>NZ_QUBQ01000001.1 GCF_003388735.1 Paenibacillus paeoniae
GTAGCCAAGTACGGACGGGATAAGCGCTGAAAGCATCTAAGCGTGAAGCCCCCCTCAAGATGAGATTTCCCAGTATGTAAGACCCCTTGAAGACGACGAGGTTGATAGGTTCGGGGTGGAAGCACAGCAATGTGTGGAGCTGACGAATACTAATCGGTCGAGGGCTTATCCTAATCGTTTGTGGTTCATACAAGCCACAGACAAGCTAAAGTGAAAAAACAGATACTTTCGTATCCAGTTTTCAAGGTGCAAACCTTGTAGTTCATGGTTCTGTCTTTTCTGAAGCGATTCAGGAAGCATAATCATCGAAAAACATCCATATTCCCTGATAGCTCAGTTGGTAGAGCACTCGACTGTTAATCGAGTTGTCACAGGTTCGAGTCCTGTTCGGGGAGCCATACAGAGAGGTGTCCGAGTGGTCGAAGGAGCACGATTGGAAATCGTGTATACGTTAATCGCGTATCGAGGGTTCGAATCCCTTCCTCTCTGCCAGTAAGGCCCGTTGGTCAAGGGGTTAAGACACCTCCCTTTCACGGAGGTAACAGGGGTTCGAATCCCCTACGGGTCACCAACTTTCTTAAAAAAAAGACTTGCAATCTTATAGAGAAGTATGATAAGATATAAAAGTCGCTCAACATGGAGGATTAGCTCAGCTGGGAGAGCATCTGCCTTACAAGCAGAGGGTCGGCGGTTCGATCCCGTCATCCTCCACCATAATTGCTTTTTAATGACGCGGGGTGGAGCAGCCCGGTAGCTCGTCGGGCTCATAACCCGAAGGCCGCAGGTTCAAATCCTGCCCCCGCAACCAATTTACCAACGGAGACATCCGGGTACATATGATGTGGAGCTGTGGTGTAGAGGCCTAACATGCCTGCCTGTCACGCAGGAGACCGCGGGTTCGAATCCCGTCAGCTCCGCCATTATAACATCATCAGGCTCGGTAGCTCAGTCGGTAGAGCAGAGGACTGAAAATCCTCGTGTCGGCGGTTCGATTCCGTCCCGAGCCACCATTTTTCAACAATTGAATTTGCCGTTGTAGCTCAACTGGTAGAGCAACTGACTTGTAATCAGTAGGTTGGGGGTTCAAGTCCTCTCGACGGCACCACATGGAGGATTAGCGAAGTGGCCAAACGCGGGAGACTGTAAATCTCTTCCTTCGGGTTCGGTGGTTCAAATCCATCATCCTCCACCATTTACCTAGGGGCATAGTTTAAAGGTAGAACAAAGGTCTCCAAAACCTTTGGTGTGGGTTCAATTCCTGCTGCCCCTGCCAATTTTATAAGGTGTTCCATGGCGGTCGTGGCGAAGTGGTTAACGCATCGGTTTGTGGATCCGACATTCGGGGGTTCAATTCCCCTCGATCGCCCCATTTTTACACCTTATCAGAAACTAAATATATTGTTGGGGATTAGCCAAGCGGTAAGGCAACGGACTTTGACTCCGTCATTCTCAGGTTCGATCCCTGAATCCCCAGCCATTAATGCGGAAGTGGCTCAGCGGTAGAGCATCGCCTTGCCAAGGCGAGGGTCGCGGGTTCGATTCCCGTCTTCCGCTCCATTTATTTTGGCGCCATAGCCAAGTGGTAAGGCAGAGCTCTGCAAAAGCTCTACCCCCAGTTCGAGTCTGGGTGGCGCCTCCACAATCTCATAGTGTGCGGCCTTAGCTCAGCTGGATAGAGCGTTTGACTACGAATCAAAAGGTCAGGAGTTCGAATCTCTTAGGCCGCGCCACTTCTTTAAAATGCAACACCCTATATGTGCCGGCGTGGCGGAATGGCAGACGCGCTCGACTCAAAATCGAGTGGGAAACCGTGGAGGTTCGAGTCCTCTCGCCGGTACCAATACAACAACTAATGGTTCATTAGATACTATATCTGATGAACTTTTTTTATTTAGATTTAAAGGCTCAATCTAAAATTTAGAGGTTGAGCTTTTTAACTCGGTAAACGGAGTCGATTACATTCAATTAAATGGCCAGCCTTGTAGCACTCCTGATTACAAGTAAAGTAGCGCCGATGCTGGTAAGCCTTGATGTGATTGTTCCGCCCTTCTTACATAAACGACGCTGATGCTTCCAAAGCAAGATTTGTTATGACGACGATTCAGGAGAATAAGCTTCACAAAACTTTAGGAGGGCTTCACATGAACGACTTTCAGAAAAGCCTTGAAAAATATGCGTCGCTCGTCGTTAAAGTGGGTGTCAACGTACAGCCCGGCCAGACACTTGTCGTTACTGCCCCAATTCTAGCGTCCGATTATGTGCGGCTGATCGTGCGAAAAGCCTACGAGGTTGGTGCCAAATATGTCCATGTCGAATGGCACGATGATGAAGTGATCCGCACACGTTATGAGCTTGCCCCTGCCAATTCTTTTAATTACTATCCGCAGTTTGGTGCCGATGGTTGGGCAGATATGGCCAAAAATAATGCTGCCTTTCTCTGGATCATCGCAGCTAATCCGGATCTACTGCAGGACATTGAACCTCAGCGTATTAAAGCTGCGAACATTGCCGCCAGCACAGCTCTCCAGCCTTTCCGCACCTATCAGATGGGGGATAAAGTCAGTTGGTCCATCGTAGCAGTGCCTTCCCAGCCGTGGGCAGATAAGGTGTTCCCTGAAGTCGCGGAGCACGATCGGGTCGATAAGTTGTGGGCATTGATTTTTCAAGCGACCCGCGCCGACCTTGATGATCCCGTACAAGCGTGGCGAGCGCATACCGACACGCTTGATCAAAAAGCAGCGAGTCTCAATGAACGCAAATATAAAAAACTGCACTATACTGCGCCAGGCACGGATCTTACGATCGAACTGCCTGCTTCACACCGCTGGGTAAGCGCTGGCAGCCCGAACGCGCAAGGTATCCAGTTTATTTCCAATATGCCGACGGAAGAAGTATTTACCGTCCCGTTGAAAACAGGCGTGAACGGCACCGTTTCCAGCACGAAGCCACTTAGCTACGGCGGCAATCTGATTGAAAATATTCGTCTGACCTTCAAGGACGGCAAAATCGTCGAGTTTGACGCTGATCAGGGCTATGATACGCTTAAAGGACTTATTGAAACGGATGAAGGCTCGCAATTTCTTGGCGAGGTAGCATTGGTACCGCATAAGTCGCCAATTTCGGATACCAACTTGATTTTCTATAACACGTTATTTGACGAAAATGCCTCCAATCACCTTGCTATCGGCAAAGGCTTAGCTTTCTGTCTTGAAGGCGGAAAAACAATGAGCAAGGAAGAGCTTGAAGCGCAAGGACTGAATGACAGTCTTGCCCATGTCGATTTTATGATTGGCTCCGCAGAAATGGATATCGACGGCATACTAGAAGATGGCACGACTGAGCAGGTGTTTCGAAAAGGTAACTGGGCGTTTTAACTTAAACAAAAGAAACGCATGACGACCTTCCTGGAAAAATCAGTCCCCTAAAATCCAAGCTGGATCTTGGGGGAAACCTTTCGAAGCCGGAACACAACCTGCCGCAACTGAGCACAAGCACGGTAATCGTCCAACTCGCCCCGTATTGAACCTTTCATCGCATTTTATATACATCCCACATTCCAATCTGCTCCCTTCGGTGAGCATACGTCCGCCTCTACACGTCAAACCTTCCGACTATTCCCCATACATGTGTGTCACTACATGCGGACGTGGGAGGTCGTAAATTTTGAAGCAGGAATAGAAGAAAGGGCATGTGACCGGTATAATACCGATCTCATGCCCTTATAACTGGTATTGACAGTCTGCTTATTTGCTTGCTTTGTAAGCGTTCAGGTACTCTTTGACTTTCGCAGCGTCTGCGACCAACTCAAGTCCGGTGTTCACCAGCGGGCTTACCGTGGAGACTGCTTTGATCTTGTTGCCGCCGTAGAAGGCTTGTAAATCCTCTTGGTTGATGGAGTAAAGCACAGCTTTTCTCAGATCGACGCTCGTGCCTACTGGACGGTTGGCAGCTGTATTGAACAACATGTAAACTACTGCGTTGCCCTGTAAAGTTTGCAGAATCAGCTTGCTGTCGCCCTTCACGATATCGTATTTCGTTTCGGAAACACCGTATAACAAATCAATTTCTCCGCTACGCAGGGAGGACAAAGCACTGTCTGCATCCTTAATGAAGCGTACCTTAATGGTAGAAATTTTTGGCTCGTACTTCGTTCCTTTCAAGTAGCCCGGATTTTTCAGGAATACACCCTCGTAGTCGTTCTTGTAGGAAAGAATGTACGGGCCGCTTGTATATAGCGTATTGTTGTAACGGTCTCCTTCAGTGACAGTGTTCTGATCGCCATAAGGAATATCCTTGTTCACATCGAAGCTAGCCACATCATACGTGTTGATGCTCTCGACCTGCTTCTTGGATACGATCCCGCCCGATTGGTGAGCCAAGTAGTTCAATACCTGCGGGAACGCCTTGGTGGACGTCAACTTAATAACTTCATATTTGCCTTCTTTGTTGTTCGAGAGCTTTTTATCCGCAACCAATTGCGTAATTTTGGAGCTTAGTCCTTGTTCCAGCGCGTCCTTCACGGTAGTACTGCTTCCCGTCACCTTCGCCGCTTCCAGCTCCGCGAGATCCGTTACCAGCTCCACCTTGCCAATATGCTCATGGAGAGTGAACGTACGGTGATCTGGTACGGAGTTTTTGTTCTTGGCGCGAAGCAAGGAGAAGATAACGTCGTCTCCGCCAACGCGTTCGCCGGTATCTACGGCACGCTTATCTTTAATTTGCGCGAAATTAATGTCGTCTCTCAAAATAAAATAGTAATCCGTATTACCTTCGGAAATGGCGTGATTGAGCGACAGAGATCCTTCGGAAGTAATATGGTCGTCATCCGTAAGGTTAACCAGTCTGACATACAAGTTTGTATTCAGTACGTTGATGGAACCGTCGTTGCCCTTGATTGGATCCAAGGACGTCAGCGTCGAAGTGTTCTGCTGCAGAATGAGCGGCTGCGAATCGCGATTGGACGTATCTTTAAAATCAACCTCTTCCCATGGAAGGGAGCGGGATTTCGAAATGCGGATAGAATCCGGATTCAGCACATTCTTATTGAATGCCTGCCCCTTCAGGGAGTTATATACCGGCGCGATGTAGGCGTTATCGAATACAAGCTTCTGCTCCAGTTGTTTATAAGTTTCGACGTACTGATCTCGCGTCTGTGTCGAGGCTTTGTCGATCAACGCGTCGATCTCCGGATCGGAGATGATACTGTTGTCGCCTCCAGTTTTGAATAGCGAACGCACTGCATAATCGGGGTTGCCAGTTACGGTAGTCCAACCGGATAGAGCAATATCAAAGTTGCCGGCGTCCTGCTGTCCTTTAAAGCTGCCATAGTCGGGTTGCAAGTTCAGCTTAACGTTAAAGCCGTTCTTCGTTAACTGATCGCGAATGATATTGGCGTCCGCCTCGTAGGAGCTCATCGTAAGCAGCTCGATATCTACCGGACTATTGTCGACAACTGGCTGATTCGAGGAGGGAGCCGAAGCCGATGGCGACTCGGAAGTTTCTTTCTTCGTTGTTAGCTGGCAACCGCTAAGCACTAGAGTCAGAATGAGTAGAAATAAAGTTAACGCTTTTCCTCTGTGTTTCATTGTGAGTACCTCCCAGATTGTAATATATTTTTAACTCACATTCAGGCATCTTTCGTGTTCTGCTTGGTAGCGTCAAACCAGTTGAATATGAATGAGGTTACGGAAATGAGGGTGCTGCTACGTTCTCTAATCAAGTTTTGGCTCAAAGGCATCGCGTAGTCCGTCTCCCAGAAAATCTCGATTATTCATCTTTGATAATCGACAATCAATAATTGATAATTCCGATGTGTTTAGTATATTTTATTTTGGGGTTTTATAATTGTCAACGTTAGAATTTTACAAATAATAAAAATGAAATGTTTATTTCATGTTAATCATCTATTCGTACGACCTAGTACGGTCGGAATTCGTAGAGGTTCGGGCGGGGCAGTGGCCTGTCATTGTCGATGGCTGATAGATACACAAGAAAAAGCCCTTTGTTCCATGTTGCTGAGGATGTGATCCTCGTGCAGAGGGAATACAGGGCTTGCTTATGTTTCTGTTAATTATCCGTAATCTTCGCAACCTGGTTTTTCTGCTCACGGTTGCGGCCAACGGAGAAGGTGGTGATCGGAATGTCCATCATCAGGTCCAGCGATCAATTCCTACTAAGCCTATAAGAAAAGTGTTGACAGGATATCTGCACTTTTTTACACTTAGAAACGAAGCGAAAGAAGAAACGAGCTTTTATATAATAGAAATAAACTTAATTGGTAGGAGGATTGAATGATGAGCGAAATCATATTGGATGGAGAGAATTTAAAGATTGAAGATATCGTCAATATCTCCAGACACCATGCTCAGGTTACAATAGCGGAATCCAGCAGAAATGAAATTATTAAGGTCAGAGAATATATTGATAAACACTGGATCAGAAGTGATGCTCCACCAATCTATGGCTTTAATACCGGTGTAGGCAAATTGAAGGACTTCAACATTTCGGTCGAAGACAATGATTTGTTCCAGCGAAACATTATTTTGTCGCACTGCGGGGGCGTTGGTGAGCCTGCTTCCGAGGAAGTCGTTAGGGCGACGATGGCGGTAAGGCTGAATGCCTTCTGCCAAGGCGTGTCGGGATTGCGGATTGAAGTGATGGACAGGCTGGTTGAAATGCTGAACAAAGGCGTACACCCTGTCATTCCGGTGCAAGGCTCCGTCGGCGCATGCGGCGATCTCGCCCCATTGGCACATATGGCCTCCGTTCTTATCGGATTTGATGCGGCCGAAGCCTACTACAAAGGTGAAATATTGTCTGCTCCTGAAGCGTTGAGAAGAGCGGGTATCCATCCGATCAAATTCGAGCTTAAAGCGAAGGACGCTTTGGCGCTTATTAACGGTACGACGATGTTTGCAGGGATGGCCGTGCTTAATTATCATGACGCTGCGAAGTTGCTGAAAGAAGCAGAAGTTTCCGCTTCGTTAAGCATTGAAGCGATGCGCGGAGAAATGGCGGCGTTCGATGAGAGAATCCACCGCGTCAGACGGCAAAAAGGGCAGATCGACAGCGCGAGCAACATTAGAAAGTTGGTCAAGGACAGCGAGCGCACGACGGAGGAGGCAAGAAAGGTTCATCTTAAGCACGACGTCCTGCATTTGGAATACCAGCCGCGCGTTCAGGATCTATATTCCATTCGCTGCCTGCCGCAAGTGCATGGTTCTTGCAGGGATAACCTGAACTACGTCAGAGAAATTCTGGAACGAGAGATCAATGCCGCTACGGATAATCCACTTGTATTCTGGAACGATGAGGGTGAGTTGGACTTCTTAAGCGGAGGTAATTTTCACGGCGAGCCGATTGCATTCGCGATGGACATCGTCGCTATGAGCCTGGCGGAGATTGGGAACATATCGGAACGGAGAATTTTTGCGTTATGCGATTCAACGCTTAACTATGGCCTGCCTCCGATGCTTGCCGGGGAGCCGGCAGGATTGAATTGCGGATATCCTGTCATCTCCTGTGCAGCCGCAGCGATCGCCTCCGAGAACAAAACATTATGCTTTCCTGCAAGTGTAGACACAATACCGACCAAGAGTAATCAGGAAGACCATGTCAGCATGGCGCCTTGGGCATGTCGGAAGACGAAGCAAATCATCGATAATCTGCCGAAGATTCTTGGCATCGAGTACCTGTTGGCATCAAGAGCGATCTATATTACAAGAGACGTACTGGGTGAGTTCAAGCTGGGAGCGGGTACGCAAATCGCGTATGACGTGTTGCTGGATGCCATTCCTTTTACCGACAATGATACTTACATGCCTGCCCTCTCCAAAGGGGCTATCAAGCTTGCCGAATCCGGCGAGATCGTGGGAAAAGTCGAAATTTCAATCGGACAACTGGTTTAAGGAATTTACGCTTCAACACATATAAAGAAGTATGGTAGTGGAGCAATGTAAAAAAAGAAGATCTTGAAGCAGTGGATGATGAGCCGTATTTTTCGTAAATTTCAAACACACTTTTCCGAGGTGTCCCGGTGGGACACCTTCTTCATTTTCATCGTTACTTGAGATTTGTAATTTCAAGTGCAGTTATATTGCCTCGTCTTTGTTTGGCTTTTCTTTGCATGCTTCAAGCTGTAATTAGACGACTATGACCAGATAGAATTTCGAAGGCACTAGTTGCTTTAGGTAGGACAATATCTTGACTATGTCTTGGTAGGCAGTAGTGGTTGTTCCTATTCCACCTTTTTGATTTGCAAGGGTGATGACAGCCGTCTTTGACATATTTACTACTCTCCCTGGAGCATTCGCCCCGTCCATTTTTCAATGATAGGGAGCGGGGCTGTTCTATCAAAAGTTCTTTCCGAGTTCTTTACGTCGTCTAAAAACGGTATCATTTTGAGTTATTGCTGCGTGACCCTTGAGGGGCTTGATAAAAACATAAAAACCCGCGAAAAACCTTGATTCTACAAGGCTTTTCGCGGGTTTCAACTGGCCCAATCTTCCGACCCGAAGCATCTGTTAGTATCAATGTGCCTGCTGCCGGAACTTTACCCTTGACGCCCATTGGGTGTATTGGATTTGGCAACAAGATATTAATGCTACTACTGGCGGCGGTAATATAAATAAAGTAGGATTTTGGTCTGGCACTGGTAGCATCAATGTACATACTCATACTCTTGGAACGGTTTCAAATGGATTTATATACCATTTCAGTCGCTGTTGTCCGTTCGCTAAAAGGCGATGTTAAGGCAGGATACGAATTTGTTATGATATTTCTTGCTGATACGGTTCTGCCGGGACAACAACATATTATCGCTACGGGTCCGCCTGCTGAAGGAAGTAGTTTTTATAGGTTTTCTTCCAAAAATATCCTGGAGCAATTTAGTGAGATCATGTCTATGCTTAGACATCAATAATTCGTCAAGCGTGGATAAGCATAAAAAGGACAACAACGGTGCAACTGAAACTCAAAATGAAGCGGTTTTGCCATATAAGATGTGGGGCGAGGGTGTTTCCATGCACATCGCCCCATTTCTTCTAATGGCAAGGTCAGAACACTGCGATAATTCACAACGATAATATAATAGGATAAATCACTATCTTTTCAGGTTTATCATGCGATGAATGCGTATTAACCATTCAGCAGGTAGCCGATCAAGAAGAAGCAAGCGAGCAAATCGAACAAAAGAGAGCTCAGCACGGCAGGGCAAGGTCTGCTTGGCCCCATCAAATAGCCACTTGAGTAGCACAAAAACGATCAGTGCCGTGAACAGTTAACCGTAAACGGCATTTTCTGTCGTGCCAAATAACGTAGGAACGGTTGGTTTGTAGGGGTACAAACATTTTACCGGGTTGACGACTCCTTTTCTACCATTTAGTAAGCTTCCTGTGCGATTGCAGCTTCGTATCGTTGCTTGTCCTGCCCACGTACGATTTCTCGTGCAATCGTCGAGTGATGACGATGGAGGTGGTGTGCGATAGCCCTTGTCGACCAGCCTAGTCGATGTAGAGTCTCTAGTTGTCCACGCTCCATTATGCTAAGATGGGAGTAGCTCATGTTGGGTTCTTCTGTAGAAAATGGTGTTGTGGTGACTTCCATTTTACACGAATCCATTCATGGGCTTCTTTGTATTTGGCTGTCGCACTTCATACGACAATTCGTCTTATAATTAAGTTATGGCCGTTTGCAATATAAAAAACGGCGCCATGATGTGCCAGCTGGTTGTCGAGAGTTTCTCGACAGCTTTTTGATGCTTATGCGGAAAGCACTGATCAAAAATAAATCGTGCATTTATATCGAAATAACCGTCCAGGGGCTTACATATCTAATTCCAAGAGCTGATTCCATCGTTACAGATGCGATTTCTTCAAAAATGCAGTCCTTCTTCCTATTTGTACAGAACATCCAAGTAAGTATCATTTTTAACGGTAGAAAAATACGCCTTATACATAGCAAACCAATATCCCACGCGATCTTCTTCATCTCTTTTAAATGGTCAAGACAAGAACAATATTCCCCAGATTAATATTCGGTCAACAATGATATCAATTTTTTTAATTTAATCAGAAAACGAAAGATATTTTCTGCAAGCGAAATTATAGAAAGCATTATTTTAAGACAATTGGTAAATATTTTTTATTTAAGGTAAACATAGTTCCTTTTTTTTCATGCAATGAATGTCTTATGATCAGTGTAGCTTCTTTCTTTGAATGTATGCGTTATCATAATAATCCTCGTGCAACAAGAGAAAGTACGGGACATAAGGTTTTGCCCCATGTACAACTAGTAAGTCATACCAATCGCGCAGTCCATGTTTCTTGGGGAAAGAACTGTCACTTGCGCAAACTTTCATTTGAAAGGGCTTACATTTCATGAGGAGGTGATTGGCAGATACGTATACGTTAAGCAAGGCATAGGAGACGGACCAACTTTAAGTTTTGTGATGCCACACTTTGTTGATCTTAGAGGAGGTAATGTAATGTTCAAAAAAATGATGTCATTGGTATCGGTTGTAGCGATTGCAGCTAGTCTCATTTCATTTCATCCTGCAAAATCCGAAGCAGCGCCAATCGGGGATGCCAACAACACGATCCTGGGACCGAATGTGTATGTATTCGATCCTTCGATGCCGTCCGCGGATATTACGAGCACGGCCGCTTCCATCTTCAACACCCAAGAATCGAGTCAATTCGGAACTAACCGGTATGCACTGCTGTTCAAGCCTGGTACTTACAACAATGTGGACGTGAAAGTTGGATTTTATACACAAGTGTCCGGTCTGGGGCAAAATCCTGGAGATGTCAAAATAAATGGCAGTATGAATACGGATGCCAAGTGGTGGAACGGCAATGCTACGCTTAATTTCTGGCGTTCCCTCGAAAACTTTAGCATACAGCCTGCAAACGGTACGATGCAATGGGCAGTAGCGCAAGCAACAACGTTGAGACGGATGCATATTCAGGGAAATATGAATTTATTCGATTTCGACAAGAATTGGAATGCAGGCTGGGCCAGCGGTGGATACAACGCCGATACGATCGTGGATAATAAAATCGTTCCTGCTTCTCAACAGCAATGGTTCTCCCGGAACAGTCAGTATGCTTCGTGGTCTAATGGCGTTTGGAACATGGTGTTCGTAGGGGACAGCCAGCCGCCGACCGGTAATTTCCCGAATCCGCCTTACACCGTGGTCGACCGTACGCCTGTCGTTAGGGAGAAGCCTTATCTGTATATCGATAACGCGGGGCAGTATCAGGTTTTTGTGCCTTCTTTGCAGACAAATACTAAGGGTGTTACATGGGCAAACGGCTCGACGCCTGGGGATTCCATCTCGATCGATCAATTCTATATCGCACGTCCGGAAACAGCTACGGCGGCAACGATTAATAATGCCTTGAATCAGGGTAAGAACCTGCTGTTTACGCCAGGTATTTACCACTTGAACGATACGATTCGGGTAACGCGTGCCAATACCGTTGTATTGGGTCTTGGATTCGCTACATTAATCCCTGATACGGGGAAAGCCATTATTTCGGTAGCTGACGTAGACGGAGTCAAGGTAGCCGGCTTGCTAATGGACGCGGGCGCGGTACATTCTCCCGTACTCATGGAAGTGGGAACCCCGGGCAGCACGGCGGATCATTCGGCAAATCCAACTTCTCTCCAAGATCTGGTGTTTCGCATCGGCGGCGCCGTTGTCGGAAGCGCAGATGTAGCTTTGCAGATCAACAGCAATAATGTCATCGGCGATCATTTCTGGATTTGGCGGGCCGATCACGGTGCCGGAGCGAGCTGGAACACCAATGTAAGCAAGAACGGACTGATCGTTAACGGCAACGACGTTACGATCTATGGTTTATTTAATGAGCATCATAGAGAATATCAAACGCTGTGGAATGGTAACGGCGGTCGTGTCTACTTCTACCAATCTGAAATTCCTTACGATGTACCCAATCAAGCGGACTGGATGAGCAGCAACGGAACGATTAACGGGTATGCTTCCTATAAGGTTGCGGATTCCGTAAATACACACGAAGTTTGGGGACTTGGCGTATATTCCTTCTTCCGAGACGCGCCCATCAAGCTGAACAGTGCTATTGAGGTTCCGGATAAGCCGGGAATTAAAGTTCATCACGCGACTTCTATCTGGCTGGCCGGTCAAGCGGGCAGCGAAATTACACATGTCATCAACAATGTCGGCAATCGGGTATATGCCAACTCGCCTAGTGACGCTATGCGGCAAACGGTGAGCGAATTCGTAGGTGGAGCCATCGATACCCAGCCGCCGACTGCACCGACTAATTTGAAGGCAAATGCCGCATCGGATAGCCAAATCAATCTGACCTGGACCGCTTCGACGGATGATTCATTTGTCAGCGGATACGATATTTATCGCAATGGGGCGAAAATCGCTTCAAGCGTGTCCAATTCTTATGCCGATGCAGGCCTTGCCTCATCGACGATCTATTCCTACTACGTGATAGCGCGGGACGGGGCGGGCAATGTCTCGGCACCGAGCAATACGGCTACGGAAACGACGAAGAGGACCCTCTTAAACCGCGCGGGATGGACGGTGGTTGCGACGCCTCCAGGCGCCGATCCAACTGCCAACATGCTGGACGGCAGCTTATCTACCCGTTGGAGCACGAATAAAGCGATGGCCCCCGGCGATCATTTTATCGTTGATATGAAGTCTACTGAAACCTTTAATGGCGTTCAGATTGAAACGAACAGGAATAACGATTATGCCCGCGGTTATGAAGTTTACGTATCTAACGATGGAACGACTTGGGGCAGCGCTGTAGCAAGCGGTACCGGCTCAACTAAGATTATTGTGGAATTTGATCCACAAACGGCCCGTTATATCAAGGTTGTACAAACTGATAGCGCTTCCAATTGGTGGTCTGTCTCCGAATTCAATGTGTACGCTGAAGACAAGGATATAGAGGCGCCAACTGCTCCAACGAATATAACGGCAACAGCTGTATCGACCAATCAAATTAATCTGAGCTGGAACGCCTCTACAGACAATGTGGGCGTAACTGGATATGAGATTTACCGCAACGGTGCGAAGGTAGCTACCGTCACGACGGCAACTTACACTGATATAGGTTTGTCGCCTGCGACAGCCTATGTCTATACGGTTAAAGCTCTGGATGCCGCGGGCAACGCTTCAGCAAATAGTAATCCAGCCAGCGCGACAACGCTGTCTAACGGAGTGCCGAATGCCATTGACCGGACAGGATGGTCCGTCGATACCTTTCCTGTAAACGGGATGCCAGCGAATATACTGGATGGCAATCTGTCGACGCGCTGGACTTCGGGCAAAGCGATGCAGCCCGGACAATATATTGTGGTCGATATGAAGGGGATCAAGCCGTTCAATCGCGTTGTTATGAACTCGACAGGCAATAACAATGACTACGCACGTGGATTCGAGGTCTATGTATCGAATGACGGGACGACTTGGGGTAGCCCTCTGGCTAGCGGCACCGGCCTCGGTCCTGTAATCACAGTCGACTTGGCCCCGGCGAATGCAAGGTATATCAAAATCGTACAAACAGGAAGCGCTTCCAACTGGTGGTCTATCCGGGAATTCAATGTGTATAACTAAAAAACGTTGATGTAGGCTGGCGAATGGGGTGGGATCCCGTTCGTCAGCCTGATTTTAAATTTAAAAGGCAGGTTATTCATGAATAGGTACTGGGGCAGAGTCTGGTTCCTGCGCGGGGCTAAAATCAACCGCCCAAGTTGTAGCGAACTTCCTGCGGGAAGAAGTCGCTGGACGCTGCGCTTACTCGCAGACAAGGCGGTCGAACTTCATTATATCGACAGCCTGTCTTATGATACGGTAGACCGTAAATTAAAAAAAGCGAACTTAAGCCTCACCTAAAGAAATGTTGGTGCATCCCGCCCGGGCAGAACGCGGCATTCGTAGCCGCGATGGAAGACGTGATGGATTTGATTTGAAAATTGCTATTTTTATCATAATCAGTAAGAAAGCAAGAAACAAAAGTATGATACCGCTCTAGATGAGCTGATCCGCCCCCAATTGAGAAATAAACCAACCACCGATCAATGTTCCTACCGTAATGCCAACGTCACTGAAGTGTCTTATCTTAATGCCCGTCAGGAGTTGATACTTGTCGTTCATTCAGTGGCTGAACGGGTCTGTTGTTATGTGGAAATATGGAGGCGAATGCCTCAATTTGTTGTTTGGACAGTTCAATGGGCTGCTCCAACACGAGCCATTGAACCTCTTCTGAGCAAGATGGAGTGGTTAAGGAACCACTGTATCTAAAAATTTTCTTCTCTTGAGGTAACAGGTTAAACAGATCTACCGATTTTTCTAAATGAATATCCGCTTCTGTTTCCTCCGGAGGCAGCTTTGACCACATTTCAGCTAATACTTCATTTTCATTTCCAACGTTAATGAGGAAGCCGAGAACAGCAAGCTTTCCTGCACTATTTTTGTGAACGAGATGACCTTCCATTTCAAAATTTTGTCCATTAATTTGATGCTCACTCGGCTTATGGAAGTGCATTTGTACAAGCTTATATTCATCATTGTCTACTATGATAGAATTACTGCCAGATGCATCATTGGCTTGTATGGTATGTCCATTGTTCATAATCGTAAATGAAGTGGGCTTGTAGTTGATTTTAATATCCTCTATGGTTTTGTCTAGTTTTACATTGGCAAGCTCAATGTCGATTGGCGACTGCTCTGTACCATTGGAACACGCAGAAAATGCAGGGTCCAAACTCCCCCAAAATTCCGGTCCCGTATCCCCCTCATAAGACCAGTGTGGGGCTTCACTGTGGGTTTCCGGAGCTTTTTCCTCCTTCTGTCCCGAAGCGCAACCTACCATCGAAAGGACAATACCGACAGCCAGCAATCCATTAAAGTATTTTTTCGTTTTCATTTAACTTCTCTCCATTTCCTATGTTTATAATACGAGCTTACCATAAAATGAATGTTTTGGTAATGAATTGTACATTTTTTTTTTTTGCTCTGGTGAAAATTTTTAGGATGGTTTTTAAAAGGTTGAAATACGGCAAAGCGACCACTTCGCTTAAAACATGCGAATCCAATTTACGATTCGCCTGCTTTATCGCTAGGATTCAAGTTTCTCTTTATTTTCTACAGCTTGTGGCTTCAAAAGGTAGACGCCAAAAAGCATGCGGGCGCAGCTCAATGCTTCCGTCGAAGCTCTTAACCGTAGCATGATTCAAAAATGGTTGCAGGATGATTTCCGTGATTTAAAGTCTATCATATAGCACCATAAGTACTGGGAAGGTGGGCTGCGAAAGTACTTGAAGATTCTTTAGATGGTTAAAATGGTTTGTATCAGCACTTTTATACAGAGGATTTGTATTCAAGTACATAAAGAAATTGTAGTTAACTTACACTGATTAAAATTCTAATAGAAATTTCGTTGAAGAAATAAAAGCAAGGTATGAGATGTGCGAATTGATGAGCAACATATCAAAAGGGTTGTAGTGTTAAAATAAATTCGTCTTAAATTCTTACGGGAATGGAGGGTTTTTTTTGACAAAAAAAACACCAATTGATATTGAAGCCTTGAAGGAAATTGGCAGAATCGTTGCATTGACGATAAGTGAAATGAATCGTCATGCACGTGCAGGCATTACGATAAAGGAGTTAGAAGATATTGGAGGAAAGTTTTTGAAAAGGCATGGGGCTGTGCCCTCACCTAAGACAATCAATAAGTTACCTAGCAACACATGTATTAGTATTAACCACGAAATTGCCACTGGAATTTCGGAAGATCGTATCATTCAACCGGGCGATATAATAAATATCGATGTTTCTGCAGAATTGGGAGGCTATTATGCGGCTGCGGGACATTCTTTTCTTGTTCAAAATGAAACCGCAATGTCTAATTTCCGCTCTTTGCTTGAGCGTACCCAGGTCCATGCTGTTGATTTTCTCGCCAGCCTGGACAAGCAGTCTGTCAGCGCAACTACAGACACAGATACTTTACGGCGTCGATTGGGTCTGCCCCTCGGCAATGATGACATTCCCGCCGAACGCGTGATAGACGAGTTGGTAGCTGCCACCGAAGGAGGACATTTGGGCTCTGCAGGGGGACGTTTTTTCGCCTGGGTGATTGGCGGTGCACTGCCTTCAGCACTTGCGGCTGATTGGCTCACATCCACCTGGGACAATAATGCCGCTCTATATGCTTGCGGGCCGGCCGCTGCTGTAGTGGAAGAAGTTGCCGGAGCTTGGGTCAAGGAGGTGCTTGATCTGCCTAGCACAGCTTCGTTCGCATTTACCACTGGCTGCCAGATGGCGCACTTCACCTGTCTCGCCGCAGCACGTCACTCGCTCCTTCGAGATATGGGCTGGAATGTGGAGCGAGACGGGTTGACCGGAGCTCCCGCAATTCGTATTCTGGCGTCGGAACAGCGCCATGGAAGTATCGAACGAGCACTGCGCTTCTTGGGCATCGGCACAGCTGCCTTGGTTCCTCTCACAACCGACGCAGACGCACGTGTCACTGCAGATGTGCTGTCCACAGCGCTTAAAGATACAGACAGCCCAACGATTGTTATTCTTGACGCAGCGGATCTTAACGTAGCCGCGATCGATCCGTTCAGCGAACTCATTCCTATCGCGCGAGCGGCTGGGGCATGGGTGCATATCGACGGTGCGTTTGGACTTTGGGCGCGAGCAAGTGGACATTATCGGAGCAAACTGGCAGGAGTCGAACTGGCACATTCCTGGGCAACTGATGGACATAAGTGGCTGAATACACCGAAGGACATAGGAATTGCCTTAATTACAGACTCCGATGCACATCGCGCGGCAATGGAGATTAGCGCAAACTACCTGACCCATGATGCGGAAACGCGCGACCAAATCAATTGGACGCCTGATTGGACTCGACGCGCACGAGGCTTTGCGGTTTATGCAGCGTTACGTGAGCTCGGCAGAACTGGCGTGGCGGAACTCATTGAGCGGAGTTGTGCCCATGCCGCAGCGCTTGCAAACGGTATCGCAGCGTTGCATGGCGCCGAACTGGTTTTCGCCCCCACGCTGAACCAAGCACTGGTCAGGTTCCTTTCGCCAGAGCCCAATGCATCAGAAGAAGATCATGACGCTCGCACTACCTCTGTGATTGCTGCTATCAACGCGGAAGGAACAGCATTTTTCAGCGGCACAGTTTGGAGAGGGCGGCGTGCAATGCGAATCAGCGTTGTCAACTGGCGCACGTCGGAGGCTGATGTGCATGCGACAGTAACCGCAGTCGCCCGTGTGCTCGCCAGTATGGACCTTAACTAGTTAGTTATTGAGTGTAGCAATACACGCAAGGAAAACGATAATCAGAAAGACATCAAGAGTATGTTGCACGCTCGAATTCAAGCAGGAGAAGGTGCGACTGGTCGAAGGTTGCCAGATACATTGCAACGGCAACGCTCGCTCTAGACCAGTTGAGCAAATCTTCTTCAATTGAGTTAACGCCAGTCAAAACTTCAGGATAGTGTGGGGTGAAGGAATCAGGATTTATCGATTTATTGTCACAGAAGAAGAGAGTGTGTCTGGTTTAAATTCCTCTCCTCGGACTTTTCTTTTGTGATCCAAGGAGTCGTTCATAACAATTCAGGGCCAACCCTACGGTTGGCCCTGTTTTTGTGGTGCGCCGGCATGGCAGCTAACTAAGCAGGGCTTGATTGGGCTGGGAAGGATGGGGAATAGTAACCTTAATCGTTGGAACATATTGGGATAGGACTTTCTTTTTTAGAGTAAATAAAAATAATGCTTGAGGTTAACGTAACGTTACCCGTTATACTAGGGCAAGAATGGGCAGAGAAAGATTAGTAAAAGGTATTATACCGTTGGTTCATTCGCTAAACTGACCTCCACATCGAAACGTACGCTGCGCTTCTATGCCCAGAAGGGGTTGCTTAAGCCAAGCTACAATGAGCAGGGATACCGGATTTATACCGATGAGGATTTGTACCGACTTCAACAAATATTGACCTTAAAATATTTAGATTACTCCTTAGAGGAAATTAGCAAGTACTTGGAGCCAGATAGTAACGATTTTAAAGCTTCACTGGATATACAGTATGATATGCTACTGCAGAAGCAGCAGCATATCCAGCGCGTGTTGGCTACGGTGGAACGGGTAAGGGCGATTGTTAAGGATAACGGTACGATTGATTCCCAGCTCATTTTACTGATGATTCATTCCATTCAACACGAAGGAGAGTTGAAGCAGTTGCTCTCTGGTCGGCTGCCGGATGCATTTATACAATCTCTATTTTTGAGTGAATTAAGCTCGGAAGAGCAGATTCAGGTAGAACATGAGACGACATTAGTAATGTATGATTTGTTTGCTATGTTTAAGCAAGGGTTGCCGCCAGAAGATCCGATAGTACAGGAACGTGCGCTTAGTCTGAAGCTGATATTTGATCAAAGGCTTGGACAACCGTTGGAGGAGCTCGGGATGAGCGAAACGGGAAGAACTTTTGCAGAATTGGATTTGGGGTTTCAGAACATCTTCGAGCCAAATTTTAAGAACTACTTGTTTGAAGTGTTGCGTCGTCTGATCCTTAGAGAGAACGGATGAACACAATAATCGTAACCGTTGGAGGTTGCCCAGTCAGGCAGTATATCGGCGTTGCAACTGTTATCATGACTACTAATCTAGGAGTTGATGGTTGCTGTCAAATGCTGAAATCTTATGAGAAGATAACAAACGAAAGAACAAAAATATTTTATAGTGGGAGTGTCTATATTGGCAATCAATAGGGACATGCAGCAAGAATCTTTGAATCCTGCCCTTCGAGTTCGTCCCCGCGTACGATGGGCTGTTCTCACATATTTCCTCTACAGCGCAGTCTTCTACACGATCTTCGTGCTCAACGGCGTCGACTACACGCGAGTTGGCGAGAGTGGGCAGACCCTTCTTCTCTGGTACGTAGCACCGCTGTCAGGTGGTGCCTTGCTGACCATCACAATGGTCACGATTTACGGTAATGACGGGGGAGAGAAGCACTACGTGCGCATGGTGTTCATCTGGCTGTTTGACCCCAAAGCACGTGGTCAGATTGCCACGAATAAAACAATTAAGGTTCATTAGATACTATATCTAATGAGCCTTTTATTTAGTTGCAAAACTCCATTCCTAGCATTAGCCAATGGTAACTTCGACCTGTACTCCAAATGAGCATAAATATTGACTTAGGTTTTACTTGCCTGCTCCCCAATGTCACTTAATGATGATATACTTACTTAATGTATTATGATATTGATAATCAAAATCATTACATGGGTGATATATAGATTAGGGAAAAGTGAGATAAGGGAGCGCGGATAGATGCAAGAAGAAGCAGATGCAGGAGCTAGCCAAGTATTTACACCGGAGATGATCGATACGATGGCCCGCATTTGGACACGTTCGATCATTACGTTAATAGATGTACGTTTTCAGAATGTAACGTCCCAATACCCGTTAGAGCAGTATAAAATGCCTAGCAGCATGCTTATCTATGTATGTGGCGGAGAAGCGCAAATACAACTGAATGAAACGATATTTGTAATGGAACGCTTCGGTTTAGTTCACGGCGGGAAAGGGAACCTGCTCAGTATTTCGCCTAAAGGGGAGTCTGTGAAGACCTTTATGGTGTTTTATAAAGCAGAGTCACCTCTTTTTTTCAATAAGCACCTGCAGCAGTTATTGGAGGAAGTGAATCCATTTGTTCAACAGTTTGGTTATACGCCAAGTAATCCCATCTTGTTGCTCGATTGGTTTCAACAGATGATGAATGGCTGGAGCCGCGGTAAGGCGATGGATCAGCTGCAGGCCAAAAATTTTCTATATCAACTGATTCATGGGGTATATAGAGATTTTGAGGGTGGTGAGATTCGGTATCTTCAGCCAGATCCAGCTTGTTCTGCCAAGTTATATCTCGATAAACATTATAGGGAGCCAATTATGTTTCAAGAAATTGCCGATATGTTTGGGATCAGTGGAGGGCAATTGACGCGGCTGTTCAAAAAGAAGGAAGGGATGAGCTTACAGGAGTACCTTATCCAGAGAAGGATTGAAGCTGCCCGTCATGACTTGAAGCATACAGAAGCAACTATTAAAGAGATTGCAACAGGATCTGGTTTTGCCGATGAGAAAAACCTGTTTCGGATGTTTAAGAAGTATTACAAGATGACGCCGAGTGATTATCGGAAAATAAACGCACTATCCATGCAGGTTGATGGTATTGATAATGATTATCATTTTCTTTACAATGAGAGGGAACTAGCGAACCTAGTCAAGTCTTATAGAGATGGGGAATCAACCATGTTTGGAAAAGTAAGAAGTAAAGAAATGATTTTGGCGGCGGCGATGAGCATGATGCTGTTGTTGTCGGCATGTACATCGGGGACGCCAGCGAATAATGGAGGAACGGTGAATCCTGTGCCTACGCAGACACAAGTGACGACACAACCGGAAGGATCGGAGACGAAAGCTTCAGAAGTCTCAGAGACCAGAACGATATCCACAGTAAAGGGTGATGTTGAGGTGCCTAACAAACCTCAGCGTGTTATAGTTGATTATTTGATTGGTGATGTGGTGGCTCTAGGTGTAAATCCTCTAGGTGTTGCTAGAGTGGCAAGGGGCGATAAAGAGGCTGTTTTTGCTAACCAAATTACTAACTCCACTAAAATAGTTATGGAGCCGGAAGATGTCATGACTCTTGAGCCTGACCTGATCATATTAGCCTGGGGCGATGAGAATTATGAAGATTTATCCAAAATTGCTCCTACTATTTATGTCCCTTATGGTGATATGACTACAGTAGAGCGGATACAGTTTATTGGCAATGTTTTGAACAAGCAAGAAGAGGCTACGGCAGTTTTGAAGACGTATTCCGAAAAAATCGAAGAGGCGAAGCAAGCCTTGCAGAATGCAGGTCTTTCAGACGCGACGGTTACTATGGGAGAATACAGTGATAAAAATAACTACATCGCTGGAGCCAAGCATGCGGTTGGCGAACTCGTTTATAATCAACTTCAAATGAAGGCACCATCAAAAGTTCAAACTGATATTATTGACGCAGACAAATATTGGGGAGAAATCTCTATGGAAGTTTTGGCCGCTTACGTGGGAGATTATGTGCTCTCCATAGGGGATACGGAAGTTCCTGTTGATAATCCGATTTGGAAATCGGTGCCTGCTGTGCAGCAAAATCGGATCATAACGGTCGATAACTCGTTATCTTGGTCCACGGATATTATTACTTCCAGCGCATTGATTGATCATATTGTCAGTCACTTGCTGGCATTAGCTAAATAAGTGTTTCAACGGAAAGGAAAAGGCGATGAAAAACAAGCCTGAACAAAAACGCCGCGGGGCGATAAACTTCACCATGTACATGGTGGTAGGGCTTGGATTAACGGTTCTCATGTCGGCGGCGTCGATTATATTCGGCGCCGCCGACATGAGGTTAGCGACGGTATGGGAGGCTATTTTCCGATTTGATCCAACGCTCACTGATCATCAAGTTATTCAAACCCTACGTCTTCCGCGTACTGTAGCCGATCTGATCGTCGGGTGCAGTCTTGCGGTATGCGGTGCTATTATGCAGGGGACGACGCGCAATCCGCTGGCCGACTCCGGGCTGATGGGCATCAGCTCCGGGGCAGCATTCGCGATTGCGCTTTGCCTGGCTTTTCTTCCAGGTTATTCGTATGGGGGGATGATGTTGTTTGCTTGTCTGGGAGCAGCGCTCGCGACCGGGATGACCTACTTCATCGCGTCACTGGGCAAGCGCGGGATGACGCCTCAGCGGCTGGTACTGGCAGGACTGTCCATCTCCATGCTGTTTGGCGCACTCAGTCAGTATTTGGCGATTAATTTCAACCTGGGTCGGGCATTGGCATTCTGGACAGCAGGAAGTACAGCGGGGGCCAAGTGGGGGGAATTGCTGATTGTCTCACCGCTATTTGTTGGCGGTGTATTGCTGGCGTTGGCGCTGTCTCCTTCCGTTACACTGCTCAGCTTGGGGGATGATGTGGCAAGCGGACTCGGTATTCGCAGCGGATTGATCAAAGGTTTATCGACAATTATCGTACTCGTGCTGACTGGAATTTCTGTAGTCCTGGTTGGCCCGATCGGTTTTATTGGTCTGATTACCCCGCATATTGTGCGATACATGGTCGGTGTCGACTATCGGTACATTATTCCGGCGTCTGCGCTCTATGGTGCGTTGCTGACCGTATCGGCCGATCTGGCTGGCCGCTTAATCAATAAGCCGTTTGAAACGCCGATTGGCATTATATTTTCGATCATTGGTGTGCCCTACTTTCTCTTCCTGGCTCGCAGGCAAAGGAGGGAATTTGAATGATCAAGCAGCGTTATACGATGCAACGGGGCATTATCGTCAATGTTGTGCTTATGGTCCTCATTCTCATGTTTGCTGTTATTAGCATGAATGCTGGCAAGATGAATCTTTCTCCGCTAGAAGTGCTGAACGTTCTCCTGGGAAACGGTACCGATAAGCAAAATCTGATTGTGTTCGATTTCCGCCTGCCTCGAATCGTACTGTCGATCTTGGTAGGTCTGGGAATGGGAGCGGCTGGGGTCGTGATGCAGAGTTTGCTGCGCAATGATATGGCTAGTCCGGGGACACTGGGGATTAGCTCGGGATCGGGTTTGTTTGTTCTGTTCTTCGTCGTATTCATCGCATCGACAGGAAAGAGCTCCTTTATTGCCCTGCCGCTGCTGGCCTTTGTGGGCGGATTGTTGGCCGCGGGATTGATCTTCTTATTATCGTATCGCCGTGGGCGAGACATCTCGCCAATCGGGTTGATCTTAACCGGGGTTGCGCTCGGAAGCGGGTATGGGGCGCTGACCACCTTCCTGACACTTAAGCTGGATGATTCGCAGATGAACTTCATGCTGCACTGGCTGGCGGGGAGCTTATGGGGCGATAATTGGAGCTATATTTCCGTACTGGCACCATGGGTCTTGATTTTAATCGGTTATATTTTCTATAAATCTCGCATGCTGAATACCCTTCATCTAGGCAATCAGCTGGCAGAAGGGCTGGGTCTTTCTGTGAAGCGGCAGTTTTTGGGGTTGTCGATCGCTGCTGTTGCGTTATCCTCTGGCAGTGTGGCTGGGGGCGGAAGCTTCTTCTTCGTAGGCTTGATTGCTCCGCATATGGCAAGAAAACTGGTTGGGCCCGATCACAAATTGCTCGTTCCGGCTGCCAGCTTAGCCGGGGGATTAGTTGTGGTGCTGGCTGACACGATTACGCGCACGGTTAGTCTGGTGGGAGATGTGCCGACGGGAATCGTCATTACGGTCATCAGTGTTCCATACTTTCTTTATTTACTCGCGAAGGCCAAATAGGAGGACACAATGGAAAGTATTACAGCGCAACAAATCGATATTGCCTATAATGACACGCTTATCGTAAAAGAACTGAATTTGCAGATTCCGCGTGGACAGATTACCTCGATTATTGGTCCCAATGGATGCGGCAAATCAACCGTACTAAAGGCAATCGGTCGGCTGCTCAAGACGAAGCATGGCACGGTTTTTCTAAATGGTGCCGATATCCGCACACTGCCCACCAAGGAAGTGGCCAAACAGATGGCGATTCTGCCGCAGACGCCGACCGCACCGAGCGGTTTGACGGTCAGTCAATTAGTCGCCTATGGGCGGTTTCCCCATCAAGGGGGCTTCGGCAAGCTCTCCAAAGAGGATAAGCAAGTAGTCGCTTGGGCCCTATCGGTTACACAGCTTACAGCGTTCGAGCATCGTGAGGTCGATACGCTCTCTGGCGGTCAACGTCAGCGCGTATGGATTGCGATGGCGCTCGCCCAGCAGACGGATCTGATCCTGCTGGATGAACCCACCACCTACCTGGACCTGGCGCATCAGTTGGAAGTGCTAGAGCTGCTCTATGAACTGAATCGCAGTCAGCAGGTGACGATTGTGATGGTGCTGCATGACCTGAATCTGGCAGCACGCTTCTCCGACTACATGGTAGCCATTCGTGAAGGCCAGGTGGTGGAGCATGGCTCGCCAGAGCGCGTAATGACGGTACGGACGCTACGTGAGGTGTTTGCCATTGATGCCGATATTATGCTGGAACCACGAACGGGGCGACCGGTGTATGTGACGTACGAGATATTGCGTGATAGGCGTAGTGAACAAGGAGCAGGTCAAGGATTCCTAAAAGCTAAGGAACAGAAGGAGGCGGTTGCCACATGAAAACCGCATGGCGTGTCCTGCTGGGCGCACGGAAATATTGGCTGCAGTTAGGCATTGGATTTGCCGGTGTCTTGATGGCCACGATTGCCGGGTTTTATTTGCCCTGGGCGCTCCGTTCGTTGTAACAATGAAGTCGGACGAACACTCTGAACAAGCAGCATTTCAGGAAAGCGAGTACTTTAAAGCCAAGTTGAAGCAAAGAACAGTGAACTAAAACACCGACACGGGTACGACGTAGCGTCGTCCTCGGGTCTGTTTGAGATGCAAATGCAAGGTGCTATGGTGATATTCGCCGTTAATCTGAAGCGAATATTGAAGCTGACAGAGTAAATTACGAGGTTAAAGCAAGATGAAACAAACAAAAAAACGACTATCCATCCAATGAATGGGGGATAGTCGTCTTTTTGTTCAATCGCTTTTTCGTACTTCGAAAATCGTAAGTTATTCAGTGGCCTCTGGTATCAAGATGCTTACAATTGGCGCAAAGCTGCTCGAATATTCCGTCTTGCATCCCCGATACTACCCTGCGCATCTCTTAAGTCATCAAGCGCATTTTCAAGTTCTTCTTTTTGTCTGATTCTGTACGTTCTACTTCTTGCTAGTGCTGCTTTCGTTTTCTTTACTGGTGCTACTCTCTGTTTCACTCTTTTAATCGCCATCTCTCTTCACCTCCATCTCCGAAGATAGTAAATTATATGCAGTGAGTGAAAGCTTGTTTCTTGCAAATGACTATCGTGATAGAATCCCCCAAATGAGAGAATTCCACGAGATTTGAACGTTTACTTCCGAAACGCATACAATGGCCGAAAGGAGTGAACAAATGAAGAGATGAATAGTCTAACTTGGCTGAACAGAAACTCATCGCTCATCCATCGGCCATTGAGATTGAAGGTTCGCAAGCTGAATCCCAGAGCCGCACAATCAACCACCTTCCACGTCATCGTGCAATTTAAAAACAAGCTTTCCGCCGCTCGCATTCGCGCATTGCGAAAGCGTCTCGGCAATTCTCCCCTGCCGGTGACACACCGACTTCATGTGCTAGACTCTATCGCGTCGCGAGTGACGATGACGGGTCTAAGGAGAATGTGCGGCTGTAAAGAAGTCCGCTGCGTTTATTTGGACGGGATCAAAAAGCTTTCGCTCAATGTTGTGACGCCCTCTATCGGTTCAACTGCCGTTCAGAGACAAAAAAGATTGACAGGCAAAGGAATTAATGTCGCGTTCATCGACACGGGTTTATATCCCCATCCGGACTTGACCCACCCTACAAACCGTATCGTTGCTTTCAAAGATTTGATCGGCCGTAGAAAACGGCCTTACGATGACAACGGCCATGGCACGCATGTAGCCGGAGATATTGCGGGCAATGGCTGGTCAAGCAGAGGGAAATACAGGGGCCCTGCTCCGAATGCGGGAATCATTGCCGTCAAAGCGTTTAACCGATCTGGCGACGCTTATGACTCCACCATTATTAAAGCGCTCGAATGGTGCATTCGGAACCGGAGAAGGCTCAATCTGCGCATTCTTTCTTTGTCTTTCGGCGGCCCATTATTTTCCCAATGCAGCGAAGACCCTTTATGCCAAGCGATAGAAAAAGCCGTTAAAGCTGGCATCGTCGTCGTGGTTGCCGCTGGCAACGCGGGACCAAGGAGGAGGACAATCGAATCGCCGGGTAACGCTCCATCCGCCATTACTGTCGGCGCAGTCGATGATCGCGGGAATTTATCGCAAGCTGGCGACTTGATCACCTATTATTCCAGCCGAGGACCGACTTCGGGCGGAAGAATCAAACCTGATCTCGTTGCGCCGGGAGAGAGAGTCATATCGCTTCGTGCTCCTGGCTCCAAGCAAGATCGCAAGTTTCCTAATTTACGGGTAGGCAGACGTTATTTCGTTATGTCAGGTACGAGCGTATCCGCACCGATCGTCGCCGGTGCAGCCGCTCAACTGCTGCAGAAGAATCCGTCGCTTACTCCAAAGCAAGTGAAAGCCATTCTGAAGCGGAACGCATTCCGTCTGGGGCTGAAACCAAATACGGGAGGCAGCGGCGAAATTGACATGCGGTTCCTGCTTGGCCGCAAACGCAAGCATAAGCGTCCTTACAAGCGGCCCGCTCGTTCACCGAATAGGATGAACATTTAACCTTTGATGGAGCCATGTTATTCTTCTGTGATAATGTCACTATGGGACAGGAGACAATTACATTGAGCAGAGAAGAAATGAAGAAGGTACTTGTGGTGGGGAAAATCATAGATGGACATATGACAAACAACGAAGGAGCTATTTTGATGGGGATGTCCATCAGGCAAATCATCCGGCTAAAGAACAAATATAAAGCGGAAGGAGCACAGGGCATTGCCCATAAAAATAGAGGAAGGAAGCCGATACACGCATTAAGCGAGGAGACGAAAGATCGAGCAGCAGCGTTATACGAATCGAAGTACCACGGCAGTAACAGCGGTCACTTTGCAGAGTTGCTTCTATAGCACGAAGCCATAAGTCTGAGCAACTTCAGTGCGAGACGGATACTGCTCGCTAAGGGACTCAAGCAAGCCAAACAAAGACGTCGAACAAAGGGCTCACCTACCACGCCAGCGCAGGGCACAAGCAGGCATGCTGTGGCAGATCGACGCCACCCCTTATGCATGGCTGAAGAATCACACATCTGCATTTGCTAATCCTTTCCATGACCATTGCATATGCGGGTACTACGGTGATCAGTATGATTGAAAAACTGTGGAGTTGTTTTAGATAGCGCTACCTCAGGATTAATGTTATTTAACAATAGGGATGATCTCCACTCCTTAATTCCGTTACCCTATAAAAACATCCATGGCTCTTCGGCCGCATCCCCAACATGAAAGTGTGGTTTAGCTCGGCTCGTTCCCTGCCATAATGAATATGGAGGGTTACTTCGACATTTGCTTAGCCAATGCCCAGCGAATCAACAATGTGCCTGGACGAAAAACGGATGTGAACGATGCCGAATGGATGGCTATGTTACTTCGGTATGGCTTAATTGAGAAGAGTTTCATACCTGCTGAGGATCTTCGTGAACTACGAGATTTAACGCGGTTACGCAAAAAGAGAATTGGAAACTTAACCGCAGAGAAAAACCGTATTCAAAAGATGCTTGAAGCCTCGAATGTGAAAAAAATATATCTCGTATGGCAGAATTCTTGTTTGGCACGCTGACGAAGCATCAGCTTCTCGTCATTCGCAATTGCTGGGAGCACATCACATTCTTCGAGAAATCCATCTTTCAATTGGATACCAGGAGTAAGCAAAATTACGGCTTCCGCCATCATTGCTGAAATCGGTGTCAATATGAATCAATTCCAAACAGCTGATCACTTGGCGTCTTGGACAGGGGTAGCACCTGGAAATTACGAAAGTGCGGGCAAAAAAAGTTCAAAAACAGTAAAAGGCAATCCACATGTAAAGACGGCATTATGTGAAGCAGCTTGGGCGGCTACAATATCAAGAAAATTATCAGATCATCAAACACTAGCAAAGTTACATAGAAGGCGATCCACCGATTGTAACTTCTCAAGGGGCATAACATTTTTTTAAATGTTTAAACCTTCATTCAAAGCATTAGCTGATGAAACCTTCGAACTGTACTCCAAATGAGGATAAACATTGGCTGTGGTTGAATAATCGCTCTCTTTTGTTGAAGTAAAAGAAGGCTTGCGCATAACGTAACGTTATCCCTTATACTGGTGCTAGAAAGGAGCTGAGAAGGATCAGCAAGAGGTACTATACTGTGGGATCATTCGCTAAACTGACCTCAACGACGAAACGTACGCTGCATTATTATGATCAGAAGGGACTGCTCAAGCCAAGCTACAATGAACAGGGATACCGAACATATACCGATGAGGATTTGTTTCGTCTCCAGCAAATATTGGCCTTAAAATATTTAGATTACTCCCTGGATGAAATTAAAAAGTATTTGGAGCAGGATAGCAGGGATTTTAAAGCTTCTCTAGAGAGGCAATATGAGCTGCTTCTGCAAAAGCAGCAGCACATCCAACACGTTGTGGCAACGATAGAACGGGTAAGTGCGATCGTTAAGGACAACCATACGCTGGATCCCGAACTCATTATGATCACGATTCATTCCATACAACAAGAAGGAGAGGTGAAGCAGCGCTTCTCCGAGCGGCTGCCGGATGCATTCGTACAATCGATGTTTGAGAGAGGAACAAGCTTGGAACCTGAGATCATGCATGTGTTTAATGATCTGTTCGTCATGTTCAAGCAAGGGCTGCTGCCGGAACATCCGCTTGTGCAGGAGTGTGCACGTAGTCTGAAGCTGCTAATTGATCGATTGCTGGGACAGCCGCTGGAGGAGCTGGGGATGAGCGAAACGGGAAAGCTTCTGGTAGGAATGGAGTTTCCAAATAACATTCAACCGGACCTTATCAACTACTTGCTTGAAGCGCTGCGTTATCTGATTCTTAAAGAGGGCGAATGAACTAGTCAAAGCAACGTATCCAAAGATTGGGATGTACCTCCCAACCTTTGTTTCCCCCTGCGCTTTTTTTCAATAACGTTTCATTTCACATGTTATCTCTAACTTGAAGTAGTCGATGTTGAAGGCTTAAGAAAACAAGATGAAAGAAAATATTAATTTATAGTGGGAGTGTTTATGATGTCAAACAATAGGGCTATGCTGCAACAATCTTTGGATCCCGCCCTTCGAGTTCGTCCCCGCGTACGATGGGCTGTGCTTACCTATTTCCTCTACAGCGCAGTCTTCTACGCGATCTTCGTGCTTAACGGCGTCGACTACACGCGAGTGGGCGAGAGTGACCAGACCCTTCTACTCTGGTACGTAGCACCGCTGTCCGGCGGTGCCGTGCTGACCATCACAATGGTCACGATCTACGGATGGTGGCGCCCCAGCCTGGTTGAAAAGCGGAGTCTTTCTCGATGGACAATGACTCTCCCGATCATTATGATGTTCATCGCGATCGTGAACATGCTGATCGGTGATTTCACTCGTGTCACACCACTCATGTGGCTGTATCTATTCGTCGGCAGCATCCTGGTCGGCTTCAATGAGGAGATGGTCACCCGAGGTCAGTTGATAGTGGCTCTGCGCAGCCGATTCGGCGAAACCGGAGTCTGGCTGCTCTCCACAGCGATGTTCGCAGTCTTCCACCTGCCAAACATCTTCCTAGGTGTCGGGGCGGGTGCCCTGATTCAGGTGTTGCTCTCTTTCGGTCTAGGTTCGATCTTCTACCTTGCCCGGCGGTCTACCGGATCGATCGTGCCCGCCATGCTCTTGCACGGACTATGGGACTTGAGCATCTTCTCTGCCAATGGCTCGTCGTCGTTTCCCATCGCTGGTGTACTAGCTCCATTGTTGGCTATCGCTGCAGCAATCACGGTTCCGATCATCCTTCGCAATGAAAAGCGACGCGATAGCGCCCAAAGCGTATCACGACCAGTCGGCTGATTCATTCGTACGGTCGACGATCGCGCGACTCGTCTCGCAGTCAACACGCCGGCCAGCAGTCCTGACTAGGTGCACTAGGTCAGCAGGCTGGTAATAGCGGGGGAGAGAGAGGCCCTCCGTGCTTATCGCATTCAATAAAATGTGCGACTCAAAATCGAGTGGGAAATCGTGAAGGCTATAGCCCTCTCGTCGATTTCTTCGAAATGGCTATCAGCTTTTCGTTTTAATAACCTAATGGCACGAATACTTTAATGCAAGTGGACTTGACGTCTGCTGCTGCGATGACCTAGGTTGTAGATGATTGGGAGTCAATGACGCTGGGCGGGCCTCTAATCCATGATCACCTTATGAATGAGGATTAATTTGCTTTTGGATTGTTTTTGGAAATGAGCATCCCTATGATGACAACACAAAACAACAAAATTACTAATCCAAGCAAAAGATAATACCAAGGAAAAATAAGAATATCTGATCTAAGTTTAATTAAATGTACGAGAACGCCCATTATAATAATTAACCCCAAGTTCTCCTTATTTAATTTTATGAATTTATATTTAATCATTCTGAAAATCACTAAAACGCATATGCAAATAAGCAAAACTCCAATCAGGATAGTAAGCATCTAGTCAACACCTCCGGCTACTTGTTTCAATCTACATTGATTTAAAATATACCATGAAAAAACAAAAAAGGAACATCGCGTACTATTGAGTGGTACGAATGAGATGCACTCTACTACCAACCGCTCTCGATTTATTTTCGGAATGACAGACGTGCTTGTCTTAAAAGTGAGTGGGAAACCATGGAGACATCTTGCGACGCTTTCGTAAGACAGGACAACAGGGGACTTCTTTAACGAAGACAGTCGATTTTCTTGGCAAGAATAGGGGACAAGCAACATATAGGACATTCTGAATGAGAGCTATTTTCCATTCGGAAGGTCCTTTTTATATGTTTAATATTCATTTAACCGAATGTGTTGCGTTAGTTAACACTACTAGACAATTGTCCTTTTTTCGAGCTGCGGGGATCTCTAAAATAAAAATCAAATAAGGCAAGCGAATGGAGGTGAGGAGAGATCGAGCAGAAGCGAATTAGAGAATTTACCGCAACGGTTTATGTCTTGAATGAAGAACACAATGCACTATTGTTTATGAAGAGGCGAAAACCGCCGTTTGCGGGGTGCTTTTTCCCGCCAGGCGGGCACTTGGAGCCGAACGAAACGCCGGATGAAGCGGCTGTGAGAGAGGTGCAGGAAGAGACCGGATATTCGATTCGGCTGTTGTCGGTACAGGTAGACAGTAATCCAGAGCCTGGTGTAGTTCCCTTGGCTTTCCCGATCAACATTCAGCTTGAGCGTATCGATGATCAGCATGACCATATCGATTACATTTATGTTGGAGAAGTTCTTCGCAGAGAGCGAACGGAGGCGGGGGAGGAATGGATGTGGCTTGATGCCGCTCAATTGGATGAAGAACCGGTGCCGGCGGTTATTCGGGTAGTCGCCAAGCGAGTCTTGCAAGAGAACAGCAGCATTAGGGGAATAATAGCCCTAAAAAGGTAACTGGAGGCTGCAAATGGATAAGTCAGTCCTGCTCAACATGATGAACAACTACAGCTGGCTGTATGAAATGCTGGAGCACATGCCGCCGGACCTGCTTGTCCATTGGGAGCTATGGCGCTATTATCCTGAAGAAGTGGTATGCGATCAAGGGGAGTATCCTGATGTCTTCTATATCGTTATAGAGGGAAGCTTGAAAGTTGAGCACATTCTGGAAGACGGCACAGTCCTGATTATCGCCTACCTTTATCCGGGTCAGATGATCAGCGATATTGAAATTGCCTTAATGACGTCGTACGTCTGCCGAATTATAACGGAGACCCAGGCTTCTGCGCTTGTGCTGAAAAAGGATATCTATCAGAAATGGCTGCTGGCGGATAACCACTTTTTATTGTACTTGACGAAACAATTGGCCGGGAAGCTGCATGAGACAGTGCGCAAATCGATTGACAATGTGTCGATGTCTCTCAGGCACAAGTTGCTCCGCTATTTGTACAGCCAGGTCGAGCCTATCAACTTTAATCAGGAAGCTTCTTTTACCATTCCCATCTCGCGTGACGATATTGCCTCACAGTGGGGTGTGACGCTGCGCAGTGTGAACCGAGTGCTTAAGGAACTGAAGGACCGGGAGATCATTTATGTAGATAAAAACCGGATTATTTGCAATGAGTGGAGCCGCTTTTTATTAAAAAAAGAACTAACGGACATGGAAAAATAACATCTGAGGAGTGTTTATCGTGAGCCAAATGACTTCCATACAATCAGGATTACCCCATAGAGGAGTGACTGCCCGCCATATTGTGGCGATGGTGATCAGTGCGCTGATTTTTGGAGCGACCATCTATATTTCCCGGTTCGTCCCGATCAAGCTAGGTACGGTTCAAGTGCTGTATCCTGCTGCGATCTTAGCTCCGCTGTTTGGCGTTTGGTTTGGCGTATGGGGCTCGGCGGGACTTGTGATCGGCAATATTTTATCGATGGTCGTTGTTGGCATGAATCCGGCGATCTTTCCCTTAGCTTTGCTCGCTCAATTCATTATGGGATTCGTTCCGGGGATCGCTTTCCGCAAAGTCCGGTTTGAAGGCACAAGGGATCGCATCGTTTTCATCGCAACTGTAACGCTCGGCATGATGGTGTCCACGGTTCTTGTAGCGCTGAATCTCGCCCTTATTCAAAAAATTCCCGGCAATGTCGTATGGGGCACCATCTGGCCTTGGATGCAGGTCAGCAATACGCTTTCTGCAGCGATCTTCAGCCCGATTCTGTTCGCTTGGATGTCTGATTATATGAATAAATCCGGTTTGTTTTTCAAAAGGTTTCTAGGCTGACGGAGGTTACATTTATGCAATTGTATTATCCATCTAATTCGCTTCTGCACTACTTGCATGGCTTTACGAAGATCTTAGTCTTTGGTTTGCTCTTTACCTTTATTCCGTTATTTATGGACCGGCTCGCAAGTCTGGCAGGTCTGCTGCTAATCTGCCTGGCCTTATTCATCTATATTCGTCCATCGCGTTGGCATTGGTTTTTGCTGATTCCTGTATTGATCCTGTCATTCACGATGAGCCTGTCCTACTTTCTGTCCGACGCAGGCGGCACGTTGTACTTCCAGGCGGATTTGGGATATTGGAAAGTCATCGTTTCTTCCAGTAATATTGAAACTTCGCTAAAATTCATGTGCCGTATGCTGATTTGGTGTCTGCTCTTCTTCCTGATTCTATTCACGACTTCCAATGAAGATATTGTGATGGGGTTGAAGAAATTCGGGCTGCCTGAATTCGTGACGCTGTCTGTGTCGCTCGCGTTGCGGTACTGGAGTTTAATGATCTTCGATGTCAAAACGGTTATGGATGCGCAGTACGTACGGGGCGTCGATTTTCGCTCGGGTAATCTGTATACCCGATCCGTCCGGTTTGCAAGTACGCTCGTTCCAGTCCTGTTCGTCTTCTTGAAGCGGTTCCGCACGACCAGTTTCGCCCTGACACTGAAAGGTGCAGGACGAAAAAACAAGCGGACTTATTATTATAATCCCAGAATTAACGGACTCGATAAGCGGGTTATTCTGAACGGAGGGTTGTTGTTTGCAGCCTGGCTGGTACTGAGATGTTTTTTTACTTTATAGCAACGGAGGAGATTCAAGATGATCACTTTCGATAATTACAGCTGCACGTATTCGTCGGGAAAGTCGATGCTGCATCAATTGAATCTGAGCATTAGACCCGGCGAATTTGTGTTTGTCACAGGGCCAAGCGGCGGCGGGAAGTCAACGCTTTGCTTTTCGATCAACGGATTGATTCCGCATGAAACAGAAGGTTCCGTGTGCCAAGGCAGTGTGACGGTGGACGGGAACCGGGTACAGGATGTGTATCCGAGTGATCTCGTCTCTGTAGTCGGGACGGTGCTGCAAGACCCGGAGTGGCAGCTTGTCAGGGGCACGGTGAAGGAAGAACTGACTTTCGCGCTTGAAAATATGGGCTACCCCACTGACGAGATTGATCGGCGCTTGGAAGAAGTTGTGGATAGAGTAGAGATCCAATCACTGCTGCTGCGCTCAACACTGGACCTATCCGGCGGTCAGAAGCAACGGGTGGCGATTGCTGCCTGTCTAATGACGAAACCGAAGGTCATTGTACTGGACGAGCCCACCGCGGAGCTTGATCCGCTTGGTAAAGAGATGGTGCTGGATACGATTCGCCAGCTGCATCAAGAATGGGGCTATACGATTGTATTTGTCGATCATAATCTAGATGTGTCTATGCCCTATGTTGATCGGGTGATTGTGGTGTCGGAAGGGAAAATCGTAGCGGACGCGCCCCCAAGCCTGCTGTATGATGATCCGCTTGTTCGTGAATGGCTGCCGATGCCTCAGGTGGTTGAACTGGCCCGCAAGCTGGGTGTGAAACTAGAAGATGAACAGTATGGCGAACGCGATCCGCTAACCGTGGAAGAGCTGAGGAAGGCATTGTCCGATAGAGGCGTCATCCGCCCTGATCCTCCAAAACGGCTTACGAATCATAAGTCTGAAGCAGGGGCAGTACCCGCTGGTGAAGCGCTTCTTGAGCTGAAGAACATCACGTTCCGCTATCGCAAACAGGAAGATGAGATGACGATCAAACCGCTGAATCTCCGGATCGGCAGAGGCGAATTTGCAGCAGTCATCGGGCGAAACGGTGCGGGAAAGTCCACCCTCTGCAAGCTGATAACGGGCCTATTAAAACCGCATGGTGGAGAGCTGCTTATTGACGGCAAGCCTTCAAGCGAGCTTCAGGCTGACCAGCGCGCGCGTCATATCGGCTTTGTTTTTCAAAACCCGGACTATCAATTTGTCCGTCGTACGGTGTATGACGAAGTCGCATATGGATTAAGCGTTCAGAAGCTGCCAGCCGCCGAAATCGATGCGCGTGTCAAAAAAGTGACCAAGCTGCTGCAAATCGATAAGTATTTGCAGGAGCATCCCCATTTCTTGAGCCGGGGCGAACGGCGCAGAGTTGCGATTGCCTCCATACTGGTCATGCAGCCGGAAGTGATCATCCTGGACGAGCCGACGACAGGGCTTGATTCTGTACGGTGCAGAGAGATGATGGATTACATTACCGAGCTTTGGCGCCAAGGGCATACGATTATTATGCTTACACATGACATGCGGGTGGTAGCAGATTATATTCCACGCACGATAGTACTGTCCCAAGGACAGATTGTATGGGATGCGCCTACTCGAGAAGTCTTCTCGAAGGGAAAAGAGCTGAAACCCTATCATATTACGCTTCCGCCAGTAGTTGAGCTGTCGCATATCTGGGGCTGGACACAGATTGCACTCACCTCCGAAGAATGGGTGGAGACCTTATCCATTCCTGAGCTGCGAGAGACTGTTCCCGGCGGAGGAGGAGTCGTATGAACCAGGCATTTCGTATGATGATGCTCGGTGTCGGTAATGGATTTGTAAAGTCCACTTATCATAATAATGCGCTGCTGGAATGCAACCGCCGCCGCTATCTGATTGATTGCGGTGCGCTTGCTTGGCATAGCTTGTATGAACTCGGACTCCGATTCGAGGATATTGACGGCATTTTTATTACACATTTGCATTACGATCATTGCGGAGGGCTGGATGAAGCCGCTTTGTATGGAGTCTATGCTGCCGGACGTAAGATGAAGCTCTGGCTCCCTGCTCCCTTACAGCACACTTTATGGGAACAGCATTTGCGCGGAACATTGGAGAATGTCGCAGACGGAAAAACATCGTTAGAGGACTATTTTGATATACAGACGGTCGAAGAAGGAGAGCCTTTTTGGCTAACGACCGACAGAAGCGCTGATGGTGTTGGCGTTGGTGTTGGCGTTGGTGATCGTGAAGCTAGTGATGGCACTGGTACTGAAGCAGAGCGCCCGCCGCTCTCCATGCGCTGGATGTCCACATCCCACGTACCATCCAAGTTCAGCTGCTCGCTCGTCATTGACAACCGCTTATTTTACAGCGCGGATATGGTTGCGGATGCAGATCTGATGATGAGGGTCCATCAAGAAGGAATTACGGACTTTTACCACGATTGCAGCTTTGATTCTAGTCCCGTCCATGCCAGCTTTGAAGCGTTATGCCAATACCCTGCGGCCATTCGCCAGCATACCTATTTAATGCATTACGGTGAGGCACCGAGGGAACTTGGGGAGGATGCGCTGTGCGGAATGAAGCTGCTTAGGCAGCATGAATGGCGCACATGGTCGTAAGGAAAGACAGTTAGAGGAGACGACAAGAGAAAGAAACCAAAGGTCGAGCAGGAATGAAGCGGAAGCGGGTCCCAAGGTTCGCCACAAGTTATATAGATAGTTTTAGGAGGAACAGGTGTGACGAAGATGAATTTCCCGTACATGACTATGCCTTTGCCGGAATGGCTCGGGCCTGTCGTAGCCAAAGTATTCGCTAAGATGTGCGATGATACGACTGGCCATGATTTTTTGCACGCGGTACGAGTGATGGAGCTGGCTGTGAGGATTGCGGATGAACTGCACGCCGATGCAGATATCGCTGCGGCAGCCGGACTCATGCATGATTATTATCGAAAAGAAGAGAAGAAAACGGGCCGATTGCATTTTGGCCCGGAGGCGATAGCCGACCTGCGCGGGGAGTTCGGTCCGCTGATGATTCCTGAGATCGGGGAGAAGAACTTCGATACAATTCTGGATGCCATCGCGCTTCACGAAAGCTATAGCGCTGATGTCGCTCTCTCGTTGGATGCGCAGATTTTGCAAGATGCAGACCGGCTGGAAGCGCTGGGTACGGTCGGGGTCGCCCGCACCTTTATGTTCGGAGGAGCACATGGTCTCCCTATGATTGAGATGGAGCGGGAGACGACAGCTGTTGAATTCAATCCACACGTTGCCCCATATGGTTCGGTCCATATGCACTTCTATGAAAAGCTTCTAAAGCTTGCAGATGGCATGCATACAGCACCCGGGAAACGGATGGCTGCACAGCGACATCAGGTGATGCTCTCCTATTTACAACAATTCGAGAACGAGCTGGGGCTTACCTTGCCTACAGTAATCAACGGGACGTAATACGCAAGACACTGCGCGCCCAACAGCACACCATAATAAAGCCTTGGTCAACAAGGCTTTTTGTGGCTATTCATATTTTGACTAGAAGAGACTGTTTTCATAAGCTTGATGGATAAGAGAACGATAAGTATGACAGTAAGAAGCGGGAACATCCTTCGACAAGTCCTAAAATCGGGAGAGCCGACAAGCCTCTAGTTCGGATTTTGGTTCCCGATCGATTAATTCACTTGCAGCCAGACGTGCAATAAGCGGTGCCAGCGTAATCGCAGAATGCATCACCGTCAGATAAAGTCCCTTTATATGATCATCGAAGCCTACGATTGGATAGCCGTCTTCGGGCATAGGTCTCATCCCGACTTTGATGCTTTCCAATTCTAATTGCTCTCCGCCCTTCAGACTGCGACGCAAAGTCTGGAATGCACGCTTACCGATTGCCTCGGGTCCGTTTTCCTCCGACTCATCGATATAATCTTCCGCAGCCAGCATGGTATGATCCGTCAGTTGACGCGCTTCAAATTGCGCATTTGAGATTAACGTGTGGATTAGTCTATGTACAGATTTCATCCGAATCAAAATGGAGGGCGATGCCGTTACCGGTACAGAAAGACCTATTGGCTCACAAAGTTCGGTGACATTCGTGCCGGAGGCCAATACCACGACATCCGACTCCAGAAAACCCTTGGATGTATGAATGCCAATCAGATGGGAGTTTTCTTGCTGCAACTGCGTAGCGTTGGTATCGAACTGAATCTTTGCTCCATACTCCTGCGCTTTGTTCAACAACAGCTCCGTTACCTTGATTGGATCCAATGCGCCTTCTTCACTGGCAAACATCGCTTCATCCGGATATTCCTTCAGATGCGGTTCCAATACCTCAAGCTGCTCTCGGTTTAATTGTTGAAAGCGGAAATTCTCCTCTGGGGTCGAATTGCCCCAAGTCAACGCCCCTTGCCAGTGGATAGGCAGTTCGGACAGCTCTTGCTGAAGCGCATGGTATTCTTCTACAGCGGCATCGTACAAATGCCTGTATTCGGGAGCGACCCTATGCGTCGTATGGATCCAGGCAAACGATTTTTCCGTGACTTCACGCGCCGCGGCGGGGTGCCGTTCAATAACCGTCACATCCTGATTTCGTTTGGCTAGTTGATAGGCTAGGGATGCGCCGACAATTCCTGCGCCAATAACCACGATTTTTTGTCTACTCATTAACTACTCCCCCTTGCCCGCTATTATATCATAGCTATATGCGTCGGCTTTTCGAGGGTGTTGATTGTGACTCATGTATGCGACTTATTTAGTGAAGTCTGTAGGTTACTTTACTGCCTTGTACTTTCTGTATGAAGCCATTCTCCAAACCGTGATATAACTGAGCATAACCATGTTCATAAGGAAGTTTGAAGTATCCACATCATTTGACAAAAAGTGACCATGGAAAATTAAGCGAATGACGAAAAAAGATATGAGTATAATGAACAATGTTTTATTACGCTGAATAAAGATTTCACCTGAGCGTTTTTCAAAGTTTGTTGTCATAATCAATGGAATCGATAATACGATCCCTATTCCAAAAGCATATATATAGTGACTATTTACTACGTGTAATTTGGGATCTAAGAGTTGAAATAATGAAGTTGACACATACAAAATAGGTAACAATAATGAAACCCCTGATTTAATCGGCACGCTCATCCTGCGCCTTAATCCATTGAAAATCAAAATGAAAATAGCAATAGAAATGATAGTTGCAATAGTGGCATTCATATAGTTACTTGCTCCTTAGTTGATTTTTGGTTTGGTAACAATATTTCCATTCGGATGAGTGAATAAACACTAAAGAACCTAATGAGGTGAGTTAATAAGAGTTCGCACGATTTGAATCAGAGGAGGGGATTCGTACATTTCCTACATAATGAACAAGGCCAACCTAAAGGTCAGCCCTGTCGTGTCTTAACAATGATTATATAAGTGCTACTGTCTTACCAGCTTAAAGCCTTCCTTCTCCAGCAATGTAACCATACCCATATCTCCCAGCAGATGCAGCGATCCAACTCCAATAAAATACGTTTCTTTTTTATCGCTGTTTAAGTACCCTTTAATCTTCTCGACCATAGGTACATTGCGGTCATCCATTTGGGCTTTGACCCATTCAGCATCCCAGCCGATAAATTTGGACGCTTCAGCCAAGGCGTTATAATCGCCTTCACTCCACATTTTAGCCAATACATCTACCGATACATCTGGGGTAGGCGGGTTCGGAGAACCTGGCTCCAGAGTTTGAAGCAGTAATCTTTCATTCAACGAGTCAGAGAAATTGTCCATCGCCTGAAACTGGAGATCCATATTTTCAAGTGAAATAACCGGTTTTTTAGCTTGATGGGCTTTCGCAATCAGGTATATGTCAATACCCATATCCTGTTTTTGCTCGCCTTGTGAGCTTTTAATAAATAGAATTTGTTTCTCGACGAACCATGTTTTAAAATGATCGAAGCTATTTTCAGGAAGTCCCTGTTCTTTCAAAAATGCTGCAACTTTTTTATAGGTTTCTGCGGAGATATGATCCTGCAGCTTTGTTCCGTCTTTATAAACACTCAGCTCGGCTATCCGTTTCTTCGATTCCTCAGAAGCGCCCTTCATAAGATCGACTTCTACACCCAAGTAATCAGCAGCGTTGAACGCATTCTCAATTTCCGGGCGGAGCGGATACATATTTTCATCGGCTAGATGCATAGTGCCAAGCAGATACACCGTATTGCCCTTATTTTCTATTTTCCATAGAAAACCGCGGCCTCCTTCAGATTGCTGCTTGGAGTTCAGGCTAACCTGGCGCAGTGATGAATCCCAGGCAACCTGATAGCCTACAGCTTCAGCGACAAAACGGATCGGGACATACGATACATTTCCACTTTGTTTAGGCGTTGCATCTAGCTGAACTGCTTTTCCATTAGCTGTTGCCTTCTTGCTGCCTATTTGCAGGGAAAAGGAGAAGTCTTCTTTCGTACCGCTAATGGTACGGGATGTTTCGTCCCAATTCCATTTTATGCCCATCTTATCCATAAGAGGGTGAATCGGGACGAGCGTAATCCCTTTTTCTAAGATCGGCGCAGACTTGCCAAACTGGACTTTCTCCCCATTTAGCTGTATGGACAGGGAATGATCTGCTGCTTGAATAGTAGAGAATGTCGATGTAAGCAAGGTTAGGAATAGAAGTGAAACGATTATTTTTTTCATCTGTGTATACAACTCCTTCTAGTTGAATAAAAGCTGCCCAATGAATTAGTTGAGTCTGCTCCAACGCCCTGGCTCAACTGCTGGAGCGAATGGCAGGTCTGCATTTTAATTCTGTTTATTCGCCTTCTTCTCCCTTTGAGCGAACGGTCAGATGACCAAACACTTCAAGCAAGTAGTTTATAAATTCCGGCTGAAAGCTGCTTGGAAACTCCATTTCCATCAGTACTTTTCCCGTTTCGCTTATCCCTAGCTCCTCTAACGGTTGTGCCAGCAGCCGATTGAGGATCTGCTTCAGAGCAAGTCCATGCTCCTGTACAAGCGGATGATCCGGCTGCAGCCCTTGCTTGGACAAGACGAGCAGATCATTAAACACAATCATAATCTCATGTTCCAAGCTTGCTCCACTCACAAACATAGATTCTACGAATTCATCCGGCAGCCGATCGTAGAGCCACTGCTTGAGCTCGCCTTCCTGCTGAATGGCATGAATCATCAGTATAATGAGCTGGGGATCAATCGTATCGTTATCTGTAATAATCGCTTTTACCCGTTCAATCGTAGCCAACACGCGCTGGATATGCTGCTGCTTCTGCTGCAGCAGCTCGTATTGCAGCTCCAGTGAGGCTTTATAATCCTTGCCGCCCTGCTCCAAATACTTGCCGATGTCATCCAAGGAGAGGTCTAAATATTTTAAGGCCAATATTTGTTGGAGGCGGAACAAGTCCTCGTCGGTATAAGTACGGTGACCCTGTTCATTGTAGCCGCTTGGCTTAAGCAGTCCCTTTTGATCATAAAAGTCAAGTGTACGTACCGTCGTTGAAGTCAGCTTGGCGAGCGAACCAATGCTATAATGCGTCTTATTTATTCTTCTCAACCCCTTTCTTGCATCAGTATAGCGCAGCACGTTACGTTATGCGCAAGCCTGTATTTGCTTTTATTAATCAAGTGCAGATTCAAGTGAGATATTCCCATAAATCATGCAAAAGAGCCTTCAAAACGACTATGAAAGTGGTTTTGAAGGCTCTTTGGTTAATCGACATGTTATTGTAATACATATCCGCCATCCGTAAATAATGTTGTACCTGTTGTATAGCTATTGGTCATTAAATAAATAACCGAATGAGCGATTTCATTCACATCGCCTACACGTTTTAAAAGCGTCATACCCTCATACGCCTCATAGGCTTCTTTGCGATCCTTCTCCGTTCTTATCGTGCCAGGAGACACTACATTGACTCGAATCGGTGCCAACTCAATAGCAAGCGCCTTGCCCAAGCTTTCAATAGCTCCATTACATGCAGCATACGAGGCAACTCCTGATATAGGTCTTTGACTAGCTGCGCCAGACATCAAGACAATAGAGCCTTCTTTAGCGATATAAGGGAGAGCGTGTTTTGCAGCGTAGTATTGCGGCCAAAATTTATTTTGAAAGCAGCTCTCTGCAATTTCTTTCTCCGAAGTAATCGGGCCAAGCACATAAGCTGCCCCCGGAGTGAATGTGATTCACCTCGATAGCTTTACGTATCACGTATTTGCAATAAAGTTGCGTAAACGTTTTTACAAGGAAATGGTTAAAAATTGAAGCCCTAAATTAGGAAGCAATAAGTAAACACGCCTAGTTTTTAGAGGAATGCCCGACAGTTAGATTCTAATGAAAGTCATATAAATCTTTCTGAATCATTCTCAATACCGATACTAAGCTTAATTTCGCGTAAGAAAATATGACGTGTATACCGAAAAACATTCAGATGAAAGTTGAATACTAGACGAATACATAACATATACGTGTTATATAATCAAAATGTAAACGTTTTAATTTAGAATTTTCTAAAAATAACTATTGAAATCTGATTCATCATGAACTACAATAAAATCAGAAATTGCGTAAACGTTTACATTATGCGAGTGGAAAAATGAACCAATATCGTTTAATATCAAAGAGAAACATTGAGAAAACGTTATGACAATAAATAAAGAGAGGGGGTGGCTAAGACGAACAAGGAAATCACAATTAAGGACGTAGCCAAGCAAGCGGGTGTATCTGTAGCTACGGTGTCGCGAGTAATGAATGGCCGGGACCGCGTAAGCGAAGCCACTCGCAAGAAAATACTCAAAATAATCGAAGAGATGAACTTTGTGCCGAATACGATGGCTGCATCGATGGTGAACAAAAAAACCAACATGCTGTCCGTCGTGGTGCCGGAGATTCAGAATCCCTTCTACACGGCAGTCATCGGTGGCATGGTCGAGGTAGCCAAGAAGGAGGGCTTTACCACTCTAGTCGTCGCTACGAATAGCGATGAGGCGGAGGAGGAAGAATTTTTCGAAAGCTTCCTAGGGAAAAATGTGGATGGAATCATCTTAATCGGTACGCATAAGGATGCAGAGTTTTACCGGAATATACGCAAGCCTACCATCCTTGTCGACCGTTATATTAATGATTGCGGCCACGATGGTGTCTTGATCGACAACTTCCGCGGCGCTTACGAAGCGACTAAGCATTTTGTGGACTATGGTCATGAACGTATTGCCATTATAGATGGGGCGCATGATTTTAACGACGGCAAGGACCGGTATTGGGGATATCGTCAAGCGATGCATGAGAGCGGCCTGACACCTGATCCTGCTTATCACAAGCAGGGAAATTGGTTGGAGGAGGACGGCTACCGATTTACAAAGGAGCTTATGCAATCCGGGCAGCCGCCGACAGCTATATTTGCAGCCAACAACGTCATCTGTACAGGCGCGATTAAAGCGATTCGAGATTTGAATCTCCGGATCGGCGAGGATATTTCTTTAATTGGCTTTGACGATAATGAGCTTGCCCAGTTCGTGCAGCCAAGAGTGACCGTGGTCAGCAGACCGACAAGAGATATGGGCATTCAAGCGGCGGAGATGCTCATTCAGAAGATCAAGGGCGAGCCTAAAGAACGGACGAAGCTGAAGAAAATGATATTGGATGTGGAATTGAAGAAATTCGGCTCAGTCAAAAGATTGAAGAAGTAACACTGGGGGGAGAGCCATGACGAGAATCTTGGTAGTGGGCAGCATGAACATGGACATTGTCACAGGGGTTGAGCGTCATCCGATTCCCGGCGAAACGATACAGGGCAACGAGACCCGGTTCTTTATTGGAGGCAAGGGGGCCAACCAGGCGGTTGCCGCCTCTCGCTCCGGAGCTTCGGTCGCTATGGCCGGAGGGCTGGGCTCGGATTCCTTCGGTGTCGACATACGGGAGCGATTGGCGGAGGACAGGATTGATCTTGATTATGTTGTAGAGAAGCCGTGTACGACTGGGATTGCCTTGATCACAATTGATGGGACTGGCGAGAACAACATTATTTTGTCCTCAGGCGCTAATGGAAGGTATGGCGCGGGGGAGGCCGATCAATTAGACCTTTCTGATTTCGATGTCATTTTGCTGCAAAATGAAATATCACCGGAAGCCAATGAAAGGGTGCTGGATAAAGCGGCAGAGAAGCGTATTCCGGTATTTATGAATCCTGCTCCAATTGACGGGTTTGACCAGAGCCAACTGAGCAAGGTCACGTTCCTCATTCTGAATGAGGTTGAGGCGGAAGCGCTTAGCGGCATCCGTATTGAAGGAAGCAGCCAGGCGCTGGAGGCCGGAAAGATAATGCTTGATGAAGGCATTCCTCAACTCATTATTACTCTGGGAAGCAAAGGCTCAATCTATATGGATCAAACCGGCAATCAAATCATATTGCCCGCATTTTCGGTTAATGCAGTCGATACGACAGCGGCCGGAGATACCTTCATCGGAGCGTTCGCAGCCAAATATGTAACGGGAGCAGAGCTGCAGTATTGTCTGCGCTACGCGACAGCGGCATCGGCGCTGGCTGTATCTGAACCCGGTGCCCAAAGCTCGATTCCGAGGGAAGAACAAGTACAGTCGTTTCTTGCAAAGTAGAAAAACCGATCAATAAGGGCATGATAAAAAGGTAATATACGGGGTTTCTTTCCTGGAAAGGGACACCTGTATACAGGGACTTTGACGATTTAACGCTTAGTCTTGTTAAAGTTATCCAAAAAGCGGCTAAGTTAGGTGAATAGGAGGTCGAACGATGAGGCATCCGGTTTTGAAAATGGAGGGCATCAGCAAGGAGTTTCCAGGGGTCAAAGCGTTATCCAATGTTAGCTTTGAGCTGTATCCGGGCGAGGTTCATGCGCTTATGGGGGAGAACGGAGCAGGGAAATCCACGCTGATGAAAATTTTGTCCGGCGTATATTCACCGACGCAAGGAACGATCAGGCTGAAGGGCAAGGAAGTGACATTCGGCAACCCGCTTGACGCCCAGCGGCAAGGAGTGTCCATTATCCATCAGGAATTCAATTTGTTTTCTAACTTGACAGCGGCGGAAAATATATTTATCGACCGGCCGGAAATGGTAGGCCGTTTCGGACGGATACAATGGTCCAAAATGTATGACGAGGCGCAGCGTTTGGTTGATTCCATAGGGGGAGGTGAGATTGATGTCCGCAAGGAGGTCAGGCATCTAGGAGTCCACAGCCAGCAAGTAATCGAGATTGCGAAAGCGCTGTCTTTTCAGGCGGATGTGCTCATTATGGATGAACCGTCGGCGGCGCTCCCGGAGAACGAAGTGAAAAAAATGTTTGATGTGGTCAATCGGCTCAGGGCGCAAGGTGTAGCTATCGTGTATGTTTCCCACCGCATGAAGGAAATATTTGAAATTGCGGATAAAGTAACGGTGCTGCGGGATGGAGCCAAGATTGATACCCGGGGGATCGAAGAGGTGACCGAACAGAGTTTGATTCAGATGATGGTGGGCAAGGAAGTTGGCCAGCTCTATCCCGTAAGGGAGCAGAAACAGGGTCAAGAGGCGGTGCTGCAGGTGAAGCAGCTGTCGCTCGATTCCGTGCATCATGTATCTTTTGAGCTGCGAAGGGGAGAGATATTAGGGTTGTTCGGTGTTCCGGGTTCGGGTACGCATACGATTGCCGAGCGTTTATTCGGACTAAAGCGGGGAACGGGTGAAATTACTATTCGTGGCGCAGCGGTGAAAATCAATAGCCCGAGCCAAGCGAAAGCGAAAAAGATTGCCTATGTTCCGCCGGATCGTCACCGTCAAGGCATCATTAAACCGATGTCCATCCGGCAAAATCTGTCGATCCCGATGCTGCCCCAGCTTTCCAAGTATACGGTTCTGGACGAGGCGCGAATTACAGAGATGAGCAGGGAGTATATGGAGAAGCTTCGGATTAAAGCGCCCAACGACGGACAAAGCGTAGACTTTCTAAGCGGGGGCAATCAGCAAAAGGTCGTGATTGGCAAATGGCTTGCAGCGAACCCGGATATTCTCATTCTGGAGGAGCCGACTCGGGGAGTTGATGTCGGAGCGAAGGCGGAGATCTACCATATTATTCATCAACTTGCCCAGGAAGGCTTGAGCATCTTACTGATTTCGTCCGAAATGCCGGAGGTAATTGGACTTAGTGATCGGATCCTGGTGCTGTACAAAGGCACGATTGTGCATGAATTTGCACATGGTGAGGCTGATCAGGAACAATTGCTGCAGCGTGCTTCACATCCCCTCTCAGAAGGAGGCCACTTATGAAACGCCTGCTCAATGTGCATGAAGCGCCTATTATCTTATTCACTATTCTTGTTACGCTATTGTTCTCCATCCTTTCACCCGACTTCATGCAAGTCGAAAATATAAGGCTGATTCTGGATCAGAATATCACCATGTTTATCGTGGCGATCGGGATGACGATGGTCATTCTGCTGGGGGGGATGGATTTATCAGTCGGATCTGTGTTGGCTGTGACAGCGACTTCTGTCGGATTGTTTCTCAGCCATGGCATTCATCCGTGGATTGCAGCCGCTATGGGGATATGCATCGGGGTTCTATGCGGCATGGTTAATGGCTATTTCATCGCTGTGAGGAAAATACCTGATATCATCGTTACCTTGGCCACCATGTATATCTTTAGAGGTATTGCGGTAGGGATCAGCGGAGGCACTTGGATGACGAACTTTCCAGAAGGATTTCGATTCTTCGGACAAGGAAATTTGCTCGGCATCTCCTTTCCGCTGTTCATAGCCGTCATTCTCATAGCGATCTTCATCTATGTTATGAAATTCACCCGCGTGGGCCGAAGAGTCTACTCCATTGGAGGGAACGGTCCGGCAGCCAAGCTTGCGGGAATCAGTGTAGTTCGAACCAAGTTTAAGGTTTATGTATTAACCGGCTTGCTGGTCGGAATCGCCTCGGTTATTTTCGCAGCCAAGGTAGGCAGTGTGCAAGCCTCGACAGCAGGCAGCGGGTTAGCGTTTGAAGTCATGGCAGCCGTTCTTATCGGCGGAGGAAGCATATTTGGAGGCGTCGGTACGATAGCTGGTACGATGCTGGGCGTGCTCTTTATGGGCATAGTTAAAAACGGGCTCATTATATCCAAGGTTTCTCCGTTCTGGGTGGATGCCGCGACTGGTTTTCTGATTATTCTGGCAATTGTCATTAATACGCTGCAGCGCATACGTCAAAACAAAGGGAAAGAGGGGGATTTGGTATGAGTGCATGGACAAGCCGACTCCCGCTTAAGGGAAATAAGCTGATCGTTCAAATGCTGCTGCTGTTCGTCATCATTGTGCTGTTCAGCTTCTTGTCTCCCTATTTCCTGACCGTCACCAATATTATGAATGTGCTGAACCAGATGGTTGAAGTAGGACTGATCGCCATTCCGATGACCATGATTATCATATCCGGTGCGATGGATCTTTCGGTGGGCTCCATTCTCGCTTTCTCCGCTGTATGTATGGGAGTTGCGTATGAGCGAGGTCTCGATATATGGATCAGCGTGATCATTGGACTGCTGGCTGGCTTGCTGTGCGGGGCCGTTAATGGCTATCTGATCGCAAGGCACCGCATGCAAGCTATTGTCGTCACCATTGGCATGCTCGTGATGCTGCGGGGTCTGGTCTACGTGATCAATCAGGGCAGACCCATAAGCGGCTTTCCGGATGCATTCTACTTTATGGGCCAGCAATATGTCGGCGGCATTCCAGTTAATGCGATTTTCCTTGTGGTGATGTTCCTTCTGGCCAGCTTTGTCATGAAGAAAACCAGATTCAGCACCTATGTGTACGGGATTGGCAACAATGAGGAGGTTGTCCGCTACTCAGGCATCTCGGTCGTACGCATCCGGTTTATCCTCTTTATGCTTAGCGGATTGTTTTCGGCCTTGGCGGGTATATTTCTGGTGTCGCGTCTGGCAAGCGCAGAGGCAACATCGGGTACCAATATAGAGTTGGATGTTATTACAGCCACTCTGATAGGAGGCACACATATTTTTGGAGGGAGGGGGAGTCTTTCAGGCACATTTGTGGGGCTGCTGATCATCGTGTTTTTGCGTAATGGATTGAATTTGTTAGGTGTATCCGTGCTTTACCAGGCCGTTATTTTAGGGGCGTTGCTTCTGCTTGCTGTAGGAAACAAAAAATTCAATGGAGAGTGATACCTATGAAAAAGCTAACATTGACGTTACTGACGGGTGTATTGGCTTTGAATTTGGCAGCATGCGGAAGTACAAGCGGGAACCAGCCGGGGAACGGCGGCAAGCCGAGTCAGGGTGCTTCGGGATCGGATACTAGAACGTACTTTATAAATCCAAAGTCCATTGGCCCCGCTTACTGGGCAGCGGCTGAGAAGGGCGCGAAGAAGGCGGCAGCCGATTTGAAGGTAGAAGTTCTGTTCAATGCGCCGACCGAGGCAGATTCCTCCAAGCAAATTAATATGATTCAAGATATGCTGACCCGCAAAGTAAGCGGTATCGGTGTATCGCCGAACGATGCGAAAGCGGTAGGCCCAGTGTTCAAGAAGGCGAAAGGTCAAGGCGTCAACATTGTAACTTGGGACAGTGACGCGCCGGATACTGATCGCCAATATTATGTAGCTCCGGCTACAGATCAAGAAGTGGGGGAGCTTCTGGCCAAAACGATCGGGGAGGAAATCGGCGGCAAAGGACAGGTAGCATTCATGGTTGCAGGTCTTGGCTCGCAAAACCAGATTGCCAAATCCAATGCGGCTAAAGCTTATTTTGCAGCCAACTATCCCGATATTGAGGTCGTAACCACTGTTGCAAGCGATGACGATCAACAGAAGGCGTATGCCAATGCGCAAAATTTGCTTCAAACGTACCCGGATCTGCGGGGCATTATCGGATTTGCTGGCGGCGAGCCTCCTGCAGCCGCGGAGGTAGTAGAGCAAGCTGTAAAAGCAGGCACGTTGGAGAAAAACCAAGTAGCCATTACAGGCATCGCTGTGCCGAGCGTCGTGAAAAATTATATTAAAAATGGCACCATCAAAACAGATATTATTTGGGATCCGGGCAAGCTGGCTTACGTAACGGTCTATATTCTGGATCAACTGGCTCAAGGCAAGGAAATCAAGGATGGCATGGAAATTCCGACAGTAGGGACTGTGAAGGTAGACGGGCAAAATGTGTTTATTGGCACGCTTCAAGTAACGAACGAGAATGTGGACAGCTTTGATTTCTAATCACCCTGCTAGGAGGCGGCTTCATGGAGTATAAGGTGCAAATAGAAGATTTGACGGAGGAGACCTTTGCGCCTTATGGCAAAGTAGTAGATTTTCCTGCGATTGATCCATCTAAATCTGGTGACGGGTGGGACTGCTGGAGCTATGTGCAAATGCTTGACGTATGGGAGCCCATCGGATTTGGTCTTGTAATCACCAAGCGACGCGAATGGGTTGTAACGGCAATGGAGAGGCATGTCAGTCGTGAAGAGCTGCTGCTCACCTTTGATCGTGAGATTGTACAGCCTGTAGCCAGATGCATCGACATCGACGATCCGGATGAAAGCCCTGACCCATCCACCGTCAAGTGCTTCAGAATCAAACCCGGACAAGCGATCGTCATCAACCGGGGAGTCTGGCATAGCCCGGCCTACCCGGCTTCGGACGACGCCCGTTATTTGTTCGGCATTGAGAAGAAGAAGGATAAATTCGGCGATGAAATGATCAATCCGTGGGTTGATTTTGTTAACGGGAGTATCGTTCGATTTGAATAAGAGAACAGGCACTCTCCTGATATTCTTGCTTACGCTAGCAGCAGATTCATACGGTATCGGGAGAGTGCTGCCCAAAAGGAGAGAGAGAGATGAACCAAGAACAGAGAGTGATGGAATGGATCGAGAATCATCAAGATGAAATTATTCATTTTTTACAGCAGCTCATTCAAATTCCGAGCGTCAACCCTTGGTTCTTTGAGGAACCGGCCCCATCCAAAGAGAAGGACCTTCAACACTTTCTTGCCGGTAAGCTAGAGGGATTGGGCGCGAACATCGAGATGTGGGAGCCCGTCGCTGATGAACTGAAGCAATATGAGGGCATGGCGGGCTATTATCCGGGAAGAGATTTTACGGGCAGACCCAATCTGGCGGCTACGTTCGGCAAAGGAACGGAAGGCAAGTCCCTGCTCTTGTTCGGTCATATTGACGTCGTCATGGCAGGCTCGAAGTGGACGGTCGATCCGTTCGAGGGCAAAGTGATCGACGGGAAGATGTACGGCCGCGGCACCGTGGATATGAAGGGCGGAGTCGCAGCCATGATTATGGCGGTTGAAGCGATTCTGCGCAGCGGGTTTAAGCTCAAAGGGCCGGTTGTTGTCGGCACGGTTGTCGATGAAGAAGCGGGAGGCATGGGGGCGCTTGATTTCATCCACCATGGCTATCGAGCGGATGCTTGTATTCTAACAGAACCGACCTCGCTAACGATCGCCCCGCTTTGCCGGGGAATTCTATGGGGCAAAATCAAGATTCAAGGCCGCAGCGGTCATATTGAGATGCCACAGGCGGATTGGCAGGACGGTGGCGCGGTTGATGCGATTAAGAAAGCAAGATATATTCTGGAGCATCTGGACCGCTTGAATGAGCAATGGGCTGTGAACAAGACTCATCCCTACTTGGCGATCCCTTGCCAGGTGCATGTCGCGCAATTAAATGCGGGGGAATACCCGACCTCCTTCGCGAATGAGGCGGAAATCGTGTTTAACGCGCAATACTTGCCTTCGGAGCGGGACGAGAAGCTTGTCGGCGGCAACGTAAAGAAGGAATTGACGGATTTCTTGCGTGAAGTAGCGGAATCGGACCCTTGGCTGCGCGAGCATATGCCGGAGATCGAATGGCTGGTGGATGCCGATTGTGCGGAGACGGATGTATCGCATCCCTTTGTTCAGACTTGTGTACAATCCTTGAAAGCGATTGGAGAGGAAGGGAAGATCGAAGGACTGGGCTTCCATACCGATATGGGCTGGCCGGTGAATGTCGGCATTCCGACCGTTAACTTTGGACCTGGCGACCCAAGCCTTGCCCATCACAGCGATGAATTTACACCCCTCGATGAAGTCATTCAAGCGGTCAAGATGATTGCCAAAATGATTGTAGACTGGTGTGAAATCGAAGAAGCGTAAAAGTGAGGAAGCGTAAAGCAGGATCAAGACGGCCTGTACGGCCTTGCATATATAAAACGGAGGTGCTTGAACTTATGAAAATTTTATTTATTGGCGAATCCTGGGTTGTGCATATGATTCATACGAAAGGTTATGACAGCTTCACCTCGACCAAGTACGAGGAGGGGGCAACCTACTTGCTGTCCTGTTTGCGTCAGGAGGGAGTTGACGTCACTTATATGCCTGCGCATGAAGTACAGGTGCGCTTTCCTCAATCGCTGGAAGAGCTCAAAGTCTATGATGCGATTGTGATTAGCGACGTAGGGGCCAACACATTCCTGCTCCAAAATCCAACCTTCTATCACATGCAAATCATCCCGAACGCCCTTGAGCTTGTGAAGCAATATGTCGCTGAAGGAGGAGGGCTGCTGATGGTTGGCGGTTACCTGACCTTCATGGGGATTGAAGGAAAAGCCAATTACCGAAATACGATATTGGCCGATGTGCTGCCGGTTGTCATGATGGATAAGGATGACCGGGTAGAAATGCCAAGCGGCTTCTCGCCACTCGTATCGCAGCCGCATCCCTTGGTGAACGATCTGGGAGAATGGCCTAGGCTGCTAGGTTATAATAAGCTATCGGCCAAGCCGGGGGCAGAGGAGCTGCTAAGCCATGATGGCGATGCTATTCTGACGGTTGGAACCTACGGAGCGGGCAAGACGGCGGCCTTTGCAAGCGATTGTTCGCCGCACTGGGGATCGTTGGAGTTTATGAACTGGGAGCACTATTCGGCCTTCTGGTCCAAGCTTATCAAGCATCTGAACTAATGGAGCTTTAACTGTTGTTATTCGCGAACACAGGCGCCTGCTGGCTCAAAGCTAGCAGGCGCTATTTACATGCATACCGTTTTGATCAAGTACGGTGGCACTAAAAATAAGTTGACAATATACTATAGGGGGCTATATTATACAAATGTTCACAAGTGAAATTTCTGGACTATACTGAGCGATTATCGATTCTATTTTGTGAGGGAGGCGAATGATTTGAACATGGATACAGATATGTTTGAACATGAAGGCGAAAATGATTCGAGTTGCTGTTCGATTAATGGATCAGTAAGAAAAAGCCATCATTCGGATAAAGTGAAAAACAGTTTAGTAAGCCGTTTGAATCGGATCGAGGGGCAAGTACGCGGCGTTAAAGGACTAATTGAAAGAGATACGTATTGTGATGACGTACTGAACCAAATCTCTTCGATTCAATCGGCTTTGAATGGGGTCGGAAAGCTCTTGCTGGAGCATCATCTCAAAAGCTGTGTCATCGAGCGGATCCAGGAAGGGGACTCCGAAGTGTTAACAGAACTTATGATAACCATGAACAAATTAATAAAATAATATCGGGCAGCTGAGCTGCTTTTTCTTTGACCTTTATCATAGGGTAGAGGGGTATTGTGAAGATTCGTTATGTTTAAACGGAGGGGAGGAAGAATGGTGGGGGAAAAAGTGAAAATCGCCATAAGCCCAGTGATTCAACTTGGCGGCAGCTTGTTCACGCCAAACCAACTTGTACAAATCGGCAATATCATAGGAACAGAGGCTAAAGTGGAAATGACTCCCTTCAAACAGCTCTATGCAGAAGTGCCTAGCGAACACAGGGAAGCCATTCAGGAAGAACTTGAGCGTAATGGTCTTGAAGTGAATCCTGCAGGATTTGTAACCAAAAGTCTAATTGCCTGCAACTTCTGTAGAGGCGCCGAAGAAGCGGGGCTTGAGACGGCAATTATCTTGAATAAAGCAATAGCTGGCATCGAAACGCCTACACCGCTCAAAATCGGCTATGCCGGCTGCGGGTTAGGTACTAGCGAACCGCTGATTAAGGACATCGGTGTTGTCAAAATGCGTGATAAGTTTGATATTTATGTTGGCGGTGAGCCAAAGGGGCTTAAAACCTCCTTCGCCAAGCTGCTTTGTTCAGGAGTTACAGAAGACCAGCTTATTCCCGCTGTTACGGCCATCATTGATTTTTATAAGGAGTATGCAAAAGGTAAGGAAAAGTTCAGTAAATTCGTGAATCGGATTTCGCTTGAGCAGTTGCAGAGATCGCAGATTAAGGAATCCACTGAAAGGAAGTGAAAGCTATGACAGAGCCAACCGTTCAAGTACAAGGCATGACTTGCCGTTCTTGTGTTGCTAGAATTGAAAGTTCGATTAATGAAATCAGAGCTGAAGGCCATGTCAATTTTGAGCAGGGCACGATAGAAGTTCGGTTCGATGCAGATAAGGTTCAGATTTTCGAAATTGAGGAAGCCATTCGGAAAAAGGGCTATAACGTTCAGGTGTGAGTGCTGAACGCTATTATATAGAAAAATTTATATGGATTTCATTGGTTTTGTGCGAATCTAACTGAATTCAGTGGTTTAAAGAGCAAGCTCGGTCGAAGCTCGACCAGGTTTCAGAGTGTCGATAAAGTTATATGGATTTTCGACACTTTATTTTTATGTAATAGGACTCCGCTTGCAAAGGTAAATCGATTAGAACTGCTCTGGGAACTAAGCGCTGAGAATTAATCTTTAATAGAGAAGCTCTGTTAACGAAGCTCTGATCACGAAACGTATACCAAACTTTTATTTCGCTCATTTGATAAAGAAATAGGCTTCTCACCAGACTTAAGGCGTTGAAACCGACTTAGAGTGCCCCCGAGAGTCCATCAAGGGGATTAAGGCGTTGAAACCGATTAAAAAAGATACAACCAACCTTATAAAGACAGTACCATCTCAATCGGCGCCAGTGACAGCTGCCTTCGCCTAAATCCACCTCCAGGTTATGTCAGGACACTGCAGGTATTCTCCTGTTATGGAGTGTTGGGACTTTCTCAATAGGCTTAAACCCGGTCGAAGCTCGACCGATGCTCGACCGGGTTTGTTCATTTGCTGTCCTTCCGGCATGTTCGCCGAATGCTGCGGCGGCAAATGGAACAAAAAATATATTGACTTAATATAGGGTAGTGGGGTATTCTATGAATAAGAAAGGCGTTAATAATCATAATACAACGCAATAACGGGTCTCAAGATTGCGAGTTCACCAACACTGGGAATGCTACAAAGTATAAACATTTTAGAGAAAAGGGGTTGAGAGAAAATGAAAAACATGACACTTCAAGTTGTAGGCATGAGCTGTCAGCATTGTGTTAATTCCATAGAAGGTGCGCTTAAAGAATTGGGGGCTGAAGGAAAGGTTGATCTTAAGAACAACACGGTGGATGTGTCGTTCGATGAAGATCAACTAACAATCGAGCTTATTAAGGAAACGATAGGAGATCAGGGATACGACGTGATGTAAGGTCAGTGGACAACAAGGGAGTGAATCATTGTGGAATCAACAGCCGCTCAGAATAAGCAATCAACGTTGCAAATTACGGGTATGACTTGCGCCGCTTGCGCAAACCGAATTGAGAAAGGCCTTCATAAAATGGAGGGGGTCTCCTCGGCTAACGTAAACTTTGCTTTGGAAAAAGCGAATGTAACGTTCGATCCGGCAAAGGTAGATCGGAAGAATTTAGAGGAAACCATTAAAAAACTTGGATACGGCACCGTTACGGACGTTGCACAATTTAACCTGGAAGGCATGACGTGCGCTGCTTGTGCTAACAAAATCGAAAAGGGACTAAGCAAGTTGCCGGGCGTTACCAATGCGACGGTAAACTTCGCGATGGAAACGGCTCGCGTGGAGTATTCATCGGGCGATGTCTCAATCGAGGATATGCAAAACAAGGTTAGAAAGCTTGGCTATAAAGCGATGATCAAGCAGGAGAATCAAAACGCAGGTGACCATCGCCTGGATGAAATACGTCGGCAGAAACGGAAGTTGCTTATTTCGGCGATTTTCTCCCTTCCGCTGTTATGGACGATGGTGGCTCACTTTTCGTTCACCTCCTGGATGTACGTGCCGGATTTCCTGATGAATCCGTGGGTTCAACTCGTTTTGGCCACTCCGGTGCAATTTTATATTGGTGCACAGTTTTATGTAGGCGCCTATAAGGCGCTGCGCAATCGCAGTGCGAATATGGACGTTCTGATTGCTCTTGGAACCTCGGCTGCTTATTTCTATAGCCTGTATTTGAGCCTCGATTGGTATTTGATGGGCGACAGCATGCATCATGGGCCTTCCTTGTACTACGAGACAAGTGCAGTTCTGATTACGTTGGTCATTATGGGGAAACTTTTCGAAGCAAATGCGAAAGGCCGAACCTCCGAAGCGATTAAGTCCTTGATGGGGCTGCAAGCGAAAACAGCTTTGGTCATTCGCGATGGCAACGAGCTGACGATTCCGGTGGATGAAGTTATCGCAGGCGATGTCGTTCTTGTTCGTCCAGGGGATAAGCTGCCGGTGGATGGGGTAGTGCTGGAAGGCATATCGTCGGTAGACGAATCTATGCTGACGGGCGAAAGTCTTCCTGTAGAGAAGAAAGTCGGAGATGCGGTCATTGGGGCCACCATCAATAAAAACGGTGTTCTTCGAATTAAAGCTACGAAAGTCGGCAAGGAAACGGCGCTGGCGCAAATTATTAAAGTAGTGGAAGAAGCGCAAGGCTCCAAGGCGCCCATCCAACGGGTGGCGGATGTCATCTCAGGTGTATTTGTTCCCATTGTGGTTGGCATCGCAGTCGCTGCTTTTCTGGTATGGTATTTCCTCGTCACACCTGGAGATTTCGGAGGAGCTTTGGAGAAAGCAATTGCCATTCTCGTCATTGCCTGCCCATGTGCGCTTGGATTGGCTACCCCGACATCGATCATGGCGGGATCGGGACGCGCGGCGGAGCTCGGTATTTTGTTCAAGGGCGGAGAACATCTGGAGCAGACCCATAAGATCGATGCGATCATTCTCGACAAAACCGGAACGGTCACAAAAGGCAAGCCGGAATTAACAGATGTATCAGCTGAGGGCAACGAGTCGGATTTCCTCAGACTGGTCGGCGCGGCTGAAAAAAATTCGGAGCATCCGCTTGCAGAAGCAATCGTTGCTGGCATTCAGGCAAGAAATATCGACCTGCCGAGAACAGAATCGTTCGAAGCTATTCCGGGATTCGGCATTAAGGCCGTTGTAGAAGGGAAACAACTACTGGTTGGTACACGTCGCTTGATGGAAAAGTACGACGTTAACGCGAAGGCAGCTTACGAACCGATGTCTCGTTTGGAGGAGGCAGGCAAGACCGCTATGCTGGTTGCGATTGATAATCGGTATGCAGGTATGGTAGCTGTGGCGGATACGATAAAGGAAACGTCAAAAGCCGCCGTCAGTCGTCTGAAGGAGATGGGGATTGAGGTCATTATGATCACAGGCGACAATGAACGGACAGCCAAGGCAATTGCCGCTCAAGTGGGTATTGATCATGTACGCGCCGAGGTTCTACCTGAAGGCAAAGCGGAAGAAGTGAAAAAACTGCAAGCTCAGGGCAAAAAAGTGGCGATGGTCGGAGACGGTATCAACGATGCGCCCGCTCTTGCGACGGCAGATGTTGGTATGGCCATCGGTACAGGGACTGATGTAGCTATGGAAGCGGCGGATGTTACCTTAATGCGCGGCGACCTGTCCAGCATACCTGAAGCGATTTACATGAGCCGTAAAACGATGCGAAATATTAAGCAAAACCTGTTTTGGGCGCTTGGTTATAACACACTAGGGATTCCGATTGCTGCGATTGGTTTGTTAGCCCCGTGGGTTGCCGGTGCAGCAATGGCATTAAGCTCGGTTTCCGTTGTTCTTAACGCGCTTCGTCTGCAGCGTGTAAAGATTCGAAGCTGATCGGCGATAAGGTGTTCGTCGGCTTCGCGGAGAATCTCAGTGAAACAAGCGGATTGTGGAATGAAGCGTAAGCTTACTTTCCGTATAGATGTCGTTTATCGAAAAAGCAGCTCACGCTTAAGTTGAGCTGCTTTTTCGGTTCAAGTAAATGTGCCAATTAACGGGCTTGCTGAGGCCCGGAAAAATATGAAAAAAAGTCATCTAAAGGGGACAAACGGGGCATTGTAAATATTATGCTCTTCTACAACCCAATGTTAGGAGCCTCCCTTTACATAGGGGGTGGGCGGTGTTAATCTAGATAATAGGGAGTTGATTCATAATGAATAAAACGACACATGAGGCTACCTCAATCGACCATACATCTTCTACAGAGCGGAAAAGTCATCATTCCGAAAAAACAAAGCTTAGCTTGATTCATCGACTGAATCGTATCGAAGGGCAAGTGCGTGGGGTTAAGGGACTGATCGAAAAAGACACGTACTGTGATGATGTGCTGCATCAAATCGCTTCCATACAATCCGCTCTTAATGGATTAGGCAAACAGCTGTTGGAGCATCATTTAAAAAGTTGTGTCATTGAACGGATTCAAGAAGGCGATCGTGAAGTTTTGGATGAACTGATGACTACCGTCAATAAGTTAATTAAATAACAGAAAGGGGGAGGGATCGCATCGATTCTCCACCTTTTTTGTTTTTAAGCAGCTATTTTCATACATAGGGTTCATGATCAAGCAGGCCGTTAATTATTTTGTACAGCTGGCGATCGATCGATTGCAGAAAGCATTAAGCTGATCGCTATGCCTGCGGCACCTACCCAAGTGATATAGGACAATGAACTGTGCTGTATAACTAAACCGCCAAGACCGGCACCTGTGGCCATGCCAAGCTGTGACACGGAAGTAAATAAGCTAAGAATAATGCTTGTTGCACCAGGGTTAAGTGTAATCAGCTTGTATTGTAATGGCGGGCCAGATGACCAAGCAGCAAGCCCCCAAAGCATAAACAGAATAAAGAAAGCCACAACAAACTGTCCAAGCGCAATTAGCAATAGGAGAGACGCTAGATGCAAAGACATACCAATGACAAGTGTTCGTGATACCCCCCAATGATCTGTGCCTAGCCCTCCTAGCTTGGAACCCATTAAGCTTGCGATGCCGAACACAAATAGGCTGGTGCTTATCCATTGCTCATGGATGCCGACGACGGATAGCATAAACGGAGAAATATAGCTGTACATAATGGAGTATGTGCCCATCCACAAGAAAGCTGCTAGTAAGGTTAACGTAGTCTGTCGTTCTTTTAAAACCATAAATTGCTTACGCAATGGAACGAACTCTTCGGCTTTCATTCTGGGAATAACAAGAGTTATCAAAATGAGGAACAGCAGTCCCAGAATGCTTAGGCCAATAAAGATTAGCCTCCAGTCATAAGTAGAGGCTATGCTTCTGCCTAATGGCACACCTAGAACCAAAGCAGTGCTAAAGCCAATAATAATCGTGGCAATGGCGCTTCCTTGTTTGGACGGCGAAGCTAGCCTTGTAGCAATCGTTAATAGGGTAACTTCTATCACACCGGCGCTAAGACCGGATATTATTCTTGAAACCAGCAATAGTTCAAATGCAGAAAAGAACGCAATAAGTCCATTGAATATGGAAAAAACGATTAATGAATAGACAAGAAGCTTTTTCCGATCCATGCGTGAAGTCAGAGCGATTAGCAAGGGTGTACCTATTCCGAATGATACAGAGAAAACAGTTATGAGCTGGCCGGCTGAAGCTACAGATATGTGATGGGTTGCCGATATTTTATCCAGAATCCCCGCAATAATATATTCGGAGGTTCCGGCCAGAAAACTGATAAATGCTAGTAAGTAGATGGTCCATGAGCGGTACAAAGGGGTTCACTTCCTTAAGAGATGTGTTATTTCTTCATTAATATGCTGAAGATAGGTTGAGTTTAGGGTATATAGTAACTATATAGTCAAGAGGGCAGGAGAAATAATGAACGAGAACCCTAACAATTACCTGACTACAGGTGAATTCGCAAGGCTGTGCAAGGTAAATAAACAAACATTGATTTACTATGATCAGATAGGTCTGTTGTCTCCGATCCACAAGGACGCAAAGGGATACAGGTATTATTCCATTCGGCAGTTGGAATTCTTTAATGTGATCAGCTTGTTGAAGGAGCTGGGAATGACATTGAATGATATTCAGCGATATACGTTGAATAAATCTCCGGAGAGCTTTTTATCCCTGTTGTATGAGCAAAAAGCAGAGCTTAAGGAAAAAAGAGAACAAATCGAAATGAACGAAAGAATCATTCATGCAAAAATTAAAACGTTGGAGTATGTCTGCCGAACTGACTTAGATCAAATTATGGTCCAGAGCTGCCCTGAAACAACCTTGTACTTAAGCAAAGATATTAAAGATGTTTCTTCAGATGAACGGGTGACGCGCATTTCTGACTTCTATAATGAATTGCAGCAAGCGCAACTCGATACAGGCTATCCACTAGGCTCTATAACCAGACGTGAGCAAATTCTGAGTGGCGAATTCACCAATTATAGCTACTTGTATATGGAGCAGCCGAATTCGAAAGAGGATGTCCCTTACCTTCGAACAGCCCAGGGGAATTTTCTCACTGGTTTTCATAACGGGGGAGCAGCTACCATTCATGAAACCTATATTCGTTTGTTGGATCAAATGACTGAATTAAAGTTTACCTTGGGGGAGTATGTGTTCGAGGAATGTATTTACGATAACGTAGTGATTAAGCAAGAAGAGAATTATATAACTAAAATTATGATTCAAGTGTTTTAGTCTAGGCTCTTATCCCGGGGGAAATTCACGTTTCTACTTAATGATAAGGTCTAGCTGTTGTATAAGAGCGGCTATGGCCAGTATAAAGAAGAGTTTGTTGACAAAGCTACTTCCATTATGGATAATCAATATATGCTTATTTGCGCATATAAGCATTCAAAAGGTGTTAATTGTTACTTCATGGAGTGTTTCGTTCAAGCGACACGGAAAAATCACGTGAATTGAGGGACAGAGAAAAATGGAACGACAAAAATCATGTAATCTAGTACAAGAGTTACCTGTAGTGATAATAGGGGCAGGGCCTATCGGATTAGCAGCAGCAGCACAATTAGCACTGAGAAAAGTGCCTTTTGTAGTATTAGAGGCAGGTGCCGGTGTAGCAGCAAATATTCGGAACTGGCAGCATGTACGCCTATTTACCACTTGGGGCAATAATATCGATGCAGATGCGAAGCAATTGTTAGAGCGTCAAGGTTGGGAGTTGCCGCCAGTAACCGAATTACCAACTGGCGCAGATTTAATTTCAAAATATTTAGAGCCTTTATCTGAAGTGCCTGAAATAAAATCCTCCATTCGATACAACGCGAAAGTCATTTCAATTGCGAAAAAAAATCAAGACAAAATGAAATCGGCCAACCGTGAACAAGTACCATTTGTTATTTATATACACGGGGAAGAAAATAACTCCCGACTTGAAGCAAGAGCAGTTATCGATGCAACGGGCACATGGTCAAACCCGAACCCTATTCATACGGAGGGGGTTTGGTTACAAGACGAGCAATTACTTCAAGATGAAATTATTTACGGAGTTCCAAATTTCGAAAAAGATTCCATTGTCTTTAAAGGCAAGCACGTAGCTGTTGTAGGCAGTGGACATTCAGCATTAAATACGTTATACGAGTTGGCACAAATTAAAAAAACAGATGCTGCTACTTCGATTACTTGGATTTTGCGTAAAGACGTGGCATTAACCTATGGTCTTCAAGAAAAAGATAGCATTGAGGCACGTGGAAGCTTAGGGGTTAATATTCGTAAATTAGCAGAAGCGGGTGTTATACAAATCAAGACCCCGTTCTATATTCATGAAACCTTCGAACGAGATGAAAAAGTAGTGATTCGTGGTGAGCTTCTTGGTCGTGAGGAAGAGCTAGTAGTCGATAAAATTATTGCGAATACGGGGAATCGTCCAAACTTTGAATTTTTAAAAGAACTTCGATTACATAATGATCCAATCACAGAAAGTAACCATCATATTGCTTCTCTGATTGATCCAAACAAACATAGCTGTGGATCTGTACCTCTTCATGGTGAGCAACAATTAAGACATCCAGAAAAAGATTTTTATATTGTTGGTATGAAAAGCTATGGTCGTGCGCCAACATTTTTATTGGCAACAGGGTATGAACAAGTACGTTCCATTTCGGCCTACTTATCTGGTGGGATAGAGGAATCAAAACGTACGAATCAGGAGTGTAAGCCAACAACTTGTGGTTAAGAGATAGACTGTTAGTGACAAACTAGCAGTCTTTTTTTTCTTATAAAAGGAAGTAATGCCTTATTCAACGTAAGTATACGTTTCCGTTCAATATAGGAGAGGGGAATTCATTTTGAACGCAAAAAAAATATTGTGGTCCATGGCATTTGCACAATTTTTAGTCATGCAAGTATGGTTTAATTTTTCTGCAATTATGCCAGTTATCGAGATGGAATGGGGATTAACTGCTTCACAATCTGGATTCATTATTGCATCTTTTCAAGTCGGATACGTCGTAGCGATCATTATTTATAGTGTTTTAATCGAAAAGTATAATCCAAAATCTTTTTTTGTCTATGGAGCATTTGTAGCTGGTATATCGGGTATTGCTTTTGCCTTTTTTGCTCAAGGTTTCTGGATAAGCTTGCTGTTAAGATTTCTTTCTGGAATAGGAGTTGCAGGGATTTATGTTCCTGGAGTGAGATTGCTGACAGGATTATTTCCGCCAAAGGAAAGAGGCAAAGTGATTGGAATTTATGTGGGTTCATTGGTTGTCGGTTCTGGATTTTCTTTATTCGTATCAAGCCTATTACTCGAAGAACTGGGCTGGCAAGGGGTCATCTTACTCACCTCTTTTTTCAGCATAGTTGCGGCATGCTTGGTTAATCGCTTGAAAGTTCCATCTGTAGGGATCTCACCTATACCGATAAAGATTCAATGGCATGTATTGAAAAAAGTATTCAGGAAACAAAATCTTCTTGTTAATGGAGGATATGCCGGTCATTCGTGGGAACTTTATGCGATCTGGGCATGGATCGGTCCATTTTTTGTTTACTATTTCACAACAAAAGGCTTCAATCAAGCGGACGCTATCCAATATGGCAATATGGTAGGAGCAATTGTGATTATGATTGGGGGAATTGCTACTTATCTCGGAGGTAAACTATCAGATTCTATCGGTAGAATTAAAGCGGCCAATTTATTTCTGTTCATAAGTATTACTTGTTCCTTATCAATAGGTTGGGCAGTAAGTCTCCCCATCCTATTGATGCTTGTTTTCGTACTTATTTATGGGTTTGCGATCGTGGCAGATTCACCTATCTATAATGTAACGGTTATAGAAGTATCTGAGCCTGAAATTATTGGGCTTTCATTAGGGATTCAATCTGTTCTTGGGTTTGCGGTAACGATTTTTTCACCGCTTGTGTTTGGTATTGTATTACAATCATATGGTTGGGGAATGGCATTTTTCGTTATTGGAGCGGGAACATTAATCGCTCCCATTTGTATGCTCTTATTAAGTAAGCTGCAAAGCTCAGTAGATGTATCTAATTGACATTTGGTTTAGAATCCTATGTTGTAAACCTCCAGATGAAAGGGTATATTGAAAATAGTTATAGTTGTATGGGGGTAATATTAGATGGAGAATTACGAGGTAGATCCTAAGGAGCGATACGTAACGATTTTTAAAGCGTTATCTGATATGACAAGGCTTAAAATCATGTGGTTACTTTTATCCATGGATTCGAAAATATACGTGTCTGAAATAGTAGATGTATTGGGTGAAAACCAATATAATGTGTCCAAACACTTGAAAATATTAGAACAGGCAGGTTTAATCTTTAAAAAGAGAGAAGGAAGATGGAACTTTTATCACTATATAAATAACTATAATGAATTTGATGCTTTCATTCGCCAAACGGTATTGACCATCCCTCGGGAGCTCATGGCAGAAGAAGCATCTAGATGTGAAAAGCGATTGGATATGCGAGTGGATGACAAATGCGTTATTGGTTCTGAGAGTGGACAGTTCATTAGATAACACATCTAATGAGCTTTTTTTATTTCACCTTAATTCATGGCAATACAAAACACTAGTTGTGAGAATCATTTTCAATTATAATGAAGTCAGCCTCTATGGACAGGCAACTTTTTAGTATCAGGAAGTGATTGGTTTGAATTGGAATGAACATCTATTGCTGTGGAACGAAGCCACTGTCAAGCTGCTCGATATTAGATATCAGTCATTGGTACAAGGAGACGAACTACGGGGTTACAAGCTTCCATCCAACGCTTTTCTGTGGGTGACGTATGGACGCGGGCGAGTGATGCTGGACGGAGTTGGTTATGCCGTAGATGGCTTTCATTTGCTTCATGGCGGGAAAGGCATGAGTCTGGATATGAGCTCTTCAGGGGATCGCCTCGAATATGCTCTTATTATGTACAAGGCTCTGCTAGCTGTCCCTGGCAACCGATATTTGGATCGGCTGTTGAAACGAAGCAGTCCTTTCCACATTCAATATGGATTCACGCCTCATACTCCTCTTTCCCTTCATTCAAAATTCGAGATCATGGAACAAAGCTGGCGCAAGCTTACGCTGTTGGACAAGCTGTATGCCAAAGGTGTTTTTTATCAATTTGTCTATGAATTAGTTGGACAGATGGCTGGGCAGGAGCTTGGGGAGATACGAGTTGACCTTGTGTCCCGAGCTACACGCTACATAGAGACCAGCTATTCGGAAGCTATTACAGTTGAGGGTTTGGCGGAGCAGCTTGGGTGCAGCTCCAGCTATTTGTCACGTCTGTTCAAAAAGCAGTTAGGAACAACGCCTAATGAATACTTGATTCGAGTTCGCGTTGAACACGCCAGCAGGCTGTTGACAGAAACGAAGGCATCTCTGCAACAAATTTCGTTGAGTATAGGCTATTTGGACGTCTACTATTTCAGCCGCATGTTCAAAAAACAAACCGGCGTATCGCCACTGCGCTTTAGATCATGGGCAGCAGAGGTATCGGTTCAGAAAAGTCCATTTAATCGTTCAGGCCAAGCCATTGTCCCTCGCAAAGGTCACGGCTATAATGATAATGATTCTCATTATGAAAAAGAGGGAGATTTAACGATGTACAAAGATTTGAAGCTGTCAGTAGGCGCAGTGATGCTGCTCTGCATGACTTTGTTATTCAGTGGTTGCGGAGCTTCAACAGGTGCCAATGAACCATCCGTTACAGCCGGCTCTCCAGCAACTGTCACACAGGAGCAACAGCAGACCAAGAAGGTTAAGCATATGATGGGGGAAAGCGAAGTTCCGATCAACCCTCAGCGCATAGCTGTGAACGGGCTTGAAGATATTATGCTGGCGATTGATGCTCCGATGGTTCATGCTCAATCCATGAAGGGACAATACTTGTACGATACGCTGCAAGCCAAAAAAGTTCCGTCCGTCTACACGCCAGGCGGTTTAAATTATGAGTCCATTCTCGATTCTAAACCTGATTTGATTATCGCTAATCTTTTGCCTTCAGATACAGAATCGTATGAGCAATTAAGCAAGATTGCTCCAACGATCGTCTATGATCGCAGCGACTGGCAGACGTCCATAGCGGCTATCGGCAAGGCAATTGGCCTCGAAGATAAAGCACAGTCTGTCATTCAAGACTACGAGGAAAAGCTGGGCAAGGCTAAAGAGGCTATTGTGGCAAAGATAGGGGCAGATCGAACATTAGCTTTTATTCGACCAACGAAGCAAGATGTTCAACTATTTTTCCCGGCATTCTCCTATACTAGCATCGCTTACGAAGATTTAGGATTGATACTTGAACCGATGCTGGCCGGTTTGAAGAATAAAGAGGAAGAAGGAACTTGGGGGGTAGAAGCATCGCTTGAGAAACTGCCTGAGTTGACAGCGGACTATTTATTTGTCACGGTAGGCGGCTCGTTTGATTCTGAGGATGAAGCACAGGCTGCTTTACAGGAGTTGAATGTAGTGGAAGAGCTGAATGTATGGAAATCCATTCCTGCCGTTCAACAAGGAAATGTGTACAAGATGTCATCTAGACACTGGATGCTGAACGGACCTACAGCAGACAGTATGAAGATCGATGATGTGCTCGCTGCCTTTGATTTGCAATAGATCATAGTATTGAGGGGGAGGCGATCATGCTTCCCCTTTTTTAGTGCTGATCTACACCAACTATTTGCACAAGGAAGCGCAATAAGGCATCTAAGTTTAGTTCGTGATGGAGATGATATATAATTGAACAAAAAATGATGTAGAAAATTAACGTAACAGGAGTGACTACACATGCTTCAGCTTAATATAACCCGCATTAACCCGAACGTGACAGCGAGGCTCGCTTTCGAAGCGGACGAGTCTCACATTTGTGAACTCATGTTATCTGTTGCAAGTTGGCTGCGCAGTAAAGGCTCCGGACAATGGGGGAAATTACTTGACGGTCATGACGATCATGACCTCAATGGAGCGATAAAACGTGGTGAAGTGGTCTTGTTTATTGCTGATGATGTGCAAGATCTGGCAGGAGCTATCATTCTCCAGCAGCAACCCAGTGAATGGGATAGAAGGTTGTGGGGAATGGAGCTCAAAGACACAGCAGTTTATCTTCACCGTCTTACCGTTAATCGACGTTATGCAGGACAGGGGCTTGGCAAAGATATTATGGACTGGGTAGAGTCAGGCATGGGGTATGCCAATAAGGACCGAATTAGGTTGGACTGTTTTGCCAGCAGTGATAAGTTGAATGCGTTTTATACGGAGTGCGGGTATGCCTATCGCGGGGAGACAAACGGCTATAGCCTGTACGAAAAAATGCTCACATCCCGGAGCGAATAGAAACCATCATAAAGAGAGATCAGGAGTCTTGACTTGAAAATATTCGTTGGTGGTGCAACCGGGGTAATTGGCCGTTCCCTGCTTCCTAAGTTAGTGAAAGCAGGTTAAGAAGTGATAGGAATGACTCGCACCCCTGAGCAGGGGCAGGTTATTCAAGCGTTAGGAGCAAAGGCTGTCGCCCTTGCCGCGCAAAACAAAGCTTTAGAATAACTCTAATAAGGGTAGCTTTCTTAACTGTGGTTCATTAGATGGTAATCTAATGAGCCTTTTTATTTTTGAGCATTTTATTTCAAATTTCCCACGTCACTTTACTCGTATTTGACTGAAGATAGATAGATTGTAATATGGAGCGATTGAATGATAGATTGTCGCAGCCACAATCGCTTTAGAACATCATGAAAGGAAAAGGGTAATGAACGGAGTAAAGTTGCTTCAACAGTGGAAGAGAGTTGTCCGAAGAAGCGCATTGGTGCTTTTGGGACTGACCGTCATGCTTTCCGTCATGCCGGGGATGCAGGCTTATGCTAATTCAGGGTTTGCGGGAGGTGACGGTTCGGAAGAAACGCCATATTTAATTGCGGACGAGGAGCAATTCAACAGGGTGCGGGATGATCCGTGGGATCATTACAAGCTGATTGCAGATATTGATTTATCGGCTTACAGGGCATCCGATGGAGGCAGAGGGTGGGCTCCTATTGCGGCGTTTTACGGAATGCTTGACGGAGATGGGCATACCATTACGGGGTTGTCCATTCAGCGGGACGATACCGAAAATGTTGGCTTGTTTGGAACGATTTATTCTGCGAAGATTGCAAATCTCAACATTTTGCAGGCTAACGTTGAAGGAGCCTCTCGTACAGGTATTGTTGTCGGTACGGCCGCAAACGCTGTTTTGGACAACGTTTATGTATCAGGAAGTGTAACGGGTGAAGGCCATGTCGGCGGATTAGTGGGAGAACTGCAAACCACCTCGGCTCGGCAGGTTGGCTCTTCGGCGCATGTTCATGCCAGCAGCAATAACATTGGCGGATTATTCGGCTACGTTATCCTTATGGGTCAAGAAATCAACGGATGCTATGCAGAAGGAGACGTCGAATCGACGGGGGACAGTGTTGGAGGACTTGTCGGAATGATGTCAGGCGGAGTCATCAAACAATGCTATGCAACCGGAAATGTGAGCGGATCGGCCTCGGTAGGCGGTCTGATTGGATGGGGAGCTTCAAGCTATACGCCTCCAGCCACCATCCATGAAGTAGTGGTTGAGGACAGTTTCGCGCTCGGTTCGGTAAGCGGCGGGAACGTTGTTGGCGGGTTGATTGGATCCACGCGAGAAATCACGATAACCAATAGCTATGCGGCAGGAGCCGTACATTCTTCGGGTTTTAAAGGAGGCTTCGCCGGATACAGTCATGATTCTACGGTTGCAGGATCGTTCTGGAACGTAGACTCTTCTCGCACTTCTTACGGTTATGGCTGGAACTCGCATGATCCCGGAGTGATAGGCTTAACGACAGAAGATATGCTCAAGCAGTCCAAATATGCCGGCTGGAATTTCAGTGGAACTTGGGCGATGACTGAAGACAGCAGCTACCCTTATCTGCGCCACAAAGCACCGCTGTGGCTGACCAATTTGTCAGTCATCCCGGATGCGGGCACGACCGGCTCGCTCACACCTTCATTCAAGTCTGCTGCTCGCCAGTACCAGATAAGTGTAACGAATGAAGCCGCTTCTGCAACGATTGACGCGAGCGCGGCAGATTCGGGAGCAATTGTGACTACGGTCGGCGGCGAGGCGCTGTCTCCCGGAATTCAAACGGCGATCGTTACAGTAGCAGATTCATCAGGAATCAGAGCATCGCAAGTGTATCAAATCACTATTAACAAGCTGTCCTCGTCGAATATTTCATCTGATGCAACCTTAGCTGAGATTAAGGCAGATGGTGTAGCGATTCCGAATTTTGACAGTGGCACGATGTCTTATTCCATTACTGTTGGCTGCGATCTGGAGAATGTGAATATTACAGCAGTTACCACTGATTCCGGTGCCAGCTATACGGTGAGTGGGAATGATGATCTGCAGCCAGGCAGCAATACGGTAACCATAAGAGTTACAGCTTCCGACGGTACGATTAAAACATACACGCTGGAAATCATTCGCAGCAAGTTTGCCGGAGGTGAGGGAACGGCGGCATCTCCGTATCTGGTGGCAACTCCTGAACAGTTCAATGCGATCCGTGATTCAGATGCTTACCAGAAAGAGTTCCGTCTTGTAGCAGACATCGATTTGTCTGCTTACGCATCTGCAAATGGCGGTCAAGGCTGGGAGCCTATCTACCTAGAAGGGGTATTGTACGGAGACGGACATCGTATTACCGGGCTGACAATCAATCGGCCGAATGAGGATAACGTCGGACTGTTCAATTATATTTATCTTGGCAAAGTGTATGATCTGGAGATCGTTCAGGCATCGGTCAAAGGACGGGACAAGGTAGGCATATTGACTGGCTGGCATAGCAGCGCCACTTCCAAAAACGTGCATGTATCCGGTCAGGTAACGGGGCGGCATGATGTCGGCGGATTGACCGGCTATAACACAGGAAGCATTCAATCAAGTGCTTCCGTGGCCGACGTTGCAGGCAGCGGCAATGCAGCAGGAGGACTAGTCGGTCAGAATTTAAGCGGAGTAGTGAATCAGAGCTATGCGACAGGTACGGTTCGCAGCAATAGCCAAGCTGGCGGCTTAATTGGATACAATAACAACGGCACAGTCTCCAACAGCTTTGCTACTGGAGAGGTAACAGCGATCAGCACTGCCGGTTCCGCAGGCGGATTGATCGGGCAGAACAGAAGCGGGACACACACTAACAATTACGCAGTTGGAAAGGTTGTTGGCGGCACTGCAACGGGCGGCTTGATAGGCGCTCGGGGCACGAGCGGCTCTGCCGGAACGTTCAGCAACAATTATTGGAATACGACGACATCCGGGCGGAGCAACGGAACGGGATCAGGAGCGGCTACTGGTCTTACAGGTCGTACCAATGAAGAGATGAAGGCCAGAACCAGCTTTGCCGCCGCATGGAACTTCATCGATACATGGAACATCATCAACGGCACAACGACGCCTTACTTGCGCAGCGCGCCGCTGCCGATCTGGCTGACAGGCTTAACGGTCACTACGGGTACGGGTGATCCGGTTTCCGTTACGCCCGTTGCTGACAACCTGACTTCAGCTTATCAAGCAGTGGTGTCAGCTAATGTGAACAGTGTAACGGTATCGGGAACGACATTGGACTCTTCCAACGTCATCACAGTGAACGGCGGTTCGGCATTGGTTACAGGAGACAACACCATTACGGTGAAAGCAACAGCAGCCAATGGACTGGACAGTAGAACATACACATTGATTGTGAAACGTGCGGATGCTTCCGTTACAGGCTTAAACGGGTTAACGTTGTCAGCGGGAACGTTAAGTCCTGTCTTTGACCAAGCGACAACTGCCTACAATGTGAGCGTCCCATACGGAACCGCCGCCTTGAATGTGACTCCGACCGCTACTTATTCGGGTTCCACCATCAAGGTTAACGGAGCATCGGTGACTAGCGGTCAGCCAAGCGGCAACATTGCGCTCGCGGCAGGAGAGAATACAACTGTTAATGTAGCGGTAACTTCTCAGGACGGATCGAATACGAAGGTATACGCCATTACAGTGACGCGAGGGGCGGCAAGCGCAAATGCCAATCTGAGCGCGATGACTATCAGCGCAGGGACGCTGACACCGGGATTCTCGGCAGCAACTACTGCCTATACGGCAAGTGTCAACAATGGAACGGCTTCTATGACCGTAAGACCGACAGTGGCTGACTCATCGGCTACAGTAGAGGTTCAAGTCAATAATGGAACGCCAGTTGCCGTTAGCAGCGGACAGAATAGCCCGTCTCTGGGCTTGAATGTCGGCAGCAATACGATTGTCGTCACGGTGACGGCTCAGAATGGCTCGACCAAGGAGTATCGCATCACCGTAACGAGAGCGGCAAGCGCTGAGGCAGGACTGAGCGGCTTGTCACTGTCAGCAGGAACGTTATCCCCAAGTTTTAACAGCAACACCAACCAATACTCGTCGTCCGTAGACAACGGCGTCTCCAACATTACGGTTAAACCGGTTGCGATGCATACCGGCGCCACGATAACGGCGAGTGTCAATGACGGAACACCTGTATCCGTATCCAGTGACCAGTTCAGCAATGGGCTGCCATTGAATACCGGTGTCAACAAGATTGAATTGCTGGTAACGGCGCAGGATGGGACAACAACAAGAACCTATACGATTAACGTTACTCGAGCCAAAAGCTCAGAACGTGATCTAACGGCGTTCAGCTTCCAGGGACTGACACCGGCCGTGACCGGAACCATCGATGGAACGGACATCAGCCTGAATGTTCCGTACGGGACCAATCGTTCCGCTCTGATTGCAAGCTTTACTCACTCGGAGCAAGCGACAGTTACGGTAGGTGCAGCCGTACAAATAAGTGGAACAACGCCAAATAACTTCAATACACCGGTTATTTACACGGTTACTGCAGAAGACGGTTCCACGAAGGCCTATACGGTGACCGTTCATGTTGGTCCGAGCAGCGAGAAGGCTATTACCGCATACAGCCTTGCAGAGCAAACCGACGCTGCCGTCATTGATTCTGCTGCGCATACGGTATCCATTAACGTCGCAAGCGGTACGGATTTGAGGGGCCTGATTACAACATTCTCATTATCCGAAGACGCTTCGGCAAAGGTAGGGACTGCTAATCAGTCAAGCGGAGTTACAGCCAATGACTTTACGAATCCGGTTATTTATACGGTCACAGCTGCTGACGGCAGCGTACAAAGCTGGACCGTACATGTTCAAGTAGCGACTCCAGCGGCGCCAGTTGACCTGTCTCATAGCGGCGTGTCATCGACCGGTTGGCTTCAGACGTGGTCGACGGCAGCGGGAGCTACAGGATATAACATCTACGTGGATGGCACGAAAGTAAATGCATCGCTGATTGCCGGTACGAGCTATCAGTTGACAGGGCTTGCTTCCGGAACAGGCTACACGGTGAAGGTGACAGCAGTTAACGATTCAGGCGAAGGTGAAGCGTCCACTGCATACAGTGTGACGACAATTACAGAAGCGCCAACAAACCTGTCCCATAGCGAAGTCACCTCAACCGGTTGGCTGCAGAGCTGGGCCGCGGTAGAGGGAGCTGAAGGTTACAATATCTATGTGGATGGCATAAAGCTGAACACATCACCGACTACTGAAACGAGTTATGAGGTTAAGGATCGTACGCCCGGAACAACTTACAACTTGCAGGTGACAGCGGTCAACGATGCGGGCGAAAGCCTGACGTCAGACGCCTACCACGTGACGACGATACCGGCAGCTCCAACGGGTCTTGCCCACAGCGGCATGACATCAACCGGTTGGAAGCAGTCATGGTCTCACGTAACGGGAGCCACAGGTTATCATGTGTATGTGGATGGCAACAAAATGAACGTATCACTGATCACGGACAACGATTTCCAGGTAACAGGGCGACGTGCCAGCACCACTTATTCCGTAAAGGTGACAGCGGTTAATGGAGCGGGTGAAAGTGTGGTATCTGACGCGTACAGCGTGACGACAAGTGCCGCTTCTGCACCTGATTCGTCCACAGGTACGGATAACGATCCTATCCAGGTAAATACGACGGATGGAAAGTTGACACTATATCCAGGAGAAGCCGGCTCAACGAGACTTGGTGACGAAATCATCATCATCGTTCCTCAAGGCGCATGGACACAAAAGCTGGAGCTTACCGTGGAAAAAGTGCTTCATACGGCAAGTCTTATCCACCATAATGAGAAGCTTGCCAGTCCGGTTTTTGAAGTGACGAAAAACGTATCGGAGAACTTGAAGAAGCCGGTCACAGTCATTATCCAATTGAATCCGGAAGCCTTAAAGAGGGATCAAGCATTAGCCTTGCACTACTACGACGAGCAAAATAAACGTTGGGTAGAAATAGGCGGCAAGGTGGAAGGCGATACGCTTAAGGCAGAGGTCTATCATTTTGGAAAATTTGCTGTATTGGCCAAACATCAACAAGACGAGGAACCTTTAAGCTCATTCATAGACATTGCTGGTCATTGGGCAGAAGCAAGCATCAAGAAAGCGGTAATGAATAGAATGGTCAAAGGGTTCCCGGACGGAACATTTAAACCCAATGCTTTCGTTACACGGGCAGAATTCGCCGTCATGTTAATGAACGCACTTATGCCTCAAGGGGAAGGCGCTCCGCTAAGTTTCACCGATAAGGAACAGATCGGTGCATGGGCGCAAACCTCGGTCGCTCAAGCGGTACAAGCCGGTATTATAAGCGGTTATGCCGATGGTAGCTTCAGGCCGAATGCGCAAATCAATCGTGCCGAAATGGTATTGATGATTGCCCGTGCAATCGAAGGGGCTTACCCGAAGGTTGCAGAAACCGCCTTTGCTGATGATTCATCCATTCCAGATTGGGCAAAAGCTGCAATAGAAGCGATCCGGAAGTTGGGAATTATAAGCGGGCGTGAAGGCAATCGCTTCATGCCGAATGACAAGGCAACGAGGGCCGAATCGGTGACGGTCATTCTGAGACTATTGGAGAAGAAAGAGTAATACCTGTTATGTCAAAATGGCTGTCCGAGCGTGTAATCTCGTGACAGCCATTCTTTCACTACGATCAAGATAAAGGAGGGGCGAATATGACGAGACCTATATCCATTCATGCTGCGAGGCCTGGCGATATTCTTGCCAGTGAGGTTATTACTGCTTCTGGAAACGTCATTATGCCTTCGGGATTAACACTGACAGACGAGATATTGGAGAATCTGAGATTGTACGGTGTGTATACATTGATTATTCGGAAATAGCTGTCGGTGAGATGATGCCGTAAGGGTTGAATTTATAACCTAATCGCCCGGATGTAACAATGTACCGGGGAAGAGCTGGAGTTGGCTCTATTTTTTTGCGTAAATTAAAGATATGTGTTTTTACCGTATTTTTGGAGTAGTAGGAATCATCGTCCCATACTTGACGGTAAATCTGTTCAGGATGGAATACTTGATTGGGTTTTCTGGCTAGCATGATTAATAGTTGAAATTCTTTCGCCAATAACGAAACCGGTTGATGCTCCACCATCACCGTCATCCGCTCCAGATCAATACTTAGTCCAGGGAACTCCAGCTTAGTGTGATTAAGAGGAGTTGGATTCAGCAGGTTGCTCCACCTCAAATTCGATTTCACCCTTAATACGAGTTCCTCAGGATCGAATGGCTTGCTTATATAATCATCGCCGCCAGATTGGAGTGATCGTGCTTTGAGCTCTTGGTTGCGGGCGCCAGAAACAAACAGAATGGGACGAGGGTACTGTTTTCTAATCTGATCACAGAGCGTGATGCCGTCCATATCTGGCATCTGTATATCCATGATAATAAGGTCAGGCTCCTCGATCTCCAGCATTTTGAGAGCTTGAGAAGCACTGAGTGCATTTCGGATAATGAATCCTTCGTAGGAGAGGAAAGCTGTCATAAGCTGTTGGATATCCGGATCGTCATCAATGATGAATATGATGTTGGATTTCACAGTAGTTGCTCCTTCATTTAATAACTTATTGCGTTAATAGAATAGTAACATTTTATAGAGGGTTGTGGTACGCTTGAAATGTGGGTATAGGGCTAAAATCTGACTAAACAAGAGAGGACGTTACATGAAAAAGTACCTTGCGGAGCATACACGTTTGTTTCTTCTCTCCATCTTTCTATTTACCGCGGGAGTCGTTCTTGTTTGGAACTATTTTATGCCTTTGGAAAGACCATTCGTAATCGACGATAGTCCGAATCCCGTTATCCAATTAACTGATGAAATTGAGAAATATAGCGTAAACGTAAACATGCAAGTGCTCTCCGATCCTGGAGGAATATGGAACGATTCGCAAATTCAATTATCATCCATGGATGAACGGTTTGTTCCTGCATCGGGACGCTCGGCCTTCGGGCTGGATGGGAAAACATATTGGATTCGAACAACCATTATTAATCATTCCTCATTGGATCTATGGGTGCTGCGGCTATCTAATGCCATTGTCGATAAGATGGAACTATACGCTGATGAACAGAGTAGGGCAGCAGGCTTCGAAAATGGGAAGAGATTGGACGATCATTACTGGGCCTATGAACTGAGATTGCCCGTGGATCAGCCTGTGACTCTCTATATACGCGCGACAACAGAAGGTTCCATGATTCTCCCATTAGATTTAATAAGTACTCCCTCCTACCATAAGATCCTTCGGACAGAATATTTGTTGTTTGGCCTCTATTACGGTTTTGTATTGCTTATGGCAGCCTATGTATTCTCGATGTACATCTTTATGAGAGATAGCGCGTACATTTACTACTCGCTGTATATTATCTTCTTCGCGCTGTCACAGCTGTTTTGGAATGGTCTGCCCCAAGAATTGCTGGGGGAGCAAAGCGGTATCGTAGAGCTGCTTTTACGTATTTTCAATTCTTATGAGGATATCTTTCTCTTTTTCTTTATTCTTTGTCTATGGTTTGCGCTGTTCTTCTTGGATAAAGTGCTGCAGTTAAAGACTTACGCTCCAATTATCTGTTACGCAGCAAAAGCGTTGCATTGGGCCTCGCCACTTTTATTATTGGCGTTGATCTTTCATTGGCCGGGCTTCTCCACCATCGCCATTTGGTATGAGTTTATTGCCGTTCTAATTTTAATTGCAGCTGCTTTCGTCAGTGTATTTCGGGGGAATATTGCGGCTAGATATATTGTGCTTGGCATGATTGCGATTTTTGGACTCGCCGCCCCGGCCGTTATGTATACCTTTAACCTGGCCGACTACAACATATTAACCCATTACGGGTATCAACTGGGTTCTGTAGCGGAGTTCATTGTATTCACAGCTGCGCTTTCCTATCAAACAAAGCAAAAAGAGCGAGAAAGAATCCAGGCACAGCGGCAAATGATTAACAACCAGGAGAAACTGGTGCGGACATTGGAGCGCTGGAATGAAGAATTGGAACAGACGGTAAGTGAACGGACGGAGAAATTAGTTCAATCGAAAAGAAGACGCAATGAGCTTCTGCAAAATATTTCTCATGACGTAAGGTCACCGTTGACCGTTGTACAAGGCGGAATCAGGGCCATGATGTTAGGCATTCAAGTTCATCCTGGAGAGCAAAACAAACACTTGGAGAATTTATACGGAAAAGTTCTCTATATCAACAGATTTATTGATGATTTATTTGAGCTAAGCCTGGACGATGAAGAAGATGAAACTTCGTCCTATCAAACAACTGAAGATGTACACATCAGACAATGGATTGAAGCAGAATTTGTTTTTCTTGAAGAGTTTATTCGAATTGCAGGTCTGTCTTGCCAGTGGAGCATTCATGCAGCAAGCGATCCGATCATGACCATTAATCCGCATGACATGCGAAGAGTGCTGACCAATCTTGTTCATAACGCTTGCAAGTATTCGCTGGCCAATAAGCGGGTTACTCTGGGAGCGACGATTGAATCAGATGTAGTGATAATCCGTATTGAAGATGAAGGTCAAGGCATATCCGCAGAGCATCTCATCGGTATATTCCATCGTTCGAATCGGGGAGCGCAGTCCAATCTATCTGCTGGTAAAGGTCTCGGTCTCGCTATTTCCAAAGAAATCATCGTACAGCACGAGGGTACGATTACGGCAGAAAGCGAACGGGGCAAGGGCAGCAAATTTGAAGTTCGACTTCCAGTAAGCCGTCAGCAAGAGAGAGAGATAGTTAAAGACAATTGATCGCCAGCCGCTTCGCTTGATACCTCCTTTTACATTACAGCCTTGTTGCCCAGCCAGACTTTTGGTTCCAACCATTAGTCCGACGGGAGCAAGGCTTATTTTCATTTCACCTTGTCCTCTACATTCCCCAGATTTATCGTTTATTAATAAATCGATGATATGCCGATAACAAACTCCCCCTATATTATTCGTATAGACGTCTAGACGAATTAAGGGGAAGGAGAACGACTTGAATAAACTGATTACAGGCTCCAAATACGCCATATTGGCAGTTGTGCTGCTGAGTACGCTATTCCCGGTGTATTGGATGACGGTCATCGCCACGCAGGCTGACAGCTTGGCGAAGGTCTCTCTGGTGCCGAGCGCCCCTACTTGGAAGCACGTGATTAGCATCTTCACAGTGGAGCGTTATATGCTGCCGCTGGCGAACAGCTTTATGGTTACGGCAGCATCATTGCTCATTGTGCTAGTGTTCGGCTTATCCTGCGCGTATGTGCTTGGGAGAAGAAGCTTCCGCGTAAAGTTCCGCAATGCGCTGCTTGTATGGGTTCTTCTCGTTCGCGTGCTGCCGCCGATTGCCTTTGCGCTGCCGCTGTACATTTTAATGAACGACGCGGGCCTGCTTAGTACGAAACTACCAGTCATCCTTGCACATGTTCTCATTAATTTGCCGTTTGTTATTTGGTTTATGTTGGCTTTCTTTTCCGGTGTCCCCGAGGAAATTGAAGAAAGCGCCAGAGTTGACGGGGCATCTGAATTCACGATTTTTGCCAAAGTGATTGTACCGCTTGTTGTGCCAGGCATTGCCGCGGTGACGATTCTGTCTTTCATGGATTCATGGAATGAATATTTGTACAGTGTCATCTTCATTCAAAGCCCTGACAGCTTCACGGTGCCGCTGAAGCTTGCGACGCTTAACAGCGAGCAGGAGCTGACCGAATGGGGCAAGGTTGCGAGCGGAGGCATGATTTCGATGATTCCCGTACTGCTCACAGCTGTATTTATGCAGAGACACTTGATGAATGGGTTGACCGCAGGAGCGGTAAAAGAATAGGAGGAGAGATGAATAATGAAAAAAGGAATTGTGGCATTGCTTAGCGTTGCATTGATGACGGGTATGCTGGCAGGCTGCCAGAGTAAAGGAAATGACAAGCTTGTTATAGCGGCCAGAGGCGGGTCGCACGTAGCAGCTATGGAAGCGGTCAAGGCGACATTCGAACAGGAGCATGGGGTGAAGGTTGAAATTATTGGCCTGGAAGCTGCCGACCTGAAGCAAAAGATTGCGCTGGATGCCAAAAACAAGAAGAGCGCCTACGATCTCATTATGGCCGATGATCCATGGATGCCGGAGTTTAGCGAAGCGGGCATTTTCAAGAAGCTGTCTGATCTTGGCGTTCAGGCCGATCCGGACTTTGAGGAGTCCTCTCTTGCGCTAGGCAAGCATCCTTATGGCACGGGTGAACAGTATGCATTGCCATTCTCGGGAAATGTGCAACTATTCTTCTACAACAAGGATCTATTGGACCGCAATGGGGCTACTGTGCCGCAAAGCTGGGAAGAGGTGCTGCAAAGGGCGGAAAAGGTGAAAGGGAGTGGTTCGGCCGGCTATATCATCCGTGGTCAACAGGGCAATCCCATTGTATCTGACTTCCTGCCTATTTTTTGGGCGTATGGCGGACAAGTGTTTGACGATCAGTGGAAGGCAACTGTCCATTCCGAAGCTGGCGTGAAGGCGCTGAATACGTATAAGAGCTTGCTTGCTGCAGGTGAAAATTACGAAACGACAGATATTGTAAGTGCAGTATCTGAAGGCCGCGCAGCGATGGCGCTTGGCTGGCCATCCTGGTTTATTTCGGGTGAAGAGGCAAAGGCTGATTACGCGCCAATTCCGTCTAAAGGGGATGCTGACGGCCAGCCAGTGGCAACCGGTATGATCGGCAACTGGATGATGGGCGTCACAGCGAACTCTCAAAACGCCGAGCTGGCCGCACAGTTCCTGACCTTTATTACGAGCAGCGACTCTCAGAAGCAGATGGTGGCGCATGGCGGAGTGCCGTCTAGAAAGAGCGTCTACTTAGACAGTGAGCTGTCCGCGAAATACAAGCATTTCCCGGTTCAATTGGAAGCACTGCAAAATTCCGTGGCCAGACCTAGAACGACGAAGTGGTCCCGTGTGGAGGAAGCGCTTGGCGCAGAGCTGTCGGCAGCCATTGCGGGTACAAAGTCGGTGGAGGCTGCGCTTACTGCGGCCAATCAAGCCATCGATCAGGTGATGCAATAAGGTTCATTCTATAGTGAAGGAGTGGAATGAGCTTGCATAGTAAGCGACGCTTTCAATGGTTGATGCTCACCCCTGTATTATTGTTATTGTTCGGACTGACTGTTTTCCCGTTTATGTATACGGTGTCGAACAGCTTTACCGATTATTATTACCTGGCTAGTGAATCCAAGGAATTTGTAGGACTGCGCAATTATGTGCAGGTGCTGCAGGATGAAGTGTTTCTCCAGGCAGTCTGGAACACGGTGAAGTTCATGCTGCTTGCCGTCACAACCGAGACAGTCCTTGGACTAGCCATTGCTCTGCTGCTGGAGAGTGTCAAAAAAGGATTGCGTTTCTTTCGGGTTGCTCTGCTCATTCCCTCCTTGCTGCCACCGGTAACGGTGGCGCTCCTGTGGCAAATGATGCTGAGCAATCATAACGGCATTATTAATCATATGCTGGCCTTTTTCGGAGCGGGTCCGTTTAACTTTTTAATGGACATCAACACAGCATTTTATGCGATTTTGCTCATCGATATTTGGCAGTGGACACCGTTTGCCTTTCTGCTGCTCTACGCGGCGCTGCAGGCTGTGTCGAGGTCGCAGTACGAGGCGGCGCTGGTGGACGGAGCGGGTAGAATCAGCACGTTTATTCATATTACGCTTCCAAACATATTGCCTAGCCTGATGCTTGTTATTCTGTTGCGTACGATTGATTCGTTCAGACTGTTCGATAAGGTGAATATTTTGACAGGCGGGGGTCCGGCCAATTCGACTACAACGATTACGCAATACATTTACAGGCATGGCGTATACAATTTGCAAATCGGTTATGGAGCGTCCGCATCGATGATTATGGTACTGCTGGTGCTAGCTTTTACCGTATTCTACATCATGCGGTCATTGGGAGGTAAGCGCTATGGGCGCAACCATTGATTTTCTGAATGTGGGCTTTGGGGAATCGACTGTCATACGGTTGGAGCATGGCGATGAGAGCTTTTGTCTTGTTGTGGATGCGGGTGACTCCTTTGTGGGAGACGGCGCGCGTCGCTGCAGTCCCTCCGACTACGTTCGGGAATATGCCATTAGTCATATTGATGTGCTTGTATTGACTCATTTCCACAGGGATCATATTGGGGGCGTGTTGTCATTGCTTGGAGGGGTAAGCATCGGCGAGATACGGCTGCATGTAGAGCTGCCGCCGGCGCTGATGTCGGTTGAGCTGAATCGTTATGACACCCCGATGCTGGCGTCCTTGTCTATGTATGCCGAATTGCTGCATAAGGCGAAAGAGATGTGCATTCCCATCTGCAAGATGACCAGAGTGAATACACTGGAGTTGGGGGAAGTGGCCTTGACGTTTCTGATGCCTGACCCAGCCAAGCTGATGCAACTGGAGCAAGGACTTACCTCGCTCGATCCAGCGAGGCTGGACGAGCAGCAGGATATGCTGGGCTGGATTGATCGCCAGCTTAATGAAACGGCAATGGCTCTCCTTGTTCGCAGCAACGATGAGCCGGTAGCGCTGCTCACTTCAGATGTCGGGCTGGATTTCTGGAAGCCGTATGAGGCAGAGATTACGGGTGTGTGCTTGATGCAGGCTCCTCATCATGGTGATCGCCGCAGCATATCGGAGGAGCTGCTGGACAAGCTTGCTCCCCGCTATATTGTTGTTAGTGCAGATGACGAGGGTACCTATCAGCTGCCGCATCTCGAATTTGATCAGTTGATTCACCGCTGTACAGATGCCAAGCTGGTGTATACAGAAGCGATAGGCACGACACATCGCATCATACGAATGGATATTAGCAACCGAAGATTGAATTTAATCGATTAAGGGAATGTGATAGCATGGACATAACGAGTTGGACCCAAGACATGGAGCATTGGGTGGAGCAGGTAGCGGCGTATCAGCGAGATGCGGCACAGCGGCAGTCGCTTGATATTAGAACCAAAGGACAGGATACCGACTATGTAACCGATGTCGATATCCAGTCCGAAGCCATGCTGATTAGCTTCATCCAGAAGAGGTATCCTGACCATAGCATTTATTCGGAGGAGAAGGGACGGCTTGAGCAGGGGAGCGACTATTTGTGGGTGATCGATCCCATTGATGGGACGACCAACTTTATTCATGGTTTCCCTATGTCCTCCATCTCCATCGCTCTTCAGTATCAAGGTAGTACGGTCGTTGGCATGGTATGTGCTCCAGCGCTTAATATGACATTTTATGCTGCGAGAGGTCGCGGCGCCTACTTGAATGGCAAGCGAATACATGTCTCAGGTAGAAGCGATCTGACCAGCAGCCTGCTGGCTACCGGCTTTCCCAATGATCGTACCCGCAGCAAGCTGAACTTGCCTTACTTTAGCCGAATGAGCAGCCTGGTATCGGGCATTCGCCGGACGGGCAGCGCGGCTCTCGATCTATGCTTTGTGGCCGCTGCATGTTTGGACGGGTTTTGGGAATTTGATCTGAACAGCTGGGATATGTGTGCCGGCGCTTTGATGATCGAGGAGGCGGGCGGAGAGATTCTGCAACTGGAGGTTGGAGGTCATAACCTGCTCCTATGCAGCAATTCGCAGCTGCTGGAATCGCTGAGGACAGCGCTTCTGTCAGAGGATGACATTTAGAGGGATGGAGGGTATCGGCATTGGCGAGCTATTTGCACATTAAACAAGAAATTGAAAAAATGATAGATAATCGGCTGTGGAAGATCGGACAAAGACTCCCTGCTGAATATGAGCTGGCCAAATACTTCAACGTGAGCCGAGAAACGCTGCGTGCGGCAATCAAGCTGTTGGAACAGGAGGGCAAGCTGTTCGTTAAGCATGGCAGCGGTACGTTTGTCATCAAGCCGTTGCCGACAATTCCGAGTCGTCTGGAGATGCTGCAGAGCACAGGTACGATGATCAAGCTCGCCGGACTGACCGAGGATGAGAGCAAGGAAGAAATCGGAGAGGTTGCTTGCACGCGGGAATGGGCGGCGGCGCTTCATATTGCTGAAGGAGATCCGGTGGTGAAGATTGAGCGTGTTCGCTATGCGGACGGGGAAGCGGTGGCGTATTCCATCAATATTATTCCGAAAGAGCTTGTCGGCGATTTGTTTGAACGAATGGATTTCACGGGATCGCTGTTTAGCTTTCTGGAGGATTCCTGCAAAATTCATATCGCCAGAGCGGATACCGAGATGGTCGTCCCTCTTAAGCAGGATAGATGTGTACAGCGGCTGCAAGTTGATAAGGAAGAGGAGACGCCGATTCTTCTTATGAAGCAGCTTCATTATAATGAGCAAAACAAGGAAGTTTTGTATTCCTACGATTATTTGCGCAATGATATTTTTCAGTTTTGGGTACGAAGGGAACGGAAGTAGCCTCCCGAGGCACAGCCAGGGGCAGAAGTCAGCTGCTTACTGTCTGTACTTTCTTTTATATACAAATGCAGTCCCGCAGTCCGTTAGAGATCTGTTCTAACGGGCTTTTTTGCTGCTGAATTCTACGTCATACTGTCTCATTTGAAATATAGGTAGATTGTAATAAATGAATTGAAAATCAAATAAAAATGATGAAAATACAATGGATTCGTTATGTAAGATCGCTAACTAATCCTGTAAACTATAATTCGCTAGGCAAAAACTCGCTTAGTCCAGATCATTTGATCTGAAAATGATAGATTAGAGGTGCAGTCAGAATGAACAGAAAAGCAGCTTCAGCCTCACAGAGTACCGGGATGGTTGCTACCATCAACCGTCTCCCATGGGGAGCATTACTTGCACTGGCAATGGCGGGATTTATCTGTATCCTGACCGAAACGCTTCCCGCTGGCCTATTGCCTCAGATTAGCGCCGAGCTTGGCGTGTCGGAAGCTTTTGCCGGCCAACTCGTCACTTTATATGCTCTTGGCTCGACCTTGGCAGCCATACCGTTAATTACGGCTACACGCGGTTGGCGAAGACGACCATTATTGCTGTTGTGCTTGCTTGTTTTTCTTGTATTCAACACCCTCACCAGTTTATCTTCCAACTATATTCTGACGTTGGTTGCCCGTTTCTTTGCTGGGGTGGCAGGCGGTGTTGTATGGGGAATAACTGCAGGATATGCACGCCGCATGGTGCATGAATCCCTGAAGGGGCGTGCGCTCGCAGTCGCGATGATTGGCGCCCCGCTCGGACTTCTACTAGGCGTCCCGCTTGGAACATTTGTTGGAGGGATCGTTGGATGGAGGCTTGTTTTTGGAATCCTGTCTCTATTGGCGCTTCCACTTATCCTTTGGGTGCTGAAGGCGGTTCCGGATTTTCCGGGGCAGGCTGCAGAAAAACGGCTTTCACTTGTTAAAGTTTTCATGATGCCTGGAGTACGCTCAGTTCTATTTGTCGTCTTGCTTTGGGTGCTTGCGCATAACGTTCTCTATACCTATATTGCGCCGTTCCTTGCGCAGGCAGGACTTTCCGATCGAGTGGACTTGATCCTGCTCGTATTCGGAATGGCTTCCTTCATTGGAATTTGGGGAATTGGCATGTTAATTGATCGTTGGTTGCGGGGGCTCACATTAGCTAGCCTAGCCGGCTTCGCTGTAGTATCTGTACTGCTGGGGATCGGCAGTGATCAACCTGTAGTGATCTATCTGAGCGTTGCGTTGTGGGGGCTGACGTTCGGGGGAGCCGGCACGCTGTTGCAAACAGCGATTGCTGAAACCGCTGGTGAAAATGCGGATGTAGCCCAGTCGATGCTAGTAACGGGCTGGAATCTGGCTATCGGCTGCGGCAGTATAGTCGGAGGCATTCTCCTGGGAACATTAGGTATCGGGAACTTCCCGTGGATATTGCTTTTGCTGCTTATACTTGCTCTAGTCGTTACAGCGCGAGCCAAAGAACATGGTTTCGTACCGCGAAGCAATAGGGAGATGAAATCTAAATAAAGGACAATACAAGAAATCCGGTTTGTGTGCCGGATTTTTTGTCGTATTTGCCTGTTAATTCAAATTGGCGAGTCTGCTGACCTCTTCAGAAATAAAAAACTTATGATCAATAGGCGAAGACATCACAATTAAAACGGTATACGTCCCGTATTTATTACACTTGTTTGTAAATGTTTCAATGGATTGTATCGAATCGGTAACGATTTTTAACATGTAATTATATTCTCCGCTTATACGATGACACTCCACCACTTCCGGAGAGGAGCGGCAGAAATCAAGAAAAGCATCGCAATCCCTGGTATGAAACAGCGTATAGGCTGCGGCTTGCTTTCCAATTTTTTCGGGAGATACGATGGTACGATATTGTTCGATGACTCCTTTTTCCTCCATCCGCTTTACTCTTTCCGTTACAGCCGGTTGGGACAGGCCGACTTGCTTGCCAAGCTCTGTCATGGAAATTCGCGCTTGATGCTGAAGATGGTACAAGATGTTTTGATCGATTTGATCCATTGAATGCAGCTCTCCTTTAAAATTAAGGTTAAATGGATTAAGGGTATGATTTTCATTGGCTAGTTAGCTTTATTTTGAAAAAGTTTATGGTATTTCGATGAAATTCATTATGATTATAAATAGTATACCTTAGAGTAAGCAACAGCATGAAAGAAGTTATTCGTCTTCTGTTGCAAAGATAAAATGATAGATTAGAACTAATGTGCTCGCAGCGATGGGCAAATCTTTCACGTATGAAGGGGTATTGAATTATGGAGCTTGCTTTTAACAGGATCGAAACCGACCAACAGTTTAAAGAAGTGGCCGACATGGCTTCGGAGATATGGAATGAATATTATTTGAGCCTGATATCGCAAGAGCAAATCGACTATATGCTGGACAAATTTCAATCAGTTGCTGCTATTGCTGATCAAATCATTCATCAGGGGTACCAATATTACTTTGTTACGGCGAATGAGGAAAACGTTGGCTATATAGCGGTGCAATTGCAACAGGACAAGCTGTTTTTGAGCAAATTTTATATGTTGAAGCAGCATCGCGGTAAAGGTTATGCCAATCATGCGATGGATTATATAATCGGACTGGGCAAGGAACACGGCTTAAAGAGTCTATGTCTTACCGTAAATAAAGGGAATGAAGGTTCCGTTGCGGTGTACAAGAAGAAGGGATTTATTATTGCGCGGGAGGAAATTGCCTCAATCGGACAAGGCTATGTAATGGATGACTTTATTATGGAAAAAGCGATTTTATCTTAATGACTAAATGAAGAATCTAATCGATCGAATATATGAATCAGGCTTGTCTCATAGTTGAGAACAAGCCTTTTTTTATTGCTCATCGCGACCATTCAACATAGTCAGCAAGGCTGTTGTTTTATCGGTTTAGTTCCCATCACAAGAGTCCCATTTGATTATTTGAAAAAACGGATGCTAAAAAGAGGCAGTGAAAAGCGGCTTGACGAACGATAAATTCCAAGCTACTATTAAGCAGTCATTTACTAAGTTAGTAAATTAGTAATTTAGTAAATATTAAATGCATCAAATCGGAAAAAGAAATGAGGGAATTAGATGGAAATACCCACAACGTTCATGCATAAGCCTGTTGTTGTGTCGGAAAATGATGAGATGGTGGACGGCCGATTGACCGGAAACACGGATGCGAGAGGTCTTTCTTTGGGGTTAGCTCAATGGAACGATAGAGGGAAAATCGATATTTCGGCCAAGGTTTGGAGATATACGGGAGAGGAATGGTCAAGACAGTCGGAAGAGCTGCCACTCCATCGCGTTCTTGATTTGTCCATTTGATCTGTCGGACCCTCGTACATTTTCAGGAAGCTTATCGACATGAGCATTTGTATGATTCAGAGCAGCCGGTTATTGACCGTATTGCCCTTCAAGGGGATGCGATGTCTGTGGCGATAGCTGCGGACAATGAGAGAATTCATGAAGACATTAAGCTGTTCAGCCAGACTCTTAGCGATGATGCTGAAATAATCGGCGAACGTCTGCGCACCTTAACAACGATATTACAGGATATGGGGTATTAACATGTTTGCCAATCGTTATGTTCGAACTATTATTTTTTCCCGAGTGCTATTGCAATTGGGCATTTGGATCCGGAATTATTCCGTCCTTTTATTTGTTACCGAATTGACGAATAATAATCCGGTTTATGTATCACTGATTTCGGTCGCGGAATTTTCCCCGATCTTTATATTCGGCTTGATTGGCGGGACCTTTGCCGACCGATGGCGGCCGAAGCGGACCATGGTACGGAGCGATCTGCTGTCTTCCTTGTCTGTTATCGCTGTACTTCTCGCCGTCATGAATGGGGGATGGATTGCACTGCTTATCGGCTCCTTTATTTCCGCCAGTTTGTCGCAATTTTCTCAGCCTTCGGCCATGAAGCTGTACAAACGACATGTGCCCGTTGAACAATTGCAGGGCGTAATGGCGATGTCCCAAACGGTTGTGGCTCTCTTTACGGTTTTGGGTCCGGTTATCGGTACGTTTATTTTCATTCAATTTGGCATTAACGTATCTCTGATCCTTACGGCAGTCCTATTTCTGGGGTCCTCGCTTATTCTATCCTCGCTTCCACGCGATGGAGAGGAGACAAGATCCGTCGATTCAGGAGGGTTCATGAAGGAATTGACGGCCGGACTTCGGTATATCGGGTCCAATCAATCTTTAAGGACGCTATGCCTGACTTTCGCTGCTGTCGGATTGGCTTCCGGTCTGACACAGCCGCTTCAGATCTTCCTTGTCATTGAGAAGCTGGGACAGGATAAACAGTTCCTGCAGTGGCTGGTCATGGCCAATGGGGCGGCGATGCTGGTGGGCGGAGCGCTCATTATGGGAATCGCCAAAAAAGTGAAGCCTCAAGTATTGCTTATGGTTGGCTTGCTCATTTCGGCTATTTGTACAATAGGGATCGGTGCGTCAACGACAATCTGGCTGACCATTGTTCTACTGGTCATTAGCGGTTTGGTGTATCCATGTATTCAAGGCGGAATCCAAACGCTGCTTGTACGGAACACAGAAGGGTCCTTTATTGGCCGAGTATCCGGCGCGATCATGCCTGTGTTTATGGGGATGATGGTTACGGGTATGTTCATTACCGGCTATCTGAAAGAGTCTCTTTCCCTTCTGACGGTCTATGTTGTGAGCGGTGCTTTAACGATTGTCGGTGCGACGTTGCTGCTTCCTCTTGTCATGGTGAAAAGAAGAAAAGCGGAGCAATAGGAGGGGAATGGAATGACTGAATTTGAACTTCATCCTTTGTCACCGGAGAGACAACTGAGTGAAGCAGAGCAACAGCTTGTTTGGAAAAAGCCTATATCTCATAAAGAAAGCCACGAAGAACGGCGCGTTAGCAATGAAATAAAACGCAATTGGAATCGCGGGGAAATGAGAATTGCCAACATTTTGTTGGAAGGTGATGCAGGCTCTGGTAAAACGCAGCTAGCCAAAGCGTTATCGGCTAATTTCGGATTGCCCTATACGAAAGTAACCTGTTTTGCGGATATGGATAAATCGGATATTATCGGCGCCATTTTGCCTGTAATTTCTACTGAGCGATTGGAGAAGCTGGAGCTTGCGGACCAGGCTGCTTTGAAAGCTCTATATGGAAGTGATCGTTTCCAAGGTGCAACTGAAATTGTGAGGGATGCATTAGGAATTACAGAGGAACAAGCAGCCTTAAAAATGAAGCAATTGCTGAGGCTTGCGTCGGAGAATAGCGATGGCGAAGCGGTAGAGTATCGATTTTACCCATCGGAGATCGTCAGAGCTTATCAAAACGGTTATTTATTGGAAATCCAGGAGCCAAACGTGATTCGTGACGCTGCCGTACTGATGGCGTTGAATTCTGCTTTGGAGCTGGATGGCAGCATCAATCTTCCCACTGAAATGATACGCAGACATCCGGATTTCATAGCCGTTATTACAGCAAATCGAAGCTATACAGGGGCCAGGCCGCTTAACGAAGCGCTGCGTGATCGGGTTCAGCATTCGGAGAAGATGGATCTGCCGACCAAGGAAATGATGATGGAGCGTGCGATGTCCAAGACGGGTTTTTGGGATGAATCGGTATTGAGCCTATTAGCAGACAGCATAATCATTATGGACAAAGCAGCCCGAGCTAATGCGATCAAAGGCGTCGCTGGAATGCGCTCACTTTTTTACTGGGCCGATGCGGTTGCCGGAGGGGCTTCCGCCAAAGAATCTCTCTATTATAAGGTCATCTACAAAATGACAACCGATCCAGAGGAAATCATAATATTGGAGGAAGCCCTCGAAAAGCATGGTTTAATAGCGGCTTTAGAGAATGCGACGAGTGTAGTAAAAAAAAACGAAAAAGTAACGATGCCATAGAAATCAAGACGTGGGGAGATATAGACGTCGCTGATTTAAACCATGACAAAAGCGTGGACGAAGAGGGGATCGTACTAAAACAGTCTGCCGATAGTGAAAAAAGCTCTTCTCTTGTATCTGATGATTCCACCCATATGGAACGTTCGGATGGAGGCGAGGACGGTTCTCCCCACTATCATCAGGCGAATCCCGAGTCTTTGTCAGAGGATGCAAGGCAAAAAGAGCGTGAATTCCGTAAAAAGCTGAATCGCAACGCAAGGGAAGTTGTATCTGACACAATTCACGAGAAAGTAAGGCTTATCGTTCATCGGCCTGATTATGATCAACAAAATCAGCAGGACTATGTCCGGCTAAGTAAGGGACTTATACCGATTGTACAGGGTATGGCCAGAGGGACTCTTCCGCTACTGAAACATGAGACGTCTTCTGAATTCGAGAGGAATCGTTATTATGGCAGCAAATTTCAAGCAGACAGCATTGCATACAGGGATTACCGATTTTTTGCCAAAAAACGTCCTCCAACCGACTCTCCTACCCTGGTGGTTGGTCTTAGAGTGGATGAATCCGCATCGATGTCCGCTTCTGGAAGATTAGAGGCAGCCAAACGAGCTGTAATCGCGGTTTATGAATTTTGTCAGCTTTGTCATATTCCCATACTAATCTACGGCGATACGGCGGATGTCTCCAAGATGGAGCAGATGTCGATCTACGCATATGCCGATTTTGATAAAATAGGTGTCAATGATCGCTTCAGGCTGATGAGGATTCAAGCAAGAAGCAATAATCGCGACGGCATGGCTCTTAAAATTATGGCGGAACGATTAGTTCATGCACCGCAACAGACTAAGCTGTTGATTAGCATCAGTGATGGACAGCCGAAGGCAATGGACGATTACACGGGAAGTTATGCCATTCAAGACATGCAGCGAACAATAGAGGAATACGAACGGAAAGGGATTACCTTTCTTGCATCCGCTATCGGTCAAGACAAAGACGTCATCAGTGAAATCTATGGTCATGAGAAATTTTTGGATATTACTAATTTGAAAGAGCTTCCTGCAAAATTGGTTCGAATAATCGCCCGGTATTTAATATGATCTTAACTATTCATTAATGAGGATGGGGAGGAAAAGATATGGATATGAATAAACGCAAGGAACTGATTGAGGAATATAAGCAAATAAAGACGTTTATGGGCGTCGCCCAAATTAAAAACAACGTCAACGGGAAAATCTACATCGACAGCTATCCCAACTTGAAAAACAAATGGTTCACCCTGCAGATGCAGCTGGATATAGGAAGATTTGCAAATGCTCAATTACAGAAGGAATGGAAAGAATACGGGGCCGATGCGTTCTCGTATGAGGTGCTGGAGCAGAAGGAAATAGACAAAATAACCGACATGCGCTGGGAGCAGAAGCAAATCTTAAAGCCGTGGCTAGAGAAGCTGCAGCCCTATGGAGACAGAGGATATAATAAACCTCCAAAGGATTAAATGAATTTACCCGTTAACCGTCCATTGAAGATTGGCGGGTTAGAGCGAATTGACTATCGATGGAATCCAAGATAAGATGAAACCGTCGTTTAGTAAATAAGTAAATTCGTACAAGGAAAGAAGGGGAAAGATGAAAATACCTACTACCTTAAAGCATAAACCTGTCGTCGTTTCGGAAAATTATGAGAAGGTCGACGGACGATTAGCCGGAAATACGGACGCAAAAGGTCTTTCTCTGGGATTAGCTCAGTGGAATGATAGAGGAAAGGTCGATATATCGGCCAAAGTATGGAGATATACGGGTGAAAAGTGGTCCAGGCAATCGGAAGAGCTGCCGCTCCACCGCGTTCTGGATTTGTCCATTCTGCTTTGCAGATCGCTGGCTCATTTTCGTGAGGCCTACAGATATGAGCATATGTATGACCCGCAGGAGCCAGTGATTGACCGGATCGGTCTGCAAGGAGACGCCATGTCTGTGGCGATCTGTACGGACAATGAAAGAATTAATGAAGATATTAAGCTGTTCAGCCAAGTTCTGAGCGATGATGATGAAATGATCGGAGAGCGTTTGAGTACGTTGTCCAAAATTTTAAAGGATATGGGATACTAAATAAAAACACCTTCGTTTGAAGGTGTTTTTATTTGTCATGTGCGGACGTTTCCGTTTAAATGCAATATTCGTTATAAGCACGACGCGCTATAACTTCCGTGAGACCAGCGGTCTCCGGGTGAACTCCTCAATGTACCGATTTGATGCGATGGGAGCTCACAAAGCTAAGGAGGGCAAAAACCAGCTGAAGAGATAGTGCGATCATTATGCCGGTCAACAGACCCCAATGCAGCGTATGGCTAATGGCAATAAAAGCACCGCCGATCCCGATGCTTAATCCCGGACTGAAAGCGTCCGTAAATTGAAGGCTGGCAGATACTTCTCCTTCTTTGCCTGTCTGTGTATGCTGCAATGCAATAGCCCCTGTGGTTGGGTGGGCCAAGCCGATTCCGAAACCGGTGAAGACCTGTGAGAGAACGGCAAATACGATTCCGCCTCCGGGCAAACTTACAGACAGCATAACAGAGATAACGCCCACGATCATAAAGCCGATGCCGCTCATGACACGTTTATTACGACCATGGCCTTGATCTCTGCTATCAAGCTTGGACTGGAGCCAAGCAGCTGCGGACCAGCTTAATGCACCCGCTGCGACAATGAGTCCTGCAAGATCAGCAGGCAGTTTTTTTACATCGGTTAACGCAAGGACTACATAACTTTCTGTAGCATGATAACAAGCGACAAACAAACCTCTCGTCAAAATGGTCGCTGGCAAGCCTCTTTTTGCACTAAACGTACCTTCAGGCAGCAGTTCTCGCAGGGGCATGATCATCAAAAGTACGCCAGCTATGGACAGCGATATTCCCCTCCAATCCGTAATCATTCCTAGCCCGCTTAACAGCATTCCCGTTCCGATAGCCAGCAATATGGCGCAGCCTTCCTTACGGCCGGTTTTTGGGGCAGTCTTGTCTCTAGTTGAATATTTGCGGAATGCGGGAAGCGTTAGAACAACGGCTAGACCAATGATAGGCAGCACTAGCCAAAACACAGCTCTCCAAGAAAAATGCTCCGTTAATAATCCCGCGACATAAGGACCTATGAGTGCGGGCAAAATGTAAGCGGCTGAAAACATTGCAAGTATTTTGGTTCTCAGATGATTCGGATAACCTAGAGTGATCATGTAATACACGCATGTAATTACGGCTCCTGCTCCAAAGCCCTGCAGCACTCTCCCGGATATGAGCATAAGCATGTTCACAGAAGCAGCCGCTACTATAATTCCCGCTAAAAAGACGAGAATCGAGACGACAAACGACGCAAACACGCCGTTTCTGTTCATTCGTTGTCCAATAATCATAGTTCCTATGATCTGCGCCAATAGGAAAGCGCTAAAGATCCATCCGTACAAATGAATGCCCTGCAGCTTTTGCGCCACACTTGGAGCAATCGTCGTAATAGCCAATCCTTCAAAGGCTACCGTCATCACGGCAAGAATAATGCCAATCGTCAGTGCTCTGTATGGAGCGTCAAAAATGCCTGTTTCTTTTTGGGTAGTATTCATCTTGTATCCTCCGCTTTTTGTTGCTATGTCATTAATTGTCTTAGCAAGTATATGGGGTGTAGATAAACTAGACTATTAGAGAAAATGATAAATAAGTTGGTTTGATGATAGTGGTCGTAGCAACTATTTAATCTGTCTTTTTATACCTATAATGCTAATCCGCTTGGTTTCTTCTGTGGTTCGTAAGGCGAGATAAGCGTGACACCCTCCTTTCCCTGAGATGCATTATAAATCCTTTACATTGTTGTACATCGCCGTCAGAACTCTTCTGAATGTTTCAACATCCTCTTCAGACAAGCCGTTGATTGTGTTTTGGTACGCTTCAATGGATGGAGCCAGAATGTCTTCTTTTATGTTGTGACCCTTGGGAGTCAAATAGACACGTAACGATCTTCGATCGGTTTCATGCGTCACACGATAAATAAAGCTTTTCTTCTCAAGCTTGAACAACATACGCGCCACATTGGTTTGATCTTTATGAAGTCTTTCCGCTAGCTCTTTTTGGGTAATCCCTTCTTTCTCCCACAGGACGACCAGTATCTCCCACTGATCCACTGTAATATCGAACGGATTAACGACCTTTTGATAATAGTTGTTTAATTTAAGGGCTGCTCGCTGTACATTAACACCAATATATTTTTCTAATTCCAAGAGGAGGCTCCTTTATAATAGACACGATTATAGTTGTTGCGACTATTATATTTCCGCATCAAGGTTCTGTCAACTGATGAGCAGGTGATAAAAGGCTTAGAGGGGGCATTCCATCCCTCTCTCCAAGCCTTTTTGGTGATAAAGCAGGTTTAGCGGTATCCGGTAACATCCGCCGGTTTGCCGGCATCCTGCACTTCCGTAATGTAGCGCCAAGCATCAGGTCTGGAGCCATCGAGATCATAGATGCCGTATACCTTTGCAAGCTCGCCGCTTGATGTGGATTGGCCGCTCCATCGAGATGCCTCCGGGTCACTGGCTAAGGCGGCGATACCGCGGCCGATGAATCGCGGCGTTTCGGAGATGGCAAAGTGCGGCTCGCGTACGAGCGCATCCTGCCAATTCTCTTCCGTTACTCCATAGATCTCCAGCATAATTTCGGAGCGGAGCCAGCCCGGTGTTACTGCGAGTGCCGTACACTGATGGGGAGCAAGATCATGGGCTAACGACTTGGCCATACGGATAATCGATGTCTTGGCCAGATCGTAATAAAAGGAAAGCCGATAGTTCGCTTCATTATACGTTTGCGTGCCATCCGTTACCTCTACGACAAGTCCCTTAGGCTGACGGATCAGCAGCGGCAGCGCATAGTGGCTCGTAATGATATGCGTGTCGATGGCCAGTCTCAATATGCGCATGCCGCCTTCCAGCGAATGCTCCCAGACGGGAACATTCCATTCCACCATATACTCACCGCCCCAGATGTCATTGATCAAAATGTCCAGCCGACCTTGTTCGCGCTCGATACGCGCGATCAAAGCCTCAACCTGAAGAGGATTGAGATGATCGACCTGCACGGCGATCCCGATGCCACCGACTTGATTAATCAGTTCCGCGGTTTCTTCAATCGTTTCAGGACGGTTGTATTCCGATCGTTTCGCCCGTGTTGTGCGGCCAGTCACGTAGACGGTTGCGCCCGAAGCGCCAAGTTCAATTGCAATGCCTCTGCCCGCGCCGCGCGTACCACCAGCCACCAAAGCTACTTTTCCCGATAATGATTTCATTTTACCAAGCCCCTTTCATTTCATATTCGTTTATTATAACGTTATGAATACGACAACTTATGTCGTATATAATGATCTGATATAAGAGTTAGTAATCAGGATTAACCTGCACAGAGAGGCTTGAACTATTTTGCCATACTATTCAGAAAGCTTCTGGAGATGGTACAATGAGGGCAACCAAGGAGGAGAATGATGATGAGCGCTATTAAACATATGGTTGTTTTTTCGTTGCATTCAGGCAAAGGGGATGCGGAATCGGAGCGTTTTTTACAAATCAGCCAAGAAGAGCTGGCAGCGATTCCGGGTGTTGAACAGTTCCAAATATTTCATCAGGTCAGTCCGAAAACGGATTATGATTATGGTTTCTCCATGGTATTTGCAGATGAACAAGCGTATGCAAGCTATAATGATCATCCGGTCCATGTTCGTTATGTTCAGGAGCGTTGGAAGACAGGGGTTAGCCGTTTTCAGGAGATCGATTTAGTGCTTCACCAATAAAATGACAGCCCTTCACATCAAACCGTGAAGGGCTGTCAGAGTGTCGATAAAGTCCTATGAACTTTTCAGTTGTCGGGACTTTTTGTTTTAGAAGCAATAGGTATTTCATCCGACTGAAGGCGGTGAAAACGTCTTGGAGCGGACGGAGGATGGCTTTCATGGACATTAGGGCGATGAGACCGACTTAAAGTGGATTGAGGTCTGCCCTCATGGACATTAGGGCGATGAGAGCGACTTAGAGTGGACGTAGGCCGGCATTCATGGACATTAGGGCGATGAGACCGACTTAGAGTGAACCGAGGTCGGCCTTCATGGACATTAGGGCGATGAGATCGACTTAGAGTGAACCGAGGTCGGTCTTCATGGACATTAGGGCGATGAGACCGACTTAGAGTGAACCGAGGTCGGTCTTCATGGACATTAGGGCGATGAGACCGACTTAGAGTGAACCGAGGTCGGTCTTCATGGACATTAGGGCGATGAGACCGACTTAGAGTGGACGTAGGCCGGCTTTCATGGACATTAGGGCGATGAGACCGACTTAAAGTGGACGGAGGTCAGCCTTCATGGACATTAGGGCGATGAGACCGACTTAAAGTGGAAGGAGGTCGGCTTTCATGGACATTAAGGCGATGAGACCGACTTAGAGTGGACGGAGGAGGTTGGCCTTCATGGACATTAGGGCAATGAGACCGACTTAGAGTGGACGTAGGCCGGCTTTCATGGACATTAGGGCGATGAGATCGACTTAGAGTGGACCGAGGTCGGTCTTCATGGACATTAGGGCGATGAGAGCGACTTAGAGTGGACGTAGGCCGGCTTTCATGGACATTAGGGCGATGAGAGCGACTTAGAGTGGACGTAGGTCGGCATTCAAGGACATTAGGGCGATGAGACCGACTTAAAGTGGATGTAGGCCGGCTTTCATGGACATTAGGGCGATGAGATCGACTTAGAGTGGACGGAGGTCTGCCTTCATGGACATTAGGGCGATGAGATCGACTTAGAGTGAACCGAGGTCTGCCTTCATGGACATTAGGGCGATGAGAGAGATTAAAAAGTCTACAAGCAGTATCCGTGCCTGCCTCCTATGGGCGGCAGTGACAATGTGTGGTCCCCAGACAACTTTCAACGCTGAGAGAGGGCTGCTTTACAGGCACTCTCAGCTTGTCGAGACTTTTTCAACAGGCTAACAGCCCTTCACCTCAAACGGTGAAGGGCTGTATTATTGCATGCTTGGCATTCTTGCATGGTTAGGATAAGGGGCTCGCCGCTCGTTCTATTGTCAGGTGTGTTAGCCTTTGGCGATTGGGTGATTAGATTGCTTATGAGTAGGAGGCTGACCGATCATTCGAATGACCGCTTCAGGAATGATCAGCAGAAGGGCGATGGAACCGTATACGCCGATTGTATAACTGTCGGGGTATTGAAAACCGAATCCCCGATGAAAGAGGGAAGCGATGAGATGAATAAGCATGTTGGTAAAACAAAAAGCATAACTGCGAATCATCCAGTTCCGGTGCTTGATCATTTGTTTCTTCCTAATATAAATGAGAGCAGTAAGGGTAATTGCCGGCCAGATAATATTTAATAAATTGAACCCCATACTGCTAATCTTCCCGCCGGTAGCGTAAGGTGCCATATAGCCCGAGGTAATGACGACTATCAGTACGGACACGATGTATAAGTAACCGTTGATACGGTGAAACCTGCGATGCTTTTCAAGTACTCGTCCAGAGAAATTGATGAGGCCCGAAGCCATCGCAAGACAGGCAAAGGCGACATGAATGTACATGACGTTCAACCAAAGCGGGAGTTTAAGCTCGCGTTTAAGTCCCGTCTTATAGCTTAGAAATCCATGGGCTCCGGGATCGATCAGGAAATTTTTCATCAAAGCGTAACTGATAAAACCGATACTGATTAAGGCTAAAACGCGGTATAAGGTTTTCCGACGGTTCATTTTGTTCTTTTACCTCCGCGGTTCCTTTAATTAAGATACATGATCCCTATGAGGACACTCTTATCCCCGTAAGCTTGGAAGCTGGAAGAATACCAGCTTTGGCAATACCGCTCATCCGGTCACCCTCCGCAGTCACCTCGAATTTGAGATTTAAACGCATAGGTTTTGAAATTTGAAGCGACCATGCAAGCTTCTCGTCCAGCAGCGTGGGGGCGATGAATTCAACCGTCTCGTCTCCTTGCGTAGCCTTTCCCTGAATGATCCCGTTGCTAGTCGAAATCGCAAGTTGAACTTGAAGCTTCCCGACCGGAGTAGCGATTGTAGTATCCCAATTTCCATTGAAGCTTGAGGCCTGTATATGCTCTTCATTGGGATGAGCCTCGCTTGCTGTGACTTCAGCCGACTCCTTGCCAGCTTCTTCTTCCTTTCCTTGCTGCTGTACGGGCGCCACTCCGGTATTTCTCCAGACGGTTCCTCTACGTTCAAATTCGAACAACTGCTCTACCGAATGTGCAAGGCGAGGTCCAAGCTCACGCTCCACCAAATATAACGCTACATCCAGACCGGAAGTGACACCACCGCCGGTTACCAGATGGCCATCATCTACAATACGCGCCTGGACGGGGATTGCACCGGTTGCTCCCAGCAAATCCATGCCCAGATGATTAGTAACTGCTGGTCTGCCTTCCAGCAACCCGCCCATAGCGAGAATGAGTGATCCGCCGCATACAGTAGCCACAATCGTACCCTGTTGCTCTAGCGCCTCTCCAACTATACTCGTTAGTTCAGTACGCATAGCACGATTGAGAATAGCCGGAATCGAATCGGGGCTGTTTCCTTCGATCTTGCCGGAAGCACCTGGCACAACAATAATGCCCGTACGCTGAGGGTTCAGTCGGCCGGTTGCCTCCATCTTGACTCCGTTAATACCGCTGGTCACAAGTCTCGGCCCCTCGGCCGTAACCAGCTCAACGGTTAACGCGTGATCGGTATTCATGGCAGCAGCGCAAAAAACTTCATAGGGTGCAATCGCATCCAGCAAGTCGAAACCATCAAACAATACAACTTGAACATGTAACATAAGTAATGCCTCCTTTTTCAAGCACATTTGCTTAGCATGTGACAGGATTAGCGTAACAAACGAATCTCTCGAACAACGCTGCAAAAAGGTCACAAAACGATAAACAAAGCATCACAGAATGGCAGGATACGTTTGTGCAAATCGGAAAGATGATAAACTTGTAGGTAGAGGTGGGATGGTATGGGCGAGGCATATACGATTCTCGTCGTGGACGATGATCGGAGTATCGTGGAATTGCTTAGAGATTTTTTGGAAAATGAACAATTTGAAGTGATAACGGCTTGTGACGCCGATACAGCGTGGACTTTGTTCCAGCAGCGTTCCATGGATTGCATCGTGCTGGATATTATGATGCCGGGAGAGAACGGGTTTGAGCTATGCCGCAGAATTCGGAAGGAAAGCAATGTCCCAATCCTATTCCTGAGTGCTCGCAGCGATGATGTGGACAAGATTCGGGGGTTAACCTTGGGCGGCGATGATTATATCGTGAAGACGGCTTCACCCGGCGAGATCGTCGCCAGAGTCAAAGCGGTATTGCGGCGAACGTCGTCCAGGCAAGCCATAACTGAGAGTATATTGGATTATGGACGCATCAAGGTTAATTTGACAGCAAGAGAAGTGACAATCGAGGGGAAAAATGTTGTGCTTACACCAAAGGAATACGAACTGCTGCGATTATTTGCCGAGCATCCCAGACAGGTGTTCACTTATGAGCAGTTGCTCGACAAGTTTTGGGATGGGGTAGGCGATAAGCATACGATACGGGTACATCTCAGCCGACTGCGCGAGAAGATAGAGGTTGATCCCAATCAACCGCTGCTGCTGATCAATGTTTGGGGAGTCGGTTATCGCTTTGAGGGGGGCTAAGATGAGGACATTGCGCATTCGCTCATTTCTTTTGCTTTGCTTCTTTCTGTTGCTTTTGTTGCCTTGGATCTTCTATGTGACCGCTTATTTTCTGGAAAATCAGTCCCTAAGCTTTATGCATAACCGGCAGCAGGACAAGGTGTTACAAAGCCAACTAACCGACACGATTCCGTTCATTGAAGCGGGCTCAGCGAAGTGGTTGGATTCCGAGTGGCAGCAACAATTGCACGCCCGACTGGAGCATACGAAGCTGGATGTAGCTCTTCAATCTCCATCGGGTCAGGATATGTATCGGTCGAATCCGGAGCGACGTGGTTCATTGTCCTCTACGGAACGATTTTACATCATGGAGGATGGGCAATTGCTCGGCAAAGCCATCATCTATCTTCCAAGGTCCAATCAGATTCCTGTAATATCGGCAATTGCAGGGCTGATGCTGGCTTTCTTTATCATTGGTTTCGAAATGCGAAGATTCCTTCTTAAACCGTTGGAGGGAATGAGCGCGTCTGCCAGACAAATTGCAGCCGGAGATTGGGATGTCACGCTGCCAACGTCAAGGATGACCGAAATCGCCGAGGTCCGTGATGGCTTTGACGTCATGGTGGAGAGCATTCAAGCCTCGTACCGGAAACAAGCGGAGCTTGAGGAAGAACGCCGCTTTGTCATTGCCGCTGTCGCACATGATTTGCGAACGCCTCTATTCGCTTTGCGGGGCTATTTGGATGGGCTGGAGCAAGGGATTGCGCGGTCGCCGGAGAAGACTGCCCATTATTTGGCGGTCTGCAAGGAAAAGTCGGCGCAACTGGATCGGCTGGTAGAGGATCTGTTTACTTTTACGAAGATGGAGTATGCGGAGACGGCGCTGAAGAAGGATCGAGCGGATTTGTCATCTGTTATTCGGAAGTCAATGGACAGTGTAGAGCCGATCGCTCGGCAAAAAGGCATCATATTCAGGAGCGATTTGCCAGAAGGATGTGTCGTTAGCGGCGATGCGCACTTGTTGGAGCGCGCCATTAACAATCTGTTGGACAATGCCGTCAGACATTCTCCTTCTGGAGGCAGTATAGTCATTCGCTGTGGTAAAGTGGACTTGAAAGTGACGTTTGCGATACGCGATACAGGACCGGGCTTTTCAAAGGAAGAGCTTCAACGCGCCTTCGAGCCGCTATACCGGGGGGAAGCGTCCAGAAACCGTTCAACAGGAGGGAGCGGACTGGGGCTGACGATTTCCCAAAGGATACTGAGAAGTCATGGTGGCGAGCTTGCCGTAAGCAACCATGCAGACGGCGGAACTGAGCTGACGGGCTGGCTTCCTTCAGAAGCTCTGGAGGACGAAAGGGTTGTCGCCCCCTTGCAATAAAGCATTTGGCGATTTTCTTGATTAATACGAGAGTTGGCAATAATTGGACGAAAACTTATAAAAGCAGATTGCGATGCCTTTTGGCTCGCAACCTGCTTTTTTTCGGAATACGATTCTTTAAGCCAAAAGCCAATCATCCCATGAAGACGGAGGTTGAAAAGCACGGAATATTGGAATACAGAATAAGGAGACATGAGTACGGGCGATTAGAAATGAGCTGAGCATAGGCAACGAAGTAATTGGGTATTGTGTTTAAATCCCTTAACCGAGATAATAAACGTTGTCTCAGACATGAGGACAAGCTTGTACGATCAATCGATGGGAGGCTTTGAATGTGAATTATGCAGATTCGGAGTGGATTCCGTCTAACTTTCCGTCATATACTTCTGCGGGTATTATATCGCTATATGGCACTTCGAACCTTCCCATCTATCCAATAAACGAAAGCAGCACGGTGCTGATTGCTCTGGCCAGCGGCAAAGGAAGGTTGCAACTGGACGACGAGAGCTATGAATTGTCCGAAGGAAGCGTCTTGCTTTTGCCGGTGAATAGTGGGGCTGCCCTAACAACGAATCGCCAGCATCCGCTTCATGCGTATTTACTTAAATTGAATCCGTCTGAATCGATGATGAAGGGTTCCTCCCATACAGATGGTTCTTGGAGGAGCAGCGAGATTCTATCCCGACAAGAAATAAGTTTCTTGGCTTACGAGCCTGGCATTGTGGCCAAGCTGGAAGATATGTATGTCCACCGTGTACCCGCACATGAAACCAGACATATACAAAATCAAATTCTTTTGCACGAAATTCTTCTTCGCCTGCTTGAAATACAGCAGAAGAAAGAATCGGAGAATGATCAGCCCAGCATGGAACTCAGTATGGCTTATATGGAGCAGCATTACGGTGACAAATTGTCACGTGAGCAATTGGCGGCCATTGCAGGCGTCAGCCCCTCCCATTATTCGACCCTGTTCAAGCAGCTTACGGGATTATCGCCAAGCGAATATTTGACCAGGCTGCGGGTGCATAGGGCGATCGAACTGCTGATGGGCGGCACGGGCACGTTAAGAGAGATTGCGCTAAAGGTCGGGTATAAAGATGAATTTTATCTTAGCCGTCGCTTCAAGCAACAAACGGGAGCCTCCCCCTCTCATTATAGACACGGACATGGAGCGGTGCCGCGGGTGGCCGTATGGCTTATCCCTTATGCGAGTCATCTATTGCTGCTTGGCGTGGAGCCCGTGGTGACCATTGCGGAAAACAGCGAGTATGTAGACACCTCTGAACACGAAAGACCGGAAGCGATGAGGTTTTTGGACATAAACAGCTCGCTGGATCAAATAAAGTCGGTACTGACTGATCAGAAAATTGAACTGATTATTGCAGCTAATCAGCATCTCCAGCATATGGGACTTCATTCAGGTCAATTGCGTTCGATTGCACCTGTTCTGGAGGTGTCCTGGATGGAGGTGGGGTGGAAAGAACATTTGCGTCTAATTGCTCATGCTGTCGGGAGAGAAGAGCGTGCCGAGCAGTGGCTCTCCGTGTTTGAAGAAGAGGAAATGGAGGCGAGGGAAAAGGTAAACCGGCATGAAATCGCTCATGAAGTCATTACGATTCTGGTCATTCGACCAGGGAGAATGCTTGTGTATGGGGGGCGAAATGTTGGTTACGTCATGTATCAATCTCTGGGGCTGCAGCCTCCTGCAAGGATTAAAGCCGAGATGGAGATGCATCGTGATCAATTTCATTCGGTATCCATTACGCTAACAGAGCTTGTTGATTACGGGGGAGATCGAATTTTGGTGGTGGTGTATCCTGATGAGAAAGGCTCCACCGCACATGCGGAGCCCATTCTTCAATCCGACGTATGGATGGGACTATCCGCCGTACAGCGGGGACTCGTCTATTTTCTGGATAGGGACGACTGGATTCCGTATAATCCTGTGTCTATTCGCCTGCAGCTTCAACGAGCGGTAGCTTTGTTTGCACCCGATAGTTAGCCTCCAGAATTTACGAATTTGGTTTATAGGCTGTCAGATAGGTTCAGTCGCCATCATGGCAGCCCATAATCCAAGCTCCATTCCGTACAAAAAGCCATGGTGCGCCGTGTCTTCAGTTCATATAATAGGCTATGTGAATCAGAACAAAGCTATGTAAGGATGACGATGGACATATGAAGCTTCGGCTAGGCAACTAGATCAGGGAACTGATGCCGACAGCGAAGCGAATGTTTGCCGAATGCATGAGTAAGGCATTTTTTTTATCCCAGTCATTGATAATGATAATCACTATTATGGAATAAAGACTACATCTTGCCTTTTGTCCGAATCTGTCATCCTATCGCTTATTACAAAGGAGAGAATCTTAAGTTATGAAAAAACTGCTTATTCCGTTCTGCCTATTGTTATTAGTTGCAGTCATCAGCGCTTGCGGCAATACGAATAATGGCGGCACTACCAGCCCGTCTCCATCTCCGTCCGATGCAGGACAATCGAGTGCCGACACGTTTATTTATCAATCGGAAGACGGACCTGTTGAAGTTCCTTCAAATCCGCAACGGGTCGTTGTACTGACTCGCTTCCTGACCGGTAATGTGATGGCGCTGGGTGTGCCTGTTGTCGGGGTGGATGAGATGTCGAAGGAAAACCCAAGATTCGAAGAGCAGCTGAAGGATGTTGAAGTTGTTTCCGATGAGAGTATCGAAAAAATTATGGAGCTGGAGCCGGATCTGATTATCGGGCTGGCTGGTATTAAAAATGTAGATAAATTCAAGCAAATCGCCCCAACGATAACCTATACGTATGATAAGGTGGATTATCTGGAGCAGCAGGTGGAAGTCGGCAAGCTTCTGAACAAGGAGAAGGAAGCGCAGGCTTGGGTAGATGATTTTACGTCCAGAGCGCAAGAAGCCGGAGAAGAGATTAGAGCAAAAGTCGGCGACGATGCAACGGTGTCTGTCATTGAGACGTTCAGCAAGCAGCTTTACGTATATGGTGACAACTTCGGACGCGGCACGGAAATTCTGTACCAGCTGTTTAAGTTGAACATGCCGGAGAAGGTTAAAACAGCAACGGAGAAGGATAGCTTCTTCGCCGTATCGACGGAGGTATTGCAAGATTACTTTGGCGATTACGTGATTTTCAGCAAAAATGAAGAAGAGGACAATTCGTTCCAAGAAACACAAACCTACAAAAACATTCCTGCTGTTGAGCAAAGCCGTGTATTTGAAGCGAATGCCAAGTCGTTCTACTTCAGAGATCCGCTTAGTCTGGAATACCAACTGGAATTTTTCAAGGAAAGCTTCCTCGGCCATAATTAAAGGGTAAAGCAGAACCGAATCGACACTGGTTGTACTTAGGTACAGCCGGTGTTTTTTCTGCTTCATGGCCAGTATGATGATGAACAGGACGCAAACAAAGAAGGATCAACAAGCTGAAAATTTTTATTGATAAAATTACAATATTTACAAACAAACACGAGAGCTTATCCGTCTATATAGTCAAAACCTGTGGAGGAAGAGTGATCTTGAATGGGAAAGATCTCGTCGTTAATAGCAGTCAGCTTCTGGAGTGTGCTCATTATGTTCTTGTTAGTCTCATGCACCGATACAACTATGAATTCATTACCGCTGTATACAGAAGCGATAGACTACTCGACGCCCTTGCCAGCCTTCCATCCTTCGACGAGCCCGTCTTCTGATGTAACTGATTTGCAAGAAGAAACGCAATTCGTTGTACTGCCGGTTGACCTCAGCGTGTATTGTACGGATATCGAAAATGGTTTTACTATTGAATATAAGGAATCGGAGACCATTCAAACTCATGTAAGCCAGACATGGGTATCGCCAAAGATGGACGGCCTGTCCTATGGCGTTCATGTCTTGACTACCCGCGGCACGTACAATAGTAAGCTGTCTTTCGTACAAAGAGATGCGGTTGTTGTGAATCCTGAGACGGGTGAATTCAAAACTTACCCGCTTTATCATAACTTATATCAAAATAATGAAACTAACGATGAGTTTGCGGAAGGGTATGGCTTTGCGGATGAGCGTTTCTTCATCTATATAGCGATGACCAATGAGGAGGTTCCCCATCGTTACCGATATCAGATCATGAAGTTGGATATCCTAACAGGAGAGAAATCGACAATAGTGGCAGATGTAAGGGAGTTAGCGGATCTGGAGGGCTACGCGAATAACTGGATGAATGAATCCAGTGATACCTTAGTCTTCAACAGCTTTAATAAAGGAATGCTTGGGAAAGTGAATTTAAATACGGGAGAATGGACCAGCCTGGCGGAAGGAATCAGGCACTCATGGCCATTCTATATGACCTCCATTGCTCCTGACGGCGAGAGCTTCTGGCATACGAGTCTGGATTATCGCCAGTTCAGACTGTACAGCAAGGAGGGGCAGTTCTTCAAGGCTCTTCCCTTTGGGGACAATGCACAGGCAAGACTGGTTTTGTGGAGTCCAAGAGGTCAATTCGCGTATTTGAATTATACCTCTGAGAATAACGAAATAGTGGAGCAACAGGATCATACCGAGTTCATGGAGATCGCAACGGAACAAATTTTCGTCTATGACCGCAACGGTCAGGAGAGGGGGGTTCTGTCTAGCCATAAAGACAAGCGTTACATCGAATTGTTGGGATGGGCCTCCTATGAGCAAGAGACGGCCATAGTGCATACGTATAGCTGGGAGTCCTTTGAAGGGGTAGTCGATCAATATGAGGAGCTGGGTAGAAAAATACGTTCCGAATTTCAAATGTATGATCCGGAGCTTGCCGTTTATCAGAAGTTGAAGCTGGTCAAAGACGTTAATCTGCTTAAGCAGCCTAGAGCAGTATTACAGCATCATTATGGAACGTTGTATGCTGTAGACAGGGAGCTTGGGCTTATCGCAGAGGTTTCGTCCAATGGGACGTGGGTCGACAGCGGCAATCCCGAGGAGCTCGTCTATGTTGTGAATGACGGGAGTAGCGGCGAGGAGCAGACTTATGTTCTCCATAAGGGGGCTGAGAACGGCAGCACACCGTTTCAGGCGCTGGATTTGAGGCCTTATAAAATGACAGAAGGCAAAGTACTGTCCCGCGACAGTATGAGTTATATGACGATTCAATGAAAAAGAGCCGAAGGGCAGCGTATTCGCTCTCCTTCGGCTCTTTTGATACTCTAGCTATGATGTTGTACCTCATGCTTGCTTCATTTGACTACATTAGACTACAGGGCGCTGCCGCCGAAGATCATGCGGTGTTCCCACTGCGTTCCTTTGATGGAATCGACGCGAACGCCGCCGCTTTTCTGGGAATACGTGTGAAGCACTTTCCCGTCGCCTAGGTACAGAGCGACATGTGTTACTTTTTGCTTCGACTTATTGAGCTTCGAATAGCTGGATGCCGAAGACCCTTTGTAGGACATAAAGAAAACGAGATCGCCGCGTTTCAGACTGGACCAGCTTGTCTTCACTGTAGAGTTCTTCTTCACGTAACTTGCTTGAGTGGCGGAAGATCCGGGCAGTGTAACGCCTGCCGCTTGTTTAAAGATATGCTTGACGAAATCGGAGCAATCGAACGTTCTTGTATTGCTGCGGTTCGATCCGAATTCGTAAGGCGTACCCATATACTTGCCGCCGAGCTTAATTGCTGCTTCAATCTTGGAAGACTTGCTTGACGCCGTTGCGGCGTATGCCGTGTCCCCCTGATGCTGTAGCGGTGTGATGCCGGTAACGAGCAATGCTGTCGTGACGGCTCCTGCAATAAGTGTTTTTGCGAATATGTTTTGTTTCATTTGTTCGCACCTCCTGGTTGGTACAACTACCGTAACATAGGGTTTGGAACCGTTTTAACCCCACAAAATATGGTCCTGTGCCCAATACTGCCTCTTGAGGCGGGGATGCGACTCGACCTAAGTCTAGTGCAAAAACCGCCAAAAGTCCGTTTTATAAAGGGTTTGAACCATCTATACTAAGTACATAAGCAAGAGCTGCTGAACATGGTCAATCAACAAAAATGAATAAATTCTAATAGAAGAAAGGAGAGAGATTTGGATATGAATGGAAAAAACGCACTTGGTATCCTGCTAGTTGTCATTGGCGGTCTGGCTGTTTTGAAAGTTTTCCATATTGATTTGGGCTGGATATTTGGACTAATTCTCCCATTCATCCTGATCGGCTTCGGCGTAGTAGGGTGGATGAACAATAAGAAAATAATCGGCGGTGTACTGATCGCGATCGGCGGTATCATGCTGATGGGTAAGCTCGGCGGAATCTTTATGCTCTTGCTGGCAATCGGGCTTATCGTAGTCGGAGTATCGCTGTTCACAAACAAGAGATCGTATTAAGATAAGTATAGATAACTGGGTTAGGAGGACACATAGATGAGCATTGCACGTCGTATCCGGGACATTACAGTTGCAACATTGAACGAGAGATTGGAGAAAGCGGAAGATCCGGTGCGGATGATCGATCAGTTCCTTTGGTCAACGAGGGAAGATATCATCCAAGCGGAGAAGCTTCATCAGCAGTACGCCAATCACAGCAATCATCTGCGTGGACAATGGCTGCAGGCAGAAGCTCAGAAGGAACGCCGCGAGCAGCAAGCGATAACAGCGCTGAAGGCGGGCGAAGAGAACATGGCGCGGATCGCGCTTCATGAGAAAACGAGCTGCGAGGAACGCTCCGCACAATACAGGGAGCTATACGAGCAAAGCCGGCAAAATACACTGGATCTGGAGGAGCAGCTGCGCGAGATGCGCAGTGAATACCAGACGGTCTACGATAAGCGGGAATATTATACGGCACGCATGGAATCGGTCCGATTGCAGCAGCGCATGAACAGCAGGCATCATGGCGGTGTATCCGACGGTGCTCATCCGGGCACGATGTTCCGCCAGATGGAGGATCGCATCAGCGATCTGGAGCAGGAAGCCAGAAGCTTGCGGGATGTGCGCAGAATGGGCAGAGAGTTCGATCAAGGAGGCGTTGGCAATACGGTCAAGTCCGTGATTGAACGCGAGCTTGCCGAATTGAAACGCAAGCTTGAGAAGGAGGGATGGTCGTCTTGAAAAAGCTATATCGCTCCAGACGGGATAAGAAATTGCTCGGCCTGTGCGGCGGGGTAAGTGAAATGCTGAATGTGGATGCCACACTTATTCGAATACTGCTTGTTATCGTCACTGTCCTATCGAGCGGTATGGCCATCTTCATCTACGTTATCGCAGGCCTTGTTGTACCGAAAGAGCCGCCCATCTACGGCGCGTTCGGTCCGAACGGCTACGGCAACGGCCCGAACAACGGCTTCGGCGGCGGTTATGGCGGCGGCTTCGGCCCTAATAATGGTCCACACAACGGTCCGCATAACGGTCCTCACACGGGCTATAACGGCGGCTTCAACCAATATGAGAACAATAATACGCCTCCTAACAATTGGGGCACTTCATACGGCAAGGAAGAGCCTGCTGCAGGCTCGCAATTCGATAGCATGATGGACGATCTGGAGAAAAAGGCATTGCGCCGCGAGATCGAGGAACTGAAAGCCAAATTAGCGAAACAGGAGAAGGGAGAATAACACTATGGGAATCTTTAAAAGAATGAAGGATATGACAAAAGCATCTATGAACGAGGTACTGGACAAGCTGGAAGATCCGGTTGTTATGCTTAATCAATATTTGCGCGATATGGAATCCGAGATTCATCAAGCAGAAGTAACAGTAGCTAAGCAAATGGCGAACGAGCGCCGCATGAAGCAGCGCCTGGACGATTCTGTACGCAATGCGGCAGAGCGTGAATCGAAGGCGGAAGCAGCGCTTCGCGCCGATCAGGAAGAGCTGACTCGTAAGCTATTGGAAGAAAAGCTATACTTCGATCAGAAGGTAGTGGAATACACCGATCTTCATACACAAGCGAAAGCACAGGCTGAAGAGTTGCTCCAGCAGCTGCATGCGATGAAAGAAGAGTTCTATCAGCTTCGCAACAAGCGCAACGAACTGGCGTCCCGCGCTCAAGTAGCAAAGGCGCAGAAGCAAATGGCGCAGCTAAGCTCCAATCATACGATTGACAGCGGCACGGCATCGCGCGGTTTCTACCGGATGGAAGAGAAGATCATGCAGCTGGAAGCGGAAGCGGATGTGCTTCGCACACCTTACTCCACTTACGGCGGGAGCAGCACGTCTGCACCGGTAAACGCAGCGGATCTTGAGAAGCGCATGAAAGTTGATGAGCAGCTGCAAGCTCTCAAAAGCAAAATGAATGCTTCGGCTCCTAGCTCAACCGAAGGGCAATAAGAGCCAATAAAGGATGGAAGCAGCGGACCGGCTACCGGTCTGCTCTTTCATGCTTTTTTCAGGGAATCGCAAGCTTGGCCGTAATGGATGCCTTGCGCATAGATGAACGGCCCCATAAGGAGCTGTAGAAATGCAGGATCAAGAAAAAAACGTCGGAGATCAGCTCAAAGCTGCAAGAAGGCGCAACGCCGTGGAGACGCTCCTGTGGCTGCTTATTATCCTTTGTCTCGCTGTAATTTTGCTGCAGGGCCTCGACATCGTTGAGCCTTTCATGCTGCAGGGCAGATGGGCGATCGTTGGATTAGGCATTGTAGGAGCTGGACTGGCGGTTACAGCGCTTAACAGCTATTTGCAAAATTCCAAGCTGAAGGCCGCCCTTAAGCGTCTTAGCGAGCAACCGCGAAAGCGCAGCTACAACGTGACGATAAGTGACAATCATGCAGAAGCCGGGGAAGAGAATTCGGAGCGGGAGAGCGACGCTCAGTGGACGGAGAAAGTAAGATTCACAGCGGTATTGGAGGAGCGCCAAAGATTGGCACGCGAGCTTCATGATGCAGTAAGCCAGCAACTGTTCGCCATCTCCATGACGGCAACCGCGGTCAGCCGTACGATTGAACGGGATTGGGAGCGTGCCAAGCGGCAAGTGCAGCTGATCGAGGAAATGGCCGCGGTGGCTCAGTCCGAGATGAGAGCGCTTCTGCTCCATCTGCGTCCGGTACATCTGGATGGGAAAAATCTGGGACAAGCTCTGACGACGCTGGTTGAAGAATTGAAGCAGAAGGTGCCCATGGAGATCATCCTTGAAGTGGATGAGTCGATTATGCTGCGGCCGCAAGCCGAGGATCATTTGTTCCGAATTGCACAAGAGGCACTGTCTAATACGCTTCGTCATTCCAAGGCGGACAGTATGCGCATCAGGCTGCTTCGACTGGACAATAAGACCCATATGACTCTCCAGGATAACGGTGTCGGCTTTGATCTGGAAGCGAAGAAGCAAACCTCTTACGGCTTGCTGACCATGGAAGAACGCGTGAACGAGCTTGGCGGGTCCCTTCAGGTGATCTCTCAGCCGGGAGAAGGCACTACCATTCATCTTTGGGTGCCAATGGACGGACATACGACAGGCAGTTAGGACTGAAACATAGAGAAAAGGAGCGGGGAATATGGAGGAACCGATCAAGGTGCTGCTGGTAGACGATCACGAGATGGTTCGTATCGGTCTCGCAGCCGTACTCGATACGGAAGACGGGATTGAAGTGGTAGGGGAAGCAAGCAACGGAATCGATGGCATCAGACTGGCGCAGTCTTACAAGCCGGATGTGGTGCTGATGGACTTGGTCATGGAGGGCATGGACGGTGTCGAGACGACAGCCAAGCTGCTGGAGATTCACCCTGATGCCAAAGTCATTGTGCTGACCAGCTTTATTGACGACAGCAAAATTTATCCGGTTATCGAAGCGGGTGCGTTCAGCTATCTGCTGAAGACATCGCGCGCTAGCGAAATCGCGGAAGCTATTCGTGCAGCCGCCAGAGGTCAGTCCGTGCTGGAGTCGCAGGTAGCGGCCAAAATGATGAACCGCTTCCGTGCGCCGAAACAGCAGGAGCAGCCGAAGCTGCATGACGATTTGACGGAACGTGAGATGGATGTGCTGAAGCGAGTGGCGCAGGGCAAGTCCAATCAGGAAATTGCGGATGAGCTGTTCATCGGCGTCAAGACCGTTAAATTCCATGTGACGAATATTTTCAATAAGCTCAATGTCGAAGATCGTACGCAAGCTGCAATCTATGCGCATAAGCAAGGGATTGCGGACTAAGTCGACAAGCCGCGCCTATGTTCTTGAAGCAGGGCGAACAGCGCTTCGTCTTCGTGGATCGGAATGACGGGCACAGTCGGTTCCGTGGCGAGGCTCCTTGTAGTGCAGGTTATTTCATTGCCTGTAGTTGCCAAGGCCTCAGGCCAGCATACCAGCGCAATAGGATGGCTAACGGCTTGCAGCAAGGCATAGTGCGAGACTTCTCGGGCAAAGACGATTTTGGGATAGGAGGCGCTCTTGAAGCCTTCGATTAGAATAATGTCTACTTCTTGCTGCATGGAGGCGATTAACGTATCTAATTCGGTGTTCGTTTGCTTCAGGATAGCAGTACGGGTAGATGAGGTAATGGCGGTTATATCGGCTCCTGCTGCTTGATGCTGCCACGTATCGGTACCCGGCGTATCGATCTGGAAGTCATGCGCGTCATGCTTGATCGTGCCGACGCGAAGTCCTTCTCGTTTATATTTCTCCGTTAACCGGCAGACCGATGTGGTCTTGCCGGTGTTTTTGTATCCTACGAGTTGAACAATAAAAGGTGCTGCTTGTTGCTGCTTATGGATGGACGACATAGGGCCTCCTTGGATAAATAGGATAAAGGCATGACGTTGCTGTCGGATGTTTACTAGAGTGTAGCATATGTAAGATAAAGCGGCTTCATCAACCTGTTCCCTCTATACAGGTGAATCAGATTTGCAGGCCTGCATCTGCTCATTACGGGCTATCCAGCCTGTACATTCGCTATGGTACAATAAGACCAATCATCATCGATTTTCGGAGTGAAACATTGCAGGGTTGGGGGAATCCGGGTGGCTGAGGATTGGAGCTTGGAGAGCGTTAGAAGTGAGGGGAGCGACGGACGATTCAATCGTCGCGCGATCAAGGTAGAGGAGGCGCAGCGGCGCGTTCTTGCCGCTGCCCGGACAATCGCAAGCGAGCTCGTGCCGCTTGCGGAAGCCGGCGGCCGGCGGCTCGCGCAGCAGCTGCTGGCGACGAGCGACTGGCCGCCGTTCGCGCGCGCCGGGCTTGACGGCTATGCCGTGCGCGCAGCCGATACAGCGCAAGCGTCGCCGGCGTTCCCGGCAGCGCTGCGCGTCGTGGATACGATCGCGGCGGGCGGGCTCGCCCTCGCGGCCGTGGAGCCAGGCACAGCTGCGCGCATTATGACCGGCGCAGCTGTGCCCTCAGGGGCCGACGCGGTCGTCATGCTGGAGCAGACCGCGGAGGGCATGGCCGGGGGCGAGAGGGCGGCCCTCGTCAAGGCGGCCGCCCGCCCCGGCCAGAACGTGGCTCCCCAAGGCGAGGAATTCCGCCTGGGGAGCCCGATTATGGAGCCCGGCGAGCTGCTGCGGCCGGGCCATCTTGCGCTGCTGGGCACGTTCGGCTATGCCGTCGTGCCCGTGTACAGGCGCCCTCGCGTCGCGGTATTCGCCACAGGGAGCGAGCTGCTCCCTGTGGAGGCTCCGCTCGCGCCGGGCCGTATCCGCGACAGCAACAGCGCCATGGTCGCGGCTATGATTCGCCAGCGCGGCGGCGAACCCATCCTCTGCGGCACGTTGCCCGATGAGCCGGAAGCGGTAAGCGAAGCCCTTATCCATATCGGCGGAGATGTGGACCTCATTGTGACTACGGGAGGGGTATCCGTAGGCGACTATGACGCCATGGCTTTGCTGCTTCGTGAATTGGCCGACTTTGATTCGCAGTTCGAGGTATTCCCAGATTCCTTAGACATGCTATTGTTCAATCGTGTGTCGATGAGGCCGGGCAGCCCGACATCAGCAGCCTGGATAGGTGGAAAGCTTGTCCTTGCGTTATCGGGCAACCCCGGTGCTTGCTTTGTAGGATTCGAGCTGTTCGCCGCTCCTGCGCTGCGCGCCATGCAAGGCGATCCCAGACCTGATCATCGCAAGGTTCAGGCGGTACTCGCCCGCGAACTGAAAAAAGGAAGCCCGCACGATCGTTATGTGCGGACTTCCCTACTTTATGGCGACGATGGTCGAGTCTACGCAGACCCGCTTGCCTTCGGCAAGTCGAGCATGACGGCTTCTATTGCCCAAGCGGAGGCGCTCGTCGTTATACCATCAGGATCATTGGGCGCAGAGGCAGGAAGTATCGTTGAAGCCTGGATTTTGCCGCAATAAGCTTTAATAATATTTGTTCAAGATAACCCCTCTAAGCGGGAGCGGCCAGTAGGTTTGCATCGCACCGTAATATAGCGCATAGGGATATGCTGCTGTGAATGGGAGACGGAGCAGGTCAATGGCGTTGCCCTGCTCCGCGAAGCTTAAGGACTTTTTTATATCCTGAATCAGACCGTCTGCTCCAAGCAGCAGCCGTCTCAGCTTGTCGCTGTCCTCCATGCTAGCTATCTTCTCCGGAGGAGTAATAAGTGCCGCGTCCTTTGAATATCGTCGCGTGGCGGCCATTCTGCTCTCTTGTCCCCGCCCGACTTCCGTCATGGCTGAATCCACTCCGGTACCTCTCCAGCGGAAGGCGTCATCCGGGCCTCTTTCAATGCCAAGGGCTGCCATCGCAGGATGTCGCAGTGCAAGCTCGACGGCCTCCCACACTTCAGGCTTTAATTGGTTTTTATGACTACGGTAGCTGCCCTCCAGCTCATTAAGGAGTTTTGTCAGCTCCTGTATTTGCAAACGGACGAATGAACCGTTCCGAATGCCCGCATCCCGGCCAAGCTCCTCAAGCATGAGATCCAGCCTTCTTTGCGCGTCTTGCGACTTCTTCAGCCATTCTGCCGCGCTGCCCGCCGCATCGCTATATAATCGACTCCAATTCTCTCTATGAACGACGGGAGCCCGCTCGAAGGCAGTCAGCCGATAAGCCGCGTAGCGATTCACCGGCTGCAGCTTGGTATAGTGATTGGTTCGTTCAATTCCATGTATAGATCGAGAATAAACTGTCATTGCCCGTCCTCCCTCAAAAATAAGTTAGGCTCATCATAGCTTAGAGGAGACGAGAAGGCTGGCGAATGGCGGAGGCGAAGCTTGACGATTGCAAGCGAAAGCGGAGGAAAGCGCTCGCCTCGTGCGCGGGTTCTGTCGATTACACCGCCAGGAACACAAAAGCGATGTCGTCCAGGTCAAGCTTAAGCGTGTCATCCTGACTTGCATCGCTTGCGGACGAGGCAGGAATATGGCTCTCGGAAGCGTATTTAGTAGGAGAATGGCTCAATCCCACAGCTTTTGCCCGTTTCTTTTTCTTTTTGCCTGCCGCCAGCGGCAGCGTCTCTTCTTTGCTTGGACCTTCATCTTTTTTCGCCGCAAATGCATCTTCATATGGTCCTCTTCTGTGATGTACGGCTTCACCGCCGCTATAGGGATTGCCGAGAACAAGCTTGCCGCTTTGGCAAGAACGAATGATTCCGATTTGCCTGTAGCCTGATTTGAAAATGACCACCACCGGCATCCCGCCATACGTCGACAACACTTCTTCTCTGAGCGGATAAATCTGTTCCATTTCACCAGTCACCTCGCGAGTATTGTTGCAACCAGTGTATTCACCCCCAGGGCGAACGTGTATAAGCCAATTTCATGGGAGGCAATGGTATGTATATTCCGGAAAAATCGGCGTTCCATCTAAGCGCGTCTTCAGCATCGCGAGCTGTAAAACGCAAGCCGCCCCGTAAAAACCGTTTCTTTGGCATGGCGGGTGCGCTAATGATTTTGGCTGTTCTAATATTCATTGCGCTTCTTCTCTCCAAATCCGATACCCAAAATCAGTCTTCCATAAACCAGCTTCGGCATGATCTGTCCAAATTATGGAGCTGGGCCGACGAAACGATGCAGGGCGGAGCCACTTCCGCTGACTGGCATTTACGATGGCAGGTAGACGTGACTCGAGCCGAAGATTATGAACGCTTGGCCGCTATTTTGTTTGCTGACGCCTCGGGAGAGCCGACGGACAAGACGGTATTGAACGATGGGAAAACGATGCAAGGACGCTGGCTTGGAGCGGACGGGGTTCTTTCCCTTCATATGGTGGAGCAGACCGATGCAGGAGTTCGGCTGCTCGTAATGCTGGATCAGCATGCGGACGAGGGTGTGAGGCTGGCTGCGCTTCTTGCCGATTCGGTCGGAATAGCCGGCAGAATCGGGCAAATATCCAATCATACCACTATAAGCGTGAAGACGAATGGAGTTGTCTCAAGTCCGGAGCAAGCTTCGAAGCTTGAGCGGTTGTCTCAAAGCAAAGTGCTGGAGGAATATCAGGACCAGGGGACGCGGAGCGTCACGTACAGCTCGGCCCTCTTGCAGACCTCTCAGCCGATCGGCAGAGGGAGAGAGGCGAATCTTCAGATTGCCATTCATGAACACACGGAGAAAGGAACTGTAGGGCTGACGATTGGCGTGCCGCTCATTACAGGAGAGTTTGGTGCCGTGGAAGCAGTAGATGCTCCTTCCGTGACGAAGTAGAGAATAGCTGTTGTGGGGGCTTCTCGAATGACTGGATTGAGGGCGGCTCCGGTTCATTTAGTACGCTGGGGGTTCATTTGAATCATCACCAGATGGCTTGGCTGATCCTTGCAGTCTGAATTTTGCGGAAACTAGGCTGGCGAAAACTTCTGATTATTCTGCAATCAGAAGAACTTGTACAACTTATCATTATTTTTTATGAGCCGTTCAATGGCGAAATAAGGGTGAATATGCTACACTACATATCATGTAATTCGTATAAAAATTCAATAGAAAGAATGAGGCATATGACTTACAATACGACTGTAGATTCGATCTCCCCAGAGGGCGCCGTTTATTATCTATTCGGTGCGACCGGCGACTTGGCCCGGCGCAAGCTGTTTCCGGCGCTATTCAGTTTATATAAAGAAGGCAAGCTGTCGGAAAACTTCGCCGTTGTCGGCCTTGCGCGCCGTCCTCGTACGAACGAGCAATTCCGTTCTGACCTGTATGATTCCATCAACGAGTTTTGCCGCTACAAGGCGGATGACGCCGAGCTGTGGAACCGATTCTCCGAACATTTCGTGTATATGTCTCTCGATATTAATAATGTCGACGGCTTCCGCGAGCTGAATGTTTTGTCTACGGAACTGGATCACAAATTCGGTATTCCGGGCAATCGGTTGTTCTATTTGGCGCTCGCTCCGTCCCTGTTCGGACCTGTATCCTTCAATCTTCGCGATGGGGGACTGCTGGAGTCGACTGGCTGGAATCGTCTAGTTATCGAGAAGCCGTTCGGCTATGATTTGCCCTCGGCACAGAAGCTGAATGAGCAATTGAACCAAGTATTCAAGGAAGAAGAGATCTTCCGCATCGACCATTACCTGGGCAAGGAAATGGTGCAGAATATTCAAGTAATCCGTTTTGCAAATGCATTTTTTGAGCCATTGTGGAACAATAACCATATTGCCAACGTTCAAATTACCTTGTCTGAGACTGTCGGTGTCGAGGAACGCGGAGGCTACTATGACAAGTCTGGCGCTCTGAGAGATATGGGACAGAACCATATGCTGCAGATGCTGACGATGATTGCGATGGAGCCGCCTAGCCGTCTTCACGGCGAAGACATTCGCGACGAGAAGGTGAAAGTGCTTCGCTCGCTAAGAGGCTACACATCGGGCGATGATGTGCGCAAGCATGTCGTTCGCGGACAATATTCCGAAGGCCAAGTCGGCAGCAAGGAATTGCCTGGTTACCGTCAAGAGGATTCCGTTGATCCGGAATCGTCGACAGAGACGTATTTTGCCGCGAAAGTATTCGTCGACAATTTCCGTTGGGCGGGTGTTCCGTTCTATATTCGCACGGGCAAGCGCATGCCTGTGAAGACGACTGAAGTCGTCGTAGAGTTCAAGTCGATGCCGCAGAACGTGCTGTTCGCACAGAAGCATGATCTGGCACCGAATCTGCTTGTCATCCGCGTCAATCCGATGGAAGGCATATATATTAAGATCAATGCCAAAAAACCGGGATCTGACAATGCGGTTCAACCAGTATCGATGGAGTTTTGTCAAAGCTGTCAGATCGGCATCAACACGCCAGAAGCTTACGAGCGTCTTATTCATGACGCTGCGCGCGGCGATTCTACGTATTTCACACGCTGGGATGAAGTGTCCCATGCCTGGGAATTCGTTGACCGCATTGCGCAAGCATGGCGTGAAGAAAAGAGCGATCTTGCCTTCTATCCGGCAGGCTCATGGGGCCCGGAAGCGGCAGGCAGACTGCTTGATGAAGAGGGCTTCCATTGGTGGCCGGTGAATGGTCAAGAAGAAGACAACGTTATCTGGATCACGAACAGCGGGAAGTAGCATCTGATGCGTCCGCTGTCGCAAACCTTGCATAAAAGTGAAGGGAAGGCAAGCATGAGTCAATCATTAAGCGATGAAATTAAACAGGAAGTGGACAGAAGGCGAACCTTCGCCATTATCTCCCACCCTGACGCAGGGAAGACGACCCTGACTGAGAAGCTCCTCCTATTCGGAGGAGCCATTCGGCTTGCAGGGTCCGTCAAAGCGCGCAAAGCCAGCCGGCACGCAACATCGGACTGGATGGAGATCGAGAAGCAGCGGGGAATCTCCGTCACGTCTTCCGTCATGCAATTTGATTATTTGAACCACAGAGTGAACATATTGGATACCCCTGGTCACCAGGACTTCTCCGAAGATACGTATCGCACGCTGACAGCCGCTGACAGTGCCGTCATGCTTATCGACGTAGCCAAAGGTGTCGAGGCGCAGACGATCAAGCTGTTCCAGGTATGCCGGAAGCGCGGCATTCCCATCTTCACATTCATCAATAAGCTGGACCGTGAAGGGAAAAGCCCGTTTGAGCTGATGGAAGAGCTGGAACAGGTGCTTGGCATCCGTTCTGTGCCGATGAACTGGCCGATTGGAATGGGCCGTGAGCTATGCGGTGTATACGACCGTATGAATTCACAGGTTGAGCTGTTCCAGGGCAATGATCATTCCACCATTGAGGTGCGGAAGGTTGACGATTATAATGATTCCATCATCCGCGAGATGGCCGGCGATTATTTGACCGACCAGCTCATCTCGGATTTGGAGCTGCTCGATGTTGCGGGCGATCCGTTCGACTATGAGAAAGTGCAGGCTGGCGAGCTGACGCCGATTTTCTTCGGCAGCGCCGTGAACAACTTTGGTGTACAAACGTTCCTGGAGAACTTCCTGAAGCTTGCGCCAAAGCCGACGTCCCGGAACAGTACGTCAGGTCCTATAGAGCCGTCGAATGAAAAGTTCAGCGGCTATGTATTCAAGATCCAGGCTAACATGAACCCGGCCCATCGCGACCGAATTGCGTTTCTGCGCATCTGCTCGGGACGCTTCGAGCGGGGGATGGCTGTCAAGCATGTACGCAACAAGAAAGAAATTAAGCTGTCGCAGCCGCAGCAGTTTTTGGCTCAAGACCGCGATATTGTAGAAACGGCGTATCCAGGCGATATTATCGGCCTATTCGATCCAGGCATCTTCCGTATCGGAGATTCGCTCTCGCAAGGTTCAGAAGTGGAATTCGACGAGCTGCCGACGTTCTCGCCGGAGATCTTCTCCAAAGTAACGGTGAAGAACGCGCTGAAGCATAAGCAGTACCAGAAGGGACTCGACCAGTTGACGGAGGAGGGCACCATTCAGGTGTTCTATTCCACGGGCAACTTCGACGAGACGATTCTAGGCGTTGTCGGGCACCTGCAATTTGAGGTGTTCGAGCATCGTATGAAGGCAGAATACGGCGTTGACATTCAACTGCACCGGATGACGTTCCAATTCGCAAGATGGATTGTGGACGATCAGATTGACCCTTCCAAGTTCCGAATCAACTCTACAATGGTTAAGGATAAGAAGGGCAATTACGTCGCCTTGTTCGAGAATGAATATGCGATGCGGACAGCCATAGACAAAAACCCGAATTCGAAGTTTTTGGAAACAGCCCCATAATTTACTCGGAATAATAATCCTCCAGCGGGAGCAAAATGCCCCGTAGGAGGATTTTTTAGGTTTTCTTTCAATCTCTTAAGAAATTATTAACCACAGGCACTCTATGTTTTGGTAGACTGATAGAGGTATAGAAAAAAATGCAATATAAAAGGAGTGCATCCAGGGAACGTTATGAAGAATCGTAAATGGAAATGGTTATTGCCTGCAGGAATTTTGGTCATTGCCGCATGTGTCTTGGTGGTGTGGTACGCCACACGCTCATCCTCACCAGCTCAACCAACCCCGAAGCCGACGTCTATCACGGAAATACCGCAAGTGGAGACGCCGAAGGAGCAATATGACGTGGTTGTAGTCGGAACAGATCCAGAAGGCGTAACGGCGGCGGTATCTGCAGCTCGTAACGGCCTCAAAACATTGCTGGTCGATGGAAAGGATCGAGACATTCTGGGCGGCTTGTTCACACTGGGCTGGCTGAACAGCCTTGACATGAATCGCATGCCGGATGGCAAGGATTATTACAATAAAGGATTGTTCAAGGAATGGTTCGATCTGATCGAAGGAGATTCCTTCGATATTACAACAGCCGCCAACGCATTCCATCAACTAGTGGAAGCGGAGAAGCTGATTGAAGTGCGCATGGGCGTGAAGTCTATCGAACCGCTTGTCGAGTCGGTCGATGGTACGCCGACGGTGAAGGGCGTCAAGCTTAAGTTGGAGGACGGATCGGAATTAACCGTTAACTCCAGCGCTGTAATCGACGCGACGCAGGATGCTGATATTGCCGCAGCAGCCGGCGCAGAATTTACGTTCGGCCGTGAAGATATTGGCGACACGAAGCTTCTGATGGCCGTGACTCCGGTCTTCAAGCTGAAGAACGTAACGCCTGAGGTATGGGGCAAAATTAAACATAGGTTGAATAATGACGAGTATCCGGGCACTGGGGCCAACGAAGAGAGTGCATGGGGTTATATCGAGATGTGGGATTATCCATCTACGAACCCTGAGCGTATCCGCTCGCGCGGCTTTAACCTCGGTCGTCAGAACGACGAGTCGATGCTCGTCAATTCCGTACAAATTTTCGGGGTTGACCCGTTCGACCCAGCATCGAAAGAAGAAGCGTATGAGATCGCCCGCAAAGAAATTCCGCTTATGCTGGAGCATGCCAAAAAGCTGTATCCAGAATTTGCGACAATCGAGCTCGGCGAATTGGCTCCTGAGCTGTATATTCGTGAGACACGCCACCTTGTAGGCATGTATCGACTCAATTTGATTGATTTGCTGGAGCAAAGAACGCATCCGGATGATATTGCTTTCGGCTCTTATCCAGTCGATATCCAGAGTACATCATCTGCCAAGACGGATCGCGGCACGGTACTGATGGCTCCGAAGCTGTATGGCGTTCCATTCGGCGCGCTGGTTCCTCAATCGGTAGATGGCTTGATGGTCGTAGGCCGTTCCGCAAGCTTCGATACGCTTCCGCACGGTAGCGCTCGCGTGGTGCCGCTGGGCATGGCGACGGGACAAGCTGCTGGTGCAGCTGTGAAGATCGCGCTAGATGAGAAGGTAACGCTTCGCCAATTGGCGGCGGATGAATCATTGGTGAAGTCGCTGCGGACGCTGTTGACGGAGCAGGGCGTAGATCTGGAAGCTCCTAAGACCGAGCCATACAAGTTCATCAATCACCCGTCTTATGAGGGACTGAAGGCTGCTGCAAGCATTGGTATAGCGCAAGGCGCCTATGCCAATGACTTCCTATTGGACGACCAATCCTCACCTAAACGTTTGGTGAATAATATGAAGATCTTGGGCAAAGCCCATGCTGAAGCTTTCCCTTATTCGGCGGATGCCGCTATCAAGGGTCTGAACGATCCGGCAGATATACCGCTCACGCTTGAGCAGGCTGCTTATACGATTGCGTTATCGCTCGAAGAAGGGGCGCAAAAGGAAGGCGCCTTGGAGCGGTTGAAGTCCAATGGTACGCTGCTTGATGCTACGCTTGCCACGATCAAGGATCCTGATCGCTTGACTAATGGCGATGTTTATATGCTGATGAAGGATGCCATTTCCTTCGCTGCAGGCGTTATTTATTAAAAGCTAAAAGCAATACATGATCGAGACCGGTGACGTTCTGTTGAGCGTCACTGGTTTGTTTGTTGAGAAAGAAAGTCCCAACACTCAATGAGCTGAGACCATCTAAAGTGGCCTCACATAGAGCCTGGAGGTTGGTTCAGGTGATTCAACTGTCAAAGCCGCAGATGGAGATGGCGCTTGCCTTCATGAAGTTGACGGTAGCTTTTTTAGTCGATTTCAACGCCTTATTCTCCTTGACGGGCTGCTCTGGGTTGCTCCAAGTCGGTTTCAACGCCTTATTCACCTAGATGGGCTGCTCTGAGGTGCTCCAAGTCGATTTTAACGCCTTATTCACCTAGATGGGCTGCTCTGAGGTGCTCCAAGTCGGTTTCAACGCCTTATTCTCCTAGACGGGCTGCTCTGAGGAGCTCCAAGTCGGTTTCAACGCCTTATTCACCTAGATGGGCTGCTCTGAGGAGCTCCAAGTCGGTTTCAACGCCTTATTCTCCTAGACGGGCTGCTCTGAGGAGCTCCAAGTCGGTTTCAACGCCTTATTCACCTAGATGGGCTGCTCTGAGGTTCTCCAAGTCGGTTTCAACGCCTTATTCACCTAGATGGGCTGCTCTGAGGTGCTCCAAGTCGGTTTCAACGCCTTATTCTCCTAGATGGGCTGCTCTGAGGAGCTCCAAGTCGGTTTCAACGCCTTAAGGCTGATGAGAAGCTCTTTGTTTTATCATAATGAGAGAAACACAAAATGAGAGAAACACAAAATGAGAGAAACACAAAGTTTGTTATAAGCTTTCTGATCAGAGCTCCGTCCCCGCAACGATTCAAATCTATTTCCTTTTTGCAAGCCAAGTTCCGCTACATAACAATAAAAGTGCCGAAAAGTACATGAGACTTTATCGACACTCTGGCCGGTGATGCTATGTTGAGTCACCGTTTTTTCATGCCAAAATTATGAAACGGTCTCGCTGCTAATCTCGTAACTAGTAAAGTATCTAGAAAAAAAGGAATGGAGTGAGAGTTTGAAAACTTTATCGGTACGTTCTTCTTTTTGGTTCAAATCCGTCGTAGCGGTGGCTTTGTCTTTCACGCTGCTGACGCCGGCTTTTCAGGTATCTGCTGCAGAAGCGGATGCGGCCCCAAAGGGCAAGACGCTCAATGCTGCAAACGCGACAGCGTTCCTGGATGACTTCTTTGCGGCAGAGACAACAAAACCGCATTATGTAGGTGCTTCCGTCGTTATCGTCAAGGACGGTGAGGTAGTTGCGCAGAAGGGCTACGGCTTCGCCGATCAGGAAGGTAAGAAAGCGGTAGACCCGGCATCGTCTGTCTTCCGAATCGCATCTGTGTCCAAAAGCTTCACGGCAGCAGCGATCATGCAACTGGTCGAGCAGGGCAAGATTAGTCTGCAGGATGATTTCACAAAGTACATAAAGGACCTATCGTTGAAGAATCCATTCGACAAACCGGTTACGATCGAGCATTTGCTTACTCAAACGACGGGATTTGAAATTCGCGATCCGAAACTAGAAGATATACACGATGATTTCGAGAAAGTAGTCGAGATCGATGATTACGTTCGTGCGAATATTCCTCCAGTTGTAAGAGAGCCAGGAAGCTCCTATATGTATGACAACTACGCTTCTATGGTATTGGGACTGATTATACAAAACGTAAGCGGAGAGTCTTATGCCGATTATTTGGACAAACATATCTTTGAGCCGCTAGGCATGACAAGCAGTGGATTCCTGATCGAGGGCAAATTGAAAGATAACCTTGCTGTCAGCTATGGTCCGGATCATTCGCCAATCGAGCCTTACGCGGTGACTCCAACGGTAATGCCTCAAGGCGGCATGCTGTCCACAGCAGAAGACATGAGCAAGTTCATGTTGGCGTTTCTGAAGGGTGGGGCAGTATCGGGCACAGAGCGGATCTTATCCGAGGATTCTGTGAAGGAGATGGGGGTTTATCGTTCCTTCATTCATGAGTTGATGCCGAATACAACGTATGGTTTTGAAGCTCCATTCCAGCTTCCGGGTGCAGGAAGCAGCTCGAAAGTAATTACCAAAGCTGGTGATATGATCGGCTACAGCACTTATCTATTTTTCATTCCTGAGCAGAATACGGGCGTATTCCTGACTTATAATCAAAACGGTGCGCTGCGCAACCTGTTCTACCCGGAGTTCATCTCGACATTCTTCCCGCAATATGCGGCTCCGGCGAAGCTGGAAGCGTTCGAATCCAAGCCTGACCAACTGGCCAAATTTGCAGGTTTCTACTCTGACTTGCGTTTGAACATTTTGAAGACAGCCATTCATGGCGAAGCTAGCTTGGTTATTCATGATTCCTTCCTGGGATCGAGAGAGCTGAAGCAAGTGGACCATAATTTGTTTGTTGATCAGTTGACCAATCAGTTCACAGCTTTCAAGCTGGATGCAAACGGTAATGCGCTCTATATGAAGGAGCCGTATCTCAATCCGTTCGGATACGCGAAGAAAGGTGAAGAGGCGGCAGGCTATGCCGATGTGGCGGGGGATCATCCATACGCGCGCGTGATTCATGGTCTCCAAACGCTTGGTTACTACGAGAATAAAGGAAATACAAACTTCCAGCCAGATCAGGCTGTAACGAGAAGCGAATTTGTGAAAAGTGTGCTTACCTTGTTTACGGTTCCGGAAAGCCCAGTGGCTCCTACAGGATTTACGGACTTAGCGGATCATCCGAACGCAGGTTATGTGCAGGCTGCTTTTGAGGTTGGTCTGGTTCAAGGCAATGGGAAAGGCAGCTTTAAGCCGGATCAAGCTATTACCCGTCAAGAAGCGGCGGCTATTCTGTGGAGATCGCTGGCCGGACAATTTGCTCCGGAAGCATTCGAGAGCATCAAGCTGGCAGAGGGTACGGACGAGTGGGCTGTCGACGCTGTTCGCGCATTGATAGCGTTCCAGATCTACGGTCCTGAAGTACAGCCGAAGGAAGACGGAACAATCGACTTCTTGTCCGGCAAAACATTGAACCGTGCTGAGGAAGCGGCAATATTGTTCTCGCTGTACTTCTCTCCGGTAAATCATATCTACGCTGCCCTTCTACAGCAGCAAGCACCAGCGCCTCAGTCCGAGGCGCCTGCAGTTGAAGCCGAGAAGGCTGCCTAACAGGGCTATCTTGCAAGACTGTCTACAAGGCATTGACAGGCAATTGTTGTTTTGCTCCAAAGAGCAAAACAACGTTGCCACACACACTAATCGCACCAAACGGGTGTGCACGCGAGATTAGTATTGCTGAGAAACGCTAAATGCCTGGAAACGCTCCAAAAGGCGAAATAGAGTTGTCACACACACTAATCGCACCAAACGGGTGTGCACGCGAGATTAGTGGTGCTGAGAAACGCTAAATGCCCGGAAACGCTCCAAAAGGCGAAATAGAGTTGTCACACACAACTAATCGCACCAAACGAGTGTGAACGCGAGATTAGTAATGCTGAGAAACGCTAAATGTTCGGAGTCGCAAAAAAGCGGTAATTGAGTAAACTAAAGAAATGGCGGTACAGGGATTACCCTGACACCGCCATTTCTTGTTGTTGCTCTTTTATTCAGGAAGCGAGCTATCACTTTAAATGAGCAAAGTGTGCTCTTAGAACAATCCACTTCTTTTACTAACTGCAGAGGATTGAAATTGCTTTATTTCAACCACGCATCCACTTTGTCTGAATTAGCTTCAACCCATGCTTTGGCGGCAGCTTCTGGAGATGCGCCTTCGACGATTTGAATCATCACTTCAGCCATATCATCAGCGGACCATTCGAATGCGTCCAGGAATGCATAAGCTTCTGGCTGAGCGTCCTTCAATCCATTGCGAACGATTGTGTGAATTTGCTCATCTTGTCCGTAGACGCCTTTCGGATCTTCCAGATACTTCAGATCCATCTTGGCGAATTTCCAGTGCGGCGTCCAGCCTGTAATAATAATAGGCTCTTCATTCGCATAGGCCTTTTCCAATTCTTGCGTCATGGCAGCAGAGGAGCTGGAGAGCAGCTTCCAATTATCCGCAAGACCGTATTCCTCAAGCACCTTTTCGGTTGCCATCATGAGGCCAGCGCCTGGCTCAATACCGACGATAGTGTGCTTCACAGATTCCCCTACAGCATCGTTCAAGTCTTCAATGCTGGTAATGTCCATGTAGGACGGAATAACGAGTCCCAGCTTGGTGCCGACCAAGTTCGGGCCAAGATCCTCGAACTTGCCTTCGTTATCCTTCACATAGGATTCATGTGTGGTTGGCAGCCATGCAGCTACCATAGCATCAGCGCTTCCGTTCGAAATACCGGACCACATCGGACCTGCGTCAACCTGCAGCATGTCGACTTTGTAGCCGAGCTTCTGTTCCAATACTTCTCTGACGACATTCGTACTGGCGATCTCGGAATCCCAAGCCACGTAAGCCAGCTTGATTTCCTTTTTGGGATCTTTGCCGGTGCTAGTGCCATTACCGTCTCCGTTTGTGCTTCCACAAGCGGCGAGCAAGGACAGGGCAGTTACGATAGCTACAAGTAAACTCCATTTTTTCAACTTCATCAAATCACTCCTAAAAAGTTTTTTTAAAACTTACATGTAAAGCATTAAGCTTAAGTTTTATGAAGCAAGCTGCTTCGAAAACAAAACTTATTGCTAACAAGCTTTGTTTGTAAAGCGTGAATCGCACAGCTTGACTATCATGGTTTAAATTGCATGGTTTGAATTGCATAACTTGAACTGCATAACTTGAATTGCATAAATTGAACTACATACTTAGTTTTCATAGCTTGAATTGGTTTCAAGCTTTGACTGCTGTGGGCTCACAATCGCTAAGATTTCTTTTCTGTGCGCTGGACGACTTTTTGTGTAAGTCGGTCCAAAATGATGGCTAGTATGACGATAGCAAGCCCAGCTTCGAAGCCGACACCTGTCCGGCCTTGTGTAACCGCACGGTAGACATATTCGCCGACGCCTTGGGCGCCGATCATGGATGCAATAACAACCATCGACAGGGACAGCATGATCGTCTGATTAATACCTGCCATAATGGTCGGTACTGCTATAGGCAACTGCAGCTTGAACAGTTTCTGCAGCGGGGTGGAGCCGAACGCATCCGCCGCTTCCACTAATTCGCCCGGAACTTGCCTGATCCCCAGATTGGTTAAGCGGATTGTAGGCGGGATGGCGAATATGATAGATGATATAACGCCCGGAACGACACCGAGTCGGAAGAAGGTTACGGCTGGAAGCAAATATACGAATGCAGGCATCGTTTGCATAAAGTCTAACAAGGGGGTGAAGATTCTCTGCATGACATTGCTATTAGCACATAAAATACCGATCGGTACGCCGATAACGACGGAAATAATGGCGGCTGTTAGAACGAGCGCAAGCGTCTGCATCGTTGGGCCCCATAAGCCCAGATTTTCGATGATGAGCAGACCGATGAGCGTAAAGAGGGCCATCTTCCACTTGCCAAGGAACCAGGCCAGTACGACGAATAGAGCAATAATGACAAGCGGAGGGACTCCCCGCAGCATGTCGTCCAATCCGTTCACTGTGCCTCCGATAATCAAGCTGATGAAGTCAAACAGCGGCCCAAGATTGTTTTCCAGCCATTTCTCGATGCTTTCAATCCAATCTGCGAGCGGAATCTTGGGAAGATTCATTCGGAGTCACCTCCATCCAGCAACGAGTTTCCGTTGCCTGCAAGCGCCGCAAGTACGGCCCCTTTGATGACGACGCCTCTAAGGCGCCCTGTATCATCAATGACTGCGACCGGAAGCTTCGCGTTGCCCATCATTTCGAACAATTCATTCAATAGCGAGTCCGGGGAAGTGATGGGAACTTCCTTTTGCATGACATCTTCCAGTCCCTTCGAATCCTTCAGCGCTGCTGCGGCATCTTCAGCTGACACAAGTCCAAGCAGCGTCATCGAGCGATCCACGACATACAGGCTGGATACGCCACGGTCACGCATGAACTGGAGTGCGACGCGAGGACCTCTGTCGATCGTAATCGTCTCCGCCTTTTCCATAGCATGGGATGCGGTAAGCACCTTCGACAGATCGACATCTTCTACGAACCGCTCCACATATTTGTTGGCAGGCTGCATCAGAATTTCTTCCGGCGTCCCAATCTGAACGATGCTGCCGTCTTTCATTAACGCGATCTGGTCTCCGATTCGCAGTGCTTCATCCAAATCATGCGTAATAAACACGATCGTTTTTTTCATTTTCGTCTGCAGCTCCAGCAGTTCATCCTGCATATCCTTGCGGATAAGCGGATCGAGCGCGCTGAACGCTTCGTCCATCAGCAGAATTTCGGGGTCATTCGCAAGTCCCCGTGCCAAGCCCACACGCTGCTGCATGCCGCCGCTGAGCTGATGCGGGTAGCTGTCTTCGTAGCCTGACAGTCCGACTAGCTTCAATGACTCCATGGCCATCTCTCGCCGCTTTTTCTTCTCAATTCCTTGTATCTCCAGGCCATATTCAATGTTTTGAATGACCGTGCGATGCGGGAATAGCGCGAACTTCTGGAACACCATGCCGATATGCTTTCGGCGGTATTGCCTAAGTTGCTCTGGGTTCATTCGAAGCACGTCGCTTCCGTTGAACAGCAGTTGTCCCGTTGTTGGCTCGATGAGCCGGTTAAGCAGCCGAACCAGTGTTGACTTGCCGCTGCCTGACAAGCCCATGATGACGAAAATCTGACCGGATTCAATGGAGAATTCCGCTTGATTGACGCCAACAGTCAGCTTTGATTCCTTTAATATTTTATCTTTGGACCAACCTTTCTCCAGCAGCGGTATGGCCTTTTTCGGATCGTCTCCGAAAATTTTGGTTAACTTTTTGGCTTCTAAAATCGCCATGAAACGTTCCCCTTTCGTGCCCCCTCGTGGAAAAATTCGACTCTATTAGTGTAGTTGGATAACTTTGCTACGGTCAAAGAGCGTGAGCCAGCGTGAGGAGTGTGCAGTTATAACTTTACAAACTTTACGTACAGAATACTCCGTATAACTCCGTTTTTCGATCGGATTGCCTTCTTTACATCCTTGAGGGCAATTGATTACAATAGCTGTAGTAAGATTGAAGGGGTTTGGCGTACGATTTTGGAGGGACATTATGGACGAGCTTGCGGGATTGACGGAAGAGCAGCGAGCCAAGCTGCTGCATACAAGAAGACGCGTCATTGAATCGATCGGCAAAAATATGGACTTATACGGCATTACGCTTTCCATCGGCCATTTATACGGGAATATGTACTTCAATCAAAGTCCCGTTACGCTGGATGAGATGAGTCATACGATGGGCATGAGCAAGACGTCGATGAGCACGGGGATGCGCACACTGCATGATTTGAAGATGATCAATAAAGTGTGGGGTAAAGGCTCTCGAAAGGATCTGTACGAGGTTGTCCCGGATTGGCACCAGAATTTCGCTGATTTCTTTTCTATTAAATGGAGAAAAGCACTGGAACAGAACATGAGCGCGCTTAGTCGCAGTATGAAGGAGATGGATGCTCTAATTGCAGAGCATAGCGAGGACGAGGCTTTCCTGACGCTGCTTACAAGCGATAAATCGAAAATCGACGAGGCATTAAACTACTATAGATGGCTGGATCGATTGATAGATTCGTTCGAGTCCGGTGAGATTTATCAGTATTTCCCAAAAGAAGAATAGGAATTGCAGCCGCAGCCGACTAGGTTTGCGGTTTTTTTATTGCGGAAGCAGAGGATGGGTTAATTCTATTTTGCATAGTGAAGGGACTATGTTATGCTAAAATTAACATTTTATTTAAAAAAGAGGGGTTAAATTCCATGTACAGTCCTTCATATCCTGGAAGTTCAGAGCGAGGCGGCAACTTGCTCATTGCAGATGGCAATGTCGTCTTGCAGGATCGAATCATTCGGGCTTCTATCGCTGTGGAGAATGGAAGTATTGCGGCGATAGTTGATGAGAAGGGGAAGAAGCGGTGGCTCAAGCGCTGGAATGGAGAAGCGAAGGTACTGCATGCCAACGGAAAGTATGTAATGCCGGGACTGATTGATATCCACTGCGATGCCATTGAGAAAGAAGTGCAGCCAAGACCGAATACGCTATTTCCTTTGGATTTGGCTTTTCTGGAATTTGAGCGAAAGCTGCCGGTACATGGGATTACGACAATGTATCATTCATTGTCGCTTGGAGTCGGGCTTAGTTTGAGAGGAGATCATTTGCTTACGGAAATGGTGGAGCTGATTCACCGTTATAGCAAGCAGAGGTCCATGATTCGCAATCGTGTGCATCTTCGCTATGAAGTTACGCATCGGGATGGTTTGGCGATTGTGGAGCAACTGATGAAAGAAGGCAAAATTCAATATTTGTCGTACATGAATCATGCGCCTGGACAAGGACAATACCGCAAGCCGGGATCGTTCGAGAGCTATGTGATGAAAAATCAAGGTGTCAGCATGAAGGAGGTTCGACAGATTGTTCATGATTTACTGTTAAAGCAAGAACAGGTGGATTGGGACGGCTTGCGTCGTCTGAGCCGATTAGCTTTGGATAAAGGAATAGCGATTGCTTCCCACGATGATGACACGCAGGAGAAGGTGGAGGATAACCAGAGCTTTGGAGTATCTGTGAGCGAATTTCCGATTACATTGGAGGTTGCATCATATTGCAAGGAGCAAGGAATGTCTGTCTGTGTAGGAGCTCCCAATGTGGTCAGAGGAGGCTCGCACGATCATAATCTGAGTGCAACAGAGGCGATTCGATCAGGAGCGGCAGCCATATTATGCTCTGACTACCACCCCTCATCCATGCTTGCTGCCCTGTTCAAGTTAGTCGATGAAGAGATAACCGATCTTCCCGGCGCCGTGCGTATGGCAACACTGCATCCTGCACAAGCGTTAGGTGCTGGCGATCAAATCGGATCGATTGAAGAAGGTAAACTTGCCGACTTCATTATAGTCGATCAGTTTCAAGGATTGCCTTGGGTTACCGATGCGATTGTGGACGGCGTACATGTATACGCTGCAGATGTCAGATACTAGGACGGAGATGGATTGCTGGCAGCATTTTCATGAAGATGGCGATGGAGTGAATCGACCATCTGAGTTTGCTCCGATGTGCTTGATTCCTTCCAGATCATCTCGAATAACACGCCTAGTCCGGGCAAGGCACGTTCGTCGTGATCGACAGAATCGACAATAACTTCGGTGAGCTGTTCCTTGGTGTTATCGTGAACGCGATTGACAATCGCTTGGCGAAGATCGATGATTTGCAAGGCGGTATTCCTCCTAAGATTCAAAATTGTGCTATCTTACTATGCCCAGCATCGGCGGAAGCCATCCAAGGCGCAGGATATGGTATACTGAACCTACGAAACGACGACGGAAGGTCAGGTTAATTATCGATGCGCGAGATGAATCATTTGTACATAGGATCACCACAGAATGACAGGGTCAAGTACTGGACTTCCTTGCTGGTGAAGAAAAATCGAGACCGCGAGGGACAATATATTATTGAAGGAGTTCATCTGATACAGGAGGCCATCAAGGCGGACGCGGATATCCTTCAGATTGTATACGACGAAGAGCGTGGCATGCCAGCTGAGCTTGAAGATGTAGCGTTTACGGGTGGAGCACAAGCGGAATGGATTAGCGCCTCCAGAGCTGTAATGGGGAAGTGTACCGGCACGGATACGCCTCCGCCGGTATTTGCGGTGCTTCGTAAGCCGGATATGTCGATGGATAAGCTGTACGGTGCGACAAGTCTGGTCATTGCGCTGGATGTCGTTCGCGATCCCGGCAATGTCGGAACGATCATCCGCAGTGCGGATGCCGCCGGTGCGGATGCGGTTGTACTGGGGCAGGGCTGTGTCGATCTCTATAATCCGAAGACAGTTCGCTCCACGATGGGCTCTCTGTTCCATCTTCCTATTATCCAGGGTGATCTGACCGAGATGCTTCCAAAAGCAAGGGCGGCAGGGGCCAAAGTAGTCGGCACCAGCCTGCAAGCGGATCATAGCTGCTACGGCTACGACTGGCGCCAGCCGACATGGCTGCTTATGGGCAGCGAGTCCGAGGGTTTATCGACAGAGGTGCGGGCGCTAGTGGACGAATCGGTAATTATCCCGATGGAGGGCGGTGCAGAGTCTCTGAACGTCGCGATGGCGACAACGGTGTTGTTGTTTGAGGCTTTGCGGCAGCGGAAGTTTAACTAGACAACAAATCCATGTCTAATGTCAGTTATAATGTAAATTGAGACTGATTTTAAAAGAGTTTGAAACTTTGTTTATAATATCAAAACGAGAAAACCAATGGCATCAAAACCTTTTAAAACAAGGTTTTGATGCCATTGGTTTTTATTCGAGCTTGTTCCCCAATATTTTCTATCTCTTATCTGTCCCAGCCCTTTTCCTTATTTTTGTGGACATAATTCTATCTCTAGAAAATTAACCGGATATCCCCTGTTTCAATCGCTATATTATTAGAATATTCAAATGTTATCAGTGTCTATTATCTTGACGTAGTAACAGTTTTGCAAACTTATGATTTATTAGACATTGAATTAGGTATAACTGAAAACGTTTTTACATTAAAATTTATCGATAATTTGTACCATAATATTTCAGAATAACAGAAATATATAGAATAAATCAACAAAATTATTTCATTAATTCGACATAATACGACAAATAACAACAATATTAGATGTAGTATTTATAATTACAGCATATTATGATTAATCTTATTTCAAGCCATAAGGAGAGAACGTAGGATGAAAGGATTAAATAGTAGTGTGCGGTTGATCGTAGTAGTCAGTCTTTTGACTCAGTTGTTATTTTCTGCTTTGGGTCATGTATCAGTCGCTTATGGGGAATCAAATGAAGGGTTACGCTATAACCGAATTGCCAATCCGGGGAATTTCACGTTGTTTGTGAAGACGAACGGAACGGTGAGCGTTGTAGGTAGAGGGGATTACGTCTTGGGAACGGGGGTTGCAAGTACAACCAATTACTCCGTTCTTAATGAAATTCCTAACTTGTCCAATGTTAAGGAAATTTCTGCGAATACGAGCAGTGCCTTTGCTTTGCTTAATGATGGAACGGTAAAAGCATGGGGATCGAATAGCTGTACATTGGGTGCAATCAATTCAACATCTGCAAGTCCAGTTACCTTTCCACAGTTAGAGGGGATAAAACGAATTGCTGTTGGTGGTAACTTTGCCGCAGCATTGACTGAGAGTGGAACAGTTGTCACTTGGGGGTGCAACAACTACGGACAACTAGGCCTTGGAAATACAAGCAATTCTCCTTACCCTAAAACAGTTCCTAACCTTTCAGATGTAGCGGACATTGCGGTAGGTACAGACTTTATGCTTGCCAAAATGAATGATGGATCGGTTAAGTCCTGGGGGAATTTTAGCAACGGCCAACTTGGAATCGGGAATATAACAGTAAGCCAGACATCACCTGTAGAAGTAGCAGGCCTTACAAATGTAAAAGAAATTACGACGGGCTCCAATTTCTCATTTGCCGTTCTTATTGATGGATCAGTCATGGGCTGGGGATACAATTTGAATGGGCAGTTGGGAACAGGGACAACTACCGCAGTTAACTCTCCTGCTAAAATAACAGATTTATCCAACGTTGATTATATTGCTGCTGGAATTAATCATACATGGGCATCCACTACTAATGGGGACATCTATGTATGGGGGAATAATTCTTCCAGTCAATTGGGTATCAAATCGACGTTAGTCACCAATCAATTAACACCAAAATTATTTCAGCAATTAGGTTCTATTAACTCTATATATCTAGGAAGTAACACAAGTTTTGTTACCGATCAGAACAATCAGACTTGGGCCCTTGGCTTGAATAACTATTCCCAGTTGGGTCTCGAGGACAAGGTTGCCAAGGATACCCTTACAATGATCAATGATCTTAATGTATCAGGCGCTAACTTGGAAATCGATGTATTAAGTCGTGATTTATCCATGTTCAGCAGTCCCTTTACTGCTACTTCACACATGCTTGCAAACGATAAACTATACAGTTGGGGGAAAAACACTAACCCTGTTATAGACCCGGATGTTGCGGGTGACCTATCATCTCCTCGAATGATTACGAGAGTAGGGGATGTTAAGCAAATTACTTATGGAGAAGATTTTGCGTTAGCTTTAACCAAGGACGGTAAAGTGAAGTCGTGGGGAGTCAATACGAGCGGGCAACTGGGCTTGGGCGATACGATAAACAGGACTGATCCTACAACGATTTCAGGTTTAACAGGTGTCAAGAAGCTCGTTGCTGCTTCTGGATTTGCTGTGGCATTGATGCAGGATGGAACCGTCGCCACATGGGGGAGGAATACTTCAGCTCAGTTAGGCCAAGGGGATTTGACAAACCGAACAACACCTAAGCTAATTCCCAATCTTCAAGGCGTAAAAGATATTACAGCTGGTATTAACTTTGTAGTCGCATTAATGGAGAACGGGTCTGTATGGGTATGGGGTGGCAATGAGTTTGGTCAACTTGGTCTTGGCAACTTTGAGAATCGCAGTATACCTACTGAACTGACAAGTGTAACGGGTGTAAAAGAAATTGCATCCGGGTTTTATCATGTCATTGTTCTTAAAGAGGATGGATTGTTGCAAGTATGGGGAAGAAATAATAATGGTCAGTTGGGGCTAGGAAATAGTGTTGCTGTATTAAAGCCAACTCCACTTCCTATTAACGTGTCAATCAATCAGGTTGCCGTAACAGCCTATTCCTCCTATGTATTAACTCAGGAGGGGAAAATTTTATCTTGGGGATTAAACTCATCGGGTGAACTGGGGCATGGGGACACTGCTTCAAGAACAACCCCTGTTGAAATTATGTCTACAGGAGATCGGTTTTCTTCCATCATTACTGGCAGAACGCATTTAATTGCGATCAGTAAAGATGGAAGCATAAGAATGGCTGGTAATAATGCTAATGGTCAGTTGGGATTGGGTGATACCGCTAACCGTAATAAGCTAACCGTCTTATACGGCAATACAAAGTCGGTGCAAGATATCATTACGGATGGCAATAACACATTTATTCTTTTTGAAGATGGTACTGTTTGGGGAACAGGCAGAAATAATTCTGGTTACTTGGGGGTTGGCGATGCGGTTAGTAGAACCAACTTCGTGCCGATTAATGGACTTAGTAATGTTCAGAAGATAGCTCTAGGCTCCAATTTTGTTCTGGCATTGCTGAAAAACGGAACGGTTATGTCATGGGGCCTTAACGAATCTGGACAACTTGGGAATGGTACAACTATTGCTTCTACTAAGCCAGTACTTATCTCTACTGCTTCTTTAAGCAATGTAAAAGATATTTTTGTCAAAGGTACCTTCGCTATGGCCTTATTAAAAGATGGTACGGTCAAGTCATGGGGTTCTAATAGCAATGGTCAGCTTGGTCTCGGCGATAATACGAATAAGCTTACACCTACTTTGGTCAATATTACTGGCGTTAAAGAAATTGCGTTAGGAGAAAATTTCACACTTGCCTTATTGAATAGCGGTCTTATTAAAGGTTGGGGTTATAACAGTCTATACAGCCTGGGTACAGGAAATACGACTTCCTATAATACCCCTGTTGATGTTCCAAACCTGGCAGATGTAGCAAGTATATATACAGATGGATATTCCAGTTTTGCTTTATTGAACGATGGCACTGTAAGTGCTTGGGGGCAAAATGATCTTTATCAGCTAGGAGTAAATAATACTTCATCCGTTACTAAACCTACACAAATCGCCAATCTATCATCAGTCAAATCACTAGTTGTCAATGGTAAGTCTGTATTTGCGATATTAAATGATGGAACCTTAAAAGCATGGGGAAACAATGTGAATGGCAAGTTGGGGTTGCAATCAACAGCACACACTTTTTCTCCGACAACGGTGCCTAATCTATCCAATGTCAGTTCGGTATCGGTAAGTGATCAGCACGTACTAGCGGTAGATTCCAAAGGAGCATTATACGCTTGGGGCAGTAATGGATTCGGCCAACTGGGTACAGGGGACAGAATTAATCTAAATTCTCCTCAGAAAATGATTCATTCAGAAGTATCTCTTATTAAATTGGCGCCTAATCAGTCATATGCCATTATTAGTGGTCGTTTGAATGTGTGGGGGTTGTATGCCAATAGTTTGGGTCTGGGCTCAACGGGTTCAACAGCTAATCGTTTAAAACCAGAGATTGTGAAGAACGTAGAGGAATGGAGAGTTTTACCTCAAGAATCATACGGTCTAAAAATCAAATATAAGGCGGGGGCAAGCTTAACGATTCGCTCTTATATGGATTCTAATACATCTATATCAGAGGCTGTTACTATATCTATGCCATCTGATACACATACAATCTCGTTTCCGGTAAATGTGAAAGATTTGAAGGAAGGTCAACATACAATCCGATTTGAAGTCACAGATGGATTAATAGTTGCTCAGCAAACTATAAGTGTATGGATATATGACAGCTCCCTAATCCCATCCATGATTACCGAGACAACAAACACAACCATAAAAGTGACAGAAAATATAGCAGGCAACAACAAAAATTTTGCTTCAAGTCCAATTCGTTTCTCAGCCAATAATATAACGACTTCTTGGTTTACCGATCGCTCCACCTTGTCGAATAGAGTTATCTCCTCAGCAATTGGCAAGCTAGGCGGGAATGGAACCAAAGGAATTGTTGTAACAGCAAATGGGAAATGGATCGTGCCAATCTACTACAGCGCTACGAATGAAGTTAGATTTTATATGTCGGCTAATCAAGGGCAGAATTGGACTATACTGTGCACTCTGTCTGGACTTACTTCTAATGCCGCGATCACAACCGTAGGTAATAAAGTATTTGGTATCGTGCGAAAAAATGCGAATGAAATAGCTGGTTTCTCATTTGACGTTGATAAACAAACAAATGTGAATATAGCTTCTTTGCTGAAAAGCGTTGATTTCAATCAAACGGACATTCCTGCTGCCAATAACGTTGCAATAGTGGCAAAGGATGATGCCGTACATGCGGCATGGGTGAGCAAAAATAGTCAATATCCTTATGCATACAATATTCGTTACGCCAAAATAGCTGAAGATGGCTCAGCGCTGACCGCTATTGAGCAGGTGACTACTAGTACCAGCAGCTACGATGTATTTAGCAATCCGTCTATGATAATCAACAATAGTGGAATACCTGTCCTTTTTTATGACTACCAAAATACTAACAATAATAGCTATTCCGTTTATGTAGCCAATAGAGTGAATTCAGCGTGGCAACAGAAGAACCTGGAGCCTATCAGCAGTTATTGGACTGGGGATGTCAATGCAGCTGTAGACAAGAACAACGATGTGCATATCGTTTGGACTAAACGAACTAGCGACGGATACAATCATATTTTTTACACCAAACAAAATACGAATGGCGTCTATTCCCCTATCGTGGATTTGACAGCAGGCTTAACTACTTACAACCAACAGCAGCCTACGCTTACGGTCGGACAGAATAACGATGTATTTCTCTACTTCTCTGGCATTGACCCGACATTAAGCACTACAAATTACAATATAAGAATGAGGATGTTGAGCAACGAAACATGGTCGGTCATGAAGACAATTACAGCAAATACGGCGAGTGATGCAACTGCACCTGCTGTTATTAGCAATGCTTTGCTGCCTTATCCTGGAGATCCAATTGTTGTATTTGAGCATACAAGCAGCGGGGTTTTAGTATCAGGTTCTATGCAGAGGGATGATTATTCTTACACCTTCGCTAATCTCACGCCAAATACGAAATATAAAGTAAAGCTGGAAGTGAGAAATATGGATGGAGCGGTCACGTCTATCACGAAGGATGTATACACAAAGGCAACAACACCAGTTCTAACCTCTTCTCCTTTTTCAGATGGAACTGTGGAGTTCACCGTTACAGACAATAACCCTGGAACAACAAAATACCAGCTGAAAGCTGGGAATAAATATGTAAGTGCCGAAGGGACTCTTACGGCGTATCCTACCTGGATTACATTGAATAATAAAAAGGTGAAAGTGAAAGGACTTGCTGCTGGCAAATCCTATCGTTTCCAAGCACAAGCAATCAATGAGGAAGAGGAAGAAACCTCCCTCTCCAACACTATTCAAATTGGACCGCCTCCAGCACCTCCAGCTACTCCAACTGGGGTAAAAGCAACAACAACGAATAGTACAATTGTTGTTACCTGGAATGCTGTTCCGGAAGCAACTTCTTATCAAATCGAAATGAATAACATGCTCATTTCCGTTGGTAACACACTTAGTTATACAAGTCAGCTGTTAGCTCCAAACACAGTCAACTCTTTCCGAGTAAGATCGGAGCGAGATGGAATTTATGGGGCTTGGACGGAACTAACCAGTGTACGTACATCCATGATTCCTCCTGAGAAACCAGCATTAGTCAGTGCAACTGCATCAAGCAAATCTGTTACTGTCACATGGAATTCTGTAAGTGATGCATTAAGATATGATTTGTTATGGGACGGTGTCATTATTGCTTTAGGAAAAACGACTACCTACCAAGTAAAAGATCTTGTACCGGGAACAAAGCATACTTTCCAAATTCGCTCAGTCAGTGGAGGCGGTAATAGCGGATGGAGTGCGGTTCAAACCGTTGATACGAAGGTGGCAGCACCATCAACAGTTCTTGTACTGACAGTAGATACGCAGGATACCTCCGTTCAATTAAGTTGGACAGAAGACGTGGATGCATCCGGCTATGAGATAGAAGCAGATGGCCTGCTTATAAGAACTGGCAAGCTCAATTACATTGAGATTAAGGGACTAACGCCTCATACCAATCATCAGTATAGAGTCCATGCCGTTAATGAAATCGGAAGCGGTAATTGGAGTCAGATGGCGGAGGCAACGACATATCTGCTCAAGGCGCCAGGGAATATCACGGATACTTCAGAAGAAACTTCAATTGAATATAATTGGATGGCATCGCCAAATGCGACTAGCTACGATGTGGAATTTGACAATCAAATACATTCGGTTCAAACAACCACATTTAAGGCAACAGGACTCTTGATCGAATCAAACCATAAGTTAAGAGTTCGTGCTAGTAATGCAACGGGAAAGAGTGCTTGGTCTGAAGTAAACTACTCTTCAACTTTGCCTCAAAGACCGATTGTTCCTAGCCAAATTAATGTTATTCCAAATAATAACTCTGTGTATCTATCATGGGGTCAAGTTGCTGGGAGCACTGGCTACGATATTGAGCTTGACGGAATAGTTGTAGTAGACGCATTTAATGAGACTAGTTATACAGACACTGAACTGGAAACTTTCAGCCTTCATACGTACCGGATTCGTTCCCGAAATGACGCAATTGCAGGGGAATGGAGTCCTCTTGTTACTGTTCGTACATTACCAGATAAACCTGGATTAGTGTCTGGAGTTGTAATCAACTCTACCAATAACATTGCGAATGTTACTTGGAAGCCTGATCCGACTGCAACGGGGTACGATATTGAGGTAGATGGAAAAGTTAGTAACATAGGACTAAAAACGTCTTATAAACACCACAGAGTAGCACCTGGCTCTGAGCATAAATATCGCATCCGCATGCGCAATTTAGTTGGAGTTGGAGAATGGTCTGACTTAATCGTAAATAACACACTCACCGCACGTTTGACAAAAGGGCAATCCGTCGACCTGGGGCTTACCGCTTCTAACGTTACTGATTTTAGCAGGTACACTCTAATGGTGAACTATGATCCCAATGCAATTGAAATACTGGATCTTTCTACCATGACGGGTAAACCGGAATTATCGCCTGGAAAGATTGAGGGAACGGATATCACGATTACACAGTTTACGCCTGGTTCGATTACCTTTGTGTGTGATAAAACGATTCTGAATGGAGAAAGCTGGAGCGGCATCATCAACAGTATTAAGATGAAGGCCAAAGTAAACGGTGGATCATCCTTAACCTACACGGTATTTGTCAAATAATATCCCTATTAATCAGGAGGCTAATATGAACAGGATTTATCGTTGGATTTCAGTGCTGCTTATTGTAACGATGAGTATTACAAGCACTTTAAGTGACATTAGTACCAGCCATGCTAGCGGTACTTCAGTAGTCAATGCCAATAAAAATGAGACGCTTATGAAGCAAGACAATATCTCTATAATAGAAGCATTCAAAAACGAGCAGGAGAGCAACCGAATTAACACAAGAAGTGTTAATGGTTTAGATTCAGGCACAGTCGTATCGCCAACCAATAAAATGGCAGATCATGACGATCCCCAGCTGAGACGAGTCCTGACATCTTCTGCATTCAAAGAACTGTTGTCCAACACAGGAAATGTCCCTAAATCATTACCTGCAGTAGCGGTTAGTCAGTCGTTGCAAGAGATGATTCATTTTGGCGAGGATGGCGTTTCTGTTTCCACAGGAAACTTTTCCAAAACCATGGTGGATTTGAGCTATGCTTTTGCAGGATTTACCGTGAACATGAGTCGTACTTATAATTCAAAAGATCAGCCTGGCGGTCGTTTTGGCTTAGGATGGACGTTTGGTTTCGAAGGCAGTCTCACCGATGATGGAAAACTTGTTGTCGTGAAGTTGCCAAATGGCGGGGCACAAATGTTTCAGAATCTTGGCAACGGTACTTATGGAGCGAATGACTCCCACAGTAAATTAGTTAAACAAAATGACGGCACCTTTGTTTTGACCACCAAGGACCAATACAGCTACGGCTTTAATAAGAATCAATGGATTTCGTGGATGGCTGATGCGAATGGAAATAAAATTACAATCGACGTTGATAGCCTTGGAAAAGTTAAAAAGATTACTGATGCAGTTGGACGTGTGACAACAGTTGATTACAACGTTAACGATCGGATCGTTTCCATTACTGATCCGATGAAGCGGATCGTACGTTATGAATACAATGCTGCAAATCTATTATCTAAGGTCATTGACCCGAGTGGTCAGATTATCAGCTATTATGAATACGATCCATCTGGACTGCTTATTAGTATCAAGAATAGCAAGCAGGAAGTGCAGAATTCTGTTGCATATGATGCTAAAAAGAAGGTTATCAGGCACATTAATGCTTGGGGAAATATAGATACCTATAGCTACGGTGATTTATATACCAAAATTACAAATACAGAAGGCCATGTAACGGAGAAGTGGTTTGACAAAGCTTTTTATGTCGTAAAATCGAAGGACCCAGACGGGGGTATTACGACAGTCGTTTACAACTTAGATAGCGAGAAATTTAATCAGTACGGAGAAATTGAAACCATTACAGATCCGTACGGAAATAAATGGAATTATACTTATGATGAGAATGGTAATATTACATCTATTACTGAACCAAGCGGTGGGATTTCGGGATATTCCTATAACGACAAGAATAATTTGATTTCAGAAAAAGACCCATCCGGTAACATAACACTGTACATTTACGATAGCTCCGGTATTCGTCTGTTAAAGAAAATGGAGACACTCGACAAAGAGAAAATAGAGACACCCGATCATTTTTCTATAACAGAGTACAACTATTATGTCTCTAGTGAGATGGATCAGCTAGGGTATAAAATTAATGGTTTGCTAAAGTCAGAAGTAAATCCTGAGGGCAATGCGACCACTTATACCTATGATAAGTATGGTTATTTGTCTTCTATCATTGATCCCGAAGGTAACAAGACGATTAAAAATAGCAACCAACTAGGTTGGGAAACGGCAACCATATCGCCTCTCGGTCATCGAACGGACAATACTTACGATTCCAATGGTCGATTGCTGCGGGTTATGGGGCCAGTGGGAGATGTTACCCGCTACATTTATAACGCTGACGGCCAGAAGATTCAGGAAATCGAGCCTCAGCTTTATACGGAAGAAAGTGACGGGCTGAATGCCTCAAATCCGTCAAATAGTTATACGGACACGCTTGGGGGAACACGCTATACCTACGATGCGGGCGGCAAGGTAAAGTCGCAAATTGATCCCAAAGGAAATGTCACAGTATTTAAGTATGATAAAAATGGGAATCAAGTTACAAAGGTTTTGCCTAATGGAGCAATCTATGAGTACGAGTACGATACGCTAAATCGTGTAAAACAGGAATCTTTCCGTGCCTATAAGGAAGCGTCAGTTGTACAGCTCAAAAAGTATGATTACCCACTGTCAACTGATGGTAAAAAGAAAAAAATCATGACAACATATGTTAATGAAACAGAGCAAGCAGTTACGACTACCGTTCGTGATTTTGCAGACCGAGTCGTGGAAAAGGTTGATCCAGACGGCGGTGTGACAACGACGGACTATAATCCGGATGGAACGGTTAATTCAGAAACCGATCCAATGGGTTTTACGGCATATTACAAGTATGATGGTCTTGGTCGTGAGATAGGGAAATGGCAGCCTATCGAAAACGGCAAATATATGTATATGGGACAAATTTACGATCTAGCAAGCAATGTAGTAGAAAAGCACACTGGAAGGGATCAGACTAGCCAATTTAAAGTTCCCGTCGATGATAGGCTAGCCAAAAACAAGTTTATCTATGATAAGAACGGGCGCGTGACCATTGAGACTGACAGCGCCGGACTAAAGCGTGTGACGACTTACAATAAGGATGGTTTTAAAGCTTCCGAGAGCATTTATACTTCAGACAAAAGTGTAAATATGACGGAGTATGTGTCGAATCCTTATGGCAAGACATTGAAAAAAATGGTTCACGTAACAGCCGGTGAACTGTCCGATTATCCAGTAACAGATAAGCGAATCTTAAAGCTGACGACCCTGTATTCCTATGATTTGAACGGAAATTTGATTCAAGAGATCATGCCAGATGGGAGATTAACGAATTATAGTTATGATCTCTTAAATCATCAGACCGCTGTCTCCAAACAGGGGCTCAATGAAAATAATCTGCCGGTCATGATTACTAGCAACAAACAGTATGATTGGAATGGTAATGTTTTATCGGAGACAGATGAGCGCGGCGGAACATCGGTAAATGAGTATGACGAGCGTGGACTGCTTATCAAGCAGACGGATGCACTTGGGAATGTTCAACTGTTTGATTATGATCGCGGTGGCAGGAAGACGATTCAGGTCATGCCGATTAATGTACAACCTAGTCGGAACTTAACGGAAATGAATCGGACAGAATTCCTCTATGATTTGTCTGGTCGTGTGAAGCTGCAGACGGAACTATTTCAGGAGCAGATCCTAAATATAGCAACAGGGGTATTCACACCAACGAATGTAAGTCGTGTGGTGAAAGCTTATCAGTATGATCTAAAAGGAAATGTGATAAAGGAGCTTTCTGGAGAAGGCTATTTGGCTGGAACGGGAACAGGTCCTAATGAAAAAATCCGAAGCGGCTACGGCACAATTAGTAAATATAATGCCAATGGTCAGATAAGTATGAAACTCGACCCGACCGGACAATTGCATAACAACAAGTATACGACAAAATACGATTATGACGGTCTTGGACGACTTACACGTGAGACTGATATCGATGGCATTATTAATTTTACCTATTACGACGATGCAGGAAGAGTAACGTCTAAGACAGTGCGTAAGGCTGCCGACGACATAGAGCTAACGCTGGAATCGTATACCTATGATAAGGCAGGTCGTCAGCAAACGAAGGTAGACGGCAATGGTAATGTTGAAAGATATGAGTATAATGCTTTTAACAAAGTTCGAAGAGTAATCTATCCATCTGATAAGTCTGTTGAGGAGTGGAAGATCGAGTTTCAGTATGATGTCATGGGTAATCAAACTAAAAAGTTCGATAACTTAGGCAGAATTGATCTTTATACCTATGACCAGGAAGGTAGAGAGCTCTCACACACCATCAAGACTGACAAACCAGGGAACTCGATCACAACACGGACGGCTTATGATGTCAAAGGAAATAAGCGTTTTGAAATCGATGCTAATGGGAATAAGACAGAGTATACCTACGATTTGCTGAACCGAATGATCAGTAAAAAAACGCAAGTATCTGGTGTTTCCGGGTTTAGCCAAAGTGCGCTAATCACGAAAACGACGACCTATGAATATGACAAGAATAGTAATAAGACAAAGGAAACAGATTGGCTTGGCAACAAAACAACCTACGATTATGATACTTTAAACCGTCAGTATCAGACCAGGAATGCCGACTCTATTGTTATTGAGAAACTGGCATACAACGGGGACAGCTCACAAGTTGTCTCGATGGATGCGCTGAATCAAGTTACCCAATATGAATATGACCGCAATCAACGCAAAATCACAACGACAGATGGAGAAGGTTCCATTAGTCGGGAAGAATTTAATGATGCAGGCTTGCTTGTGGCCAAAATTGATGGCAAAGGAAACCGTACAGAATTTACTTACGACGCTGCTGATCAGTTGATACGGGTGAGGAATGCTCTTGGGGAAAATACGGAGTATTCTTATGATTTGAGCGGTAATATGATTAGTCAGGTAGATGGGGCAGGTAATCTATCATTATTTGAATACAATGCAAGGAACAAGATGTCGCGTCGGATAGATCCAGGTGGCGTGACACAGGATCCGAAGGGTATTCTCGTCTACAACGACAGTAAGTTGGAGAGTTACACTTATTTTGCTGATGGGAGCATGAAGTCCAAGAACGATCGGAACGGCAACACGACTAACTATGCCTATGATTATAGGGGACTTCTGTTATCGGAGAGTATTCTAAAACCGGGCGAGCTTTCACCATCAAAGGAAAATCAAATTATCTATACGTATGACCCGAACGGAAATGAGTTGTCCATGACAGATGCTTCCGGGAGGACATCGAAATCATACGACGAAGAAAATCGAGTAACCAGTAAATCTGTTCCTGGCCTTGGAACGGTATCTTATGCCTACGATAAAACGGCTGCATTAACAACAGGTTATGTCGCAGAGATGTTAACCGATGTGAAGGGCAATACTACTGAGAAGCAGTATGACAAGATGGGACGATTGTATAGAGTCTTGTCGAATAAAGTTTTAACGGCAACCTACGATTATTATATCAATGGCAACCGTAAGACTTTGACTACACCGGGTTCCTTAACGACCCAGTACTCTTACTATAAGAACAACTTGCTTAAAAAGTTGGATAACTTAAAGAGCAACAGCGTTCAGGACAGCTACTCCTATACGTACGATGAAGCGAAGAATCAGATTTCGAAAATAGAAATCGTTCAAGGAGCAGCTAAAGGGACAACCCAATTTAGCTATGATGCACTTAATCGTCTATCGAAAGTGGTTGAACCGTCAGGCAAAACAACCGAATATACTTTTGATGAATCTGGCAATCGCAAAAATGAGGTCATTGTACAGGGAAAAAGCATTCATGCTACGAAGTATCATTATGACATTCAGAATCGATTAACGTACACGTCCAATGTCGATCAGTCCGGGAAGACTGTCGAAGTCCGATATCATTATGATAGTAACGGAAACATGGTGCGGGTAAGCACTGAATCACGAGCATTGTCAGATCCAGCTAATCAACCGGATGCAACATTTGGTATGTTTATTCCGGGTCAGCCCAATTTGAACGAACGCATATCCGATATTGTTAGCGGCACCATGACGTACGAGTACAATAATTGGAATCAACTGGCGACCTCTCTAGGCAATGAGACCATTAAGTATAAATATAATGGTGATGGCTATCGAGTAGAGAAAGTCGTAGGCAGTCAAGTTACCCGATATTTGTATGAAGGCGATAAAGTTGTGCTTGAACTTAATGAGAAGTCTGAAGTAAAGGCGCAAAATATTTACGGAACGCAGCTAGTATCTAGGAAGATGGCCGAGGAGCAAGTATACTATTGGTATAATGGTCATGGCGATGTTACGAGCTTGCGAGACACAACGGGACTGCTTAGAACCGCCTATGATTATGATGTCTTTGGCAACCCTGTTGCTTCTGCAACAAAGTATTTTAATGCAGCGGGGCAGTTGACGACAAGTACGGGTAAGATTGACAGCCCGATACGTTATGCAGGCTATCAGTATGACAGTGAGACAGGGCTCTACTATTTAAATGCCCGCTATTACGATTCCAGCATCGCTCGCTTCCTAACTGAGGATACCTATCGTGGAGATCCAAAGGATCCCCTTAGCTTAAATCTGTATGCTTACGTTAAAAATGAGCCCGTGATGTATGATGATCCTACCGGACATTTCTTCAATATTGCTGCTGCAGCAATAGGAGCGGCGGCAGGAGCCATTATTGGCGCCGGCTTTGAAATGGCGAGGGATGCCGCGAAAGGTCAGCTGTCCAAGAAAAATTGGAAGAAATATGCGGGGGCTGCTGCCTCAGGTGCGATAACAGGATTAACTGCCGGATTAACTGGCGGTGCCTCACTTGTTGCAAATATTGGCGTGCGTGCCGGAACCGGCTATGCTAGCAGCGCTGCAGAGCAATACATCACGACGGGTAAGGTCAATCAAAAGCAAGCACTGAAGAGTAGCGTGCAGAGTCTGGCTACTTATGGAGCAAGCAAGGCGACTAATAAGCTTAAGGTGTCTTCTGGTGGTAATGGGGGGCGGGGTCAATCTCAGGGGAAGCGTAATCCTGTACCTACTGAACCGGGTGGTGGAAGTAACCCTAATAGTTTTGTTAATGAGCATGCTAAAAAGCATATTTACGACCCGAAAAAACCTTCTACACAGAATAGGTCACAATATGGAGAAAATGTTGATGTCCGAAAACTAAGAGATGGTACCATGAAAAATCCAGACAAAGCATATTCTAATTGGCCTGGTAATCCTAGTAATCCTAATAAGCACAGAATTACAAAATACTACAAGGAGTATGATGGGAATATTAGTACTCCAAATACTCCGACGGGAAGTCATAGAGTGTTTGATAACTTAGACGATCCTAAAAGTAGTTCTCACTTCCCGTATGTTCCAAGAAAACCTAAATCATAGTAGGTGATGAAAAATGACTCAAATGCTATATCATGCGATATTACCTAAAAACCACGAACATCATGTTTCGATTGATGAGGTTTTGAAAAGCGGGATTAACCACTTGACAAAATCCAATTATTGGTACGGAAATGGAGGGGAGGTAAGGTTGCAATTAACTAACCAACTTAGACCGTCAGGTATACCTTTATGGGTTGATTTCAAGAAAGCTGTTGGCATTAATCTACACTTTCATAAACCAGGGTCATTTTGTTTTCCAGTGTTTACTGATAAAATATTGGTTTTTGATGGTGATATTTCAATGTCAATCTACGACCAAGCATTTTATGAGGATTTGAAGTATACCGATGAAGAGGCACTGGATTTTGACACAGGTGAAAGTATAGAACACTGGGTGAGATTATATTGGGACAGTTTGATGACACTTGATGAATACGAAGCAAAGAAACCCTATTCAAAACCACAAGTATTGGTATTTGAACCAGTTCCTAAAGAGATTATCCAAATATGTGAAGAATAAGGGAAAGAGACCTTGATTGGCACTATGCCTTTCAAGGTTTTTTTAGGGGGCTACCCAATGCTGAATCATCATTCAATCAATAACATATGGTATTGGTCATAGCGATGTTACGGTCTGACGAGATACATCGGGACTGCGTAGAACCATGATGTCTTGGGTACCCTGCCGCAACTGGCTATTCTATCAGCGTTGCAGGGCGAAGGCTAAGGTAAACCAAAAGCACAGATTAGTGTCGTACAAAGTGTAACTACTTTTGGAGCAAGCCAATAATCTTAAGGGGTCTTCTAGTAGTAGTGAGGGAGCAAGCAAAATGATTTTGTTACCCACACTCTGAAAAGCACGTGTATGACCCAATAAGCCATTAACTCCCAATCTTTCACAAAATGGTGGAGATGTTGACGTTGTAAAAATATCACAAAAAGAATGACTAAGCTAATCCTGATAGAGCATATTCAAACTGGCCAAATCCCAATAACCCTAATAAAAAAAGAATAACAAAGTATTATAAAGAGTTTGACGGTAATATTAGTACATCTAATACTCCGACAAGAAGTCATAGAGTGTTTGAAAACTTAGATGACTCTACGAGAAGCTCACATTTTCCTTACGTTCCAAGAAAACCAAAAGAATAAATTGGGTGGTGATAAGATGAATGGTATGTTATATCACGCTTACTTGCCTGAAGACCATGAGCATTATATTTCCATGAAAGAGATTATGTCGGAGGGTATAAACCATATTACAAAATCTAACAACCGATACAGCAATGGTGGTAGGGTGCAACTTGATGTTACGGAGCGGTGTAGACCTTTGAATACACCAAGTTGGGTTAATTTCAGGGAAGCAATCGGTGTTGATCTGGTCAATCGGTTTACAAAGTCATTTTGTTTTCCTGAATTTACGAGTAAAATCCTAGTCTTTGATTGGGAAATTTCAATATCCATTTACGACCAAGCATTTTATGAGGATTTTAAGGATACTGATGAGGAAGCTCTGAATTTTGACACTGGTGAAAGTATAGAACACTGGGTGAGATTATATTGGGATAGTTTGATGACACTTGATGAATACAAAGCAAAGAAACCCTATCAAACCCCGGAAGTATTGGTTTTTGAACAAATTCCTAAAGAGATTATCCAAGTATGTGAAGAATAAGGGAAAGAGACCTTGATTGGCTATATGCCTTTCAAGGTTTTCTTCTTGAGGAAGCTCCCTAGTGCCGAATGAATCCATCATATAACCAATAACATATGGTAACATGGTCAGTCGGTGTTACGAGCTTAAGAATCATAAATGGACTGCATATAACCGCTTATGATTATGATGTATGTGGTCCGAGTTGCAATAGAAGTGGAGGAAATGTGTTTTTGTGAAAACATATGTTGAATTCTTGGAAGATCATTTAGGCCAGATTGAATATGGTTGGAGTAGAGATAGTGAAGGTAATGAAGTGCCATTTCAAATAGTAAAGTATAGTGAAGGACCCTTTACTGGTACAGTTACTTATTCAACTTTAGGAATGAGTAACGAGAGATTAGTATCGTCAGTTTCAAAAAAGCAGATTAGACAAGAGTTAATATTTGTTTCATATTCAACTTTTGGGGATGAGAATATTCCCGGCATTCTCCAACAAGTGGGGTTAGAGGCATTGAAGACTAATAATGCCTATTTAAGAGGAGATGTTATAGGGCCATATGGAACATTATTTGAAGGCTCAGAATTAGAAGCATTATATGTTACAATGCCGGTTTATTTCCCAGATTCTTTTCATACATTTGATTGTGTTGGTGATCTATCGATAATTCAAGCGTGGCTAGTACCGATTACTTTTGATGAAGCGATTTTTATAAAACAATATGGATGGGAAGAGTTCGAGGATATGCTAGTGAAGGTAGATCCTGACTTAATTAATTTTAAACGTGTAAGTATCATTACTTAGAGAGCAAAAATTTCATTGACCTTGAGGGGCTTATGCCTTTCAAGGTCTTTTCTTTAGTCGAGGGCTATCAATGCCCAATGAACAGATAGTTCAACCAATATCATACTTTACTGATGTTAATCGTTTTGTTTAATCTCATCATCCTATACAAGATAAATGGGTGCAAAAAATGTTAAGAGATATAATAGAGGAAAAGTCTATCCATTCTATTAAAACGGCTTCTAAAGGTCCACACGTTCAAATTTATTCAGCTAAAAGGTAAGACGAGCTATAAAGGAGAATAGCACAGATATTCGCTATGAATTTTAAACAAAGATATTAATTAGGTAACGAAGCATAATGTGCTAACACTCATGTTAATGGCAAGTAAATTCCTGATGGAGTTAGGCCGGCGAATCCAATTGCAATTCCAAAGAAGAGGAGGTAGAGATGGTGGATGCATTAAGTTGGCTTCAGGATTGGTATTCTCAAAACTGTAACGGTGATTGGGAACATAACTTTGGAGTGAAGATCGACACTGTTGATAATCCAGGTTGGTCTGTTGAAATTAATATAGTTGAAACAAATTTAGAACATGAAAAATTTAATTCAATAGAAGTTGAACGAGATGAAGAAGATTGGTATTACTGTATAGTTAGGGATGGAGTATTTCATGGTGCAGGTGGAGTAAGGAATTTAGAAGAAATATTGACTTGTTTTAGACAGTGGGCTTCAAGTCAAGACAGAAATTAGATCTATGCTCGCATTAAATAAGGAACACTTGATAGAGTAAGCTTTTTAAGGTTTCTTTTTAGTTGGTTATTATTATAATTACAAAATACTACAAGGAGTATGATTTTGACACAGGTGAAAGTATAGAACACTGGATGAGATTATATTGGGACAGTTTGATGACACTTGATGAATACGAAGCAAAGAAACCCTATTCAAAATCACAAGTATTGGTTTTTGAACCAGTTCCTAAAGAGATTATCCAAGTATGTGAAGAATAAGCGAAAGAAACCTTGATTGGCACTATGCCTTTCAAGGTTTCTTTTTTAAGTAGAAGGGACGAATGAAGCTAACATTCAATCAATAACCCTTGTAATACCTGTATAAAGATTTCCTCATTCCGGTTATACGCACAAGAAAAAGCTTGAACATTCAACAAGCTGCAGAAATAAATCGAGAGGATATATGCTCAGCACAATATGAGGGCAAACATGTAATAAAAGATTCAAAGGAAAAGCTAGCAGTACTAGAGAATATGTTTACACTAACAAAGACGGTGAAAAAATGTAATTCAAGACCATAGTGCAGGACACCAAAAAAGTGGGCAAGCTCCCCCAGTTTAATGTAAGTTCTGTCGATAGTATCCGAACAGAAAAAGTTGATGGTACGATGGAGCATTATCCATTTAAAAATAGAGGTGGTTAAGAAGTGTGGTATGAAGTCTTGGAAAGAAACTACTTTCTAGTAAGTTTGTATGAGCAAGTGCCTGAACTTAAGGACGTTCGTATTGCTGAAGTAAACATCCTCGATGAAGGACGTGTTGTTGCAGTGAATTTTGATATGCCTTATTATGCGAAAGACCACCCAAGAAGTGGGTGGAACTAGGCGATAATACTGTTGCTGTTAGAATTGACTTGTCGGCTGTTCAAGAGATTACACTGAATTCCGGTTCATTAGACTACAAGGCAAATATTGAAATCTTCAAGGCTGAAGCAGGATTTGTTCAAACTGTTACTGGCTATTGTAATTAAATAATTGCATTGAATGGCTACATGCCTTCCAGGGCTTAGTTTTGGCGGGGGCTACCCAATGTCCAATGAACCCATTATTCAACCAATAACAAACATAACCCATGTAATATCCGTATAAAGATTTCTCCGTATCATTTCAAGCACACCAAGTGCTTAAATTTTATAACCTAAATAACGGTATTCCGTTATATCAGTGCTTGACGAAATCAACCAAGGTGGAAAACGGAAAAATATCAGCTAATTCTGTATGGTTGAACGTCCTACCTACGACAAAAAAGAATAGACCGATGAAGAATTCGTCTATCACGACGACGAAAGCTATGATGTCTTTCCAAACACGGATAGGGCCAGTCTCTAGCGGCCACTACTGACCTTTAGAGGCTGATTATTACATATTCCCAGTTCTAACAGACATTTGCGGCCGTTAGAAGACGTTATCCCCGCAATCGTCCCTTTTTCAGCCTGTAAGGGACATTCGTGACCGTTACATTCTCATTTCACTGCATTTTCGCTTCTAGCGGACGACGATGACCATTAGCGTACATGTTGCCTTCGCCGATGTAAAAATTGCTATGACGTGCCGCTATAAAGCTGGCATTTTCGTAGTATTTGACCGCAATCGATTGTTAGTTTGACTGCCAAGCACTAATTAGTAGGTTGAGCCTTGAAAGGCAGGGTGATTTAATGGAAATGATCAAAAGAATAACAGACAATGATATTCTGGGTAGTGCCCCTGAATGGATTGAATCCATTTCAAGATATGGGGCAAGAGGTGTGTTGGTTGATGACATGTTGAACGTTGCAATGATGCATATGTCTAAAACCAACCTTTATAAATTACCTGGCGGAGGAATAAATGAGGGTGAGAGTACAAAGGATGCTTTTTTGCGTGAAGTTAAGGAAGAAACCGGGTGTGAAGCTGAAATTATTCACGAGTTAGGATATATCGAAGAACATAAAAATAAAAATGATTTTATGCAATTTTCCTACTGTTTTATAGCGAAAGTACGCCAAGGAATCAGTAAAACAATGCTTAGTGATAGCGAATTGCAACTTGGAATGACGGTTGAATGGATGACATTAGACAAAGCATTAGAAGTGATGGAGCACTCGATGTCAAATTGTAATGATTACTCTACTAAATTTATGATTTTACGGGATAAGATTATTCTTGAAAAAGCGGTGGGTCTATTGCCTGTGAAAAGAACGAATAGGAGAGGCAACAGAAGGTAAAAATTCTAAGGAAATATGATTGGCTGGCTGAAAACCACACAGAGTGTAGCATGCTTGATCATCTTCATCCTGCACTTATTTTAGAACGAAAAGCCCAAAAAGAGTGAGATGCCTCAGGCAGCTCACTCTTTTTAACCACCAACTATGTCTTACTTCATAAATCCTTCTTCAAATATCTTAAACAGATTTTCAAGCGTTGTTGGATCGCTGTAAGACGAAGCATCTGTGTTGATTTCGATCACATGGCCGTTCGCTACAGCAGGGATGTTCTTCCATGTTTCCAGCTCCATGAAGGAAACGTCGACCTGCGATCTTCTGCTGAGGATAATATAATCGCCAGCATACTCGCTTACAACTTCGGTAGACAGAGCAAACAATCCAGGCCCAAGAGCGTCTTCTTTTACTTTCTCTGGCATGTTCAGCTTCATCGCCTGATAGAGCAGCTCGGTTCCTCTAGCAAAGTTGTTGCCGAATGTGTAGAAGGTTTTGTTATCGCCAACTTCGAGAACGGATACTGTTGCATTTTCGCCGATTTTTTCTTTTACTTTTTGGCCTAATGCTTCAGCGCGTACTGTAAAATCGTCAATCCAGGCTTGCGCTTCTTTCTCTTTATTCACCAGTTTGCCGACTTCAAGCTGTTGGGTCAAATAGTCGTTTTTGCCCCATGTATACACTACTGTTGGCGCAATTTCTTGCAGCTTCGCGATATTATTAATATGAGCGCCGGCAAGAATCAGGTCCGGTTCCAGCTCCAGAATTTTCTCCAGGCTAGTCTCAGAGACTACGGCAGTGTCAGTCAGCATTTCTTTGAAGAGGGGATTGCCGTACGTCCACTCGTCGACTCCTACAAGCTTAACGCCTAGCGAGAGCAAATTAGGTGCGCTAGACAGCGCAACAATACGCTGAGGATTAGCCGGGACTTCTACCGGACCGAGCTCGGATTGATAGGTTATCGTATCACCGCTGCTATTGCCGCCTTCGGGCGCAGTCGATTCGCTTGGACTTGGGGACGGGGATTGATTATTAACAGTGTTGCTTCCGCACGCGCTGACAATCAACACGAGTAATAGGATGAATGGAATTGCTAGTGCTTTTTTCATTTTTTGAAACGCCAACCCTTCTATACGTTGATAGTGATTCTCATTTGCAGACAAAGGTTATTAAATCATATTACACATCTAATTGTCAACAAAAGCGCCATCTAATCTGGATACTTGAAAGATCGAACTCTGCTGTTACTCATGCATATATAGAAGGAATACGTCGGGTGATTACGTCGACATGGTGAAAGCTGCCCGATAGACTGTGCGATTTAAACCAAAAGTTTAAACGCTTTAATTTTGTTGTTGACTTTCAATTAGCACGATTTTACAATGTGTATATAAGCGCTTTCATTTTGAAGGGAGTGAAGGGTTCGGCGCCACAAGGAAGTTTATCACATTAAAAGTTAAAGCGCTTAAATTTAAGTACTCCACTATTTTTGAAAGGCAGTGATAATGTTGAAGATTCGTGATTCCTACAAGCCTTACTCGCCAGTGGCCATTATCTCCATCATGGTGTTGGTTGTTGCTCTGGTCTTATCTCTTACGTTAGCTCCTATTGGTTATGCTGCAAGTGCGGTTACGAAATCCGATGATTCGGTTAAGCCGCTAAGAGCGTTTCCACAGCACATGAACTATGCGGAAGGAAGCATTAAGCCGAGCCATGTGACCCAGAAGCAGATGGATGCTGAAGTTGGGTTGCTGTATGACCAGTTTAAGCTGAAATATATTAAGAAAAATCCGTATGATGACAGCCAGTACTATGTCTGGTACAACGACGGCGGCTGGAGCGGGGATGCTATTACTGTGTCTGAAGCACATGGCTATGGCATGATGATTACAGCGATTATGGCTGGACATGATCCAGAGGCGAAAAAAATATTCGACGGCATGCACCGATATTTCCGCGCGCATCCAAGTGAGCTTCATCCTGACCTGATGGCTTGGCAACAGGCTGACCGTGACGGAAAGATCATCGATGTGAACGGCACGGACTCCGCGATCGACGGAGACATGGATATTGCCTATGCTTTGCTGCTTGCTGACAAGCAATGGGGCAGCAATGGCGCGATTAACTACAAGAGCGAAGCGGTCAAAGTGATTAATGCGATCATGGAGAGCGAAGTTCATCCGGAGAACTTCCACCTGCAATTGGGTGACTGGGTTCCAATCTCCGATAGCGAGCCAAGCTTCAAGCCGGCTTCACGTCCTTCGGACTTCATGCTTCAGCATTTGAAGGAATTCCACAAAGCAACAGGCGACAAGCGCTGGTTGAATGTCATTGAGACGACATATGGCATCATTGATGATGTATACAAAACATATAGTCCAAAGACTGGATTGCTGCCGGACTTCGTTTACCGCGATGCGGACGGCAAATACAAGCCGGTATCGGAATTCAAATGGACGAGCGAAAGCGGGAACTTCCTGGAATCCGAATTCGATGGCGCGTATAACTACAACTCTTGCCGTACGCCTTGGCGGATTGCATCCGACTTCCTGCTGACAGGCGATAAGAGAGCTTATGATCAATTGTCTACGTTGAACGCATTTGTATCTGAGAAGCATAACGCACCATATGAAGTATGGTCCGGTTATTCGCTTGACGGCAAGACGAAGCTGAGCGAGTGGGATGGTGGCCTTGAATATACGGCTCCGTTCATGGTCAGCGCAATGATCGACAAGAGCAATCAACAATGGCTGAACGATCTGTGGGATTACCACACAGAAGAAGCAAACTCGACTGCTCTGGAATGGCGTTATTACTACGGCAACTCGATCCGTCTGCTTAGCATGATCGTTGTTTCCGGCAACTGGTGGTCGCCGACTGGTGTAGCTTCTACCGACATTGCAGGCCATGCGGCTGAAGCGGATATCGTGAAATCGCTTGCTGAGGGCATTGTGAACGGATACCCGAACGGCACATTCAAGCCGGATGAAGGCGTATCCCGTGCAGAGTTCTCTGTTATGCTGGCGAAGTCGCTGAAGCTGGAAGGCAACGGAGCCTCGCTGATTTTCGAGGATAAAGCGACGATCGCACCTTGGGCTAACCGTTATGTCGCACAGCTCGTAGAAGCAGGAATTGCTAATGGACTCTTCGGAACACAGTTTCTGCCATCGCAGAAGCTGACGAGAGCGGAAGCAGCTGTTATACTGGCATCTGCGAAGAAGCTGGAGCTGTCGACGGAGTCTGCAGCGACAGGTTTCTCCGATGATGATGCTATACCTGCCTGGGCTAAACCATCGGTTCTGGCTTTGGGTGAAGCAGGAGTTGCGTTGTTCAAAGCGCAATCCAAGCCGTTCGGACCGGATACTGTGCTAACACGCGCAGAAGCCATTACAATATTGAGGACGCTTGCGACCGCTTAAGACATCGATTCGATCCGTGCCAGGCAGCGGGACTGCCAACTTCACTCAAAATGTGATATCGTAAAGAAATACGCGGTACTATCGCAAGGAGAGAAGCACGGATGAAAGTGAACATATTCGACGTGGCACGGAAATCGGGATTATCGGTTGTGACCGTGTCACGGGTCATTAATAACGCGGGAACGGTGCGGGAGAAGAACCGGATTAAGGTCCTTCATGCTATGCAGGAGCTTGGTTATTCTCCTAGTGCCGCCGCCCGCAGTCTCGCTCGAGGAAAAACAGGCGTAATCGGCATTGCGATCATGACGCTGAACGACTCATTCCTCGATGCGGTTGTGAAGGAAATCAATGACAAGATGGCGGAGCATCATTATTTGCTGGCGCTCTACATCTCGCAAGAAAATGAAAAGGATATGCATAATGCCATATTTCAAGAAGATCGGGTAGACGGGATGATTGTGCTGTCCCCGATTAATGAAGAGAGATACGAGCAGGAATTGACACGCAAAAATATCCCTTACGTACTCGTCGATAATCAGCAAGTGGACTCCCTCGCGCCGTCTGTGCAAATTGATAATTTTCGCGGCGGCTACGAGGCGACGAAGCACTTGATTGATCTGGGTCATGTCTCTATTGCTCATATATGCGGCCCTGATTCCTTCCTCAGCAGCAAAGAAAGAGTTCGCGGCTACAAGGAAGCGATGGCGGAAGCAGGTCTTGAACCGCGTGTTGAATATGGCAATTTCGACATTCCATCCGGTTACGAGATTGCGGATCGCTGGATGAAGACGAATACTCTGCCAACGGCTGTGTTCGCCGGAGATGACATGATGGCATTCGGCGTCATGGACGCGCTGAAGAACAACGGTCTTCGCATACCAGATGATGTATCTGTCGTTGGGTACGATGATCAGCTGTTTGCGACTCAGATTCGACCATGGCTTACGACCGTACGCCAGCCTGTGGAATGGATCGGTGCTCAGGCCATAGAATTGTTGCTCAAGCAGATTGAGCACAAGGAAGACATCCACGATGGCGTGGCAGAGCATATCAAGCTTCAACCGGAGTTAATTGTCCGAGAATCTACGAAGCGGCTGAATTCCAAGCGACAGTAAGGAATAGCATAGCGATGCACAAAGCTTGCTCGGAACCCTCTCTTTAAAAGTCTCATAAAAACAGTTGGAGGTGTCGTGATGAACACGAATCTATTGTTTTGCGGGAAAGACTTGAAAAGAGGTAGTACACTAAGGAAAGTCATGAGTATAGGCCTTGTCATGGCCTTGCTTATGACAGTTGTGAAAGCGCATTCATTTATGATTGAAACCGCTCATGGAGCGGGTGAGCTGCGTCCTTTTCCGCAGCAGGTATCCTATGCGGGTATTATTAAGCCTAATCATGTGACTCAGGCCTCCATGAATACAGCGGTTGCATCCTATTATGATTATTGGAAAGGGAAGTATCTGAAAAACAATCTGGCTTCCCTGCCAGGCGGCTACTATGTACAGGGTGAGATTACAGGCAGCTCGGGCGGCTTCATACCGCTGGGCACATCGGAGGGACAAGGCTACGGGATGATCATTACAGCGCTCATGGCTGGACATGACACCAATGCCAAAACGATCTACGACGGATTGTTCAAGACGGCCAGAGCCTTCAAAAGCTCCATTAATTCCAATCTGATGGGCTGGGTTGTAGCCGACCATATCAATGCACAGGGCAATTTCAGCTCGGCAACGGATGGCGATTTGGACATCGCTTACTCGCTCATTTTGGCTCATAACCAATGGGGCTCGGGCGGTACAATCAACTATTTGCAAGAAGCTGTCAAAATGATCAATGCAATCAAAGCAAGCAACGTAACGAACAACAATCGTTTGAATCTGGGAGACTGGGATTCCAAGACGACTCATAATTCAAGACCTTCGGACTGGATGATGAGTCATCTGCGTGCCTTCCATGAAGTGACTGGTGACAATACGTGGCTGAACGTGATCAACGCGCTCTATACGGCTTATTCCCAAGTAAGCAATACGTACGCGCCGACAACCGGTTTGATCTCTGACTTTATTGTAAACAATCCGGCTCAGCCTGCTCCGGAGTGGTTTCTGAACGAGTTCCAGCAGACGAACCAATATTACTACAATGCAGCGAGAGTACCGCTCAGAATGGTGATGGATTATGCCATGTACGGCGAGACGCGCGGCAAGACGATCGTGGACAAAATGTTGACCTGGATTAAAGGAGCTGCAGGTAATTCGCCATCCAATATAAAGGCGGGTTATTCGCTTAGCGGCACCGCGCTTAACACGTATAGCTCATCTATATTCACCTCGCCATTCATTTCTGGCGCTACGGCAAGCAGCGGCAATCAGGCATGGGTGAACGCAGGTTGGGATTATATGAGAAATGCGAAGTCCAGCTATTTCGGTGACTCCTACAATATGCTTAATCTGCTCTACATCTCGGGCAACTGGTGGAAGCCTACTGCGCAGGGCGGCGGCTCGACCGGTACCGTGAACTTGCCTGTCGTATCGGACACCTATGTAAGAGGAGGCACGTACAGCACGATCAATTACAGCACGGAAACGACGATGACGGTCAAGAAAAACGATCCGAATGCGGCTTTTGCCAGACAGGGCTATTTGAAATTCAACAAACCTTCGGTGAGCGGTCCGATTACTTCAGCCAAAATCAGGCTGTATGTGGAGAGCATTCACAGCAATGCAACCTCCGTACCTATACGGGCATTCGGCATTAATAACAATTCGTGGTCGGAGGCGGGAATCACCTTTGCGAATCAGCCGACAGAAGCGGGCGTGTCCCAAGGTTCTGCTACGGCAACCGGAACGGCCGGCTATATCTATCTGGATGTAACTTCATTCGTGAATTCGCAATCCGGCGCCACCATTTCATTCCGTCTTGCGGGGATTGACCATGATGCCGGAGCGGTGCTCGCGACCAAAGAAAACGCTACAGCTTCCAAACGTCCGGTTCTCATCATTAATTGAGGACGTCTCAAAGTCTGGCTTTCCACTTGAAGGATGTTTCAGTTGATCACAAATAGTCTCAAAATGAGTAATGGCGATGCTAAGGAACTTGTTCCTGGCATCGCCTTTTTATGTTTCGCATCTATTCAAGGGATATTGAAGGGTTGGGAATGGAAAGGTTTTTTGTTGAATAGTCCTACATGGCGGGAGCAAACGGAGCAAGTCATATTCTGGAGAAGCGATAGCGTTCGCCTTTATATCCGGATTCCAACCATGTTTCATTGTTCAGGGAATCTGGATATAACAGCGATCGGAAGAATATGACTTGCGCAGTTTGTGTGTTTGGCATGGAATGTTCTTTTTGGGTGGTCTTTGGCCGTCTATGATTTGAAAAAGGACAACAGCCATAATCATGAGGCAAAAAAACACTTCTGTTCTTATCATCCATATTATAGTAGAGTATGAATGAACGTTCATTCAAAATATCTTTAATTGAGATAGAATAACTTTTATGATCCCTGCCCAACAAATGAGAGGAGTGCGCCTATGTCAGTCCAGAGCGAGCAGTTGCAGCAGTTTTTCAAGCAGAGCTTTGAAGAAACATCGAGGGAGCATGGCGTCCGGCAGATCATGCTGCATGCGGTCGATGTGTTTTCACGTAAAGGCTTTGCCGGGACAAAAATTAAGGATATTGCCGAGCACGCTGGTTTCAGCCAGGGCTATGTCTATAATTACTTCAAATCCAAAGATGAGATTTTCACTCGAATTGTGGAGCAGGCTATGGATGGAGCGGGCAAGGCTGTGGCATTCGCTTCCCAATTGGAAGGAACCCCGATGCAGCGGATTACGTGGTTGACGGAAGCATTTCTGGAGCCGAACAGCATCGCCATGCAGCATTGGCGGCTTAATCTGCTACAGACCGCTGCTGTGGATGCGATTCCCGAAGAGGCCAAGCGGATTGCGAGGGAAAAGATGGGAGAGCCATTCAAGCATTTTGTGCCGATGGTCATAGAAGGGCAGCGTCTAGGTGAGATTGTGGAGGGTGATCCGCTTATGCTTGCCATCACTTATTTCTCGTTTGTTCAAGGGCTTGGCATCTCCCGTATTCAGACTAAGGGCGATCTGCCATTCCCTGACGCCAATATCGTATTAGCCTTTTTGAGAAAACCCGTTAACTAACCAATAACTGCATACGCCGCGAAGGGAAGTGTCCTCCTATGATTCAAGTATTCAAATCAGAGCGTGCTCGCCGTGACGTGCTTGCGTCCTACGACGAATTGGTAGGCATGTGGGGCGTTGATGCAGAGTTCCATGAAGTCCCAACCCAATATGGACTTACGCATTGCCTGACTGCGGGAAGCAAGGATCATCCGCCTCTTGTGCTGCTGCACGGAGTAGGCGACAACTCCGCGGTGATGTGGGCGCTCAATATGCGAGCGCTGTCGGAACGGTATTATTGCATCGCCATTGACACGCTTGGCGGACCAGGGAAAAGCGTGCCAAATGAACGTTATGCCAAAGGGCAATTTCAACAAACGGAATGGCTGAGCGAGGTCATCGATTTTTTCAAGCTGGACAAGGTTTATCTGGCAGGTGTATCGAATGGTGCATACATGGCCTACCATTATACGACCGTCCATCCTGAGCGCATTCGGGGAACGATGTGTCTGGAAGGTGGAATCGTGACGAGTCCTATCAAAGCTATGATCACAACGCTGCTGCTCATGTTTCCCGAGATTCTTCTTCCGACGAAGCGCAACATGCACCGAATCGTAAGAAGGCTAAGCTCGCCGCAATCGGATGTGTTCGACCGTTACCCTATGCTGGCCAGCCATTTGGTGCTGCTGATGAAGTCGCATAATCAGAAGGCGATGTTTCCACACCATATCAAGACTTACGATGAGGCGAAGGGAGCCGCGGTGAAGGACAAGCTGTTCTTTCTGCTGGGCGACCAACATCGGATTGTCACGAAGTCAACTGTAGCGTTGATCAAGCAGGGGCAATATGCCTACCGCATATTGGAGAACACGGGGCATGGCATTAATCATGAGCAGCCGCAAGCTGTACATGATGAAATATTCCGTTTTTTTGCTTAAGTAGTTATTTCAAGGAATCAAGCGCTTATGTGTATTTCTACGAACGAGGCCTGATGCGGGTTGAAGAGCGTAGAAATAACTACACTGTAAGCGCTATTTTTTTGCTATAGTACATGTATAATCCTATTTCCAATTGGGACAATCGAACACCTTGACTGACAGGAGGAGCCGTCATGCGCGGATATCCGATCAACCCGCTTATGAAGCTGAACATGAAGCAACAGCTGGTTTTGTTGTTTCTGGTGATGGTCAGTCCCGTCTTCTTGCTTCACTGGTACGGAAACCTTCAAGCAGAGAAGCTGCTGAAGAACCATGTGACGAACGCTTATGTGGAGCTGATCAAGCAAAACCATACCTTAATCAGCCGGGATCTCGACACGGTCAACAAGATTACGGCTACAATCATCCAAAACCCGATAACACAGATGCTTGTACCCAGCAATAAGGATGCTGTAATAGAACGCGTAAGGAAATACGACAAAGTCGACAAGTTGTTGAGTGGCTACTCCATTCCAATCAACGGAGGAGAAGCCGTTTATTATTCTCTATATATTTATGATCCCAATGACTACTATTTTTTTGCGCCAAAACGCCAAATTGCATCGACGGGCGTTTATTTTTTCTCCGACAAAACGAAGCCGGTCTGGTTCGACAAGGCCATAAGCATGCGCGGTACCGGCTACATGGATATTATCGAATACAATTTCGGATTGTCCAAAATCAACACGCTGGCCTACATTAGAGCTGTCGGCAACGTGAACAATGGCAAGGAGTTTCTGGGTGTGTTGATCGCTACTAAAATGGATATCAAGCTGGCAGAATCGCTGCGCTCCGTATCTCTGCCGGAAGGGGTTATCTCTTATACGGATTCCTCCAACCGCATCTTAAGCTCGAGCGTGTCTGGGAAAAACGGGAGGCAATTGGAACTGCCAGTCGACCTGATGGATGGTATCAAAAAGAAACCATTAATGGCAGGGAGCTATATGGTAGAGCCTTATCGCACGTATGATTTGATCACCTCAGATTCGATCTATATCGTGAGCCAGAACGATACGATCGGCCATAAGCTGGTTTATCAAATCCCTGTCCAATCGCTGCTCAAGCAGCAGAACGAGCTGAAGCGGATCATTCAATTCATTACCGTCGCCTATATGTTCCTGGGTTCTGTCATTATGATCTACTTCTGGCGATCGCTTATGACGCCGCTGCAGAAGCTGGCGCAGTTCGTTCGTACTTATGAACCGGGCAAGCTCGTCCCGGAGACGCCGTCAAGGCGACGTCATGACGAGGTGGGCGTTCTGATGTCCTCCCTGTATGATATGGCCCGCAGGCTGAATGCGCTCATTCATTACAAATATCATATGGACCTGAAGGCCAAGGAATCTCAGCTTCAGCTCCTTTACCAGCAGATTAATCCGCATCTGCTCTACAATACGCTGGAGAGTATTTATTGGAAGAGTACGCTGGAGGGCAATTCGGAATCTTCAGAGATGATCAAGGAGCTGTCGAAGCTGATGAAGATCGGCCTTAGCAGAGGACGCGAGCTGATAAGGCTGGAAGAGGAACTGGAGCATGCCAGCGCCTATCTCAACCTGCATCAGAAGCGGTATTCGTATGAGTTCAATGTCATATGGAATATACCGGATGCTGTCAAAATGATACGGATTCCCAAAATATCACTTCAGCCGTTGATCGAAAATGCGATCATCCATGGCGTCAAGCTGATGGGAGACGATGGCGTGATCCAGATATCCGCGTCGCTTGAGGGTGAGCGGGTAACGATTAAGGTGGAGGACAACGGATTCAAGCAGGTTAATATTGCGGCTATCGACAAGTTGTTGAACGAGGAGAAGGTGGATCACAAGCTTGGCTACGGCATCCGCAACATTCATCAGCGCATTCAGCTTCACTTCGGCAATATGTTCGGACTTAGCTATCGCAGGCGTGAAGAAGGCGGGATGGCCGCGATCATTGTATTGCCTGCGACATACGAGGACCCTATTGTGTAATAGATGACTACTGTAAGCAAGAAAGGATGACAACCATGTACAATATTCTCATCGTGGACGACGAACCTCTCATTTGTGAAGGGTTGACAGGGCTGCTGAATTCCTCCGGAATAAGCATCAGCCATATTTACAATGCTCATAGCGGCTATGAGGCTCTTGATTATTTACGCATGGAAAACATAGATTTGCTTGTGACCGATATTCAGATGGGATCCATGAGCGGTATTGAGCTGATGCAGCAAGCCAAAATTATTAAGCCCTGGGTGCAGGTTATCGTCATATCGGCGCATGAGACGTTCCAATATGCGCAGCTTGCTATCAGACTTGGCGCCAAGGACTACTTGATCAAGCCGCTCAACAGCGAACAATTTCTAAGCTCAGTTCGGCATGTGCTGCTTCATATGGATAAGTCGGTGCGCGATCAGGAGCAATTGATGTCTGATTTAAGAGAGCACTTCCATATGCAGGAGCCGCTTCCGGACCGAACGGTCCTTATGAATCGACTGCTGGCCCCGGACACGCAGGAACGGGGTTCTATCGTAGCAGAGCTTGGCAAGCAGTTCCAGACGGATATTAAGGGACCCTACTATGCGATTATTAAAGTTCAGCTTGATTTCGCCTCGGGCGGCCGCGAAGTCTCCGATAAGGATGGGTTGCTGATCCAGTATGCGGCGCTTAATATATCCAATGAATTGCTGGATGTGGAGTGGGATCACGAGTCCTTCTATTCACCTGACCAAGCCATTTGTATCGTCATTCAATGGGATGAAGAACGGTATGGCGATACAAGCGTCAACAAGGTTAATCAGCTTGAGATGATCGGGCGGAGCCTTCATTTCAACATTCATAAGTTTCTCGGTTTTCAATGTGTTGTCGGCATTAGTCAGATCCTGAAGGGCACTGAGTTTCTTGGAGAAGTGCATACGCAAGCGAATAAGGCGATGCGATGGAGCCGCGAGTTCAAGGATCATTATGTGTTTTATTACGGCGATTTCAAGTGGGGGGTTCTTTCGGAGGAGGAGCCGACCGAGGATGAGATTGCAGCGCAAAATAATATGATCGTCGAGCGCTCCAGCAAATACATTCACCAGAATTATGCGCAGAAGGGTTTGACTTTGAACGAAATAGCGCAGAAAAACCATGTTAGTCCCAATTACTTAAGTTATTTGTTCAAGAAGAAGACGGGCTACAATCTTTGGGAATATGTGATCAAGCTGCGAATGGAGGAGAGCAAGCGGCTCATCTTGAATACGGATTTGCGGCGTTATGAGATTTCCGATCAGGTCGGTTACGAATCGCCGGAGCATTTTAGCAAGATTTTCAAAAAATACTACGGAATCAGCCCAAGCGAGATGAAGAAGTAAGATTGCCTATCATCCGAATAGATATGCACATGTTCACGGGCCCCCTCTTTATCTACAATTGATGGTAGATAAACTAATGGAATGAGGGACCACGCAATGGAGCAAACAACAGCTGTTCCTATCAGCAAGCCAAAGCCGCAGACGCAGCGACCAGGAAAGTACAAGAGGTATATGTGGGGATTTATATTCCTGCTGCCTGCCATTGTCATTTTCACGCTCTTTCTGTGGCTTCCAATCTTTAAAGGGGTGTTAAACAGTTTCTACAACGTAGATTTTGTCAAAGGCGATACCTTCATCGGCTTTGACAATTACAAAACGATCTTCGGGGATAGATATGTCATGACAGCCGTACGGAATACGCTCTATTACATGGGACTTGCGCTGGTAATCGGGTTCTGGGTTCCGATTGTATTCGCGCTGGCGATTTCCGAGATGCGCAGATTCCAGGGCTTCGCACGCGTTGCCGCTTATTTGCCTTATGTTGTGCCGTTCGTTGTGCTTTACGGCGTCTGGAGATGGTTGTATGATCCGGTAGGTCCGATCAATTCCGTGCTAAAGGCAATTGGTATCGGTCAAATCAACTTTATGGTTGACCGCGCTTGGTCAATGGCATCCATCGTTATTATGGAGACATGGCAGAGCTTTGGCTCCGCAATGCTGATCTATCTGGCGGCTATTCTTGCTGTTCCACGGGATTGGTACGAGGCGGCGGAGATCGATGGAGCAGGTATATGGCAACGTATCCGGTACATTACGCTGCCTGCCATCCGCAATCAGATTTTATTGCTGCTTATGCTGCAGCTTATCGCCACATCACAAGGCTTCCAAACGCAATACGCAATGCTGGACGGCGGTCCCAACAATGCTACGCTGACCTACGCCCTCCTCATTGTCCGATATGCATTCGTCAGACAAGATTATGGTGTTGCCTCCGCTCTCGGCGTGCTGATGTTCTTCGGGCTTAGCATTCTTGCGATCATTCAATACCGGATCAACAACAGAGGGGGAGTTCAATCATGAAGGCGCATGAACGCAGCATTATATCCGACTATGACTTGAAAAAGCCGGGCATCCGCTGGAGCTACTATTTGATGAACCTGCTTGTGGTCATTATGATGTCCTGTATGGTGTATCCGATCCTAATATCCATGTTGAATGGTTTGAAGGCCAATAAGGAAGTCAACTCCTTCCCGCCGACCTTCTTCCCGAAGGAATGGCATTTTGAGAATTATACAAAAGCATGGAATTATATCGATCTGCCCATGTATTTCAAAAACACCATGATGATCTTCCTCGGCAACATGGTCGTGACCGTTATGGTGCTGGGGCTGGCGGCATACGCCTTATCGAAGATGAGGGTTCCGTTCAGAACGCCGATCTATTACTATTTCTTGGGGACGTTGTTTATCCCTGCGACAACGTATATGATTCCAAACTTCATTAACCTGAAAGACCTTGGACTAATGGGGTCATTCGCAGCGATCTGGCTGCCGGCGGGCGCCAATGCGTTTTTCCTGCTCCTCCTGAAGAGCTTTATGGATGGCATACATGTGGAGATATTTGAGTCGGCGCGTATAGACGGCGCATCAGAGATCCGGAGCTTTTTCCAGATTGCGTTCCCGTTGTCTATTCCGATTTTTGCGACGCTTTCTATTTTTGTATTCGCTACCGCCTGGAATGACTGGTTCTGGCCAAGCTTTATTCTAAACCAGGATAACAAGCCACTCTCATCTGCTATTCGTGATTTTGTCTTGAACGCGCGCAGACTGGATTTGAATATTAAATTTGCTATATTGACGATTGTTACGATTCCGCCTATTATTATATTCCTTTTCTTCCAAAAATTTATTTTGAGAGGGCTCTATCTCGGTGGAGTAAAGGGGTAAATAAGATTTTAATAATATGATATGTGCAATTTTAACAGAGCGTAAAACTGCACATGATCCCAATAGGAATACACATCGCCCTAGTGAATGCGCCTACATTATGATGAGCGTGTAAGCTAAAATTTGAAACGAAAAGGGGATTTTCAAATGCGTAAGATTTCGATGATGATTGCGGTAGTTCTTGCATTCAGCCTCATCTTGGTGGCATGCGGCAAGGGCAACGGCGGCAACAACACTCCGCCAAGCACAAGCCCGAGCAGCACTCCTTCGGACACGAATAGCACACCTCCTGCTGAAGATGACATCACTCAGAAAAAGGTTTCTATCAGCATCTACTACCCGACGCCTGACCGTGTAGAAGACCGCGCGCTGGAAGACGACAAGATCAAACGTTTCAACGAAGTATTCCCGAACGTAGAGATCATCAAGAGCGATTGGCAGTACAACCCGAACGAGATAGGCATCAAGATGGGTGCGAACGAAGCGCCGACCTTGTTCAATACGTATGCTTCAGAAGGCAAATTCCTGGCTGAGAAAGGCTGGGCGGCTGATATCACCGATCTGTTCAATGCTTATGAGTATAAGGATCAAATGAACCCGCTTCTGCAAGATCTGTTCACGCTTAACGGCAAAGTATTCGGTATCGCTCAACGCGGTTATCCTACTGGCGTAACAGTTAACAAAAAAATGCTGGATGACAAAAACGTTCCGATCCCTGCCTTTGACTGGACTTGGGATGACATGTTGAACGCAGCGAAAGCTGTAGCTGAACCAAGTGCCGGAATCTCGGGCATCGCACCAATGGGCAAAGAGAACGCATCCGGCTGGAACTGGACGAACTTCTTGTTCACGGCTGGCGGCGAAATCCTGGATGTAAAAGATGGCAAAGTAACAGCAGCGTTCAACTCTGAAGCTGGTTTGAAAGCACTTGAATACTACAACAAGCTGAAGTGGGAAGCTAACGCAATTCCAGAAGACTGGGCGCTGGATTGGGTTAACGCAGTAGGCGCATTCGCACAGGGCAGAACAGCAATGGTTATCGCAGGTCCGGACGGTCCGGTTGACCAGGCGCTGAACCAAGGCGGTATGTCGCCGGATGACATTTTGGTTTACCCGATCCCTGCTTATCAAAAAGGCGGCAAGCACTACGGCGTTCTAGGCGGCGACTTCCTGGTCATCAACCCGAATGCATCGAAAGACGAGCAAGCTATCGCATTCTACTATGCGACATTCGATTACTTCTCCGATAAAGGTCTGGAGTCGCTGGAGAGAAACATTCAAGAACGTCAAGCACAAAACAAATTCTACGCTCCGGCTGTATTCCAATACTTCAAGCCTGACGCTGAGTACGGCGCGAAAGTAACGGCTCTGTTCAACAAGTATGACAACGTATATCAATACGGTGAAGAAACGCTGCGTCTGATTGACGGCAAGGCGGAGTCGCCATACAATACGCAAGACTACTATGCCGCGATGACAAATGTTGTCCAAGAAGTATTCTCCAAGAAGGGCGTAGACATGAAAGCCGAACTTGACAATACGGCGAAGTTTGTACAAGAGAAATTCTATGATGCTATTCAACCATAAAGAATAGATTCATGTATAGCGGGGTTGTCCGTAAGTAGATGGTTCATCTACGGGGGCAACCCTGTTTTGCTTAACAGGGCTTTCCGCGATTAGTAGGCATAGGAAACGGATGGTGGTAACATGTCGAAGCTGATGCTTAATTCCAAATGGCTGGGGTTATGGATAGGTCTTGTCATCGTCGTTGCAATTGGCTGCGTCATCATTTTCTCAGGGCTGCTGAGTAATGGGGGGAAGGCTAAGATGCGCCTGAACGAAGAAGAAGGGCTGCTGATTATCAGCAATCAAAAGTATGAGATTGCCTTTCATACGGCCAATGGCGGTATTGCGTATTTGAAGCAGCAAGGAGCGGCGGAGCCTCTGTCCCTCGGGAACCAGACGCTGTGGTGGGCGATTATGGGGGACGATACGTCCGTACAGAGCTCAAGCGCGGAATCCTTTACCTATGAGTGGAAGAAGGGAGACAGCGAGCTCAAGCTGCAATACAGCGGTCCGTTGCAGGTAGAGGTCGATATTCGTTTTGAAGACGACGATCGGGTTTATATGAACGCTTCGCTGGTGAATAAATCGATTCAAACGGTGAAGTCGTTCCGATTCCCATATGAGCTTAAGGTTGATCAGGGCGGCGTACAGGATGCCATTCTTCCTATGCTGCCGGGGGCCAAGCTGAAGAACGCTTTTTTCCAGGAGAGCAATTCTTTCTCCGATCAATACCCGGGCGTCATGTTCGCCTCGTATTTGGCAATGCGCACTAATGCGGGCAATGTAGCGATGTATGATCTGGGCGATGAGACGACGCTGCTTACGGAGATTGGATATAAGCATCAGATCAATGATTCCGGCAAAACATCGTTTGTACATAATTACAGAACGTGGATTGAAGCCGAGCAGAAGTGGAACAGCCCCACAATCGTACTGGAGATTGGAGGCGACTATACATCGTCTATCGTCAGCTACCGGGAGCTGAACGGCATCGACAAATACCGAACGCTGAAGGATAAGCTGGGCGATCAGGCGGCGAAGTACTTTGAGCTTCCTTTGTACAAGACTGATATATCCGCGATCAAAGAAGCCAGCTGGAATAACCTGACTACCGGTTTTATCGACAAAATGAACTATAACGGCATGATTCACCTGGTTGGCTTCCAGACCGGTGGTCATGACGAGAATTATCCGGACTTTATCCCGCCGGATAAGCGATGGGGCGGAGATGAAGCGTTCAAGAACTTTGTGAAGGATGCGAAGGAGAAGGGCAATATTGTCGTTCCTTATACGAATATGAGCTGGTGGGGTGTCACCTCCCCTACGCTTGATCAGTTGCCTCCAGGCACTGGACTTGCCGATATTATGGTCGAGAGAGAGAACGGCATGATCATGAAGGAGGATTACGGACTGCATAGCGGATATGTCGCGAACACCGGACATCCGTTCTTCTACCAGCGTATAGCAGAGGAGCATCGCAAGCTGCTTGACGCCGGTTTTGACGGGATTTTTGAGGATCAGTGGGGTATTCGCAATTCGCCTTATGTCTATAACAAGACGAAACCGGAGGGGACTGACCCCTCTACCGCATATTTCAAAGGCGTGCGCGATTATTTTGCAGCGCTGAAGCATCATATGTACATCGAGGATGGCACGGATGTACTGGCAGATGATTCTGTCGGCTTCATGGGTTCGACATTACTATGGGACATTCTGGGATACCGGAAAAACACGGCTTCCTATGCCGAATATTATCCGCTCTCCGGCATGCTGATGAGAGACAAGGTCATGTTCTATCATCATAATCTCGCTGGAGAGACGATGACGGACGATCCGGATATGCTCCGTTGGAATCTGGCTATGGGATACAATCTAAGCACAGACTTCTATAATGGCGTTACCAGCCCATGGGTGGATGCGATTGGTGTGTTCCAGAAGTATGTCCTCTCCGGGTATGCCGATCAGTTGGTGCGGAATTATGAACAGCTTACGCCGTCGGTGACGAAGACGGACTTTGGCACGCATCAGGTGACGACGAATTGGGATAAAGCGGAAACGTATGCGTTGGATGACGAGACGACGCTCGCTGCGGGCGGATTTGATGTCCAAGCGAAGGACGGCAGCGTGAGAGCAGGCAATTATTCCAAGTACAACGGATTGGATCTCGATGAAGGCGAACATAACTTAGTCGAAGTGCGACAGTCCGACGCCATTCGAATCTATCAGCCTATCGGCTCCGATACGACGCTGAAGGTGAAGAGGGGCGGCAAGTGGCCCCATGTGGCGGCAACAGCCTATCAGGCGAATGGCACCAAGATTGCCGAGCTTCCTGTGAAGGAGGAGGGGGACTATGCGATCTTCGATTATGTCGCTCTCATTAAGGAGCAGAAGGTCGGATATGTGGAGCTCACGAGTTCCAAGGAAGTCAGCGAGGCTTCGGAATCATTCCCGAAAGTAAAGGCAGAAGTGAATTATGCGCTTGGCAAGACGGTGACAGGCACTTCCATGACGGCCGTGGCCTTCGACCCTAAGCTGACGGTTGACGGCGATCCGTTCACATACTGGGAAAGCACAGCCAATAAGTTCCCGCAATCGCTTACTGTCGATCTCGGCGAAGAGCATTCTGTAAGCAAAGTGAAGCTGAGATTGCCGCCGCAAGATGCATGGGAACAGCGCACGCAAGAGATTGAAGTGCTTGGCAGCGCAGACGGAAAGACGTTTACAACGCTAGTTCCGTCTGCGGCTTACACGTATGATCCAAAGTCAGGCAATCTTGTCGAGATCGTATTGGGCGCGCCTGTCAATGCCCAGTATGTAAGAGTCACCATTACCTCGAACAGCGCTTGGCCGGCTGCGCAAGTCTCGGAATTTGAAGTGTACTAAAGCAAGAGGGAAGCCGCAACAAGAATAGAAAGACATGAAACAGCCCTTCACGGAATGACCGCCGAAGGGCTGTTTTGCATAACGTATGCGATTAGCAGCAGCCAGCTTGTGTGGTTACCCAAGAACCAGTTGACGTCAGGCAATGTTTAATATAAGGACGGCCAGTCGAGTTTGTGCAGCCAAAACCGCCGCAGGAATAGGAACAGCTCATTGTATTCACCTCCTTTCATAAGGCAGGTTAATTATTGGTACCATTCGGCCTGTTTCGAAAACATCTTCGCGTATTCTCCGTTGAGGGCTATCAGTTCATCATGTGTGCCTTGTTCAATCAGATGTCCATGGTGCAAGACGAGTATGAGATCAACAGTCCGGCATATGCCTAGGCGGTGAGAGATAAAGAACGTAGTTTTGCCCTGCGTCAGCTTCGCAATCCCCTCGAACAGCGCCGCCTCTGCTAAGGGGTCTAATGCGGCTGTCGGTTCATCAAGAACCATCACTTCCGAATTTTTGAAGAAAGCCCGACTGATCGCAATCTTCTGCCATTGTCCGAAGCTCAACTCATGTCCGCCAAAAAACTTGTAGCCCAGCTCTGTGTCGAAGCCCTGCGGCAAGGCGCCGGCAAACTCATCTACGCCTGCCTTTGCTGCTGCAGCTTGCAATCTTGATTCATCATGCATATAGGCCAAGTTGCTCAATCCGATATTTTCGCGAAGCGTCAACTGATATTGAACAAAATCCTGAAAGATCGCTGCAATCCGCCCACGGAACGCCTCCGGCTGCAGCTCCTGGATGGGTATGCCGCCGTACGTAATGGTTCCGGATGTTAGGGGGTATAGCCCGAGCAAGCATTTGGCCAGCGTGCTTTTGCCGGCGCCATTTTCCCCGACGATTGCGATTTTTTGGCCTGGCGCCAGACGGAAGGAGATATCGCTTAGGACGGGCTTCTCCATATGGGGATACTGAAACGTAATTCGTTCTGCCACAATATCCGATTTCTCCGGAGCGGGCGGGGACAATTCGCCCCTTGTCTCGGCTTCTTCTTCCAGCTCGAGATATCGAAACAGGTCATTCGCATAAAGAGCAAGTTCATATACGCCAGCTACGGACGCGGACATGGACCGCAGATTGCCCTGAACGGAAATTAGAGTCTGCACGATAGCTACGAATTGTGCTAGCGTAATGGCTCCGGCCATCGTAAGCTGCAGCAAGAAAGCACTAATACCGCCCAAGATTACCAGTACCAGCGAGCCCATACCGAATTTAAAGGATGACATTTTGCGTTCCAGCTTTAATTGCGCTCCTGCATTCGATCGATAGTTCGCGACCCATTGCTTGGCAAAGTAATCCGATAGTCCGAATATCCGAACTTCTTTGGCCCATTCACGACTGGCAAGCAGATTGAAATAATAGTCCGCCTTGCGTTTTGCAGGGGTTTGTTCAACGTCGAGCCGAAAGCGGAACCCGCTGTCTTTGATGTCCATATAGAGAGAAGGAATGATGAATAGCAGCATACCAAGTGCAAGAAGGATATGGAACTTGGCGAGTATGATAATAAATCCAATCAGCGTAATGATTGCTTGTCCGATTTGAACAATAGATTGAAAGAACAGCAAGCTGCGATGCTCAAGGCCTGAGGCTACCCGCTGCTGCAAGTCATAATAGGCGTGGTTTTCAAGTTGGAGCAAGCTAAGCTTGGCCGACTTCGCGGCGGTCCTGTTGCCAAAGTAAACCATCATGTTTATTTTGATCTTGCTGGCCAGGTAGCGGACATAGGTATCCAGAGCAAGCTGGCCTATCCATAACGAAACCTGCAGGAGCAGAATTCGCTGTGCGCTCGCCAAAGCGCTATGTCCTTCATGTATCAGGGATGCAACGGCTTCAATCAGAGCAGCAGTCATCACGATTTGAACAACGGGCAGAAGCGCAATGATAATCTCGCAAATCGTGAAAATAAGCATAGAAACCGGAACGACCCGAAAGAGCGTCCCGCACATCCGTAAGGAGGTCCGGATAGTGAGCATTAGCTTGCTTATGGCGGTTGTTCCAATTAAGGGGGTCATTTGATTCATCGTGTTATCCTGCTTTGGCGGCAAGCTTGCGATCTTCTTCAAGAGGCTCGATCATCAGGAGCAGATGCTCTTCATCGTTCACATTTCCTTTGGCTATCACATTGCCATTGCGATTCAACGTATAGGCGAAGGGGTACAGGCTGGTTTGATATAATCCCATTTCATCCATTCGCTTGGGAATGACCGGGATTGTTAATTGATGGAGATCGAGTGTGGCTTGGATTTCGCCGGGCCCTTCCTCGAATAGCAGGATGTAGATTGGCAACTGCGGATGATTGCTCTTGAATCCCTCTAGCACGCCATAGAGCAGCTTACAGACATCACAGCCTGTTACCGAAAAAATAACAAGCGAGCTTCGCAGCGACACGGCGTTGTTGCCGTAGTCGGTAAGATCCAGTGTTGGGAAGACTGAACTGATAGGTAGGCCTTGCATGGTGTCAGGCTGTTGATGAGCAGCGGGAGTCGGCACTGGCTTGCGAGTCAGCAAGTAGACTACGGCGATAGCCAGGCACACCACACAGCACCATAACATGTAGTAGGATAGGACGAATATACTGGACATTTCATTCACCTCCGTAAGGGGTAGATGCATGCCTGCGGATGTGCCCGATCAGATGCTGCGCCATGATATAGATTAGCGCTGCTCCAAGCCAGGTGATAATAGCAAATCCGATGGATGCGGATGAATAAAGCGATTCTGAGGCGCTGGATCGCCCCCATGCAACTACGAAACTGGTAATACCCAAAAGCATGATTCGAACGGCCGTCGCTTTGCCCAACGTCTCTGGAATCCAAGCTCCGAAGCAATGGCAACTGACATTCTTCCTCTTCCGCCAGGTGAGCAGCACTGCCCATGTGAAAGCGAGCAGAAGAGCCCAGATAAGGAATTGTCCGTATGCTTCTGTCCGTCTGTCCAGCAGGAGTAAGGCGGCAGCAAGCTCTATAAGAGGAACCGCCCATGAGCCTAATTGGCTGAAGGACTTGCGGAAGCCAAGAGCTTGCAGCGTGCCGTCAAGCAGCCTCGGAGAACGAAGCTTGGCTGCCCCGGACAGTCCGAATATAAGGACAAGCCCAAGCTGCAAAAAAGCATAGAAATCCATCCATACGCTCCTCTCCAATAAAATATAAACCCTAAAATATTCATTATTTTTAAAATAAAACCATCTGTTGCAATCATACATTGTTTGTCTGTAGCTTTTAAGGTGTGATTCTACAGATTGCATGTGCAAAACTACATAGATACACTTTAGGAAGGAATAAAGCATCTATGAAGAGGAGATGTGCGCATTCAAAGACCTGTGATACTATAGCAACAGGAGATGAGAGAGTTGAGTGCTATATTTGAGATCAAGCAATTAAGCAAACGAATTCCTGCCGGAGATGGATTATCCGGGGAGAGACTATTGCTAAACCATATAAATGCCGTTATTCAGGAGCCGGAGAGCATTGCGATGATGGGAGCTTCGGGTCAAGGAAAGAGTACCCTGCTGCGTATATTGGCATGTCTTGAATCAGCGGATGAGGGAGAATTGTATGTTCATGGCTCCTCTTGCAGAAGCATGGATCGAACGAAGTGGCGGAGTCAGGTATGCTATGTTGCCCAGCAAGCGGTGATGCTGCCAGGCAGTGTGGAGGACAATCTGCGGACGGTGAGCCGACTTCATGGTACAGCGTATGAGGAGCAGCTGGCTATACGGTTAATGGACCGGAGCGGTCTAGATTCTATTACGATGAAGAAGTCTGCGGAAGACCTCTCTGGCGGAGAGAAGCAAAGACTTGCTCTCATTCGTTCACTTATGCTTCGTCCCTCCGTCTTATTGCTGGATGAAGTTACGGCGTCATTGGATGCTGTAAGCGGGAGACTGATCGAAGAAGTATTGATGGATTGGCATAACTCCGAAGGAACGTCGATGCTATGGGTTACCCATCATGCTGATCAAGCGCGGAGAGTTGCAAGCAGAGCTTGGACGCTGGAAGGCGGTAAACTGCTGGACAGCGGCTCGCATAGTTTGCCGGATTGGGAAGAGGATAAGGAAGAACTGCTCGGGAGTGTGAACCAAGCATGACGCTGCTGGCATTGAGCTGTACGCTCATCTTTGTATTCATTACGATGTTCGTTTCTTTCTGGAAGAAGATCGGCCTGGAGAAAAGCATTGCCATCGGCAGCATCCGTGCAGCGGTTCAATTGCTGGCCATTGGTTACGTTCTTCAATATATATTTAAGACAGAATCGTTAGCATTCATATTAATCATTGTTCTTATTATGATAGCGGTGGCGTCATGGAATGCGTCGAAGCGTGGGGACGGATTGAAGGGTGTCTTCTGGCGGATCGCGCTTACGATTGTGGCTATGGAAGCCTTTATGATGCTATTCCTGATCGGGTTAAAGCTTATTGAGCCAACACCGCAATATATTATTCCGCTTAGCGGCATGACGATTGGTAACGCCATGATTGTTGCGGGATTGTTCACGACGGCGGTCAAGCGCGAAGTGGAGACGTCGCGGGGAGAGATCGAGACGCTGCTCTCACTGGGGGCAAGCGGCGTGCAGGCACTGCAAGGCCCGATGAAGAGGGCTGTTAAATTCAGTATGATTCCCACCATCGACAGCCTAAAAACGGTAGGGTTGGTGCAATTGCCCGGCATGATGACGGGGATGATTATCGCAGGTGCGGATCCGGTCGAAGCGGTAAGATACCAGCTTCTCATTCTGTTCTCGCACACGGGATCGGCCGCGATGACAAGCATGATTCTGAGCATGCTCTATCAGAAGCTGTTATTTACGCCGGATTTGCGGCTTCGCAAGATTGGGCGGAGCTAAGTCTATTCCAAGAAGCGTGAGGTGAAAGCCATGAGTTACACCATCTTTATCGTCGAGGATGATGTGAAGATTGCGGAGCTGTTAAGATCGCATATGGAGAAATACGGTCATCACGCTATCGTAGCGACTGATTTTCAGCATATCTTGCAGCAGTTCAAGAGCTTGCGGCCGCATCTCGTATTAATGGACATTAATTTGCCCAGCTTCGACGGTTTCTATTGGTGTCGTCAGATCCGTACCGAATCCACATGCCCGATTCTATTTCTCTCAGCGAGAAGCGGAGAGATGGATCAGGTCATGGCGATTGAGAATGGCGGCGATGATTATATAACCAAGCCATTTCATTATGAAGTGGTGATGGCCAAGGTTCGAAGTCAGCTTCGCCGGGCATACGGAGATTATGCATCCGTTACCGAAGAAAGAATCATAGAACGTGAAGGACTGGCGCTTCACCCCGAGAAGATGGAGCTTCGGCTTGGCGGCAAGACGGTGGATCTAACGAAGAAAGAGACGGTTCTCGCAGAGATGCTTCTGCTCGGCTTCGGAAAGCTCGTCGGTAGGGAGACGTTGCTGGAGAAGCTCTGGGATGATTATGCTTATGTCGATGATAATGCGCTCAGTGTGAATGTAACGCGACTGCGCAAGAAGCTGTCCGAGCTAGGTATTCAGGAAGCACTGGAGACGGTAAGGGGAACAGGATACCGCCTTAATCGCTGCTGGCAGGAGGAGGGACGATAATGCACTTGTTTGTGAGGGAGCATGTGCCTTTTGTCATCATCATGCTGCTGCAGCTCGGAATTGTAACAGCCGTATTTTATCTCGATGGCTACCGCGACTGGCAGGTAGCAGGTTATGCAGCGGCGCTCGGGCTATGCGTGTTGGGCGTTTATTTGGTCTATCGCTATGCGAGTCATCGGAGCTTCTACGCCATGCTGGGCAGTAGAGCAGGAAAGCCCGAGGAGACAATTGAAGTATCCGGGGCGGCTCCTCTTCCTACGGCACTGAATGGACTACTTGCCTCTCAATATCGAAGCCTCGACGAACTGCGGATGAGTGCTGAGCGCAATCGGGAAGCCCATGTTACATTCATGAATCGGTGGGTGCATCAAATGAAGACGCCACTATCCGTGCTGGAGCTGATGCTCCAAGAAGAGGGCGATGAACGCAGCGCAAGCATGAGGGAGGAGACGGACCGTCTGAGGAAAGGGCTTGAGATGGTGCTCTATATGTCGCGTCTGGAAACCTTCGAACAGGATTTTGCAGTGGAGCGCATTGGTCTGAGAGAGCTGACTAACGAAGTGATTCTGAACAATCGAAGACTCTTTATTCGAAGCGGGGTATTCCCTGAGATGAAGGCGGATAATGATCTGGAGGTTCATGCGGACCGCAAGTGGCTTTTCTTTATTATCGAGCAGTTGATCTACAATGCGGTCAAATATTCGGAGCCGGGTAGCGGCTGTAAAGTTGTAATCGCTGCATTCCGCGATAAGCGCGGAACCTTGCTGGAGATCAGGGATCAAGGGGCGGGCATTCCATCGTCGGACATGATGCGAATTTTTCAGCCTTATTTCACCGGTGAGAATGGAAGACGTTTCAAGGAGTCGACCGGTATGGGTCTTTATTTGGTGAAGTCGGTCATGGATCGGATGGGATATCGCATTGAAGCGGAATCCAAGGTGGGTGAAGGAACGGTCATGAGATTAGTGTTCTCATAACGAAGATAGGGGGGCGGATTCGGAGGAATTCGTTTTTTTCATATGCAGAATGATATTCCGTTTGTTAGAGTGGAACAAACCTTTCAACAATGTAAGGTAGGTGAAGGAGCTGTTCATAGGTTCATGCCGCGATTCAGGGTACACTTGAACTAGACAAGAGAGAGTGGGAGTGAATCGCAATGGACGTATTGGAAGTGAAAAGCTTGAACAAGGTTTATCCCGGCAATGTGCCTTACCGCGCATTAAACGATATTGATCTGAATGTGGCCAAAGGGGAATTTGTCGGCATCATGGGCCCTTCGGGCAGCGGCAAGACGACATTGCTTAATGTCGTCTCTACGATTGATCGTCCGACATCCGGACATGTTCTGCTGAATGGCGCAGCCCCATTCCGCTTGCTGCCGGAAGGGCTTGCGCGATTCCGTCGCCGGGAGCTTGGATTCGTATTTCAGTCGTTTAACCTGCTGGATACGATGACGGTAGTCGAGAACATCGTCCTGCCGCTGACGCTGGATCGGATGAAGGTGGATGACATGATGGACCGGGCGAGGCAAATTGCGGAGAAGTTGGGCATTACGGGCATTCTGGATAAACGAACGTACGAAATATCCGGGGGCCAAGCACAGCGGACTGCAATCGCCAGAGCGCTAATCCATCAACCGCAGCTCGTCCTGGCCGATGAGCCCACCGGCAATCTGGATTCCAAGTCCGCGCGAGATGTGATGGAGCTGATGTCCAGCCTCAACAAAGGCGAGGGAGCGACGATGCTGCTGGTCACTCATGACGCCATGGCGGCGAGTTATTGCGACCGTGTCGTCTTTATTAAGGACGGCCGGACCTATAGCGAGGTTCATTGCGGCGATAATCGGAATGCTTTTTATCAGAAAATATTGAATGTCTTGTCGCTGCTTGGAGGGAACGGACATGAATTTCCGACAATTCGCGTATAGGAACGTTGTTCGCAAGAAGCGGACTTATGCCGCTCATTTTCTCAGCAGCGCGTTTTCGGTCATGGCTTTTTTCATCTATGCGGTTCTGCTCTACCATCCCGATCTGCAAGGTCAACTGACCTCTAGCAGTGCGACTGCTTCATATCTGGCGACGATGGGATTGAGAGTATCGCAATATTTCATCTTTATCTTCTCATTCCTGTTCCTGCTTTATTCCACGGGAGCATTCCTGAAGGCACGCAAAAAGGAATTCGGGATTCTGCTTGTACTAGGGATGACAGAGAAGCAGCGCATGAAGCTGACTTTCGCCGAGAACATGCTGATCGGATTAGCCGCCATCGGATGCGGCATCGGCGTAGGCCTGCTGTTCACAAAGCTTATGCTATTGGCAAGCGCCCGGCTGCTTATGCTGGAGGAAGGTCTGCGCTTCTACCTGCCGCTTCAAGCGGTATGGATGACGGCGAGCGCGTTTGCCCTGTTATTTTTGGTTGTGTCGATCTTGACGATACGGGTGGGATACCAGTCCAGCGCGCTGGAGCTCATGAAGGGAGATGAGAAGCCGAAGCCAGAGCCGAAGGCTTCGATCTGGCTTTCGTTGCTTGCCGTCCTGCTCATCGCAGCAGGATATGCCATGGTGTTCTACTTTGTGAACAAGCAAGCGTATTTCATGCCGCTGCTTGCGCTCGCGATCGGGTGTGTCGTACTGGGCACCTACTTCCTGTTCACACAGCTTAGCGTGTATGTTCTTCGAGCGCTTAAGAGCCGCAAGTCGTTCCTGTTCCGGGGCATCAATCTGATGACCTTTACTGATATGGCCTATCGAATCAGAGATAATGCCAACATGTATTTTATGGTGGCTACTGTGATGGCGGTAGCCTTTTCCGGAATAGGGGCCTGTCTATCCGTGGGCGATCCCGGACGTACGGAGAAGCAATATCCGTATGCCTTTACCTATTGGTATCATTCGGAGCATGGAGATCAGGCTGAAGGAGCGGTAGTTCATATAGACGAAATGTTGAAAGTGGAAGGACATTCTTTTCAGCGGGCACAGCTTGATTGGATAGATACAGGCCACAGCAGTTACCCGATTGTATCATTGACCCAGTTCAATAAGCTTGCGGGTATCAGAGGATTTGATCCTTACCTGCTGCATTCGGACGAATGGCTGATCGCTTCGGGCGTTTTTGCCCGAATCAGCGGCAAGTTCTATAATGAGCCGGTTATAGAGGCATTAGCGATGACGCAAGAGGGCAATGGGCAAAGTTCACTTCGTTTGAAAGAAAGAGTGGACGAAGCCATTATAGCGCTGGATAACGATGTGATTGTGCTGCGGGATGAAGAGATTGCCCGTCTGATAGAAAAAGGGGCAGTAAGCAGTACGGTCATGTATTACGCTGTTCCGACATGGGAGAAGACATTGGAGCTGGCGAAGCAGCTGCAATCCGATCTTCCGGTCGACTTCGCCGGAGGGGGCCAATTGTCGGCGCTCGCCATTGAGCACTATCATGAAAGGCAGATGAATGGTATTCTGCTCATCATAAGCGTACTGGTTGGCGTCGTTTTCTTCACTTTTGCAGCAAGCTTTATCTATTTCCGGTTATATGCCGATGTGGAGCGGGACGAGAAGCAGCTTGGCATGACCAGCAAGCTGGGGCTCAGTCCGAAGGAGCTGGGGAGACTGATGACACGCCAACTGTCGGTAATGTTCTTCCTGCCGTTTCTGATCGGAATGGTGCATAGCGGGATTGCCTTTATCAACATGGCGAATTTAACAAAAACGTCTATGCTGTCCAACAGTCTGATGATCTACGGCGCATTTTTGGGCATTCAATTGTTGTACTTCCTGCTCATTCGCTGGCGTTACCTGAGTCGTATGCGAAAAAAGCTGGTATAAGACGAGCAAGGTTCGTCAATGAGCGCCAGTCAGAGCTCATCATCAACTGCGAATATGAAAAGGCCATCCGTATGCTTCCACATGCGGATGGCCTTTTCAGCTTTATCGGGACTTCTTAGCGCTTCCTCAGATCGAAAAACTCACATGCCGCTCTTTTATGATACATGAGATCACTCACGGTAGATTGTGTCACGACGGTATTATCGTCGAACCTAACGATTAAGGAGCTGGCATCTACGATATGGTTATCCTGGAATACCCGGATGCGTGTCCCTTTCTGCAGCGCCTCTTCAAAATCTGCATCGGTCAGTAGTCTTCGGTTAAGAGACATGTTCGGACTCCTTTGCTAATCGGCTTATCTGATCTATGTTCTATAGTCTAGCGCATGATGTACATTCGAACAACAGTGGATCGAATGACATGCCGTTTTTTAGGTCAGAAGAAAGGCCAGCAGCTCTTGGAGGCAGGAGTTCCGCCCTAAGGCTCACCTTCTTTTTTAGCCAGTCCCCGCATAAGTATGGAAGAGCGCAGGACGAGCGGACGGGAGGGATGGACATGGCAAAGTGGGGAAGGCGAGGGTTTCGGATTGGTCCGTTGCGGGGGCTCGGAGACTTTCGCAGGGTGAAGACGATGACCTGGGGTAGTCCGCGGGCCAAATCGTCCTCAGCCAAGTCAGGCGGAGCGAAATGGGGCTCGGGCGGAGCGAAGCTGACCGGTATGAAGTGGGGCGGTAAGACGCAATCAGGCGGCAAGAGTTCCGGCTGGGGCAAGCGGCAGTCGATCTTCCAGTTTCGCCGCAGCAGCGGCAAGGCACAGGTGTCCGCATGGGGAACGAAGCCCAAGGAGACGCGTCCAAGACGCCGAATTCGCAAGCGCAGCTTGCTTTTGCTGATGCTGATTTTTATGCTGCTGTTCACGGTGCCTTCATTTATTTTTATCGAACGGAACTTGCGTCCGCCTCTTATGAATATTGCCAAGGTTCGGGTGAAGCAGGTCGCCACTCAGGCGATTAACAAAGCGATTACGGAGCAGGTGGCCCGTAAATCGGATTCGGAGAAGCTGATTGATTGGAAGATGAACGGCAACGGCAAGATATCGGGATTTATGCTGAACTATACGGAACATATGAGTATTACTTCCGAGACGATCGAGACGGTGCAAAGCACGCTCAAGGAGATCAAGGAGATACCGGAGCATATTCCGATTGGTCATGCGCTTAATAGCGCAATTATCTCTTCTTTTGGTCCACGCATCCCCGTCAAGTTCGAGCCGGTCGGCGCGGTCAAGGTCGAACTTAGCACAAGAGAACGTAACGCGGCTATTAATATGGTGCTGGTCGAAGTCTACATTAAGGTTGTAGCCGAGGTATCCATCATAATTCCATTCGATACCGAGCCAGAGCTGGTGGAGACGGAAATTCCGATTTCTTATTTGCTCGTTGTTGGCGATGTGCCTATGTACTACTATGACAGCTCAGGCAAGGCGGTCGGAGAGAATGCACCACAAGCGCCGAATATATCGGTTCCGATCTCGCCGGGTACAGGCGTCTCTACCAGCCCGGGAACCGAAGAAGAGAAGAAGGAAGAGGAAGGGCATTCCTCGTTCCAAATGCAATCGAAATAACTAAAGCTGCATAGAGATTAAAAGGAGCAATCCCGCAGAGGCTGGCAGCCCCTGCGGGATTGTTGTGTTGGAAGGTGTGTACGATGCCTTGAGAGTTGTATGGGCTGCGCCGGGACTATAATTTTTAACGGCACAATCCCTAACTTCTCCGATACTGGCGTTCTTGCTGCTCCCAGCGCCGCAGCATCGGATACGGATCGAACGCCCATTCCACCAGACCGCGGTCGCTATAGATGCCGTAGTGAAGATGCGGCGGGAATTTGCCGGAGGTGCCCGGTTTTCCGTAGCCGGAGCTGCCCACCCAGCCGACGACTTGTCCCGGCTCCACGATATCGCCGACCGCAAGCTTTTTGTCAAAGCCGGACAGGTGAGCGTAATAGTGGTAGTGGTTGTTGAGGTCGCGAATGCCGATCCGCCACCCGCCGAATCGATTCCATCCTTTAATCTCGATGACGCCATAACAGGTACTTCTGACAGGCGTGCCATGACCAGCGAACAGGTCAGTGCCTTCATGGCTGCGGCGGCCGCCCCAGCCTCGCTTAGCTCCCCAAGTATCCTTGTAGGAGTAGTTCGTGCCGACCGGCAAAGGAAAGGCATGCTGGAACAGATCAAGCTTGCCGTATTTTTTATAGATGGACGCAAACTGCTCAATCCGCTGCACGGAGCGGCTGTTGCGGTAATAGTCCCATAGGCCGATGGGGAAGCGTATGTCGTTCGTTCCTTTTCCTGAAGCGAATACTAAAAGTGAATACAGCAGATCGGTATCGCTGCTGCGTTCAGCAAAACCATTCCCATCTCCGTCGCGCCCGACTCCGTTGAACCATTGGATCGATAGCGGGAAGATATCGTCGGAGTCGGGGTTAAGCTCCCCTGCCCACCGCTCCTGCTCGATAAAGACGCCAACCGTCTGGCCCAGTTGCGGACGGGCTTTTGGCTTTGCTTTCGATATCGTGCGTTCATACTGATCGACTGCGGCGATCCAGTACCAGCCCACATTCGTTACACTGCTCAGGCTGTCGTAAAGTTCGCGCCGGACATCGTACTGGTCCTTGACGGGAGCGTTCCCCGATTCATCCACTTGGCTTGCCGCTGCCGACATCGTCTTGCCTGCGGCAACTGTAGAACCTCCCGGACTTATAATAAGCGACAAAGCCGTCACAGCGGCCGTCATCGGAATCCATACCTTCAATCTTCTCACCCTTTCAGAAGCATGACGGACATAAAGGTATGATTTGCGGGTGGAGTGGATTTTATCCAGAATTGAAGGGATGTTTTTTGAGTTCTGGAAGCTGTTAGGTAAGAGCTAAGTGCTACCTCAAATTCACATTCTTTTTAATATGAACTGAGCTTTGGGAGATGTCTTGAACGAGAATATGGATAAGGGGGCATAATAGATTATTCTGGAAATGATATGAAACAAATCAAAGAGGATGTATAATAATTCCACAATGAATAGGTATTTATAATGAAGGAGCGGTATTTGGTATTTGAAAAATAAGCTTCTTGAATTCCATCTTATTGGAGGAAAGATATGAAGTATTTTTCTTTTTATCTATTTTGATAGTTTCGGTTAAAGAAGGGGTTTATAGTAGAAATGTGAATTTATATGAGTAATTATTCAGAATGGTCGTATGTCTCTTATGTATGGGAATCGAATGCACAGGGACCTATTTAATAAAGAGCATATTTATAACAAATAACATATGGGGAAAATTAAACATTTTGATAAAAATTATTGGGGATGAGGATGGAAATGAAGTATGTTATTCCATGTGTCTTGATGCTCTTTGCGGGAATGCTTCTGAGTTCATGTACTAGTTCTCCAATACGGGTTGCAACTGTAGGTGATGGTAGTCTGGAATCGATAATGGTTGAAGAGTTCAATAGTCTTGACTATCAAGGGATCTATGAACAAATACCACAGCCTGAGACCAGATATATTCCAGATGCTAAGGTTGCGATTAAAATAGCAGAAGTTATTTTTAACAGTGTGTACGATGAGAGTAACCTAGCAGCTAAAAAGCCTTTTCAAGTAAAATTTGATGATGATCAAAAAGTATGGCTTGTTCACGGTACTCTTCCTGAAGAGATAGACGGAGGAGTTCCTTATATAATGCTGCAACAAGAAGATGGGAAAATACTGTCGGTGTGGCATGATAAATAATTTATAAATTACCATAGAAGAAGATCCACCCAGTTAAAAATAAGGGGGCGATTAATATTACATTCAACTTCCTTAATAAAGGTACAATTGTTGCGATTATTATTTATACATTAGTTATATTACCTATTCCATTACTATTACTAATATATGTTAAGCCGAGAACCTATCACGTATGGATATTTTTAGCAATTAACTTATTGTTTATTTCATACTGGTTTTTTCTTATTTTCAATAAAAAAATTAAAATAGATGCAAGTGGAGTAGAATTAAGAAAACTATTCCGTAAGAAGAAGTTTATATCATGGGATGAAATGAGATGTGTATCGCTTGTTTACTTCTCGCCCTTCTCAGTAGCATCGCCTGCCCGGTTTATTTGTTTTTCTAAAGAGCCCATCATTAATGAAGTGATTAATAAATTATCTTCTGAATGTATTTACATGCGATATCGCCCGAAAGCTGTGCAATATTTGAAGAATTATTGGAGTGAAGTTGCGAATGAATAGCGGCATATTCAGCCTTCTTCAGTAACGTCATTTGTATTTGGCGATGTACTAGCTCATTTATTTGAATCCCAGCTTAAGGGAAATATAATCTTGAATATTGTTGAATGTATTCTCGACATTTTTAAAGAATAATCATAAATGATTGGTAAGACAAAAAGCGTATGACTAGCCGATGATATTCGATACGATGGACAAGTTGTCTGATCGACTTGCAATGGAAAAGTCTACTTATTACGCAATTTCTTCCTCGTATAGTTTAAATGTATGGGTTCTGGCCAAACACATCTCAAAATGCGATAGATCGCATTCCGATAAACTATAGATAAACATCCATGCATGCGGGGCAGGTCATACTTTTTATGGACAAAGCGTGTTATAATGTTGGCAATGCCGTAAACTTATTACTGAATGTGAAAGCAGGGATTGACATATGACACAACGTGAAAAGCTTGAAAAGCCGGACTGGCTTCGCATAAAATTGACAACAAACGGCAACTATGCCGAAATAAAAGATATGATGCGCACGAAGACGCTACATACGGTCTGCGAAGAGGCGCGTTGCCCGAATATATACGAATGCTGGACGAATCGTACAGCTACCTTCATGATTCTGGGCGACATTTGTACACGCGCTTGCCGTTTCTGTGCGGTTAAGACAGGCCTGCCGACGGAGCTTGATCTTCAAGAGCCGGAGCGCGTAGCCGAAGCCGCAGAGCAAATGGGCTTGCAGCACTGCGTCGTCACATCTGTTGCGCGTGATGATCTGGCTGATGGCGGAGCATCCATCTTCGCAGCTACGATCAAGGCCATCCGCAAGCGGCTCCCGTTCTGCCGCGTGGAAGTGCTTATCCCGGACTTCATGGGCAACTGGGATGCCCTGCAGGTCGTCATGGACGCGAACCCGGACATCTTGAACCACAACATCGAGACGGTAGAGCGCTTGTCCGACCGCGTACGTGCAAAGGCGAAGTATAAGCGTTCCATTGAACTGCTGAAGCGCGCCAAAGAAATGAAACCGAGAATTCCGACGAAATCCAGCATTATGCTGGGCGTAGGCGAAGAGTGGGATGAAATTCTGCTAGCGATGGACGATCTGAGAGCAGTGGACTGCAATATTTTGACTTTAGGTCAATACCTGCAACCAACGCCAAAGCATATGCCGATTAAGCGTTACGTTCATCCGGACGAATTCGCGAAGCTTAAAGTAGAAGGCAAGAATCGCGGCTTCCGCCACGTAGAATCAGGTCCGCTCGTACGCAGCTCGTACCATGCGCATGAACAGACAGACTCCGCGCAAGCGGCAATGGCAGAAGAGGAGTTGATTCCTCCGAATTATGGCCTGGAATCGACAGGCTCCTGTGCCAGCGCTAGTGCCGGCGCCAAATAATTGACCGACGCTGAAGTGAGGTGTAACTATGGCTTTGATTCATATTGGGGGCAAATCGTACGAGCTTATTCATGAGAACCGAAGCGGCTGGAATCCGGAAGCCTTTCGCAATCGATATAGCGAAGTACTGGAACGCTATGATTTCATTATTGGGGATTGGGGCTACAATCAGCTTCGTTTGAAAGGCTTTTTCCGTGAAAACCATCAGAAGGCTAACAAAGACAGCTCCTACTCTGCGGCATCGGATTATATCAATGAGTATTGCAACTTCGGCTGCGCCTATTTCATTCTGGAGAAGAAACAGGGTGGACGCAGGGAGCCAAATGAAGAGGATACGGATCTGGATCTGGAATACGGAGAAGATGCTATTCGACTGGAGGGCGTCGATCTAAGAGCTGCAGTAGAATCAGCGGCTGTATCCGCATCAGCCGAGACTGCATCGGCCGCGGAAGCGCCAAGACCTGCAGCGAGAGAGCAGCATCCGCATCGACACCGCCAAGGCAGCAATCAGCGCCAAGAGGGCAGCAATCGTTCCTCTGGAGGCGACGGGCAGAGCAAGCGCAAAGATTTCCGCAACAAAAATCATCGTGGCGGCCAGGATCACAGAGGCAAAAAGCCAGTGAAAGCGGCATCCAACGAGACGGCCGCAGCAACAGAACAAACGCGCAATACCAATCCTAACTCCAATCACGCCAATAACAAAGACGCCGGACGCTCCTAGGAGCGTACCGGCGTTTTTCAATCTGCGGCAATACGTTTATCGTACATCATACCCAAGGAAGGCTTCCCGTACACGGTCCCAGAATGGGAACGGACGATGCCTCGCAAAGCTGACTTTGCGGGAGGCTACGCTGCATCGAATCGAACGAATATCGCTATAGGTAATATTCACATGGTCGATGCAGAGCTGTATGCGCTGCTCCTTTTTGGAGATGATATCGCAGTGATGATGCTTGGGCAACAGCACCGAAGAACCTAGTGTGCGGAATACCCGGTTGTTAATGGAGGCAATCTCCGCGATCTGAAGCGATTCGATGGATGGGTGGACAATCGCGCCCCCTACACTTTTGTTATAGGCGGTACTTCCAGACGGTGTAGAGATGACAATTCCGTCTCCTCGGAACATCTCGAACATCTCGTCATTAATATTAATTTGCGCGACAAGCGTGCCATCTACGCCTTTCAGCGTAAATTCGTTAAGCGCTAGATAGTGCAACGTTTCCGTGCTCGTCTCGACTTCAATCTGGGCCAGCGGATATCTTACCATCCGTGGTGTCTCTTCTGCCATAAGGCGAACCAACTCTTCCAGCTCATCTGCGTTCCAATCCGCATAGAAGCCAAGATGTCCGGTATGGATGCCGACGAATGAAACCTCGGCAATGCAGTCAATATATTGATGGAACGCTTGCAGCAGCGTCCCGTCCCCTCCAATGGAAATGACGATGTCAGGATGGGTCTCATGCAGAATGAACCCACGGTCAGCCGCCAAGGCATGGAATTGTTGGGCTAACGATTGGGACAGCGAGTCGCCTCTGTCGATAACGGCGTATTTCAACGTCATCATTCTCCTTCCGAGCATTCGGTCATATCAATGATCATATCGGAAAATGGCGTTAAATTCAATGAAACGATCGCGTTACCGTACTAAAGACCAAGCCATCCCCACAGCAAATAGACGAGGCCCATGGCGAGAATACCATGCAGCATTCTGGCGAGCATAAAAGGGCGGTAGCGTAGATTTGTACGGCTGAGTAGGCTGGCAACCTGGGCGTGAACCGATAATCCTCCCCATGACAGTACCCAGGCGGCAATGGCGACCTGATGCATCAAGCCCGTTCCGACTGTGCCTGCTGCTCTGGAACCCAGCGTGACCTCGAATAAACCAAAAATGCTTGCGTCCGCCAGAGCTGTTGGCATGCCGATCAGACTAAACAGCAGTCGCAGAGCTTCGGCAAGGGCCTCTACAATGCCTGCGTGGGTCAGCATCTCCATTACGACGGAGAAGAAGACGACAAGCCCGCCTACGACGATCATGAGCTTTAAGGCGGACTGTATGGAGTCTTGCAGCAATTTACCCATCTCACGACCGTCAAGCAGGCGTGCCTCATGCATTGCCTTTAGCGCGATCCCGATTCGGCTGCGTGAGACTTTACGCTGAACGCTGCCGGAGGTGGATGCTTTTCCTATTCCTTCAGCTCCGGGATGTTCTAGGAGGGGTTCTTTACGGTAATCATGGAATCTCATCAGCAAGCCAATCAAGAGGCCGCCGCCATAGTGGGCAGCAGCCAGGATTGGGGCGACCGCGGCGTTCTGGAAGAAGCCGACAGAGACGGCACCTATGAGGAAGATAGGGTCGGATGTTGTCGTGAACGCAACGAGCCTCTCTCCTTCTGCTCTTGTAATCAGCCTTTGCGACCACAACTGGGCGGTCAGCCTTGCTCCAACTGGATAGCCCGACATATACCCCATGGTAACGACAAATCCGCCAATTCCGGGAAGACGGAATAAAGGACGCATGAGAGGGTCCAGCAATTTGCCGAAAAAATGAACGATTCCAAATCCGAGCAGAAGCTCGGAAATGACGAAAAACGGGAAGAGGGCGGGAAAAAGAACCTCCCACCATATGGATAGCCCGCGAAGGGAGGACTGGAGCGTCTCGACGGGATAGATGGCCATAAGCACAGCGATAAATAATGCAGATAGCGCAGTGATGGATAAGGGATGTAGGAATGCTCGCAGCATATCGTCCGCCTCCTCAACTGAAGACCTGTACAGGCCTCCTACTACGTATATGTTTGAGGTGGTCTATCCATCACTTTAGTGGAATAAAAATCAGAATCGACAAAGAAAACGTTTCCAAAACGGGTGTTAATTGAGGAGGATTATGGTACAATAGAATCATATTACACGGTTGGAGTGATGATCATGAGTATGATCGCTGGCATTCTTGTCTGCGCTTTTGTCTATGTCATCAAAGAATCGATCTCTTCGCCTAGCGAAGAGGAATATGAAGCTTAACTTGAAGAAGTTGTCTATCGATGAACGCCCGTGTCTCGTGCATACGGGCGATTTTTTTTACCTCAAAGGAATATGAGGGTATCATTCTTAATACCTACAAAATGGAGATGAAAATGACGATGAATAGGAATATAAGCCTTTATGAAACGATAGGAGGGGCCGAAAGAATCAGGTCTATAGTCAAATCGTTTTATCCAAAGGTACAAGCTCATCCACTTATAGGACCACTTTTCCCGGAAGATATCGATCCTGTAATGGACAAGCAGTATCAATTTTTAACGCAATTTTTCGGAGGTCCCAGCTTATTCTCCGATCAGCATGGTCATCCCATGATGAGGGCGCGGCATATGCCGTTCAACATAACGCCAGATCATGCAGCCGCATGGCTGGAATGTATGGGCAAAGCGCTTGAGGAGGTTGGGCTTGAGCCTGAGCTGCAAGCCATCGTGCTGGATCGATTGTCTGGGCCTGCGCATCATTTCGTCAATTCGAATTAAGGAGACGTGAAGCCATGGAGCCGCTGTACGAGTCCAAAATCTCATGCATCTGCTGTGAAACGATCTATCAGTCAACTAGAGTCCGTCCAAGTTTCAAGAGGGCGTCAGCCGTGGATTCCGATTTTTGCGGTCATTATGACAATGGTATCAATCCGGATTATTACGTCGTTCGTATCTGTCCAAGCTGCGGCTTTGCTTCGACGGAGAACGGCTTAGATAAGCTAAGTGACTTACAAAAGAACAATTATTATGAGCGCATTGGCAATACTTGGCGAGGCCAAAGCTTCAGCGGTGAGCGTACTGCGGAACAAGCAATGGGAAGCTACAAGCTCGGTTTGCTAACGGCGCAGGTTACAGGAGCCAAGGATCGGGTAGTTGCTGGTCTATTGCACCATATTGCATGGCTGTACCGTTATGAAAAGAATGAAGTAGAGGAGCAGAGGTTTCTAAAATTTGCTTTGGATGCTTACATTCGAGTATTCGAGACGGAGGGCGTTTCTGTGAACAACGCCAAGCTGATGTATTTGATCGGTGAATTGAACAGACGAACAGGCGAACTGAACGAAGCAGTTAAGTGGTTCTCTCGGGTCGTCAATGATAAGAAGATTATGGACGCCGCTATGATCCGCGCAAGCCGGGAGCAATGGCAGCTCATCCGGCAAGAAGCGGAAGATAAGCGGATGGGCCAAGCCGAATCGGCTTCGCAAGGGGTTGGCAGCGTTTAAGGACTGCCACACCTCATGCGTTAGCGAAGCGGCCCATCCGTCAGCAGATAATCCTGGTCTGCGTCGATAATCGTCACTTTATTGTGGCAGCACGGGAAGACCATGAGACGTTTCTTCCCATCTTGAATGTCGGGGAGCTCTGATGGCTTCAGCGACAACAAGACATTATCTGCGTTGCAGAATGGACAGTTCGATACATAGAGGTCACCCATTATTCTTTCATAAGGCCATGCGTTTTGGAACGGTATCATTGCTCGGGCTTCTCCTGGGCGGCATCTGCTTCTTTCTTGGCCAGCTCAGCCAGCTTCTGAAGCAGAATGTGCTTGGGCATGTGCATCAGGTGCTCCAGCGGGATATTCAGTTGCTCGGACAGCTTGATGGCGGTCTCGGGTGATATTTGTAATGGTTTGGACATGGTGTTGTTCCTCCAATCAGGATATACTACTGTTATACACCGCCGGGCAGGTTTCTCGCAAATCATTTGCGAATGCTGCTCGGTTTTTTCTTCGCTGCGTTACATACATCAGATCGAGAACATAAGGAGAGTGACCAAGGTGAGCAATTATCCAATCAGATGGGATATGGATGCCATCTATCCAGGCGGATCAAGCTCTAATGCATTCGCACAAGAGCTTGCGGGGATGGAGAGCGGAATTACGCAATTGAATGAACAGTTGAAGAGCGGTGCTTCACTTAACGCTGCAACGATTAAGGAAATGACTGAAGTGGCCCAGTCCATTTTGCTAAGTTTGAGGCAATCTGATTCTTTTGTAGGCTGCCTGATCGCGCAAAATGTGAAGGATCATGCAGCCATCGGACTGAATGACCGTGTAAAAACGATTTCTGCAAAATTCTCTGCGGCTATGACCCGTTACGACAATGCGCTCAGAGGCATTTCGGATTCTGACTGGGAAGCTATTCTTAAGGATGAGACACTTGGCGCACTTTCTTTTAATTTGAGTGAGCGGAGAGAACAGGCGAAGCTAAAGATGGCGCCTGAGCTGGAAGCGCTGGCTGGCGACCTTGCAATCGACGGCTACCATGGATGGGGCGACAACTATAACGTGATCGTATCGCGTGCAGAGTTCCATGTAGAGGATCAGAAGGGCGAGAGCAAGGTGTTGTCCGCGGGGCAGATGTCCAACCGTCTATCCTCCAGCGACCGTGCTGTACGCCAGGAAGCATTTGCAGAGTGGGAGCGGGTATGGTCTTCGCTCACAGATCTCAGTGCAGATACGCTCAATCGAATTGCGGGGTTCCGCTTAAAGCTGTATGAGAATCGCGGCTGGGACTCGGTGCTGCAAGAGCCGCTGGCCATCAACCGAATGAGCGAATCGACGTTGAACGCCATGTGGGGAGCAATTGAAGAAGGGAAGAAGGCACTTATTCCTTATCTGGAGCGGAAAGCGAAGCTTTTTGGTCTGGAAAAGCTGGACTGGCATGATGTAGAGGCGCCGATTGGTTCCGCCACGCGTACAGTTCCTTACGAAGAGGGAGCCCGCTTCATTATCGAGCAGTTCCGAGCATTTGATCCTGCGCTTGCAGAGTTTTCGGAGAAGGCGTTCGAAGAGGGCTGGATTGAGGCGGAAGATCGTGCGGACAAACGCCCAGGTGGCTTCTGTACTTCCTTCCCGAAGAGCGGTCAGACACGTATCTTCATGACGTATTCGGGTACGGCGTCCAATATTTCGACGCTAGCCCATGAGCTTGGCCACGCTTATCATCAGCATGTGATGAACGATCTGCCGGCAATGTCTCAGGAGTATGCGATGAACGTGGCTGAGACAGCTTCGACATTCGCTGAGATGATTGTGTCAGATCGAGCGATGAAAGCAGCAGCGGATGATGAGGAGAAGCTTGGTCTTCTGGAAGATAAAATTCAGCGCGCTGTAGCCTTCTTTATGAACATACGCGCCCGCTTCCTCTTCGAGACGCGCTTCTATGAGCGGAGGAAAGCAGGCTTGGTGACAGCCGACGAGTTGAACAAGCTGATGGAAGAGGCGCAGCGTGAGGCCTACATGGATATGCTGGGTGATGCGCACCCGCAGTTCTGGACGTCGAAGCTGCACTTCTATTTGACGGATGTACCATTTTACAACTTCCCGTATACGTTTGGGTACCTGTTCAGCTCTGGGCTATATGCGCGTGCTTTGCAGGAAGGACCGGATTTTGCTGCCAAATATGTGGCCTTGTTGAGGGATACGGGACGCTTGACGGTGGAGCAGTTGGCGGAGAAGCATCTTGGCGTTAATCTGGAGGAGCAGAACTTCTGGAGCGATGCGGTTGCGCTGACAGAGGAAGATGTGCAGTTATTCCTGGAGATGACGGAAGGGAAATAACATATTCACCAGGTCGAAATTTTTTACTATACAGCCCTTGGAATAGACATTGGAAGGTGTCCAGTGGAATTCTAAGGGCATTTTTTTGTCCAAATGAAGCATTTTTAATCACGAGCAAGCGACTCTTTCGTTCGATATGAGTAGCTTACATCAAGTTGATAATAGGATATATTGTACAATATATTTTAATATGATATCTTATTGAAAGAGATATTTTCATTAAATCATTGATTATGAGTCATATAAGAAAAGAGGGGACCATCATTCAGCTATCTTCAAGGCAATTGGAACTCATTGAGCTAGTCAAGAAGCATTCGCCGGTAACAGGCGATCAACTTGCCGAATATTTGGGAGTAAGCCGTCCGACGCTTCGCTCAGATCTATCACTGCTCGTAATGCTTGGCATGCTTGATGCGAAGCCGAAGGTGGGTTATTTCCTCGGCAATACGTTTCGGGAGAGTCACGAGCCGCTTCAGCGGTTCAGCCGCATGAAGGTGAAGGAAGTACAGGGTGTACCGGTTAATATTCCGGATACGCTGTCGGTTCACGACGCTGTCATTACGCTCTTCATGGAGAATGCGAACACGCTCATTGTCGTCAATGAGGAGAAGCGTTTTGCAGGTATTATTACGCCAAAGGATTTGCTTAAAATCACGTTAGGAAACTCGGGGGCCGCGACGATTCCTGTCAGTATGGTTATGACCCGTTATCCCAACGTTGTTACGCTGACTCCGGATGAATCAGTTATGGAGGCGATCAGCAAACTGTCGCAGCATCAAGTAGATTGTTTGCCCGTTATTGTGCCTGACGAAGAGCCGAGTCGAAATCCCATTATTTCGGGATGGGTATCCAAGTCTAATATCGTCTCGCTCATGGCAGATATCGCGACAGCTTAAGGAATTGGGGGACCAGAGATTATGACACAGCCATATATTTATGTCTGCTCCGATGCAGTCGGTGAGACGGCAGAGGCGGTAGCCAAGGCAACGCTGAGACAATTCTCGTCCGAGGACGTGAAGATCAAGCGTTACAGCCATCTTCGGACGGAAGATGAAATCGCTCGCATTGTCGCCGAGGCTGCAGAAACGGGCAGTTTTATCAGCTATACACTCGTACAACCGGAGCTACGCGAGTGGATGAGAGAAGAGTCGGTAAGGCACGGCGTTCGTGCAGTGGATGTGATGGGACCGATGATGCAGGCGTTTGTGGATACGTTCGGCAGCTTCCCGAGTCGGGAGCCTGGCCTTCTGCATTCCATCGACGAGACTTATCATCGACGTATGGAAGCGATTGAATTCGCTGTCAAATACGATGATGGCAAGGATGCCAGAGGTTTGGTGCAGGCACAAGTTGTGTTAATCGGCGTATCGCGCACCTCGAAGACTCCGCTTAGCGTATTCCTGTCGCACAAAGGAATTCTTGCAGCCAATCTACCGCTTATGCCGGAGGTCAATCTTCCGGAAGAGCTGAAGCAAGGGCCGGGTCGACTGATCGTGGGGCTCACAATGCAGCCGGAGCATCTGCTCGGGATTCGTTCCGAACGGCTTAAGACATTGGGATTGCCGGCCTCCGCGCAATATGCGAGCAAGGAGCGAATCCAGGAAGAGCTGAAGTATGCGGCATCCGTGATGGAGAGTCTGGACTGTCCGGTTATCGACGTGACGAATCGCGCAATCGAAGAAACAGCGGGTATCATTATGGAATGGTTGAACAAATAATTGGCTATACCTATATAGACGGAGGGTTCAAACATGGAAAAAACATTTGTAATGGTAAAACCTGATGGCGTATCGCGCGGCTTGATCGGCCGAATCGTTGCCAGATTCGAAGAGAAGGGGTTTGCGATCGTAGATGCCAAGCTGACCCAATTGGATCGTCAATTAGCGGAGTCCCATTATGAGCATCTCCATTCTAAACCGTTTTTCGGTGAGCTTGTCGATTTCATCACATCCGGACCGGTATTCGCCATGGTGTTGGAGGGCAAGGATGCCGTCCAGAATGCTCGTTCCATCATCGGCGCGACCAATCCAACGGATGCGATAGCAGGCACAATAAGGGGCGACTATGCTACGGATGTCGCGAGCAACATTATCCACGGCTCGGATTCCTATGAAAATGCGGAGAGAGAGATCGGTCTCTATTTTCACTAAGTATGGTTGACGAGTTAGACAAGTTATGGTAAATTCTATAGCAAGTCAATAAGAAACCACGGAAGCACCGTATAAGGCTGCAGTTAGCTGCGCCCTTTGCGGTGCTTTTTTGCGTGCCTTGGGACTGTGTTGTCTGGATGTATTCCTGTGGATTTCGATTGAAAGGAGGATGAGCGTTGAAGAGATATCAACTGGCTATTGCAGTGAAAGACAAGGAGTATACGAGAAGGATTGCAGATTACATTCGCGGTAGTTCCTTTGGGGAGCGCTGGCAGGTGTCGGCCTTTACGCATCCGAATGCTTGCAAGCAATTTGCCAAGCAAGGCTATGCCATTGATCTCATTGCGGCGGAACCGGATCTGCTTCGGGAATTGCAATCGGAATTATCCCACATTCCCTCCATCACGCTGGTTGCACGATTAGGAGAAACGGGTGGACAGCCGGAGTTGTTGCAATATCAGGCATTGCCGTTGTTGTTGCAGGGAATAACGGATCACTTCGAGGCAATGAGTCATAAATCAGGTAGAGGACTTTCCATGCATCCCGCTGGCAAAGGAGCGATGGTGTTGACGGTTCATTCCGCCTCAGGGGGCGTAGGCAAGACAACGCTGGCACTTCATCTGGTGGGAGCGGCAAGCGCCCGTGGACTTCGAATGCTCTATCTCAACCTGGAGAGATGGAATACATCCGAGCTATGGCTCCAATTTGGCGGGGATGCCATATGGGATGGAGAAGGACTGTCAGAGCTGCTGTATGCGATAAAAGCGGGTTCGAAGTCTTATGCAGCTTGGCTGGCGCAGCATCGGAAGTTTCATCCGCAATTGAAATGCGACTATCTGCTAGGGTTTCGCAATCAGGAAGACCGGGCGTCACTGCTTCCGGCGGATGCCGCGGCGATTGTCGATTCAATAGCTCAGAGCGGGCATTACGACGGAATAGTTGTGGATATGGACGATGGCTTGGATGAGCTCCATATTGAATTGCTTATGCGTGCAGATCGGAATCTATGGGTTGTATCGGGAGACCAATCCGCTCAAACCAAACAATCGCTCATGCTGCGGTATGGGGGACAGAAGTTCGGGGAAGCATTCAGGGGGATTTCAGCACGATCGGAGGTTGTCTGCAACGGAATGAATGCGGAGATCGGTAACTCATTGTCTGCTATGGAAGCTTCTCTTGCACCTGTAGCGTTGCCTCTTGTCAGGGAGTGGAGACAAGGAGAGCTTCACCCTGTAGGGTCCTCCTCTTCCTATCGGGCAGCGGCAGACCGGCTATGTACCCACCTACTTGGAGGAAGCGAGGAACCACGTATTCATGCTGTCGGATGAGTTGATTTATAATCTGCGCGGCAAGATACGAGATGAAATCGACTTTAGCGGCGCTATGTCAGATGAGGAATTATGGAGCAAGACGGAAGCGGCCGTATTTCAGTGGTGCGAACGGAATCCCATGACCGCGACCGATAAGGTCAAGCTCGTCAGAAGACTCTACCATTCCTTCAGAGGCATGGATGTCCTGCAGCCGCTTATGGATGATCCTGCTGTAAGTGAAATTATGATCAACAGCCATACAGAGGTATACGTGGAGAGGCATGGCGTCATGACGCTTATGCCGGGAGCTTTCGAGAGCAAGGAGAGGCTGGAGGATTTGATCCAGTCTGTCGTAGCGGGGGTCAACCGGGTCGTTAATGAATCATCGCCAATTGTGGATGCAAGACTGAGGGATGGGTCGCGTGTCAATATCGTACTGCCCCCGGTTGCCCTGAAGGGACCCTGCATGACGATACGGAAATTTCCGGATCAACCTATGACGATGGATAGGCTGATCGATCTTCAATCGTTGACGGCGGATGCGGCGGCGTTTTTGAGAGAGCTCGTAGAGGCCAAATACAACATGTTTATTAGTGGAGGGACAGGTACGGGAAAAACGACTTTCCTTAATGCCATGTCCCAATACATCCCTTCAGAGGAACGAATTATTACGATAGAGGATTCGGCAGAGCTGCAAATTCGCACGGTTCCTAACCTCGTGTCTCTGGAAACTCGAAACGCGAACACCGAGGGGAAAGGGGAGATATCCATTCGTGACCTGATTCGCTCCTCTCTTCGGATGCGTCCGAATCGGATCGTTGTCGGAGAGGTTCGTGGCGGGGAAGCTTTAGATATGCTCCAAGCAATGAATACGGGACATGAGGGCTCGATCTCCACGGGACACGCAAATAATTGCCAGGATATGATCAGCCGTCTGGAGACGATGGTCTTGAGTGCGGCTGAGCTTCCCCTAAGCGTTATTCGCAGCCAGATTGCCTCGGCCATTGATATTATGATCCACTTGTCGAGACATCGAGATCGATCCCGAAGAGTCACTGAGATTGCTGAAGTCATTGGAATCGAGCAAGGCGAGGTGAAGCTGAACCCGTTGTTCCGGTTTCGAGAGGATGGCGAAAGCAATGGTCATATTATCGGCACTTTGGAGCGGATTGGTGTGATGAGCAGGACGGAAAAGCTTCGTATGGCCGGAAAGGAGCTGGCGGATGAAAGGAGCAGTTAAAGCGGTTCATTCGCGTAAAAGTGGAAGCTCCATTCGCCGGATGGCTGAATGGATGGGGTGGGAGGGGCTATTCCATGCCTCCTCTAATGCGGGGCGTTTGACACGTTATACAGATTATCAGCTCAATCGCAGGGAATTGTTTTTTTCCGTAACGGCGGGTTACGTGGTCCTATTCGGAGCAACATATCTGTTCTATCAATCGGTACTCCTATCGCTCATCCTATCCGCCTGCGGGGCAGCTGCTCCCAAATGGAGGCGAAAGTCGCTGCTTGAGGGGCGCAGAAATCGTTTAAAGCTGCAATTTAAGGAAGCGCTGTTTTCCTTAACCTCTTCGCTTGCTGCCGGCCGGTCCCTGGAGAATGCGTTCAGAGGGGTGCTGGAAGATATGAAGCTTCTATACTCCGATGAAGGCACGGATATGTTGAAAGAAGTTCAGATATTAATTCATCGGCTGGACAATTTCGAGCCGCTGGAAGGCGCGCTGCGAGACTTGGCGGAGCGGGCAGACATGGATGAAATAACTCAATTTGTTGAAGCCTTGACGACTTGCAAGCGATCAGGGGGTGATCTTCTAGAGGTCATGCGGCGTACGTCGACCATTATTGGCGATAAGCTGACAGTGGAAGGAGATATCAAGATTCTCCTTGCGCAGAAGAGATTCGAGTCACGCATTATGATGGCTGTTCCTTTTGTGTTTTTAGTCTTTCTTAACATGGCCGCATCGGACTATATAAAGCCTCTGTACAGCGGTCTGGGATACGTTATCATGACGGCACTGCTCCTCTTGCTGCTCGTCTGTTTCTGGATCATGGACCGTATCATGCGAATCGATATTTAGTCTTTGAGGAGGATCAATATGGGACTTTTTGCGGCTATGCTGCTTGCGGGAGTCTGGGTATTTTTAGCGGGCAGATCAGCGCTTGGACGCATCCCGCATTTGCTAAGACAGAATCGGAGTGAAAAAAGAAACGCAGCTATGAGTGCCTTGTTGTTTCAAGAACCGTTCCTGCGCGTTTGGGAGAAGGCCTGCCAATGGGATGACATCCAGCATATGCTTAACAGCTACCATGCCAAGCTTATGTTATTGAGTGGGCCTTCATGGACCATTGAGAAAACAAAAGGCGAAGCAGCAAGCTCGCTTGGGACGGGGTATGCGGCGTTTGCAGGAAGCTGCTTGCTGTCCTGGATCAGCGGCGAGAACTTTATTATGTTTGCCGGTGTGCTGGCATTTTGTGCGCTGACCCTTCGAAAATTTGCCGAAGCCGGGAAGAAGCTGGAGCGGCGCAAAAAAGCAATTATTACAGGTCTTCCAGACCGCATGAGCAAGCTCATGCTGCTGGTGAGCGCTGGGGAGACGGTACAACGCGCCTTTGTACGTTGTCTGGAAGGCAGAGATGGCTCGAATTATCCGCTGGACAAGGAATGGGGGGCGGCAGTGACAGCTATGAACAATGGACAATCTTTCAACATCGTACTGGAGAGATTTAATCGAAGCTGCGCAGTTCAGGAAGCGTCGCTGTTCACGACTGTAATGCTGCTGAATTACCGGAAAGGCGGCGAGCACTTTGTTTTGGCGGTACGGGAGCTTTCTTATTCCTTATGGGAGAAGCGGAAAGGACTGGCTCGCATCAGTGGTGAAGAGGCATCGTCCAAGCTTGTTTTTCCGTTGGTCGGCGTGATGTTCATCATGATGATCATTGTGGCGGCGCCAGCCGTATTAGTAATGTCTATATGAAAAGGGAGATGTTCAGGATGAAAACAGTAGCAGAACGCATGAAAGGCTTTTGGCGCAAGGAGGAAGGCATTGGTACATTGGAAATTATTTTAATTATCGCTGTCATTATTATTATCGCTTTCATCTTTAAAAATTGGATTATTAGCCTGGTAAATTCCTTATTAGGGAAGGCCGACAGCAAAGCTGAGAAAATCTTTGATTAATATAGCCAGCGTTCGTCAGTGGCATAAGGATGAGAAAGGCAGCTTTACAATTGAGGCGTCGATTGTCCTTCCAATCTTATTTGCGATGGTGCTCGCCTTTTTATTGTTTGGTATGTATCTCTATCAAAAGGTAATGGTCTATTATTCGGTCTCTACGATATCGGAGCGGGCTGCTTTCAGCTGGGACAATAGTCATCGGGATGCCAGAACGGGCATCCTGACAGAACCTGAGTATGACGGCTTGTATCGTCGATTAGGCTCCGATGGGGCTTTGGCAAGCTTATTTGGCATGACGGGGGATGAGGGGCGCAGAAGCGTCTCACTTCCAGCGGATGTTCAGGAGTCCACCAGCTCAGTCGATACGGACTTAACCAAGCGCAAGTTGGTTAAGTCAGCCCAATGGGTTGCGACGGCAGGCTTAAGCTATAACGGCACCGTTCAGTATGCAGGAGACGGACTAAGTCGATATGTGGAGACCGGACTACACAAGCCAATCCAGCTTATGCCTTTTGAGGAGAGCTGGATAAGGGGCGAGCCTGACGGTGCAGCCAGAGGCCATATCGTTGACCCCGTAGAGTTCATCCGAAGCGTTGATCTTGCTAGATACTATAGTACCAAGCTGAAGACGCATTTCATGGGAAAATCTACAGCGGAGAGCAGAGCCGGCAATATTTTGACCTCCTACAGCGGAAAAGGCAGGGGCGGATCGTGAGGAGGCCTAATTCTGTCCGATGAAAAAGTTGCTGATCAAAGAAAATGGTGTCGTGACCATTTTGTCCGTTATCATATTGGCTTCACTGCTTCTCTTTTTCTCTGTGTTAATCGATTACGCGCGGATCGCGGCTTTTCAATTGAAGAGCGAGAATGAAGCCCGTATGGGGGTTCGCTCAGTTTTGTCAGCTTACGATGATTCTCTCTATAAAAGGTATGGATTGTTTGGGCGTGGAGGAACGGATGGCAACGTGATTTTTACCGAAGTACTCGAAGGAAACGGTGCTAAACATACCGGCCTCGATACCAGGTCTCACTTTGATTTTATTGCAGGTCAGTTGGAGGAAGCTAACGTACAGACCTCCTTTACGCTAGGGCAGCATGATGTATTCGCCAGACAGGTGCTTGAAGAGATGAAATATAAAGCCCCGGTTGATTTTACGTTGGAGGTTTTATCGAAGTTTACTTCGCTGTCGAAGGCGCTGAAGGAAAGTTCGGGAGCTGTTCAGACACTGGAGGATCTCAGGAAGCTGTATGAGAAGCGGGAATCGCTTTTAGAAAAGGCGTTAAGTTTGCAGGAAAAGGCAGTATCCACATTAATGGATAATGATGCTGTAGCCGCTATTCCAGCAGGCAGTGGTTCCTCAGGCAATTCCGCCGCAAGCTCGTTAAGATTAGCAGATCGTTACGCCAATTATGTCTGGCAGATAGAGCATGACGCATCGCTGCCTGAGGACGAAGATCCGGTCTATTCCTATTCGATCGCTTCATATCGGTATAGTGTATCTCAAATGCTGGGTAAGCTCCGTACGGGCGGTGGTAAAAGAGAGCGTCATGATACCCTCCTGGACGATGCGCTGCAAAAGATTGAAGAAGCGAAGCAAATAAATTTTCAAATGGAAAGAATCGTTGAAGAGTCCAAAAAAACTACTGTTGGTGCTTATGACGAAGTTGCAGGTGCGGATGTGTCTGGCTCAGGCGACTATGCGCTTCCGAATGATACGGTTCAGGACCTTGAGGAGATGAGGAAAAGCGGCGAAAAGCTGCTTCGGTCGCCGGAATGGTTCAGCGGATACAAGCAGGAGCTGCTGACGCAAAGCTCGCGCGGTTACGCCGCAGCAAGCGAGATTGATCAATTGATCGGTCTTTGGAATACAGCCATGTCTTCGCTTTCTTCTTCCAGACAGGTCTCACTGCAGAACGGCTCGGCTAAAGCTGTCTCTGTCGTATCTACCTATGAACAGAATTATGGTCATTCCGGAATGCTGATGAAGCAGCGGCGGGACAGCGTGCTGGACAGCTCGGTCAAAGAAAAGCTGGCCGAGCAAAAGGCAGAAACAAAATCGCTGTGGAAACAAGCGAAAACCATGTTAGGCGGATTATCTGATACGTCTGGTACGTCCGAACATCAGGAAGAGTTTGCCAAAGTGAAGGAACGATATGGACAAAATCTGCTTTTTAATCAGAAAGGCGAAGAATCAACCGGATCTTACAAAACGATACAGGCGGAGGAAGCGGAAGATGCAGCTAAGGAATCGTCCGGTTTGATAGACACTCTCTTCGCGGGGGTATCGGACATGCTGTTGGATGGCCGCGATTATTTTTATTATGGCGAGTATGCTGCCAACCGTTTTTCTTATTTCGCTCCTCAGCAGCTCCGCAAGTTGTTGGAGAACGGTGACACGGACGAATTGACGCAAATGGCCTCATTCGGCAATCAGGAATTGGAATATGTGCTGTATGGGTTTCATGATCCAATGGGAAATTTGGCTGCAGCATACGGAGAGTTGTTTTCCGTCCGGCTTGCTATCCGTACTATGGAAGGTTTGGTTGCCAGCCGCTCTTTGGGTCACCCCTTACTAATTCTGTCAGCAGCCATCATATACGGGCTTCAGAAGACGATGGAGGATATGATTTCGTTCACTCAAAAGGGAATGGCTCCATTATCCAAATATGTAAAGGTCGAGCTTTCTTATCTGGATTATTTAAGGCTGTTTATGCTTCTTCATGGGGGGAGCAAAGAGAAGAGGCTTGGACGCATGATTGCCGTCATTGAGCAGAATACTGGACTTTCTCTTTCACAAGTTCCCTCAGGTGTTACAGGTGAAGCGAAGCTCTCGATGAAGCTATGGTTTCTTCCGGGCGTGATGGGGGTGCTGGGGCGGTTCGATTTGCTGCAGGGAAAGGTTGTGGGCAACCGCTATGAAACTATGCAAACAGTGGGTTGGTCCTATTAAATGTACTGGAAAGCGGCGGGCAAAGGGACTGCTGCGTGGGCAGAGAGGCTCTATCGTTCTTGAAGCTGCTATTGTTATGCCGTTTATTTTGTTTTTGCTCATTATACTTTCTCTATTAATCTCCATGTGTGCTGCACAGATGGCTCTTCATATGACAGCCTCGCATAGTGTACGCCAGATCGCAGCCCATATCTATCCCATTGAGCTTGCTAGAGCACAATGGGATAAAGGAGACTCATCGGAAACGGCCTCTGAGCGCCAGTCCCTGCCCGCATGGAATGAAGCTGCCGCCGACTTGGCGGAATGGCTTCCTGAGCCTGCCGGCAAGCTCGTATCGTCTGCCCTGCGGGGAGACTGGCGTCCATTGCAGAACGTAGCCGCTACCGAGCTCGGACGTACGGTAATTGAACCGTTCGTACGGCAATATGCTCCGCCCTATCTGCTCAGGAGCGACAACATTTCATTAGATTACATAGCGTTGCCGGATCTTAAGGATAAGGAAGTGCCCTATATTGGCATTGCTCTAAGATATGAATACCCGGTCAAGCTGCCGTTTTACAACAAAGCGGTCATCCTTAGAGAACAAGCGTATGAGCGGGTATGGATAAGCGATGCGGTAGCGGCGACTTACGGCATGGAGGAAGCGGACGGGGACACGCTGCAATTGCAAATTATCGCTATTGAACCATCTCCTATCCGTCCTGGCCAAAAGGCAACCGTATACGTGAAGACGGAGCCGGGAGCCGAGGTTTCACTTGGCGTGAACTATAAGAGCGGGGCAAGCAAAGCGAAGCATCTGGGGGAAGCGACTGCAGATGAGAGCGGTTATGTAGAATGGACCTGGCATGTCTCGGGCAACACGACACCGGGCATATGGGAGCTGGCAGTGGAAGGGGTAAGCAAGCCAGGCAGTGCCGCCAGACATTTTTCCGTGGAGAAGAAACAGAAATAACTAGCGGCAACGTAAATTCGGGAAGGGAGAAGGCTGACATGACCATTGTACTTTGGGCTGCGGCCGCGCAGTTGTTGATTGCATTCATTACGGATATGAAGCATCAGACCATATCGAATTGGCTTACAGGCACATCTTTTCTTATGGGTATGCTCTATCATGGTTTGGCCAGTGGCATAGAGGGACAGGGATGGCTCTATACTGCTGCAGGTGCTGCGGCGGGTTTTGTTCCCCTACTCATACTTTACGCCTTTGGCGGAATCGGAGCAGGAGATGTTAAGCTGTTCGGTGCACTTGGCGCTTGGGTTGGCGCTGCCATGATCGCACAGTTAATGATGTATTCGATTTTGTATGCAGGAGCGTTTGGTGTGTTGTTGCTGGCTTTTAACCGTGCGTTCGCCAAACGGATGGCCTCACTGCTAATTATTGCTTATCCCGGCGCAGCACGGACTTTCAATTGGTTTCAATGGGCTCAATCCGGTAAAAGCTTTCCGTTTATGCTAGCCGTAGTTCCGGCAGCTATTACAGTATGGTTGATCAGATAGGCGGAATAGAGAGAGGAGAACGTGAGATGCGACGGTTGCGAATGGATTTTGCTATGAATCGAGGCCATGAGATGACAATTGACAGGGAAGGCGGCATAGGCAGAAGTGAACTGGATGAATTGGAGCTGCAGATGCTTCGCGCGCAGCGTATTCCCTATTTACTTCCGATTGATTGGTATGAGATTGATGGGAGCATTACGTTCCGCTACGAGTTGACGGGAAGCAAAATGATGATTCATCGGCTTCAGCAGGATATGCTGACCATGGAGCAATATTATTCACTCATTCTAGCTTTGACGGATGCCCTCTTGGAATGCAAAGAATATATGCTTAGACCGGAAGGTTGCCTGCTGAGTGAGCAGTTTATGTTTATGGGAGAACGATTTGGAGATTTAAGACTTGTATATTTGCCGTTGAAAGACGAAGGAGAGGGACGACAATACGGGGAGGATTTGTTGTCGCTTGCCGTTCGATGGACGTCTTACGTTGAGCCTATCGACGGAGTTGGATTAAAGCGGATATTGCAATTGCTTCAGCATAACCGTACCTCGTTGACTGAACTCCGAGAAACTTTGCTGGATTTAATCGCCAAGGAATCAACAGTGATCGATAGACCGGCAGTTGTGCAGGACACTGCAGCACGCCATTCTTCTGATCGGAATGCTAGGGCGGTTCTCGGTTCGGCTAATGATTCCGTTTATTCAAACCGGATGCAAGTGAAACCATCCATCCCGGAACTTGTGCCACCCCTTTCATCACTCTCAGCCTCCCCGTCGCAGCAAGCTGGTATACATCCGCAAGAGTCCATGTCCATCATGCAGAATCGACGATCAGAAGAGAACTTACAATCCGGACATGATTCTGAGCTTGAACCAGCATGGCTATATGATGACGATGGGGAAGAGGATAGCGAGGGTAAAAACAGAGGGATTTGGATCGCTGGTGCAGCTTTCTTACTCGCGACGGCTTGCATCTGGCGATTTATCTACCTGAATCAGCCGACGCAACAAAATATGCTGATCTGCTCGGGCCTTACTTTGTTTGCACTAGCGGGGGTAATCATAGTGAGGAAGAACGGTACATCTTTGCTTATGAAGAAGAAGGATCCCTTGGAGACGAAAGAAGATTTTGAGCCGTATTCCAGTGTGCTTCCATCGCGGTTCTCGTGGAGCAAGCCCCAGCCTGCTGAAGCCTCCGATCCGTTGCCGAATACAACCAACTCCATGGGGAGCTATTCAGTGGCTATTTCAAAACCAGCACCGAGCTCCGATGCAAGACATTCTCTGCCTCCGACGACACTGCTGGGCACAAGCCATGACTCCTCGCAAAAGACTGCCATGCTGGGCTCCAGCGCACGCAGCGCGTGGCTCTCGCGGACATGGAACGGCAAGGAAGAACAGATCGCACTAACGGCAGATCTTTTCAAAATCGGCAGATCCGGCGATGGGGTAGGTTATGCCGATCATGCCGATGGGATCTCCCGCATCCATGTGGAGATCGAGCGCATCGACGGGAAACATCATGTCAAGGATCTGGGCTCCAGAAACGGGAGCTTGTTGAATGGAAAATTAATGGTCCCTTACAAAGCCTACAAGCTGGAGTTCGGCGATCGAATCCATCTTGCTGGCGATAAGGGACCATTATACGAATTAAAAACAGGGTAGTTAGCGGTTGGCCAGTTGACGCATGGCGCTGTCAACCGTAGGATAGCGGAATGAGTAGCCTGTCTCCAGCGCCCGCTTGGGCTTGGCGAGCTGGCCATCCAACAACAAGGTGGACATCTCTCCAAATAAAAGCCGCATCATCAGTGCCGGCACGGGAAACCAATGAGGACGCCTGAATGCCCGGCTGACGGCTCTACCGAACTTGTCGTTCGTAACAGGCTCCGGTGCGGACCCGTTCACAGGGCCTTGAATCGAATCGTTGTCGAGACAATGCAGGATCAGTCCGACCATGTCTTCGATATGTATCCAGGACAAGCCTTGTTTGCCGCTGCCCACCCTTCCTCCAGCGAATAGCCGATAGGGGAGGAGCATGAGTGGGAAAGCGCCGTCTTTGCTGTCTAGCACGACCCCGATACGCAGCTTAACGAGCCGTTTCGCCGGTATGGTATCTGCGGCTGCTTCCCATTCGCGAACGACTTCGGATAGAAAATCGGTGACGGCCATAGGGCTGTCTTCATCGAACACTTCTGTTGCCGAAATACCGTATGCGGATATGCCGGAAGCATTGATGACAACGGAGGGCTTATGTTCAAGAGCATTCACCAGCTCGGCCACCTGGGCTGCCGCCCATTGTCTGGAGTGCAGCACCCGATCCTTGGCCGCAGCGTTCCATCTTTGATTGATGCTCTCGCCCGCAAGATTCACGATAGCATCAATTCCCTCCAACTTGCCGGGCTCCTGTTGAAGTTGGGCCCAGGATACGGTCGTCAGACGAGATTCAGGACTGGATGATTGGGCTTGCTTGCCTCTCGTTATAATCCACACTTCATCTCCCCGTTTCAACAGGGCATTCGTCAATGCCTTTCCGATAAATCCGCTGCCTCCGGCAATGGCTACCCGCATTCCGCACTCTCCTTATGAGAAATTATTGCACTGCTTCAATTTTCGTCAGCCACAGCTGCTTGAGGTCAGTCTCGCCTTCTACCGCTTTTTCGGTATATTCAAATTTCACTTTGACATCGGAAGGCAATTCATCGACGATGGAGCGAAGCTCCTCCGGAATCCGGTAAGCGCCTGCTCCGCTGTCCGTTGTGATTTCCAAAGAGTTGGAATCGATTAGACCTGTATACGTGCCTTCTGCCCGGATCGGAGAAGCTTCTCCGTTGCCGTTGCCATTATTATCAGTTGAGTTATCGTCATTGTCAGATGGAGCGCCAGGCTCCTGTACGCCATTGTTGTCCGGAAGTTGATCCACTGGAGAGCCCGTCTCGTTGTTGTTGGGATTCGCGCTATTATTGGGATTGTTTGCGTTGGCACCGCATGCGGACATCGTCAGCATAACGGCAAGAAGCAACGCTCCGGCGGTTGCAGCTTTCTTGCGTTTCTTGTTTGTTAAGTTCATAGTTGAAACACCTCCTGTATACTAAAACGAAAAAAATACCATTGAGGTTGCATAAAAGTGAGACAGAGCTGCCATGAGGCAGCTCTGTCTATTTGTTCAGCAAGTGTTTATATGGCGCGTAATCAATGCCTTTTTTGTCCAAAAAGTGCACAAGACTGCGGTAATCTCTCTTTGGCGTAGCCCGTATGTAGCCCTCGACACAATGCTCTGTCGTAACGGTGCCAGCGCCTTGCTCGATGGCGACCTGACCAATTTTGGCGGCAATAGAATGCTTGGCGATATCTCGGAATGCCTGCGGCACGGGAGATACCAGCTCGTCGAGAAACCGCTTGGCTTCATCGCCCCACATGCTGCGGCTGCGTTCGACCCAGTAGTTCTGCCAATCCAGCTTGGACTTGCCGTCTCTCATCGGGAGAACCTTCAGAAATTTGCGGAACATGAAGAAACCGCCTATGGACATGGCAATAACCATGACTACGGCCCAGAAAACGATAAAATACATGAACCAATTCGGCGCTGCGCTCATTGTAACTGTCACCTCAATAATGAATTATAGCGTATTCCTAGATTTATTTCGACATACTCTTTAAAATCCCTTGATACATAAGGGCTCAGAGGGGGAGGGGCTTATTCAGTCCTACTTTTAGCCCCAACTAGCGAACTTGACATCTTAGAGACAGCTAAGCTTTAAGAGCGTGGCCATAACCTTATAAATCATCTTTACTGGGTAACCCAGCCTTTCCGGTATTGTGAATGGCGGGATTCCTTTGTTTATTAGTATTGTCGCATGCGTATGCCTTAAACCGTGAGGAGTGATACGTGTGATAGTGATGTTTTCCTTCGCCAAACCTGCATAGAGTTGCCGCCCTATTACACATGAGTATTTCTTCTTCCACGGCTGCGTTAATGGCTATCTTAAAATAATTGTGATAGATCAAAAACAGCGGAAAATGGATCATCCACCAATATGAGTCACAATAAAAAAGAAAAACCCATCATTAATTGACGGGTTTCTCGAAAATGATTTCAAAATATGTGGCAAAGCCAGTTCCTTTAATGGCTGGAGCAAATATTTGGACAAATCTCCATCCATCCTTTGCATGATCAGCAATAATTTCTTGGTAATCCTCTTTTGGTTTACTGTTCCAATTACTAAGGTCGACTTTTACAAATTTATATTCATACATTATAAAATCCTCCTGTGTATGTATTGCTATATTAGCTACGAGTTAAACGTAGTGATAGTTTCAAATAAGTTATTTAAACGGAATGACGAATCGGGCGAAGCAAGAAGCCGAAGGAGGATACTCAATGCGACAGCTCGACATGAGATAGAAACAGACAGCAGTATCGACATTAAGAAAGCAGGCGCCTATAAATATGCACAGTCTCCAGCTTTCGAGTGGTACTGCCATAATCGCTTCTTTTAAAGTCTTATCGAGCAATGGTGCTGCACACAGGTTCATGGTTTGTATTGTGGTTACACTGTACCTGGAGCAACGAGGCATCGAAATGGGAGCATCTAAAGCATTTGCGCATGAGAAAGTGGTAAAATAAGCATGATCCGCCGGGATGCTGTCCTTACGGCTCTTTTTTAATTTTCCGTTAGCGTGTACCCATATTTTTTTTCGAGAATAAAACAGCCCCAATTCAGCCCCAAATAGATGCACCTTAATGCAGTTACCTGCGTCATGCGATAATCGCTAAAAATTGTAACTACCTATAATACCAAGGGATACAGGGTGCAGTGGTATCAGTATGCGGAGTTCGATCATTACTAGATTTATTTCGACATTCCTTGTAAAATAAGGTTTGATCAACCGAAAGGGGCGAAATTAACATGTTGAAAATAGGTTCCCACGTATCATTTTCGGACAAGGGTCTTCAGACTGCTGCGAAGGAAGCCATGACTTACGGCTCCAGCACATTCATGATCTATACCGGAGCACCGCAGAATACACGGCGCAAACCGATTGAATCGCTATATATTGAAGAAGGCAAGGCGCTTATGAATACAGCCGGGATCGAAGAGATCGTCGTGCATGCGCCTTATATCGTTAACTTAGGCTCCTATAAGGAAGACACGTTCGAGCTGGGTGTCAATTTCCTTCAGGAGGAAATCCGCCGCACGGATTACATTGGCGTACGCAACATCGTCTTGCATCCCGGTGCATATACCGATAAGGATGCGGAATTCGGCATCGCCAGAATTGCAGAAGGTCTGAACGAAGTGCTTGCAGGCACCAGCAACACAAATGTGAATATCGCACTCGAGACGATGGCGGGCAAAGGCACGGAGATTGGCCGCAGCTTCGAAGAGATCGCTGCGATTATGGATAAAGTAACGTATAACGAACGTCTGACAGTGTGCATGGACACTTGCCATATGCATGACGCCGGGTATGATCTAGTTGACGACCTGGACGGCGTATTGGAGCAATTCGACCGTACTGTGGGACTGGATCGCGTTGCTGTTGTTCATATCAATGACAGCAAAAACCCAAGAGGAGCGGGAAAAGACCGCCATGCGCCGATCGGTGCGGGATGGCTTGGACAGTCCGCTATATCGAACATCGTTCATCATGAAGCGCTAAAGGGCAGACCGTTCATTCTGGAAACTCCATGGATCGGCAAAGAGGACAAAACGGTTCGTCCAATGTATGAGGTTGAAATTGCACTTCTACGCGGTGAAGTGAGAAATCGCTTCGGCGAAGACTTCCTCGAGGATGTGGAGCGTCTGCACCACTTTTTCGGCAAACAGGAGATTGATTCAAGAGATTTCATCCTTAATACGTGGACACTATTGAAAAACGATGCCAAAGCAAAGAAAGCTGATCCGCGCGAGCCGATGGAGCGCTTGTACGATATGATCATTGCTGAGGGCGTGTTGTCCCGCGAGCTTGCGGAAGAGCAGGTGAACCAGCGCCTGACGACTTGGTTTGCTGGCAAGTCGTTCCTGGCACAAGCTTAATACAACTTAGGTTGCTACAAAATTTATTATAGAAAAGGAAGATTATCGTATGTCATCCCCATCTAATCAACCGCAGCGTACGAACGGAGCGCAAGACAAGAGCGGACGCGCACGCATGCTTATCTCTTGTCCTGACCGTCCCGGCATTGTAGCCGCAGTTTCCCATTTTCTTTATGAGCATGGCGCCAATATCGTGCAATCAGACCAATACACGATGGACCCGGAAGGCGGAATGTTTTTCATCCGTTTCGAGTTTGATCTGAATGATTTGGACAAAGAGCTGCCGGTACTCGTAGAGGATTTTGCGCGTGTTGCTGATCGCTTCGAGATGAAGTGGCACACATTCCGCGCCAGTCGCAAGAAACGTCTTGCGATCTTGGTATCCAAGGAAGATCATTGCTTGCTGGAGCTGCTGTGGCAGTGGCAAGCAGGGGATCTCAATGCCGACATTGCGATGGTCATTAGCAACCATCCCGATATGCGCAAGCTTGTTGAATCGTTCGGCATTCCGTTCCATCATGTACCGGTTACGGCGGATACGAAGGTGGAAGCAGAACGCAAACAAATGGAGCTGGTTGCGGACAAAGCGGATATTATCGTCCTGGCCCGCTACATGCAGATCGTGTCGCCGAAATTTATCGAGCATTTCCCTAATCGCATTATCAATATCCATCACTCGTTCCTACCGGCGTTCGTTGGCGGCAAGCCATACGCGCAGGCCTACAACCGCGGGGTGAAAATCATTGGAGCGACTGCCCACTATGTTACCGAGGAACTTGACGGCGGTCCAATCATTGAGCAAGATGTGCAGCGTGTCAGCCATCGCGACAATGTAGAGGATCTGAAGCGGATTGGCCGCACCATCGAGCGTGTCGTTCTGGCTCGTGCCGTGAAGTGGCATATTGAAGACCGAGTACTGGTTCACCAGAACAAGACGGTTGTATTCAATTAATCGCGAGTGATACAATATTTAAAACTATTAACTTGATTTATTCAGTTTGACGATTAAGAATAAAGCTAATGCTTACGAAGCAAGTTTTGCTATTCAAAACGGAAGTCAACGCTTACGAAGCTAGTCTGCTACTCAAACTTTTAGGAGGATACAGAAATGACCGTTACACAGAAATCGATTGACCAACTATCCATTGATACAATCCGTACGCTTGCAATTGATGCAATCGAGAAGGCGAATTCCGGTCACCCGGGCATGCCGATGGGCGCAGCTCCGATGGGTTACCAATTGTTTGCAAAAAATATGAAGCACAACCCTGCTAATCCAACTTGGGTGAACCGCGACCGTTTCGTACTGTCCGCTGGTCATGGCTCCATGCTGCTATACAGCTTGTTGCACCTCTCCGGCTATGATCTGCCAATCGAAGAGCTGAAAAACTTCCGTCAATGGGGATCGCTGACTCCAGGTCATCCTGAATTCGGCCACACAGCAGGCGTAGACGCAACGACAGGCCCGCTTGGACAAGGTGTAGCGATGGCTGTAGGCATGGCGATGGCTGAAGCGCATCTAGGCGCTGTTTACAACAAAGAAGGTTTCGACATCATCAATCACTTTACGTACTCCATCTGCGGCGACGGCGACCTGATGGAAGGCATCTCGCATGAGGCGGCTTCCATGGCGGGGCACTTGCAGCTTGGCAAGCTCGTCGTGCTGTATGATTCCAACGATATCTCTCTGGATGGCGCTCTGAACCTGTCTTACTCCGAGACGGTTCAGAAGCGATTTGAAGGCTATGGCTGGCAAGTGCTTCGCGTAGAGGACGGCAATGATCTGAATGCATTGTCCGCTGCAGTAGCGGAAGCGCAAGGCGAACTTTCCAAGCCAACGCTGATCGAAGTGAAGACAATGATCGGTTACGGCAGCCCGAACAAAGGCGGCAAAGGCGGTCATGGCGGTACTCACGGCTCGCCGCTTGGCGCGGATGAGACGAAGCTGACGAAGCAATTCTACGGCTGGTCCGAAGAGCATCAATTCCATGTGCCGGACGAAGTTCGCGCTCACTTCGCAGAAGTGAAAAGCGCAGGCGAAAAGGTGAACGCGGAGTGGAACGCACTGCTGGCGTCTTACAAAGAAGCTCATTCCGAGCTGGCGAAGCAATTCGAGCTGGCGATCTCCGGCGAGCTTCCAGAAGGCTGGGATGCTGAGCTTCCGACTTACTCCACGGAGGACAAGCCGGTATCCACACGTGTTGCTTCCGGCAATGCGCTGAATGGACTGGCAAAGAATGTGCCGAACCTGGCAGGTGGCTCCGCTGACCTGGAAAGCTCCACAATGACTCATCTGAAGGGTCTGGATCAATTCAAGCCAGGCAGCTACGATGGCCGCAATATTTACTTCGGCGTGCGCGAGTTTGGTATGGCTGCAGCTATGAACGGTATTAGCTTGCATAGCGGCATCAAAGTATTCGGCGGTACGTTCTTCGTGTTTACAGATTACTTGCGTCCAGCTATTCGTCTTGCTGCGCTGATGAACCAACCGGTTGTCTACGTGCTTACGCATGACAGTATCGCTGTTGGTGAAGACGGCCCGACACATGAGCCAATCGAGCAATTGGCTTCGATCCGTATTATTCCTGGCTTGACAGTCATCCGTCCGGCAGATGCGAACGAGACGTCCGCGGCTTGGGCATATGCGATCGAAAACCAATCGAATCCGGTTGCGCTTGTTCTGACTCGTCAGAACCTGCCTATTCTGGAAGGTACAGTTAGCGACTCGCGCGACAAATTGCGCAAAGGCGCTTACGTCGTATCCGATGCGGCAAATGGTAAGCCACAAGCACAAATTCTGGCGACTGGCTCCGAGGTTCAACTGGCAGTAGCTGCTCAAAAAGCGCTGGCTGAGGACGGCATTCAAGTTCGCGTCATCAGCATGCCAAGCTGGGATCTGTTCGAGAAGCAGCCGAAGGCGTACCGCGATTCCGTTATTTTGCCGGAAGTGAAAGCTCGTCTTGCGATCGAGATGGCTCATCCGTTCGGCTGGGAGCGCTACACGGGCGATCAAGGCGATATTCTTGCGATCAATGGCTTCGGCGCATCCGCTCCTGGGGACCGCGTTATTAAGGAATACGGTTTTACGGTCGAGAACGTCGTTAGCAAAGTGAAAGCCTTGCTGTAATCTGCGGCTTCTTGGATCTTGATTCTATATCATAAAGGAGCAACTTCATTATGTCGCAATTTGAAAATGTAACAGTCGTCAAGAAAGCTAACGTATATTTTGATGGCAAAGTCACAAGCCGTGCGGTACTATTCGCAGACGGAACGAAAAAAACGCTGGGCATCATGCTGCCGGGCGACTATGAATTCGGTACGGATTGCGTCGAGATCATGGAAATTCTCGCAGGCGACCTGAAAGTGCTTCTGCCAGGCGAAACGGAATGGCGTCATATTCAAGGCGAAGGTGAGTTCACAGTTCCGGCGAACACGAAGTTCAAGCTTCAAGTTGCCGAAGTGACGGACTACTGCTGCTCGTATCTTTAAGAATAAGTTGAAATCAAGAATAGGGCCGTGTCGCTTGTGCGATGCGGCCTTCTCCATGCCTAGGCTGCAGTCTATCGGAAAGAGTCGGTTTTTTGTGACATTCCATGCCTGATTCGCGTTGTGTTCGACAGGTCAAATGGGCTAAAGTAATAGCTAACACGATTGTCTCTGTGTACCTATGAAGGAGGACTGTACCGACTATGAAAGAAAGAAACTATACGCCGATCGTCGCTGTGCTGACTGTCGTTATTGTCGCGCTGGTGGCCATTTTGTTCTTCCTGCCGGCTTATGATGGCGAAGTGGGATTCGACGTGAAGATTTTGCCGCTGCTGAACGCGATTTTCAATAGTTTTACGTTCCTGGCGTTGGTGGTTGCCCTGATCGCGATTTTGAAAAAAAATGTTCGCATGCACCGCACCTTTATCGGACTGGCTTTCGGGACGACAACATTGTTTCTGGTGTCTTATGTCACGTACCACTACTTGACGGAATCGACTAAGTACGGCGGAGAAGGCATTCTGAAAAGCATTTATCTGTTCATCCTGCTCACGCATATCGTCCTGGCGATTGTCGTGGTTCCGCTGGCATTGCTTTCACTGGCAAGAGGGGTCTCGGGCCAGGTGGAGAAGCACCGCAAGATTGCGCGGTGGACGATGCCGATCTGGTTATATGTCAGTTTGACGGGCGTTATCGTCTATTTGATGATATCTCCGTATTATTAAGCCGCTGCAAATCCGCGTCTTCATCTAGATTTCACGTACGATAAGCTTGTTTTTGCGATGATTATTCGCTATTCTTAATGAAAAGTTGAACGCTGCGCTTCACTAGAGCGCGGCAGCTTCGTACATTTTGGGAGGTAGTTATAACGATGAGCAATACGGTGAAGTTCGATTACAGCAAAGCGTTGTCCTTCGTCGGACAACATGAGATCGATTATTTGACGGATCAAGTTCGTCTGGCGCATGACCAGCTTCATAACGGTACGGGCGCAGGCTCGGATTACCTGGGCTGGATTGACCTGCCTGCGAATTACGATAAAGAAGAGTTCGCGCGCATTAAGAAAGCGGCGGAAAAAATTCAAGGCGACTCCGAAGTGCTGATCGTTATCGGCATCGGCGGTTCCTATCTGGGTGCACGCGCGGCGATCGAGATGCTGTCGCATTCGTTCTACAATGTGCAGTCGAAGGAACAGCGCAAGACGCCTCAAGTATTTTTTGCGGGCAACAACATCAGCTCTACATACGTGACGCACCTGCTGCAGGTTCTTGAAGGCAGAGACTGGTCGATCAACGTAATTTCGAAATCCGGCACAACGACGGAGCCTGCGATTGCATTCCGTATTTTCCGTGCTGAGCTGGAGAAGAAGTATGGCAAGGAAGAGGCGCGCAAGCGTATCTACGCAACAACGGACAAAGAGAAAGGCGCTCTGAAAAAGCTTTCGAGCGAGGAAGGCTACGAGTCCTTCATTATCCCGGACGACGTAGGCGGACGTTATTCCGTTCTGACGGCTGTTGGCTTGCTGCCAATCGCAGCAGCGGGTATCGACATTGACGCTATGATGAAGGGCGCGGCTGATGCTTCTGAAGTGTACGCTAACCCGAACCTGGCGGAAAATGAAGCTTACCAATATGCGGCAGTACGTAACGCCTTGTATCGCAAAGGCAAAGAAACAGAAATTCTCGTCAACTACGAGCCTTCTCTGCACTTCGTATCGGAGTGGTGGAAGCAGCTGTATGGAGAGAGCGAAGGCAAGGATTACAAAGGCATCTACCCGGCATCCGTTGACTTCTCGACGGATCTGCATTCCATGGGCCAATTCATCCAGGAGGGCAACCGCAACATTTTCGAAACGGTTATTCAAGTGGGCGAAGTAGCGGAGCATATTGCGATCCAGCATGATGCAGACGACCTTGACGGACTGAACTTCCTGACAGGAAAAACAATGGATTTCGTAAACAAAAAAGCGTTCGAAGGCACGCTTCTTGCACATACAGACGGCCAAGTTCCGAACTTGATTGTTAACATCGCAGACATGACGCCATACACGTTCGGCTACCTAGTATACTTCTTCGAAAAAGCTTGCGGTATCAGCGGCTACCTGCTGGGCGTGAATCCGTTCGACCAACCGGGCGTAGAAGCATACAAGCGGAACATGTTCGCTCTGCTTGGCAAGCCTGGCTTCGAGAAGGAAAAAACTGAGCTTGAAGCTCGCCTGTAATCGGCGTCAGCCGGGAGTATTCGGCCTATGCTGAATCGATACAGGACGGTTAGAGCGGAAGCCAACGCAGAAGTTGTTATTAAGAGATCCCGTTTTATCGGCCATGCGAAGCCTGTGGAGACGGAGGCAGAGGCAGTCGCTTTTATCGATGAGATTAAGCGGCTGCACCGCTCCGCCACTCATAACTGCTCCGCTTATATGGTCGGCGAGCGCGACCAGCATCAGAAAGCCTCTGATGACGGGGAGCCGAGCGGCACGGCAGGCAAGCCTATTCTTGAGGTAATCAAGAACAAAGGCTTGAAAAACGTCGCAGTCGTCGTTACTCGTTACTTTGGAGGCATTATGCTGGGCGCGGGAGGACTCGTCCGTGCGTATACGGATGGAGCGGTCGCAGGCATTGAGGCGGCGGGCGAGATCGAGCTTGTCCTTCATCGTGAGGTGTTCGTCGAGGTCGATTACACGTGGTACGGGAAGCTGGAGAACGAGCTTCACGGCCGTCGCACTCGTCTTGGCGAGACGGAGTTCACTGACAAGGTCATCGTCCTGTGCTTGCCTGAAGTGCCAGAGGCGGACGCCTTCATCGCGTGGATGACCGATCTCACGCAAGGTCAGGCTGTCATCCGCACAGGCGAGGAGCGGTATTATATCGAGGGTGAGTAATGGGCCTTCTTTCTGATGCTAAATAAGATAGGTATATACTAAGGGTTGTCTTTTTAAATGGAACATTTCCCCATCGACTGCAGTAGTTGTGTTATAGGCTGCCTGTTGTGTTGCTCTGTTGGTGGGGGATGTTCAGTTTGAGGGACAGCCTTTTTATGTGCGGAATGGTTGGAGATGCGCCGAAATAGCGTTGCCAGAAACGCTTAATTACCCTCGAACGTCGCAAATCCCGAAATAGCCTCGCCAGAAACGCTTAATTCCCCTCGAACGCCACAAATTTGATAGCGACCACTTTAAGGCGGTCTCGCCGACTTATTTCCCTTTATAGAGGGGAACGACGCTTTTAAGACGATTTCAACGACTTATATCCCTCTATAGAGGGATAACGACCACTTTAAGTCGGTCTGGCCGACTTATTTCCCTTTATAGAGGGGAACGACGCTTTTAAGACGATCTCAACGACTTATTTCCCTCTATAGGGGGATAACGACCACTTTAAGTCGGTCTGGCCGACTTATCTCCCTTTATAACGGGAGACGACGCTTTTAAGGCGGTCTCAACGACTTAAACCTACTGCTCAGTGAGGTCTTGCAAATCTCGAAAAGCCTCACCAGAAACACTTAATCCCTCGAACGCAGCAAATCTCGAAATAGCCTCGCCAGAAACGTTTAATTCCCCTCGAACGCCACAAATTTGATAGCGACCACTTTAAGGCGGTCTCGCCGACTTATTCCCCTTTATAGAGGGGAACGACGCTTTTAAGACGATCTCAACGACTTATTCCCCTCTATAGAGGGATAACGACCACTTTAAGGCGGTCTGGCCGACTTATCTCCCTTTATAACGGGAGACGACGCTTTTAAGGCGGTCTCAACGACTTAAATCTACTGCTCAGTGAGGTCTTGCAAATCTCGAAAAAGCCTCACCAGAAACACTTAATCCCTCGATCGTCGCAAATCTCGAAATAGCCTCGCCAGAAACGCTTATTCCCTCTCTAACGCTCCAAGAAGCGACAAATCCCCAGACATCTCGCTGCAACGCCCCCTATCAGCCGATTTCTCCGCAATGCTTAGAAAATATTAATCTTCCACCCCTTCATTCTACTCTACCAAAAGTCGACATTTTACTAGAGGGGTTGTATAATTATCGTGATCTATATCGATTAATGGTGGTGACTTATATTTTTTATGCTATTGCGTTAGTGATGTCGTTTCTTATTGTATACCTGTTGATCCCTCCTTTTAGCCGGCTGGCGTTCAAGCTTGATTTTGTGGACAAGCCTCGGAAGGACCTGGAGCGCAAGCTGCATCGGGAGCCCATCCCGCTTACGGCGAGCTATGCCATATTCATTGGTTTCTTTATCACTTACCTCGCCATTGAGAGAGAGATAAATTGGGAGACCGGCGCATTGTTCCTCGGCGGCATTCTGCTGCTGACGATTGGGACAATCGACGACTGGTACAAGACGAAGGGCAAGGACTTCCCAGCACTTCCGAAAATGATCGTACAAGTGTCGGCAGCCGTATTAGTGTATCTGTCGGGTAACGTATTTACGGGGTTTTTCAACCCGTTCTCCGGTGAATACGTGGTGCTCCCGGTTATTTTGCAATTTATACTAACGATTCTATGGATATTCGGTGTGACGACGGTCATCAACTTCTCTGACGGCCTGGACGGTCTCGCAGGAGGCCTGTCCGCAATCTCCGGCATGACGTTATTCGTTGTGGCGCTTGCGATGGGTCAATCGAACTCCGCGATGATGGCGATCATTTTGGTCGGGGTCACCCTTGCGTATCTTCGTTTCAACAAGCCGCCTGCCAAAGTATTCATGGGCGACGCGGGCGCGACGTTCCTCGGCTTCCTGCTGGCGGTTATTGCGCTGGACGGCGCGTTCAAGCAGGCAACGATATTGTCTCTGTTCATTCCGATTCTTGCGATTGGCGTACCGATCTTTGACAACATCTTTGTTGTCATCAAGCGGTTCCTGCAAGGAAAAGCGATCTACCAGGCGGATGCGAGCCAAGCCCATTACCGGCTGCTTCGTGCAGGCCTGAACCATAAGCAAGCGTTAATTGTTCTTTGTTTGGTGAGTACATGTCTCGGATTGTCTTCGATTATTCTGATGCTGGTGCAAATTTAAGCAAGTTCAACCCCTATGGGGCTGTTCTGAGGTCGATTTCATTGATCTCGGAACAGCCTCTTTTGCATGCGGCGTGACATTTCCCCCAAGGAACATGCTATAATACCTGCATTATCGCTCCGACAGCTTGTCATCTACCTCAGAATTGGAGGGGCTTACATGAAGCGGCTAGTGCAGATGCTTGTGAAAAGACTGATGGACCGCAGGTTTTTTACGAAAATCTTTATCTCCATCTCGATCGTTTCGTTTATCGGCGTATTCAGTCTGGTCTATATTTATCAGCAGTATTATCAGAACATGATTACGGACAACGAGCTGGACCGGACGCAGAGGTCGATTAATCAGGCCGGCTATAACCTCGACAATCAGCTTCGGCGTGTCGTTCAAAATGTTCAATATTTCTTTTATTATTCGGAAAATAGCGTTGAGATCGAAGACGCATGGGATCGCGAGCGCCTGCAGCACAAGCTGGAAGCCTTTCGCACCCAATATTCGAGCGAGCTGGAGTCTGTCTTTCTGTTCATCAAGGAGGACGGAGAGGAAGGACAGGAGACAATCATCCATGATACGGGTCTCGACCGAGTGCCAGATATTCATTACCGCAACCAATCCTGGTATAAGCACTTCCTTGCAAAAGATGCGGATGTATGGTCGAAGCCGACCAAGGAGCATCTCTTCTACCAGGACCGTTCCTATACGTCCATTTATCTGATGATGGGCAAATATGATCTGGACGGACGTGACGGTATGCTGGTGGTCAGGCTGAACGGCAAGATGTTCAGCGATGCCTTCCGATTGCTCGCAACCCATGATTTGATGCTTGAGCTGAAGGACGCGAAGGGACATATCGTCTATTCGTCCTTCCCGGACGGCTCGGGCTCGGGCGATGCGATGTACCTGAAGACGGAATCCAAGCTGAGCTACAGCGGCTTCGAGGTACAGGCCTATACGAATAAAAAGGCGATCCTGGATAAAGTAAGGCAGATCCGGATCGTTCATCCGCTTGTCATTATCGTCATTTTACTCATTACGCTCGTCATGTCGTTCCTGCTGACCTGGATGCTGACTCAGCCGATCAAGAAACTGTTGCAGCTCATGAAGAAGGTCGAGATCGGCGACCTCGACGTCCGCTTTTCCAGCAAGTATACGGATGAGATCGGCCTGCTTGGCCGGAACTTCAACAAGATGCTTGCCAATCTGTCCGAGATGATCGACAAAGTGTACGTGGTGGAGATGGAGAAGATCAATGCGGAGATGAAGCAGAAGGACGCTATGCTGCTCGCGATGCAGCATCAGATCAACCCGCATTTTCTGTATAACACGCTTGAGGTGATCAATTGCCAAGCCATTCTCCATGACGCGCCGCCGATCAGCCGGATGAGCAGGGCGATGGCGGATTTCTTCCGCTACACGATTGATAATCCGAAGGCGGAGGTGGAGCTGCGGACGGAGATTGAGCATGTGAAGACGTATCTGGACATCCAGCGGGAGCGCTATCCCGATATTGAGATCGATATGGATGGGCTAGAGTCGTTTGGCCAATATCCGATCGTGAAGCTGACGCTGCAGCCGATTGTAGAGAACGCTTTCCTGTATGCGTTCGCCGGAGAACGGGATTACTATCTGAAAATCTACGCGGAGGACTGTGATGAACAGACGTATGCCCTCTACATCGAGGACAACGGACAGGGAATGGACGAGCAAGCGATGGAGGCGATGAATCGTCTCTTCGAAAGCGACGACGAGGAATTGCCGGAGTCGGACGAGAGCCGGAGTCGGGGCATCGGGCTGCTGAATGTGCAGCAAAGAATCAGATTGCGTTACGGCAAGGGTTACGGGCTGCTGCTGGAGGAATCCATGACGGGCGGCGTGACCGTACGGATCAAGCTGCCGAAGGAGGGCAAAGGCAATGAAAATATTAATCGTGGATGATGAGGTCGTCATTCGGAGGGGCATTATCAAGCTGTTGGAGCAGTCCGGCGGCAGCATGATCGAGATTGATGAGGCGCGCAACGGCGAAGAAGCGTTGATGGGCATTGGCCTCAGCAAGCCGGACATGATTCTCACCGACATCCAGATGCCAGTGATGGATGGGCTGCAGCTAATTGCCAGAGTACGGGAGCGGCATCCGGATATGGCAATCGTGGTACTGAGCGGATATGCGGAATTCCAATATGTGCAGCAAGCGCTGCGGCATCAAGTATCTGACTACTTGCTCAAGCCGGTAACGGCGGAGATGCTGCAGGAGGTTATCTCGCGCGTCCTGCTGAACGATCCCTCGAAGTGGATGGCAAGCATGGATGCGGCCAGCATTCGCATGATGAAGGACACCGTCGCGATGCTTGTCAAAAGCGTCATGGCTGAAAACAAAACAGAATGCGATGCACTGATCGACGCTTGGGGCGCACATCTGCAAGAGGGAGATTATTCTCTGCTGGAGATGAAGCGGATTATGGGCCACTTAGGGCTGGCTTTTCGGGCGGAGCTGCTGCTTGTACACAAGCGTTCGGCAGGAGAGGATATCAATCCCGCTTCCAGGCCTGCTTCCGCATTGGAGGATTTGCTTCGAAATTGGAAGGACTACATGTCGGAGATCATAAGCGTTGTAGCTGACAGCCGGGCGCCCCGCAACAAGCGCGTCGTGGAGGAAGCCATTGCGCTAATTGGCCGTCAGTATGGCGATGCATCCCTGAATTTGACCGTTATTGCGGAGCATGGCGGTTTAAGCACAGCTTATTTGAGCAAAATATTCCGTGAGGTTATGAAGAAGCCCATTACCCAATATATAAGCGAGTATCGTTTGGAGAAGGCCAGGGAGTTGCTGCTGCGGGAGGAAAGCGCGAAAATCAATCTGATTGCGGAGCAATGCGGCTTCAACGATTACCCCTACTTCTCGAAAATCTTCAAAAAATATTATGGCGTATCGCCGCTGGAATATAAAGAGAAAAATAGCAGTCAAGTGTAACGAACCTTCACATGAAGGTTTGTTTTTTGTTTAAAAAGCTTAGTTTAGTTTTCTGAGGACAAGAGCGGACGTTCCAATACATTGTTGAAACCGCTTTATCGGTCTATTATTTGTACTATCCCTACCGGGAACAAAGAAAATTACGGTATAGGACGTTAAGTTAGCTTACACAAATCAAAGACAGAGGAGTGTCAGGCAATGTTGAAAAAATGGACTCAAATCGTGGCGGTGGTTTTGCTCGTCGCGATGATCTCCGCATGCGGAGCAGGCAATGGGGGCAATGGAACGGGCAAAGGGAATGGTAGTGAAGGCAATGGCGGCAACGGAGGAACGCCAAGCGGTGCAACGGATACGCTGGAGGCTTGGGGTGAGACGATCAAGAGTCAATACGGCGGGGATACGCTGAATCTCGCTTTTGCGAGCCATCCCTCCACGGAATCCTTCCAGAAGCTGACCAGCGACTTCGAGAAACTGACCGGCATCAAAGTGAAGTGGGAAGTGATGGAGGAGACTTATCTCAAGAACAAGCAGCTGCTTGATTTCACAGGCAAAACCGGCAGCTACGATGTTCTGATGGTCGATGGCTTCTGGATGAGCGAATACGGTGCCAAAAAGGTTACTGAGCCGCTGGACGCATATCTCTCCGATGAGAACAAGACGCCAGCATGGTTCGACTATGAAGATATCGTACCGGCTTACCGCAACGGTATCAGCAAATATGACGGCAGCGTATACGGCATCCCGACGGCAGGCGAGACACGCTTCATCGCATACCGGAAGGACTTGTTCGACAAGTACGGCAAACAGCCGCCGACAACAATGGATGAGTACTTGGAGCTGGCCCAATTTTTTAACGGCAAAGAAGACGGCTTGTACGGCGTGTCCATGAGAGCGCAGCGCGGCGTTCACGCAGCATCGGGCTTGATGACCATTATGTACAACTTCGGCGGCGGCTTCCTCAATCAGCAGACGGGCGAAGTGACGATGACCGATCCCAAGACGATTGAAGCATTCCAATTTTACGTGGACTTGCTGAAAAATGCACCGAAGGACGTTGTTTCTTATACGCATGAGGAAGCCTTGTCGGCCTTCATGACAGGCAAAACAGCGATGTGGCTGGACGCAACTGCGCTGGCGAAGCGGATTTTGGATCCGGCAAGCTCGCAAGTGTATGACAAAGTTGGTTTTGCGCCAACGCCGGAAGGTCCTGGAGGTAAGGCAAGTGCGCTTGCAGGCTGGAACATGTCGATCTCGTCGCAATCGAAAAAGAAAGATGCAGCATGGGCATTCATCGTGTATATGAACAGCAAAGTTAATGCAAAGGCGTACGTTGACGGCGGCGGGGTACCGGTCAGAACGTCGATCTACGAAAACGAAGAGCTGGTAGCGGCTGATCCGTCCTATCCGGTACAACTGGCGGCACTGAACGATGCGAACGTGCTGGTAGAGAAGGGAATCTCCTGGATTCCTCCTCATGAGAAGCTGGGACAAATTCTGGACCGTGTCGGCTACTATATCAGTGCGGCGATGTTCGGAGAGATGACGGTACAAGATGCGGCAGCCAAAGCGCAGACAGAGCTTGAAGATATAACGCAGTAACGGAACTGGCGGCCGGACCGCGCTGGGAGGCAGTCCGGCCAGTTCATTAGCAAGGAAGGTGGCATCTATGATTCGCACTTATTTTCAGAAACGGCCTCATTTGATTTACATTATGCCCGCAATCATTATCCTTGGCGCGCTGACGATTATTCCGACTATATTTCTGTATGGGCTAAGCGTGACCAACTACGAGCTTGGCTATCCGACCTTCGATTTCGTTGGTCTTGAAAACTATATCCGATTGTTCACCGGCAAAGATGCCGAATTCTGGTACTCGGTCGGCATCAGCCTCGGCTTTATGCTTCTGGCGACCGTCATTCAGCTCGCGCTCGGCTTCTGGCTGGCAGTGCTGCTGGACCGGGAATTCAAATTCAAGTTTCTCGTCTTTGCCTGCATGATCGTGCCGTTGGCGATGACGCCAAGCATTACCGGCCAAGTATGGAAGCTGATGATGAACGCGGAGTATGGCGTGCTCAACTACTTCTTGCAGTTTTTTGGCGGCAAAGTGATCTGGCTCTCGGGGGAGAATGCATTCTGGTCAACGCTGCTCGTCGACATCTGGCAGAACACGCCGTTCGTGGCGCTGATCATCTATGCGGGCATGCGCTCGCTGCCGACCGATCCCTATGAGGCGGCTTCCATTGACGGTGCGGGCAAGCTGCAAATCTTCCGCAATATAACGCTGCCGCTCCTATGGCCGATGATTTTGCTGGCGGTTATTTTCCGGGCGATTGACTCGCTGAAGATGTTTGATATTCCGTATTCGCTCACACAGGGCGGTCCGGGCAGCTCTACCGAGTTTCTGAGCCTTCATATCTACAGGCTTGGCTTTGCAGGAACGGGCTGGATCGGACGTTCGGCTGCCGTATCGGTCGTACTGCTTATACTGACGACCGTGATCAGCATGATTCTGATCAGGCTCTATCGGAAAGGAGTGGAGAATAAGGGATGAATCCGCTAGGGAATAAAAAGCTGACGGTGGTGACGGCTGTTCTTCTTCTTCTAGTATCTGTAGGCTGCATCTTTCCGTTCATCTGGATGTTCATCATTAGCTTGAAGACGGGGACGCAGACGTATGACCCGAGCATATGGATTTTTTCACCGACCTTCGAGAACTACAAAAATATATTTGAGAACCGGCATGCGCTCGATTATTTGAAAAACAGCTCTATTGTCGTCCTGCTGACGACCTTCATTTCAATCTTTATCGGCGGACTGGCGGCATATGGATTTGCAAGATTCGAATTCAAGAAGAAGGAGAATCGTGCATTCTGGGTACTGAGCCTGCGGATGCTGCCGCCGATGGCATCGGTCATTCCGATCTTTGTCATGGCGAGCCTGCTGGGTATTCTGGATACGCACTTTGTGCTCATCATTTGCTACATGCTGTTCAACATTCCATTCACAATCTGGATGATGCGAAGCTTCTTCGAGGAAATTCCGGTTGCGCTGGAGGAAGCGGCTTTTGTGGATGGGGCGTCAAGGTTCCAAGTGTTCATGCGCATTATATTGCCGCTGGCAACGCCGGGGCTGATTGCAACATCGATCTTCTGCATTATCAACTCATGGAACGAATTCGTATTCGCGCTCTTCCTGACAAGCTCCGATGCAAGCACGCTGCCGACGACAGTGACCTTGTTCCTGTCCGTGAGCGGTGTTGTATGGGGCGAGATGTCTGCGATCGGTATTGTGACGATTTTGCCGGTATTGCTATTTGCGATGATCGTGCAGAAATATATGATCCGCGGCCTTACTTTCGGCGGTGTGAAATAAGGTGTGAAATAATAGCTTCAATTATGACTAGCGAAACTATTTGACTAGAGTACCAACTGACGAACGAAGGGCGATGACACAGATGACAAAAATCAGAATGGGTATTGTTGGAGCAGGAACCTGGGGAGAGACGCATGCTTACATTTACAATGATCATCCGGGAGCCGAAGTGACGGCGATCTGCGATATGAACAGGGAACGTGCCGCAGCGCTTGCGGCAAAGTTCAACATCCCGGAATCCGGTATCTTCACGGATCATAGAGAGATGCTGGAGCACGGTGATATCGATGCTGTTGCGATTGTAACGCCGGACTTCGCCCATACCCGTATCGCTGTGGATAGCGCCAATGCTGGCAAACACTTCATTATTGAGAAGCCGCTGACGACGACACGCGAAGAAGCGCTGGAGATTGTCGAGGCGGTGGAGCGCAATGGGGTGCGCATGATGGTGGATCTTCATAGTCGTTGGAGTCCGTTATTCGCGATTCCGAAGCAATCGATTGTGGATGGAGAGATTGGCGAGCCTTATAGCGCGTATTACCGTCTGAACGATATTAAGTGGGTCGCTACCGATCTGCTGCCTTGGGCAGCGAAGTCTTCGATTCTTTGGTTCCTTGGCTATCACAGCGTCGATGTATTGCGCTGGCTGTTCAATGATGAGGTGGAGCGGGTATATGCCGTATCCAGAGAAGGCGTGCTGAAGCAAGAGGGCGTGGATACAGTCGATATCTACCAGACGATTCTGGAATTCCGCGGCGGCGGCATCGCTACGATGGAGAATGGCTGGATTACACCAAATTCGAATCCGAATGTCAACGATATGAAGCTGAACATTACCGGTACGAAAGGCATGTTCAATATTGATCCGACACACAGCCAGATGATGGAGCGGTTCACGGAGACGAAGGCCGATCGGCCGGATATGCTGGTGCGCCACTTCATTCACGGCAAGCCGAAAGGATTTGCCTACGAGAGTATTCGCCACTTTGTTGATCAGCTGATTACAGGCGAGCCGTTCTTCGTCACGATGGAAGATGGGTTCAATACAACAATGGTCATCCTGGCGATTATGGAATCGGCCAAAACAAGAACGCCAGTCAACGTACAATATATGTAAGTAATGAAAAGGAGAGAGCCATGACCGCTGCAGAGAGTTGCAGTGGTCATGGCTTTTCTTGCTTTACATAAATAGGTATAAATAAAGGCTATCGAATTTATCATTTTTTCTTAAATAACCATTGACATCCTTTTCCGGTGAATGCTACATTATTAATACCTAGTAAGTTAATAGGAATTGTGCAGTTAGGCAGTTTCAACACCTGCGGCTCGAGCCGATGGTCTGGAGGTTTCGTTATTTTGAATACCATGTTTCGTGGAAGAGGATGGAGTTTCGGGTTTCGAACAACGATTATTCTTTATTTCTTCTGTCTCATTGTATTGCCCATCTTCGGCATATATACGCAGTCCTTATCGCTCGGCTGGATGCCGTTCTGGGACAGCGTCTCCGATCCGCTGGCATGGAAGGCTGTGCTTCTTACCCTGAAGCTGGCTGTCATCGCGACCTTAATCAACATGGTTCTTGGCACGATGATCGGCTGGGTGCTCATTCGTTATCGTTTTCCCGGCAGGAGCTTTCTGAACAGTCTGGTTGATTTGCCGTTTGCTTTGCCTACCGCTGTAGGGGGATTGCTTATCCTTCTGCTTCTGGGGCCTAACAGTTTGATAGGCTCACTGGCAGCATCGGTTGGCATCGAGATTGTATTTCATGAGCCGGCTATCGTCATCGCGATGCTATTTGTTACTTTTCCTTTTGTCATTCGCGCTATCCAGCCGCTGCTGGAGGAGCTCGACAAGTCAGAGGAAGAGGCTTCCTATACGCTTGGCGCATCCAAGGCGAAGACGTTTTTCAGCGTCATTCTGCCCACTATGCTGCCTGGCATTCTGAGCGGAGCTATGCTGGCTTTCTCCAGAGGATTGGCCGAATTCGGCGCTGTCGTGCTTATCGCCGGCAATATTCCGGGGAAGACGTTAGTAGCATCGGTCTATATTTTCGGAGAAATCGAAAGCAATAATGCGCAAGGCGCGGCTGCCGTATCGGTCATGCTGCTTACCCTGTCATTCCTTATCTTATGGCTGGTCAATCTCCTGCAAGCTAGGAGGAGCGGCATATGACGATAAGAAGAACGTGGATAGGGCTTACGTATTTGGTATTTGCCCTGCTGCTTATTGGCCCGTTAGTGAAGATTTTATTAGGCGCTTGGGAGAATGGGGCACAGGGTTTAATAGACGGGCTTATGCGCCCTGAAGCGCTGCATGCGCTTATGATGACAGGCATCATTGTAGTTGTCGTTACTCTACTCAACACAGGATTCGGCGTTATGCTCGCGCTATATCTGGTGAGGGCACAATGGATCGGTCCGAGGATGAAGCGGCTGCTGAACAGCATCGTCGACTTGCCATTTGCTGTATCGCCGGTGATCGGCGGATTAATGATTGTCCTATTGCTTGGTCCTCAGACCGTAATGGGTGCTTTGTTCGAGGATGCCGGTTTCAAGATTGTGTACGCTCTGCCCGGCATGATTCTGGCCACGTTGTTCGTGACCTTCCCGATCATGGTGCGTGAAGTGATGCCGGTGCTGCAGGAAATCGGCGCTCAGCAGGAAGAAGCGGCGTCGACGCTAGGCGCATATTCGTGGTATACGTTCTGGAAGGTGACATGGCCGTCCATTCGCTGGGGTGTCATCTACGGTGTCGTACTGACGGTTGCGAGGTCGCTGGGCGAGTTCGGGGCGGTGCTAGTGGTCTCGGGCAATATCATGAACAAGACACAGACCGCTACGACGCTCGTCTATCAGGACGTCGAGAATTTCAACGTAGTGGCCGCCAACGGAATTGCGCTTGTGCTTGCGGCTTTCTCCGTAGGCCTGCTGCTTCTGATGGAATGGGCCAAAAAACGAAAGGAAGTGCATTAGGAGATGCATATCGAGGTTCGCAACTTAAACAAAAGCTTTGGCGATTTTCATGCGGTCAGGGATGTAAGCTTCGATATTGAGAAGGGCAAGCTGATCGGCTTGCTTGGTCCGAGCGGCGGCGGCAAGACGTCTATCCTTCGTATGCTGGCAGGTCTGGAGACACCCACTTCGGGGGATATCGTCTTCCATGGCCAACGGGTTAATGATCTGCCTCCGCAGGAGCGGGGCATCGGTTTTGTCTTCCAGAACTATGCGCTGTTCAAGCATATGACAGTGTATGACAACATCGCTTTCGGGCTAAAAGTAAAGAAGCAGACTAAAGAGCAAATTCGCGAGCGAGTCATGTATCTGGTTGAACTCACGGGGCTTAAGGGCTTTGAGCATCGTTATGCTCACCAGCTCTCCGGCGGTCAACGCCAGCGCGTCGCGTTCGCCAGAGCGCTTGCTCCGGAGCCGCAGCTGCTGCTGCTCGACGAGCCGTTCGCGGCGATCGACGCCAAGATTCGTACGGAGCTGCGGACATGGCTGAAGGACATGATCGAGCGCCTAGGCATTACTTCGATCTTCGTCACGCATGACCAGGATGAGGCGATTGAAGTCGCTGATGAAATTATGATTATTAGCAAGGGCCGTCTGGAGCAGAAGGGCAGCCCATGGGATATCTACAAAAGTCCGGAGACGCCTTTTGTCGCCAGCTTTATCGGAGAGTCGTCCATTGTCGATGACCTGTCCGAGCTTCGGGGCTTCGAGGATGCCTCGAATGTTCTCGGCACGAAGGCGCTTATTCGCCCCGAATATATCGAGCTTGGCAAGACAGGCGAGATCAAGCTGGCTTCCGCTTCGATGCCAGCTGTCGTGAAGCATCTCCACTTCCGTGGCAGTGAGTGGATGGTCGAGCTTGCGATCGGCAACACAAAGCTGATCACATACCGGTCACTCGAGAAGGAAGTGCTTCATCCAGGCGAAGAGGTGAGCGTGCTTGTGCACCGCGCCTATCTGTTCAATGATAATAAGAGCTGGATTCTGGAAAATCCGCTCAAAGTAGATCCCATGCCGATTCACATCTAATGAAGCCTAGTTGCGGAAAGAGTGTTGTCCTTATGATACGTAATCCAGCTCTCGTAAAGTATCTGTTGCTTGCGTTGTTGGCCTCCATAACGCTAATATCAGCCGCAGGGTGTGCGAAGCAAGAAGCTCCTGCGGTCAGCCAGCCTGCAGCCGAAGGCGATGTGACGCTCGTTATTGGCGCATATTCTGTCGTGAAGGATGCCTTTAGGGAACTATTGCCGGAGTTTCAGCAATATTGGCAGCAGAAGACGGGCCAGCGCGTAACGTTCCAGGAATCGTATGAGGCATCCGGCACACAGGCCAGAGCCATTGCTGGCGGCTTTGAGGCCGATGTCGCGGTGCTTGCGATGGAAGGCGATCTGGATAAAATATCGGATGCGGGACTTCTTACGCATAATTGGCGTGATCGCAGCAACGAGGGCATGATTACTCGTTCGATCGTGGTGCTCGGCACACGTCCGGGCAATCCGCTTGGTATTCAGGACTGGGCGGATCTTGCGCGTGACGGGGTGAAGGTACTTTATCCGAATCCCAAAACCTCAGGCGGTGCCCAGTGGGATATTAATGCCATATATGGAGCTGGACTGAAGCGTGCGGAGGCGGAGACCGGCGAGAAGTCTGTGGATTATGCCAAGACGTTTCTGAAGGCAGTCCATCGCAATGTGGAGTCGCTGGACAAGAGCGGAAGAGCTTCCATGGCTGCCTTCGAATACGGAGTTGGCGATGCCATTGTGACATATGAGAACGAGCTGATCGCCCGCATTCAGAAGGGCATTGCCTATGATATCGTCATTCCGAAGGATACAATTCTGATTGAAAATCCCGCAGCTGTCGTAGATAAAAACGTGGATCGCCATGGCACTCGCGAGGTGGCGGAGGCGTTCGTTGACTATCTGCACAGCGAGGAGGCGCAGCGCCTATTCGTTAGACATGGCTTCCGCCCAAGCCATGAAGCAATAGCCGAGGAATCGAAGGAGAAGTTCGTCACGCCGGAAGGGCTGTTCGATATTGACTACTTGGGCGGTTGGAGCGAGGTTCGCCAGCTGTTATATTCCAAAAAAGGCGTATGGTATCAAGTTTTGGCTGATATTTAACGCGGTTTCTGAAGGGGAAGCATGTCGCAATTTTGGCGACAGCTTCTTTTTTTTCTGACGAAAGAAGGGATTTGATGGATAAACTCGAATAATAGGAGAGCGTCGAAGAGAAAAGGCATACAATCGGATATTGCATTCTTGAACAAAATCGAATACCATTAGATTAGAATAATTCTAAATATCTGGTGCCTGCCTTAATTCGGCGGGCCTTCTATAGATCGTGTGTGATACCATCATTGGAGGTGCGAAGAGATGAACGTTTCGGCTGAGATAGATAAAATCAAACGAAGCTTAATGGAAAACAGTTATAAGCTGACGACCCAGCGTGAAATTATAGTGCGGGTTCTTCTGGAGAATGAGCAGGAGCATCTGAGCGCGGAAGATGTTTATATGCTTGTAAAGGAAAAATTCCCGGAGATCGGACTTGCAACGGTCTACCGGACACTTGAGCTGCTGGCTGAGCTGCAGATTGTAGCGAAGATGAACTTTGGCGACGGCGTTGCCCGCTTCGACCTGCGCGGGGAAGACCATGAGCATATGCATCATCACCTGATATGCCAGAAGTGCGGAGCGCTTGAGGAAATCAAGGAAGATTGGCTGACGGACTTGGAAGAGCGGCTGGAGCGGGAATACGGCTTCAAAGTATTGGATCACCGACTTGACTTTACGGGCAACTACAAGGAATGCGAAAGCGGCGAATGCAAGCGCGATTCTAAGGCGGTATCGTAAGGTATTCAGTTCATTAAGGAATGAAAGAACTTCCAGGCAGGATCACTGCCGTTGGAAGTTTTTTTGCTTTGTATACAATTGAATGCAGGTCCGATGATCGCAAACGATTGACAATGAAAATTATTATCAAATAGAATAGGGGACAAGAAGCGGCGCCGAGCGTGCGCAGCAGGGGAGGAATAACGGTTGAAGCGAATTCTGCTTATCGAAGATGAAGCGAATCTGGCCAGATTCGTGGAGCTGGAGCTTCGTCATGAAGGCTTTGATGTGACGGTAGCTTTTGAAGGCGTGACGGGTTCTCGTCTTGCGCTGGGCGAGCATTGGGATTTGATTTTGCTTGATCTGATGCTGCCGGGGATGGACGGGATAGAGGTATGCAAGGCCATACGAGCGTATAAACAGGTGCCGATTTTGATGATTACTGCCCGTGATAGTGTAACGGACCGTGTATCGGGACTGGACAACGGGGCCGATGATTATATCGCGAAGCCATTCGCCATTGAAGAGCTGCTAGCCAGAATCAGAGTCGTCTTCCGCAGACAGCAGCAGGCGGAGGGAGAGCCGGAGTCTCGGCTAAGCTGCGGAGAGCTTAGATTGGATCCCGCTTCTCGAGTGGTAAGCAGAGGCGCGGAGCACTTGGAGCTGACGAAGCGGGAATTTGCTCTGTTGGAGACGTTTATGAAAAATGTCAACCGAGTTATGCCGAGAGAAACGTTGCTCGATAGCGTATGGGGCTATGACGCGGCCGTGGATACCAATGTGGTCGATGTCTATGTGCGATATCTGCGTAATAAGATCGATGCGCCCGGAGCGGCCAGCTATATCGAGACCATTCGCGGCATCGGCTATGTGATGCGGAAATGAGCAGAATCGGACAATTCTATTCGCGAGTTCCGATCCATTGGAAGCTGACGATATGGGCATCTCTGCTGTTATGTGCCCTGTTCGCAACTAGTAATCTGATTCAATTCGTATTTGTAGATAAATGGATGGCGGGGCAGGAGCAGCGTCGCATGGAGCAGGATATGAAGGAGCTGCTCAACCTGCTTCTGTCTAAGGAAGTGCGAATCGGGGAAGGTGATCATACCGATATTCGCCATTACTTGGAGCGGGCTAATAGACGAGACGGGATGATACGGATATTGACCGATGGCGGAGTTCCGCTCATCGTCACGGCTGATAATATGCCGCCGGCTGTCGTGCAGGCTGACTTGATGCCTGATAGTCGGATGGGCACTCATTATGCTGACGGCATGCTTATAAGCCGAAGTCCAATTACAATCTTTGATTTCCAGGGTACGGTGGAGATTGCCCGCAGCGTGGAAGATATGGAACAACTGATTGCAGCTTTCTATCGCATTATGATCATTTGCTGTCTGGTTGCCATTATGGTCAGTGTATTGGGCGGGAGACTGGTTGCCCGGCAATTGATCAAGCCGCTGCGATCGATGAACGAAACCATTCGCAAGGTGAAGCAAAATGGGCTTCAGGAGAGAATGACGCCTGTTGTCGCCAAGGATGATATCTCTGCGCTGAAAATGATGTTTAACGAGATGATGGATGAGGTTGAGCGATCATTTCTGCAGCAGAAGCAATTTGTTGAGGATGCCTCACATGAGCTCAGAACACCAATTGCCGTTTTGGAGGGTCATTTGGCGCTCCTTCAGAGGTGGGGAAAGCATAATCCAGAGGTGCTCGATGAATCGCTTCGGATATCGATGGAGGAATTGTCCAGGCTGAAAAAGCTGGTGGAAGAGCTGCTCACTCTCTCCCGGGCAGAGAAGCTGGAGCCGAGCGTTGCCGATATGCGTTGCGAGACGCCAGTGGAGTTATTATCCTCCGTTGCTGGCAAGATGGGGATTGCGCATCCTTCGTTCACTTTCAAGCTGGAGGCAGAGGCTATGGAAGGGGTATCGCTTGCGATTAGCGACAGCCATCTGGAGGGAGTTCTTCGCATCGTATTGGACAATGCGGTGAAGTATTCGGGCCATTGTCAGGAAGTGTCCGTGTACGCGGAGTTGCATGGAGAAGAGGCGGTTATTTCGATTGTGGATAAGGGCATCGGCATCCAGGATAAGGATCTGCCATTCATATGGGATCGCTTCTATCAGGCAGACAAGTCAAGAAGCGGTAGCAGTCATGGCTATGGGCTGGGTTTGTCGATTGCCAAGCGAATGATGCAAAGCGTTGGAGGCGCGATTTCCTTGGCCAATCATCCTGATGGCGGTACGGTTGCAACCTTGATGATCCCTATCCTTCCAGAGAAGGATTAATGGAATTGCACTTTTTTTCGTTTTCACAGCATTTTCTCATTTTCATCCGTTACAATGACAATCGTGGTAATGATATTCATTATCAACAAGAATGAGAGCGGAAATGAGAGGGAGAAAAACAATGAAGAAGAAGTACATAGTCAAATCGCTGTTGGCTGCCTTGGCGGTCGTGCTTATCTTGACAGGGTGCGCGAGCAATGGCGGAAGCAAGAAGAACGATACAGAGGGCTCATCCAAAGGAAGCGGGGTTGTCAACGTATTTACGGCTCGGCACTATGATATAGACTTTGCGATGTTCGATGAGTTTGAGAAGAAAACAGGTATTACGGTCAACGAGATCAAAGGAACGGCAGAGGAACTTGTAGAGCGTATGAAACGCGAAGGGGAAAGCTCGGAAGCGGATTTGTTCATTACGGTGGACGGCGGTGTGCTGAACTATGCGAAGGAAAGCGGCGTACTGCAGCCGATCGAATCGGAGACGATCAACGGCAACGTGCCTGCTGAGCTTAGAGAAAAAGAAAACCATTGGGTGGCGCTCGCTTCCCGCGCACGTGTCATCGTGTATGCGAAGGATCGGGTCACGCCGGATCAGCTCTCTACTTACGAGGCTCTTACGGATGAGAAGTGGAAGGGCAAAGTGTTGGCACGTTCCTCCTCGAACTTGTACAATCAGTCGCTTGTCGCGTCACTAATTGAACTCAATGGCGAGGAGCAGACGCTGGAGTGGTCGAAGGGGATCGTTGCGAATTTCTCTCGTGATCCGGAAGGCGGGGATCGTGACCAAGCGAAGGCGATTGTGGCGGGCATCGGCGATGTTGCGATCATGAATACGTATTATGTTGGTCAAATGCTTCATTCCAAGGATGCGGAAGAAGTGAAGGTCGCGGAGAATGTGGGTATCTTCTTCCCTAATCAGGAGACGACAGGCACACATCTGAACATTAGCGGCATCGGTCTCGCGGCGCATGCAAAAAATAAGGATAATGCGCTTAAACTGATCGAATACATGACTAGCAAAGAGGGGCAGGAAATGCTGACAAACGGCAGCTTCGAATTCCCAACAAATCCAACTGCTGAACTGCCGGAGCTTCTTAAAGGCTGGGGCGAATTTAAAAAGCAAAGCATCGACTACGCCCAATTAGGCGTGCATAACAAAAAGGCGACCGAGCTGTTGAACAAAGCTGCCTGGAAATAAGCGCATGAAATTTTTGGTGCCGGGCAAGATCAGACATAAGCTGAACGGATGGGTTATTATAAGCGGAATCGGGGCTCTCACAGCCCTGCTTCCGTCTCTTTATATTTTAACGGGTCTGCTGGGGAAGCCCAATGAGAACTGGGCGCACATCCGGGAGTATATGCTCCTGGATTACGCGGTGGAATCGCTGCTGCTTGCAGGAGGAACCGTTGCAGTGACCGTCATTGTAGGTGTGGTTCTGGCATGGTTGACGACAGCCTACGATTTTCCTCTGCGCAGATTTTTATCGTTTGCCTTTGTATTGCCGCTTGCGATTCCGCCTTACATAGCGGCTTATACCTATGGCTCCATGCTGAGCTATACGGGCAGCGTGCAGGCCTTTATGCGCAATACACTGGGCTGGACCGTAGACCAGCGTTACTTCAACATCATGTCGATGAAGGGCGCCATAGTGATCTTCTCCTTATTTCTTTTTCCATACGTCTACTTGATCACTCGAACATTTCTGGAGAAGCACAGCGCCTCTTTTATCGAAAATGCACGCCTGCTCGGAGGACATCCCGTCTCGAATTTCTTTAGAGTGGTACTGCCGTTGTCGCAAGGAGCGATAGTGGGCGGCGCCAGTCTGGTCGCCTTCGAAGTGCTGAATGATTACGGGGTATCCAAACATTTCGGCATCTCTACATTTACGACGGCCATCTTCAAAACCTGGTTCGGCATGTACGATGTAGACTCCGCCATTAGGCTGTCAGGGCTTCTGATGAGTCTGATTATCGGACTCTTTATTGCCGAGAGATGGCTGCGCAGACGAAGAAGATACCATTTGCCGGTTAACCGGAGCACTCCGCTTCGCAGAATGCGCCTTGGCCGGGTACCAGGAGTTATAGCCGCGACTTGCGGCATGGTCATCGCGATGCTGTCTTTTTTTATTCCGGTTGCCCAATTGGCAGTATGGGCTGTATGGACTTATGAGGATGTATGGAATGACCGATTTTTTCGAATGATTGGCAATACGCTGTTCGTCTCTGCGGTGGCGGTGGCCCTTCTTATGGTAGTGGCCGTGATTGCCGCGAACGCTGGCCGCACTTGGCGATCCACCTTTACGCTGGTTAGCAGCAAGCTGCTCTCAATGGGCTATTCCATACCGGGAGCGGTGCTTTCAATCGGAGTGCTGGCTGTTTTTTTATCCATAGACAAGAGGCTTGCGGGCCTCTATGAGGCGATGGGTCTTGGTACCAATAAGCTGGTGCTCAGCATGTCGCTTATCATGCTTGTATTTGCGTATATCATTCGCTTCCTGGCTGTTGGCTTTAACGCGGTAGACGCAGGTTATGACCGGATTGGCGACCGCTATTCTGAAGCATCGAGAATGCTGGGTTATGGCATGACTGCTACGTTTTTTAAGGTGGAGCTGCCGCTGATTAGAGGAGCTGTACTGACCGGCGCCATCCTGGCGTTTTTGGAAATCGTGAAGGAGCTGCCGCTGACGCTGCTTCTCAGACCGTTCAACTTTGATACGCTTGCTACCAAAGCTTATCAATACGCCAGCGACGAGCAGATTCATCAGGCGGCTATTCCTTCCTTAATCATTATTTCGCTTGGGTTCGTATCGGTGTGCCTTTATCAATGGATGGGAAGGAGGGGGAAGGGATAATGTCTTTCGTAACGATCAAAGGATTATCATATGCCTATCCGGGGACTACCTCTAATGTACTGTCGAACTTTTCACTGGAGATGGAGCAGGGAGAGGTGGTTGGCTTGCTCGGTCAGAGCGGAAGCGGCAAGAGTACGCTGCTCAGACTTATAGCAGGACTTGAGATGCCGAAGCAGGGCGAGATCATCATTCAGGGAGCAGTAATGGTCAACCCTCATAGCTTTGTCCAGCCGGAGAGACGCGGCGTCGGAATGGTGTTCCAGGACTATGCCTTATTCCCGCATATGACCGTTAGTCAAAATATCGCCTTTGGCTTGCGCGGATTAGGGCGGGGCCAGCGGAAGGACCGTGTAGCCGATATGCTGGAACTGGTGAAGCTGGCGGATTACGGCCGCCGCTATCCTCATGAGCTTAGCGGCGGCCAGCAGCAGCGCGTTGCGTTCGCCAGGGCATTGGCGCCCAGTCCCAAGCTGCTGCTTATGGATGAGCCCTTCAGCAATCTGGATGCGGATTTGAAGAGCCGCATTCGGGAGGAATTGAAGGAATTGCTCCATCTGTCCGGCATAACGTCCATATTAGTGACGCATGATCACGAAGATGCGGCGGCTTTATGTGACCGCATCATCAGGATGCCGTCCTCCCTGCCCGAGATTCAGACAAAGGAGGAACGTCAGCTAGTCACATCTTAGCTGCTTCAACCTGGTAAGCGCGGACGCAGTTCTCGCATACGCAAGATTTGCCGCGCGCTTCTTCTGGAATGCGGGCCAGCAGCTCCTTCGGAATAGCGGCGTGAAAGCACCAGCAATCGCGAGGATTTTCTTCCAGCAGCGCGGCGCAGGAGTTGCCGCCGCCACAGAGCGGACATGCAGCGCTCATCATTATCCCTCCTTGCGCAAGGGGCCCTGCGGCATCAACCGCAGGGCCCCTTGTTGTTATATTCGTTAGCGGTTTAATATAAATTTCTCGATCACATGCTTGACGCCTTCTTCATTGTTGGAGGACGTCACATAATCAGCCATTTCCTTCAGCATCGGTACGGCATTGCCCATCGCGACGCCGAGACCGGCAGCTTGGATCATCTCACGGTCGTTCCATGCGTCGCCGACCGCAATCGTCTCCTCCAGCGTACATCCGATATGCCCCGCCATATATTTTAGCGCGTGACCCTTCGTACCCTCTTTGTGCATAAACTCCAGATAGTGGGCTTTCGACTTCGTAATATGAACCCGGTCGCCAATCAGCGCTTGCAGTTCAATCGCAATCTCATCAAGACGATCAGGGTCGTCAATCATCAGCATCTTGTTGGTCGGCTGATTGATCAGCTTGTCAAAGTCCGGTTCAATCAAATAAGGAATATTCGATAGCTTGGAGTAGGCTTTAATACGGTCATTTTCCTCCGTGCCATACAGCTCGTCATTCACATAAGACTGAAGATGGAGGCCATTTTCCTTGCTGTATTCATAGAGCTCCTTCGCCGCATCCGCTGGCACGGAACGCTCGTACAACACTTCTCCATCCAGCAGCGTTTTGACGAGAGCACCTTGATACGTAATAATAGGTACATTAAGATTAATGCCTTTCGCAATCTTCTGAGCGGAAGCGAACATGCGGCCGGTAGCCAAGGTTACCATCACGCCCATCTCGATTGCAGAGGCCATCGCCTCGCGAGTGCCTTCCGATACCGTTAAATTATCGCTTAACAGCGTGTCATCCACATCAATAGCAATCAGCTTATACATACTAGCGGTAGCTCCTCTCTGTTGCCGTCACATCATTCACAATAAAGTTGATTGTAGCGAAAATCCAGCTTACATACAAGGAGATAATCGAATGGATCATTACAGCGAAACGCCTGTCAAAAAGAAATCGGGATTGATATACGTCATCGGCGTATTTGCATTGCTTATTATCGGGTACATCATGGGGACCATGTCGACGACGATGCGTTACCCGATTCTGAAGGAGTCTACCTTCAAGCAATTTAATGCATCCTATACGAAAATATTAAACGATTATTTGGAGGGAGCGAAGCCTGAGGATCTGATCAACGGCGCCGCTCGCGGGATGTTGGCTTCCCTTGAGGACCCGTATTCCCAATATCTAGTCGGAGAACAGGGGAAGGCGTACACGCAGTCTTATGAAGGCGAATTTTACGGCATCGGCGCCAATATGAGGAAGGAAGAGGAGCTGTTCGTCATCACTTCCGTCATCAAGGATACGCCTGCGGAGCGAGGAGGCTTGTTGGCCGGAGACGTGATCCTTGCGGTTGACGATAAGGATATTAACGGGATGTCGTTCCAGGACCTTCTTGGGGCCGTGCGCGGTGACGAAGGAAGCTCCGTGACGCTGAAGCTTCAGCGTGCGGGAGAGAAGGAACCGCTGGAAATTACTCTTAAACGTGCGCCAATTCCGGTGCACACAGTATCCGCGGAGCGCCTTGAAAATGGAATGGGCCATATTACGATCAGCCGATTCGCTGAGAATACGGCAAAGGAATTCAAGGCGGAGCTCGCCAAGCTGAAAGAGGAAGGACCATTGAAAGGGCTCTTGCTGGATATGCGCTCCAATCCGGGCGGGCTGCTTACGTCTACGATCGAAATTGCCAGCGTGCTTATTCCAAAGGATAAGAAAATATTGGACGTCGTGTACAAGAACGAACGCCAAACCGTCAGCTTCCTGTCCCATCAGGAGGAAGAGTGGAATGTTCCAACTGTTGTGCTGGTGAACAGCCAATCCGCCAGTGCCAGCGAGGTGATGGCGTCGGCTTTGAAGGAATCAGCCGGTGCGCAGGTGGTAGGCGAGACTACTTACGGCAAAGGCGTCGTGCAAGGTTTCCGGGAATTCCCGGACGGATCGGTATTGAGTTTGACGGAAGCCCAGTGGAAGACACCAGGCGGAGCCTGGATCAACAAACAAGGCGTAGCGCCGGATTATGAGGTGTCGCTGCCGGAATATGCCAATGTCCGGCCGCTTGCAACAGGCTCGAAGATGAAGCGTGGAAGCTACGGAGACAATGTCATCACGCTTCAAATTATGCTTCGTGAGCTAGGCTATGGTCCGATAGGCAAGGAAGGCGTCTTCGACGAGGCGACGGAGACTGCGCTCAAGTCGTTCCAGAGCAACGAGAAGCTGGAGCCGACGGGCGTGTTCAACGACAAGACGGGTTATCGGCTCGTCGAGCTGCTGCGCGAGAAGCTGGATGAGGAAGACACTCAGCTCGATAAGGGCATCGAGGTGCTGAGCAAACTTGTGAAGTAAGGCAATCCGTTTGTTTGGGGGCAGCTTATGCTCCTCGCAAGGACATGAGCTTGTCCGCTTTCAGCGCTTTCAATGCGCTGGAAGCGGGCTTTTTCATAGGCTCGTTTCTTGACAAATTCATTGATAATGATTATCATAACTATGAGAACGATGATCAGTGAGAACGAAACGGCGCGGGGTGACACATGAAGAAGATCAAGTATTGCAGGCGTAATTTGAAAAATGGCTCCAAGTCTCTCTACAAAGCGATGAAGGAGAAGTATCCCGACATTAAGCGCAAGAAAAGCGATTGTCTGGGCAATTGCAAGACCTGCAAGATGGAGTCCTTCGTGGTTGTGAAATCCAAGTGCATAAGCGCGCCATCGCCGGATTTGCTCTATAAGAGATTGAAAAAAATGATCGGTTAATAATAATATTGGTGCATTTAGGAAGGGCGGCCATTTGCCGCCTCTTTCTTTTATGTTAGAATAAGTCTAAATAAGAAAAGTGAGGTGCACATTTATGAATGATGCTCTAGCCAAAGCGCTTAACGAACAAATGAACTTCGAGTTTTACTCCGCTCATGTGTATCTTGCCATGGCAGCTTATTGCTCCGGCGATAGCCTGGATGGCTTTGCTAATTTCTTTATTGTACAAGCTGAGGAAGAACGGTTCCACGCGATGAAAATATACAAGTTTCTGAATGATCGGGGACGCCGTGCTACGCTTGAGGCGCTGCCTGAGCCAAACAATGATTACGATTCCATACTCCACGCTTTCGAGCAAGGCTACAAGCACGAACAACAGAATACGGCTCGCTTCTATCACTTGTCCGACCTTGCGATGAACGACCGCGAGCATGCGACGATCAACTTCCTGAAGTGGTTCATCGATGAGCAGGTGGAAGAGGAAGCGTTGTTCGACAGCATTATTAATAAGCTCAAACGGATCGATAAAGACAGCAACGCGTTTTATATGCTGGATTCAGAATTCGCAGGACGCTCGTTTACAGCGCCGGCTGCTGAATAAGAGGAATGAGCTTGGAGACGGGAGACGTCTCCAGGCTTTTTTTATCACAATAGAATGTATACGACTGCCCTGGCCTCGATAGAGGTTTTTTCTTTTTGGGCAATCTTTGTCAGTAGAAAGGGGAGATACCATGATTGATCAAGCGAAACCGCAAGATGCGGATATCATCATGCCGTTAATGCTGTCAGCGATTGATTCTATTGCCTATACGCTGTCGGGCACGCGCGATGACGCTGAGACATGGCGCATATTAGCCGAGGCTATCCGGCAAGAGGGGAACCGACTCAGTTACCGCAACATCATTGTTGACCGGCGTGACGGCGGCATAGCGGGCGTGTTGATTTGTTATGCAGGGGATGAGGCTGAGCGGCTGGATCATCCCATTCGGGAGCGCCTTGCGCGCGACTATGGCCCAGAAGCGGCGAAAGCGCTGGTGCCGGAATGCCAGCCGGGAGACTTCTATTTGGATGCTGTCGCAGTGGACGAGCGTTATCAGGGGCAGGGCATTGCCAAGGCGTTGATCAGTGCGTTCGAGCAAAGAGGCATTGAAGCGGGATGTGCCCGATTGTCCCTGATTGTCGAGCAATACAATGATCGTGCCCGCGCGTTGTACAAGAAGCTGGGGTTCCGGGAGGACGGTTTGCTGGACGTCAGCGGGGGCTCGTATACGCGTATGATCAAGCTTATTTAGTGCCGGGGATGCGCCCCGGTTTTTCTCTATCAACCCTATTATCATTTCATAGACACTTGCCGATCAAAATGATAGGATGATCTGGTATATGTTGCTATGGTGAATATGGGAGGACGTGGAGAATAGGATGAAGAAGCTAGGATATAAAGCTATAGTGGGCTCTTTGCTGGTTGCAGGCTTGCTGTTTGCCCCTGTTTCCGGGTTAACAACGGATATTGCGGCAGCTGCTAGCGCTACGAAGGAGGCAACGGCATCGATCCAACTATGGGTGGACGGAAAGCAGCTCAAGCTGTCGGCACCCATCTATAAAGAGAACGGCGTAGCGCTTGCTCCCATGACGGAATTGCTGAACGCGCTGGAGGCTTCTTCGGTCTATGAGAAGAAGACGCAGACGGTTATTATCCGCAACAGCACGCTCACCATTACGCTGGCGATCGGGCAGAAGGAAGCGATTGTGAATGGCAAGACAGTGAAGATGGATGCCGCTGCGACAACCAAAAATAATGTCGTCTACGTGCCCATTCGCTTTATCGCCGAGAAGTTAGAGGCAAAGGTAGAGTGGGATCAGAAAGCCAACGCCATTAAGGTGAAGAGCTGGTATTATCAGCAAATGGAGAAATATGAGAACGAGGAAGATACGGTGTACCGTGAGGAAGACAAGCTGTCATCCAAGGAGATCGTGGATTACTTTGACGAAAGCGTCGTCATGATTATGACGAACAAGGCACTCGGCAGCGGTGTGGTTATTGGAGAAGATCTTATTCTGACCAACTATCATGTCATCTCCGATGCGACTTCCGCTATCGCGAATTCGATCTACTATGACGATTTCAAGGTGAAGGGCGTCGTCGCCTATGACAAAAAAGCCGATCTGGCGATTCTGCGTACGGAAGAGCCCATGGATTTGCTTCCGGTTGAGCTTAGCTACAGCTATCTTGCTCGCAAAGGCGACCGGGTCTATGCGATTGGCAGCCCGCTAGGCTTCATGAATACAGTCTCAACGGGACTAATTAGCGGTCATCATTACGAGAGCGGCGTTTCGTACATTCAGACGAACGCCCAGATGGACCATGGCAGCTCCGGTGGCGCATTGTTTAATGAATACGGCGAGCTGGTAGGGATTACGACTTCCGGTATGGATAACTCCTTAGCTGATATCGGTTTTGCGGTATCCGCCTTCCATGCCGCTGAACTGGTTGAGTCGATGACGGAGGATATGGTGGTCAAAGCCACATTCCTTACGCCGCCGCTTCCGGATACGCTGAAAGGCGCAGCGCTTGAAGATATACAGAAGCTCATGAAGAAAGAATTTTCATTCGTCCAGACGCTGAAAGGCGATGCCGAGGTTACGAGCTGGCAGGTGCGCCGCGACGCGGAGGGCTGGCTTGTATTTACAGCTAATATTGACCCGCTCTTCTATCTCTATTATGGTACGGCGACGGCAGGCGAGCTGAGCCTGTGGTCAGTGAATTTGGCGCATGAGCTCCATCGCATGCTGCCAGACGAAAAGATTCAGGTAACCATTTCGTTCCAACGTGACTACGACTTCCAGCCAAGAGGCCTCGCTTCCGACGAAGTAACAGCGCTTGGCGAAGGCAAGTGGCGCGTTCGTTATCCGGTCATCGACATGCAGTTGAAGGATCAGCTTTATATAAAAACCAGATTCTAGTACAAGAGAGGACGTCCTGACCGCGTATGCGGTGACAAGGACTCCTCTTCTTTTTTGATGTGAAGTTCGATACAATATAGGCAGCTTATAAGCTGCCTATATGTCGGCGGCATAGGCACACTCACTAAAGTTAGAGAGGTTTAACCCTTATGAAAGTGGTGCTATCCACCCTTAACGCCAAGTTTATCCATACGTCGCTCGCATTGCGCTGTCTGAAGGCATACAGCGAGCATCAATTCGATATTGATATTGCAGAATATACGATCAAAGACCCGGCAATGAATATCGTATCCGATCTATTCTCCAGAAATCCGGATGTGATCGGCTTCTCCTGCTACATTTGGAACATTGAAGAGACGATTACCGTCGTCAACATGCTGCGCAAGATCAAGCCGGACATTCGCATCATCATGGGCGGTCCCGAGGTCAGCTATGATACCGAGCAATGGATGGAGCGTCTGCAGGATGTCGACTTCATCGTCATGGGCGAGGGAGAAGAGACCTTCCATCACTTGCTGACGGAGATAGAGGGGGACGGAAAATTCCATATGGTGTTCGGGCTTGCCTACCGCAAGAAGAGAGAGGACGGGACTGAAATTGTCATTACTCCCGGCCGGCCAAAGCTTAACTTGAACGAGCTGCCTTCCCCTTACCGGTTCAAGGAGGATATTCCTCATCTAGGCAGTCGCGTTGTCTATTTCGAGACGAGCCGAGGCTGCCCGTTCAGTTGCCAATTTTGTCTGTCCAGCATTGAAGTGGGCGTACGGTACTTTGATATGGATCGGACCAAATCCGATATTTTGTATTTGATCGAGAATGGAGCCAACTTAATCAAGTTTGTGGACCGGACGTTCAACATCAAGCGTGATTACGCGCTGGAGATGTTCCAGTTCCTTATTGAGAACCATCAGGGATGCGTATTCCAATTCGAGATTACAGCCGACATCATGCGCCCGGAGGTGCTTGATTATTTGGCTGAACACGCGCCCCCCGGCGTCTTCCGCTTCGAGATTGGTGTCCAATCGACCAATGATTCGACCAATCTGGCGGTTCAGCGCCGACAGAATTGGTCCAAGCTGGTCCGTACGGTTACGAAGGTAAGGGATTCAGGCAAGATCGATCAGCATCTGGATCTCATCGCCGGCTTGCCGCTGGAAAACTACGATACGTTCAGAGGAACGTTCAATGATGTATTTGCGCTAAGGCCTGAAGAGCTGCAGCTCGGCTTCCTGAAGATGCTGCGCGGGACGGGGTTGCGACTGGACGCCGAGAAGTGGGGCTATATCTATATGGATAGGGCGCCCTATGAGATGCTGGGCAACGACCTCATGCCGTTTGGCGACATCGTTCGCATTAAGCGTGTAGAGGATGTTCTGGAGAAATATTGGAATGCGCATCGGATGGATCATACGCTGCTCTATTTGGTAGATCGCGTCTTCCCTTCACCATTCGATTTCTTCCAGCTGTTCGGCGATTATTGGGAGCAGCGCGGCTGGCAGAAGATTGGCCACCAGCTGGAGGATCTGTTCTCGCGGCTATGGTCTTTCTTGACCGCCTACAGCAAGGGGGACTGGGGCGTTCCAGAGGACGAAATCAGAGGCAAGCTGGATCTGGATGTGGTGCTTGGGCTCATGAAATACGATTATTTCCTGAACCATAACTATAAACCGCGCAAAATCTGGTGGGATTTTATGCTGGAGAAGGCGGAGTGGTCCCGCTGGATGAAGAAGCTGAGCGAATCGCCGGAGATCGTCTCCGAGGACTTCGCAGCGTTGAGGCTTCAAGAGAGGGAGCTTCACAAGCATGCTGCTCTGGAGCTCATGCCATTCGATATGCTGCATTTCTTGGAGACAGGGGAGCTTCGCAAGGAGCAGCATACGCTGCTTATTATGCTGTATGCGCTTGGCCAAGAGGGAAGCAAACCGAAACCCCGCCCGTTCATGGCGACTGTGGAACAGGCTGCCGTACAATCGTAGAGATACCAGATGCATCGTGTCATACAACAAAGGACCATCCAGGGCAGATCAATCTGCAAGGGTGGTCCTTTCTCTTCTATATGCGTGGCTATCAATCAACCAGACTTAAGAAGCGGGAACGGAGCAGCGCAGCACCGTTAATGCTCCATACATTTCATAACCACCGAGCGTTGCCGGGAGCAAGAAGCATTCCCCTGCCCGAACAGTCAACTCGCCGTCCTCCCAGCGAAGATGTCCCTCTCCATCTGCGATCATCAGAATGACGAAGCTATCCTTAGTGGCAGCAGCAGCTTCTTTTTCTTGAATCAAGCCTTTTTCGACAAGGAAGTAAGGTGATGAGGCTATCGTCAGCCACTGTCCTGGAGCCATATTCGTCGTATCCATTCGGCTGGCGCCGGCTCCATCATAAGCGATGACCCGAAGCGAATCTTCGATATGAAGCTCCCTTAGCTTGCCGTCCAGTCCAGGACGGTCATAATCGAATAGGCGATAAGTGGTGTCGGAGTTTTGCTGAATTTCGGCTACTACGACGCCAGAGCAGAGCGCATGTACAGTACCGGCAGGGATGTAGAAGGCATCTCCGGCTTTGACGTTCACTTCATGAAGCGTATCCATAATGCGGCCTTCCTCAATGGCGACAGTCATCGTCTGCGCATCCATGTGTTCCTTCAGCCCGTATATGATTTTCGCTCCCGGCTTGGCATCGAGGATATACCACATCTCCGTCTTGCCGGATTCGCCCTCCGGCAAGTCTTCGTAATCATCGGTGGGGTGAACTTGTACGGACAGATCGTCGTTGCAGTCCAGCAGCTTGATCAATAACGGGAATCTCCCGTTGCTGGCGGATGAGCCGCGTGTGCCGAACCATTCGCTGCCGTACGCTTCCCGAATCTGATCCAGTCCAAGTCCCTGAAGGGGGCCGTTGGCGACACGGGTAATGCCATTTGGATGATCGCTGATCATCCATCCCTCGCCGATGGCTCCAGGAGGCAGCTCCAGGCCAAAGTCTTCCAGGGCGCGGCCGCCCCATATTCGTTCTTTTATTTCCGCTTTGAATTGGAGCGGATATGGCTTGATGCTCATAAGCCGAACCTCCTATAATTGCGTAATGACTTATTGTTAAAGAGGCTGTCCCGGCTGAAACAATTCCAGAATTTCTCCGTCCGGCCCATAGAAGAAGAAGTATCTTGCGCCGTTTGGCAGCGTCGTAATCTCGGTGTCGCGCAGCTTCACCGGCAATCCTTTGATGCGCTCGACCTCTGCATCCAGATCATCCACGGTCAAAGCAATATGATGAACTTTGCCTTCCGCAGGCAAGGAGTCGTTATAACCCTCGACTAATTCAATCTCTGTTTCTTCGTGGCCGGGGAATGCAAGAAAAGCAAGACGAATGACGCCGTTCGTATGTGTCATCGTGTATGTATGGACCAGGCCCAGCACCTCGGTATAGAAGGCTACGGATACTTCAATATTTTTTACCATAATGCCAATATGCTCAATCTTTTTGACTGCCATGGGACATTCTCCTCTCTAGAATCAGGATATGGATTGGACGGAGACGTTAAACGCCTTTTCGTTTTTCTACAGCGATAAGATAAGGTGCTGTGCTACGCTGCGGCTGGCGGTACAACACGGCTTGCCCTAACGACTGCGGCAGGGTGGAGGCCCAAGCTTCTACCGCCGCAGCTTCAAGCTCTCCACCGGGATGTCCGGGATAGAGCACGCAGGTCAGAATGCCGCCGGGACGAAGCAGGCCTATCGCGGCCTGCAGCGCCTCGATCGTGGACGCTGGCTGGGTGACAATGCTCTGATCGCTTCCGGGCAGGTAGCCCAGATTGAACATGATCGCAGCTGTCTTGCCGACATGTTCAGACGCAATCGCATCTGCCATCTCTGCATGATCCTTCAGTAACAACTGAACCTGCGGGTGTCCGCCGGCTGCTTCGAGTCTCTCGCGAGTCCGCTCCAGCGCGGATGGCTGGATGTCGAAGGCGTACACTATTCCCTTGGGGCCCACCAGCTCCGCCAGTGTCAGCGTATCAACGCCGCCGCCGGCTGTTGCGTCAATGACTGCGTCTCCGCTGCCAGCGCGCTCCGCAATCCACTTATGGGCCATGCTAAGTACGGACAGGAATCCCAACGCTTACACCCCCAGCTGCCATAGCCGGCCTTGCCACGTATTGCGGCGGCGAAGCTCGGCGTCGATGCCGTTCAGCACTTCCCATTTCTTGAGGCTCCACATCGGTCCCAGCAGCAGATCCCTTGGCGCGTCGCCCGTCAGGCGATGGACGATCATCTCCGGAGGCAGCAGCTCCAGGGAATCGACGATCAACCCCGTATATTCGTCCTGCTCCAGGAATCGAAGTAGCCCTGCTTCGTATTGCTTCACCATTGGCGTCTTGCGCATCAAGTGGAGCAGATGGATCTTAATGCCTTGTATATCCATGCGCGCTACGGCACGGCAGGTGTCCATCATCATCTCATGAGTTTCCTGCGGCAATCCATAAATAATATGTGCGCATACCCGAATGCCCCGTTCGCGAAGCCGACGTACAGCATCAAGGTAGCACTCTGTATCGTGAGCGCGGTTAATGAGCTGGGACGTTGATTCATGAACCGTCTGCAATCCCATCTCGATCCACAGGTAAGTGCGTTCATTCAGCTCAGCCAAATAATCGACGACATCGTCAGGCAGACAGTCGGGACGCGTCGCAATGGACAATCCTAATACGCCTGGCTGTTGCAGAATGACTTCATAATATTCGCGAAGCTCCTCTACCGGAGCATACGTATTGGTATAGGCCTGGAAGTAGCCGATATAGCCCGCCTCCGGCCACTTCTGATGCTGCCGGTCCCGAATGGTATTGAACTGCGTGACCAGATCGTCCCGTCGTCTGCCGGCGAAATCTCCGGAGCCGCGGGCGCTGCAAAATGTGCAGCCGCCTTTGGCGATGCTGCCGTCCCGGTTGGGACAGGTGAATCCGGCATCCAGCATGACCTTGAACACTTTGGCGCCGAATTGCTCCCGCATTTCGTAATTCCACGTATGAAATCTTTTATCATTCCAGAGCATCGGTTGTCCGGGCGTCATTATTTCAATCATGAATTTCCCCTTCTTTCACAACGTTCACCCTTCATTTTATCGAAAAACGGACCGAAAAGCCATGCTAGCTCCATTCGGAGAGAATAATCGTTCGGATATCGGGAAAACTGGAAGTTATCGAAAGAAAACTGTGATTTAGGCTTGAATAACCTAACATGATGTGTTATATTGAAATAGCGACAAATCAATAAAAATACCTGACATAGCCTAATTGTAACCGCACACATGAAAAGTCGATTAATTGGAAATGAATGAATATAAATCGATGAGGTGATGTGAGATGAATTTGACAAAAATTCCAAATGGCGATGAGAAAGTAACCGTGGAGCTGACTGTGAAGGAATTAATGGCTCTTGCGGGCGTACACTTTCATGCTAACCACGACGTAAAGGTATCCGCGCGCCGGAAGCTGAATATGGTGCTGGAAGACGCATGGGAGAAGGACGGCAGAGACAACGCTCCAATCTCGTACCAGTTCTTGAACTGATTACCGACTATACATGTTGAATAGCAAGAGGCGTTTCTGGGATGGCCAACGAAGGGCCGGAAGGGAGCGTCTCTTTTTTGTGCAGCATTTTCCTGTTTCCCCATGCGGGAGAATAACGCTTTACAACGAGGACAGAGTTGGGCACAATAAGGACTGACCGTTATGATGCACGATTACGTGATTAACCTATAACAGAGGAGAACGACGATATGCGTTTAAGAGGAAGAAAAGGCATTCGAGAGAATTTGGAAGGGCAGCCGGAGCTGGTTGTGCTGGACGCAACGCCGCATCGCGGCAAGTGGCGCGAGTTTTTTGGCAACGACAATCCGATCTATGTGGAGCTTGGCATGGGCAAGGGACGTTTTATTAGCCAGATGAGCGCGCGCAATCCCCATATCAACTTCGTCGGGGTAGATATGTACGACGAACTGCTTAGAAGAGCGAGCGAGAAAGCACGTATCGCATGGGAAGAGAAGGGGGAGGAGGCGCCTCCGAATCTAGCTCTGCTACGCGCCAATATTGAAGGTATTGAGACGATGTTCGCCCCGGGCGAGCTTACGCGTGTGTACTTGAATTTCAGCGATCCATGGCCAAAGAGCAAGCATGCGCGCCGCAGACTGACTCATCAGCGCTTTGTCTCGAAATATATTGAAATTCTTAACGAGCGCGGTGAAATTCATTTCAAGACGGATTCCCAGTCGCTATTCGAATTTTCGCTTAACAGCTTTGCCGACATGGAACTGGTGATGCGGAATATCTCCCTGCATTTGCATAAAGACGAGCCTCGCGAGGATCTCGTATTTACTGAATATGAGATGAAGTTCATGGAGAAGGGACAGCCGATTCATCGGGTCGAGGTAGTGATCGGCTCGGAAGTGCTCCGCGAGCATCGCGAGAATAAACAAAAGAGCCTGCGGGACGAAGCGGCCGCAAGCTCTGATTCCAATGATAACGATACGGAAGAATAATAGCTGGTCTCTTCTTATACAATCGGTGTCGGATAAATCCAGTAGTAATGAACCGCATAAGCGGTAAGGGTGCCGATCATGGCTCCTGCGGCAACGTCTGAAGGATAATGCAAGCCCAGATACATGCGGGACCACGCGACGGACAGCGCAATGATCATAGCAGCTGGCGTGAACGCCAGCGTCCAGATTCCTCCGGTTAACAGAAGCGGTACGATCCAGGAGAAGATCGCTGTTGTATGACCTGATGGGAACGAGGAGTCCTGCAACGGCTTGGGACATGTATGCACTTCGGGCATCGCTTGGTAGGGACGCAGCCGTTTGAATTTTCGTTTGACAATGGCAACCGGTATATGGCTGATGGCGACTGCCGCAAGGGCTTGCCATCCGGCCGTATTCCAGGGAGCAGGCGCCAGCAAGGCAAGCAGCAGGGCGGAGACGAGCGTGAATGTAGCGCCGCCCATATGCGTGATCGTGCTGAGCCATCTGTCGATCGCACCGTACACCCTTCCGCCGGAAGGCCTCCGATTTGCCCACATTAGCATTCTTCGCTCTCTAGTTCTCATCCAACCTATCATTTTCTGCATCGCTGTCATCCTCTCTCCCGTAGGCAGGCAGAATCTCATCTCTTGCTTCTATTGTAACAAAAGATTATTGCCGGAGCGTTAACGATATAATAATTTTGAATTAACTCTTCCTTCATAACCGCTTAATCCGCCCCAAACATATGCGTTCTATTCTTATAGTCAAGTACGCCCGCGCCGTCTGGATTAGCGGGCCGTTAAGGAGGAGAGGCGGAATTGAGAATTGCGATATTTACGGATACTTACGTTCCTGATGTGAACGGCGTTGCACGAACGCTGAGCAGGTGGACCGGTTACCTGGAACGAACAGGCGTGTCCAGCAAGCTATTTGCGCCAGAGCCTTCCGCTTCAGATCATCCTAATCTACGGACCCATTCGGTTGAACGTTTCGCCAGCTTGCCGTTTTTTCTCTATCCGGAATGCAGGCTCGCCCTTCCCAATCCTGCTTATATTCGAGGAGCGCTTACCCGATTTCAACCCGATCTGATTCATGTTGCCACCCCATTCAACCTCGGTCTGTACGGCATTCACTACGCTCGCAAATACAACATTCCACTCATCGCATCCTATCACACCAACTTCGATCAATATTTGTCGTTTTATCATTTGCAATGGATGGAAAAGCTGTTATGGAGATATATGGACTGGTTTCATCGGGATTGCAAGGCTATTTTTGTACCTTCCGAGACGACCCGCGAGCAATTGGCCGCTCGGAGTTGGGAGGAGTCGAGGCTCAAAGTTTGGAGCAGGGGAGTAGACCAAGCCACGTTCCATCCTTTAGTGAATCGCAGGGAGCATAGAGGGAGGAACGGAATCGGGGAAGATGCCTTCCTGGCCTTCTACGCGGGAAGATTGGCGCCGGAGAAAGATATAGAAACGGCAATTGATGCTTTTTCCTTATTTCAGGGAACGGTTGCTCCGGATGCGGTGTTCGTTATCGCGGGAGATGGGCCATCCGCCCAAGCGCTCAAGGACAGATGCGCCGCCAAGGGCGTAAATGCCAAGTTCATCGGCTTTGCCGATGCAGGGGAGCTGCAGCGCTGGTACGCATCCGCCGACGTTCTGCTTTTCCCATCCCCTACCGAAACCTTCGGCAATGTCGCACTTGAGGCAATGGCTTGCGGGACGCCTGTGCTAGCTGCCAATGCTGGCGGCGTACGCGACACAGTCAGAGACGGGGAGAATGGCCTCCTTCGGAAGCAGGGAGATGTCGGAAGCTTTGCAGAAGCGCTGGAGATGCTGCACGGCAATGCGGATTTGAGGGAACGCATGGGACGGAATGCTCATGCCTATAGCTTGTCGCAATCTTGGGACCGCATATTCGACAGCCTTTTTGCCAGTTGCACGGCGATTGTCGCAGCATCTGGGCGCGGTGTCCCTCCCATTCGAGAGCGGCAAATTAATTAATTTTAATAAGATCGAAACAATTAAGGACATTTGTGCTAAAAACGAAGCATTTGGTTGAGAATAAGACGGAAGCGAAGCAAAGCGGGGGGAAGTGTCTACTCCGGTTGAATGCAAGCGTTTTTCTGACGGAATTAAGCGCAATTAAGTCGAATTCCCATTTTGACAAAGTGGGAGGTTTCCGTGGAAAATCAGTAAGTCAAAAGAAAGTAAAAAATTCACAACGTTTCAGTGAAAACAAAAAGAAAGCTCGACTCGTATAGAGATAAGGAGCGGGCACACACAAAATGGGGTTTTAAGGGGGCAATACCGTATGATTTTTACCGTAGTGTTTATTTTCTTTCAGGTTGTGCTGGCCTGTATCGCGGTGTACCAATTTTCGCTCTCACTGTTCGGATTCATGAAGAATAAGAGCAGAAAGCGCCATGCGCCAAGCAAATCGTTCGCCGTGCTGGTAGCTGCGCACAACGAAGAGAAGGTAGTTGGCGCCCTAATCGAAAATTTAAAGAAGCTGGATTATCCAAAAGAAATGTTCGACGTATTTGTTATTTGCGACAACTGTACAGATGGCACGGCCGATATTGCCAGAAGCATGGGCGTGCATGCCTGCGAGCGCACGAACTACCATTTGCGGGGCAAAGGCTACGCTATCGAATGGATGCTGAAGGAACTGTGGGCGATGCCGCGCCAATACGACGCGGTCGTGATGTTCGATGCCGACAATTTGGTGAACCGCGACTTCCTGCAGCTTATGAATGACGATCTGTGCGAGGGCCATCAAGTGATTCAGGGCTACCTGGACACCAAAAATCCGGACGATTCCTGGATTACGGCTGCTTATGCGATTACGTACTGGTACTGCAACCGCTTGTGGCAGCTGTCGAGAACGAATCTGAAGATGAGCAACTTTCTCGGAGGAACAGGAATGTGCTTCGAGACCAACCTGCTCAAAGAAATGGGATGGGGCGCTACGAGCCTCGTCGAGGATCTTGAATTTTCCATGCGCTGCGTAAAGCGCAATATCTATCCTATTCTGAACTACGATGCCAAGGTGTATGACGAGAAGCCGGTCTCCTTCCGCGCCTCCGCGAGACAGCGCCTCCGGTGGATGCAGGGACACTTCAATGTGGCCCGCAATTATTTCTTCCCGCTGCTATGGGCGAGCATCAAGGAGCGTAACCTGGTGAAGTTCGACGCCGCGATCTATACGATCTCCGTCTATAATACGCTGCTCGGCTTCCTGTTGACGGCTATTATGTGGATCGATATGGCGCTTCCAACTACGAACGTTATCCATTCGCTTTACGGCTACTTGCCATGGTGGCTGATCGGCGTGGTGATCGCCGCTACCGTGCTGCAATTCCCGGCGGCTATGATGATGGAGAAGGTCAGAAATGGGAAGATGTACGCGCATCTGCTGACACTGCCGTTCTTCCTGATCTCTTGGTGGCCGATTACGTTCTATGCCTTCTTCACTCAAAACAACAAGACATGGAGCCACACGCAGCATACGCGCGTCGTTCGCATCGAGGAAGTGCAGAGCAAATAAAAGATTCGGCACTGTTGACATGCAATGGGCTATATGGTACAGTTATTCAGTATTGTGTAATGACATATTCGCACAAGAAGAAGCGCCCGCTTCTCACCTTTCGGCCTCGCTGACTGGTTTGCGATAATCGGATGGGTATGCTGACGTTCCGCCTTATGGAACGAACATAGCAGAATCAATGAACGGTTATGAGATGCGGGTTCTAACGAATCCGCATTTTTTTTATTTGGATCAACAAGATCGTATACCATTATGGAGGTGGCACATTATTAGCAGAGAACATCAAATCAACGATGAAATCCGGGCCAGAGAAGTTCGTTTGGTAGGAGCGGACGGAGAGCAGATCGGTATCAAATCCATTCGCGACGCGCTGCAGCTTGCTACAGACGCTAATCTGGATCTGGTGAACGTTGCGCCGACAGCCAAACCGCCGGTATGCCGCATCATGGACTACGGCAAGTTCCGTTACGAGCAGCAGAAGAAGGAAAAAGAGGCGCGCAAAAACCAAAAGATCGTTGACCTGAAAGAAGTTTGGTTCCGTGCCAACATCGAGGAACATGACTACCAAGTGAAACTTCGCAACGTCCTCAAGTTTTTGAATGAAGGCGACAAGGTGAAGGCTTCCGTACGCTTCCGCGGCCGCGAGATCACGCATGCGTCGATCGGCCAGAAGATTCTGGAACGTCTGTCCAAAGAGGTTGCCGAAATATGCAATGTCGAGCGCGCTCCCAAGCTGGAAGGCCGGAGCATGATTATGATTTTGGCACCAAAAACCAACAGCTAACGGCTGGACCAACATTAAGGAGGATAACTGACATGCCAAAGATGAAAACGCACAGCAGTCTGAAGGACCGCTTCAAAATTACCGGTACTGGTAAAGTGAAACGTTACAAAGCTTACAGAAACCACTTGCTTTCGCACAAATCGGGTCGTCAAAAACGCGTTCTTGCGGGTCAACCGCTTATGGCCGCAGGCGACGTTCGCCGTTTAAAGCAAGGTCTTTCCAACTTGAAATAATGATCGTATTTAGATAAATTCAACCTACAGGAGGTTTCCACTCATGGCAAGAGTTAAAGGCGGCTTTGTCCGCGCTCGTCGTCGTAAAAGAATTCTAAAGCTAGCTAAAGGTTATTTCGGTTCAAAGCATCGTCTGTTTAAAACAGCGAAGGAGCAAGTAGGCAAGTCCCTTATGTACGCATACCGCGACCGTCGCAACAAAAAACGCGACATTCGCAGACTGTGGATCGTTCGTATCAACGCGGCAGCTCGCGTGAACGGCCTGTCCTACAGCAAATTCATGTACGGCCTGAAGCTTGCGGGCGTTGAAGTAAACCGCAAGATGCTTGCTGACCTGGCAGTGAACGACATTACTTCGTTCAACTCCCTGGCTGGCGTTGCCAAACAAAAAATCAACGCTTAGTTTATACTGAGCGTATCAAGAGGCCTCGCTGCTCGTCACAATTGTGACGGCGGCGAGGCCTCTTTGCGTCCCTTCGCGGACAAACATACAGTCAGGCCGCATCCTCCCCGAATACATTGAAGAATAACGGGAAAGGAGGGATTTGGCATGCGTAAACATGTTTCCAGAGCACAAGTGCGGAAACTGGTCGGCAAATCCATCTATGCAATGCGCAAGGACGGTTCCGTTGTCTCTGGCAAGCTGGTAGCGCTTCGGGGCAACCGATTATTGATGGCTTCGAACAAAGGGAAAGGTTCGAAGGGCAAAAAGGTAAGAACAAAAGCGTTCTTCTTATTGCCTTTGCTTTTATTTGATCTATTGGCCATCGGAACGTTGCCATTCTGGGGCGGCGGCTTCGGATATGGAGGCGGCTTTGGCGGATATGGCGGTGGGTACGGAGGCGGCTGCGGTTGCGGCGTACCAACTTGCGGCGGCTGTGGCGGCAATGGAGGCTACCCCGGCGGCGGAGGATATTTCAACGGTTATTAATAATGGCTAGCTAAGGGATGGCGGGGCCAACGGTTTAAGCAGTTCATAGCATTGCAGCTCCGGGACAAGACGGATGGTGTGATAGCCGAGCTTATTGTAGAAATGATGAGCTCTGCCATTGATCCGATCGACGAACAGTCGGGCCACATGGCAATGACGTGCTTTGCCATAGGCCTCGGCATGCGCCATCAACGTGGTACCGTAATGCCGTCCGCGATGCTCTGGATGCGTAACAAGCATATCCACAATAAGCTGTTTTTGATGCACATAGAAGTGAACGAATGCGACAGGAGGACCGAACTTCGATCTCGTCGCTACGTAAGTAACGCCTTTCCTGAAGCGCTTCGGCAGCTCCCGTATCATATGGGCGTCCAGCGGCCGTGCAGTGTGGGACATCGGGATCAGCTCGGTTCTTATAAGCCGGACAAGCTCGGCGTCATCGGTTCTTGCTTTGCGTGCGCGAATCATGCTATCCTTCCATTCTACGCTGCGCTTTATCATGGCGCAGTTGCATGGGATTGCCGCTTAAGGGCTACACTACTATATGAGCATTCGCGCAAGGTTGTGTACATTAGCTCGGGATCGCGTTAAAATAACGGGAACCATGTTCTTGACGAACTGTCAGAATCGGCATATAATAATGAAAAGTCATATCAATCGGCAATGATGAGGACGAAGTGTTAAGGGCTCTTTTGTTCAGAGAGTGATCGGATTAGCTGCAACCGACGCCAAAACCCCTTTTCTACGAGCTCACCTCGGAGCTATCCTCCTGAAAAGCAACCCGGGTTGCGTATTAGGGAGCATCGCAGGGCAAGCGTTACAGTGCCAACGGTAGAACGTCGATATGTGCACAGCGTTCTAACCTATGGAGGTTATATATCGGGAGATATATAACGAATTTGGGTGGTACCACGGAAGATCAACCTTTCGTCCCTTCAGCTTTGAGGCTGAGGACGAGAGGTTTTTTTGTTTTTCTTGAGAGGAGGAAGACTGATGACAACGCAAGGTGCAACTTTAAAGTCGAAAGAGGAATTAATCGAGAAGCTCTCTAAACCGGAAGTGATTTCGGGTTCGGAAATATTGCTTCGCAGTCTTCTGCTGGAAGGCGTAGATTGCGTATTTGGTTACCCAGGCGGCGCGGTTCTCTACATCTATGACGCGATGCACGGGAATCCCGACTTCAATCACTTGCTCACCAGACACGAGCAAGGCGCGATCCACGCCGCGGACGGTTATGCCCGGGCCAGCGGCAAAGTAGGCGTATGTATCGCTACTTCGGGACCGGGGGCTACTAACCTAGTGACCGGTATCGCAACAGCTTACATGGATTCTGTACCGCTTGTCGTCATTACGGGCAACGTCATGTCGACGCTAATCGGCACTGACGCCTTCCAGGAAGCGGACATTACAGGCATTACAATGCCGATTACGAAACACAGCTATCTCGTTCGCGATGTAGAGGATCTGCCGCGCACGATCCATGAAGCGTTCCATATTGCGAATACAGGACGCAAGGGTCCGGTCCTGATTGATATTCCGAAGGATGTATCGGCAGCGAAGACGTTGTTCAAGCCGGTGAAGGAAGTTAGCATTCGCGGCTACAATCCGACAATCTCGCCGAACAAGCTGCAAGTGGACAAAATGATCAAAGCGATCCAGGAAGCGAAAAAACCGCTTATTCTGGCTGGCGGCGGCGTAGTTTACTCTGGAGCGCATGAAGAATTGCTGGAGTTCGCAACTAAAACAGAAATTCCGATTACGACCACATTGCTTGGTCTTGGCGGATTCCCGAGCGGCAACGATCTATGGATCGGCATGCCGGGCATGCACGGTACGTATACAGCCAATATGTCGATTCAATCGGCGGATTTGCTCATTAATATCGGAGCGCGCTTTGATGACCGGGTGACAGGCAAGCTGGCAGGCTTCGCGCCAAACGCGAAAATCGTCCACATCGATATTGACCCGGCGGAGATCGGCAAGAATGTTCCGACGGACATTCCGATCGTAGGCGATGTCAAGACGGTATTGGCGCAGGCCAATAAGCTAGCTGTTCGCGCTGACAAGGCTGACGCATGGAGAGCAGATATTCAGGTCTCCAAGAAACAATATCCGTTCCGGTACATCGATTCCGACAAGGAATTGAAGCCGCAATGGGTCGTGGAGATGATTCACGAGACAACGAACGGGGATGCAATCGTCACAACAGACGTAGGCCAGCACCAAATGTGGGCCGCGCAGTACTATCCGTTTAACAAACCGCGCTCATGGGTAACATCCGGAGGCCTTGGCACGATGGGCTTCGGCTTCCCGTCGGCAATCGGCGCGCAGATGGCGAATCCGGATCGCGTAGTCGTATCCATCAATGGCGACGGCGGCATGCAGATGTGCGCGCAGGAGCTTGCGATCTGTGCCATCAACAACATTCCGGTTAAGGTTGTTATCTTGAACAATCAGGTGTTGGGTATGGTTAGACAGTGGCAGGAGCTGATCCATGAGAACCGGTTCAGCCATATCGATCTGGCAGGCAGCCCTGACTTCGTCAAGCTGGCTGAGGCATACGGCGTGAAAGGCTTCCGCGCTTCGAACAAGGAAGAAGCGCGCACAGCATGGGAGGAGGCACTTCGTCATCCCGGTCCGGCGGTCGTCGAGTTCGTCGTACGCAGAGATGAGAACGTGTATCCGATGGTAGCCCAAGGCAGCACCATCGATCAAATGATCATGGGGGATGCGGAATGAAGAAGCATACGATTGCAGTTATCGTCAATGACCAGCCCGGCGTTCTGCAGCGCGTATCCGGCTTGTTCGGACGCCGCGGCTTCAATATCGAGAGCATCACAGTAGGTACGAGCGAGGAGAAAGGTCTCTCCCGCATGGTCATCGTTACTTCTGGTGATGATCATACGCTGGAGCAGATCACCAAGCAGCTATATAAGCTGATTGATGTCATCAAAGTCATTGATCTGAGCGCAAACGCGATGGTAGGCCGCGAGCTCGCTTTGATCAAAGTACACGCAGAACCGGCTTCCCGTCCCGAGATTCTCGGTGTCGTAGAGACGTTCCGCGCCGCTGTTGTCGACATCGGAACCCATTCGTTAATGGTTCAGGTAGTAGGCGACACCGAAAAAATTGATGCCATGATCGAGCTGCTTCAGCCTTATGGCATCCGTGAGCTTTCACGCACTGGTGTTACTGCGCTCAACCGCGGTAACGTGAAGCAATAATAACTAACGGCATAGAACACCAATCGGATATAACATCCCGTTTTGAGCGGGAGTTTAAGAGGGGAAGCACGATATTGTGGTTTCGACTCTCCGCTTAAACACCCGCTCAAAAGGGTTAAATTAAAGGAGGCAATTATTCTCATGGCAGTTACATTGTATTATGAAAAAGACGCTGATCAAGGCGTACTGCAAGGTAAAACAATCGCAGTTATCGGTTACGGAAGCCAAGGACACGCACAAGCTCAAAACCTTCGCGACAGCGGACTGAAAGTTGTTATCGGACTTCGTCCGGGCAAATCCGCAGACGTAGCTAAGAAAGACGGCTTTGAAGTATTGACAGTTGCAGAAGCTACTAAATTGGCTGATGTTGTTCAAATCTTGCTTCCGGATGAGACGCAAGCGAAAGTATACAACGAAGAAATCGAACCAAACCTGAAGCAAGGCGCGGCTTTGATGTTCTCCCATGGCTTCAACATCCACTACGGACAAATCGTGCCAAGCGCGGACAAAGACGTATTCCTGGTTGCACCTAAGTCCCCTGGCCACATGGTTCGCCGTACGTACCAAGAAGGCTTCGGCGTTCCTGGTCTGATCGCGATTCACCAAGATGCTACAGGCAACGCAAAAGCAATCGGTCTGGCTTATGCAAAAGGCATCGGCTGTACACGTGCGGGCGTTATCGAAACTTCGTTCAAAGAAGAGACTGAAACGGATCTGTTCGGCGAGCAAGCTGTATTGTGCGGCGGCGCTACAGCGCTTGTTAAAGCGGGCTTCGAGACATTGGTTGAAGCTGGCTACGCGCCAGAGATGGCTTACTTCGAGTGCTTGCACGAGCTGAAGCTGATCGTTGACCTGATGTATGAAGGCGGTCTGGCTACAATGCGCGACTCCATCTCCAACACAGCTGAATACGGCGACTACGTTACAGGTCCTCGTATCGTAACGGAAGAGACGAAGAAAGAAATGAAACGCGTTCTGGAAGATATCCAATCCGGCCGTTTCGCTCGCGATTTCATCTTGGAGAACCAATCCGGACGCGCTATGCTGACGGCTACTCGCCGCAATGAAGCAGCTCATCCAATCGAGCAAACAGGCGCGCAACTTCGCGAACTGATGCATTGGATCAAGAAATAATTAAGCATTAAGTCATATACTTGATGTAATAAGAATAACCAATCCCGGTTCACCGGAGCGCATGCCAGGCTCGTCTCTCTCGCCCTTGCATGTCTGCTTGCGCGTGCAATCGGGATCATTCTGTTCATGGAGGTAGAGGACATAATGCGGAAAATTTATATTTTCGATACAACGCTTCGTGACGGTGAGCAATCTCCCGGCGTCAACCTGAACACAAAAGAGAAAGTAGAGATCGCTCTTCAACTGGAGAAACTCGGAGTCGATCGCATCGAAGCCGGCTTTCCTGCGGCATCCCCGGGCGACCTGGCAGCTGTTAACGCAGTTGCGCGCGCGGTGAAGAACGCTACGATTATCGGCCTCTCCCGCTCTCGCGAGCAGGATATTGATGCTGTACGTGAAGCGTTGAAGGGCGCACAGGACCCTTGCATCCATTTGTTCCTGGCAACGAGCCCCATCCACCGGAAGCATAAGCTTCGGATGGAGAAGGAGCAGGTGCTGGAAGCGGCGGATCGCGCTATTCGATATGCAAAGCAGTATTTTGACAAAGTGGAGTTTTCACCGGAAGACGCGGGCCGTACGGAGCTTGATTTTCTCTGTCAGGTGACGGATATGGCGATCAAGGCCGGAGCGACTGTCGTCAACATTCCGGATACGGTCGGTTATTTGAATCCTTTGGAATTTGGCAACATCTTTAAGACGCTTAAAGAGCAGGTGCCGAATATCGAGAAGATTCAGCTGAGCGCTCATTGCCATGACGATCTCGGTATGGCGACAGCGAATGCGCTGGCTGCGATTCTGAACGGTGCGGATCAAGTCGAAGGCACCATCAACGGCATTGGCGAGCGCGCAGGCAATACGGCGCTTGAGGAAGTCGCGATGGCGCTGGCGACTCGCCCGGACTTCTTCGGTGCACAGACGACGCTGAACCTGAAGGAAATCGCAAAGACTAGCCGTCTGGTCAGCAGGCTGACGGGCATGCCTGTTCCAGGCAACAAGGCAATCGTCGGCGCTAATGCCTTCGCGCATGAGTCCGGCATCCATCAGGACGGCATGCTGAAGGAGAAAACGACTTATGAGATCATCTCTCCGGATGCGATCGGCCTGAAGGAATCCAAGCTGGTGCTGGGCAAGCATTCCGGCCGTCATGCTTTCCGCGAGAAGCTGATTGATCTTGGTTACGAGCTGGAAGAAGAAGCGGTTAATGCAGCATTCGCCAAGTTCAAGGATTTGGCTGACCGCAAGAAGGCTGTTAATGACGAAGATATTCGCGCTCTTCTGGAAGAGAAGCTGATCGATACGCCTGAATTGTTCACGCTGGAGACGATTCAGGTTCAATACGGCAACCAATCTACGCCGAATGCGACTGTACGTGTCCGTACGGCTGAAGGCGAAGTGCGCGTAGAGACGGCTGAGGGCAATGGTTCTGTTGATGCCATCTACAATGCGATTGACGCTGCGACGAAGGAAGCTGTCGAGTTGGAGGACTACTCCATCAAGTCTGTATCCCAAGGCAAGGACGCGCTTGGCGAGGTGCATGTCGTACTGAAGCAGGACGACGTGTCAGCGCAAGGCCGCGGACTTAGCACGGATATTCTTGAGGCGAGTGCAAGAGCATACCTGGACGCGGTGAACCGCTTGATTGAAAAGCGCAAGTCGCCGGGCCGTCGTGACAAGATGAGCCTAATCTAAGCCATAAAGTAAAGCACGAAGGAGAAAGCGCGGAACGCTGCCTAATAAGCTGCGTTCGCGCATCAATCCATCGTGCTTTTTTTGTACGTGTTTGTATGGTTGTATGGCTCGATTATCATCGACTGTGTTGAATTCTCCAACTTGACCGGGCAATTGTCGTCCAGCTCAGCCTGGAGACAGGAACCAGCCGATCACTCCGAACAGAATCATGTATTGGAGCAGAAGCAGCAGATGTACCCTTCTCCATAGTTTGCGTCGGTTTGCGGGAAGCTCCCCAAGATTATGGCGCACTGTTGGCTCCAACTTGAAAGCTTGATAGATCAGCACATTGAGTCCGAACGGGAGCAGCAGACCGATCAGCGCCCATAGAGCGGACTCCTCCAGTCGGTATAGACTGATGGACATATACATTTGGAAAGCGACAGTCAGAACTGACAAGCCGGTCATAACCGTAAACATCATCCAATCACTCATGGGCGTTCTCCTTTGGCGTAGTTGCAAAGATCCAAATGATCAACAGCTGGAGGACAGTGATCAAACTGATAAATATTAGGGCATCTCTCGTAATCGCATTCAGGAATTCTCTCAGCAGCGCGAACGGTTCAGTGAAGAGATGGACAGAATGGAAGCGAAGAAACCGCCCGATAAAGATGCCTACGCTTTGGAGAATGACGAATAGGAACAGAATGATGCCGCTCCATCTGCTTCCGGCGAGCAGGTTGCGAATGACTCGTACCATCGTCACATAATAAAAGATGGCGAGCAGCACGCCCGTAACGAGCAGAGAGAAATTCCACCACTCCCGCACGACCAGTCCGGCAGTATAGCGGAACGAGAAAAAATTGAGATGGATCAGATCCGTCACGATGTAGAAAACATTGGGCGACATGAGGAGAAATAGCAGATAGACCAGCAAGCTGGCAGGCCACTCGCCTTTGCTTTTGGGACGGAACAGGGGCAGGAGATAAGAAATTTCCAATGCTGCGTAGGCGAGAAAAGAATTAAACAGCATAAAGGAATATACATTCTCCGTTGCAATCAACACAGCCAAATAAGAGAAAAATAAGACTCGGGCTTTATTGCGGTCGTTCAGATTCCATTTTGTAGTCATTGGTTTCAATCCTCTTCTGTAGCTTTCATCTTATTTCCTATTCTTTCATATTCTTATAAGCTTAAACGAGCAAAAAGCCGCAGGGGTTGCATATAATCTGTCTCCTAAATAGCAATAGACCATTAACTTATAGTTAATGACTATAAAGTTCATAGATTTTATATCTTTGTGTTGGACTCTCTTTTGTGGTACAAATGATAATAGACTGAGAATGATATAGAGGAGTGTTCGTGAAAATGGCAGACGTTAAAAAAATTGCGGTTCTAGGCGGCGACGGCATCGGCCCTGAGGTTGTTGGCGAAGCGTTGAAAGTATTGAAAAAAACAGAGGAACTGTTCGGCTATCAATTCGAGACGGAGCATGCTTTGTTCGGCGGCATCGCGATCGATGAGAAAGGTACTCCGCTTCCGCAGGAGACGCTTGAGCTTTGCCAAACGGCAGACGCGGTTCTGCTTGGCGCTGTAGGCGGTCCGAAGTGGGACAATAACTCCAAGGAGCTGCGTCCGGAAACTGGCTTGCTAGGCATCCGCAAGGCGCTTGGCCTGTTCTCCAATATCCGTCCTGCAACGGTATTCGATTGCTTGAAGGATGCGTCGACGCTGAAACCTGAAGTGCTGGAAGGCACAGACTTGATCGTCGTGCGCGAGCTGACAGGCGGCATCTACTTCGGCGAGAAGTTCCGCCGCGAAGGCGCGAACGGCGAAGAAGCAGTCGACACTTGCGTATACAATGTACAAGAGGTTGAGCGTATCGTACGTCAGGCTTTTGATATTGCGATGACTCGCGGCAAGCGTCTGGCTTCTGTCGATAAAGCGAACGTGCTGGAGACATCCCGTCTATGGCGTGAAGTTGTCAACCGGGTTGCGGTTGAATACCCTGAGGTTGAGCTGGAGCATGTATTGGTCGACAACTGCGCGATGCAATTGCTTCGCCGTCCATCCAGCTTTGACGTTATCGTAACCGAAAACATGTTCGGCGATATTCTGAGCGACGAAGCGGCTATGCTTACAGGCTCCATCGGCATGTTGTCCTCCGCTTCCCTTGGCGAAGGCAGCTTCGGCTTGTACGAGCCGGTACACGGTTCTGCTCCTGACATCGCGGGCCAAGGCATCTCCAACCCGATCGCAACGGTTCTGTCCGTTGCCTTGATGTTCCGCTTGACGTTCGGCTACCATGATGCAGCGAAGTCGATCGAAGACGCAGTTAAGAACGTACTTGACGCTGGTCATCGCACAGGCGACATTGCCGTAGACAAGAGCCAAGCTATTGGCACAACGGCGATGGGCGATCTGATCGTTGCAGCAATGACGAAATAGTAGCTTTGCCAATATAAGAAACGGCGGTGCCAAGGAGGAGACTCCTGGCATCGCCTTTTTGTTTCTTTTTATGCAAGTGTCGTTATAGCTTTGCAACCATTAGTCAGTTATTCTCGTTTGTAGATCATATAGCGGTTTAAAGCATGCGCAGTGTGCGGTTTCCAGCTATGCCCACCGGCGTCGAAAAGGATGAGGAATTCTTAATGAAAGCGCACGGGGCAGGAATTTCACCGCCCCGTATCGAATACATAATATCTTAAGCGACCATAAGCATCGTCGCCGTTATCATCCATTATCCCAGGCTATCATGTAAGGAGCGTGACGAGATGAGCTTTTGCTGCGGAGCCAGCATGATTGGAACCAAAGGGACATTGAAGCATTTTCATACGCATGTTCATAATGTGCCTATTACGTTTTGCCCGGTATGCCATCGCGTCGACGTTCATTATTTGGCACAGCAGGAGTTTGATATATTGGCTGAATATGCCCATGGCGACGGCAGCACGGAGGTCGACTTTGATGAATATGTGGAGCGCGATGAACGCGCCCTTCTGGAGAATTGCGTGAATCATGAGAATGAAGAGCCGATTGATGTCGCACGAAGCCAGATTGATATGTCGCTTGACTTGCTCAGCTTTGCCAAAGCTATCGACGATAAGCCGTGGCAGATGGAGCTCAAGAAGCGTTTGATCGTACTGAACAGCAGGCGCAATCGTCTGCTCAGACGTCAATCTTCGGTATAGGATATGGGAATATGTCAGATGCCTCCCTCGTGGAGGCATCTCTCTTTTTTGATAGGGGAAAAAGATTAACTTTTTTTAATGATACCCCCGCAAAGAGCGGTGGGTGTAACGAAATGATGTAGTAGTGAGGTGGAGCGGTTGTTGCTGATCCTGTTCAAGCGCTTCTTGCGCAAAACGGTTCCCTCTCAAGCTGTATCATCCGAGCTGAAGCTGGGACCGGAGCAGTACGTAGAAAAAATTCGACAAGGCGATGAAGGGCTTAGAGATCAATTCATTGCTGAGTATTATCCATATATAGCAAAACTAACAAGCAGATTCTGCAAACGGTATGTTGATCCAAGCAGAGATGATGAGTTCAGCGTGGCATTGCTTGCTTTTAACGAAGCGATCAATCAGTATGATGCCCAGGCGGGAGCGTCGTTTCTCGGATTTGCAAAAACCGTTGTCCATCGTCGGCTTATTGACTATGCGCGGAAAGAACAGAGACATATGCAAGTCGTACCTTACAGCACCTATGATTCGGAAGGCGATGATGGGGCTGTATACAACGTACTTGACACAAAGCAGGCGCTGGACGAACATGAGAATAATAGAGGCATTAAGGAAAGACGCGAGGAAATCGAGGAGCTCAGCCAGGAGCTGGAGCCTTTCGGCATTACCTTCCTTGAACTTGTAGACATCTCACCGAAACACGCCGATTCACGACAGATGCTCATAGGTATTGCAGCCATGCTGACCCAGAATGGTCCGCTGATGGCGACTTTAAGGCTGACGCAACGCATGCCAATCAAGGAATTGATGGAACAAAGCGGCGTCTCCCGCAAAACCTTGGAACGTAATCGCAAATACATCATTGCCATTGCGATTATTATGTCGGGATCGTATCCCTATATGAATGATTATTTGGACGTACGAATGGATCACACAACAGCAGGCAAGGAGGTGAGCAGATGAAGCGCGGAATCGTAATGAGCGTGCATACCAAACATGCTGTTGTCATGACTGCCGAAGGCCAATTTCTCCGCGCTCCTCTACAAGGCTCGCCTCAGATTGGCGAAGAAATTGTATTCGAGGAAGAGCAATCGGAACCAAGGCGTCTGCAATGGAACCGGATAACGAAGCGTTACGCAGCTTTGACGGCGATGTTTGCCATCCTGCTGGCTGCAGGACTCTCCTATGCCTTTTCGGCGCCCCCTCCTGTTGTCGCTTATTTGACGATGGACATCAACCCGAGCGTAGAGATCGGGGTCGACGGCAAGGAGAAGGTTCGCCAGCTTCGCGCATTGAACGAAGATGGCGAGCGGATAATTGCCGGGGTTGCTTATAAGGGTGTCGATGTAGAGACGGTGGCGTCGGCTATTCTGGAGCAAGCCAGCAATGCGCATTATTTGGATGCGCCGCATAAGGACATCTTGATTACTAGCGTGATGCTGAACGGGAAAAAACAGCCGGGCTTGGAGTTCGAGTCTTTGCTTACGAACAGGCTGGATGAGAGATTGCAGGAGTGGCTGGCCCAGAACAAGTCTGCTCATCAGGCAGTGACGATCATGACGTTGTCCGTGCCGGAAGCGCTTCGTGTCGAGGCGGATGCCAATGGCATCTCATCCGGCAAGATGGCGGTTTATTTGATGGCGAAATATGAGGGGCATCAAGTAGAGCTTAGCAAGCTGAAGGATGAGTCCATCGATTCCTGGTCGGAGCCGATCGGCGGTATGAAGGGCATCGTGGATGCGAAAGACGAAGCCGCGACCAAAAAAAAGCTGGAGAAACTTCTGGCCAAGGAAAAGCAGGAGCAGCAGACGAAAAGCGGGAGCGGCAGCGGAAAAACGCCGGTGCCGACTTCGTCGCCTACTAAGAAGCCTTCGTCTAAACCTTCTTCCAAGCCCTTGTCTAGACCGTCGGAGAAACCATTCGAGACGCGCAAGCCTGATCGGCATAACAAAGACCATGATAATGACGATGATCGTACGTCCTCAGGCAAGTGGAATAACGGAGGGGACAACGGCAAACGGAACCATCACAACTGGAAAGAAGGCAAGCACAACGGGGGAAGCAACCCGAAAAACAGCCATAATCATAAGGACAATAAGAAGAACAAAGACAACAAAGACAGCAAAGATAAAAAAAACAATGGGAAATACGGAAATTCCCATTCTGGCGGCAGTGAAAAAGGCAGCGGAAAAAAGGGGGGAAACGACAAAAAAAGCAACAAAAATGATCAAAAAGGGAATAAATCAAATGATCGGGATAAAAAAACCTCCAAACAAGGCATTCAGGACGAAAACGACGATAATGATGAGGATAATGATCGAAAAGACAGAAACCGTGGAAGCTTCGATCGTGATCGCGACCGCGACAAGAAACGCAACGAAAGCAATCATCAAAAGAACTCATCCCGCGGCAACCATCATCAGGGCGGACGCAGCTAACCGCATGCCGAAAATGGCTCTGACAGGCAAATTATTGTAGGAGGGCGGTTCCTTCATCCTACTTGGCACTCAACAAAAAACGAGTCTTTACGACTATAATGCCTCCCGGTTTCGACAGGATTTCCGATTGACAGCCTTTGTAAAGTAAACCTATGATTAGTGGTAAGTTCATTCGTCCAAATTCATAGTTTTGCCGGGGAGGAGTAGTAGATGCAAGCCATTCGAAAGCGTTATTTCCCGGCGCTTGCCGAGTATATCCGGGGTGGTAAGGAAGCATCGCTTCATCATGCTTACGAGCTAGGCAAACAACTTCAGGAATTTAATCAGGAAGAAATAATAGCCGTACATGAAGAATGCATACAAGAACTCGCAGCCAATGTGGAATCCAAAGATGCCGTACAGCTTTATCATCGTTCCTTTGTGTTTCTCATGGAATTGATGGTGGCCTGCCGATTCAAGATGGAAGTCAGCGCCGACGGTGAATTGCATGAGCCGTCATCGGCACAGAAATTTATGGACATGCGGGCGCTCATGCTCCATTCGGACCGTTCGTTCGAGAGGGTTAAAAATAAATACGAAAATGTGCTGCAGCATATGGACAGCGGTATTGCGTTATTTGACAGTGATGGCATCTTATCCTTTATCAACGTTCAGATGGCCAAGCTGCTGGATATACCAAGAAAGACGCTGGTAGGCTGCAACATTAGGGAGATTCTGCTGCATCCCAAGCTTGCGATTTCCTCTAAACGGACGATTCTTCGTCTATATCGGGAGATGTTCCTCAAGCGAAGCCGCTATTACGAGTTCCAGCATAAAGACGGCAAGCATCTGCTTGCTACCGTTACTTATGGGGACCAGCTTGACGGGGACTTCTTGTTCAGCGTCAAAGACGTGTCGGAATACAAACAGATTGAACAAAGCGCGCTGCAGAATGACAAGCTTGCCATGTTAGGCAAGATTGCAGCCGCAATCGCACATGAAATCCGCAATCCGCTAACGAGCATAAGGGGCTTCATCCAGTTGCTTCGGCCTTACTTGCTAGAGGTGGGAAAGGAAGAATACGCGCGCATCATTTTGACGGAAATCGACCGTGCCAATGATATCATCTATGAATTTCTTAATTCCTCCAAGCCATCCGCTCCTATGAAACAAGCCGCATCCATTGATCATCTCATCCGCGAAGTTGTCATGCTGACCGAAAGTGAATCCCTGCTTCGAAATTGTGAAATTACAGTAGAATCCTATCATGATGAAGCTTATGTATCGATTGATATTAAGCAAGTGAAGCAAGTCATCCTTAATATTGTGAAGAACGCACTTGATGCGGTGGAAGAGATGCAAGTAGAGCGCAGAGGGAAAATCGACATTTTGCTCAGCAGCGACGGGCAATATGTGAAAATATTGATTAGAGATAATGGCAAAGGAATAGACAAAGCTACGATGAGTAGGCTCTTCGATCCCTTCTTTACCACTAAGCAAGCGGGGACAGGGCTCGGTCTGTCTGTCAGCTATCGGATTATTCGCAACCATGGAGGGACAATCCGTGTAGACAGTCAGGTCGGAAGCGGGACGGAATTTATCGTTTATTTGCCATTGGCGGAATAAAGGTTTAGAATCGAATCGGGGTTTCATACCCCGATTTTTTTGCTATATTCGAGAAATGAGGGATGGAATTATGGCGACATCAATTAGGATAGGGAATAGACAGGCGGGGGAATCGGCGCCTGATGCTCTCGTACGTTTCATCATAGAGGAAGAATTAAAGGGATCTGCTGAAATCATACATGCTCAAATCGACGGGCAGCTGCGCGCTTGCCATGCCAAGGGGCTGTTCCAGGCGAAGCCGGAGCAAGCGGAAGGTATGCCGACGCTTGGGTTGCTGGAAGCGGCGCATGTGGTATTCGTAGGTTATGTGCCGGGTTCTGGTGCAGAAGGGTTGCGTCATGCCGGCGCTGCTGCAGCGAAAGCGTTGAAGAAAGTCCGCGCTGTTCATGCGGAGTTCTTGCTCACTTCGTCTGCTCTGGAGCAGGATCTGGGCGCCATCGGCGCAGAAGCTGCGGCACAGGCGATCACAGAGGGAGTGCTGCTTGCGCTGCATGACAGACAACCGCTGAAGAAGGAAGAGCAAGAACGGTTCCAGCTTAGCGGGGTTTCGTATCGTTTTGAGGACGGCTTCGACGGTCCGCTGGTTGACAGTGAGCTATGGAAGAGAGGCGCTGACAAAGGCCAAGTTCTGGCTTCAAGTGTGGCATATGCCCGTGATCTGACGAATCTTCCCGGCAATGATCTGACGCCGGAGCGTCTGGCGTTCCATGCGGAGGAATTGGCATTGCACTATGAATTGGAGATTGAAGTCATAGATGAATGGACAGCAGCCGAGCAAGGAATGGGCGGACTGCTGGCAATCGGTCAAGGCAGCGTCAATCCGCCAAGAATGATCGTCATCCACTATAAGGGAGCGCCTGAGTCCTCTGAAGTTTGGGGATTGATCGGCAAGGGCATTACGTTCGATACCGGAGGTATTTCCTTAAAGAAGAGTGCCGGCATGGAGGAGATGATCTCGGACATGGGCGGAGCTGCATCCGTACTGGGGGCGCTGCGCGCCTTGGCGGAGCTTAAAGTGGAAGTAAACGCGCTCGTAGTCGTGCCAGCAGCCGAGAATATGCCGTCTGATCGTGCAATCAAGCCAGGCGACGTTATTCGTATGATGAGCGGACATACGGTAGAAGTGGTCAACACGGATGCGGAAGGCAGGATCGTGCTTGCAGATGGTCTGACCACGGCTATTCGCAGAGGCGCTACCAAGCTCGTAGATGTCGCGACGCTGACAGGCGCCGTTATGGTGACGCTTGGCTATGAAGCGACGGGAGCGGTTACGAACAATGATTCCCTTATGACGGATGTACTCCACGCTTCGGAGCGAGCGGGCGAGCGTGTATGGCAGTTGCCTGCATATCCTGAGTTTATGAAAGGTCTGAGGAGCGAGGCGGCCGATCTGAAAAATAGCGGAACTCAATATGGAGGCGCGAGCAAAGGCGGCATGTTCATAGGCTATTTCGCGGAAGGCTTGCCATGGGTTCATTTGGACATCGGCGGTACGGCATGGCTGGAAGCGAGCAGAGGCTGGGAACCAAAGGGCGGTACCGGAGTCATGGTTCGCACGCTGGTTGAGCTGACGTCAGGCCGACCATCTTAAGACATACTTTGCGGAGGTTAACATGACGTACGAAGAGATCATACAAGAGCTGGAGCGGCTAGGCAGCGAGCAGACGAAGCGGACCTTTCTCAGACATGGCGCTATGGAGCCGATCTTCGGCGTCAAAGTCGGCGATCTGAAGAAGCTGGTCAAGTATGTAAAGAAGGATCAGGAGCTTGCAGAGAGACTGTATGCATCCGGTATTTCTGATGCCATGTATCTGGCTGGATTGTCCATTAATCCCAAACTAGTATCCAAAGAGCTCTTGCAGCGGTGGATAAGCGAGGCTTACTGGTCTATGATATCGGAATACACCGTTGCCGGCGTAGCCGCGGAGAGTCCGTTCGCGCGGGAGCTTGCGCTGGAATGGATCGATTCGCCTGAAGAGATGACAGCCGCTTGCGGCTGGAGCACATACGCGGGGTATATTTCTATTACCCCTGACGGGGAACTTTCAATCGAAGAAATTAGCGACTTGCTTGCTAGAATACGCCGGGATATCCATACAGAGAAGAATAGAACTCGTTATACGATGAACGGATTTGTCATCTCTGTAGGCTCTTATGTCAAGGAGCTTCAGGGAGAGGCAAGCGACACGGGCGAAGCTGTCGGGAAGGTTCATGTCGATGTCGGCAACACCGCTTGCAAAGTGCCGTTGGCGACGGAATATATTGCAAAAGTAGCCGGTATGGGCAGGACGGGCATGAAGAAAAAAACCTGTATTTGCTAACCCATCACGCCTTATGATTGATGGACATGGCATTGATGCTTTAAATGCATGAAACCGATGCCAATATGGTTATGGAAGGCAAGCGGTTATTGTACTAAAATATGAAGAAGCTACGCAACTGCGCCTGTTAGGGGTTGTAGGCTTCTTCTTCCTATGCATCGGCATGGAAGGAGCGGGCGGCAATGTATGGAACTGGTCGCCATAGAAAATAATAGGATGGTTATGAATAGAGAGGGTGGAATTTTCTGCAATGAGCATCCATGATGAGCGCAACTCTTCGCCTTGGAAAAGCTACTATGGTCCCAATCTTGGTTATGTCCAGGAGCAATATGAACTGTTCCTGAATGATCCGAATGCTGTTGAAGCATCGGTTCGCGAAATGTTTCTCGTATGGGGGGCGCCGCCTTCCACAGCAGCTGCGTTTTCGTCGGCTGCGCCGGCATCTAGTGCCGGAGCCGTTCAGTCGGGCACAGCACCGGCTGTAGGTGGTCCGATTGACAGCAATATGCTCAAGAAGGTCGTTGCCGCGCATCAGCTTATGCTGAATATTCGCAGGTACGGCCATTTAGGTGCGGATATTAACCCGCTGGGCATTAGCCAAGCGGCTGATACGAAGCTGCTAGACCCTGAGACCTTCGGATTGACGAAAGAGGATCTGCTATCTATTCCTGCGTCCCTGATTTGGGACAACGCGCCGGAGTCCATTGCTAATGGTTGGGATGCCATCGTGAGGCTCAGAGAAATTTACACCCGTTCGGCTGCGTTTGAATTTACACATATTCATGATGAGAATGAACGTTCATGGCTTCACAAGCAAGCTGAATCCGGTTCGTTCCCTGCTCCTTTGTCTAATAGAGAGAAGGAAGCGCTATTGGAGCGCCTCATGCAGGTAGAGCAATTCGAAAGCTTTATCCATAAGACGTTTGTCGGCCAGAAGCGCTTCTCGATCGAAGGCGTCGACATGCTCGTTCCGGTATTGGATGAGATCGTACGCGCTACGGCGCATGACGGTGCTCACCATATTATGATCGGCATGGCGCATCGCGGACGTCTGAATGTGCTGACGCATGTTCTCGGCAAGCCTTATGAGAAGATCTTCTCCGAATTCCATCACTCCCCTAATAAGGAGCTTGTTCCTTCCGAGGGATCGATGGGCATCAATTACGGCTGGTCCGGCGATGTGAAATATCATTTGGGTGCTGACCGTGCTTTCACGGAAGGCGAGACCGTTCGTACCAAAGTTACACTGGCGAACAACCCGAGCCACTTGGAATTTATCAATCCTGTCGTTGAGGGCTTCACGCGCGCTGCACAGGAAGATCGCAGCAAGCCTGGTTTCCCTGAACAGGATTTGCATAGCGCCGTAACAGTCTGCGTACACGGCGACGCGGCGTTCATCGGTGAAGGAATTGTTGCCGAGACGCTTAACTTTAATAATCTTCAAGGCTACCGCAATGGCGGTACGCTTCATATTATCGCGAACAACCGACTGGGCTTCACAACGAACAGTGTGGATTCCCGTTCTACTTATTATGCAAGTGATCTGGCGAAGGGCTTCGATCTGCCGATTATTCACGTTAACGCAGACGACCCTGAGGCATGTCTCGCTGCAATTCGTCTGGCATGCGAGTATCGCCTGCGCTTCCAGAAAGGATTCGTAATCGACCTGATCGGCTATCGCCGCTTCGGCCATAACGAGATGGATGATCCGGAAGCGACACAACCGCTAGTTTATTCCAAAGTTCGCAATCATCCGACGGTTGCTACGCTGTATACGAAGCTGCTTCAATCGGATAAGACCGTTACCGAGGAGCAGGCAGCGAAGCTTCGCGAGAAGACAGCAAGCGCACTTCAGGCCGGTTATGATGCTATGAAGGCGAATGAAGGCAAGGCGCATGTTCAAATAGCGCAAGAGAACGGCGAGGTTGTACCGGAGGACGTCAGCACGGCTGTGCCGATGGAGACGCTCAAAGAAATCAACCTGGAGCTGCTGAATCGTCCTGAGGGCTTCACGGAATATACGAAGCTCCAGCGCATCTTGCAACGCCGCGCGACAAGCTTGAACGATGGCGAGAAGCTGGACTGGGCACATGCGGAAGCACTTGCGTTCGCAACGATTCTTGCGGATGGCACACCAATCCGTTTGAGCGGCCAGGATTCCGAGCGCGGCACGTTCGCTCACCGTCACATTATGTTGAACGACAATGCAACTGCCAAGAAGTTTACACCGCTGCATATGTTCCCGCAGGCGAAAGCTTCATTCGCTGTCCATAACAGTCCGCTCTCCGAGACGGCTGTACTAGCATTCGAATACGGCTACAACGTATTTGCACCGGAATCATTCGTCATTTGGGAAGCACAGTTCGGCGATTTCGCGAACGTAGCACAAGTCATATTCGACCAATTCATGGCTGCCGGCCGCGCCAAGTGGTCGCAGAAATCCGGTCTTGCCATCTTGCTGCCGCATGGCTACGAAGGTCAAGGCCCTGAGCATTCCAGCGCACGTCTGGAGCGATTCCTGCAATTGTCGGCTGATAACAACTGGACCGTTGCCAACCTGACAACTTCGGCGCAATACTTCCATCTGTTGCGTAAGCAAGCAGCGATGCTTGGCAGCGACAATGTGCGTCCGCTTGTATTGATGGCTCCGAAGAGCTTGCTGCGCAACCCGCGGGTTGCATCGCACGGCGTTGAATTCAGCGAAGGCTCCTTCAAGCCGGTGCTTCCACAGTTCAGCTTTACGGAAGTAAAAGCGGCAAAAGATAAAGTAAAACGTCTTATCCTTGGAACAGGCAAAGTGATGGTTGATCTGGAAGAGGCTATGTCTTCCGGGGGCGAAGGAGATTACGCTTGGCTTCGCGTAGCGCGCGTCGAGCAGTTGTATCCATTGCCGCAGGCTGAGCTTGAGCGCGTTATTGGTCAATTCAGCAAGCTTGAAGAGATTGTATGGGTTCAAGAGGAGCCGAAAAACCAAGGTTCTTGGTCTTATATGGAGCCGCGTCTGCGCGATCTTGCGCCAGGCAAAGTACAGGTCCGTTATATCGGACGACCGGATCGTGCAAGTACGGCAACAGGACATCAGGAAATTCACGCAGCAGAGCAGAACATGATTATTTCTTCCGCTTTGAATGGTCAGCCATTCGAATCGAGTTTGGTAAGGGGGTAGCAACAAATGGCAGATATTATTGTACCAGAACTGGGAGAATCGATCTCCGAAGGAACGATTTCAAAATGGTTCGTTAAGGAAGGCGACAACGTCAATCAAGGTGACGTTCTTCTTGAACTTGAGACGGATAAAGTCAATATTGAAATCAGTGCAGACAGCAGCGGTGTCGTATCCAGCATCGCGAAAAAAGACGGCGATGTGGTGCTGGTAGGCGAGGCGATCGGTTCGATCGGCGCGTCCTCCGGCGCACCAGCGGCAGCACCGGCACCGGCAGCGCCAAAAGCAGCTGAGACAGCTGCGCCTGCGGCTCCAGCCGCTCCAGCGGTAGCAGCACCTGCAGCTCCGGCAGCAACTGCTGCATCGGTTAACGCTTCTCCAGCTGCACGCAAGCTGGCTCGCGAGCAAGGCATTGACCTGACCCAAGTGAATGGCAAAGACAGCATCGGACGCATCTATCCGAATGATGTCCGCTCCCATAACGGACAAGCTCCTGCACCTGCAGCTACTCCAGCACCAGCCGCTCCTGCGCCTGCTGCGGCAACAACTGCCGGCGGCAAGCCAGTAGAGCGCAAGCGTATGTCCCGTCGTCGCGCGACGATTGCGAATCGTCTTGTGGAAGCACAACGCACTGCGGCTATGCTGACAACATTCAATGAAGTGGATATGACGGCGATTCTTGATTTGCGCAAGCGCCGCAAGCAATCCTTCTTCGACAAAAACGAAGTAAACCTCGGCTTCATGTCCTTCTTTACGAAGGCAGTTGTCGGCGCGCTGAAGCAATTCCCATTGCTGAACGCGGAGATTGACGGCGAGGATATCGTTGTGAAGCAATTCTACGATATCGGCATTGCTGTATCGGCAAAAGAAGGTCTTGTCGTTCCTGTCGTACGTGATGCGGATCGTCTGGGCTTCGCTGAAATCGAGAGAAACATCGTGGAATTGGCCAAGAAGGCACGTACAAATACACTATCCATTGGCGATCTGCAAGGCGGCAGCTTTACGATCACGAACGGCGGCGTATTTGGTTCCCTGCTTTCCACACCAATCTTGAATACACCTCAGGTCGGTATCCTGGGTATGCATAAGATTCAACTTCGTCCGGTAGCCATTGATAATGAGCGTATGGAAAACCGTCCGATGATGTATATTGCACTTTCCTATGACCACCGTATCGTCGACGGCAGCGAAGCGGTTCGCTTCCTCGTTGCGGTGAAGGACATGCTGGAAGATCCAGAGCAGCTTTTGCTTCAAGGCTAATCTGTCCCTGTCTTTACAATCAAGCTATTGGTTATCGTTTATCGATAACCAGTAGCTTTTTTTGTCATTTTTTTAGGGAGAAGCAGGAAGGGCGCAGGGCTTCGTGGAACATAGACTAACATGAGTCATTATGGACGATTCCTTCGAGGGGTGTAGCGGACATGGGTGAGAGAAGCAACGAATATTTGCTGCGTGAAAGCAGGGAAAGATATGATGCTCTCGTTCAATATTTGCCAGATGGTATCGTTGTACATTCCGATCTTCGAATCGTATTTGCCAATGAAGCGGCGCTCAGGATGCTTGGGGCATCCTCGATGGACGAGCTGATGGGACAGCCGATCCTTCCATTCGTTTATCACGACAGTATTCATCAGCTAGAGGAGAAGGTCCAGCAATTTTTGAAAGAAGGTCGTGCCATTCGTGCCGCCTACAAGCAATTTATCCGACTGGATGGCAAAATCGTAAAGACGCAGGTTCAGGCAGTGCCTATTTCGTTTGACGGCAAGCCGGCAGTTCAGCTCATCATACGCGATTTGTCAGACTGGATTCGTATGGAGGAGACGCTGCATGAGAAGGATGATCTTTATAAAACATTGGTCGAGCATGTTGTTGCAGGCGTATTTGTTGAACAACGAGGTGTATTCGCTTACTTGAATCCCTACTTAACGCAAATGCTGGGTTTTACATCTGAAGAGATGGTTGGCCGGAAGCTGGAGGAGTTTGTGGATCAGGATGAGCTGGATGTATTAAGGAAAAGCGAATTTTTCTTAAACAATACCGGGCAGAAGCAGTTTCCCTTTAGAATCAAGGGAAGGCATAGGGATGGCAGCACCGTCTATTTGGAGGGCAATAGCGCGCTGATTACCTTTGACGGAGAAGAGGCGCTTCTCGGCACGGTGCAGGATGTAACGATGAAGTACGAGCGGGAGAAGATGCTGCTCCACAATGCCAAGCTGTATCAGCGTATCATGATGTGCATTCCGGAGCCAATCGTTATCACGCATGGAGAAAGTGTCATCTATGTGAATCGCTATGCGATGGAGCTTATTGGGGCCACCGATGATTCTTGCATCGTAGGTCGGAGTTTATTCGACTACATTCATGAACATGATCGCGAGTGTGTGAAAGAAAGGCTGTTATGGACGATGTCCATCGATGAGCCGACGTCCTTCACGGAGGCGAAAGTTATTCTACCTGACGGACGTGTATTGGAAGTTGAGGCATCCAATATCAGCATTGATAATTATATGGGCAAAAGGGTAGTGTTGAGCGTTATTCGGGATTTGACGGAACGAAAGAGAGCGGAGGAGCGTATGCTTCGCTCCGAGAAGCTGTCGGTTATTGGGCAGCTGGCCGCAGGGGTCGCACATGAAATCCGCAATCCGCTAACCGCGTTGAAAGGCTTCACTCAGTTGCTGCGGACCAAGTACCGGGATGAAACGACGTATTTTGGGATCATGGAGGGTGAATTGGATCGTATTAATTTGATCGTAAACGAGTTTATGACGTTGGCGAAGCCCCATCTGTCTCCTTTTCAGCTGGGCAATGTGAATGATATTCTACAGAGCGTCGTCTCGATTTTGGATACACAAGCCATTCTGATGAATGTTGAGATCGTCTACCGACCGCTGGGAGTGTTGCCGCTAATAAGCTGCAATGAAAATCAGTTAAAGCAAGTGTTCGTCAACATCATCAAAAACGCAGTAGAAGCGATGCCAGGCGGGGGAGAGGTGGACATAACCGCCCAGACGCTGGAGACCCCTGACGGACAATTCATACATATTCGGATTAAGGATGAAGGACTGGGCATACCGGAGGACATGATCAAGCGGCTGGGAGAGCCTTTTGTCACAACCAAAGAAAAAGGAACGGGTCTTGGACTAATGGTAAGTACGCGTATTATTGAGGCGCATCAAGGGTCCATGCATATTCATAGCGTGCCAGGTGAAGGGACAATTGTAGAAGTGTCGCTTCCTGTTCGTTTCGCTAACGTTGGACTGAGCTTGAATCAAATAATAGAGGAGCGTGCAGAAGAATGACAGAAGAAAACGGCAAATTGGGAACAAGCACGATTACACAAATCGGCTTGCTGGTGCATGATATTGAAGCTACGTCGCAGGCGTATGCCGAGTTTTTCGGTATGGAGAATCCAGAGTGGTTTTGGACGGATACGGTTGACAAAGCACTGACGGAATATAAAGGAGAGTTGTCGCAAGCACGGGCCAAGCTGGCTTTTTTCGATATGGGATCGCTGCAGTTGGAGTTGATTGAGCCTGATCATCATCCCAGCACCTGGCGTGAGCATCTCGACGCGCATGGGGAAGGCGTCCATCATATTGCTCTGATTATCGAGGGGATGAAAGAGAAGATAAAGGTGATGGAAGGACAGGGCATGAAGCTGGTCCAGAAGGGTGAATATACGGGCGGACGTTATGCGTATATGGATACATTCCAGCAGCTCAAGGTTATGCTGGAGCTGCTGGAGAATGACGCGCAATAAGCAGGATTAGGTAGGGACAGCATGTACATACGGGTCTCTATACTGGGAGTAACGCCATTCTGTGATGAATCATTTATCAAGAGAATGGCGTTTTTCATTGGACTATTGACCATTGCAGGCAGTTCAAGCCTTGTGTTGTCGACTATGGCGACAGAGGTCTGCTCGTTGATTCTTAATCATGCTCGCAGCGCAGCATACGTATATTTCAGCATTTGAGGGGCTGCCATGTTCGCGGCAATAGAGAACCACTCGACATGCGTCATGATTTTGCAAACCAAATAAAAAGCGAATCCCCCGATCAATTCAAAGGCGATAAATTCCTTCCATTGCCATGCCGGTACTACATATACGGTAAAAGCATCCTTTTTTTCAGCCTCAAAGCGTACCTTCAACCTCAAACCCTCCTGCCGCAGTTTAACAGAGTTTCATACTCAATAGCGTATGCGCGGCAGCTTTTCCAACATTCGTTTTAACTTGCTTGCAGAACCTCCTGCAAGATATCCAGCATGGCATCGATGTGAGAATGCTGAACGATCAGAGCAGGCATCAGGCGAATGGTATGGGCATTAGTCGCATTGACCAAGAGACCCTTCTCCCTGCACTTTACTACTAGTGCTGGAGCGTCAGGTACATCGAAAGCAAGCAGTAAGCCCAAGCCCCGCACATTCGAAATCGGCAAAGAAGCGGATAAACGCTGCAGTCCCTCTATCAAGTATTGGCCTTGCTTATACGCGTGATCGGCCAGGTCAAGACGGAGCAGCTCGCGCACTACGGCAAGGCCTGCGGCCATTGCAAGCGGCTGTCCGATATAGGTCCCGCCTTGGTCCCCAGGCTGGAACAAGTCATATTGCTCTTTCGTCAGCATGGCCGACAATGGGAAGCCGCCGCCGATACCTTTGCCAAGTGTCATAATATCCGGCCCAATGCCGTAATGCTGGTAGGCGAACATTTTGCCAGTGCGGCCAAGACCTGTCTGGATCTCGTCGAATATAAGCAAGATTCCGTACATATCGCATATTTTGCGCAGTCCGTATAAGTAGGCTTCGCTGACGGGATGAACGCCGCCTTCTCCTTGTACAAGCTCCACCATGATGGCGCAGGTCTGGTTCGTGACCGCGGCGAAGCAAGCGTCGAGGTCGTTGATCGGCACATGTACAAAGCCGTCTACCTTCGGCGCGAAGAGCGGCTTCCATTGTGCTTTGCCAGTGGCAGACATCATCGCCAGAGTACGACCGTGGAAGCTGTTCGTCAGCGTGATGATCTCATAGGCGCCGTTCAAGTTCAGCGCTCCGTGCTTGCGGGCAAGCTTAACCGCGCTTTCGTTAGCTTCCGCTCCTGTACTGGTGAAGAACACCTTATCCATTCCACTGATACTGGTCAGCAGCTCTGCGAACTGGATTTGCGGCTCATTGAAGAAGGCAGGGCTGGCAAGTACCAGCTTGGATGCCTGCTCGGCAAGCGCCTCTTGCAGGACAGCAGGAGAATGGCCGAGACTGTTGACGGCCCAACCGCCAATAAAGTCCAGATAGCCCCTCCCCTCGGTATCGTAGAGCATCATGCCTTCACCGCGAGCCATGACGATATCGGGACGAATGGCTGTATGAAGCACATGTTTTTTGGCTAGCTCAATGAGGGGCGTTGTATGGGAAGCGGTAACGTTGTTTTGTTCCAAGGATGATACGTGTAAAAGATTGCTCATGATTTCCCTCCGTTCAACTGTTGATAATGTATAAATATACATCATAACGAATTTATATTCAATAAGCATATGAAGGATTTATCCATTTCTGCGAGCCTATTGGGGTATGAAAATAAAGATATACATTTATAGGAAGTTGTGTTATTATCTTTATCCCGCTGTGTGACAAAGAATTGAAGAGGGCTCGGACCAAGCTCTTCAATTGAACGGAATCGGCGCAAAACAAACAGGAGGATTAAGAGGTCATGAATCGGAACGATGCATGGATTCGGCTGGAAGGCATTGAGAAGAGATTTAAAGTCGCGACAAGGACGGCAGGGTTGAAGGAAGCGACCAAAGCCTTGTTCGTGCGAAAGCACACGGTGGTGGAGGCTCTAAAAGATATTAGTTTCTCGATTAGAGAAGGCGAGATTGTGGGCTATATCGGTCCGAACGGAGCGGGAAAGTCAACCACCATCAAAGTGATGAGCGGTATTCTGGTGCCGGATGAAGGACAATGCTCCGTGATGGGCTACATCCCTTGGAAGGATCGGACCGAGTACGTTAAGCATATAGGCGTCGTATTTGGACAGCGGTCGCAGCTTTGGTGGGACGTTCCAGTGATAGATTCGTTCGAGTTGTTGAGGGATATCTATTCAATAGCAGACGGGATGTACAGAGATAATCTGGCGATGCTGACAGAGATGCTTGATCTGGAGGCTATTCTGAAGATGCCAGTCAGACAGCTAAGTCTGGGGCAGCGAATGCGCTGCGAGATCGCTGCTTCCTTGCTGCATAGTCCCAAGCTGTTGTTTCTGGACGAGCCTACGATCGGGTTGGATGCGGTTAGCAAGCTGGCGGTACGCAACTTTATTAAAAGGTTGAATCGGGAGCAAGGCGTGACGGTTATTCTGACCACTCATGATATGAGCGATATCGAGGCGCTGGCAGAGCGGATTCTGATGATCGGCAAAGGCACCCTTCTGTATGACGGTACGCTTGATGAGCTGAAGGAGAGATTCGGCACGGGCAAGACAGTAACAGTGGACTATAGGGGACATTCGGAGCCTATAACAATTGAGGGAACAACACTGATCGAATGGACGACTGAGCGGGCCGTATATGGCTTTGATTCGGAGAAGGTTACGCTGGCAGAGATGGTCACTCGCTTGTCGGAATCCGTTGAGGTGGTCGATCTTGCGGTTTCGGCAAAGGACATTGACGAGGTTATTGTCCAGCTATATGCGGAGCACCAGATATGAAAGCTTATACTTCGATTTGGCGCCTAAGGTTTATGAATGGGATGCAGTACCGCTCGGCGGCTCTCGCAGGTATGGCGACCCAGCTTTTCTTCGGATTTATCTTCATCATGATCTTCGCGGCTTTCTACAGCAACAGCGCGGGCTCTCAGCCCATTACCCTGGATGATTTGATTACGTATGTTTGGCTGCAGCAAATCTTTTTGTCATTTATTATGTTATGGTTTCGCGATCAGGAATTATTTGATTTGATTACAAAAGGCAATATCGCCTACGAGCTTTGCAGACCGATGGAGCTGTATCCGCATTGGTATTCGAAGCTGCTGGCTCAACGCTTCGCTAGTGCTACACTTCGTTGTTTTCCGCTACTTGCTATCGTGTTTGTCATCCCTGAGCCTTACCGAATGGGACTTCCGCCGACTTGGGGTTCTTTTGGACTGTTCCTGATTGCGCTTGCGCTGGGTTTGCTTGTTGTTGTCGCAATCTCAATGCTGATCTACATATCGGTGTTTTGGACGATGTCGCCTGTCGGCTCCATTCTGATGGTTGCGGTCGCTGGCGAATTTCTGGCGGGTATGATTATTCCGGTGCCGCTTATGCCGTCGTGGCTGCAGCCGATTGTCTATGCGCTGCCCTTCCGCTGGACGACTGACTTCCCATTTCGGGTGTATTCCGGACATATTCCGGTTGCGGAAGCAGCATGGGGAATTTTGATTCAGCTAGCATGGCTGACGGTGCTTGTCCTAGCAGGGAAAGCTTTAATGAAAAAGGCGCTTCGGGCCGTCGTCGTGCAAGGAGGGTAGACGAACATGCGACTGTATATCAAATATTTGAGCATTCATCTGAAATCCCAGATGGAATATCGGACTTCCTTTTTGCTCATGAGCGTGGGCCAGTTTTTTATCCCCTTTATGGTGTTTGGGAGCCTGTACTTTATGTTCCAGCGTTTCGGAGAACTGCAAGGGTGGAGCTTTTTTGAGGTAGCTCTTTGTTTTGCGGTCATCCATTTGGCATTTTCACTAAGCGAATGCTTTGCACGGGGATTTGATTCCTTCTCATCGCTGGTCGCCGGGGGAGACTTCGACCGGCTGCTGGTCCGGCCTAGAAGCACTGCGCTTCAAGTATTGGGTTCAAAGTTTGAATTTACGAGAATCGGAAGGTTATTGCAGAGCGTCATTGTATTGGTCTGGTCGGTGTCTAATTTGCCACAGATATGGAGCCTTCCGAAGCTGCTGACGCTGCTGCTCATGATCGCCAATGGCACCATTATTTTTACGGGCATTTTTATTTTGGCGGCGACATTTTGCTTCTGGACGATTCAAGCGATAGAGGTGGCTAATGTGTTTACGGACGGGGGAAGGGAGATGGCGCAGTATCCCCTTAATATTTATGAAAAATGGGTCACGCGCTTTTTTACGTTCGTCATTCCGTTCGGCTGCGTCAGCTACGTGCCGCTCATGTATGTGCTTGATAAGCGGGAAGGCAGCATGTTCTTCCCTATGGTGATCACGTTCGGCGGTGTGTTATTCCTCATCCCTTGTCTTCTGATCTGGCGATTCGGCGTACGGCATTATCGATCGACGGGTTCATAGTCCATCTCGCTTCATCTATCATTCCAGGGTAGGCAGACGATGCGAAAGACGAAAGGTTGCGAATATGCAAAAAAGAGGTGCCTTACCATGGGAGAATGATGGTAAGACGCCTCTTTTTATGCTATAGAACGCAAACAAGCCCGGGCTTTCCGGGTGGGAAGGCTGCGGGCTTGATGCTGTTCGGCTTGCCTTGATAGGCTAACCGGCATAGGATATTCCCCATATCCAAGCGAAGGCTGTTAATCTACAGATAAATAAGCGACGGCGCGCTGTTGAAGAATGGATTCTTCGGCGGGCTCAGTCGAAGATGCCGGGCGTCCGGAGCCAGGATTCTGCAATTGTGTAATGGCGGCGGAAAATAGACGGTAGGCCCGGTTATCGGGATTAAGGGTATGCGCGATGCGTTCGGTTAGCTGTTCGGTCAAGGAAGCGATCGAGAAGCGGCCGATAAAGCTGCGGAATAGCGGACCCCAACGGTCGAGTTGCAGACTTGGCTCGCTGTCGCTGACGAATTGCTCGTTCCAGCCGAGGCCGAGGTCGCTGCTAATACGGAGACAAACGCGATATCCTGTTGAGTCGATTGCAAGCGCCGGAATGACGAATACTTCGACGCGGGTGATGCTGAGCTGCAGAGGTTGTTCCGAAGGGAATGGGGAATCTTGCAAGGATAAAGAAAGCATAAGACATCTCTCCTTTGTCCGCTTACGAGGTTAGCTGTCGGATTCGGGCTAGAGAGTAGACCCTACCGGGGGTACAAATCCCCGGACTCACCCCTTGCAAGGCTGCGGCCGATCGTCGGTCGCGTCGCGCTTACGTTGGTTCCCCCGCTTTTTCCTGGTCGGAAAAATTAAGCGTTGATGTTTACATAATATTTTAACTTTAAAATATCAATTTGTAAATGATATCTTATTTGGACAACCAAACGTCCAAAATATCCAAAAACCGACATAATTACTTTGCGTTCCCGTCATATTTCAAGTATGATGGTAGATAAAAAGTGAACTCATGTTCAAATCAAAGGAGCAGCAAGCATGCATTCGAAAACTAGTCATTGTAAAATTGTCGATTGTACAATTCGTGACGGCGGACTCGTCAATAACTGGGATTTCAGCGTCGAGTTTGTACAGCACCTTTATAATAGCTTAAACGAAGCTGGTGTCGACTACATGGAGATCGGCTACAAAAACTCGCCGAAGCTGTTGAAGGGTGCAGAGAGCGCAGGCCCTTGGCGTTTCCTGGACGATGATTTTCTTCGCAAGGTCATTCCGAACAAAGGCAACACAAAGCTGTCTGCGCTGGTTGATATCGGCCGCGTTGACGAGAATGACATTTTGCCGCGCAGTGAAAGCCTGATCGACCTGATCCGCATCGCCTGCTACATTCAAGACGTAGACAAGGCTCTTGAGCTGGTACAAGTATTCCACGATCGCGGATATGAGACAACACTTAACATTATGGCACTCTCCAACGTCATGGAGAACCAATTGGTTGAAGCGTTCAAACAAATTAATGACAGCGTTGTAGACGTAGTCTACATTGTGGATTCCTATGGCAGCCTGAAGCCGGATGATGTGAGCTACCTCGTTGACAAATTCCAGCAGCATCTGCCGAACAAGCGTCTGGGCGTTCACGCGCACAACAACTTGCAGCTTGGATTCGCGAACACGCTGATCGCGGCGAACAAAGGCGTAGAGCTGCTTGACGCATCCGTATACGGTATGGGACGCGCGGCAGGCAACTGCAACACGGAATTGCTCGTATCGGAATTGCAGAATACGAAGTACAATGTTCGTCCTGTTCTTGATATGATCGAGAAGTATATGGTTCCGCTTCGTGAGAAGGAAGAGTGGGGCTACATTATTCCTTATATGATTACTGGTATTCTGGATGAACATCCTAGATCTGCGATGGCGCTGCGCGCGTCTGAGAACAAGGATAAAGCGGTTGATTTCTACGATCAACTGACAACTCCGGAAATTTCCAAGTAACGGGAAGCTATTGTCTTTCGATAGTCCCCGCAAAAAAATGGCGCTTGCCGATAACGCGTTCGAACGCGTACGGCAAGCGCCATTCTAGTTTCTAGACTCCCATGTAAGCCTCAATTCAGAGAAGGATCAAGGCTGGATACGGCGCAGCTCGCCATCACCGCGAATGGCCGCGGCAAGGCTTGGTTCATTAGGGTGGAAATAAGCAGTGCCTTGGTACTCTTCGCCCGATCTGGACTTGGCCGTAAGTTCGACGCGGATGTCCTCGCTTTGGCCAAACCAGGAGAGGAGCGCGTGGTCGGTTACTCCGTCCACATCAATGTACCATAGCTTGTCTCCATAATCCGTGACGATGACGAGCACCGCATGCGAAAAGTGGAGCTTATAGTCCGAGTGCTGCGCGTATCCGATGATCAATGCGGTGAGTTCGATTGTTTCCATATTTCGTGCCTCTTCCTGTTGTTCTTCATTTCTGGCGTGCTTGGGCTTTGCCTGCTGTCTGTACAGCTTCTGGCGAGCAGACCGAGCATGATGACAGGAAAGCTGCTCTGAATTGCATTAATACAGCTTGCCTTGTCGGTATAAGACGGCGGACAGTTTGGTGACGGCATGGACGAAGCAATTTTGCCGGAGCGAGAGCGGGTCCCCAAAGTAGGCTGGCAATATGCTGTTCATCGTTTTCTGCATCTTGGCGAACAGTTGGTTGTACACTTCCGCTTCCGCATAGAATTGCGTCTCTCTGCCTTGCAGCCATTCGAAGTAAGAGACGATAACGCCCCCCGCATTCGCCAGAATATCCGGCACGACAATGACGCCTTGTGAAGTCAGCGTCTCGTCGGCTTCTCCAGTAATCGGAGCGTTGGCTCCTTCCACGATAATACGCGCCTTCACTTCATTGACATTGTCGCAGTGGATTTGATCCTCAAGCGCTGCGAGGAACAGGACATCAACATTCAAATACAGGACTGCTTCACGATCCAGCAATTCTCCCGCAATGCCGCTGCTCTTCAAAGTCTCTTCCGTTGATGGCAGATCGCCTCGGTTCGTCGATGCGTACTCGACAAGCGCAGGAACATCGAGGCCATTCTCGTTGTATAAGGTCACATTGCGGTCGCTGACTGCGACGACCTTGCCGCGGATATCGGTACATTTGTAAGCTTCCATCGCGGTTACGGAACCAACGTTGCCGAAGCCTTGTACAGCAATGGACATCGGCTTGTTCGCGTAGGCAAGCGCGGTCGCGGCAAAAGGGTTGGAACTGCCGGCCAGCCAGCCGACATTGTCGCGCATGAAATCATGCATCATATAGCGGAACGTAAAGTACACGCCTTTGCCCGTTGCTTCCCTGCGTCCAAGTGAACCGCCGCTAATCAGGCTCTTGCCTGTAAAGCTGCCTAAATACGGAGAGCCGGGATGAATGCTTTTGTATTCCGCCATCATCCAGTCCATCTCGCGCTCTCCCGTGCCCATATCTGGCGCAGGAATATCTTTATCGGGTCCCAGTATATCGCTGAAATACTGGACGTACTTTTTGCAGATGAGATAGAGCTCCTTCTCGGAGAAGCTTCGCGGGTTAATTACAACGCCGCCTTTGCCGCCGCCGAACGGAACTTCATGAAGCGCATTCTTGAGCGTCATAAGGGCCGCAAGATTGGTTACCTCGTCTTCACTGACGGATTCATGGAATCGAATGCCGCCTTTGTAAGGGCCGAGCGCATCATTGTGCTGAATGCGGAAGGCGGGAATACGCACGACATTACCGTCCTCCAGCGCAATGCGCAGGAAAGCCTTATGTACTTTGTTTGGTGTGGACAGAATGGCCGCGAGGGATTGGAATGCTTGTTCCCGACGCTGTCCTTGCACGAGCGGTAGGAAAGAAGAATCTCCCATTAACGCGTTCAGGGATTGTTGTACAATGGCTCCAGTCTGACTTGCCATAGGGATACGACCTCCTTGTAAGTAAGCTTATGATGTCTGCTTTGCCTGATTGTACCATATATTGCGCATGTGAATAAAATGCGCCATAATGTTAGGAAAGCTAACGCGTGAAATTTATCTATTATGAGACAGAAAGCAGGCGATCTCTTGTCCGTCATCCGCGTTTTTATTTACGGTTCTTTGCTTCCGGGTCAAAGCAATCATCATGTGGTATCCCGTTATGTGAAAAGTGATATGCCGGGCATGATTGCGGGAAGGCTTGTTGATTTTGGTCCCTATCCCGCCGCTGTTCGCGACCATGCTTCGAGGGAGCTGAAATCGACGATACGCGGACAATGGATTACGGTTGACCGGCAAGGCCTTGCAGCTATGGATATGCTGGAGGACTTCTATGGTGTGGAGGAGCGCAACGAGTACGACCGCATATGGGTATCCGACCTGGAATCCCCAGGGCTGGCAGGATGGGTATATGTGTGGGATACCGATCGAGGCTATCCTGCCATAGCAGGGGGATACTGGCCAGCTTATGCAGCGCGCAAGAGCGGATAAAGAGGAGCAAATACAAGAGGGCATCCCGGCAAGCGAGCAGCCAGACTGCGCGGCCGGGATGCCTTTTTGCACCATAAACCATTGGTTATGTGTACCCCTCGGGGCCATTATTCCAAGGCGTGGTCCTCTTCGGATGCAAACGCAACAAGCGCGATATCTTCTCCGCTCTGATCACTTAGCTGTTCTTCCAATTGTTTGATTGCGTCAAGCGCATCAGGGAGGTTTTCCAGCTTAGCCACGCGAAAGTGCCGATCCATCATCATTGTTCACATCCTTTTCACATGTCTACCTTTTACAGAATGAGCGAAGTTGCCTGTCTTTATACGTTTTTGCCCGGTTTTAAGCCTCTGTGGGCTCAATTGTTCTTTTTCCTTGCGTCTAGTAAACTGGAGTCGAATGAGGAAAGAAGGATGTGGAATCATGATCGTTGCTTCAAATTTACCTCAGGCTCATAAGGGCTCTGATAACCGTATAGCAAAAACAGCGGCGAGAACGGGCGCTTATGCAGCGCTGCTGCTGGGGATTCTAGCATGCTTGTTCTGGTATGCTGCTCCAGCGGCACATGCAGAGGGACAACAAGGCATGCTGTTAGCCATGCATGAACATGCGCAGTCGGGTGCATTGGGCTCGGATGGAGCGGTGCTGAAGGATAAACTGGAGGATGGCGTCATGTACGCTGTAAGAATTCTATACTATATGGCGCTCCTGTTGGCATCGGGAATGATGCTGCTTAGGCTTATCCTCCCTCAGAGCGACAGAGGCGCAGAGCAGCGCAGACTGATGGAGAGGTGGAGCGGCTTCGCCGTGAAGGGACTGCTGGTAGCCTCCATACTCTACGTTTTCATTCACGCTGCACGGGTTGTCCGAGAACTCGGCGGAGACGGGGATCTCTGGTTGCGAATTTTCATGGACACTACATCCGGTCAGCTGTGGCTGGCGTTAATTGTCTTGTCGGCACTGGGATTTGCAGCGGTGAAGCTGCCGGATATCGGCAAGGCAGTATGGGCGGTGCTTCTTCTTGCGACGGAGAGCTACGGCGGACATGCAGCCGCTTCCGAACAAGCTGTAGTCTCTATCCTGTCAGACTTTGTCCACCTTGCATGCGCGGCTCTTTGGGCAGGCGGGGTTATGCTGCTGCTATTGTTCTGGAGAGCGGATCGGAAGGAAGCGGGACGGTTCGCAGAACGCTTCTCCTCTGTGGCCTGGATAACGATCGTCCTCCTTATCGTCAGCGGCGCAGTGATGACATGGACGCTGATTCCAAGCTGGCTCTACTTGATTTATACGGATTGGGGCAAATGGCTGCTGGTGAAAACAGGACTTGTTATTGCCGTCGCTGCAGTAGGAGCTGTGCTGCGTTATCGCGCCAAACGTCGCGAGCTGCCGCGTGGATTTTGGCTTAAGCTGGATGGAGGGTTAATGGCCTTGATTGTCGCCATTGCCGCTATCTTCACGGTGATTAGTCCCATGCCGACCGGAAAGCCGCTTAACCATCATCAAATGGGCGAGGATCTGCACTACACGCTGAAATTATCGCCGAATGCGCCTGGACCGAACGAAGCGTCGCTTACGATCTGGCTGCCGGAGGGTGTCGGAGTGCCTCAAGCGGTAGCGTTAACCCTTCGCCAAGAGGGCAAGCCGCTAATGAACGTGTCGCTTATACAGTCGGAAGAGGGGGGCGGCATCGCATTCCCGGGATTCAATGAGTACAGGTACAAGGGACGCGAGTTCGTTCTTCCGAGACCGGGGAAGTGGACGGCAATTATGACGATTACGGGAGCCTCAGGGGAAACGCTGGAGAGAGAATTCGAGTTTGACAGCAATTAAGGCCGGGAGGAGGAGCGAATTTGTCCTATAGATGGTTGAAGTGGCTCATTCTTTGGATTCCCACTGTTGTCATTGGGCTTTGGGAATATGTCCGTCACGCCTTTCTTCTTCCATATGTATCGATGGAATTAGGAAACTGGCTGGCCCCTATCTTCGTATTTATCATTACATTAACGCTCGTTCGCCGCTTATTCGCCAAGCTGGAGGCGATGCAGGATTCCCTGAAATGGCAGCAGGCCGTGAAAGCCGCTTTCGAAGAGAGGGAGCAGCTAGCGAGAGAACTGCATGACGGCATTTCGCAATCGCTGTTTATGCTGTCGGTGAAGCTGGACAAGCTGGATCGCGCAGAGTCGGAGGCGGACGCTTCGAAAGCGATGGAGGGCGTGCGCCATACGGTCCGTCATGTGTATGAGGATGTCAGGCAGTCGATATCCAACCTGCAAAACATGCCTCAGCAGACGGACTCCACCTGGCTTCAAAGCATTCATCAGCTGGCTGCTGAACTGGAACAGGGACAAGGCATCAACGTAACGGTCGATTCCAAATTGTATGACGGATTGCTCTCCAACAGGCAGAAGGTGGAGCTGCTGGCTATCCTGCGGGAAGCGCTTATGAATGTACAGAAGCATGCCGGGGCAACGTCGGTTCGCATGCAAGCTGAGCATCACGGTGCGCTTAACGTACCTGTTCCGGCGTTCAGCTGCGTCATCGAAGATGATGGCAAGGGCGCATCTCAAGGGGAACTGCAGGAGCCGGGCAAATACGGCATACGGATGATGAGGGAGCGGGCGAAGGCCATGGGCTGGGAGCTGAATCTCGGTCCAAGTGAACTGGGCGGCATTAGAATTGAGATTAGAGGAGGAGGAGCACAGCATGAGCGGACGAACTCATAAAGTGAGAGTGCTGATCGTGGATGATCATCCCCATGGGAGAGAGGGAATCCGCGAAATCCTATCGGGAGACGATCTGTTCGAAGTTGCCGGCGAAGCGGCCAGCGGTGAAGATGCGATTGCGCTTGCGTCCGATCTGTTGCCTGACCTGGTGCTGATGGACATTCGCATGCCCGGAATGGGAGGGCTTGAGGCGACCTATAGACTCAAGCTGCTGCTGCCCTCTTTGAAAATAATTATGGTAACGGTATCCGATGATATTACACATTTGTTCGAGGCGATCAAGCGGGGAGCGCAAGGGTACTTGCTAAAAAATTTGGACCCCTCCGCATGGCTTCAATATTTGCGAGAGATCGCGGTGGATGAGGCGCCGATGTCGAAGGAGCTGGCATTCCGTCTTCTTCAGGAGTTTTCGGCTGGAGCATCCGGCGGTGCCGCTGCCGCTGCAACTGCTCCGTCACAAGGAGAGGGCAAGGGTTCCATTCCGCCGCTGACTCCGTTGTCGGTACGGGAGAAGGAAGTGCTTCAACGTGTGGCCACAGGCGCGTCCAATCGAGAGATCGCAGCGGCGTTATGCTTATCGGAGCATACGGTGAAAAATCATCTGAAACATATTTTGCAGAAACTTCATCTTGAAAATCGCGTTCAATTGACTAGATACGCTATGGAGCAAGGCTTGCTGCGGGGGTAGTTTTATATCCAAGGATTTACATGTTGTGGATTTGGTTATAGAATCTGTATAACGCACGACGATTGCTTATCAGGAGACGGAAGGGAGCGGATCGTATGGAAACGTTCGGGCGGGGTTGTCTATATATCATAGTAGGGATTGTCACACTCATCGTGCTGGCGTTTATTTTTGGAGGCACGATTCATATTCCTTGGTTTATTCTGATTCCACTTGTCATCTTTGCCTTTTGGATTGCCTCGAAGAAAAGCAATAAATAGAACAAGGATATCCTTGGTTGCATCAAGCTCTAACTTTGAATATAATTAACATTAATGTTTTGCATATGAACAAGCGATGATGGAGAAAAGTACGCAGTGCCTTCGTACAGGGAGAGGACGCCGGAGATTGAGAGCGTTCTTGCGAAATTCAGGCTGCCGAAGTTCGCTCCTGAGCATGCGCCTGAACCAGTCTGGCATTGCGCCGCGACTTGAGTAGGGATGCACGGTTCCCGCCGTTACAGGGTCTAGAGGAGTTGCGTGCTTGCTGCGCGATTCGAATTAGGGTGGTACCACGGTTCTTCCGTCCCTTCGGGGAGGAGGGGCCTTTTTTTATTGGATTCCGGTCTTGCAAGAGGCTTGGACGACACTATTAGGGGGCGATGAATGTGAAGGCAAGATTGGAGGAACTGCGCGCTGAAGCGCTGCAGGAGCTGCAAGGCGTGGAGACGCCGGCGGCGCTGAATGACTTGCGAGTCAAATATTTGGGCAAAAAAGGCGCGTTGACAGAAATTTTGCGCGGCATGGGTGGGCTGAGCGCAGAGGAGCGTCCCGTTATCGGACAAGTGGCGAATGATGTGCGTTCTGCGATCGAAGGCGTGATTGAAGAGAAGGCTGTTGCTTTCCAGGAAGCTGAGACGAACAACCGCTTGATGGCTGAGACGATTGACGTCACGCTTCCGGGCAAGCCGCTCCCTACGGGCGCAGTGCATCCGTTGAACAAGGTAGCGCAAGAGATCGAGGACATCTTCATTGGTCTGGGTTATTCTGTCGCAGAAGGTCCGGAAGTGGAGATGGACTATTACAATTTCGAGGCGCTTAATCTGCCCAAAAACCATCCTGCCCGCGATATGCAGGACTCCTTCTATATCACAGATGACATTCTGATGCGTACCCAGACATCTCCTGTACAGATTCGGGCGATGGAAGCGAAGGAAGGCATGACGCCGATCAAAGTCATTTGTCCCGGGAAAGTATACCGCAGAGACGATGATGACGCGACGCATTCCTTCCAATTCAATCAAGTGGAAGGTCTTGTCGTTGGCAAAGGCATACGTATGAGCGACCTGAAGGGCACGCTGCTGCAATTCGTCCAGCAGATGTTCGGTCCGCAGGTTCAGATCCGTCTGCGTCCAAGCTTCTTCCCATTCACAGAGCCAAGCGCCGAGGTAGACGTGACTTGCGTGCAATGCGGCGGACATGGCTGCCGGATGTGCAAAGGCACAGGCTGGCTGGAAATTCTGGGCTGCGGCATGGTTCACCCCTATGTTCTGGAGAAGGGCGGATACGATCCGGAGGAAGTGACAGGCTTCGCGTTCGGCATGGGTATCGAGCGTATCGCGCTGTTGAAATACGGCATTGACGATATTCGCCATTTCTACACCAACGATCTGCGATTCCTTGGCCAGTTCGCCAGAATGTGACGATAGAATAGAAGGGACGAGAAGAGATGAATGTATCCTATCAATGGTTGAATGAATATATCGAGCTTGACGGATTGACAGCGGGGGAGCTTGCGGAGCGCATGACGCGCGGCGGCATTGAGATCGACGTAGTGGAATCCCGCAACAAAGGCGTATCCGGCGTCGTAGTCGGCTATGTCAAGTCGAAGGAGAAGCATCCCGATGCCGACAAGCTGAACGTCTGCAAGGTAGATGTCGGCACAGGCGAGGAACTGCAAATCGTGTGCGGCGCCAAAAATGTGGATGCTGGGCAAAAGGTTCCGGTAGCGGTCATTGGCGCCGTGCTGCCAGGCGACTTCAAGATCAAGCGCGCGAAGCTGCGCGGCGTTGAGTCGCAGGGCATGATCTGCTCCGCCAAGGAGCTGGGTCTGAACGACAAGCTTCTGCCGAAGGATCAACAGGAAGGTATTCTTGTACTGCCGGCGGCTACGGCGATCGGAACGTCGATCAACGCCGTGCTTGGCATTGACGATGAGGTGCTTGAGCTGGACCTGACGCCGAACCGCTCTGATTGCCTTAGCATGCTGAGTGTAGCTTACGAAGTAGGAGCACTGACTGGACGCGAGGTGAAGCTGCCAAGCACTTCCGTACACGACGCTTCCCAGAAGACAGAAGGTCTTGTGAGCGTTGAAGTGATCGCGACAGAGCAATGTCCTCATTACTCTGCCCGCTATATTAAGGACGTAAAGATCGGACCGTCTCCGCAATGGCTGCAAAATCGCCTGATGGCGGCAGGCATTCGTCCGATCAGCAACGTCGTAGACGTGACCAACTTCGTGATGCTGGAATACGGCCAGCCGCTTCACGCATTCGATGCTGATCGCGTTAAGGATGGACGAATCGTCGTCCGTATGGCGAAGGATGGCGAGACGATGCTAACGCTGGATGACCAGGAGCGTCGTCTGGAGCCGCATATGCTGGTCATTACTGATGGCAACGAGCCGATTGCTCTTGCCGGTGTGATGGGCGGCGCGAGCTCTGAAGTCACGGAGGGCACAGTCAATATTATTCTAGAGTCCGCGCGTTTCGACGGCGGCACGGTTCGCAAGACGTCCCGTCAGCTTGGTCTTCGTTCGGAATCGAGCATTCGCTTCGAGAAGGAAGTGGATCCGTCGCGCGTCATTCCTGCGCTTAATCGTGCAGCCGCGTTAATTGCCGAGCTAGCCGACGGTCTCGTAACCGACGGGATTGTGGAGTCTGTCTCCCAGTCTGTCGAGCCAGCCAAGATATCCGTTTCGCTACAAAAGATTAACGGCTACTTGGGTACAGAGCTGTCGAGCCTGGAGGTTCGCACGATCTTCGGACGTCTTCAATTCTCTTATGAAGTAAGCACAGAGGACGAGTTCCAGGTGGAAGTGCCTACCCGTCGCGCCGAAATTACGCGTGATGTGGACTTGATTGAAGAAGTAGCCCGTCTGTACGGCTATGACAATATTCCGACAACGCTTATTCATGGAGATGTCATTCAAGGCTCTCTGACGAAGCCGCAGGCGATCCGCCGCGAGCTGCGCAAGCGTCTGACGGATTCCGGCTTGCATGAAGTGATCAATTATTCCTTTACAAGTCCGGCTAGAACAGAGCTGTTCCCGTCGCTGACAGAGGAAGCGAGACCTGTCCGTCTGGCTATGCCGATGAGTGAGGAGCGCAGTGTGCTCCGCACGGGCTTGCTTGCCCAACTGCTAGAGACAGCCCTTTATAATCGCAATCGCAAAAATGAATCCGCCGCATTGTTCGAGATTGGAAGTGTCTTCCATACGGATGAAGAGGTGCTGACCAGACTTCCTCAGGAGAAGCATCGTTTCGCGGCATTGTTGACTGGCAACCGGACGGCTTCCAGTTGGAATACGAAAGCGACAGCTTATGATTTCTATGATGCCAAAGGTATCGTAGAGACGCTCGCGGAATCGCTTGGCTTGAGCGATAAGATCAGCTATGCGCCGGCGCAACCGCCTCACTTCCACCCGGGCAGAACGGCATCCATTACGCTGGAGACGCCTGCGGGACCTTCTGTGATTGGCTATATCGGCCAATTGCATCCCGGGCTGCAAGTGGAATGGGAATTGGCTGACACTTATTTGATCGAGCTTTCTCTGGGAGCGATCTACGAAGAAGCAAGCTTTGATATCGAATACAAGACGCTGCCGAAGTACCCTGCCATGGAGAGAGACATTGCTGTTGTTGTAGATACGGAAGTAGCGGCAGGAAGCTTGACGGACAAGGCTTGGAGTACCGCAGGCGAACTGCTGGAGTCTGTTCGGGTGTTCGACGTCTATACGGGCGAGCGTCTGGGAGCAGGCAAAAAGAGCGTTGCGCTGTCGTTGGTCTATCGCCATGCGGAACGCACATTGACAGATGAAGAAGTGACTTCCCTGCATGGACAGGTCGTCCAGAATTTGGAACAATCTTTTGGAGCAGAATTGCGCAAGTAGGCAGGAAACATCCAAAGCCGCATCGAATTAGTTCCTAGTGAACGTCGATGCGGCTTTTTATACCCGGCAGAAGTAAATCCCGGAAGTTTTTACGAGGCAGCGACGTGGCAACAACGTGATTTGGATGATAGGGGGATACGACTTCATGGATGGAGAACAAACTGTTGTAACCGTTGACATATATGGCATTCAATACAAAATTAAAGGACACTCCAATATCGAATATATGAAAAGAGTAGCCAGTTCTATCGATGAGAACATGAAGAAGCTGGCGAAAACAAATCCTCGGCTTGATATGCAGAAGCTTGCAGTATTGGTAGCCATGCAGACAACGGAGGATGTATTCCGTCTTCGGCGAGATAATACGCGCCTGCAAGAGGAAGAAACTCGCGCGATCGAAACCCGGCAGCAGCTGGAGTGGGAGAAGCATCGCAATACGGAGCTTGAAGCGTCGCAGGAACGGGCCAAACAGGCTAATGAAGAGCAAATTCGTGTATTTAAGGCGGATGCCGATAAGCAGTTGGAAGAACTTATGGCGATGGCCGAGGAGCAGAGGAAAGAAGCACAGGCCTCTGCAGATGAGTCCATTAAGGCTGGCGAAGAGCGCCTGCTCCGCTTGAAGCAGGAGCATGAGGAAGAGATCGAGCGGACGAAGGAAACCCTCTCGATGGAGAAGAAAACGGAGCTGGTTCAGCTTAAGAGCAGATTGGAGACGGAGCTGGCTAAGCTTGGTCAGGAGCTGGAGCGTTCTGTATCGGAGCTTACTGCCGAGCGCGATCGTGTCCTGGAAGTAAGCACAACAGAACGTGAGAAGCTGCAGGAAGCGCATCAGGGGGAGCAGGAGAGGCTGCAAGGAGACTTCCAAGCCGAGAAAGCCAAGCTTCTGGAAGAGCATCAGCTGGAGAAGGAATTGCTTCTGGAAGAGCTTCAGAAGGACAAGGATAGATTGCAGGAAGAGCTGCAGGCGCTGAAAGCGAAGCATCATGAAGAGCTTGAAGCCGAGGCGGCGAAGCTGCAAGCTGGCTTTGATGCGACTAAGGAGCAGCTTCGGAGTGGCTTTGAGAGGGAGAAGCAGCAGATTACGACGGCTCAGCGTACGGAGAAGGAAAAGCTGGCCGCTGGACATGCTGCGGAGAAGGATGGTCTGCTGACGTTCCATCAGGCGGAGCTGGCGAAGCTAGAGCAGGCTACGAAGGACGAACTGGAGCGCAGCAGGAATGGCTGGCAGGAGAAGCAAAGCAAGCTGCAGGCTCAATTAGCCGAGCTGCAACAAGCCTCGGCAGCCGAGAAAGCTGCTTACGAGAATCGGATTGCTGTTGCGGACGAGCAGCTGATGCAAGCGATGGAGCAAGAGGAAGCGCTCCGATCGAGTATGACACAATTACAGGAAGACCAGCAGGCATACATTGAGCAATTGGACGAAGCTGCAGGCCAAGCAGAGGAGTTCGCGGAGGAACGCAAGCGCTGGGCTGCTAATCAAGAAGAGTTGACGGGGCAAATGACGAAGGAATATCAGACGCGTGTCGACGAGCTTGAAGGGAAGCTGCACGATCTTCAGGAGCGGATTGCGATTGCCGAGGAAGCCGAGCAGGGGTATCAAGAGCAATTGGATCAATTAGCTTTCAAAGAGTTGGAGCTTGGGGAGCAACTGGAGCAATTCAAGGCTGCTGAGCTTGATTGGAAGTCCAAGCTGAAGCAATATGAAGCGACTGAACGAGAGTGGCAGCAGAAATGGCAGGATGCGCAAGCCGGCGAAGCCGAGGTTCGCAAGGAATTGGATGCTAAGCGAAGCGAGGTGCAAGAGCTTGCGTCTGAGCTAGAGCAGCAGCGGACGGAATCGCAGGAGTTCGCCGTATTATTGGAGCTGGAGCAGAACGATGCGAAAGAGTTGGCGTTGAAGCTGGAATCAGCTCAGAGCTCTACTCATGAGCTTGCATCCAAGCTGCAATTGGAGCAGGAAGTGACGATTGAACTTTCATCCAGGCTGCAATTGGCAGAGAACGATACACGCGAGCTTGCATCCAAGCTGGACCTGGCGCAGAACGATACACGCGAGCTGACAGCTAAGCTGGAATCGACGGAAAGTGATAAGCGTGAGCTTGCAGTCAAGCTGGAAGCTGTGGACAATGATTTGCACGAGCTCACAGCCAAGTTTGAGAATACACAGAGCAACTCGCAGGAACTCTCAACCAAGCTGGCAGCCGTTCAGGACGAACGAGAGCAGCTTGCATCCAAGCTGGCTGCGGAGCGGGAAGAGTCGCAGCTGCTCGCAGCTTTGCTGGAGGAACGGGAAGCGGCGGAAGCCAAGCTGAAGAAGCAGCTTGAGCTTCAGCAGCAAGAGCAGGATGAAATGAACGAAAAGCTGGAGAGCCATCATCAATTGGCCATTCGTGACCTGCAGGAGCAATTGGAGCTTCTACAGTTAGTGGAAGATGAATTGTCGATGAAGCTGAGCGAGAAGGAAAATACGGCAAGAGAGTTGTCTGCCCAGCTAAGGGAGCAGGAAGCGATTGCCAAAGAGCTGACTGTGAAAAACGAGCAATTGGAGACGGTCGAAGAGAATCTGAAGAAGCGGCTTGATCAGCAAAGTGAGTCTGAGGCTGAGCTGAAGGAAAAGCTTGAAGCAGATCGGCAAGCCGCCGTGCAGAAGCTGCAGGAAAAGCTGGACGATCAAGCGGCCAAGGAACAAGAATTGCTGGAGCAATTGGAGTTTATGGCAGCGAGGGAGCGAATTGCTTCCGGCCAGTTGGAGTCGTCAATTGAAAGGCAAGAGCAATTGAACCGACTGCTCGAAGAGCAGCAGCTAAGAGTGGATGAGCTTGAAGCGGAAGTGAAGCAAGCTCATCGTCTGAGGGAAGAGCTGGAAATGAAAGAAGAAAGCCTGCGCGAGGAAATGGAACTGGCTATCCGTGAGGCGGCAGCTGCTTCGGACAATCAGGACCAGTGGGAGGATCAAATTGCTGATTTGCAGAGCGAGCGTGACGAAGCTGCAAGGCAGACATCCCAGACAGCGAAGGAATACGAGACGCTTAAGAATGAACATCATAAGCTGAAGGTCGAATACTCCAAGCTTCAAACGGAATATAATGAATGGATTGAATTGGTCGAGCAGATCTAAGCTATGTGCACGTCGCAGTTCGTTACTACAGGCTTATAAAAGCCTCCGGTCCCTCTTCTGCTGAGGACCCGGAGGCTTCTTGGCTTCGGTAAATCATTATCCGTAGGAATGAATCGTTCCGGTAGGGCCGCCGAATGATAAGCTGGCAAGCCTGACGATATCCGGGGTGACAATCGACGGGTCTTTGCCAGTTGCATGCATCTCGGTGCGAAGTGTTCCCGGGTTGTAGAGATTAACAAGAATGCCATGCTCATGTTCTTCGTCCGCAACGGTGCGGGTAAGGGATTCCAGGCCGGCTTTAGCTGCACTGTAAGCGACAAAACCCCCGGCGCCATTGCGCGACAGACTGGACGTAATATTGATAATGCGGCCATATCTCTGTTTTCGCATGGCAGGAAGCACTGCCTTGGTCAACAGGAAGGGACCGGTCAAGTTTGTGGCGATCTGATTCTGCCATTCCTCGGAGGTCAGCTCGAGTACGGAACCTTGCTCCAGTACCGCAGCATTGTTGAGCAGCACATCGATGCGTCCCCAATGCTGGAGGACGGCTTCCACCGAATCTGACACTTGTTGCTCGTCGGTAACGTCTGAACTAAGAACTAGCGCAGGCCTGCCGGTGCGCTGGGCCAACAACGCGGCTGTCTCTTCCAATTTGTCGATCCGTCTGCCCAGCAGCACGACGTTCGCCCCCGCATCAGCGAAGGCGATCGCCGCCGCCCGGCCCAAGCCGCTGCCGGCTCCACTAATCATTGCGATGCGTCCTTCCAGTACTCCCATTTGCATTCCTCCATTCACGAGGTGTCGTGAACTTATCTTATCAAAGGAGGCTTGGCATTGGAAGGGCCCCATGATCAGACTTTTTTTGGAAAAGCAGTAAGCTGCACTTATGACGGATTCCATAAAAAAAGAAGGTCCGCCTGTTCGCAAGAACCAGTGGAACCTTCTATCCTTATCAAGCTATTCGACGATGAGCTTCGCCTTCATCAAGCTGTGACCTCCGCCGCAAGGAACGGAGCAAATCATATCATACGTGCCGGGAGCATCAAATTTGACGGCAACGGTTTCTCTGTTGCCAATGCTGTACTTGGTTTTCAATATACGAACGCCATGCACGCCTCCAGCCGATTTAACCGTAAGATCGACGGTTTCACCTGCTTTGATCCGATATTCCTTCTGATCGAAATCCCAATTTTTAGCCGTGATGACTACTTCGGATTCGGAAGTCGAGCTTTCATTGCCGGATGCATTGCTGATTCCGCCCATCGTTTCCTTGCTGTTATCGGAGTTGGCGCCGCAAGCGGCAACAACCAACGCTAATGTAAGCACAGTTGCGAGTATAAGCCATTTTTTCATATTCAAGTGCCCCTTCCAACGGATTGATCAGATCATATTTTTTGTATCTATCTCATTCTAACCTAAATAATGGGCCTTTAAAGCCACGGTCGTGACAACACTTTGACAAAGTGATGAATTTGTTTTGAACAATCATCTTGTCGCATGCAAATAGCCCTCTGCTGTTCCGGATTGAACAGAGAGGGCCATATGGCTGTAGTTGATTGCGTATTAATCGTTATTCCGTCTGCCTGCTTCGTAAGGCGTGCTGACCGGAATGAACAGGTCGATAATCCCGATTACCAGTGCGGCCAGTATAGCTCCAAGCCAAGTCACAGTAACGCCGCCGACAACGAATTGGGCGATCCAGATGACTGCTGCGCTGGCCAAGAAGCCGACGATGCCGCGTCCGAACGGAGATACTCGTTTTCCGAAGATGCCTTCAATAATCCAGCCGAGTGCGGCGATAACCAGAGCCAGGAAGAACGCGCTCCAGAATCCGCCGACACTGAATTGCGGCACGATAAAGCCGACTACCATCAAGACCAACGCCGAGACGATAAAACGGACCACATGTCCAAGAAAGTTCATATCTAATTCCTCCTAATCAAATGTGTGGTGGAAGCTGCTGCAGTAGTCAATAATGGTTCTTGTGGGTTCAATCTATATTGTTGCCAAGGCGGAAAGGAATATGTATGGTACGAATTAGTCTAAACCATCCTCTCCTCGTGCAACGGAATAAAGGTTCGGCTATAATATAAGGGCGAGAGGAGTGTTAAAAGTTGGACGCCAAAATATTGACGACATTGGAATATCCGAAAATTTTAAATAGATTGACCGGACTTGCCAGCACGACGCTGGGCAAAGCGGTAACGGAGCAACTCCAGCCCGTGACGGAGCTGGAGGAAGTAAAGTTGCTGCTGCAGGCGACCGATGAGGCTTATGCGGCTGACCGTCTCAAGGGAAGCGCTCCGTTTGGAGGCGTCGCCGATATTAGCGCGCCGCTTCATCGCGCGCGGATCGGCGGCACACTCAATCCGGCGGAGCTGCTGGACATTGCGTCCACTTCACGCGGCGGGCGACGAGTCAAGAAGCATATTGAGACAATCCATGAGGAGCATCCGATTCCGATGCTTAGATCGGTGTCGGAAGGGATTAGCGAGCATAAGTCACTTGAAGACGCGATATTTGCATGTATTGACGAGCAGGCTGAAGTGCTTGACAGCGCGAGCTCAGAGCTTGGAGCCATTCGCCGGGAACTACGTACGGGAGAGTCCCGTATCAGAGAGAAGCTGGAATCCATGATTCGTTCTTCTTCGGTGCAAAAAATGCTGCAGGACGCCATCATTACGCTGCGCAACGATCGTTATGTCATTCCGGTCAAGCAAGAGTACCGCTCCAGCTTCGGAGGACTGGTACACGATCAGTCCGGTTCCGGCGCAACCTTGTTCATCGAGCCGGAGGCGATTGTTGCCATGAACAACCGCCTTAGAGAGATGAAGGCTGCGGAGCAGCGGGAAATTGAAAAGATCTTGCAGAAGCTGACGGCGCATGCTGCAGAGTATGTAGAGGATCTGCTGGTGAATCTCGATCTGCTGGGGCAGCTCGACTTCGCTTTTGCCAAGGCACGGCTTGCCCATGAGATGAAGGCGACGCAGCCGCGCATGAATGACCGCGGCTTCTTGAAGCTGAAGCGGGGACGCCATCCGCTTATTGACCGGCACAAAGTGGTTCCGCTTGATGTGGAGCTGGGCAATCAATTCACCGCCATTATAGTGACGGGACCGAATACAGGGGGCAAAACCGTCTCCCTCAAGACGATTGGCTTGCTTAGCTTAATGGCGATGTCCGGCTTGTTTGTCCCGGCAGAAGAGGGCAGCCAGCTATGTGTATTTGATGCGATCTATGCAGATATCGGAGACGAGCAAAGCATTGAGCAGAGTCTCAGTACCTTTTCCAGCCATTTGACCAATATCATTCGCATTCTAAAAGCGATGACGTCGAAGAGCTTGGTGCTGCTTGATGAACTAGGTGCGGGTACGGACCCGGCAGAGGGCTCCGCGCTTGCAATTGCGATACTGGAGCATATCCATGCATTGGGCAGCCGTATCGTGGCTACGACGCATTACAGTGAGCTGAAGGCATATGCCTATAATCGAAAGGGCGTTATTAACGCCAGCATGGAGTTTGATATCGCGTCGCTCAGCCCGACTTATCGTCTGCTTGTTGGCGTGCCGGGCCGAAGCAATGCATTCGCGATTGCCGAGCGTCTGGGTCTGCAGCGCTCCATTATCGATCATGCCCGTGGCGAGGTAAGCGAGGAGGATCTTCGTGTCGAGAACATGATAGCCTCGCTGGAGGAGAACCGTCTTAGCGCCGAATCCGAGCGTCAGTCTGCGGAATCGCTTCGTATGCAGCTGGAGAAGCTTCGTTCGAAGCAGGAGGAAGAGCGTCAGCGGTTCGAGGACCAGAAGGAGAAGCTGCTTTTGAAAGCCAAGGATGAGGCGCGGGAAGCCGTTGCCAAAGCGAAGCGGGAAGCTGAGGAGATCATTGCCGAGCTTCGCAAGCTGGCAATGGAAGAAGGTGCCTCCGTCAAGGAGCATAAGCTCATCGAAGCGCGTCGCAAGCTGGATGATGCGATGCCGGAGCAGCAAAGCGCGAAGCGCAAGGGCGGCTCGCAAGGCGGCAAGCCGCAGAAGATCGAAGCTGGCGACGAAGTAATGGTCTACAGCCTGAATCAGAAGGGGCTGATTGTCGATATACAGGGTACGGACGCTACCGTTCAGCTTGGGATTATGAAGATGAAGGTGTCCTTGGATGATATGGAGCTGGTCAAAACAAAGGCTCCAGAAAAGGCTTCACAGCCAAGAGCGGCTGCAAGCCTGACTAGGACCAGGGACGACAGCGTACGCATGGAGCTGGATTTGCGAGGCGAGAATCTGGAGGAAGCCATTATGGAAGTAGACCGATTCCTCGATGAATCCTTCCTTTCTGGCTTTGGTCAGGTGTATATTATACATGGGAAAGGCACGGGCGTGCTGCGAACAGGCATTCAGCAATATTTGCGCAGACACTCGCATGTGAAGAGCTTCCGTAACGGCAATTACGGCGAGGGCGGCATTGGCGTTACCGTAGCGGAATTGAAATAGGGGGGAACGTTCATGGGGACGGAGATCGATAAGCTTCTTGACAACCCATACGCAGCGACACTGGCGTTTGTATCAGTTACCGTGTTGTCGCTTATCGTGTTTTTATCTTGTTTTGAGCTGGTGACCAAGTATAAGTGCTGGGGCGAGATCAAAAAAGGGAACATGGCGGTTGCTATGGCTACCGGCGGAAAAATATTCGGGATATGCAATATTTTCAGATTCTCGATCGAGTCCAATGATTCCATTTATCATTCCCTGTTATGGGGCGCATTTGGTTTTATCATTTTGCTGGTTGCCTACTTTTTATTTGAGTTTTTGACGCCTGTATTTCGTATTGACGAGGAAATTGAGAAGGACAACCGAGCGGTCGGCTTTATCGCTATGATTATTTCTGTATCCCTTTCCTATGTCATTGGAGCGACGATTATCGTGTAGAGCTGGAGGCCTTAAGCATGAAGTATTTGTGGATTACTCTGCTGGTTGTGTCGATTTTATTTTTTGTCGTGGGCATTATTTATTGGATCAACATTTAGAGAGGATGTACGTTTATGCAAGAGAAAGAAGCGCAAGGCCAGGTGTGCCAATGGTGCCTGTCGGAAATTATTTGGGATGAAGAGGTTGGTCCAGAGACGCATTGTCCGCATTGTGACAGTGAACTGGGCGGGTATCGTTCTGTACAGGTTGGACTGGATCCGAATGGTGAACGCGAGGAGAACGACGACGCAGAAGAAGAGTGGCAGGAAGAAGAGGAAGGACCGGATACAAGCTGGATGAATGACGAGAACGGCTTCCGCGGCGGCAATCGCAGCATGCTGGCAGCGGAAGGCGCCATTCAGCGTATTATCGGCGAACAGCTGGAAGCGCCGGAATGTCCGGCATGCAGGGAGTATATGATGGAGACTGGCACACAGAAGATCGGCGGTGACAACTACCGGCCGAATGAACCGCAAGCGATCGGCATATCGGTATTGCCTAATCCCTATACGGTTCATCTCTATGTATGCCCATCGTGCTACCATACAGCATCCTTCCTCAGTCTAAGCGACCGGGAAGAGATGGTGAACCGTCTGGAGGCCCATTCTTAAACAATTGCCAATATTGGACGGGCATGGGACTTGTCCCTTCAGGGTATGTTACAAAACGAATTTCTAAGCGCGGAGTATCCGTGTCCGGGGGGAATCGTTTTGGCGAAAACACTGGAGAGACAAGCTGTCCTTCTCCTTGTCGTACAGGCGTTGTATGGAATATCAACGGCCTTGTCCGGCACGTTCGTACCCGTCTATCTATGGAAGTCAAGCGGGTCTTATCTCGTGATCGGCTGGTTTACATTTGCTCAGTATGCGCTTGGCGGACTTGTCTTCTGGCTGGCGGGCAAGTGGGTGAAGGAGTATAACAAAATGCATAGCCTTCGGACTGGCATTGCGTTGTCCGGCCTCTTTTATTGTGTAGTGCTGTTTCTGGGCGAGGGCGCCAAGAACTGGGCGGTCCCGCTTGGTATCCTTAGCGGCATTGCGATGGGATTGTTCTGGCTTGCCTTTAATGTCGTGTACTTCGAAGTAACAGACCCTGACACAAGGGATCGCTACAATGGCTGGGCAGGGCTGTTAGGCTCTGCAGCCGGTATTCTGGCCCCTTGGATATCGGGACTTATTATTACGTCCATGAAAGGCGAACAAGGATACAGGATTATCTTCATGCTATCGCTTGCGATATTCGCTATAGGGGTGGTACTTAGCTTCTGGCTCAAAAAACGGCACGGAGAAGGAAGCTACCAATGGACGCTTGGCTTTAAGCAACTGGCGGAGCGAGGCAACCCATGGCGCCGGCTATTCCCGGCGATCGCGGCTCAAGGCGTCAGGGAAGGCGTCTTTATGTTCCTTGTCGGACTTACTGTCTACGTGGCTACGCGTACGGAGAGCAAGCTCGGCCTGTATTCACTGATTACGTCGCTAGTCGCTCTAATCAGCTTCGGTGTGGCGGGCAAATGGATGAGCAAGCTGCGATTGACATGGTCGATGCTGGCAGGAGTCGTTATGATTGCTGCCGTCATTTTGCCGTTATTCTGGGAAGTATCGTATTCTACTTTGTTGTTATTCGGTATCGGCACATCGCTTTTTCTTCCTCTTTATATGATCCCGATGACAACCAAGGTATTCGATGTCATCGGTCGCGATCAGGAGAGCGCTGCCCACCGCGAAGAGTTTATTGTATTGCGGGAGATGGCGCTGACAGCGGGCCGATTATTGGGGTTGACTGCCTATTTGATTGTAATGTCCACTCATCATTCTCCAAAAACGATGACTTGGCTCATGCTCGCAGTCGGCTTGGCGCCAATAGCGGGATGGTGGTGGATGAAGCCTTTTTTACATCAAAGAGTAGCTCGGCGGCAACGGCCGCAGACAGAATAGAGGGATGAACGGAGGCAGGATTCATTTTGGCTAGAGCAGTATCTGACGTGACTCAATTGATTGGCCATACGCCGATCGTGCAACTAAACCGGATGGCGGAAGAAGGAAGCGCCGATGTGTGCGTGAAGCTGGAGCGCTTCAATCCTAGCGGCAGCGTGAAGGATCGGGCCGCCATCTCGCTCATTCAGACAGCAGAGCAACAGGGGCTGATAAAGCCTGGCGATACGATAATCGAGCCTACTAGCGGCAATACAGGCATCGGGCTTGCCATGACGGCAGCTGCCAAGGGCTATAAGGTCATTCTGATCATGCCGGACAATATGTCGGCTGAGCGAATCAAGCTTCTGAAGGCATATGGCGCAGGAGTTGTGCTGACACCCGCTGCAGAACGGATGCCGGGCGCAATTCGCAAGGCGGAGGAGCTTCGCGCAGGCATTCCCGGCAGCTTTATTCCGAACCAATTCGACAACCGGGCCAATCCGGACATCCATCGTTCAACGACGGCTCTGGAAATCATGGATCAGTCCGATGGGCGTCTGGACGCCTTTGTCGCTACCGCCGGTACTGGCGGTACGATTACAGGAACTGGCGAGACGCTCAAAGCGTTGATTCCGGGCCTGTACGTAGCGGTTGTAGAACCGAAGGGTTCTCCTGTATTGTCCGGCGGTCAGCCAGGTCCGCATAAGCTGGTAGGCACCAGCCCCGGCTTCGTGCCGGCTATCCTGAACGTATCCGTCTATGACGAGATCATTCAGGTATCGGACGAGGATGCCTTGAATACCATGCGTGATCTCGCCAGATTGGAAGGCATTCTGGTCGGTCCTTCCTCCGGAGCTTCTGTCTGGGCGGCGATGCAGATCGCCAAGCGGCTGGGCAGGGGCAAGCGTGTTATTTGCATCGCGCCTGATACCGGCGAGCGTTATTTGAGTATGGATATATTCTAATTCCCCGTTAACCTCAAGCTATCATTTTTTACCTCTTTTATGCATTTTGGCATTCGCTTCTGGGCAACCTTTTGGTTGTGAGGAAGTGAATGCCATGAATGTCAAACCCTTCGGAATTATCCCGTCTATCGCCATATTGGTCTTATCGGTTGGCCTCGTCAACCATGTCCTGATTGTCCCCATTTTGCTGACTGTTGCAAAACGCGACGCTTGGATGGCCGTTTTTCTAGCATTTATCGTTATATTGCCCTGGACCGCTATTCCTTTTTTCAACTTGCTTAAAAAACTGAGTCACCAGAGGTTCGATAAATGGTTGAAGGACCGGGTACATCCAGTCCTCGCATGGATGATTATCGGTTATTTTCTCATTGTGACGTTTCTGATCGCCTCCGAGACTTTGATCGTAACGTCTTCATGGACGGGAACGACCTATCTGCCCAATACGCCTACGTACGTTGTTGCATCTGTCTTTCTTGCCCTCTGTCTCTACGCTTCCTGTATGGGTCTTAGAACAATCGCCTTCATGAGCTGTCTGCTTGTGCCCATGGTTGTATTGCTCGGCGACTTCGTTATGTCCATCAACTTGCCGCATAAGGATTACCGCTATTTGCTGCCCATGCTGGAGTACGGTTTTTCGCCAGTTGCAAGAGCTTCTATTCACTGTCTGACTGCATTCAGCGAGCTGTTTATGCTTTTGTTTATCCAGCATCATTTGAAGAAGAGCTATAAACGTTGGCATCTGATCCTTCTTGTCTTGTTTCTGGGCTTGCTTGCCGTAGGTCCTTTGACAGGCGCTATTGCCGAATTCGGACCGGATGAGGCTGAGAAGATGAGATATCCGGCGTTTTCACAATGGAGGCTGGTTTCGATTGGCCGTTATTTTGAGCATGTCGATTTTTTCGCTATCTTCCAGTGGCTCTCCGGCGCGCTTATTCGGATTTCCTTGTCCATCTATCTTCTATTGGAGTTTAACCCGCTTAGCCGATCGAAATATAGATGGATCGCTCCTGTGGTGATTGGCGTCTTATTATGTGGTATGGCCGTCTACTGGACGAACCATATGATACAGTACCGGCTAATGATTGCGTGGGGATTTCGCTATTTCGGCGTGGTAACGATGAGTCTGATTATCATCGTCTATGCCATTAGCTTTATGAAGAAACGGCAGGTGAGATCATGACTGGCAATATGCAAAAAGAAGAGCCGACGGGAGATAACCATCATCGTTATCCACTGACGATCGAGCAGTTCCGCGAGCGGATTCGGCCCTGCAACGATGTGATGGAGCAAACGGTGCATATCGGCGGAAGCCGGGAACGTGTAGCCTATATCTATTATTGCGATGGGCTGATCGACAGCCAGATGTACCATCTCGGACTGCTTCCAACGCTGGAGAAATGGAGGGAGACACCCGAGACGCCCCTGTCGCCGGAGGGCTCGCAGGCTGGCCATCCGAGCCGAATCTTCGTGCCCCTGGACGCCTGCGACCATGAGCATATTTATGCACGATTGTTCGCTGGAAGTGTCATCGTTACCTTTTCGGATGAGGAAGGGTTCTATGAATGCAATATAGCCAATCAGCCTGCGCGTTCACCGGAGGAGTCTTCGATGGAGCTGTCTCTGAAAGGGCCGCGGGACGGATTCGTAGAGCAATTATCGGTTAACATCGCACTCGTCCGCAAGAGACTTCGTACTCCCAATCTGCATATTGAATATCATAAAATCGGTACCGATACCCAGACGGAGATCGCTATCTTGCATATGGCTGATCAAGCACCCCCGGGATTGGTGGATGAGGTTCGGCGACGAATCCATTCGCTACATATTCCATCCTTGAATGGAGCGGGCGAACTGGAGGAGCGGCTGGCCGATCGGCCGCTGGCGCTGTTCCCGCTGCTGGACTATGTGGGGAGGCCCGACTTTGTCATGCAGTCCCTGATGAAGGGGAGATTCGCCATATTAGTGGATGGCTCTCCTGCGGCATTGATCGGGCCCGGCAATCTGCTTCTGCTGATCAAATCGCCGGAGGATACCCATCTGCCCTTCTACTATGTGTCGCTGGAGAGACTGTTGCGGCTCTTGGGGTTGCTGCTGTCCCTGTTTTTGCCCGGCTTTTGGGTTGCGCTCTCGTCCTATAATACGGACCAGGTTCCCTTTACTTTACTGGCAACTGTAACGATATCCCGAATCGGACTGCCGTTGTCGGCAACGATGGAGATGTTCCTTATGCTAACGCTATTCGAAGTGTTCAGAGAGGCAGGCGTCCGATTGCCCCGACCGGTCGGGCAGACCGTCTCTGTCGTGGGCGGCCTCATCATAGGCGATGCAGCCATCCGTGCAGGCATGACCTCGCCAACGATGCTTGTTGTAGCAGCGGTATCTGCCGTTTCTACCTTTACCCTGGTGAATCAATCACTGGCAGGCTCCGTCAGTCTGTTCCGAATTGTCATTCTGATTTTGTCGTCGATTCTCGGTATGTTCGGATTTTTTGTAGGCATGTTCGGCCTGCTTCTGTACATGTGCTCGCTGGAATCGTTCGGACAGCCCTATATGCAGCCGATCGCTCCGCTAAGGATCAAGGATACAATCTCATCGTTGCTGCAGAAGCCATGGAAGCTCGGTTCGAATGGGAGGAGGCGGTCATGAACCGCCAAAGAAAAGGGGTGAAGGCGAGTTGGTGGCGGCTGTCGCTAGCTGCTGCGTTTGGGGTGGCATGCCTTCTCCTAACGGGGTGCTGGGACGAGGTCAATCTGCAGGATGTCAGCTACATATCCGCCATGGGCGTCGATTATGAAGACGGCCATTACACGATCTATACTCAGATGATTAATTTTGCAGCCGTGGCCAAGACGGAATCTCCGCAGTCGCAAGCTCAGAAAACCTGGATCGGCAAAGGGCAGGGGGATTCGGTGCTGCTTGCCTTTTTCAATCTGAGCCGCGGCGGCTATACGACGCTAAATCTGGAACATCTCAAAACGATAGTGGTGCATGAGCGGGCGCTGGGCAAAATATCGGATGTGCTGGATGGATTGAACCGGCATCGTGCTTCTCGTTATACCTCGCTGCTGTACGGGACAAACGAGCCAATTGAACATATTTTTACGACGGAAAACTTCTTTGATCAGTCGCCGCTGAACAGTATTCTCTACATGCCGGGGCCGCATGACGTACAATATACATTCACCAAACCGCTCAAAATGCAAAATGCGGTTCAGTTGCTCAGAGAACCGTCGATGACGACCTTACTGCCAGCGCTGAATACAACGGAGGCGTTCTGGCGGCATGATAATAAAAAAATGAACACCCAGCTCATTGACGGCGTATTTGTTTTCAAAAACTTCAACTACCAAGGCTTTGTGCTTGAGAAGGAATTGCCTGGCGTCCGCTGGTTGGATGAGTCCTTCGACAAGGTGTTCACCAAAGCGGGTGGAGGCGAAAATGAGGCTTCGATATCGATAACCCATTCGTCTTACCGACTACATATCGATTCATCCTCTTCGGAACATGCGGTATTCCGCTTGCGTGTTCAGCTAACGGGTCATGTGGTGGAATTGGACGGGGAGATGACCGAGCGCGAAATTGTTGACTCCATTGAAAAGAGAGTCAGGAACGAGATTGAATCGACGTATCGCGTCGGTCTTCAAAGAGGGATGGACGTATTCCATCTGGAGCATTATTTGTACCGGCATCATCACGGCTATTGGAAGCGGCATGTGAAGGGACAGGAGTGGAAGCCGCGACAGGACGACTTGAAGGACATCCAAGTAAAACTGAATCTGACGGATACAGGCAAATTTGACTTGTCCAGCGGCACATAAAATAAGGGAACTGGCTCATAATACGGAAGTCACCATTTCTAAACGCAAAGGAGGATTACTATGCTGCAACCCATGACAGCCAAGGAACTGGAATACATTGCAGATTCCATGTCCAACGAGGATTTGCTAATGAAGCAGTGCACGGCGGTTGTCTCGATATCTACGACGCCTGCCATCAAGAATTGCTGCTCCCAGATGATCCAGATGCATCAACAGCACTATGATTCGCTTATGCATGCTATTGAGCATCATCAGCAGATGGCGCCAACCCAGCCTCAGTAACGTCATGAAATTCTATATTGTATTGGAGGGAATAAAATGAATCAGCAATCGCAATCCATATTGACGGAGGAAGATCTGGCTTCGACGGTTCTGTCCGATCTGAAGCGCGTCGTGCGTGAATACGCGACGGCAGCGACGGAGTCTACTTGTCCGGATATTCGCCAGTTGTTTACCAAGCTGCTCGACAATACGCTGAAGGCGCAGGGACAGTTGTTCCAGGCGATGCAGCAAAACAATATGTACAATCCAGCGTCCCCCGTTCTTAGACAAGAGCTGGACAAGCAGGCGCAGCAATACAAGCAGACGGCGCAAAAAACGAAGCAGCAGCTTCAACAGGCGCAGGGCGGATCGCAGCAAGGATCGTACTTCAATCCGATTCACCAGCAGCAGTCCGGTCAACAGCAGCAGCCGTATTATAACTAAGACCCTTTCGGGGGTCTTTTTTTATTCACTTTTTCTTTGCAGGAAGGGGGGATTAGGTGTAATATATTTTTTATAACCGCAGGCGAGCTGGAAGGAGTTTTCGCATGAACGAATTACAGTTAAAAGTATTGGAACTGCTGAAGGAAGACGCCCGCAGGGACGCGGAACTGATCGCGACTATGCTGGATCAACCGGTTGCAGAAGTGAAGGAAGCCATTGCCGCGATGGAGCAAGATCATGTTATCGTCAAATACGCAACAGTCGTGAACTGGAGCAAAGTGGATGACGAGAAGGTAACGGCCTTGATTGAAGTACAAATTACACCTGAGCGTGGACGTGGATTCGAAGGCATTGCGGAGCGCATCTATCTGTATCCGGAAGTAAAGTCGGTCTACCTGATGTCGGGCGCCTATGATTTGCTGGTGGAGGTTGAAGGGAAGACACTGAAGGAAGTCGCTTCATTCGTGTCCAACAAGCTATCGCCGATCGATGCGGTGCTTTCGACCAAGACCTTTTTCATATTGAAAAAATATAAACAGGACGGCATCATCTTCGAGGAAAACGAAGGTGACCATCGACTGATGGTATCGCCGTAATATAAAGGGTGATGGTGATGATTAAAGAGAAATCGCAAGGAACCTCCATCCCTGTGCAGCGTCAATCGATGGCTGACTATTTGTCTCCTCTTGTTCGGGACATCAAACCGTCGGGGATCCGCCGGTTTTTTGATTTGGTCAGTACGCGCAAGGATATCATAACGCTTGGCGTCGGCGAACCTGACTTCGTTACGCCATGGCATGTTCGGGAGGCGGCGGTATACTCGCTGGAGTCCGGTAAAACTCAGTATACGTCGAATGCGGGGATGCCTGCGCTTCGCGAAGCGATCGGGCATTACTTGAATGATTCGTTCTCGGTCGACTATGATCCCGCGAACGAGGTTCTCGTGACGGTAGGGGGCAGCGAAGCGATTGATCTGGCGCTCCGCGCGCTTATTACGCCGGGCGATGAAATTCTGATTCCTGAGCCTTGCTATATTTCTTATTCACCGATAACGGCTCTTAGCGGCGGCAAGCCGGTAGGCATCGAGACGTTCGCAGCGGATAACTTCAAGCTGCGTGCGGAACAGCTGCAAGCGGTCATTACGCCTCGCTCCAAAGTACTTATCTTATGTTATCCGAGCAATCCGACCGGCGGCATCATGACTTACGAGGACTGGCTGCCGATTGCAAAGCTTGTGGAAGAAAACGATCTGATTGTCATTTCCGACGAAATCTATGCCGAGCTGACATACGGCTCCAAGCATGTCAGCTTTGCGGCGATGCCGGGTATGAAGGACCGCACGATTCTGGTCAGCGGCTTCTCCAAGGCCTTTGCGATGACGGGCTGGCGGCTGGGCTATGCTTGCGGGCATGAAGAGATCATTGCTGCGATGCTCAAGATTCATCAATATACGGTTATGTGTGCTCCGGTTATGGCTCAATACGCGGCTCTGGAGGCCCTTCAGCATGGTATGGAGGAAAAAGACCGCATGGTAGAGTCTTATAATCAAAGGCGCAGGCTAGTCGTAAAGGGTTTCCGGGATATCGGGCTGGACTGCCATGAGCCGCAAGGTGCGTTCTATGCCTTTCCTTCTATCGCTTCCACCGGATTGTCGAGCGAGGCATTCGCCCAGCGGCTATTGGAGGAAGCGGGCGTCGCAGCGGTGCCGGGCGATGTGTTCGGCTTAGGCGGCGAAGGACATTTGAGATGCTCCTATGCGACATCTGTTACACAGTTGACCGAAGCGCTTGACCGCATCGGAAATTTTGTTCATCAATTAAAGCAAGGCTAGCCGATCAGCAGGTCAGGAGTCCATCCGGCCTGCTGTTGCTATAAGCGGAGCTATTTGGATGAACGTACAGGCTCGGGCGTCCTGCCCGTTCGACGATCAAGGAGGGAACGGATGAGATTATATACGAAGACCGGGGATAAAGGCCAGACGTCGCTAATTGGCGGCAGAGTCGGCAAAGATGATATCCGCGTAGAGTCATACGGTACAATTGATGAGTTGAACAGCTTTGTTGGTTTGGCGCAAGCCGAAGCAGCGAAATATGAATCGCTACAGGAGATGTCCGATTATCTGCTCGACATTCAGCATGAGCTGTTCGACTGCGGTTCGGATTTGGCGTATGCCAAAGAAGGCTCCCCGTTCAAGATGAATGGTGAGCCTGCTGTACGGATGGAGGAGTGGATTGACCGCTACATCGTAGAAGCTCCGGAGCTGACTAGATTTATTTTGCCCGGCGGCAGTGCGTTGTCTTCCATGCTTCATGTGTGCAGAACGGTGTGCCGCAGAGCGGAGCGCCGGGTCGTCACGTTGTCAGGGGAGCATGCGATCAATCAGGATGTGCTGATCTATTTGAATCGGCTCTCGGATTACTTCTTCGCCGCTGCTCGGGTTGCCAATTTCAAGCTTGATGTGCCGGATACGGAATATGTCAGAAGCGCGGAAGTATTCCGCAAAGGCAAGGCTAAGACCAAGCGCATTACCGAGGAGAAAGGCTGAATTAGCAATGGAACAATGGAACGGGCGCTATTATGCCCCGCTGGTCGTCGAAGTAACCGATCAGGATGACGGCAAGCAGGTTCGGACGATTCTGGAGCGCAGACTGGGTGTCTCGCGCAAGCTTCTGTCTCAAGTGAAGCAAACTGAACATGGGCTTACGTTGAATGAGGAGCGGGTCTACACGACCGCGATTGCGAAGTCGGGAGACACGATTCGTCTGCGCATGGAGCAAGAAGAATCCGAAGATATTTTGCCGCAACCCCTCCCTATTGAGATTGTATATGAAGATGATGATCTTCTTATCGTGAACAAGCCGGCAGGGATGATTGTTCATCCGACGCATGGCCATTATACGAATACGCTCGCCAACGGCGTGGTTCATCATTGGAAGCAGCGTGGGGAGCGGGTTCGCTTCCGCCCCATTCACCGACTGGACGAGGAGACATCAGGGTTGGTTGCCATTGCCAAGACAAGCTATGTGCATCAGCAGCTCTCGGAGCAGTTGCAGGCTGGAACCGTCATGAAGCTGTACAGGGCTTATGTATATGGCGTGCCTGTGCCAACTGCTGGCACGATCAATGAACCGATTGATCGGGATAATGAGCAGCCGCATCTACGTGTGGTAAGGCAGGACGGTTATCCGTCGGTTACGCATTATGAGGTTATCGCTTCTTACCCTGGAATGGAAGGGACGGCAGCCGCTTCCGTCAGATTGAAGCTGGAGACGGGAAGAACGCATCAAATCCGTGTACATATGCGCCATATCGGTTGTCCGCTCATTGGGGACAAGTTCTATGGAATGGAGCATGGACGAATAGAAGCGTGGGAGCTTGCCGCAGGACGACATGCCCTCCATGCGGAGATTCTAGGATTCGTGCATCCCATTAAAAAAGTGCCGATGGAATGGCAAGCACCTCTGCCTGTCGAGTTGGCGAGTCTTGAGAAGCTGCTTGGTATGAATGGGAACTAGTAGGCTTCTATTACAATTGAGGGGAGATTGTATACGAGTTATGGCAGATCGTAAAGTTACAATCATTGAATATCCAAAATGCAGCACATGCAAAGCGGCGATCAAATCACTGAAAGCAAAAGGCAACGAGGTGGTTACCCGCCATATTGTGGAGAATACGCCTACAGCCAAGGAGCTGAAGGAATTGCTTCAGCTAGGCGGATTGGACATTAAAAAATTATTCAATACTTCCGGAGAGGTTTATCGTGAGCTTGGGTTAAAGGACAAGCTTGCGAATATGACGGAGGAGGAGAAGCTGGAGCTTCTCGCTTCGCACGGCATGCTGATCAAGCGTCCTATCGTGACGGACGGCAAGCAGGTAACCGTAGGCTATAAGGAAGACCAATACGAGCAAGTATGGGGCCAAGCATGAAGGAGGACGTAGGGCATAGCGGCAAAACATGGCGATCGGAGCGGCTGTCAGCACTCGGTTCGTCAATCTTCTCGGAAGTGGCAGCATGGAAGGCGGCAGCGGCCAAGGACGGAGCCGATATGATTGATCTTGGCATCGGCAGCCCGGATCAGCCTCCAGCGGAGTCGGTCAGACGCGCTCTTGCGGAAGCTGCTCTTCAAAGCGACAACTACGCCTATCCGGCAACGAAGGACAGTATGCCCTTTAAGGAAGCGGCAGCCGCTTGGATGAAGCATCGCTTCGGCGTTATGGTAGATCCTGCAAGTGAAATGGTCACGCTGCTGGGCTCGCAGGACGGGCTGGCTCATCTGGCGATGTCGATCTGCGATCCCGGCGATGCGGCTCTGCTTCCTAATCCGGGTTATCCCATCTATGCAGGCTCGCTGGCTCTAGCCGGTGTCGAGGCGATCTTGATGCCGCTGCGGGAGGAGAACGGATACCTGCCCGATCTGGATGCAATCTCCGAGGAGGATTGGCAGCGTGCCAAATTCATCCTGCTCAACTATCCGAACAATCCGGTTTCGGCTATAGCCGATCTTACGTTTTTCGAGAAGGTGCTGGCGAGGGCCAAGGACTACGGGGTGCTGGTCGTTCATGACTTGGCTTATTCCGAGATGGGTTTCGACGGCAATGAGCCGCCGAGCATCCTGCAGTTGCCTGGCGCGTCTGAACAAGCAGTGGAGTTCCATTCGATGTCCAAAAGCTTCAATATGGCGGGCTGCCGAATCGGCTTCCTGACGGGCAATCGGGAAGCGGTCGGAGCGCTGCGTGAGCTGAAGGCGAATATCGATTACGGCGCTTTCTATCCGGTCCAGCAAGCGGCGGTCGTCGCGCTTCGCGAAGCGATGGCTGCGCCCCATAAGCCGAAGGCAGGCAAGCTGTACGAGCGCAGGCGCGATCTGTTCCTGGATGCGCTGCGTGCGGAAGGATGGGACATCAAGCCGCCTAAAGCGACAATGTTCGTCTGGGCACCGCTGCCGAAGATGACTTGGGATCGGGGAGAAGCATGGACCTCAAGAACGATTTCCCAGGAAATGCTGAAAGCCACGGGCGTTGTTGTCGTGCCTGGGGAGGCTTTTGGCACAGAAGGAGAGGGCTATGTCCGCATTGCACTTGTCGAAGATGAGAGCAGACTGTTGGAAGCTGCTGCGCGAATTGGACGATTTATTCGAGGAGAGCTAGTAATAGATTGACCGTAGCGTAGGTTTGACGGACAATGCGTATGCTTACGCTTGTGATTTGATTGCGTACTGAAATCATTATGATAAGGGCTATCCCACTCATCTTGAATGACTGGGGATAGCCTTTTTTGCATAGCACAGAGGACAGGCTGCTTCTTTTTAGTAAAGGTAGTCAGGAGCAGCACTATGGAGCACAGATCAGTTCGTTATTGAAATGAGAATGATTATCGTTTATAATTACCGCAATTCTATAAGTGGCTATCGCGGGGTGTACGCATTGAGTTGGGAAGATCAGGTACAGCATTGGAATCAAGTATCTGCTACCGTATTGGATATTCGTCATAAAGTGTTATGGGAGGGGCAGGATTGGCTGTCCTATTCATTGCCTGCGAATATTTTTTTGCTAGTGGTTAGCGGAAGCGCCTACATGCGAGTAGATGAGCAAAAATGTTATATCAAGCGCAATCATCTTATACATGCAGGTAAAGGCGGGGTTGTGGACATTTTGCCTGCCAAGCAGGAAGTATCGTTTTATCTCATTTACTACAAGGCTAATTGGCCCATGTCAACGGTACAATGGGTTGAGGATGGACGGAAGAAGAAGGAACAGCCACTTCGAGCGTTCTATCATGTTATCCCCCCTGAGCCAAATGTAATCCACAATCAGGTTCGCCGAATGCATGAAGAGTGGAGGCATCCCTGCGTGTTGGTGCAAATTCGTATGAGAGCTATGCTGTTCGAGTTTGTACATGAGTTGTTCAGTCAGTTGGAACACGTCAAGGAAAATGGAAGCTCTTCTGATTTGGTAGCGAATGCGCTGCGTTATATTCACGAGCATTATACAGAAGCCGTAACGATGAATCAATTGGCGGATTTGCTCGGCTGCAGCAGCAGCTATATGTACCGATTGTTCAAGGCGGAGATTGGCAAAAGCCCTAATGAATATATCATTGGAATACGGATGGAGCAGGCTCGGCAATATTTGATGACCACGAAGCTGACACTACGGGAAATTGCTGTAGCCATAGGCTACTCTGATGTCTATTACTTTAGCCGTTTGTATAAAAAACAGTATGGCGTTTCACCGCTGATTTCCCGCAAACGTGAATTCGATAATCAAACGCAACAGCTTAATCCATTAAATCCGTCACTATCCTCTATTGTTCCGACTAGGCTGCTCTCCTATAATCAAAATGTAATTGAAAATGATTATCAAGATGAAGGAGAGATAGAATTGATTTCGAAGAAACATTCAACAGCTTCCATGACCGCCTTAGTGATGCTATGTCTATCCCTTCTGGTTAGCGCCTGCCAAGGGGGCAACAGCAATACAGATGTACAGCGCCAAGGAAGTCAGGCTCCTCAAAGTACGAATACGGCTGACTCAGCTTCCGCTGGCAACGATGCGGAGTCCGCTTCCGAGACTAGAATGTACAAGCATAAGTATGGTGAGACGGAAATTCCGAAAAGCCCCACACGGGTAGTAACCGCCTACCACCTCGGCCATATGCTTGCATTAGGTGAACGGCCGCTCGGAGCCGCAACCTACATTCTTCAATACTCTGAAAGCGCAATGGATACGACAGGTGTCAAGGATTTGGGAGCACCTCTTAGCCTTGAGCTCATTGCGGATTTGGAGCCGGACTTGATTATATTGATTGAAGCGTATCTCGAGCCAAGCGGAGGGTATGACGCCTTTAACAAGATTGCGCCAACCGTTGTTATTGAGGTTAATCAGGATCCGGTTAAGGATATTCGGCTGATCGGTGATTTGCTTGGGAAAGGGGAGGAAACCGAGCAATGGGTGAGCCAATATGAGGATAAAATTGCTCAAACAAAAGAACGCGTGCGGGGAGTATTTGGTCCAGACGAAACCTTCACGATTCTCAATGTACGGAGCGAAAAGATTAGGATGATTTACCGGGATCGCAATATGGGTGGCAATATTTTGTACTCGTATTGGGGATTAAAGCCGCAAGAGAAAGTACTCTCCGATGTGATTAACGGTATTGATGATGAGTCCTCTTATCTGGATATATCCGAGGAAGTGATACCGGAATTCGTCGGCGATCATCTTATTCTGGCCACAGCTCCCGACGCAGACGAATCCGTGAACCATTTAATGAATAGCGGGTTATGGAGAAATCTCGATGCCGTGAAAAACAATCGGGTCTATCGAATTAACTTTGATCAATTCCTGTTCAATGATCCGATCTCTGCCATGAAGCAGGTTGATATTTTGGCTGATGTCCTCACCGCCAAACGCTAAAGGCTTAAAGTAGAATAGAAGTCAAAGGGAGAACATCACTTCTACCCTCGTATTTCCAACATAAATTAACATTGCCCCTTGTCCAAGGACATACTACAATTAGAAAAGATGTGAAGACAGGGGATGGTAATAGAGTGGATCGTAATAACAAAGTACTTATCGTGGATGGAATGGCGCTGCTTTTCAGAGCTTTTTTTGCACAATCGTATAGCGCGAGAAGGCTTGAAGATGGAACACCAACTAACGCAATTTATGGCTTCTTTCAATACTTGTTTGATGCTGTAAATGAATTTTCACCAACTCATGTTGTATGCTGCTGGGATATGGGAAGCAAAACGTTTCGATCGGATTTGTATTCCAACTACAAGGCCAATCGACCTGAGGCACCTGAAGATTTGATTCCGCAATTTTCTTTGGTGAAAGAGCTTGTGGCCGCGTTCCAAATTCCTAACGTTGGATTAGAGGGCTATGAGGCCGATGATTGTATTGGTACGGTTGCTCGAAAGTTTCGTGAGGTTGGACAAGTCTACATTCTTACAGGTGACCAAGACATGCTGCAGCTCGTGAATGAGGATGTCCATGTTATCATTATGAAAAAAGGCAGGTCCAATTATGCCGTATATGATTTGGAATTCCTCAGAGAAGATAAGGGGATTCTGCCGTTCCAAGTCATTGAGATGAAGGGGCTGACAGGAGATACGAGCGACAATTACCCTGGCGTAAAAGGTATTGGCGAGAAGACAGCCTTAAAGCTGCTCACTGAATATGAATCCATAGACGGTATTCTCAGCAACCTCGAAATATTGCCGAAGAGTGTGAAAGCGAAAATTGAAGCGGATTTGGACATGCTGCACCTGTCCAGAACACTCGCCAGAATTAACATTGAGGTGCCGATTGAATGCCAGTTCGATGACTGTGCGTGGTCGGTTCCAATGGATGAGGTGACTACGGTATTCGAAAAGTACCGTTTGTCCACTTTGCTGAAAATGATTAGTTAAATAAAGAACTAAGGCAACCTTTAGGATAAGGTTGTCTTTTTTTATGGTCGTTTATAATCCGTGTTTCATATTGACAGCTACACCGAATGGCTTTATATTGTAACTACCGACTAATAAGTCGGTAATACAACATAGGATGGGTGCATGTCATGGGAGACAAATACGGACTTCAACCGAAAATACCATTAGGCTTTAAATCTTTAGCAGGTCTCATCATCATTTTAGTCATTTGGCAAGGGGGATCATTAGTATGGTTGAGTCTCATCAATCCGTTAATTCCCGCTACCCGTACAGGATTGCCCAGTTTCATCACGCTTTTTTTATCCTTCTGGTTCCTGATTCTTGGCGTTTTTATAGTTACCCGTTATGTCTTCAAAATATCTTTTCGGGCATTTTTGTTTGAAGGCAATAGACCCTATTTTCGAAAGTTTGCGAAATATTTTTTGTGGTACTTCCTGGCATTGATTGTGTATTTGATTGTCGATATTGCCATACATCCTCAAGCTTTTACACGAACCTTCGATCCGCTTCCGTGGTTAGGTGCATTCCTTGTTGCCGCACCCTTGGTATTGATTCAGGTTTCTTCTGAAGAAATTTTGTTCAGAGGGTATATGTACCGGATGTTCCGATCGTTAAAAGGAGGTGTATTCTGGTCCATCTTCGTCACTTCCCTAACTTTTGCGCTTGTCCACGGCTTTAACCCCGAAATGCTTAATTACGGTGTCTGGGGACCGTTGTACTACCTGCTCGGAGCTTTCTTTCTGGGAATCGTGGCTTATCGCACGAACGGTCTGGCTGCGCCTATCGGCATTCACTTTGCCATGAATCTATTTAATACAACAATTTGGGGATATGGTTCATCGACGTTTGAAAGCATGGGGCTGAAAAGCATCGTTATTCGAGAAACATTGGACATGTCATTTGCATTCTTCGGGATTTTTGTTATCGTTATCTCGTATGGCGCTTTTCAACTTTGGAAGGATAAGAGGAACCGTTCGTAAGGTTCCGGGAGGAGCTTTATGACGAGAAGACGATTGCCGGCAGAAGAAGCAAAATCGATCATTTTACACTATGCCAAGCTGTTATTTATAGAAAACGGCTATGACCGGGCTAAAATGGACGACTTATGTGTATTAACAGGGATGAGTAAAGGCAATTTATATCATCATTTTAAAAATAAAGAGGTACTCTTTCTTCAACTGTTTACCCAGCATGCAGAAGAACTATCGCAAAAATGGCATCGTTCAGCCGAGCTGCTCACGTCACCTAGTGAATTGCTGCTTGAAATGGCTGATTTAATGGGAAGAGATTGTGAAAGTCCATTAATCCAAGCGCTTGAGGAATATGCCAAGACGCTGTCCAGTGAATCCGAAGCATTGACTACCTTGAAAGAGATTACTGATTTATCTTATCGAGCAATAAGACAAGTGCTGGAGAAGGGAATTGAACAGGGTATGTTCATCCATGAAGATATCGAGACGTTGAGCTTTGGTGTCATGTCCACATTGTCTGGAGCAACGCAGCTCTGTCTGACGATGCCGAAGTTAAGCGGGGATGAATATGCAGCGCTGCATGTCAATGCGGTCAAGCTGCTCTTAAAGGGGATTGCGACGAAGGAGCCTCACTAAAAAAGAGAGCATGCCAAACTAACAATAGCCCGGCTGATTCCAGCCGGGCTATTGTCATTCCCGTAACAGATTACCCGCCGTTAAGAGCGGGTTGGAAAACGCAAAACGAACACCGCCCCACCACCCGAATCGTTATGGGCCGAAATTCGGCCATGACATCGCTCGACGATGGCGCGGGAAATCGCCAGTCCTAGCCCCGTCTCGCCATTCTTTCCTTTCGCAAACCGCCCAAAGAGCTGGGACAATAGCGGTTCAGAGATCCCTTCGCCGTCGTCCGAGATTCGGATGGCGATCCCTTCAGTGTCGGCAGAGGTTTCGATACGAATCGTATCCTTGGCATATCGGGCTGCATTGCCCAAGATGTTGATGAGGGCTTGCAGCAGCTTCTCGCGATCGGCATAGATCGACCACTCTTGGTTGCTATCGAATCCTTCCATTTCGATCTGCAAGCCGTTTTTGACCAGGAGCGGGTTGATGCGCTCCAACGTCTCCGCGATTAATTTCTGTATTGGGACGCGGTCCATATGGAAGATGCCTTCTTCGCTTTCCAGCTTGGAGAGAAGAATCATTTCCGTGACAATTTTTTTCAACCGTTCGCATTCCTTGACGATGACATCGAGCCCTTTATTGGCATGATCCCCCGTAAAGATGCCGTCTTTGATACCTTCCGCGTATCCTTGGATGGACATAAGCGGCGTTTTCAAATCATGCGAGGCGTTCTGGAAAAATTGCTTTTGCGTATGCTGGTATTTCTCCAATTCGCCGGCGAGATCGTAGACGGCCTTCGCGACTTCTCCGATCTCACCTCCCGTTTCAACTAATTGAACCTCGGAGAATTGACGCTTCTCTACCTTGTTCAATTCCTTCCTCAGATCCCCTAATGGCTTGACGAGTCTTCTCGTTATGAGCACACTCAGCAGAAAAGCGACGATCCCGCCAATGGACAGGATGATCATCAGCCGTTTAAACAAGGCGAGCTGCATCGCCTTGATTTTGCTTAGCGGGGCTGTCACCAGCGCGGTGACGGGTTCGATGCCTTGCATGGATGTTATAGACTCGACGATATATTGATCGTTTTTTCCCCGCCAGATTCCTCCTGTGTCTAGATTGTTTTGATTCGATAATTCCATCAATTCTGATGTCGCTTCATCGGTAAGGGTGCTATAAACGACTTTCTCTCCGGGCGCGATCAATACCACATTCGTAAATCCGGTCAGAGGCATGGATTCTGTATTAGTTTCATGGGCCGGCACGAGCGGCATGACTGGCGTTAAATTCATCAGCATGTTAGCTTGATCGCGCATCTCCTTCCTTTGGCTATCCACCAAAGTCTCGCGCAGCAGCGGATAAATAAGAACGGCAGTAACCGCCAGAATACATAGCAGCAGTATTGCAAATGAAAGATGAAGCCGATAAATCATTCTCATCTTATGGCCCCGTCCTTTCTGTCCGAAGCCGATAGCCATGTCCCCATACCGTATCGACTGGAAGCTGTTTTATTTTTCTGCGTAATCGCTTCACCAGATCGTCAATTGCCCGATCATACCCGTAATAATTATCTCCCCAGATCAGTGTGAGCAGCTCGTCCCGGGTGAACGACCGATTCGGTTGCTCGGACAATGTCTGCAGCAGTTTAAATTCCTTCAGCGTCATTTCTACTTCTTCCCCATGCCAAAATACGCGTCGTTCCCCTAGAATAAGCCGCAGTTCGCCAACTTCGATCACGGTTTGTTCGGACTGCGAAGAAGTAGCGTTCTCCTGAGCTTGGCGAATGGAGCTGAGCCGGTGGAACAAGCGGTTCACGCGCGCGACCAATTCTCTCGGACTGAACGGTTTCGTCAAATAATCGTCGCCGCCAAGCTCGATTCCGAGAATGCGATCAACTTCTTCATCACGCGCTGAGATCATAACGATCGGCACTTCCGCCTCTTTACGAATTTGCCGGCACAACTCGAAGCCGTTCATCCCTGGAAGCATAATGTCGAGAATCCACATGTCGGGCGGATCGTCCTTCCACAGCTCCCATGCGGCTTCAGCCGTTGACAACATAATGGTACGGTATCCCTCTTTATGCAAATAAGCCTCCACGATCTCTAAGATCTGGGCATCATCGTCAACTACGGCGATTTGATAGGACTTCATGCGGCAACCTCCTAGCCTTTTTCGAAAACTATTCTACCATATAAGATTCGGCTGGAGCCCAATTCCACACTTTTTCCACACCTTTTTCAAATTTATTACCCAGGTTTGTTTGTACACTGATAGAGGTAAAGCCGCTTCACACAAATTGTTTTTCGGCTCCCGATTGGAGGTTACTTCATGAAACTACGCCGTTTGGCCCGTAAGGAGCTTCTAGCCGCCATCGGTTTTCTTATTCCGAGTCTGGCCGGGTTTTCTATCTTTTATCTCATTCCGTTCGGCCAGAGCATCCTGAACTCGTTCCAAGATCGGCTCGGGGGAAGCTTCACACTGTCCAACTATCAGGAGCTGCTCCTTAGTTCCTCGTTTCAGAAAGCGGCGTCCAATACCTTTTGGTTTACCGCCATCAGCGTGCCGATCCTCGTCGTCGTATCGCTTTTGCTGGCGCTGCTCTTGAACCAGCGGACTTTTTTTCGCAACTGGCTTCGTACGGCTTATGTCCTGCCGCTTGTTGTACCGGTCGCTTCGATCGTACTTGTCTGGCAAATCTTGTTTGACTGGAACGGTGCATTAAACGCTGTTTTGCACTATTTTGGCTGGAGCCGCCTTGACTGGATGAAATCCGATTGGGCCGGCTTTGTCATCGTGCTGGTCTATGTATGGAAGAACATCGGCTACAACGTCATCTTGTTTCTGGCCGGTTTGCAGAACATCCCGGGTCAATATTATGAAATCGCCGACCTGGAAGGGGCAGGGCCCATTCGCAAGCTGTTCGGTATTACGCTTACCTATTTGACGCCGACGACATTTCTGGTCGTGTTGATGTCCGTGCTCAATTCATTCAAGGTGTTCCGCGAAACGTATCTAGTCGCCGGCGCTTATCCGTATGACCGGATCTATATGATGCAGCATTATATGAACAATATGTTTCTGTCTCTCGATATACAGAAAGTTTCGTCCGCAGCCGTGTTGATGGCGCTTTGTATTACGGTGCTTGTGTTCGTATTGTTCCGTACGGAGCGGATTTTCCGCGCTTATATGGAGTAGGCGCCAAGAAAGAGGTGAAGCACGTGAAAGATGTGAACAAAGAATGGGTCGCACCGCTGCTGCGCTCGTTATTGCTGATCGCCATCGCCGTTCTGCTGTTGATGCCCGTAGTCTTGACCTTCGTAAGCTCCTTTATGATGGAACGGGAAATTATAGCGAATTACAGCATGCTGGGCAAAACCGATACGAGCGTATTCGTTAATCTCAAATGGATTCCCGACTGGGTGTCGTTCCAGCAATACTACAAAGTATTGATCGCGACGCCAAAGTTTCTATATTTGTTCTGGAATTCCGTATCGATGGTAGTTCCCATCATCATCGGACAAGCGGTAGTGGCCACGCTCGCTGCTTTCGCGTTCGGTAAGCTCCGTTTTCCAGGCAGGGACGGGTTGTTCTTCCTCTACTTGATGACGATGCTGATGCCGTTTCAGGTGACGCTGGTGCCCAACTATTTGATGGCCGATCGGCTGGGTCTTCTGAATCAGCCCGGCTCCATCATTTGGCCCGGCGTGTTCGGCGCCTTTGGCGTGTTTCTGCTGCGGCAATTCATGCTCCAGATCCATTCCGCGTTTATTGAAGCAGCCAAAATGGATGGGGCGGGATATTTGCGCATCTTTCTATCGATTGCTTTGCCGATGGTAAAGCCGGGTATCGCCGCACTCGTCGTACTTCTGTTCGTCGATTATTGGAACATGGTTGAGCAGCCGATCATCTTCCTGCAAGACGCCGCGATGCAGCCGCTCTCGGTATTCCTTTCCCGCATTCAGGACGATGCGCTCGGCGTCTCATTTGCCGCTTCGGTTGTGTATATGCTGCCTATGGTGCTGCTGTTCTTAAGCGCTGAGCGGTATTTTATTGAAGGAATCCAGCTTTCCGGCGTAAAAGGCTGAGCGAAAGGAGATTGGCAACATGAAAAAACAACGCATTGCCAGCATTGCATTGATTATTTTTCTCCTCGTATTGGCGGGGCTGGCGTTGTTCAGCCAAACACTGCAAACCGCATTGTTGCCCAAAGTAACCACAGATAATGCTGCTAAAAAAACGTTGACCCATCGCATTGAGGGCAGCGGTCTGATTACGCCGCGTCGGCAAATCGAGTTAACCAGCGGGAGCGGCTGGAAGGTAGCGAACGTACATGTTCGTGATGATGAGCAAGTAAAGAAGGGGCAGGTTCTCGTTACGTTCGACGGAGCGGAGGCGGAGCAGCAGCTTCTCGACGCGGAAGACGAGATGAAGAAACGACATTTGAATCGAGAGCTTCTGCAAGAACAATTCGTGGCTGCTCAACGAGAAGGAGACGAGGAGGTGATTCGCAGAGCGAAACATGGCTTGGAATTGGATCAGTTGGACCAGGACATAGCGATACGGAGAATTGAAGCGCTGCGCAAAGATATAACGCAAAAACGTACGTTGACGGCGCCTGCGGATGGCACAGTAACGAAGCTTCAAGCCGAAGAAGGCTTGAGCGTTTCCCCAGGACAGCCTGTGCTGACGTTGGTGGAAACGGCAGAGGGGTTTCAATTCACTTTTACGGTAGATAAGAATTCCGCTGATTTGATACAAAAGGACGAGAAGGTATCCCTTAAGGTGGATGGGGATGAGCCGCGACAGATAGAAGGAACAGTTGCCGAGATTAAGGACACTTCCTCGGGAAAAGCGGGAGGGTCTGCGAGCAATCCGGACATGGATAGCGGCAATCCAGACGGAGAGGCCAAGACTCAAAAAACGATTGTCATTAACGTATCGGGCGACGGCCTGCAGGGAGGTGAGTCAGCCAGCATCTACCTGGATAAGCCGTTTAAGGATCAGGGGCTCGTCATTAACAAAAAGTGGATCAGAAAGGATGGCACCGGAAGCTATGTGTTTGTCGTTCGCGAGAATCGAAGCTCCATAGGCAATACGTATACGGTTCAGAAGGCTTATGTGAAGACAGGGCACGGGAACGACGAGGATATCGTCGTGCTCGGGGGCGTGTACTTGGATGAAGACATTGTGACGGAATCGAGCGAGCCGCTGCAGGAGGGCAATCGGGTCCGATTAAACTAAATGCAAGGATATGAAATGGAAGGGATGATTCTTTTGAAAAAAATGATGTTTGTGATGCTGACTATCATTCTATTGTTAACCGCCTGTTCCGGCAACGGAGGGGGAGAGACAAAGGGAGAGACAAAAGGCGAGACGAAGGACGGTCAAAAAACCGTTGTCTTATCGGTCATGAGGCAAGATCGTTTTCTGGAAAACGCTGTGCGGAAATTTGAGGAAAAGAATCCGAACATTCGTATTGAATTAAAAGAATACAAGGCGTCAGAAAATACGGGAGAAGGCGGCATGAGCATGGAAGCCCTCTCGCTTGCAGATGTTGAGAAGTACGTTCAGTCGGTGACGACGCAGGTCATTTCCGGCAAAGGGGCCGATCTTATACTTATGAGCGAATTGCCTCAGGACAAATTCGTCGCCAAAAAACTGCTGGTCAACTTGAACGACTTGATAGCCAAAGATAGCTCATTTGACCAAAAGACCTTATACACCAACATATTGAAGGCATCCGAGGATGGGGATGGCCTGTATGCGATGCCGTTCTCCTTCTCGCTCAACTTGTTTCAGGGAAATACCGAGCTATTGAAGCAGGCGAATATTGCAGTCGATAAAAAGGAAGCTTGGAACTGGAGTCAATTCAAGGAAGTTGCTCAACAATTGAAGCAGCAGGGCGGAGCAGAAAAATTAATTAATTTGGCGCCCATAACGTTGCTTTTCGATTATATTGAGGATAATTACGAACAGCTCGTCGGAGCGGGCAAACCGAACTTTGACTCGGATCTATTCCGGAATATGCTGAATGAAATCAAGTCTATGTATGAGGAAGGGCTGCTTAACGAAGGGATGTCGTTCGATGACGGCCTGGCGGCATTTCAAATGGTGGAAGTCTACAGCCCCGAGCAGGCGATAGCAATGTCTGAGGGTTTGGAGTATTACCAGAGGCCAAGCGCCAGCGGAGATAAGAACGGTACAGCGTTCAAGCCTGCATACAGTCTTGGGATTAACAGCAAATCGGAGGTTCAGGCGGAAGCATGGGCATTCATCGCGTTTTTGCTTTCCGAAGACATGCAATCTTCTCCGAATCTCACTGGAATTCCGATTAATAAGAGCGCAACTGAGAATCGCTTCAAGGAAATGGTGCAAAAAATCGAGAATGGAACGCTGGAAACAATGATGCCGATGCCGGATGGCGAAACGGCAAAAAAACGGGTTGAAGAGGTAACCAGACTAATCTCGGAAGTGGATATTCGAAGATTCAGCGATATGAAGGTGCTAATGATCGCTATGGAGGAGTTCAATAGCTACATGAGCGGTCAGAAATCCGCAGAAGAAGTAAGTAAGCTTATCCAAAACCGGGTGAATACGTACCTCAATGAGTAACAGAGCAATAACTTACAGGTGAAACATAAAAAGGCCATCCCAATCGTCAGGAGGACGTTGGGGTGGCCTTTTTCACGATTGTAAGCTTGTGTTGATTTATTGCAGCCGTGATACGTGTTCCATTAACTCGTCTACAGCTTCTTCCACCTTGTATGGACCGTAGTTCCATTTGTCACGGGTAACATTGATAACCCGATCCTCTTGAATGGCAGGGACGGATTGATACAGGGGCTCACTGAATCGTTCTGTCATCTCCGGGAGCTCATTATCTTTCATTTGGGTGAAGAAATAGTCTGCAGGACGATTGACCAGCTCTTCCATGGACAATACCCCGCCGCCGTCGGTATATTTCTCCAGATGCTGGGGCATTTGGAACCCGAAATCTTCATACACCAGCTTTCCGAGCGTACCGCCTTTCCCGCCCAGTAACACTTCGCCATTATAAATAATAAAGGTAATAGCTGTTGTACCCGGTTTGATTTTGACTTTGATCTGTTCTCGAATCGTCTCCAGCTTTTCCTCAAACTTGGCGATCCAAGCTTCGGCCTCCGTCGTTCGGTTCATAATATCGCCCATGGTTTTCATAGTGGTTATAACGTCAGGGTCTCCACCCCAAGCTACGGTGATGGTTGGCGCAATGATACTATAAGCTTCAAAGGAAGCAGGGTCAAAATAATCAGGCACAATGATTAAATCCGGCTGCAAGGCAAGGATTTTCTCTTTATTTCCGAGTCCTTCGCCTATGTTTTCGATACCCGCCATCTCATCTGGATACTGATCGAGCACATCTTGATCGGCGCCTATCGGTTTCATGCCTAGTGGCAACAGATATCCCCCATAAGTGACAACGACTACCTTTTTGGGTTCAACCGGTATCTCAACCTGCCTCCCAATTGCATCTGTGTACATTCTTGTTTGTTCCGTCGCAGCATCGGAGCTTCCTTGTTGCGGCTTCGTCTGTTCCTGCGCGCCTTCTGGCAACGTCGCTCCCGCGCCGCCGCATGCTGCAAGCAGCAGTGACAGGCTTAGCCATAAGGATACGGCTAAAGAAGGTTTAAAAAGTTGTTTCATTTCATTCCCACCCCAGTGATTGTATTGATAATGATTCTCTTTATTAATAATATAATGTGCTTCATTAGGAGGGGCAATGAACGATTCGGGCCTATTATTGGGACGAATTGAACCTCCTGATCGGAGACTCTGCACTTTAAACTGAGAAGGGGTGAGGCCGGTTACCTTTTTGAAAAGCTTGCTGAAGTAATACATATCCGTATAACCGACACTTTCCGCAACTTGCTTGATTGGAACCTCTGTGCCCGCAAGCCGCAACCTGGCATAGTGCATTCTTGTCCGGATGAGATATTCATTAGGACTGCATTCGTACTTACGCTTGAATACTCGAACCAAGTAGTGGGCGCTGTAATGAAACAGGCTGGACAAGGCGTCCATGGAGATGGCCTCATCATAATGCTCATTGATATATCGGGCGATCTGAGTCGCCAGATCGGGCATCTGCACGTCTGCCCCCGCAGTCTTCAATTGTTGGAATTGCTCATGTACAAATTGATAGAACAATCCTGACACCTGAAGCCGCTCCAATTCATGGCCCTGCGACCACAGCTTGTCCATCCGCTCCAGCAAGGACAGCAGCGACAAGGGATAACGCGGCAACAGCGAATAGGGAAGGTTGAACGGAGCGGAGCGTTCTGAACGGTCCCCTGCTGAGGTTGGCGGGTGAACAGGGAGCGCTTTGTATAGGATCAAATAATAATCAAAAGTGTCATTCAAACATTGGATATGGAGGGTTGCACCTTTGCCACCGTGAAGCAGATAGGAGTGGGTATCATGCCATTCCAGCTCATCCAGCTTCAAGCGGGCTTCCCCTTGATTGGTATAGAGAAAGGCGCTGGCGGGAAGGCGATACTCATGCAGCGTTTCTCCCGGTTGCATGGTCAGATGGCGGATATCGAGCACTTTCACGGGAGTATGGAGCCAGGTCTTGATGACTTTTGTCCAGTCCATGTTAATCCCTCAAGCCTTTATATAGGTAAGAAATCATATGTTTTGTCATAGCAGAGTCACCCTTCGATGATAATCAATATCACTCTTCCTAGTGTAAGGAATAGGAGAAGGGGAATCAACCTTGAATCACTTGAAAAAAGCCCCGCCGCTTCAGGTTGGCTGAAGGGAGGGGCTATTCGAGGAGTTTAATTCATTACCAAAGCGATATTCTGTTTTTTGGAGCAATGTACATGGCATCGCCTGCTTGGATATCAAATATGGTGTAGAAATCATCGGTATTCGCCACTACGACATTCGCTCTGACTTTACTTGGCGGATTAGGATCGATGAGCAAGTGTGATCCCTTTTTCTATGATCGGCTCCGAATTGCTCGTTTTTTTCGTTTGTATATATGCTCCTTTTCGTGAAATGCTAAAATTGGAAGTTCGGATTTTACGTGCAAAGGCCGCTTAGATGATAACTGCCGTACCGCTGACAGCGACCATGAGCATGCCTTTACGAATAACTTCGTAATTGATAGCTACACCGATAACGGCATTGGCTCCCATCTGTGAGGCTTGCTGTGACATTTCTTTGAAGGCTGCGTCTCTTGCTTCACTTAGCTTGGTTTCATAGGCTTTTGAACGCCCGCCCACAATATCCGTAATGGAAGCAAGAATGTCTCTTCCGACATTTGCGGCCATGATGACTTCGCCGGTAGCAACGCCAATATACTGTCTGACTGGAGAACCTTCTACGAGGGCAGTTGTGGTAATGATCATGGGTTATCCTCCTAGTATCAAGGTGGAGTGCTGTCCTTTGTTCTGGACCTATATTCATCCTGTGTCGAATGCTGCATCAACCTCTTGCACGGGTGACTGTGGTGGCATCTCCTCATATCCTATCCTAACGGTCGAATTGAAACAGAGCCTAAACGAATCGATTAACATTCGCTTAAGTTGGCTCCTGTCGTTTAGGTTCTGTTAAAGTGAATAGGCTACTTTGGAAAAGGGTGATTACAATGACCAATTTATCTGATATTAACATCGCAATTGTCGACGACGAACCATCGATTGTTACGATGCTGCAAATGGTGCTTCTCAGGGCAGGGTTTCAACAGCTGCACGCGGCTTACACCTGCGCAGAAGCACTTGATTTAGCTGCGCGTATATCTCTTGATATCGTGCTTCTGGACATTATGCTCCCGGACGGCAGCGGATTAGAACTCTGCTCCAAGCTCCGTGAATACGGGAATCCACATATTTTGTTTTTGACGGCCAAGGCATCCGATCTTGATATTATAAAAGGCTTCGCTATGGGCGGAGACGATTACATCACGAAACCCTTTAATCCAATGGAGGTAGCCGCAAGAATTCAGGCGCGCATACGTCGGCTAGAGATAGATTCACCGACGTTCAGTTTGGCGAATAGGCCAGATTCAGGTATTTACCGGTTCGGCCGCTTTACCGTTAGTGAGGGGGAAGGGGAGTTGATCGTGGAGGGGCAGCACGTTTCTTGTCCGGCTCAAGTCTTCCAGCTGTTGCTGCATTTCTGCAAGCATCCCGGGGTTGTCTTTTCCAAAACACAGCTCTACGACAAGGTTTGGGGAATGAACGGACAGGGCGACGACTCCACGGTGATGGTGCATATTCGGCGGATTCGGGAACGAATCGAGGTTGATCCCGGCGATCCGAAGCTGCTGCTTACTGTACGAGGGCTCGGCTACAAGCTGGTGAAGGGGCCGCAGAAGCCATGAAGATCCAACAGCGCATAGCCTTCCACTTCACGTATCAATTAATTTTCTTTGCTCTGCTGATCGTGACAATCAGTATTATTGCGAGTGCATTTTTTTTCCAAAATCGAATCGATAATGAAATACGCAGGAACTTTCCAGTTGGCGCCTTGCAGCTGATCGCTCAAGAAGCTTCCATGAAGGATGGCGCTATTCAGATATCTCCTAAGTGGGACAAGTTTATCGAGGAGAAAGGGATGTGGCTTCAGGTTGTAAGAAACGATGGCGAGGTCATATACGCCGTCAATACGACTTCGCATCATGCGCTGCCAGTCCTTTATTCCGCCGCCGAGCTGCTTCGCATTCAAGAGACACGTACACTTGGGGCATATGCGGTGTACACGCAGCTTAATTTTGCTCATAATGAGCCGCTGCTATATCTATTAGGTTATCAGAGTGCTGAACTTGACCAACTTGTCGCTTGGATTGGCGCATACGGAGAGCAGGGGATGGTACGCAGCGATTCGCTCTCCTTTCTGGACCAGCAGCTGCGAGAGAGCGATAGCTACTTGCAGGTGATCGACTCTACGGGCCATGCCGTACAGGGCATCGGTAATGACGCCTACTTACAGAAGGCGTATCTTCCGCTCGATATTTTGGCTATCCAGCAATCGCCCAGCAACTATGATACGACGATCGTCGCCCATCGGGATTCGCTGAGCGGAATGACATGGATCCTCTATATACCTAATGAAGCGGGAGTTCCTCTCAAGCATCCTGTAATGGATTCCGCCACTCGAGGACTTGTTTGGATTTCAGTTCTGATCCTGCTTTTGGCCCTACCGATATCCATCTGGCATGGCTATCGCTACGGTCAGCCGCTCATACTGTTCACAGGCTGGTTCGAGCGTATGAGCCGGGGACAGTATGGTGAGGTACTGACCAACAAGGACAAGCGGAAGGTATTCCGCCGTAATGGCAAATTGCGAATCCGTTTCAGGCTCTACAAGGAAGTGATAGAATCCTTTTATAAGATGGCCCATAAATTAGCTCAAGCCGAAAAGGAGCGCGAAACGCTGGAGAAGCAGCAGGCAGAGTGGATGTCGGAAATTTCTCACGATCTCCGCACGCCTCTGGCAACGATTCAGGGATATGGATATATGCTTGAGAGCTTGCCTGAGCAATGGAGCCATGAAGAGATGCGGGTCATGGGAACCACGATCCGGGAGAAGGGAGATTATATGCTGGAGCTGATCTCCGACTTTTCGATGATTCATCAGTTGGGGCAGGGCGATTCCATTATGGAGCTTCGGGAGCTGGACTTGGTTGAGCTGTTGCGTTGCTCCGTGCTGAAGTACGTCAACGATGCCACCATGTCGGAGTATCAATTCCAATATGTCGGGGAGGAGCGTCCTCTGCTCGTAAAGGCCGATGAAACTTGGCTTCAGCGGCTAATGGACAATCTGTTGTCCAACGCCGTGAAGCATAATCCTCCGGGTGTTACAGTCACAGTCTCGATTGGCAAGATAAATGGCAAGGCATGTATTCGCGTCATTGATAATGGCAGAGGGATGGACGAGGAAACCTTGCAGCATTTGTTCAATCGCTACTACCGGGGAACAAACACCGAGGAATCCACGGATGGCTCCGGGCTTGGCATGAGTATCGCCAAAACCATCGTCGAGGCGCACAACGGCGAAATCCGTGTACAATCCAAAGTCTGGCAAGGTACAAAAATTGAGATTCTATTGCCTTGTTGAGTGTTTGGTTAGGCATGAATGATTTGAAACGTGAAGCAGCAGCTATCCAGCTTGCTGGTCCATAGCGTGCATATTAGCTTATACAAAGAAAACGGTCCCTTTGAGAAGGAGCCGTTTCTTCAGAGTGTCGATAAAGTCATATGGACTTTTCGACACTTTATTTTTATGTAATAGGACTCCGCATGCATAGGTAAATCGATTTAAACCGCTTTGGGAACTAGGTGCTGAGAATTAATCTTTAATAACGAAGCTCTGATAACGAAACGTATAACAAGCTTTTATTTCTCTCATTTGATAAAAAAATTGCTACTCACCAGACTTAAGGCGTTGAAAGCGACTTAAAGTGCATCGGAGAGTACTCCAAGGAGTTTAAGGCGTTGAAACCGACTTAAAGTGTCCTCAGAGAGCGCGTCAAGGAGATTAAGGCGTTGAAACCGACTTAGAGTGTCCTCAGAGAGCGCGTCAAGGAGATTAAGGCGTTGAAAGCGACTTAAAGTGTCCTCAGAGCGCGTATCAAGGAGTTTAAGGCGTTGAAACCGACTTAGAGTGTCCTCAGAGCGCGCATCAAGGAGATTAAGGCGTTGAAACCGACTTAGAGTGTCCTCAGAGCGCGTAACAAGGAGATTAAGGCGTTGAAACCGACTTAGAGTGTCCTCAGAGAGCGCGTCAAGGAGATTAAGGCGTTGAAACCGACTTAGAGTGTCCTCATCAGAGCGCGCATCAAGGAGATTGAGGCGTTGAAACCGACTTAGAGTGTCCTCAGAGAGCGCGTCAAGGAGATTAAGGCGTTGAAACCGACTTAGAGTGTCCTCAGAGCGCGTATCAAGGAGATTAAGGCGTTGAAACCGACTTAGAGTGTCCTCAGAGCGCGTATCAAGGAGATTAAGGCGTTGAAACCGACTTAGAGTGTCCTCAGAGAGCGCGTCAAGGAGTTTAAGACGATGAAACCGACTTAGAGTGTCCTCAGAGACCGCGTCAAGGGGATTAAGGCGTTGAAACCGACATAGAGTGCCCCCGAGTGTCCAACAAGCAAATGAAGACGATGAAACCGATTAAAAAAGATAAAACTAACCTCATAAAAATAACACCATCTCAATCGGCGCCAGTGACAGTTGCCTTCGCCAAATCCACCTCAGGTTATGTCAGGCCACTGCGGGTATTTTCCTGTTATGGAGTGTTGTGACTTTCTCAACAGGCTGAAGAAACGGTTCCTTTGAGAAGGAGCCGTTTCTTTTTAAATTTTAGATTTCCTCATGGCCGAAAGCAAACGGAGCAAGAAAAATGTTCTGGAGAAGCGTCAGCGTGCGCCTTTGTATCCGGATTTCAACCTATACACATAGTTCAAGGAAATCTGAATACAACAGCCATCGGAAGAACATTTTCTTGCGCAGTTTGTGATTCGGCCATCCCCTCACCTGAAAAATTGCAACCGAAAACGAAATCTAGCTCCTTATGAGCTGCCTTCGACCTGTTCTATACTTGGATTACCAAAAAGAGATATGAACAGATATGGAGGAATGCCGCGATGGACTCACAGGTTACCATCCCAGAGAAACACGGCAATGAAGCAACCCGCGTCAACAAGGCGGCTCTCTTCTACAAGAAATTACAACGGCAAAAGATTCTGCAGATCATGGCGCTTTCGGGAATGGTATGGCTGATCATCTTCCATTACATCCCTATCTACGGAATCATAATAGCGTTCAAGGAATACAACATCGTTCAATCCATCAGCTCCGCGCCTTGGGCAGGGCTCTATCACTTCAAAGAATTTTTCCAAGATGACAGCCTGGGGTACGTCATTAAAAATACATTCGGGATGAGCTTGCTGAAGCTGGTGATCGGATTCCCGATACCGATATTATTCGCGCTATTGCTGAACGAGCTTAGATCGGTCCGTTTCAAGAAAGCGGTCCAAACGATCTCGTATCTGCCTCACTTCTTGTCCTGGGTTATTCTAGGCGGTATTCTGACAACCTGGCTGGCAGATGTGGGCATCATAAATAAAGTATTGCTTGCTCTCGGCTTCATCCATGAACCGATTAGCTACCTCGCCGAACCTAGTTATTTCTGGACCATCGTCGTCAGTTCGGATATATGGAAGGAGCTTGGCTGGTCCGCTATCATCTACTTGGCAGCGATTACAGGGGTATCTCCTGAGCTATACGAAGCGGCGACCATCGACGGCGCCGGACGTTTCCAAAAGATGTACTACATTACACTGCCGATGATTAAAGGCACAATTACGATTTTATTCATCCTTGCCGTCAGCGGCATCTTGAACTCGAATTTCGACCAAATCTTCGTACTCAAAAATCAGTTGAACGAAGTAGCCAGCAACGTCATCGACACTTATGTCTACCAGATCGGCATCTCGCAAGGCCGTTACTCCTATGCTACAGCCGTAGGGCTTGTCAAGTCAGTCATCGCATTCATTCTGCTGCTTACGGCGAACAGCATCACCAAAAGACTCAATAACACATCATTATTTTAAAGGGTGGACGGACTATGCAAACACGCTTACGATCAGAAAAATTATTCGACTGGTTTAATATGCTGGTCATGCTATTGATCTGCTTCGCAACGCTTTATCCGGTCTGGTATGTACTCATCAATTCCCTCAACGAAGGGACAGACGCCATGCGCGGGGGAATCTACTGGTTCCCTCGGGCGTTCAGTCTGGAGAATTATACGACCGTATTCAAAAATGACGGACTCATGACCGCATTCAGCGTGACGGTAGCGAAGACGGTGGTCGGCACCCTCATCCATGTCTTCTTTACTGCAATGGTGGCGTATGCCATCTCGCAGAAGGAGCTTGTAGGCCGTAAGCTGTACTTGATTGTCGGTACGATCACGATGTTTTTCAGCGGCGGTCTCATTCCGCAATACTTGCTGTTTAGAGATCTGCAACTGCTCGATACGTTCTGGGTCTACATTCTTCCAGCCATGTTCAGCTTCTTCGATCTCATCATCTTTATGACATTCTTCCGAGAAATTCCGTATGGCCTGGAGGAAGCGGCCAAAATCGACGGCGCCAACGACTTCAGCATTTTCGTCCGAGTCATCATTCCGGTTTCGATGCCGGTCGTGGCTACGATTTCCTTATTCCACGGCGTGTATCAGTGGAACGATTATTTTGCCGGCGTTATCTATGTGAATAATCCGGATCTGCAGCCGATTCAAACTTTCCTGTACCGGATTGTGGCGCTGTCGGGCTCCAATCAGATCGTATCGACTGTGACAGGTGTGACTAAGACGGTTACATCGCAATCGGTCAAGCTGGCCACAATGGTTGTGGCAACGCTGCCTATCGTATTCGTATATCCTTTCCTGCAAAAGTATTTCGTTAAAGGCTTTATGATTGGTTCCATGAAGGAATAGTGTCGGCTTCCGCAGCATTGCTATTGGCCAGGCAAAGCTGAGAGCATATATAATCATCATAGAGAGGGGTATCAAGCATGGTAATTATGCGTAAATTCATTACCGCAGTAACGTTGATCAGCTTATTGCTGACCGCGGCGGGTTGTGCCTCGAACGGTAAGAACAGCGGCAGCGAGACGCCTAAGCCTTCGGCGGAGCAAACGGCGGTTAACCCGGATGAGCCGGGCTGGAAGGGAAATACGGAGCCGATTACGTTCGACTGGTATTTGAATTATTCCTGGTTCCAAAAGAAATGGGGTTCCGATCCCACATCTCAGTATATTACAAAGAAAACAGGCGTTAACCTGAATCTGATGGTTCCGGCAGGCAACGAAAGTGAAAAAATCAACACGATGATCGCCTCCGGCAAGATGCCTGATTTCATCACGTTGGATGCCAATGACGATGCAGTGAAGAGACTAATTGAAGGCAAGATGGTATTGCCGCTCAATGAGCTTGCAGATCAATATGATCCGTACTTCTATAAAGTAATCGATCCGTCCAAGGCTTCCTGGTTCGCTGAACCGGACGGTAGTTTCTACGGCTATCCGAACAACTCGTCGTCTCCAAGAGATTATGAGGCCAATGAAACGATGTTCACATCCACGCAAACCTTTATGGTGCGCAAAGATATGTATGAAGCTCTGGGCAAGCCAGATATGAGAACGCCGGAAGGCTTCCTCAACGCGCTGAAGCTTGCGAAGGAGAAGTTCCCGGAAGTGGATGGCCAGCCGCTCATTCCGCTCGGCCTGCATGAGTTCACGGATACGGGCAACTACGCGCTGGAGAACTACTTGCAGAACTTCCTGGCGATTCCGCAAGAGGTGGACGGCAAGCTGAATGACCGCACAACTAATCCGGAATACATCAACTGGTTGAAAACATTCCGCAAATTGAACAGCGAAGGCTTGTTGTCCAAAGATGTTTTCATCGACAAGAGACCGCAAATGGAAGAGAAGATTGCACAAGGACGTTACTTCGCGATGCTGTTCCAATGGAAGGATATGAGCTCTCAGCAAAATATCGTGTACCAGAAGGATCCAAGCAGAATCTACATGTCGATCGATGGACCGTCCAATGCGAAGCTGGAGGATCCGACACTAAGCGGACCGGAAATTAGCGGCTGGGGTCTTACTCTGATCTCCAAGAATGTGAAGGACAAGAAGAGAGCGATCGAGTTCTTGACCTACATGATCAGCGAGGAAGGCCAGAAGGACTTCGCTCTTGGTGAAAAAGGGGTTACTTATGATACGATTGACGGGAAAGATCAACTGTACCAAAAAGTAATCGATGAGACAGAGTTCGACTACGGCACACAATACGCCTACTTCATGTTGACTGACTACAGCATGTGGCTGAAATGGGCTCCGCCTACAAAAGAGCAATATACGATTCTGGAGGATTGGACAAGAGGGAAGACACATAACTTCTCCGCCTTCAGCAATCTGAATCCGCAAGGCACAACCGAAGAAGGCATCATCTCACAGAAGATTCGCCAGCAGTGGGGCAAAGCGCTGCCGAAGATGATTTTGTCGAAGTCGGATGAGGATTTTGATGTAATCTTCAACGATTTCTTGCAGGATCGCGAGAAGCTTGGCTTTGATAAAGTGGTCGCGTATCAACAGAAGAAATTTGAAGAGAACTCGGCTAAACTAACCAAATAATGAAAGCGCAATAAAGCAGCAAACAGCAAGGCCCATCTGTGTATGGGCTTTGCTGTATTGTTGCTTACTCTACGTTATGGATGTGACGCTTTGTGGGACAACGGCTGCGGTGGAACAAGCTTGCGCAGTATATTGGCAATATGCGATTGCAGACGAAGATGGTTGTCTCGTATATCTTAATTATATTGATTCCAATTTTGATTTTTTCTGGCTACATGTCCAACAATTTTTACAACAATACGATTCATGATACGATTCAGTCCAATCAATATTTGCTCGATGTGGAGTATAACAAAATTACCAATAATATCGATTTGATGGAGCGTACAGCGCAATTAATGCTGCTGGACAACAAAGTGCTGGATTATTTGGTGCTGAAGCAAGAAATGGATACGCTCTCATTAATTGATTTTTCTCGGAATGTGCTTCCGGATCTGGTGCGGTTGCAGTTCAACAATCCTAATATCGCGCATATCCGTATGTTTTTCAACAATCCGTATACCAAAGAGCTGTGGCCGATCTTTCTGGACGAGAAGCGAATAGCGGGTGCCCCTTGGAAGAGGGAGCTGCTGGAGCTCAACGGACTTGAGCTGTGGGAGTTCGACACCGAGGATCGCAATGTCATGAGCTTGCCGACAAGCGAGTCCTTCCAGAAGCAGAAGCCCAAAGTTTCGCTGCTTCGCGAGATCAGCTATGGAACCGATAAACATGCAGGCATCGTACAGATCGACATGTACTTGGACGATTTTTTCTCCAGGGTGAATCAAGAGGATCAGGAGCGGCAATCCAGACTGCTGCTGCTGGACCGCAAGTCGCAGTACTTCTATCATGACCAGACCTCCTTCGTGGACAATATTCCGCTGGAGGATCTGGAGCAGCGCATCAAGTCTGCCGCAGCTACGGAAGCGTCTCACTTTGAGGTGACTTATAACGGAATACCCTATATTATGATTTTCAAAAAAATCGATCTATTGGATGCCTACATCATTAGCGCCGTATCCCTGGAAGAACCTCTTCATGCCATTAGCGATACGGTTCGAAATCTGATTATGATCAGCGTCGTGCTGATCGTCATTTTGTCGCTGATTACGTACCTGCTAAGCCGGATTATATTCAAAAGACTGCGCATGCTGCAAAACTCCATGAATCGTGTGCGTAACGGTGATTTTCAAGTCAATATCGATGTGAGCGGCGGCGGAGAAGTGGGGGAGATTGCCCTTCACTTCAAAATGCTGATGAAAAAGATCAATTCGCTTATCGTCGATGCCGTCAATAAACAAGCGGCGGCCAAGGAAGCGGAGCTTAATGCGATGAAAAATCAGATTGACTCGCACTTTATGTACAACACGTTGGAGAATCTGAAAATGCTTGCAGAAGTGAAGGGACAATACGTCCTGTCGGATGCGTTGACCTCGCTGGGCCGCATGATGCGCTACAACCTTCAATGGACAAGCAATTATGTGCGCTTGCGCGACGAGATCCATCATATTCAAAACTACATCGCGATCATGAACATTCGCTATGACGACCGAATCTCGCTTCAGTTGTTTGTGCCGACAGCTTATATGGAGCATGAAATCTTGAAGATGTCGCTTCAGCCCGTTGTAGAGAATGCCGTTAAGCATGGCTTGTACACGAATGAGCTAGGCGAAGAGCTGCCGCTTGTGCTGTCGATCAAAGTACATGAGGCGAATGACTATATGGAAATTGAAATGATGGACAACGGCAAAGGAATGGATGCGGAGCAGGTGAACCGGATCAATTATTTGATTCGTCTGAACGACGCAGATTTCCGTCAGGTGCAGGGGGCAAGCAAGTCCAGTGAGGATAAGGGCAACGGAATCGGCCTGCGCAACGTGAATCAGCGGGTGAAAATGAACTATGGCAATCCATACGGCATACAAGTGCAAAGCGTAGAAGGTCAGTACACAACCGTCAGCATCAAGCTGCCAACACTACTATTCTCCAAAGGGGATGCGGGACTTGCGGAAACTTCTGATCGTGGATGATGAAAAAAATATCCGGCTAGGCCTGCAAGCGATGATTGAGCGAGAAATGCCAGGACACTATGCCATTACATTTGCCGTAAACGGGGCGGAAGCGCTCCAAAAGTTAAAGGAGCAGACGATAGATCTGGTCATTACCGATATTCGCATGCCTGTCATGGATGGCATCGAGTTGATCAATGGGCTGCAGGATATGGAGGTTAAGCCCGAAGTGATGATCTTAAGCGGACATGATGACTTCCAATACGCTAGAGAAGCAATGCGCTGTGAGGTGCGCATGTATTTGCTGAAGCCGATCGTTCGCGAGGAACTGGCGGAAGCGCTGGCGATGTTAGAGGAGACGCTGGTCAAAAAGGAAACGATCTCTCATCAGTTCAAGCAATACACGGTACAAATGAAAGAGCATATCGAGACGCAGTTCAATTATGTGTTCCTTCGCTCTGATCTGGAGGAACGGGAGATTGAAGAGCGCCTTAGCAAGCTTGATTTGCCTGATCTGGGGAATGGTTATCAGCTTATCCTGCTCAAATGGCCTGGAGCCGACCAACGCGGAAGGGATCAAGGACAGAAGAATGCGTATCTGGATCTTGTGTTGAAGCGATTAGGGACTCAAGCGGAGGCGCTCACGCTGCGATTCATGAACAGGCACGGCCACCTCGTCGTACTGACGGGTTATCCCGCCCTGCTTCCGTCACTTGAGGAGATGATCCAGCAACAGGTCGAGACGCGTGTGAAGATAGGGGCAAGCAAATGGTTGGGCCGATTGGCGCAAGTGAATGAAGCCTACGGACAGGCGGAGAAGGCGCTTAAGTACACGTTGTTTTATAAGCATTCGGTATGCCTTCGTTACGAGGAGCTTGAGGGAAGGGAATCGAATTACGAGCTGCCAATTGCCTCGATCAAGAAGATATCGAACATGCTGGGCACGGACAGAGAGTCGGATGTGATGGGGTTGTTCAAGGAAGTGGTCGATCTTCGCAACGTGATGAAGTACGACATTTCTTATATGGAAGGCATCAGTCGTGCGTTCAACGAGCTTGTCTTCGACCAGGTGTTCAATGTGTATGGGGAGGAATCGGTGGAAATTTTGAAGCTGTACAAGTCGTTAGCCGATCTGTATTGCTTCTGGGATTTCCAGGATTATTACCATCATGTAGAGACGCTGATTCAGAAGCTCAATCTTTATGTGGGGAATATGAAAAGCATCCATAACGATAATCGTGAGATGAACAAAGCGATTCAATATATTCACGAAAACTATAATCACGAGCTGAATATGGCGATGGTGTCCAATTTTATCTCGATGAACTATTCCTACTTCAGCCAAGCTTTTAAAGAATATACGAACGAAAGCTTCGTCAACTACTTAAAAAAAATCCGGATCGGCAAAGCGAAGGAACTGCTTGTCAGCACGAATCTGAAGGTGCATGAAATTGGCGAGCGCAGCGGCTTCGAGAATGCCAAACATTTTCATCGTGTGTTCAGGGAACTGGAAGGCGTATCTCCTAACGAATATCGGCAAAAGGAACAATCCGCCGCTGACCTGAAAAATCGGCACCATATATGAAATCTGAAGCCTTATTCCCACGGGAAGGCTCTTCTATAATGTAGGCAAGGCATCAGAAGCATACAGATGGAGGAGATACAATGTCGAAAAAAACGGTATACATTATCCGTGATGACGTGAACCATCCCAAAGAAGTAATTGATCCCGTTATGGAGCGGGTTTTTGATTCGGAGCGCTGGAATGTCGTCTTGACCGACCGTGCGCGCGATCTGATTGAGCATGTCGCAGAGGCAGATTTGGCGATGTGGTTTACGAATGGCCGTCCTGAGGGCGAAACGAATTTGAGTGTGGAGGAGCAGGGGATCATTGTAGATCGGGTGAAGGCCGGTATGGGCATGTTGTTTGTTCATGCGGGCCTTGTTCTAATTGAAGAAGACAGTCCTTTCTATGTGGAGCTGAATTCCGGCCGCTTTATTGAGCATTCTCCTCATCATGTACCTGTGACGAACGTGCCGGTGCGTAGCTTTGACCATCCCATTATCCGGGGAATCGAGCCGTTCACAGCAACGGATGAGCATTATTATTGCCAGGTGGACACGTCGAGAACAGACATATTGCTGCATAGCACATCGAAACATGTGACAGCGGCGGGCGGCTGGGCTCATAGCGTAGGAGAAGGCCGTGTCGTGGCGCTTACGCCAGGTCACACGACAGATGCGCTGGGCAATCCGCAAATGGTTCAATTAATGAAGAACGGTTCTGATTGGGCCATTGGCCTGATCTCTTAATACAACAGGAACAGGAGGAGAGCGGCATGAGCAAGTTATCTATTGCACTGGGCCTCTATTCCGTCTATCGGGATTTGCAGCGGGATCTGGAAGCTACGCTGCGCGGCGTGAAGCAACTGGGATATGAAGGCGTCGAGTTTTATGGTGAATTTACGCATGAGCCTGAGAAAATGAAAGGGCTGCTGGAGGAGCTGGGGCTTGCTAATTGCGGCTGGCATACGGAGTGGAAGCTGCTTCAGCCGGATACGATAGAAGCGACCTTGGACTATCATCGGAGGGCAGGCACGCGCAACATTGTCATTCCTGCCCTGGGCGGACCTTGGGAAATTGGACATAAGCAGCATGAAGACAGCGCGGAAGTATGGATTCGCTATGCAGAGCGGATGAATGAGATTGCGCAGCAAATAGCAGGACAAGGCTTCCGTCTCGGCTATCATACACATGCTCATGAGTTCGATACCGACTTTGGCGGCACAACGCCATGGGATCTATTATGTCAGCACACCGATTCCGGCATGCTACTGGAATTGGATACAGGCAATTGCATTGAAGCGGGAGCCGATCCGGCGGAAGTCATCGCAGCCGTTCCTGGCAGACCGCTGTTGGTGCATGGCAAGCCGTATTCGCGTACGGATGGCCATGAAACCTTCATCGGCGACATCAAGGATGAGAACAACTGGAGCGAAATTATTACACAATGCGAGCGTGCGGGAACGGAATGGCTGATCGTGGAGCATGAGTCGGAGACGGCCTATCCCGGCTTTACCGGCGCGGAACGTTGTCTGGCAGGCTTGCGCGCAGTGTTGGCAAAGAGACAGTAGGAACGGATACAGCACCGTACGGCAATATAGATAAAATGGCGGGAGTGAAATCACGATGACAGAGAGGCAATATGCCATTCAATTTATAGAGAAGAGAAAAGCGGCGCTGATAGAGAGCGAGATAGAGAGAACGCCGCTTGCGCCGGACGAAATTGGGGGCCGAACGCTCGTCTCGCTTATCTCGACAGGCTCGGAGCGAGGAGCGTATATGGATTACTTCGGCGGTACGGTGTACCCGGTTGCGACCGGATACGCCGCCGTGATGGAGGTATTGGAGATAGGGAGCGCGGTTACAAATGTAAAGATCGGTGATCGTGTGCTGGCTCTTGCTCCCCATCAATTGTACAACCGGGTGAAGAGCGATGAGATCAGTCTTGTGCCAGCAGGTATGAATCCAGAGCATGCGGTGATGGGACGATTCCCGGCCGTATCGATGACATCCATGATTCACACTGCGATCAAGCCAACGGAGCCTGTTCTGGTGACGGGGCTTGGTGTAGTCGGTCTCATGTGCGCTCAGATGATGCGTCACTGTGGCTATGAAGTGTATGCATTCGATCCGAACGAGAATCGCAGGGAGACGGCTAGAGCTTGCGGCATTCGCCATGTCTATGCTTCACTGGACGAGGTGCCGGAAGTGAAGGGTGTTGCCGGTCTTGCGATGGAGTGTTCGGGTCGCGAAGAAGGTACCTATTCGCTTGTAGCTAATTTGAGAAGAGGCGGAGAGCTGTATTTGATCGGCGTGCCTTGGTATCGTTCGACCGATACGTTTGCCCATGAGCTGCTCAAAAATGTATTTTACGGATTTATTCAATTGCGCTCAGGTTTCGAATGGTCGCTGCCGCGTCATTCCAGAGATTTTATGCCGAACAGCAACTTCTCGAATATTGCGAAGTCGATGGAGTGGATTCGCGACGGTCATATTAAGGTCGAAGGGATCTATGAAGTGGCGGCACCTGAACGTTGCGACGACATCTACAGCAGCATGGCTGACGGAACGATGGAGAAGACTTGCGCTATTTTCGATTGGAGCCGCATCTAAAACTATAGCTTAAGGTGGCGTTGCCTCGTGTATACAACGAATAAGAAAGTCGGCATTCATCATGTCTGTTTGAAGACGAACGATATTAAGCGATCGGTTCAATTTTATATGGACGGCCTTGGCGCCCGATTTGTGGTGGAGTGGGGCAAGGATGGCGCTGAGGATCATGCCGTGCTGGTGGACCTGGCTGACGGCGACTTCCTGGAAATCTTCGAGACGAAGCAAGTTTTCGGCGAGGGCAAATGGCAGCATTTGGCCGTACGCACTCCGGATGTTGATGAATCGGTCAGACGTGCGGTTGCAGCGGGAGCAAGGCAGCTTGGTGAGCCTAACGATTGTGACATTCCAGCCCGCTCGGGCGAGATAGTCAGTCTTCGCTTCTGCTACGTTGAAGCTCCGGGCGGCGAGTTGGTCGAGTTCATTCAAGACCGCTAGGCTAGGAAGCCAGGCCTGCAATAATTACAGTTGCGTAGTCGTACCGACTATCGTCTGTACGAAGAAGGAACGGTCCTGAATGGAATTGTGGACTTGAAAGACGTAGTTCTTATATCAAAAATAGAAAAGGCGATGTCCAGGCTATTTCTGGCATCGCTTTTTCATGTTTTCGTTAAGAAATGGACGTGGCTGGAAGCAAACGGAGCGAGAAGTATTCTGGAGAAGCGTCAGCGTGCGCCTTTGTATCCGGATTCCACCCTTTACATGACATTCAGGGAATCTGGATACAACAGCGCTCGGAAGAATACTTCTTGCGTAGTTTGTGGGTTTAGCCATGAACTTTTCCACGAAAGGGGCTTTCCTAGATTTCGGGAACTGCATTTTTTCTATGTGACATTCATTTGACAATGTCTCCCCAGTCATCTGGAAACAGCTAGGAGATTGTGCGACAATGTTCGCTATAGTGAATATTATGAGTGATTTTTTATGATAAACAGCGCTACAAAGGTATTGACCTGTTCTTTTTAAAGAACTAAAATATAGTTATTGTCCGTTATATGAAACCCGATAAGCTTCGCGTACGAATAAAAGCACGGATCTAATCTGACTGAAGGAGAATATTATGATTGGGGAACGGATCAAATCACTTAGAGAACAAAAAGGCTACTCTATCACGAAACTTGCCGATCTTGCCGGGGTTTCGAAATCTTATCTAAGCTATATTGAACGTAACGTGCAAAATAATCCCTCGCTTCAGGTATTGGCCAAGATCGCTTTTCATTTGGATACGAATATTGAGTTTTTGCTTGGTGAAGAGCTTGCTCCGAAGGTGTGGGTTGACGAGGTGCTGGATGAAGAGTGGCATACGATCATTCGGGACGCTGTGGATGAAGGGATGAGCAAGGGCGATTTCCGTGCGCTGAAGGAGCTGGTTCGCTCGAACAAATGGAGAGAAGAGCACGGGGGCCGCAGGGATTACAGAGATATTGAGGGCAAAAAGAAATCCAACATTATTATTTTGCATATTGATCACTAGCCGTATTTACGAAAAATAAACCACTTTTCTGTTGACATGTTCTATATAAAGAACTAAACTTGTGTTAGTGTTCTTTATAACTAACACAATAAGCGGGTGTATGAATGGAAACGAATCGTATGAAAGAACGTTTTGTGCCGACAAGCGGCAAAGAAGTTGATTTGCGCAAGATCTTCAGTACGATTAAGAACAAGCTGTTAATGATCGTGCTGTTGACCGGAGCCATCACGGTACTTGGCATATTGTACAACTCGCAGTCGGAGCCCAATATTTATTCCTCATCCTCACGGGTTATGATTGCCGCAACCAATGACATGATGTCTACGGTAAGGGCGCTTGTGCGCGAGCCGATTGTACTGAATCGGGTTATTGAGGATTTGGGATTGAATGCTACGGCTGGTCAGCTGCGGAGCCAAATCCGGGTAGACAGCGTGGAGCAATCGCTCATTACGGTTATTGCGGTAGCGGATACGAATCCGGATCGGGCGGCCGATATCGCCAATGCGGTCGTGACGGTATATCGAAGCGTAGCCGCCGAGACGCTTGGCATTAGCAGTATACGGCTGTTGACATCGGCAGTTCCGGAGCCGTCTCCTATTAATGTGAAGAGCAATACAATCGTCTACGTAGCGTTTGTCGTCGGTCTGATTTTAAGCCTGAGCCTTGCGTTCTTGCTGGAATCGCTGGACGATTCAATCCGTACGGAGCAAGATATCGAGAACACGCTCGGCATTACGATGCTGGGTCAAGTATCCAAAATTAAACGCGGTCATTCGCGTATACAGGCCAAAAAGATAAAGCCAGCCATAATTAGGAGTGAGACGATTGGTTCGTGAACGGGCAAAAATAGCTAAAAGAGTCGTAAATCGCAGTTTGATCGCGTATTTGAATCCTTCTCACAAGATTTCAGAGCAATATCGAACGATACGCAACAACATTCAATACGCAGCAGAGGGAGCCCAGGTCCGGACGCTGCTAGTGACATCGCCGGAAGAAGGGGACGGAAAGTCCACGGCTGCTATCAACTTGGCTGTCAGCATGGCGCAGCGCGGGGAGCGGGTACTGCTTATCGATGTGAACTTTCGCAATCCGGTGCTTCATAAAATATTCAATACGCAAATCTCGCCGGGCCTGTCGAGCGTGTTGTCTCAGCAGCTTGCCTTTGATGAAGCTATACAAGAGACAGAAGTTGAAGGCATGGACCTTCTAACAAGCGGATTGTCGCAAGGCAACTCCGCAGATATGCTGGATTCTCATCGCATGAAGGAGCTGATGGAGAAAGCCATTCAGCATTATGACCGCATCGTATTCGATTGTCCGCCGGTGCTGTCAGCTCCCGATACGAATGCGTTGGTGAACAAATGCGACGGTGTCGTATTGCTGTTGAATTGCGGAAAGACTACGCATGGCAAGGCCCTTGAAGCCAAACAATCTCTATCCTTTGCAGGAGCGAATATTATAGGGGCGATTCTAAACAAAAAGAGCGTTAGATGATGATTCATCGGATAACGTCTTTTTTTCGGCCTGAATGTTCTTTATAAAGCACGAAATGTTCGTAACCATGCACGTAGAAAGGATGAGCATGTCATGACCTATCGAAGCAGACTTTCGCTGCTCGTGTTGCTGGACTCGGGTATCGTCATTACGGCGTTGGCCGTCAGCCGCTGGCTATTGGAGCCCAATTCCGCCGCAGGCACCAGCTTCTATTTCCTGACGGGCGCCCTCCTCGTTTTGCATCATGTATCGTTCTTCTACTTCAAGCTCTATAAGAAAGCGTGGGAATACGCCAGCGTTGGCGAGCTAGTTATTATGGCCAAGGCAGTGGGTGTATCCTTCCTGCTGACCGCTATTGCACAGGCAGTGGCTTACGGCACACTTCAGTTGAAGTGGCTGGCGGTAGCCTGGATGATTCATATTCTGCTCATCGGCGGCTCTCGCCTGGGATGGAGAATGATTAGAGGCGGCTTCAACAAGCAAAACGGCAAACGCAAACGGACGCTAATTGTCGGCGCTGGCTCTGCGGGCACAATGCTGGCTCGGCAGCTGATGAACAATCCGGATACCGAGCTGCACCCCGTTGCCTTCGTTGATGATGATGCCAAGAAACAGATGCTCGATATTATGGGCCTTCCGGTGGCGGGCAACATAGGAGACATCGTCAGTGTAGCGAAGAAGCTGGAGATCGACTATATCGTACTGGCTATACCTTCTATGAATAAGAAGGAGCTCTATCACATTTATACGGAATGCGCGAAGACGAGCGCCAAGACGCAAATGATTCCGATGCTGGAGGATCTTGCGACGGGGCGAATTTCAGTCACGCAATTCCGCGATGTGCAGGTAGAGGATTTGCTGGGACGCGAGCAGGTCGAGCTGGATATCGAAAGCATCTCGGAATATGTAACGCAGAAGGTGGTACTCGTCACTGGCGCGGGCGGATCGATTGGCTCAGAGGTATGCCGCCAAATTTCGCGGTTTCTGCCGGAGAAGCTGGTGCTGCTCGGTCACGGGGAGAATAGCATCTATGCGATTGAGATGGAGCTGAAGGAGTCTTTCAAAGATACGAACATCAAGTTTTTTACCGAAATTGCGGATCTTCAGGATGCCGACAAGATGATGGCGGTTATGCTGGCCCATCGACCGCATGTCGTCTATCATGCAGCTGCCCATAAACATGTGCCGCTCATGGAGCGCAACCCAGAGGAAGCGTTCAAAAATAATGTGCTGGGCACATTGAATGCGGCGAAGGCCGCAAGCAAGAGTCGTGTCGAGACGTTCGTCATGATATCGACAGATAAAGCCGTGAATCCGACTAGCGTCATGGGCTCCACGAAGCGGGTCGCGGAGATGATTATTCAGCACATGGACCGGATCAGCCATACGAAGTTTGTAGCTGTACGGTTCGGCAACGTGCTGGGCAGCAGGGGAAGCGTCATCCCGCTATTTAAGAAGCAGATTACAAAAGGCGGTCCCGTTACGGTGACGCATCCTGATATGGTGCGCTATTTCATGACGATTCCAGAAGCGTCGCGACTGGTCATCCAGGCGGGGGCGCTGGCGAAGGGCGGCGAGGTCTTCGTGCTTGATATGGGCGAGCCGGTCAATATTACACAGTTGGCTAAAAACGTCATTCGCATGTCGGGCTATACGGTCGAAGAGATCGGTATCGAATATACCGGCATCCGGCCGGGAGAGAAGTTGTTCGAGGAGATGCTGAAGGACGATGAGGTGATGGAGCAGCAGGTGTATCCCAAAATTTACATCGGCAAAGCTTCCGCTATTTTATATGAAGAAATCGAGGGGCTTATTGCCGACTTCCCTGCCATGAATCAGATAGAGCTGAGGGCAAGGCTGCTAGAGATGGCCAATCATGCTATGGCTGATGTCAAGCAGAAGCTGGCGACGGTATCCGGGTAAGGAAGGAACGTGTGTGCGGTCCATTATTAAGGTAAAGAAGCGGGGAATAGCGATGAAAGTAAGAAAAGCAATTATACCGGCCGCAGGTCTGGGCACCAGATTTCTCCCGGCGACTAAAGCAATGCCGAAGGAAATGCTTCCGATCGTCGACAAGCCGACGATCCAATATATCGTGGAAGAAGCGATAGAGTCCGGCATTGAAGACATTATTATCGTGACGGGCAGGGGCAAAAGATCGATTGAGGATCACTTCGACAATTCCATGGAGCTTGAGCATATCTTGACCGCCAAGAGTAAATTCGAGCTTCTGCAAGAAGTACGCAAGTCCTCCGATATGGTGGACATTCACTATATTCGCCAAAAAGAACCGAGAGGTCTCGGCCACGCCATCTGGTGCGCCCGCAAGTTTATCGGCGACGAGCCGTTCGCTGTCTTGCTCGGCGATGACATTATTTCCGCGGAGAAGCCATGCTTGAAGCAAATGATTGAAAAATACGAGCAATACGGCTCGTCCGTAATCGGCGTTCAGCGGGTCCCAGAGGAGGCGGTATCGCGGTACGGCATTGTTGATGGCATGGTGATGGAGCCTTCCTTCCACCGTATCAACCATCTTGTCGAGAAGCCGTCGCGTGAAGAGGCGCCTTCCGATATGGCGATTATGGGCAGATACATTCTGACGCCGGAAATTTTCGATATATTGGGCGCCCAGGAACCAGGCTCTGGAGGAGAAATTCAACTGACGGACGCGATTGAGACGCTTAATCGTTCAAGAGCGGTATTCGCTTATGAATTTGAAGGCAAACGTTATGATGTCGGCGAGAAGATGGGCTTCATCCAGACGACGATCGAATTTGCTCTGCAAAGAGACGATCTGCGCTATGACTTGCTCGACTATTTGACACGTACGCTGAAGCGGGAAACGGCTAATTATGAGTCCTAAAATCTTGTTCTGCGCCACGGTGGACTATCACTTTAAGGCTTTTCATCTGCCGGTCATGGAATGGTTCCGCAAGATGGGCTGGGAAGTTCATATCGCGGCTCGCGGGGAGCTGGATATCCCGCATGTGGACCGCAAGTTCAATATACCGATTCATCGCTCGCCCATGAAAGCCGAAAATGTGAAGGCTTACCGGGAATTGAGGAGCATTATCGATTCGGAAGGCTACGCCATCATCCATGCTCATACGCCTGTTGGCGGTGCTTTAGCCAGAATCGCCGCACGGGGAGCGAGAAAGCGGGGAACCAAGGTCATTTATACGGCGCATGGCTTTCACTTTCACAAGGGTTCTCCGTTGTCGAGCTGGCTTCTGTATTATCCAGTCGAGAAGCTGCTGGCGTCTATGACAGACAGCCTCATTACGATTAATCATGAAGATTACATGCGGGCAATTGAAAGCCGCTTCCGCGCGGGGCGCATTCATCATATTCACGGCGTTGGGGTCCATACGGGGCGATTCGCTCCGCTTCTGCCGGAAGAGAAGCGAGCGATGAGAGACCGCTTCAATTATACGCCCCATCATTTTCTGATGATCTACGCCGCTGAGTTCAACGCGAACAAAAACCATGAGCTGCTCTTGCGAGCTATGTCGAAGCTTAAGGACAATGTGCCCAGCGCGAGGCTGCTGCTGGCCGGTGAGGGACCTATGCTGGACGAATGCCGTGCGCTCGCTGTTCAGCTAGGGATAGCGCCTCAGGTTGATTTTCTTGGTTATCGGAACGATCTGAACCAACTGCTTCCGATGTGTGATGTGGCCGTTGCCTCCAGTCTTCGGGAAGGGCTGCCCGTCAACATTATGGAAGCGATGGCATGCGGTTTGCCTGTCGTCGCCACACGCAATCGCGGTCATGGGGAATTGGTGCAGGAAGGCAAAAGCGGTTTTATTGTGGGGCCGGATGAGCCGGATGAATTCGCAAGCCGCCTGCTTCTGCTGTTCCGCTTCCGCGATACCCGCATTCACATGGGCGAGTATGGATTGGCGCGCGTGAAGCAATATTCGCTCGACCGTGTGCTGGAGGAGCTGAAGGAGCTCTACAAGCCAATGATGGAGGCTAGGGATGAAGCCCATTATCAGTATCATCGTTCCTATATATAACATGGAGGTCTACCTCCCCCGATGTCTGAACAGCCTTCTTGCGCAGAGCTACCCGCTCTTTGAGATTATCGCCGTCAACGACGGATCAACAGACGGCAGTCTTGCTGTGCTGAAGAGCTACGCCGCTGCCGATTCGCGCATCCGGATTATCGATTCCGCTAACGGGGGCGTCGCTGCCGCCCGCAATCTGGGACTGTCGTCTTGTCGCGGCCAATACATCGGCTTTGTTGATCCGGATGATTGGGTAGAGAGCGAGATGTACGGCGAGATGCATGCCGCTGCGCTGGAGCATGATGCAGATATCGTCATGTGCGGCTATACAAGGGAATTTGGTACGCATGCCAATCCCAAGCCGTTCCCGTTGCCTGATCTTACGGTGCTTCGGGGCGACGAGCTGCAGTCGGGCATGACCCGCAGGCTGATCGGCCCGCTTGGAGCGGAGACGGCTTCGCCGGAGCATCTGGATGCGTGGGGGACGGTATGGTCGAAGCTGTACCGGGCGGAGCTGCTGACGAAGGGGGATATCGCCTTCCAGCATTTGACAGTCATTGGCAGCAATGAGGATACGCTGTTCAATGTGACGGTGTTCCGCAAGGCCAGCTCCTTCCTGTTCTTGAATCGGCCTTACTACCACTATTGGCGGGCGAACGAGCAATCGATTACAACCCGTCACAAGCCGGAGCTGCAGCAGCGATTCCTCGTTCAATACGAGCAGCTGGAAGCCGCAATCGGCGACAGCTCCAATACCGCTGATTATCGGAAAGCGCTGAGCAACCGAGTTGCACTGAATGTGATGGGACTGGGCTTGAACATCATTAGCCCGTCCAACCCGGCATCCTTGATAGGAAAGCTGGATCAGATCAAAGCGCTGTTGTCACAGCCGAGGATGAAAGCGGCGTTGTCCGAATTCGATACATCAGCTTCTTCGCTCGTATGGAAGCTATTCTTCACTGCGGCGAGGCTGCGGCTGAGCATGCCCTTGTACATCATGCTGAACGGAATAGAGTGGCTGCGATCGAAAAAGAAAAGGAGGAATGTCAATGAAGCCGATTCGCATTCTGCAGGTCGTGACCATCATGAACCGGGGCGGATTGGAAACGATGCTCATGAACTATTACCGGCAAATGAGCAAAAACGGCATTCAATTTGATTTCCTCGTACACCGGTCGGAGGAAGGCCATTACGACAAGGAAATCGTCTCGCTAGGGGGCAGAATCTACCGCATGCCGGCGATCAGGCCGGGCAATTACCGCCGTTACTTCAAGCAGCTGGACGCTTTTTTTGCAGAACGGAAGGAATACAAGGTCGTGCATGCCCATATGAACGAAAACAGCGGATTTGCGATTCGAGCCGCCAAAAAAGCAGGGGTGCCATGCCGAATCATTCACAGCCATCTAAGCGATTTGGCGCTGGACTACAAGTACCCGTTCCGTCTCTATGCGAGAGCGGCGATCAAGGGCAATCCGAGCCACTACTTCGCTTGTTCGACCCGAGCCGGCGAATGGCTCTACGGCAAGAAGCCTGCCAGTGAAAGAGCGGTAACGGTACTGAACAATGCCGTCAATACAGAGGAGTTCCGCTTCGACAAGGAAACGAGAGCAGAGGTCAGGACCGAGCTGAATGCGGGAGACTCCCTTGTCATCGGGCATATCGGGCGATTCAACGAACAGAAGAATCATAAGTTTCTGCTCGATATATTCGAATCGCTGCATCGGCGCAGGGGGGACGCGCTGCTGGTGCTTGCGGGAGACGGATACTTGCGTCCCGCGATCGAGAAGGAGGCCGAGAGAAGGGGCTTGTCGCAATCGATTCGCTTCCTGGGCGTACGCGAGGATGTCGCAAGGCTGCTGCAAGGAATGGACCTCTTCCTGTTCCCTTCCTTATTCGAAGGGCTGCCGGTTGTCCTGGTAGAGGCGCAAGCCGCAGGACTTACCTGCATCGTATCCGACCGTATTACGAAGGAGACGGATGTGACGAAGCGGGTATCATTCCTCTCGCTGGACCAGTCGCCCGACGAGTGGAGCAGTGCCATTCTGAGCGCTTCCTATGAGCATGCCGATACAAGAGCCATACTCCGGGAGAACGGATACGACGCAGTGGCTATGGCGAAATGGCTGGGTACATTTTACCGGCAGCAGCTTGAGAGCGCTGCGGCATCATCGCAATAAGAAGGAGCGGACTTTACGGATGGAACCTTCCATTACTGTATTTACACCCACGTTCAATCGGGCTTATACGCTGCATCTGTGTTACGAGAGTCTGTTGCGCCAGACTAACAAGAATTTTACATGGCTCATCATCGATGACGGGTCTACCGACGGCACATCGGAGCTGGTAGAGGGTTGGAGGCGAGAAGCGGATTTTTCGATCCAATATATATACCAGGAGAATCAAGGGATGCATGGCGCTCACAATACGGCGTATGAGCATATCCGGACGGAGCTGAACGTCTGCATCGATTCGGACGACTATATGACCGATCATGCCATCGAGGCCATTCTGACGTATTGGAAGCGGCATGGGAGCGAGCGTTACGCCGGTATTGCAGCGCTTGACGCTTCGCCCGACGGAACGGTGATCGGCACCAGGCTCCCGACTGGGCTTCAGAGCGCTACCCAATCCGAGCTGTATGCCAAGCATGGGGTGAAGGGCGATAAGAAGCTGGTGTACCGAACGGAGCTGACGAGGAGCAGTCCGCCGTATCCGGTGTTTGAAGGCGAGAAGTATTGTCCCCTCTCCTACAAATATATTTTGATCGACCAGCAGCAGCCGCTTCTCTTAATGAATGAGGTGGTCTGTATCGTCGAATACCGGACGGACGGCTCCAGCATGAACATTTTGAAGCAATATTTGCGCAATCCGCGCGGGTTTTCTTTTTTTCGCAAAACGGCCATGCAATATGCGTTGACGTACAAGGACCGATTCAGGGAAGCGGTGCATTATGTATCGAGCAATCTCATTCTGCGCAACAGGCGGTTTCTAGCCGAATCGCCGCGTCGATGGACGACGCTGCTGGCCGTGCCGCTGGGCGTAGCGTTGTACGTCTATCTGAATCGAACGAAACGAAGCACCGTTATGAAGAACGGATAACATCACGGCGCGAGACCTGGAGGGAGCAAAGCTAATGGAAATGATATGGTTCACGCTGGCGGCTGTGTTCTTATGCGCGTTTATGGGCAGGTTTCTATCTCTGAACACCGGGAGAATGCCCCTGACTATACGGCCGAATAGAGGATATATCGTTCTAGCTGCGCTTTGCTTGATTCTGGTGGCGGGCTTGCGCAACAACATAGGCGACACCTATCTCTATATGCACGGCTATCAAGTAACCGATTTTACGTGGGAGTCCGTGTTGCAATCGGAGGATATCGGCTTCAATCTGTTTCAATTGCTGCTGAAGCAACTGACGCCCGATCCGCAATTGATGATTTTTTTGACGGCGATGGTTACGAATTTGTTAATCGTCATCGTCTTCTATCGCTACTCCAGACTGGTAGAGTTCAGCTTGTATGCCTACATTACCACTGGGGCGTTCATCGTATCGATGAACGGCATTCGCCAATACTTGGCGGCGGCTATCGTATTCGCTGCAATCAAGTCGTTGCTGGATGGGAAGTGGAAGGTGTACTTCCCGGTCGTGCTGTTCGCTTCTTTTTTCCATCAGAGCGCATTAATTATGCTTCCGATTTATTTTTTGGTACGAAGAAAAGCCTGGACGGTGACGACCAGTTTGCTGCTTGCGGTAGCTATTCTGATCGTCGTCGGTTTCAACTACTTCTCTACCATGCTCTTCACGGTAATCGAGAATACCAAATATTCGGAGTATGAGAACTTCCAGGAGGGCGGGGCGAACTTCATCCGAGTGATCATTTACGCCATTCCGCTCATTATCGCTTATTTGGGAAGAGATAAGCTGAAGGCGATTTTTCCGCAAAGCGACGTGATCGTCAATCTGTCTCTGGTAGGAGCGGTCATTATGCTGATCTCGACCCAAAACTGGATATTCGCCCGGCTCGGCATTTATTTCACCTTGTATCAGCTCATTCTGATGGGGTGGATGATCAAGCTGTTCCGGGAGAAGGACCAGCGGTTTGTCTACCTGATGTTTGTCTGCTTCTACTTGCTCTATTTCTTCTATGAAAATGTCATTATTCTCGATATTCGCTATACCAGCGACTACATTAAGTGGCCATTCTAATGAGGCCTATGCTTTCGAAGTAGTTTTGCTTCGCAAAACTAAGCCTATGCTTTCGAAGTAGTTTTGCTTCGCAAAACTAAGCCTATGCTTTCGAAGTAGTTTTGCTTCGCAAATCTAAGCCTATGCTTTCGAAGTAGTTTTGCTTCGCAAAACTTTTAGGAGGAACCTATGGAAAAATCGGAACGCATCCCGCGCATTATCCATTATTGCTGGTTCGGACGCGGGGAGAAATCGAAAAAAATTAAAAAGTGCATGAAAAGCTGGGAAAAGCATCTGAGCGGGTACCGCTTCATGGAATGGAACGAGGACAGCTTTGATATCAGTCAAAGCCGCTACGCGAAGGAAGCCTATGACGCCCGTAAATTCGCTTTCGTCAGCGATTACGTCAGGCTGCATGCGCTCCATCAGTACGGCGGCATCTATCTGGATACCGATGTGGAGGTGGTGAGGCCGCTTGATGATTTGCTCCACCATGACGCCTTTTCGGGATTCGAAGACGAAACCTATCTGCAGTCTGGCACCATGGGAGCGACGGCTGGTCATCCGTGGATTAAGGCATTGCTGAGTGAATATGCGGGGAGGACGTTTCTGCTGCCGGACGGCACCTACGACATGCTGACGAATACGGCTGTCATCTCCGAGCATTGCAAGAGGGATGGGCTGAAGCTGAACGGCCAGCATCAAGTATTGGACAATGGGGTTGTGTTCTATCCCAGAACCTGCTTCAGTCCATACGATTATATTAACGGAGGCAGCTATTTGACGGGTGACAGCTATACGATTCACCACTTTGCCCAGTCCTGGCTGCCGGCTCATGTCCGGTTGAAAAGCGGGATTAAACGGATCGCGGGGAGAGTGGTAGGTCCCAAAGTCATTTCCAAGATGCGAAAGTGGCTCGTCCAGTCCTAGATTGATTCATAGAGAAAGAGGAGAAACCATACGATGATGAAACGAAGTTTTGATTGTATCGTCGCCTCCATCCTGCTCCTGCTGCTTTCGCCAATCCTGGTCATTGTTGCCATATTGGTCGGCACAAGGCTGGGCAGACCGATTCTATTCCGGCAGACAAGGCCGGGGAAGCACGGAAATCCGTTCCAGCTGTACAAATTCCGCACGATGACGGATGGGATGGATGCGGAAGGGGAGCTGCTGTCGGATCATTTGCGGCTGACACCGTTTGGTCAGAGGCTGCGCAAGTGGAGCCTGGATGAGCTGCCTCAACTGCTGAATGTCGTGAGGGGAGAGCTGAGCCTGGTCGGTCCGCGTCCGCTCTTGATGGAGTATTTGCCCCTCTATACGAAGGAACAGGCGAAGCGGCATTTTGTCAGGCCGGGCATAACGGGATGGGCGCAGGTGAATGGCCGTAACGCTGTGACCTGGGAAGAGAGGTTCATGAAGGATATTTGGTATGTAGAGAACAGAAGCTTCTGGCTGGATATGAAAATATTGCTGTTAACGGTAAAACGGGTGGTTAAGTCTGACGGCATTAGCAACGGCAACCATGCCACCATGCCGCTCTTTGAAGGAAACGCAAGCAATCAGAAAGGATGAGATGCCCTTTGTCCGCATCTGCTAATGCCAAAATTTATTTATCGCCGCCCCATATGAGCGGCCGGGAGCAAGCGTATATCGGGGAGGCGTTCTTGGACAATTGGATCGCGCCGCTCGGCCCCCATATTAATGCATTCGAGAGTGAATTGTCTGCTTATATCGGCTCGGGAGGAGCGACGGCAGTCAGCTCCGGAACGGCGGCGATCCATCTGGCGCTGCGCCTCCTCGGCGTAGGAGAGGGCGACAGCGTATGCTGCCCAAGCTTTACGTTCATTGCAAGCGCCAATCCGATTTTGTATCTGGGCGCGGAGCCCATCTTCATCGATTCAGAACCGGAATCATGGAACATGTCGCCTGCTGCGTTGGAGAAGGCGCTGGCCCATGCATCACGATGCGGCAAGCTTCCCAAGGCTGTTATTGTCGTCCATCTCTATGGGGCAATGGCTGATATGGAGGCTATTATGGGCATTTGCGAAAGCTATGGCGTGCCTATCGTCGAGGATGCGGCGGAGTCGCTAGGTTCTACTTATCAAGGCCGTCAAAGCGGGACGTTCGGTCGATTCGGTATTTTTTCCTTCAATGGCAATAAGATCATTACGACATCGGGCGGAGGTATGCTCGTATCAGACGACATTCTTGCCTTGGAGAAAGCACGGTTTCTGGCTACTCAGGCAAGGGACGAGGCGCCGCATTATCAGCATAGTCAGATGGGTTACAATTACCGGATGAGCAACGTGCTTGCGGGAATAGGCAGGGCGCAGCTTGACGTGATTAACGATCGTGTCGAGGCAAGAAGGAGCATCTTCCATATCTACGAGGAAGCGTTGAAGCATTGGGGAGAGATTCAATTTATGCCGGAGCTGCCGGGAACAAGATCCAACCGCTGGCTGACCGCATTGACGATCGACAGTCCCCATGCGGAATATATGATTCAGCAGCTTCTGGCTGCTATGATCAGAGCCAATATAGAAGTACGTCCCTTGTGGAAGCCGCTGCATATGCAGCCGCTGTTCGAAGGGAATGCGTTTTATAGCCATTCTGCGACAGGCAGAGCCGTCTGCGAAGATTTGTTTCATCGAGGGCTGTGCCTGCCTTCCGGATCTAGCTTAAGTCTGGAGGATCAAGGAAGAGTCATTGATGTGGTGGAAGACGTCATGCATCAATTGACAGGTTTGACAGCAAGGGCGGTCAATTAAAGGTAACGGTCGCCCGAAGCTCTTGAACGGATGATGCGAGCAGGCGTACCATAAGCTACCGTATGTGCGGGTACATCCGATACGACCGTCGCGCCTGCTCCGATGACACAATGGTCGCCGACGGTGCGGCCGTGGATGAGGACGGCTCCGATGGCAATAGCGGTATAATCGCCAATGGTCACATTGCCGCCAGTGGCGCATCGCGGCGCAAAGCTGACAAAGCTTCCAATGCGGGAATCATGATCAACCGATGTATTGGGATAAAGAATGTCATGTTCGCCTATAATCGCGTCGCTGTTCACGACAGCGCCCGCCATAATGACCGAGCCTGCGCCGATGCGGGCTCCTCTTGCTATTTGGGCAGAGGGATGGATAGCGGTTGCGAATGCCAGCTCCGGAAATCGACGCTTCAGGCTGTGGACGACTAGACCGCGCGTCCAGTTGTCGCCAATGGCTACGATAGCGCCGTCGATCGTATCGGCATGCGACTCCAGCCAATCTTCGCTGCCTAACACCGTGCAGCCGTATACCTGCTCCCCGATGGAGAGACGCTGATCCAGCAGGCCGGCAATCTCGTAGACGCCTTCTTTTTCCACCGTATCCACAACCGTCTTCGCATGACCGCCTGCCCCAAATATAATAATGCGCTTCGACATAAGGATTCCTCCGAACTTCATCATTGAAAAGGATAGACTACCTCTTATTCTAGCATATTGCCGGATTATCATAAAAATTGGAGGATATGGCATGCAAGAATTGACAGAATGGAAGACGGATGATAATCTGTACATGTGTTCGTTTTATAGAACAAAATTTTATTTTTGTTCGTTATTTGCGAATGAGTGTGAAGGGGAGACTTATGAAAAACGACTATAGCGGAGAATTCTCCCAGGAGCTGAAATTACTGCTGGCGCTGCTGGAGATGGAGGAAGGGTCGTCGCTGACATTCGAGCACTGGGAGCTGATGCAGGATGCCGATTGGCATGAGTTCATTGCGCTGGCCAGACATCATCGGGTGTTCCCGACGATTAATCGCAAGCTTCAAGAGTTAAGGCCGATTCGAGTCCCGGCGTTCGTCATGAGCATGTTCCAGCGGGATTATTATCGGAATACGATTCAAATGCTGGCGCTAAGCGGAGAGATGGAGCTGCTGGCAAGCCAATTTTTACATAAGGAGATTCGGGCGCTCTTCCTGAAGGGGCCGGTCATCGCTGCTGATCTCTATGGCGATGTGTCGCTGCGTACCTCTTGCGATCTCGACATATTGGTGCCGATGGACCGTCTTGAGGCGACGGAAGCACACTTGCTCTCTCTCGGTTATGTGAAGGATGAATATATTACGAGCGTGCTGAACGACTGGAAGTGGCGTCATCATCATATCACCTTCATGCATCCCCAGAAGGGAATCAAGGTCGAAGTGCATTGGCGTCTTAACCCGTCTCCGTCGAAGGAGCCTGATTTTGAGGATCTTTGGAGCAGAAGAAGGCAAAGCTCGCTAATCAGCAGGCCCATCTATTATTTGGGACGTGAGGATTTATTCTTGTTCCTGGTCTCTCACGGTGCCCGGCATGGCTGGTCGAGACTGCGCTGGCTGCTCGATATCAAGCAGCTCATGAATCAAAAGCTCGATTGGTCGAAGCTCATTGTGCTGCTTCGCAAGCATCAGCTTCTGCATGTTGGAGGGATGGCCGTTTGTTTGGCAGCGAAGCTGCTGGCGGCGCCTCTAAGGGAGGAGATGCGACCGATTCTGGCGTCACGCAAAGCGGAGTGGTTGGCGGAGGATACGTTGTTCTATGTCCAGAGAATGGTGAATCTCCATAGTCCGCCTGTGCCAAAAGATATCGAACGTTATCATAGACAATACTTGCTGGCGCTCATGACGACTAGACAGAAACTGCTGTTTTTCGCCAGCATTTTGCATCCGCTGGCAGAAGACGTCAAGACGCTGCCCCTGCCGGCCAAGCTGCATTTTTTATATTTTCCGCTGCGTCCCATTCTATGGGCTTCCAGGAAAATACGGGACCGTTCCTCCGGGAAGAAGCGGGAAGCAAGCGCCTAAGCGGAGGGCGCGCTTGAAGGGAGCATATCCATGGGAACATTGGTCAAAGCATTGCAAATGATAGGAAGCCAGTACCGGTCCAGAGGCTTGAGCAGCTTCCTGGCTATGAACAGGCTGCAGTTTTTTGCATGGCTGAGAGCGCTGGTCGTGAAGCTGTTCAGCTTTGGCAAAATTAAAAGCTCCATCTTCTTCATGCAAGCCAACAGTACAATCGAGCTGCTCGGCAAGCGCTCTCGGATGCGAATCGGCAAATATGCATTCATTCGGAAAAATGCCAGCATCCGCATCGACCACGAAGGCGAGCTGGAGCTGGGCGACTACGCGTTCATTAACGACAATTGCAATATTAATTGCGTCAATCACGTATCCATTGGCGCTTATACGAAGATTGCTCCCAATGTATGCATTAATGATCACGATCATAATTACAGGCAAGCCGGAGATGATCATTTGCTAATTGGTCAGGTCACCATTGGCGAGCATGTATGGATCGGCTCCAATGTCGTCATTTTGCGGGACACCACGATTGGGGATCATGCCGTTATAGCGGCTGGAAGCGTTGTGAAGGGTCATGTGCCGGCACATACTTTATTTGCGAATAAACGGGAGAAGCGAATGATTCCGATCGATCCTGAATCGGCTTCGTCACCCGTCAAGGAGTCCGTATGAAGAAGCAAATCCTGATCTCAGTGTATGACATGGAAATCGGAGGCATTGAGCGGAGCCTCATTAATATGCTGGAGCACTTCGATTATGAGCGATACGAGGTAGATATCCTCGTCTTCTCTCATCAAGGCGATCTCTTGGGGCAATTGCCGCGATCCGTCCGGCTGCTTCTGGAGGACGGACGCTACACGGTGTTCCGCAAGTCGATGAAGCAATGCTTGAAGGAGGGGCGATTCGGAAGCGTGGCCGTACGTCTGCTGGTGAAGCTGATTGCAGATGCGAAGGCCAGACGCCGGAAGCTGTCGGAGGGCTCGGGCTATATCCAGCTTCAGCTGGTGTCCAAATATTTGTCATTTATGCTGCCTGCGATCAGCAAGCGGTACGATGCGGTAATTAGCTACGCCTGGCCCCATGATTTTATGGCGAAGCGCGTAAAGGCAGGCAAGAAGCTGGCCTGGATTCATACCGATTATACCCAGCTCCAGATTGACCATGAGATGGATGAAGCGATGTGGGCCAAGTATGACGGCATCGCATCGATATCGGAAGCGTGTACGGCAGCTTTTATTAGCCGCTATCCCAGGTTGTCCGCCAACATGTTTATGGTCGAGAATATCACCTCCCCCGACTATATACGCGATAAGGCGCTCGAAGGTCGAGCGGAGGGGATGGAGTGCGACTGCTTCAACCTCGTATCCGTAGGCCGGCTTTCCTATGTGAAGGGCTTCGATATGGCGATTGACGCTATGCGCTTGCTCCACCGCAAGGGCATTCATCGGGTGAAGTGGCATATCGTCGGCTTTGGCGGCACCGAAGCGGAGCTGCGGGCGAAAATTGCGGAGTATGGGCTGGAGCAACAGGTTATTTTGCACGGAAAGAAGCAAAATCCTTATCCCTATATGGCAGCCTGCGATCTCTATGTACAGCCTTCCCGATATGAAGGCAAGGCGGTGACGGTGACGGAGGCGCAAATTGTAGGCAAGCCCGTCCTTATTACCAATTACCCGACCTCGGGGAGCCAGGTGCGGGACGGTGTGGACGGAATCATCTGTGAGGCGAATGCGGAGTCCCTTGCGGAATCGATCGAGCGGCTGTATCGCGACATTCCGTTAAGAGAGAGCTTAATAGCGGCGGTCAAAGGAATGAATTACGGAAATGCCGGCGAGCTTGCCAAGCTGTATGGCTGGATCGAAGGCGTTCCGGCAGGGCGGGAGGAGGAGAAGGATGAATACAAGCAGCCTATCAGTAGCGCGGCGGCCCAAGGTTAGCGTCATTATTCCGGTCTATAATACGGAAGCTTATCTGTCCTCTTGCATCGATTCGCTTCTGGCCCAATCGCTTGCAGACTGTGAGTTTATATTTATCAATGACGGCTCCTGTGACGGAAGCGCCGACATATTGGAGCGCTATCGGGGACAGGATCAGCGTATCAGCGTCATTCATCAGGTCAATAGCGGGGTAAGCGTAGCGCGCAACGCTGGGCTGGCCGCAGCAAGGGGAGAGTTCGTCGGATTTGTGGATGGGGATGATTGGGCGGCTCCCGAGCTATTCGCTACGTTGTATGCCGCTGCAGCAGACTGTGATGTTGTCTTTTCCGGCTATATCGGATCGGCGGGCGACAGGCAGAGAATTCATCATGATCCGTTCATGACTGGCGTTCGAATGGATCAAGCGTATTTGCGGGAGTGGGTATTGCCTGTATTCGTAGAATCGGACAGCTGCAACTCCGTATGCAATAAGCTGTACCGAAAGGAAATGATCGACGTCAACGGCTTGTCGTTCTCTCAGTCTCTCGCACTGGGCGAGGACGGTCTGTTCAACATGCGTTTTCTCTGCTACGCCAGAGGAGGCATCTGCCTGAATTATGCCGGCTATTACTACCGGGAGAGGGAGGGCAGCGCCACGAGGCAAGCGGAGGCAGTCGATTATTTCGCCCGTACGCTGGAGGTGTATCAATCCCCATTGCCTGACGATGTGACGGCTTTACTTGAGGAGGAGAAGCTGGAGCCGCTCAAGCTGAACAAATTCGTCAGGTCGGCGATTTCCATTATCCATGTTTATTACTCCGCGTCGACTCCGATTAGCTTTGGTCAAAAATACCGCTACGTTCACGCGCTGCTGGGGCAATGGCTGCTGCGCGAGGCGTTGGAGCGCTACAAGCAGTTGAACGAAGAGAAGATAGGGAGATATGAGCGGTTCTTGATCCGGCTCATGCAGCTCCGGTCACCGCTTGGCTTATATTGCATTACCGCATATAGCAATGCCCGAAATAAAGGATAAAGGAAGGTATTCCATCATGAAGATTATGATGTACGGCCATGGGGGCAGCATGAATCGCGGCTGCGAAGCGATCGTTCGCTCTTCGGCTTCGATTATTAAAGAAGGCATCGGCGGAGCGCAGGTGTATCTGCTGTCCGACAACCCGCATACCGATCAAACCATTACAAAGCTGGACGATGTGTACGACGGCTCGCCGTCTCCGCTGCGCAAGTACACCTACGACTGGCTGGTCTCATCAGTTAGAAACAAACTGTTCCAGGATGAATCCTATGCGCTGGGGAAAATTCACGACAATATCATAAAGCACATCGACGGGATGGATGTCTGCCTCTCGATCGGAGGAGACAATTATTGCTACGGCGAGCAGCCAGGCTGGTATGAGGTGAACCGCAGGGTGAAGCGCCAAGGGAAGAAGCTTGTCCTGTGGGGCTGCTCCATTGGCGAGGAAGATATGTCGCCGGCGAAGCTTCAGGATCTTGGCGGCTATGATCTGATTCTAGCTCGCGAGACGCTGACGTACGAGATGCTGAAGTCGAAAGGGCTGACGAATGTCAGACTGGTTGCGGATCCGGCATTTACGATGGAGAAGGAAGAGCTTGCGCTGCCGGAGGGCTGGCAGGAAGGCAATACGGTCGGCCTTAATTTCAGTCCGCTCGTTTGGAAGAGAAATCAGCAGTCCAAAGAGGCCGTTCATGAGTTGATCCGGCATATGCTGGATTCCACCGATATGACGATCGCCTTAACGCCTCATGTGATGCAGGAGGGCAACAATGACTACGAAGTGCTGCAATCGTATTACGAGGAATACAAGGATACGAGAAGAGTGTTGCTGCTGCCGGATCATCTGAATGCGATTCAGTATAAGGGATACATTGCGAGAATGCGGTTTTTTATCGGGGCGCGGACCCATGCGACCATTGCGGCGTATTCCAACGCTGTACCGACACTGGTGCTGGGTTATAGCGTTAAGTCGAAAGGCATCTCAAAGGACCTGTTCGGCGAGGAAAAGCTGGTGCTTGGCATACAAGATATCTCAAGCGGCGCCAAGCTGAAAGGGGCGTTCGATGAGATGGTGAGGGATGAGGCAGCACTAAGAGCTGCGCTGCATCAGTCTGTGCCGCGACTTCAAGGGCTGTCGCATCGGGCTGTTCAATATTTGGCCGAATTGGCGTGAGGTGACTATGAAGAAGAAGCTGCTGTTTGTGATGCCCAGTCTAGCCGCGGGGGGCGGGGAGAAGAGTCTTGTCACCATGCTCTCGCATATCGATTTTGACCGTTACGAGGTTGATCTGTTCCTGTTCAACCGGGAAGGGATCTTTCTGGATGCGCTGCCGAAGGAAGTAAGGCTGCTGGATTCGCAGTCCTTGTTTGACGCGTTTACGCTTCCGCTTCTCCAGTCGGTGAGGACGTTGTGGTCATCCGGTCATTTCCGATTGGCGTATAGCCGTCTCCGCTATACCCTGCGGAACAAATACCGCAGCGGAAGCTCCGTTACCGAGCAGCATAGCTGGAAGTATATGGCCCGTGCACTGGATACGCTGGAGCAGCAATACGATGTGGCCATCGGATTTCTGGAGAAGTCTTCTACCTATTTCTGCGTCGATAAGGTGAGAGCGGACAAACGGATCGGCTGGATTCATATCGATTACGACAAGCTGGAGATGGACCCCAAGTTCGATAAGCCGTACTTCGGGAAGCTGGATCATATTGTTACCGTGTCTGAGGAATGCGAGGACATATTGAAGCGCCGCTTCCCAGAGTATGATCGCAAGATCAGCACGATCTACAATATCGTGTCCCCGACCATAATTAACCGATTGGGCGAGCAGCAAGCCGGCGATGTATATGGACGGCGGAAGGGTGAGACCATTCTGCTCACAATCGGGAGGCTTCATGTGCAGAAGGGCTTGCCCCTAGCAGTAGAAGCTTGCGCCAAGCTCGTGGCGAACGGATATAACATCCGTTGGTTTATTATCGGGGAAGGGGAGGAGCGGGAAGCGCTGCAGGAGCTGATTCGGAGACACGGCTTGGAGGAGCGATTCATCCTGCTCGGTCTGAGAGCCAATCCGTATCCTTATACGCGGCAATGCGATATTTACGTGCAGCCATCCCGGTTCGAAGGCAAGTCCATTGCCATTGATGAAGCAAAAATTATGCATAAGCCAATCGTCGTGACGAATTTCTCGACGGCGAAGGATCAGATTCGGGATGGGGCGAACGGAATCATCGCTTCCATGGACTCCGAAAGCATCGCAACGGCAATTGCCCGGCTGGTCGACGAGCCGGAGCTTGCGGGACATCTTGCGAAGGAGCTGTCGAAGGAGAAGCTTGGAACGGAAGAAGAGATTCATAAGCTCTATAAGCTGGTAGGAGGCTGATTCATGAAGCCGAAATTGCTGTTCGTTATGAATCACTTGGATTGCGGCGGCGCGGAGAAAGCGCTTGTCTCGCTCTTGCAAGTGATCGACTATGACCGGTTCGAGGTTGACCTGCTCCTCTTCAAGCGCGAAGGCATGTTCCTGAAGCATGTTCCGAAGAGGGTGAAGCTTCTGCAGCCGCCCGCAGACTATCATTATTACGATATGCCGATCGGCTCCGCTATTGCGAAATGCGTTCGAAGAGGCGCTTTCCGTTCCCTGTTGCCCCGTTTGTATTTGGGACTGGTTATGCGTACGGAAGGTAATGCGGCACGAAGAGAGCAACTGGCGTGGCGACATATTGTACGAACGTTCAAGCGGCTGGACGGCCACTACGACGCTGCGATTGGCTTTCTGGAGAAGACGCCGATCTATTATGTCATCGACAAGGTGAAGGCCCGGCGCAAAATCGGCTGGATTCATACCAATTATGAGAATATGGGCATGGATCGGCGACTGGATGAGCCGTATTTCAACCGGCTGGATCATATTGTGACCGTGTCGGAGGAATGCGGCTCCTCCGTTAAGGATGCATTCGAGGAGTTTAAGACCAAGGTCAAGGTCATCCATAACGTCGTGTCTCCTGCGATCATTCGCAGGCTGGCCCAAGACGAGCTACCTGCCGAGCGGGGCAGTGCCGTACGTTTGCTGACCATTGCCCGATTGCATCCTGTGAAGGGAATTGATCTTGCTATCGAAGCGGCCAGACTGCTCCGGGATATGGGTATAGAGATAGACTGGACGGTACTTGGGGAGGGCAGCAGGGAAGAGCGCGAAGCGCTGACATCGCTGATTGAGCGCTATGAGCTTCAGGGGCATATACGGCTGATAGGGGCTGTCGATAATCCTTACCCTTATCTGAAGCTGGCTGACATTGTCGTCCAGCCGTCACGATATGAAGGGAAGTCGATTGCCATCGACGAGGCGAAAATTATGGGCAAGCCGATCGTGGCGACTGCTTTCACGACAGTGGCCGATCAGATTGAGCATGGTCAGAACGGCCTTGTGGTAGAGATGCAGCCTCATGCGATCGCCGCTGGAATTAAGCGGTTAATCGAGCATCCGGAGTTGCGTGAAGCTTTTGCCGTAAGACTGGCTGAAGAAGCATTGGGAACGGAACAAGAGGTACGCAAGCTGTATGAGCTCGTACACGATGGAGAATGGTTGGAGGCGAATTGAACATATGGAGCTCCTATCGGCAGGTTGGATTGTTGCATTGATTCTAATGATTAGTATAGCGGTCTTGTCGCTGCATGATCTGGTCCCGCTGTTGAACACTTGGTTCAAACGTATTCATATAGGTAGACAGGATCAGCACGCACTCTGGCATGCAGCTATTGTAGACAGAGGGGCGAAATGGTTGAACCGTACGCCCGTCGCCAAAGTAACCGATCAGACAAGACTGACAGTTATTGAGCGGATGCAGGGCCGATATTCGGCTTCAGCACTGCAGGATTGGCAGCGGGCCTCGTTGCTGCTGGGGCTTTCGGAGCTGCCCGAGGAAAGCGGAGTGAAACGCAGCATCGAGCACTTTCTGTCCGCTACCTTTACTGACAAGGGCGACTGGAAGCATACGCCACGCCATGTTGATTCTGCGATCCTGGCCTATGCTGTTATGAAAATTCCAGGCGTTCAGGCGGGGCGGTATCGCCCGGCGCTTGACGCCATCAGACGGCTTATTGAAGATCATGTGGGAGAAGACGGGACGGTCCGCTATCGGCATGCGATGCGTGACTATCGATACGTCGATACGATCGGATTTATTTGTCCGTTCCTCATTGCCTATGGAATGAAGTTCGGGGATACGTCTAGCCTGGAGCTGGCGATGAAGCAAGTGCGGGCATTTGCGAAGCATGGCTTCCACGAAGGGCTCGGCATCCCAGCACATGCCTACGATATCGGGAATCATGCGCCCCTCGGGCTGATTGGTTGGGGACGCGGGCTTGGCTGGTTTGCCATTGGACTGATTGATATGTGGAGCGAATTGCCAAGCAATCATGTCTATAAACGTGAGCTGAGACATGTCGTAAAGGCATTCGCAGAAGCGGTTATAAAGCTGCAGCAGCCGGGGGGAAGCTGGAATTGGACCGTCACACGGAAGGAAAGCCGCCCGGACTCCTCGGCCACCGTTACGCTGGCCTGGTTTCTTATCTTGGCTTCCGAGGTGGAGGGATTGTCTGCGCCTGCCATGAAGGCTGTGGAGAAGGCTATGGATTATTTGCGGAGTGTAACGCGAAGAGACGGTGCCGTAGAATTTTCTCAAGGCGATACGAAGGATATCGGAGTATATTCCACGTTGTTCGGCATCTTGCCGTTCACGCAGGGCTTTGCGATTCGGCTCGGTCAGCGATACGGGCAGTCGATAGATAGAGGGTCGGAGCTACGCACGGCTGAAGGGCAGCGTGAGTGGAGCAAGCCATGAGAGTAAAGAGCAGCTTCTTGAACATCTCGGCAGGCCTGGTGAATCAGCTTATTATTACAATCCTTAGTTTCGTGTCGAGAACGGTATTTATTAACAGCCTCGGCATCGAATATTTGGGCGTAAATGCGCTGTTTACAAGCGTACTGGCCATGCTTTCCCTGGCGGAAGCGGGCATCGGCTCCAGCATTATTTATAACTTGTACAAACCGGTGGCGGAGCGAAACAGGCTTAAGGTGCTGGCGCTTATGAAGCTCTACCGCAATACGTACCGGGTCATTGCCATTATTGTGCTGCTGCTGGGGCTTAGCGTGATGCCTTTTCTGGACATTATCGTGCAGGATGCCGATGTCAAGCATCTGGAATGGGTGTATTTGATCTTCCTGTTGAATACAGCTGTGCCTTATCTATTCGTATACAAGCATTCCTATCTCAATGTGAATCAGAAAAACTATATTGTCACGATCGTATTTTCGATATCCGCCATTATTTCGACGAGTATACGCATTGCTATTTTGTTCTACACGGAAAATTATTTGCTGTATCTGGCAGTGGACAGCATCATCACCATAGCGACGTCGATCATTCTGGCGCGTATCGTGGACAAAAAATATCCGTTCCTCCGCTTCGGCAAAGCTGATATTCTGGACCCGGAGACGAGAGCGAACTTCATGAAAAACATGAAGGCAATATTCATTCAAAATGTAGGCAATTACTTTATTTTCGGCATCGAAAGCATTCTGATCTCGACCTTTGTCAGCATTATAGCGGTCGGCATCTATGCCAACTATAAAATGCTGATCGACATAAGCCGTACCTTTCTCAATCAGGTGTTCGCCGGGATGAACCACAGCGTAGGCAATATGGTAGCCGTCGAATCCGCCGCCAAAATTTTCGATGTCTATAAAGTGATGCTGCTGCTAAGCTTCTGGCTGTATTCACTGTTGTCGATTGGCATGTATTTGCTCATTCAGCCGCTAATTCTGTTATGGCTCGGGCCGGACTTCGGCATGAGCGAGCTTATCCTGGCTTTGCTCGTCCTCATGTTCTATGAACGTGGCATGCGCAATACGATTACCTCGGTAAAGACGACGGCGGGGATTTTCCATGAGGACCGCTTTGCGCCGCTAGTTCAGGCTGTCATCAACCTAGGGCTGTCCCTATGGCTCGTACAGCAAATCGGGCTGGTTGGGGTATTCGTAGGCGGATTGCTCAGCGCTCTTCTTGTGCCCTTCTGGACAACGCCATATTTGGTATACAAAAAAGTATTTAAGCGCTCCGTCTTTCATTATTACTGGACCTATCTGCTGTATACGTTGCTGGGCACGGGCGCTCTTGGAGCCTCGTACGCTATAAGCAGTCTGCTTCCCGCACATTCCCTGCTGGCCCTTATCGCCAATGGCGTGATCGTACTCGTGGTGGTCAATCTGATCTATGTACTAGTGTTCTTCAAAACGAAAGAGTTCGCTTATCTGGCCCGCATCGCGGCGTCGTTTGCATCCAAGCTTAATCCTTTCAAGCGCCTTGTTCCTTCACGATTGCTGCGTACGGAAGAGAAATAAAGGCCATTCGTTATGGGGGCTCCCGGCGAATGACCTTTTTTGATATTAGGGGGCAATCAGGCCGTAAGGCTTGAAGCCCGCAAGCGGACCGATCCTTTGCCAGGTAACGCTTCCGTCTACGACGGTAGCCCCTATGACGCCTGGCCATACTGGAGCCGCAGCGCTTGTTGTACCGGTGTTGAGCGCTTCGTACACATAGCTCCCCGACTGAATGCGGTCGCCTTTGGTCTTGGCTGTAGACGTCGACCAGGCTAAGGTTGCAGCGTATCCTTCCGTGACGCATATCCAGCCAGCATATCCGCCTGAGACAGGAGCAGCATTGCCGTACAGATCGCCTCGGAACCAATAGCCGTGTACAGGAGGACTTAGTCCTTCGATATTAGGATCATAGTTTAAATAGATTGCGCCATCCGGCACCGGCAAATTGATTTGCGAATAGACGTTGCGGATATTGCCGAAGGTTCGGATCGCCTTGCTGTTCGCGGGATTGTAAAACTGCAGATTCAGTCGCCCAGCGCCTGTATAGTTAATCGTCGAACGTTTCAGATAGACGCTAGTTGTTCCGGCGACATTGAAATTATTGGTCAGGAAATAGGCAAAGCCGCTATTGGCGATTCCAATTCGGGAATCCACAACCTCAATCCAGCCATAGCCGGTATTGAACTCGCTTTGGAAGAGAGAAGCAGCCGTACGGATCGTAAATTCACATTGTTCAAGCCGCATAATCGGAGATTCGCCAGGCGTGTTAATGTTGCCGATTTTGAGAATGGAATCCGTCAGCTTGCACGAGTGGAATCGCGCTGTTCGCTGCTTCATGCCAAATATATGATTGTTCAGCAGGCTGTTCCTGAATTTGCAATCCCGGAATAGCACATTCTCCGCAGTCGTTGTCTGATAGCGCGTCTCAATACGGATGTTGACGTTCGTCATGATCGACCCGATGACTTCATAGGCGCGCAGGTACAGCTCTCGCTGAATCCCAACGCCTTCAAAGGAGCAGCTCTCTATCCGGTTCGCGACAACAAACGGTGTACCGGTGAAGTTTTCGGTCCAGATGAAATGATTTTCGCGGCAAATGAACCGGTCATCGTCTAGCAAGGAGAAGTTCGCGGAATCGATGAGCGTATTGTTGCGGAAGTTCACATCGTAGCCTGTGCCCGCCATGCTTGTGTTGGCGATGCTTACCATCGTATTGTTTTCGATATTGACATGCGCGTTGGGAAGATGGGCGTTCATAAGACCGACACCGGCTTGGCAGCGATGCAGGAAATTTTCCCTTACGTTCGCAACTTGCAGCGAATACAGGTTGATGCCGATGCCTGACAAATTGTACAGATGATTGTTGTGAACTTCGACCGACCAGCATCCGACCAGAATGCCGTGGTACAGGTTGTAGAACACATTGTTGCGAATGACGCAATTTTCGCCGTAGGAATCCTCCTGATTAATGCCATACCGAGTCGGGTCGTTGAAGACAGGCTTGCGGTCGAGCAGTCCCGTTCCGTCGCGAATGATATTGTTCTGAATCGTATTATAATTGCCGCCGAGCGTAATGCCGCCTCTGTGTGTGTTAAAGACTTCATTGAATTCAATCAGATTGTGATGAGGAGTTAGTCCGAATTTCAGCGTAATTTGCATGTTTTTGGTTGTGGAAGTCTCATTGTTGAAGATGAAGCGTAAGGTTCGGGCGCCGGGGGGAATGGAGATTGGCGTGTAAATTTTTTTGGCGTCATAGCGTCCGAGATAGATGTTATTGGCACCATAATAGGCGACGTCAACTTCCTTTGTATTCAAGGCGGTCTGACGGGTATATCCGGCTCCGGCAACGAGGAAGCTGTCATAGCCTGCCGGAATATTAATGGGCTGCGATACAAGCGTCTTGCCGTTCGCCTGGATGAGTGCGCCTGTCTGGCGATGCACTTCGTTGACGGTAAGGCCTAGAGCAAATTCGGCATAATCGTAGAAGGACACGCTGTCGATGGAGATGCCGTCGCCCATATAGCTGCTAATGATGCTGTTGCGGACTGAGCAGAAGGAGGAGCCTTTTGTAATATGAATGCCGTAGGTGCCCTCATGTGCTGCTTCGGCTGCATTCGCAAAGCTGCGCTCCGCCTTGTCGCCAATGAGAATCAGGTTTTTGATATGGGAATCGGTAACCCCTGGAAGCTGGATGCTGATGCCGCTTTGGACGGGGAACTGATAATAGGCTGTTGTGCCCGCGCGTGTATCGAACGGCGATCTGCGGTCGGAATCGTACAGCACCTTGAGGGTGGAGCCTTCAAAGTCTATGGTCATGTGGCTTTGGGCAATGGTGATGCTTTTGGGGAAGCAAATCGCGTATTCGCTCTTCGGAACATATACGTAACGATAGCCGTTATCGTAAGCCCATTGAATGGCATTGTTCAAGCCATCGATGTTTTTGTCGGCCATGATGTAATGCTGGTCGGTATAAGGTTTCGGCGGCAGTCCGGTTGAAATGCCCCATCTTGCAAGCTCAATCTGATAGGACGCAGCTTCACCTCCCGATCCTGATCCTGGCGGCCCTGGCGGTCCCTGTGGTCCTGCAGAGCCGGTATCGCCCTTGGGTCCGGCAGCGCCAGCGGGACCGGCGAGTCCTTGCGGGCCGACCGGTCCTTGTGGTCCTGCTTGACCCGCTGGCCCTGCCGGACCTTGAGCCCCGGCAGCTCCTACATTGCCTTGCAATCCAACCGGCCCTTGAACTCCGGCGGGGCCAGTATTGCCCTGCAATCCAGCCGTCCCTTGAACTCCGGCGGGGCCAGTATTGCCTTGCAATCCAACCGTCCCTTGAACTCCGGCGGGGCCAGTATTGCCCTGCAATCCAGCCGGCCCTTGAGCCCCATCAGCGCCAGCAGTCCCTTGCAATCCAGCCGGCCCGGTCGGTCCTGTTGGGCCGGGCGTCTGGCCGATGTTGTCCGGGATGGCCGATGGTCTGATCTGGCCTGTGTCGGGGTCAATGATAGAATCCAGTCTATTCTGGATATCCGTATCGTTGTATACGAGGAACGATTGTCCGTTCACATCGATGTAACCGTTATTATTTGAAGCCATGCATACATCTCTCCTTTCTCTTGATGATTAAGAGGGGTTCTCTGTTATTCATATGATAGAATGCCGGAGAATGAATGTGCGTTTTATAGAATGTGCTGCTGCCGTTATCTCTTGTTTTAGACGATAATCGTAATCTTTTGTTCGTTATTAGAGACAAAACGGCAATGATCTGCTACAATGTTCTTTATAAAGAACGAAATGTTCTCATTAGAAAATTGCGGAGGAGATGGAGCATGGCCATTCTCATCACGGGCGGAGCCGGTTACATCGGCAGTCATACTTGTGTCGAACTGCTCAATGCCGGTTATGACATCGTTGTTGTTGATAATTTATCGAACAGCCATCCGGAGGCGCTGAAGAGAGTATCGGACATTACGAACAAGACATTCCCCTCCTACTTTATTGATTTGCTTGACCGTGATTCGCTCGATCATGTGTTCAAAGAACACGGAATTGAAGCAGTCATTCATTTTGCGGGCTTGAAAGCGGTAGGCGAATCCGTGAAGCAGCCTCTCAGGTATTATCATTCCAACCTGATGAGCACGACGACGCTGTGCGAGGTTATGGAGGACAACGCCGTCAGAAAGCTCATTTTCAGCTCCTCCGCAACGGTCTATGGCGTGCCGGAGCAAGTGCCGATCGATGAGCAGGCCCCGATTGGCGCTATTAATCCATACGGACGGACGAAGCAAATGATTGAGCAGATGCTTGTGGATCTGGCGGAGTCGAATCCCGACTGGAGCGTGGCGATCTTACGTTATTTCAATCCCGTAGGCGCGCATGAAAGCGGTCGGATCGGGGAAGATCCAAGCGGTGTGCCAAATAATTTGATGCCCTACATTGCCCAGGTTGCCGTCGGAAGACTTCCCGAAGTATCTGTCTACGGAAGCGACTATGAGACGATTGATGGTACGGGTGTCCGGGATTATATTCATGTCGTTGATTTGGCGATTGGACATCTGAAGGCGCTGGGCAAAATCGAACGTTCCAGAGGTATCCATACCTACAATCTTGGCACGGGCAGAGGGTATAGCGTGCTTGAAATGATCGAAGCGTTCAAGCGTGCCTCAGGGAGAGCGATACCTTACCGGGTGATTGCCAGAAGAACGGGGGATATCGGAATTTGCTATGCGGAGGCATCCAAAGCAGGTCGAGAACTGGGCTGGGAAGCAGCCAGAGGCATCGAGGACATGTGCAGGGATGCCTGGCGCTGGCAATCGATGAATCCAAGAGGCTATCGGATGCAAGAGCCTATCGCTCAGCGGTTGTAGGACTGCGTCCGGGCCGCTATGCAACGTTTATGTCTTATTAATCAACTATCTGCGGCGAGGTGCAGCCTGTGAGCAAGGTCGATATCGTGGTGCCCGTCTATAACCCAGGGCTAAAGCTGCATGCCTGCATCAGATCGATCCGGAAGCAGACCTATCAGGAGTGGAACTTGCTGCTCATTGACGACGGTTCAAGCGATGGCAGCGATGCCCTGTGCATGCAATATGCGCAATTAGACAGCCGAATCCTATATGAGAGACAACACCACTCGGGCAGCGTATTGGCTCGCAGGCGCGGGCTGGAGCTGTCCAAGGCTCCATATATCCTGTATATGGATGCAGATGACTGGGGCGATCAGCGGCTGCTGGATCATTTGATGACCGCAGCACTAGTCCATAGCGCGGACATTACGGTGTGCAATATGTACAAAGTAATGAACGAAACAGCATGGCCCAGAAGGAGCAACGATAGCCGATACTTCAAACAAAAAAGGCTGTATGAAGCTGATGAGATCCGCAGCGAGCTTGTCCCTGCCTTTCTGCATGGACATCCGTTCCCGCCGCAGCTGCACGGCAAGCTCTACAAGCGAGAGCTTCTGCTGTCCAGCGGTCTTTATGCTTCACGTATCCGTTTTTTTGGCGATGACCTTTTTTTAAACCTGGAGATGTTTTTGAAGGCGCAGTCGGTCATGATTATTCCCGATATTCTATACTACTATCGTGCGGGCGGAGCTACGAGCCGCTATATGCCGCATTTATTTCACGATATGGTGAACGGGTTTCTCATCCAGAAGGAGGTTGTCGAGTCTCATTACCGGCATCAGTCCTACTCTCATTACTTCGGAATTAGAGTGATGCTGCTGAATACGCTCCGTACTTGTTTGCGCAATCTGTTTTCAAGCCGGCTGCCGGAGGGGGAGCGGAGGTCCGCAATCAGCGAATATTGCGCTCATCCGGCTGTTCTGGAGTGCGCCGGAGACGAGAGGACAGCAGCTTATTTCCCAGAACGCTACATTCATGCCATTCAAAATGGAGACATTAATTATTTGTCCAGATTGGGGAAAAGGGACTATCAGAGGAGTCTGCCAAAAAAAATTGTGATGTATGCGATTGCAAAAATATCATTCTAAAAATTTCGACAAATTGAGAAACAATATCTCAAAATATGGAGACATGAACCGACAGCATGTGCAATTGAATTAGGCTAATATACGTCTTGTGGTAATGAAATCGGAATGAGGGCGACGTTGAAATGCGTTTAGTATCTGGGCACCTTAAACGCATGGAGTCAGTGGTGCAACCGGCCCCAATGAAATGGGGGATATTAAGGATGAGACGAGTAACATCGGACAACCAGCAGGAACTGGATGCGGAGTGGGTAGAGCTCATGTTATGCGCGCGCGCGAAAGGGCTCACGACGGAAGAAGTGAGCAAGGTTCTGCGTATCCTTCAAGAAGAAGGGCAATCCATTATGCAGGAGAGCGCTGTATAACGTTATACAGCGCTATTCACGGCCTGATTTCCATTTATTAAACTCCAGAAATTCTTTGAATTGTTCTTTGCTTACCCCTGAATTCATAGCTTCTCTAACTAAAGCCTCCCAATCCCGATCTAGCCCTTCAGGGCGCTCAGATTGGTCGCTGTTTACAAATTCCTCGACCGGCACGTTTAATACCTCGCCTATTTTTTCAAGAAACTGTATGGAAGGGTTTTGCTGAAGACCACGTTCAATGGAACTCAAATAAGACTTTGCGACCCCTGCGCGCTGTGAGAGCTCTGTTAACGAAAGGCCCTTCCGTTTGCGAAGCACTTGAATGCGTTGTCCGATCATAGCAAACTCCTCCGTTAATGCTTATATGCATTTTTTTTTATTATATCGAAATATATTGAAATACGAAAGTGATTATGTTCCATTTGTCGTACATATTCGATATTTCATAACAGAATAAGCGTTCTTCATTCAATATTTCCCAATGAAGTGAAAGGTTGCTATTGTTTTTAATAGCGAACAAAAAGATTGCGAAAAGAACAAAAAAGGGCGAAAAATACGGTTGACACCCGAATGATTCCGAGATAATATGAGATTGTGTTCTTAATAAAGAACTTCATTCCTGCGGGATGCAGGGGGAGATTAATAGAGAGCTTGTTCGTTAAAGTGAACGATACCAGCATTTTCGGAGGCAGACATGAGCGCGATTGCGGGAGTACACGGAGATATCGGGATGACACGGCTGAGAGAGCATGGCAGCCGCATGTTGCAGGCATGGGCCGATCAGCCTGCTGATCATGTGCTGGCTTGGGAAGACAGACTTACCTTTATGGCCGCGCAGAGTCACTGGATTACGCCGGAATCCGTCGGTGTGCCTAACCCGTTCTATGATGGGGAACGCCGGTTGACGATTGTTGCCGACGCGATAATCGACAATCGAGAGGAACTGTTCGACAAGGTCGGCGTTCATCGTGGGGACAGATCCACTATAAGCGATCAGGAACTCATACTTCTGGCTTACGACAAATGGGGGATAGAGACTGCCGCCCGGTTGATAGGGGACTTTGCATTTGTCCTCTGGGATGAGCGTAACGATAGGCTCTATGGAGCAAGGGATTTCTCCGGCGGCAGAATGCTCTACTATAACTGGGATGGCTTGCAGTTTCGATTCTGCTCCATGATGGAGCCGCTGATGAAGCTGCCAGGCGTAACCCGATCGCTAAACGAGCAGTGGCTCGCTCAATATTTGGCCATCTCGACCGTTGTCGATGTCGTGAATACGGAGCAGACGGTATACGAGGACATTCGACAAATCCCGCCCGCGCATTACTTTGTTCTGAAGGATGGCAAGCTGAGCCTGTCCCGTTACTGCGTACTTGATTCTCCCGGGAAGCTGAAGCTTAAATCTGATGGCGAGTATGTGGAGGCGTTCCGCGATGTATTTCAAGAGGCGGTGGACGCCAGAGTGAGGACAAGGCATGGTGTGGGCGCCCAATTAAGCGGCGGATTGGATTCCGGTGCTGTTGCAGGATTCGCGGCCAGGCGGCTTCGGAAAGAGAACCGGACGCTGCAGACATTCAGTTATGTGCCGGTGAGCGACTTTGTCGATTATACATCGAAATGGTACATGCCGAACGAACGCCCCTATATTGAGAAGACAGTAGCACATATCGGGGGTATTCAGTCCCATTGTCTGGACTTCGAAGGACTGGACCCATATTCAGACATGGACGACATGTTGAATGTAATGGAAATGCCATATAAATTTTATAGCAATTCATTTTGGCTCAAGGGAATCTTCAAGGAAGCGAGCGACCGTGGGATCGGAGTGCTTCTTAATGGAGGGAGGGGGAACCTCTCCATCTCGTGGGGAGATGCCATTCCCTATTACGCAAAGCTGCTCAAGCGGATGCGCTGGATCACGCTGTCGGAGGAATTGAGGCTTCGCAGCTACGCAATCGGCTCGGGCAGAAAATATTTGCTTGGTGCGGTTAGCCGGGAAGCCTTCCCGTTTCTGGGGCGCACTAAGGGGGCGGTGAATCCGTTCCATACGATGATTCATCCCGATTTTGCCCGCAGAACCGGTGTATATCAACAATTGCGGAAGCATGGAATCGGTGATTCAGGGTGGCTCGAGGGCGGTGATGTCTACGCGCATAAAAAAAACCACTTCCGGGAGCTGTTCCACTGGAATGCAAGCAATACGCTTGCGGCCAAGCTGTCGCAGCGCTACAAGCTGTGGAAGCGGGACCCCACTAACGACTTGCGCGTCATCCGATACTGTTTGTCGCTGCCGGAGGATCAATATGTGAAGCAAGGCATGTCGCGAGCGCTTGTAAGACGAGCGACGATCGGCGTGCTGCCGGACTCCATCCGGTTGAACGAGACGGTAAGAGGCGTGCAGGGCGCGGATTGGCTTCATCGCATCCTGCCGAACTGGCAGTCCTTCTACGGAGAGCTGCAGCAGCTCAGCCGGGATGAGAGGATGCTGGAGCTTGTGGACGGCAACGTCATACGAGGCGTACTGGCCGCGCTTAAGGAGGGCGTACGCTCGGAGGACGCATATGGCAGAGATGTGAATGCCGCGATGTATCTGATTATCCTGTATCGTTTTCTACAGAAAACAGCTTGAAAGGAGGTGACGAATGATGATGGCAAAAAAAGAATGGAACAAGCCGGAACTGGAAGTTCTTCAGGTTAATCTGACTGAAGCTTCGACTCACAATGGTCCTTTTACTGATGAAGCGTATGTACCAGGAAGCAACAATGAAAACCCTCGGTTTACAAGCTAATAGCAGCGATGCAGTGGCGACTGGGCAAGTTCTTATACAACGATTGTATAGGAACTTGCCGATTCCATTTGTGGGGTGAGCAAAACGTGTTTGATACAAAAGTGAAACTGCAATATAAGGCCTTTGGCTTTTCCGTCCACAGCGACATGCTGCTGCCGGAGCTGTCTGCAGCAGAAAGCGACACTGCAAAGGCAGATATTACGGTCAAGGTTAATTCGTTCCTGAAAAACGGCTTTGATGCGGAGCCATATGATTTTATTGCCGAGGACGGAATGGTGTCGGTGAAAATGCCTGACGCCGGTGTATTCCGTGTGCAGGACGGCGACAAAATCATCGTATCGCCTTATGCTGGCGCAGATGAAGATTTAATTCGTCTCTACGTGCTGGGTACTTGCTTTGGCATCTTACTGCTCCAGCGGGGCATCTATCCGCTCCATGGCAGTGCGCTGGCCATTAACGGCAAAGCTTATGCCATCGTGGGGCAATCCGGAGCGGGCAAATCAACGCTTGCTTCTGCCCTGATCGAGAAAGGCTTCCGGCTGCTGAGCGATGATGTAATCGCCGTGTCGCACGATTCGCTCACGGGACAGCCCATCGTAGCGCCATCCTACCCTCAGCAGAAGCTATGGCAGAATAGTCTGGAGGCGATGGGTCAGAGCCATGAAGCGTTGCGCTCGATCTTCGGCAGAGAGACCAAATATTGCGTACCGCTTACGGATAGCTTCCATGGAACGTCCTTGCCGCTGGGAGGCGTCTTCGAGCTGACGAGGACGACAGAGCTTGACGGAATTGAATTGGAACCCGCGGGCAAGCTGGAGCGTCTGCCTCTCTTGTTCAGGCATACGTACCGGTATCAGTTGATCGAGCGGATGAACTTGATGAAATGGCATTTCGAGCAATCGGCAGCGCTGGCCTCAAGGCTGAATATTTATCGGCTGCGCCGTGGCGAATCCGCGTTCACTGCGCCGCAATTAGCCGATCTGATCTTGAATACGATATCGACGGAGGGAACAGACCATGGATTATAGAGGGGAATTGATCAGCCGGCCTGACCATCAAGCGTTATCGCTGAATCTGATTGCCGTGCAGAACAACAACAACATCGCCAGCGATATGAATGGCGAGAAAGTGCTTCTCAGCATTGATAACGGAAAGTACTACAATCTGGGCGCAATCGGCGGACGCATCTGGGATATGATGGCGCATCCCGAGACAATCGGTTCCATGGTCAACACGTTGATGGATGAATACGAGATTGACCGGACAACTTGCGAGGAACAAGTGTTTTCGTTCCTGACGCATCTTTCCGAAGAACGGCTAGTCCAATTCGGCATGTAAGGCTGGTGAATTCATGTCGATCATAAGGAAGCTAAAGCTGCTAATGTCCTACGATATCCGAACCATTGCGTTGCTCGTGGAAGCGACCTTCTATATGGGATGGGCAAGATATCAGCTGCTGTACCGTCCGTTCCCAGGCCTTGCTGCCCGACTGGGAGAGCCCATGAAGGAGACGGGATATGAGGAGAACGAAACGAGGCGCAAGGAACTGGCTCGAATCCGCCAAGCGCTTAAGTTGATGAGCGGGCATACCTTCTGGGAGAGCAAATGTCTCGTTCGCGCCGTTGCAGGTCTCAAAATGCTGGAGAGACGCGGAATCGAAAGCACTTTATATCTGGGAACCGCCAAAAACGAAACGGGTGGCATGATTGCTCATGCCTGGCTTCGTAGCGGACCGTGGTATATTACCGGGGCGGAAGAGATGAACTTATTTACTGTGACAGGCAAGTTTGCCCGAAGCATGGCATTCAAGGGCCGGAGGGCGATGAAGGTATGAAACAGCTGTTTTATTTTGCAGGACAACTCCATCGGTATTCAGGTAAGATCTTATATTTCAATCTCATCGGCATGTTGTTTATCGGATTGCTGGACGGTGCGGCAGTCCTGTTGCTGTTGCCGCTGATCAGCGTCATCGGGATTATACCGGCAAGTACGGCATCCATTCCAGGCACAGGCTTTCTGTCCTTCCTGCAGGAGATGCCCCTCAGTCAGTCGCTCGCGATGATTTTATGTTTTTACGTTGCATTGGTGGCGGCCCAGAGCTTGCTGCAACGAAATTTATCGCTGAGGGAAGTACGCATACATACAGGTTTCATTAATCATGTGCGGCTGGAAACGTACCGGCTGCTGCTGCAGGCGAACTGGACTTTTTTTGTGCGAAAACGAAAGTCGGACTTGATCAATGCGTTGACAGGCGAGTTGGGAAGAGTAACGAACGGCGCATTTTTGTTTCTGCAAATGATAGCTTCCATTACGTTTACACTCATTCAGATCGGGCTGGCTTTATGGCTGTCCTGGCCTTTAACGCTGTTTATATTGGGCTGCGGCTTGCTGATCGGCTGGCTGTCACGGCGTTATATCCGAAAGTCGAAACAACTGGGAGCTGTTACCGTCGAATTGGCCCAGAGTTATTTGGCAGGCATCACCGATCATTTTAATGGAATGAAAGAAATCAAAAGCAACTCGCTCGAGGGGTCCCGCTATCGCTGGCTGCAAGATTGGTCGGTGAAGATCGAGCGCGAACGATACGAATACTCCAAGGTGCGGAACAATTCGCAGCTGTTCTATAAATGGGCTTCGGCTCTCTTGATTGCAGTGTTCATCTTTGCCGCAGTTACCTTATTCGATACGCAAGGTGGACAGATGCTGCTGATCACGCTATTGTTCGCGAGACTGTGGCCCCGATTTACCGGCATTCAATCCAATCTGGAGCAGCTTGCCTCTTCCATTCCCGCCTTCAGGGCGCTAATGGAGCTTCAGCTTGAATGCAAGGCGGAGAGGGAGCGGGGCGTACGAGGGGAAGAAACGTTCGGAGAGAAGCTCCTTCCCTTGCCAATGAACGAGGCGCTGGAGCTGAAGGAGATTTTCTTCCGCTACGATCGCAACAGTCCGGACTATACGCTGCATGATGTCAGTCTCCGTATTCCTGTGAACGGGATGACGGCCATTGTAGGCAAGTCCGGTGCAGGCAAAAGCACAATCGTTGATATGCTGCTGGGATTAATTGAGCCCGAGCGGGGAGTGGTAGCCGTAGACGGCAAGCTGCTTCAGCCGGAGCAAGTGACGAGACTTCGGCGATCGATCAGCTATGTTCCGCAGGATTCGTTCCTGTATCATGCCAGCATCCGTGACAATTTGCTGTCGATCGATCCGGATGCGACTGAGGAGCAGATGTGGGAGGCGATGGAATTTTCGTCGGCGATCGAATTTGTCCGCGGGTTGCCTCAGGGACTGGATACCGTCATTGGGGATCGCGGCGTCCTGCTCTCCGGCGGGGAGCGGCAGCGTCTTGTACTCGCGCGAGCGATACTGCGGGGACCCTCCATTCTCATTCTAGACGAAGCGACGAGTGCGCTGGACAGCTTGAACGAATCCAAAATTCAAAGTGCCTTGGAGCGGCTGAGAGGCAAGCTGACGATTATCGTCATTGCCCATCGCTATACAACGATTCAAAATGCGGATCATGTTATTGTGGTGGACGATGGCCGTGTCGTGCAAGCGGGTGAGTTCAAGACGCTCGCGGAGGAACAGGGCGGCATGTTCCGAAGCTTGCTCGGAAGCAAGCAGCCAGTAGCAATGTAGCTGCAAATTCTCTATACTGAATCTTATATCGTTATAAGATGAGGTGAGAGGAGAGCCGCTATGAATCTGCTGTTGGAATGGCTCGCTATCGCTGCGGCTGCGGCCGCCTTGCTCTATATCGCCTTGATCGTTCCTACCCGCTGGCTCAAGATCGAGCAGGTGCGGCACTCGCTTGACATCGGCGCCCGTATCCTGCAAATTAGCGACTTGCATGTAGATATGCTACGAATATCGTCCCAGAAGCTCCAAGAAGCGATCCATAAATCCAACCCGGACTATATCTTTCTAACCGGCGACTACACATTCAAGGCAAGCTGTTTGCCTGCGCTGGATCGTTATATAGGTGTAATCGCAGCAGCCGGCGTCCCTGTCTATGCCGTGCTTGGCAATCACGATCATAACTTTCCCGATGCCAAAAGAATAATCGATGTGATGGAGCGGCATGGCGTAGCTGTGCTTCGCAACAAATCGGTGGAGCTGCCGGATTTCTACTTGGTAGGGATCGATAATTATGGAACCGGCCACAGCCGGATACAGGAAGCCTATAGGGGGGTAAGCGACAGCGGAAAGAAGCCCGTAATCGTCATTACCCATGATCCCAATATCGTGCCTGTGCTGCAGATGCGCTTCGATTATTTATTATCCGGGCATCTGCACGGGAAGCAGATGAACGTTCCCTTTTTTTTCTCTTTCGTGCAGAAAGGAGCGTTGCCTGCCAAAGGGATCTATAAAGGGCTGCATCATACCCCGAACGGCGGCTCTTATTATATTTCCAAAGGGATTGGTCAAGCTGGCATAAATGCACGTTTTATGGTCAGAAGCGAGATTACGCTTCATGAAATATGAACAACGCCCTTAATAGCCATTTGGCCGTTAAGGGCGTTGTTCATATCGGCAGAGCTTATGGTTCGTCCTGTACTTCGGGGATGGACGCGTTATCGTCTTCGCCAGGATAACGGCGAGGGAGTCCGGCGTGCAGCTCCTGGTTCTCGTAACCGAATCGTGGCGAAGACCGCTGACCCGTGCTCCATGGGGTGCTTTTGCCCAGTGACTCGCTAATCAGATCCGAACTGTAAGGCCCTTCCGGAAATTCCTCGAGAGCAAGATCATTTTGGTGAGACTCCACCGTATCTAAATCCTCATATGCGTCGCGCTGTTCCGAATCAAACCGATCCAATGGCAAGCCCTCCTGACTTGTAGTTGTTTGCCACCCTAGGTTTGCCGAGATTAGTCGGTAAAATTCACCGTGCCAACCACGAAGTAGAGAAATTGGGCCAGCTCCCCGGCTTCTTCCTCGGTCAGCTTGAACGTATGCTCCAGATAGCCTTCCTCTTCCAGATCGTCCGGCCCGATAATAGCTGTTTTGCCCGACTGCAGGTCGGTAATCAATTTTTTGCCGTAGAAACGGTTTGTCGAGGTGACGGCCAGATCGAATCTTTTTAAGCTTGGCGTAATAAAAGTAGTGAATCTCGTCGTTGTATCCTCTGTCGTATCCGACATAAAGTCGTATTGAGGCAAATCCATAGGCGTAATCCTCCGCATCGGTTTTGAGATTATTATACCTGAATGCGAGGCAAAAGATAAGGAAGTGTATAGCCTGTTACAGGAGAGTCTTGCCTAATGTTCCGTAATATGTTAGAATAATGGAAATCGAATTATGGAACGTGTGAGGAAGCACCTCTTCTGCCTTTGCGGAAGGGGTGCTTTTTTTTTTGCATGTCTGAAGACGGGGCGTTCGTTCTTGCATTCGCCATATAACTTGACGAAAGGTGAGATGAAGGATGCAAATCGTATTTTTGAACACGTTTGAGAAACCGGTAGAGGGAGGACGAGTCGATGTCGCTCAACTTTCCATATGCGAGGATGGAGGTCTGTGGAGAGTGCTCTGGCTGGAAGCGGGCGCAGGCGCTGACGAGGGCGGCAAGAACGAGCCGCATCGCTGGTTTGAGGGGACGTCATGGGAGGAGCTGCTGGCGGCCTTCCGTTACGGTGTGGCTAAAATGATGGGGGCCGGCTATGTTCCGATTATCGAGGGCATGCTGGAGAGCGGACGCGCTTCCGGCGGCAGTCTGCCGTCCATGCTGCAATGTTACGGAGAGCTGAACGCCGATGAAACCTTGTTCAATGAGCTAAGAGAGTGGCGGCGCAAGACGGCGGCTGCAGAGAAGCGATCGGCGTATTTGGTCGCTTCGAACCGTATGTTATGGATGATTAGCGCATATGTCCCGCATAACCTCGACGAGTTGAAGCAATTGCCCGGCTGGGGCAAGAGCAAGCAGGAAGCTTACGGAGAAGCGGTCATCGGCTTGACCGCCGGAGTGGAGCGGGCGACTTCATTTCCTCTGGATTGGGTGGCGGACAATTTGGATGAGGAACATTATACAGCGTGGTTGTATAAGCAGAAGGAGAACAAGTATAAGGGCATAATGGATCGCCAGCAGCAAAAACGCCGCATACTGGACTTGCTGCAGCAGTCGGGCGGATTGGATGAATTGCAGTCCGAGCTGAAGCTGCCGCGCAGGGAGCTTCTCATGCGAATCGAGCTGCTGGAGCAGGAAGGGTATGATGTAGACGGTCTAATTCAGCGGGAGCTGGACACGGTTCCCGAGGAGGAGCAGGAGCAGATCATGGAGGCGATGGCATCGATCGGGGACCGATATTTGAAGCCCGTGCTCCAGCACGTATACGGCGAAACTGCCGCCGCACAGTCCGGGAAGCCGGTTGAAATGCTATACGAAAGACTTAGGCTGATTAGAATACATTTCCGGAAAAAGACCCAAGAGAAAGCCGTTTAGACTAGATTAACTCTTCATTTTTTTGTAGGTCTAAAGATCGATATGCAGCATTACTAGTATACTTGTCCTATTAATTCAAGTATAATAGTGGCAAAATAGACAAATAGCGAATTTTGTCGAAAAAGGAGCGCATCCTCTTTATGAAGGCAGAATATATAAATCCGTTTCTTGAGTCAGCAAAAATCGTAATTGAGCAACTTGTGCAGATTAAGCCTGCTACAGGGCAGCTCGGAGTCAAGGACATTAAGTTCGTAGAAAACTATATTTGGATACAAATAGGATTAAACGGACAAATGAACGGTGATATTGTATTCGGACTTAGTGAACAGGTGGCTCTGAAGATGGTTTCGGCGATGATGGGCGGATATGCGATTTCCGAGATTGATGAGATGGGACGCAGCGCGATCTCCGAACTGGGCAATATGATTAGCGGCAATGCCAGCACGATCTTGTACAATCAGGGTGTAAGAGTGGATATTACGCCGCCGAAGCTGATTCAATCAGCCCAGGCAGCCGGATTCAATGCTACGAAAGCACTGACGGTTCCCCTAATTATGGACGGAATCGGTGAACTGGATATTCAAGTGCTTATTGCCTCTTAAATACAGAAGAAGCTCCTAATTTGGAGCTTTTTTTTGCTTAGAGGGCTTGATATGGAGTACACTGAGGGATGGGTGATGCTGCATGTTGAAAGATAAGATCGTACTCATCTCGGGCGCTTCCAGCGGAATAGGCGCTATCATCGCTTTGATGCTTGCGGACCGGGGAGCGATACCGGTATTGACCGGCCGAAATATTGAGAGGCTGAAGAAGCATGCGGCCTCTATTAAAGGTGAATGCGCCTATTACGTCATGGATGTAACGAAGACACAAGATGTAGAGAACACGGTCAATGCGGTCATCGCAAAGTACGGTAAAATCGATATCTTGTTGAACAATGCCGGGTATGGCCAATTCGAGACGATTACGTCTATGCCTGTCGAGCGGTTCGAGGCGATGATGGATACCAACTATATGGGCATTGTACGATGTGTTAAGGCGGTACTGCCTCATATGCAGAAACGCGGCCAGGGACATATCGTAAATGTGGCCTCGATGGCAGGCAAAATCGGCTCCTCCAAGTCGACCAGCTATTCGGCGACCAAACACGCTGTTCTCGGCTTTACGAATTCACTCCGTATGGAGCTCAGGCCGCAAGGCATTCATGTGTCGGCCATTAATCCTGGGCCGATTGACACGGAGTTTTTTGCACTGGCCGACCCTTCCGGCTCTTATGTGAAAAATGTAAGCTGGTTCATGATGAAGCCGGAGTATGTCTCCCGTGCCATCGTGCGCGTCATGGAGAAACGAACCGCCGAGCTGGATCTGCCGCGTACGGCGTCCATCGGCATTAAGCTCTACGGATTGTTCCCGAGAATAGCGGATAAGCTGTTCGGCGGACTGTTCAACAAGAAATAAGATAACGACAGGGTTAAAGAAGATAAGCGAGGTATAACAATGAGCGGAAAAACCTGGAACGATCTAGGGATTCAAGAAGCATTAATAAAAGAATTGGTCAAAAACGGCATCAATGAGCCGACCTCCGTGCAGGCGGAGACGATTCCGGCTATGCTGGCCGGACATGACGTTTCTGCGAGATCGCAAACCGGAACAGGCAAGACGCTTGCCTTCCTGCTGCCGCTGCTGCAGCATATTAACACGGAGTCTGGAGCGATTCAGGCTGTTATTCTATCGCCGACGCAGGAGCTTGCCATGCAGATTGTTCGTGTCGCACAGACTTATGCGGAGCCGATAGGCGTTCGCGTACAACAGTTGATCGGCGGGGCAGCGATGAAGCGCCAGGTTGAGAAGCTGAAGCTCCATCCGCAACTGGTCATTGGAACACCAGGCCGGATGAATGAATTGCTGAAAAATCGCAAGTTGAAGCTAAGCGATGTGCGGCATGTCGTCATCGACGAGGCGGATCAAGTGTTCCAGCTCGGCTCGACGAAGGAAGTGGAGGCCGTATTGTTCAGTATGGGCAAAGAGCGGCAGACGGCATTTTTCTCAGCAACTTATCCTGATATTATGTCACGGTTTGAAGGCCGTTGGATGAGAGGCACGCAGCGCATCCAGTTGACGCCGGAGCACCGGGTTTCCCAGACGATCGAGAACTATTATGTCATCAGCGATAAGCGAGACAAGACGGATACGGCAAGAAGGCTTATCCGATTGCTTAATCCGTCTTCGGCGCTATTATTCCTGAATGACACCAATGGAATTGCAAACTGGGAATCCAAGCTGAGCTATGAAGGCTTCAATGTCGAGATGCTCTACGGCGATTCCGACAAGCAGCGCAGAGCGGCGACGCTTGAGCGGTTCCGCGACGGCCGCTGCCAGCTGCTGCTGGCAACTGACGTGGCGGCGCGCGGCCTGGATATTGAAGGTCTTCCGCTCGTCCTTCAGCTTGACCCTGCTGTTGATGCTGATCACTATGTCCATCGTGCGGGCCGGACAGGCAGAATGGGACGCAGCGGCACGGTCATTACAATCGTCACGCCGCATGAGCTCTTCATCATGGAGAAATTCCGCAAGCAGCTCGGCGTCGATCTGAAGGAACGGGCCATGTACCGTGGCGAACTGCTGTCTGAGGAGGAGCTGCGCGAAGCGACGAGACCGAAGATGGAGCGACTGGCTAGAGAAGAAGCAAGAGCGGGCAATCGCTCTAAGCCGTCCGCAGAGCGGCCTGGCAAGCCATCGGGCGAGCAAGGCAGCAAGTCGGCGCAGGCATCTGTTTCGGCGAAGCCGGCAACATCGGGAAGAGGCGAAGAAACGGCTCCGCGCTCCCGAGCGACAGCTCCGGCAAGAGGCGAAGAGACAGCGCCACGCTCCCGTGCGAGCAGCGGAGCTGCTGCTAGCCAAGCTCCGAAGAAGCCTGCGCGAGCGAAGGACAAGCCTGAGGCGAAGCCTGCGAAGAGCAAGGCGGTCAGGAAACGGGAAGCCAAAGACAAGGGCGCTCCGAAGTGGTTGAAGGAGAAGCGTCAGTCGACCTCAAACCCAGAATAAAAATATTTTTTTAAAAAGCCACCCCCTTTAAACGAACGCGTCCCTCCGAAAGGTATGGGCGAAGGTAAAAAGCGGTATATCCCGCAATCGTTCTTAAAGGAGAGTGGCTTTTATGTCTAAAATGAAAACGTTGAAAAAAACGGTGCTGTCAGCTACGGCGCTGGTCATGCTGGCAACAGGAGCAACATCCGCTTTCGCTGATGGTAAAAACAATGCTAACAGCAACAGCAAGTGGAAATCCGAATATGAGCATAACAAGAACAAAGGCAAAGGCAAAAACGATAAGCAAGACAAAGATGGTAAGCACGACAAGGATAATCATAAAAAAGAGAACAAAATAACATGGCAATTCAAGGACGAAGCTGAGCTTCAATGGGCGTTGGAGTACATTATGCGTCTGGCCTCGAAAGGCGTATTTACCGGCTATGAAGATGGTACGTTCAAGCCGCAGCAAAAAATTTCCCGCATTGAGACGCTTACAGCAGCCGTACGGCTAATGGGATTGCGCGACAAGGCGGAATCGACCGCGGAGATGAATACAGAGCTTCACTTCAAGGATGCAGACAAGTTGAAGAAAAAATATCCTTGGGCAGTCGGTTACGTTGCTGTAGCGCTTGAGAATGATCTGTTCTTCGAGACAGACACAGAAGTTCAGCCGGAGCAACATGCAACAAGACTATGGTCGACGATTCTGTTGATCAAAGCGCTCAAGCTGGAGAACGAAGCGAAAGCACTGAACAACACGAAGCTGGACTTCAAGGATGCGCACGAAATTCCAGCGGGATCTGTGGGTTACGTAGCGCTTGCGCTTCAGAAGGGGATTATTACCGGCTATGAGGACAAGCGTGGCAACAAAACATTCCGTCCGAACCAGCCTGTAACACGCGCCGAGCTTGCAGCGCTGCTTGATCGTACGGATGGCGAGATGCCGGATCATGATGCACAAGCGATCCATGGCCAGTTGAAGGCTGCGCCTACGGGCGGCAAGCTTACACTGGTGAAGCCGGACAAGACGGAATTGACGCTGACGATCGATCCGACGGTCTTCATCTTCCGCGACGACAAGAAGTCGCCGGTCAGCGCGCTTCAAGCGGGGGATAAGCTTTTCTTGCGTACGTATCAGAACAAAGTTGTCTTTATCGAAGTGACGGAGAAAGCTCCGGCCAGCACAGCATTCACACAGCTTGGCGTTGTCAGCACGCTCGGCTTCAATTCCCAAGCGAAGCTTTCGACCATCGCGATCAATCCGGCCGACAGCACTCAAAATTCCGTTCTTATCTATAACGTTGATCCTAACGTCACCATTATCGGCGATGCTTCCAAGCTGAAGAACGGACAACTCGTTCAAGTGAAGGGCGACAAAAATATCGTAAAGACGATTGAAATCAAATAATGCTCATTTAGACTCTTTAAATTGATATGGCTGCAAAAATAAGATGGCGGTGCCGGGATGATTCCTGGCATCGCCATTTTTATTTTCGTTGCTTTGCGTGTCCTATAGAAAATATGTGCGGACGAAAGTCACTTGGTTTTGAGGTTTACTTTCGGCGGGCTTCCAAGCAGAGAACGTTGGAGTCTTTCATTGATCTAACGTTTTGTTTCTCGGGTTCTCCATTCATGGCTTAAAACAAACGGAGTCAGATATATTCTGGAGAAGCGATAGCGTGCGCCTTTGTATCCGGATTCCAATTTTATAACATTGTTCAGGGAATCTGGATACAACAGCGCTCGGAAGAATATATCTTACGCAGCTGTCCCTTCCGCCATAGAGTGTTCTTTAAAGCAAGAGAGTCATCTTTTGAGCTGCCTACAACTATTACGCCAGCGGTTTTTTTGATATTAGGCCGCGGATTCGGTATGCTAGCTAATAGGAAGGCGATTATTGGAAGGCAGAAGGTGATTGATATGGAAACCATATTGAGCGTTAAGCAATTAACTGGCGGATACAGCCCGCGAAGACCGGTGCTCCATGACCTCAACTTCGAGCTGAAAGCTGGCGAGATGGTCGGACTGATCGGATTGAACGGTGCGGGGAAAAGTACTACGATCAAGCATATTTTGGGATTAATGAATCCCCATCAAGGCCAGATCAAGGTGGCGGGCGTCACACTGAACGAATCGCCGCAGCAATACCGTTCGGCATTTGCTTATGTACCGGAGACGCCTGTTCTCTTCGATGAAATGACCGTTGAGGAGCATTTGCGGCTAAGCGGCATGGCGTACAACGTGCCGAGCGGCGATTACGAGGAACAGGCGTCCAAGCTGTTGGAGCAATATCAAATGGTTCCGAAGCGAAAGGCGTTTTCCTCTCATCTGTCCAAGGGCATGAAGCAAAAGGTCATGATTATGAGCGCGCTCTTGGCCTCGCCGCCACTCTACATCATTGACGAGCCATTCCTGGGACTGGACCCGCTGGGTATTCGCTCGCTGCTCGATCAACTGGTCGAAGTAAAGCGCGGAGGCGCAGCGATACTAATGAGCTCCCATATTTTATCCACAGTGGAAGCGTATTGTGACCGATACATCGTCATGCATCAAGGGAGGATTGCCGCACAAGGCGATCTTGAGGATGTCAGGCGAGCAGCGGGATTGGATGCAGGAAGCGGAACGCTTGAAGATGCCTTCTACAAGCTGGTGTCTGGAGGAGCAAGCTAATGCTGCCCGCAAATTATGATCTGGCAGCGCTGTGGCGCGGAAGGGCCAAAGACTTCCGTAATGAGATCAAACCGTATATTCGCTATATGGCGATGAGTGGTTTTCCCTCTTTTTTATCGCTGATCTTTATTGCGTCTGCAATCGGATACTTTACCCTGCTACGGGATGTGCCGCCGGATTTCCCTATTGTCCTTATAGGCGTGCTTGTTTTGATGCCGGTGTTATGCTGGAGTCCGATGCGCACATATTTGGCTGGCGCTGACGTTGTGTATTTGATGCCGCGTGAATATGAGATGGGCCCTTATCTTCGTTCCTCCTTTCAACGTACGACAGTGAAGAGCGTACTGCTTGCGGCTGTCGTGATGCTGCTGTATATGCCGATCTATCGACAGGTGGGCACGGGAAGCGGGATCGAGTGGCTCGTATTCGCCGCAATCGTCATCAAAGGAGCTAATGCTGCCGGCGGATGGCAAGAGCGCAAGCTGGCCTGGAACAACATGAGACTGCTGCTGCGCTCGGTGCGCTGGTTGTTAACGGGACTGACTTTAGCTGTCTGGCTTACATCGGCTCCATGGCAAGCGATGCTGTTCACATTGTTGTGCGCTGGGCTGGCGACGCTGTGTTATCGGCTCCCTCAGCGTCATCGCTTTCCGTGGGAGAGACTGATTGCGGAGGAAACGGTGACACGGAGACGTTATTATGCTTTCTTTGGCCTATTCATTGACGTGCCCGTTCTGCCATCCAGCATTAGGCGCAGAGCTTATCTGTCCTGGATATTGCCGCGTATTCCGTTCGCGCACCGGTATACATTCAATTATCTATTTAGCGCGACGCTGTTCCGATCAGAGATTGGCGGCATCCTGATTCGCATTCTGATGCTGGGAGCACTTGTGAACTATATGGTTGCGGATGCCGCATCCTTGTTAGGTTGGGTAACCGCTTTTGTGTATGGCTTGTTCGGCATCGTATTCAGCCTGCAGCTTGGCGGACTGCGAAGCGTACATCGCTACTCGGTTTGGAAGCATGTCTATCCGCTCCCTGACGACAAGCAAACCGAGCAGCTGATTCAGGTTGATAGACTTGCACTGGCAGCAGGTTTGCTGCTGCTCTGGGTGCCAGCTGCGGTACCATTGTTGCTGAAGGGCATTATAGCGCCGCCTGTTGTTATGCTTGTTGGCGCTCTTGCATACCTCGCCATCAGGCCGATGAGACTGCGGAGGAAGATTAAGTCGGACGCCGATGAAGATTGAAGTCGCAGAATGAAGCAAACCGCCCGAGGCAGATGCCCCGGGCGGTTTGCTTTCTTATAAACGCATGAATAAAGGTCCGTCTTTATTTTGCTGCTACTTCGATTACCGCTTTGTGGATCGTATCGAACAGCTCTTCCAAGTACTCTTCTTCGATACAGGAGAAGGCGACGCGAAGATCCGTCTCGCCCAGAGCAATGGTTCCAATGCCGTATTCATGAAGCAGATGCTGGCGAACATCCTCAGCGGATACAGTCGTCAGCTTCAGACACATGAAATAGCCGGAGTTAAACGGATAATATTCCCATGTATCGCCATAACGGCCGCTGTCCAGCAGCGACTTGACGCGATTGGCGCGTCCCTTCATGATGTCGAACTTCTCGGCCTTCTGCGCTTCAAACTCTGGCGATTGCAACGCATGCAGGACGAAGGTCTGTGATGGATGCGGACCGCTGGATATCGTCGAGCGGATAATGCCCAGCGTCTTCTGCTCCAGCGCAGCCAGCGTTGCTTGCGATTCGGAAGCGTATGTGATGAATCCAACACGGAAGCCCCATACGTATTCTTCCTTTGTCGCGCCGTCTACCTTCACGGCAAGCACACGCGGATGCAGTGCAGCCAGCTTCGAGAACAACGACTCTTGCACCGAATCCTCAAAGAACAAGCCGAAGTAGGCATCGTCGGTTACCGCTACGACATGAATGCCGGCTTCTGCAGCATCGTGAAGGGCCGCTACAATTTCCTCGCATTCCCGAACGCCAGGCGTATATCCGGTCGGATTGTTCGGGAAGTTGAGAAGGACAATTGCTTTGCCTTTTCCCTGTTGAGCAAGTAGAGCTTCGCGTAGAGCGGCACTGTTGAATTGCATGTTTTCATTATACAACGGGTACTCTACGATCTCGGCGCCGCGGCGGATTCCGAAGGTAAGTTCATAGTTTTCCCAGTTTTTGTTGGGGATAACGACAGCGTCTCCTTCGTCGGCGAACAGATCGGCAACGATACTCAGCCCGTGAGTGAGTGCGTTCGTGACGATTGGATTGCCGAAGCTCACGCCTTCAAGAGAAGGGTTGTCCTTGAACATCTTGGCGCGCCAAGCGCTGCGCAGCTCAGGCTTGCCGGCTGGTGGTGCATATTCATATATATCCTTCGGATGATAGGCGCTTAGCGTATCTTGAATGACCTTAAGATGCATGGGCTTTCCGTCTTCAGTCGCGATGCCGATGGTGGCATTGAACTTGGTTGCCTTCGTCTTCGCTTCAGCGGATTGGCTGAGGATGCCTTCTTTTGGGAAATAGATCGCTTTGCCTAGGTTTGACAACATGGCGTAGACGTTCGGACTTTCCTTCTGCAACGTCTCATTTAATTGCTGTGCCAGTGGGTTCATGGATTTCATTCCATCCTTCCGAATTCAATCGTTATTGTACTTCTAATGTTCGTGATATTATACCATTTTTGTTCTCTGCAAACCATTCGGGATTGTGAATATTTTTCGGAAATCGTTGCTAGCGCTTGCAATCCATATGTTGATTGATAGCGCTAATCCACTATAATAAAAGGAGGAAGCGCTGCGGCATCGCTTATGCGATAGACGCGCGCATGATGCGAGGGAGGATCACTTAATGCTTCATATATCGCCCGATTCGCTAGGACTGCAGCCGGCCTTCGCCAAAATCACCTGTGAGCCGGGATGGAGATGGGCCAGACGCGAGAAGCCATTGGCGAACTTTGACTTGTTCTATGTCTGGAGCGGGGAAGGGGAGGTCGAAGTGAACGGCGTCCATTATAACGTAGGACCGGGAAGCTGCTTCCTGTTTCGGCCCGGCGATTACACTAGTGCGACGCATAATCCGCAGAAACCTCTAGTACTTACCTATATTCATTTCTCAGCCAATGGAGCATTGGACCACATTCCGGATCGATATCGGGTGCTGGACGAGACGGTCGACTTCGAATATATGCTGTCGAGGTACGTCAGATTGTTTCTTGTACAGACCTATGCGGCGGAAGAAGAGGCCAAGCTTGTACTGAAGGCGTTGCTGATTCAACTGCTCAGAGCAGATAATCATAATCATGTCCCGATCGAGAAGAAGGCCAGCAATCAATTGACCGAAGCCATCCATGAAATTGCGAACTATATCCGGCAGCATCCGGGTATTGCCCATCGGGTAGAGGATCTGGCTACGAGAGCGCAGCTTTCCCCCCGTTATTTCTCGATGAAATTCAAGGAGATGGTCGGGATGTCCGTCCAGACTTACATGATCCGCACCCGAATTGAGCGTGCGCAGCATCTGCTCATGCATGCGGGCATGAATGTGACGGAGGTGGCCGATGCGCTCGGCTATCGGGACATCTTCTTCTTTAGTCGTCAATTCAAGCAATATACTGGACGAAGTCCGTCCGAGATCCGGTGAACAGTGCCGTAGTCTCATGATCAAGAGTCGCAATCTATCGATTGTGCTCTTTTTTATGTTGAAAATGACCAGTATTTGGATAGAGTCGTCAGGTTCGGAACATACTTATAGCGAAGCTTAGAAGCAAGAGTCAGAAGATTGGCGGGACGGTGCGATATGGATGTTTGAGCATTTCAATATTTTTATAAGAAGCATAACCGCCTTTGTTATCTTGTTGCTGATTACACGGCTATTAGGCAAGCAAACGCTATCTAACATGAACTTTCACGAATTTGTGACAGCCGTTATTATGGGCGCGATCGGAGCAAACTTTGCTTTTAACGAAAACATTCAAGTAACGCATTTGCTTATCTCTCTCGTCGTATTTACAGGGACCTCTTATCTATTGGCCAAGCTTCTGATTCGCAATCGAAAAATTCGCAAGTGGACGGAAGGCACTCCGACGGTCCTTATTGAAGGCGGTAAAATTCTCGAAGAGAATTTAAAGAAAAACAATCTAACCTTGGATTCGATGAATCAATTGCTTCGACAGAAGGATATCTTTAATATTGAAGAGGTTGAGCATGTCCTTTTGGAATTGAACGGCAAAGTGTCTGTCATGAAAAAAGACGAGCACAGAAATGTGACGCTTAAGGATTTGAAGCTAAAAGCGGATTCGTATAAGCCTGTCCCCATTGAGTTAATTATGGATGGGCAAATGATGATCGGCAATCTTGAAAACAATCAGATCTCGCGCGATTGGCTGCAAAAGGAGCTGAGGAATCTCGGCAAAACGGTGCAAGACGTTTTCTATGCTGTAAAGGGGAGCGATGGGAAGTTGTATGTGGATTTTTTCAAGGATGGGATCAAGCATCCTGTGGATATAGAGTGAGCTATTGGGAATGACGTATCAGGTATCGAAGTCCCAGCTTAGCAAGCAAAAGCACGCGCTCAATTGGGCGCGTGCTTTTGTATGCTGTACTCATTTCAGAAAGGCTCCCTGTTTGTGGGCTATAGGCGCAGCTCGCCCAGAGATTCGCCCATCCGGACTTTCGTGCCAAGCTTCAAATCAGGACGAGGGGTGAATGTGTCCTCCTCCAAAAGCAGGACAACCGTCGATCCGAATTCAAAGTAGGCAAGCTCATCGCCCTTGACTACTGTTTTGGGTAGCGGAGCGGCGTATTTGATGCTGCTTACATTCATCGCGCCCACCTTGATGACCGCCGCTTCCCCGCCTTCATGGCGAATATAGGTGATCAGGCGCTCATTTCGGCTAAGCACCCGCTTCATGTGCTTGAGGCCGAAATCATTGACGGGATACACCTTCCCAGGAATATGTACATTCTCCGTGACAGCCCCCGATACGGGAACGTGAATACGGTGATAGTCTGTCGGGCTAAGATAGAGAACCATATAGTAACCGTGATAATAACTTTTAGCTCTTGGTGAACCGTCCAGCAGCTCATCGACGTTATAGTCTTGTCCTTTAATATTCATCATCGTACCCGCGTTGATAGGGCCAAGTCCGGTTATGAGCGCATCGACCGGGCTTGCCAGCGTAGTTGGTCCGGAATCTATCGTTCTCATGCCGGGTTTTAATCTTCTGGTAAAGAAATCATTCAACGTGCGGTATTCTCGAAGCTCTTTCTCAGCTTCTTCTACCGCAATGCCATATAGCTTGGCGAATCGGGGAATCATAAGACGACTTGCCGCAGATTGGGCGAATTTGCCGGTCAGGCGAGAAATCCATTTGCGGGAGCTAAGCTCCGTCATTGCGCGTAACAGCCATTTGGTCATAGCGGCACCGTCACGTCCTTTTCTTGCGCATAGCGCATGTATTGGCCGTAGGCCTTTGGTCCAACACACAGTTTGACATAATCGGTTCATTTAAGCAATAGCTGCGAACAAGTAAAGGAGGAAGATTAAGATGATTATGATCATTACAATAGCATTGGCTCTAACATCGCTGGCGGCGCTGGCAATGATGTTGAAGTATGAGAGGGTCAGAAGAGGGCTTGACGGCCTCGCTTGTCTCGTGACATTCGTATTTTTCGTTGCCGTGTCCGGCGCTGTTATGGGGACGCTGCTTGACGATACGGTGTTCATGACAGAAGTTCACAGAGTACTTCTGAATCCCGCATTTCTGATCAGCGGGGCGTATCTGGGTCCATACGGCGTATCCAGATTAGCCTTGCTGGCTTGGCGAGGGAGGTAGGGTGAGGGTTGCGGGAATAGTCGGCATCCGATATGATAGGTAAAATTGTTGGAAAGGATGACGCATTTCATGACGATTGAGCGACAGGGACGGCCGGATGCCGTCATTTTTGATATGGATGGAACCTTGTTTGAGACAGATAAGCTGCTGATTCCTGTACATGAGCGCGTGTTCCGGACGCTGCGCGAAGAGGGGCTGTATGTGGAAGAAGCGCCGCCTGCCGAGCGATTGCTAAGCTGCCTAGGCATGCTGCTTGATGATATATGGCGCGAGATTATGCCGGGAAGCTCGGAAGCGGCCCGCCGCCGAGCGGATGAGCTTCTGTTGCAGTATGAGCTGGAGGGGCTGCTTGCTGGAGAAGGAGCTCTGTATCCGTACGTAGAAGAGACGCTGCAGCAGCTTAAGGAGGACGGCGTCAAATTATTTGTCGCCAGTAATGGCCTAGAAGGGTATGTAAAGGGAGTCGCGGAGCAAAAGGGGATCGCTTCGTTGTTCGATGGCGTATACAGTGCTGGAGAATACAACACAGCTAGCAAAGTCGATCTGGTGGCAAGGCTGCTTCAAGATCATCATCTGGACTTCCCCGCATCGATATGGATGGTAGGTGATCGCTCCTCGGATGTGGAAGCTGGCCGCGGCAATGGCCTGAAGACGATCGGATGCGCTTATGCGCGCTATGGACGCGCTTCGGAGCTTGAGGACGCGGATGTACAGATCAACGATTTCCGTGAATTGCTGGAACTTCGCTTGTAACCAAATCACAAGAATGTACACATAGCTACGAACGAATGAACTGTCGAATTTCTTCGACAGTTATTTTTTTTATCCGCAGGGTCACCTGAGTTTTGTTCCTTCTCTTAGTTCCTCGGCACGATGGAAGCCTATCCCAATTTGTCTAAATCGACGGCGAAGGTTCGGAGACAGTCCCGCCTAGTCGCCTTTCGCCATAAAAAAACGATCGGAAAACCGCATATCGGCCTTTCTATGCAGGATTCAGGCTCTATGTACAAGCGCAATCTCGATGATTATCTTTTAGTGGTAAACTAATTTTTTCGTAAAGGAGACTTGTACATGCTACAACGCAATGCATCTCGTCCTCGAACCATGATCTATCGGACAGCTTGTCTTTCTCTGGGAGCGGCCTTGCTTCTGACGCCGCTGGGCGCTTCCGCTGCGCCGGGACCCGCACCGGTGACGAGTACAACGAAGCACGAAATCGCTGTCGCCGTGTATGAGGGAAGCGATCTGGCCGTAGGAGAGAATCGTTTTCTCACGCGCCGCGACATTCGCAGCGAGTGGGACGGTATCGACCCGGATTACAGACCTGATGAAGCCGTTCAGGCGGTAAGGGCGCTGCTGACCAAGCAAGACTTCGAGAAGCTGTTCCCATACCGGCTAGGCTCTGCAGCTTGGAGGGAAGTCGCGAAGGACAAAGAGTACTACAAGGAAAACCAGGCTGACTACTTCTCCTACGAAAATCTGATTAGCGCCGTGACGGAAGCGGCGAACATCAAGCTTAAAATCAGCACGCGCAAGGATACGCCGGGCGCGCAGGAAATTCATCGTCTGGACAAGGAAGCCCGCATCGAGACGCTCGTCAGCCGTTCGGCCGATTTCAACTCCTCCAAAAATAAGAAGAAAGAAATTGAAACCGTTATCATTGATTTTGGCACATTTCTGAAGGAAGGTTTTAAGAAAGACCGTAAACGCGAGCTGGCGGCTTTCCTTGCGAACCTGTCTCATGAGACAGGCGGCGGCTGGGCTACCGCTCCCGGAGGAGAGCTGAAGTGGGGCCTTTTCTGGAATGAGAACATAGCGGGAAGGACCGGAGCCAACATGTCCGACTTCGTCGATCCAGACAGCGCAGAGCTGTATCCGGGCGCGGAGGGCAAGCGCTACTATGGACGCGGTCCGATCATGATGAGTTGGAATTTCAACTACGGGCTGTTCAGCTCTATCATTTACGGAGACAAGAGCGTACTGCTGAACAAACCAGAAATTTTGGCGCAGGATGGCAAGATCGGCTATATGACCGCGATTCTGTTCTGGATGACGCCGCAAGATCCGAAGCCGTCCGCTCACGATGTCATCATTAACAAATGGAAACCTACGAAGGAGCAGATCGACAAGGGGCTCGGGAACCGCGGCTTCGGGGTCACCATTATGGTGCTCAACGGTCTGGAAGCGAATCTGGGCGAGACGGACGGCAGTCCGGTCAAGCGTCGTGCGGGCCATTACCGCGATATTACGAAGCAGATGGGTGTCGATATAACGGGAGAGAAAGTGGACACGCTTGGCATGCAACCGTTCTAACGGCCATGCTTCTTTAGCCGGAATCGCGCCGAAAGGGTGAATCCGAGCAAATAGAGTTGCCACACACCACTCATCACGTCACACGGGCGAATCCGGGCAATTAATGTTGCTGAGAACCGTTAGACCCGCGGCTTTGACCGAAATCCAGAAATGGCGGTGCAGGGATACCCTGACACCGCCATTTCTTTATCCGCTTCATCTATGAAGCGAGCGAGCTGTCTTCTCAAGTACAGCCTATCCTTGGGATCTCGCCCGTTACGACTCGATTTTCTTATCGCTGTCTCTGGTCTTCATCATCCGATATTTCCATAGAGCGTATTCCAGCGGTCTGACGATGGCACTGCGGTATACGTCGGATTCGCCTGCTCGACTGAACACTTCCCGCGCGGGCTTCGGATTGACCTCAATCATCCAGATGCGTCCATTGCGATCAATGGCGATATCGACGGCAAGCTCGCAGAGCGCATCATAACAAAACTCCAAATATTCGGCTACGGCTACCCCGAACCGATCGACATCTGCCTTGATTTTCGCTATCTTGGTTTCATCTCCAATCCAGGATCGGAGCAGCGTATCCATCTTGACGGCACGGCCGCCACCGTGAAGATTGGCGGTAATGCTGCCTGCTGCGCCGACCCGACCCGCACATCCTGTTATCTGCCATTGCCCGCTGCCATCCTTCTGCACAAGCAGTCTGTAATCATGGACGCGTCCGTTATTCAGCTTCAATTGCAGCCCTTGCTGCACAATGTAGCGTGTGTCCTTCACTTTCCATCCAGTCAGGAAGTCACCGAGCCGCTCGGAAACCACCCGTCTGGGCTGGATGATGCGTCTGGAGTGGTTTCTTCCTTGGATGAGGAGAGTCCCGTTACGCTCTTTCTCGATTCGGAGTATGCCCCGGCCGCCCGTTCCATTGATGGGCTTCAGGTACAGTTGGGAGTGGGTTTTGAGCATCTCCTTCACGTCCTGAATGCCTTCGTAGTAACGGGTAGCCGGTAAGTACGGACTGAATCGGGCGTCTTTCGCTAATATGGAATGAATCGCCCACTTGTTGCGTAGCGGGCGATTGAGGAAGGTTTCGTGGTGATAACGCGCCCTGAACTTCAAGAGCTGCTCGAACCGGTGGGAATGCTGGATTCGGCAGCGATCGAAGATCAAATCAGGGAAATTCGTCCATTTCCTGTACCAGCTGCGGGTTTCGGGATTATAGAACTGTGCCCGGATTCGGTTCCTCTTCTCATTTACATCCGATGGCGTGAAGACGAATACGTGTAGTCCGAGACGTCTGCCTTCCTCGGTCATCCTTCGGTAATAATCCCGTTCTTCGAGGGTGCCAGCGTCATTGAGATATAGCGTCAATATGCCCAGGACGGGCTGAGTCATGCTGAATTCCCCCCTCGAAACGGAGCGTCGATTTACCGGTAGGCCCTTTGTGAATGGAGACGGCTTTCATGCCCAGGGAGAAGCAAAGTGCCATGCTGGGAATATTATCGGCAGCGACATGACAGGCCAAATGACCGATTGCATTCATCATACTCTGCATGATCGAACTGCCCGTACCGGTTCTGCGGGCACTAGGGTGGACAACGATAAGACAGCCCCCCTCGCCGCCGTCGGCCGCGAACCCAAGCCCGCTTATCCGCCCACCTGATTTGGCGACGACAATCGTCGCTTTGCTGTAGCCGCTCTCATCTGACATAAGCCAGGCCGGCTCCAGACTCCGGAGCGCATGCAGCGATGCTACTGTAATGCGTTTCTCCCCGAACCGAATGATAAAGCCAAGCAGCCTTCTCTTTTCTTTCATCCACATTTCAGGTGTCAGCAGCAGCAGCTCCACGTTACGCGCCTCCCGCTTGTTGCGATTTTTTCTTTCGTGCCAGAAAAGCTCCGTACTGAAATATGCGCTCAAGCGATTTTTGCCGGATGTGAGGCTCATCGAATTTCATCGGTTTGGAATTGGCTTCGAAAAACCATAAGTTGCCGTTGCTGTCGACGCCAAGATCCATCGACATCTCGCCAAGCCGCTGCCCGGACGCGCGTTCGATCTGCCTGGCGATAGTCAGAGCGGCGAGTTTCGCCTTTTGCAACAGTTTATGAGCCTGCTCTGAATTGAATGAATAGGTGAGCAGTTTCTCTGGGTCCTCGATGCGTCCGCCTCTAGGCACATGTGTCGTAATGCTGGTCGCACCGGCCAGCCGGGCGCCCATGCCTGTCAGCTCCCAGTAGCCTCTACGGTTTTTTTGCACAAGCGCCCTCAGGTCGAACCGCCTTTCATTGACCGATGCCAGTTGAATGCCTTGCTGCGCAATATACGCCTCGCCGCCGCTTTGCTTTTGGATTCGCGTCCAGAGCTTCTGCAGAGAAGAGCAGCTATAGGTGGAACTTGTTTTGTTCTCCTGGATTTTAAGGCGGTAGGGGAGGCTCTTCTCCCCATGCACTTTGACGGTCATAATGCCTTTGCCCGCCTTGCCGCTTTCCGGTTTCAAATAGAGATAGTTGTGCTTTCGCATCAGCTTGCCAAGTCCGCTTACAGTCATGAGCCGCCTGGTTGTCGGGATGAACGGACGTGTTGTCTTCGATCGGCGCAGCCATTCGAACAAATCCCATTTGTTGAAGAAGGAGGGATTGAATAGAATGACGCGGGAATGCCTCCGGCAAGCGTTGATTTTCTGGCGGACGGCAGGCTGAACCTCGTCTTCGCGCAGCGGAATGCGATTATAGATAATGTCGGGGAAGGGAACGAGCTGCTTCTGCCAACTGCTTGGATCCTTGTGATAGACGTAGCCGCGCAGCATTTTCCGGTGCAGGTGCAAGTTTTTGACGGTGAGCACGTAAACGAGAAATCCTAGCGATTGCCCGGTACGGATCAGATCGGCGAAGTTAGCGCGATTGCCGCGGAAGTCGCCTGCGGGGTCGTCAACCGTCAAAATCGCCAGCACGAGAGCACCGGGACGCGTCGTTTCTTTCACTTGTCGCTCATCCTGAATTAAGCTGTTCATTGGCTGCTACCTCCTTTGAATCGGCTCAAATACAGGCAATGATCGAAGAGATAGGAGATGGAGGCCTTGCCTTCAGAGCGAAGCGAAGGGTGCTTGAAGATGGAGCGTCCAGGTTTCGCATTAGCCTCGAACATCCATACGTTGCCGGATTTGTCGATGCCGATATCAAGGCCCAGTTCACCTAGCCGATGCGGATAGTTGCGTTCGATCGCCTCGGACAGCTTGACGGCGACGTGCTTCGCCCTCTCTAGGATGGCTCCAGCCTCTCTGCCGAAGGTGCGACTTAGCGCCTGCTCGGGAGTCATGAGGGACCCGCCGCTCTTGACATGTGTCGTAACGCTGCCGCGCCCGGCTTTCTTGGCGCCGATGCCTGCGGCAATCCATTGATTGCTGCCGTTCTTGTGCATATGAAAGCGGAAGTCCAACTGGCATCGGTCTATCTCAATTAAACGAATGCCTTGCTGTGCTACATATTGACTAAGCCGGCTGCCATGCCGGGACTGAAGCATCTTCATCATGCTTTGAAAGCTGCTGTAGCGCGCCAGCACATTTTGGCTGCCTTTGCGGTATCGGACGAAGTAGCCTCGCTTTGGATGGTGAGTCAGCCGGTAAATACCGAAGCCAAGACTGCCGCCTCCCGGCTTGTAATAGATGAATTGGTGCTGGTCCAGCATTTCTTTTATTTTGGTCGGGGTCGGATTAGGCACGGATTCCGGTAAGTGCGTCAGCGCCTCTGGATCGTTGTCGAGCAGCTTGTAGACATCGGCTTTATTGAGGAAACTCCAGTTGAAGATCGGAATTTGCTTTTTCACGAATCGTTCGCGCACCGAGCTTATATAAGGGGAGATTTCCGCCTTGCGATTAGGCAGCCGGTTATAGACGACATCAGGCAGCGGTACAACTTTGCGGTACCAACTGCCTTGGGCGTTCAGGAAATAGCCGTTGACCGTCTCCTGCTGCCAGTTGATATCGCTGGGGGTAAAACCGAACATGTAGGCCTTGCGGTCGCCAGTTCGGATCACTTGCTTGATAAAGCCTGAGCGTGAGCCAAAGGGATAGCTCTCTGCAGGATGGATCGTATCTGTCAAAATACCGACCAGCGGACCAAGCTGCAATTCATTTTCCCCATTGCTGAGCAAATAGACATTGCCGGATTTCGGTACTCTGATTGAATTGCGAATGCCCGCAGACAGATAGAGATGGTTGCCAGCGCGCTTCAATTGCCTCACGGCGGCGGTGATGACTTCCTTGCCCAGCTTGAGATGGATCGATTTATTGCCGGTTAGCTTGAGCTGCTGGTAGAGCGGTCTGGACAAATAGACGATTTTATCGGACTGCTGTGAGAAGTGTACGTTGCAAGTTGTCAAACTCATCGATGAACCTCCTGAACGTGTAAAGACCTCAGTCTATTGGAGCGGGCCATCTAACGGTGCGGCTGACAAAGGTCGTATGGGGACTCGGATGCGGTAAAGGTCGGCGATAAACGGTCCTTCAAGTATCTGGCATAATGAATCGGTCGTTCGATTGACGCGGTATATGCGGTTAAGGGAGCGGTCTGCCGGAAGGCTTCGCGGCCAGGCTTTGAGTTGACCTCTAGCAGCCATATGGAACCGTCCGGTTCAATTCCGAAATCCATCGCAAGCTCGCCGAATCTTCCGAAGCCATGCTCCAGTCGGATTGCTGTATGCCCACTTATTGTATGGATTTTACGAAGTAAACGTTCGGCCATGGGCTTGCCAAAATTGGCAGACAACAGGGTGCAGGAGTCGCTCACTTCTCCTCCCCCGTGCAAGTTGGACGTCAGGGACCCGCTGCGTCCGATTCGGGCCGCCGTTCCCGTTAATCTCCATTTGCCCTCTCCATTCTTTTGAAGCAGCGCGCGTATATCGTATGGCCGTTCCTTGTCGTCTCGCAGATTCAGATAGGGCTGCAACAGGAAAGGGGAGTTCCCCATAAATCGGGCGAGTCTTTTCTTCAACTCGACGAGGTTCGGAAAAATGCGCTCGAATGAGCGGTTGTCCCGGGTTCTGCCCTTGACGGCGACCGTATCATCCCATAATGATTGCCGGATTAGGATGACCCCCCTGCCTTGCATGCCGGCAGCAGGCTTTATAAGGGCTTTTCCGCCATGCGAGGCGAGGAATGAGGCAAGCTCCTCAGTGACATATCGGGTAGTTGGAGGAATATGACGTGCAAGCGTGTCGTCTTCGGCAAGCCGAGTGTAGACGATCGGCTTGGAGGGCAAGCTCCCGTTAATCCGTTGATGGGCCTTGCGGGCATGAATAGCGGAGAGGGCCTCTTCGCATTGCAGTCGATCCCGTTTGGAATGGAAAAACGTTCTGTCATACACGATATCCGGCAGCGGCATGGACTGCCGAACCCAAGCGCCATTCTGCCAGCGCCAGCCTAGCAGCATCCCCGTATGGTGATCGTAGTCTTCGGAGGAGAAGACATACGTCTGAAAGGAGAACCGGCTGGACGCCTCGGACAAGTCCCTGCATAGACGCGGCTCCGGTGGAGTCATGGACTGCTCGGCAGTGCGGTCTGGCGCAATCAGAATACCTAGGGAAAGAATCGTGTAGTCCATGGCTGCCTCCATCAGAAGCCCGCGAGGAAACGGGCGTATTGGATCATCATGCGAACGGAAGGCCTGATCTTGCCTTCGTTAAGCGGTGTGTTGTCGTTTTTGGACGGTTTGGAATTAACTTCGAGCAGCCATACCCTGCCGCTTGTATCAAGTGCAAGGTCAATGCCAAGCTCTCCGAAATGCGCAGGAATATGGGTGTCGATGCCTTTGGCGATTTGAAGCGCTGCGTTGCGGAGTCTTCCAGTTGCATCGAGACGGTTAATGTTGCTGCTCATATTGCACTTGGACACTGCTGCGGTTACGGTGCTCAGCGTTCCTCCGCGTGCGAGATTGGATACAAAATGCTGATTCCCCGCTGTACGGGCGACGATGGAGGTGATGATCCAGTTGCCTGTGGCGTTTTTCTGAACGAGCGCGCGGAAATCGACAGGTCTCTTCTGGATTTCAATTAGCTGCAATCCTTGCTGAATCTGATAGCGGACCGACTTCATCTTGGCGGAGATAGAGGCGTACAACTTGGTCAAATTAGGGTAGACCTGTCTGCGCGAGCCAGCTGGCGTAGCATGCAGTGCCTGATAGCTTTCTCCTTCCAGATGGGAGACGCGGATGATTCCCTTGCCGAGGCTTCCTCGTACCGGCTTTAGGAACACATTGCTGTATTTGCCGCACATGCTGCGCATGGTGGTATAGCTTCGGAGAGGATGCGACTCAGGCAAGTAGCGGACGAGCGATTCGTCCTTCTTAAGCGCTTCGAACACTTCCGTCTTATCCAGAAACTTTTCATTAAAGAAGACGGTTGAATGATAGAGCTTGGTCTCCTTCATAAAGTGCTGTACCCCTGCGCTATTCTCCAGCTTTCGCGTCGTCAGGCGGTTGTTCACGATATCCGGCGCAGGAAAAAGATTTTGCTTCCATCCGTCCGCATAAGTCCATCCTTCGACTATGTCTGGCCTCTTCCTGATATGGCTCGGCGTGAAGAAGTACACATACGCGCCTTGCGCTTTGCACGCTTCTACCAGTTCGCGGCAGAACATGGTAATGGTGCCGAATGGCTTATCCGGCGTTTGGGGGAAGTCGCGGCTTACCAGCACGCCGATAAGCGGACCAAGTGACAACAGGCCGGTGCCTGTCTTGTAATGCATACGCAGATGCAGGCGGGAGGGAGAGCCTGCAGGCCAGCCCATTTTGGCTGCGAGCGACTGGCTGATGCGCATGCCGTCGAGTTTCGCTGACGGTATTACTTTCAGGTGTCGGCGAAAGGCGCCGAACTTGAGCTCTACATGCTGTCCTCTAGGGATCTTCCAATGCTTGATGTAGCCTTCGCCAATCACAATCGTATCTTCGGGCAATTGATCTGCGGCGATGACTCCTATGGCGACTTTCGTTCTAAGCATTTCTAATCTCCTTCCAAGCCAGAAGGTTACTCGTTGACAGGAGGCGGAGGCCTGTAGGTGTTTTACACGAATTAATTCATCATATGAGTACGCCTAACGGATGGTGATTGCGTGTTCGCGGCGCGGTGCTACAGACAGGCATAGTGTTGAAAGCCGGTTCATAGAATAGATACAGAATGGACAAGGTTGTCGATGGATGAAGCGGGGGAAGAGGGAGGGATTGCGTAATGGAGAAAAAACGAAAACAGCCGGGTAAGGGACGTCATGTGTTTTATCTGATCTCTGCTTCGGGCATGCTTTTTTATGCGTTGACCCAAATGGGGCATAGCAATGGAGGCAGCGCTTCTCATGTATTCTGGTATGTATGGCTTGGTTTTACTGCGGTCATTATAGCAGCCAATGTGAATATGCTGCTCATGAGCGAAGGGAAACGGGAGGAGATGGCCCGCATCAAACGCGCGAAGGCGCAGCGGTGGGAGCGTGCCCTGGAGAAGCGGATTGCGAAGCGTGCGGAAGCTGTGCAGCGCTCTCGAAGCAGAGGGTAAAGGAGCGGCTGGAGTTAACGTCAAACGCATGAGATTAATCTGAAGAGATAGTGAGAATCGGAAGCGGGAGCCGCTTCCGATTTGTTTTTCCTGTCTGAGTCATGATAGAGAATGATTGCTTGCAAGCCTTGAGGGGGAAAGCTCCAAGGTTTTTTATTCCGTGCAGAATGCGTTAGTCCAGCTCTTTGAACTGTACCAACTGCTTGACGAATTTGTAGACAGCTTCCTGCTCTTTCAGAGACAGGCCGTTCAACTGGCTTGCGATTTTGTCGACGTAATGTTCGGAGTCCGATCCAGTTGCGGTTTTTTCCGGCTCTACTACGTTCACAATCGTCTCAAGCGGCGTATGCAGAGCGGCAGCAATTCTGTTCAGAACGTCAATCGTCGGGTTCTTATCTCCGCGCTCGACTTGTCCCATGTAAGAAGCGTTGATATCCGCGCGCAGCGCCAATTGTTCTTGGCTAAGTCCCTTGGCTCTGCGCAGTGCGCGTATGTTCTCGCCGACCAAACGTCCGATGTCGCTCATAAAGTCACCTCAGCCTAACGATAAAATGTTGAACGCGACGCCTCAACGTTATATAGGATGTATATTAAATAATTACTATAGTCATTGACTTCCTAGTGGATGATTTATTATAATTAACATAAATATTACAGATGTGTTAGAATGGTGGGATAATAGCTGAAGGAGCAGGGTGAAGAAGGGATGATGGTAGAAGAGTTTGAGTTTTATAGAAAGGTCCGGGCTTTTTATTGCAATGTGTCGTTTTCATTGTCCTTCACCTACCGTTTCTCACACCGGCATAACAAGTCCGCGACAGCTAAAGGGACGTTCAGTTGTGGAGTGAACGCGCACACGCAAACTGTGGAATATTTGATGCAGTTGAATTCGGACCCCATTGAAAGGCCCTATAGCGAAAGCAGTTCTTTTCTGTTTTCCAGTATTTACGAGGCCATTCCGGCTCAGGTTATTGAATTTATCAATTACCCCATCCATAAGCTTCGCTATCGGGTGCCGATCGATTATGATTGGCAGCAATTTATAGTAGACGGGGCAGAGAGCGCCATTAACGTAAGTACGATGAACGGATTGTTTAAGAAGTGGAAGCTGCTAGGATCCAATAATCAGCCCGTCGACGCCCATTTTAAGGTGAAGAAGGTAGAGTTTAATTGGTAGATTAGGCTGTCATGATCAGGACAAGCCCTCCGGATTTCCGATTCCCCGTCCCATATCCTATAATGGAACTAACGAGGAGGAATGCGTGTGAGCAGCATCCATGAGCCTGGCAATGATACAACTACCAAGCATGAGCAAATTCTTCACTATATACAAGGACTTAAGATTGGCACGAAAATCTCGGTAAGAGCGATCGCGAAAGAGCTTGGCATCAGTGAAGGGACCGTGTACAAAGCATTCAAGGACGCAGAGGCATCCGGTCTCGTCAGCACCAAGGAACGAATCGGAACCGTGCGGATCGACCGCAAGCGGCGTGACGCTTTGGACCAATTGACGTTCGGCGAGGTTGCGCAAATTGTCGAAGGCCGTCTGTTCGGCGGCGGCGAGGGACTGGACAAAACGCTGCACAAATTCGTTATTGGCGCGATGGAGCTGGACGCGATGCTTCGTTATATCGATCAGGGCAGCCTGCTTATCGTAGGCAACAGAGTGAACGTCCATCGCCGTGCGCTGGAGCAAGGGGCGGGGGTTCTCATCACAGGAGGGTTCGAGCCAAGCGAAGAGGTAATCTCGCTGGCGGACGAACTCTCTTTGCCGATTCTATCATCCAGACACGATACGTATACCGTAGCTTCCATGATCAACAGGGCTATGTACGACCGGCTTATTAAGCGGAAAATCATGCTGATCGAGGATATCGTCACGTTCAGCCGCCCGGCGGATGTACTGCGCACCGGCGCTGCCGTATCCGATTACAACAGGCTATCGAAGGAAACAGGTTACTCGCGGTTTCCGGTTGTAGACGATCGAGGCAGGGTAGTCGGGATGATGACGGCGAAGGACGCGGTTGGCTCCAGGGAAGATATCGCGGTGGATAAGATTATGACCAGGCAGCCCATTACGGCGGCACCCAACATTACCGTTACGTCTGCCGCACATACGATGGCGGCGGAAGGCATCGATCTGCTGCCTATCGTCGATCGGCATCGCAAGCTGCTTGGCGTTGTCACGCGGCAAGAGGTACTCGATACGATGCGATTCGCGGGCAAACAGCCAGAATCGGGACAAACCTTTGAGGATTTGATGTGGGCGGGCTTCATTCAGACGGAGGAAAACAGTTCGGACGACGCGGGCATTAGCTATAAAGGGGCTATTACGCCGCAGATGTCGGGCGCACTGGGCATGGCTTCCGAAGGACTGCTCACTACACTGATGGCGCAAGCCGCCAGAAGAATGATCCGGGATACGGGCAAGCGAGACTTCCTGCTGGAGAGCATGACCTCCTATTATGTCAGGCCGGTTCAAATTGATAGCGAGATTACGATAAAGCCGCGGCCGCTTGAGCTGAGCCGCAAGTTCTCCAAGCTGGAGATCGAAGTGCTGGACCGGCAGGGATTAGCCGCCAAGGCTATGCTGACGGCCCAGATGATCGACCCGTATTAACGGTGACTTCCTTCGCTTGAGGCCATCGAACGGTAGACGCTCAAGTTGCGAATGCCCGCGAACAAGTTGAACAGTCCGAGAACGATGAAAATCGCGCCAATGATGATGCGAAGTGTAGATTCGTTGGACAGGAATAGCTGGACGGCGGCGATAAAGATAAGCATACCGCCCATGCTTATGTTCATTCTAGCGGCATATATGCCCTTCGTTCTGGTATCCTTGGCGCGACGCGACTTGAAACTGAATAGGGTCGAAAACGTCAGCGTGATGAGAATACCCGGGAATAGCAGCCATTGCAGCAGTTGATCCATGTTACCCATACAGCTCCTTTAATCCGAGAAATAGAGGCCGGCGCCGCAATCGGCGTCCACGGCTTGCCAATCGTTCTCTATTGTATCAGATTGTGTCTCCGATTACTTCAAGAAGCGGGAGCTTTGGCATGGGGCAGAGCGATCATCCAGATTTGCAGCACGTTGTCCGCAAGCAGCACCGTTTGCAGCTCAACCATATAATCTTTGCCGTTAATGTCCGTATAGACTTTCCGCTCCAGAATCTTGCGGGCGAATTTGGCGTCAGAGTCGACCTTGTAGATGCTTTGGCCGAGGAAGATCGAGAGATCTTCCTTTACGCGTTTGATCAGCTCTGCTTCGGTCACTTTGTCCAGATGGGCCCGTTTGCCGCTTGATTCGGCGAGCCTTAGCTGGATGCTTTTAATGACCGTATGCTGGTTTTTATATTGATTTAACCCCCGAATATCTTGCTCGTATTGCTCCAGCTTGGACTCCAGCTCATTCTTCGTATGATATAAGGCCTCAAACTGCGCAACAAACAGAGAATTCAGTGTAACGGCTCCGGCAAGCATGCCCAGCAGGAAGACGCCTGTCAGTTGCATCCATCTTATATACCGATTGAACGGAGGCAGTCTCATCGACTATAGCGCTCCTTTACATATTAATCGTACCAGTTCAGTGGCCATATGCGCCCCTAGAAAGGCGAACAAAATAAAGCAAATTTGCTGTGCGACCGGCGACAGATGACCGAGGGAGATATTGCTCTCAATGACTCGTACCGGATCGATGGAGCCTCCGATGGCAGCCACTATTGCCCATATTTTCAGCCGGAGTGCCGTATCGAGCATAACAGTGGCGGGAGGCATCAGCATAAAGACGGATCCGACTCCCGCCAGCGTGGCCCCGCCGATTACAACGCCAAAGGCGATAAAAAAATCCATACCCGCTTTTGATAAAAAATAACTCATCCCGCTGCCTCCAATTCTTGCTCCGAATGCTTTATATCATTCTATGGGCGTGTCCAACCTGATTATGATAAAATAGCGATAACTTTAAAATGAGAACAGAAGTTTGCCAGGAGGGTGGTCATACCATGGGCGTAAGTGCCGGACAAGAAGGGGCATTTGTACATCTGCATGCGCATAGCGAATATAGTCTGCTTGACGGCGCCGCCCGCATACGGGATCTGGCTGCTCGGGCTGCCGAGCTTGGCATGCGCGCGCTTGCCTTAACGGATCACGGCGTTATGTATGGCGCAATTCCGTTCTATCGGGCTTGCCGCGCGAACGGGATTAAGCCGATTATCGGCTGCGAGCTATATTTGACGGCGGGATCGCGGTTCGAGAAGGGCCCGCGCAAGGATAATCCGACCTATCATCTTATCGTGCTAGCGAAGGACGAGACAGGTTATCGCAACTTGATGAAGCTTAGCTCGATAGCCCATCTGGAGGGCTTCCATTATAAGCCGAGAGTGGACATGGAGATGCTGGCGAAGCATGCCGAAGGCTTGGTCTGCCTAAGCTCCTGCCTGAATGGCGAGGTGTCCCAGCATCTGCTCTATGATCGTATGGATGAAGCGAGGGAAGCCGCTCTTCGTTACCAGGCGATCTTCGGAGATGATTTCTATCTGGAGCTTCAGGACCATGGGATGCTGGAGCAGAAGAAAGTCGCGACAGCGATGATCGGGCTTGCCCGGGAGACAAGCATTAAGCTGGTTGCGACCAATGATGTGCATTACCTGAAGCCAGAAGATGCAGGTGTGCAGGATGTACTCATCTGCATCGGTACGGGCAAGACGGTTGAGGATGCGGACCGGATGCGCATGACGACGGATCAGCTGTATATGAAGAGCGGCGAAGAGATGGCGGCTTTATTCCGCCATGTGCCGGAGGCAATCGACCATACGGTAGAAATCGCGAATAAATGCAATCTGGAGCTGACGTTCGGCAGAGCGGCTTTGCCGGTGTTCCGGCCTGTTCCCGCCGGTACTTCTTCCACGCAATATTTGGCGGAGCTATGCCGGAATGGGCTCATATCGCGATACGCGGGTCTGCCGGAGTGGAGTGATGGTTCGGATTTTCAGGCGCGGGCAGAAGAGCGCCTCGCTTATGAATTGTCGGTCATCGAGAATATGGGCTTCAGCGATTATTTCTTAATCGTCTGGGATTTCATCCGGTTCGCTCATGAACGCGGTATTCGCACCGGGCCGGGCCGGGGTTCCTCTGCCGGCAGCCTTGTTGCTTATGCGCTAAGGATAACGGATGTTGATCCGTTGAAATACAAGCTCCTCTTCGAGCGGTTCCTGAACCCGGAGCGGATATCGATGCCGGATATCGATATCGACTTCAACGATGAGCGTCGCGACGAAGTCATTGCTTATGTATCCGCCAAGTATGGCGAGGAGCATGTCGCCCAGATCATTACGTTCGGTACGATGGCGGCCAAGGCTGCGGTCAGGGATGTGGGCAGAGCGCTGAACGTCCCATTCCAGGAGGTGGATCGGGCTGCGAAGCTGATTCCGAATCAGCTCGGCATTACGCTGGAGGAGGCGCTGCGCCAGAGCGAGGAGCTGCGAGCGGCTTGCGAGCGGCAGCCGAAGACGGACGCGCTGCTGAAGATGGCGATTAAGGTAGAAGGAATGCCCCGGCATGCCTCGACGCATGCGGCGGGGGTTATTATCTCGAAGGAGCCGCTTACGCATTACGTCCCGCTGCAGGGCGGGAGTGAATCGATTCCGTTGACCCAATATTCCATGGAGCATCTGGAAGCGATCGGGCTTCTTAAGATGGACTTCCTGGGCCTCAGGACGTTGTCTATTCTGGAGAGAACGCTTAGCTGGGTGAAGGAGCTCTTTCAGAAAGAAATCGATTTCCGTACAATAGACGATTCCGATCCCCATACGTATGCGATGCTCGGCCGCGGCGACACGACGGGCATCTTCCAGTTGGAGTCGACGGGTTGCCGGCGCGTGCTGCGGGAGATGAAGCCTTCAACCTTCGAGGATATTATCTCGGTGCTGGCCCTGTATCGTCCCGGCCCGATGGAGTTTATTCCGAAATATATTGGCGGCAAGCATGGCGTACTCGATGTATCTTATCCTCACCCCAAGCTTGAGCCTATCTTAAAGGATACATACGGCATCATCGTCTACCAGGAGCAAATCATGCAGATTGCCTCCCTCATGGCGGGTTTTTCGCTTGGCGAAGCCGACTTGCTCCGTAGAGCCGTATCGAAGAAAAAGCGCGAGGTGCTGGATGAGGAGCGCGCTCACTTCGTGAAGGGCAGCCTTGGTCAAGGGTATAGCGAAGAGGAGGCCAACAAGGTCTATGACATGATTGTCCGTTTCGCCGATTATGGCTTCCCTCGGGCGCATGCCGCCGCATACGGCGTGCTCGCGTTCCAGACCGCTTGGCTTAAGGCGCATTATCCTGTTCCGTTTATGGCATCTATGATGGCATCGGTAACGGGCAATATGCGCAAGACGGCGGAATACGCCGATGAATGCCGCAGGATGGGCATCGAGGTGCTGGCTCCGGATTTGAATGAGAGCAGCGTCACGTTTACACCCGTGGGAGGAGCGATTCGCTTCGGGCTGGCTTCTATTAAAAACGTTGGCACTCAAGCGATCGATGCGATCTTACGGGAGCGGGAGAACGGTCCGTTCCTAAGCTTTCTGGATCTCTGCAAGCGGGTCGATCTGCGCGTCGTGAACAAGCGTGTGCTGGAGTCGCTTATACAAGCCGGGGCGTTCGATTCCATGTCGGGCCATCGGTCGCAGTTGCTTGCTTCGCTGGAAGAAACAGTGGAAACGGCTGTGAAGTGGCGTAAGGAGAAGGAAGAGCTGCAGATTGAGATGTTTGGCTTCGAGGAAGTGCAGAATTGGGATGTGGAGCTGCCGGACATCACGCCGTATACGACTTCTCAGAAGCTGGACTTTGAGCGGGAATTGCTGGGGATGTATCTGTCCGGTCATCCGCTTGATTCAGCAGCCGAACTGTTGGATAAGCTGGAGTTGGAACGTCTGGTCGATTTGAACGAGGCAGCGGACGGAACGATTGCCATGGTCGGCGTGATGATTGCGGGATTGAAGCCTTTTACGAACAAGAAAGGCAATGCGATGGGTTTTATGGAGGTAGAAGATCGGATTATGCGTGTGGAAGCCGTCGTTTTCCCGGCCGTGTGGAAGCGCGTAGGCGCAAAGCTTGCCAAAGACGGGCTTGTCATCGTGCAAGCCAAGGTTCAGCATGAGGACGAGGATTTCAAGCTGCTTGTGGATGATGTCATTCCTTTGGAAGGGACGGTCGACTACTTGGCGTCGCAGGTTCGGCGATTGCGCCAAGCGGCTCGCGCACGATCATCGCGGACGGATGCAGGCCGCTCTATAAATAATCCGCAGCAGTCATCAACGGTAGCCGGCACGACGACTCGTCCGTCTTCCAGCGGTAAGGACGATGCTCCAGCGGAGCCAAAACAACCGCAGCATGCCCTTCCATCTGGCGAGCGGCCGCAGCCGGAGCGGACAGTGATGGAGTCTGAATCCCGTTCCGTTCATCGGGGCGATCATTCGCGGCCTGCAGCCGTTCAAGTTCCAGCACAGTCCCGAGCCGCTGATAGCGGCGGAACGAAGGCAGGAAAGCGGCAGCTGTTGTATATGAAGATTACGGAGAACAGCGAGCGCACGGAAGTGCTGAATGCTCTGAAGCAGCTGCTGCTCTCCCATCCCGGTCCGATCGACTGCGCCTTATTCTATGAACGGGAAGGCAAAGCAATGGCGCTAAGCGCCAGCCATCGCGTGAGACCGGGTCCTGAATTGATCAGATCCATCGAGGCCTTGCTTGGCCCAGGCACTGCGATTATCAAGTGAGAACGGAGCGCTCTTCTTATCGGATTTTGTATTTCTATGCACATAATGGCTTGTACACGCATATGCATAGAGATACAAGCAGGCCCGAGAGGAAGGATGTCCGTGAACGCAATCGAGAAATGGCTGGAGACGCGCGGCGTAACCGTAGAAGATATCTCAGAAATTGTATATACGCTGCAATCACCCTATAATGCGGATCTTCGCATAGAGGAATGCCGGGAGAGCGTGCGAGCGGTGCTCGAAAAGAGAGAAGTGCAATATGTGCTGTATACGGGCATTGCCCTGGATGAACTGGCCGAGCGCAAGCTGCTTCCCGAGCCGCTCCAATCCATTATGGAACGCGACGAATCGCTGTACGGAGTTGACGAGACGCTGGCTCTTGGCATTACGAACGTATACGGCATGATTGGACTTACGAGCTTCGGATATTTGGATAAAATGAAGCCTGGCATCATTCGCAAGCTGAACGTAAAAGGGGAGAAAATCCACGTCTTTCTGGATGATTTGGTTGCGGGTCTGGCAGCAGCGGCATCCGCCCGCATCGCTCATAGCGATCCGAAAGCCATTCGATATCATTTGCCGGATTCGCCATAACTATGTTATCATTATGGCATCATATGGCCTTTTGGCGGGATTGGTTTCGTTTTACTAGACAAGACGGCGACTGCCGTGAACGTTTGACAGGTTAACTTTGCTTACGCGGGGTTATCAGGAGGTACCAAGATGTGGACGGTTATCTATATCGCACCAACAGCAAAAATGGCAGAAAACATCAAGAAGCGGCTTACGGAAGAAGGTTTTTTGATAAAGGTCCGGCCCGTCAATCTGTCTAAACAGCAATATGAGATATTAGTTCCATCAGGCGAGCTTGAGGAAGTACAGGAAGTATTCAATTCCTTGTTCCGTTCTTGATGGCTAATTCTACATTATTGCGCCTTGAGAGGTGTCACAGTGCAAATTAAGGACTTATTTTCGAAAAAAAAATATGCGACGATTCCCTCGGAGCGTCCCAAGCGTGATATTCCAGAAGGCTTGATGAATAAGTGCTCCAAGTGCGGCACGATTCAATATAGCAAAGAGCTGGAAAAAAACTTGAAGGTTTGCTCTTCATGCGGGCATCATTACCGGCTGAATGCGTGGGAACGGATCGGAATGACACTTGATGACGGGCATTTGACTGAATACGATGCCGCTATGGAATCGGTCGATCCGTTGTCCTTCCCGGGCTACGCTGGCAAGCTGGAGCAACAGAAAGCCAAATCGAACCTTCGCGATTCCGTTGTGACGGGCGATGGCAAGATTGGCGGCTTTCCTGTTGTTGTTGCTGTGATGAGCTTCGACTTCTTCACAGGCAGCATGGGCTCCGTCGCTGGCGAGAAAATTACAAGAGCGATCGAAGCGGCTCATGAGAAGAAGCTTCCTCTTATCATTTTCTCGACATCGAGCGGCGCTCGTATGCAGGAAAGTATACTGAGCTTGATGCAGATGGCTAAGACGAGCGCTGCGCTGGCGAAGTTTCAAGGAGCGGGCGGGCTTTACATTTCCGTCTTTACAGACCCGACGACTGGCGGCGTATCCGCCAGCTTCGCGAGCCTTGGCGACTACAATTTGGCCGAGCCTGGCGCTTTGATCGGCTTTGCTGGACGTATCGTCATTGAACAGACGATACGTCAGAAGCTGCCGGACAACTTCCAGACGGCCGAATTCAACTTGCAGCATGGTCAGTTGGATAAAGTCGTGCATCGTAAGGATATGAAGGCGACGCTTACGAAGCTGCTGGACATGCATTGCGAAAAGGAGGGATCGTTCCATGGCGAATGAACTGCCTTTTGAGAAGCCGATCGTGGAATTGCGCCAGAAAATCAAGGAATTGAAGAGCCTGAGTGTAGACAAAGGCATTGATTTCTCTGAGGAGATTCTGCGGCTGGAGGAACGCTGCAAGCAGCTGGAAGAAGAACTGTACAGCGAGCTTACGGCTGCCCAGAAGATGCATCTGGCGCGTCATCATCAGCGTCCGACATCGCTCGATTTCATCGGCGCGATCTTTTCCGATTTCATGGAGTTGCATGGCGACCGTCTGTTCGCAGACGATCTGGCGATCGTGGGCGGCCTTGCCAAGCTGAACGGAGTGCCGGTTACTGTTATCGGCCATCAGCGAGGCAAAGACACACGCGATAATATTGCCCGTTTCTTCGGCAGTCCCCATCCGGAGGGCTTCCGTAAGGCGCTGCGTCTTATGCAGCAGGCGAACAAATTCAATCGCCCGATCATTACGTTTATAGATACAAAGGGCGCCTATCCGGGCAACACGGCAGAAGAACGCGGACAATCGGAGGCGATTGCGCGCAATTTGCGTGAGATGGCCGGTTTCGGCGTGCCTATTATCTGCGTAGTCATTGGTGAAGGCGGAAGCGGCGGAGCGCTGGCGCTTGGTGTCGGCAACCGCGTATTGATGCTCGAGAACGCCATCTACTCGGCCATATCGCCGAACGGCGCAGCCTCCATCCTATGGAAGGACGCGTCGCGAGCCGATCAGGCAGCCGAGGCGATGAAGATTACAGCGAAGGATCTCCTTGAGTTTGGCATTATCGAGCAGATCATCGAGGAGCCGCAGGGCGGTGCCCATCGCGATCTGGAGTTCCAGGCGGAGCGTATTAAGGAAGGTCTCTGGAGCCAGCTTCAAGAGCTTCTGAAGCTGAACGCCGAGGAGCTGATCGAAGATCGCTACAACAAGTTCCGCAAGATTGGATACTTCCAGATGGCCGAGCTTGAAGCGGCTGAGGATGGCTTGGAACAATCTGCGGCAACAGAGCTTAACAGCGGCTTGAACGACTCCATCGCAAGCGATGCCAAGGGACAGGAAGCTGCCCCAACCCTTAACTAACGTATACAATCGCTTTAACGCGGAGGACAAGCCCGCGGAAGCGTGTATTTATATTCAAAAAAGACATTTCAGGCACTAAACGGAGGAAACATAACATGCGCAAAACTAAGATCGTTTGTACAATCGGACCTTCCAGCGAATCACTGGAAAACACTAAGAAACTCATTCAAGCCGGGATGAACGTAGCCCGTCTTAACTTCTCGCACGGAGACTTCGAGGAGCATGGCAACCGGATCAAAAACGTTGGACTGGCTAATGTTGAGCTCGGCACATCGGTAGCGATCCTGCTCGATACAAAAGGTCCGGAAATCCGTCTGGGCAAACTGAAGGAAGAGCCGATTGAACTGGTGCAAGGCGATGCGATTACGCTGACAACGGAAGAAATTCTGGGTGACCGCACGCGTATCCCGGTAACGTACAATAATCTTCCGAACGACCTGACTGTAGGTTCGACTGTTCTGATCGATGACGGTCTGATCGGTCTGACAGTTGAGTCCATTGAAGGCACGGAAGTTCACTGCCGTATCGTGAACAACGGTCCAATCAAGAGTAAAAAAGGCGTCAACGTTCCTGGCGTGAAAATCTCGTTGCCAGGCATCACCGAAAAAGATGCGAACGATATCGTATTCGGTATCGAGCAAGGCGTCGACTTTATCGCAGCTTCCTTCGTGCGTAAAGCAAGTGACGTTCTGGAAATCCGCGAATTGCTGGAGAAGCACAACGCAGGCCATATCCAAATCATCTCCAAAATCGAAAACCAGGAAGGCGTAGACAACCTGGATGAAATTCTGGAAGTGTCCGACGGTCTGATGGTTGCGCGTGGCGACCTTGGCGTAGAGATTCCTGCTGAAGAAGTACCGCTCGTTCAAAAAATGATGATCAAAAAATGTAATCGCGTAGGCAAGCCGGTTATTACGGCAACCCAAATGCTTGATTCCATGCAACGCAACCCGCGTCCGACTCGTGCGGAAGCGAGTGACGTAGCGAATGCGATCTTCGACGGTACGGATGCGATCATGCTTTCCGGTGAGACAGCTGCCGGCAAATACCCGGTTGAATCGGTTCAAACGATGTCACGTATTGCTGAACGCGCTGAGAGCGCGCTTGAGTATCGTGAAATCTTCATCAAACAAGCGAATGCTCAGCAAACTTCCGTAACGGAAGCGATTAGCCAAGCGGTAGCCAATTCTGCACTGGATCTGAACGCAAAAGCGATCATTACATCCACGCAAAGCGGCTTTACAGCTCGTATGGTATCCAAATACCGTCCGAAAGCGCCAATCATCGCTGTTACAACGGATACTAAAGTAATGAGACGTCTTGCACTGGGCTGGGGCGTTATCCCGGTTAAGGGAGCAGATGCGGTTACAACGGACGAAATGTTCGATAATGCCGTTGAAGGCGCACTGGGCACAGGCATTCTGGCACTGGGCGATACAGTTGTTATTACAGCAGGCGTACCAGTTGGATTCGCTGGCACAACAAACCTGATGAAAATTCATCACATTGGCGAACTTCTGGCTAAAGGCCAAGGAATCGGCAGCCAAACCGTAACGGGTAAGCTTGTGGTAGCTCGTACGCCGCAAGAAGCTAATGAGAAAGTACAGCAAGGCGATATTCTTGTTACTGTAGCGACAGACAAGGAATATATCCCTGCATTCGAGAAAGCGGGAGCTGTCATTACGGAGCAAGGCGGCATTACTAGCCATGCGGCCGTATGCGGTCTTAACCTGAGCGTTCCGGTTATTCTAGGCGTGACAGGTGCTATGGATACGCTGAAGGATGGTATGGAAGTTACCGTGTATGCGGAAACTGGCTTTATCTACTCCGGCCAATCCAAAGTACTGTAAACTTAACTTTATAATGAATAGAGAGCGATGGTGTCTACACCGTCGCTTTTTATTCAATTATCGGAATAACCTCTATTGCGGCCGTTCAATCCAAACGGACCACGTTAGAGGTTTTTTCTAACCATTAGCTTATGGCAGGTTGCAGATGCAAATAATAGAACGGGGGATGGAAACTTGGAGAGGGAAGGCGCATGGAGATTGCATCCGATTCGGGTAAGATATCAGGAAACCGATCAGATGGGCGTTGTTTTTCATGGCAATTATGTAACCTGGTTCGAAGTTGGACGTACGGAATGGATAAGGTCGGCTGGTTATGATTACAAAACAATTGAGGGCAAAGGATTGTTATTGCCAGTCGTTGATCTGGCGTGCAAGTATGTTGCTCCTGCCCATTACGACGATCTCGTAGTGGTATGTACCCGAATTGCTGGCAGCTCGCCGCTGCGCGTAGAGTTTCAATCGCAGGTTCGCCGAGTTTCGGAGGCGGATTTTCAGGCAACGGAGGTGGCATATGGCGAGGAGCTTCCTGGAGAATTGCTCGTCGAAGGCGGCACCAAGCATGTCTGGGTCAATCCACAGTGGCAGCCAGCCCGGCTGAATCGCGTGCTTCCGGAACTGTATGCGCTTATCGGCGGAAGTAAGTGACAGGATGGGCCAAGAGCGCACCATTTAAGTCGCTCCTGCCGACCTAATTGTGTGAGAAGGTCAAGCGTGTACCATTTAAGTCGCTCCTGCCGACCTAATTGTGTGAGAAGGTCAAGCGTGTACCATTTAAGTCGCTCTTGCCGACCTAATTGTGTGAGAAGGGCACGCGTGTACCATTTAGGTCGCTCCTGCCGACCTAATTGTGGGAGAAGGGCAAACGTGTACCATTTAAGTCGCTCCTGCCGACCTAATTGTGGGAGAAGGGCAAGCGTGTACCTTTTAGGTCGCTTCTGCCGACCTAATTGTGGTAGAAGGTCAAGCGTGTACCATTTAAGTCGCTCTTGCCGACCTAATTGTGGTAGAAGGGCAAGCGTGTACCATTTAAGTCGCTCTAGCCGACTTAATTGTGGGAGAAGGGCAAATGTGTACCTTTTAGGTCGCTCCAACCGACTTAATCCAGCCGGTAACGCTGATAGGCATCGTTCAAGTCGCTCCAACCGCCTTAATCCAGCAAGAAAGGTCCGTTCATATCCTTTAAGTTGATCGTATCGACTTACATCTGTTTATTGGTCCGAAAATAATGATATGCATGCTACAAGCGAAAGGTGGAATATGATGTATAGGTGGATATTAGCGGCGATTATTATCGTGCCGATTATCGAGATTTGGGGCATTCTCCGGATGGGGGATTGGATCGGCGGTTGGAATACGTTCCTTCTTATTCTCGTATTAAGTGCAGCAGGCGCGTTGGTCACTCAATTTGAGGGCAGAAAAGTATGGCTGGAAGCGCAGAGGCAAATGCAATCCGGACAAATTCCGGGCCGGGCTATTATTGACGGGATATGTGTCCTTCTGGGCGGGCTATTGCTGCTGCTACCAGGATTTTTCAGTGATTTCCTCGGTATTATCATGCTTCTGCCGTTCACGAGGCCCCTCTTTCGCAATATGATATTGCAGTGGCTGGAGAAACGGATGCGTAATGGCAACTTTACGATCAGACGTTTCTAACAATGTTTACATGAAATTAACAATTCGATAATGTGCCAAAAATAGTCATCTATCATAATGATATCGATAGCATAGGCTGTGGCTTGCTTCAGCAAACCACATCGAAAGCGAGGAAAAGGATCACCATGACCAAGCATTTGTCCCCATATGTCAATCGAGATTTGAGCTGGATCGAATTCAACCGAAGAGTGCTCGAAGAAGCCCAGGACACGCGTAATCCTTTGCTGGAGAGAGCAAAATTTCTTTCGATCGTATCAAGCAATCTCGATGAGTTCATGAGCGTGCGAGTTGCCGGCATTCAGGATCAGATGAGAGCGGGTTTAACGAAAACGGACTTTACGGGATATACCCCCGCAGGCTTATGGAAACGACTTATTAAACGCGCTACCAGCATGGTGTTCGAACAATACCGCACATATCGTGAAGTGACGCGTTGCCTCGCCAAGGAAGGAATATGTATTCGATCGTTGGATGAACTCAATGCGAGCCAGCAAAAATCGGTATCTGACTATTTTCACGAAATCGTATTTCCCGTCCTTACGCCGATGGCTGTAGACCAGAGCAGACCGTTCCCTCTCGTACATACGAAGGAACTGTATTTGGCGGTGTTGCTTAAGCGCGAGGATGCAGAGGAAGAAGAAGAGCCATTGTTTGCTATTGTTCAGGTGCCTTCCATCTTATCGAGATTTGTTGCCGTTCCAGGAAGGGTGAATAGCAAAAAACAAGAGTTTGTGCTGCTAGAAGAGCTGATACAGCAATTTATTCATACGTTATTTAACGGTTATGAACCGTTTTCTGTCCATCCGTTCCGGCTGACGCGCAATGCAGACCTGACGCTGAATGAAGAAGGGGCAGAGGATTTGTTGGAGGAAATCGAAAAGGAGCTGCGCAGACGCAGATGGGGCATTCCCGTCCGTCTCGAAGTGGCGAAGGGCATGCACCCTTTTGCACTGCAGACACTTAGGGAGGAACTTGAGATTGAGGACAATTTGTTCGAAATTGACGGACCTCTTGATTTAAGTTTCCTTCTTCGGTTCGCCAGCAATTTGGCAGGCTACGATAATTTGCGTTACGAGAAGTTGGAGCCGGTGTACCCTCGTGAATTTGATGAAACAGACGATATGTTTGAAGTGATCAGGCAACGGGATGTGCTGGTTTATCATCCGTATGAGTCATTCGAGCCGGTCAACGATTTTGTGCTGCAAGCTGCTTACGATCCGGATGTGCTTGCGCTCAAAATGACACTTTATCGAGTCAGCGGGCAATCGGCACTCGTACAGGCGCTGGCGAAAGCAGCGGAATCTGGCAAACAAGTTACCGTCGTAGTGGAATTGAAGGCGCGATTTGACGAGGAGCGTAATATTGCATGGGCTAGACAGCTTGAGAAAGCGGGATGCCATGTGGTATACGGTCTTGTCGGCTTGAAAACTCATGCTAAAATTTTGTTGGTCGTCAGACGCGAGCAAGGAACGTTGCGCCGGTACGTGCATGTTGGAACGGGGAATTACAATGACAATACGGCAACTTTATATACTGATATTGGCTTGTTCACCTCACACCCAGTTATCGGCGGCGATGCGTCGGCTTTGTTCAACGAGGTGACAGGCTACTCCTCACCCTATAACTGGAAGGCATTGGGCGTGGCGCCTACTGATCTGAGAGAAAAGCTCTTCCGGCTGATCGACCATGAGAAAGCAATTGCGCAGGCAGGGCGTAAAGCGCATATTATCGCGAAGATGAATTCGTTGTCCAATCAGGATATCATTGATAAATTGTATGAAGCTTCTCAGGCGGGTGTGAAAATTGAATTGATCGTACGAGGAGTATGCTGCTTGAGGCCGGGCGTAGTCGGACGCAGCGAAAATATTAAAGTAATCAGTATCGTGGATCGTTATTTGGAGCATGCGAGAGTGATGTATTTCTATAATGATGGGGAAGAAGAAGTGTATCTCTCCAGCGCAGATTGGATGACACGCAATCTCATGAAGCGAATCGAGCTGATGTGTCCCGTATTCGATCCAGGGTTGCGCGCCATCTTAATTAACATGTTGAAGCTGAACCTGGAGGATAATGTGAAATCCAGGGAACTGAAGCCAAGCGGATTATATGAGCCGGTTGTTAGCAAGGACGACAAGCCGTTCCGTAGTCAGTTCGAAGCCAAATTGATTCCGCTGTGGAAAGGCGAGATTTAATTTTAATGTTGCATCCGGTAGTGATCAAGCACGGGAGTCAAATGCCAATGTTTTTTGAAATCGGCAGCCAGTTCATCGACTTCCCGCTTCTCTACCGCTAGTGGCCCCCTAGGATGAAGCGGACGCAGAAGCAGCTGCGACTCTGTAGGGCGGATGGCAATCTGTCCGATCGCTTGCGTCTCACTCCGATCAAGGGCCGCTGCCAATTGAAGGAGCAAACCAAGCTTGCATATTTGATCGATGTCTTGATCATGGATTAATGTCCGATAAGGCATGATCTGGTTTTTGGCGCGCCCTTTGCCCTTGAAAGATGCGATTGCTGCCGTCATGATAATTTCTCTATGCGATAGACCATTGAGATGCGAGTGGATAATTAAATAGAAGGAATGCCTCGCGTAATCGTAATAGTCGATCGACGCCCCGATTCGGTGCAATTGCGAGGCGGCATCAAGCAATAGTCTGGCGCGCGTGTCTAGCCCAGCACCTGTAAGGCTATGCAACTCGTCGTATAAGGCCAAGGACAGCCGGTTAACCTGCATCACATGCTGTCTGGGCGCTTCCGTATGCAAGGCGTTCAAGTTTCGTAAACTGTAGGCAAGCGGGTCGTTCAGCTTTGGTTGCGCAGGGAAGCGCGTCGCATGAAACAGCCCGTCCCGCAGACCTGCTCCGCATATTTGATAGTGGGAGGCTTTCACGGATCGAAATATTGCACGCAGCACGGCAATGCCCGGCACGATCACATCTGCTCTGTCCTTGGACAAGCCGGGCAGCTTGCGTCTGCGCTCCAGCGGCAGGCTTCTTATCGTCTGGAACAGCTCATCGACTCCTGCTCCTGAGATTTCATAATTATGTGTCTGTACAAATGCATAATGATGGACCGCCTGATGCACCTTACCTAGTGCGCGTACGGTTCCGCCGACGCCAACGAGGGGCAGTCCCGCCGCTTCGCGTATCCAGGGATGCTGCTTTGCTGCATCCGCAACAACGGCTTCGATCGCTTTCAGCGATTCGTCCGTTAATCCGTTTTTGGAATCGAACGACTGGTTCAAGCTGACGCAGCCGAAGGGAAAAGATACGGAGTGGATCAGTTCGCGATTCCGGAAGAGCGATAGCTCCGTGCTTCCGCCCCCGATATCGATCAAGTAGCCGTCTGTCACATTTAGCGAGTTGATCATACCGAGGAAGCCGAAGGAAGCCTCCATCTCCCCGGTCAGCAGCTCGATGGACAGCGAAGTGTCGGCCTTGATTCTCTCCAGCACGTAATCCCGGTTGGTTGCGTTGCGGATAGCCGCTGTCGCAACCGCTCGAATATGGCCAATCCCATGATGCGAGCAGATGCGCATGAAGTGGCGGAGCGTCTCGGCAAGCTCTGACACCGCTTCTTCGGTCAATGCGCCTTTTTCATCTATTTTTCCGCTTAGTCTAGCGGAGCGTTTACTGGCATCGACGACGCGGTGGGCACCGCTGTCTGTTCTCTCGTACACGACGAGCCTGACAGAGTTGGAGCCGATGTCGATGATGCCATTGCGTTGTCCTGTCATGTTATCCTCCGTTCCAGCATAGGGAACATGCCGCGTCTACTGTGGACATTCTATCATATCGTCTCGCATTTTTCGAAGTATAGGGGTAGTGAGATTGTGGAATAATGAGCTGTCGGGAACAATTCGCGATACCCTCAGCCCCTTCTATTGTACATAAGCGATTCAAATTATCAATGATGCCGATAAAGCATTTTTATGTCCCATTTTGTTGGCTTCATTGAAAAAATCATTTATGATTAAAGACAGTGCATCAATAACGTTACCATTCTTGGAATGAGATCTATATCGAGTATAAAGGAGAGAGAACGATGACAGCAACTAAAGGTCTAGAAGGAATCGTCGCGGCAGCGTCATCCATCAGTTCAATCATTGATGGAGTGCTCACTTACCGCGGTATTGATATTGACGATCTTGCGGAAAACGCTTCATTTGAAGAAGTAGCGTATCTGCTCTGGTACGGCAAACTCCCAAATCGTTCGGAACTGGACGGACTGCAAAAGCAGCTTGATGAATTCTCCGAGATTCCTAGCGCAGTAATCGACCAAATCAAATTGTATCCGAGAGATACAAACTCTATGGCTGCTCTCCGTACTGCAGTATCCAGCCTTGCGCTATACGATGCTTCTGCGAATGACATGAGTCCAGAGGCTAACCAACTGAAAGCGATTAAATTGCAGGCGCAGCTGCCTACCGTAATCGCTGCTTTCGCGCGTATTCGCCAAGGCAAGGAGCCGATTGCTCCTAAGAAAGGCGTATCGATTGCTTTCAACTTCCTGTACATGCTGACTGGTAACGAGCCGGCTGAAGTGGCAGTGAAGGCTTTGGATCAAGCACTCGTTCTGCATGCTGACCACGAGCTGAATGCTTCTACATTTGCGGCTCGCGTAACAGTAGCCACGCTTTCCGATATCTATTCCGGTGTAACTTCCGCAATTGGCGCTCTTAAAGGCCCTCTGCATGGCGGCGCGAATGAAGCTGTTATGGTTATGCTTGAAGAGATCGGCACGTTTGCAAACGTTGAGAGCTACATTGGCAATGCTTTGGCGAACAAAGTTAAAATTATGGGCTTCGGTCACCGCGTCTACAAAAACGGGGATCCTCGCGCAAAACATTTGCAAAAAATGTCCCGCGAGCTGGGTAAGCTGACTGGCAACATGGAGCTGTACGAAATGTCGGTTAAGATCGAAGAGTTGGTAACTGGCCAAAAAGGTCTGAAGCCGAACGTTGACTTCTACTCCGCATCCGTATACACAGCGCTTGAAATTCCGCGCGACCTGTTCACGCCAATCTTCGCAATCAGCCGCGTATCCGGCTGGAGCGCACATATCTTGGAGCAATACCAAGACAACCGTCTCATTCGTCCTCGCGCGGACTATGTTGGTCCGGTTAACGCAAAATACATCCCGATCGAGCAACGTTAATTCGATGAGGGTATACATCATGAAGCGAGGGCAAGCGGAAGGCTTGTTCTCCTTTCCATGTATGCTTTAGAAGCCGTTTTTTGTTATAATCAGCTAGATGCTGATTTTTACTCATAACCATGGTTTCAAGCTTACGAAGCAAGTTTTGCTCCAAATCAACTAATCGTTGATCCATACCACAAAACTTAGGTCGATGCTTACGAGGCAAGTTTTGCTCCAAATCAACTAATCGTTGATCCAAATCACAAAACTTAGGTCGATGCTTACGAAGCAAGTTTTGCTCCAAATCAACTAATCGTTGATCCATACCACAAAACTTTTTAGGAGGAATTATTCATGGCTAAGTTCGAAAAATACGCTCTTCCAACTGAAGGCGAGCAAATTACAATTGACAACGGTGTACTTCAAGTTCCTAACAACCCGATCATTCCTTTCATCGAGGGCGACGGAACAGGACGCGACATCTGGCGCGCTTCGAAACGCGTTCTTGACGCTGCTGTAGAAAAAGCTTACAGCGGCTCCAAAAATATCGCTTGGTATGAAGTTTTTGCCGGCGAAAAAGCATTCAACGAATACGGCGAGTGGCTGCCAGCTGATACGCTGACTGCTATCCGTGAATATATCGTAGCGATCAAAGGTCCTCTGACTACGCCTATCGGCGGCGGCATCCGTTCCCTGAACGTTGCGCTTCGTCAAGAGCTTGACCTGTACACTTGCCTGCGTCCAGTTCGCTACTTCGACGGCGTACCTTCCCCGGTTAAACGCCCTGAGCTGGTTAACATGGTTATCTTCCGCGAGAACACTGAAGATATCTACGCTGGTATCGAGTACGCTGAAGGCTCCGCAGAAGTGAAAAAAGTAATCGCGTTCCTGCAAAATGAAATGGGCGCTAACAAAATCCGTTTCCCTGAAACTTCCGGTATCGGCATCAAGCCAGTATCCGCTGAAGGCTCGAAACGTCTGGCTCGCGCTGCGATCGAATACGCGATCAAGCACGGCAGAAAATCGGTTACACTGGTTCACAAAGGCAACATCATGAAATTTACAGAAGGCGCGTTCAAAAACTGGGGCTACGAAGTGGCTGAGCAAGAATTCGCTGAGCAAACCTTCACTTGGGGCCAATACGACCGCATCAAAGACGCTGAAGGCGTTGACGCTGCGAACAAAGCACAAGCAGAAGCAGAAGCTGCTGGCAAGCTGATCGTGAAGGACGCAATTGCGGACATCGCGCTTCAACAAGTATTGACTCGTCCAACTGACTTTGACGTAATCGCTACTTTGAACCTGAACGGCGACTACCTGTCCGACGCTCTGGCTGCACAAGTAGGCGGCATCGGTATCGCACCGGGCGCGAACATCAACTACCTGACTGGACATGCTATTTTCGAAGCAACTCACGGTACTGCTCCTAAATACGCGGACAAAGACGTCGTGAACCCAGGTTCCGTCATTCTGTCCGGCGTTATGATGCTTGAGCACCTGGGCTGGCAAGAAGCGGCTGACCTGATCTATAAAGGCATGGAAACTTCCATCAACAACAAAACAGTAACGTACGACTTTGCACGCCTGATGGAAGGCGCAACAGAAGTAAAATGCTCCGCATTTGCTGACGAAATCATCAAAAACATGTAGTTTAGGCCCATTCGCTGGCGGCTATGAAGCCGTCCGAGGGATTGCCTGATTGAAGCTACTTTAACACTCCCTTAGGGGAGCCATGGCGATGCGCCTCTGAATTCCCGCTCGAAGAACGAGGGAGTACAGGGGCGCATAGGCTTTGTAGGGCTAATGACCGGCGGGGGACCAAGCTGTTCCGCTATGAACGTATCTTTTGACGGATAGATGCCTATAAAGGGGATAGATGCGCATGCTTGCGCGATAAATGAATTTTAGGGAGGTCATAAGTTATGGCAATTCAACGTAAGAAAATTACGGTTGTAGGCGCAGGCTTCACGGGCGCGACTACTGCGCTCATGCTGGCGCAAAAAGAGCTGGGCGACATCGTTCTGGTCGATATCGCCCCTCTGGAAAATCCTACGAAGGGCAAAGCTCTCGATATGCTGGAGGCGACTCCCGTTATAGGCGTTGATGCGAACATCATCGGTACATCCAACTACGAGGATACGAAAGATTCTGACGTTGTGATCATTACGGCTGGCATAGCGCGTAAGCCTGGCATGAGTCGCGACGATCTCGTGAATACCAATGCCGGTATCGTGAAATCGGTTTGCGAGAGCGTAAAAGCGACAAGCCCTAACGCTTATGTCATTATTCTAAGCAATCCGGTAGACGCGATGACTTATGTTGCTTACCAGGCGCTAGGCTTCCCTAAAAATCGTGTCATCGGCCAGTCCGGCGTACTGGATACAGCCCGTTATTGCACCTTCATCGCACAGGAGCTGAATGTGTCGGTTGAAGATGTTCGCGGCTTTGTGCTTGGCGGACACGGCGACGATATGGTGCCGCTTGTACGTTACTCCAACATTGCTGGCATTCCAATCGAGAAGCTGATCCCGGCTGACCGTATTGAAGCCATTGTCAAACGTGCACGCGTCGGCGGTGGAGAAATCGTTAATTTGCTGGGCAATGGCAGCGCATATTATGCACCGGCTGCATCCCTTGTTCAAATGACCGAAGCGGTACTGAAGGACAAGAAACGCATTATTCCGGTTATCGCCTACCTCGAAGGCGAATACGGATACGATCATTTGTTTATGGGCGTTCCGGCCGTAATCGGCGGAGACGGTATCGAGAGAGTGATTGAGCTTGAGCTGACAGCTGAAGAAAAAGCGGCGCTTGATCAATCCGCACAATCTGTACGTAACGTAATTGAAATAGTTACAGGCGGCTAATGCCATACCGGTCAAAGGGATGAGCGTCATTATCGAATAGGATTCAATCATCCCATCTGCCTATAGTGTTGACTTAAGTACGGGAGGACCCTGACAGAACATTGCCAGGGTCTTTCTGTTTTGGGAGAGAGAGGAGGCGCGCTTAGAGATGGAAAAGGCATTGCAATTATTAAAAGAAGTATATGGTTACGACTCCTTCCGAAAAGGACAGGAAGATATTATCGCAGGCATTGTAGACGGTCATGATACATTAGCGATTTTGCCGACGGGCGGCGGGAAGTCGATCTGTTATCAGCTTCCGGCGCTGCTGCTGCCAGGCACTACGCTAGTTATCTCGCCATTAATTTCACTTATGAAGGATCAGGTGGATAGCTTGCACCGTGTCGGTGTACAGGCTGCGTTCCTCAATAGCTCGCTTGGAGCGGCAGAATACCGGGAGGTGCTTCGCAAAGCGATGCAAGGCGAGTATAAGCTGCTCTACGTGGCTCCTGAGAGGCTGGATGCCCCGATGTTCCAGACGTTGTCGGAGCAGCTTCATATTCCGCTAATTGCCATTGACGAGGCTCATTGCGTATCCCAGTGGGGACATGACTTCCGTCCAAGCTATCGTCAGCTCGCAGGATGGATCGCCCGAATGCCGAATCGCCCCCTTGTCGCTGCTTTTACGGCGACAGCTACAGAAGAGGTGGCCGATGATATTGCCGCTATGCTTCGGCTGAACGATCCGCGCCGGTATGTGACGGGCTTTGCACGTCCTAATTTATCTCTATCTGTTGTGAGCGGCGTGGACAAAAAACGGTTCCTGAAAGATTTTTTGAAGCAAAGAGAGGATCAATCCGGCATTATCTATACGGCTACGAGAAAAGAAGCGGAAGAAGTCGGGGGCATGGTGCGGCAATTTGGCCTTGATGCTGGAGTCTATCATGGAGGAATATCAGATTCAGACCGCGCTCAGACGCAGGAGCAATTCCGCTTCGACCAGGTTCGTGTCATGGTAGCGACGAATGCATTCGGCATGGGCATCGACAAGCCCAATGTCCGTTATGTGCTGCACTGGCAGATGCCAGGGGATCTGGAGTCGTATTATCAGGAGGCGGGCAGAGCCGGCCGGGACGGGGAGGAGAGCGATTGTATCTTGCTCTTCGAGCCTGCTGATATGCAGGTTCAGCGCTTCTTGATCGAGCAGGGAACGGGCGATACGGACCGAAAGTCGATTCAAATGTCCAAGCTCCATTTGATAATGAATTATAGCCGGACCCAGCGCTGCCTCCAACAGTTTATTGTAGATTACTTCGGAGAGAGTGATGTGCCTCAATGCGGCAAATGCAGCAGCTGTCTCGATAAAAGCGAAGCTGTTGACCGGACGGAAGATGCGAAGATGGCACTTTCCTGCGTAGGCAGAATGAGGGGACGCTTCGGCGTGACGATGGCGGCGAAAGTACTTAAGGGCTCCCGTGACAAACGTCTGCTTGAGTTTGGATTGGATCGGCTCACCACATATGGGCTCATGCGCCATCTTCCGGAGAAAGAAATTGCGGACTGGCTGTATTGGCTTGTAGCCGAAGGCTATATGAGACTTAGTGAGGGACAATATCCTACTGTCTCCTTAACGGCGAACGCCCTTCCTGTTCTTGAAGGCAAGGAGACGATCACACAGCGTGTACGGGCAACCGTAAGACAAGCAGCGGCAGATATGTCAGCATCCTCTCCATTGTTCGATGCGCTTAAAGCATGGCGCAGAGAGGCAGCTGCGAAGGAAAGCGTGCCTCCGTTCATGATCTTCTTCGATGCCACGCTCCGGGATATTGCGAATGCGCGCCCGGCGTCTATGGAGGATCTGCTCGATGTGAAAGGAATCGGTGCTGCAAAGGGCAGTAAATATGGTCAAGATATTATCGCGATTGTGGCCGAATTCCCGGATGCAGGGGGTTCCACATCTGCTGTCTATTCTAGAACAAAGGGGCAGACCTCTGCTGTCAGAAGAACGGATAACGGAGAGCAGCCTAGCCATCTGCAATCGCTGGAGCTGTTTAATCACGGCATGACGCCTGCCGAGATCGCGAAGGAACGTGGGTTCAGCCAAGTGACGGTGGAAGGCCATATTATTCGCGGCGCAGGAGAAGGGCATGATGTAGATTGGGATCGTATCATTCTCCCTGGACAAGAGGTGCCTATTCTAGCTGCCATTAATAAAGTCGGAGCTGAACGACTCAGACCGATTAAGGATGAGTGTCCTGCAGAAGTGACATATTTTGCGATTCATGGCGTCTTGTGCAAACATGATCTATCATCTGGTTCTTAAAAGATAGAGTTTTGTGATCATGGCAAATATTAATTAATCAGATAACCAAGATTGCTATAGCAAAGACGGGATGTACTATCCCGTCTTTTGTTATAGTTCTATGATGATAAGCTACGTAAGAGAGAATATAGCCTATTCAATCAAAGAAGTTGCCGATTATCCCGTTTAATGACATAATAAAATCGAACCGGTACCATAAAATCTGGTTTAGTACGAAACATAGGAGTAGATTGAGATGGTCAAATCAGATTCGGTCACCATTGCCGATGTAGCCAAACGGGCAGGCGTCGCGAAATCAACGGTTTCGCGTATTATAAATGATGTACCAGGTGTGAAGCCAGTGACACGCAGCAAAGTATTGCAAGCCATCGAAGAGTTGGGCTTCAGGCCCAATATGTTGGCAAGAAGTTTAAAAACGAACATGAAGCAACAGATTGCACTTGCTATTGACGATATCCGAAATCCGTATTATCCGGAACTGGCTTGGGCTGTAGAGCAAGTGGCAAAGGAAAATGGTTATCGACTCGTATTAATCAATCATTACGGCAATGCGGAGGAAGAACTTGCGATTATAAGAAGGATGAATGAAATGCATATTGACGGTATTATTATGCTGTCGATCAGCAATCCAACTGCGCTTAAAAATAATATCAATCATGCTTCTGTACCTGTATGTCTGATCGGCAATATGGGTGAAGATGTAAATGCAGACATGGTGTTTTTATCAAAAACAGAAGGGCTGCTTGCTATGGAGCATTTGATCCGTATCGGCTGCTCGAATATTGCGTATGCGGGAGGACCCAAGCAGTTGCATCAAGGAACACGCTATGAAGCCTATGATACGTCGCTTAGTATGAATTTTATGAAACCCAATTCGGCAAATGTATACATCGGTACGGACTTTTCCTTACAAACGGGTATCCAGGCGGCAGATTATTTCTGCAGCTTGCCGGAATTGCCGGATGGCGTGTATGCCGCTAATGATATGATTGCAATTGGATTAATTCAGCGGCTTCTGGAGAACAAAATACGGGTTCCGGAAGATGTGACGGTTGTAGGTGTCGATGATATTAGTTGGTCTACTATTGCCAGGCCAAGAGTGTCGTCTGTCTCCAATCTGACAGGTGAAACCGGTAGAATCGCAGCGGAATTATTGCTAAGGCGGATTAAAGAAGGTCAAACCACTCCACTACGAAAAGTACAACTAGAACCGCGGCTTATTGTACGGGAATCGACGGTTAAGGTTACCGTGAATTAAACGGCGTAGGAATCATTTAGTTCTCTTGACAATTCAAAGGGGCCGTGTGATAATATTTTCGAACCGGTTCGAAAATTTTCATAAAAATAATCTAAGTCTTAGACAGATTGCATTTCAAATGTTGAAAGAGCTTACAATCAGGGGGTTGATGCCTAAATGAAATTACATCGAATGATACTGGATACAGATATTGGAACCGATGTGGATGATGCGATGGCCGTGGCTCTCAGCATGTTTTCTCCGGAAATTCAGGTAGAAGGAATTACGACGGTATATGGTGACGTAGTCCTGCGCTCCCGAATGGTTAAAAAGATATTACAAATGGGTGGCAGGGAAGACATCAAAATTTATGCAGGCGTGGAGCAGACGCTCCTGCGAAATCGGGAGATCTGGTGGCTCGGTCATGAAGGTGAAGGCATTCTTCATCTCGACGAGCGGGATCAAAATCTTGATTTCGAAGAGAAGCATGCGGTTGATTTTATTATCGAGACTGTCATGAATAATCCGGGTGAAATTACTCTGGTACCGATAGGGCCGCTCACCAATATAGCAGCCGCGATGATCAGAGAACCAAGGATAGCTGCGCATGCGAAAGAAATCATTCTGATGGGTGGCGTATCTCGAATAGGAAGCAATGCTGCTGAACTCGATTATTATGAGCATAATATTAGCCGAGATCCGGAGTCAGCATCTATCGTTTTCGGAAGCGGTGCGAAGATTGTAATGGTTGGTCTAGATGTGACGCGCCAGGTATTAATGAATCGTAGTCATTTACAACGTTTAACAGAGTCGGGAGAACCGCTTAATCTTGTGCTTGTGAAGCTGGTGGAGAGATGGCTTGAGTGGTACAAGCATGAATATACAGCCATGAACGATCCGCTTGCTGTCGCGCTGTTGATAAACCGTTCTTTTGTCAAAACTAAAAAAATGAAGGTGCATATCGAATATGATCATCGTCATCCAACGGGGCAGACAATTGCACAACATTCAGACGACGCTAACGTTGAAGTCTGCGTAGAAGTCGATAGCGAAGGTTTTATGAACTTGCTGCTCGATCGATTATGCAGCCGGAAATCTTAGGAACGATTGAATCATATGGAAGCGATTACACGTGTTGCAGCAATTATTCATTCATTGGAGGGTTAGATCAATGACGATGAAGACATTTAAATCCGTGACAGCAATGGCGTTGGCTCTTGTAATGCTTGTGTCTTTAATGACAGCTTGTTCGTCTAACAACAGCAAACCAGGAGATGGCAAGGAGCAACCTGGCACCAATGCTCCCCACAGCAAGGTAGTGATTCCGTTCTGGATTACCCCGCAGGACACAGGGATTACCGCCTGGTTTAGGAAATGGACGAATGAGTTCAACCAGTCACATGATGGGGTTGAAGTCAAATTGGAATTTGTCCCGCAAGACGCTTGGCAGCAAAAGCTGAAGGCAGCTCAATCGAATGGTACTGCTCCGCAAATCGCTTATACGAATTATGCGAGCATTCCGATGAGCGTGGAAGAGGGGATGTATGCGGCTCTCGATGATTATATGGATCCCAAACTATTCGAGGATCTGTACGGGAATATAAAAGAAATCGTGTCCATTGGCGATAACCACTATTCCTATCCCGTATTCGTGGAGCCGTACCAGCTTCTATTCTATCGCAAGGACTTCTTTGAGGAGGTAGGGCTAGATCCGGAATCTCCTCCAACATCATGGAAACAATTGATCGATATGGCAGCCCAACTCACGAAACAAGGCCGATTTGGATTAGCCGTTCCGGGCAGCGGGGATGTAGCTTGGACGCACTGGGCATTCCAGAACATGATCGGACACTTTCCGATCAGCGACGACTGGTCGCATGCCACTGTGAATGACGAGAGCTACCGAGAATTGTTTAGCTTCTGGAAAACGCTGTATGACGAAAAAGTTGTGCCCAAGCAGGCGTTGTCCGAGGCATGGGATATAAAGCCGCTTGCAGAAGGCCGCGTGGCCATGGGCTTTAACGGATCATGGGCTATCGGTAATCTGAAAAACGAATATGCGGATATTGCAGACAAAGTTGGCGTTGCAGTAGCACCTACACCGGATGGAATAACGGAAGGTAAAACGACTGCCGCGCTTGGTGGGTATGCCTTGACTCTCGATGGCAAAGCGAAAAATCCGAAGGAAGCAGCGGAGTTTATCTCATACCTTGTAGCAGGTGATCCGCAAATTATGAAGGAGTTTTTTGAGACGTCCCAATACTCCAAGTTTTCGGCACGACAGTCCGTGGATGAGCTCATTAACAAAGAACCGGGAGTGTCAGATGATCCGTACCGTGACATTATTTTGAAACAAGTCATCCCGTTTGCCAAACCTGAGCCCTGGTATTCGTTTGATATTTCAAGCATTTACGGTACAGCGCTAGAAACGGTAATCTCCAATGGCGTTCCTGTAGACGATGCGCTAGCCAAGCTGGAAAAAGATATTAACGATTATATCAAGGTTCACAACTACGCGAACAAAAATCCCAAGCAGAACCAGTAAGGCTCTGTAAATAGCGAAGGTCGTAAAGGTCAACCGGCCATATATCGGCCTTCCCTTGGGCTCTAAGGTCAAAACAGATGAATTTGCCATCAGGCAATGAGGTGACAGACGTGAACGATGCAACAGCAAGAAAGGGATTGTCAAGTCAGAAGCTTTTATCCCGTTCTCGACAAGATGCCAAGACAGCATATGCCATGTTAGTACCAACCTTTATTTTGCTTACGTTATTTGCGCTTCTTCCGCTAGGAATGTCATTGTTCAAAAGCTTTACCGATTTCAGCTTCTATAAGACACCGGAGTTTATCGGTTTTCATAATTATCGAATTGTATTGGCCGATCCCTTTTTCCGTAAAGCCGTACTGGTCGCTTTTAAGCTCGTGTTTCTGATCGTACCTGTTCAATTCGTGGCTGCCTTTCTGTTCGCCCATTTAATCAAGGAGATGTCAACGCGGATCGGCGCATTCGTCAAAACCACCATATATATTCCTCTTGTCATAAGCGGAATTGTAGTAGGCGCGGTGTTTTCCTTCATTTATAACTATCAAGGCGGCATTCTTAATTCCTTGCTGAATGTATTCGGTATCGAGAATCAAGCCTGGATCGCTGATTCCACTTATGCGCTTTATAGCGTAGCTGCCCCCGCTATATGGCAAGGATTTGGCTATGTGACGTTAATGATGCTAGCAGGATTGCTCGATATTCCCAAAGATTATTATGAGGCTGCCAAAATGGATGGTGCGTCTGCATTTCGCAGGATGGTCTATATCACGATACCGAATATGAAAAATGTATTTATATTTATTTTCATATCCGGGGTGACGGGAGCGTTGTCGCTGTACGAAATTGTCCTGATGATTACGAACGGCGGTCCTGGAGGGGAGACGTTAACGCCGGTTCTCCATCTGGTCAACCATTTTAACAACGATCCTACGATGGGCTATACCGTTGCCGGCGCAATCATAATGGCAATTATATTAGGCTCATTCTCGGCTGTCATCTTCCGCATTGTACAGTCGGACAAAGCTATTGATTAGAAGGGTGATTGCTATGAACGAATCGAGAAAAGCCCGCTACATTGCCAATCTAATCGGTATATTCGTAGCGTTAATCGCATTGTTTCCGCTTATATGGATGACGATATCCGGTTTCAAAAAGCGAGAAGAGGTGTTATCGTTTCCGTTCCGTTTCTTTCCAAAGGAATGGAATTTCCAAAACTACGTCGACATCATCATGAATTCGACTTCCTTTTTCCCAGATGGAGCGTCGTTCATGACTTCCATGTTCGTTACGTTCGGCGTCGCCGTTTTTTGTGTCATATTCAGCCTATTGCTGAACTCAATGGCTGCGTACGTATTTGCCAGATTGGAATTTCCGTTCAAAAAGTTTCTATGGCTATATTACATGCTGACGATGTTTATCCCTGGCATTGCTATTTACATTACAGGCTTCATGATTGTTGACATGCTGAATATGACGAATACGTTCTGGGTGCTGACATTGCCAGGTCTTGCTTATGTATGGAGCGTATTTTTTGTCAGACAGTTTTATCTCAACATTCCGATGGCGCTGGAAGAAGCGGCACTGCTTGACGGTGCGACGCGATTCCGTATTTACTGGTCGATTTTTTTGCCGCTTTCAGTCCCGCCTTTTGTCATTATGGGGATGAATGTTTTCCTGGGCTACTGGTCTGCTTTCCTATGGCCGGTCATGACCATTTCGGATCCATCGCTATACCAAATCAATCAGTTGCTCATGTTCTTCAAAGCGCAGCGTAATACGGAGTGGCAGTATATTATGGCGGGAGCGTCTATCGCTTCTGTACCGCCGATTGTCCTTATGCTCATGTTCCAGAAGTATATCATTCAGGGCATCAAGTTATCGGGTATCAAATAAATCGAGTAGGTCAGGAGAGAGAGAGATGTTGAACCAAGCTGCAACGACTATACAAAAGCATGGCTTAAAAAATGATTACATTGAACGCACCTATGCGGGCTGGCTTGGCAAAGTGATTGGTGTCCGGCATGGCGCTAACGTAGAGAACTGGAGTTATGAGAAGCTTCAGCGAGCTTTTGGGGAAATTACGGGCTACTTGCATGAATTTCGCAATTTTGCCGCGGATGATGACACGAACGGCCCTTTGTTTTTCCTTCGGGCGCTTGAGGATTATACGCACACACGGGAAATTACTCCAGAGCAAATCGGTCTTACTTGGCTGAACTACGCGGCTGATGGTCACGGCTTTTATTGGTGGGGAGGCTATGGCGTGTCCACGGAACATACCGCCTATGTCAATATGAAGAACGGAGTCATGGCGCCCAGATCTGGATCGATCGAACAGAATGGAGTTGCAGTAGCCGAGCAAATCGGAGGGCAGATCTTTATCGATGTATGGGGAATGATTGCTCCTGGCAATCCAGAGCTGGCAGCCGAATATGCAGAGAAAGCAGCCAGCGTATCGCATGACGGAGAGGGCATCTACGGGGGCAGATTTATTGCGGCAGCCATTGCTGCCGCCTATACAGCCGGAAGCATAGATGAGATCATCTATGCGGGACTGGCCGTCATCCCGGAAGGGTGTGAGTACCGTCGAATGGTGAACGCTGTAAGAGCGTTCCACCTGGAGCATCCGGACAACTGGCGTGATTGCTTCTTGTATGTAAAATACAATTTTGGTTATGACAAGTATCCTGGACACTGTCACATTATTCCTAATTCGGCTGTCATTATTCTTTCTATGTTATATGGCGAAGGAGACTTCTCGCGTACGATCAATATTTGCAACATGTGCGGGTGGGATACGGACTGCAATGTTGGCAATGTAGGAGCGATTCTTGGCGTCTGGGCAGGATTAGACGGCATAGGAATGGAGTGGAGAAAGCCCATTAACGATTTTCTTTGCAATTCCAGCGTAATCGGCTCGCTTAATATACTGGATTTGCCTTGGTGCGCTGCCTATATATCCCGTTTCGGCTATTTAATTGCGGGCGAACCCATGCCGGAGCAATGGGAATCGATTCTTCTCGGCAAAGGTGCCAGATTTCACTTTGAATACCCAGGGTCGACACATGCCATGCGTACGGGATCTAGCGACGAAACTCATGTAACCTCATTTATTGAAAATACGACGGAGCAGGCTTTCGCAGGCTGTCGATCCCTGAAAGTCGTCTTCGACAAGGTCCAAGGCGGTCACGCATACCGACTCTACCATCAGACGTATTATCGTCCGGGAGACTTCAATGATAGCCGTTATGATCCAAGCTTCTCGCCAATTCTGTACCCGGGCCAAAGCATATCCGCACAGCTGCTGCTGCCGGAGGGTTCCCCAGTTCCGGTCAAGGCGGCCATGTATGTCATGGATGGCAACAGCAGCGAACGCTGTTATGGTAACTTCGTCGAGCTTATACCTGGCCAATGGCTCGAAGCACGCTTTGACATTCCTTTTCGATCAGGCGCATGTCTGGAGGAAGCAGGGATTGAACTGATCCCGTTGGATGGATGGGTATCAGAACTCGTTGTTTATGTAGATGATTTTACTTTTAGTGGAAAGCCAAATTATGAAGTTGATTTTTCGAAAGAACGTCTAGAAGTATGGAACAGTATGCATACGGAGATCAGCCAGTTCACCTATCTGAGAGGCTTGTGGACATTAGAGGACGGAGAGCTTAGCGGCAGCTATCCTTCAGAATCGGCGGAATGCTATACCGGGGACTTGGCTTGGACCGATTATCGTATGGAAGCGGAGCTAATACCGAAATTTGGAGACGGGCATTATATGCTCTTCCGCGTACAGGGCGGTATTCGTTCTTATGCGGTCGGGTTAGCACCAGGAGGAAAGCTTGCTCTCCTGAAAAATAGCAACGGTTACGAGGGTTTGGCTGAGGTTGAATTTCCATGGCGGGCAGAGCAAGCCTATCGAATCGCGGTTACCGCCAAGGGCAGTCTGATTTCAGTGGAGTGGGGCGGAGAAGTAATCCTGACCTTCGACGATCAGACTCAACCTTACCTGAATGGCGGAGTCGGCTTTGCGACCATGAATGGGAGCCATACACACTATACGCGTTTTGGCGTGAAAGGAGTATAACATGAGCTCGATACTGGTAGCGGGTAGTTTGAACATGGATGTTGTTAACCGGGTATCGGAGTTTCCAGTCCCGGGCGAGACCATTACAGGGAGAGGAACGGCATACCATCCAGGCGGAAAAGGTGCCAATCAAGCAGTTGCAGCCGTTCGCTCTGGAAGTACGGTTACGATGGCAGGAGCAGTCGGTTTGGATGCCAATGGACAAACCTTGGTGGAAAGCTTGAAGAACTCCGGTATTCGAACAAACGGGATTATCAAGAACGAAGCGCTGACAGGCATGGCTTTTATTACCGTTAATGATTCAGGTGAGAATACGATTGTACTTTCTCCTGGCAGCAATGGTGCTTTTGCACCCGATGATATTCGTGAGGAGATTATTCAAGAGGCTGATATCGTCTTGCTTCAAAACGAAATACCATGGATTACGAATTTTGCTATTATGAAACGGTCTGTAGCATACGGCAGCAAAGTCATCTATAATCCTGCTCCTGCTCACCGGGTTGATCCAACCGTATTGTCATGGATAGATACGCTTATCTTGAATGAAACAGAAGCAGCCGTTACTACTGGACTAAATATTGGAAATCATCAGGAAGCGGAATTAGCAGCCGATCAACTGATTACCCAAGGTGTGAAGAACGTCATCATTACCCTTGGAGGCAACGGATCTTATTATGCCAGCCATTCTGGGGAAAGCCTTCATATGCCTTCGTTTAAAGTAGAGGCTGTAGATACGACTGCAGCAGGAGATACATTTATCGGCGCTTATGCTTCAGCTCTTCACAGCGGCCAATCACGATTAGTCGCGCTGCGATTCGCTACCGCGGCGGCAGCTATCGCGGTTACCCGACATGGGGCTCAGCACTCGGTTCCGCACAAGTATGAGATAGAGACTTTTTTGGAAAATCATACATCGGTATAAGGAGGTTTCTATACATTTGAGCCCATCTGTAAAAAGACGTGGATTGTATCTATTCGCTATCTTCGGAGCCTTGATAATCTGCTTGTCTATCGTATACTTGAATTTGCCTCACGTGCAGGCGCAATCGGGACATGACTACTATATAGATAGCTCAAATCCGAATGCGAGTGATGATGGTGAAGGAACGGAAGCTAGCCCGTGGAAATCGTTGCAAGTGTTTGAAGGGAAACACTTTTCACCTGGAGATACGGTTCATTTTGCGGCAGGAACGACGTATACGGGTACTTTCGAAATGGCGTCCTCAGGTACGGAAAGCGATCCAATTACGATAAAGTCATACGGGGATGGCGACAAACCGATTTTCTCCAATCCCGGCGGATTAAATATATTGACCGTCTCAGGTTCTCAAATTCGTATTAATGGATTGAAGTTTCGCGACACAGCCACAATCTCTGATTGGAATTCTACAACGTATATGGGAAGCGGGGCTGTATTGGTTCTTCAAGAAGCTGATGATGTGACTATTACAAACAGTGAATTTACGGAATTAGGAGTAGGGGTCAAAACGTATGGCTTGAATACAACGATCATGCACAACTACTTCCACGATCTTGTCATTGCGTATAGAGATGAAGAACAGTCTTACGGCGCGGTCGGGATCAGTGTGAATCATTCGAATACCGAAATTGCGTATAATACGTTTGTAAACTGTCGTTCTACAGACAGCCCGTATGGAGCGGACGGCGGAGCAATTGAAATTGAGGGTTTCATTAATGACAAGAATAATATTTGGATTCATCATAATCGCTCAACCGATTCACAAGGCTTTATCGAAGTAACCGAAACGACAGCTGCCAACGTCACGGTTGCGCATAATATTAGTGACGATTATCAGCAATTTATTGCCTTTGATACGACGGTTACCCCGCATAACTTCAAAGTGGAGCATAATACCGTCGTACGAACAAAAACATCGAATGTAACTTCCTTGTTTACGGTGCTTTTTTACCGCGAGGAAGGGCCCATTCCAGATGATTCGTGGCTCTCTATCACCAATAATATTTTCTATACGCCTGCGGCGAAGGTATTGAATGGATCCTATAATTACAAAGCCTATGATTATCCTCGCCAAAATAATGTCTATTACGATGGAACGACTGATCCGGTCGGATATCCGCTCGGTGAGGGAGATATGGTTGCAGATCCGCTGTTCGTCGATTTCGAAGCCCGGGACTTGCGTCTGAGTGCGGATAGTCCCGCCATTAAAGCAGGGATGGATCTTGGTTATAAGAAAGATTTCGACGGAAATGTGCTTCCGAGAGGTAAAAATCCTGATATCGGTGCATTTCAATATCAAAGCAAATAAACAATGTTTCAACTTGAAGCGGTGTCAGGCTAGAATCCTGATATCGCTTTTTTATTTTCTGCATGATTTAAGTTGTCGTGTTCGATAAGCAGGCTGAAGCTGTTTTGTTCCGATCTCTTCGATCAATCAGTTGTCGGTTATCGGTTTTAATGACATAATGAAATCGAACCGTTACCAGTAAATTTGAATTCGGTTAAGTATATAATTTAGGAGCAGATTCAGATGACAAAATCAGATTCGGTTACGATTGCTGATGTCGCTAAACGGGCAGGTGTGGCGAAATCTACGGTGTCGCGCATCATAAACGATGTACCCGGCGTCAAGCCGGTAACGCGCAGCAAAGTGCTTCAAGCGATTGAAGAGCTGGGTTTCCGTCCTAATATGCTGGCAAGAAGCTTGAAGACAAATATGAAGCAGCAGATTGCTCTTGCCATTGACGATATTCGAAACCCTTATTACCCGGAGCTGGCTTGGGCTGTGGAGCAGGTTGCGAAGGAAAACGGGTTCCGGCTTGTTCTGATCAACCATTACGGCAATCCGACGGAGGAGCTTTCGATCCTTAGCAGAGTCAATGAAATGCATATAGACGGAATCATTATGCTAACGATCAGTTATCCGGCGGCATTAAAAAAATATATTAATCACTCGTCGGTGCCTGTATGCCTGATCGGCCATATGGGCGATGATGTGAATGCGGATATGGTGCATTTGTCAAAGTCGGAAGGTATACTTGCCATGGAGCATTTGATACGGATTGGCTGCACCAATATTGCGTACGCCGGAGGCCCCAAGGAGATCCATCAAGGGACTCGTTATGGTGCCTATGAGTGGTCACTTAACGCAAGCTTCATGAAGATTACACCCGCTAATGTATACATTGGCTCCGACTTCTCCATACAGACGGGCATACAAGCCGCCGATTATTTCTGCAATTTGCCCGTACTTCCCGACGGCGTATACGCTGCTAACGATATGATTGCTATTGGATTAATCCAGCGGCTGCTGGAGAAGGGGATTCGGGTACCGGAGGATGTCGCGGTAGTAGGGGTAGACGATATAAGCTGGTCAACCATTACAAAACCGCGAGTGACCTCTGTCTCAAATCTGACATCAGAGACGGGACGAATTGCAGCAGAGCTGTTGCTCAAGCGGATTAAAGAGGAGCAATCGACCCCGCTGCGCAGAATACAGCTGGAGCCTCGACTCATTGTGCGGGAATCCACTGTAAAAATAATAGAGTCCTGATTTTTCCAAATAAAAGAAGTCTTTCACGGTCCCTTGACATTGTTTAAGGGCCGTGTGATACTTGTTTCGAACCGATTCGAAAAGTTTCGTTAAAATAATACGATAACTTTTTACAAACCCTTTGAATACATTTGCGATCTTTATTTTATTCGAAACCGACAGGAGAGAGAGACATGCAAAAATCGACAGCATCTCCCGCAAACCATAAAGGCTTGCAACCAGATTATATTGAACGCACCTATGCGGGGTGGCTCGGCAAGATGGTGGGCGTTCGCCATGGCGCTAACGTTGAGAATTGGAGCTATGAAAGAATGCAGCGCGTTTTTGGAGAAATGACGAGCTACCCGCATCAATTCAGCAATTTTGCTGCCGATGACGATACGAACGGGCCTATCTTTTTCCTTCGGGCTCTTGAGGATTATACACATACACGCGACATTACGGCGGAGCAGATCGGCCTTACTTGGCTGAACTATGCGCCGGATCAGCATGGCTTTTATTGGTGGGGCGGCTACGGAGTGTCCACGGAGCATACGGCTTACTTGAATTTGAAGAACGGCATTATGGCGCCTAGATCGGGCTCAATTGAGCAAAATGGCGCAGTGGTTGCAGAACAAATCGGCGGTCAAATCTTCATCGATGTTTGGGGAATGATTGCACCGGGCAATCCGGAGCTTGCCGCCGAATATGCGGCGAAGGCAGCCAGTGTATCGCATGACGGTGAAGGCATGTACGGTGGCCAATTTATCGCTGCCGCCATATCAGCTGCATATACGGCTGACACAATCGATGAGGTCATGGACGCAGCATTGTCCGTCATTCCGGAGGACAGTGTTTACCGAAGAATGACGAATGCCGTTAGAGCCTTCCACCGGGAGCATCCGGACAATTGGCGCGATTGCTTCTTATACGTCCGGGACAACTTCGGATACGACAAACATCCGGGCAACTGTCACATCATTCCGAACTCGGCTGTCATCGTTCTATCGATGTTGTACGGTGCAGGCGATTTCGCGCGTACAATCAATATTTGCAACATGTGCGGCTGGGATACCGATTGCAACGTTGGCAATGTTGGCGCTGTTATGGGCGTATTCGTAGGACTGGACGGCATCGGGGATGAGTGGAGAGCTCCAATCAATGATTTTATGTGCAGCTCCAGCGTGATGGGATCGCTTAACATTACGGATTTGCCTGCGTGCGCGGCCTATATTTCCCGATTCGGCTACCTTATAGCGGGCGACGCTATGCCGCAGGAATGGGAAGCGATATTACGGGGTCAAGGACCGAAATTCCATTTCGAATTTCCTGGATCTACGCATGCGATGAGGACGAATACAAGTGACGAAGCTCATGTAGGGACTTGGCTTGAAAATACGACAGAATACGCTTATTCAGGCTCACGTTCATTGAAAGTGGCGTTCGACAAGGTGCAAGGCGGAGAAGCCTACCGGCTTTATCACCAGACGTACTACCGTCCTGCAGACTTCGATGACAGCCGCTATGATCCTAGCTTCTCACCGATTCTGTACCCGGGACAATCCATCTCGGCGCAACTGCTGTTGCCGAAGGACTCGCCGGTTTCGGTCAAAGCGGTTATGTATGTGAAAGATGGCAATCGCAATGAACGGCATTACGGGGAGACGATTCAGCTTATACCTGGAGAGTGGCAGGCGGTTTCCTTCGATATTCCTTCCATGTCCGGCGCTTGTCTGGAGGAAGCGGGCGTAGAGTTTATTCCGTTAGATGGACGTTCGATGGATTTGATTGTTTATGTGGATGATTTCAACTTCTCCGGTCAGCCTCATTATGAGATTGATTTCAAACAAGAGCGTCTTGAGATTTGGAACAATCTCCATGTCGAAGTGAGCCAATTCTCGTATTTGAGAGGCATATGGACGCTGGAGAATGGCGAGCTGAGCGGCAGCTATGCAGGTGAGCCGGCGGAATGTTATACCGGAGAGCCGACATGGACCGATTACCGCCTGGAGGCTGAGCTTATTCCTCAGCTTGGCGAAGGCCATTATATGCTGACCCGCGTGCAAGGGGGCATTCGCAGCTATGCGGTAGGTCTGGCGCCGGGCGGAAAGCTCGCGCTTCTCAAAAACAACAACGGATACCAGGTTTTGAAGGAAGTTGAGTTCCCTTGGGAAGCGGGACAAGCGTATACGCTCGCGGTTACTGCAAAGGGTGCTGCGTTCACGGTAGAATGGAATGGCGAGACGTTGCTGACTTACGAGGACAACGACCAGCCTTATCTGAATGGCAGCGTCGGCTTTGCGACAATGCAGGGAAGCCATACGCATTACACGCGTTTTGCGGTGAAAGGGATTTAACGAGGCTTCTTCTACACAAATAGAGATTGAAGCGGTATTAGGCCACAGGGTCTGGTACCGCTTTTTTGTTGTGTGAAATAAGGAACGATTGAGAAATTTTGTTTTCAAACACTGACATACAAGATGTCATATTTCCTGCGTTACGATCTCTGTAGCGAATCGGATCAAGCATCTCGGGAGAGGGGTGAAGCCATTCGCGCAAGATATGAAAAATAAAGGAGGCCGTAACAGATGACGATTCTGGTAACTGGCGCAACAGGGACGATTGGAAGAGATGTAGTGGAGCAGCTTTTGAAGAAGGGAGTGCGGGTCAAGGCAGTTACTCGCAACCCGGAGACGGCGCAATTGCCGGAAGGGGCGGAGGCGGTAGCGGGAGATTTGACAAAGGCGGACACGCTTCGGAAGGCGCTGGCGGGCGTTACCGGTATTCATTTGATTGCTTCCAGCTATGATTCGTATGTGCCATGGTATACCGATCCAGCCCTTATCCGGCTTGCAGAGGAAGCGGGCGTGCAGCGGGTATCCCTGCTGATGTCTTATGAAGAGGGGCCGCTGGAAGAGGAGCTTAAAGCAAGTTCGTTGGAATGGACGATGCTTATGCCTGTGGAGTTTATGTCCAATGCGCTGATCGACTGGCAGCCGACTATTCAAGCGGAGGGAGTCGTCCGCGAGCCATTCGGGTCTGTGCGCAGCGCCCGGATTCACGAGGGAGATATCGCCGCTGTCTCTGTTGCGGCATTAACAAATGGCGGGCATCATGGTCAAAGCTATTGCTTGACGGGACCAGAGGCGTTGTCACGAATGGAGGCGGTCAAGGTTCTCGCGGAAGCGATAGGGAGGGATATTCGCTTCGAGGAGTTGTCGGAGGAGGAAGCCAGACAAAGATGGAGCGGTCAGGGGCATGATGAGGAATCCATCGCGTTTTTTGTCCAGATGGGCAAAAATCCGCCCGAGATCGGGTATACGGTGCTGCCGACAGTGGAGCAGGTGACCGGCAAGCCGGCAAGAACATTCGCCGAGTGGGCATTAGAGCATAAGGATCGGTTTATCTGATGTCGATAGCCATTGAAGTGAAACAGCTTCGAAAGTCATACCGCAACAGGGAAGTGGTGAAAGGGATTGACCTTTCTATTCACCAAGGAGAACTGTTCGCTCTGCTTGGCCCCAACGGAGCGGGCAAAACAACGGTCATCGAGATGCTGTCCACGCTCATCCTTCCAGATAGCGGCACGGCGCGGATCGGAGGGCATGATGTAGTGAAGGATGCTGCAGCCGTCCGGAGCAAAATCAGCCTGACCGGACAGTTCGCTGCGCTGGATGAAGGGCTGTCCGGCTTTGAGAATTTGGCGATGTTCGCCAAGCTGTAAGGATATTCGTGGAAGGAAGCGCGGCGATTAGCCGATGAGCTGTTGCCCGCTTTCGGCCTAGAGGAGGCGAAACACCGCCTTGTGGAGCAATACTCCGGAGGCATGAGGAGGCGACTGGACGTTGCGGCTAGCGTATTGGCTCAGCCGGAAGTGATCTTCCTGGATGAGCCGACGACGGGGCTGGATCCCCAGAGCCGTCTGCAAGTTTGGGAAGTGGTGCGTTCTTTGTTGAAGCAGGGCACGACCGTATTGCTGACGACTCAGTATTTGGAGGAGGCGGACCGACTGGCAGACCGGATTGCGGTGTTGGATGAAGGGCGCATCATTGCCGAAGGAACGCCAAGAGAGCTGAAAGCCGCCGTCGGCGGGAAGACGCTGTCGATCCGATTGAAGGAACACGTTGCGCTTGAGCCTTATATCCGGCTGCTGGCTGCCGAGCACGGGCTGCACATGAGGCGGGATGAAGAGGATCCGCTAATGATCAGAGTCCCTTCGCCTGATGAGCGGCTTGCGAGTTTGGCCGTCCAGACGCTTATGAACTATGACTGTCCGATAGCGGAATTCGCTCTTGCCGAGCCAAGTCTGGATGAAGTATTCCTGTCGCTCACCGACGCGCGCAAGAAGGAGGTGGTATCATGAACGAGTCCCGTTCGGGAAGCCCTTCGGATCAGCCAGCTTGGCTCATCCGTCGGACCGTCCCTCAGAGGCCGGGACGTGCCGCGGCTACTGGGGTTTTTATGAGAAGAACCTTCCTTAGTGTCAAAAATAACCCGTTTGGCTTTATCGTGGATTGTCTGGCTTCGCCCGTTCTGATGCTGCTTATCTTCACCTATTTGTTCGGCGGAGCTATTGCGGGATCGACATCCGAATATGTTCAATTTCTGCTTCCTGGCGCCATGGTACTAATTGTGGCTCCAATGACCGTCTACAGCGGGACCACTTTGTGCCAGGATATCTCGAAAGGTGTGCATAACCGGTTTCGGACGATGTCAGTCTGGCCGCCGGCGAGCGTGCTGGGGCCGATTATGACTGATTCCTTGCGTTATGTTGTTGCATCGATAGTTACAATCGGCATCGGTCTTCTTCTCGGTTTTCGTCCGGAAGGAGGAGCGGGAGGCGCACTAATGGCTCTTGCTTATGTCGTCTTCTTTGGTTTTAGCATCAGCTGGGTATTTGCGATGATGGGTATCGTGGTGAAGAAGCCGGAGACAGTCTCTGGAACGAGCATGGTTTTGATTTACCCGCTGCTCTTTGCAAGCAGCATCTTTGTCGACTCGGCTACGATGCCGGGCTGGCTGGGAAGAATGGTTGATTTTAATCCCATTAGCCTTGCGGCATCCACCCTCCGGGGTCTAATGCACGGCACAGCCACAGCAGCCGATCTTGCATGGGGCATCGGGATGGGGACGCTGCTAATCGCTGTTTTTGCTCCGCTCACGTTTTACTTTTTCCTAAAACATAATACGCGATAAGCGTGATGTACTCTTTAACTCCGATATTATCGAATATACAAAAGAAGCCCCTTTTGAACTGGCAGCCAAGTCTTCCATTCTACAAAAGGCTGGCTTTTTTTTTGTCTGGAGAAGCAAAAGCGATCGGGAGAACGTTTTTGTGCAGTTTGTGTTTTAAGTAATGAAGAATTTATGTGTTGTTTACATTCTGTTTAAACTGGGAAGCTATTGTAAAGATATAGAACATATATAGATAGGATGTGGAGAGATGGAGAAAGAGAACAAGAAAGGTGCGGTCAAACGGTTTGCCAAGCTTATTATGGAGACCAACCCTCCCAAGCTGCTGCTGGGACTGGCTGTGCTGTTAAGTGTTATTACGACGCTTGTCGCACTCACGATTCCGTTATTTACAAAAGAACTGGTGAACGGCTTCTCATTCGGATCGCTTGGGTCGGGGCAGATTATCGGAATCGCTGTGGCATTCATCGCGCAAGTGGTGGCTGGAGGTCTATCGGTCTATTGGCTCCATTACAGCGGCAACAAGATCGTATCCTCCATACGGGAACGGTTGTGGAGCAAGCTGCTGCGCCTGCCTGTGCCGTATTATGACAACAAGTCGTCGGGGGAAACCATCAGCAGGCTGACCAATGATACAGCTATTCTGAAAAGCTTGATTACCGAGCATATTACCGGCTTCTTCACCGGCATCTTGTCTGTAATCGGGGCGCTCGCAATCTTGTTCTATATGAACTGGCAAATGACGCTTGTCATGTTGGTCGTGTTCCCGGTAGCTGCGCTTATTATGTTTCCAATCGGATCTCGCATGTACAAGATATCGAAGGAGACACAGGAGGAAACTGCCAGATTCACATCGGTCATTAATAGGGTTGTATCCGAAATCCGGCTGGTGAAAGCATCTGGATCCGAGCCGATGGAATATGAGCATGGCCGCACAGGCGTGATGAACCTGTTCCGTTTCGGACTGAAGGAAGCCAAGATGCAGGCATTGATTGCGCCAGTGATTTCTTTTATTATATTGCTGCTGCTGGTTGGCTTGATCGGCTTTGGCGGCGTACAAGTATCGTCGGGCGCAATAACAGCCGGAGAGCTGGTTGCTTTTATTATGTATTTATTCCAGATCATGCTGCCGCTTACGCAAATCTCTCAGTTTTTCACACAGTTTCAGAAGGCGATGGGAGCAACCGATAGTATTATTGCTATAATGGGCGCAGAGGAAGAGAATCAAGACAGCGGCAGTGAAGCCGAGCATATTCGCAAGACGGTATCGCTCGAGCGGGTATCGTTCGCTTATAAGCCTGAGGAGCCGATTCTGCAGGATGTCAGCATGAAGATTGAAGCGGGCAAGGTTACGGCGATTGTAGGCCCTAGCGGCAGCGGCAAGACGACGTTGTTCTCCCTGTTGGAGCGTTTCTACTCTCCGTCTGCAGGCAGTATCCGTATCGGCGAACAAGACTTGTCAGACGTGAAGCTGCGTTCCTGGCGGTCCAAGATTGGCTACGTCTCTCAGGAAAGCCCCATTATTGCGGGATCGATTCGCGATAATTTGAGCTATGGGCTGGACCGGGCGATTAGCGACGAAGAGATGGAGAATGCAGCGCGAATGGCTTATGCCGACGGGTTCATCGGTGAGCTGCCTGACGGCTATGATACGGAAGTGGGCGAGCGGGGCATCAAGCTGTCCGGCGGACAACGCCAGCGAATTGCGATTGCAAGAGCGCTGCTACGCGACCCGGAGTTGCTTATGCTGGATGAAGCGACCTCCAATCTGGACAGCAAGTCGGAAGAGGTCGTGCAGGATGCGCTTAAAAACTTGATGGTCGGCCGTACGACGATTGTCATCGCACATCGTTTGTCCACGGTAGTGGATGCAGATACGATCGTATTTTTGGACAAGGGTCGAATTACAGGCAAAGGAACGCATGAGCAATTGTATCGCTCGCACACCCTGTACCGGGAATTTGCAGACGGACAATTAAAGATGAATAAATCGGCCTAATAAAGGGGCGAGGAGGTGCAGCATATGGGTTATGTGCTTATCGTGGATGATGATCCCCATATCCGGGAGCTTATGAGCGTCATATTGGTGAAGGAAGGCTATCAGGTGCAGCAAGCGTCTGACGGCAAGGAAGCGATAGCCGCTATGGAAGCGTCCCCGGCAGATATGGTCATTCTGGATATCATGATGCCGAATATGGACGGTTGGGAGCTGTGCCGCATATTGCGCGAGCAATATGATATCCCCATATTGATGGTGACGGCCAAAGGCGAATTGCAGGATAAAGTGAAAGGTTTCCACATCGGTACGGACGATTACATTGTGAAGCCGTTTGATCCGCCGGAGCTGGTGGTCCGCGTGCGTGCCCTTATGAAGCGATATCGGATTGCGACTTCTCAACAAGTTACCGCCAGCGGGCTAATGATGGACCGCTCTACGTACCAGATGAGTGTGAATGGCGAAGCCGTCGCCCTGCCGCCCAAGGAATTTGAGCTGCTCTTTATGCTGGTGAGCAACAAGGGGCGTACGCTTGCGCGCGGCTCGTTGATTGAGTCGATATGGGGATACGACTTCGACGGCAACGAACGAACGCTTGATGTCCATGTGAACCGGCTGCGCGAGCGTTTTACAAGCTGGGGAGTACTGGTCAAAATTACGACAGTCCGGGGACTTGGTTACCGTATGGAGGCGGTGGAATGAAACGGAAAATGTCCAGAAGCGAGATAGTGGTCAAAGGCGCAAGTGCAATACTGTTTGTGTTCCTGCTGTGCTGTGTCGCGTTTACGGCGGCTTATTTCCTTACCCGATGGTTTTACGAGACGCATCCGGTCTCAAGAAGCGACTTTATCGTTCAACTGGTAAATTGGGGACTAGGTCTGGTTTTCCTTATCTTATTAGGGTTTGTGGGCAGTATCGTAACCCGCCCGAAGCAGATAATCATCTGGAATGAGATGATGGCTGCTCTTCGCCGCATCGCCAAAGGCGACTTCAACGTCGTTATTGATCAGGAAGGCAAGTACCGCGGACAAATGGGTGAATTCGTTGAGTCTATTAATGAAATGACGCAGGAGCTGAGACAGGTGGAGCGATTGCGCCAGCAGTTCATCTCGGACGTATCTCATGAAATCCAGTCGCCGCTTACTTCGATCCGCGGTTTTGCAAATACACTGCAACGCGAGGATCTCTCGCGGGAGGAGCAGAGGCGATATCTCTCTATTATCGAAAAAGAGACGATCCGCCTATCACGGCTAAGCGATAATCTGATGAAGCTTACGTCGCTGGAATCGGATCATGTTGAGTGGGAGAAGCAGCGTTACCGGCTGGATAAGCAGCTTGAGCACGTCGTCCTCTCATGCGAGCCGCAATGGCTGGACAAGGAGCTGGATATCGAGCTGGATACAGAGCCTTGCCCTATTCTCGCGAACGAGGAGCTGCTTAGTCAAATATGGCTGAATCTGCTGCATAACGCGATCAAGTTCACACCGCAAGGCGGAAGCATCCGGCTTTCGCTGAAGAAGCTGGATGGTGCGGCACGCGTGGATGTGTCCGATACGGGCATCGGCATCCCGCGGGATGATCAGCAACGGATCTTCGAGAGATTCTATAAAGGAGACAAGCAGCGGACCAGGACCGCGGATGGCAATGGACTAGGTCTGTCTATCGTTCACAAGATTACAGAGCTTCATGGCGGCACAGTCCGAGTCAAGAGTACGCCGGGCGAAGGGACGGTATTTGAGGTCGTATTGCCGCTGGGTGACTCCGTACAATAAGGGGGTAGAACTGTCACGGTGAATGCACTATCCGTGGCAGTTTTTGCTTTTTGTTCATTTGAAAATCGTACGGTTTCTGATAAACTACTTATTATAGGTAAAACAAAACAGGAGGAATTTGTGAATGTATGAAGCTATGGTATTATTACACGTTCTAGGCGCTGCCGGTATGGGATTCTATATCGTTCTGCCTATTATGCTGGGAGGAGCTTCGAAGAGTACGGGAGCGGGACAAGGCGGTCTGGCTTCTGGCTTGCTTACAGCGAACCGTATCGTTCAATATTTCCTAATCATTCAACTCTTGACAGGCGGCTACTTGATGACAAAAGGTGACTACGCTGTCATTTGGATGATTATTGTTACCGTTTTATTTTTGGCTATTGCCGCACTCGGCGGCATTATTTCCAAGCCGCTTAAGCTGATTGTAAGCCAAATTCAGGCAGGACAAAGCGCTACTGCACCGATCAACAAATCAAAAGTGATGAGTCTTATTATTCTCGTCCTATACGTAGCTACGATCTTCTTTATGGTAAATCGTTTCTAAGTATAGACGAGTCAGACAAGAACGGATTATTAGGGGGATATGGTTGTGCGTGAAAGTTCACCTCAGATCGTAACGTTCGGAGAGTCCATGGCGCTATTTATGCCGGAAGAGCATAAATCAATTGAGCGCGCAGCAACGCTTGAGCAAAGCTTCGGCGGCGCGGAAAGCAATGTTGCCATCGGCCTTGCCAGACTCGGTTCTTCCGTGGGCTGGTTCGGAGCGCTCGGCGACGATCCGTTCGGCAAGCTGATCATGAAGACATTGCGCGGAGAAGGCGTTGACATCTCCCGCGTGAGATTTAACGGCGATGCGCCGACAGGCATGATGTTCCGCGAGCATGTCGCGGGCAGACTGGCCGTCCATTATTTCCGCAAGGGCTCTGCGGCCAGCAGAATGAAGCCGGAGGATCTGGACGAGGATTACATTCGCGGCGCCAAGCTGCTGCATGTAACCGGCATTACTTGCGCCTTGAGCGAGGATTGCCGCAGAACGGTTCGCCGGGCTGTCGATATCGCCAAGGAAGCGGGCGTTCTGGTCAGCTTTGATCCTAACTTGCGATTGAAGCTGTGGTCGATTGAGGAAGCTCGCGAGACACTGCTTCCGCTTGCTGCGGATGCCGACTACTTCCTACCAGGATGGGACGAGCTGAAGCTGTTGTATGACACCGACGAATACGCCGAAATTAAGGAGCGCTTGAATGCTCTGAAGGGCGTTAGCATTGTTAAAGGCATGGGAGATGCGACAATCGTGCTCGACAAGGGCGTCGAAACCGCTATCCCGTTCTATCCGGCGGAGCAGGTCGTCGATACGGTAGGAGCCGGCGACGGCTTCTGCGCAGGCTTCCTTGCAGGCATTATGAAGGGGCTGGCGCCTATCGAGTCGGTCCGGCTTGCCAGCATTAACGGATCTCTGGTCGTACAGATGCGCGGAGATTGGGAAGCGCTGCCGGAATGGGAAGTCGTAGAGCAACGCATGTCGGCCAAAGCGTGGGTGGAGCGCTAATGATAATCGAAGGGAACGGTTCGAAAGGACAGCGCCGCCGTGAGGCGATTCTGCAGCTGCTCAAGCAGCAGGGCCGCATCACGATTGTCGAGATGGTTGAGCGCTTCGGCTGTTCGGAAGCGACGGCGAGACGGGATTTGGAGCAGATGGAAGGCGTCTATCCCGTTATACGTACGATTGGCGGTGCCATGTACGATGGGATGGGCACGATGAGAGAGCTTCACTTTGCCGAGAAGGAAGGCTTGTCCATCCTGGAGAAAGAGAAGATCGCTCAGACCGCCGCCAAGCATATCGTAGAAGGTGATGTCATCGGCTTGTCCGGCGGAACGACAAACTTCCTGCTGGCCAAGCTGCTGAAATCCCGTAAAGGGATTACCGTCGTTACGAATGCGGTCAATATCGCCATGGAGCTGGCGGGCAGCTCGATTCAAGTGGTCGTGACCGGAGGCATTATGCGGCACAACAGCTTCGAGCTGTGCGGGCCGCTTGGCGAAGAGATGATTGCCCAGCTTCATATTGGCAAGATGTTCATCGGGATCGATGGCATCTCTGCCAATGGCGGGATATCCAGCTACTCAGAGCAGGAGGCGCAAAGCGCCAAAGCGCTCATTAGGCGCTCTCAGGAAACGTACGCGGTGTTCGATCATACGAAGAGTAATCGGACTTCGTTATTTTCCGTAGCCGCTATATCGGAGCTGAAGGCGGTTATTACTGACTCACCGCTGACTGGCGATCTGGCCGACGAGCTGCAGCGCCATCATGTATCCATTCACCTAACCGATTAATGAAAAGCCGCGCATTCCGGAATACGGAATGCGCGGCTTTGTTATATTGAGATGAATTATTCGGATTTGCTGAAGACAGTACGTCCGCTCACCCAAGTACGCTCTACGTTGAACTCCGCGTCTGCTAGAACGAGGTCCGCTTGCTTGCCTTCTGCGATGGAGCCGGTCTGATCGAAGATACCGAGCTCACGCGCAGGGTTGCCGCTCGCCAGCTGGCTCACTTCAAGAATGCCCAGCTTCGTGTTGTTCAGCATATAGCGGAAAGCGCGAATCATGGTTAAGCTGCTGCCTGCCAGCGCATTGCCCTCGCGCAGGCGCGCTGTTCCGTTCTTCACTACTACAGCCAGACCGCCAAGCTCGTACGTGCCGTCTGACATGCCTGCAGCTTCGATAGCGTCGGTCACGATGATGACTCTATCCAGCGGCTTGGCAGCCAGCATAAGTGCGATTGCGGCTGGGTGCACGTGCTCGCCGTCGGCAATGATTTCCGCGTAGATGCGGTCATCGGTCAATACGGCGCCAAGTGTGCCCGGCTCGCGGTGATGCAGGCCGCGCATAGCGTTGTACGTGTGAACCGCATGTGTAAGTCCGGCATCGGCCGCGCCTTTGATCTCTTCATAGAGAGCATCCGTATGGCCTGCAGCTGCGATTATGCCGTTCTCCGACATCCACGCGATGGCTTCTTTGGAGTTGTTCTTCTCCGGAGCGAGGGTCAGCAGCTTCACCATGCCCGGATGCTTCGTATTCCATTCCTGCAGCCATTCCAGCTGCGGATCACGAATATAGGCAGGGTTTTGCGCCCCCGGCCATTTCTCGCTAATGAATGGTCCTTCCAGATGGACGCCGAGCAAGGGTGCGTATTGATTGCCGGATTGCTGATACTCCGCAACGGCATCCAGCACCGCATCAATGGCTTCCTTCGATGCTGTCATCGTCGTGGCCAGCATGCCCGTCGTTCCTTGCGCTGCGTGGAACTTCGTAATGCGGTCATAGCTTTCGCTATTGGCGTACATGAAGTCGCCTCCGAATCCGCCATGCACATGGACGTCGATGAAGCCTGGCAGAAGCCAGCCGCCTTTCCCGTCCACATTCTCCACATCAGCAGGCAACTCCCCGGAGGAATCCTCCGACACGATCGTGGCAATACGACCGTTCGAGACATGCACACTACCTCTCACAACCCGATCTTCCAACACGATATGAACGTTATGAATGTTCCAATTCAGGGAGTTTGTTGTCATTTATCCCAGCATCCTTCCTGCTTCGCGATCAAGCAGAACCGTTACTCGCGGATGTGTCTGCAGCAAGGAAGCAGGCACTTGAGTCGTAATCGGACCAGTCAGCGCTTCTTTCACGATATGCGCTTTGTCGGAACCGCGAACGACCAGCAAGATGGTATTTGCCTTCAATATGGAGCCGATGCCCATGGTATAGGCTTGCTTCGGCACTTCGTCGATGGAGGCGAAGAAACGGGCATTGGCTTCAAGAGTCTCTTCTTTCAGTTGTACGACATGAGTCCCTGCGGACAGATGCTCGTCAGGCTCATTGAACGCGATATGGCCGTTATGGCCAAGACCGAGCAATTGGATATCGGCTGGGCATGCGTTAATCATAGCTTCATAGCGGACGCATTCCTCTTGCGGATCTTCAGCCATACCGTCTGGCAGGTGAGTCTGAATGGCCGGAATGTCGACATGCGAGAAAAGGTTCTTGTTCATATAGTAGGCGTAGCTTTGATCGTTATCCGGCGTCAACCCGACATATTCGTCGAGATTATAAGTTGTAACGCCGCTGAAGCTCACTTTTTTATGGTTATAGTCTTCTACCATTTTGGCATAAATGCCAACGGGTGTCGATCCTGTCGCTAGGCCCAGTACTGCATTCGGTTTCTCGTTAATCAGTTTGCGGAAGATCTCCGCTGCGTACTGATCAAGCTCTTCGGATGTTTCAAAAATACGGATGTCCATGATAATGCCTCCTGATTGTTTGAATTCAACAACGGGCTGAAAAACCGCCGCTGTATACCGTTTATCGTATGTCTTAAGTGTATATGAAAGAGCAGCAATACACAATAATTATGATCGGCAAATTCAAATATTTGATTGGAATAATCATATCTCCCCATCCCTCATCGGTAAGGTCAGCGGAAGCGGAATCATTAAAAATATGCTATGCTAATCCATACAGCTATCTTGCAGAACCCGTCCCTCGCGTATAGGCAATCGGGGTGCGGGCATGCAACCAGGAGGTCAATCTTTGAAGTCAATTAACGAGGGCCATATCGAAAAACGCAAGGGAGAGCATATTCGAATCTGCTTGCAGGAAGAAGTAACGGGAGTCGGCATTCGGACGGGACTTGAGGATTATCGCTTCAAGCATAATGCGCTTCCCGAGCTTTCTTTCGAGCGGATTCGTCTGGATACGCACTGGCTTGGAGAGCCGCTTCGTGTGCCGCTGCTTGTCAGCTCGATGACCGGCGGTACGAACGAGGCGGGGGCTATAAATAAACGGCTCGCTATGGCAGCCGAGGAGCGTGGCTGGGCGATCGGGCTAGGCTCCATGCGCGCGGCGCTGGAGAAGGAAGAGCTTGCGGCTACCTTTAAGATTCGTGAGTTTGCACCCAGCATCCCCATTATTGCCAATATCGGAGCCGTCCAGCTGAATTACGGCATGGGGCCGGAGGCATGTCAGCGTGCGGTTGATTTGGCTGAAGCGAATGCGCTTGTCCTGCATCTCAATGCCTTGCAGGAGGTATTCCAGCCGGAAGGCGATACAGATTTCAGCGGATTGCTTGTCAGAATTGAAGAGGTATGCCGCAACGTATCGGTTCCCGTAGGCGTGAAGGAAGTAGGATGGGGCATCGACGCCCAGACGGCTGTTCGATTAAGCGAAGCAGGTGTCGCCTTTATCGATGTAGCGGGAGCAGGCGGAACATCATGGAGCCAGGTCGAGAAGTATCGATCAAGCGATCCGGTACGCAGACAAGGAGCCGAGGCGTTCGCAGGATGGGGCATTCCGACTGCAGAGAGCTTGTCGGAAGTGCGGGCTGCCCTGCCCTCCATACCGATCGTTGCCAGCGGCGGGCTGCATAACGGAGTGGATGCCGCCAAAGCGATTGCGCTGGGAGCCAATCTGGCAGGGTTTGGCCGCTCCCTTCTCCCTCAAGCGGCAGGCGTGAACAGCGCGCTCTCGATCGAGAGTTTGATTGAACAGTTCGAGCGAATTGAATTTGAGCTTCGAGCGGCGATGTTCGGTATTGGAGCAGCCACCATTGCAGAGCTTGGAAGCACAGCCAGACTTGTAAGAACTTAAATATAGAACCCCAGATAACGGCAAGCCTGCTGCAAGGCTTGCCGTTATCTGATTAATCCGGTCCCCTCGATCTTCACTCGCGCATCTACGCTGAATTTGGCATTTGGATAGAGTTGATTCCAATTGTCCCAGCTGTTCGGGCCAGGATACATGGCCCGATATCGAAGGCCGAATCCGAAGGGGTCAATGCCGTGCTTTTGAATTTTTTTAAGAAGCGTTACGGTGGCCTTCTCATATTCAAGTGACAATGCATCCTCAACCGGCCCCCAAGGGCTCTCAAACAGACCGTTTGGCGCCTCCTCGAAGACGACGTCCATTTTAATTCTCATGTTAATGAGCAAGGGATCGTTATTTTTATGAATCTGAAAGCTGGAATTTAATTGATTGATCGCAATCACCATGGGTGTGCCCTTGAACATGCCGTGCATGGACGCTTTTGTGAAATGATCCGACATTTGATTGAACATCTGGGTTTCGGTCGGGGATAAAATCATTTTGATTTTACTCTTGTCGAATAAAGCGACTTGATTAATGACGTAGCTTTCTTTGCCGTCATTGGTAATGATTGCGAGCACAGGGTCCATGCCTTTCTCCGTCACCCTTCGGGATAGTCCGGATAACGTTTCCGCATAATTGTACGATGACTCGGTGCCATCAGCACCGAAGGACAGCAGAAGCGCATTGCCCGGATAACGTTCCGATGCTGGCTGTACGTGAAGGACGTTTTCGGCTGTTGGCCTTCCTATGGCCATCGTAGCTACGCTTTGAATGTCCCGTCTGCGCAGCATCCAATCGATCGACTGGTTAATGTCCCGCTTTGCGAGTTCCTCACCGATAATCATCATTTTGCAATGGCCGAAGTCAAGCTCTTTGTCCACATAGGCTTTCAGCATCCGCACGCCTTCCGCTATGCTAGGTGCATCAATTGTCTCATACTGGATCTTCGAGGCACCCGGCTCGATCTTGGGTGAAGGGATTGCGAGCTGGAGCGTGATCCGGTACGGTTTGCTTTTGTTGCCGGACCAGTCGATGCCGGTGCCAACGACGAAAAATCGTTTGTCAATATCCTTGAAGCCGCAGCCGCTAAGCGAAAGCAACACAAGGAAGAGAGTAATGACTGCCGCAAAACGTTTCATTCAGAACGGAGCCTCCTTCTGCTCAGGATGAAGATCCAGAGCACGCTGACGATCTCGGTGAACATCCGCAGAACGAGCCAATAAGACGTGATAAGATAGTTCAGCTTCTCATTCGTGAAGATGAGGTACAGCACGGTGGCCGTTGCGAATGTCCCCAGAATGATATAGTTGGATAAAGGTGCCTTGGGGCTGTCGATTTCCGGCTTGCTGCCTTTGAAGCAGCCCTTGATATATTCCATTCCAAGATGCCACCCCGACATCGTATAGACAAGCGTCAAGTTCAGGAATACGATCAGGAACAAGAAGACAACACGCTCGATGAACCCGTATTGCATGCTTAGCGAATCTGAAGTAACAGCCCATAAGTAAATATAGCGGTCTACCCCTTCCGTCCCGTGAAAGCCGATTGGGACAAAAAAAGTAATGACCAGGATGATAAATCCCAGCACCGGATAAATGTAAAGATGCTTAAACCGGAAATTGGGCGGAAGCAGCCTGTTGTATAGCGCCAGATAGATATAGCCTGTAAAGATTAATGTAGCCGCGGAAATCGTAATGATGGTCGGCATCTTTGTGACGTAATTGGCAACAACACGAATGGAATCCAAGTTTAGTTGCGGACTGCGAACCATTTTGAACAAAATAAACAGGATGATCGGAGCGTTTACGATAATTGTGATTTCGATAATAAAGTTAATGGTCAGGGTTGATCGCGAAGCGGCGTAAGCCGCTGCTACTACAAGCACGATAAGGATGATCGTAGAGTTGGTGTCCGGGTTGAAAAAACGATTGATAAGCACCGCATATGCGACTACAACGATCGTGGACGAGAACCACCACATTACCGCGAAAAAAATGGAAGACAGCGATACCAGCCATCGGGGACAGTGCAGTTTCAATATATCCTGAAAGCCAAGTCCGGGGTAGCGCGACATCGCATTGGTGAACATGTAGATCAGTATGGCGCCGATGACCGGTGCGACCAGCAATGAGGCTACTGCGCCCGAATAACGGTTGCTTACCAAAATATGCGGTACGAACAGCATCAGATTCATGAGGCTGACAAGCATGAAGTTGTAGAAGAAGTAACGATTCATTTGGTCCTCACCTGCCCAATGTCTCCCTCTGCGGGATTGATCTTGCCATGCAGACGGAAATAAGGTTTGCCGAAGCTTCGAAGATTGCATAGGTAGCAGAGATAGAGAAACAGTCCTACCGCTACACCGGTAATGCCGAAAAAAATGGAAGAAACAATTAAGGGATACTTGAGAAAGCGAACGGAAAACGACAGTGAGTTGATCGGAATGACGAAGTTGGATATCGCGACAACCGAAGTGACAATGATCATAATGCTGCTGACCAGACCCGCTTGCTGCGCCGCTTGGCCCAGGATCAAACCGCCGACGGTTGTTGCTGTCGATCCGATATATCGGGGCAGGCGAATGCTCGCCTCAATCAGCGTCTCAATCATGAACAGCATAATGAATACTTCAATATAGGACGGATAAGGCACGGCCGACCGGCTTGCTGCGATCGAGAAGGCAAGCTGCACCCGGAACAGCTCCGGATTATAGGAGACAATTGCGATATAGAGGGCAGGCAGCGTAATGGTCAACACGATGGACATGTACCGGATGATGATTAGGACCCTAGTCATCCAGTAGGCTTCATAGTTATCTTCGATCGCGTGCATGAAGTCGAAAAAGGAGGCGGGCATAATTAAGGCGAACATGCTTCCTTTGATGAGGACGACGACTTTTCCCTTGCCCAGCGCTCTGGCGATCCGGTCTGGCCGCTCCGTAATAAGAACGGTCGGGAACAGATGACGCCGCTTGCCGATCAGCAGCTTCTCCAGCTCTCCGGCGGCATGCACCATATCCACACTAATGCTGCTAAGCTTCGAGCGGACATTGTCCAGTACGGATGGATCGACATGCCGTTGATCAAACAAGACTAGGAGAGGCGTCTTCGAGATGTAGCCAACGGAATACTCTTCTATGCCAAGCTCCGGTACGGGATACATCGTTCGAATGAGATTGAGCGATTTGTTCAAGTCTTCGCTCAGGGCGATCTGCGGTCCTTGGATGGCGCTCTCAACCTGTGTTTGCGGGCTTTCATTGCAGATGACGTCCCCTGTAAACAGAGAATAGATGTCTCCAGTTTCGTTATCTCGAATCATGACATTGCCGCGCAGCAGCAGGTCTTGCCATCTGGCAGAGTCTTCGACCTTCAAGTATTCCGGTATCGTATGAAGATGTTTGCGATAAGAGACTTCTTCCTTCGTAAAGGGAACGGTAATAAAGTCGCTGACCATCTTCTCGTCGCATAGCGGGGCGATGTACGCGATATCGATACTCATGTCTTTATTGCGGAGTGTATAGGTTTTCAGATCCGCCGCTTCGGCGAATAACAACCGGATACGTTCATTCATGGCGCTCGCCTCCCGGGCAACATATTGCTTGCACGTATGACGTGGCAAGCTTCCATAGTTTGCGCCCCGTGGCAAAACTTATGCTAAGATAAGGTATGATCATGGCCGTTACTCATTCGGCAGACGAAAGGAAGCAAATGAACAGCTATGAAACCGTGGTATGAACAAAGCTTTGGCAAAGATTATATGATCGTCTATCGGCACAGGGATTGGGAGCATGCGAATCAGGAAGTCAGGAAGATGGCAAAGTGGCTGTCGCTGCCCGAGCAAGCCAGCGTGCTAGATATCGGCTGCGGCATGGGCAGACATTCGCTTGCTTTGTCGGAAGCGGGCTTTAATGTGACAGGGGTGGATTTGTCCGATACCCTTCTGGAGGAAGCGCGGGCTCATGATTGTGATGACCGTGTGAAATGGAAGGATGGGGACATGAGAGAATTGCCTTTTGCAGACGAGTCGTTTGATGCAACCTTCAATCTCTTTACGTCGTTTGGCTATTTTTCACTTGAAGAGGATAACGAGAGAGTCATTCAGCAGATTCGGCGCGTGCTGCGCAAGGGCGGCGCGTTTTTGATCGATTTCTTGAATCCTGTATACGTTGAACAAAATCTGGTGGCGCGTTCTGAACGGTTCGACGATTCATGCGGCCTGTCGATTGTGGAGAAACGCTGGATCACCGGCGGATGGGTACAGAAGGAGATTACGGTCTACGAGCCGCATGAGCCGGAGCATGCCAGACAATACTTGGAGCGAGTTCGGCTATATTCGCTTGAGTGGTTCGAGAAGCGCTATGAAGTATGCGGGCTTCGACTGGAACAGCTATACGGCAATTATGACGGCACCCATTATAATGAGGAACAATCACCGAGAATGATTATGGCAGGGAGTGCATTATGAATACGAACATATCTACACTAGCGCATGGATGGCTTCAGGTGAAGGTGCCATTGCCTTTCTCGCTGAAATGGGTCAACAGCTATATCATTCCCGAGCGGGAGGGCGTTACGGTCATCGATCCTGGACTGGGCACACCGGAGGCGAAGGAGCTATGGACGGATGTGCTTGCGGAAACGGGTCTTGACTGGGGAGACATCAAGCGGATTATGATTACTCATCAGCATCCCGACCATTACGGGCTGGCCGGATATATGCAGGAACGATCGGGAGCGCCTGTATGTATAACGGAACGGTCGCATGCTTATGCGATGCGGCTGTGGGGAGAAGGAAGCGGCTTCCCGAAGGCCCTTCGCGAACTGTACATTCACCACGGCATGCCTGGGGAGATCATGGATCGGATTGAACGCAATCTGGATGGGTTCATTGAGCTTGTATCGCCGCAGCCGCAGGTGGAGTATATAGCAGCAGGCCAGCGGCTTGTCCTGGGTGACTGGGAGTGGGAGCTAATCGACGCGCCGGGTCATGCATACGGGGCTGTATGCTTCTATCAGCCGGATATTCGCTGGATGGTATGCGGCGATCAAGTGCTTCCGCACATTACGCCTAATATCAGCGTTGTGCCGGGAGAGGAGAAGGACCCGCTGGAAGCATTCCTTGGCAGCCTGGAGCAATTGAAGAGTTACGATGTCGCCTTGGCGTTGCCAGGCCACCGCGATCCCTTTACGGATTTTCAAGGTAGAATCGACGAGCTGATTAGTCATCATGTCAGAAGGCTCGACCGGATGGCTGAGCTGCTGAAGCATGAGTCGTGCACAGCCTTCGCGTTGTGCGAGACACTGTTCGGCGTACGGCTGCGAGACAATCCCCATAACCTCAGATTTGCGATGTCCGAGACGCTGGCGCACCTTTATTATTTGGAGCGGGAAGGCAGAATTCGGAGCCGGGAAGTCGGTGCCGCTCTTGTATATGAGACGTTTTGATAGTGAAGCCCTTTGATGCCGAAACCGGTATGAGGGCTTCTTTTTTATGCGATTTTGCCGCTTCAGGGACGCTTTTTAACCATAAAAAAGCACCGTTCAACGATCACCGTTGATTTTGTACAACAATCGTTAGTTAGTGTTCTGGTATGGGGAGGGGTACCCGGATTAAGATAACATTATTCCATACACAAGATTACGAATGAGTAGGTGGTTAGTGGTGTTAGATCGAGTAGCCAAGAGGAAAAATTCAGCAAGCATGCAGCCTAACGCTTCTCTGGACAAAGCCTCCTTCTGGGTAAGGTTTGCGAGGCAATGGGACTATCAACTCATGATTTTGCCAGCTATCCTGTTTCTGTTGATATTCAGCTACGGGCCGATGTGGGGCGTGCTGATGTCGTTCCAGGAGTTCAATTTATTCAAGGGCTTTTGGGCGAGCGAATGGGTTGGTTTCCGTCATTTTGAGATGTTTTTTGAATCGCCGGAGTTTTGGCGCATTATGCGCAATACGTTCGCGATCAGCTTATTGAAGCTGGCAATCGGATTCCCGGCTCCTATCATCCTGGCTTTAATGCTTAACGAGATTGGCGGCGTATTGTTCAAACGCTTTGTCCAGACGATTACGTATATTCCGCATTTTATTTCATGGGTTGTCATTTCCGGCTTTGTATTCTCCATGTTCGCGGTAGATGACGGTGCAGTGAACAATGTGCTGCTCGCTCTCGGGCTGATCGACGCACCGATTAACTGGATGTCGTCCCCCAATTACTTCTGGTCGATTCTGATCGGCACGAACGTATGGAAGGAGATCGGCTTCGGCTCTATCGTCTATCTGGCGGCTATCGTCGGCATCGACCCGTCCCTGTATGAGGCGGCCGCAATCGACGGCGCCAGCAGATGGAAACAAATTTTTACCATTACGATTCCCGGTATCGCGCCTGTCATTATCATTTTCCTGATTCTCGGTGTCGGCAACGTGCTGAACGCAGGCTTCGAGGACATCATGATGCTTACCCGCAACCTGAACAACGGCATAGTCATGTCGGTCGCAGATGTGCTCGATACGTATGTGTACCAGATGGGGATTATGAACCAGCGTTATTCATACGCGACTGCGGCTGGACTATTCAAATCATTCCTTAGCATCGTGCTTCTTATTGGAGCCAATGCGATTGCACGCAAATTGGGGCGAGAGAGTCTATGGTAATCGGCTCACGTTATCAAGATGAAACTATCATGAGGAGTGGCGACATTGAAGCTGTCATATACAGATAAGGCATTGCGCGGCACGATCTATGCGCTGCTCACGATTCTGGCTTTTGTTACCTTCTATCCGTTCTGGAATTCATTCGTCATCTCGTTCAACAGCGGTTCGGATACGGCGCTGGGAGGCATTACGTTCTGGCCGAGGGATTTCACACTGCAGAATTACGAGATCGTATTTAAGGACAAACAAATTTTCAGCGCCTATTTTATTACGATTATGAGAACGGTGCTCGGAACGGCGTTGTCCATGTTCTTTACGGCATTGTTTGCTTACGGGCTATCCAAAAAGGGTATTCTGCTCAAAAAGTTTTATACGCTGTTTGCCATCTTTACGATGTTTTTCAACGGCGGTCTTATTCCGTACTTTATCATCGTATACAGCTTAAACCTGTACAACACGTTTTTCTTCTTGATCCTGCACGGTATGGTCAGCGTCTATAATATGATTATATTCCGGACGTTCTTCACCCAGCTGCCGGATGGCATCGAGGAATCAGCTAGAATCGATGGATGCTCGAACTTCGGTGTTTTCTTCCGAATCGTGCTTCCGGTATCGGGTCCGGTACTAGCGACACTCGGCTTGTTCACAGCGGTATTCCTATGGAACGACTGGTTCATTCCGGCTGTCTTTATCAACGATCAGAATTTGGTTCCCCTGCAGACGCTGCTTGTTCAGATTATTAACGCAGGTACAACTGCGAATCTGCTCAACAACCTGAATAGCTATGCGCAAAGCGCTGTCTCACAGACTGTGACGGTCAAGGCGCTGCAAATGGCGACGATGATGGTTGCGACGCTTCCGATTTTGGTGGTTTATCCGTTCTTGCAGCGCTACTTCGTAAAAGGTGTGCTCATCGGATCGCTGAAGGAATAGTCTTCTTCAGGACAAAGACGATTGGAAGAACTTGCAATAGGTCATTAACAACAGAGAGCAACGGGGATATACTGGTAACAGTATATCCCGGTTCGCTTTTTTCTGTTTTACGAGGGAGGGTCAATTGTGTACAAAGCTATCGTCGTGGACGATGAAAATTACGATTTGGAAGGCATGAGGCAGCTGATCCCATGGACGGAGCTGGGTATTGAGGTGTTGAGATGGGAGAACAAGCCGCTTGCGGCATGGTCATTCATCGAGCAGAACCATCTGGATATTCTGATTACCGATATCAAAATGCCCATTATGAGCGGTCTGGAGCTAGCCAAGCTGGCCCAGCAAAAAAATAACCATGTGAAAAAAGTGTTCATTAGCGGTTATCAGGATTTCGACTATGCCAAGCAAGCGCTGGATATGAAAGCGGATGCTTATCTGCTCAAGCCCGTTGAGGATGATGAATTAATTGAAATTTTGCGTCGTATTGTGGCAGAACTCGACACAATGAAGGAAGAGGAGGCCGTAAGCATGGACTCCTTCGAATTTATCCGCAATGATGTCGTGCTCCATCTGCTGGAGGGCGATATGGACGAACAGACGCTGCATACCTTTCTGCAGAAATATTCCGTGAACATTCCGAAGACAGCTGCTGCCGCGGTGTTAATTGAAGTGGATCGCGTGCTGCCGAGCCGTTATTCCGAGCGCGATCACGCTATTCTGTTGGATCATACGCTGGAGCTGATCATGAATTATATCGACAAGCGCAATCTTGGTCTGTATTGCAAGGTGTCGGCTGCCCGTATTGGCCTGATCTATACAGGCTCCGATATCGGTATGGCCGATGAACTGAATCGTATGATCGATCAGGTAAGATCGGGAGGTCCGCTTACGGCTACCATCAGTTTCGGCGATCCCGTTACGGATCGTGGCTCGCTAGTGTCCTCATTCGGACAAGCGCGCGAGCTGATCGGCTACAAGATGTTTCTTGGAAGGGACCGAATTATTCTTCCAGGCGAGGCGAAGTGGACGGAGGCGAGGGAAGTCCGGGATGTGAACTCCATTCTGGATCAGATGTTTACGGCGACAGTCAATTATCAATTGGTTCGCATATGCGATTGCATGGAGGAACTGTTCCAACTGGTGAAGACGTTCAAGAAGCCGATCAGAGTCTATCATTTCTCTCTGCACATCGTGATGAAGCTGGAGCATTACTTGGAGCAAATGAACGAAAGCTTCCACAGCTTGCTTGGCTGGGGCAATGATTACTTCGATACGATCAATCAGTTCGAGACAGCGCATGATATTCAGTCTTGGCTGCAGCGAACGCTATTCGAAATATCGGAGATGGTCTATACACGCAAGCAAAGCCGAAACAACCGCCTGTTCGATGAGATTACAGGGTATGTGAAGCAGCATCTATCGGAGGAGATAACACTGAAGGAGATGGCCAACCATTTTGCCTACTCGCCCAATCATCTTGGTCATATGTTCAAAGTCACGATGGGTGTCAGCTTTAATGAATATATGGCGATGTGCAGGATGGAGAAGGCAAAGGAGCTGCTGCGCAATCATAAGTTGAAAGTGTATGAAGTAGCCGATCAAGTCGGATACAAGAGCTTGACGTACTTTAGCCGGGCATTCCGCGAATATGCGGGCATGACGCCGGGAGACTACAGAAAGCAAGGGTGATCTCATGAACCGCCGTTCCAAACGGTTTTTCCCGCTTCGTTATAAGCTATTAGTCTCTTATATTCTGCTCGCGCTCATACCGGTGCTGGTCATTGGCAGCTATTCCTACTATTATACGATGCATTCTATTGAAGAGCGGACCAAAGATAATCTGAAGGTGGCGCTTAGCCAATTCTCCAATAGCGTACAGATGCGTATGTCCGATATTATCCGGACTTCGGATGCTGTCTTCGACGATCAAGTGCTGTCCCGTTATTTGTCGGGATATATTCTGGGCTATGAGCGTCATCAGATTATGACGACGTACGTATTGCCCAAGCTTGATATGGCCACTGCGTTGCCCAATGTGCAGGTGATGCTCGACGTATATTTGGACCGTCCTTCCGTAGATGAATACTATTATGAGGCGAAAGAGAAGTTTCTGCGTGACGGACAGCGGCAATTCGGCATTCGGTATACAGAACGAATCCAGGATGAGCCATGGTATCAAGAGATGCAGGATATGGCCTATGACCGAATGATTTGGCAGCAGATCACAAATGACAAGGAATATCAGAATATATCACTCGTCAGGCCGCTCATTGACTATGAACGAATCGGCAAGAGCGGGTTAATCAAAGTAACGGTAAAACTGAAGGATATATTCGAAGACTTTGATTTCAGTGCATTTGGTGAAGGGATGAAGCTGGTCGTTGTCGATGAAGATAACAAGCTGCTGTATTCGAGCTCCATTCCGGAGGAGCAATATGACGAAAAAATGCTTATACATGCCGAGGCCAATGGAAATATGCTGCTGGAATCTTCACTAGGAAATATGAATGCCCGAATTGCGGTTCTAGTGCCGCTGGAATCGCTGCATAAGGAATCGTTTCATATGAGAAATACGGTTATCTTAATCTGCTTATCCAGTATGCTGGTTGCTATTCTAATCAGTATCTTTACGTCCAAAGTATTTACGCTGCGATTCGGTAAGCTTGTGCACTCCTTGCAGGCTTTTAAGGAAGGAGACCTCCAGCGGCGAATCAAGTACAAAGGCCATGATGAATTCAGGCAAATATCCGAAGCGTTTAACGACATGGCTTCCACCATTCAAAGCCAGATTAACGAAATATACATAAGCAAGCTGGAGAAGAAGGAAGCGGAGCTGCAAATTTTGCATGCACAGATCAATCCTCATTTCCTTTACAATACATTCTCGTCGATCAGCCGCATGGCAAAGCTTGGAGAGCTGACGAAGCTTCATGAGATTATCCGCTCACTCGCCAAGTTCTACCGAATGACCTTGAATCGCGGGGAAATGTTCATCCCGATTGGCAAGGAAATCGAAATTATAGAGTCTTATCTTAGCATTCAGAACATCAAATACGCCGATCGGATTATCGTCAGATTCACCATTGACGAATCGCTGCTGGAATACAAGACTGTAAAATTTGTTCTGCAGCCGTTCGTGGAGAACGTGCTGGAGCACGCCTGGTACGATGATCAAATCGAGATCGACGTGGCCCTCTTTACGGAGAATAACGGGGAAATTGTGATGGAGGTCCGCGATAATGGCCTCGGTATGAAGGAAGAAACCATCAAGGCTATTTTCAGTGAATCGGGCAACGGCATCGGATACGGTATTCGAAATGTAGAGCAGCGAATCAAACTCCATTTCGGACAGTCTTACGGCGTTACCATTCGCAGCATGATCGGTCATGGTACGGCGGTGCGGCTGCGTATTCCTGCAGTAGAGGAGCTGGAGAAGGATAGCGGCGAGACGGGTTGAACGATGGAAACTCACGGGAGTAAACGTTTGCAAAAAGCGTCATTGATTTAGTACACATTTCGTTGATTGGGACGATTTTTTGCCTCGGCTATCAATTTTATAATGAGCATGTAGCACATAATCAAGAGAGGGGCAAATGATCCATGAACAGCAAAAAATCGTTTCAAGCGCTTATCGTACTGGCGCTTAGCGTCATCCTCGTGCTTAGCGCTTGCTCGAAGAAAAATGAACCGGCTCCATCGCCGAGTCCGGTGGCGTCGCCAAGCGGCAATGAACAAGGTTCTCCTAATGAGGGAGGGGATGGCGGCGAAGTTTCCACGGATCCGCGTTCCAAGGTAAAACCAGTAACCTTTACGCAATACGTACATTATGACTGGTTTACAGCGCCTTCCTGGGAAGAGCGTCCGCATGGCAAATGGATTACTGATACACTCGGTGTCAAGATGGAGCCGATACAGTCCAATGGTGCTGCAGCTCAGCGCCTGAACTCCATGATCGTATCCAACGAACTGCCGGATGCGATTGTGCTGGACAAAGGTAAGGATGTAGAGCGTCTGGTAGACGCAGGCAAGCTGGTTGCGCTTGACCCTTATCTGGAGAAATATCCGGAGTTTGTTGCAGCGATCGGCGAAGAGACGCTGAACATGCTGCGCAGCGCCGACGGCAAGCTTTACCAAATTCCGAACTGGTACATTAACGGCGACCAAGGCAACGGCAACGCGGCCTACATCGTCAACAAGAAAATTCATAAAGATTTGGGCTCCCCTCCGCTTGAGACTTGGGATGACCTTGAAGCTTATTTGAAACAAGTGAAGGAAAAGCATCCGAACATTATTCCTTTTGATGCGGGTGAAGTACGCGACGGTTCCGAGCTGCAATTGCTTGGCATGCTGTATAGCGGCGCGGCGAATGGGAATACGCCTCATTACATCTCGCCAGGCGGCATATTCGGCGTACCGCAAGGCGACAAGATCGTCTCCATCTTCCAGGATGAGTCCTTCAAGGAAGCGGCGCTTTATACGAGCCGTCTGTTCCGTCAAGGCTTGACATCCCAGGATATGTTCACGCAAACCCGCGACCAAATCAATGAGAAGCTAAGAGCGGGCAATGTCGCTGTATTCGCAGCATACGACGCCGTAGTTGAAGGCATTGGACGCGAAGCGAACAACACACTTAAAGCCAAAGATCCAGAAGCGGGTTATGATGTGATCTGGCCAGTACACAAGGCGGGCGTAGATAGAAATCAGGTGTTCCCGTCCGGTTACAATGCACTTGGCTGGAACGTCAACGTCATTACGACCAAGGCTTCTGATCCTGAAGCGATCTTCGCTTACATGAACTGGGCAACGAGCGAAGAAGGTCAACGCGTATTCTTCTTTGGTCCTCCGGGACTGTTCTATGACGACGTACTAGACGGTGTGCCGGTACCGAATGATGCTTACATCAACCGCGATCTCAAAAAATACGATGAGCTGAAAATCGGCGAATTCAACTGGTATGGCAATACGGTTTATATCGATACGACAAAAGGCAAGCGTGAGCAATTGCTGTCAGAGGAAGCGCAAGATTGGACGACAGTCGGTCAGACGACCATATCGTTCAAGACGTCCAAAAACATTACGGAGTTCTCCAATCTGACGCCGGTTCCAACGTCGGAAGAAGGCATTATTATGCAGCGTCTGACGGATTACTACAAGCAAGCTGTATCTCAGATCGTCTTCGCAAAGACTGACGCGGAAGTGGTTTCACTTATCGAGAAGGCCGATAAGGATACGCAAGGTTTGGGCTACCAAAAACTGCTGGACTGGAAGAGCACTAAGTGGAAAGAGAATCTTGAAATTATGAAAAAATAATTGTGCCACAACCCCTTCGACTTTGCGTTGATTGCTGATAGACGGCAACCGGCGCAAAAGTCGAAGGGGGTTTCATTAAGGAATAGGAAAGAGGGGCCGCTTTCGAAGGTTGTATAACCTGCGAGAGCGGCCCCTCTTACTTGCGGCTTAGTCGAGCGGCGGAGTTGTAACGCCTTCGCGCTCGGCTTGTCTGCGATGGGCGATGCGGCTTGCTGCGGAGGCGGCAATAGCACCGACAATATCATCGAGGAAAGTATGGATTTCGCCGTCGGTTTTGCTGTTCAGGCGGACGAGTATGCCTGGCTTTAATTTATCGACATAGCCGAAGTTCGTAAAACCGATGCTCCCGTATACGTTCACGATCGACAAAGCCAATATTTCATCGCAGCCATACAAGCCTTCATCATGCTTGATCATGTCTTGCAGCGGAGGCAGCAGCTTGCCTTCCTCAGCAAGCATATCCAGTTGGATCCCGGTCAGCACGGCGTTCTGCACCTCACGCTTGGACAATACGGCATCCACATGCTCCAGGCAATCATCCGCCGTCAGACCTGGAAAATAATCCTTCTGCAAGAAGAGCACCAGCTCGGCAATATCCCCTTTGGTCACTCCTCGTTTGGCGAGCCATTCATCCGTTGCAGCAGCTACTTTCGAGCTGTTCAGGCTGTAAGTATTCGAGTTCTCGTTCAATGTGGTTCCCCCTCATGATTTTATGGACAAAACTGGTCTAAAACAGGGAAGGGCTCGTATACATATTACTACAAATGAGGAGTTGTACAAAGCCGACAGGCTAAAATCAATTGGGGAGGAATTATCTACATGATTCAAAAAAAATGGATTCGCCGCACCGCATACGTTGCCCTTATGGCACTGCCCGTTCTAACCGCGGGATGCGGATTGTTCTCACAGCAAACAAGCAAATCAATCGATCCGCCGCAACAAGTGGAGCAGACCGATGGGATCGAGGGTGAAAGCGAGCCTACCGGACAGGCTCCGGCTGAGGGCATAACCGCCTCTACGCTTACGGTCTACTTGCAGGACAGCAATGGCTATTTGGCACCCGTTACGGTGCCTGCAGCATTGACTGAAAAGGAATCAGCACCGCAGAAGGCATTGGAAATTATGGTGGACAGCGGCGCTTACGCTTCCCTTCTGCCAGAAGACTTCCGTGCCCTCATCCCTCAAGGTACGCAGGTGCTGTCCTATGATTACGATGTGGAGCACAAAATCGCTAAAATCAATTTGTCCGAGGCGTTCACGGATTACCCGGAGCAGGATGAGCGAGCTATCGTCGAAGCGATTACATGGACGCTGACGGCCATGAGCGGCATCCAAGGTGTAGAGCTTCAAGTGGAGGGCGAGCCGCTTGAGGAGATGCCGGTAGCGGGCTTCCCGATTCAAGGCGAGCTGACGCGCACGATCGGCATCAATATCGAGCAGGCGGACGGCGTGAACATCACAAGCTCCTATCCGGTTACCCTGTATTTCTCCGCTGAGACGCTGCATGAGGAGCAATATTATGTGCCGGTTACCAGACTTATCGAGCGTTCAGATTCGACGGCGCACGCCGCACTTGAGCAATTGATCGAAGGACCGCTTGATAAGAAGAAGCTGACAAGTGTCATACTGCCCGATGTGGCAGTAACGAACATCGAAGAGAAAGACGGCGTTCTCGTAGTGGATCTGCAAGACGAGGCTTACGTAACAGGCCAGCTCATCCCATCCGAGATGCTGCAAGCTGTCGTCCTGTCGCTGACGGAGAGCACGAATGCGTCGCAGGTCCAGATCCGAATTAATGGGGAGACGAACCTGGTCGACGACAGCAACAATTCCTATAGTAAGCCAGTAGGCAGACCGCATCATGTGAATGCGCTGAAATCGTAAAACATAGGTGTGAGCGAATAAAAGACTGACCCGGCGGAGCAGTTGCCGCTAAGGGTCAGTCTTTTTTATTTTCATAGGAATTTGACACATGGAGCACTGTAATTTGCGCCTTTAGATGCATTCCTTTCATGACTTTGTTAGAATAGAAAGGGTTGAAAATGGATGAATGATTCAGGAGGCTTATCAAATGAGAAATGACAGCCGGGAGCCGAACCAGCTTCGGCCGGTATCGATTACGACGAATGTAAACAAACACGCAGAAGGTTCGGTCTTGATCGAGGTAGGCGATACGAAGGTTATCTGTACGGCCAGCATTGAGGAACGTGTGCCTCCTTTTATGAAGGGACAAGGCAAAGGCTGGATTAACGCAGAATATTCGATGTTGCCGCGCGCAACCCATTCGCGTAATCAACGCGAGTCTGCCAGAGGCAAGCTCACGGGACGCACGATGGAGATTCAACGCCTTATTGGCAGAGCGCTGCGATCTGTAGTCGATCTGAGCGCGCTAGGCGAGCGTACGATTACGTTGGATTGCGATGTGATTCAAGCCGACGGCGGCACGCGTACAACGTCCATTACGGGCGCCTTCGTGGCATTGGCTCTTGCGGTGCATCATATTTCGAAGACGGTCTCCTTCAATAAATATCCGATTCGCGATTTTCTTGCTTCCGTTAGTGTAGGCGTTATTCAGGAAAGAGCGCTGCTCGATCTGAATTACGAGGAGGATTCGAAGGCGAAGGTTGATATGAACGTTGTTATGACGGGTCAAGGCAAATTCGTTGAAGTGCAAGGAACGGGCGAAGATGCGCCGTTCTCGCGTGAGGAACTTAATGAGCTGCTTGCGCTTGGTGAGGCTGGAATCGCCGAATTGATCGAGAAGCAGCGTGAAGTTCTGGGAGAAGTTGCCGCTCGCATAGGGGTTAAGTAAATGACGAGAAACTGGCTTGAAGGTCATGATACCGTAGTCGTGGCTACCAAAAACGCCGGCAAAGTGAAGGAATTCGCTCATGCGCTCCAGAAGCTGGGGAAAGCTGTTGTCAGTCTGCACGACTATCCTTCCATTCCTGACATTGTCGAGGATGGAGATACTTTCGCGGCTAACGCTCGGCTTAAGGCAAAGGCAACTGGAGACGCGCTGGGCGTGCCTGCCTTGGCAGATGACTCCGGCTTATGCGTTGATGCGCTGGAAGGAAGACCAGGCGTCTATTCCGCACGTTACGCGGGTGAGGGGGCGGCTGATTCCGCTAATAACGCGAAGCTGCTGCAGGAACTGAGCCAGATTGGCGCTGCATTGGCGGAGCCTGAACTAAGTGACGGCTCGAAACCGCTCAGCCGCGCTCAATTCGTATGCGCGCTCGCGCTGTATGATCCCGCGACAGGTGAGTTTATCGAAGCGGAGGGCACCGTTGACGGCATTATAACGGATCGTCCGCATGGCGACGGAGGTTTCGGCTATGACCCGTTGTTCTGGCTTCCTCAGCTTGGCAGAGGGATGGCAGAGCTGTCCAAGGAAGAGAAGGGCGCTATCAGCCATCGAGGCGAGGCTTTGAAGCTGCTGATGACGAAGCTCGGAATCCATAATGAATAAGGCAATATGAGAAATGGCGATGCTCAGGATGGTAATCCTGTCATCGCCATTTTCTGTTCAGGAGTTGCTCGCTATCCCACTGTAACTTTATACTGCTTCAGCCACACATTGACTTGATAGAGATAGGCAAAAAGCTGGGGACCGGACATGAGCTGACCGAACCATGGGAGATTCGAGCTGGCGGAATCGGATTCTGCGAGTTCCCTTACCTTTTTCACATTAATTAAGGGAAGCAGAGGAGAGGTAGGATCGTTTAATACATCCAGCAGCAAGCCTTTGACCGCAGCCAAATAGTTTGGGTTATGCGTCTTCGGATAAGGGCTCTTCTTCCTCCACAGGACGTCATCGGGGAGAGCGCCTTGCAGCGCTGTGCGCAAAATCCCTTTCTCCCGGGTGCCTGCCGTCTTGATTTCCCAGGGTATGTTCCACACATATTCCACCAACCGGTGGTCGCAGAAGGGAACGCGAACTTCAAGTCCGGCAGCCATGCTCATCCGATCTTTCCTGTCTAGCAGCGTAGGCATGAACCGGGTTATGTTCAAATAAGACATGCGGCGCATCCGTCTACGGGTCTCATCCTCGCCATCCAATTGTGGAACTTCTGCAACTGCATCGGCATATCGGTCTCCGATATATTCAGCCGGCCTGATCCAGGCCGCGATATCAGGGGACAACAGATCCGCGCGCATCCCAGTTGCGAGTGACCATGGGAAAGTATCGGCCTTCAGTGCCTCCTCCCGATGAAACCACGGATAGCCGCCGAATATTTCATCCGCCGCTTCTCCTGAGATGGCCACAGTCGCCCCTTTTTTGATCTCATGACAGAAGAGCAGCAAGGAAGCGTCCACATCTGCCATGCCCGGCAAATCACGTGCTATCGTGGCATTGTGCAACGCGGCGACCAGCTCCGGTGTATCGAATTGAATCGGATGATGAATCGTGCCGAGATGCGAGGTCATTCGTTCGATCCAGGGTGCATCGCTATTCGGCTGGAAAGCATGTGCCTTAAAATGTTTGTCGTTGTCTCGGTAATCGACCGAATACGTATGGACGTTGCCCTGCCCGTTCTTAGTGTAATAATTAACAGCCAGCGTCGTAAGTGCGCTTGAATCCAGCCCGCCTGACAGGAGCGTGCATACCGGCACATCGGAAATAAGCTGGCGGATGACCGTGTCCTCCAGCAACTCTCCGACATGCTCCGCTGTTTGTTGCACATCATGCTCATGCGGGGCGCTCCTAAGCTGCCAGTACGTAATCGTTTTGACGCCCGCCCGGTTCACGACCATGCATTGTCCCGGTTTTAATTCGCTTATTCCTTTATAGACGCCATGACCTGGCGTTCTCGCCGGTCCGATGACGAAGATTTCGGCTAAGCCTTCTGCATCCACTTCCGCCTTCACTGCCGAGTGCTCTAGAATGCTTTTCGGCTCCGAGCCAAAAATAAACAAGCCGTCCCGCTGGCTGAAAAACAGCGGTTTGACGCCCAGACGGTCTCTTGCAAGGAACAGTTCCTGCGCGGTTGAATCCCAGATTGCAAAGGCGAATATGCCATTGAACCGTTCTACGCATGCCCTTCCCCACTCCATAAAGGCGACAAGCAGCACTTCCGTGTCGCAGGTTGTCGTAAAGGAGCGTCCTCGGCTCTGAAGCTCCTTCTTTAGCTCTGGAGCATTATATAGCTCTCCGTTATAGACGATCACATATTTGTCGTCTCCCGTATACCGAATCATGGGCTGGGCGCCATTCTCCGGGTCCATGACGGAGAGGCGGCGATGTCCAAGCGCGCAATGCGTTGTAATCCAGGTACCCGCCGCATCAGGTCCGCGCGGGGCGAGTGTATCTGTCATTCGCTCCAGATTGTCGCTTTCTTTGGTCAAGTCGCTGTTCCAATCCATCCAGCCGGTAATTCCGCACATCCTTCTCATTCCTCTCTATGCTGGACTCCAGTTGCGATCATAACAGTTATATGCTGAAAAAAGGGATATAATGTCTGTCCGACGGGGGAAGCTAAGAGGGACAGCATGGTGCTGAGAGGCAATTTCAAAATGGAAGGAATGGGCATGGAATGATGGATGAGCATCGTTATGAAGAAAGATTTGAAGGCAGCAAAACCTTCTATGTGTCCGTACAGGCCGGGCAAATACTAGAGGATCAAGGAGCGGCAGCCTATGAGCTGGAGATTTATACGAATGCTGACCAGGTCAATCTGCTCAGGGAGCTGTTTGAAGAGCTGGCATCGATGGATGAAGCACAAACCTTCCACTTCGCAGGCAGTCCTTTCTCGCCGAATAATGACGAGGCGCTGAACGGCGCATACGACGACATTATTGGTCGCATCTATCGGCTGCTGCATGAATGCGGAACCAGCGATACGAAGCGTCATATTGAATCGATGGAACTATTTTAATGGAGAGAGGAGAGGGATATAGTGGATACTCTTCGAGAGACATCCATGTTATAATTTGTCCTAAAATGTTTTGGGGGCGAATGGGATGCAAAAGCTGGTGTTTTTTGTAGGAGTAGCAGGTACGGGGAAGACGACGGTCGCTTTGAAGCTTAGCCGATTTATGCCCGCGGCATTTCTTGACCGGGATACGATTGGCGGCAGATTCGTAGAGGCTATTCTCGAGATGAAGGGGCTGGACCCGAAAGACCGCGATTCCGATTTCTATAAAAAGAACTTGCGCGATTTGGAATATGACACGGCTAAGGATGTCTGTATTGAGAACTTGGCTGCGGGGCAAAACGTTTTTATGATCTCGCCGTTTACAGCGGAGCTGAAAAACCGGGAGTGGATCGAGGACGTCCTTGCTGCCGCAGAGCTGACGAAAGAGCAGGTCGATGTGAAGGTAATTGTCGTTACTTTGCAGGACATGGAATTGCAGCATAATCGGATAGTGGCCAGAGGAACGGAGCGCGATACGTGGAAGCTGGAGCATTGGGGCGACTTCCAGAAACGGGTCGATTTTGTACCTGCGATTCAATGGGATATTCCTGAGAGCAGCATCCTGGTCTTCGACAACAGCGGCGAACTTACGGATGCGAAGGTAGAGCAATTGCGCAGCTTTGCGCTTGGCGAGTAACATATAAGCAGAATTTATTTGAGCTCCCGGCATACGTTGTCTTGCCTGGAGTTTTTTTATCTCGGGAGTTGCGGCTATTGTAGCTAACCGGATTTTTCGTATAAAAAAAGCTGCTTAGCAAGCCGGAATCGACTTCGCAAAGCAGCTGTATGTGTCATTCATGGCGTCCCAGGAGGGATTCGAACCCCCGACAACTCGCTTAGAAGGCGAGTGCTCTATCCGACTGAGCTACTGGGACGCGTGAGTAATAATATAGCATGGCTGCTGGAGGTTTTGCAAGACATTTTTTAGATATTATCAAAAAAACTTCGGCATTTTTTTCTTGCGACCAGGCGTGGTATAATCGTACGCAAGATTGCAGGATGATTCCTGAAGCCAAAAAAAGGGGTTACTCGAAGGCGGTGTTAACATTACAACTCCTCAAGATCCTCACACAGAGGGTAAAGACAACGTATACTTATTTCCAAGCATGCTGGATCAATATCAGATTCAATTGACCCGAATGCTGGAAGCGGAGCAATACCGCGAAGCGAAAGAGCTTCTAACCTTTCTTCTCCAATGCCAAGGGCAGGAGAAGCGGCATTACGAGGAATGGGACAGTCTGCTGGACTGGCTGGAGATGGCCTTTCCTGACGTTGCGGACAGCGGCGCTGATCCCGGAACGGACGATGCCGGGAATGAAGAAGAGACGCTGCGTGAGCAGTTGCTCAAACCGCCTGTTCAAGATGAAGCTTACATCCATCAGGTGATGTATATCATGCAGCATCATCCCATGATGGATCAGCAAATGCTGGCACTGGAGAGAGCAGCATACATAGATGACGGCAATGTAACAGAGACCATACTGGATTGGCTGAAGAGCGCACCGTTCCATCCGCTTCTCCAATTCAAAGCTCTGCAATGCTTGCGCAAGCGCGGAGCATCGGGCACCCTGTCCATTGAGCGTTTGGATGAGCAGGTGGAGGTAGAGGTTGAAGCGACTCCGCTGACGCTGGAAGAGTTCCCGCAGCCGATCGGGCGCATATTGGAGAGGACAGCGACGATCGCCGAAAACGATGATCCCACGCTGCCCCACTTTGCCAGAGAGCTGTGGAAGGAAAGTTTGGAATATTTGTACGGCACATCCGCCTACAGATGGATGCTGCACGACAACGACGAGACGGTTGACTGCTACGCAGCAGCGCTTCATTTGACGCTGAATTTGACGGTCTACGGCTCAGCGAATGACGACGATATACGCGATACATATGGCATTACGGATAGCCTCAGGTTCCGTTATGAGCAAGCATGCAGAACGCTTCGCGGTGTAGCCATGCAGCTCCAAGCAGACGGCGAAGAAGGCTAACCTTGAAAAAATTGTCCATCTTGTTTATAATGGAATGGTTTATGTAACGTGAAAACTTGTGATGCATGCGCATTTTTGGAGGGGAAGGCATAAAATGAAAGCAACTTGGGAAAAAATAGACAAGAACCTCGTCTCAATCGACGTCGAGGTAGATGCTGAGAAAGTAACGGTCGCACTCGACCAAGCCTTTAAGAAAGTGGTAGCAAAGGTTAACGTACCTGGCTTCCGCAAAGGCAAAGTGCCGCGGGGCATTTTTGAATCCCGTTTTGGCATAGAGAGCCTGTACCAGGACGCAATCGACATTTTGCTGCCTGAAGTGTACACAGCTGTTGTGAAAGAAAATGATCTTCAGCCGGTTGACCGTCCGGAGATTGACGTAACGCAATTCGCGAAGGGCCAATCCTTCAAATTCAATGCCAAAGTAACGGTTAAGCCTGAAGTTCAGCTTGGCGAGTACAAAGGCCTTGAAGTTGAAGCGGTTCAAGCAGAAGTGACTGAAGAAGAAATCGGAGCTGAACTGGAGCGTCTGCAAGGACGTCATGCCGAGCTGACGGTTGTGGAGGAAGGTCCTGCACAAAACGGTGATATCTCCGTAATCGACTTCGACGGATATGTAGACGGCGAGCAATTCGAGGGCGGCTTCAGCGAGCGCTACTCCCTTGAGATTGGTTCCGGTTCCTTTATCCCAGGCTTTGAAGAGCAAGTAGTGGGCATGGAGCTTGGCGATTTCAAGGACGTTGAAGTAACGTTCCCTGAGACTTACCACGCTGAGCACCTGGCAGGCAAGCAAGCTGTTTTCAAAGTGAAACTGCATGAGCTTAAGCGCAAATCTTTGCCGGCACTTGACGACGAGTTCGCGAAAGACGTTAGCGAATTCGACACGCTTGAGGAGTACAAGCAAGATCTCGTTAGCAATCTGAAAGAGCGCAAGGAAAAAGAAGCGGAGCAAGCTCGCGAAGTAGCTGTCGTAGACAAAGCGACTGCAGCGGCTGAAGTGGAAATTCCTGAAGCGATGATCGACACGGAAACGGACTACATGGTGAAGGATTTCGAAAACCGCCTGCGTATGCAAGGCATGAACCTTGACCTGTACTACCAATTCTCCGGCCAAACAGAAGAAGTGCTTCGCGGCCAAATGCGTTCCGACGCAGAGAAACGCGTTCGCAACAACCTGGTGCTTGAAGCGATTGCTAGCGTAGAAGGATTCGAGGCTTCCGATGCTGAATTGACAGAAGAGCTTGAGAAGCTGTCTACGCAATACAATCGTCCTGCAGAAGAACTGCGCGACATCTTCGAGAAGAACGGCAACATCAGCAATCTTCAAGAAGATATCTTGCTTCGCAAGACGATCAAGTTCCTTCTTGACAACAGCAAGACGGTATAAGACATCCCCGGCTTTGGCTGGTATAGAAGAATAAGAAGAACCAAAGATAAGGCGCGTGTATAATACGTGCCTTATTTTTACCCTACATATTGGTTTCAACCCTTGCATTTGCGGGCAATCCGCATACATATCGTTTCACCGTCGTCGTATACTGTAGTATTGGAAAATGACATCAAAACAAGTACGTGATACAATGAGTGAGCAACATACACTCCAAAACGAAAAGAGGTTGGTCGCATGAATCTGGTACCGATCGTAGTTGAACAGACGAATCGCGGAGAACGATCCTATGATATCTACTCCCGGTTGCTGAAGGATCGCATTATTTTTCTCGGAAGCGCTATTGATGATGACGTCGCGAACTCTGTTATCGCCCAGCTGCTTTTCCTGGCGGCCGACGATCCAGAGAAGGACATTCATCTATACATTAACTCCCCTGGCGGCTCTGTAACGTCAGGCATGGCGATATTTGATACAATGCAATACATCAAGCCGGATGTGTCCACGATTTGCATGGGCATGGCGGCAAGTATGGGTTCATTGCTGCTTACGGCAGGCGCCAAAGGCAAGCGATTCGCGTTGCCTAACGCCGAAGTTATGATTCACCAGCCGCTTGGCGGCGTGCGGGGGCAAGCGACAGACATTAAGATTCACGCGGACTGGATTCTGAAAACGAAACAGAAGCTGAATCAAATTTATGTCGATCGTACCGGACAACCGTACGAGAAGATTGACCGCGATACTGACCGCGACTATTTCATGAGTGCGGAAGAAGCTTTGGCCTATGGTTTGATCGATAAGGTCATTACTTCGCCGGGACTTGTGTAATTGACGACGACTTATAAGAAGGGGTGAGTGCATGTTTAAGTTCAATGACGAGAAAGGCCAATTGAAATGCTCGTTCTGCGGAAAATCCCAGGATCAGGTGCGCAAGCTGGTAGCCGGTCCTGGCGTATATATATGCGATGAATGCATCGAGTTGTGTACCGAGATCGTAGAAGAGGAGCTCGGCAATGAAGAAGAGCTCGATCTGAAAGATATTCCGAAACCGAAGGATATCCGCGCGATTCTGGATTCTTACGTTATCGGGCAGGAGTTTGCGAAGAAGTCGCTGTCTGTTGCGGTATACAACCACTACAAGCGCATTAATTCCGGCAGCAAGATTGAAGATGTCGAGCTTCAGAAGAGCAATATTTTGCTTCTGGGACCTACAGGTTCCGGCAAGACGCTTCTGGCTCAGACGATGGCCAAGATTTTGAACGTGCCTTTCGCAATCGCGGACGCCACTTCGCTTACAGAAGCAGGCTATGTCGGCGAAGACGTCGAGAATATTCTGCTTAAGCTGATTCAAGCAGCAGACTATGACGTGGAGAAGGCGGAGCGCGGCATTATCTATATCGATGAGATCGACAAGGTAGCTCGCAAGTCGGAGAATCCGTCCATTACGCGCGACGTATCCGGTGAAGGCGTGCAGCAAGCCCTCCTGAAAATATTGGAAGGCACGGTCGCTTCCGTACCACCGCAAGGCGGCCGCAAGCATCCGCATCAAGAGTTCATTCAGATCGACACGACGAACATCCTGTTCATCTGCGGCGGTGCATTCGACGGCCTCGAGCAGTTGATCAAGCGTCGTATCGGCAAAAAAGTAATCGGATTTAATTCTTCCGGAGAGCCTCAAAAAGATCTGAAGCCGGGTGAATATCTGTCCATGGTATTGCCGGAAGATCTGTTGAAGTTCGGTTTGATCCCGGAATTTGTCGGACGTCTTCCAGTCATCTCCACATTGGAGCCGCTTGATGAGCAGGCACTCGTTCGGATTCTGTCCGAGCCGAAAAACGCTCTTGTTAAGCAGTACCAGAAGCTTCTGGAGATGGACAACGTGAAGCTGGACTTCGAGCCGGCGGCACTCGATGCTATCGCGAAGGAAGCGATCAAGCGCAATACAGGCGCCCGCGGTCTGCGTGCCATTATCGAAGGGATTATGCTTGAGGTGATGTATGAGGTGCCGTCACGCGACGACGTCAGCACATGCCTTATTACCGAGCAATCGGTTCAGGATAAAATTATGCCTGAACTGACCGCCAAGAAGGGCAAGAAGAAGGAAGAAAGCGCCTAAACCATATGTAACATAACCCGTTCCACCCCATGGCAATTAGGCGTTCGCGCTCGGTCATGGGGTGGACTTTCGTGTTTTAATATAAGATAATATAAATGATTCGTTATTCCATTCATCTACCAAATCGGTAACGATGAATGGACATGTTTACCGGAGGCTCGTAGGTCTTATACGTTTGATGGGAGAGATCACTTATGTATTTGCGTCAGGACACAGTTGCGGTGAAGGTTGGAGATCTGACGATCGGCGGCAGCAATGAAGTTATTATTCAAAGCATGTGCACAACCAAGACGGCCGATGTGGAAGCAACCGTCGCAGAGATTCTCCGGCTGGAGGAAGCGGGCTGTCAGATCGTACGCGTGACCGTGAACAACAAGGAAGCCGCGGATGCTATTAAAGAAATAAAGAAACGCATTCATATTCCGTTAGTCGCGGACATTCATTTTGATTACAGGCTCGCGCTTGCGGCAATAGAGAATGGTATTGATAAAGTTAGAATTAATCCGGGCAATATCGGTCGTCGCGAGAAAGTCGAAGCTGTCGTCAAGGCCTGCAAAGATAAGGGCATTCCGATTCGAATCGGAGTTAACGCAGGCTCGCTTGAGAATCATCTGCTGGAGAAATACGGCTATCCAACGCCGGAGGCGATGGTTGAGAGCGCTTTGTTTCATATCGGCATTCTAGAGGAGCTTGACTTCCACGATATTATCGTGTCGCTCAAAGCATCCGATGTGCCAATGGCGATCGCCGCGTACAGCATGGCTGCGGAGAAGATCAAATATCCGCTTCATCTTGGCATTACAGAGGCAGGCACGCTCCATACTGGCACGATCAAGAGCTCTGCGGGTATTGGCGCGTTGCTGGCTTTGGGCATTGGCAATACGGTTCGCATCAGCCTAAGCGCTGACCCAGTAGAGGAAGTCAAGGTTGCCAGAGAGCTTCTGAAGACGTTCGGTCTCATTACCAATGCGGCAACACTCGTATCTTGCCCGACTTGCGGCCGTCTTGATATCGACTTGTTCTCCATTGCCAATGAAGTAGAGGACTATATTTCTAAAATTAAAGTACCGATCAAAGTATCTGTGCTTGGTTGCGCAGTGAACGGTCCTGGTGAAGCGCGCGAAGCGGATATCGGCATTGCCGGCGCTCGCGGTGAGGGTATGCTGTTCCGTTACGGAGAGATGATCCGGAAAGTGCCGGAGGCAGAATTGCTCAACGAATTGAAAAAAGAAATCGATGAAATCGTGCGTGTTTTTGAGGCTACTGGTGAAATTCCGGGCCGCAAAAACCATGCTCATGCTTAAGTGTGAAATGACGAAGGAGACTCTACCCTGTTGCAGGGCAGAGTCTTTTTTCGATGAAGCTATAATGGTCAACGAATAGAGCATAATTGTCCACATACGTAATATGGAGGGCTTGTCCTCTTAAGCCGCCTTATCCCCTGTAAACGGCTATGACCGCCATAAGCATTTGACCTACTACTCTTCAAACTTTGCCAAGCTCGTTCATCGAGGCTGCATTTATGGCTTGTGCTTCTTGTTTTTGTAGGATGTGATCATTTCATTAAACAGCCATGCCAAGCCGCTCGGCCAGTCTAGCCCCGCGGCATAGAAAGCAAGCGCATCCTGATCTCCGACGTTTGATGAAGCACCCTTGCCTTTTTCACCATCACGTTCATTGACGGTATCCTGGGAACGAGTAGCTTGTCCGTCTGTGCCTGCAGCGCCGTTCGCGTCTTCCTTGCCCGGATTCCCTCCTTGGCCCATAGCATGCGCTTCATTGTGTGTCTCGCTCAATGAATCTCCCCCTTTCCTGTCGATACTGACAAGATATTCATTAAGGGCAAGAAAGGTCAGGGGGAGTTGTACGAGGGAGAGTGCCTTTTTGTGCTGGCCACCCTCCTCATCTCCCCATTGAAATTGCTATTTTCCATCCGACAGGGCGATTATTCCGAAAGGCAAGAGGCAATACTGACTTAATACGGATAATTTTGACGGACGAACATCAGCAATCGCGCAGTACGCCAATAACCGCCGTCTTACGTTTGCGCTTGGAAGGAGCGGGTGAGAAATGAATTTAAGTCTTGTATTAATGTTGGTTCAAGTGTTTTTTGCGGTTGTCATTGGTCTGTATTTCTGGAATTTGCTTCGGAATCAGAAGACGAACCGCTCTGCGGTAGATCGCGAATCGAAGAAGGAGATGGATAAACTCAGGAAGCTGAGATCGGTCTCACTTACAAAACCGCTGGCTGAAAAGACGAGACCACAGACGATGGGCGATATTATCGGACAGCGTGATGGCCTCAGGGCGCTCAAGGCGGCGCTTTGCAGTGCGAATCCGCAACATGTCATCATCTATGGCCCGCCGGGTGTAGGCAAGACGGCAGCGGCTCGTGTCGTACTGGAGGAAGCAAAGAAAAATCCTTCGTCTCCGTTTTTGCCGGAAGCGAAGTTTACGGAAATTGACGCGACCACAGCGCGCTTCGATGAAAGAGGTATTGCTGATCCGCTCATCGGCTCGGTTCATGATCCCATCTATCAAGGTGCGGGAGCGATGGGAGTTGCAGGTATTCCTCAGCCGAAGCCGGGTGCGGTAACGAAAGCGCATGGGGGTATCCTGTTTATCGATGAGATTGGTGAATTGCATCCCGTTCAGATGAATAAGCTGTTAAAAGTGCTTGAAGACCGGAAGGTGTTTTTGGAGAGCGCTTATTACAATTCGGAAGATGCCAATATTCCGCTCTACATTCATGATATCTTTCAGAATGGCTTGCCGGCGGATTTCCGTCTGGTAGGAGCGACGACGCGTTCACCGCAGGAAATTCCACCTGCGATCCGATCGCGCTGCATGGAAGTTTTCTTCCGGCCGCTGCTTGCGGAGGAGATTGCCTTGGTAGCGGAGAACGCGGTAAAGAAAATCGGATTCGGACCATGTCCGGATGCGATCGATGTGGTAAAACGCTATGCAACCAACGGTAGAGAAGCGGTCAATGTCATTCAATTGGCAGCAGGTGTGGCTCTCTCGGAGAAGCGTGATGAAATATCGGCATCCGATATTGAATGGGTCGTTAACAGCAGCCAGATTCCGCCGCGTCCGGACCGCAAGGTGCCAAGCGCACCCCAGGTTGGCTTCGTGAACGGTCTGGCTGTGTATGGCCCTAATATGGGAACGCTCCTGGAGATTGAAGTTAGTGCGATAGAAGCGCTGAAGGGAAAAGGGCAGTTCACGATTACAGGAGTTGTGGATGAAGAAGAGCTTGGCGGGGGCTCGCGCACGCTGCGCAGGAAGAGTATGGCTAAGGGCTCGGTGGAAAATGTGCTGACTGTACTTAGGCGTATTGGGCTTCGTCCACAGGATTATGATCTGCATATCAACTTCCCGGGCGGTACGCCAATCGACGGACCTTCTGCCGGGATTGCGATGGCTACGGCTATCACGTCTGCCATTACAGGCGTGCCTATTGACAATAAGCTGGCCATGACAGGTGAAGTAGGCATACATGGCAATGTGAAGCCGGTTGGCGGTGTTTTGGCCAAGGTGGAGGCAGCATTCCAGGCTGGTGCGGTTCAAGTTGTCATTCCAAAAGAGAACTGGCAGGCGATCTTTGCGAATTTGGACGGTCTGAAGGTTATCCCTGTAGATAAGGTGGAAGAGGTATTTGATCTTGTATTCCCACAGTCAGTTCGGGCGGAAGAACAACCTGAGAAACCGTTTGGAGCTGATACTTTTATCTCCACGAACGTTCCGTATTTGCAGGCTGATTCAGCTGAATGATAAAATAAGGTATGATGTTAATGAATGGAGGTGCTGGCATGGGACCTGGCAAATCGAAAGGTCGTCGTCTGCCCTTGCTTCCGCTTAGAGGGCTTCTCGTGTATCCCAGCATGGTGCTCCACTTGGATGTGGGCAGGGACAAATCGGTTCGCGCGCTGGAGAGGGCGATGGTTGAGGATCATATGATCCTGCTTTGCTCGCAGTCGGAAGTGAACATTGAAGATCCGACCGAAGAGGATATTTATAAAATTGGGACCATAGCGAAAGTCAGGCAGATGCTCAAGCTTCCCAATGGGACGATCCGCGTGCTTGTGGAAGGCGTCGTGCGGGCGGAAGTGCTAAGCTATGTCGAGAACGATCAATTCTATGAAGTGCTGGCAAAGGAGCTTCCGGAGCAGGAGACAGACGATCCTGAAGTGGGCGCGTTAATGCGGACGGTGCTGAGCCAGTTCGAGCATTATATTTCCTTATCCAAGAAAGTAACGCCGGAGACGTATGCGGCCGTGTCTGACATTGATGAGCCAGGCAGGCTTGCCGATGTCATTACGAGCCATCTGTCGCTTAAGATCAAGGATAAGCAAGATATCCTGGAGACGATCGATGTGGCGGCAAGGCTGGAGCGTCTGCTAGATCTGCTCAACAATGAGCGCGAAGTGCTGGAGCTGGAGCGCCAGATCAACCAGCGCGTCAAGAAGCAGATGGAGAAGACGCAGAAGGAATATTATTTGCGAGAGCAAATGAAGGCGATTCAGAAGGAGCTCGGCGACAAGGAAGGGCGCGCTGGCGAAGCGGAAGAGCTTCGTACGCAGTTGACGGAAGCAGGCGTGCCTGAGAGCGTGATGGAGAAGGTTAACAAAGAGATTGACCGTCTGGAGAAAATGCCGCCCTCCTCTGCTGAGGGAGGCGTCATCCGCAATTATATCGATTGGCTACTTGCATTGCCGTGGAGCACATTGACCGAAGACGATCTTAGCATTGCCAAAGCAGAAGAGATTTTGAACGATGACCACTACGGCCTCGAGAAGCCGAAGGAGCGCGTGTTGGAGTATTTGGCCGTCCAGCAGCTGGTAAAGAAGCTGAAGGGGCCGATTCTATGCTTTGTAGGGCCTCCTGGTGTCGGCAAGACATCGCTTGCTCGCTCGGTTGCCAAGTCGCTGGGCCGTAAGTTCGTCCGCATCTCGCTTGGCGGCGTGAGGGACGAAGCGGAAATCCGTGGACACCGCCGTACATATGTAGGAGCGATGCCTGGCCGCATCATGCAAGGCATGAAGACGGCGGGCAGTCTTAATCCCGTATTTCTGCTGGATGAAATCGACAAGATGGCATCCGACTTCCGCGGCGATCCTTCTTCGGCCCTGCTGGAGGTGCTCGATCCGGAGCAGAACAGCACGTTCAGCGACCATTACATCGAGGTGCCATTTGATCTCTCGAACGTCATGTTCGTGACGACAGCCAATGCGCTTCACAATATTCCACGTCCGCTGCTGGATCGAATGGAAGTACTCTATATTCCGGGCTATACAGAGATCGAGAAGTATCAGATTGCCGTTCGTTACTTGCTGCCTAAGCAGAAGCGGGAGCATGGTCTTGCTGAAGAACAGCTTGAAGTGACGGATGAGGCGCTGCAGCTTCTTGTTCGGGAGTATACGAGGGAGTCAGGCGTACGGAATTTGGAGCAGCAAATTGCGGCAGTATGCCGGAAGGCGGCCAAATATTTTGTATCCGACGAAAATCGGGAATCTGCGGTTCCTCTTACGGTAGATGTCGAACGGATCAAAGAATGGATCGGTCCGCCCAAATTCAGATACGGCCTTGCCGAAAGCGAGAACCAGATTGGCGCAGTTACGGGTCTGGCTTGGACCGAAGTGGGTGGAGATACGCTTGTCATAGAAGTGACGGTGATGCCGGGAAGTGGTAAGCTAACGTTGACAGGGAAACTGGGCGATGTGATGAAGGAATCGGCGCAAGCCGCATTCAGCTTTACGCGTTCCAAGGCGGAGCAGCTTGGCATCGATTCGCAATTCCATGAGAAAAACGATATTCATATTCACATTCCGGAAGGCGCGATACCGAAGGATGGTCCCTCTGCCGGCATCACGATTGCAACAGCTCTAATATCGGCGCTTACGAATCGCTATGTCGACAAGGAAGTAGCGATGACGGGCGAGATTACGCTGAGAGGCCGTGTGCTGCCGATCGGTGGATTAAAAGAGAAATCGCTGGCTGCACATCGTGCTGGCATAAAGAAAATACTGTTGCCCAAAGACAATGAGCGCGATCTGCGCGATATCCCGGACAGCATACGCAGCGAGCTGACCTTCGTGCCTGTAAGCCATATGGACGAAGTGCTCCAGCATGCTTTGCTGCCGGCGGCAAATGAAGAGAAAGCAGGGACAACAATTTCATGAAAATTATGGACGTACAATTTATTATTAGCGCAGTCAGACCGGAGCAATATCCGGAGGATGCCTTGCCAGAGATTGCTCTGGCGGGGCGTTCCAACGTCGGGAAATCATCTCTGATTAATAAACTTATTATGCGCAAAAACTTGGCAAGAACGAGCTCGCAGCCGGGCAAGACCCAGCAGCTTAATTACTACCGGGTTAATGACATGATCTATCTGGTCGACTTCCCGGGTTACGGATATGCGAAAGTATCCAAGACGCAGCGTGAAAAATTTGGTGAAATGATCGAAACCTATCTGCAGGCACGTGAGCCGCATAAGCTGCAGCTGCTGGTAATCGATATTCGCCATGAGCCGTCCAAGGATGATGTGCTAATGTACAACTGGCTCAAGCATTTTGAGATTCCGACATGCATCGTGGCGACCAAAGCTGACAAAATTCCACGATCGAAGTGGGACAAGCATATCAAGATGATCAAAACAACGCTTGAAGCAGATCCCCGCGATTCCATCGTGCTCTTCTCCTCCGAGACAGGGCTTGGCCGCGAGCAACTTTGGGACGTCATTAACGAAGCGATCGCCACATAAGGCAGAAAGCGCCGCAAGTTCTTCTATAATTTAGAGAATACAGTGCAATTGTTGCGATTCCTTCTGGAATCTTCCGATTTTTCTTGGAATATGCGCAAATATGAAGACTGGATGGCAGGAATAAAAGCGATAGATCACGTATAATAAACATAAGCAATGCTGAAAAGGCTGCTACTGGCCGAAGCCGGTGGGGTCTCAAAGAATTGAGGAGATTTTTATGGCTAAGCGGCTAGCCACAGAGTATGTAAATGCCAAACTGCAGTTAAATCAAGAAGAAATGACAAGGTTCATCGCTTTTATGGAGGATCAGCAGCTGCGCATGCAGGTACTGGTACTTGATAACGGCAATCAGGAACTCCTTCTTCACGATATCGCAGGGAGGGAAGAAGTCCGACTGACTTTCGAGCGCAGGCAAGACTATTACGTTTGCGAGCTTTCTTGCCGTCTTGTAGAGCCTAAGCTGACCAACGCACTTCGCAAAGCGGTATCCTCTTTCCGAGGCAACGCGATCGTCAATCGCATTTACAGCCATTATACGATGATCTATCACTATAGGAGCGGCACCGTTCAGAAGATTGTGGAAAGTTCTGAAGCTGGCGAGCGGATTGTGTTTGAACACAAGGATACGCTTGGTCAACTGGAGCGTGTATTCAACAGTCGACTCATCGAACGGGAGATCGGATTGGTTCAGGGCGCTGTGAACGAGTTGCTGGATCTGCGCAACCAGACAGCCGATCGCGCCGAAATTGCCACCATTGACCAGAGGCTGACGGAGCTCACGCACAAGCTGTTCGTGCTTGAAGCATAGGAGCTGACGGGAATGTCCCAGGTGAGAAAGAGGGGCCGGCAAGCCGGCTTCTCTTTTTTTCTAAAGGTAGTTTCAGGACAAGCCAGAGGAACATAAAGTGAAACGTGATCCAATGCGATGGCCTCAAATTGGAGGCTTCGCAAAAAAAACTATTGCATTTCTCGCGGATAGATGTTATTTTTATTCTCGTTGAAAACATTGTTGCTCCACAATATTAGGAACCAGGATTCACTCAGGACATAGTTATGTTGCGAGAGATTAATCCCTCGGGAAGTGAATGACGTAGGTCCTAGCGGATGAAATTTTTTAAACATTTTATTCCTAGGAAGGGGGAACCGGAAGATGGAATACTCAACTTTCGGAAGACACGTTGCTGTTGATGCTTGGGGTGTAGATTTTGAATTGCTGAACAGCGCTGAATTTTTGCAATCTCACATGGTAGAGGCTGCTGAAGCTTGCGGCGCAACGGTATTGTCGGTACAATCCAAACAATTTGAACCTCAAGGCGCTACGGTACTCGTGCTGCTGTCGGAGAGTCACCTCTCGATTCATACGTACCCTGAGAGAGGCTTTGCTGCGCTTGACTGCTATACCTGCGGTGAAACTGTTGATCCTCAGCTCGCGATTGATTACATGCTGACGGTGCTTAAGCCAAAGACGACCCACGCGAAGAAGCTGGTTCGCGGCATGGGCGAGCTGCAAGTCGAAGATCCAAAAATGAAACAAATCGAGCTAGTGTAAGAGCTCATTATTGTATGATACGGGGATAACCATGGAGCCATTCCATGGTTATTTCTTTGTGAAATCAGGGTATACTGTGAATGTATTTTTCAAACATTATTCATAAATGAACCCAATATGAATGTCGAACTATGCTATACTATTCGATAACATCAAGGGATGGACTGGCATTAGAAGGGAGCAGGAGATCGCGCATGCACATTATCGTAGTAGGTCTGAATTATAGGACAGCTCCTGTAGAAGTGAGGGAGAAGTTTACGTTTGCCGAGCATGAGCTGCCGGCCGCGCTGAAGGGCCTCATGGAAACCAAGAGCATTATGGAATGTGTCATTGTGGCTACGTGCAATCGTACCGAGATGTATGCCGTAGTGGATCGCCATCATTTGTGCGGTCATTATATCCGAAGTTTTATGGAGAAATGGTTCAATCTGCCTCGTGCCGATTTCACGAATCATTTATATATGTACGAGGATGGCAAGGCTATTGAGCATCTGTTCCGGGTTACAAGCGGACTGGATTCCATGGTCATTGGCGAGACTCAAATCTTGGGCCAAGTGAAGAGCGCCTTCTTGCTGGCGCAAGATGAGAAGAAGACGGGCACCATCTTCAACATGCTCTTCAAGCAAGCTGTAACGATGGCTAAGCGAGCTCACTCGGAGACGATGATTGGCGAGACAGCCGTATCGGTCAGCTATGCGGCGGTGGAGCTTGGCAAGCAAATTTTCGGCCAATTTAACAAAAAGACTGTGATGGTGATTGGAGCAGGCGAGACCGGAGAGCTTACAGCAAAACATCTGTATGCGAACGGGGCGGACCGCGTATTGGTCGTGAACCGTACGTTCGAGCGTGCTGCAGCGTTGGCGGACAAGTTCAACGGCGTTCCTTGTTCCATGGACGAGGCGGTTAAGAAGCTTCATGAAGTAGACATTATAATTAGCTCAACAGGATCAAATGGATACGTACTTTTGCGGGATCAGGTGTCTGTTGCCATGCAACGTCGTAAATCTCGGCCGCTCTTCATGATTGATATTGCAGTGCCTCGGGATCTGGATCCGACAATTGCAGCAGTAGAGAACGTATTTCTTTATGATATCGATGATCTGGAAGGTATTGTACAGAGCAATCTGGAGCAGAGGCGTCAGGAGGCTGCGAAGATTAAAGTGATGATTGAAGAGGAAATCAAGCTGTTCGATAATTGGTATAAGACGCTCGGCGTCGTGCCGCTTATCCGGGCCCTGCAGACAAAGTCTGCGGAGATCCATGAGGATACCATGAACAGCCTGTCAAACAAGTTGCCCGATCTGGACGAGCATGAGCTGAAGGTCATTCGCAAGCTGACCAAAAGCATCGTGAATCAAATGATGCAGGATCCGATTCTTCGTATTAAGGAGATGGCCGGCGAGAAAAAGGCTGATGAAGCGATGAACATGTTCGTGAAGCTGTTCGCACTTGAGAACGAGCTTGAACAGTCTCGTGAGCAGGAGATGGCTGTGGCCCAGGAGCCTGCGCCTGCTGCTGTACAACCAAAACTCATTCATTCCCACGCAGCACCGGCATTTGCACGACCATAACGGGCTCATCACTTTGATATCGAGGTTTTCGCCTGTCATTCCGTGAAAGGCTGTGAAGTGGAGGAGCTATGGAAACGGCTAACTGGATGTACGACGCGATACTTTATATTTACGCCCTGAGCCTGCTGTTTTACTTTTCCGACTTTATGCATGCAAGTCGGAAAGCGAAGCGGATAGGCACAGGGCTGCTTGTTTTTGTATGGATATTACAGACTGGCTACTTGATAGCGAAGCTGTACTTGAGTCATCCCGACCAGAACACCTTCCTATATTGGCTGGCGTTCTCATGGCTGCTCGCCACGGTGTCCCTGGTCATCAGTCGTTTTTTTCATATTGATTATATTGTGTTTTTCGCCAACGTGGTCAGCTTCGCGGTTCTTGCTCTTAACTTATACAGTGGAATGGGCGGTGGCACGTCCTACGAGCCGTGGCAGGCGACAAGAGAGCTGCTGATTGTTCATATCAGCCTCGTATTATGCGCTTATGTCTCGCTTACGATCGGGGCGCTGCTGGCGGGAATGTACCTGTTCCTGCATCACCGGCTCAAGCGCAAGCGATGGTCACAAGTCGTACGCAGATATCCCAGTCTGGATACCATCGAGCGCTATGCCGACCGTGCCGTCATCATCGGTGTTCCCCTGCTTGCCATGTCGCTCGCGATTGCGACCGTGTCACTGATCGTGGAAGGCAGGGCGATGCTGCTGCTGGATTGGAAGGTGCTGACCTCCTTCGCTTCCCTTGTCATGTATATTGCCTACGTGTACCAACGGGCCGTGAAAGATCGGCCCGGCCATCAAATGGCCAAGCTTTATATCATTGCCTTTTGTATGCTTCTCTTGAATTTGATGACGAACTCATTTTCTTCATTCCACTAGCGGCAACAGGAAAGGGAGGGCTCCGGCATGGAAGGCAATACGGCAGGGGGGTTCTACCCCGTAGCATTAAGGTTGTCCGGCAAGCTTTGCATCATTATTGGCGGAGGCAAGGTGGCCGAGCGCAAGCTTAAAGGGCTTATGGAGTCAGGTGCTGACCGAATTGAATTGATCAGTCCCGTTGTGACGCAGGGGATTGAGGCTTGGGCCGCTTCCGGCCGCTTCCTCTGGCGGAGCCGTCCTTATGCGCCGGGCGATCTAGAGGGGGCCTGGCTCTTGATAGCGGCGACCGACGATCGTGCGCTTAATGCCGGTCTTGCGGCTGAGGCGGACAGGCTCGGTATCTTATCCAATATAGCGGACGATTATGAAAGCGGCAGCTTTATTACTCCAGCCGTCACGCGCAAGGGGCCGTTGCTTATTTCGGTTACCACATCCGGTGCCAGTCCCGCGCTGGCCAAGTCGCTTAATAAAGAGCTGGACGAAAGGTACGGGAAGCGTTATGGTGAAGCGGCAGCGAAGCTTGGCGAGCTGCGCAAGCTGATGATGACTAGAGAAGACATTCCTGAGGGAAAAGATGAGCTGCTCCGACTGGCGGCGAGGGAAGCGTTTGACGATAGGATAGAAACGATGATCCCGGAGCAATGGCTGGAGAGTTTGATAGCACGAACTAAAGGGAGGGCATGGTCATGAGCAACAACTCGAATGAACAACGTGTAATCGTCGTAGGAACCCGCCAAAGCGCGCTTGCGCTGACCCAGTCAGGCCAAGTGATAGATGAGTTGAAACGCATTAGCGAGCAGCAGGGACTCGGCTATACATTTGAAATCCGCAAGATCATAACGAAAGGCGACCGAATTCTGGATGTGACGTTGTCAAAGGTCGGCGGCAAGGGCTTGTTCGTCAAAGAAATCGAGCAAGCGCTTCTAGATGGGGAAATCGATATCGCTGTACATAGCATGAAAGATATGCCGTTTGAACTGCATGAGGGCTTAATGAACGGCGCTACACCAAAACGGGTTAATCCGCTGGATTGCCTTGTGACGCGAAACGGCCACGATCTGGATTCGCTGCCGCAAGGAGCGCGTGTCGGGACAAGCAGCCTGCGCCGTTCAAGCCAACTCAAAAACAGAAGGCCGGATTTGCAGTTGGAATCGATCCGGGGCAATATCGACTCTCGCATGCGCAAGCTGGAGACGGAGGGTTTCGATGCGGTAGTGCTCGCTGCAGCGGGTCTGACACGTATGGGATGGGAAGATCGCATCTCGGCCCTCATTCCGGAAGATGTCTGCATACCTGCTGTGGGTCAAGGCGCGCTCGGTATTGAATGCAGAGTGAATGACTCGCAAGTGAGGGAACTGCTTGCTCTTCTGAATGATCGAGAGACGGACATTACGGTTCGAGCGGAGCGCAGCTTCCTCGGTACGCTGAACGGAGGCTGCCAAGTGCCGATCGGGGCTCATGCCACGATCATATCAGAAGAGGCAGACGGTCCCTTGCTGGAGCTGACGGGCATGGTTGGATCACCTGACGGAGAGACGCTTCTGAAGGAGATCAAACGAGGAAAGGATCCGGAGGAGCTGGGCAAGAAAGTGGCTGAGTCGCTTATCGCTAGCGGCGCTGACCGCATTCTGGCGGAAATCGGGGGCTAATGCCATGAACAAGGGGAAGGTTTATTTGGTGGGCGCAGGTCCCGGTGATCCGAAGCTGATCACCGTAAGGGGACTGGAGTGCTTGAAGGATAGCGATGTAGTCGTCTATGACCGTCTCGCTAGTCCCAGATTGCTGAGATACGCAAAGCCGGGCGCGGAGATGGTCTATGTCGGCAAACTGCCGGACCGTCATACGATGAAGCAGGAGGAGATTAACCGACTCCTTGTGGATTTGGCGCTCGCGGGCAAGACGGTTACTCGCCTCAAGGGCGGCGATCCGACCATCTTTGGCCGGGTTGGCGAAGAAGCGGAGCTGCTGCAAGAGAATGGCATCGAATATGATATCGTGCCGGGCATTACGTCGGCCATCGCCGTACCGGCTTATGCGGGCATACCGGTGACGCATCGTGATCTGGCCTCCTCCTTGTCCATTGTGACGGGGCATGAAAGCCCGGATAAGCTTGACCGGTCCATTTATTGGGACAAAGTAACCAATGCGACAGGGACGCTGTTATTTCTAATGGGAGTAGCCAAAATCGGCTATATTGCGGATCAATTAATCAAGCACGGCAAACCTCCTGGAACGCCTGTCGCCCTAGTCCGTTGGGGAACAAGGGTGGAGCAGGAAACCATTGTCGGTACGCTTGAGACGATCGAGGCCATTGTGAAGGAAGCGAACTTTCAGCCTCCGGCGGTGATCATCGTAGGCGAGGTTGTCCTTCAGCGGGAGAAGCTGAAGTGGTACGAGAGCAAGCCTTTGTTTGGAATGAGAGTTATGGTCACCCGGGCAAGGCCGCAAGCGAGCGAGCTTGCGGATGTGATCGAGACGTTGGGCGGGGAACCTTGCGAGTTTCCTGTCATTGATATACGGGAGCCACAGGACGAGCAAGTCATCGAAGCGATCCGGAGAAGTCTGGATCAAGCCGAGAGCTATCAATGGCTCATGTTCACAAGCGTGAACGGTGTGGATTATTTCTTCCGTTATTTGCGTCGCTTCGGTATCGATATGAGAAGATTCCATGCTGCCAGAATCGTAGCCGTAGGGCCCAAAACGGCAGAAGCGCTCGTGGCTAAAGGACTTATCGTAGAGGAGCTTCCCGTTCAGTTCCATGCGGAGTCGCTGCTTGACCGGGTGAGTGAGTGGCTGAAGGACGGGGACAGGGCACTTCTGCCGCGAGGCGATCTGGCTCGCGAGGTTCTTCCGAGGGAGCTCAGAGCAAGAGGCGTCGAGGCTGTAGAGATCGACGTATATGAGACGGTGCTTGCCGATACACAGGATGAGCTGGCGCTGGAATGGCTTCGCGAAGGCGGCATTCATATGATAACATTTACGAGTTCGTCCACCGTGACGAACCTGCTTGAAGTATTGCGGCGCAGAGGCGTCGAGGACCCTGTTCAGTTGCTTAAGGATATACCAATCGCGAGTATAGGGCCGATTACAACCAAGACGATCGAAGAGGCTGGACTGCATGCGAGCGTCGAAGCGGAGGCATCAACGCTCGAGAGCTTGCTTGAAGCGATTACTGCATATAACCAGGAAAGGAGAGGGATAAAATGAGTTTCCCTATCGTAAGACATCGCAGACTGCGCAGAACGGGCGGGCTTCGCAGTATGGTGCGTGAAACTGTGCTTAGCGCAGATGATTTTATATATCCGTTGTTCGTCACCCATGGCAAGGAGGTTAAAGAAGAAATTCCATCCATGCCAGGCGTGTACCATCTGTCTATGGATTTGTTGGAGGCAGAGATTCGCGAGATTGCGGCTTTGGGCATCAAGTCCGTGCTATTGTTCGGTGTGCCGGATTACAAGGATGCGCACGGGTCTTCGGCCTATGATCCCAATGGCATCGTGCAAGAAGCGATCCGCGCGGTGAAGGGCTGGGCGCCTGAGCTTGTAGTTGTAGCCGATACTTGCCTGTGCCAATTTACAGATCATGGACATTGCGGGATCGTTCATCAGGATAAAGCTACCGGAGTGGCCGTTGTCGATAATGACCAATCGTTGGAGCTCCTTGTCCGTACAGCGGTCTCGCAAGCGGAGGCTGGTGCAGACGTCATCGCGCCATCGAATATGATGGACGGCTTTGTGCATGCCATTCGCGCAGGTCTGGATGAAGCGGGCTACAGCGATATCGCCATCCTGTCCTATTCGGTCAAATATGCGTCCGCCTTCTATGGTCCATTCCGAGATGCAGCGCATTCGGCTCCGCAATTCGGAGACCGCAAGACGTATCAGATGGACCCGGCTAATTCGCGTGAAGCGCTGCGTGAAGCGGAATCCGATGTAGCAGAAGGCGCAGATATGCTGATGGTCAAGCCTGCGCTGTCCTATCTGGATATTGTGAAGACGCTCAAAGAGCAATTCGATCTTCCAGTCGTCGCTTATAACGTTAGCGCCGAATATTCGATGGTAAAGGCTGCGGCTGCAAACGGATGGGTCGATGAACGGTCTATCGTGCTGGAGAAGCTGATCAGCATGAAGAGAGCGGGAGCCGATATGATTATTACGTATCATGCTAAAGATGCTGTACGCTGGCTGAAGGGGGAATAAGAGCGATGACTGAGAGCAACAGAAGACGCAATGATGCGCGTTCCGCCGAGGCGTTCGCCAGAGCGAAGAAAGTAATTCCAGGAGGCGTCAACTCCCCTGTTCGCGCGTTTAAGTCGGTAGGGCTTACGCCTGTCTACATGGAGCGGGGCCAAGGCAGCCGCGTCTATGACATCGACGGCAATATGTATATTGATTATGTAGCGTCATGGGGACCGCTTATTATGGGGCATGCCCATCCTGAGGTTGTCGAAGCGCTGCGCAAGACGGCAGAGCGCGGAACAAGCTTTGGAGCGCCTACCGAGTTGGAGACGCTTATGGCGGAGCTGGTATGCGAGCGCGTGCCGTCCGTAGATGTTGTACGGATGGTGAACTCCGGTACGGAGGCGACGATGAGCGCCCTTCGGCTTGCTCGCGGCTATACCAAACGAAGCAAAATTATGAAATTCGAAGGCTCTTATCATGGTCATGCGGACAGCTTGCTGATCAAAGCGGGCTCGGGCGTGGCGACGCTGGGCTTGCCTGACAGCCCCGGTGTGCCGGAGCATGTGGCTGCTCACACCATTACCGTGCCTTACAACGATATAGAGTCGGTTAAGCTTGCCTTCGAGAAATTCGGCGAAGAAATCGCCTGTATCATCGTAGAGCCGGTAGCCGGCAATATGGGCGTTGTGCCGCCGCTTCCGGGCTTCCTGGAAGGGCTGCGCGATGTGACAACGCAATACGGAAGCTTGCTGATCTTCGACGAAGTAATGACCGGATTCCGCGTAGGCTACCAATGCGCGCAAGGTTTGTTCGACATCAAGCCGGACTTGACATGCTTTGGCAAGGTTATCGGCGGCGGACTTCCTGTCGGCGCATATGGCGGCAAACGGGAAATAATGGAGATGATCGCGCCTAGCGGACCGATCTATCAAGCCGGCACTTTGTCTGGCAATCCACTGGCTATGGCAGCCGGTTATACGACGCTGAAGCTGCTGACGCCTGAGACGTATGAGCTGCTGGAGAGACAGGCAGTCCGTCTGCAGCTTGGTTTCGAGGCGAATGCGAGCAAGCATGGCATTGCGTCGACGATTAATCGCGTAGGCTCTATGGTCTGCCCGTTCTTCACGGAGAAGACGGTTATTAACTATGAGACAGCGAAGACTGCTGATATGGAACAGTTCAAGACTTATTTTGCGGCTATGCTTGATTTGGGTGTCAGCATTGCACCTTCCCAATTTGAAGGCATGTTCGTCTCTGCCGTTCATAGCGATGCGGATATCGACGAGACGATCGCCCTTCAAGAACAAGCGCTGAGCCGCCTGTAAGAACAATAGAGGAGGCTCGCGGCATGCTGGAGCTTGATCACTATACGCGCAGAAGCGGGGAGTGGCTGTTGCTGGATGCGGCAGCGCTGCAGGACGCATCACATCTATTCCCCGACAAATCCGGGATGCCAGGGCTACAGGCCGGCAGTCATCCGCATCACGTGCGGCAATGGCTGCTGGCCTCTTCCTTATTCCCGGCCAAATGGATTAATCGGTTATTTTCCGTTGGGGGCATTAAGTGGGAGGGCAATGATATTGGATTGCTCGCCTTTCCGGCATCGGATACAACCAAGGACAAGCTATACCGTAATCTGGCAAGCCGTCCGCAATCACAATCCATAGAAGTTCCTGAAGTGCTGTACGAGGACGATTATTGTCTTGTGCTGAATAAGCCGGCGGGGATGCCGGTCCATGCCGCTTATGAAGGTCATGCCGGCACGCTGGACGAAGCTGCATGTCGGCTGATGCTTGCCAAAAACGATCCTCTCCCGGTCAGGCATATTCATCGTCTGGATGATGAAACTTCCGGCCCTGTTCTTTTCGCCAAAAATGACCTTGCGCAATGGAAGCTCGATGAAGCCATGCGGGAGAAGGAGATTGATCGTATATATGTTGCCGTTGTTCAGGGAGTGATGAGGCGCGACAAAGGGGTGGTAGATGGGCCGATAGGGAAGGACCGTCATCACGCCGCCCGTCGGCGCGTTACGCCGTCTGGCGATGCGGCTTTGACAACATATGAGACAATCCGGAAATGGGATGGCATGACGATTGTCCGTCTTCGGCTGGAGACGGGAAGGACACATCAGATTCGTGTGCATATGAGCCACATTGGTCATCCGCTTGCGGGTGATACGTTATACGGCGGATCTAGCAGATTGCTCGGTCATCAAGCTTTGCATGGAGAGAGGCTGGTGTTCCCTCATCCTTTGACGAGTAAGCTGCTGGCGGTGGAGTCGCCTTGGCCTGACTGGCTTAAGCGCTTGTCTGGAGAATCTCGTCCCCGTTAAAAAGACAGTCATGCTCCCGCCCCTTCTACCATATAGATAAGTAGTGAATGTATAGCTAGCCCAAGCATTCAGTACGAAGGGAGGAAGATGTCATGTCAACAGGGTCGAACGGATTAAGATTTGACGTATATGAGCGGGTTCATCTGCCCGATGACGTTACGGGAATTGACGAGTTGGAGGAGATTGAGCTTGTCCCCCGTATTCAAGTTATTGATCAGGGGGATCAGGCTGTGTTGAAAGGCCAGCTACTTCTTAGCGGTGTCTATCGAGGACAGGATAGTACGGTGGGTCCGCTTGCGCTGGAACATTGGATTCCAGTGGAAATTTCTTTGCCGATGAACCGGGTTTCCAGACTGGATGACATTTCCATCGAAATTGATAATTTTGATGTGGACCTGCTGTCTGCTCGCACGTTGAACATTACTGGCGTTCTTTCATTACGCGGCATATCCGTGGAACCGGTAGAGGAGCAGGGATTGCAGTGGGAGGACGAACCTTTTACGGCGGTACATCAGAGAGCGCAGCAAGAGCCGAATGAGTTCGAGACGGAAGACGAATCTGAGTCAAATGCATACCATGAGTTGGTGTCCAATGAGTCGGAATCGGGGTTTCAAACAAGGGACGAGGAAGAACAGAGTGTGGACGAGGGCTACATAACGGAGGAAAGCGCTCAAGAAGTTGAATGGCAGGGAGCTGCAGAAGAACAGGAAGTTACGCTTGCATCAAGAGAAGAGGCTGTCGAGGGAAGTTGGCTACAGTGGAATGCGGAGCAGCAGCAGATTCAGCAGAACCAGCCTTACCAGCAGGCTGCGCCGCAGCAACCCTACCATCAGCAGGGTGTTTCTCAGCTGGCGTCACTCTACCAACAATTCCAACAGCCGACTTATCCGACGCAGCCCGCACAATCTGCGCCGGAGAATAGCAGGGAGGAAGCGGAATGGAGCGCCTCTCAGACCTATCGTCCTGAAGCAGAGGAAGAAGCTGTGGAGGAGCCTGTATTCGCACATCATGAGGAAGAGGCAGCCATTCAGTCGGAGGAAGAGACACCGGTATTCCAAGAGCTTGAAGCAGAAGCGGAGCCGCGCAAGCCTCAAGAAGTACAAATTGCATTTACAGGCAAATCCTCAACCGGGGCTAGTGAAGGGCAATCCGATCTTGGCTTCCGTACATTGCTTCAGTCCAGTAAGCGTGAGCAAGCTGCACGCGAAGCCGCCGAGCAGACGTTAACCGAGCAAGAGGAAGCGGCGCGTGTTCTGGCAACTGAGGAAGAGATTGAGTGGAAGAAGCTGTTCCTTAGCAAACAAGCGGAGGAGAATGAATTCCGCAAAATCCGGGTATGCATCGTGCAGCGCGAAGAGACGCTGGAGCAGATAGCGCTCAGGTACAGCCTGAATCCGCGTGAGCTGCTTGTTCATAATGGCTTGCATGAATCCTCCGTTGCAGAGGGACAGTTGCTGTATATTCCTTAAAGTCTCGGAAAAGGCTACCCAAAAGTAAAATCGTTCACTTGAGTGATGGTTCTTCCAATTGTTCATAAAAGAGCGGATGGCGGTGCTTAGGATACATTCCTGGCATCGCCATTCTATATGTCCGGCTCATTGCTGCTTTCTCCAGCAGATGGGCTCCTTTCATAGCCGAAACGGAGAATCGATGCGCGGTGCGACACACCACTAATTCGCTCTTATCGTCGAATCAGCCTGATTAGTAGTGTCACACACCGCTAATTAGCTCCAATCGGCGATCCAGCCCGATTAGTTGTGCCAGGAATGAGAGTAAGGGGCGATCCTTTATAGATAATGCCTATATCGTGATAGGATCTGGTTGACTCTGAACCTTAACAAAGGTATGATTAGACATATATGTGTGACAACAACGTTGAAGGGGATTAGTACGCAGCGTGCCTTCAGAGAGCGGAACCGTTACGCTGAGAGGTTCTGCAGGATGTGACTGCATACGGGTCGCCCCGGAGTTGCCTATACGAACCGCGAGATGATCTTGCGCTAATGTGGGCCGGCAACAGCCGTTATCTGTTCGAGTGCCGTGAGAATGTATTTCTCAGCGGAACAAAGGTGGTACCACGGAAGCATGACCTTTCGTCCTTTATCGATAGGACGAGAGGTCTTTTTTGCGTGTGTAGAAGAATTTGTGGAGGATGAAATCAATGTCAGATGACCAATTCAAACCGGCAATGCCAACAACTTACGATCCCAAAGCGGCAGAACAGAAATGGTATGAATACTGGGTAAAAGGCAATTATTTCGAAGCGGGCAAGCGTCCCGATGCGGAACCGTACACCATCGTTATTCCGCCTCCGAACGTTACGGGAATGCTTCATATCGGGCATGCGCTCGATTTCACGCTGCAGGATATATTGATTCGCACCAAGCGGATGCAAGGCTATGACGCGCTGTGGCTCCCGGGAACGGATCACGCCGGCATCGCAACTCAGACAAAGGTAGAGCAGAAGCTCCGCGAGCAAGGCACTTCCCGCCACGACCTGGGTCGCGAGGCATTCCTGGAGAAGGTATGGGAATGGAAGGATCAATACGCGAATACGATCCACGAACAATGGGCGAAGATGGGCTTGTCTCTGGACTATTCCAGAGAGAGATTCACCCTGGATGAAGGTTTGTCCAAAGGGGTGCGCGAAGTATTTGTTCGTTTATATGAGAAGGGCCTGATCTACAGAGGCAAAAAAATTATTAACTGGGATCCGACGGCTCGTACCGCTTTGTCGGATATCGAAGTCGATTACAAAGAACTGAACGGTCACTTGTATCATCTTCAATATCCGCTAAAAGACGGATCTGGCCATATTACGGTAGCTACGACTCGTCCGGAGACGATGCTGGGTGATACGGCGGTTGCTGTTCATCCGGAGGATGAGCGCTACAAGCATTTGATCGGCTCCATAATCGTGTTGCCGGTAGTGGGCAGAGAAATTCCGATCATCGCTGACGAATACGTCGAGAAGGATTTCGGCTCCGGCGCAGTTAAGATTACACCGGCGCATGACCCGAACGACTTCGAAGTAGGCGAGCGTCATAGCTTGCCGCAAATTATCGTCATGGACGAGACAGGTACGATGAACGTTGAAGCAGGCCCTTATCAGGGCATGGACCGTTTCGAATGCCGCAAGCAACTGGTGAAGGACCTGCAGGATCAGGGCGTCTGCGTGCGCATTGAGGACCATGTGCATCAGGTTGGCCATAGCGAGCGCAGCGGCGCGGTTGTCGAGCCATATTTGTCCACGCAATGGTTCGTTGCGATGAAGCCGCTGGCGGAAGCTGCTATTGCAGCTCAGAAGTCAGGCAAAGGCGTACAATTCGTCCCTGAGAGATTTGAGAAGATCTATCTGAACTGGATCGAAAACGTTCGCGACTGGTGTATCTCCAGACAGCTGTGGTGGGGTCACCGGATACCGGCATGGTATGACGATGCCACAGGCGAGACGCATGTATCCCGCGAGGATATGAAAGGCGAGCATCTTCGCCAGGACAACGACGTGCTGGACACTTGGTTCAGCTCCGCGTTGTGGCCGTTCTCTACTTTGGGCTGGCCGAATCAAACCGAGGACTTAAAACGGTACTACCCGACGAATGTTCTAGTTACCGGCTATGACATTATTTATTTCTGGGTATCCCGCATGATTTTCACTGCCCTCGAATTTACGGACGAGATGCCGTTCAAGGATGTGCTGATGCACGGTCTTGTACGCGACAAAGACGGACAGAAGATGTCCAAGTCGCTTGGTAACGGTGTAGATCCGCTTGATGTGATCGAGCAATACGGCGCCGACGCTATGCGCTTTATGATTTCTACGGGCAGCACGCCAGGTCAAGATTTGCGCTTCCGCTATGAGAAGGTCGAGCAGGCGCGCAACTTCGCTAATAAGATATGGAATGCATCTCGCTTTGCGCTTATGAATTTGGAAGGCTTCAGCGCAAGCGATATCGATATCAATGTCAAGCTGGGTACGGCGGATCGCTGGATTCTCCATCGCTTGAACGAAACCGTACGAGACGTAACCAGATTGATCGACAGCTATGAGTTTGGCGAAACTGGCCGAGTGCTGTACAACTTTATTTGGGACGATCTGTGCGACTGGTATATTGAATTCTCGAAGCTTAGCTTGAATGGCGGAGATGAAACGGCGAAGCGTGCGACGCAATCCGTACTGGCTTATGTGCTCGATCGGACGCAGCGCCTGATTCATCCGTTTATGCCATTCATCAGTGAAGAGATCTGGCAACATTTGCCGCATGAGGGTGAGACGATTACGCTGGCAGCTTGGCCGACATACGAGACGGCGTTGGAAGCGCCTGACGCGGTGAAAGAGATGGAGCTGCTCATGGAGATGATCCGTGCAGTTCGCAATATCCGCGCTGAAGTGAACGTGCCGATGAGCAAGAAGATCGAGCTGCTGATCAAACCAACTGGAGAGTACGAAGCAGCCATTCTGTCCCGCAACGAAGAGTTCATCAAGCGCTTCTGCGGCACATCTCTGCTGGAGAGCGGCATATCCATTGCTGCGCCGGATAAGGCGATGACGGCCATTATTACGGGCGCAGAGCTTTACTTGCCGTTAGCAGGCTTAATCGATATTTCGCAAGAGATTGCTCGTCTGGAGAAAGAGGTTAAGACGCTAATCTCCGAGGTGGAACGGGTTGAGAAGAAGCTCGGCAATGAGGGCTTCGTAGCGAAGGCGCCTGCCAAAGTTATTGAGGAAGAACGCGCCAAGATGGCTGATTACGCTGAGAAGAGAGACAAAGTGCTGGCTCGCATCACAGAATTGCGCGGCTAGTCCTAGAGCGGAAGAAGGGATAGACATGACAGATACAACGATGCAGCAGCATAGGGAGAGCGACGCTCTCCCTACCTACCAGGCAGCGACGGATTGGATCACAGGACTCCTGCCATTCGGCATTCGACCAGGTCTTGACCGGATTGAGGCGCTTATGGAGCGTCTCGGCAATCCGCATCGCAGACTGAAATTCATACATGTCGCAGGCACGAATGGCAAGGGATCGGTATGCGCGTATTTGACCAGCGTGTTGTTCCAAAGCGGATACGATGTCGGTACATTCACATCGCCTTATATCACGAAATTCACCAACAGATTTCAATATAACGGCAAAGACATACAAGAAGAGCAATTGCTGGCGCTTGCCAATGAGCTGAAGCCTCATGTCGAAGCAATCGGGGAGACAGAGCTAGGGTCACCGACGATGTTCGAAGTATCAACGGCGCTCGCCATTCTTTACTTCGCCAAGGTAACATACCCTGATTACGTCGTATGGGAGACCGGTCTTGGCGGTCGAATGGATGTGACCAATATCGTCTATCCGGTCATATCTGTCATTACCAATGTCGGTCACGATCATATGGACCGTCTTGGCGACACGCTGGCGCAAGTAGCGGAGGAGAAGGCTGGCATTATCAAGCCGGGCGTTCCAGTTGTCAGCGCGGTGACGCAGCCGGAAGTGGTGGATGTCATTCGGCGGGTTGCCGGGGAGAAGAGCAGCACGTTGTACATGCTCGGCGAGCAATTCAGCGAATCGGCGCTTGAAGTGCGGCAGGATGAACAGCAGTTCCGCTTCCAGGGCATGTTCCGAACCATTGAACCGCTTGGCATCTCGCTAAATGGGGCGCATCAGCGGACGAATGCAGCTGTTGCTGTCATGACGGTAGAGGTGCTGCGGCAATATCAGGCGCTAGTTGTCGAGGACGACGCCCTGCAAGAAGGTTTGCTCAAGGCAGAATGGCCGGGCAGGCTGGAGATGGTGAAGCGCGAGCCTCGCATTTTGCTTGATGGCGCGCATAATCCGGAAGGTGCGGAGATGCTGGCGAAGGCTTTGAAGGACACCTATAAGTACGATCGTCTCCATGTTGTGATGGGGATGCTGGAGAATAAGAATCATCGGGAGACATTTAAGCATATACTACCAATAGTGGATACGCTTATCTTAACCGAGCCCGATTATCGGATGAAGATGGAAGCGCAGGATTTGGCCGCTATCGTACAGGAGCTGCGCCAGAACCTGCAAGGCGGGAAGCCGTTCGAGCTTGTCATCGAGAAGGATTGGAAGCAGGCATTGCAAACATTACAACAGGTTACCGGGTCTTCGGATCTTGGGGTCGTGACAGGGACGCTTTATTTGATAGCGGACGTTCGCGCCCGCTTGCTGTACAACTCGGATTCTGAAAAAGGTTGGTGAACCGTCTTTGAATACGGCAGAACATGTTCATTTCATCGGGATCGGCGGTTACGGCATGAGCGCGATTGCGCGCGTCATGCTAGAGATGGGCTATAAGGTAACCGGTTCCGATGTCGCGAGGCAGGAGCTTACGGAGAAGCTTGCTGCAAAAGGAGCCGATATCTACATCGGCCATCAGCCGGAGCATGTGCGAGGCGCCGATCTGGTTGTGTACTCGACAGCTCTGACGAGCGACAATGTGGAGCGCAAGGCGGCGGAGGAGCTTAATATTCCGGTGCTGCACCGCGCACAAATGCTGGCAAGGCTGATGAATGCGGGGAAAGGCGTTGCTGTAGCGGGTGCGCACGGCAAGACGACCACCTCCTCCATGATTGCGCTTGTCATGGAAGCTTGCAAAGCCGATCCTACTTACATTATCGGCGGAGAAATCGTAAACGTAGGCACAAATGCAAAAGCGGGCAAAGGCGAATATGTGGTGGCGGAAGCGGATGAGAGCGACGGCTCCTTCCTGCAATACCATCCCTCCATCGCGATTGTTACCAATATCGAGCCTGATCATTTGGAAAATTATGATGGGGATTTCGAGAAGCTGAAGGCAGCTTATGTACAATTTCTACAGCAGGTGAAAGATGGCGGCAAAGCGATCGTCTGCATTGACAGCGAGACGGTTAGGGAGCTTCTGCCTCGTATCTATAAGGGGGACACGAATCGGGAAGCGTCTCAGCTCATCACTTACGGCATTCAAGAAGACGCCTTGTACAGGGCGGACAATATCGTACTCGGCGACCGCAAGGTATCCTTCGACGTGCTGAAGAGCGGTGTGCTTCTCGGCAACATCTCGTTATCCGTGCCAGGTCTTCACAACGTGTCGAACGCGATGGCAACCATCATTACGTGCTTGGAGGCGGGACTTGATTTCGACGCCATCAAAGCGGCAATTAGTTCCTTCCGTGGAGCCAAGCGGCGATTCCAGGTGCTCGGGGAAGTGAATGACATTCTCGTCATTGACGATTATGCCCATCATCCCACCGAAATCCAGGCAACCATCAGCGCAGCCAAGGCAACGGGCAAACGCATAATCGCGGTATTCCAGCCTCAGCGCTATACAAGAACGTTTTTCCTGTTTGAGCAATTCAGCAGATCGTTCTCGGAGGCGGATGAGGTGATCATTACCGATATCTACTCTCCAGCCGGAGAGAAGCAGATCGAGGGCGTCAACTCCGTCAAGCTGGTTGAGCTGATTCGCAAGAACAGCCATGCCACAGCGGAATACATTGCGACCAAGGAAGAAGTATTGAGCGTGCTCAAGGAGCGAGTGGCTCCAGGAGATCTGGTTATTACAATGGGAGCAGGAGACATTTGGAAAGCGGCTGATGCACTGGCCAAACATTTGACTTCGGCTTCCTGATGATAGGTGCGAAATAGGAGAAGCGGGACCCTCTTTAGAGGGTTCTGCTTCTTTTTTTGAATCTCTCAATATCTCGTCATAACTCTCTTTTTCATCTCATAGACTAATAGCAGACATTGGGACGAGGAGAGATGGACATGAATCCAAACAACCGGATAACCTACCGCTTTGATCGGCAAGGCCAGCAGATCGACAAAAAAGAAGCAATTCCGCAACGCAACGAAGAGCAGCGCAGGAAACAATCGCCAACTGGCAATGTAATCCCCTTATATCAGCCGGTGGTTTCGAATGGTATAGATGACACTCATCCATGGGACAGCGTCTTCCAGGAGGATGTCGGCGAGTTGGAGAAGCTGATCCGCGATTCTGCCGATGAAGCTGAGGATAGTAGAATGGCGAAGCAAGGGGATACCGGAGCTTCAAGAAGAAGCGGTGATGCAGAGCGGGAATCCAAGAAGTGGCAGGCGCCGGATGCGGCAGATCCATGGTCGTCCCTACAGCATGATCTCTCTGATTTTTCTGTTCCCGAAGCAAAGGACAGAGAGTATGAATCTGCATGGAACGGCGAACGCGATCATGGACCGATACTGGATGATGAAGGGCCGATCATTCGCAAATCAGGCGGACCGTCCTGGTTTAATGTGTTTTTGTCGGTTGCCGGAGCGCTGGCGACGGGCGCTTTGTTCGGTTACTTTATTCTGACCTTGTTCACGGGCGGCTTCATATGGCCGGGAAGCTCCCCGAATGGCGGTGCTGCAGAGGGGAATGGCATTACGCTAGAAGAAATCGTGAATCTACCTGTTACGGAGGGAATTGACGAAGGAGACAAGGGGAATACCGGCACAAAGACGCCATCTGCGGAGCAACCGGATAATCCGGTAACCGCCGCAACGGTTAGCCTGGGCGGAGGACAAGCGTATTCGGTGCTTCAATTCGGGGTGTTCAAGGGAACGGAAGGACGCGATGAAGCACTCAAGCAGCTTGCGGCCAAAGGCTTGCCGGCTGCGACGATCCACTCTGGAGATTCCTACTATGTGTATGCGGGCATAGCGATGAATCAGAAAGAAGCAGCAGTGCTGGCTGCCCAAATGCCTGATATGCTCATTTACAAAAAGGAGCTAAAGCTGGCGCTGCCGGATCGCCTCCCTTTCACAGGCAGCGAAGAAGAGGCAAAGCAGTTCTTTGACCAGACGCATGCTCTGATTACCTCGTGGTCGAGTCTAATTGTGACGCAATTGGAGCAAGCCGAATTGTCCCCGGTTGGAGAGGCTGCTTCGAAAGCGTGGCAAGACAAGGTGGAAGAATGGAAGACTGCAGCCGAAATTATGAAAAACGGCATAGGCGATGGCAAGGAAGGCGTCTATTTGGCCCAGCTGTCAGGCGCTGTGGGAGATGCCGGTGACGCGATGATTGGCTATGACAAGAAGACGAGCAAGGCGAGTCTGTGGAAGGCGCAAGAAGCCTTGATGCGCGCTGTGCTGGCGCAAAAAGAATGGTTTGAGTCTATGAGCGCATTGTAAAGAGCGAGCAACCTGCGTATAATAGAGTCAGGTGTCAATTCGTGGCGAAAGGGATTGAACGATGAAGAAAAATGGCTGGATCTTTTTCTTGTTTATCGTACTGGGACTTGTGGCTGGCGCTCTCGTAGCCCGTTGGCTGGAGCCCGTTCAAGGCCTGTCTTTTCTGACCAAGCCGATCGTGACAACCTGGTCGCCTGCGCTTGATTTGTACGTGCTAAGCTTTGATTTTACGCTGAATTTGCAATTGAGCTTGTTCAGTATCGTGGGCGCGGCACTCGCTATCTGGCTGTATCGCAAGATGTAGAATACGGTCTGGCAATTAGAGTCATAGCGATTGGACAGGCAATCTAAGGAGAATACGAAGTATGTCTATTAATTTGAGTGTAAACGAACCGATAAGCCGGATCGTATTGGCTTCATCGTCACCGCGCCGGAAGGAACTGGTCGCATCTTTGGACCTTTCCTTGCCGGTTTATATTTTGTCTACGGATGCGGACGAGACTGTCCAGGACCACTGGACGCCGCAGGAAACCGTGGAGGAGCTTAGCCTGCTCAAAGCTACAGCAGCGCTTGCCATGCTTCCCAAGCGGGGGGATAAGTCCGATGGAACCTCTGATCTCATTATCGCTGCGGATACGATCGTGGCGCTAGGTGGAGATATTCTGGGCAAGCCGCGGAACGACGATGAGGCGGCAAGCATGCTGGAGAGGCTGTCGGGTCATCAGCATGACGTCTTCACGGGCATTGCTTGCATCGCTGTGGATTCCGGCAAGACGCTGGTCGCCAGCCGCAGAACCAAAGTGAGGATGAAGGAGCTTGGCAGCGAGCGGATCAGACGTTATGTGGCGACTGGCGAACCTCGCGATAAGGCGGGCTCTTACGGCATACAAGGGCTGGGTTCTACGCTGGTGGAAGAGATCGAAGGTTGTTATTTCAACGTCGTCGGCCTTCCGTTGTCGCTCCTGTCAGATATGTTGGAGCGGTATGGCATCCGTGTTTTATAAGCGATAGGATCGATTCTTGACGGGGAATGAAATGGCGAATAAATACTTTTAACAAGAGGGCAGGTTAGGGACATGATTGCGCATACATCAGGTTTGCGGAATGTCCCCCATGAAGAACGTCCAAGAGAGCGCATGATGACATATGGGGCTGAAGCTTTAAGCCATGCGGAATTGCTGGCTATATTATTGCGGACTGGCACTAGGAATCAGTCTGCCGTGCATGTGGCAGGCGCTATTCTCAAGCAATGCGGCAATCTGCGCAATTTGATGGACATGAGCATGGAAGAACTGACGGCTATATCCGGGGTCGGTCCGGCCAAAGCGCTCCAGCTTCGTGCAGGCATTGAGCTTGGGCGGCGTATTACTAAGAGCAGGCTTGGCGACGTTACGACGGTGAGAAGGCCTAAGGATGCTGCCGACTTTATTATGGAAGAGCTTCGTTATCTCAAGAAAGAGCATTTTGTATGTATGTTTCTCAACACCAAAAACCACATTATTGCCCGGGAAACATTGTCAGTAGGAACGCTTAATGCATCGCTTGTGCATCCAAGAGAAGTGTTCCGGGCAGCGATCAAATATAACAGCGCATCTATTATATGCGCGCACAATCATCCAAGCGGCGACCCAGCGCCAAGTCCAGAGGATATTTCCTTGACGGGGAGATTGGCGGAAGCGGGGCAACTGGTCGGAATTGAACTGCTCGATCACTTGGTCATCGGGGATGGCAGATTCGTCAGTTTGAAGGAGCTAGGCCATCTGTAATATAATATAAGGGATTGTCGTAATGAGAAGGGAGCAAGAACATGTTTGGGAGCTTTTCGAAAGATTTGGGAATTGATTTGGGTACGGCAAACACTCTTGTTTATGTAAAAGGAAAAGGCATTGTCGTAAGAGAACCGTCGGTGGTGGCTCTGCGTACTGATACAAAAACAATCGAAGCGGTCGGCGAGCAAGCGAAAAAAATGATCGGTAGAACGCCGGGCAACATTCGTGCTGTCAGACCGATGAAAGACGGCGTTATTGCAGACTTTGAGACAACGGCAACGATGATTAAGTATTTCATCCGATCCGCTCAGAAGCAGCGGTCGTTGTTCCCGCGCCATCCTAATGTGATGGTCTGTGTGCCATCCGGCATAACAGCTGTTGAGCAGAGAGCGGTAGAGGACGCAGCCAAGCAAGCGGGCGCGCGTGAAGCGTTTATTATCGAGGAGCCGTTCGCAGCGGCTATCGGGGCGGACCTTCCAGTATGGGAGCCAACTGGCAGTATGGTCGTGGATATCGGCGGCGGTACGACTGAAGTTGCGGTAATCTCGCTGGGCGGCATCGTAACGAGCCGTTCGATCCGCGTGGCGGGCGACGAGATGGATGAGGCGATTATTCAGTATATCAAGCGTCTGTATAACCTAATGATCGGTGAGAGAACGTCTGAGCAGCTTAAGATGGAGATCGGATCGGCGCTTCAGCTCGACAAGCCGGAGACGCTAGAGATTAGAGGCCGCGATCTGGTATCAGGCCTGCCTAAGACGTTGCCGATTACGTCGGATGAGATTACGGACGCATTGATGGACACCATTAACTCCATTGTCGACGCCGTCAAAGTTACGCTGGAGAAATGTCCGCCGGAGTTGTCCGCCGACATTATGGACAGAGGTATCGTGCTTACAGGCGGAGGCGCTCTTCTACGGAATCTTGACAAGCTGCTGCAACGCGAGACGGGGATGCCGGTTATCGTAGCTGAGAACCCGCTGGACTGCGTGGCGATCGGAACGGGTCGCTCTCTCGACAACATCCATTTGTTCAAGAACAGAGGCTCTTCGGGACGATCCAAGCGCTAGGCCGGTTTTCGATTAACAGGAATGGATAAGGGATGGGCAGGTGATCGGGCTGTTTAATCTAATGAGGAATAAGCGAGTCTTCATGCTTATGATCGGATTGATATTGTTCATTGCGATCATCGGCTTCTCATTAAGTGATCGCAAGGAGATGAGCTGGCCGGAGAAGTTTCTAAGAGATACGACCGGTTATGTTCAGCAATGGTTCTACAAGCCCGCTGGTTATATAGCGGGCTTCTTTGAGGATATTAGAAATCTTCGTCAACTTCACGAAGAAAACGAGCAACTTAAATTGTTGGCTGCGGCGTATGCTCGCGACAAGGTAACTTATAATTTCATCAAGAACGATAACGAGCGGCTGCAGCGGGAGCTTAATTTCACCGAGCAGCAGAAGCAGATGTACAATTACAATTATTTGATCGCACAAGTTATATCGGTTAATAATGACGCTAATAATCGCACGATGAGTATCAATCTGGGCTCGAAAAACGGCATTAAGCCGAATCTGGCAGTGACGACAGTCGACGGCCTGATCGGTTTGGTCAGTTCTGTCACCCCTTATACGGCGACCATTACACCGATTACGGAGCTTAACGAAGTGTCGATAGCGTTCAATTCGATCTCAGCGACGATTGAGGGGCGCGAGAACGAGTCGTTCGGCATCCTGAGCAGCTACAACCGTGATACAGGCATGCTTATTATGACGAAAATTGGCGAGACCGACAAAATGGAGATTGGCGATACGGTCATTACGTCCGGAATTGGCGGCGTGTATCCGCGCGGACTTCGCGTCGGGACCGTTGAGACAAAGCAGGTAGGTGATTTCGGTCTCACTTATACGGCTTCAGTGAAGCTGGCAGCCAGCTTCGACCATCTGACAGAAGTGTTTGTTGTTCAGCCGCCGGAGATGGATACGGATTCGGAGGATGAGCAGCAATGAGCATGAATAGGATCGTTATCCTCATGCTGCTTTTATTCGTTATCGAAGGCGCAATTATGCCTTGGATTATCCCGGCTGGATTCGGAGATCGAATCATCCCGCACTTTGTTTTCGTTATTGTGCTTTATTCGGCTCTTTATGGCAATCGCCATCAGGCTTTAATGTTAGGCGCGGGTTTTGGCCTGCTGCAAGATATTGTCTATTACGGACATTTAATCGGCGGACATTTTTTTATGATGGGACTGATAGGTTACTTTACAGGCGTGTTGCTGGAGCGCAAGCGCGTCACGGTAATCATGGCGTTGACGGTCATTGGGTTCGCTTGCATCGTGTATGATACGGCCTTGTTCTATATTTATAAGGTATTCCGCATTACCGACGCTGCTTATGCATGGGCACTGCTGAATCATATACTGCCAAGCCTGTTTCTCCAACTTGCATTCGCGCTTGCTTGCTATATTCCGGTCAGACGCATTTTTGAATCTCGAAGCAAGGCATTGCCTGACAGCGAAGAAGAATAATTCGATGCGCAATTGCAGGAATTCGGCGCGGCCAGCAAGAATTCATTAGGTTGGGGAGGGACGGTTGTGACCGAGAAACAACATATCATGATTAAAGGCGTCAAGGAAGGTCTCTTGTTCCTTCTCGACGATCAGTGTGAATTCGAAGCTTTGCTAGCCGAATTGCAATATAAACTGGAGAAAACTCATCAGCAGCTGCTTACCGGACCGCTTGTGCATATCCATGTAAAGCTGGGCTCGCGAATAGCGAGCGATGAGCAGAAGGAGCAGCTAGCAAGTATTATCCGATCTCAAGGAAATCTGATTATCGGATCGATGGAATCGGATTTGCCGGAGCCTTCGGACCCTACATCGAACAAATCCAAACTTCATGTCATCACGTCCATCGTACGCTCGGGACAGACACTGGAGCATGACGGCGATCTCTTGCTGATTGGCGATGTGAATCCGGGCGGGACCTTGTTGTGTACGGGAGATATCTATGTGCTCGGCGCGCTTCGCGGGATGGCCCATGCTGGAATAGCGGGGCGGCAGGATGTTGTCATCGCGACATCGCTCATGAGGCCGACGCAACTGCGCATTGCAGATATCGTAAGCAGGCCGCCGGAAGAATGGCTGACCGGAGACGCTGCGATGGAATTCGCTTATTTGGAAGAAGGACAGATGCAGATCGACAAGCTGTCTCAATTATTCCGAATCAGGCATAATCCTATAATGTTTAAAGGAGTGTAGAGCATGGGAGAAGCGATCGTGGTAACATCAGGCAAGGGCGGAGTCGGCAAAACGACAACCTCGGCCAATATCGGAACAGCGCTCGCGCTGCTGGGCAAAAAAGTATGTATGATTGATACCGATATCGGACTCCGCAACCTGGATGTAGTGATGGGGCTTGAGAATCGGATAATATACGATCTGGTAGACGTAGCGGAAGGACGCTGCCGTCTGAGCCAAGCGCTTGTCAAAGATAAGCGGTTCGATGAGCTGTATATGCTTCCCGCTGCCCAGACGAAGGATAAGGATTCTGTCAAGCCGGAGCAAATCCGGGCAATGGTGCTTGAGCTGAAGCAGGACCATGATTATGTTATTATTGATTGTCCTGCCGGCATCGAGCATGGTTTCCGCAACGCGATTGCGGGTGCCGACCGTGCCATTGTGGTAACCACACCAGAGAATGCCGCTGTTCGCGATGCAGATCGCGTCATCGGATTGCTGGAGGGCGAGAAGATTCCATCCAAGCTTGTTATTAACCGTATTCGCCAATCGATGGTGAAAAACGGAGAGATGCTTGATATTGATGAAATCTGCCAAGTATTGGCCATTGATTTATTGGGAATAGTGCCCGATGATGAAAAAGTGATATCTGCGGCCAATAGCGGAGAGCCTACTGTTATGAATCCGGCTTCGCGGGCAGCTATCGCCTACCGCAATATTGCGCGCCGTATACTCGGCGATATGGTACCGCTTATGCTGCTGGATGAAAAGGCGGGTGCCTTCAAGCGATTCCGCAAGTTCCTTGGAATAGGATGATTGCCTTGTGCTTAACAAACTGAAAAAGCTGGATTGGGGCATCTTGATCATCTTGCTGTGTCTTATGGCCATTAGTTCGTTGGTTATACACAGCGCTACGGCCAACAATCCGATGTATCACAACAACGACATGAAGCAGCTAGCTTTTTTCGGCCTAGGTTTTGTCGTGGCGATTGTGTCCGTGTTGTTCGACTACCGTATCGTGCTGAAGTTCTGGTATGTGTTTTACGGCATTGGCGTTGCGCTGCTCATCCTGGTCTATTTCTTCGGAGCTGAGATTAACGGTGCCAAAGGATGGTTCAAGCTAGGGGAGTCGATTAACTTCCAGCCGGCGGAAATGATGAAAATCATTCTGATTATTGGCATTGCGTATATTATGGGCAGACGGCAAGGCGATAAGCTAAACTTTACGAATGATATCATTACGATCGGAGCGTTCGTATTCCTTCCGTTCTTGCTTGTTATGGTTCAGCCTGACCTCGGCAATGCCATTATCTACTTGGTTATTGTGATCGGTATGTTGTGGATAGGCAATATCAAATATACGCATGTGGCGATCGGGCTTGCGATTGTCGTAGGCAGCGTCATGCTGTTTGTCTTTCTGTTCAACAGCTTCAATACGGAGATCAAAGATTATTTGGTAGGCCACAAAAAGACGCATTGGTATGAACGGATTAATACCTTTATTAATCCAAGCGAAGCCACAGCAGATGCAAGGCGCCAATCGCTGAATGCGCAAATCGCTATCGGTTCGGGCGGTTTAAGCGGAGACGGCTTCTTGCAAGGAGATATGAAAAATGGCGGTTTCGTGCCCTATACGTATTCGGATTCGATCTTTGTCGTTATCGGGGAGGAATTCGGATTCCAAGGTGCTGCTATACTGCTGCTGCTCTACTTCCTGCTGATCTATCGAATGATCATGATCGCCTTCAAATGTTATGACAGGCGAGCCTCATTCATTGTCATTGGGGTAGTCTCCATGTTCGTATTCCAAATCTTCCAGAACATCGGCATGATGATCGGATTGATGCCGATTACGGGTATTACGCTTCCTTTCATTAGCTATGGCGGTACTTCACTATTGCTCAATATGCTGTCGATCGGGTTAGTGTTCAGCATTAAAGCGCATCAGGAAGTCTATGAATTGGCAGATAACTAAATACAATCATTAAAGCATGGTTTGTACAGAGTTCCGCTCTGTCAGGCGATGCTTTTTTTGCATGCTGTCTGCACGAATACTTGTCTCATTCCTCTCATAGTTATGAGAGATGAGATATGGGCGGCAGAGAAAGAAGCCGCCGATTCGGGGAGGACAGGCCATGGGACTTAGAGATGACGTGAAGCAGCGCAGGCATGAGAAAATAAGAAGTCTGCTCCATTATTATAACGGGTCGCAGGATAAGGATAGGCGAGACGAGCAAGCAAACGAATGGAACACGGATTCTGACAGCAACATCTCAGCGGACAAATCACTTCAGGAGGCTCGTGCGTCAAATGAGACTGCAGACCCGCCCTTACGGAGGGGTAATCGCCCTGTTGGTCTGACCCAGACAGGTTCGGCTGACCCGGAACTGGCATGGAAGCAAAATCCCAATCCTTGGGCGGCATGGGGAGAAGACCGAGGTTCAACTGGAACAAGAAGTTTTGTGAAATCTCAGCATACAGACGATTTCGAACCGCCAAGGGGCGGATGGAGAAGACTGCGTAAAGAATTAGCTTGGAAGTTCGCCTTATCGGTCGCTATTTTCGGAGGCATATGGACTATGTTCGAATCGGAGCACCCCTGGTCGGCGAAAGGACAGGCTTTTGTATCAGACGCAATGTCGAACGAGATCGATTTTGCTTCCGTTGCTCTTTGGTACAAGGACGTATTCGCGGGAGCCCCTTCCTTTATTCCTATATTCGGGGGCAAGAGCGGCAATGCAACACTGGTGGACGGTCAACCTAAGGGGCTTGTTGTCTCGCCTTTGGAGGGGGCGACAGTCGTACGGACTTTCGCTGATTTGCTCAACGGCGTGGAGCTGGCTGGTGATCCGGAAGCTGCTGTCGTCGCAGCGGAGACGGGAAGAGTGATCCAGATTTCCACACGAAAAGACAGCGTGCTGATCCAACATGCCAATGAACGAATATCAATCTATGGCAAGCTGGCAACGGTGAACGTAGCGGTCAATGATTGGGTGGAAGCGGGGCAGCTTATTGGCAAGCTTCAGCCGGTAGAGAATGATGCTGGTTACAGCTTCCTATACTTTGCAGTGAAGCAGAAAGACCGGTATATGGATCCGTTGGACGTGATACCGATTGATTAAGTGCGGAGGCATACGCTGGTCGATTCATCCGTTGTTCATTATCGTCATGCTGGCTTCAGCTGTCACGGGTTACTTTGCCGAGCTGCTGACGCTGTTTATTCTTGTGCTGGTGCATGAATTAGGTCATGTTGTCGTTGCGAAAGGATTCGGTTGGACGATCAGGGAAGTGAAGCTGCTCCCATTCGGCGGTGTGGCTGAGGTGGATGAAGCGGGAGGCATTACAGCCAAAGAAGACGCCATCGTGGCGATTGCGGGCCCTCTCCAAAACGTATGGATGGGCGCGCTTGCATGGGGACTTGGCGTTGCGGGCATTTGGGATGAAGCATGGGCTCAGTATGTCGGGCAAGCCAATCTGATGATCGCCTTGTTCAATCTTCTGCCGATCTATCCGCTTGATGGGGGGAAGCTGCTGCAGGCTCTGCTCAGCTATATGATGAATTATTATCGCATGTTGATTTGGTCTGCCAGACTCAGCTTGCTGTTCAGCGCTATGATGCTCCTTGGCGCGTTGTTCCCTTTGATCGGAGGCGAGGGTATTCAACTTAATTTGTTCATCGTGGGTACGTTCCTTCTTGTATCGAATTGGACGTATCACCGGAACATTCCTTATTTGTTCTATCGTTTTTTGACCCATCGGAGCAATCAAGCAGAGGATGTGTCGGAACAAGGGAAGACAGTGAGCCCTATTATTGTGAATGGCAAGCAATCCGTTCTCTCTGTCGCCAAGCTGTTCAATAGGGAACGCTACCACCTTGTGTATGTGATTGGTGCTTCGTCAACGGGCTTGCAGGTGCTTCCTGAAGGGCGGATCGTCGATGGATGCTTGTCCGGACTGAACCCTCATCGTGCAGTAAGCGAGCTTTTCAGTTAAACTAAGGAAAAGGCTTGCTTGGGAGGATCGGTAAGGATGAAACAAATGCTCATGCATGTGGAAGGCGATGCGCTGCAAACCGCGGTTCTAAGAGACGGCTGTCTGGATGAATTTTTTATGGAGCGTTCCGGCGGGGGAAGCCTCGTCGGCAATGTCTATAAGGGAAGGGTTGTTAATGTGCTGCCAGGCATGGAAGCGGCTTTTGTCGATATTGGACTGGGCAAAAACGCCTTTCTGTATATTGATGATATGCTTCATCCTCATGCGGACAAGCAGCCCAAGCAAAAACCGGCAGTTGCCGAAATTGCGCGGCCGGGCCAGGAGCTCGTCGTTCAGGTTGTGAAGGACCCCCTGGGAGGAAAGGGGGCTCGCGTCACGACTCATTTCAACTTGGCGGGAAGATGGCTTGTCTATATGCCAAGCGCAGGATACGTCGGCATATCCAAAAGAATCGATAGCGAAGCTGAGAGGGAACGGCTTCGATTGCTTGGCGAGCAGCTGCGCCTGGAGGATGAAGGTATTATTATGAGGACGGCAGCAGAAGGGGAAGGCGAGGAGTCTCTGGATGGGGATGTCGGGAAGCTGCGCGAGCTATGGCGGGCAGTGGAGGGACGAGCTGCCGAAGTGAAGGCGCCTGCGTTGCTTCATTGCGAAGCCGGCCTTATGCATCGTGTCGTTCGCGATTCGTTGATGCTTGATATCGATGAATTATGGATCGACAGCCCGTCACGATTCGATGAAGCTTCCAAGCTGTTGTCAGATATGACGCCTAAACTGAAGGAACGGCTTCGATTGTACGAATCGGAGGGCCGCGGCGGCTTGTTCCAGTCGTTCGGAGTATCCGCTCAGATCGAAGAGGCGTTCTCCAAGCGAATTCCAATGAACAATGGCGGATATCTCATATGGGAAGAGACCGAGGCGCTCACTGTCATCGATGTGAATACGGGCAAATATACAGGTACGAACAATCTGGAGGATACCGTCTTTCGAACCAATCTGGAAGCGGCTGCGCTTATTGCCAGGCTGCTGCGTGTACGGGACGTTGGCGGCATTATCATTATCGATTTTATTGATATGCAGCAGGAAGACAGCAAGAGTAAAATTTTGACTAAAATGATAGATGAGGTTCGACGCGACGGTACAAAATGTACGATCGTTGGTTGGACAAAGCTCGGTCTCATGGAGCTGACACGCAAAAAGGCGCGGGAGAATGCCATCAGCCAGATGGGCGAGGTATGCAAAACCTGTGGTCAAAGCAGTTAAACAGTTAAACGATACGGCTTAGTGCATAGTATCCTTGAAGGAAATAGCTTGTAATAGGTTTCCGGTTATGGTAAGCTGTTTGGGTGTATGTTCCGTATCATCATGGTGCGAATGTACAGGTACCGCTCCGATCAGGTACATAAGCGCACAGGCTTCGGTCTAGTGTCCACCTACATCAGGCGAGTCTTCGAAAATAAGGAGGTGCACCACAATGTTCGCAATTATCGAAACTGGCGGCAAGCAATACAAAGTTCAGGAGGGCGATGTAATCTACATCGAGAAACTGGACGGCAACCAAGGCGAAAACGTAACGTTCGATCGCGTACTGGCCGTATCCGGCAAGGACGGACTCGTAACTGGCGCTCCGGTTGTATCCGGCGCAACAGTAACAGGCAAAGTCGAGAAACACGGCAGAGGCCAAAAGATCACCGTTTACAAATACAAAGCCAAAAAGAACTACCGTCGTAAGCAAGGCCATCGTCAGCCTTACACGAAAGTAACGATCGAGAAAATCCAAGCGTAAGAGGACTTCTATGATTAACGTTACATTTCTTCGGAATGCTGATAAACGCATCGTATCGTTTGCAGTCGAAGGACATGCTAAATATGCGAAGCCCGGCAAAGACATTGTCTGTGCCGGCGTGTCGGCAGTATCGGTCGGCACGGTGAATGCGATTGAGACATTGGCGGGGTTTGAGCTTCAGACTACGATGAAGAACGGCTGGCTGTCTTCGGATATTCCGGTTCTGCCTGATGCGGAAGCGGATAGCCGAATGCAGCTGCTGCTTGAATCGATGTTGGTTATGCTCGAGTCGATCGCTACATCATACGGCAAGCACGTCGTTATACAGGAGCGGCTGCAATAAGCCGCCTCACTGCGACGCAACAACTTAAGAAGGAGGGATACACCATGTTGAAACTGAATCTTCAGCTATTCGCATCGAAGAAAGGTGTAGGTTCCACGAAGAACGGACGCGACTCTCAGTCCAAGCGCCTTGGCGCTAAGCGTGCTGACGGTCAAGTCGTTACTGGAGGAAGCATCTTGTTCCGTCAACGCGGAACGAAGATCCACCCAGGCACTAACGTTGGCATCGGTAAAGACGACACTCTGTACGCGAAAGTGGACGGCGTTGTGAAGTTCGAGCGCCTCGGACGCGATCGCAAAAAAGTGAGCGTATACCCTGTTGCTCAAGCTCCAGTAGCTGCGGCAGTAGAAGCTTAAGACAGAAACGTAAGCGGCTGACGTCGTCTTCCCAGACGGCGCAGCGTACGTTTTGCGTCGAGATAGAAGCCCGGTATAAGTGCGAAACCTATACGACTTGTATTTCGATAAAGCCCCGGCCGGCATTGCTAGGCCTGGGGCTTTTGTTATTTAGGGAGATGACCAAGCTGGATCGCCATGGTATACTGAATGAGCTAGTACATTAGGGTGAAGGTAGGTTCTTGCGAATGGGACGCTATACGACGGCGAAGCATTACGCGGCGGCATCCATCTTGCTGCCTGGAAGCGCGGCATTGATCTGGCCGGGCAAAGTTTGGCTGACAGCTTTGTTTCTCATCTGGCTAGTCGCGAGCGCGGCATACTGGATTCGCGAGGAGCGCAAGGAGAATCAAGAGCGGCTTGCAAGAACGATTGGAGCCATGCAGAACTCCGGTATTCGCACCCTGAACCATCATCGCCATGATTGGATGAATGATTTGCAAGTACTGTTCGGATATACCAGAATGGGAAAATTGGATAAGACGATCGAGTATGTGGAGAAAATAAGAGAGAGAATGGCTGCAGAAAGCGCCATCTCGAAGCTTGGTTCGCCCACTTTGGTCAGCTTTATTCACTCTTTTAGAACGATCACCAATTCTCTCTCGCTTCAAGTGGATATAAAGGGAGACCTTCATCTGAACGAGCTGGCTCTGGACGGAGAGGCTGTTGCAGAGACGATCATACATACGATAAATGCCTACCGGTTCGCCGTGAAGTCGGATAGCGCTGCCTGGTCTGTACTCAAGCTGGAATTGAGTGCGGATGACGAAGCGCTGTATGCATCGTTTTATTATGAAGGTGAATTGATGAATGAACAACAATGGAGTCAAAAAATAAAACAGCAGTTGGAGGGTGCGCCGCTGAAGCCTATCGGCTCCGTGCAGAACTTCTCCAAAGTGCTGCTAAGGGCGGAACTACGCGCTTGAACGGAGGCAAGACATGTTTGTCGATAAGGCAAAGATATTTGTAAAAGGCGGAGACGGCGGAGACGGTATCGTCTCATTCCGTCGCGAGAAATATGTAGAGAACGGCGGTCCGGCCGGCGGCGACGGCGGTCATGGGGGCGACCTGATATTCCGAGTGGATGAAGGCTTGCGTACGCTGATGGACTTTCGTTATCAGAAGCATTTTAAAGCGCAGCGCGGAGAGCGCGGCAAAGTAAAAGGCATGCACGGAGCAAGTGCGGATGATACGATTGTCCGTATCCCTCCGGGCACAGTCATCGTGGACGATGATACGAATGAGATCGTTGCGGATTTAACCCGGCACGGACAGCAGGTTGTCATAGCCAAGGGCGGACGCGGCGGGCGCGGCAATATCCGATTTGCCACAGCTACCAATCCGGCTCCTTATATCTCCGAGAATGGAGAAGAAGGTCAGGAGCGCTGGGTTGTGCTGGAGATGAAGGTGATGGCGGATGTTGGGCTAGTCGGCTTCCCAAGCGTAGGCAAATCAACTCTGCTTTCGGTCGTATCGGGTGCAAAGCCGAAAATCGGCGCCTACCATTTCACTACGATTACACCTAATTTGGGTGTGGTTGACGTTGGCGATGGACGCAGCTTCGTCATGGCGGATTTGCCAGGACTTATCGAAGGTGCCCATGAGGGTATCGGGCTTGGCCATGAGTTTCTGCGACATGTAGAGCGTACGCGCGTCATTATTCATGTCATTGACATGGCGGCTTCGGAAGGGCGCGATCCTTACGAGGATTGGCAGAAAATCAATGCGGAACTGTCTCTCTACAATGAAAAGCTGGCTGATCGTCCGCAGATTATTGCTGCGAATAAGATGGACATGCCGGAAGCGGCGGAGCAGCTTGAGCTGTTCAAGCAGCAGTTGGAGGAGTCCGGAAGCGAGCGTGTTTACGAGATCATTCCGATTTCTTCCCTGACAAAGCAAGGTATTCAGGAGCTGCTCTACAAAGCGGCAGATGTTCTGGATACGGTAGCTGTAGGGACCGAGATCGAAGAAGTGAAGGCGATCGAAGAACGCAAAGTATTCAGCTACGAGAAGAAAGCAGAGATTACGTTCACTATCCACCGAGAAGACGAAGTGTTCGTGGTGGAAAGCGAAGGCATCACGAATATGATGAAGCGGATGAACTTGAACTCCTATGATGCCGTTATGCGATTCGCACGCATTATGAGAAAGCTTGGTGTGGACGATTCACTTCGTAAAGCAGGAGCAAAGGATGGCGACATGGTTCGTGTAGCGGATTTTGCTTTTGAATTTTTTGAAGGAAGCGACTACAATCCGTACGATTGACAGAGGAGACGACGAAAGTCGTCTTTTTTCTTTTCGGCCTATTGCCGCATGATGCGGTTTTCGATATAATGTCCACTATAGGTGTACAATTGTCTTTTTGAGGAGGACTGGGATGGCGGATCGCTATTTTGTCGTTCGGGAGGATATATTGCCGGAGGCAATTCAGAAAACCATACTGGTGAAATCGCTCCTCAGCAGCGGGAACGCGGCAACCGTCCATGAAGCTGTGGAGCGTGCAGGCTTAAGCCGAAGCGCCTTCTATAAGTACAAGGACGGCGTGTACGAGTTGAATGAAATCGCGCAAGAGCGGATTATCACCGTCTCCATGGATTTGGAGCATCGGGCGGGCGTGCTGTCGAGCGTACTTGCTCTAGTGGCCAGTCAGGAGGGCAATGTTCTGACCATGAATCAAAGCATACCTCTGCAAGGATTCGCCAATGTCGTGCTTTCCATCGATGTATCACAAGTCGCAGGAGACGCATCAGAGCTTATGGAATTGCTTCGCCGCCAATCCGGTGTGCGCAAAGCGTCCATCATCGGTCGAGGATAACAACTAAGCAATGGAGGGAATATATGAAGCCGGTTAAAGTAGGTTTGCTAGGACTAGGAACAGTAGGGACAGGCGTAGTGCGCATCGTAGAGGCGCATCAGGAAGATTTGCAAGGTCAGGTCGGGTCTCCGATTACCATTGAAAAGGTGCTTGTGCAAAACAAAAGCAAATCGCGAAACATCTCGATCTCGTCAGATAAGCTGACTGAAGATCCATGGGAAGTTATTCGCCATCCGGAGATCGATGTTATCGTTGAAGTAATGGGCGGCATCGGACAGACGAAGGAATATATACTTGAGGCGCTTTCGCTTGGCAAGCATGTTGTGACAGCGAACAAGGATTTGATGGCATTGCACGGACCAGAAATACTGGCCAAAGCGAAGGAGCATTCCTGTGATGTGCTGTATGAGGCCAGTGTTGCGGGCGGCATACCGATCATTCGTACACTGGTGGAAGGTTTCTCCTCCGACCGTATTACGAAGATCATGGGGATTGTGAACGGCACTACCAACTACATCCTGACGAAGATGAGCCAAGAAGGCGCAGCCTATGCTGATGTGCTGAAGGAAGCGCAAGCGCTTGGATACGCCGAAGCGGACCCAACTTCCGATGTGGAAGGGCTTGACGCTGCTCGCAAAATGACGATTCTGGCAACGCTTGGCTTCCACACGAACGTTAATCTGGAGGATGTATCGGCAGAGGGGATTTCTTCCGTAAGCAAGGATGATATTCTATATGCGAAACGTCTGGGTTATGAGTTGAAGCTGCTGGGCATTGCTGAGCGCCAGGACGATCTGATCAGCATTAGCGTACAGCCAACTATGGTGAAGCATTCCCATCCAATCGCATCTGTGAACGGCGTGTTCAATGCGGTGTACGTCTATGGCGAGGCGGTAGGCGAGACGATGTTCTATGGAGCAGGCGCAGGCGAACTGCCTACGGCAACTTCCATCGTTGCGGATTTGGTAGCTGTGGTGAAAAACTTGAAGCTTGGCGTTAATGGCAAGCATAGCGGCATTGCCTTCAAGGAGACAAGGCTTAAGACGGATGAACAGATTTCGTCGAAGTACTTCTTGCTGCTGCATGTAGCGGACCGGGCAGGCGTACTAGCCCGTATCACCCAGGTGTTCGCGGATGCTGAGGTTAGCTTGGAGTCTGTGCTGCAACAGCCGAATCCAACGAATCCGGAAGCGGAAATTATTATCATTACTCACGATGCAAGCAAAGCCGCTATCCAGAAGGTGCTTGGAACGTTCGATTCGCTGGATGTTGTTCATAAAGTGAAGAGCGTATACCGGGTGGAAGGATAAGCGGATGAAGGATCGCAAAGTCATCGTAAAAGTACCTGCCAGCACGGCAAATCTTGGCCCAGGTTTTGATACGCTTGGGATGGCACTTAGCCTCTATGCATGGATTGAAATGTCAGAGTCGGTTACAGGAGAGACGACTTTCCAGCTGTATGGCGACGGTATGGAGGGCTTGCCGCAGGACAAATCCAATCTTATCTACAAGGTGGCACAGCTTGTATTCGAGGAAGCTGGTGTTGCTGTTCCGGAGCTTCATATCGCGATGTACAGCGATATCCCACTTACGCGCGGGCTTGGCAGCAGCGCATCGGCTATTGTAGGGGCCCTTGTCGCAGCCAATGCGCTGATTGGCAGTCCGCATAGCGACGATAAGCTGTTCCAGATGGCGACGGAGCTGGAAGGGCATCCTGACAATGTCGGCGCATCGCTGTTCGGCGGCATTGTGGTATCGGCCTGGGACGGCTCGGAAGCGCAGCATGTGCGGATCGAGCCGCATAATAGGCTGGAGACGCTGGTTGCTATTCCAGCGTTCCAGTTGTCTACGGAGAAGGCCCGCCATGCGCTGCCTTCTCAGATCTCGATGGCCGACGCCGTATTCAATGTCGGCCGCAGTTCATTGCTCGTCGCGGCACTGGCAAGCGGCGAGCTTGGCTTGATTCGCCATGCCATGCAGGATCGGCTGCACCAGCCTTATCGTGCAGCGCTTATTCCCGGCATGGTGGAAATTTTGGAGCGCGCCGCCGACTTTGGCGCGCTGGGTGCAGCGCTCAGCGGAGCGGGACCGACGCTGATTGCGTTTGTCGATACGGAGAGCCAAGGCAAAGCGGCGCTCCAGCAATTTTTGAAGGCGACGCTGGCCAAGGAAGGCATCGACGCGGAGACGTTATGGCTCTCGCCATGCACGAGCGGCCCAGTTGTAACAGTGGAAGAAGGAAGTGCCGGCAGCCAGACGGAAACTGGAGAAACGGTTACGCTGCTGGATCGAATTAAAGGAGAAATCAAAGCATGAAGACGATAGCCTTGTTGCCGGCCGGCTCTGTATCGGATGAAGCGGCAAAACAACTGTTTGCCGGTGAAGATCGGGTCGAGTGGAAGCATCATCGGCTCATCGCCGATGTATTCCAATCAACTGTGAATGGAATAAGCGACTATAGCGTAATTCCTATTGAAAATACGATTGAAGGCTCTGTAAGCCTTCATATGGATTGGCTCGTTCATGAGGTCGATCTGCCGATGCAAGCGGAATGGGTATATCCATCCATCCAAAATTTGATCAGCAGACGATCTGAGCTTCAGAATGCTGCGGGGGAATTGGATTTCTCCCGTATCAAGAAGGTGATTAGCCATCCTGTTGCGATGGCTCAATGTCTTCAGTTCTTACGAGAACATATGCCGAATGTGGAGACGGAGCATGTGAGCAGCACAGCTGAGGCGGTCCGTATTGTGCGGGACCACCCGGGAGAGGGGATTGCGGCGATTGGCACCCGCATTGCGGCAGCAAATAATGGGCTGGACTTGCTCGCGACGGAAATAACCGATCACGACAACAACTATACCCGCTTTATGCTGGTAGGCTCTGAGCCTTATACGGCCCGCAAGTCTGACCGGATCAAAACCAGCATTCTGGTAACGCTGCCCGAGGACTATCCGGGAGCGCTTCATCAAGTGTTGTCCGCTTTCGCTTGGCGGAGAATCAACTTGTCGCGGATTGAATCCCGTCCAACGAAGAAGAAGCTGGGCAACTATTATTTTTACATCGAAATCGAAATGTCGCTTGATTCGGTCCTGCTTCCTGCTGCGCTGGAGGAGATCGAGGCGATCGGCTGCTCGATTCGGGTGTTGGGATGTTATCCAAGCTTCACCTATGAGCAATTGCTCTAATCATTGACTATTTATCGGAGGTGTATGGCAAGGTATGGCACAGCAATGGATTTATCTAAATGGCGATTTCGTAACGAAAGATGATGCAAAAGTATCGGTCTACGATCACGGTTTTTTGTATGGCGACGGTATATTCGAAGGCATTCGCATCTACGACGGCAACATCTTTAAGTGCAAAGAGCATTTGGACAGGCTGTATGATTCCGCCAAATCTATTATGCTTGACATACCTTTGACCTTCGACGAGATGCAAGCAGTGCTCGTTGAGACCATCCGACGCAATGAACTGAATGACGGCTATATTCGGCTAGTCGTATCTCGCGGACCGGGCAACCTTGGGCTTGATCCCAGACGCTGTCCATCTGCATCGGTTATCATTATCGTGGAACAGCTCTCGATCTATCCGGAGGAGGCCTACAAGAACGGGCTTGTCTCTGTCTCCGTATCTCAGCGCCGCAACATCCCGGATGCGCTGAATCCGAAGATCAAATCGCTCAACTACCTGAATAATGTACTGGTCAAAATCCAGGCTAATCTGGCAGGCGTTGGCGAAGCGATCATGCTGAATGCGCAAGGATATGTCGCCGAGGGCTCCAGTGACAATATCTTCATCATTAAGAACGGCACCGTATATACGCCACCTTGCTACGTAGGTGCGCTTGAGGGCATTACCCGCGGGGCGATTATGCAGCTGTGCGACAAGTTTGGTTACAAGCTGAAAGAGGAGCCTTTTACGCTGCATGATGTCTATATTGCCGATGAAGTATTCTTCACGGGAACAGCGGCCGAGGTTATTGCGGTGCGCGAGGTTGACGGACGCAAGATTGGCTCAGGACAAGCCGGCCCGATCACAACCCATCTGCTGCAGGAGTTCCGCAGCATCGTCACAGTCGACGGTGTAAAAGTTTACGAGTAGACCGGATATTAAGATAAGAAACAACCCTTTGATCGATTGGAGAGAAGCTTGTGCGCGAAGCACAAGACTTTCTGCATGCGGCGAAGGGTTGTTTTTTGCGTATGTAGCGCTGTGTGGTCGGTACGTGGGAGGTTTGTAAGTCGATTTGATCGACTTAAAATGCTCGATGCGTCGGCTTTGCGAGTTTAAGTCGGCCTCACCGATTTAAAACTAGTGATCAGCCATTTTCGGAGCAATAAGTCGGTATCATCGACTTAAAATACCCGTTGCGTCGGCCCTGCGAGTTTTAAGTCGGCCTGACCGACTTAATTGTGACTCCTGAAATTTAGTCGTGTGAGGCAGCGTATTCCCCCATTCCACCGTCTTCAGCAATGTAGTGATGTCTTGCAACGCTATTCCGGAAATGACTGTGACTTCTGAGTTTTAGTGGTGTGAGGCGGCGTTATTTCCCCCATTTTACCGTTTTTAGCAATTTAGTGTTTCTTGGCAGCACTGTTTCCGAACACTCTGCGCTTTTGGTAAATTAGGGTTATATAGCGATGTGATTCTCTTCATTTAGCTGGTTCAAGCGAATGTTGTTTTGCTACTACTACGATCTCCAAGTCGCTTCAACTGACCTGAATCAGGCATAGGCCGCGCTTTTTGCTCAAATAAGACCATCCCATCTACTTACTCTCGTCCGTTCAACTCGCCAACTGTCTCCTTATGCCGCGAGACTATTTTTTCGAGAAAGTGGAGACACCTGCCTATGATCTGCATAGGATGTAGAGATTGATAACGGGCATTAGCCTTGCCAAGTTATTCAGAACGTGACAGGAGGTCATCGGCGAGTGAGAATCCATATTGTAAAAAATGGCGATACCTTATACTTTATCGGTCAGAAGTATAATGTGCCGCTTGAAGACATTTTGAAGCTCAATCCGGGCATATCCAATCCGGATGTGCTGGAGGTAGGAACTAAGCTGAAGATTCCATCGACCCCTACTGCACAGAATGGAGTGAGTGGAATGGATATCATGCATCAGCATATTGTCAAGCAAGGAGATACGCTTTGGAAGCTCTCCAAAGCGTGGGGGGTTCCGCTGGCCACGATGATTCATGCGAACCCGCATCTCAAAAATCCTAATGTGCTTCTGACTGGAGAAGTTGTAAACATACCTAAAGCCGATACGCAAGTGCCTTCGACGGTAACTCAACAAAGCACTGGCGGAAAAACGCCAACGCATCCACTTCACCCAGCTTCGATTATGCAAGGCGTTCAGGGCATAGTTGGCAAATTGTCCACTGCACCGTCGGTCGTTGGCAAGACGTTTACAGGCCTCGCAACGGAAAAGAAAAATACGGCACCTGTGACAGAGAAAAAGCCAACAGCTCCGATCGTATCACCTGTACCGCCGGCGCCAGCTCCAAAGCCGCCTGCCGCCAAGGTCGAGCCGGTCGCAGAGAAAAAAGTAGAGCCGCTTGCTAAGAAAGTTGAACCGCTAGCAACTAAAGTAGAGCCTTTAGCATCAAAGAAGGTAGAGCCTTTAGCATCGAAAAAGGTCGAGCCATTGGCAACGAAGACAGAACCGCTTGCAGCCAAAAAGCAAGAGCCGCTGTCTACCGGGAAGATAGCTCCATTGTCATCTAATGTGAGTCCATTAGCAGAAAACAACGTTGCGCCGCTCGCAAACAGCAATATTGCCCCGTTGTCTTCCAATACGGCACCAGCCCCAAATAGTAACATTGCGCCATTAGCTACCGGAAAAGTAGCTCCGCTGGCGTCCAAAGCTGCACCTCTCGGCACAGGCAAGGTAGCACCGCTATCTTCGAATGCAGCGCCGCTTTCTACTGGCAACATAGGCCCGCTGTCGTCGAACATCGCACCGTTGTCTAACAGCAACGTAGGCCCGCTGTCGTCGAACATTGCGCCGATGTCCAATGGTAACATAGGCCCGCTGTCATCGAACATTGCGCCGTTGTCTAACAGCAACGTAGGCCCGCTGTCGTCGAACATCGCGCCGCTGTCCAATAGTAACATAGGCCCGCTGTCATCGAACATTGCGCCGTTGTCTAACAGCAATGTAGGCCCGCTGTCGTCGAACATTGCGCCGTTGTCTAACAGCAACGTAGGTCCGCTGTCGTCGAACATCGCACCGTTGTCTAACAGCAACGTAGGCCCGCTGTCGTCAAACATCGCGCCATTGTCTTCCAATGCCGGGCCTAACGCGAATATAGCTCCTCTGTCGAATGCCTCTGTGACTAAAGTGACGCCATATGCCGGTAAAAAGCCACTGCCTATTGAAAAGCCGGTGGAGAAAAAGATTCAAGCATCCAATTCGGAATATATGGAAAGCATTGATTTGTTCCATCAGTATGGCACACCATCCTCTGATGTTATGTCTCTATACGATCTGCCTAATTATCCGGAAGCGAACGCTCCGAATATTCAGCCTTACGGCTTACCAAACAACGTAATGCCGTATAGTGTCAATGCGGAGCCGAATATAGCGCCTTATTCGGAGACGTCTCCGTATTACCCTTATGATTGTCCGCCGGGGACGTTCATGTCCGGCTATCCGAATTCATCCATAATGCCTTATGGAACAGGTCCAGATTGGGGATACGGAGGCAATCCTTCTTACTACGGAATGGGCGAAAACACAGCTGTATCACCATCAAGCTATGGCCCCAATGAGGGAATGTTTTCGCCACTGTCTAATGCGCCGAACACAGGAATGGTTTCACCGTTGTCTAATGCGTCGAACGCAGGAATGCTTTCGCCGCTGTCTAATGCGTCGAACGCAGGAATGGTCTCGCCGCTGTCCAATGCGCCGAACGCGGGTATGATTACGCCGTATTCCAATGTTCAGGCATTGTCGGCCATGTACCCGCCGCCTGGTTATGCCGGGTTCCCGAATAGTTACCCGAACAGCTATCCAAACAGCAACCCAAACGCATACTTGAACAGCTATCCCAGCGGATACCCTTATCCTGGATGGCCGAACAACGCGGCTCCTGTGTCGCCTGCAAGCAAATCAAAGGATGATTGCGGCTGCGGCGGGAAAAGGGAAGACGAACTAACGGGTACGACAGGGGCAAAATCGACAGGCGCGAAACCGCGCAAAAAAGGCAAAAAAGCGGTCATTCGCACCGTTGCGCCCAGCCCCAAAAAGAAAAGAAAAAGCGGAAGTCGCCCTTGGTTGAATCGTTAACCCCTCTGTTGATATCTGACTCAAATTGAATCATTGAAGACTCGGCCGAACCGATCAGGCGCTTGTACTGATCGGTTTCAGCTTTGTTAAATGTGACCATTCAGTTTGAATAATTATACAACTTTGGAGCAGACTATCGGAAAACGCAATAAAGGGGTCTTCCTCATGATAACATTCAGCTTGTGGAAGCAATTGAAACGAAGGTTGCGCAGAAACCGCAGACCGCTCTGGACGCTTGGTGGACTCGTGTGTTGGCTGCTATTCGTTTCAACTGCCTTAACACCAATATCGGTACATGCGGCAGACGGTAGTGAGGGCATTTCACAAAGGATACAAGTTGTAACGATGAAATCGGCAGAACTAAACAGTCAACCGTCCATTATACCGTTTTTGAAAAAAAGGAAAGAGGCAATGCCTGTCGTTCTCCAGCGTATTTATGTGTGCGGGGAAGAGACAGAGCCGCTCGGACGGATGAGCAGCCATGAAGTAGTCATGATGCTGTCCGAACATCCCGAATGGAACGCAACGCTGCAAAGAGATAACGAAACGGTTATGCTGGAGCATCGTATCGAGGATATCTCAGATTATTGCCGGGAACACGCACACTTTGGTGTAGACAAACGAGGGAATTTCTCCTTGTTCGATGGAACGCCAAAAGAAGAAAAGGTCATGAGAACCTTCTTCCAATTGGATATTCGCTATATGGAAAGCAGCCTGCCGCAGAGGCAGCTGGAGCTGCTGAATCAGGGCATCCGAGTCAATGATATTGAGGAGTACAACAGCGTACTGTCGACATTCAGCGACTATGCCGTGCAAAATGACGAAAGAGCCATGAAGCAAGCGTATTAACGGACAAGCTGTGAAAAGCGGTACGGCAACAGAAGAACCTCTCTTGAGATAGGTGAAGAGAGGTTTTTTGCGGTGTCTAAAATAGGTCGATTTGTTCTCCACTCTGCAATCGTTGATTAGAAACATCAAACGTTCGTTCTCATTCCCGGCAAGTTTTGCTATAATGATAGATGGGCCTAATTGAGTTGATAGGTTGGTAGGGAGTTGGCGAATTGCGTGTTTTAGGAATTGACCCCGGCATTGCCATAGCGGGTTTCGGATTTATAGACAAAGCAGGACATAAGCTTACGCCCGTTCAGTACGGGGCGATTACGACAGAAGCGCATACCCCTCAGGAGGAACGCCTTGTCCAAATCTATGAGTCGGCAGGAGCGCTCATGGACCGGTACAAGCCAGATACCGTAGCGGTGGAGAAGCTGTTCTTCAATCGCAACGTGACAACGGCTTTTGCGGTCGGCCAGGCGCGAGGCGTCATTATATTGGCCGCCGCCCAGCGGGGATTGCCCGTTGCGGAATATACACCGCTGCAAGTAAAGCAGTCGGTCGTCGGATATGGCAAAGCAGAGAAGCGGCAGGTACAGGAGATGGTGAAAATGTTCCTTAAGCTTTCGGCCATTCCGAAGCCTGACGACGTAGCGGATGCACTTGCTGTGGCGATCTGCCATGCGCATTCTGCCGTTATGACACAAAAAATTAACGAGGTGACGCGAACATGATTGATTTTTTACGCGGGCCGGTCGTACATATGGAAGCTGAATATATTGTAATGGATATCAGGGATATCGGATACCGTGTGTTCGTTCCCAATCCGTATGCCTTTGCGGCGAAGGATGAAGCTGTCACCGTTTATATTCACCATCATGTCCGTGAGGACGCTATCTTGCTTTTCGGATTTGAATCAAGGGAGCAGCAGACGCTGTTCCGCAAGCTATTGGATGTATCCGGCATCGGACCGAGAGTGGCGCTGGGCGTGTTGTCTGCAGGCAAGCCTGAGTCGGTCGTATCGGCCATCCAGCAAGAGAATATCGGACTGTTGACGAAGCTGCCGGGAATCGGGAAGAAAACAGCACAGCGGATGATATTGGATTTGAAGGATAAGCTGTTATTTGCTGTTCCGGAAGGCGGCTTGCTATCTGCAGCAGGATTCGGGGCCGAGCTTGCGGGCGACGCTGGCGGGCAAGGAGCAGGCACGGTATGGCAGGAAGCGCGTGAGGGACTGGCCGCGCTTGGCTATACAGCCGCAGAGCTGGACAAGGCCTGGAATGGATTGCAGGACAGCGTAAAAGCAGATGAGTCTGTAGACTCGCTTATGAAGCGTGCCCTGCAGCAATTGTTCAAAGGGTAACGGAAGGAGGAGCAGCAAGCGATGGATGAGCGAATTATTTCCGCCAACCTGATGATGGAAGACCAAGCTGTAGAGCTTAGCTTGCGTCCGCGGTATTTGGCCGAATATATCGGGCAGTCGAAGGTCAAAGAAAACTTGACCATATATATTGAAGCCGCCAAGATGCGGAAGGAAGCGCTTGATCATGTGCTCCTGTACGGTCCGCCTGGACTTGGCAAAACGACATTATCCAATATTATTGCCAATGAGCTTGGCGTCAGCTTAAGAACGACATCCGGACCAGCTATTGAGAGGCCAGGTGATCTGGCTGCTTTGCTGACGAACTTGCAAGAGGGCGATGTCCTGTTCATTGATGAGATCCATCGTCTGCACCGGACGGTAGAGGAAGTGCTCTATCCGGCCATGGAGGACTTTGCGCTGGACATCATGATCGGCAAAGGTCCGAGTGCACGATCCGTGCGGCTGGATTTGCAGCCGTTTACGCTGATTGGCGCCACGACAAGGGCGGGATTGTTGTCTGCCCCATTGCGTGACCGTTTCGGAGTTGTAAGCCGGCTTGAATTTTATACGGTGGACGAGCTGGCTTTCATTGTGTCCCGTGCATCCGAAATATTGGATGTGGCCATCGTCGGAGAAGCTGCGACGGAAATTGCTATGCGGGCAAGAGGTACGCCGCGTATTGCCAATCGGCTGCTGAAGCGTGTCAGAGACTTTGCCCAAGTGAGGGGAGACGGCGTCATTACGCATGATATCGCCCGATCCGCGCTGGAATTGCTTCAAGTCGATCCCATGGGACTAGACCATATCGATCATAAAATGCTGCATGCAATGATGACAACATTCTCCGGAAGGCCCGTTGGCTTGGATACGATTGCCGCCACAATCGGGGAAGAAAGTCAGACGATTGAGGATGTCTACGAGCCTTACCTGATGCAGATTGGTTTCCTGCAGCGTACGCCGAGAGGAAGGATTGCCACAGACAACGCTTATACCCATCTGGGCTTGCCGGTGCCGAAGCGAAATTAAGCAAGTGATCGGTTTATTGGCAAAAATCATGCGAGAAGAGAGAGGAGAACAGAATGACGATCAAAGCATCATGGAAGAGACTGGCCTTGGCGACCGTCGCACTGTTATTGCTTGTGTCGACCTGGACGGCACAGCCTACGCGTGCCGCCGTTCCTTCACTGGATACGATCAGGGTTGCGATGTTCCTTCAACTGCCGGGAAAATATGAGTCTATGACAGCTGCGGCAACCTTTCAGTCTGCTGGAGGTATCAAGATTGGCACGCGTGAACCTTCAGGCATCAAAGAGTGGTTTGCAGTTGAGGCCAATCGGAGCGTACGCTTCGCTGTAGATGATTATAAGGTTAAGCTGTTTGAGTCAGCTAACTTTGCCAATGCATGGGCTGTCTATCAGCATGTCCAATCAGCAAGAGGGATGGGCTACATTACATCGGTCTCCAAAAACGGAGCTGCGCAATATCAAGTGTTCGAAGGCACATACACCACTGCACTAGAATCGGCTGCAGCGGTTGGCCGCTGGAATGCGGATGCGAAGCTGACGGGCCTGCTCGGCGGATTCAAGCCGGCACAGCATGGACCGTTGCGTCTGGAATCGCCTGCTATGGAGAGCAAGGCAGCGGCGCAAGCTGCGGCGGCTTCGTTTGGCGGAGCGGGGCTTGATGCATACGTTGCAGTGAGGGAAGGAGCAAAGGGAGCAGTCTATTCCGTTCTAGTCGGCGGAGCATCTACACCTGATGAGCTGAAGAACCTTCAAGCGGCCGCTGCAAAAGCGCCAAATGGCGCCTCCCTGAAGCCAAGCAATCTCACGGCCCCGTATATGCTGATTCGTGCGGACCATTCAATCAGCGGCAAGGGCGATGCTTCGCATGAGCTTTACTCTTTCCCGGCTGGCGATATAAAAGTATGGGCTTCTCCTGCCAGCGCTGGGCCGATCGGACTGACCGAACGCAGCAATCGGACGTATCGGGGCAGCTTCGAGCTTAGCGCGTTTAACGGCAAGCTGGCTGTTGTCAATGAGCTGCCTTTCGAGCAATATTTGTATTCTGTCGTTGCCGTTGAGATGTATACCTCATGGCCGATAGAAGCATTGAAGGCGCAGGCTGTGGCAGCGAGATCCTACGCTTTGAACAAAGGATTCGGGTTCCAAATCGCCCATGTCGTAGATACAACGCTCAGCCAAGCCTATTACGGCACCGGTGTTGAGAAGCCATCCTCGACGGAAGCCGTCGAAGCGACCAAAGGAGAAGTTGCGCTTTATAACGGCAAAGTAATCGAAGCCGTATTCTCCTCCAATGGCGGTGGCACAACGGCAGATGCGAGAGATGTATGGAGAAACGAGATTCCGTATTTGCAATCCGTGTCCAGTCCGGATACTTCTGCGGAAGCGGGCTTGAATAGCTGGCATCGCGTTGTGTTGCCAAGTGGACTGCTCGGCTATATTCGTGAGGATTTGGTGAAGGATACCGGTCAGAAGACAGCTGCGGGCAGCCGCATTCTGGAATTGACAACGGATGGCACGAACATTCGCCGTCATCCCGTTATTCAAGACTCCATCCCAGTGGTAGCTCAACTGAAAAAAGGAGATAGAGTTACTGAACTGGAAAAGGTGATTCAATCCAATCCGATGAGCTGGACTAGAGGCCCTTTTACAGGTGATGAGTTGTTGAACTCCATCAACGCTCGTGTTAATCCGAAACTGACAGGCCCAATCACTTCGGTCGAGATCAGCGCTCGTGGAGTATCCGGCCGAGCGACGGAGATGACAGTGAACGGAACTAAAATCGTCCTTCCTTCGCCAGACTCCATTCGTTCTGCATTTGGAGTAGGGGAATCGTTGCCAAGCACGTTGTTTAGCGTAGAGGAAACGGGGAAAATGGTCTTGCAGGGCGCTGGCGGCGCACAATCGACCAAATCCGATGGTTCCAGACAGGTGTATGTGATGGGGGCAGATGGCAAGTCATCGGCCTATAATGGAGATCACATGTACGTCATGGATAGTGGCGGAGATATTCGCGCAGTGACGAAAAATCCGGCATTTAGCTTCAGCGGAACGGGCTTTGGCCACGGTGTAGGAATGTCGCAGTACGGAGCGTTAAGTCTCGCTCAGCAAGGGTATGACTATCAATATATTTTGAAATACTATTACAAAGGCATTACGATAGCCAAGGAATGAAGGTTAAGAGATGAATGTGGATTGGTTTGATTTTGACCTGCCGGAGGAGCTAATTGCACAAACTCCATTGCAGGACCGCACGGCTTCCAGATTGCTTATGCTGAGTAAGGAGTCTGGATCGACCCAGCATGGTATCTTTACGGATCTGGAAGAGAAGCTGCAAGAGGGTGATGTTCTTGTCTTAAACAATACAAGAGTCATTCCCGCCAGATTGCTCGGTGTCAAAAAGGATACCGGGGCTAAAGCCGAGATTCTACTATTGAAGCAGCTTGGGGACGATCAATGGGAAGCGCTCGTCAAGCCTGGCAAGAGGTTGAAGGCGGGAGCAGTTATTGTCTTTGGCGACGATGGCAGCGGCGCTCCATTGATGGAAGCCGAAGTATTGTCAGAAGGCGATATGGGAGGACGGATCATTCAGTTTCGTTATGAAGGCATCTTCCAGGAGCTGCTCGATAGGCTGGGAGAGATGCCGCTGCCTCCATATATTAAGGAGCGGCTGGATGAGAGAGAACGCTATCAGACGGTGTATTCGCGTCATGACGGCTCTGCTGCTGCTCCGACAGCTGGCTTGCATTTTACCGAGAGCTTCCTTCGGAAGCTGGAGGATAAAGGAGTTAAGCTCGTTTACGTCACGCTGCACGTAGGACTGGGTACATTCCGGCCGATGTCTGTGGATACGGTAGAAGAGCATGAGATGCATGCGGAGTATTACGAACTGGATGAGGCCAATGCAGCACTCTTGAATGAAGCTAAGGTAAACGGACGCCGAATTGTTGCTGTAGGAACGACCTCAGCCCGAACGCTTGAGACGCTCGCAGGAAGATTTGGCGAAGGAGAGATTCAGGCTTGCAGCGGATGGACATCTATCTTTATTTATCCCGGGTATACCTTCAAGCTGGTTAATGCCTTATTGACGAATTTCCATCTGCCGAAATCAACATTAGTGATGTTAGTCAGCGCTTTATCCGGCAGGGATGCCATTATGAAAGCTTATGGTGAAGCAATTGAGCACAAGTACCGTTTCTTCAGCTTTGGAGATGCGATGTTTATTTATTAAATAGAAGAATGGAATGTGACAATGTGGCTGTAAAATACGAATTAATCAAACAATGCAAACAATCCGGAGCGCGTCTGGGACGCGTACATACGCCTCATGGCATTATTGAGACACCGACCTTTATGCCGGTGGGCACGCAGGCGACCGTTAAGACGATGAGTCCGGAAGAACTGAAGTCGATGGACGCTCAAATTATTTTAAGCAATACGTACCATCTGTTCCTTAGACCTGGACATGATCTCATTAAACGAGCAGGCGGCCTTCATAAGTTCATGAATTGGGATCGTCCTATTCTGACAGACAGCGGCGGATTCCAGGTATTCAGCTTGAGCGAAATGCGCAAGATTACCGAGGAAGGCGTGAACTTCCGCTCCCATTTGAACGGGGATAAGCTGTTCCTGTCGCCTGAAGTGGCGATGGAGATTCAGAACGCACTGGGTCCGGATATTATGATGGCATTCGACGAATGTCCGCCTTATCCAGCAGAGTATGAATATATCAAACAATCGACAGAAAGAACATCGCGCTGGGCGGAGCGTTGCTTGAAAGCACATGCGAGACCTCATGACCAGGCCCTGTTCGCAATTGTTCAAGGTGGCATGCACAAGGATTTGCGTATTCAGAGCGCCAAAGATTTGACTTCCATGGATTTCCCGGGGTATGCTATTGGTGGACTGAGCGTTGGCGAGCCTAAGCATCTCATGTATGAGATGCTTGATTATACGCTGCCTGAATTGCCGGCGAACAAGCCGCGTTACTTGATGGGCGTTGGATCTCCGGATGCACTGGTTGAGGGTGCTATACGCGGCGTCGATATGTTCGACTGCGTGCTGCCTACCCGAATCGCGAGAAACGGGACAACGATGACAAGCGGAGGACGACTCGTTATACGCAACGCCAAGTTCGCGGAGGATTTCGGGCCGTTGGATCCGAATTGCTCCTGTTATACTTGCCAGAACTACTCCCGCGCTTACATAAGGCATTTGCTCAAGGCAGATGAGACGTTCGGCATGCGTTTAACCACGTATCATAATTTACATTTCCTTTTGCAGCTCATGCGGGACGTTCGTCAAGCCATCATGGAGGACAGGCTGCTAGACTTCAGGGATTCCTTCTTCGATGCTTACGGCCTTCATGATAACGACAAAGGATTTTGAAAGGGGTGAATTCGATGTTTCTAGCAACCGAGGGAGGCAATGCAGGCGGAATTTGGGGTCTGATTTGGCCGTTTATTCTGATGTTTGCCGTGTTCTATTTCCTGCTTATCCGTCCGCAACAGAAGAAACAAAAGCAGCGTACCGCCATGCTAAATCAAATTAAAAAGGGCGATAAGATTACGACAATCGGCGGTTTGCACGGCACAGTTGTAGAATTGTCAGATGACACAGTCGTTGTTCGTGTTAATGATACGACGAAAATGACGTTCGAGCGCAGTGCGATTAATGCAATCGTAAGCACAGCTCCAGCAGCCGCAACAGAATAAGGAATACAGCTAGATTATTAAAACAGATACACCTTTTATAGCAGTCATTCGGATTGAAATGATATTTCACCGATGAAGCTACAAAAGGTGTTTTTTGTTTTTTTAGTAAGCTTAATGAACTTAAAAGCAAAATTTTTTAAAAAATTCAACTCAAATTGCAACTAAATCTTGAGTTTGAGTATCTATGAGATGATTGGATGTAAGTTGTCTTCTTGTAAGTAGTCTCGATTTAAAAATGAACAATATTGTCTAATGAAGTTGGCAAAAAAAGAAACTAAAAATCAGTTGACAAAAATAAATTTAAAATTTTTACTAAAAAAGTAAATAAAATGTAATTTTTAGATGGGAGGTTTATTTTTAATATTTTATCACTTATTCTGGGAGGTAAATTATGAATATCGAAATTGATAGAAAAGCCCTGAAATTAATCATTTGTATTGTTATCTTGTTTTCTGGTGTTTTAATGATTAATACAAAAGCTTCTGCTGATAGCTCAAGATTTGAAGACACAGATATAATTTCTATTTGGAGAGTTACTACTAGTGGATATATTTATTCCCCAGTTTCTGTCACAACATTGGTTACAATCGAATATACGAATAGTCCTTCGATATACTATGTAAATTATAGGCAAGTTTATAGCCAGACCATGGCAAGTTATTGGGCGGTATATCCAAATGCACAATTTGGTCCAGTGAGTTTAAATATTAGAGGGGAAAATGTATCAATACCTACACAAGGAACTTATCTATATAACCCAAGTTATCGGGTTGTTGGTTACTATAATAATAGTTCGAAATCATATGTGAAGAATGAATCCTCAACGGGAAATGGGGTAACTGGATTTTTTGGCGGTGCAGGAGCGTTTCAAGTTGATAATACCGCACAAGTTGATTTTAATTGGTAAAAGGAGGGGTTAAAATGATGAAAAAGAAAGTGATAGCTGCTTTTTTGTTAATTGCAGCTGTAGTTGGTGTTATATCTGCGAATGTTATCGCTACAGATAAATTAACGCATGATGTGGATAGAATAAAGAAAAACATTAGTGAAATTGATCATCTGGATAGGGAGGTATTGGCCAAAGTTGGTGAGAAAGAAATTAGCAATATCGACGTAGCAAAATATATTACATTCAATAATCATTTCGATCAAGCTGTTAAACTTAGTGAAGAGACTGTTTTAGGTACTTTGATTTCAGAAGAGTTGTTTTATCAAGAGGCCGTCAACAGTGGGTTTGGTGTAAGTTTAGAAGACGCAATTGAAGAAGCTAATAAAAATCGAACCTTTTTAGAAAGAGAATCAGAGAACACGTTAAAAACCCATGCTAAATTATTGGAAATTATGAATATTGGTAATGAGCAATATTGGAATGAACTTGTACCATTAGAATATCAAAAAACTATTGCACTTCAAAAATATACTGATTATTTAATTATGGAGGGGAAAATTAATTTTGATGGGACGGATATAGGAAGTGTAGGGCAACAATTGCAGCAATATAAAAATAACTTGTTTGCAAAATACTTGGAAAATAGTTGATACGTAACAAAATGAAAGTTTCTTGTTCTTGTTTAAAATTTCTGGTGAAGTGATGCACTTGAGACTGATGCCATAGCCTGAGACAATCAAAACACCTTCAAGAGAATGGTCCCATATCTTAAGATATGGGATAACCTTGGAGGTGTTTTGTATTGGCAAAAAGAGTCAGCTACTTAGTGGAAACTAAGATGAAAGAAATTGAAATGTGACTGGCTGGTATTGTTTTCAAGCATTAATTAGATGGCTGAAAAGTACAAGGATATGGAAAGGAGGTGTCATTAGAAATCGTAGTAAAATTGGCAAAATTGGTTGAGGCGCTTTGAGGTCAAATCAGCGTGGCAAACGCATGTCTATGGCTAGGTGTCCTTGCATTAGGTATTATCGGTGGAAAGTAGAGTTATAGCGTATGAAACATTATGGCTCAGAAGAAGATTTGAGCTATTCGCAGCAACATAAATGACGCTATGGATATCAGAAGATCACAACATTTTTTCGGATGAAGTATATAATCAATTACAAGCACATATAACGTGAACGGCATAAATTCAGTAAAATCAACACGAGGAAAGTCAGCTATAAAGAAGAGCAGCTATTATTGCTAGATACATATTCCAAAAACTTCTAGTTCTATCAAGATCAATACTTCATAGCGATTATGGCAGTGTATAAAACACAAATGCGCTAACAGCGATAAAAGGAAGAGGCATGATCATAAGCATGTGTCGAAAAGTTACACTCGCTGATTATGCCCCTAGTTGTATCGTTTCGTTTCATTCAACACTAAGTCTAAAACGTTCTACTTCGAAGGTTTAATTAATCCATACAACGGAATATTTGTTGTTCAGCCGTTAGCCTAGAAGTTTTTATTTCTGTCATGATAATAATTTGTTTTAACGTTTTAAGTTAACGCCAATGATACCGCCTAACGCACCCGCTAGCAGTGCCGCTCCCAGGATGAGCGCACTGTTCCATGATGGGGCGGCATTGGCAGCAAGGAAACTGACGATCATGACCAATACACCATAGATCAGACCGAGCAAGCCGCCATTGTACCAGCCTTTTCGCTCGGATCGTCTGCCGGAAGTTAGACCGCCTGCCAAAGCAGAGATACTATGGACTACCATGGAGTAGGTTCCCAGGTTGCCCTCTTTCATACTTGAGAAATGAAGCATGAGGGAAAGCAGCAACGCACCTGCTGCAAGCCAAATCATTGAAAAAACGACGCCAGCCAGCAATGGAGAGCCGATTATCGGCGGTTTGGGAGCTTGCTTGACGGAGCTCATCCTATTCCTCCTATCCGATTTTCACGTATTACTTATCCTTATGGCCAAGCATGTGGTAATAGTACAAGTCTCGAATTAATATTTGGCGAATGAGATGTTTCATTGCCATTAATTCGTGTAGTTTTATTCGTATGATGTGTGAGGTGCAGGGTGAGAATAGCTGTACAACGTTACAGCTGGCTAGACGGTTAGCCGTGACACTTTCGAGGAGGCGCTTACTTGGAAATCTGGAGCCTGTTAATCCGGACGACGGTTATTTATTTCGTCGTGTTTTTGATCATGCGCTTTATGGGCAAGCGGGAAATTGGCAAGCTGTCGGTGCTTGATTTGGTCATATCGGTCATGGTGGCGGAAATCGCGGTAATCGTAATTGAGGATACCGAACGATCCATGTGGGATGGAATTTTCCCAATGGTGATGTTATTGCTCATACAAGTCAGCACAGCTATGATATCGATGAACAATCGCAAGCTTCGCCTGTTATTCGATGGGAAGCCCAGCGTCATTATCGCTAAGGGCAAAATCAACCGCGAAATTATGCGCAAGCAGCGTTACAATTTGGATGATCTTATGCTCCAGCTTCGCGAAAATAAAATTACTTCCGTGGCTGATGTAGAATTCGCCATCCTGGAGACAAGCGGTAAGCTTTCGGTTATCCCGAAAGACGGAGCAGAGGAAGCAGAGTCTGCTGGGGAGAGGGAAACACCTGACATTAATGTAGAAAAATCTAGCCATACGCCTATGCCGAAAGGAAGAGAAAAAATTATTCCTCCTGGCTTTCGGTATGAAATATTGCCCATTCCACTCATTATGGATGGCAAGGTTCAAGATGAAAATTTGGAGAAGATCGAAAAGACACGTTTTTGGCTGAAAAATGTGTTGCAGGATCAGAAAGTGAACGATTTCAAGGATGTTTTTTTATGTACGATCGATCACAAGGGGAAGCTGTTTGTGGATGTCAATCAGAAAAAAATCACTTAAACCAAACGCCTAGCCATGGAATCCTCGCGATGTCGTAACGGTCAATGATACGCATCCAGACCATCAGCAGCATATATACAATAATGCTTGCCAGGCAAGCTACGAGGAGACTGAGCCATTCCTTGGAGAGTGGTGAATGATTCATCGTCAACTGAGCGGCTGCACCCATTACCGTCATGGCGGCACCAACCTTTAAGAAGTCCAGAATGTTCATACGGAACCCGATGGACCGCATGACGCTGATGCCGTGAAGAATGGTAACCAGCACAATATTGACGCTAATGGCGATTAAAGCGCCATAAATGCCAAACTCCGGCTTGGACGCAAGCTGAACGATGAGCACCAGCTTGACTGCAGCGCCGATGAATGTATTCATGAGAGCATTGCCTGGTTTGTTCAAAGCTTGCAGTGCTGCTTGCAACGGAGCTTGCAAATAGATGAAGATTCCGGCAATGGAAAGTAGTTGGAGCATCGGTGCATATTCGGGATGATCGTAGATAAGCCGGCATAGTGGTTCAGCGAACAATCCCATAACGACGACGAACGGCGCTCCCGATACAAGCGCTAAGCGCATGGACTGATGAAGTCTTTTCTGAATTAATGCTTTGTCTCCGCGTGCCGCAGCTTCAGACAGCGAGGGGACAAGAGATACGGCAAGCGAATACGTTAGAGCAGTAGGAAGAAGGAGAAGCGGGATGATCATACCTTGCAGAGCGCCGTATTGAGCGGTTGCTACACCCGTTACAATACCTGCAGCCGCCAGGCTTCGAGCGATGAAGATGGATTCAAACAAGTAGGATAATGAACCGACTAGCTTGCTGCCCGTTACAGGGATGGACAGCCCCAGCAGCTTGCGAAGAATGGGAGGCTGGGGTTGGCTGGATGGAGGAGAGGGCAGCTCGCTTGATGCGGCTGGCTTCTTTTTTTCGCGTACATATTTCCATAGAAGAACAAGCAGCCCTCCGATTTCTCCTGCGACAACGCCCAGCATCGCGCCGGCCGCTGCCCACTCCAGTCCCATAGGCAGGAACAAGTAGGCCAAAAACAACGAACCGATAATACGGACAACTGTCTCTGCAAGCTGGGATATGGCGCTTGGTATCATGTTCTGCTTGCCTTGGAAATATCCCCGGAAGACGGAGGATACACCAACAATAAGAAGCATAGGCGTCATCATAAGGAAGGCGCGATAAACCCTTGTATCGGGAAGAATATATCGGATAATAAGGGGAGCAAATAAAAGCATCCCGATGGTAAGCACAACCGCGATGGACACCGTAAAAATCATGGCAGTTCGTAATATATGCTTGACGCGTTTCGTATCGCCCAGCGATTCAGCTTCTGCGATCCACTTGGCAATGGCCAGGGGGATGCCCCCCGTTATGAGCGTAAGCATGACGATCAGGAACGGGTAGGCAAGCTGATACAGACCGACGCCCTCGGCACCAATAATTCGGGGCAAGGCAATTCTCGGCACGAAGCCGAGCAAGCGGTTCACGATGCCTGCGGCGAGCAGAATCATCGCTCCCTTGATAAACGATTGCTTTGTCATAGTGGGAGACCTCTTCTCTTTCAAGGTAACGGTAATGCCTCTTCGTGCGCTAGCGCACTTGCATGTACTATCACCTTATGCGCGGCATGTCCTCTTCCATGTCAGTCCATTTGGCCCATCTTCCTTCCATCGGCAGGAGAACGACAGGCATGATCGAATATATACAAGGAACAGCAACGTGAAAAAGGAGGTGCAGCATGGCAGACGAGGAATTGGACTTCATAATTGAGGAGCTATGTCGCAGCAAAGCGGAGGAATTCCGGCTGCTCGGCTACGAGCATGTCGAAGGCAAGGAAGTTTGGGACTGCGTAAGCGCCAAATATGCGAAGACAGGGCAGCCGGAGCTGCATCAGCTGGTCAACGATATTTTGTCGCTCAAAGTCACGCAATTTATGAATTTCATGACGCTTAGCGCTTTCAAAGGCAACCCGTTCTAACGCGGGGCCTTTTCTTTTTTTGACTCGTTTTTGCCGCATCTGTATAATGGGACTATTGAGATCATAAGGGGGATTCAGACGTATGTTCGGGAAGAGAATAATTGCCTTCCTTGCAATCGTGGTCGTCGGTTTTGCGGCGATGGCTGCAACGACTCCGTGGGTTATGGATGGCGTCAAGCTAGGCCTTGATTTGAAAGGCGGCTACGAGGTTTTGTATGAAGCAGTTCCGTTTGAAGGCGGCTCGGATGTGACGCCAGAGACGTTGAAGAAAACGGCGAAAAGCTTGCAGGATCGGATTGACGCATCCGGATTGGTAGAGCCGGAAATTACGACGGAGGGCAAAAACCGCATTCGCGTAAAGCTCCCTGGCATCAACAGCGAAGATGACGCAGTACTTCAAATGTTGTCCAAGCCTATCAATCTGACGTTCCGTGCGCCTGATGGTACCATTATGCTTAATGGTACGGATTTCGTAGAAAATGCTGCGGGACTACAATTTGATACTTTAAATCGACCAGTTGTTACGATTGAACTAAAAGATGCAAAGAAATTTGAGAATGTAACAAGCCAATTGGTAGGGAAGACCATGTCCATTTACTTGGACGAAGAAGAGATTTCCAGCCCCCTTGTTAAAAATGTAATAGCGAGTAAAAACGCTAGTATTGAGATGAATAATGGCAGCACTGAAGAGGCGAGAGAACTTCGTGACCTGATCAACATGGGTTCCTTGCCGCTTAAGCTTGAAGCTAAATATACGCAAAGCGTAGGCGCAAAGCTCGGTATGGAATCTCTTAAAGATACCGTAACGGCCGGCGTCATTGGCTCTTTGATTGTACTTGTGTTTATGGTTGTTATTTTCCGAGTGCCTGGTTTTGTTGCGGCGATCACTATTATTACGTACGCATGGCTGCTTCTGCTCGTACAGAATTTGATGAACGCGACGCTGACACTCCCTGGTATAGCGGCATTCGTACTCGGCGTTGGTATGGCCGTCGATGCCAATATCATAACGGCCGAGAGAATCAAAGAAGAAATTCGCAGCGGCAAGAGCATGCTGTCTTCACTTAAGACAGGTTCCAAGAACTCTTTCCGTACCATTATGGATGCTAATATTACGAGCATTATTGCCAGTGTCGTCCTTTATTACATTGGTGATGGTGCGATTAAAGGCTTTGCTTTGACGATGATTTTCAGTATTTTGGTGAGTATCATCACGAATATTTTCCTTGCTCGTTTCCTGCTGACGCTTCTCGTTCGGAGCAATAAGTTCATGAAGCCGGGCTACTATGGCGTGAAGGAGAGTGAAATTCGTGAACTTTGAGACGAAAATTCGCTATGATGTCGTGAAAAATCGAAATAAATTTTTAGGTGCTTCACTGGTTTTGACTATAATCGGCATTTTGTCGCTCGTGTTCTTTCAATTGAATCTGGGTATTGATTTTAAAGCAGGTTCAAATATGGACGTAGCTACAACAAAAGCCGTAACTCAGCAAGAGGTCAATGAGGTGTTGACATCATTAGGATATGACGAATTGTCCCCTACAATTGGCGGACAAAACAATGATCGGATTTCGATTCGCTTCAATGACGTTCTTGATACAACAGAATCGAATAAAGTCTCTGCTGCTTTCAAGGAAAAGTTCGGCCAAGATATTGATACGGAAGTTAACGTTGTCTCGCCGGACATCGCTCGCGAGCTTGGCATTAAGACAATCTGGGCGATCTTGATTGCGAGCTTAGGTATTATGCTTTATGTCATGATTCGCTTTGAGTGGCGTTTCGCGCTTGCTGCGAATATTTCTATTTTATATGACAGCTTTATTGTTGTTGCGGCCTTCTCGATCCTCCGCTTTGAGGTAGATCTGCCGTTTATCGCAGCCGTACTGACAACACTGGGGTATTCGATTAACGATAAAATTGTTATTTTTGACCGTATTCGCGAGAATATGAGGTTTGCGTCGATTAAAAACGAAGAGGATCTTGCTGAAATCGTTAATGCAAGTATTTGGCAAACGATGGCGCGTAACTTGTATACGGTATTGACGGTTGTTATCGTGACCGTGTGTATCTTTATTTGGGGCAGCGCATCGATCAAGATGTTCTCCTTCGCGCTATTGATTGGTCTTGTCAGCGGCGCCTACTCTACGATTTTCGTAGCGAGCCCGCTTTGGTTCCTGTTCAAGCGCAATCAGAAGCAAAAACCAAAAGTTGCTGTAAAACCTACTCCTTAATTAGGACATCAAAATAAGAATTGCGAGCGGAGTATGCCTGCTTCTGACAATGCTTACGAAGTCGGGTTTTGCTCCGCAAAACCTAAGCCAATGCTTACGAAGTCAGGTTTTGCTCCGCAAAACCTAAGCTAATGCTTACGAAGTCAGGTTTTGCTCCGCAAAACCTTTCAGGAGGTTCAAATGTCAACCAGACCGCGAGATGGGAAGAAGGCAACCCGGGGCAGAACTCGTATATGGGATAACGTGCTGGACGTTCTGTTTCGGGGTGCTCGAAGGAATCAAAGGGATTCGGATCGAAATGAAAATGCGGATGAATTGATGCAAGTGGTGCAGCGCGTGGAAGGTGTTGTAACCGTGCAGTCCATACGCGCAAGAGAACACGGTCACTACGTTGTGGCTGAGATCGTCATTAGCGTCAATCCCCGCATTACGGTGTTGGAAGGCCAGGAAATTGCCAAGCGGGTTCGTATGCTGCTTATGCACCGGTTCCATCATCTGACGGATGTGTCCATTTATGTTGAACCGTACGATCCCGGTTATCCGTACAAATCCAATCATGATCCAAATCAGGAGCAGATGCCGACACTGCTGCAATAGTTATTATCGGACAGCAGGAAGGAGTGAGAACCTGATGATTCATAGAAAGACACGCTGGGCTCTTGCGGAATGGGAAGAGTCGGGGGAAGGTGCAGCCGAGAAGTTGAGCAAGGGGCTGAGCCTTCCTCCTCTTGTTGCCCGCTTGCTCGTGCAACGGGGGTACCGCGATGAGGAAAGCGCTCGAACGTTCCTTTATGGAGACGAGAGCGGGCTGCATGACCCGTATTTGTTAAGCGGTATGAAAGAAGCGGTAGAACGGATTCGGCTAGCGGGAGTGCGTCAAGAGAAAATCCGTATTTATGGTGATTATGATGCCGACGGTGTATCCAGCACATCGCTGCTCGTTCATGTATTTCGTTCTATGGGACTGAATTTCGACTATTACATCCCTCATCGCGCTTTGGAAGGGTATGGGTTGAATGAAAAAGCCATTGCTCTTGCCGCAAGTGAAGGTGTTACGTTAATCGTAACGGTAGATACAGGTATTAGCGCATATGATGAAATTGAATACGCCAAAACGCATGGCATTGATGTTGTAATTACCGATCATCACGAGCCGCCGGATCGCTTGCCGCAAGCTTCTGCTGTGGTTAATCCGAAGCAAGGTCATTGCTCCTATCCGTTCAAAGGGCTTGCAGGTGTTGGAGTTGCCTTCAAGCTTGCTACTGCTTTGATGGAGAGGCCGCCGCTGGAGTGGGCGGATATTGTCAGTTTGGGTACGATAGCCGATCTGATGCCACTGGTGGACGAAAATCGAATTTTGGTACGGTATGGACTCCAGCGGATGCGAAAGGAGCCCGGAATGGGGTTCCGAGCCTTGGCGGAAGCGACCGGCATTGAATTGCCGACTATTGTCTCCACCGGCATCGCATTCGGGATGGCGCCGCGCATCAATGCTGCGGGTAGACTGGATCATGCAAAACGTGCCGTAGAGCTGCTGACAACCCCCGAATACGATGAGGCGATTCTAATTGCGATTCAACTGGATACGCTGAACAAGGAGCGTCAGCGAATCGTTGAAACGATCGTGAAGGAAGCGGAGGAGCAGTGGCTCACGAAGCGCCTTGCCTCAGAGGATCAGGGTATTGATCCTCCTTCGGTTATCGTATTAAGCGGAGAGGGCTGGAATGTGGGTGTGATCGGTATTGTCGCCTCCAAGCTGCTGGAAAGGCATTATCGACCCGTCATTATTTTAGGCATCGATGCAGAGACAGGAAAGTGCAAAGGCTCGGCGCGATCCATCGAAGGCTTCGATCTGCACGCCGCTCTGACGGAATGCGAAGCGTTAATGGACCACTACGGCGGCCATCAAGCGGCGGCTGGCATGACCCTGCATCGGGATCATTTGGAGTCCTTGGAGCAGCGGATGTCTCAATTAGCCAAGCAATGGCTTACTGGGGAGGACTGGATCCCGAAGACGCATGTCGATATAGAGTGCGGACTTGAGGATGCAACGCTCGATACGATTACTCAGTTGTCCCTTCTGGAGCCGTTCGGTATCGGCAATCGGTCTCCGCGCATCCTATTCCAAAGTATTCAGCTTGCTGATCGCAGGGCGATTGGGAAGGAGTCCAAACATCTTAAGCTGTCGCTGGGCGGCGGCCGCAAGCTGCTGGATGCCATCGGCTTTGGCATGGGTGAGATGGCTTCCTCCATGCCGGCAGGGAGCAGGCTGGACATTGTTGGCGAGCTGTCGATCAACGAGTGGAACAATCAGCGCAAGCCACAGTTGCAATTGCATGACTTGCATTATATGCCAACGCCGCTGTCGAGTTTTCCAAGCAGAGAGCAATTTGGCCAGGTGTATCAGTGGCTTCGCGGGGTGAAGAGAGCTCCGGAGCAAGGACTTACCATGCGAATTGCGGGTCAGGTCAGCTTGACTGTGGAAGCCGTTCAGCTTATGCTTGACGTATTCGAGGAATTGAAGTTTATCGGACGCCATGATGGCGCTTACGTTGCAGCAACAGCGCCGGAGAAGCGAGAGCTCGCGTCTTCGGAGCGTTATCGTGCCGCGAAGGAGCAGCATGACCGTCTTCATGATCTCGCATAAAACATATCCAATTAAACAAGTGTGTAGAAGAAAGGGTTGACCATTCGTGTCGAAGGCATCATACAATTTCAAGGATTACATTCGAGTCATTCCGGATTTCCCGCAACCGGGCATCCGCTTTAAAGATATTACGACGCTGCTGAAGGATGGAGCAGCTTACCGTGCTGTTATCGAAGAGATGCGCGCTGCGGTTGAGCACTTGAAAATCGACGTTATTGCTGGACCAGAAGCACGCGGCTTCGTCGTAGGCGCTCCGCTTGCGCTGGCTCTAGGCGTTGGATTTGCACCAATCCGCAAGAGCGGCAAGCTGCCGGGCGAAACGATTACAGCAAGCTATGATCTAGAGTACGGCAAGGATGAACTTGCGATGCATAAAGATGCCATTTCCCCTGGTCAACGCGTCCTTATTGCGGACGACTTGCTGGCTACTGGCGGCACAATTGCGACGTCGATGAATCTGATTCGTCAGCTTGGCGGAGAAGTGGTAGGCGCTGCCTTCCTGATCGAGCTTGCTTACTTGACTGGCCGTGAGAAGCTGGACGGCGTTGAAGTCTTCTCTCTGATGACTTACGAATAAAACATCTGTCATGCAGCCGCAAGAGCAGGCTGATGGATGCGCCCCGACGTGGACTCGTCTTCGGACGATTCGCCAATCGGGGCGTTTTTTCCTATAGGGTGATCGTACACGTCACGTCAGGCGGCGAAAGACGCCGTTTTTCTTCCGCAGGAAGTTGACGTAACCGCTCACTTAAAGGCATAATATTAGAAAACTCGGATCGTGCCGCAGCGGCATATCTTATGAGAATACGATGGCGTTAACCCGTACGCTTGGAAAGGGACGTTTCATGGGCATAGAGCAGTTACTTGAGAAGGCATCCGTCTATATGAAAGAGCAGGATCTCATACGCATCAAGGAAGCCTATGATTTCGCAGAGCAAGCCCATCATGGACAAGTGCGGAAATCAGGAGAGCCGTATATTTTGCATCCTGTTACAGTTGCCGACATTTTGGTGGATATGGGCATGGACGTGCTGTCGATTATCGCAGCGCTGCTTCATGATGTCGTGGAAGATACGACCGTGGATTTGGGGACTGTCCGCGCGAAATTTGGCGAAACCTGTGCCATGCTAGTGGACGGACTGACCAAGCTCGAGAAGATCAGGTTTCAATCCAAGGAAGAACAGCAAAACGAGAATTACCGCAAAATGTTTGTCGCGATGGCGCAGGATATTCGTGTCATACTGATCAAACTGGCGGATCGTCTTCATAATATGCGTACGTTGAAATACCAGTCGGAGGAGTCACAGCGTAGAATCGCTTATGAGACACTGGAGATATTTTGCCCGATTGCGCATAGGCTTGGCATCTCTGCGATCAAATGGGAGATGGAGGATATTGCCCTCCGTTATTTGAATCCGCAGCAATATTACCGTATTGCCAATCTGATGAAGAAGAAGCGTGCGGAGCGGGAGCAGTTCATTGACGATGTCATTACCCGAATTCGCGAGAAGCTGGAGGAGATGGGGATTGAAGGCGATATCTCCGGAAGGCCGAAGCATCTGTATAGCATTTATAAAAAAATGACGGCTCGCAATAAGCAGTTTAATGAAATCTATGACCTGCTGGCGATTCGGATTATTGTAGACAATATTAAAGATTGTTATGCGACGCTTGGCATCATCCATACGTTATGGAAGCCGATGCCGGGCAGATTCAAGGACTATATCGCTATGCCGAAGGCGAATATGTATCAGTCCCTGCATACGACGGTAGTGGGACCGAACGGCGAACCGACTGAAGTACAGATTCGAACATGGGAGATGCACCGCACGTCGGAGTACGGCATCGCTGCCCATTGGGCGTACAAAGAGGGCATGGTCGTGCCCGATGGCAACTTCGAAGACAAAATGTCGTGGTTCCGTGAAATTCTGGAGCTTCAGAATGAGACCCGGGATGCAGCCGAATTCATGGAGTCGCTTAAAATGGACTTTTTCGCCGATCTTGTATTTGTCTTTACACCCAGCGGCGAAGTCATCGAGCTGCCGGCGGGATCGGTTCCGCTCGATTTTGCCTATCGGATTCATACAGAAGTGGGCAACCGGACTATTGGCGCGAAGGTCAACGGCCGTATTGTGCCGCTCGACCATAAGCTGAAAACCGGCGATATTGTCGAGATTTTAACGTCGAAGCATTCGTACGGACCAAGCCAGGATTGGGTGAAAATTGCGCAATCCTCGCATGCTCGCAGTAAAATTCGGCAATGGTTCAAGAAGGAGAAGCGCGAGGAGAATGTCGCCAAGGGACGCGACCTGCTGGAGCGGGAGCTCAAGCGTCTTGGCCTTGAACCGCCCGCGTGGATGACGGACGAGAAGCTGCAGGAAGCGGCGGGCAAGTTCTCATTCAATGATATTGAAGATATGATGTCTGCCATTGGTTTTGGCGGCATTACGGCAGCTCAGATTTGCACGAAGCTGACGGAGAAAATGCGCCGGGAAGCGGAAGAAGCCAATCAGATTGAGCTTACGAACGAGAAGAAGGAAATTAAATCGGCAAACGCCAAAAAAGGCCGCCCGAATCATGGCGTTACGGTAAAAGGCGTCGATAATTTACTCGTTCGATTTGCTCGCTGCTGCAATCCTGTACCAGGAGATGCAATCGTTGGCTATATTACGCGCGGACGCGGGGTATCCGTTCATCGCATGGACTGTCTTAACATTCCGTTCGGCATGGATGGAGAAGAGGCGGAGCGTGTTATCGAGGTGGAATGGGAAGAGTCGGTGGAGGCGAATTATAGCGTCGACATTGAGATTACCGGACATGATCGCAGAGGTCTCTTGAACGACGTGCTGCATGCAGTATCGGAGAGCAAGACGAATATCTCCGCGGTGACGGGACGTTCCGTTAAGAACAAGATGGGGCTTATTCATATGACAGTGCTTATTCGCAACGTCGATCATCTGTCTTCTGTCGTGGAGAAGATCAAGCGCGTGCAAGATATATATTCGGTGCATCGCATTATGCAATAAAGGAGATTACTCATTGAAAGTTGTGGTACAACGCAGCAAAGCGGCAAGTGTAACCGTGGAAGGTGAAGTAACGGGCGCCATAAATTCCGGTCTCGTGCTGCTGGTCGGTATTACGCATGAGGATGCGATGGCCGATGTGCGCTGGATGGCGGATAAAATAGCAGGACTGCGTATCTTTGAAGACGAGTCGGAGAAGATGAATCTCTCGGTTAACGATGTCGGCGGTTCTATATTGTCCGTATCCCAGTTCACATTGTACGGAGACTGCCGTAAGGGCAGAAGACCGAACTTTATGGCGGCTGCGCGTCCCGATCAGGCAGAGACCTTGTACAATGCCTTTAATGACGCCCTGCGCGATCTGGGGCTGCATGTGGAGACAGGAAGATTCGGCGCAATGATGGACGTGCAACTGATCAATGACGGGCCAGTGACGATAATTTTGGAGAGCGGCGCTTAAGAATAAGCATACAGGCAACAATAAAGGTAGAGAGCAAGGATGCTTGGTGGTATAGCCGGGCTGCGCTTGTGACACACCGATGTTGGAGGAATGCCTGTCATGCACCAATCGAGAAAAGAGCAGGGCGTGGAGCGTATGGCGAGCGCGCTAATCAATCCCGATCTGCGGGAAGCTAGAATTACAGCAGAGCTGACTACGGATATGGAAGCAGCCGAGGAATGGGAAGGCAGACCGCAGCATGCGGGACGTTCGGGTAACCGGATGTAGCCATGCGTAATAAAAGCGTTTTCGAATTTGTAATAGTACTGTAATCAATTGCTAACGTTCTGTTAACATCCAAGGCCTATAATAAATCTCGACCCCCTTTTTTAAAATATACTTTTACTTTGGACCTGCACAGTGTGCGGGTTTTTTTCTGTCCATTTTTTTGAATATAATCATAGACGCTTTTTTCCTAATAGAAGTAAGGGAGATAAGCACCTGGTTGACTTAAGCGGGTCGAACGGGTAAAATATACTATCAGTATTATCTAATTTGAAATGAGTGTTATAAACGATTCGATGACGGGACAAAGTATGGCCGTACGGATACGCAGAGAGGGATGCCATAGGCTGCAAGCATCCTTATACCGACGACAGGAAAGAACCTCCCTGAGAACGATTGGCGAACGGCTTGGTGCCCAGTAGTTAATTCGCGGTTAACGGACGTTACCCGTTGCAAGCGAGCAATCCGTTGACCGGATCTGTTCGGAATGTGGGTGGTACCACGGAAGCTCAAGCTTTCGTCCCTTCGGCGATGCCGATTGGACGGGAGCTTTTTTTGATTGCTATGAGAATCAATGAAGAAAGTAGGGAAAGGCATGAAATTTCAGAAATCGCCCGGAACGCAAGATATATTGCCAGGTGCGGTAGAGAAATGGCAGTACGTAGAGGGCAAAGCCCGCGACATTTGCCGCCGCTTTAATTTCAGAGAAATCAGGACGCCGCTTTTTGAGTCCACTGAATTGTTTCAGCGCGGTGTTGGCGAGACAACGGATATTGTCGAGAAGGAGATGTATACCTTTATCGACCGCGGCGAACGCAGCCTGACGCTGCGTCCGGAAGGCACGGCTGGTGTTGTGCGCTCCTATGTGGAGAATAAGCTGTTCGGCGATCCGGATGTCAGCAAGCTGTATTACATCGGACCGATGTTCCGCTACGAACGTGCGCAAGCAGGACGCTACCGCCAGTTCCATCAATTCGGCATTGAGGCGATCGGCGCTGTCGATCCGGCGATTGATGCAGAAGTGATTGCCCTTGGCTATACGTTCTACACGGAAGTAGGTCTGAAGGACGTTCGCGTCGAGCTTAACTCCGTCGGTACGCCTGCTGTACGAGCAGCGTTCCGCGAGCGTCTGCTGGAGTTCCTGAATCCGAAGCGCGAGCTGCTGTGCAAGGACTGCCAGTCCCGTATAGATCGCAATCCGCTTCGCGTGCTGGATTGCAAGGTGGACCAGGCGCATTTTGAAGGAGCGCCCTCCATATTGGACAGCTTGGACGAAGAGTGCAACGCACACTTTGAAAAGGTGAAGCAGTGCCTGACGGATATGGGTATCCCTTACGAGATTAACCATAGACTCGTCCGCGGCCTTGATTATTACACGCATACCGCGTTCGAGTACAAGGCCGAAGGGATCGGCGCGATCGATACGATCGGCGGTGGCGGGCGCTACAATGGCCTCGTATCCGATATCGGCGGTCCGGAACAGCCTGGCGTAGGTCTTGGGCTTGGTCTGGAGCGTACGATTCTTCTGCTGGATCATCAGCAGACGGAACTGCCGAATTTACATGAGATCGACGTGTATATCGTTGCACTTGGCGAAGCCGCAGATCGTGAAGCAACTCGATTGGTTTACCAGCTTCGGCAGCAAGGTGTTCGCGCAGAACGCGATTATCAAGGCCGTAAGATGAAAGCCCAATTAAAGTCTGCGGATCGTCTAGGCGCAAAGTTTACCGCTATTCTTGGCGATAACGAGCTGGAGCGCGGTGAGATTGCACTGAAGGACATGGCGAAGGGCGAGCAGCGTATGGTTGCGATCCATGCACTTACTGCTGAGCTTCAGGCTTAAATGAGTATGACCTGCTTAATGATTCCATAACCATTAACGATAAAGCGAGGAGACATGATTATGACGACGATGTTAAAGACGCATAACTGCGGAACATTGACGAAAGCGGATGTAGGACAAACGGTAACACTGAACGGCTGGGTGCAGCGCCGCCGTGACTTGGGAGGCGTATTGTTCATCGACCTTCGCGACCGTACCGGTATTGTGCAGACCGTATTCAACCCGGATTTCTCCGGTGACGCGCTATCAGTCGCTGACCGTGCGCGCAACGAGTTCGTATTAGCTATAAAAGGTAAAGTGGTTGAGCGCGAGGCTGAAACCTTCAACGCTAACCTGGCAACGGGCGAAATCGAAATTCGTGTAACGGAAATCGAAGTGCTGAACGCAGCGAAGACGCCTCCATTCCCAATTGAGGATGCTGTGGAAGTAGACGAGTCGCTTCGTCTCAAGTACCGTTACCTGGACCTGCGTCGTCCGGAGATGCAGAAGACGCTTCTGCTTCGCGCGAAAGCAGCGAAAATTTTCCGCGACTATCTGGATGGACAAGGCTTCATCGAAGTAGAGACGCCGATTCTGACGAAGAGCTCGCCAGAAGGCGCTCGTGATTACTTGGTTCCTAGCCGTGTGCATGAAGGCGAGTTTTTCGCCCTGCCGCAATCGCCGCAAATTTTCAAGCAATTGCTGATGGTCGGCGGCGTGGAGCGTTATTATCAAATCGCTCGCTGCTTCCGCGATGAGGATCTTCGTGCAGACCGTCAACCGGAATTTACGCAAGTCGACATCGAGACTTCCTTCCTGTCGCAGGATCAATTGCTTGGCATGATGGAAGAGCTGTCTGCAAGATTGCTTCGTGAGACAGTAGGCGTGGAGCTGGAGCTTCCATTCCAACGCATTACGTATGCGGATGCGATGAACAAATACGGGTCCGACAAGCCGGACCTGCGCTTTGGTCTGGAAATGGAAGATATTACGGATATTGTCGCATCGAGCGATGTTAAAGTATTTGCAAGCGTAGCGGCTGGCGGCGGCGTAGTTAAAGCGCTGAACGCAAAAGGCTGTGCAAGCTGGAGCCGCAAGGAGCTTGACGACTTGCAGCCGTTCGCAGCTCGCTACGGCGGCAAAGGCCTTGCATGGATCACGGTGAAGGACGGCGAGTGGAGAGGTCCAATCGTGAAGTTCCTGAAGCCGGAGGAGATTGAAGCTTTGACTGAGCGTCTGGGCGTTGAGGAGGGCGACCTGCTGACATTCTCCGCTGACAAGCCGAAAGTGGTAGCAGATGTGCTGGGCAACCTTCGCTTGAAGCTGGGCCGTGATCTGGGATTGATCGACGAGTCGAAATTCAAATTCGCATGGGTAGTAGACTTCCCGCTGCTCGGATGGGACGAAGACGCGAAGCGTTATGTAGCTGAGCATCATCCGTTCACGCGTCCGAATGAAGAAGATCTGCATTACTTCGGCACCGATCCTGGCCAAATCCGTGCGCAGGCTTATGACCTCGTATTGAACGGCTACGAAGTGGGCGGCGGTTCGATGCGTATCTACAAGCGTGAAGTTCAGGAGCAAATGTTCAACGCGCTTGGCTTGTCGCCGGAAGTTGCGCAAGACAAGTTCGGCTACCTGCTGGACGCTTTCGAATACGGCACGCCTCCGCACGGCGGCATCGCGTTCGGTTTTGACCGTCTGGTCATGCTGCTTACGGGTCGTACGAACCTGAGAGAGACGATCGCATTCCCGAAAACGGCAAGCGCAACGGATCTGCTCTGCGACGCACCGTCCGAAGTCGAGCTGTCCCAGCTTGAGCAGCTTCATATCCGTACGGTTCTGAAGCCTAAGCCAGCAGCAGCTGCTGCAGCAGAAGCGCAAGCTTCCGCACAAGGCGAAGAGAAATAAGCTTAAAGCAAAGGAGGCGGCAGAGCATGCTGCATCAATTTTCGCGAACGGAGCTTGCGATCGGCCCGGAAGGGCTGGAGCGGATGAAAGGGAGCACGGTCGCCGTGCTTGGCATCGGCGGAGTGGGCGCCATCGCGGCAGAGGCGCTGGCTAGAACTGGCATCGGCCGGATCATCTTGATCGACAAGGACGTTGTCGACATTACGAATATTAACCGTCAGATCCATGCACTTACGACAACTGTGGGTCAGCCGAAGGCTGACCTGATGCGCGACCGGATTAAGTTGATTAATCCGGAATGCGACGTGATCTCGCTGCGAATGTTTTACACGGAAGAGACGTATGAGCAGTTGTTCGCCTATCCGCTTGATTATGTGGTCGATGCATCGGATACGATCATCTATAAAGTTCATTTGATCAAGCAATGTCTGGAGCGTGGCATTCCTGTCATCTCCAGCATGGGCGCAGCTAACAAAATGGATCCTTCGCGCTTTAAAGTAGCGGATATCTCCAAGACGCATACCGATCCCATCGCTCGCGTCGTACGCACGAAGCTGCGCAAGGACGGCATTAAGAAGGGTGTGAAGGTTGTCTTCTCCGATGAGGAGCCAATAAAGCCGCGTGAGGACGTGACGCAGCGCATTGTGCCGGAGAATGCTCCGGAAATCCGCAAGGCGAAGCAGCCGCCGTCCAGCAACGCATTTGTGCCGCCGGTTGCGGGACTGATCATGGTCAGCGTAGTGGTGAAGGATTTGCTTGAATCGGGAGAAGCCTGAGCATGAACGTCGAACTGGCCCGTAAGCTGAGGCTTGAGCCGGATATGCGGGCAGTCATTTTTCATTCTCCTGCCGATTACGATGTTGTCCTTGAATTGGGATTGCCGGATTCCGCTAGCCGGTCGACGGAGAATGTGCTTGGGGAAGCGGCCTATGAGTTCGTTTTGCTGTTTGTCACTTCGCTGGCAGAGTTAGAGAAACGTGCTCCAATCGCTATCGCAGCAGCGGAGCCGGATGCCTTGTTATGGATTTGTTATCCTAAAGGGTCATCTCGTATCAAGACAGACTTGAATCGCGATACGGGCTGGGCGTTCATGAAGACTCTCGGTACGGAAGGCGTCGCGATGATCTCCATGAACGAGACGTGGTCTGCGATGCGCTACAGACCGGAAGGAGCGGCGAAAACAAGCCGCTCTCGCAAAAAGGACAACGTGTCTGGTGCTGCAGCAGCGAAACGGTCTGCCGCTGTGCCGGATATGCCGGATGATCTGCAAGCAGCCTTGGCAGCATCGCCCGGAGCCCGCGATTTTTATAATACGTTAACGGATTCCATGAAACGGGATTTTTTGAATTGGATTCTGGAGGCGAAGCGGGAAGAGACGAGAGCGAAGAGGGTAGCCGCAACGATCGACAAGCTCGGGAAGGGCCTTAAGCGACCTACCGATAAATAAAAGTATTGCAGCAGCGCTGCGACGGGTTTATCCCGTCGCAGCGCTGTTTTTTTATATCAGGGAAGCGCCGCAAGCACCAGATCGTTCGGCATCGGCAGCAATTCGAATTGCGGGATAGCTAAACTTGGTATATAATAGATTTATAAAAATGAAACCTTGTTTCACCTTATGAAACTAATGGAGGTCAGACATGAAAATTTCAGTCCGAAACCGGAAGGAGGATAATCGATGTCCTACGTTTTTGCAGGTATTGATCATGTGCAGCTGGCAGCACCCGAGGGATGCGAGGAGCAGGCAAGGGCGTTTTTTGGCGGTGTGCTGGGCTGGCCCGAGCTGGAGAAGCCCGTAGCATTGCAGCCTAGAGGCGGCGTCTGGTTCCGCTGTGGAAGCCATGAGGTTCATATTGGTGTGCAGCCTTCCTTCGTGCCAGCGCTGAAAGCCCATCCGGGCTTTGCCGTACAGGGCCTTCAGCAGTTGAAGGAAAGGCTGGGAAGTTGCGGCGTTGTGGTCATCGATGACGAACTCCGACTCGAAGAAGGATATAGTCGTTTCTTTGCATCGGATCCGTTCGGCAATCGGCTAGAGTTTCTGGAGCGAATGGAGATTGCAACATAATTCAATCAAGAGGGAGGACTACAAATATGGACAACAAGGAAAGATTTACGAACCGGGTGGATAATTATGTGAAGTTTCGCCCGACCTATCCGCAAGAGGCGATTGATTTCTTATATGAAAAGCTGGGATTTCGTTCGAATAGCGTCATAGCGGATCTGGGAGCGGGTACGGGGATCTTCTCTAAGCTGCTTCTGGAAAGAGGAAGCACCGTGATCGGTGTAGAGCCGAATGAAGCGATGCGAGAAGCGGCCGTGCAAGCACTTGGCGGCACGGAGCGATACCGAGCTGTTGCCGCATCGGCGGAAGATACGGGATTGCCTTCGCAATCCGTCGATTTCATTGTATGCGCACAATCGTATCACTGGTTTGACAGGGAGCTGGCGAAGGCCGAATTTCAGCGCATTTTGAAGCCGGGCGGCAAGGCTGTTCTCATCTGGAACTCGCGAAAAACGTCCGGAACGCCTTTCCTGGAGCGATTTGAGCAATTGCTGCTCGACTATGGTACGGATTACGAGAAAGTTGGCCATAAGAACATTACGCTGGATACGTTGCGGCCCTATTTTGCAGCTGGCGGACCGGTACTAAATACGTTTTCGATCAAGCAACTGCTTGATGAAGACGCGCTTAAAGGTCGACTCATGTCCTCTTCATATAGTCCAACGCCGGATCATCCCAGATTTGGAGCGATGATCAAGGAATTGGAGGACATTTACCGGAGCAACGAATCAAACGGGGTAGTCGCAATAGAATATGTGACGGAGTTGTATGCGGGCGAGGTATAGTCCGTGGCTTGTTGGTCTGGCGAACGTCTGTGCCTGTATGCTATCATCTAGTTATACCATCATAAAGGATTGAGTGTCGGCATGGACTTATTTAGCTATGAGGAAGCGGAGCGGCCTCGGGCGCGATTGCTCGCGGACCGAATGAGGCCGCAGACGCTGGATGAATATATTGGGCAAGAGCATATGGTCGGCAAAGGAAAGCTGTTGCGCCGGGCGATTGAGGGTGATCAGGTATCCTCGATCCTTCTGTATGGTCCGCCTGGCTGTGGCAAAACTACGCTTGCGAACATTATTTCGCTTCGGACCGAAGGCGATTTCGTCAAGCTGAACGCCGTAGACGCCACTGTCAAAGATGTCAGGGAAGTGATTGACCGAGCGAGGTCGAACAAGACCTTGTATGGTCGTAAAACGACTCTGTTTCTCGATGAGGTTCATCGCTTCAACACGTCGCGTCAGGATGCGCTTCTGCCTGCTGTAGAGCAGGGTATTATCATCTTCATCGGCGCGACAACGGAGAATCCGTTCCACCATGTGAATGGAGCCCTCCTCTCCCGCTCGACGTTGTTCCAGCTCGAAGCGCTGGAGGAGAAGCATTCCATGGAGGCCATGCGCCGTGCTATAGAGGATGCGGACCGAGGCCTTGGCTTCATGAAGCTGATGGTGGATGAAGAAGCGCTGCAGCATATCGCTGACATGTCCAGCGGCGACATCAGGCGGTCTCTGAATGCGCTGGAGCTGGCAGCGGTGACGACGCCATCCGAGCCGGACGGCTCCGTTCATATTACACTGGAGGTTGCGCAGGAGTCGGTACGAAAGCCTTCGATTCGGGCCGATATGTCTACGCAATACGATATATTGTCGGCTTTCCATAAGAGTGTCAGAGGATCGAGCGACGCTGCCTTGTTCTGGTTTCTCTATGCGGTGGAGAAGCTTGGTATGGACCCGATGACCTTTCTCAGAAGGCTGATCGTTGCCTGCAGCGAAGATATCGGTCTTGCGAACCCGCAAGCGATGATTCAGGCAGTGACTGCGATGGACGCTTATCATAAGATCGGCTGGCCGGAGGCCAAATATAACATTTCCCAGGCCATTCTATTCGCCGTTGAAAGTCCGAAGTCTAATGCGACAGCGGTAGCGATTGGGAATGTGATGAGTGCCATTGAGCGCAACGGCAATCTGGAGGTGCCGCTCCATCTTCGCGACACGCATTATAAGGGCGCGACTCAGCTTGGTCATGAAGGCTACAAGTATCCGCATGACTTCCCGAACCATTACGTGAAGCAGCAATACTTGCCTGATCCGCTTTCGAAAGTTTCCTTTTATAAAGCAACAGAACAAGGAATGGAAGACAAGATCAAACAAAATCAGCAGCGTCGCTCCAAGTGACGCTGCTGATTTGCATATACGGAAGATGCACCGCGCAAGTCGGGCTCATAAATGAAGGCAGGATGCAATAGGTTAGAAATAGAATCAATGCTCGTATGAGAACCTGCTACGGCGGCAGACGTCAGGCGGAGAAGGAGGCAATGATGAACGTACTCGATCGCGAAGAATACAAGAAATGGGCGCTAGTCAGGCAAAAGGGCAAGTTCCGTTATATGGTGAAATGGATTCTCTATTTTTTTCTCTTCATGACGCTAGTTCATGGATTTCTATCGCTGGTAAACGGCACGGAATTTGGACTTCAGGAAGTATTGATCGTACTGGCCATAAGCTTGCTGATCGGCAGCATTGGTTCCATGCTGAGATGGATGTTTTTCGAAAAGCGGTTCAGTAGCAGCCATGACCACAATTCATCGCTATGAAGATAACTCTGATCGTGGTCAATAGATAACCTCACAGGACCACTCTCCCTGCAAGGGCAAGTCCGGGAGCGGGGGCAATTGCAGCGCTTCCGCCGCTTCCTGCAAGTGCTGCTTCTGGAATTCAAGCCCTCCCGTGCTTCGTTTATGGGCGGATAGCCAATCCATTTGTCCATACTGGTCGTTGCTTAGTGCCCGCAGATCACGGCTGTAGAACGAAGCATCCCATCGAATGCGAGACAAGACTGCATGAATGAGCGAGAGAGGAAAGCCGTTCGCCGAATGGATAAGCCGGGCGGCACGCTCCGGCTCGCGACGAATAAAAGCATGTGCTCTCAGATGGGCCTTCAAATAGGCTATGACAATAGTAGGGTTATGCTGTATCCACTTGCCGTCAGCAACCAGTCCCGTCAAATAATCGGTGCCTATCCCTTCCATCTGGAGCGGCACGCCTGCCCCGATTGCTTGCACCCAGCTCAGATAAGGCTCCCACAGGATGCTGGCGCCCACTCTTCCTTCCATAATGCCGTTTATGCATTCGCTCATGCCGCGATGAATGACAGGCTCGCTTCCAAGGCCGCTTGTGCCTACCCATTCCTTTAATCGATAAGAAGAGCTTGATCCGCCTACGATAGAGATAGATGAGGAAGTCAATTCATCGGAGTATCGCACCGTGCTCGTCGAGGGGACAACTAGAGCAATGCCTTCTCCGCTTTGTGCTTTCCCATCAAACGCCAGCACTTGCGGATCATAACCTGGCAATATCCGACTCAGCGTGCGACTGGCCATAATAGGATAATCGCCAACGGAGGCAATATGGACTTGCCCCGCAATTTGCTTCTCGATCAGCTCCATGCCGTTCGGAGCGTCCACCCAACGTATATTCGTTTTCGTATAGGGGTTTAGAAGACGCAATTCTTCTTCAAAGAGGCCAAGCTGTTTCATAATAATAGAGCTCCATAACAAGGCGGCTCCGCTTTGGTACCCAACGACAACAACTTGTTCTCTTTCAGTTTCCCTTGAGAGGGGGACATGGGAGCGGCTGGAGATGGCATGCTCCTGAATCCACTGTTGCAGCTGCTCCTTGTCAATCCATATTTCTTTGCCAATTTTAATGTGCGGGAGTTGCTTCTCCTTGCGCCAGCGATCGATGGTGGCACGGCTAATCTGCAGCAAATCCATCGCCTCATGCAAACGTATAAGATTAAGCTCCTCTTTCATCCTTTATGTGCCTCCCCGCAGCATCCCACTCATACTTCTATAATTCAAAGTTAACTTATAGGAATTATCATATATCATTATCATAATCGATGATTCGTCAAACTTCAATCGCTTTGCCCTGTCCTATTTTCCTCATTCCTCCTCATTGTTCCTTATCTTTGCTCAATTTGTTGACAGCAGAATCGAGCCATGATACTTTTTTTGGGAAATACTCAGTAATTCGGTTGGAATTATGAGTTTAAAACGAGATAAGAAGGGCAGTGGGGCTATGAATAAGGGATCGCAATGGAAAGCTGGGAGATTAAAGGTATGGATCAGTCTAGTGTCGCTATTTGCTCTCGTTACGATTTCGGCTTGCGGGTCGACCGGGTCAAGTGAGGGCAAAGAGGGAGCGTCCGGCAAAGTGGTTCGGATCGGCTATCAGAAGTACGCGTCCGTGAACATCATGAAGGAACGCGGAGGCTTGGCAGAGGAGCTGAAGAAGGGAGGTTATACGGTAGAGTGGACGGAGTTCCCGGGCGGCCCTCAGCTGCTGGAGGCGCTGAACGTAGGCAGTCTGGACTTCGGTCATACGGGTGAGGCTCCGCCGATCTTTGCTCAGGCAGCGGGCGCTCCTCTCATATATTTGGCCCATTCACCGGAAAGCCCGAAGGCGGAGAGCATTCTGGTACCGGAAAATTCACCGATTCAAAGCGCTGCCGATCTGAAAGGAAAGAAGATCGCGCTTAATAAAGGCTCCAACGTTCACTTTTTGCTAGTGAAATATTTGGAGAATCATGGTGTGGCGTACGATGATGTAGAGGTGGTCTACTTGCCGCCAGCGGATGCAAGAGCTGCGTTTGAGAAGGGCAGTGTCGACGCATGGGTGATTTGGGAGCCATTCTACTCTGCCGCCCAGTTGGCCACCAAGGCGCGCGTTCTTGCCGATGGAGAGGGCCTGGTGAAAAACTACGAGTTCTATTTGGCCTCGCGTGACTTTGCAACCGCCCATTCGAAGGCAATCGATATCATTCTGGAGCAGCTGGAGAAAACCGACCAGTGGGCGAAGGACCATCAGAAGGAGGTAGCGGAGCTGCTGTCGCCTGCGCTTGGCCTGGAGGTTCCGTCGCTGGAGCAAGCGTTGTCCCATCGCGGCTGGGGCATCATTCGAGTGAACGAAGAGACGATTAAAGCGCAACAAGCGATAGCCGACACGTTCCTGAAGCTTGAGCTTATACCGGAAGCCATTGATGTCAGTAAAGCAGTGTTGAAGTAACGAAAGATTGGACCTTACACCCTACTTAGGAAAAGGAGCGCGAATGATGGAGTTATTCTGGTTTATTCCCCTGCATGGCGATGGGCGTTACTTGGGCACCTCGAAGGGCGCCCGTGCCCTGGACTTCGATTATATTCGGCAAATCGCCCAAGCCTCAGATCGCCTCGGCTATCATGGCGTACTTGTTCCGACGGGCAAAGCCTGCGAGGATGCGTGGATTGCGGCCTCCTCACTCATCTCCGCGACGCAAAATTTGAAGTTTCTCGTAGCGGTCAGGCCTGGCTTAATGTCGCCTTCGGCAGCGGCCCGGATGGCCTCAACATTCGATAGGCTCTCTGGAGGCAGGTTGCTGGTGAATGTGGTAACGGGCGGCGATCCACATGAGTTGGGCGGTGACGGCATCTTCTTGTCGCACAGCGAGCGTTATGAGCAGACGGACGAATTTATGACGATTTGGCGCCGGCTGATGGAAGGTGAGGAAGTTAACTTCGCTGGCAAATATTTGAGAATCGAGTCGGGTGAAGTGATGTTTCCGGCGCTTCAGAAGCCGTATCCGCCGATTTATTTCGGTGGTTCATCCCCCTCAGCACTGCGGATTGCTGCCGATCACGTCGACTATTACCTGACCTGGGGTGAACCTCCTGCAGAGGTAGCGAAGAAGCTGGAGGACGTACGGAGATTAGCCGAGGCGAGCGGAAGAAAAGTGAAATTCGGCATCCGCTTGCATGTCATCGTCCGTGAGACGGAAGAGGAAGCTTGGGATGCCGCTAATCGTCTGATTCAGCATGTGGATGAAGGGACGATCGAGGAGGCCCAGCGCATTCTATCCAGATATGATTCCGTCGGGCAGCGCCGTATGGGAGACCTGCATAAGGGGGACAAAACCTCGCTGGAGATTTCTCCTAACCTGTGGGCAGGCATCGGTCTGGTGCGAGGCGGCGCGGGGACGGCGCTTGTAGGCGATGCAGACAACGTGGCTGCCAGAATCCAGGAATACAAGGAGCTTGGCATCGAAACCTTCATTCTGTCGGGATACCCGCATCTGGAAGAAGCCTATCGCACGGCAGAGCTTCTGTTCCCTAAGCTTCCATTGTCGCCAAGACAAATTGCGGAAACAGCTGGTATTCCAGCGATAGGCGAGATTGTAGCTTACAACAAACGGCCGAGGGCTGCCTTGCAGCCGTAACGCTGGAAGGGTGGAATCACATACGTGTGGAAAAAACTGATCAATAGCCGGTTTGCGCCGGCTTATGTGCCAATTCTCATATTGATTGTCTGGCAACTGCTCGGACAGTTCGAGTGGATCTCATCTCGCACCATGCCAACACCGCTCAAGGTAGCTGAAGCCGCATATAAGCTGACGATATCGGGGGACTTGTTCCGATATATATGGAGCAGTTCGCAACGAGCTTTTATAGGCTTTGTCATCGGTGGAGGCATCGGCTTTCTGCTAGGACTGTTGAATGGCATGTCGCAGACAGCGAATCGTCTGCTCGACAGCACTGTCCAGATGATCCGCAATGTTCCTCATTTGGCGCTTATTCCGCTTGTTATTTTATGGTTCGGCATCGGTGAGACGTCCAAAATTTTTCTAGTTATTTTAGGTGTGTTCTTTCCCATCTATCTGAATACTGTGCACGGTATCCGCTCAGTCGATTCGGGGTTAATTGAGATGGGCCGGGTATACGGCCTGCGCAGGAGCGCATTGTATCGTCACGTGATATTGCCGGGAGCCGTATCGTCTATTCTGGTTGGCGTTCGGTACGCACTGGGATTCATGTGGCTGACGCTGATCGTCGCTGAGACGATCTCTGCCAATTCCGGCATTGGCTATATGGCGATGAATGCAAGAGAATTTATGAGGCTGGATGTCGTCGTACTTGCAATCATATTGTATGCGATACTCGGGAAGCTGTCGGATACGGCTGCGAAGCTGCTGGAGCAAGCTTTGCTGAGCTGGCATCCCACCTATGTGCGGCAGAAGTCAGTCAAGCGGAGGGGGACGCAATGATGGTGAACACCAAATCTGGCGCAAGATTAATCGTGGACCATGTATCCAAGCACTTTGGCGAGACGCCAGTGCTGCAGGATGTCACACTGGATATTCCTGCAGGGCAATTCGTCGCTATTGTAGGACGCAGCGGCTGCGGGAAGAGTACTCTTCTTCGGCTGATTGCCGGTCTGGAAGAAGCTACGAATGGCAGTATGAATCTAGCAGGTTCTCTGATCGCGGGTATTCGTGAGGAAACCCGTATGCTCTTTCAGGATGCGAGACTGCTTCCATGGAAGAGCTGCGTCGACAATGTAAGTGTGGTGATGAAGTCAGGTACGAGAGAGCAGGCACTGGATTCGCTTAGGCAAGTCGGTCTGGCAGATAAAGCGGAGGAATGGCCCAGCGTATTGTCAGGAGGCCAGCGGCAACGTGTAGCGCTAGCCAGGGCGCTGACAGGCACACCGTCGCTGCTTCTGCTGGACGAGCCGCTTGGGGCGCTTGACGCGCTTACGAGACTGGATATGCAGGGGTTGATCGAGGATATATGGAAGGAAAGGTTATTCACCGCCATACTTGTCACGCATGACGTCAGCGAGGCGGTGGCGCTTGCTGACCGCGTTATTTTGATCGAGAACGGGAGTATTGCTCTTGATATTCATATCACACTGGATCGCCCGCGTGAGCGGGACAATGATTTTGTTTACTTCGAACGGCTTATACTGGACCGTCTGTTGGAGCGGAATTCCGGGGAGCGGAAGCATGCGAGAGACGTTGTATACTCTATATAACCAATAAGGAGCATCATTCCCAAAGGGGGAGGATGCTCCTTGTGGATGACTAGGCAATAGAAAACATGAGGCCGAAATAGGCGAATCCAGCCATGAGCAGTCCCATCAGGAAGGCTATGCTCGGGCGATTCAGCCGGTACGACCAGACGACGCCAACCGCCATCAGCACTGCTGCGGCGAACATGAGCACGCTCTCCATATGCAGTGTGAACGTAAGCTGAATATCCGGGCTGAATGCCCCTTTGTAAAGCCAGGTGAACAGTGGCGAAGGAGATACCGATTGCAGCGTATCCTTGAGGTTATGCGGCGGCGCCTGTTGGCCCATGAAGGCCGTAGCGCCCAGCACCAGCATCGCAACGACACTTTCAGCACGCAGCCACTTGACCGGCTGGAACCCGCTGTCCTTCGCTGCCACAGATTTATACAGAAATCCGTTTGTATAGGCGAATAGCAGAAGCGGCAGGATGAGCAAATGCTTGATCAGCAGCGCCTGCCCATAAGGGATCATCCAGGAACTCACATATTGCGGCGTTGTAAAGCTCATTAGCGTAAAACCGGCCAGCAGCGTAACGACTACGCATAGAATTGCAACTGGCGAGAACCATTTCAGAAATGCGGACCAATAGTCTTTATCCTTGGAGAACCAGCTGACAACGAACAGAATGCCGATCCAGACGCTGAACGCCAGAAAATGCAACGTATGTACAAACAAGCCCTTAAAGGAGCTAAGGGACGAAGCGTGGCTGGCATACCCAAGCCAGATGACAAGCAAGGCGGTGACAAATAGGGCGACCTTGGGCATATGCTTATCGTTTCGGAAGGCTTTCATACTGAGCAGCAGAGCCAGTCCCAGCGAACCGACCGTGGACCATATCCATGCTTTGCCCGATTTGATATCCATCAGAATGCTTTTCAGCATCTCGCCATACGATAAGTCGAATTGAGAGGCATATTGGCTGGCAAGCTGATGAATCGGTGCGAAGGACAGGACTGGAATGGCAAGCGCGCAAGCCAGCAATAGCCCGTCCGGGACATGAACGGAAGGACGCTTGCTCTCCGGCACAAGCCGAAGCACAAGCGTTCCCATTAGAATAGCAAAGCTAATATAGAGAAGTCCTTCACTTACATAAATCATGAGGATTTTTTCCGCATCAATACGACAAAAATGACTACAGCTATAATGACGATAGCAATCATGACCAGCACAGGCGGCGATGCCAGCACTTCAGCGAAGTCATCATGCGAGTCGTTGTCCGTCGGCGTCGGTGTTGAAGTTGGCGTAGCGGACGGTTGCTCGCTTGGCTGCTCGCTAGGTTCGTTCGATGGCTCTTCGGATGGCGTAGGCGACGGCGTCGCCAGTACAGGCGTATCTACTGTAAAAGCATATTCGCCTTCAACCGCATGGCTGTCCGCTCCGATAATCGTCCATTTCACCGTGTACTTGCCATTGTCCAGCGCGGCGGGGACGGTGCCGGTCATCGTGTCTCCACTTACTTCGGCTTTGCCGGTATCGAGTTGTTCCCCGGCTTCGTTGAACAGCTTGAATGTGCTTAGCTTCTCAATTTTGGTGTCAAACTTCATCTCAATACGCTCTGGAGATACATCTACCGTGGCGTCAACTCCAGGCAATGCGGTATGCAGCGTGGAGTGCGCCAGTGCCGCGGAGGGCAGGAGCCAGATGAGGGCCATAAGGATGAGCAATGCTCGTTTCATAAGGGATCAATCCTCCGTTCTTTGTTTGCGAGTGGCAGCGCTTCAGCATGGCAATCGCTCCTTGCATTATACCATCTTTACCATACGTAATGCTTCAAGGTCGTGATCAATTCGTTGCAGACTTATGAACGTTTATTGAATGAATTGATTTGAAAAAAATAACAACTTTACCCCGATAAAGCGCGTATATGATTCATAGTGGAAAATGGGAAGAGGGGTGCGGTTGTGAAAAATAAGATGAAGTACGCATGGCTCGTCGGACTAGCGGTTTTATGGCTAGCGGGTTGTACGAATAGCGCAAACGATGCCGAGATTAGAGTGAAATCCGAATCGAAGACGATTGATTTTATTGCTGAAAAGGGAGGTGGAGACGGTGTACTCAGCATAGTGGATGGCCGTCTGTTTCAGGAATGGGTAAGTGATCAAGAGGAGATTCCCTATCTCAAGCTTGGGGCTGCGATAACGATTCAGCTAAACAAAAACATATCGGGCAGCTACGAGCTCAAGGATGTTTTATTAAAGGAAGATGGTGCGCTCAAGTATATAACCCAGCCATTCATTGAGCAGAGCCATGATACTGTTATTGATTTCGACAAAGGAGTTGGCAGCTTTATATTGACTGAAAATGCCTATGCCTATTTGAGTTCCCAGAGCAAAGATTATGAACCAGGTGCAACCATTAGAGGATTTCAGCTTTATTTGCATGATAAGGATGAGACGATCGCATTTGTCATTCGAACAGATGCGTCAAGTCAGTCAGAAGCATAATCACGTATAAAGGCGCATATCGACTAAGCTCTCCCGAATACATATGACTACTACGCGCAAGAATTAGGCTGATACATGTATGGGCAAAAAAGGAGGTGTGCCCGTCGCCGGGCACTGCGCTGCGGTTGACGGGGAGAGGTTGGGAGAGCCTTTGCCGATTGGTTTGTCGTTAGTGATTGTGATGCTTCTGGTTGGTTTGAACGGTTTTCTGGTTGCGGCACAGCATGCCATGTCCAAAGCGAGAATGAACCGGATGGAGCGCTTGACGGCGGGGAAAGATGACCGCGCGGGGCGGGCGAGGCGAATGCTGGAGCGAAGCGGGTATGTGACGGCTTGCCAGCTCGGCATTACCGGAGCTTCAATCGGTATCGGTTGGCTCGGAGCCAACCTGGCTGCCGCACGTGTAGCTCCGTGGTTATCCCATGTTGCAGGTGTAGGTCCATCCATCGCGGTATGGCTTTCCGTTGCCGCTGTATTTCTTCCGCTTGTACTGCTGCATGTGACAATAGGAGCGCTAGTCCCCAGAGCGGCGGCGCATCGCAGGGCGGAGCTTGCCGCGATACGGGCAGCAAGACCGCTTCATCTCCTCTTTCTCTCCATCTGGCCTCTCGTATGGCTGGCCCATCATGCGACATCCCTCTTGCTGAAAATGGCTGGAATCGCGTCTGCACATGAGAAGGAATCCGCACATACAGAGGAGGATCTGCGCAACCTGCTCAAGGAAAGTCACCGCAGCGGCTATATTGACCAGACCGAGCTAACCCTTGTGGATAACATATTTGAATTCACAGAGACGACTGCACGTGAAATTATGATTCCGCGGACAGAGATGATCTGCTTGCATGCGGGCCTATCACTGCAGGCGAACACATCGATTGCCGTCCAATACATGCGAACCAGGTATCCCGTCTGTGAGACGGACAAGGACGATATCATCGGATTTGTGCACATGAAGGATCTGTTCAACTTAACGGCGGGAACGGTCGAATCGATCACAGATGTAATCAGATCCGTCACGTCCGTACCGGATTCCATCCCGATCAGCGTGCTCTTGAAGCTGATGCAAAGGAACAAAACTCAGTTGGTCATATTAATTGACGAATATGGGGGCACATCAGGGCTAGTTACCCTAGAGGACATTATGGAGGAGATCGTAGGCGATATCCGAGACGAGTTCGACTCCGATCAAGCGGCGATCGTCAGGCAAGAGGACGGCTCTTGTCTGGTCAGCGGTTTAATACTCATCGAAGAGATGAACAGCTTCTTCGGCATGAGTCTGGAGACGGATGATTACGATACGATTGGAGGGTGGTTGTACGCGCAGCTGTCTTTTCCGCCGGCAAAAGGACACTCCTTAGATTATGATGGAAGGTTCCAGCTTATTATCGAAGAGATGCAGCATCTGCGCATCTCGCGCATTCGCGTCGTCGATAGGGGTGTGGACGTACAGCATAATATGAAAGAAGGACTCAACGGGAGTATATACTACTCCGATTGAGTCCTTTTTATTGATTTATTGCACCGTCTCTGCCTGTATCTTGTGAACGACGTCGATTGTGCCGCCGCCGAGGCATACCTCACCGTCATAGAAGACGACGGCTTGTCCCGGGGTTACGGCTTTCTGAGGCTGATCGAACGTGACAAGCGCAGTTCCGTCTTCGCGCATCGTGACCGTTACGCCTTGATCCGGCTGACGGTAACGGAATTTCGCTTTGCAAGCGAATGACTCCTTCTTGTCAGGCGCTGCAATCCAGTTGATGCCCGTTGCGATCAGGCTCTCCGAGTACAGACTTGGATGAGTCTCGCCTTGTACGACATACAGCACATTGTCCTGCAAGCTTTTGTCGGCTACGAACCAAGGCTCGCCAGAGCCGCTGCCGGAGCCGCCGATGCCCAGCCCCTGGCGCTGGCCCAGCGTATAATACATGAGGCCGTCATGACGGCCTTTCTTCTCGCCGGTACGGATATCGATCATATTGCCCGGTTTGGCGGGCAGATAGCCGCTCAGAAATTCCTTGAAATTGCGCTCGCCGATAAAGCAGACGCCCGTGCTGTCCTTCTTCTTGGCGGTATGCAGTCCGGCTTCTTCCGCGATCCGGCGAACTTCCGGCTTCGGCAGATGGCCGATCGGGAACATCGCTTTTGCGAGCTGGTCTTGATTGAGCGCGCTCAGGAAGTAGGTTTGGTCCTTGCCAGCATCCACGCCGCGCAGCAGCTTCGTTACGCCGTCCCCGGTCCGCTCGACTCTGGCATAATGCCCGGTCGCCAGATAGTCGGCATTCAGCTCAAGCGCTTTGTTCAAGAAATCGCCGAACTTGATTTCCCTGTTGCACATCACATCGGGGTTCGGCGTGCGGCCCCGCTTATATTCATCGAGGAAATAGGTAAATACTTTATCATGATACTGTCGTTCAAAGTTTACCGTATAATAAGGAATGCCGATCCCATCGCAGACGCGACGGACATCCTCGGAGTCCTCTTCCGCGGTGCAATGTCCGAATTCATCGGTATCATCCCAGTTTTTCATGAATATGCCGATTACGTCATAACCCTGCTGCTTGAGCAGAAGCGCGGTGACGGAGGAATCGACGCCGCCGGACATTCCGACGACAACTCTCGTTTCGGCGTTAGACTTGCTCATATATGCCACCACCTTGTCTCTTGAAACTTTCATTATTGTATCATATGCTAAAAAAGTTTTCATGAAGAAGTGGGGCTTTTTTGACACGAGGGGTAGGCAATATGTTACCATATAAAGATAATAGGAATACAGTGATTAAAGAGAGGTGCTACCTTGAAGATATCAACTAAAGGACGTTACGGTCTTACCATTATGATGGAACTCGCGGCAAAGTTCGGAGAAGGTCCAACTTCGCTAAAGAGCATTGCCGAGCGCAACTCGCTATCGGAGCATTATTTGGAGCAGTTGGTCGCTCCGCTGCGTAATGCAGGACTGGTGAAAAGTATTAGAGGCGCATACGGCGGATATATCCTGTCCAAGGACCCTGCGCATATTACATCCGGAGACATCATTCGCATTTTGGAAGGTCCCATCTCACCGGTAGATTTTACGGAAGAGGATGATCCGGCGAAACGCCATCTGTGGTTGCGTATCCGCGACAGCATTGCTGAAGTGCTGGATTCTACGACGCTGGAAAACTTAATCGCTTTCAAGGAAGAGGAAGCGAAGGATAGCTATATGTTCTACATTTAATGGAAATGAAAAGCAAGAATCGACAATTATAGCGGCTGACGAGGTTCTGTTCTTTCCTTTGTCTCCACTGCCAAGCCTACCCTTACTAATGTACAGGGTAGGCTTGTTTTGATGTTTTGTTTTTAAGATTGAGTCCGGTGATGAAGTACCACGATTTTGAGGGAATGGGAGCCATACCGTGGAATCTCTTTATCTTTGCGTTCTTGTGTTGCAGGTCTCTCATATGGATTGCTCAAATCTTATTATTTTGGATATAGTAAACCATCATAAATAAGCTAGGATAGATTCATAACTTAAAATTCACGTGTATACTTAGCAGAAGAAAGGAAGCCACTCCCTATGAGACCCATGATTCATGCACAAAGAAACTGCGAGGATCAGGAAAAAATCGATTTTTTCTTGACGAAAACCCGTACTGGATTATTAGGCTTGGCAGACGGGCCTCAACCCTATGTCGTGCCGTTGAATTACGTCTGGTGGAACAAATGTATTTATTTTCATGGGCTTAGCAGCGGCAGAAAGATATCCGTTATTCAGCAAAATAATAAGGTTTGTTTTACCGTATTCGAAGAGTTTGGAACCATAACTGATCCCGTCCCAGCTAAAACAGATACGGCCTACATGAGCGTCATGTTATTCGGAATCGTGGAAAGGGTCGATCAACTGGAGGATTCGACAGATGTTCTTCAACATTTTTTGAACAAGTATGTCCCCGGTTATTATGACCGTCCATTATCAAAAGTTCATGTCGAGAAATACCGTTCCTCACTTGATAATCAAGCCGTAGCTGTATATCGCCTGCGGCCACACACCATAACAGCGAAAGAAAACCCAGTTAACGAGCAAACCATGTTTCTGGAAAGCTCGGTATCCAATTGCCCGGCTCACTAAATTTCAGAGGCACCATCTATCATCTACACGAGATCCTTGGAGGGGTCAGCCCATGCTAACCTTTAACCGTGACGACGACCGTCCCATTTGGCAGCAATTGCTGGATCAAGCTATCCATAACATGACTACCGGCAAGTGGCCGCCAGGCGAGTTACTGCTCCCTTCTCGCGAGCTTGCCCAACTGGTGGGTGTGTCACGTTCGACGATCCAGATCGTATATGAGGAGCTATATAGCCGAGGATATACAATTACTTCGCGCCGAGGCGGTACAAGAGTTAGTAATTGGATGTACCGTCCTCATTCCTCCGAGTCCGCAGCTCTTCAGGGGCGGTTTCAACCCGAATTGCCTGCGTTGAATGCAACTGCAAGCCACTTGCAGAACTGGCTCCGCGGCAAAGAGCATACCCATGTTGACATCGACTTCAACCCTCATGAGCCTTATTTGGACGACCAATTCCATAAACAATGGCGGCAATCTTATGTACAAGCCTCGTCCACACCTGACTTGACTCAATGGTCGTATGGCAACGCCTACGGCTATGAGCCGTTACGCGAACAGATACAACGTTACTTGTCGCTTGCGCGTGGCGTCCATGTACAGATCGACCAAATTGTCTTAACTTCAGGTGCCCAGCACAGTCTCGATCTGATCGCCCAAGCTCTCTTGCAAGAAGGAGATACGGTTTCAGTGGAAGATCCCGGCTTTCCTGCTGCCTGGATGGCAATGAATTATCGGCGCATGCAGGTAGATCCCGTAACTGTCGATGAGCATGGTCTGCAGGTAGATCGTATGAATCCCAAGTCCAAGCTTGTTTTTGTTACCCCTGCGCATCAATGTGCGACGGGTGTCATATTGTCGGAGCCGCGCAGGCAGCAATTGCTTCATCAGGCCGCCCAACGGCCATTCTGGATTATTGAGGATGATTATGACAGCGAATTCCGCTACCGTGGCGACCCGCTTCCAACCTTATTCAGTCAGTTGCCGCAAAACACGCTGTACATGATGAGTTTTTCGAAGCTGGTTGCTCCCGGTGTTCGACTTTCGGCAATTGTTGGTCCCAAAGAGGCGATTCGCCAAATTGTCCAAGTACAGGAGCTGGTGTATCGGCATCTTCCGATTATGGAGCAAGTTACACTTGCTCATTTTATCGAGCACGGCCATTTTATTCGCCACATGCGCAGAGTCCGCAATGTATACCGACGCCGGCATGAAGCGATGACGAAAGCAATCGCCGCAACCGATCTGGGTCAACGCTTCACGCTAAGCGGAGTAGAGACGGGACTGCACATGCTGCTTGAAGCCGATGTATCCTTCGACGAAGAAGCGGTTACGAATCAAGCTATTAAGCATGGGGTTCGGGTTTATCCGCTTAGCATGTATTGTCTGGAAAGCAATCGAAAGGGATGGGTGCTGGGCTTTGCCAAAGTAGATGAGGCCGCCATTGAAGAAGGCATTTATCGTCTCTCGGAGATGCTCTCGTAAGTCAAACTTGCCTTATTACGATTTCTGGCCAGCCTGGTAAGAACCATTTGGATTCTATGACTCTCCCCGGAATTGCCCATGTATGAATGCGTGGGTGATCAAACCTGCTATCCATCCTCAACATGCTCCGTCAAGGAGCTCTTTCTATTACAAGCCACCTTTTTTGTTGAATCATGTTGATGAAATGTTTCTGAAGAAGCAAATATCGATAGTGCGACTATGTAATTCGTACGATATAAGAGCCTTGACGAATGTGTTATACTTTTCTAGATAAAGCTGTATGTGAAATGAAATTTTACGAGGTTTGAAAGGCTCGTCCCGTGAGGCCGACTTTTTGAGCATCTACTATAAGGGTGACGGTTGATGAGTACATACTTTTTTGATCATGCCGCTACAACGCCCATGCATCCCGATGTCTTGAAGACGATGATCGAGTTGATGCAAGGTCCAGGCGGCAACGCATCGAGCATTCACGCGTACGGACGAGCAGCGAAGGGAGAGCTCAGTCGTGCGCGTGATCTGATTTCAGCGGCGATTGGCTGCAAGCCTGGAGAGCTGATGTTCACCTCAGGCGGTACGGAAAGCGACAATTTGGCGTTAATCGGTGCGGCGAAGGCGCAGCGCAAGCGCGGCCGAAATCATATTATTACGTCTGCGGCTGAGCATCATGCCGTTCTCCATACCTGTGAGTGGCTGGCGCGGGAAGAAGGCTTCGAGCTGACAGTGCTGCCTGTTGACCAGCAAGGGCGCAATCATGCGGAGCAAGTGAAGGAAGCCATGCGTCCTGACACTGCGCTTGTAAGCATTATGCACGGCAATAACGAGGTCGGCACGCTGCAACCGATCGAAGCGATCGGTGAAGTTGTGCATTCGGGCGGAGCTTTGTTCCATGTCGATGCAGTGCAGGCTTTCGGCACAACAGATTATCGGTTGTCAGAACTTCCTGTAGACTTCATGAGCTTCTCCGCTCATAAAATCAATGGCCCGCAAGGCGTAGGCGCATTGTATGCAGCTGCAGGAGCGCCGTTCGAGCCGTTGCAACAGGGCGGTTCCCAGGAGCGAAAACGTCGTGCAGGCACCGAAAATATACCTGGAATAGCCGGATTCGCAAGGGCTGTTGACATTTGTGTGAACGAAATGAAAAATAAGCAACCTTTTTTGGACAAGCTTCGTAAAGTATGGGTAGAGCTGATGATAGGGGAATTGTCAAGCGATGAAGTAATCGTGAATGGCGATCCGGAGAACAGCTTGCCTCATATCGTTAATATTAGTTTTATCGACGCACATACGGAGTCGATGCTAATGAATCTCGATATGGCCGGTATTATGGCAGCAAGCGGCTCGGCTTGCACATCAGGTTCGCTGGAGAAGTCTCATGTACTTCGAGCCATGGGTATTTCGCCAGAAAGATTGGATACGGCAGTAAGATTTAGCTTTGGCTTGGGGAATACTTTGGAGGAACTTCAGCAAGCCGCTCCTATCGTCGCCGGTATCGTGAGGCGGATTCGGAGCTAGGCTAGGGGAGGCTTCCGGCCAAAGTGATCAAACTTCAACAGCTTATTGGGCTTCCGGTCATCGTCATCCATTCCGGCAAGCAAGTGGGCACCGTAAAGGACTGCTGGTTCGATGAGAACTGGAAGCTGAACGGACTCATTTTGGAATTTGCCAAATGGTTCGCGACGAAGGTGCGAATTGTGGCATGGAATGATGTGCTCACATGCGGAGAGGATGTTGTCATCATCGCAAGCGAAGAGGCAGTAACTGCGATGAAGCCCGGGAAAGTGAGCCGCGCGTTTTACAGCGGCGTAGTGAAATTAAAGGAAATGCCGGTCGTGACCGTGCACGGCGACCAACTTGGTTTGTTGTCGGATGTTTATTTTTACCCTTTGCAGGGTACACAGATAGTAGGCTATGAGCTTACTGACGGTTTTGTTTCGGATCTGATGGAAGGGCGTAAGTGGCTAAAAGCGCCGAGCGATCCGGATATGGTGTTGCTCGGGGAAGACGCGATTATCGTTCCTGCTGTCAGTGAAGCGGAATTGGAGCCTGTCGCAGCTTCCAATTTCAGAGGATAGGGAGAAATGTTTATGATGAATATGCTGAGATGTCCGAATTGCAATTCGAAAGATATCGGCAAGATTGGTTCCCATCAATTTTATTGCTGGGGCTGCTTTATTGAATTGACAGTGAACGGTGAGAAGATGTCCGTCTATCAAGTAGAAGAAGACGGTACGCTAAGCTCGCTCGACGATTTGTTTTTCGAAGACGATATCGCTTCACAAGAAATTCACGTCAACTAATACGATTGTTTATATTGACATAACGAACCGAAGACGGCCGGCTGGCCGTCTTTTTTTGTAATCCAAGGATGATCGGCTTAACTTGTACATATACTGAACAAGATAGGAGATCCTTTGCTTGCAAGCTGATGTATAGTTGCGCGCATGGATGTTCGGGGGTGCAAGAGGTGGAGCGATTCACAAAAAACCGGTTGTTCGTAGGGCTAATCTATTTGATTCTGAGCTTGGTGGCCATCTATTTTTTATTGCAGCTTAAGCCGCTCGTTGTCTCCATCTATGATTTTTTGAAAGCCGTACTGGGGCCGTTTATTATTGCTATGATTATTTCCTATGTCCTGAATCCGATTGTCACACTGCTGCATGAGCGGAAGGTGCCGCGTACGATCGCAGTGCTGTTGATCTATGCCGTTTTTTGCGCAGTTGTTACGGTCCTGCTCGTCAATATCATCCCGATGTTCGTCAATCAGATTCAGGAGTTAAATCACCATATTCCCGAGCTGTCCATGCGGGCGCAAAGCCTGGTGACGGACATTAACAATACATCCTTCCTGCCCGAGAGCTTCCGGGATGGCGTCAACAAGGCGCTGGTTAGCATTGAGAAGCGGGTATCGGAATCGCTGCTGCATTTTATCAACAATATCGGAAATATGCTCAATGCCGTGTTCATCGCCTTTATTATCCCGTTTCTCGCCTTCTATATTTTGAAGGATTTCGACGTCTTCGAACGAACCGTTATTACTTATGTGCCGAAATCTCATCGTAAAAATACGGTCCGTCTGATGAAGGATATCGACCATGCGCTTGGCAGCTACATTCGCGGTCAATTTCTGGTCTGTCTCATAGTCGGCCTATTGGCCTACACGGGCTATTTGCTCATCGGAATGCCCTACGCGCTTCTGCTGGCGAGTATTGTGGCGATTACGAATGTCATCCCTTATATGGGACCATTCTTCGGCGCGGCGCCTGCTTTGCTGATGGCATCGACCGTTTCTCTGAAGATGATGATTCTTGTAGCTATCGTGAATACGGCTTGTCAAATTCTCGAAGGCAACGTCATTTCTCCTCAGGTGGTGGGAAGGACGCTGCATCTTCATCCGCTTCTTATCATTTTCGCCTTGTTGGTTGGAGGGGAGATTGCGGGTATTGTAGGCATGATTTTAGCGGTTCCGATTTTCGCGGCATGCAAGGTCATTGTTCAGCATATGTTCGCCTACTATGTGCGACGAAAGATTATTTGACAGCCTCAAGGGGCAAAGTTATAATTTGTCCTATATATTGAAACACGTTGATGAAATGAAGTAAGTCATTGCCCGCAATCCAGAGAGAATGCTTCTTCGCTTTAGTTCTACCAGGACGAGCGTCGGTTGAGAGAGCGTTTTGCGAAGAATGGCCGAAAGCTAATTTCAGAGTGTGAACGAACTTCACCGGTTGGACCCGTTATCGTCCTCTAAGGAGATTGCGCAAGCTGCGCGATAACCAGGGTGGTACCGCGATATCGATTCGTCCCTGTCATTGACAGGGGCTTTTTTATTTTTTCAAAACTTAGAACCTATAGGAGGCAATCGTCGATGAAAGCAAGTGAAATTAGAGCCAAGTGGCTGCAGTTTTTTGAAGAAAAAGGGCATAAAATCGAGCCGAGCGCTTCGTTAGTCCCGCATAACGATCCTTCCTTGCTATGGATCAATGCAGGCATGGCACCGCTGAAGTCATACTTTGACGGTCGTGTTATTCCGGAGAACCCGCGTATTGCCAACTCGCAGAAGTGCATTCGTACCAATGATATCGAGAACGTCGGCAAAACTCGCCGCCACCATACGTTTTTCGAGATGATGGGCAACTTCTCCATCGGTGATTATTTCAAGGAAGAAGTGATCACATGGGCGTGGGAGTTCTTGACGGACAAAAAGTGGATCGGCTTCGATCCGGAGCGTCTGTCCGTAACGGTGTACCCGGAGGACGAAGAAGCGTTCCGCTTCTGGAATGAGAAGATCGGCCTGCCGGCGGAGCGCATCTACAAGCTGGAGGAGAACTTCTGGGATATCGGTGAGGGACCGTGCGGACCTTGTACGGAAATTTTCTACGACCGTGGCGACAAGTACGGCGATCTGACCGATCCGGAGTGCTGGCCAGGCGGTGAGAACGAGCGTTTCCTTGAAGTGTGGAACCTCGTATTCTCACAATTCAACCATAACAAAGACGGCAGCTATACGCCGCTGCCGAGCAAAAATATTGATACAGGCGCAGGCCTTGAGCGTTTTGCTTCCATTCTGCAAGATGTGGATTCCAACTTCGACACGGATCTGTTCCGTCCGATCATTGATCGTACTTGCGAAATTGCAGGTGTGACGTACAAAACGAACGAAGAGCAAGATATCGCTCTTAAAGTGATTGCCGACCATGTGCGTACCGTTGTCTTCTCCGTTGGCGACGGCGTTATGCCATCGAACGAAGGCAGAGGCTACATTATTCGCAGACTGCTTCGACGCGCTGTGCGTTATGGTAAGAAGCTGGGCGTCGACCGTCCGTTTCTCTATGAGCTTACGTCCGTCGTTGGCGATGTAATGGGCGTCTACTACTCGGAAGTAGTCGAGAAACGCGAGTTCATCGAGCGTGTGATCCGTACTGAAGAGGAGCGTTTCCACGAAACGCTGTCCGATGGTCTGTCGATGCTGTCCGAGATTGTAACATCTGCTCAATCGGCGGGAAGCAGTGAGATTCAAGGTGTGGATGCATTCCGCTTGTACGATACGTACGGCTTCCCGTTCGACCTGACGGAAGACTTTGCGGCTGAGCATAACATGACGGTCGACCGTGCCGGATTTGATGCGGAGATGGAGCTTCAGCGCGAGCGTGGCCGTGGGGGACGTCGCGAGACGGAAAGCATGAAAGTGCAGGGCGGTCCGCTGTCTGACTACACGGATAAAAGCGAATTTGTTGGCTATACTGATCCCATAACAGAATCCCAGATTAAGGAAATCGTATTGGACGATGCATTCGCTCAGGAAGCTGGGGAAGGGAATCACGTGCTTGTGCTTCTTGACCGTACTCCTTTCTATGCAGAGAGCGGCGGTCAGATCGCCGACCGCGGTACGATTACTGGCGAAGGCTTCGAGCTTCGCGTAGACAACGTAACGAAAGCACCGCATGGACAGACTGTCCATCATGCGGTTGTGGTGTCCGGCACAGCCAAAGCGGGTGCGACCGTTCAATCGGTTATTGATAAAGGCGCGCGTGAAGATATTATTAAAAATCATACGGCAACTCACTTGCTTCATAAAGCGCTTAAGGAAGTATTGGGCGATCATGTAAACCAGGCTGGCTCACTGGTTGAGACGGACCGTCTCCGTTTTGACTTTTCTCACTTCGGCAGTGTAACCGCTGAGGAGCTTGCGGAAATCGAGCGCAAAGTGAATGAGCAGATCTGGCTGGGCACAGATGTCGACATCTCGAACAAATCGCTGGCGGAAGCCAAAGCGATGGGCGCTATGGCGCTGTTCGGCGAGAAGTACGGCGATGTTGTGCGCGTCGTACGCGTTGGCGACTACAGCCTTGAACTCTGCGGCGGCTGCCATGTTCGCAATACGTCACAGATCGGATTGTTCAAGCTGCTCGGCGAGAGCGGTATCGGCTCCGGCGTTCGCCGCATAGAAGCTGTAACCGGAAGACATGCTTATACGTATTATGAAGAGCAAGTAGAATTGCTCAAGCAATCGGCAGCTTTGGTGAAGTCTAATGTAGCTGACGTACCGAAGCGTATCGAGGGCTTAAATGCACAGTTGAAGGAGCTTTCACGAGAGAACGAGTCGCTTCAGGCGAAGCTGAGCCGCATTGAAGCGGGTTCACTGGAGTCGCAAGCAGTTAAGGCTGGAGAAGTGACGATATTGTGCGCGAAAGTTAACGCCCCATCAATGGATGCGCTGCGTGGTATCGTAGACGAGCTGAAGCCAAAGCTGGGCGCAAGCGTTATCGTACTGGGAGCTATTGCCGATGATAAGGTCAATCTGGCTGCAGCTGTATCGGCAGATCTGGTGAAGAAGGGCTTCCATGCGGGCAAGATCATTAAAGAAGCGGCAATCGTATGCGGCGGCAACGGAGGCGGACGTCCGGATATGGCACAGGCGGGCGGCAAGGATGTGTCCAGGCTGGATGAGGCGTTGAAAGTTGCGGAAGAACTGGTTGTGGGCCAAGCAAGTGTGATATGATAGTGCTAGGCAACATCCCTTTGGATGGTTTTTGGAAAGCGAGGTGCTGTTGATGAGTTCTATGGACCAAACAATGAAGTTTAACGTGAAGGCGGAGGGGGTAGAGACTTCTTCTGGGGATATTCTTCTTAGCGTGCATGAAGCTCTGCTGGAGAAGGAATATAATCCAATCAACCAGATCGTTGGGTATTTGCTGTCCGGAGATCCCGCGTATATTCCGCGGCACAACAACGCCAGGAGTTTAATCCGCAAGAAGGAACGCGACGAATTGATCGAAGAGTTGGTCCGGTTTTACTTGCAGCACAAGAAACAATAACAAGGAGCCGGACAATTAGATGAGAGTAATGGGACTGGACTATGGGGACCGCAAAATTGGAGTGGCGATCAGTGACGCCTTCCGATGGACGGCTCAAGGCATCACAGTCGTGGAAAAGCGACGCGACGGAGGAGAGCTGGATCGATTATCCGAACTGGCAAAGGAACATGAAGTATCCGAAGTCGTGGTTGGCTTGCCGAAGAATATGAACGGATCCGTCGGCCCGCGTGGCGAAATTTGCATCGCATTTGCCGAGCAGATTGGGCAGAAGCTAGAAATACCAGTTCACCTTTGGGATGAAAGGCTGACAACGGTAGCTGCCGAGCGTACGCTCTTGGAAGCGGATGTCAGCCGGAAGAAGCGAAAGCTAGTCATAGACAAGATGGCTGCTACGATCATCTTGCAAAATTATCTCGATTCTAAAACGAAAAGGTGAGGGTTACGATGACAAAGGACGACATGCAGTACGAAGAGCCGGAAATCATTTATATTCCGGATGAAGAGGGCAACGAAGAGGAGTTCGAAGTCATCATGAAGTTCGAGGTAGATGATTCGGATCAGAAATATATGATGGTTGTACCGCTGATTGGCGCGGATGACGAGGAAGACGAAGTCTATGCGTTCCGTTATGAAGAGGATGGCGACGACCTGAAGTTGTATACGATTGAAGACGAAGAAGAATGGAACATGGTCGAGGAGACGTTCAACACGCTGCTCGGCGAGCTGGAGGAGCAGGAATAATGACTGATGTTTCACACAACAATCCAGAGCGGCTTAGCCGCTTGAAGGAGCTGTTCGGCACCGAGGTAGAACTCGTGTCCGAAGATGGCACAGCCGAATTTTTCTATATCAAGGCCGAGTTTAAGCTAGGCGACGTGCAGTATGTTGCGCTGCAAAGCGAGGCGATGCGCGCCGAAGACGAGGTTGAGCTGTTCCGCATCAATCTGGACTCCGATGAGCCTCATCTGGAGACGATTGAAGACGATGAGGAATGGGAATCGGTCTCGGAAGCCTATGACGATCTGCTGTTTGCCGGGGAAGAACGTCCATAGCGTCCTGTACGGCGTTATCATTCGGCAGCTTATCATAGTGCAATAAATACATTCGTATAGTGGAACCAAAAGGGCGGCTTACCACCGCTCTTTTTTTCGGAAACTTGCAGAAGAGGGTGCGATTGGTTGGATACGATGGAAGAGAAGCAAACGCAGAAAAAGAAGAATAAACGGAGAAAGAATCAGAAGCCTAGAACATGGCTCATTAATTTGTGGGTCTTTGTCAGCTTGGTAGGGATTATGGTTCTGGTCGCCGGCGGTGCGGCTTTTTATTTGTGGAACAATCTTGAACCTACGCCTAAGGGCGAGATGAAGCAGGTGACGATCACGCGGGGGATGTCCGCCAATTCAGTGGCCGATCTGCTCGAAGAGAATGGCATTATTAAAAATGGTTTTGTATTTAGTTATTATTTGAAAATGAAAGACGAGGGATCCAAGTTCCAGGCGGGTACTTATGAGTTGCAGCCCGGCATGGACAAGTCTGCCGTTATCGCCAAGCTGAATGCTGGGGATACCATTGCAGCGGAGACGATCAGGTTCACGATTCCGGAGGGCTTCACTGTTCTGCAGATTGCGGACAAGCTTGCCGCTGACGGATTGATCAATAAAGACAAGTTTCTAGAGCTCGCCGAGACAGATCGTGCTTGGGGAGATGCGGAGACGGTTCGCGGCTTGCCGAAATCGGATAAGCTGCATAAGCGCTTGGAAGGGTATATGTTCCCGGAAACTTACGAGATGAAGAAGGAAAGCAAGGAAGAAGATATCATTATTCGAATGGTGACAGAGACCGACCGCAAACTAAGCGCTTTGCCGGAAGGCTGGCAGGACGCGATGGATGCTTCGGGTCGAACGCTGCACGAAATTCTGACGATCGCTTCGCTGGTTGAACGGGAAGTTGTCGTAGACGAAGAACGCGCACTGGTTGCCGGAGTTATCTACAACAGGATTGCCACCCCTATGCGACTGCAGATCGATGCTACGGTCCAATATGCGCTGGATACGCCGAAAGCGCGCTTGTCATTGTCGGATCTGGAGATCAACAGTCCTTATAATACGTATAAGATTGACGGATTGCCGCCTGGACCGATTGCAAGTCCAAGTCTTGCGTCCATTGAAGCGGCTCTGTTTCCTGCAGATACGAAGTATTTGTTCTATGTTACCAAGAAAGATGGCACTCAGACGCATCTGTTCGCAGAGACATTCAAGGAGCATCAAAAAAATATCGCATTGAGCGAAAAAACAACGCAATAATGGATGCCGTCAGCAGTCTTTAGACAAAGGCATCAGGACGAAAGAAGAAGGAGATCCAACATGACGTACAGACCCGAACTGCTTGCGACTGCATCGTCTCTTGAAGAGCTGAACCGACTGATGGATGCCGGAGCAGATGCATGCTACATTGGCGAGTCCCGTTACGGAACCCGGCTTTCCGGCGAGTTCACGAGAGAGATGATCAAGGAAGCCGTAAGCCTGGCACAGGCGAAGGGCGTTCGAATCTATGCAGCAGTCAATAACATTATTGACAATGATACACTGGAAGGCTTGCATGACTATATTGCATTTCTCCATGAAGCGGGTGTAGACGCCATCGTGTTCGGCGACCCTGCTGTATTAATGGCTGCCAGGGCTCATGCGCCTGGCATGCCGCTTCACTGGAATACGGAGATGACCTCTACGAACTTTGCGACTGCGGAGTATTGGGCGCGCAGAGGCGCAACGCGCTACGTACTGGCGCGCGAGCTGAATATGGAGCAAATTGAGGACACGAAGTCGAAGTCCAAGCTTGAGATCCAAGTTCAAGTACATGGCATGACGAATATCTATCATTCCAAACGCTCGCTTGTAAACAACTATCTGGATCATAAGGGTGAGCCGGATCGCATCCCGAATGCTGATCTTGAGCGCGGTCTGTACATGATGGAAGCGGATCGTCCCGATGAACGTTATCCGATCTTCGAAGATGTCAATGGCACCCATGTCATGAGCTCCAGCGATATTTGCATGCTTGAGAATCTGCATGAGCTGCTCGCTGTTTCAGTCGACAGCTTCAAAATAGAAGGCATCATGAAATCGATCGAATACAACGAGCAGGTTGTCCGTGTGTATCGCCTTGCGATTGATGCCTATCTGGCCGATCCTGAAGGCTATCGTTTTCAGGAGGAATGGCTTGATTCGATCAGAGAATTGCAGGATCCGAAGCGCGAGCTGAGCTATGGCTTCTTTTATAAGGAACAAGTGTATTAATCGGATATATGCAGGAGGTGTGAACACGATGACAACAGGCACAGGAACGAAGCCCCGCTATCAGGGCAAGCGCAACAGGCTGGATCGACCGGAGCTGCTCGCCCCGGCGGGCAATCTGGAGAAACTGAAATTCGCGATTCATTACGGCGCGGATGCCGTTTATATCGGCGGACAGAAGTATGGTCTGCGATCTAACGCGGACAACTTCAGCTTTGAAGAAATGAGAGAAGGCGTGGAATTTGCCAACCGCTATGGCGCGAAAGTATTCGTCGCTACCAATATCTATGCACATAATGAGGATGTTGAAGGCATCGAGGAATATTTGCGCAATTTGGAGGCAGCTGGCATCTCGGCCATTATTGCAGCCGATCCGGTTATTATTGAGACGGCTCAGCGTGTGGCGCCAAAGCTTGAGGTGCATCTAAGCACACAGCAATCGACGATGAACTGGCAAGCGGTCAAGTTCTGGAAGGATGAAGGACTGCCGCGTGTCGTGCTTGCCCGAGAGACAAGCTTCGAGGAGATTGAGGAGATCAAGAAGCATGTCGATATCGAGATTGAAGCCTTCATTCATGGCGCAATGTGTTCCTCGTATTCGGGACGTTGTGTCTTGTCCAATCACTTCACCGATCGGGATTCCAACCGCGGCGGCTGCTGCCAGTCCTGCAGATGGAAGTATGACTTGTTCGTGGACGATGCGCCGATGTACGACAAGGGAGAAGACCAATTCACTATGGGCTCGAAGGATCTGTGCATGATTGATTATTTGCCGGAGCTGATCGAGGTAGGCGTAGACAGCTTCAAAATCGAAGGCCGGATGAAGAGCATTCACTACGTGGCAACGGTTGTGAATGTGTATCGACAGGCGATTGACGCATATTTCGCGGATCCAGAGGGCTACGAATTGAAGCAGCAATGGGTCGAGGAGATGAATAAAGCGGCGAATCGTCCGCTCAATACGGGTTTCTTCCTGGATACTCCGGACGCTCAGGATCATATATATGGCCCTGAGGAAAAGGCGGCTCCATATGATTTTGCCGGCATTGTGCTGGACTACGATGACCGTACCGGATTCGCTACGCTTCAACAGCGCAACCACTTTAAGGTGGGCCAGGAAGTTGAATTCGTCGGACCGGGAGGCAGGTTCTTCAAGCAGACGGTGACGGAGCTGACGGATGAGGCAGGCGCTATTCTGGATGTGGCCAGACATCCGCTGCAGACCGTACGCGTACGCACGTTAAAGCCGGTAAAGCCGATGGATATGATGCGTAAAAAAATTCGTTAATGAATGAAACACGAACTTATAGAAAAGAAGTCCTCCTTTGAAATGATGGCTCGATACTTTCATTTCATAAGGCAGGGCTTCTTTTTGTCGGGCAACTCTTACTATAGCTGCAACATTCAGGGCAAGAAAGGATTGGGATACCCCGTGCATAATTTCGTTGCAATACAATCTATAATTGACAAGATTCCAATGATATCAAATAATAGGAAATAGACTATTACATACATTGTTCGGCATAATTCGCTATGGAAAAAGGATCGTATCCGTTCGACCAAACTAAAGGCGGTGCTTGCCATCATGGCCGGAAAAGAGAAGAAGCTGCTTCAATCCATTGAGAAGGAGACAGGAGTAAAGAAAGATATAAATGAAAACGGTTACAATCCGGAATCAGCCCTCTGGCGCTCTTATTTGACGAATCCCATGAAATCTGTTGGTCTGAAAATTTTTATAGTGATATTCGGCAGCATATTGGCCTGTGTAATGACAGTAGGTCTTTTGGCTTATTCTGAAGCCAAAACGATGGTCGAGAAAAAAGTATCCGATGCCAGCCTGCAAACGATTAATCAGGTTGCAAGCAATCTCAATGTGGTGTTCAAAACGTATGAGGACTTATCTCTTCAATTATTAATCGATAAAGATTTTCATGCCATTGTGAAAGAGCTTGCAACAAGCAATGATGACTACGAGAAATTCGAGGCGGCACGCAGACTAGGTGATAAGATGCAGAGCTTTACGCTTAGCAATAACTCCATTAAAGGCGTCATGCTGCTGCCGCTGTCCGATAAACTGCATGTCGTGGCGGCAGGCTCATCGCTGTCGACGCGTGCCGAGCCGCTTATGAAGACGGAGTGGTATCAGAAGACGATCGAGTTGAACGGAAGGGTGAATTGGATTGCTCCGCAGCCGACAGGCATGTCGATGATCCCGGATAAGCCAACGATCACCTTGACCCGACTTCTGAAGAACACGGTATCGAGTGAAGCGGGGTATATGCTGCTGCTAGAGATTGAGGCGGATACGATTGCAAACCGATACAGCGAGGTCGTCCTGGGGGACGAAAGCGAGCTGGCGATAATTGATGGCAACGGAAATTATGTCATCGCAGATGATGAAGCAAAGATCGGGAAGACAGCGAGCATCAGCTTGCCGGTATCTGGAGAGCAAGCTCTTGCCGGATCGCCTAAGCTTCATACAAGCGATGGCGTTGAGGTGCTTGCTGTCTATCAGAAGCTTCAATCGATGGATTGGAGAATAGCGGGGACGATACCGGTCCAACAACTAGTGAAGGACGCAGAGTCTATCCGTGATCTGACGCTAGTAACGGCGTTGGCGGCTATTGTGCTTGCGATTGCAATTGGAATGCTCGTCATTATTGCGATTGCACGACCGCTGGTCAACATCTGCAATCTGATGATGGAAGGCGCGCGAGGCAACTTGGCAGTGCGCTCGACCATTGGGAAACGTCAGGATGAGATCGGCACGCTTAGTGTAAGCTTCAATGCGATGATGGAGCAAATTACAGCGCTCGCCCGGCAGACGACAAAATCGGCCCAGGACGTACTGTTGACGGCATCCGAGCTAACCGAAGCTTCGCGCAAAACCTCGGCTTCCGCCAAAGAAATTGCCGTTGCTACGGAAGAGATTGCGGGAGGTGCTAGCAGTCTTGCGGTTGAAGCAGAGAGGGGCAATGAACTTGCCGCTCATATTAATGGACAGATGAAGAAAGTTATCTCCGCTAATGAAGAGATGGTCGTATCCGCAGCCAGCGTCGAGCAGTCGAGCCAGCAAGGGACCGCATATATGAGTGGATTGATCCAGAAGACGGGCATGACGGAAGAAATGACGCGTTCGATGGTCGAGAAGGTGGATGCCTTGAAAGAAAGCACCGGCTCGATTGTGAAAATATTGGATGTGTTGAATAACTTGACGAAGCAAACGAATATTCTTTCGCTGAATGCTGCCATAGAAGCGGCTCGGGCAGGTGCCGCGGGCAAAGGCTTTATGGTAGTTGCGGATGAGATCAGACAATTGGCTGACCAGTCGCGGCAATCCATCGATGTAGTTGCCCAAATAACGGGGAAAATCAGGTCGGAGATCGACGAGACAGTCCATGTATTATCGGAGGCTTATCCGCTTTTCCAAGCACAAATTGCATCCGTCAAGGAAGCGAACGATATATTTGTCAGTGTGCAGGGACAAATGGCCCAATTTGCCCAGCGACTGGACGATGCTACAAGCTCTATCGGACAGTTGGAGCAGTCGCAGGATGTGCTGGCTGAAGCGATGACGAACGTGAGTACTGTTGCGGAGGAAGCCTCCGCCACTTCGGAGGAAGTTGCATCTCTAAGCAGCGAGCAAATGCATATTAGCGATAATTTGGTGCTTCTATCCGAGAAGCTGGATGCTGTATCGCGAGGACTAAAAGATTCGCTCTCTCACTTCAAACTATAAAGGTTGATCACTTCACCTGTAATAGGACTGATTGGATACTTCGGTAAAGTCAGTCCTATTTTTTTGTATTTAGTATTATGAATATGGGGTTAACGGCCGATAAATCTAGTAGTATCGTTCTATGGACGTAGGCTTTAATACACATTACATATGAGGATTTCATACTACAAAGGCGGTGTCTACCTTCATGCCGGGTACAGACGGAAGGAAAAAGGAAAACAAAATGAAGAACAAGCAACAAAGTGAAAGCAAGTTGGAGGGCGAGAAGAAAGCAGGCTCCAGCAATATTTCAACAGCAAAGTGGATGAAAAGCAGTCTGAAGGATATGAATATGTCCAATCCAGTCAAATCGGTTGGACTTAAGCTTTTTTTAATTATTTTCGTCAGTATCGTAGCCTGCGTCTTGACCGTCGGGTTACTCGCGTATGTGCAAGCAAAAAATCTGGTTGAAACAAACGTATCGGAAGCAAGCTTCCAAACCGTTAATCAGGTCACGAACAATTTGGATATCGTATTCCAGTCATACGCGGACTTGACGCTCCAAATGTTGATCGATAAAGAGCTTCAGACTGAACTGAAGGTGCTGTCCACGACGACAGATTCTTACGATATCCTTCAGTCCAGCAGAACGGTATCTGATCGTATGTCGACGTATATTATGGGCAATACGACCATTACTGGAGCAGCAATTATATCGATTGATGAAGAAGACGCCCTTATTACAGCCGGCAATAATAATGGCTACCGTGGCGATACGTTGACGAAGACGAACTGGTTCAAGGAGACGATCGAGCAAGATGGCAGGCTGGTATGGGTTGAGCCTAGCAGCACGGGCATCATTGCGTCCAAGTCGAATAACTCTATTGCGCTAGCACGTGTAATCAAAGCAGCGAGCAGGCCGTATGTCCTTGTGATGGAAGTCAATCTGGACGCGATTGTGAAGAGGTATCAGGATGTAAAACTTGGCGATGGCAGCACTCTTGCTGTCGTGAACAATACGGGACAGTATGTCGTTTATGAAGATCAGTCCCTGCTTGGTGAGCCTCATATCGTCACATTGCCGACTGAGGGAGAGCAGGCGGAGTACGGTCGCGAGAAGTTTACGACTGTAGACGGGGCTATCGTGCTTGCGGCTTACCAGACCTCCGATATTACGGGTTGGAGATTCGTAGCGACCATTCCAGTCGAGAAGCTTGTGGAGCAAGCTTCGGTGATCAGCAAATTGACTTGGCTGATGGTTGCATTTTCGACATTGATTGCGATTGCGATCGGCATTCTGGTTGTACGTACGATTGCCACTCCGCTTGTGAAGCTGCGCAATTTGATGGTTGAGGGCGCAAGAGGCAACTTGACGGTTCGTTCCTCTATTAAGAAGCGTCAGGATGAGATTGGACAGCTTGCCGAAAGCTTCAATGATATGATGACGCAAATTACAACCTTGGCGCTGCAAACGACTAAATCAGCGGCGGAAGTATTGAATACGGCATCCGAGCTTACGGACGCTTCCAAGAAGACAGCTATCGCAGCTAAGGAAATTGCTGTTGCAACAGATGAGATCGCTAATGGAGCAACAAGTCTAGCGGTTGAAGCGGAGAAAGGCAGCGATCTGACGAACCATATGAATACCCAGATGCAGGGTGTCATCTCAGCGAATGAACAGATGTCGCAATCTGCGATTGAAGTAGAGCAAGCCAGCGAGCAGGGCACTGCATATATGGGTCAATTGATTCAGAAGACGGGACAGACGGAAGAGATGACCCGATCCATGGTGGAGAAGGTTGATGCTCTGAAGGATAGCACAGGCTCCATTGTGAAAATTTTGGACGTGCTCAATAACTTGACGAAGCAAACGAATATTCTATCGCTTAATGCGACAATTGAAGCGGCGCGCGCAGGCGCAGCAGGTAAAGGCTTCATGGTTGTAGCGGACGAAATCCGCAAGCTGGCGGATCAATCCAAGCAATCGATTGATATCGTCGGCCAAATTACAGCGAAGATCCAAGGCGAGATCGAAGAGACGGTTAAAGTACTATCCGAGGCGTATCCGATCTTCCAGGAGCAGATTACTTCTGTAAAGGAAGCGAACCAAATCTTCCTGACGGTGCAGGCGCAGATGGGCCACTTCGTCGAGAAGCTGGAGCTTGCGACCACTTCTATTGGACAACTGGACGAGTCGCAGTCCGTATTGTCGGAGGCGATGACAAATGTGAGTGCGGTAGCCGAGGAATCCTCCGCAACATCCGAGGAAGTCGCTTCGCTGAGCACCGAGCAGCTAAGCATCAGCGATGGACTGGTTAGATTGTCCGATAAGCTGGATTCTGTATCCCGCGGACTGAAAGAATCATTGTCGAAATTCAAAGTTGAAGGTTAAATCCTATAAAACGAGCTGCCCCCGATATCGGGGGCAGCTTTTTTTGTCTGCTTTTTCCGAGCATTTTCTGTACGGTCCTCGATTTCGATCGTGTAGTCTTTGAATCATCTTATGTCGGAGTTTGGAAGGCCGTCAATCGGCAACACTAGATAGAAAGGCATGAATTGGCTAAGAGTGGCCAGTGGAGAGCTGAATAGGGTGAAAGACGGTGGAGCTGAATATGGCAAAGAGAGCGGGGATCATGGGTATCTTGATTAGTCTTATTCTTTTGTTCTTTTTGGTACGGGTGGCGTGGCTGCAGCTGCTTCCATCCCATATTCCGATCTCATCGCCTGCAGCTGGTGGACGAGATAGCTGGAAGCGGATGGCCGTCGTGCAGCGCCAGAGAAGTCTGGTGCTGGATACGGGGCGAGGAGACTTTCTGGATCGGAATGGATTGCCGATTACAGGCGAGACCTACATGTCCGTCGTTTTTTTTCCAGTGCGGCGGGATGTGCGCGGGAGTCAGGAGCAATTAAGCAAGCTGGCTCAACAGCTGGGTTTGTCCAAGGAGGAGCTTGATCATCGATGGAATGGCTTGACGTCGCCTGACTTTTGGCGAGAGGGCTCGGGGAGGAATAATCCGATCAGGCTGAGGGAAGAACAAGCGGCTGTCATAAGGAGCCTTCAAGTGGAAGGGGTCCGGGTGCTCCCGTACCGGAATCGTTATTTGCCCCAATTCGATGCGAAGCATTGGATCGGATTTACGAGTCAGCACCCGGAATGGCTGATGACTGCCCATGAACAGGACGTTGCGAAAGGAAAGCGTAAGCTAACGGAGCAGGTGGGCGGGTCAGGTCTTGAGCGATCGCTTGACGGTCTGTTGCATGGCATTGGGGAGACGTCGGTTTCTTACTTTATCGATGGCCGGAATGCACCGCTTCATGGACTTGATCTGCGAGTCGTTCAGCCGAACAATCGATATTACCCGCTCAAGGTGGTAACGACAGTTGATCTGTCATTGCAAAATGAGATTGAGGCGTATGCGGATGCTATGGGACTGAAGGAAGGGGCAATCGTTGTACTCGATGCGCACAATGCCGATATTGTGGCGATGGTATCAAGACCGAAGATGAAGCCTGGTCACTTCGACAGCGGAGATGGAAAGGAATGGCGAAATTACGCTTTGACGGCAGTTGAGCCTGGATCGATCTATAAGCTTGTCACGGCTGCAGCCGCCTTGGAGCATGGCGTCATGAAGAAGAATGAGACGTTTCATTGCGATGGTCATTATGGACGATACGGCCTGTCCTGCTGGAAGGAAGGAGGACATGGCGATCTGACCTTTCAGGAAGGCATTGCGCAGTCCTGCAACATCGTATTTGCTACGATAGCGGAGCGGCTTGAGGCGGAGCAGCTGGAGCGGACGGCAGAAGCGCTTGGTGTGATGAAGCGAGTGGGCTGGCATAGCAGCGGAGCGTTTGGGCCGTTCCCACAGCCACTCAGGCTGTTGCAGGAGGAGGAGGATGGGCGGTTGTTCGCTGGTGAGCATAACGGGGAGGATGGGGGCGTTCGTGCTCAGAGCGGCATTGGCCAGCGCGATGTTAGAATGACGCCGCTTCAAGCGGCTAACCTAATGGTTACGTTGATCCATGGCGGCCGTGTAATGGAGCCTAGAGTAGTGAGCGAGGTCCGTTATGCCAACGGTCAGGAGATGGTCGAGCTTTCATCCCGCAAGCTGCCGCATGCGGGCAGAAGCATCCGAGTAGATACCGCTATGGCATTGCTCAGAGGGATGGAGGCGGTGGTGGATCATGGGACGGGACAATCGATCAGAAACGGAGCATGGAAGGCAGCGGGCAAATCCGGGACGGCGGAGACGATCAGGGGTGATGTGGCGCTCAACCATCAGTGGTTCGCCGGTTATGGTCCTGTATCGAAGCCGCGGTATGCGATTGCCGTTCTTGCAGCCAATCGACCTATCGGGAGCTCCCATCAAGCGACGAAGCTGTTCCGTGGCGCTCTGGATATTGCAGCGAAGCATTCGCATGAGCCTCGTGGGCGAAATTAACTCTGAGAGCTCAGTGGAGATAAATAGAAGAAGCTTGGCAGTGGCAGCTCCATAAATGAAAAAAACTCCCGTCACTCTGAAGCAGAGTCGGGAGCTTTCTTATGCATTCCTATTATTTTTTCAGCGAATCGATGAAATTCTCCTGGGCTCCAGATCCCTCGGGTCCGTCATTTGCGGCAATCGGCGTATCGAATTCGTCGACAGGCGTTCGAATCCAGCGATGGAAGTAGCCTTGGTCATACAGCGATTTTACAAGGATGACGAGAATGGGCGACAGGATGACGCCGGCGATGCCGAACAGTGAAAGCGAGATGATCATGAACGACAGCATCGTAAAGGCGGACACACCGAGCGAATCGCCTGTAATCTTCGGCTCTAATATTTGCCGGGTCAGAATAACAACCAGCAAAAGCGCCGACAGCCAAATGGCCAGCGATAATTTCCCGACAATAAACAAATAAATAATCCATGGGATGAACAGTGTGCTGACACCAAGCAGCGGCAATACGTCGAATATGGCGGCTACGACCGCAATGATAAAGGCATTGTCCACACCAAGCAGAATAAGGGCGATCAGTATGACGATGAACGTGACGCTGATCATTTTGGCCTGTGCCTTGATGTACGATGCGATGCCTCTGAATACATTGTTTCTAAGAAAGAAAAACGCAGTTTTAAAAGTTTTTGGCGTTTTGTCCGTAGCGGCCTGTTTCCAGGTTTTAATTTCGATACTTAAGAAATAAGCTAATATAATCCCCACCACAAAGTTGAAAATAAACGCGGAGAAGGATGAGACGTACCCGATCAATCCGCTCAAGAAGGCGGTAACCCACTTTTGCAAGTTTTCAGTTGCGCCTTTAGTCAAGTTTTTGGTTTCCTCAGACAAGCTTATGTTATTGGGCAGCTTGTCCAGCTGTTTCTCCAGCTGTGAGGCAAGGTTGCCAATCTGTTCGGCCAGAATGCTTTGATATTTAGGGAAGTTATCCATTAGAGCGTTCCCTTGCTTGGTAATTAGAACGGCTGCGCCTGAGAAAGCACCAAGAATAAGCAGTGTAAAGATGAGTATGGAAATGCCGGAGGCAATAGATTTCTTCACGCCCCACTTATTCAATCTCTTGGCAAGCGGCTCAATCATAATAAAAATGACGAACGCAAAAAAGATTGGAGTGGCTATCTTATACACATAACTGAAGGCGTACATGATTAAATAAACGGTTAGTGCAATGAGAGCAATGTCAAACGCGGTTCTCCAGTATTTTTTGTAGAAAGGCAGCATTTGGTTTCCCTTCTTCCCATTTTCGGGATCTTGATTTGGTAATCCTTCCAATTAAGATTGTACTATAGATTTTATGAATTGTGCCTATTTTTTATTTGAGTATGATACAATTAGAGGTATTGTTGTTGTTCTGAACCGCTAATCATTCATTGACTAATTCATCAAACGGTGGGGAAAACAAGATGGAAAATTTGTTTTTATGGGGATTTTACGTCATGACGTTCTACGCCTTTCTCCCTGGCATGATTAGCCGAACGTTCGGCTTTCGTGTATTCAAAAAGGGAAAAGTGGATAAGGAGATCGCTTTGACATTCGATGACGGGCCAGACCCTGTCTATACGCCTCAACTGCTCAATTTGCTTGCCCGTTACAATGCGAAAGCGACTTTCTTTGTCGTTGGGTCACATGCGGAGGGCCAGGGAGAATTGTTGCGCCGCATGCAAGAGGAAGGACATACCATAGGCATTCATAATTATGTGCATAAATCAAACTGGTTTATGCGTCCTCGCACAGTAAGGCGTCATATTGAAAAGACGAATGATATTATCGAGCAGGCAACGGGAACCCGTTCGATCTATTATCGGCCTCCCTGGGGGATCATTAATGTATTCGATTATTCCAATTTGGGATACTTGCGAATTATATTGTGGTCGGCGATGTTCGGGGATTGGCGCAAGTCCGTTGGCGCAAAACGTCTGCAGAAGAGAATGATGAAGAAGCTTCGCCCCGGTGAGGTGCTTCTGCTTCATGACTGCGGCAATACACTGGGAGCGGATCACGATGCGCCGCGCAATATGATGATCGCGCTGGAAGCGTATATGGAGGCAGCGACGAAGAAGGGCTATACGTTTGTTGGCATTGAAGAGATGATGAAGCTGACAGATGTAAAGCGGTCCATGCATCGTTCGCTCTTCAAACGCATGATTATCTCGTTGTGGCTCATGTGGGAGCATGCCTTCCACATCCTGTTCCGACTCAAGAAAGTTGGCAGCAGTGATACGCCAGCCTTTCATTACCGTGTGACGACCTACAATGGCGATGATTTGAAGTTCGCTGAAGGCGGCAGTATTGCAAAGGGGGATTCAGTGGCGGAGCTGCACTTCGATAACCGGATGTTATCGAACATTACGGCTACGTCGAGATCACCTCTCGCTACAGGCATTCGCATGCTGAGGGAAGTGGAACGCGCGCTCCCCCAGCTTGCAGACCAGTTGTCCGCTGATCCTGATGCGAAGCATATCAAAGCGGTATACGGCGTCACGATGGTTCATCGCGGAGCAGATCGTTTAGGCTTTGAGATATTTAAGTTGAAGGAAGGTCTGTTCGCCAAATCGACGCGTATTTACCTGAAGCTGCTGCTCAAGGTATTGACTAATACGAAGCAATACGGCAAAGAACGGAAGCAGAAGAGTCGCAACGAAGTGATCTCGCCGCGCATGCTGCTTATGCCCGTTCAGAAGATTGTGTCGTATGCGAACGAACAGTCAAGAATAATCAAAGAAGAAGTGGAGCGTGTGACCGATTCTGTGGATCGGGCCATTAGCGGCGCTTCGGAGGATAATTCTACGATTGCTTCCAAGACGTCTGCTATTTAATGACAGAGGAATACGAGGAAAGCCGTTCAGACCGCTCAAGCGGGCTGTACGGTTTTTTTGGCTGCCTTGCGTTATTTGATTCTCACATAGTAAACAAAGTATAGAGAGACCAGCATAGTCTGCAAAATAAAAAGGACGGACAGCCGAAGCTGCCGCGTCCTTGGAAAGGTGTGACGAAGACTACATCTTCATAACGCCGCCAGTGCTGGCGGATGTAACTAGATGAGCGTAACGCGCTAGGTAGCCGCGCTTGATCTTCAGTTCGAAGCCCGGCCATTCGGCACGACGCTGCTCGAACTCTTCATCGCTGATCAGCATGTTCATCGTACGGTTGTTCATGTCGATCTCGACGATATCGCCATCGCGCACGAATGCGATAGGTCCGCCTTCAGCCGCTTCCGGAGAAGCGTGACCGATACTAATACCGCGGGATGCGCCGGAGAAGCGTCCATCCGTGATGAGGGCCACTTTCGCACCCAGACCCATGCCGACAATCTGCGATGTAGGAGCAAGCATCTCAGGCATGCCTGGACCGCCTTTTGGTCCTTCATAACGGATTATTACGACATGGCCTTCTTTAATCTTGCCGTTAGCGATGCCAGCGAGTGCATCATCCTGAGAATCGAAGCAGATGGCAGGTCCTTTGTGGTAGCCGCCAACCGACTTGTCGACTGCACCCGTTTTAATGATGGCGCCATTTGGTGCAAGGTTGCCGAACAGGACAGCTAGACCGCCGCGCTCTGTATGCGGGTTGTCGATGGAGCGAATAACATCGTTATCTTGTACTTCACAACCTTCAGCATTCTCGCGCAGCGTCTTGCCAGTTACAGTCATTGTACCGCCGTGAAGCGCGCCTTCCTTCTTGAAGAGTTCGTTCAATACGGCGCTTACGCCGCCCGCATTGTGAACGTCTTCGATATGATAATCGGATGCCGGAGCGATTTTAGCCAGATGCGGCACGCGCTCAGCAACTTCGTTAATGCGCTCGATCGGGTATTCGATACCTGCTTCATGAGCAATGGCCAATGTATGAAGCACGGTGTTCGTGGAACCGCCCATCGCCATATCGACAGCGAAAGCATTGTCGATCGCTTCTTTGGTTACGATATCGCGTGGCTTCAGGTTAAGGTCGATCAGCTTCATCAGCTGGCGTGCAGCTTCCTTAACGAATTCTTTGCGCTCTGGCGCAACCGCCAGAATCGTGCCGTTGCCCGGAAGAGCAAGGCCAAGCGCTTCCGCAAGGCAGTTCATGGAGTTCGCTGTGAACATACCGGAACAGGAGCCGCAAGTCGGGCATCCGTATTGCTCAAGCTCAAGCAACTGCTCGTCGTTGATTTTGCCCGCTTGGTGCGCGCCTACGCCCTCGAATACGCTGGAGAGGGAGATTGGGCGACCGTCGGATGTTTTGCCGGCTTTCATCGGTCCGCCGCTGACGAGCATCGTCGGGATGTTGACGCGAAGTGCACCCAGAATCATGCCCGGGGTAATCTTGTCGCAGTTCGGAATACAGATCATGCCGTCGAACCAGTGTGCATTCACGACTGTCTCTACGGAGTCCGCAATGATTTCGCGGCTGGCAAGGGAATAACGCATGCCGATATGGCCCATGGCAATGCCGTCGTCTACGCCGATGGTATTGAACTCGAACGGTACGCCGCCCGCCTCGCGAATTGCTTCTTTGACCAGTTTGCCGAATTCCTGCAAGTGAACGTGGCCTGGTACGATGTCGATATAAGAGTTGCATACCGCGATAAACGGTTTGCCGAAGTCTTCTTCTTTCACGCCTGCAGCGCGCAGCAAGCTGCGGTGTGGCGCGCGGTCGAAGCCTTTTTTGATCATGTCGGAACGCATTCTTTTGGCCGCCATAAATGTAGAACCTCCTTAAAAATAGCCAGAGCGCTGCATGCGCCCCGGCGCCTATAAGCTAAAATAATGAATACTCATAATTTTATCATAACGGACAACCGTTGGCTATATGAAGGGAAGCACTGGCAATATCGGATCGCTTATTAAATAATCCTTAAGAATGACTTAAGCTTTGTGAAAATGCGGCTTTCCCGATTACGTTTCGACTTCGGTTCATGTATAGTAGAAACAACAAATTCAAGGAGGATGAATGGTGTGGAGCGTCGCGTATTGATCGTGGACGACGAGCGGGAGATCGCCGAACTGATCGAAATTTATTTGAGAAACGAAGGATTCCAGACAGAGGTTGCATTCGATGGCGAACAGGCAATAGAGGCCTTCGATCGCGAGGCTGCCGATCTTGTCATTCTAGATATTATGATGCCCAAGCTGGATGGGCTGGAGGTCTGCCGCAAAATTCGCAAGGATCACCATGTGCCCATTCTGATGGTAAGCGCCAAGACTGGCGATATGGATAAAATCATGGGACTGATGACAGGTGCCGACGATTACATTACGAAGCCGTTCAACCCGCTTGAGCTGATCGCCAGAGTGCGCTCTCTGCTGCGCCGTTCCTACCAGTACAGCAAGCCTGCAGAAGGTGGCGCTAGCCGGGAGAGCGAAAGCAAAGAGCTGCGATTGGGCGCGCTGCGCATCGATAAGCTGAGCCATTCTGCGAATGTGGATGGCAGACCGCTTCATCTCACGTCTACAGAATTCGGTATTCTGCATCTGCTGGCGAGCCAGCCAGGACGGGTATTCAGCGCCGAAGATATCTTCCAGCAGGTGTGGAAGGAGAAGTATTTTGAATCAAACAATACGGTGATGGTCCATATTAGCAAGCTTCGGGACAAGCTCGAAAAGGAGCTGGGCGAGAAGCTGATTGTGACGGTCTGGGGGGTAGGCTACAAAATTGAAGGATAGCGTCGTATTCCGCCTCGTATTTCGGTCGTTTCTCAATATTGCGATTGCTGCTATCTTGTCTTTGGTGGGTGTCGCTCTGTTGTATGTCGTTGCGCTCTTTCTATCCAGCCAATTCCGGTCGTTTTGGTTTCTGCGGGATATCGGCAGGCTATTGCTGTACGATATACCGAATTCGTTGGGGCTGTTGTTTATATGGCTGATTCTGTTCTGCATCAGCTACTTCGCCCTGCAATGGATGCACTTTAGCGCCTTCGGCAAAATTAACGATACGGTTCGTCAGATCGCGGACGGCCAATTACAAATCAATCATCAAATCGTGGTTCGTCAAAGCAATGTATTCAGTATTCTGGCCCGCAACGTCAATCGTCTTTCCGAACGACTGCAATATGCGCTGGAGGAAGAACGCCGTGCCGAGCAGGCCAAAAACGAATTGATTACCAACGTATCGCATGATCTGCGCACGCCGCTTACTTCAGTTGTCGGCTACCTGGGTCTCATCGAGCAGGATCGTTATCGTGATGAGGTTGAGCTTCGTCATTATATTGCGATCGCGTATGAGAAATCGCAGCATCTTCATGAGCTGATCGATGACTTGTTCGAATATACGAGAATGAGACATGATACGATTGCGCTCAAGCTGGAGCCGATCAACCTGGTCGAGATGCTGGGGCAATTGCTGGTACAGTATCATATGCCGCTTGAGGAAGTGGGCATAGTGAGCCAACTGCACAGCGATGAGAAGCAGATTACTGTAAGGGCGGATGCCGGCAAGCTCGCGCGGGTGTTCGAGAATCTGATCGCGAACGCGATGTCCTATGGACGTGAAGGCAAGCGTATTGACGTATGGGTCACCTTAATGGAAGGCAAGGTTTCTGTAGCGATCGTCAATTATGGGGAGCCGATATCAGCCATTGATTTGCCGCATATATTCGATCGGTTCTACCGAGCCGATAAATCGAGAACCAGATGGTCAGGCGGTTCCGGACTGGGTCTTGCGATATGCAAAAGCATCATTGAGAAGCACGGCGGCACAATTGATGCGGACAGCAACTCCGAGCGTACCGTCTTCCGCGTCATCCTGCCTCTGCAGCATGTGGAAATATCAACGTAATTTCTATGGATTACAAAGAAAAAGATAGATAAAACTAAGAAGGTCTTAAGGTTTATTTATGAATCTATTACAGTCTCCTTAAGCTTGGCTGCCTATACTGATTAGTATAGAAGGCCTAAGCGAAAGGGGATTTTTTTGTTGAACATGACGGTAAAGACAAAATCAAGATATGGTGTGCGTTTGACTTTGGTAGCGGCAGTGATCGCAATTGTATATATGGGAGCCGGCTGGTTGAAGGACAGTTTTCTGAAAAAGGATGTGCTGCAGCTGGCATCGACATCCGCGATTCTAATCGATGCTGCGACGGGAGAGGTCATTTTTGAGAAAAATGCGAACGAGCCTCTTCCTCCGGCAAGTATGTCGAAGATGATGACTGAAATTTTGGTTCTCGACGCTGTAGCAGGCGGAGAAATCCGCTGGAATGATGTAGCGCGTGCGAGCCGCTACGCGGCAGCTGTGCCTGGAGCTAGAATGGATCTGTTAGAAGGCCAAGAGGTAACGGTCAGGGAACTGTTCGACGCCATGACGATTCATTCGGCCAATGATGCTGCTGTGGCGCTTGCTGAGCATATAGCCGGTTCTGAGGCAGCCTTTGTGATCTTGATGAATAAGAAGGCCGCCAGCATTGGGCTGTCGGATGGGGCCCTCTTCGGCAACGCCTCGGGTCTTAGCAAATCGGATATTGCGGCATATGCCGGTTCCGCCCATAAACGCGATACGCTGCTTACAGCGAAGGATACCGCCATTATCGCGGGGCATCTGATCGGCAAGTATCCGGAAGTGCTCGCGGTGACAAGCCGGGGCAGCGTCAATGTTTCGACCCAGAGGCAGACGCTTGCATCGACTAATCTGATGCTGGCTGACAAGCCATTTGCTTATTCCGGCAATGACGGGTTGAAGACCGGGTACACACCAGATGCAGGTTATTGCTTTACGGGAACGGTGAAACGGGATCAAACACGGTTAATCTCTGTCGTTATGGGAGCGGACAACATAGAATCCAGATTTTTGGAGACGATAAAGCTGTATGAATACGGTTTTCAAGTAAAAGGAAAGTCAGGACTAAGAACAGCGTTAGGTTTTTGATAGTATTGGATGATCTTATGTTACAAAAATGTCATTATTCCTTCGAGAAAATGTGAAAACCTCTTTAATCGGAATAATTTATGTTATATTATATAACATATAAGAATGCGTTTTCTTTTGGGCTTTGTGGCCTGATCGAAGAGTGAATACATTCCGGAGGGGGAGAGTGGATGTGGCTTTGACCGAACGGGAAAAGGAGATGTTGCTTAACGCCATAGCGGCTGATTTGGCAAAACGGCGATTAAAGCGCGGTGTAAAGCTGAATTACCTGGAGAGTGTGGCATTGATCACATCCCGCATGATGGAAGGAGCGAGCGAAGGTATGAGCGTGACGCAAGTGACTGAGCTTGCGCGAAGCGCGCTGCGAAGAGATCAGGTAATGGCCGGCATTGCGGAGATGCTTCGGGAGGTCAAAGTAGAAGCAGACTTTCCGGAGGGGACGCGTCTAGTCATTGTGCCATACCCTATAACGGGCTGAATGCCCGCACAATTGGTTGAAGCCAGCCGGATCTCGGGAATCCGGCTGGCTTCATTACTATTGTCTATTATTGACGTTACACGGAGTCAAGTCTATACTGTGTTCAAGAAATCGGGACTAAAGTCCAGAGGGGAGAGACACGGCCCAGATGACTTCTATGGATGAAAGAATGGAATTAATGAAGTCGCTTGACGAGGCGTTCCGCGAGGTTAGGAAGCTGATTTTGGCGGAGTGGAACAGGGAGAATGAGCATGCCCTTGGCATGACGCACGGCCGAATGCTAATTATTTTGTCAGAATCCGGCCCCCAGAAGGCATCGGCGCTTGCGGAGGGACTCCAAATTACGAGCGGCGGAGTAACCGGTATTGCCGACAGATTGATTGAGCTTGGTTATGTATCGAGGGAGCGAAGCGAGGAAGACCGGCGTGCCGTGATGCTTATGCTGACCAAGAACGGTGAACACATGGTCCAAGCGATGCTTAACGTAAGGAAGAAAGTGATGATCAAGCTATTCCGGGGCATGGGTACGGAAGACATGGAGAAGGCGCTCGACCTGTTTTCAAAGATGAAGCACAATATGGAAAGCGAATATTGAAAACGGAACCAATGTTACAACTTCTTGACGATTATTTAAGCGGCATTGCTTCTATTCGTTGATCATATAGAATTCTGCTCATTGATCATGTAGAATAAAGTAGAAAAATGTCGAATAAATAGGATTGACAAATCCCTATAAAACTACTAGGATAAATAGGAATTAGAATATTTCACGGACAAAAGAAGGGGAGATCGTCATGAAGAAACATCTGGTATTGCTGCTGACACTGGTACTTGCTATTAGCGTTATCGCGGCATGCGGTTCCACGAACAATAATAAAGGTAATGAAGGCAAATCTCCGGCGAACGGCGGAGACACGGATAAAGGCAAGAAGCAACGCATTGCGCTTGTTCTGCCAGAACAAATCGGCGTCAACCCGTTTTTCGCATTGATGGATGAAGGCTTCAAGCGTGCCGGTGAAGAATTCGGCGTTGAAGTGAAAACAATCGAATCGACAGACCCTGCGGGCTTCGAGCAAAACCTGCGTACAACTGTCGCTGAAAACTACGATCTGATCATTACAGCAACTTTCCAAGCGGAAGATGCTCTCAATAAAATAGCTCCGGAAAATCCGGACAAGTCGTTCGCTATTATCGATACTGTGGTTGATCTGCCTAACGTTCGCAGCGTTGTATTCCGCGAGCATGAAGCGGCTTTCCTACTGGGCGCAACTGCTGGTCTTTCCACAAAAACGAATACGGTTGGCGCAGTTGTAGCGATTGACGCTCCGCTGCTGAGCAAGTATACGGAAGGCTTCAAGCAAGGTCTGGCTTACACGAATCCAGATGCGAAATTCCTGGTTAACTATGTAGGCGGCTTCGATGATTCCGCGAAGGGCAAAGAGCTTGCTATTCTTCAACACTCCAAAGGTGCTGACTTCATCGCAGGTATGGCTGCTGTAGGCGACCTTGGCGTATTCGAGGCAGCGAAAGATCTTGGCTTCTATGCATCCGGCCAAGACGTAGACCGTACAGAGCTTGACCCGGAGCATATCGTACTGTCCCAATTGAAAGGTACAGACGCTGTAGCTTACGAGACGGTAAAAGCTTTTGCTAACGGAAACTTCGAATTCGGAGCTGCGGACTACGGCGTGAAGGAAGACGGCGTAGGTGTAACCTTCATTACAAAAGACAGCAAATCTCCGCTGAGCCCGTTCATTGGCCAAGAAACGGTAGATAAAGTAAAGGCTATTGCGGAAGACATCAAATCGGGTAAAATTGAAGTCGTTAATCCATTGGCTAAATAATACCCAGATACCCAAAGTTGAATATCCCATGATACCGGCTGCTACCCGCAGCCGGTTTGCTTGTTGAAAGGAGCGACGATATGCTGCTGCAAATGGACAGTATAACGAAGACATACGGCAACGTCACGGCGAACAGCGATGTGAGCTTTAATCTTCACAAGGGAGAGATTCATGCCATTATTGGCGAGAATGGCGCAGGCAAGACGACGCTTATGCGCATTTTGTACGGCATGGAAACTCCGACAAGCGGCAGTATCCGACTGAACGGGAAGCCGGTTTCTTTCCACTCGCCTACGGATGCCATCAACAATGGCATTGGCATGGTGCATCAGCATTTTATGTTATTTTCCTCCTTTACAGTCGCCGAAAATATCGTGATCGGCAGAGAGCCGTCGTCGCCTATCGGATTTGACCGGAAGGCTGCTGCTTCCGTGACGGATCAATTGGCCAAGCAGTACGGCATGCCTGTTGATCCTTGGGCAAAGGTCGGAGACTGCTCTCTTGGCGTTCAACAACGCGTGGAGATTTTGAAGGTCCTCCATCAAGGAGCGGAAATTATTATATTGGACGAGCCTACTGGCGTATTGACACCGCTAGAGGTGAAGGAGCTGCTGGCAGCGATTAAGAGCCTTGCAGCACAGGGCAAAAGCTTTATTCTCATCAGCCATAAGCTTCAGGAAATTATTGAAGTGGCAGACCGGATTACGGTGCTGCGCGACGGCAAAGTGACGGGAACGGTCCAAGCTGCGGATACGGATGAGGAGCAATTATCGAAGCTAATGGTAGGCAGGGATTTGGTCAAGCTGACTCGCGAGAAGAAGCAATCGGGGAAGCCAGTGCTTGAGGTTAACTCGCTGTCCATACGGGGAGACCGTACCAAGCCGCTGCTAAGCGATGTTTCCCTGCAAGTGAACGAAGGCGAAATTGTCGGCATCGCAGGCATATCCGGCAATGGACAATCGGAGCTGCTGCAGGCGATATCCGGACTGTTGAAGCCAGATAAAGGTTCGGTTAGGCTGCTCGGGCAGGATGTAACGGGCGCGCCTGTCGGGGATATTCGTCGCGGCGGTCTCGCGCACATTCCGGAGGATCGCTATCAATGGGGCGTATCGAAGGAAGCCGATGTGCTGGAGAATGGCTTGATGGGACATACGGCGCGTCACCACAAGCTCGGCCTATTGCGCGGTTCATCGATTAGAGGGATGGTAGCGGAATGGGTAGAACGCTTCGGCATTAAAACCGGATCGCTGAATACGAAAGCGCAGTTTCTCTCCGGCGGCAACCTTCAGAAGCTGATCGTGGCCCGCGAGCTTGCGCAGGATACGCCGTTTCTCATTGCGGCTGAGCCGACTCGCGGCGTAGATGTAGGCGCTATGGAAATTATTCATAAGGAATTGCTGCAGCGACGCAGTGCTAAAGGTGCGATTTTGCTAGTTTCCTCGGAGTTGACCGAGGTGCTGAAGCTTTCAGATCGTATTCTGGTTATGTTCGAAGGAAAGATCGTCGGCGAGTTGATGGCTGAGACGGCGACTGAGGAGAGAATCAGCTTGCTAATGGCGGGAGGTAAACACGTTGGATAAGGTTACGGCAACTTTGCGCTCGCTGGTGCAGCCGCTTCTGGCGGTAATCGTTGGCCTTGCGGTTGGTGCGATTGCAATCGTTATTGTCGGCGGCTCCATTACGGAGACATACGCGGAGATGTGGAGAGGCGCATTCGGCAGCTTCTACTTCCTGACGAACACGCTAACCCGGGCAACCCCCATTATATTGATCGGTCTTGGCGTAGCGCTCGCCTTCAGAGCCGGATTTTTCAATATGGGATCGGAAGGGCAAATGGTGCTTGGCGCGCTAAGCGCAGCGCTGACAGCGATCTATATGCCGGGACCAGGCTGGCTGAAGATGATTGCAGCTATATTCGCCGGCATGATCGCTGGCGGTATCTGGTCGGCATTCGCGGGATGGCTGGATGCCAAGTTTCGCATGAATTTGCTTATCACGACGCTGCTGCTTAACTATATTGCGACTTATTTTGCCGCTTATATGGTTACGTATCCGTTCAAAGACAAGACGGGATCGGCTGCGATGTCCCAGACCGTGATGCTGGGCCGGGAGGCTTGGCTGCCCAAGCTGTTCCAGGGGATGACCTTGCATGTAGGCTTCCTCCTTGCTGTAGGGGTTACGATTCTGATGTTTCTGTTCATGAAGCATACAGTGAAGGGCTATGAGATTCGCATGATGGGCGGCAATCCGCTGTTCGCAAGCTATGGCGGCATACAGCGCGGCAAGTTGATGCTGGCAAGCATGTTCGTCAGCGGCGGTCTGGCCGGACTTGCCGGTTCGGTCGAGGTTCTGGGTACGCAGTACCGATTTATCGACGGGGCGCTCACTTCTCCGGGCTATGCTTGGTCGGGCATTATGGCGACCTTGCTGGCCGGCTCGCATCCGATCGGAACGGCGCTGGCTGCTATTCTGATCGCAGCGCTTCAGACTGGCGGAATGGGCATGGAGCGGAATACGGATGTTCCGCTGGAAGTATCCAGCATTATTCAGGCGGTATTGATTTTGTTCGTATCCGCCAAGCTTACGTATTCATTCATCAAACGGAAGAAAGCGGGGGCGAAGAATGGACGGGCTCTTTGATATTTCGTTGTTCGCTTCAGCTTTGCGGACCGTAACTCCCATCTTGCTGGCCGCGCTTGGCGGCGCGATTTGTGCCAGAGTGGGACTGTTCAATGTCGGCTTGGAAGGGATGATGCTGGTCGGCGCATTCACTGCTATAGTGGGCAACTACTTAACGGGCAATATTGTAGTTGCCGTATTGTTCGCGATGATGTGCACACTACTATACTCCTTGTTATTCGGATATATGAGTATCCATTTGAAAGCGAATGTTATCGTCGTCGGGATATCGCTGAACTTTCTAGCGCTCGGGCTGACGACGTTCTCGCTGCGGGCGATCTTTGATGTGAAGGGTGCTTTTTATGATAAAAGCATGAAGGGATTGCCGAAATGGGATATTCCGTTCATCAAGGATATTCCTTATGTGGGAGATATACTCTCGGGTCATTCGGCGCTCGTTTACTTGTCTATTCTGATTGTGCTTGGCTTGCAGTACTTCCTGTTCAAGACGGTGACTGGCTTTAGGCTGCTGGCAGCAGGCGAGAACCCGACTGCGGCGAGAAGCATTGGCATCAAGGTATCACGCATTCAATATGGCGCTGTGCTTCTGAGCGGCGCACTTTGCGGACTGGCTGGCGCTCAGCTGTCTCTTGGCAACGTGACGATGTTCACGGAGGGCATGACTGCCGGACGCGGATTTATTGCACTAGTTGCTACAATGCTCGGCCAATCCAATCCGCTGGGCGTTGCCGGTGCAAGCTTGCTGTTCGGCTTTATGGAGTCGCTCAGCATCAGGTTGCAGGGCTTCGCGCTGCCGACGCATTTTACGATGATGGTGCCCTATGTGGTGACGCTAATTGCGATGTTCTTCTTCAAGGATAAGAGCTATTTGCAGGAAGCTCGCAAGGCGAATGAGAGCTCGCGGTAAGCTAAGGCGCTGCGAGAAACCATTGTTGTTCCGATCGCTGTTGCAGCCGGAAGATTCTGATTGTATAGGCTAAAGGTTATCTTCCGGCTGCAAAGGCGAACACTTTGTTTCTACACAACAATAGTTTCTCTTCGCTTATAGCTTAGATTTGAAATGATGTTGAACAGAAATAATAGGGAACAGAAACCATAATCGCTGCTTGAATGATTCGATTTGAAGAGCGGACCTCTAGCAACCAAGACGGGGCGGCAGCTTGCCAGTGACGGCAAGCGTCTCGCCAGACCTTTGAACATCTTTGGAGGAGTGATAACTGACATGCACAACAAGGCCGCACGACTGAAGAAAGTGTCTCCCAAAGTATTCACAGTACCGGAAGAAATTGCACATCGTGTGCCGCCAGGTCAGACTGTAACGGAACGATTCCCGATCTTGCATGAAGGGGAAGTGCCGGAATACGATCTGGATACGTGGACGCTTCGGGTGTTCGGCGAAGTTGATCAAGAAAGTGTGTTCACTTTCCAGCAATTACTGGAGCTGCCACAGCATAAGATTATGCGCGATATCCATTGTGTGACGCGCTGGTCGAAGCTGGATACGGAGTGGGAGGGTGTACGCTTTGCAGACCTTCTGCCACTGCTCGGTGTAAAGCCGGAAGCGAAATATGTGATGATCCATGCAGACCAGGATTATGACACAAACGTGCCTTTGGAGGATTTGTTGCTGGAGGATGTTATATTGGCGCACCGGTTCGACGGAGAGCCGTTGACCGACAAGCATGGCTGGCCCATGCGTCTTATTGTGCCCCATCTGTATTTCTGGAAAAGCGCGAAGTGGATTCGCGGCATTGAATTTATGAAGGAAGATCGTCCCGGCTTCTGGGAACGCAATGGCTTCCACAACTATGCTGACCCATTCCAAGAGCAGCGATTCAGCAGCGATGATAACAATATGCCTGAAGACGAATGGCTGAAAAAGGAGTTTGATTAATATGTACTTGCCTATCCTGCAAGTGAATGCGGAAGATTTGCCGCCATATGCGATTGTATGCGGCGACCCGAGACGTGCGGAAGCAATCGCGTCGAAGCTGACGAATGCGACGGAGCTTGCTTTTGCGCGTGAATATCGCACATTCGTGGGCGAATACGATGGCGTTAAGCTTGCTGTCGTCAGCCATGGCGTAGGTTCCGCTGGCGCAGCGGTATGCTTCGAGGAACTCATTCGCGGCGGCGTTACGACGTTGATTCGTGTAGGTACGGCAGGCTCTTATTCTGCCGACCATCCCGCAGGCAGCCTCATCGTCAGCACAGCAGCTGTTCGGGCCGAGGGCCTGACTAAGCAGCTAGTGCCGGATGGCTTCCCGGCTGTAGCGGATAGCGCGATCGTTGATGCGTTGTACGAGACAGCGAAGGAAAGCGAAGGAATCGTCAAGAAAGGAATTACCGTTACGCTTGACGTATTCTTCAACGGGGTGGTAGAAGTGCCGCACAAGCAATACAAAGCGGCAGGCGCGCTGGCAGTGGAGATGGAGATCGCTGCGCTATACATCGTAGCAACGCTTCGCGGGGCAAAAGCAGGCGCCATACTGGCGCTGGACGGCTATGCCGATTCCGATCTGGCAGCGGATTATGATCCGCACACCGATGCTGTGGCGAACGCGATCGAGCGCGAAATCGTAACAGCGCTGGGTGCAATCGCGAAGCTTGCTAAAGCATGAGGTATATAAAGCGTAAGTCATCCAAAATGTAAGGTATGCAAACATAGGACATACATAAGAGGGCTATCTCAAAAACGATAGGCTCCTCTATAAGCAGGGCCAGCTATTGCATGTCTGGGAGCGCTTAATGAGGAGCCTATCGAGGGTTCGGTTCGTAGAACCGTTGAGATAGCTCTTTTTTTGTTTCTCTGAGAAATCGCAATTCCCGCTAGCCCAGTTGAGAGAAGGAGAGGGGCAGATTGGCGTTACATTGTCGCTCCTCCGCCGAACTCGGAGTAAACCAAGAATTAGCGTTGCTAGGAAACGCTAAATTGCTGGAAACGGCAGAATGGAGCAAATAGCATCGCCACGCACCGCTAATTGGTTCATTATGCTTCCTTGGGAGCATATTTTAGATCAATAGGATTGAGCTTGGCGTTCGGCGGGCTCCACTTTGGCGGGCCGTACTTGCGCATATAGCCTAGTGTGTTGAGATAGTCGTTCACAGGCTGCTCTTCATCCAGCGTGCGAAACAGCTCCCAACAAGCGATGACATCATTAAGCGCGCGATGACCGCCGACCAAAGGGATAGCGTAGCGATCGCACATATCTTTTAACGTATGCGGGTAGACATGTCTCTCCCGGCTGATCGTGAGGGTATCTATGAAATCATTACGGAACGAACGGCCCGCAATACGCATTAAAGAATGATGAAGGAAGCTCAGATCGAACTGGGCATTATGAGCGACGAGTACATGGTTCCCGATCATCCGGTTCAAAATGCGGAACGCAGTGTCCTCATCCATCCCGCATGCCGTCATATCGTCGGTGATGCCAGTAAGCTCGGTTATTTTTGACGATAGCTTGCCGTCATATTGGACTAGTGTACTGAATTCGCTTGCGATCTCGCCATTGACAACGCGTATGGCCGCCATCTCAATAACGCGGTCGTTTTTGGGATCGAGCCCGCTGGTCTCGAAGTCGAATATAGTAAAGGATCGTTCATGCAAAAGAGTCATGCGTGTTCACCACTTTTTTATGTAAATTCGTAGAGCACTATCTTTATAACTTCTACATGGACGCCCGATTCCCTTCTTCTCAAAGCGAAAAGCCCCAGGAGCGGCGCGCTTGATAGCGGCTTCCCAGGGCATATTTTGCTAAGGATTAGTGATTGTTGCCGGACGCATTTCCTTTTTTGTCCGATGATTTGGTTTTGGTGTTTTTGTTGCCATGTCCTTGCTGCTTCGCCATGTTATCGACCTCCTTTCCGTTTGGCATCCATAGTGTACGGTTGAAGGGATACGAACTATGCAATGAATTCACCCAACTTCGCAATTCTCTCTTTCTATCTTCCATGAATGTGATAAACTGTTGGTAGATTATAGACGTACATAAGAGGCTTCATTCAACGGAGGAACGCCAGATGCGACTGGGACATGGCTTGCAGAGAATTTGGACTGGGATTATAGGCGAAGATTTGCAGCCGGAGCGAAAGCTAGGTAAGCAAGCAGTAACGGCATTGATTATTCATAGCTGCTTTCAATTTGGTGCGTCGATGTCCGGTTTATTTTTGAACTTGTATTTGTGGAGACTGACTGAGGATCTGGTTATTAATGCCGTCTACAATATTATCAGCTTTATTATTACGCCTATAGCCTTTGCTGTCGGCGGGTGGATTTCCAAAAAATATGATCGCATGGTGACCTACCGATTAGGTATTGTCATGATTGCGTTTTTTTATTTGCTTGTTATTTTGGCGCAGGAGCAAGTGCCGAATTATTATATATGGTTTGCAATCTTTAATGGTTTTGCGACTGGCTTCTACTGGACGGGGTACTTGGTGCTGCAATACGATGTCTCGACAGAAGCCAATCGGATTCGTTTTCTCGCCATTAATATGGTCACGTTCAACTCTGCGGGATTGGCTGGACCTGCACTCGCGGGCTTCGTTATTCAACGGAATGACGGTTTGTCCGGGTATATGATGATCTTCACGGTTGCTTTTATCATGTTCTTAATCGCCGCGCTGATCAGCTTCCGGATTCCAACAATCAAGACTCATCACAAGACGTATTATCTAAAGCTGATGGGCGAGGTCATGAGGCGCAACAAGCGATGGGTAAAAGGCTTATACAGCTTTCTGGTGCTTGGCTTGTTCCAGGGAATTATGCTGTTCTTGCCGAACATTCTGCTATTCCAGGCTGTAAATCGGGAGGACTGGGTCGGCTATCTCGGCGTCTTCTTCTCAGGGCTGACAGTGGCAACGGGATATGTCATCTCACGCAAAGCTCAAAAAGAAAATGTACGCAGATACGTGTTCCTGGCAACGACCGGAACGGTGCTGGGCGCAGCTTTGCTGCTCATTCAAGTTGAGCTATGGTCAGTTGTCTTGTTCATGATCCTGTTCTCCATCTGCAATCCGCTTGCCATCAACACATTGACTTCCTATTACTATCGAATCATTGGGGAGCTCCCTTTGAAAGGCCAGCTTCGCATCGAATCGGTCGTCATGCGCGAGCTGTTTCTGAACATTGGACGGGTATTATCGATTGTACTGCTTGCGATATTCGGCTCCGATCTGGAATCGATCTGGATGCCGGTCATCCTGTTTAGCGCGGCGGCGCTTCAATACGCTTTGGCGTGGCTCATTAGCGAGGATCGGCCCAAGGCAGATGCGAAGCGGGTTTCTTAAATAAGTTCGACATAGAATCAAAAGAAGCAGCGGCTGAGCCGTTGCTTCTTTTTTGGAGAGTCTAGTGCAGCTCTTGAATGCGATGCTTTTCTCAACATGAATTATGATATTCACCACTGGCGATGACATGCTTGACTTGCTTCATAAGCCTCTTCAGCCGCTGACGGATTATGAAATGCTAATGATGTTTATCATAAGCTTAAGCTCGTTGCGGTGGAGTCAAGATACGGTTATGTTAATTTTTTGGTAACGAACGGACGAAAGTGCAGGTGACAGGGATGAGACGGGAAGGGTTAATGCTTGCGGTATGCGCGGTTTTGATCGTAGGCGTATTTTTATGGCTGAATAGCTGGAAAAACGGTACGGCAGTGAAACCGCATTCGCTTGTGATCAACGTTGGAGAAGAGGCGGATACGGTCCGCACGTTCACATGGCAAAGCGGGGGCAAGCTGAATCGAAGCCTGGTTCAATATATAGAGGGCAACAGCCGTGATGTGGATTGGAGCAGTGCGCAAGCAAGAACGATAGAGGGCACATCGAATCGGATCAAGATCGATGGAGATGCGCGTACAGTTCATAAGGTGACGATAACCGGTTTGCAGCGCAGCCAAACCTATGCGTACCGGATAGGGGACGGAACGAAGAAGGGCTGGAGCGCGACGGGAATATTTTACACCTATTCGCCAGACGATTCCGGCGACGGCTTTACTTTTATTAATGTGACAGACTCGCAAGGAAAGACAGAGGCGGACTTCAAGCTGTGGGGAGATACGTTGAAGCAAGCGTTCAGCTATGTGCCTGAGGCAGCATTTATCGTTCATAATGGCGATTTGACCGAAAATCCAAAGGATTCGAAAGTTTGGGACGCATTCTTTCGCGAAGCTGCCCTGTGGCTCTCGTCGGTTCCGCTTATGCCGGTTACGGGTAATCATGAGGAGGTGGAGGACGATGCGGAGCCGTTCGTCTCTTTGTTCAACGTGCCGAAAAACGGTGCAAAAGGCTCCATTAACGGGACTACCTATTATTTTGACTACGACAACGCCCGGTTCATCATGCTTAACACGGAATCCAATATAAGCGGACAGACGAAGTGGCTAGAGGATGTATTGGCGAAAAATACGCGGAAATGGGTGATCATCTCCCTTCATCGAGGGCCGTATGGGGGCAATCAGAACAAAAACATCGGAGATTGGGTGGAGCTGTTCGACCGATATGAAGTGGATCTGGTGCTGCAAGGACATAACCATGAATACGCGCGCTCGTATCCGCTGCGGGCCGGAAAGATTGCACCCGGTAACGATTCGCATGTGCTGGATCGCGCCGGAACAGTCTACGTGGTGACGAATGCAGCCGGACAGAAGCTGAACGAGAAGAAGAAGGATCAGTTCTACCACAAGGCGCATCTCCAGAATGGCAAAAGGATGTTCGCCGCTATTCGAATCAGCGGGAACATCCTTCGGTATGAGGCGTATGATACAGACGGCAAGCTATGGGACGAGTTCGTGCTGGAGCATACGTTGCCATAGCCCTCGTGAAGACTTACTCACACGAGTCTGTAGTTTGATCATAGGACAGAGGAAGCGAGATAAGGAACGAAGTTCCCTCGCCAATTCTGCTGTCCACGCCGATATGCCCGTGATGGGCTTCAATAATCGATTGCGTAATTGCAAGCCCGAGCCCGGTTCCGCCTCGCGCGCGCGAGCGGGATTCATCCCCCCGGTAGAAGCGCTCGAAGATATGAGCGAGATGAGCAGGAGCAATGCCGGGGCCATTGTCCCGAACTTCGAGGTGAGCGACCTCCCCGCTATCCCCAAGAATGATCTCGATAACACCAGTCTCGGCATCCGTATATTGAACGGCATTGTGGAAGAGGTTCAACACCACCTGCTTAAGCTTATCCCGGTCAATGAGGGCCGTGACTTTGTTAGTGACGCGTACCACGCAGAGTCGGTTGCCAGCCAGCAGTGCGAGCTGAGGTTCCATCTCCTTCAGCAGCAGATCGAGCCTTGCCGGCTCCAGCTTGAGTGGCGCGGTCTGCTCAAGCCTGACCAACTGAAGCAGATCCTCCACCAGCTTGTTGACTCTCTCTGATTCCGTCTTCATGCTGGCGAGCGCACGCATGAGCTGCTCCCTATCCGCAGCCGCCCCTCTAAGCAGCACCTCGATAAATCCGTGCAGGGAAGTAAGCGGCGTCCTCAGCTCATGAGACGCATCTGCGATAAAGCGTCTCATCCGTTTATTGGTCGCGCGCTCTTGCTCGAATGCGGTATCGAGTCGCACAAGCATGCTGTTGAACGCTTCGGACAAGAAGTCGATCTCAGATTGTCCTTGTCGCTCCGGCAGCCGCGTGTTCAGGCTGCCTGCATCTGTCAGCTCTGCTGCCCGTACGACCTTGGAGAGCGGATGCAGCGTTCTTCGCAGCAGAGGCAGATACAACAGGAGTCCTGCAATCAGAGCTGCCGCGGCAAGCGCGGCGAAGATGGCGACTTGGATAAGCAGCTGCTTGCGCAGCGATTCCGTCTCGACGGCAGCTTGCAGCAAGCTGCCGTCCTTGTCGCCGGGCCGGGAGGCTTTGCGGAATACGGCCATATATTGCGTTCCATTGTCTGCTGTGATGAGCTGATAGTCGGGACGTTCTCCGGCTTGAAGCTTTTTACGGATTTCACTGTATCCCTTGATGCCTAGCAGAGGTGTCTCCCTCGAATCAAGGCTTCCTTCTTCGGTCACCGCCTGCGCTTCTCCCGCTGAATCAATGATGATCAACGAAAATCCGGGCTGAAATAATAACGGAGAATCCGGTCGCACTTTGCCGTGATGGCGAATGCCGGGTTCTTTGCCATCCAATCGAAACAGTTCCGGCGGCAGGGACATGAGCTGGGCGTTCAGCGCCTCTGCCTTGTTCCGGTATAGAAAGTCCCTCATAAACAGGAATTGCAGGGTGCCGATCAGTATGAACAGTGCCGCCAGCACGAGCAAAGAGCGGACTAGCAGCTGCAGCCGAAGCGAACCGGGCCGAAGCTTGCGGAGGAAGATGCCGTTATGCGCTCTCATGGCAAGTCCATTCGGTATCCGGCGCCGCGAAGCGTCCGAATGAGCCGGTGTTCCTTGTCGCCAAGCTTCTCTCGGAGGGAGCGGATATAGACCTCGACGATATTTTGCTCCCCGCCGAAGTCATAGCCCCATATCTTCTCCAACATAAGCGACTTGCTCAGCACCACGCCATGATTCATAACCATGTATTTCAGAAGCGAATATTCCGTTGGCGACAATTCCGCTACTTCATCCCTGTAACGAATCTCTTTGCGTTTATCATCAATGCGGAAGGGGCCATAGGTCACCTCGCCCAGCAAGTTGGGGAATTGGTTGCGCAATCTGGCGTGAATCCGCGCCAGCAGCTCCTCAAAGCTGAATGGCTTGACCAAGTAGTCGTCGGCTCCCAGTGACAGACCGTAAACACGATCCTCCACCTCATCTTTGGCAGTCAGCATGATGATGGCCACTTGCGACCCCTCTTCCTTTAATTCCCGGCATACTGCAAATCCGTCCATATTCGGCATCATGACATCAAGTATGACGACATGCGGCCGGAGTTCGGCCGCAATCTGAAGCGCGCTCTTGCCGTCTTCGGCTGTTATGATATGTGCCCCTTCATTCGCAAGTCCCATCTCCAAAAACTGCACGATAGCCGCCTCGTCATCTACGATAAGAATTTTGATCCCGTTAAGGGTTTGCATCCGTTGTCCTCCACTTAATGGCTTGTTTCTCTATTATGAGCGCATGAAGGATAATATCCAACTCCTTGCTGCCGAAAAAGGGTTATTTTCAGCAAATATTCAGCTTGCGGATTTTTTTTCATTTTGATGAAATGAAATGCGATTTTTGGGGATAGTAACGGTGGTAGCAACAATCCAATCAGGCTGACAAAAGGAAGGTGCAAACGAATGAAGGATAAGCAACTTGAATCTTATACGAAAAAGAAAGTGGGCACGGGATGGCGCACGGCCAAATACTTAAGCGTGGCACTCATTACGCTTGCGCTGATGTTCAGCTTGCCGAATACATCTCTTGCTGTAGGTAAACGCGCGAAAGGACCAGATGTCTATGTCATTCAAGGCATGCTGAAGTCAATCGGCAGCTATGGCGGCCCTATAGACGGTTATTATGGCCCTGCAACGGTCAAAGGCGTCAAGTATTATCAAAAGACGCATGGACTATCTGCAACGGGTTCAGTGGATGTGAAGACGCTGCAATCCATCAGCTATTCCTATGCGAAAGCAAAAGGCGCAGCTGGCCAAGCAAAAGCTCAAGCGAAGAGCAAAGCGAACGGCGCAGGTAAAGGCGGCGTAGGTAAAGGCGGCGCAGGCGGTGGAGCTGGTGGTGGCGCAGGCGGCGGCGCAGGCGGTGGAGCTGGTGGTGGCGCAGGCGGCGGTGCTGGTGGTGGCGCAGGCGGCGGAGCTGGTGGTGGCGCAGGCGGCGGAGCTGGTGGTGGCGCAGGCGGCGGAGCTGGAGGCGGTGCAGGCGGCGGTGCTGGTGGTGGCGCAGGCGGCGGAGCTGGAGGCGGTGCAGGCGGCGGAGCTGGAGGCGGTGCAGGCGGCGGAGCTGGTGGTGGCGCAGGCGGCGGAGCTGGTGGTGGCGCAGGCGGCGGAGCTGGAATCGGCGGCGGTGCAGGCAAAGGCGGCATCGGCGGTGGAGCTGGCGGCGGCAAAGGCGGCAATATCGGTGGCGCTGGTGAAGGTAAAGGCGGCAACATCGGCGGCGGCGGAGCAGGAAAAGGCGGCAATATCGGCGGCGCTGGTGAAGGTAAAGGTGGCAACATCGGCGGCGGCGGAGCAGGCAAAGCGCCAGGCGGCAATGTTGGTGGAGGCGGAGCAGGCAAAGCGCCAGGTGGCAATGTTGGCGGCGGTGGAGCGGGCAAAGCACCGGGCGGCAATGTCGGCGGAGGCGGAGCAGGCAAAGCGCCAGGCGGCAATGTCGGCGGAGGCGGAGCAGGCAAAGCGCCAGGCGGTAATGTTGGCGGCGGTGGAGCGGGCAAAACGCCTCCGGGCGGTAAAGTTCCGCCAAGCGGCAAGATTGACAGCCAGCCGCGCAGCCAGCAATAACAGGTAACCATACAAGCCGTCTCGATCGGTCTCCAAGTGGAGCAATGCCGGTCGGGGCGGTTTTTTCCATGAACGCGACTAGAGGCGAGTGGATGGGCGACCCAAAAAAGGTTAAACTATCATTACCGTATTCTAGCAAGCGAAATGGAGCAACCAGATGAACAATTGGAGCGTGAAAAAACAAGCCAACGCCATCTTGATCTTATCAGGTGTAGGCATATTGGCGGCGTTCCCTTTCCAGCACACGTTTGCGGGAGGGCTATTATTCGCTATATTCAGCGCCGGAACGATCGGCGGACTGGCGGATTCTTTTGCAATTAGCGCATTATTTGGCGATCCTCTCTGGATCAAATGGCCGAAATGGATGGGCACTCATATTATTTCCCGTAATAAAGAACGATTGATTGGCGAGCTTGTCGACATGGTGGAGAAGGAGCTGCTGACAGTCGCATCGATTAAGGCTACGCTGGCGGAGCATGATCTTGGCAATGTGCTTGTCCGCTACTTGTCCGAGAGCGGCGGGAGCGAAGAAGTCCAGCAATTTGCAGGCAAGCTGGCAGGTGATCTGCTCGAAAAGGTGGAGCCTGAGAAGCTTGCAGCGGGCATAGAGCGATTCGCATACGATCATGCTGGTTCCTTGCAGGTGTCCGACGTGCTGGCGGATGTGGGGGAATGGACGATACGCAATGGCTATGATGATAAAGTCATCACTTTTGTCGTTCAGCCGCTGGTTCAGCTCGTGAAGTCCGAGCCGTTCCGAGCGCTGATTGAGCAGTTCGCCGAGTCGGCGATCCGTTCTTATGAGGGTGAGAAGCTGCGCCGCAGACTGGTCGACTTCACAGCGGGCTTGAATGCGCCCGCAATTAGCGTGAAGGTTCAGGACTGGCTGGCCACCTTCATCGAACAGTTCGCCGCGGAAGATCATCCGCAGCGTCAGAGCTTTAAGCTGTTTCTTGCCGAGTTCGTCCGCAGGCTGCGGGAGGACGAGGAGCTACGCCAGCGTATCGAGGCTGGGAAACGGAACATTCTGGCTATGATTCAGCAGAATGTTTCCCTGGAAGAGCTGCTGAAGACTCGTATTGAGAAGGCGCGAGCATCGTTGATTGCATCCACTCAAGAAGAAGGCGCGTCTGCCGCATCTTCGTTTGGCTGGCTGCGGAAGGAGATCGACAAGGGGCTTGAGCAATTAAGAACGCGTGACGATCTTCAACAAGCGCTGGATACCGGCGTCAAGTCGCTATTGCTCGGCTGGATTGAGGATAAGCATGCGCTTATCGGACGTCTGGTGAGAGAGAAGCTGGACACTTTTTCGGACGAAGAGCTTATTGAATTGATCAAAGAAAAGGCAGGCAAAGACCTGCAATATATCCGGTTGAACGGGATGGTTGTAGGCGGCCTGGTCGGTCTTGTTCTCTATCTGCTCACGTTCTGGATCGGGGGTAGATGACATGACGATGAGACGGAAAGCCAATCTTAGCTTGCTGTTGCTGGCTCTATTATTCATTGGTGCGGCTGCCTTGACGTACTGGTATCCCGGCACATGGTGGTCCAAGCTGCTGCTGTATTCTGCAGAAGCGGGACTAGTAGGCGCACTTGCGGATCTATTCGCGGTAACCGTGTTGTTCCGGCATCCGCTCGGCATGCGCTGGGTTCCGCATACGGCGATCATTCCGCGCAATCGGACGAAGCTGGTCGAGGGCGTTGCAGCTATGGTGGAAGAGCAGTTGCTTAGCAAAAGCATGATCAAGGATAAACTGATGGCCTATAGCATTGTGGATGCTATTAGCGGCTGGGTGGATCGCAAGGGCAGCGGAGGCATGGGCATTGCCGAGAAGGGCTGGGAGCTGTTGCTTTCCTGGCTGAAGGGAACGGATACGGAGAAACTGGCGGGCAAGCTGGATGGAACTGTCCGAAAGTCGCTTCGGGGAATGAATCTATCCCGTTACGGTGGGAGAGGGCTTCACTGGCTGCTCGTGAACAGCGATTTTCAGAAGTGGATGGGCCAGGTCGTTGACTATGCAGCGAAGCGGGTCGCAAGCGAGGATACGAAAAAAGCGATTCGGGCCATGCTGGCGAAGGAGAAGGATAACTTCGTCTCGGAGGGCGGTTCTTTCACCAAGTGGCTCAAGCGCAAGCTGGTCGATTTTGCCGAGGCTGCTGATGCCCTTAATCTGGATGATGCGGCGAATACGCTATATACTGATCTGCAATCGTTTATGAACGATCTGAGGGATCCGAAGCATGAGCTTCGTGTGCTGGTCGAGATCAGACTGATGGATCTCGCGGAGAAGCTGGAGACAAGTGAAGATATGGCTGCGACGATCGAGCGATGGAAGCTTGAGTTGTTGGACGAGGTGTCGCTACAGCCTTCCATCCATGCGCTGCTGGACAGCATGAGGGGGATGCTGCTTGCGGGCAGTGAGCTGAAGTATCTCGCGGCGGAGGAGCGTCAGCTTCATGTGGATGATGTGAAAAACTGGCTGTCGGAGCTGATCGGCGCGTATTGGGAAGCATTCAAAGCGGATGAAGAGACCAAAGCTCAGCTCGACCGCTACTTGAAGCAATTCATCAATGGCGTCATGGAGCAGGAGCATGCCTTGATCGGCCGAATCGCGCGCAAGACGCTGGAGGGCTTCACCGAAGAGCGATTGGTGGAATTTATCGAAAGCAAGGTCGAGACGGACCTGCAGCGTATTCGGTTGAATGGCGCTTTTATCGGAGCAGGAGTGGGTGCTCTTATCTTCGCATTTCTGCACGGGATATATGGGCCGCTGCTGGAGTATCTATTTTAGGAAAGTATTGGAGGAAAGCCTGTGCCGCACTGCGGTAGGGGCTTTTTTTTCGAGGAATGGACACATTGATTATAAAAGAAAACGCTTTCATATAAATTAAATCGTTTATACTATATAATGATAGATAAGACTATCGAATGGAGGAAGCGGGCCTGAACAACATCAGATTATTCGCAGACAGCGTGTCAGATTTGCCGCAAGAATGGGTAGAGAGGTATAACATTACGATCGTGCCTCTTTATATTATTTTCAACGAGGAAGTCTTCCGGGACGGAATCGATGTGACGACCGAGGAGATCTACCGACGGGTGGAGGAGAATGGGGTATTGCCTCGAACGGCAGCGCCTTCGCCGGACGATTTTGCGCAAGCGTTTCAAGGCGCCATAGATGCGGGAGATTCGGTGTTGTTTATCAGCATGTCTTCCAAAGTGTCCTCAACGTACCAGAATGCTAGAATTGCTATGAATGATTTTCCCGAAGGGCGGATCACGCTCGTAGATTCCACCCACTTGTCCGCAAGCACAACCATGCTCGTCATTATGGCGGCTCGCTTGCTGGAGCAGGGAAAAGACCTTGAGACGGTAGTCGCCCACATCGAGTCCCATCGCGATCGCGTCGATATCGACATCCTGGTCGACCGCCTGGATTACTTGCACAAGGGCGGGCGTGTATCTAGCATCCAGAACATGATCGGCAGCTTACTGAAAATCCGGCCTGTGCTTAGTATTAAGAAGGGCCTTATCCTATCTGAAAAGAAATACCGGGGCAAACCGCAAAAGGCGCTAGAGGGCGTCATGCAAAATATTGTAGACAAGATTGACTCTATCGATCAGAATGTCATCGTCATTGCTCAGACTGTGGCTGAGGAAGCCGCGGACTACATGCGCAATTACTTGTTGGAGCATACGTCCGTTAAAGAGATCATTATGATAGAGGGCGGATGTACGATTGGCTCGCATACTGGGCCGAAGACGGTTGCGATTAGTTATTTGCGGAAGTAGGCATTTAAGAGTAAGTCTAAAGGATTATTCTGTGCTTGTGAGCTGTAGTTTCCAAAACCGCAGCTCGTACGTTCGAATCATACCGGGCACGCCATACTTTAAAGCTTCAGAACCGTACTGTTGTGCGGTTCTTTTTTGTTTTTGTGGGAGAGGTTGACTTTGGTTGTCGGTAGGGCAATCGCCTTGCTCGGATCGTTAACATAGGTCTGTCGTACCTGCAGTACAGATTGAAGGATGGACGGAACCATGTTAAAATTGCTACATGAATCGACACCGTCCGAGTTTATTGGGGAGTATGTTTATGCGATCGGAATCTACTATATTTTCAATGAAAATAATGACTATTCTATTAGCCATATCGCTATGTACCGCATTCGTTTTCGTCATTAACTTTCAAGATGCGAACAAATCCAATGATGATATTAGGATGGAGATTCTGCAAGACCATTCAGGTAACATGACCTTGTCCGATGTTAGAGCCAGCGATCAATTCGCAGCTTTGCCTGGCAACTATTCCAAGGTAGGTTATTCTCCGGTCCCATTATGGTTCAAAATAAAGGTAAACCGGTATAATGCGGATGAAATCAATTACCTTACAATAAACAACCCTCTCTTTGAAGATGTAACGATTTACCTCCCGACAAGTAACGATTACGTAACAAGTCATTTTGGGTACGCGTATAAGAGCAACTCTGATGAGATCGGCTATGTCTACCCCGTATTCAAAATCCCGCCTCATTTTGATCAACATCAGTACATATACATGACAAGTCAATCATTATACGGACAGAACTTTATGGTTGGGCTCGTCAATGACGATCTCTTTCGGAAGACAAGCATGATAAACATCTGGGCAGGGGGCATCTTTTTCGGCATTTTGGCGGCTTTATTATTTTATAATTTGGTCATGGGCTTAGCCATAAAAAATAAATCTTTTATAAAATACTGCTTTTATGTGTTCACTACCTTGTTGTGGAACGCAGCAACGACGGGACTTTTAAACGTTACGGGCTTCAAATACGCTTATTGGATTGCGGAATATTCCACGGGCATCGGCATTCTCATGTCGCTTGCCATTGTCATCTTTATGAGAGATATTTTTCAGACCCAAACCAGGTTTCCCAGAATCGATTTTTGTTTAAAGCTGCTCATCGTTTACTTCCCCATCACTTTATTACTGTTTTTTTTCATTAGTAAAGAGCTGGGAGCATTTGGTGCGATCGCATCTTCTGTGGTGTTTGTATTATATTTCATCATTATGTTTAAAGGAATAAGGAACAAAACCATTCGTTCGCCGCAACTCATAACGGCATGGCTCTTGTGTTTGGTGTCGGTCATTCTGTTTTATTTGATGGTTTTCGGATTACTGCCTCAAAGTTACATTATTATTAATTACTTATTTTTTCTTTCTTGTGCCTCTGCTATCGCTTTTGCGTTGTCACTCGCAGAAATCATAAATCAATTAAATGCAGAGAAGCAACGCAATCAAGTTCTATTTGAAAATTCCGAAATTCAATCTAGGCAGTTTGAGCTTGCTTTCATACGGGCACAAATAGATCCGCATTTTGTTCACAATACCTTGAATGTGATAGAAGGGGTTATTGCTGAAAACAAAGAAAAAGCGGGAAGCTTGGTTAACGATTTATCCCATTATCTCAGAAGTATATTCGATTACAGCAATTCGGAAAGATTTATTTCTATCCATGAGGAGCTGGATGCCGTCAAGTTTTATGTGCGCATTGAGCAAGCCCGATTCCCGGACAAAATAATTGTCAACTATGAGATTGATCCAGGTATTCAGTTGAAGGTGCCGCGCTTGGTTATTCAACCCCTGGTAGAGAATGCAATTAAACACGGAATACGTAAAAGGAAAATGGCAGGAACAGTTACAATCAGGGTTAAAGAGCTTGAACATGGCTACTTGATAGAGGTAGAAGACGACGGCGTCGGCATTGAAGATGCGGACAAATATAAACTGCTTGAATACTCGTCGGGCAAGGGCATTGGGCTTGCTAACATAAACGCACGGCTTAAGGCCGAGTATGGGACACAGCTTCAGATCGTCAGCGAGAAGGGTAAAGGAACTGCGGTTCGTTTTGACATACCCATTAAGGAGCAGCTATGAAAGTTATTATTGTAGACGACGAATATTATGCGCTGAGGAACTTGAAGAGCAAGTTGGAGAAAATGGCGGATGTCGAAGTCGTTGCCATGTATGAAGATCCCGCAATAGCCTTGGAAGAATTGGGCAGCATGCAACCCGACCTTGCTTTTCTGGATATCGAAATGCCAGAGATTGATGGCATAACCTTGCTCGGGATGATGTTCAAAAAAAGACCGGAAATGGACTTTGTTTTCACAAGTGCTCACCATGCCTATGTATCAGACACGCTTGAAACAAAAGCGTTGGATTTTCTCGTTAAGCCGGTGAAATTCGAACAGCTTTATGTCACGTTGGAAAAAATAAAGAAGATTAGAAGCAAGAGCAGCATGGGGCACAACATTGAGATTACGTGTTTTGGCGATTTTTCCATATTCATCGACGGGAAATTGATCGACGACAATTGGCGAACCAAAAAAACAGAAGAGCTTCTTGCCTATTTACTATGCATGAACGGTAAGTACGTGTCCAGAGAACGAATCATTCATGATTTGTGGCCCGATTTGGAGATAGATAAAGGGTATGCAAACTTATATACGACGCAATATAACTTAAAGAAGCGATTCAACGCTTTTGGCATCCATCATTTGATCAAGAGCAGATTGGGGAACATTTGGCTCAACATCGAAGACATTAAGGTGGACTTGCTGGAGTTTGATCAATTCAGTAAAAGTTATCATGCAGATAAGAGTAAGATGGAAATGCTTGAGCAGATGGTGGAGCTGTACAAAGGCATGTTATTTGAAAATAAGCTTTATTCATGGACGTTAAGTATACAGCAACCTTACGAGGTAAAGTTCGACAATGCGTTAAATAGTCTGATCCAGTTTCATAAGGGAAATGGCGATGAGAAAAAAGCCGAGTACTATGAAATGAAAAAAAATGCTCTGAAGGAATAGCTTCCTGAACATAAAATCGCCCGCATGCTGTGACCAGGTGCGGGCGATTTCAATGTTACGTGCTATATTTTTCTATGAGCTTACTGTATGACAAAGGTATACGTCTTTTGAGTACCGTCCTGTGCGGTTACGACCAGCTGATCGGTGCTTTGAAGATTTGCGTGCGTAATGACCGTATTGTCCTGATGATAAGCCTTATAGCTTCCATTCTGCGGCCCAATGACAGCATAGGTAAAGCTGCCATAGTACGTATATCGAGGCACGGTAATCGTTCCTGCGACCGGATCAATTAGATAGCTGGACGATAGCGATGTCAATGTAATATCGTTGTACAGGATAAGATAATCCGCAGTAGACGAATTTTGAGCGGTAACACGTACGATCATATTGGAATGGATATCGGACGTCTCGTCGGTTACAGGTATCAAGTCTTGATCCAACACGTTGGCGGTAGCGCGCGGGGATAACGTTAACCCGCTCAACAACTGACCTACAGTAAGGGTGCTCGGAACCGAAAGACTGTCCCCGCGCACATTCCCGTTCACATTGGATAGAACCGACTTGGCGCTGCTAAGCACCGGTGCTGGCGACGGACAATACCATTGTGCGGAATAGGATGTGTCTTGAGCCGGCATAGTGCTTGCCAGTGCGGGCGACCAACCTGTAAAATTACAGCCTGACCTCGTTACGGTTGGCGCCTGTATGGCAGCACCGTACTGAACTCGAGCTGTGGAACCGCCAGTGCCTCCGTTTGCATCAAACGTCAAGTTGTAGTTGTTGCGTGTGTAATAACGCACGATCGTGAGACTTCCATCGGCTGCAATCGTACTGGATGCCAATGCTTTGCCGCTGCTGTCATAGGCTGTGCTACGGTTATAGGTAAAGCCGGGATAATGCTGGGTCGCTGGCGCCGCAAGCACACCGGTTGTCCCTTGATAACTTCCCGTGTCGGCTTCAACATAAAGTGAAGTGCTTCCGAGACCTTGCAGCCTGTTCGAAACATGGTAAGGCGTATCGGTGCGTACCTTCCAGGTCGCAGTGTACGTGGTGTCGCTTAACGGCATTGTGCCTGGAATTGCCTGTGACCAGCCAGCAAAGATATAGCCGGGTTTTGTGAATTTCGGCACTGCACTGGCGGGTACCTGCGAAAAGCTTCTGGCCGAATAAACGATCGAGGTTCCGCCCGGATCGGTATAGAAAGTCATTTTGCGCATAGTGGGCAGGTATTCGTAACTAAGCTTCGATAGACCGGCTCCAGATATGGTTATGGTTTTCGTTGGCGGTGTATCATAGCCTTCGATTTCTATCGGTACTGGTGAAACGGAAGCGCCTGCCGTACCGGATAAGGTATTTTTTTTCTTGGTGGTACGTTTCCCTGTTTCGGGATCTATCGTAATGTAATCGACCAAGTACTGTATTTTGGTATGCGGTGTCCATTGCGCGTAGAGCGTTATATTTCCTGCTGGCATGATATCAGGAATCATATAAGGTTTCGTTCCTTTGGGATCCAAGGCCCAGCCCTTGAATGTATATCCAGTTGCTCTGGGCGCGTTTGTTAATTTCTTATTTTTTTTGGTTGATGCGTTGGTCGGCAGTACAACCCGCCCGAAATCGTACAATTGAATTTCATTTCTTGGATCTTGACCGTCTGATAATGGAACATTAGGATCCAAGGTAATAGAGCCGTATCCGTTCTTGTACCAGGTCAGATCAATATTGCGCGAGAAGGGAAGGGAGTTTAATCCTGTTGTTGAGCCCTTCCACGTTACGGTCATCCTGCTGGTGAGAATATCATCCTTAGCTTCAGGCGATACGGTTACACGGGATGTACTCGGATTGTACGTAAATTTATTGTTATTAAAAGTAATGGTGTAATTTTGTGGACGATCTCTACCTGTAATGATTTCGCCCGTTATCAAATTCAAATCGTTCAACTTAAAGGCGTCACTAATAGATGGGAAAGTAGTTTGCTCAAAGGCTACAAAGGAAGGTGCATCTCCTTGTTCATAGGCGAAGTCGATGAAATGACCATTCGGCGTACCGGCTCTATAAAGTGGCCAGTACTCGCTAAAAAAGCGGTCGGAATACGAGTATGACCCGCCGAAGATCTGCGCGCCCCACTCTGCCTCCGCATACATGCCGATCTCCAGAAACAGCGCGCCTAACGTTTTTGTAGGCGCCGAGGATGACTTTTCGTAATAGAAATACCCGTTGAGTTGGAGATAGGCACCACCCTCTGCCGTGATTCCGATACTGTTCAAATCGATATGAAACAAACCGGCCGCCAGTTCGAGACGAATTCCCGCCTTTAGCCCCAGCGTTCCCATCACATAGAAATAGAAATTATAGGTGCCGTCGCCCGGCAAATCTACCGTGCCGAAAGAAGGCGAGCCTTCGCTGAGTTTAAAGCTGGCGGTATATCTCTTCGCAGATTCATAGCTGAAGCCGATACCCAAGGCAATATTCGGATTCATACTGATGACAAAGCTTCCTTTAAAGTTGATATGAAGGAGACCCAATAATAGTCGCTTGTCTAATTCGAAGATTTTTTGCTCTACCAGGTCAACCCAATCCGTCTCGTTCTCCAGCATGGCTTGATAGCTTTCCACCAACGTATTGGCGTTTACCTTGGCCGGTGCGGAAGGAGACTGCTGCAGAACCGCTTTCAACTGCGCTTGGATGTCTACTTTGTTTTTGGCAGTATCCCAGATATTCGTCCAGCGATCTAGCGGAGTATCCGCTGCCACTGTACCGATCTGGGCAGACGCGTCAATGCTCGTAAATGTGAAAGCGTCCAGGTTGGCGCTTGCTTGATAATCCTTGGGATACGGGAGATCGAAAAGTCCCAGATCGATATATCCCCATACCGTATTGCCGTTCACGCCCACACTCAAGGAGATTTCTTCCGTAAATGCAGCGCTCATATGGATCAGGATATCATTGTCCGCGCCTGTCGAAACTTGAATGTCACTTGAAACGGCGAGATTCAGACGCAAGCCGCTCTTTCCCTTGAAATGGGATAATGTCGTGCCTATGTCTGCTGAAACCTTCAAGTTGTGCAGGGTGACGTCTGCATTCTCTTCTCCAGGTTGTGTGGAGAGGATACGGACTTCCGACTTTTTGTCCCTCGGCAAGGCTGTTGATGCGCTTGCTGCCATCAATGTTTTGAAGCTATCGGTTTGCAAAGCGGCAGCTGATAAATAGCTTGCAGCTTCACCTACAAATCCGCTTTCCAGCGCTTGCCGCTTGATTTGATTCTCTAGGGAAGCGATATCGGCTGGCGACAACAGGTCGGCTCCGTTAATCGTTTCCCGCTTATAGAAATCAAGGGCGTGAGTAATGTCATCTTGTGTTGCATCGGAATAAGCAATGACATAATGATTCCCCGAGTTGGAGACGGACGTCACTTTCCCGTAGCCTGAAGAGGCTCCCGTACGCATATTGACGAATGCGAGGAAGTCCCCGACTCTGGCGACGGTAGAGGCATTCAGACCCATAGGCGCATATTTGGCGTCGGAATAATCCATGGACGCCGGAGCGACCGTGATGGAACGGTTCGTCCTGTCCCCGTCGGTGTCCGACGCAGGATCGACAGGAAGCACATTCGGTTTAAGCAGAACGTCCATTGGGTTTGCGCTTGTGTAGGAATAGATATTCCCGTTGATCGCAGTAATCGCTATATAGGCGATATCACCATCATCGGAAGTATTCAAAGTGCGCAGATCGGGACGAGTCCCTTCATATACAGAGACGGTATCGCCCACTTTCAAGCGCGTATTTCCGTCATATCGAAAGGTTCCGCTCGCCACAGGGTTCGAGCCTGATCCGCTGCCAACGTTCGCGCTCATTACAGCGATTGAAGGGGAAGCAACGGATTTGCCATTCTGGCTCATCTGAGAGATATCGGAAAACTTCAAATAAATCATGTAAGGATTTAGAGGCAACTGCATAACCTCTTGTTTGGCGATGCTAAATATATAATTTCTGGTAGTTGCGTCTTTGCCTGCGAAAGCAAGATTTGTATCCTTCAAAGTGATTTGGTAGGTATTTCCTTCCTCGAATACACCGTTTTTTGCAGCTACAGTAAAGTTGCCTTTTGAGCCGGTAACCGCAATTCCTGCAAAATCAGGATTGGACGTAGATTTGAATGTCATGCCGGCTTGAACGGCCGCCGCCGTCATTTTACCTGTAGAATCTTTCACGGCGATCTTGAAGTTCGGCGCCTGATCCATTGCGTAAGCATTCGGAGTGATGTTCACAGCATCATCAGGCGATGCCATATAATTGGCATACAAAGTCATATTGCTCTTGACAGTATCGTGATTCATGACTGGTTGCGTAAAAGCACGATCCTTATACCAGCCATTGAAAATGGAACCTTGCTTGAATGCCAGTGGAAGCTGACTCAGCGATTCTCCACGATTCAGACTTAAGCTGTCAATCGGCGAGCCGCCGTTCGAGTTAAACGCAACCGTGTAGGTTGTGCTGTCGCTGGCTCTCGCTACTTTGTCCGCACGCATAAAAAGCGCGGCCGCTTCAGCGCGAGTCGCCTTTGAACGCGGTTGGAAATGGCCGTTTGCATCTCCGGCAAACAAGCCAGCCTGCCAAAGCTTTACTGCCGCATCAACTGCCCATGGAGAAATGTCGGATAGGTCACCCGGCTTAGATGAATTGTCGATTGGTTGATAAGGGATACGATCGTTTTCAAAATACTTTAATGTAAGTACGGCCATCTGCTCTCTCGTAATAGCGGCGTCTGGCGAAAATCTGTTGCTGCCGGTTCCGCTTGTAATGCCGCTTTCAGTTGCCCATTGAACATAAGGCGCGTACCAAGCGTCCGGCTGCACGTCTGTAAATGCTGAAGTTTTGTATTGACTTGCATCCACTTTGGCGATTCGCCCAAGTACAGTAACAAACATGGCGCGACTCATGGTTGCGTTCGGCGAAAAGTGATCTTTGCTTGTGCCGTTGAATAGGCCATTCTGCTCGACATACATGACCGCATCATAGAACCAGGCTGAGGGTGTCACATCCTCAAACAACTTTTGAGGCACGGGATGCGCAGTCTTTTGGTTTGCTGCAGCAGCTTCGACAGAAGTCAATGAAGCGGAAGGAATCTCGGAAGGCATTAAGTTTACGAGTATACAAAACAAAAGTAGCAGACTTAATAGGCGTTTGTACAAGTTCAATTTTCCTCCTCATAGTGTATCAATCTGTAGTCAATTACTGATCTTACTAGAGGGATCTAAATGGAATCTGAACACGGATCTATTTCATATAACATATTACAAAAAGGGTGGAAAATAGATATAATAGCAGGGAATAGGTTTTGTGGATATTTCAACTCTATACCAATCCATCCTATCCTAAGGAGGCTTCACTTTGGCCAAGCATGTGCTTCCTATTGTCCATCCACCGCTGTATGGGCTGTTGAGTTGGGCGTACACTCTTAGCATTACAAGCTCGATGCCGAACTTCAATCCTTGGTTTTACAGCAACTTTATCCAGGTATGCTGCAACAAGAACTATCTGGAGGACAAGCAAGAACTGTTTTTTGATTTTTTTCGCGGAGGGAATAACGAGCTTAACCACAATCCCTTTCTATTATCCAGTACGCTTGATACACCTATGCTTTATGAGATTTTCAAGGATAAGCTTCATCCCTTCTTAATTAAGAAGATTCAGGAGGGCGTGTATCCCGTATTATTTCTCGATGAATACCATATCTCCTACACCACCGCGTACCACGCTTACCCGTTTCCCCATCATGTACTTATCTACGGCTATGACGAAGATCGTCAAATCTATCACACCTACGGGTTCGGCAAAGACTTGCTCCTAGGCTATCACGAGACCACCTTTGACGAACTGGAGCAGGCGTTTCACTCGATCGACAACTACTTGAAAAACCACGCCATCTACGATCAATACAATTACTTTTTTACGCTGCTGCCCCAATTTGTCTATTCGCTGAACATCCGTTTAATATACGAGCAGCTAGGGGAATATTTGCGCTCCGAGAGCAGCAATAATGACCAAAACCGCTTTTTCTCACCCGATAAAGAATTTTTGGCCTTTGGTATTGCCTGCTATGACCATTTGATCGAGCATTTCCACATCTTAAACGAGCGTCCCGAGTCCCTCGTACGAGCGAATCCGCCCCGGCAGCTTCATTTGCTCTGGGAGCATAAGAAAATGCTAAGAAACCGCGTCGCCTACCTGCAGAAAGAAAACCAACTTCCGCTTGATGAAACTCTGCTTCTTGGTTTCCTGGAGCTAGAGGAGCTTGCCCGCCAATCCCGCAATCTGTACGCCGAGCATGTCGTGAAGGAAGTCCCGCATGTGAATGATCGCATTAAGCAAAACCTGGAGCATATGAGGGACAAGGAGCTCCAATTGCTTCCCCAATTGATGGACCAACTCAAGCAGCATCACCCGGAGTTACTTCTTCTACCATAACGGTACCTATCGTAACGAACCATACTCCTAAAAAAGCCGCCTGCAATAATGAGCTGCACCCCAATTGTTAGACAAACAAGTGGAGGCAGTTCATTTCAGGCGGCTTTCGTCTATGGGATAAAGTGACCTACTTATACCAACTGGCAACGTCCTGCATGAGTCTAAGTACTCTATCTGCAAGTTGTCTTATTTTAGCCAAATCTTCGCCATGAACATAGTCGAATGCTACATAAACCTCTGAGCCGGACTTACAGAAGAATCCTTCTATATCATATTGGCCGGTAGGCTGTTGGTAATCTTGGATGACTTCCAAATCAGGTAAAGCAACAGACAGCTTGTCCATCCGAACTAGAAGACGAGTTGGAGTGGTATTTTCGGCGTCATCTGTAAGCAGCTTTTCACCCACAATAGCGATCTCGTGAACCGGTCGATCTGGCGCAAAAGCATATTGGTTAAGCGCAACCGTCAATATTTGATCCATTCTACCGATAGTCCGGCTATAGTTCAGCCCCGGTGTGTCTGTGCTTCTGCCATCCAACCTGATATGAGCCCGTTCGTCGCTCCTCTCTTCGGCAAGAGCTTGAAGCAAGGAATGCGCCAATATATTTTCCACAAATGATTCGTCGCTCTCATTGGCGAAGGAAGAGAGTAGGAAGCCAGACAATTCCGCTCCCATACTGATCTTATATCTGTGCATCGTTCTATGAATCCTATCGTCATGATACTGGTTCGAGTTATGATCGCGTTCCTGCTCCTTCATGATTCGCGCATAAAGCTGAAACGAGTTGGTTTTGGCAGGAAAACGAATATCTGTCGATGCTTCGGCTTGCTTGTATGCGGAGGACAAATCATCTTTTAAAATAGTCCAGGAGGCAGCGTCCATCACAAGCGGGTCGCCCATGAGGGCCAAATAATCTCCCGCATTACCTTTGAACAAATGAGCTTCGAGACGCCAGTCGGAAAATCTGCTTCTCCGGCGATCCGCTTCCTCCAACATTTGCACCATATAAGAAATAATAGGCTGATCCGTCGGCAGCTCACTCCTGTCAAACTTGTAGAGAGGCGTAAACATCCCCTGATTGTACTGAATGACTTCATTTCCTTTCGTAAAATAACCGATGCGAAGAGCGTCATGCCGCTCCATTACGCGACTCAAAGCAATCGCAAGTATCCGCTCATCAAACCCGCCAGGACGATAGACCATACTATAGTCGTATACTCTTCCGATTGTGCCGGGCCATGCTTTTGCCAAATAGGCTTGTTGCGGGCGGATGAACTCCACCTTTCCCTCAATCGTGCCAGAAAAGAGACTCCACTCTTGATGCTCCGAAGCGGTTCGCTTCATGAGAGGGGCAGTACGGGCAATCGTCTGGTGCCGAAACATATCCTCAACCTTCAGCTTCCAACCCGCTTGCTCCAATTGGCTGCATAGTCGAATAATCATAATAGAGCTGCCGCCAGCTTCAAAAAATGGCTGGTTCCGATGAAAGGCACGATGTCCCAAAAGCTTTTCCCATACGGCAAATAATACTGTTTCCTGCTCATTTTGCGGCTCGTTATCTTGCTCCTCGCCAGATAAGAAGTTTTGCAGTATGCCTGTGGGATGTTTTGTCGGGTCTGGCAACGACTTGCGATCGACTTTCCCAGTAGGGGTTAGAGGAATGGCGTCTAAGCTCATCATATAGGAAGGAATCATATAAGCTGGGAGCTTGTCCGTAAGATATTGGCGCAGCTTAGTCGCATCCAACTGCTCCTCTGCAACGATATAGGCGCATAGCGCCAGTTCATCTTGTCGCACAATCGGAATAGTGTGAATGACGGCTTCGCGGATACCGGGGTAAAGAAGCAGCACTTGCTCAATTTCACCCATTTCAATGCGGAAGCCTCGTATTTTCACTTGGAAGTCTCTACGCCCGATATATAGAAATTCGCCATCATGAAGCTTGCGGACGATATCTCCGGTACGGTATAGCTTTTCATCCATACGATAACGATGCTGGACAAAGGCAGCCTCCGTCAGATCAGGACGATTCATATATCCACGGCCAAGTCCAGGTCCGCCAATATACAGCTCACCCGGCACTCCGTCCGGCTGAAGCTGTCCCTCGGCATTCATGACGAGGAATGGAACTCCCGCTAGGCCGCAGCCAATCGTAATGGGATGCTGTTCCTCTGTCACTTCTTGCGCTGATGCCCATACGGTTGTCTCTGTCGGGCCGTACAGGTTGAATAGGCGAGCGGAAGGGGACAGGCAAGTTTTCAACGATTGCCAAATCGATGGCGTTAGCGGCTCCGCGCCAATCATAAGCAGGCTTAAAGAGCTGAAGGCTTTGGTAGCGCCTGTTTGAGCCGACCACCATTTATAGCGAGACGGAGTCAATTGCAGTACATCAACTTGTTCCTCTGTTAGCAGGTCCGACAGGCGGGAGGGGTCGTTTTTCTCCTCTTCGCTAGCCAGAACGATCGTCATGCCGAGAGAAAGAGGTAATAAGGTTTCTACAATAAAGATGTCGAAGGACACCGTCGCAAGTCCCAAGATGCGTTGTCCCGGCTTAAGCGGCAACTGGGCCGCAAACCCGGCAAAAAAACGTACCAGACCGCGATGCTCAATCATAATGCCTTTCGGTCTTCCGGTTGAACCGGAAGTATAAATAACATAGGCTAAATTCGATGTTTCAGAAACAGGCTCAAGGTCGCGGTCATCCTCAACATAATTGGATTCCTCGTCGAGATACCAAATCCGCTCTGCGTCGATATCTCCCTTAAGATCCCGCTGCACAAGCAAGTAGCGACATCCGCTGTCCTCCAGCATAAATTGCTTTCTTTCCTCCGGAAAAGCGGGGTCAATGGCTAGATAAGCAGCACCAGCTTTCAGCACGGCCAATATGCCAATAAGCAATTCAGGCGAACGATCAGCAATGAGCACCACAATCTGATCGGGCATCACGCCGTCAGCCCTCAGCGTTCGGGCAAGCCTGTTGGCACGGGTATTCAGTTCCCGGTAGGTCATCGTTTGCCGCTTATATATCAAAGCCGGAGCTTCAGGTATAAGAGAAGCTTGCCGTTCGAATTGCTCATGCGTCATCAGGCGGCTCGATTCGTTGTCTGCTTGGAGTACACAGGATGCCAGCAGTGATTCTTCTATCTCTTGTTCTGAAAGTAGTCCGATAGATGCCAGATCCAGCTGGAGATCATTCAATACCTGATCGAGAATATACAAGTAGTAACGCATATAAGCCTCAATCGTTTCCGTTCGAAATAACGTCGCGTCGTAGATCATCTGTAACTGATTGTCATGTTCATCTATATGGCATTGCAAGACTATCGGCAAAGAGGCGTCATTAGAGGTATTTTGAAAAAAGGAAGAATCGATATAGCGGAACATCGACGAATACAGCGCTTCCTCCAGGCCTGATTGCTGGAGATCGAACTTGGTCGCCAGTTCCTCATACAGAAATCGGCTGTTATGGAGTCCAAGCGCCCTTTTTTCCGCCACTTGCCGCAGCAAGCCAGAGAAGCTTATTCCCTCATGCAAGTTGATTCTTATAGGAAGCCCAATCCGGTTCGGCAGCGTCTCGTTCGAAATTACATTCATTTCAGGCTCGAAACCTATCATGATGTCGCGGTCTCCAGTCAGCTTGTGAAGCAAAACGAATTGACATGACAAAAGTAGTGTCTGAACATCTGCTTGCTGCAGCAGCAGGTAGGCTTTTATTTGCGCCATTCGATCGTGTTCTACATTTATTGCAACTACGCTGCCTCTATCAGACTGAGCACGGTCTGACAACCTGTCGTAAGGCAGCTCCAGCCTCGGTAACGGCTCTTCAAGCTCTTGAAGCCAGTAGTTTTCCATTGTTTTGTTTGGCATGTTCAATTAAGCCCCCTGATTTTATACATACTTAAACAAACGTACATTTTACAAAAATGGAAAAAGGGATATTGAGCATTGAAAAGCGGCTACTGAGGTACGATCATCATACGGGTTCAATCCATAAAAAGGGGAGTACAGTAAGGAAAGTTTGTGTCTGAAGTAAGTTGTGTTGCAGTTTGATAAATCAACTAGTCATTTCCAGTTCAATATTAATGTACAATTTCTAGTATCATAGTTCAATAGAAAAGTGTGATGGATAACTGATTGTAACATGTGTGTGGTAGTGCCAATTATCTATACATAGGCACACTAGCATGGTATATTCAAATTGAAAATATAGGGATTTTAGGAGGGAAAATGAAGCAATATCTTTTCTTGATAATATTACTAATTATACTTAGTGGATGCAGCAACCCGAGATCATTACCAACCAATATTGGAGATGCTCTTAGTCATACAAAGAGTGTCATGAGGGATCAGGGGCTTGTCACTGTAGGTAGCTATAGTCCAAATGAAAAGGTGAAATTTAGAATAATGGTAAGCCGCAATATCACAAAAGAAGAAGCAAAACGACTTGCCGAGGACTTTATTAAAGAATTTGAAAATCAACTAACTAACACGGATACGGATATAGATACCTTTTATAAAGATCATGTAGTTTACTTTGATCTTAAATCAGAAGTCGATGGAGAGATTCTTTATGAAGGAAAAAGAGAAAGTGTTGAAGAAATTTGGTGGAAATTTTAATCTCTGGTCAAATTAATTAATAGGTTATTTTCCTGAGTTTGGAAATAACACTCTATAGGTGAAGATTGAACGAATTAAGTGGGAACATACTCATTTTTGAAGTGTTCAGAGTGCAATAGAATATATAATTAAGATGTTTATGAACTGTCATTTGAGCTCTGTAATATAAGGAGGTCTTCATACTGTGAACAGTATTGCGTCTTCCGATTCATACTTCGGCAGGTTGATCAGAATATGGCTATCTTTATTTTCGTCTTTATTGTTTGGTTACATCATACTAATAGGTGTTCATTATTTCATAGATTCTGCGTTGCCAAATGAACGGTTTGTCAGTACGTTTTTGCGTATTGTCATCATGCAAATTCAATTCACATTTGTATGCGCATTGATTCTAGCCATAGGAAAAATAAAGCTCCCCACAATGAATGCTGCCTGGCGAATGATGATCGCCTTATATATCCCACTAATACTCGGTTTTTTATTGGTGCTGGATTATGGGAACGATGGTTTGGTTAAACAACTGATCAACTCACTAAGCAAATTTGCAACGATGGAAGAAAATACACGCTTTTTTATTTTGATGGCGCAGATTATGGCTGGACTGATCTTTTTGAAGCCATGGAGAGATCGAATGGCTTTCCTTACAGGGACGATATATGCTTCCGTACTCTACCTACTGTTGGATTATTATGAGTTGCTATTAACGTGGGCGATGTTCGGTGATTGACTTTAGTGAGAAGTCTATGAGGAGACTGCGGTCGAAATAGACGTAGGACCGCTTGCACTTGTATACGAATGTGCCCCGCACCAACATTCAGGCGATTATCCAGATACCCCGCAAACCTTCTAGATCCGAGCCAATCGGATATCAAGTGGCTTCCTCTTGCAACCATCGATCATATCATTTTATTCCCTAAACATTAGAAAAGAAATTGAAATACGGTTGTAAGTACAACTATACAAGATCGGGGGTACTTCATCATCAGCGAATTCAAATTGATATTAGTTGATTTGGATGACACGCTAGTCTATTTCAGAGATTATTGGGAAGCGAGCGTGAAGGAAACCTTTCGTTATTTTCCGAAAACAAAAGACTTGAATATCGATGAGCTTTTTTGAAACCTACAGAAAGCACGATCTGGATTTGGAGCAGCTAGATCTGAAACAAGAAATGATGGTTAATCATTATCGAATCGAGAGAATTACCCGCACATTGCGAGATTATGGTAGGGAGATCGATGTTGATTTTGCGAGCACGTTTGAGGATCGATATAAGACATTTAGCGGATTTCATATCAAGCTAATCGAGTAAATCACCAAAATCTTGCAACTATTATGCAAAAATTATCATCTAGGTATTGTAACCAACGGGACAGCTAGCTGGCAGTACAATAAGATCGATGTATTGGGATATAAATACTATTTTTCAAAAATAGAGCATTTTCATCTCGGAAGAGGTTGGAGAAGAGAAGCCACATCTTCTCATTTATAAGTCGGCTCTTGATTACTTCTCCGTGAAGCCTCATGAAACGTTATTTGTCGGCGATAATTGGAGGAACGATGTAGCAGGCCCAGCTGAATCGGGGATGAAGGCTGTGCCATTAGATGGCGTGGCTTACGACGTGATCAAAGAATTACCAGAGATTCTGAGGTTACTTGAAATCGATCATTAAGAAATGAAGGAATTGTAGTTAAGTAATGAAGAAACTTACGTTAGTTTTTTTGTGTCTGTTTTTATTCGCAGCTTTGATCGGTTGTACGAATTCAGGTGGAAAAGATAAGATTATCGAAGATGGAATTGTCATTCAAATGAAACTTACCTCGTTAGGTGGCGATAATCCAGACATTACACGAGTGACGTATTCCTTTGAAGTATGGAACAGACTAGGTAAGTCGATATCCGTTATATCGGTTAGACCTATTATTTCGGCAGAGGTTTTCGAAAAGTTGGTCGACCCTAATTTAACATTAGATGTGAATATTCAGTTGGAAAGCAATGAATCGCGAAAGATTTCAGGAACGTTTCAGATCGATACCAAAGGAATGTCCAAAGACGAGATTGCTAAGCTGGCAAGTTTAATTACACAATATAAGATTGTAACAGAGCAAATTGTTGGCGAGAAATAATTAAACATGATCACACGATATTTCAGGAAGGAGCTATTAATGTGAAGAAAATAACGGGTTCTATCATCCTTGTACTTATCTGTTTGTTTGCTGCTGGCTGCAATGAAAAAGATAGTTTCAAAGCCGATTTGGAAAAAGTCTCCGTGCCCGACATGTCTGTGTCTATTTTAGAGTCTAGTGAATCGAACCTACTTGCATGGTTTGAGGAGATTTACACATTTGAATTGGATACGATGAGAATCAAGACATCCCAATTAACAGAGGAAGATGTGAAATCAGTTAAGGCACATTTATCTCAAATTTTTGGGTCGGAAGAAGCTCAATTGTTAATGGATGGGTTTTACACGTTTGATCAAGAAACACAACATTACTACGTACCGGATGGAGACTGGTTTAGCTATAGCAGCAGCTGGCTGTCTAGCCAAATCATTCTTACGGAGCGCACGAATCAAAATGTTTCTCTTGTACTGGATGGTATGGATATAAACGAGAATAAGCAAACCATTCAATTTGATTTTTCAATTCATCAAGGAACGATGTTGCTTGAGAAGCGGAGTTATTTAACATAAGTTTTTATGGTTAGATTGGAGAGCTATTTCAAGAGGGAGTGATCATGATGAATCTTCTTTCCTCAAAAAAAATAATGTTGGTGATTTCTATAGTCCTCATTGCTGCTGTAAGCATCCTTCTCTATCAACATGTGTTTAAAGAGAAAACACTTTCTAAGAAACCACTATCGGTACATGCCACTGTTCTCTATGCACCCCAGACACTATCCGAGCTTAAAAGTGATGCTTCTTTAATCGTTTTCGGAGAGGTTGTGTCTCAGCACGAGCCCTCCACCTTTGCCGTAGCTTCATACATGGAAATTAAGGATACCTTGAAGGGGAAGCCTTATGATTTCATTAGGGTCTATCAAGTAGGCCAAATGAATGAAGAAACTGTTATGGAGAAGGGAAAGAAGTATTTGTTGTTCCTTAATGATCAAGAAAATGGAGTTGAAGGAAGTTTTCATATCGTCGGCGCTAATCATGGATTGTTCTATGTGGATAAGAAAGGGAATCTGTATGCCGAGCATGAACTAATGCAAAAAGAACTGGAGGACACTTTCCAGACATCCGTAAGCTATAACAAAAAGAAAAAAAGCGCATTCGAACAGTGGCTGGCAGAATAAAGTTATCCGTCATACACCTGAAAACCAATAGTACGAGGATTGTTCATGTTCAGCAAGAATAAAATCATTTCTCGGGAAATATTTGCCTATCAACTGGTAGCCTTACAATCTCGGTTTAAAATATGCAACCGCAACAGCTCCAAACTTAGAAGACGTGTATTTGAATTATTTTGAATAAGGAAGCAAAGGGGCTGCCCCTTAAGCGAATGGTTTCGCTTGTGGGACAACCCCTCCATAATTATAGAGACTGCGTATATCTTATTTCGAAAATCCGCCTGCTAATTCTTTTTCCTTCCACCATACGGTGATGGCCAGACCAACGAACATGACGACAGCAGAGAAGAGGTACGGATAGTTGATGTTGATATCGAATAGCAATCCGCCCATGGCAGGGCCGACGATATTGCCAAGGCTCGTATACGTAGAGTTCATGCCTGCGACATAGCCTTGCTCTTTGCCAGCAGCCTTGGACAAGTAAGAGGTCAATGCCGGGCGTAGCAAGTCAAAGGCAAGGAAGATAAGACAAGTCACCCCAAGCACGAGCCAGAAACCGGAAACCATTGTGGACAGCACTGCCAAGACTACGCCTGCGATAAGGCATAGCTGAATCAATTTCTTTTCGCCGATTTTCTCGACCATCTTCCCGAACGCAAAGACCTGAACGACGACGCCGAAGATTGCGCTTATCGTAATAATTGCGGCGATATCCTTAGGCGAGAAGCCGAACTTATGATCCGAGAACAAGCTGAAAATCGTTTCATATGCAGACAAACCGAAGGCAAGCACAAATACGATCAGAAATGCAATAAAATAAATCGGTTTCAGTGATCTTCTCATATCGCCAAGGAAACTGGATTGATTAGACTGAGCTGATAGCTCTGTAATCTGCTCTTTGGTGAGTGTCTCTTTCAAGATAAAGATCGACATGATACAGGCCAGGAACGCAATTCCTGCTGCAAAAAAGAACGGCAGCCGAATCCCGTATTCTGCAATAAAACCGCCAATGCCAGGGCCTATGATGAATCCGGTGCTGATCGCTGCGGACAAGTAGCCCATTGCTTGCGGACGGTCTTCCATAGTTGTCACATCCGCAATGTATGCCGTAACGGCTGGCATGATGAACGCAGCGCTAATCCCTCCAAGAACCCTTGAAATGTATAACAAATAGACATGAGTGCCTAAACCAAAAATCAGTTCCGATATGGCGAATATGAATAAGCCGATGACGATCATTTTTTTGCGGCCGATACGGTCAACCCAACGTCCGGCGATCGGCGACATCAGGAGTTGTGCGACTGCGAATACGGCTACCAGGTAGCCCATCGTTTTGCCCGACAAACCCATTGTAGTCATGATCGACGGCATAACAGGAATGACAAGACCAATACCTAGAAAAGCGATAAATATGTTGCTGAGTAATATGACTAACACTGTTTTTTGTTGTTTGATACTTTTCTTCATCTTTCTCTACCTCATTGTGTCAGAATCAGTGATGTGAAATGCCTCTCCAAAATACAGACCAGCAAGCTTCCAGCTTATCTTTCAGTCGTTGCTCATCATTACCGTAAACAAGCTCAATCAAAATTGTGTCCACGACTCCTATAAAAGCTAGCGTCACGGATTTGGCATTCATTGCGACAATAGCATCGGCTTCAAGCCATTCCTTGAATTTGTTCTCCAGAATCGCTTGAACCGTAATTTCAATATCCATGACATCCGCGCCAACGTCTTTCGCTAGATGAGCCGGCGGGAAAAAGGTCATGCGCAGCCAAAATTTCAAATGCTCATTCTGTTGAAACAGATCGATAGTCAGCTTCAGAAATCCGAACAGATCCTTCTCCGGATGAAGCGCGTCAATCCCGCTGAAATAAGTAAGCTTTGAAGATAATTCGGTCTCCTTGGCATCGCGCAACACTTGCATAAATAAATCGTCTTTGCCTTTAAAATGGGCGTAAATCGACTGCTTCTTCATGCCTACTTCATCGGCAATCTGGGATAATGATGCCCCTTCATAACCATGTATGGTGAAGTATTTCAGTGCTGCCTCCTTAATTTCATCACTTTTCATGTTTACCGCCCCCAAGAATTAACGAACGTTCGTCAGTCATCTTAACAAATAAAACCATGTTTCGCAACTGGAAAATGCTTGGTCATGACCAAGCATACCCTAATCGCAAGCTTTTCATCAATGCAGCGTAAAGTCAGCTGTATGTGCTGCAATCCAGATGCTTTTTTTGACGAAAAGGGTGGAGGATATAGCTCGCCTCGTTTACAATAAATAGGAATCTTAAGCTGAGGAGCAAATTGATGGTGTTTTTCGAACAGATTGATTGAAGCGGAGGGATAGCGTGCAGGCTCAAAGAGGGATATTGAGCAGAAAGGTTAAGCTTGGACTAGGAATCACTTTAGCCCTGATCATTGTGCTTGTGGTCACAAACCCAGGGGCTGGCGGTGATGCGAAGTATATGTCCTGGCTGGAGAAGGAACACGGTATCTTCTGCACTTACGACCCTTTTCAATTGGTTTCTTGTGTACAGGCAGAAGAGGAATTGGACTGGCGATCAAGAGCAGTCAAGAATACCGGACTTTATACCATTTATAAGGACCATTACAGGAAGCAGGATGGAAAATTCGTTAATATTCATGCTTTCGGGATGTTGAATATGTATTTCAATAGATGAGCCGTAATATACGTGCAACATGAATAACAGTGCAATAGAAGGGAATCGATGAAGTGTCATATACCAAACCAGTCATTATTGACCCATATTATGCTCAACCAGAATGGATAACCAGCGAAATAACAAGAAAAGAATTTGTCCCCTTATCTGCAGATGCAACCGATCATGATGTTGAGTTATTTTTGATTCTGTTATTCGGATTTATGGGTATCCCTGTTGATCAATCATTCCAGCAGTCATTTGAAGAACTGTTGAGGCAAGAGGAAGTTGCACTTTCAGGCGGGATAGCCTTTTTTCAAGATGAGCAGAGGTTTGTATTGCCAAGCTGCTGTTGTGGGGTAGAGGGGATCTCGGAAATTATCCACTCGATTCAGAAACAACAAAGCCCATGGCTGGGACATGACCCATTTCCAGGGATTACATATGAAGGGGATAAAGCTTTTGTTTGGTCGGATGATCCAGAATCTTGCGTGAGCAAGGGAGAAATGCCTATTGTTTTCGACTACAATGAACTTATAACCAGCCTTGAGAAATCTGTGGAAGCCATGAATCAATTTATTGATGGTCCCCTATACGAATGGATTGGCAAGAGAGACATGTTGATTGCTGATGCGGTAAGAGATCAAATGAAAAAATGGTTGGTGAAGGACAGTGAATAGAAAACTGAAATTATCAATGGGCATAACTATGATTACTTTCATTATTCTAGGATACACAAATCCGGGTTTTGACGATATCAGGTTTGCGAAATGGTTGGAGAAGGAGCACGGGATATACTGCACTTATGATGGCAACCTGAGAGCTTGCAAGCAAATCATAGACAATACAGAAAAGAATATTAGGAATAATTCAGGCGGTCGCACGAATACAGGATTGTATACGGAATACAGGCGTAATGTCACATTCGAAACTGGCGAGAGAACGGAAATCAGGGCACTAGGTCTATTAAATATGATTTTCAATAAATAAGTAGAATGACGGCGTTCTATGAGTGGGAGGTTATTCCGGACGGAATTGGCGGTACCCTTACGTTACTGCAGAATTCGTAATTTATGTTCCTGATAGTGGTGCTGTCGAATCGACTATTATGGATTTTATATGGGAGGAAGAGAACAGAAATATTACATTCATTAGAAGTTGGCTTGTGGACAGATGTGGGGAACCACGGGAATTGATTAACAAGAACCATGATGAGGAAGAGTTTCGGGGAAAATCGGAAGGCTACTGCATAGATGAGTTTCTGGATCTTAATTAGTCTATGATGCAGCTTCTCTGAAAAATTAGGTCCATATGTTCTTTATAAAGAACATCAATCCTGCTATAGTTAAAGTGAGCGGTTATGTCTATTCTGATAATATCTACCGTCAAGCTGGGAGGATTACGATGAAATGGTTCATTTGGAGCGCGGTTGTTGCGATGCATGTTTCGCTATGGTCACAGACTGGAGCGGGTACACAGTTCCTGCGCGGGTTCACGACTACTATTTACGATATTGCGGCAGCAGCTGTAACGCCATTAAGTGACAAGAGCAAAGCCGGAATCGCACTTGCCAAAAGTGAATTACCGAAGGGAGCCGCGCTTGCGGATGAAAAGCTGACGCCGCATGTGATTGATCTGAAGAAGTGGGGCATTCTCAATAATGGAACAAAGCCAATCGAGACGACAAAAGGCATCAACAAGGCGCTGCAATGGGCGAAACAAAATAAAATTCAGTCGGTCACTTTACCTGGGGGCACCTATCTCATAGACAAAAACAGCTACATTAACATGGTAAGCAACATGGTATTTGATCTCCCGAAAGATGTCATCATTCAGAAAGAGACAAACGCCAAGGAGTTTTACCATACGTTCTATATCGGGGTCGGCGTTGAGAACGTCGTGCTTCGAGGCGGCAGCTACAAGGGCGACAAAGAAACGCATGATTATAAAAAGAAAGACAGCCCGCATTCTGCCGGCACGCATGAGAGCGGCTACGGCATTACGATTGAGGGCGCGAACGCCGTTACGATTGACGGAGTGAAAGCGACGGAGTTTACAGGCGATGGCCTGATGATCGGCGGGCACGGCAAGCTCATTATGGACTTGTATGCAGCAAGCTTTGTATCGGGCGAAATAAATGACAAAGGAAAGGCTGTCGCGAATAAGCAAAAGATCAGAACCAAGCAGCCGATCAGCCTCAGTCATTCCCTGCTGCAATCGCAGAAGAAGTTCGAGATTACGAACAATATTAAGCTTCCCGGCACATTCGACCTTGTGTTTCTGGACAAAACCGGCAAGTTCGTAGAACTGGTGAAGGACAAGAAAGTACGGGAAACGATTGCAATCCCGGATAAAGCCGCGAGCGTACATCTTATTTTCCAGAAAGCCGACAGCAAAGACGCTTATATTGAGCTATGGAGCCGAACGGTCAGCTCCGATATTGTGGTGAAAAACTCGGAGTTTGCTTATAACCGAAGACAAGGCATCACCGTAGGCGGAGCTGACCGGGTGCTGATTCAAAATAACGAGCTGCATCATATGAAAGGCACGCTTCCCCAATCCGGCATCGATGTAGAAGGCGGCTATCATTATAATGGACACTTTAACAGCAACATTTACATAAAAGACAATGATTTTCACAGCAACGCATCCTATGATTTGATCCTGTATGATGGAGCCGGGGCGTTGGTTGAAGGCAATCGGATGCGCTCTAAGGGCGTCATCGGGCTGGCGATATCGGAACCTTTCGAGGGAGCGGTTATTCAAAACAATCATTTCGACGGCTCCCGCATCATGGCGTATCACAATGCAACGTTTATCGGCAATCGAGTAGATCGTGCGCTTGCTTCCTTTATTGGTACAAACGTGACGATAGACGGTATGGTGTTGACCGATGCAGTTCTATCGCTGTCTTCGAAAGACGCGTTCGGGATCAAGGTTTCCAATGTTACGATTACGAGCAAAGACAAGAAGCTGGAGTCCGGCCTGGCCCTATGGGGCAAGAAGCTGCGGCTGGACAATATTACGATTACGGGGGAATCTGCCCTGCGAACCGTGACAGGCGGCATTGAGCCGGGAAGTATCATTAACAACCTGAAGGTACGTGGATTCAATTCGACGTATGGCGTATCGCTACCGCCGGCGACGTACAATAACTGCGAGTTCACAGGAGCGGAGGGCGCGAATCATGGCTCAATCGGCGTTAGTCTGGCCGGGAAGTATGTATTCGACAATTGCACCTTCAACCTTAGCAAATCAGCTTGGACAGGTATTTCTGCCGATCATGCGAAGCTGGATTTGACGGTGAAGAACTCTACGTTCAATCTGCTGGGCAATACACAAGCCATCAGCGTACAATCGGCCAAAAATGTTCTGATCGAAAATAATACAATAACGGGCAATGCCCTAACGTCAGACAAGGTTGAGCTCATTAAGCTCAATGACTATTGGAAGCGGAATGAGAAGCATGATATATTGGCTGCCGCCATACGTGGCAATGAGATTATCACCAACATTCCAGCCATCGGCATCTCGACTACTTATGCAGGTACTGGTGCGCCTTCTTACACGGTAGAGAATAACAAATTGACGAATGCCCTGCTTGCTCTTAAAGACAATGATGCCGTCAGCCAAAATGAATCCGTCAGCACAAGCACGAATGCAGCCAACGGTGCGGAACAGTCGGAAGCCAAGTAACGGATAACGTTCAGTCCAGATGCTAGATCCCTCACACCGTGCATATATATGGCCTAAAGAGGGAGAGTGATCTGGGTGATTCGTCAAGTAAGCCGTTACTTTCAACTTAAGAGCAAGCAGAAGGAAATCGAGCAGGAGCTTCAGGAGCTACGCAATGAAATATTGGCCCACTGCGAGCAGCAAGGGATTAGCGAAACCACAGTCGGGGGTTACCAGGTAAAGCTGGTGAAGCAGGAGCGGAAGGAATATGATGACACACGATTGTCAGAGGCTCTTCCTGATCCGCAATTATGGCGGCTTCTATCCAAGCCCGACCCCTCCCGAATCTCCAGCCTGCTCAAGCTAAAGGTATTATCGGAGGATCAGCTGAAAGATACGTATGTGACGAAGCAAGTGACTTTGTTGCAGATCGATAAGAGGTAGCCGTTAATGGTATAAGGCATTCTTGCTCTGTTTAAGACGGAGAAGGATGTCTTTTTTATGGCTTATGCAAAAAGGTGAAGGCGAGGAATGATGCTGCGCCATAATTCGCATACTAATCCGGTTACTTTATGAATCAGGAGTTGGACTGGAATGGGATGGAGTGGACTGTTAGCTGTTCTGATCGCACTGCATCAGTGGATTTATCCGAATTTATTGATTGAGTCCCGCGGAGAAGTCGTGACAGACAACGTATCGATGTCTGATTACACCTATCCCTTGCCGGTTGGCCCGCTTGTGAATGAGGATCGGCTGAACAAGCTGATGGATAGCATAGCTGGGGCGGTAGAACGTGAGCCGATTAATGCAACACTCGACGGAGCGGGACGAATTGTGCCGGAGCGCCCGGGACTCAAGCTGGAGCGCAACGCGTTCAAACGATTGTTTTACGGTTATATGCTGGAAGGCGAGCCGGTTCGACTGGAGGTTCCGCTGCGGAATATCTATCCCCGGGTAGACAGCGAGGTGCTGTCGGGCATCAAAGTGAGGCAGATCGGACAATATGCAACCTATTACAATAGCCGCAACCGCAACCGTTCCTCCAACATCGCACTGGCCGCACAAGCGATCAACAACCATGTCGTGTTTCCTGGAGAGCGGTTTTCATTCAATGGAATTGTTGGCATGAGGACGAAGGAGAAGGGGTATCTTCGCGCGCCGGTTATTGTCAGAGGCGAGATGTACGAGGATATTGGAGGCGGCATCTGTCAAATCTCCTCTACCTTGTTCAACGCTGTTGATCGGGCGGGACTGACGATCGTGGAGAGATATTCCCATAGCCGGGCTGTTCATTATGTTCCTTCTGGGCGTGACGCGACGGTGAGTTGGTACGGTCCTGACTTCGTCTTCGAGAATCGCTATGACCAGCCCGTTCTGATTCGGGCGTATGCCCATGCGGGAACGGCCAGCATCTCGATCTATTCTTCTGAGCTTCTGGAGCTGCAGCCTCGGGATGTGCCCGGCGCATCGAGGCAGTTGCCCGAGGAAGTCAAGATGGATGAGCGAAGCGTCATTGTTGAATAAGTCTGATAAGGGTAACTGGAGATCGGAAACGGAGGTGCAGGATAACAATTCTGTATCTTCTTTTTTTTGCGTATAATGCATGATTTTTAAGATGCTTTGTGGCAGCGCAACTTTTATTCTCATAAATAGTACCAAGTCCTAATACCCTATTATATAATTATGGTTGAGATTACCATCATGACGGGAGGTAATAGGCATGAATCAAGTTCAATCATTTGAACAGGCTCTACTGACAACAAGAGAGCAATTATGGCATGAGATATCATCCCTGAAGGAAGAAGAACTCAATCGTGTAGTGAACGAAAGCACATGGAGCATCGGACAGATTGTCAATCATTTGTGGAAGACAGAAACGTTGTTCAGCAAGGCGATTTTATACGGATTGAAGCGAAATGCGTTATCTAACACCGAGCGAAAACCGATTGAAGTCGTCTTGGATCCATCTGTGAAATACCAGGCGCCTGCCGTTGCTGAGCCGGATGTGGGGCCTTTCGAGCTCGCTCCCATCATTCAACTGCTAGGTGATTCAAGAGTTCAATTGTTAAAGGTGCTAGGCAAGGTCGATGATATAGCGATCTTAAAGGGGCTTGCCTTCCATCATCCCCGATTTGGAGATTTGCCGCTGGATCAATGGGTCGAGCTGTTATATATGCATGAGCAGCGGCATATCGAGCAGATCAAAGGGATAAAGGCACTTTATTAAGTACAGCTGCCCGCAGGTCGATATAATAGACTCCCCCTTAAGCAGTTCGGTTTAATCATTAAACTGAACTGCTTAAGGGGGAGTTATTTTTGTCGAAAAAAAGGAATACGATGCAGTGGAGAAGTCTTAAGTATCACGTTGTTCAAGGACAAAGGGGACGAACCTCCACAATTTGTTGAAAAACATAGAAAAGTTGGCATTTTCCGAGAAAAACCGCTATAATTCTTTATTAAGAACAATAATAGAGTAAGGCGGTGGGAGATTCTTGATCATACTTGTAGAAAATGAGAGAGAGCAAAGAGAGTTCGACAAATTGTGGATGAAAGTGTGGGATGAAAAAGGATTCCAGTATGAAAAAACGGAAGGGGACGCGTATTTGCTGTATGTAGACGGCAGGCCGGCAGGTACGGCACAATTCACTCCTTATGATCCGTTTGGCTCAGAAGAGCTGAACCGCGTGTTTGATTTTAGTAGAATTGATCGCATCCGGCGACATCACCGGCAAGTGTTCGTCATTGATAAATTCGCAATAGCGAAGGAGTACAGATCCAGCTCGGCGCTGGACCTGCTCATGTACAATCTGTTCGATTATGCGGAGACGCGGCAGAAGCTGTTCGCGATTGCTTTGCTAGACCCGCTGTTGTACAGGCTGATCCGGTTTCACTATCATTTTCGGGTCGAGAAGGTTGGGGAGCGGACGATGTACAAGGGCGCGGAGGTCATTCCCGTCCTGATCGACAGCAATTATTTTTTAAATCGTAAATGGGATTATGACTGGTATCGCAAGGCGGCGGTTGAGCTTGGCGGGGAGAAGCATTTGGTTCCCGAGATGGTCTAATAGCTGCAACCCAATCAACCCGTTTCTTCTATTGAATAGAAGGAACGGGCTGTTGGCGTTCATAAGGCGAGTTAGTCACCGCAACAATACCTCTCGAATATGCAGAGTTAACATGAGCGGCAAGTTATGAAGCCGAAGAGCGGAAGGCGTAGGTTTTGTAAGCGCCATTGTCCGATGAATACCTCAAAATGTTCTGGTCCTCGGGAACGCCTTCGAAGTAGGCGCCGATACAGCCTGTTGTGCAGCGATGGCCCGACAGGAGAATGTTCACATCGCTCCCACCATAAAGGGCTTCAAGCTCCTTCATGAATGTGAATACCCGATGCACGAAATGTTGGGTATCTTCCACACCCTTATACTTGCTGGAATCGGGGATCGATCCCGCCAGCGTCACCTCGTGCTTAAGCATTCCGTCCGCTTCTCCAAGATCGAACACATCGAGCCGCTCGTCAATCTGTACGGGAAGCCCGGAAGCGATCTCGGCTGTCTGGATCGCCCGTGCCTGCGGCGACGAAATGACATAGTTGAATCGAACAGTGGTCAACCGTTCCTTCAATTCCTGGGCTTGTTGAATGCCGGTCTCGTTCAGCGGCAAGCCATTGCGACCTTGCAATCGGCCTTCCTTATTCCAATCCGTCTGGCCGTGTCTGACGACATAGATCATGATTGATTCCCTCCTGTCCTGTTACGTATTCGATACGTCCAAATCCATTTCCTTTTTCTATAAGTACAGGGATCGATGCTCAAATTTACCCGTGATTCACTCAAGGAGCGGGATTGCATAAACGGGCTTTATTGTATAGTATTCCAAGTACGTTACTTAAATTAACGTAGAAATCGTCAGAATCTATTGACGTCTTAAGAATCGTCTGATAATTTATTAATTATTAACAATAAATTATTGAATATTGATAATAGGAGGAATTGGTATGGAACGAATTACTGCAGCCAGAGGCACAACGCTCCGGTGTAAGGGCTGGAGGCAAGAGGCGCTGCTGCGCATGCTGGAGAATGTGCTGGAGAATGGCGAGAACCAGAAGGAACTGACGGTATACGCGGCGCTCGCCAAGGCTGCCCGCAATTGGGATTCCTACCATGCCATAGTAGATACGCTTCAAAATCTGGAGGAAGACGAGACGCTTGTCATCCAATCCGGCAAGCCAATTGGCATTATGCGCACGCATAAGTATGCGCCGATCGTCGTAATGGCGAATTGCAATATGGTCGGCAAGTGGGCGACCAGCGACAACTTTTATCGCTACCAAGAGCAGGGCTTGCTGGTATGGGGCGGGCTTACAGCCGCTGCCTGGCAGTACATCGGCTCGCAAGGCGTTATACAGGGAACGTATGAAATCTTCCAATCCATAGCGCGCATGCATTTTGACGGTGAACTGGCAGGCCGTTTTATTCTTACAGCAGGTTTAGGCGGCATGGGCGGAGCTCAACCTCTGGCGGGCACCATGGCTGGAGCAGCGATCCTGTGTGTCGAGGTGTCGGAGGCGCGCATAGACAAGCGAATAGAGGTCGGCTATTTGCAGCGCAAAACCAACAATTTGGACGAGGCGCTGGCTTGGATCGAGGAAGCAGTGTCGAAGAGGGAGGCGTTGTCTGTGGGACTGCTGGGCAATGCGGCCGATATTTTCCCAGAGCTTGCCCGCCGCGGCGTACAGCCGGATATCGTCACGGACCAGACCTCGGCACATGACCTGCTATACGGCTATATTCCGTCCGGCTACTCCAATGAAGAAGCGGCATCCGTCCGCGAGAGCGATCCTGACCGGCTGAGGGCCGACGCGGGAGCTTCCATCGCGCGCGAGGTACGGGCGATGCTGGAATTCCAACGCAGAGGCGCCGTTGTATTCGATAATGGCAACAATATCCGCACACAAGCAGTGGAATACGGCGTACCTGATGCGTTCGATATCGTTGTTTTTACAGAAGGCTTCTTGAGGCCGCTGTTCGCACGAGCGATCGGTCCGTTCCGTTGGGTGGCGCTGAGCGGCGACGTGCAGGACATCCGCAAAATCGACGATTATATCTTGGAGCAGTTCAAGGATAACGAAATTGCGGTGAACTGGATCGAGCTGGCGAACAAGCATGTGCCGGTCGAAGGGCTGCCTGCGCGAATTGGCTGGTTCGGTCATGGAGATCGGACGAAGCTGGCGCTTGCCGTTAACGATATGGTGGCCAAGGGCATCCTCAGCGGTCCCGTGGCTTTCTCCAGAGATCATCTCGATGCGGGCTCCATGGCGCATCCCAACATTATGACGGAGAACATGAAGGACGGCAGCGATGCCATTGCCGATTGGCCGTTGTTGAATGCGATGCTGAACTGTTCTTCGATGGCCGACCTGGTGGCTATTCATTCCGGCGGCGGCGGATACAGCGGATATATGACAAGCGCGGGCGTGACGCTCGTGGCAGATGGAACAGAGGACGCGGCGCTTCGTTTGAAGACGACGCTCGACAACGATACGGGACTTGGCGTGCTTCGCTACGCGGATGCCGGATATGAAGAATCGCTGGACGAAGTGGGGCGGAAGGGTATTCGCAGAATCGATACAGCGCAATTCAAGCAGTAATAGATGAATAGAAGGATAGATCGATAGTTAGAAAGGGGAAACAGAGGATATGAGAGAGTTAACGATAGCGGACGTAAAGGCGGCCGTTCGCGGCGGAGCCGTATTTGCAGCAGGAGGGGGAGGCTGGGTGGATCATGGCCTCGAGATCGGCGGAGCAGCCGTCGGCGTCGGTCGGCCGAAGCTGGTATCTGTTGATGAATTGCCGGATGACGCCATTATCGTTACTTGCACGGCGATAGGCGCTCCCGCGGGCAACGAGTGGGAGATGTGGGGTATCGACTACATTAAAGCGGTGCAATTGCTGATGGAGACATACGAGGGCAAAGTGGTAGGCGTCATGACGCCTCAGAACGGGATGTCCAGTACCATCAACGGCTGGCTGCCGGCGGCAGCGCTGGGACTGGTCGTCGTCGACGCGACGGGCGATATTCGCGCCCATCCCACGGGCAAGATGGGCTCTATGGGATTGGCTGCCCGTACGGATTACGAGACCATTCAGGTTGTGGTGGGCGGACGAAGAGATACCGGCTCTTATCTGGAGCTTGTAGTAAAAGGGACACCGGCCAAAACATCCAATATTTTGCGCACGGCTTCCGATATGTCCGGCGGCTTTATCGCTTCGGCCAGACATCCGATCCCGGCTTCTTACGTGAAAGAGCATGCCGCTATTGGCGGTGTATCGACCGCGCTCGACCTGGGTTATGCGATGATCGAAGCGGAGCAGCATGGACCGGAGACTATTATGAATACGGTCGCTGAGAAAACAAAAGGACGTTATATCGGCAGAGGCACCGTGCTTAAGAAAGACGTTCATTATTCCGGCGCGTTCGATATCGGCACGATTACGATGGATGACGGAACGGGTAAGACGCTCCTTCTGCATGTCATGAATGAATATATGGCCGTTGACGATCAAGACGGCAATCGCTTGACGACTTACCCTGATGTGATCACAACATTCGATACGGCGACAGGGCTGCCGGTCAGTGTCGGCGGCGTGAAGGAAGGCATGGAGATCGGGCTGCTCGTAATCAGCAAGCATGACGTACCGCTCAGCTCCAGTGTCAAGGATCCGACGGTATACCCGGAAGTGGAGAAGGCGCTGGGCATTCCGCTGGCTGAATATGGACTCAAGGGCTTGTAAGCAAGCATAGGCATAACAACATCAAGGAAGGTGCGCGCATGGAACATTCCAATAAATCCGGAACCGATGATCTCATTGATCGTGATCGTCGAATCGTAGTTTTGGACGGAAGCCGCTTGACGCTGGAAGCAGTTGAACGGGTCGCAAAAGAAAATTATCGCGTCGAAATCGCCGAAGAAGCGGTCAAGCGGGTAGAGCGGGGCTATGAATTGCTTGGCGAGCTGGCGGGGCAAGGCATTCCGATCTATGGACTGAATCGCGGCGTTGGTCTGAATAAGGATCAAGAGGTGTCCGCGACAGAGCAGGAGACATTTAACCGGAATTTGATTTATTCCCATGCGGCCGGAGTTGGTCCGTATGCCTCGGATATTCAGTCGAGAGCGATCGTGCTCGTACGGCTGAATACGATGCTGGTCGGCAGTTCCGGCGTGCAGGTTGCGATACCTTGTCTGTACAAGGATATGTTGAACGCAGGCATTGCACCGCTGCTCCCGCTGAGCGGTTCCGTAGGCGCGGCAGATATCGCTATTCTCTCCCATATCGGCCTTGCGGTCCTTGGTGAAGGTGACGTTTCGGTCAACGGACATCGGGTCGTTGCGGCTCAAGCACTCATGGATGCAGGACTTGCGCCGGTTAAGCTCACACGTAAAGACGCGCTGGCGATTGTTAGCTCGAATGCACTCTCCATTGGAACGGGCGCATTGGCGCTCGGCGAGCTTCGGCGGTTGCTGCGCTCGGCTGATGCCGTGCTTGCCTTGTCGCTGGAAGCGATTGAAGGAACGATTAGCCCGCTTGACGAGGCTGCCCATCGGCTAATGCCATTTGACGGTGCGGCAGCAAGCGCCGCATTCGTCCGGCAATGCCTGCAAGGCGGCACGCTTGTTCATGCATCCCCTCTGCAATGCAAGCTGCAAGATCCGCTGAGCTTCCGCAGCGCCTGTCATGTTCATGGCGCGGCAAGAGATGCGATCTCTTATGCGGAACGGCTGCTGCACATTCATATGAACGGAGCGGAGGACAATCCTTGTCTTGTGCTTGATGAAGGGCGGCTGGTAGCCAGCTCGAACTTCGATATTACGTCCTGGACGGTAGCGATGGAGATGGTCGGCATCGCAATGAGTCACGTATCGAAAGTAACAAGCCATCGGTCGCTGCGTCTGGGCTCGCCGGTCTTTACGGGACTGAACCGGTTTCTCTCGCCGGGAGCCGGGACGATCGCCTTCGGTACGATGCAGAAGACGATCGCGTCATTGGATGCCGAGATCAGGGGGCTGTCTCAGCCGGTTTCGGCCGACTATCTCCCGCTGGCGGGCGATATGGAGGATCACGCCAACCAAACGCCGCTGGTCGTGAGGAAGATTGGCGACATGATTGACCGACTCTACTATCTCTTGGGCATGGAAGCGATGCATGCGGCGCAAGCCATTGATTTGCGAGGAACGCAAGAAGCATTGGGATCAGGAACGGCACTTATCTATCAATCGATACGAAGCGTAATCCCGATGTTGAAGGCGGATCGGCCGCTTACCCCCGATATTGAGGCTGCAGCAGCTCGGATCCGAGCTGGATTCGTCCTTAGCGGACATGGAAGCTGATCGGGCAAATTGGAATGGCATCGCATCTTAAACTGTGACGACTTGAGTACGACAGAGGAAGCGAGGTTATCAATATGACGGAACAGCGTTATGATCTGGCCGTGATCGGCCATATCGTCTTGCCGGATCGCATCGCCCATGATGGTTGTCTGGGCATCAAGGACGGACTGATTGCAGCGATTGGCGAATCTTCGACCATCGCAGCGCAGGCGAATAAAGTTGTGAACGTACAAGGAAACTATGTGATGCCTGGAGCCATTGATGCTCATGTCCATTGCTATAGCTCCCTTGATGAGGGATTCACCAAAGCGACAAGCGCAGCTGCAGCCGGCGGCGTTACTACTATTATAGAGATGCCCTATGACGCAACGGGCATGATCTGTACGCTGGATGCATTCGAGGAGAAGCGGGACAGGCTGGAGCGGGAAGCTGTGGTGGATGTGGCCATGCTGGTCACGATCCAGAAGCAGGACGGCTATGAAGCAGCTATTGGGCAGTTGGCGGAAGCCGGCGCTTGCGGCTTTAAGGTGTCTATGTTCAATACGGATTCATTCCGCTTTCCCCGGATTGATGACGGCCAGCTGCTGGATGCCTTTGCGGTTATTGCACAGACGGGTTGTCCTGTCGGCGTCCATGCCGAGAATGATGAGATTGTTCGCAGATATATCGGAAAGTACGCTTCGCGCGGACAGGATCCGCTCTCCCATGCGCACAGCCGCCCAAAGGTAAGCGAGTCGACGGCGGCGTTGACGGTGATGGAGCTGGCCTATGAGACGGGCGCCAAGCTGCATCTCTATCATTGCACGTATCCGCGCATCTTCCGGCTTGCGGAGACCTTTCGCGAGATGGGGGCATCTGTTACCGCGGAAACCTGCACGCATTATTTGACGCTAAGCGAAGATGATATGGTCAGGCTGCATGGCCGGGCTAAAATAAATCCGCCGCTGCGCTCGACCGAGGATGTTGAAGGGTTGTGGCGTCTAGCAGCGGAGGGCCGGATAGATATGATCACATCGGATCATGCGCCTTGGCTCATCGGACGCAAGTCGCATCCTGATATATTCCAGAATGCGTCGGGAGCGCCTGGCGTCGAGCAATTGCTGCCGGTTGTCTATAGCGAAGGCGTAGCCAAAGGGCGGCTGTCGATGCTGGAGCTGGTGAGGCTGCTGTGTCAGCGTCCTGCGGACATATTTGGTCTTGGTCATCGGAAAGGGCGAATTGAACCGGGGTACGATGCGGATCTCGCGATTATTGATCCCGCGGCTTCATGGGTGTTGGATGGCTCGAAGGGGCAATCCAGCGCGGGCTGGAGCCCTTACGATGGCATGGCGATGCGCGGGCTGGTCACCCATACATTTGTACGAGGCGAGTCTGTCTACGAACATGGAAGCGTCATCGGACAGCCTGGCGGGGGCAGCTATATCAAGGCTATGCATCGTAAGTAGGGAGGGAAGCAGATGAGCATGGGCGCAAAGGGATACATCCCTGATGTCGCACGGATACGGTCGGATATCGAAGCGTTGGCGAAGATGGTTGACGACTCGAAGCCGGGGTGGACGCGAAGACCATTCACCCCATGGTATGCGGAAGGCAGACAGTGGCTGACGAAGCGGATGCGGGAGGCGGGACTTGACGTTTCTCTGGATGCCGCTTCGAACCTGATTGGAGCACTGCCGGGGCAGGATAGCGCTCTGCCTCCAATTATGATCGGTTCGCATACCGATACGGTAACCGGGGGCGGCCGGTTCGACGGTATTATTGGCGTTATCGCCGGCATTGAGATCGCCAGGCTTCTGAAGGAAAGCGGCCATCAGCTCCGGCATCCGCTGGAGATCGTCGACTTTACGGCGGAGGAGCCAAGTGAATTCGGCATTTCTACGATTGGCAGCAGAGGGATGGTCGGGCATCTGGATGAGGATATGCTAGGCAGGTCCGATTCCACGGGACTGGTGCTTCGGGATGCAATGGAGCGGCAAGGCGGTCGCATGGCCGATCTGGCTGATGAAGCGAGGAAGAGCGGGGAGGTGGCGCTCTACTTGGAGCTGCATATTGAGCAAGGTCCTGTCTTGGAGCAAAGCGGCTGCGCGCTTGGCGCTGTGACGGGCATCGTCGGCATACTTCGATACCGGATCATCATTGAGGGGGCGCCCAACCATGCGGGTACTACGCCAATGTCGCTGCGGAACGACGCGCTGGCCGGATTTTGCGAGATCGGCTTGGCCTTTGAGCAGCATTGCAAGGCGCATGGGGACGGGCTTGTCGGTACGATTGGCCGTCTGACGAACGAGCCTAACGCCTCCAACGTTGTACCCGGCTGCGTCACATTCGATCTGGAAATTCGGTCGCTGGACACAGCCCTGTCCTTGAGTGTCTACGAAGGCTTCTTCAACGAAGCGGAGCGAATTGCGGCAGCGCGCGGCCTCACACTTCGGGGAGAGAAGCTGTCGCAATCGGAGCCGGTGCGGGTGGGCTCTGACTTGCTGACGCTTGTGGAGCAAAGCTGTGCAGCTGTAGCAAGCGTGGTTCGGCTGCCGAGCGGCGCGGGACATGATGCGAATCAACTTGCCGCCATAGCCCCCATCGGGATGATCTTTGTGCCGAGCCGTGGAGGCCGCAGCCATTGTCCGGAGGAATGGACGGATTATGAGCAGGTTGCCATGGGTGTGGATGCGTTGTTTCATACGCTTTTAGCCTTTGACAGCAAAGGGAAGGGCGTGGATGCGCATGACTCTTGAGCATGCTTATGGCATCCAAGGCGACAGATTATGGCGTACGATTCAGGAGCTCGGCTTGATTGGGGCCGATAGCTCTGGAGGAGTAACCCGGCTTTCCCTTAGCCCGGAGGAGCTGGAGGGCAGAGTTTATATCACGAAGCTGATGAAGTCCGCTGGTCTGGAGGTACACCGTGATGAAGCTGGCAATCTGATCGGCCGACTGGCGGGAAGCCGTCCTGATGCTGCCGCTGTGGTGACGGGCTCTCATATCGATACGGTCAATGAGGCTGGACGATTCGATGGTGCTTTAGGCGTGCTTGGGGGCATTGAGGCGCTGCGCGCAATAAAGGAACAAGGCATTCCGCATGAACGGCCGCTTGAGGTCGTATGCTTTACGGATGAAGAAGGTATTCGATTCGGGGCAGGTTATCTCGGCAGCCGTGCTATGGCCGGAGATTGGCAGAGTGAATGGCTCGACTTCACGGATGAGGAAGGCGTTACGCTCAGAGAAGCGATGGAGAGCGCAGGACTGTCGCCGGAGTCCGTCTGGAAGGCGAAGCGGGAAGCCGGCAGCATCCATGCTTACGTAGAGCTGCATATTGAGCAGGGCAAGGCGCTTGAGCATCGCGGGGAGCCGCTAGGCATTGCGACGGCTATCTACGGGCACTGCTGGTTGGATATTCGACTGCTGGGCGAGGCAGATCATGCTGGCACGACACCGATGAATTTGCGGCGTGATCCTCTGCTGGCTGCGGCGGAGTCCATACTGGCAATGGAACGGATTGCTGTGCAACACGGCGGCGTTGCGACAGTCGGCAAGTTAGGGGTGAAACCCGGCTCCACAAACGCAATTCCAGGCGAAGTCCGATTTACAGTTGATATCCGTCATGAAGATGCGTCCATTCTTGAGAGGATGACGCAAGAAATTGAACGCCATATTGTGACTTCTGGGAAGACTAGAGAGGTAGAGGTCCATATTAAGCATACGGACTCGGGCTCTCCTGTGGCGGCATCAGAGTCATTACTCCATGCCATAGCTGATGGCTGCCAACTAGCAGGGGTTCCGGCATCTCCAATCGTATGCGGAGCCGGACATGATGCTGTGGCGATGAGCAGGCTTGCTCCAATCGGTCTTATTCTGGTCAGGTCCAAGGATGGCATCAGCCATCACCCTGCTGAATGGAGCTCCCCAGGGGATTGCGAAGCAGGAGTTAACGTTCTCTTGCATACGCTGATTATACTTGCCAATCAACAAAATACATAATTCCGATTGACATAATAGGTTTTATAGTTTAATAATATTGGTAACTCATTATTGTTAAATGATAATTACGGTGAGGGGTTGGTTTCGAGTGGAGGTTCTGACCGGTGCCTATGAGTATGTGCTAGCCAATGGCGATCGCTTCTGGGAGGCTGTCCGGGTTCATCTCAGCATTAGCCTGTATGCCTTCTCTATCGCTGTCGTGCTATGCGTTCCGCTTGGCATCGTATGTGCGAAGAAGCAATGGCTGTCCGGTCCCATTATGGGCTTGTTCAACTCATTGCGAGTAATTCCGAGCCTAGCCGTGCTGGTCATCATATTACCGTTGATGGGGACTGGTTTCGCGCCCGCCCTTGTTGCACTGACGCTGCTGGCTTGTCCGCCCATTCTCATCAATACGTACATGGGATTCCGGGGAATCGAGCCATCCATTATTGAAGCGGCTTCCGGCATGGGGATGAGCGGGGGGACGATCATGAGAAGAATTGAGCTTCCGTTGTCGCTTCCGCTAGTGCTCTCCGGCATGAAGACGGCGGCTGTCGAAGTTATCGCTAGCGCGACGCTTGCGGCATTCATCGGAGGAGGCGGCCTTGGCACTTTCATCATTAACGGTCTTGGGATGTACAACTTTTCACTGTTATTAGTAGGGGCGCTGCCCGTGGCGATGCTGGCGATTTTATCTGAAGTCGGCTTTGCGGGAATCGAGAGAGCGGCAACAAAATATCAGCGTTAAATGTGGAGAGGAGAAAGTTAACTATGAAAACGAAATGGATGACCCTAGCAACTCTAATCATTAGCACTGCGCTGCTTCTGAGCGCGTGCTCCGGTGGCGGCTCCGGCAAGGCAGTCGTCAAGGTTGGTTCCAAAAACTTTACAGAATCCTTGATTCTGGGCGAGATGTACGCGCTGGCACTGGAGAACAAGGGATACAAGGTAGAGCGCAAGCTGAATCTTGGAGGTACGCTGGTGGCGCATGAGGCGCTCAAAAAAGGCGACATCGATTTTTATCCGGAATACACAGGCACAGGCTTGATCAACGTACTGGAGCTGCCGCCGCAATCGGACGCTCAAGTTGTCTACGATGCGGTATCCAATGGTTATAAAGAGAAGTTCAATCTGATCTGGCTGGAGCCGACAGATGCGAATGACTCTCAAGGGCTGGTAACGACAAAGGCAATTGCCGAGAAGTACAATTTGTACAAAATTTCCGATCTGCCTAAGCTAGCTCCTGAGCTGAACCTGGCGGCAGTGCCGGAATTCGAGGAGCGTGAGGACGGGCTGAAAGGTCTGAATGCGTTCTACGGCAAAATGGACTTCAAGAGCATCAAGCTGTTCGACTACGGTATCAAATACCGTGTTATCCTGGACGGCGAAGCGGATGTAACCGTCGGCTTCACAACAGATGGCGATCTGACGAATTCGGACCTCGTGTTGCTGGAGGATGACGGCAAGTTCTGGCCTCCTTACTTCGTCGCTCCTGTTATCCGCGGCGAGCTGAACGAGAAGGACCCGGAAATTGCGAAGGTGCTGAACGAAATATCGGCTAAGCTTGATAATACGACTGTACAGAAGCTGAATGCACAGGTCGATATTGACAAAAAGGAATATGCAGACGTAGCGAAAGCGTTCCTGCAGGACCAAGGCTTGTTGAAATAATAGGGGCCGTATAATACGGCGAGGCTTCTTCTGTCCATTAGAGGGAGCCTCTTCCCGTGATGGAGGGGATCATGAATGGCAGATGCAGCTATTGTGTTCGACCGGGTAACCAAGACATTTCCGAAAACAGCCAAGCCATCGGTGAACGAGACGAGCCTGACGGTGGAGTCGGGATCTTTCGTTACGATTCTGGGGGCGTCGGGCTGCGGCAAGACGACTCTGCTCAAGATGGTGAACCGTATTATTGAGCCGACATCCGGCACGATATCGCTCTTCGGCAAAGATATCCGCCAGCAGCCGCTGACGGAGCTTCGCCGCAGCATCGGATACGTTATCCAGCAGATCGGCTTGTTCCCGCATATGACAATCGAGCAGAATATTGCGACGGTACCGCAAATTCTGGGCTGGGAGCGAAGCAGAATCGAAGCGCGGGTCAAGGAGTTGATGGAGCTTGTCCATCTGCCGGACTCGTACAGGCAGCGCTATTCGCGCCAGCTGTCCGGCGGGCAGCAGCAGCGCGTAGGCATCGCAAGGGCGATGGCCGGCGATCCTGCCGTGCTTCTGATGGACGAACCGTTCGGCGCAATCGACGCGATCACGCGAGGCAAGCTGCAAGACGACTTCAAGGAAATCCAGCGTCAACTGGGCAAGACCGTCCTATTCGTGACGCATGACGTCGACGAGGCGCTCAAGCTGGGCGATCGCATGATTGTCATGAATGAAGGCGTGATCCAACAGTACGACAAGCCGCTACATATTATGGATAAACCTTCGAACAGCTTTGTGTCCGAGCTGGTTCAGTCGGATGATTTGTTCCAGCGGCTCCATTTGATTAGGGTGAGCGAGAGCATGGTGCCGCTGGAGACTGAGGCGCCAGAGCATTATCCGCGGCTGTCGGCTGACAGCAGCCTGAAGGATGCCCTGCAGCTGATACTGAAGCGGGATGTTCCTTATGTTGTGGTGGAATGGGCTGATGGACAGGCAGCGGGTCAGATTACGCTCGATCAGTTCAAGCTTGGCAGCGGCAGGTGAGCGGAATGATCGAATATTTTACTAGATATTATGGCAGGTTGTTCATCGCGCTGCTGGAACATTGCTATCTGACGATCCTGTCGCTGCTCCTTGCCACAGCAATCGCGCTGCCGCTGGGCTATTGGCTCTCTCGTCACCGCCGTATTGCCGTTCCGGTATTGTCGTTGCTAGGCATCATCTATGCTATTCCAAGCCTGGGTCTGTTCGCGCTGCTGATTCCATTCGTAGGTCTGGGTGTCAAGCCAGCGATTATCGCGCTCGTTGTCTACAGCCAGCTCATTCTGGTACGGAATGTTATAGCGGGGTTCCAATCGATCGATGCCTCCATCATCGAAGCGGGGAGCGGGATGGGCTACAGCAAGTGGCAATTGTTCCAGAAGATCGAGCTTCCGCTCGCGCTGCCTATTATCATCGGCGGTCTGCGGATTGCTTCTGTCTCGATTATTGGCATTGCCACAATCGCGGCTTGGATCAATGCGGGTGGACTTGGCACTATTCTATTCGAGGGTTTATCTCAGAATTCGGTGCCCAAGATGGTGTGGGGTACACTGTTTGTATCCGTGCTTGCGGTATCAGCCAATATGATTTTGCTAAGACTGGAAAAAATATCGATGTCAAAGGCACGCGGGGAATGGCGCGTATGATATAATGGTCAGAATAAATGACTAAGTAACGCATACCTCCGAGGTGCTGAAATGAACGGGACACAGACGTTAGGAAGAGCAATAGATATTTTATTCGCATTGGCGGAATCAGGCTCGACGCTTACCGTTAGCGAAATTGCCGAGAGGGTGGGCATTCCGGATAGCACGGCGTATCGTTTTATTCAGACGCTGATCAAAAACGGCTTCGTAGAGCGCAAAGGCAGAGGACAGATTGGACTGGGCCTTCGCATCTTCGATTTGGCCAGAAGCTTGTCGCAGCAGATCGAGAAGGATTTGCTGACCATTGCCCGGCCTATTATGGAAGAGCTGACGAATGCGACTGGAGAGACGACCGTGCTGTTCGTGCGTTCCGGCTCCAAAGCGATCTGCATCGAAAACGTGACGAGCAAACGGCTGATTCGGCTCTCCATTGAGAATGGCAGAGTGCTTCCTCTCAACCTGGGAGCATCCGGCAAGACGCTGCTCGCTTATGAGAGCGACAAGATTATCGAGGAGATGTGCAAGCTGTTCTCCGAGAGCGCGGAAGGAGCGGAATTGCTATATCAGGAGTTGGAAGCCATCAGGGGGCAGGGGTATAGCTATACGCTTGGAGAATATGATTCGGATGCATTTGCAGTAGCGGCTCCCATCCTTGACCCGCAGCAGCGGATCGTGGCCAGCTTGTCGGCGGCGGGACCGATACACCGGCTGAATAAGGAAGAGATCCCTTCCTTCATCGAGCAAGTAAAGGACGCCGCTTCGCAAATTTCGTGCAAGCTTGGCGGATTGTCCGGTTAAGACGGCAACCTATACGGAATTGTCTAATTGAGCTATCTGCTGTGCGCGGGTTTTAGTATGGCTAGTAAAAAAAGGACCTCTTCCCCGCAGTGGGTGATGAGGTCCTTCGCTTCATCATTGGGCTAATTGAGTAGTGGGGCCCCTTCTTGGGACAGCTTCGTTTGTCTTGGAGAATGGGGAGTTATCAGCATGACAATAGTAGCCTCCAATAGAAAGTGACTAGAGGCTCGTTATTTTACGATGTTTACGTCTGTCATTGGGCTGACTATGGAAAACTAGCTTTTTGAGAGAAGTCCATCATCTATCTTAGAATAGCTGCCAGCAGATTGTTTGGAACAATAAGCAGTCTTGGGTTTGCTGTATAGGCAGGCTGAGACACTCTACTTGGTTATATCGATCATAGGAGAGCTTGTGATCGTTAACCGGCCATGAGCTTCTTCTTTTCTTCCGTGCATGTGCGGCCCCATTGATTGCATTGGTTGAACATAGGACACTTGCGATATTGGACAAGTGCGTCATCCAGCGCTTGGCTGGCTAACAGCACGGAGGGATCTACGAACGATTGGAACTCGTCAAAGGTGTTTTCCATAATGATTCTGAGCTTTTCGATTTGATTTCTACATGGACAGTCCAAAGGGATTAACCTCCTTTGAAAGTATAAAATTTAATGAGAAAGTATCATTTCTTATCTATAGTTTACAACAAATAGAGAAGAATGGCGATATGTGGAATATAAAGTCGAAGAATGTTTTTTGAATGTGAACTCCAAATCGCTATTTTACGACCAGGATAGGCCCCAAAATATAAAATGGTTGACGCTTGGTCCATGTCAATGATAGTATGGACTCAAATTACCGACTAAACCAATAGGAATTGTCAAATGGTGGTCGAGTATCGTTTAACACTGATCGATAATCCATAAGCTGGTATTGACCGGATCACCGGAGATGCGCTGTTACAGTGCATCTCCTTTTTGCGTTTCCGGGCTTAGCATGAAAGGAGCGGCGTATGTGACGATACAGCCAAAACGAAGCGACATCGTCGTCGAGCGAAATAGGGCGGCTGTAATGAGAGATGGCGTCAAGCTGTACGCGGATATTTACCGTCCCGATGGAGATGAAGTTTATCCGGTGCTGTTGCTGCGCACGCCTTACAACAAGGAAGACGCACAGACGATGAACTACGCTCATCCAAGCTGGTATGCCAGCCACGGCTATGTGGTGATTGTGCAGGATACGAGGGGCAGATGGCGATCAGAAGGAGAATTTTGGCCATACGAGCATGACGGCTTGGACGGCTATGACACGGTGGAGTGGGCGGCGGCCCTGCCTTTTTCGAACGGCAAAGTCGGCATGTACGGATTTTCGTATGCGGCAGCGATCCAGTGGCTCGCTGCGCTGGAGCAGCCTCCAAGCCTGCAATGTATCGCTCCGGCGATGATCGGTTCGGATTCCTATCAGGGGAAGGTATACCGCAACGGCGCTTTTGCACTGGCGAGTTCCTTATCCTGGGCTCTCTTCGTCAGCCAGGATAGCGCGCTTCGCAGAGGCAGATTGGACTGGGCTTCCGCTATCGCCGGGAAGTATGCCGGCATTCATCCGCTCTACAAGCATTTGCCGCTGGCGTCGGCCCCCGGCCTGATCGAGGAACTGGTTCCTTATTATCGCGAGTGGTTGGAGCACCCGTCGCGCGATGACTATTGGAGGTCGAAGTCGCTGCAGGAGCAGTATGGACGAATAACGGTTCCCGCTTTGCATTACGGCGGGTGGTACGACATTTTCGCCGACGGGACGATTCAGAATTTCAATGGGGTCAGAGAAGGCGGGGCCGCTAAGCACACAAGGGATAACCAACAGCTCCACATTGGCCCTTGGTATCATATGCCTTGGTCCCGATACGTCGGTGAGCTGGACTTCGGGGAAGAAGCGGTCAGTCGCATCGATGAGATTCAGCTGGAGTGGTTCGGCCGCTGGCTGAAGCCGGAGCAGCGGGAGCTCCCATCGACTCCGGCCGTCAGCTACTTCCTGATGGGAGAGAATCGCTGGCGGCATTCGGTGAGCTGGCCTCCCCCGGGCGCGAAGGTGGTCCGCTATTATTTGCACAGTGAGCGAAAGGCTAATTCTATTAATGGGGATGGAGAGCTGTCGTTATTGCCGCCAGAGGAGGAGCCGGCTGATGTCTACGTCTATCATCCGTCCATTCCGGTGCCTGCGCTGGGAGGGCGTTCGGGAGCTGTTCCCGATCTGACGCCAATGGGACCGCGCAATCAGCTTCCGATCGAGGTGAGGAACGATGTACTGGTCTATACATCGGAGCCGCTTGATGAAGACATTGTGGTCGTCGGGGAAATCAGCGTCGTGCTGTATGCCGAGACTACGGCGGAAGATACCGATTTTGTCGCAAAGCTGGTCGATGTCTATCCGGGCGGAGGGGCTTACAATGTCGCAGAGGGCATTGTAAGAGCAAGGTATCGCCATTCGCTAGAGAAGCCGGAACCGCTTGTTCCGGGTGAGATTGTAGCCTACACCCTATCGTTAGGTCCTACCGCCATCGCATTCAAGCGGGGCCACGCCATCCGGCTGGACGTGACCAGCTCCTTGTTTCCGACCTATGACCGCAATCCGAACCGGATAATCCCGCCGGGAGAAGTGACGGAAGCCGACTTTACGACTGCTACGCAGACGATTTATCACGACAGGCTGAGAGCATCGTATGTCGCATTGCCGGTTCTAAGAGAAAAGAAGGACACAACATAACGATTGACGGGGGGAGCAGCATGAGGGCATCATTTGTCTGGTTCGATCTGGGGTATACCTTGGTCTATCAACAACGCGAGGAGGCTTACGGGCAGTTTTTGCGAGAGCGGGGCATCGAGCTTGGTCATGCAGAGATTGAACGGGCCTACCATGTGACGGATAAGCTCTTCATGCGGGAATACCGGGGAGTGCTGGGTCGGCCGCCAACTACCTTTATGACGTGGTATTTGGGGGTTCTGAACCATCAGCTAGGCGTTAGCTTCAATCTTGGCGAGCAAAGGCAGCGATTGGAAGACATACAGAACGAGCGCGGCAAGCGATGGATCGGATTTCCGTATGCCAAGTCTGTGCTTCGCGAACTGAAGGAGCGCTCCGTTGGCGTCGGGCTCATCAGCAATTGGGACGGTAGCGCCAGACAAGTACTGCAGGATAACGAATTGATAGAAGCCTTCGATCATGTGGTCGTCTCATCGGAGGTCGGCATAGAGAAGCCGTCCCCTCGCATCTTTGCGCATGCGCTTCGGCTCGCGGATGTGGCGGCTGAAGAATGCCTTTACGTAGGCGACAATTATTATGACGATGTAATCGGCAGCGCAAAGGCCGGCATGGATGCCGTGTTGATCAACCGCTTTGGGCAGCTGGGCATTGAAGAATTGAATTACAGATTGACCGTACCGACCATTGAGGCCGTACCGGAATTATTATCTACTCATACAAGGAGGCAATTGTTATGAAGCAATCATGGCATGAATCAATCTATCAAAATAGACGCTGGAGCACGATTCTGATCTTTACTCTTATCCTCACTCTGCTGGCGGCTTGCTCGGGGAATAGCAATTCGCCGACTCCCGCGCCCAGCAGCTCGGCGCAGGGCGGCGAACCGTCTCCTTCCGCAGCGCCGACACCCGAGCCGGGCAGCAAGCTTGACGGCGGCGACGTTGTTGTCATCGTCCCGCAGGACCCTGATTACCTGGACCCGCATCTGGCGGTTGCCGCAGGCACAAGCGAAATCATGTTCAACGTATTCGAAGGCTTGCTGAAGCCGAATGAGAAGGGGCAGCTCTATCCCGCTATTGCGGAGAGCTATGAGGTTGCGCCGGATGGCTTGACGTATACGTTCAAGCTCCGCAGCGGCGTGCAATTCCATAACGGAGAGAGCGTAAAAGCAGCAGACGTTAAGTACTCTTATGAGCGCCTCGCCGGCATCGATACCGGCAAGCCGCTTCAGGCCTCCTTCGCAAGCGTCACAGCGGTGGAAGCACCCGATGAAGCGACGGTTGTGATTAAGCTGAAGGAGAACAATGCCGCATTCCTGACCGCCTTGACGGCTGCTGTTATTCCAAAAGATTATGCCGACAGCAATACGAAACCGATCGGCACTGGACCTTTTAAATTCGTTGATTATTTGCCTGGTCAACGACTGACCCTTGCGAAAAATCCGGCTTACTACGTGAATGGAGTACCGTCGCTGGATAAAGTCGAATTCCGTATTATTCCGGATCAGGAGGCCGCGTTCCTGGCGTTTAAGTCGGGTGAGGCCGATATTTTCCCGCGTATTGGCACAGAGAAGCTGGAGGAGCTTGGCGACGAATTCCAAGGCGTAAGCGGACCGCAAAATCTGGTGCAGGTGCTCATCTACAATATCGCGAAAAAGCCGTTCGACGATGTTCGGGTGCGCCAAGCGGTCAACCATGCAATCAATAAGGATGAGCTGATTGAGGGCGTTGCGCTCGGTAACGGCATCAAGCTGGGCTCTCATCTAAGCCCGATTATGGCCCAGTACTTCCAGGAAGGGCTGGAGGATTATTACGCATATGACGTAGAAAAGGCGAAGGGTTTGCTTGCTGAAGCAGGCTATGCCGACGGTTTCTCCGTCAAGCTATCCGTTCCGTCCAACTATGCCTTCCACGTTGCTACTGCCGAAGTCGCCGCCCAGCAGCTGTCCAAGGTTGGCATCAAGGTGACGATCGAGCCAGTGGAGTGGGCGGTATGGCTGGAGCGCATCTACAAGGGACACGACTACGAGTCGACGATTATCGGCTTCGATGGCAAGCTGAATCCTTACGATATCTTGAACAAGTATTTGTCGGATTCGCCGAACAACTTATTCAAATACAACAGCCCGACTTTTGACGAGACGCTTCGCGCAACTGTGACCGAGATTGATCAGGAGAAGCGGACCGCACTGTTTAAGGATTTGCAGACAGAGCTTGCTAAGGAAGCAGCCGCCGTATACATCATGGACCCTTACCTGAATGTCGCGCTCAAGAAAAATTTGGCGGGCTACAAGCAATACCCGCTTTACGTGCAGGATCTGTCTACGGTGTACTGGACGAATTAATCATCGAAATCAATTCCGTTCATAGGTCCCGTATCGCAAAGGTGAGGCGGGACCTGGACGATAGAGGAGAGAGTCGAGGATGTATTGGGCGCGAAAAAGTTTTACGCTCCTGCTGACTTTGGCGTTTGTGCTTTTGCTGACGTTTTTCGCGTTCCGCATTATTCCGGGCAATCCGGCCAGCGCGATTCTCGGGATGGAAGCCAGCCAGGAGCAGATTAGCGAGCTGGAGCAAAAGCTCGGGATTGAAGGTCCGCTTCATCTGCAATTTTTTCGGTGGGCGGGCGGAGTGATTCAGCTCGACTTCGGGCATTCGATCCGTTTCTCGGAGCCGGTGCTGTCACTGATCGCCAGCCGTCTTCCGGTCACCCTTTCGTTGGCTGCCATGTCGCTGGCTATTACGCTGCTGGTTGCGCTGCCGCTTGGCATCGCAGCGGCAAGGGCAAGGGGGAGATTCGCCGACTTGTTCATCTCCCTCACTTCGCAGCTCGGCCTTGCGATTCCGTCCTTCTGGATGGGCATCGTCCTCATCTTGGTCTTTGGCCTCACATTGAAGTGGTTCACCGTCAGTACATTTGTGCCCTGGTCGGAGAATGCTTGGCTGGCGCTGAAGTCGCTTACGCTGCCTGCCATCGCGCTGGCTGTGCCGCAAATTGCAATCGTAGTTCGCTACTTGCGCACGACGATGCTGGAGCAGATGAACGAGGACTATGTCAGAACGGCCAAAAGCAAGGGACTGTCGAATGCCAACGTGTATTACAAGCATGTGCTGCGCAATGCGCTTATACCGGTCGTGACGGTCGTGGGCATCAATTTTGGCGAAATATTGGCGGGCAGTCTCGTCATCGAAGGCGTCTTCACGCTTCCGGGTATGGGGCGGCTGCTGATGACTGCCATCGGCAATCGGGATTATCCGCTTGTCCAGGGGATGGTGCTGCTGATTGCATTTACCGTTATCATTATTAATTTTGTGGTCGATCTGTCCTACCGGTGGCTGGATCCCAAAATACGTCTTAAGTAAAGGGAGTTGCGACTATGGAATCCAAATCGACTCTAACGATGCGTCTCGGATTAGCCATTATCGCTCTGCTGGGCACAATGGCGGCCGTCAGTCTGTTGTACGTGCCGTATGATGTGAACGAAATGAATATAGCAGGCCGCTTGCAGTCCCCGGGTGCTCTTCATTGGTTCGGCACCGACAACTTCGGCAGGGATATCTTCAGCCGGGTGATGGAGGCGTCGAAGACCGCCTTTCTAGTGGGGGCTGTTGCTGTTACGATCGGCCTTGTGGCGGGCTTTATCATTGGGGCGACCGCGGGTTACTTAGGCGGCTGGACGGATGAAGTGCTGATGAGGATGATCGATGCGCTGCTTGCTTTTCCGGGTATTTTGCTTGCTTTAATTCTGGTGACGGTATTCGAGCCGAATCTGTTCCAGACGATGATCGCCATTGGCGTCTTATCTGTGCCGAATTTCGCCAGAGTGATTCGAAGCGGCTTCTTCCAGTACAAGGAAGCGGAGTTCGTGGTTGCCGCGCGTGGACTGGGCGCGAGCCATGCGACCGTTATCCTGAGGCATGTGATGCCGCATATTGTTTCACCGATCATTGTAGCCGCATCGCTCAGCTTCTCGACCGCGATTCTCGTTGAAGCGGCCCTGAGCTATCTCGGGCTTGGCGTTCAACCGCCAGATCCCAGCTGGGGCCGCATGTTAAGCGAATCTCAGAGCTATATTGGGAAAGCCCCTTGGTTCGCGCTTGCTCCGGGGGTTTTCATCGCGTTGACGGTGCTGGGATTCAATCTGCTGGGTGATGGTCTCCGCGATCTTCGCGACAAAAAAACGTAAGGGGGAAGCTGGAATGCCGCTATTGACCGATTGGGTAAAAAAGGCCATAGAGCCGGAACCTTCATCCCAGCAGCGGAATTGTCGCCTTCCTGAAGCGGGGGAGCGCGATGAAGATGAGTTGTTGGCGGTTCGGAACCTAAGCGTGAACGTAAAGTCTTCTTCGCGGCCTGTCATTGAAGGCATCGATCTGACGGTCGGCAGGGGAGAGATCGTCGGCATAGTCGGCGAGTCCGGCTGCGGCAAGAGTGTGTTGTCGCTGTCCATTATGGGCTTGCTGCCAAGTGCCCTGAAGCTGGGCGGAGGTGAGCTACGGCTGAACGGCCAATCCCTGCATCAGGCATCGCAACGTCAAATTCGGAGTATGCGCGGCAAACATATGTCGATGATCTTCCAAGATCCGATGACCTCGCTTAATCCGACGCTTACGATCGGGGAGCAGCTGACGGAATCGCTCCGACTACACTTGAAGCTAGGCGGACGGGAAGCCAGGGAGCGAGCCGTTTTATGGCTTCGCCGGACCGGCTTGCCCCGCCCGGAAGCGATTCTGTCGAGCTATCCCCATCAGTTGTCCGGGGGCATGAGGCAGCGAGTCATGATCGCGATCGCCTTGTGCTGCGAACCGGAGCTGCTTATTGCTGATGAGCCAACAACTGCGCTTGATGTGACGATCCAGGCGCAAATTCTGGATGTGCTGTTCCGCATCCGGGAAGAGGAGCAGACATCCATTCTCTTCATCTCCCATGATCTGGGCGTCATTGCAGAGCTGTGCGATCGGGTAGCAGTTATGTATGCGGGTCAGATCGTAGAGCAAGGCACGGTGGAGGAGCTGTTCGAATCGCCGCAGCATCCCTATACAATTGGACTAATGAAGTCGATTCCGAAACCGGAGAAGAAGGGGATGCGCTTGTATGCGATACCTGGCACGGTCCCTTCCTTGCACGACCGGGGCGAAGGCTGCCGGTTCCAGTCCCGATGCGCTCATGCGGCAGCGATATGCTTGGACGCTATGCCAGCGCTTGAACACAGAGGCGGTTCGCATGCGGTTCGCTGCTTTTTGGCATCGGGAGAGAGGAGGGAGATGGATGTCTAAGCATCATGATGAACCGCTTATCGAGCTGAATGGGCTGTTCAAGACGTATGACGGAGCCGGGTTTGGTGCGGCCAAAAAGAAAGTTCATGCGGTGCATGATGTGAGCTTGACTATCATGCCCGGCGAGACGCTTGGTCTAGTCGGCGAGAGCGGCTGCGGCAAGTCGACGACGGGGAGGATGGCGGCGCGGCTCTTGCAGCCGTCTGCTGGAAATATCACGTATCGGGGCAGAGATCTGTCCTTGCTTCGGGGCCGGGAATCCAAGACGATGCGAAAGGCGATTCAATATGTGTTCCAGGATCCTTATGCGTCGCTGAACCCTAAGTTTACGATTGCTGATTTGCTGGAGGAGCCGCTGCGTATTCACAAGCTGGGCGACAAGGCGGAGCGGAGGCGGCAGGTCGATGCCATGCTGGAGACGATTGGACTGAATTCGTCCTATGCGCGTCGATACGTCCATGAGCTGAGCGGCGGGCAGAGGCAGCGGATCGGCATTGCGCGGGCTTTGATGCTGAAGCCCGAATTTCTCATTCTGGACGAGCCGGTCTCGGCCCTAGATGTATCTGTTCAATCACAAATCTTGAACCTGCTGAAGGATCTGCAGAAGCAATATGGGCTTACGTATCTGTTCATCTCCCACGATCTGAACGTCGTTCATTACATGAGCGACCGTGTAGCTGTCATGTATATGGGCAAGTTGGTGGAGATCGCGGATGTGGAGGGTTTATATCATGCTCCGTTCCACCCCTATACGCAAGCACTGATTTCGGCGATTCCGTCGGAACAGCGCGGGAAGAGGTCGGAGCGTCGGCTGCTCACGGGGGAAATTCCGGACGCATTGTCAATTCCGGAGGGCTGCTCCTTCCATACGCGATGTCCTTATGTGAGGGATAGCTGCAGACGGGAAACGCCGCCGATAATCGGTATGGGAGAGTCAAGAACAGTCCGCTGCCATCTCTATCCGGTGGATGAAGGGCTGGATTATGGGGAGACCAAGGTTGCGCTGGGATAAAAGCCCGGCGCAGCCTCTGCTTGTTGCCGGGAGCTGTGTGGATTGAAACAGAAGGAACATGGGAGCATTAGCGGAGAGAGTATATTGATAGTGAAGTGAAGAGTTGATATGCATGGCCAAAAGAAGAATAAGGCTGGCGCTGTGCGCCATGAGAATGGCCAAAAGCAAATGGCTGACTCTTCGCCGAAGCGTCAAGCCAGCCTCTTGTATTAGGCATGGATACTTGTAAAACGATTAGGCGGAACGGGGATGCCCAGATGCTCGCGAAGCGTCGCTCCTTCGTACTCTGTGCGGAATAGTCCGCGTTTTTGAAGGATCGGAACGACTTGGTCGACGAAGTCCTCCAGCCCGTCGGGCAGGGAGGGCGCCATCAGCATAAAGCCGTCGGCTGCCCCGCCGCTGAACCATCGCTCCATCGTATCGGCGATCTTCTCCGGCGGGCCAACCCAATCCTCACCGCTGAATGCGCCAGTAAGCAAGGAGTACACTTCTCGCAGCGTCGGGTTCTCCCGCTCGATGACTAATTGATGCTTGCGGTAATCCGATTTGGCAAGCTGAAGCTTGCCAAGTCCCAGCTCATCAGCGCGGGCGTCTAGTGTATAACCTGTAAAGTCGATATCCTTGAAATAATCGGTGAGGAAGCTGATACCGGTCTCTTCACTGATGAACGACTCCAGCTGCTTCCGCTTCTCCTGAGCTTCTGCGTCCGTGCTTCCGATAATCGGGGAGAAGCCTTGCAGGATATGGACCCCCTCCGGGTTGCGTCCGGCATCCGCTACAATACCCTTGTACGAACGGTAGAACTGCTCAGCGTCCGCAAAGTTGTATTTGATTGAGAAGATGACCTCTGCAACCTGAGCAGAGAAGCTCTGGCCTGAATCCGAGGTACCTGCTTGTACCAGGACGGGATGGCCCTGCGGCGAACGGCCGATATTCAACGGGCCTTCCACCGCGAAAAACTCGTCTTTATGCTGAATGCGATGCAATTTCTGCGGATCGAAGAACACACCGGATTCCTTGTCGCGCACAAAAGCATCGTCCTCCCAGGAATCCCATAGTCCGCGCACGACTTGCAGAAATTCGGCTGCGCGCTGGTAGCGGAAGCTGTGCTCCAGATGCTCCTCTGCACCGAAGTTTCGGGCTGTATTGCCGGAGAGATCACGCGTTGTGACGATATTCCAACCCGCTCGCCCTTTGCTGATATGATCGACCGACATGAGCAGTCTTGCGAGATTGAACGGCTCGATATAGGAGGTGGACGCGGTGGCGACCAGACCGATATGCGATGTAGCTCCGGCCAGAGCCGCGATGAGCGTAATGGGCTCGAAGCGGTTCAGAATGTTGGGATGGGATACTTCGTTAATAGCAAGGCTGTCTGCCAGGAAGGCGATATCGAACTTGCCTCGCTCGGCCGTCTGCGCCAGCCGCTTATAGTAGTCGATGTCGATGCTGGAGCCGGGCTGTGCTCCCGGCAGCCGCCACGAGGCGGTGTGCATGCCGGTTCCGACCAGATAGGCCGATAGTTTAATTTGACGTTTTGCTGTCATGCTGTCCACTCCTTATATCCTATTAATCGCATAAGATTTATTGAAAAATAATTTAACACGGTGTCATTCCTGCGTCAATCCTAATTTTCAAAGGATTGTTTCAAATAAAATTTTTTTGAAATATTGACGAATCCGGGAAGCTGGCCTATACTGTGTTCATAAGTCCAACTAAATAGGTATGAATACTCAATATTATTCTACCGGATAACCGGAGATGCTGCTGCTTGTTCAGTTGCATCTCCTTTTTTTGTTTCAACCCATAACTATTATGAGGAGAGTGTTGAACATGGCAGACGAACAAAACTTCCGTCCTGAGACACTGGCTGTACACGCAGGGCAAGAGCTTGATCCCGCTACCTTGGCAAGAGCGGTGCCGATCTATCAGACGACATCGTACGGCTTCCGGGACACGGAGCATGCAGCGAATTTGTTCGGGCTGAAGGAATTCGGACATATTTATACCCGCGTGTCCAATCCGACGACGGATGTATTCGAGCGTAGAGTGGCTGCTCTGGAGGGCGGCGCAGGCGCCTTGTCTACGGCATCGGGTCAATCGGCGATTGCCTACTCGATCTTCAACATTGCAGGAGCGGGGGATCATATCGTATCTTCGGCAAGTCTGTATGGAGGGACGTACAACCTCTTCGCCACTACTTTCCTGAAGTTCGGCATTGACGTTACCTTCGTCGATCCGTCGGATCCCGCGAACTTCCGCAAAGCGATCCGCAGCAATACGAAGGCCATCTTCGCAGAGACGATCGGCAATCCGAAGGGGGATGTGCTGGACATCGAAGCCGTCGCGGAAGCGGCGCATGACAACGGCATTCCGCTTATCGTGGACAATACGTTCCCGAGCCCTTACCTGCTTCAGCCCATCGCCCATGGCGCAGACATTGTTGTCCATTCCGCCACCAAATTTATTGGCGGGCACGGCACTTCGATTGGCGGGATTATCGTTGACGGCGGCAAGTTCGACTGGGAAGCGAGCGGCAAGTTTCCGGGGCTCACGGAGCCGGATCCGAGCTACGAAGGCGTCGTGTTTACGGAAGTGTTCAAGGAGCTGGCTTATATCACAAAAGCGAGGGTTCAACTTCTGAGAGATATCGGCGCTGTCTTGTCTCCGTTCAATTCCTTCCTGCTGCTGCAAGGATTGGAGACGCTGCACCTCAGACTGGAACGCCATAGCGTGAACGCGCTGGCGGTGGCTCGTTATCTGGAAGAACATCCCGATGTAGAGTGGGTCAGCTATCCGGGGCTGGAGTCGCACGCTTCCTACAGCTTGGCGCAAAAATATTTGAAAAAAGGGCAAGGAGCAATTCTAGCATTCGGCATCAAAGGAGGCGTGGAAGCTGGCAAGCAGCTTATCCATAACGTGAAGCTGTTCTCCCACTTGGCCAATGTCGGCGACTCCAAGTCGCTTATTATCCATCCGGCCAGCACGACGCACTTGCAGTTGTCGGAGCAGGAGCAGCAGGCGGCAGGTGTTACGCCGGGACTGATCCGACTGTCGATCGGAACGGAAGCGATAGAGGATATTATTGAAGATTTGAAGCAGGCGATCGAGCTAAGCCAGCAAGTGCCGGCCAGCCAAGCCTGAGGGCAGGGTGGAGGCAGGTATGCATGATTACAGTACAACAACTGAGCAAGAGCTATTCTACGACTAAAGGAGCTACTATACAGGCGCTTGACGGAATCGATCTGCATATCGACAGGGGAGATATTTTCGGTATTATCGGCTTTAGCGGCGCTGGAAAATCAACCCTGATTCGCTGCTTAAATCGACTGGAGGAGCCCGATACGGGCTCCATCATCGTCGGCGGCCAGGATATTATGCTGCTGAAGGGGAAGGAGCTGCGGCAAGCGCGTCAGAAGATCGGGATGATCTTCCAGCAGTTCAATCTGCTGGACTCCAGAACGGTCTTCGGTAATGTCGCTTTCCCGCTTGAGGTGGCGGGGAAGAGCAAAGCCGAAATTCGCGACCGCGTAACGGACATCTTGGAGCTGGTGCAGCTGTCCGATAAGGCGGGAATGTACCCATCGCAGCTGAGCGGGGGACAGAAGCAGCGCGTCGGCATCGCACGGGCGCTGGCCAATGATCCCGATGTACTGCTTAGCGATGAAGCGACGTCTGCGCTTGACCCGGAGACGACGCATTCTATTCTGGAGCTGATGAAGGATATTAACCGCAAGCTGAAGCTGACGATTGTACTCATTACGCATGAGCTTGATGTGTTGCAGCATATTTGCAACCGGATGGCAGTGATAGAAGGCGGAAGAATCGTAGAGACGGGTACAGTAGATAAATTTTTTATACAGCCGGAAAGCGCCACATCGAAGCGGTTCGTTCATATTGTACAAAACTATTACGCCAATCGGTTTTTGGTAGAGGGACAGGGTGCAGGCATATGAGGGACGATCTAATCGATTTGTTATGGACGGGACTGCTGGAGACGCTGTATATGGTGTTCTGGTCGTCATTGTTCGCCCTCGCCATAGGCCTGGCGCTTGGCATTACGGTGGTCGTGACGGAGAGAGGCGGCATTCTGCCGATCCCGATTCTGAACAAAGTGATCGGTTTCATTATTAATACGGTCCGCTCCTTGCCATTTATTATTCTGATTGTCATTTTGCTGCCCGTATCGCGATTCATCGTCGGCACCTCGCTTGGACCAAAAGCGGCTATCGTCGCTTTGTCGATCGGCGCGGCCCCATTCCTGGCGCGAATAATCGAGAACTCGCTCAAGGAGGTTGCCGGGGGCAAGATCGAGGCGGCGAAGTCGGTCGGCGCTTCACCTGTCACTATCATCTTCCGGGTGCTCATACCGGAGGCATTGCCTGCGCTTGTGCGGGCGGCGACGATTGCTGTCATTGCCATTACGGAATTTACCGCGGTAGCCGGAGCGATTGGCGCGGGCGGGTTGGGCAGCTTGGCCATCCGATTCGGCTATCAGCGGTTCCGGGAGGATATTCTGTTCGCGACTGTACTCGTTATTATTTTGCTCGTTCAGATTATTCAATGGACGGGGGATTTGACTGCCCGAAGCATTCAGCAGCGGCGGTTCAAAAGGGAATAAAGCAATCCTATTTATCCATTCTATGATCCGTCTCCAGCGCCCGCAGGGAGAGATACATAGTTGTGGCAATCTACGAATCCAATTACATGAAAGAAGGTCATTCTTATGAAACGTAAAAAAATCAAATCTATCACAGTAGTTGCTCTCATGCTCACTCTTGCCATCCTGGCGGCGGGCTGCTCTTCGGGCAATAAGGATAAAGGCAATGAGCCGGGGCCGTCAGAAGCGGCAGGAGGCAATAAGGGAAACGTAACGCTTAAGGTCGGCTCCGCTGCTGTCCCGCATGCCGAGATTTTGAATCAGGTGAAGGCGTCGCTTAAGGAGAAGGGCGTCGACCTTGAAGTGGTTGTATTCGACGATGAAGGTCAGCTGAATCCGGCGCTGCATGAGAAGCAGATCGATGCGAACTTCTTCCAGCATGTGCCTTACCTCGATTCGATCAAGGGTGAGAAGGGTTATGATTTTGCCGTGACGACGAAGGTACACGTTGAGCCAATCGGATTCTACTCCGACAAGCTGAAGTCAAAGGATGAGATCAAGGAAGGCGCCAAAATCGGCATTCCGAACAATCCGTCCAATGAATATCGTGCGTTGGTGCTGCTTCAGGAGCAAGGGCTGATCAAGCTGCGCGATGGCTTGACAACTTATGAAGCGACGCCGAAGGACATTATCGACAATCCGCTTAAGCTGGAGTTTATCGAAGCCGACTCCGCGACGCTGCCGCGTGCGCTGCCGGATCTGGACGGCGCCATCATCAATACCAACTTGATTCTGGAAGCGAAGATCGATCCGGAGTCTGCGCTGTTCCGCGAAAATGCGAACTCCCCGTATGCCAACATCATTGTCGTACGCAAGGGTGACGAGAACCGCGATGAGATCAAAAAGCTAGACGAAGCGCTCACTTCGCCAGAAGTGAAGAAGTTTATTGAAGAGAAGTACGGCGTAGCGGTTGTGCCGGCGTTTTAAGGAAACAGGGTAAGGAAACAAGAGAAACAAGAAAAACAAAAGAGATTAAGTTAGGCATTAGCGGGATTCTAAAAACAAGAAAATCAAGCTAGAAACTAGCGGCAAAGCCGTCCTACTTGCGAGGGCGGCTTGCTCGCATCTTTGCGATCAGATCAACATAAGGCACAAGGAGGCTGCAAGATGGCTGTACGATTAAGCATATTGGATCAAAGTCCCATCGATAAAGGAGACACAGGCTCGGAAGCGTTAAGAAGCACCGTAAGGCTGGCGCAGCAGGCCGAGCAACTGGGGTATCATCGTTTTTGGGTGTCGGAGCATCATGATTCCACCCACGTGGCGGGATCGTCGCCGGAGGTGCTTATCTCATATTTGCTGGCAAGCACGGAGCGGATCCGTGTAGGCTCCGGCGGTGTCATGCTCCAGCATTACAGTCCGTATAAAGTAGCGGAAAATTTCAACGTGCTGTCGTCGCTGGCACCCGGCCGGGTGGACCTTGGCATCGGGCGTTCGCCTGGTGGCTTGCCCAAGTCCGCACAGGCGCTCCGGCAGAGCAACGACGGCTCCTTGCCTGACTTGACGGAAAAGCTGGAGGAGCTGGACCGCTTCTTGACGGATTCACTGGAGGAGAGCCATCCATTGCATGGATTAAAGGCCACGCCGATCCCGCTTGTTCCCGCTGATCTCTTCATTCTTGGCACGTCTGTTGAAAGCGCGAGGCAAGCTGCCAGGCTCGGATTGCCATACGTCTTCTCCTTATTTATTACAGGGGATGAGGATGCGGCGGAAGAAGCGTTGAATGCTTATCGTGATGCCTTCATCTCGGTTCGCGGCTCGGAGCCGCTGCCGCTGGTGGCGTTATCCGTTATTGCCGCGGATACGGAGGAGGAGGCAGCGGCAATTGCCAGCGACGTGCAGCTGATCAAGATTCATTTGGAAAGCGGGCGCACCATCACAGTTGCCACTCTGGAGCATGCGGAGCAATTCGAGAAGCAGTCGACGGAGCCGTATACAATTGAAGTGAAGCAGCCGCATCTTACAAAAGGAACCGGTGAGTCAGTATGGCGCGAGTTGAAGCGAAAGGCTGAGCGCTTGAACGTGTCTGAGCTTATTCTGCTTGCTCCGATCCGCCATCCGGAGAAGCGCATTCGCGCCTTTGAGCTGCTGAGCGAAGCGGCTCAATTAGTATATGTAGAACAGGAGGGCGATCGGGCTATCTCTTGATCAGATAAGAAAAGAACAAGACGCTGCCGATCATGGCTGCGCCTTGTTCTTCTATGTCTCTTTTAACGTTTAAAAGAAGGCTGTTCTCGTGAAAATTGTTGTTGTAGATGTATGTAAAGTGCGTAGAGACACTTTAAGGGGCTACTAACTCGACCTTTATTCGGTCGGGATCTTCGAAAAACAGAGCATAATCATTTTCTCCGCCTGCGAAAGGATGCTTATCTTCGTATAGCAGGTTCATTCCCTTGGCACGAACCTGTACAGTCAACTCATTCACTTGTTCTCTCGAAATTGCATGGAATGCCAAATGGTTCAGTCCTACCCGACAACGATTGTAGGGCACGTCCAAGTGCTTTTCTTTTGCTTGAACAAATACAAGATAAGTATCTCCGAATTTCCAACTACGACCTTCTTCCCATTGCTGATAGGGTGTATAACCAAGCTCTGTCAGAAACCACCCCCAGAATTCAGCCGAACGTTTCAGGTCGGATACGTAAATCTCGATATGATGCAGTAATCCCAAAAGGCTTCACCCTTTCATGTTCATTGCAGCAGCCGCAACGTAAAGCGAAATGGATCGCCAACGATACCTCTGTGCCGATTGCCGCAAATCCTTTAATGACATCCGAAAGAATCAAATTACCGATAAGATTTGATTTTTATGATGATTGTCATGTTCAATAAATTCGTGAATGATGTAGAGCAATGAGTAGGGAATACCTGTATGTGGGCAATTTTCTACGCCGTTTGCGGGTACATGCTTAGTAGCAACGTCTGGCTCTGTCAACAGCAGCTCAATCAACTGAAGACGGGTTTGCTTGAATTCATCGAGTATACTATTTTTAGAAATGCCTGAACGGGCGTATTCATAAGCTGTTTGGTTGAACGAATCGAAATCCGGAAAGACCATTCCGTCGCCATTTTTGATGGCTGGGATAATCGTATGGATAAGGTAATTGTCCCAATTTTTAAGATGCGAAATGATTCCTGCAACGGTTGCTTTCCCTTCGGCGATTGGAGTTACCCAAATGTTATCATCCAACTCACGTAATGTATCCGTCCACTCTATAAGTGCTTGATACCGATGAATCGTTTCTTTGCCTAAGCTAATCATTTCGGAGCCCTCCAGATTATTAAAGTGTAATAAGAACGTATGTTCTTATTTTATCCTATATTATCCCAGAAAGCAAGGGATGCTCAATTTTATATGAAAAAGCAACAATATTTACAAACACAGCGTAATAGAAAGACCCGGTCTGAGCGAAGTATTCACTCTCAGCAACCCCCAAGAAGACTTTTAAGAAAAAGGAAGGAAATACTGACAAATAGATGTCAGTGTTAGGGGGATATAATTGGAATAGAGAAGAGGAATTCAATACCCCATGCGTTAACGTTTGGAGAAACTACAACAGAAGAGTGAGGGAGTTCATGATAATCGATAATGCCGTACGGGTGTATACTCGTCAAGAATGGCGGAAGTGGTTAAGCGAGCATCATCAATCAGAGGCGTATTGTTGGTTAGTCACAGCAAAAAACGATCCGATCAGTTATCTGGATACGGTAGAAGAAGCGCTTTGTTTTGGCTGGATTGACAGTACACGCAAGCGGATAGATGAAAACCAAAAGTGCCAGCGTTTCACTCCCCGGCGGAAAAATAGCAACTGGACGGAGCTGAACAAGGAGCGTGTTCGGCGCCTGGCACGGCTAGGCTTAATGACAGAAGCAGGGAACAAAGTTTTGCCGGAGATGGACCCGAATTCATTCGTCATACATGAGGAGATTCTGAAGAGACTGGAGCAGGACGAAGAGCTCTATCGCAACTTTCAGGCACTGCCCGGGCTATATGTCAGAATTAGAATGGATAACATTCAGTCGGTCAAAAGTGATGCAGCCTTATATGCGTCACGGTTAGATAAGTTTATTGAGCATACCCGATTGAACAAAATATACGGTCAATGGCATGATGATGGCCGTCTTCTAGAGGAATAGTCGTTTCGGTGAACAAATACAATGATGTCTCGAAAAGAAAACAAGCTGGAGCCGGTACAGAACCGGAGCCAGCTTGTTTTCTTTGTCGGATAGAGGGATGGGGGAACGTCCTACTCGTTCATGCGCCGCTCTGTAATGATGGCGTTTTTCCTTGCGCCTTCTTTCAAATCTGCAGGGGCGTGCTCTGCATTTGCCAATACATTGTAGCGCTTAAGGGCGTTCTCGTAGTCTTTGCTTGCAAAGGCACTGTAAGCTTGCTGCGAGAGTTTAAGAGCGGCATCTTTCATGAACTGTACGGCATGATTGTTTTTTGCGAGTCCTTCTTTCATTTTTTTGTCGGCGATGAGGACGGCATTGACATAGTTCTTCTGATTGTAATACCAGCGCGCATGAACAAATGCGTTAAGAAAAGCCTGTCGCTCCTGAATGAGCTGGAGATTGGCAGGAACATTGTACGTTCGGCTAAAAGCTGCATCCTGGCCTATCAGCTCGTAATGCTGCTTGGCTTTATCGAGCTGGTCAGATTCGTAGAAGGCTTTTGCTTGTTCTGCGACTTTTTTGGCGGCAGTCGATTGATTGGACTCATTTACTTTCCAGCTGTATCCTGTATCCTTAGTTTTTAAATAATAATATAAGGCATTGTAATAGCTGCCCTTCTTGAAATTTTGGTCCCCGTTCCAAATATAGCCGTCCGCTTCGACTTCCTCCGCGCTTCTGGTATCAGCCGCTTTAGAAGAGGTCGATGAAGTAGAGGAGGAGCCCTTGCCGCCTCCGTTATGATAATGATATTCGCCGTATTCCAGTCCCCACTTCTCGCAATTCGTGCGGCACGTATGTCCGCCGGAGGAGTCTGTTCTTCCCGGGTGGGCAGAGGCCAAGCTGCTGCTAAGGACAAATAATAGTGTCATTAATAGCGTCATTTTTTTCATGATGGTATGTATCTCCTTCAATAAAGTATTTAATTTAATCATATAGAAGATGTCCCGAGATGAATAGGGGGTATTTTGGATTTATAGAAAATACTTGAAGGATATTTCCTGATTTTTTATGCTTTTCGAAATTGCATGAGGGATAGAGCATTGAAACTCACGCTGCTTGTCCAACGGTTTGTCTTAAGCGGCTTGCCGGGTGAGCGGTGAAGGGATAAACTACTTGTACAACCTAGAAGATATGATATTTTTACAAGGATTTTCGCCATACCGCTGGCTGGCGCACGAGTAGAGATAGAGATACCTTAATCAAAAGGAGTAGAAGAGATGAAAGATCATATAGCAGCACCAAGTTTACCAAAGTTTGACCGCAATCCACCGACGCCTTATGCGTTTATTGATCTGGATGCAGCAGAGCGCAATATTGCACGAATGGCGGAGAAGCTGGCCCAGCATGGCATCCGTCATCGTCCGCATATCAAGACGCATAAATCATTGGAGATCGCGCGCAAGCAGCTTGCTGCAGGAGCCGTCGGTATTACAGTAGCCAAGTTGTCCGAGGCACAGGTGTTCGCGGCTGGCGGAATAGACGATATTCTAGTCGCTCTTGCGATTGTCGGCGATCGGAACCTGGAGCGGCTGGAGCACTTGCATCGACGCATCCGTGTGACGGTTACTGTCGATAGCTGGGAAGCGGCGCTTGGCTTGTCTGCTGTCGGCGAGCGGACAGGTAAGCCCCTTCGCGTACTGATCGAGCTTGATGGCGGCCTGCATCGCGGCGGACGACAACCGGGTGAGGATATTGTGGCGTTCGCACGCCGGATTCAAGAGCTGCCGGGCATTGAAATAGTTGGCATCATGGCGTACTTCGGCCTTGTCTATCGGAATCATACGGCCGATGCGCTGGAGGCTGCTGTACGCGAGGAAGCAGAGATCATTCGCGGCGTGGTGAGCGATCTTCGCGATGCGGGAATTTCGGTAGAGATCGTTAGCTCCGGCTCGACGCCAACATCGAAACTGTGCGAGCATGCGGAAGGCATTACAGAAGTGCGCGCGGGCAATTATTTGTACAATGACGTGTCGGCAGTCAGCATGGGCTTGGCAGAGCCTGAGGATTGCGCGCTGCGGGTAATCGCAACCGTCATCAGCATGCCGCTGCCGGGTATGGCGACCATTGACGCTGGAACCAAAACGTTGACCAGCGATCGTTCCCATCATACGGACGGCTTCGGCATGATCGTCGGACAGCCTGATCTTATGATCGCTTCTTTAAATGAAGAGCATGGCATGTTGCGTTATGACCCGGCACAAGTCAGCCTATCTATTGGAGATCGGATAGAGATTATTCCCAATCACTCCTGCGTCATCCCGAATTTAAACGATCATGTATATGCAGTGCGCAGCGGAGAGATTGTCGGCCAGATTAAAACCGATGCGAGAGGCTGTAATTACTAATTGAAGTACTGAATGTGCATTGAACTATAACTCGCTTTGCTAAGAAAGATGCCTTTTGATTGATACTCCAAGGATACTCCATGAAGAAAGGCGGCTCCATGTGATGAAAAATAGAATCGACGCCACTCGAACGACGAATATATTGAGGGAATTGGTTCAAATTCCTAGCGTTAACCCTAGCTTCGAGGGAGGCGTGCCAGAGCTTGAAGTAGCTGATTATGTGGAGCGGTTTTTCCATCGGCTTGGCTTAACCGTTGAACGCCGTGAAGTGAAGACGGATCGTCCCAACATTATCGGCATGCTGCCCGGAGAGCGAAGCCATTCGCCGGGATTGTTGCTTGAAGCGCATATGGATACAGTGCAGACGATCAACATGACTATTGACCCGTTCGCTGCTGTAATTGAAGATGGCAAGCTGTACGGACGGGGCGCCTGTGACACGAAGGCCTCTCTGGCTGCGATGCTGGCAGCTATAGAGTGGTGCGTGGAGAATGATAAAGTTCCACATATTCCTGTCTATATCGCGGCTACGGTGGATGAGGAGGTCCACTATCAAGGCGTATTGGACCTTTTGCAAATAAAAGAGAGATTCAGTGGGGCCATCGTCGGTGAACCGACCGGATTGCATGCCGTTATTGCTCACAAAGGGGTTGTCCGCTGCGAGATCGAGACGGTCGGCATAGCCGCCCATTCCTCCCGACCTAGCGAGGGAGTTAGCGCCATTGATGCAATGGTTCAAGTAATCACTCATATAAGAGAAGTCGTAACTCCGCGCCTGCTAGCCCAGCCTCATCCGCTTGTAGGTGCTGCTTCATTGAGCGTAACGGAGATCGCGGGAGGCATAGCGCCTAATACAATTCCGGATCGATGCAGAATCAAGATTGATCGCCGTACCATTCCGGGCGAGGATAGTGAGCAAGTATGGCGCGAGCTCTGTGACGAATTAAACAAGCTGGAACTCGGAGACGATCGGGCGAGCGTTATCGTTCATCCACCATTCGTTCTGGATTATACGCTCGATACAAGCGCAGACTCTGATATTGTGCAGCAGCTTACAAAAGCTGCGTGTAAGCGAATCGGAGAGGTTCATACACTAGGCGTTCCGTACGGCACGGATGCCAGCAAATTAGCGATGGTCGGCATTCCGTCTGTTGTGTTCGGCCCGGGCTCTATTGACCAGGCGCATACAGAGGATGAATGGGTAGATCTGGAGCAGGTAGCGCTTGCAGCCGATATTTTAATTGATGTGATTTTATCGTATGGAGCTTAATCATTCGTTAGGTGAAGTTCATTTAGCTTTCCAGATAGGAGAAACATGATCATGACTTATACTTGCAGAGTTGAGCTCAATGAGATTGAACCGAAGGTTTGGAGAGAGTTTCAATTTCAACCGGAAGTATCGTTTCATCAGCTTCACAAGATTATCCAGGTTGTTATGGGATGGGAAAATTACCATCTGTACGAATTTTATGTGAATGACAAAGTAATCGGGCTGCCCAATCCAACATTGGCTGATATGGAGAAGGATGAAGTATTGAATGCGCGAAGAGAAATCGTTCAGAAGCATGTGAATCAGGAAAATATGGTTTTTACCTATGTTTATGATTTTGGAGATGATTGGCGGCATAAGATTGAGTTGCTCAGGATGGATACTTCCGTATCTGACTCGGCACCGGTATGTCTAGGGGGAGCTCGCAGTTGTCCAAAGGAAGATGCAGGAGGGGCATATGGATATCAGCATATGCTGGAAGTGCTTTGTACGCCTAACCATCCTGAGGGTGACCAGTTTATTGAATGGGTTGGAGAGGGTTTCGATCCTGAGTATTTTTCCTGTGAAAAAGTAAACCTGGAGCTTGAGATGCAAAAGGATAGCCTTACGCCCAAATCATTTAGTAAACGATCAGATGGCAACAAACCGGTGAAGCTTACAAAAACGACCTTGAATAAACATCTGAAGCAGCTGAACAACGACCAATTGATCGATTTGGTAAAGGCTTGTTTTGGCGCTAGTAAAGATATGGAGAAGTTTCTTGCTGTACAAATAATGGGAGCTGAAGCGGTAAAGTCTCTGTTTGAAGAGTATCGCAAAAAGGTCGAGTATGAGTTTTTCCCGGAACGCGGTCATGGAAAGCTAAGACTTCAAGAAGCGAAAAAAGCGATATCGGAATTCAAAAAATTGACCGGGAGCGAGAAGTACAGTCTGGAATTGAAGCTGATTTATGTCGAAAAGGGAGTTGAGTTCACCTTATGTTACGGTGATATTGATGAACGCTTCTACTATAGTATGGCTTCCGTGTATGTCGATATCATTGATTTGGTGAATGAGGATGAGACAGTGGAGCTGTTCGATGAATTCGAAGAGCGATTGGAGGCTGTTGTCTCCAAAACGGAAGGAATTGGCTGGGGGTTTCATGACGATTTGGCTGATATCCATGCTCAATTACGGTGGTTTTAGGCGGGACGTTGTTTTTTGGATAACACCATCAATTGGAAAATGAATCATTCGCTCCGTACATGCACACATAGGCCTTCGCCCACATACACTGTACAACTGACGAAACTTCGCGCTAGGGCTTAACCATAAGCCTGAGCCATTCAGCTTGGGGGTGTACGGAGCATGGGATTTTTTACGGCTATCGCTTTATTTATCAAACAGCTTACGTTGCTCGTGTCATATGTGAAGAACAATGCTTTTCCTCAGCCTCTGAAGGAGGAAGAAGAGACAAAGCATTTGGCGTTGATGGCTGAAGGCAATGCGCATTCGCGCAATTTGCTCATAGAGCATAACTTGAGGCTGGTCGCTCACATCGTCAAAAAGTTCGACAACACCGGTGAGGATCTTGAGGATCTCATCAGCATTGGCACCATTGGCCTGATCAAGGCGATCGAAAGCTTCCAGACGGGCAAAGGCACCAAGCTCGCGACCTTCGCTGCCCGTTGTATCGAGAACGAGATTCTCATGTCATAAGTGTGCATTGTATTTTTAACCTATTGATTAAGTCACATCGCAGCATGTGGCTTTTTTTCATGCACTACACAAGATTAAGAACCTATTCGAAAGAAATTGATCAGATTGGTTTTGGGGTAAGAGGTATTATACAATCACATCATAATTAGTTAGAAGTATGATGTGATCCTGAGTGGAGATGAGGAGTGTTGTAATGATTTTAAGGAATTCATTTGCATTTACGATTAGTGAAGAAATGATGAAAAGAATCAATCATTGGGATCAGTGTAAAGCAGTCGATGTTAGTGGGGCCAAGTTTGCGTTTACCTTCATACCATCGGGCCTTGGGACTTATATTATTGTCAAATGTAATGTTTGTAAACGAGAACTTCACATTTCGGATGATCTCGAGTAAATTCTTTTTAGTACTTTACTAAGGTTATCAATTTAGTATTCGCGGCTTGTTTGACTTAACAAATATTATTGGATACAATCAAAAGGATACGAACATACATTCTTTGTTTGGTTAGGAGGGAATTTATATCTTTTGTCGAATAAAGAACTCTAACGTGAACAGACTTGGAGTGTAGCTAAATGGTCCCGAATCCAACATTTATTTATCATATAACGAGCATCGAGAATTTACACTCGATACTCAACAATAATGGTCTCATTTGTACTAATCAATTAAATAAAACCGGAAATTCGTTTGTAAATATAGCTTATGAGCAAATTCAGTCTAGACGATTTGAAAAACAAGTTCCTTTGCCCCCGTACGGTAATTTACACGATTACGTTCCTTTTTACTTTGCGCCGCGATCCCCTATGCTGTTTACAATAAATCAAGGAAATGTACCGCAGTTTCAAGGTGGGCAAAAACCAATTATATATCTCGTATCAACAGTACAACTAGTGATCTCAAAGAAGATTCCGTTTGTGTTTACCGACGGTCATGCGATCATGAGTTATTCTGATTTTTTTAATGATCCTGGTGAGTTAGAAGAAATTGATTGGGGAATAATGACCTCTCGTTATTGGAGTGATACTACAGAATATCCAGACCGAAAGCGGAAACGTCAGGCTGAATTCCTGGCTTTTGAGTTTTTTCCTATTAACTCAGTAATTGAAATTGGTGTGTTTAGCGATACCTTTCAAGAACAGGGACTAAAGGTCTTACAAAGTAAATCAATTAATATACCGGTTAATGTACGGCGAGAATGGTACTACTAAGGTGGTGAGATTGTGATTGAGTATAAAAAAGGTAACTTGTTGGAATCTGGGGCCGAGGCTCTAGTCAACACGGTGAATTGTGTAGGAGTTATGGGGAAGGGGATAGCACTTCAATTTAAACAAGCCTTTCCTGATAATTTTAAAGAGTATGAAAAAGCGTGCAAAAATAATTTGGTTATGCCAGGTAAAATGTATATTGTGGATACTGGTTCTTTGTTTAATCCTCGATATATTATTAATTTTCCGACTAAACGTCATTGGAAAGAAAAGTCAAAGATCGAAGACATAAAGTCTGGATTAATCGATTTTGTTGAGAAAATACGAGAGTATGGAATCAAATCAGTCGCAATCCCTCCTTTAGGTTGCGGTAATGGCGGTTTGGACTGGGAACTGGTAAGACCGATGATTGAGGAATCGGCATTGAAGGTTCCTGATGTTCTATTTATGGTATACCCACCTATTGGAAGTCCAGAGCCTGATAAAATGCGTGTTGGAACTGAAAAGCCAAAGTTAACTCGTGCTAGAGCTTTGCTCATTATGCTAATGAATCTTTATGCTGCCCCAGGCTATAAATTATCATTGTTGGAAATACAGAAACTTGCCTACTTTTTGCAAGAGTGTGGTGAGGAATTAAAGTTAAGATTTGTAAGCGCCCAATACGGACCGTACGCAGATAATTTAAATCATGTACTTCAAAGACTTGAGGGACACTATTTAAGGGGATATGGGGATCGAAATCGAGATGCAGAGATTTATTTGTTACCTGAAGTAGCAAAAGAAGCTGAAGAGTTTTTGAAACAGTTAAACGATGAAAAAACGGATAAAAGACTTCAAGATACTAAACAAATAATCGAAGGTTATGAAACACCATACGGACTTGAATTGCTGGCTACTACCGATTGGATTATTAAACATCATCCGGATGCTAGGATCGATGTAAAACGTGCAATTGACCATTTTAGAGCATGGAACGAACGCAAAAAGAAAGTATTTAAAGAGTCTCATATTGAGATGGCGTGGCGACATTTAGCTGCTAAAAATTGATGCCATTCAACGATACGAATGCCCTGTCCAATTAACTTGGAAGGGCATTTATTTTTTTATCCTCGTACAAACTCGGCGAGAGTATAGGATTTCACGGTCTATTCCATCGCTTCGGCAAGTGCGCGGTAGAAGAACTCCTGTCTCGCAGAGCTACACCGCGCGCTGGCTGAGCACGAGCATTATAAAGAAGATGGAGATCTCACTCCGCAGCGTCTCGCGTTATCTACGATGAGCCTCTCGGTGTTTCCTGAAAGCCATCAGTTTCCATATGTTTGCTGAACGTTTTTCGTAAAATGATTAGGCGCTTGGCGATTGCGGCAGGCCTCAATCCCTATCGGGCTCAATTTCAGCACCACCTGTCCCCGCCCCGTCAAACGTGCGGCATAGAGGGATGCCCTAGTAATCAAACCCTTCGCAAAATTGAGAAAGATAATGTAATGTAGTTTTGTGATCACGATGTCGCAACTGTTTTTGAATTATTCGAGTATCAATACCTTTCAGTTGCATCAGATATGCTATTGTATAACGTAACCAATGACATGTGATTGGTCGAACTCCTGCTACAATGCTGATTTTCTTCAAAATCTTGTTTAGTCCAATTTTAGTAAATTTCTTATTTTTAGCGAAAAAAACATTTTCATTCCCTGACTTCTGCCACTCTTCATGAAATGAACGAGTTACAAAGAATTTTAGTTCATCACATAATTTTTGGCTTACTGTGACTGTATTCGCTTTGGTTTTTGTACCGCGGTCAACATAAATAATTTGCCGTTCGAAATCGATTTGTGAAATGGTTAATTCCCTTAATTCGCTATTACGCAGGCCTGTATTAAGAAGCATCAGCACGATTATGTAATACTGCCTGTGAAATGGATCCAACTTCAAAGCTGCCTCGAGTAGCAATGAACATTCCTCTTCAGAGAGAGATTTATCCCGGTATTTAATTTTATGATAGGGATTTTTGTAATATATAACCGGATTTCGTGTAATCATTTTCAAGCTTTTAAGAATTTTAAAAAAGCTTTTTAGCGCTGATACATTTGAGGAGAGGACACTATTCGTGTAACCTTTGTTCTTCAAATAATCAAAATACGAATCAATAAATTTTTGGTTTATCGGTGAATACTGTTCCGTATCCTGATAGTGAAAAAAATTATCGAAATCGAGAACACCTGTAAACCCTTCATTTAATAAAAATGTTTCGAATTTGTGTAATTCATACATATAGTTCTCTTTTGATTTAGCTCTAAGGTTGCAATGGTTTTCCCACGCATGATAATAATGCGAATTAAGCAAAACTCTCATTTGAATCCCCCTTATTTAATCCATTCGCGAAAGGATGGTTTTCTACTGCTCTTTTAAGCTGATCATCAAATAGCTTTAAATATATAGTTGTCGTCTCGATACTTTCGTGTCCAAGTAATTTAGATAGAGTATAAATGTCAATTCCAGACTCCAGACCATACACAGCATAACAATGTCTAAAAGTATGTACGGAGTATTGGTCCTTCATTTTTTTTGGTATGGAGGTTGCCATGTTTATTAAATTTTTTACAATGTATTGTACACTTCTTGGACTCATTGCACTTCTACCCCCATCAGTAGAGAATACATGCAATTGATCCAGCTGTTCCTCAGTGAAAGTATGAATTTGGGATTGGTAAGTGAATTTAATGTAATTTTTTAGAATGCTGAGACCTAATAAGTTGATTGTTCTTGGCCTTTTTGCACCTTTTCTCCCCTTTGCAACAACTTGAATAATTTGACGTTCTGAATCGATATCACCAAATTTCAATTGAAGAAGTTCATTCAACCGTATAGCTGAACTAAGGAAAGTCATAATAATTGTGAAGTTTCTGAACCCGTTTCCTTTGGCTGCTGCCAAGTGAACAACTTCACGAAGCTGGTCGACTTTTAATGCTTTTGGGATATCACTTTCATCAGTTTTCAATTCAAGTAACGGCTTTATCTCTTCAATTTTTTCGTTAAAGAAATGCTTTAAGGTAGTACGAAAGAATGTTCGTAAGAATGACGCCTTTTTTGCTCTTGTATTCGAGCGCGGCTCATATTTGTTAAGATATTCTACGATATTCTTTGGTTCTGCCAATTGCCTCAATGTTGCAGTTGAGGTTGGGGTGGGCTTTGAAAATTTAAAAAACTGGGTAAGTTCAGATTTATAGGTAGTTCTAGTATCTGGACTTAGACTAATAAAACGTGGACATTTTAAAAAATATTCTTCTACTGCTTCCCCGGAAATATCCTCTATATTATTGGGTGTCTTAGTTGGGTCAACACCTAAACCAAACTCGCCGAGAATTTCCTGTAATCCGTCAATTCCATATGTAGCTACAAGTTGTTGAATGTTAAGTCGAAGATTTTGCATCGGTGATGTGGGAAACTCAATTGGCATAATTAGTACACTCCCTTGTTTATTTTTATTAATCTGCTTGTATTGAAAATAGGTGAAATTCATTGTAAAATGTAATAGATTTAATTTATTAGTGTGTTGACTCCTGCCAAGCGGCTGAGGGAGTATTACAATGAAAGAATAACCGACAACGGGATTAATCTATCTACATTCGCCTTCGGAAAGGTGCTTGAGCTTTAGTGATTCTACTAAAGTAATCATCACCTTACACGAAGGCTTTTTTGCATGCCTAGAAGATAATGTTAATTTTATTTGTTGCATTACGGAGTTCTTCTTGACTACGGTGAACATACAAGGCAGAGGTTGCAGCATTTTTCTGCCTGCCTAAGACCCTCAATATTTGTGGCGGACAGTCTGGTCTGTACGAAAGCTTGGTAAGCATCGTATGCCTAAGTAAATGCAACCCAGAATGAATACTCCAACCGGCTATCAATGAAAACATCTTTACATATTCATAAAGACTCTGAGCAAATTTTTCTGGCACAGGTGAAAAAATATAACCTGAAGGTAAAGCCGATATTTGGCTGAGTCTTTGGACTATCTTAGTCGGAATCGGAAGAGAATGCGTTTTATCTCCCTTTCCTGTGATCGTAATGATATTTGTATGTAAATTTATATTTTCCCAACGGATTTGGGATACCTCAGTCCTTCTGAGTCCAAGATACAGCATCATTTCGAATGCTAAAGCGTACTTACAAGGATCGGGTGAGTATATTTGTATTACTTTAAATAGATGTTCGATTTGTTCATCGGATGGGATTTCACGATAGTGATACCTTTCATACGAAATACCAGAAATATCATCAGTAATATCAGTTAAGAGACGTCCTAGCTGAAATAAACTTTGAAATAGAGACTTAACGTAAATCAAGATAGTGCTTGCATAACTAGTCTCCATGTCACCATCCTCTATTTTTCGTCGAAGATGGAGTTGAAATTCAGTTAAATGGTCGTGAGTTACAAGCCAGAGAGGGACATCATTCAGATTAAATGAATTGAATGCAGTGTACGTATCACACAACCATGTAAGGAACCAATAAAAAGCCCTTTTACGAAATTGTAAAGATGCTTTTTTTAATCCTTTGAAGTTACTAAGATGCAGCTCAATCAAAGGATGCTCTAGCTCCCAATCATGAGGTGCATTTCTTCTCTTTTTGAAAAAAACAATATCCAGACCTGGATGATAAAGATTAACGATTTTTGAAAGATACTTAACATCTGGATCACCTAATTTTTCGGATTGTATTACTTTAAGAAAGCGGTCCTGTTTCAATAGTTCTGTATCGTCTATTTTAGGAATAGGGATATTGAATGTTACAGAAAAGCTTTCCAAGAATTTATTGAAGCATTTATACGTTCTATAAAACTCAAATGGAGTTTTTGATGATTGCAGTGAACCAAAATATTCTGTAATTTTCTCAGCTTGAAAATTGAGTTTTATTTGGTTTTCAAAAATCCAAAAGTTTATCTGGTCCGGACCGAGATGTGGGACAGAATTTATATGATACTGCTCGTTTGAGTAAAGAGCATCTAGCATATTTATCATGTCTTCCTTCGTTATTTTTTTAACATCGGAGTTCGTGGTAACAGTGTGAACTGAATTTCGTGGTTTTAAACGTTCTTCGGAATAAATTTTCGTAGTTGCGCTCTTCCATGAAACTTTTTTCGCATTTTCATTCCAAAAGAAGTTTGGAAAACGCTGTGTTACAGGGGCTACAGGGTACTTGTTTTGATTGTTATTTGAATGATCAAGCGTTTGCTCAGCTCCTTGAAAATTTTATACAAACGGAAGCTTTTCTCTGACAACTAGACCATAAACCATTACGAAGGAGGTGAGGGTTATCAGCATAGACTTGGGATTCTATATAATCATTATTTCAAGGAAATACCGACATTATATGCTGCTCCACAAATGGTGTAGTTTTCGACCTGATACTAGTTTTATCAGAAGAAAAAGCAGAAATGGCCCTCAAAACTGCACCATTTAGGGTTTTCAAATGATGCATCTGTATAGTCGTAGTACATTTGAGTCAGGTGATTGGCTTGGACAAACTCAACGACCTACATGACTATGTAGATAAGTTTATTGAAGATCAAGTAACTGAAAAAATATATGTGAGTAAACATGATTCAGCCAAGGGGAAAGAAAACGCTTGGTACGAAATAAAAGATGTATTCAAGATTAAAGAAAAATGGATTAATTTTATTGGGAAAACCTATCACCCTGGGAATCGCAGGAAATTATTAGCTGAATCTATTAGCATAACATATAATGAGTTGAGGAGAGTGACGGGGTGGGGCAACTCAACTGTGGGTGATCTCCTTCGCACTTCAAACTTAATGCAAAATACAAGGCAAATTGGAACCGAATTTTTAGCGCAATTCGGCATTATGACAAGAGCAACGTATAAATTAGTTAATCTTAAGAATATTGATCTCGAGTACGATGATACACTTTTCAAACTTATTGAGCATACTGTGATAAACGAAATGGAGTTTATTCAAATAATTATTAGTTCAATAAGTAAAAAGCGGCATATAAGTGGATACGTTGTGAAGATTCTCAATAAGCAACTTCACATTTGATTGGAAATTATTGATGGTGTCGTGATAATTGATCTTGCGAATGCAGATTTAGATTTGTTCCGGGTTCTTTCAGATCTTTTAACAGAAAATACTCCGTTTAACTGGAGTTATTTGCATCTCCCCACTATTTATCATAATAAAGAGTCGTTTCTGATATTTGTCGGTAATGCAAACGCTAATCAGATGAACAAACTCCTAAATGAAGATTTTAGTTGGGCTGATAAGTGGTACCCGATTAATCAATCAATGAAGAAATCTGATGTTTCAAAAATTCTAAAGGACCAAAAATGAGATATAAAAAACGAAAAAGGAAGCCTCCGTTTGAAAGTGAGGCTTCCTTTTTCGTTTTTTTGTTTTTTCCTTATATAAGCATCCACCCACAGAATTATAACTACCAGGAGGACGTCTCATGCAAGTTAAGCTAATTATTAGTACGGATAGAAACACAAAGGCTGCCTGTTACAACTACCTCATAGAAAAGTATAAAAAAGAGAAGGACCGACAAATACAAAATCATGATAAACTGAACAGTGTTGATGATAAAAATAAAGATGCCAACTCTTTTTCTTAACGGAGAGGTTAATGTACTTGTGAAATAAAAGGAGAGGTCACTTGCGCAAGTTAACTAAAAATGCCATACGGTGCTTAACAACATGTGGAGACAGTATAGAATCAAAGTCCGTACATGATTTTTAAACATGCAGATGCGGTAAAGTTTCAGTTAACGGTGGTTGTGATTACGTGAAACGTACTTCTCCTTCGGGAGTACCATCTGAATGGTATGAAGATCTATCTGAATGAAAGGAAGCGTAATGAAACTTGTAGTTCGCAGATCATCATAAGTTACTAGGCATTTGCAATTAATTTTGCAAATGTCTTTTTTATAAAACAAACATTACTTCTTATATGCTAAGCGAACGTATATTCTCTGACACGTAGTAGACTAAAGTCTTTGCTACATTATTTGCAGCAAGTAGTTAATTCAATTAACCTACGTATGGAATTGGATACTGGTGGCTCCATTCACTTGCAAACAAAGGTGTAAAGGATCGCAGTAGCCAAGCAATTGCATAATATGGGATTTAGGCAGGACTCTCCTGACATTAGGTCGAAATTACTATATCTAGTAGTTTAGATCAAAAGGACTATAGGGGAGAGAAAGCCACGTGAAAGAGCGATTAATTCGGCTAATGCGAATAATTAATTTAATACAATCCAAACCGGGAATTCTTGCAAGGGAGTTAGCAGAACGGTGTGAAACATCCGAGAGGAATATCTACCGTGATATTTTAGCGCTGCATGCGATGAGTATTCCGATATCCAATTATGGGCATAGTAAAGGCTATGCTTTTATTAGTAATTTCTCCATGTATCCATTGGATTGGACGGAACAGGAAGCTTTGGCGTTTTCGATGTTGCCCTCTGTACTAGATCAAATAAAGTCATTGCTCCCAGAAGGTTTTGACTCTGCCTTGGAAAAAGTCATGGGTGTTCATAAGAAAGAAAAGTCGAAGCGGGTCGATATTCTACAGCATGTCACAGATATCATTCAAATGGGAACCCCCGCCTATCGTGATGAAGAAGGAGGAGCTTCGTTCCTTTACGATATCATTCAAGCAAGTTTATCTCAGAATACGATAAGAACCGTTTATTATACGCAAAGTCGTGATGAGGAGTCCGAGAGAGACATCGATCCTTATTATTTAGTACCCCGTGACCATCGATTCTACTTAATTGGTTATTGTCGTTCTGCAGGTGATATTCGGACTTTCCGAATTAGTCGTTTTCGAGATGTTAAGCTGCTGGATGAAACATTTGATAGAGGTGAATTTAATCTAAAGAACTATATGAAGAACACTTGGTCCATAGAGCGAGGGAGAGAGCAGATTCGATTTAAAGTGAGATTTCATGCGAGTATTGCGCGTTATGTAAAGGAAGAGGAGCTCTTTGTGAAACCGAAGTTAACGCCTCAGAAGGATGGAAGCCTACTCTTTGAAGTGACAGTTAATCATGAGCGAGAATTTATGAACTGGTTAAGTCAATATGGACCTGAAGCAGAGATTCTCGAGCCCAAAGCTTATCGGGAAGTCATGAGGCAGAAGCTAGATCGTTGGAGAGCCTTATACGAGTAAAAAAGGAGCGTAAATAGCATGCCATCAACCTTCATTCGTAACTTGCATGAGAGCTTTGAAGCTTTTCCATTGTCTAAGAAAGTACTACTTGCGCCAAGATTCGCTGACGGGCAGCAATGGCTGCATCAAGTTTGTCGTGACTATGGTCACGTTTTGAATGTAGAAGTACAGACTATAGAAAGTTTGGCTTTAAGACAATCCTCCCTTCAACTATTCCAGCAACAGAAAACAGTTATTCGTTCCGAGCAGTCGTTCTGGATCATTCAGAAGATTATGTTGGACTTGACTAAAAGTGAAGATCCCTATTTATCCCAAACTGTGATGACACCAGGTATGGTTTCTTGTTTTCATCGTTCCATCGAGGACTTACGGCAAGCATTTGTCCATGCAAAAGATTTAGATCTGACACATTTCGTTGATCATCGGAAAGGATTGTTTGTAACAGAAGTCCTTCGTCGATACGAAAAAATGCTTGAGTCGTATAACTTCGTAGATCAAATGATACTAGCTGATCTGGTAGTTGTTGATCAGGACGGAACGATCTATATCATGCCTGAGAATCGTTTACTGACCAAGTCCCAGCAGACGATCGTTAATAAAATAGCTGGAGAACGACTAGTAACGCTAATGCATGACTTACCATTTACGGCATCTAAATCTGACTTTCCAGCAGACAAGGCACAGATATTCCATGCAACGGGTACATTGGCTGAAATTCGCGAAGTGATGAGAAGGATATTATCACAACAAGAACCACTTGATCGGATCGAAATCATTGCATCCAACTACGACCCATACGCGGGTACAATTCAAACGCTGGCCTCTGAGTTGGATATTTCGTGTACCTTTGCAAATGGGTTGCCAATTCAATATGCCAGAATGGGTCGTACATTATTAAAGCTGCTTCATTGGCTCGACAATGATTTTCAAGTTACGGATATCATTGGTTTACTACGTGAAGGTGGATTATCGTTTCAAAATGTGGACGATAGTATCGGGGCATCTGAGTGGATTCGTTCAATAGAAGCTATCCAAATTGGTTGGGGCAAGGAACGTTATTTAGAATTGCTTGAATCAACTATAGAGGAAGAAGAAGCGAAACCGATACTAGTCAACCTTAGGAAGATATTTCAGGGAATATTCGCGAAATGGCCGAGAGACGATGCATGGAATCCAACTTTTATATTATCGTGGTTGCAGCAGATCATTACAAAGTATGGAACGATTCAGAACGAAGACGATACGCTTATTGTCAAAAAAATGGATGAGCTTGTTGCATCATTAACTACAGTAGATGCGATTTCGTCTTCAGGAATGAAAAAAAACGTTGCATTGCAGTATGTAGAGCAGCTCCTATCAGGAATTCGCGTAAAAGTGGCCTCAACTCCCAACCCCGGTGCTATTCACATTTCTTCCCTATCGAGTGGTGGTTTAACGGGAAGGCCATTTACTTATATGGTCGGCATGGATGAACATAACTGGTATGTATCATCCAGGCAGGATCCACTTCTGTTGGATGAAGAAAGACAAAACATTAGCGTTAATCTTACACTGACTTCGGAGCGCGGCAGACAATTTAAAATTGATCGTCTTAGAAGGCTGGCGAATATCACGGGGAATGTGACATTAAGCTATACTTCTTATCAGATTACAGAAGGGAAGCAAGTGAGCGCTGCTTTTGAAGTTCTTCAAATATTCCGTAATAAAACATTGTTGACGGATGCAGATTACTCCGTTTTAGGAAATGCACTTGGCAGCCCTGTGAGTTATCAAATAAATACCCAGGCTAATGCAGAGATAACTCCACTTGATAAATTGGATGTATGGATGGATGCTTTGCTAGATAATCGCGGCCGATTGCTTAGTGGGTGGGATGTGTTGAATAAGGCGTACAATGATCTCAGTAATGGTAGTGATGCCGTGATGAAACGGATCTCAAACACGATAACTGCGCATGATGGCTTCATTCAATCAGAGGCATTCGCCGCGGATATCGGGCAACGCGTTTTTAGTGCAAGCCAGCTGGAACGTTATGCTGAATGCCCGATGAGGTTTTACTTTGGGTATATCCTTGGAATATGGTCAAAAAATGAAGTGGTCTATGATCGAAAGCGCTGGTTAGAACCTATGGAGCGCGGGAACTTACTACACCGTATTTTCTATGAGTATTTGAAACAAATTACATCAGATGGCTCACTGCCAGCGAATCATGACCGAAGTCTTCTGCAATACATAACTGAAGAACAATTGGCAAACTACACGCAATTAATTCCTGCACCAAGCCAGCATATCTTGCTTAAAGAGTATGGTGAGATCCGACAAGATGTGGATTGGTTTTATAACGAAGAATTGATAAAGACGACATGCCCTCGTTATTTTGAGCAAGAACTTACGATTGATGGAGAACCTATGCAGCTTAAACTGACAGATGGTTCCATGATCACAATAAAAGGATTTATTGATCGTATTGATCAAATTGAACCCCATTCCTATCGAATTATTGATTATAAGACAGGTAATCCGAACAAATATCGTGAGAATGGGTACTTTGCTGGTGGAACACAGCTACAGCATGCACTCTATGCGCTGGCAGCGGAACAGTGGCTGAAGGAATCGGGCAGAGATAAGGATGCCCGGGTTACGGAGTCATCGTACTATTTTCCGACAGCGAGAGGGGTTGGGCGTGAAGTGGTGCGCCTGCAAGATAAGCGTGAGTTGTTAACTGGCGTTGTAAGGAATCTATTGATCTCTATGGAACAGGGCGTGTATATTCCAACAGAGGATGCGAAGCGTTGCCGTTATTGTGATTATGCGACGGTCTGCGTGAATTATGCTACTTTTATGACAGATAAAAAGAAGGATCCGGACAATACCAAGAATTTGAAAGAGCTCTTGGAGGTGGAAACCATTGAGTAGACCTAGTGATTGGGAAGCTAGAAATCGTATCGAAGACGATCTTGAAACCAACTTATTAGTTGAAGCGGGAGCCGGATCAGGTAAAACGACGAGTCTTGTTGGCCGAATGGTATCTCTGATTCGAACCGGAAAAACACAGGTTGGGCGCATTGCGGCAATCACCTTTACAAATAAAGCGGCAGATGAGCTTCGGGAGCGTTTTCGGTTAGCATTGGAAAAGTCGCTAAGCCATGCAGATGATGCAGTAGAAAAAGAGCGGTATGCAGCTGCAATGGAGGGACTCGATCAGAATTTTATTGGCACCATTCATGCTTTCTGTGGCATGCTGCTTCGTGAGCGTCCTGTAGAGGCGGGTTTGGACCCTGCTTTCAGAGAGTTAGATGAACAAGCGGGGGAGGAGTTCCAAAGCCGTTGCTGGGACGATTACATGCTGCAACTTGAGCTTGGACGGGTAAATGAGTTGGTGGAGCTTCAGCAATATGGCATTAATGTGAATACACTTAAAGCTGTGTATGACAGGGTATCCCTGTTTAGTGATGTGAACATAGAAGCAACTGAAGTGCCGCGTCCTGATTTCGATTTGATTCGCTTGTCCTTGCCACCATTGATGTCAGAGGCATGGCCCTATATGCCGACGTATGAGCCTGAAAAAGGTTGGGATGCGTTGCAAAAGGCCCTGCGCATAATTAAACAGAAGGAGCGCAATTGGAGCTGGAAGAATGACCTTCATGTGCTGTCCATGGCGATGGAATTCGATAAGAAGTTGGACGTCACGCAAAATAAATGGACAGATAAGGCGAAAGCGAAGGAAATGCGTGATCGATTCCAAGACTGGCAAATTACTGTTCTATTTCCCTTCCTGAAAGCTTGGCGGGAGTATTTGTATCCGAAGCTGATCCATTTTGTTGCGCCTGCCGTAGCATATGCTCAGCAAAGAAGAATAGAGTCGGGGGTTGTCAGCTTTCAGGATTTACTTGAAAAGGCGACAACCTTGCTACGTGAATCCGTTAGTGTGCGAGGTTATTTTGCTAGCAGATTTCAGCGGCTGCTGGTAGACGAGTTCCAGGATACCGATCCAATTCAAGCGGAGATGATGTTCCTTCTGACCGGAAATGCTGAGGACCCAAGTGAAAAAGATTGGCGTAAGCTGCAGCCCCGCCCAGGTTCTTTATTCATTGTCGGCGATCCGAAACAATCGATTTATCGATTCCGACGTGCAGATATTTCCATTTATAACGAAGTAAAACGAAGAATCACAGAGACTGGAGATGTACTGCAGCTCCATGCCAATTTTCGATCTGTGCAGGCCATTGGTGATTATGTCAATTATCAGTTTGAGTCTAAATTTCCTAAAGTAGCCAGTGAACAGCAAGCTGCTTTTGTTCAGATGCAGACACAATCTCCTAATCCAACAGCAAAGACAAAGGCAACACATGGTATCCATACCTTGACCTATCCGAAAATGGCAGGAGGGAAGGCTGCAGTTGCTAATGAAGATGCTAAACAGGTATCAGCTTATATCGCTTGGGCTTGTGGCGAGAACGGGCTGAATATTCAGGAGCGAGATGTAAAAGGCGAATACCAGGTGAGAAGAGCGGTACCGAGTGATTTTCTTATTTTGCTAAAAACGAGAGAGTTCATTAGTCTGTATGCTGAAGCATTGGATCGCTGTGGAATCTCGGCAGATACAGCTGGCAGCGCGGCCATTTACCCGGAGATGTATAGTTTGGCGCAGTTGTCTGCTTGTTTAGCTGATCCTTCTAATAAAATAGCACTCCTATCTGTGCTACGTGGAGAGCTGTTTGGCATCAGTGATCAAGAGCTTTATGATTACAAAAAGGCGGGGCATCCATTTCATTTCCTGGCCGTATCCGATGACGGAGTTGAAATACGGGAAACGATGCCTGTATACACAGTACTTGAGAAGCTGCGCAAATACTATGCTTGGACTCGTAAGCTGCCGGCAGTAACAGCATTAATCCGCATCACAGAGGATATGGGCTTGCTCGTTCATACTTCCCAGAAAGAAGCAGGATCGACACGTGCTGGGACGTTAATCAAGCTATTGCAGCAGTTGCAGGATGAGATTAATAGTGCAGCAGGGTGGGGGGCTTTGGCGGACACATTAGCAGAATGGTGCCAAGGAAAAGGTGTAGAAACCTCTAGTTTATATGCGGGGCGAAACCAATCCGTGCGAATAATGAATCTGCATAAGGCCAAAGGGCTTGAGGCACCAGTTGTTTTCCTTGCGTGCCCTTGTGGTGAATCGGATCACGATGCTACAGAGTATGTTGATCGGACAGTTGAGCCAGCTGTTGGTTATTTTATCATATCGCAGCAAAAATATGAGTTTGTGAAAGAAATTATAGCTCAACCTGTGGGTTGGGAGGCGATGAACCTCAAAGAACGAGAGTTTATGAACGCTGAAAAGGACAGGCTTCTATACGTGGCTGCCACCCGTGCTAAGCAAATGTTGGTTATAAGTCAATATCCCGATCAACCAGCGAAATGTCCATGGAGTCCTCTCCTTCAAGGAATGGAGATGGTTCCAGAGCTTGAGATGTCTGCCTTTGAGGAGGAAGAACGCGCGGAATTTATAGGGCAACTAGACTTAACGGCGATCATGACTGATCGAACTGAGAGAATTCTGCGGCAGGGACAGTCCACGTATGCGAGAGTATCTGTCACCGGTCTGTCCAAGAGTTCGGGTGAAATACCCGAATGGTCGTCCGAGGGGCGCGGTATGGCTTATGGCAGCCTTGTACATATGGGCATTGAAGCTGCCGGTAAAGGCATGTTAGGGGAGCAGCTAACGGCCTATATGAAGATGCTGGCAGATCAACTCAAAGTGAACGATGACTTCGTGGCGGAAGCCATACTTGCAGTGGTTGCTTTTACCGAAAGTGAGTTATGGCAACGAGCGCTCCGAGCAAAAACACGTTTGCATGAGGTCAGGCTTTTATTTAAGAAAAGCTCGGATGAAATTTCGGACAAGGCTGACTCCGACCCGGAAGTTGCAGCGTCTACAGAGGGTGGGATATTAGCAAGCTCTGTGCGTACAGTCTATGTCGAGGGTGTCATCGACTTCCTGTTTGAAGAAGAGGATGGCTGGGTGATCGTTGATTTCAAGACAGACCACTTCGAAGAAGGGAAAGAAGAAACTTTTGTTCGTTTCTATCGGCCGCAGGTGATGACCTATGCACGGGAGTGGGAGCAGACATTTGGGTATAGGGTGAAGGAAGCGGGGCTTTATTTTGTTGAACATCAGAATTATATGAGTTTGAGCTGAGATGATACTGTAGAACAAAAAATGCAAAGGATGCTGTTGAATTTAGCAGCCTTTGCATTTAGTCTTTTTGCTTATGTTATTAGGTTAGTGTCCAAGATACTTCTCAATCATCGTTTTGTACATGAAAGGCAGTGGATCTGCAGCTTCTTTAGTAAAGGTCGTAAGACAATTCCGCATAATATGAAGCTTTTTGCACAAGGCTTTTCTTCTTTCGCTGTCGGGCTCTCCTAATACAATCATCTCTCTTGCATTCGGCTTAGCGATCCATGTATCTGGATAATCTTCTTTCATTAATTGATTCTCAAGCTTCATGGAATCACTTTTCGCAGCCATGCTGTAGAACAAAGACTCGCTGACATCCCAATAGAATCCTGATTGGAGTGTAATTTCTATTGCTCCAGTTTTTCTGTTTATCCCAATTACATCAGCATTAGGCACTTCATCGCTGTCGTTATATCGGAAAAAATGAACATTGTCGCGTGTAATACCTAATGGTTTATACTGATGCGAAAGTGAATCATTTCTCAAAAATGGAAATGTTGAAAAACGCAAGTTATAATCAAACACCGCGAAAATATCCTTGTCAGCGCTGATGAGATCCTCAATTGCTCCCTTACAATTAGTTCCGATGGTTTGCTGAGTAGCAGAGCTTCTGCTCGTCTTGCTTCGCAAAAAGATAAGGAAGTCGGTAGTCTCGAGCCAAATAGTGGAGGTTTCCCCGATTGTAGAATCATTTAGTAGAGTAAATAATGGAGGCTTCCCATATTCAATGCGCGTCATAACTACATGACTAATGTTCTCCCGTATACCTTTAACTGAAAATACGCCGAGCCATATTTCATTCTCATTCCAACCATTCTCAAATAACTTCTTCGGGTAGAAACCATTATGTTTAAACAAGTCCATCACAGCACTACGTAAACGGAATTCTGGGTTTCTTTGATCAATGTTATTAATAAATTGAGTTAATATACCGGCATTAAGGAATTCCTGTCGTATCAAATCTTTAGGATCACCGACGCGAAGACTACGTTCCATTAAATGATAGGGTGGAATGTGAATAAGCGCTATGCGGTTCGTATTACGTTCTTGAAGAATTGTCTGTATTTCGGTTGTGCGTTCCATCTTTGTTTCTTGTCCCACGATTGGTACTATACGGCCATAACGAGTACTTTCCTCCGTAATCATCGCCGCGGTAATGTTACCTTGTGTCTGAAACCGGAAATGGACGGATAAATGATGCTGAGCTAGAATGAAATCAACGATTGTATAGGTGTCATCAATTGAAACACTCGCAATGAAAGGATCTTTAGTTCTTTTAATACGGTTTGCAAATTCCTTCAATGAGAGAACTACGGAAAAGTGAGAGTTGACGTTTGCTGAGTGATAATGGATGCTTACGTTTTTTTTCTTTGCTTCGGCATTTGCGAACAGCAGCTCACTTTGAATTGCTTCTGACCAATCCTCAACTGAGTAGGTCTTGTTATCTTTGAGTAAATGCATTTGAATCCAGTAGGAAATAGCGTTGTTAAAGAGCATTTTCTCCTCATGATCCCATATGTCAATGTGACATTCTGTGGTCTCAATAAACGGTGAGTAGGGGAGTGTTTCTCTGTTGAGCCGCAGCTTCGTTGCTGAGTTACCTGTATGCGTTTCAATTATTTTCATTTTGAAATGATCAGCGAAAGTTAAAAAAGCTTTGTGTCTTTCCTGTAAACCGATACCTGCTTGTATAGGCATATTTGAGGGTTCTAAATATTGTGTGTTATAAGTGATAAATAAGCGGTACTCAGCATCACGATCATTCCTCATATGATCGTATGGCAACGCAAGGAAAGATTCGAAGGTAACCTTGCCACTCTCTCTATCAAATCGTCGAATTATCTCATACTCGGTCTCCGTCCTTAAATTAAATGCTCCTCCTTTCTTTGTGAGTTTTGTTTCCGCCATGATCGAGCAGTTATGGTCTTCATATCGTGAGGGCATCTGAATGAGTATGCTTGCACTTCCGTTATATTGTAAATCGTTATGAACATCCCAATATGCGTAACGTTTTAGAGAAACTGAAAAATTGATAAAGAAAGAACCGGGATGAAATGGTTTCGTTATCAAGGATGTCTGGAGTTCATATGAAATGGGAAGCTCTATGAAATAATTGTTTTTCTTCTTAATAAATCTTGTAAGTGAAGAATCACCAAATACGCGTTTTGCTATTTTCTCTGCTTTTCCAGCAGGGCCTAAATAACATTCGACCCAGACAGGCTCAGAGAGGACACTTGTGCTTGCTGTGTCTTTTATTACATGGTGGAAACGAAGTGGTTTATTGCCATTCATTCCGTCTATTACATGTTCTTGCCGGCAAAATAAGCGGTGAAGTAAGCTCGGTAAAAAACCATAAGCGCGATGCTGGATCATCTCCTCGCTGATCGAAATCTGGATCCATTCCCAACCTCCCAAATCCAGATCGCCTAACGGCTCCTTCAGTTCCTGCAAATGCCATTCACGTAGTGTTCTTATTATTTGCTGCAGCGGAACCATTTCTTCAGCAAATACTCGAAATCGCTTATCACGTTTTGAGTACTCACTGAAAAAGCTCACGCCATGGTCTAACATAATCATTTTGCGAAGCGAAGACCAACGAACGTTTTGGAATTCTTGATTCCATTGGTTATCATTTACTTCCTTCAACCGCTCTTCGATCCTCTTGCAATAGTGCACTGGAAAAACAAGCATATAACATTCAGTAAGCTCCAAATGATCCAGTGATACTTCCATTTGATATGGTTGAAGTGCTTGAGATTGGTTATGATGCTGTAACCATTCTGCATAACGATTCTGTATGGAATGAGGAGTAACTGTCACTTCGGTAGGGCTAGACATGGAATTCTCCTTTCAATTTTCCTATTTGTTAGACAGCAGCAATTGTGAATATTGATACTCCTTAATATTGAAAAGACTGTTTAAAAAAGGGCCGTATAGTGAAGTGTAGACATTGTTTCGCTGCAACTTTTCGAGGTTCATTTTCCATACATCAATCATGCTTATTTCAGTTTGTGAAGAGGGCACATTCGAACTTCCTCCTTCAATGTTAAACTCTGTATTGTCTTCTTGATGGAAGCTTTGATCACTTCTGATTCCTGTCATTTTCGCATCACATATGATGAGCCTTGCCGATGTATCCCCCCTAAGAAGCCTTCCGATAACCTGCTGCACTTTCACAAAAGTCATCCAACACAAATCACTTAGTTCTTTTTCTGTCAAAAGGTTTGCATATAAGGGTTTGCCGGCTAGGCCACGCATGAATCCTTGGGTTTTCTGTCTTAACCGTCTTATATAAGTTTCGTACTGGAGTCCTTGTTGGAGCAATTCATCTCTATATTGCTTCTCTTTTTGGTGCATTAAAATAAAGTGATTTATTGGATCATCAACGTTGTAATAAGGACGGATAAACAAACAGATCGAACCAAAATAGGAGCGGTGCGTCCTGCCGGGCTCACGTTGAACGATATTATACCCTCGTGAGATTACATCAATAGGAGCTATGACGACGTCATGTCCATAATCAGGGATATCCTCTATTTCCGTACGCAGGATGGTCGGAAAGGGATAGCTGTATTCGGCAGCTTCGGGTGGCCGTACTACACAACAAAACCGCTTGTCCCATGCGTGCGCCTGATTCATAGTCTCAGCCACCACTAATCCATCTTCATAACTGGCAACCACGATTAGTACTTTCCTTGGCTCATCGTTGTTTTCATGGTGAGTTAATTCGTTCTCGAATAAGGGAAGGTGGTAATTTGTAATTTTTTGTAGCGCTCTTTTTCGTTCCTGGTTATACTGCCCGCTGACATAGGCCAAAGTTCCATATTCTGTCGTGTCCGGAACGTAAGATAGGAATGTTTCTATAACAGGTGCTGGGCTACTTGTTTTCAATGTCTGCGAAACTCGAATCGGCAAATGATGATGAGGACTTTCATCAGCGACGGATGTGCCAGAGAGTGCAATGATAGAAGGCCCTTCAATTCTCACAAGTTGCTGATCCTGTAAAATCCTTTTAGGTTTTATGGATTTCATCCGAGCATTCATTTCAGTCAGTAATAATCTAGTGTTTCCATGGTAACGGGTTGCTCGAATTTCGTACCCACTATTTTTACTCTTCTTTACGATTCGGTAGCCCAAACTAACCCCCGTTGAAGGTTTCGGTAATAATTTCATTAGAGAACTACGGGGACCAAAGAACGAAACGAAAGACTCATCAAAGGGGATATCCTCTTTGATGAATGGGTAGGCGTGAACCAATTGTCTGATATGCTTTTCAAAAGCATGTAGATGAGATAGAAATACTAAGTATAGCCATGATCTTTTATAAGCGGACAGTTCTTTCGTTTTTCGGCGAAGATTTACGGATACCGAGCCGAACCATTCGGTTTCTTCATCAAGCAAAATCTTTAAATAGGATTGTTCTAATTCGTCTAAGCGGTCCATATCGTTTTCATCGGAACTGATGGGCGGGATATCTTTCATCAAATCGAGAAACTGTTGTGCTAACTTTTCTGGAACGGATACAGGCTGAGAGTGAATAGATTCATCATCAAGCAGTGTTAGAAAATAACGAAGCGATGCAGTACCTTCATTCTCTTCACGCCATGTAAAAAAGCTGTGGAATTGGTTCGCTGACTGAAAGAGACTGAATGTATTTCTGGACAAACCTTCAATAAATGGCTTATTCATTTGTAAGAATCGATTGAATACATGAATTTGCTTGATCGTGTCTAGCGTTCCCATAACCATGGAGGAGAAAGCTTGTTGGCTCATTTTATCTTGTCGATTAAATCCAAGTTCTGAGAAAATGGTTTGCAAACGTGGTAGTGGCGCGTTGGCATCTCCGGATAATGTTATCTCTTCTGCACAGAAACTATCAAATATGCCCATAGTCTCATCGACTTCATCAATGAATAATAGGTCAAGGTTATTAAACATTGCTTCCCCGATAGAGGTTCTTCTATTTGTCAACATGCGAGGAGCATGTGTGCTATGGAATGTATAGGGCGTTGTGATCCATACACCGGGTTTTGTCATTTGTCTAAAACCCTTCATCATGCCACAAGAAGTAAAGTAAGGACAAATGGGTTCGCGTTTTTCCTTAGGTTCATCAATTTCATCTTGACTATCATGTGATGGGTAGCAAGTTACCTTTAGGTCATAGTTTTGACAAGGAAGGGTATTGCGCTTTATTCCTTGAAATCTGTCACCAAACCTTACAAGAAGCAAACATGAGTCACTTGCAACGGCTTGAGTTTCGGCAAAGGCATCGAGTTCACCAATAGACTTACATCCTTTAATTTTTTTCATCATATAATCGGAGTTGTGCTTTGAGCGATCTCGTGTCCCAATTATGGCCGTACTAGGTATACCGAACCCAGTCAACACTTCGTGAGCATCAAGTGCACGTGAGACGGTGCTAAGCATGTATCCAGCTTGAATGGATAGGGATTCCTTTCTGAAGATACGGAATAATTCTTCTTCGATCAGGGAGTTCTTTCCAGTTCCAACGCCTCCTACAACATGCTGAATTCCTTCTGAATAATAGATATCTTGGACTTGTGTCCGTTTAGCCTGAAGCTGCCATTTCACTCCCATTTCTTGAGCGAGGTCTGTTCTCTCGCTTTCAGATACACGTCTTCCTAAGCGTTCTTTACGGATTTTTTGGGATAGGGTTGGGAAATGTTCATCTGCAGCCGCAAGTTTCATTTGTTCGGGACTGAAATAGAAAGAGAAAAGATTCTCATAGCTATCGTATTTCTTCCTTTTTACTACATAATCACCAGGAACAATTGAACGGACTTCGGGAATAGAGGAGGCAGGGTACTTGGTTAATAGCTTGATAATAGCCCAGAGCCTCGGATTTCTCCTGATAAGCCTTCCTGCGGAATGAGAATGATATGGTACTCTGTTTTTAAACGATTCAAGATTAGTTAACTCATTGTAGAGTTGCGTATACTTTCTCTCTACACCTACAACTTCATTTCGCAGCCAATCAATGGATGGTCTTTGAATTTGGAATTCTGATTCGTATAAGGAGAATAAACGGTACTCGGGAGATAGTTTTGAATAAAATGTAAGACATTCTTTCCAAGTTTTCTCGCGCCCGTAAGTATCTCCGAATCGTTGTCGAAGACTTTCGAGTAATTCAAGTTTCCAAGTGCTGAGAAATTGTTGGCCAAATACGTTATGACCCGTTAATATGGTCCAGACCTCATGAGTTGCTGGTCGATACTTTAATGCAGAAGCAACAGTCAAAATAAATTCTACATCAAGTGCTATTCGCGACCATTGCTTAACGGCGGCAGTTCGTTCCTTTTCACCGGTATGATCAGGGACATAGATGGCTCCTTCTTTATCGAGTAAGGTCTCAACTACACGATTAAATTGTTTGACCATTCCTTTTTCGTAGCGCATTGTAATCATCTACCCCCTTGAGACCCAGAGTGCCAAGCTGTTTCGAACAACCTGATACCACTTATACTCTGATACAATTTCAAGATGCTCCAAGATATCAGGTGATAGGATCTGCTGCACAATTCTTATATAATCGGTATGTCCCGATTGCCGAATCGTATCGGAAGGGACAACGATATAAGTCTTTTCCAGCTCTCCTTTTTTACGAAGGAAATTTTGTTGTGCCAAGTCTTCTCCCAAAATGAACGGGTTTAAATAATCTTTTATGTCAGCCTGAATAAACGGTTCACCATCCATTTCATACAACAAATCTACGCGGTCAAAATCTGGATTTAGTTGTAACGAGATCATTTCTTCCTCTAGATTAATCTGTGACGCAATACGGCGCTCTTCGATGCCTGGGATACGGATATAGCGATGTGCATAGTTGGAAAGGGTTAAATATCTCGTTTTGCCACGGATTATTTGTTGAAAAGGTTCTTTATTTATGCGGAAAACATCTATGTTGTGTTGACAGCGCCAATGAATGCAGTGGTAAGTATCTTGAGAGTAATTCATTGACCCTCCGCAATGAGGACAGAGCGTGATTTCTTGGTGATGAGAAGGGATAGGTGTGAAAAGAAATCGTAAATTGTCAGCAACTCCAGCAATTTGTTGGAATGGTTCAAGCATATCCTCAACTTCATGGACTTCCCAAATCATGGGGCGATCTGAAGAACTCAGAATATCTCGTAGAGCGATAAAAGCATGATGGACTTTATAACTGATTGCAACCGGCAAGCCAATAATGCATTTCATAAGTTGAGAATAGCGAATGGCTCCTTCAGAGTCGTAGGCCTCTCGTTCTTTCAAAAGCTCATACCAGATAGGGTGGACTCTATTATTACTGGGGTCTATGACTGGTAAAGGTGCACCGGAGACAAGTTGTGAAATGGCATCAGAACCGAGTTCAGTGACTGGTTTTTTCAAGAAACCGATAAGTGCAAATTCCGTTGAAGGAGTATAGTGTTCATTCTCGTAAGCTTCTTTTATGAACGATTTACATGAAGCAGAGAAGTTATGCATGAATTCATGATGCAATCGAGTACGAGGGTCGGCATTATGAGCGTCGATCCATGATTCAAGATCGATACATTGTTTGACAAGGGCAAGGAAAGACGACTGAAGAGAGAGGTCATTGGACAATTGGGCTTTACCCCCATTTCTTAGATCTATAACAATATTTCGAGGTATAATTGTAAATTCCTACAATTTCAGTAATTTTCAACTGATACAAATACGATAACAAAACAAATTGACAATAGGTTGTCATGAAACATATGTTCTATGGCTCGATGTAGGTAATAAGTGAACTATGTTTCAGGAGTATTGGGAAACTTATGATAAAGCTCGTATGCTAACATTACCCATGTACATTTAAAATCGGATAATTCTTAGCATCACTTTACTTCTTCAATTATAATATTGGTGCGTGTTGCGAATCTTAGGGCAATATTAAATTGCACCTTTCTGCAACAAATCGACATTTTCTCGTTGGTGTCATTTATAACGGTAGCGTTGGTATAATTTTTGCTTAATTACACCGACCATATTGAAAAGCACCACTAACGTTTTTTCAATTAATGAGGTTTACTTGACATCATGGTCCATCATGCTAAACTTCGATTTAGGTAGAGAAATATGTAATCTAAAATAGAAATTATCAGGAGAAGTTCTGTCATGAATCCAATAGAAATTGAAGCAGCAGTGTCTGATTTGGCGATTCAACCTTTTGACAAGGAAGAATTTCCATTCGCATTTCTTCGGGCGTTCGGGAACAAAGAGACGACTATTAAGCGTTTGCGCTTTGGTGAATCAAATAAGTCGGACTTATGCGGCGTACTACAGACGAATAATATTCATATTGTGGTTGCTCAACTTGGCGAAGTTAGTGAGACCCTTGTAGCACTAAAAGATAGCCGGGCAACGACCAGAGCAAAAGCACGTTACATCCTTGCCACTGACGGGATAGAGTTTCAGGCAGAGGATCTTGAGTCAGGCGAAACGATAGTCTGTGCCTATCAGGATTTCCCTAATCACTTTGGCTTTTTTCTAACACTTGCTGGGATCACGACTGTAAAGCAACTTCGTGATAGTTCTTTCGATATTAGAGCTACGAGCCGCTTAAACAAGCTCTATATAGAGCTTTTGAAAGACAATCCGCAGTGGGGATCTACTGAAAGGCGTCACGAAATGAACCATTTCATGGCTCGTCTTATCTTCTGCTTTTTTGCTGAAGATACTGGAATTTTTTACAAAGATCGTTTGTTCACTGAAACCATCGAGCAGATGAGCGCGCATGATGCCTCGAATGTGCATGAAGTAATGAGCGAAATTTTTCGCTCCATGAACACAAAGGATCTTGACCGCGAAAAAGCAAAAATGCCACGCTGGGCTGATGTATTTCCTTATGTAAACGGGGGACTCTTCTCGGGTAATGTAGAAGCGCCAAGGTTTAGCAAGATCGCACGTTCCTACCTGCTTCACATTGGTGGCTTGGACTGGAGGAAGATCAATCCAGATATTTTTGGTTCGATGATACAGGCGGTGACGGACGATGAGGAACGTGGTGCACTAGGTATGCACTATACGAGTGTGCCAAACATTCTGAAGTTACTCAATCCTCTGTTCTTGGATGATTTGAGAGCGCAGCTTGAAGTTTCTGGGGATAACCCTCGTATGTTACTTAATCTGCGCAAGCGTCTATCGAGAATTCGGGTTTTTGATCCAGCCTGCGGCTCAGGTAACTTTCTGGTTATAGCTTACAAGCAGTTGAGGGAGATTGAAAACACTATCAACGAGTTACGCGACGAACACGGGCGTGAGAGTGACATACCGTTGACCAACTTCCGTGGCATTGAACTGCGTGACTTTTCAGCTGAAATTGCGCGTCTCGCACTCATTATTGCTGAATACCAGTGCGATGTGCTTTATCGAGGACCAACATTGGCTTTAGCTGATTTTTTACCGCTCTCATCCGACAACTGGATCACCTGTGGGAATGCTCTCCGATTAAATTGGCTTAGCATCTGCCCGCCTACTGGAACAGGGGTGAAGCTACATGCAGATGATCTTTTCAGCACACCATTGGATCAGGCGGAAATCAGCTTCGAAAATGAGGGTGGAGAGACGTACATCTGCGGGAATCCGCCTTATCTTGGGAGTCAAGGACAGTCGGATATGCAAAAGTTTGACTTGCAATCGCTCTTTGAGGCCCGTACTAGCAACTGGAGATCACTCGATTACGTTGCTGGTTGGTTTATAAAGGCGGCTGATTATGGTGCAGAGACCAATTCATCTGCGGCATTTGTATCCACTAACTCCATCTGTCAGGGACAACAGGTTCCTATACTTTGGCCGTTAATTATGAAAACTGGGTACGAAATTGCGTTCGCCTATAATAGCTTTAAATGGGCGAATCTAGCAAGTCACAACGCTGGTGTCACAGTCGTTATTGTCGGGATTTCGAATCGTCGTGTGAACGCAAAGCGGTTGTTTTCAATTGCAGACGACGGTAGAGCGATAGTCAGAGAGGTCGAGCATATCAACGCTTATCTGGTTGCAGGACCTGACGTTTGGGTAGAAAAGCAATCAACCCAAATTAATGGATTAGATATCATGATGAAAGGCAGTCAACCGACGGATGGCGGACATTTGCTGCTCACACGCGATGAAGTGAAGAGCCTAGGTATTACAATGGAGCAGCGAAAAAAATTTGTACGACGCATTTTCGGTTCCGCCGAGTTTATTCGAGACTTGGAGCGCTATTGTCTTTGGATTGATGAAAGGCAAGTTAATGAAGCAATGTCGATTCCCTCACTTCGACAGCGAATCGAAAAGGTTCGTTTGATGCGGCTTGATAGTCGTAAAAAAGCAACAGTCACATTGGCAGACCGACCATACCGATTTGGTGAGGTTCGACAGAATGGCAATGAAATTTTAACAATTGTTCCGAGTGTTTCTTCGGAGAGTCGTGAGTATCTTCCTGTAGGACTTGCGTCTGAGGGTACGATAGTAAGTAATCTTGCTTTTGCGCTGTTCAATGCCCCCCTATGGAATATGGCCTTGATAGCGTCACGTCTTCATCTGGTGTGGGTAGCAACCATCTGTGGAAAGTTAAAAACCGACTTCCGATATTCTAACACGATGGGGTGGAATACGTTTCCGGTTCCCTTACTGACCGAGAAAAACAAGATAGATCTCATTCGATGTGCAGAGGATATCCTGCTAGCACGAGAGGTGAACTTCCCGGCGACGATTGCCGACCTCTATGACCCAGACAACATGCCTTCCAACTTGCGTGAGGCGCATGAGCGTAACGATGAAGTACTGGAACGCATCTATATTGGCCGCCGTTTTCGCAATGATACGGAACGGCTAGAGAAATTGTTTGAACTTTACAACAAGATGACGACACCTACCAATCCGGTTAAGAAAGCCAAGAAGGAGGCAAGCCTATGACATACGGAAATAAATCTATTCCCACCATTTCTGTATCCTACGCTCGTAGCGGAAGTTCGAACAAGTCCAATGCCATGGGAATGCGAATTATGCAGGAACGCGTCTATGAGCGGCGTGGTGAGCCGTATCTACTTATAAAGTCGCCGCCGGCATCTGGCAAGAGCCGGGCGCTAATGTTCATCGCCCTCGACAAACTACACAATCAAGGACTCATGCAGGCGATCATTGTGGTGCCAGAAAAATCGATCGGTTCGAGTTTCAACGATGAGCCGTTAAGCCAATTTGGCTTTTGGGCCGATTGGAGTGTAGAGCCCAAATGGAATTTATGTAATGCTCCAGGCTCGGATAATGGTGGTAAGGTTAAGTCCGTTGGCGCGTTCCTCGAGAGTAATGACAAGGTATTGGTTTGTACTCACGCTACATTCCGGTTTGCTGTCGACGAGTACGGAATTGAGGCGTTTGACAACAGGCTAATCGCCGTGGATGAGTTTCATCACGTTTCAGCCAACCCAGACAACAAACTAGGTCTGCATCTCGGGCAGTTCATCGCCCGTGATCGCGTTCATATGGTGGCTATGACTGGTTCCTACTTCCGTGGCGATGCTGAGGCAGTGTTGGCCCCTCAAGATGAGTCGAAGTTTGATGTCGTTACCTACACTTATTACGAGCAACTCAATGGCTACGAATATCTGAAGCAACTCGACATCAGCTATTTCTTTTACTCCGGCTCATATACCGAAGATATCCTCAAGGTGCTTAACCCGACTGAAAAGACCATCATTCATATACCAAACGTGAATTCACGCGAGAGTACCAAGGATAAGATCAGAGAGGTAGAACACATCATAGAAGAGTTGGGGGAATGGCAGGGGACTGATGCTATCACCGGCTTCCAGCTAGTCAAGACGTCAGATGGCCAAATTCTGCGGATAGCCGATCTAGTGGATGACGACCCGACTAAGCGTGATCGGGTTTCCACCGCGTTGAAAGATCCTGTTCAAAAGAACAACCGAGACCATGTAGACATCATCATCGCCCTCGGTATGGCAAAGGAAGGCTTTGACTGGATTTGGTGTGAGCATGCACTGACGGTTGGATATCGGGCGAGTCTCACTGAGATCGTGCAAATCATCGGCCGTGCTACCCGTGACGCACCAGGTAAAACCCGTGCTCGATTTACTAATCTGATTGCCGAACCTGACGCCTCCGAACAGGCTGTTATCGAGGCAGTAAACGATACTTTAAAAGCTATTGCTGCCAGCTTATTAATGGAGCAGGTACTTTCTCCTCGTTTTGAGTTCAAGTCGAAGAATCCAGAAAATGGTCCAGTGCATGGGTTTGACTATGGTGACGATGGTTATGACCCAGAAAAGTGTAATGTAGGCTTCAATCCTGAAACCGGACAATTGCAGATCGAGATCAAGGGCCTCTACGAACCTAAGAGTGAGGAAGCTGTGCGCATATGTCGAGAGGATTTGAATGAAGTTATTGCGACTTTCGTTCAGGACAAGAACACAATTGAGCGCGGTTTATTTGACAGTGAGATGGTGCCAGAGGAGCTGACTCAGGTTCGGATGGGGAAGATTATTAAGGAAAAGTACCCCGAACTCGTTATGGAGGATCAGGAAGCGGTACGTCAGTACGCTATCGCTGCCCTCAACTTTGCGCAACAGGCCAAACAAACTATGCTTAGCGGCACTGGGGGCAGCAACGAACCGGCAGCTAACACTGCCCTAATCGACGGTGTACGCAAGTTCGTAATGGACGTGCGTGAACTGGACATTGATCTTATCGACCGTATTAATCCTTTCAGCCAGGCATATGCGATTCTCGCCAAGTCGTTAAGCGAAGACAGTCTGAAACAGGTTGCGGCTGTTATTGCAGCCAAGCGGGTAAGTATTTCCTACGAGGAGGCCAAAGAGCTTGCTGAACGGGCACTGAGATTCAAGAAGGAGCGCGGGCGACTACCAGAAATACATGCACAAGATCCATGGGAGAAGCGCATGGCTGAAGGTATAGCAGCATTCCAACATCATCATGCACAAAAGAAGGCAGCGGAGGGGAAATAAGTGTCTAAGCTTTCTGATGAAGAACTACTTGAAGCGCTTGGTCTGGACCAAGAAGTAGTGAAAACTAGTCCTCATACATCACGTGAGGAACGCATTATCGCTGGATTTGAGGAAATTCAGAGATTTTTCGAGCAGTTTGGTCGTGCTCCACAGCATGGTGAAGACAAAGACATCTTTGAGAGACTGTACGCAGTGCGACTCGATGGACTACGTGAGCAGGAAGAATGCCGGGCTCTTCTTGTATCTCTAGATAACCAAGGTTTACTAAATGGATATGAAATTACAACGGTTCACCCCACGGAGCCAATGAATGATGATGAATTACTCGCCGAACTGGAAGGTACATTGGGTTCTTCAAGCATTACAAAACTGCGCCATGTCCGCTCCCAAACCGAAATACGGGTGGCCGAAGAAATCGCCAATCGTCAAAAGTGTGAAGACTTCGATCAATTCCGACCACTATTTGAGAAGGTAGAGAGTGAACTGAAATTAGATATTCGTCAATCGAGGCCATTCGGTAAGGATGCGAGTGTCAGCACTGGTGACTTCTTTATATTAGGTGGCCAACTTGTTTATGTGGCTGAGAAGGGTGATGAATTCAGAGCACCAAATGGTCATCCTGACGCGCGGCTTAGAGTTATCTATTCGAACGGTACGGAAAGTAATCTCTTACTCAGGTCCTTGCAACGCGCCTTATACAAAGACGAAGCTGGACGCCGCTTGACAGATCCTGAATTAGGACCTTTGTTCAGCCAGAACTGGGATGAAGATGATATTGAAAGTGGTACAATCTACGTTCTTCGCAGTTTGTCTGATAACCCCTTCGTATCGGAGCATCGCGAGCTAATTCATAAGATTGGTGTAACTGGTGGAGAAGTGGAAACGCGTATCGCAAATGCAGCGCATGAGTCAACCTTTCTGTTGGCGGATGTTGAAGTCGTAGCCACCTATAAACTGGCTAATATCAACCGAAGGAAACTCGAGGGGGTTTTTCATCGTGTTTTTGCACCAGCTCAGCTCGAGCTTACCATCAATGATCGCTTCGGCCACCCCGTAAGACCGCAGGAATGGTTCCTTGTTCCGCTGCACGTAATCGATGAGGTGGTGAATCGGATACTAAATGGCTCGATTACAAATGTGGCATATGATCCTGGTACAGCCAGTTTGATAAGCAGGGAAGAAAGTTAAAGTCTTAAAATAGTCTAAAAAATTTTTGAGAAAAGAGTTAAACACAGAAGGAGTCTTGGAAAGTTTCTATGGCTCTTTTCTGGCAGTCTTCAAATCGGTTTATGCAATTTACAACATTACTTAAACCCTAACTTTATAATTAATTCTAAAAGAAGTTTTGTTTTAAATCTGTGAGTAGTTCTTTAAATATATCTGAATGGTCACTTAGTGGTCACAACTGTTAGGTATGACCATTTTATAATTTAATTATGTCCTTTATATAGCACATAAATGTATATAAAGCACGTAAATTCATGCTTCTAACCTATGTTCTATATAATGAAAATTTAACGCTGGGACCTGACTCTGAATTGGAAGCGATGAGGTCATAGGTTCGATCTCCCTAAGCTTCACCATATTATAATCATCAAATTTCTTTGTTTTATATGGAGAAGATGTCGCTGCAAGATATCGCCTATTTTGCAATTGGGGAAGGAATGGGGACGAAAATTCAAAATCATACATCTGTCCAAAATGAGCAATTGCAATTAGAACTAATCTATATCAAACCTAAGGAGACGACTACGGTTGTCTTTTTCTTTTTGCATTTTTGTTATCGTACAGGACTAAAAGATCAGTTTGTCGAAATAACAAGAAAGGAAAAAAATCTATAGGAACATACATTCCATGACATTCAGCGGACTAATCAATATGATTAAATTAAATTAACAATGATAGTGTGGAGGGGTTAGGATGGCATTTCTCAAATGTTCTGAATGCTCGAATATGCTTAAAGCAGTTCAACTTTCTCATAAGATCAGTCAGAAAGGGGAACAACGAACGCTTGAGTATTCTCCAACCGGAATAAAATGCTCAGATTGGACTCCTGTGAAAGATAATTCCGGTGGATTGGAGGAAGGAATCTATTGCCCAGCCTGTTGCGCTATCGTTCCATTGGAGAACGAGGAGATTTCGCTTTGCGAGGATACGCGGATACCAGGCGTAGTTAGCCAAGAATTTTCATCCGACGACGTATTGGAAAGGCTGAAAAAGCTGGCCGAAGAAGAAACTGCCGAGATTTATGTACATACGTTACCGGCGAAAGCCCCCATTTTTGCGGAAATTCCTGAATCCACCCCTGAACCTATCAGAGAAGCATTGCTTCGTATGGGGATCGAGCAGTTGTATATCCATCAAGCGCAAGCAGTAGATGCAGTGCAATCAGGATCTAATGTGGTTTTGGTTACTTCTACGTCATCCGGAAAGACATTGTCCTACAACTTGCCGATCTTAAGTCATCTATATAATCATCCTATTGATCGGGCGTTGTACATATTTCCAACAAAAGCACTTGCTAATGATCAGTTGGATCAAATCAAACGCTTTGGCAGGGGCCCAACTTCAGATCAGTCCTCTTTGGATGAGTGGTTTGAAATGCAATTGGACTTGGTGGATCGTACCATTCATATCGGTCGATTAGATGGAGATACAGAGAATGGGCCAAGGCAACGTATTATGGAGAATGCCCAGGTATGGATGACGAACCCGGATATGATTCATTACTCCATTCTCGGACAGGTGCAGAAGTTGAAATATGCATCGGGTCAGCACATTCGGAACTATCTTCGGAATCTCAAATTTATTGTGCTCGACGAGATGCACATGTACCGCGGTACATTTGGAAGTCACGTCGCTCTCGTACTTCGACGTCTTCTTAAGGTTTGTCGAGAACTTGGAAATACACATAATATCCAATTGATTACAAGCTCGGCCACGATTGAAAACCCAGAAAGATTAGCTGAGGATCTTACCGGACTTGAGGGTTTTGTCCTCATCAACACTGATGGCTCAGCTCATCAGAAGAAAGATATTGTACTCTGGAATCCTGGGATGTCTACCGGCGAACAAGTGCGCCGTGCACCAACAACCGATGCAATTACGATGGCCAAACAGATTATGACCGTTGATCAGAAGGTAATCAAGAGCATTATTTTTCAACCTTCTCGTAGTCAAACGATGGTGTTCACTCGATATATCAAGGACGTGCTGCGTCAACCTCTACGATTATCTAAGGATAAAGTAGAAGGAGAGAAACTAGCAGCCTTCTATACGGGGATTTTGCCCAATGAGACTCGTAAAAGAATTATTGATCGACTAAAGTCTCATGATATTCATGTCATTATAACGACGAATGCACTGGAAGTCGGAATCGATATTGGGGATTTGAGCCTAGCCGTTCTAGTTGGATATCCAGGGTCTAAGGCAGCTTTTTCCCAGCAGATAGGACGTGTTGGACGCAAAGGTGAGGGGGTTGCCATTCTAATCTGGCAGGACGATCCACTACAACAATATTACATGCGAAATCCTCTTGAATTTATTCATAAGGCGCCAGAAGTGGTAAGAATTAATCCCACTAATTACAAACTGCTGTCTCTTCATCTTCCATTACTGAAAGAAGAGATAGGTCGGGAAGTAACGGCAGTTGACTTACAGCACATGTTTCCTTCTTTGCATGAAGATTATGTCCGTTCCTTACTCCAAGTAGCTTCGGCGTCAGCAGCAGATGAGGAGGCTGTTACGGATAAGAAATTTGGTCTTCGCTCGATATCGGGGCAAAATTACAGTGTAACGATTCGGGGGCAAAACCAAGTGGTAGTGGACGGTTTGGACGAATGGAGCGCATTTCGAGATTTTCATGAAGGGGCTATATATTGGACTCCCGGTGACCGTGCCTACAGGGTCGATTCAATAAATCGCAGGAAAGGAGAAATCATTCTTCTTCCCATCCAGGAATTAACCTATCATACTCAGTCTACTTATCGCGATGCCATTGATATTCTACAGACGTATCAAAAGCAGGACATGAACGGAATAAACATGGCTTATGGTGAACTTGAAATTAAAAGAAGTGTGTTCGGTTATAAGAAGGTTTATTTTGGGCAAAAGCACGATTCTGAGCAGGTTCAACTGGAACATCCCTATGTAACGAGATTTGCTCCGGAAGGGATGTGGCTAACTTTATCGGACTCGCAATGGGCGCATTTAAAGAACAACGTCCAGGAATGGGCAAATGAGAGCAGACCAGTTGATGCATTGGCTGAGGCATCCCTACACGCTGCAGGACACGCGATGACCTCGGTTATCCCAGATATGATTATTTGTGATACGAATGATTTTACTGGCTTTTCAGCAAGCGGAATGACAGCATTCGCCAGTAGACTTGTAATAGGCTTTTATGGTGAGAACGGTTCTGGTCTTGGGACCATTGAAGCTATTTATGAGAATATCTCTAAAGTCATACACAAAGCGCTAGAGCTTATTCAAAGCTGTCCATGTGCTGAGGGGTGTCCTAGCTGCGTACAGCTCCCTGGTAAAGGAAATATCGATTTGTTTAAACCGGGGGCTAAAAGACTGCTGAAGACTTTGCTTGAAGGGAACGAATGACACATGCCTGTAATCTGCTCAACTTGCGGAGGCCATAAGCCTTACGGAGATTTCGTTCAAATTAGTTATAAAGCAGATCCTCAGGGCTATTACCGAGAGATTCATCAACGTGCAAATGGTATACGAATCTCTGAGTGGCGTCCCATTGAAGCCAACATGGAGTTCAAGATTCATGACACCGGTGTTTATTGCTACGACGATGGGAGTTCGATCTTGGATGGCATGTTGACTTTAGAAGAGGTGGAAATGATTGTTGATAGAAGATTTCCTCTGCTCCATGCTTTTGATAGTGAAAATCTTGTCCGTGACTTATTTGAACTCGGTAAACGTATTCGTAGCGATGTATACGCTCATGAGATTAACGCTGAGCAGGGAGTTTTTGCAGATCAAATCACAATGCCAAAGTGGATGCAAAGCAAGCTAAATGTCATGGGGATAGAGAAGTTATATCAGCATCAAGGAGAGGCTATCCAAAATATTCGCCAGGGACGGAATGTTGTCATATGTACAAAGACAGCATCAGGGAAGTCTCTTGCCTACAATATTCCCATCATGGAGCAACTAGTTGCCAATTCGGATGCATGTGCGCTTTATTTAGCTCCGTTCAAAGCATTAGTAGAGGACCAGTATTCTCATTTGCAGAAATGGGCTGATCCTGCGGATGAACAGGCGGCGAACAACTTCTCAGTAAATGGTTTCTCCCGTTTCGCAGTAAACGGACAACAGATATCCGCAGGCATTCTCCATGGGCAGCGTAACGTTCCCGAACACATGAGAAAAGACCAAGCATCCAGCTTAGTGTTCTCCGAAGGACGTTATTGGTTGACAAATGTACATTATCTACATTTAATTCTTCAAGGTGTAAGTTCACAAACAGGGAAAGGGCCTCAGTTGCTGCGATTTCTCAAAAATCTTCGTTATGTCGTCATTGATGAGCTGCATCAATACTCAGGTTTGTTAGGCTCCAAAGTATCAATGGTCCTTCGCAGACTAAGAATGCTGTGTGATCGGCTGGGAAACAAAGATATTCAGTTTATTGCCTGCTCAGCTACAATTGCCAATCCAAAATACTTGGTCGAGGAATTAACCGGAAAGCGGGGACTTAAGGGGTTTCATGAGATATCCAGTGCACAAACACCCGTGAAGAAAAAAGATATTTTAATGTGGAATCCAGGTCTCTCTGATGATGAGCAGAAAAAAAGAGCAACGGTATCTGATCTATATGAGATTCTGCGCACTGTATACAAGGGCGGGCGCTGGCCAAGAAGCATCATTTTCTCGAGCAGTCGCGGGCAAGCCCAGCTTCTTAGTCGTGAATTAAATATGATCGTGCGAACACATCTTCATGAACATGGAGAACTAGTAACAGATGAGCGACAAGAGTTATTTCTGCCGTACCATGCTTACCTCACTCAGGAAGTCAAAGAACGGACCATCCGAAAACTCGAGCAAGGCGAGATTTTAGGAGTTGTCACTACTAGTGCTCTAGAGGTGGGTATTGATGTAAAATGCCTAGATGTTTGTATTCTACTTGGATATCCAGGATCGCAAGCATCATTTTGGCAGCAAGCTGGTCGAGTGGGTCGCAGCAGAGACGGTGTGGTCATCATGATGGTACAAGAAGAACCGTTACAGCAGTATTTTGCCCGCCATCCTAAGGAATTCTTTAAGCTCCAACCAGAATCAGCCGCTATTAATACGACGAATCCAAGGCTTCTGAAGGAGCATCTCGTCTATGCGGCTCACGAGCAGGGGGGAACAGTTATCAATGCTATGAATTACGTGCGTTCATCGGCTCTTCGCAAGATAGTCGCAGAGACAAATGATCAGTGGCAGCAAATCGATGGAAAGCTTATCTATCAAGGTGAGCCGCCACGATATCAAACCTTAATAACCATGGGGGACACCTATACGGTAGTAACCAAGAATGGTTGGAACGAAGATATCTTGTTTCAGAGTGTGGATGGGCGATCCTTAATTCGGGACTATCACGTTGACGCCGTATTTCTCGGTCCTGATAATCGCACATTTTATAAAGTAAAGTGGGTTAATAACAAACAGCGGAAGGTCGCTGTAGAGCCAGTGAGAGCGGATTATCATACTAGGGGAATTGTACGTGACAGCATTGAGATTCATGACATTACCAATTCTCTAACTTCTAGTGATGACGAGATTAAGGCCAACATCGGAAATATTATCGTGAAACGCAGCACCTTTGGATATAAAAAAGTGTATAATCACGGCGCGATGCCCCCCGAAACGGTTCAGTTAACGAATACTTATCCAGTTAGTTTTCAGACGGAAGCCTTTTGGTTGATGTGGGATCAAGAAGGAAAGAACGCAATCCGGGGACTTCTTAAGGAACTGCAGGAACGTGAACTTGTTAACTTTGAGGACCTGTTCGAGGGGAGCCTACATGCAGTTGAACATGCATTAGCATCGGCGATTCCAGCCATTGTAAGGTGCAGTATGGCTGATTTTCAGCATACCTCCTTTTACTCCGGCTCAGCTCTGTTCGGGATGCCTGGAATGTTCTTCTATGACAGTCAGGCTGGAGGAGGCTCAGGAATAGTTGAAGTTGTGGCCGAGAAGTTCGGAGTATTATTGGATAAAGCAAAGCAAATCATTAGCAGCTGTGGATGTTCGAATGGTTGCCCATCTTGTATTCAGTTGTTTCATTGTGAGCGGCAGAATGAGCCGCTGCATAAAATCGGTGCTTTGATATTAATCGACTATCTACAAAAATCTTGGAAGAAAGGATAAATATTTTGAACTTTCTTCACGATACAAAATTTGAAATGTACGAGACAATCTATTTCCTGGAGAATGGGAGGGTGTCATGGAGACCATTTTACGTATCGGTGCTGAAGGCGGAAGCATAGCTCTTCGTGTAGAGAAGGATTCCAAGAATGGGTGGTTGTTCTTCATCGAGAGCAATGAGAATGCCATGGTAGGTTTTCTTGATGATGAAGATCAGGATCTATTGTCTTTACTACATCACAAACGACGGTTAGGTGAGAAAAATATTGATGAGGCTCTTGAGCTTCTAGAGCCAAATTGGAGAAATCTCTCCCCCATCGAAGTTCATCCGGATTTCGCTCTATCCATTTATAAAAAACTAATGATGAATCCTCCACATAATTTGGACAATTGGAGAAGGCTTTGTTTATTTGCAAACCCGCTTTACCGCTTGGCAGGTTGGATGAATGACTCAAAGTACACTGTTGTATTTCCTTAGCATGATAAGTTTATTCTACAAGCCCTTATTTTTTCTGTCCAACTTAGTGTAGCCGATCCACCCGAACTACAGAATATAGAGTGGGTTTCGCCACTTAGCAATGATAATATGGCGGAGTATAAAGATCAAGATTTCTTAAATCGGTTAGGTATAGACTATCTATCGTTGAAGTCATTCTGGCCGAAAGGTGGCCCTCAATGGGATGATCTAGGACGTATCAAACAGGCTAAAGGGAATGATGTTATTTTGGTAGAGGCAAAGTCAAATTTAGCTGAACTTAAATCCGGCGGTACTAAGGCAAGGTCCTCCTCCTCATTGAGTTTGATAAATAAATCTCTTCAAGAACTTAAGGATTATTTAGGTGTGGCTTCGGAATCAAACTGGGCAAATGTTTATTATCAATATTGTAATAGATTGGCACATCTCTATTACCTAAGAAATCATAAGGTTAAGGCCTATCTGGTTTTTGTCTACTTCATTGGAGATCACTCTGTGAAAGGACCTAAGACAAAGGAAGAATGGGCTTGAAGGGATTAAAAAAATGAAGGATAAGCTCGGGCTACCAGAAACAAATATACTGAGCCCCTATAACATAGACCTCTTTATTCCTGCAGGGGGAAAGATACCTTCTGAATAAGGCTTTTGATTTATGGCTCAATCTCTCGATCTACTACTTTAAAAGCAATAATAGAGACACTTCTTCCCCTAACCTAATAGCTATTTCGAATGAACCAGCAATTATGTTAGGGGAAGAACAATGTCGAAGACATATAAAGAGTTGATGATTAACTACTCAAAAATGAGTGGTAGCCAGTAGAGTTTCTTAAACGATTACATCATAAGCAGGTCGGCAAAGCTTGCCACTGCTTGAGGGAGGGTAGGCATGGACACGAATAACCAGCGGATGGACAGGCTGAGGCAGCGTCTGCAGGAGATGAGCGCAATGGCCGTTATCGACCCGATACTAGCACTGCAGTTGGAGGCATTAAAGAAGAAACTATCTGATCCACTTTACAAGGTGGTAGTGGCAGGGCACTTCTCGTCCGGAAAATCGATGTTTCTGAATGCGCTGATGGGCAACAAGGTGCTTATCTCTCGTTCAGGTGAGACGACCTCCTGTGCGACCCGGGTCTACCCTGTGGCGCCGGAGCACGCGCTTGCAGATACGATTCACGTACATCACCGGAACGGTGAGATAGAGGTAGGGCGGCTTAGCATTCAGAATTCGCTGCTGGTGGACGCCACTACGCTATATGGCACGCAGGACAGGCATGGTGAAATTCGATTAGTTGAGATTTATTACCCGCTGGCGGTAACTTCGGAACCGATCTGTTTCGTGGATACGCCGGGAGGTAACGGGATGACACCACATCTGTTCGATGCTACGAAGGAAGAAATCCAAAGCGCTTCGGCAATGGTCTTCATGATGTCAGATCGTGGGATAACAGCGTACGACAGCGATTTAATAGAATATATTAGAAGATACCAGGAACGCGTGTTTTTTGTCGTTAATCAATTGGATCGGGTCAGTCATGAGGAACGCCCAGAGCTGCTGAAGTTAGTCGCAGCCCACCTGCAGTCGATATTTCGGCTGGACGAGCTGCCTACGATATGGGGCGTGTCGTCTTCGCAAGCGTTGGAGGCTAAACTTTCCGGGGATAATTCGAAGCTTCAAGCGAGTGGGTTCGATCACTTCGAGCGGAGACTTCTTGAATACTGTGCACAGTCCGGATTGGTCAGTGACCATCTATACAATCTGGAGCGAGCCGTCACACAGCTCGAGGAAGAGTTGAGGGAGCAACAGAAGGAGATGGAGAGCAGGCTGAAGGAGCGGCAGGAGCGGCTCAACCTGCAGGTGAAACGGCAGATACTACAGATGGGTAGCAAGTATCGAGAGCTGGAACACAGCGTCCGTGATTATATAGCAATGGACAAAGAGCAGCTGCTAGCCGAGCTTGACGAAAAGATGAAGGAATGGGTCATTGCCGTGTATCAGCCTTTTTCAACGCTCACGCTTAAAAATGCTCAGGAGCTAAGCCACGATCTGCGGAACATTTATCAGCAGACAGGAGGAAACGGGACGGTGTTATTTGAACGGATGGAAGAGCGAATTAACAGATATGATCAGGTGACAGAGGAGCGGTTTGTTTATACTTATGCTTCATTTGCAGGGTTGATCGATCAGGATTTGGATCGCATATCGGCCTCCGTCCCTGGAAGAAATCGAGAAATCATTGAGCTGTTGCTACAATTCGAGCTTGGGGTAACGCCTTCGCGAAACTTCGCGCCTCTGATCGAGTCGTTGGAGAAGCACACAGTAACCTTCAATCGGATGGTAATCGGGGGATATCGCGAGCAGTTCAATCAGCTCAAACAGATGCATCAGCAGATGGCGAAGAAGGAGCAGGAGGAACAGAAGCTTGGTGCGGAGTTGCCCGAGATGGAGCGGGATTTGCAGAAAATGCAAAAGGATATCTCGAAGATTTCTGCTGACTATGAGTTGGCGGTAAAGAAGGAAGGATCGATGCCTTCCGTTGATCGGTGGACTGAGGAAGTGGAAGTATCCCGAGATTCGATTACCGGTTTTGGGCTGAGAGACTTTTTTTTCGGCAAGAAAAAGAAGGAAGTCACCCGTACGGACGACAGTAATCAGCGGCAATGGAAGGCGCGAATTCAGGAGCATGAGAGGCGCTATCGTGCCTCCGAGCAGCATCTGAGCAAGGAGTCGGAGCAACTTCAGAAGCGTATTAGCAGCACGAAGGTTACGGCTGTTCGACTGAAGCGAGAGACGGAGCAAGTGCGTCAGCAGATGGACGAAAAGGTGCTAGAGGAACTCATTCCAGGATTACAGCGATCCTATCGGCAGCATGCCAATCTCATAAATACCAAAGCGAAGCACCATCTGGAAGAAACGGCATTGTTCACAGTCGAGACTTGTCAGAAGATACTTCAGGAGGATAGAGCCTCAGTTCGAGATCAGATTTGTGAGTATATAAAGGAAAGCCGGGAAGCGGAAGAGCAGCGGCTCATGGATCGCATGATCATGGATATAGCCGCTATTCAGGAGGGGGAAGTCCGTTTATGATTACATCAAGACAGCAATTTCGGGATAAACTGGAGGCCGTGAAGAAGGTGCTGCAGGAGCAGCTGCTTTTTGCACAGCAGGTAACTAACCGGTTGGCGGCTCATCTGGATGTCCGTCAGGATGTACAGGAGCTGCAGCAGCTTAGGAATAATCTAGCTCTGGGACGTTTTGAGATAGTGGTGGTCGGTGAGTTCAGTACAGGGAAATCTACCTTCATCAATGCGTTGATTGGCCGGAAGGTTTTGCCAAGCAAGGCGCAGCCGACAACGGCGACGATTAACTACATACGACATGTCAATGAAAACCCGCATGGGGTGGAGGAAGCGATCGTTTTCTTCGAGGATGGCCGCAGTGAGCGGGTGCCGTCCCAGCAGCTGGAGCAGTACGTGACGGAGATGAGTACACTATTCTCGGTCGTTGAAGAGATCAGCCATGTTGATCTCTATGTGGAATCTCCTTATTTAGAAGACGGTGTCGTCGTCGTGGATACGCCCGGCATGCAGAGCTTACATAAGAAGCATGATGAGATTACTCGCAAGCAGATCGCGGTGTCTAACGCGAGCATATTTCTGTTCAATATCAATCATGCTGCGACGCGCACGGAGTTTATGTTCATTTCAGAGATCCAGAAATCGCTAGACCGTATTTTCTTCGTGGCAAACCGCTGCGATGAGGTGGATATTTCTGAGCAGTCGCTCGAATCTGTCGTGGCGTCCATCGAAGGTAAGCTGCAATATAACGATTATTTCGAGGTGAAGTCAGGCTACGCCAAAGTGTATCCCATTAGTGCGGCCAAAGCGCTTTATCAGCGCATTGGAGGTGAGCTGGCTACTGAGAAGGAACGGGCAGACGCCTTCCTGTATGGAAACTTCGAGGAAAAACTGTGGACGTACTTGACACAAGGTGAGAAAGCGCGCGAGATGTTGGTCCAGCCTCTGCTGCGTATGTCACTCTTTTACGAGAAGTTACTGAATGGTTTGGGAGAAAAGATGCAATTGCTTCGTGGCGAGCTGAACGTGGAAGAGACACGGGATAGCATCAAGCGGCTGCAGCAGCAGATTGAAACCCGCCGGATGGCGTTGACTGATGAGAAGGAGCGCTTGCATTTGGAGCTACGAGCCCTGAAGGATAACTTCCGGTCGGATTTTGAGGCGGATGTTCAAGCGGTGACCGTTGACCTGAAGCGGGAGTTGCACATTCAGCACATTGACGATTACGAAGAATTCCGGGAGCAAATTTTAAGTCATATACGTACTGCTTATACTGGCTGCGTTGAGCAGGCCCAAGAGCGCTTTAAGGAGCGTTTGGCCACGTTGGTGCTTAAATATACCGACCGCTTTGACGATGAACTGGGCGGGCAGCTTGGCGTCTGGCAAGGGGAGATCGGGCGTCAACTGGAATTAAGGTCGTTTAAGCAACGGGAGAGCGCTGAGCTGGAGCGGCTGAAGCAGGAGCAGAAAGAGGTTTTGCAGGAGATCGCTGCGGCCCAAAGCCGGCAGGATGAGTTTACTGAGACGGTCTCAGCGTATCATCATAACGAGCTGCTGGAGCAACGTAGGCAGCGGGAGGAAGATCTGCATCAAACCCGCTACAAATTGACGATGCACCAGTTTAACGAGACCCCGCAGTATGCTGAGGAACTGCAGAAGCGCGATCGAGAGGGCATTTTTGGATGGTTCAAGAATAAGCTCGTGGGACCAGAGGAAGTGACTGTCAAGGTAAGGAACGAGGACCGGAAGTCGCTGCAGGAAACACTGCTAGCCCTTGAGCATAAATACGATGCTATGATGAAGGAGCTGGATATCCGAAAGAAGGCACCCGGTATCTCGTCAGAAGAGGCACAGCGACACATACTTATTGCAGAACAGAAGGAGATCCAGTTGAAAGAGAATTACAAGCAGCTTCGTAACGATATTACGAGGGAAATGATGCAGATCAACGAGGATCAGCTTAAGATGCTGACCCGTGAGATCGAGAACGTGATCACCACGGCAGGCCATCAGGTGATCCGCTCTTACGATAGCATCATTACGTCACTGCATGGAGAGCAGATGGTAAATTACGCTTTTGATATGCATATTCGTCAACACGACCAAGAGATAGTCGAGATGAGTGCCCGTATTCAGGATCATGAGGCGCTCATTCATTTCAATAAGCAGAAACAGGATGAGCTGCTAGAACTGCTCAGTGAACTACATGGTGAGTTAAGCGGAAAAACCAAGGAGCTACAAGTACTCCAGGCTCAACTAGCGTGATTTGAGAAATGTTTCCCAGGTACACAGGAGAAAAATACGACCGATCAAGGAGAAGCTACCATGTCGATAATAAAACAAATGGACCAAATTTTGTTGGAGCTGCCGCTTGACGTTGCGAAGCAGCAAGAAATCCGTTTTCTACAAAGCGTTTATTTGAACGAATCGATGAAGGTAGCCTTTCTAGGACGATTCAGTGCCGGGAAATCCACCTTGATCAATGCGCTGCTCAACCGTCCTGGGCTGTTGCCAACCCGAACGACGGTCACAACGGCGCTACTCACTGAGATCCGCGCAGGACAAAGCGATAAAACTTTGCTCGTCCGAAAGGGGACAGAGGTTGAGCTAGGGATCGATGCGATTAAGGAATACACGCAAGATACTGAACAAATTGCTGACGTCGATTTGGTGAGCATTACGCTGGAGAAATCACTTCTTCCAGAAGGAGTTGTACTTCTTGATACACCGGGTGAAAATTCGTTGATCGACCGCCATTACGAGGAAGCTCACCGGGCGATTGCTGGCTGCGACGCAGCGGTTTTCGTTATGGACAAGGCTTCGTTGACACAGGCAAACTTGCTCTACTTGCAGATGATCCAGCAGTTCCAGCCGAATCTCATCTTCGTACTTAACCAGATTGATCGACTCGTAAAAGAGGAGGAAGGGGAGCAATTGGTTGAAATTATTACACGTCTGGAGGAGGAATTATCGTCAGCTCTTGGTATGGACGCCGTGGTTCATGCTTTATCGGCCAAAGAAGGCACGGGCGTCGACATATTTCGCAGCCAATTGTTCGAGAAACTCGTTAGTGAGGTCGAGAACTTCAAGAGTAGTACAACGGTTCTCAGACTGCAGCGTTTGCTGAACGAAGCTTCGAGTGAATACGCACAGGAAGAGAGTCTGCTTAAAGCTGTACTGACTGAAGGTAGTCAAGGCATTGAACATCAGAGGGTGCAATTGGACCGCGAGCGTACTCAGACGATGAAGATTGTTGAGAAGGAGAAGAAGTCGCTTCTCGGCGAATGCCAGCAGGTTCGGGCGAAGCTTAGAGGCGAGTTTCAACAACTAGGTGTGCGATTGAAGCAGGCTGCAGTCGAAGCATCAGGTAAGGTGAACGACCTCGATTCCTCGCAGACCGCTGGACTTGAACTACAGCAGAAGGTGCTGCAGGAGAAGAGTCGTTTTACTACCGTGGCATTGCAGGAGATAAAGGAGCATTGTACGAAGGGGTTTGAACTTCAACTTGCGGAAATCGAGCAGTCTGCCGATATGTTTCGAATTCCTGCACCGGATTTATCTGAGCTAGAAAGTCGACAGCAGCAGCGAATGGAAGCTCTGCACGGTAATTTGGAGCGTCTGATGCAGCGGTATGAGGCGGCTGCCAGTCAAAAAGATACAGCCGAGCCTGATGCTGTGATGAAGGAAGAGCTTAACGGTATAGAGGAGGAAGTGGAGCGGATTAAGCTACAACTAGATACCTCGTATGTCCCAGTGTACGTAGAACGAGAAGTAGGTGACTCTAACGCATTCAAGAAGCTTGGCAAGGATGTTGGCAAGTTGATCGACTTTGCGATCATGTTTGTACCGATCGCTGGGCAGACCACGGCGGCCAAAAAGCTGGCGACAGAAGGGCTTAAAGGTGTGACGAAGGAAGTGCTGCAGCAGTCTGCCAATGAGATGGTCAAGCATTCGGCTAAGGACTTGCTGCGGACCGGTCGGATCATCAAGTCGCAGGTGCCCTCCAACCCAATGCTAGATATACTCAATCTGGCGAGCTTCGAAGGCGTCGGCGAGAAGATTGGAGCGTCGTTGGACGAAGCTTATCGGTCGAGTAAGATCGAAATGGTGGAGGATGAGGAGCACCGCAAGACGTTTTTTCAGCGGAAGCAACAGCTGGAACTAGAATATCTCCAGAAGCAGCGCTCATTGAAACAGGTGAAGGGGGCCGTTCAAGACCAGAAGCAGGCAGAGCTGCGCCAAGCCGTCGAAAAAGTACAACTGGAGAGCTTGCTGCGCGAGAAGGAGAAGGAGATCCAGAAATTGGAGGATAAGCTGCAAGCGGATCGCCAGGAGGAGTGGGGGCGGCTACTTCGCACAGGCACGCAGGAAGTTATGCTTGGCTTCCTGGATAGGGAACTGGAACTGATAAACGCATGGGTCGAAGCTCAGCTGCACTTAACGCAGCGGGCTGTTTCGGAAGGGCTCGAGGAATACTATAGTGAGCAGTTCCAAGTGTTGGATACGAAGATGCAGCAATTGCTGGAGCGAGATCAAGCAGAATCGGAATCGCTTCGCCATAAGCTTGCAGAGGTGCGAGGCGCCATTGTAGGGTGCGAGCAACTGAAGGAGGCGTTAGCGCTTGGAGAAAGCGTTGGCATGGCTGGATGAGCGAATCCGTAAGAGCAGGTTGATTACGCAGGAAGAGACACGTCTCATCTCGGTATGGTGCCATCTGGCCGATTTGGCTGATGGCCTTCCCTCCGAACCAAGCAAATCTAGGACGTGGTCCCCATCCGAGAGCTTGCATGTGGATGTAAGTAAGGTGGAACCAATCAGGACAAATACAACTGAGCATAAGGCTACTGATACCTACGATTATTTTGCTGATCTAGATCTCGATTTTGCCGATATTGCTGAATCCCTAAGCAAAATTGGCGTCACACCGACAGAGTCGGCAGATGAGTCGACGGTCAAGCCTTTATTCTTCCGGGCGGGTGAAGCGGATGGTGAGGCGCTCAATACAGCCCTCATAGGAATAATCACCATACAAGAATGGGCAAATGAAGATCCCATTCTCCCTTTGCGCTTGGTGCTATTGCACAAGCTGTTCTCTCTGCCTTGGGCTGCGTATTGGCCAGAGTCGTTCTGCTTCGAGCAATGGATTTCGGCGTTTAGTGGGATGCTAGAATTCGTATACCATGAGCGGCCAGTGGTCCTGTTTAGCGAAGATGAGATTGAGAACGGCGCGTTTTGCCTCTTGATTGAGGAGCATATGGACGCGTTCACCCGGATGACTCGGGGAAAGATTCGTATGGGCTTGCCGCTTCCGCTGTTGCTGCTCCATCCTCTAAGGCTTTCCGTGTACCGCGAATCGGAGGGGCAAGACGAGACACCTACAGCGGAGCCCGCCATTATTTTGATGAAGGGTACGCTATCCCGCAAGCAACTTCAGCGGCTGTTATCGCTGAAGCCAAATGCTGTGTTCATTGATAATGAGAGAGAACAGGCGACCTTGATTTCTTGGCTAGAGGCTTATATGCCAATTGCGGCCCCACTGTCCGAATTAAGCCTGGAGCTGCTTTTCCGAAGCATCGATAGTATGTATGTGACCTCCAAGAGAAGAACTGACAATCATTACGGGGAAGCGGCAGCAGGGATGGAGCCCCTGCTGCTGAGGTTGTCGAAGCCTTGGAGAATCCAGGTCGCTACCTGGCTTCGGAATCCGGCGAGAACCTGGGAGGCCTTCGACGAATTATTTACTCGCGTAATTGAGCACGTATGCAATGATTGGTGGCTGCAGGTCCAGCCAGACCCGGTCCGGACGACAGGGACGATGCTGTATGTGGCCCGGGATTATCAGGAGTGCATTCTTCCAGGTCTGTCTTCCTACTATACCGATTTTATTCGGAAGTATCCCGAGTTATCTCTTTGTCCGGAAGCGGAGAAGCGTAAACTTTTGGAGACGACTGAGCATTATTTAAACGAATTAGTTCGCTACTTGGAGACAGCCTAGCTTGGTCGAGGAGGGAAAGGCATATGAACGACAAGCACGGTTCGGATTCGCTAAAGCTTCTTACTCATTTGGCGACATTGGAAAAGCAGGCTTCCGAAGCTGCGGCATGTCTGCTGAGTGACTTCAGGTCGAACACTGCGATTGTAATGGATGATCTGCTAACCATTATGCAGGCTGCGGAGTATGAGGATAGTGAGCTCAAACTTATGTTGTGGAACCAACTTCTTCTTGCGACTTTGGCGTACGAGCAACAACAGCAGGAGACGATGGCGAATGCCGGGGAAAAGCTTAACCGGAAGGGTAGTAAAACATCGGAGTATGCGAGGTTGCTCCGTACATATTTGGAACGGGAACCAAGTCGAATGATACCGTATCTGGAGGTATAACAAATGAATAAATTAGCAGGCATGTCCGCATTGCTCGGAGGACTTCCTTTTGTCGCCTTGAGCAAGATGAATGGTGAATGGAACGTGGTGACTCTTGGCGCCGGCGTGATTTTTGCGACGGTCGCTTATGCGGGTACGGCCAAACTGTCGAAGCTACGACAGCGACGGGATGAGGCGCGCCGCGAAGAGCAGACAGTCCGTCAGGAGCAACTGGCCACATGGCGATTGGAGATGGAGCAGCGTCTCGAGCAGCAGCGACAGCAGATGGAAGCGGGATTGTCCGCTTTGACTCAAGGTTTCGAGGTTCTAGGCGCTCGAATAGATAAGCAAACGGAGGCGGCATTGTCCGCTTTGACTCAAGGTTTCGAGGTTCTAGGTGCTCGAATGGACAAGCAGGCGGAGGCGGGATTATCCGTCTTGACTCAAGGCTTCGAGACTCTGGGTGCTCGAATGGATAAGCAGACGGAGGCGGGATTTTCCGCCATGACTCAAGGTTTCGAAGCTCTGGGTGCTCGAATGGACAAGCAGACGGAGGCGAGTTTGTCCGCCATGACCGCAGGCTTCGAGTCTCTGGGCGCTCGAATGGACAAGCAGACGGAGGTGGGATTGTCTGCCTTGATCCAAGGCTTCGAGGATCTGGGCGCTAAAATGGACAAGCAAACGGATGCATTTCGTGTGCTGGGAGAGGTCAGCCGCAACCTCTCGTCTCTTCGTGAAATTTCTGAAAGTCTAGAGAAGAGCCATGAGGCTTGGATCACTGCTTCCGAGCGAGACCGGGCCAATCTTGAGCAGCAGACCGGAGCACTAATGGACGCTCTTGTGCAAACGACGGAGAACAAACAGGCTGTTCGGGAACGGCTTGTGCAATTGCAGGAGCGTATGCTCAGTAAGCTGGTAAAGTAGTTCTCTATCGAGCATGGTTGGAAATACGATTATTGGGGAAAAGGCTGAAAATTTGGTTCGGTTCGAGGATCACTTTGATCCGGGTGCATGTAAGGTGATCAAGCTGTTTGTGAACTATCGCTCGCATCAACGGATTATTAACTTTTTTAATTCCTGGATGAAGCTATGCAATTGGAAGGACGGTATTCGAATCGGCTGGAAAAGTCGAATAAGCCGGATAACAGGAAGACTTCCCGCGTTATCAAACTTGTCGGCAACCGGGATGAGCGGCGTTGGCATGGAGAAGTGTATCAATTTTTACGCCATATCATGGAGCAAGGGATTATTTCTGATTGGAATCAGGTAGCATTCTTGTTTCGTTCTGTTCGTAGTCCCGAGGTGATGCGACTGGCGGACTACATGGAGAAACAAGGTATTCCCGTATTTGCTCCAACACGCAATGCATACTTCGACCGTCCTGAGGTGCAACTCGCTCTTGGCACATTTGGCGTGCTGTTGTCACAGATGGTAGACGAAAGGAGATTGCCTGATTATATCAAGAGATGCATGGTAGTGCTTAAGAAAGAGTCACTGTCACCGAGCATATTGATTTCGTTAGCTGTGTGAAGGCAAAATGGACAACTTTTATTGGGGACTTCGTCTGCGAAAGCTTCATCGATCTGTTCTACGAGCTACTGCAATTTAAGATGTTCCATCGGCTTGTTTCGACGAAGGATATAGGTACTGCGCAAGAGAGCCGAAAGGTTAGAAATATGGCGATGATGAACCAATGGATATTACGCTTCGAGCAGTTGCAGGAGCTGGCTGAGCTTGAATTTGCAGAGAAGGCGGTCGCCTTCTTTGATTTTATTGCTACGTACAGGAGATCGGGCAGGATGAATACGAGGATGAATCGGACTATGCGCCGAGCGGCTCCATATCGTTCTTTACTCATCACCAGTCCAAGGGGCTTGAGTTCCCGATTATTGTAAATGGATCGCTGGACAGCACGTATTACGCACAATCTGACTGGGTCGAGGAGACATTACGTCCGTATTATGCGAGAAACCTTTTGAACCTCTCGCTCAAACAAGCGAATACGACTTTTACCGTTTGTTCTATACCGCTTTCTCTCGCGCGCAGGAGCTGCTTGTCCTTACTGGTAACGAACAAGGACCTGATTATCGAGGCCGGGGGCAGCTGCCGTCTGTTTATTTGGAGCCATTGTACAGATGATGGAGTGATCCGCAGGTTTATTTGGACGAGTTAAAAGTGACACCAATCAAGCCAATCGTCCTGCAGCGGAGTTACGCTTATACGACAGATATTGCTTTATATAGCGATTGTACTCGCCATTATTTGTTATGCTGGGTATTCGGCTTTGAATCAGTGGAAGGTATTCCGGAGCTGCTCGGTACACTTGTTAACTACACAATCGAGGATATACATCAAGCGCTAAAGGCTGGCATCGATGTAACGGAGGCTCATCTTACGATATGGATTGCCGAGCATTATGGTCCGTTTGAACAACGCGGTATAGAAGATTCAGCCATGAAGCAGATCGTATATCAACATGCAAGGAGTTACCTGGAATATGTGAGGAGGCAGGGTCTTACCGTCATTTCGTTTGAGTTGGGCATATCGTCGTTCGTTGGCGACTATCTCATGAACGGCAAGTTGGACGTGGTGATGAAGCGAAACGGAAGCTATGAGATTATACATTTCAAGACAGGCCGCAAGTCAAAGCCCGAGGGTGAACAGGTGCGGTACAAGAAAAAGTTGCTGCTGTACACGGCGCTATGGGAGCAGCGGATGGATATGCGAGTGGATGCGATGCGTTTGTTTTATACGGGCGAGGAGAAGAGTGAACAAGTCGTCAGCTTCACGCGGGAGGAAACGAGAGCTTCAGGCTGTGAATTCCGAGATGGTGGAGACCATTAAGTTAATCGAGTCGAAGCAGTTCGACGTAAACGTATCTCCGCTCCCCGCCTGTAGCAGTTGTGACTTCAAATGGTATTGCCACGGCAGGATGTTGAAGTAGAGCCTTAAATCCACAAACTCATGAGGTTGTGGATTTTTTTGTGTCCGTATTTTCTCGCGGTTAAAATGGCCCAATTTGAGCTTGCAAATTTTTTTTAACTTAAGCAATCGAAAGGGGATGAAACATACGTTCTCTGACAAAGTCCTGTCAAATTTATGTTCTAAAATAAGATCAACAAGTCATCTTTGCTCAATAAGCTCACATAGGGCAACTGACCCAAAATGACGTGTCTTTGATGTATCAACTGTGGTAATATATACCTTCAAAGTTAATATTAGTATATGACTTTAGTAGGAGGAAGAGGAATGAATGAAATAGACCTATACGTAGAACTGCTCGATGACAAAGCAGCTTCGAAGATCCTAAAGGATTTCTCTCAGATGGTGCCTGGCGGCTTCAAGAATCCTACTCTTCGTCAGAAGAAAACCCATATTAAAAATATTCTTCGAGGACAGACAACTAATATTCGAAAAAAACGGGGCGTAGATCCATACTTTAATCATCTCGCAATCTATAGAAGTCCAGAGAATGAAAGCCAATTTAGCAGCATGGAGCCTAAAGTTCTGTTCCGCACCTTATATAACAGTAAAATCATACCCGACCATGCGAAGATGGCTCTGGCCCAAATTTATCAACCCGCTGCATTAAAAGTGATGCTGCCGCAAATCATTAAAAACGTCCAGGAGAACAAGCCGGCCTTTGCGCTTGAGACGGGGTTCGACACGGAGGAAGAGGTAGAAGAATACCTGCGAACGACGTCGAATTATGTTGGTGTGGAAGGGATTTCCTATTTCCTAAACGATATGAAAACCCGGTTCTCGGACGAAGAGATTGTTCGGCTGTCTGAGCTTGAGAGCATGATTGAACAAATGACACTGCTAGAATTCGAGAATAGGCATCATGAATTTGAACAAGATCCGAGCTATCTGGTTTATTACGCTTATCTCGTCACACATACTGGCATAGCTGAGGATCTTCGATTGGGCATGGCCTTGCACGTAGCTAATCATTTCATAACTCATCATCAGAAGAATCATAGCGGGATAGTTACTCAGCTTGACCGATTGGAGCTTGAGCTTAAACAACTGTCTCACCTAGTTAACGAGAACGAGGAGCTTAATGAGAAACTGAAGGAGTTGAAGGAGAAGGTCAAGGAACAAGATAAGAGAAAGAAGCAATTGGAAAAAGAATTTAGAGAGCAAAGCTTGTCCATCGAAAGATCGAATAACTTAATTAAAAAGTTGGATGCTGATTATGCGAAGCAGATTGAGGCTCAGAAAGTAAGTCAAGAAAAGCAGGTTGAGCAGCTTCAGAGGCAAGCCGATGAGCTTAAACGGCAATTAAAAGAGAGCACTCAAAAAAGAGATAGGATAATAGAGGAGTTCCGGGTGGAACAGCAAATGGAACATTTCGCCGTTGTATGTAAGGTCGATAATGACTTCTTAAAAGTCTTTTATCCTGAAATTACAACCTTGTCACTTAAAGAATGGGATAAGAAGAAAACAAATATTTCCAAATTTTCGCAGATTTATTTCCAAAGAGATGCCCTAAACACCACTATGATTTATAGTATTCAAGATTTCTGCTCCCTTAACGGGATTGAAGCTAAATACATTCATGCAAGAAATACGAAAGAGCTGATCGAACGCATTGCTTTCGAGAAACAGCAATTATTGGAGGTATATTAATTATGATGGAAATTGATAAGAACTTAAGATTGCAGCTTCAGGAGAGCAGCTCTAATTATCTGCTTGGCGTACTAGCGACAGACCCCTCTGAATTTCCTTTTGTAGGGGAAGATCCTGATGAACCAGTGACCGTCATGAAAAATAGTTTTAAGCTATGCTATTTCATTCGGCCGATTAGCTCTCAGCTTGAGCCTATCATCGAGCTAGATCATTATACGAGAGAAACAGGCTTTTCGACACATTATATTGGCTTTGAAGACGCTTTCCCACGCGCCCTCAAACTAGGAGGCTTCACCTATACAACGGATATGGAGAGTCAGATTAAGAAGGTCAAAGGTATGCTGGAAGGGAAAATTGTTGTATTCCGTCCTAAAATCTCGTTTACGAGTGATGGGAAAGTTTTTAAAAACCTGGATATTATTTCATTAGAAGACGGGAATATCGCTTTGGATACGGAATATATGCCGGTGCCAATCGAATCGGACCGGAAGAAGTTTGAACAGTCGCTGCAAGACTCCAAGCTCATTTTATTCCATGATTTCCACCATAATATGTTTCAGCCGGACTACGTTCTATGTGAGGAATATCTCTATGTATTCAAGGAAGGCTGGAAGAAGGATCCCGGCAAGAAGAACGGCTGGCTTCAGACAGCGCCGAAGGATGTGCTCAAGATTAAGGTTGAGCCGTCGGAGCTGAGAGCACACCAAGTTATTGCAAGCCCGAATAATCTAGTTTTTATCGACGGAGATTATTTAATCGAGCTGCATGAGCGGGCTATGGCGGAGGGGGAGAATTTATACTCTTCTCGGGGAGAGTTCTCTTCTGAGCGGGCTCTTGAGGATGAATTAAGTCCGGTAAGTGAGCGGCAGATGCATGATGAAGACATTGCACCTATCGCTGCAGCGGCAGAGGGAGCGAATGTTAGGCTGGATTCTCAGCCCTTGCCTGTGACCGATGCTCAGAAGCTTGAGCAGCGGTTCCTTAACGATCTTCAGAAAAATGCGGTTGCAAAGAGACTACGCTATGATCGCGAGGATTTCGTTAACTTCCATATTAGCATCAAGACGAACCCCCTAACCATTTTGTCAGGAATGAGTGGTACGGGCAAAAGTCAATTGGCTTTGCTATACGCCAAGACACTTGGTTTGTCTAAGCAGGCGGGAACCCTTCTTGTTCTTCCCATTAGTCCATCCTTTACGGAACCGGAGGATCTGATCGGCTTCCATAATTCAAGCACTGGATTATATGTGCCGTCAGAGACGGGGCTTGTCGATTTCTTGATTCATGCCAAGAATAATACTTCCCAAATGCATATGGTCATATTCGATGAAATGAATCTGTCGCAGGTCGAATACTGGTTTGCCCCTTTTATTTCGCTTCTGGAGCTTGATGAGAATGAAAGCTACCGCGAGCTTAAGCTTTGGAGTCAGGATGCTGTATGTCACAACTCTGCTAAATACCCATCTGCAATTACAATCGGAGATAACGTTATTTTTATCGGTACGGCAAATATGGATGAGACAACGAAGGATTTCTCAGACCGTCTGCTGGATCGCGCAAACATAGTGACGCCGCGAAAAATGAAATTTATAGCGCACAAAAAATCGATCGCCGAAGCGGGAAAACCTGATTTCTCCAACAACGAATTTATTGCGCTTTATCAGAACCGACGTACTTATCGTTCGTGGAACTTTAATAAGGACGCATGGTCTGCTTTTAACGACGCAGAGATGCAGTTTTTTGATGAGCTTCATGACATTATTCAGAAATACGATAAGCAGAAGGGCGTTTCTTTCAGAGCGCTTGAGCGCATCGGCTTGTATTTGAATAATATACCTGTTGATGAACACGGAAATCCGGCTATTCGTCGTCAGGACGCTATGGATTTGCAGGTTAAACAACGCATCTTAACGAAAATTAGAGGCTCTGCGGAGCATTTCGGCGATTTAATCGGTTCGCTTGTTGCGCGTGAGGGAACCCCTTTCAACAGTGAATTATTTGAGCAATTTACTTCTGAGCTGGCGGAATCGATCAGTCACTTTACCTTAACGAATGAAGAGATTAAACGAAAAGCGAGGGAACTGCATATTAATGACTACGCCTCCTAAAATTTTTGTTGCGGTCCAAAAGCATAAGTTAGGTGAGTGGCTGCCGGAGCAGGAGCTTCCTTTGCATGTGAAGGGAGAATTTAAAGGAGAACCCTTTCAAGTTAAGGAGTATGAGGGGCTTCGCTTTCGGTTTGTTTCGGATGATTCCGATGATCGGATGGTTGTCGAGAAATTTGATTTGGAGATCATGGAACAATTTGGACCTGGTGAAAGCATCGTGCTCACTAGGCCCGGCGATTCGGATGATATGCTGGTACCGGGTGATTATGCGGTTGCAGTAAGAACGAAGCGGACAAGCTACGAGGCCTTTTATCGAATCGAGCCGAAAAATATGGGCTGGGGACAGCTGTTGAATCTTCGAAATTATTTGGAGCAAAAGCTGACGGGCCTTTCTTCTGACCTATTGAAGAGAAGAAGCGGTACATCTGAAGACGATCTGGAACAAATGCCTAGTGCCTTAAAGGTATACCAGCATGTCCAGAAAAACTTCAACCAGCTAAGACATCATTTAGACAGTATTGTGGAAGATTCGATCCGGGATGTTGTGCAGATATACGGGATTCGCAATTATTCCCGTAAACCGGATGCAAAGAGTCAGCGCTGGCTGTCCAAGCGAGGCTCTGCGAAGAATGCCACTTTTATGACTCCTATTTTTTTTAACGAAAAACATACATATTGACCGAGGATAATCTGGAAAATCGATGGGTGAATTACATCATTCGAATGATTCTTAAATCGCTGAAACAGCTCCAAATTATGTTCGAACATAGCCGTTCAGAGCAAAGATCAAAACTAAATAAAAAAAGGGAGCAGGTTCAGGGATTTCAAGCACGTCTAAATCGTATCAAAGATTCTTACGGCTACGAGAAAGGCAGACGTGAACTAAATGGGCTAATTGCAATCAGTGAACGAGAGATTTTGCGTTTATCTGAAGGTCTTGTGAAGATTAATGAAAGCTTACGTGAGCTGAATAAGATGATTACCCATTTAACGCGGTATACGAAAACCAATGAATTGGGCAAGGCAAGTAGTCGATTGACGCAAAAAAAACCGACATTACGCTTGTTGAAAGATGCTAGATACGCGAGCTTATACCGGTTCTATAAGAACATCGAAACGGCTCAAAGAAACAAGCATTTATTGAAACAGATAACATTTCCGTATAAGAAAACAGCGCTGCTTTTCGAATACTATGTTCTTTGTCTGATTATCGATAGCTTGAAGGCAAACGGATTTATTTGGACGAAGGGTTGGCTTGCAGATGAAGAGGATCCGACCCGTCTAATCGACGGACTTGCTTCAGAAACACTGTTACGGTTTGAATCACCGGACGGACGATTTTATATCGAGCTTGCATATGATATGTCTATCATTAATACAAACGATGATTCATTGAGCCATTTCAAAGCGAATATTAATCGAACGCCAGATTTTCGCATAGCGATGTATACAAGCAAAGGACTGTTTCTTAATGCGTGAATTATAGACGCGAAATATAGGCATCATTCTTATTTATGGGACGAACACGAAGAAAATGATGTTATGAAGCAGCTTTCCGATTATTTGTATATTTCTCATAGAGATGTGAATAAGCCTGTAAAAAGCCGTTTGAACCGAGAGGCGGTAAGCAAGGTAATTGCGGTGTATCCGAGGCAGTCGGGTTCCAAGCCATTTTTTGAGGTTAATGACAAGACAATCGCCTTTGTCCAAGTTGAACCTGTTGATCCTGCTTCAGGTGAGCTCTCCTTTGGATTCGACAATCTAAATCAATTAATTAATGAATATTTGACTTCTGCACTAGAAGAAAAATTAGAATTGGAGGTGACTTGATTGCAGTTGGAGGAGGACTTTCAACGGCTCTTGAGAAAGGAATATCTCAACGGACCAGAAGTTAATATGGTTGGGCAAGTAGGAATTAATTTCTACTCAGGGATGAAGAGCATGGCTTTCTATGAGCTATGGGGCGAGAAGGAGATATTCCGTCTACTCATTGTCCAGCCTACAGCTAATTTATTCACTTCTAGATTTTTAGGTAAAAACCATCTGTTATTCCTGCTTATAGTGGAGGACGACCAGCTTATTGGCGGGTTTGTCTCGCTTCAGGAGAATATGTATGATCAGCTGTCTGGCGTCATGCAGCATTTAAACGAGAGAAGCGTCAAAGACCTGGAAGATCTTTGGACACAGTTCGTAAAGGATCATTATAAGCAGCTCCCTTCGGAAAAATTGGTATAATTGGTATTTTTTAACTTATCTATTTGCGTCCTGCTCTTTGCAAAATCTTGAGCTTGGTGTACAAAGAAAATAAAGTGCTAGACTCGGAAAATAAAGTTGTAGAAATGAATTATAAAGAGACAAATTATGATTAATTTCATTGACTAGCATTCGGGAAAGGATGGATGGTTATTACGGCGGGAAGTAATGAGCTAGAGGACTTACAAATTCTCTAAGTTTACCGAATATTAGTTGAGGACACATATTTGTGATGGAGGTTATCGCATGTCTGCAAGCAACTTAAAAGATCTGATAGAATTGCTAAGATCGATGGGAGTAAATAAGCCTGACAATCCAGATTCAGAAGATATAGAAAAAATTATTCAATTATACTTCAAGAACGAACTGACTTCCGAACAATTTAAAGCCTACTTTAATGCTATCGATCCGGCTGTGCGTCACGTGATGGATGGTTTGAAGGCCTGTATAAATTCTGACAAAGAAGTAACAAGTAAAGTAATTGATCTCATAGAAAAGGTAATAAAAATGTTCGATGAACAAATAAAAAATGCTACAACCTTGGAAGAAAGACGTGAGATAAGAGAACAAATGAGGAAACCTGAACTGCTTAAAAAAGGTGTGGAAATGGTGTCTGAAAGTGTAAGTAAAACAAAATAACTAGAGTGTTACATCGATACATAAAATGTTTAACACCCTGTTGGGCGAATCGGGACAACAGATGAGATCGCGGCCTCTGTCATTTGGCTATGTAGCGATGCATCTTCGTTTATCACAGGCAATGAGTTAGTTATTGATGGAGGTCGTACTACCGGCGAATGATTTAGTCGTCCTGTCGAGTCCCGTAATGAAGGATAAACTAACGGGTACGTTGAATGACAACAGCGGCAGTCTAAGACTTTATTTTTCAAGTCTTGGTCCGCCGCTGTTTCTTTTAATGGAACGGTCTAAAACTTATTTTCTAAAAGCTGACGATTCTTCAACATAAAAATCGCGGTAATTCAACGACTTCAGTCACACACTTGGTAGCGTCAAGGTTGGATTTGAAGAAGTTAATGAGTTGGCCCTATCGGATTTATTTGAGATTTTTTATACGGATGATAAAACTTTTTCAAAGATATTTCCAATATAGACTACTTATGGGATGAGGAGGGACTGTATGAATTGGCAAGAACGACTCAGATAAATGTTCATTCGCTTATAAGCAAACCGGGTTTATTATTAGGGCTAATCTATTAATTATTTTCAGGGGACGACTATGGTCGTCTTTTTTAATTCACTTCATAAATTGCTGGACAGGACTAAAGGATCGTTTTGTCGAAATAACAAGAAAGGAAAATAATTCTATGGGAACATACATTCCATGACATTCAGCGGACATATCAATATGATTTAATAAAGTCGTGGCACAACAATAATCAATTACCTAATTTACATTAAAAATTATACAAAAAAAGGGAGAATATATGATTAATCTAACAGAGTATCAACAAATCTTCGAAATCGAGAACACGGCAGAACGATGCAAGAAAGTCAATGATACTATGGAACAACTCTGGAAATCGGAATTTGAAGTGTTGGCCACTGACTTGCTCGGTCAGGACTATCGGATTGCTACTTACGGACAGACGTTAATGACTACTTATCACGGTTCACTAAATCCCAAATATGCAGAGCAGAAGAAAGATACTAGCACGGGTAAAAGGTATTTCGCTCAAATCGTTCGTAAAATAGGGGAGAAGGAGACTAGCCTCCTAACACTCGAATTTAATGGAGTAGAAAAGCAGTTGTATGTAAGCATAGAGCTCAGTTTTTATCAGGTTCACGATCTCATAAAGAGTAACCGTTTGAAGGCAATGATAAGTGAACTTGATACGAGCATCCGAACTTATACTAGAACCGGTTCATTTACAAGAAGTGAAGTTGATCGCATCGCTTTAGAGCAAACAATCATTGATATGATAATACCGAGAACTAGACCTTGGATTTATTTTGGACTTGCCATTCCACTGGAAGGGCAAATTGAATTAGCTACTATTATAGATTTGTTGAGACAAACATGGGAGCATACGACTGAATTAAGAAACTATGTTTTAAATGATAGGGCACAAAGTGCAAGTGCTGCACATATTATGAATTTGCTTGGATCCGTAGACACTCCCTATACGGTTTCAATATTTGGGAATTCATATCAGATTCAATATGAAGTTGTTGAAAATGAGAAATCAGGAACTCGCCAGCAGGAGTTTACTTTGAAACGTGAAGGCCAGACGATTGTACAGGGCTGTTTCTATTATAATGAATACGAAGTGAGAACAGGTTCTTCAAGGCCAATGCTGGCTGTAGATGTGGAAAAACATAACCATATATATACGAATGTTGAAGTAATTCTTGGAGATCATCGCAAGGAATGGTGGCTGTCGAAATCATATCGAACAAAGAGTCAAAACAACGAGGAGTTAAAACAAGAAGCGATTGATTTATTGGGTCAGCATGGGTTTGAAGTGCGAAATCAGAATGAGTATAGAATTGGCACCTACAATAATGTAGAGCAGCGGTTTGAAGAAGATCCTGCGGAGATTAAAGGAAGATTGGCTTGCGCTGCTTTGTTATTTGCTCATGTTGGCGGTAGAGGGAAATTCAAATTTCCTGAGTCTGGGATGTCTAGTGAGAAGCAAGTGGATGACAATCCTTTTAATGAGGATGATACCAAAGATCTTATCGAATACAACAGTAATTTTAATTTCACCGTCATCTACGAGGCGATTCAGAATTGTTCTTTGACGTTTGATAAAGATTTGATTCGGGATCTTCATTTAAATATGACAGCCTTGGATGATAAACATTTTGTTATATTAAGCGGTATTTCGGGAACGGGTAAAACACAACTAGCTAAACTCTATGCGAATGCCGTATATGGACTTTCATATGATACGGACAACCCATATTTGTCCATTATTCCTGTCCGACCTGATTGGACGGATGCGACGTCGTTGTTTGGCTATTACAGCGCATTTGAGAATCGATATATTATGACTGAGTTTCTAAAGGTGCTGCTGCATGCGCATGAGGAGAGAGAGAAACCGCATTTTATTGTATTGGATGAAATGAATCTCGCTCGAGTTGAATACTATTTAAGCGATTATTTAAGTGGTGTGGAGTCGCATAAGGAAATTTCGCTTCATAACAGGGGAGATTTGGATGGTATTCCTTCAAAGATAAGCATACCACCTAATGTCTACCTCATTGGAACGATTAACGTGGATGAGACGACGCATAGCATTTCTGACAAAGTTCTCGATCGCGCATTCATCATGACACTAAGTGATGTAGATCTGGAAACTTTTTGGAGTCGAGTTGATGATGGCGTCAGATCTGGGCTGCACGATGAATTTACATTTTTAATGCGGCTTCATGCTTTGTTAGCTCCTCACCATTTGCATTTTGGATATCGGACGATGAATGAAATGATTCAAAAAATGAGTCGTCATCTTACGCTGGACGATGACCATCAGACATCCCGAATAGCCATGTTAGATCATGTAATTTCGGAAAAGGTACTTCCCAAACTAAGAGGGGATGACCGTATCGCGGAGCTTCTTGGAGTTTTAAAAGAGGCATTCGCTGAGCATCTGGGCGAAGAATCAGCAAGCCACGGTCATATTTATCGTATAGAGAAGGAGCTTGTGCGGTATGGAGCAACACAGTTCTGGCGGTAATTTTCTGCTGAGATTAAACGGTGAGGCATGGGTTATCTTGGAACATGCTTATCTGACCGAAGCGACTACATATGACTGGAAGTACGAATTGAATAACTCGTTACAACCGCCCTCGATTCTTTTTTGTGGATTGCAGCATTTCCCGCATCGGTTGGATGAAAGGGTAGTTTATGGTCAATTGACAACACCGTTCTATAGTGGGCAGGTTTCTTTTGAAATTAATGGGTTGAAATATGATTCCTATATTTATCCGGATACCCGAAAAATGACTGAAGAGCAATATCAACTTATGTTAAGTGATATTTTAGAGGAAGCATCGCTTTGCTTCGAACATTCGAATATTGAGACGGGTATTGAAGCTGACCAACATTCGTGAGAGCTTTCTTTAGCGCAATGGAGCTATATAGAAGCGTCGTTCGTATCACTGACTTCTCTGATTCGAAGAGTGATTGAGCGACCCACCCGGGTGCTTGTAGCCCTGGAACAGCAGATGAGGCGTGAACGTGTGAAAATTGTGGATACACAAACACTGGCTTGGCTTGAAAGAAATAGCGAGCGCAGCGAAGTGGGAACAATCCCAGCAATAGTGAACTCTTCGGTACGGGAGGATAGCTATAACACTTATGAGAACAGATTGTTAAAACGACGTTTGGTGGAGCTGAGACATCTACTGAAGCTGTACGGAGAAGCGAGTCCAGAAGAAGAACATGCGATAAGGGCAGAGGCTTATGCTGATAGAGTAGGGTATTGGCTAAGAGATTCTTTTTTTAAACAAGTGATACCATATCAAGGGGCAATACAAATCTCACAGGTGTTTCGAAAACATCCCGTTTATCGGCAGTGTTATCAATGGTTCGATCGTTTGTACAAGCATGGGAACGAAAGAATTGGTTTACTTTACAACTATCCGTTGAAAGAGACCTTCGCACTTTACGAGATATGGTGCTATATGCAATTAGTAAAGGTTTTTCGGGAGAAAGGTTTGCTCAAAGATAGCAGCGGGTTGTTTCAAACCAAACGGGAGGGAATATTTCTTCATTTTGCCGAACATAAAGAGAGTGTTGTCCATTTAACAAATGGTATGCGCCTATCCTACCAGCGAGTGTTTCAAAATAATTCACCGCGTTTCTATACCTTTACTCAGAGAATGGTGCTCGATATTGTCATAGAAGTAGGGGATCATCTGTATATTTTAGATCCTAAGTACCGGGTTGCATCAAATTTGGGTACCGCACTAGGAGAAATGCATAAGTACAGGGATGGCATTCTGCTTCGTAGTAACGATGAGCGAGCGGTGCAGAACGTCTTTATTCTGACCCCTGCTGCAAACGATGAGCTTCGATATTTTACTGCTGATTTTCATATGAGGTATAAAATGGGTGCTATTACTCTTTCCCCAGGAGGAGATATGAGCGCACTAATCGACTGGGTAGATAAATTGGTTTCGCGAAAGGAGGAGTACCTAGATTGCTGAAATTCACAATAAAATCTCAAGTTCAGGCAGTAACTTATCTGACCGACTTGAAGATCAATTAACTGGTGTTTTTTTTGGAACTATTCGTTATTTACCATTTCAAGGTTAACACAATTTCAAGCACTGCGCTATTAGACAAGAAGACGTCTTGGTTTTTTTGTTACTGAGTGTAATGACGATTTAGTCTTTATATACCTACTATAAAACTATGGATTATTAGAAGGGACTTGCAATGGAAGAATTTGAAGCGTTGAGATATATATTCTTCAGTAACAAACCTGTTGATGATCAGCAAATTCAGTATTACAAATTGCAAGCTTCTATTATTGATAAATTAAATCATAATAGTTACGCATTTGTATTTGACGAACCAGGGGCAGGAAAAACCGTTCAAGGAATTTACTCTATATGGAATGTCATTTCAAAGAAGACCCAGGATGAACCAACAAACATTTTAATCATTGCCCCTAATAAACAACTGGCTAATAAGTGGCGATCTGAAATAAAACAATTTCTGATGTTGGATTTTAGTTTGATTGGGAATTCTACAAAAGATATAACATATAACCAAAGTTATGTTTCTGGAAAAGACAATTTATACATAACTTATAACAGTTCTAACTATTCAAATCTAGGTATTACTCAATTAACTAATTATGATAGTGAAAATATCTATAGGAGTGATTGGGACTTAATAATATGCGATGAAGCTCATGATTACTATACAAATTATTTGAATGCGCTATTCTCTGATACGGTTGAATTAAAAGACGGTACATATTATAAAAATAGACTGGCATGGTTTGGAGCAAAACAGGTTTTAGTGCTAACAGCTACGCCAATTAAGTTTTATTATGACGAGAAATTAAAATTACGAGATGATTTTAGAAAAATTAAGCAGATACCTGAAAGGCTATTACTTGAGCCTAGCCCAGTAATCAACGAAATTACTATTGAAGATATGCTGGTTTTCGATAGTAAAAAACCAGTTCAGAGATATTTTAAAGAAACGGTACTTGAAAGTAAAAAATATAAAAATAGGCAGGTTGAAGTCATAGAGTATAAACCTGAGGATTTAGCTAAATCATTATGGAAATACGAGAACGGCTACAGACAGCATTGTTTTGGAAATATCTTCTTATTGGTTAATCGTTTGCAGTCGCAATCATCATGGCAAACAATGTTCAACGATTCTGAACGAGAAAAATTACAGAACATATATAAACTTTATAGTAAAAGTGAATATACTAATGAAGATGTTGAAGAGCTTAAACAATTTGATGTGAAATTGAGAGAATTTATAAATAAGATAGACTGTAAGGAAGCACGAATGGTTATCTTTGTGGAAAGTAAAGATACTCAGAAATATTTGACAAAAGTTTTCAAAGCAATTGGGTTGAATGTTTTTAGTTTGAGTTCTGATAAAGGATTGGATATACGTGAGAAGATGGTCAGTGAATTCAATCACTTGGCCAATAGTAAAGTTTTGATAACTACTTGGGATCTAGGCAATTATGGTTTGAATATGCATGGTGGAGACACTGTAGCATGTTATGAGGCTTCAAGACAGATTAATCAAATTGAGCAAGGGTTTGGTCGTATAGACAGGATTAATAAAGGCTTTAATGAACTTAAACTAATCCTTTTTAAAGCAGATGGTCATTATTACGATAGCTATGTTCTAATGGACATATACCGTAAATTATTCACGGAACAATTAAAAAATGCTCCGTCAAAGAATATGCTCTTCACATCAGATTATTTAGATGATTTTGTAGAGAATGTTAATTTTATGGCCTGTGTATATGATTATTTATGCAGTTCATATGAAAAGTTGTTTGATGAGCATTCAAATGCACTTAGTATATCTGATCTTAGTAAACTATATATTGAAGAATTCTCAGACGAGAGATTCAAAGAAATTCTTTACGATTTGCATTTATATTCATTAGAGGAAACGGTTACTTTAGAAAAATTAAAAAATCGAAGATACATCCATTTTAATAATAAGGAAAAAATTCAAATGTTTCTGGATAAGGCAATGGAATCTGGCATTAATGGTAGTGGGAAAATTCATCAAATATTAAGTGATGCTATCTATTACTGGAAGGATGGCACATTGCATATTCACTCGCTTGATGTACTATTGGAAAGCTCGAAAAATTTTGTGCCAAAGTGTCATAAAGAGTTCCAAGAAGCATTAGCAGCAACCAATTTAGATATTAGGGAGTTAGCTCGCTATAATTCGATGAAGCTAATGAAGAAGATGATAGAAAAGAAATATCATAGCTTAGTTACAGCAGCAATGTTAACCTAGCAGGAGTGTTATCAGTAAGTAAATTAAAAGGTGAAAGTCGGGGCTGTACGAAAAGGGTACATTTGAATAAATCAGTCCCGAAAACGGAACCAGCTACTTCCGATACTTTGTCAGTAACAATTACAGCTTTAAGCAATCAAATGATGATATATGAGCGACCTTAGACTAAGAATGTCTAGGGTCATTTTTATTTATCAAGTGTCCAAACTGTATCCGCATATCCTCCATTAGGAGGGGATGCCGGGTGCATGTAAAATTTACTACAGGTGAATCTAATGACCGGATTCGCGCCGCTTGTTATGATTATCTCCTAGAGAAGTTCAGGAGGGAAAAACATGATCGCGATATACGCCAGGGTCAGCACCGAAGAACAAGCAAAACATGGATTCAGCCTGAAGGATCAGGTTCGCCAGTGCCAACTGAAGGCGGGGACCAACAAGGTTAAAGAATATATAGATGATGGAGTTTCCGGCGAATTTTTAGATCGACCAGCATTAACCAAACTACGTGAAGACGTAAGGGAAGGTATAATCTCAAAAATAATATGTCTAGATCCCGACCGATTATCACGTAAGTTAATGAATCAGCTAATTATCACGGATGAGTTCGATAGAAGAGGAATTGAGCTTGTTTTTGTGAACGGTGAATACTCTAAAACTCCAGAAGGTAATTTATTTTATTCAATGCGTGGCGCAATTGCCGAGTTTGAAAAATCGAAAATAAATGAACGTATGAGCCGTGGGAGAAGAGAAAAAGCACGGCAAGGGAAAGTGCTCCGAGATTTTCAAGTATATGGTTACATGTACGATAAAGAGTCAGAGCAATTTATTGTTGATGAAGACGAAGCTGCAATCGTCAGATTAATTTTTGATTTATTTACTCAGCCCAATACGATGGTGCAGGGGTTAAACGGAATCGCATTATATTTAACGAGCAAAGGTGTGCCAACCAAACGAGGAGCATCTGTATGGCATCGTCAAGTTGTTAGACAGATCATGATGAATAGAGCTTACATTGGTGAGTTTTATCAGAATCGTTGGAATACGGAAGGAATGCTTGGAAACAAGCACCGCAAAGATGACGAAAAGGTTTCAATGAAGGAGAGACCTAAGAATGAGTGGATTTTAATTCCTTGCCCTGCGATTATCGACGAATCACAATTTGAACACGCTCAGAGGCTGCTGTCTGAATCACGTCGCAGATGGGCACAAAAAAGCAAACATCCTTACTTGCTTAGCGGTCTGCTAAGATGTGGAGACTGTGGGAATACGATGACTGGACGGCTCTCAAATAATTGGGGTAAAAAGGTCCCTGAATATACAGATATAAAAAATACAGCCGGTGCAAAAGCAAAAGGTTGCGGGCGTAGAGTTAAAGCTCAAATGATCGAGGAGCAAGTTTGGGAACAGGTCGCATCCTGGTTAAATAATCCCAATGAGATAGCCGCGGCATTGCAGCAGGAAAAAACTAAAGAGCCTTTTGAAACAGGAGAGATTGCCAGGATTGAGAAGGAAATTGAGAAGACAAAAAATGCTCGAAAAAAACTGATCAAACTTTTTGCTGCCAGTGAAGATGGTATTGCAGAAGAGGAGATAAGACAAGAATTGAAGGAGTTAACGCAGAGGGAAGAATCTTTGAACAATCAGTTACTTGAGTTGACGAACTTATTAAACAGTACCCATAATACAGAATACAACATGAATGTGATGATGGAGGCTGTCCAATATTACCTATCGAAAGGTCAAGAGGAACTTACTTTTGATGAGAAGCGTGATTTGATCCGGCAGGTAGTAAGGGAAATCAGGGTTTACGAAGACTCTGTAGAAATTTATACGTTTTAGATGGTTTTTCTTAATCATATGATCACTAATGACATTAGAACCGAAATACTTATGCATTTACGATCCCTGAAGAAAACCCGCAAGGACGTCTCGCTGCATGACCCGATAGGAACGGATAAAGAAGGCAATGAAATAACGTTGATCGACATCCTCGGGACAGAGTCCGATGACGTCGCGGATAAGGTTCAGCTTAAGATCGAGAAGAGCAAGATTTATAAAAACTTGGACATACTGGATGATCGCGAAAAGGAAGTAGTTATCGGCAGATTTGGATTGGTGCATGGCGGGGATGAGCGGACGCAGCGGGAGATTGCAAAGGAATTGGGGATCTCGCGGAGTTATGTTTCGAGAATTGAGAAGCGGGCGCTTATGAAGCTTTATCATGAGTTTTATAAGGCGAAGAGATGAAAATGCAAAATGATTGATTAGCCGGCAATGCCGGCTTTTTAAATTTACAAGACCATGCTATTCTATTCAGCTTATCACAACCGAATTCCTTCTAATATGCGCTGAGCCGCCATACAGAGCTCCACTTGTCGGAATCCAAGTCCTTGGACGTTCTTCAGAGGGCCGTTTATAGTGGAGCGTACGAAATCGGGAAAGCGGTGAACGGCGTATTTATTAATTCCTTTGGCCGAGGCGAGTACTTCCGCCAGACGGATGATAAAAGTGATGGAGGAGGCTTCAGCGGGGAGTCGCATGCTGCCTGACAGCCTTGGCACAATGACCCTTCTCCACAGTTCCCGGGAAGGAATACCGTTCGCGCCGAGCATTCTGCCGAGCGCAAGCAGCTTGGCATCCGGGAGTGAAGCCAGCATCTCGTCGCAAGCCTCTTCGGTTAAAGCGCCTATATCAATGCAGTAAGTGCGGCCTTGCAAGCCCTTCAGTTGTCGGAGCGCGTCGTAATATCCCATGTTCATGCTGCGGCGTATCGCTTCGGGATTAAAGCTCATCATACCGCCCAGTGGCTCAGAGGGGGAGACCGTCGTAATTGTGAGGCCAGGATAGCGGATTTTGCGCATGATACCGAGCCCAAACGTTCGAACTGCGACGATATTCGTATATCCTTTTCGAGCGAGCATGTTGATTGGACAATTGTCGTACAGTCCGCCGTCGATAAAAGCCTTATCGTCAATGTACGTCGTCTGAAAGCCGGGAAAAGCGGCGCTGGCCATGAGATACTCCATTACACGCCCCTGCGGAATATCTTCCTTGTAAAGCTCGAGCGGTGCCCGATCGCTTAAGGAGACCGTCACCAGGCCGAAGTCCACACCGGCACCCCGCAGCCGACTTTCGTCGATAAGGAATTCGATTAACTGACGCATTTTTCGCGTGTCCATACCCCTGTCCGCGATTAACCCCTTGGTGCGCGCAGCCAAGTGGCGTAAGGCGGCCGTATCAAGCTTTCGCCGCATCAGCAATCGGTATTCTTCGTCACTTATGTCGAAGATCGATTGGGCGTCCAGCCGCTCCCAGACTTGATATCCGATCTCAAAATCCCCTTGCGCGATGACGGCTCCGTTCAGGGCGCCGATCGAGGTGCCGGTTATGGCGTCGAAGGTTTGGCCCGCTTCCTGGTAGGCTTTCACCACTCCCATATGGTAAGCGCCCTTAGCGCCGCCCCCTTCAAGCGCAAGCGCCAGCTTGCCTGTATTCGTTGAAGTCACGTCTTCCAAACCTCCTTCATTACTTGCTTGGATAATTAATAGCTTTAATGTAGAACCGCCTATATTCGTTGAAGGAAAGTTATGTATATTATAACGCGCGGTCTATAAGGCGTACATATCGTAACGCTAAACAGCATGTTATTTTCGTAGTATAAGAAGAATAGAAGCTCGCCAACTCTGCATGCTGACGAGGGATAAATGAGCCTAGGAGTGTAAGGTTAAAGTACTGCTCAAGAGCGAGGAGAGCAAGATTTATAAGAATTCGATATATTGGATGACCTTGAAAAGGAAGTTATGATCGGCAGATTTGGTTTGGTGCATGACGGAGATGAGCCGACGCAGCGGGAGATCGTGAAGGAGTTGGGGATCTCGCGGAGTTATGTTTCGCCCATTTGTAGCTTTCCAAAATGTCATGAAGATACAAGTGACTTGTGCATGACTAATTCGACTAGTAATATCGACGTGGTCGTTATTAACTACTTATTTTTGGAAATAAAGGAAAAATATATAATTTAAATATGTAGTTTTGCTTCGGGAAAATGCGGATTTTCTTGCCAGCAGGGGAGGTACAACTCAAGCGAACGGCTGTTTTTGTTAGCTGGTAGACTTCTGAATAGCTATAGCTTTCTTGTTCGGTTTTGTAAACCGAAGGTTACTGCTACCAATCCCTATTAATATGATGATCACGCCAATCCATTGAGGCAAAGCAATGACTTCTCCCAGCACGACAGAAGACATGATAATGACGACAGGCAATTCGGATGCTGTTAGAATGGTGCCCAATCCTGAGCCGACATGCGGCATTCCAATGGAGAACAAAAGGGGCGGAAGCACGACCCCGAATAAACCGAGTGCTAATCCATAGGGGGCCACCCCGATCAAGACATCCAAGTCAAATAAAAATGTTGGAGGGAATGCGCAAAAAACGACGATGACTCCCCCGGTGGAAAGTAGAGCGCTTTTTAAGATCGGAGGGGCTTTTCTCTCAGTTGTACTGCTCAAAAAGATGAATGACGAAAAGCTAAATGCAGCAAGCATTCCCCAAATGCTACCTGCCAAAGACAAAGTCATCTCTTCTTGGAATAGAATATTGGCAGCCAAGATGGATCCTATTAGAAGCAGCCCAATGGATAGAAGCTTGCTCCTTGTCGGCTTTTTCTTATGAAGCATCCACTCTAATAGGGCTCCGATCCAAACAAATTGGAACAGAAAGATGATGGCCAATGATGCATCGAGAGTCAGCAGGGCTTGATAGTAGAATATCCCTGTCAATCCGAATGGAATGCCGGATAGAAGCAGTTTGGTTATTTGGATACGAGTCAGTTGTGTCTTTTTGGTAAATAAAACTACCAGCCAAGCTAGTATAACTCCGAATAAATATTGACCTCCCGTTACCGCCGACACCGAAAATCCTGCTGCGTACGCCAATTTCACAAAGGTGGACAAGATCCCGTAACAGCAGCCTCCCAAAAAAACGATCCATGCATAATGCCATAACTTCATTGTAATCCTCCTTTTTGAATGCAAAAAAGCCACACAAAAGGCAATAAGCCTTTGTGTGGCGAAAATAGAGAGTGTTCTCCAGAAAAGTCCACATACATCCCAAACAGGTTTTAGTATTCCGCTTCGGTATCCAGTATAAAAACACTTTGTGATCGATGTCAATCATTTATAGCAAAAATACCGGGCCAGCTAATCAAAAATCCATCGTACTGCTCGGAAAATCAGACGAGGCACGTAGATCAACAACTCTATCAAAAAATCCAAAATGAACGAGCCGATATCCAGTTTTTTTCTTGGTGCATGTTTCATAGCAACCTCCAACCATCCCATTTTCAGGTAATACGTAGCTGGGATAAAGTCGTTTCTTATGATTGTTTATTCACAATTTATTTGATATGCAGCGCCTGAGCGCACAGGGATAATGCAGTTTGAGGATGAAAGGGTACAAGCTAGCTGCGATCATACCTAGGATGCTTGTATGATAAAGTGCTAGTCCCTTTTTCGGGTTGAACACTTTTTTATTGGTGAATGAAACAATTTGGATTTTTGAAACGTGTAATTAGCGGAAGGAGGCGATGTGATGCAAGGCGGTGAACGGAAAGTTGACGAGGATTATATGTCTATGATGGTACAGATGTATTCAGATATGGTGTTGCGTCTTGCTTTAACCTATCTCCGGAATATATCCGATGCTCAAGACATTTGTCAGGATGTGTTTTTAAAGATTTATAAATATCGTAAGGAGTTTGCGGATTCCGAACATGAAAAAGCCTGGATTATTCGAGTAACGATAAATGGTTGTAAAGATGAGCTAAGACGTCCGTGGAGAAAGCGAAATACACCTCTACATGAAACTTCTCTTCCCATTCAAGATGTGAAGAACAAGGAGGTAGTATCTCATGTTTTGAATCTCCCGGAAAAATATAGAGTAATCATATATTTGTTTTACTTTGAAAGTTACAGTACATATGAGATCGCAAAGTTGTTGAACAGGAGAGAGAATACAGTTCGGACACAGCTTAAAAGAGCGAGAGAGCTGCTGAAACATGAGATTAAAGGAGGTATTGAAGATGAATAGATTTGTTCAAGGAATGAAAGAAATTATGTTGTCTGAGGAAATGAAAAGAGCGATTGTTCAAAATAATAAGCAAAGCAAGTCTGTTTTTTTTACGATAAGAAAGGTACTCGTTATGTCTGCTTGTATTTTCTTGATCTTCGCGATTAGCGGGTTATCGATATGGTATAACGGGGAACAAAAAGGAGTGTTCGGTACCATAACCATTACTGCCTATGCTGCCGATGGTACTCCGATAGACGTTGAATCTAATGTAAGTTTCCCATTAGGAAAATATCAATTGACGATGAGCAGCGTTCCAGGATTTCCATTACAGATTGCATCAGAGGCCGCGGATGCCATTAAAGTGATGACGACTGACGGAAATTTAATATCCTGGGCACCACCGGAATCACAAGTATGGTCTAGGGGCAGTGAGGCGGGAATACATCCAGGCGATACGATATACTGGTCACCTTTGAACGAGCATGGAGAAATGGCTTCGGGTAGTTTGCTAAAAGTAATTGCTTATAAAAATAACAAGATGATCGGAACGCATACAATTGAAATTAAAACAGATGATCTTGGATACTATTTTGGTGTGATAGTTGATGAATAACTGAGAGGTATATTTCGGCGTAGGCAGTGCCTTAGATGATCACCTCTTGCTGTTTTGGAAGGCGATTTGTGCTTCTAGGATAGCCAATAGAAAGATCGTAGGTGAACTTTTGGCAAATCCGATGTTATACATTATTCCAGCGCTGCCCTGAATTGATTGTGAGTGAAAATAAACGAAAGTGTAGAGCCCTCATGAATTTATAAAAAAATACAGATATATACAAGGGAAACGTGTAGAATGAAATGATGAAAAAGTTAATGTGGCAGCATACTAAAGCACTGCTAAGCACGCTCCATAGAGATCTGTTGTAATATCGTTAATTCGCTGTTTGATCATTATTTTGATAGCGGTGCTTGCAACTCTAAGCGTTATGACTGCTTTTAGTTGAATTCAATCATTTCAATCTATACTTTAAATAATAAGGATGATTATAAATATGAACAAATTGCTATGCGCAATAGATTCTATAATCGAATTACAGCCATCAGAACGAGAGTGGCTGGAGCAGTATTTCCGTATGGAGACAGTGGATTTTCAGCGGACGCCAGGAGCGCTGCTAGAAAAGTATGAGCTTGCACTTGTTCACTCCAAGCTGCCGGCAGCTACGATATCCTATATGAAAGCATGCCGTTATATCGGCGTACGCGCACACAATACGGACTATGTGGACCAAGCTGCCGCACAGCAACAAGGTATAGTGGTTCAAGGTATCGAGCAGCAAGGCGCGCAGGCTGTCGCGGAGCATACGATTTCTTTGCTCCTGGCCATTGCGAAGCAACTGCTTCCTTATCATACGAATGTCGCTTCGGGCAGGTGGAGGGATGGGCTGCGGCCCAGCTATGAGCTGCAGGGCAAGACGCTTGGTATCATCGGCTATGGCAAGATAGGTGAGCGGGTCGCAACATTGGGGCGGGCGCTGGGCATGACGATTCTAATTGCATCCGGAAGAACAGAGAGCGCAGAGCAAGCAGGACGATTCACACTGGAAGAAGTGCTGAGCCAATCGGATATTGTGTCCTTGCATGCTTCAACACGTACGTTAACAGGTTCGCTGTTGACCAAATCCAGGATTGATCTGCTAAAACCACAGGCCATCGTTATCAATACGGCCAGAGGAGGTTTGATTGACTACGACGCACTCGAAGATGCGATTCGGCAGGGCAAGCTGTACGGTGCGGGACTGGATGTTTTTCCGGAAGAGCCGGTTATGGAGTCGCGTCTGTCCCAATTGCCTAATGTCATCTGTACGCCCCACTTAGCGTATTACACAGATGAAACGATTAGATTAATGAATCATCATTTAATCCAGCGAGCAATCCATTTTTTCGGACAAACCGGTTCATGAGGATAGCTTGACTCGCAGGAAGTGTTCATATATCATTTATTGTATACCCTGAGGGGTATAAAGGTCCCGGTCTTGATTGTTTCAAAGCGATTAATGGGACCAACAAGATGAAGACGGAGGATACAGCATGAATAGCGCAACAATGATTAATCTGCTTATCGCAGCGGGGGTAGGCTTATTTTTATGGAATCGTTTCGGTACGGCGAGAGGGTTGAAAAACATGAGTCCAATTCGATTCCAGCAGGAATTAGCAGACCATGCCGACGCTCTGTTGATTGACGTTCGGGAGCCGCATGAATATCGTTCGGGCCATATTCCGAATGCGATCAACATACCTGTGTCTCAATTGCAGGACAAGCTGACGGAAATTCCAAAGGATCATAAAGTGCTGCTCTATTGCCAAAGCGGGCTGAGAAGCAGGAAAGCGGCAAGAATCCTAAGCAAGCTGGGCTATCGCAATATGGGGCATTTATCCAGCGGAATTCTGGCCTGGGGCGGTCCATTGGAAACGAACACGTAGAATATCTTACCGCGATTGAATGATAATCAGACAAGTAATTAGCCTTCATCTTTTGGGAGGCTTTTTTTGATGGTTATATATCCTGTTCATAAGCGTGCTCATCGCAAGTGCAATCATCACATACCGTTATACAGGAATTGGAATGGAAGAGATACCCCCAATCGCCGCTTGTTGTCCGAAAGGTATAAGAGAGGTGAGTCAAGAATGAAGAAACATTGTTTGTTTTGCAATGAATTAATTGATATGAAACAAGATGAGGAATTTGATCGGTTTTCCGGATGCATGTGCGCGCCTAATACGTATTATCATTTGAGCAGAGACGCTTATTCGTATATTCAAATGTTCACTTACGCCAAGAAAAGGCAGTTGCTGCCACTGGTATCGGCTTATATTCGCGAACGGTCCGAGAATGGAGAGCGATTATTGCTGACGCCGGGGAAATTGGAGGAGATGATGGTCGATCCCGATATCCCGATGACGACGGAAGAGAAGGAGAAGAGACTTCTCCAATATATGTATGCACGGACGAATTCAGCGATGGAGCCAGTTAATTTGCATCCATTGTCAAAAAGCTACAACTTGACGTATTCGTCAAACCTGCAAGAGTTTGTTTATATTATGGAGAAGCTGCGGGAGATGGAGCTGCTTGTTCGAGAAGGCGCTGTGTTGAAGCTAACCAATCAGGGGTGGAGCGAAGCGGCGGCCTATTCAGGCGGCGGTAAGCGTAAGCTGTTCAGCGTCATAGTTGGTGACGAGGAGATTGGTCTGGAATGGTCTGCGCAATTGTTGCCGGGTCTGGAGCAATGCGGGTACGCTACCCGTCTTCTCTTGCCATCCAGCTTGCGGAAGCAGGACTCCGATTTGCTTGAAGCATTGGCGGAAAGCCACTACATATTGGCCGACCTTACGGGGGCGGGACCTGAAGTGTATTTCGCTGCCGGGTATGCTGCACGAGCGGATATCCCGCTTACTTGGACGATCAGAGCCGATCAGAGCGACCGATTGCTTCTGCAGAGCGAATGGCTGCGTCCGATACCATGGGAGGATACGGAAGAGCTAGTACAACGATTTCAGTTGAGGCAATAGCGATAAGCGACATGAATGAACAATTGAAGGGCCCTACCATCCAAGCCGCAGTGGCATTGATGGTAGGGCCCTTTAAAGTCGCGATTAACTAGTTGCTTCTAATGATAAAGTTAGCCGGATCGGCGTTCAAATCGTGAATGGTATTCTCCACTTCTCCCCATGCTTGATCAAAGGAAATGGAGCCGGCAGCAGCAGCCCCCAGTTGCTTTTGCATCACTTGATCGAAATGCAGATAAGCTGTATGGGTGAGATATTCAGTAGCTTTAGGCGCGGTTCTGCCTTCTGATTGGTAGATGACATCGGTTGGGAAATCGCCAATATTCACAAATTGCGGATAGGTAACGAATCCGCTCGCAAGCGTATTGGAACTGATCAGAGAAGCTCCTTCTTCACTCATGAGGAAGACGATAAGCTCCCATGCTTCATCGATGTGCTTGCTGGATTTGTCCAACGACAACGAGGCGGTCAGTAAGTAAGGAGTAGGCCCTGTATAGCCCAGCCCTTTGGGCAAATCGACGATGGACCAGTCCTCCGGTGTGACGTTGCTTGGGAGCATATTATGAAGGTAGCTGGCTCTCTCCACGAACATGCCGGTACGCAGACGCTCGTTGAAGTTCGGGTTGTAGCCATCGTTTTTACTAATTTGTTGTTTGTAATCCTCAACAAGCTGTTCAGATAATGCCCTCCACTCCGCTCGATCAAGTGTCAACTGGCCGTCCTCGATCCACCTGAGTCCCATCATTTGTTCACCAACGAAAATATTAAAATAGGACCACCAGGAATCGCTCATCTCATAGCCGGATGCATTTGGACTTTTTTCTTTGAGGGCTCCAGCAGTCTCACGGAATTGCTCCCAGCTTATCGGTACGGTTGGCTCAGCAATTTGGTTTTCCTGCAGCAGCTTGCGATTCATATAAAGAACGTAACGATCAATAGTCGGAGACAATCTGTTAAGTACGCCTTCCGAATCGATGCTGGATGTGACGACTTGCTGCTGAATTTCATTTAATTGAACGTGATCCCGCTCCAGCAAGGGAGCCAGATCGACTAGTCTGGATTCCGACGTATAGTAATCAGGCGAGAAGCTATAGTAGAGATCAGGCTTCTCGGCTTCAATGATTTCAATCGCGCGGCGTTCTCGCTCGCCCGCCGGTGTATTCTCTTCTCGCAGCTTGCCGTTTACATCGACGACTTCAAAGGACAGATTCGGAAATTTCTCCTTCAGCAATGGTACATACGCATTGAACTGTGAGGTGGATGTCAGAACTTTTAATGTAATTTTAGATGAATCCTTTGATCCAAAGCCTATACTGGAGCAGCCTTGAATCAGCATAACGGCGACCAGCAGGAACGGTACGCGTTTCCAAACCTTTTTCATCATGATACCTCCCGTAAAGTAGTATGCAGGCCGGCAGAAGCACTGCATAACGTGTGACGATAGTTGAATTTGCGGATTGTTTGCTTGTGGCAATCTAACGTAACTGTTGTGTTTCTTCCTATAGAACACGCAAGCATGTGGAATAGTTGCAATATATTTTGCTCAGAAGGAAAAATAGAAAGGACCGCCTCTTGAGTATCAGGTTCTCTTAAGGGGACAGCCCTATGTAGTTGTGGAACGAGAGTGTCTTACTGGGCGAACGATTCAGGATTGGCATTCAGTTCCCTAACATGCTTCTCAATCGTTTCCCAAGCCGCATCAAAGGTAATGGATCCCTTGGCGACGGCTTCGAAGTTGCCTTGGAACGAAGTCATCAAGGAGCGATTGGCTTCATCGGTCAACGTCTCGGAAGATGGGGTCCACGGTGTGCCGTTAGTGTCAATAATAGGTTCGATGGGGTAATCACCAATGGAAATCAGCTCCGGATAGGTTACAAATCCATACGCGATAGCGTCTTCCGTAATACGCTTCGCTGCTTCCTCACTCAGTAAGTAGGAAACAATAGCCCAAGCATCCTCGGCATATGAGCTGTCGGCATGAATGGAAAAGGCGTTCGTGTCCAGAAAAGGTGTCATTTGAGTATGGGACGGATCTCTAGGTAATTCTGCAATTGTCCAGTCCTCTGGCGATCGTTGCTCGCCGATCATTTGATAGACATAGGCCGCAGGCGCGATGTACATAGCCGTTTGCTGCGGATCCCGGTTCGGATTTGCTCCCGCGTTTTCGAACGCATCCTCCATGATGTCTTCGTACAGCTGCTCGAACAGTTGACGCCACTCAGGACCTGTAATTTGTAGCTGTCCGTCTTGGATTTGTTTCCAGCCCATAATATGTTCGGCGGTCCAAAAAAATGGCATCATCCATGGCTGATTCATCATATAGTACCCATTGACGTTAGCATCCTTCGCTTGCAGCGATGTGGCTACCGCGCGGAATTCCTCCCAGGTTAGCGGGCTATGCGGTTCCGGGACGCCAAGGTCACGGAACAGCTTTTGATTAATGAAAAGCATGTCGCGATTGAAAGTAGGCGAGAGCTGCAGCAGCTTCCCATCCTTGCGGATAGCGGAGTCCGCCAGAATGTGCTGAATTTCGTTCAGTACGATTCGGTCGCGATCGAGCAGCGGCGCTAGATCCATGACGGGGAAGTCTTGAATATACTCATTGGGTGTATAGTTCAAATACAGATCGACTTCTTCCTCTTCGATCATTTTGCCAATCTGCTCATTCCACCCAGCTACAGGTATTTTATTGGCATTCAGCTTGACCATAGGGTCGAAGATGTCATAACGGATATGTGGAAATTTCTCTTCCAGCATCGGTTTGTATCTCTCGATCAAATCGGTTTGCCCCATAATTTTGAGTGTAATGCTCTTCTGTTCTTGCTTCCCGATCCCCTTAGTCGTGCAGCCCTGCGATAGGAGCGTCACCATCAATAATACAGGTATCCAATAAGCTAGCTTTCTCATCTCTTGACCCCCACGTAGATGTGAAATTGATAAAAATGAACTATTATGATAGTTATCCGTGACATGTTGGATGGTAAAAGTGATAGTGATGCGAATATTCTATAAAATATGATCAAAAAAGGTCTATATAGAAAATATTTCATAATAAAAGTGTAATTGCTTCGCTACTATTCGTCAATGCTTTCCGAGTAAATCATGTTCAATCAAGGAAATAGTGTCATTCGCATGAAAAAACACGACACACCATTAGCATGTCGTGTAATCAGGCGTTCCAATTTCTTTGCTGAGCCCGCTCTTACAGGTTGGAATTTATTTGTTCCGCAGCCCTTACAATTTTAGGCCAGAAATTATCGATACTGACGTTTCCTGAAGCTAACTCCATAAATTCGTTATCGATAATTCTACTGATTTCTCCGACGCTATCTGAGAACTTTCCGGAATTTTCATTGACCCAGGTTCCTTGGCTATTCAACAAATGATCGATCGAGATGTCGCCTGTATTGTTGTATTCTGGGAACATGAAAAAACTTTGCGAAAGTCGGACTGCCAATTCTGGCGCCGCATCCTTGCTCATCAAATATTCAATGACCTGGGACGCTTCATCAATATGCGCACTTCTGCTGTCAATGGCGAATGGATCGTTCAAAAAATAAGGCGTGGTCAGTCCATTGCTCGGCACATAAGGCATAGGCGCGATGAGATATTGATCATTGAACTGAGCATTGTCCCTTTCTCGGTAAACATCGTTCAATAGTGCGACTTTCAGCGCAACGGTGTCGCCGTTATCCTCGCTCGTATGGGTTTGACGGATAACCCCGTTCAGGTTGTCCTCCGCAATTTGCATCGCGACAGCTTCCCATTCTGGTTGATCCAGAATAAGCCGGTCATTCTCATCGGTCATGGACAATCCATTCACTTTGCCAGCCCATTCAAGAATGGTGAACCAGTTGTAATATTTTAACTCATAACCGTATCTGCGCAGCGCGGAGTCAGAAGTTTGTTCGGCGATACTTCTGAATTCATCCCATGTCCACGTCGAGCCAGGTTCGGCCACATTTTTATCCTTGAGCATGCTGCGGTTAATGAAAATAACGGGCATCGAGAAGGTCGGAGAAAGCTGGGTGACCTTTCCATCACCGATGAATGCTTGATTGTACAACGTTTGTTGAATGTCGCTCAACTGACTTTGATCTTTTATCATGATAGGAGAAAGGTCGATTAACTCAATCTCATCTGTATAGTTATTTGGATTATAGCTGTAATAGAGATCCGGTTTTTCCTCCAAAATTAAGGAAACGATCTCTTCGTCTGTAGCGAGTGGTACCTTTGGAACAAGTGTTTTCAGCTTGATGTTAGGAAAGCGTTCTTCGATCAATCCTTTCAGCTCGTTATAGCCGTATCCGCTGGCGTATCTTGTGAAAATGGTCAATTCTACTTCTTTTTCTTTCTTGAACGAAATTTGCGAGCACCCTGACGTAACAATAGCTAGAATCAGCAGTAAAGGAATAAAACGCGATAATTTCAAGATGTAGATCCCCCTTGGTTATTTTTTGATCTTCTCCCTGATGTAGAAATATATGTATAACTCTATAGTAAAGATGGTTATTGCTGGAGTCAACTTACAGTAGTGTCATGCCAGATTGTGCATAGTGCCGGCGATTGGAGGGAAGCTAAAAATAGGATCTCAATCAAAGGGGAGGATATTCTTGAAAAGACTAGAGTTGCTTGTTGTGATCAGCCTATCCATCATGCTTGCTTACGCTGTACCGGTCTATGCAGCAAGTCCAGATCGGGAGCTTGACGGTACTTCAAGAGAAATTAGACAGATGGAGCTGCAATCGGAACGGGCAAAGGCGCTGCGCACTCCCGGTTACCAGGGGCGGGTGAACGTCAATGAATACAGTATGACCTCTGTCCCGCTTGCTAAAAAGGGACCGAATTGGAATTGGCTAGGCTTGCTGGGCTTACTCGGATTGACTGGCCTTAGACGGAGAAATCGCGAGAGAACATAGCGATCTCCAGATGAAAAAGGAACCTTGAGGCATGCGCTTTTTTGGCGTAAGCAGCCGTAAGGTTCCTTTTGTTCATCCGATGGAAACGGTAGTTATCCTTATTCTACGATTAAGGTACGAGGAGTGGTAGCCGCAATTAACGAAGATGAGAGCCAAGAGCCTAATGCCGCCGGAACGAGGCTTAAACATGCAGCTATGCCGATTCCTGTCCAATCCAGTGCCAGCGGCAAGTAGATCATGCCGTAGCCGCTCAGCAGTGATTCGATAGAGCTTGGAAGGATGAAGATTCCAATAATAACGCCGATGATCGCGCCAGCGAAGGCTATGCTTAGAATACCGCTCAATAGGGATAACCTTATGCGAGATGAGGTCATCCCGATCGTTTTGTAGATGCCGTATGTCTTGCTCTCCTTGCGGATGTGGATTTTGCAGGTGCTGTAAATAATGATGGCTGATACCGCTATAAACAGCAGCGCAATGAAACCCATCGGCAAGATTAGCAGTCCTGTCGCTTCTTTGGATACGGAATCCAGCAGCTGCTTTTGTGTGACAATCGTCACGGTAGACTGGAATCGCTTATTGTAATCAGCGGCGACGTCGTCTACTTGCTCGGGATCGAATACGTTGATGAATGCGTTGTCCGGCTTGAAGCTGGACGCCCCCTTGCCATCAAGGATCGCTTCCGACGAGATGCGCGCCGAATAAGACATATTGGAGATCGCCTGATAGATGCCGGATACGACAAAGGTTCGTTTTACCCCTTGGATATAGATCTCTGCGTGTTGGCCGATACCGACATCCAGTTCTTTGGCTACATTGACTCCAAGCGCAATTTCGTTGCGCAGCTGTGGGTTATGGCCCTTCAGAGTAGTGAGTCCTGTCTCTTCAAAGCTGCCCTCCAATACACTAATATTGATATTGATTGGATTGCCGGATACGACAACTCCGTTGATAGTAGAAAGCCAAGCGAATGATTGTATTCGGTTATCCTGCTCCAGAGCTTCGTCCAGTCCGTCCCGGGAGAAGGAGGCGGGATTGATGGCGATGGCAGCTATATGTGATGAATCGTATCCCCATTCACCGGCCCGCTGATCCATCGTTGCAACACTGTTAACCAGTATATAGCCGAAGGAAAGCGCTGCTGCCGACACGCATGAGATTATGAAAATAAGCCATGAGCCCTTTTGGTGATTCTGTATATTTTTCCACGCTGTTACTACAGAAGGAGAGAAGCGGTCGAGCCCAACCCAACCGGCCTGTCTTTTGCTGAAGCGGGCGTTGGAGTCCTCTGACATGCCATAGCGAATAGCCTGCGCAGGCATGATACGGCGGGACTTATTGGCCACGACATAGGTGCAGGCGATAACAAGTACAAACACAAGCATTCCGATGGATAGAATGGCGCCTCCTTGGAGTGCAGGAGCATTCTCCTGCTCCAGTCTCAAGTTGGACAAGGTTCCGTCCATAATATAGCTTGATATGAGACCGCTAAGGGCAAGTCCAGGGATGATAGCTATGATCGCCAGAAGCGCATATTGGATCATGAATACGGCCAGCGTTCGGTTGGACGTCATGCCCAATGACTTTATAATACCGATGGAGCGATATTGGGTCAGGATGGCGTCAGATACCGTAAATCCTATTGTAATCAAGGCAATAACCAGCATCGTCGCGCCAAGCGCAATCATCAAGTAGCCAATGAGCTTGTTCAAGATGAGATAAAAGGAAGACATCTCTTCATAAGTAAGCTTGGTTTCCATATAGGGGCTGCCCAGCCATGCTTCGAATTGCTCCCATAGCTCAGCTCGGTCATTCAAGGAGTCATATCGAATTCCCAGCATGTAGCTCTCCCCGATATCGCTGGAGAGGTAACGGCTGTAATCGGCCGGGTTCATCCAAATTCTAGAGCTTGTAGAGAACGGCGCTCCGTAGGGAAGATCGATAACAATTGCACTGACGGATAGCTCGAACACTCCGCCGCCGCTCTCGAATTGAAGCCGGTCGCCGACTTTTATGCCCTGTTTGTTCGCTAGGGATGAAGACAGCCAGATGTTGCCCGCAGAGGGCTGCTCCTTATTTTCGCCTTTCACAACTAATAGCTGATCGACCTCAAGGGTTATTTCAGGCGTATGCATCAGATAGACGAAGACGTTGGAGATGATGCTTCCGTCCTTGGACACCTTGCTTATCGTTTGATAGGGCAGCAGCGGCGTCGTGTCTACGCCCTCTTGCTTCGACCACCAATTCTGAATGTCGGCAGGAGAATGAATGCCTTGATCAAGCAATAACAGCTCATGCGAGCCATGTGTTCTGTCATGCATATCCAGGAAAGCGTTGTCTGTATTCGAGAGCAGGATAATCGAAGTCGACATCAGCAGCGTAGAAAGCATAATGAGAAGAATGGTTAGAATGTTTTGCAGTTTTTTTCGTTTGAGCTGGGCTAAGCCAAGCATATAGAGGGCCGTCATCCTGCTATTCCCCCGATACATAAGAGAAAATCAGATTTTCGCGATGGGCCATATCCGCAGGCTCATACTTGCCTAGCTCCAACAAACCGCCTATTTTGCCATCCCGGATGTAGACGAACCGATCAGCTCGGCATGCCGCCTTGATGTCATGAGTTACCATCACGATGGACTGTCCCTGACGATTCAGCTCTGTCAGCATATCCAGCACGGCGACGCCTTGGGCATAATTCAGGCTGCCCGTCGGCTCATCGGCGAACAGAAGCTCAGGTTCATTGATTAGCGCCCGTGCAATGGCTGCCCGTTGCTGTTGTCCGCCCGAGGTATGCGCTGGAAGACGTTTCTGCTGCTCTTCAATACCCATAGCTTTCAGCAAGGAAAGTGCCCTGCTTTTGACAACGGATTTCGCTTTCCCGGCTACATAACCCGGCAGAGCGACATTATCGATGAACGTAAGGTCGGGCACCAGATTAATGCTTTGGTAGATATAGCCGATATGCAGGGCTCTGAATTTGGCCAGTTGCTTCTCGTTGTATTGATCAATACGTTCTCCTTTGAAGCACACTTCTCCCGCCGTCACCTGGTCGAGTCCACTCAGCAGATAGAGCAGAGTGGACTTGCCTGATCCTGAGTTGCCCATAATAACGGTAAAGTCTCCTTCATAGATGTCAATGTCCAGATTGCGAATGGCATGATAGCTCTCCTTGCCTGTCGTATACGTCTTACATAAATGGGATGCTTGTATGATTGCTTGCTTGGTCAACGATTAACCCTCCTAAGTGGTGATAAAGTCAGTATAGAGAGCAAACGTGAATATCCCCTTATCAAATTATGAATAAATCCTTACAGAACCGGAATGGTGAAGGTGAAGCGTGTGCCTTCCCCTTTGACACTGCGGAAGGAGATCGTACCGTTGTGCGCCTCCACAATATGTTTGCAAATTGATAGACCGAGACCAGAGCCCTGGGTCGGATGTACGGATACAACTCCATTGGACTGGCCTTGATAATAGCGTTCGAAGACGAAAGGCATATCTGCCGGAGAGATGCCCTCGCCCGTATCCGTGATCGTGACAATCAAATCATCCGACGTATGTTCAATATTGATCATAATGGCATCACTGGATGTCGTGTGCTTCAGTGCGTTCATGACCAGATTGCCAACCACTTGCTCCAGCCGCTGAGGGTCTGCTGCGATGAGCACATCCGGAATCGTATCGGGCTCCTGGAATGTTATTCCGATAGAGCGTGCATAATGGGCCATCGGCTTTATGATGTCTTCCAGTAATACACGGCTATATTGCTCGGTTCGATGAACGGAAATTTGCCCTAGATCTTGAAGCGCGTGCAGTAATAAGTCTTCGGTTAATCGCGACATTTTGTCCGTATTCGTCTTCATGACTTCAATATAAGACATAATCGACTCTATGTCTGGACACACGCCTGCCTGAATGGCTTCAATATAGGCTTTCACAGTAGCCAGCGGTGTTTTGAGATCATGTGAGATGTTCGTAATGAGCTCTTTCCGAGAGCGATCCTGCTCCATTCTTTTTGTATTCAGATGTTTAATTTCCGCTCTCATTTGATCAAAAACCGCATAAAGCTCCCCGATCTCATCCAGCCTGTCATGTTCTGCCCTTTGTCCGTAATTGCCCTTCAAGATTTGCTCGGAATGTTCTCTAAGCCTCAGCAGCGGCTTCATCAGATGATTACGGGTTTTCCAGGCGATAAGAATGAGCAAACCAGCCAGCGCAAGGACGATAACAACTGGAGGGATGCCAGCGAGCCAAGAAGGAGCGGGGATGGCGGAGGTTAAGGAGTGACGGGACATCGTAAAGATGGCATTGCCGATCTGACTATTCTCTCGTTCACCCACGATAGGATACGCCATGGTGTACCGATCGGATGTCTCATGGCTTAGAAGCCGATCGTATTGCAGCAAGATGCGCGGATTGTACGAAGAGCGCGCCTTGCCCGAGGAATCGAACCATACGGTACCGTCCAGTGCAAGGACGAGCACCTCTACTTCTTTGCTTTGGCCCAGCTTTCTAAGCGACTCATCATGGTTGCCGGATGCCAGCTCATGCGTGTGACGTTCCAAATATAGCAGTATTTCGTTCACTTTCACCCTGGCAGCTTGCGCAAGTGCATCCTGCTCCCGGTTCAGGGATTGCTTGTTGCCCGATAGCATTGAAAAAATCATTGCTCCTAGCAGCAGCAAGCATAAGAGGGAGGCAGCCAGCCACTTCGTCGTCCACTGATTCATCTCATTCTGACTCCTCTATCCCGAATCTTAATGATCATGGGTTTCATTAAATTTGTACCCTACGCCCCAGACGGTTTTGAGCAGCCTCGGTGAGGAAGGGTCCTTCTCCAGCTTTTCTCTTAATCTGCGTATGTACACCGTCACCGTATTTTCATCGCCGTAAGCGTCATATCCCCATACGGCATCCAGCAGCTGTTTTTTGGAAAACACTTGATTGCGATTCTTGATGAGGTGATAGAGCAGCTCGAACTCCTTGGCGGACAAGGCCACTTCTTGCTCATGCAGCATGGTGCGGTAAGATTTGCGGTCAATCGTTATCGGACCAGCTTGGAGGGCGCTGCTGGCGGTCTGCTTCGGCGGTATGCTGTCGTATCTTCGGAAGTGCGCCTGAATACGGGCAACCAATTCACTCAGCGAGAAGGGCTTGGTCATATAATCGTCCGCTCCAAAGCCAAGTCCTAATACCTTGTCCGTATTGCTGTCCCGAGCGCTCAGTATAAGAATGGGCACCTGACTGTTCTCACGTATTCGGCGGCAAAGCTCAATACCGTCAATATCAGGCAGCATAATGTCGAGAACGACGTAATCATAAGAGGACTTGGCCAGCATGAGCATCCCGTCAACGCCATTGTCTGCCGTGTCGGCGGCAAAGCCTTGCTTGACCAGATAGTCCTTTAGCACGCGAGAAATATCTTGCTCGTCCTCGATAATTAATATCGCTTTAGCCGGATTCACGGGTAAAAACCCCCATATTCGTTGTATATTTTCTAATCGAGTATATCCCGATACCAATAGATCGACAAGCAAAAGGGGAGACATAATCGGATTAGCAGAGCATGAATGCTGAATGAGTGATGCGAGGAAACTTTAATCGTAAAGCACTAAAAAAGTTCCCTATTTACAATCCTAATGTCTTAGTGTACTATTCAGATATAACACTAATACGCTAATACAAAGAGAATACATTGGGGAGTGGAGGAAACACATGAATACGGTGAAAAACACGCAAGGACAAGGGACGGCCGTTCTTCAGCTAAACGGAGTTACGAAGCGGATCGGCAGTAAGACGTTGGTTAACGGCTTGTCTTTCGAGGTTACGAAGGGTGAGATAGTCGGACTGCTCGGACCTAACGGAGCCGGTAAGACCACGACTATCCGCATGATTGTAGGTTTGATCAGCATGTCAGAGGGAGACGTTCATATTGGCGGACATAGCGTCCGTACCGATTTTGAGCGTGCGATCAAGCATGTGGGCGGTATTATCGAGAATCCGGAGTTTTATCCCTATATGACTGGCATGGACAATTTGAAACAATACGCCAGAATGTCAGAGGGCGTGACGGAAGCCCGCATTCACGAAGTAACGAAGCTGGTAGGTCTGCAGAATGCATTAGACAAGAGAGTCAAAGCGTATTCGCTCGGCATGCGGCAGCGTCTCGGCATCGCACAGGCGCTTCTGCACCGGCCATCGGTACTTATTCTGGATGAGCCAACGAATGGACTTGATCCCGCTGGTATTCGCGAGATGCGCGATTACATGAAAAGCATAGCTCAGAAGGAAGGAATCGCCATTCTCGTCTCCAGTCATTTGCTCTCCGAGATGGAGCTCATGTGCAGCAGGGTTGTTGTTATTCAAGAGGGCAAGCTGGTTACGGTAAGGTCGATCGGAGGCGTGCAGGAGCAGGACAGCACACTTGTCAGTCTTGCGCTGCAAGTATCGGATACGGAACTTGCGAGACGCGTACTGAAGGGGCTACAAGTGGAGAGCTTGCAAGGAATTGAAGAGGCGGGAGCAGATCGGATTACGCTGTCGCTCCGTCATGAGGATACACCGGGGATTGTAGCTGCGCTGACCGCTGGCGGCGTCGGAATCTATCGAATTGAAGAGCAGAAAGCGACACTTGAAGATGAATTCCTGAAATGGACGGAGGGGAACCGAATTGCGTAATTTTGGAGCATTGCTAACGAATGAATGGATTAAGCTGTATAAGAAAAAATCGTTTTATGTGTACTTTGCCCTAATGGCGATCTTTATTGGAATTTGCGGATTTTTTACTCACCGATACCCGATGGAAGGGCTGAATAGCGCGCTCGACTTTGTTGCGGTATACGGCTCGATGATGGGTGCTGGACAAATCTTGCCAATGATTGCTATCATTGCAATTGCCAACGTTGTACCGTCCGAGTTCCGTATGGGTACAATCAAGCTGCTGCTCATTCGTGCGCAGAGCCGTTCGAAAATATTGGCATCCAAGTATGCCGTAACTCTGTTGTTCTCCCTCGTACTGATCGTTGCTATGCTGGCGATGGCATTTATTGCAGGCATCATCGTATTTGGCTTCGGAGGAGGAGACGCAAAGACATGGTCCCTCATTGGCGAAAACACCTTATATATGGTGGTGTATACGGTCGCCTTCGTTACATTAACTTTCATGGTCGGGGTAGTGACTAAATCGAGCGGCGCAACGGTCGGTATCGCTATGTTCTGCATCATGGCGGGCGGGATATTGTCGATGCTGGTGAACCGGTACGCTTTCATCAAATACACGCTGTTCCCGAACGTGGATCTGTCCGTCTATATGAACGGCGGAACGATGCCGCAAGGCATGACGCTTCCGTTCTCGGTATCGGTCATAGCCGTCTATATTGTAGTGTTCTTGCTTGCAAGTTTCTTCATCTTTAGAAAACGCGATGTGTCCTAGTATTATGAGTCAGGGCATCGTAAAAGGAGCATGGCCCATTGTGACTATCGAGTTCGATAATAATGCCCCCATCTACATCCAGATCATGGATTACATCAAGAAGCAGATCGTCATCGGAAAGATGGGTCCCGGGGACAAGATTGAATCCGTGCGGGACCTGGCTGCCGAATTGCAGATTAACCCCAATACGATTCAGCGCACCTTCCAGGAGCTTGAGCGGGAAGGCATCGTAGAAACGAAGCGCGGCCTTGGCCGCTACGTAACGGATGAGGAGTCGACAATCATGCAAATGAAAAAAGAAATGGCATCGGAGCTGCTGGGCCGTTTCGTCAGCGGGATGAGAGAATTAGGCTTTGTGGAGGGCGATATTGTTGCGCTCGTAGAAGGCGCCGTGCATTCGGATAAGATAGATAAGGAGGAAGCGTAAGATGGATCCAGTATTAGAGATGCAAGCCGTAGGCAAACGATATGGTTCCAAGTCGGCTCTTGAGAATATCTCATTCAAAGCAGAAGCCGGCCGCATTATCGGTCTGCTGGGCAGCAACGGGAGCGGCAAGACGACAATTATGAACATCGCTTCCGGTATTGTGTCTCCGAATTCCGGCCAAGCGCGGATATGCGGTGAGCCTGTCGGAGTACAGTCCAAAGCGATGACTTCGTTTATGCCGGATAAACCGCTCACGGAATCCTGGATGCGTATCCGCGACGCTATTGCTTTCTATCATGATTTCTATGCCGACTTCGATATGGTCAAGGCGCAAGATATGATTGCCTTCATGGGGCTTCAAGGACGCGACAAAATAACGTCGTTGTCCAAGGGGATGAACGAGCGGCTTCAGCTGACGCTAGCCCTCTCCCGCAACGCCAAGCTGTATCTGCTTGACGAGCCGATCGGCGGCGTAGATCCCGTCGCACGGGAGAAAATTCTGGATGCTATCCTCCAATATTACAATGAGAATAGTTGCCTGATCATCTCGACGCATCTTGTCACAGATATAGAGAGAATTTTTGATGAAGTCATCTTCGTCAAAAACGGACAGCTTGCCCTGCATGAAGAAGTGGACCAATTACGGATGACGCATGGCAAGAGCGTCGTTGACCTGTTTAAAGAGGTGTATGCGCAATGATCAAGCTGCTGAAATACGATTGGAAGCGGAATGCCACTACGACGTTGGCGGGACTTCTCATTTTGCTGGTAGCGCAACTTATCATCACCACGATAGGGTGGAGAAACGGATGGAATCCGCAAGCAGTCATTGTCATCGCATTCATGTTGTTTCTCTTTAGCGGTTTCCTCATTTTCCTAGTGGCCTGCCAGACGTTCCATGCGAACATGAAAGCCTATAGCCGACGGTTGCTACCGCTCCCGACGATTTATACGATCGTTTCTCCACTCGTACTGATGTTCGGATTAACTTTTGCATTGTTTTTGCTATGCGCGGCATATGATGCGGTGTTCTCACTCTTGTATGACAAAATATCGTTATTGCAGGCGGTAACAGAAATTTTGACGGTTGGGGAAGCAGCGACCATCATTGGCATGGGATTATGGGGTTCATTATTTACGACGCTGATTATTTTCTTCAGCATAGCGTTCTCCCGAATTGTGGAGGGCAGGGGAGGAACGTTCCTCGGTATTGCGGTATGTATTGCCATATTTAGTCTTATTCCTTGGATTGAAGACCTTTTTGTAATGAGAAGCGGTGCTGACTCTCTCTCGTACGGCATGATCCATCTCATTAAATCGGATTCCGGCGATGGAACTGCGTCCTTGACATTCGGCAGCTTTAACTCGTTGGAATGGGTCGCGCTGGCATTTGAGATCGGGGTAGCCATTAGTCTGATTTATGGTACTATCTATCTGATTGAGCGTAGAATCAAACTATAGTTGGATAACGGGATAGCATTGTCCACTTCCTTGGGCTATAATACAAGCTGAAAATGAATATATGTCAAGGGAGAGGGACAGCTTGAACGATACAATCATAATGAGCGGAACGGAACATGACCGTTATTACGCATTTACCTTTGATGACGGGCCTGGCCGTCTTCCCATCAGCATATGGCTGGATGCGCTCGAGGCAGAGGGAGCGGTAGGGACGTTTTTCTTCACAGGCGAGTGGATGGATCGTTACCCGGAGAGGGCAAAAGAAATCATCCGGCGCGGACATGCGCTGGCACCGCACTCCTACTATCATCGCCGTATGGCGCAAATTCCGAAGCATGTATTTATGGAGGAATTGAAAGCGGTTGAATTGGCTTATCAAGAGGCTACAGGCTTGCCATGTCCCGCTTATATGCGGTTCCCATACAGTAGCTATAATGATGAGCGCTTGCTATGGTTGGATGAAGCAGGGTATGTGGATGTGGAAGGGGTGGAATCATTCGATTGGTCTGGTATTTCTGCACAGGCTATTGCGGATGTCCTTATCCCCGAATTGAAAAGTGGAATGATCGCTGTTTTGCACAGCAATGACATTGCGATCGGCTCACCGGATGCAATCAAGTTGGTTAGCGATGTCGCAAAGGAACAGGAATTGGTTGCCGTCAGTGTTCCGACCATAATGGAATCGTTGGGTAGAAAGCCTTCATATAGAAGCTGGAAGATTATTGTGGATATACCAAAGGAACTGGATTTTCCATCGAAGGATTGGTACCCGGTTGAATCTCAGCTACCGGAGATGGCTGCGCAGATTGTGAAATGGGGCGTTGAGCGTCACGTGAACAGCGCTTCTACGGCTGCAGAATGGCAGGAGCAATTGGAGCAGCCTCTTCCGTCCCGTGGATCGAGGGAGTGGTTCGGCGTACGTGAATTTGAAGGGTCGTATTGGGGTTATGCTCGGGCCTATGAAACTGGAGATACACTCATTATTCACGAACATGGCGCCAAAGAAGCGCAAGCGGATACACTTGTCTACATGATGAGATGGGCCATAGAACAAGCGCAGGCAGCGGGACTGAAGCAAATCGAGGTTCGCCATGATATCCGCAGAATGCTGCAGATGTGCAAACAGCTGGACTGGAAGGCTGAGCTAGTCTCCGAGAGATTGGGCGAATTGTAAAAAAACAAGCTCCGCAACTCCCATGGTACGCATAGGATAGAGATAAGGACCGATGCGAACCTGGGAGGAGCGAGGGTATGAACAGACGGACGATCCGAATCATTTCACTCGTCTTGTATGTAATATTCGTCTTGGTAATGACATCAAGCATCATTACGAATTGGGAACGTTAATGAATAAGCAAGCGCAAATAGCCGCATGTGATCTGACCGCTTGGTCGGACGCATGCGGCTTATTTTTAATGCGGCAAAGGCAGCTGGCTGCCCTTTAGCTTTCGGTAATCTTTTGGCGTCAGGCCACGGCTTTCCCGGAATACGCGCGAGAATGTTTTATAGGAACCATAGCCTACTTCCATGGCAATCTCGGTCACGCTCATATCGGTGGAGGCGAGCAGACCGCATGCGTGCCGGATTCGAAGATCACGTAGAAAATGAACAAAGGTTTGACCCGTAGTTTCCTTAATCAACTCGCTGATTCGGGACATGCTCATAGAGAACTGCTGAGCCAGATCGGATAGAGCAAGATCATCTTGATAATGTTTGTGGATATGATGAATGATAGGCCATAGGGAAGCCCCCTTTCTAGAAGAAGAGGTCTCGGCGATGTCAGGCTGAGAGCGCGTCCGCGCTCGATCGAACAACACGAGTATTTCTTTCAGCCGCAATTGAAGCATAGTCTGCCGCCACGGCTGATTGCCTTGATATTCGCGGAACATGTCCTCGATCAGCCCCTTCATACGATCATTCTCCGTGCCGCTCAGCTGCACATAAGGAACATCGCCCCCCAGATCGATCATCGTATGCAGCCCTTCGCCCGTTCCGGGCTCCATCAGAAGCTCCATGCTGAAGTTGCAATTATAGAGCTGAAGCGGACTTCCCTCCGTCGTAAATATTTCATGGACTTGATAGGGAAGCACAAAGGTGAAGGTGCCGGGAGACATGGGATGCTTCTTCTCGTTAATCGCTTCGGAGCCAATGCCGTCAATGACGTAAGAGAACTCCAGAAAGTCGTGCCGGTGAGGCCGGAAGCCTCTGGGCAGCGTGTTCAGACTAATGTGAAGAGGGCTTGACGTATTCATGTTGGGATAAGTTTTGAAGTAATCGGGAAAGTACGTCATAGAAAGGTCGGAGCCTCCGAAAAAATGAGATATATTTCGAAAAAACAAGCACGCTTTTTTGCTACATTTATTTTAACATAAAGGATGTAAACGATTATCAATAGTTCGTACACAACATTCATTCGGGAGGCTACTTAAGAATGGGAATCGATCATAAAATCAGAATTGGCATTATCGGAGCAGGCAATATTGGCGGCGTTCACGCTGCGGAATTTGCGAAGCTGGCGGATCAATGCGAAATTACAGCGATTACAGATGCTTATTTGCCGCTGGCACAAGCCAAAGCTGATCAATACGGTATTGGCGCTGTTGCTGCAACACCAGAAGAGCTCATCACCCGTGACGATGTAGACGCTGTCATTATCGGTGTGCCGAACCAGCATCATGCTCCTTTGGCTATTCAGGCGCTGAAGGCAGGCAAGCATGTGCTCCTGGAGAAGCCGATGGGCATTAATAGCGATGCGGCTCGCGAAATATTGAAAGCGAGCAAGGAATCCGATCGGATCGTAATGGTTGGCCATCAGATGAGATGGGAATCAGTGCCTATGGCGATCAAGGAGCAGGTTGAACGCGGTGAGCTTGGCAAAATCTATACGGCCAAAACAGGCTGGTTCCGTCGCAAAGGCATTCCAGGCTGGGGCACATGGTTTACACGCATGGATCAATCTGGCGGCGGTCCGCTTATCGATATTGGCGTTCATATGCTTGATCTGGCTCTATATCTGATGGGCAATCCGAAACCAGTATCGGTGTACGGCGCAACTTATGCCGAATTCGGACCGAATCGCAAAGGCATCGGCAATTGGGGAACACCGGATTGGAACGGTGTTTACGACGTTGAAGATCTCGCAACTGCTTTGATCAAGATGGAAGACGGCAGCACGTTGTCGCTTGAAGTAAGCTGGGCGGTTCATATGGATACCGACAATACGCCATTCATCCACTTGATGGGTTCTGAGGGCGGCGCAAGCTACAAGGGCGGAACAGGCAAGCTGCTTACGGAGAAGTTCGATCGTCCGCTGGAGACGCTGTTGTCGAAGCCTGAGAATGATGAGGGCGAGAGAGCGCGCCTGAGCAAGCATTTCCTGGCATGCATCCGTGAAGGCAAACAGCCGATCACATCGGCGCTTACCGGATTTACGAACAATCTGATTCTGGATGCAATCTACGAATCATCCCGCACGGGACATGAGGTCATTCTGAACTGGGATCTTGATCAATAGAGAGCAGGATAAGGGAGGACAGCGATATGCTGAGAGGATTGTCGAAAGCAGGATTGGGCGCACTTGAGAGCCAGCGCGAACTGATCGAACTGGCTGGACGCTACGGATTTCAATCTGTCGAGCTGGACCCGCTAGCGTTAGTGGAGGAGTATGGGCGAGAGGAAGCGCAGCGGCTTCTAAGTGACCATCATGTCGTGCTTGCTTCCTTCGGCTTGCCGGTGGAATGGCGTGCGACGGAGGAGAAGTTTCTGGAGGACCTTGAGAAGCTGACCACATATGCCGCCGCGGCCCAAGCGCTTGGTTGTGCCAGCTGCTGCACCTATGTTCTGCCATCAACAGACGAGAAGGCTGCTCACTTCATGGCGGTAGCGACTCGCCGCTTGCGCGAATGCGCTGTGCTGCTCGCCGAATATGGCATCTCGCTTGGCCTTGAATTTGTAGGGCCTCATCATCTTCGCACCAGATGGGCTAATCCGTTCATCTGGACGCTGAATGAGACGCTGGACTGGATTGATGCGATTGGTGAGCCTAACGTCGGCTTGCTGCTTGATTCCTATCATTGGTATACGACTGGTCTTGACGCGTCTGACATAGAGGCATTGCTTCGATCCCAGATTGTTCATGTTCATTTGAACGACGCGCCGTCCGTTCCGGTCGAAGAGGCGCTTGATAATGGCCGCTTATTTCCCGGAGAAGGAGTCATCGACCTGAATTCTTTCCTTAGGGCGCTGGAGCACATCGGGTATGACGGCTCTGTTACCCAAGAAATCCTTTCTTCCTCGCCGCCGACTGGAACGCCGGAGGAACTGGCGAAGCGATCCAAGGATGGCTTCGATAACGTATTTGCGGCAGCTGGTCTGAATGCGTAAATAACAAGCCGAGTGAAATCAGCTTCCCTTCATGAATTAACATACGAAATTGGAAATGCCCCAAGATGGTTAACATCTTGGGGCATTTCCAATTTCGTGGCATAAGGGACCCGCATATAACAAATAATGAAACGGAAGGAAGCTTAGCGGCCCGATAGCTGTGAACAACAGACTAGAAATAAGGGAACCCGCGGGCGGTAAAGGAGGAAGCTCATTTGGCGCCGAAAAAACCGAATGAAGAACGATATAAAAAAATGGCGATGTCTCCAAAGGAATACCAGGCGTATGCCAAAGATAAGGAACCGCCCAGATCGATTTTGGGCAATTGCCTGAAGGCTTTTCTGATCGGCGGGTTCATATGCGTAATTGGTCAAGTGATCACAGAGCTGTTCGTTCATTTAATGGACATGTCGCGGGAAGATGCCAGCAATCCCACCGTTGCCGTGTTGATCTTCATCTCTGTTGTTTTGACTAGCCTCGGTGTCTATGACAAGTTGGCCCAGTTCGCGGGCGCGGGATCGGCCGTGCCGGTCACAGGTTTCGCCAATTCGATGTGCTCGGCCGCTCTGGAGCATCGCAGCGAAGGGCTTGTGCTGGGCGTAGGCGGCAATATGTTCAAGCTGGCCGGTTCGGTTATTGTTTTCGGCACAGTAGCTGCGTTTTTTGTTGGCATCGTTCATTTGATACTGGGCACCGGGGGGCAATAATATGCTTCGAGGCAAACAAACCTGGTGGTTTGAGAGTAAGCCAGTCATTATCGGTACTGCGACTGTAGTGGGACCGGATGAAGGTGATGGCCCGCTGGCCGCTGATTTCGATCTGGTGCACCAGGAGCTGGACATGCAGCAGAAGAGCTGGGAGAAGGCGGAGCGACTGCTGCTTGAGCAAGCTTCGGAATTTGCGCTGCAGAACGCCAAGCTGGAGCGGAACCAGCTCGACTTCTACATCGGCGGAGACCTTATGAATCAGATTATAAGCAATAGTTTTGCCGCAAGATCGCTTGGCGTTCCGTATCTCGGTGTGTTCGGAGCATGCTCTACATCGATGGAGTCGCTTGCGCTTGCATCCCAGCTTATAGATAGTGGAGCTGCGACACATGTGATGGCTGGCACTTGCAGTCATAACTGTACAGCGGAGAAGCAATTCCGTTACCCGACCGAATACGGTTCACAGAAGCCTCCCACCGCGCAATATACCGTTACGGGTGCCGGGGCTGCCGTCGTTGCCGCGTCGGGAGAAGGGCCTGTGGTCGAATGCGCTACGATTGGCAAGATTGTGGATTTGGGCATCACGGACCCGTTCAATATGGGGGCAGCAATGGCTCCCGCAGCAGTGGATACGATCCAGACGCATTTCAACGATACCGGACGATCTCCCAGCGACTACGATCTTATCGTAACGGGGGATCTGGCTGGAGTCGGACATCCCATTGCGAAGGATTTGCTGATGCAGAATGGCGTGCCCATGGATCATACACTTTTCCAGGATTGCGGGCTTATGGTCTATGACGTACAGAAGCAGAAGGTTCAAGCGGGCGGAAGCGGCTGCGCTTGCTCTGCCGTCGTCACTTATGGTCACCTGATGAAACGCATTCAGAAGGGAGAGCTTAAGCGAATTCTCGTCGTCGCAACAGGAGCTCTCTTGTCTCCTCTGTCGTTCCAGCAAGGCGAGAGCATACCCGGCATTGCTCATGCGGTATCCATTGCTGCAGGAAAGGAGCTGTAACGATGATTTTTCTATGGGCATTCCTTGTTGGCGGTGCAATATGCGTGCTTGGTCAGCTGATGTTCGACGTGGTGAAGCTGACGCCCGCTCATACCATGGCTACACTTGTCGTGATCGGGGCCATTGTTGACGGATTGGATCTATATGAGCCGCTGATCAAATTTGCAGGCGCCGGTGCTACTGTCCCCATCACAAGCTTTGGCAACGCGCTTGTACACGGCGCTTTGACGGAGCTGAACAAGTCTGGATGGATCGGTGTCATCTCCGGTATATTCAAAGTAACGAGCGCGGGCATATCGGCTGCGATTATCTTCTCGTTTCTTGCCGCTTTAATTGTTCGGCCTAAGGGCTGAATAAGTTCTTCCCTATACGAACACAGAACAACCTGTTGAGTACGCTCAACAGGTTGTTGTCGTTCCATGGATCTACAGGAATTATTCAATTATTTTGAAATGTTGGGCAACCTTTCCGGAAAGTTTTCGTCTAGTGATTGGAGGTGTTGTCATGAATTTCTTCTTCAAAAGCAGACTGATCGTGCTTGCGCTGCTTGGGACTCTCGTCCTTGGGGCTTGCACTAGCGAGGAGACCATAGTTCACCCCCAAGAAAGTCCGGCGCTTCAGACTGAGCAGACGTCTGTTCAACTGTCAACAACGCCTGAAGTTGAGAAGAATAGGGACGAGTATTCTGCAAAAGTAGAAATAATGACCGCATTGCAACAAGACGGAAGCTTGAAATTAAGCATGGATTTAGGCGGCAGCTTTTATCTGTATGATGTGAAATCATCAATTGAAATGTCGGATCAGATTTATCAGTACTTGCATGGCTCCAGTAGTTACTTGACCGGTACGCTAGTCTCCATTGACCCTCAGGGCGGTTCGGCGGAGTTGATCTCTACTCAAACGGTCGCTGGCTCAGGCTATCCAGGTTTTAGTTTCTTTCTGCACAACTCTGGTATCCTTGGCAAACTGGATGAGACTAGCTTTCTTTTCCTTGATCCTGAGGTTACGGACGAAGGGGTAAAGGTTCATCTCTCCGCATTCCATACGGATACTGGAGAGCTTGAACGACTGCACTCCGATATTTGGCGGGGGATGGAACAATCTGACACCATTTATCAGCATCAATGGAACGAAAAGACGAGCATGCTGTTTCTTCAAAGTTTCGAAGGTACGATATGGCTGTTTGATCTGACTCTTGGGGAGTACAAGCGATTAGACAATAAATTCAGGGTCATTCCTCATTCCACAACGGGGTATCCGTCCTTGTTCGTGTCACCGGCTATGGACCGCTTTGCCTTCGACGACGAAAGCGGGGTCTTAACCTTTTACGATATGAATGGTGAGGCTAAGGGGAAATACCTTTTGAAGGAAGGGCGGTATGTCCCAAGCGAGAAGGTGAAATGGAATCCCTCGGGTACTATTGCTTGGATAGAGATGGCTGTTGCTGATGATTCTCGTACGAAGGCAGTAGATATAGATTACTTGTCTATTGCCGCAGAGCGGATCGATTTTCTGGATAAGAACGGCAAGGTTATTCGAACGCTACATGCTCCAAAGGATAGAAGCATTGAAATCATAGGATGGCTGGAGAACGGGGCGGCTGTCGTGAAGGAGTATGAGTTCCGGGCAAGCGAAGAGGAAAGAGAGACAAATATACGCTATTACAGCTATGCAGTGTCTAACGGCCGTAAGTCTGCCGCTTCAGCTAACAAATCGACTGGCCTTATGTCTTTTCCTGAGAATCGATATGATTATGAGTTGAAGGAGAATGCGATTTATTATAGGCTCAAGTCATGAGGCTGCTGAGTCGGGATAAGGACGTTCCTTTTGTATTTGGAACGGGCTAATACATAGGCACAAGGCACAGCCGTTCTTGAATTGGAGGATTCTGTGGGATTCTCCAATATTTTTTGTAGCGCCATAATTTGTGCTTCATCAATGCGTTACTGTAAAATGATACTATTATCTCAGAACTATATTTCCGGGAGGTTATGTCATGGATATCCGCACGGCAGACATGGAATTATGCACATCGATTCTCCGAAACTTAGATACTTGTATCCTGGGAAAACATGAAGAAATTGAAAGATTGCTTATCGCGGTTATGGCTGGCGGGCATGTGCTGCTCGAGGACGTGCCGGGAACAGGCAAAACGCAGCTTGTCAAAGCTTTGGCAAAGTCAATCGGAGGCCAATTCAGGCGCATTCAATGTAATCCCGATTTGCTTCCGACCGATATAACAGGCGTCTCCATTTATCATCCGAAGCAGGAGAGTTTTTTGTTTCGTCCAGGGCCTGTCATGGCCAATATTTTGCTGGCGGACGAGATTAATAGAGCGACGACCAAGACGCAATCCGCACTGCTTGAAGCGATGGAGGAAGGACATGTCACTGTGGATGGCGATACGTACGAGCTGCCCCAGCCTTTTATCCTGCTAGCGACGCAAAATCCAATTGAGTTCGAGGGCACCTATACGCTGCCGGAAGCGCAGCTTGACCGGTTCATGATGAAGTTGTCGCTAGGCTATCCAAGTGCCGAGGATGAGCGGCGGATGATTACGTCGAGCTCCGGCGATCATCCTTCCGATCGAGTCCAGCCTGTGCTGGACATCGCTGACATGATCAACATTCAGCGGCAAGTAGCTCAAGTTCATGTCGATGATGCTGTCGGCAATTATATCGTTGATCTTGTTAGAGGAACTCGCGAGCATGCGAGCATCTTGCTCGGCGCGAGCCCAAGGGCCGCAATCGCGCTGACCAAAGCTGCCAAGGCGCATGCCTTCCTTCGCCAGCGTGATTATGTGACGCCGGATGATGTGAAGACGCTTGCTTTGTATGTTCTCTCCCATCGGTTATTGCTTCGAACGGAGGCGCGGATGAACGGACTGCGCGGGGAGGATTTGGTCAACCAGGTCGTTCAATCGACGAAAGTGCCGGTTCGGCTAGAGCGATAATACGATGAGGGGTTATGCGACGAAAGCTCAACAATATCGCTGGCAGTTAGTCGCCTTCGTCTATGGCTGCAGCTTGTTTTATCTTCTGTTCCAAGGCGGAAAGACGGCATTAATGCTATTTATCATTTTGAACTTGCTGCTCCTTTATCTGCTATTGGGTAGATGGAGCGGCATTAATAAAGTTGCGGGCGCTAGATCATATTCCGGCCACAGTGCGCTTAATCATAGCGCCATTATGGCGGGAGAAGCGCTGGATGTGAATTTGAATGTAAAAATACCGGGTTTCTTTCCGTTGCCTTACGTCATAGTAAGAGATGGTCTGCTTCGTCATAACGGTCAGTCGCTCAGCTTCGAGACCTCCTTCGTGCCTAACTGGAAGCGCAGTGGCGAAGTAACTTACCGCACCCCTCCGTTGCAGCGGGGCAACTATACATTCAAGGATACGGAATGTCTGTCCTATGATGTATTCGGCTTGTTCGAGCATACTGGACAATTCCGTTCGGATGCCGTATTTACCGTGCTGCCGCAGACCGTTCCACTCCGTCAGTGGAACGGATTCCGCCAGGGCATTCGCGGTCCATATTCGCATGCAACGGCGTCCCGATCTGCGAAGGAGACGACGCAGATCAATGGTGTTCGCGAATATCATCATGGCGACAGATTGTCACGTGTTCATTGGAATGCGACGGCCAAGACGGGACAATGGAAGTCGAAGGCATTTGAGAGGGAGTCACTGCCGCGAACGCTGTTAATATTAGACCGATATCTAACGCCCCAAGACGGACTGATCACAGAGCGTTTCGAACTGGCTGTCTCGGTAGCGGCATCCTTTATGGAGCATGGCTTCAGAGATGATACAGCAATGGGATTGCTATCCGTTGGCGAAGAGGTTACGCTGATGCCGCCGAAGTCAGGGGCGGATCAGCGGAATATGGTATTGAAGCACTTGACATCGGTCGATGCAGACGCTGCTCATCCGTTGTACGCTTCCTTGCAGCAAGCTCAATCCGCAGTAGAGCCCGGATGCTTCGCGATTGTGATCTCCTCGGAGACCGGAGAACAGGTCATTCAAAGTATGGAATGGTTGTCTCGCAAAGGCGTAACGCCATGTCTCATCCATGTTGGATCACCCTTGAATCGAATTAGCGGGAATGTGACATGGCGACGCATACTGGAGAGCCGGGGCTGGCTGGTCTACGATATCAAGCGTCTGCAAGATCTGCCTGCAGTGCTCGAAGGGAGCGGGATCGCATGAAGAAGCTGACGTTTTGGATTACTTCTTATTTGAAGCTTCGATGGTATGAGCGTTTCGTATCCCTGTTCGTTGCGGCTATTCTCATGAGCTCTCTATCCATCTTCGAAAATTACTGGTGGCCGGAATCGTTCAAGATTGCCTATTTTACGCTCGGATTTACCGCGCTAGTCGATATTCTTCTTCCATTAAAAGGACGGCTCATCCGATTACTGCTTCAATTCATAGCTGTCGTGTTCATTACGTTCCGATTCGCGAGGATGGAATGGTCGGTTGCGCCATCGACGAATACCGGAGAATGGGGCTGGTGGCTCCAGGAAACGCTGGCAGGGCTGCATCCATTTCTATGGATCGGTTTATCCCTGCTCGTCATTCACTCACTGTTCACGACATGGACGGTGACCAGGCAGAGAATGTTCGGGTTCACCGGTGCGAGCATTCTTGTCTTGACAGTCGCGGATTCCTTTACTCCGATCTGGCTCTGGGATAATGTTGCTGTTGTTGTATTTATAGCCTTGGCCTGGCTTGTCTTGAATCATTTGGACAGGCTACAGCGGACTCATCCTGAAAGTTTGAAAGAGCTTATGGAATATCCAATTCGGGTCTTTACTCCCGCTGTCATCGTATTGTCGGTGTTGCTGGTAATTGCTCTTAACGTGCCTTCCATCGCTCCTATGCTGCAGGATCCCTACACGATATGGAAGAAAGCACGAGGGGAAGATGTTCAGGTATTTCTGGGGGAGAAAGCTCTGACAAGAGAGGATTATGCGGCTCAGGCAGGCAACTCCAGCTCCGGCTACAGCCGGAACGACGATGTATTGGGAGGCGGCTTCGATTACGACTTCTCGCCGATGATGACGGTATCTACGTCACAGCGAAGCTACTGGCGTGGAGAGACCCTGGGACAGTATACCGGCCAAGGCTGGAAAAATGCCATTATGGTTGACGGTGAACGGGTATTGCCGGAATTGCCATTCTTCGACGAAAGCGGAAGAGAACGGGCGCAATTCGCAGAGGTGCGTCAGGTCGTAACGATGGAGCGTGACGATGCGTATCCGGTTCTATTCGGCGCGGCCCCCATATCAACCGTACATTGGATCAACGACGAATCTTCCGCTGTTATGGCAAATGCGATGAAATGGTCGCCTTATCATTGGGAGCTGAGGTGGAACACATCATTGACGTACCCCAAGTCGTATTCAATCACCTCTTCCGTAGTTACGCTGGATGAAGGGGGACTTCGTACCGCAGAGTCGATACTGCCAAGCAATGACTTGAATGAATATTATTTGAGCTTGCCAGCGTCGTTGCCCGATCGGGTAAGGGAACTTGCCCAGGAAGTAACAGCGGATGGAAAAAACGATTATGATCGCGCCAAGGCGATCGAAACGCATTTGAGACAAAATTATATCTACAATAATAAGCCGGACTTGTCCAAGCTCTCGGGCAGCAGCGCCGACTTCGTCGATGGGTTTCTGTTCGAGCTTCAGGAAGGCTATTGCGATTACTTCTCGACCGCGATGGCCGTCATGGCTCGCAGCATTGGGTTGCCAAGCCGATGGGTGAAGGGCTTTACGCCAGGCGTTCTGCCAGTGGAGCGTTACGGTCCTCCAGGTGAAATGATGGATGGCGAGAGATACAATCCTACCGGAGCAGGCATGTATACCGTCCGGAATTCGGATGCGCATTCTTGGGTAGAAATTTATTTCGAAGGATTCGGCTGGATACCGTTCGAGCCGACGTCCGGCTTCCGGTTCCCTTACTTGTCGCCGGCAGGCGAGGAGATGGAGCCGGTCTTGCCTGATGAAAAAGTGTCGGAAACGCCAGAAGTTGCGTCGAATATATCCAGCGGGCTAAGCCGTGTATGGGGGCTTGCGAGTCTGATTGTACTGGTGGTGGCTGCTGCTGCATGGCTGATTGTGAAACGCCGTGAGATGGCGAAAGCCTGGTTCAGAATCAGGCACGGCAGTCTGAGTCCGAATGAACAAATTGTTATGGAAGCCAACCGCTTGATTCGCTTCTGTAAGAAGAGAGGCATGAAGCGGGAGGAGCATGAGACTTTGAGAGAGGCAATAGCGGGATGGTCTCAGAGTCAGAAACGGCTGCAGGAAGACTTCCGTACCGTACTTGACGGTTTTGAGAAGGCGAAGTATGGAGCTTCCGGCGCGACGAAGGAAGAAGTCGAACGGTATACGAACAAGGTTCGGTACTTGATTGGCGAATTGAAGTAGAATGATCTTGATTCCTGTTCGCTCTGAATGCCGTCTGTCAGCTTCGCTGGCGGGCGGTATTTCTTTGCAACAAATTCCGATTATATGGTATAGTTTCGTAAGATAGCAGGCAGAAAGCAGAGGGATATCGGTTATGTTCGAGAGATTATTGCCGAATATGCGAGTGCATTCGGTGTACGATATTGATTTGGATGAACTGCGCGCCAGAGGGGTGCGCGGCATCATTACGGATTTGGACAATACACTGGTCGGGGCCAAGGAGCCGCTTGCCACGCCTGAACTTCTTGTGTGGCTGGATAAGGTGCAGGAGGCAGGCTTCAAGGTTGTCATCGTGTCCAATAACAATCAGACACGGGTGGGCCAATTTGCAGCGCCGCTTGATATTCCGTTTATTCACGCAGCTAGAAAGCCGACACAAGGCGCATTCCGCAAGGCGCTGGCTATGTTGGGACTCCAAGCGGAGCAGACGGTTATGGTTGGCGATCAGATGATGACCGACGTGCTCGGCGGCAATCGCATGGGATTATTCACGATTCTTGTTGCGCCTATATCGCCCGCTGATGAGGGTGTTATGACAAAGGTAAACAGAGGGCTTGAACGTTTTGCGCTTGCACGATTGAGAAAGCGCGGCTTATGGTATGAGGAGGGAACGAAGTAATGGAAGGGCAGCTTAGAGAAATTACTGAACATTCTTGTGCAGGTTGCGGCGTGCGCCTGCAATCCGGCAATCCGGAAGAAGCGGGATACATTCCGGAGACTACGATCGCGAAGGAGCCTGTCATTTGTCAGCGCTGCTTCCGCATCCGTCATTACAATGAAGCCTCATCTGTGGCTATCGATCAGGATGATTTTCTGCGCCTGCTGGGCGGCATTGGTTCGACAGACAGCCTGGTCGTTCATATCGTCGATTTGTACGATTTCGAAGGCAGCTTAATATCGGGCTTGCAGCGGTTTGTGGGCAATAATCCGGTGCTGCTTGTCGTGAACAAAATTGACTTGCTGCCAAAAGGCATGAATGTGAACCGTCTGCGGAACTGGGTTCAGAAGCAGGCGAAGGCGCAAGGCCTGCGGACCATCGATGTTGTGCTATGCAGTGCGAAGCGCAACATGGGATTCGAGCATATTATCGAATCGCTTGACCGCCACCGCAACGGCCGAGATGTCTATGTGGTAGGTGCGACCAACGTCGGCAAGTCGACGCTGATCAATCGATTGATCCGCGACTATAGCGATATGGAGCGCGAGCTGACGACATCCCGTTATCCGGGAACGACGCTTGACGCGGTTCATATTCCATTGGAGGACGGCAAGGCCATTATTGATACGCCCGGCATCGTCTATGCAAGCCGTATGACGGAAGTTGTACCGCGCAGCTTCCTGGGGACACTTATGCCAGACAAGCCGATCAAGCCGCTTGTCTATCAATTGAACGAGCAGCAGACGCTGTTTATCGGCAGTCTTGTTCGGTTCGACTTCGTAGAAGGCGAGCGCCAATCCTTCACTTTATACTTGTCCAATGCGCTCAATGTGCATCGCACGAAGCTGGAGCGGGCCGATGATTTGTACAACAATCATAAGGGTGAGCTGCTGGGCACGCCTACGACGGCAGAGTTGGAGACGATTCCGGAGTGGAGAAGGCATTCGCTCAAGATCAGGCAGGGGGAGCGGCAGGATATTTTCATCTCCGGCCTGGGCTGGATTCAAGCGAATGGCACGCAAGGCGCTTTGGTTGATGTGTATGCGCCCAAAGGCGTCAAGGTTCTGCTTCGCGATTCCATGATTTAATGCGCACAGGCGCATAGGGAGGGGAACGGCAGTGACAGGGCATACGGCTAGACAAGGCATAGACAGTCATACCGTGCTTTATGGGGTTATCGGTGATCCGATTCGTCATTCGAAGTCGCCGATTATGATGAATCGGGCTTTTCTCGAAACGGGTATCAATGGGGCATACGCTGCGTTTCACATTACGGAAGATACGCTGGGGGATTTTATTCGCGGCGTGAGAGCAATGGGCATACGCGGCGTCAATGTGACGATACCGCATAAGCTGCGGGTCATGGATCTGCTGGATGAGATTCACGAGGGTGCCCGAGCAATTGGTGCCGTGAATACGATTGTGAACGACAATGGCCGTCTGATCGGCTACAATACGGATGGTATCGGCTATGTGCGGTCGCTGAAGGAAGAAGCTGCACCCTCTATAGAGGGCAAGCATATTGTGGTAGTCGGTGCCGGCGGCGCTTCCCGAGGCATCGTATATGCCTTGCTGCAGGAGAAGCCTGGGCGCATTACGATCACGAACCGTACTGTTGCGCGGGCGGAAGAGCTCGCGGCATCTCTGGCGGGCGGCGGCGGTATTCGGCTTGAGGCTTCATCCAGCGATTCTTTGGAAGAGCTGTGCGGGGAAGCGGACATTGTCATTAATACGACTTCGGTGGGCATGTTCCCGCAGGTGGATCAGTCACCTGTCCCAGGGCACTGGCTGAAGCGGGGCGCTGTTGCTAGCGATCTGATCTACAACCCGCTGAAGACTAAATTTCTGCGTGACGCGGAGCTTCAAGGCTGTATCGCTCATGGAGGGCTGGGTATGTTTATTTATCAAGGGGCCTATGCGTTCGAATATTGGACAGGCCAACCAGCGCCTGTTGCGGCGATGAGAGAAGGGGTGCTTGCTGCGCTTCAACTATAGGCGCGTGCGGCTACGAGCAAGGAATTATTCAAATAATAGCAAGATTGATGCAGACGAAAGAAGGATGTCCATAATGTTAACTGGCAAACAAAAACGTTTTTTGCGCTCGCAAGCGCATCATCTCCAACCGATCTTCCAGGTCGGCAAAGGAGGAACCAATGATCATTTGGTTCGCCACATTGAAGAGGCAATTGAGACAAGGGAGCTTATTAAAGTGTCCGTACTGAACAATTGTCTTGACGATCCGAAGGAAATCGGAGCAGAAGTCGCGGCTGCAGCCCGCGCAGAGCTCGTACAGGTGATTGGCAAGACGATCGTATTGTACAAGGAATCCAAGGACCATAAGAAGATCGAGCTGCCGAAAAAATAAAGCTGTCCTCATGAACCTGCTGGTTCAGACGCAGCTTGGCGATCAATCGCAGGAGGAGAGCGGCAGTGAGGAAAATAGGCATTATGGGCGGTACATTCGATCCGATCCATATCGGTCATCTCATTGCGGCCGAGACTGCATGGGAACATGGGAATCTGGATGAGGTCTGGTTCATTCCGACGGCAGACCCGCCTTTGAAAGAAACGACTCCTTCCACGCTAGCCGCGGATCGTTACGAGATGACACGATTGGCTGTGGTGGGGAATGACCGTTTCCGGGCGGTGGATGTCGAGATCAAGCGGGGAGGCGTAAGCTACTCCATTGATACAGTGAAACAGCTTCAGGGGCAGCATCCGGCATGCTCCTTCTCCTATATTATCGGCTCCGATCGTATCAATGATCTGCCGAAGTGGAATCGTATTCAGGAGCTTGCTGATATTGTCGATTTCATCGGTCTGGAGCGTCCGGGTGACAAGCCTCGTCTGGATCAGCTCCCACCTTATTTGCAGCGATCGCTTCGCATGGTAGAGATGCCGCAGATCGGGATCTCGTCGACAGCGATCAGAATGCGTCTGCTGGAAGGGGCTGCGCTCCGCTATTGGGTGCCGGAGCCTGTTCGCGATTATATAAGGAGGCATGAACTGTATGGATCGACAACGCATCATGGAGCTGGTCCGGGCTGAGATGCCCGAACGGCGCTGGCGCCATACGGAAGGCGTGATGGAGACCGCTATATCGCTATCACGACGGTACGGTGAAGATCCCCAACGTGCAGAGCTTGCCGCCATAATTCATGACGTCGCCAAGTTCTGGCCCATCGAACGCCAAGGCAACGCTATTCGGGACAACGGGTTGAACCTGGACGTTCTGGACTATGATAAAGAACTATGGCACGCCGTCGTCGGCGCATGGGTCGCGGAACATGATTTCGGCGTGACGGATGTTGGCGTGCTGGATGCTATTCGGTACCATACTTCCGGCCGGCGTGGGATGAGCAAGCTGGAGAAGATCGTATGGCTGGCCGATTATATTGAGCCCGGACGGGACTTTCCGGGAGTCGATGCGATCAGGGCGCTTAGTGAGGAACATTTGGAGAAAGCGGTGCTAGCCGGATTAGACGGAACGATCGGATTTCTGATCGCCAAAGGAAAACGGATTTATCCCTTAACGATTGAAGCACGCAATGGGATGCTTGAGGAGTTAAACGCGTAAAAATCGAAGGAGGTTTATAATGGCTGTACAATCAAAGCAACTAATGGAAATTGCGGTAGGTGCCGCTGAAGATAAAAAAGCAATGGACGTAATCGCACTGGATTTGAAGGATATTTCGCTTGTAGCAGACTATTTCATCATCTGCAGCGGCAATTCAGATACTCAGGTGCAAGCAATCGCAACGGAGGTGCGTAAGCAGGCGGATATCGCCGGTGCGCGCGTTCGCGGCATAGAGGGGATGGACTCCGCCAGATGGGTGTTGATCGATTTGGGCGACGTTGTTGTTCATGTCTTCCACCGCGAAGAACGTGAGTACTACAATATCGAAAGATTGTGGACCGATGCTAAGGTCGTAGAATTCGCATGAGTCTGATTGCCGGACAAACTTATACGCTTAAAATATCGCGCGAGGTGTCGCCTTACGGTTACTTCCTCAGCGATGGTGAATCGGAAGTGTTGCTTCATTACACTGAACTGATTGGTTCGAAGCCTCAAGTAGGCAATTCGGTTGAGGTCTTCATCTATTACGATTCTGAGGATCGTATTGCAGCTACTATGAAAAAGCCGTTGTTTCAATTGGATGAGCTAGCGCGCCTGCGCGTGGTAGATGTGCATCCCAAGCTGGGCTGTTTCCTGGAGATGGGGCTGAGCCGTCATCTGCTGCTGCCGCTGTCGGAGCTGCCGGAGAGCATCACTTATCGTCCGCTGCCCGGTGATGAAGTATTCGTCAAGATGCAGCATGACAAGATCGGAAGGCTTGTGGCGAAGCTGGCATTCCAGGAAGATCTCTCTCCGCTAGTGTTCCATGCACCCGATGCATGGGGTAATACGTGGGTAGAGGGCTGGGTGACGAAGACGCTGCAGATGGGCTCGTTCGTCATCGTAGACGGAGGCGTCATCGGATTCGGCGTATATGGACTTATTCCAAGCCCGGATCGTACAAGAGCGCTGCGCCTCGGTGAACGCGTGCGCGCCCGCGTTACGTTCATCCGCGAGGATGGCCGTGTCAATCTGTCCATGACTGAACGCAAGGAAGTGGGACGGGTGGAGGATGCCGACCGTTTGCTTGCGTTCCTGAAGGAACGTCCGGGCGGCGGCATGCCGTATTCCGATCAGACGGAAGCGGAGACGATCAAGCAAAGATTCGGCATCAGCAAGTCAGCGTTCAAGCGTGCGCTCGGCAAGCTTATGAGGGAAGGACTTGTGACGCAGAAGGGCAGTTGGACTTATTTGGCTTCCACTGAGGAACCGACTGCAGGCGCAGAAGGAGTGGAGAAAGAGTGAGCCAATCGTACGGGCAATTCGCGCTCGTGTACGACCAGTTGATGGAGGATATGCCCTATGCCGAATGGCTAGGCTTCGCCAGAGCGGGCTGGTCTCGTTATGGCATGCCGTCAACGGTTGTGGATCTGGGCTGCGGCACGGGCAGTCTATCTATTCCGCTGGCGCGCTCCGGATTCCATGTGTACGGCATCGACTTGTCCGCGGATATGCTCTCCGTTGCCCGCAGCAAGTGGGAGGAGACACCTCAGCAGGTGATGCGTCCCCGTGCCGGCACAATCAGGTGGCTTCAGCAGGATATGCGCCGCTGGGAGATGGCAGCGCCGGTTGACGCGGTTATTTCATTCTGCGACTGCTTGAATTATTTGACGGAGGAAGCGGATGTGGAAGCAGCATTCCGCGCAACCTTCGCCGCGCTGAAGCCAGGGGGATCATTCCTGTTCGACATGCATCCGCCGAAGCAATTTCTTCGATATGCAGATGAGCAGCCATTCGTTCTGGACGAGCGTGATATTGCGTATATCTGGACTTGCGATTTCGAGGAATCACGCTGTCAGATCGAGCATAATCTGACGATCTTCGCCCGTGATCGTGAAGCTTCCTTCTATCGGTTCGAAGAAACGCATAGGCAGCGTGCCTACGACCCAGACTGGATTGAAGCTGCGCTAAGGCGAGCAGGATTCACAGTGGTCGATCGTTATGCCGACTTCGAGCTGAAGCCTGCTGATGCCAATTCAGAACGTTTGTTTTTTGCAGCAATCAAATAAATTAATCCTAACAAGGCCTCCCTGCGTGGATACGCGGCGGAGGCCTGCTCTTGTCTACGGACAGGCATTCGAAGCTAATGCAAGAAGCGAGTTCACTGTGATGGCTGTCATTGTCCTTAGACGCCTGGAAGGCCGCTGCATGAGATTGCAGCTTGGCGGAGAGCAAGTAGTTGGCTTTTGTCCCAAAGTCCCGTCTTAGGACCCCTGAGCGCGTCGAGAGGATAGACCTAGGATCCATCTCTTTCTCTCCTTAGAACATGTCGAATCCAAGATTTTCACGCCGAAACCCGTCGTGTTTCTTCTATATATAGTAGGCATAAAATTCGCTATTGTTCGACAAATGCAATTTGTCGTTTTTTATGCCAGGTTTTATTGCGGCTTATTCTCTCAGAGCATCCTTGAGGCGGCTGTTCATGGACGCTGCGGATGAGGCTCGTCTCGCCGCTGCATCCCTGTACTTCCGATTCTCGTCCTCCAGACGCTTGCATTTCTTCTCCAGCTCCTCTAAATAGGGCAACAGGCCCGATTGCTCACGGCCGGCTTCACCAAGCAATTGGAGCAGCTCAAAGCGTGCTTCATCCGATGTCATTTTTTTCTCCATGGGTACCTCCAATATAGCTATAAAATGTCACTATCCCATCATAGCCGTATCTGTTAAAATAGTCGAGTGCGTCTTAAAAGCTGCTAAATAGGGATTCATAGTTTCTCCATAATTTTCATTGACGAGACCTATATCTTGATGTAAAATCAAAAACAGCAACTACATATTGATGATATAGTGTTTTTCACCATCTATCACTAGTATATCGTATTGAAGCGCGTCTGCCCGCTAGGGGCGGTCAGAAGCGCTTTTTGATTGCTGAAATTCAGTAAGGGAGCGGGTGCACGGTGCTAGTTGTCTACGATTCCAAAACGGGCAATGTCAAACGTTTCATCAACAAACTGAATATGCGTGCAGTACCGATCGATGAGCAGAGAGAGGTAGCTGAACCATTCGTGTTAGTCACCTATACAACAGGGTTCGGACAAGTGCCGGAGAAGGTCAACTCCTTCCTGGAATCGAACTACAACATGCTGCGCGGGGTATCTGCAAGCGGCAATCGCAATTGGGGACCGGGCTTCGCGAAGAGCGCGGATACGATCTCCCAGAAATACGATGTGCCTGTCATATTAAAGTTTGAGTTGTCGGGAACGAGTCAAGATACGTTACATTTTGTCGAAAGGGTGCAGGCCATTGAAGCATATTGAATTGAACAATGAATTGATGCAGCGCGGAGCGGACGGATTTTACCAACTGGAGAAAGACAAGGAAGCGGTAAGAGCGTTCATGGCGGAAGTGGACGAGAAAAGCGTGAAGTTCGATTCCTTGCGCGAGAAGCTGGATTATCTCATCGAGAACGACTACTATGATAACGTTTTCCAAAAATATACTTTTGAGCAAGTGGAAGCCGTATTTCATTTGACGGCGAACAGCGGCTTCGAATTCCAATCCTATATGGCGGCGTCCAAGTTTTACAAGGACTACGCGATGAAGACGAATAACAAAGCCCAATACTTGGAGCAGTATTCTGATCGTGTAGCGATCGTAGCGCTTAGTCTGGGTGAAGGCGACGCTGAACGTGCGCTTCGCATCGCGGAAGCCATGATCGAGCAGCGTCTGCAGCCGGCGACGCCAACATTCCTGAATGCGGGCAAGAGCCGCCGCGGCGAGATGGTATCGTGCTTCCTGCTGGAGATGGACGATTCCTTGAACTCCATCAACTACGTGCTGGGCACATGCATGCAGCTGTCCAAAATCGGCGGCGGCGTAGCGGTCAACCTATCCAAGCTGCGCGGACGCGGCGAGCCGATCAAAGGCGTGGAAGGCGCAGCGAAGGGCATCATGCCGGTGCTGAAGCTGATGGAGGATGCATTCTCCTACGCCGACCAGATGGGTCAGCGCAAAGGCTCCGGAGCAGGCTACTACAATATTTTCGGCTGGGACATCATTGAGTTCCTGGATTGCAAAAAAATTAACGCGGACGAGAAATCCCGCATTAAGACATTGTCCATCGGCCTGATCATTCCGAACAAATTTTATGAGCTGGCTGCGCAGAACCGTCCGCTTGTTGTCTTTGGACCGTTTTCGGTACAGAAGGCATACGGCAAGCATCTGGACGACATGGATATGGACGAGATGTACGAAGAACTGCTTGCCAATGACCAAGTAACGAAGAAAACGGTCATGAATGCGCGCGATATGTTGACGAAGATCGCTTCCATTCAGTTGGAATCCGGTTACCCGTACATTATGAATAAATCGAATGCCAACAGTGTGCACGCATTGAAAGATATCGGTTCGGTCAAGATGTCCAACCTGTGCACGGAGATCTTCCAATTGCAAGAAACCTCTGAAATCAATGACTATGGCTACGACGACGTCATTCGCCGCGACATTAGCTGCAACCTGGCGTCTCTCAATATAGTGAATGTAATGGAACGCGGAAAAGTAAAAGAATCCGTCCATGTCGGCATCGAAGCGCTGACGACAGTGAGCGACCTGTCGAAGATCGACAATGCTCCGGGTGTTCGCAAAGCGAACGAAGAGCTTCATTCCGTAGGTCTTGGCGCGATGAACCTGAACGGCTACCTGGCCAAGAACAAAATCGCTTACGAGAGCGATGAAGCAAAAGACTTCGCTAGCGCATTCTTCATGATGATGAACTACTACTCGCTGGAGAAGAGCATGGAGATCGCGAAGGAACGCGGTGCAACGTTCAAAGGCTTCGACCGTTCCGAATATGCGAAGGGCACATACTTCACACGTTACACGGAGACGGACTACCGTCCGAAGACGGATATCGTGAAGGAATTGTTCGAAGGCATCTACATCCCGTCCCCGCAGGACTGGGCAGAGCTGAAGGAAAAGGTGCAGCAGCATGGCTTGTACCACGCATACCGTCTGGCGATCGCGCCAACGCAAAGCATTTCCTATATCCAGAATGCGACATCCAGCGTAATGCCAATCGTGGAACATATCGAGACGCGCACCTACGCGAACTCGACGACGTATTACCCGATGCCTTACCTGTCGCAGGATAATTTCTTCTATTACAAATCGGCGTACAACATCAATCAGTTCAAGCTGATCGACCTGATCGCCGAGATCGGACAACATATCGACCAAGGCATCTCCAGCGTCCTGCACGTGAACAGCAACGTAACGACACGCGAGCTCGCGAGATTCTACGTTTATGCCGCTCAGAAGGGCCTGAAGTCGCTCTACTATACGCGGACGAAACGCCTGTCTGTCGAAGAGTGCACAAGCTGCGCCGTTTAATCCGGCTTACGAACGTATTATGATTATGCAGTAAAGAAGGAGCATGCCTACTATGAAAGCAGTTAACTGGAATCGTCCGGACGACGATTTTACGCTGACGTTCTGGCAACAGAATGTGATGCAGTTCTGGACGGACGAAGAAATTCCGTTATCCGATGATAAAATGGATTGGATGCAAATGACGGACGACGAGCGCACGCTGTACAAAAACGTGCTCGGCGGCCTGACGTTGCTTGATACCATACAAGGCGGCATCGGCATGCCGAAAATTTTGGAGCATGTGGACGGATTGCAGCGCAAGGCTGTATTGTCCTTCATGTCCATGATGGAGCAAATTCACGCCAAGTCGTACAGCAGTATTTTCACGACACTGGCTTCCGGCGAAGAAATCGACGCTATCTTCAAGTGGGTGGAAGAGAATCCGCAGCTTCAGAAGAAAGCGAACATGATTTCATCCTGGTATACAAATATTACGGGACCAAAAGAGCTGTACAAAGCGATGGCCGCATCCGTATTTCTGGAAAGTTACCTGTTCTACAGCGGTTTCTTCTATCCGCTGTACCTGGCAGGCCAGGGCAAGATGACAAGCAGCGGCGAGATTATCGACTTGATTCTTCGCGATGAGAGCATTCACGGCCTGTATGTGGGCGTACTTGCTCAGGAGCTGTTCGCTACGTTCAGCGCGGAAGAGCAAGCGGAGCTGCAAGCTGAGGTCTATGCGCTTCTTAATGCTCTGTACGAGAACGAAGTGACTTATACGGATGATCTGTACGGCACGCTTGGCCTGGAAGAGGAAGTAAAGACTTATGTCCGCTACAACGCGAACAAAGCGCTTATGAACCTTGGCATGGAGCCGCACTTCCCGGAAGAGCCGGTCAATCCGATCGTATTCAACGGCATCAGCACGCATACGAAGCAGCATGACTTCTTCTCCAAGAAGGGCAATGGCTACGTGCGCACGATTCATGTCGAGCCGCTGAACGACGACGATTTCGTGTTCAACTTCTAAATCGAAAGCTTGGCTCATAGGATCAATCATGATCGCTCTCGACTATGCCTTTTGGCAAGGCGGGGGCGATTTTTGCAAGAAATGTTGCTCTCTAGTAAGCTAATAGTAGCTAGAGCTTATTAGGTGGGAAACCACAAACGAATGATGCTGCAGCGCCTTGGGCGGAGGGATCGCAAGTGAATGTGAGGGAGCAGACGGGTTGATGAAGTCAATTGCAGTGAGGGAACTGGCCAGCCGCTTTAACCTTGAGGTGCTTGTGGGTTCCGAACATTTGGACAGAAGTATAGTAAAGGCTCGGGCGTATCGTCCGGGTCTGGAGTTTATGGGATACTTTGATTTCTTCCCGCAGGAGCATGTACAAATTCTCGGCAAAAAGGAAATTACGTATCTTCATCGTCTGACCGAGGATGAGCGCAACTTCCATATCGGCAATATCGTTAAGTATCATCCCCCTTGTTTTATCGTCACCGCTGGACAGGAGGGATTGAAGTATTTGACCAAGCATTGTGTGGAGGAAGGTATCCCGCTGCTTCGCACGCAGGAGCCTACCGCCGCATTCGTAGGGATGTTAGATGCCTATCTGTTGAAGGGGCTTGCGCCTGAAATTGCGGTACATGGCGTCTGCTTGAACGTATCGGGTATCGGTATTCTGCTGCGCGGCAAGTCTGGTGTCGGCAAAAGCGAGACGGCTCATACGCTGATCAGGCGCGGGCATAGGCTTGTCGCCGACGATATTGTCGTACTGAAGAAGCTGAGCTCACAGACGCTGCTGGGCAGCCATAATGAGAAGTCGAAGGAATTTCTTGCGCTGCGCAGCGTAGGACTGGTCAACGTGGTGCGTTTATACGGACGCAAGGCGTTTCAGGACGAGACGCGTATTACGCTCGATATCGAGTTGACGAGATGGCGTGAGAACGATTTGAACAATGACCTGGAGCTGGAGCCTCAGTATGTCGACTATATGGGCGTACAAATCCCGCATTTCGAAATTCAGCTGCAGCCGGGGCGCGACGTAGCCGGACTGATTGAAGCGGCGGCAAACAACTGGTACTTGAAGCAGCAGGGCTACAGCGCGGTTGAAGATTTTATGAAGCGGCTGGAATTCGATTAACGTTAACAAAGGCTTCATGCGAACATTTTCGAAAAAAACTATCCTTTAAATGGGAAGTCATGCTACACTAAAGTTGTGCAAGCTCATCCTATGTAAGTAAAGGGAGTGCCTTCTCTACCGGTTTTGTTCAACAAAACGTTAAGGAGGAACAAAGCGTGGAAAACTGCTCGATCGTCATCAAGCCTGCTTTGCAACTCGTTGGAATCAGTTATTGTGGTCCGTATTCATCCTTCCCGGATGAAGCGATCCGGTTGCAGACCGAGTTTCTCGCCAGAAAGCATGAATTGAACGATAATGTGAAGTCGATTGTGCTGTACAGCCCTTACTTCGGGAACGAAGCATTTGCAACCTATTGGGCCTGTTATGAGGTTCATCACCTGGAAGAAGTACCGGAAGGCATGGTGCAGCTAACGATTCCTGCCCATCGCTATGCGATGGTCGCAAGCTCTAATAAGCGGATTGGCGAAGGATACGAGCAACTGCATGCCTGGATAAATGCGAAGGGTCTCCGGAAGGATGAACAAGCTGTCTCCTTGGAGCTGTTCTATATCGATGAGCAGCATTGGGAGGAAGAGCCGGTTGAGCTTCTGATCCCGCTGAAAGACTAATGATACGAAGAGCTTGCGAAAAGCAGGTTCTTTTTTTTTGTAGAATAATGATGAGGCGGGCTGAGCTAGTGGGCCTTTATTACGATACGTGACCGATTTGTAAAATAGCTTATTGATTAACTTCATGAGGCAATCCTCATGATGGGTGATGGGAAGGGGAGTAGTAGTATGAGTATGGTCATGCATATTATAGATGCTTTTACTAACGAGAAATATAAAGGAAATCCAGCGGCGGTTTGTTTAGTAGAAGAAGCGATACCAGAATCTCGCATGCAAATTATTGCCTCGGAAATGAATGTGTCGGAGACCGCATTTGTTAGGCCTGGCGATGAGGGTTATTCATTACGCTGGTTTACGCCGAAGGCAGAGGTGGATCTATGCGGACATGCGACATTGGCTGCGGCTCATGCACTATGGGATACGGGGCGGCTAGCAGTGACACAGAGAGCTGTCTTTCAGACGAAAAGCGGGATCTTGACGGTGGAACGGGATGGAGAGTGGATGATTATGGATTTCCCTTCCGAACCGGCAGCGCCGACCGAGGCACCGAAGGAGCTTATCGAGGCGCTTGGGCTTATACCGAGGTATGTGGGCCGCAATCGAATGGACTACTTGGTCGAGGTAGACAGCGAGGCAACGGTACGAACCTTGCAGCCGGACTTTCAATTGCTGAAGACGTTGCAGACTAGAGGTGTAATCGTGACAAGCGCAGCAGAAAAGAAGGGAGAGGGAGCGAGCTTCGACTTCATATCTCGTGCATTTTTCCCTGGGATCGGTGTAGATGAAGATCCCGTAACAGGTTCGGCTCATTGTGCATTGGCTCCATATTGGGCCAAGCGTCTTCGCAGAGAGGCGTTAATCGGCTATCAGGCTTCTGAAAGAGGCGGTTATGTTCGGGTACAGTTAAAGGGCGAGCGGGTACTGCTATCCGGACAAGCAGTCACCGTACTTCGCGGCGAGCTTACTGAATGATTTGTAGGAAGAAGGTCGTTCTTCAAATTCAGTGGAGATAAGTTTGGCAGTGTTCTGTTCTTCATGGCCGAAGCAAACGGAGCAAGTAAATGTTCTGGAGAAGCGGTAGCGTTCGCCTTTGTATCCGGATTCCAACCTATAAACGATAAGATCAAGGAATCCGGATACAACAGCGATCGGAAGAACATTTACTTGTGTAGTTAGCGTGTTTAGCCATGTTTGCTAAATGTTCCAGAGAAAAAGCCGTTTTCCAAGTTCATTGGAAATGAAAATTGTGATTGTTGAGTACTGTCCCTTCATGGCCGAAGCAAACGGAGCAAGTAAATGTTCTGGAGAAGCGGTAGCGTTCGCCTTTGTATCCGGATTCCAACCTATAAACGATAAGATCAAGGAATCCGGGTACAACAGCGATCGGAAGAACATTTACTTGCGCAGTTGCGTGTTTAGCCATGGTTTATTTATTCAGCAGCGACAAAGTTGCTTGGCTCGCTATTGATTTTTTGAACAGTCTGCTGAACGAGCTCCCACCCTTGATCAAATGAAAGAGACCCGCTCGCTACAGCCTTGAATTGCACATCAAATACATCAATCAGTTGAAAATACGCTTCATTGGCAAGTTTGACGTTCGAAGCTGCCGGAGTCACACCATCCAACTCGAAGATCGCCTCAGCCCCAAACTGGTTAAAAGTCAACTCGTCTCTGTAGGTAACGAAGCCAAACGGACTCTGGATATCCTCCCAACGTTTGGCTGCTTCTACGCTTATAACATCAGCTTCAATACGCTCTGCCCCCTCTTCACTCATGAGATACGCAATCATTCCCATCAGTTCGTCAATATACTCGCTCTCCGCATGAATAGCAAACGGATTCGTTGCATAGATAGGCATACGATAGTTATTCATAGGATCACGCGGCAGCTCAACAATAGACCAATCCTCCGGGGATTGGCCGGCATTCATTAAAGCTCGAATGTAATGGCCGCCAGTGATGTACAGCCCAGTATTATCGAAAGTACGGGGATTGTATATCTTGCTGTTTAGAAACTTCTCCTTCAAGCCATCCCCATAGATCTGTTCAAACAATTCCCGCCACTCTTGACGATCCAGCGTAAGCTGGTTGTCTTCAACGAGATTCCAACCCATAATCGTCCGGCCGAACCACTCCAACGCCGAAAATTGCGAGAAATTCGTAGTGTAGCTTTGTATATTCGGAGATTGTTCCTGAATCGATACGGCTGTTTGCCTGAACGTCTCCCAGGACATCGGACTTTCCGGTATTGCCACATTCAACTCGCTCAAGAGCTTATTATTTATAAACAAAACTTGTTTGTTAAATGTAGGAGATAAAGTTGTTAACGTCCCATCCCGTCGTGTTGCTTGATCGGCCAAAACTTGTTGATGCACATTTAGTTGAATCCCATACATATTCAGCAATGGGGCCAAATCCAGCAAAGGATAATTCTCTATGTAATAATCTGCCTGAAAGTTAAGAAAAAGATCCGCGTCCGCCTGTTCTATAATGGCTAAGATAGCTTCCATATAATCCTCAGGTGCAATATTTTTATTTGCCCATACCTCGCTTAAGGGGTCTCTCACTTCAAATGTAATATGGGGGAATTTTTCGCGTAATAGCGGCTCAAAGAGATGGAACCGTTCCACTGGCTCAGCTATTACCTTTACGGTGATTTCAGGCTGCTTTTCCTTGCCGATTCCGGGTAAGGTGCAGCCTTGGGCAAGAAAGGATAGAAGAAGCAAACAAGTGATCCACGCCGTACTACGTTTTTTCAATGCAAATCCTCCTTGAAAATGAGTTTATTTTATGGGAATTATTGTGCATTTAACTTCTCTATGTCAGACGAAGGGGGTCCATTTTTTGTTGCATAAGAGTAATATTTGAAATTTATAGTTGAATAAGCGAAAGCATAGCAAGTTCAGAAATAAAAAAAGAGAAGCATCGCGCATGCATCATGCATACGGATACTTCCCTCCTGTACTTATATGCTCATTCCTCTTTTGGAAGCGGGAATCGATTTATAGGCGGTGACGCGGTTTTTGCCATTCGCCTTGGAGTAATACATGGCTTCATCGGCGAGCTTAACCATTTCCTGAATCGTGGACGTGTCCTTGGTTGTGCAGAATCCGACACTGATGGTCACTATCGTCTCGGCTTCTACGCGCTTGCGGATCGATTCCGCTACAATCTCCGGCTTGACGCGGTCTGTGCTGATACAGGCCAGCAGTTCCTCTCCGCCATAGCGGCCTGCAGCGCCGATGCCGCTGGCTTCTTCTTTAATAATCTCAGCCACTCGCTTCAAGACCCCATCGGCTTGATGATGGCCCTGCGTATCGTTCAATCTCTTGAAGTTGTCAATATCGCAGAAAATAACGGCAACTGACTTGCTGCTTGCCAGCAAGCCCTCTGCTTTGGAACTAAAGTGGCGTCTATTGTATAGTCCGGTCAGGCCATCGACAATGGATGATTGATAAGTCGACATTAGCCGTTCGATAACCCATTCGAACAACAGGATGAACAGGAGCGAGAAGTACAGAATCGGCATCAGCATCGCGAGCAGCAGCAGCCATGGCTGCGATCCGTGGAATACATAACCTTCCGCGACACGTGCCAGCTCATAGATGAAGAAGACGACAAGCCCAGCATAATATTTGTTGTTCATGTCGGCGTTTCGCGTTGCAAGCAATATAATAAGGGTAACGACTATGCTGTAGACATCGAGCATCGGAAATGAGAAATCCCCGACCGTTCTGTCCATGCCTTCGAATGGCTGGATCATAATCTGAATGGCAGCCAAGCATACGGTCGCGAATGACATGATAGCGAATGGAATAATCCGGAGCTGCGCGGAACGGTAGGTATATAATTTCATGAATACAAAGTTTATAATAATAAAAGATACAATGTGCAGCACATCAGACAAGAGATACAGCGATGGGGAGAGATTCCATCCTGGGAATGCCAGTGCCACCAAGGCGGCTTGCCGCGCGATGCTAAGTGAAATGGCCGTAATGAGCAGCCTGTAGGTATGCTTGTTACGGTAGCTTACATATAACTTGATGGACATGAAAAGCATCAGTATCAGAATGACGATTACCGATGAAGATGAGAATAGTTGTCCGTTCGGGCCTGTCAGCCATTGCATGATTGTCATCGTCCGACCACCAATATTGTAGGATGGGAAGAAACTTTACAGAAACATACGTTCTATTATATCATAATTTAGTAGATGTTGAACCTTTAAGTTAATGAGCATTCGAAGCGAACACCGCTTTAGAACCTATCAGGAGCTGGGACAAATGAATATACTGCAAGCGTTATTTTTTCCTCCGGAACAGCCCGGCGGCGTATCGTCCATGGTCCCTTACATTCAAGAACGCTTCCATAAGCTCGGATGGGGCATGGAATTATTCTCCCTCCCGAAGCGAGTAAGGAACAAAGGCCAGGAAGAGGTCACGTTCCAAACGTTTGATCATACCCCTTATATCGGCAATTCGCTCGTCGATAAATATATCCAGACTTATAAAGATTACGTATGGTGGACGCGTATGCGAATTCAGAAGCCCTATGACATCATCCACGCGCATCATCCCATCGCTGCGATGGTCATGAAGGATCTATTCCCGGATACTCCGCTTGTCATGACGCTTCACTCCAGCTATGAGCGCGAGCTTATTCTGAATGGCAAGATTAAAGAGGGCAGCGTAGAGCATCGCTTCCTGACTTCAATATATCGCGAGCTGGAATCCAAGGTCGATAAGCTAATGACCGTCTCGGAATCATTTCGATCCTATCTTGCGCCGTTCATCGATCATCCAGAACGTATCAAAATCATTCCCAATGGCTTCGACGAGAAGCGATTCAAGCCTATTGCTCATGAAAACGAAGTCACGCAACTTATTACCGTCTGCCGGCTTGTCCCTGCCAAAGGACTCGATGTGCTGCTTGCTTCATGTGCGGAACTGAAGCGCAGAGGCCATCCATTTGTCCTGCATATAATTGGGGACGGTCCAATTCGAGAAGAGTTGGAGGAGTTGGCTCAGAAGCTGGGTCTGTACGATGATATCATTTTTTATGGATACATGCTGCATCCGGAGGAGTTTATGCCGTTTTTCGATGTTTTTGTATTGCCCTCCCGCGCTGAGGCATTCGGCTCCGTATTTGCCGAGGCAGCCCTCTGCTGGCTGGCGCTTGTGGGCACGAATGTTGGGGGGATTTCGGAGCAGATCGAGGACGGCGTGAACGGCCTGCTTGTACCGCCTGAGAATCCAGAAGCGCTTGCGGACGCGCTTGAGAAGGTGCTTATCGATCCGACGTACCGTTACAACTTGGCCCGTTCCGGCTGGGATAAAGCGAAAAAGGTCTATTCATTGCAGCGCGTTATCTCCCAGTTGAAGAAGGTGTACAACGAAGTGAACGCGGCTGAGAACGCTCAGTAGTAAGCTTCACTAATGAGATCAAATAAAAGGCTGGTGACAGCATGAGTGTGTCATTTCGGTTCATCCACGCAGCCGATTTTCATTTGGACAGTCCGTTCAAAGGTCTGTCGAAGGCGCCGGATGCCGTAAGGAAAGGGTTGATGGATTCAACCTTCGCCGCTTTGAAGAAGCTGACGGATCTTGCGATTGCCGAAGAAGTTGATTTTATCGTAATTGCAGGCGATCTCTTCGACGAGGCCGACCGTTCTCTGCGCGCACAGCTTGCTTTGCTTCAAGAGTGGGAACGTCTTGCGGCTGAGGGCATATCGGTCTATGCGATTCATGGCAATCACGATCATCTTGGCGGCAGACGTGCACGGCTTGAGCTTCCGCCGAATGTACATATATTCGGCTCGGCTCGGCCTGCAGGGCTTCCGGCTTATCGGAAATCGGGAGAGCTGGCGGCATACGTCTATGGCATGTCTTACGGAGAACGGGCGGAGACGCGCAACCTGGCGATTTCATATCAGGCTGCGCCGGAAGCGCCTTATCATATTGCGCTGCTGCATGGCAATGTGGGTGGCAACGCTTCACATGACCCCTACGCGCCATGTACGTTGGAGCAGCTAATCGGCAGCGGCTTTGATTATTGGGCGCTTGGACATATTCATAAGCGCGAGCTGCTGCATGAGTATCCGCATGTCGCTTATGCAGGCAATCTGCAGGGACGGAATCCGAAGGAAACCGGTGCCAAGGGCTGTTATTTGGTTGATGTATCGGAAGGTAAAAGAGTCGATATGCGCTTTATGCCGCTGGATAAGGTACGGTGGCTGGAGTTAGATCTATCGATCGAAGATGTTTCGACCGAGCAGGAGCTGCTTCGAAGAATGGAGCGGCGAGTTGCACAGTGCAGAGAAGAGGAAAGCGGCTCCTCCGTCATGCTGCGGCTGCGATTGGTAGGCAGCGGGAGTCTTCACCGAACGGTTAGCCAGGAGGCAGCGCTTGCCGCTTGGATTGAACAATTGCAAGCGACAGAGCCTATCTATTCGGACGAGCAATGGACGTATGTCTATGGACTGGTGTCATCCACGAACGCCCCAATCAACTGGCATATGTTGCAGGACGAAGACAGTTTTGCCGGCGAGTTGTTCCGACTTAGCGACAGGACTGGACAGGATGAAGCGAAATGGCGGGAACTGGCGGAACAAGCCATTGGGGATATGTCGAATCATCCCAAGTTGAATCGGCTCGGCCAGGCGAAGTGGGACGTGCTTCCGAAGGAGTGGCTTCAGCAGGCGAAGGAACTGACATTAAGTTTGATTGCTGATGCTGGAGAGAACAACCGCCGCCCATCCTAATAAACGGGGCGGCAATGGCTCGGCCAGCGGGGCCAGGCAGGAGGATGCGGTATGAGGCTGCAAGAAGCTTTTATAGAAGGATACGGACGGTTTCATGACCGGCGCCTGGATTTGGATGCGCCGGTTATTGTCGTTTATGGACCAAATGAAGTGGGCAAAAGCACACTGTTCGGTTTTTTGAGGACGATGCTGTATGGCTTTGCGCGCCGTTCTCACCCCGTACTTCGCGCCGAGCCGCTGCATGGTGGACGACATGGTGGACGGCTCTTGTTTCGTGATGGGACAGGAAAGTCCTATTATCTACTCCGACACGCGGATGAGGCGGGCGGCAAGCCTAGACTGCGGGAAGCTACGACACCTTGGGATTCCGTTAGCGAGTCCATAAGCCTGGAAGAAAAGGCGATGGAGCAGCGAGCGTGGGAGACCGATTATTTGGGCGGCATCCAGGAGCGCTTATTCCGTGGATTATTTGCAGTAACGCTTACAGAACTGCAGGAAGTGGGTCTATTGTCGGGCGCGGAGCTTGGCCGCCATCTGTATCAGGCAGGCTGGGAGAGCGGCGGTGCGGTAGCGGCTGCCGAGAAAGAGATTAACCAGGAGCTGGAGCTCCTGTTCAAGCCCAAAGGGTCCAATCAGCGCGTAAATGCCGAGCTGAAGAAGCTGGAACAGCTAGAGGCCGAATGGAGAAGGCTCGAAGACGGCATAGACAATTATAATCATCTTAGGCAACAGGAAGCGGAAACTGCCAATGCGCTTAAGGTTATATCAGAGGGGTTGCCCCTGGTGCAGATGCAGCTCAGACATATACAGAAGGCGCTGGCCTCCAGACCAGCTTGGCTGCGGGTGAGACAGATAGCCGTTGAGGCTGAGCAGTACCAGTACACAGAATCGCTCGCTTTCGGTGCAGAGCACGCGTGGCATGAATGGCTGCGCAAGCGTCAAGACGCTGAAGAGAAGAGGGATACTCTGAAGCTGGAAGCTGGCAGGCTGGAGCGTCAGCTGGCGAGTTTGCTCTATGATGATCATTTGATCGCTAAGACGGTAGATACCGAAGCTGCGCTGCAATCCTCTGAACGGATGAAGGCGATAAAAGAGCAAGTCTCGGAATGGGATAGCGAGCTGCGGCAGTTGGATGAGACAATCGGCGAATTGGTTGCGAGCATATCGCCGGAGTGGACGGAGCGTCAGCTTCGCGATTTGACCGTGACGATTGCGGAGCGCGACTATGCCCGTACTATGCAGGAGCGCACAGGGGCATTGCTTCGCCAGGAGGAGCGTCTGGCGTCAGAGCATGATGCGCTTCGTCAGCAAGAGAAAGAGCTAGTCATGTTGCTGGACGAAGCCAGGACCCGAATGACTAGAGCGAAGCAGTCACTTAACGACAGCGCACAGGGGCGCTTCGCGCTCTATCCAGCTTCCAAGAGCAGTCTCATGGCAGCGTGGAACGAGCTCGACGATGCATTGAGAGAATGGGAGCTTGAGTCGGGATCGGATGTAGGGACGCTGCACGACACTGATAAAGCTCGTCATGCTTTTTCACGTTTAGCAGGGGTGATTCTCGCGACTGGAGCCGCAATTGGACTTGGCATCGCCTCGGCACTTGGCTGGCTTGATCAAGCGGGCATACTTGGCACTGTCGCAGCTGTGGGAGCAGGCGGCATCGCCGTTGGTTTAATGATCAGTTTGCGATCGACAGGTGCTTCCGCGAGCAAGAACTCGCGATCAGTTGGCGGAAGAGGCCGCCGCGGTGCAGTCGCTCAAGGTGAGCAGCGGGTTCGCCAGGCGCTGGGCGGCATGGTGAAGGATGGGGATAGCCGGATGGAGGAGCTGCTTATGCAGTTCCGCCAGAGTCTGTCGACTAACTCCGGCGGCATGTTCCGCGGGCTGATCCGCCAAGAGGTTCAAGACCGTATTGAGGCCATCGGCGATTATGAGCTTTGGCGCTCGAAGCATGATGAGACAGAGGGTCGACTGGCGCGCCAGCGTGATTCCATCGGAGAGAGCGAGGCTGCGGCGAATGAGATGAAGCGACGTTCGGAAGTCTTCGCTGAGCAATGGAGCGCATGGCTGGCAGAACGATCGTTAACCGGCACAATGTCGTCAGCGGCGGCGCTTGAAGCATTCGAGCTGGCGGAGGAAGCATTGGAGCAGCTGAAAAGGTATGACCGATTGACGATTCGGCGTGAGGAGGCATGTGCAGAGCTGTCCCGGTATGAACGAAAAGCGGGGCAATTATGCGAAGGCAACCAACAAGCCGAGCGCATGCTTCAACAAGATGCAGGGCTTGCCTTACAAAGTCTGCTGGCGGAGTGCAGACGCCAGGCTGACATTCGGAAGGAAGCTCGCACGCTAGAAGCGGGCTTACAGGAAATAAGTCTGGTGCTGGTTGATGCAGAGAGAAAGCTGGATGCTGTGGGGCTGGAGATCGGTGCTGCAATCCGGGAAGCGGGGCTATCGCTGGAAGCGGAATATGTGGCGGCTCTTGAACATTTTCGTTTAAGAACAGACTTAATGGATGAGCGGCTGAAGCTTGAGATTGAGCTTACAGCAGGTTTGACGAATGAGGAATGGCATGAGGTGGAGCAGCTTCTGAATCATGCCGATGAAGAGATGCTGTCGAGCCGGCTGGAGGACATTCGGCAGGAAGAAACCCGATTTATTCAGGATCAGCAGGAGCTGCTGGAACGAAAGGGTGCGTTGGGCGCGGCTCTGGAGCAGCTTCGACAGGAGGGGGAGCGACAACGTCTACTTGCAGAGCGAGAGATGGTTCTGGCTGGCCTGGATGCCGATATGGAGCGTTATGCGGTTCTGTCGGTAAGCCGATCCCTAATTGAGCATACGAAGCGCATCTACGAACAGGAGAAACAGCCGATCGTATTGCGCCATGCATCTTCTTATATGAACAAGCTGACGGAGGGCCGTTATGTGAGAGTAAGCGCCGATCCAAGCCGTTCAGGCATTCAGGTCGAGGACAAGGGACATGCTGTGCTGGATAGCGGGTTCTTAAGCCGCGGTACGGCTGAGCAGCTCTATCTGTCTATGCGTCTTGCATTGGCGAAGGAATCTTCATCAAGCAGCAAGCTTCCGCTTATGCTGGACGACCTCTTTGTTCATTTCGATGGCTCCAGATTAAAGGCTGCCGCTGCGTTAATGGCGGAGCTGTCCGAGGAACGCCAAATTCTGTTCTTCACCTGCCAGGAGCATACGCGTGATGCCTTGATGGCCGCATGCTCGGAGGCTAAGCTTGTAAATCTCGATATGGCCGCGGCTAGCCGTTAGTTTCTTGAAGAGTCGCCTACGTTCGTCGGTAGGCGACTTTTTTGCGTATGATCAGGACCAGCCACCCAAGGCTAATAAGACCGAATAGCGGGTACAATGTCGAGAGCAGCGTACCGAAGCCGATCTGGCTGGCCAGGTAGCAAATAATAAGCACGCCTAGCGTCAGCAGCTCACGTGACCATTTCATCCGTTCCTGCAACTGGAGGGTCAAGCCGTAAATATCGGCAATCAAGGTTGTGAAAATTTCGGCAAAAATCAGGAAAATATAAATGAATTGCACATAGTAGCCCAGTTGTCTGGCAATGCCCCCCATCGGAATCGCAAACTGTTGGATACCCGGCATATGAACAGACAAAGCGATATGGCCGGCGAGCAGCATAAAGCCGATCCCGATCCCTCCGACCCAGGAGCCGATGACAATCGTTTTCCTGTCGCCGATTTCAGCGCCCAGCGGGACGAGCACGGCTTGTGCAAGAGAGAGGTTAAAGGCGGTATAGAGGAAAGGGGAGGCCCATGCGGCCCAAGGCGAATAATCGGTGACCAGCGTCATGAACTTGTCCGATCCGGGTGTTCGGAACGTATCGATCATCACGAGCACTGTGAATAGAAGCATGACGGGCACCACGATTGCATTGACAGTCAGGATAGCCTTCATCCCCTTGCGCAATAGAAAGAAGCTGGCTACCATCGTAATGAGGAGACCGGCTTGATAGGAGATATTCCAGTGTTCGTAAAAGATTGTGCCTGCGCCGGCCAGCATGACGGCAGTGACCCCAAGCAGGATGACCAGCATGAAATGGCTGATCAGTCGTCCATAACGGTCGCCGAACAGCGCTTTGTTCAAGTCCTCATAGGATTTCGCGCGAATCTCACTGGCGAGCAGCATCATTTTGGTTCCTAACCAAATAAAGAGAACAGTTGCCAATGCGATCGTTATAGAACCCCAATAGCCGAATCTCGTAAAAAACTGCAAAATTTCTTGTCCGGTGGCAAATCCAGCGCCAACGATGGTTCCCATATAAGTTGAAGCTATTTGCAATACTTTGCCTGTCCGCTTCTGCATCCTGCCTGTCCTCCGATCCAACTGCCTTCTCTATTAAGAAGGTATGTCCAAGGAGGGACAGGCATGACATAATTATTGGAATTTGGCTCGTGTGACTTCATGTCAAGGGGGATCAACCGTGTGCGATCAACTTCATCGCGACAATCTTGTCCAGATCGGGATTGACGTCCAGCTTAAGCGTTGCGCCATCCGCGTCATAGATGAGGAGATAGTCGGAGCGGGAGTCTGGTTTTCCGAGTTCCTTCAGCGCTTTATCCGAATCGTCGCCAATTCGAAGTCCGCTTAGGCCGGCCAGCGTATCGGCGCCAAATACTTCGACGAAATGCACGAAGCCGCCAGAATCCAGACCGATGGAGAAACCGTCGTACTCCAGTACATGTATCGATTCGGCGTCCTCCTCGAGATGGTAGCTGTCTTCCGCTTGGCCGAAGTAGCTGTGGATCACTTCGTTGGTGTCGCCAATCGCGACACCTTTCAGCCGGGGACTGTTCAGGTTCCAATGATGAGAGTGGCTGGAGCTTCCAGGGCCGGTCTTATTCAGCGAAGAGGTTTCCGTTGAAGCTTCTTTGTCTGGATTGTGCGAAGCAGGGGGAGCAGTTGCTCCGTTCTTCTGGTCATAGGACTTCTGAGGACTGTCGATGACAAGCCCGTCGTTATGCTGCAACTCGTTGCCGCTTTGCTTGTCAGGGCTTTGACAGGCGGATAAACCTACTGTAAAAGCAAGAGCAGGGACAAGCAGCAGGCGATGATAATGTTGAGCGTTCCGAAATAGGTTCATAAGCGCTCCTCCGAATCTTGTTTCTCATGTATATAAACGTTGTTTGGAGGGGGAAAGTTGCTTCTTTCTCCATGAAATGGTTCTCATTTTTCACACGCATTACAAGGATCGGTATAGTGCTGCAGCAAACTTGACATGACAGGTTGCGCATTTTACCCTGCTTATGGTACGTTATCGAAAAGGGATTTTTGGCGGAGGTCATTACGAATGGAAAAGTTAAAGCAACGTATATTGGAAGAGTCGTCAGTCTTGTCGAGTGATGTGCTTCGCATGGATGCCATCATCAATCATCAGGTTGATCCGGCGCTAACGATGGAGATGGGACAGGAATTCGCCAAAAGATTCGCGGAACAGTCGATTACTAAGGTCATTACGGTAGAATCATCCGGGATTCCTGCCGCGTTCGCTGCAGCCTATGTGCTGGGCGTGCCGCTTGTCTTCGCAAGAAGGAAGAAGACGCTGATTGCAGATCCTGACGTTTATATGGAGCGTGTGCCTTCTTTTACGAAGGGCATAGTTACGGATATTATGGTTTCGAAGCAATTCCTCTCGAGCGACGACCGGCTGCTGTTCATTGATGATATTATTGCCAACGGAGATGCTGCGCGCGGATTGATCAAAATCATCGAGCGCTCCGGTGCGACGCTGGTCGGCATGGGCATCGTGGTAGAGAAGTCGTTCCAGGCAGGCGCCAGAACTCTTCGGGAGCAAGGAGTTCGGGTGGAGTCGCTCGTCAAGATCGCTTCGCTCGACAACGGAGAAATTAAATTTGAGTAAGATGTACCAGTGGTATTACTCTTTTCCCGGGCGATTATTTCGCTTATAATAAAAGGTAAGTGATCGAGGGGAGGCACAAGTAATGGGGAATATGTCTGCTGAGTTTCTTCAAGCTAAACTAACCGATGCGAAGACGCATTTTGAGAGAGCATTGGATTGCAAGCATACGGAATTTGATGATCTGTATCCTTACATGATTGAGCACCCGCAGTTTTTCTGGTACAAACGTTACGTTGCTTGGTCAGAGCTGCTTACAATTGTGAAGCTTTGTGAAGAGCTGTCTGTCGGTTGGCAGGAGCAGTTCACCGAGAAGCAAGCCGAATATATCGGCAAGCGTGTCATGTCTTCTCGTGTATTGGACGAATGGTACGAGACGAACCGAGAGCATGTGGGTTAAGCGTGCAGCGCAACAACAAATATTGAACCTCGATGATACGCATTATGTGATCGTCGAGGTTTTTTAGTATAATAGAAGCTGTAAGCATTTTCTTGTTTCACAGTTTGGGGAAAGGGAGGGAAAGTCCGTTTATGGTGTCAGAGGAGCAATTGGAGACGTATCGTCAGTCCGGCGAAACCGTAAGAGTTGAGCGGGATGAGATGGAGATCAATGATGTGCTCGGGATCGTCGTCGCATGGGACGAGACCTCCGTCTTGGTGCGCAAACGAAGTCGCCGTGTCGTAAAGCTAAGCAGGACCTACCGTTATGTGCCGATCTCGGAGGAACGTATGTCTTCGCCGTCCGTATAAAGCTTGAAGTACAAAAAGCAGGAGTGATCGTATGAAGTGTCCAGTATGCGATGATGTACGTATGAGAGAAGTTGTCAAGGACGATGTCCTGATTGACGTATGCCCGGAATGCAAGGGCGTGTGGCTGGATCGGGGAGAACTGGAGAAGCTGATGCAAGGCGTGCGCGAAGTCCGTCAGGACTATGAGCGAATGGAGCAGCTGCATATCGATCCAGCATCGGGTCAGCCGGCGCAACAGTCTGGGCCGTATGGTCAGCCTTCCCAGCCATCGACTGGCTATGGGCAGCAAGGTGCCAGCGGCGGCTACGGCCAGCCGCAACAAGGCGGATATGGCGCACCGCAAGGCGGTCCCGGTTATGGAGGACCGCAGGGTGGGTATGATTCCGGCCAGCAAACGTACAATCAAGGGTATCCGCAGCCAGGTTACGGCCAGAAGCAAGGCCAACAGGGTTATGACAAATACGGAAGGCCGTATAAGAAGAAAAAAACGGTGCTGGATGTATTAGGCGACTTGTTTGATTAATGGTTAGGGCAAAGCAAGCTTTCCACTGCGGCGGAGATCGCAGGGAAAGCTTTTTTGTTGCAACCGGAATATTTTTGTATCGAAATGTGACCGATTGACGTCTATAGGTGTGTTTAGGGAAAGGGGGTTCCGTGCATATGCAAAGCAACTCGCTCCGGCCGGGCGTGGACTTTACAGAGAGTTACAGGAAACATGGCTTGATGCTGTACAAATTGGCAATGGTGCATCTGGGTCGTTCGCAAGATGCCGAGGAAGCTATGCAAGAGGCATTTATGAAGCTGCTGTACCGCGCGCCTGCATTCCGGGATGATGAGCATGAGAAGGCATGGCTGATCCGGGTAATGACCAACCATTGCCGCAATATACGCCGCAGTTCCTGGTTCAGGCGCGTCATTCAAAGGGCAGAGATGCCAGAAATTAGAGGTAATAGCGAGATGCAGCCGTTGATGGAGCTTGTGCTTGCACTGCCCCTCCGCTATAGGAGCGTTATTCACCTTTACTACTATGAAGATTACAGCGTAAAGGAAATAGCCGATATTCTGCATATTAGCGAGTCGGCAGCGAAGATGCGGCTGAATCGGGGCAGAATGCGATTAAAGTTGGATTTGGAAGGAGAGGGACATACATGAATCGGCAAGATTACCAAGATGCGATGGAATCCATCGTGCCGGATCCCGGCATGGAGGAGCGGCTTGCGGGGGCAGTCGCCATCCCACAGAAGCGTCGCTATCCCCGCACATTCGTATACGGTACCGCATGCTTGGTGGCGATTTGTTTTGTTGTTTGGGCGGTTGCTCAGTATAGTCTTGACCGAGGAGAGACTTTGGGTGCGATGGTCCCCCCGGTGGATGCTGTTGTTATCCCCAAGATGAAGCTGCCGAAGAAAAGTAACGCAATGGCAGATATGATCGGGCTGGTCGTCTATGAAGGCAGCATCTACACGCAGACAAGCACACGATTGACGCCAGCCGATGCGAAGCTGCTGCGAGGCGAGCGGCTTGGTCGGACGAAGGGCGGAATCGATGAGTGGAGCAAAAAAACGGATTATGAAGAGCTGGCTTCCAGCATCGGACAAGTGGATATTTTTGCGGTGAATGGCTATGATGAGAGCTTTCGTATTATGTCCTATCATGAAGAGAACGGAGAGATTTATGCCGAGCTGTACGAGTGCTTGAATGGAATTACGATTCATTCGGGGGAGGATCTGATTGGAAAGCTGCGACTGAAAAATCGTGTGCAATCGGTGAACTGGCAGCCCTATGACGCTTGGTACTATAGCAAGCCTGAGTTCGGAGAGCTGGCATCAAATGAGTTTGTTGATTCATTTGTTGCGGCACTGTACGAAGCGAAGCCATTCGACCGGGATGGGTTGAATACAGACGGTATTTATGAACGGGATAAGCATCTTCAGAAAATGCTGTTTCTGACACTGGAAGACGGAACGGAGGTGCGGTTGTGGCTGTTCCCGGACAACTATGTGATGTATGTTGGCGCGCCCGTTTTTTTTCAGGTGGAGGAGCAAGCTTTCCGGGCTCTGTGGGATCAGATGTTGTAATGAAACAAGAAACTTTATAAGAGCGATGATCGCTTGTCTGACCTTTGTAGAGGACTTGCGATCATCGCTATTTTATAGTTATGTCAGAATCTGCACTTACCGAATGTGAATGTGCGGAGTGTAGCTGGAGATTTCGACCAAATTTTGATCAGGATCTCGAATATAGATGGATGTAATCGGTCCTAGAGCTCCTGTTCGCTGAACGGGCCCCAATTCAATTGGTACGCCTTTAAGTTCCAGATACCTCTGCACTTCCGCAGGCGTTGATTCTGTAATGAGGCAGAAATCGCCGGAACCGGGTACTGGATATTTAGCTTTTGGATCAATTTCTTTACCGACTTCCTGAAAATTAATTTTTTGTTGACCGAATTTCGCTGCTTTTCGATTTTGGCCGAACGTCTCAATTTCCATGCCCAACACATCGCCATAAAATCGGATGGACTGCTCGATGCTAGCTACTGTCAGCACAAGATGATCGTATCTTAAGATTTTCATTGGATGGTACCCTCCGTTCATTTATAAACAGGATATGAAATGGAAGCCTTAAAGGTCGAGTAAATAAAAAAGGTTCGTAAATCGCTGCAAGAGCAATTTCACGAACCTGTTTGTTTGTGGTTGGTGCGGTCGAGAGGACTCGAACCTCCACGGCTGTTACACCACTAGAACCTGAATCTAGCGCGTCTGCCAATTCCGCCACGACCGCATGTGTTGTTGTGTCAACATGAAATAATGTATCACAAAGCGAAAGTTGGGTCAAGCATTGTTTTTATTACTTTGAAGATCTTTTATTTTTAAAATGTTGAAAGGGTGGACCAAGCATGAATCACAGCTATTAAGGCTAGCTTATGAAGGAGAGAATAAGCTGGCTCGTCAACTGGATGGTATGAAATGATGACAACTGGATGATGTCAAAGCATAAACCTTCTATTACAATTTGTAATTGAGAATAATAATCATTAACGGTAAAGCCAAGGAGGAGCAATTTCATGAAGAAGTATCAAATGTTCGCGGTTATTATGCTGTGCTTCAGTATAGCGCTAACGGGTTGTGGGTCGAATAAAAATGCGACACCGTCCGATCATGGATCCAATCAGGGCACAACAGTGGAAAACGGAGCAGCTGGAGCCAGTGTCCAACATGAGTGGGGAACTTGGCAGGAGGATCAAGTCCCGCAGAAGGTCGTTACACTGGACTTTTCGTTTATTGACACGTTGACAAGCCTAGGTGTAGTACCGGCTGGCAATGCGGGAGTAGGCACAACTAAAATACCGGAATACCTGCAAGGCTTAATTAAATCGGAAGTAACGGATATAGGCGAGCGCAAAGCCCCTAACCTGGAGGTTATCCAATCGCTCAAGCCTGATCTGATCATCGCCAGTGTGGATCGTCATAGCATGATTCGTGCCGAGCTTGAAGGCATCGCTTCTACAGTTGCTTTTGACGATGTTAGCTATACACAAGTGTTGGATAATGTTAAAAGCATCGGCGAGCTTCTGGGCAAGCAAGCGGAAGCAGAGAAAGTGATCTCTGATTTGACCGCCAAAATCGATGATGTGAAGGGGAAAGTTGAAGGCCAGCCTTCAATTATTGTCGCAGGATTTTTTGATGACGAGTTTACGGTATGGATCAAGGACTCCTTTATCGGTTCGTTGCTCAGCAGCACTGGAGTTGATTATGCTTACAACGGGGAGATTTCGAAGCTTGAGGGCAAAGGCGAAGGCAGCAAGCTGACGCTGGAGCGTGTACATGAGATCAACCCGGACTATATTATGGTCTACGGTGACAGCACGGAGAAACTTAAATCCAATCCGTTGTATCAAGATCTGAAATCTGTGAAGGACGGACATTTTATTGAGGTAGACCGCAATTTGTGGGCGCGTGGACGCGGACCGATCGCGGCGAGCAACATTTTGGATGAACTTCTTCTCCATCTGAAAGCAGAATAGGTTATGCAAGTAAGGAGATTGGATAGATGAGCATCGTAAAGAAAGAGCGGCGGGGACTGCAGTCTGCAGTATCCCTGCGGCTGCTTTTTGCCATTCTGGCCCTATTGTTGATAGGCGTGGCTTGCCTGACCGTTACGTTCAAGGTGAACGGCTTTGCCTGGAAGCCGCTATTTTTCCCTTCCTCTGATACGAAGGATGTATTGCTGAATTATACCGTATGGCATATCCGTATGCCCCGACTGCTGCTGGCAGTCTCTTTGGGAGGGACGCTGGCGATAGCAGGCTGTCTCTTGCAGGCGATGACCCGCAATTTTCTTGCCGATCCCGAGATTATGGGACTGAATCAGGGTGCTTCATGCTTTGCAGTTGCGTCACTGATGATATGGGGCGGCGTGAATAGCGCTGATGTCATTCTGGTTGCTGCATTGTGCGGAGCAACGGCCAGCGGCGTCCTTATTTATTTCTTTTCCCGCTTTAGCGGAAGCGATCCCTCCAAGCTCGTACTCGCTGGGGTGGCAATCAGTGCGTTTATGGGTGCACTGACGACCGGCATTATTTTATTATTTGAAACCCAATTGACTGAAATTTTATATTGGATGGCCGGCAAGCTGTCGGGAGCAGAGTGGAGAGACAATTATTTGGTATGGCTGCTTGGCATTCCAGCGGTCATTGTAGCCTATCTGCTAGCGAATACGTTGAATGTTCTGATGCAAGGCGAAGAAATCGCCAGCGGGCTGGGCATCCATATTAAGCGAATCCGCGGAGTATTAGGATTGCTCATTATCGTATTGACAGGCAGTGCGGTCGCTGTAGCGGGACCGATCGGGTTTATCGGACTGATTGTTCCCCATATGGCGAGACGACTAGGCGGCATCAGCTATCGCATTATGATTCCGTTGTCCGCGCTGCTGGGAGCACTGCTTCTGTCATCGGCGGATTTTGCGGCACAATGGCTCTTCTATCCTGCCGATATTCCGGTGGGTATCATAACCGCTATTTTAGGCGTTCCATTCTTCCTTTATTTGCTGCGACGCAGAGAAGGAGGACGAACATGAGAAAAAGCAGATTTTTGTTTATCATGATGGGGCTGTCGCTTCTTCTTATCATCGTAGCATTTCTTAGCTTGCGCCTTGGAGCAGTCAGCACGCCAATTGCGGATATTATAGAAGAGATGCGTTCCGGCGAATGGCTGGTGTTGAAATATCGGTTGCCGAGACTGCTCATTGCGGTATTGGTAGGGGTCAATATGGCAGTTTCAGGTTCCATCCTGCAGGGCATCACCCGAAATCCGCTCGCCGCACCCGATATTATCGGCATCTCGGCGGGCGGCGGATTGTTTGCAGTGATCGTGCTGCTGGTATTCCCGCATTTGGGCGCTCATGTGCTTCCTATTGCTGCATTCGCCGGTGCCATTCTAGCCGCAACGCTTGTTTATCTGGTATCTTATCAGCGGGGTGGCATTCGGCCCATGAGACTGGCATTGACAGGCGTTGCGATATCGACCGGATTTCAGGCGCTGATCACTTTTATGATCGTCAAATTCGCCCTGTCCTCTTCACAAGCGCTCGTCTGGTTGAAGGGAAGCTTGTATGCCCGCTCCTGGCAGCATGTAGAGCTTCTTTGGCCGTGGACGGCAGTAGGCGTGCTATTAACCCTCCTGTGCTTCCGGCTATTAAATACGCTCCAACTGGATGAGGATACGGTCAAGGGGCTAGGCATGCGCATTCAGGTTGCGAGGCTGGCCTTGCTTGCTATTGCGGTTGGACTGGCCGCAAGTTCAGTGGCGATTGCCGGAACAATCGGATTTGTGGGGCTTGTTGTACCGCCGCTGGCGAGAATTCTGGTGGGATCGGACAGCAGATATGCTGTACCTGTCGCCGCCTTGCTGGGTGCTGTTCTGGTTGCGACAGCAGATATGCTAGGACGAATTGTTCATCCGCCATTGGAAATCCCGGCAGGCATTATTACCGCTCTGATTGGGGCTCCTTACTTCTTATACATCCTGCTTGTTCGAAAAGGAAAATAGACATAAAACAAAGCGCAGCATAGGGAACATGTCCTTGTGCTGCGCTTTTTGAGTGTTTATTCCGAAGCAGCCAGAAGAGCTGCAGCCAGTCTTTTGATGCCTTCTTCAATTTCCTCGACCTGCGGCCTTGCATAGGTTAGCCGCATATAACCCGGTTCTGCCCCATATACGCTGCCTGGAACAAACGCGACACCTCGTCTCAATGCTTCGTCCAGAAACTTCCCGTCTTGGACCGTCGGGACAATTTTGCACCAGAGGTGCAGCCCTCCTTGAGGAACTGAAAACTGCACGAGTCCGTTTAAATGTTCATGCAGCGCCGCAACCGTAGCATTCAGCTTTAGCTGCAGCTGCAGTCGAAGCCGATCCAAATGCGGCATAAATAAGGGCGATTCAATAAAGGCGGCGGCAATTTGCTGCGGAATGACGCTGAATCCGATATCCATCTGTTTTCTTGCATCGGCTAGTCGCGAGATGACGGATTTGGGAGCTACAATCCAGCCAATGCGCAAGCCCGCTGCGGCGATTTTGGAGAAGGAGCCGATATACAAGGTGTTTGACGAAGCATCCTCAGCTTTGATGGGAAGCGGGTAATCCATATTGTAAGCGGTCAAGCTGATGGGATCATCTTCTACGATGGGAAGCCCCAGCTCGCTTGCCGTATCCAGAAGCAGCTTCTTCCGATCGGCTTGCAGCAGCGTTCCTGTCGGATTCTGAAAGTTGGGGTTGACGAACAGCATCTTGATCCGGTGCCGGCTGTACAACTCGCGGATACTCTCGGGACGGACGCCATGCTCGTCCAATGGGAGCGGATAGATGCGTAATCCAGCTGACTGGAACATGGATAGCGAACGGGTGAACGATGGCGTCTCCACCGCTATGGCATCTCCTGGTGACAATAGACATTGCGAGATCAGGTACAGGGATTGTTGTGAACCGCTTGTAATGAGAATGGATGATGGAGATGTGCGAATTCCCCTGTTGCGCTCCAGAAAGGAAGCCAGAGCCTCTCGGAGTAGGGGGAAGCCTTGGCTGACGTCAGATCCGTTGTCGGGATGATACGTGCAGCTATGCATAATTTCATTAATTTCCCGAATAGGCGACAGATCGGTGGAGAGCTTGCCGCTGGCAAAATCAATAATAGCAGTGTCTTGTGCTAGAGCATCGCGTATTCTGCGCAAGAAAGGCACGTTCGGAAGGAATCCTCCATTTTCAGCGTAGCGATGCCATTCCGGTGTACGGCTTGCTGCATGATTACAGTTGGAGCTGACTTGGGTCTTGCTTCCAGGACGGCTCTCTACCAGTCCCAAGGATCTTAGCTCGGCATAAGCGAGTACAACAGTGCTGCGGTTGACGCCGAACTGCTCCGCCAGCTTGCGCTCCGACGGGAGCGGGCTTCCGGGCGGATATTCGCCATGAACGATCATTTCTTGAAGACGATCGGCAATTTGACGATAGAGAGGAACTGCGCTTTCGCGATCGGGCTTCCACATGATGAACACCTACTTTATATAGAGACATGATATAGAGACATTTAGAAAAAATTCAGATTGAGAGTGGTATAATCGTATCATAAAGCAATCGGGATTAAATGTGGAGGTTCTTTTTATCATATGCCTATCGACAAAATTGGATATCCTGTATAATAATTGCCAATTATTCGACATTTTTTCGGAGCTATAGTATGATGAGAACTAGTTCTATTTAACTATGCGGTATTAATAGATTTGCTATCACAATTTGATAGAGTTTATTCAACAAGCCTAATGATGAAGTGAAACGAAAAGCGCGAGTAAGAAGTAAGGAGAATGGCTTTTAGTGAAGAAACGGATGGTTTGGTTTATGATGTTCGTTACTTTTCCACTGCTGTTGGCATCATGCCGAATAGAAGGCGGCGAGACTATCCCTCAAGCCGAGAATCCTGGAATTCAGCACTCAGGCCAGTGGAAGTCGGAGGAGCAAGCGTTGCATCATTTTATCGTCAAGCAGTTGTCAAGCGAATATGGCGTGTATACGAATTTGAAGGAAACGAATCAGTCGGAGCTTACTGCTACCGGTCATGAGGTGCTGAGCGAATCGGCCGGGCTATTGATGCGTTATTATGCCCGAACAGGGCAGAAGGCGGCATTTGATCGGACTTGGGAGCAGGCCAAAGAAACGTTCGATCTGGATTCTAGTTTCAGCTATCGTTACAGTCCCGTACAACAAAGGTTATATCCATTAAATGCAGCTGTAGACGATCTTCGTCTCATTCGGGCGTTGTACGAGGCTAATACATCATTCGGTACGGACGAATACCAGAAGGAAGCAAAATCGTACGGAGACAGGTTCTACTCTTATAATGTGCAAAATGATCGATTGTATGACTTCTATGATGATGCTTACCGTGTGAACAATGATTTTGTTACGTTATGTTATCTCGATCTGAGAACGCTGCAGCTATTAGCAGTTCCGCAAGAGCAGAAGCAGCGTCTGATGTCCGGGATGACGGATCTGATCCATAATGGCTATTTGTCGGATACGTTTCCGTTTTACGAGACCCGATATGAGTATAGCAAAGGCAGGTACACCTCGGAGAACATCAATACGGTGGAGTCATTGCTTACGATTCTGCATCTGGCGGAGACAGGACAGCATAACGGGGCCAGCATTGAATTTATCAAAGAACGAGTAGCAGAAGGAAAGTTATACGGTCAGTATACAAGGGAAGGCAAGCCGACAAATGAGGTGCGCTCAACGGCGATTTACGCCATAACGGCCATCATCGGGGCCGAGGTAGGCGACCGCTCATTGTATGACGCCAGCATAGATAGAATGAATGAGTTCAAGGTGCAGGACGCAAGCGACCAGCTCTACGGTGCTTTCGGCGATACCGCAACCGGACAAGCTTATTCCTTTGATAATCTAATGGCGTTGCTGGCTTACACTTATGCATAGAAAGAAGGCTGTGTAGCGATGTTCGTCCGTTCGGTCAGAAGCAATCTGTTGCGGTTCGGAACGCCATCTGTTGTGGCAGCATTGGGAGTGCTTATCATTACGATACTTGCGTTGTTCGTTCCGCCGTATATCGGCATGGCGGACAATGGGGATTACTTCCGAATTATATACAGCAATGGCCTATACTTCAGCGCGCCAGATTACGATCAGCAGTATTTGGGTTACTTTGTAAAGGAATACGGCATATTTCAATATTTTAACGAGAATAACGCATCTCTATTTTCTTCGCAATCCCTTTTTATTCGAATAGCGATTATTGTCAATGAATGGTTCTATAGCAGCACTTGGTTTGATATCCGGTTTCAGGCAGCGATGTATTTGCTCCTGTATGTGGCAGCCGTTTATTTGCTGGTTGAAGCTTTGACCTGGAAGCTGTCAGCCAAGCGGGGATATCTGATTGCGGCACTCGCGATCTTTTTATTCGCCGATACAGGCTACACCGCGTATTTCAGCTCTTTTTTTGGCGAGAGCATTGTATGGATCATGACGATGTTCGTATTGGCATCGGGGCTGCTGCTCTGGCGCAAACGATACAACGATTATGTGCTGCTGGCCATCTTCGTCATCAGCGCACTCATTCTAACTACTAGTAAACAGCAGAATGCGCCTGTTGGCTTGATCGTGGCTGTACTTGGGGTTGTGCTGGTCTTTATCCGCAAGGAGAAGAAATACCGTCTTATTACATGGACAGCGCTGATAAGCCTGTTCGTTGTCGGAGTAGGTACGTATGTACTTATTCCGAAAGAGTTCGTCAATATCAACAAATATCATGCCATGACGAGAGGCGTGCTGCAATATTCCGAAGATCCGGAAGCAACGCTGAGGGGCTTTGGTATCGATCGACAATATGCCGTGCTGAACGGTACGATCCATTATCTCCCCTACACGACGGTAGATGTCGATTCACAGCTGCTGGAAGACAACTTTTACAGCAAATACGGCTTCGGCTCCATCTTGACGCATTATATCACCCACCCTGACCAGGCGGTCAAAATGTTAAATCTGGCCGCTCGCAACGGGTTTACGATACGCCCGCCTGCGATGGGCAACTTCGAGAAGTCGGAGGGGCGTGAATTCGGCAAGCACACGACTTTCTTCTCGGGCTACAGTCTGACGAAGGATGCGCTGGCACCCAAGACCTTTGGTTTTGTCGTCATCTGGATGGCTCTTGTTATCGGCTTCTATATGCCTACATTCGTGCAGGCTGTAAAGACGCGGAATGCCCGGCAGCAGCTGCGGCTAGGGCTTGTGCTGATGCTGATACTCATGGGCTTGTCCGGCGTGTTTGTGTCGATTATCGGGGCTGGCGATGCCGACCTGTCCAAGCATCTCTTCCACTTTACCGCTACGTTCGATCTGGTCACGTTTCTATTAATTGCCGATTTGATCGGCAAGCGGCTGTGGGGTGTGCAGGATGAGGCGGCTGTGTGACGGATATGGCAAAGGAAAGGGGGTTATGGCATGCCAGAATGGCGCAAACTGCGAGAGCTGGACGTTCCGTTTTTACAGTCAGAGCTGCGTAGTTCCATTGTTGTTCGGCTAATGATGCTCATTCTGTGCATGTCACTGGCAGTTCCCGGAGTGGGAGCTGCCGCAGTAGATGAGAAGAGGCCGGCTCATGTGCTGATTGTATATGACAGCTTGGCGCTGGGAAGTTCGAAAGAAGGCAATATCGAGGCTTTGAAACGGATAGTGGCGGCGTTCGGAGCGAGTGTCACTGTACAATCCATCGATCAATATGCGTCTGGCTCCATCTCATCGTACGAGTACGTGATCGTTGTTCGTAATCGGGAAGATCTGAACATTGGCCATACCCACTTCCTTAAAGATTTGTCCACTTATCCAGGGGCTTACCTGCATATTGGCGCCGATCTGCCCCAGTCGAAGAGCGCTCAACTTGGGCTAAAGGAAGAGTATCGGGCAAGGGAGACGGTATCCTTATCCATCGGTCAGCTTAAGGAGTCCTCCATGAAGGTGAGTGGAGGCCGCTTTATCACTTCTTATGATGGGAAGGGATATGGCAAATTCTCGATGGATGGGAAGCAACAGACTTATCCTTACGGCATCCAGAAGGGGACGACAGCGTACGTCCCGTACTACGAGCGAGGCAATCTGAGCGAATTGGCACTCGGATACCTGCTGAAGGATTGGCTGAAGACAGAGGAGCAGACGCAATTGTACGTGCTGCTTACCGAAATATACCCGTTCTCGGATTTGCAGGCGCTCGTTCGGCTGGCGGATTCCCTTTATGAAGCGGGCATTCCGTTTATCGTCAGCGTACGTCCCGTATTCAGCAATACGGATTACCCGGCCATGAAGCGATATCTGGAAGCGCTGAAGCATGTACAGTCTCGCAACGGAAGCGTCGTGGTCCAGGCACCTAATGTATCTGCAACAATTAGCCAGGATATGACGACACTGGATTTGAAAATGGCGGAATTCATCAATGTGCTGGCAGATTACGGCATCGCTCCCCTTGGCGTTGGAGCGGAGATGTATTGGACGTATGATCAGCACTACATGACGAAAGGGATGGGAGCGTTCGACTCCAGCGTGCTGTTTCCTAACAAGGAGATCAAGCATATGGCGAGAGTCGACACGTCGCAGCCGTTCTCCTCGTCCCTGTATACGATGGATATGAGCCAAATGGAGCAGTTGGAACAGAAGGGTCTGTTTCTGAACCCGCTGCCGATGAATACGGCGCTCGTACTGGATTTCCCGACTGATGAAGAGGCAATGGAAGCGACGATACAACGGCTGATGGAGGAATGGACATCATTTGGGGATTATAAAAACATCAGCCATGAGGTCAACACAGAGAAGTATACAATCGCTTCACGTGGCGGCATTTTGTACCTGAACGGAGAGGCTGTCGTGCTTAACGCGGCGGACAGGCTGATCAGCTCCGAATACGAATATATTTCCAAAGGCGAGAAAAGCTTTGAAAAACTGTTTACGATGCAAAACAAAATTTTAATTGTACTCATTCTGCTATCATTATTTATCTTTGGCTGTTTCCTTATTATCGGCCATCGGATGTATAAGCGGAAATACGAAGTAAGGAGGCGCCTATGACACTTGCCGACATTCTCATGCTTATATCGGTCATTTGCATTTGGTCGCTCCTGCTGGTCAATGTTGTGCTGATCATCGCAGGTTACCTATACTATATGGAGCTTGAAGACAAGCCGTTGCCCGAGCTTAAAGGTGAAGCGCCGTTTGTCTCCATTATGGTTCCAGCGCATAACGAGGGCATGGTTATCGTGAAGACGGTAGAATCGTTGCTGGCCTTGGACTATCCTCATGATCGCTATGAGATTATCGTCATCAATGACAATTCGTCAGACAACAGTCGCGAGCTGCTTGCGGGGCTTCAGTCGATGTATCCGGAACGCAACCTGAACATTATTAATACGGATGCGGTGACGGGTGGGAAGGGCAAATCCAATGCGCTTAACATTGGTTTTGCGCAGAGCAAGGGCGAGCTGATCGCGATCTACGATGCCGACAATACACCGGAGCGGAAGGCGCTATTGTACCTCGTCTCGGAAATTATGAACGATCAGTCGCTAGGAGCGGTAATCGGGAAATTCAGAACGCGCAACCGCAACGCCAGCCTTCTGACGCGATTCATTAATGTTGAGACGCTTTCGTTCCAGTGGATGGCACAGGCGGGCCGGTGGAAGCTGTTCAAGCTTTGCACCATTCCAGGCACAAACTTTATTATGCGTCGTGAAATAATCGAACGGATCGGCGGCTGGGACGTAAAGGCGATTGCCGAGGACACCGAGATTAGCTTCCGGATCTATATGATGGGCTACAGAATCAAATTCCAGCCCAAGTCCGTCACATGGGAGCAAGAGCCGCAGACGGTCAAAGTCTGGTTCAAGCAGCGAACGCGCTGGGCGAAGGGCAATATATACGTAATCGTCAAAAACATCCCGCTATTATTTGATAAATCTGCCCGCAACATCCACTTTGATATTTTATATTTTCTTTCGATTTATTTCTTGCTTCTCACATCGCTTATTACGTCCGATATCCTGCTTATCCTGCATGCGTTAGGCTATGTGACTACCACGATTGCGAGCTTTAGCTCCTTCCTGTGGCTGCTGGCCATCGTTTTATTTATTATCGGTACGTTCATCACCCTTGTGACGGAGAAGGGGGAGATGAAGCTGTCCAATCTGTGGATCATTATGCTCATGTACATATCGTATTGTCAGATGTGGATGGTTGTGGCGGCTTATGGTCTGTACCAATATATTAAGGACCTCATCTTCAAGCGCGAGGCCAAATGGTACAAGACGGAACGTTTCTAATGTGGAGGGAAAAAGGTGAATAAACGTATATTGCTCACAGCACTTATAGCTTTGCAGTTGTTCGTTGCCATGATTGCGCCGGTTTCGGCCGAGCAGTCCGGTACGGCCGGTACAAGCGCGAAAGCCACGAAGACATACGGCAGCAATCTGGCGAATGCCTCCATGATGGGAGGCTATGCCACTAGCCAGCAATACTTCCAATTGGAGTCCTATTGGAATGTGGAGGCGGTCGATCTTTATTTGGACTACAAGGCGACGCCATTGATGCAGGACGAGTGGTCCAGTGTTACGCTGCTTCTTAACGGCAAGCCGTTTCATTCGTTCCGTCCGGAAGTGAATGATCAGGAGAAGCAGCAATTGAAGGTCAACGTGCCGTTGGAATTTCTGCAGGAAGGCTCGAATTTGCTAACCGTACAGGGCAACATTCAAACGCTTAAGCCTGGTTCGGAGCTTATCTGCTGGGCTGCCGATACCAAGAACAGCTGGCTTCAGCTGTTTGACAGCTCCAGAATAGCGGTGCAATACGACACGAAGCCATTGGAAGGCACGATTCGTGATTTTAACGTTCATTTCAGGGGTCTGGATACGGTGAATGACGGAAAAAATGCGGTTGTTGTGCCAACAAACAGTGATCCAGCGGAGCTGGAAGCTGCCATGTATGCTCTGTCCGGACTAGCCAAGGCTAATCCGCTCAAGCAGAATGTTATCCCACTGCTGGAGCTTGGATCGGCCGGGGTGAAGAGCAAGAGCGCGATCGTAGTTGTTGCGTTGTACGATCATTTGACAGACGACATCAAGAAGTTGATTAAGCGGGAGGACATGCAGAATAAGGCTCTTCTGCAAGTCGTTCAGCTTGGAAATACGTCGGCGCTCGTGATTACGTCTGACGACGCAGAATTGCTTGTCCGCGCCGGAAGACTCGCGGCCAATCAATCCTTGCTGCAACAGCTGGACCGCTCCTCCAAGCTGGTAGATGCGACGACTGAGGTAGAGACGCCAGCCGTAGAGATAAGCAAAAATGTGAAGCTGACCGAATCAGGCGACCAGTTGAAGGGCGCTCGGCATCGGGAGCAGGTCTACTTCGTATCGATGCCCGGCAACCGCTCCATAGCTGATGCGAGCAAGATCAACTTGAATTTCCGTTATGCCAAAAATCTCGACTTTGACCGTTCAATGGTGACCGTGTATATCAATGAGACGCCAATCGGCAGCAAAAAGCTGTCCATGGAGATGGCCGATCGCGACCATATGGCGCTGCAGGTACCGAAAAATCTTAATATTTTCGGCAATTTCTCCGTCAAGATTGCATTTGATCTGGAGATGACAAACCCGGGATGTATTGAAGAGCAGGATCAGATGCCGTGGGCATTCGTGGACAAAGAATCTATGCTGCAGCTGCATACAAGAGACCGGGCGGATCTTTTGCTGGACAATTATCCCTATCCATTCGTGCGTGACGGCAGCTACAACGGGGTAGCGGTCGTACTTCCGAAGGATCGAGACGCTTATCTCTACCAATCGCTTGCGAATGTATTCAATTTGCTGGGCCAGTTCGCCCAGACCAATACAGGCAATATTCAATTCTATAGCGAAGAGGCTGGAGAGAAGGAGCTGTCTAGCAAGCAGATTATTGCCATCGGCAGCTATGAGAATAACCGTGTTATCCAGTCGAACAACGAATTCTTGTACTTCCAGTTCGATCCGAGCAGCAAAGGATTTCATTCCAACGAGAAAATGAGTATCGATATCGATTACGGCAAGCGGGTTGGCGCGCTGCAATTAATTAACTCCCCTTATGACGATCGGAACGGCATGCTTGCTGTAACAGGCTACAATCCGGAGTTTTATTATTTGGCATCGCAGCTGGTAGCGTCGGAAGGGCTGTTGTGGAAGGTATACGGAGACGGCGTATTGACGGATAAGGATGGAGCCGTGCGTCCGTTCCGCTTCAAGGAAGCGGCAGCTCCGGAGTCACCATCTATCATCAGCGACATCATGGATCGTTCCGATGTACTGAGCTTCATGGTTATCTTGGTACTGGTGCTGTTGTTTGTCCTTGTATCGTTGATTCTAATGATACGCAAATATAGATCGAAACGGGGGCGTGTAGAATGAGGCGATTCCAAAGCAGCATGACTTCGGACGCAGCTTTTATGCTGCTGTTCGCAGCCTGCTTTGTCACCGTTGTTTTTACTGCGCGGGACCCCGATCTGTATTTGCAAAATGTGATTTTCTTTAACGTTGCGTTTCTGATTGCGCTTATTACGTACTTTACATCAGTGACGACCGGTTTGATTCTTAACATTTTGTTCATTTTTGGTTATGGCACCTTTACACTGTATCAGACAGTAGTTGTCGGCGGATTAATTGGATCGCAAAATTACTTTTGGCTCATTATGACACCGTTCTTTACGGTAGTTACTTGGATGCTGACGATGTCAAACAGGAGACTGCAAGCCGAAAACGAGGAGCTGCAGAAAAACAATTCCTCGCTTGCGACGGTCGATGCCAATACCAGCCTTAAGAATACGCTCTCCTTCAAAAATGATGCCACGATCTTCATGGCGCTGTCCGTGCGGTACGAAATTCCTCTGACGCTGCTAGTCATTCAGGTGAAGTATTGGGATGAGATCAAGCGGATGATTAGCGAGGATCAGCTGACTGAGGCGATCCAGGATATGTCGAAGCTAAGTCAGACTAGTATTCGAACGAATGATGCCTTATATATGCTGAATCGGGAGCACCCGACATGGGGCATGCTGCTATTCACAGATCGTCCGGGAGCACAGATGGTCATTGATCGTCTGAAACGGCGAGTGGACGAGCTGAATGAAACGGAATCGGAAAAATATAAAGTTTCGTTAAACTTGAAGATTGGCGCGATTCAATATGACCGCGAGACGATTCCAACTCCGCTCGACTTCATCGCGCAGGCGAAGAAGCAGCTGGAGTATGATGTGTAGTGGCCAAGAAGTTAGAAAAAAGCATGAAATAATAAAAGGAGCAGGCGGATATCAGATCCGATCTGCTCCTTTTTTCGAACCTTTTAACCAAATTCCAGCATCAATTTGCCGTAGAGGAAGCTCCTGATGAGGTCGCACGGCTATTGCAGGTGAAGGAGAAGGCGCCATTATTGAAGCGCATTCGCTTCACCAATGACGTGAGTGTTTTTTCTTGTTGTTTCCTGTACCATTCCACTATAATAGGTGTTATTATATTTTGGCCGAGGAGAGGATGAGGCCATTGAATCGGTTTATGAACTTGAATTTACGAACGAAGCTGACCATTATCTTCATGATGCTGGTCATCATCCCGCTCAGCCTGCTGGGCTTCTTCTCCTATCAGAAGTCAACGAATATGATGCAGGAGCAAATGAGCAGCGGTGTTCTGGACAACATGAAGCAGATTAATAAGAATCTCTCCTTCTTCGCGCGGGATGTGGAGCAGCTCTCCATGTACATTTTTCGTAATTCGATGGTTCAGGAGACGCTGGCCAAGCCCGGTGATCGCTCACGGCTGGAAAAATACGAGGATTATAAAGCCATGCAGCATCTGTTCGAGACTGTACTGGGACCTAAAACGTGGGAGATTAGAATCTACATTATCGGGTTAAATGGCGACCGCTATTTCACTGGCGATTTTCTGCCTACACAGTATGACAAGTATAACGAGAACTGGGGCATCTTCCGCAAAGCAAACCAGGCCAGCGGTACGATGGTATGGGATACGCATTATAACGTGAGAAAGATTGATCCGCAGGAAGTTGTATTGAGCGCAGGCAGGCAGCTTAAGGATATTGGGACAGAGGAGAAGCTCGGTTATCTCATTATCGAAATTCTCGAGCCGTCACTAGCGGGCATTCACCGGACGAACCGCGATCAAGGCGAGGAGCAGATGTTTCTTCTGGATAGTCAGGGCTATATTATTTCAAGTTCCCCGGACAAAGCAACTGTGGGGACGCGTATGGAATTCACCGATCTGGACCGGATCTTAAGCGGGAGAGAAGGGTATTTTGGGACGAAGTGGCATGATAAACGACATATTCTCGTTTACGACACAGAGGAAGAGGCGGGTTTCAAAATTGTGAAGTTCGTGCCTATGGATCAGATTGTAAGTAAAAACAGTCTAATTCGCAATATCACCTTTACGATCACGGCTATTGGACTTTTTGTATCCGTTTGGCTTGCATACTTTCTATCGAAAACGGTTACAAAGCCGCTCGAAGGCTTGATCCAGTTAATGAAGAAGGTAGAAATTGGTCGTCTGGATGTTCGCTTCCCAACCAAATACAAAGATGACATCGGTATTTTGGGAGGAAGCTTTAATCGGATGACACAGCGCTTGCGGGAGCTGATCCAGGAGGGATATGAGAAGCAGGTTCGATTGAAGGACGCCGAATTGAAAGCGCTTCAAGCCCAAATCACCCCACATTTTCTTTACAATACACTGGAAACGGTGAATTGGATGGCGAAGATGAAGGGCGTCCCCGATATCAGCAAAATTGTCGTTTCACTGGCAGAGATGCTAAGGCATTCCGTCAAGAAGGATAAGGAACTGGTCATCATACGAGAGGAAATCACGCAGTTGGAACACTACCTGACCATTCAGCAAATCAGGTACCGCGATCGTTTCCAGGTATTCTGGGAGGTGGACGATGCGGCGCTGAATTGCCAGATTCCATCCTTGATGCTGCAGCCGCTGGTAGAGAATGCGATCACGCATGGGCTGGAAATGAAGCTGGAGGAAGGCACGCTGCGTATCGCGATTCAGGTGATCGAGCGAAAGCTGCAAATTAAAATTACAGACGATGGTGTGGGCATTAAAGCTGATGTGCTGCAGTCGCTGCAGCAGAAACAGTTTTCTATTATTCAGCCGCGCCATACCGGTATTGGGCTGGAGAATGTCGTGAGAAGACTTGATATTTATTATAGCGATCAGGCTGAAATAATCATCGACAGTGAGCAGAATAAGGGAACCAGCATCACCATAAAACTGCCGATTTTTAGAACAGGAGAGAAATTGACATGATCAAGCTAGTCATCGTGGATGATGAATACATGATTCGTGAAGGGCTCAGCACGCTTGCCGTTTGGCCAAGCCTAGGCATTCAGGTGGAAGGGATTGCTGCTAACGGTATTGCAGGATGGGAGCTTGTTAAGGGGACACAGCCCGATATTTTGCTATCGGATATTCGAATGCCCGGAATGGATGGTCTTCAGCTGTGCCATCAAGCCATTGAGGCCTATCCGGAGATGAAGTGCGTGCTGCTTACAGGATATGGAGAATTCGCCTATGCGCAGCAGGCCCTCAAGATGGGGGTCTATGATTTCTTGCTCAAGCCTACGAACGAAGAAGAGCTGATTGCTATTATGAAGCGGGCAGTGGGTGATATTGCGAAGCAGCGCCATGTGGATCGCAATTATGTCCAGCTGCTTTGCCACCGCTATATGAAGGAGCCTACAGCGGCTGTCTGCGAGGAACTGCAAGCCATTTTACCGCCTAGAGCAACTTATGTCGTTGCTGCCTGGTCTGGCTTGGAGCAGAAGGACGCTGCAGTACTGTTTCTCCCAAGCGACCAGGATGTGAGTGAGGAGTGCATTCGACTGTTGCTGAACACGCATCTAGCTGAGCAGCAGGATAAATGGAATTGCATCGGCGTAAGTGAATGTTTCAGTTCTGCGGAGCAGCTTCCATTTGCTTATCGTCAGGCCAGACTTGCCTGCTCCCAGCAGCAGGCGATAGGTGCGGGTGTTCTTCTCTTTCAGCGAATGAATCATCAGGAGCGGATCATTGCTTTAGTTGAAAAGGTGGACCGCATGTATGCATCACCTCTGACAGTTAGTGAGCTGTCGGCGGAAGCTTATATGAGCGAGAGCTATTTCAGCCGCTTGTTCAAGCAGGTAACAGGCAAGAAGTTTATTGACTACTTAACGGAGAAGCGGATAGGGGAGGCGAGACAGCTCATGCGTGAGACCACACTTCGGACCTATGAGGTTGCGCAGGCTGTAGGCTATCATGATCAGCGCTACTTCAGCCAAGTGTTCAAGAAGGCAACAGGCTGCACGCCCAGCGAATATCGCAGTCAGGAAATTATTTAAACATTTTTGCAGTTTTGTCTCGTTGTAAGGGCTTTCACTCCTCACTATACTTGGAATAGAAATAGGGCGCATGCTTCTAGAGGCGAGTCGCTAGACTCGCACGCACAACATTGTGGGAGCGCCGTGCCCGCCCAAAAATGAGGAGGGTTTATATGAGAAAAAAATGGTTACTGCTGCTAGTAGTTGCTATGGTCGCTGTCATGGCTGGTTGTGGAAATTCACAAGGTGAATCGCAGGCTGGGGATAGTAAGAAAATGGTGCTCTACACGTCGACGCCTTCGGAAATCTTGAATCCGCTAGTAAAGGAATTCCAGGATCGCACGGGTATTACGGTTGAACTCGTAACAGGGGGAACTGGCGAGCTATACAAACGTATTCAAGCGGAGTCCGCTAACCCGCTTGGTGATGTACTGTGGGGCGGCATTGCCGATTCACTGGAAATTTTCAAAGAAAACTTCGAGCCTTACACCACTACAGAGGCTGAACATATTCCAGACGTATATACAAGCCCGACTCATCACTGGACGGCTTTCAACGTTGTGACGGAAGTCATTATGTACAACAAAGATCAGGTTAAAGAGGATGAAGTGCCTAAGGGCTGGGAAGGCTTGCTTGATCCGAAATGGAAGGGCAAGATTGCCTACGCAGATCCCAAAAAAGCAAGCACATCGTACATTCAATTGGCTACACTGCTTACGGCATTCGGAAAAGATTCAGGAGGTTGGGATTTCGTCGAGAAATTCGCCGCTAACCTGGATGGCAAGCTGCTGAATGGTTCTAGTGCTGCCCCTAAAGCCATTGCGGACGGAGAATTCCCCATTGGCATTACGTATGAAGAAGCTGCATTCCGCCATATTGTTGGAGGCGCTCCTGTCGGCATCGTGTATCCAGAGGAAGGCACTTCGCTCGTTCCAGACATTACGGCTCTGATTAAAGGCGCTAAAAATGCCGAAAACGGCAAGAAGTTCATTGATTTCCTTGTTAGCAAGGATGTACAGCAAATGGTAACCACTGAATTCAAACGTCGCGCGGTTCGTGATGATGTAAGTCCAACCGAAGGCCTTATTCCTTTTGAAAATATTAAGCTTGTGAATTACGATTCCAACTGGTCGGGTTCTTCGCAGGAGGAAATCTTGAAGCGATTCCAAGACATTATGCTGGGGAAAAGGTGACATCGATGGCACAAATCACAATTGATCACGTAACGAAGTATTTTGGCGATGCAAAAGGCGTAGACGATGCACATATTGATATCGGGCATGGCGAATTTTTTACGCTGCTCGGACCGAGCGGATGCGGCAAGACAACTTTGCTGCGCACGCTGGCAGGCTTCTATCAGCAGGAGGAAGGCAGCATCTACTTCGGGGAAAAATGTATGGATAGCGAGCCTGCCCACAAGCGCGATATTGGCATGGTGTTCCAAAACTATGCGATCTTCCCGCACTTGACGGTATTCGAAAACGTCGCTTATGGCTTAAGAGCGCGCAAGGTGAGCAAGCAGGACATTGAACGCCGGGTATCGGAAGCACTGGAGGTTGTAGAGCTGTCTGCACATCGCAGCAAGCAGCCAGCCCAGATGAGCGGTGGACAACAACAGCGGATCGCGCTTGCTCGCGCCATTGTCATTCATCCTGGCCTGCTGCTGATGGACGAGCCGCTGTCCAACCTGGATGCAAAGCTGCGTCTGAAGATGCGTTCCGAAATTCGCGCCCTGCAAAAGCGCCTTAATATCACTACGATCTATGTAACCCATGACCAGGAAGAGGCGCTGGCTGTCTCCGATAGAATCGCTGTCTTGAACCAAGGGAGAATACAGCAAGTAGGTCGTCCACATGAGATTTACTTGAATCCTGTTAACCGTTTCGTAGCAAACTTTATCGGCTCCACTAATTTTATCGATACCGAAATTATGGGCTACGATCCCGCCACGAAGAAGGCGAATATGCGCATAGCCGAGCAGCAAGTGTCTGTTCCTCTGGATCGGGCGTACAATGGCAAGGCCTTATTCTCCATTCGTCCGGAGCAGCTGAAGCTGAAGAAGGCCAATACGGATTCTGAAGTACCTTCAGTCGTTGGCTCCATTACAGAGGTTACGTTTCTCGGAGAGAAGGTCGAGTACCTGATTGACTTGAAAAATGGTCAGACCGTACAAGTGAACGATCATGCCGTCAGCTATAGTGAGCTTCGTGGTGTAGGACAATTTGCAGAGGTATGCTTCCATGTTTCCGACGCCGTCATCTTCGACGAGGAAGGGAAGGAGGCGATTAAGAGCAATGGCAATATCAGTGCCGCGCAAGCGATTTAAATTCCGTCTAGACTTCTGGACAGTCGTTACGCTCGTCTCGCTGGGGCTTGTCATGATCTTGCTTGTGTACCCTTTGTTTAACATCTTGATTACCAGTTTTATAAGTGAAGGTAAATGGGATATTAGCAATTACCAATCGTTTTTCAAATACAAGCACTATTATGGCGCATTATTCAACAGCTTTCTTGTATCTTCACTCACAACGCTGTTTGCTTGCTTGATCGGTATTCCGCTTGCTTATGTGATGACCAGATTCAATATTCCATTTAAGGGTCTAATCAACATTCTGATCATTCTGACCCTGTTGTCACCGCCATTCATTGGCGCATACTCCTGGATTTTGATGATGGGCAACAATGGTTTCATCACACGCTTCCTGAATGAAATCGGTATTCCATTCAAGTCGATTTATGGTCTGCATGGGATGGTATGGGCATTTACGATGCAATTTTATCCCCATATTTACTTGTACGTGTCAGGTGCGCTCAAGACTGTTGACCGCTCGCTGGAGGAGGCGTCCGAGAATTTGGGCATCCATGGCTGGCGCCGGGTGTGCAGGGTTACTTTGCCACTCATCCTGCCTACGTTGTCTACCGGTGCATTGATGGTCTTCATGGCCTCGTTCGCCGATTTCGGTACACCGATGCTGTTAGGGCAAGGGGTGAAAGTACTGCCTATTCTGGCTTATGAAGAGTTCATTAGCGAGATGGGGACCAATCCGGCTATGGCCAGCACAATCAGTATGATTTTGCTGCTGATCACCACTTCCCTGCTGTTTATCCAGCGGTATGTGATTTCGAAGAAAACATTTGGGATGAGCAGCATGCGACCTCCTGCAGTCGTCAAGCTGAAGCGCCCTGTGCGCATTTTGGCTACACTGTTTGTGGCCGCAATCGTACTGACATCCATCATTCCACAGGCGACGGTTATTACGACCTCGTTCATTAAGACCAACGGTCCAGTATTCACGAATCAATTCAGTCTGGACAGCTATAAGGAAGTTCTGTACCGTGTGCCAAAATCGATTTTGAACACATTCACCTACTCGAGTATGGCGATCGTGATCATGGTTGCTGCCGGATTGCTCATTTCTTATGTGGTTGTCCGCAGAAAATCGAAGCTGACGTCGCTGCTGGACTCGTTGATTATGATTCCGTATGTAATGCCCGGAACCGTGCTTGGGATCAGTCTCATTATTGCCTTCAATAAACCGCCAATTGCATTGACTGGCACTTGGGTTATTCTCGTCATTGCTTATGTGGTGCGCAAGCTGCCCTACACGCTGCGTTCAAGTACCGCTATCTTGTACCAGATCGATAAGAGCGTAGAGGAGGCGTCCATTAGCCTTGGCGTTCCGCCGATGAAGACATTCTTCAAGACAACCGCAATATTGATGCTTCCAGGCGTAATGTCAGGTGCGATACTCAGCTGGGTGACCACCATTAACGAATTGAGTTCCACTATTGTGCTCTATTACGGTGCAACCTCGACGATTACGGTTAACATTTATAGTGAGGTTATTAATGCGAATTTCGGTACCGCAGCTGCTCTGGCATCTATTTTGTCGCTTAGTACCATTATCTCGCTTCTTATTGTAAATAAGATATCTGGTAATCGGGGCTTCTCGTTATAATAAAAGGCAGTAAATGGGATAGGCTGAACGTATCGTGTATGCAGGAGGGGATGAGCCCAGTATGAGGAAGCTAGCGCTAGTTGTTAGCGTGGCACTGCTTGCAGGACTAATTGTCTACTTATATGCCTTGAACAAGCAGCGCTTTGATCTCATTCGTGAATCCCCTCCACAGGAGACGATTGAACTGTGGGTGAGCACGCCCACGCTGGTCGAGCTGGCGGAGCAATATGAGAGCAAGAATGCCAATGTTCGAATCAAGACAAGGTATTTCTACAACGATGATGTGCTGCTGGAAGAGCTGTATGGAGCCGTCTCGGCCGGAACACCACCGGATATTGCCGAGATTGGCTCCCGCTACGGCATTTTCCCGTTAATCGATATGAATCATATTGTGGAGCTGGGTAGTTTATTGCCCCCGGATTTACAACGTGATCTTTCGCCAGGCATTGCAAGCCGGTTCGAATACGCCGATAGACTGTGGGCATGGCCGCTCGGATATGCGATCCCGGTTTTATATTCCAATAAGAGCTTGCTGGAGTCCAATCGTTTCAATCTAGAGGGAGTTGACAGCTGGGAGCAATTATGGCAATTTGCAACTGGGCTGATGGGGAAAACCAGGCAGGCGAACGCAGCAATATGGGGCGTTCATGCAGATATGCAGATGCCTTGGTATTTGATGACCATGTATAGGCAGCATCATGCATCTACAGAAGGCCAGAACACCAAGAAGCTTACGATGGACGATTTCCCGGAATGGGAACGAGCTGTACGCACCTACAAGCTTATTCCGCCCTTAACCCATCAGCTTGCCGTCAGTCAATTCGTCAAGGGCGAGGGCGGGGTGCTGCTGAGTTCCTCAGAGAAGCTGCCATTCTACGAGAAGCTCATTGCCAAGAAATTCGAAATGGATGTGAGGGTGCTGCCAGGGATCGGCAGTCAGAGCAGTCAGCTATCAACAGATGGTAGTAGCTACGTGGCAGGAGGAACCGGGTTATCCCTGTTCCGAACGTCGCCTCATCAAGAAGAGAGTCTTGCTTTTATTCAATATTTGGCCCAGATGGAGCAAGTGGTTCAGTTCAGTCTAGGCACAGGCTATATACCTGCTCGCCAATCCGCCATGCAAAGCGAGCAGCTTCAGCGGCACTATACGCAGCAGCCGATTTACCGGATGATTGCGCAGGAGGGGGCAAGCAGTGGACGTATTCCTGTTGCGCGGACTGATCGCGAGCGCTGGCAGACACTGCAGAAAATACAGGAACAAATTGAAACGGAGCAATAGCAGGATGAAAATCATAGAAGTCAGCTCAACCTCCAAAACAGGCCGGGAAGAAACAAATGAGGATACCTGGTGTTTCACTGAGCACTACGTTTGTGTGATAGACGGTGCCACCGATCTCTCTGGTCGCCGCTTTCAAGGCGATACTCCAGGACGAACAATAGCGCAGTGGATTAAGCAAGCTGTAACGGAGCTGCGACCTCAGGCTGATATAGAAGAGATTATGGAACAGATTCATGCTGCGCTGCAGGAGCACTATAAGAAACAGGGGCTATACGACTCTCTGCTAGATTCGGAGTCAGGACGCCCTTCTGCCTCGATGGCGCTGTACAGCCGTTACCATCATTGTGTATGGCTAATTGGCGATTGTCAGTGCATGGTGGATGGAATGCTGCATGAGAATGGCAAGGAGGCTGACCATATACTGGCGGCTGCCAGGGCGTTGTTTCTGGAGTCAGAGCTTGCCAGTGGAAAGACGGTGGAGCAGCTTGCAGAGCATGATACTGGATTTGCAGCTATCGTTCCCTTTCTCCGCCAGCACTTTGCACTACGTAATCAATCGGCAGACTACCAATATGCCTATGGCGAAATAACGGGCTTCGGATTTATTCGCTCCTTGTCGAAGACGGTTCTATTGCCGCCATCTGCATCTTCACTAGTGCTTGCTTCTGACGGCTATCCGGAGCTGAAATCTGAGCTTGCGGCTGCCGAACAGGTTTTGCAGGAACTGCTTACGCATGACCCGTTATGTATGGGAGAGCGCAAGCAGGTCAAGGGCCGAATGAAAGGAAATGTATCTTATGATGATCGAACATATCTCCGAGTTGGATTCTAAAGATAAGGGTCGATTTAGGTTCCGTCGGATAGCACTAATTGTTCTCGATAGTGCAGGCATAGGCGAGCTGCCAGATGCCGCACAGTTCGGTGATACAGGTGCGCATACACTAGGTCATATCATCGAGCGGGTGGATCGTGTCAAGCTCCCTAATTTGCGCAGCATGGGTCTAGGCAACATTGCTCCGCTGGGGTCTTGGGAGCCGGCTGCTGCATCTACAGCTGCCTACGGCAAGATGGCAGAAGTATCAGCAGGGAAGGATACGCTCACAGGCCACTGGGAATTGGCAGGGCTCCAAACTAGTGTGCCTTTCCGAACATTCGCAGACGGGTTTCCTGCGGCATTAATGGAAGAGCTGGAACGTCAAACAGGAAGAGCGGTAATCGGAAATAAGGCGGCTAGTGGTATGGCGATATTAGAGGAGTTGGGTCCCGAGCAGATAGAGAGTGGAGCATGGATCGTGTATACATCAGCCGACAGTGTTCTCCAAATCGCCGCCCACGAAGGGGTCATTCCGCTAGAAGAGCTCTATCATGCTTGCGAGATCGCCAGAGCATTAACGCTGGGCGAGCCCTATGCGCTCGGACGGATTATTGCCCGGCCATATACGGGCGAGCCGGGAGCATTCGTGCGGACAGCCGGCCGTCATGATTACGCCGTGAAACCTCCCGAGCCGACGGTTCTGAATGCACTGCAGAATGCTGGTCTTGATGTACTTTCAGTAGGCAAGATCAGCGATATCTTTGACGGTGAAGGCATTAGTGCCTCTTATCCAACTGCTAACAATGCTGAGGGAATTGAACGGACGATAGAGCTGTTAGCTCAACCCTTCACCGGATTACTGTTTACGAACCTGGTTGACTTCGATTCCTTGTATGGGCATCGACGTGATGTGGAGGGCTACGCGCAATTATTGGAGGCGTTTGATCTTAAGCTCCCTGCCATCATGAGCAGTCTAGATGAGAATGACCTGCTCATCATTACGGCGGATCATGGCAATGACCCGACACATTCAGGTACAGATCATACTAGAGAATATGTTCCGCTGCTTGTATATAGCCCTTCACTGACTGGAGGCACGAATCTCGGAGTCAGGCGAACATTTGCCGATGTGGCAGCTACCATTGCTGACAATTTCAGTGTAGCGGCTAAACGCGGAATTAGTTTCCTAGGAGAATTACGGGATATTAGCGACCAATGACATAATACTATTCTGGCTCATAACAGAAATCAGTGCTTGACGACCGGTATTCTCGTCGATTGTAATCGCCATCGGCTGTTGGCCTGACTGTCAAGCACTGATTATTTGAGGGATCTCTTTTTACAAAATTTATAAAAAAATGGACTTGACTACTAGTTGCTTCCGCATATACACTGACCTTGATTTGAGAGTGCCAATCTTGAATGAATGGAGTGGAGCGAGTGGAGCAGCTAGTAAGCATCGTGATGCCTACCTACAACCGGGCGAAGATTATCTCAGGCGCTATCGAGTCGATCGTACGTCAGCCTTATTCGAACTGGGAGCTTATCGTTGTAGATGATCGCAGCATAGATGATACAGAAGCCGTTATCGGGGAATGGATGCACAGAGATGCCAGAATTCGGTACGTGCGCAATGAGCGGTCAAAAGGGCCGGGTGGCGCGCGGAACACGGGCATGCTGGCGGCGAGGGGCGAATATTTGGCCTTTCTGGATTCCGATGACGAATGGTTTCCGGGCCATCTGGGCGACAGCATGAACGTACATGCCCTTACAGGGGCCGATGTCACCTTTGCTCTTTGGGTGGAGCGGCATGGGGAGGTAGAATCCTACAACTTCGATAATGAAGTAGAACGCCAGTTGCTGAATAAGATGAGGACATCGTTCGATACGAGAAACGACGGGGAGATCATTATATGTGAGGAAGGGCTGTTTGAAGCGTTCCTGTCGCATACCCGCAATTTTTTTCAGCTCAATACGATGGTATTCCGGCGAGAGCTGCTGGATGAAGTCGGGTTGATCAACGAGGAGTTTCATTTGGGAGAAGATACAACCTATTTGCTCCGATTCTTTGACCATTACCGGATCGCCCTGCAGACGAAGCCTCATTCCGTTTATCAGGAATCGCCGGACAGTCTCTATTTCTTTTGCGATCGCTGGCTATTAGATCCCGATACCATTCATCTTCACGAAGAGATCTATGCCAAAATAGAAGGCCTCAGCTTCAAATCGATCAAGGTGCGCGAGCATATTCGCGAATTAATTGTGCAATCCGACTCGATCAGCCACAAATCGAAGCAGCTCTTGTATATGGATATCGGCATCGCCAGCAAATATTACACCCTGGGCTATTTGAACCGTCACGACCGCAAAAAGGCGCTTCAATATTGCCGCCAATCCATCCGCAGCAAAGTTACGATCTTTAATCTCCTGTTATACGTGAAGCTGTTATTTTCCAGTAGGAAAGGGAGTGCTTTTTTACAAAAGGCTCTTAATCTTTGGTAGTCCCTACTTGTAAATAATAGAATTTCCCCCTCTTTTGATACGATTATCACCCTTACGCAAGTGGACAATTACCTCTACTATAGGGGTTAAGGATGCAAGAATTTTCGTGGGTATATATCATTTTTCTGATATATATATCATTTTTTGCATCTGAAACCTGCACATTGACAACTGCATGAGCTTTTTTATTTTTGCAACAACGCTTTAACCCATCACCGCTACACACAATTACATTGTTCTGCCTCACAGTGAACACTCTCATCAGGAGTAGACTTCATCAATGTTTAGTACATTCTCCACGTTAATGCTTTCGAATACCCTAATCAACATGACCTCACCCATTCTGCAAGACCCTCTCACTATCACGAACTCACCTGCTCAGCATGATCAACCTTCCGTTTACTACGTTACCCATTATGATTTAATGCTTTCATTTTTTGGTTTACCAGAGAGAATTACGGTAGATTTGCTGGTTGAATGTTCGTTAATAAGAAGTATCTGTTAATGTCGTTCGTTATAAGAGGTTTGTTTAGGCTTCATTTCTTTTTTAGAGACCACCCCACAAGGAGAGTGTATTTATGTTCAGAGAGATGCACAAGTCCAAAATCCACCGTGCAGTCGTCACGGAAGCGAATTTGAATTATGTAGGAAGCATTACGATCGATCAAGATATTTTGGATGCATCGAACATTTTGGAGAACGAAAAAGTGCAGGTCGTCAATATAAATAACGGAGCGAGACTCGAAACCTATGTCATAACAGGTCCAAGAGGCTCGGGTATGATTTGCCTGAATGGCGCTGCTGCAAGGCTTGTACAGCCGGGAGACCGCGTCATTATTATCTCGTACGCGATGATGGAAGAGTCCGTTGCGCGCACCTATCGTCCGCATGTCGTCATTATGGACGATCAGAATCGGATCGTAACGGAGGAGTATCAGGAATTGCATTCCACAACGGTGTGACAAAAAGTCGAATCGGGGGATGCCAAATATGAATAACATCCATAATTTGACCGGCGTTTTACTGGCTCGCGAACAAAGTGAAGCGGGTATTCGGTTTTGCGAAAGCGGCCAAGAACGCTTTTTGTCTTATGGCAGCTTGCTGGCTTCAGCTGGCAGGGCGCTGCAGGTACTTCACGATCAAGGTCTTCGGGCAGGCGACTTTGCTGTTATGCAGACAGAAGAGAACGAGCCGTTTATCCTTCTATTCTGGGCTTGCGTGCTGGGGGGGATTATTCCTGTTCCGGTGACGGCGGCGAGGACGGACGAAGGCCGTCATAAGCTGATTCAGGTGTGGAAGCAGCTGGAATCGCCAAGATTGCTTTGCGATGAGGCGCTTTGGCCAGGCATTCAAGGCTACGCTTTGAAGCAAGGGGAGGAAGAGGCGGCAGCACAACTGGATTCCGGCAGCATTTCGATCGCAGCGTTACTGGAAGCAGCTTTTGACATAGAAGGGCGTCAGGCGGCGCTATATGATGCTGCTGAGAGCGACATCGCCTTTATCCAATTCACTTCCGGCTCCACAGGAGACCCGAAGGGCGTCGTGCTGACGCATGGCAACCTGCTATCCAATATGCGCGCCATTCAGTTTGGCGCACATTCGACGGAACTGGATTCATCGCTCAGCTGGCTACCCTTGACGCATGATATGGGGCTAATTGGGTTCCATCTATCCCCGCTCCTATGCGGGATGAACCAGCTGCATTTGCCAACCTCGACATTTGTGCTTCATCCCATGAAATGGCTGGAGCTGACCAACCGCCATCGGGTTACTTGTCTGTCTTCGCCGAATTTTGGTTATGTTCATTTTCTCCAGCACTGGAAGCCGGAAGGTGCGGCGGAGTGGGATTTATCCTGCGTTAGGCTGATCTTCAATGGTGCGGAGCCGATATCAGCTGCCCATTGCCGTGATTTTCTGGAGGCCATGCAGCCGTATGGTTTAAAGCAAAATTGTATCTTTCCCGTATACGGGCTGGCTGAGGCGAGTCTTGCCGTTACCTTCCCGGGCACCGAGGAACGTCTAAATACCATTAAGCTAGAGCGCAAGTCTCTTGCGATTGGAGAGCCGCTGCAACTGGCTGCGCCGGATGATCACACCGCTATCGAGATTGTTGAGCTGGGATCTACCGTACAGGAGTGCGAAGTGCAGATTTGCACCGAGACGGGCGAGCTTTCGGAAGAAGGAAGCGTAGGTTTAATTCATATTAGAGGGCGCAACGTAACCTCAGGTTACTATAAGCGTCCTGATGTAAACGAGCAAATCATCACGCCAGAGGGCTGGCTGAATACGGGTGATTTGGGTTTCATGCTGAATGGACGTTTATATGTGACCGGCCGTATGAAGGACGTCATTTTCGTCAACGGGCAAAATGTTTATCCGCATGACCTGGAGGCGTTGATCAGTGTTCTAAAGGGAGCCGAAATAGGGAAAACGGCGATCACCGCCGTTCAGGATGAAATGACCAAGCGGGACGCAATCGCGGTGTTTATTCAATACCGCGGCAAGACACCCGCATTTTTGCAGGTAGCAGCAGATGTGAGAAAGCTGCTGAACAGATCGGCTGGTCTGGAAGTAGCCTATGTTGTGCCAATTCGGCGCATTCCGAAAACGACCTCTGGCAAAATCCAGCGCTACGTACTCGCTGAGGCGCTCCAGGAAGGATCGTTCGCAGAGGTGCTGGCTGAAATCGCGGAGTTCGAAGCGGCAGCTGCAATGGAGATGGAGCAAGCTGATGCGGCGGGCGCGGAATCAAGTCTGGATTCCGGCTTGGAGTCCGTGACGGAAACCGAGCAGCAGGTGATGTCTATATGGCGTGAAGTGCTGGGGAAGAATCACATTAGCCGTAAGGACAGCTTTCTGGAGCAAGGGGGTAATTCGCTGAAGGCAGCGTATGCCGCTGCCAGCCTTCAAGAGCAATTCGGAGTTGAGCTTACGCTCACCGAGCTGTTTCTGCATGATTCGGTAGAGGCGCTGGCCGCTTTGCTGGATCACAAAGCGAAGGATCATGGAGATGCCGATAAGTCTGCGGCGCAACCGTTGACCAAATCGGAGGAGCGAGCGTATTATCCGGCGACTTCTGCACAGAAGCGGCTGTTTATTTTGGAAGAGCTGAATCCGGGACTGCTCAATTATCACTTGCCGTTTGCGATCGAAGTGAATGGCCCGATTGATAGTGAGCGATTCAGCGATGCATGGAAAGCGCTGATGCGTCGTCATCCGTCGCTTCGAACTTCTTTCTTCATGGAGGAAGACGCTGTCATGCAGCGCATTGAAGAAGCGCTGGAGCTGCCGTTAGCAGTTGTTGACGGAAGCGGCTGGTCCGATTCGGAACTGGCGATGCGTCAGCTTGATTTCCTGAAGCCTTATCGTTTGGAGCAAGCGCCACTGTTCCGTATGGAGCTAGTGCTGAGGAAACGTGAGTCCAGCGTGCTGCTGCTGGATATGCATCATATCATTACCGACGGCACGTCAATGGGGATATTGATGCGTGATCTTGCGGCTTTGTACGATGGATCAGCACTTCAATCATTGAGAATTCATAGCGGTGACATCGCGTTATGGGAGGAATCGCGAAGGAGCAGCGGCGGGCTGGATCGCCAGCAGCACGATTGGCGTGAAGCCTACCGAGACGGCGTGCCGTCTTCTGTCATTCCCACAACCCGCTCAAGACCGCAAGCTCCAAGCTATCGCGGAGCTATTGAACGGTTCGAGCTTGAGTCGGCGCTTGCTGGAGAGCTCCGTGCATTGGCTGAACGTCAAGGCGTAACCCTGTACACGGTGCTGCTTTCGGTATATTACGCGCTGCTTTCCAAATATACCGGAGAATCCGATCTGGTTGTCGGAACAGCCGCCGCTAGAAGGATGAGACTAGAGCAGCGGCATGTTGTCGGAATGTTCATCAATATGGTTCCGATTCGTCTTCGCAGCGAGAGCGGGATGCCATTCGATCAATGGCTGAAGCGCGCTAATGGGGATGCGCTTGCGGCTATCGGCAATGGAGATGTGCCTTACGAGGAAATTGCGGAGCTGGCGAATGTGAAACGCGAGTTCGGCCGGAATCCCTTGTTCGATACAGTCTTTACGCTACAAAACATGGAGCTTCCCGAATGGCGAAGCAGAGATGTGGCTTATGCGCCAAGGGCAATCGATACCGGATCAGCCAAGTTCGATCTGACCTGGGAATGTACGGACACGGGAGAAGGGATCGCCTTCACGCTGGAATATGCGCTCGATCTGTACGATGAGGAGACTGCCAAGCAATTGGCACGGCATTATGTTGCGCTTGCCGCAGCCGCTGCTGCAAATCCAGGGATGACGTTGGCAGAGCTCGATCCGCTCGACGGACAAGAGAGGGAGCATCTACTGGAGCTGAGCCGCTCTGGCGCAGCTTCCACGCAGGAGCTGTCATTGCACAGGCTGTTCGAGCGGCAAGCATCCCTCTCGCCGGATCGTATCGCCGTAGAGATGGGCGCGCAGGCGTATAGCTACAACGAATTGAACGAGCGGGCTAATCGAATGGCACATGCGCTTGTGCGCGGCGGTATTCAGCCGAGCGACAAGGTTGCACTCCTGCTGAAGAGATCGCTCGATATGATTACAGCGATGCTTGCTGTGCTGAAAGCGGGCGCCGTCTATGTGCCAATAGATCCGCAGTATCCCGAGGAGCGGATCCGGTTTATGCTGCAGGACACGGAAGCGAGGGCTATCGTGGCTGCGGCAGCGACTAGGGAGCTAGGCTTTCAGGCGGCCCACGGCACAGTCGATGTGATCGACTTGGACGATCTGGATGGGAGCTGGAGAAATGAGTCCCGTCATAACTTGGGCATTGACGGCACCGCCGACGACCTGGCTTATATGATGTATACTTCCGGCTCGACGGGCAGACCAAAAGGGATTATGACCTCGCATCGCAATGTGTCCAGAATTGCCGTCCATACCGATTATGTGCGCATTACCGAAAGCGATGCGCTGTTGCAGCTCTCGAATTACGCGTTTGACGGTTCAACGTTTGATATATACGGAGCGCTTCTGAACGGTGCGAAGCTGACGCTGGTTGGCGAAGAGGAAGTCGCTGATATTTTGAGGCTGACCGAGCTGATCGAAGTTAGCGGCATTACGGTCTTTTTTGTAACCACGGCATTATTTAATACTTTGGTTGATCATGGTCTGGAGTCGCTGCATGGTGTGAAGCATATTTTATTTGGCGGGGAACGGGCTTCCGTACGGCATATCCGCAAGGCGTTCCAGGCTTTGGGGCCAGGTGTTTTGCTTCATGTGTACGGACCTACGGAAACAACAGTGTTTGCTACTTGCTATCCCATTGCGGAGAGCTGGGACGGAGAAGCGGTTGCGACCGTGCCGATCGGTACGCCAATTGCCCATTCGGAGGCGCTTGTGCTGGATGAGAGCGGCCGACTGCTGCCATCGCTTGTGCCGGGCGAATTATGGATTGCGGGAGATGGAGTGGCGGCGGGTTATGTGAATTTGCCGGAGCAAACCGCTCAGAAATTCCAACCCCATCCTCACCGTGCAGGGGCGCTGGTGTATCGAACCGGAGATCTGGTGCGCCGGCTGCCTGATGGCAACCTGGAGTTTCTGGACCGGATCGACAGCCAGGTCAAGCTGAGAGGCTACCGGATCGAGCTGGGGGAAATCGAGAGCCGATTGTTGGACTGCCCAGGCATTAAGGAAGCAGTTGTTGTGCTTGTGGAAGGCGAAGGCGCACCGTACTTATGCGCTTATGTCGTCGCGGAGCAAACGGTGGGGCAGGGGGACATTCGGGGTCAATTGACGGGCAAGCTTCCGGCTTTTATGATTCCGTCCGCATTTATCTCGCTGGAGAAGCTGCCGCTTACTGCGAACGGCAAGGTAGACAAGAAGCAGCTGCCTGCGCCGGTGGATATGATTGCTGGAGCAACGAGGACCGTTCCTTACGAAGAGCCGGCTACGGAGACGGAGCGTATCGTCGCTGGCTTATGGCAAGAGGTGCTGCATGCCGATCAGATCGGTGTGCTCGAGAATTTCTTTGAGCATGGGGGACATTCCTTGAAGGCTGCCGCTCTGGCAGCGGGAATCTACAAGCATTGCCGCGTTCGTATGCCGATCCGGGAAGTGTTTGCCCTGCCGACAATACGCGAGCAGGCGACCTGGATTGACGCGGCGGCAACAGAAGCCTACGAGCCAATCAGCGTTATCCCAGGGGCTGCCTCTTATCCGCTTAGTCCGCCACAGCAGCGTATGTTTTTGGCGGAGGGCATGGCGAATATCGGAATGGCCTACCATATACCGCTTGCGCTCAGAGTGTCAGGCACAGTGGAAGAGACCAGAATTGAAGAGGCAATTCGGGCGTTAATTGCCCGCCATGAGCCGCTGCGAACGTCGTATCGGTTCATCGACGGCGTTCCAAGTCAAATCGTTCAAGCCGCTGCTCCTTTTGAAATGCAAACGGCAGATCTTTCGCAACAGTCCTTGGGGGATTGCTTCGGCGGGTTTTACCGTCCGCTGGATCTAGCCGCAGCCCCGGTGCTGGCCGCCTGTTATTGCCGCCCGGCATCGGCGGGGGAAGATGCCTATCTGCTGCTTAACCTGCATCATATCGTGGCGGATGGCATTGCCGTCAAGCTGCTGCTGGAGGAACTGGCGGCATTGATTGATGGAGAGGAGCTTGCACCGCTTTCCTTGCATTACAAGGATTATGCCGCATGGCTTGGGCGGCAATATGGCTCGGAGCGGGAGAAGGCGGGCCTTGCTTATTGGAGGGAGCAGCTTGCTGGACCGTTGCCGCTGCTGGATATGCCGCTTGATTATCCGCGAGGCGAACGCCAGACCTTTGCGGGAGATACGTATACGTTCCACATTTCGTCCGCTTTGACGGAACGGCTGAAGGAGATGTCATCGAGAGCCGGCTCCAGCTTGAACAGCCTGCTGTTTGCAGCCTATGCGCTGTTGCTCAAGGGGACCTCGCATCAGCATGAATTCGTTATTGGCTCGTTGGCTGCGGGAAGAACTCATCCCGATACAGCACGGATGATCGGCATGTTCAATCAGTTCCTGCCCATTCGGATGACGATTTCCGATGAGCTGGCGTTTCAGGATTTTGTAAGCGAGACGCATGAACGACTGCTTGCCGCATACGAGCATGGCGATATCGGCTTTGAACGGATGCTGGAGTCGGTTAAGTCTACGCATGATCCATCGCGGAACCCGTTGTTCGATACGATGCTGATCGTCCACAACCAATTTGAGGATGAGCAGCTCATCCTTCGCGGCGACGGCTGGAGCATGGAGCCCCTCCCCTTCGGCCACGGAACGTCCAAGCTGGACGTTAAGCTGGATGTATACAGCGATGGCGTTGGGGGATTAAGGGCGGAACTGGAATATAATACAGGACTGTTCCGTCGAGACACGATGGAGCGATTGGCGGAGCGGCTGCTTCACCTATTGGAGCAGACGGCTGAGCAGCCCGAAATGAACTGCGGAGATGTGGCGATGGCGACAGCTGCGGATGAAGCCAGTTTTGCCGAATGGAATCATACCGATCATCCCTATCCGCAGGAGGGGACGGTTCACGGTTTGTTCGCCGAATCGGCGGAGCGGTGGCCGGACCGGACAGCAGTAAGGTCGAGCGAAGGTTCCTTGACGTATAAGGAGCTTAATGAACGAGCGGAGCGTATGGCTGCTGTTCTAAGAAGCAGGGGCGTGACGGTCGAAACCGTGGTGCCAATTGCTGCCTACCGATCGTTGTCGATGATGGTTGCGATTATGGCGGTGTTTAAGGCGGGAGGGGCCTATTTGCCCATCGACCCGGAACATCCGCCCGAGCGAATTCGCGGCATATTGGAAGATAGCGGAGCTCATTTGGTATTGGCAGGGGAAAGATGGATCGGCTTCCTTCCTTCATTCCATGGAGAGGTGCTGGACCTCGACTCGCTTGCCGCCGAGGCAGCTTCGGATGGAGAAGAGCTTGTCTTGCCGTTGTTGTCACAGGCTGCTGGACCTGGCAATTTGGCGTATGTGATCTATACCTCGGGTTCTACCGGCAAGCCTAAGGGTGTAATGGTGGAGCATCGGGCGGTCATCAACCGCCTCCACTGGATGCAAACGGCCTATCCTCTGGACGAGAATGACGTCATATTGCAAAAAACGCCGATTACGTTCGACGTATCGGTATGGGAGCTGTTCTGGTGGAGCTTTGCCGGCGCTTCTCTCTATTTGCTGGAGCCTCACGGGGAGAAGGAGCCGTCGGTTATGCTGCGCACAATCGAAGAGCAGGCTGTCACGGTCATGCATTTTGTGCCGTCTATGCTTGGCGTCTTTTTGCCATATGTGAAGGATACCGGAAGAGGCAGCGAGCTTCGATCATTGCGGTTTGTCTTTGCAAGCGGCGAGGCGCTTAAGCCCCCTCATGTATCAGCCTTCTACAGCATGATGGAGCGGGAGGGTTATGACTCCCGGCTTATCAATCTGTATGGTCCGACGGAAGCGACGGTAGATGTCAGCTACTATGATTGTACCGGCCATTCGGCGGGACCGATTCCAATTGGCAAGCCGATTCACAATATCTCGCTACATATCGTGGACGAGAGGATGAGGCCGCAGCCGATTGGGGTATCCGGCGAGCTATGCATCGCTGGCGCAGGTCTTGCGCGTGGCTATCGCAACAGGCCGGAGCTGACAGAGCAAAGCTTCGTTCCCAACCCGTTCGCCGCTGGCGAGAGACTGTACCGCACCGGCGACCGCGCAAGATGGCTGCCGGACGGCACCATTGAATATTTGGGGCGCTTCGATCATCAGGTGAAGCTGCGCGGACTGCGCATTGAATGCGGCGAAATCGAGCATGCGCTGCTTAGGCAGAAGGACATCCGCGACGCGGTAGTCATGGCTGTTGCAGACCGGGCGGGGGAGGAGGCGCTCTGCGCTTATCTTGTCACTGCGGATGGCATCATGCCGGATGAGCCGACACTGCTGACCTCGCTTAGAGGGCTGTTGCCGGATTATATGATGCCATCGTATTTTGTAGCTATGGGAGCGCTCCCATTAAGTCCGAGCGGCAAAACAGACCGGGGCCGACTGCCTCAGCCGCAATTTGCCGAGGCGGGTGCGACCTCCGGTGAAGCTCCGGCTACCGTTACGGAGACAAGTTTGGCAGAGTTGTGGATGAACGTTCTTGGTCTTACGGAGGACGATGAAGCCGCAGGATCTGCCAGCGTAATCGGCAGAGACGATCATTTCTTCCAGTTGGGCGGCCACTCCTTGCGGGCTGCACAGCTGGCAGGGCTGATTGAGCAGCGCTATAGCGTAGCGTTTGCGATGAAGGATGTATTCGAGGCTCCGATGCTGCGCGAGATGGCAGTCCGAATCGATGCTGCGGAGAAGAAAACGGCTACTGTCATTGTCCGAGCTGAAAGACAGCCGCATTATCCATTGTCGTTGGCGCAAAACAGACTGTTTGTGCTGCAGCAGCTGTATCCAGCAAGCACGGCGTACAATTTGCCGCTCATGTTAAGTATCAATGGTGAACTGGACGCAGATCGACTTCGTTCAGCGATTCAAGGTCTGATCGATCGTCATGAGCCGCTGCGTACAAGCTTTGAATGGGTGGACGGCAAGCCGATGCAGCGTATTCACGACCATATTTCAATTGAACTGGACTTGCATCGCCTATCGGATGAAGCGGACATGGAGGCATGGGCTCGTGAGGCAATTCAGCCGTTCGATCTGCGCGAAGCTCCGCTCATCCGGGCTTTCCTGGCTACGGACAGTATTGGCCGCAACACGCTGCTCCTGGATATTCACCATATTGTAGCCGATGGCGTGTCTATGAACGTGATGGCCCATGATTTCGAGCAATTATACCGCGGCCAATCCTTGCCGCCGCTATCGATTCAGTATAAGGATGCCTCCCTCTGGCAGCAGGAGTGGATGACTTCAGATGAGAGAAGTCAGCAGGAGCATTATTGGACGGCATTGCTGTCAGGCACGTTGCCCGTCCTTCAACTGCCGACTGATCATCCGCGGCCGCCTGAGCAAAGCTTCGCCGGAGCTAAGCTGGCGCTTCCCATTCCTGCAACACTTGCCGGACTGGTGAAGTCCGAAGCAGAGCATTGGGGCGTGACACCGTTCCATATTTGGCTCGCCGGCTATCATACGCTGCTGCATCTGATGACAGGGCAGGACGATCTGATCGTCGGGACACCGGTCGCTGGACGCTTCCATCCCGGTACTGAAGATTTGGTCGGCATGTTCGTCAATACACTGCCGATTCGGAGCAAGCCGTCCGGCGCGCTTTCGTTCAGAGCATTTGCCGAACAGTTGAAGGAAGCGGCGCTTGCCGCGCTCGACAACGGTTTACTTCCGTTCGAGCATATGGTGACCATGCTGGAAGTGCCGCGCGACTTAAGCCGCAATCCGCTGTTCGACACCATGTTTGTTATGCAGCATATGGAGGCTGGCCAGAAAGCGGCCGACTCGCTGCAATTCGCGGCCAAGGTGCTGGACAATCACGTATCGAAGCTGGATGTAACGTTTGAGATCGCGGATCAAGGCGCTAAAGGAATGGCTTTAACGATTGAATACGCCATTACCCTGTTTAACGCTGACAGCATACAGAGAATGGCTGAATGGTACTTGCGTATATTGACGCTTGCGCTGGCCGAGCCGGAGCGCCCGCTGGCGGGAATCGGATTGCTCGACCCTATGGATGCGAAGGAGCAGGCTGAGGCGTTTAACCGGACAACCGTTCCTTATGCAAGTCATTTGACGGTTGAAGCTTATTTGGAAGGGCAAGCGGTAAAAACGCCGCAAGCGGTTGCCATTCTGGCGGAAGAGGGGCAATTGACTTACGCAGAATTGGACGAACAATCGAATCGGCTGGCGAGGGCGCTTAGGAAGCAAGGCATCATGCGTGAGGAACGCGTGGCTGTCGTCATGGATCGAAGCCTGGCGATGATGATTGCGATTTTCGGCGTGTTGAAAGCGGGCGGAGCTTATGTGCCCCTTGCCCCGGGTTTGCCGCAGGAGCGGATCCAGTACATGCTGGATAATTCCGGCGCGAAGCTGGCTTTGATTCAAAGTGGGGCGCCGGAGGGATTGGATGCCATCATCCCAGTACGGGATGTGAATGAAGTCATTGCGATGGAGCAGGACGCATCCCCTGTGGAAAAGCTGCATGATTCCAGCTCGCTTGCTTATGTTCTGTACACGTCGGGATCGACTGGACAGCCTAAGGGCGTTATGATCGAGCATCATTCTGTCATCAACCGAATCGGCTGGATGCAGAAGGAGTATGGGCTGGACGGGAACAGTGTCATCCTGCAGAAAACGCCGATTACATTCGACGTATCGGTATGGGAGCTGTTCTGGTGGAGCTTTGCGGGAGCAAAGATGGTTCTGTTGCCTCCGGGCGGTGAGAAGGATCCGGCGCTTATGCTGAATACGATTCAACGATACAGCGTCACCACGATGCACTTCGTGCCATCTATGCTCCATCTGTTCCTGGAGCATCCCGATTTGCTACGCAGCGAGGCCAGGCTGGAGAGCCTTGCGCATGTATTCGCAAGCGGTGAAGCGTTGACCGCGGATCAGGCGAAGCGGTTCCGTGATCGAATTGGTGTTCCATTCGGCGTCAAGCTCATTAATTTGTACGGCCCGACGGAAGCAACGGTCGACGTTTCCTATTACGACTGCTCTGTTGGACCCCTACCGGTCCAAGTGCCAATCGGCAAGCCGATTGATAATATCGCGCTCTACATCGTAAGCGAAACGATGGCGCTTCAGCCTATAGGCATAGCCGGGGAGCTGTGCATCTCCGGCGTTGGCCTGGCGAGAGGGTATATGGGGCGGCCGGATTTGACGGAGGAGAAGTTCGTTCGCAATCCGTTCAAGAAAGGCAGCCTGATGTACCGGACAGGCGATCTTGCCAGATGGCTGCCGGATGGAACGATTCAGTATTTGGGCCGAATCGACCATCAAGTGAAATTGAGAGGACTGCGCATTGAATGCGGAGAAATCGAGCATGTGCTGCTCCGCCATCCGGCGGTTTCGGAAGCGGTTGTTATGAAGCGTACGGCGGCAAGCGGCAGCGAATATCTATGCGCTTATGTCGTGTGTGCCGAGCAAACGGAGCATCAGACGCTGCGAGAGTTTGCGGCGACTCATCTGCCGGATTATATGGTTCCGCCGGTCGTAGTGGAGCTTTCGTCCATGCCGCTTTCTCCAAACGGGAAAGTCGACCGAGGGGCACTGCCTGAGCCGGAGATCGCACCGGATAGCGGAGTGGAATTTGCAGAAGCGGCAAGTGATACCGAGCAGGCAATCGCTGCGGTATGGCGCGAGCTCTTGCAGCGAGATGACTTCGGCATTCACCATCGCTTCTTCGATGTTGGGGGAGAGTCCTTGCTGCTGGTGCGTGCGCATCAACGACTGGAGGAGCTGTATCCTGGAAGCCTCAGCGTGACGGATTTATTCACCTATCCGACGATTGCTTCGCTGGCAGCTCATCTGGAGTCAAGAAATCGCGAGCAGGCAAGCTGGGATTGGAGCGGGCTGCCGATGCCTGACAATTTCGCAAATGCCAATAATGCTATGGAGCGATCCGGCAACATCCGGTTTGTGCTGGACGAAGCCGTAGCGGAGGGACTGATAGAGCTAGCGGAAGCCCAATCGCTGCCGGTGGAAGCTATCGCATTCGCCGTCTATCTATACTTCTGGCGAGGACAGTCCGGCATAACGGAGCTTGTTCTTCCATGGGTGACGGACAAAGGATTGATCGCACCGAAGGAGATAAACTTTGCAGAAGTGCAAGACTTCGATTTGCTGTTGCGCCTAGCGGGCAAGCCAGTCGCAACGGGCGATTCTTATGCCGTAAGGCAAATCAAGCGACGTCCGCAAGCTGAGCATGAGTATTCGCTGTTCCCGTTATTTGCAGGGGGGGTACGGCACGGCTTCAAAGAGCAGGAAGAGCTCTTCGAATTAGTTGATCTGGTGTTGTATATAGGGGAGGATGCCGCTTCAAGCGAAACGGGAGAATCTCAGATCGGCGGAGTGTGGTCGTACAATGCCCGGCGTTTGGATAGAGAGACGGTGGTGGACTGGGCCTCTGACTATCTGGAGATGCTCTCCATGGTCGTCGAACAATATCGGGCCGCAGCCAATAGCGCCGCTTCTGGCGGTTAAGGCAGCATAGCCGGGTTGCACCGGACTTGTAGATTTTCATTAAAGAAGGAAGAAAGGAGCTTTCCTGTGAAAAAAGTCTTAACGATGATAGGGAATATTGCGCTGTATCTTGGTGTCTTCTATGCGCTGCTCTATCTGCTTCGCTCCACTTACAATTACGAAGTGACATTGTCCTTCGCCAAGTTTCTGGATCGCAACCCGGCTATGTTTATGGCCGTGCTCTTCACAGTTATTACGCTGGTGTACATGCTCATCTTTCGGATCAAAGCCTGGATCTGGCCGAATGCGGAGCGGAATCTGTTTCGCGCGTCGGGCTTTAAGAAGCTGAGCGCTTCACGTGTTCTGCTGATGGTTGGCTTAGGTCTGGCCGGAAGCTTGTTCAGCATCGGTCTTATCGTCATTGACGATATTGCGAATCAATTTCCGTCCATTCCTTTTCTGGTAGACGACTTAATTAGAGGCGACTCTATTCTTTACGTCATTCTTGGAGCGGGGCTAATAGCGCCCGCTTTCGAAGAAATCTTGTTCAGGGGGCTTATCTTTGGTGAGCTTCGCCGAGTGATGCCGCTCTATGTGGCCCTGGTGCTGCAAGCTGGGGCATATGCCTACTTTCAGCCTAGCGCGGTCCTTTCGGTCATCAGCATTGGATCAGGACTTATTTATGGAGCGTTGTACTTGCGCACGGGCTCCTTGTGGGCACCTATTCTGGTGCAAAATACGGCCATGGGCACGATCTTTTTGTTCAAATATATTGGGTTCTACGAGTGGTACGACAAGCTGGGCGATGTTGCGCTGTATATCCTTACAGTATTGTTCCTGGCTGCGCTGGTGGGAGGCTCGATCTACGTATGGCGGAACCCCGGCAGCGGCAGAGACGGGCACGCTGGTCACACGCTGATGGCCAATGCGCCGCCGGTAAGGAAAGGGGTATAACGGGATGAAGCCTTGGGCTATTATGCTGTCTCGTGTAGTTGTTATTGTCGGTTTGTATTTTGCTTGGTTTTTTACAGTGACGACGCTGTTTTTTGATTATATTTATCCGTTACACCCATGGTTTGAGCGTAACACGGTCACTGTCATTATTTTGAATGATATCGTGGGTTTGCCGTTAATGGTGCTGGCTTGGCGCTTTTTGTTCAAAGGAAATCTATTCAAGGCGGCTCGATTTCGCGTAATGGATCGGAGATCGGTTGGTATTGCCTTATGGATCGGTCTTGGAGCCGGTTTGTTTACCGTCGCATTCTCCCAGCTTCCCGCTATCGCGTCGGACAATTACAAGTTTCGTGAATTGTTTGATTATCTGAACCGCGCGGAATGGTATGTATTCTTTACATTTCTCATTCTTGGCAATATCTACAAGGAAACGCTGTTTAGAGGGATTTTGATGAGCGAGTTCAGTCGTGTATTTCCGATCTGGCTGGCGATCGGGATTCAAGGCGTGATGTATGGAGCGCTATTTTTCTTCGGGGACATCCCGCTGTCGCTCTACGGTTTCCTCGGAGCCGTCATCTTCGCTTTGCTGTACGTATGGTTCAAGTCCATTTGGGCGCCAATTGCCGCTCAGATCGCTTGTCAAGGCAGTCAATACGTGCTGTGGCATTACGGTCCGGAGTCGGACAATGTGGCCGTTCTGTCTGTCGCGATGGCGGTGGCAGCTGCCATGATCGCGGCTGGTCTATTCTTCGCCGTGAGACATCGCGGGCGAGTTGCCGCCTCGTTGCCTGACGAGGCGGTGACATCAGCTTGAAGGGTCTCCTGATAGCGGCAAAGGCCGTAATGTATTTGGTCATTTATGCGGCAATCGTCATGCTGGTCAATCAAGCGATGTACAACTGGATCAGCGATCCCAAGCTTCACGACTGGATTGTGAACAACTCCGGCATCGTGCTTATTGTCTCCAATATCATCGTGCTGGCGGTGTATCTTCCGTTAATGCGTTGGCAAAAAATGACGCTTAAGGATTTGGGTTTTGTTCCGCCGCGCCGCGGCTCGTTCTGGCTAGCCGCCGGAACGGGAATATGGTTGGGCATGTTTATCGCAACGTTCACCCGTTTGCCTTGGATTAAAGTCCATTTCCCGGCGATTGCGGATTTGGTCGCTTTTGTAGCAGGAGGGAGGCTCATCATCTTTGTGCTAGGCAGTTTGCTGCTCGGCTCCTTGCTGGAGGAATGGCTATTCCGTGGGATGATGTTCCATACCTTAAGGCAGCGCTTGTCCATTACATGGACGATTCTGATTCAGGCCGTACTGTTCGGGGCTGTATTTATGAATGTGACAGTAGGGGCATTCGCGGCGTTAGGCGCTGTCGTATACGGCATCGTTCGCGCTGGGTCACAGTCGCTTTGGGCCTCGCTTGCGGCACATATTCTCAGTACAGGAAGCCTGTATATCCTATTGAAATGGTCGGGCGATTGGCAAGCCGGCACGCTCGGTTTACTGGCCTTGATCAGCGGACTCGGCATTGCCGCGCATGGGGGCTTGCTGCTGCGCCGATCTAATAAAATCACGGACAAGGGACAGGCCATCAGCGGTACCACAACTAGCTAGGAGGGAAGCGCCATGTTTCAACTGGATCTGCTGGATGCAAAAAGGAATCATGACACATCCGGGCGGAAGGGGCGGAGTGGAGGTTCCATCTCCGATATTTCCCTCAAGGATATTGCTATTGTCGGGATATCCGCCAAATTGCCGCGCGCAGAATCGCATGGGGCGTTTTGGGAGCTTCTGCGGGGCGGGCAAGATCTTGTAGGCGGATTCCCTGAATCCCGTAAAAAGGAACTGAAGCCGTATTTGCGCCATATGGAGGCGCAATACGGCTCTGTCTCCTTTTTTGACGGGGCCTATTTGGACGATATTTCTGGCTTTGATTACTCCTTTTTTCGACTTTCACCGAAGGAAGCATCCCTTATGAGTCCTGTGCAGCGGCTATTCTTGCAGACAGCTTGGCAAGCGCTTGAAGACGCGGGATACGGCGGAGATTCGCTGCATGGCTCGCGCACAGGTGTTTTTATCGGGCATAATGCGGATGCGCTTCATGATTACAAACGATTGATAGAAACGTTGAACCCCGACGCCTTATCGATGGCGGCTCCGGGCAATTTAAGCTCCATGATTGCTAGCCGAATCTCGTATTTGCTTAATTTGCGGGGACCGGCGATCAGTGTGGATACAGCCTGCTCTTCCTCTCTGGTGGCTGTGCATCTCGCTTGCCAATCCATACGCAGCGGCGAATGCGAGGCGGCGATTGCTGGCAGCGTGAAGCTGAATGTGCTGCCGATCGATACAGGCATTCGCCTTGGCATCGAATCGAGCGACAACCGGGCCAAAACATTCGATGAATCATCGGACGGCACAGGCATCGGCGACGGTGTGGTGGCGCTGCTGCTTAAGCCGTTGTCTCGCGCATTGGAGGATGGGGATCACATCTATGCGGTCATAAAGGGCAGCGCCATGAACCAGGACGGCAGCTCGGTCGGTATTACCGCGCCGAATGCGCTGGCGCAGGAAGATGTCATTGTACGTGCGTGGCAAGACGCAGGGATTGATCCCGAGACGGTGACGTATATGGAGGCTCACGGAACGGGAACCTCGCTTGGCGATCCCATTGAGATCGACGGACTTACGCGCGCTTTCCGAAGATATACTGACAAGAAGCAATTTTGCGCAATTGGCTCGCTTAAAACCAATATCGGCCATCTGGATCATGCCGCTGGTATTGCCGGTCTGCTCAAGGGAATTTTGTCGCTTGTTCACAAACAGATTCCTCCAACGCTCCATTACCGGTCGCCTAACCGTAAAATTCCGTTTGTAGATTCTCCAGTTTATGTCAATGACGAATTAATGCCGTGGGAGACGGAAGCGGAAGCAAGGAGATGCGGAGTAAGCGCGTTTGGCATGAGCGGAACTAACTGTCATGTCATCCTGGAGGAAGCGCCAGTTCAGCGGCAGCCTGGCAGCAACAGCATAGGTAAGATTGGGACTCGTCAGGCTGCAACTGATGAAGCTTCGCTTCCGGCTTCGAGTGGAATGGAGCTGTTCTGCCTGTCGGCTCATAGCAAGACAGCATTGGAGCGGCTTGTACTGTTGTACCAGGATTGGATCGCAGGGCAAGGCGGTGACGATGAAGGGTGGAGCCTGGCGAATGTCTGCTACACCTTGGCTGTAGGCCGGGGGGCGTATCGTTATCGGCTTGCCATCGCGGCCAGCAGCAGGGATGAGCTTGCCCAAGCTTTGGACGCTTTGGCCGAAGGCGGATTATCAGCCGAGCTTGCGCTGCGAAACGTCTATTACGGCCTTTTGGATTCTCCAACCGCCGGAGAATTGCGCGAGCAACAAGAGGAACAGAAAATCGAAACTGAGGAGCTCGGCCGGCGTTTTGTCGCCGGGCAAGCCATCGACTGGAAGAAGGTATATCAGGGGAAACGTTGTTCCCGGATTCCGCTTCCGACTTATCCGTTTGACCCTCATCGCTGCTGGGTGGAAGAGGACCAAAGTGGCTCAGCGCTTCGTACGCCGTCGGCTGTGTGGAGCAAAATGTGGCTGAAAGAGGATCTGCCTCATCAGCTTCGTCAAGAGATGGAGGAGTCGTTTGCCAGATGGCAAGCCGCGCTGGAGGCGGAGAACGGGCACCGCACGAAGCTTGGCATGAGCGTTGCATTAACCGGGGAAGGCTCCGGTCTCCAGTGGGAGCAGCGTGTCGCAGACGTATGGGGTGACCTGCTTGGCTATGCTGAAATGCCTGCCGATGCAGGATTTTATGACCTTGGCGGCGATTCGATCATCGCCCTTAAAATTGTGAACCGGATAAGCGAGCTTGCAGGTGTCCGCGTGCAGGTTGTAGATTTGCTGGCCCATGCGGAGCTGCCTTCGTTTACGGCTATTGTTGAGCAGCGAATACAAGAAAAAGAGACGGCTTTGACAGACGGGGATATCTCTAGGCAGGCGACTGATTATGTCTCAAGACACCTCATCGAAGCTATTCCGATAGCCCCCCAGCAAGAGCATTATCCGGTTTCTTCGCCGCAAAAGCGTATGTATTTGCAGCAGCAGGCGATGCCGGAGGATCGAAGCTATAATTTGCCCGAATTGCTGGAATTGGACGGAGCTCTGGACGCGAACCGGCTGGAGGCAGCTCTGCAAATGATTGTGGAGCGGCATGAAACGCTTCGGACCACGTTCCATGTGATAGACGGAGAGATTAGACAGTGCGTTCATGCCAGCATTCCTTTCCAGTTAGTCCGTATGGAAGTGAATGAGCTGGAGGCTGGCGAGGCGCTTCAAAGTCTGTATCAGCCATTCAGGCTTGATACGACACCATTATTGCGCGCCGCATTGCTGACACTGCAGCCGGAGCGGCATTTGCTGTTTCTGGACATGCATCATATCGCTTCAGACGGCATGTCCGCGGGCATTCTTTTATCGGAACTTATAACTTTATACCAAGGTGGCACATTGCCGCCTCTGACGTTGCAATACAAGGATTATGCGGTATGGCAGGAGGCAATGCCGCCGGTGGAAGCTTCGGAGCGGTATTGGCGGGAGCAATGCGAGGGAGAGTGGCCGGTGCTGGAGCTGCCGACAGACTTTCCTCGTCCGCCTGTGAAAGGCAACCGAGGCGAAACGTTCGAGCTCTACGTCGATGCCGATCTCATGGCGGAAGTGCGGAGCCTCGCCGCGCAGTCGGGCGCAACGCCGTTTATGGTGCTGCTGGCGGCGTATTACACGTTCCTCGCCCACTACACGGGCGCTGAGGATATTGCCGTAGGAACGCCGATTGCAGGGCGGTCGAGGCGCGAGCTGGAGGCGGTAGCGGGCATGTTCACCGGTACGCTGGTTCTGCGCGCATATCCGGAGGTCAATAAACGTTTCCGGGATTTCCTGGATGAGGTAAAAGAGATGGCGACCGGCGCCTATACGCATGCGGACTATCCCTTTGAGGAAATGGCGCAATGGATCGACAGAAGGGATGCCAGCCGCAGTCCGTTGTTCGACACCATGTTTATCATGCAAAACTTAGGGATTCCGGATTCTTCATCGGAAGGGCTGTCTTATCGCCACAAGCGGTTCGAGCATGGTACAGCCAAATATGATTTGATGATTCAAGCGGTAGAAAACGGGGATCGACTGCGCCTAGTCGTGGAGTTTAATACTGATTTATTCCTCCGCGCTACAGCCGATCGGTTCATGAGGCATTATGTGCAGCTGCTGCGCAGCTTGACGCTCCAGCCTGAGGCCAAGCTTGGCGAGGCGGTCATGCTGACGGAGGAAGAGCGCCGGGAATTGCTTGCGGTCGGAAAGCGCGAAGCGGAATTTCCGCCGCCGCGCCCTCTGCATGAGGTGTTCAAGGAGCAGGCGGCAACTGTACCGGACCTGCCGGCTGTATCCTTCGGCGGCGATGCCTTGACGTATCGGGAGCTGGATGCACGTGTGGACGCGTTGGCGCTCACATTGCGAGCCAAAGGTGTCGGACGAGGCAGCGTGGTCGGGATTATGGCGGAGCGCTCCATTCCGATGTTCACCGCGATGCTTGCCGTCATGAAGGCGGGAGGCGCTTATTTGCCCGTTGATCCTCATTATCCCGAGGAGCGCATCCGCTATATGCTTGCGGACAGCGGAGCGGTCCTTGCGTTCACGGACGGTTCTCGTGCTGATGGGGAGGCTTGCGTCCCTGCAACGCTGCATGTGTTGGACTTGGCGGATGAAGCATTGTTTTCGAACGATGAACATGTCTTGATCTCGTTGACGCAGGATGCGGCAAGTGCGGATGATCCCATGTATGTGATCTATACGTCCGGCTCGACCGGTCAGCCGAAGGGCGTTATAGTGCCGCATCGCAGTTTCTTCAACTTCGGCCATTCGCTCCGGATGTTTTTTGAAGGGCAATATGGCGCAGGGGACAGAGCCTTGAGTCTGACGAACATCTCGTTTGACGTGAGTGTAGCGGAATTATTTATGCCGCTTATGTTCGGGGCCTGCGTGGTGCTGTATCCAGAGCCGAAGCTGCTCGATCCGCGCCAGATGGCTGCCGTTATAGCGGAAGAACAAATTACGTTCGCGTATATTCCTCCCTCTCTATTAAAAGAGGTAGCGCGATTGCTAGAGCAAGAAGCCGGTGGCGTTAAGCTGGACAAAATGCTCGTTGGCGTAGAGCCGATCAAAGACGAGACGCTGGCGCTTTATACGAGACTGAATCCCAACATTCGCATTATTAACGGATACGGCCCGACGGAGGCAACAGTGTGCTCCAATATGTATGCCTATAAGCCGGGCGCTTATCGGGGCGGGTATGTGCCGATTGGGGGACCGATGCATAACGTCGAAATTCTGATTTACGGCTATGGCGGACAGCTCGCTCCCTTCGGCGTATCGGGAGAGCTGTATATTGGCGGGAATGGCCTTGCCCATGGCTATATGAATAAGCCGGACATGACGGCCAGCCGATTCGTGCCGCATCCGGAGCAGCAGGGACGCCATCTGTACCGTACCGGGGATATTGCGAAGTGGCTGCCGGATGGCAACGCCATGTATGTAGACCGGGTTGACCAACAAATTAAAATCAGAGGTGTACGGATTGAAATGGGCGAAATTCGCTCGCAGCTGCTCACCCTTCCCGAAGTTGAAGATGCGGTCATTGTCGTCCGCATGCGCGACAACGGCGAGAAGGAGCTGTGCGCGTATGTGGTCGCTTCGGACAAGCTACCGTCGCGAGAGTGGAGAAGGAAGCTGAAGGACAAGCTTCCGGAAGCGATGATTCCGGCTTATATCGTAGCGATTGATGCGATACCGCTTACGCCGAATGGAAAGGTAGACCGGCGCGCTTTGCCGGAGCCGGAGGCTGGGGTTCGGGAGCATATAGAGCTGGAGCTTCCTCGCGATGAGACAGAGGAGCAGGTTGCCGCGATATGGAGCGAAGTGCTGGGGGACTCGGCTGGACCATATAGCATCTATGACGACTTCTTCGAGCTTGGCGGCCACTCTCTGAAAGCTGCTGTGCTTGCGGGGAAACTTCAGCAGACAATGGGAGTCGAGGTGCCGCTTAGCGTCATGTTCGATCAAACGACGATTGCGGATATGGCGGCATGGCTGAAGGAGCAGGATATCACAATTGCGGCGATACAAACGATTCCGAAGGCGGAGCCTCAAGAATGGTATCCGATGTCGCGGGCTCAGGGCCGGCAATATATGATGCAACTGCTGGCCGGAGAAGCCACAATGTATCATGTTCCGTTTGCCATTCGACTGCAGGGCAAGCTTGATGTGAATCGGCTCCAAGCCGCCTTCTCCTCGCTGATTAGCCGGCACGAAAGTCTGCGCACGACTTTCCATCTGACGGATGAGCAGTTTAGGCAAGTGGTGCATGAGCCTTATCCATTCGAACTGGAGATGCTGCATCAAGCGGCGTGGTACGTGGAAGGTCGAAACGGAGATGACAGGCCGAGCGAAATGCCAGTGACTGAGCTGATGGAAGCGTTCAAGTCTCCGTTCCGGCTGGATCAGCTGCCGCTGATGCGGGGGGGCCTTATGAAGCTGGATCAGGAAGGGGAGCATTTGCTGCTTCTGGATATCCATCATATTGTGACGGATGGTGTGTCCTCTGGCATATTGGTGAAGGAGTTGATGGAGCTATACTCCGGCCGCGAGCTGCCAGAGCTGCGCGTGCAGTACAGCGACTATGCGGTATGGCAAGAAGCCCGATTTGCGGATTCTGCCTATGAAGAGCATGAGGGCTATTGGCTGGACACCTTCGAAGGCAAGCTGCCCGTGCTGGAGCTTCCAACGGACTATCCAAGGCCGTCGATGCAAAGTTATAGAGGCCAACGGTATTCGTTCCGACTGGATGCCGGAACAACTGCGAATGCGAGAGGGCTGGCGCGGGAATTAGGGACGACCCTGTATACGGTTCTGCTGGGTGCCTTTGCCGCTATGCTGGCGAGATACAGCGGTCAGTCCGAAGTCATTATCGGTACGCCCGCTGCGGGCAGGGAGCATGCGGATACACATGGCATAATCGGGATGTTTGTCAATACGCTGGCGCTGCGAACACGACCGGCTAATGACAAGACGGTGCGTGATTATGTAACCGAGCTGCACGGTCATGTCGTACAGTCCCTCCAGCGTCAGGCTTATCCTTTTGAGGAACTGGTTGAGAAGTTGAAGCTGGATAACGATCGAAGCCGCCATCCGTTGTTCGACGTCATGTTTATTTTGCAAAATATGGATCAAGTCGTCATGGAAGGAGACGGAGTCTTATTCCGGGAGATGCCTTTCGAGGCAGGGACAAGCAAGTTTGACTTAACGTTGGAGGCGGTGGAGAGGGAAGCAGAAATTGAGGTCCAATTAGAGTATGCTGCGGATTTGTTCCATGAGGATACCGCTCGCCGCATGGCGGAAAGCTACGCTGTTCTTGTGAGGGAGATGTGCGGAAAACGGGATGGGACGATTGGCGAGCTGGAGTTGATAAGTGCAGACGAGCGCGAGCAACTATTGGCGGTGTTAGCAGGAGGGAGCGTACCGGTACTGGGCGCGGACAGAGAGAGGAGCGGTGGCAGAATGGAACATAAAGCGCAAGAGGGGATATCGGAACGGCAAGGAAACGGCACCGGAGCGATAGGGCAAACAACGGCGGAATGGATCGGTATCGTGCAACAAGTGGAACGCCAAGCCGCACGTACGCCGGACGCTCCAGCGATTCAATTCGGCGCAGAGACGGTAACCTATGCTGAACTGAACGAACGGGCGAATCGGCTTGCCCACTCTCTTCGGGCAAAAGGTGTGGGACCTGAACGGATCGTTGCGCTTATGGCAGACCGCAGTCCGCTTATGCTGGCAGGCATCTTGGGCGTATTGAAGGCCGGTGGCGCATACGTTGCTATTGATCCTGCTTATCCGAAGGAAAGAATCGACTGGATGCTGGAGGATTGTGGAGAGGCGCTGTTGCTGACTCAAAAAGCGTATGCTGGACGGGTCACTGAGGCGATAGTGGAATGGTATTTGGATGATCCGGAACTATACGCTGCTGACAGGGGCAACCCGGATCCGGTCAATAAACCGGGAGATTTGGCGTATGTGCTGTATACGTCGGGCTCGACCGGACGCCCCAAAGGTGTAATGATCGAGCATCGAGGGTTATCTCATTTTATAAGCGGCTTCAAGAACCGAATTCCGCTTGCGCGAGGCCAAGCCATTCTGGCGATGGCATCGGTATCCTTCGATATCTTCATTGTAGAAAATATGCTTCCGCTTACGCTGGGGATGCGAATCGTATTGGCAAGTGAAGAAGAACGCAATGATGCTATCCTGCTTCAAGGACTGATTGCTGCCCATGGGGTAGATGTGCTGCAAATTACGCCTTCCCGCTTCAAATGGTGGATGAATCAAACGGGCGATACCGATGCCTTGCAAGGACTGAGCGTGTTGATGATCGGAGCGGAGCCGCTGACGGCTGATTTGCTGACCAGACTGCGCGCTGCAACCGGAGCCAGATTGTTCAATCTATACGGTCCGACGGAGACAACAGTCTGGACGTCGATTCGGGAAGTGACCGCAGGCGAGGACATTACGATTGGAACTCCAATTGAAGGCTCCGTCATGATGGTGCTTGACGAGGGACTTAAGCTGCAACCGACTGGCGTTGTTGGTGAAATCTGTATTGGCGGAGCGGGTGTCGGACGAGGGTATCTCAGCCATCCAGAATGGGATATCGCTTTTGTGCCCAATCCATATGCGCAAGGTGAAAAAATGTACCGTACGGGCGATCTTGGCCGAAGACTTGAAAATGGCGAGTTTCTCTATGCCGGCCGCCGCGACTTTCAAGTTAAAATCAGAGGTCACCGGATTGAAATCGGGGAGATCGAACAGCTGTTGCTGCGACACGAGCAAGTGAAAGAAACGGTTGTCACGGCTTTCCAGGAGGAGGATGGCGAGTATGCGTTATGCGCCTACATCATCCTGCAAGAGCCTCAGGGCGCGGAAGTGGAATTGAACGGGGATGATCGTACAAGTCAAATAATCGGAAAGCTGCGCGACTATCTCGGGGACAAGCTTCCGGCGTATATGATACCGGGTTTCATGATGTTCCTGGGAGAGATTCCGCTCACACCTACGGGCAAGATCGACAGAAGGGCGCTGCCTCAGCCCGGTCAGGCCGATGAAGGCAAGCGTGAGCTTGCTCCGCTGACGACAGATACGGAGCACAAGCTGGCGACCATTTGGCGGGAGCTGCTGGGGACGGATGCCATTGGCGCCAAGGACAGCTTCTTCGAGATTGGCGGCCATTCCTTGAAGGCGGCAAGTATGGTCGGCCGCATTGCCGAACGATTCGGCATACAGGTGACGCTGCGTGACATTTTCATGAACCCCACGCTTGAAGGACTTGCGACTCTGCTTGATAACAGCGGTACACAGGCAGCCGAACGTATCCCGAAGCAGCAGGAGCGCGACTATTATCCGATGTCCAGAGCGCAGCGCCGTCAATTTATGATGGAGCTCATATCGGGCGAAGCAAAGATGTATCATGTGCCATTTGCTATTCATATGCAAGGCAAGGTTAATGTGGAGCGTCTGGAGGAGGCTCTGCTGACGATTATGAAACGTCATGAGTCGCTGAGAACAACGTTCCATCATGAGGATGACGAGTTCCGCCAGCGCGTGCACGCGGAGCCGGTGTTTACGCTAGAGCGCAATGCGAGACTTAGAATGGCCGCGAACAAGCTGCTTTCGGAAGGCGGAGACGACGGGCTATATAACGGAATGAGTCAATTGATGGAGCGATTTATTCGTCCGTTTGAACTGGGAAATCTTCCGTTGTTCAGGGCTGGATTGATACCGCTAGGCGAAGAGCGTCATCTGCTGCTGCTGGACATTCATCATATTATTACGGATGGCGTATCCGTCAGCGTGCTGCTGAAGGAATTGACAACCTTGTACGGCGGCGGAGAATTGCCGGAACTGAGTATCCAATACCGGGATTACACGGTATGGCAAGAGGATACAATCGGCAGCGAGACTTACAAGGGACATGAGCGGTATTGGCTGGAGGCATTTGATGGTGAATTGCCAACGCTTGCGCTTAAGACAGATATGGCAAGGCCAGAAGTGCAGCGATTCGAGGGCGGTCTGGTTCGTTTTGAGCTTACCGAGGAGACCTCTAATCAAATTCGATCCTTCGCGAGCGAACGTGGTACGACACTGTATACGGTGCTGCTGGGAGCCTTCACGATGCTGCTCGTTAAATGGAGCGGACAGGAAGAGATTATTGTGGGTACGCCGGTCGCCGGTCGCAATGACGCGCAATTGGAAGGATTGATCGGGATGTTCGTCAATACGGTCGCGATTCGCAGCTTCCCGGAGACGTACAGAACGGTCGGCGACTACCTGTCCGAGCTGCATGAGGATGTGCTGCGCGCATTGGAGCATCAGGATTATCCGTTCGAGGATTTGGTGCAACAGCTGGGAATCGAATCGGATCGAAGCCGCAATCCGTTATTTGATACCATGTTTATTTTGCAAAATATGGATCGGGTTGCTTATCGCTCGGGTGGATTAGAATTTGAACCTAAGATATTTGATCCGGGCGTCAGCAAATTTGATTTAACGCTTGAAGCAGGGGATGTGGACAACAAGCTTGGTTTTGGATTGGAGTATGCAACAAGCCTTTTCCGGGAAGAGTCGGCACATGCTCTGGTTGATGATTATATTTCCATCGTGAAAGCGATGATAGAAGGCGGTGCAAGCCGTAAAATCAGTCAAATTATCGCAGCAAACCAACTTGATTGAATGATACATCCCAATTGAAGGAGGCGACGAGCTATGAAGCTATCGATGAAAAGAAAACCGTTTAACGAGTTTTGGATGAACTGTATGCTGAACCAGGCGTTTTCGATTGCGGTGTCGGAGGAGCCAAGCTACAGGGATGCGGCTTACCTTAATATTTACCGTTATTATCCGTGGGAGGCCGCAACGGACAAGGACTTCCGCTATCCGACGATTGACACGCTGTATTACTTGGACAATCCGGCCCAGTTCCCTTTGTCGCAAGCCATTCGCTTTATTGAGCCGGGACATTTCCGCAGCAAGGACACGATGTTGGAGGAAATCAGGGACATGCTGAGGGGCGGACGCAATCTGAGTGTAAACGTCGATTTGTATGATTGGCTTCCGGGCAGCATGGCATGGAAGAAGTTTCATTGGTATCATTATTCGCTGTTTAACGGATATGACGAGGAACGCGGCACTTTCTACGTCATCGACGATACGCTTGCGGGCTACGATGAGCATGAAGTGCCGGAGGAGAGGCTGCTTAAGGCGTATGGCAATGCAGAGTATAACGTGAATCCCGATTATTTGGGGCCAGCCTACTACGTCTACAATCTGCAACCGACGATTCAGCCATACGAGCTGAAGCTGGATGAAGTGGTTGGAAATGCAGAGCGGCTTGTGAAGGAGCTTGGGACATTTTCCATAGAGGGCATGTGGAACGTAGATCCTGAACCGGAGAAAAAGCAGGCTCACCTGACGTATGGCCTTGTCGGAGTCAATATCATCTGCAACAGACATATCGCCAACACATCACTGCTCCGTTCCATGCAAGAGAAGGGACTGATCAGCGGGACGCTGTACGAGTCGCTGTCTGAGCAGCTCGGCACGGTTCGTGACGGATGGGATCTTGTGAAAGACCGGTTTGTAACAGGGGATTTTGAGCGTGACAGAGAGCTGGGGTTTGCAGGTGGTTTGTTTGCCAAAGAAAAAGCGTTCTGGGCAACGCTTGCCGCAGGCGCGTAAGACGTTAGTTCAATCATACTACCCGAAAGGCGGGCGTTATGATGGCAACTTTAATTTGTGTACCCTATGCAGGAGGTTCCGCTCAAGTCTACAAACGCTGGACAGGAAAGCTTCATCCTTCCTTGCGTCTGGTTCCGGCCGAGCTGGCGGGCAGAGGAAGCCGTATGGGACAGCCGTTCTACAGAAATACAACTGAAGCGGTACAAGATTTAATGCCTATGGTGAGAGAGGCGGCATCCCGCCCTGAACCGTATGCTTTGTTCGGCCACAGTATGGGAAGCTTGCTTGTATATGAGCTGCTCCATGCGTTGATAGAGGAAAAAGTGCCGCTGCCCATCGCGGCTTTCCTCTCAGGCAGAGGTGCACCGCACTGCGAGCTTGAGCAGCAACGCCGTCTTCATGAGCTGCCGGATGATAAGTTTTTGGATGAGGTGAAGGGGCTTGGCGGGATGCCGGCGGAGTTGTTCCAGCATCGGGAGCTGTTGAATCTCTTTCTGCCGATCTTAAGAGCCGACTTCAAGCTGGTTGGAGAATACGAACCTCAGAAACGGAAGCCATTACCGCTCAGACTGACGATTCTTAGTGGCAAAGAAGACAGTACCGTAAAAGGCTTATTAAGTGAATGGGAGCCATACGCGACAGGTGGCTGCGATCGGGTTCTGTTTGAAGGCGGACATTTTTTTGTGCACGAGCAAGAAAAGGATGTCGTGTCGCTCATTAATAAAACGTTGACGGAAGTACCTGCCTTAATCTGACCCATGGAGGAGCGTGACGGATGATGCTGGACAAACATGCGATATGGTTTCCCGGTCAGGGCTCGCAGCGCGTCGGAATGGGAAAAGCGCACAGCGAGCGGTATGAGATAGTCAAAGACACCTTGGAGGAAGCAAACGAGGCGCTTGGACGGAATCTGAGCGGGCTGATGTTTGAAGGGCCGATGACCGAACTGACCAAGACAGAGAATGCCCAGCCGGCTATTCTGGCGCTAGGCGTGGCCATGTACCGGGTCTACAGCCGTGAGTGGGGCTACGTTCCCGCGATTGCAGCCGGACACAGTCTGGGCGAGATTACGGCTTTAACCTGCTCGGGAGCGATTGCATTCCCTGATGCGCTCAGACTTGTGCACAAGCGCGGCGAGCTGATGCAAGGTGCGGCGGCATCGGGCATAGGTGCGATGGCTGCCGTGAATGGGTTAAGCCCTACTGTTGTTGCGTTGGCATGTCTGGAAGCAAGCGCTAGCTGCACGGACGGGAACCATGTCGTTGTCGTATCGAATATCAATTCAGAGCAGCAAACGGTTATTTCCGGTCATAAAGAGGCCGTTAGACAAGCATCCCAGAGGTTAGCCCTGCAGGGTGCTTCCGTTATACCACTCCAGGTAAGCGCTCCGTTCCATAGTCCGTTAATGGCGCCTGCGGCGGCACAGTTTGCCGAGGAACTTAGCCGAATTGCTTACGGAGAACTGAGCTTTCCCGTTGTTTCTTCCTTGACGGGGATGCCCTATAAGGATGCGGGCGAGATTGCGGAGCTGCTGGCAAGAGGACTTACGGATCCTGTCAATTGGACGGCGGTCATCCGGTATCTAAAAACCGACAACATCACCACTGCAGTGGAGATTGGGCCAGGCAATGTGTTAAAAAGATTGGCACAGCGGGATCATCTCAGTGTGTTCGCATTGGACGATAGGGAGGACGAAGTCCATGTGTTGACTATGAGCAGGCAATCGGAACCAGCCGGCCGTTATACGATTGAACTGCTCAATCGCTGTCTGGCGATAGCCACCTGTATTCGCAATCGCAACTGGAATCAGGTGGAGTATGAGCAAGGGGTCTCTGTCCCTTATCGAGGGGTTCAAAGGCTGATCGATCAACTCCGGGAGTCGGGAGAGCAAGTCTCTGAGGAGCATGTGAAGCAAGCGTTGGCGATGCTGGAGTCGGTATTTCAGACGAAAGGCGCGCCCGTCGAAGAGAAGGAGCGTCGCTTCGAAGGTTTACGTACCGAGTTCGGATTGGACAGCTTGCCCGGCGCAGCCCCATATAATCGGGAATATGCAGACAGTCTTCAATAGAAAGGAGCTGCGGGATGGTTAATCAGCATGCACACGAATGTCTGGAACAGGATGTCGGCGATGGTAACGCATCGCTGCCTTCTCCCGTAGAAATCCTGCAAAAACTGATTCGATATAATACGACTAATCCGCCAGGAGAGGAAGCCGCATGCATCATGTATATCCGGCAATTGCTGGAGGGTGCGGGCATCGAGACGCGGATCGAAGCGCTTGATCCGGGCAGGCCCAATCTGCTGGCTAGACTGAAGGGCAGCGGAGAAGCCCCTCCACTGCTGCTGTACGGCCATGTGGACGTCGTCGGTGTCGATAAGCAAGTGTGGAGCCGGGATCCGTTCGGAGGCGAAATCCATGACGGATTTGTATGGGGGCGCGGCAGTCTGGATATGAAAGGCGGCGTAGCCATGTTGGTGTCCGCCTTTCTCCGCGCGCATATAAAGGAGCTGCCACTGCGCGGCGACCTCATTCTGGCGATTGTTAGCGATGAGGAGGCCGGAGGCGAATATGGCGCCTCCTTTCTTGTTCAACAGCATGCCGATTATTTCGAGGGAGTTCAATATGCGATCGGTGAATTTGGCGGCTTTTCTTTCCATGCGCTGGGGAAAACCTTCTATCCTGTCATGGTGGCGGAGAAGCAGCTTTGCTGGCTGAAAGCGACAATTCATGGGGAGGGAGGGCATGGCTCCATGGGCAAGTCGGGCGTCGATTGTATGGGGCAGCTGAGCCGGATGCTCCAGTCGCTAAGTCAGAACAAGCTCCCGATTCGCCCCCACCCGGCAGCCAAATCTATGATTGATGGCATGGCTGCTGCATTGCCGCTCCTGCCGTCATTGCTGTTGAAGGGGCTGCTGCGCCCACGGCTGGGCAATGTCATTTTGAAGCTGCTGGGGGAGAAAGGGAATACGTTCGCTCCGCTTCTTCGCAATACAGTCAGCGCGACCGTTGTTCGCGGAGGGGAGAAGATTAATGTTCATCCCAGCGAAATTGTCGTCGAGTTGGACGGTAGAACGTTGCCGGGCGTAACTCCAGAGCAATTCATCGAAGAGCTGCATGAGCATATGATAGATAACTCTATCCAACTTGAAATGATTCGGCATGACCCCTGTGCAGCCGCTCCTGATATGGGCATGTTCGGGTTATTGTCCGAAGTGCTGAAGGAAGCTGACCAAGAGGCTGTCCCGGTACCTATGCTGCTTCCTGGAGGGACGGACGGTAGATTGTTTGCCAAGCTAGGTATTCAAACCTACGGGTTTCTCCCGATGCGGCTTCCCAAGGAACTGCAGTTTACCAAACTCATTCATGCGGCAGATGAACGTGTACCGGTGGAAGCCATCAGCTTCGGCACGGATGCCATCTATCGGGTGCTGGAGCGTTACGGAGAATAGCTGCGGCGAATAAGCAAGAGTATGAGTACGATCACGGAACAAGCGCAAGCTTCAAGGCGAGGCAACCCCGGTCGTTGTCAGCCTTGAAGTGTGCGCTATTTGTCGTACAACCGATATGGCCCCCTGCCATATGACGAGCACAGGGACGGAAGGTGCTAAATGAATGAGCACCTTCTTTGTGTTTGTCGAGTGAGTAGTTAGAATTCTTGTAATATAAGCAGCAGCTTCTAATTTCATAAAACAAAAAAGGCTCCCCATCATATGATTGGGAACCTGTTAAGGACGATATGGTGCGGTCGAGAGGACTCGAACCTCCACGGCTGTTACACCACTAGAACCTGAATCTAGCGCGTCTGCCAATTCCGCCACGACCGCATATCTTTGACGTCAACGAAAATGATCTTACCATAATAGACATGTGAGGGTCAAGCATTTATTTCCTGATAGCGAAAAATAGTTGAGAACTTTATAGCAAGAAGCGAGATTTAGATGGAAAAAAGCCCGGGACAAAAGCAATGCCCGGGCGATGTTCAAATATTAGTGAAACGTAAAGGTAACGTCGGATATCGACCATGGGTTGCCAGGGAAGAAGAAATAATAGGTGCCTGCCGGCAAGTTATAATACGTATGGCTGAAATGACCGATTCCAAACATATCTCTCTTACTGTGCAATGCGCTGCCTTTGTACAGCAATACGTCATTATTGCCCGGGTAAGCGCCGCGTGTAGCGTATCCTGTAATCGTAAGATCACCGCCGCCTACAAGCGTATAGCCATAAGGATATTGCAGCGCAGGGGTCGAAGCGGATGCAGGGACAGTAAATATTAAGGCCATAATGACTGCTAGCATGGTAAGCATAGCTCGTTTCGTTCTCATCCATCATCTTCCTTTCGAATTGGATTTTCTGAAGGGGATGTCTAGACGGATGCTGGCCAGCAATTCAGATGAAAACGCTGTCACCTTCACTATAAATTTAGCAAATAATTCAAAAATAGTCAATGAATATATCGATCTTTCATAGGGATATAGAAGAATAAGAGGTGAAAGGTTTATATAGTAGCAGCGATAACATCCATGATACAGAATTCCGGTTTTCATAATATGTACCTGTAGAGGAAATAATAAGCGAGACGTCTTGGAACGTACACTGACAGAACAGGAGTCTAATCCATGAAAATGAATCGGAGCAGCGGGAAATCGAAACAGAGGTTTTCCGCAAGCTTGATGATGAAGTGCAGCATCAGCTTATTAATGCTTGTGGCCTTGCCGACAGTGCCAGTTATGGCCAATACTTCCGTTATACAAGGAATGTTGGGGACTGAGATCAAAGCTGTAGACAGCCGCACCCTGGCGATTGTAATCGATGACTTCGGCAATGGGATGCCCGGCACGGAAGAAATGCTGAAGCTTCCAGTGAACATTACAGTTGCGGTCATGCCGTTCATGCCGACGACTCAACAAGATGCGGAGGCTGCGCATGAACGGGGACATGATGTCATTGTTCATATGCCGATGGAGCCAAATAAAGGAAATAAAAAATGGCTGGGGCCCGGCGCGATTACTGCCGACCTGAGCGATGTTGAAGTTCGTAAGCGAGTGGAGGAGGCCATTGACAATGTGCCTCACGCCATCGGCATGAACAATCATATGGGTTCTAAAATTACGGCGGATGAGCGACTCATGCGTGTTGTGCTGACCGTATGCAAGGAAAGGGGATTGTTTTTCCTCGACAGCCGGACCACATATAAAACGGTTGTACCCAAGATAGCTAAGGAGGTCGGAATTACATTGTTGTCTAATGATGTGTTTCTGGACGATGTGTATACCGAACAGCATATCTCAAAACAGGTATCCCTTTTGCGCAAACATCTGGAAACGCACGATAGCGCCGTCACAATTGGTCATGTCGGGCCGCCAGGCAAGAAAACGGCCTCTGTGTTGAAACAATCCATTCCTGGCATGAAGGACATTGCGGACTTCGTCAAGCTGTCCGATATGGTACAGGGTTCAATGAGCGATCCATTTATACTGCCGAATCCCTGAGGCGATCGCATGGGCAATTTCATTTTGCTTGGCGGCATCCGTCAGCATAGCTCTGTCTTCTGCATTGCTAATAAAGCCCATCTCTATGATGACAGAAGGCTGGTCGACACGTCGCAACAAATAAAACGGCTCTCCAAGCCGAGGCAGGGTTGCCGCCGCTTGTTGCCTATTCAGCGCGTCTTGCAGGCAGAAAGCCAGCAAGGCGCTTTCTCCGGCTTCTTGATGCAGGACAAGCGGTCCGCGTTTTGAATGATTGCGCGCGGCATTCACATGAAGGCTGACTAACAATTCGCTTCCGATTTCTTCGGTCAATTGTCTGCGCTGGGACAGATCCTTTCGATGACGGGAGCGGGTGTTATGCCATCTATTTTCTTCGCTGAGCGCGTAGTCACCTGTACGGTTCATAATGGCGGGAACGCCTTGACTTCTTAGGATCAGGTACAGCTTGCTCGCAATGACAAGATTAATGTCCTTCTCCAAGGTTGCGCCATGTGATGCGCCGCCGTCTATGCCACCGTGGCCAACGTCAATGATGACCGTCGTATGCGGAAGGGTCCAGTTCTGCTCTTCATCGAATTGTTCCGTCCATGCATCCCCTGATGCCCATACGGTATGGGCATTCCCTAATACTGCGCCAAATAGCGCAATTAAACTGATGACAAGCAAACGATTCATCCTTGCAGCCTCCCGCATGCTTCAAATTTACCCGTATCGACCGTACTCCATTAGGCTGGTTCCTCCGTTAGCGTGGCTTCTTCAAGGTAAACTCATACATGGTTAGGGGCAAAAAGAATGGGGAAAGCTTTAAATAGCAAGACAATTACAGGAGGTGAGAACGATGGCGGGAGGCAATGATCTGGTCAAATATATGACCGAGCAATTGGTTCAATATATGGAAACGCCTGCTGAGGATCGGAAGCAAGCAAGAACAACAGCCAAAGCATTAAGAGAGCCTTGGCTGACGCGCTGGTTCGGATGGGGACCTGCTGGCTTGCTGATTTGGTGGCGCGGCAGAAGCCGTACGCAGCGCAACCCTTAACGATAAAACTTTCCTTGCTTCGAAAGAAGATCAATCGGCATATAACGGCGGTCATCATCTTCATCCTTGCCTAAGGCAATATAGATTTGGCCGCCTTCCCATGTATCAAATCCCACGATCGACCACACCTGAAGCAGCTTTCCTTCAAAGGACTCAGACGTATACCGAATTTCCTTCTTGTCCGTTATTAACTTCAGTAGGGATGAGTAATTTTTATCACTAATAGCAAAAGGTGCTTTTGTCAGCCAAGGCAGACGGCCATAGGGGTTAAATGCAGGGATAACTGTGGAGTTATTGATCTTTGCACCTGAATCGGTCAAACCTGACGGTACGTTAGCTTCATCTTTAGGTTCATTCCATTCGTCATCTTTGCTGATGGGCAACTGCTCACCAGATACGGCATCGGCATAATGCACAATCGACTTGGATGAAATTCGCCATGCAGCGTGAAGCGGACTTGAATAGACTCTTTCTGCTTTAGTCTGTTTATTTATAAGTTCAAGCTGCAGCAGCGAGAGCTGCAGCGATTGTTCATTGAACAGAGGGTAAGGGCCTGTTCCATATTCACCAAGCTGGAAACCGCCTTGCTCAACTGCATGAATGACCAGATAACCGACGGGTTCTTTGGCTTTATTTTGAACAATAGCAAGCCAGCTATGCATGCCCGGTCCGAGAGGAGACATCGTTATGTTTGTTCCTCTCCAAGTTTTGTAACCCGGCTTTGTCGATAGCTCGTCCACCCAGCTTTTTGCTTGCTTCTGGACGGCCGAATCAGAAGCATCCAATGGTTGCCCGGCTGTTAAAGCATGGACTTGAAAATGTCCGAATACTACGGTTAGGCATGTCACAAGAAGCAGGACAGCGATCCACGGCTTACATACGAATTTTGACATTTTGTTTATCACCTCTTCATCAGTGTAACGGACAGGCTCGAAGAAGGCTGTTGCAACCTGTCGGCGAAACGGAGTGAATAATTGAGGTTTTTTTGCCGCAAAGCTGCGATTCCCGTCCCTTTCTATTCAATCGATTCCCTCCAAATGAAAAACACCGCAGTTAATGGCGGAAGCCGTCACTCTAGGCTCATATTGCCAACGGGTTTCCGCTTGCCGCTGCTCGTACTGTTCTTGAATGGCAGGCTTATTCTCGTCCGTCGCATGCTGCAGAAGCGTCTTGTAATAGGTGTCGATCCGGTCCAACTCCTCTTGAAGCCTGGAAGCAGCATCTCCTGCCCATGTATAGTCATAGGCCTTCAGTTTGCGCTCAAGCGCCTGCTCGATAATAGCCTGTGCTTTGGCATATGAAATACCGTTTTTGGCCACGTGAATATTGGCCGGTAAGCGCGGAGTTAGCCGTATCTCCAGCAGCCGATCGTGGAAGTGATCCGTACAGTAGCCGGTCACAAGCGAAACGCCAAAGCTATGGATTTCTTCGCGCTTGCGGTCGCAGGCGAATTCTACTTTTATATTGACCCCTAACCATGCGGTGTACGGCGTGGAGCTGAAGGGGCTTCCCCCGCGCTTATCCGATTCCTGGAACAGATAGACGAAGCTTCCGTGAGACTTCGCGGCTCCGAACAGCTGCTCCAGCCGCTGGGAGCCGAAGTAGACATCTTGTCTTGGAACTCTAGGCGCATTGACTGAACTGTTAATAAAGCCGAAAGAGCGGACAAGAGCGGCATCGGCTGCCGAGGCTTGGCTATCCGGCGCTTCCGGCTTGGCTGGATCAGGGTCAGTCTGCAACCCAGATTCATACTTCTCTTTGTCCGTTACGAATAGGAAGGTCATCGTCTCGGGTTCGGCGCCTACGCGGTCGACAAAGCTCCAGTAGTAGGGACGATTCGTCAGCTCACGGTCGGCATTCGGCGACAGCTTGACGGTAAAGTGAGCGGGCGACTTCTCAATAATGGAGCAATCGGTAGCTTCCAGATACCGGTTGACAAACTTATGAATTTGCTTGGTGTTCATGGCTTCACCTCCACGGACTGTCCCAGCCTGTCCATTTTCACCAGAAGATCGGGACCTGGGGAATATGGGTTGCTTCCGGATGACTTCACTTCATTGCGAATTTGGCTGATCGAGCTGCCTAGCGTATTCAACTGACGCTTCAGATCCTGATCATTGCCGGACTGTAGCAGCACCTTGGCCAGACGCTGCTCTAAGGATTCGCCGCCCTCCAGCTTCTCCAGAATATGATCTAGCTCACCAATGACCAGCTCGAACAAATTAATTTTCTCATGCAGCAGATTGACGATATGCTCTTCGATGGTGCCCAGCGTGCACAGGTTATAGATCTTGACGTCCTCGGTTTGACCGAGCCGATGAACGCGGCCGATCCGCTGCTCCACCCGCATCGGGTTCCACGGCAGATCGAAGTTGATCATATGGTGGCAAAATTGCAGGTTGATGCCTTCGCCGCCAGCCTCTGTCGCGATCAAGATTTGAGCGCGGCCGCGAAAGAGGTCCATCATCCAATCTTTTTTGCCCCGATTCATGCCGCCTCGATAGGGAACGGCCATCATGTTATGGGCTCGGAAAAATTGCAGCAAATATTCCTGAGTAGCCCTATATTCTGTAAAAATGATGACCTTGTCGTTCATTTCTTTCACGAGTTCCATTGCTTTTTCGGCCTTCGTATTGGCGGTAATGCCTTTAATCTTCTCTACCAGCTCCCAAATCTTCGGGCGGAGGGGAGAGTCTTCAGTCGTTTTCTTGAATAGATTAACTAAGGTAAGAAATACAGCGTCTCTGCTGCTGCATACTTCCCGTTGCAGCGTAACGAGCGATAGCATGCTGGTCAGGTCGCCGCCGCTTTCGTCGTATCGTTCCTTGACGAAGCCGGTTACTGCGTCATACAACGCTTTCTCTTCGGGTGAGAGATTGAGCGGAATGTTCTTCACGAACCGCTTCGTAAAATGAATGCCTCCGTCGCCTCTGCGATTGCGAATCATGACAGAGGACAGCGCTTCCTGCAGCTGATCTTCATTTTTCGGAAGTCGCTTGTCTACAACGAAATTCGCTGCAAAGTCGCTTTGACCGCCAAGTTGGCCAGGTTTTAGCAGCGTAATCAGGTTGTACAATTCGTCCAGATCGTTTTGAATCGGCGTTGCCGTCAGGAGCAGGCAATATTTTTTACGCAGTTGGGTGGCAAACTGATAATTGGTCGTTTTTTTGTTTTTCAGCTTATGGGCCTCGTCGATAATAATCAGATCGTAGTCAGTACCGAGCACACGCTCCCGGTGCGGCTCCCGCTTGGCGGTGTCCATGGAGGCGACGACAACATCATAACCCCACGTATGCTCTTTCTTCTGGGCAACGGCGGATATGCCGAACTTCTGATTCAGCTCTCTCACCCATTGGAGCACTAGTGAGGCGGGAACCAGGATAAGAGCCCGCTTGACGAGTCCGCGCACCATATATTCTTTTAGCACCAAGCCGGCTTCGATCGTCTTGCCAAGACCTACTTCATCAGCAAGGATCGCTCGGCCGCCCATCTCATGAAGCACTTTGCTGGCTGTTCCGATTTGATGAGGCATCGGTTCAAAGGAAGGCAGCGTACGCAGACATTGCAACTGCTCGAAGCTCTCAACCCGCTTCGCCTGCTCTGCTTCCATAGCAAGCTGATAGAGCGTCCAATCATCCCAAGGGCCATTGCGGCTTAAACGATGTTGAAGCTCGTCAAACCACGAGCGGTCTATTTGCAAGTCTACATGAGGATGCAGCTTACGTTTTGTAAAGGTCTGCCCGTTGTCCGAAGCGTTCTGCGTCTTATTGTCGGATGTCATCGTAGTGCTCCTTTCGCTAGTTGCAGGGATAAGTTGTCATTAGTATAGCCTTCTGGAGACATATTAATAAGATTCACGGTTCTGACAAATCATTATCTATATGTAGTGTGTTATAATAGCATATACATACAATATGTTGATTTTTGGTGCGATTCAATGGAGTGAAGGGAGAGAATCGGGATGCGAAGATTAACGGGTTTGAGCGAAAAAATCTTTTTGGACCGCTATGCGCGCAAGCATGCGGACGCACGGCGTGTGAAGGCTGGGGACATCGTGCTTGCCCTGATGAAGGACGATGCCAAGTTTCCAGTCAAGGAGGTAGGCGAGGTCGTTAGCCGCGATGGAGAGGAGGTAATTGTCCGCGCTGGTGACGAGGAATTGGTGAAAACCACGATCGGACGACTCACCCATCCGATCGAGCTGTCGCCGGAGCAAATGTGGGACCGGCTTGCGGAGGCTATGGCTTCTGTAGAGCGGACGCCCCCCAAGCGTGTGGAGTGGGAGCGGAAATTTCGTGAACTATTGAACGACTGGAAGCTGGTGCCGGGCGGCCGAATCGCAGCAGGAGCCGGAGCGAGCGACGAGTTGACGTTGTTCAATTGCTATGTGGTTCCTTCGCCTAAGGATAGCCGGGGCGGCATTATGCGGACACTCACAGACATGACGGAAATAATGTCACGAGGCGGCGGGGTCGGTATGAACCTTTCTTCATTGAGACCTCGAAGGGCTGTAGTAGCCGGAGTTAATGGCAGCTCCAGCGGATCGGTCTCCTGGGGTGGCTTGTTCAGCTACACGACAGGGCTTATTGAACAAGGAGGAAGCCGCCGTGGTGCACTAATGCTCATGCTGAACGATTGGCATCCCGATATTCTTGAATTTATAACGGTGAAGGAAACAATGGGGGAATTGACTAACGCCAACCTGTCTGTATGCTTGAGCGACGTCTTTATGGATGCAGTTAAGCGTGATCTGGATTGGGAGCTTGTATTTCCGGATACGAAGGACCCGGATTATGACGAAGTATGGACGGGAGATATGGAGGCGTGGCGTAGCCTGGGCAAAAATGTGTTGACGTACAAGAAGCTGAAAGCGAAGGACATCTGGCACCGAATCATTAAATCGGCATGGAAGTCGGCAGAGCCTGGCGTTGTTTTTCTGGAGCGCTACAACAAGATGTCCAACAGCTGGTATTTCAATCCCATTGTTTCGACTAATCCTTGCGGCGAACAAGGCTTGCCGGGCTGGGGCGTATGCAACTTGTCCTCTATTAATCTGTCGAAGTTTTACGATGCGGGGAAACGGGATGTCGATTGGGCAGAGCTGGGCAAGATCACACAGTGGTCGGTCAGGTTCCTCGATAATGTCATCGACAAAACGCCATACCACTTCGAAGAGAACGAGCAGAATCAGAAAAAGGAGAGACGTATCGGTCTAGGCACGATGGGATTGGCAGAGCTGCTGATCAAGCTAGAGATTCGGTACGGTAGTGAGGAATCGCTGGTCTTTCTGGATAAGCTGTATGGCTTTATGGCGAAAGAAGCATATCTGGCATCGACGCGGATTGCGTCGGAGAAAGGATCATTCCCTGCTTTTGATCGGGAGAAATATGTTCAGAGCGGCTTCATGAAAGAAATGATCAAGGCCTATCCCGAAGTAGGCGAAGCTATTGGGAGGAACGGCATTCGTAACGTTACGATCATTACACAAGCGCCTACGGGCAGCACCGGAACAATGGTCGGCACGTCAACGGGGATTGAACCGTACTTTGCCTTTGAATATTTCCGTCAGAGCCGGCTTGGCTTTGACAAGCAGCTTGTCCCTATTGCACAGGAGTGGAAGGATGCACATCCCGGTGCGGAATTGCCGGACTATTATGTGACGGCGATGCAATTATCCGCCGAAAACCACATTCGTACCCAAGCCGCTATCCAGCGCTGGGTGGATAGTTCCATCTCCAAGACGGCCAACTGTCCTGCGGATTTTACGATAGAAGAGACGGAACGGCTGTATGAGCTTGCTTATGAGCTGGGCTGCAAGGGCGTGACGATCTACCGGGACGGCAGCAGGGATGTGCAGGTGCTGTCTACTACGGAGAAGAGCACTGAGGAGAAGCAAGAGCAGGTTGAGTCGGCTCAAACAATAGCCGAAAAAACATCGTTGGCAGAGGACAGCTTGCCGAGTGAAGCCGTATCAGCATCGGATACCGATCATGCCCCGAAAGAGGTGCTGAGGGTGGTGCAAGAAGCGACGCTTTCGACTGAATCATTGCCAACAATCATTAAAGCGAACGTATCCCTAGAGCTAGATAGACCATATAAGAAGCGGCCAGACGTGCTGCGGGGAGCGACTTATAAGATGAACACACCGTTCGGTATGGCCTATATTACCATTAACGATCTCAACGGATCGCCTGCGGAAATCTTCCTAAACGTTGGCAAAGCGGGTTCCGATGTGTTCGCGATGGCGGAGGCGCTTGGACGAGTGTGCTCGTTGTTCCTTCGCTACGGAGACCATGGCGATAAAGTACGCCTCCTGATCAAACATTTGAAGGGCATTGGCGGCACAGGAGCGATCGGCTTCGGGCAAAACCGTGTAGAGTCGATTGCCGATGCGGTTGCGAAAGCGCTGGAGCTGCATGGGGACGGCGTGGCCGTTGGCCTAGAGTCGCTGGCCCCGGTAAAGCTGGAAGCGAGCAACAATGAGCAGGAGGCACATTCTGGGCCGGTCGAGATTGTGGAACAGGTAGAACTGGAATTAAGCAACCCCTATCAAGAAATCGATCTTTGTCCGTCCTGCGGTTCCGCAACGCTGATCAATCTGGAGGGCTGCAAGCAGTGTGTGAGTTGCGGGTTTAGTAAGTGTAATTAAAAGAATGAATGAACGTTGCTTAAAGTATTAAAGATGAACAATGCGATTTGTTTTTAAGAAGGAGTATATTTCTTTAAAGAAGTATCCGATTACTAATGAAAACACCAACTTTCGTGTGGAAAGTTGGTGTTTTCATTTATTTTAATGACACATTATATTTAAGAGCATAGACTGGAAAATAAATGAGGATAAGTTTTATTTTGTTTTTCGAATGATAAATGAACTGCCATTTGTAGTGAAAACAGAACCATCTGCCATCGATATGGTGTCTAGTGTATCTGACAAATTCATATGAATGTTGTCTAATAATAAGTCAATATTATTTTTGTATAGAGATATATTATTTTCATATTCATACTGTGTAATAATTCGATAATGGAAGTTGTTGTTTTGCAGCTTTTTTGTGAAATTTTCTAAGCGAGATGCTTTTATGAAAAAATGAAACTTTATATTCGCCTTATTTTTAAGGAGCATTAATTTTTCAATCGATTTGAAATCTATTTCTTCAAGAAATACAATATTACAAGCATGCAGCATAAATGAAAACTGACCAAGTTCATTTATTTTCGAATGTTGATTATCAATATATTTTATAAGTTTATTCATGCTTGTTGGATAAGGAGTTTTAGAGCTGGTTAGATATAGTGTCTCTTCGTTAAAAGTTGAAAAATCAATTGCTAATTTGTCTTCTTTTCCGTAAAAAATTTCGAATCGTTCAGAACTGACTGCTTTTTTAAGTGAGATGATATGAACGGCTAGTAATTTTAGGACTTCTTCTTTTGTATGGTATGCAATGATTGTATTTCTAGGATCAAATTCATGAAAAGATAGGAGAGTTGTACTTTCATTTTTTCTGATATGATTATTAATCTTTTTATATTCAGATTGTAATTCCCAAATGATTTTACGAAGCGAAACCTGGAAGATAGATGATTTCATACTAAGCAGGTATTCGTCTGAATAACGCAGATCTTCCTCTATTTTATCAATGTATATTTTCTGAATGAAGATAAATTGATTGCATAGATATCCGAGTTCGAAATTGTGATTTTTAATTTCATCAATCAAGTCATTTATTTGTTCAAATAAAAATTGTAATTGAATTTCTTCCTTTTGAAACAATTCGCTAAAACTACGTAAGCCTGATTGATAGAAGTATTTTTTTAAATCATATGAATTGTCATATAATTTTTTGAAAACGTTGATACGAATTTCAATGTAGTTTATTATTTTGTTCAATATGAAATCGACTTTCTCATGTAATGATGTTTCGGATGTGCCAACTATTGTTTTATGTATCTGTTCGATTTGAATCCAATGAGTTAATTGAAAGATCTCGTTATATATGTTGAGTTCTTTCATAGTTACAATAATCTCTGCTGAATCTATTAGTATGATTTTAACGGAGTGAAGCTTTTCTTTTTCTTGTTTCCAAGTTGACCATTGTTTTGTTTCTTTAATATCCATTATTTTAGGAATTACTAATGTCCATGTTTTCATTTTATAAAATGAGGATGAAACAGCTCTTTTAAAAGAGTTGTTTATTTGTTTGTAATCAATTTTATTCATAAAGAATTTACACTGATACACGTCGATGTGTTCGTTGAAATCACCTATGAAAATATCAATACCCTCATCACCCGGATTTTCACGTACTTTTTGGATATACTCATTGGGTAATTTTCTTTTTAACATTGTATAGCAAGCATCTTCGAATTTTTCTCTTGCACCAGCGGCACCGTATAGATCAATAAAATATTTAAAGTCTCTGTCCATATGCGATCTTCCTCACCTAACACAATTTCATTGAAATTGGTATTTGTCGTTTTGATAAGATTATGATGAAAGTTGCTTTCGTTTTAAAGTGTAGACAAGATGTGATAACTCGTACATTATTTGCAAAATTTAAGGAAGTTACAGAAGTTAACAACAGTATGCGTCTCAGCAGTTACCATATTTTCCATATGGGCATCTTTTCCTGAAATGTCGAATCCGCCAACAGTGGATTTACTAGATTGAAATGTTAAATAGGGATATGCCTTTTCCAATGGTAGCTGGACGTAGATCTTCATATACTTCGTTCGATAGCAACATTGCTTCTCGATGAAGTGTTTTGGCCTTTTTTGCACGTTCAAGTTGTCCAAGCCTTAAAACATTCAAAGGAAGTAAGGACACTTGTATATTCTCCAAAAAAGTCCATTTTCCTTTGAAGAATCACAAAAAATTAAATCGAATAATGGATTGCCTACGTAATAGTTATCCCTCTTTATTCGCTACTTGATTTGCTGTCTTTATTTGCGATTTCTGAGCCGAAACACGCCTATAATCTAATATTGAAGGCCTAAAAACACCTCTCGCACCATTGCTGTTTTATGGATAAAATTATGATAAGATTCTATAAATGGATAGTTCTACATTATAGTTAAAGGGGTGTTCCATGTCCATTTACCGGTGGATTCTATCGTATTTATTACACTATTGGAAGCAAATGCTGCTATTTATCGGATGCGGGCTCATCATTACTTCTGTTGAGTTGTCGATTACTAAATACGTTCAGTATTTTGTTGACCGCATAGTTCCGAACAAAATGATGGACACCTTTTTATGGAGCCTGTTATTTCTTGGCTTGTTGGTAGTAGTTATGCTGCTTGCTCAGGCATGGAGTACGATGTTGTCACGCAAAGTCGTGGAGCTTGCCTCCAAGGATCTCATGCTGAACATGTTTCGTCAGCTCCGCAAGCTGGGTTTTGCCTTTTTCGAGCAAAAGCCCGTCGGTGAAACGATTGGACTATTCCATACGGAACTGGCTGCTGCACAACGGATTATTCGGCAATATACGCCGGAGCTAATTCGTCATACGATCTCGCTGTTTATTATGCTGGCTTTTGTGATCACCCTTTCGTGGCGGCTTAGCGTCTGGATCATTCCTTTTTTCCTTCTCTATTATCTGGTTGGACCTTATTTTGAGAAAAAGGCCGCGACATGGACCAAGCAAGTCAATAAAGAACGTCAATTGGCCAACAAAGGGACGTATGACAGTGTTGCCGCGATTCATGAGGTGCGTGCTTTTGGGGCAAGCAAATGGAGCATTGACCGATTGATTCATCAAATTGCAGTTCTTCATGGAACGCAATTAAAACGTAATTTTTATGCATATGCCCGGGGAACGGTGAGGAGAATTACAATCGGCTTGGGAGCAGTCGCTATTTTTGCCAACGGCATATGGCTGGTGCAGCATACCCTTCTGACCGTGGGAGAGTTTGTTGCATACTCTATTCTCTACTTTCAAGTTATCCGCGTATTGACGGTAGTGGTCACCTTAACGACCGAACAGCGGTTATTATTGCAGCAGCTTGAGACCATCTATCATTTCATGCAAAAGGAACCTCAGGTACAGGAAAAAAGTCATACGATCTTTAATCCTGATATAAAAGGCCAGTTTGAGTTTCAAAATGTAAGCTTTAGTTATCCGAACCGTCCTAATGTCGTTCAACAGTTTTCTCTAAATATTAAGGCTGGGGAAAAGGTTGCGCTGGTAGGGACGAGCGGCGGCGGGAAATCTACGCTGTTAAAGCTCATTTGCAGATTTTACGACCCGGATCAGGGAGAAATCTATTTAGATGGCATTCCGCTTAAGGATTATTCCTTCTCGCAACTTCGTTCTTCGATCGGCTTTGTGTTTCAAGAGACTTATCTATTCGGCGGGACAGTTCGAGAAAACCTGTTGTTTGGCCATCCTGACGCATCGGAAAATGAAGTTGTCGCGGCGGCCAAAGCTGCGTACGCTCATGATTTTATTATGCAGTTGCCTAACGGGTACGACACTGTAGTCGGTGAGAGGGGAATCGTGTTGTCGGGCGGCCAAAAACAGCGAATCGCGATTGCTCGCATGTTTATTAAAAATCCGGCTATTGTGTTATTGGATGAAGCGACCAGCGCCTTGGACAATGTAAGTGAAAATGAAGTGCAGAAGGCACTTGATTCATTGCTGGCGGGAAGAACGACGATTGCAGTCGCACATCGTCTGTCTACTGTGAAACATTTTGACCGGCTAGTGGTTATTCATGAGGGCAGCAATGCTGAGCAAGGAAGTTATGAGCAACTGGTAGCGAGACATCAATTGTTTTACCGGCTCCTACAAGGCAGCGGAATGGAGGCCGCCCATGAGTAATTTCAGATGGCTGCTAGTGATGATTTCGTGGGTGCGCGTCGGTATCGGAATAGGACTTATTTTATTTACGATAAAAATTATAGCTAATCTCGGAATGACAGGCGTCCAAAAGTGGATTATTGACGATGTTTTTATAGCTGGAAACTATGACAGGGCTGTCTTGTATCTTTCCATATTTACGTTATGTTTAATTATTTTCAATTCCTTTCATGCCATCGCCGCAAAATATTTGGATGACAGCTCCTTTCAATTATTTCGCAAGTTATCTAGACAAATCATGCAGAAGCTTCACGCATGGCCGACGAGCAAGCTGCAAAAGGAACGGACAGGCAAGCTGGTCAATCATTTTTCCGGAGATATCGAGATTGTGTCGGCCATCGTCCCCGGTTTTATTCCGCAGGGAATCCAACATGGGGTCAGTTTAATTGCCATCGGCGCTTTCATCGGCTGGGCAAGTCCCGTTATTTTGCTTTTAATTCTGGCTGTCAGCGCCATTTATATTTGGCTTGCGCGATACTTCGGTCCTAAAGTGCAAAAGGCAGCAATGGAAGTGCGGAACCGAGGCTCTGATTTGCAAGTTCATATTGAGGAGAGTGTGTCGTCTACGCGGGAAGTGATCGCTTTTCATAGGCTGGACTGGGAGGAGCGCAAGTTTGCCGCCTTTTACAAGAAATATTTTAGCGCTGTCATAAGGGAAGGCAAGCTGCTGAGCAAGCAGCTGCTGCTTAGTGATCCGCTTCGCTGGATTGTGACACTGGCTGTTTTAGCCGTTGGCGGCTTGCTCGTTGTGAACAACTCGATGTCGATAGGTACATTTGTAGTGTTGTTTCAGTTTGCGATTCAGTTTATGACAGCGGCACAGGGATTGTTTAATTTTGCGATGCAAATCTCGGGCAGAATGGCCTCGGTGGAACGATTGAAGAGAGTATTGGAGCATGAAACATGGGAAGAAGGGAAGGAGCAGCTTCAGGGGCCTATTGCATCTATTTCATTTGACCAGGTAAGCTTCCGGTATGGAGAAGATTTGCCGCTCGTCCTGAAGGATTTATCCATCCATATACCGGCGGGTCAAAAAATTGCGTTTGTAGGCTCAAGCGGCGGCGGGAAATCTACGATTGCCCAATTACTTGTACGTTTTTATCCACTTCAACACGGCGAAATATTAATTAACGGAGAACCGCTTCAAGACATTCAGCGCAGCGATTGGTCGAGACGCGTCAATATTGTGTTTCAAGAACCTTATTTTTTCCCAGACTCTATTCGAATGAATTTGCTAATGGGCAGAGAACATTTGAGTGAAGAGCAAATTTATGCCGCGTGCGAGACGGCTCAAATTAAATCCTTAATCGATAGTTTACCGGAGGGGTTGGACACGGAGATAGGCGAAAGAGGCATCACATTGTCGGGAGGGCAGCGGCAAAGACTGGCCATCGCTCGTGCCTTGCTGGGAACTCCAGAAATTCTGATTTTGGATGAGGCAACTAGTGCCTTGGATTTAGAGACCGAAAGAATGCTTCAACATGCGGTAGATGAGGCCCGCAATGGATTGACAACAATTATAATTGCACATCGATTATCCACAATACAAAATGCTGATGTCATTTATGTCATGCAAGATGGAACAATTGTGGAGTACGGTAAACATGATGACATTCTATCGAAAGGTGGATTATATGCATCGTTGTTTGATAAGGAGCATAGTGTTGCAGGAGCAGTTTCATAGAATGGTTTTGAGCAGTGATATAATACAATGGAGGTACATATGCAAACAGTAATTATTTAGTAAGGCACGCTGACTCACCTAAGACGGAAGGAATAGAAATAACGAGAGGTTTAACAGAAAAAGGTCTGGCCGACGTTAAAGAAGTAACGGAACTGTTGAAGGATGAGGGTATTGAAGTTTATGTTTCTAGTCCCTATCGACGCGCAATCATAACAATTGAAGCTATGGCCTCCTCTACAGGCCATATAGTTACAACATTAGAAGAACTCAAAGAACAGGTTTTTTCAAATAGTGAAACACGAATGCCAGATGATGAGCTGGTGCCACTATTAATTAAATTATATGATGATTTCAATTTCGCTGGCCCAGGAGGAGAATCTAATAAAGATTGCCAGACTAGAGCAATAAATTCTATGAATAAAATTATAAGCTCCAACAAAGGAAAGAAAATTGCTGTTGGAACACATGGAGCTATAATGACGTTGATATTGGGATATTATCACAAACAATACAATCTTGACTTTTTGTTGAAGTTATCCAAGCCAGATATTTATAAGATGGTATTTAATGGTAATATTTTGGTCGAAGTGGAGAGAATTTGGGAGAGCTAGGATAAAATGATACGGGTGCGATGCAGCCATCTTGTAAATAAATTGTTCGACTTAGTTATCGTTTCTGCTTCATACTACTGGACATATTCGTTATTATATAGTTGTTCCAAACTTTCCATATCAAGTTACGGACTAATCAATCCGAAGTTGCTCACATGGTCTACTAACTTTTAGGCGTATCTTTTCAAATCCCTATTTTTTAAAAATAATGATGATTTAAGATACTCATTTACTTCAATAAACTAACAAAGTTATATGCATTCAAATTGGTTGCGATTCAATAGTAGTTAAAAAACGAGGAACCACCAGGGATGAAAAATCCAACAGGGTGGTTCTTTTTTTGCGACGCGACCATGCCATCATGCCTACTTATTTTTAAGTGATTCTACCAAAAAAATATATATTAATGTATAATTTTACTTGGAAATCTAGTTCTGAATTCGTAACACCTAAGCCCTCTTTTTAAAACTAAAAATGTATACAGGAGGTAATCTATTGAAAAAAATTTTCGTAATGTGCACATTAATTGTATTGATTATAGCGGGGTGCTCCAAAGTGGGTCCCGTACAGAAAGAAAATATAAAATTGTCGATTGGTGCTGTTGGGGGGACTATGGAAGAATTTCAAACGATAATTAACAACACCTTTCCAAATTATGAAATAACCTATGAGTTCCTTCTTTATAATGAAATCGAATCATTGTACGAAGAAAAGAAATTACCAGATATTATTCTTGATACAGATTCCGCGACCATCCCGCCCCATTTGCGGGATAAATTCAATACGGACTTAAGTCCTTTTATAAGCAAGGAGAATGTGGATTTAACCCAATTTGCCCCGGCTCTATTGGAAAGAAACTCCGGTGAGAACGGCGAGTTGTATGCGTTGCCTGTCCAAAGGATTTTAACCGCGTTATATTATAATAAAGCCCCTTTCGATGCTTTCGATATTCCCTATCCGACAGATGGAATGACTTGGGACGAGGTGATCCTACTTGCAAGTCGGTTCTCTGATTTTCCTAACGGATCGAAATATGTAGGTCTAGACCTTGTAAGTGGCAATGGAGTACAAATGCTATTAGATCAATACAACGTCACGTATTTGGATCCGCAAACCGATCAATTCAAATCATCTTCTGAATTACTGGAGGTGTTACAAAAGATTGATGAAGTTTATGAAAAGAATGGGAATAGACCGACGAGGAGTTTTTTGAGTTTCCCAGATGGCTTTTTGAAACACGGGACAACGGCAATGTATGCTGGTGTTCTGGGAGATCCAATCGTACAGGGAGCCGCCAACAATCAAGATATCGATTTGGTGACCTTCCCCCGAGTTGATGCCAGTTCCAATATGGGATCTGGAACGAGGGCAGTTTCTGTTCACATCAACAGTGAAAGTGAAAATAAAGAGAGCGCGTTTGAAATTGTTAAATATCTGGTAACGGTTGAACTGCAAAAGTTCTTGGTGGAAAATGGAGGAGGAAGTGTACTCAACGAATTTCCTCATAATGATGATTTTGGGAAAAATATATCGGAACTCCACAACAAAAATGTAAAAGCACTGTTTCAGATGGATCTTCCTGAATTAGATAGACCAAGCAAGTACGAGTGGATAGCCTATCAAGGGGCAGGCCCCTTATTGGCTGAGCTCATTATGGGCACAAAATCAGTGGACGACGTAATGGATGAAATGGAAAGTGCTGTGAATGAAGTGGTTATTGCGGCAAAAGCTAAGGAAGTAGAAGAGTAAGAGGAGGCGGAGGTGGGCACTATTTTCAATTAGTGTTTCTCTGTAAAATGGTTTCGTATTGTGAGGTTAGCCAGCTTAATCTGGTTAACCTCACTTTCTGTTATAAGGGTAAATAGTGATGCAGAAGTATCATAGATGCATAGGAACCACCCAAGGATGAAAAATCCAAGGGGGTGGTTCTTTTTTTCGTGACGCGACTATGCCATCATGTAAATGGGGGCGATGAACGATGTTCCAGGATTTCAAGCTCGTTGACGACCGACCGGTCGTGATCCAAGTGAAAGAATATATCCAACGTTTAATTATAAAAGGGGCGCTTCAGGGAGATCAGAAGCTGCCCTCTACACGAGAAATGAGCGGTCTGCTAAAAGTGAGCCGCAACACGGTAATTGCAGCCTATGAAGGCTTGGAGGAAGGCGGATTTGCGTATGCCGTTCCCGGCAAAGGCAGCTATGTATCCGCTTTGGCAGGTTATCTGGCCGAGGATAGCGCAGAAGCTGAAGATTCCGCGGGCTGGCAGTTCGACTGGAGAGCTAGAATGAACGATTATGCGGTGTCGGCTGTTGAGCTGGATATTATGAAGCCGGGCATTCGCGCTCCCAAAGAAACGATCTCGTTTACTAGCATCGCGCCAGATGAGCATTTGTTCGATCTGGGGGATGTCAGACGTGCCTTTTTGGATCGAATGGCCATTGAGGGACAGGTTCTTCTCAATTACGGCTATGCCAAGGGCTACAAGCCGCTGATCGACTACTTGATGCGTTATATGGAAAATAAGGGTGTCGATATAAGCGGCAAAGATATGCTCATCACAAGCGGATTTACGGAAGGCTTTGACATTGTGCTGTCGGCATTGCGTCCTGCTTCGCGACGTGGTGCGGCCATTTGTGAAAATCCGACTCATCATACCGCGATCAAAAATTTGCATCTGCAAGGCTATCAGATTACCGGCATTCCGATGGAGCGCGACGGTATTGATGTTGAAGAACTTGAGAGGGTTTTGCAACAGAAGAGCCGCACGTTTGATCTGGCTTATTTGACGCCTTCTTATCACAATCCGACTGGCATTGTCATGTCTCCGGCAAAGCGAAGCGCCGTTATGAAGCTAATGACGCGTTATGGGATTCCGGTGATTGAGGATGGATTCAACGAGGAGTTGCGTTACTCGGGCGCTCATATTGCGCCCTTAATAGCTACAGCAGGGCAAGGGAATGGAGTCATCTATATCGGGAGCTTCTCCAAAGTGCTGTTCCCTGGCTTGCGGGTTGGCTGGGTGTTGGCGGATCGGGAACTGATCGGCTATCTGGAAAGCATTAAGCGTGCCAGAAGTATTCATACCTCTACAATCGATCAATCGATTTTATATCAATATTTGCTCAACGGAAATTTCGATAAGTATGTCAGAAAAGCGCGTGCCGAGTATAAGCGAAAGTATGAGCTGACCAAAGCATGCTGTGAAGCTTATTTACCCCAGGCGGAGCTGTCTGGCGACGGGGGTCTGCATTTGTTTCTCACCTTCCCGACCGGCGTAAATACACGCCAGTTGTTAGATGCATGCAACGCGCAAGGGGTTATCTTTACCCCGGGAGACCGATTCTTTATTCATGAAGGCGAAGGAACAAATACTTTGCGGCTTGGTTTTTCACGAGTTGCGGATGAAAATATTAAGCGGGGAATTAGAATCATCGGAGAGCAGGCACGAAGTTTTCTGCGGACATAATGATGAACAGCGCATAACGACCTTTAGAAAATGAGGTGTCAACATGAAGATAGGTGTTATTATGGGCGGTATTTCTTCTGAACGTGAAGTTTCTCTGCACACAGGTCAAGAAATGATCCATCATTTGGATCGCAGTCGTTATGAAGTGGTGCCAATTGTGATCGATCAGCGAGCGGATTTAATTACTCAGGTTCTGCAGACCGGCATAGATTTGGGGCTTTTGGCGCTGCATGGCCAATATGGCGAGGACGGTACGGTGCAAGGCGCGCTGGATACGATGGGCATTCCGTACACCGGAAGCGGTATCCTGGCGAGCAGCTTGTGTATGAATAAAGAGCTGTCCAAGATGTTGTTGAAGGCGGCGGGCGTGCATACGCCTACAGGGCTTTGCTGGCATGGAATGAATGATTATAATCCGCAGGCGGTAGAACAGCTGGGTTATCCGGTTATTGTGAAGCCGAATACGGGCGGCTCCAGCATCGGTATTCAGCTTGTTCATAGTGAGAAGGAACTTCTGGCTGCTGCTCAGGAGGCATGCGGCCTGGATCAGGCGATCTTGATCGAACCTTATCTCCAAGGAACGGAAATAACCTGCTCGATTATCGATGGAGAGGTATTGCCGATTATCGGTATTCGCTCCGCCCATTCGGAGTGGTTCGACTATAGGGCAAAATATGAGGTCGGCGGCGCTGAGGAGAAGGTGATTCAGCTTCCACCCCTGGTAGAGCAGCGTGTGCGCGAGGCTGCCCTGACCAGCTATCGTCTGTTGCAATGCAAAGTCTATGCAAGAGTTGATATGATCGTATGCGAGGATATCCCATACGTGCTGGAAGTGAACACCTTGCCGGGCATGACTGCGAATAGTCTGCTTCCGAAGAGTGCGGCTGCAGCGGGAATCTCTTTCTCTCACCTGCTGGATCGTATTATCGACAGCTCTCTCCATGAGCGAAGACAAGAATGGGGGATGGTTCAACATGTTTAGTGAAGGGGGATCGGGCCATTTTTTATCCTCGCGTGTACGGGAGATTCAACCCTCGGGCATACGTGCTTTTTTTGATATGAAAGCTGCTAGCAAAGATACTATTTTCCTTGGGGTTGGAGAACCTGATTTCGTTACCCCGGAGAAGGTGCGTGAAGCTTGCATTCAAGCCTTGCGTGACGGACAGACGAAATATACCTCCAATGCCGGATTGATAGAGCTGCGGGAGGAGCTTTCGGCTTATCTGTCTTTCAGTTTCGAGCTGGATTATGATCCCGAGCAGGAAATAATCGTAACGGTAGGGAGTAGTGAGGCTGTAGATCTGGCACTGCGAACCGTTATTAATCCCGGTGATGAAGTGCTGGTTCCAGCGCCAAGCTATATTGCTTACGAACCGATTACCCACCTGCATGGTGGAAAGATCGTAGAAGTGGCGGCTTCGGCAAAGCAGCAGTTCAAGCTGACTTCACAGGCGCTGCAAGCGGCCATTACGCCTCGTTCGAAGGCTTTAATGATCAATTATCCATGCAATCCGACTGGAACGGTCATGACAGAGCAGGATTGGATGCCGATTGTACAACTTATTATAAAACACGATCTAGTTGTTATTTCGGATGAGGTGTACGCGGAGCTGACTTACGGGACAAAGCATGTCAGTATCGCCTCCTTGCCGGGCATGAAGGAGCGTACAATTGTTATAAGCGGTTTTTCCAAAGCGTTCGCAATGACAGGCTGGCGGTTAGGTTATGCATGCGGTCCGCGTGAGTTAATTGCGGGCATGCTGAAAATCCACCAGTACACGGCCATGTGTGCGCCTACTCTTGCACAGATTGCCGGGCTTGAGTCGTTGCGCTATGGCTTGGATGCCAAAGAGGAGATGAAGGCAAGCTACAATGAACGCCGCAAACTGTTTGTAGCCGGGTTGAATGCCATTGGACTTTCCTGTCATGAGCCTGAGGGAGCCTTCTATGCTTTTCCTTCAGTTGCTTCTACGGGCCTGTCTTCTGAGCAATTTGCGCTTCGGCTAATGGAGGAAGCGAGAGTAGCCGTTGTACCGGGTCATGTATTCGGATCAGGCGGAGAGGGCTATATACGCTGCTCCTATGCCACCTCGCTTGTCGATCTGGAGAAAGCGCTGGAGAGAATGGGAAGATTGGTGCGGATCATGCAGCCGATTTGATACAAGAGAGTGCTTCAACGTTCACTTCGGTGGGTTGAAGCTTTTTTTGTTAAGAACTTTTATTTTCGACTTGCATGTGACGTAACGTCACCGCTTACGCTGATTTTAATACAGCGCTGAAGCATAGGCTTATGCCTAATGTCTAAGAGAAAATGGAGGTTTTCAAATTGAATGCGAATCGCAAAAAAATAATGGTTATTTTCGGAACTCGGCCAGAAGCAACAAAAATGTGTCCGGTCGTGCAGGAGCTGAAGAAGCATTCGGAATGGTTCGATACGAAGGTTATTCTGACAGGGCAACATCGGGAGCAGCTCCATCAAGCGCTTGCTCATTTCGATATTCAACCGGATATTGATCTGAACCTTATGAAAGAAAGCCAATCCTTGGCCTACCTCACCTCTGCTGCAATTACCGGGTTGGACGAAGTTATCTCCGAGGAACGGCCGGACCTCATCCTCATACACGGGGATACGCAAACCGCTCTGTGCGGGGGATTGGTTGCTTTTTTCCACAAAATACCGGTCGGTCATGTTGAAGCGGGCTTGCGTTCACATCACAAATATTCGCCTTGGCCCGAGGAGATCAATAGACGAATTATTGATGTTGTAACCGACTTTATGTTTGCCCCAACATCGATTAATCAAGACAATCTGATTAGAGATGGCTACAAGGAACAGCATATTTACATAACAGGTCAAACCGCCGTCGATGCAGCCTTATTGACCAACCGCGAACATTACGTGTTTAACGAAGACCGATTGAATCATCTTGTTAATCAACCAGGCAGAATCATAACGCTGACAGCTCATCGAAAAGAACACTACGGCGCTCCAATGCTGCAAATGTTCCGTGCTATCCGGCGTATAGCGGACGAACATCCAGACACATCTGTCATCTATCCCGTTCATTTAAGTCCAACGGTTCGGGAGGCAGCTTATTGCATTCTATCGGGACATGATCGCATTCATTTGCTTGATCCCATCGACTACCCGGACATGATCCATTTATTATCGCGCTCTTATCTTGTCCTGAGTGATTCAGGAGGTCTTCAGGAGGAAACGCCTGTCTTTCACAAGCCGCTTGTATTAATGCGCGACACAACAGAGCGGCCGGAAGCGGTTGCGGCTAATGCTGTCTTTCTCGCGGGAACGGAAGAGTCGGCGATTCATGCAGTCACAACCAGACTGCTTACGGATAAAGAGTTCTATCATGCGATGTCCCATACGGTCAATCCGTTTGGAGACGGACAAGCTTCCAAACGAATCGTACAAATCATTGCTCGCCACTTTGGCTTCTTATCGGAGCTGCCCGTACCATTTGGCGTATAAACGAACCATAACGGCCTCTCTGCTATTTCGTAGAGAGGTTTATTTATTAAAAAGCTTGTAGATGACGTATGGTCATCTACTATACTGGTTTTAGATGGATAGTGAGAGAGTTAGACAATGGAGGGCTTATGATGCAGTTGCGAACAGGAGATTGGATGACCGCAGGACAATTTGCGGATAAGGCAGGTGTGACGATACGCACGGTACGCTTTTACGATAAGGTAGGGCTGTTGACTCCCAGCCACAGGACTGATTCGGGACATCGGTATTATACCAAGCCGGATTTGGCGCGACTCCAACGAATTTTGACATTGAAATACATTGGTCTAACCATTGATGAGATCAGCAGGATCGTTCATCGGGACGGAGACGAAGTAGATTTGAAGGAATCCTTAAGAGTTCAGAGCACCATTATCGGTCAGAAAATGGAGCATCTTCGTCTAGTACAAAAAACGGTGAAAGAAACGTTGTCACTGCTGGAAAGCTTGGAGGACGGGGAGGAAGGAGGGCCGGATTCGCCGGAAGAGGGTCGTGAAAGCAGTCCCGCATGGGAACTGTTCGCCTCTATCATCCGCGTCGTCAATCAAGAATATGAGAATGCGTTCAACCTTCAGACGAGAATTCATCTGCATGATGAATTCAGCACGAATCCATATAAGTGGCATCATTGGCTGTTCGATCGGCTAGACATCCCCGCTGGAAGCAAGATCCTTGAGCTGGGCTGTGGAGACGGGACACTATGGGAGCGCAATGCAGCCCGGATACCGTCCAACTGGGAGGTTACGCTAACTGATTTGTCGGATGGCATGCTGAATGATGCCAAGGAGCGGCTTGAGCATTGTGTGCCGTCTGACCGGTTCTGCTTTGCTACGGCTGATGCGCGTTCGATCCCTTATCCAGATGCAAGCTTCGATGCTGTGCTCGCCAATCATATGCTATATCATGTGAGTGAGCGCCATCAATCTCTAAAGGAAATCAGACGTGTTCTGAAGCCTGGAGGTATATTGTTCGCTTCGACGATGGGGACGAATCATATGAAGGAAGTGAAGGGACTTCTAAGCGCGTTTAATCCCAATTATGATACGGGACGTCAGGATTTTGCATGTGAGTTTGGTTTGGAGAATGGGGGGGATCAATTAGATGCAGCGGGTTTTTCAGATATTCGTTGTCAGCGATATGCGGATGGATTGCGGGTGATAGATGCCAAGCCGCTTATCGCATACATTCGAACGACGCCCGGCGGCCGGGAGAACTTGACTGACAGCCGCTTGTCCAAATTAGCCGCGTTGCTCAATGATACGATCAGCACGGAAGGTGCGATACATATTACTAAGGAAGTCGGTTTATTTATCGCTTGCCGCAAATCATGATATTCCTGTGCATTCATTGAATGCAAGGTCGTGGAGCATTTGAAAATACAATTACTAGGTGGATGGAGAAATGGTAGACTAGTGGAATAACATGTATTTCGCTACATACAACTTATTATTCATCGGGGGATAACAAGCATGCACTTAAATAGAATAGCTGTATATATAACAATCATAACGATGTTGATGGGGGTTAGCGCTTGCGCGAATCCTGGATTTGGAAATAAGAATCAGACAGGCTCCGATGAAGCGTTTGAAATCATGTACGAAGCTCGGTCGCTTGAGGATGACGATAGTGTGATTAACAAAGAATCGTTGTTAGACATAGCTATCGTAATGGAGCAGCTTATCGTTAAGGCGGGTAAAGAAAAACCCGAAATCAGCATTGCGGGGGATAATCGAATTCGAGTGAGCCTCTCTGAAAGTAATGGGGATGAATTAAACGAAATAAAAGAGGTTATTAACAAGTCGTTTACACTGAACTTGCGAAACTCGAAAGGCGTCATTGAAATGGATCGTTACGATTTTACACGCAATCAGGCACGTGTCGTATATGATTTTGACAATAACCCGGGGGTAGTCACGGATTTCACTGATGCGGCCAAGTTCGAAGAGTTGACGACACGACTAATGGGCCAATCCGTTACGATTAATATGGGGGATTTCGAGTTGACTCAGCTGCTCATCAACGCCCCTATTACAGAGGGCACCGCACTAATAACCGCCCAGTCTACTTACGATCAAGCAAAGGATTTGGCCCGCATGATCAATGTGGGCGCACTTCCGTTTGAATTGAAGGAGCTTACGAGAAAGCGTTGATTGGAGGGTGTGCGTGATTTCACCGGACACGGCATCGGACAGCACATGCATGAAGCGCCCGAATGGCTCCATTACGGACCAGTTGGCAAAGGCGTCCGGTTGAACGAAGGATTCGTATGTACGATCGAACCGATTTTGACTGCGGGCTTGCCGCGTGTGAAAATGGATTCGGCGGTTGGACCGCACGAACTGTGAGCGGCTCCCTGTCGGCTCAATATGAGCATACGATTGTGATTACGGAGGATGGATGGACCTTTCATACTGACTAACTTGTAGATGATCGGTATTCCACGGTAGATAGTATCGCTGAGAAACGCTTGTTCAATCCCCTACAGATTGCTTAAGATGGCGGCATACGAATCATAATCAGAAATGGCGGTACAGGATATCCTGTACCGCCATTTCTTTTAAGCTTAATTTATGAAGCGGGCTCAGCCAATGGCGGAGGAAGCCGGAAGCTCTGTTCGTTGCTTAGCAGCACGATTTGGCGATCGGTATAGAATCGGATGAAACCTTCCTGCTTGGAAGCGGTGTCGTAGCTCTGCCATTCGCCAACCTTCCAGCTTGATGGGTCAACTGACGCAATGAATAAATTGGAAGAGTTGCTCGGAACCTGATGTGACCAAACAGCGATAGCCGAATGGTCATCAGACAAGCGAATATCCAGATATTGTGTCTCATAAACCGATTGTTCAAGCAACGTGTGCAGCACACCTTCCGATGTGAGCAAGGAGATCGTAACGATGTTATCGTAATTTACAATCGAACTAAGATCCTCAGGAGGATCAAATCTAAGCAGATAACTTATTTTGTTGCCTGACTCCATTATACTTTGGAAAACTTGACCTCTCCAAGTTTTCTCGCCAGTGCTCCCGCTGTACATGACAAACTTCGGAGCGGGCGAGAAAGCAGCTTCCTGGATAAGCACTTGGTCGCCTGCCCAGAAATATGCCCCTAAAGTCGGTAGGTAGGGTTGTGTATCCAATACGGTAACCTTGCCCGTATCGATTGCATGAAGAGCCAGCGTCAGCGGACTGTCTATAACCTCCATGTTGAGAAATTGATAGACAAGTACGGATCCGTCATCCGACAGCTTCGCTCCCCGCTTCAACGTAGCGGGATCGCCGATTTCAGCCGCTTGTTGATCAGCGCCCACGATATAGAGATGGCCGAAAGATTCATATATAGTGCCATGATCGCTATGGCCGATATGAATCGCTTGATCCGCGTTGAATGTCGCGGGAATAGCGGTATCAGATGAGTTAACCGACGGTCCAGGTACGGAGTTGGTATCGCCTGCATCGGATGACACAGAGGACGAAGGAGATTGGTTAGCTGGATTGTTTCCACCAAAAAAGGTGCATCCAGACAAAAATACTATGATGATTATGAACGATACCAATCTCATGTTATCCCCTCATCCATCCTTGAATTTAACGTTCTGTATTCTCCAAGACATCCCAATTTACCTTTATGCTATTTATGTTGGCTTGCAGCAACTTCTTTTGATAAGAAGCGAAATCATCCCAACCTGTGATTTCTCCCTCATTTATCAGATGTTTTGGCAATTTGCCGCTAATAATAGCTTCCCGGTATGCGTCTTTTGTTGTCTTATCTTGCCAGAAGGAATCTTCATCCATGCCAGACAGGCGAATTCTCTCATCCATTAACGCAATCATTTCATGCTGGTCGCTGCCCCTCAGCATCTTTCGCTGTTCCTCGATGAAGCCGTTCACTTCCTCCTCAGTTGCGGTAAGTCCCTTGCTCTTGGCTTGTGAGAGCAGGAGCTCTGAAATCAACAATTGCTCCAATAGTTCTTGATCGGTAGGTTCAGATTGCTCCCCACCAAGCATCGATTGCGCCAGCGCGAAGTTTTGCTTGGTATCGATGAACCGCTCTGCGGTCACCTTGATCCCTTTGCCTTGAGCAAGTATCGGCTCGGACGGCAACGCCGGCAGAATGAAGCCGAAGACGGTGATGCCAACTGCAACGACGAAGAGTGATGCAAGTACTAGCCATTTCTTCAAGCTGTATCGCCTCCTGATGATTAGAGTAGTTAAGAGTATTAACGAATGAGCGGTAAAAAAGTTACATTTTTAGCGATTTCCCTCGACATTTTATGTGTTTTGATCAACTAGAAACACTATGGCGCAGAATCGAAGCGACAATCGCATTGACGGCATTCATCCATTTCATACCTGTTTTTACGCTGATACGCACGTTTCTTCTAATGCAGGGGCTAGCCCTCTATTATCTCATCATTTCTATGAACCATAGATTTTTCCCCTAGCACTATAGGAATATCTCCTTTCCAACGGGGCTTCCAGACTGCAAAATAAAGGTATCTTCTCCATTCATCCCAATACTCTTCATTATCCCGCGTTGTTATCTTCTTCTACTTCATGTTTTCAGCCTTTCCTGCCAGTCGTAAGCCGCAAACTCCTTTGTTGAAATGCAAGGCTCTTACTCTAGTTCCGTCTTATAGAAAGGGGGTGCTTTTTCGTCAGCCTATCAAATGTAATCGCTTACATTTCTGCTTCCATTCTTGTATTCAAATTCGAAGGGAGATTTGGAATCATGTATCGTTATGATCGAACGATGTCGCCGTTTCAACGGGTTTGTTTGGTTGCGCTTGCTGTTCTTGTCGTCTTGACGGGATCTCAATGGGGGGCTTCGACTGCGAAAGCGGCCGCGCCTGGTGGAAAAATAATAGTGGGCTATTGGCATAATTTCGATAACGGGTCTACCAATATTAAGCTTCGGGATATATCCCCAGATTTCGATGTGGTGCAGGTGGCGTTCGCCGAGCCGTCGGGCGGGGCACAGACAGGCAATATGGTTTTTACTCCATATAACGCGACGGTCAGTGAGTTTCAGGCGGATGTCGGCTTCCTGCAGGCACGTGGACAAAAGGTGCTTATCTCCATCGGCGGTGCCAACGGTACGATAGAGCTGAACACGGCGCAGGCGAAGCAGACCTTTGTCACTACGATGAAAAATATTATAAATCAGTATGGCTTTGACGGCTTTGATATCGATCTGGAGGGCAGCTCGCTAGCGCTAGGTGCGGGAGATACTGACTTTAGAAATCCGACCACGCCCAAAATTACGAATCTAATCGCAGCCTCCAAAGAAATAATTGCGAGCTATGGACCGAACTTTCTGCTGACGATGGCGCCGGAGACGGCTTATGTCCAAGGGGGAGCGAGCACATATGGCGGTCCTTGGGGGGCGTATCTCCCCGTTATTCATGCGCTGCGCAATGATATCGATTATTTGCATGTCCAGCATTACAATTCGGGCACAATGCTTGGTCTTGATGGTAAAGCTTATGCGCAGGGCACGCCGGACTTCCATGTGGCAATGGCAGAGATGCTGCTGGTAGGCTTCCCGGTTGGCGGAAATGCGAACAACGTCTTCCCGCCGCTCCGTCCCGATCAGATCGTCATCGGCTTGCCGTCTTCACCGCAAGCTGCGGGCGGCGGCTATACAACACCGGCGAACGTGCAGAAGGCGCTCGATTATTTGATCAAAGGCCAGTCATTCGGAGGTTCCTACGTTCTGCGCAACCCCGCTGGCTATTCGGAACTGAAGGGGCTCATGACCTGGTCCATTAACTGGGACAAATATTTCAACTACCAATTCTCCAGCAGCCACCGGGCTTATCTGAATCAATACGGAAGCGGAGGCGGAAGTGATGTAACGCCGCCGTCGCAGCCTACGAACCTGCAAGTGACAGCCAAAACTTCATCCAGCGTCAGCTTGTCCTGGAACGCTTCAACAGACAATGTAGGCGTAACGGGATACATCGTATCCTATGGCTCCAATGGGACGAACGTATCCGGCACAACAGCTGTCATTAGCGGTCTGTCTGCGAATACGTCCTATACATTCACGGTCAAGGCAAGAGATGCGGCGGGCAATCAATCCGCAGCAAGCTCGTCGGTGACGGTTACGACGGATGCTCCGGTCGTAGATGTAACGCCTCCATCACAGCCGACGAATCTTCAAGCTACAGCCAAAACATCAACGAGTGTCAGCTTGTCCTGGAACGCCTCGACGGACAATGTAGGCGTAACGGGATATACCGTCAGCTACGGTACGACGAGTGTAAATACAATCGCAACCAGCGCAACGATTAGCGGACTTGCACCGAGTACGTCTTATGCCTTTACGGTGAAGGCATATGATGCGGCTGGCAATATATCGGCAGCAAGTGTCTCGCTATCGGTCACGACTGATGCGGCTAACGTATGCTCCACTCAAGCTTGGAGCGCCGACACGGCTTATACGGGTGGCCAGCGAGCATCCTATGGCGGCATCGAATACGAAGCGAAATGGTGGACGCGAGGCGACCGTCCAGACCTGAGCGGCATTTGGGGCGTATGGAAGCTGATCGGACCGTGCGGCGGGGGAGCAGATACGACAGCTCCAACAGCGCCAACCAATCTGATCTCGACAGGCGCGACCCCTGCCAGCATCAGCTTGTCCTGGGGAGCTTCGACGGATAACGTCGGCGTGACGGGCTATACGGTCTATTATGGGACGTCCAGCGTCAATGTAACGGGAACCAGCGCGACGATTACCGGTTTGTCGCCGAACACGGCCTATACATTTACAGTGAAGGCTAGAGATGCGGCGGGCAACCTGTCGGCAGCCAGCAATGCAGCAACCCGGACGACGCCAGCGCAAAACGATACTGTTGCGCCAACAACGCCATCCAACTTGCAAGCAACAGCGGTTACGTCCTCAAGCGTATCGCTATCATGGGGAGCTTCCACTGATAATATTGGTGTTGCCGGTTACACGGTAAGCTACGGAACAACAAGCGTGAACATCACGGGGACAACAGCAGTCATTAGCGGCCTTGCGGCAGGAACGACATACACCTTCAGCGTAAGAGCATACGATGCGGCTGGCAATCAATCGACGAGCGCTGCTGTGCAGGCGACTACTACAGCTGTGTCAGGACCGGCAGCATGGGCAGCGAATGTAAGCTACAAGCTCGGCGATCTGGTCACATACGGAGGCCGCACATACAGCTGCCGCCAAAATCATACATCGCTTCCCGGCTGGGAACCTTCCAATGTTCCTGCGCTGTGGAATTTGGTATAGGGGAGGGGAGCGGTTATGACGATCCCTGTTCGGAAGGGCAGAGTTGCTGAGCGCGCACTCTTGCTGGCGCTTGCCATACTGTTGATTTTGTCCATGTTGCCTTGGAACGCCGCTAAAGTCAGCGCTGCTATCCCGGCCGACAAAAAAATCATCGTTGGTTACTGGCACAACTTTGATAACGGCTCGGGCAATATTCGGTTGCGCGATATTTCGCCTGATTTTGACGTCATCAATGTGTCCTTTGCGGAGCCGTCGAACGGCCCACAAGGCGGCATCATCGGCTTTGCTCCTTATAATGCGACCGATACGGAGTTTATTGCTGATATTCAATATTTGCAGAGTCTAGGGAAAAAAGTGATCATCTCCATCGGGGGAGCGAACGGCCAAGTGCAGCTTGCTACAACGGCTGCGCGCAACGCATTTGTCTCTTCGATGAAAACGATCATTACCAAATACGGATTCAACGGGCTCGATATTGATTTCGAAGGGCACTCGCTCTACCTCAATAGCGGAGACAGCGACTTCCGCAATCCGACGACGCCCGTCATTACGAATTTAATCTCCGCCGTTAGGGAGCTTCACGATTACTACGGCAATGCCTTCATGCTGACGATGGCGCCGGAGACCTTTTTCGTACAAGTGGGATATACCTTCTATGGAGGAAGCTGCATCTCTTGCGACAGTCGGGCAGGGGCGTATTTGCCGGTCATTCATGCATTAAGGGATATACTGGATTGGCTTCAAGTACAGCATTACAACTCCGGATCCATCACTGCGCTGGATAATCAATATTATGCAATGGGCAACGCCGACTTCCACGTCGCTATGGCGGATATGGTGCTGACGGGATTTCCTGTTGGACGTAATGCCAATTTCTTCTTTCCGCCGCTCCGACCGGACCAGGTCGTCATCGGCCTGCCGGCGAATCCGAATGCGGGCGGAGGCTTTACATCGGTAGCGGAGGTGCAGAAGGCGCTCAATTACTTGATGAAAGGGCAGTCCTACGGAGGCACGTATCAGCTTCGCAATGGCGCGCATCCCGGTCTGAGGGGACTGATGACGTGGTCGATCAACTGGGATAAATATAACAACTTCCAGTTCTCCACAAGCCACAGGGCATATCTGAATCAATTCGGCGGCGGGGGAGGACCCGATGTAACGCCTCCGACGGCTCCCGCGAATTTGGTGTCCACGGGCAAAACGCAAAATACAGTCAGCTTATCGTGGAACCCCTCAACGGACGACCGGGGCGTCACGGGCTATACCGTGTATTATGGCAATAACCAGACGACCGTGACCGGCACTGCCGCTACGATTGCGGGATTGTCCGCAAATACCGCGTATACTTTTACCGTCAAAGCAAGGGACTTGGCAGGCAATCTGTCCCCTGCCAGCGCATCGCTTACAGTCACGACGGATGCGCCGATTGTGGATGTTGTGCCGCCAACGGTGCCGGGCAATGTTCAATCGACAGGGAAGACCTCAACCAGCGTATCGCTGTCTTGGAATGCCTCCACCGATAACGTAGCCGTTACCGGCTATACCGTTAGCTATGGCGGTTCCAGTACGGTTAATGTAGCTTCGACAAGCACCACCATAAGCGGGCTAACACCTGGGACGGCCTATACATTTACGGTGAAGGCTTATGATGCAGCGCTTAATTATTCTGTCGCCAGCGCACCGCTTACGGTCACAACCGAACCGGCGAATGTATGCACGGTCCAGGAATGGAATGCGGGCACCGCTTATAACGGCGGTCAACGAGCTTCTTATGTCGGTACCGTCTATGAAGCCAAATGGTGGACGCGTGGCGATCGTCCAGACCTTAGCGGGGCATGGGGAGCATGGAAGGTGATTGGGCCATGTGGCGACGGTCCAGGCACAGGCGGGGACACGATTGCCCCGTCTGCGCCAAGCGCACTGGTTAGCACAGGTGCAACGTCCAGTACGATTAGCTTGAGCTGGGGCGCATCCACCGATAATGTCGGCGTCACGGGCTACACCGTCTATTACGGTTCTTCCAGCGTGAATGTCACGGGCACGACGGCTACGATTAGCGGCTTGTCGCCGAACACCTCGTACACGTTTACCGTGAAAGCCCGCGATGCGGCGGGCAATCTGTCGGCCGCAAGCAATACTTTACAGGCCTCCACGATAGAAGGTACAAGCGGATCGACGTCGTGGGTGACGCAGAAGAGCTATGCATCAGGCGATACGGTCACTTATGCCGGCAAAACTTATGTTTGCCTACAGCCGCACACTTCACTGGCTGGCTGGGAGCCGCCTAACGTTCCTGCCTTGTGGAGATTGCAGTGAGCCATTGACCATTCCCTTGTTATAATCAAAAAGAACGGTATCCGAGAGCCATTCATGCCCCGGAGACCGTTCTTTTTGTATGCACCCATTTATTTCTTGATCCGGAAGTGAACCATTGCGCTGTACAGCATTTTCTCTCTGCGCGGATCGAAGGTGGTCTGATGCGAGACGGCATGTACATCGAGCATTAGAGCTTTGTTGATCTCGATGGCTTTCTCAAGCTGGGTCTCCAGCGATTTCATATCGTACGCCTCATAACATTCTACTTTTGTATCCATCAGATCAATTCTGAATTCCATGCGAATATCCCCCCTAATGCTTGTTTTACTACAGTCCTTTATAATACATCATGCATAAAATATTTGTTTAAAACAAGTATTCAAATTCATCATGTAATGGTACTATTTTGTAGATATAATCATTCCAAGCAGAGGAGTTATGAAATGGACCGCCCTATTTCTAGCACAAATACAGTACATGTAGAAACAAAGGTTGAAAGAATGTCTCTTTCCCAAAAAATAATTAAATATTATCCGCATTATTTGATTGTTATTCCCGCGTTATTTATTATTTTAATTCTCAAAGTGATTCCGGCATTAAATGGACTGAAGCTTTCATTTTCTCATTACAACATATTCAGCGGCAGCAGTTGGGACGGAGTTGTCAATTATAAGGCTCTATTTCAGGATGCTTCGTTTAAACATGCAATGATCTATACCTTCCTATATAAGAGCGCTTACCTTGTTTTAACGGGATTCATCGCTTTTGGCGCAGCACTTGCCCTTAGCAAGATCAAATCGGCAACATGGAGAAGCTGGATAACAACAGGTTTACTAGTGCCATATGTTCTGCCATCCGTTCTGGTTGGATTTGGAGTGCTGGTGCTGTTTGGACCCGTCGCTTCTGTTGATAGCGATGCCACTGCAACCCGATTCGTATTATTGCTCACAGAAGCAATTAAAACATGCGGAATTCCTATCATCGTCGCCCTGGCTGCAATTGCCTCCAAGCATGCTTCAGCCGAGTTACAGTTAAATAGAGAAGCGCTTGGATTTTGGAGAATGAGCGGATTGCCAGCTCTGCGGGCTATTGCCGCGTTGTCGCTAATTCAGCTGGCAGTTATGGGGACAACCGATTTAGAGCTGGTTTACTCATTATTGAACACTACCTCCATTGGGGAGAGCTGGCGTACAGTAGACTACTATATTTTCAGAAACGGGCTAATGTTTATACAGGTTGGACTTGCATCAGCAGCCTGGGTTATTCAGTTGCTGATTCAATTCGGTCTGGCTGCAGCAGCGTATTTCATTGTGAGAGGTAAATTCATACAGGACCTATTTCGTCCAAGTGAAGCAGCTGCGCAGCAATTAAGCAGGCACTCTGGCATCTCAGGTATTCTGGTTGGGGCGGTAAGCGTCATTCTGATTCTGGGTGTATTGTTTTATGTATTCATTTATCCGTTTCTTCACGCGAAGGGTAGTTATCCGATTGGGGCAGAAATACCGGAACTATCCCCTGTACATATGGCTCTGTTTATCTGTATCTACGGTGCTGCCATATGGTTGAACATGTTGATGACGGTGACGCTGGCTTATCCCTTAACAGTCAGACGATTGCCGGGCGGTCTATTGTATCGGCTCTTTTTAATTGCGGTCATGTGTTTGGGGACAGGTTCATTCCACGAATTTGGTATTTTTAGCCAATTAGGCCTAACCAATACACTATTCCCGCATTTCTTGCTTGGGGTCACGAACATTGTGGGCGTGTTTATTATTAAAAGCATTTTCAATAGCAAATACGGTCACTTGAAAGCGCAAGCGGAACAGGAAGGCAAGGGCGAGTTCATCACTTTTTTCACGCTGTTTATCCCTAAGATCTGGAAGCCATTGCTTGCACTTTCGGCACTGCATTTCATAACGCTTTGGAACTCGATCATACCTTCGATTATTTATTCTTTCAATCCGCTTTATTCTTCGCCAATGGCGCGTTTCTATGGGTTAATCAACCTGGATGCCGGCGAATTGAATCCGGCTGTTATGCAGACTGGAGCCATACTTAGCTTGATTCCTCTTGCATTGCTTATTTTGTTCCGCAAGTGGCTTACTTCCGAGGTGCTTTTATCCGGGATGCTGAAAAAATAAGCGCAAGGCGGAATTCAAAATTGTTCCGAATTTGTTAACTTAATCGATGAATGTTCCACTAAATTTCATGTACAATAAGGGGGATAAGAGAGGAGGTACTGCAATGGACAATGTTCCGGCATCGGTATGGATATTTTCAGCAATCATAATCGTGCTTATTACCTGGGTCACGCTCTGGGTGACGAAAAAAGCGTACTCCAGAAAGTGGGACGAAGCGGACGAATAAATGATATGCGAAGGGTGACCTCGCCTAATAAACGGCGGTATCAGCTACGATGTGGCTCATACCGCCGTTTTTACATGCAATTCGCTATGAAGAAAAAAACGCCCTCACAGCTAGGCTGCAAAGACGTTTGTCATATGTATTACAATGATTGCATAGATGGTCGGGACGACACGATTTGAACATGCGACCCCCTGGTCCCAAACCAGGTGCTCTACCAAGCTGAGCTACGTCCCGAGAAAAAGATGGTGCCGCCGAGAGGACTTGAACCCCCAACCTACTGATTACAAGTCAGTTGCTCTACCAGTTGAGCTACAGCGGCATGTAATTTTCTCGAACACAAGATGTATTATTACACAGACAGATCGGCTTATGCAATACCTTTTTTAAAGTTTAAATTTTCAAAAAAATCAACGAATTATCCAAGCTTGTCCAAGCTGCTGAATTCCCCCTTGAAGCTGGTATTCGTCCAGTCCGCCGAAGCCCAGCATGATGTACGATGGCGGGCAATCTGCGGGATTATTCCAATGCTTGTCCGGAGGGTATACCTTGCAACCGAATTTTTCGGCTAACGGAATAAGCTCCGACGCATGGCGGCCTTTGACGTCGAGCAGCAAATGCATGCCTGAGCCATCGCCGATTATGCCGCACTTATCACCGAATACTTCTCTGATTGATTCGCTTAGCGCTTTGTGCCGAGCCTGGTATACGCGCCTCATTCGACGCAGATGACGAGCAAAATGGCCTTTTTTCATAAATAGCCAAACGGCCTCCTGAATGAGCGGGGAGACAGACGGACTGATGTGCTCCAGCTTCTCTCTACAGCTCTTCAGCAGACTGTGCGGCAAAATCGCATAGCTAAGTCTGGCAGAGGGTAAAAACGATTTGGAGAAAGTACCCATATAAATGACGCGATCGTTGCTGTCTAATGCTTTTAACGCCGGGATAGGTGCACTGCTGTAACGGAATTCGCTGTCATAGTCATCCTCGATAATATAGCTGCCATGCTCTGCAGCCCATTGAAGCAAACGATAGCGCTTCCCAATCGGCATCACCATGCCGAGGGGAAACTGATGGGAAGGCGTCACATAGACAAGCTTGGCATCTGGTACGTTGTATAGTTGATTCACGTGAATGCCATCGCTCTCGACTTCCACGGGTACGAGCGTACACCCCAAATTGCGCAGCACGGACTTGACGCCGTTGTAGCCGGGCTCCTCCATGGCAATGGTTTCCGTGCTAAGACGTAGCAACTGAACTAGCACGCTCATGAGATGCTGAATGCCGGCGCTGATAATGATCTGATTGGCCTCGCAAATGACACCTCTAGATTGATAGACGTATTTCGCAATTTCCTCTCGCAAGCCTTCATGCCCCATACGGTTGCCGTAGCCCAGCACCTGAGTGTGGTCGGCTGCCATCGCTTCCGTGACGCATGATTTCCACACGGCATGGGGAAAGTGGTCAAAAGCAATGGCTCCATAATAAAAATCATAGCGAATCGGTGCGGAGGGCCCATCAAGGCTAGGTGATTTCACGTCACTTGCAGCTGCCTTAGTAACGCTTAAGTGTAGTTGTTCCAGAGGAAGAATAAGATATCCCGCTCGTTCCCGGTTTTCCAGATAGCCTTCCGCGACAAGCTGCCCGTAAGCGGATTCCACTGTATTTTTGCTAATGCCAAGGTGATGAGCCAGTTGACGAATCGAGGGCATGGCTTCGCCGGAGGGTAGAGAGCCCTCTTCAATGCCGCTTCGGATATAGCTGTATAGCTGGATATAGAGCGGTGTGCTCTTATTTCTATATAACAGAGGTGTAATCGATAGCATGGACTATCTGTCCCCTTTCTTTTCTGTAAATCTGTCACTTTCGAAAGTGACAATTTCCCTATACAGTGACTTTAACACATGAAGCTATAGGGCGAAAAGGAGAGGGAATGTGATGTTTACGGTACGGCTTAGCAAAAGAGAATGCCAGGATAATGAGAAGATCGATCGTTTTCTGCAAGAGGCGCAGACCGGTTTTTTGGGATTAACGGATGGTTTAACTCCTTATGTCGTGCCTTTGAACTTCGTATGGGTGCAAGAGCGCGGGGCTTTTTATTTTCACGGTGCGGAGGAAGGACGCAAGATGGAGCTGATGGCGCGGAACAAGGAGGCCTGTCTGACGGTAAGCGAGTCATTCGGTACGATTCCCGATCCTATCCCGGCCAAAACGGATACGGCCTATATGAGCGTTATGGCATTCGGGGAGATGGAGCTTGTTCCCGACCTGGCGGAGGCGACAGAAGCGATGCAGGCGATGCTGGACAAATATGCTCCAGGCTATTACAAAGCGCCGTTATCCGCCTCCCATGTGGAACGATACCGCTCTTCTACGGGCAGCCGCACGTTCATCTTTAAGCTGGTCGTTCGTGAGCGCACGGCGAAGGAGAATGTCAAAGAGCAGAGTTGACGAGGGGGAGAGATTCTTTGCTTTTTAAGCAAACGATATAGTACAATATCCCTTTCAATGAGCGTTGAATGAATGGGGTGGAGTTCGGGTGAAAACAATAGGTCTTATTGGCGGAATGAGCTGGGAGTCTACCGCTGCGTATTACCGGATTATCAACGAGGAAGTGAAGTCTCGGCTAGGAGGGCTGCATTCCGCAAAATGCGTGCTGTACAGCGTTGACTTCGCGGAAATTCAGCGATATCAAGCGGAAGGCAATTGGGATAAAGCCGGCCAGTATTTGGGGGAGGTTGCCTATTCCCTGGAACAGGCGGGAGCCGATTTTATCGTGATTTGCACCAATACGATGCACAAAGTGATTGAAGCGATGGAAGCGAGAGTCCGTATTCCGATCCTGCATATTGCAGATGCCACGTACAAGCAAATCTCGAAAACAAACATTCGAACAGTCGGACTATTAGGAACGAAATATACGATGGAGCAAACCTTCTATAAATCGCGTCTGGAGTCGAGTGGTCTCAGTGTGATCATTCCGAACGAAGCTGAACGAGACATCGTCAACCATATTATATTCAAAGAGTTATGCCTTGGAGATATCCGGCCAGCTTCCAGAGAGGCCTACCAAGGGGTGATCAAGAGTTTGATCGATCAGGGAGCGGAAGCGATTATCCTGGGATGTACCGAAATTGGGCTGTTAATTGGAGAAGACGATTCAGAAGTGCCGTTATTCGATACTACCGTCATCCATGCTATCCAAGCTGTTGATCATGCGCTTGATTAATGTCATGAAAACAACAAGACGCGCCATCCTCTAAAGGTTGGCGCGTCTTGTGTATATATCATATAATTAGGCCGTTTCGCCTTCTAGTTCTGGCTGTTCAATCTGTAATTCGATCTTGCGAATACGGTTTTTGCTCGTTTCCCGGATAATGAATTTCAGATGACCGACATAATGTTCTCTGCCTGGCTTCGGATCAACCAGCTTGCTGTACAGCCAGCCGCCGACCGTATCCACGTCTTCTTCCTCGAAGCTTATGCCCGTAAGGTGTGCCAGTTCATCCAGCAGCACCTTGCCGTCCAGCAAGTAGCAATTGTCGGCAAGCTGCTCGATTTCCTTGCGCTCGTCGGCGTCGAATTCGTCCCGAATTTCGCCCACGATTTCTTCTAATATATCTTCAATCGTTATTAGGCCGGAAGTGCCGCCATATTCATCGACGAGAATGGCGATATGAACGCGTTCCTGCTGCATTCGCTTCAGAAGCATCTTGACCGGCGTAACTTCGGATACGCTAAGTACAGGATGGATCAGCTTTTTCAGATCAAATGCTTTGTTGGCATCGTACTCCAGAAACAATTGCTTGGTGTTGATCATGCCGACGATATTATCTTTGCTCTCCAGCGCGACCGGAAAGCGCGTATATTGTTCCTTACGGATAATGTCCAAGTTCTCCATAAGCGAATAGTTTGTATAAAGGCAGATCATATCTGTCCGGGGAACCATGATTTCCTTGGCCAGCAATTCGTCGAACGCGAAGATCCGGCTTACATAACCATACTCCGTGTTGTTGATTTTGCCGCTTTGGTAGCTCTCATTCAGAATCAATTGAATTTCTTCTTCAGAATGGGCATCCTCATGCTCCTTCATCGGCTTCAGCCCGAACATCCGTACGAGCCCATTAGCGGAGCCATTGAGCAGCCAGATGAATGGGTACATTAATCTGTGAAAGAAAATAATCGGTTTTGCCGTCAAAAACGAGATGAACTCCGCTTTTTGGATCGCCCAGGATTTCGGAGCAAGCTCGCCGACGACAACATGGATAAAGGTAATGAAGATAAACGCGATGCCGATGGACAAGGCATGGCTTAATGTTTCATTCATTTCCATTCCATGAAATACGGGTAAAAGTATTTTCTCTACTGTAGGCTCTCCCAGAAATCCAAGTCCGAGAGCGGTAATCGTAATACCAAGTTGGCATGCCGACAAGTAGGCATCCAGATTGCTTGTAACCTTCTGAACGGCGTGTGCGTTCTTCCGGCCCTCCAGCACTAACTGTTCGATCCGGCTTGGGCGCAGCTTGACGATGGCAAACTCCGTCGCGACGAAAAAAGCAGTCAAAAAGATAAGAAGAGCAATCAAGATTAAATTAAGTTCTATACCACTACCCATTTTCGATTCTCACTATCCTTTATATTTATAGTTTTTTATTTACTTATGCTTTACTATAGCGAAAGATTACAGGTTATGACAACTGCCAAAAGGAACGCTATGAGGCGTCTAGCTGTCATTACGTTCATTTAGAAGAAGTGGAATCATTGTTCTCATCGTTTTTCGAGTCTTTACAACGACAATTCGCAGCCTTAAGATGAGTTCATATGAACTTGAAGCAGGAAAGGAGGCGGGCGGATGGAGCCATATTGGCTGACTCGCCAGGATCTGGCGCATGTGCTGCGATCGCTTGAAGAGCGCGGCGGGAAGAAGCCTTCCGATATATTGCGACATGCATGGATGAGGAATGAATCCGGCACTGAACATGGCAACCTTACCGGAAGCCCGCTTCCGCCTATTGCCGAAAAGCTGATGAGATGCAGTGAGAGGCGGGGCTTCTCCTTGCATGAGATTGCTGATCTCGGCCATCTGTTGGATTTTTCTACACTATCGGTCACTTCCATGCAAAATTGGGTGAAAAGAGATTTCAAACTATATTTCCACTGTCCACATGCAGGCAAAAAATATTCGCTGGATCAAACTGCGCTTCTGCTGATGATCGATGATTTGAAGGCCAATCTGGACTTCGAGACCATCAGGAGGCTGTTCGCCATGTTGTTCCGAGAATGCGATGAGTCCGGAAAACCAGGGCCGGCGGGCATTACGCCGCTTGTACTATTTGACCGTTATACGGATTTGTTCCATCTATTAGACCAGCGCAAGCTGTGGGATACGATGAACGGAGCGCAGCTTGAGCAGACGGTCTGGAAGGAAGCGGCCAAGTCGGCAGAAACGATGACGGTATTGTCTGCCGAGCAGAAGGCAGCGCTGCATCATATGTTGTTTGTCGCCGTCATCTCCATTCAGGCTGCACGCCTGCAGGCGCTGGCCAGACGTTATTGTCATGCGGCGCTCTATATGAGCAAGCCTTATTAGATGCAGCTAGGTATTACAAATTAGAAGAGAGGTCGTACAACGATGCTGAAGTCATTTCTAAAAGCCTCCCGCTTCAGAGTTATCCCCGTGATGCTTATTCCTGTAGCGCTTGGTGCACTGGGCGCTTATGTATGGAAGGGAGAATTCCATCCCTGGCTGTTCATGTTGACATTGGTTGGAGCGGGGGCTGCCCATCTGTTCTCTAACATGGTCAATGATTTGTGGGATTTCAAGAACGGAACGGATATGGCTGCCAAAGGAACGGAAGGCGCGATATCGACCAACTCCGGATTTCTGACGAACGGAACCTGGAGCATCGGCAAATTCAAGGGAGTAACCTGGCTATTGTTCGCTATTGCGGCAGTGTCAGGCGTGGCGCTTAGCCTTGTAAGCGGCTGGCCGGTGCTGATATATGGTTTGGCTGGCGCCTTTATCGCTTATTTCTATGTGGCGCCTCCGATTCGCTTTGGCTATCGGGGGAGAGGCTATAGTGAAATAGCGATTTTACTATCCTTCGGCGTGCTGCCTGTTGCAGGATCTTATTATGTACAAGCTTCGGAACTCGACTACCGGGCCCTCCTGCTGTCACTGCCGATTGGTCTTCTGACAACACTTATTTTGTTCAATCACCACTTTCTGCATTGGGAAGCGGATCGTCAGGCAGGCAAGAAGACGCTTGTTGTGGTATGGGGCGAGCAGCGGGCGCTCCGGTTCTCTCGCATGCTAATGATTTTGGCTTATGCGGCGCTTATTCTGTGTGTTGCTGCGGGCGCACTTCCCATCTATGCCTTGCTTGCCCTCTTGACGGTTATTCCGATCTACTTGGTCTACGGCCGATTAGGTTCTCATAATCCGTCTGTGGCGTACTTGCCGCTGATGGGCGCTTCCTTGAAGGCGACGGTTCGCTGCGGCGCTATCTTAATCGTGGCGTTGATCGTCCAAGGATCTCTGCATTAATCCATTCCGACCACCAACTTAGAAAGAAGGGTTATCGATGAGCGATACATGGACATTAGGGGATTTCTATACGATATTGGATGAAGGAGCAACCTGGAAGATCGGCGGGTTCCAGTTGCCCGATGGGACGTTCTGGAAGTATCGGGAGCCGGAGGCAGTCGTTATTGTCCGCAACGGCATCTTGTATGTCCGTGCCGCTATTAGCCGCGCCAACGACAAGGTGCAAATTTTGGACAACGCCAAGCATATGTATTATTCCAACGAATCTGTAAAGGTGCCGGAGTCCGGCGAGATCAGCTTCGAGCTTCAGATTCGTGCCAGAACGGCAGGCACGGCACCAGGCGATCTCTACGACGGATATGTGTCCCTGAACTTGCTTGACTTTACGACGGGAGGCGCGCTGGACTTCTTCGTCGGCAACGACCAGTATGCCAGCGTATATGCCGTACTGCCTTTCCCGGGCGTGCAAGTGCCAGAGAGCGAGGGGACTAAATATTTTTGCGTATTTAAGGAAGAAAAAGAAGGATTCCAGCCGCGAGAGTTCAATACGTATAAGATTACGTATAATCGGCCGAATGACGAGGTTGTGTTCTACGTGAATGGAACAGAGGTGCGCCGTGAGCGACATGCACCTGTGAAATTTAATGAGTTTACTGTGGCGCTCGGCATTATGACAGAGAAAGACTTGACGCCGGAGGGCAGTGTATCCGCACACGGTCAGACTGTCATTGCGGAATGGTCGCCCATTACAATAGAAGTGAAGGAATTATGATTCTTATTGAAGGAGCCGGGGCATGTTATTTGTCTTCTTTGCGTTATGGACCGTAGCCAGCATCGTATGGCTATCTGATCCGGGTTCCGCCGTGAACAGGCGGCTTGGCGCACTCGCATTCAGCGGGGGCGCCGGAGCGCTTGCGGCGCTGCTGGATTTAAGTTGGGTACCTTATGCGATTGAGCAAGGCGCAGGGCAGGGCATTCAACGGCTCTTGTATCGATTGCAAGCGTTCTCCTCTGTATTCTCCTACTACTTTGTGCCCTATTATTTCCTGTTGTTCGCCATATCTTATCGCGGTCTTGCACTGAAACGCGTCTATGCGCGGACGCTTCCTTGGCTGCTGCTTATTCCGATTGTGTTGTGTACGCTGTTCACGCCGGGATACAACACGTATCATCCCATTACATTTAACATTGTCGTCTGGTGGGCGGTACCTTATATCGCTGCAGGAGCTTGCTTGGTACTGAGCAAGCGGGTTCCGCCTACGGCGATTGCGCGGACGCACTGGCTCGTATGCTTTGCGGTCTTGCCCCCGGTGCTGTTCGCCATGGTGTTGAATTACATTATGCCGAGCGTCGGCATGCTGCGGATGTGGGTTTATAATACGTGGATTGTGGGGCTGGGCACTATCGTGTTCGTGCTCGGATTATTTACATACGGATTTATGGGGATTCGCATTCTCATTGATCGCAAAAGGTATGATTCCACGCTTCGCGCTGTAACCTCTGGCACGGCGATGCTTAATCATGCGATCAAGAACGATGCCGGCAAGCTGCGGCTGTTCGGCGAGAAAATGAAGCGATACGCAATCCAGACTTCACAAGAGGAGCTTCTGGCAGATGTGGAGGCGGTGCTGTCGGCTTCCCGCCATATGGAGGAGATGGTGGGCCGAGTCCATCGGAGAACGGAGGATTTGCAGCTTCGTCCCGAGCGGGGGGATCTGGCCGAAGTGGTGGAAGATGCGCTGCGCGCACTGGAGCCGTCGCTTGGAGCGATACAGCTTCATGTCTCGATGGCGAGAGGCTGGATATGTACCATCGACCGAGCCCAGACAGCCGAGGCGGTGACGAATATCGCTATGAATGCTATTGAAGCGATGAACGGACAGGGCGTGCTCACGGTCACGCTGACGGAGACCAAGCGTGAGCTCATTCTGGAGTTGACGGATACTGGGCCCGGTATGGATCGCAAGCTGCGAATGAGCGCGTTCGATCCCTTCTATACAACGAAGCGAACGGGACATAACTTTGGGCTTGGCTTGCCCTACACGCTGCATGTAATGAGGAAGCATAAGGGTACGCTTCAAATGCGCAGCAAAAAAGGCGAAGGAACCTCCTTCTATTTCTCCTTCCCCAAAAAAGCGCTGCAGGCTGAATATCATCCTGCACGGACAGAGGAGCGAATACAATGAATAAGGCGATTCGTATCGGAATCGTAGAAGATGATCCAGACTGGCGAAGAGGGCTTGCCGACTATTTGGCGGGAGAGGCAGACTTTAAGCTGATCTGGACAGCATCCAGCGGAAGCGAGCTGCGTATGGCGTTGCATGACGCAGAGGAAGCAGCGGACGTTATATTAATGGATATCATGCTCGATGGTCGCCCCGAGGGCATCCTGCTGGCGGAGGAGGTCTCCCTGTCCACAGGAGCACGCATTATTATGCTGACCTCGATGGAGGAGAAGGAACTTATTCTGCAATCCTTCCATGCAGGTGCGATCGACTATCAGATCAAGAGCAGCTTCGAACGCTTGCCTGACGCTATTCGTCAAGCGTACCGCAAGCAGTCGCCGATCAGTCCGGAGGCAGCGGAGCAGCTGCGCGAGGAATTCAAGAGGCTGAAGGCGCTGGAGCGAGAGTTCGAGGTGAAGAAGGTAAGCGACCTCATTACACCTTCCGAGCTGCAATTGCTTGGATTAATTCAGGAGGGCTACTCACAGCCCCAAATTGCGGATAAATTGTTCATTACATTACGAACGGTCAAAAACCATGTAAATCATATTCTAAAGAAGCTTGGAGTGGACGGCTCGAAGGAAGCAGCTGCCAAAGTGAAGAATATGGGGCTCCTGGATCAAAAGGATCACCGAAAGTAGTACCATGTGAAATTGGTACTACTTTTTTTATGAAAATATTGTAAGATGTGATTGAGGCCAGGTACTAAAGTTTGGAAAACTTGTGAACGGGGTGGCTGATATTGTTCGAGATGTTTTCAGTCCAGCATATGGCGGCAGTAGTGTTTGCCATCTTGGTATTTGCAGCAATCGCTTTAAGCCGCAAGCGGCTGCGGGGAGAGCGAGGAGGCCGAATCTTCCGCTTCGGATTGGCGGGACTGTTGGTTGCATGCGAGATTGCGCTGCAAACCTCTTATGTTTTGGAGGGGAGCTGGGGGGCAGGATCGCTTCCATTCCAGCTTTGCAGTCTGACGCTCCTGCTGTCGGCGGCCGGGCTCGCTTTCCAGATTCGGGGGCTGTACAGTATCATCTATTTCCTCGGGACGTTGGGTGCGCTGCAAGCGCTGGCTACGCCCAACCTGGATGTAGCATTTCCGCATTTCAGATATTTTCATTTCTTTATCGCACATATCGGCATTATCTCCTCAGCGGTATATCTCATGACGGTAGAGAAATACAGGCCAACGCTGCGATCCGCTTTTGGAGCGTGGATATGGCTGCATGCGCTGGCGATTCCTGCCGCTATTGTCAATCTGGCCACCGGAACGACGAACTTCATGTTTTTGGCTCGCAAGCCCGCAACAGCTTCCATGCTTGACCTGCTTGCTCCATGGCCGTGGTATTTGCTCCAGCTGGAAGCTGTCGCGGTCTTGTTATGCCTGATTTTATACGGAGTATCACAATGTGTGTATTGGATAAACGGGAGGAAGACGACATGATTAATTTGTTGAAGAAACATTGGACTTCGCTGCTTGGCGCTATCTTTATCGTTGCCGCTTTTGTAACACTGTTTCAATATTCGGTGGATCGCGGCTGGATATCGGATGCGATGAAGATTGGATTCGGCTTGCTTGCCGGAGCGGGACTCGGTGTAGCAGGGGGCAAGCTGGCCCAGCGTCCGAAACTCGTCATTACGGGAGAAATTTTGCTGGGGATCGGTGTTTGCGTATTGTATGCGACGTTCTCGTTTGCAGGCATTTATTATGATTTATGGGAGCCAATGCTTGTCTTGCTGGGCATGTCGGCTGTAACGATCGGCATTACGGTATATGCGTACCGATTTGATTCCCGCATGCTGATGAACGTAGCGATTATCGGAGCTTTGCTTGCGCCTCTGCTGATGCGGCCGGAGACGGATCAAGTGTTCACGCTGTTCCTTTACTTGTTCGTGCTGAATGCGGCGTTTTTCTATCTTAGTATAATCAAGAACTGGCTAGAGCTGCGAATCGTAAGCTTTGCGGGCACCTGGATCATGTATACGGTCTATTTTCTCCACTTCTGGCCTTCGATGGACGGCTTGTGGAGCATGCCGATTCGTTACGCATTGGCTGCATTCTTGTTCTATACCATTGCGTTTATGGCATCATCGTGGAAGAACAAACTAAGCTTTGACGGGCTGGATCTGTACTTGAGCGCGGCGAACGGTATTATTTTCGGTATCTGGGCACTTGTCATATGGCATGGCGACCTGGATTACGGCTTCGTGCTGGCTTTCATCGCGCTAGTCTATCTTCTTGCAGGCGTAACGATCTACAGGCTTAATGGAAAGATGTCGGCTTCTTCTGTCACCTTCGGCTTAGGCGGGGTACTGCTGCTGCTCATGTCGATCAACAGCTTCGGAGAGGGCATATTGTTCAATGTCCTGATGTGGACTTCTTACGCCTGTATGCTGACGGCGCTGGGTTATGTGAAGAGGTGGATTATACCGACCATTCTGGGCATCATTATCTGGCTCTATGTGGGTGTCTTCTGGTACATCGTGACATGGTGGACTCCGCGCGGCGAATGGTTCGGCGTCTACATTCCGTTTCTGAACTGGGGCGCAATCGCCTGGATGCTGCTGGCGACGCTTGGCTTCTTCTATGCCCGGAAGCTGAATTTCGACGCTTTCGCGGCTACGACCAACCGCGTCCTATCCCGCATATTTGCGCTTGCTTCGCATCTGATCGTAGGCGGTCTGATGGCTAGACAAATCCAGAACGTCTTTACCGAATATTTAGTGGATGCGCCACGATTCTATATGGATCTGACTTTGTCCGTTGTCTGGGCTGTATATGCTCTGCTTCTCATGCTGTGGGGAGCCTATTATAAGGAACGGACATTCAGATGGTTCGGTACGGCAGTGCTCGTCATTGTGGCGATTAAAGCGATTTTCATGGATTTGAGCGGCAAGGACGCCTTGTTCAAAGTACTCGTTCTGCTAGTGCTTGGCGGATTGTCCTTCGCGATGACTTGGATTAACAACAAGTGGCAGACCTCTGAGCAACCATCGGAATCGGTGCTTCTGGAGGAAATGACGGTCCTGCGCAAAGAATAACAGAAGCATTCTGTTCCGCAAATTGCGGGGCAGAATGCTTCTTATGATAAGTGAATTAGGGAGGACTAGCCGCAAGGGCTAAAAAGATGTACAATGAATACCGATATAAAACTCATGTGCGATTTTTCTGACTATGTTAGGGGGCATCATTCATGAGTATCGACCCGCGCTCTATGAAGGCGTTATTGCAGGCGCAATTGGCGCCGAAGCTAGACTTTGGAGCTCATTCAAAAAAATCGGCGAGGGGCTCATCCGATGAGAACGTCTCGCCATTCGATACGATCTTGACGTCCCGGCTTGCCGGCTCACAAGGCGAACCTGATAATTCCGGGAAAGTTCCGGTCTGGTCGGATACCCTGTGGGAACAACTGGCATCCTTTAGTATCTCTCCCGTAAATTCGGCATCAACACTGATGGATAAGGCAGGAAGCTTCGATTCGTCGTCGCCCTTCGCGGGGCTGATCCAGAATGCTTCGGCCAAGTACGGCGTATCTCCTTCTCTGATTCAAGCCGTTATCCAAACGGAGTCGAGCTTCAATCCGCTAGCCCAGTCTCATGCGGGCGCCAAAGGACTTATGCAGCTGATGGACGGAACGGCGAGAGGACTTGGCGTGACGGACTCCTTCGATCCTGTGCAGAACATTGAAGGCGGCACGAGATATTTGGCCATGCTGCTGCGGAAGTATGGAGGAGAAGAAGCGGTGGCGCTTGCGGCATATAACGCAGGACCCGGCAGAATCGACCGCTTGGGCATCTCTTCGCAAGAGGAGCTGCTGGCAAAGTGGAATGAACTGCCCGCGGAGACGCAACGTTATATCGGTAAAGTGCAGCAGGCTATACTTTAACGTATCGAGATCACGATTCACGGGTCGCACCCGCTGCGACAGAATCGCGATCTCTTCTTTTTTTTCGAGGAAAGGGTGATCACGATTGTTATATTTCGACCATTGCGCATCAACACCGCCGTATGAAGAGGTTATGACTGCCATGATGGAAGTCATGAGAAAGCATTATGCCAATCCCTCGTCCCTTCATGCTGGAGGCGTGGCGGCGGCGAAGCTGATCGAGCGTTCCCGGTCGCTGGTAGCGGAATTGCTCGGTACGTCGAGAGGGAGCTGGCTGTTCACCTCCGGCGGCACAGAGTCGAATAATTTGGCGCTAAAGGGCGCAGCCAGGCACTATCGTTCGCGCGGCAATCATATTATTGCTTCCGGTATTGAACATGCATCCGTGCATGAAGCGCTTAAGCAACTGGTTTCCGAGGGATATCAGGTCACGTATTTGCCTTTAAGCAAGACCGGGCATGTGTCAGCTGAGTCGGTGCGAGCTGCGCTGACGGATGAAACCATTCTGGTTACGGTTATGCATGTGAACAACGAGATCGGCACAGTTCAGCCTATTCAGGAGATTGGGGAGTTGCTTCGCGATTATCCTCAGATCCTATTTCATGTCGATGCGGTTCAAAGCCTGGGCAAGATGCCGCTCGATCCGGAAGCGTGGGGAATTGATCTGGTCAGCGCCTCTGCCCATAAGCTGCGCGGACCGAAGGGGATCGGCTGGCTTTATGTGCGAGATGGAGTGAAGCTGCATGCACTGTCTTCCGGCGGCTCCCATGAGGGAGGCTTCCGTGCAGGGACAGAGAATGTACCGGCTATCGTCGCTTCGTCGAAGGCTCTCCGTATGTCGCTCCAGAGTATGGAGAAGCGAGCGGAGAAGATGTACGAGCTTACCCGCCGTCTGCGGGCATTCATCGAGACAAGACCGGAGTTTAGGCTAAACGGCGCGAAGCCGCTAGCGCCCCATATCGTTCATTTCTCGTATCCCGGCATGAAGCCGGAAGTGATCGTTCATATGTTGGAGCAGCATGGTATAATAGCTTCGACGAAATCCGCCTGCTCCTCGAAGGATAACAAGCCAAGCCGGGTGCTGCTTGCGATAGGCGCCAGTTCTGAGCATGCTTCAGGAGGCGTTCGCATCAGCTTCGGGGACGAGCATAGGGAAGAGCATGTGGAGCGGCTGATTGCCGCTCTGACGGATGTTATTGCACAATTAAAGCCGCTTGAGAGGGGTAGCCAACATTGATATACGACCAGATTGTACTTCGCTATGGCGATTTGATTATGAAAGGCCGAAACCGCAACCAATTTGAGAAGCGGATGCACCGCCAGGTGAAGAACGCGCTGACTCCATTCAAAGGCGTAACGTACTGGAAGACATTCGGACGGCTGTACGTGAAACTGAACGGTCAGCCTTATGAGCCGATTGCGGACAGGCTGAAGGACTTGTTCGGCATCATATCGCTTAGTCCGGTCATCAGCTCCGAATCGGAGCTTGAGGCGATACGGGCGACGGCGATGACGTTGATGAATTCCTTGAAGACACCGCCGAAGACATTCAAGGTAAGCGTGAAACGGGCATGGAAGGGCTTCCCGCACCAGTCGCAGCAAATGAATCATCTCGTCGGCGCCCATATCTTGCGGGCGTTCCCCGAGTTGAGCGTCGATGTAAGAAATCCTGAAGTGGAATTGAAGGTTGATATTCAGGCGGAAGCTACTTATTTATTCTGTGAGGTCATTCCTGCGGCTGGAGGTTTCCCCTTCGGCTCCAACGGCAAGGCAATGCTGCTGCTATCGGGCGGCATCGACAGTCCCGTGGCGGGCTGGCTCGCGTTGCGGAAAGGGCTGGAGCTCGAAGCGGTCCACTTCCACAGTTACCCGTTCACAAGCGAGCAGGCGAAGGATAAAGTCGTCGCGCTTGCTAAGCGGCTATCCTACTTCAGCGGAGCTCCGCTGAAGCTGCATCTTGTGCCGTTCACAGAAATTCAGACGACGCTTGCGCAGGCTGGACAGGACAATCTGATCATTACGCTTATGCGCAGAGCGATGCTGCGGATTACGGAAGGGCTGGCAGCCAAAAGCGGCGCGCTCGGTATCGTAACCGGCGAAAGCTTGGGGCAGGTGGCAAGTCAGACCTTGCCGAGCATGAATGTCATTGGGAGAGCTGCCCAACTGCCAATGCTAAAACCGCTCATTATGATGGACAAGAGCGAAATTATCGCCATGGCGGAGAAGATCGGCACATTCCAGACCTCCATTCTTCCCTACGAGGACTGCTGCACCCTGTTTTTGCCGAAGTCGCCAAGCACGAATCCCAATATCCGTATCGTGGAGAATGTCGAGGCAGGCATCGCCAATCTGGACACGATGATTGAAGATGCGATCAATGGAACGGAGCATATGTTTCTTTCTCCCCGCAAAACGAGTTCCGCACAGTCAACGGAGTCATCTTCTGAAGAAGACGAGTGGTTCTAAGGAATCGAGCGAGAACCCAGAATTCAAATAAAGAAGCAGCCATCCCTTAGTGGGACTGGCTGCTTTTCTGTGCTGCGGAAGCTTGTTTCCTTTTGTTGACCATATATCCTGAGCCGACCGTTAGAATAATTACGATGATGATAAACAACCAAAAGATAAGTTTGTTTTCATCCAAAGCACCGTGGAATTGCTTCTCATGTGTAATCATTTTGGCGGCGGTATACGCTAGTACGGCGGAGCCGATATAGACGATCCACTCGAATTTATTGATGAGTTTAATGAATAGGGTGCTGCCCCAGACAACGACCGGAACGCTGATAATCAAGCCGAGAATGACGAGTATCATTTCATGCTCGCTATGAGAGGAGCCCTTTGCCGCGCCTGCGACTGCGATAACGTTGTCGATGCCCATTGCTGCGTCTGCGATAATGATGGTACGGATCGATTGCCACAGCGTGTTGCCTGCCTTGATGTTATCGTGACTGTCTTCCTGAACAAGCAGCTTGAACGCGATCCAGAGGAGCAGCAGGCCGCCCACCAGATTGAGCCAAGGGACGGAGAGCAGTTGAACAACAAGCAGCGTTGCGATGACGCGAATGCCGACGGCTCCGACAGTGCCCCAAATGACAGCTTTCTTCTGTTGGTGCTGCGGAAGCTTGCGCGCCGCCAAACCTATGACAATGGCATTATCCCCGGCCAGAATAAGGTCGATGAATACGATAGTCAACAGGGCGGTGAAAAATTCGACCGTGAAAAAGTCCATGTATTATTTCCTCCTCTCTATCTCTATGCTTGCTTATTGCAGTCTACAATAAATAAGGAATTTCGTGAAGATGGATTTTTGGACATATTCCCCATAGCTTGTTCATACCCCTTTTATGAGAGGGGAGATCGATCGTGGACAGCATTTTTATTTTTCTGCAAATCGCCTTAATTAATGTATTGCTTAGTGGAGACAACGCTATTGTCATTGCGATGGCAAGCCAGCATTTGCCGCCCGGACAGCGCCAGAAGGCGATCTGGTGGGGCGCATTCGTCGCTGTGGGGCTGCGATGCGTATTGACGATTGTTGCGCTGCAACTGCTGCAAATTCCATATTTGCAAGCGGCAGGCGCTATTCTGCTGCTGTATATCGCGGTCAAGCTGCTGGGCGACGCTGGCGCTGCGGCAGAGTCCCATCATGTGAAGCGCGTGGCGACGCTGGGACATGCGATATGGACGATCGTGACGGCCGACTTTATTATGAGCCTGGACAATGTGCTTGCGATCGCTGCGGTTGCTGACGGTGATCTTGTTCTTATTTTGCTCGGGATTGCGCTAAGCATACCGATGATTATCTGGGGCAGCCAATTGTTAGGAAGCTTGCTGAACAAATTTCCGGCGCTGGCCTATATTGGAGCGGGGCTGCTAGCCTTTGCCGCAGGCGAGATGCTGATGAAGGATCCCGGCCTCCATACGGCTGTATTCCATGGCAATCAGACGCTGGATCAGCTCATTCCGTTGCTGTGTGTGCCGCTGGTGGTCATCCTGGCCGTATTGAAAAAACGGTCGGAATATCGCTGAGGACGACAAGTTCGACAAGGGAGACAAGTTCGATATGGGCGTTTTGTCAGACGGTTTAGAATATGCGATGCAGGAGTACCACAAACAACTAATCGTGCCAAATGGGTGGGAATTCGAAGCTCAGAACGCTTTTATTTCTAAATGCAGCTTCCTTAAGTAGTCTGATATTTAAGACTTTCCCGACAGCAGAGACAGCGATAAATCGCTGTTTTTTGTTTGGTTCTGCTTTTTTTTGTGAATCTCTCGACAGATTACTGGTTTTTTTGCCGCAGTTCCATTAAACTAATAAAGATAAAAAAACTGGCGTCTTTCGTCTGTCTATACGATCGATGTTGTAAGGAGCGGAATGGATATGCCTACTAACAAATATTCCGCTGGAATTATCCTGCTGTTAGCTGGGGTCGTTATCTTGTTGGGCAAAATAGGTGTGTTCGGCTTTTTGGGTGCGATATTTTGGCCGTTGCTTGTTCTGATACCAGGGGTACTGCTTCATGTGCTTTATTTCGGCAGAGTGATTCCGGCCGTCATGCTGGTTCCTGGCGGAATGCTCGTAGTATACGCACTGCTGTTTATCATTTGCAACATTTTTGGATGGGATAGCTTAAAGTATCTATGGCCGATGTTCATCTTCGGCTTTGCCGCAGGGTTATATGAATACTACATGTTCGGCGGGGCTTCCGTGCCGCGGGTTGTGTTCACGGCATCCATCGCGCTCGCAGTCGCGTCGGTTCTGTTCCTCGTGCTCATTCTGATGTGGAGCTGGGGCATATATCTCATTGCGGCGCTGTTCATTGCGGCCGGAGCCTGGATGATGTTCGGGACGCGCAAGCGCTGGTAGATCAGGTCACTTAAGGTTAATTTAAAAACAATTGGAGTGGATTATTTCTTATGCAAGCAAGAGAGAACTTACGCAACATCGCAATCATTGCACACGTTGACCACGGCAAAACAACACTGGTTGACAAACTGCTTCAACAATCGGGTACGTTCAGAGAACATGAAGCCGTGCAAGAGCGCGCGATGGACTCCAACGATCTGGAGCGGGAACGCGGCATTACGATTTTGGCTAAAAACACAGCAATCACGTACAAAAACTACATGATTAACATCGTGGATACACCGGGCCATGCCGACTTCGGCGGCGAGGTTGAACGGATTATGAAAATGGTTGACGGCGTATTGCTGGTCGTTGACGCATTCGAAGGCTGCATGCCGCAGACGAAGTTCGTATTGCGCAAGGCGCTTGAGCATCAGCTTACGCCTATCGTAGTTGTGAACAAGATCGACCGTCCGAACGCTAGACCTGTTGAAGTTATTGACGAAGTTCTCGACTTGTTCATCGAACTGGGAGCGAACGACGAACAGCTTGAATTCCCTGTTGTCTATGCATCGGCGCTCATGGGTACATCCAGCCTTGATCCTGAGAAGCAGGATGACAATATGATGGCGTTGTACGATACCGTCGTAAACCACATTCCGTCCCCGACTGAAAATGTGGAAGAGCCGCTTCAATTCCTCGTTACTCTTCTTGACTTTAACGAATATTTGGGCCGGATTGCGATTGGTCGCGTTAACCGCGGTACAATCAAGCAAGGCCAGCCGGTAGCTGTAATCGATCGTGATGGAAAGCCGAAGCAGGCGAGAATTGAGAAGCTGTTTGGCTTCCAAGGCTTGAAGCGCGTCGAAATTGCAGAAGCAGGCGCTGGCGATATCGTAGCGATTGCAGGTATTCGTGAAATCAATATCGGCGAGACGATTGCCGACCCTCAACATCCGGAAGCATTGCCAGTCCTGAAAATTGACGAGCCAACGCTTCAAATGACATTCCTGGTTAACAACAGCCCGTTTGCGGGTCGCGAAGGCAAGTGGGTAACGTCCCGCAAGCTGCGTGATCGCTTGTTCAAAGAGCTGGAGACTGACGTTGCGCTTCGCGTCGAAGAGACTGAAAGCCCTGACGCTTTTGTCGTATCCGGACGCGGCGAGCTGCATCTTGGAATTCTGATTGAGAACATGCGTCGTGAAGGCTATGAGCTGCAAGTATCGAAGCCTGAAGTTATCGTGAAGGAAATCGACGGCAGCAAGCAAGAGCCATACGAGCGACTGCTTATTGACGTTCCGGAAGAGAGCATGGGTGCAGTCATGGAGAGTCTGGGCACACGCAAAGCCGAGATGGTAAACATGATTAACAACGGCAACGGTCAAGTGCGTCTGGAGTTTATTATTCCGGCACGCGGTCTGATCGGTTACCGTACATCATTCCTGACGCTGACTCGCGGTTACGGCATCATGAACCATGCGTTCGACAGCTATGGACCGCTGGCTGGCACTGGCGTAGGCGGCCGTCACCAAGGCGTGCTTGTGGCAAGTGAGAACGGCACATCTACGTTCTACGGCATGCTGGGTGTTGAAGACCGCGGCTTGATGTTCCTGGAGCCGGGCGCTGAAATTTACGAAGGCATGATCGTTGGCGAGCATAACCGCGATAACGATATCATCGTCAACATCTGTAAAGAGAAGCAATTATCCAACGTTCGTTCTGCGGGCAAGGATGATACGGTCAAGCTGAAAACACCGGTTATCTTCTCCCTGGAGCAAGCTCTGGAATATTTGAATGATGACGAATATTGCGAAATTACGCCGAAGTCGATCCGTCTGCGTAAAAAGATTCTTGTGAAAAGCGAGCGCGAGCGCGCTGAGAAGCATCGCAAAATGTCCCAAGCCGGCGTATAAGAAAGCTGTTGGTTTGATAAGTGACGTTTGTTTCGCAAGCTGGTAACTTGCGTTAGGAGGTAGGTAAGATGCAGGAATGGCTGAGCGAGCATAAGCTTGTCTCCTATATTCTGATATTGGCATTTACGATCTATATCTTCAACTCGGTATTTCGCCCTCAGGCGAAACTGCCGATCCTGAAGGAAATTATGGTCTATATTGTAATGGCGATAGGTTCGTTCGTCCTGATGATTATGCAGGTCGACAAGCTGCCGATCATTCAGTGTATGGCGGTAGCCGTCCTCTTGATGCTGATGCTAAGAGGCCGTCAGATGTATGATAAGTGGAAGAAGGGCAAGACAGGCGGCACCGAATCGCACAACGCGGAGCAAGGACAATGAGACTCCAGGACGCGCTGTTCAATTGGCTTCAAATCCGGCTGGTCGCCGATGCGAGACAAGATGATGGTGCTGCGCGCGACACTCTTGCTTTTTTCGAGGAAATTTTGCGGGAGGATCATGGTCTTGCATCCTTTGATATTGAAAGGATTGACGAGACAATGATCCACGTCCGGTACGAGAAGGATGGCCGTATGAAACTGCAGATGTATCCCCGGGAAACCGGGGAACAATTGCTTCACGACATCATTGCAAATCCCAAATATAACGAAGCTTGAAGGTGAAAGGATGAGCCAACAACCGAACTCATTGCCACCGCGTTCAAGTGGGCGCAAATCTCCCTCAACCAAATCGGGGAAGGAGAAGAAGTCGAAGAAAAGAAGACCTCTGTTAAGAGTGTTCTTTTTTCTTTTGTTCGGCCTGCTGCTTACGGCTGCGGCGCTTATCGTTGTGGTGGCACTGAAGACATCGGACGCTATCGATACGATCGCTGTGAATGATCCGGAAGCCACGCCCGTTCCGATTACGGAGTCTGTCAAACAGAAGCCGGTCGCCTTTGTTCTCATGGGCATTGATTCACGCGACCACGGCGGGGGCCTAAACACCGACGTTATGATGGTAGCTGCTTTTAATCCGGTAACGAAAAAAGCGACCGTCGTTGCTATTCCTCGTGATACATATGTCGATGTGGAAGGATACCGCGCACGGAAGGCGAATCGCTTCTATGCGGATAGCTACGTTGTCGCTACACGTGATAAGGGCATGAAGAAGGAAGCGGCTGATCTGGAAGCGAAGAAGGCGGTCAAGGAAGTGATGGGCAAGCTGTTTGATATTGATATCAAATATGCCTCCATGATCAACTTCCAGGGCTTTTCCGATGTCGTGGATGCTCTAGGCGGAGTTACAGTCAATGTAGACATGCGAATGAAGTACAAGGATACGCGTGATGGCACAAATATTGATCTGCAGCCTGGCATTAGGGAGCTGGATGGCAAAGAAACGCTTGATTTCGTCCGCTACCGGAAATCGAATGACGGCAAGAACATGTCCAGCGACTTCGACCGCAATCGCCGTCAGACAGAAGTGATTGGAGCGATCGTGGACAAACTCGTCAGCTTGGGCGGCATAACCAAGATTGGCAGTGTCATCGATGCTGTAGGGAAGAACATTTCCGCTGATATGCAAAGGCAGGAAATTACCCGGATGATCGAAACGTATTATTCCGTCAGAAGCAGTGATATCGAGTTTCTGTCCCTTGAAGGGGTATGGAGAAGTCCGAACGTTTATGTGGATGAGGCCAGTCTTGCGAAGGTCAAGGCGGCTCTTCAAGCAAAAATGGCTGAATGACCGTAGACTATCGGTCATATTATAGCTATAATAGGAGCTAAGCAGCTGCTTTTGAATGCCGATTCAGAAGGAGGGTATGCGGATGGAGAATCCGATCATCGCGGTAGATCCGCAACCTGACGATACGAATGTTTGGAGCAAGCAGTTGACTGTCATTTCTATTGCCAAAGGGAAATTTGGGGACAAGTATAATGCCATGCATATTGGCACATGTGTAGAAGCCTAGTGATTAGATCACTAGGCTTTTTGCGTCTTTTGAGGGGCTTTACCGTTTCTTAACGTGAGCGGGAAGGAGCTGGCTTGGTCAGGCTGTTTTCCTTGAGCACTTCACCTTGTGCATCATCCCGGGATTCCTCGCCCTCGGGTTCAGCTTCCGTCATCCCGTTGCTGTCATCGAGCTCATTGTCGGGAGGCACGATATCGCGCGGGAGTTGAGGAACCAGGCGTCCCATAATGTCGGCCAGCTCTTCTGCAAATCCGGAGAATGGATGACCGTTACGAATGTCTTTGCCGATCTCCTCTATCCGATTGGCAATGTCGATGTCGGCCGTGACAAATGCGTCTACGCCATATTCGTCGTTACGGAACGCCTCGGCTACTGAATATTTGATTGTGCCGACCCGGGAGCGCTCCAAGGAGCCATCGACATCGATGCCTACAATAGCGGTATTGCCTACAATGACGCAATGAGCATTCTCTACGCCGTCCACGCCTTTGGCGAGCTCTTCCAGATGGGACTCGACTTCGCTGCGATTTTCTATGAGCTTCTTGCCGCTGCCATTCTGTGCTGCCTGATAGCGGCGATCATTTTGCGGAGAGGGTGATGTCTCGTTTCGCGCGCCACAGCCTGTAGCGAGTAACGCTATGACGATTGCCGCTGTTAACCATTTGTACATGTATGCCACCTCTTTATCAGTGTGTGTCGCGCAATTCGCTTGTACACTAGTGTGTCCGCTGCCATCTGACGCTATGTATGCGGAAGTATATTCGACGCCGGGAGGGTTCTCATGAATAAAATATTCGTGCTCGATACAAACGTATTGCTCCATGATCCTCAATCGCTATTTGCCTTTGACGACAATGAGGTAATCATCCCTGCCATCGTATTGGAAGAAATTGATTCAAAAAAAAGGCTTGCCGACGAGCTAGGCCGTAATGCCAGATCCGTATCGAGATTGCTTGATAATATGAGGGAACTGGGACATTTGCACGAAGGAATTGCGCTTCCTAGAGGCGGCTTGCTAAAAGTGGAGTTGAACCATCGCAGCTTTGTGCGCGTGCATGAGATGTTCGGCGAGATGTCCAATGACAATCGTATTCTGGCAGTTGCTCTCAATTATCATATGGAGCAAGAGAAGGTAGAGGAGAAAAGAAGCGTCGTACTTGTCAGCAAGGACGTGCTTGTTCGGATTAAAGCTGATGTGCTTGGACTGGAAGCGCAGGATTATTTGTCCGACCGCACCGTGGATCATTCCGAGTTGTATACCGGCAATGTCACGCTGCATGTCCATCCCTCCATCATCGATGAGTTTTATTCTTATCGGTTTCTGAGCGTTAATCATTTGCAGTTAAAGGATCGGCTTAGCCCGAATGAATTTGTAATTTTACGCGACGAGATGGGAACCTCCAAATCGGCTCTGCTCAAGGTTAGCCAAGACGGTGTACGACTGGAGCCGCTTTTTTTGAGCAATGATCCGGTATGGGGAATAACTGCCCGCAACGCGCAGCAGCGAATGGCGCTGGAATTGCTGCTCAACGATGATATTCCGCTCGTGACCTTGTCCGGCAAAGCCGGCACGGGCAAGACGCTGCTGGCCTTGGCGGCAGGCTTGCTGAAGGTCGAGGATGAGCATAAGTATAAGAAGTTATTGATTGCAAGGCCGGTGGTGCCTATGGGGAAGGATATCGGTTATTTGCCTGGTGAGAAGGAGGAGAAGCTGCGGCCGTGGATGCAGCCCATCTATGATAATCTGGAGTTTCTGTTCGACACGAAAAAAGCAGGGGATATCGATAAAATATTGATGGGGATGGGCAGCATTCAAGTCGAAGCCTTGACATACATTAGAGGCCGCTCCATACCGGGCCAATTTATTATTATTGACGAAGCGCAAAATCTGACCAAGCATGAAGTGAAAACGATCGTCTCGCGTGTCGGGGAAGGCAGCAAAATCGTATTAATGGGTGATCCCGGACAAATCGATCATCCTTATCTGGATTCCATCAGCAACGGTCTGACGCATATTGTGGAGAAGTTCAAAAGAGAGAACATCAGCGGGCATATGACGCTGGAGAAGGGAGAGCGCTCCAAGCTGGCGCAGCATGCTGCCGATTTGCTGTAGGGGGACGCGAGAGGCAAGTTGAAGGTACGAGGGGTGAGAGTTATCCCGCTAGCAGCTTCTGCTGCTGGCGGGATAACTCTTTCTAATAAGGCTCGCAAATTCAATGTCTATAGAGCGGAGAAATCGTTTTTTTGGAATAATCATCATACTTTTGGCTCATAAGGGTTGTACAAGTCGGCCCCAAACTGCTATTCTATACCCATAACCAAGGTAGCCGGAAAGGAAGAAAGCTGTGTCTCCTCGCAAATATGTGCCGCTCATTATCGGTGCATTGCTACTTACCGCTTTGCTGCTGTTGTATTTCTCGCGATCCATGAATTGGAACTGGGATAGAGTGAGCCAATCCGACGGGGTTGAACCGATAGAGCCTGCTGGAGGCCAGCGAATCGCGCAATTATCGACTGATCTTTATGTAAACGTTTCCTTGCCTAATTCGGATTATACTCGTCTTGTAGAACGCACGGAACGTTTTATGATGGAGTATCCGCATATCCGAGTTGAAATATCGAATGAGCGGAATAGTGCCGGACGATATGAGCATTTGCTTGCAATGAGCAATCATGGTACAGCACCGGACGTGATGCTGCTAGACAACGGGGGGATTGTTCCGCTTGCGGTGAAAGGCTTGCTGAAGCCCGTTGACAGCTTGATGACCGGTGATGTATTGTCCGACCAATTGCCCCGATTAATGGAGCCGCTGAAGTGGAACGGTTATTTGTGGGGCGTTCCATACCGAATTAACCCGTATATGGTCGCCTGGAGCAAGGAACTTCTTGCCGAGGCGGGTTTGTCGGAGCCGCCGGATCGTTGGGAGGCTTTCCAAGCATTGGCGGAGAAGATCGCCTCAGCGTCGAATGATTCTGTGCCGGAAGAAGAGCGTTACCTGATGAATTTCAACCCCGATGAGTTCGAGCAGTTGCTGGTCTGGTCCTCCAGATTGAATGGTGTCCAGGAGAAGCTTATTAATCTGCATGCTTTGCCTGAGCAGGTTCAGGACAGTTTGGTATGGCTGCAATCGACGGGGCCGGTTGCCTCGATTCCATCACATCGCAACTCTGAACTGAATGAGCTAATCCAGGCGCACAGGTTGCTTATGCTCGTATTGCCGTGGGAACAGCTCAATAGCTTAAGTCAGTCTGCTCGCAATAAGCTGAATGTAGAACAGGAGCATATTTATTATCCATGGCTTAATGGCGCAAGCTTCGTTATCGGTTCAGGCAGTCGCTCGGAGGGTGAAGCGATGTTGTGGATTCAGGAGATGACAAGTCCCTACAGCAGCTTGAAGGAATTCGAAGAAGGCGGAAAGCTGCCGGTGCGGCCTTCCCTGTATGATCAGATGAGGCTGATTACGAAGTCAGGCGATGCGCCGCCTTATTGGTGGCTGGAGGCGCTCAGCGCCAAAGCGCCTCAGATCGACAGTGTAGCGCCTGATCCGGAGTGGCCGAAGCGATGGAGGGATTGGTCCAGTACATGGAAGGCGGCAGGCATGGACACGGGCCGTTTAACTGCTTTTGTTCAATGGATGACAGCAGAAGAATCAAAAAAGTAAGCCGAGACAGTGGGCTAAACGATGGCTGAATACAATAAAACAAGAAAAAGCGCAAGTTTCGTTGCTAGAATTAGCCTTCGAAATTTGCGCTTTTCTTGTCTTTATGAGGTTTTACAGGCTTACACCCAGCTTGATAATAAGGTCTCCGTCCTTTACTTCCACCGACTTAGCCTTGAGGAATGGCGTAATGAGTCCGGGATAGAACCCAAGATCGAATTCTTCCTCCAGAGCTTTGCGCGTCGTATCCGGCAGCATGAATCCATTGAACAGCAATTCGTCGACATGGAAGAGAAGTCCGTTGCGCGGCTCTTGGACCAGACTGTAATGGCCGGTGATGCTAATCTCAATTTGATCTCTTTTGCCGGAAGCTGTTATGCTATCATCTTCGAACCGGAACGAGAGATCGTTGAACCGCTCATCTTGTTCGCGAAGAAATTCGTTTAACTTGTCTTCGGGCATGCGAATCGTATATTGCAGTCCCTTTATTTCCATTAAATCTTTATTGTTTTGAATCCATCCCGGGAGCTTGCCCATGGAATCGGATAACGCTCCGAAGTAAGCGCGAACTTCCTTCAATCCGGTCGATTCCCAGAACCCGGTAAGCTGTTCGATCAGCAGGCGAATTCGGTCGCTGTCCGAACGTCCGGCCAGTTCGCCTTCAAGCTGGGATTCCAATGCTAACACTCTATCGCGTTGAATATTCAGTCTATCTTCCACTGCTGCTAGCTCTGCTTGTTTTCCCTCAAGCATAGTTATGCGCTCCTGTAAATCCCGATATTGCCCGATGTATGCATTCAAGGTATGCTTGTCTTGCGAGATAATAATATCCAAATAGTCCAGTAATGTGAAAAACTTTGTCCAAGAATCCATCGTCAGCAAGGAAAAGTACAACATGTCCCGCTCACCCATATAGTAGGCCCGCAATACATCTCCCGCTTGCTTCCGCTTGCCGTCAATGGCAAGCTCCTGTGCGGCGAGCTGCTTCTCTGCTTCTGTCATCGTGAGGAGAAGGGCGTCCTTCTCTTGTCCGATTCGGGCGATCTCCTTGTCAATTTCCACAACAGATAGGCTTTTCTCCAGAAGCGAGTGCAGATCGTCAGGAGACTCGGGACGCTCTTCGGCGAGCACGGGCAGCCGCAGCATGATGAAGGCGCAGAGCAGCGAAGCCAGCAGGGCGATTGTTATTCGCTCGCGGATGCTGATTTCAGTCAACGTCATCCTCCCCTCTAAAAGGTTTGCGAAGCAAACCTCGCTTCGTAAGCATTACTTAAGGTTTGCGTAGCAAACCTCGCTTCGTAAGCGCTAGCTCACCAACTAGTTTATGCGCAAGCCATTTCTATTATATCTTACAATTGGAAAAGGGTGAAACAAGCGATGACAAGCTTTCCAGATACCCCGCTTGCAGAGCGATTAGCCAATCGAATCTTTCACTCCCGCTTGACAGGATGGGGTGAGAGGCCGGGCGAGGTCGCTCACTTGCTGCCTTGTATTTCTTTTCATGATTATATGGAAACCTGCCTGTATGATGAAGACTACGGCTATTATCAATCTGGCGAAGCCAGAGTTGGAAAGGGAGGCGACTTCTATACCAGCTCTGCTATAGGCGGTGTGATGTCGGAGATCTTGTCACGGTATGTCTTGAAGGTGCAAGCTTCGCTGGATGCCCCTGTTATTCTTGTTGAATGGGGGGCCGGGACAGGGCAATTATCTGCAGGCATCGCAGCTACCTTGCGGGGGCATGTTCCGGACTGGGAGAGCCGATTTAGTCAACAGCTTGTTGAGAATCATCCCGGTCATCGTGCGAAAGTGAAGGAATCCTATCTTCAGGCTGGTATTCCGACTTCACCGCCGGTAAGGACATCCAGCGAGTGCATATTGGATTGGGAAACCGGGGGAGTGAAGATGCCGCGTTTGCTTATAGCGAATGAGCTATTAGACGCCTTTCCTGTCCACCGGATCATTCGCAGGGGAGAGGGTTACAGGGAACTGGGCGTTGCGGTTTGGCCCGGACATGGATTTCTCTATGTAGATATGCCGATATCGGACGCCGACTTTCTATGTTGGCTGGAACGGGATGGCATTGAGCTGAGGGATGGCCAAATAACGGAAGTGTGCCCAGGCGCGCGTAGGTGGCTCCATCAACTTGGCGGGCTGCTGAATGCGGGTGACCGCGTCATCCTTATTGATTACGGTCATGAAGCGGAGGAATATGCAGCGGAGCATCGTATGCAGGGCACGTTAATGACTTACTGGCGTCATCTAGCCAGTGATTCGCCATTTCACGGCGCGGGAGAGCGGGATATTACCGCTCATGTGTCTTTCTCATTTGTTCGCTCATCGGCCGAAGAAGCGGGATTCAGCGTTGTTTATTATGAGACGCAAAAGCAGTTTTTGCTCGACAACGGTATTTTGGAGCTGCTGGGCGGCCATGATGGCTCGAATCCATTTGGCGAAGAGGCGAGGCGGAACAGGGCTGTGAGGCAACTGTTGCTAAGCGATGGGATGAGCGAGAGCTTCAAGGTTATGATCCTAGAGAGGACATAGAAAAAGGCTGTCTGCATGCGAGGAATCGCAGTACAGACAGCCTTGTTTGTTCTTGTAGTTATTAGAATGGCAGGCTCATCTTGAAAACCGACCAATAGGTGAATCCAATAAAGGAAATCGCCATATAACCCCAGAACATCGTTATGTACGTTTTTTCGGAGAAATTCAAGTACCCCAAGAATACAAAAGCGACGGCTTGCGCGAAGAAGAGCAGCGCGAATTCCGTCATATGGCCTGCAAAAGCCATAAGCCCGATGACTAAACACCAGAAGCCAAGTACCCGATACATGCGTGCCATGTTACATCCCCCTTTTACCATGCCCCGATTTTCTAAACTTCATTATAACGTTAGCCTATGCGAGTGTAAACCTGAAACCGTGACGAATTGGCAAACTTTTTGACATATCCTCTTCACATTATCTACAGTTTGCTCATGAATCATCCTAAACATGTATGAGGATGTGAAAAATTGGTTATACAATTTAGTATCCAATAGATTCTATGAACTCTACCAAGGGCATAGAGATAAGTAAGCGCCTTTTACGTTAGGAGGTTTTGATTGCATGACAGCAGTTAGACAAGACGCGTGGAGTCCGGACGATGATCTCATTCTCGCCGAGGTGACTCTACGCCATATTCGCGAAGGAAGCACACAGCTTGGAGCATTCGAAGAAGTGGGCGAAAGAATTGGACGTACGTCCGCCGCATGCGGCTTCCGCTGGAACAGCTGTGTTCGCAAGCGTTATGAGGATGCGATACAGATTGCCAAGCAACAGCGCCAAAAGCGCAATTACTTGAAGAAGCAGACTGTAACGGCCATATCCCAAGTTTCATCGCTTGCGGTATATGACACGGAAGAACGTTCATACAAGCATGATGCAGGCACGCTGGACGAAGGGCTTTCCATTGATGCCGTTATCCGGTTCCTAAGAGGCTGGAAGACGACCTATCAGGATTTGTCCAGGCAAATCAAGCTGTTTGAGAAGGATTTGAAAGACAAAGAAGAAGAGCTTTACCGGCTGCGCAACGAGAATGAGAGACTGGCAAAGGAAGCAAGCAGCGCCCAGACCGATTATCGCGTTGTGAATGACGACTATAAGACGCTCATTCAAATTATGGATCGCGCGCGTCGGCTGACCGTGCTGTCCAGTGAAGAGGAAGCAAAGCCAAGGTTCAAGATGGATGCCAATGGCAATCTGGAACGCATTGAATAAGTTATAGCGATACTAGGGAAGCCCGCCGTTTATGATACGGCGGGCTTTTCATCTCGAAAGAGCCCAGTGTATAATACGGGGACAAGCAACCGAAGGAGGGCTGACGCTGTGCATATTGAAATTGTAGGCGGGGGAGCCATCGGGCTATGGGTTGCGGCCAATCTTGCATCGGCAGGGGAATCCGTGAGACTATGGACGCGAACAGAGAGGCAGAGTCTTCTTATTAAGGATGCGGGCATTCTCTTGAGGGATACGGCAGGAAGCGGCAGAACGGTTTACTTACCCTGCGAGCGCATGGGCGGTCATTCCTACACGGCGCTGGAGTCAGGAGATACAGAGGAGTGCTTGATTATTCTGGCGGTCAAGCAGACGGCAATCCAGGATGAGCTGATTCAGCAGCTTCAACTGTTGACTCGTATATATAGGCATACTTCCATACTTTGTTTGCAGAATGGAATAGGTCATCTGGAGAAGCTGGCCGCGGGACTTGGCGATGTACCTATCTATGCAGCTGTGACAACGATGGGGGCTAAGCGAGAGGATGAGCGGACGGTCAGATTGGCCGGGGCCGGGGAGCTATGGATTGGCGAGAGAGCTGAAAATGACCCCGTATTTGACGAAAAACGTGCAAAATCTCAAAAAAAGTTTCTATTATCTCTGCAAAAGGCAGGATTCCAACCCTTTTTGTCGAATGAGATCAATAATCGGATTTTCCATAAATTGCTGATCAACGCGGTCATCAATCCGCTTACTGCACTATTTGATGTAACCAATGGCGAGCTCCCGAAGCAAGAGCGGCGCGTACATATAATGCGGGCATTACATAACGAAACGTTAGACATTTTGAAAAGAGCGGGGATGCAAGATCCCGGCGACAGCTGGGAAGGGGTGCTTGAGGTGTGCGCGCGTACAAGCGCCAACATCTCTTCTATGCTGGCAGACGTCCGCGGGGGCAGAGAGACGGAAATACGCGCTATTAACGGTGCGGTAGCAGAGCTGGCCGCAGCGCATGGACTCAAGGCGCCGATGAACGAAGCGGTGACGGCGATCGTGGAATCTTTCGAAGGGATGCAATAAAGAAAGGGGACAAGCATGGGCGCGATCTGGAATAGCATACAAATCGTTTATACGGCACTCGCGGTTATACCAATTCTTCCTTTTGCGATCGTTCTGTTCGGCTACGGCGCGATCGTCCAAAACCGGAAAAAGGCGCTCATTATGGCAATGGACGTATCCACTGTTTTTTTTATTTTATGCGTATCGGCCTTATTCAATATAATGTTCAAAAGCTCCTTCGGCCTTTATGGCATATTGCTAGTCATGATATTGGCGGGCGGATTGCTGGGCAACGCCCAATTCCGCAAACGCGGCAGCGTAGACGTCAAGCGCGTCTTGCGGGCGATCTGGCGGCTCAGTTTTTTTGTGACAAGCGCGCTGTACCTATTGTTTATGTTGATCTCGCTTAGCAAAATCGTTTTTACAGTAGCATAAGAAACGTTTTATATAGAAGAAACGCCTCTGTCGCGCAGGGGCTTTTTTGCTTTGACGGGCCCCTTGTTCTTTGTGTACAATGACTTTGGCGTTACTTTTAGATGGGGTACCGTATCGGATTGTCTCACCCATTCAACATAATATTACACATAAGGGAGGATTGGCTGATGATGTCAACAGAATCGTATCGTCTTCCCGTTGCCCAGCCATTGACGGAGGCTTACATTCATCGGACGGATGAAAGAATTGAGGAATTATACAGTTATCATGCAGGAAATGAGGGGGATTGGGAGCGCCGTTCCCTTGCACTGCGCGACTTGACTCCTACAAGAGCGAATGCGGCTGCCGTTGCGGATAGCCTGCGCGTATACCAGGCGAAATGGGGAGCTTCGGAAGAAGCGCTGGCTAACATTGCAGCGATTAGTGAAGGTGCGCCTGTTGTGATTGGTGGACAGCAGGCCGGTCTTTGGACAGGCCCGCTGCTTGTTATCCATAAGGTCGTATCCATCATACATGCCGCGAGATCGGCAAGCGAGCAGCTTGGAACAAAGGTTGTGCCCGTCTTCTGGATTGCGGGCGAAGACCATGATTGGGATGAAGCGAATCATACGTATGTCATTACAGCGGAGCAGGAGCTGAAGAAGCTTGCAGCAGCAAGACCGGAGGGACCAAGAACATCGGTTAGCCGGACTGTGCTCGCTCCTGAAGCTTGGGAGCAATTGATTGCCGATTTGGAGCAATCATTGCCTCATTCCGAATTTAAGCCGCAATTGCTGGAGAAGCTGACGGATCTGTCCGGGCAAGCGTCTTCGCTGTCGGATATGTTTGCAGGACTGCTGAGCTACTTGTTCGGATCGGAAGGTCTAGTATTGCTGGATGCGGATTGTCCGGAGATCCGCAGACTGGAAGCTCCCATGTTCCGAAAGCTGATCGAGCGCAATGACGAGCTGGAGCAAGCTTATCTATCTGCTGCAGATAAGGTGAAGTCCTTGGGATATACTCTGCAGGCGGATGTTGTTCCCGGAAGCGCGAATTTGTTCCTGTTCCATCCGGAGAAGGGTGGAGAGCGCACACTGCTTCATAAGAAGGAAGGCTCCTTCCAAGACCGTAAGGGACTATCCTCGTGGACAGCTGAGGAGCTGCTTCAGATTGCAGATGAGCAGCCGGAGCTGCTGAGCAACAATGTGCTTACCCGTCCTTTGATGCAGGACTATTTGTTCCCGGTGCTTGGAACGGTGCTTGGCCCGGGTGAGATCGCCTATTGGGCCCTCACAGGAGGCGCCTTCCGCACACTTGGCATGGAGATGCCGATCATTGTTCCGCGTATGTCCTATACACTCATTGAAGGGACTATCGCGAAAAATATGGCCAAGTACGAGCTCTCGTTCAGGGATGTCATGGAACGGTTCGACGATTGCAAGGAAGCTTGGTTAAAGGAACAGGATGGACTGGCCATCGAAGAGAAGTTTGGCGCTGTCAGAGCGTCATTCGAGGAGATGTACAAGCCATTGGTCGATATGGCGGCTACCGTACAAGCGGGGCTTGCCAAGCTCGGAGAGACCAATATGACCAAGATTCTGGAGCAGATCAGCTACATGGAATCCAAAACGGTGGATGCGTACAATAAGCAATTCGAGGCATCGATTAGACAATTAGATCGTGTTGCAACGGCTATTCTACCGGCAAGGAAGCCGCAGGAGCGCGTGCTCTCGATGGTCGTCTATTGGAATCGCTACGGCGATGCATGGCTGAGCAAGCTGCTTGACGCGCCATATGACCGTACGGGCGGACACGAAATCGTCTATTTATAAGCATACGAAACTCATTGGAGGGAACTGTTTTGAGCCTATTGGAGAAAAATATTATTGCAGATCCGACGCTTGCGCCGGAAGGTCATTTGAAGATTGATTGGGCGAGCGCCCACATGCCGGTATTGAACGAGATCAAGAAGCAATTCCAGAAGGATCAGCCGTTCAAAGGACTGAAGGTATCGATCTGTCTTCACTTGGAAGCGAAGACGGCTTATCTGGCCAAGGTAGTCCAGGCAGGCGGTGCGGAGGTGACGATTACAGGCAGCAATCCGTTGTCCACGCAGGATGATGTGTGCGCGGCGCTGGCGGAGGACGGCATTACTGTATTCGCCAAGTACAACGTGACCCCCGAGGAGCTAAAGGCTCTGAACATCAAGGCGCTGGAATCGAAGCCGGATCTCATCATTGACGACGGCGGCGATTTCGCTACGCTGCTTCACAGCGAATGTCGGGAGCTTGGCGTTAATCTGCGCGGAGGCGCAGAGGAAACAACGACAGGCATTATCCGTTTGAAAGCTCTGGAGAAGGAAGGTTCGCTGAGCTTCCCGATGGTTGCTGTCAACGATGCATATTGCAAACATTTATTCGATAATCGCTATGGTACGGGGCAATCCGTATTTGATGCCATTAACCGTACGACCAATCTTGTCGTTGCCGGCAAAACGGTAGTCGTTGTGGGATACGGCTGGTGCGGCAAAGGCGTGGCAATGCGCGCGAAAGGACTTGGCGCTACGGTAATCGTGACCGAAGTTGATGCAATCAAAGCGGTAGAAGCCTATATGGACGGATTTGCGGTAATGCCAATGCAAGAAGCGGCCAAGCATGGCGACATGTTCATTACTGTGACAGGCAATCGCAGCGTTATCCACGGTGAGCATTACAAAGTGATGAAGAATGGAGCAATCCTCTCCAATGCCGGTCACTTTGATGTGGAAGTGAACAAGGTGGATCTGGCAGCGATGTCTACAGGCAAGCGTACGGTGCGCCACAATATTGAGGAGTTCAAAATGGAGGACGGCCGCAGTATCTATCTGCTGGCAGACGGCAGGCTGGTCAATCTGGGGGCTGGCGACGGCCATCCTGCAGAAATTATGGATATGACTTTCGCCCTTCAAGCGTTGTCCCTCCGATATGTGAACGAACAGTTCCAATCGTTAGGAAGCAAGGTTGTCAATGTTCCGTATGAGCTGGATGAGCAAGTGGCTAGACTGAAGCTGGAGTCGCTTGGTTTTGGAATCGATAAGCTATCACCGGAGCAAATCGCTTACTTGGACAGCTGGAATAGTTAATAATGGTTTCTCCATCTATGGATCTAGGACTTTTTGCGGGGTAGAATCAAGCTTCTGGACCCTGAGAACTAATCCTTATAAAGCGTCTAGGAATAGATGATTAATAGTCTAAATTAATTTATGAAAATCCTGCTCATGGAGCAGGATTTTTATTTTAGGTGGCGAAGTACTGTTACAAGGTGGGGAAAAGTGGGACAAAGTGGGGCATATGGGGGAAGGGGTGGAGCGGCATCATGTTTATGGGTGAATATCAACATAGCATCGATGAGAAGGGGCGCATTATTATTCCTTCTAAATTCCGCGACTCGTTAGGTACAGCCTTTATTGCCACACGAGGTCTTGATAATTGCTTATTCGTCTATCCGATGAGCGAGTGGAGCGTACTGGAGCAGAAGCTGAAGACGCTGCCGCTTATGAAGTCCGATGCGCGCGCTTTCACCCGGTTCTTTTTCTCCGGGGCAACGGAATGCGAGTTGGACAAACAGGGAAGGGTAAATATACCAAGCCATCTAAGGGAATATGCGAAGCTGGATAAAGACTGCATGGTGCTGGGCGTATCCAGCCGTGTAGAGATCTGGAGCAAACAGACATGGGAAGGCTACTATGAGCAATCAGAGCAGACCTTTAATGAAATTGCCGAAAAGCTGGTTGATTTTGACTTTAACTTTTAAGTTTGAGCTGACATCTAGGTGGACAATAGGAATGGGAGGACTAATGCGTGTTTCAGCATAAAACGGTGTTATTGGAGGAAGCGGTTGACGGCTTGGCGATCAAGCCGGACGGCATATACGTCGATTGCACGCTCGGAGGAGCGGGACATAGCGAGCTAATAGCATCCCGCCTCGGTGCAGGAGGACGATTGATCGCATTCGACCAGGACGACTGGGCGCTGGATAATGCGCGCAAGAGGCTTGCCCCATATATGGATAAAGTAACGCTTGTACGAAGCAACTTTCGTTACCTGGAGCAGGAGCTTCGGGGCTGCGATGTACCGATGACAGACGGAGTACCGCAGGTGGACGGCATCTTATTCGATCTTGGCGTATCGAGTCCGCAATTGGACGAGGCAGAGAGAGGCTTCAGCTATAATCATGACGCGCCGCTGGACATGAGAATGGACAGGGAGAGCGATCTGACGGCATACGATATTGTGAATACATGGGACGAGCGGGACATTGCACGCATTCTCGACCGGTACGGTGAGGAGAAGTTCGCCCGCAAAATTGCGAAAAATATAGTGAAGACTAGACAGCAAGCGCCGATCGAGCAAACAGGCGAGCTGGCAGAGCTAATTAAGGTTTCCATTCCTGCGGCTACGCGGAGAACGGGCGGCCATCCCGCTAAGCGTTCCTTCCAGGCGCTGCGGATCGCAGTCAATGATGAGCTGGGTGCAGAGGAGGAAGCGCTTGAACAGAGCATCAGGTGTCTGGCTCCCGGCGGGAGAGCTTCAGTAATTACCTTTCACTCCTTGGAGGATCGAATCTGCAAGCAGATTTTCGCAAAATATATAGAGAAGTGTACATGCCCGCCAGACTTTCCGCTTTGCGTATGCGGTAATAAAGGCACACTCAAGCTAATTAACCGAAAGCCGATTCTGCCTAGTGAGGCGGAGCTTGAGGGCAATCCAAGAGCTCGATCGGCGAAGCTTAGAATAGCCCAGAAACTGGGATAAAAGAGGGGGATATCTACTAGTGGCGTACGTAAATGGTAATCTGGCGCTTCAGCCAAAGCGAAAGCCGGAACAAAAAGAAGTCATTCGCGAAACAAAAAAAGTTGTCATCAAACGCAAGTCATTGCCCGTACAGGAGAAGCTCTTGTATTTGTTCACAGTTATCGTCTGTGTTGTCGTAGCCGGCATTATTATTTCTCGTTACGCGCACATCTACGATATGAACCTCCATATTAAACAAATGAACACGGAGCAACGGACGCTAAACGTGGAAATGGCGGAGCTGAAGCGCCAAGTTGAGATGCTCAGCGATCCGGAGCGTATCCGTAAGATTGCAGCCACGCAAGGCATGGTCAGCAATATAGAGAACGGTATAACGGTCAAGAAAGATAGCGTCAATCCCAGCATAGCTATGCATGAATAGGGTGTGACATTATGAGTAAACGGATTAAATTGCGTACGTTGTTGTTTGGAGGGGTAATGACCCTCCTTTTTCTCGTTCTCATCGGCAGAATCTATTATGTGCAAGTGGTAGACAGAGATACGTATTATACAATGGCGAAAGACCGCTGGGCGACAACAGAGACGCTGACGGCCAAGAGGGGGACGATTACGGACCGGGACGGCAACGTTCTGGCGATGGACACGCTTGCTTACAATATTTCAGTCAATCCGAGACTGATAGACAAGCTGGGGATAACAAAGGAGGTCATTGACGGGCTGAAAGAGACGCTCGGCATTCCGGAGGATGTCGTTCGCGCGGTAGTTACCGCGAAAAACGACAAAGGGGTGTTATACGCCCACAGAGAGCTGCGCAATGGCGGCATGCAAATCGAGAAGGCACTAGCAGACAAGCTGTCCGAGTTCAGGGAAGAGTTGAAGAAGGATATGCTCGAAAGGGAACTGGGCAATGATACGGGCATCATGATCACCGAGACGCTCAAACGCTATTACCCTCGCAATACGCTAGCCTCACAGCTAGTAGGCTATGTCAGCTTGGACCGCGAGAAGATGACAGGTGTCGAGGCGTACTTCAACGATCGGCTCACTGGCGTGGACGGTTATTTCCGATATGAGAAAGACGGAGCGCGCGTACAGCTTGCCAAAGGCGAGGTCGACTTCCAGCAGGCGAAGGATGGAGACAACATTTCCCTGACGATAGATAACGAAATTCAAAATTATGTTGAGCAAGCGCTTCGTGAAATTATGGTGAAGTATAAGCCGAAGAGTGCAACGGCGATCGCAGCCGATCCCAATACGATGGAGATATTGGCGATGGCCAATATGCCGGATTATGATCCCAACGAATATAATAAAAGTCCATTTACCAATATGTATAACCATGCGGTGGGTTCGCTTTATGAACCAGGTTCAACGTTCAAGATCGCTACATTGGCGGCGGCGGTCGAGGAGGGATTGTTTAACCCTGAAGAAGAGTATCAATCTGGCCGCTATAAGATACCTGGGGATACCGTTGTCATTCGTGACCATAACCTGGACGGATGGGGTCAGATTAGCTTCCTGAAGGGCTTGAAATTGTCCAGTAACGTTGCGTTTATTAAGCTGGGACTTGAAAGACTCGGAGCGGAACGTTTGCGTGATTACTTCACAAAGTTCGGCTTCGGACAGAAAACGGGTATTGAATTAACGAATGAAGCGACGGGATCGATTCGTTTCCGCTACAACAGTGAAATCGCTACAGCATCATTCGGTCAAGGCGTAGCGGTAACCGCGATTCAGCAGGTTGCAGCCGTAGCCGCCGTTGCGAACGGCGGCAAGCTGATGGAGCCGCATGTTATTAAAAGCATTACGGACCCGATGACCAAAACCACTACCATGACGGAGCCAAAGATGGTCAGAAGGGTGGTTTCTGAGCAAACCTCTCGCCAAGTAAGCGAATATTTGGAGCAGGTTGTTTCCGACCAAACGATCGGTACCGGTAAAAACGCCTATATCGAAGGCTACCGCGTAGCGGGGAAGACGGGTACAGCCCAGAAGTTTATTAACGGCAAATATTCACAGGAGAAATTTATGGTGTCCTTTATCGGCTACGCGCCGGTAGAGAATCCGAAGATCGTCCTGTATATTGCTGTTGACGAGCCGAATAACGCCGCGGCAGGCGGCGGTACGGTCGCAGCGCCGGCCTTCCGCGAGATTATGCTGAAAAGTTTGCGGAAGATGGGCGTGGCACCGAACTGGGAGCCGCAGTCCGAGTCGAAGGAAATTAAAGTAAAAGTACCGGACATGAAGGACAAAAATATCGCAAAAGCCAAAGCAGAACTGAAGGGCAAAGCGATGCCGTTCGAAATCGTAGGCAATGGCGGCACGGTTGTGGCTCAGATTCCGGCTGCAGGCTCCTCTATCCATCCAACGCAGCGTCTCTATCTCATTACTGAGCAGCGGAACAAGATTGCGGTGCCGGATCTGACCGGCGTATCGCTCAGGGATGCGCTGGAGCTATCCTCGCTTATCGGAGCGAAGTTGCTCACAGAAGGTACAGGTTTTGTTGTCTCACAGAAGGTAGAGGAGAAGGATGGAACGAGGATCATTCGGGTGAAGCTGTCGCCGCCGATCGGTTCGGACGAATACGTCGAGCTGGATCCGAATGACATAGACGATAGCGGTACGGAGGGCGCCGGCGAAGAAGGCGAGACGGACGGTTCTGATACATCAGCCGGCAGAGGAGATGCTGATTCGTCGGACACAACAGACGGCAAGCCTCCAGCGACTACCGATATTGAGCATGTCGGAGAAAATTAGGACATGGCTCAGCAGCTTGTCATAACCCCTCCTTGTCCCGAATAGGCTGGGAATGAGCGTTAGCGTACGCTCGTTGCCAAGCGGCGGTACAAGGAGGAATAGGAATGAAAGTATCGAATGTGACGGTTAGACGTCGGCTGTTCATCGTGCTGATCCTTGCGGGCGTTGCGTTCATTGCGCTGGGATCTCGGCTTGCTTACGTACAGTTGTGGAAGGGTACAGAGCTGGCGGAGAAAGCGGAGGACTCATGGAGGCGCGACATCCCGTATGTAGCCAAGCGCGGCGAGATATGGGATCGCAATGGCGTTCAGCTTGCCTATAATATCAGCTCGCCAACGGTATGGGCTATTCCTGTGCAGGTGAAGAATCATGAGGAGACGGCGGCAACATTGTCTCGACTGCTGGATATGTCGCAAGAGAACATTTTGAAGAAACTTAAGACCAAAGCGATGATCGTTAAGCTGGCACCCGGCGGCAGGAAGATTACGCTGGAGAAAGCCGACGAAATCCAGCAGTTGAGTCTGGCAGGCATTGTAGTGGCCGAGGACAATAAGCGCTTTTATCCCTACGGCAGTCTGGCAGCTCACTTGTTAGGCTTCACGGGTATCGACAATCAAGGGCTTACGGGTGTGGAATCCAAATACAATGAGATGCTTAGCGGCATACAAGGGAATGTCTCTTGGCTGTCAGATGCTGCAGGACGTCAGATGCCGAATTCCTCCGATATGTACATCGAGCCGAAGGAAGGGCTGACGCTGCAGCTGTCGATCGACCAGGCGGTTCAGACCGTTATGGAGCGCGAGCTCGACCAGGCGATGACATCGCTGCAAGCGAACAGTATTATCGCTATCGCAATGGACCCCAGCAATGGGGAAATTCTTGCTATGGCGAGCCGTCCGACGTACGAGCCTGACAAGTACAAGGAAGTGGCATCCGAGGTCTACAACCGCAATTTGCCGATCTGGATGACTTACGAGCCAGGTTCTACCTTTAAGATCATTACACTCGCGGCGGCTCTGGAAGAAAATAAAGTAGATTTGAAAAACGAGCGGTTTTTTGATCCCGGTGCGGTGGAGATCGGGGGAGCGAGACTGCGCTGCTGGAAGAAGGGCGGCCATGGCAGCCAGACGTTTCTGGAAGTCGTGGAGAACTCCTGCAATCCCGGTTTTGTCGCTTTAGGCAACAGACTGGGCAAGGATACGCTGTTCCAATATATTAAGGACTTCGGATTTGGCACGAAAACCGGCATTGATATTGGCGGCGAGGAAAACGGCATCCTGTTCAAGCTGAGTCAAGTGGGGCCGGTGGAGCTGGCGACAACTGCATTCGGCCAAGGGGTGTCGGTTACTCCGATTCAACAGGTTGCGGCGGTGTCGGCTGCTATTAACGGAGGGACGCTCTACAAGCCTCATGTGGCGAAGGCGTTTATCAACCGGAAGAGCGGGGAAGTCGTGCAGACGATGGAGCCGGAGGTTGTACGCCAAGTCATCTCCGAGGAGACGTCGCGTCAGGTGCGCGAAGCGTTGGAGAGCGTTGTTGCCAAAGGCACGGGGCGCAATGCCTTTATTGACGGCTACCGTGTGGGCGGTAAGACGGGAACGGCGCAGAAGGTTGTGAACGGGCGTTATTCTCCGAATGAGCATATCGTGTCGTTCATTGGCTTTGCACCTGCGGACGATCCCAAGATCGTCGTCTATGTCGCCGTTGATAACCCGCAGGGCATCCAATTCGGCGGTGTCGTGGCAGCTCCGATCGTACGCAATATTATGGAGGACGCTTTGACCATTCTGGATATCCCGCCTCGGGAGAAGCAGATTGACCGGTTATACAAGTACGGCGAGACGCCGATTGTGGCCGTCCCCAATCTGATTGGTAAGAGTGTATCTGATCTCTACGAGGACTTGAATATGAATTTCAACCTGACTTCCGCAGGAACCGGCAAAGTAGTCATTCGCCAGGCGCCTGCGGCAGGTACGCGGGTCGATCGGGGCTCCACGATCCGCATCTATCTGGGCGATGAAGAGGATATCCCTCATTCACACTAAGCTTTCCCCTCGTTAACGCGTTTGCTCTGGGCGGCATATAGTATTCCGTTCAGAGTATTCGAGGGAGGCTTGAAAGAGATGCGTCTGCGCGATCTTACGGATTTGCTCATTACAGCTCGATTGGTTGGGGATGGGGATACGGAGTTTAGAGGTATCGAGAAGGATTCGAGGCTGGTTGAGCCCGGGCAGCTGTTCTTGTGTGTGCCGGGATTGACCGTAGACGGCCATGCTTATGCGGCGGAGGCTGTCCGCAAGGGAGCTGTAGCTATCGTCACGGAGCGGCTCCTCGCACTCGACGTGCCGCAGCTTCTCGTCAAGGACAGCCGGCTTGCAACCGCCATAATCGCGGATCATGTCTATGCCCATCCAAGCGAGAAGATCAAGCTGATCGGTGTGACGGGCACAAACGGCAAGACGACTACGACTTATTTAATAGAAAAAATATGGAATGACCAGCGGATGCAGACGGGCGTCATAGGTACGATCGAATGGCGCTACGACGGCAGATCGTTCCCCATGAAAGGAACGACGCCGGATGCGCATGAACTGCAACGCCAGCTTGGCGAGATGCGGGATGCGGGCATGCGTTACTGCGCGATGGAAGTTTCTTCGCATGCGCTGGAGCAAGGAAGGGTGAAGGGCTGCCGCTTCCGTACGGCGATCTTCACTAATTTGACGCAGGATCATCTGGACTATCATGGTACGATGGAGCAATATGCCGATGCGAAGGGGTTATTTTTCTCCAGACTTGGCAATGCTTACTCGCAGCCGGCGCAGGAGCGTTGCTACGCCGTGCTGAATGCCGATGACGAAGCTTCCGTCCGCTTCAGGATGTTGACTTCCGCTGAAGTCATCACATATGGCATAGAGAAGGAAGCCGATGTACGGGCAACGGCTATATCCGTATCTGCAAGAGGTACTTTCTTCCATGTCCAGACGTTTCGCGGAGAAGCCGATATTCGCCTCCGCCTGCCGGGCAAGTTCAATGTGTACAACGCGCTTGCAGCGATCTCCGCGGCGCTCATTGAAGGTATCGCGCTGGATGATATCAAGACGTCGCTGGAATCGATTCCCGGCGTTCCCGGACGAGTGGAGAGCGTGGAGGAAGGCCAGCCCTTCTCCGTCGTTGTCGATTATGCCCATACGCCTGATGGGCTGGAGAATGTGCTGCGGGCCGTACAGGAATTCGCGGACCATCGCATCATATGCGTATTCGGCTGCGGCGGCGATCGCGACCGGACCAAGCGGCCGCTCATGGGCAAGATCGCAGCCCGTTACGCTGATATGGTCATCGTCACGTCCGATAATCCGAGGACGGAGAACCCGGACCAGATTATGGCGGACATCGCTGCAGGGCTGGCAGAGGGGGAGCAGGATGCGTCCCGCTGCCTATTCATACCAGATCGCCGCGCCGCTATTCAAAAAGCGGTTGAAATGGCAAGCCAAGGCGATGTAGTATTGATTGCGGGGAAAGGTCACGAAACCTACCAACTGATCGGAGGGAAAGTCTATCCTTTCGATGACCGGATTGAAGCAAAAGAAGCTATAAGGGGACTATTACATTGATTAAACGGACAGTAGGGCAGCTCGCGTCCATGTGCGGCGGAGCGCGCAAGGGCGGCCGCCCGGAGGAAATCATAAGCGGTATAATGACAGATGGCAGACTGGCAGGGAGCGGCGAGTTGTTCGTCCCGCTGGTCGGCGACCGGTTTGACGGTCACGACTACGTGGAGCAAGCCGTTGCCAGCGGAGCGAAAGCGATTATGTGGCAGCGCGGCAGGGAGATACCGGCCTCGCTGGCTCATCTTCCGTTCCTGCTCGTGAAGGACACGCTGGAGGGACTGCAGGCGCTGGCCGCAGCCTACCGCAATGAACTGATGGCGCGCGTGATCGGCATTACCGGCAGCAATGGCAAGACGACGACCAAGGATATGACAGCAGCGCTGCTGTCCACTCAATATCGCGTGCTGAAGACAGAGGGGAACTTGAACAATCATATCGGCTTGCCGCTGACCATTCTGAAAATGGACGAGGAGACGGAAGTCGCCGTCCTTGAGATGGGTATGAGCGGTTTCGGCGAAATCGAGCTGCTGACGAAGATCGCACAGCCTGATGTAGCCATCATTACGAACATTGGCGAGGCCCACATGCTGCAGCTTGGCTCGCGCAACGGAATTGCAAAGGCGAAGCTTGAGATTACGGCTGGCCTTGGCGATGACGGCATTCTGCTGTTCAACGGGGATGAGCCGTTGCTCCACGAAGGTCTTGAAGCGATGCATCTGCCGGAAGGCATTACGCTACGCACGTTCGGACTTCAGAGCAGCAACGAGTGGTCAGCGGCGGATATTGGACTTTCAACTGATGGAAGCACCTTCTCCGCTCGTTACAAAGATGCCGACACAGGATTGGAAAAGCTTCATATTTCTACTCCGGGTCGTCATAATATTAGCAATGCGCTTGCTGCAATCGCAGCTGCCCGCGTCTTCGGGGTCAAGCCTGATAACATCGCAACCGGTTACCAAGGGCTGCAATTGACAGGCATGCGGATTGAACCGTCGAAAGCCTATAATGGGGCGACGATACTTAACGATGCTTACAACGCCAACCCCACAGCCGTTCGCGCTGCTATCGACCTGGTAAGCGGACTTAGCGGATTCGGCCGCAGATGGATCGTACTGGGCGATATGCTGGACCTCGGTCCGGAAGAGGAGTCGCTGCACCGGGAGATTGGCGAGTATATAACGAAAGGCAAGGCGGAGGCAGTTGCAACGTTCGGCGCGTTAGCGGCGATTACAGTTGAAGCTGCAGCTAAAAACCTGACGGAAGCGGCAGAAGCCGGCTATGTCCGTCATTTTGAAGACAAAAACGAGCTGGCCCAGTGGGTTCGGGAACAGCTGCACCCGGAGGATCTTGTCCTTGTCAAAGGCTCAAGAGGAATGCGGATGGAGCAGGTTGTCCAAGCTTTGGAGAAGGGGTGAGGAAATGGACATGATGGTCATCTTGTTTTCAATAGGCACTTCTTTCCTGCTAGCGGTACTGCTCGGGCCATTATTCATTCCTTTGCTTCGGCGGCTGAAGTTCGGCCAGCAGATTCGTACGGAGGGTCCGCAAAGCCATTTGAAGAAGGGCGGCACGCCAACGATGGGCGGCATCATTATTATGATTGCCCTCATGATTGCGTTCCTGCGCTTCGCGGACAAAACCCCTGAATTTTGGGTTCTGCTGACGGCATCGCTCGGATTCGGACTGGTAGGCTTTCTGGACGATTATATCAAGATCGTATTCAAGAGATCGCTTGGCCTTACAGCGAAGCAGAAGCTGTTCGGTCAGCTGCTGTTCTCCGTAATCGTGTGTGCTATGCTCTATAATATGAATCATAGTACAGAGATTACGATTCCGGGAACCGCTTGGGGTTTTGATCTAGGCTGGTTCTATTATCCGCTCGTCGTAATCATCATGTTCGCAGCGAGCAACTCCGTCAACTTCACGGATGGACTAGACGGCCTGCTGGCGGGGACAAGCGCGATTGCGTTCGGCGCATTCACGATTGTCGCGCTGCAGACGGTAGCGCATGAGTCTGCCGTCTTCTCGGCCGCGATGATTGGCGCTGTGCTAGGTTTTCTCGTCTTTAATGCCCACCCGGCCAAAGTGTTCATGGGTGACATGGGTTCTTTAGGCATTGGCGGAGGCATTGCCGCTGTTGCGATTCTGACGAAGACAGAGCTACTGCTTATCGTGATCGGCGGCGTCTTTGTTCTGGAGATGCTATCTGTCATTCTGCAAGTGGCTTCGTTCAAAACAAGAGGGAAGCGTATTTTCAAAATGAGTCCGATCCATCATCACTTTGAGCTGGTTGGCTGGTCCGAGTGGAAGGTCGTGACGGTGTTCTGGCTGGTTGGACTGGTGTTCGCCGCGATCGGCATTATGTTCGTTATCTAAAATAATAACTATTACGCAAGAGGCGGTTCTCGCAGGGAGAGCCGCTTCCTGCATCCATAGAAAGGGATGTCGTTATGAATCATCCGTCAACCTATCGTGACAAACGTGTCGTTATTTTGGGTCTTGCCAGAAGCGGCGTCAGCGTGGCGAAGCTGTTCCACAAGCTGGGCGCAGATGTCATCGTAAATGATAAGAAAGAGACATGTCCCGAAGCGGACGAATTGACCGCTTTGGGCATTTCTGTGCTATGCGGCTACCATCCGGACGATCTGATCGACGGGCGAACCGCGCTGTTGGTCAAAAATCCAGGCATTCCGTATTCCGCTCCGCCGGTGCGTCAAGCGCTTGATCGCGGGGTAGAAGTGATTACGGAAGTCGAAGCGGCGTATTGGCTTTCACCTGCTCCGATCATCGGGATTACAGGCTCCAATGGCAAAACGACTACAACAACACTCATCGGCAAGCTGCTTGAGGCGGCGGGTAAGAAGCCCATCGTCGCAGGGAATATCGGCTTGCCGTTGTGTGATGCAGTAGAGGAAGCAGAAGAGGACGGCTGGATTGTAGCGGAGCTGAGCAGCTTCCAGTTGAAAGGCACATCCGCATTCCGTCCCCGGATTGCGCTATTGCTGAATCTCGCGGAGACGCATCTGGATTATCATGGCGATATGGAGGATTATATCGCCTCTAAGCGTAAGCTGTTCGCGAATCAAGAAAGCGGAGATACCGCGGTTCTGAATTGGGATGATGAAGCTTGTCGGACCATTGCCGAGGAGCTCTCCTCCGATGTGCTGCCATTCTCGCTGTATGAGCGGCTGGAGACGGGGGTATGCGTGGAGCCTCCGTACAGCCGAGACATTCTGACAGAGAGAGCGGAAGAGCCGAGACGCATGATCGTGTACCGCCGCTCGGCTTCGGAGGGCGGTGAGACTGTTATCATGCCGGTCGATACGCTTGGCATTCCAGGGCGGCACAATACGGCTAATGCGCTTGCGGCTATTGCAGCTGCGCTTGCTGCCGGGGCTCCGCCTGAAAGACTCGCGAGGCCGCTGGAGCTCTTCAAAGGTGTCGAGCATCGTCTGGAATTTGTCCGCGAGCATAATGGAGTCAAGTTCTACAACGATTCCAAAGCAACCAATCCGACCGCTTCTACGATGTCGATCCGCTCACTCAAGGGTCCGATTATACTCGTTGCAGGCGGGCTGGACAGAGGTTCTGACTATATGGAGCTGCTGCCTGTATTCCAAGGCTTGAAAGGGCTGGTCGCTCTGGGTGAGACGAAGGAGAAGCTTCTTCGCGTTGCAGAGCTTGCAGGTTTAGCTAATGCCCATTCGGTGAACGCTGAGAGTGACGCCGAGGGCACGCTTAAGGAAGCGGTCCGGCAAGCGGCTGCGCTGGCAGAGCCGGGCGATATCGTCCTGCTGTCGCCTGCGTGCGCGAGCTGGGACATGTTTGCATCCTATGAGCAGAGAGGGAGCATTTTTAAGCAATCGGCGCATACCTTGTAAGTAGGGGGCCTGTCCCTACTTTCCCATGCTAAGAGGTGTTCGCGATGGCAAAAGCGCGGTCTGCCCCGGATATTTGGCTGCTTGCGGCAATAGGGCTTATTCTAGCGATCGGTATTGTAATGGTGTATAGCGCGAGCGCTGTGCTCGCTTTCCATGAGTTCGGCGATCGGTTTTATTACGTGAAGCGACAGCTATTGTTTGCCGTATTGGGCGTAGGTGCGTTACTATTTACTATGAACGTTCATTATTCCGTCTGGAAGAAGTGGGCGCCTATGGCCCTTATCGTATGTTTTGGATTGCTCGTTATTGTACTTATTCCCGGCGTGGGCGTCGTTCGCGGCGGAGCGCGCAGCTGGCTCGGCATCAGCTCCTTCGGCATCCAGCCGTCCGAGTTTATGAAGCTGGCTATGATCCTGTTTCTATCGAAATGGCTGTCAGAGAAACAGCAGACTATTACCCACTTTACCAAAGGACTGATGCCGCCGCTTGGGCTCGTTGGTCTTGCATTCGGCATTATTATGCTTCAGCCGGATCTTGGCACAGGCGCGGTTATGGTAGGCGCATCGCTTATTCTAATCTTTACGGCCGGGGCCAGATTATCTCATCTGGGCGGACTTGCGATGATCGGCGTCGTCGGTTTCGTCGGCCTGATTCTTGCTGCTCCTTATCGTTTGAAGCGCATTACGTCCTTCTTGGACCCATGGGCGGATCCGCTTGGCGGCGGCTATCAAATCATTCAATCGTTATTTGCCATCGGGCCTGGCGGTTTAGTGGGACTCGGACTTGGCATGAGCCGTCAGAAGTTCAGCTATTTGCCTGAGCCTCAGACGGATTTTATCTTTTCTATTCTGGCGGAGGAGCTTGGCTTTATTGGCGGCGCCGCCCTTATACTATTATTCCTGGTGGTCGTCTGGCGTGGTATCCGCGCTGCAATCGCAGCGCCAGACACGTTCGGCAGCCTGCTCGCGGTCGGGATTACCGGCATTATCGGCGTGCAGGTGCTCATCAATATTGGTGTCGTCATCGGCATGATGCCCGTAACCGGCATTACGCTGCCGCTGGTCAGCTACGGGGGATCATCGCTCACTCTGCTGCTGACGGCGCTCGGCATTTTGCTGAACATATCCCGTTATTCGAGGTGAAGATTATGCGTATCGTGTTGACCGGTGGAGGAACCGGCGGCCATATTTATCCCGCGGTCGCCGTAGGCAAGCATATGTTACAGAACGATCCGGACACGAAGCTGTTATATATTGGCACGGGAAAAGGAATGGAGAGCAAGGTCGTACCGGAGCAGGGCATTCCGTTCGAAGCGATTGAGATTACCGGTTTTCGCCGGAAACTGTCATTCGAGAACGTGAAAACCGTAATCCGTTTCCTGAAAGGAGCTCAGCGCTCCAAATCACTGCTACGCGAATTCAAGCCGGATGTCGTTATTGGTACGGGCGGCTACGTATGCGGCCCTGTCGTCTATGCGGCGGCCAAGCTCGGCATTCCGACGTTCATTCATGAACAGAACGCCATTCCAGGCTTGACCAATCAATTCTTATCCCGCTATGCCGATCATGTCGGCGTCAGCTTCCCGGAGTCGACATCGCAGTTCCCGAGGGCGAAGGAAACGTCCTTCACGGGCAATCCATGTGCGTCCCACGTGCTCCGAGCCGTTCCAGGCAGGGGGCTTCAGTCTTTGGGCTTGGCTCCGTCCACACGCCTCGCACTGGTTGTGGGGGGAAGCCGCGGAGCTCGTGCTTTGAATGAAGCCATAATCGAGATGGCTCCAATGCTGAATCACATTGGGGACGCCCAGATCGTCTTCGTAACGGGCGAAATCTATTATGAATCGACGAAGTCGCGTATCGCTGAAGAAGCGCCTGAGGCTCTTAAGAAGCTTACACTGGTGCCGTATCTTCATAATATGGCTGAGGTGCTTAAGGACGCTGCGCTCGTTGTCAGCCGATCTGGAGCCTCTTCCCTGGCAGAGATTACAGCGCTGGGATTGCCGTCTATTCTGATCCCGTCGCCTAATGTGACGAACAATCACCAGGAGGCGAATGCGCGCAGCCTAGTATCGGCCGGAGCCGCTGAACTGTTGCTGGAGAAGGATCTGTCCGGCGCAGCGTTGCTTCGTCTGATGGAGGAGCTGCTCGGTGATACAGTCCGCATGAAGGCAATGTCGTCGTCTACGACGAAGCTGGCTGTGCCCGATTCGGCAAACCGTATTGCGGCTGCGTTGATGCAAATGGAGAGCAAGCGCCGATAGGCGGATGAACTGGGCGATTGTCACACAACGCAGCAAGAGGGCATAGGATACCTTATATTCGTGACCGACACCAACGGGAGCGTAAGATCACATAACAGCGGCCCTAAGAGAGCCGCAGCGAACGGCATGATATGCAGCATTGAAGGAGGTAGTCGCAGATGGAAGCACTTATAGCGGAGCTTGAGCAAGCGAATCTTGGAACACTATTATTTGACGAACCGCTAACGAAACATACAACATGGAAAATCGGCGGTCCCGCCGATCTATTAATCCTTCCCGCAGGAAAAGAGCAACTTATTGCCATTGTAAAACTGCTGATTAAGCATGGGCAAAGCTGGACCAATCTGGGTCGCGGCTCCAACATGCTTGTTAGCGACAAAGGTATTCGCGGCGTTGTGATCAAACCGGCCAATGGTCTCGATTACGTGCGTTTCGAAGGGGCGACCGCTATTGCAGGCGCGTCTTATTCATTTATCAAGCTGTCGGTTATGGCAGGCAAGCAAGGCTTGACGGGACTTGAATTCGCAGGGGGAATTCCGGGCACGGTCGGCGGAGCCGTCTACATGAACGCTGGAGCGCACGGATCGGATGTGTCACGTATTTTCAAATATGCTGACATTGTACTGGAAACAGGAGAATTGGTTCGTTATGAAGCAGAGGAAATGCGCTTTGATTACCGTCATTCCGCTCTTCACGAGATGAAGGGCCTGGTCGTGGAAGCGGCGTTCGAGCTGGCGGAAGGAGATCGGATGGAGATTGCATCCGCTATGGCCTCCTATAAGGAGCGCAGGCTGAGGACTCAGCCCCTGCAGCTTGCTGTAGCAGGTAGCGTATTCCGCAATCCGCCTGGCGATTATGCGGCGCGGCTGATTCAGGAAGCCGGACTGAAAGGATTCCATATCGGGGAAGCGCAAGTATCCGAAATGCACGCCAATTTTATTGTCAACACCGGGCAAGCGACAGCTAGAGATGTTCTCGCCCTTATGTCCCATATTCAGAGCACTGTAGAGCAGCGTTTTGGCGTCAAGCTGGTGCCGGAGGTATTGGTAGTGGGCGAGCGGTAATTCGGAGGTGATACATTGGACAAATTGGTGATTGAAGGCGGGAAACCACTCTCAGGAACCATAGTTATCCAAGGAGCGAAAAATGCCGCCTTGCCGATATTGGCTGCCAGCTTGCTGGCGAAAGGCACGACGACGATCGATTCCGTGCCGCATTTGCTGGATATCGATGTCATGTTGAACATTTTGCGCGAATTAGGATGCCGTGCCGAGCATACGGGCAATACGGTAGTGCTGGACACAACCTCCGCGCATACGTCCCATGTGCCGGAGAGCTTGATGAAACAGATGCGTTCCTCCATATTTCTTATGGGGCCGCTGCTGTCTCGCTTCGGCGAAGCGCAGGTCTATCAGCCTGGGGGATGCGCGATAGGCGAGAGAAAGATTGATTTGCATTTGCAAGGCTTGCAATCGCTTGGCGCGGAGATCGTGGAAGTCGGCAACCGCATTGTATGCCGGGCAAGCAAATTAACGGGAGCAGACATACATTTGTCCTTCCCAAGCGTCGGAGCTACGGAAAACATTATGATGGCTGCCGTTCTGGCAGAGGGGCGTACAACGCTAAGCAATGCCGCGCGCGAGCCGGAAATACAAGACTTGCAGCGATTCTTGAATGCGATGGGCGCCAAAATTATGGGAGCGGGCACAGATACCATTACCATTGATGGCGTCGATCAGCTTACTCCTTGTAGATACAAGGTTATTCCTGACCGTATCGTCACGGGAACCGTTATGGTGGCTGCCGCGGCTACGCGCGGCCAGGTCACGCTCCAGGAAACACAGCCCGCCCATTTATCCTCGCTTATTCATGTGATGCGCCGCGCAGGTGTTCAAATCGTCGTCGACGGTGATATAATAAAGGTCGGCAGCTCTGCCAGACCAAAAGCAGTAGAGAGAATTGTCACTTCGCCCTATCCGGCGTTTCCGACCGATCTTCAATCTCAGATCATGGTATTGCTGTCGCTGGCCGATGGAGTCAGCATATTGAAAGAAACGATTTTCGAAGGCAGGCTTAAGCATGTGGATGAGCTGTCGCGCATGGGAGCTGACATCCGTGTCGATCTGAACGCGGCATTTATACGGGGTGTGCCTCGCCTGTATGGAGCGACGGTAGAAGCGACTGACTTAAGGGCAGGAGCCGCTCTTGTTATCGCAGGACTTGCCGCGCAGGGCAGGACGGTGGTTGAGCAGGTTCATCATATCGACCGCGGCTACGACCGGATCGAGACGATGCTCACAAGGCTCGGAGCGCGTATATCCAGGTCTTCGCCTGTGCCGCAAGCACCTAATCATTAATTATATATGCTAGACTTCGGCCATATAGAAACGAATGGCGTTCCTGACTATCGATCATGGCAGGGATGACATCGGCTTTCATTGGTTTGTACCGCCAGCCTGGAGCGCATGCTTCTGATGCGGGGGTTGCTTGCCAACGGTTAAGCTAATGCTTCCGAATGTGGGTTTGCTCACGCAAACCCTGAGGAAGCCTTCGTTTCACAGAAAAGAGGGACAAGTTATGAGCACACAAATGCCTGTGCTAAAGGAACCACCGCGTAAACGCAGAGGCAATAAAAAGCTGCTTGCCGTTCTATTTCTATTATTTATCGCACTGCTTTCCGTACTTTTCTTTAACTCATCCATTAGCAAAATATCGGAAATTCAAATTTCCGGCACGCATTTCACCACGACGGAGCAAATTGCCGGAGCTTCGAAAGTTGAAGTGGGGGAGGCATTCTTCCAGATCGCGTCGTCTGATATATCTTCCAACGTCAAGGCATTGCCTCAAGTGGAAGAGGCGAAGGTGATGAAGGTATTCCCGGGGATTGTCAAGATTATGGTGCAGGAATATCCGGTCGTCGCATTCGAGTTGTCCCCGCAAGGGGATTTGACAGCGCTATTATCGAACGGGACGAGCGTATCGGCGCAGCAAGAGGGCTCTCAACTGCTGGACAAGCCGGTATTATCCGGATGGGAGACGAACGATCCCGTGAAGCTGGAGCTGACAAAACAGCTTGCACTTATTCCGGCCAAGCAACTGCTCGATCTGTCCGAGATCTCGCCGATTCCTTCGAAGGCGTATCCTGATCGCATCCGCATGTACACGCGCACCAAATTTGAAGTGATTACGGCCGTATCCGTACTGACGGAGAAGATAGATGCTTTGAATGCGGTTATTGAGACACAGGAGCCGGGCAAAATTACGATGCTGCTCGCTGATACGTACGTTCCTTTCCATACGGGGGAAGAGGGAGAGGAGTCTTATACAGAAAAAGTGGAATCTGAGTAAAAAGAGACTACTAAATTCCTTGAAAGAATGGTAGAATTTTATTTACGATGTTTCTGAGAATAGGCATAACCATGCGCTGCGGGCGGCGGCGCAATGTCCATTCAGCTTCCTTTCTACATTAGATAAAACAAATAATCAGGCATAAAAGCCACGCTTCGACAACGCTTCATGAAAGTTATGAAAAATTTGTTGAAAAAAGAGGGAAAATATTAAGAGCGTTGAATAAGTAGAGAGACTTACTCATATTCACAACATAAAATGTACTCATTATTATTTAGGAACGGAGGTGCCGCGAGTTGAGCAGCAATGACATCATCGTCAGTTTGGACATCGGTACATCCAAGGTTCGTGCTATTATTGGCGAGATGAACAATGGAGCCATTAATATTATTGGAGTTGGATCTGCCGACTCAGAGGGTATACGCAAGGGAGCAATCGTCGATATTGATCAAACCGTGCAATCGATTCGCAACGCTATTGAGCATGCGGAGCGTATGGTCGATATTCAGATATCCGATGTTTATGTCGGTATACAAGGCAATCATATTGGATTGCAGACCAATCATGGCGTTGTTGCCGTATCCAATGAGGATCGAGAAATTGGAGAAGAAGATATAGAGCGCGTGCTTCAAGCAGCGAAAGTCGTAGCGCTGCCGCCAGAGCGGGAAATTATCAATCTGGTGCCGAAGCAATACTTGGTGGACGGCCTTGAAGGAATATCCGATCCTCGGGGCATGATCGGCGTAAGACTTGAAGTTGAAGCAACGATTGTGACAGGAACAAAGACAGCCATACATAATTTGATGCGCTGTGTGGAGAAAGCGGGTTTGCGCATTTCCGGCGTCATCCTATTGTCGCTGGCTTCCGGCGTTATGTCGCTAACGAAGGATGAGAAGATCATCGGAACGGTACTTGCCGATATTGGCGCTGCCTCTACGACGATTGCTATCTATGAGCAAGGCGGCTTGGCCGCCATAGCGACGCTGCCGATTGGCGGCGAATTCGTCACGAACGACATTGCGTATGGTTTGCGTACACAAAGCGATCAAGCGGAGAAGTTCAAGCTGAAATACGGATGCGCCATCGTAGCTGACGCTGCGGAGGATGTGAAATTCAAAGTAACCCGTATGGGCAGCAACGTAGAAAAGGAATTTTCTCAAAGAGATTTGGCTAGCATCATCGAGCCGCGGATGCAGGAGATCTTCCAGTTGATCCGGCAAGAGGTGCGCCGTTTAGGTTATGGAGATAAAGTAAACGGATATGTGCTGACAGGCGGCGCGGTAGCTCTTCCTGGCACGCTCGCTCTAGCCCAGATAGAGTTGGAAAGCTCAGTACGTACAGCGTTGCCAGATTATATCGGAGTGAAGGATTCTGCCTATAGCAGTGGTGTGGGTATGATTCAGTATGTGTCGAAGTATATGGGCGTTCGAGGCGCTGGCGCAGTGAAGAAGACTTCGGCGCCAAGCCGCAAAGCGGGCCCTGCACCTTCATCTAAACCCGGTATGTTCGAGCGGATTAAAAATATGTTTAACGAATTTATTTGAACTGGGGGAAAATGAGAGATGTTGGAATTCGATTTGGAGCTTGAACAGCTCGCTCAAATAAAAGTAATAGGCGTAGGCGGCGGTGGCAGCAATGCCGTGAACCGAATGATCGAAAACGGTGTAAAAGGCGTAGAATTTATTACGGTGAACACCGACGCGCAGGCGCTGCATCTAGCGAAATCCGAGCACAAGCTTCAGATCGGCGACAAGCTGACTCGGGGGCTTGGCGCAGGTGCTAACCCGGATGTAGGTCATAAAGCGGCGGAGGAATCCCGTGAGTTGATTATGAATCAACTTAAGGGCTCCGACATGGTATTTGTTACGGCAGGTATGGGTGGCGGCACCGGTACTGGCGCAGCGCCGGTAATCGCGGAGATCGCCAAGGAATGCGGCGCTCTAACAGTTGGCGTCGTAACGCGTCCTTTCACGTTCGAGGGACGCAAGCGTACTGGTCAGGCGGAGCAAGGAATCGAGGCGTTGAAGGAGAAAGTCGACACGCTAATTGTTATTCCGAATGACCGCTTGCTTGAAATCGTAGATAAAAAGACACCAATGCTGGAGGCATTCCGCCAGGCTGATAATGTCCTGAGACAAGCTGTACAAGGCATCTCTGATCTTATTCAGGTTCCCGGCTTGATCAACCTTGACTTCGCCGATGTCAAAACCATTATGACTGAACGTGGTTCTGCTCTTATGGGTATTGGCATTGCGACTGGTGAGAACCGTGCGGCTGAGGCTGCTCGCAAAGCGATCATGAGCCCGCTTCTGGAGACATCTATCGATGGCGCTCGCGGTGTTATTATGAACATCACAGGTGGCAGCAATTTGTCCCTGTATGAAGTCAATGAAGCTGCAGAGATCGTGATCTCCGCATCTGATCCGGATGTGAACATGATCTTTGGTGCCATCATCGACGAAGAATTGAATGATGACATCAAAGTAACGGTTATCGCGACTGGATTCGAAGCGAAAGCCAATACACAGCATGCTCGCAGAGGCGTTCAACAAGATGCGGGTCAGCAGGAGTCGAAATCTTCTTCCAATCCTTCGGGCGTCAAGCCTTTCGGTGTAGGAAGCTCGAGCGACCAACTGGAAATTCCAGCGTTCCTGCGCAAGCAGCCGCGTTCTGACAGATAATTGTTTGGATACGAATAATTTGTCGGATTAAGCTATCTATAGTAGTGAATGCGCAGTTACTATTAACTAACGTTATTAAATAAGAGAGTTTTCTTTTTTTCAAACTAGTCATATTAAGGTTTAAAAACGTGAATTTGTACCTTGTTGTGCAATTAATCACGAAACCTTAAGTATGGCTAGTTTTTTGTTATTGCTAAAAAGCAAGTTTCGCACCAACATTACGAGTGTAGCAGTTGATGTTACCCACGCAATTAAAACCACGTTCTTAGCAATTGTTAAAGACTCAGATTCCTCCCGATGCATGTAGAATTAGATGCATCGTGTTTTTAGGAAGAAACTAGTAATCTCCTTTATTTAGATATTAGTTTTCCAATAGTGTTTATTTTAATCTCTATGTTACATTTAGGAAGCTATCCCAAAAAAAATTTATTTTATTGCAACTATGTTGTCCTTAATGGTGTTCTAGTAGAAGAAGCTTATATGGGAGTGTATCCTTTGGTAAGATTCCCAAAACTAAGTAGGAAGGATGATTAGATGAAGATAAGATATTTAGTTACTGGAATTTGTATAGCTATCATTACTATACTTGTATTATATAAAAGTGATAAGGGTGAAGAAATAAGTCCATCTGTTTTCAAAGGAAGCTACAGTAACTACAGTGCAAATGATTTTATTAAATTGATAACTTATAGCCAAAACCAAGATGGAGGTTATCCAAGACTAAATGAGTTTGACACGAAGTATGATTTGTATTATCTATTTCATTTAATACTCATACAAAAACAGCTTGGACTAGAGTTAAATCATAATGAAATAGCTAACCTTTATCAGTATTTAAGAATAGGTTTTTTGAATAATGAATATACAAGAATATATGAATATTATTATTTTGCTATGATCTTTGAATCAAATATAATAGTTGATTCTGAAGTAAAGGATAAACTAATTGATTGTATAAGTGCATTAAGAATGAGTAATGGTTTCTATTCTTACGATAGTGATGAGATTAAGAGTTTTAATGATGATGAAAGTCAGTATTACTTATCTACTAGTATGGCGATGGAAGCATATAAAGTACTAAGATATAGTGCAGTTGACCCTAACTTAAACAAATGGTTAGAGGAAAAGATGAAGCACTTAGATAAACTTGATATAAAAAATTCTGGACATTTATTGTTATTAATCAAATTGTCTGACTTAATAGAAGTCAATTATGATAAAAAAATTTTAGAGGAGAAGACTGATAAGTTAATTTATGATTTAGAAAATGGATTAACTGAGGAATCTCTAGTATTTTTAGATCCAATAATTGAGCTGGCTTACAAGAACAACAAGATAAAAGAACTTACTTTTGTATACGATTTTATTGTAAATCTTCAAGATAATCAAAATGGTTGGTTTAAAAACGATTCAGAATCTAATGTTAATGTTTTACCAACTTATATTGCTTTAAAGTATTTTAATTACTTGAACCTAGAAATCCCTAATATGCTATCTCTCAACAAGAAACTTAATGAGTATAAGATCGGAGATATTCCTTTTTATTATCAAAAAGGCTCGTCTGATCTATTAAGCACCTACTATGTAAAAAAAATAATAAAAGAAACTAATAGTAATGAACTTAATGATAATACTGATTATTCACAAAATGTAGACTTCTCCAGAATGCCTGTTGTAAATAAGTTTTTTTATTTTGGTCAAGTTAATGAAAGTGTACTTGAAAAGCATAAGGAACTACTGCTTAATTTAACCATAAAGGATCTTGATACAAGTATAGAGCAAAATAATTTCGCTGATTTGTACTATACTTTGTTGAATTTAGAATCATTAAGATATGAAATTAATGGTGATGATATTGAAGAAATAGAAAAAAAGATTATTGAAAATATTGATCTAAAATTAAATGATAATTCGCATTCATATGATCTAAACGATCTAATTAAATCATATTATAAATCAGCTATAATAGATAATTTAGGCCTCGATATTGATATTAGTAGTGATATTGATTTATTAGTTGAGGTTATAGAAATGAAAAATCCTTTATACACTGATCTCATTGATATGAATTATGAATTAGAAGTGTACTTGGATATTTATGAGCTATTAAGAAAATTAAATATTACATTTAATAATTCTATGTTAATTCAAAAAATAACGGAGGCAACTACCTTTTATGGAGTTATTAAATCAGGAACAGGTAAATTTGCTTATATTAGTTATAAAGTTACATATGTTTCACTAGTTAATAATTTACTTTAGTCGTAGCAACAATGCATTACAAAATATATTCTAAGGAGCGTATTTATGAAAAAAAAGTTATTGGCATTAATTGTATTCGTTGTCTTGATCTCAGTATCAGTTCAATCGTATGCTGCGAAAGGAGTAGATCCAATTACCAAGCTGACTTTAACTAAAGGTGAGTCAATGGATGTGAAGGAAACGATTAATAATGGGGTTAAAGTGTATCTGATATCGAATAGCAATAAAATAGTTGACAAAAATGAAGCAGCAGAATTACTTCATAAGTATGTTCAAACAAAAGTTGAAGCTGAAGCACAGTCTGAGAAGATATCAACTCAAGACATAGGTAATTGGAAATGCGGAATAGTAGTTACAAAAAAAGGATACAGCACTCAAAATGGTCTAGCTTCTAATACATCTTCCGCGAAGGATTGTACTTATACAAATGTTTTTGCGATTCCTTTTCAAACTTATGGAAGAGAAATTGAAAAGGGTAGCCAACTGGCAAACTGGGCAGGGGCTGTTCCAAGATATCCTGATAAAATTGTACTAAGACAAACAACTACTTATAGTGGTATTGCTATCGCTCCTGTCTGGCCCCCTCAATTAGTTATTACTGGTTCAACTGGGCTATGGGAGAGTCTTCCAATAACAGGTGAATATACTGGTTCAGCTGAAAGATTAGGTTCAAAAACCTATACTAGTAATTGGTTTGGTAGCTATTATCCAACAGCTGAAGTAAGAGATAGTGCTGATATTTATATTGGTGGTAATATCTATAGGCCAGAATCAATTATTGAATTTAAAAAGGTTTATTTATAATCAAATAGATTTATAGTAATGCATTGTTGCAAACATTACGAAAACATTAAATGTTAAACTAATCAATACTTTCAATTATAATTTGTTCAAGAAACTCGTATCGGGTGAAAATAATAACTTGTAAGATTAATAGCCAGTCGTCTGTATTCATTGACGACTGGCTATTTTGTGTACGCCAGCATGGGCGTCATCTCTAGGGTGAAAGTCCCGAACGGGGGCTGGCGAACGCCTACCCGTTAGTAAAGAGTAAAGGTGTCAGGCCGCGAGGTGGAATCTGAGGGAAGCTGGAGGCACATGCACGAGCCGAGGTACACGAACTGGATTTGAGGTAATGTTAGCTGGATGAGTCATCTCAACACGACGAAGTCCGAAGTCGCAAGAGCTAACTCTGTAGTCTCCGGTGGTTGTGGGCAAAAAGATTGCGTTCATATCTGGGGAAACATGCGAAGTTACTTCGTAGCTGCGGCTGAGAAGTCGCGCTGAATCCGTAGGAGTCAGCAGAGGGCATAGTACAGGAGTACGGGACGCCGGAAACCGAAGGGCTGAATCGAAATGAGTGAGTTTGCATGTAAAGCAGAGAGGGCAGAATATCTCGTAAGATAGCTTGCGACAAAGAGAATCGGTGCAGCCGCTAGGGTATACCAGAGCGTTGATTTCTTCGTCGGCACAAGTAGTCCCTTTCTCGCGAAGCCAATCACGACTTGTTGTAGGACATGCTTAAAGGAGATAACCTCAGAATCGCCTACAAGCGAGTGGTACAAAACGGAGGCGTCCTCGGAGTAGACAGCGTAACGGTAACGCATCTACAATCTTACCTGAACACACACTAGGAACTGGTGAAAATCGAACTTCTCGCGGGCTCGTACAGACCCATGCCTGTCAAACGGGTGGAAATCTCCAAACCCGGAGGTAGCATGAGGCTGCTCGGCATCCCGACCGTCATGGACTGCTTTCTCCAACAAGCACTTCTACAAGTGAGGAATTTGATCTTTGATGCAGAACTACGGCTTTCGCCCCGGGAAGCGAACGCATGACGCAGTGAAGCAGGCCCAGGGCTACATCCAAGAAGGTTTTCGATGGGATGTAGATATGGAATTGGCCAAATTCTTTGATCGAGTAAACCATGATATGTTCATGGCAAGGGTGTCACGGAAAGTGGCGGACAAGCGTGTATTGGAACTCATGCGTACTTATCTAAACGGAGGAGTTATGGCAAATGGCGTGTTTGAGAAAACGGGAGAAGGAACACCGTAAGGTGGACTGCTAAGTCCGCTCTTGACAAACATTCTGTTGGATGACTTGGACAAAGAGCTGACCAAACGAGGGCTGCAGTTGTTCGCTGTGCGGACGACTGCAATATTTTTGTTGCCAGCAAACGCGCAGGTGAACGCGTTATGGATTCGGTTACACGCTTTGTAGTAGGAAAGTTGAAACTGGAAGTGAATCGAGAAAAGAGCGCGGTAGATCTGCCTTGGAACCGAAAGTTTTTCGGGTTTAGTTTTCTAAAGGACGCGACGATTCGCCGCAAACCATCTCGCGATTTAAAGAGAAGGTGCGTGAGCTAACGAGCCGAACACGATCGATGCCGATGGAGTCCCGAATTTCGCAGCTCAACCGATAACTGATCGGCTAAATAGGCTATTTCCGACTCGCGCCCGCAAAAGGCTACTGCGAGAGATTCGACCAATGTATTCGTCGCAGGTTACGCATGTGCTTATGGAAGCAATGGAAACGGGTGTGTACCCGAATCCGAGAACTTCGGGCAATTCTTGTCCCAGATTGGGCTTGCCGAGTGATGGCTAATGCTAGGTGAGGGGCATGGAAAATGTCTCGAAACACAAACAATGCCCTTCCGACTTCCTATTGTGAAGGGAAAGGGCTGGCTGAAACGTTTACTTTCTCGTTATTTGGAGCTTTGTTAACCCTATGGAACCGCCGTATGCGGACCCGCATGTACGGTGGTGTGAGAGGACGGAGGCTCGGCGCCTTCTCCTACTCGATTAGTTATTATAGAATTGACTTATGGTTCGGGCAAGTCCGAATTTAGGTATAAAATCTTCAAATTGAAACCTATTTATAAAGTGTCCATCTAGACCGAGATTTATGAAGAAATTGTTGTTTTACACAAGCTCCTGGAAGGAACCCCGTCAAAAAATTAACGAAATTAATTAGATTGCAAGCTGATAAATTTTTTAGTTTGGAATAATGTTAGTTAGTAATTGTTTTTAAGAACTCTCGTTTTTTGTTTGCGAAGTCGACAAAAAAAGATGGGTGGACCCGTCATGAATAGACAGACTTTGAAATACGATTAACATATACTAGTCTCAATCGTTCTCCCAAGACCGAATCTATGTATCCGTTCGGAAGAGAGGGAGGAGGAGGACTTGCATGACCGTATATGTCGATATCCTGTTTTTGCGCGAGCTGCTGGTGGATGGCGCCGTACTGTTGACAACTGCTTGGGTGCGTCATACGAAGCCTAAACCGTGGCGAATATTAGCTGCGTCCGCTTTTGGAGCTTGTTATGTTGTACTTATGCTTTATCCCCAGCTATCATTCCTATTCACGCTGTTCGTCAAGATTCTATTTTCGTTCATCATGATTTGGATCGCATTCGGCTTCTTGTCCCTGCAGCATTATATTCGGAACATAGGAGCTTTTTATTCCGTTAATTTTGTCGCGGCGGGTGCGGTGCTGGGATTGTACTATTTGTTCATGCAAGGTTCAGGCGCAATGTGGAAGACACTGACGATTGCAGGAGGCAGCATTCAGGCAGAGATCAAGCTTTCCTTGTTCTATATGGCAGCTGCGTTCGCCATAGGCTTATATGTCTATCGTGCGGTAATGACCGGTCGACGGGAACGCGAACTTGTACGCAATCATATGGCCGAAGTGAAAGTCATGATAGGGGACAAGACATATGCCTGCACAGGATTGATTGACACGGGCAATCAGCTGTACGATCCGCTCACGCGCACACCTGTTATGGTCATGGAAGTGTCGCACTGGGAAGAGGCGCTGCCGGCATCGTGGATCAAGAGCATACGGGAAGGCGAAGTCGACAGGCTGGTAGCGGGAATGGATGCAGAAACATCGTTTGAATGGCAAGACAGGTTGCGCTTAGTGCCGTTCCGAGGAGTGAACAGAGGGTCGCAATTTATGCTGGCCTTGAAACCCGACTCGGTAGAAGTGGCGCGTGAAGGACAAGTATTTGAAACAACCAGGGTATTAATTGGATTCGATGGCGGCAAGCTTGCGGCAGATGGGGCATATCAAGCGATTATCCATCCGGCTATGGTACAAACGTAAGGATTACACGCACACTTCATCGGGGAGGGATGGGCCACATGCTCGTCAAGTATAAACTAATACTGAACTTATATTATTATCGAATTTTATTTTTATTCGGATTAAAGAGCGAGGAGCTTTATTATATCGGCGGCAGCGAAGCTCTGCCTCCTCCCCTGACGCGAGAGGAAGAGGAATATCTTCTGGAGAAATTGCCATCCGGTGATTCAGCGATTCGGGCGATGCTCATCGAGCGTAACTTGAGGCTAGTAGTCTATATCGCCAGAAAATTCGAGAATACCGGCATACATATCGAAGACTTGGTGTCGATCGGTGCAATCGGATTGATCAAGGCAGTCAATACGTTTGACCCGGAAAAAAAGATTAAGCTGGCAACGTATGCATCCCGTTGTATCGAAAATGAAATTTTGATGTATCTGCGCCGCAATAGCAAGACGAGAACCGAGGTGTCATTCGACGAGCCGCTGAATATCGATTGGGACGGCAACGAACTGCTGCTCTCGGATGTGCTTGGAACGGAAAATGATACGATTTATCGCAACATCGAGGAGCAAGTAGACCGCAAGCTGCTCCATAAAGCGCTTGATAAGCTGTCGGAGCGGGAACGCATCATTATGGAACTTCGATTCGGTCTTGCCGATGGGGAAGAGAAGACACAAAAAGATGTTGCGGATATGCTGGGCATTTCACAATCGTATATTTCGAGGCTGGAGAAGAGAATTATTAAGCGGTTGCGCAAGGAATTTAATAAGATGGTGTAACGGATAGGGGCGCATAGCGCCCTTTTTGCATTTGTCGAAGGATGTCAGAATAGGAATAAAAAGAGGGGCTGAGGAGATAATGAACATTAATGTTTCTCCTTGGGAGGTAATCACGTTGACCCGAAATAAAGTCGAGATCTGTGGTGTGGATACCGCGAAACTGCCTGTATTGACCAACGTCGAAATGAGGGAGCTGTTTACGGCGTTGCAAGCCCGAGGTGAATGGGCAGCAAGAGAGAAATTGGTGAACGGCAATTTGCGGCTCGTTCTGAGCGTTATTCAGCGGTTCAACAATAGGGGAGAGTTTGTAGACGACCTGTTCCAGGTGGGCTGTATCGGACTTATGAAGGCGATTGATAATTTCGACCTTAGTCAAAACGTTAAATTTTCCACCTATGCCGTGCCGATGATTATCGGGGAAATTAGGCGTTATCTGCGCGACAACAACCCGATCAGAGTGTCCCGAAGTCTCAGGGATATCGCCTACAAAGCCTTGCAGGTTCGCGATAGCCTGACGAACAAAAATTCCAGAGAGCCGACGATCTTCGAAATTTCTGAGGCGCTGAATGTGCCGAAGGAAGATGTCGTATTTGCGCTTGATGCGATCCAGGATCCTGTATCGTTATTTGAGCCGATCTATCATGATGGCGGAGATCCCATCTATGTGATGGATCAAATTAGCGACGATCGCAACAAGGATGTGTCATGGATTGAGGAGATCGCGCTCCGCGAAGCGATGCACAAGCTCAATGATCGGGAGAAAATGATTTTGTCGATGCGATTCTTCGAAGGCAAAACCCAGATGGAGGTAGCTGATGAGATCGGCATCTCACAGGCTCAGGTGTCGCGGCTAGAGAAGTCGGCGATCCAACAGATGCAAAAGCATGTGAAAACGTGAAAGACAGTTCTCAAAGACGGCAGCGCCAACCCGGCGCTGCCGTCTTTGGTCTTAATTCAAGAGTAGTATGAGGGTTGCCGCGGCGAGCATCAGGCAAAGCGGCGAATAATAACGGCTGTCTAATCGTGCAAAATAGCTTTGGCGATAGCGCTTGAAAAATCCAAGATAGCGAAAGTCGCCTATGCTCCGAATGAGAAAAGTCGCGCTTATCGTGTATCCACCTATAGTAATAAGCCATGATGGCAGAAGAGAAGACCATTCTTGCCCCAGTAAAAGCATCCAGAATGCGGCTAGCCAAAGCAGCAGCATTACAATGGAAGTTGCCAATTTGCCAGGCGTGAACAACACTTGATCGCGGTCCGCAATAGTGGGGATAGCCGCATGCATGCCCCATTTGCCGCCGAGGAGCCAATACAAATGAAGTGCACCAATCAGGGTGAACACGCTAGCCATAGTCCAGCTTATTATAGAAATCATCATCAGCATTTGCTCCCATCCAGCTCTAGATAAGACCATATCAGCGCGATAGCCGACTCTGATTCATCAGCCCGCTGATTCCTACCTTGCTGTCGCTCATGCCAGCCTAAATAAAAATTGTAGAGGAGTTCCGTCTTGCGGGCCGCTGTTTCCGACGAATGGCCCATCGCGACGAGCAGTCCGGACATGTGGGATAGTCTGGCATGTTCAATACGTTCCAACTGCTGGGCATAATGTGGTGTCGAACGCCCCAGCCTGCGCAAATGATAAAGAAAATCGCGGCTTTTGTTAGGAGCGAACATGCCTCGCAGAAGGGTCAATACCGCTTCCCGCGCGGGGAGGCCCTCTAGCGAGGACTGCGAGATAAGGGAGCTGGTACTTCTCTCCTGCCAATCGTCAATGATTCGGCGAAGAAAGGAAGTCCGGTCTTTGAAGTACCAGTAAAAGCTGGTCTTGCTGGTGCCGAGTGATCTTGCGAGACGCTCAATGACAAGCGCCCCTTCGCCTCCCTCCGCAAATCGAGCAAAACCAAGCTCAATCCAGTCCTCTTCGGTTGCTATTTTTTTGGGCATAAGCTGCTCGACCTCCTTATTGTACGTCAACGTACAATAAAAGTATCATATTTCGCTTTTTTTGTGAAGGGGACATATTGGGCGAATGAGTCATATACTGATAGAAGAAGCTGCGTTCCATTAATTCGCAGGAAATGTGGTGATCCAAAATGAAAATATCCGATTTCCAGTCCAAGGACGTCATCAACATCGTAGACGGAAAAAAGCTGGGACATATTAGCGATCTGGAGCTGGATTTGCGCCAAGGGCGTATTGATTCCATTGTCGTTCCGCAGTATACAAAAGTGTTCGGCTTGTTCGGGAGCAACGGAACCGAGATGGTCATTCCATGGCGGAATATCGTCAAGATCGGTGCGGATGTAGTACTGGTTCGCATGGATGAAGCGAAAGCGCTGCGGTCCGACGAGGATGATTTGCACGTCCGCGCGTGAGGCGGTAAACTGGACATAGACGGATGCTCTGCAAGGGGCGCTGTTTATGTCCTACTCATGGGGTGAGAGAATGGAACCTTTTGTACAAAATATAAGATGGGATACAGCGAAGGAACCTTCGCTTTTTTTGTTGCCGGAATGGATGAGTGTTGACGAGAGACTAACTGCAGGCTTCACAGGCAGGGAAGGCGGCGCCAGCGGGGAGCCATGGACTGGTCTTAATATAGGGCTTCATGTTGGAGATAAGGAAGAGTCCGTTATCATCAATCGGAAGCGTGTGACGGAGACTCTGGGATGGCCGTTCGAGGCCTGGACCTGCGCCGAGCAAGTTCATGGCAACCGTGTGGCAAAGGTGACGCTGGCGGAGCGGGGCAAAGGAAGGGCGCGTATGGACGATACGATCGCTGGCTGCGACGCGCTTATGACGGATGTGCCGGGTGTGCTGCTGGCTTCCTTTTATGCGGACTGTGTGCCGCTCTACTTCTATGCGCCCGATCAAGGCGCAATCGCACTGGCACATGCTGGCTGGCGTGGCACCGTAGGGGAAATTGCCCAGCGTACGGTGTCTGCAATGGAAGAAGCCTATGGGGTAAGGCCGGAGCATATACTTGCGGCGATCGGTCCGTCGATCGGGGGTTGCTGCTATGAGGTAGATGGACCTGTTATTACGGAAGTGGAGCGCGTAATCCGTGAGCTCAATTTGACGGATAGCCTGAAATTCGACTGCTTGCAGATGAAAGAAAATGGAAAAGGTTCTCTGAACTTGAAAGAAATAAACCGACAGATTATGATAAAAGCAGGAATTTTGCCGAGTCGTATCGAATTAACTACTTGGTGCACCGGCTGTCGGACTGATTTGTTCTACTCTCATCGGGTAGAGGGCGGCAAAACGGGACGAATGGCCAGCTGGATTGGCATTCGAGAAAGGTGAAAGAGAAGATGTCTATGCAAGAGAGAATCCGTTCGGTAGAAGAGAGAATCGCTGCAGCTTGCGAGCGGTCCGGTCGGGAAATTGGGGATGTTCATGTCATCGCGGTTACTAAGTATGTATCGCTGGACACGGCAAGGGAAGCTTTTGCAAGCGGCCTGTCGAATCTCGGCGAGAACCGATGGCAAGATGCGCAGGAAAAGTGGTTGGCGCTAAGCGGCAACGAACAGGCAAAGGATGAAGATAAGCCGATATGGCACTTTATCGGTTCCTTGCAGACGAATAAAGTGAAGGACGTCATCGGAAAATTCACATACATACATTCATTGGACAGGCTGTCGCTGGCGGAGGCGATTCATAAGCGCGCTGTCCAGCTTGGCATTAACGTTCCTTGCTTTATTCAAGTCAATGTGTCGGGCGAGGATTCCAAGCATGGCCTCCAGCCGGAGGATCTGCCTGTATTTCTGAACAAGCTTGCGGATTATCCCGGTGTTAGGCCTATCGGTCTGATGACAATGGCGCCTTACGAATCGGAGCCGGAGGAGACGAGACCGGTATTCCGGGCGCTCCGCCAATTGAGGGATGAAGTAAGAGAATCATCAATCCATGCTGAAGCTTTGATTCATCTATCGATGGGCATGTCTAATGATTTTGAAGTCGCAATCGAAGAAGGCGCAACGTGGATTCGGCTCGGTACGACACTAGTCGGGAAAGAGGAGGAATGAGAAATGAGCGTCATGAACCGTTTTATGAACTTTTTTGGACTGCAGGAAGAGGAAGAAGTGGTTGAGCGCGAGCGCGTAAATCAAGCCGATGAGCAAGAGTCTGAAACCTCGCCGTTTGAGACACGTAGAAACTTAAAGAACAATAGTGGAATCGCAGGAAGCACAGCGGGCAGCACGAGCAGCAACAATGTTGTCAGCATCCACTCGCAGAAAAACGTTCGGGTTGTGCTCAGCGAGCCTCGCTCCTATGACGAAGCGCAGGAAATTGCAGATCATCTGCGTTCCCGCCGCGCAGTGATCGTTAACCTGCAGCGGGTCAGAAGCGACCTTGCTCTGCGCATTGTTGATTTCTTAAGCGGTACAGTGTACGCTTTAAGCGGCAGCATCTCCAAGCTAGGTCCTAATATTTTTCTGTGCACACCGGACACGGTTGAAATTCAAGGTGCCATTACGGAAATGCTGGCAGAGGAGAACGATTACAACAAAATGAGGTGACCTTGGATTGGAATTGTTTATTTATGGATTTATAGGTACGGTAGCCAACGTATACAGCTATCTGATTATCGGATATGTTCTGTTATCCTGGTTTCCTAACGCTCGTGAGAGCTTTGTCGGACAATTGCTCGGACGGGTTGTAGAACCTTACATCAGCATATTCAGAAGATTCATTCCGCCTATCGGCGGCGTGCTTGATTTGTCCCCGATCGTCTCGATCTTCGCGCTGAAGTTTATTGCCCTTGGATTACAGTCTGTGCTTGAATTCTTGCTCCTTAGAGGGTAAAGATATGAAATCTGTTATTTATAATCATTTTCACCCCGAAGAGAAGCCGTTTGTCGATCGGGCACTGGAATGGATAAATCGGTCCGCCATGCAGCATGAGCTGAAGCGGACCGATTTTTTGGACCCGAGACAAGCTCAGATCGTGGAGATGCTGGCAAACCGTCACCCTGATGTTCAGATTAGATTGGACGGCGGTTATAGGGAGGCGGAGCGCAAGCGGGGGCTGATCGCTCCCGATTACCGCGACGTGGACGATGAGCCGATGCACATCGCTGTCCTTGAAGCTAGAGCGGCCGGTACAACTCATCTTGAACTGGATCATGGCGACTTCCTTGGCGCCTTGCTCGGACTAGGCATCAAACGCGACCGAATTGGAGATATTCATGTTCATGAATCTTTTGCGCATATTATGGTTACGGACGAAATTGCCGATTATTTAAATATACACCTTCGTCAAGTGCACAGATTGAACGTGCTGACGGATATTCTGCCGCTTCAGCAGCTGCAGGCGGTTACCTCGAAGCTGGAGGAGCTTAGCCTTACCGTCGCTTCGATGCGGCTGGACGGCATCGTAAGCGACGTCTATCGTGTCAGCCGTACGAAGATCGTCGAGCCGATTCGAGCGGGACGTTGCAGAGTCAACTGGAAGACGGAAGAGAACCCGTCGGAGCTGCTGAAGGAAGGCGATACGATATCCCTCAAGGGACTTGGTCGATTTAAGGTGCTTGAAGTCGACGGCGTGACAAAAAAGGGCAGAATTCGTGTGAAAATTGGCAAATTTATTTGACCGGATGCAGGAAAAAGCATGGGACTGTCGAATCTCTTCTCATCGGAGTGCAACGGTGGTGAACGTGCGATGGCTACCGCCGGTTGCGTGGGGAACCATATCAGGAATAGGGAGGTGCGCCAATGCCGCTTACGCCATTGGACATACATAACAAGGAGTTTTCGCGCCGTCTTCGCGGTTATGACGAAGATGAAGTGAATGAGTTTTTGGACCAAGTCATTAAAGACTATGAATCGCTCATTCGAGAAAACAAAGAAATCCAAAATCAGATGCTGGCGCTGCAGGAGAGATTGAATCACTTCACTAATATCGAGGAGACGCTGAGCAAGACGATTATCGTCGCACAAGAAGCAGCGGATGAAGTGCGCAGCAATGCGAAGAAGGAAGCCCAGCTTATTATTAAAGAAGCAGAGAAAAATGCCGACCGTATCGTAAACGACTCGTTAAACAAGTCGCGCAAAGTATCGCTAGAGGTCGAGGAGCTGAAGAAGCAGGCTTCCATCTACCGTGCCCGCTTCCGCACGCTTGTCGAAGCTCAGCTCGAACTGCTTACGCAAGACGGTTGGGATACGCTGGATTCGAATGCATCACGGGACCCCGAGCGGGAATTGCTGCGCGGTTAATGGGACGAGGGCATTCCCCTGTTTGACAAAAACCATCGACTTGAGCTATAACTAAACTATTACAAATTTAAGCGAACTTCCATGACGAGAACAAGTACGTTATGCGTTCATTCCCCAGAGAGTCGGATGATTGCTGCGAGTCCGGCGCATGAGCCATTACGGAATATCATCTCCGAGAAGAGGCGCCTAACCCGCGATTGAAGCGGTATTAAGCGTCGACGGGCCGTCCTCCGTTACAAGGACCGCGAATCACGTGATTCGCTGCTAAGTGCTGCAGATCGCATCGTCTCTACGGGACGTTGCCAAGCTCTTCTTTATGGAGGGGATAAGCGGAACAAGGGTGGTAACGCGAGCTAGCCTCGTCCCTTCTACAGGGGCGGGGCTTTATTTATTTTCTCTCAACACAAGGAAGGGGTCATGAAACATGCAACGCGTTGATGTAAAGGAACGTGCCCGTAGCCGCGAGCTGCGCGTGCTGCAGCAATGGAAAGAAAATGATACGTTCAAGCAATCGATTCAAAATCGGGAGGGCAAGCCGAACTTTGTCTTCTACGAAGGACCGCCAACTGCGAACGGCGCGCCACATATCGGCCACGTTTTGGGCCGTGTCATCAAGGACTTTATTTGCCGCTATAAGACTATGGCGGGTTATCGCGTCGTGCGCAAAGCGGGCTGGGATACACATGGCTTGCCTGTCGAGCTTGGCGTGGAGAAGCAGCTTGGCATCTCCGGCAAGCAGGAGATCGAGAATTACGGCATTGAAGCCTTTGTGAATAAGTGCAAAGACAGCGTATTCGAATATGAGAAGCAATGGCGTGAATTGACGGAGGCGATCGCTTACTGGACCGACCTCGACAATCCGTACATTACGTTAAAGAATGAGTACATCGAAAGCGTATGGCATATTCTCTCCACCATTCACAAGAAAGGCTTGTTGTACCGTGGACATCGCGTCAGCCCGTATTGCCCTTGCTGCCAAACGACGTTAAGTTCCCACGAAGTGGCGCAAGGTTACGAGGATGTGAAGGATCTGAGTGCTACTGCCAAGTTCAAGCTGATCGATTCTGGTGAATTCGTGCTGGCATGGACGACGACGCCTTGGACGCTCCCGGCAAACGTGGCACTTGCAGTTAATTCAGAGCTGAATTATGTCCGCGCTTCGAAGGACGGCGAGGTGTATATCGTAGCGGAAGCACTCGCGGAGAGCGTGCTGAAGGAAAACTATGAGGTATTGTCCACGCTGAAGGGCGCTGAATTGGCAGGCAAGGCTTATGAGCCGCCATTCCGTTATGTGCCGATCGAGAAGGGCCATATCGTGATTACGGGCGATTTCGTCAGCGACACAAGCGGTACGGGTATCGTCCACATCGCGCCTGCACACGGCGAGGACGACTACAAGGTTGCGCGTGCGAACGGCATCAGCATGCTGAGCGTCGTGAACAACGCCGGTCGTTATGTGGATGAAGTGACAGATCTGGCGGGACGTTTCGTGAAGGATTGCGACGTTGATATCGTGAAGATGCTGAGCGAGAAAGGGCTGCTCTATTCCAAAGAGCGCTACGAGCATAGCTATCCGTTCTGCTGGCGCTGCAAATCGCCGCTGCTTTATTACGCGACAGAGAGCTGGTTTATCGAGACGACAGCAGTCAAGGATCAGCTGATTGCTAACAATAATGGCGTAGACTGGTACCCTGGGCATATCCGTGAAGGACGTTTCGGCAAGTTCCTTGAAGATTTGGTGGATTGGAACATCAGCCGTAATCGCTATTGGGGTACGCCGCTTAACGTTTGGGTGTGCGAAGCGACAGGCAAGGAATACGCGCCGGAGAGCATTGCGGATCTGCGTGCACGCGCAGTAGGCGAGGTGCCAGCAGATATCGAGCTTCATAAGCCTTACGTAGACGATATCCTGTTGCAATCGCCATATGCTGAAGGCGCGGTCATGAGACGTACGCCGGAAGTCATCGACGTATGGTTCGACAGCGGCTCCATGCCATTCGCCCAGCAGCATCATCCGTTCGGCGACGAGCAGAAGTTTCAGGATCAGTACCCAGCTGATATCATCTGCGAGGGCATCGATCAGACGCGCGGCTGGTTCTTCAGCTTGCTGGCGGTATCGACACTCTACAATGGCAAAGCGCCATATAAAGCGGTTATTTCTACCGGCCATATTCTGGACGAAAATGGACAGAAGATGTCCAAATCCAAGGGCAATGTTATCGATCCTTGGGAAATCATCAACGAATACGGTACAGATGCTTTCCGCTGGGCTCTCCTCGCAGACAGCGCGCCATGGAACAGCAAGCGCTTCTCCAGAGGCATCGTAGGCGAAGCCAAATCGAAAGTGATCGATACAATCGTCAATACGCATGCGTTCTACGCACTGTATGCATCTATCGACGGCTACAAGCCGGAGGAGCATGACGAGAAGGCATCCGGCAATAAGCTGGACCGCTGGATCGTCTCACGCCTGAACAGCTTGATCAAGACCGTTACGAAAGGTCTTGAAGTCAACGACTTCCTGAATCCTGCCAAATCAATCGAGCAGTTCGTCGACGAGATGAGCAACTGGTATATCCGCCGTTCCCGTGACCGTTTCTGGGGCAGCGGACTGACGGAAGACAAGGTGGCGGCTTATCAGACGCTGCGTCATGTTCTTCTGACGCTATCCCGTCTAATCGCGCCATACGCCCCGCTTCTTGCGGATGACGTATACGGCAATCTGGGAGGCAAAGGAAGCGTTCATCTGGACGATTTCCCGGTCGCAGATGAAGCGGTTATTGATGAGACGCTGGAGCGTGATATGGAAAGTACGAAGGGCATCGTCGAGTTGGCGCGCAACGTGCGTAATGAGACGTCGATCAAAACTCGTCAGCCATTGTCCGAGCTGATCGTATCGCTTGATGGCGATTTCCCGATCTCGGAATACGAAGAGATCATCAAGGATGAGATCAATGTGAAGAGCATTGTCGTTCAACATTCCGACAGCGGCTTCGTCGATTTCAACCTCAAGCTGAATTTGAAGGTTGCAGGCAAAAAATACGGCAAGCATGTTGGACCGATCCAAGGTGCGCTGAAAGCTCTGTCTGCTGACGAAGCTCGCGAAGTCGTAACCGGCGGCAGCTTCGACTTCACGACAGCTGACGGAGAGGCACTGTCGATCAGTCTGGATGAGCTGCTCGTCGAGAAGCAAGCGAAGTCCGGCTTCGCATCGGCGTCGGGTGGCGGCATGACCGTAGCGCTTAATACGGATATTACGCCTGAGCTTGAGCAAGAGGGCTGGGTGCGCGAAGTCATCCGCGCCGTACAGGATACGCGCAAGAAACAGGATCTGCCGATTGAAAAACGTGTTGATCTGGTACTGGATGTGGACAGCGAGCTGAAGACTGCTCTTGAAGCCTTCTCGGAGGTTCTTCATGACAATGTTCTGCTGCAATCCGTTTCGTTCGAGGCTTTGGAGGGTATGGAAAGAGTAAAGCTGGGCGATAAGGAAGTAGGCATTTTCATCAAAGGTTAAGGACATAGTAATGGAGTAAGTGCAATTGCAGGGCTGCAATCGCGGCCTGGCTTGTTCCGTAGAGAAAGGTTAAGGCAGCCAACCGCTTATTCTTATATGGATGAAGCCCGCTTGCCCGCCATGCTGGCGGAGCGGGCTTCTCTGCTTTGAACCGGAGGTGATGGGGTGTGGCGAAGAAAAGACATCAGGGAGAGCCGTTGCCTGAGCATGATGCACAGGATTTAAGCGCGCTTCAGAAGTCGCTGGCCGCTCTCGATAGACGCATGCAGCATATTGCCACGGAGATGGAGAGAACGCATATAGCGGAATATGTCGATTTGCTCAATCGCCCGATATCTCTGATTTGGCGCAATTTGCTCTCCGGCGTTGCCAGAGGCGTGGGCATTGCGATCGGCTTTACTTTTTTTGCGGCTACGATATTGTACGTGCTTCAAATTCTCGGGGCGCTCAATCTTCCCATTATCGGAGACTACATTGCCGATATCGTACGGATTGTTCAGATCCAACTGGAAGGGAAGGGCTATTAGAAGCCGGGCTCGTCCTCTTCATTCTCCAGCATATGATCGCCTTCGTTGCTTTGCATGTAATGTTCGTATTCACGATTACGTACGACTGTAACATAACGGCCTGTGATGTCGGTAGCGAGGAAGCTCTCCAGCGGCTCCACGTATCCGTCATTTTCTTGGGATTCAATGCCAATATGCTCATAATCGGTAGCGTTCCGATTCTCCGACATAGCCGGGGAGTCGGAGTTGCCCCAAGATTCGACGATCTGCCAAGCATCCTCGCCGTCAAATCCGTTATAGCCGTCTTCATGCTCGTCCATGCTTGTCCGGCCAAAGGGAGGCTGAAGGAAAATTTCCTCCACCGGACGGCTATCGGAGACGATATCTCTTGGCGCATGGCTTACGCAATATAACGTATCGGGCACAGCGTCCAGTCTTTCGAAAGGGATCGGCTCGCCGCATACGACACAGACACCATAGCTGCCCTTGTCCATGGCATCAAGGGCAGCTTCAATCCGGCGAAGGTGAAGCTCTTCCTGCTCCAGTAACGAGATATCCTTCTCCCGTTCGTAGAGTTCGGTCGCCAGATCGGCAGGATGATTATCGATTGGCGATAACTCGCCAGACTCATCGCGGAGGGAGTCTTCTTTGCCATAATGCTGATTCTGTATGAGTCTCGATTCGATGTCCCGATGCTCGTCCTGCAGGCGCATGCGCAGCAGGGCGAGCTGAGGGCTTGATGGATATGACATAATCCTTGCACCGTCCTTTGTACCATACATGATTGCTCCATTAGCTTTTGCCGAAGCGGACAATTTCAGTATGGGCATGCTTGGATGGGAGCAGCGCCCATCGCAGCAGGTCAGTAGGATATAACTGGTTTCTATCCGCTCCCCTGTGCTACACTAGGTGAAGCGGACGTTCCTGTGCTTGGATAAATGGGGAAAAAAAGCATGCAAGTTACCTTTTTTAGGAGTGATCAGATGCGCTATTACTATTACTACCTCATTACCTTAATCGTTCTCATTCTGGATTTCGTGACCAAGAAAATGGTGGCGACGAAAATGAATTTGTATGATGAAATCAGTGTCATTGGCAACTTCTTCCTCATTACTTCGCATCGCAATCGCGGTGCCGCCTTCGGCATTTTGGAAGGACAAAGAGTGTTCTTTATTATTATTACGGTTGCTATTGTATCGGGGCTGATCTGGTACATATACTCTATGCGCAAGACTGGCAAGCCGGGACTATTTATTGGCCTGACGCTGGTGCTTGGCGGAGCTATCGGCAATTTCATTGATCGTGTACGCTTCGGCGAAGTGGTCGATTTCTTCAAATTCAACTTTGGCAGCTACACATTCCCGATCTTCAACATCGCAGATTCTGCCATCGTAATCGGCGTAGGCCTAATTTTGCTGGATGCGCTGCTCAGCGCCCGCGAAGAGAAGCTGACGCAAGGACAGGACAACAAGGAGCCTAATGAAGCATGAGCAACATACAACAAGATGATGAACTAACGCTCGTAGAGTGGACCATTGAGTCCGATCAAGCGGGTGAACGCATTGATAAATGGGTAGCTGAGACGCTGGATATTCCCGGACTGTCGAGAACGCAGGTTCAGGAATGGATTAAGGCGGGAGCGGCTACCGTCAACGGGAATACAGTGAAAGCCAACTATAAGTTGGTACTTGGCGATGCTGTGGTCATTCATGTTCCGGCAGCGGAAGACGCCAATATTGAGCCCGAAGATATATGCCTTGAAGTGGTTTATGAGGATTCGGATGTTATTGTGATCAATAAACCAAGAGGGATGGTTGTACATCCTGCGCCGGGACATTCATCCGGTACAGTGGTGAACGCGCTCATGCATCATTGCAAGGATCTCTCAGGTATTAATGGTTTGCTGCGCCCCGGCATTGTGCATCGAATCGATAAGGATACGACAGGCCTTCTAATGGCAGCCAAAAACGATCTGGCGCATGTGTCGCTCGCTGAGCAATTGAAGGAGCATTCCGTCACGCGAAAATATATCGCGCTGGTTCACGGCAATGTGCCTCATGATCAAGGCACGATTGATGCGCCGATCGGACGCGACCGTAACGATCGCAAGCTGTTCACAGTAACGGAGCATAACAGCAAGCCGGCGGTTACGCATTTTGTCGTGCTGGAGCGACTAGGCGACTATACGCTGCTGGAGCTTCAACTGGAGACAGGCCGTACTCATCAAATCCGCGTTCATATGAAATATATTGGCTATCCGTTGGCGGGCGATCCTGTATACGGAAGGAACAAGACGGTAGCGCTGGACGGACAGGCTCTTCATGCGGCGTTGTTGGGTTTCACGCATCCGCGTACAGGGGAGAGACTGTTGTTCGAAGCGCCGCTGCCCGGAGATTATGAGCATGTGCTTGCAAGCTTGAAGTCCAGATAAGAAATGTTGTCAGCCGGTGCATTGCACCGGCTGTTTTCATATAATCGAATGGTGACGGACGTATGAATACGATACGGAAATAAGTGCAAACTTTTGACGATATCCTGCATTATGTTCGCCCCTCAAGTACGCTATCCTAAACGTAGATTAGGTGTATTCTACAAAAGGAAAGGTGAAAGCAATGACAGCCATTAACCACAACTACTTGGAGCTGCAAGGCAGCTATTTATTTTCTGAAATTGCAAAACGCCGCACAACATTCATTCAGGAGAACCCAAATGCGGAGATTATTAGCCTAGGCATTGGCGACGTAACACGCGGACTTCCTGAAGCGGTTGTAAAAGCCATGCATGAAGCGGTCGAGGAACTGGCTCAACCGGGTTCATTCCGTGGCTATGGCCCGGAGCAAGGCTATGATTTCCTGATTCAAGCCATTATCGAAAATGATTACAAGGCGCTTGGCATCGATATCGCATCCAATGAAGTTTTCCTTAGCGACGGTTCCAAATGCGATGTAGGCAACATTCAAGAGATCTTCAGCCAGGACAGCATCGTAGCCGTGCAAGATCCGGTGTACCCTGTATATGTGGACACAAATGTTATGGCGGGACGCTCCGGCAAGTACAATCAGGAGACAAAGCGCTATGAGAACATTGTCTACTTAGAGTGTACGGCGGAGAACAACTTCAAGCCAAGCCTGCCCGACCGCAAGGTCGATCTGATTTACTTGTGCTATCCCAACAATCCGACAGGCATGACGCTGACGAAGGACGAGCTTAAAGTTTGGGTAGACTACGCAAGAGAGAACAACTGTATCATCCTGTTCGACTCTGCATATGAAGCGTTCATTCAAGAAAAGGATGTTCCGCATAGCATCTATGAAGTGGAAGGCGCGCGTGAAGTAGCTATTGAATTCCGCAGCTTCTCCAAGACGGCTGGCTTCACAGGCGTTCGTTGTGCTTACACTGTCGTACCACGTGAGCTGAAGGGGTTTGACGCGAACGGCAATTCCGTTCTGATCAACGATCTCTGGAACCGTCGCCACACCACGAAGTTCAATGGCGTATCGTATGTAACACAGCGCGGCGCTGCAGCAATCTATTCTCCAGAGGGCAAAGAGCAAATCGCTTCGCTGGTGGAGTACTACATGACGAATGCGGCTATTATCCGTGACGGCTTGGCTTCCATCGGCCTTGAAGTGTTCGGCGGCGTGAACGCTCCTTACATTTGGCTAAAGACGCCGCAAGGCATGGATTCCTGGAGCTTCTTCGACAAGCTGCTCTCTGAAGCGAATATTGTCGGAACTCCAGGCGTAGGCTTCGGCCAAAGCGGACAAGGCTACTTCCGCTTGACGGCATTCGGCAGCCGCGAAAATACGGAGAAAGCGGTAGAGCGTATCCGCAAACTCAGCCTTTAAGCTGAGATGATCGATCAAACCTGTACAATTGCCAACGCTATCCTTGTATAGTCGGGGACAGATTCCTTACACTATGGCTAAGCAAAGGGCACTACGCTCTTGACTTCTTATGTCGAACGTGGGATAATTCCTATGATACAGAGCAGTACCTTTAATTCAGTCCCGTGAGACTGGCAAGGTAGCGTGAATACAGGTCTATATTCGGATAGGAACAGGAATCTCTCGACGTGCGGCAATACCGGACGTGAGACAGGGCCTGCTCTATTCCTGACTAATCACACCAACTCCTTGCGAACTCCGCAAGGAGTTTTTTTGTTGGAGCAAACGCAAAAAAAGTTTGAGTGAAGAGGAGAGCGGCTATGGCGGAAGAAGAGCATCTGGTCATCATGGACGAAACGGCGATTCGCCGGGCGTTGACACGAATCGCGCATGAAATTGTCGAAAAGAACAAGGGCATCGACGAATGCATCATTGTAGGGATTCGCACAAGAGGCATCTATCTGGCGAGCCGTGTCGCGGAACGGATCGGCGAGATCGAAGGAAGACCGGTTCCGATTCGGGAGCTCGATATTACACAGTATCGGGATGACCGGCTGGATGCGGCGGCGACCAAGGCGGAAGTCTCGGCTGCACTCGGCGAGCTGGAAGGCATGCCCTTTACGACGAAGGATAAGATCATCATCCTGTTCGACGATGTGCTGTACACGGGCCGAACGATCCGCGCTGCCATGGATGCCCTGATGGATTGCGGAAGGCCGAGAAGCATACAGCTTGCCGTACTGGTTGACAGGGGCCATCGCGAGCTTCCAATCAGACCTGACTTTATCGGGAAGAACGTTCCTACCTCCAAACAAGAACAAATCCAAGTCGCGCTAAAAGAGATCGACACCATCGATCAAGTGACCTTAATCAATCAAAGGGGGTAGACCTGACATGACGCTTGCACAATTGAAAGAGCGCAGCTTGCTTGGTCTGAAAGACCTTGACAAAGAAGAAATCGAATCCATCCTGGAGCGAGCGGCTTATTGGGAGAAGCACCCGGTTAAAGTGCATGGGGGCCAGCAAGGGAAGTTTGCGGCGAACATGTTTTTCGAAAATAGCACAAGAACAAGATTTTCATTCGAAGTAGCGGAGAAGCGGCTTGGAGCCGAGGTGATCAACTTCTCAGCGGCGGCATCCAGCGTCGAGAAGGGCGAATCGATTTACGATACGGTACGGACGCTTGAATCCATGGGCATCGACGTGGGCGTCATTCGGCTGAAGCCGGCAGGACTGTTGGCCGAGCTGGCCGAGAAGATCAAAGTCCCGTTGGTCAATGCGGGAGACGGCAACAACGAGCATCCGACACAGGCGCTGCTGGACATGTACACGATGCGCAAGCAATTCGGCTCGCTACGCGGATTGAATGTATCCATCGTCGGCGATATTCTGCACAGCCGGGTAGCACGCTCCAACCTGTACGCACTGCGCAAGTTCGGCGCTAACGTAAGCTTCTGCGCACCGGACAACATGCAGGCGAAGGAGCTTGACGCTCCTTACATCTCTATGGATGAAGCGTTGAAAGCGGATGTGGTCATGATGCTGAGAGTACAGCTGGAACGCCATGAGAGCGGCATGCTCAACTCTGCGGAGGCTTACCGGGAGCAGTACGGATTGACAGTAGAACGCGCTCAGCGCATCGCCCCGCATGCGATCATCATGCATCCGGCACCGGTTAACCGGGATGTAGAGATCGACGGGGTTCTAGTTGAGCATCCGCAATCCCGCATCTTCCCTCAAATGGAGAACGGCGTTCCGATCCGTATGGCGGTCATCGAACGCGCACTTAGCTAAACGCACAAGACAAGGCTTCCGGACCATCGGCAGCAAGCGATAGAGCGAATACAATCGGAGGGTGATCAGAACATGTCATTGTGGATTATTAACGGCAACGTATGGAATGAAGAGAGCGGCAAGCTGGAACAAAAGCACATACGCGTAAGCGACGGACGGATCGCCGAGGTTGTTGACGCCGGAGTCATCGACACAGGCAGCGCGGAAGTGATTGACGCAGCAGGTAAGCTGGTATCCGCAGGCTTCATCGATATGCACGTCCATCTGCGCGATCCGGGCTTTGAACATAAGGAAGATATTGTGACGGGTTCTCGTTCGGCAGCGAAAGGCGGCTTCACCACAATTGCCTGCATGCCGAATACACGCCCGGTCATCGACAAGCCTGAGACCGTAAAATATGTATTGGACAAAGCGGCTGAGGCTGGATTGGTGAAAGTATTGCCTTACGCAGCCATTACGAAAAACGAGCTTGGACGCGAGCTGACGGACTTCGCCGCTCTGAAGGAAGCGGGAGCAATCGGCTTCACGGATGACGGCGTAGGCGTACAGAATGCGCAAATGATGAAAAACGCGATGGCGCTGGCGAAATCGTTGGATATGCCGGTTATCGCGCACTGCGAAGACGACTCGCTGGTGGAAGGCGCTTGGGCATCGGAAGGCGAATTCTCCCGCAAGCATGGCATTAAAGGCATCCCGAACGAATCCGAAGCGATCCATGTAGGCCGAGACGTACTTCTTGCGGAAGCAACAGGCGTACACTACCATGTCTGCCATGTCAGCACGGAGCAATCGGTACGTCTCATCAGACTGGCGAAATCGATCGGCGTATCGGTGACCGCGGAGGTATGTCCTCATCACTTGCTTCTGTCGGACGAGGATATCCCGGGTCTGGATGACGCGAACTGGAAGATGAACCCGCCGCTGCGCACGCCACGCGATGTGCAGGCAGTCATTGAAGGACTTGAAGACGGCACGCTGGACATGATCGTTACCGACCATGCGCCGCATAGCGCGGAAGAGAAAGCACGCGGCGTCGACCTAGCGCCATTCGGCATCGTCGGCTTCGAGACAGCCTTCCCGCTTCTATACACGAAGTTTGTTGCGACAGGCAAGTGGACGCTGGGCTTCTTGCTGCAGCGCATGACGAAGGATCCTGCACGCGTGTTCCGCCTGGAGACAGGACGCCTGGAGCAAGGCGCGCCGGCAGACCTCACGATCGTAGACTTGGAAAGCGAACGCGCAGTTGACCCTTCAACCTTCTTGTCGAAGAGCAACAATACGCCATTCGGCGGTTGGGAGCTGAAGGGCTGGCCGGTTGCAACGATCGTCGACGGTAAGATTGTCTGGTCGGAATAAGGAATAGATTCGGATACCATTTTAAGCATAAGAACACCAGAGGAGTGATACGGATGCAAGCAAGACTTTTGTTGGAAGACGGAACATTATTCACTGGCTTGTCCTTCGGCGCAGAAGCGCAGATGATGGGCGAGGTTGTATTTAATACAGGCATCACAGGTTACCAGGAGGTTCTCTCGGATCCTTCTTACTGCGGTCAAATCGTTACAATGACGTACCCGCTAATCGGCAACTACGGCATTACGCGCGATGATTTCGAGGCGATTCGTCCTTACATCCACGGCTTTGTCGTTCGCCGTCATGAGCCGGTGCCAAGCAACTGGCGCGCTCAATATTCGCTGGGACAACTGCTGCAAGAATACGGCATCCCGGGCATTAGCGATATCGATACACGTATGCTTACCCGCAAATTGCGCCACTTCGGTACGATGAGAGGTCTAATTACAACGGGCAACGAGCGCGTGGAAGAATTGGCAGAACGTCTGAACCTGTCTACTCTGATGACAGACCAGGTAGCACGCACTTCAACGAAGCATGTATTCGCAAGCCCAGGCAACCGCGAGCGTATCGTACTGGTTGATTTCGGTGCTAAAAGCGGCATCCTGCGCGAGCTGACGCAGCGCGGCTGTGACGTTGTAGTTGTGCCTCACGACACGACGGCAGACGAGATTCGCCGCCTTGCTCCGGACGGCATTCAGCTGTCCAATGGCCCTGGGGACCCGAAAGACGTACCGCATGCGGTGAAAATGATTACTGAGCTGCTGGGCGAAATTCCGATCTTCGGTATTTGCTTAGGACACCAGCTGTTCGCACTGGCTTGCGGAGCGGATACAGGCAAGCTGAAATTCGGCCATCGCGGCGGCAATCATCCGGTGAAGGAGCTGGCGACGAACCGTTGCTACATCACTTCCCAAAACCACGGTTACACCGTAGTGGAATCTTCTATTGAAGGCACGCCGCTGGAAGTTACGCATATCAACAACAATGACAAGACGATTGAAGGTCTTAAACATAACCAATACCCGGCTTTCTCTGTACAGTACCATCCAGAGGCGGCACCGGGACCGTTCGACTCCAGCTATCTGTTCGATGAATTCCTGGAGATGATCCGCACGCACAAACAAAACAACCCACAAAAACCTCGTCAGGCTGTGTTGTCGGAGACGTTGAAAGGAGAACTTCAATATGCCCAAAAATAATGAACTCAAAAAAATTCTCGTAATCGGGTCCGGCCCGATTGTCATCGGACAAGCGGCGGAGTTCGACTACGCAGGCACTCAAGCTTGTCAGGCCCTTAAAGAAGAAGGCTATGAAGTCGTATTGATCAACAGCAACCCGGCTACGATCATGACAGACACGAACATGGCTGACAAAGTATACATCGAACCCATTACGCTTGAATTCGTCAGCCAAATCATTCGTCAAGAGCGTCCGGACGGCTTGCTGCCGACGCTTGGCGGACAGACTGGCCTCAATATGGCGGTAGAGCTGGCGCGCGCAGGCGTGCTGGAGCGCGAAAATGTAAAGCTGCTCGGTACACAGTTGATCGCGATTGAGAAAGCGGAAGACCGTGACCTGTTCCGCGAGCTGATGCGCGAGCTGGAGCAGCCGGTACCGGACAGTGACATCGTTACGACAGTGGAAGACGCGGTAACATTCGCGAATAGCATCGGCTACCCGATCATCGTTCGTCCTGCCTACACGTTGGGCGGCACTGGCGGCGGTATCTGCGCGAACGAGGAAGAGCTGCGCGAGATCGTAGCCTCCGGCATCCGCTACAGCCCGATCAGCCAATGCTTGATCGAGAAATCGATCGCTGGCATGAAGGAAGTCGAATACGAAGTGATGCGTGACGCGAACGACAACTGTATCGTAGTCTGCAACATGGAGAACTTCGATCCGGTTGGCGTTCACACTGGCGACAGCATCGTTGTAGCTCCTTCCCAAACCTTGTCTGACCGTGAATATCAAATGCTGCGTTCCGCATCTCTGAAAATTATCAGAGCGCTGAACATCGAGGGCGGTTGCAACGTTCAATTCGCACTTGATCCGCACAGCTACCAATACTATGTAATCGAAGTTAACCCGCGTGTTAGCCGCTCTTCGGCTCTTGCGTCCAAGGCTACTGGCTATCCGATCGCGAAGATGGCTGCGAAGATCGCTATCGGCTACACACTGGATGAGCTGGTGAACCCGGTTACGGGTCAGACCTATGCATGCTTCGAGCCTACACTTGACTATATCGTATCCAAAATCCCGCGCTGGCCGTTCGACAAGTTCGTTAACGCCAACCGCAAGCTGGGTACGCAAATGAAAGCGACTGGCGAAGTTATGGCTATCGGCCGTACATTCGAAGAGTCGATCCATAAAGCAGTGCGCTCCCTGGAAATCGGAGCTCATCGCCTGCATTTGAAGGACGCGTCTTCCCTTGAGGAAGAAGTACTACGTACACGCCTGGCTAAGCCGGACGACGAGCGCATGTTCCTCGTAGCAGAAGCGTTCCGCCGTGGATTCTCTCTACAAGAGCTGCAGGACATTACAAACATCGACTGGTGGTTCCTGGACAAAATTCAATCCATCGTTGCATTCGAAGATCGTCTGCGCAAGGAAGCGACGCTGTCCCCACAATCGCTGTATGAAGCGAAGCGCAAAGGCTTCTCCGACCGCTCCATCGCGGAAATCCGCAAGGAAGGCTTCCCGAACGGCAGCCATACGACTGAAGCGGACGTACGCGAGTTCCGTTTGCAAAACAACCTGAAGCCAGTCTACAAAATGGTTGATACTTGCGCCGCGGAATTCGAAGCGACTACGCCATACTACTACTCGACCTATGAGGTAGAGAATGAAGTAATCGAGACGACAAAGCAGAAGGTACTGGTGCTTGGCTCCGGTCCGATCCGTATCGGCCAAGGCATCGAGTTCGACTACTCGACGGTTCACGCCGTATGGGCGATTCAAAAAGCGGGCTACGAAGCGGTTATTATCAACAACAACCCGGAGACGGTATCTACCGACTTCAGTACATCCGACCGCCTGTACTTCGAGCCGCTCTTCTTCGAGGATGTCATGAACGTTATCGAGCAAGAGAAGCCAATCGGAGTAATCGTACAGTTCGGTGGACAGACTGCAATCAACTTGGCTGCTCCGCTAGCCAAAGCTGGCGTACGCATTCTGGGCTCCAGCCTGGAGAGCATCGATTCTGCGGAGGACCGCAAGAAGTTCGAAGCATTGCTTCGCAAGCTGAACATCGCGCAGCCTGAAGGCAGCACGGTAACATCGGTTGACGAAGCGGTTGTAACGGCTACAAAGCTCGGTTATCCGGTGCTGGTACGTCCATCCTACGTTCTGGGCGGACGGGCTATGGAAATCGTCTACTCCGACCAAGAGCTGCTGAGCTACATGGAAGTGGCTGTGAAGATCAATCCGGAGCATCCGGTACTGATTGACCGCTACATGCTGGGCAAGGAAGCGGAAGTCGACGCGATCTGCGACGGCGAGACGGTACTCATCCCAGGCATTATGGAGCATGTCGAGCGCGCAGGCGTTCACTCCGGAGACTCCATTGCGGTGTATCCACCACAATCGCTGTCCGAAGATATCAAACAGCAAATTGTCGATATCACGATCAAGATTGCCAAAGAGTTTAAAGTTATCGGTCTGGTAAATATCCAGTTCGTTATTCATCAAGATAAAGCTTACGTTATCGAAGTTAACCCGCGCTCCTCGCGTACAGTTCCGTTCCTTAGCAAAGTAACGAATCTGCCGATGGCGAACCTGGCGACCCAAGCGATTATGGGTACGAAGCTGTCCGAGCTTGGCTACCAGGACGGTCTGTGGCCGGAAGACGAATACGTATCGGTCAAAGTGCCGGTATTCTCCTTCGCGAAGCTGCGTCGTGTAGACCCTACGTTGACGCCGGAGATGAAATCGACGGGCGAGGTTATGGGACGCGATGTACAATTTGCGAAAGCCCTGTACAAAGGACTTATTGGTGCAGGCATGAAGATTCCGACTTCAGGCACGATTGTGGCCACTGTTGCGGATAAAGATAAAGAGGAAGTTACGGAATTGCTCCGCGGATTCTACAATATCGGTTACAAAATTATTGCAACCGGCGGAACAGCCGACGCGCTTGAAGCGGCAGGTCTGTATGTGACCCGTGTCAACAAGCTGAGCGAAGGCTCGCCGAACATTCTGGATCTGGTGCGTGAAGGCAAAGCGCAATTCGTCGTCAATACGTTGACGAAAGGCAAGACGCCGGAGCGCGACGGATTCCGTATTCGCCGCGAAGCGGTCGAGAACGGCGTGGTCTGCATGACCTCCCTGGATACTGTTCGTGCATTGCTGAACATGATGGAGACGATCAACTTCTCCTCGCATGCAATGCCGGTTGCACAGAAGTAAGAAGGATGACGAAGCTTCTGGGGCGTGCAAGCGCCTCAGAAGCTTCAACACTATATAGAGGGGGACGTGGCTGTGAAACTGACGAGAGAACAAGCGGCGAAGCGCATTATGGTAGCGCTGGATTATCCGGAAGCTGCTGCGGCTGAGAAATTAATCGAGGAGCTGAAGGGCATACCTTGCTATATGAAGGTCGGTATGCAGCTGTTCTATGCGGCGGGTCCGGCTTTCGTATCGAGCCTGAAGGAACGCGGCTATTATGTCTTCCTGGACGTGAAAATGCACGATATCCCCAATACGGTCAAAGGCGGCTCGAACAGCGTAACGAAGCTTGGCGTTGATATGTTCAACGTGCATGCGGGCGGTGGAGGAGCCATGATGGAAGCGGCGCTTGAAGGTGTGGATGCTGCTCTATCCGGCGGTGCGGCTAAGCCGGCTGTCATAGCGGTCACTCAACTGACTAGTACAAGCCAGTCGGTTCTGAACGATCAAATCGGCATCGGGGGTACGGTGGAGGATGCTGTCCTTCGTTACGCTTCGCTTGCGAAGGCAGCGGGACTTGATGGTGTCGTGGCTTCTCCGTCCGAAGTGGTGGCAATCAAGACGGCATTGGGCGCTTCCTTCCAGACGGTAACGCCGGGTATCCGGCCTGCCGGAGCTGAGCTGAACGATCAAACCCGCATTATGACGCCTGCCGAGGCGCTATGCCAAGGTACGGATTATATGGTTATTGGCCGTCCGATTACAGCGGCTGCGCAGCCGCGCGAAGCATTGGAAACTATTATCGAGGAGCTGATTTCAGTTGAGTAACGTATCATTGGCAGCACTGCCTAACGAAATTGCAAAAAGTTTGCTGGAGATTGGGGCGGTAGCTCTTCGTCCGAATGAACCCTTTACTTGGACCTCCGGTCTGAAATCCCCTATCTACTGCGATAATCGTCTTACGATGACGTATCCGGCAATCCGCGATCTGGTAGCGGAAGGCTTCGCAACGATTATCCGCGAGCGTTACCCTGACGCGGAAGTTATTGCAGGCACCTCGACTGCAGGCATCCCGCATGCGGCTTGGGTTGCTCAGAAGCTGAATCTTCCGATGGCTTACATTCGCGACAAGGCGAAAGGCCACGGAAAACAAAATCAAATCGAAGGCCGAGTTAACCCAGGTCAGAAGGTCATCGTCATCGAGGACTTGATCTCGACTGGCGGCAGCTCGCTGAAGGCGGCACAAGCTGTTCGTGAAGCTGGAGCTGAAGTGAGCGCTGTACTGGCGATTTTCACCTATCAGTTCCCACATGCGGCTCAAGCGTTCGAGAATGACGGCTTCACGCTGGATACGCTATCGAACTATACAGCTCTGATCGAAACGGCTGTTCAGCTTGGAAAAGTAGCAGAAGCAGATGTTGCGGCGCTTCAAGCTTGGCGGAATGATCCGCAATCGTTCGGGAAATAAAGAATAGAACGAGCGTGCTGTGCCAGAAGGTGAAATAGCTGTGCCACGCACCACTAATTGCGCCAAAAGGGCAGAAATCCGAAATTAGTATCGCAGAGCAACACTAAATGATCGGAATCGCCGCAGAAGGGGCAAACGAATGGAAGGCAGAAATAGCGATGCAGGGAGAACCACCCCGCATCGCTATTTCTTTGTTTTTCATAGATTTTTCATGAAGTGCGCTGTCATGTTAAGCAAGCATACCTACTATTGGGACAGACCCTTCTTCATGAAAATCTATGACGAGGCATGACAGGGTCGTATTCAAAGCTCATCCGAAAATTCGACAATGTTCTTGTAAAATCTTTTTCCGCATCTTTCTTTCGACAGGGTGAATAACCGATATAAGAAGTAGATCATTTAAGATATGTGGAAGGTTGGGGGTCAATTATGAAAGTTTCACTGCGTTGGAAACTGGCTTTGTTGGCGGTGCTGCCGCTATTGGTTTACGCGCTGTCCGTGCTTTATGTACTGGGCGAACAAAGAAAGACTTTCGATATTTTGTCGGAAGAGATTTATGAGACGGCGAATCAAGTGGAGTCCTTGATCTTGAACGCAGATCGAGACATGTATCAGGCTTACGTGGCTTATTTGAAAATCGAGTCTGGGAAGCTGGAGCATGAACGGTTTGTTTCCGCCCAAATAGAAATGACGGAAAACCGGGACCAGGCTACCGAACGGGTGGCAGCAGCTAAGTCGATTTTGGAACAGGCGGATTTGCTGCATTTGGCGCATGGTATGTCAGGCAAGTCTGCGGGGGAGATATTTGAAGCATTCGATGTGGAATTCAACAATTGGTTCAAAGAAGCTTATGCGGCAACCGAGGACGGCAAATCAGAATTGAGTGAGTTGATCGATAAGGAGTTTAACTCCAGCCGAAGCGGAATCGACGAGGTGGGAGAGAGCATGGACATCCATTCCGAGACGACGATCGCTAATCTTGAAAAAGAGCTGGATACGAACCAACTGTCTACCTTAATCGCGCTTATCGTTGTAACCATTCTACTTGTCGGATATACCATTGCAATGGTCAAGCTGATTATGACGACAATCCGATCGGTTGTACAGAAGACGAAATTGGTGGGCGAAGGAGATTTGACGGCTCAGCCTGACACTAAATACAAAAAAGACGAGCTTGGTCAAATCTCCCGATCGGTAGATGAAATGATTGCAAGTATGAACGGGTTAATTACAGGCATCGTAGGCAATGCGAAGAGGGTCAGTGAATCTTCTGCGCAGCTTGCGGGCGCGGCCAGCGAGTCGGCATCAGCTTCCGAGCATGTTGCACTTCACATTCAAGAGGTTGCGACCAGCTCCGAGAGCCAGGCGCGCGGTGCGGAAGAGACCTCACGCGCCATCGAGGAGATGGCGGTAGGGATCGGCAGGATTGCTGAAAACACATCGGATATTGCGGATCAATCGAATGTTACGAGTACGCAGGCGGAGCAGGGGCAAGAAGCGTTGCACCGTCTGGTCGGCCAGATGGAAGAGATCAAATCCGTCATAGAGAAATTGTCTGCGACAATCGGTACGCTGGAGAATCGCTCACAGCAGATTGGGGCTATCGCCGAGAACATAACTGCATTCTCCAATCAGACGAATATTCTTTCGTTGAATGCTTCCATTGAGGCCGCTCGGGCAGGAGAAGAAGGAAGAGGCTTCGCGGTTGTTGCAGGTGAAATCCGCAAGCTGGCGGCCAGTTCACTGGAATCGGCTGAGCACATTAACGATCTTGTATCGCTCACGCAAAAGGAGATCTCCGGTGCATCCGGGTATATGCGCGAGACGATGGAACAGGTTGCACATGGCGGAGAACGGATGAAGGATATGAGTCAAAACCTGGATCTGATTGCGGCGTCTATCTCGCGAATGACGGAGCAAATCCAGGAAAACTCTGCGATCACGCAGCAAATGTCGGCAAGCTCCGAGGAAGTGAGCGCATCCGTAGAGCAAAGTGCGTCAAGCGCGGTCGCCAATTTGGAGAAAACCGAAAGCGTCGCGGCAGCGACGGAAGAGCAGCTTGCGCTTATGGAGAGCATCTCATCCTCATCGAAGGAATTGGACGCGATTGTAGGGGAGCTAAGCAGCGCGGTTGCTCACTTCAAAGTGAGGCCTTAGAAGCAAATATCCGCTCCGGCCATAGACATATGGGCCGGAGCGGATTTTTGCGTGGAAACGGAGAGCTGGCAGAAAAAAATGTTTAGAAAAACATGTCACTTATCGTAACTTTTTTATACTTATCACCGTCTATGTGTTTAGATTAGAATTATGAAGTTTCAGGTAAAGGATTGGGGGAGAGGAGAAGCCTATGGCCATCATACAAAATGCCGAGATTAACGATGATCAGGAGGCTCAATTAGAGGAAGCCGCGCAACGGGAAAACACAAGCGAAAGGCTTTCGCCCGAGCCGGGTCAAACGTTGCTGTCCGTTAACCAGGTAGAACGCATCTTCCAGGTTGGGGGCAGATCTTTGCATGTCTTGAAAGGGATTCAGATGGAAGTAAAGCAGAATCAGCTCGTCATGCTGAAGGGGCGCTCTGGCTCCGGCAAGACGACTTTGCTTAACTGTCTAGGAGGCTTGGATACACCAAGCAAAGGCGAGATTGTCTTTAACGGTCAGTCGTTCAGCACGAAGAGCGATAATGAGAGAACGCTCGTAAGACGCAAAGATATGGGATTTATCTTTCAGGCGTTTGCCTTGATGCCCTTGCTGTCCGCTTGGGAGAATGTTGAGTTGTCGCTGCGCATGGCGGGTACGCCGCGAGCGCAATGGAAGGAACGAGTTGAGGAATGCCTGACGCTGGTCGGACTTGAGAGACGGATGCATCACCGTCCGTTCGAGCTGTCCGGTGGTGAACAGCAGCGTGTTGCGATCGCGAAGGCGATTGCGCATAAGCCGATCCTGCTGCTTGCCGACGAACCGACTGCTGAATTGGATACAGGGATGTCTGCGCAAGTCATGGCAGTCTTTCAAAATATTATTCGCACTGAAAACGTCTCAATCTGTATGACTACACACGATCTTACAATTTTGGAGGTTGCCGATCATGTCTATGAAATGGTGGACGGGAAGTTTATTTAAACGTTCATTGATAGTTGCAATGAGCACGACGATCGTATTTACAAGCGGCTGCTCGCTGCTGCCTAAGGAGAAGGAAGAAGAAGTGCTGCCGGAGATTATGCCGGCCCAAATTTCCAAGAAGCCGGAACACGAGGTCACGACGACGACTTTGGTGCAGGGCGTGCCTTTGACGGGCAAGCTCATTTCCATGGAGGAAGAAACGCTTTATTTCACGCTTGGTGAAAAACATATTAAAGAGGTTCATGTCAAAACAGGTGACAAGGTGACGGCAGGCGACATTATCGCAGTGCTGGACGTGGAGCAGCTCGAGAAGCAGCTGAGAAACGACCGCCTTGCGTTCCGCCGCGATGAGAATGACATGAAGCAGACGCTTCGCGACCGCGACACGATGGAGCCGCTTGAATTCGAAGAGAAGCAGATTTTGTTTGAAGAGAAGCGCCAGAAGCTCGTTGATTTGGAGGAAGAGATTGCTAAGGCGACAGTGGTTGCGCCGTTCTCCGGAACCATCGTATCGCTAAACGTTCAGAAGGGCGACACGGTGAAAGCTTATGATCCTATTGCAATCGTAGCGGATACTTCGCTCATTACTCCTGCTTCCAAGCTGACCAAGACGGAGATGGAGAAGGTCTCTGTCGGCATGGAGGTCGAGATTACTATTACAGGCGTCGGCAAGCTGAAGGGTAAAGTGAAGCAATTGCCGGTGAAGTCATCAGAGCAAAACAACGGCGGAGGCGGCTTCCCAGGTGGAGGCGGCAATGGCGAGAACAAGCCGGAGCGTCCAGAAGACTTTATGCTCCTGGATATTCCGGAGCTGCCTAGCGGACTAAACCGCGGCACGCCAGTAGCGATCAATGTCATTACGAAGCGTACCGAAAATGCTGTTGTTATTCCGCCATCCACGCTCCGCATGATCGGACCGCGCACATACGTGCAGGTCGTCGATGATAACGGCAAGCGCGAGGTAGATGTTGAAGTAGGCCAGCAAACGGCTCAATATATTGAAATTTTACAAGGGCTTAAGCCGGGGCAGAAAGTCGTAGGTAAATAGCCCATGGGTATTCCGCTGTTTCGATTCTTATTCCGCAAAATGTGGAATACGCGATGGTTGACGTTAAGTACGCTAGCGGGTTTGATACTGGCTGTCGCCTTTGCTACGAGCATACCGATGTATGCGGATGGAGCGCTTAAGCGGGTAGTCGCCGAGTCATTGAATGAGAAGAGCGAAGGCATGCCCGCAGGCTCCCTGCTCATTCGTTATCAGTCAACTCCAGGACAGGCGACGGATCTTGGCGCATTGTCAACGCTGGATGAATACATCAAAAACGAAGTGCCTAAAGACATCAGCTTTACATACTCCACGTTTATGAAAAATTACTCGATTCGCAGCGCCGATGTCGTTCCTGAGGATCCTACCAAGGTAGATGCCGGCCGAAACCGTCAGTTGACCCTTATGTCGCTATCGGAACTAAAGGATCATACGGAAATTGTGCAAGGCCGCTGGTTTGAGAACGGCTCCGGCAAATCAGATCTGATTGAAGCTGTCATGCTGGAAGAAGCGATGTTCCGTAACGATGTACATATCGGCGATATTTTCGAATACCCGATATACGGCGGGCTGAATCTGAGACTTCGTGTTCAGATCGTCGGTGCTGTCAATCCGACCAACGCATCGGAAGAATATTGGTACCAAGGCTTCGACAGCTTGTTCAGCACCTTGCAAGTCAGTGAGGAGACATTCCAGAAGGTGCTCATGGAGCAGAACAAAGTTCCGCTTCATAATGCTGGATGGTATTACTCCTTTGACTTGTCCGAAGTAAAGACCAGTCAGCTCAGCCCGCTCGGCCGCACGCTTAACCGGCTGGATATCGAGCTGTATCAGCGTTTGAAGGATACAAGAGTGGAGATTTCATTCGCGTCTACCCTCACTGAATTCAAAAAGCAAAGCCTTCAGTTGCAGACGCTGCTCTTCACGCTTGCCGCACCGATGATCGCTATGGTGTTCTTCTTCATCGCAATGAACGCACGCCAATCGCTCGACAAGCAGCGCAGTGATATCGCGGTGCTGCGAAGCCGGGGAGCGGGTACGAGGCAGATTATATGGATCTATCTGCTGGAAGGCTTATTGCTAGGCGCGGTAGCGCTTGGAATGGGGCCATTCATCGGCTGGTTTATGGCCAAGAGCATTGGCTCCGCTAACGGCTTCTTGTCCTTCGTCAACCGGAAGTCCATTCCGGTAGGCTTCTCCACGGAGGCGATGATTGCCGGCGGCAGCGCCGTTCTGCTGGCAATTATGGCGACGGTTATACCGGCCATCATGTATGCCCGCGCTTCCATCGTCAGTTACAAACAGGATCTGGCACGCTCTGACCGCAAACCGGTTTGGCAGCGGTGGTTCCTGGATGTGCTCTTGCTGGTGGCAGCCGGATATGGCTGGTATATGTTCAATGAACGCCAGATGCTGACGTTCAAGACAGGAATGACAACAGACCAGCTGAATGTTCAGCCGTTCTTATTCTTTGTTCCGGCACTAACGATCTTTGCGCTCGGCCTATTCTTCCTGCGGTTGTTCCCTTGGCTGCTTAAGTTATTCAATTGGCTGGGGCGGAAGTTCCTTCCGGTACCGCTATTCTTGACATTAACTCAGTTGTCCCGTTCATCGAAGGGATATTATCCGCTTATGATTCTTCTCGTCTTGACACTCGGACTTGGGGTGTACAACGCTTCAGCGGCGAGAACGATAGACTTGAACTCCACAGAACGTACTCTATATAAATACGGCTCGGATGTCATTATTGAGACCGTATGGTACGGATCACCTGAAGTTACGCTGAAACCGCCTGGTGGCGGAGGCGGCAATGGTGGCGGTGGAGGTGGAGGTAACGGCGGTGGCGGTGGCGGAGGAAACGGCGGTGGAGGCGGCGGCAACGGCGGCGGCATACCATCCCGTATTCTCTATAATGAACCGCCGTTCGAGATTTACCGTGAGTTGGAGGGTGTAGAGGCTGCTGCCCGTGTCCTGACGACAAAAGGCAACATCGTCATCTCCGGCAAGTCGATTGGCCAGGGTAATGTGGTGGGTATCGACAACACGGACTTTGCGAAGGTGGCTTGGTTCCGTGATGATCTCTACCCGGTTCATCCGAATTATTATTTGCACAACTTGGGGTTGTTCGAGCATGCAGCTATCATTCCAAAAGGGGTTGCCGATAAGTATCAGTTGAAGCTCGGCGACATTGTATCTGTTGGTTTCCCTGACGGTATGATTGAGTTTTCGGTTGTCGGTATCTTGCCTTACTGGCCGAGTCAGTATCCGGATAAGACGCCATTCATCATTACAAACCTGGATTATATCTTTGATCAAATTCCGATCACGCCGTACAACGTATGGTTGAAAATGAAGCCTGAAGCACCACTCGCGCCAATCATAGAAGGTTTGCAAAAAGCAGGCATGGAAATTGCCAGCATCAAAGATGTTCGCAGCGAGCTTCTTACCCAATCGAAGCATCCGACAAGAGGCGGCGTATTCGGCATCCTGAGTCTTGGTTTCCTCGTATCGGTAGTCATTACGCTGGCGGGTTATGTGCTTTTCTGGTTCTTCAACCTGTCAGGCCGGGTCGTACAGTTCGGTGTCCTGCGTGCAATGGGATTGTCGCGCAAGCAACTGACCGGCATGCTGCTTCTGGAGCAGCTGTTCACAGCTGGCCTTGCGATCGGACTTGGCGTTCTGATCGGAAAAGTAGTCAGCAAGCTCTTCCTGCCGTTCCTGCAGACGACAGAGAATGTAGCGGAGACGGTACCGCCGTTCCGCGTCATCTTCGAGGCGAAGGACACGAACCAGCTCTTCATTGTTGTCGGAGTTATGATGCTGATCGGGGCGGGGCTGCTCTTCCTGCATATCCGCAGACTGAAGGTGCATCAAGCAGTGAAAATGGGAGAGGAGCGTTAACGGCCAATGATTCATTGCGAAGGCTTAGTCAAAATATACAAAACCGACGATCTCGAGGTCGTTGCGCTTCAAGGTCTGAATCTGACTGTAGAAGACGGCGAGCTGATGGCGATTATCGGCAACAGCGGCAGCGGCAAATCGACGCTTCTTAATACGCTAGGAGGACTTGACCGGCCGTCGGCCGGTCAGGTCAAAGTAGGTCCCTGGGATTTGCTTAAGATTACAGAAGAAGAGCTTGTACAGTACAAGCGGGAGACGGTTGGCTTCATTTGGCAGAACAATGCGCGGAACCTATTGCCATACTTAACGGCACTAGAGAACGTAGAAATGCCGATGATGCTCTCCGGCAAGTCAGATCGCGCCTACGCACAGCAGTTGCTGGAGTGGGTCGGGCTAAAGGAGCGGATGCACAACAAGCTGCATCAGCTCTCCGGCGGCGAACAGCAGCGTGTAGCAATCGCGATCTCTCTATCGAATCGCCCTAAGCTTCTGCTTGCGGATGAGCCGACAGGCTCAGTCGATACGGCGACATCTGATTTGATTATGGGGATCTTCCGGAAGCTGAACCGTGAGATCGGCATCACCATTGTCATTGTTACGCACGACATGACCTTGGCCGGCAAGGTTGACCGCGTCGTCGCGATACGAGACGGCTTGACCAGCACGGAGTTTATTAAACGTAATCCGAATATTACGGACGGGGGGGATTTAATTCAGTCTGCGGGCCGAAACCCCAATTCCGTCCATGAAGCGTATGTGGTCGTGGACCGGGTCGGTCGGCTGCAGGTGCCGAAGGAGTATCTTACGGCGCTAGGCATTAAAGATAAGGCATCAATGGAATTCGACGGAGAGCGGATCGTCATCTCTTCACCAAAATCATTAGGAGGTAGTGGCAATGAATAGAAAAAGCCAAGTCAAATCTCGTTTTTCAAGATGGACGATGATTGCTCTGACGCTCACGCTCCTTATCGGCTTGCTGTCGGCGTGCAGCAGAGGCAACGATCCGTCAAAGACTGACACATCAGTCGTACGTATAGGGGTGCTTTACAGCGACTCCGACAATGAGCCATACTTCCGTCAGCAGTATACGGATATGTTCGAGATGCAGAATCCGAACATCCAGTTCGAAATTGTAGGTGCGATCAACTACGAAGATCAGCGTTATGTACAGCCTGAGCCTGGCAAAGAACCAGAACAGCCGGACCCTTATGAAAAAATGAAAGAAATGCTGACAGGTCAAAACCCGGTTGACGTCGTCGTGTTAGACTACAACATGCTGCGCCGGTTCAACCAAGACAATCTGCTGCAGCCGCTTGATCCTATGATTCAGAAGGACAAATTCGATATTAGCGACTATGTGCCTACCGTTATCGAAGGGATTAAGTCAGTCGGCGACAACAATATTTATGCACTGACGCCTACTTTTTCATCTGCAGCACTCTATTACAACAAGAAGATTTTTGCAGACATGAATATCGAGCCTCCTACGGATAAAATGGATTGGGAGGAAATCTTCAGCAAAGCTCGTCAGGTAGCAAACGGCGAAGGTCAGGATCGTGTATTCGGATTCTCCTTCAATCGTTGGGCCAATGATCCGTTCGGCGATGCGAGCAACTATAGCTCAGCACTTCAACTGCGTACTTGGGATGAAAAAGCTGAGACGATGCTCGTTAACAGCGATCAATGGGAAAAGGTATGGAATACTATTTACGGACTTCATAAAGATAAGATCGTTCCGGATCAACAATACATGAATGAGATGTACGAGAAGAGAAGCTCTACTGACGCGCCGTATCAGCCGTTTTTTGGCGATTTGTTCTTAAGCGGCAATGTTGCGATGATGATTAGCGAATCGTACTACGTGAATGAGTTGCGCAAAGCAAGTGATAACGCAAGCAAAATCAAGGATTTTGACATGGTAGATTGGGACGTTGTCACTGTTCCGGTCAGCTCTTCGAATCCTGGTGCAGGTGGTTATATTGGCCTTAGCCAGCTAATGGGCATTAACGCAAAAGCTCAAAACCCTGAAGGCGCTTGGGAATTCATTAAGTTCACCAATAGCAAAGATTGGGCAAAGCTGAAATCGAGAAGCAATTATGAGCTTGTAGCGCGTAAGGAGTTCTTGAAGCCTGTGGGCGGATTAACGTATAACATCGATGCGTTCACCCTGCTGAAGCCATTGCCGCCAGTTACGAATATGGATGACAATATTTACCGTAACAAACCAAATATATGGCAAGTGCAAGGGATCGGACAAGAAATGTTCCAAGAAGTTATGAATGGCACGAAAGATGTCAAGCAAGCCCTTGCTGAATGGGAGACACGAGGCAACGCCCTTCTCCAGCAACCGGCAGGAGGCGAGGGCGATGGCACAATCGAAGTTATGCCAATGCCAAGAACGATGACCGAAGAAGAGGCTATAAAAGCTGCAGCCGGAGAAATTACGATTGAAGAAGTACCAGTGGACAATGTGGTAGTTGAAGAATAGCTCATGTATGAAGCCGTTGTACAGCCTGCTATAGGCCGTACAGCGGTTTTTTCGTACCTAGGCGGCTCTTTGGACTATCCTTCCAGCTGGAAGGACTGATATGCTGTCCAGGTCCCTTGATCGGTCTGGTAGAGCAAGTGGAGTCTATCTACGTGACTAGTGAGGTGGATTTGGCGCATTTTCAGCTTGCCTTGAAGATCATGCAGCTCACCTTCGCTCATTTGTTGTCCGATTGTGACATGCGGCGTATACACGTATTTTGGCCGCGTAATGGCAAGTGGCCCGCTGCATACATCTTGATGCAGCTTGACGACAGGAGAGGGATCCTCCAGGGCGTAGTAGAGCACATGACTGACAGGAAAGAAGGAGGAGACGCGATTGAAGGTCATTTGAAACGGCTTCAAATGAGTGGTTATCGTCTTTAAGTGCGAGATGGCTAGCTGCAGCTTCTCTTCGCTCCATTCCTCGGCTTCACGCAGTGTCAAATGGGGAGGGATCTTGCAGTAATGCGGATCATGACGAATGCGCCAGCTATTGGCGGCGTCTTGGACTTCCTTCTCCGGGAATAAGGCAATACCGTATAGCATAACGTTTCAACTCCTTTCCATCGTTTTTGGTTTGTTACGACTAGTATACCCGGAATATGGAACGGCTAAGAACAGGACATGCTTGTAATCGCATTTTTTTGGGAATGATATACGCAACATCGGCGCAACTGGAGGCGTACTTTCATGAGATGGGTATATTGGCTTCGCTTGTATGAGACCAAATTTCAAGCGGGATGCTTGGTGAAACGTATGGAAAACGATTGGTGGATTTACGGTTATGACTGTCCTCGAGAGGTCGAGGTGTTTCGCTCGCGGAAGGGGCGTTATGGGGTGCGTTTTCTCCCGTAGCCTATTTTAGTAAAAAATGCTTGACTGTAAGCAATGACCTATAGTATATTAATTCATGTCGCCATTTAAAGAAGCTATTGTTCAAATGGTTAACGTCGCGGGGTGGAGCAGCTCGGTAGCTCGTCGGGCTCATAACCCGAAGGCCGCAGGTTCAAATCCTGCCCCCGCAACCAAACAAGTCGATCAATACGTTGAAATATACGTTATTCGAGGGCCCTTAGCTCAGTTGGTTAGAGCGGTCGGCTCATAACCGATTGGTCGGGGGTTCGAGTCCCTCAGGGCCCACCATTTGTCTTAGCAACAACCATGCCGGGGTGGCGGAACTGGCAGACGCACAGGACTTAAAATCCTGCGGTGGGTGACCACCGTACGGGTTCGATTCCCGTCCTCGGCACCATCTTTACCAAACCCAGTAAGGCGCAGTGCTTTACGATTGTGGTTAAATTACGGAACGTCTACATAGTAAAGAAATCCTGCTTCATCATGATTCGTACAATCGTACGTACATGATGAAGCAGGATTTTTTTATTTCAGTTGTTAGATTGAAAAAAGATAGCTCAGAGTAAAAATTAAAAGTAAAGGTTACTTGACATTATACATAAATGTAAAGTATATTTTACGTAAAGGTTGCTTTACATGAAGGGCAGGGATAGCATGAAGCATCGTTTGAAGGAATTAAGGGCTGTAAATGGATGGACGCAGGAAAATTTGTCAGAGCAAGTAGGAGTTTCACGGCAAACAATTATCTCTATCGAAAGTGGTCGGTACAATCCATCATTGGAGTTGGCTTATAAGATCGCTAAAGCATTTCGTTGCACAATTGAAGATGTTTTTATTTTTGAGGAAGGAAGTGAGGAGTCATGAATATGAATCAGCTTGTTGGCTTGCTTGGCATACTTGTCGGTGCTTCTTTTGGGGTCATTGGTGTATGGTGGGGACTTAAAAAAGCAGCTAAGAACAGAGGGGTAGATGAACGATTAAAAGTGATTGTTGCCAAATCACATAGTACTTCCTGGTTTATTACATTAGGAGCAATCTATTGTATATTTATTTTATATTTATTAGGTGTAGAGTTTTCTGTACCAGCTGCGCTTGGTAGCCTTATCTTTATTCAATTAGGAGGCTGGTCAATTTCGATGTATTTCTATCATAAGAAGTACTAGATGAAAGCTGAATGATGAGACGGGGAGACGCACAGGACTTAAAATCCTGCGGTGGGTGGTTACTGTGTGGGTTCGTTTCCCGTCTTCGGCATATCTAGTAGTAAATGAAATCGCTTGATACTAATGTTTTTTTTGGATGCGTTAGTTCAACAAACTCACCGTAAATAGACATCATTTTTGTTATAGAATGATCGTAGTGGTTATTAGGTATGTTGCTGCCGACCGTTTGAAAAAAGTTGAAGAAGCGAGCACTTGGCTATGATGGTACAGATTCTATTGCGATGTACAAAAGCGCCTATTTGAATCATTAACAACAACTATGATAATCTTAGACAATCACTCGAAGTCTATCGATGAACGTTGGCACTTTGAAGTGTTTTTTCGGACTGCCAGACAGGAACTTGGTTTTGAGTCTTGCTACTCCATACCCAAAGAGTAGCAGTATGCCCATATGGAATTGCTGTTCGTCACCGAGAAGATGTTTGTTTATGGTTTGTGGAAGTAAAGAAAGAAAAATTTGTCCGCCTGAATTTGCTATTCAATTTCGAATAGTATAGAAGACACACAACAAGAAACCAACATGAAGGGATTGAGCGGTAATGGAACGCCTTATCATTTCGGAAGATGATATGGTGAAGGAATCAATTGAATTCGCTAATGTATACCCCATTTTAATGAATGAAGTTGATCGCATCGAATCTGTGCGTGGGAAGCTGAACGACTTTCAGCTGATGCTGGCCGTCTCTCAGGCCAAGGATGCGGTAGGGATTTTGGGCTGGGAGCGTCGGCTGACCGTAAACGCGGCATTGGAAAAATACGCAAGCATCTATCGGGAATCCGGCAGAGAAGAAGCGGATTACTGGGTTGCCGAAACGTTTGGTTTTATGATCGATTGGAGCCAGACGACTGAAGAGGGGATGCCCGAGGAGCAGCCATCATCTCCGAATGCGGAGGTCGATGCATTGTCGACCGATGGAGCCGCCGAGCCTGCCGAACCTCGTTTAGAAGAAATCTCCGGGCTAATCGCGGAGAAAGAAGCGGAGCTGCTGCAGCTTTACCGGGAGTATCATCGGCTTGCCAATCAAGAGTCGTAAGAGGAGATAGCAGAGAGTGGTCAACGTAATGATGCATTCTCACTATGTTTGCATGAGGTAATCTGCCGATCAATCGATAGAGCAGTTCTTGGGTTCCTCGATCCCAGTACAACGGGTTAGTTTAAAAAACAGCGATAGTCTAGGACTTTATTTTCCAGTCCTCTGCTATCGCTGTTTTAATTTCTAAGGTGATGCGTTAAATCTTATGTTGCGTAGTAACGTGCAGGGCAGCCAATTACCGCCTACAGGCGGTAAAACTGGTGATTTGCTTTGATATAAGTTACATCGTTGTCGCAAGATACGGAGTGCTCGCTATGGGCGACAATTCGAATATTGGCGTCCAGCAGCTCGTTGTCACGGTACACGGCGATAAGCTGAGAGAAGACGCGCATTCTCTCGAAATCCGGATCCGACACGATTTGACGATTTACTTGCTTCATAAGTATGGCCCCTTTATTGGTAGAAATGGGTTGGAAGATAGGAACGTCATATTCATTGTAACAGCTCATCCGTCAAATGAAAATGAAATATCGCCTCGCCTACGCATCGTACCCGGGAAGCTTCTTATGAAGGTAGACGCACCGGAGAGTTTGGAGGACATTAATCTGAACAAGTTTAATAGCAATAACCGGTGAGGAGGCAAGATGTTGATGACGGAATATCAGAAGCAGGCTCAATACGGATTGTAACCATGAACAACGTACCTTCTCGATCTATTTTTATGCCATTCAGTCCCATTTCCGTAATAACGCACATATTCCCCATAAAAACGCCAATCATGGCAGCCGGGATCTTATCCTATAATGAGGTTAGCTCAAAAAATAGGAGGTCTTGGATAATGTTGATGTTACGCAGGAGAAAACCGATATCGCTACTGCTGGCGATCGTCATGCTGCTTTCTACATTGGCTGCAGTGCCAATGGTGCCACTGGGCGGGGACAACGTAGTTTGGGCAGCGGCTGACCAGGCGCCGGCAAGCGAGTTCGTGCGCATCAAAAACAGATGGACAGACCATTATTTGTACGAAGACAAAAGCGGTATCGTCCGATACGGTTTCACGTCGGCTACCGATGAAAGCTCGCATTGGGCGATTGAAGATGGAACAAATGGAAGCGGTTCCAAGTCTATTCGCAACCGGGCAACAGGACAGTACATATCAGTTGCGGACATTGCTGGACGCAGCAGCGCGCTGACTACGGCGTCAGCTGCAGCAGGGAGCGATACGGCCTGGATCGTGGAGCCTGCAGTCAACCGCGCGGGTCAATTCACGATCCGCAGTGCAAAGTTTACGAGCGGGACGTATTTTATCCATGAGGAAGATCAACTCGGTTACGCCCAGGTTAGCGGAGATATCGGCGCGGAATGGGAAAGCCCGCAATGGTCGTTCGAGACGGCGCAGACGGAGCAGGCTGTGCGGATCTACAACAAATTCAGGAAAGCCTATCTATACGAAGAGACGGAAGAGGGAGAGGATAAGGGGAAAATCGCGTATGGCAACATTGCACACCAAGATGCGGCATCCCATTGGTACGTGCGGGAGGTAACGGATAACGGAGACGAAGGTGCGACGGTTGAGCTCCGCAACGCGCTTACAAATCATGTGGTCACGCAAGGTACGCATTGGGCGGCGATTACAGGTAAGACCTGGGAAGCCAGCGCTAAAAACCACTGGGTAATGGCACCCGCTTCGAACGAAGGTTACGTCACCTTCACCAACGTATTTGCGGCCGATACCGGGGAAGATTCGCCGGAGGAGATTCCGCAAGGGACATACGTGTTGAATACGCAGTTTGAAGACGTTTTTGTCCGCTCCAACAGCTGGTCGAACGCCGGCAATGACAATGCGCAGTGGCGAATCGAAGTCGCTCCCGCCATCCAGCCGGTCAGGCTCGTCAACTATCGGGATATTGGCGACGAGAGCAGCAAGATTTATTTGTTTGATGACCAGGGACTGGTGAGATACGGGGCGCTGGAGGCGGACAGTGCCGCTTATCAGTGGATCATAGAGGATTACAATGGAAGCAAAAGAATTCGCAATTTGCAGTCCGGCCTCTATATGTCGCCCCAAAATATCGGGGCTGCCGAAGATCCGCTGGAGGTGCTGACGGACGAAGGTGGCGCGGGACAATGGCGGTTGAATGAATCGCCTCTGTACGATAATTTCGTTAGCATAGAAAGTGCGATACGATCCGGACAGTACATCCATGTAGGAGATGCAACGGGCTTCGCCCAAGCGGGAGAGGTCGACTCCGCAGGCAGCGATGCGCAGTGGTATGTAGAGGACCCGGCTGCAAGCGCAGGCGGCGGCACGCAGATCGTGCAAATTCGCAATGTATGGCAAAATATGTATTTGTACGAAGATGACAACGGGGTGTTGAAATACGGCAACGCGAGATCTGGCGATCAACGCGCCGAATGGATTGTGACGCGCTACAACGGCCGCAGTCTGATCCAGAATCGCGCGACCGGTCATTATTTGAACGTACTGAATCAAACGACGGGCCATTTGCCGCTGTCGGAACTGAACATCGAGACGTTGACCGACGAACAGCTGCTTAGCGTACTGTGGCGCATTAAGGACAACGGCGGGGGCAGAAACATCTGGAGCGCACGGGATTTGAACAATGTTCCTGGTGAACAGGCGTATATCAATTTGCAAAACTTGACCAAATACGCGGAGTACAGTGCCATTAATCCGAACTGGGGCAGTCCAAAATGGCAGTTTGTTACCGTTGTGGGCGATGCCGTGTCTTATGTACGCATCAAAAACAATACGACGGGCGACTATTGGTATGAGGACAACGGCGTAGTCAAGTATGGCGATCCGGCCGACACCGATTTTCTGTCGCATTGGCTGGTGGAGGAATCGGACGGCGGGCGCAAGGTGATCCGCAACCGCGCTACGGGCCATTACGTGTCGATGCAGCCATCAGGTTCGGACGAATCCGAGATTGAGAATGCGGACATAGCTGTTCGCGCTATCGAGGTGGGTGCAGGGTGGAGCAGCCACAAATGGCTGATGGAGGAAAACGGAGAGCTCCAAGCGTTCAGGAACGGCTGGACAAATGATCATTATTTGACTACCCGGGACAGTCTCGGTCATCTGCAGCGCATTCGCTCCGCGCAATTGACGTCTCCGGAAGCGGAGGACAGCAAATGGTTTGCGTTCGAAAATGCGCCGAACATGTCTCCGTATGTGCGGATCAAAAGCAAAAACGCAAGCGGATACTGGTATGAGCAGGATAAGATGCTTCGCTACGGCGATTTGGACGCCTCTGATTCCCGTACGCACTGGTTCATGGAGGATGCTGGAGACGGAGCGCAATATGTCCGCAACCGCGCGACCGGTCATTACATTAACATTGAATTTATGGACCGCGACAACCCGGCATCGGCGATTAGCGTCGAGCACTTTGAGATGGAATGGGGTGCGGCGAGTCCCAAGTGGGTAATTGAAGACGCAGCGACAGCGGGATATGTACAGTTCAAAAATGCATGGAATTCTTGGCGTTTTCTCTCAACCAAGGATGAGCTCGGCCATGTGCAGCAGGTCGCGAATCCGCAAGCCAGCGATGACGACATTCAATTCGCGATGGAAGGTGTACCGGCGGATCAACTGCTGCTGCCGGTCCAATATATCCGGATCAAAAATGTCGCAAACGGGCAATATTTGCTCCAATCGGACAAAAACGTGGTTGTATACGGCAAACCGGCGGCTGACAATGCTTATTCGCATTGGCTGCTGGAGAGCGGCGACGGCACGCAGCGGATTAAAAACCGCGCGACCGGTATGTATGTATCGCTGACACCGGACTACAAATATGCCGAAACGACGGCAAGCGATGTGAACGCTGGCAAGTCGCAATGGATCGTGGAGGGCGCTCCGATCGGAGACGCATTTATGCTCCGGAGCTTGATGCCTGGTTATTCGGATGAATATTTGAATACGGCTTCCGCACTGGGTTATCCGGAGCGCGGACTCCATCTGATTTCCAATACAAACCTGCATTGGACGTTTGAGACTACGCCGGCAGAGGCAGTAACGCCGGAATGGCCGGAGGAGCCGCAGCTCAATGCGGCAACGGCGATCTTAGACGATTCCAACTACGTGCGACTAATCAACAAGGCAACGGGTGAGCTGCTGCTGGAGCGGGACGGCAAAGCGATTCCGGCAGGCGCTGCGGCAACGGCGGACGATCCGCAAGCGCATTGGCTGAGGCAGGACTATAATGGTCACAAGCTGTTCAAGAACCGGGCAAGCGGCCGTTTGCTCATGGTGTCGTCCGCTGGCTCCGAAGTGACGACAAGCGCTCGCGGATCATCACCGATCGGACTCGGCGCGCAATGGAATGTTCGCGAAATTCTGGGCTACGAAGAGATCATTAGCGTATTACTAAGCGGCCAACTGCTGAGGCAAAACGGCGAGGCAATCCAACATGGCGCACCTGGCGATGATGCCTCCCGCTGGACGCTTGATCCGGTAGAAGGTACCGTTCGTTATGAAGCGGAAAAAGCGTTCGTCTCCGGCGGCGTTGCAGTGACGTCGGGGACAACCGGTTACGCGTCAGGCTTTGGCAAGACGGGCGCGCGGGCCATTATTGCAGTCAACGGGCAGGAGGACGGCGATTATGAAGCCGCGATCCGCTACAGCAACCCGGCCAGTACTGCGCAAACGCTGACTTTGAAGGTGAACGGGTTGGAAGCGGGACAATTGCAGCTTGCGCCAACCGGTAGCGGCGTATGGCGGGAACTGGCCGTAACGCTGCCGCTGCGTGAGGGCTACAACTCCGTCAGTCTGGAACGGACGGCTGCGGATACCGGGACGGGGCAGGTGCTGATCGATGCCGTCGTGGTGCACGACAACGTCAATCTGGATTATCGCGGGGCCACTCTCCCGTATACGACATACGAAGCCGAGCATATGGCGACGAACGGCACGCTGCTGGGTCCGTCCCGCGTCTATCTGGATGTGGCGTCGGAGGCTTCCGGGCGGCAAGTGGTCAAGCTGAACGAGACGGGGCATTACGTGGAGTTTGAAGCGGCCAAGGACGCTGACTCCATTGTCGTTCGTTACTCGATCCCGGATGCGCCGGCAGGCGGAGGCATTGAAGCAACGATCGGCGTTTACGTTGACGGACAGTTCCGCGCCGAGCTGGATTTGAACTCAGCTTATGCCTGGGTATACGGCAACTATCCGTGGTCGAACGATCCGAAGCAAGGCAGCGCGCATCGCTTCTTCGACGACGCGCGGGCGATTATCGGACAGATTCCAGCGGGATCCACCGTCAGACTGGAAGTTCGAGAGTCCGACGAAGCAGAGTACTATATTTTCGATCTGATCGATCTGGAGCAGGCTGGGCCTGCGCTGGCGATGCCGGAGGGCTTCCTGTCGATTACTGAGTTCGGCGCTGTAGCGGATGACGGCCTGGATGATACAGAGGCGTTCAAAGCCGCGATGGAAGCTGCGAAGGAGGAGGGCAAAGGCGTTTGGGTGCCGAAAGGCACGTTTGAGGTCGGCGACGGACTGCTGATACTGGACAACGTGACGATCCGCGGAGCGGGTAAATGGCATACGATTCTGAACGGAGCGAAGTTTTTTGGCAACGGCAGCAATATCGGCGTCTTCGATCTGTTTATCGATGGAAAAATCAGCGTGCGTGACGACTACGCGCAGACGAATGGGTTCGAAGGAGCGTTTGGTCCAGGCTCGACGGTCCAGAATGTATGGATTGAGCACACGAAGACCGGACTATGGCTAACCCGTCCGATCAACAAAGGCGGCTACACATTTAACACTGATCTGTATACGAATGAATTCTATATCGCTGGTTCGCGTATTCGCAACGTTATGGCGGACGGCATGAACTTCGCCGTAAATACGAAAAACAGCATGGCCGAGCATATGAACATCCGGTATCCCGGCGACGATGGCATGGCGATGTGGTCTTTCGTGGAGAATGTGCCGACCGATTACACAGAGAACAACACGTATCGTTTCAATACGGTGCAGCTGCCGTGGCTGGCCAACAATATCATTGTTTTCGGCGGCAAAAATCATAAGGTTCAGGACAATATTGTGCTGGACACGGTCGCTCATGGTTCGGGCATTAGCGTATCGACGAAATTCACGCCAACGCCGTACGAGGGCATGTTCGTTGTAGAGCGAAACACGCTGATTCGCACGGGCAGCAGCGACCCTGGCGCAGGCTACAACACGGGTGCCATCTGGATTTATGCCTATGATCGCGATATTGACAGCGAAGTCATTATTCGCCATAATACGGTGCTCGACAGCACGTACCACGGTTTGTCTATCGGCGGCGCCAAGACGCTGGGATCCGTCAGCAGCACACGCGCTAAGGTGACGGTAGAGGATATGGTCATCGACGGAGCTGGATTGACCGGCGTGGAGGTCGGCTCGACGGTTAAAGGCGCGATTAATTTCAAAAATGTCATCATCCGCCATACGAAGTTTGGGGCAATTAACAATGCAGCGGGAGACGCCTTCCGGATCCATCAGCTGTCGGATAAACCGGAGGGGCCGGGGCAGGGTACCGTAACGGGCGGATCGACCGAGCTACCGGGAAGCTCGGCTGATAATGATAGAAGGCTAAGTGAAGGCGCAGCGGGCAAGCAACCGGTCATCGAGCTGTCCGTGAATTCACAAGGCATCGCGGAGCTTTCGATTGCAGCACTTCGGGCTGCGGCGGTGCAAAATCCGGGCGCATCGGTCGTTGCGAAGTCGGGCAGAGCCAGCTACGTGCTGCCTGTCGACTTGATGAGTCTGATCGCGCCGTACGTTGAGGGCGACACAGAAGCGGATGGCACGCTGATCTTGAAAATTGAAGGCGTTACAGCACAGCTTCGCGATGAAATCGCGTCTCGGGCGCGAGAGGCCGGGCTTGAACTTGCGGGCGAGCCGGTGCAGTTCCGTCTGTATCTGAAGCGTGGCGACAGCCTGCAGGAGCTGAACGGCTTCGGACGGACATACATTACGCGCACCATTACGGTAGACGGACAGTTGGATTCGGCAACATCCGCGGCCATGATCTATAATCCGGGCACGAGGGAGTTCCGCTACGTACCGGCACTGTTCTCCTCAGAGAAGGAGAGTACAACAGCGACGATCATGAGTCCAGGCAACAGCATTTATGTTGTGGTTCATGGTGCCAAGACGTTCACCGACATTGAACGGCATTGGGCACGCGGCAGCATTGAGCAGCTCGCTTCGAAGCGGATCGTATTCGGCAAGTCCGAGGGCCGCTTCGCACCGCAGGATGCCATTACCCGTGCAGAATTTGCGGCGCTGCTGGTGCGCGCACTGGGACTCCGGGCTGGCATCGGCGGTAATGCAGACTTTGGCGATGTGAAGGCGTCGGACTGGTTCTATCGCGAAGTATCAATTGCAGCGGAGTTAGGCTTGGTCTCCGGCTTCGGTGATGGAAACTTCCGGCCGAACGATACGATCACACGTGAGCAGATGGCGGTTATGGCGGCGAATGCGCTGAGTGCGAGCAGTGCGGCATCCGGAGCGGCCGATAAGTTCGGCGACGGGGATCGGATTGGCGTGTGGGCCAGGAGTGCAGTCGAGCATGTCGTGAAGCTGGGCATTATGCAAGGCAAAACGGAGATCGTCTTTGCGCCGAAGGATCTGGCGACACGTGCCGAAGCGGTTGTTGTGCTGAAGCGTGTGCTGCTGGAGATGAAGCTGATCGACGAGTAGACACTTTCGGCTGAACGAAGCCGGAGTGAAGCGACAAAAAGAAACGATGCCCGAACCATAGACGGTTCGGGCGTCGTTTTGCTGTATTCGGATTTGGGCTGGGATCCGAAACATGTATGCCTGCCGCTCGTTCGCTGGAGAGATCGGGTGGTGGCGCAGAGCGGTGTTAACATGCTTGTGATGTATGAAGGCCGTCTCAGGAATTAAAATACCGCGGTTTTTTACGTTCAATTAACGTTAACGTATAAACTATTAGTTATCATCCATTTTTCAATATCATTCTTAAGTATCATAGATCTTTATACTGAATTTTTATTGGACAAAAGTACAGGAAACGTCAAACGATAGAAGTATGGATTTAGTCCTCCTAGACTATATCCTATTTTTGGGTAAAATGGTATCTTTATAACTGTGTTCATACTTTTTGGCCTAAAAATGGAGGGAGATGGATAATTCATGAAGAGAATCGGGAAGAAAATGATTGTTGGTATGTTGGCTCTAGTGATGACTTTGGCAGGTGCAACTTCTGCTTTTGCTTATGATGGGTGGGCTGATAGTTTGCCAACGGCCTATCAGCTTCAAGCTCCTATTCTAGGGATATCGACTTATATTGATTCTCCTGCTGATGTAGATTGGTTTTCTTGGACGAATAATACTGGTAGTAATAAATCGATAACAGCAACACTGATTTCGCCAAGTGGTAAAAACTATGACCTCGTCATGGTTGTGTTCTGGGGTGGGTCACCAGTTACTGTTGCAGTATCTGATAACGGCGTAGGTAATAGCGATCAAGGTGGGGCAAGCACCATAAAACCTGGTGAAACAATCTATTTTCAAGTCAGAGGACATGACCTAACTCAATACTCGACCACTCAAACGTACAATTTCACTATAAGTTATAGTTGATTTACTGCTTACTATATTTTATTACGTATAATGCAAAGTTAAATATGGTTACAGAATTTAAAAGTTGATACGCTTCCTTTTCTACATCTGATTTCAATCAGAAATAAAGGTAAAGTCATGATGAGTATCGTCAGAATGAAAATTGCAAAGTTTGTTATGGCTGTAGTGCTTGCTCTTTACTGAATTGTTGATGAAGGATGTTCAAACAGACAAAATGAAGCGACCGCATTGGAATGTTAAGAACTATGACCAATTGCATAGATGGGATATAAACCGGTGGTGGAGTTTATAGTTTATGAGGTTTTGTTTGGTAATGAAGTATGGTGAAGCGTAAGACCTATGATGTAGAGTTTCTATACTCCATTTATACTTAATAATAAAGAGTGCTGCGAATCACCTTCGCAGCACTCTTCTTATTGACACGCAACTCCATCGCCATCACGATCCAGCTTTTTGCTGTAACCTGGTTCACCCTTATGTAGTGGCGCTTTGCCCGCAGCTCTAACGGCAGCGCAGTTGGCATATACAACTTCTTCCTTTGCATCCTCGTTAGGGAGCTTCTTAGTAATAGGCGTCGCCGCCGGAGCGTCTGACGGATTAGCCGTTACCGGATGATTCGGGAATAGAACCTTCGGCTTATCGACGACAAAAAGAACTTTTGCCCCATTGGGATAATCCGATAGCTGATGTCCAACCCAACTGCCGGCTCCTCGGTTATCGCTTGAGTCGATATAGGCGACACTGGCGCCTTTCCCGCCTTCCTCGCACATGGCCATAGGCCATTCATCTCGGTCATAGCCGTTTTTCGTATCAATACCCGCAAGCGATTTTTTGCGATTCGATTCGGCTCCACCTCGATCTATCGTGCAGATGCTAGAGTAGCCTTGCGCAATAGCCCCATGAATATGGAGTGCGGTCTCCGGGTATTTGTCGCTCGGGAATATCAGCTCGTAGTCGTATTCTGTTGATTGGACTGTCCTGATTTCATACTCTCCGCAAGCAGTCAGCAACACCAAAATGAGGAATGAGAATATGATGATTTTCTTCAAATTTCAAAAAACTCCCTTCATGATGATCATCATTAAGCTTACAACATTAATAGAGAATTGGCGATATTTGAAAGCGAGACTATCTCTCCTTTTTAGACAGCAAGAGACAAGATTGGCTATTCATCGTATAATGATTGGGCAACTAGTTATCCAATTGTTGGATGGAGGAGAAAGAGAATGAAGCCTAGCAACACGATGAAAAGCCTACTAATTGTTATCGTATTCCTGGTGTTGTTATCCGGGTTGCCGCAAGCAGAGGCTGCTGTACAATCAGGTCCTGTTAATCAGGTTAAGAAACTGACCGCGACCGAGGTTCTTGCCAATCAAAAAAAGCTGTCTTCAAATTATTATCATTATATGACTGTCAAAAATAACGGCTCTGTGGCCGTATGGGGTGATCCATTTGTTGGTGAGCCTAAGACACCTGCCAATGTGCGTGACGTAACGGCGTTAACTTCCTCTGGCAAGATGGCTTTCGCCCTGAAAAAGGACGGAACAATCGTCAAATGGGGCAGCGGCGATATCCTGCAAAGCATTCACGCGGGGGTTGATCCGGCCAAGGTGAAAGACGCCGTGGCCATATCTGCAAGTGCGGGCACACTTTTAATCGTACATAAGACGGGTAAAGTTTCGTACCACCGCTACCGCGATGATGGAGGCAGCCCGCTGACGGCGATGCCGAAGGATTTGGCAGGCGTTACGGATATCTCAAGCGGTGCCTACCATGCGCTGGCTCTGAAAAAGAATGGCACGGTAACCGCATGGGGCAACGATTACAGGGGAAATACCAAGGTGCCTAAAGAGGTTTCGAATGTTATTGCTGTTGCAGCGGGTTCACAAGTGTCCGCGGCTCTTATGAAAGATGGAAGAGCGATTGCCTGGGGCAGCGGTTTCGAAAAGAAGGAGCTTCAAACAGCGCCTTATCGCGATATCGTTGGCATACAAGCGGGCTTTAACGAAATTTACCTGCTGCGGGCTGACGGTTCTATGGCCGTATGGAAGGAGGGAAAGGTATCGCTGCTTCCAGATATGCCTAAGCTCGCTTCTATGGTGGTAGACTCGGAAGCGGATTTTCTAGGATTGACCCAGGACGGTCAGTTTGTACAGTGGCCATCAGGATATTTTGGCGGCTTTGTTCCGATGCAAGCAGCTTCGTCGGTCACATCCGTTGCCGTGAACAATTCGGAATATGTGGCTATTCGTGCAGACGGAACGTTAACCCAATGGTCCAAATTCAGCTCGCCACAATTGAAAAAGATTCCTGCTGGGACAAAGGATATTGTGGCGGTATCCGTGTCCAGAAATCAACATGCGTTAGCCGTGAAGAAGGATGGATCGGTGATCGCCTGGGGCAACAACAATTATGGTGAAGCTTCCGTTCCGTCCGGATTGCTGAATGTAACGGCAGTAGCAGCAGGTTATGAGTACTCATTAGCGTTAAGCCAGGATGGAAAGGTTACGGCTTGGGGAACCACTCGTCTTGGATTCACCAAATTGCCGGATGGCCTTGAAGAAGTTGTTGCTATTGCGGCAGGTGTCCCTAATCTCGCTTTGAAGAAGGACGGCACAGTCATCGCTTGGGGATATAAAGCTGATATGATGCCAGCTCTAACGGCAAAAGCAACTGCCATTGCGAGCGGAGACGTATACGCGGCCATTCTTGATGAGAATACCGTTATTACGATATGGGATGAATTCGGTAGAGTGACACGTATCGATACATTAAAAAATGAAGGAGCAAAGCCGGTCTCCATCAGCTTTGGCGCTCAATCACAAGCATTGTGGGTGCTATTGGATAATGGAACAGCAATCGCTATGAATGCGTACACAGGCATAGAGTTGAAGAGATACGATCAGTTGGCATTTCGCCAGTTAAATGGTGATATCGGGGTTATGACGAACGGGGAAGTTATGGTGCTTGATCCGTATGAATACAGAGATAATATTCAATTAAAGAAGATGAAGAACGTATCTTTTATGTACAGAAATAATGAAATCCAATTTGTAGTCAGCAAAGATAAACGAATTTTTATTCAGGGTGACAGCCATATCATGGCCGATGCTCCCGAGCGTGCGGACGGCTTGAAAAAATATGCATTTTCAATTATGCATGCGTTGGTATTAAAAGAGAATGGAACTGTCGAAGCATGGGGAGGCCATAGCGGCGTAGATTTGGCAGGCAATGTTTATCGTACTCCTGAAGCTATTGTACCAAGCGGATTAAAGGACGTTATCGATATTGCTGCAGGTCCGGATTTCTCGCTTGCTTTGAAGAAAGACGGAACGGTAAAGGCATGGGGATGGGGAGGGTCGTCTGTTCTGAAAGTACCTGCCGCTGTGAAAAATGCTACTGCAATTGCAGCAGGCCAATTCTACGCAGCAGCCCTTCGCAAGGATGGAACTGTTGTGGAATGGGGAGACGTTTCTGGACGGTCACCTATGCCAAAGGGCCTGAATAATGTAAAAGCAATTGCGATAGCTGGACAAAATACGATGGCTTTGAAGAAAGACGGAACGGTGGTCTGCTGGGGAGACGAGTGCAGAATACCTGTAAATATGAAAAATGTGATTTCGATTACAGGAGCGGATGGACACTTCGTCATCTATTGCTCTGACGGAACCATTTTCGACTATGACACAAGAGCGGGAGTGGACCGCTTCAATCATCCGGCAAAAATCCAAAATGTCGATCGCATCTTTGCGCTGAATGGTGCAACTTACGTACTCAAGAAGGACGGGACATCTGTTGTTTGGGGCGATAGGCTTCCATTCGGAATCCAGTTATAATGGAAGAGAGATTTCGAAGATAGGGAGGCTGGAAGACGTTGATTACATTACCAGACAATGATTGGAGCGGACACTTAAACGACGAGCTGTCCAAGCCATATATGCAGAAGCTGCTGGAAACGATTGAGGCTCAGTACGAGGAAGCAGCGATTTATCCTCCAAAAGAGCATTTATTTGCTGCACTCAAGTTTACGTCATTTGCCAATACGAAGGTTGTCATTTTGGGGCAAGATCCTTATCACGGACATGGACAAGCCCATGGCTTAAGCTTCTCCGTCCAAAAAGGGGTGAAGCTGCCTCCATCTCTGCGCAATATTTATAAGGAACTGGTAGAGGATATGGGCTGTGAGCTTCCTGCACATGGCTATCTGGAGTCTTGGGCGCGCCAGGGCGTACTGCTGCTAAACACCGTGTTGACCGTACAGGACGGGAAGCCGGCGTCTCATCAGAAGCTGGGATGGGAGACGTTCACGGACAAGATTATCAAGCTGCTGAGTGAGCGGGAACAGCCGACGATGTTCGTCCTATGGGGCAAGCATGCACAAGATAAAGCTAAATCGATTGATACGAATAAGCATGGCATGATCGCTTCCGTACATCCAAGCCCGCTTGCTGCGAGAAATGGCTTCTTTGGCAGCAAGCCTTTCTCCAGAGCAAATGAATTTCTTATCGAAAATGGGATTCAACCCATCGATTGGCGCATAGCAGATTAATCAAAAAAAAGGGCCGCATCTCTACTGAACTAGGTTCAGTAGGAGAAGCGGCCCTTTTATCGTAGTCAGATTATTCGTTGACAATGCCTGTGCTGCCGGAGGCCGAGCTTCCGTCAGTTTTTGCAGCCAGAACTGGTTTGAATGCTGCATCTACATAAGTTGTTACTTTCACTTCAGTAATGACTTGTGGATACATTTTGTCGGGATCCGGAAGGATTGGCTCTGTGTGGATAACAGCTTGATCTCCCTCGAATTGGATCGATGCGATACGCAGCCCATAACCCGGATGAGGCAATTGGGCTGTAATCGTTACTTTATTGATCGAATCGTTTACAGCTTCAACCGTAAGCTTTTGCTCAAACTGGGGCAATTCTGGTTGAGGCTCGATCGGTGTTGTTTCTGCTACGAACTTCATGCCGTCATGCAGCCAAGCTGCAGCTTCGCCGCGTGTAATCGGCTGAGTCGGGTAGAAGTTATTGTCTTTGTCCACTGTTGCGATGTTGCTAATAAGCAGCTTCTGGATGCTGTTCATATAAGCGCTGTTCACATCAGCTTCGTCTTTAATGGTTTTGAAGATTTCGATAAACGCGTAGTCGCCTTTCGTCATCATAGCTTGGAACAGGTGATGTGCGAATTGCTCCTTCGTGATTGGATCATTGGCTTTTACGTCTTTTGGAATTTCAAGTCCATTGTTAGCAGCAATAATGAACGCACTCGAGTACCATGCGTCATCGCTCAAATTCGGAAAGTAATCGGTTGCTTGTGGGGCTTTGATAAAACGGATGTGGTCAATATTGAGATCCAGACCTTTCACCAGCATCGCAACACCGGATGCGTAAGTAAGCTTGTCGCCGGGTTTGAATTGATCATTCGCAACACCGCTCAAGATCCCTTTCTCCTTCAGCGCCTTGATTTTGTCTCCATAGGGATTGTTGGCTACGTCGGAGAATGCCATCACGGTTTGTCCAAGCGTAAAGATCAGGATGACTGTTAGGGCCATGATTAACAATGGTTTCTTCTTCATGTGCTCACCTCGTTTTGTATTTGCAGCTGCATATTCTTTGACGGAAGCTTTCGCCAATAGGTTGCAACGTATTCCTCAAAAGGTAAATTTTTTTGAAAAGCTGATGCCCAAAGTATTGACCTGCATCCGTTTATTTGATATATTATATCTTGTCGTTAACGCGATCTGTTAGCTCAGCTGGGAGAGCACTATCTTGACAGGGTAGGGGTCAGTGGTTCGAGCCCACTACAGATCATACAGAGAAGCCCTTGGGAAACCAAGGGCTTTTTGCTTTTTTAGAGTTATTATTGTTAGATGATACCTCTGCGCCAAAGAATGGTTAGAAGGCGATAAAAGTCGTAAGATCCATTGGCAGGAGTATCAATTAGTCGGGCTCTTTCAGCAGCTTCGACGGCTTGTCTGCTCCAATCAGGCACTTCTTTCATTATGTCCTTATCTTGCAGCTCTTTAATCGTTTTATGTAAAGCTGTAATAATCGAAGTTTGCTTTTCGACGATACTTTTAAGCTTATCAAATTCCTCTTTTTCTACTTTAGTCATGGGCTCATCCTCATTACTTATTTCTTGAACTTTTTGTTTGAATTTAATCCATTCCAATGGATGGTTGACGAACCAACGATGACAATCTTTCCAACCAACAACTTCTTGATGAAGATAGATGTCTGTCATAGGATTTAGCTTAAATTCTTTACATAGATCAGCACATCTTTCTACTAGTGTGTCATATGTAGCGTCAGTCATTCTGCCATCCCGGTCTAAATGGGTGGTTTCGATTCCGTAAGTACAATTATTGGGATACGGCTTTGTGTGGCGTGACGAGTTTGTATTTAACTTGTCCCATGTCAGGGAAGTGTAGATCTGCGTAACGCCAGTGGTGTAGGGTAAATTAGATCCAACATGATAGGCGATTTCATTTTTGGGTATGCATACATAAACAGAACCATCCAAATCAATAATTTCATGTGCAGAACCATATGATTTGAGTCCGCCTTTGCGGGACTCGAAGAAATCCCTGTTGTTTTTTGCAGATGTCATTGGATTGGCAACCCAGTGAATTACAATTCCTTTCATTGTTCTGATGGGAAGTTTCGGGCGCGAAAATTTGTTTGGCGTTAACAATCGCTCAACTATTTGATAAGTCATTAGATTATCCTTTCTTGATCTGCTCATCGGGATGGATGTGATGATCTTCTGATTCTCCAACTTTGTTCTTCATGATGGATATAAACTTATCAAATGCTACAGGCAATTTACCGATTGCGCGACCATTCTCAACAATCGATACAAACTCCATCAGAATAAATACCCCGCTGATTCCGTCCGTAAATACCCCGTTACTTTTCAAAACATATATTTCAATCAAGGCTACGCATCCAATTAGAATTAACGTGTGGGCCTTTTTGAACAGGCCTTTAAAGCCTTTTTTGCTGTTAAGCTTTTCGCCGGTGTATATGGCTGTAAAGATGCCGCTAATGAAATCCAAAAGCATAATGACAAAAAGCACGGCAAAGAAAATGCCAAAGTGCGATGTTATAATCGAAAATAAACCTGCAGCGAACCCAACAATAGCTTTAACGATAAGATCGATTCTTTCCAAGTTTATGAGCTCCTTTTTAAAAGAAAAGAGCGCCCTAATGACGCTCTTTGATTAGAGAATGTAAACAAATCCTCCATGTATATTATCTCCGACTATATTGATGTTACTTCGTATTTCACTAATGCTTCTTACTCTTACTGTAATTCTACTCTTCACTACATACTCGCCATAATCAGGTATCTTTATGTTTGATCTTAAGAAGCCTGAGAGGACAAAGATGCTAGATGGTACATGAGAAGAGTGAATAATATTAATTTTGCTAGGGAGACTCTTTCTGGTTGGAATTGTAATTATTGATTTTATTTCTTCAACTTGGTTCACAGTCAGATGACCTGTTATCTGGTCATAGTCAGTGACTCGGATGTGTGAGAGAACACTTTTTCTACTAATTAACAACTTTCCATACTGGTCTTTATGAATTCTTGTTTTTATGTTACCGAATAATTTATCTTTGCCAGTTCTACGAATGATAATCGTACCATGTACTCGATCTTTAGTTACTACAAGATTAGAGACAATGTTATTCCTATCATTCTGATACACTCTAACATTTAGCTTAGAGGCGACATTGCTGCGGGATGGAACTTTAATATGTCCCACTCTATTCTTAATGCTAACATTGATATTAGAACGGAGATTGTCTTGTGGCAAATATCCACCTTTTACTCTTACCTGAATAGTAGAAGTAATATTATGTTCGTCTTTTCTTTTAACAGTGAGATAGGAACTCAGTGATGGTTTATTAATAGAAATATTTGACTCAAGCATGTAGTTGAAATTTGTTACACGGAGAGTAGAATTCAACTCTCTTGATGTATCATATTCTCTTATGTTAAGACTGCCTTTTAATTGATTACTATCAACAGCATGAATAAAAATATTAGAGTTTAAGTTACTTCTACCTGAACTATAAACAACATCTAATTTATAACTAACTTCTAAGATAGGCTTATTAAACTGACTTTCTCTAGTTGAAAACTGTTCTCTTTGTGAGTAAGTTTCATTCATTGCTTTCAAGATCAAGCCGTTATTTTTCTCTAGTCCGCTATACCAATTTACTACTGCCTCAGTAACATCAATATCACTAAATCCAGTTTCTCCTAGAGACGTAATGCTTATTAGATCTTTAATAGCTGGCTGATTTACCCATGTTACGCCATCTTCAAGCCACTCTGAAGAAAAAGTATAAACCCCCACCTGATGAGTTCCAGTATTAATTTGAGTATTATAGAGCTTCAATTTTGCCGAGACAATCTTTGCGTTTTTCGGAATCTGACTGTCATCAAATTCAACTAATGATCGATATGCCTCATTATCATTGTTTCGATTTCCGACCAGCATTGATTCTGCATTTCCATAATTCAAAGTTGGAATTTGACTTCGAATAAATGAATCCTTTATTGAATGCAACTCTAATGTGTACGTGGGAGGTACTATTATTTCAACTAAAGCAGTCATTTTGTTTCTAGGGAGTATCTTAATGTTGGAAATTAAATTTTGTCTGTTTGGTACACGAAGATAGCCTTTTCGTTGGTTGCTTATTGTCGGAGGATATGAAGGCTGAATGACAACTTCATCAGTGTAAACATTTATTCTTGATAGGATGCTTTGATGTTGAGTAACGTGAATTTTTGATGTCAAATTATCCTTTTGAGAGCCAATAACTGAAACCAAACCGTTCATCTTATTTCTAGGAGCGATAAAGATTTTTCCCACTACATTTGTAAATTCATTCAAAACTACGCCTCCAATCCCATTGTATTGAGATTTTAAATTGGATCTGCATCAACTTTAATATCGAAAGTAGTTTCTCCAACAGCGTCATCATCAATTTGAATACGAACATAAAAATCCAGTATTTCATCAAACAGTAGTTGTTGATCGAACAATAAATTACATTCAGCTACAAAAGGTGAACTGGTTTTACTTAGTTGTACATTTATTTTGCTTGAAGATGTCTCAGATGAAATGCGTATGTTTTCAACATCAAATGGGTAGGTGTTCGTTAACTTAACATTAAAATCAAGAGAAGTTTGTCCTGCTATTAATGTTCCAAAGTTTAAGTATTTCAGTATCTCACCTATTGAGGTTGTATAGTATTGATGGGCGGTGTCCATAAACATTAAACCAGAATACTTAGGATCTAACTCATCGTAATGTACAACTATTGAAGTAACTTTCGGAGCATTTGGGGCAGCAATGGAATTAACAAATAGATTATTTATTTCCAATATCTCTTCGCTGTTATTTTGATGAAGATAATATGCGAATCTTATTGTGTTGTTTTGAAATACCCAATCCCAATCATTTAGTTCTAAACTATTTATTGTTTGTGAAGTCATACCATATTGCGAAAAGTTGTCTTCATCATCTACATCAATTTCAATCCAATTATTACTTAGTTCTGAATAGGATTTCCATGTTATTCCACTATCACCACTTACTGCAATTCTTAGGTTGGGAATTGTTGAGAAATACATCATTTCAATTTCATCAATCATCGGCCCTGATGAGGATGACGATATATTAGAAATCCGATACGTTTTATAAAGATTTTTATTGTGCAGATTAAACGTTTTTTTCTCATTAGGCACCCAAGAATGCCCTGTTTCTCTTTGAATAATTGTCCAGTTTAACCCATCATTTGTACCTTCAAATATCCACGAAGAGGGCCAATACGGTGATCGTCCAGCACTACCCATTTCCATTGTGTATTTAGTAATAATTTTGGGAGTGAGAAATTCATATGCTATCCATTTATTGGTTAATGTAGTTGTTCTGATTGCAACCCAACCTTCGATATTTTTTTCTCTATTAAAGGCATGCCATGCAGGAGTGCTCGCACTATTTTGAGATCCAGCAGAAACAATCCCGCTAGGAGTGGTGAGTGATGTCATTGCTGGTATTAAATTTTCAGAATACCTTCCCTTTTCGTTTGTTTCTATAAATACACCTTTGAAGCTTGGATCAATCTTGTAATCGATAATTTGCTTCGTTATTTGGGTTGTGGGAAATTGTGTCCCTTCTTTAATTCTCAATGACCCGTTAAAAATCAGGTTGGTGTTTTCTGAAAATTGGCTAACTTCATCTACGGAAAATGAAATTATTTTCCTAAGTAATGTATTCTTAGCACCTTCTAATTCTGATTTAAATCTTATATATCTAAATTGTGGAGATACTACAGTACCATTATTAAGCTTTTCCCAATTCGTAAAAATAATCGAATTTTCTGATGTAGATGAATAAACAATTAGTTTTGTTTGATCAGGTGCAATACTAGTTACATCAACTTTCTTAATTCCTTTAAAATACCTACTCATATCGATAGTATCTGATTCATGATAACCATTTGTATGATATCCTGTACCTGCTTTTAAATCCATGAATTGGAGAAAATCTATTCTACATGTATTAGTTGGGGCTTGAAGAATAAACAGTCTGTATTTTATATAGGAACGAACATTCTTAAACTCAAATGTTTTAGTTTCTGAAATAGTTGTCCATGTAATATTATTTTGCTCATCCAAAGTATCCCACGTTTGACCGTTATCATTAGTACCTTGAAACTCCCAAGATGTAGGTGCTAATCGAATATGAGATTCGTTATATCCAATTGTTATACTTATTTTTGAAATTATCATTGGAGTATTGAATTCATATGCGACCCAATGAGGATATGATCCTGAAAGAGTTTGCCATCCACCTGTTGTTCTATTAAAAACTTGCCAAGCGGGAGTAGCACCATTTTGATAAGAGTAAGTTACAATACCAGACGGAGAAGTGTATGATGTCATATTTGGAACACATGTTTGATCACTAACAGTGTAGATTTCTCCGATACTCTCCATTAACAACTCTTGATTCACCGCTTCTGTGTTGACATGTTCTCCAGTAACAAAATTAACATTTTGATTACTACTAATTATTACCGCCAAATTTAACTCACCTCCCAATTAAACTCATAAGCCTGAGTAGCTATAATTGGAGCATCATATTCAAATAATTCACTATTGTTTTTTCTAACAACCAAAGAACCATTATCAAAATCCTTATCAGCTACGACACGAATATTCAAATATACATTTCCTCCATAGGGCACACAGCATATTGCCTTAAAATGAAACTTAACACCGTCAATGTCAAGACTGGTCTTATATCCAAAGTTGTATTGTGTGATAAATGATTCCCCTGTACCCTCTCTCTCAAGTGGGTCAAAATCAATAGATGCATTCTTATATTGAATTAAATCGTTGTACATAGTCAAAGGATTACCAGTTAAAAAATACTCTTTATTTGTGTTTTTATCTTTATAAATAACTTCAACCATGCGACCAACTATTTTAAAAACACCACCGAGAACTTCATAATACATATTCATACCTTGACCAATTAACCCAAACCTAATGATTTTTTCTTTGTCAATTTCATAAAATGAATTTTCTTGTTTTGTGTCAAAAGAATACTCAGTCAGAAACGAACCATCAGAGTAAGCTGCCATCCATATGAAGTCTCGTTCAGAGACAGGGCTTGATAAAAATATTTTGTTTGTAGACATATTACCTCCATTGTATTGGAAAAGAGAGAGTATATTTCACTCTCTCATGTTTAGTATTTTTTATCTTTAAACGAATGTATATGAGAGTCGTAGCAAAAAGTCTACATTTCCAGCTGTTGCAGTTACTGATGGGGTTGCATGTGCAGTGACTTGTGCAAAGTTAGCTGCTGCATTTGCTATTGTACCATCATTAACAGTACCTCTAATGATACCAGCAGGAGCTGAACCGCCAGCTTTAATTGCTTTAGTGGTTGTCCCACCAATTGCAGTAAAAGATGATTCGCTCATAGAGTCAACACGTACCTTGATCCATCTTTCAGTTACGAGTTCGCCTGTATCACCACCTGAGATGTCTTTCGTTGTAATTGTACAACCTTGCGCATCAGATACAACTGCATTTCCACCCCTATTATTCCAAATTAAAAAGGTTGTATCTTGAGACGTGGAACCTGCATCTACAGTTCCTATTTGCCATTGGGTTACTTGAGATTGATTATTTGAAGAATACCAACTAATTAAGGGTGCTGCCATATAAATTCCTCCTATGTTATACTGCTGTATTAAAGTCTAATTGGATCGTTATCCCTTTTGCATTACTGTCATACTGAGATACAAACACTCTAAAGAAGTCTCCAGTATCACAGTGTACATCAGCTATTGTGCCACCGATGCTTCTTTGTTCACCAACTGGCAAAACTAGGTTTTGAGAGAAGACATTATCCCAAACACCTGAGCTACTAAAATCGTTTTCTGAAATTTTCTCAATTGATAAAACTATTGGATTGCTAATTCCACTTTCAACACAATAGGCTTGTGCTTTATAAAGCTCACCTCGAAACGGGATTTTCCCCATACCTATAGCTTGAACACCAGCTGTAATAATTTTAGGTATGCTAAAAAACATACTTCGAACAGCAAAATTACTATAGTCTTCTTTCCGTACAAGCCCATCTGAAATATCTGAAGCATAGGGGATTGAACCACCAAGATAATTACCTACTATTTCCCAAATTCCTGAAAATGAACTGAATCTGAATATGTCTCCAGTAGTATTGATTGTTACTTGCCAACCATTATCAGGGACAGGGTATACCACTGCAAGGTCATCAAATGTATCTACAGGAGCTTTACGAATTACTAATGTAGAATCGGCGGCTCTTATTGCGTCATTTGCTGCATGATTTGCATTTTCTGTTGCACGAATAGCATTATCTGTTGCCGCATTAGATGAGTCTATTAAATCATTCACTTCACTAATTAACTCATTTATATCTACTATTTTTGAATTTATGGTGAGTGAATAGTCTTTAAGAGAATCAATATAATCCTGAAGAGTAACAATAACATTCGGGTTTTTATGCGCCATGGCATAGACTCGTGAGGCAGGTAAAATCATTAATCCCTTACCATGATAAGAAACTGTAAAGGTACGCGCCTCGTGTATAGGATTAAACATGATGATACCACTTGCGTAATCGACTACAAATTCGTTTTCAGGTATGGTCCTCATTTTCCTAAACTGCTCCATAGATTTTTCAAGGAGGCCTGAAATCTGTACTTTTTGTTGCTCGGAAGGCATCTCGAGTAAAGTTATAATGTTGTTGATTACTGGAAGGAAGTCGATCCGCGGTTTAAATTCATCTCCTTGGCGACCGCTTCTCCACACACCTACAGTAGGGTCAATGTACTCCAGATAAGTTTGTAATTTTGGCAATATCTCACCTCCTAACTACTAAAGTTCATCTTCGTGTTACCATCAGCAATTGTCGTTGTAGTACCTTCTAAGCAAGTTTTTACTAGTGATCCTATTAAAGCTACCCTGCTTGTGGGACCAAGATTGCCTTTTGAACTACCACCAATAATTTCTCCTTGTCCACTACCTGATCTAGCGGGCTGCACACTTACGTATCTAGTGTCTGTAGTATTTGATGGAATAGGTGGGAAGGCAATCCATGTTTCATTCGTTTTATCGCCAACTTTTGCGACATTTTTACCTTGTACCTGTAGCTTTGAAGATGGAGCTAAAACAGTTCCAGTAATCTTAGCACCAGTGCTGAAACTCCCGGCATTCATCCAGGCTTTTTCATATTCATTGCATTTTTTTGCTTCTTCATTCCAATCTATACAAGTATCCGTATCTCTATAAACTTGCCTTGTGTAGGTGACATGACCTGGCTTGATTACTTCGACGATATTTGATCCATGTACCGCTACGTCTTTCATTTAGTGCTCACCTCGTGAAAACCAGAGTTGTACTAGGTATAGGTAAAATCATTACTTAAAATTATACTGAGTCCCCGAGAAATTAATAGAACCATTCGCGTTAATATCAATCGACCCATTGCTATTGAGCTTGATCATACTGCCACTGTCATGTTTGATCTCAAGAAAACCCGTTTCGACAGAGATTTCCATCCCATCATTTAGAAATAAAAGCCTTCGTTCTTTTGCGTAGTTGTTGTTCTGGTAGACAAAGCTCCACTGGCCATTAGGCTTTTTAATAATACCTTTCCCGCTATCACCGTTAACCCCATCGCCCTGTCCCATATGTATAAATGGAATGGCGTTATTGCCGCTGCCATCAAAACCAAGTAAAAACTTATCCTTTTCATCAACTTTTAATTGCCATATCGGAAAGTCAGTAGGGTCTGTTGTGGCCTTTGTTTTGCTTGAATCCGTCCAAAATAATAGCTTTCCATTTGAGCTTAGTTGAGTACGACTATCAATTTTTCCGGTTTTTAGCATCAACTGATTATTTTCAATATGAATATAATCGGAAACTGTTCCCACGGTATCTTCTTTACCAAATGTAATCAGCTTGTTCACGGAAAGATTCGATATAACACCCATACCAGCGATTGCCGTATTCACAATAATAGAATCAGCTTCAATTCGGCCCGTGCCAATGACATTGATATTGTTCAGGTTCATAATACCTGCTTCTGTATCAATTAGAACGGAACCGCCGTTACCCGCAATCTTGAGCTTTCCTTTCGGAGAAACCCAGAAGGGAGCATCAGCAGCCTGTTCCGCTCCTGCCCATAGACCTTCAGAGGGATAAAGCTTCATGACACCATTAGAGCCGTCACGCAAAATGATATATGAGCCTTCGATACCGCCATCCGTTATAAATGAATCTTTGATTCTAATTCCCTGAGCATGAACTATGCCGTTCAAGTCAGCCCAGAAGACATCCGACCATTGAGGTTTATCTGCTGTAGCTGTGTTTCGTTGTATAGCAAATCCTCGAGTACCGCTCATTAATGATCGATACATGTTGTCGCTACGGGTTGCAGTAATTCCTGTGGCGTAGTCGATCAGCACATGGTTGAACAATGATCCAAATTGAACGGATGAGTACTTGATGGAGTCATTAATGGCATGGATGATAGCAGTTACTTCATCATAGTACGCTTTGAATTTGGCAATGAATTCGTCCCGATCAATCTCGGAGGTCTCATCCATATTCGCGAGCAGGGGAGCCAGATAAAGCAATAATGCTTGATAGCAGCTTGTAAAGGTATCGGTATCGATCCGGATACTGCTATCGCGAGTAGTTTGCTTATAGGTATTGGCCTGATCCAATAGCTTCTGATACTCGGAGATGATGCGAGTGCGCTCTCCCAGAACCTGCAGCTTTTCAATTGCGGTAAGCTTGCCGTCAAGAATGATCTCATCGAACTTGCCGATGTTCATATATTTGGTATAGCTGTCCAATATAAGCTCATCCGACCCGGATACGATTCGCAACCGTTTAGCAGTCATATCTTCTGCAAAGAGAAAGCCATTGATATCAGCGTAAAACTTATCTTTAAATTCTTGACCATCCCACTGTTGAATCTTAAAACCGTCCTCGGAATTAGCAATAATTCGGTTGAGAAGGGCGGAGGAACAAGGCGTCACTTCATCATACCGATGAATGACCATGCCGAATTTGTCAGGGTTTTCTTCATACAAGCCTAGCTTCATTGCGACTCGTCCGCATCGATCGGTAATGGTTGTTTTAGGCCCTTCAGTGAGCCAAATGCCATTAGCATCTCCGATCGTCACTCGTTGTCCCAAAATTAATTTCCCCAGCACCATCTCAGCAATAATACCGTCTGGAGTAAGCGCGGTTTCGTATCGCAACCCGCCACTTCGGGTCAGCCCGATAGCTCCATTCGTCATTCGCAGAAATCGTAAAGGATCATGCGTATCATAGACAGTAATGCCATTGTCGCCAATGTGGACCGTTTGATTAACGGCCATGTTAATCTGATTCGTAACCTTGTCCCAGAATTGATCGAATATACGACTGAAGTCGCTGTTGTCTACAATGGCTTGATTCCATTTATCTTTATGATCGTTGACAATCGTCGTTGTTTTGTTGGAGTTATATATATACTTCTCCAGCAAGGTTCGATTGGTCGACAAATCCTTGAAGTTGGCAATGGTGAGACTAATATTGGAATTTTCGTAATCGTAGTCGATTTTAACGATTTTTGCTTCTATCAGCATATCGAATACATCGTATTTCACGATTAATTTATCCCCGAGATATAACTTGGACCAATTCCGCTGTTCTTCCAGGCAATCCAGGAAGTTGACAATGTCGATTTTCAGGTGAAGCTGAGGCATGCGGTATTCTTCGAATCTTTTTTTTCCTTCCTCCAAAATGTCCGTATCCTCAAATAAAGACTCATTGATATATTTTTGTTCAAATATAAAAGTATCAAGCTCTTTAAGAAGGCTATGACTAAAATTTTGTTGCAAGGATAGCGCATTGCGAATAAGACTCAGCTCAGAATGAATGCCGTTAAGTTGATTTTGGATATGCTGGATAGTCGCTTCTTTTTCCGTAATTTCGCTTTTCTTTTGATCATAATTGTATCTGTTAATCAATGCCGGACCATTATCGGAAGCGTTGTATTCAGGATTGCTTATATTGACTACCTGAATAAACAACTCCGCATGTCCCGAGCCGGAAAGCGAGACGCTTACTTCACTAGTTCCGGTTAATTTACGAACGAGCCCCCACTTGCCGTCGGGAAGAGTAACTGATTGTTGATTAACTGCCACGGATTTATTGGCGCTGTCAGATAGCTTGATCAATATCGCATAATGAAATTTGGGATCAATCTTGAATTTTACGGTTTTCACGCCGCCATTAAAAGTGGACAGATCAAAAAACATTTTGCTATCAAATTGCTGCGCAAGTTGAATTTGTGTAATGGCAGCGAGTTCATTCTTCAATTCGTTTAACTCGGTTCTTCTTTCAGCTTGCGTTCCAGTATATTCATCGGCAACGTCTACCAGAGCGCCGAACTGCCCTTCATAACTTTCCTGCAAATGCTGATAGTCTAGTAAAGCATGGCATAGCTCTTCGCTCATAAAATAGCTTTGCTTCACGGTCACGCCATTAGAATCGCGTTCGAAAGGAAACATCCAGTAGCTGAAGTCTTCTAGATAAGGGCGTCCATTAGGCGTAAGCCGTTCAATGCCCAGGCCATCTTTTCCGATCGGTCGCAATCGGGTTACGACAATTTCGGCATTGGATTCTTTGTCCACGGATTTTAAGTATTTCTGATGAGAGAATATACCGAGTTTATTGGTTCCATGCAGTTCCGGTTTAATCATATTTATCTTGCGATGCTCCGTATCCCATTCCACAATGGCATTATACTTCTCTATTACAGTGAAGACAGCATCCAACAACGTATTATCAGGGAACTCCCATGAACGATAAGATAATTCGTAGTCTGCATCCATATAACCGATACTCCATGATGTAGTGAGCGAAAGGATGTCTTCCAGCACTTCTCTGGCGTTTCGGGAATCCTCTGTATAGCCGCCGAATATTTTATCATTTAATTCCTGGGGGAGATGAATGCACTGAACGGTTTTAGAATCTCCTTGATCACCCATGGTCTCTTGGATTTTCGTAATGATATACCAGTCAGAGGAATTCTCTGTTACTACTTTTAAATGATATCTTTCTCTTAATGCATCTACATTTCGATTTCTTACACGTTCATTATTTTGATCTACATAATAAGGTAATTGAAACGTAAGGGTAGAGAGCTCCGTGAGGGAGAGCTCCTTTTTAATATGGCTGGCTTCAGATAACTTGGCTATGATATCACGATTAGGCTTGGCCAGGAATAGTTTGGGTCTAGCTGGCGTAAGTGACATATCCAGATTTCCTAACTGGCTTAACATATTATCACCTCCTTTCCAAGTTAAATGAGTTTAAATTGATAGCGGAACTGAACTTTCGCATTTCCTTTCACACGGAATATGTTTTTTCCCTGTGGGAGCGTCATGTACTGATCGTTAAAATTAGAATATCGGTAGACCATTGGCAGGTCGGACTCGATATACTCTAGCTCGTTGTTGATATATACAGTTTCATTATTATTTAGTTGTTTGATTTTAAATTCTTTATTTCTATTACTAGTGTTGATCAATGAAAAATCACCTGCGCCTGATGTAGTCATCCATATTTCAGGTTTACAGGCTGTATCTCCTTTATTATCAAGTACGATAACCGGTTCAAAAGTAAAGGTGATGTCCTCGAACATAGGAGTTGTCATTGAATCGGTGGTACTTAAAAACACTCGATATCTTAACATTAATCCTCCGATAGGCGTATAAGGCTGAATATCTGGAATGGAACCTCCGTTAACAGCTTGACGCCACTCTGACCAGTCATAACCTCCGTCGAAGGAGATGGAGGTTAATACGATAACCGATGTATCGGCTGGTGCGATACAGCTCCATTGCACATGGTTTATCGCTCCGTCGCCATCAACATGTAAAGCAATAGGCTCAGATTGGTAGTAACCTTTCATGCCGAATAAATCTAGCCAGGTTAACATAAGGGCACCTACTCAATCTTTCCGAATGGCCGGAATTGGGCGGCGACGCCGGATTCTTTCCATTTTACGATTCGATAGGCCATCCATACGACATTGGCATCACTAGTGGCCGTTCCATCGGTGGTCGTCCATGTAGGTTCAGTTGTACCGGATGTTCCGGATACTGTGCATACATAGAAACGGTCGTTAGGGATATTCGGCACAACAATATCATATTGGCGATAAGCATGCTGAGGCTTCCACTCTGATTTGTTTTTCGCATCTTCTGTAATAGAATTTGCAGCAACCAGCCATGTAGGTTCAAATGGCGCCGTATAGCCTGACTGGGTACAGACATAATAATGCCCGTTATCTTGTGTAGGGATCATGGGATCACCGACAAGAACACGTCGCAGTGATGTCCATTTAGGCGCAGCTTGTCCGGAACGTATGTTCACAGCACCAACGTATCCGCCAATCTGGGGATTGGTATAATATATTTTCTTTTGTTTGCTCCAGTAACCGGATTCCGGATTGGTCGAGGAATAGATATCAGCTGCTTCATCTAGCTTATCCATGTTGGAAGCAAGATCCAATATTGTCTGCCGGCCATTATCGCTTAGTTCCGGTTTTATCAATTTTAAGGTTTGCGTTATTGTTGACATGATGATTTACCTGCCTTTCTAGATTATTTGAAGATGTCACTCCATACGCCGTTAACAGGGAGATCACTCCATTTAAATACATTAGGCGTTAATGTGAGTTGTCCTGAAGAGTCGAGGGTTGTTCCTAATCGATCACCGGCATGAAACTCATTGTGGTTGATCGTATGCATCTGTTCAGTCCAATCATAGACTTGAGAAGTCATAAGTGGGGAATAGGCATATGAGTCATTGCACCTAAAACGTAGAGTTACATATCCTTGTGCTGCTGAGTTATGCAGCAAATGGGGATCATCACTATATAAAACATAATAAATTTTCTCCGGATCATTAGAGAAGGTAAGCGGTACATAATAAGCAGGTTCGGTCAGCCATCTACGTATGGAGCGCAGTTCTTCTGCATCCCAACCATTTTCAAAAGCAAAATGAACGGTTAGCTCAAGCGGCTTTTTTGCTATACCTTGAAAATAAGGCTTATGTCTACCTCTGATTTTATCTTCCAGGATGGATTGAGAGGCTGCCAAATACTCTTCTTGCATATTTCCATCAAGCGAAACATTAAGCATGCTCAAGTCCTTTGAACGAATAGAGTTAAAGGTGAAGTAAGCTGAATCATGAATCGTCACTACATCACATCCAAATTCAAGATTTAAAATAAAAAATGTTTAACGGCCAATACGAATTCCTTTGCGATTAAGGCCATCTACAAATAAGTCGGAGAAATTAGAACCGTCCTGGACAGTACCTTGCAACACCACGCTTATGTTTTCAATAATGGTACCTGAAGAAGCAGCAGCTTCTTGCGTTTTTGAAGCTAGCCCTGTTACCGTGTTCATTAATCGAATCGGTATATCTTTAATAAAGGATAGCGGGTTATGAAGCACAACCTCGCCTTTTTTAAGAACAGCAAGCTCTTCATTCGATCGAAGCGTGTTTTCCCACCAGTTCTGAGTAGTGGTGCCTTCAACACCGACTTCTCCGCCTTGATGATAATTTTTAATGTTCTTTAATTGTTCATAGCTTCCATCTTGGAATCCCCATCTTTTCCGAAGCTCTGTATTTATGGCCTTAAGTCTTTGGAATTCTGGATCAGATGTATTTTTAATGGCTTCCGCTTTCTTTTTGTTGGAGAGGTATTCTTCCCAGGCTTTTTCCTTCTGGCTCTTTTGATTGGCAGCAGGGGGGGAGGGCATTTGTTTAAGATTAGCGTAATCAAGCTCTGTATTGGATGCGATGGTGCCGAACATATCTCCTAGAAATTCTGATTGAGAACGTAAATACGAGAAGAACAGATCATATTCCCCGCGTATCCGACTTAAGGCGGACTCTACGACCAGTGCATCGTTGCTTAACAATTGTTGCTTGAGGTTATAGAACGATCTTTCATCTTCAAGCAGAGCCTTCCAATGAATCTGCCGGTTCTCTTTTTCATCCGTAAGCGCGTCTTTGGTATTCTGATGGTGAGTATCTTCAATCTGCTCCAGATTGTCGATATGCTTCTCACGATCCTCCAGCAAATCATCGAGAGCTTCTTTTTGCAGAGTTCTGCCTCGTTCACGTTGCTTATCTTCAATTTGCTCTTGTATGTTGGTTAGTTGCTCTTCTAATGCTTTTCTTTTAGCCTTATCTTCATAAGAGTTATTGTGGCTAATTTCATTTATTTTCTTTTGAATTTGCGACTCTTCTTCAAGGAGTTTGTTAATTTCTCGATCATAGTCATCAGACGCATTGGAGCGGTTCATGTCCTTTAATTGTGCATCCACGATTTCTTTTAGAGCATCGCGTTCTTTCTTATAACCGTCCATTGCACTTTTATGACGTTTATCTTCATTTTTCATTCGCTCATCGATTACTGCAAGTTCGATATCACGCTGTTGCTCTTGCATTTTTTTGTAATCTGCTAAGATCTTGTCCGCGCTTTTTTCTCGAAAGTTATCCATGGACTTAGTAGCGGATGTAATCGCATTTACCGTGTCGTACCAGGCGTCAGAGTTTGCTTCTAATTGCTTGTTAAGCAACTCCAATTGGTCTGCGGTTAATTTCTCGGAATTTTGGGCTGATTTGTTGGCTTCCAGTCTTGCGCGTATCCAGTTATTTTCTTCATGAAGAGCTTGTTTCTTTTCATTCAAAAGCTTAATTTGTTTTTCTTGTTCTTTAATCCAGAGCGGCGAATTTTCCTCATAAGTGGACTGAACCTGTCGTGATTTCTTAAGCTTCTGGTTATAGCTATCGACCTCAGCGTTGCGGTTGTTCAAGTAGTTTTGCGTATAAGCAAGCTTTAGCTCATCCAGAGAGGCTAACAAATTTGCGTTCTCTTTGGTTAAGTCTGCAATACTGGATTTATTGGATTTAATGGCATCATCGTATTTTTTATATTTATCGAATAATTCCTGAAGGCTGTCCTGGGCTTTCCCTGAGGTTAGTTTATTATATAGCTCAATAAAATCCTCGCTGGCATTGCCATTCTGATCATACCAGTCGGAGATAGGCGTGCTATAAGTATTCTTCTTATCAAGCAGCTTCTGTTCATTAAGTAACTCTTTATTAGCTTCTTGAAGAAGCTTCATTTCTTCTGTCTTGCCAGAGATTAATTTGCTCGTTTTCTGAATTTGATTGGAGTAAGCTTCTTCTTTAGAGATGCTTTGCTCCAGCAACTCGTTTACCTTCTGTTGCGTGAGAGCCAGATTGTTAATAGAGTTTATCTTGGCCTCTGTAATATCCTTGCTCTTCGGATCATCGGAAATTGCCGAAGAAGTAGAAGAGGAGCCGCCACCTTTTCCGGAGGGGCTTTTGAAAACGATCTCTTTGGACAATGCAGAAATTTGTCCATTTAATAGAGCAACTTTGTTTTGATAATCATCGTATTTTTCATTTTCTTCCTTAGAAAACATTTTTTCTTGAATAGCTAGTAATAAATTACCAGGCAAACGGCCAGCCATGGCTTGATAAAACTGCAAATACATCTGACGCTTGGTTTCCAATTCACTATGGGTACTTTTAAGATCTTCAAGGCGATCTTTAATTTCCTCAAGTCGTGCTTTTCTGCGTTGGTTTGCAATTTCCTCAATTACATTTCCTTCTAATTTTAATGCACCTGTATGTTCGTCGACGTATGACAGAAGTTCAGGGAATTCTTCAATAAGACTTAGTGTAGAGCTAAGCGAGAGCTCTTGTCCGCTTTGTAACGTATTGTATGCAGTTTCCAGTTTAGAAATCGAGTTTACGGTTTCTTGCAGCTTTCGGTTATGGTCTTCCATAGCTTCCTTGGAATCAACCATTTTTCCTACATACTTGACAGCACCTGTAGCCGAGTCCAGTTGAGTATCGAGAATCCTAATTCCTTTGGCAGCGGCATCTGACTTACTACTTACATTACCAATGTGGTTGCCAAGTTCGTCGTAGATAGGAAATAAAGTTTTACTGGTACTGGCAGACTTCTGTATGGATGTTGAGAGCACACCGAACTGTTCTGCTAATAGCGGGAATGCATTTTTTAGTTCGTCCATATTCCCAGTTTGCAGCACTTGGGAAATGTCAATTTGATTATCTTTAATATAGGCAGCAACACTGCTTATCGTGGATTGATAGCTGTCGGAAAATGTATCGAGTTCTGCTTTAGTTTTTGTTGAGAAGGATTCATGATTCGTAAATGCATCAGCCAATTGGTTGAAAAATGAAGATAAGTTCAGGTCGCTGTCGGATGTAAATTCGGCTTGGCCTACGAGTTTAAGATATTTGTTGTACTCTTCTGCATTTTGTAGGATCTTGAGTTTATGTTCATCGATTTCATTATCAATTTCGGACAATCTTGTTCGTAAATTCTCGAGACTGCCATCATTTATGACTTCATATAATCGTCTTACTTGATGGCTCTCTGAATAATTGCCCGATAGGATAGAGCCTTCCAGTCCACGCTGGCTATAAATACTTTCAAGTTCTTCTTTTAATGCTTTTAAATCATTTAAGGAATTTGGTCCGAATCCAAGTATATTTGTATCATCGCCGTATTGCTTAATGACGTTATAAGATTCTGCTCGAGCTAGCATTTCATTGTGTTGCTTGGCCAACTTATTTTTTTTGGTGTTGCTCTTCTCTATCTCTTCTGTCATCCCAGAGACAGAATCTTTCATTTTAAATACAGCATTTTTCTGTTGAAGTGCATAAAGCTCTCTTTGCGTTTTAATTAATTCGTCAATCGCTTCTTTACTCTTATAGACGATATTGCCATGTTCATCATAATGACTAATCACTTCAGGCATGATGGAACCAAGCTGTTTATAAGTGTTTTGCAATTCCTCTTGAGAGATCTTACTATCATGTAATTTTCGTTGCAACTCGTTGAGACTGACTATACTTTGGCTCGTCTCGTTCATATTCTGCTGTAATGATGCAAAGTAATCTTCGTGAGATTCCTTTGACTTGCTAAATAGCTTCATAAGGCCCTCAAGAGCAAAGCCAATTGCAACAAATACAGCGCCGACTACCGTTGCAGCTCCTAATGAACGAAGAGCCATCGTTGCACTTTTTGCCGTGATCCCTAATGCTTTTATGCCGTTGCCAAAAGTTATAACTGCAATAGTAGCTGTTCTGAAATTTGGGCTCAATAATGCGAGCACGGTTGCCACAGTACCTAAAACAGGAGGAAGTAAACCTACATTTCTGACAACCGAGCTAAATATGTTAGCCATTTCAGTTAACGCGGAAGTTATCATAATTAAAGAGTCACTTAAGACGGCATTGCCCATTGCAAGCGAAAATTCTTGCCAGGCGGCCTTCATTTGAATAATTCGTCCCTCATAGGACTGCATATATGCTGTCTGTTCATTCATAGCGCTGCCTTCAGAATACATTGCTTTAGCTGCAGCTTCATGTGCAACATTGCGGTTGTCCATTAACGCGAGAAACTGTTTATGATGCTCTCGTCCTGCAAGCATAATAGAGGCATTCAGCTTTGCCCCATCATTTAATGCTCCGAATTTATGTGCTACCTCATCCAAGATTTGTGTGGAAGTCTTAAACAAACCATTGGATTGGGAAATGTTAATACCTAATTTCTTAAGTGTCTCAACCGCAGGTTCGACCGTGGTCAAACGGGAGTAAATCGTATTCAGAGCATCGCCTGTGACATTGCCAGACTCCTTGGTCACTTGCATGATAGCGGTCGCATCCCCAAGCAGGTTTTCAAGTGAAACACCAAAGGCGTCTCCCGTGCTGGATGTAAGCTGCAGAGCTTGTGCAAGTTCATTGGATGCTACGGAAAAGCTGGAGTTAACGGCAACGAGCTTATCAACAATTCCTATGGATTTATCAGCTTCAATATTGAAAGTAGACATTGCGGTGGCAATGGTATCAATAGCTTCCTTGGTGTCTAACTTACTGACATTTTGGGCAACGGTTACGGAGTTTGCCAGGCTTAGCATTTGATCTTCGTTAAAGCCCTGCTGAGCGAGCTCGATCATCACCTGATTAACATCCGTAAGCGAACGGCCAAGCTCCTTTGCCAGCTCGGAGCTTTTGCGAAGCAGGTTGTCAAAGTTTGTTTCTTCATTCATGCTTCGCTTCAACTCGATGATCTGGTTATCGACTTCAACAATAGTTTGAATGGCTGCTTTCATTCCATCTATTAACGGACCTAGCAGAAAGCGTGCAGTTTCAAACCAGGCAGGAATATGCTGGATGCCTTTATTAATGCTGCTCAACGCTTTTTTCTTCGTTTCCGTTGCAGGCGCATCTTTTTCAACAGCTTGATTAGCTGTAGGGTTCATAAAGTTCTTTAATTGATCCAGTTGATTTTGGTTAACATCAAGTTTAACTCGAATGGCTTTAAGTAAGGGATTTCTTTCAATGGCTCTAATACTTCTATTAATATTTTGCACGGATACATCGCGGTTTAAATCAGCAGGCAACTTAATTCGATTTGATTCTGACATATTTGATTACACCTCTTTCGTGGCTCAAAAAAGTGGAGCAGTCAAATATGAATGATTCCTCTCCACTAAATCATTTTTGAAATGGTATTTAATTAGACTTGTTTGAACACTCTGCTTCCAGCAACTCCTCAAATTTGCTGCAGAGAGATTCGTAAAGAAACTGATCCTGGCCTCCAAAAGATAAGCCGCAATGAAGAATAGATTCAGTGACGCTCTGAATCATTTTTTGATTATGTTCATTGATATCAATAATAAATTCTTCCTCCAAGAGGGGGATAAGGGCCAATTTAAATTTGTCCATATCCTTAATGTCATAACGGTTATGTGAACCGTCTTCGATCAAGAGAGGCTCGCCGTTTTCATCCAAATGTGCATGTTCTTTTACGAGTTCAAGATACTCTTCTTTATATTGTTGGAATCGATCCGTTAACAGTTTTATAAATCGGGTTTTCATACGGGAATGATAATCGATTAATTTGAGCTCATACAGAAATAGAAGGGCATACTCTAGTTCGTGAATAAAAAACTTAATTTTTTTCATAGTGGAGCTCCTATTTTGATTTATTAAGATCTGGGTCTGATTTAAAGAATACATTCATAATTTCTTCTTTGTTTTCAATATTCAAGCTTTTGACGCTTTCAATAAACTGGGCACGAACTTCTTCATTCGATGCGGCCAGTTCCTGAATAGCTTCAAGTTTCTTGAATATACGCTGATAGAAATTTTGAATATCATCAGAATCAAAAGCTTGGAAGATCTGTTCAGCATACTTGCTTTTAAGAATCAATTCGAAGAGTTGGATTTTGTCTTCGTACGAATAGTCTTGAGAATCGGCAAGCGTTGTAAACCATAACAGAATATGAAGATTGATATAGTCAATCATTTTTCTTTCTTTCATAGGGTGGTGCTTGCTATATTCTGCAATAAAGCTACTGTAATCTTCCAAGGCATCATCTATACGAACATTTGAAAAGTGTGTATATATTTCAGTGTAGAAGCCATTATCTAATGATACTTTTTTAAGTACATCATATTCTTTTGCTTCTTGGACCAATTGAACAACGGACATTTTTTTAGGTTTTCGTTTCAATTGAATATCAACTCCTGGAAAGTAAAGAAGACAGCAGGGAAGGGAATCCACTGCTGCCTTCTTCAGAATAGGGTGCTTTAAACGAGTGTATCGTTCTTAAAGGAGGGTGTAGACAGCAAGATTTTGATCGGCATCCGGGAATAGGTCGAATACGATCTCCAGATTCGTAACGTTGCCAGAATCCATTGTAATCGTGAAGTTGGAAACTGGGCGTGCATTTGGATAAAACATTTGTACAAACTCGTCCTCTCCGCCATCTTTTGGACGGATGAACGTATCGCCAATAATTTCGAAGGCTTCAGGATGTTTATTCGCCTTAATTTCCAGTGTCTTCGCAGTGACTGCCGTTTCTGCTTGATAGTAAACAACAAACACAGCGTTTTCAGGAGCTGTTGCAGCATTCAGCGTAATTTTTTGTCCTGTCAGGGAATACTCATTCTCATTTTGAGTAGGATCGCCTACAAGCTGCTCCTCAGCGTGAGTGACCTTATCATCCAACAGTTGGAAGATAGAGACAGAGCCGGCTTTTGGCGTCGAAGGCAGTGTAATGCTGTTAGCAGCATCAGCAGTAAGTTCTTTACGGACGAACATATCTGTTTTGCCTTTGCTCCAATCTGCACCTGCAAGCATCGCCAACCATTTGAGGTCAAATACTTCCAACGAAACTGTAAGTTTGCCTTGCTTGTTATTATCCCACCGAATAGCGCGGGAGCCTTTTACATTGGCATATACCTGATCGCTGGTCCATTCATTTGTCGTTACATTTGCGTAAGGGGTATAGAGGAAAATACCTTTATCGGACTTCTTGCGGATTGTTAGGTTAGCTGCGTCTTTAATACCATAGTTCATAGTTTTGAATCTCCTTTTAGGTTAATTTAATTTTATTGGCCCAATGGGTGAGATCGATTTTTTTCGTATCTGCACCTACCAGGGCTTGTTTAAAGTTGATAAAAAAAGAATCAATCTCCAAAATAGTTTTATAACTATTCAGTAATTGATTCAATGTCATGTTTTTAATGGATTCATAAGGAATAAAGGACCTGCTGCCATGCATGACGGTATTGATGACTGTAGCCATATTTAATTCGTCTTTTGTTGAGCGTCGAGATCGGCCTTCCATAATTTTGTGATAAATATCTTTATGACGGTCCGATTTGAACTCGGGCGGCGGCTCGACTTTGATTTTTTCCATGTTCGTTATTTCAAGTATGGAACGGGTTACTTCATCAAAGTTGTTGCGATCAATCATTCCTTGCTGTCCAATTCTGATGCTAAATGATTCCATTAAACATTTCACGTCTTCATTGAAGAAAAATTGTAGAGATTCGACCAATAGTTCCAAATAGGTAAGCTTACGAGAACCGAGGGTTACGGTAAGAGTAGGAATGAAAAATAAATCAAATAAAGAGATATTGTCCTTGTGCTCTGGTTGAATATCGAAAATATCCAAGGAGAGTCTGAAAGGATAAAGATATGTAGTGTATTTTTCTTCTCCTAATTTTACGTAGTCCCGAACGGTCGGAAATTTTAGAACGCCAACTTGATTGATGCTTACGCTGTCCTCAAATACTTTTACAAGACTGCTGTATTGGTTCATAAACGATTGTCGGGGTAGGGCTTGGTTAGTTTAGCGGACAGTTTGCCAAAACCAACAATACCTTTTGCTGCAAGTGTGTTCCTAATCCTGGTGGACACTTTGTCGATTTTCATCTGAAACCTCCTTCATTCGGTAATGTGATTAGAGCTAGGGAATACACCTCTATCATATGGCGACACTTTAAAAATAAAGAAAACCTTATATTATCAATGATTTTCGTATTTTTAATTCTTAATAGTGTGGAGTTTTTGGGCGGAATGCATGGAGAAACATTTCTTTATGGGTATTATATAGTACATTCATAAGCTTGGTCGTGATTTTTACTCTTTGTTCATCTCGGATCACTTTTTCTAATAATGAAAACATCGTATTAGGATTGATTTTTAGCCTGCCTACATAGAATTGATAATAGCGAATAATGTCTTCGATTATTCGATCTCGCTCATCTGAAGGGATGGAGCTTGCAAAGGCTTGATTGATAGTCAGACACATGGTCTCTATGTATTCAAATATTTTAGCAAGCTGTTTTCTATCGGCTTTTTTTAGCTCCTTATGAAGCAGTAACTGATTAAAGTCTATATTTTTTCGGTAGTCGGCTATTTTTAATTGGTTCATTTCGTTATACAAGTAATCCATTGGACAGTCATAGGCTGCGGTTTGAATAGTCTCATTCTGAGATACGTATTTCCAAAACAGCGGTTTTTCTTTCATTAATTCTTGTGCTTCACTTATATACTTAATTTCTTGACTGATATTAATATTGAACATCTTCTTCGCTAAATCGATACAGATACCTGATAAGACAGTCACTACATCAATTTTTTTTAGAAGGTTTTTTAGTTCTTTTTGGGTGTGTCCTTTATTTAGGAGATGCCAGTAGGTAGACATACAAAGCTGACCTATATTGACGGTACGACCAATGTAACGCTGGCTTTTGGACAACTCATTGTCAATGATGGCCATATCATAATTCGTCATCTGATATTTTATTTTGCTGCTTGTTACATGATTGACGCAGACCTTATACTTTCCGAATACACGCTTGCTCAACGATAACATCTGGTCATTATCAATTAATAATACTGTATCTGAATCATAATCACAGCCAGATAAGATATCTTGAAGCGGGAATTGAATGGCATTGACACATACGATGTTTGGGCTTAGATTAAAATATTTCTCAATCTCAAAATTAGGTGTATTTTTTACAACTAGAACGTTACTCGGGCTTGTATGAGGGTTGCGGAATGCCGTTAATTCTTTAAAATCAAATAACTTTGTGTAAACTTCATTTTGTTTTAATGATTGACTTTCTATATTAGATTCGAATCGTCCAATACTGTGTAACAGAAACTCAATTGGATTGCCGAGCAGCACACAATAGTCGCCTCGCAAACGGATTTTTCCATTTTTCACATGAGTGACATGACTATTGATAACATCTTTTCTAAAATTCCTAAAAATCTTGGTGTTTACAATATCACTATTATGTTTATATAAATCTGCGAACATAGCATGGCTATTCACTTTATTTGAATGGTTGCTTATATAATCAATGAAATACGAATCGTCGTTTTTGAGACGCGTTATAATCTGTTTCTCATAATGACACAAGTGGTTCATGTCAGATTGTGAAAGGGGGAGTGAGTTGAGCATTTGATAGCTAGTCTGTTGCAAAATAAAGCCTGTATCATCGTGTCCTTGTTTTGATGGTTTTTCGTTCTTGCAAATTCCGAAGATGCAGTTGTCAGCGTATATGACTTTTTTCCAGTGCGTCCACATTTCTTTCTCCGTACCAAGCAATGAACTGAATTTCAAAGCTTTCAGACTGCTAGGCGTAACAATGAAATGAACATCTTTCGCGCGCAACTTTACCCCCTCAAACATGCTTGGAATCTCCCAGTCATCGTAGTTGATATCTGAAGGACAATGTTCTTTTAGAAATAATTGAACGTTGCAGTTAAACGCAGCGCTTTTAAACATATGGTTGCGAAGTAGAAGCATGCTCTTGTTATCGTCAAAGTAAGAGCTGTCCAATAATGACTCGCCATCAAACAGACTATTCGTAATCCAAGTATCTTCTTCAAAACTATTTAAAAAACCATTTTTGCTTGATCGAATTACATTTGATTGTTGTAGAAACTTACTTTCAACGTCGTTTACAATTAATATGTTTTTTGGGTCTATTCTGATCGTTCTCTCGATTGCTGATCCCACTAAACTTTCATATGCAAGTAGAGAGGGGTAATCCATTTGTTTGTCTATTATAAAATTCAATCCTAAACGGCCCCAGTTCATCATGGAGTCATATAACTTCTCCTTAATGAATAAACATTGACCTATTCGTGATTTGGAGCTGGAGCGTTTATACACTTTATAGCGGATACCATTTAAAATAAAGCCATCTGTATATAATTTCACTCGTAGTTGTTCACTCGATATTTCGTCCCATTTAGGGAGTACGGATTCTAATTCAATCGTTTTAATAAATTCTTTTAACTTGTTTTTGTACTCCTCATCAAGCTCAGTAAGCAGCTTGTTTGAAATTTTTTTTATAATTGACTTTCCTGATGCCACTTTAACATTAAATTTTACATTAATAATGTCTGAAGAAAGCCATTTGTCATTTTCTTTTTTTACTTTGTATTTTAATCCTGTTTTGATTAACTGTTTAAGCTCCAGACTAGGAGGTAGCATGCCGATATATTTGAGCTCTAGTTTCCTGTCTCTAAACATGTGATTAAATATATCGGCTCCTTCTATTGATGGTATGTACACGGAATTCATTAGTTCTTTCAAATTGCTCACTCCAGTCTGTATGTGTTAGTTGTTAGTATGCATGATCGTCAGACTCATACTGTTTCTTTTGCGAGTTGTACACAAGTCTCCAGTAATCGTGTAACTTTATAATTTCTAAAGTGTCTTCATCAAAGCTTTCCCCATATCCTAAAAATCCGTCATAATATAAATCTTGATAACTAAGTTTCGATAGGCCGGTTTTGATATAAATTTTCATATGGATTCTCCTTTAAGTAATCGAACATAGTAGTGGTTCACCCCTTGAGATAAATATGGTCTAAATTAAGAATGAAGAATGTTATTATTTTACGATGACAATCTATCATTTTTCAGAAATAAAAGTCAATTGAGTTTAAAGAGGAGGGACAGTGAATGTCCCTTAAGTTATTAAATGATGTCCTCTTTTTTTATGGTTTCATACCATTCAATATGGAGTCTATTTGCGATTATGGGATATTCTTTGCCGTCCCAGGTGTGAATATTTCCTTGAAATACGGAAACAGTATTCGTGTTGATTGTTGTATGAGCTGTATGAACAGCAAACTCTGTACAAGATTCTTGTACCTTGAGGTAAATAGGAACAATAAGTCTTCCAGCTACGTAAAAGTTGGGATTCATAGCAATCATCTCCTTACAGTCTAGTTTAATTTAACGAGTCATTTCTAGGGTAATCATAGCATGATTCACTGCATTAAGCAAACATATGTTCGCTTAAATGGCGTGATAATAAAGGCTGTATGCGAATGGTGGACGTATTTTTTTTTGCATATTCTTATGCTATAATCATCAATGGAATGAAAATTTGTATTTGAAGGAGTTGATATTGATGGAAACGGAAGAGAAAAATGTGTATGAGGTCCTTTCAGAAGAGCTCTCTTCAATTGCGAAACATAGAAATCAACAGCGAATGATAGAAGATTATTTAGTTGAAAATCATCAAATGATGAGAGGGTCATTTATAGAATTGGTGGCCAATCCTGAAAAGGCTGGACTTCTTTCTAACGAGGAGTTAGCAGTATTTATTCATGCAATGTATATCATTACTCAGAAAGAAAATCTATCTGTCATAAATTATTTTAATAATAAAACGATAAAAGCTATTAATCACTTCATGTTTTCTAAACCAGAGGAAATTACTTTTCCGTATACGTTTAGTCCTGTCATTAGAGTAACTAATGAAGATTACCTAACTGCAATCTCGTACAAGGATTTGGCTGCTTTAGCCAATTGCGGTTTGCTTACATATAACTTTGATACTCAGCGTCTGGCTAAAAAAACGATCTCAAAAACAGGGAAAATAATAAAGAAAAGAAATATTAAAAACGCAAGTGTTAATAATATAATGAAGCTTATGAAAGAAGGCAAATATAATCCTTCAACATTGTTATTTAATGTACTTGTAGATGGCAACAGCAGTATTAGCTTTGATAATGGTGAACTCACCATATATAAAAACTCTACTCTAAATATTATCGATGGGGCACATCGGTTAGAAGCTGTTATACGAATGATAGAAGAAGATCCTGATTACGAAGGATACATGAACATTGATCTGAAGCATTATCCTCTAGAGAAGGCGCAAAAGCTGCTTGCGATTACAAACACAGTAAATCCTTTCGACAAAACATTAACGAAGTACTATGGTGGTGAAGAGTACGGCCAAGAGATTGCGAAGTATTTGATGACCATTCCTGTGCTTCAAAATAGAATAGAAATAAAAACAGCGGTAGATAAAAAGATTTCTATTACTAATTTTGCTGTTTTATCAGAAGCGATTCAAGAAATTTTTGAGCCAGAAAATACAAAGGATCGTTACGATATTCAAGATGTATTAAAAAAGTTCTATGAATATTTAATTCCTTCCTATGACGCGGAACTAGTTAAGAACAGAATTAAGAACCTGGAATCATCATGGATTAGTCATCATAATATGCATGTTGGCTTTATTGTGATTGCCAAAGAATTGTATGATAAGTATGGAAAAGACTTTCCTGTGGATAAGATTGTAGAAATTATTGATCAAATTAACTTTAGCAAAGAAAGTTCTCCGCTTAACGATATAATGGGAGGACAAGGGAAAACAAATAGCAATAAAGTAAAGTCGTTAATTAGAGAATATATTAAATCGCAAGTGGATAATATCCTTAAGGACTAAGAGAGGATTGATACCAATGTCGAACATTGTGTATGAAGACAAGATGTACAATGCTGAAACTAAAAGAGAATATATCAGTATTCATAAAAAGGGTACTCAAAAAAATTTGGAGAGAATATTTAAAATAACACAGGTTTTTGAGTCGGATATGAACAAAGAGCTTTACTCTTTTACTCGTGAAGAACTCCGAAAGTTATTTTTTACTTTTATGGCTTCTACACCAAGCGCATCGAAATCTTCTGTTCAATATGTCTCCGGATATATAGATTGGGCAATTGATGAGGGGTACTTTGAGGGGGTTAATCCTCTTGAGACAGTAGATGTTCGCTGGAAGGAACAATTCGTTGTCAAGCCAGAGAAAAACTATTGGACGGATGTAGAGATGAAAGAAATGGTTAAAGGCATTGTTTCAGCACAAGTTGCAGTGGTATTTTATGCTCCATTTATCGGTATAAAAGGGACTGAAAATTCGGAAATTGTGAATTTAAAGAAAACCGATATTGATGCCGATGCATTGACAGCAAGACTTATAGATCAAGACAAGAGCATAAGAATGATTGGCGTCGATCATGATTTCATCAGGCTATGTCAACAAGCAGTGAAAGAAGAAGAGTTTATTAAAAGCAATGGAAATCCTGAAAAAGGGATAAAATCGGAAACAGCCCAATTGATAAGCAACGAGTTTATTGTTCGCTCCGTTGATATCGGTGTGAAAAATACTCAAGAAGCAGATGGAATGGTTGTTTATCGTAGATATTCAACAGTGGCTGAATACTTTGATGAGCCTAAATTAAATCCTACTTCGGTCATGTATTCAGGAATGCTGGCTAAAGCAAAACAATTATTGCTAGATGGAAAATTGAACAAAGAAGGCTATAAAGAAATAGCTGAACAATTTAATTTCAATGAAATAACATTGAGACGCTATAAGGATGACTTTTTAAATGAAAGAACCATAAAAGAGCTTTATGATATATCCTAAAGGGAAACTTTTAGGATATTTTTTATTCATTTGTCTTTTGATAAGATCATCTGCTAGATTCGAGCATCTTGCTAGACAATAACTGCATTTGCTATACTTATAGTTCTAAAGACTTGTGAAATAATGCTCAATATAGGTATGGGAAAATAGAAATCTAATGACCTATGAACTACCATCGTAACTTTGGAATTATTGGACTAAACAACATGAAAATCATAACTTATGAAAGGGGATAGAGGAACGCAGTGAGTACTATCCAGAATGGAGGAGGTCCTTGTCATGTACAGTGATCGATTATTGAAGATGTTAAAAGAAGATATCAGTAGCATTTCATTTCATCATAAGAATGAAATGGTTGAAATTATCTCAAATAGCGTAAGAGAATCTGGTATTTTATTTTTGCCTCAGGAAAAGAATTCAATGCGATTGCTGGATCCCGAAGATATCTTATATGTCACTGAGCTCAAGAGAGGAAAGGTGAATATACATACGCTAACTTCGGAGATCCCATTTAACAATTCTGCATACAACTTATTAGAGTATTTAGTAGAGAAAAATAAAAGTTTTTGCTATTTGAATCGCGGATATGTAGTTAACCAAGCTAAGATTATGAAGTTCAACTCATATTTCAGGAGGATTTATTTTGCAAATGATCGAGAAGTTACTGTTACTGGAGAAGCGATAAAGATTCTGATAAAAGCATTGGGCAAAGAAAAAGACGTTCATAACGAGTCTTATATTGGAAAATTTGAGTATTAATAATATGAAGCATAATATATTTTAAATGTAAAGATAAAAATTCGGATGGAATTTTTATCTTTTTTATAAATTCCTTACGTGATAATGTATAAAAGAGGAAAACATATGATAAGGAGGACTTTTTAGTTGGATGTTTCATTACTTTATAATTGGGAAGATTCTGTTGAAAATTTTTTAAAATGGGCAAGTCATTGTTGCGGAATAAAGAAGGACTCTGCATTATATCGAGAGCTGAAGGTTCATATTAAAACAATAAATGATTTAGAGCTTTTTATAGATCTTTATGATGGAAATATGAATTCACTTGATTCAACTTTGCATAAAATAAAATCGCACCAGTCCAAATCAGTCATTTTCAACGATTTAACTAATTAGAGAGAGGGGGGATACTGTGAGCAATAACGAGTTAGAGGTAAAAAATATTATATTAAATCTATTGTTTTGTTATAGTACAAAAGAAAATAATGTTCCATCGGTTTTTGAGCTAATGTCTGTTGAACAAGCTCTCCCATATATTAAAGAAGAAGTGGATGATGGTACATATAATAGTTATGTGGATTGGGTGCAGCGTTATAAGAAGAGATACTATGAAGAGTAAACCTTTTAAGCGTTAAAAATACAATAAGGAGGTGTATTATTTGTTTGAATGTGTTCATTGTCAGAGTATTTACTTACATCAAGCTGAGGCTGAGGCATGTAACAATCGGGAAATAGAATCTCCTATCATTGATCTTGGTTCAGAATTCGTTATTATACACGGCATTCATACCATTCGAATTAGATGCAGTTCTATTCGTAGAAGAGGGCATGAACAAATGTATTGGTTTGAATGGTTTGATATCGACCACTCTTTTTGGTCCAGAGGCTTTTGCACAAAAGGAAACTCCCACCTGCATACCATTCTATCGCTCCACTGTGTTCAGGAGGATCTATGAAAAAAAGAAGAATATATACTCGCTTTATACTTCCTGATGGTAGTGAAGTGCCTTTAATTTTTAGGTCTGCGACTGATTTAAAAGCTTTCGAAACGGCCTATTCTACATATAGAAAGGTATATGAAGAGCTTTTTGGTTTTGGCGAAGTGAAAAAAATGATGAGAAGTGTACATATTTATAATCGAGCTTTTAAAAAATCCGGTCTATCTTGAAGCAGCCATTTCCGCAGGAGCTATTTGCATGGAAAGGGTAGCTTACTTAATCATTCAAGAAAACGAAACAAAAAAATGCAATAAAGCCTTGTATTTATACGGTTATGCCATATAATTCAATTATCATCACTTAAAAAACATTTGTTGATAGCTATGGACTTGTACGGTACATTACCTAAGCGGCAGGGGGCGATGGTGAGCTTTCTTTTTGATGATAACTTCTAGAAAACGAGAGATTATGCATCAAGGTTGATGTCTCTATACTCTTAGGGGCATGAAGACAGCCAATATGCTTATCACCGAAGCCCGAAGGGATGATTCTTCATGTGGAATGTTCTAGTTTCCATGATTTTTGCCACAATTGAAGGTCTTGCGGTATACGCATTAATGCTATACATATTCAGGTTTGATCTTCGAAAATATATCATACCGGCACTTATCATCATCACACTCACAAATCTACAAAGCTATTTTATATTGGAATCGATTGAAGTGTCATATTTTGTTCCTGTAATCAACATTTTGTTTTCTGTATTATTCATGAAGTTTATAGCTGGTTTGCCGATAATTGGTGCACTAGCATCAGGCGCTATTGGTTTTCTTGCTTTTTCGTTATTGCAGTTTATTATTGTTTCGACTCTTTTTGGATCGTTGGAAGGTCTTAATGATCAAGACTACACTCGCTATCAGATTCAACTGTTAACAGGGGTTTTAGGCGTTGTGATCGGTAAGCTATTATATAAGTTCGGTATTGGATTTACACATGAATTTGAAAAGCTGGAATTTAAATATGAGAGGCAAATTGTCTATGGCATATCGCTTTTCTTCATAACCGCTTTTTTCTTCATTATGAATAGTAAAAATTTATTTCTAACAGGTATGTTTTTTATTGGATCTATGTCTATTTTCTTATATTATGCTATAAAAAAGGAGCGAGAGAACTGAGAATTAAAGGATTGGCTACAAAAATGGCCGCTGAAATTGTAGCAGTAGTTCCTGAGTATTCTGACCGAATAGGCCGAATCAGACATACGCTAGCTTTTTTATTAAATATTATTCCCATTATTCTCCTTACTACCTTAATTGGATTAGCAACAGGACGGCTTCCAGAAATGTTGACGGCTTTAGGGGCATTTGGATTGTTAAGACAGACTTCAGGTGGTATTCATCTCGGTTCCTCCGAGATGTGCATCGTTGTGACGACGGTTGGAGCAACCGTACTTTCATTTTCCGACTTCTCCTTGCTCACAGTCAACATTATGACAGCGATAAGTGCCTTGTTAGCGCTCTTATTCGCTCCATCCAGAATTGAGGGAAGGACGCTGTTTCCTAAACAGTATTTTCATTATCTCCGATATATTGCAACAGCGATCGTATGTATCAATTTTGTGTTGGAATCTTCGGTCATTGCAGCTGCTTTCTTAGTCCAATCTGTTATGTTAATTCGCTTGAATGGAGGTGAGGTTAGGGATGCTTAAGGTTGCTGTTTTCTCCGTATTGGCTAAAGTGCTCTCAGCGGCAGCTGTCTTAATTGTAAAGGGACCGTGCTGGTTGTTCGTACATCAAGAAGACTTGCCAGATGAGTTGCTAGTTAAGAACTGAAACTGGAGTTGGTGTCTATGGTCGTATCCATCATTGGCGAGAATGGACTCGTACTCGTGAAAATTCAAGATATTCATTTTATAGAGTGCGATAAGCGAAAGAAAAATGTGTTGTTTCATACTTCAAATGAGAGTTATCACTTCAAGGGAACTTTAAGTTATTGGATAGACGTGTTGAATCAGCAAGGCTTCAAGTTTAAATTATGTGATCGTACAGCTGCGGTCAATATGGACAATATTACCTTTCTGGACCCTGTGTTCTCACGTGCATGCTTTGAAGACAATGTAGGGCCAGATACGAAATGGTGCAATATGTCTCGACCTAAGTACGAAGCGATCATAGAGCAATTTAATCTACAGAATCGTCAGATTCAACCCGGATTCAATTAATAAAAATGAGGTTTGACCATCCAATGGTCAAACCTCATTTTTATTAGCCCCAAATTATAGCATAAGTTTTATGGAAATGATGTCGTATTATGTCGACATTTTCAAAAGATTGGGGACACGAACAAGACTGGCTTATTTAGTTGAGGTGGGTTTAAATGGTAAAAAGAAGGCGTCTATAAAAGTTTGATGGCATAGCTTAAAGGTGATGAAGATGGATAATATGAAAACAATTGTGGTCTCGGATTTTTTGAACAAAATAGCGGCTCCAACGGATTCAAATCATGATCTGATGGATTCGTTCCTTAATCATCTTGATCAAGAAGAAGCTGGGCCATTACGTATAACTTCTTTTTTGCTTCGCGGTTTAATGGTTTCCCGTTGTGCTCGAATGGCTGCTCAAGAAACGCAGCTAGATCGTACGAAGTAATGGCGTTAGCTGCAGCTTTTTCGTCCTCAGAAAGAGTGGTTTTGGGGTTGTTGATATGACCTCTTAGCCAGTCTACGGAAACTTCATAGAGCTTTGCTAACTTACTGAGTTTTTCCGGGTCCGGTCTCAACACACCTTTCTCTAGCCCACTAAGCGTCCTCATATCTATCCCCGTCGCTTCGCTGACTTGATTAGGAGTTAGTCCATTCTTCTTTCGAGCCTCTACTAGCCGAAATTGTATTCTAGTCATTCAATCTCACCTCTCAACTATATGTTATCATAAAATCCTATTAAATAAATAATCTTCCATAATCAAAAATACGCTAATGAGATATAGTTGTAATCATTAATTGTAGGATTCACAATATCTCGTAGAATAAGAACTATTCACTCTTGCATGACAGGGCTCCGGCCGTAAAATCGAAATTGCAGGTTTAGAGAGCAGTTACTACCACTAATAAATATTAAATGGTACATATGTGCCTATTCAGTTAATACTTTACTCGCTAAAAAGGTTTTAGAGGGTAGATGTCGAAGTGTCTCCTTATGGAGGTGAGTACAGATGAAGACGCAAATTAAATTGTTCGCCGGAATTATGCACCCGGAGCTCACGACGAAGGTGAATACCTTTTTGGCTGAGATTCCTTCCGAGAACATAGTAGATATTAAGGGTTGGAGCACAGGCAATCCGGAAGGCTCTAACAACTCGAACAATTATGATACGATCATGATTATTTATAAAACGGAATAGCCTGACAAGAGAGTTCCCAACGGGTGCTCTTTTTTTAATTTTAGGCTGCCTTGCATACAAGAATCCCGCATATTGGGATCAATACAACGAATATAAGTCGCTTATTTAAGCGGCTTTTTTGCTTCTTATCCATCAATGATAAGGTATGTGAAACAAGCATGGTTTCTATTCACACATAATCAAACATGCAACCTTCCCATACAAATACTCGTCTATCATGACAACTCAAAGAGAGAGGTGCCGACTAACATGAGATACAAAAAAATCGCTTTATCCGGATTAATACTCGCTACTGCAGCTACGATGCACAACATCCCTCATTCCTCAGCTGCGGAGGCTCCGCAATCTGTTGAATTCAAAATCAATGACGCTTCTTACGTTAACCATACCGGTAAGCATGCCTTGGCAGCTGCCCCTTTCATTCTGAACGGGAATGCCATGGTGCCGGTTAGAGCTCTGGCCGAGTCGCTTGGGGCAGAGGTGACCTGGAATCATGAAGAGAACACAGCTACCTTAACCAGTAATAAGACCGATTCCATTAAAGTGACCGATCGCTCCAACTATGTAATCAACGAGAAAGGCGAGCGGATCAAGCTTCCTGAGTCTGTTCAGAGAGTAAAAGGCATGTTGTTTGTACCGGCCCGCAGCTTGTCCTCGATCATGGGAGCGAAATTGGAGTGGGGGGCTTCGGATCGTAAAATTACGATTTCAACTACAAAGGCAGAAACCATTCAAGTGATGTACAAGTTTGATCAGGATCAGGAAGGATGGAAGGGCGGATTTGCCGACTTGCCGGTGAACTATGAAAAAGATATCTACGATCTTGAATACAAGCGCGAGCTGATACCTGATCAAGAGAGCTCATCCAACTACGGCCTTAAATTAAAGGGACATAATCGAAGTGATGATTTGTTTATGTTTCTCACCCGCGGTGTTGAAGGCTTCGAGCCTAATACCACCTATGACGTGAAGCTTAACTTTGCGCTATATACATCGGAATCGGGAGGAATGGTTGGGATCGGTGGAGCGCCAGGTGAATCCGTCTACGTGAAGGCCGGCATTCTGGGCAAGGAGCCAAAAGCTGTTCCGACTGCCCATCCAGGAGAAGACTATTATAAAATGAATGTCGATATTGGCAACCAATCGCTCAGCGGCAAAGACGCTAAGGTAATCGGCAACGTCATCAAGCCCGATTCGGAAAAAGAAGGCTATCAGCGGGTTGATTTTAATTACAGCGCGCAAGTTAAAGCGGACGAACATGGCAAAATCTATTTGCTCATCGGTACGGATTCCGGTTTTGAGGGTTTAACGACGTTGTATTATGACGATATTCAAGTAACGGCAACAAAGGCTCAATCATAAACAATTCATTCTCAAAGAGTGCCAGTCATCTTAATTGACACGGCGCTCTTTTTTCTCCATTCTTTTCATAGGAAGTCTCATAAAACTTAGTTTTTCTTTCTAGATCTACCAAATAACCTAATGGCAACTGCTAAGGCAATCGCCACCTCTATTTAAGATGCTGTATTCATTCATATCGCTTCTTATATTGAAAATTCGCCGCATTTAAAATGGTAGTTTTATCAAATCTTCCGAGACTATGGAGATGGGTGAATAGGGAGAGCTGTGAAGATTAACACAAGAATAAGGGAGGCCGCAAAGGACTCCCCCATTTCGTCAGATACTAACCCCGGATGTAAGAGCATCTCAAGGCAAGCTAATAGATAAGAGCACCACGTCGAGATGATCGATAAGTGTTCTTTGTATTGAAAACCATTTACTTTCTATGGTCATTTCCATTTTTCTTCACGCGTTGCTTTACAATACTCTCAATGATTAGTTTGTGTCCAACCCTGGACCCGAGCCGAATCAGACCTGTGGTTCTACCAGAAATGATATGTCGATGTCCATCGGCAACGTTCGTTTGTATCCGAAAACGGTGGAAGTGATTTCTGCCAGTTCCAATGTTTAGCCCTGTTTGACCAGAATAGGAATGCCGATGACCTTCAGCTGTAGTAGTAATTCCTCTGAAATTATGACGGTGTCTACCGTCCTCGGGTATGAATAGGTCAGTCAGATTTCCAAAAGAGTGTCTATGCCCTTCTACTAATGAGGTCAAACCTTCCATGCGATGTCTAAATTGCACAGGCCCTCCGTTTCCTGTTGATGTTTGCTTGATTTTCACCATTATCATCATCCTTTCATTAAGGGATGATGGTAGAATATGCGGTTTCAAGAAAACTGGTTTGGACAGGAGAGAGTAATCAGGTTAGAAGAACTAGAACTAAGCAGAATTGCCTGTTAGATTGTGTTCGAACATATCAATGATGACCAAGAAATGTTCTGCTTCACGAAATACATGATCGGCCAACAACGGATGAATGATGCTTTTAATACGACAAGCCTCAATTAGATCTCGAGCTGTTTTCTTAAAGTCACGAAGAGATTTAACGGATACCCTGTTTTGATCGAGGAATTGGTCTAGGAGTGGAATCGTTTGAGATTGAGGACGCATTTGTTCCAAATCTTTAGCTTGAAAAAGCAATTGATCAAATTCTTGACCGAAGTGATTGGCCTGCTCTACTAATTGCCGCTCGGAAGGATCAAGGAGATGGCTAATGAATTTGGCATGATCAGCCATTATTCTTAAAAAGAATACGTTCTCGTCAATGATAGCATCAGGCAAAGGTTCTAGCCGACCTGAATTTAATTCAGCCAATCGATTTCTGAAATAGTTGGCTTCTCTGCTCACATGATCAACTAACAAAGGAAAGTTGTTTGCACCTGGAAGCTGGCATGACAGTATTAATCCTAATACTTTTCTCTTAAAGGCCCAAATATAGGAAACGGCAGTAAACACTTCTTCATTAAATCTTTTAATTACAGCGGGATCTGTACCAGCTGTAAAAGCATTGGATTTATTTTCGATCGCTTCAAAGACCGCATAGAAATGATTGGCTTCATGAATCAACTGAGTGTCGTCACATCGGAACCCCAGTTTTAGAAATAACGAGTGTTCCTTCATAATCCTTGACCAAAACCGAATCTCTTCTAAAGAGCGAGTTACAAATTGATCTGTCAATGACAACATCTCCTTAGTAACTATAATCTTAAGTAACGTATGTGGGGAGATTTTGTACTATACCTATTAAAAAATTTACTGAGGGGAAGCCGAATCTTCATCATCATCCTGCTTGGATATGGAGCAGTTAAAGCATCGAACAGACGTATCTTCATATACAACCCCATCTAAAAACCCGTCACAGCAATAAATTTCTTTCCCGCAAGTTCCGCAATGGCCTACAAATTCCCTCAAGTTGTTCACTTCCTTACTATGAGAATGTTGAAGTTAAACTTTTCATAGGCAGAATTTCCAGTATAATGATCATAACATGGGAGTTATTGGATGGACGATATAGCAGAGGAGAAAGGGAAGTGGAACCGATGACAACAACAGCACACTTTGCGCAAAATAACGGAGTAGAAATTCACTACTTGGATACGGGAGAGCAATCCCCGTTAACACCGGTATTGATTTGCCCCGGACTATCGGAGACGGCAGCGGAGTATGAGGAACTGATCGCTTATTTATCGCCTAGAAGATGCGTCGTACTATCGTTCCGAGGGAGAGGGCAGAGCGGTACGCCGCAATCGGGTTATGATTTGGAGGATCATGTCTCCGATATGGAAGCTGTTGTGCGTGCCAGCGGATTGAAGAAGTTTCACCTGTATGCCTACTCTAGAGGCGTATCCTATGCACTGGGCTATTTGCAGCATCATGGGGGTCGCGTCCAGTCGGTCATTGTCCAGGACTATCCGGCTCAGCACAAAGCGATGAGTGAAGAATGGGCAGAAGACTATATTCATAACTATCTCATTCCCTACGAGCGAACGAGCCATATTCGGTCCGAGGCGGTGTGGGGCATTCAGAAGGAATCGCGCCAGGTTCACTTCCAATACGGGATAGATCAGGCTGCACTTGTGCTCAGAGGATTGCTGGAAGGCAGTTTGTTGGATGATGAGGGCGTACAACAATACTCGCAAATGATGACACAAATCACCGTTGAAGGCTTCGAGCACTCCGACCATGATATTCGCTCAGCGGAGCAGGACAAGCTTTTTGATGTGATCCAAACCTTTCTGAACGACCACGATGTATAGGCGACTATTACGTGGGTATTAAAAAAGCGGGGTGGAGCGGAGATCATCTAATCTCCTCCACCGCCGCCATCCCCGCCGCTGTCTCCCCCATGATTAGAGCTACCGCTTTCCGAGGTCCCGCCTTTGGATTTTCCATGACCAGCTCCATCCCCGCCTGGAATAATCGGCTCTGCACTGTTAGCCGCTTGTTGATTCGGTTTTGATGGATTTTGTTTGTTTCGTCTATAAGCCGAGATAATGATCATGAGGAAAATCAGACCTAATAATACAAATAATAAAGGCATTATCACAACCTCCTTTGTTTGCTCTATCATAAGCTTTACAGTACGTGATAGGCAATAAATAATGAAATCTCCGAGAAAATCGCTGCCAAAAGGAAACTTTTCCAGACTTAAATCCTATGTCGAAGAAGTAGAAATCAGAAACGCCATTTCAGGACCTAATTCTGCCGAGCCGCTACGTGTCCTTTTTACATAAGAGACTAGATCCCAGCAGACGCCTGTTCAGGCGTCTATTATTGTTGAAGCCGTTAATGATTAATGCGACGAAACAAGGCGAAAGCCTGTTTTTCTGCTCATTAGCCCACTCCATCCGCGCCTAACTGAATAGACTGCTATCATTATGGAACGATGGGCGGGGAAAGGCGATGTCTGAATTCGGAGATGATGTTAACAAAGGACTATCAGCGGATGATTTGGCCTTGATCGCGGCCGTAATCGTGGTCATAGGCGATATTGTAGCCTTGTTGTCCGTGCTTGCGGCAAGGAGAGAGAATGCGGATGACGAGGCAGATGCGAAGCAAGCGGCTCGGAGGGCAAGAGGAAAAAAAAGGAAGAGAAGAAGGGCGTAATGGAAGCCTCCTACTCTGCATATGTTCCTAGAAGGGTAATGATGGGAGGCGAGTGGAATGGCAGCTGAAATCGTTTTTTTGGCCTATGCTACAGTCATAATGTTCGGCATTATCGGCGTCGTAATTGCGTCACTATCATCATTTATGAAGACCGATTCCACAGATTATGATGAGCAGTTTGTCTGGCTGCGGAAAATAAAGGAATAACGATCGGTTAGCGGGGCATGCTACTTCTTGATTGTCCAATTGAAGGAGGAAGCAAAGCATGGAATCAACCAACAACCAGCAGTCGGATACGAGAGAGCATATTGTAGCCGTACAGAAGAACGGCGATGGCGACTTAACGGCGTTCAAGACATCTGAAGGTCGGGTACTGGATTACGAAACAGCGCTTCAAGATGTACAGGCTGGACGGATTGCGGGCGTGAATGCCTTCAAAGGCCGTGATGGCGAGACGTACATCCGGGGCGATGCCGATGGAGACCCGTCCAACAACCTGGATCAGCTTCCCTTGTTCGAATAAGCTAGCAAAATAGGGTAATAGAAGAGCCGGCAGCTTCTCCCCGTCAAGGGAGAGCATCCGGCTCTCTTGTTTTATTCGCCGATAATGCCGGCGCTGCGCCTTGCGTTATAAGTCGTATGTCTTCCTTTGCTCCACAAAGCGCATGGGGCCTGTCCGGGCTCTATGCTGCTCCATTGCATCACCATAGTGCATGAGCCATACTTTCTGTTGAATGTTCTCTGGCAATTGAAGCAGCTCGTCAAGCGTCGCGTGTACGACACCGGGTGGCTCCAACTGGCAATCATGGTAGATCGTTTCTACACCGTCTTGAACGAGTCTCTCCAGAAGCGGAGCATCGTATATCATATCTGCCGTATAGAAGAAGCGGTGGTTGATTCGGAAGGAGAAGCTAGCTTTGCCTTCAATATGCTTCGTCTGAATCGGCTCGATCTGAAGACCAGGAGCCAGCTCTACGGATAGGCCAGGCTCAAGCGCATGGACGTCGAAGAAGTCCGACAGCTTCGTCAGATTACCCTGCGTCAGTCCGCCCCTCAGCGTATGCTCCCACAGCGGTTCTACTAATGATTTGGCAATATAGAGTACGGGCTTCCGCTGATACTTGAACAGCATCTGGAAGGCGTATTCCTCAAGTCCTCCGACATGATCGCCATGAATATGGCTGATCAGCACTCCGTCTATTTGCGAGAAGTCAAGGCCGGCTTCATGCAACGCTTGAGGCAGTGTAATGCCGCAATCCAGAAGTAATCGATAGCCGCCGACTTCAATCAGTGCGTTGTTGTTGTAATAGTGTTTGGCAAAAGCACTGCCGGTGCCAAGCATTGTAATCTGCATAATTCATACTCTCCCTTATGTCATTCTTCATCCAATGTAACAAAATTTGCAGAACAAAGCCAATGGCAGAAGCACATCCGCCCACTCCGACATACACTGTCAAAGCAGCAGGAAGAGTGGAGGAGAGTGGCCCGAGATGAGCAAAGGAAAAGGGAAAGTAACGAAGAAGAAACAACTGCCCAATGATCGGAAGCAACTGATATATAAGCTGGTTCTGTCCGATACATGCGCTGTATGCAAGACCCCTTGCGCGCGCGGTATGAACTACTTGGCCCGTATGCAGGAGCCGGGTGCGGTAGGGAAGGGCATACCTTGCATTCTAACGAAAACCTACGTTTAATTTCCTTAGATCATTTCCCAGGCAAGCGCAGATTTCAACAGCATTTGACAAGCAGACAATCATTTGATCTCAGATTCAAAAAATGTTGCGGGAGGCCGCAACTTTGTACAAGAAGAAGAGTATAACCTTACATTCAGAATATGCGGATGGAGGTTATGGCAGCCATGAATTTCAAGAAAGTAGCCATCTGGCTGATGCTGCTGTCTCTTTGCGGAGGGACGATCATCTTTGCGAATGCCGCTGCCCAGAAGGTGCGGGTGCTCATCAACGGCACGGAGCTCGATTCGGGCGGCATCATTGTGGATGGCACGACATATTTGCCGCTTAGGCAAGTCGCTGGCTCCATGCAAGCGATTGTAGAATGGGATAATGCAAGTAAACGCGCGACAGTGTACAAGCCGAATGTTCATATGTTCATGTATCAGGGCAATAGTCCTTTCGGTGTTGTCAACAAAGGCTTCTCAGGCAAGATCAAAGTATTCTCCCAAATCGATAATTTGCAGACGGATATCAAGTCTGTGAAAGTGACGATTACCGACCCAAGCGGCAAGGAGAAGCTTATACAGAGCGAGAACGTAACGTCATCGAACAACTTTTGGTTTGTTACGGAGGAATTCGATTATAAGTTCGATGCGGTCGGACAATATGCGGTACGATTCTATATGAAAGTAACGGATGCTGACGATTGGACCGTAGTTTCGGAGAAAGAGATTCCATCGATTGTTCCAAAGAACAACAAATAAGATTTGCCCCGCGATTGCGGGGCATTTTGTTTGACCTCATGCATTCTGCCATGGTACGATGGGCAAGTATGACTAATTAATTGAAATGGGGTAACAAACATGAGCGAGCATAAGCACGAGCATGGGGAAGACTGCGGATGCGGACAAGACCATGAACACGAAGAGCATGTCTTTATCGTAGAGAACGATGAAGGCGAAGAGCGTGAGATGGTAATGGTATATACGTTCGAATCCGAAGAAAAGGTATATGCTGTACTTCTGGACCGTCAGGACCCAGAACAAGACGGTGTTATCTTCCGCATCGAAGAAGAGGACGATGAAGCGTTCCTGGTCGGCATCGATGATGACGAGGAGTGGAATCGCGTAACTGCTATTTATGAGGAAATTGCTCGTACGGAGAACGAAGGTCAATAAATCGTTCCTTACCGCTGCGACATGACAAAGGGGCTCTCCTGAAGGATTATTCCTGACGGAGAGCCCCTCTTTGCGATGAAGATCAGCTTGCATGGCTGCGTTTATTTTCTAGGATTATAATAGATCGTCCGACCGTTGAACATCGTTAGTTCTGCTTGAAGCGTCTTGGCCATATATCGGCAGAGCTCGTTCGCCTTGGCTTTGTCGCCATGCGTCGCATCATCTGTAAGCACGACCTGGATGCATGGAACTTCCTCGCCACTGATGGATGTTGTCTTGCCGGGACCCATAATCATATGTTTGTAATGCCCGTTGATGCCCTTCAGGTAGAACCATCGCTCATCCCCGGATGATTCTATCGTATAGGGGAAAGCGGCCTCAGCATAATCCCAGCCAAGCTGCTCGCCAGTCTTTGCTGTCTGTTCACGGTAGCGGAGCAGCGTGCTTTGAATATAGGGAAGCGTTAGTTCCTGGTCTTGGGAGCCTTTCACCAGCTTAATGTAAGCGCTCTGACTCATCTCCAATCACCTCTAGCCCATCATAGCATGGGCTGGAGGGAACTGGCAATATGAGAGAGGTTTAGGAGATCGCAGTTTCTTCGACGATTACTTTCACGAATTGGATACTGCGATCTTCCGGTCCCTTAACCGGCAAACCTACTTCAACATGATCGACAATATAGTCGATATTTTTTTGCGAGATGACTTCTCCCGGCAGCAGAATCGGAATACCCGGCGGATAGACATAAATAAATTCGGCAATAATCCGTCCTGCGGATTCCTTGAATGGAACAACCTCGGTCTGTGCATAAAATGCATCACGAGGGGTCAGCGACAGCTGCGGGATATCCGGAATTTTCACGACAAGCTCTCTTGCTTCGGCTCCCTCGTAGAAGGCAGCGGACAAGCCCTTCAGAGCCTCAACCAATTTTGCTACGGATTCGGAGGTATCACCAGGCGTAACTAGGCAAAGAATGTTATACATATCGCTTAGTTCAATTTCCAGGTTATAGTTGTCGCGCAGCCAGTTTTCCGTCTCGTAGCCTGTAATGCCGAGATGGCGGACATGGATACTCACTTTCGTCGGATCGTAATCGAACGTTGCTTCATCGCCAAGAATTTCTTCACCGAAGCTGTAGAGTCCTGGGATTTCATTGATTTGCTGACGGGCGCCCTGTGCGAGAGCGATCGCTTTTTCTGCGATATCACGTCCATTAAGCGCCAGATTGCGGCGGGACGTATCCAGGGAAGCCAGCAAAATATACGAAGTCGACGTTGTTGTCAGCATGCTGATGACCGTCTGGACACGCTGCGGATTGACGCGTCCCTTGCGAATATTGAGCACGGAGCTCTGCGTCATGGAGCCGCCCAGCTTATGTACGCTGGTGGCAGCCATATCGGCGCCAGCTTGCATAGCGGACATTGGCAGCTTGTCATGGAAGTGGATTAATACGCCATGAGCCTCGTCGACCAGAACGGGAATATCGTAGCTGTGAACCAGATCGACGATTTCTTTCAGGTTGGCACAGATGCCGAAGTAAGTTGGATTAATGACAAGTACGGCTTTGGAATCAGGATGTCTCTCTAATGCCTTACGTACGGAGCGCGTCGTAATGCCGTGGTCAATGCCGAGTTTGTTGTCCCGGGCAGGCGAGATAAAGACCGGTCTTGCTCCGGCGAAAATAATGGCCGACATAATGGATTTGTGGATGTTGCGCGGAACGATAATTTTATCGCCGGGCGCGCATACGGACATAATCATGGTGATGATGGCGCCGCTTGTCCCTTGCACCGAGAAATACGTATAGTCGGCTCCGAATGCGTCGGCAGCCAGCTTCTGCGCTTCCTCAATAACGCCCGTAGGCTGATGCAAGTCATCTAGCGGGGCTATATTAATGAGATCAATCGACAAGGCATTGTCGCCGATAAATTCGCGAAATTCGCTATCGCTTCCAAGGCCCTTCTTGTGGCCTGGAATATGAAACTGAACGGGATTCTGCTCCGCATGGTGGCGAAGCGCAGTGAAGAGCGGGGTTTTTCTATGGTCCAACGCTATCATCCCTGCCTTTCCTGATGAAATGTACAAACAAAATAGAGTATAACAAAAACAAAGGGGATTGCAAGAAGCTTTTAGAGCTTCAGGCAGGCGTAGGCTGGATCATTCCTCATTTGTTCTTGAATTGTTCATAGATTGCTACTTTTCGGATATGGTACGATAGTTTGGTGGAGGGATTACAGAATGAAAGACAAGCGATTACTGATAGTGATGTCCATACTTATGATAACGTTTATTGGCTTCGGCATTATCATCCCGGTTATGCCGGAAATTATTCAGGCAGCGGATCCTAAGAGTGCAGAGATACATACAGGAAGGATGCTCGCCCTCTATTCCTTAGTGTCGTTTATCCTGTCTCCGTTCTGGGGGACTTGGTCCGACCGGATCGGAAGACGGCCTATTATATTGACCGGCCTGGTCGGTTTTGCAGCAAGCTTCTTATTATTCGGACTTGCAGGTGAAAGCCTTACTCTTATGTATATTTCACGTGCGCTGGGCGGCCTGTTCTCCGGTGCGGTCGCTTCCGTTATCGTTGCGTATGTAGCAGATATTACGCCGCCTGACCAGCGGACCAAAGGCATGGGACTTGTAGGCATGTCTATCGGACTTGGCTTTACGCTTGGGCCGGGAGTTGGCGGCTTGCTGAGCGTCTTCTCATTGCAGACTCCGTTTTATGCAGCATCGGCGCTGGCTATGGTCACATTTGTATTAGCTTTCTCGAAGCTGAAGGAATCGTTGACGCCGGAGAAGCGCAAGAAGCAATCGGAGAAGCGGGTGTCCAGATGGTCGGCATTTAGAGGGCCGCTCAAATATTTGTACATACTGGCATTTTTCGTAACGTTCACGCTGGCTGGCATGGAGGCGACGCTGCAATTTTTCGGCATGAGACGTTTTGACGTGACACCGCTTCAAGTGGGATTGTTGTTCTTCGTCTGCGGCTTAGTCGGTGCGCTCGTTCAGGGTGGAATCGTTCGCAGGCTGATCAAGAAGGGCGAGGAGCCGAAATACATTGCTATTGGCTTGGTAATTTCGGCGTTAGGATTTTTCTTGCTGTTATTTGCCCACTCCCTGTGGTGGGCGATTATGTCACTGGCAGTGTTCGGTATTGGCAATGCGTTGATTCGTCCTTGCGTCACTTCGTTAATTACGCAGAAGACGACTGTGGGACAAGGGGTCGCATCCGGACTGAGCTCGTCGATGGACAGCCTGGGCCGCATTGCAGGCCCGCTGCTAGGCTCTCTGCTCTTCACCGTACAGATGGGTCTGCCGTATTTGCTAGGAGGCATTCTGTGCCTGGCGGCGCTGCTGCTGGTCGTTCGATTCCGGTTTCTCGACAGCGCACGAGAGAAGGATACAGCCGTTTCCTCCTAATGGTGGCTTAAGGCTATAGCTTTTCAAGAGAACACGTAAGACACGCCTTTTGGCTGGTCTTGCGTGTTTTTAATTGAACTGTAAACTATCATGCTGAGCTTGCTCACCGCTGCAAGAAATTCGTTTGAAGGGACTATTTCTCCGACTGGCGAAAACATGTTGACGGCTCTCACGAACGCGATCAATCTGATTGACCCGGTGAAGCAGAACGAGGAGTTCGGCGCGGAGCAGTGGCTGCTTCTTAGGATTAAGCCTGGCAGAAGGCGCTTTATTTGCCAACCTAATAAGGCTGTCCAGAGTCATCGCGACCCGGACAGCCTTGTATCTACATAGGTATTACCTTACACCGAGCAAGTCATCCGATAAATAGGCATGAGCTGCTCATAGGTAGACGATGCATAAGCGAGCAGCGCGTCGCCATCTTGCAGCAGCTTGTCATCGGCTTTCACGTGACGGCCGATCAGCAGTTCTGCCTTCTGAACGTCACGGAAGCGAATCAGCGTTGACTCCCAGTTCTCTTCGGACATATCGCCGGTGATTAAGCAGTCCTTTTTCATATGATCCATCGATAGCACATAGTCGGCAGGCACGACGGCTCTTACTTCATCCAGATGATTCATTAAATGTGCAGCCATCCCTTTTTTGTTCGGAACCTCATAGATCAGGGCAAGCCACAGAAACAGATGGTCATCGAATAGTCCAAGCTGGAAATGAGGATGAGCCTTATAGCCGCGTTTATTGTCGCATATCGCTAGCCATGTATCCTTCGGCGGATTCACTTTGCGCCGGGCATGCCGCGCGATATGAAGATGCATTTCTTTGCCGGCGGCAGGCGCAAGCTCAGCTGTAAGACGCTCGCCCAGCGCCCTGAATTTGGGCTGGATTCTCTCCTGAATGCCTTGCATGCGTTCCTCGAGCCCCTGAAGCTGGAACACATCGAAATCATGGGAGGTGAATCCCGCCAAAGTGGATGTCGTTGCGGCGGTAGTTGTCGTCATGGTCAGCGCTCCTTTGGAAGAAATGAATGGGTATATGTATAATAACGTATCTCAAAAAATAATGATTATAATCATAGGTTAATTCGGCATCGAGATCAACCGCCCTCATCCATTCCCCATTTCGGAACGAAAGGACGGTCTATTCGTAAAATTAGTCAATAATCCAAGTTGCCATAACATATGATGAAGTATAAGATAGTTAATAAGAACAAATTATCAGAACATTTCGTCAACTATACTGACCAAGGGAGGGATTGCCGTGAACAAGAGCTATGAAGTCGAGTATTGCAATTTGGAGCTACGATTCGAACGCCGGCAAATCCAAAATCTCATCCGTGATCTTATTCAGGAAGGGTACTCCTTGTATTGGAGTGAGACGGAGGGACAGTTTCTAGTGTCCATACGCACGGGGCGCAAGCTCGTGAAGCTGCATTTCCAACGTATGAAAAACCGGTACAAAATTGTGGGCGATTATGTGATCAAGGATGAAAAGTTGTCGGAGCTGCTGGAGAAACTGATTAATGACACACGTGGACATGCGGTCGTGAAGCGGATCAAGGATCGTCAAATCGTAATCGAGAACATTATGTTCGGAGAGATTATACGACTTGTGGAGGTGTCAGGAATGGAGCACCGCATTATTTACCAGAAGAAGCCATTTGTCACGATAGAGGAAATGATCAAGGCTTTTCAGTCGAAGCGAGCGGAAGAGAGGGCAGCTGTCCTGCGGTATGAGCTGGACTACGAGTTGTCTGTCTTGCACGAGGCTTTGGAGGCCAAAGACGAGGAAACGGTTACATTATCAAAGGAGCGGCTGACCGCGCTTAGGTCAGAGATGCTGCAGTTGGAGCTATAACACATGAATCTTCAATGTCAAAGTCTATTTTAGAACGATCTTATGCCGGACGCCACGGGGCGAAATGCATGGGATCGTTTTTATGTGCAAGGCTTACTATAAGAAAAACTTTGGCCTTCTCTTAAGAAAACTAATGGATGCTGGCGACATTTTTCGGAGTAAACGGTTTTCATATCTCTCCAAAAGGAGTAGAATAAAGCTATTGTGACTAAATATAATGACGAAGGATGGAAGAACCAGATGTCAAAACAACAGATTGGCGTAATTGGAATGGCCGTCATGGGCAAGAACCTTGCTCTTAATATTGAAAGCAGAGGCTTCACGGTATCTGTATTCAACCGCTCCCGTGAAAAGACGGACGAGCTGATGAAGGAAGCAGCTGGCAAAAACCTTGTACCTGCTTTTACGATCGAAGAATTTGTACAATCCCTTGAGACGCCTCGCAAAATCCTGATCATGGTTCAAGCGGGCGCAGGTACGGACGCTACTATCGACGCTCTTGTTCCACTACTGGATCAAGGGGATATCATTATCGATGGCGGCAACGCATACTTCCCTGATACACAACGCCGCAGCAAGGATCTGGAGGCCAAAGGCTTCCGCTTTATCGGCACTGGCGTATCCGGCGGCGAAGAAGGCGCACTGAAAGGACCGTCCATTATGCCTGGCGGCCAGAAGTCCGCTTATGAGCTTGTTGAGCCAATCTTGACAGCAATCTCCGCAAAAGTCGGCGAAGACGCTTGTTGCACGTACATCGGTCCGGACGGAGCGGGTCATTACGTGAAGATGGTTCACAACGGCATCGAGTACGGCGACATGCAGTTGATCTGCGAAGCTTATGACTTGCTGAAGAACGTGCTGGATGTCAGCACGGAAGAGCTGCATGAAATTTTCACCGAGTGGAACAAAGGCGAGCTGGACAGCTACCTGATTGAGATCACTCGCGATATTTTCTCCAAATACGATCCAGAGACGGGCAAGCCAATGGTTGACGTTATTCTGGACTCTGCCGGCCAGAAGGGCACAGGCAAATGGACAAGCCAAAGCTCCCTGGACTTGGGCGTACCGCTGTCGATCATTACAGAATCCGTATTTACACGCTTCCTGTCCGCTATGAAGGAAGAGCGCGTAGCAGCTAGCAAAGTGCTGAGCGGTCCTGCGAAGGTTCCATTCCAAGGCGACAAAGCAGCCTTCATCGAAGCCGTTCGCAAAGCACTGTTCGCAAGCAAAATCTGCTCGTACGCACAAGGCTTCGCACAAATGCGCGCTGCATCTGAAGAGTATGGCTGGGATCTGCGCTACGGCGATATCGCGATGATTTTCCGCGGAGGCTGCATTATCCGTGCTCGCTTCCTGCAAAACATTAAAGACGCGTACGATCGCGATCCAGAGCTGCGCAATCTGTTGCTTGATTCGTACTTCCAGAACATCGTGGAATCGTACCAAGGCGCATGGCGCGAAGTGATCGCGACAGCTGTAACTAGCGGCGTGCCTGTACCGGCGTTCGCAAGTGCGCTGGCTTACTTCGACAGCTACCGTACAGAGCGTCTTCCGGCTAACCTGCTGCAAGCACAGCGCGATTACTTCGGAGCGCACACGTTCAAGCGTGTCGACAAAGAAGGCTCGTTCCACTTCAACTGGCTGCAATCCTAGGCCTCACGGTCTTGGATTAGCCCATGAGCGGCTTGCGTAAGCCAGTACCGTAATCGGTTGGCCTCTTGATCGCAGTAATGTCTGCGCTGGATGAGTGCCATAGAGGCTTCGGCAAAGAATAGAAAGTTTTGCATCAGGCGTGGCTGCGATAGACCCATCAGGGATGGGTCTTCGTCAGCCACCTTTTTTTTAATATAACCCAGCATCCATACGACGTCGTCCCGACATAGCGGGTGTTCGGGGTCAAGGATGAGGTCGATTCTCTTTTGCGTCAAACACAGGGAATTCGGGCAGGATTCGCTCACCATAAGCGCAGTCACTCCGATCATGGAATAGGCATGAGACATGCATCATTATCATCCATACGGCTGTATCAACTTTTTTATACCCTCTTCTCGTAAAAAAATGATATGATATTGGAAGAATTCACGCCTTTAAAGGGCAAAAGGATGATCATCTTGTCAGCATTACCCCATGGGAAGTTAGTACTGGTAGGCTTTATGGGCACCGGCAAATCAAGCGTAAGCCGCTTGCTTGCAGAGAAGCTGGCTTGGGACCGTACCGACTCCGACGAAGAAGTAGAGCGCGCTGAGAATCGCAAAATCCCTGATATTTTCGCCCAAGACGGCGAGCAAGCTTTCCGTGATATGGAAACCAAAGAGCTGCGCAAGCTGCTGGAGAGCTCGCAGTCACTTGTTGTCGCCACAGGAGGCGGCGCAGTGCTTCGGGAGGAGAATCGCAGCGTTATGCTGGAACATGGTTATGTCGTTGCGTTAACTGCCCATCCAGAGCAGATCATTGCAAGGGTGATGCAAGACGAAGCCAGACCGCTTCTGCAAGGCGATGTTCGCGAGCGCGTCTACGGACTGCTGGAGACGAGGAAGGGCGCCTATGATTTTGCCCACTTATCTGTCGATACAACAGAGCTGTCGGTCGAAGAGGTTGTTGATCTTATCGTGAATGCGTGGAAACAACATGGCGCATCCCAATAAATTATATGTTGAAGGAGACCAATTGAAGATGGATGTTATCGTTACGCCGACTCCAAGGCTGCAAGGAACAATCGAGGCGCTGTCCTCCAAAAACTATACGACACGCTACTTGCTCGTAGCTGCGCTTGCGGAAGGTACGAGTACTATATATTATCCTGCGCATAGTGAGGATAGCGATGCGATGCGCCGCTGCATTCGTGATCTTGGCGCTACGGTAGAGGAAGATGATGAGAAGATTGTCATTACCGGCTTCGGACGTCATCCGAAGGCTGTCGACCAATTGGATGTAGGCAATGCAGGCGCTGTGCTGCGTTTTCTGATGGCCATTGCATCGCTATGCCCAGATGTCACGTTCATTAACCGTTATCCGGATTCGCTCGGCAAGCGCCCGCATCATGATTTGATCGAGTCGCTTGGCAAGATGGGCGTCACAATTGAGCATAATGAAGGCAAGCTTCCCATTACAATCAAAGGCGGCCAGCCACGCGGCGGACACATCCAGGTATCTGGCAATATAAGCTCCCAGTTCTTGAGCGCTCTGCTGTTCCTGACCCCGCTTCTGGAAGAAGACAGCGAGATCGAAGTGCTGCATGACCTGAAGTCCAAGGTAGTTGTTGGGCAGACGCTTGAAGTATTGGAGCAAGCGGGAATTGTCATCCATGCGGATGAAGACTACATGCGCTTCCGCGTGCCTGGACGTCAGAGCTACCAAGCGAAGACCTATCACGTACAGGGTGACTACCCGGGCTCTGCCGCTATTCTGGCGGCTGCTGCCGTCACGGAATCCGATGTGATCGTGAATCGCCTAATGGAGAACAGCAAGCAAGGCGAACGCGCTGTCGTTGACGTACTGCGCATGATGGAAACTCCTCTCACGCATGAGAATGGCGTTGTCCATGTGAAGGGCAACGGCAAGCTTAAGGCAGTTGAATTTGACGGGGACCACGCTACTGATGCGGTTCTTGCCATGATTGCGGCTGCTGTATTTGCTGAAGGCACCTCGCGTTTCTATAATGTGGAGAACCTTCGTTACAAGGAATGCGACCGCATTACCGATTATTTGAATGAGCTGCGCAAGGCGGGAGCCAACGTAGAGGAACGCCAAAGCGAAATTATCGTTCATGGACGTCCAGAAGGCGTAGAGGGCGGAGTCGATATTAATGCCCATTACGATCATCGTGTCATTATGGCGCTATCCATTGTGGGCCTTCGCTCGAAACAGCCAATTCGGATTCATGATGCGCATCACGTCGCGAAGTCTTATCCGATCTACTTCGATCATTTGACTGCGCTTGGCGCAAATGTGGAATGGGTGGAAGGATCGCATTAGTATACTAATGGAGGTGCAGCCATGTCTTTTCAAAACCCGGATAGAGAACAGATTAAAGAGATATTGAGCGGCAGCGAGACGGTAGCAGTTGTCGGTTTATCCGATAATCCGGAGCGTGTATCGTATATGGTGTCTGAGGCCATGCAAGCCAAGGGCTATACGATTATTCCCGTTAATCCCAATGCTGAGACTATACTTGGCCAGAAGAGCTATGCCAAGCTTAGCGACATACCTGTGCCTGTCGATATCGTGAACGTCTTCCGCCGCAGCGAGCATACACCTCCGGTCGCGGAGGAGGCGGTAGCGATCGGGGCAAAGACCCTTTGGCTGCAGCTTGGCATCTTGAATGAGGAAGCGGGCGAGATCGCATCCTCGAACGGACTGAATGTTATTATGGATCGCTGTATCAAGGTGGAGGATTCCATTCTTCTGCCGGGCGGAAAATCCAAAACCTGACGGTCATAATTCTGACGTGTCTACTCCACAATAAGAAAGGCTTCTAGGCCGAGGCGATGACGCAGTACGTCGATATCGCTTTGTCCAATGAAGACTTATGGTGAAACCCAAGGAGGACACAACGTGAATCAATATTCGCAACAGCCGGCACAATTCCAAGGCGGTCAACAACAGTATTCGAATTCGAATGCCAATCAAAACTACGAACCGGCGGGTTATGTTCAGTCTCATTATCAAGGACAGCTTAGCCAGCCAACGTTCAACCGGGAATCCGCAAATTTTATAAGCCCGTCTTACAATAATGCGGGGTCCCAGCATTCGCATTCTTATGGCTATCAGCAGCATGCTGCTCCGGCCATTCACTCGTACACGCAGCCGGCCGTTTCGAATCACGCTTACCAATCTCATCAACCGGTTCAAAGCCATGCAAGCTCGCCTGCGACTGCATTCGGCGATGTAGGTCCGGTTATTGCCCGCTACGGCTATCAAGCTGATCAACAACAACATCAAAATTATAGCCAACAATACGGGCAACAATCGTTCTACCAACCTGCTCCATACGCACAGCATACCCAATCACAATTCAGTGGATATCAGTCACAGGCGCCGCAAGGCTACAGCCAATCCCATGGCCCTGTGCATTCGAATACTTCCCTGAACCCTGTGTATCAAGCAACTAATGCGTATGAGCAAGCTGGCCCGGTTATTTCGAAATTGGGTTGGCAGTCCTCCAGCGCGAACTCGAATTCGCAATACTCCCGATAAGACAATCGTTTGAGGGAAAGAATCATCAACGAAGGGCGGGCCGCAAGGCCCGTCTTTTTATTTTGACAAATGGATAACAAGAGCTTAACATCGTAATAGATGTGAAAGAAACAGTTAAAGTCATATACGTACAAAGCGACGTTCTAGGAGGATCAGAATGACATTCGTGGGGAGCTTGCAGCAATTGGGCAGAGCTTTTATGCTGCCGATGATCGTGCTGCCTGGCGCGGCTGTGTTTTTAAGCTTGAGCCAGCTGCCCTGGGATTACATAGGATTACCTGGCATGCCTGCGCATCTCCAAGCGGCCAGTGAAGTTATTTTCTTATATTTGCCTTATATCTTTGCGCTTGGTGTCGCGCTCGGACTTACGGGCAACGCGCTTGCCGCAGGGATGGCCTCCTTAATCGGTATGGTTATTTATACCGGCATAACGGGATCTGCGGATGCCAATATCGAGCCGACTGTCATGATCGGGGCTATTATCGGAATCGTGTCAGGGATCAGTCACAAAAGATTCAAAGATTTGCGACTGCCGGAGTATATTCAGTTTTTTGGCGGACCAAGGTTCGTTCCCTTATTCGTAAGCTTCGTCGCGCTTCTATTTTCCATCGGGATGATCAATGTGGCGCCTTATCTGGAATCGTTTATGGTCGAGCTAGGTGAAGTTGTTGCATCGGGGGGCGGCTTTGGCGTCTTCCTTTATGGGTTTGTTCACCGCATTTTGGTCGTGTTCGGATTGCATCATTTGGTCAGCCACGTCTTTTGGTTCCAGATCGGCGGCTACGAGACAGAAGCCGGCAATATGGTATATGGGGACTTGCCGAGATTTTTTGCTGGCGATCCTACTGCCGGCAGTTTTATGGCGGGATTATATCCAACAATGATGTTTGCGCTGCCCGCCATTGCATTTGCCATTATTCATGAGGCTAGAGAAGATTTAAAGCCAAAAATTCGAAAAACGTTCCTTTACGCTGCGCTTGCGTCATTCCTTACAGGCGTGACTGAGCCGGTGGAATTTGCTTTTCTGTTCGTTGCGCCGTATTTGTATGTCGTTCATGCGATATTGTCCGGCGTTATTATGTGGGTGACGTATGAGCTTGGCATTCTGCATGGCTTCTCTTTCTCGGCGGGAGCTATCGACTTTATTATTAACGAACATCTAGCTACGCGAGGATGGCTTCTCATTCCGATAGGCATCGTGGTGGGCATCGTCTATTACGTACTGTTCCGATGGGCCATTCGCCGTTTTCGGATACCAACTCCGGGACGCGAGGAAGGATCGCAGCTCGACGAGTGGGCGGGCGACATTCCGTACCGTGCACCGCTTATATTGCAGGCAATTGGCGGCAAGCAGAACATCATTCAGATGGAGTCCTGCATTACTCGCCTCAGGTTGAAGGTGTCCAATGAGAAAGTACTGGACATTAACGCACTTCGCAATCTTGGTGCTGCTGGCGTCATTCGATTGGGCGGCGGTCATGTACAGGTCGTATTCGGAACTTATTCCGAGCTGATCCGCGAAGAGATGCTGAAGGCGATCCAGCGCGACCAGGCACAAGTGCTGTTCCACTCGCCGATGCAAGGCCGGATGATTCCACTAGAGGAAGTGCCGGATCCTATCTTTGCCGGTAAGCTTGTTGGACAAGGTGTCGCATTCCTGCCGGACAAGGGCGAGCTTGTATCGCCTGTGAAAGGAAAGGTTATTCATATCTATCCGACGATGCATGCAATCGGGATCAAGACAGAGGAAGGGCTTGAAGTGTTGCTGCATATCGGTATCGATACATCCAAGCTGGCTGGGAAGTCATACTTCCAGGCCGTCGTGAAGGAAGGCGATGATGTGTTGCCTGGGATGCTCCTTATTCGATTCAACCTGCAGAAGGTGCGCAAGGAAAGTAAGTCTCTTGCAACACCAATGGTCATTACCAATTCCGATCGGGTCCGCTCGTGGCGTTATGCGCCATTCAAAGCGGTGAAGAAAGGACAATCTTCGGTTATGTCAGTTGTGCTTAAAGAGAGCAACGGTGGAGGGGAAACGCAATGATTCAAGGAATAGGCGCCTCAACAGGCATCGCGATCGGGAAAGCGTTCGTGCTGCCGAATTGGGAGTGGGAAGTGCCGGATCAGAAAATAGATGTGGCCGATTTCGCTCGTGAATTCGAGCGGGTATATGAAGGTATTCGCACTTCCAAGCATGAGATCGAGCAGATCAAGGATGAGCTGAGAGAAGTCGTCGGCTCAGAAGAGACCAATATTTTTGACGCTCATCTGGCCATATTGGACGATCCGGTCTTCATGAACGAGATTCAGGGCATTATCCAGCGCCAATACAAGGCGGCAGAAGTAGCGGTGAAAGAAGCAATTGATCACTTCGTTACGATGTTCGACTTGCTGGACGATGAATATATGAAGGAGAGGGCGCTTGATATCAAGGACGTCGGCAATCGGCTTCTGAAGCATCTTCTTGGCGTTCCGGAAATTGCGTTGCCTGTGGATACGCAACCGTTCATTCTGATTGCGAAGGAGCTTTCACCTTCTCAGCTCGCCCATATTAACCCGGATCATGTGCTCGGTATCGTGACGCTTGTCGGCAGCACGACTTCGCATTCCTCCATTATGGCCAGAGCGCTTGGCGTTCCGCTTGTGGTAGGCGTAGAGCCAGAGCTGAAAGAGCCGATTGCGACGGGACAGACCATCGTCATTGATGGCGGGGACGGCTCGGTCTATATCGATCCGGTAGAAGCGATTATCGACCGATACAATTTGCTGCATGACAGACAAATGGAAGATAAGAAGAAGCTGCAGCATTTTGCCTCACGCCATTCCGTCACGCCTGATGGCAAAGCACTTCGCCTGGAGGCGAATATCAGCTCGATTAAGGAATTGGAGATCGCATTATCAAGCGGAGCGAACGGCGTGGGCTTGTTCCGTACGGAATTTCTATATATGGATCGCAATCGCTTCCCGCGTGAAGAGGAGCAATTCGAAGTGTACCGAAGTGTTGCCGAGAAGCTGGGCGGCGACCCGCTTGTCATCCGCACGCTTGACGTCGGGGGCGACAAGCAGCTTGATTACTTTGAACTGCCGGAAGAAGACAATCCATTTCTCGGCTACCGTGCCATCCGAATCTCGCTCGACCGTACCGATTTATTCAAAACGCAGCTGCGGGCTATTCTTCGTGCAAGCGTATATGGCCAAGTAAAGCTCATGTATCCGCTCATCTCGTCAGTTGATGAAGTGCGCAGTGCCAATCGCATTCTGAACGAAGCGAAGCTGGAGCTGGAGCAGGAAGGGCTGCCTTATGACAGAGGAATGAAAGTAGGCATTATGATTGAAGTGCCGGCAGCGGTCATGATAGCCGATATGCTGGCCCAGGAAGTGGATTTCTTCAGCATCGGTACTAATGATTTGGTTCAGTTCACACTTGCGGTCGATCGAATGAACGAAGAAATTTCACACTTATACGAGCCATTCCATCCGGCACTGCTTCGTATGCTGAAGCTGACGGTAGAGGCTGCCAAGCGATCTGGCATTTCAGTAGGGGTATGCGGAGAGCTCGCCGGAGATATGAGAGCATTGCCGATTTGGCTAAGTCTGGACGTGGATGAACTAAGCATGTCTGCTCATTCCATTCTGCATGTGAAGGAACGTCTGCTTGGCACGAAGCAGGAGGAGAGCAGAGGGCTGTTCCAGCAGTTGCAGCTTTGCCGTACGAGCACGGAAGTGTTGGAAATGCTGGAGTCATTCAAAGGGGAGCCGAAAGAAAAAACAGCGAATGGTTAACCCATTCGCTGTTCCAAGGCATCGACGAAAGCTTTTGCATAGGGCGGCAGATCCGGCGGGCGTCGCGCAGAGATAAGATTGCCGTCGACAACGACAGCCTCATCATGCCAAGTGGCTCCCGCATTCTCCATATCGTCGCGAATGCCAGGGGTCGATGTTACCTGACGGCCCTCCAGGATTTTGGCGGAAATCAGCACCCAGCCGGCATGGCAGATTTGTCCGATCGGCTTATCCGCCGCATTCAGCTCCTGTACAAGCGACAGTACCTTCGGATAACGCCTTAGCTTGTCCGGCGCCCAGCCTCCCGGTACGAGAAGGCCAATGATCTCCTCGCTGTTTACTTCATCGAAGGATAGATCGGCAACGGCAGGAACGCCATATTTGCCAATATGCGTTTTTCCTTTCTCCGGACCGGCATATAATACGGTTGCTCCAGCCTCGCGTACGCGATAGACGGGATACCATAATTCCAAATCCTCAAATTCATCGTCTAACAGGCAGATGACCGTCTGGTTCTGCAAGGACATGCTATCCCCTCACTCTCTCCATGAAATGCTTACATTCATATTGTAACGAAGGAGTATATATGAATCAAATGAGTCATAAAAAACAATCGTTGACCAGTCGCCGAATGATCCGTTTCATTCCTGCTGTTTTATGGATGGCCGTCATTTTTGCGCTATCTTCCAGAACGGGTGACGAACTGAACACCGTCCTTCCTTTCTTCCAGAAGTTTTTTCCCGGCATGACGGATTTTAATTGGGGACATTTTGTAAGCTACTTCATTTTGGCCGCTGCGCTGGATTACGGCTTCGGCAGTCGCTCAGATCGATTATATATGAAGATTGTCATTGTATTGCTATGCGGATTGTATGGCGTATCTGACGAATATCATCAGTCGTTTGTCGGCGGCAGAATGATGGACATTATTGATGTGCGCAATGACATGATTGGCGCTGCGGTCTGGGTGATAGTGGTGTCGATTCCATTTGTACGGAAAGGTTGGCGGCGCTGGGCCAAATGATAGGTGGAAAAGGGCTTTAGTAGCAAAAATTACATAGCAGGATTAGCAGGAGTTTTGCCAAAAAAGGTCGAATATTTTACTCACTCTCATTATGAAACCGATGAGGTAGGATAGCGGTCCTGCCGCTATGAGAAGGAGCTGACCATCTTGCGTAAGACATGCCACTGCGGTGATACGATGACGATGAAGCTGCGCACCGTCATCTACTCTGGGAAGGTTGAGATCGACAATGTACCGATCTTCTCATGCACATCCTGCAGCAGAAGCGAAGTTATTCCAGAAGTAAAGCCGGATTTGACCGGATTGATTGCTCAGCTTGGAGCTGAACCTGACAAGTGTACGTTCTTGTTTAACGAATGCAATGAATGGGCAGATTTGTTAGTGGAAGCGAAAGTGAACAAGCAGCAGCCGAATGTACATGAAGTCGAAGCGCTTATCCAGCAACGGGTGAATATGCTGCTCGATTTGTATTTACTGGCACAGTCACTGAACGACGAAGCTTGGATCATCGATATTAACAAGAGACTCCAGCAAATAAGCAGAAGAACGCTGCATACATAACGTCTTGCGCTAGAAGATAAGGGATTCCGACATGTAATCAACATTCTCACCTTCAAATGCAGCGTCCGTGCTGGCGTACATTGCGGAAAGTAATATTTTGTCGTATCATTACTCTAATATGTGGCGTACGAAAAAATAAAATTCTGAGCAAATGGAGAGAGAATCCGTGACGGTAACCATTTATGATGTAGCAAGAGAAGCAGGTGTGTCGATGGCTACGGTATCCAGGGTCGTGAACAACAATCCTAATGTTAAGCCAGCGACGAGAAAGAAAGTGTATGAAGCCATTGAACGTCTGGGCTATCGACCAAATGCAGTAGCTCGCGGACTTGCGAGCAAAAAAACAACGACAGTAGGCGTAGTGATACCTGATATTTCCAATGCGATTTTTGCCGAGGTTGCACGCGGTATCGAGGACATCGCGAATATGTATCATTATAATATTATTTTGTGCAACGCTGACAAAAAGAAAGACAAAGAGATCCGCGTGATTAACACGCTGCTCGAGAAGCAAGTTGATGGCTTGCTGTTTATGGGCGGTGCGGTTACGGACGATCATTTGCAAGCATTCAGGACAGCTAATGTTCCCATCGTGCTATGCGCGACAAGCGACGACAATAACCAGATCCCATCCGTTGACATCGACCATGAAGAGGCTGCTTTTGATGCTGTCATGAAATTGGTGTCCCAGGGTCATAAGCGTATTGCGATGATTAGCGGAACTCTTCAGGATCCATCCAACGGGTATGCAAGATTCCAAGGCTATAAGCGTGCGCTGGAGCAAGCGGGAATTACATACGATGACACTTTGGTTCGCATCGGCAATTACCGGTATGAGTCCGGTGCCGAAGCTATGAAATATTTTATTGAGCTATCGGAACGCCCGACAGCGGTATTCTCCGCAACGGACGAGATGGCGATCGGCGCTATTCACTGCATTCAGGATTCCGGCTTGCAAGTGCCTGCGGATATTTCGATTATTAGCGTGGACAACAGCCGTATGGCGTCCATGGTTCGTCCGCAGCTTACAGCAGTTGCTCAGCCGATGTATGATATCGGAGCGGTATCGATGCGTTTGCTAACCAAGCTTATGAAGAAAGAAAATGTCGAACAATCCAAGGTCACGCTGCCTCATGAGATTGTAATTCGTCAATCGGTTGGGGGAATATAATAGATAATGGCTACAACGAAAATTGGCATCATTGGCGCGATGGCGGAGGAGATTGAACTTCTGCATCAACATGTCGCGATAACTTCCGAGTTTACTAAAGCAGGCATTACGTATTATGAGGGTACTCTTCACGGGAAACCGGTTATTTATTGCAAATCAGGCGTAGGCAAGGTAAATGCCGCAGTCTGTACACAATTGTTGCTGGATGCTGGAGCGAGCTGCGTTCTGTTCACTGGTGTGGCAGGGGCGCTGGATCCAAAGCTTGATATCGGCGATATTGTCGTATCGGAAAGCTGCATTCAGCATGATATGGATTGCACGCCGCTTGGCTTTGCCAAAGGCGTCATTCCGTTCCACCCGCGCTCAGAGTTCGTGGCCGACAAGGGGCTTGTCGATCTTGCCTATGAAGCAAGCGAGCGACTGTTCCCAGGACGCAGCTTGAAGGGCAAAGTGCTGTCCGGCGATCAATTTATTGCAAGCCGCGAAGCGGTGGATGAGCTGCATCAATCGTTGCAAGGCGCTTGCGCAGAGATGGAGGGCGCGTCTGTCGCTCAGGTCTGCGACATGAACGGCATCCCGTATGTCGTCATCCGCTCCATGTCCGACAAGGCTGACGGTTCCGCTCATGTGAACTTCCCGGAGTTCACGGTCAAAGCCTCGGCCAACTCGCATCAGATCATCGAAGAGATGATTAAGCATATCTAACTTAAATCAAAGCTGCTCAGTCGTCTTTTTTGATGGCTGGGCAGCTTTTGATGTTGTCGGCACCAGACGCATAATCGCCGCATTTGGCTAATTAGTTGTGTGTGGCACCGCTATTTCCTCCGACACTCCCACTCCCTTAACGTAGACATAAAAAAGAGCTATCGAGCTGGACTGAAGCGCCGCTCAATAGCTCTTTGTATTTCAACACTAATAGTAGTTAATGGATCCCGGTGGATGCTATCAATTATAAGTCCTGTATGACAATAGATTGCGTGTTGCGGTTCTGCTCGGTGATGATGTCGCGGCGCGGGATAGGTGGGATAGCAGAGCTGTCATCCTGCCAGTTATTCGGCAACGGAACAGGGCTTGCGCTACTCCAGCGTTCCAGCCAAGCAGCGGGCAATGCCTCCACTTCATGGGCCCGTATCGCTTCGGCAAGCGGGTGATCCGTCATCTCCAGCCATACTTGGGACCAAGCTCTTGGAACGACACGCCAGATGTCATAGCCGCCTCCGCCAAGCGCGATCCAGCGGCCTTCCGTATACGTGTGCGCCAGTTCATGCAGAATAGCAGGGATCTCCTGATAGATTCGCATGCTGCAATGAATATGCGACAACGGGTCGTAAGCATGTGCGTCGCATCCGTGCTGGCTTAGAATAACGTCCGGCTTGAACGCCTCGATTACCTTTCGGATCGTTACATTAAAGCTCTCCAGCCAGGATTCGTCTTCGGTGAAGGGCTCCAGAGGCACGTTAAAGCATGTTCCGAAGCCTTGGTCCACACCTTTCTCATAAGCGTATCCAGTGCCGGGAAAAAGGTACTTGCCGGTCTCATGAATGGAATACGTACAAACTTCTGAATCATCATAGAAGGACCATTGGACACCGTCTCCGTGATGAACGTCCGTATCGATGTAGAGGACGCGTGCATTATATTTGTTTCGAATATGTGTAATGGCAATAGAGGCATCATTGTAGACGCAGAAGCCCGAGGCGCGGTCTGGGAACGCGTGATGCAATCCTCCGGCAAGATGGAAGGCGTGCAAGGTACGGCCGCTCATAACGGCTTCAGCAGCTTCTACGGAGCCAGTCACAATAGCGCTTGCCGCTTTATGGAGTCCCGGGAAAAACGGTGTATCTTCCGTCTGCAGTCCGAATTGCTCGGCGAGCACCGCCTTGCTGCGCGGATCATCCTCCGTATCCAGCAGCTTGACGGCTTGCACGTAGTCGTGGCGATGCACGAGCCTCAGCATATTTTCATCTATAAGGTAATCAGGTTGTATGATCTGTTCGTCCGTAAGCGCTTGCGCTTCTTTCAGTAAATCGATCGTTAACACTTGACGGATCGGATCGAAAGGATGGTCATCATGAAATTTATAGCCGGATGAATCGGAATGATGAATGAATATAGCGTTTGATACCATTCTTGGCTCATTTCCTTTCCTGCAAAATGTGCGGCTTAATACATGAATCGCCCGCGAAACCGTACTCGGTCGAACTTCTCGATGGAGCTGAGCGGCACTTCTTTGCCGATACGGACCATAAGGCAGTTCGCAGGGTGCGAGCATATCTCAGGATCATCGGTCGCATACCAGATCATACCCGCTGATTTCATTAAGTTCTCCATCATACTACGGTAATCCCATACATTCAGACCTGTTCCTTCAAGATCCCAATGCCAGTAATACTCCGTTGTATACACTATCATATTTTCCAACTGTTCCTCGGCAAAAGACATTTCGATCAATCGCTTGCCGAGTCCATAGGATCTGTAATCATTGGCTACTTCAATGGCACCCAGCTCGATCAAATCAGCCATTCCGCCTTCAGACCAGCGTTCGAGCTCATCCGGATAGTGGAACGTGACATATCCGACAACCAGGTCGCCTTGGCGTACAAGAATGATGCGTCCTTCTTCCAGTTCAGCTATTTCGACGAGCGCTTCATGCTGTTCCTTCGGTCTGCGGAAGGCGTCCAATGATTGATGCAATGTGTAATTAGCCAGGCGATCTGGAGGGACAGGGCCCTCAATAATCAGCTCGTGGTTGTCACGTGTTGTAATCATGTCTCTCTGCAGCCGCTTTCGGTGCTCCATTCAGTGGTCCCCTTTCATTTCAACTGTCGCGAGAAAACTGATTATTTCTTCCTCAAAATTGATTATTTCCTACTATTGTTTATAACAAACAATCAAGAAAATGAAAAGCGTAGTCGAAAGGAAAGGTGTTGTGGTATAATGATAAAGGATTTTTGAAAGCGCATACCTATACCAACGTTTTACAGATTTGATGGGAGAGTGATAGAATGATCAACTTGCATCAAGAGCGTGTACCGGCAACAGCGACGAACCCTAACTTGAAAAATTACGAAGAAGCGGCAGCAACCTTCCAATGGGAGCAAATCGAGCAGCAGTTCAGCTGGCATGAGACGGGAAAGGTGAACATTGCTTATGAAGCGATCGATCGCCATCTCGAGCTCGGTAGAGGCAATAAAGTAGCGCTTTACTACAGCGACAGCGAACGCGATGAATCGTATACATTCGAGCAGCTGAGCAAACAATCCAACCGGTTCGCCAATCTTCTGCGCAAGCTTGGAGTTGGCAAGGGTGAGCGCGTATTTATTTTCATGCCGCGTACGCCTGAGCTGTATTTCAGCGTACTGGGAACCTTGAAGGTCGGCGCGGTAGTAGGGCCGTTGTTCGAAGCCTTTATGGAGACAGCGGTGAAGGACAGGCTCCAGGACAGTGAAGCGATTGCGATCGTGACGACGCCTGCGCTGCTTCATCGTATCAAGCGGGATGAGCTTCCCGGGCTGAAGCATATTATCGTCTTCGGCGATGATATTCCGGCTGAAGAAGGAATCGTAAACTTCAAAGAAGAAATCAGCCAAGTTTCCGACGAAGCCGAGATCGAATGGCTGGATCGCGAAGACGGACTGATTCTGCATTATACATCCGGATCAACGGGCAAGCCAAAAGGCGTGTTCCATGCACAAAACGCAATGATTCAACATAAATATACAGGTCAGGTCGTCCTTGACTTGAAGGATGACGATATTTACTGGTGTACGGCAGACCCGGGCTGGGTAACAGGTACGTCTTACGGTATTTTTGCTCCGTGGCTGAATGGCGCGACAAATGTCATTCGAGGTGGACGTTTCAGCCCAAGCGACTGGTACACCGTTATTCAGAAGTACAAAGTTACCGTGTGGTACAGCGCACCAACGGCATTCCGCATGCTGATGGGTGCGGGTGACGATCTGTCGAAGCAATTCGACTTGTCGAGCTTGCGCCATGTGCTCAGCGTCGGCGAGCCGCTGAACCCTGAGGTAGTGCGTTGGGGTATGAAGGTGTACAATCAACGTATTCATGATACTTGGTGGATGACAGAAACAGGCGGACAGTTGATCTGCAACTATCCAAGCATGGATATTAAGCCGGGATCGATGGGCAAGCCTCTTCCTGGCGTTCAAGCGGCTATTATTGACGATAGCGGCAATGAGGTTCCTCCTTACCGCATGGGCAATTTGGCTGTACGCGTGCCTTGGCCGTCCATGATGCGCAAGATTTGGAACAACCCATCGAAGTACGAAGAGTACTTCCGTCTCGAGGGTTGGTACGTATCCGGCGACTCCGCTTATATGGATGAGGAAGGTTACTTCTGGTTCCAAGGGCGTATCGACGATGTTATTAATACGGCAGGCGAGCGTGTAGGTCCGTTCGAGGTCGAGAGCAAGCTGGTCGAACATCCGGCCGTTGCCGAAGCGGGCGTTATCGGTAAACCTGATCCGATGCGCGGCGAGATCATTAAAGCCTTTATCGCGCTTCGCGAAGGTTTCGAGCCATCCGAGGAGCTGAAGAAGGAAATTTCCCAGTTCGTGAAGATTGGTCTCTCCGCACATGCGGCGCCAAGAGAGATCGAATTCAAGGATAAGCTGCCGAAGACACGCAGCGGCAAGATTATGAGAAGGGTACTGAAGGCATGGGAGCTTAACTTGCCGACAGGCGACTTGTCTACAATCGAAGATTAATGCCCTTCAGAAGATGAATCCATTTATACGAAGAAGCCTTTGGGTCTAGCAATAGACCTGAAGGCTTTTTTTGATTGGACTGTGTATGAAAAAACTGCGCCCCCTAAAGGAAGCGCAGTTTGTATCATTCTAAGTTTTGCAGATAGTAGCTCCAAGCGACGTCAAGCCGCTAGCTTCTTATTGACTGACTGTTACTCTCCCTGATGGCGACGATACGCCGGAGCTGTTCTCAGCCGTAATTTGGTAGCTGCCGCTAGAGAGCGGGGCCAGATGCTCGAAGCTGGTCTGTGAAGTCGTACCCAGCTTGACGTAATTGCCATCGCTGTTTGCACTGTAATAGATGTGGTAGAGCGTGACTTGGTCCGATACCGGATTGGATGCCCAGCTCAGCAAGATGCTGAGATCGGAGCTTTCTGCCGTTAATCCGGTAGGTGCAGACGGCGCTGTGCCTGTCTCGCTGCCGCCATTGCCACTGTTGCCGTTATTTCCGTTATTCTCACCAGGGAAGCCCGGAATGCCAGGAACTCCCGGAATTTCAGGTATCTCCGGCAATGTGGAGCCATAATTCATAATCATGCTTGGCGCAGATTCCTTGCCGACTACGTCAACAGCTACCACATAATAAGTAGCCGCTTCTTTGTCAGAAGCTTTGAAGCTGAATTTGGTTTCGTCGCCAAGGTGAATCGATGTCCCGAACTTCGCATAGTCGGTATGATTCGTGGAACGGTACAGTCGGTAGCCAACCACGTCAGCCGACTTGCTGTCGGAGAACGTAATCGTAATATCTCCTGCGGGAGAAGCGCTTAGCTTCACGTCACTCGGCGTTTGTGGCGCTGCTCCGTCATCTGCGCGCGGATCGATTTTCGAAGGCGCATCATTTTGTGCGTCGGCAGGCACATAAACCTCCAGCGGCCTTCTGTTTTTGGCTGGAAGCTTGGATTGAGCTTCCTTGATTTCGTCCATCAGCACATCAAGCGGTTTTTTGCGCTTAATAACGATTTTTTCCTTCAGCATATCGTCAGGCGTCAGATCGTTAGGCACATAGTTAATGCCTTGGTACGTAATGTACTTCATATTGACGAGCGCATCATCTGCTTTTTTCGGCAAAAATTCTTTGTTGAACCAGTCTGTTACCAGCAGGCCAGCAGATCTGGTCAGTTCCGTCGGAAGCAAGCCGCTTGCCTTGGATACCGTAGCTTTCACTACGCCGTCCGGCTGCGGGAAGCTGTCTGTTACGAACAGACTTGGTTTTTCTTCGGTCAGCTTATTCATAATTAGTGTCCAGATGGACCGGGCTCGGGTCTGGCCATTGTTGGACAGCGAATTGATCTGCTCCTCATAACCCGCCCACACACCAAGCGTGACATCCGGCGTGAAGCCCATGAACCATACATCGCCGTAGCTTTGTGTGGAACCTGTTTTGCCTGCTACAGGAATTTTTCCATATTGCTTGAATTGCTTGGATACCTGATGACCGGACCCGGATGGATCGGAGATAACGGTCTTCAGCATATCGGTCATAAGGAAAGCGGACTGTTCCGAGAATACGCGCTTCGGCTGCTCCTTATGGTCGTAGATGATTTTGCCGTTCGCATCCGTGATTTTTTGAATCATATAAGCGTCCTGGAACACGCCCTGATTCGGGATAGAGCCATAAGCGTTCGTCATCTCTTCAACGGAGACGCCAAGGCGCAAACCACCGATTACACCCGTCTGAGAGTAAGCGTCCTCCGGCTGCAGCGTCGTGATGCCCAGTGATCTTACAAATTCCAACGCTTTGTCAATCGTTAAGTCTTCGTTGAAAATTTTCAGCGCAGGCAGGTTAAGCGAGCGGTTAAGCGCATCGCGTGCCGTTACAAGCCCTCTGAACTTGTTCGTTACGTTCATCGGGATATGGAAGCCCTTCTGGCCATCCTTGAGCACGATTGGCGCATCGTCGATAATGCTTGCCGGCTGAATAATGCCTGCCTCAATTGCGGGCAAATAAGCAGCCAGTGTCTTCATGGTGGAACCTGGCTGACGAATCATTTGCGTCGCAAAGTTCATTTGTTCTTCGTAGAAATCACGGCCTTCCAGCATGCCGATGATAGCGCCGGTCTTGTGATCCAACATGACGCCTGCAATCTGCTCGATGCCTTTCTTCTCGCTGTAAGGCGTGAAGTTGTCTTCATTGCTTGCAATCTCGCGCATGATCGTATAGACATCTTTATCGATCGTCGTATAGACATGGAAGCCGCCGCGCAGCAATTGCTCTCTAGCTTCTTCGATCAGCCCCGCATTCTCCTTTTTGCGGAGATCGGCCTTAGTCAAAGTAGGATCGTTCTGCATAAGCAGCACTTCTGCGGCCTGGCGCTCTGCTTCAAGCATCAGATACGGGTAGGTCGTATATGCCTTCTCGCTTGGTGGGGCGATAGACGAGCGAACGTCAAATCTGAGCGCTTCTTCATATTGCTGCTGTGTCAATCTGCCCGTCTCCATCATTCGCTTCAAGACGAGCTGCTGGCGCTTCATCGCGCGCTCGAATCCGGCTTCGTTGAACTTGCCTGAGCCAGTGAAGGCGGTATAGAGAGAAGGCAGCTGCGGCAAGCCCGATAAGTAGGCAGATTGAGCCGTATTCAGCTTGGACAGATCAGAAATGCCGAATATGCCTTTTGCAGCGGCTTTAATGCCGAATACCTGATAACCGTTGGAACCGTTGCCGAACGGCATTTTGTTCAGATAAGCGGCTAATATCTCTTGTTTGGTTAGATAACGCTCCATGCGCAGCGACAGGAAGATCTCCTTGATCTTGCGGCTATCCGTCTTGTCGAGGCTAAGGAAAACCCGGCGCGCCAACTGCTGCGTCAGCGTACTGCCCCCGGTTTGTGTATCCTCATTGAAAAGCTTTTGCTTTACGGCACGTCCGAGACCGTTAATATCAACGCCGTCATGCTCGAAGAAGTTGTTGTCCTCCGTAGATAGAAGCGCGTCGATGACGGATTGCGGAATTTCGTCGTATGTAATGACGATCCGGTCCTCGTCGGTCCGCAGCTGTCCGACCAGAGAGTCATCTCTGAAGTACACGTAGCCGGTCATGGAATATTCGCCGACCTTATTTTGAATGACACTTTGCGGCCTGATTTCTTCGTCCTTGACAAGGGCGGCGACATAGCCTGTCATAACACCGCCGGCAAGCAAGCCGAAGATTATGCCAAAATAAACAATCCATTTTACAGTAATAAATGATACCAGTCCGAATAATCGCCATCTGCTGTAAGGTGCCTTCGGCGATGGTTGACGATCTTCTTGCATGCTTATAACTCCTCCTCCAAAATAGCATAACCATTATAGCACAAAACCCTTTTTGGTACATGCTTCGTGCCTTTATTTTCCAATTACGCCCATGAGCCCTTTCCATTTCGGCTGATTTTTGCTGGCTATTCGCTGTTAGAAGTAACCGGTATTCAGGGGGATGGACAGAAGGATATTAGTTTTTCTTCATCTATAGACGAAGAGTAAGGGGAAAAAGTTTTGTTTGGGGGAAGATGTAGTTTGTGATGTCTGCTTCTGTGTTAGGTCGTACAAGCCTTGTCTTCTGCTAGTTTTTACAAGGGTGTTTCTTTAATGCATGATATCCGGTACAAATAACAATCAGAGTCAGGCACGCATCTAAGCTAAAGCGACGGTACTTATCCTTCGGCGGTGAGAGCCGGGGAGAGTCCTGCCATGTCTTCGCTTGTGTGAAGGATGCAAAGAAGAGTCTTGCCGCAACTTTCGTTCAAGTGTACGATGGAGTAGCTGAGGTTCGCATCGCGCAATACATATGGCTATAGCGCTTCGATGTATGACCATGTTACTCATGGTTCCGGAAGAGATGAACAGGCTTTTTTCAAGTTAATGGGAAAAAGAAGGCGTTCATGTCATGAATAGTCGATTGAAGGTAGCCGCAGGATATAATTTTTAGAAACTATTCAGCGAGTTAGGCGTAATAAATATCGGAAATGATTACAGGTTATGCCTTTTGAGAGAGGGGGAGGAAAATGGAGGCGGTTTATGCGGCATGTCTCATCGTCGGAATTTTGTACGCTCTCGTTAGTGTTGTATTCGGTGATTGGCTCAGCCAGGCAATGGATGGGGTGCTCGACTTTCTGTCGCTTGACGGTCCGTCAATCTTCCAGCCGATGACGCTTGTAGGCGGCATTACCATATTCGGCGGAGCCGGGCTATTGCTGGAGAGGTATAGTGGACTTGGCGTATGGATGATCGCGCTTTTCGCCGTGCTGATCGCCATCGTAGGTGCGATCGCCGTTTTCTTCTTATACGTGAAGCCGATGGAGAACAGCGAGAATTCGATTGCGTTCACAATTGCCTCGCTTGCGGGATCTCAAGGTGAAGTGATCGTTCCGATTCCGGAGAGCGGCTATGGCGAAGTATTGGTAAGGGTGGGAGCGGGCAACACCAATCAAATTGCTGCCAGCTATGATAGGAAACCAATCCCGGATGGTGCGAAAGTGGTAGTGGTCGACGTCAGAGAAGGCATATTGTATGTGTCCGAGCTGAACCTGACAATCTAATGATGGAGAGAGGAGTATGAAGAATGAATTTGGAACAATATGTAACGATTCCTATTATTATAGTCGGGGTGCTGGTTGTGCTTGGTCTGGCATTCTGGGCTCGCTACAAGACGGTAAGTCCGGACGAGGCGATGCTGGTCACGGGGTCTTTCCTTGGGACCAAAAATGCCCTTGTTGACGAATCCGGTCGCAAAGTGAAAATTATTCGTGGCGGAGGCGCATTTATCCTTCCGATTTTCCAGAAGGCAGAGTTTCTGTCGTTGCTGTCGCATAAACTGGATGTCTCCACGCCGGAAGTGTATACGGAGCTAGGCGTTCCCGTTATGGCTGACGGCGTTGCGATCATTAAAATCGGTGGTGCGATTGAAGACGTAGCGACGGCTGCCGAGCAGTTCCTAGGCAAACCTACGGAAGCGTTGAAGAGTGAAGCCCAAGAGGTGCTTGAAGGTCACCTGCGGGCGATCTTGGGCTCCATGACGGTAGAGGAAGTATATCGCAACCGCGACAAGTTTGCGCAAGAGGTACAAGGCGTAGCAGCGAAAGACTTGAAAAAGATGGGTCTGCAGATCGTTTCCTTCACGATTAAGGATCTGCGCGATAAGCATGGTTACCTCGATGCACTCGGTAAGCCGCGTATCGCAGCGGTTAAGCGTGACGCGGAGATCGCAGAAGCGGAAGCAGTGAGGGATGCTCGTATTCAGAAGGCGCTTGCATCCGAAGCCGGTCAGAAGGCGGAGCTGCTGCGTGACACGAACATCGCGGAAGCGGAGAAGGAAAAGGAAATGAAGGTTGCTTCCTTTAAGCGCGATCAGGATACGGCGAAAGCGGAAGCGGATCAGGCGTATTCGATTCAGGAAGCGCGCGCGAAGCAAAGCGTGGTTGAAGAGCAAATGAAGGTCGAGCTTGTCCGTAAGGAAAAAGAGATCGATCTGGAAGGCAAGGAAATTCTGCGTCGCGAGAAGCAATACGATGCGGAAGTGAAGAAGAAGGCGGACGCCGACCGTTACGCAGTCGAACAAGCGGCGGAAGCGAACAAAGCGAGGCAATTGCGTGAAGCGGATGCGTTGCAGTACCGGATCGAAGCGGAAGCGAAAGCGCAAGCGGCGCAGAAGCGTCTGGACGGTCTGGCAGAAGCGGAAGCTGAACGTGCCAAAGGTACGGCAGAAGCCGATGTTATCCGTCTGCGCGGTCTGGCAGAAGCGGAAGCGAAGGAAAAGCTGGCCGATGCGTTCGCGAAGTTCGGCGAGGCGGCGGTTCTCGATATTATCGTCAAGATGCTTCCAGAGCTGGCGGGCAAAGTGGCGGAGCCAATCAGCTCCATCGACAAGCTGACCGTCGTAGATACAGGCAATGGCGAAGGTGCGGCACGACTGAGCAACTATGTGACGTCGCTGATGTCGACAGCGCCAGAGATGCTGAAGAGCGTATCCGGCATCGACTTGAATCAGTTGATCCAGGGGTTGACTTCGAAAGCAATCGCTCCGGCAGCGCCAAAATCGGCGCTCACGTTCAATGCTCCGGCGGCAACAGGAAGTCCTGTGGCTCCAATCAAGCCGCTTGATCCGACTGACCCTCAATAATAGATATACATGCAAAAGGCCGAGACAGGGGAGTGAACTTCCCTGTCTCGGCCTTTTTTTGCTCTCTATAGCTCAATGGAACTGACACCTGACAATGCTTAGAGTCGCTGCAGTCAATCGCTTGAGCTATGGCATCGGCGGTAGTCGGTCGGCGAGATGCCTTCCTGATTTTTGAACGTGCGGATGAAGGTGTTGCGGTTGTTGAAGCCTACCTGCTCCCATATCTCATGGATGGGAGCGGACGAGGAGGTAAGCAGCTCCTTGGCTCTGTCTATACGCAGCTGCTGCAAGTATTTGTGGAAGGTCGTGCCCAGCTCCTTTTTAAGCAGTCGCGACATATACTTGGGTGTTGTATTGTATTTGTCCGCCAGAATGTCCAGCGTAATCTCCTCGGCATAATGGTTGTCCAGATAGGCGCGGAACAGCTTGATATTAAAGGTGTCCGAAGGAGGCGATTCGCATAGCTCAAGCACCCGATCGAAAAATCGGTACAAATGCTCCGTCATCTCCCCAGTAGACCCGACATCCGCAGAGAGCAGGAATTGCGTCATATCAAGCTCATCCTCATGCTCCTCGGCGATATTTTTGCTTTTTAATGTTTGGATGCCGATCAAATACAAGTGAACGAAGAGCTGCTTTATGTTGGTTCCGGTCATATAGCGATCCGTATTGGCGACAATGACGCTATCCAACTGCCCCCTGAATTCTTCGCGTTTGCCTGCCGCAAGCAGGTTGGCCAATATCTTCTCATCCGTCCGGCTAAGGGCATAGCGCGGCTCCTGGGATTCATACTCCGAATACTGCACGATTCGTTTGGAATCGAATGGAGACACCTGCCACAACGCCTTCATGGCCTCCACATAAGAAGATTGCATACCGGTGTAATGCCCATGCACCAGCCCCATGCCAATATGAATGCGCAGCTCGGCTTCATCCTGACGAAACAGGCTGTCGATTTGCTCGAAGTAAGCCGTATAGGCTTCACATTCATCCTCCGATGCCGGGTTGATCAGCACGGCGAACATATGGGCATCCAGCTCCAGGATGTAGACGGGATGCTCTTGCGGCAATAACGCGTTCAGAATGCGGAAGATCGTGTCGGTCGCTTCATTCTGGAACTTCTCCGAATACAGATCATAAAACGGCTTGCGGAAATTGAATTGAATCAGACTGACCTGAAAATACGAGTTCGGGAATCGGAAGTCCAGCTTGTTCAAATACGAATCGATCACGTCATGATCGTACGGGAAGTTGGACTGCAGCACCTTGGCCAAAAAATGTTTCGTAGCGATAGGCAGCGAGTACGACAAGGTCCGATTCAGATCGTCTACGTCTGTCAAGATACGCTTAATTTCCGTGTTCAGGAACTCCAGCTCGTTGAATGGCGAATGCGATTTTTCCTTTTTTGGACCGGGTCCTTGCAAGGTTTGGACCAAGGAACGGATAGGCGAATAGAACCGTCGGCTGAATAAGATCGAGAGCAGCAGCGAGACAAGGAACAGAATGCCGGTAATCGTGAGATTCCAACTTTTCATCTTAGTCAGGGCGGAGGTAAGGTCGGTATGGGGAACCGCCACCACCATCGTCACATCCCGGAAAAAGAAGTTGGTCGAATATTTGATAATATGCATGTTCTCGCCCTTATGCACCGAGTCAAACTTCGTCTCCGGATTCAGCAGCAGCTCATTCATAAAAGATTGCATCGACACATCGATTATGCGAGTCGATGCCAATAAGTTTCCTTCTGTATCAGCGACCATAATCAGGCTGTTCGGTGTCTGCATGTAGCTTTGCAGCAAATTGCGGACTGCTTCTGCTTTCATATTAATGACGTACAAATTGTTGGAGTAATGGCCGCCCACCGTTGATTGTACGACCGAGATCGTCGATTCGCCGCGATTGCTATAGCTGCCCGAGACGACAGAAGGAGGCAGGATCGTAAACAAATGATGATTCGATTTGTAATCTTGCCAGAAGGTCAGCGGATATTGCTCCATCTTGTACGCGCTTTCATAGAATGATTCCGGTTCATAGGTGCCATTATCACTAATAATGATGGATTCATCTCGTTTATAAATATAGGCGTTGTCAATGTAGTTGCTGCTTGCCTTTATGCGCGAGAGGGAGCGTACGGCTTGTGAGTAATCCGCATATTTGCCGATATCATCTTCCGCATATTGAGTCGTGATGACCTTCAGAATGTTCGGATCAAGCGCCAGCAGGAAATTCGATTGATAAATGCCGTCGAATAGATTGTTCATGGTAGACGACAGGTTGGATAAGGAGCGGTCATAGTTCGATCTGAGCTGCGATTCCATATAGTTCATGGAGATGCTTGTACTCAGGAACAACGCGATTTGAATAAAGGCGGACAGTGATACAAATAAAATGATTAGCCGGTAGAAAATACTCCGGAAGCCGAGCCGTGACCATCTGTGACGGATATTTCGCATGTTCTCACCTCGTCGACATTCTGTATTCGTTGCTGATTGGATGGAACAGGTCGATCCGATAGACAAGTTTGATTCAAATTATAGGTAACCTCCAGTGCAAAAGCAATGTGCGTTCATGCGAAATCTGCAACAAAGTAGAATTGTGGGACATGGAGAAATATGCAACATGTACCTCTGGCTTGTCCGCATGAGAAGTGGTGCGAATGCTGTGACAAGGGAGAAAAGAGTGACAACAGGCTGCTCTCGTCCGCAATTAGGCAAAGGCGAAAAGCGTGACTGGCTGGCGAACTTGGCTATTACGGGCGAACCATGCGATATGGTTTGATGGATTCACGGACCTGACGGCCGAAATAACCGCACATGAAGGGGAGTAACGACATGAACAACGCCGCCGCATCGCCGCCGCGATCGAATGATCCCGTACCGTACGTTAAGCGTGCCAGGCGCTCATACTGGAAACGGAATTATTACTATTATGTATTGCTGGCATTGCCGCTGCTTTATTTTGCAGTCTTCCGGTATGGACCAATATTCGGCAATATTCTAGCCTTCCGGAAGTATATGCCGGGCGGACCGTCCTACGGCACGGAGTGGGTAGGCTTACGCTATTTCCGAATGTTCATGGAAGATCCAAACTTCTGGCTGGCATTCAAAAATACGATTTTGCTCAGCGTGATGAATCTTGGCATCAGCTTCCCGCTGCCGATCATTTTTGCACTTCTTATTAATGAGATCATGGGGGCGCGGCTGAAACGATTTATTCAGATCATCTCGTATTTCCCGAACTTCATTTCCATTGTTGTCGTGGTTGGGCTGATCAAGGAGCTGCTGTCGCCAACGAACGGCATCGTGAACAAAGTGCTGGGGTCGCTTGGCATCGATCCGATCTTCTTTGTGAATCAGCCGGAATGGTTCCGTTTCATCTATATCAGCTCAGATATCTGGCAGTACATGGGATGGAATGCCGTTATCTTCGTAGCCGCGTTGGCCTCGGTCGATACGCAATTATACGAAGCGTCGGAGTTGGACGGAGCGGGACGCTGGAAGCAGACGATCCATGTGACGATTCCGCAAATTCTTCCTACCATTTCGGTTGTATTCATTATTTCGCTCGGTTCGCTGCTCTCGCTCGGCTTTGAGAAGGTATTGCTTCTCTACACGGCAAGCAACTCCGCAACGAGCGATATTATCGATACCTTCGTATTCCGTATGGGGCTTGAGAACAACAATTACAGCTACGCGACAGCAGCAGGCCTGTTCGGCGGATTAATCGGCTTCGGGCTTGTCTCAGGGGCCAATTATATCTCGCGCAAACTGTCGGGCGTATCGCTTTATTAAGGAGGGATCGTATGTTATACCGGAAAACCAAAGGCTATCGCGTATTTATGATCTTCAACTTTTGTTTATTGAGCTTGGTTATGCTCGCTATCGCATTTCCGTTTATCCATCTCATTTCCATATCATTCAGTGAATCGGCGGCGATTTTGGGCGGGAGGGTTGTCGTCTGGCCGATCGGATTCAATATTGACGCTTACCTGAGAATCTTCGATCACCCGACCATCTTGCAGGGGTTCAAAAATTCCATCTTCCAAACGCTGCTCGGCACATCAATTGGACTGTTCATGACGATCATATGCGCATATCCGCTGTCCAAAACGTTCCTGAAGGGACGCAAGGCTTTTGTCCTGATCGTCATGTTCACGATGTTTTTCAGCGGGGGCCTGATTCCGACATATCTCGTGGTGAAGAGCGTTGGCTTAATTGATACGATTTGGGCTGTTGTTATCCCGTTCTGTATAACGCCTTATTACTTGCTGCTCATGATGACTTTTTTCCAGGGCATCCCGGAGAGCCTGGAGGAGGCGGCCATGGTCGACGGGCTGAATCCGATGCAAATATTGTTTAAAATCGTCATTCCGTTATCCAAGCCCGTCATTGCGGCGATTACGATGTTCTTGATCGTGTATTATTGGAACAACTGGTTCAACTCTATGATCTATTTGAATTCAAGCGATATGCATCCCGTTATGATGATCGTGCGAAATATTGTCGCCGGGGCCGATCTGGCCTCCATGGGGTCGGGCATTGGGCAAAATGATTTGACAACGCTCTCCTCCGCTTCGCTGAAGGCGGCTGTTATTATGGTCACGACGATTCCCGTTGTATGCGTATTTCCCTTTGCGCAAAAGCATTTTGCCAAGGGGGTGATGCTCGGCGCGGTCAAGGGCTAATTCATCTCATATCTCGCTTGTGCTACTACAAAAAAGGGAGGATTCACCAATGAATACGAAATTTCGCAAAGGGGTCATGACGACGCTGGCAGCCTTGCTTGTGGCGCTGCCAATCAGCGCTTGCTCTCAATCATCCAAGGGGCCGAGTTCCGATCCCGCTGGTCCAACTGGACTGTCCATGATGTACAGCGATTCTTCCGCTTATCCGTTCAATAAGGAATGGGCGCTCTTCAAGCAATTGCAGGCCAAAGGCAATGTGCAGATCGATGTGCAAGCCGTTCCTTCGCCTGATTATAAGAACAAGCTCAAGATCGTTCTGAGCTCGGGCACCATTCCCGATCTGGTGACAGAAGTTACGCAAGAGATCGTATTGGAATTTGCTCAGAATGGAGTACTGCTTCCTCTTAGCGACTATATGGATAAGCTTCCGAATCTTGAGAAAAAAATCAAAGAGTACGAGATCGAGGCTGAGCTCGACAATTGGCGTACGAAGGACGGCAAGCTGTATGTGGCTCCGGTCATGAACGAGGCGGCTCTCTATAATACAGCACCGGTCATTCGAATGGACTTGCTGAAGAAGTATGACCTTAGCGTACCCGAGACCATGGATGAGTTGTACAACGTGCTGAAAGTGCTGAAGGAAAAGGACCCTTCCTCGTTCCCGATGGCGAACCTTGTCCGCGCGGAGAATATTCGCAACTTGTCTGGCGCGGCATGGGGCATCGACCCATCGTATAACGGCTTTGTCTACGACGAACAGCAGCAATCGTACACGTACCTTTATACAAGCGATAACTACAGGCAATATGTGACGTTCCTGAACAAGCTGGTATCCGAGAAGCTGGCTGATCCGGAGCTGTTTACTTCCAGTCTCGATTCATGGAAGCAGAAAATGGTGACCGGTAAGAGCGTATTCACTTATACGTGGATCAGCGAGCTCGCTCAGTTGAACGCGGATGGCAAGAAGAACGTAAGTCCGGATTTTGATCTTGCTCCGATTCCGCCGATTGCAGGCCCTGGCGGCAAGCTGGCTGCCAGCACGCAGCGCATTCCGCACGGCATCGTCATTCCGGCTTCGGCAGCCAATAAGCCATATTTTGAAGATTTGCTGGCATTTGTGAACTACTTGTACAGCGACGAAGGCAATACAATCGTAACATGGGGCGAGGAGAATGATTCCTTCACTGTAGCAGACGGCAAGAAGCAATTCACGGACAAAATTACGGGCGCTACCAGCATCCAGCGGGCGCTGTGGGATAGCGGGGCCTCCAACCAGAACTACACGATGCTGTATACCTATGATTGGTTCACCAAAGTGCTGGATAATCCGCTTGTAACATCGCTTACCGAAGAAGCGCGGACAAACCATTGGTTCCCGGCGATTGTTAAGGTGCCTAAGCTGACTTCCGACCAGAAGGAAGAAGAAAATATGATGCTTACAACGCTTAAGGACAGCTATGCGAAAGCGCATGACGGATTTGTGTTCGGTCGTCTCGGCAATGATGCCGATTGGGAGAACTATGTGAAGGATATGGAAAACAAAGGCGTGAAAAAGCTGATCGAGCTTTACAATAATTCTATGAAGTAATAGGGATGCAGGGCATGCCACGCAATGCCCTGTTCTCAACCTTACCAATATGACACCCGTAATAGGGTTCTGTGAAAGGAATGGGTGAAATGAACGAAGTGTTAAATGTTTTGGTAATCGGGGCGCATCCCGACGAGCCGGATATCTATGCAGGAGGAACGGCGGCGCTGTTCGTCTCTCTAGGTCATCGTGTCAAGTTTCTATCCCTGACGGATGGCTGCTGCGGGCATCCGACCATGGATCGTTCCGAACTGGTGGAGCGGCGCAGGGGAGAGGCGGAGCTTGCTAAGCAGCGGCTTGGACTGGTCGAGTATGAAGTGCTGGATACCCATGATGGGGAATTGCTTCCAACCATTGAGCTGCGTCAAGAGGTCATTCGCCAAATCCGCCGCTTTCAGGCTGATGTAGTCATTACATTCCATCCGGAAGGCGGCAGACATCCTGACAACCGCTATGCCGGACATATCGTAGGCGATGCTGCGGCTTTCGTTCGTGTGCCGCTCACGGTTCAGGATACGCCTATTCCGACGAAGGAACCGATCTATCTGCTTATGCCGGATTACTCCATGAAAGATCGATATTCTGCCGATCTTGTTGTAGACATCGGGGAAGCGGTTGAGCAGAAGCTGCTCGCCTGCGATGCCCACGCCACTCAGTTTTACGAGTTCAGCTCCTGGGGTCAGGATCATCCCGTACCAGAGGATTGGGAGGGTAAAAAGCAATTTTTGCTGGCAGGTTGGGCCTCGTTCTTTGACGTTAGCGATGAGATGCTGCCGGCTCTTGAGAGAGGATACGGTAAGGAGCGTGCTTCACGCGTTCGTTATGCGGAGCCATTCGAATTCGCACCGTACGCCAGCCGTCCGACGGAGGAACAGCTGCAGCAGTTATTTCCGATGGTTCGTTCCTAGTCTAGTCTCGTTGAATGGGGAGTCGTAGACAATAAGATTTTAATATGAATAGGATGGGGCAGGTGAACGTTCATGAAATTAGGCATTGATATGCATCATGGTTTTTTGCAGGAGGAGCTGCCTGTTGAAGGAGCGCTTGAGAAAGCAAAGCGGGAAGGATTTGACGGTGTCTACTACAAGCTGCCTCTTTCTGTATCACCGACACTTGATCGCTCCGAGCTAAAGGCTGCTGCTGATACGGCTAGAGAGCTGGGCTTGTACGTGGATTTCGGCATCGGACGGGTCAATCCGTTCAATACGAATGAAACGCCTGAGGCATGGACGATTGGAGGAGGCGATTATAAACGCGCCGTGGAGAGAATGCTTGAAGCGGCGGCGTTCATGGGAGCGAAGGAGCTGATTGGGGTGACGGCCGGCTGGAAAGGACAGCACTCGGGCTATCACGTCTATGACCGATTCCGGACCGATGTGACATGGGATGAACAGCTGCAGGCGACTGCACGATTTTTGAAATCGCTTGCACCCGCGCTCAGAGATACCGGAACCCGGATCAATCTGGAGACGCATGAGGAGATCACCTCCTTTGAAATCTTGCGTCTGATCGAGGAAGTTGGCGAGGATGTGCTTGGCGTAGCGTTTGATACCGCGAATGTCGTGTCGCGGGCGGAGGACCCGGTAAGCGTAGCTCGCCGGACCGCTCCATATGTGCATCAGATGCATGCCAAGGACTGCATTCTGTACTTCTCCGATACGGGATTGGTCCGGCAAGTGAAGCCGGCGGGCGAGGGCTTTATCGACTTCCGGGAGATTTTCTCGATTATCTCGGCGCATCAGCCCGACTTGCATATCCAGATCGAAGACCATAAGGGTCTCATGCATCTGGATCTGCATGTCGCAGAGTGGCGCAACAGCCATCCCGATCTGACGGTAGAGGAGACAGCCGAGCTCGTTAGACATGCATGGAGCTGCCAGCAGCGCATATTGGGTGGCGCTCTACCTGATCCCGCCATCTATGAGGGGCCATCCTATGCGGAGCAGCGTGACCAGCGGCTGGAGCAGGCAACGTCCCATTTGGGCGGCTTGCTGCAAGAGATGGGGCTTCGATCATGAGAAAAAAGCTAAAAGCTGCTTACGTCATTGGCTATGAGGGCAATGACCACGTCATATACCGAAATGGCGAAGTGGTCTACGAAGGCGACACCATTCTGTATACGGGTAAGCAATACCCGGGAACGGTTGATGAAGAGTTGGATATGGGGCTGGCGATTATCAGCCCCGGCTTCATCGATCTGGATGCGCTGGTGGATATCGATCACGGCATTCTTGATGTCGCGGTGCCAAGAACACCGGGAGACCGGTATCGGCGCAATCCGGATACCTTCCGCAGGTCCGAACTGTTCAGCCGGGAGGAGCTGCGCACCAAGCATCGATTATCCTACGCCCAGCTTATTATGAATGGTATTACGACCGGCATGCCGATTGCCGGAGACGGGTTCCGGGCGTGGGCGGAGACGTATGAGGAGATGGCTGACGGGGCAGAGATCGCCGCCGAGCTCGGCATGCGCATGTATCTGGGACCGAGCTACCGGATGTCGCCCTCCCCTCATGCTCCTGTCGATTCGCTGCGGGGGCCGGCCAGTGTTCGGGATGCCTTCCGGTACGCAGAGGATTACGACGGTTCATTCGACGGACTAATCCGAGCATTCCTATCTCCTTGTCAGCTGCTGAACCTGACGGAGGATGTCGTGAAAGAGACAAAAGCCTTCAGCGACAGCAAAGGGATTCCGATTCGTCTGCACTGTGCGGAATCGCCTCAAGAAGCGGAGTATTTGATGGAGCGGCACGGACGCACGCCGATTGAATATTTGGCCCATCTGGAATTTCTGGGCGCAAGAACGCTGATTCCGCATGCTATTCTTACCGGATCGATGCTGAGAAGCGGCAAGCCTAAGCAAGATGAGATGTCACTGCTCGTGAATTCCGCCACATCGGTGGTTCATACCCCGATCGCAGAATCGCATGGCGGCCAGGCGCTCTATTCGTTCAGCCATTATCTTGCGGCTGGCGTCAATATGACAATGGGGACGGACACTCATCCGGCGGATATGATCCAGAATCTTAACTTTGCTTGGAATCTGACGCGAATTATCGAACGCGGTGAGCTGTTCAATCCGTATGGCGGGCCAATCGAGGCGGCTGCGCGCAAGACAACGGAAGCGGATCTGTTTCGCGCTGCAACGACAAACGGAGCGAAGGCGCTTGGACGCGACGATCTGGGCAAGCTGGCGCCGGGAGCTAAAGCCGACATCATCGTCGTCGAGCTTGATTCGCTGCGCGTCACGCCGATCGAGGACCCGATCCGTACACTCATTATGAACACGACCGGCGCGAATGTCCGCGACGTCATCATCAATGGGCGTACCGTTATGAGAAACTTTGCGCTGCCGGGCTTGGATGCAGAGGAGCTGCGGGAGAAAGCCCAGCAATGCTTCGACAAATATAAAGCCTGCTATACCGAGACTGACCAGGAGCGCCGTTCCGGTGACGTGTTGTTCCCGCCAGCATTTCCGATTATCGATTAGCATTTATGTATAGTTGAAGGAGATTGTTTTCGTGGTCTTATTTATGCCTTTTGCGGCAGCTTCCCTGTTTTTGCTTCAATCGCTTCTGCTCAAGAGGTTAGGCGGCAGAGGGCAGGATACGTTAACGGTCCATGCCGCTTATATGCTGCTTGTTGCGGCTGGCTGCCTGATTGCGTGGGCGGCCTCTGACAGCAGTCTGCGCATCAGTCCGGGATCGATTGGGACGGGTCTGTTGTACGGCATCGACTTTGCCCTGACGATGATCCTGTACGCCAAAGCGCTGTCATGCGGACCGTTATCCTATTCTTCATTCTGTTTCTCCGCGAGCATGCTCATTCCGGTAGCCGCAAGCAGCGTGCTATGGGGTGAGAAGCTCAGCTTGCCTCAAGTTATCGGCATCGCTTTTTTCCTCTTGTCCTTCTATTTCATTCTCGTCGTGGATGCAGGAAGGAAAGGGGAGTCGGCACGTCCAGAGAAACGCTGGTACGGCTATGCTCTCGGCGCATTTGTATTGAATGGGCTGCTGTCCGTATTCGGTAAGCTTCAGCAAATCGCAGTTGGCGGAGAGACGGCGGCTTTTCTCGGTATCGGATTCCTGACGGCTTCTGCTGTGGCCTTGCTGGCATCGCTTGTTCTTTCAGGTCGGGGAGCGAGAACGAACAGAGCCGGGGAGAGGGCAAGACCAGCGGCTGCTTTGCAGCTGACGCCATCAAGCGGCTTCCCGTGGCTAATCATCGTTGCCCTAGCGGCTACGACAGGCATCGGCAACGGTTTGGTCGTATGGCTGACGCCGAAGCTGGCTGGAGCTTTCCTTTTTCCTAGCGTTAACGGGAGTGTGATCGTCGGTCTCCTGTTCGCTTCAAGAGCAGTGTATGGAGAGCGTCTGACTGCCGCTGGCTGGACAGGCGCTATGATTGGGGTGGCTGCTGTTATTTTAGTCAGCTTATAAAGATAGAAGGAGTGTCGAGATGATTCAATTAGGAGTGTTAGGCAGTTGGAACGGGTTTCATGTGAAGGAATATGCGGCTATGCTGTCCGGGAAGGGCGAGGCGCAGCTTGTATGTATCAGCGACGATAATCAAGAGCTGGCCGCTGCGTCTGCAGAGGGATTGAATCTTGCAGTCAAGTCGCATGAGGAGCTGCTTGCCGATCCCGCGATTGCAGGTGTAATCGTGACGGCTGCTCCTGATCGTGCTGCCGCATTAATTACGGAAGCGGTGTCAGCGGGGAAGGCCGTGCTGGCTGACAAACTAATCGCAGTGAATGGCGCGGATGCGGAGCGGGTTGCGGAAGCCATACGCGCCGGGCAGGTGCCCTTTGCTCTTGATCTTCCGCTTGCTCAGAAGCCGGTCTGTCTTGCAGCGAAGCAGACGCTGGACTCCGGGCGTCTGGGGCGCCTGACAGGCGTGCGTATTCGCAATGCCCATGGCGGGCTGCTGAAGGGCATGCTGCCGCCGCATTTTATCGAAGATCCAACAGGTTTGCTTACGGACATCGGTCTGCATGGCATCTACATGGCTTGTCTGCTGCTGGGACAGCCGGAAGCGGTGACCGCTATATCTTCCGGCGCTTCGGCTTCCCGTACGCCGGAGACGGCTGTCTGCGTGCTTCAATTCAAGGATGGACTGCTCGTTACAGTAGAGATGGGATACGTATCTCCGGTGTCTCCGTTCACGCTGGAGCTCTTCGGGACAGAGGGCATGTTCACTGGGGGAGGGTATGCAGGTTCGGCTCGGGTCAAGCAGCTGAGTGACGAGGACTGGACGGATCTGCCTCTTCAGCAGGCTAATGCGCGGCCGCTTACGATGCTGGAGCAGTGGCTTCAGGATATTGAAGCTGGCGGAGACGATAAAGAGGCTTGGAATTTAAGCCAAGGTATCGTAATCGGACGCGTGCTGGAAGCGATCACGAAGTCGCTGGAGCAGAGAGGGAGCGTATCCGTGTAATCTGGATGCGGAGATCCTACAGCTCGCTTATGAAGGAGAAGGGCATCAGGCCTTTCTCCTTTTCCTTATGGCCTCATGCTGAATCAGCACCACTAGCGTAGTTCTTGTCTAATTGGACATGTCTAAAAAGCCCTTCCGCGCTCCGCATCGGAGACGAAAGGGCTTCGAATGTTGTTTATCATCCGCTCGCAGACGGAAAGAAAAAGAGAGGCCATATGGCCTCTCTTTCGTCTCAACTATTAACGGCTGTAGAATTCGACGATTTGTTTCTCATCGATTTCTTGGCTCAGCTCAGCGCGCTCAGGCAGGCGAACGTACTTGCCTTCCATTGCTTGCTCGTTGAACTCCAGGTAGTTCGGAAGGTGATGACGACCTTCCATAGCTTCCTTGATGGATTTCTGAGCACGGCTGCGCTCGCGCAAACCGATTACGTCGCCAACAGCAACCGTGTAGGAAGCGATGTCGACTTTCTTGCCGTTTACAGTCACGTGGCCGTGAGCTACCAGCTGACGAGCGCCAGCGCGGGAGTTCGCGAATGCCAGACGGTAAACCAGGTTGTCCAGACGGCTTTCAAGCAAAGCCATGAAGTTTTCACCGGCTTTACCTTTTTGCTTAGCCGCTTTGTTGTACAGGTTGCGGAATTGCTTCTCGTTCATACCGTACATGTGGCGAAGCTTTTGTTTTTCTTGCAATTGAATGCCGTAGCCGCTCATCTTTCTCCGTTGGTTAGGGCCGTGCTGTCCTGGTGGGAAAGGGCGTTTCAAGTCTTTGCCAGTTCCGCTCAGGGAGATGCCCAGGCGGCGGCTTAGTTTAAATTTAGGTCCTGTATAACGTGACATGTGTCTTGTTAACTCCTTCATCAAATGTAATTTTGAGAATGGGGTTGTGTTGCGCGGATAAACGTTCTATGGATGATTGCCATCCCTGTCAAGCGCTTCAGCCGCTGGCTTGTCAGTGAACGAATGTCCTGAGGGTGACACAAAACCGTACGCCCATGTTTTCAACAATTAATATTATATGAAATTGGGGCGAAAAGTCAAGATTTCTCCTAGCATGATCTTTGAGCTCCAAATAACGATAAAAGCGTCTAAAGTCCTATAAATTTTGGGAACGATAGTGCAAAGTTCTTAAAAATAAAGTATGATAAAATAAATGAGAGTGAGCTGTCCCTTGCATTCACGGGAAAGGGTAAGGTGCTGCATGGTTAATGAAAGAAAGGCGGAACTTCCCATTTGGTTTGCCAATGAAGATATTCATGATGCGGACGAGCCTTATCTCCCATCTCTATTAGAAGAAAGTTTTTTTCGATGGAGAGGGGAGGTTTCGGGGCTGGTCTCTTTGCGTGCGGGACAATTCGGAATTTATACGAGAGATATCCTGTGCCACGGCTCCAGTGACCCTGCCGACGAACCTGACTTCGCGGAGCGTGAGCCATTGGCAAGGTTAGTTGTTCCGTTGGCGTTCCGGGAAGGCACGACACACAAGGACAGCGCCGACGGCTGCCATGCGATCGCTATTCCGTTGTTGCGCCGTTCGGACAGGGCGGTATTTGCCGTGCTGCTCTATGTGTTCAGGGACGATCACGCTGCTCCGTATACAGGCGAGCTGGAATCCGCTGCGCTCCATCTGAGAAGCTGCTTCTACCATGTATTCGAGCAGTTATACGTGAGGGATTTGATTCAGCAGCAGCATCGGAAGGATCGCGAAGCAAGCCACAGGGATGCGCTGTTTCTTGCTGCCAAGCAACTTTACGACCAGATTGACGTATCCTCCGTCTTGGCGGAGATGCTGGCGAGTCTGGAGTCGCTGTATCCCAACTCTGAAGTCCATCTCTATCTCTCCCAGGATTATGTAGACGGAGATCCTAGAATAAAGCCCCTGGCATTCAAGAATACTGCACATGACATCGTCGCTCAGGCGTTCCTGGAGAGCAAGCCGGCTATGGAGCATGAGCGTGACGGCACGATGCGTCTTGCTGTTCCGATGACCGGGAAGCAGGCCGTTTATGGCGTGCTGTGCTTGACGCTGGGACGCGGCAAGTGGGATGAATCGGATATGCCGGCGTTTCTGCTGCTTGCAGACACGGCGGGTTCCGCGTTCGAGAACGCGAAGCTGTACGAGCAATCCAATCTCTTGATTAATGAACTGCGTCTGATCAATGAGATGACCAAAAGACTGAATCAATCTCTTCGTTTGAAGGAAATTTTTCAATTTGCGACAAGCGAGCTTCTGACGATATTCGATGCCGATTATTGCTGTGTGCTTCAACTCGACAAGACAAGCAACGAATTTGTAGTGAAGTCCAGCAATATCCCCGCCATGGCGAGCGAGCATTTTTCGCCGGAATACGGGTTTTGCGGGATGATCTACCGGACGAAGGAACCGCTTATTATATCGGACTATTGGAATACGCGCGTTGTCACGTCCAAGCTGATGGACAATACGGGATCGCGTTCTCTGATTGCTGCGCCTATCTTCGTGGACGGCGAGGTGGTTGGCGTCATTCTGGTAACCCACAAGATCGCCAATTTCTTCTCCTATGACAACTACAAACTTCTTCAAGTGATGAGTACGCATATTGGGCTTGCTGTTGCGAACGCTTCCTTGCATGCGGAAGTGCGCAGGATGGTCATTACCGATACGCTGACCGGACTGCATGCGCGACATTATTTGAACGAACAAATCCAGAGCAGGCAGCGGAAGGATCCCTTCGGCTCGCTCATTCTGGTCGATATTGATTATTTCAAACGCATTAACGATACGTATGGCCATCAGGTCGGCGATCGTATCCTGATTCAGGTGAGCAATATTATCGCATCATCCATTCGCCAAGGTGATATAGCGGCTAGATGGGGCGGGGAAGAGCTTGCCGTTTATTTGCCGGGCATCCGGACGGAGCAAGCGCTTCGCATAGCGGAGCGGATACGCAATCAGGTGGCTGAGGAAACCAATCCGACGGTGACCGTATCTTGCGGTGTGTCGGAGTGGACCTTCGACAATGAAAAGATTAGTGTAGAATCGTTGTTCTATCGGGCGGACATGGCTTTGTATGAAGCCAAGAACAGGGGCCGGAATTGTATAATCGTTGGTGAATAATCGTAGTAATAGCCGTCCTGATGAGGGGCGGCTTTCGTGTTTTTATTGTTCCTGTAGCAGAATAATAATGAGGCGAATTAGAGACGCTAGTGCAGAGAGAACGGCAGATTGCGCTAGTAGCGTCTATGCCTTGGTTAGACAGGAGGAGATTGTATGCATGTACGTCACAAGCTAAGGGCCCTATTCGCCGCGCTGCTGCTTTCCGCTGGACTAGTAGGCTGCTCGGTCGTTGAGATGAACAGAACGCCGGAGGAGTGGCTGAGCTTATCCTATTCGGGTCTAGCGGCAATGGATCAATATGCGTTTAGCGGATCGATGAGCATGGGGATGGAGGAAGGCATCATGTTCAAGCCGCAAATGTTTGAAGGCAAGGTGGTGAACCATCATCAGCTTACGATTCAGTCCGACAAGCAAGATCCGTTGTACTGGAATCCGGTGGAGGTGCTGGATTCTCTCAATCGCTCCCATGAATCGGTGGAGATCGTCAGAAGCGGCGAGCGGGATAGCAGTGGTGCGACAACGCTGGTACTGCGCGTCGTAGAGAAGCGGGATGCAGCCAAAAACCGCTGGGTCGGCGTGCTCGTGCAGGAGCTGGAGCAGGTCACTGGGGAGGTTGTTATTACGAGCGGGGCGGGCAGTGCCAAGCGCAAGGAAATAGCCGAACAGGCCAAACAGGAATTGGACGCTATGCTTCGCTCGCTTGAGGTGCATACGGCTTATGAGATCGTAGTAGACAAGCAGAGAATGCTTCCTCTCAAGATGGAGGAGAACACGACCTTTACGTATGATCGGAAAGATCGCAAACTGCAGGAAAACAGGCATACCTCAGTCCGGTTCCAAGCATTTGAGAGCACTGCCGCGAAAACGGACTAAAGTGCGAAAATGGATCAATCATGATACGATAATGAGAGATAACAAGAAGGAGAAGATCTGACATTATGCGTGATTCAAGATTGAAGAAACTGGCTCAAAATTTGGTGCAATATTCGGTAGACGTTCAGCCTGGAGAGAACGTTCTGATTGATATAATCGGATTGGAGCGCGAGCTTGCCAAATGCTTGATTGAAGAAGTTGCTGCCCGTGGCGGCAGACCGTTTCTGGAGATGAGCGACCGCTCCGTATTGCGTACCATGCTGAAGCATGCGACGAAGGAGCAGATTGAATTATGGGCGAAGCTGGATCTGGAGCGGATGAAAAATATGCATGCTTACATTGCGGTGCGCTCCGGCGACAACGTGAATGAGCTTGCCGACGTGCCGGACGATAAGATGCGCCTGTATGAGAAACTGTACCGCAATCCTGTACATATGGAACAACGCGTGAAAAAAACAAGATGGGTTATTTTGCGTTACCCGAGCCCATCGATGGCGCAGCTTGCCAATATGAGCACAGAGGCATTCGAGGACTTCTACTTTGATGTCTGCAATCTGGACTACAGCAAGATGGAGAAGGCGATGGACCCGCTCAAGGCGTTAATGGATCGCACGGACAAAGTGCGCATCGTATCGCCGGGGACGGATATTGCATTCTCGATCAAAGACATTGGCTCGAAAAAGTGCTGCGGCCACCGCAACATTCCCGACGGAGAAGTATTTTCCGCGCCTGTGCGCGATTCCGTCAACGGAACCATTACGTACAATGCGCCTAGCGTGTACTCCGGCACGACATTCCAGAACGTCTCCTTCACTTTCGAAAATGGCAAAATCGTAAAAGCGGAAAGCAATGACAATGAGCGCTTGAACGAAATTTTGGATATGGACGAAGGCGCCCGCTATATCGGGGAATTCGCGATTGGCTTCAATCCTTATATTCTTCATCCGATGAACGATATTCTGTTCGATGAGAAGATTGCGGGCAGTCTGCACTTTACGCCTGGTCAGGCGTACGAGGATACCGATAACGGCAACCGTTCCTCCGTGCATTGGGATTTGGTGCTTATTCAGCGTCCCGAATATGGCGGCGGCGAGATCTATTTTGATGATGTTTTGATCCGCAAAGATGGCATTTTTGTACTCCCTGAGCTAGAGGGTCTAAATCCAGAGCATTTGAAATAATGGAATAGACTGCGTTTTTTTCTTCAAACCTCTTGAAGGATGTAAGGTTTCGGGGTATCATGGTGACAGGAAAGCTTTACTAATCATATGGAGGGATTCCCCATGTCCAATAACGCAGCAATTGTAGAAATTTCTCAAGCGGCTAGCCAATTCACTTCTTCCATCGTACTGCAAGCCGACAGCAAATATATCGATGTAAAGAGCATCCTTGGGCTGTTTACGACATTGGTGGGGGGCCACTCTTACGAGTTGCATGTGCATGGTCCTGATGCTGAAGAAGCGAAGAAAGCTATGGCGGAAGTATTTTCCAAGCACAGCCTGAACGTAACGGTAATCGGCGGTTAATATTGGTATTGTTTGGTAAGGAATGGCGTCTCTTTCATTTGGAAGAGGCGCTTTTCTGTTTTGTCCTTGTGTATTCCCTACTTTTCGTCTAATATAAAGGGTATAGAGTTTGACAGGTTACGCGCACAGGAGGGGAGAAGAATGTCTGCACCGGAGGTTACGGATCTATTGCATGAACGAGCGCTTCGTCTTCTTCAGGAAGACGCGAGTAAGATAGAGAAGCTGATCGAAGTACAGATGGAGAATTTGACCACTCGTCAATGTCCATTATACGAAGAGGTCTTGGATACACAAATATACGGTTTTTCCAGAGAGATTGATTTTGCCATTCGTGCGGGCTTGGTTGCAGAGCCGACGGGCAAAGATATCATCAACCGTTTGGAACGCAATTTGGCTGTATTGTATGAAGCTTTGGACGGCAAAGCGAAGGGGTAGCCTGTTTGATAAGGGCTACCTTTTTTGTACCCGTATAAGTCGTAAGCACTACCGCAGAATATGGGAGCAATCCTTGCTTCATGTCGTCTGTTCTATTACAATGAACATATATGGCAAATTGAGGAGTGGATGACATGACCGAGAACCTTCAAACTGGATTAATCCGTATTTCTGACGATGTAGTAGCTACTATAGCGGGACTTGCAGCACTCGAGACGCCAGGTATTGCAGCGATGTCTGGCGGTATCTCTGAAGGACTAGCCAAAAGACTGAGCGGCAAGAACGTTCAAAAAGGCGTGTCGGTTGAGGTTGGCCAATTGGAAGCGGCTATTGATCTGCGAATTATTGTTCATTATGGCATTCCGATTCAAGAGGTTTCCCGCCAGCTTCAGTTGAATGTACGCGAGTCCGTGGAGAATATGACCGGACTGCAAGTCGTTGAAGTGAATGTGAAGGTGGAAGGCGTTGCGTTCAAGGAAGAAGAGCCGGACGAACCGCAGCAACGATTGAAATAATGAAACAGACGACACACGGCACTTTCCGTTATGGAAAGTGCCGTGTTTTTGCATGAACTCAATTTTTTACTTTTTCCGGTCGATTGTATTCTCGGGATATGCTGAGTAAGACGCCCATGCACATGAGACAAACAAGCAGCGAAGACCCGCCGTAGCTGATGAAGGGCAGAGTAACGCCGGTAAGCGGTATTGTAGCCGTAACGCCGCCAATATTAATAAAGGCTTGTATCGCGAACAGGCTGACAATGCCGACCCCAACTACAGTGCCGTACAGATCCGGACATCGAAGTGCAACGATCAATCCCCTCCATAGGAACAAGAGATAGAAAAGAAGAAAGATGGTGCTGCCGATAAATCCGAGTTCCTCTGCAATGACGGCGAATATAAAATCGTTGTAGGGATAAGTCAGATAGTGCAGCTTCTGCACGCCTTCCCCGAAGCCGGCTCCTACTAGTCCACCGTGGCTCATTGCCTGAAGTGAGGAGACAAGCTGGAATGCGCCATCCTGAAAGTTGGCGATGGGGTCCCTGTAGGAAGTGAAGCGTGCGACACGATAGTGCCAGGCATTAGGATTGATCGCCATGGATATGCTGACCATGGCCCCTACCGCGATAGCGGCAATCGTGGCAGCCGAGAAAACATGCTTCAGATTGGAGCCACCAGTCAGAATCATAATGGAAGCACAGGCTGCCAGAATCATGCAAGAGCCTAGATCTGGCTGGAGCATGATAAGTCCGCAGACTAGGCAGACGACGATTATGACCGGAAGGAGGCCTTTCTTGAAGTCACGGAACTTCTCGCCCTTCTTTGTAATAAGTGCACCCAGATACAAAATAATGGCCAGCTTGGCCGGTTCAGTAGGTTGAATGCCTCGACTCCCAACCCCGAACCAACTGCGTGCGCCGTTGATCTCAACTCCAATAAAGGGAACGAGAACGAGCATAATCAGTACGGGCAAGAACAACAGCATATACCCTTTTTTGAACACTTGGTAACGCAGGTTCATCATAACAAACATGACGAATATGCCGAATATGGCCCAAGCAAGCTGAAGCTTGGTGAAATGAAAGGCGTCGTTGTGGTATCTGGGTGATACGACAGCGACGCCAGAGCTGGCGCTAAATACCATGACGAGTCCGAAGCCAACCATCAGCAGCGTCATGATGAGAAGCAGGAAGTCCGGCCTTCCACGACTGACGTTCTGCGAGGCTTTCTTCATAGGAGCCCCGTTATACGAGCTGTTGCTTTAACTGCCCGAGTCGTTGAGTTGCCGTCTCCAGAATATGCTTTGGAATCGGCGACTCATAGTCCAATCCATGCGGAAACGTAGAGCGTCCGATGTATACGGCTTCAATGTTAAGGACAGTATGAGGATTTTCTAGCTTGCCTTCTATTGCGCGTGTATTCACGCGAACGAAAAATTCGCTGCCGCTTGTGCGGTCTGTCAATTTCAAATCGTATGTAGCGCGATAATATTCCCACTGCCAGCGAACAAAGCCGACTTTGTCAGCCGCTTCGTCCAAATGGCCAAGTTCGCTCTGAACGCCATTCAAACCGGAGTTCTCAATAATCATTTTAGTTCCTCCCAAATTCACAAGACATAGTTGTACATTCTTTTCTCATGATAGTATGTTTCCCCAGTCAGCGCAAGCCTTACTCCTTATCGACAAGGCAAAGTTTCGTGACATTTGCAAGAAAGTGGCCTGCGCTGCAAGCCATTATGTGAACGAGGCTTCCATAAAGCAACGGGCATCTGCTACACTTGTATCAAACAGGAAACGATCATATGGCAAATAGATAGGAGGTTGCGAATTGCGGCTAGAATCGATTGCGGAAGTAAGGCTAAGCGAACGTTATCCGGATATGGTCCGCTGGCGCAGGCATCTCCACCAATATCCCGAATTATCATTTAGAGAGAAAGAAACATCCCTCTGGATTGCCAAGCGATTGGAGGAACTGGGCTGCGATGTTCGACAGAATGTAGGCGGTCACGGTCTGATTGTGACGATAAAGGGAGAGCTTCCGGGGCCTGTCGTCGCATTAAGAGCGGATATCGACGGTTTGCCGATACAGGATGAGAAGGAATGCGAATATGCATCCAAGGTGCCGGGCATCATGCATGCTTGCGGACATGACGGGCACACGGCGGCACTTCTTGCTGTTGCCGACTTCTATAACGCCAATAGAGGGCAACTGGCAGGGGAGAGAAGACTCTTGTTCCAGCCTGCTGAAGAGGTTACGCCTGGAGGCGCAGTCGAGATGATCAAGGATGGCGCGTTAGACGGGGTTGATGTTATATACGGCGTTCATCTGTGGACACCGCTGCCTTATGGAAGCGCAGCAAGCCGTCCCGGTCCATTCATGAGCTCGGCAGATGAGTTTGTAATCGATATTGAAGGGAAGGGCGGTCATGGAGGTTTGCCGCATGGGGCAATTGATGCGATTGTAGTGGGGTCGGCGCTTGTACAAGCTGTCCAATCGATCGTCAGTCGCAATGTGAATCCGTTGCATCCGGCTGTCGTAACGATTGGCTCTTTCCAGGCGGGGACGACCAACAATGTAATCGCGGAGCGTTGTCAATTGAAGGGTACGGTGCGCGCCTTTGATGAGAGGACCCGTTACATGATTCATGATCGGCTGGAGTCGCTTGTCCGGCATACATGCGAAATGTACGGAGCCAAGCACACGTATCATATGCGCGTGGGCTACCCGCCGGTCGTGAACGATGGAACGGAGGCGGAACGCTTCTTCGAGATTGCAAGACCGATCTTCGGCGATGAGGGAGTCCTGGAGGCGGATGCCATTACGGTGGCCGAGGATTTCTCCTATTATTTGAACGAGAAGCCGGGTTGCTTCATGTTCGTGGGCGCCGGCAATCCGGAAGTAGGCGCCGTCTATTCGCATCATCATCCCAAATTCGATATGGACGAGAGAGCTATGCTGAATTCAGCAAGACTGCTGGTCGGTATGGCCGAGGGATATGCCAACAACTATTCAATTGCTGCAAAATGAGCTTGCCGCTTTGCGAAAGGAGGACGATTATTCGTCCTCCCACAAGGCGACAAGCTCATTGTTTTCATTGTATAGCTCTGCAGGATCGGGTTCGTTATTGCTCCATACATTATCGACTTCCCATATAAGCAGTATGGCGTTTGCGTCCTTGACATGGCTGTCTCCAGACGAGACTAGCAGCTTGCTGTTGGCCGGCAGTTCGACCTCAGGGAACGTATAGGTCTGATTGCCGCGAACGCTAATCAGCTTCCAGCCTTCCATATCAATCGTTGCGCTCGTCGTATTCGTAATCGTCACGAGCTCTCCCCGCTTATCTACATCAATGACAAGTCCCATATGATGGGTTTTATGAACGGATATTTCCGCTTGGCTCGTCTCCTTGCCAGAGCTCCACAGCCCAATCTTGTTCTGCTTCGCAGTTTGTTCCAACTGCTTGTACACATTTTCCATCTTAACATTGGGTTCAACGATCAGTACTTTAGCCAGCCCCTCTTGAAGAAGAAGCTCGTTCAGAATACGCCCGTCCTTCAGCTCGACAATGGCAAGAGTCCGGTCATAACGGTCCTTGATTTCTTTGTCGAACGTAAGTTTGACCTCGCCTGATTCCTTCAGCAGCTTCTCGGTGAAGGCAGATGCCTCGGGTCCATATTTTTGTACAGGAGTATTTCCCTTTTTGATCTCAGGCGTATCAATATAGAGCATGCGAATCGTGTTGCTCGTATCGCCAACTGTGATTTTGAACGTATCGCCGTCCACGTATCCATCCACCGCATACCATGTATCCGATTTCACATTTTGGTTCGCTGATATCGAAATGGCAGAGCAGCCTGCCAGCATGATGGAGAGCATTAGAAGTAACAATTGTAATGAATATCTCATAGAAGTATAGCCTCCAGCTTCATTTAGAAGGTTGCATTCAATAAATCCTTTTCTACTATACCACACAATGACCTCAATAATCGATCAAGGAAACGTTGGTCTCGGGGATAAAATCTGGACAAATCTTTCATACTGTGGAGAGAGAATGCGCAGAATGGGAGGCATATGATCGTTGAATATCGATGGAGCAATCATTGTGCAGTCCGATTTGACTGTATTACTGGATGAAAGATGCCCCACCGTTCACACTGCTCGCGAGCAGCTATATCGGTTCGCAGAGGTCAGAAAACGGGTTGGTTCTATTCATACCTATCGCATTACACCGATGACGCTCTGGCATGCGCTTGATGAAGGATGGACCGGAGAGCAGACGATCGAAGCTCTAAGAACGCATGCCAAATATGAGGTGCCCTTGCAAGCGGAGGGGATGATTCGACTTTGGGCTGGCCGTTACGGCAAGCTTAGACTGTCTGCCGAGCATGAGACGCTCCTATTGAATGGCGATGCCGACCTATTGGAGGCGCTTAGCCGAATTCCTCATATCTTGGGCTGGGTGGAGGCGATCAGAAGCCCGGAGACATGGCAGTTGGCGCCGGATTGCCGAGGTCTGCTGAAGCAAGAGCTGGGCAGACTTGGCTATCCCGTAATAGATCATGCGGGCTATCATACCGGCGAGTTTTTGTCTGTTCATTTGAGAGAGCAAGCCCTGCGAGGGAACCGATTCGCCTTGCGTGATTATCAGGAGCGAGCTGTTCGGGCATTCATTCAAGATGGAGCAGCAAGAGGGGGAAGCGGCGTAGTCGTCCTGCCTTGCGGGACAGGAAAGACGGTAATCGGCATAGCCGCGCTTGCCCGGCTTGGAGCTGCAACGCTTATCCTGACCTCAAGCCGGACTTCCGCAGAGCAATGGAGGGAAGAGCTGCTGGACAAGACGACGCTGGCGGAGGATAGCGTAGGACTGTATAACGGGAAAGTAAAGGAAGTAAAGCCCGTAACCATCGCAACTTATCAACTGCTGACCAGGCGTAAGTCCAAGGCTGGCGAATTTACACATATGGGGCTGTTCAATGAAAGGGATTGGGGACTGATCATCTATGACGAAGTGCATCTGCTGCCGGCTCCCGTATTCCGAATGACGGCTTCCATTCAGGCGACGCGCCGTCTCGGACTTACGGCAACGCTTGTGCGCGAGGACGGTTGTGCGGAGGATGTCTATTCCTTGATTGGACCTAAGCAATACGATATGCAGTGGAAGGAAGCGGAGAAGGGGGCTTTTATTGCAACCGTCAGTTGTGCAGAAATTCGAGTTCCGCTGACAGCATCTCAGCAGCTTAGTTATACGGAGGCTGCGCCCAGAGGCCGATTGCGCATCGCGGCGGAGAATCCGGGCAAGCTGTCCGTCGTAAGAGACTTGCTGGCACGGTACAGGGATAAGCAGATACTTGTCATCGGCCAATACTTAGGACAGCTTCGCGAGGTCGCCAGTGAGATTGAAGCCCCTCTCTTGACGGGAGAGACGCCTCATGAAGAACGTCTGCATCTGTACGATCAGTTCAGGAGCGGCAACATTAACGTGCTGGTCGTGTCCAAAGTGGCCAATCTGGCCATCGATCTGCCGGATGCTTCGGTTGCTATTCAACTGTCGGGCAGCTTTGGCTCCAGGCAGGAAGAAGCGCAGCGGGTGGGAAGGCTGCTTCGACCGAAACAAGGCGACAATCGAGCATGGTTCTATACCCTTGTAACGGAGGGGACAAAAGAAACGGAGTTTGCCCTTAAACGACAGCTGTTCATGCTGGAGCAAGGGTATGAATATAGGCAAGTATCGGCAGCGGAGGCACGTGAGAGCCGATTGCACACGGGGGTGGTTAACGGATGAACTTGGCACAGCTGAGCGATAAGTTATCGTCTGAACGCGTCAAACAATTGGAAAGCTCTACAGTATGGGAGGCTGTCGTTGCCCGGGGCATGTCTTGGCAGGAAGCCATGCTGAATCACAGTGCAGTTACTGCAGCGTGGGACAGGCTGTCTTCTTCAGCCAAGGGATCGCTGGAGGCCTTCATGCTGCTCGTTGGTGCTGCACCAGTTGAGGAGGACAAGCTTCTGGCAGCGCTGCGGGAGCATACTGCCCTCTCGGGAATGGAGGCGCGCATGGGCTTACGTGATCTCCAGGAAGCGGGCATCGTGCTGGCAGCTGCCAAGGTGTGGGGCGAACGGATCTGTTTTATGCCGACGGACAGTTTCCTTTTGTGGCATCAGCTCCTATTTCCTTGTCCTCTGAATGAGATTGCGGTGCCTGTCCAGCCGTTGATGGATGCGAGCGGAACTTTTCTCGGTGCGCAGGAGCCGCTAAGCCGCAGAGTACTCTATATGCTGTCTGCATTAGTTAAGTCGGAGACCGCCTTTACTTCCAAAGGCATTTTGCCCAAAAAGACGATTCAGCGCCTGCAAGAAGCGTTAAGACTTGAGGATGGTCGACTTGCTCATTTTGCGTGGAGTGTCGCACGGCGAGAAGCTTATCCCTTGTCGGTGGCTGCCGGATTGGCTGCTGCGGCTGCGATGGGGCTGTTGAGACGAGAAGAGCGGGGGCTTAACGTCGACCACGAAGGGCTTCAGAGATGGAGCGCTATGAGCGACTGTGATCGAGAAGAGGCGATGATCAGCTGGGCTTTTGGTTATGGGCTCAAAGGGACCAGAGAGGATGTCCACATCGGTGCCGCCCTGGCAAGCGCCTCAGCCGGCAAGTGGTATTCTGCAAGCGAAGTTGCAGAATGGGGGGAGCTCTTATTGCATAGTAGCGGAGCAGCTTCCAAGAATGGCCTCATGCTGGATCGGGTCACGCGGTGGCTGACTTTCTTGCATGAACTTGGCTGGATGGAGCTTGCCGAGCGGCTTGGAGCCCTTGAAGGAACGGGGCTGTTATTCCGTCGCCGCGAATTTTCTTCTGCGATTGACGGCCGGTTGATCGTACAGCCGACCGGAGAGTTGCTTGTTGCGCCGGGAAGCAGTCTCGGCATGAGATGGGAACTGGAGCTGATCGCCGAGCGAATTCATCGGGAAGAGCCGGTATTGTACCGCATGACCGCCCACTCCGTGGCCGCCGCATTGGAGCATGGTCGCACGAAGGAGGGGGTTGCCGACTTTCTTGCGAAGGCCAGCGGCGAAGCGGAATTGCCGATTCAGCTCGAATCGATGCTGGAACAATGGGCGAATCGATCGTCCCGCTATTCATTCACAGAGGCCATGTTACTGCGTTGCGATACCGCTGAACTGGCTGAGCAAGCAATAAGTCTGAGCGGGATTGCTGAACACGTGCTTGCTCGAATAGGTGAAAAGGATTTCATTATAGATCCTGCAGGAGTAAGCGAGCTCAGAGGGCTGCTGAACAAGGCGGGATATCCGCCCCGCAAAGGCATTGTTCAAGCGCTTGACGACGGGGGAGCTGGCTATCCTTATATAGCCGATTTCAATGAGACGCTTGGTCAGACGTATACGCCATTGACGCCTGATCGGAGCTTCGAATCCGCCGAATGGTTGTATGAGCCAATGACATTGCGGCATTATGAGCTGGATCAGACGGGAGGGGCTGCAGCCGTGACGATTCTGTCCGGCATGGATCGGGTGCCTACAGCATGGTGGCGACAGCTGCGCAGCTATCATGCGTCGACACGCAAAGAGCTTATCCAGCAAGCAGTCGCCATGGAGACTGCTGTGCAGCTTAACCTGGATGGGAAGTTGCGGAACTTTGTGCCGGAGCAGATCGAGCTGCGTGGAGAGCAATGGGCTGTAACGGGCAAGTTGATTGGCGATGAACTTGCGGAGCGGAGCCGCTTGACTCCTGATATGTGGGAGGAGATGAAGCTTGTTTTGCCTAGCGGGATCATTATGTAACCTCCTCTATCTATTGGCTTGAGGGATATGATATGATAAATTAATAGCAAGCGAATTGAAAAGAGGTGGATCAATGCCTGTTGCCGAACCATGGACAGCTCCGTCGGTGCAAGAAGATGGCGTCAGATCTTCGCTTGATATGGCGTCGCTGCTTTTGTCCGCTTACGAGCTGGGGGACTGGATTAATCAATCGGCGGAAGTGACCGATTATTTATATTGGAAGTCAGTAGTATCTCAGGACCAGGAAGTTAAGGACCTGCAGATCCATTTCGCCAAGGCGAAGGAGCTATTCGAGGAATGTCAGCGCTTCGGACGGTTTCATCCGAACTACCACGAGGCGAAAGATAAGGTGAAGCTGATTGAGAAGCAACTTATGGACCTGGAATGTGTAAGCAAATTCAAGGAATCCGAGCAGGCTGTGGACGATATGCTGTATGAAGTGTCCCGCATGATTGCGGAGTCGGTATCCGACAATATTAAGGTGCCGAGCAACGAAAGAAACCAAGGGGGCGGCTGTGGCAGCGGCGGATCGTGCGGCTGCGGCAGCGGCGGCTGCGGTTAAGTCTGAACCGCGAAGCTTCGCGAGGTTATGGAGGAGGAGCAAGCAGATGTTACCGGATCGAACGGGTTTTATCGTATGGGTTAGCGATTTGAAGGCGGCAAGGGCTCTGGAGAGATTCGGTTCCGTACACTTCATGTCGCGCAAGCTTCATTATGTCGTGCTTTATATGAATGCTGACAAGGTGGAAGAATCCTTGAAGCAGATGAGCCGCTTGTCTTTTGTGCGCAAGGTGGAAAGATCCTATCGTTCCGAAATTCCAACGGAGTACAGCAAGGAGAACGAAGATAAAACAAGATTTTACAGCCTGTAATTAGGAATAAAGTAGAAGTAACCGCTTCTTGGCGCAAAAATAGCGCCGAGAAGCGGTTTTTTTATCGATAATTTCCATATTAAGACATATATGGCCCGACTTTATTTTATTGTTGAAAAATCGGACAATCATGGTAGAATGGAAATAAATAAATAGGATAAAAGCCCTGGTTCCTTGGAAGGAGTAGGTTGCGAGATGAAGGATAAAATGACGAGAAGATGGAGTACCTATGAGTCGTTTTATGTCGAACTTGGCGACAAAAAGGTGGTTGACGTCATTATTACCAATCATGCCAAAAGTCGCTGGCTAGATCGGATCGAGAGCGAGAAGACCGGATACGAAGATATTGCTGAGTACTTATGGGATTGCTTGAAGAAAGGCCGGATCGAACCTTACTATCGCAATGAGCAGGACGTTTATTTAATTGATGAGGATCTCGTATTTGTAGCGGAATTCGCGGATTCGCTTACAGAGCTTGATCTGCTGGGCAACTCGCTGCATAAGATGATCGTCGTTACCTTTCTAGGTAGAATGTCGGAGACGATTGAGCTTAGAGACCTAAAATCCTATTATTCCTGGCTAAGACACTCCAGAAGAATGACGCTGGTCAAAAACAGCCGGAAGCGTAAATGATGAATTACTTTTCCAAATTTAATCGGTACATAATACAGATATTGGAATAAAGACGCGATCCGGGAGGGTCGCGTTTCTTCAATTCCTCATAATGATGTCGCTTCTGTGATGGTCTGTAGTATAATAGGGCCAAAGAAAGGACGGATAATAGATGGCGCTTAATTTTCATCAATTACACATTTTTTATACCGTTGCGGAGCGCGGAAGTTTCTCCGCCGCTGCGCAAGCTTTGCATATGACTCAACCTGCGGTGACCATGCAAGTACAGTCCTTGGAGGATTATTTTGGCACCAAGCTACTGCTTCGCTCTACGAAAAAGATTGATCTGACAGAGGCCGGCAGGGCGCTCCTGCCGTACGCCAGGAACAGTATTGATCTGATTCGGGATACGGATCAAGCTATGTCCGCCTTCACCAAGCAGTTGAAGGGCCGCCTGCAGCTTGGCTCCAGCCTTACTATTGGCGAATATGTACTGCCCCGACTGCTAGGGCCCTTTGGGCAGGAGTACCCGCATATCTCCATCAGCATGAAAGTGATGAACACAGCGCAAATTATGGAAGATATTTTGAATCATCAATTAAACTTCGGCTTGATCGAAGCGCCAGTCAATCATCCCGACATGCATATGGAAGCGGTCATGAGTGACGAGTTGATGCTTGTTGTGCCGAGTAGCCATCCGTTGGCGGAGAAAAAATCGGTCACACTGGACGAGGCGCTGCAGCATGCCGTTGTTCTGCGCGAGCAGGGGTCTGGCACCAGGCTTGTGATGGAGGAACAATTAAAGAAGAAAAAAATCGATCCGGTGTCCCTGAAAATTGTTATGGAGCTTGGCAGCACAGGCGCAGTTAAATCGGCAGTTGAGGCAGGGCTCGGTATTTCCTTCTTGTCCGTATCCTCGGTTAAGCATGAAGTGGCTTTGGGGCTAATCAAGGTAGTGAAAGTATCGGATACGAAGTTTCAGCGCCAATTTTATTCCATCTATTTGAAGTCTGCGCTGCTTCCGATCTCTGCCGTTACGTTCCTGACCTTTCTAAGAGAGAGGGATCTTCAGCAATGGCTGTAAGAGGAAGAGCGGATCTTCATGCCCATACGACGGCGTCGGATGGCATGTATGCACCATCGGAAGTCGTCAGAAGAGCGAAGCTTGCCGGCTTGTCGGCCATCGCGATTACGGATCATGACACGATTGCCGGTGTTGACGAAGCGCTTGCTACGGGAGATGAATTAGCGATTTCCGTCATTCCGGGGGCAGAGCTAAGCACCGTAACCGGTAGTGCGGACATCCATGTGCTGGCCTACTATACCGATAATAATGACTCGCTGTGGCTGGAGCGCCTAGCATGGATCGGGAATGCCCGCGACCGACGCAATGAAGCTATTCTGCATAAGCTGCAGGAGCTGGGGATCGGGATTACGATGAGTGAGGTTCACGAAGCTGGTGCTGACAAGAAAGGAAGTGTCGGTCGTCCGCATATAGCGGAGGCGTTAATTCGAAGAGGTGTCGTCTCCGATATGAATGAGGCCTTTGCACATTATCTAGGCTCGGGAGCGCAAGCCTATGTACAGGTGCAGAGCGTCTCTACGGCTGAGGCGCTGATCTGGATTCGCGAAGCGGGAGGCGTGAGCGTCATTGCTCATCCGGGGTTGTACGGACGGGACGAGCTTCTGGAGCAATGGGTACGAGATGGCGTTCAGGGAATTGAAGCGTTTCACTCCGATCATACTGTCCAGGATGCAGAGCGGTATCGCGTCTTTGCGGAAGGTCAGGGGCTTCTGATTACAGGAGGCTCCGATTTCCATGGGGAACGGAACGGCGTGAGCTATCATGGTGCGCTAGGCAGCAGCGGAGTAGAGCTTGCCGTTGCGGAGCAGCTTCGCCGGAGGGCGGCGAGCCAGCGTAGCTAAGTTTGAGCAGATACGGTACAGTGCAGCTTGGCCATAGATTGGTTGGGGAACCAGTCGGCTCTTGGAGTTGTGCAAAGCAATATGAAATAGAATAACGTTGCATAAAAACACGGATCATCCATCGGGACGATCCGTGTTTTTCGTTATTTTACTGCCGATGCCAGAGCTTTGAGACGATTTGTGTCAGGTGTGATGAACAGCGTCTTCTGATGGTCATAAATGACGAAGCCGGGTTTCGCTCCGCTTGGCTTCCGCACATGGCGGATAAAGGTGAAGTCAACCGGTACCATGCTGGAGTCTTTCGCTTGGCTGTAGCTGGCCGCAAGCATAGCTGCCTCTTCCAGCGTCGCGTCGCCGAAGTCTCCGCCCCGGATAACGACATGGGAGCCGGGAATATCCTTTGTATGCAGCCAAGTATCCGTCGGAGAGGCTAGTCGGTTGGTTAAATATTCGTTCTGAAGATTGTTTTTGCCGACGTAGATCAGAATGTTCTCCGAGGATGTATAGCAGAGAAGGGGCGGGTTCTGCGATTTCTTCCGCTTCGGACCGCGCGTCTTGCGTTCGCGGAGATAGCCCTGCTGAACCAGCTCTTCGCGAATGCCTTCGATATCGGACAATGCAGCATCGTTCAACTGCTGGATCAGCGTCTCGAAGTAGGCGATCTCGGCTTTCGCCAACTCCATCTGCTGAGCAACGACTGTCTGGCTGTTGCGGTATTTCGTATAACGCCGGAAGTAGCGCTGGGCATTTTCGGAAGGTGTAAGCTGCGGGTCCAGTTGAATGTTGACAACAGCTTGTTCTTCATCGTAAAAGTTAACGAGCTCAATCGATTCGTCCCCACGGTTGAATTGATGCATATAGGCCGTTAGCAGCTCGCCAAGCACGCGATATTTTTCCGCATCTTGCGCTTCAAGAAGCGTTTCTTCCAGCTTTTTAATTTTAGTCGTGTTTTTGCTCTTCTCGTTCTGTACAAAGCGTATTAAATCCGATGCGCGCTGCTTCACCGTATCCCGCTCGGCTTTGTCGCCGTAGAAGGATTCCAAGCACTCGCTGATCGAATCAAAAGCAAGGCTTGTCCCGTGAATATGACTAAGCGGCGTCACCGAGAAGCTGGATTTTCCGCTAGCTGCATCGGTAACGATTGTTGGCTCGTATCGATCCTCATGGAAGGCGTTCATGAGCTCATGGAAGCTGTGCCATAATGACGGAATTGTAGCAGAATCTTCAGATAGCTGGGCTCTGTAAACGACTTCCTTCGCCAGCAACGGGCTTAGTCCACTGAACGTGGCGACAAGCGATTGCTGAAGCGGGATAGGTGTATCGTCTGCACTTTGCGTCAGCAGTTCTCTGAAAGAATCTTCATCGGAGACGGCTAGCGGATCCGACTTGCCTTGATCCGGCGGCGATGTATACGCCACTCCAGGCATAACGATCCGGAAGCTGCTGATGGCGGGCGTGACATGATGGATGCCGTCATGAATAGCGCCAGTTGCTGTGTCCATCAAAATAATGTTGCTGTGGCGGCCCATAATTTCAATGACAATGGTTTTGAAATTCAGATCGCCAAGCTCGTCCCTTTGACGGATGTCTATATGAATAATTCGTTCTCTCCCGACTTGACGAACAGCTTCGATGAGACCGCCTTCGCAATGTTTGCGCATAAGCATGCAGAACATCGGAGCTTCCAGCGGATTCACATAGGTGGCAGTGGTGAAGTGTGTTCTAGGATAAGTAGGGTTGGCGGACAACAGAAGCTTGGAAGTAAATCCGCCGCCGCGCACGGCCAATACGAGGTCATGTTCGGTTGGCTGATGAATTTTATGAATACGCGCGCCGACGCATCTCTGAAGCTCTGCGGCGACCGCTCGGACGACTATGCCGTCTAATGCCATGATCATTATTCCTCTCTTTAGAGCAGTATGATTCTATCATGCCATATTTGAGACAAAAACTTAAGCCTCTCTGGGATATTTTATAGGCTGTCCGAATACATTTAGCGTAAGTAAGGGCTGTCCGCTGGAACGGCAACCAACGGGAGGGAGTCATGGAATGGAACAGTTGAAATGGCATCAGATGGGGACAAGCGAGCTTCTTGAATCGCTTGGCAGTTCGCAAGAGGGCGGGCTTAAGCCGTCCGCGGCTGCGGAGAGGCTTGAGAAGAATGGTCACAATGAGTTGTCGGAAGGAGAGAGGATCTCGCCGATTGTGCTTTTCCTGAATCAGTTCAAAGATTTTATGGTGCTCATCCTGATGGGAGCCACCTTAATATCGGGATTGCTTGGCGAATACTTGGATGCGATTACGATTGTCGCTATTATCGGGCTGAACGCCGTTCTGGGCTTCATGCAGGAATTCCGGGCTGAGCGCTCGCTCCGTGCGCTCAAGGAGCTGTCGGCGCCTTCGGCCAAGGTTATTCGGGGCGGCGAGCTTGTTACGGTTGCCGCCAAAGACTTGGTGAACGGTGATATGGTCTATCTGGAAAGCGGGGACCGTGTACCTGCAGACCTCAGATTTATTGAGGCGAACAGCTGCTATATTGAAGAGTCGGCCTTAACGGGCGAATCCGTTCCTGTCGGCAAGCACGCGGCTGTTATCGGGGATGAAGAATTGCCGCTGGGCGATCAGCGGAATATCGCATTTATGGGGACGATGGTTACGCGCGGCACAGCTCGAGGGATTGTCATACGGACGGGCATGGCTACCGAAATGGGCAAGATTGCCGGCCTCATCCAAGCGACGGAGTCGATGGAGACGCCGCTGCAGCATAGACTGGAGCAGCTTGGGAAGCTGCTTATCGTCGTGGCAATTGGCTTGACGGTTATGGTTGTTGTAGCAGGCATCCTGCATGGCCAGCCGGCATACGGCATGTTCCTTGCAGGCGTCAGCCTTGCGGTGGCTGCCATCCCTGAAGGCTTGCCTGCAATCGTGACGATTGCGCTCGCGCTTGGCGTCCAGCGTATGATTAAACGCAAGGCGATCGTTCGCAAGCTGCCTTCAGTCGAGACATTAGGATGTGCCTCCGTCATATGCTCGGACAAAACAGGTACGCTGACGCAAAATAAAATGACCGTCACCCATGTCTGGATTGGCGGTCGCAAGCTCGAAGTCAGCGGTGAGGGCTATGATCCGACGGGTGCCGTCTATGAAGACGGCAAAGCGCTTGACCTGAAGCATGATCAGTCTATGAAGCGCCTGCTGCAAATCAGTGCGCTTTGCAATAACGCTTTGCTGGTCAGAACGGAGCCGGAGGAGCAGAAACGCCGCAAGAGCAAAGAACCGCAAGGGGAATGGACGCTAAAAGGGGATCCGACAGAAGGTGCGCTCACCGTACTGGCGACAAAACTTGGTTCATCGGCGAAGTCGCTGGAGGCGCTTTACCAGCGGGTCAAGGAGTTCCCGTTCGATTCGGAACGGAAGCGGATGTCCGTATTGCTCTCCCATCAAGGAGGACGTCTGCTCTGTACGAAAGGCGCGCCGGATATGCTGATGGAACAATGCTCCTATGTGCTGTGGGACGGAAAGGTTGTCCCGTTCACCAATACGCTGAAGCGCAAATGCGCGGATGCAGGCGAGGCGATGGCTCAGTCTGCGCTGCGTGTTCTCGGCTTTGCCTATCGTGATTTGCGATCGACGGATCGATGCGAGACGGAAGCGGATGCCGAAAACAATCTTATATTTGTAGGCTTGGCCGGCATGATCGATCCTCCGCGGCGCGAAGTGAAAGACGCGATTGCGACATGCCGCAGAGCGGGTATCAAAACGGTTATGATCACAGGTGATCACCAACTGACGGCAGAAGCGATCGCCAGTCAGCTTGGCATTATGCCGCGCGGCGGCATTGCAATGAGCGGAAGGCAACTGGAAGGCATGGAAGACGAGCAACTGGATCGTCTGGTGGACAATACTTACGTCTTTGCGCGTGTATCGCCGGAGCATAAGCTGCGTATCGTGAAGGCTCTGCAGCGCAAAGGGCATGTCGTGGCCATGACGGGCGACGGGGTCAATGACGCACCCGCGATTAAGGCGGCGGATATCGGCATTGCCATGGGCATTACGGGGACAGACGTAACAAAAGAAGCATCAGCGCTCGTCCTGAGCGATGACAACTTCTCAACCATCGTGGCAGCCATTGAAGAAGGCAGGGGCATCTACGAAAACATTCGCAAATTTATCCGTTACCTGCTGGCATCCAATGTAGGCGAGATTTTGGTCATGTTCCTGGCTATGATGGCAGGTCTGCCGCTTCCGCTCGTGCCGATTCAGATCCTGTGGGTGAACCTCGTGACAGACGGGCTTCCGGCCATGGCGCTCGGGGTGGATCAGGCGGAGAAGGATCTGATGCAGCAGAAGCCGCGTTCAGCCAAAGAAAATATATTTGCCCGCAGACTGGGATGGAAGATCATTAGCCGAGGCGTGTTAATCGGGATTTGTACACTAGGGGCATTTTGGATTACGCTTCGTGAGGGAGCGGGTACGGCCGATGGATTGATGAAAGCTCAGACCGTTGCATTCGCGACGTTAGTTATGGCGCAGCTGATTCATGTTTTTGATTGCCGCAGCTCGCGCTCCATCTTCCACCGCAATCCGTTCCAAAACAAATATTTGGTGCTGGCGGTTCTCTCGTCGCTGCTGCTTATGCTGGGTGTACTATATATTGAAGCGCTGCAGCCGATCTTCAAGACGGTGCCAATTGGATTCCGTGAATGGTGTCTTGTATTCGTAGCGGCAGGAATTCCGACATTCGTGATGGGTATTGGCAGCGTGCTGGGCAAATCCGGCAAAACAAAGACAAATTCCAAATGGCCGCTCGGCCCGCAGACGGCTGCCAGATAACGTGGAATAGTGCAAATGTTGATGCAAATTATGAATAGCGTTTCTCTTTCCTTTACGGTATGCTAATAGGAATGATGATAGATTAGCATACTTTGGGCCTATAAGGAGAGATCGATAGATGAACTTCACGAAAATGCACGGATTAGGCAATGACTTTATCGTCGTAGCGGGAGAGCAGTCGCTTCCAGCTAATGCAGCAGAGCTCGCTGAATCGTTCTGCAACCGTTTCTTCGGTATCGGAGCAGACGGACTTGTCTATATTCTACCTTCGGAAAAGGCGGATTTCCGCATGCGGATTATCAATTCCGACGGTTCCGAGGCGGAGCAATGCGGCAACGCGATCCGCTGCGTGGCGAAATATGTCTATGACAACGGACTGACCAATCAGAAAGAGATTACGGTTGAGACGCTTGGAGCAGGCGTGCAAAAGGTACAGCTGACCGTAGAAGGCGGCAACGTGCAAACCGTGCGTGTCGATATGGGAGAGCCGATTCTATCCGGCCTGCAAGTGCCGACTACTGTAGATGCTGATCGCGTCATTGAGCATCCGATCGAAGTGGACGGCCGCGAGTTTACATTCACGGCTGTATCCATGGGCAATCCGCACTGTGTCATCTATGTGGATGACGCAGTCGGCTTCGATCTGGAGTCGTGGGGACCTAAGCTGGAGACACATCCGATGTTCCCGCGCAAGATCAATGTTGAATTTGTAACGGTCAATTCACGTTCGCAAGCCGACATGAGAGTATGGGAGCGCGGTGCAGGACCGACGCTTGCATGCGGTACCGGGGCATGCGCGACGCTTGTCGCATCCGTGCTGACCGGAGCGACAGACCGTACAGCAACCATCTCCCTTAAGGGCGGAGACTTGCTGATTGAATGGGACGAGAACGATAATCACGTCTATATGACAGGGCCTGCCGCGGAAGTTTTCCGCGGAGAATGGTAGGGTGACTGTATGGGCGAACAATTGAGAAGACCAAATCTACGGGAAGCGCTCGCAGAGCGTATCCTTGTCGGCGACGGAGCCATGGGAACCTATCTGTATCAGATGGGGTTCCCTGTCGGCGTTTCCTATGAAGAATTCAATGTACTTAAACCTGAAGTCATCGAGAGCGTGCACCGCAATTACTATGAAGCGGGCGCAAGACTGATCGAGACGAACACATATTCCGCCAACCTGGAGAAGCTGTCGAAGCATGGGCTGGAGGATGAGATGGAAGCTATTAACCGCGCAGGTGTGCGGATTGCACGCTCCGCCATAGGCGCGGATGCTTACGTTGTGGGAGCGATAGGCTCGATTCGCGACGGCAAGCGGAAAAATCTGCGGACGAAGCGCGTCATCAACGCGTATGAAGGGCAGATGAAGGTATTGATCGAGGAAGGCGTCGACGGACTGTTGTTCGAGACGTTCTATGATCTGGAAGAGATGAAGCTTGCGGTGCGCATCGCGCGCGAACTGACGGATATTCCGGTTATTTGTCAATTTGCGGTAGAAGATGCTGGACGTACTGCGGACGGGATTGAGCTGGCGGACGCGTTCAACCAGTTGCAGGAACTGGGGGCCGATGTGGTCGGCTTCAACTGCCGCAGCGGCCCTAACGGCATTATGCGCTCGATGGATTCCATCAATGCGCCGGTTGCCCTGCCGTTTTCCATCTACCCGAATGCGGGTATTCCGGATTATGTAGACGGCAAATATACGTATTCTGCGGGGCCGGAATACTTCGCGGAATGCGCCCGCAAGTTCGCGGACCGCGGCGCCCGGATTATCGGCGGCTGCTGCGGCACGACGCCGGAGCATGTGGCTGCGATGGCAGCTTCGCTTGCGGATTACGTTCCTCAGCCGGGAGCGGCTGCCGCAGCGAAACGCCAGTCGACGGTTGTTCACGAACCTGCATCGAAGGCAGCCGAACAAGCTTCCTTCGGAGACATTCACCAAGAGCCGACTTTGGTCGATCTGGTGAAGGAACGTCATACGGTCATCGTGGAGCTTGATCCGCCGCGCGATCTCGATATTCGTAAGTTTATGGAGGGCGCTGTAGCGTTGAGAGAGGCGAGGGCGGATGCCGTGACAATGGCGGACAACTCGCTTGCCGTTACGCGCATGAGCAACATCGCGCTTGCCGCCCTGCTGCAAGAGAAGGTAGACATTCGTCCGCTCGTCCATATCGCAGCTCGCGACCGCAATTTGATCGGCACGCAGTCACATATGATGGGGCTGGATGCGCTTGGCATCGATCACGTTCTCGCTGTTACGGGAGATCCTGCTAGATTCGGAGATTTGCCGGATTCCAGCTCGGTCTATGATCTGACGTCCTTCGAGATGATTCGGATGATCAAGCAGTTGAATGAAGGGGTAGCTTTCTCCGGCAAGCCGCTGAAGCAGAAAGCGAAGTTTGTCGTTGGCGCGGCGTTCAATCCGAACGTCAAACATTTGGACAAGGCTGTTCAGCGGCTGGAGCGGAAGATTGCTTCTGGTGCAGATTACATTATGACGCAGCCTGTCTATGATACGGGTCTGATCGAGCGAATCGCGGAATCGACCAAGCATCTCAGTGTGCCTGTCTTTATCGGCATTATGCCGCTTGCCAACGGACGCAATGCGGAATACCTGCATAACGAAGTTCCGGGTATTCAGCTTTCGGATGAAGTCCGAGCCCGTATGGCTGGACTTGAAGGTCCGGAAGGTCGGGCTGAGGGCGTTCAGATCGCAAAAGAACTGCTGGATTGTGCGTTGCAGCACTTTAATGGCATCTATCTGATCACGCCATTTATGTTCTATGACATGGCCGTTCAGCTTACGCAATACGTGTGGGAAAAGACAAAACAATAGCGAGCGAAGAGCCGAATTATGGATGCTGCCTAACTTTTGCTTGTTCCAAGGGAAGAAATCAATTAAAATAAGGCATAAGTTGGAGCGGACGGTAAAGGAAGTACGTATGCTCATTCATTTTTTCGTCAACAATAGAGCAATGGTCTGTCGTTTTTTGGAAATCGGCTATCATTGCGCATAGAAGGACCGTAGGCGGAGGGGGACCTGGCTTGGCTATTAAGCTCATTAATATCGGATTCGGGAATATTGTATCTGCGAATCGCATTATCTCGATCGTGAGCCCGGAATCGGCTCCAATCAAGCGAATCATTCAAGAAGCACGGGATCGACACATGCTGATCGACGCGACATACGGCCGCCGGACTCGCGCGGTTATCATTACGGACAGTGATCACGTTATATTATCTGCGGTTCAACCGGAGACGGTTGCCCATCGTTTATCTACCAAGGATGACGATAACGACGAATAGTACGGGGAGTTTGGAACAAATGGGATTGTTAATTGTTTTGTCCGGTCCTGCTGGAGTGGGAAAGGGAACGGTATGCACCGCGCTTCGTGCAAGAATGCCGGAGATCGTTTATTCCGTATCGGCCACAACCAGGCAACCGAGACAGGGCGAGGTTGAAGGCGTTAATTACTTTTTTAAAACAAGAGAGCAGTTCCAGGATATGATCGCGAACAACGCACTGCTGGAGCATGCAGAATACGTAGGCAATTATTACGGGACTCCTCGTGACTTTGTGGATCGTACGCTTGCTGGCGGCAAAGATGTCATTCTGGAAATCGAAGTTCAAGGTGCGCTTAAGGTGAAGAAAAACTTCCCTGAGGCAATCTTTATTTTCCTCTTGCCCCCATCGCTGGATGAACTTAAGCAGCGTATTACGGGGCGCGGCACGGAGACGCAGGATATTATCAATACCCGCATGAACGTCGCCGTTGAGGAGATGAATCTTCTTAGCCATTATGATTATGCCGTTATTAATGATGAGATAGATGCGGCTTGTGATCGGATTCGAAGCATCGTGATTGCAGAACACTGCCGCAGGGAACGCTTTATGCCTTATGTTACGGGAATGAAGACCACAATCGAGAAAGCTTGAGTGAGGAGAATGTCTAATGTTGTATCCATCCATTGACGAAATGGTGAAGAAGGTAGACAGCAAATACACGCTTGTCGTAGCCGCTTCCAGAAGAGCGCGCATGTTGCGCAATGGGGAGAAGTCGGAGCTGATCAACCCGCGTTCGCATAAGCATGTTGGCGTAGCGCTTGAGGAAATTTACGGCGATATCATTCATGTAGAATCACTTGGTGCGAAAGACGAATAGTACGACAGATTGATCAAGACTGGAGGTGTGAACTGGAGACAGGGATGCACCTCTTTTTTGTCTGATCAGTCACCTATGTGTTGAAACGTGTAATAGACGGGAGATTGAACGAATTGTCATCGAGTATAAGTAGTTTGGTATTTGTTGTTATTTTAATAGTGTTGTTTTACCTGATTTTTTACGCAGTGGTTCGCAGTGCAATCAACAATTCCCGCTTGTCGGAGAAGGTGGACGTCCTGACAGAAGAAGTTAGAGAGCTGAGGAAAGAAGTTAAGGCGAAGAGCCATATCATCGATAAACGTATTTAGGCAAAAGAAGAAGTACTGTCGCAATTGCGTTTGAGCGTTAAGCAACCCCGAAGGAGCCGATAGTTATGATTAGACATTGGACAAATATATTTATTGCGGTTGCGCCCGACTGTCCGGTGTTCGAAGGGGTCGAGCCTGTAGCGAAGCGAGAAGGAAAGCCTGCGCATGTCATTCAGTATGAGCTTCTGGCCAATCATCCCTACCGTTTCACCTTTGAGGAGCAGCTATTCGAGGTGTATTGGAGACATAAGGGATTTGACCCCAATATGCCGGGTGATGAGCGATCCCGCTTGCGCGACGAACTGCTTAGCAAAAGCCATCCCTGCATGCGAGCCTCCCAGCTTCCCAAAAAGTTCGGATGGGGCGTGCATTACAATGAAGAAGGGAAAATAGCTCTTTACGGGATGGAAACGGAGTCTTATCGAGGTCTGCTGGATGCGGCCAAAAGCGATGAGCATATGGAGCTCCAGATAGCGGTTAGAAGCAGCAAAAAGTCGTAGTGGGTTCTTGGATTGTGATGGTGGCATTAGGTCATGGATTCTAATGGTCTAGATTAGTGTAATAGACGAAATAGCGTTGTGGAGAAATCGCTGATTGGCCGGAGTTAGTTGGGGCGCCGCAATAGTGTCGTGAGACAACACTAATTCCCCCCAGACTGCAGATGGAAATTGCGGCTCTGCGAATATCGCGACAATTCTAAGTAAATACGCAATAACCCACTTCTCGTCAACTTGTCGTTTGAGTCGTACGTCTTAATGAAAGATATAGGATGAATCAAACTTATTCTGTCAGGGGACGGTGATCCAATGTCCGATGAGAAGCGTGATATTCAGGAGCTGAAGCAGCAATTGAATGCTTTTGAGCATCAAGTGCAGTCTTTGAAAAACACGAATCAGAAACGCTCGACCGCAAAAACCGTCTTTGTAGCCTTTCTGATCGTTCTGATTATTATCGTTGGATCTATAGGAGTTATAAATTACATCCTTTTTTAAGCAGTCGGATGAATGGTTGACATGTCCAACATCTAGTTTTTGAAATGCATTATGATATGATAAGGGGAGAAATCTTCCGCTGCGCTTTTGCTCCGCCAGTTACACGAATCGCACTCATCGCACAATGCAACATCTAAGTATCTTGCCGAACACACAAGCATCGCGCTCTTGTACACATGACCCAAGCAGCAATATATGATGCTAGTTTTGTACCGCAAAACTGAAGACCGCTTTTCGAAGCTGTTATAGCTTACCAAGCTTTAGGCCAGGTGCTCATAAAGCAAGTTTTGTCTTGCAAAACGAAAGGCCAGCGCTTAACAAGTCAGTTTTGTTCCACAAAACGTTGAGGAGGAGTTTATTATGGAGCAGTTGCGTTTTCCCAATGGCAAATTTGTGTTTGAAGGCATGTCGACCGTGCAAATGGAGCAATGGATCAACGAGGTTGAGAAGTTGCCCGGTGAATTAAGGGCGGCTATCGAAGGTTTAGATGATGAGCAATTGGATGTGCCTTATCGAACGGGAGGCTGGACCGCCCGGCAAATTGTACATCATCTTGCGGATGCCAATATGAACATGTTCTCCAGATTCAAGCTGGCCTTGACCGAATCTAATCCGACAATTAAGCCGTTTAATGAGGAACGATGGGTGATAACGGCAGATACTCTGAATGCATCACCGGTTACAAGCTTGCTTATCATTGACGGGTTGCATGCGAGAACGTCGCTGCTGCTGCGATCGATGGAGCGGCCCGATTTCGAGAAACAATTTTATCATCCCGAGAAGGGAAGCCAGATGAAATTATCCTCATTACTTGCTTATATGGCTTGGCACGGCAGACATCATGTCTCACATATATTAAGCCTAAGAGAACGAATGGAATGGTAAGCGCTATCCGCCATATCGAAGGTGGGTGCTTGACGGAATAGGAGTGGGCAACATGATAGCAGGGAAAACAATTATATTAGGCATCACCGGAGGCATTGCCGCTTATAAAGGAGCCGCGTTATGCAGCAAGCTCGTTCAAGCCGGAGCAACCGTACATGTCATGATGACGAAATCCGCTACCGAATTTATTACGCCGCTGACGCTGCAGACGTTGTCGCGCAATCCCGTGCATATAGATACATTCGACGAGCGTAATCCCGAGGTTGTGACACATATTCATCTGGCTGACCATGCTGATTTGATCGTGATCGCTCCGGCCACAGCGAATTTCATGGCTAAGATGGCGAATGGACACGGGGACGACATGCTCAGTACGACGCTGCTTGCCGCGACATGCCCCATTGTGATCGCACCGGCTATGAATGTGCACATGTACGAGCATCCGGCCGTTGTGGACAATATGGAGCGGCTGGCTGCGCGCGGCGCAATGTTCGTGGAGCCTGGAACGGGCCAGCTTGCATGCGGCTATGTCGCAAAGGGCAGACTGGCTGAACCTGAAGATATCGTGATAGCCCTCGAAACGTGGTTTACGCAAAATCAAAAGCTTAAAGGCAAAAAAGTGCTCATCACCGCAGGCGGAACGATGGAGCGGCTTGATCCTGTCCGTTATTTGACGAATGATTCTTCGGGCAAAATGGGATTTGCGATTGCGGAAGCAGCACAATTGATGGGAGCAGACGTTACGCTTGTGGCTGGACGCACGACTGAACAGCCTCCCAAGGGTGTGAAAGTCATTCGGACGCAATCAGCTGCAGACATGCTGGACGTTGTTGTGAATGAGTTCCAAAATGCGGATATCGTGGTGAAAGCGGCGGCAGTCGCGGATTACAGACCCGCTGTTGTCCATGAGCAGAAGCTGAAGAAAACGGGTGAGAGCCTCGTCCTGGAGCTTGAACGAACGACAGATATTTTGGCGACTATCGGAGAGCGCAAGTCGCATCAGTTTTTGGTTGGATTTGCGGCGGAGACGGAATATCTGGAGCGGCATGCCATGGATAAGCTGCAAAGAAAGCATTGCGATCTAATTGTTGCGAATGATGTAAGTCAAGATGGCGTCGGCTTCAACGGAGATACGAATGCGGTAGAGGTATACGGACCGGAGGGACTTGTCGAAGCCTTGCCTTTAATGTCCAAGCGAGCGACAGCGGTTCGATTGATGGAACTGATTAGCGAGCGGATTGCTGCGGGCGGTGGAAGCCAGTCATGATTGCTAAGGTTATTGTGGACGTGCCGAGCCGCCAGACGGATCGGCCGTTTGATTATGAAGTACCCATGGAGATGGAGTCCTGGATCGAGGTGGGCAGCCGTGTAGGCGTTCCCTTCGGCGGGCGGGTGCTGCAAGGATTTGTAATTGCCATATCGGAGTCCGCTTCTGTAGACATGACGCGTGTGAAGCCGATTGCCGAGCTGCTCGACCCTGTGCCTCCCTTCCTGCCCGATATGATTGAGCTGTCGCAGTGGATGAGTGAAAAGTATTGCTGCTCATGGACGCAAGCGCTGCAGGCGATGATTCCGGCTGCGCTGAAGGGCAAAGAAGAGAAGCGGATCGGCTTGGCGGATGAGACGGACGCTGATGCGCTCCCTGCAGAGCTTGTGGAATGGATGGATAAGGGCGACGGCCTTGTCAAGCTGGACGCTCTACTTGCGCGTTTTCCGGAGCATGTTCGTGCAGTGAAGCAAGCGCTTGGCGATGGAACGCTTATTCAGCAATCTTCTATTAGAGACAGGCTGTCGGTGAAAAAGGTGCTTACGGTGTTTTTGCCGAAGACTTTGCCCAGCCTGGAGCTTGCACTGGAGCAGATCCCATCCCGGGCGGCCAAGCAGCGCGAGGCGCTTTCCTTCATGTATGAACGCGGAGAGGCTATGCCGCTGCAGGAGATGGTACAGGCATCCGGCGCATCGGCGGCAAGCATTAAGGCTTTGGTGGAGAAAGGCTTATTGGAGCTAAGAGAAGTAGAGAGCGGACGCGATCCTTATGGGGATCGCAGCTTCAAGCGCACACAGCCCCTGCCGCTTATGGATGGTCAGCAGGCTGTCTTTGGACGAATTATCGCCTCATTGGACGAAGGCAAGGGCAGAACGATGCTTCTCCATGGGGTAACGGGGAGCGGCAAAACCGAGGTCTACTTGCAATCGATTCAATATTGTCTGGAGCAGGGGCGCCAAGCTATCGTACTTGTACCGGAAATCTCACTCACTCCGCAGATGGTGGAGCGCTTCAAGGGCCGTTTCGGTGAAGCGGTTGCTGTTCTACATAGTCGCCTGTCAAGTGGAGAGCGGTTCGACGAGTGGCGGAAAATCCGCAGCAAACGGGCTCAAGTGGCGATCGGCGCCCGGTCGGCCATATTCGCTCCTTTTGACCATATTGGCCTCATTATTATAGATGAAGAGCATGAGTCGTCCTATAAGCAGGAGGAGAGTCCTAAGTATCATGCACGTGATGTAGCCGTCAGAAGAGCGAGCCATCATGGCGCAACCGTTATATTGGGATCGGCTACGCCATCCATGGAATCGTTCGCGGCAGCGAAGCGCTCTGCTCCACATGGGGATGGCGGAGCCTCGGCGCTGCTGCCGATGCCGGAGCGCGTCGGAGGACGTCCTATGCCGACGGTTGACGTTGTCGATATGCGGGAAGAGCTGCGCGGCGGCAATCGCTCGATGTTCAGCCGCCAGCTGTATGAGAAGCTTCAGGAGCGGCTGGAGCGCGGTGAGCAATCCGTGCTTTTGCTTAATCGAAGAGGATATTCGACGTTCGTGATGTGCCGCTCATGCGGTCATACGGCTTCTTGCCCGCATTGTGATATCTCACTTACCTATCATCAGAAAACGAGAGTGTTGCGCTGCCATTATTGCGGTCATGCGGAGCAAGCGCCTACGGAATGTCCCGCTTGCAGCAGTGAGCATATTCGCTACTTCGGAACGGGCACGCAGCGTGTAGAGGAAGAGCTAGCCAAGCTGTTCCCTGGCATTCGCGTCATCCGAATGGATGTAGACACCACGACAGAGAAGCATGCGCACGAGAAGTTGCTTAAGCGATTTGGCGAGCGACAAGCTGATGTGCTGCTCGGCACGCAAATGGTAGCCAAAGGACTGGATTTCCCATATGTTACGTTAGTAGGCGTAATTGCCGCAGATACCTCTCTTCATCTTCCCGATTTCCGCGCAGCGGAGAAGACGTTCCAGCTTCTTACCCAGGTGGCCGGCAGGGCCGGCAGACATGAGCTGGAGGGCGAAGTCGTTATTCAGACCTATACGCCGGAGCATTATGCGATAACGACTGCACAGCAGCATGACTATGCCGCATTTATAGGCGAGGAGCTTCGACACCGTTCGGTGATGGGTTACCCGCCGTATTGTCGGCTTGTGCTCGTTACGATGTCGCATGAGCAGCTTCCGCTGCTGATCTCCGTTAGCGACCGATTCGCTGCCGAGCTTAGGGAACTGGCCCAGCATGAGGGCTTGCTGGCTCCGCTCGGAAGCGGGCTGCCAAGGGCGCTTGAAGTACTGGGGCCCGTCGCATCGCCGATTGCTAGAATGAAAGATCGCTACCGCTTTCAATGTGTGATAAAATATCGTGGTAGCATTGACGCATCCGCTCTCGTCCGCCGTGTGCTCCAGCCGTTTACGGAGGGGCCGCCGCAAAAAAACGTGACATTCAGCGTGGACGTCGATCCCCAAGTCATTTTATAAAAAGTTCATAGATATCCAGTAAAGGAAGGGAACAACATGAGTATTCGTTTGATCGTGAAAGAACCGGATCCGGTATTGCGCGAGGTAGCCAAGGAGGTCACCAAGTTCAATGACAATTTGAAAAAGCTGCTGAAGGATATGGCGGAGACAATGTATGATGCGCAAGGCGTCGGTCTCGCTGCTCCTCAGATTGGCATCTCCAAGCGAGTGATTGTCGTAGATGTAGGCGATGAGAACGGGTTGGTCGAGATGGTGAATCCGGTAATCGTAGAGCAAGAGGGCGAGCAGCTTGGTCCGGAGGGCTGCCTCAGCATCCCGAACCTGAACGGCGATGTGCTGCGTGCCGACCGCATCGTGGTCGAAGGGCAGAATAGCAGCGGGGAGAAGCTCACTGTGAATGCCAGCGGATACTTCGCGCGTGCGTTCCAGCATGAGATTGACCACCTGAACGGCATTCTATTCACGGATTTGGCTGAGAGCGTGTATGATATCTCGGACAGACCGAGAAAAGGCGGCGAATAGATTTATGCGTATCGTATTTATGGGGACGCCGGATTTTGCCGTCCCTTCTCTGCAATTGCTCCTAGCTAGCGGTTATGAAGTAGTTGCTGTTGTAACACAACCGGATCGGCCGAAGGGCCGCAAAAAAACGTTGACGCCGCCCCCTGTCAAGGAAGCGGCGTTATCGCTTGGTATACCCGTATTGCAGCCGGAGCGCATGAGAAACCCGGAGGCTGTGGCTGAGTTAGCGGAATATAAGCCGGATTTGATCGTGACGGCCGCATATGGACAGATTCTGCCGAAAGTTGTACTGGAGCTTCCACGTCTCGGCTGTATTAATGTGCATGGCTCGCTGCTGCCGAAGTACCGTGGAGGTGCACCGATCCAGCGCTCGATTATTAACGGGGAATCCGAGACAGGCGTTACGATTATGTATATGGCGGAAGGACTTGATACGGGCGATATGATCAGCTCGGTCGCTCTTCCGATTCTAGATGAGGACACCTCGGGTACGATGTTCGACAAGTTGAGCCTTGCTGGAGCCAAGCTGCTAGGCGAGACTCTTCCGTCCATCATCGATGGTTCAGCGGAAGCTGTACCGCAAGCCGAGGTAGAAGCTACATACGCACCCAATTTGAATCGTGATGATGAAAGATTGGATTGGAGCAAGTCGGCAAGAGCATTGTTCAACCAAGTGAGAGGGCTGTCTCCTATGGCAGGAGCATTTACTTATTTGAACGGAGAAGTGTTCAAAATTCGTGAATGCGAGCCTGTTCTGGGACGTAGCGGGAACGCAGAGTCGGGCAAAATTGTATCTGCTGATGCGAATGGCATCGTAGTACAGACAGGCGACGGCATGCTGCTGCTGAAGGAAATTCAGCCGGCCGGCAAGCGTGCGATGGCCGTAGGGGAATGGATCAAGGGAGCACGGATTGAGCCGGGCACCAAGTTCGGCGAAGGTGAAGAACGATGAGCGGCGAAGCAAACGGCCGTCCGTCAGGCAAGCGTGCCCAGGCAGGCGGTAAGACATCACACACAAAGCAGAGCCGACCAAGCGGGCGCGGCGGAAACAGAGGGAAGGTCGATCCGCCGAAGCGCAAAGCCGTAACGCCAAGAGAGCTGGCTCTCAACATCTTGGTGAAGGTAGCGGACTCCGGCGCTTACAGCAATATTCAGCTGAACCGGTCGCTGCAGGAATCCGGAATGTCCAGACAGGATGCAGGGCTGGCAACGGAGCTTGTATACGGCACAATAAGCCGTCAAGCGACGCTTGACCATTGGCTGTCCAAGTTTGTCTCCAAAGGGCTTCACAAGCTGGATACATGGGTTCACCAGCTTCTCAGACTAAGCGCCTACCAAATGCTGTTCCTGGATCGGATTCCGACGCATGCGGCGGTGAACGAAGCGGTCACCATTGCCAAGCGGAGAGGGCATTCCGGAATATCCGGCATGGTCAATGGCGTATTGCGCAGCATTGACCGGGGCCGGGAAGAGCTGGTTCTCTCCAGCATTAGGGCGGCGACGCCAGTTGCGACGCTGGCGCTTAGACATTCTTACCCGGAATGGCTAGTTGAGCGGTGGGTTGCTGCATACGGACTTGAAGAGGCTGAAGCGATATGCGCTTCAAGCAACGAACAGCCTCATGCCAGCATCCGTGTCAATACTGTGCTCGCAGATCGGAATGACAGACTCCGGGAGCTTAGCGATAACGGCATTCATGCCGAGCCTTCTGCCATTGCTCCTTCGGGTATCGTCGTAACGGGAGGAGGCAATTTGGCTGAGACGGATGGATTCCGTCAAGGGCTATGGTCCCTGCAGGATGAAAGCTCCATGCTCGTAGCTGAGGTTGTCTCCCCGAAGGCGGGTATGAAAGTACTGGATTGCTGCGCTGCCCCTGGAGGCAAGAGCGCGCATATGGCAGAGCTGATGGATGGGAAAGGAAAAGTATGGGCCAACGATCTGCATGCGCATAAACGAGAGTTGATTGTCGCTCAGACAGAGCGGCTGAAGCTGCGCAATGTGGAGGCCGTAGTGGGCGACGCGACCGAATTGCCGGAACGATTCGCTCCAGAGTCTATGGATGCGGTTTTACTTGACGCACCATGCTCTGGCTTCGGCGTTATTCGCAGAAAACCGGAGATCAAGTGGACGAAAACAGAAGGCGACATCTCGGAGATTGCGGCTCTGCAGCGCCAGCTTCTGCACCGTGTGAGCGGGTTGGTTCGTCCTGGAGGCACGCTGGTTTATAGTACATGTACGATGGAACGGGAAGAAAATGAAGCGCAGATTGAAACATTCTTGCGGGAGCATCCGGAGTTCAGTCTGGATGCGGACTGGCCGGAGACTGTTCTGAGCAACCTGCGTGATGCAGGCGTTATCGGAGACCAATTTGACGGTCAATTGCAGCTTCTGCCCCAGCATTTCGGCAGCGATGGATTCTATATTGCTCGTATGGTAAAGGCACTCTGACGCCTTTTCTGGCTGAGGTTGGGCGTTTGTGGTAAAATAAATCGACAACAGCCCCTGAAATACAAGCATTGTCATAGATGAGGCTGTTCTACAATAAAATACAGGTGTGATGAGATGAAACCGATTATTTATGATTATACGTTAGACGGATTGAGAGATTGGATGAAAGAGAACGGCGAGCCTGCTTTCCGCGGGGACCAACTGTTCGATTGGATCTACGTCAAGCGGGTGAAGAGCTTCGAGGAGATGACGAATCTGTCGAAGGGGATTCGCGAGAAGCTGGACGACCAATTCCAATTTGTCACGCTAACCGAAATTACAAAATTCGAATCCAGAGACGGAACCGTTAAATTTCTATTCGGATTGCATGACAACCATGCGATTGAGACGGTTATTATGCGTCACAATTACGGCAACAGTATTTGCGTAACGACGCAGGTCGGCTGCCGGATTGGATGTACATTCTGTGCTTCCACGCTTGGCGGACTGAAGCGCAATCTGACCGCTGGTGAAATTGTGGCCCAAGTCGTAACTGCTCAGCAGATGCTGGACGCGACCGGCGAGCGGGTATCAAGCATCGTCATTATGGGCTCCGGCGAGCCGTTCGAGAATTATGATGCAACGATGACATTCCTGCGGAACATGATACACGAGAAAGGGCTGAATATCGGCCAGCGTCACATTACGGTATCGACAAGCGGTATCGTGCCAAGCATGTATAAATTCGCCGACGAGAATACACAGATTAATCTGGCGCTGTCGATCCATGCGCCGAACGACAAGCTTCGTTCCAAGCTGATGCCGGTCAACAGAAGATTCCCGTTTGAGGATGTCATTGAGGCTTGCCGCTACTATATTGCCAAGACGGGAAGAAGAGTCACGTTCGAGTACGCGCTGATTGGCGGAGTCAATGATCAGGCCGAGCATGCCCAGGAGCTGGCTGATGTGCTGAAAGACATGCTGTGCCATGTCAATCTGATCCCGGTCAACCATGTGCCCGAGCGCAATTATGTTCGAACGCCGCGCGAGGATATTTTCGAATTCCAGCGCGTGCTGGAGCGCAACAAGATCAGCGTGACGATTCGCAGGGAGCAAGGCCATGATATCGCTGCCGCTTGCGGCCAATTGAGAGCGAAACATATGGAGTCCACGACGAGGTGATGAACCATTGTTAACGGCAAACCGCAGTAATGTCGGACGAGTCAGGCATGTCAACGAAGATCAGTCTTGGATTGGTCAGTTGGATAACGGCGTCACGCTGGCTATTGTCGCTGACGGCATGGGCGGCCATCAGGCCGGCGATGTCGCCAGCGAAATGGCGGTAAGCGCCTTCCGCAGCTTAATGGAGCAGCGTGCCGCGAAGCCTGATTTGACGGAGCAGGAAGGCAAGATGCTGATCCGCCAGGCCATAAGCGAGGCGAATGAGACGATCTATGCGATGGCGGCTAGTAATGAGCAGTATCACAATATGGGTACGACCATCGTAGCTGCTCTGATTCATTCGAACAGCGCTGTAATCGGGCATGTCGGCGACAGCAGGGCTTACAGGGTGACCAAGGAGTCGATTCAGTTGCTTACAATGGATCACTCCTTAGTTAATGAACTGGTGAAGTCTGGTCAGCTAACAGATGAGGAAGCCGCCAATCACCCACGTCGCAACGTGCTCACCCGGGCCATCGGAACCGATCCGCAGGTTGAGATTGACGTCCAATCGCTGGCATGGTCTCCGGAGGATGTACTGCTGTTATGCAGTGACGGTCTGACCAATATGGTTAGCGAGCAAGAGATGCATGCTGTTGTTGCGGGCGAGGAGAATGGGCTCGAAGGCAAGGCGGATCATCTCATTGGGCTGGCGCTCGAAGCAGGAGGAGACGACAATGTGACGGTCGTGCTTCTGCAGGAAGCTGCTGACGCTAATCGGGAGGAGGGCTCACTATGATCGGACATGATTTAGGCGGTCGATATGAAATATTGTCTAGAATCGGCGGCGGCGGAATGGCGCTTGTCTACAAGGCTCATGACGTCTTGCTCAACCGGAATGTCGCCGTAAAAGTGCTGCGCCAGCAATTCGTGAATGATGAAGAGTTCATTCGCCGATTCCGCAGGGAAGCGCAATCCGCGGCTGCCCTGTCCCATCCCAATGTCGTTAGTATCTATGATGTGGGGCAAGAGGAAGATACGCACTACATTGTGATGGAATACGTGGAAGGCAGCAACTTGAATGAAATCATTCAGGAGCGGGCGCCGCTTCAGGCTGAAGAGGCTGTCCGGGTCGCTGTGCAAATCTGTGATGCGCTGGATCATGCGCATCAGAATCATATTATACATCGCGATATTAAGCCTCATAACATACTTATTGGCAACAACGGTCGGGTGAAGGTAACGGACTTTGGTATTGCTCGCGCAGCCAGCTCCACGACCATTACACAGACAGGATCTGTCGTCGGGTCCGTACATTACTTCTCGCCGGAGCATGCGAAAGGCATCAACACGGGAGAGAAGTCCGATCTGTATTCACTGGGCATCGTACTGTACCAGATGCTCACAAGCAAGCTGCCGTTTCTCGGCGAAAGTCCGATCAGCGTAGCTTTGAAGCATCTGCAGGAAACCTTCGAGGATCCGCGTACGGTCAATCCGCATATTCCACAGAGCGTGGAAAATGTCATTCTGAAGGCGATGCGCAAAAATCCGAGCGAGCGATACGGCTCCGCTCACGAAATGCTGCTTGATCTGGATACCTGTCTGCGGCCGGATCGACTTAATGAGCCAAAGGCTACCTTCTCGCATTTCAGCGACATGGAGGAGACGCGCGTCATGCCGGCAATCCGAGGGGGCGAGCTTTCTGTGACCAATCATTCATATAACGACCGCAAAGAGCCAAAACCAAGCACAACGGATACGAATGTGAAGTGGCAAGAAGAGAACGATCGCAAGGGAAAAGGGTGGAAGAAGCCGCTTATTGTCGTCGGCGTAACTCTGGCTCTGCTGGCGCTAATCATTATTGGTTTTATTTGGTTGCTTAATCAATTCAAGACCGAAGAGGTCCTTGTACCATATGTTGTCGGCGAGACGCTGGAGATTGCCAAAGCCAAGCTCGAAGAGGTAGGCTTGCGCATTGAAGATCCGGTATCCAGAGAACCTAGCCGAGATGTTCCGAAGGACCAGGTCATAGAGCAGAACAAAAGAAATATGAAGGTCAAGACGGGTACATCGATCGCATTGACCGTTAGCGATGGTCCGGAGATGTCGACGATAAGAAATTATGTCGGCCAGTCTATTAAGATCGCCAAGGAGGAGCTGCATGCTCTTGGGGTGACAGATGACCGTATTCGAATCGAGCAGCAGAATAGCGAGGAAGATGTCGATAAGATTCTGGAGCAGACGCCAGCAAACGGCGAGCAATTCGATCCCGAAAAGGCGGAAATTACGTTCGTCGTCAGCATCGGCCGCGAGACGGTCGAGATGATTGATCTGACTAATTATAAGCTGTCGGCGGCGCGGCAATGGCTGAAGTCGATGGAGCTTGTACTGGAAGAAAGCGATATCTCATACGCCCCGAGCTTTATTCACGCAAAGGATCATATTATAAGCGTAGACAATGCCGATCCGTCTGACAAAATACCGAAGGGTACCTCAATCAAGTTGACCGTGAGCTCCGGCATTCCGTCTGATGCCAAGAGCGGGTCCTATAATGTCACCATCTCGCCGGCCAGCCTGGATAAGCCAAGCGAAATTAGAATCGACTATTCAGATTCCCGCGGAGATGTGAAGGGCGAGACGCGTTCCATTAACGGAACGGTTACGATTCCGGTGACCTTGGTCCTGTCGCCGGACACGGTGGCAACGGTAACGGTATACCGTGACGGACATTTCGTAGATGCCGTCAATATCAATTACAATCAATTGGATGGATCGCCGGGGCTTAACATTCCTGGTGCAACCCCGCCGCCAGTTGAAACCAACATTCCAGAAGAACCGGCAAATGCGGAGGTAGACTTAGGCCATGGCGAAAACGAAGGAGAACATTAAGACAGAGCAGGCTTTGGGCAGAATCGTCAAGGCGCTCAGCGGCTATTACTATGTCCGGTCCGAAGGAGACTCCCCTGATTCCCAGACTGTGCAGTGCCGGGCACGTGGCGTATTCAAGAAGCGGGGACTGACGCCGCTCGTAGGGGATGAAGTGCGATTCAGCTTGACGGAGAATGGGGAAGGCACAGTAGAGGAACTGCTTCCCCGTTCTTCTGAGCTGATCCGTCCTCCGGTAGCCAATATTGATCTGGCCATTCTTGTATTCTCTGTAACGGAGCCTGTCTTGAACTTGCAGCTGCTGGATAAGTTTCTTGTGCATATTGAGCATGCAGGCATTCCTGCCGTACTTTGTTTGAGCAAGCAGGACTTGGAGACGGAGGGAGGGTTCGCGGAAGATGCGGCTTCGGCTGCTTCTTCCGTCAACCGCATCTATCGCAAGCTTGGCTATGAGGTATACGGGACAAGCTCTCGTAAAGGAGCCGGCATTCAGGAGTTGAAAGAACGGCTGAATGGCCATCTTGCCGTATTCGCCGGCCAGTCTGGCGTCGGGAAGTCATCGCTCCTCAATGCACTCGTACCTGGCTTGACGCTGGAGACGAACGAAATTAGCAATCGATTAGGGCGAGGCAAGCATACGACAAGACATGTCGAGCTGATCAACGTTGACGGCGGTTATGTCGCAGATACCCCGGGATTCAGCCAACTGGACTTCGGCGAGCTGGGCATTGATGATTTAAGCTATTGCTTTATTGAGATGCGAGAATTGTCGCCGGATTGCAAATTCCGCGGCTGCACGCATGTCCATGAGCCCAGCTGTGCCGTACTGGCTGCACTGGAAGCGGGAGAAATCGAGCAAAGCCGTTACGATCATTACGTTCTGTTCCTATCAGAGATGAAAGAGATTAAACGGAGGTACTGACAACTATGACCATTATCGCCCCTTCAATATTATCGGCCCATTTTTCACGTTTGGGCGAGGAGATTCAGGCTGTGGAAAAGGCTGGCGCCGACTGGATTCATGTCGACGTGATGGACGGCCACTTTGTTCCTAATCTGACCTTCGGCCCACCTGTCATCGGAGCGATTCGTTCTGTTACGACACTGCCATTCGACGTTCATCTGATGATTGAACGTCCGGAGCTGTCTCTGGCTGATTATATCGCTGCCGGAGCTGACCGGATTACGGTTCATGCGGAAGCGTGTGTCCATCTACATCGGACGATCCATGCGATTAAGGAGAAGGGGCTGCCTGCGGGAGTCGCCATTAATCCGGCAACGCCTGTCTCCGTGTTGGAGCCGATTATCCATGATCTTGACCTGGTTCTGGTCATGACGGTGAATCCTGGTTTCGGCGGTCAATCGTTTATTCCTTATTCGCTTGTGAAGCTTCGTCAAGTGAGGGAGCTCATTCAGGAGCGCGGCCATAAGGACATTCATCTTCAGGTAGATGGCGGTGTCAACCGTCAGACGGCTGGAGCGATTATCGAAGCCGGTGCTAACGTGCTGGTTGCCGGCAATGCCGTATTCGGAGAACAAGACCGGGCGGCGGCGATCTCAGCGCTAAGGCAAGGGGGATAAAAATGAACGCAACTATCAAGACCAGCTTGATCGTAATGTTTCATGCGCTGCTGGCTGGGATCTGCATGGCCATATTTACGCAGATTGATGGATTTGTGAAGTTTCTTTTTTCTTTGCTTGCCCTATATATCGGCATTCGGTATTTTCGCCGATTCGAGACTGTCGGCATGCGCGTGCTCTTTTTCGCGCTGACGCTTGTATTCTGCTTCATTACGATTCTTAGTATCGTCGTGTATCGCTTCGCGCAGGAGAACCCGGAACTTTTGACGGGAACACTGTAATCCCCTTACTTAGAGCGCTTGCAATGGAATAGGACAATGATCCTCTGCATAGGATGGTTACATGAGCGCAGGATGTGTTACGGAACCATTTCATGAGCGTGTCTGAGGAGGGATGAAGGCATGAAATTTTATACGATCAAGCTGCCGAAGTTTCTGGGCGGGTTTGTTAAGGCGATCTTGAACACGTTCCAAAAAAATTGATCCCGACGCCGACACCCGCCGGCTGAGTTTAATGGCAAGAAAAAATAAAAGCACCTGAGATTCAGGTGCTTTTGTCTATGGCGTTAGCCATTCTTATACGCGAGTTACTTTACCAGATTTCAGAGCGCGCGCGCTCACATAAACACGCTTTGGCTTGCCATCAACTAGGATGCGAACCTTTTGCACGTTAACGCCCCAAGAACGACGAGTTTTGTTGTTCGCGTGGGATACGTTATTGCCTTGACGCGGCGACTTGCCAGTCAGATAACATTTGCGGGACATGACTACACCTCCTTAAAAGTTTGTGAAGCAAACTTCGCTACGAAAGCATACACTTAGAAGTTTGTGAAGCAAACTTCCCTACGTAAGCGTTAGTTTAAAAATGGGTTTTCAACGTTCGTTTCACATTCACATGTATCATTGAACACACTCGAATATCGTATCATAAACAAAGCACCTATTCAACCCAATTCTAAGGATTGTTCGGCATTTTCACGAACAGACTTCAATAACGGACATGTTTATAGTACAATAGTACATAGTCCATAATATACAGTAAGGGAGTGCATTGCCATGACATTACAACTGAATACGGAGTTAGGTGCTATTCATGTGACGGACCATTGCATCGCCGTTCTGGCTGGCTCCGCAGCCATGGATTGTTATGGACTCGTCGGCATGGCATCACGCAAAGGCTTGAAAGACGGCATTGCGGAGTTGCTTGGCAGAGAGAACATGTCCCGCGGCGTTGAGGTTCGGCGCGAGCATGATAAGCTGCATATTGACCTCCACATTATTGTAAGCTACGGAACGAAGATTTCCGAAGTGGCGCATAACATTCAATCGAAAGTTACCTATGTGCTCAACAGCGTTATTGGCTTGCAAGTGGATGAAGTCCATATATTTGTACAAGACGTAAGGGTATCCAGGTAGCAGGAAGGGGAATTTTCATTGGGTAAGCGCTCAATTAACGGATCGGATTTTGCCGCAATGGCGTTGCTGGGAGCAGAGTTGTTGCAGCATAACGCGGAACATGTGAATGCACTTAACGTGTTCCCGGTGCCAGACGGCGATACAGGTACGAACATGAATTTAACGATGAGCTCCGGCATCAGGGAGCTTCGCAGCAAGCCGTCCGAGCACGTGGGGAAAGCGGCGGAAGCCCTATCCAAAGGATTGCTGATGGGCGCTCGAGGCAACTCCGGCGTTATTTTGTCGCAGTTGTTCCGAGGTTTTTCGAAATCGCTTTCCGCGCTTAGTGAAGCGTCGGCAGTGGAGGTAGCTGCAGCGTTCCAGCATGGCGTCGATATGGCGTACAAGGCTGTAGTCAAGCCTGTTGAAGGGACGATTCTGACCGTTGCAAGAGAAGCGGCCAAGCATGCCGTTCAATATGCTAGACGGGCAACAGATGTGACCGATCTGATGGTTGAGGTCCATCGGAAGGCGCATGAAGCGCTGCAACGCACGCCGGACCTACTGCCGGTGTTGAAGCAGGTTGGCGTTGTCGACTCCGGAGGACAAGGGCTGGTATTTATCTACGAAGGTTTTGTCCGCAGTCTGACCGCGAGCGAGTCTGGCGGCTACCAGGAGCTGTACCAATTGCCATCGGAAGCGGCTATGCCGGAACAGGTAGCTGTTCCCAATGCTGCGAACGTGGTGCGAAGAGGAGAGTCTAGCTCGGCGCAATCTCTTTTGTCTACGGAAGATATCAAATTTTTATATGACATGGAATTTTTTATTAATCGTACCCGTACCGGTTCCACTGCGATGTTTTTTGATGAATCCGCTTACAAAGCGATTCTGGAGAGGGACGGCGATTCCATTATCGTCATTACCGATGACGATATTATCAAGGTACATGTCCATTCCCGCAAACCGGGCGATGTGCTTAATGCCTCGCTCCCTTATGGCGAGCTGACGGATATTCACATTCTGAATATGCGTGAGCAGCATCGCGACATTGTGGAACATGATACTGGCGTGCCTGTCAGCGGAGCGGATCTATCTTCGGCAGAATTGCTGGCGGGACAAGCGCTTACCGGGGTGTCGCCCGGTCAAGTATTCGAGCAAGCGCCATACGGCATTATTGCTGTAGCGATGGGCGATGGCATTGCGGATTTGTTCCTGGGCAGCGATGTAGATACGGTGCTCTCAGGCGGACAGACGATGAATCCAAGTACGGAAGACTTTATGAAGGCCATCGACGCATTGTCCGCAGAGCATATCTTCCTGCTTCCGAACAACGGCAATATTATTCTGGCAGCAGAGCAAGCGGCGGAGCTAAGCGATCGCCATATTACCGTTATTCCCACACGCACCATTCCGCAAGGCCTGGCGGCCGTGCTTGCATTCAAGGAAGATGAAACACCGGAGCGCAACGGCGCATGGATGAAGAGCGCAGCGGAAGGCGTCGTATCGGGGCAAGTAACGAAGGCTGTGCGCGATACTTCTATCGATGGAGTCACGATTCATGAAGGCGATTATATCGGTATTAAGGAGAAGGCGATTGTCGTATCTCATGCGGATCTGTTAGCGTCTTGCCAAGGCCTGCTTGGCAGCATGCTGACGGACGGCGGTGATCTGTTGACCGTATTGACTGGCGATGAGGCGACAGCAGAGCTGACTTCAGCTATATGCGAATGGGCAGAGGAGCATTATCCCGATCTTGAGATCGAGGTTCAGCATGGTGGACAGCCGCTTTATCCTTATTTGTTCGCGGTAGAATAGATGTCGCATAATCGTATTTTGGAGGGGATTAGATGGGGAAAGTACGCATTGTAACAGACAGTACATCGGATATACCGGCAGAGGTGCGCGAGCGCCTCGGTATTTCCATGGTTCCGCTTAAGGTTCTGTTCGGGGAAGACACGTATACGGACTCAATCACGATCCAACCTGACGAGTTTTACGAAAAGCTGCAAGCTTCGCCGGTTCTTCCGAAGACATCCCAGCCTTCGCCTGCTGAATTCTCCGAGCTGTATGAGCAGCTTCTGGAGGAGGACCCGGATTCGCCGATTATCTCTATTCATCTGGCTTCTGTTCTGAGCGGTACTTACCAGTCCGCATTTATTGCAGATTCCATGCTGGAACGCGAGGCTGATGTGACGGTTGTCGATTCCAAGTCCGCGTCATATGGTATCGGTCTTCAGGTCGTGAAAGCGGCTGAGATGGCGCAAGCTGGCGAGAGCAAGGAACGGATATTGGAGGAGCTTGAGCGTATTCAGAAGGATTTAAAAGTTTACTTTCTTGTGGACAGTCTTGAGTTCTTGCATAAGGGTGGCCGTATCGGCAGAGCTTCGGCGCTGATCGGATCTATCCTGAACATTAAGCCGATTCTTTCGCTTGATGAGAATGGAGGCGTCTACTCCGTAGATAAGGTGCGCGGCAGCAAGAAGGCGATGGCACGTATTGCCGAAATGTTGAAGGAAGAGTTCGGCGACGAGCCGGTAGGCCTTATTTTAGCAAAGACAGACAATCAAGAATTGACGGACGAACTGGGCAAACGGGTCAAGGAAGTCATTAATGTGAAGGAAGTCGGCTATACGGCAGTCGGCTCAGTCATAGGAGTACATACGGGTCCGGGAACATCTGCCGTATTCGTCTACAGGGTGTGAGTGAGGCATGATGAAGCTGGAACAAATTTCAGTTCGACAACTCAAAGGCGTGAGCGCTCTGAAAGAAGGGGAGCTTCACGCCTTTGGCGTTCGCACAATAGCAGACTTATTGGGGTACTTCCCATTTCGATATGAGGATTACCGTGTTCGTGAATTATCTGAAGTGAAAAACGGGGAAAAAGCGACGGTACTGGGCGTTATTCGCGGCAATGGCATCATGCAGCGCTATGGCAGAAGCAAGTCGCGGCTAACCTGCAAGATTGAGGTGGGCGGCATGCTTGTGACCGCGGTATGGTTCAATCGCCAATTCTTGAAGGAGCAGCTGACGCCGGGCCGTGAAATTATGCTGACTGGAAAGTGGGAGCAGCACCGGCTGCAGATTACGGTATCGGATTCTGAGTTCCCCGACAGCTCCAAAAACTCGAAGTCGGGTTCGCTTCAACCCGTTTATTCCATCGGCGGCAACATTACGCAGCCGTGGATTCGGAAGATGATTGCGGCGGCACTGGAGCAGTATGGGCCGATGGTAGAGGAAGTGCTGCCTTATGAGCTTGTAGAAGAGCACCGGCTTATGACACGCGCGGAAGCATTCAAGCTGCTGCATATGCCAGGCGACTTCCGCAAAGGACAAGAAGCGCGCAAACGGATGGTCTATGAGGAGCTTTTCCTCTTCCAGCTCAAGCTGCAGGCGTACCGCTCATTGAACAGAGTCCGAAATGACGGTATTGCCTTCCGTATTGAAAGCGAGACGATCCGTTCCTTCGCCGCGACGCTGCCCTTCGAGCTGACGGACGCACAGAAGAAGGTCGTCAACGAAATTTTGACGGATATGCGCCGGGGCTACAGCATGAATCGTCTGCTGCAAGGGGATGTCGGCTCCGGCAAAACGGTCGTGGCGGCTATCGCCCTATATGGCGCGGTTAAGGCAGGGCATCAAGGTGCGCTTATGGTGCCAACGGAAATCTTAGCGGAGCAGCATTCTAAGTCGCTCCAGCGACTGTATGAAGGTTTGGGCTTGCAAGTCGGACTGCTAACGGGCAGCTTGACGGAGCGAAAGCGCAGAGACCTGCTCGCGAGCTTGCAGATGGGGCTTATCGATGTCGTGGTGGGCACGCATGCGCTCATTCAGGAAGGTGTTTTCTTCCGAAGCCTTGGATTTGTCGTGGTGGATGAGCAGCATCGATTCGGTGTGAATCAGCGCAGTATTCTGAGGCACAAGGGGATGAATCCCGATGTACTGACCATGACAGCAACTCCGATTCCGCGGACGCTGGCTATTACGGCTTACGGCGACATGGATGTTTCGACACTGAAGGAGATGCCGCGTGGACGAAAGCCGATTAAAACGTATTGGGTGAAGCACGGTTCGATGGACCGTGTGCTCGGCTTTATCCGCAAAGAGGTTGCTGCGGGGCGGCAGGTATATGTAATCTGTCCGCTTATTGAGGAATCGGAAAAGCTGGATGTGCAAAATGCGATTGATCAGTATGTGCAGCTCCAACAAGCCTTTCCCGACCTGAAGATCGGATTGCTGCATGGCCGTCTGACGGCTGCGGAGAAGGATGAAATCATGTCAGAATTCGGCGCCAATGAGTCGCATGTGCTTGTTGCGACGACCGTCGTAGAGGTAGGTGTTGACGTGCCGAACGCTACGTTGATGATCATTATGGATGCGGAGCGATTCGGACTGTCACAGCTGCATCAGCTGCGCGGACGGGTTGGCCGGGGCGAGCAGCAGTCCTACTGCGTACTTGTTGCCGATCCGAAGTCAGAGAACGGGCGTGAGCGGATGAAGGTCATGACGGAGACGACTGACGGCTTTGAAGTAGCCCGCCGCGACCTGGAGCTGCGCGGTCCCGGCGACTTCTTCGGCACGAAGCAGAGCGGTCTGCCGGAATTCCGCGTCGCAGATATGGTGGCCGATTATGAGGTGCTGGAGATTGCACGCGAGGATGCGGGCAGGCTGACGGAACGGGAGGACTTCTGGAGCAACGAGTCTTTCTCGCGACTATGGAGCATCCTTAAGCAGGATCAATTATTTCAAGGCGAGCAGCTGGACTAGGCAATTATTGCGCCCCTTCGGCATATAGTTAGTTCATGTGGAACTATGGAGAAGGAATGCCGAAGCGGAGGTGCGTCAGCCGGTGAGTTACCAGAATTACGGCATTAAGCCGCAGCTAGTCGAGCGCGTCAAGCTGAAGATGAAAAATCCTGTTGTGAAGGACCGCATCAGGCAATTGCTTGGACATGTCACCAAGTACGACTTGCAGGACCGCGTCAAAGTACGCAAGCTGGTGAAATCAGCCGCTGTCATATTTCAGGAGAAATTATCCGAGACGCAGGAGGATCAGATCATTAATTTTGTGCTTGCGCAGAAGATCGATCCTAATAATACGTTCCATTTGCTGAAGCTGTGGGGCATGTTCCGCTGACCTTAAGGGGTCAGCTTTTTTTTGTGATATGATAGGAATAATTATATATACTTTACGGTGGAAAGGAACTGTGACCATGGATCTAGGGTTAAGAGATAAAGTAGCGATTGTTACGGGCGGCAGCAAAGGAATCGGACTGGAGACGGCGCTGACGCTGGCTGCGGAAGGGGCGAAGCTCGCTATCGTAGCACGCAATCTGGAATCGCTGCAGGCAGCGGCTGAGCGGATTAAAGAAGTGACAGGAGCCGAGGCGCTGGTCATCTCCGCGGATATCTCCGTAGAGGCAGAAGCGCGGGCCGCTGTAGAGCGTACGGCCGAGCATTTTGGCGCGGTTGATATTCTGGTTAATAACGCGGGTACGTCCGCGGCAAAGCCATTCGAGGAGGTCAGCTCGGAGAGCTGGGATACGGATCTGGATTTGAAGCTGCTTGGTCCGGTACATAGCTCCAAAGCCGCTATACCGTATATGCGCCGCCAGGGAGGCGGAGCGATCTTGAATGTGACGGCGATCAAAGGAAAAGCGCCATCGGCTTCGTCTCTTCCGACATCCGTCAGCCGCGCAGCGGGACTTGCACTGACCAAGGCAATGAGCAAGGATCTGGCAGGGGACAATATTCGTGTCAATGCGGTATGTATTGGGCTGATCCGCAGTGACCAGATTGAGCGGATGTGGAAGGCATCGGCGCCGGAGCTTACGTGGGACGAGTTCGCAGCGGATCCCCGTCACGGAATCCCGTTGGGTCGGATTGGACAGACACAGGAAGCTGCGAAAGTGATCACATTCCTCGTCTCGGCTGCAGCGTCCTATGTGACGGGTACGGCTGTTAATATTGACGGCGGATCTTCGGCGGTGTTATAAGCTAGCTATTCATATACTATAACTTAGAGTCGCAAAACGACCGTACTTCGATAGCGTTATCGAGGACGGTCGTTTTGGTATGCGACTTTATTAGTGTCTTACTTTCCGCCATCCAATAAGGATAAGGTCATATCTATACTTTGCCTAATGAACGCTTCATCTGGCTTTGACTTAACCATGACAGTCAGTCCGATCATGGATATGACAAGGGACTGGGCAAGTGCTTCGGCATGAAGCCCTACAGATAGCTCCCCCTTTTGCTGTCCGTATTCGATGACTTCCTTGAAGATAGCAGCCAAATACATTTGATGCTCACGCGTCAGTACGGCAAATTTGGAATCATGCGGAGCAAGCTCGACCATCGTATTAATGCAAAAGCAACCCCGATGAATCTCGGATTTCTTATTCTCCTCTAAACCGATTTGCTCGAACAGCTCCCGGAAAGCGGCTTTAACGGAAACGCCACGTTGAAGCCGCGATCTCACTTGAGAAGCATGCCATGCGTTGTACCGCCGCAATGCAGCTTCGAACAGCTCCTGCTTGTCCCCGAACGCTCCATATAGACTGGGACGCTGAATGCCCATTCCGCCTGTCAGATCACGGAGCGAGGACGCTTCGAATCCCTTTTCCCAAAAAATATACATCGCCGCATTGAGAGCCTTCTCTGTATCAAATTCACGTTGTCTTACCATAAGGATCACCTTTTTGTATCATTCAGTATTGAATATATCGTAAGTCTAGATGATCCTGGTGTCAAGTTTGTTATGAACTCAATAGGGTTCGAAAGTTTAGGAAACGGATAGGATCGTGTGGTTTTGATGGATTTCTTTGAGTTTATCTTCGCAGCTCATTTTATTCCTGTTGACACAATCTCCAATATTGGCGTATTCTACTCAACATATAACATACCGATTGGTACAAAATAAATCGGATACTTCATTTTAGAAAGGTGTTCCTCAATATGATGTCTTCTCAGCTAGACCAAAGCTCCTCATCAGCTCACACTGGATTGACTCGTCCCGTCATTCTTTTGTTGGCCTTATGCAGCGGACTCTCTGTCGCTAATATTTACTATGCGCAGCCTCTGCTTGATTCTATCGCCCATGACTTTCGCATTGCGCCCTCCTCGATCGGTATCGTTGTGACGGTTACACAAGTTTTTTACGCGGCTGGATTGTTAGTACTGGTTCCCATGGGGGATCTGTTCAATCGTCGTAAGCTGATTGCAACTCAGATGCTCCTGTCTGTCGGGGCTTTATGTACGGTAGCGGTATCTTCATCCGTTTCCGTTCTATTTGTCGGAATCGCAATTGTTGGTTTGCTTGCTGTCGTCGCCCAGACGATGGTGGCCGCCGCTGCCACATTCAGTGTTCCATCGGATCGGGGACGCACCGTCGGGCTTGTTACTAGCGGCATTGTAATCGGAATATTGCTTGCCCGCACGATTGCAGGTACACTGAACGACTGGCTGGGCTGGCGCTCAGTCTATTTCTTTTCGGCTGGTCTCACTTTACTTGGCAGTATATTGCTGTATATTCTCCTTCCTAAACAGGAACCACAGCGAATCCGACTCAGCTATACTCGTATTTTTTTATCCGTATTTCAGCTGTACCGTGAACTACCGATTTTACGAATCCGTGGTTTATTGGCTATGCTCATCTTTGCAGCCTTCAGTATATTGTGGACAGCGATGGTACTGCCACTAAGCAGTGAGCCGTTGACACTGTCGCATATTGCAATTGGAGCGTTTGGGCTTGCCGGTGTAGCGGGGGCGCTCGGGGCTTCTTTCTCCGGCAGATTGGCAGATCTCGGTTATGCTCGATGGGTTACTGGTATTTCCTTGGCGATTCTGTTGATGGCTTGGTTGCCAATTGGGTTCCTATACCGATCTATCGGTTTTCTTGTGATTGGGGTCATCCTGCTTGATCTGGCGGTGCAAGCTGTACACGTGACGAACCAAAGCTTAATCTACAAGGCTCGTCCCGAGGCGCAAAGCCGATTAACTGCGGCGTATATGATCTTTTATTCTATTGGCAGCGCAGCAGGCTCAATTGCTTCAACAGGGGTGTATGCCTGGGCAGGATGGAGGGGAGTATGCTGGTTAGGGGCAGCGGTAAGCGGACTTGCTCTGCTGCTATGGGCTTATGATTTCTGCAGGAATTATAAGCAAGAGTTAATAGCTGTGGATAACTGAAAAGGATATTTCCCGTGTCCAGATACTGTGCCTATTAATAGTAACTAAGTTAAGGTGGAGGACTGCACAGTGTCTATAGGATATATGGTCGCAAATAGCTTGTTGTAGACATGGGGTTTTTATTGACTGCCGGGGTATGCTAAACTAGATACATACACATCTATCTTTCGACACTCAAGATGTTGGGATTCGGCAGAAGGGAGCAGCGTTCGATGCAAATATCCGATTTTTTATTTCCCAAAAATAAAGTGGCCTATATTCATTCTACCGACCACCTGCAGGCGGCCCTTGAAATATTAGAAAAGACGCAGTATACAGCTATTCCTGTCATCGACGGGGATGGGAAGTACGTGTTTACTCTTTCCGAAGGCGACTTGTTGTGGAAAATGAAGTATACGGAAGGCATCGGTTTTCATAACCTCGATAGCGTAAAGGTTCATGAAATCAAATGCCGGACACACAATGAATGTGTGTCGATCAATGCAGATTTCGAAGATATGCTGGAACTGGCTGCCGACCAAAACTTTGTTCCCGTGATTGACGAGAATCAGATTTTTATCGGTATTATCCGCCGGAAAGACATTATCGAATATTATACAAGTACCATTACCGATTGATACGTGGAGAAATAAGAGCAAAAATACAGCCGAATCCTGATGGATACGAGCTGTATTTTTTATCCCCATTACCAAGCAGGTTCAAGAACTGGCGTAGAGCCATTCGTTGAATTTACGATATACCATTGTTCTACAATGGATTATCTAGAGAAAGGATAGGATCACTGTTCCGACTTGTTTTTATTTTGTTAAGCATGTGCGCTACAATAGGTTTAGCTGGAACAAGGACGGTGAGCTTGCTTGGATGATTCGTTGGAGAAGATACAAAAAGAATATGCCGTACTTGATGACCTGAGCTTTAAGCTTAAGGATATAGAGTACATCAATAATCAACACAACAGATGGAATTTAAGACTGCAATTTCTTGAGTCTCATCTTGTTTTTGTAGCTGCTAGCGGTCAAGGGCAACTAATGATTGATGGCAGGTTCATCGAGCTTCGTCAAGGGAATGTCTATGTCTGTGTGCCTGGTCAGCTCGTTGAAGTAACTGTACATACATTGGATGAGCGGGGCTTTTATTATATGCGGTTTGATGTTATGGACGGTGAGAAGGATGCCATTCATTCCTTAGGAAAAAGCAGCAGGTTTCCGGTAAAGGGAGAGGTGCCCGCGAAATCTCCGGTTGCTATTCTTTCTTTATGTCAACAGATCCGTCAATGTTGGCAGAAGCAGGATTATTTGGCTCGTTTTAAAGGTCAAATTTTGTTTCAGGAGCTATTGTTCAACCTCATGCAGGATGCTCTGACTGTACAAGATCATGGCACTGAATCAGCGCTTGAGCATGTAAAAAGTTATATGGAGCAGCATTACCAACAAGAGTTGACCATCGATCAATTGGCTAAGGTGGCGGGGATCAGCACCCGTCATTTTATGAGATTATTTAAGAAAAAGTATGGCTGCAGCGCCATTGATTATTTGGCTGTCTATCGCATTGAACAGGCGCAACGTCTGATGCGGTCAGGTGGCTCCAATCGACTGAAGGATATTGCACGTTATGTTGGTTATCAGGATGATCTTTATTTTCGCCGCAAATTCAAGCAAATATCGGGTGTGCCGCCAGCGGAATTCATGAAAAATAGCAGAAGAAAAATCGTTGCCTACAATTTTCCTAATATAGGACAGCTTATTGCCCTGCAAATCATTCCATATGCTGCTCCGGCAGATCATCCATGGACAGATTATTTCAAGCGGAAGTATGAAGTAGACTCTTTACGGCCTTTAAGCTCGGATCCTTTGACCAAAAGAGAAGAAATTGGGTTAGCTGAGCCTGACTTTATTATAGGAATTGATTCCATGGTAGCGCTCGAGGAACAAATCAAACTCTGTACAATCGCTCCGTCCTATTTTGTACCATGGGAGAAACATGATTGGCGCACACATCTACGCCTTCTTGCACAATTTTTAGACAAGACAGTAGCGGCTGAGACATGGCTTAAAAAATATGAGCGAAAAGTTCTTTTTGTACGAGAACAGGTGAAGTCTACGATTAAGGATGACCGGTTGCTCATTGTAAGAATTACGGCTGATCTTTTTTATGCTTTGGGGAAGCGTAGCGTAGGTGCGGTGTTTTTCGATGATTTGCAAATGCTGCCGGCGCAAGACGTCACTCGGTTGGATGAGCAGATCACACTCCATGATATCGTGAATTTGGATGCGGACCGATTATTATTCATTATAGATGAGGATTCACAATCTCAATCCAACTGGAGAACACTGCTGGAGGCGAAAGAATGGCGCAGTCTTAAGGCAGTGCAAACCTGTAAAGTGGATTTTCTTCCATCCTATCCGTGGATTGAGTATGCAGCGTTTACTCATGACCTTCTATTAGATGAAATAGTAAAGCTATGGCGCGATCGTACATAAAAAAATGTCGGTATTGTCAATGTTTTATGGATGCAAATTCATCTATACTCCTATTAACAGAGAATGATAATCATTTTTAATTGGGATTGTCATCGATTACTCACATTCAGGAGGACAATAGAAAAATGAAGCAGCACCGGAGTATATTTGTAGCAGTCATGATCGTATTCGTAATGATGGTAAGCGCAGCGTGTGGAGCATCAAATGCTCCAAAAAATAATACAGGCGGGACAGACGAAGGCGGCGATTCAAAACAACGTGTGCTGCAAACCTTGAAAGGTGACGTTAGTATCCCTGTAGATCCTAAAAGAGTCGTTGCGCTATCCGTGGTGTATCCCGATTTTCTGTATGCGCTTGGCGTTAAACCGGTTGCTGTCCAAAACTATCATGTAGAGTTCCCTAATTATTTGAAGGAACCCTTGAAGGATACAGTAAAGATGGGAATTGCACAAACACCTGATTTTGAGATGATTCTGGCGAATCAGCCTGATCTCATTATTGCTCCAGTTTGGTGGTCCGAAAAGGATTATGAGCAGCTTTCAAAGATTGCATCCACTGTGTTATTGCCACAGCGTGATGATTGGAGAGACGAATTAAGGGATATAGCTGACGTGTTTGGCAAACCAGAGCAGGCTGAGAAAGTGATTGCAGATTTGCAGGTGAAAGAAAAGGTAGCAAAAGAAAAGCTTCATTCCTTAGTTGGGGATGAGACTGTGATGTATATGATGATTAGGTCCAAAGAGATTATCATTTACGGAGAAAACATTGATCGTGGCAGCTTTATTCATAAAACGTTAGGCCTTAAGCCGGTCAAAGAGTTCCCGCAAAGTGAACTCAGTGTTACGATTTCATTGGAGAAAATACCGGAATATAATCCGGACCATATTATTTTGCAGCTTGACGATGAAGGTGTCGAAGTGAAAAACCGTTATGAAGCCATGATAAATTCCTCCCTTTGGAAAAATATGACCGCTGTTAAGAAAGATCAGGTGTACATGGTGGGCGGTAAAGAATGGTTTAACTTGGGAATGTCTCCGCTAGCGGATCTGTATGCTATGGATGATGTTGTGGGTGCTTTTGAAAGTCATAAAAAGTAATGAGGGAAATTGTGTGAGCATAGTGGACTTTCAGCAGTTGGAAGAGAGCTTTTATCTAACATTGCATGACCATGAAAACACTATGCTTGCTATCCCGGCATTGGATTTATTAAAGCCTGGTCGGATGGAAGAGCTGATTGATGCTTATGGCAGGCTTATTCACGCAAGAGAGCGTTCTACAGCGGCAGCCTTTTTTATGAGCTGGTTTGCAGGGGTATGCAGTGCGATGCAGCATATGCTCTATCGTGACTATGCTCAGCTTCTAGATTTATCCTTGTCTAACCTGACCGTGCAGTTATGTGAGGGTGAGCATTATCCCTTTTTCTGTTTAAAATGGAGGAAGTGAGATTTACTCCGTTGTTAGACAAAAGTCGAGTGGAAGGGCATAAGCAATGGCTGGATTTCTTCTATAGGGGACAGGTGACGCCACTAATCCAAACCTTATCTCAAGTAGCCAACGTACATGTGATACAGTTATGGGGACAAATTACTAATGCTTTGTATCCGCAATGGCAAGCAGAATTGGCTGATGTCTCTGATCCAGTGAGCAGGACAAGGATCAATGAGTGTTTTCAGATGCTAAAGTGTGAAATTAAGACTAGTGCATTTGGACTTCGCAAAAATCCATTTGCAATCAAGCAAATTTACATTGAACATCCCACGATTCCAGAGCAAAAAGTATGGATGAAGGCAGCGTGCTGCCTTGCTTATAGGTTGGAGGGGGAAATTGGTTATTGTTATGAATGCCCTCGGTTGAAAGAAGCGGATACGGTTGTGCGGAGAGAGAAGTGCTAGCGATATTTATTGATGACAGCCTTTAGGCTGTTTTTTTTTTGAATAAACCTGGGAAATATCGCTATTGGGTTGGCCGGATAACAAGAAGCTACTCACGCCTTAAACATTAAGCCGGATGGAAGAGCAAGGGATTGTCAAACATTACGGTGCAACGTCTACTGTTCAGTGGGATTCATTTGGTTACATCCCTTATGGCATAACCCGTTACAATTGTGGGCAGGTAGAACAGGTACCTGAAGCAGATTGGTTTAAAGTCATGGGAACACATGAAAAGTTGAAAACGCCGAAAAACATGAAGCGGTAATGGAGCGGTTAATTAAGAATAGAATGCTGAATACAAATTCCAGGAGGGCATTTTCCGTTGTCAGGCTTGTTATATGTGAAAAAAAGAAGCAGGGACAGCATTGGAGTGAAATGTGCTTTCACCATTTTAAAGACAGAAGCAAATGTGAGCAGCGTGGCAAGGTAATGGATGTTGATTTTTTCAATACGCTATATAACCAGATTATTCATGTAGACCCAAACATTCTGCGGGAGATTGAACTACATGGAAGTAGGTACAATGATACACAGGTCATTATCGAGGTCAAAGAGCAGGAGTTGAAGAAGCAGGCATTGGACAAGCTGCATGAATCGTATGAAGAGAACACGATAACGAAGCAAGTATTTTTAGAGCGTAAAGCTGTTCGGTCACGGCAGATACAGAAGCTGGAGGAAGAGTTGAAGGATTTGCGGAAGGTTGTATTAGATGAAGGGGATTATCCTACTGTGGAGCAGATATATGAACGTGTAGGGCAGTTTAGAGAGTTGTGGAGCGTCGCAGTGACAAGTGAAGAGAAGAATCAAGCATTGAAGAAGCTATTGGAGCGGATTTTTTATGATTGGGAAGGGAATAGGGTGGAGTTGACGGTTTGTTATAGATGATAATGTATGAAGAGATGTGAAGTTAACTATGGGCCTCTGGAAAAATTTCCGGAGGTTCTTTATATGGAGAAATTTAGTTCTTTTGGAAGGGAAGTAGAGAACTTTGTCGAATATTAAAAAGAGAATGGGGTACTAGCTTTTTTGGAATAATTTCTGAATGAGATTGAACTAAAATCATTTATTCAATTATAAAGGATGAATATTAGTAATGGAACTGAATGAGGTTTTTAAATTAGTTCAGAAGTTCACTCAAGATGTTCCATTATTTTTAATGGGTACTGGTGGAACAATTCCTTACGGTATTCAGTTGAGTACTATGACGGAACGAAATGGTAGAACGAGTACTATCCGTATTGGGTAATTGGGTAGAAGCGCACAAGGAAAAGCCTCTCACAAACTACTTTTATATATTTTTTAAAAAAAGCCCGGAGGAGCAACCAATGGACTATTATGCACACAGTCATAAGACAAAGAAGTACCAGTTACTGAAGGTGCACTCGAAAGGTGTAGCTCAGAGGTGCATGAAATACGCTGAGCTGTTTCAAGCAGGGCACCTAGGTTATCTGGCGGGAATGCTGCATGACCTGGGTAAATATTCTGAATTATTCCAGGAGAGAATACGCGGCAAATCTGTACATGTTGATCATTCCACGGCTGGAGCGAGATGGTTGATGGAGCCTGAGCACTATAAACTTTTTGTGGGTACTGCGCGGATGGATTTTTATTTAGCTCGCTCTGTTGCCCAAGCCATTGTTGGCCATCACGGCGGGCTGCGCAACTACGGAGCGCTGGATGAAGAGGGGACGTTCAACTATCGATTATCAAACCGGGACTACACAATTGAAAATTACAGCCATGCGTGGGACGAGCTTGAAATCAATCGAAAACTATGTGAGAAGAAAGCGCTCCCTGCATTTGATGGAACTTATTTAACGAAACACAATATTGCATGGAAATACAGCTTCCTTGGTAGAATGCTATACTCCTGTCTGGTCGATGCCGATTCAATCGATACAAGAGACTATAGCAATGATGAAGAAAGGCAGCTGATGGAGGAACGGAATCAGCCAACGATTAATGAACTGCTGAATCGGTTCAATTATTACATGGAGCAGTTCGACAAGGTGAAGGATAGCCAAATCAACCGCCAGCGCAAAAGAATACTTGCAGCCTGCATTCGAAATGCCAAACTTGGAAGGAAGTTATTCTCGCTGTCGGTCCCGACTGGAGGAGGTAAAACATTATCCTCTTTGGCTTTTGCGTTACGGCATGCATGTGAGCACGAATTAAGGCGCATTATTTATGTTAGTCCGTTTACGAGTATTACAGACCAAACCGCTCAAAAATTTCGGGAGGCACTCGGTTCCGACGCTGTGCTGGAGCATCATAGCAATTTCGATTTTGATGAATATGGCGAGAATGATGATCCGAAGGTCGGCTTGCGCTTAAAGCTGAGTGCTGAGAACTGGGATTCACCGGTTGTCGTCACGACATCGGTACAATTTTTTGAATCGTTATTTGCAAGCAAACGAAGCAAGTGCCGCAAGCTGCATCAGATTGCAGGGTCCGTTATCATAATAGATGAGGCGCAGAGCATACCGCGCGGCTATGTAGCACCTTGCGCGCAGGCGCTGCAAGAGCTTGTTCAATCCTATGGATGCTCAGTCGTGCTGTGTACTGCGACACAACCCTCATGGGACAAGCTGGGCTTTGCAACAGTGGAGATTATGGATGACCCGACTCCGTTGGAATTGTCCGGGTTGTTCGCTCAAGTACAGATTTCGGTGCATGGCGATGCAGCGAGCGCTGTTACAGATGAAACCGTTTTACAATGGATGGCTGAACACAAACAGGCTTTATGTATTGTCAATACACGAAAGCATGCAAGGCTGCTGATGGAGCGGTTAAAACGTTATTTTGACGATGGAGTCTATCATCTGAGTGGACGAATGTATGCAACAAATCGTAAAGCTGTTCTTAAAGAAATAATTCAGCGGCTGAAAGATAAATTGCCTTGCCGAGTGATTTCTACCCAATTAATTGAAGCGGGGATCGATGTAGACTTTCCGGTCGTATTGAGGGCATTTGCGGGACTGGATTCCATTGCGCAGTCTGCGGGCAGATGCAATCGGGAAAGAAGACGGAAGTTCGGAAAGATGTATGTGTTCTATCCGGAACCGCACGGAATGCCCGCAAGAGGCTGGATAAAGGAGTCGGCAGTAGAAGCGCAGCATGTCATTCGCGCTGTGTCTGAAGGTCCGTTGTCACTGAAGGCTATGGAGCAATATTTTGACCGCATCTATGGCATAGTGAACGGGGCAGCAGATCGTATCCGGGTTGAAGCCAGTGTCATTGACTCCAAAGGAATTTTGGCGCTTGTTTCGAGCAAAAACAGCAATTTGGAAATACCGTACCAGGATATTGCAGATCGTTTTCAGTTTATTGAGGGCGGCACGCATGCTGTGATTATCCCTTTTACGAAGAATGGGAGCAATAGCGTTTGGGATGAACTTAATAAGCTTGAAGAAGGCTGTTCGTCAGCATTACGAAAACTGCAGATGTATACGGTCCAGGTATACCCACATGAATTGGCAGCTATGAAACAGGCGGATGTACTGGACAGCGTTGAAGGCGTATTGTATCTGAAAGAAGCGGGTTTTTACAGTTTTGAGACAGGACTACGCCTGCCGGGTGATTTGGTCTAGATGAGATAATTATTTGGAAACAGACAGGACATTGGTTTTTATTTCATTGCATAATTGCTTTGGTATGTAAAGTAGGACGATGCAATTATGCTTGGGGGGACAAATGGCTATGGGATTTGGAATCAAACTGCGGGTATGGGGAGACTATGCTTGTTTTACAAGGCCGGAGATGAAGGTGGAGCGGGTGAGCTATGATGTTATGACTCCTTCAGCAGCAAGAGGAATTTTGGAAGCGATACATTGGAAACCGGCAATAAGCTGGGTAATTGACCGGATTCATGTGCTTAAACCTATCGCTTTCGAAAATATTCGCAGGAATGAAGTGAAGTCTAAGGCTTCCGGCAAAAAGCTAGCCATATACACTTCCGAAGAAGTACAGCAGAGGGCAGCATTGGTGCTTAGAAATGTAGAATACATTATTGAGGCTCATTTTGAGATGACGGAAAAGCAAGGTGCCGAGGACAGTGAAGAGAAACACTACAACATATTTTTAAGGCGCGTCCGTCAGGGACAATGTTTTCATCGTCCTTATTTTGGAACGAGGGAGTTCCCAGTCAGCTTTGAGCTGGTGGAAGATGCCTCGTCTGTTGGAGAGAGTGTACATAAGGGTGATATCGATTTAGGCTATATGCTACTCGATCAGATATTCAAGCTTAATGATAAACGGGAGGTCGCAGAGGTAACACCGTATTTCTTCCGGGCGACGATGAAGGACGGAATTATTAAAGTGCCGCGCTTAAAGGAGGCTGTGCGATGATATTGCAGGCGCTTTACAGCTACTACGAGCTACTACTTGAGCAGGAAGGCGACGGGATGCCGCGGCCGGAATATTCGTCTGCTGACGTCTCCTTCGAAATTCACTTGGAGAAGGACGGAATCGTATCCAATGTTATTGCTTATGTGAATGAAAAGGGGAAGGTCGCTAAAAGTAGCTTTAATGTGCCCAAACAGCAGGGCCGACCCGGAAAGCAAATCGCCCCTTACTTTCTATGTGACAAGGCGGAATATTTATTTGGCGCAGCGATTGGGATGAGGGCGGCGTACCGGGATGGCTTGATCGTGCTATGGCAAGATGTGTTGAGTAAAATAGATGAAGAAACACCGGAGAGTACGGCTCTAAAATCCTTTTTAAATTGGAATGATGTTCAACTTTCATTGCAACTGGAGGCGATAGATGATAGTGTTCTGGAGCAGCTACGGTCAGGCGGTCTAGTCGTAATCAAATATGCGCCAACTGGCCGCTTCATTCATGAAATCAGATCGCTCCAGCAAGCATGGGAAAAATATTATCGAGGTCAGCTTGAAGATTCGAAATCAACAGGAGAGCAGATTTGCTTAATTACTGGAGAGACAGTACCTGGCAATGAGATTACAAGACTTCACAATGCCATAAAAAATGTCGAGGGAGCACAATCGTCAGGTGCATTACTGGTTTCCTTTGATAAACCTTCATCTCAATCCTTCGGGCGTGAACAGTCCTACAATGCACCGACTTCGAAGCGAGCTGCTGATGCATACAGCTATGTGCTGAACAGACTGCTGGCAGATCCAAGGCATAAAGTTAGGATGAACGACATGACGGTTGTGTATTGGGCGGATAGCGGGACGGAGGCTGAGCAAAATTTCCTGACCGGTATGTTTCAGGAACGGGGGAACGATTACGACCACGATAACGAAGAGGAGATCGCTGATGCTGAAAGCATACGCACCCGACTTGAAAGCGTCGTAACCCGAATACGGAACGGACAAAGCTTTCAGGATACATTCGCAGATTTAAGAGCGGATACCACCTTTTACGTGCTCGGCTTGTCTCCTAACGCAGCTCGTCTATCTGTTCGTTTCTGGTATACGGGAACTTTGGGTGAGATGGGAGAGCGGCTCTGGCAGCACTACCGAGATCTGTCGATCATCGGACTAGATCGCAGCCCTACGATTCGGGAACTGCTGCGGGAGTTGGCAGTTGGATTTGACTGGAAGAACATTCCACCAAATATGGAGGGTCAGATGTTCAGGTCACTTATGAACGGACAGCCTTATTCAAGAGCCGTTTTCGCCCAATTAATGAATCGCATTCGTGCGGATTCAGATGATCCGAAGAAACGACGTTATAAAATTGGAGCTAAACGCGCCGCGCTCATTAAAGCTTACTTACTGCGGAAGGCTCGTGCCGAAGGAAATAAGTTTAAGGAGGGAGAATTGACAATGGCTTTAAATGAAAAATCTACAAATGTGTCTTACCATCTGGGGAGGTTATTTGCCTGTCTGGAAAAGACGCAGAGTGATGCACTCGGATTGAAATTGAATGCAACGATTCGCGACCGCTTTTGGGGGGCAGCGTCCTCAACACCAGCGATTGCGTTTCCTCGGTTGATCAGTCTGGCACAGCACCACATCTCCAAAGATGAAAATTGGGGAAGGAATAACGACAAACGAATCCGTGAAGTGATGAATGCGCTGCCGGAAAAGTGGCCCAAACGCCTTACTTTAGAGGAACAGGGGACTTTTGCAATTGGCTATTATCATCAGAAACAAAGTTTTTATACTTCTAATACAGAAGAACAGTCGGAGCATCTAAAATTACAAACAGAGAAAGAAGGAAGCCACAATGACTGAGAAAACTCCTTTAACTAAGCGCTATGAATTTGTCCTCTTATATGATGTGGAAAATGGAAATCCAAACGGTGACCCGGATGCTGGAAATTTACCCCGTCTTGACCCAGAGACAGGCTGTGGTCTCGTTACTGATGTTTGTATTAAGCGCAAAATACGCAATTATGTTGAGCTGGCTCGTGAAAACGAGGGTTCTTACGAGATTTACGTTAAAGAGGCTGCCGTCCTAAACAACCTGAACAAGGAAGCTTTTGCGGCGCATCCGGATATGGAATTGAAGGAAAATAAAGCGGACAAGATGGCCGCAAAAAAAAGAGAAGATCAGCAGACGCTTGCCAGATGGATGTGTGATAAATATTACGATATTCGCGCATTCGGCGCTGTTATGACTACGGGTATAAACTGTGGTCAGGTAAGAGGTCCGGTACAATTGAGCTTCTCCAAAAGCATCGATCCGATTTCGCCGCATGAAGTAACGATTACCCGCATGGCGGTGACGAACGAAAAGGATGCAGACAAAGAGCGCACAATGGGCCGCAAAAGCATCGTGCCTTACGGGCTCTACAGGCTTGAGGGCTTTATTTCAGCGCCGCTCGCCAATCAGACCAATTTTGGCGAAGAAGATCTGGATCTGCTCTGGTCCTCGCTAATTAATATGTTCGACCATGACCGCTCCGCTTCACGGGGGAAAATGGCCGCGCAAAAGCTTATTGTATTTGAGCATGAGACGAAGCTTGGCAATGCGCCTGCGCATAAGCTGTTTAATCTCGTCCAAGTTAAACGCAAGCTTGATGTGGAACTCGCGCGTTCCTTCGAAGATTACAACGTAACGGTTGACCGTGCACCGGCTGGTGTCACTGCTGTTGAAATGCTGTAGAACTTGCTCATATAAGTACTGTCGGTTAAGCTGAAATGGCATCAGGCGCTGTTTTTTCTCGCGTATTATCAATGTTTGGGTGCTTCCAGGGAGAAGACTAATCTGGATCAGACCTCGTTGGACTTGTTCTACGGGTTTTCCTGGATGTGCCCAAATGGCAACAACACGAAAAGGTGAGTTATATGTGTGGCTAGGCGAGAGGCAAACGTGAAACGGAGCCAGTGAGTTCGTAAAGCAGCCCCCACCTAATAAGTTGGTAAAATAACAGAAAGGCGACCCACGGCATAAACTTTTCCAGCGTATTCGATTCCTGTAAATCATGAATTTGTTGTATTTACTCGAACAGATACAGTTCGCTTTCCCTAGTCTCAATGATCGCATTTTGAATGAAGAATATTCGCTGAACTTTGTAACAAGATGCCTATCCCTACTACCCTCAGAGTGAGTAGGCTTTTGAAATTGTTAAACGAAAAATAGGCACAGCTAATGTTTATTGACCCATGCAAACATCCCATTGATGAGATGTTCGCGTAAATCAATTTTAAGATGCTTTCGCCATTGGAATTGGCGGAGGCTTTTTGTTTGGAAGTAAAAGAATACTGTTCGTCATATTTTTCCATTTCATAGTATAATAAGAGCATAATCTTTAGGTGCGAACATTACGTTAGATGAAACGGCTCTGACATACATAATCTTTAAAGATACAGGGACTCAAACAATTTTCTAAATAATGGGGGTTATTTGATGAGAGGTAAATCAATCAAGTTATATATTATGGGAGAAAATTATAAAAATTTAAAAACTGCTGAACTTAGCAATTGGACAGGTAAGGCATATATTGGAAATAGGAAGCATGTTCAATTGCTACAAAATATCGAAGAATTATGTTCTCCCGGTATTTATTTGTTAATCTCTGAACTTGAAGAATCCTACCAAAAGAAAATATATATTGGAGAAGCTGATAAAGTAAATGAAAGAATATCTGAGCAGTTTAAGAAAAAGGATTGGTGGAGCGACTTTGTAGTATTTATTAGCAAAGATGCCAATTTAACAAAGTCGCATGTCAGATACCTTGAAAGAGTGCTCTATGAAATTGCATTTAAAAATAAGACTACTATTGAGATGACTAATGGAAACACTCCGCCAGGTTCAAAACTACCTGTTTCTGAATGCGATGACATGGATGATTTTAATGATAATATTATATTTTTATTGAGGAATTTAGGTATTTTAGACTTTACTAAAACTCAATTTTCTGATGTAAATAAAAGAAATCAAGAAAGTGACATTTTTTATTTAAACGTACCAGGAGCTAAAGGTGAGGCAATTAAAGAAGCCAAGCTCATTGTCATTGAGGGAACGTATAGGCTCCTAAGCGATTCTTATATTCGAAAAGATCATGTTAGTAGTTTTGCTAGCCATAACTACGCAAAATTAAGAAAACAACTTGAAGAGGATGGATATTTTGAGCCCTCAGAAAGTGAGAGTTATTTTAAATTGTGCAAGGATATCGACTTTAAATCTCCCTCGGCAGCAGCGGCTGTTGTAAGAAACAGTTCAGTGAATGGTAGAAAAGAGTGGAAGTTAAAAAGCGGAATAAGTCTAGATGAATATGAAAATAGTTTGTAATGAATACATATAACAACTAAAACTTTTAGCTTTTTCGGTGGAGAGAGCATCATCTATCACCATATTCACGCATCGAGCATCCGTCACTGGAGATGTATTTGGCAGTGAAGCTATTCAAGTGACAGCCTACGAAGCTAAATCCGTCGGACTCGACACAAAATGCTGCGTTCCATTTAAGGCTCTCGGGTTCGTGAGTACCAGAACGTTAGATGAAATATCAGCAATAAATTAATAAGTATTTTGAGAGGGGTTTAGTGAATGTACGAATCTTTACTTCTAAAGTGGAAAGACGAGTATTTAAGTATAGAAGGGACATATACAAATCATGTAACCAAATTTGTGGATTACATATCGTTAATTGGCAAGGCAAATCAACCTATTAGTATAACCAAGGAAGATGTTGATAACTGCATTGGTCACTATAATAGTTTGAAGAAAATAAACACTATTAGGACGATGGAAAGTCACATAGAGTCAGTTAAAGCTTTTTATAAATATCTTGTAGGTAAAAAATACTGTGATGATATTTTTAACAACATTGCTTCATTTCAAGAGTTTAAAGAGAAAATTGCATTGAAATACAAATTATTAAATCCTACAAATCGTTCTTATTGGGAAGATAGTGAACTTATAGATATTTTAGAATTACTCGAAGGATACTTTAATAATAACGATTTATCACAAATGGAAGGTATTAATGAAAAGAAAAAATACTTCAAATTTCTAGTTCTAAGACTATTTATTAAGCTGACCTTAGTAGCCCCAACAAAAAAGTCAGTTATTTGCTCTATGAAATTCAATAATTTCGAAAAGGGTTTTAAATTCTTAGTTGTTAATGGAGTTAGAGTGAAAATTCCTAACAGTCTAGTGAGGGATCTAAAATATTCTGTAAAGATTGCTGAAATAATGAAGAGTACAAAGGCAAATGAAAATGATAAGATATTTGACTTTGTTTATAATGAAACTTTCAGAGTGGAGAGCTTAAATGAATATTTTTGTACTTTCTTAAAGACATTTAAAATCTTTGAGATACCAGATAACGTAGGCAGCTATCCTGTTGAAATTATAATGGATACTGCTTTATTTGAAATGGTAAAAAACGGTGCAAACCCTGCTCTAATAGCAAAGATTAATGGTACAAAGATTTCTGCACTGGAAAAGAAATTCTACAGTAATGAAATTCCTATACAAGATGCGGATGAATTAATATACCGAGAGATAGCAAAGAATAAATACTATAGTTTTATTTAGATTATTCATGATGGCAGATAGATCATCTAACACCATATTCATGCATCGGGCTGAAGCCCTTGGTCACTGGGGAAGCATTTGGCAGAGGAGCTTATGCAAGGACAACCCTGCGTGCCTAAGTCTGCCGACCCGTTCTTGTTGGTCACTTAAGGATTTCGGGTTCGTGGATACAAGAATGTTAAGCGAAAGACGAAGTAGCATATAAATCAATTATGTAGGTGTGATCAGAGATGATAATAGTCAGTTGGAATTGCAATATGGCTTTTCGTAAAAAGATATCATATATTTCTCAATTTAAACCTGACATATTAATTATTCAGGAATGTGAAAATCCTGAACTCTTGGAGCTAAATAGATTCCCGTATCAGGTAAAGGACGTGCTTTGGTTTGGTAGTAATAATTCAAAGGGTATCGGTATTTTTTCATTTTCTAAATACAAGCTTAAATTGCATGAAAAATATAATGAGGCTTTCAGATATGTTATTCCAATATCAATAGATGGATTGCACAACCTTACACTATTTGCAGTTTGGGCTATGAATGATAAAGTCAATCCTCAAAACGCATATATTAGACAGATTTGGAATGCTATAAATTATTATGAAGATGAAATAGGAGATAATACAATTATTGCGGGTGATTTTAACAGCAATGCAATTTGGGATGGTTATAGGAGAATTGGAAACCATTCAGATGTAGTGAGATTTTTAAAAGAAAAGAACATAAGAAGTGCATATCATTATTTTTTTAATAAGAATCAAGGGCAAGAAAGTCATCCGACATTTTATATGCATCGTAATGAAGCAAAAAGATATCATATCGATTATTGTTTTCTTTCAGGAGAGTTAATGAACTTAACGACAAAAGTTATTATTGGCGAATATTCAGATTGGATTAGTGTCAGCGATCATATGCCACTTGTAATTGAATTAAATCTAGATTTATAGAAATATGAATAATTGAGGGGATTCTACGGAACCCTTCGCCTAACATCATATTCACGCTGCGAGCTAATGCCCTCGATTTGAGGAAAATGAATTGGATCTTTTACATAAATTAACCCCCACAGCTAAAGGAGTGGGAGTTATACTATCCTTCTAAATGAAATTTTGTTGTTTAATTACTTCATTTGTTACACCTGCTCCAATTTACTATACCTCAAATACAAATCCCCAATTCGCTTCAACATCTCTTCATTATCTGGTTGAAAGTGAACCGCCCATTCCATATATTCAATGGCTTTACTTAATTCCTCTGACTCCAAGCAGACCTCAGACATGAACTGACTATGTGTAAAAAGTTTTTCTTCCCATTTATTATGCAAACTCAATATCTAATCATCGGACAATGTTCTAAATGAGTTATCTCCATGGTTTGGACTTGTTCTGGCTGCTGTGAGAACAGTCGCTCCTGCCAATCGCAATCTTCTGGCGATCGCCGCGCCAATCTCTCTCGTTCCTCCAGTAACCAAAACACGCTTATTGTCCAATCTGCGAGTTGCTCCATTTCTTTTATTGCTTGTACATCATCACTAATTTGAACCTCCTTAAAATAGGAAGAACGAACGGGCTGACTCCAGATGCATATACGATTAGATAATATTCAGCTTCTTTATCTTTCTTCCATCAAGGGTGAAGTGGAAATCTAATGGGAGTGGACTCCCCTTAAACTCTCCGGAAAGCATCGCAGTGACGATGATTTGGTCATTTTTTTCTTCACAATTTGTAATGTCTGTGCTTACCTTTGCTTCTGTGTTCACCTGTATAATGTGTTCGCTTATTGCCGCTGATCCGAAATATTCCTTTCCTTCGTCATGTACAATCGCTTCATCTGTAAAACAGTCCGTAAGCAATTCCTTGTCTCTCACATCAGATGCATGATAAAAGGCTGCAATGGGCTGGGGCAGCGGTATAGCTCTGCTGTTTGACGAGAGAACGATACGGAGAATGCTTACCTTTTCTTCTTTTAATATAAAGTGAAAATCCAGGTACAGTGGGTCAGGAAGGCCTGTTTTATCATAAATTCCATCTGTAATAGCTGTAACTACGATTTCTTTGGTGTTCTGCACGACGTTTGTGATTTCGAGCCGTAGATGATCTCCAAAATACGTTTGATCACTCCATTGCTTTATGGCTGTTTTTCCGTGATATTTCTTACCGGCGTCAATCACAACAGCGTCATCGTGAAAAGTTAAAAGAAATGCAGTGGAATCCTCAACGTTTGTTGCATGAAAATGTTTTTCAATAGCTTCGGGTAATTTATAGTTTTTGTTCATCGTAACTCTCCTTTATATAAGTTTTTCTGTAGCGGCGTTAACACGAATATCTTTTCTCTTCTGTTCTAAGATGCTTGTTGACCTCCATGCTGTCATCTTACAATGTATAACTTGACGACATCGTGTCAGGTTATAATTTTAAATGTAATTATTCTTTATTCCGTTCAACTCACTTTTCAACATATCTCGTATATGTGGTGGAGCCACTACTTCCAAGTCTGCCCCGAAAGAAAGGAGATATCGGATCAGCCATTTGTTTTCTGGCAAGGAAGTGGTAACGGTGAAAGAGCCATTTTCATTTTCAATAATACATTTTTCATTAAATTCATCGTATACCCGATAGGCTCCACGGTTGGAGATCTTCAAGGTTACATCTATCCATTTTTGTGCTTCTTGCTCTTGCTCAACTTTGCATGATTGATCTAGAGGTCTTTCTGTAAATGTTTCAGGGTAGATCGTGAGATTCGACATTCGTGAAATTTTAAAGGTTCGAAGAGTGTTTTTTGTCAAGCAGAAGCCCTGTATATACCAAGCGTTTACCTTGAATACAAGTTTGGCTGGTTCAACTCTGCGGATTCTTTTTTCGCCGTTTGAATTGAAATATTCGAATTCTATAACCTCTCTATTGAGTATTGCATGTCTAATTACAATAAATTGGTTTGCTCGATTCTTATCGCTCCCCCAGGGACTGAAATCTACCTCAATCCAACTCGTTCTGCTTTTTTTGAATAGCTTGCTCAACTTGTCCAGTACGTTATCGTCAACCGGAACCTGTGTTACTGTCAGACTTTGTAGTGCGTATAGTATTTCATTCTGCTCGTTTTCCGAAAGAAGGGATTTATCAAGCACATAATCGTCTAGCATGGAGATTCCGCCACCCTTGCCCTGACTGGTATAAAGCGGTATCCCTGCGGCAGATAGCGTGTCAATATCCCGGTATATGGTTCTTATGGACACTTCAAATTTCTCTGCCAATTCTTTAGCGGTTATCGTTTTTTTATTAAGCAAAATATATATGATTTCAAATAATCTATTAATCTGCATGACATCACCTCACGTCACTTTATATTCGGATAAATGGCTTTTATCTTATACGTACCGTGGTTGTTTAGAATGTCTGCAATTTTCTTGTGAACAAAAAATCCATCCTTGCACACCACTGTACACTCGTCGGACACAACATCTCTATATACTTCCGAGTATAAACTATTTGGAGGTATCCACTATGACAAACACTAACATCAAAAAAGCCGCAGTTATTCTAAGCATCTCCGCAGTTCTAGCTTCCTTCTCCGGTCAAGCCTGGGCTGCCCAAGCTAATCTGACTTCACCAGCTACTCCCGTAACAGTGTCAGACAATAGCAATCCTTATTATGTTGCTGGTATTGACAGTTCAGCAGAGTTCACGACTTATTTTGCCCAATTGCAGAAAGCGGTTAAGGATAATAAGCCGCAACAAGTAGCAGACCTGATTTCCTATCCGATGAACCTAAACAAAGATGGAAAAAGAACGGTGATTGCCAATAAGGATGAGTTTATTAAAAATTACGATCATATCTTCACTTCTCGTGTACAAGAACAGCTATTGGCTCAAAAAGCAGATAAGGTGTTTGTGAACTGGAAAGGCATAATGGTGGGAGAAGGAGACTTGTGGATCGGTAAGCTGAACGATAAACTTGGAGTTATTGCGGTCAATATCATCAACAATCCATATGAAATCGCAGGGGTCAAACATGCAGCGGAATTTGAGCATTTCCTGACCAAGCTACAAAATGACGTTCGCAAAGGCAATAAAGCCGAAGTGGCGAATAGCATGACATATCCGTTGAAAGTGAACAGCAAGGGAAGTACTGTACAAATCAAATCTCAAAAAGATTTTATTGCCAAGTACGATAAAATCATGACCGCTGACGTTAAGAAGAAGTTGTTAGCCCAGAAAGTCGAAGCTGATCAACTCCTCGTCAATTGGAAAGGCGTCATGGTTGGTGACGGAGCGCTGTGGATTGGACAGACTGGAGAGAAAATCGGGGTAATAGCTATAAATCGGTAATGGATGTTACCCATAAGATCATTCACAATCGTTGTCTAACAAGTCGCCTTCAATAGGCGGCTTTTTTGTACATTTTTATGTATAGACGATTTGGATAGCCATTTCGAAGTTTCATATATTTCTGAAGGTTGTTAATCGGACTGAGTTATAGGTCCAGACTTGATATATGTGTTAAAAACAACCATACTATAAACAGACCAAGGTTTGTTTATGGAGGGCATATGAGTAGAACCAAGAAAAACTTTGCTAATAGAAGACGGGAAATTGCAGCTATCGCCGAACAATTATTTCTGGAGAAAGGGTATGAGGATACCAGTATAACGGACATTTTGGAGGCTGCCGGACTTTCCAAGGGAGGTTTTTATCATTATTTTGGGACGAAGGAAGAAATTATCTTGGAATGTATTCAGCATATTGCTGAGGAATTGTCGGCGTTAGCGGAAGAGATTCTAAGCGGGGAGCAGCTTGATGCTATTGATAAGTGCTTTACTTTTATGAGTATTAGAGATGATATTTTACAGGGGAAGCAGGAGATCATTGGCATTATGAAGGTCGTAAGCATGCATGAGGTGTATCAAAATAAATTGATTGAACTTTTAGTTGATACCTTTTCGGGTCCATACGCGCATTTAATTGAGCAGGGCAACAGGGAAGGTTTGTTTCAGTCGGCGTTTCCTATGGAAACAGCAAGACTCATCATGAGATTAATCATACCCGGAGCGTTGAAGGAACCGAGCAGCAATCGGGATATGGTGCAAAACGAGGAAAAGGCACTGAACCATTTAATCATTCGCACATTAGGCATCACACAGTTGGATCGTTTGAGACACGGAGGAGTTCATGTATAACCTACTTTGCATAATCATACTGCTATTATCTTGTGTGAGTTTGTTTGGTTACTTAAAGAGAACCACGAGAAAAATGATGGTAAGTCTAAACGTACTACTTGTATTTTTATCTGTCCTATCGCTTGTTATGTATGGAGTTCGTCTAACGCTAGCTCCTTTATACGGCTTAATCGTATTATCACTATTTCTGTTTGTGGTCTCATTAGTAAATAAACAATCAACGCGCAGAAAAAATAAGCTTTTGGCCGTTTTAACAGTTGGACTGACGGTTGTATTCTCTTTGGGTACAGGGGTATCCTTGTATATCTTCCCCCAGTTCTCGCTAGCAAACCCTTCCGGCCCACATGGAATAGGCGAGCTTTCGCTAAGTTTGGAAGATACATTACGGGAAGAACCCTATACGAGTGTTACAGGTGATAGTCGTAAAATGATGCTGCAAATCTGGTATCCTACCGCAAAGGACACATCCAGCAAGAAAGAGCATTATCCCTATGAGGTAGGAGATGCTCTTAATTCTGTACTGCAATTACCACAATCGCTTTTCTCTTATTTCAAAAAAATCCCGACTCATATCGTGCATGCAGCTTCTGTTATGACGGCCAAACATAAATATCCAGTCATTCTTTTTTCACCGGGAAATGGTTCTACACGATTCCAAAATCTGAGCTTGGTAGAAGAGCTCGTTAGCAATGGGTATGTCGTAATGGGAATGGATCACCCTTATACATCCAGTGACTTGACCTATCCGGACGGAACAGTTGCAGTTAGATCTGAGGGAAAGTTAGAGTCCATACCAGAGGAGTATTTGTTTGAAACAGAGGTTGATATCCGAGCGAAGGATATGGCGTTTGTTATTGGCCAACTAAGAAGCAAGGCGGACTCACTGGCTGGTATCCAGAGTATTTTGCAGGAGATGGATATGGACAACATCGGTGTAGTTGGACATTCTTATGGCGGAGCCACGATAGCTCAGGTTATGGCAGAAGATCGGAATATTAAGGCAGGAATTAGCTATGACGGGGGATTATGGGGGAGTCCGGCGTCAGAGGGTATCCAGCAACCTTTCCTATATATGAGCGCATCCAAGACGTTGGATTACATGAATTCAACCAAAGCCTCTGATGAACTTCAGAAACAATTTGTGAAAAGTGTTCTGCAAAATCTGTATAGCACGGAGCAGGCTTCGGGAAAAGATTTTCATTTCGCCTTATTTGAGGACTACAATCACTATAGCTTTACGGATATCCCGTTTATCGTTCCTGTCTTTTCTAGTGGCAGCGACACAACTCAAATGACGAACGAGGTGAGTCTCGCATTTTTTGACCAGTACCTAAAAGGGGAAAGTGTGGATTTTAGAGACTTACTGATAGCGGATCATAATGTGAAGCTAATGAGTGTGGATGATGTATTGAAATGATAGGCAAACGTCAGGGCCGCAGGTGGACGCCGGAGCTATACCAGCGAATCATCTGCGGCCCTGTTGGGTTAGGTTTGGAAATTTCAGACGCGGAACTGGCGGAATGCCTCGACCATCTCGCGGGTGAATATCTCCGGTTCCTCGAACGCGGCGAAGTGACCGCCTGCTTCGACGTGATTCCAGTAGAAGAGATTCTCCCACGCCTGCTCTGCCCACTCGCGCGGCGGGATGTAAGTCTCAGCCGGGAACAGGCTTGCACCCATCGGCACGGTGATGCGCCCGCCGCCGGAGCGGGCCGACGAGAAGAACTCCGGACCTTGGATGGTAGCGCCCACGCCCTCCCAATACAGGCGAGAAGTGGATGCGCCAGTGCCTGTGAACCAGTACAGCGAGATGTCATTCAGCATCTGATCGCGGGTCAGCGCGTCCTCGGGGAGACCTTCATTGTCGGTCCACTCGTGGAACTTCTCATACATCCAGGTCGCGAGCGCAACTGGCGAGTCGTTGAGCGCATAACCGATGGTTTGCGGACGGGTGTTCATCTCATCTGCGTAGCCGGTCTTGTTCGTGACGAACAGGTTGATGCGGGCAAGGGCGTGTGCCTCCTCCTCGTTCGGGTTCGCCGGGATCTCAGCAGGCACGACCATCGGCAGGTTCACATGCGCCGCCAGCAGCCCTTTCGGTGCTTGTGAAGCGAGGGCTGTGGTGACAGCCGATCCCCAGTCGCCTCCCTGCGCGACGTAACGATCGTAGCCTAGGCGTTCCATCAGTTGAGCCCATGCGGCTGCGATCCGGGCGGGGTTCCAACCGAGGTCGCGTGGCTTGTCGGAGAAGCCGTAGCCAGGCATAGATGGAATGACCACGTGGAAGGCGTCCTCTGGGCTGCCGCCGAAACGCTCGGGGTCAGTAAGCCGCTCTGCCGCATCGAGGAACTCAATGATTGAGCCCGGCCAACCGTGGCTGAGCAGAAGCGGCATAGCGTTTTCGTACTTCGAACGGAGGTGGATGAAGTAGATACCAACACCGTCGATTCTCGTGCGGAACTGCGGAAACGTGTTCAAACGCTCCTCGAATAGGCGCCAGTCGTACATGTCCCTCCAGTATGCGACGAGTTCCTGAGCTGCGGCCAACGGGACGCCTTGCGTCCAGTCGTCTACCAATTCACGGTCCGGCCAGCGCACCATGCTCAGTCGCAGCTTCAAATCGTCGATCGCCTCCTGCGGGACATGAACCTCGAACGGCGTGACCTCCTCAGTGGCATCGTTGTAGTGCGTGTCTTCCTTGTGCTCAAGGTCCTTTAGCGTCTTCTCCATTGTGGCGATAATTTGAGACTTCACCGTATCATAGAACACCGTCTCCTCAGAGCCAGTGGCTTTGACGTCATCGCTGGTTGCCTGCTGTATCGATTGCAAACGACGATGCTCTTCAGCAAGGTCTTCAATTGCCCTCAAGGCATGCTTTGCTTGAAGGAGTAAATCTTTATGATGTTGTTCTTCTAATTTTTGTTCCAGCTTCTCAAGTTTTTCAATCATGATGCAGCCATTCCTTTCGCTATTCATTAACCTATTCGGTCGTTATTGGCAAGCACGTCAGGGCACAAAAAAACTCTACAACTTAGAGTAAGGTCTAAGTCAAGCATTTTGCAGGATACATTCACGATTCTTTTTCTATAACAAGAGTAGAAGCAGCAGTCTCTTAAATCTCCTGTTTCTTGCCCTTCCCAAACTGCGACCGAATAACAGTCACAATCAAAATAAGCAGCACCGGAAGGACATAGGTGATGTTGTTGATCAGCGGCCAAGAGGTATTCACAAGCTCTTCCAGCTCGGCTTCCTTGGTGTACGTCGTGACCGATAGCAGCAGGCAGATAAAGGAGACGGGGAAAACCAGGTAGCGCTCGTCGTCAAGCTTGAGCAGTTCCTTCAGCAGCTTCATCAGGATCACCAGCAGGATAGACGCCTTGAAATAAAAGCCGATGATAAGCGAAAAGCCGATAACGGATTCGATGCGCTCAATCAGCTCTTGAAAATAGATCAATCTGGCCAACTGGTACAGCGAGTACTTCAGATCGCCAGACAGAGGCCCCAGCACCATAATGCTGCTGAACACGGATAGGATCAATGTCAGCGTATTGACGATAAGAGCGGCGTACATATGCTTGCCTAATTTGGTCTTATCCTTCTTCCGTACGAACGGCAAGATGACGGCGAAGACGACCAGCTCGGAATAGGGAAAGCCATAAACGACATAAGCGGCATTGAGGATGGGTCCAATTCCATCAGGCATGATGGGAAGTATATATTCAGGATGATACAGGCTTCCTACCAGAATCCAGATCAAGATGATGAAAGCAAACATCAACGCCAATAACACGGCTGCCATGCGAGCGATGACTTCAATACCGGCCAGGGCTGTAAGCGCAATGGTCACAAAAAACATCGTGTTGACGGCATACGTGGGCGTTTCTTTTAACATCGTATTTTTGAAAAAGGTGCCAATCTCAATGACAATGCCTGCGACGTTCCAGAACATCACGCAAGTGAGGGGCAAGAGCAGGATGAGTGTCAGCGTGTTACCCATTAGAGCGCGGCTTTGCCCGATTAGAGAAAGCTCCGGATTCTTCCGGTACAGGTACAGAATGCTCGCAAGCAGCAGCGTGCCCATAGCCGCGGCAATGAGCAGGGAAATCCATGCGCCGTTGCCGCCCAGATTGGTCAAGGGGGCAGGGACTATGACGATGGAGGAGCCTGTCATGAAGAAGAGGAGCAGCATGGACATCTGAATCGAGCTGATCTGTTCTTGTTTGTTCATGCGTTCCTCTCCTTCCTTAGGATTGCTGCGGGTTCAGCCAATGTACAATCTGTTCTGCCGGCTTGCTGAGTAAGTTGAAGATGCTGTCCAGATTCGGCCATGACTTGGCTGCGATGAAGACGAAAGCCAGATACAGCAGAGGCAGCATCATAATGCCGTATACTATTCGGTCATGAGAACTGGACTTCTTCAGTCTGGGGATGTCATAGATCAGCATACCGGCACTTAAGAGAAGAACGCAGATTAGTTTCCCCAGCATCGCTATTTCTCCTTTGTTCCGAATAAGGTGCCGGCATTCATGCCGGTGCTGAGCACGCTCACATCTACATGAAGCTCGAATTTGCTTTCGGCGAGCAGATCATCCCATGTCGGCTCGAGCTGTCTCCATAGCTTCGGATTTCTCCGGTAAATTTGATTGCCGATGCCTAGCATGTCGAGTTTTTTCTTCTGCAACAGGGTCAGGAGATGCTGGATTTGCTTCTCAACCTGCTGCGTGATCGCCTCCTCGAAGTGCTCCACGTCCTTGCTGGTCTTCAGGTGCGAGCATCGCAGCTCTCCGATAGTGCCCTCTATCGCAACGTCCGCGCTAATGTGAACGGCATCCCCCTGTATGCTTGGTCTGAGCCTGCTGTTGAAGCTCAGCACCTCTAGCGATTCTTTGTCTTGAATACGATGATGGACATTGTTTATGCAAGGAAACTCCAGCACCCCGGATTTGTATTTATCCGTCAGCATCATGAACGCTTCCGTATCCTGCTCTTTGAGGATGCCGACCATCTTTCCGTCACGGATCAAGGCAACGCCGGAGATGATGGCTTTGGGCTCTGTGCCGTCGATATGCAGATACGGAATGGTAGACGTCTTGGAGGGGCTGCTTAGCTGGATTGCCAATTGATAGAGCGGAATGCTGGAGGTTTCCGCAGAATATTGCGTTCCGCTCAGCTCCATTCTTTTGAACTGTTGACCGATGGTTTGCTCGATGAATGGCTTGATGTCCAAATAACTTCCGGCGGAATTCTGTGTAATAATTGGCAGGATGGTGCCTCGCGGCTCATGGTCTCTGGAGAAGAAGTCAAGCACTTCCCGTATGTTCAGTGATTTAGCAAGCTTCTCCCCTAGCAGAATGACGCGCATGTGATCCCACTTGGCTTTTCGCCCGAACTTCGCCGGAATCTCCCTCATCGCATCGAAAAAGGTTTCGCCGCTCGTGACGATATTGATCCCTTTGGGCGCGGTGCCTCCGACATTGCCCATCTCCATTTTGCTGGACGGATTGTAGAAGTGGGTCGTAATTTCAATTTGAGTATCATTAATCATATCGATCGCAATCGCTTGGACATAGCCGTATTCGTCCAGTTCTTTATTATCCCAGCATCCGCAGAGCAGACTGAGGGCAAGCAGTAAGGCAAGCAAGCGGAGGCGGCGCTTCATGATGTTTTTTTCCTTCCTGGCGATTTGCGGTACATGTGCCGGCTCCGGGGGGAATGGAGCAAAAGTCTCGGCAGTACGATAACAACATCCCGCAATCTTCCGATATCCAGCGGCGCAAGGGAAGAGAGATAAGGTACCCCAAGCGAACGCAAGGTGGCCAGATGAAGATAGATCAGAATAATGCCGACCATGATGCCGAGTCCTCCGAATGTCGCTGCGAGGAACATAAGCGGAAAGCGCAAGATTCGCAGTGCAATGGCCAAATTGTAATGAGGCAGAGCAAAGGATGCGATGCCTGTCAAAGCGACGACGATGACCATAACTGGCGATGCGATCTGCGATTGAATGGCAGCTTGACCGATGACAAGCGCTCCAACAATGCTGACGGCGGAGCCGATGGGCCTTGGCAGCCTAATACCGGCCTCCCTTAGCAACTCGAAGAAAAATTCCATAATCAAAGCTTCGACAAGTGCCGGGAATGGGATGCCCTCCCGCGTATTCAGGATCGCCAGCAGAAGAACCGTCGGAATCAATTCGGAATGAAAGGTAGACAGTGCAATATAGGTGCTCGGCAGCATCAGCGCGATGACGAAAGCGGACATCCGTAAAATCCGAATCAGGGATGCGAAGATCGAGCGATAATAATAATCCTCGCTGTTGGTGAAAAACTCGATGAAGCTGCCGGGGCATATAAGCACGGACGGACTTCCGTTGACTATGGCGATAATTTTGCCCTCCAGCAGGGCCGCGATGACCGTGTCAGGGCGCTCTGTATACCGAACCTGTGGGAAAGGGGAATAAAGCGATTCGCCGATCCATTCTTCCAAATAGGATACTTCCACGATTTCTTCTTTGCCGATTCCATTCATTCTTTTTTTGAATTCATTCAGTACATCTTGCTGTACGACACCTTCCAAATAACCGTAGGACACTGTCCGCTGAACATGCTCGCCGGAGATGAAGCGTTCGAATTTGAGATGGGGCGATTTCAGCAGACTGCGAATGACGCCGATGTTGCGTTCCAGGCTTTCAATAAAGCTGACATGCGGGCCTTGAACAGTAGGTTCGGTAATGGGCTCTGAAGCTTGGCGTTGCTCGACGTCGAAGGCGGAATAAGCCAGCGCTTTTGACCATCCATCAAAAAACAAAACGACCTTGCCGTCCAGAACGGCTGCGACGGCCGCGGAGATATCTGCCAGCAGTTCAGCATTGGGTGAAGCGATGCCGTTCTGCTCGAAAAAACGGCTTACGTCCTGAACCGTCAACTCGGAAACGGGTCCCAGCTCATGTGAAACCAGATTCTGAAGCGTATCCTTCACATAGTAGGCAGGTGAAGATTTGGTCAGCGTATCGAAATAAACGGAAAAGGCAGAATACGCCAGGTCAGGTCCATAGGTCCAAGTCATGACTCTGAGATCCGTGCATTGGGCAAATACGGTTTCCATGACCCCCCGGTTATTGGCGAGTGTTGTGGAAATAGACTGTTCTGTCCTCGGCTGCCCGGTATCTTCTGACGGATCGGTCGGCTCCGGCGGGAGGTCCTTGTTATTTGGCGGTTTCCTCATGTGGTTCTCCTTACGGGATCGGATGTCGAAAGTACTTACATCTTTTCCCTGATGGGGGAATTGTATGCGGAATTCGGGGAGAAACGGGGATGAACGGATGATGAACAAGCCTTACTACCATAGCTCAAGCTGTCCGCCTGGTTGATGCGGCTCGATCAACGTGGGATCGTCGTTGCGTACGTTGCCCACGGCGGGACTGACGGGATAGGCTTCAAGCAAATCAGAAGGATAGGGCCTTAGGAGAGAGGATAATAGGGCGAGGTTCTGCTGCTCGCGATCGAGCCATACGGCCTCTTGCTCCGGATGCAGAATAACGGGCATACGGTCATGGATGGGCGCAACGATTTCATTGGGCGCGGTGGTCAGAATGGTACAGGTGTTGATCCTCTCGCCGCTAGGCGATATCCATGTCTCGTACAGTCCGGCCAGGCTGAATACGGAGCCGGATTTGAGCCGAATGCGCATAGGCTGCTTGCCGCGTGCGGTCGCTTGCCATTCGTAGAAGCTGTCTGCGGGGAGAAGGCATCTTTTTTTCTGAAAAGCGTTCTTGTACGCCGGCTTCGAAGCGGCTGTCTCGGAACGCGCATTAATCATCGTGTAGCCGATCTTCGGATCGTCGGCCCATGATGGGACGAAGCCCCACTTCAGCTCGCCCAGCCGGTTGCGGCTGCCGTCGTTAATGATTGCCAGCACACGCTGTCCTGGAGCAACATTGTATTTGGGCCGATGAAAGGGGATGTTCGTCTCCTCGATCATGTACCTCACCATCAATTCCTCCAGTGTAATGGTTACCGTATAGCGTCCGCACATACCTGCCTCCTCCTTGAAAAGAAACTTGTCCTCTTCATTATAACTTTCTCATTCGGGCCTTGCGAGAAGCAAGCTGTCGCTCCCGCGCATACGGTACGTTATGTGCATTCCGCTCGGTATGATGAGCCATTCATTCGCGGATAATGGTAAGAGCGGTTTTTTTGGAAGGAGGGACAGTAGATGGAGGAGGAGAAGAAGCCCGGGAGCGAGGAGCGGGATGAGCGAGCCAGTCTCGGCGGATGGCTCGGACATCTGCTGGCGCTGCCCGGCGAAGCGCTCGCTTATGCGACGGGCAAGTGGAAGGCGATGAGCGCATCCAGCGACATGCTGGAATCGGCGGAGCCGCTGGCGCTCGCGCCTGCTGCCGTGGCTCGGCTGAAGGAGCCATGGACGAAGCTGCTTGCATCCGGCCATGCTAGCGGGGAGAAGGGGCATGGTGCAGCCGAAGGCTCGCCTTGGACGGCGGATGAGGGGATGCTGATTCAGCGAATTCGGTCAGAGACGGCGGAGGCGAATCGCAACAATGTGACGAGGACGGAAGCTTACCGTAATATGTACTTCCGTACTCCGGAGCTGCATTGGGCGCTGCTGGCGCATCTCGTATCCCGCAATGGCGGGTGGAATATGACCGATCTTCAAGGGGAATGGCTGCCCCGGCTGCTTACGGAGGAGCAGCGGCGCGACGTCTTTCTCTTCCTGGAGCGCGCGAACGCGCTGATCTTCCAGGATGCCTATCCGCAGCTTCTTCTGTATCAGTGGAGCCGGGCGCTAGGACGGAGCCTGTTCCATCTGCTGCCTGCCTTCGGTGTATCGAAGTTTATGCTTCCGGTATGGAAGCTGTTCTGGCGCGATAAGGATTCTGCCCTGCTGACAACAGCCCTCATTGTGAATGAGCAGCACTATATTGAGAGCCGCGTCGTACGGAACGAGTATTATGAGAAGCGCGTGCTGCATACGTTGTTTTTCGGCTTGCAGTCGCTGCTGCAACTGAACGGTGTCCTCTTTCCTTATGGGAGCGGTGGCGGGAAGGAGGCTTGCGACGGGGAGAATGGCGATGGTCTCCAGCTTGCGGGACTTATTCTGGAGGACTTCCGCGATATTCATGAGCGGATTGAATTCGGGAAGCGTCTTTATGCGATGCTTTTCGGTGTTCCGCGCGTCTTCGACGGAGCACGCTGCTTCGCGGCTGCGGTGAAGCATACCGGCTCGCGCAGCGATTATGCCGCCTTGCTATATGAGGATGTGCGGCATGAGCCGCCGCGCCGCGTCTACGAGGAGAAGCTGCTGGGCGGACGGCTGAAGAAGGGAGCTTCGCGCATTTATAGCCCTGCGCTGCAGGCAGCCTGGAAGGATCATCCCGTCGAGCCTGCGGAGCAGGGAGACTGGTTCCATAGCGTGGATGCGATCCTTCCTTACTTCCGCGAGCTTCCGCTGCCACGCAACTTCGAGCTTACGAATGAATACGGGCTGATGCTAAGTAAGCTGGAGCTTGCCGTTCTGGCAGTCCAGCGGGGCGAATCGCCCGTATCAGATGAAGGGAATAGCAAGAGCGGCGCGTAGCTGTCGTCGCAACGTGTAATAGCCGCGGTCCGGTTGGATCGCGGCTGTTTTTCGGTTTATTTGCATGTAGGTGGATAAGTATGTGAGACCATCAGGGTTTTATTTACTAGTCATCTTACATTGGCCGAGAAGGCGCTATGTGTTTTGACACTTAAGTGTGGATGTGGGCCATCACATGCCAACTGCCGGGTGCGGACAGCGTATAAAAATATTGACCTGCGGCTGCTCCTGTAACGATAGGGATAAGAGGCGCGCCTGATACGCCAGGATACATGGCTTGCTGTGAGGACAGGGAAATGTTTTTTGAACCGACCCATACGTTTGTGCAGGATGGGGTGGGTGTTGTGGTACATACCTGTTGGTACACGTTAACGGTAAGGGTGTCGTAATATGGGCCGGTGTTGACGATTACGCCATTGCCGAAATAGATGGTACCGCCGCTGAAGTTGTGGATGGTGCTTGTATAAGAATAAGCAGCGGATGCCGACGGCACGAATGAAACCAACAGGGCGACCGTCAGCAGGATGGAGATAAAAGCTCTTTTCATCATGGTACCTCTTATCATTTGATCAGTCATAATTTGCTGTTGCATCATCATTAACGATTCCTCCTTAGAATGGACTGTCGGTCAATCGGATGGATTCACATTCGAGTCATTTTGCAAATTCATGTTCATTCAATAAGTTTCATCTTCTCCTTTCCAAAGAGTTTGAAGTTCATGGTCCAACCCACAATGGATAGGGAGGCGTGTTATCAACGCTAAGAGAATGAAAGTATAGCGCTTACACATACTATATTTTATGTATTTATTATACTCAATAGGAAAGAAGACATATCTTTACTTTTCGACAAACGAGAAGCGGTTTGGGGCACATTCGGATGAAAATGAAGGAATAAAAACCTGATAGGATATATATTAAATATGCTAGTTTTCATTTGGTAGTTTCAACTTACTTCCGGGTTTCGAACGGCGATGGTTACTCTGCTTCCAGCGCCGCCCCTTCGATATCTCCGATCGGGAACCACTCGCCGTCGACCATGAAGCGGCCCTTCAACTCGTCGACGCGGTCGACGATGCCGATGACGGTCAGCAGCTCGACGGGGTGGAACAGCCGCACGGAGATAGGCTGCCGTCTAAGCAGCGATTCCGAGACGACTCGCGATACCTGCTCCCACTCTTGTTCGTCCAGCTCAATTCGTACGCGCCGTCTGAGCGATTCCGAGTAGGCGTTGATCGCCGCCTTATGCTCCGGCAGCATCATGCGGCTAGATTCCCATAGTCCGTTGCCTTCAAGCTTTTTTCTCATTTGTAATGCCCTCCGATCTTTCTAGCGCGGTCCTCCGCTTGCCCTGCCTTAGTAGCCGAGACCGCCCTTACGATACTGGTATCGCCATACTTGCGCTTAATAGCGTCCGTCGCTTTCTCCAGCGCCATCCACTTTTCCTGATTCGGCTCGAACAGCGAGAGCTGGTATTCATCGTCTGCGGCGAACTGAGATAGACTAACGCCTACCTTGCGGACGGGGAGTCCGTCCCAGTGCCGCTTCAGCAACTGGACAGCATATCGGTATACCTGGTTGGTTACACTGGTCGGATCGTCCATTTTCATCTGGCGGCTGAAGCCGCTTGGCTTGCTATAGTCGGCGCCCATACAGGCGACCGATACGACATGCCCCATGTAGCCCTTGCTGCGGCAGCGCTGGCAGACAAGCTCGGTCAACTCCAGCAGGACGACCTTGATCTCTTCCAAGCTTTCGTAGTCGCGTGGGAGAGTCATCATATGGCCGATCGTCGTGGGGGCCGTCTCGTGCGTGCCAGGTGTAACGGGACTGTCGTCGAGGCCGTTCGCGATCCGCCAGTACAACTCCGCGTTAATATCGGAGTTGCGTCCCAATTTGCGTCGCATAAGGGTCTTCAGCTTCTCCAGCGGCGTCGCGGCAAGCTGGCCGATCGTCTCCAGTCCCATTGCGTTGAAGTGCCGAGTCATACGGCTTCCCGTCATGAACATCTTCGCTATAGGCAGCGTCCACAGCTTCGTGGCAAGTTTATCCGATGCTAGCGTGTAGATGCCCGAGTCGTTCTTCTTGGCGTAATTGTCGCAAGCCATCTTCGCCAAAATCTTGTTCGGCCCGATACCGAAGCGGGTATAGATGCCCGTCTCCTCCTGAATGCGCTTCTGGATGAGCGCGGCCAATTCTTCGGCAGAGCCGTACAGGTGAAGAGAGCCGGTCACGTCTAGAAACTGCTCGTCGACGGAATAAGACTCGACGAGGTCTGTGTACGATTGATAAATGTGTGTAATCATGAGCGAGATGTCAATGTACAGCGCCATGCGCGGCTGTACGATGATCAGGTCCGGGCACTTGGCGAGTGAATCGCCAAGCCTCTCGGCCGTTATCACGCCGTACTCCTTGGCAATGGGGCAGGCTGCCAGAATAATGCCGGATCGCCGCTCCGGGTCGCCCGCTACAACGAGCGGCCGGCCGGCGTATTCCGGATGCTCCGCCTTTTCGACGGAAGCGTAGAATGATTGGCAGTCGGCCAGCATGATTACTCTGTCGCGAGCCATGCTTGTTGCCTCCCTATCCCTTAATAACGCGAATGTATGTTCTCTATATGATATGCTTATTATATACAGAACATACGATCGTGTGCTATCTTTTTTTAAGTGGTTATTATTGACAAAGCGAAGAAGCGTCGTACCTTTGGCTCCATCTTGCAGGTGTGTAAGCGGAAGCTGGAGAACTATAATAAAGAACAAGAAACCAAGATGGGGATTAGCCCAATTTTTGCTGGTTGACGGCTCGGTTTAAGGGAGGTTACTGCATGAAGGTTTTAAAGGGCTCGCTTATTGGAGGCGTAATCGTATGCTGCATTATGGTGTTTGGATTAAATCATTGGGATGTACTGTATGGCCGGTATATAGCGCAGTCTTTTTTCAGCCATCTGACAACGGGCAATCTTACGGCGGCCTCAGAGGACATATACTTTCATAGAGAAGATGGCACGTATACTCGGGAGGGCAACGGGGCGAATGCAACTTGGATTGAAAGAGTTCAGAACTTGCAAGAGCAAGGGATTCACGCTGTGTCTTTTAAAAGTCTGAAGGTGCAGAATGATGATGGTGAGCCTGTCGGAAGCGTCATCCTGACACTTGAGGAGAAAGGGGAATTGAAGGACTATCGTCTTGTATTTTTCTTTAAAGGAAACCTGAGCGATTTTGGGATCATAAGGTTTCAGCAAATAGAAGCGCCCGATCAGTATCCGAAGTGGCAAGAAGCACTTTCTGGAGCGCTATAATATCCCAAAAAAGCGGCGTACCCTGCGGAAGGGGGACGCCGCTTTTTACATGGATCGTTTATGCCGGATTTTAGCCCTTCGAACCGCTGAAAAACTTCTCGTTATAGACAACGCTGGGATGCTTCGGATTGTAGCCTTGTGCGATGCGATGATGCTCAATCGCTTTGTCGCGTTCGCCCAGCCGGTCGTAGCAGACGGTTAGCTGCAGATGGGGCAGCCAGGTCCATGTGGCATTGTCCGTGGAGCCCATCAAATCCTTCGGCTTCTCCAGCTTTGTCGCCTGCGTGAACCAATGGATCGCTTGCTGATATCGCTTCTGCTCCAGAAATACGCTGCCGAGCTGGCAGCAAAATTCGGCGCGTGGGAGATCATAATTCAGCGTACGCAGCAGCGACGCGATCTGTCGATCCGCTTGCCCCAGGCGTCCGTAGCAATCCGCTTGCTTCATGCACGCCCCGATATCATCCTCCACCCAGCCAAGTCCCGATACTAGAAACTTCTCGTACCAGTCGGCAGCCTCTTGAAGGCGGGCATGATCGCGAAGCTCATTGGCGAAATAATACTGGTCACGCGGAGAAAATTCTTCGCCGCCCTCCAGACGTTTTAAGTAGATGCGAAGATTGCGGTCAGTATGGTGTCGTTCCTTGCGGTGCGTCACTGCGATATCGCTATGATAGGTATAGCCCGATACGGCCAGATATTCATGTACGGGACCGATCCAGCGGAAGTCGCGGCTGCGGCGGACCAGACGGTTTCTTTTCAGGCTGAAGACGGGATTGCCGTTGTGGTCAAAAGTCAGATTGTAATTCATCGTGACACTGTCGTATGGAAGCTCTTGCTTCTCCTTCAGCGCCTTCAAGCGGGTCAGATCCTCCGGCTCAAGCACATCGTCGGCATCCAGCCAAAGGATGAACGTCTGGGTCGCCTGCTCGAAGCTGTAGTTGCGGGCCGCCGCAAAATTGTCGATCCATTCAAAATCATAAATAACGGCTCCGAACGAAGCTGCGATCTCCTTGGTCTTGTCTGTCGAGCCGGTATCTACGATGACGATCTCGTCCACCGCATCCTTGACGGATGACAGACAGCGCCCCAGGCTGTCTTCTTCGTTGCGGACGATCATGCACAAGCTAATGCTGTTCAAGCTGTCACAACCTTTCCTTCTCGGTTCTTGCTTTTTCGTCAGTACATTGTATTAGCTCGCGCTGGAGTTGGTTACATACATATTCCAAGGGGAATCGAGCCAAAATAGAGGCAACTTGGAAACAGAGGGTGCGATATGACACAAACCAAAAAAACGGCATTGACACCGCTCAGCCCTTCGCTGCGGGCGAACGTTCAAGCCGTGAATGCCCGGTTCGGCGGAAGCAGCGATCTCGTCGTGCGTTTGTTCCGCAGTGATGCCGCGCCGGAGCGGGAGCTGGGACTGCTGTATATCGAGGGGCTCGTGAATACGGACGTCATTAACGAAAGCCTGCTGGCTCCTCTGATGTCGATGAAGCTGCCTCCCCATATGGAGGGCAAAAGCGACCGATTGATGGAGGCGCTGCGCACAAGCGTTGTGTCGATAGGGAGCGTGAAGGAAGCCGCAGCGCTGGAGGAAGGGATCCAGCAGATGACAGACGGCTGGTGCTTGATCTTCGTAGACGGAAATGCGGTTGCGCTGATGGCTGCGGTAGGCGGGGCCAAGGAGAGGGCAATCGGCATCCCGCAGACGCAGACGGTCATTCGGGGGCCGCAGCGCGCTTTCGTGGAGGAGCTGGGTACCAATATCAGTCTGATTAGACGGATTATCCGCTCGCCTGACTTGCATGTGCAGACTCATAAGATCGGTACGCAGACGCATTCAAGCGTCGCCGTGCTTCATCTTCATGGCGTGGCGGATCAAGGCATTGTGAAGGAAGTATACCGAAGGCTTGCAGCGATCGATCTCGACGGCATTCTGGAGAGCGGCTACATCGAAGAGTTCATTCAGGACGAGACGTTCACGATGTTCCCGACGCTGCTGAACTCGGAGAGACCGGATTCCGTCGCGGCGGGATTGCTGGAGGGCAGGGTGGCCGTTCTCGTCGACGGCACGCCGATCGCGCTTATAGCTCCGACGACGTTTTTCAGCTTCTTCCAGTCTGCTGAAGATTATTATCAGAGGTATGATATCGCCTCATTCGTCCGTACCATTCGCTACGCAGCTTACGTCATGTCCATGTTGTTGCCGGCCTTGTATATCGCAGTAACCACGTTCCATCAAGAGATGTTGCCGACGACGCTGTTGATTAGCCTCGCTGCGCAGCGGGAGGGCGTGCCCTTCCCCGGTTTGGTTGAAGCTCTGCTTATGGAGATGACCTTCGAGGTGCTGCGGGAAGCGGGGCTTCGTATGCCGCGGGCAATCGGACCGGCGATCTCAATTGTCGGAGCGCTCGTTCTCGGACAGTCCGCAGTACAAGCGGGCATCGTCTCTGCGGGGATGGTCATCGTCGTATCGTTCACGGCGATCTCCAACTTCGTCATGCCGGAGAACAATATGGCGGCCACCTCCCGTATTATCCGCTTCGGGATTATGATTATGGCGGGCATGCTCGGCTTCTTCGGCATCTTTATCTCCGTGCTGTTCGTACTAATCCATCTGGCGTCGCTGCGTTCCTTCGGCGTTCCCTATATGTCGCCGGTTGCCCCGGGGGGGAAGAGCGGCGGGCTGTGGCGAGACGTATTCGTGCGCGTACCGTGGTGGGCCATCGTACTGCGTCCGCTGGATATGAAGCTGCGCAATCCGAAGCGGCAGAGGAGCGGGAGAAAACCTCCCGCCCAGCGCCATTGAAGGAAAACCTTGAGGGGAGGCGGACGGGATGAAAGCGATTCGGCTTCTGCTGTTAGGCTCGCTGCTTCTGCTCCAGACGGGCTGCTGGAACAGAGTCGAGTTGAATGATATTGCCATCATATCCGCGACGGGAGTGGATTGGGAGAACGGGAAATGGGTGCTCACCAATCAAATTGTCATTCCTAAGGCAATTTCCGGCCAAGCGGGGGGCGGGCGGACGGCTGCGGTGAACGTGTTCTCCTCGACAGGAGACAACTTCCGCATTGCGATCAGCAAGGCGAGTCAGGAGTCGTCGAGACGGCTCTATTTCTCGCATAATCAGATTGTTATTATCGGTCAGGAAGCGGCGCGCAAGGGAGTTGGACCGCTCCTGGAGGCGTACCTGCGCAATCATGATTCCCGGGAGACGGTTGATGTGTTCCTCTCCAAAGGAACGGCCAGGCTGATGCTGGAGCAGCTAATTCCACTGGAGCAGATTCCGGGGGCGGCCATTCAGCGGATGATCGTCAATGAAGAGATGAGCAGCTCATCCTACAGGCAGATGACCATTCATCATGTGCTCATGGACTTGCTCGGACATACGAAGGCGACCAGCATACCAGGGCTTGCGCTGGCTGGCTCTGGAGAGAGTACAGACAGGGTCGATATGCTGAGCCAGACATCCACGCCATCCAAAGTGCGGCTCAGCGAGCTTGGCCTTGTCTATGGAGACAAGCTTGTAGGGTGGATTGGCGAAGAACAGAGCAAAGGCGTGATGTGGCTGACCAACCATGTAGACAAAACAACGGTGGCGTTCGCCTGCACTGCCGGGGGAAAGGGCAGACAGGGCTCCTCAGCGCGAGTCCTCCATTCTGTGACGAAGGTGAAGCCGCAGCAGCAGGACGGCAAATGGGTGATGAAAGTGAATATTGAGGCGCAGGGCACTCTGCTGGAATACGATTGCGGCGGCGACTTGATGAAGCCGGAGGAAATATGGGAGGTGGAACGGCTCGTCGAGGAGCGAATCGCATCGATTGTGACGGATGGCTGGGAGGTGGTCCGCAAGCACAAGGTGGACGTACTCGGTTTCGGCACGCTGATTTATAAACACCACCCCAAAACATGGAAGGTCATAGAGAGAAACTGGAAGGAAGAGTTTCCACAGACGGAAATTGAGCTGAACGTGAATATGAAGCTAAGCTCTACGGGTATGAGCGGCAAAAGCTTCAAGGAAGCGCAGAAGAAACCGGGACTGTAGCCCGCGTCATACATCTTGATAGCGAAGGAGGGGAAGATATGCAGCAGCAGTTCGGCAAATTTCAGCTGGCGATTCTCATCATCGTATTTCTGATCGGCAGCACGCCGCTCTTCGAGCTGGGCATTCCGGCGAAGCAGGATGCCTGGATCGCGATGCTGGTCGCGGCCGCCGCCGGGCTGCTGCTGACGGTTGTATATCTCACCCTCCATAAGCGTGCCCCGAACGCTGGGCTCGGGGAGCTGTACAAATACCATTTTGGCCGCTATATCGGCGGTTTTATTGCGATTGTCCATGCGCTCTGGTTCGCCTACGAATCGATGCGGAATGTCCGTGATGTAGGAGAACTGACGACGATGGCGTTGTTATCCTTTACGCCCAAATGGATCATCATGTTTCTTATTCTGGCGGTGGCCGCCTATACGGCAAGCAAAGGGGTTGAGGTGCTTGCCCGCATTATTCAACTGCTTTTCCCCATCGTCATACTTAGCTACTTCATCGTCATTCTGCTTGTTTTTTTCAGCGGACTGGTCAAAGTCAACCAACTGCTGCCGATCATGGAGAATGGTCCGATGCCGATTCTAAAGGCGGCGTTCCCGAATTTGCTTTCGTTTCCCTTTGCGCAGATGGTTGTCTTTCTAGTGCTGTTCGGCCATGTGAGCGAGAAGAAATCAATCAGCAAAGTAACGTACTGGTCTCAAATTGGCGTCTCTATCTTTCTTGTATTTATGAATGCACTCATCCTATGTGTGCTGGGGCCGGAGCTGGCAGAGCTGACCGCACTGCCCTTGCTTCATGTGCTGCAGCTCGTCAGGCTGGCCAATTTCCTGGAACGGCTGGATGTGGTGGTGACGCTCCTGCTGTTCATCGGACTATTTGTGAAAATCGCAACGCTTTACATTGCTTCTGTTCTGACGGCCAGCATGGCAACGGGATGGTCCTACCGCGCGCTTGTATTCCCCATTGGCATTCTCATCTATGCGGCCTCATTCCTGGAGCCGAACAACACGTATCATATCTGGATTGGGCTGGATGTGACGCTGAAGATTGCGCCGCTGTTCCAGATCGCGCTGCCGCTTGTCATGCTGGTGGTGGGCATCAGGAAGAAGTATCGCAGCGCGGCGCTTGACGGGGCACAGGGCACATAGGCAAAAAAAGTCTGGCATTCTGATCGGAGTTTGCTATAATGAATACGTAATTGACGTAACCGAATATGCTCTGGGGAGCTGGATTGGCCGGCTGAGAGGGAATGATCGTATTCCGACCCATATACCTGATCCGGATAATGCCGGCGTAGGAATTGAAGCTATGCTTCTTTCACGAGATTTTCGCTATACTGCCCTGTGGTTTTTTAGCGAAGAAATGTGGGGGAGAAGTGAAGAAATTAGCCGACAACACGACGTCTTCCGTTTCTGGAAGGCGTCTTTCTTTTATTTACGCGCAGGGACCGGACAAGGCCAACGTCAATGGACAAAAAGAGAGCAAGAGGAGAGGGGAAACACCATGTACAGCAGCAAAAAGAAACGTTGGAGCCTTGCGCTCGCCATCCTCGCGATGACGGTGGCGCTTGCCGCATGCGGAGGCGGCAACGGGGGAACGAAGAACAGAAATGCTGAAGAAGGCGGAAGCGAAGGAGACAAGCAGCTTCAGAAGGTGCAGGTTGTACTGGACTGGTCGCCGAATACGAATCATACAGGCTTGTACGTAGCCAGAGATAAAGGCTTCTTCAAGGAGCAGGGACTTGATGTCGAGATCATTCAGCCAGGTCAGGACGGCGCGGACAAAATGGTCGCTTCCGGCAATGTGCAATTCGGCGTGAGCTATCAGGAGTCCATTACGATGGCCCGTATTGCGGGCGTGCCGCTGGTATCCTTGGCCGCGGTTATTCAACATAATACATCAGGCTTTGCATCTCCGAAGGAGAAGGGCATCGATTCGCCGAAGAAGTTCGAAGGCATGCGCTACGGCGGCTGGGGCGCTCCGGTCGAGGAAGCGGTCATCGACTCCATCATGCGCGAAGAGGGTGCGGACGTGAGCAAAGTCGATATTATGAGCATTGGCGACAGCGACTTCTTCACGGCCGTCAAACGCGACATTGACTTTGCATGGATCTATTATGCCTGGACGGGCGTAGAGTCGGAGCTGCGTGGCGAGGAGATCAACATGGTTTATTTGACCGACTATAGCGACAAGCTGGATTACTACACACCGGTACTCGTGACGAGCGAAGAGCTGGTATCGAAGCAGCCGGAGCTGGTCAAGGCGTTCACAGCTGGCGCGGCGGCGGGTTATCAATATGCGATCGACCATCCTGAGGATGCAGCGGATATTCTCATTACGGCGGAACCGGATCTTAATCCTGAGCTGGTTAAGGCGAGCCAGAAGTGGCTGAGTCCGCGCTATCAGGATGACGCTCCGCGCTGGGGCGAGCAGAAGCTGAGCGTGTGGAAGAACTATGCTGACTGGATGTTCGAGCACGGCTTGCTGGAGTCGGAGCTGGAAGCGGAGAAGGCGTTCACGAACGAATTTTTGCCGGAGTAAGAGGGGATTGTAGGCCGATCGGTCAGGAAAGCTTGATCGCACTGTCGACGAAGCGGCAGCGGTTTGAAAGAGACATGTTGCTAGAGGAAGATTATTGACTACCAGGGGAAGAGGGATCGTATGGCTAACGCACTTGTAAGCATTCAAATTTTGCCGACCACACCTGGAGGAGCCAGCGTGCTCCCTTATGTGGACCGTGCTATTGATATTATTAAGGAATCGGGTGTACCGTACCGCGTCGCACCGCTGGAGACGACGATGGAAGGGGAACTGAGCGACTTGCTTGCTATCGTACAGCGCATGAGCGAGGCGATGGCGGAGATGGGCTGCGCTTCGGTTATTTCTCAAGTGAAGATTTATTATAATCCGGAGAACGGCGCCTCGATGGGCCGCCTGCTGGAGAAATACCCAGATGGACAATAAGCGAAATCTGTGGTCGCGTGTATGGCCGCCGGCACTTGTGCTGGGGATCTTACTCGCCTGCTGGCAGGCTGCGGTTTCCTTTGCACTTGTGAAGGATTGGATGATTCCGTCTCCGGTCAATGTGGTCAAAGCGGCGTTCGCAAGCAACGTCTGGCCGAGACTGATGGAGCATACGGGCGCGACGCTCGGCCTTACGGCCATCGGATTCGCAGGGGGAACGGCGGCGGGCTTCGTGCTCGCCGCTTTGCTGCATCTGTTGCCGGGGGTGCGCCGAGGCATCTACCCGCTCCTTATTCTGTCCCAAAATGTGCCAATCATCATCTTGGGACCGATCATGACGATGCTATTCGGTTATGGCCTGTTGCCCAAGGCGCTGCTGGTTATGCTCGTCTGTTTCTTCCCGGTCTGCATTGCTATGCTGGGCGGGCTTACGGGTACAGATGAAAGCTTGCGAAATTATATGCGTATGATCGGCAGCGGCAAGTGGACGCTATTCTGGCGGCTGGAGCTTCCGAGTGCGCTGCAAAGCCTATTCTCGGGGCTGAAGATCGCCGCATCCTATAGTGTGCTGAGCGCGACCTTTGCGGAGATGCTCTCGCCCAAGATGGGACTGGGCGGATATATGGTGCTGTCGACGCGGGGCTACATGCCGGAGCGGGCGTTTGCTTCCGCTATTCTGATCATTATGATCAGCTTGACCTTGTTCGGGCTGATTGCGCTTCTGGAGCGTGCGGTCATTCGCTGGCGGCCGGGAAAGGGGGAGACAGGGCGTCATGTTGGAAGTTAAAAAGGTGAGCAAAAGCTTTGCAGATGCGCGCGGAGTGAAGGAAGTGCTTCGGGAGTTGTCTCTTCAAGTGGCCGAGGGCGAGTTCGTCTCCATCGTAGGTCCGTCCGGCAGCGGCAAGACAACGTTGTTCGGCGTGATCGGAGGCTTGCAGCAGCCAACAGCAGGAGAAGTACACATTGGCGGGCAAGACACGACAGGCGAGACGGGGCATGTCGCCTACATGCCGCAGCAGGCTTCGCTTCTGCCTTGGCGGACGGTTGCCGGCAATATCGAGCTGTCGCTGACCATTGCAGGCGTAGAGAAGAGGAAGGCGAGGTCGGAAGCGCTGGTCTGGCTGGAACGAGTCGGTCTTGCAGAATATGCGGGGGCCTACCCGCATGTGCTGTCCGGGGGCATGCAGCAGCGAGTGTCGTTCCTGAGAGCGCTGCTGTCGCCGCAGCGTCTCATGTTGCTTGATGAGCCATTCGGCGCGCTGGATGCCTTGACGCGAGAACATATGCAGAAGTGGCTTCTGTCCATCTGGGAACAGAATCGCCGCTCGGTGCTTCTAGTTACGCATAGCATTGAGGAAGCCCTGTATTTGTCCGACCGAATAATTGTACTGTCGGCTTCTCCTGCTGTAATCTTGGATGAAATGATCGTCCCGTTCGAACGCCCTCGCAAGGAAGAGCTGCGTGAGGATGCTCGATTTATGGAGCTGAGAAATCGCATCTACCGCCATCTGGCTGAAGGAGCTAAGGAGGCGGGCGGGGATGGAAACTAGGCTGAGTGAGGAGAACGGGCGGGAGGGCACGGTTATCGACGCGCATATTCATCTGGATCTCTATGAGCAGCATGAGCTGCAACCGATGCTGGAGGAAGCCTTCCGCAGCGGCGTAGAAGCGGTCGTGGCCGTCTCCATGCATCTGGCATCTTGCAAGGTGAATGAGGGGCTGGCGAACCGATATCCGGGGCGCGTGCATCCGGCGTATGGCTTCCATCCGGAGCAGGAGCTGCCGGGAGATGAAGAGCGGGAGCGGCTGCTGGAGTGGATACGTGCTCGGCATATTCGCGGTGAAGCATTCGCGATTGGAGAGGTAGGCTTGCCCTATTATATGCGCACCGAGAGAGAGGCAGCGGGCCAGAGCTTCGATGAGACGCCATATCTGGTCTGGCTGGAGTCGTTCGTGAAGCTGGCTGCCGAGCTGGACAGACCCATTGTACTGCATACTGTCTACGAGGATGCCGACAAGGCTTGCGATCTGTTGCAGCGCTACGGTGTGCGAAGGGCACATTTCCACTGGTTCAAGGGGAGTGCGGAGACGATCACCCGTATGATCGAATCCGGTTATTACGTTTCGATTACGCCTGATGTAGCTTACGAGCCGGAGATCATCGAGCTGGTGGAGCGTTATCCGATCGATCTGCTGATGGCTGAGACGGATGGACCGTGGCCGTTCGAAGGGCCATACAACGGACGCAGAACAACACCGGATATGGCGAAATATGCCGCAGCGGATATTGCCCGCATCAAGGGAATGGCGGTAGAAGAGGCAGCGCATATACTGCTGCGTAATACCAAAAATTTTTACGGGATACTATAAATGAAACAGAACGGCCCTTTGTCCATGGCGGACAAAGGGCCGTTTCCTTATGCCAAGCTGTCGCATACAACGTAAGTAGAGATGCGTGCGCAGAAGCTGCGGCGAGGGGAGTGACACGTATGGCAAAACTGACGAGAGATCAATTTTTTGCGGCCATCGCGCCGGCTGTAATGTTCGTTCATCAAGAAGGTTCATTCATGTTCCCGTCGTTGAGACTGGCTCAGAGCTTGCTTGAATCCGGAGGGGAAATTCATGCTTGGAACAATCTGGGCGGCATTAAAGTAGGCAGCGGCCGAACGAACGCTTATTGGCAGGGAGAAGCTGTTGTGAAGGGCACATGGGAGTATATAGACGGGCGTTCCGTTGTATCGAAGGCGGCATTCCGTGCCTACAAAAGTATCTATCATTTCTATAAAGACCTTGATCTGCTGCTGAACACAGCGCGTTATGATCGAGTGAGGCAGGCAGGAACGCCGGAGCGGCAAGCTCAGATGCTGTATGCATGCGGGTACGCGACAGATCCTGCTTATCCGTCGAAGCTGACGGCTATCATTCGCCAGTATGGCTTACTTCGTTATGACGAAATAGCTAAGCCAGTCCTATTGCCGAAGGGATTCGAAGCGGCCTCTGTCGTGCCTGTCATCTATCAGGGGCAAGTGCTGGGCGGCGGGTATTTGCAAGGAGGGACGACCTGGATACCGGCAAGGCGGGTTGGCGAGGCGCTGGGGGCGAAGATTGGCTGGACTGGCAGTCAGGTGACCGTCAACGGATTGCCGCAGGAGTCGATACTGTCTTCGGCAACGGGTTATGTGAGAGTAAGGGATCTGGCGGGTGTTTTGGGGTTTGGGGTCACTTGGGACGACCGGGCGAGGGCGGTTTTGTTAGAATAGCCCTGCCGCGCATCCCGAAGGAGAATAAACTGGATTATCAAGCTCATGAGGGGAGCAGTTGGAATGTATGCGTATGTGGTAGATCATATCCCGAAGTCGACGCCGCATAACAGGCGGCCCGGTTACGCATTGAACGCTACGTCCATCACGATACACAATACGGCCAACCCAACCAGCACGGCACGAAACGAACGAAATTGGCTGACGAATCCGTCCAATACAGTAACGGCTTCTTTCCATATCGTGATTGACGAGAAAGAGGCTATCGAATGTCTCCCGCTGCAAGAGGTGGCATGGCATGCAGGCGACGGCGGCAGTTCGAGCAGCGGCAACCGGACCTCGATTGGCATCGAAATTACGGAGAGCGGGAATTATGCTCAGACGCTGGATCATGCAGCGACACTGGTAGCCTCCATGCTTAGGGAGAGGGGCTGGGGAACGAACCGTCTGCGAAGGCATTACGATTGGAGCGGCAAAAACTGTCCCCGTCTCATGAATGATGAAGGCGATTGGGGCGGCTGGAGAACATTCGTCGCAAGCGTTGACGCCAAGCTGAAGGACGATGGCGGGGAGGTAGAAGAGCCGATGCTTAAACCGGAAGATGCCAATGCTATTATCTTGTTTCTGAGCGCAGCCTATATGTCCACAGGAGTGCCAGAAGCCCGTAAGGAATTCAATCGGTTGGCGAATGAGCTGCGCAGAGTTAGCGGGCAAGACCCGAAGCCGTAGGAAGTAGGTTGAGCGACTGTAAGGGAGTTATTCTAAAAATAATTCAATAACTTTGGACGCTATAAAAGAGAACAATGGGTACGACTTTTACAGATTGATTTTTTTAACGGACCGACGGATATCATTGCCCGCAAGCCGAGCGCTTGCGGGATTTTTTTGCTCAAAGGTAGTCATTGCAGCGGAAGAGAGAGGCAGAACGTCACAGAATAAAAGGATTATAAGAGAATATAGCGAATACAGTAAATAACATGTAAGTGCTGTTATTGTGAATGAAATCGACAAAAATGGATGGGAGGGCTGCGGATGGAGAAAGTCAATTGTCCATGGTGCGGTGAGCAGGTCATCTTGGACGATACGATTTGTCCTCTATGCAAACACGAGGTGCTGCCGGAACATTTGAGCGGAAAGGAAAGCTCGGAGTCTGAAGAGGAAGTCGTAGAAGACCAACTGGAGGGAGAAAGTGTAGAGTTGCAATTACAGAACAACTACACATGCGCTCATTGCGGTCATAGGGAGTGCCGTATTCAAGAAGTGGCGATGACGGGCACGGGAATCAGCAAGCTGCTGGATATCCAGCATAATCATTATTTCTTCGTTTCTTGCCTGCAATGCGGCAAGGTGGAGGTGTATGATCCCAATGTGCTGGAAGCGCGTAAGAGAGGGCTATTTGGTTCTGGACTGGATTTGTTTTTATAGAGGGCAAGTAAGTGTCAAAGGATAAGGAATGGAATGAGTATTTCATTAAGAGATGGCATACGCTGTCTGGAACGAAAAAACAGGCTACTCACTTCATGTGATTAGCCTGTTACTCATTTGCCCTATATAATGGCTTGCTTCTAACCGGATCAACGGTTATTGGGACTTTCTTTGTGCATGCTCGTCCGCATTTGGGTAGAGGGCTCTGAATGCACGAAGGAGCAGGTGACTTATTAAAGCCCATAAGGCGATTGAGCCTACAACGGCGAAAAGAATAGCAAATCCTCCATATTTCTCGGTGAGATGAGTAATCGATAATAATAGGACTGTTATCATAATCACTATCAATGAGAGGCTATAAGTCCCTATACTAGCTTGATATAGCCTAAAAATAATTAGAAACACGTACTCCCAGAATGCAGGTGGCTCTTTGCCTTGAAACATATTTCTACAGTTTTTGCGGTCTTTCAACACTCCTATAACAGAAGCGATTAATGAATAAATCGAAAACACGACAAAATGAAAAAATAACGCTCCGAGGAAGGAACCGAACAGATCTGATGATGGCAAGTAACACCATAGCCATATCAGGATAAAAATCGCAAGCCACATCCGCCATCTCATTAGGAGTCACACCTTTTGTAAAATATGTACATTCGTCGTTGTTCTTGATTTCCTAATTATACTTTATCTATGAGATAAGAAAAGAAATATTTGTATAAAGATGTGCGTTTACTATATTAAGAGACGAGTAGAAGCTAAACGTGTATGACCGAATACGCTAAATATTGGAGTGAGGGTAACGTGGCGGTAATATATATGCTGTGCGGCAAAGTAGGGAGTGGAAAAAGCACCTACGCCAAAATGTAAGGGAACTCCATCGGGCTATGATATTATCCTGCGACGATTTAATGCTCTCTATTTTTGATGAACAATTGGGCGATAAACATCAACTCATTCATCAAAAAGCGGTTGCTTATTTATTTAATCAAGCAGTGGAGTTAGTATCCATAGACGTTAATGTAGTTCTGGATTTTGGTTTTTGGAGTAAAACAGAAAGAAGAGAGGCGCAAAAATATTTTTCGGATCGAGGAATTGTTGCTGAACTTCATTATATGAACGCACCAGATGTACAGATTAAGCAACAATTGCAGATGCGAAAACTAGAAATAAAACGTGGTGACTCGAAGGCATATTATATCGAGGATGAGATGCAAAACTATTTGGATTCTAAATTTGAAGAGCCAACGGATGATGAAGGTTCCGCATGGGTTAACTTTGTCAGAGTGTTCTAGCTAACTACAGGAATGAACTTGATAGATATGTACAGATGTGAGGTGCAGATTATGTACGATTATATAAGTATACATTCCATAGATTATAAGAATAAAGTAAAAAGCAAAGATTTGGAGCAATATTTAACTTGTGATTTAGGACTTATAAAAGAAAGTCATCTCAAATTTTATAAAATCATTAATCAAGTGTTTGTTAGAGTAAATGGTATTCTAGCCCGCAAAGATGGGAGCTATGCCTATGACTCACTTGATGGTATTGAGGAAATAAATCTAATTGAGATTGATGTGCCTTCAGAAATTGATCATATACTTGAACAAGAATTGGCTGACATGGCAAATGCGATTGCTAAAAATTGTTCATGGATCATTGATGATGACCATGGATTGGAGTAATGAGAGTAGTAAAGCAAGGTAATAGAAAATGTAGGTGCTGTAAAATAATTTTCCTGAATCGGGGTTTGTGGATTTTGAATATTCTCAAGAGGCGGGTTGAAGATGAATCCTTTTCTACAAAAATAATCTAGACCATGTTAATAACCCAGCCGCGTTGTATCCAGACGACTGGGTTAGTTTTATTTTAAATAGTAAAACTAAAAATAAATTCGCTGATCCTGCTTATCCTTTAATATTTCTACTGCTTCGCGGAAGCGGAGGGAATGCACGATTTCCCGCTCCCGAAGATACTTCAAGCTGTCTTGCAGGTCCACATCATCGGTCATATCGATGAGCCATTGATAGGTTGCCCTCGCTTTTTCCTCGGCAGCAATATCCTCATACAAATCCGCGATGGGATCGCCTTTCGCAGCAATATAAGAAGCTGTCCACGGTACACCTGCTGCATTTGTGTAGAACAATGCGCTGTCATGCGCCGCGTAATGATCCCCAAGCCCTGCTGCTTTCATCTGCGCCGGCGTCGCATCTTTGGTCAGCTTGTAGACCATCGTGGCGATCATCTCCAAGTGCGCAAATTCCTCCGTCCCAATATCCGTTAACAGCCCAACAACTTTATCCGGAATGGTATATCGCTGATTCAGATAACGCAGTGCAGCAGCCAATTCCCCATCGGCTCCGCCATATTGTTCCATTAGAAACTTGGCCATCAACGGATCACACTTGCTTACCCTTACGGGATACTGAAGCTTCTTCTCATAGGCCCACATCGGCGCGCATTCCCCGCTTTCCTCGTCATTTTGCTCAGCTTTGCATGCTGTCTGACTGATTGCTAGATTACACTTGCCATGGCCAAGGTGCTTCTTTCCACTGCCAAGGCGCTCGGGATAGGCTATGTCCGAAGTTCATAAGCGGGCCATATTGCGATTCGAACTGCTCGGCAATGCGCTTGCGAAGCTCAGCGAATTGATTGTACTGCGCAATTGCAGCTTCGTCACCCGGGTGAGTATCGAGGTATAAATTCAATTCCACTAGCACAAAATCAACGGCCTGCAAGTCGTGAAGCTGCTTGTAGTATGCTTCGTCCAGCACGTGAGACATTAATCACCACCTGCTTCCTTGCGTGATGGGTCCGGATAGGGACCATATAGGGCAGGCCAGAGCGTTCCATATTTTAAAGCTTCGTAGGGGGAGAATTGCGGCAGATTAGGAGGTTGAAATGAAATGAACAGCTGCGGCGGCACGTTATAGCTTTTTTCCTGAATGGGCGGGCAAGGGTCGAACGGCCCGAGAAAAGGCCGGTACGTTCGGAATTGATCGCTTGCACTCATGGGGGAGGCACTCCTTTCCATATCATTCCTTGCCCAACTATATGTGTGACGGGTTGGACGATATGCGGGACAGGAAATATAGAGGGCGCGCCCTATTTCATAGAAACTCATCTTTGTCTTGACCTTCTCCTTACGGAAACGTTTATCCTCTATTCATGACTAGAAGCAGGAGGGATTAAGGATGAAAACATTAATTGAAAATGTCGTTATTGTTACGATGAAAGAAGAGGATCGTCCGTATAGAGGGGATATTTTAATTGAAGGCGATGTGATCAAGGCACTGAGTCCTCATCTTACCGATGAGGCGGATGAGAGGATAGACGGCGATGGTATGGTTGCGATGCCGGGACTGGTTAATGCGCATCAGCATACGCCAATGAGCCTGCTGAAGGGTTTTTCGGATGATCTCAAGCTGATGGACTGGCTTAATGAAAAAATGCTGCCCGCTGAAGCCAATATGACCCCGGAAGATATTTATTGGGGAGCCAAGCTGTCGATGGCGGAGATGATTAGATCGGGCACGACTTCCTTTGCCGATATGTATATCCATATGAATGAAATTGCAACGGCAGTGGCAGAAACGGGGATGCGGGCCTCTTTGACGAGAGGACTTGTATTTCTAGAGAATGATGGCGGCAGGCGAATGGAGGAAGCGCTGGATTTAGTAGAACGTTGGAACGGACGCGCAGATGGACGCATTACAACGATGTTGGGTCCGCATGCCCCGTATACTTGTCCGCCTGATCCGCTTAGACGAGTGATCAAGCTGGCGGAGGAGATGAATTTGCCTGTTCATATCCATCTAGCGGAGACAAAGGAAGAAGTCATGGTTATTCGGGAGAAGTATAACGAGACGCCTGCGGAATATCTCTATCATGCCGGACTTTTTGAAAGGCTGCATGTTCTCTTGGCGCATAGCGTGCATCTGAATCGGCGGGATATCGGATATTTGAAGGGAATGCGGGGCGGCGTATCGCATAATCCGGTTAGTAATTTGAAGCTGGGCTGCGGCATTGCGCCAGTTGTTGATATGATCAATCAAGGGATCATTGTCGGTCTGGGTACGGACGGATCGGGAAGCGCAACGACGATTGACATGTTCGAAGAAATAAAGGCAGCGACGTGGCTGCAAAAGCTGGATTACGGCGATCCGTCCGTTCTCCCCGCACGGCAAGTTCTGCGGATGGCAACGATTGAAGGCGCAAAACTATTGAATATTGATCATCAAGCAGGCACACTCGAGGTCGGGAAGAAGGCGGATCTTATTCTGATTGATATGAAAAAACCGCATTTACAGCCGATCCATCAAGTAGAATCCCTACTTGTCTATGGCGTGAACGGAGCGGATGTTGATACTACGATAGTCAATGGCAAGGTGCTGATGAGAAATAGAAAGCTTCTTACAATTAATGAAGAGGAACTCTTCAAACAAGTGTCTGTTCGAGCGCAAAGGATTGTAGAGAACATATAGGATTCTTAAGTACGTCAGTTGGCGAGTTGACAAACCCTTTATTTTACAAAAATGATAGAGTTCATTATGATAGAGAGGAACTTACTTCCAGTTTCCGGCATCGTGTTCACTGATTTTAATCGCGAAAGGATGAACCACGTGGCTGTATCTATGACGGACTCTATTCATCTACTATTTCCTCCCGGTATGCAAGAACCTGTCGAGCGGCTTTCGGACCAGGAATTGAACGAGCTTGAATGTATGCCTATCATCTATGCGATAGCCGGAGAGCGCAAGCATGATAGAAGAGTGAAGAGCATCGTACAACAATTCAGTCATGATCCGAACGTTATTGCTTACAGGCTCGATATATTAGAAGATTTTATAGATCATCCAGAACTGCTGCATCATGTGGAAAAAGGCAATGTGATCATCGATGAAATGCGGTTTGCCACCAGCAAAAGTCACTCTCATGATCATGAATTGCTTCAGACGGTTTCTCGTCTAAGAGAATTATCCATCTATGTGGATTTCATCACGCAAATGGAGAAAGCTTTTGCAGGCCGAGAGTTGCTTAAGTCCGCTGGCTTACGCCAATTGCGAGATAGAATAGTGCAGGTTTCTGAGAGTGCAGATTTCAAAAATCTGGCGACACAGTTGCCCAAGCTGCAGAAGGGGTTGGACTCTCTCTCAAGCGTAACCATTGGCATTAATTTGGACGCTCAATTGAATCCTGTGCAAGCTACGTTACTATCTATTAATGATGAACGCTACACAGGAGCATCGTTATTTGGGAAGCTGTTTGCCGGAGGCAACGAGTATCAGGGGATTTCAGAGCTGCATAAGGACCCGGATGTTGTGGAGTCGATTGTTCATAACACGGAGAAAATGCACATTAGTATCGCTTCAGAAGAAGAGGCCACGCTGAGAAGAGTGTTATTCCGAGATTTAAGGAAGCTGCTGAAAAATATGCTGAAGCCCGTACATCCTATCATTGAACAATATTTGCACCTGCGCTGTCAGTGGATACTCTCCTTGGAAGCGGAGTTCGCTTTTTATATCGGCGCCGTTGCATTTATTGAGCGTATGCGCAGTCTTGGGCTGCCAATGTGCAGGCCCACCCTTCTTCCCATGGAACAGCAGGAATGTCGGATGTACGACAACTACAATGTCAATCTTGCATTGCGGATGTCCGGGCAATCTCAATCTGCCGACTACAAGCTGAACGATCGTATCGTGTCCAACGATGTATGCTTTGATGATGAGGGACGGATCTTTATATTGACTGGCCCTAATTCAGGCGGTAAAACGACGTATGCGCAAGCTATCGGATTAACACAGATCCTATTGCAATGCGGCTTGTATGTGCCATGCAGTCGAGCGGAGATCAGTCCCGTGGATGCGCTCCACGTTTATTTCAACGTTGAAGAGCAGGCAGCCTTGGAAACGGGGCGTCTGGGTGTCGAATCCAAGCGGATAAGCGAGATATTTCATGCTGCAACGCCGAATAGCATGGTATTGCTCAATGAATCCTTTTCTTCTACCAGTCCGGGGGAAAGTTATTATCTGATGAAAGATATCGTTAGCGCACTGAGGCTGTTAGGCTTGAGGGCGGTAGTCGCTACGCATCTTCACGATCTGGCGGACCGTGTCGATTCCATTAATTCCGAGGTCGAAGGGAGCAGCAAGCTGATCAGCATGGTTGCCGGTATAAGAGAGGGGACGGAGCACGACAGCATCTTGTCGAATCGTTCCTACAAAGTCCAGCCTGGACGCCCGCAGGGAAGAAGCTTTGCCATGGATATTGCCAGACAATACGGCATCAGCTTCGATCAGCTCTCAAAGACCATTCGTGAACGCAATACCGATTTATTGGCGGAATATGACAAATAAAGTCGAATACAGGCAGGAATAGTGAACGTGCGGGTGGAATGATTATAGCAGACATTATTCCCCAATGAGGAGACGAACAAATATGAGCCAAACGGAATATTCTGCATCAGGACATCCTATACATAGGCACAAGGAACGAGATGACTCTTTTCAACCTGCATCTGGCGACGAGGAAACGATTGAGAAGGTAACCGCCCATGTCGAGAAGCATATTGGCGAAGTTGATTTTGTCTTTCATGAAATTGTATCCGATGGGATTCATATCGATATCCTGCGCGTACCGCCAGCACAGGGAAGAAATTATTATACATTAGTCACATGCGGCATGAGTTCATTATCCATGACGGTACCGGAAGGAGCAGAGCGATTCCGCTTTGCGGAACTGATGCTTTGTCTGCCTGCTGAGTGGCCTCTTACGGAAGAAGCTATGCAGGATGAGAAGAACTATTGGCCCATTCGCTGGTTGAAGACGTTGGCTAGATTGCCGCATGATTATAACAGCTGGTTATATGCAGGCCATACGATCCCGAATGGCGATCCTGCAGAGCCTTATGCAGCGAACACTAAGTTGACCGGCATGCTGCTTTCCCTACCCACAATTGCAGAAGATCCGAATGGCTTTTTTACGCTCCAGATGTCAGAGGAGAAGGAAGTACATTTCTTCTCTCTGCTGCCTGTTTACAATGAAGAAATGAATTTCAAGCTTAAACAAGGCGCAGAGGAATTGTTCCAGAAGCTGGGCCAAGCAGGAATTAACGAGGTTCTAAACATTCAGCGCAAAAATGTATGCAAAAAATCATGGTTTAGTTTTCGATAAATCATACATACAAAACCCGCTAATCTCTATTAGATCAGCGGGTTTTATCATTAGTTCTTGAAGTTAGCTCTCATCTTCTCATAGTTTTCTTGCATCTCTTCGTTGTTATTTTCATTGAAGAAGGCAAAGGTAACTTTGGCATCCATAACAAGTACGATAATTTCTCGATCGCCTTCCGCCTTGATTAGCGTAAGAGTGCCTTTAGCTCCGTTATCGCCTGTGAAATCTACTGTTTCGGCAACGAACGGGTTTTTGAATTTTTCTTCTTCTTTTCGAATGGAAGCTGCGCCAAGCAAAAAGAGGGATGCTACTTCCGGATTGACGCTCTTTTCCACATACTTTTGCTTCTCAGCTACATCGTCGCCATTTATGTAAATGTTGACGTGATCGAGGGCCAGGTTCTGTGCTTCTTCCCATTTCTTATTGGGCTTCTTGGTTGGCTTCGGCGTTGCAGAAGCTTCAGGTTGTCCGTTAGCTGAGCTGGACGGGTTCGTTGTGCCGGTGTTTTGACTGCATCCCGCTACTAATAAGGATAATGCGAGCGCTGCCGCAGCCAGTGCTTTTTTGTTCATTGTAAAATAACCTCCTGCAAATATCTTGCTGACTATAAGGCATTATGTATGGCCTTTATCGCCAAACCCAAGCAGTTTCGGCTGACGGAGAAGTCCGCTATCAGTAAATTCCAGTGCGGAAATGCGGCAAGGAAATGGCACACTGAGCCAGGCCACATCTGATTTTTTCATGCCTGGTGTTAGCTTGGGGAACGGACATTCTCCAGGATAGTCCTGCATAAACTTCTCCAATATGCGCTTCGACGCATAATCTAGACCCGATACATGCCCGACGTATTGACCTTCATATCGTAGCACAAGACTGGATAGTTGTCCCTCCCTTAATTTGATGCCGACCACTTCGGCCTGAAGGAGCAACTCCTTTCGTTTTTTGTACCAGGACTGGTGATGTTTGCCCTCCGTATAAGGACTGTCGAGCCTTTTGGAGACTAGTCCTTCCCACCCGCGTTCATGCAGCCATTCCCATAGAGCATCCCCGTCATAAAATAAATCTGATACCATGACATGCGGCGTTTTGTCCGGAAATCTGGACGTCAATCGTTGGAATCGCTCCAGGAAAGGGAGCGAACGCAAATCCTCGCTCCCATCATGCAGCAGATCGAACAGCACAAATAATAGCTCGTCCCGTCCGCTGCCGCTGCGAATGCCGAGCCGTCCCCGCTGGAAATTTGGCCGGACTCCATCAAAGTACACGATCTCTCCGTCCAACAGACATGCGCCAACGTGCATGGTTTTAAGATGGGCGACAATTTCTGGGAACGTCTTGTTCCGTCGCTCCATACGCTTCGAGAACAGCTCAACGCCGCCTGCTCCGTCCAGTCTGGCAAGGGTGCGGACACCATCCCATTTGATTTGATAGCACCACTCCGGTCCCTTTGGAATATCAGGCGACAGGATCGGGGACATGGGAACCGACGGCAGGCGCATTCTAGTGCTTGGCTCCGTCATGAAGCTGTGCCTTTGGTCGTTTTCTTCGGTTTTTTCTCTTTTGTGGCAGCGGGCTTGCGTTTCGTCCCGGTTTTTCCGGAATCGGTCGGGATTTGTGCTGCAGCGTCAAGACTAGCCTGCAGGGCAGCCATCAAATCAATGACCTTTGTAGAGTCAGTGGCAGGTGCGGCTACAATATCGACCCCCTCGCCAGCCATTTTCGATTCGATCGCTTGAAGCAGCGAAGTCCGATAGTCGTCCGTATATTTTTCCGGATCAAACGCCGCCGACAGCTGGTCGATCAGCAGCTTGGCAATTTCGAGTTCCTTCTCGTTGATCGACACCCCCTCCGGCAAGTTCGGAACTTGCGTTATAGAGCGAATCTCGTCCGGGAAGTGCATCGTCTCCAGGCACAGACAATTATCAACGACACGGATGGCGGCGAGACGGCTTTTGCTGCGGATGGATATTTTGGCGATGCCGATTTTTCCTGTTTGCCGGATAGCTTCCAGCAGCAAACCGTACGCGCCAGATCCCGACATATCGGGGGAGAGGTAATAAGCTTTTTCGAAATAGATGGGATCGATATCGGTCAAATTGACGAAATCAAGGATTTGAATCGTCCTAGCGGACTCCGGCCGCAGCGCATCCAGCTCTTCTTCGCTGAACAGGACAAACTTGCCTCGCTCGTATTCGAAGCCTTTGGCGATTTCGTCATTATCAATTTCACGTTCGCAATGGGCGCAGACGCGCTTCTGGGAGATCGGGGTGCCGCATTCCTTGTGAATGCTGCGGAAGCGCACATCCTTATCCTCGGTAGCGGTGAACATTTTGATGGGAACATGAACAAGTCCGAAGCTGATGGCGCCTTTCCAAACCGTATGCATGAGCGGAATCCCTCCATAGATGTTTGTATGATATATCATTTTAAAATGGTGATCGCAGACGAGTTGCTTCCTGCCTAGTTATAATCAGCATTCCCAATCAGCGGGGCAATAATTTTTGATGGCGATGTATAATCATGGTGAATCCGGACAAGATAAAGTCATCGGCGTCGGAAGATGCCGTAGACAACCGCGGAGAAGACTTACGTTTCCCCATAAGTTCTTCGTCCGGTTTCTCCTCTCCCATGAAAGAGGCCCCCGAAAGGGGGCCTCGATTAATTTTGTAAAGATGCTTGTTTATCAGGGAATTTGTGATCTGGGAATTTTGTGGTCAGATAAAGTTGATGAACCTATTGTTGATCAATTTTTTGCAAAACGTTCCCTTATTGATCTCGATTATCTTCAAAACAGCGGCTGCTGCCTCAACTGCCCATCCCTTGTACTCCACTCCTCCATAAAGCTCCTTGTGCCCGACAACTGGCATCCTGATTCGCTGACGTCGGGGATTATATTTATTCCAACTATCACAACGTCTTGAGCTTTCTTCCCGAATGGTTTTATTCAACGCGTAATGGATACATTAAAGCTCTTCTTATCTGCACCGGTTACAGCGAAAAACTGTTCAACCGAAAATGAGTGTACTTTTCCTATAGGAACGGGATTACTCCTGGTGCCAGCATCTTTTTCTACGGATGATCTCCTCACGCTTTGACTCAAAGCGGTACGCGTATTCTTGCTTGTACTACTTAGTGGAGGTGAATACTACAACTAGGAGAGTTCCAAAAATAACGATGCCGCCAAAACAAATAGCGACTATCCCAATAATTTTTGCTGCAGAAGATTTCTTTTTTACTATGATTGGCGGATAGGTTGTGCTTAGCATCGAGTGCTCGCATCTAATACAATGGTTTGCTGATTGATCGTTATGAGTCCTGCACACAGGGCATATGTAGATATAATCGCTCATCGTGATACCCCTTTCAGAAGTAGGTGAACCCTATACAGTCTACTACATACTTCCATCGATGCCTATTGGTTTCATGCTAGCTAGCAAATGCGCATCAGAGCTTAAGGTCACGAAGTGATATATCTATTGGTTAACTATGCCTACTGCAATGCGGCGTTTGGCCAGTTGAAAATACCCAGAACGGTGAGTAACCGCTGTGTGAATTAATGAATGAAGAGGAAAGCAGAACAATGAGCCTATACAGGGGTAAACGGAAGGGTAACAGTGAATGAGAGAGGATTTTATACGTCTCCCGTTGACGCTGGGATGATTTATGGCGGCAGAGTCGCAGAAGAACCCTATTGCGCGTTAGGGAAGAGAAGTTCGTTTTGATAACGAAATCATGTTTTTGTTCTTATCATCACCATGATCCACATTTTCTTCTTTCTCTTGTTTCTCATCGTGAAACTCAACATTAGAATGGGCTGTAATGTAGTCAAATGGAGTGTAATTATTACTTGGTAGTCCTCTTTTAAGGAGTATTTTGATCATGATGATCGCTAATGAGAGAAAGAAAATGCCGCATATTCCAACCGATATGAATAGCAGAAAGTTCATTATAAACACCGCCTTTGTTCCATTCTATACTTAAATGTTAACGCGATCAATGCCCATGGATCCCCGTACTTCGCAACTCAACCGTTACCTGCTTGGCTGGATGGCATACTTCCGATTTGCGTCTGCAAAGGGCCACCGCGAGAAATTTGACCAGTAGATTCGCCGTAGGCTAAGCATGTGTCTGTGGAATCAGTGGAAACGAGTATGTATCCGAATCCGGGAACTCCGGACACTTCACTTCGTGTCTCGAAGTGGACCTGCCGTGTGATGGCTAATGCCAGATGAGGAGTGTGGGAAATGTCTCGAAACACAAACACGCCCTTCCGACTTCCTATTGGGAAGGGAAAGGGCTGAAGAGTTTGCTTACTCGTTATTTGGAGTCTTGTTAACCTTTTGGAACCGCCGTATGCGGACGCGCATGTACGGTGGTGTGAGAGGACGAGGGCTAGCCGCCGCCTCCTCCTGATCGACAATAATTTACATTACGAAGTTTTTTTGTCGTTTTAACAAAAATAATGCTTCACATTGGAAGAATATAGCTGTAATCTAGTTCTAAAGACATATTTAAGAACTGATTAGATATCAATGGGGGTCACGATGTTGAAAGAGTCGCTATTCCGTATTATGATTGCTGCCATTATCATTTTTTCCTTAGGTGCATGCAGCTCTGGAGGCACGGCAGAATTATCTGCGGATTTGAAAAACGAAAAAGAAAATGTATCCGTGCTCAAGACGGAGAACGGTAATTTGAAAAACGAGATCGAGCAATTAAAAAAGGAAATCGATGAACTTAAAAACGGACCGGACAAGTTGTTGGCGGCAGGAAAACTTCAATTCGAAAATGAAGATTTGAACGGATTGAATACTACCTTGTCTTCACTGCAAAGCAAACATCCCGATTCAGAGCATATCGCAACGTTAGCCGATTTAAGCGCACAGATGACAAAGGAAATTGAAGAAAAGAATAAACGCATCGCTGCTGAAGCCAAAGCAAAGGAAGAGGAAGAGAAGGCGCGCCTTGCGGCAGCAACGGGCAAGATGCGAAAGGAATACGATGAGATAACGGAGAGAACGTTCTATAACGATAAAACGTCTGCAAAATTTGTGAACTCCAACTCCTTCCATATTTATTTCGGCACTAAAGACGGATCTTCTCCATGGCTTCGTCTTGCGATTCGTTATACCGGCGATGATTGGGTATTCATGGACGGCTATACGATTAAAGCGGATGATGAGACATACACCGTCTCCCCGTCCTATGGTGAGATTCAACGGGATAACGGATACAGCGGCGTATGGGAATACTACGATGGGAACGTGGCAAAATATGAAATGGATATGATTAAAGCGATTATTTCTTCTAAAAAAACGATCATCAGGCATCAAGGTGATCAGTTTCACTATGATCGTACCGTTACAGCGGCAGAGAAGAAGGCGCTGCAAAATGTTCTGGACGCGTACAAGGCGATGGGCGGAGTCGAGCCAAGCTAAACACTACAATATAGTAGGAATCGTTTAACAAGAGCGCTATTCGAGGATGACCCTCCAATAGCGCTCTTTGCGCAGTTAAGGCCGAATTGTCACTCTTGTCCCGATAGGCACTAGCGATTGCAATTCCAGGACATCATGATTATACATGCGGATGCAGCCGTGCGAGACTTCTCCTCCGATGGAGGAAGGGTCGTTTGTGCCGTGTATGCCATAGGAAGGTTTGGAGAGGCCCATCCAGAAAGCGCCGAACGGACCGCCCGGATTCGGCTGTTTGTTCACAATTGTAAATTCTCCGTGAGGGGTCTGAGTTACCATCCTCCCTATGCCGACCGGATAAGCGCGTACAACAATATTGTTGTCCAGAAGATAAAGGCGACGGTCGGACAAGTCTATGATGATACGATAGTCTGGCATTTGCTTCCTCCTTTTTTTTATCATATGGTGCTGCGGGCTGGAATGGCTGGGTGTTGATAAAAAGAGAAGTTGAAGCTGATGGAGGATTCAATTAACCATCTTTATTCTCCGAGGGAATGTATGGTACGATAGGCGGGAATGATTGCGAAAGGGGCAAAAAGCAGTGAGAATCATCGCAGGCGCTGCAAAAGGGCGCGCGCTGAAGGCTGTGCCCGGCAAGAACACCAGACCGACAACGGACAAGGTGAAGGAAGCGATTTTCAGCATGATCGGTCCTTTCTTCGACGGAGGTATTGCGCTGGATTTGTTTGCCGGTACGGGCGGACTTGGCCTTGAGGCTTGGAGCCGGGGTGCGGAGAAAGTAATATTTGTCGATAGGGAAAAGATAAGTGTAGATATCATCCGTCAAAATGTACAGACAGCGGGGGCAGATCGCGATGCCGAGATTTATCGGAACGATGCCGATCGCGCCTTGAAAGCGTTGGCAAAGCGAGATATAAGGTTTTCGATCGTTTTTCTGGATCCGCCTTATAAGATGACGGCAATGGATGAAGTAATGGGTGAATTGGCGGCCAAAAGCATGCTTGAACCGGATGCAGTTATTGTTGTGGAGCATGACGCATCTGTCGCGTACCCGGAGGAAATGCGGGGCTTCCGCCAGACTAGAACGGCAAAATACGGCGATATTGCCGTTACGATATATCAATACATAGAAGAAACTACGGAAGAAGATACGAATAGGAGCGAGTCGGATGTCAACGAATGAGAAGCAAACAACAGGACAATTCCTCAAAAAGGAACGCATCGCGGTGTACCCGGGCAGTTTTGATCCGGTGACCTATGGCCATCTGGACATTATTCGGCGCTCGGCAAAACAATTTGACCGACTAATCGTGGCGGTTCTGAACAACACAAGTAAAAACCCGCTTTTTTCAGTCGAGGAGCGCAAGGAGCTGCTTCGCGAGGTGACAAAGGATTTGCCGAATGTGGAAATTGACAGCTTCCGTGATTTGTTGGTGCGTTTCATGCGCAGCAGAGAGGCGGATGTCATTATTCGCGGTATTCGTTCAGTAACTGATTTCGAATATGAGCTTCAATTGGCCTCGACGAACCATCTGCTTGACGGCGATATCGACACAATGTTTATGATGACTAATCCGAAATATTCCTATTTGAGCTCCAGCATCGTCAAAGAAATTGCCCAGTTCAAGGGTGAAGTGAAGGAATTGGTGCCGCCTGTCGTAGAGGGGCGTCTCAAGGAGAAATACGGCTCCAACTCCTAATGATTTACGCATAAAGGGGAGCGACCAATGCGACTCCGGACTCTTATCGGTGTATGCGGGCGGGTCTGGATTTGCGGGGAATACATGCATACAGAATAAGCATAATGGCCAATAAAATGGTCATAGAGACGATAGAGTATAACCATAGGAAGGGCATGTCATGAGCGCTCATGGCAGTCATGGGCATGCTGACATTTAACGAGGATCTATAATATTCACCGAACATCATCACTGGGAAACCGCCCTCCGGCGCGAGCCTTTCCGCCAGCCAGCTAAGAGGGCGCCAGAGTAACAAAGTTAGCACAAAAGCATGCAGCGCATGGTTCAGGCGATGGACGACGAAAGGCAGCAATTTCAAATCGGTGCCGGCTATGGCATAACCGGTCTGCAAGATGCCGGCGATGCCGCTCCAGGCCAGGATGGCTGCAATGACGGCGCAGCCGAACATGGCGCTTCCGCCTGGAGCATTCCAGATGGCGGCAGCATATGATCCGAGGTGGCTCTCGAAGAAGGCAGCGCCAACAAAGGCATATCCGAGTTTCTGCAACGGAGCGAAGAGCGGTTCAGAAAGCTTGGACAGAACAGCGGCGAAGATCATGAAACCGCCGATTACCATAAGCTTCTGAACGCTGCCGGAGACGGCATCGCCGAGTACTTGGCCGAAGCTTCGGCCATCTTGTTCCCTGCCGGCTTGGAGACCCTGCGCGAATGAAGATAGCGGGCGAGTAGGGGGAGTTTGTCCATCAGCCGCCGGAATAGGTTTTCGCTGTCGGAATATCGACGTTATTAGCAGCAGCCATAGGGCGGATACCCAGACGGCTGCTGCTATCATCATGCCCGCAATTGGTTTATGGAGGAAGCCTGCTCCAATCACAACAAGCATAAAGAGCGGGTTCGGCATATGAGCGAAGGACAGCAGCCGTTGCCCCTGCGACCGGTCAAGCTTCTCACGCTTGCGGAGCGACGCGACGGCTTCCGAGCCTGCCGGATAGCCGCCTGCCCATCCGAATACGAGGGCCAGGGCGGCTTCGCCAGGCAAGCCCAGCGTTCGTTGCATAAGGGGCTGGAGCATCGATCCGATGGCATGGGCCAGTCCGAATGCCAGCATGATTTCATATAAAACGAGAAACGGAAGCAATCCCGGAAATACGATATTCCACCACACGGTTAGACCTTGCAGCGAAGCCTGGAACGAAGCATCCGGCTGTATAATAATAGAGCCGACCAGCAGGATGGATAAGACGGCTAAAAGGATCGTTTTGGGCATGCTGATCAACTCCTCTTTGGACAAACTATTACGCTTATAATTACGTTGTAATAAGAGAAGATAGACCACGAATCGAAAAGCTGGCATGGATGGGAGGGAGCCTATGAGAAGAGGACTATCTGCCGTGCGGCGCATTTTATTAACTGCAGCGATTACCGCGCTTGTCATGTGGGGGCTTCTGTATGCGCCCACGCCCTATTTGGTATATGAGCCTGGCATTGCCGTGCCCGTGGAGCCTATGATTACACTGGAGTCTGGGGTTCCTGTGGATGGTGGACAGTTTTTGCTGACGGCAGTCAAGCTGATCGAGCCGAATTTTTTGGGTGTGCTAAAAGCTACGGTTGACAGGGACCGTAATGTGTATCAGAAAAGTGCTGTGTTCGGCCATTATACAAAAGAACAGTATGCGGAACGATTGACGGTTATTATGGAAGGCTCGCAGAATGATGCAGTTGAAGCTGCATATCGGTATTTGAAGGTTCCCTATGAAGTGAAGACGCAAGCAATCGTGATTACCGATATTATACGAGTTGCGGAGCAACCTGTCGGGAAGCTTCGGGCAGGCGATAAGCTGTTGCGGCTTCAGGGGGGAGAGTCATTCCGGAGCGTCGAGGATGCTGCGGATCAGGTAATTGAAGCGATGGAGAATAAGGGGAGCGGAGCATCCGATTCAGTCTTCATTGAGATCGAGCGTGGTGGCAAGCAAATGATTGTGGAGTTGGAGCCTTCAGCGACCTATACAGGCGGTGCGGCTGACTCAGATGAGAAGCGTTTGGCGCTGCTGCTGAGTGCCAAGAGCTTTGTGGAGCTGCGCACGGTTGAAGCGACACATAAGGAGCAGCGGCTGACGATATCTGCCGGCGAGATCGGCGGCCCATCCGCTGGGCTTGTTTTTACGCTTGGCGCAATCGACTTGCTGACAGAGGGCGACCTGACTCAGGGTGCCCGAATTGCGGCAACCGGGACGATCAGCCCGGAAGGCAAGGTGGGCGCGATAGGCGGCATCAAGCAGAAGGTGGTATCGACCTCGGAGGAAGGCGCCAAGCTCTTCCTTGTGCCCAAGTCGAACGAAAGAGACGCGCTGAGCAAGGCGAAATCTATTAAGACAGATATGAAAATAGTCGGTGTGGATACGCTTCAAGAGGCGCTGGACGCCATAGCTGCATTTGCGTCGAATCGGTAATATGTGAGTTTTGCAGGTCATCGATATTTGGGGATACGGTGAACCGATTTGTAAATTGTGGATTCATGAGCTCACTAGCTTAGTTTAGCGGCAGTACGATGTTTTGGTGGCGAATGGTGAGTGTCTTTATGTTCAAATTCAAATAGGCCGGTGATGAGGAGTCCATACGAGCGAAAAAGGTCGATGTGAGCGCCTTAAAAGTGTCTGAGGAGTCCATACGAGCGAAATAGGTCGGTGAGAGCGTCCTAAAAGAGTCTGAGGAGTCCATACGAACGAAATAGATCGGTGAGAGCGTCCTAAAAGTGTCCGAGGAATCCAAACGAGCGAAAAAGGTCGATGTGAGCGCCTTAAAAGTGTCTGAGGAGTCCATACGAGCGAAAAAGGTCGGTGAGAGCGTCCTAAAAGTGTCCGAGGAATCCAAACGAGCGAAAAAGGTCGATGTGAGCGCCTTAAAAGTGTCTGAGGAGCCCATACGAGCGAAATAGATCGGTGAGAGCGTCCTAAAAGTGTCCGAGGAATCCAAACGAGCGAAAAAGGTCGATGTGAGCGTCTTAAAAGTGTCAGAGGAGCCCATACGAGCGAAATAGATCGGTGAGACCGACGTAAAGCAGCTGTCTGAGGACATCTCACCTATCGGATAACCCGGTCAACGCTTCCTAGCGAAAAGCCCGTCAAATCATGACGGGCTTTTCGCGGTAGTCGCGGTACAGCGACGCTGATAGCTCGCTGCCGCCTGCGCCGATCATGTAGGCGTTGCTCGCCCTGACGTCGAGGTCGAGGTAGCGATACGACTCTGGAGGCCTTGCGGCGCTGAGGAGGATGGGCAGAGAGGATGTCTGCCGCATTCGTTTCAACAGCGCTCGGCCCTTCTCGGTGAAGCCGAGAACGCGGATATAGTTCACGCCGCCTGCCAGCTTCTCCGGCGTGAACTCGTCCCGCACATGTCCCAGCAGGACGGACAGAAGCGCCCGCTGCAGCCGCGTCCGTGTATATCGCTTCGTCTTAACCAGCGACATCAATTCCTCGAAGCTGCCCTTGCGCAGCTCGGGCAAAGCATTCAAGAATCGATGCTCCAGTCCCTCACTAACATCCCTACAAGCTGCTAGCGACGCCGCATCGCTCGTCAACAGCTTGTGCATAAGCACAGGCATATAGCGCTCCCAGCTTACAGGAGCGCCGCCGAATGAGGCGCATTCCTGAATACCTTCGAAGGTGGAGGCAGGGACGAACGGATGCGCGGATGCCAGCGATTCGCTCTCCAGCAACAGCTTGCGAATAGCGGTCGCACTGGCGATAGAGCCGTCAGTAATCGTCTCTTGGTGATACTGCGCTTTCTCGCGGGCAATCGTATACGGCTGCATCGCGCCCTTAATCCGCCTTAACGCGATCAGATAATGCAAGCCGAGCGTATGGTTCGGCGTATCAAATGGAAACGAAGCGGCATCCCCGTGGCCCTGCTGGGTCAAATAGGCCTGTAGGGCGCTGCTATAGGCGAAGGGATAGCTCATCCCCGTATCCAGGCGCTCTCTCAGCAGCGCCTGGAAGCTTGCCGGCTCGTCCGCAGCAATCTCCGCTGCATGAAGGAGAGGAGCCAACTCGCCGCTTTCTGTTCCGAAGCAGACAGCGTCTACGACGCCTGTGGCTTCCAGCAGCGACACGGCGCCGTAGGCGAACCATTCCGCGGCATGCGTGGCGTAGGCCACTGGCAGCTCGATAACAAGGTCGCAGCCCCCTTGCAGCGCCATGCGGGTACGCGTCCACTTGTCCCACATCGCAGGCTCGCCGCGCTGCAGGAAGTTGCCGCTCATGACGGCGACGACGGCCTCGGCCTCTGTTATTTTGACTGATTGACGCAAATGATAAAGATGTCCGTTATGGAATGGATTGTATTCTACGATCAAGCCTACAGCGCGCATTGGATCGATGTCTCTCCCATCTTCTTGATTTATAGGTGATTTCACTATAGCATAGAGAGGATGTTGCATCACAGTGGAAGATGCTCATTACGATTTGCAACGTGAAATTGTTGACAAAAGATCGTTTGAATCGCTATAATAATCTTTGTTTGTTTGGAGTGATGATATGCAGTTTCATATGCAAGAGATGATGGCCAGGGGCCTGAAGGCAACCGTACAAGAAGCGCTCGATATGAGCGAATTGTTCAAGGGACGGGCGGATGTAATTGCGGCTGGTCCGCTCCATGTTTCGCTTGAGGTTGCTGGTCACGACGGTTTCGTAACGGTCGACGGTACACTAACCATCGATTTGGAGCTTGCATGCTCACGTTGTCTTGAACCGACTAAGGAACATACGGTCATTCCCTTCTTCGAGCAGTTCAAGCCTCCTTCCGATGAGGAAGCTGACGGCGAAACGAACGAAAACGAAGAATTTGTGGAATTGAAATCGGACAGACTCGACCTGAAGCCGTTTCTTAACGAAGCGCTTCTGGTGTTCATGCCTTTTGCGCCGCTGTGCGGCAAGGATTGCAAGGGACTCTGTCAGACCTGCGGAAAAAACTTAAATGAGCGAACCTGCGAATGCAAAAACGAGCGGATTGACCCTCGCTTTGAATCGTTGAAGGATTTGTTTAAGGAGTAGTAACGGTATTGATTTTGTGAAGGAGGTGGGAAAGATGGCAGTACCTCAACGTAGAACATCCAAAACTCGCCGCGACAAGCGTCGCACGCATTTCAAGCTTGCGATACCTGGTATGGTAAAATGCGAGCAATGCGGAGAGCTGAAATTGGCTCACCACGTGTGCAAAGTGTGTGGATATTACAAAACAAAAGAGATCATTTCCCAATAATAATGATTTCCATGATAGCACTTCATCTCGCGGTGAGGTGCTATTTTTTGGTTTCATTGCGCAGAATGGTTTTTTTTTATATACTAATTTAGTACCAGGTGATAAAACGTGACGTTTAACATATATCTAGTAGGGAATGCGATCGGCGATATCGGTTTGCTAGAATAGGCACTCAGTCATTCCCATACTCATGAACGACGAAGGGGTGAGCCGAGCATGGAACGAATGCCCAAGCGCCAACGGCATCAGCTGCTGGCCCAGCATATCGAAGATAATCCTTTTATGACGGACCGGGAGCTTACCCGCTTGTTGAAGGTGAGCATACAGACGATCCGGCTTGACCGGATGGAGCTCGGCATACCAGAGCTTAGGGAACGCTTGAAGCTGATGGCAGAGCGCTCCTATGATTCCGTACGTTCTTTGCCGCTTCATGAGGTGATCGGGGACATCGTGGATCTCGAACTGGACAAGAGCGGCATCTCGATTTTTGAAATCAGGGAAGAACATGTATTCTCCCGTACTTCTATCGCTAGGGGCCATCATGTATTCGCGCAAGCGAATTCTCTTGCGGTAGCTGTAATCGACGATGCCATCGCACTGACCGTTACCGCCGACATCCGGTTTATACGTCCGGTGAGGCTGGGCGAGAAATGCATTGCGAAGGCGTACGTCCGTTCGATCTCGGGCGAGCGAAGCAAATCGAAGGTTGAATTATTCACATACGTAGGTGACGAAATGGTATTCCAAGGCAATTTCGTCATCTTCAGATCCGCCGGCGACAGGGACAATCGAGGAGGAGAACAACATGCGGATCGCCATTGACGTAATGGGGGGAGACCATGCCCCTGAACAAATTGTAAAAGGCGCGCTGGATGCCGCAGCCGAATGGCCGGATACTGAACTGTTGCTTGTTGGCGACAAAGCGGCTATCGAGCCTTTTCTCAAGGATGGTATTCCGTCCAATGTGCAACTGGTTCAAGCGGACGATGTTATCGGTCCGGAAGATGAGCCGGTCAAAGCTGTTAGACGGAAAAAAGGCGCATCGATGGTCGTTGCCGGTCAACTGGTGAAGGACAAGCAAGCTGATGCCATGCTGTCTGCCGGCAATACGGGAGCGCTGATGACGACAGGCTTGCTTGTGGTCGGAAGAATGGAAGGCATTGAGCGTCCTGCGCTGGCCTTCGTCCTGCCGACGATGGATGATGTCGGTATTCTCGCCATGGATCTTGGTGCCAATATGGACGCCAAGCCAGAGCATCTCGCGCAATACGCCGTTATGGGCAGCATCTATCGCGAGAAGGTGCATGGCATCAAGCAGCCGAGAGTAGGACTGCTTAATGTTGGCACAGAAGCGAAGAAAGGCAACGAAATGACCAAAGCAGCCTATGATCTATTGGAACAGGCGCCCATTCATTTCATTGGCAACGTAGAATCCCGCGATGTGCTGAACCGGAATTGCGACGTGATCATAAGCGACGGATTCGCAGGCAACATTATGCTGAAATCGCTGGAGGGGACAGCTGGCACGATCTTCACTATGTTGAAGAGTGCGTTCGGAAGTTCCTTCCTGACCAAGATAGCAGCAGCAATTATGCTGCCGCAGCTGAAGAAGTTGAAGAAAAAGATGGACTATAAGGAACATGGCGGAGCTCCGCTGCTAGGTCTCAACGGCCTTGTTGTGAAGTGTCACGGTTCATCGGATGCGGTTGCGGTGAAAAACGCGGTTCGCCAAGCAAGAATAGCATTGCAAGGCAATATGATCGAATCGATCTCTTCTGAAATTAACGGGAAGTGAGTGTGAAGCATGGGTTTGCATCCTGTCGGCATTATTGGAACGGGCAAATATGTGCCCGAACGCATTCTTACGAATCAAGAATTGGAGCAAATGGTAGAAACGAACGATGAATGGATCGTAACACGTACCGGAATCAAGGAACGTCGCATAGCCGCGGAAGCGGAAGCAACCTCCGATCTGGCTTATGAAGCGTCGAAGCAAGCCATTGCTGCGGCTGGCCTGACAGCAGAAGACATCGATCTGATCATTGTATCGACGATTACGCCGGACATGTTTTTCCCGTCTACCGCTTGTCTCCTTCAAACAAAACTAGGGGCCACGAAGGCGGCGGCGTTCGATCTGTCCGCAGCATGCTCAGGCTTTATCTACGGTCTGGCGACGGCTTCAAATATGATTGCTACCGGCATGTACAAGCATGTGCTTGTTGTTGGCGCGGAAACATTGTCCCGCATTACGGATTATACCGATCGCAACACATGCATTCTGTTCGGCGACGGCGCTGGCGCTGTCGTGCTCGGTCAAGTCGAAGAGGGCAAGGGTTTTCGTTCCTTCGAGCTGGGAGCGGACGGGAGCGGAGGCGAGCTGCTGAAGGTTAGCGGCGGCGGTTCGCGCATACCGTCCTCGGAGCAGAGCATCTCGACGAAACAGCATTATATCCATATGGCGGGCAATGACGTCTTTAAGTTTGCCGTGCGCATTATGGGCAGTGCAGCGGAGGATGCGCTTGCGAAAGCGGGATTCGCGAAGGAAGACGTTGATCTTCTGATCCCTCATCAAGCGAACATACGGATCATTCAATCTGCGCTGAACCGGCTTCATCTGTCGGAAGAGAAGGCTATGATTAATCTGGACAAATACGGTAATATGTCGGCCGCATCCATTCCGGTTGCGCTGGCAGAAGCTGTAGAGCAGAACCGTATAAAAGAAGGCGACAAATTGGTGTTTGTCGGATTCGGCGGCGGCTTGACATGGGGAGCTTCCGTATTGATTTGGTAATAAAGCGCGGTGACAGATCCGCTCTCTGGAGCGGATGAACCGTATTGGAATTGGTTTAGGAGGGGAAACGCGTTGGCGAAGACAGCATTTGTATTTCCCGGTCAGGGGGCTCAGGCCGTAGGCATGGGCAAGGACGCTTACGATGCATTCGAGAGCGTACGGGACATATTCCAGAGTGCTGATGGGGCTCTGGGTTTGGAATTGACAAATCTAATATTTGAAGGACCGGAAGAGGCACTCAAGCAGACGGCGAATACGCAGCCGGCACTTCTTACCGTAAGCGTTGCGTACTTGAAGCTGCTGGAAGAGAGCGGTCTTAAGGCTGATTATGTAGCAGGTCACAGCTTGGGCGAGTATAGTGCGCTAGTTGCGGCGGGCGTGCTGTCCTTCGAGGATGCGGTGCGGACTGTTCGTGCACGCGGCTTGTTCATGGAGCAGGCAGTGCCTAGCGGACAAGGAGCTATGGCGGCTGTGCTTGGCGCCGAGCGTGATGCGCTTGCGAGTCTGTGCGCGACCATCACAGCTGAAGGAAGCGCGGTGGAGCTGGCGAATGTGAACTGCCCGGCTCAGATTGTCGTCTCCGGTACGGCGCAAGGCGTACAAGCTGTCGTGGAGCGCGGCAAGGATGCGGGAGCGAAGCGGGTCATTCCGCTTGAAGTGAGTGGTCCGTTCCACTCCTCTCTGATGAAGCCTGCGGCCCAGCAGCTTGCGGCTGCACTTGCCGACGTTGCTTTCGCGGATGCGGCAATTCCAGTTATTGCAAACGTAACGGCGCGCGAGGTGACGGATGCCGCTTCTATTCGTGAGCTGCTTGTGGAGCAGGTCTATTCTCCTGTATTGTGGGAGGACAGCGTACGCTACCTGATTGATCAGGGCGTAGATACATTTGTAGAAATCGGTTCGGGTACGGTGCTTGCCGGTTTGATCAAAAAAATCGACCGGAGCGTCCGCGTCATATCGGTGAACAACATCTCGGCGCTGGATGCGCTGCAGGTGAACTAATTCAAGACGGAGGGGATCAAGAATGTTTGCGAGTCTGGAAGGGAAGAAAGCTCTCGTAACAGGCGCATCCCGCGGTATCGGCCGCGCTATCGCTATTGCGCTGGCAGAGGCGGGCGCGGACGTAGCGATTAATTATTCCGGCAGCGAAGCCGCTGCTGCGGAGACGGCATCCGCTGTCGAAGCGCTGGGACGCCGCGCGATTATCGTGAAAGCAAATGTCGGCAAAGCCGATGAATTCGACGCGATGGTGAAAGATGTCATCGAGCAGCTCGGCGCATTGGATATTCTTGTGAATAACGCCGGCATTACAAGAGATAATTTAATTATGCGCATGAAGGAAGAAGAGTTCGACCAAGTGATCGAGACCAATCTGAAAGGCGTGTTCAACGGAATCAAAGCCGTCACTCGCCCAATGATGAAGCAGCGCTCTGGCCGGATCATCAACATTTCTTCCGTTGTCGGCGTGCTCGGCAATCCTGGACAAGCTAACTATGTCGCAGCGAAGGCGGGTGTCATTGGTCTGACTAAGGCCAGCGCAAGGGAGCTCGCATCGCGTGGCATTACCGTCAACTGTGTCGCGCCTGGATTCATCCAGACCGACATGACGGACAAGCTGCCGGACGATATGAAGGAATCGCTGTCTGCGCAAATCCCGCTGTCTCGCCTTGGCGACGCGGCAGATATTGCGAATGCAGTCAGGTTCCTTGCGTCCGATGCTGCGGCCTATATGACTGGCCAGACGGTCCACGTCGACGGCGGCATGTACATGTAGCAACAGTCACGGGAGTGAAAGCATCTAGCCTCTTAAGGTAAAGATGGCATTTTACATTTAATTCTCGTATAATACGGTGGAGGAGGTGAATCGGATGTCCGAAGTAGTAGATCGCGTAAAACGTATTGTCATCGACCGCCTTGGCGTAGACGAAGCAGAAGTAACGCTTGAAGCTTCCTTTAAAGATGACCTCGGAGCTGACTCTCTTGACGTCGTTGAATTGGTCATGGAGCTGGAAGACGAGTTTGATATGGAAATCTCTGATGAAGATGCAGAGAAAATCACTACGGTGGGAGAAGTTGTGACTTACATACAATCTCATACCTAATGATGGACAAGTCCCGTTGCGATATACGGGACTTCTCTCCATGTAGTGGCTTTCCGTCGTTTTATCATTTTAACGTTTATAATAAAGCCTAACCGCTTTTCATATAGAAGGAAGATTCATTACTATGGTCTTCTAAATCGCTGTCTGCAGAGGTGAATGCAATGAAACAGAGAGTTGTCGTTACAGGCATGGGGGTCATTACATCGCTGGGTTCCGATTTGGAGCAATTTTGGGGGAACCTGCTTGAAGGGAAATCTGGTGTATCCGTTGTGGAAGCATTCGATTTCTCCGAATATCCGACGCGCATTGCGGCGGAGGTCAAAAACTTCAATCCCGAAGAGTACGGGTTGGATAAAAAAGAAGCGCGTCGTATGGACCGCTTTGTACAATTCGCAGCAGTTGCAAGCAAGCTGGCTGTGGAGGACGCTGCACTTAAGATCGGTGAGAATGCCGATGCTGAGCGCGTAGGCGTTATGATCGGTTCCGGTATCGGCGGCCTTGGCACTTGGGAAGATCAGCATAACGTATTGCTGGAGAAAGGTCCGAAGCGCGTGAGCCCGTTCTTCATTCCGATGATGATCGCGAACATGGCATCCGGCCAAGTATCCATGATGACAGGTGCGAAAGGCCCTAACAGCACAGCGGTTACCGCTTGTGCGACAGGAACCCATTCTATTGGGGATTCGTACAAAATGATTCAGCGCGGCGACGCTGATGTCATGCTCGCCGGCGGTGCCGAAGCAACGATTCGCCCGACAGGCATGGCTGGCTTCTGCTCCATGCGCGCGATGTCGACGCGCAATGATGAGCCGGAGAAGGCAAGTCGTCCGTTCGATGTGGATCGTGATGGATTCGTAATGGGCGAAGGTGCGGGTGTGCTCGTACTGGAGTCGCTCGATCATGCAATCGCTCGCGGAGCTAAGATTTATGCCGAAGTGGTTGGTTATGGCATGAGCGGCGACGCTCATCACATGACAGAGCCAGATCCGGACGGAGCTGCACGCTGCATGGTGAAGGCGATCCGTGATGCGGGCATCGACCCGTCGGAGATCGATTATATCAATGCGCACGGCACATCCACTCCGGTAGGGGACAAGTCCGAGACGACGGCTATTAAAAAGACGTTTGGTGATCACGCTTACAAGGTGGCGGTCAGCTCCACGAAGTCGATGACGGGCCATTTGCTCGGCGCGGCGGGCGGCGTTGAAGCCGTTATTCTTGGCCTGACGCTGAAGAGCGGCATTATTGCTCCAACGATTAACCTGGATAATCAGGATCCTGAGCTTGACCTGGATTACGTGCCGAATACGCCTCGCGAAGCGAACGTGAAGTACGCACTGTCCAACTCGTTTGGCTTCGGGGGACATAATGCAACGATCGTGATGAAAGCATATGAAGCATGAACATTTTGACGAGCTGCAGCAGAAGCTGCAGCTCGCTTTCAAACGTGCTAAGCTTCTAAGGCAAGCCTTCACTCATACATCCTATGTGAACGAGCATAAGCGCGGCTCCGTGCAGGACAACGAGCGCCTGGAATTTCTGGGCGATGCGGTGCTTCAATTGCTTGTCTCCGAATACTTGTTCACCACCTATCCGAAGCGGCCGGAAGGCGAATTGACCCGGATGCGGGCTTCTGTCGTCTGCGAGCCTTCGCTTGCCTACTTTGCCGAACGAATGGAGCTGGGCAAGTACGTACTGTTAGGACGGGGCGAGGAGCAGCTTGGCGGCAGACATCGTCAAGCGCTGCTAGCTGATTTGTTCGAGTCGTTTATTGGCGCCATATTTCTGGATGCTGGCATTGAGCGTACACGCGTATTTTTGGAAGAGCATATGTTTCCGTTTATCGAATCCAACGACTTTGGTCTGCTGATGAAGGATGCCAAGTCCAAGCTGCAGGAGAAAGCGCAGCATAATGGCCTGGGACCGGTAGAATATCGAATTGTGGAAGAGCGCGGCCCTGCGCATGACCGCGAGTTTATCGTTGAGGTGTGTTTGGGGGAAGAGCGGTATGGTCTTGGCGCCGGCCGCACGAAGAAGGAAGCCGAGCAGCGGGCAGCCGCAGAAGCATGGAACACGCTTGCTGCGCAAGACTCGTGAGGCGTTCCGTAAGAGAAAAACGGACACGGGCGGGATCAGGGACTCCGTTTGTCATTGCAATATGGGATGAGTAAAGACCTCTTTTGGCCGGGTAACGGTTCATGGAGGTCTTTTTGCGATATAGCGTACGATAACTTTTCATATTCGGGGACAGAATCTTGGGCTATTAGCAGAGGGGAGAGGTTGATCATGGTATATGTGGTGTTAATCGTGTTCATTGTGGCATCCATGCGTGCGTTCCGTTATTATGGCATCTCTGAGCCGTATTCTAAAGGGATTGCATTGGCTGCCGCTTTTTCTTTGCTGGGGCTTGGTTGCCTCGCCCATAACCATGCGATCAGCCTGGTGGCGGAAGCAAATGACGGAATCGGCATATCCAATCCTATTGTGTATATGATTATTGGTGAAGACCGATGGTCAGTGCAATTGTTCGAGTCTTATTTCAATGGTGCGATAGTGCTCAACTTTCTGATGATCGTAGCCTATCCGGTTGTTTTGACGATGGAGAAGAAGCGGAGCGGGAAACGGAAAAAAACAATAAATGATACGGTATTGGAGTAAGCAACAAAAAAAGATAGAGGCGCCGAGCCTCTTTGAATAATGAGGTCAGCCAGAATGTTTGGGTTGGCCTTTTTTTGCAGGAAATAAGTCATAAGAATGCGGTGTGCCCAGCACCTGAAATGATTCACGCAAACCATGATTATGTGGTACAATGGTGGGTGAGGTGAAAGCCAAACTATGTTTTTGAAGCGGATCGAATTAGCGGGTTTCAAATCCTTCGCCGACAAGACCGAGCTTGAATTTGTAACCGGTATTACGGCGGTGGTCGGGCCTAACGGCTCAGGGAAAAGCAATATCTCCGACGGCATTCGCTGGGTGCTTGGCGAGCAAAGCGCCAAGAGTCTGCGCGGAGGCAAAATGGAGGATATTATATTCGCCGGCAGTGACGCGCGCAAAGCGGTCAATTACGGCGAAGTTTCGCTGACCCTCGACAATGCGGACGGAGCTTTGCCGCTGGAGTACAACGAGGTGACGGTGACCAGAAGGGTTCACCGGAGCGGCGATAGCGAATATATGATTAACAAGCAGCCATGCCGGCTTAAGGATATAACGGAGCTGTTCATGGATACGGGCATTGGCAAGGAAGCCTATTCCATTATCGGACAAGGCCGTATTGAAGAGATATTGAGTACGCGCTCCGAGGATCGCAGGGGCATCTTCGAAGAAGCTTCCGGCATTGTGAAATACAAGTCCCGCAAGCGCGAGGCGCAGAAGAAGCTGGACGAGACGGAGCAGAACCTGCTGCGTATTCACGATTTGGTGTCGGAGCTGGAGGATCAAGTCGAACCGCTGCGCAAGCAGTCGGAGAAGGCTATTCACTTCAAGGCGCTTAAGGAAACGCTGAAAACCAAAGAAATTTCGATGTACGTACATAATATAGAGACGGTGCATCAGGCCTGGTCCCAAGCGACGGATAAGCTGGAGAAGCTTCAAGAGGAGCAGCTTCAGCTATCTACAGTTGTGAGCAAGCACGATGCGCATCTGGAGCAGGATCGGCTTCAATTGCGTGAAATCGAGCAAGAGCTGGACGTTCTGCACGCAGCCATGCTGCAAATTAGCGAGGATGCGGAGAAGTGCGAAGGTTACGGTGAAGTGTTGAAGGAACGCGGTCGCAACCTGGAGCAGAACAAACGCCAGCTGGATGAATCCATTACGACGCAGGATGAGCGAATCGTCGGTCTTGTGAAGGAAGAAGCGGAGTTCAGAAGCCGCGCGGCAGCGCTTGAGCTGGAGCTTGCTGATCTTCGTGCGAAGCTGGCTTCTGAGGAAGTGAATCTGATCGGCGTAGCCGGCGGAGCGGTTGTTGATGCGGAGGAGAAGCTGAAGAGCGAATTGCTTGACGTGCTTAGCGCGATGGCACAGCATCGCAATGAAATTCGGTATGCGACGCAGCAGAGAGAGACGCTTCAACGCCGTATGGAGCGGCTAAGCGATGATGAGTCGAAGTGGGCCGAGCAAAAGGCTCGTTTGGACGAGAGACGCAGCTCGCTTGAGCAAGCGCTGGCGGAGACGCTGGAAACGTTGGGGTTCACTAGAAACCGTATGCTGGAGCAATCGGAAGCGACGAAGTCGCTGGCCGTACAACTGGAAGAGGTTATGTCGGCTATTCGCAAGTGGGAGCAACGGCTGGATAGTCATATTTCACGGCGAGATACGATGAAAGAAATGCAGGATGCTCTTGACGGGTTTATGCAAGGGGTTAAGGAAGTGCTGAAGTCGGCACGCCGCGGCTCGGGGGCAATCGAAGGGGTGCATGGCGCAGTAGCCGAGCTCATTCGCGTACCGCAGCGCATCGAGGTGGCAGTGGAGACAGCGCTTGGCGGAGCTCTCCAGCACATCGTAATGGAAGATGAACGTACGGCAAGGGCTGCGATTACTTTCCTAAAGCAGCGCCAGCTCGGCCGGGCTACATTCCTGCCGCTTGACGTCATTAGAGGGCGTATGGTTCCGGAGAATGACAAGCGGACGATATCTTCAGTAGAAGGTTTTGTTGGTGTTGCGGCAGATTTGGTAAGCTGTGATGAGCGTTATCAAGCGATCGTTAATAACTTGCTGGGCAATGTGCTGCTGGCGGAGACGCTGGAGCAGGCGAACCGTATCGCCTCCAGATGCCAATACCGCTATCGTGTTGTGACCTTGGAAGGCGACGTCGTGAACGCCGGCGGATCAATGACGGGCGGCAGCTTGCAGAAGAGGGGCGCAAGCCTGCTTGGAAGAGGCCGTCAGATCGAAGCTCTCAATCAAGAAATCAAGGACGCGAAAGCGACGGTTGACCAGCTTAAAAACCGTCTGAGCGACTTGCGGAAGGAGCAATCCATCCGCTCGCAGGATATGGAGGAGCTGCGAGAGCGGGCTGAGCAAACCCGGATCCGGGAGCAAGGCATCCGTGCGGAGCTGCAGCAGATGGGCTCGGAGACGAAGCTATTGTCGGAGCAAAGCGCATTGTCTAATTCGGAGAGAAGCTCCCAGACAGAAGAGCGGGAGCAGATTGAAGAGATGGCGGCAGCGGCTGAACAGCGGTTGGAGCAATTGACGCTGGACGAAGCAAGGCTGCAGGAAGCGATCCGCATGGCCGAGGAGCGGCGCAAGGCAAGCGAGTCGGCTAAGGAAGAGCTGCAAGGACAATTAACCGATATTAAAATCGCGGTGGCCAAAACCGATCAAGAGAAACATAACTTCGAGGATCAGGCGAACCGCGTACGAAGCGATATTGGGCGTGCCAAGAGCGAGCTGGCCGGGTTGCGTGCGATGTCGGAGCAGCAGGATGGAGAGATTGCGCGACATGGCGAGGAGAGCATCGCCCAGATCGAGCAGCTTAATGGTTTGCGCATCAAGAAAGCGAATTGCGCCGAGCAGACCGATTTGAAACGGGCGGCCAGAGCGCAGCGCATATCGGAGCTTGAGCAAGGCGAGAGCGAGACGAAGGATCAGCGTGCTCAGCTTCGAGCGGTTGAGGATCAAATGAGGAGCACCGAGATTGCCGTTAACCGGCAAGATGTGGAGCTGGACAATTTGCTTCGCAAGCTGAGTGAGGAGTATGAGCTTAGCTTCGAACTGGCGAAGGAGCACTATCCGGTTCCGGAGGATGTGCTTGGCACGCAGAACGAAGTTCGCGATCTGAAACGACAGATTGCGTCGTTAGGTGAAGTCAATCTAGGTGCAATCGAGGAATACGATCGCGTCAAGGAGCGCTATGAGTTCCTCTCCGAGCAGAAGGACGATCTTATTGAAGCGAAGACTGCGCTGTATCAGGTTATTAAGGAGATGGACGATGAGATGTCGAAGCGATTCCGCACGACATTCGAAGCGATTCGCGGACATTTCGTTGTGGTCTTCTCCAAGCTGTTCGGCGGCGGACGAGCGGATCTGATTATGGTCGATCCGGACAAGGTGCTCGATACGGGCATTGATATCGTGGCCCAGCCACCGGGCAAGAAACTGCAAAACTTGCAGCTCCTCTCCGGCGGTGAGCGGGCGCTAACGGCTATTGCGTTGCTGTTCGCCATCTTGCAGGTCAAGCCGGTGCCATTCTGTGTTCTCGATGAGGTTGAGGCTGCATTGGACGAGGCGAATGTATCCCGTTTCGCGCAATATTTGCGTGAATTCTCAGAGCTGACTCAATTTATTGTCGTGACTCACCGCAAAGGCACCATGGAGGAAGCGGATGTGCTTTACGGAGTTACGATGGAAGAGGGCGGCGTATCCAAGCTCGTATCGGTACGTCTGGAAGAAGAGCAAGAGCCAGTATCGGCTTAAGCAATCATATACAAGCAGGTTAGGACAGGTCAGGAGGAACGGCTGGAATGAGTTTTTTTAAGAGGCTGAAAGAAAGCATCGCTTCCAAGACGGAAGCGGTCACGAATGTATTTAAGGAAGGTTTGGCGAAGACGCGTACAGCATTCATTGAGAAGGTCGAGGAGCTGATTACTCGACGCAAGAAGATCGATGAAGAGTTTTACGAGGAGCTTGAAGAGATTCTGATCGGCGCGGACGTAGGCGTCAACACGGTTATGACGCTAATCGATGATTTGCGAGCGGAAGTGAAGAAGCGCAAGATCGAAGATGCGTCTGATCTGCAGCCGGTGCTGTCAGAGAAGCTGATCGGGTTGCTGAAAGGCGACGATCATGCGGAGCTGAGAATCGCCCCACCAGGTCAAATTACGGTCATTCTGTTTGTGGGCGTAAATGGTGTGGGCAAGACGACGACGATCGGCAAGCTTGCTCATAAGTTTAAAAGCGAGGGCAAAAGCGTGCTGATGGCGGCAGGCGATACATTCCGCGCAGGCGCTATCGAACAGCTTGAAGTCTGGGGACAGCGTGTTGGCGTTGACGTCATCAAGCAATCATCAGGCTCAGACCCTGCAGCTGTAATGTTCGATGCTGTTCAGGCAGCCAAGCAGCGCAAGGTTGACGTATTGTTATGCGACACGGCAGGACGCCTGCAGAACAAGTCGAACCTGATGGAAGAGCTGAATAAAATATTCCGCGTCATTCAGCGCGAACTGCCGGAAGCGCCGCATGAAGTGTTGTTGGTGCTTGACGCAACGACGGGTCAGAACGCGCTTAGCCAAGCGAAGCTGTTCGGAGAGAAGAGCGGCGTTACGGGCCTTGTTCTTACGAAACTTGATGGTACAGCCAAGGGCGGTATCGTTATAGCGATTCGCAATGAGCTGAACTTGCCGGTGAAGCTGGTAGGATTGGGCGAGAAAATGGGCGACCTGCAAACCTTTGATTCGGAGCAGTTCGTGCATGCTTTATTTGCAGGCTTAATCAGCCGCGAGTCGGAAGAGGAGCAACAGCCTCCTGCTGCGACTTAAGCGCAGGAATGGAATAGCTAGAGGAAGCGTCTGGTGACGACCGTTTTGCGGGCGACATTGGGCGCTTTGATTTACCACAGATTAGTTGTGGTCTGCAACGGGAAACGCCGGGCATTTGCGGGGGGTATTGGTGCTGCTGAATTGGAGGAGTAGAGTGACAAGGTTAAAAGCTTGACAGGGCAAATGTCATCATGTATGATAAGAGTCGTTGCAAGCGTGTAAAGTATTTTTCCTTGACAGTATCATACAGCGAGACGAAGAAGGAGGCGAAGGGGATGAAGGAACATACACCGGATGCCTTAGCCAGAACGACAAGAGTCAATTTGCTGTTCGACTTCTACGAGAGCTTGCTTACAGATAAGCAGCGTACTATACTTACTTATTATTATCACGATGATTTCTCGCTTGGCGAGATTGCGTCCGAATTCGGGATCAGTCGTCAGGCGGTCTATGATAACATCAAGCGTGCTGAGGGTATTCTCGAGAGTTATGAAGAGAAATTATCCCTGCTGGCAAGGCATGAGCGGCTGATGCAAATGACGGATCAGCTGGAGCGTGATGTGAAGGCTATCGTGACGAATGAATGGGATAAACAGTCGATCATCGACGCCATCGGGCAGTTTCGAGTGGCGGAAGGAACGGCAAGAGAAGGGGGCGGGAGTTCATGGCAGCATTTGAAAGCTTAAGCAATCGGCTTCAGAATGTATTCAGCAAGCTGAAGGGCAAAGGCAAAGTATCCGAAGCCGATGTCAATGACGCAATGCGGGAGGTTCGCCTGGCGCTTCTGGAAGCCGACGTTAACTTTAAAGTCGTGAAAGACTTCATTGCCAAGGTAAAAGAAAAGGCCATCGGCTTGGATGTATCCAAGAGCTTTACTCCAGGCATGGTCATCATCGATATTGTAAACAAAGAATTGACAGAGCTGATGGGCGGCACACAGGTGAAGCTTGTCAAGGCGAACAAGCCTCCGACTGTTATTATGATGGTTGGTTTGCAGGGTGCAGGTAAGACCACCACTTCTGGGAAGCTCGCGAAGCTGCTTCAGAAGGGCAATCATAAGCCGCTTCTCGTAGCCTGCGATATTTACCGTCCTGCCGCGATCAAGCAGCTTCAAGTGCTTGGCGAGCAGATTGGCGCACCGGTATTCTCGCTTGGCGACAAGACTTCTCCAGTCGACATTGCGAAGGCTGGCCTGCAGCACGCAAAGGATAACGGCAATGATTACGTCATATTCGATACTGCGGGACGACTGCATATTGATGAAGAGCTGATGGATGAGCTGAAGCGAATTCATGAGCATGTGACGCCGGATGAAGTGCTTCTCGTTGTCGATGCGATGACAGGTCAAGACGCGGTCAACGTTGCGCAGAGCTTCCATGAACAGCTTGAGCTGTCGGGTGTCGTTCTGACGAAGCTTGATGGCGATACGCGAGGCGGCGCAGCACTCTCTGTCAAAGCTGTAACGGGTTGTCCGATCAAATTCGCGGCGATGGGCGAGAAGATTGATTCTCTGGAGCCGTTCCATCCGGAGAGAATGGCTTCGAGGATTCTCGGCATGGGCGACATGCTTTCCCTGATCGAGAAGGCTCAAGCCGGTATCGATGCGGACAAAGCGGCCGAGATGGAACGCAAGATGCGTACCGCGGAATTTACGTTTGATGACTTCCTTGACCAGATGGAGCAAGTTCGCAAGCTTGGACCGCTGGATCAGATTATGGATATGCTGCCTGGTATGAATAAGATGAAAGGCGGCATGAAGGATCTGAAGGTTGACGAGAAGCAGATTGGCCGCATTGAAGCGATTGTTCGCTCCATGACGAAGGAAGAGAAGCAGAAGCCGGAGCTTCTTAACCATAGCAGACGCAAACGTGTTGCGACTGGCAGCGGCACGACAATCGTGGAAGTTAACCGTTTGATCAAGCAGTTCGATGATATGCGCAAAATGATGAAGCAATTCTCGTCCATGATGGGTCCGAAAGGTCCAAAGGGACTCAAAGGCGGCAAAAAAGGCCTGAAGGGCATGCTTGGCCGCAATATGAAGTTCCCGTTTTAATCGCAGTTCATTTTTCGAAGGAGGTGAATGATAATGGCAGTACGTATTCGCTTGAAACGTATGGGTGCTCACAAGGCTCCTTTCTACCGCGTAGTGGTATCGGATTCCCGTTCCCCGCGTGATGGACGTTTTATTGAAGAGATTGGTACTTACAACCCGGTTGCACAGCCAGCTCAAGTTACAATCGACGAAGAGAAGGCTCTGAAATGGCTTCAAACTGGAGCACAGGCATCCGACACTGTTCGCGACCTGCTTTCCAAAGCTGGTGTTCTGAAAAAGTTCCATGAACTGAAGCTACAGAAGTAACGGTTGAAGAGCGGAGGGCTTTGTGATGAAAGAATTAATTCTTGTCATAGCGAAGGCTTTAGTGGATCATCCGGACGAAGTGCGGGTCGGTGTGAAGGATGATGAGCGCAGCACGATTTACGAGTTATCGGTACATCCCGATGATGTAGGCAAGGTCATTGGCAAGCAAGGGCGTATCGCGAAAGCGATGCGAACGGTCGTGACCTCCGCTTCCGTGAAATCAAGCAAGCGTGTCATTGTCGATATTCTTTCATAATAGACTGGTATCTTCAGGGTCGGGACGAATGTCCCGACCCTCTTTGTCATGTTATAATAACGTTAACCAAAGAAGAAGGAATGATAGCATGAACGGGAAATGGTATACGGTAGGCAAGATCGTTAATACACATGGTATCCGTGGCGATGTGAAAGTATTGCCTCAAACGGATTTTGCGGAGGAGCGTTTTGCGCCGGGCAGCAAGCTGCTAATAGTTAACGAGGAGAACGGCGAGTCTCGGGAAGTTAAGGTTACAAGCTCGCGCGAACAGAAGAACGTCTATTATCTAAAGCTTGACAGCTTCAACAACATTAATGATGTCGAGAAGTTTAAGGGCTGGCTGCTGAAGATACCGGAGTCGGAGCAAGGCGAGCTGGAGGAAGGTCAATACTACTACCATCAGATCATCGGCTGTACGGTCGTTACGGAAGACGGGGAAGAACTAGGTGTCATCTCCGAAATCTTGAGCCCTGGCGCTAATGATGTGTGGGTCGTTGATCGTCCGAAGTCGAAGGGTAAGCAGCTTCTGCTGCCTGTAATTGACGAAGTCGTATTGGATGTCAACGTAACGGACAAGCAGGTTACGGTAAAGCTGATGGAAGGGTTGGTCTAGCACTGTGAGAATCGACGTATTGACGTTGTTCCCGGAGATGTTCGAAGGTGTCTTCGGGGCGAGCATTTTGGGCAAAGCGAAGGCCAAAGGAATCGTATCGCTGGAAGCGGTCAACTTCCGCGATTATGCCAACAATAAGCATAACACGGTAGATGATTATCCGTACGGCGGGGGCGGGGGCATGGTGCTGAAGCCTGATCCGGTGTTCGCGGCCGTTGAGGATCTCCAGAATGAGGCAGATAGTAAACCGCGCGTCATTCTGATGTGTCCGCAAGGAGAGACGTTCACGCAGCAGAAGGCGGAAGAGCTGTCTAAGGAAAAGCATCTTGTACTCATCTGCGGACATTACGAAGGGTATGACGAGCGTATTCGAGAGCATCTTGTGACTGACGAGCTGTCCATTGGCGATTATGTACTCACTGGCGGCGAGATTCCAGCCATGACAGTCATTGATAGCGTCGTTCGACTGCTGCCTGGCGTGCTGGGTAATGAGACGTCAGCGATTACCGATTCGTATAGCACAGGACTGCTGGAGCATCCCCATTATACCCGTCCTCCGGAGTTCCGGGGCTGGAGTGTTCCGGATATTCTCGTATCCGGGCATCATGCGAATATCGAAGCCTGGCGCAGAGAGCAATCACTTCTGCGGACGCTGGAGCGACGTCCTGACCTGCTGCAGACAGCGGAGCTGACCGCGAAGGAGAAGAAGTGGCTGGCTTCCTTGCCCAAGCAAAGCAAGACAGAACAACAATAAGGGAATGCGGCTTCCAGTGGAGGCTGCATTCCCTTATTGGCTTAATGGCTAATCTGCCGAATGAAGCGGCGTATAAAAGTCCTGGGTATAATACACTTGATAATATCCGCCAATTGCAACACCTGTTCCCATATGAGTCAGCTTGGCATTGAGCAACGTTTCGCGATGGCCGGAAGTCGAATTAAGCAGCGTATAATGCGTAATGATACTATTATCGAAGCCTGCGGCAATGTTTTCCGAAGCTAATTGGTAGGTAATGCCTCTTGCTTTCATTCGGTCGAACGGTGTTTTGTTGTCCAGATTTTTATGGCTGAAGAACTGTTTGTCCCGCATGTTCTCGCTATGGCCTCTTGCTGCAGCTCCGGCAAGCTTGTCCCATTGCAAGACAGGAATGCCCCTCACAGCTCGCTCCGCATTAACGAGGTCGAACAATTGCCTCTCCAGCGCATCCCGGAAAGCAGCGGTGTTGGCTCGCGGGTCGAGTTTCGATAACGTCCCTTTTTGTCGCAGAATGCCTGAGATGTTGTCCTTATTTTGTGTGTCGATCAGTAAAGTGGTTCGGATTCCGTCGGCAGTATAGGCGTAATAGGAGTCCTTCGTCTCCGTGTCAGTTGCACCAGCCAATTGCTTCTTGGCCTCACCGAGCGTCAGACCTGTTGTCAGGCCGCCGGGAAGATTCCAGCTTTTCCTCGAAACGGAGAACTGTGCTGCGATCTTGCCGTCCATGACGCCGTACATTGCGAGCTCAGCATTGTTCTTGTTATAGACGTACCAGTTGTACGGATATTCGCTCGGGTCGATGCGATCCGGCTTACCGAGCCGGAAGGTGAGCTTCTCTACTTCATCGCCGATGTCAATGCCATGCAAGCCGATTGGTTGCTGCTGCACCTTGGTACCTGATAATTGTTTCGTGTGATCTTTGAGCATAAAGATAAAAGTCAGGGCTTCTGCACGCGTTACGCCGCCATCGGGTACGAACCCCTTAATGGTGGCCGAAGTACGGCCCTTCGAGATGCCTTCGTCCAGCAGCCACTGAATCGCTTCGTTTTCAGAGTAGCGTTTGCCGCCGGCAGCCGTTGCCATGATTAAGGCAGCTTGTCCTCTTCGGAAGCCTCCGCGTTTGTTATTGAAGGTTACGGGCCAACCGTATTGGTCGGCAAATTGGTAATAAGAGTCGTACCATTGACCACCTGCTCCACCAGCTTTAATGTCTGTTCCGTATGCGCGAAGCAGCATAGCGAGAAATTCAGCTTCGTTGACCGGTCTGTCTGGTTGAAAGCTTCCATCCTCGTAGCCTTTGGCCAAGCCTTCGTTCAAGGCTCGCTCGATATACGATGAAGCCCAGTGGCCTTCCGTATCCGACCTGACATCGGCTTGCGCTTGCCCTGCTGGAGCGAAGGGAGAGAGGAGCAAGCCTGTCACCGACATGATCATCATGATTTTTTTTGCCATTGGCATGGGGACTGATTTTGGTCCGGGTTCCTTCTGAATCGGTAACATCATACACCTCCAATTAACTCTTATGTCAATGACAGTATACATGAACAGGGCGGGTGGAAGGAACCAGTTGATTTGTGCATCTAACTATGGTAAAATTTCTAATGTTGTTCATAAAGTCGGACGGTCCGCTATAAGCGAAGATCGGGCTCAGGGGAGCCTAGGGAGCTTACATGAACGTCTATGGTGGAAGGAGTGAACTCAATGAATATCGTACAAGCAATTACTCAAGAACAATTGCGTAGTGATCTTCCAAGCTTCCGTCCTGGTGACACGCTGAAGGTTTACGTTAAAGTTATCGAGGGAACGCGCGAGCGTATCCAACTGTTCGAAGGCGTTGTTATTAAACGTCGCGGCGGCGGAATCAGCGAGACTTTTACGGTGCGTAAAATTTCTTACGGTGTTGGTGTGGAAAGAACTTTCCCAATCCATTCGCCTAAGCTTGACAAAATCGAAGTGGCTCGCCGTGGTAAAGTGCGTCGTGCTAAGCTGTACTACCTACGTAGTCTGCGCGGTAAAGCTGCTAGAATTAAAGAGATTCGCTAAGAAGAAACGTCAAGAGGGGCTTGCGCAAACAAGCTCCTTTTCGTTTTTTTATCGCTACCCTTACATACTACAGCGTTAAAGGAAAGAAGGCGAAATGGATGGATTCACAACATCGCAACGAAGAGAAGAACCCAAACGAAACGGTCGACACTCCTGACAATCATACGAACCGTCAGTCCGAAGAGATGACTGGACGTTCCACCAGGCAGCGTCCCGCTGGCAAAAAAGGGGGAGCGTACAAGGAGATTGTAGAATGGATTAAAGCGCTCGTCATTGCGGTTGTACTCGTGTTTTTCATTCGCCAGTTCCTGTTCTCGCCATTTATCGTGGATGGTCCGTCCATGGAACCTAACTTTGAATCGGGCGAGCGGCTGATTGTGAATAAAATTTTGTATACGTTCCGCGAGCCAAAGTTCGGGGAAGTCGTCGTTTTCGACGTTCCGGAACAAGGCCGTAAGTTTATAAAACGCGTCATTGGTGTGCCGGGTGATAAAATTAAGCTGGAAGGCGACAATTTGTACATTAACGACGAGCTGGTTGAGGAGCCTTATATTAAAGAAGCAATCGAAGCCGCTCATGCTAATGGAGAACTGTACAATGGTGACGGCACAAGCTACAATTTCCCGAACGATATGGTGCAAGAAATGGTGGTGCCTGAAGGCAAGATCTTCGCAATGGGTGATCATCGTGACAATAGCACAGACAGCCGTATGATCGGCTTTGTAGACGACAAAGAAGTTGTAGGACGGGCGGATGTCATTTTCTGGCCGCTCGACAAGATCAGTTTTATCAAGCATCGGTATTAGACATGAGGTGAAGGCATGGCCATTCAATGGTTTCCGGGTCATATGACCCGTGCCAGACGGCAAATTCAAGACAAACTTAAACTTATCGACATTGCCATAGAGCTGCTTGATGCGCGTGTACCGCTGTCAAGCCGAAACCCGATGGTGGACGATATTTTGCAAAACAAACCGAGATTGATTGTGCTGAACAAGTCTGATCTAGCCGATCCGAAGACAACGGAGAAGTGGATGACTTATTTCGCCCAAGAGGGTCATGAATGCGTCGCTGTCGATTCCCATACGGGGACTAGGGTGGGCGATATTCCGACTAAGGCGAAGGAGCTTTTGCACGAGAAGATATCGAGGCAAATTGCCAAAGGCATTAATCCGCGCGCGGTGCGGGGCTTGATCGTCGGTATTCCCAACGTAGGGAAATCTACGCTGATCAATCGCCTTGCAGGCCGCAATATTGCAGCTACCGGTGATAAGCCGGGTGTCACGAAGGGCCAGCAATGGATTAAAGTGGGCACGGAGATGGAGCTTCTGGATACGCCAGGTATTCTATGGCCGAAGTTCGAAGATCAGCTCGTTGGTTATCGACTTGCCATGACCGGTGCTATCCGGGAACAAATTCTGAATGTGGATGATATTGCGTTTTTCGCTGTTCGTGAGCTAGCTGATCGGTATTGGCCTGCACTGCAGGAGCGATACGATCTAGTGAAGCCGCCTTCGGATCCGGAAGACAGCGAAGAAATCGTACGCATCATGGAAGATATCGGTCGTAAGCGCGGCTGCTTAATGGGAGGCGGGCGCGTCGATCTGGAGAAGGCGTCGGGCATTATTCTGCGTGATCTCAGAGCGGGCAAGCTGGGCAGAATTACGCTGGAAGCTCCTTACGACGATATGCCTGTGAGAAAGCTGTAGAAATACAGCGTTTCGGGGAAACGGGGGAAAGTCACGTGTTGGGATTGGAGCGTGCGGTCTGGGACGAAGGAATTGTTCGGATTGCGGGTGTGGATGAAGTGGGGCGGGGATGCCTATTCGGCGATGTGGTAGCTGGCGCTGTCATTCTGCCTCCGGGCCTTGTCATAGAAGGAATTAATGATTCCAAGAAGCTGTCGGAGAAGAAACGTGAGTATTTGTACGATATTATTGCAGAGCAGGCCATCTCTTGGTCTGTCGCACACGTCGATGCCGAGACGGTGGATCGGATCAACATCAAGCAAGCGGCTAGGCTTGCGATGAAGCTTGCGGTGGAGTCGCTTAGCGTTTCTGCCCAATACTTGCTGGTTGATGCAGAGAAGATTGATCTGGAACTGCCCCAGCAAGCCATCATTAAGGGTGATGCGACTAGCCAGTCTATTGCTGCGGCTTCCATTATGGCCAAAGTGACCCGTGACCGGCTTTGTGCGGGCGAGTGGGAACAGCAATATCCCCATTACGGCATAGCCATACATAAAGGATACGCTACCAAACTGCATCAGCAACGGTTGCTTGAGATGGGGCCGTCTCCACTTCATCGGCGCATGTTTTTGCGCAAGCTGCTTGGAGAAGTATAAATTAGATAAAAGCTAGCTAACGCTTGTTATTCGGCGAAGAACGCCTTGTTCGTTCCGTTGCCGATTTGCGGGCGTTTTTTTGTGGAAAAATTCGTATAGGGCATAAAGAATTAATGGATCTCGATCGGGCCTTCATGGAAGGGGCCATAGGACCGATATAATAGATATCTTTAGCGTGGGAAGCAATCCGCGGGTCGGGGGAGAAACAGTATGAATATCAGTCAAATGATGCGAGGGTTGCTGGGTGATGCGGTGAGCGGGGAAACCCGTGCGATGGAATTAAAAGTCGGCCAGGTCGTAAGAGGCGTCGTGGTACAGACATTCGAAAATAATGAAGCGCTTATTCAAATAAATGGCGCGCAAGTCCGCGCCAAGCTGGAGATGCCGATGACGACAGGCCAGTCGGCTATGTTGCAGGTGCAGCCCGAATCTAATAGCTCGGTCGTTTTGCTGAAGGCAGTTGATATCAGCGCGTCCGGCCTGCTGGACGATACTTTTCGTGATTATGCCAAGCAGCTTGGCTTGCCGGATCAGCGCTGGGCGCTTGATATTGTGAAGGATCTTCGAAGGGAAGGCTTCCCGTTCAACCGTACAACAGCGCAGGCATTCCAAGCGGCGATTGCAGCCATGCCGCGAGGCGCCGATCAAGAGCAGTGGATGACAGCCGCTGCGGCCGCTTTCAAACGGGGCTTGCCTATGACGGCAACTACGATCGCGTCGATGGGCCAGGTCATGTTCGGCCGGGCGCCGCATGAGCTTATGGATTCGTTGCAGCGTCAGCTAGGTGCGTTTGTTGGAGGTTCTGGCATGCCGGAAGCGGGCGGCGAAGCTAGATCGGCCCAGCATGCGGGAGCGCGTGTACTGGCGCTGCTGATGCAAGGAGATGCATTGCTTCGGGGAGGTCTAGCTTCAAGCAACAGTGGCAGCTCGGCGGCTGCCCCTGCTGCTCAAGGGCAACCGGCTGCTGCGGCCGCACAGACAACAGTTCCGGGACAATTCGCTCCACAAGTTGCCGCGGGAGTGCCGACAGGCGGAAATAATGCAAACCCGGCAGACAGCGCCAACACAAGCCCAGCAGGGGGCACCAGCGCAAGTCTGGCCGGAACTAACACAAGTTCTGCAAGCAGCGCCAATCCAGGCCCTGCAGGCGGGATCCATGCAAGCTCTGCAGGTAATCCGGGCACTGGCCAAGCCTCCGCCGCATCAGGTGCCAGTACAAATTGGCTGGGCGGGATGATGAAGTGGCTGGGCGTCGACCATGAGCTTCAGCTTGCCAAAGCAGCGACCACAGTCGAGAATGGCAGTCAGTCGGGGGCGGCGCAGTCGTCGAGGCAAGCCGCAGTCGAGGCTGGCATGTTGCGTCCCCAGACTGGAGCAGCGAGCGGGCAGTCTCAAGGTGCGGTTGCAAGCCAAAGCCAGGCTTCGCCCCTTACGGCTGGAGCCAACGGGGAGACGCTGGCATCCGCTGCAGCCCGGCCTGAGGCGTCTGTAGCGGGAATGAGAAGCGATGCGGCTGTTATAGCGCCTAGAGGAGCCGAGTCAGGCGCAGCAGAAGCGGGAAGGTCGCTAGCGGCTAATGCGCAGCCAACTTCGTCGCCATCTGCACAAGGCGCACAGCCGCACCAACCGTCCATGGGAGATGGCTGGAGTCGCGGAGACCAGACGCCTGCAGCATCCCAGACCGTCCAGCATGCGGCTGCGGCATCTCCAAGCGCGGTGCCAACGGAGACGCTTAAGAACGCATTGCTCACACTTGTGGGGGCAAGCGACACGCCTCCGGCAATTAAGGAAACGGCTCAGCAACTGATCCATCAGATTACAGGTCAGCAGCTTCTGCTTACGCCGGAACGCAACAGCTCTGTGTTTACTCATGTGACGATGTTCATTCCGCTGAAGGATGCGAATGGCGGAACGACGGCGTCGGTCCATATTCAAACTCGTCGGGGAAAAAGAGGAGAGCTTGACGCCGACAATTGCCGTCTGCTGTTCAATCTGTCCATGGCCTCGCTAGGCGACACGTTAGTAGATGTGAATGTGACGAACAAAATCGTCAGCTTGAATATATGGAATGATCATCCTGCAATTGCGGAGCTTATCGAGGGCTCGCGGGGGAATATTGCCACGCGACTTCAGGAAACGGGCTATCAGCTGTTATCGCTGCGCGCTACTCCGCTCCCAAGTCCGGAAGATAGCGCGGAAGCAGCGACTGCTGCGAAAGATAAGAAGATGCAGGCTCCACCTGATCTCTCGCAATTTTCCTCTACGCGCTACAAAGGGGTGGATTATCGGATATGAGTCAGGAGAATGAAGGCAGGGATAGGCCGTCGCCCATGCGCAAGGCCGTGGCGCTTAAGTACGAGCCTGGTGATCGTACGGCTCCTGTACTTGTAGCAAAAGGACAAGGATTAATCGCGGATCAGATTCTGGAAAAAGCAAAAGAGAACGGAGTGCCGGTTCAGGAAGACCCATCGCTTGTTGAGGTGTTATCCAAGCTGGATGTGGATCAGGAAATTCCTGCCGAGCTCTACGCTCTGGTAGCGGAGATTTTAACGTTCGTTTATCAATCGGACCGCAAAGCGAAGGAGATGAACGATGAGCGTTAACCGTCAGAGGCTAGGACGGATAGGGGAAGCGGAGGCGAGGCGTCGTCTGGAGTTGCTAGGTTACGTCATCTTGGTTGCCAATTGGCGTACCAGGCATGGGGAGTTGGATGTGGTGGCTGTAGATGGCGAACGTCTTGTCTTTGTCGAAGTCAGATCGCGCAGCGCCGTCAGCGGGGGCAGATACGGCACGGCTGCAGAATCGGTCGATCCCCGCAAGCAAAGGCAGGTACGCCTGCTCGCACAGAGCTATATGCACTTTACGAACCGGTATGACGCCTCCGTGCGCTTCGATGTGATCGCTGTGACGATAGGCGAGGAAGACAACATTACAGATTACAGGCATTACAAAGCCGCATTCTGAGCCGGAGGATGATCTCTCATCCGGATTCATGATGCGGCTTTATGGCTTTATATAGATGTTGATTTGAGGCTGTTACGTGATGCGAGCATCCATACGGCGATATTGTATGGCCTCGGCAACATGCTCGGCTTCGACTGAATCGCTGTTCTCGATGTCAGCAATCGTCCGGGCGAGCTTCAGCAGACGGTCATAGGCGCGCATGCTGATGCCAAGAATCTGGAACGCATTCTCGAGAAGCTTGTGAGCGTCCGGCTTGAGCGACGCAGCCTTGCGCAGTCCCTCTCCGTACAGTTCTCCGTTGGTTACAGCGCCCCATCTTCGGTTTCTTTCCTGCTGGATGAAGCGAGCGATTTCCACTTTGCTTCTTAGTTCGGCTGTGGAGCATACGGATTCGTTGCTCGGCTTCTCGAAGGAAATCGGCCTAGGCACTTCGAGCTGAAGATCGAGACGGTCGAGCAATGGGCCGGACAGTTTAGAACGGTAACGGATGATGGCTGAAGGGCTGCAGGTGCACCGCTTCTCCCCGTAATCATGTCCACAGTAGCCGCATGGACATGGGTTGTAGGAAGCGGCAAGCATTATGTTGGCCGGGAATCGGACCGTAGCCCGCGCTCTCGCAATCGAGACGATGCGATCCTCCAGCGGCTGTCTCAGCAGCTCCAGCACGATGCGTGGAAACTCGGGCAGTTCATCCAAAAACAATACGCCGCGATGCGCGAGTGTAACCTCGCCCGGCTTTGGAATGGAGCCGCCTCCGATGAGGCCGCCTGTTGAGATGCTGTGATGTGGGGCGCGGAAGGGTGGGCGGTCGATCAGTCCTCCGGCTCCTTCCGAAAGCTTGCCGGCTACACTGTATATTTTGGTAACTTCCAGTGCCTCCTGCTCGGACAAGGGAGGCAGAATACCTGGAAGCCGCCGAATCATCATCGTCTTTCCGGTTCCTGGCGGACCGCATAACAGAATATTATGTTTGCCGGCAGCAGCGATCAGCATAGCGCGTTTGGCTTGATGCTGGCCGATAATGTCGGCGAAATCCTCGCCGTTCCGACTGAGCGTGTCTAGGCCGGGTGTCGCTTCCGAGATTATATCGGCTGGAGTGTCGTTGAACTGATCCCAATAGGAGACAAAGCCGCTCCTTGGTTTTAATTCTTGCAAGTGGGACAGCGCGAAAATCTCGATACCGGAAATCCAGGCGGCTTCCTTTCTGTTGGCAAGCGGAAGGAGTACGCGCCTGATCCCCATTCGTTTGGCTTGCTCCAGCATGGCGAGCACGCCCGTGACGGGTTTAATACCGCCATTCAGGGACAATTCCCCAATAAGCAGAACACCTTCCAGGAGCCCAGCTTCCAATTGCTCGCTTGCGGACAGAATACCGGCGGCAATCGCCAGATCGAAGGCGGTGCCTTCCTTCCGGAGATCAGCAGGAGCAAGGTTGACCGTAATACGATCCATAGGGAAAGAAAATCCGCTGTTTTTCAGTGCAGCCCTTACTCGCTCCACGGATTCGCGGACAGCGGGATCTGGCAATCCAACCACGCTCACTTGCGGCAGTCCGCTGCTAATGTCGACTTCCACCGAAATGTTCTTGCCCTCCACGCCGAATACGCTTGCGCTATGCATAACGCTAAACAATAAAAAGCACCTCCCATTGACAATTAAGCCAATCACGCAGGTGCTTCCTCACGGATCTGTTTTTTCGATTGATTTCTATATTAGCGGTATGAAACCAGGCTGTCAATAACAGTATACACTGCGATTAAAAGACATTGAATAGGCTATACTAGTTGGCGTATGTCGACTTTGATCTCATTTTGAGATGATATCCATATCAAAAAGGTTTGCGCTTTCAAGGAAAAACTAAGGTACTGGACAAGGAAAAGTGCTACAATGATAAAGGTTTGTGTACATATGACTGATTCAAGTCTGTGAAATGGAGGATTTCAACAATGAATATCCATGAGTATCAAGGCAAAGCGGTGCTGAAACAGTATGGTGTAGTCGTGCCGGAGGGCAAAGTCGCATTCTCCGTTGACGAAGCTGTCGAAGCGGCACAAGCGCTAGGAACACCGGTGGTTGTCGTGAAGGCGCAAATCCACGCAGGCGGCCGCGGTAAAGCGGGCGGCGTTAAAGTAGCTAAAAACCTGGATGAAGTTCGCGCTTTCGCGAGCGATATTTTGGGCAAAGTGCTTGTGACTCACCAAACGGGTCCAGAAGGCAAAGAAGTAAAACGTCTTCTAATCGAGCAAGGCTGCGATATTAAGAAAGAATACTATATTGGCGTCGTACTGGATCGCGGCACTGGCCGCGTGACGATGATGGCTTCTGAAGAGGGCGGCACGGAGATTGAAGAGGTAGCCGAGCATTCCCCTGAGAAAATCTTCAAAGAAGTTATTGATCCAGCTGTTGGCATGCAAGCTTTCCAAGCGCGCAAGCTGGCTTACGCGATCAATATTCCAAGCGAGCTGGTGAACAAGACAGTTAAGTTCATGCTGGCTCTATACACGGCATTCGTCGAGAAAGACTGCTCGATCGCCGAGATCAACCCGCTGGTTATAACAGGCGATGGTAACGTGATGGCGCTTGACGCCAAGCTGAACTTTGATTCCAATGCGCTGTACCGTCAAAAAGAAATTTTTGAGCTGCGCGACCTGGAAGAAGAAGACGCAAAAGAAATCGAAGCGTCCAAATATGATCTTAGCTACATTGCGCTTGATGGCAACATCGGCTGTATGGTTAACGGCGCAGGTCTTGCTATGGCTACAATGGACATTATTAAATATTACGGCGGCGACCCGGCCAACTTCCTGGACGTAGGGGGCGGTGCTACAAAAGAGAAAGTTACGGAAGCTTTCAAAATCATCCTGTCTGACGAGAAAGTAAAAGGCATTTTCGTCAACATTTTCGGCGGCATCATGAGATGCGACGTTATCGCGGAAGGCGTTATTGCAGCTGCAAAAGAGCTTGGCCTTGACCGTCCGCTTGTCGTTCGCCTGGAAGGCACGAACGTTGAGCTTGGCAAGAAGCTGCTGAACGAATCCGGTCTGAACATTGTCGCGGCTGATTCCATGGCTGACGGCGCGCAAAAAATTGTCGCACTCGTAAAATAAAGCCGCTGAACCTGCGGCTGACGATACGCATACGAATACAATCAGGGGATGTGAGTGAAGTTGAGTATTTTGGTCAATAAGGATACAAAAGTCATTACTCAAGGCATAACAGGCAAAACTGGCATGTTCCATGCAAAGGGAGCACTCGACTACGGCACGCAAATGGTAGGCGGCGTAACGCCTGGCAAAGGCGGCACGAACGTTGACATTACGCTGGAGAACGGCTCCGTCGTTTCCCTGCCGGTATTCAACACTGTTCTGGAAGCCAAAAATGCTACGGGCGCTACAGCATCCGTCATCTATGTTCCGCCAGCATTTGCAGCTGATTCCATCTTGGAAGCCGTAGATGCCGAGCTGGATCTGGTCATCTGTATTACAGAAGGCATTCCGGTTCTGGACATGGTGAAAGTGAAGCGCTACATGGAAGGCAGCAAGACGGTTCTGATCGGACCGAACTGCCCAGGCGTTATTACACCAGGAGAATGTAAAATCGGCATCATGCCGGGCTACATTCACACCGTTGGCCATGTAGGTGTCGTATCCCGCTCTGGAACATTGACATACGAAGCGGTTCATCAATTGACGACTCGCGGCATTGGACAATCTTCCGCTATCGGTATCGGCGGCGACCCGGTGAAAGGCTCCGAGTTTATCGATATTCTGAGCCGTTTCAACGATGACCCTGACACTTACGCGGTAATCATGATCGGTGAGATCGGCGGCACAGCTGAGGAAGAAGCGGCTGAGTGGATCAAAGCCAACATGAAGAAGCCAGTTGTCGGCTTCATCGGCGGCGCAACGGCGCCTCCGGGCAAACGTATGGGCCATGCAGGCGCGATCATCTCCGGCGGCAAAGGTACTGCGGCTGAGAAAATCGCTACGCTGGAAGCTTGCGGAATCAAAGTAGCTCCAACTCCATCCGAGATGGGCTCCACGCTCGTAAGCGTTCTGGAAGAGCAAGGCTTGCTTGAGAAATGCATTACTCGCAAATAAACCTATAATAAAGGTAAGCAACCTTTGGACACTATGTACGGTGTCTGAAGGTTGCTTTTTTCTGTTTCTGGGCAAAAAGCTGAATCGATATTAAGCTCTCTAAATGAACAAATAGAAGCATTTTTTTAAATGAAGAAACTGCCCAGTTAGATTGTAATTTTAAGAAAGCTTTGTATCGGCGCTGTACAAATTTGACGGCCGACTTGCATTCTGCTTCTCCGTAACGCACAATAGATAGGAATGCAGGCTGGCCCGTAAAGAAGAGGGTTGGTTATATGGATAACGAGCATACATTGCGCAGAAGAATGGTTATTGCCTTTTATGAGCTGCCGGGAATTGGTTGGCATGCCGTTCAGAAGGCGGTGCTCCATCAGTTATGGAACAAGCGAAGCTGGTCGATGCAGGAGCTGCTGGATATCGGTCTGAAGCGGGAACAAGCGGAGACGGCAGAGCGCTTTTTCAAGAACGCTTCATGGATGGAGACAGTTGCAAGACAACGGGGTGAAGGCGATGCGCTTGTGCTTACGCCTTTTGACGAGAACTATCCTTCCATATTGCTGGAGATTGCGCAGCCACCCTGGGTACTCTATGCCAAGGGGCGACTGGATTTGCTGGATCGGCCAGCCGTTGCTATAGTTGGTACGCGTGTGCCAACCGCTTATGGCAGACATATGGCTGCGACTATCGCTCAGGAGCTCTCTGAGGCGGGGATCACGGTTGTCAGTGGGTTAGCCCGGGGAATTGACTCGAAAGCTCATGAAGCGGCTATGGAGGGTCCTGGAGGCACGATTGCGGTGTTGCCTACGCCAATAGACACCTGTTACCCGGCGGAAAATGCGTCTTTATTCCGGCGATTGGCGGAGAGTGGCTTATTGCTGTCGGAGACCCCGATTGGTACGAAGCTTCATCCGGGTCAATTTCATCAGCGTAATCGGATAATAGCTGCGCTCAGCCGAGCGACTATTGTGGTCGAGGGTGCCCGCAAGAGCGGCTCGCTTATTACAGCCAAGCATGCGTTGCAGATGGATCGCGAGCTGTTCGCTGTACCGGGACAGATCACTTCCCCCAAAAGTGATGGGCCAAACGAGCTCATACGCGAAGGGAGAGCAAGATTAATAAGCGAGACGTCGCAGTTATTTGAAGAACTGCCTTGGCTCCGTGATCAAGCCGACCGATATGTGGATAGCGGCGGCGTGTCCGGGCAAGTCAATCAGGCAGCGGCGGTGCTAGAGCCGGAAGAGCGCAAATTAATTGCGTTTTTACAGGATCAGCCCCTGTCCATCAATGAATTGCACGAGCTGTCCGCTATTCCGTTTGGACATTTGAACGCACTTCTGCTAAATTTATGTATAAAACGGAAAATCGAGCTACAGCCCGGTTCCATATATATAGCATTGTAACTTGTCGTAGAGAGAGGAGGCACCTCGCATGGCAGATTCATTAGTCATTGTCGAATCACCGGCCAAAGCCAAAACAATTGGTAAATACTTGGGCAGCAAATACATTGTAAAAGCGTCCATGGGTCATATCAGGGATTTGCCTAAGAGCCAGATCGGCGTCGAGGTCGATAATAATTTTAATCCGAAATACATTACGATTCGTGGCAAAGGCAGTGTGCTCAAAGAGTTGAAGGATGCCAGCAAAAAAGTGAAGAACGTTTATCTTGCAGCTGACCCCGATCGCGAGGGAGAAGCGATTGCCTGGCACTTGGCTCATTACCTGGAGCTGAACGAAAAAGATACTTGCCGAGTCGTATTTAATGAAATAACCAAGCAAGCTGTAAAGGACGCGTTTAAAAACCCGCGGAAGATTAACTTGGATCTGGTTAATGCTCAACAGGCGAGACGGATATTGGATCGTTTGGTAGGCTACAAGATCAGTCCTCTATTATGGAAGAAAGTCAAAAAAGGACTGTCCGCAGGACGGGTACAATCCGTAGCGGTTAAGCTTATTATTGATCGCGAAAATGAGATTGACGCGTTTGTGCCGGAGGAATACTGGTCGATTACGGCGAAGCTGAATCATGGCGGCGTCGCATTCGATGCGAAGTATTATTCGGTTGACGGACAGAAGCGTGAGCTTGGCAAAGAAGCAGATGTGCAGGAAGTTCTGCAAGCTATGGGCGAAAGCCCGTTTACCGTTGCCGAAGTGAAGGAGAAGGAAAGGCTTCGCAATCCGGCTCCTCCGTTCATTACAAGCTCGCTTCAACAGGAAGCGGCACGCAAGAACGGTTTCCGTGCTTCCAAGACGATGTCCGTTGCCCAGCAGTTGTACGAGGGCGTAGAATTGGGGAAAGAAGGAACGGTTGGTCTCATTACGTATATGAGAACAGACTCGACCCGGATTTCACCAGTGGCGCAAGAAGAAGCAAAGGAATACATCGTTGAGAAATATGGTCCGAATTATTCGCCGGAGCAGCCGCGAGTTTATACGAAGAAAAACAGTAATGCCCAGGATGCGCATGAAGCGATTCGTCCGACTTCTATTCTCCGAGATCCGGAGACGATGAAGCCATTCCTGTCCAGAGATCAGTTCCGTTTGTACAAATTGGTCTGGGAGCGTTTCGTATCCAGTCAAATGTCCTCGGCAATTCTGGATACGATGACTGTTGATCTGGCATCTGGCAAGACGGTGTTCCGGGCAACCGGTTCCAAGGTGAAATTCGCCGGGTTTATGAAGGTGTACGTAGAAGGCAACGATGACGGCACCGTTGAAGAATATAAGTTTTTGCCGCAATTGGCAGCGGGTGACGTCGTTCAGACTGACGGACTTGAGCCGAAGCAGCATTTCACCCAGCCACCTCCACGTTATTCCGAGTCAAGGCTTGTCCGAACGCTTGAGGAGCTTGGCATAGGTCGTCCGAGCACATATGCGCCGACACTGGAGACGATTCAGAAGCGCGGATATGTAGCGATAGAAGAAAAGAAATTTATGCCGACCGAGCTTGGTGATCTGGTTATTCAGCTCATGGAGGAATTTTTCCCTGAGATACTGAATGCGGAATTTACAGCCAATATGGAAGATAACCTCGACCATGTCGAGGAGGGTACGGAAGATTGGGTAAAGGTTTTGGCTAATTTCTATGAATCCTTCGAGAAGCGCCTTGAAGTCGCGGAAGAAGAGATGAAGGAGATTGAAATCCAAGATGAGGTGTCTGACGAGATATGTGAGAAATGCGGCAGACACTTGGTTTACAAGATGGGGCGTTTCGGCAAGTTCCTTGCATGCTCCGGTTTCCCGGAATGTCGCAATACGAAGCCGATAGTAAAAGATATTGGCGTCGCTTGTCCAAAATGCGGCGATGGTCATATTATCGAGCGACGTAGTAAAAAAGGCCGTATATTCTACGGCTGCGACCAGTACCCGGGTTGCGATTATGTATCCTGGGATAAGCCGACCGACAAGCCGTGCCCGAATTGCGAGGCTATGCTAGTCGAGAAGCGAAATCGCAGCGGCGTGAAGCTGCAGTGCGTTTCCTGCGATTATTCGGAGGAAGTGCCGGACGAAGATCAAGAAGAACAGGCGTAAGAGGCCGGATGGCCATATTGCGTCGAGCTTGCATATTGCACACACGTAACCACACGTCCTCCCTTCATCAGGGAGGATGATGTTGTTCTAAGGACTTCCTCAGCTTTGGCACAGTTTCCCAACATAAGCTCATAATTTGCAAATCTAACGCATTCATCGCGCTATCCATTTATCCCATACGACATCACCACATTAATTATGGTATAATCGATCGTCTGTGCCCGAAAAGCAATTCAACAGGGCAGAGTTAGCTGAGCAGGTCTCATAGCACTGATAGAAGTAATAGTGTCATAACAACAAACATACCTGACCCTAACCAATCAATCTCTCCCAGCAATGACCCAAGCCCCAACCACTTGGTTTCCATAAGGGGCAAGTCCGCAGGGACTAGCCATAACCTGCACCAAAATGAAGCTTGTCCCGAAGGGGCTAAGCGTTCCTAGCAGGAAGTCTCATTGGGACTTCGCGGATGTTCACTCGTCATGCAGGCGGGTGCCCTGAGGAGCGCAGCACCTTGGGGCTCTCCCTTGGAAGGGAGGGTTTGGGAGGGGGCGAAAGCCCTTAAGGAAAGGGTATTGGGATTTAACTACTGGAAAGGAATGAACACCATTGACACAGAAAGTAACCGTAATCGGAGCCGGACTTGCCGGAAGTGAAGCAGCATGGCAAATCGCATCACAAGGCGTGCCCGTTACTTTATACGAAATGCGCCCGGTAAGACAAACGCCGGCCCATCATACGAAAAATTTTGCCGAGCTGGTATGCAGCAACAGCCTTCGCGCTAACGGCTTAGCTAATGCGGTTGGCGTCTTGAAGGAAGAAATGCGCAGATTGGACTCTATTATTTTAAGCAGTGCCGATCTGCATGCAGTTCCTGCAGGTGGAGCGCTTGCGGTTGACCGCGACGGCTTCTCCGGTGAGATTACGAGCAGACTGCATAATCATCCGTTAATTGAAGTGCGCAATGAAGAGGTAACGGAAATTCCGCAAGATGGAATTACGGTCATTGCTACCGGACCGCTCACGGCGCCGGATCTCTCCAAGCAAATACAGGGCCTGCTCGGAGAAGAGTATTTTTACTTCTATGACGCGGCAGCTCCAATTATCGACAAAGATTCGATTGACATGAGCAAAGTCTATCTGGCATCTAGATATGATAAAGGCGAAGCCGCATATTTGAACTGTCCCATGACCGAAGAAGAGTTCGACGTGTTTTACGAGGCGATCATTTCTGCAGAGAAGGCGGAGCTCAAAGAATTCGAGAAGGAAATTTATTTCGAAGGCTGCATGCCGATTGAGGTTATGATGAGCCGAGGCAAGCAGACTGCCTTGTTTGGCCCTATGAAGCCTGTGGGGCTAGTCAATCCTCATACCGGTAAGCTTCCGCATGCCGTCATTCAGCTCCGTCAGGATAACGCTGCGGGCACGCTGTACAATATGGTCGGTTTCCAAACCCATTTGAAATGGGGCGAGCAGAAGCGCGTATTCTCGCTTATTCCAGGACTTGAGAATGCGGAGTTTGTCCGCTATGGCGTCATGCACCGCAATACGTTCATCAATTCACCAAAGTTGTTGAAGCCAACCTATCAGACTCAGGGCAAGGAGACGTTATTTTTTGCCGGTCAAATGACAGGTGTGGAAGGATACGTGGAGTCGGCTGCATCCGGACTGATTGCAGGACTGAATGCCGCTCGTCTGGCGAAGGGCCTTGAGCCGCTTGTACTGCCTGAACAAACAGCTCTGGGCAGTATGGCGCAGTACATTACGACTGCCGATTTCAAGCATTTCCAGCCGATGAATGCCAACTTCGGCCTGTTCCCGCCGCTTGAGAATCGGATTCGGAATAAGAAAGAGAAAAATGAAGCGATAGCGAATCGCGCTTTAGAGGGCATTGAGCAATTTAAACAGGAACATTTATCGTCGGCCGCCGTACAGTAAAATAGGGATGTTCAGCCTACCTGGGCTTTTATTTGTTCCAAAAGGAGTATGTTGCAACACCGTGTTTCATAAAACTTAAGCATATGTGCCGGTTGCGATGATAAATGCGGCAAGAGATGATCCTACCTTTACGAAACAAATACGATTCTGATTACTTAAGGAGGCCTGGCCGATGGAAATGCAGTTTCATGCAACGACGATCTGTGCAGTTCGTCATGAGGGGAAAGGTGCTATTGCGGGCGACGGGCAAGTTACGTTCGGCAATAGCATGGTGATGAAAAATACAGCAAAAAAGGTTAGACGGCTCTATCGGGGTCAAGTCGTAGCCGGATTTGCGGGATCGGTAGCGGATGCAATCACGTTGTTTGAGAAATTCGAAGCGAAGCTGGAGGAGCATCATGGCAATTTGCAGCGCGCTGCTGTAGAGCTCGCTAAGGATTGGCGTTCCGATCGCATTCTGCGCAAGCTGGAGGCGATGATGCTTGTCATGGATAAGAGCGGCCTGCTGCTCATCTCCGGCAACGGGGAGATCATTGAGCCAGATGATGACATACTGGCAATAGGGTCCGGAGGTACATTCGCCTTATCGGCAGCAAGAGCGCTTAAACGCCATGCTCCTGGCATGGAGGCAAAAGACATTGCGAGGTCGTCGTTACAGATTGCGGCTGAGATATGCGTGTACACGAATCAAAATATTATTGTAGAAGAAATCGGCTAGACCAAGAAGCGGAGGCGATGGAGAATGGGAAATGACGCACTGACACCGCGCCAGATCGTCGCGGAGCTGGATAAATATATCGTTGGCCAAAAGGACGCCAAGCGTTCTGTTGCCGTAGCGCTTCGGAATCGTTATCGGAGAAGCAAGCTGGATGAGACCATTCGTGACGAGATCGTACCGAAAAACATATTAATGATCGGGCCAACGGGCGTAGGCAAGACGGAAATTGCACGCAGACTTGCCAAATTGGTAAAGGCGCCTTTTGTCAAACTGGAGGCTACTAAGTTTACAGAGGTCGGCTATGTAGGTCGCGACGTGGAGTCAATGGTTCGTGACTTGGTGGAAACTGCGATCCGTATGGTCAAGTCGGAAAAAACGGAAGGCGTTAAGGACAAGGCAGAGAAGCTTGCCAACGAGCGTGTTGTATTGCTTCTTGCTCCTTCCGCGGCCAAACCGAAGTCGAATAAAAATCCGTTCGAGATGCTGTTCGGCGGCGGGAGCGAAGAGAAGGAAGAAGAGACGGACCAGGAACAGGATCATTCTCTTCACGCCAAACGAAACCTGATCCGAGAACAGCTTGCAGCTGGCAAGCTCGAGAATGAAGTGATCGAGATTGAGGTGGAGGACACCTCGCCTAATATGCTTGATATGCTATCGGGCCAAGGTCCCGAAGGCATGGGCATGAATATGCAGGAGCTCTTCGGCCAGTTGATGCCTAAAAAACCTAAAAAACGCAAGCTTCCTGTGAAAGAAGCGCGTAAAGCGCTTATTCAGGAAGAAGCGAATAAGCTGATCGACATGGACGACGTCATCTCGGAATCGGTCATCCGTGCAGAGCAAAGCGGCATTATCTTTATCGATGAGATCGACAAGATTGCAAGCCCTTCTCGCGGCTCAGGGCCTGACGTATCGCGTGAGGGCGTACAAAGGGATATTCTCCCTATTGTCGAGGGATCGACGGTTATGACGAAGTACGGGCCTGTTAAAACGGACTACGTACTGTTCATAGCGGCAGGTGCGTTCCATGTTGCGAAGCCTTCGGATCTTATTCCGGAGCTGCAAGGACGGTTTCCGATTCGGGTGGAGTTGACCAGCCTTAGTCTGGATGACTTCATTAACATTTTGACCGAGCCGAGAAATGCATTAACGAAGCAGTATACGGCATTGCTGCAAACGGAAGGCATCGAAGTGGAATTTTCATCGGAAGCCATTCAAGAACTTGCATCTATAGCAGCTGATGTTAATCGCAATATGGAGAATATCGGCGCACGCAGGCTGCACACGATTTTGGAGAAGCTGCTGGAGGATCTGTCCTTCGAGGCTCCGGAGCTTTCTTTGGATAAAATGTTAATTACGCCGGAATATGTACGCGAGAAGCTTGGCAGCATTGCCAAGGATCGCGATCTGAGTCAATATATATTGTAATGGTTACAGTTTTGGGAGGCATTTAGAAATGAGTTTATTAAACAAGACAAGAACGCTGAACCGGCTGCTCCAGCGAGCGGCCGGCAAGGCACTCAGCTTTAAAGAAATGGCTGAAGTATTATGCTCCACCGTACAAAGCAATGTGTTTGTCGTTAGCCGCAGGGGCAAAATATTGGGTTCTGCAGCTGTAGACGTATATGATCACGACTTTATCCGCAATCTTACAGAGGACGAGCTTCGTTTCTCGCAAGAAACAAATGCGGGGTTCCTGGAGACGGGAGAGTCGATAACCAACGTCAAGCCTGAACCGGACATGTTCCAATCGCTGACCCGCCTGGGTGACCAGGAAGTAATGACAGTTGTACCGATTATTGGTGGAGGCGACCGTCTTGGTACGCTTGTGCTGACTAGGTCGTCAGGCGCATTTAATGATGATGATCTCGTGCTTGCCGAGTATGGCTCAACGATCGTCGGTATGGAAATTTTACGCGAACGCGCCGACGAGATCGAGCAGGAAGCGCGCAGCCGTGCTGTCGTGTCTGTAGCGGTAGGTTCCTTGTCCTTTAGCGAGCTTGAGGCTGTGGAGCATATCTTTGAGGAACTGGACGGGAAGGAAGGCCTGCTGGTCGCTTCGAAGATTGCCGATCGTGTAGGCATTACTCGTTCCGTCATCGTCAATGCGCTGCGCAAGCTGGAAAGCGCTGGTGTAATTGAGACAAGATCGCTCGGAATGAAGGGTACGTATATTCGAATTTTGAACCATCAATTGCTGCAAGAACTCGAAAAGATAAAATCATAGGACCTAGTCCGTATTAACCAGAGAAGCCCTATCTTTTAAACAAAGATAGGGCTATTTTCTTATTGTAATAATTTAGGTAATTGATGAAGATATTCGTGGTAGCACAAATCGACAGATTTATCTCATTTTTTTAATGTTTTTATGTCGAATGAAGAAGGAATGAAGATTATTCTGTTGAATAGGTAACGTAAGATTTCTATAGCGAAAGTGGTGAAACTACATGAAATTGTTGAATGGCGCAGCATTTCAACGAATGGAGGCTGCGGCCTACGCTGCAGAAGTCAGGCAGCGCGTCATCTCGAACAATATTGCTAACGCCGAGACGCCGCATTTCAAAAGATCAGAGTTAGTATTCGAACAATTGCTAGAAGAAACGATGGGAGCTGGCCGTAAATTGGCTGGACGAAGCAGTGACAGCAGGCATATCTCGATTGGCTCTAATGCCTCTAGGCTGCCAAGTTCTCAAGTTGTTACTGATGATTCGACTACGATGAACAACAACAAAAACAATGTCGATCCTGATCGCGAAATGTCGCTTCTTGCCAAGAACCAGCTGAGCTATTACCTGTACACTAAGCAAATTAATCATGAATTGAAAATGATGCGAACTGCAATCGAAGGGAGGGGCTAGACGATGAAAATGTCAACCGGATTTGACATTAGTGCCTCGGCGCTGACAGCACAGCGTATGCGAATGGATGTGATCTCCTCCAATATCGCCAATGCGGAGACTACTCGCGGAAGCTTTGTAAACGGAAAGTTTGAACCATACAAACGAAAGCTGGTCGTGTTGGAACCGAATGGTCAATCATTTTCGAATGTCCTTGCCAACGAGATGGGTCGCAACGGAACTGCACAAGGGGTTAAGGTTAGCCGTATTCAGGAAGACCATACGCCAAACAAGCTAGTATACAATCCGACGCACCCTGATGCAGATGAAAATGGTTATGTACATATGCCGAATGTTGATGTGGCAAAAGAAATGGTCGATATGATTGCAGCATCCAGAGCTTACGAAGCAAACGTTACAGCTATCAATGCTACAAAGTCGATGTTTATGAAGGCGCTCGAGATCGGTCGCCCTTAACAACATATATGACCGGAGGGAAAATGATGATTCAATCGATGTTATTGGGCCCGGCGGCCCCAGCTAAAATGGTACAGACCAAGCCGATTGAGCAAGCGACTCCGGCTGAATTAACAAAAAGCTTTGGCCAATACCTCCAGACGGCGCTTGAGAGCGTCAGCGCTCAGGAGAAAAGCATTCATAAATTAAATGATCAATATTTGGTCGGTCAAGTTGATGTAACGCAAGTGCTAGTGGCTGCAGAGCAAGCTCATCTCAGTTTGCAGTTTACCTCACAAATCCGCAACAAGGTTGTTGAGGCATATCAAGAAATGATGCGGATGCAAATTTAATCGTACTTTATTCCTAGCAAAGTATTTGGGTGAGGTGACAATGTGAACGAGAGATTCGCCCAATATCGCGAACGGCTGAAGCTGTTCTGGAGCCAGATGGGCAGAAAACAAAAAATATGGTTGGGGGCATCTATTAGCGGATTATTGTTGGCAGTCATTCTGCTGACAATCGTGTTCACGAGAACGGAATATGAACTTGCGTTCCAAAATTTGGACGCAACAGATTCCGCGGCAGTCATGAACTATTTGGACTCCAGCGGTATTCCTTATAAGCTTGAAGCGAATGGTACAAGCATAATGGTTCCTAGCAAGATGGCGTCCCGAGTGAAAATAGGTGCCGGCTCTGAAGGTTTGGTACAGAATGGTTCTATCGGATTTGAAATTTTCAGTTCCAATTCGTCCAAGCTCGGCACAACGGAAAATGAGTTCAACGTTCTCTACCAGAACGCACTCAACGGAGAAGTACAAAAGCTGCTTAACGGTCTTCAAGGGGTAGAAAGCTCCAAAGTATTAATTAACTCCCCTGAAGAAAGTGTCTTTCTAAGACCAGAGGATGCGACCAAAGCAACAGCTGCAATCGTCATGCAATTTAAGCCGGGTTACCGGCCAAATCAGAAAGAAATCGACGGTTATTACAATCTGGTTAGAGCTACAGTGGCGGATCTTGCCATCAAGGACATAACGATTTCTTCCAAGCAGCATGGCGAACTGGTTTCTTCCGAGGCAGGAGGAGTCGGGTCGGGCAGTACAGATCTGGTAGAAATGCAATTTCAGATTCAAAGCAAATATGAGTCAGACCTAAAGAAAAATATCCAACAGTTCCTTGGACCTATCGTAGGCAGCGAAAATTTGGTCGTCAGCATCTCCAGCAGCATGAACTTCGACAAGAAGTTGACGCAAGAGAGTCTGGTCAGACCGCTGCAAAATAACAACAACAACGGTATCGTCCTCAGCGAAGAGTTGAACAACTCGTCATCGACGGGATCTTCTACACAAGCGGGCGGTGTAGCGGGAACTGGCGAAACGGATATTCCGGGCTATGAAGCAGCAGGACAAGGCAACAATACATCGGAGACGAGCTCACAAATCCGGAACTACGAATTTGACCGGATCAATAATAGCATCGAATCCGGGCCTTTTGTCCTAAAGGACCTGTCTATTAGCATTGGTGTCGAAGCAGCTCAATTGAATGATGAAGATTCTAGGGCAGCTATTACGAATTATTTGACTACGCTGGTACGCTCCCAGCTTGCTGATTCAGGACAGGATGTTAATGATGACGTTCTGATTAACAAAAAAGTTTCGCTAATCGCAAGAAATTTTGCAGAAAGCGCGACAGCAACTCAAACAAGCGGTCTCTCATTGCCTTGGGCAATCGGAATTGGCGTTGCCGCACTGGCCATTATCGGCGGGCTTGTGGTTATGCTCACACGCAGACGCAAAGGGACGCAGGTTGAGGAAGTGGAAATGGCTGTAGCTCCATCGAAAGTGGAGTATCCGACACTTGATTTTGAAAGTGTCAATAACGATAGCCAAGCACGTAAAAATCTTGAAACACTCGCCAAACGCAAGCCTGACGAATTCGTCAACCTTCTTCGCACCTGGCTTGTGGATGAATAGAGGTGCTGTAATTGTCTAAACCGACGCAAGGTTTAACGGGACGTCAGAAGGCGGCCATTTTATTAATTACTTTGGGTCCAGAAGTATCGGCGCAAATTTTCAAGCATCTGCGAGATGAAGAGATCGAGCAGCTTACTCTTGAAATTGCAAACGTACGGAAGGTCGATAGTCAAGACCGCGAGCTGATTCTGAGTGAATTTCACCAGATTTGTCTGGCGCAGGAATATATATCGCAAGGCGGCATCTCGTATGCAAAGGATATTTTGGAGAAGGCGCTTGGCGAAGCGAAAGCGCAGGACGTTATCAATCGTCTGACGGCGACGCTTCAAGTACGGCCTTTTGATTTCGCAAGAAAAGCGGAACCGACCCAAATCCTGAACTTTATCCAAAATGAAAATTCACAGACGATTGCTCTCGTATTGTCGTATTTGCAATCCGAGCAATCCTCGCAAATTTTATCGTCCTTGCCGCAAGACAAGCAGGCGGATGTGGCAAGAAGAATTGCGCTTATGGACAGCACATCGCCGGAAGTCATTTCTCAAGTGGAGCGAGTACTGGAGCAGAAGCTGTCTGCGACGGTTACGCAGGATTACACGAATGCAGGCGGCATTGATTCCATCGTCCAAATTTTGAATGGTGTTGACCGCGGTACGGAACGGACTATTCTCGATGCGCTCGAGATTCAGGATCCGGAGTTGGCGGAAGAAATCAAAAAACGGATGTTCGTTTTCGAGGATATTGTCAATATCGACAATCGTTCCATCCAGCGTATCATCCGGGATATCGAAAACGCAGATTTGCAACTTGCGCTCAAGGTGGCCAGCGAAGAAGTACGCGAAGCGATCTTCCGCAATATGTCCAAGCGCATGGCCGAAACGTTCAAAGAAGAAATGGAATTCATGGGTCCTGTGCGGCTGCGTGACGTGGAAGAAGCCCAAACCAGAATCGTGGCTACGATTCGCAGGTTAGAAGAATCGGGTGAAATCATCATCGCACGCGGCGGAGGAGATGATATCATTGTCTAATTTGATCAAATCTTCCAGTGTTATCCCTTTGGATCATCTAAAGCAGTTGAGATGGACTAATCCATTCCAGGAACACGCACGTACAGATATGGATATGCAAATACAAGCGGAACCCGTCCCAGACGAAGAGACGGTAGCTCTCCGAGATCAGATCTTGGAGGATGCTGAAATTTTTGCTGAAAATAGGCTTCAGGAAACGGCGCAAGAATGCGAGAAAATGCTCGCAGATGCGCAAGCCCAGATTGATGTATGGTGGCTCGAAAAGCGGGAAGCAGACGAGATTGCCTCTGCAGAAGCACAAACATCAGGATACGAGCAAGGTTTTGCAGAAGGGACCGCAGCTTCGGAAGCGCAGCTGCGCGAGAGCTGGGAGTCCAAAATTGCGGAAGCAGCTGATGTGCTGAAGCATGCTTACGCTTCGCGAGAACAGATCATTCAGGAAGCTGAGCCGTTTCTGGTGGAGCTGAGCAGCGCCATTGCCGAGAAGGTTATCGGACAGCAGCTTTCATTGACGCCGGACGTCACGATCGAGATGATTCGCCGCTCTTTATCACGCAGACGGGAGCAGGGTGTCATTACGCTTTGTGTAGCTCCATCGCAGCTGACTTTCGTACAAGCTGCACGGGAAGAGCTTCATGCTGCGATTGATTCGCAAGCCGAGCTGCAGATTTTGCCGGATTCCTCCGTCAAGGATAACGGTTGTGTCATTCGCTCCGCTTACGGCAGCATTGACGCCCGAATTGATACCCAATTGTCGGAGATCAAGCGCGAGCTGATCACGCTTGCCCATCAGAATGATGCAGAAAGAGGACATGCGGATGAACGCGAGTAATCTGGACGCTATGAAGTATCTGGAGCATCTTAGACCGCTTGATCCGGTTCGCGTGAACGGTAAGGTAACGCAGGTTATTGGTTTAACCGTAGAATCGGAAGGGCCGGATGCGAGTATCGGCGATCTGTGCTATATCTATCCTTCGAAAAGCGCCAAGCCGCTTAAAGCGGAGGTGGTAGGCTTCAGGGACAACAAAGTTATTTTGATGCCGCTGGGTGATCTGCATGCCATTAGTCCCGGTTGCGACGTAGTCGGTACTGGCAAACCTTTGACTATACAGGTAGGTTCAGAGCTGCTTGGCAAAGTGCTGGACGGACTTGGCAATCCGCTTGACGGGTCGTACTTGCCTAGCCGGATGCATCACTATTCGACGCATAATGAGCCAAGCAATCCGCTCAGCCGCCCTCGGGTGACAGATCCGCTAAGCATCGGCGTACGGGCTATAGACGGACTGCTGACGGTGGGCCAGGGCCAACGGGTCGGCATTTTCGCGGGTTCCGGTGTAGGCAAGAGTACGCTGCTTGGCATGATCGCCAGAAATACATCAGCAGACGTGAACGTCATTGCACTCATCGGCGAACGCGGCCGCGAGGTGCTGGAGTTCATCGAGAAGGATCTGGGGCCGGAAGGTCTTGCAAGATCCGTTGTCATTGTCGCAACTTCCGATCAGCCGGCGCTAATCCGGATGAAAGGCGCGTTAATCGCAACAACCATTGCCGAGTATTTCCGTGACCGCGGTTTGAACGTGATGCTGATGATGGATTCCGTAACGCGTTATGCCATGGCCCTGCGTGAAGTCGGACTTGCCATTGGCGAACCTCCTGCTACGAGGGGTTATACACCATCTGTATTTGCCGCTTTGCCGAAACTGTTGGAACGCGCAGGGACAGGGCCGACAGGCTCCATTACCGCTTTCTACACGGTATTGGTCGATGGTGACGATATGAATGAGCCGATTGCCGACGCAGTTAGGGGCATCCTGGACGGACATATTGTACTTAGCCGCCACTTGGCCCATAAGGGACATTTTCCGGCGATTGACGTACTTGCTTCTGTCAGTCGCGTCATGAAAGAAATTGTGACCGAAGAGCAACAGGATGCGGCCAATGATCTGAAGCGACTTCTTTCTATTTATAAAGATTCGGAAGACCTAATCAATATCGGGGCGTATCAGCAAGGATCGAATAAAGAAATTGATCTAGCCCTCGAATATATCGACGCCATTCATTCCTTTACGAGGCAAAAGACGAATGAAAAAGTTACGCTTAGCGAAACGCAGGAACGATTGGTGAACGAATTTCACAGGAGTTGAGTCATAGGTGGCTTCCTTTCATTATTCATTTCAAAAAGTCGTTGATCTGAAAACAAGCGAAAAGACGCAGCAGGAATGGCTGTTATCAAGCGCTCTTGGCGCTTTGACCGCTGAGGAGAAATCGCTGAATGAGCTTCGGGAGACGAAGCTTGAATGGGAGGAGCGGCTTCAAGCCGCTTCGCAGCGATCTGTACCGCTCGCAGAATTGCAGATCATCGGTCAATATTTGGACTACTTGCAGACCTGCATTGAAAACAAGCTGCAAGATGTGAAGAAGGCCGAGCGGGTAGTTGAGCAGAACCGCTCCAAGCTGGCGGACAAAATGAAGGATGAGAAAGTTTGGCTCAAAGCAAAAGATCATGCCATGGATCGGTTCCGGCAAGCGCTGCAGCTCAAGGAGCAGAATGAGCTGGATGAGATGGCAACTGTCCGGTTTATCATGCCAACCCCTTAAATGAAGCGTAACACCGGCTAGAGGAGTGAGTGGAATTGGCGGATACTGAAGTAGAAAAACAAGGTTATAACGCATTTGAACGATTGATGTTTATGTTAATACCTATCCTGTTTGTCATCGTGTTGCTGGGCGTCCTCTACACCATGTTTGATGCAGATTTCCGCAATCGGGCGCTTCAATTCGGTCAATCGATTCCGGTTGTCAAAAATGTGTTGCCAGAGCCCAAGGTTACCGGCGGCTCCATGGATGACAGTCAAATCCGTTCTATTAAAATGACGGAGAAAATCGAAGAGCTGGAAACTGAACTGGCATCTGTAAAGCAGGAATTGGCGGCTGCTAACGGCGAGAAGGGCAGTCAGGCAGATGTTGTTCAGGATTTGCAGGCAGAGAACGCGCTGCTGAAGCAGCAAACAGAAGATAGTCGCATGGAAAATGAAGAATATGCGGCTAAAATTACGGAGCTGGCCAGCATGTTCTCCAAAATGACGCCTAGCAAGGCTGCGCCTATCGTACAAAATATGACGACGGATGAGATGGTGTTGCTGTTCTCCTCTATGCGTCCGGACGATCGGGTGCGCATCATGGAGAAGATGGATCCACGCCTAGCGGCTGAAGCCACAATGAAGATGAAAGATAGTCAGAGCGCGAAGGACATGCAAATTGCAGCGTTGCAATCGCGACTTGATCAGACGGAAAAAGCGGAGGAAAAGCCAGTATCCGCTACGTTGAATCAAGAACAGCTTAATGCAACCTTTACTTCGATGGATGCCAAAAGTGCGGGCGAGATGCTCATCAAAATGATGGAGATCAGTCCCAGCAAAGTAATCCGTATTTTAAACTCGGTAGATGATGCGGCGCGATCTGCAATCTTGACAGAAATGTCTAAATCAGATAAAGCCGTAGCTGCAAATATCATGACGAAGCTAATGTCCGGCACATAGAGTACTGAGCTCCTTCCAGAACACAACAGAACGGGAAAGGAGGTGAATACATATATGGAAATGATCATTCCTGGCATGGCAGTTGCAGGACAAGCCACTGCAATCAGCGGAACGGCAACGACAAAAACAGGTACTGGAACAGGAGCTGAAGCCAGCTTCAAGCAAGCGCTTGTTCAACAAATCGTTGGCGAATCTACTACAGCTAACGGGCAGACACAGCAATCGGGTGTCGTTGGTATGATTACGTCCCAGAATGGCATAGTCTCTCTGAATGCTGCTGAAACAGCCGTCTCAACAGAAGATTTAATGTCCTTGATTGACGGACTGATGGACAAGCTGGATACCGCAGCGGAGAACGAGGATGAGGATACGGGCAGCATGCTGGATCAGCTGCAATCGATGCTTTATTCGCTCCAGGCCTTGCTTGCGCTTCTTGGAATACCAGCTGCTCGCTCATCGAATAGCGGATGGGATGCCGACCAAGCGAGTGGACTAGCTGGGAACGCACAAGCACTTGAACAGACAAAGTCAAGTATGCAGGTTGGTCTGATTCAATTGCAGTCGCTTTTGCAGCAGGGTTCCCTGAGACAAGTTCAAGGGCAGGAACCGCATGCGTTGATCGCCAACCAACTGCAAGCACTGTCTGCAGCTCTATTGAATGAATCAAGCGGGGAAAACAAAGGACCTAGAGCCGAGGCTAACGCAGTACCTTCATGGTTGGTTGCTCAGTCTACACCATCCAAGGATGTAAGCAGCATGCTGCAGCGATTATCCCAACAAGCTGTACATCCATCAGCGTTTAACGCTATGATGTCCGCTGTAAACGAAGGGCCGCTCGTTCAACCGCAAGCGGATAACCAAGCTCAAGCTTCTGCAGAGCAATCAGCTACGGCTCAACTGCCGCTTATTGGACCGCATAATGTTCGGGACTTCGCACCGCTTCTTGGAAGAACGGCTGCGCCTACAGCATTTGTGCTTGCTGACAACTTCGCGGATACGATGAATGGGTTGATTGTACAGAAATTCAATGTTCGTGCGGTTGACGGTATGTCTGAAGCGAAGCTCAAGCTTTTTCCTGAACAACTCGGTCAAGTAGATGTTCGTATTTCGATGCAAAACGGCGTTTTGACAGCTCTTTTCCAAACGGATACTTCAAAGGCGAAAGATCTCTTGGAAAACCAGATGGCTCAATTAAGAGCAGCCCTGCAAGCGCAAGGTCTGAACGTTGAGAAGCTTGAGGTTACTCAAAGCCCTGCGTCAATGGAGCTGTCTCAACAGCATCATGGACAAGGACAGCAAGGTAAAGGGGCTTCTGACAATCGCAATGGACTGGGCGATGATGAAAATGTGACCGACAATGCCTTCGAATCCGAACTGGTCGAACAAGCTGTTATTCAAGGTTTAGGTTATGGGCGTGCCATTAATGAAACAGCATAACGGCTTGCGCGAGAAGCACCGATCGGAGGTGAATAGCAGTGGCAGAAAAGGTAAATCCGCGTTTAGTTTGGCCGGACTATCATAAAAACAACGTGCAAGCTGCATCTAAGAGAGAGCCGACGGATAAGCTTGGCAAGGATCAATTTCTATCGATTCTGGTTGCACAACTTCGGAACCAAGATCCGATGCAGCCTATGCAGGATAGGGAGTTTATTGCACAAATGGCTCAATTCACATCTGTTGAGCAGCTGATGAATATGAATACCGAGTTGTCGCTTATGCGCAATAGCATCGGTTCGGCATCCAGCTTGATCGGCAAATGGGTACAGTGGAATGAGTATGACGAGGCAGGTGCGGTGAAAACCTTAAGCGGCCAAGTCGATTCCATTCTTTCCAAGGATGGCATTCTCTATTCCAGAATTGGTAACAAGGAAGTTGCGCTTGATTATCTGTTGTCCATCTCAGAGAATCAACCTGATGATTCTGAGACTGATACCTCGGAAGAGGTGGAATGAGCATGAGCGACAGCATGAAGATCGGTCATCTGTATCCGATAAGAACAGCTCCATTGCAGCTTGAGAAGGCTGCGAGAGGACAGCAGGGAAAGACGCCTTCATCTACCGAATTCCGCGACTTGCTGGAATCGCAGGTATTGAAATTCAGCCATCATGCGGAGATGCGAATGGAGCAGAGAGGGATCAAGCTGCAGCCTGAATCGCTGAATCAAATTATGAGAGCTGTTGACGATGCTGCATCCAAGGGCGCTAAGGATTCGCTGATTGTTTTCAAAGACATTGCGATGATCGTCAATGTTCCGACGCGTACCGTCGTAACGGCGATGGATGGCAAGCAAATGCAGAGTAACGTATTTACACAGATTGATAGTGCTATTATTTTGTCTTGATAGAGGCTGGACCGTACAGGAAGCCTCAGGCTGCGGATCGACTGAAGCAGCCCCGAGTCAAATACAACCCATTGGAGGAATAAAGCATGCTCAGATCCATGTATTCAGGCGTTTCCGGTATGAGAGGGTTTCAAACCAAGCTTGACGTCATCGGCAACAATATTGCGAACGTCAACACGGTCGGCTTTAAAGCTGGACGCGTTATGTTCTCGGATATTCTAAGCCAGACGGTATCGGGTGTGACCGCTCCTGAGGAAGGTGAGCGCGGCGGCGTCAATGCTAAGCAAATCGGATTAGGCGTGTCGGTTGCTTCCATTGACACCATTCATACAGCAGGCAGCGCGATGACGACGAACCAGGCAAGAGACGTACGTATTGACGGCGACGGATTTTTTGTAGTATCCGCTGGCGACGGTGCTGAGATGATGCTGACGCGCGCAGGTAACTTCAACCTGGATGCGGCACGCCAATTGGTTACAGCCGACGGATTGTTCGTGTTAGGCATTGATGGCGCACCAATCGTTCTGGACGAGGAAGTTACGGCATTCAGCATCAGCCAGGACGGCACGATTCTTGGTGTTACGCCTGATGGTCAAGTAGAGGTAGCTCAACTCGGCATTGCGAAGGTTGTTAATCCAAGCGGTCTTGAAAAGCTTGGCGGCAATCTGTATCGCATGACGGTCAACGCGAACCCGGACGGTGAGTTTGAGCTTCTGGCAGCAAACGATCCCGAGTTTGGCACAGGCGCTATTATTGCTGGACAGCTTGAGATGTCGAACGTCGACTTGACGGCTGAATTTACAGAGATGATCGTTGCACAGCGCGGCTTCCAGGCCAACTCCAGAATCATTACAACTTCGGATGAGATTTTGCAGGAAGTTGTTAACCTGAAGCGTTAATAATGGAATGAACTAAGCGGGAGGCTATCAGCCTCCCCTACATAAGAGGGGGTAGCTGATGATTACCGTCACGCGTTTAAACGGAACGAAAGTTACAATAAATGCACTTTTTATTGAATTGATTGAAGAGGCTGCTGATACGGTAATAACACTTACGACCGGCAATAAGCTGGTTGTAAAAGAGAAGACTAGCGAGCTCATTGAGCTAAATCAGCAGTTTCTTCAAACAATTGGCCTCGTTGCAGCGGCCCAAAAGAGTGAATAACAGGAGGGTCCTTCGACATGAAAAAAATGTTGCCCTGGTTAATAACCATTTTGCTTTCCATTACGCTTATCGCAATCGTGGCCATCATTTTGTTCCGCTCGTTGATTAATGATCCGTCGGATACAGAGGCGGCGAAAAAGCCTGTAAAGATCGAAGTGTTGTCAGCGAAAGAACGCGTAGAGGTAACATCGGGATTAAAGGATTTCCGTCGTAATTTGATGGATTCCAAAAACGTTGTCATTGTGAGCTTTGCGTTTCAGTTGGATTCCAAGAAGGCAAAGGAAGATTTTGATAAGTTGCTGGAGATCGAGATTAAGCCGATTGTAAGTCGAACACTGGCGGACATGACAGCAGAAGATCTCAATGGCTCCGCAGGTGAAGATGCATTGGAAGCAAAATTATTGAACCTGATAAATCCGATTCTGCCGAAAGGCAAGCTGGTGAAGGTGGAAATTACGGATATTATGGTTGCGAAATTGTAATCCATGTATAGCGATATTCCTCGAAGGGGGTGAGAGAAGTGGTTGATGTTTTATCGCAGAACGAAATTGACGCGCTGCTCGCTGCGTTGTCCTCTGGTGAAATGGATGCAGAGGACTTAAAGAAGGAAGAAGTTTTGCGCAAGGTAAGTGTATATGACTTCAAGCGTGCCGTTCGTTTCTCGAAGGATCATATTCGAAGCTTGACACGCATTCACGAAAACTTCGCGCGATATTTGACAACCTATTTCTCGGCGCAACTTCGCACATTCGTTCAAATTAATGTTGTTGACGTAGAACAATTGCCTTATGACGAGTTCATCCGTTCCATTCCGAAAATGACGATTCTGAACATATTTGAGGCTGAGCCGCTCGAGGGTCGCATGGTGTTGGAGGTTCATCCGAACGTTGCTTACGCTATGCTGGACCGCATGCTTGGCGGACAGGGCATTGCACCTTCAAAAATTAACAATTTGACTGAAATTGAGACGACAGTTATGGAACGGATCTTCGCAAGAACGTTCGAGAGCTTGCAGGAAGCGTGGAAGACCGTGATTGATATTTCGCCAAGACTTGAAGCGCTGGAGACCAATCCTCAATTCATGCAGATCGTGTCTCCCAATGAAACGATTGCTCTTATCTCCTTCAGCACTAAGATCGGTGATACGACCGGTATGATCAATCTTTGTATCCCGCATGTGGTGCTGGAACCGATTATGCCAAGATTGTCCGTTCATCACTGGTTTGTGTCGCAGAAGAAAGAGCGAATCCCGGAAGAAGTTGAAATTCTGGAGCAGCGCGTCAACAAAGCCAAACTGCCTATCGTGGCAGAACTAGGCGAGACGTCGATAACGATCCATGAGTTCCTGAACCTGGGGATCGGCGATGTGCTAACACTCAATAAACCGGTTGATGAAGGTCTGAAAATAAAAGTTGGTGAAAAGTTGAAATTTATCGGCAGCCCGGGTTCGATTCGTGACAAGATGGCTGTTCAGGTGGAAGAGATTGTGAGCGAAGGAGCGGAAGAAGATTATGATGAGTAAAGATTATTTGTCACAAGAGGAAATCGACGCATTACTTCGTCAATCCTCCAATGAACCGGATGACGTATTGTCGCCATCGAATGAAGTGCAGCTTTCCGATTACCTGTCCTCCATGGAACAAGATGCTTTGGGCGAGATCGGCAATATTACGTTCGGCAGCGCGGCAACTGCACTCTCGACGTTGCTGGGCAAAAAAGTAGATATAACAACGCCTCAGGTTACGCTCGTGAGACGCGAGGAACTGGGTGATATATTTCCTAAGCCGCATGTAGCAGTTAGTGTGCAGTATGTAGACGGCTTCGAAGGTATCAACTCCCTGGTGATCCGTACGAAGGATGCCCAAGTTATCGCCGATCTTATGCTCGGTGGTGAAGGCGACGTAACCGTTCAAGAGTTGAATGAAATCCATATCAGCGCGGTTCAGGAAGCCATGAATCAGATGATGGGCTCGTCCGCAACGTCAATGTCCACTATCTTTAATCGGTTCGTCAACATTTCGCCGCCAGGCATTGATATTCTGGATGTGAACAATGGCGATGGCATGAATCACTTACCTCCAGTTGACGTTTTTATTAAAATTTCGTTTCATCTGACAATCGGGGACCTAATCGATTCGACAATTATGCAGCTGCTCCCGGTTTCATTCGCCAAGCAGATGGTTTCCACTCTAATGGGAACGGCTGAGGAGCCGCTGACGCCTTCGGATGCGCCGGCAACCCAGCAAATCGCAGCGGCTGCAGAACAACAAGCGGCTGCGTCCAGCATGACAGCCGCCCCTATACCGCCAATGACGCATCAGGCGCCGCCTCAGCATGCCGGACAGCCGGCAGCTGCAAATGATCCATATGGTGGGCCACCGGCTGGTTACGCTCAAAGCGCGAGCCGCAATGTCAATGTCCAGCCTGTACAATTTGCGAATTTCAGTCAGCCTGCGTATGCGCCGACTGACGGAACAAATTTGAATTTATTGCTCGACATTCCGCTGAAAGTCACTGTAGAATTAGGAAGGACCCAGAAGCAAATTAAGGATATTCTCGAGCTGTCGCAAGGATCGATCATCGAATTGGACAAGCTGGCAGGCGAGCCGGTTGACATTTTGGTCAACAACAAGCTCATCGCCAAGGGAGAAGTCGTCGTCATCGATGAGAACTTCGGCGTTCGTGTTACCGATATCGTAAGCCAATGGGACCGCATCCAAAAATTACAATAACATCCTAGGAGGAAATGAAGATGGCAAACCGCATTCTTATCGTAGATGATGCTGCATTCATGCGCATGATGATTCGCGATATTTTGTCAAAAAACGGATATGAAGTGGTGGGCGAAGCTCCGGACGGCGCGCAAGCGATCGAGAAATATAAGGAACTTAAGCCTGACCTTATCACAATGGATATTACAATGCCTGAGATGGACGGTATTTCCGCCCTGAAGGAAATTAAAAAGCTGGATGGCAATGCCAAAGTAATCATGTGCTCCGCGATGGGCCAACAAGCGATGGTCATTGACGCGATTCAAGCAGGCGCCAAAGATTTTATCGTTAAGCCTTTCCAAGCTGATCGTGTAATCGAAGCTATCAAGAAAACGCTCGGCTAACGGCGTTCCCTATGAAGAAATCAAGAATGCGCGCGGCGATCCTTACCATCATCGGGCTTGCGACTTTGCCAACAATCGCTGCTGCTGGCTCCAGCGGCAGCAACTCCGATTTCGATCAACCCATCGATATCGCGAATACAAGTCCAGGTGAACTGCTGGGCAATATGGTTTGGGTCATGGTGGCGCTTGCCATCGTCATCATTCTTATTATTTATGTTATCAAGTGGCTGTCCAAACGCAATCAGATCTGGGGGGCTAATCGTTCGATGCGTTCGCTCGGCGGTATAGCACTTGGACAGAACAGCTCGGTCCAGGTCGTAGAGATTGGCGGCCGGGTATATATCATTGGGGTAGGCCAACAGCTTACACTGCTGGACAAGCTTGTAGATCCCGATGAAGCTGCTGAATTAATAGCAGCTTTGGAAAACCAGCCGAATGCAGCTTGGTCACCAAAGGATTTGAAGGACATGGTGAAGCAATGGCGTAATCGACGTTCGGATCAAGCAGAACCGGGGAAAGAGCAATGGAATTCCGCCTCTTCCTTCGAGCAGATGCTGCAGGGCAAGCTGAGTAAGCAAGCTGATCGCAAGCAGCAGCTTGAGAACATGCTGCAAGACCAAAACAAGAATGAACGGTTGATGGATCATGAGAAATAAGAGGTGGCTTTCATTTGCAGCGATCCTGCTGCTGTCCCTCCTCATACATACTCAAGCATTTGCGGAACCGCTGCCTGATATCTCCATTAATATAGGAGGCAGCCAAGGGGATCAGCCGGGAACAAGCGCTTTGTCGCTTCTGCTGCTCATTACCGTATTAAGCATAGCGCCAGCCATAATGGTGCTGATGACAAGCTTCACCCGTATCGTCGTCGTGCTCGGTTTTGTTCGTACATCGCTAGGGACCCAACAGATGCCTCCCAATCAGGTGTTGATAGGGCTGGCGATGTTCCTGACCTTGTTCATCATGGCTCCGACCTTCGGGCAAGTAAATGAAGTAGCCTTGCAGCCTTATCTGAAAGGTGAAATCTCTCAGACGGAGGCATTCGAAAAAGCATCCGTGCCTATGAAGAAATTTATGTTTTCCCATACTCGGGAGAAAGACTTGCTTCTATTCATGAATTATACGAAAACGGAAAAGCCTGAATCCTTCGAGGATATCCCGCTTACCGTACTCATTCCCGCTTATGCAATCAGTGAATTGAAAACAGCATTCCAGATGGGCTTTATGATCTTTATCCCTTTCCTCGTTATTGATATGATCGTGGCCAGCACGCTTATGGCGATGGGGATGATGATGTTGCCGCCGATTATGATTTCCTTGCCGTTCAAGCTGTTGCTTTTCGTCTTGGTAGATGGCTGGTATCTGATTGTGAAGTCGCTGCTGCTCAGTTTCAATACATGATGAAAGCTGGAGGGGAACAGGATGAGTGCTGACTTTGTCATCGGATTGGCGGGCGAAGCGGTCTTTACGGTATTAAAAGCCAGCGCTCCGATGCTCGTTCTTGCGTTAGTTGTTGGTTTAATGGTAAGTGTGTTCCAAGCTACTACGCAAATCCAGGAGCAGACGCTCGCTTTTGTTCCAAAGATTGTGGCTGTCTTTATTTCAATTATCGTATTTGGACCGTGGATTCTGAATACGGTTGTCGACTTCACTTACCGTATACTGAACAATCTTCATCACTATATCGGTTAGGTTGTGAGTGAATGAATGCAATCGTACAAGGGTTTCCTATTTTTTTGCTAATCTTTTGTCGAATAACTGCGTTTTTCGTCGTCGCTCCGATCTTTTCATCGCGAAGCGTGCCGAATACGTTCAAGATTGGTCTCGGATTTTTTATGTCATTTATGGTGTTTCTGTCATATGGCACAAGTCAAACTATCGTGCCGGATGCAGCAGAGTATGTCGTTGTCATTATAAGAGAAATTTTAATCGGTCTTTTGATCGGATTTGTCGTCTATCTGTTTTTTGCGGTTGTGCAGACAGCGGGTGCTTTTATGGATATGCAGGTCGGCCTCGCCATGGCGAACATTGTCGATCCGCATACGGGCGTGTCTGCGCCGCTGCTGGGTAATTTCAAGTATATGCTGATGTTGATCGTATTTCTGATGATGAATGGCCATCATTATTTGTTATCGGGCCTTATGAACAGCTATAAATGGATACCTCTGGATAACGAGCTGTTCGCTCGTCTGCTAGGCGGCAGCATTACTGAATATTTGATTCGCATGTTCAGTAATACTTTCGTGTTGGCCTTACAGATAGCGGCCCCGCTTGTTGTAGCAATGTTTCTGGCGGATGTCGGACTTGGCTTTCTAACGAAGTCCGCGCCACAATTCAACGTATTCGTCGTCGGCATACCGCTGAAAATGTTACTTGGCCTGTTTCTGCTTATTTTGCTGATACCAGGACTGGCGATGTTATTCGACAAGCTGTTCACCATCATGTTTCAATCGATTGAAGGGCTGTTTGGTATCGTGCAAGGACCGTCTGCAGGGCAATAGGAGGCTGTATTGGTGCGACATTATCGCTTGAAGCTGGACTTGCAATTATTCAACCAAGAGAAAACAGAAAAAGCGACGCCCAAGAAGCGTCAGGACTCTAGAAAGAAGGGACAGGTCGCGAAGTCTTCCGACCTGCCGGGCGCATTCATTCTTATGTTCGCATTCGCTTCCTTCTTGATGCTAGGAGGCTACTACAAGTCCAATATTAGTAACCTGTTTGGCGGGTTGTTCGAAAACTGGCTGACGATGGAATTGACAACTGCAAATGTGATGGATCTGTTCTTAGGTATTACGAAACAAGTACTATTGATGTTGCTTCCAATATTCGCCATTGTTATGGTGATTGGCATCTTGGGCAATGTCATTCAATTTGGCTTCCTGTTAACCGGGGAGCCGCTCAAGCTGAAGCTGAACAAGCTGAATCCGATTGAAGGCTTTAAACGGATATTCTCTGTGCGCAGCTTGGTGGAGTTTTTCAAAAGTATTTTGAAAGTCAGTATTATCGGCATACTTGTTTACTCGACCATTACAAGCGAGTGGGACAAGCTGCTGTCGCTGTCGATGCAGCCCTTGGAACGAATTTTTTCATTCACAGCTGGGCTCACGATTAAGCTGGGTATTCAAATTGGCGCCGTACTTGCGGTGCTAGCGTTTCTGGATTTCCTTTATCAAAAATACGAGCATGAAAAAAGTATTAAAATGTCCAAGCAAGACATTAAGGACGAGTATAAAAAATCCGAGGGTGATCCCCTCATTAAAGGCCGCATTAAGGAGAGGCAGCGCAAAATGGCGTTGCAGCGCATGATGCAGGATGTACCCAAAGCAGACGTCGTTATTACGAACCCGACACACTTTGCCATCGCTTTGAAGTATGATGCTTCCAATATGGAAGCGCCGACCATATTGGCCAAAGGGATGGATCACGTGGCCTTGCGCATTAAAGAGATCGCCAAGGAAAACGGCGTTATCACGATGGAAAACAAGCCGCTGGCCAGAGCGCTATATGAGCAGGGCGAGATCGGGGATGTCATACCGGCAGATCTGTTCCAGGCTGTGGCCGAGGTGCTGGCTTACGTATATAAGATGAAGGGACGCTAGCCGCTGTTCCTGATCTCACATCGTTAGGGAGGAGGAAGACATCATGAAAGCTAAGGATTTAGTCATTATTCTCGGAATTATTGGAATCGTACTCATGATGATTATCCCGATCCCGATCTTCCTCATTGACGTGTTGCTTATTTTGAACATTTCGATTGCTCTAATGATTTTGCTCGTTGCCATGAATACGAAAGAAGCTTTGGATTTCTCAATCTTTCCAGCGATTTTGCTCATTACAACGCTTTTCCGACTTGCACTTAGTGTATCTACCACAAGAAGCATACTCCAAAATGCAGAAGCGGGTGAAGTTATCGCCACCTTCGGCAGCTGGGTCGGCGGGGGCGAAGTTGTTATCGGCTTTATCGTGTTCCTGATTCTCGTTGTCGTTCAGTTTATCGTTATTACGAAAGGTTCAGAGCGCGTGGCTGAGGTAGCGGCGAGATTTACACTCGATGCGATGCCGGGTAAGCAAATGAGTATTGACGCGGATTTGAACTCCGGCTTGATCAACGAGCAACAGGCGAGGGAACGCCGCTCGAAAATTGAGAGAGAAGCCGATTTCTACGGATCGATGGACGGGGCAAGTAAGTTCGTCAAAGGCGACGCCATTGCTAACATTATTATTTTGATTATTAACTTGATTGGCGGTTTTATCGTCGGTATGGCCATGCATGGCATGGAATTTGGTGAGTCGCTGAAGACGTTCTCGATTCTGACGATCGGTGATGGTTTGGTGGCACAAATACCGGCGCTTCTGATCTCTACCGCAGCAGGTCTAATTGTGACGCGCGCCGCATCCGATGGCACTTTGTCCGAGGATCTGACGTCGCAGTTGTTCAAATATCCGAAGATGCTCTATGTTGCGGCGGGTACTATTGCGGTTCTGGGCTTGACGCCAATCGGTATTTTCAGAACTTGGCCGTTTGCTATCATTTTAGCTGTTGGTGCTTATGTAATGCAGAAGAAGCAAACGAAGCAAATGGAGCAAGACGAATTGTTGGTGGAAGAACAGCAGATCGAAGAGGTTCGGAGTCCTGAGAGTGTCATCAGCTTGCTTCAGGTGGATCCGATCGAGTTCGAATTCGGCTATGGCCTAATCCCTCTCGCGGATACCCAGCAAGGCGGGGACTTGTTGGACCGTATCATAATGATTCGCAGGCAATGTGCGCTCGAACTGGGGTTGGTAGTTCCGGTTATTCGTATCCGTGACAACATCCAGCTCAAGCCGAATGAATATGTCATTAAAATTAAAGGAAACACCGTCGCTCGCGGTGACTTGCTGCTGAACCATTACTTGGCGATGAGCCCGGGCTTCGAGGATGACTCTGTCGTCGGGATTGAAACGATGGAGCCTGCGTTCGGATTGCCGGCCATCTGGATTGATGAGGCGATGAAGGAGCGCGCCGAGCTGTCGGGTTATACGGTTGTTGACCCGCCATCTGTTGTAGCGACTCATCTCACTGAAATTATTAAGCGCCACGCCCATGAGCTGATTGGCCGCCAGGAAGCGAAAATGATGGTCGAGAATGTGAGGGAATCGTATCCAGCGTTAATCGATGAGCTGATCCCGTCTATCCTGACCATTGGCGATGTGCAGAAAGTGCTTGCGAAGCTGCTTAAGGAAAAAATCTCGATCCGGGATTTGGTCACCATCTTCGAGACACTGGCCGATCACGGTCAATACACGAAGGATCCTGATATTCTGACGGAATATGTGCGTCAAGCGCTTTCTCGTCAGATTACGCAGCAATTCTCTCCTGGTGGAGATACTCTTCGTGTCATTACGGTTGGGCCTCAGCTTGAGAAGCGCATTGCGGAGTCGGTGCAGCAGACGGATCAGGGAAGCTATATAGCACTGGACCCGGTATCAACCCAGCAAATCTATCAGAAGCTTAACGAGCATGTAAGCCGTCAAATTCAATCCGGTCAGCAGCCGATCGTATTGGCATCGCCGACGATTCGGATGTACTTAAGACAGATTATTGAACGAACGATGCAAGAAGTGCCGGTATTGTCCTACAGCGAGCTAGAACCGAACATTGAAATCCAGAGCGTAGGGGTGGTTAATCTATGAGAGTAAAGCGATATGTTGTTAACGCTCTCCCCGAAGCGGTGTCAATGATTCGTACGGATCTTGGCAAAGACGCGGTTATTCTGGATACAAAGGAAATTAAGGTTGGCGGATTTATGGGCATGTTCCGCAAGAAACGAATGGAAGTCATAGCCGCTATTGAGTCAGATGCTTCAAAGCAAGTCGAGCTGCCGCAACGCAAGCCGTCTCCGGAAGTGAATGCGGTCGTCGAGCAAATCTTGCAAACCGCGCAGCGGGCTGGAGCGGCTGCGGCGGTCATGGAGCCTCCATCACCGCCTCAACCGGCTCCATTGGTATCCGAAAAGCGAATGGAGCGCGAGCAGTTCATTATTAACGAGATTCGTGATTTGCGAGAATACATGGTCAAGCTTTCCCGGCAGCAAAGCGATCTCCATTCCTTGTCCGAACCACTGATTGCGCTGAAGGAACGGTTGCAGGAGCAAGAGCTGGAGAGCGAGTGGAGCGACAAATTAATTGAAGCTTTGCAGGAATCCGAGAAGAATGCGGGCCGGGTTTATGACAGGCTTGAGGTGTGGAACGAATCCAAACGGATCCTGGTGGAGTGGCTTCGACCATACAGCAATGCCGAGATTAATAGAGAAGCGCGCGTCGTGCATTTTGTAGGTCCGACGGGAGTCGGCAAAACGACGACGATAGCCAAGCTGGCAGCAGAGCAGACCATCAAGCGCGGCAGGAACGTCGGATTCATTACGTCCGATACGTACCGGATTGCAGCAGTAGATCAGCTTAGAACGTATGCCAACATTTTGAATGTGCCGCTGGAGGTTGTATTCTCTCCAATGGATTTGCCCAAGGCTTACAAAGCGCTGTCAGAGCGTGATTTGATTCTAATGGATACGGCGGGGCGCAATTTCAGAAGCGAGCTTCATGTATCAGAGGTCATTAGTCTACTTCAATCCAATGAGCCGAATGAGACTGTGCTTGTTCTGAGTTTGACGGGCAAAACAACGGATATGGCGATTATCGCGGAGCGCTTCTCCAAATACGGCATTCAAAAAGTATTATTTACGAAGCTGGATGAAACGACAGTATACGGAGCCATCATGAACCTGGTTCTGACCCATGGCTTGAATCCTACCCACTTGGCAAGCGGCCAGAACGTGCCGGATGACATCGAGCGGTTCAAGGCTGGCAAATATGTAGATCTGCTACTTGGAGATGCGGAGCATGAATGATCAAGCCGAAGCATTGCGACATTTGATCAGACAGCAGGATAATCGCATGGATCGGAAGGATACGCGAGTTATTACGGTGACGAGCGGCAAGGGCGGCGTCGGCAAATCGAACTTTAGTTTAAATTTCTCGCTAGCGTTGCAGAGATTGGGCAAAAAAGTGCTGCTGTTCGACGCTGATATTGGGATGGCGAACATTGACGTGTTAATGGGTCAATCCTCTCCTTACAGTCTATATCATCTCTTGAAGCAGGAGAAGACGATCTGGGATATTGTATGCTCCGGACCGGAAGGGCTGCATTATATAGCAGGCGGCTCGGGCTTCATGGATTTGCTGGAGTTGTCGGAAGATCAAATAGCCAGATTCGTTTCCGAAGTTGAGAAGCTTCATGGTGAATACGATGTCATTCTATTTGATACAGGAGCGGGCTTATCCAAGGAAACGGTCAAGTTCATTACGGCAGCGCAAGAGACGATCGTTGTTACGACGCCTGAGCCTACATCGCTTACAGACGCATACGCATTGATCAAGATGGTGAAGTCCATTGATCCCAGTGTCGCGTTCAAACTGATCGTCAACCGCGCATCCGACGAACGGGAAGGGAGAGCGACTGCGCAGAAAATCAGCCTTGTAGCGAGCCGTTTTCTTCAATCCGATATACCGGCGCTTGGCATGATTCCAGATGATCCGTATGTATCGAAGGCGGTGAAAAGGCAAGTGCCGTTCTTGATCGGCTATCCCGATTGCGTGTCTGCGGCAGCAGTAGAGCGTATAGCCCAATCCTTTTTGGACATGCCGGCAGTTCGCCGGGATTCGGGCGGAGTCAAAGGATTTTTTACAAAATGGTTCAGACTTTCGAGATAATCCTTTGGAATTGAGGTGAGAAACGATTGACAACCTATCGCGTTCTAGTTGTGGACGATTCCGCGTTTATGCGGACCATCATCAGCGATCTCATCTTGCAAGATAAGCAATTTGTTATCGCTGCGACAGCTGCCAACGGAGCAGAAGCCGTAGCCGCTGCAGCCCAGCATAAACCGGACGTGATCACTATGGATCTGGAGATGCCTATATTGAACGGCATTGAAGCTCTGCAGCTCATTATGAAGGAGACTCCGACGCCGGTCATCATGCTCTCTGGCATCAGTGAGGATAATGCGCGCGACACGATTAAGGCGCTGCAGTACGGCGCGCTGGACTTTATTCGCAAGCCGTCCACTTCCAAGACAGGTGATATCCATCAAGTAGGCGAGCAACTGCTTGAGAAGCTGCGAATCGCGGTATTTGCAAGACGGAGCAGAACGGGAGCCTTGCCGGAGAGACCGAAGGTTGACATAGCGCCGTTGGAGAAAAAACCGGAGCCGCGCGTGAAGCCTAGGCTGAAGCCGCCTGATACACTTTCTCCACCGGCAGCCCCTTTACATAAAGCCAAGTTGGAACGTAAGCCGGAAGAGAAACGAGGGGCAGCGTTAACGAAGCCGCCCGATGGGACGATTCATCGTGAGAAGCGGTTGGCAGCGCCAAACGCCGGTTTGCCCGCACAACAGCCGACCGCTTCTCCACCAGTGGAGCAGCAGCCGATTGTGCGGAGGGTGCAACATTCAGGTGCGTTCAAACATATTGTAGCCATCGGTACATCAACCGGCGGTCCAAGAGCGCTCCATGAAGTCATATGCTCCTTGCCAAACGGTTTCCCGGCACCCGTGCTCGTCGTACAGCATATGCCGCCCAAATTCACGAAATCATTAGCGCAACGCTTGGACAGCTTCAGCGCTTTAACCGTCGTGGAAGCGGAACAAGGGATGCGGGTCAGCGCCAGCTTCGTATACGTTGCTCCAGGCGGAAAGCATATGGAACTAGACAAGGATGCTGCGGGGTACTTCATTCGATTGACTGATCAACCGCAACGCAATGGACACCGTCCATCGGTAGACGTTATGTTTGAATCGCTGTTGCCCTTCCCTGAGATTCAGCGACATGCCGTCATTATGACGGGGATGGGAAGCGACGGTGCCAAGGGGCTTAAAGCTCTGGCCGAGGGCGGAGCAGCAACAACGATCGCAGAATCCGAAGAAACATGTATCGTATACGGCATGCCTCGAGCAGCCGTTGAATGCGGAGCGGCACAGCATGTCCTGCCTTTGCACGGCATTGCTCAGCAGCTCGCTTGCACAGTTTTGACATAAGAGTAGTTCCGATTACGATCATTCTAACAGGAGGTGCTAGGAAATGGATATGAACGCGTATTTGTCCATGTTTATCGACGAATCCAACGATCATCTTCAATCCTTGAACGAAAACCTGCTTCAATTGGAAAGTGACCCTGATGATTTAAGTATTGTGCAATCGATCTTCCGTTCAGCGCATACGCTGAAAGGGATGTCGGCCACGATGGGATTTGAAGATTTGGCCGCTTTGACGCATGAAATGGAAAATGTGCTTGATCTGGTGCGCAATAGCAAGCTGAAAATGGACAGCTTTATCTTCGACACGCTGTTCAAGGGGCTGGATGCTCTTGAAGCCATGGTTCAAGATATCGTAGAAGGAGGCACTGGCAAGGCAGATGTCACGTCGATAGTCGCTTCTCTTCAGACCATTATGAAAAGCGACTACAAGAGCGGTGATGCTTCGCCCACAACAGTGCCTGCTGCAGCTGCAGCTCCGTCCATCTCAACTAATGCCGCTCTCCTGGACCAGTTTCAGTCGTCCATTCTGCTGCAATCGATGGAAAGCGGCCATCAGCCGTTCTTCATTCAAGTATCTTTGGAGGAAACTTGCGTACTAAAGGCTGCCCGCGCTTATATGGTTTTTGATCTGTTGGAGCGCAATGGCGAGATTGTGAAGTCAGATCCAGCGGTACAGGATTTGGAGCAAGAAAAGTTTGATCGCTCATTCTCCATCTTTACGATATCGTCTCTGAAAGAGTCGGAGCTGATGGAGCAGATCGGCAACATATCGGAAATTGCGACGGTTCAGGTTACGCCCCTTGATCCGGAATCCCTGGCAGCCCTGACTACAGCGCCAGCGGCTGCGGCAGTTGAGACGATCAGTGCACCTGCGGCGGCGCCTGCAGCGGCAAGTCCGGTGAAGCAAGCGGCAGAGCCGGCCAAGAAGTCGCCACAGGCGTCTGGTGGGGCAGTAGCCAGAACGATTCGCGTCGATATCGATCGTCTGGATACGCTGATGAACTTGTTCAGCGAACTGCTTATCGACCGCGTTCGTCTGGAGCAACTGGCTAGTGAAGTAAAGCGCAACGATCTGACGGAGACGGTCGAGCATATGGCCAGAGTTAGCTCCGATCTGCAAAATATAGTATTGAAATTAAGAATGGTTCCCGTTGATTCCGTGTTCAACCGTTTCCCGAGAATGATTCGGGATCTTGCCAAGTCACTGGACAAGAAGATCGAGCTAGTGATTACAGGTGCAGATACCGAGCTTGACCGCACGGTAATCGACGAGATCGGTGATCCGCTTGTACATTTGCTCCGAAACTCCGTGGATCATGGGATCGAGACGATTGCGGATCGCATCGCTGCAGGCAAGCCGGAAACAGGCACCATTCATCTGCGCGCTTATCATAGCGGCAATCATGTCTTCATCGAAGTGGAAGAAGACGGCAACGGTATTAATCAGGAGAAAGTGCTTAAGATCGCGATTAAAAACGGCGTTCTTACAGAAGAGGCAGGTCGCAACCTGACTCCGGATGAGATCAATATGCTGATCTTTGCTCCAGGATTCAGTACCGCGGATAAAATCTCTGATATTTCCGGACGCGGTGTCGGACTTGATGTCGTGAAGACGAAGATCACTTCGCTTGGCGGCAACGTAACCGTCGATTCGGTATACGGCAGAGGCACGAAGTTCTCGGTCCAATTGCCGCTTACGCTTTCGATTATATCGGCAATGCTCATAAAGCTGGGATCGGAGAAATATGCAATTCCTTTGACTTCAATCGTCGAGACTGGAATCGTGAAGCGTGCCGACATTCTTCAAGTTCATGGCAATCAGATGATACAGTTCCGCAACTCGATCATTCCGCTGGTATCGCTCAGCCGAGTGCTGGAGTCGCCTGATTACGATGAGTCAACAGAAGTTGAGACTGAAATAATCGTGATTCGCAAAGGTGAAAAGTGGGCGGCGATTATGGTAGACGAGTTCATCGGTCAAAGTGAGATTGTTTTAAAGACATTAGGACAATACCTGACTCATATTCATGCGATTTCCGGTGCTACCATTCTGGGCGACGGACAGGTTGCGCTAATCATCGATCCGAATGCACTGATTAAATAAGGAGGGGTTTTCGATGGGAGAAGAATTAAAGGTTATCGTGTTCGCGCTTGGCAAAGAGGAGTATGGGATTGAAGTTGATAAAGTTCGTACGATCGAAAGATTATCACCTATTACTCGCGTGCCGAAGACCGCATCCTTCATTAAAGGAGTCATCAATCTGCGCGGAATCGTAGTTCCTGTCATCGATCTGAGAGGACGATTCAATTTGTCCGAGACAGAGCATACGGAACACTCCCGTATCATTGTCGTTGCCGTTGCTGATCTCGAAGTTGGCTTTATCGTTGACTCTGCGAACGATGTAATCGATATCGATACAGATATGATCGATTCTCCGCCAGAGATCGTAGGCGGCATCAAAGCGAAGTATCTTCGCGGCATTGCCAAGCTCGGGGAAGGACGCTTGCTTATTATGCTGAACCTTTCGGAAGTGCTCAACAAAAACGAAATCATTCAGCTTGAGCAGCTTGAGGTATAGTCTGTGTCGCTATTTGAATCTTTTAAAGCTTTTGAATGGGATGTGCTGAAGGAAGTCGGCAACATCGGGGCGGGCAATGCGGCAACCGCGTTGTCCAAACTGCTGGACAAGCCCGTTGACATGGGGGTTCCGAAGGTTAGCTTGCTCCCATTCGAGGAAGTGGCGGAACGCGTAGGCGGAGCCGAGCAGATCGTAATTGCCGTCTTTCTGAGAGTGGAGGGCGACGCTCCTGGCAATATGTTCTTTATTATCGAGGAGCAGTCCGCCAAACGTATGTTGAATCAGCTTCTATCGATGAACCATCAGGAAGACGAAGGCTATTCAGAGATGGAACTGTCTGCTTTATGCGAAATTGGCAATATACTGGCGGGTTCCTACTTGTCCTCGCTTGCCGATTTCACCCAGCTGCCGATGGTGCCATCCGTTCCTGCAATCGCTCATGATATGGCCGGCGCGATATTAAGCTACGGGTTAATGCAGTACGGAGAAATGGGCGACTCTGCTTTATTAATTGAGACTACGTTTCTGGAGGATCGACAATCGCTTGAGGGACATTTCTTCTTGATCCCCGATCCGGAATCATTTAACAAAATTTTCAAGGCATTGGGAGTCGAGCTGGGATGACAGGGCAAACGTTGGTGAAGGTGGGCATGGCAGATCTGAATATTGCGATGGAAGGTGCCGTTCTGAAAACAACGGGGTTAGGATCTTGCGTTGGCCTGACGCTGTTTGATCCCCAGAGCAAGGTGGCCGGCATGGCGCATGTGATGCTCCCTTCCTCCGAGATCGCTCGCGAGTCGCAGCTTAATATCGCGAAGTACGCAGATACTGCTATTCCGGAGCTGCTGGGCAGGATGGAAGCAGTGGGTGCGCGTTTAGGCCGTATAGAAGCTAAGATGGCGGGCGGGGCCCAAATGTTCGCGCTCGGCGGTTCGGATACGCTTCGAATCGGGCCTCGTAATGTAGAGTCCTGCAAGGTAATCTTGCAGCACTATCGCATCCCGATACTTGGGATGGATACGGGAGGCAATTACGGCAGAACTGTAGAGTTTGACAGTTACAAGGGTATTTTGCTCATCAGAAGCGTGCAGCATGGTGTAAAGGAGATTTAAGATGCAAGGAACTTGGCGATGGAATGTGGTATTCGGCATGACGGGTATAGTTCTGACGGTTCTCTTCTCCATCGGCAACAATCCGTTATCGGTAATCATGCTTAGAAGTCTTTATGCGTTCATTGCGTTTTTTGTGCTTGCGTACCCGATTCGTTATGTTTTGGCTTTTATATTGAAGCCTCCGGCAATGATCGGGGATGTGCAAGAGAACGAAGAGACGAAGGGCAGTTCGCTTGATCTGACAACCCCTGATGAGGGCGAGGATTTAAACGATCTGTTGAAGGCGCAGATGCTGGGAGCTGCAAATCCGGCGGAGCAGGAACAACAGAGCTCCTCCAATCAAGAGGCGGACCCGGCGTTCCGTCCGCTTGCGCCTCCGCAATTTGTATCTACAACTAATAAACAGCCGGAAGATTTGGCGAAGGCATTACGTCACCTGACAGGAGAGTGAGTCGATGGCTGAGCTGAAGACGCCTCATTTGACTAACATCCAGATGTGGCAAGCTTGGAAAGAATACGGTGATATTGAAGCGAAGAAGGCATTGATTGAAACCTATTTGCCTTTGGTCGAATATGTAACGAATCGAATGGCAATCGGACTGCCGAAGAACGTCATAAAGGACGATCTTGCCAGCAATGGCGTCATGGGGCTGATCGATGCGATTGAGAAGTTTGATTACTTGCGCGGACTGCAGTTCGAGACGTACGCTTCATGGCGCATTCGCGGCTCTATTATTGATGGCTTGCGTCAAGGCGACTGGGTGCCGCGTTCCGTTCGTGAGAAAGCAAAACGGGTCGAAGAGGCGTACCAGCATCTGGAGCAGCAATATATGCGCTCGGTTACAGATCTGGAGGTAAGCTCGTACTTGCAAGTATCCGAAAAAGAATTTACCAATATGCTTCAGGACATCTCCGTCGCGACGATCTGCTCACTGGAAGACCCCATCCGCGAAGAAGAATCGGAGACGCGCATGTCGTTGCTTGTAGATGACAAGGCGAAAAATCCGGATTATAAAGTGCATGAGTTTTATTTGAAAGAATCGCTGGTTAAAGGCATTGAACGATTGACGGAGAAGGAAAGAACGGTTGTATCGCTGTTTTATTACGAAGAATTGTCGTTAAGCGAAATTGCGGAAGTGATGTCGCTATCCCCTTCGAGAATCTCCCAGCTCCATTCCAAAGCTATATTGAGGCTGCGTGGAGCGTTGGCTAAACATAAAGATCAACTAATGCAGCATTAGAGAGGAGGGAGTAAGGTGGACAATATTCAATTAGATTCCTATCTGCGTATTCAGACTTCAGCTGACAAGCTGTCTGCCTTCCTAACATTCAGTCGGATAACGGAAGATTTTGTATGTGCTTCTTCGGACATGGAACAATATGTGCGCAGCAAGGGCGTTGTCCATGGACTCCGAATCGATGTGCTGGATCAAATATGCAGAAATCCGCTGGCTTACTGCAGAGAACAGACTCTGATCGCACAAGGGGAAGCTCCTGGAGAAGGAAAGGACGGAGCCATACGCTTCGTCTATGATATGGAGGATAAAAAGCAGCATAAGCCTGCTGAGGATCAAGACGGAAAAGTAGATCTGAAAGAAGTAACGAGGCTGAAAAACGTCATGCGTGGACAATTGATCGCAGAACTAGTGGAGCCGACGTCCGGTTCCTCGGGCAAGATGGTAACCGGTGAACTCATACCTCCGAAGTTCGGCAAGAAAGTCCGATTCAAAATCGGGAAAAATGTTGTGCAAAATGGCGAAATCGCTCTCTATGCGGCGATCGACGGATTGATTACGATTACCGATAAAGGAAAGATCAACGTATTTCCTGTGTATGAGGTGAATGGCGATGTGGATTACAGCATCGGCAATATCGATTTTGTCGGAACGGTTGTTATTCGCGGGAATGTGTTGAATGGCTTCCGAGTGAGGGCTTCGGGCGATATTCGTGTCGTTGGCGGCGTAGAGGGAGCGGAGCTGGAGTCAGACGGATCTATTGAAATTACAGGTGGCATTATGGCGAGCAACAAGGGACATATCAAAGCGGGCCGCAATGTTCGAAGCTCCTTTATACAAGACGGACATGTTTTTGCTGGAGAGGATGTAATCGTCTCGCAAAGTATCATGCATTCAGTCGTCAAAGCGGGTAGAAATGTCATTTGTTCCGGGGCGAAAGGGCTCGTAGTAGGAGGCCTCATACAGGCAGGGGAGCAGGTTGTCGCACGTACGCTCGGCAACGCTATGTCTACTGCGACGGCAATAGAGGTCGGTGTAAACCCACAGCTTCGTGAGGAACTGCTGGAACTCCGTGCTACCATTAAGCAATCCTACGAAAGCAATGAGAAGACCGAGAAGGCGCTTGTCATACTGGATCAAATGGCGGCCGCCGGCCAACTGACGCCTGACAGGCTGGAGCTTCGTGCTAAGCTTAATGCAACCAAGCGGCAGACGAGCGTTTTGGTCGAGGAGTCTAAGGCGCGCATGCTGGAGATCGAGAAAACGCTGGAGGATACCAACCGTTCCAAAATAAATGTAAGCGGAACCGCGTACGGCGGCATCAAAATTGTAATCGGACGTTATACCAAGTTTGTTAAAGACAGCGCTCAGCGTGTTTCCTTCCGATTAATGGATGGAGATGTCGCGATGGTGCCCTATAATCCTTAACACCCCATAAGTCTAAAAAGCGGGAGGTGCGGTTTGAATGACCTTTAAGCCACTGGATCTTCAAATGTCCGTTCCGCGCACGCAGGAGTTTAGCGGTATGCAGCAGCAAGCTGCGCAGCGGCCGCTAACGGAGCAGAACATGCTGGCGAATCAGGCGTCGAAGCAAACGGAAGAGATGCGCAACCAGAATACAGCGGTTGAGAAGTCCTCGAATCCTCAAGTGCGTGCGGATCAAGACGGGGCAAATGATGGCGGATACAAACGGGGAAACCGTAAAAAAGGCGTGGGCACGGAAGAGGAATCGGGAGTCGATGAACCTCCGGTGCATCCGTATAAAGGACATCATCTAGATATTAAGCTGTAGACCAGCAGTATAAGCAAAAGAGGCGGGATGCTACACATGGAACCATGGCAATATATCGTACTCGTTGGAGCGGTCGTCGTTGTAGGCGCCCTCATCATGCCGCGAAAGAAGCCGGACGGCAATGAGGCCCCGCAGTCTGTCCGCAATATGGAGACGGCGCTTGATCAGTTCATGGAAAACATGGAGAAGGACAACGAGCATCTGGTTCAGCTAATTGCGGATTCCCAGCAAGCGGCCAAGCAGGAGGCCAATAGCAAAGATATGCGGATTGCTACATTAGAAGAGCGCTGCGGGCAATTGGAGAAGCTATTGCAAGAAACGCTTGTCAAGCCCGCTGAAGCTCGCATACAGGCGGCGGAGCAGCCTGTCGCTGCCGGCATGGCGGGGCAAGCGGCCTCTGTACCCGCCAATCACCCTGATAGGTACGAAGGGGTGAAAATTGCGATTGAGGATCAGAATCCCAAATCCAACTCGATCCATGATCGCTATTCGGAGTTGTTCCGTCTATACGCGGAAGGAAAATCGATTGAGGCGATTGCCAAAAGACTGGGCATGAATAAAGGGGAAGTTCAGCTTATAATCGGCTTGTCCAAACAGGAGGGTTCGCTCCATGTTTAACAAACGATCCTTTGTGCTGGGGCTTGGCGTTGGCATTATCGTGGGAGTCCTGTTGCTGGAGCTGTTCATGCTGGGACAGAACAGTCAGAATAAGCTGAACATATTGGAGCAGGAGATGAGTCAAGTCAACCTGCAAGAGGAAGGTTTCTCAGGCGGAGAACCAACACCAGATCCCTCCTCCGTGCCGGATCATGTCGCAACGGAAACTCCAGAAGCGACGTTTGAGACGCCGCAAACGGAGAATGAGGCGAGCGAGACGCCAGTTGCCGATGCGCAGACAGAAGTACTGGAGGAGGCTAAGCGAGTCGAGCGATTGATTCGAATCGAACCAGGTTTTGATCTGACCAAAACGTCGGAGCTTCTGCTTGCCAATGACATCATTGATAATGCGCCTGCATTCGTCAAACAAATGAAAGCCAAAAACAAGCAGGCCAGAGCCGGTTATTTTTTGCTTGCAGAGAATGCCGGAATTGAGGGAGCAGTCAAAGGCGTGACCGGACAGCCGATCAGCAAGGCTGATGCGGAGGCCTGGCTTGCCGCTCAATGATCGTTTTCTTATAGAGTTTGTTCAAAAAGTCCATTTTTGATCACGAAGTGGATCAGGAAGCCTATTCGACAGCGAATATGGCATTCAGCCGAAACCTCCGGTGCTCACGTAGCCTCCGCTATGCTACGCTCCTCATTTCCTGGCTTCATCCCGTCTTCTGCGGCGTTTTAAAAAAAACGCATCATCGGAAGCATAAGCTCATGTGCTGAAAACCGGACTTTTTGAACATGCACCTATGACGGAAATGGCAAAGTGTTCTTGCATGGACAAGTTATCTATGATATATTAAATGACGGTGTTAAAATCACACGCAGATCAATTCCGTCAATGGTGCTTTTGCCTGGCGAAAGTTTTGTCGGAAGGCGCGATCTAGCGGAGGGACACACAATAACCATTACAGGAGGTGTTGAAGAATGGCGGTTATTTCCATGAAACAGCTTCTAGAAGCTGGGGTACACTTCGGTCACCAGACTCGTCGTTGGAACCCGAAGATGGATCGTTATATCTTCACAGAAAGAAACGGAATTTACATTATCGACTTGCAAAAAACGGTTAAGAAAGTTGACGAGGCTTACAACTTTGTTAAATCCGTAGCGGCTGAAGGCGGCACTATGCTGTTCGTCGGCACGAAGAAGCAAGCTCAAGATTCGGTTAAAGAAGAAGCAGAGCGTTGCGGCAACTTCTACATCAACCAACGCTGGTTGGGTGGCACGCTGACGAATTTCCAAACCATTCAAAAGCGTATCGACCGTTTGAAACAGCTTGAGAAGTGGGAAGAGGACGGCACGTTCGAAGTTCTTCCTAAGAAAGAAGTTATCATTCTTCGCAAAGAAAAAGACCGTCTTGAGAAATTCTTGGGCGGCATCAAAGGCATGAAGGGCCTGCCAAGCGCGTTGTTCATTATCGATCCGCGCAAAGAGCGCATTGCAGTAGCTGAAGCTCGCAAATTGGGTATCCCAATCGTAGGTATCGTTGATACAAACTGCGATCCGGACGAAATCGACTACGTTATCCCTGGTAACGACGATGCCATCCGTGCAGTTAAGCTTCTTACAGCTAAAATGGCTGATGCAATTATCGAAGCGAACCAAGGCGAGCAAACGACAGCCTAAATTGCAAAAGTATAACATAATTTCGTAACAACAAAGGGTGGTCAGATGGTGCAAACCTCTCACTACCCTTTTTTTGAACAAAATTCCGATGTAAACTTTTAGGAGGGTTATTCATGGCAGTTAGTGCAAGCGCGGTAAAGGAACTTCGTGAGAGAACAGGAGCAGGTATGCTCGATTGCAAAAAAGCGCTGGACGAGACAGGCGGCGACGTAGAAAAAGCGATCGCATTGCTTCGTGAGAAAGGTCTATCTGCGGCAGCGAACAAAGCTGGACGCATCGCGACTGAGGGCGTAGTTGAATCTTACATCCATGCTGGCGGCCGTATCGGCGTGCTGGTTGAAGTAAACTGCGAGACAGACTTTGTTGCAAAAACGGATCAATTCCGTGAATTTGCTAGAGATATCGCGATGCAAATCGCAGCAGCTAATCCGAAATTCGTTCGTCGTGAAGAAGTACCGGGTGACGAAATCGAAAAAGAAAAAGAAATTCTTAAAAACCAAGCTCTTAACGAAGGCAAGCCTGAAAAAATCGTTGAAAAAATGGTTGAAGGCCGTATTTCGAAATACTATGAAGAATATTGCTTGCTTGAGCAATCCTTCATTAAAGATCCAGACAAAACGATCTCCAACCTGCTGAACGAAAAAATCAGCAAAATTGGTGAAAATATTACGATCCGTCGCTTCGTTCGTTATGAGCTGGGCGAAGGCCTTGAGAAAAAAGTCGACAACTTCGTTGAAGAAGTTATGGCTCAAGCGAAACTGTAATCCGAACGCACAGGCGGGGCGGGGCGTCCGCCCCGCCTTCTTTTCTATAAATGGCCTATCGAACAATACTAGCTAACAGGGAATAAAAAAGAGTGTCCTCGCTTGCGGGGTGCATGATGGAGGTAATTACGTTGGAACATCCAGTATTTAAACGCATCGTCTTGAAGGTGAGCGGCGAATCACTATCAGGCCAAGAAGGTTACGGCATTGAAGCTTCCGTCATCTCGTCCATCGCCAATCAAGTGAAGGAAGTCATCGATCTTGGTGTAGAAGTCGCTATTGTTGTAGGCGGCGGCAACATCTGGAGAGGCATAGCCGGCTCAGCCAAAGGCATCGACCGCGCAACAGCGGATTACATGGGCATGCTGGCTACCGTCATGAATTCGCTAGCTCTTCAAGACGCATTGGAGCAGATTGATGTGCCAACCCGTGTACAAACTTCGATTGCCATGCAGCAAATCGCCGAGCCTTATATTAGACGCCGTGCCATTCGTCACCTGGAGAAAGGCCGCGTCGTCATCTTCGCAGCCGGCACAGGCAACCCGTTCTTCTCCACAGATACGACAGCAGCTCTCCGTGCAGCGGAGATCGAGGCTGAAGTGATTCTGATGGCGAAAAACAAAGTAGATGGCGTATATTCCGCCGATCCATTCAAGGACGAAAATGCCGAGAAGTTCGAAGAGCTTACCTATCTGGACATGCTTAACCGCAATCTGGGTGTTATGGATTCGACCGCTTCGTCACTTTGCATGGACAACAACATCCCGCTAATCGTATTCTCCATAACAGAGAACGGAAATATTAAACGGGTCGTGCTGGGAGAGAAGATCGGCACGATTGTGAAAGGAAGTGCTAAATAATATGCCACAGGCGATTAAGAAAAGTGCAGAAGACCGTATGGAAAAAGCGATCGGCGCTCTAAGACGCGATCTATCCACACTTCGCGCGGGCAAAGCAAGCCCGGCACTGATGGACCGTATCCAAGTTGAATATTATGGTGCGCAAACACCGCTGAATCAGCTTGCGAACATCAATACACCGGATTCTCGGACTCTGATGATTCAGCCTTGGGACAAATCATCCCTGTCAGCCATCGAGAAGGCAATCCTGAAATCGGATCTGGGACTTACGCCATCCAATGACGGACTGGCTATTCGCATCTCCGTACCGCCTCTTACCGAAGAGCGCCGCGCCGAGCTGGTAAAAACATCGAAAAAATTCGGTGAAGAAGCGAAGGTAGCGATCCGTAACATTCGCCGCGACGCAAACGATGATGTGAAGAAGCTGGAGAAAACAGATATTTCCGAAGACGAATCCCGTCGCCATCAGGACGATATTCAGAAAGCGACTGACAAGTATATTGCTGAAGTCGAAAAAGTTCTCTCTTCCAAAGAAAAAGAAATAATGGAAGTTTAATTAACGCCAAGCCCCTCCGATAGGTGGGGTTACGTTTTTATTGATCATACCAAAAGGGATGGGTCCTGGGCTCATCCTTGAAGTACTCCGATAGAGAATTGTTCTTATCGGTTGGGAGGAAGCTAGATGATCAAGCGACTTTGGGCTAAACTAAGCGGATCAATCGCACCGAAGCCGGCTTCAATGGAAGAGGGTAATGTGCCTACGCATGTTGCCATTATTATGGATGGGAACGGACGATGGGCCAAGAAACGCGGATTGCCGCGAATGGCGGGTCATCATTCCGGGATGAAGACAGTCAAGCGCATTACGATTGCGGCGGATCGGCTGGGGATAAAATACTTAACGATGTATGCATTTTCTACGGAAAATTGGAAGCGTCCAAAAGCGGAAGTCGATTTTCTGATGAAACTTCCGCAGCAGTTTCTGGAGATAGAGCTGGACGAGTTGATTGCTAACAATGTACAAGTACGTATGATGGGATCTAGGGATAACTTGCCCTCCCATACGATACATGCTTTGGAAGAAGCAGTGAGCAAGACAGCTGGCAATACGGGACTTGTCCTTAACTTTGCTCTTAATTACGGCAGCCGCATTGAAATGTTGGACGCGATCAAACATATTGCGTTGGACGTGAAAAATGGCAAGCTGGATGCAGAGGATATCGATGAAGATGTCATGTCGAGCCGGTTGCTTACATGCGACATTCCAGATCCTGATTTACTGATTCGTACAAGCGGCGAGCTGCGGTTAAGCAACTTCATGCTCTGGCAGCTGGCGTACAGCGAGTTTTGGTTTACGGATGTGTATTGGCCTGAATTCACGGAGAAGCATTTCCATGAAGCCATTGAAACTTATCAACGGCGGGCTCGGAGATACGGGGGATTATAGCATCAAACGACGGAGTGTGACTTGGCATTGAAACAACGATTGATTACAGGTGTGATTGCAGGCGCAGTATTTGTCGCTTTGGCTCTCTTGGGCGGAGCTTACTACACAGGATTGCTGGTGCTGCTTGCTATTATCGGATTTTATGAATATACCCGTATGAACGGGGTTTCCCCGTTTCACCCAACCGCGTTGCTTGGCTTCGCCGGGGTGCTGTACTTCGTTCTTCCGTGGAAGGCGTGGGGTATTGGCATGCCTTCGCCACTTACGGTTTTATGGATGCTGGCGTTTCTTCTGCTTGCCGTCACGGTTGTTACCAAGAACAAAACGACGATAGACGGCGCTTCGCTCATGCTGCTTGGCGCCTTATATGTGGGTTATGGATTTGCAGCGATGATCGAGGTACGCGATATGGGCGAGCATGGCTTGTTCTGGACGTTTCTTTCCTTCGGATGTATATGGGCTTCCGATATTGGCGCTTATTTCACCGGACGAGCGATCGGCAAGACGAAGCTCTGGCCTTCCATTAGTCCAAATAAGACCATTGAAGGCGCGGTTGGGGGTATTGTGTTGTCCTTGGCTGTAGCCGTTGTATTCGCCCTTCTAGGACCAGATACAGCTAGTATTGGGAGAGCGTTGCTGATTGGTATCATTGCGGCGATCGCCGGACAATTCGGTGACCTTATCCAATCCGCATATAAGCGCGTGAGAGACATTAAAGATACGGGCAATTTGCTTCCCGGCCATGGCGGTGTGCTTGACCGCTGTGACAGCTGGTTGATTGTATTTCCGCTATTAGTGCTGACGGAGCTTATCCCAGGTTAACTTGGAGGTACTTTAGTTGAAGAAAATAGCGCTATTAGGCTCAACAGGGTCCATCGGTACACAAACGCTAGATATTGTCAGGCATCAGCCGGACCGCTTCTGCATCGTTGGCTTGTCTGCTGGCAGCAATGTAGACTTGGTCATCGAGCAAGCGAAGGAGTTCAGGCCTGCTTTGGTCAGTCTGGCTACCAAAGAGCTTGCGGAACAGGCACGGTCCTACTTGCCGGAGGGGACGAGAGTCACCTATGGAGAAGAAGGGCTGATCGAAGTAGCTGCGGGAACGGATGCGGATACTGTAGTGACGGCCATAATAGGCAGCAGAGGGCTGCCTGCTACACTAGCGGCTATTCAAGCTGGCAAAACCATTGGTCTCGCGAACAAAGAAACGCTTGTCACAGCGGGTCATATTGTCATGCAGCGCGCTAAGGAACGCGGCGTGTCGGTCTTGCCGATCGATTCCGAACACTCGGCCATCTATCAATGTTTGAATGGTGAGAGACAGGATGATGTGCTCGGCATTACACTGACAGCCTCCGGGGGTTCGTTCCGCGATCGCACACGAGCAGAACTGGCAGATGTCACGGTAGAGGATGCGCTCAAGCATCCCAACTGGTCAATGGGAGCAAAAATTACGATCGACTCGGCTACAATGGTGAACAAGGGACTTGAAGTCATTGAAGCCAAGTGGCTCTTCGGCTTAGACTACGATCAAGTAAGCGTACTTATCCATCCGGAAAGTATTATTCATTCATTTGTTGAATTCAGGGACCATAGCATCGTCGCTCAGCTAGGTATGCCGGATATGCGAGTACCGATTCAATACGCACTGACGTATCCGGAGCGGATTCCTACACCTACCGAACGACTTAGCCTAGCCCAGATTGGGAAGCTTCACTTTAGAGAGATGGACTACGAGCGTTTTCCTTGCCTCAGATTGGCATTCGATTGTGGACGTCTGGGCCAGTCGGCACCGACGGTATATAATGCGGCGAACGAAGTGGCAGTAGCACGCTTCCTGAACAGGGAGATTTCCTTCCTGGATATCGAGCGGGTTCTGGAAACGGTAGTAGAGCGCCATCATGTATGTGATGTCCATGATTTGCAGACCATTGCGGAAGTGGACGAATGGGCTCGCGGGTTAGCCGCGACGGTCTGACCCTGCCGAAAAAGTGGTTCTCTTGTATCGGGCGGGAGAATAATGATAATCTATGTACAGGCCGTAACGAACAGGAGGCAACACGTCTATGGGGATGATACAGGTCGTATTATCGACTGTGCTCGTATTTTTCGTCATTGTGACGATACATGAATGGGGACATTACTTTTTTGCCAAGCGGGCGGGTATTCTCGTCAGGGAATTTGCAATTGGCTTCGGTCCGAAGCTTCTTTCTGTCAAACGCGGCGAAACCAGATACACACTGCGGCTCATACCGGCAGGCGGCTTTGTCAGGATGGCGGGAGAAGATCCTGAGATCGTTGAAGTGCAGCCAGGGCAGACAGTTGCCCTTCGGATAAAGGATAATCAGGTCACGCGCATTTTTCTGGATCGTCTGGATGAGCGGACAGGAACCGTTCGCGGAGAGGTAGAAGACGTTGATCTGGAACGCAAATTATCGATATCCTTGCTTGTAGAAGGAGAGTCCGAACAATACGACGTTCATCCGCAAGCGCTTGTTATTTCCAAGGGCAGAGACACACAGATCGCGCCGATTGACAGGCATTTCGGCAGCAAGTCCGTCGGCAAGAAAGCGATGGCGATATTTGCCGGTCCGATGATGAATTTTATTCTGGCATTCGTGCTCTACGCCGTGTATGCTCAAATGGTAGGTGTGCCAGTAGAGAATCCGGATAAGCTGATCATAAGCTCCATTGAGGAGAAAATGCCCGCAGCCGGAGTAGATCTGAAAAAAGGCGATGTGGTGGAATCCGTAAACGGCATTAAAATCGGTGCGGATTTGGAACGTATGATCGATATTATTGGTAAGTCTCCAGGTGCTCCGGTCGAAATGATTGTGAACAGGGACGGTCAGATACATACGATCAACGTTACACCGAGGGAAAATGAAGCAGGCGTCGGCAAAGTCGGTATTAGCGCTACTAAGCCTATGCGATCTGCTACATTTGGCGAGACGCTAACAAATGCTGCTACATTGATGGAAAATTCAACGAGGTTTATATTCGAGAGCTTTAAAATGCTGGTTACAGGTCAATTCAAGCTTGAGGATTTAGGCGGTCCAGTCAGAACCGCTGATATGACGGCGGAGATTGCGCGTAAAGGGATTGTATACCTCACGTCCTGGACGGCATTGCTAAGCCTGTATCTGGGCATCTTCAATTTGCTGCCGATTCCGGCGCTGGATGGCAGTAGGCTGATTTTCATTGGCCTGGAGGCCATTAGAAGAAAACCGATTGATCCGAACAAAGAGAGCATGGTGCATTTCGTCGGTTTTGCGATGTTGATGCTGCTAATGCTGGTTGTCACCTATAATGATATTTTACGATTAGTTCGAGGGGAGTAGTCTGTCGCTCATGTCAAAGGATAAAGGATTTGTAACGGAAATTACGCCGCAAAGCGAAGATTTCTCGAGATGGTATATTGATGTTATTAAAAAAGCGGAGCTAATGGATTATTCACCAGTGCGCGGTTGTATCGTCTTTCGTCCGGAAGGCTATGAGCTGTGGGAGAATATTCAGCGTGATCTGGATCGCCGCTTCAAGGAAACGGGGCATCGCAACGCCTATTTCCCGCTCTTCATTCCCGAGAGCTTCTTCCAGAAGGAGAAGGAGCACGTCGAGGGCTTTAATCCGGAGCTTCCGTGGGTAACGGAAGCTGCAGGAGAGAAGCTGGAAGAGCGTCTGGCGATTCGTCCGACATCCGAGACGATGATTGGCCATATGTATGCCAAATGGATTCAATCCTATCGCGATCTTCCTGTATTGATCAACCAATGGGCCAATGTCGTCCGTTGGGAGAAACGTACGCTGCCGTTCCTTCGGACAAGCGAATTTCTGTGGCAGGAAGGCCATACGGCCCATGAGACAGAGGAAGAGGCACGTCAAGAAACGATGCAAATGCTTGATGTGTATACAAGCTTCGTAGAGGATTTCCTCGCTATTCCGGTTATCAAGGGCGAGAAGACACCTTCTGAGCGTTTCGCGGGAGCGGTAGACACTTATTCGATCGAAGCGATGATGAAGGACGGAAAAGCAGTGCAAGCGGGAACGTCGCACTACCTCGGCAATAAATTCGCGATTGCGTTCGACATTAAATATCTGGACCGTGAAAATACGCTTCAATTCGCGCACACCACTTCGTGGGGGGTCAGCACGCGTCTGATCGGCGCGCTTATTATGGTTCACGGTGATGACCGCGGTCTGGCGCTTCCTCCGAAGGTAGCGCCGACTCAAGTGATTATGATTCCGATTGGACCGGCGAAGATGCGTGATCAAGTCGTAGGACGTGTGGATGAGCTGTTTGCCGAGCTGAAGAAAGCCGGCGTGCGCGTGCGCGTAGACGATCGCTCCGATGTGAGCCCGGGCTGGAAGTTCAATGAATACGAGATGCGCGGTGTACCGGTCAGACTTGAGCTTGGACCTCGCGATATGGAGAACGGTGTAGTTGTCCTTGTATCCCGTATTACGGGCGAGAAGCGAAACGTGAAGCAGGATAACCTGGTCGCGGAAGTAGAAGCGATGCTGGAGGAAACCCATCAGGAAATGTTCAACCGGGCGAAAGCGTTCCGCGAGGAGAATTCGCGTACGGTCGATACGCTGGATGAGATGAAGGCGTTCCTGGAAGAGCAGCGCGGCTTTGTTGAAGCTGGATGGTGTGGTTCCGCGGCATGTGAGAAACAAGTGAAAGAAGAGACGGGTGCGACTAGCCGCAATATTCCGTTCGAGCCTTCCGTCCACAAGTCCTCTTGCCTTGTATGCGGAGACGAAGCCAAACATACCGTCGTCTTTGCACGCGCTTATTAAGAACTGAATAGGGTTTTCGGTTCGGATCGACAGGAGCTGATTGTGATGAGCCTAACCGGTAACAAGCGACAGCGCTTCGAGCTGCTATTGCAGCAAGCGGGGCTGCCGCAAGAACTTATTCATACGTATTTTCAAGATGGTTATATAGATCAGGTTGTTGTGAGCAACAGCAACCGCGAATGGACGTTTTGCATCCGCAAGACGTCCATGGTTCCTTTACAAGCCTATAACGGACTTTGCCAAGCCGTCAGGATGAAGTTTGAGCATATTGCCGCTGTAACCTTTGTATTTCAATACGATTCCATTGTCGAGACGGAAAATATCGTGATGCAATATTGGCCGCTCTTCATCGAGTGGGCCCAACGGGAAATTGCTTCGGTTAATGGTTGGCTGCAGAAGGCTTCGATCGAGGCGCAAGGTAACAGTATTCATATATCGTTGCTGGACTCGACCGGGCTTGAGCTGGCAAAGAAGAAGAAAGTGGACGATGCTGTTGCCTCTTTTTACAAAACTTACTTTGATCGGGACTGCCAGGTCAAGCTTGCCGTAGGGGAGCAAAGGCAAGAGGTTTATGAAGAGTTTCAGCAAAAAAAGATGCAAGAAGAGCGCGATGCTGTTCAGCAGCTGATGGCTGATGCAATGGTAGAATCGGCTGCGGGCGAGGACAATGGCGAAGAGGTTGTCCGTCTTGCGGTTGGTTATGATATTCGTGAAGAAGCCGTACCGCTTATGAACATTCAGGATGAAGAGAAGAAGATTACGGTGCAAGGCACAGTATTCGGCCTGGATATGAAGGAGCTTCGCAACGGCAGCACGCTATTCACCTTCAATGTTACGGATTTCTCCGATTCCATCGCGATGAAGATGTTCGCGAAAACGAAAGACGATGTGAAGGTTTTGTCGCAGCTGGCGAACGGCAAGTGGATCAAAGCGCGCGGCAGAATTGAGTACGACCGGTTCATGCAGGAGCCTGAGCTTGTCATGATGCCGAATGACCTTCATGAGGTTAATTCTCCACCGGAGCGGGCGGACAAGGCTGAGGAGAAGCGCGTCGAGTTCCATCTTCATACGACGATGAGCACGATGGATGCCGTCACGCCAATCGGTGAATATGTGAAGATGGCGGCAAAATGGGGCCATAAGGCTATCGCTGTAACGGATCACAGCAACATACAATGCTACCCGGATGCGGTGAAGGCTGCCAAGAAGCATGGCATGAAAGTGTTGTTCGGTCTGGAAGCGAATGTTGTCAATGACGCAGTTCCGATGGTGTTGAACTCAAGACCCGATCCACTTGCGACTGCCACGTACATCGTATTCGATATTGAGACGACGGGGCTCTCTGTCGTGAACAACAAAATTATCGAACTTGCCGGCGTGAAAATGCAGGATGGCAAAGAGATTGATCGCTTCTCTACCTTCATTAATCCGCATGAGAAAATTCCTTATCATATTCAGCAGTTGACGAATATTAATGATGACATGGTCAAGGATGCACCGGAACTTGCGCCGAAGCTGCGCGAGTTTATCGCGTTTATCGGGGACGATATTCTGGTTGCGCACAACGCCAGATTCGATATTGGCTTTATCCAGGCCAATTGCAAGTCGTTGGGTTTGCCGGAGGTAACTAATCCCGTGCTGGATACGCTGGAGCTTGCCCGATTTATCCATCCGACGATGAAGAATCATCGGCTCAATACGCTGTCTGACAAATATAAGATCAGTCTGGAAAACCATCACCGAGCCGTTGACGACTCCGTGGCACTCGGCGGTGTGCTGTATGGACTGATTGGACATGCGGCAGAGCGCAACATTAAGGATTTGCATCAGCTGAACGATTATGTAGGACTGGATTTATCGAACGCAAGGCCATTCCATTGCAACATTTACGCTATGAACGCAGTAGGCAAAAAAAACTTATTCAAATTGATCTCATTATCTCATACCCAACATTTTAAACGAGTGGCAACGATTCCGAGAACCAAGCTGGTTGAGCTGCGCGAAGGCTTATTGGTCATTTCCGGCTGCGAAAAGGGCGAGTTTTTTGAGTCTGTTCTTAATAAATCGCAAGAGGAAGCGACGGAAGTTGCGGGATTTTACGATGTGCTGGAAATTCAGCCGATCGACTTCTACATGCATCTTGTCGATAAAGGGCTCGTCGGCAGCCGTGCGGAGATCGAAGGCGCGATGCGGCGCATCTGCGAGATTGCCGATGAGCTTGGCAAGCCCGTTATTGCGACGGGCAATGTGCATTATTTGAATCCTAGAGATAAAATGTACAGAGATATTACGATTCACGGCATTACCGGCTTCAGCCCGCTTAAAGCACAACGCAAGCCAGATGCTCATTTCCGTACAACGGAAGAGATGCTTCAGGAATTTGCCTTCCTTGGCGAGGCAAGGGCTAGACAGGTTGTGATTACGAATACTTCGGAAATTGCCGATCGATTCGAGTCGTATGATATGTTTCCGAGGGAACTGTTCACGCCGAATATCGATGGGGCTGACGAAGAGATTCGCCATACATGCTACGAGACTGCAAAGTCTATGTATGGAGACGATCTTCCTCAGGTCGTGATCGACAGACTGGAGAAGGAACTGGTTCCGATTATCAAGTTCAAATTCTCCGCCAACTATCTGATCTCCGAGAAGCTGGTCAAAAAGTCCAACCGTGATGGTTATTTGGTCGGCTCTCGGGGTTCCGTAGGCTCTTCAGTCGTGGCTACGTTTCTCGGTATCTCCGAGGTTAATCCGCTGCCAGCGCATTACTTATGCCTGAATTCGGAATGTCGGAACAGCGAGTGGTTCCTCGACGGCAGCGTGCCAAGCGGCTTCGACTTGCCAAGCAAGGACTGCCCGAATTGCGGCAAGCCGATGAAAGGCGAAGGCCAAGATATTCCGTTCGAGACGTTCCTTGGTTTCAAGGGAGATAAAGTTCCCGATATCGACTTGAACTTTTCCGGGGAATATCAGCCCATTGCGCATAACTACACAAAAGAGCTTTTCGGCGAGAAAAGCGTGTTTCGCGCAGGTACGATCGGCACTGTTGCGGAGAAGACAGCCTATGGGTTTGCCAAGAAATACGAGGAAGAGCATCAGAAGAAATGGCGCGGCGCGGAACTTGCAAGACTCGCAAGCGGCTGTACCGGCGTCAAGCGGAGTACAGGTCAACATCCCGGCGGCATCGTAGTTGTCCCCGACTATATTGAGGTTGAGGATGTTACGCCGGTGCAATACCCGGCTGATGATACGAACGCGGAGTGGAAAACAACCCACTTCGATTACCATGCCTTCGACGAGAATCTGTTGAAGCTTGATATACTGGGACACGATGATCCCACCATGATGAGAATGCTGCAGGATTTGACCGGAGTCGATCCGACGACCATTCCGATGAATGATCCTAAAGTCATGAGCATGTTCAACTCAACTGCTGCGATTGAGGTGTCAGCGGAGAAGATCAAGTCTTCCGTTGCGACCTACGGCGTTCCTGAGATGGGAACCAAGTTCGTTCGCCAGATGCTTCAAGAGACGCAGCCGTCTTCCTTTGCGGATTTGCTTCAGATTTCGGGATTATCGCATGGAACCGGTGTATGGCTCGGCAATGCTCAAGAGTTGATCAAAAACGGAACATGCAACATCAAAACCGTTATCGGCTGTCGTGACGACATCATGCTTTATTTGATTTACAAAGCAGGAATGGATGCAGGGCTTGCCTTTAAGATTACGGAAAGCGTGCGTAAAGGTAAAGGTTTGACGCAAGAATGGATCGACGAGATGAAGCGCTGCAAGGTGCCGCAGTGGTATATTGATTCATGCCTTCGCATCGAATACATGTTCCCGAAGGCTCACGCCGCTGCCTATGTTATTTCTGCGGTGCGGACAGCCTTCTTCAAGCTTTATTATCCGATCCATTATTATGCGACTTACTTCACGGTGCGTGCGGACGATTTTGATTTGGAGCTGCTGTGTCAAGGGTACGATGCGATTCTTCGCAAGCTGATTGAGATCGAGGCGAAGGGCTTCAACGCGACTCCGAAGGAGAAGAGCATGGTGTCGCAGTTGGAGATGTCGCTGGAGATGACGGCGCGGGGCTTCTCATTCAAGCCGATCGATCTGTACCGTTCCGATGCGATCAAGTTTCAGGTGGACGGCGAATCATTGATTCCGCCATTCGCTGCCATCGCTGGCATCGGCGACAATGCGGCCCGCAATATCGCGGCAGCGCGCAACGACGGCGAATTCCTGTCGATTGAGGATTTCCAGATGAAATCCAAAGCGTCCAAGACAATTATTGAAGTGTTGAACGGTATGGGCTGCTTTAGAGGTTTGCCTGAATCTAACCAACTCTCCTTGTTTTAATCATTAGATTGCCAATTGTTATCATTCGGGATGACTAGAAATCATTTCTTGTCACGTTTATGCGATTATGATATAATTTTTGTGGCAATGATGAGGATAGATTCTTGATGCAGAAGAGTGGGGAAACCCACTCTTTACGTTTTGTATTCGGCAATATCACATTGCAACCTATACAGGAGGTTAACCCAATTTGAGCACATCCAATATCAAATCCGCCATTGAGCCTATGGTACTTCCGTATCTCAATGACAATGGCTTTGAACTGGTCGACATTGAATATATCAAGGAAGGCAGCAACTGGTTTCTGCGCGTTTTTGTAGACAAGGAAGGCGGCATTGACATCGATGAATGCGGACGTATCAGTGAATACGTCAGTGAGCAGCTAGACAACAACGATCCTATCTCCGGTGCCTATTTCCTTGAAGTATCTTCGCCAGGAGCGGAAAGGCCGCTGAAAAAGCCAGAAGATGTGCGTAGGGCGATCGGTAAGTTTGTGTATGTAACTACTTACGAGCCATTCGATAGTTCCAAGGAGTTCGAAGGCACGCTGCTATCGTTTGACGGCGAGATTGCCGTTATTCGCGTAGGCAAAAAAGAGCATAACATTCCTTACGAAAAAATCGCCAGCGCCCGCTTGGCTATCCAATTTTAATTATTGCTTCTATTATGAAAGGGGGAACATCGTTCCAATGAGTATGGATTTTATTGAAGCGTTGCAGGAGATCGAGAGAGATAAAGGTATCGTTAAGGATGTGCTGCTTGAAGCGATAGAGGCTGCTCTAATTTCCAGCTACAAACGTAATTTCAACTCTGCGCAAAACGTAAGAGTCGATATTAACCGTCATACCGGTGTAATTAAGGTATACGCGCGCAAAACCGTTGTTGACGAGGTGCTTGACCCTCGTCTTGAGATTACGGTAGAGGCTTCCCGCGAGGTCAACCCGCATTATCAGCTGGATGACGTAGCGGAGATCGAAGTTACGCCGCGTGACTTCGGCCGCATCGCCGCGCAGACGGCAAAGCAGGTCGTGACACAGCGTATTCGCGAGGCAGAGCGCGGGCTGATCTATAATGCTTTTATCGACAAAGAAGAGGATATCGTAAATGGTATCGTGCAGCGTCAGGATGTGCGCAATCTGTTCGTAGATTTGGGCAAAGTGGAGGCGGTGCTGCCTTTGACGGAGCTAATGCCGACGGACAAGTTTAAGCATGGCGACCGCGTGAAATCGTTTATTACGAAAGTAGAGAATACAACTAAAGGTCCTCAAATCATTTTATCCCGTACGCATCCAGGCCTTCTTAAACGGTTGTTTGAGCTTGAAGTGCCTGAAATCTATGACGGCGTCGTCGAAATTCGCTCCGTTGCACGCGAAGCGGGATTCCGTTCCAAAATCGCCGTTCATTCTCGTAATGATGAAGTAGATCCGGTAGGTTCTTGCGTCGGCCAAAAAGGGATGCGCGTGCAGACGATTGTCGGCGAGCTGAAAGGCGAGAAGATCGATATCGTGCGCTGGTCGGAGAACGTGGAGGAATATGTGGCCAATGCGCTTAGTCCTTCCAAGGTACTTGAAGTTATCGTGTTCGAGCAAGAGAAGATGGCCAGAGTAATCGTACCGGACTACCAGTTGTCGCTGGCAATCGGCATCAAAGGCCAGAATGCAAGACTTGCGGCCAAGCTTACGGGCTGGAAGATTGATATTAAGAGCGAGGCGCAGGCGGAGCAGGAATACGGGCGTCCGAAATCGGCAACGGGAACGATGCATCAGGATTCCGTATCGATCGACTAACCGTCTTGCTGCAATCACGCTGAAAGGGAGGGTGTACGGTGAGACCGAGGAAAGTACCGCTTCGCAAGTGCGTCGCTTGCCAAGAAATGATGCCGAAGAAGGAGCTCATTCGGATCGTTCGCACTCCGGATGGCGAGGTTGGCATCGATTTGACCGGCAAAAAAGCAGGCCGAGGAGCTTATTTGTGCGGAAAAGTCGCTTGCTTCAAGCTTGCGAAGAAATCGAAAGCGCTGGACCGAGCATTAAAACAGCCAGTCGGCGAGCATATATACGATCAACTAGAACAAGATTTTATTGCGGTGGAGGAGCAATTCATCGCAACCAAGGAGCAGACGCCGGATGATGAAGAGAAATAAGGCATTGTCGCAGCTCGGAATGGCGATGAGGGCAGGTAAGCTCATTACTGGTGACGAAATTGTGCTCAAAGCTGTAAGAGCAGGCAAGGCCCATCTCGTTATTCTTGCAGGAGATGCGTCCGACAACACGAAGAAAAAATTTCGAGATAAATGCGGCACCTACGGAATACAACTCGCCGAGGCATTCGATCGAGAGCAGCTAGGAAGGGCGATAGGCAAGCCTGAACGCGTCGTGCTGGCGATTACCGATATGCAATTCGGAAAAATGATTGGAAGTCATCTGAGCCAAAATACGGAGGTGGATCCTATTGAGCAACACACAAGACAGCAAGGACAGTAAAGACAAGCTGCGCGTGTATGAATACGCAAAGTCGCTTAATATGAGCAGCAAAGAAATTATAACGATTCTAAAACGGTTGAATTTGCCCGTGAACAATCATATGAGTGTCATGGAGAACACAATGGTGAATAAAGTGGAAGGATTCTTCCGCGATATTAAAGCCAACGCGGCAGCAAAGCGCGCACAGGAATCAAGCGGTGCAGCGGTATCTGCAGCGCCGGCCTCAGCGAATCGCCAGCAGCCCGCTTCTAGCACTCAAGGCGGTCAGCAAGCAACAACGAATACAACATCTCAAGACAGACAGGGGACAATGAATTCTATTAATACGAAAACACAACCATCAGAGCAGCAACGTGAGCAACGGGAACAAAGACCACAACAAAGCAATCAGGGCGGAGGCACTCGTCCATCCGGTCAAGGGCAACAAGGCAGCAACCGTCCATCCAGTTCAGGACAACAAGGCGGTACTCGTCCAGCAGGTCAAGGACAACAAAGCGGCAACCGTCCATCCGGCGGCGGAGGCGGTTATCAAGGTAATCGTCCATCCGGTCAAGGTCAAGGCGGAGGCACTCGTCCATCCGGCGGTGGAGGCGGTTATCAAGGCAACCGTCCGTCCGGTCAAGGACAGGGAGGTCAAGGCGGCAGCCGTCCAGCGGGTCAAGGCCAAGGCGGAGGCACTCGTCCATCCGGCGGCGGAGGCGGTTATCAAGGCAATCGCCCAGCGGGTCAAGGCCAAGGCGGCGGAGGCAATCGCTCCTTCGGTCAAGGCGGATCCAGCGCTCCATCCGGCAATCGTCCGGCACAAGCGCCGCAAGGTCAAAGCCGCGGATTCGATGCGGGAGCAAACAGATCGCAACCTCGCAGCGGATCTGACGCTGGCAGAAACAATCGCAACAACGGCGGCCAGAAGCGTTTTGAGGATGGACGTCCGGGTTATGGCGGTAATCGCAACAACCGTGGCAAAGGCCGGAACAACAAAGGGCCGCAACAGCCTCCACGCGAGAAAATCGACAACACACCGAAGAAAATTATCGTTCGGGGTACGTTAACGGTTGGCGAATTGGCGAAATTGCTTCATAAGGATGCTTCCGAAGTCATTAAGAAGCTTCTATTCCTCGGCGTAATGGCAACGATCAATCAAGAGATCGATATGGATGCCATCTTGCTTGTAGCAGGTGAATACGGCGTAGAAGTTGAAGTGAAGATTCCGGTTGAAGAAGACGACTTCGAGACTGTGGAAGAGAATGATGAAGAGGAAGCTTTGACCGGCCGTCCTCCAGTTGTTACCATTATGGGTCACGTCGATCATGGTAAAACAACGCTTCTTGATGCGATTCGCCAAACGAACGTAACAGGCGGCGAAGCCGGCGGCATTACGCAGCATATCGGTGCGTACCAAGTTGAAATCAACGGCAAAAAGATTACGTTCCTGGATACGCCGGGCCATGAAGCGTTCACGCTCATGCGCGCACGCGGCGCACAGGTTACAGATATTACAATTATCGTCGTAGCTGCGGATGACGGCATCATGCCGCAAACGGTAGAAGCGATCAACCATGCGAAAGCGGCTGGCGTACCGATTATCGTTGCCGTGAACAAAATTGATAAGCCGGAAGCGAACGCAGATAAAATCAAGCAAGAAATGACGGAGTATGAGCTGGTTCCGGAAGAGTGGGGCGGCGATACGATCTTTGTTGAAGTATCCGCTAAGCAACGCATCAACCTGGAAGGCTTGCTTGAGATGATCCTGCTAGTTGCAGAAATGAACGACTACAAGGCTAATCCGAACAAGCGCGCGAGAGCGACTGTTATCGAGGCTGAGCTGGATAAAGGTAAAGGCCCGGTAGCTCGTATTCTTGTACAACACGGAACACTGAAAATCGGAGATGCTTTCGTAGCCGGCAACTGCTTCGGACGTGTCAGAGCGATGGTGAACGACCGCGGACGCAGATTGAAGGAAGCGGGTCCATCGACTCCGATCGAAATTACAGGTCTGACAGAAGTGCCGCAAGCTGGCGATCCGTTCATGGTATTCGAGGACGAGCGCAAAGCGCGTGCCATTGCAGAGCGTCGTGCAATCAAGCACCGTCAATCTGAGATGGGCGCCAATACGCGCGTTACATTGGATGATCTGTATACGCATATTAAAGATGGAGAGATCAAGGATCTTAACGTCATTATTAAAGCCGACGTTCAAGGCTCCGCAGAGGCGCTCAAAGGCTCCCTGGCGAAGATTGATATCGAAGGCGTACGTGTTAAAATCATTCATAATGGTGTAGGCGCCATTACGGAATCCGATATTATTTTGGCATCCGCGTCGAATGCGATCGTCATCGGCTTTAATGTCCGTCCAGATCCTCAAGCGGAAGCAACAATTGATCAAGAGAAGGTTGACGTGCGTATGCACCGCGTCATCTATAACGTCATTGACGAGATTGAGCAAGCAATGAAGGGCATGCTTGACCCAATCTACAAGGAAGTTGTTATCGGCCATGCTGAAGTGCGCAACGTATTCAAAGTAACGAAGGTCGGCGCAATTGCGGGTTCGATGATCGTCGACGGCAAAATTACGCGTGCTGCTGAAGCAAGAGTTATCCGTGACGGCATCGTTGTGTACACAGGCAAGATCGACACCCTCAAACGGTTCAAGGATGATGCCAAGGAAGTCGCACAAGGCTACGAGTGTGGTATAACGCTTGAACGCTTTAGCGATATTAAAGAGGGAGATATGATTGAAGCGTTCGTCATGGAAACGGTAGAGAGGTGAATTAAACATGGCTAAAATACGTGTTGGTCGGGTCAGCGAGCAGATCAAGAAAGAGCTGAGCCAAATTATCCAGATGGAGCTGAAAGATCCACGCATCGGTTTCATAACGGTAACAGGCGTCGAAACGACAAGCGACCTGTCCCAAGCCCGCATTTATCTAAGCGTGCTTGGCAGCGACGAACAGAAGGAAGCAACGCTGAAAGCATTGGCTAGCGCCACAGGCTTCCTCCGTTCCGAGCTAGGCAAGCGCATGAAGCTGCGCCATACGCCAGAACTGCTATTCAAATTCGATAGCAGCATTGAGTATGGCAGCCGCATTGAAGCGTTGCTTGACGATATTAATAACGGGAACAAATCGAATTGATGAGCAGCAACCCAATTACACAGCAGTTGGATGAAGCATTGGCCTTTATGAAGGACAATGCTTCCTTCCTTGTCGTGTCACATGTTCAGCCGGATGGAGATGCTATAAGCTCGACCGTGGTCGTAGGCTGGCTGCTCCAACGCTTGGGTAAAAAAGCGATCATGATCAATGAAAGCGAGTTGCCTTCCCGCTTGCAGTATTTGCGTGGGTTTGACGAAATTATATCGCTTAAACAGCAGCAGCCTGAGTTATCCTTTGATGCGGTAATTGCGGTCGATTGTGCTGATTATCGCCGTATTGGTGATGTCGCTGCCCTGTTTCCCGAGGATTGCAAGCTGCTCAACATTGATCACCACCCAACGAATAACGGTTTTGGTACTGTTAATGTGATTTGGCCCGAGGCTGCGGCCACGGTGGAAATCTTATATGACTTGATCATTCATGCGGGATTCGTGCCGGATCAGGAATGTGCAGGAGCCGTCTATACGGGACTGCTGACTGATACCGGCGGATTCCGTTATTCCAATACAACTCCGCGCGTCATGGAGATTGCGGCCAGCTTGCTGGCACTAGGCGTGTCAGGAAGCCAGTTGGCTGATCATCTGCTTGAGAAGATGACAATTGCCAAGCTAAAGCTGCTGCAGACTGCACTGGCGAGACTGACGTTCAGCGATGATCTGAAGATTGGATGGCTCTACATCGGCAAGGAAGACTTGGCCCAGTGCGGTGCTGTTTCTGAAGATTTGGAAGGCATTGTGAACTACGCGCTTAACGTCGATGGTGTAGAAGTCGGTATCCTGTTCAAAGAGACTAATGACGGAGCCGTAAAAGCAAGCATGCGTTCAGCAGGCAAGGCAGATGTAGCGGCGATTGCCCAGTCCTTTGGCGGAGGCGGGCATGTACGCGCATCCGGATGCCGATTGGAAGGGCCGCTGCCTGATGCAATGGGCAGTTTGGTAGATGCAGTTAGAAAGGCGTTGGTATAACCGATGGATGGCATTTTGGCCGTTTGGAAGCCGGAGGGCTGGACATCCCACGATGTTGTCGCCAAGGTAAGACGGCTGCTGAAGCTGAAACGTGTCGGACATACCGGCACTCTTGATCCTATGGTTACGGGCGTGTTGCCCCTGTGTCTTGGCCGGTCCACACGAGTAGTTGAATACGTCCAAGAGAGGCCGAAAGCCTATGAAGCTGTACTAAGACTTGGTATAGCTACGGATACAGAGGATTTGACAGGAGAGATCATCGATCAGCAGCCTGTCGGGTCCGTAAGTACAGCTCAAGTCGAGGAAGTGCTTCAGCGGTTTCTCGGAACAATTGATCAAGTACCGCCTATGTTCTCAGCAGTCAAAGTAGACGGCAAGCGCCTCTACGAGCTGGCGCGCGAAGGAAAGACGGTAGAGCGAAAGTCCAGGCAAGTAACTATTCATTCCATCTCTCTGCTTAAGGCAGAGCTGGAGAATGATCAACCTGAAATAACGTTTTCTGTTGTCTGCTCCAAAGGCACTTACATTCGTACGCTATGCGTCGATATCGGAAAAGCGCTAGGTCTTCCCGCGACAATGGCGAAGCTGACAAGAACGATGTCCGGAGGCATTACGGCAGAGGGTTGTCTCACGCTTGAAGGGATTGAGGAGCTAGTCGCGAGCGGCGGGCTTAAGGATCATCTTATCCCGGCAGATCAGGCGATTGCACATCTTCCATTTGCGACTGTAACGCCGCAGAGGGCCGAGCAGGCGCTGCGTGGACAGAAGCTGCCATTGTCTTATGTAACATGGGAGTCTGTAGAATGGAAGCACGAACAACTAATCCGATTGTATGAAACTTCTGAAAGCGGGAATTTTCTAGGTATATTCCAAGTCGATGTCGAGGGCTCGCAGGTGAGACCGGTCAAAGTATTTTCGGATTCCAACCAGGCATAAGCATCACGTCAACTGACCCCCGGGAATCACCGCGAAACGTTAGCTGGCCTTCTGCGATTAGTCCTGTGCTTATTCGCTCCAAGGACCATTAAAGTTCATGTAGAAATGCAGGTGTCATCGATGGAAATTATTCCTTTATCATATCCTTTGAGTCATTCGGGAGACGGCTTGTCCGGTGAACGAGTGGCAATTGCGATGGGTCATTTTGACGGCGTCCACCGAGGCCATCAGAATGTCGTCAGGCAAGCGGTAACTCATGCCCGGCAATCAGACATGCAGTCGGCTGTTCTGACGTTTTCGCCTCATCCGAAAGAAGTGCTTGGCCATGGCGACCACTATTTCAGCTGTCTGACGCCCATGCAGGGCAAGATGAAGCTGTTCGAGGAACTGGGTATTGATCTCGTGTTCGTCATGAAGTTTGATCCTACCTTTGCTTCGCTGACTCCTCACCAGTTCGTATCCGAGGTGCTTATTCCTTTGGGTGCGAAGCATGCTGTCGTAGGCTTTGACTTTACGTTTGGCAGCCGAGGGGCTGGCAATGCGGAGATGCTTCGCGAGCTTGGCGGTACCGATTTTACGGTTGATATCGTGGAGCCGCTCTTCCAGAATGGAACGAAAGTAAGCAGCACCTACACTAGAGAATCGCTTGAGAAGGGTGACCTGGAGACCGTACACGCTTTGCTGGGCAGGCCTTATGAGGTCGTCGGCACGGTCGTTCACGGTGATGGAAGAGGCCGTACGATTGGCTTCCCGACAGCGAATTTGGATTTAAAGGATCCTTATGTCTCCCCAAGCCTTGGCGTATTCGCCATTACCGCATGGGTGGACGGCAAGCGATATGGCGGCGTGCTTAACCATGGCATGAAGCCGACATTCAACAAATCAGAGATTGTGCCGGTGATGGAAGCTCATCTGTTCGACTTCGACCGTGATATATACGGGACGGAGATGACCGTTGAATTTCAGCACTTTATAAGGCCGGAGAAGCGGTTCGGTTCAGTCACAGAGCTGATCGCACAGATTGCGGCAGATTCCGATCGTGCCAGACAACTTCTGAGTGAGCTTTAATGAGCTTTTCTCGACAATGGAGTATACCTATGCTATACTTTAGAATGTTGTGACTGGCATAAGGTCCATTCTGTGGACGAGCAGCCGATCACATGCTGAACCTTAGCTTGGTTGCCCGATCTCACCGTCGGCGGCGAGGCTAATGGCGATTATGAAAAAGGAGGTGAACTAGGATGGCAATCACTCAAGAACGCAAACATGAACTGATTGAGACTCACAAAACTCACGCGAGCGACACGGGTTCTCCAGAAGTTCAAGTCGCTATCCTTACGGAAAACATCGTTAACTTGACTCAACACTTGCGCGAGCACAAGAAGGATCATCATTCCCGTCGCGGCTTGCTGAAGATGGTTGGTCAACGCCGTAAGCTACTGGCTTACTTGAAGAACAAAGATGTTAGACGTTACAGCGCATTGATCGAAAAACTCGGCCTTCGCCGTTAAAACATGCGTAACGAAAAGCAACCTGATTCATCCCGGCCTCCAGTTCACTGGAACAGGGGTTCGGGTTGCTTTTTGTAATAGGAAATAGGAAAAAGGAGGGACTATGATGCTTCAACGTATTGAAATGACGCTTGGCGGCAGACCACTGGTTCTGGAAACAGGACGATTGGCCAAACAAGCCAATGCGGCAGTTACGGTTCGTTATGGAGAGACGGTTATCTTATGTACCGTTACCGCTTCTTCGGGACCAAAAGATTTGGATTTCTTCCCGCTGACAGTCAATTATGAGGAACGTCTGTATGCTGTCGGCAAAATCCCTGGTGGATTTATTAAGCGTGAAGGAAGACCGAGCGAAAAAGCGATTCTGTCCAGCCGTTTGACAGACCGTACGATTCGTCCGCTATTCCCGGATGGATTCCGCAATGACATTCAAGTTGCGAATATCGTCATGAGCGTGGATCAAGACTACTCGCCAGAAATCGCCGCAATGATCGGCACTTCTGCTGCGCTTTCGATCTCCGATGTACCATTTAATGGCCCTATTGGCGGCGTTATTGTGGGTCGTGTGAACGGACAATTCGTGATTAATCCAACGGTAGCTCAAGAGCAAGAGACAGATATTTTTGTCGTTGTTGCAGGTACTAGAGATGCGATTATGATGGTAGAAGCTGAAGCTAGCGAGGTTTCGGAAGCTGTCATACTCGAAGCGATCATGTTCGGACATAATGAGATTAAATCCATCGTCTCGAAGATTGAAGAACTGCAAGCCCTGTCCGGCAAAGAGAAGATGGCTGTTAAGCTACATACGGTAAATGCTACTGTCAACAGTGATGTTCGCGCCTTTGCGTCCGCGCGTCTTGTGGATGCAATAAAAATTGCGGAGAAGCACGAGCGTCAAGAAGCGATCGATGCGGTTAACGCCGATACTGTCGTTCATTTCGAAGCGCAATATGCAGATACGCCTGAGCTGTTGTCCGATGTGAAGGAAACACTGTATGATATCGTCAAGGAAGAAGTACGCCGCTTGATCACGCATGATAAAGTGCGTCCTGACGGCCGTGGACTCGACGAAATCCGTCCAATCGAATGCGATGTGGCCTTGCTGCCTCGTACACACGGCTCCGGCCTGTTCACACGCGGTCAGACGCAAGCGCTTAGCATCTGTACGCTCGGAGCAATGGGCGACGTGCAAATCCTCGACGGCATCTCGCCAGAGGAAACGAAGCGCTTCATGCATCATTACAACTTCCCGCCGTTCAGCGTAGGCGAGGCTCGTCCGTTGCGTCCTCCTGGCCGCAGGGAAATCGGCCACGGCGCTCTTGGCGAACGTGCATTGTCGAAGGTTATTCCATCGGAAGCGGAATTCCCGTACACGATCCGCCTTGTGTCTGAAGTGCTGGAATCGAACGGTTCGACTTCCCAGGCTAGTATCTGTGCAAGTACGCTTGCCATGATGGATGCCGGTGTTCCGATCAAAGCGCCTGTAGCGGGTATTGCAATGGGTATGATCAAAGACGGAGACCACTTCTCGATTCTGTCTGATATCCAAGGCATGGAAGATCACCTTGGTGATATGGACTTTAAGGTTGCAGGTACTGCTGAAGGCGTAACAGCTATTCAGATGGACATCAAAATCGATGGCATCGACCGCAGCATTTTGGAGCAAGCGCTTGAGCAAGCACGTCAAGGCCGGATGCACATTTTGGGCAAAATGGTTGAAGTGATGTCCGCGCCGCGCACGAATTTGTCCAAGTATGCGCCTAAGATTTTGACGCTTCGCATTAACCCGGACAAAATCCGTGACGTTATTGGTGCCGGCGGCAAAATCATCAACAAAATTATTGAAGAAACCGGCGTGAAAATCGATATCGAGCAAGATGGCATGGTATTCATTGCTTCGTCCGATGAAGAGATGAACCAAAAAGCCAAGGCGATTATCGAAGGCATCGTGAAAGAAGTCGTAATCGGCGAGATTTATCTCGGAACGGTAAAACGTATCGAGAAGTTCGGCGTGTTCGTTGAAATTCTTCCGAACAAAGACGGTCTTGTTCACATTTCGCAGCTGTCTACGGAACGCGTCGCGAAATGCGAGGATGTTGTCAAAATCGGCGATCAAATTACGGTTAAAGTGACGGAGATCGACCAGCAAGGCAGAATTAATCTGTCGCGCAAAGCGATTCTTACGGCAGAGGAGCCTGCTCAGTCTTAAGACGAGCGGGCAATCTGCCAGCGTCAATATCATAGAATGAACCAAAGAGTCAGAGTCATCTGTCTCTTTTTTGTTTTTTTAGGAAGACAAGCATAATCTTGTCCTAAGCTTCATACATTGGTTCATGAGCGCTAGAATAGGCATTCTGCCTGCGCGACTGATCGAAATGGAGTGGGGGATATGCATCTGAAGAAAGCCGCCGCGATCGCGGCGAGTATGCTGATGATACTCGTTTTTGTCAAAATGAACGGTGATATTGCGTCCTTCATCGCCACTGTTAAGGCGGGCGATGCGGTGCAAGCGATTGGACAACCCGTCTACTCGGAGGAAGAGAAACGCGAGCTGTATCAAGCGATTGTTGCCGAGGCAGAGACGAAAGCGATCGCACCCATTGATGCGCGGTTAGATCGTGTGTGGCGCGCGATTCCCGGCTATAACGGACTTTCTATCGATATTGACAAGACTTATGAGACTGCGCTGAGGGCACCGCGCAATAGTCCGATTCTTTATCAATACAAGGAAATCGTTCCGAACATTCAGCTTTCTCAGCTTGGTCCACAGCCGGTCTATCGGGGCAATCCCGAAAAACCAATGATCTCCCTGATGATAAATGTAGCTTGGGGCAATGAATTTATTGATCCCATTCTTCTGACACTAAAGGACAAAGGGGTTAAGGCGACGTTTTTTCTGGACGGAAGCTGGCTCAAAAAAAATGTGGATGTTGCCAAAAAAATTCAGGAAGAGGGACATGAGCTGTCCAATCACGCATATTCCCATCCCGATATGAAAAACTTGAACAGATCAGAGCAATATAATCAGATCGCCAAAACCGAACAGCTATTGAAAGAGCTGCTCGGGGTTGATAATAAATGGTTCGCTCCTCCTTCCGGTTCGTTCAATGCGGCAACGGTGCAGATTGCAAGAGAACAGGGTCTCGGCACCGTTCTGTGGACCATTGATACGGTCGATTGGCGGAAGCCTCCTGCTGATGCCGTCATTCGCAAAATCTCGTCGAAGCTGGAGCCGGGTTCGCTTATTCTGATGCATCCGACGGCAACAACCCGCGATGCGCTGGCGGGCATGATCGATAGTGCTTTCGCAAAGGGATACTCCATCGGAACAGTGAGTGAGACGCTTTCATCCGATCGGGCAGAGCCTCGTGTTGAGGGAGGCCACGTATTTTGATATAGTGGTATCATTCATGTTTCAAATTAGGAGGACAACTGTGAACAAGTATACGCTTAGCAACGGGTTGCGCGTCGTAGTGGAATACATACCGACTGTGCGATCGGTCTCATTCGGCATTTGGGTGAAGACAGGCTCGCGCAATGAAACGAAGGAAAACAACGGGATTTCCCACTTTATTGAGCATATGATGTTCAAAGGCACGGAGAAGCGCACCGCCAAAGATATCGCCGATCTGTTTGATGGCATAGGCGGCAATGTAAATGCTTTTACGGCCAAGGAATATACTTGTTATTTCGCTAAAGTACTTGACGAGCATCTTCCGATTGCGGTCGATGCTCTTTCGGATATGTTTTTCAACTCTCAATTCGATGAAGGGGAATTAGCGAAGGAGAAAAACGTTATTTTAGAGGAAATCGCAATGTATGAGGATACGCCGGATGATAAGGTGCATGACGAGGCGTCCCGTGCTTCTTATGGCGACCATCCTCTTGCTTACTCGATTCTTGGGATTAAAGATCGTCTGGAGGCAATGGGGCCGGAAACGCTGAAAGGATTTATGAAAGAACGGTATACGATTGAAAATACGGTTGTCAGCGTTGCAGGTAATGTGCAGGAAACGGAGCTGCTGGAGCTGCTGGAGTCGCAATTCGGCGGTTTTTCCAATCATGCGGAGACGTCTGCTCCAGAAGCGCCTGCTTTTCAGGGCGACTATATTTTCTACAAGAAGAAAACAGAACAAAATCATATTTGCATGACCTTCCCTGGCTTATCGAACAAGGATAAGCAGCTTTATGCCATGATCTTGCTTAATAATGCGCTGGGCGGCGGTATGAGCTCACGCTTGTTCCAGGAAATCAGAGAGAAGCGGGGTCTTGCCTACTCCGTCTATTCTTATCATATGGGCTATGCGGATTCGGGCTTGTTCACGGTATATGCAGGCACGGCACCAAAGCAGACAAAAGATGTGCTCGATTTGACGCTGGAGCAAATTAATGAGTTGTCTGTCAAAGGGCTGGGCGAGGACGAACTGCATCGTGGCAAGGAGCAACTGAAAGGTTCACTCATTTTAAGCCTGGAGAGCACAAGCAGCCGGATGAACCGAATTGGTAAAAACGAGCTTATGCTGGGACAGCATTATACGCTTGATGAATTGCTGAAGCGGATTGATCATGTAACGATGGAAGATATACAAGATGTCACGAGGAAGCTGCTTGCCGTGCCATTCGCAGTCGCTATGGTTGGATCAAGCGACAAGGAAGCGGCGAAGCTGAGGAGGGATCAATATGTACCAGGTGCTGTTTAAACGATTGGAAGGCAATCATGATATCGCGATCCCGCGTAAAATGTCGGAGTGGGCAGCGGGCTTCGACTTGCAAGCGGCGGTCGGCGAACCGCTTGTTCTGGCTCCAGGTGAGCGGACTCTGGTCCCGACTGGATTTGCGATGGCTATGCCTAAGGAACTCGAAGCGCAAATCCGTCCCAGAAGCGGGCTGGCATACAAACATGGCATCACCTGTTTGAATTCGCCAGGAACAATCGATGCGGATTATCGAGGCGAAGTGAAGGTTCTGCTAGTGAATTTGGGTCAAGAGACATTCACGATTACGCGCGGAGAGCGAATTGCGCAGATGGTATTCCAGGAGGTTCCCGCAGTAGTAATCGAGGAAGCAACGGAACTGCCGGATACCGTTCGCGGAGCGGGCGGATTCGGACATACAGGCGTAAAGTAAGGGAAAATGACCAATAGGAAATAATGGGAAGATCGGGGCGATAGAGCTCCGATCTTTTTTTGTTGTTCCTTCACCCCCCTTTGGGCGCACGCATACGATAGTACATATCTATTGGCCAGAAGGGAGTGAAGCCCGATGTTAACTGGCGTTCAAGTGCTGCTGCTTGGCGGCGACGCGAGGCAGTTGGAAGTGATTCGCAAGCTGAGCGAGCTGGATGCTGCCATTACCGTTTGCGGGTTTGACGGACTGCATTCTTCGCTGGATGGCGCCATGCATGCAGAGTTCGATGAATCGCTGTTCGAGGGTGTAGATGCTTTGCTGCTGCCGGCGGTGGGGACAGACGACCAAGGGTTAATCCATGCTGTGTTCAGCGATCGTGAAATGAAGCTGACAGAGGCGCATTTCGCGAGACTGCCGCAGCATTGCACTGTTTATACAGGAATGGCAAAGCCCTACTTGCGGCAACTATGCGAGTCAAGAGGACTTTCGCTGGTAGAATTGTTCGATCGTGACGATGTGGCGATCTATAATTCCATTCCGACAGCAGAAGGCGCGTTGATGATGGCGATTCAGCATACCGATATTACGTTACACGGGTCGAGCTCTATGGTGCTTGGCTTCGGACGAACAGGATTTACGATGGCAAGATCACTGCAAGGTTTAGGGGCAAAAGTGAAGGTTGGAGTCAGACGATCCGAGCATTATGCAAGAGCATCCGAGATGGGCTTCGAGCCCTTCTACATGGCCAATTTGCTGCAAAATGTGGGCAGTATCGACTTGCTTTTTAATACAATTCCGACTATGATAGTCACAGCGCAAATTATCGCAAATTTACCATCTCGGGCCGTCATTATCGACCTTGCGTCGAGGCCTGGCGGAACGGATTTTCGCTTCGCGGAGAAACGTGGAATTAAAGCGATGCTTGCACCCGGACTTCCCGGTATCGTCGCTCCTAAGACAGCTGGACGCATCATAGCGGATTGCTTAAGTCAGTTGATCATGGACGATACAATTAAGCGGGGGAATGGGATATGAATTGGAACGGAATTACGGTCGGCTATGCCCTGTCGGGCTCTCACTGCACATTTGCCGAAGTGATGCCGGAGATTAAGCGTTTTGTCGATGCGGGGGCCAATGTTGTGCCAATCGTGTCGAATACGCTCATAACGACGGATACGAGATTCGGCACGGCTAAGGAATGGCAGGAGCAGCTTACCGGTATTACGGGCAATGAAATTATTTCAACGATCGTTCAAGCTGAGCCGCTTGGTCCTTCGAAATTATTGGACGTTCTGACGATAGCGCCCTGTACGGGCAATACGACCAGCAGGCTAGCGAATGCGATTACAGATAGCGCAGTACTAATGGCCGCCAAAGCGCAGATGCGCAATGGACGTCCCGTTGTGTTGGCCATCTCGACGAATGATGGACTTGGGTTGAATGCTGCTAACATAGCGAAGCTATTAGTGGCTAAACATATATATTTTGTGCCGTTCGGCCAGGACAATCCGATTCAGAAGCCTAATTCCCTGGTTGCCAGAATGGATCTGGTCTTGGAAGCGTGTGAAGCAGCCCTGCAGGGCAAGCAGCTTCAACCATTGCTAATCGAGCGGCATTCATGAGTTAAACGTTGAGGGAGGGGACGTAACGCTAGTTGATCCGCATAAGGCGTATTTAGAAAGCTGAGAGGCATAGAGGATCCCAGCGCTAATCCTCAAAGTCGCATAGATATTTTGTATCGGTCTATGTCGAACGGATAGACAACTATGAACTGGAAGATGTCAAGCAGCTGCAAGCAGGCGCCGAGCGTAACGCTTAGGCGAGATTCTGCCCATCAGCAGTACCCGCTTGCAACAGATGCGGCAGCTAAGTCTGACGTATTGGTTGGCCGCATGTTATGACCTCTTACAGGATGAGGTTCTTGACTACGCGGATCGTCTCCGACAACCTGCTTTAAGGCGCAGCATAGAATGAAGCTTTGATTGACGAACACATCGCAAAGGGTTAATGGATAAGACACGGGTATAATGCTGCTCTCGTCTTCGGTCGATGATGGAGGCTGACGGTATGCGGATTTTGGTTCAGAAATTCGGGGGAACCTCGCTATCAACCGATTATGCAAGAGAACGTGTTATTCATCATATTGCAAGAGAGCGGGAGAGCGGTTATGCTGTCGTGGTCGTCGTCTCGGCTATGGGCCGAAGAGGCGAGCCGTATGCGACGGATACGCTGCTCTCGCTTATTCGCGACAACGGCAATTCATTGCCCGCACGCGAGCTGGATATGCTGCTTGGCTGCGGAGAGTTGATCTCCGCAGCTGTTTTATGCAGCATGCTTCAATCCCAGGGCATTCCGGCAGCCGCCTTAACCGGCGGTGGAGCGGGGATTCTGACCGATGAGCAATTTGGTTCAGCGCGGATCAAGTCCATAGGGACAGATCGGCTGCTACAGTTGCTCCAAGATGAGAAGGTCGTTGTTGTGACTGGGTTTCAAGGCGTAACGTCGAAGGGCGATATTACAACGCTTGGACGCGGGGGCAGCGATACATCTGCAACGGCGCTTGGCGCAGCGTTGCGAGCTGAAATGATTGATATTTACACCGATGTGGACGGCATATTGACAGCCGATCCCCGTATTGTGAGCGAGGCCAGGCCGCTTGATGTCGTAGGTTATGCCGAGATCGGCAACATGGCTAGACAAGGGGCCAAAGTCATTCACCCGCGTGCAGTAGAGATCGCGCAACAAGCTCATATTCCGGTACGAGTCCGCTCTACGTTCTCTGACGGAACAGGTACGCTGGTGACTGATCAACTATCGGCCAAAGGCGAGTATGTGTTTAAGGATCGAGCGGTGACAGGAATCGCCCATGTGGCGGGGGTTACCCAAATAAGCGTCAAGGCGCTGGATGGCCGGACGGACATGCAGCTTCAAGTGTTTCAAACAATGGCCAGACACCATATCAGTGTTGATTTTATTAATGTCACGCCAAGCGGAGCGGTGTACACCGTATTCGACAAGGATGCCCGGCAAGCGCTTGAGCTGCTGGAAGCAGGGGGCTTCACGCCTGATGCTGTGCATGGCTGCGCCAAAATATCTGTCATAGGCGGGGGGATGAATGGTCAACCCGGCGTGATGGCTCGCATCGTTGAGGCTTTAACGGAGCAGAGCATTACCATCATGCAGTCCGCCGATTCCAACACGACGATATGGGTTTTGGTTCAAGAAACCGATATGGCCAAAGCACTTCGCGCCTTGCATGCCAAATTCGATCTTCACCGATAGGATTATAGAGTAACAAGAGGCAATCATGCTATAATACGATACAATGCTTACCGCTAACTTTTGAGGAGGATCCCAGATGGAATTCGGAAGATTGATCACTGCAATGGTAACACCGTTCGACGCAAATGGACTAATTGATTGGCATACAGCTGGGAAGCTAGTCGATTATTTGATAGAGGAGCAGAAGAGCGACAGTCTGGTTGTTGCAGGCACTACGGGAGAATCTCCAACGCTCTCGGATGAAGAAAAGCTGGAATTGTTCCGATTTGTCGTGAAGCACACAGCGGGTCGCAGCAAAGTCATTGCCGGAACCGGCAGCAACAATACGGCGCATACGATCCATCTGACGCAAGCGGCAGAGGCATGCGGCGTAGACGGTATTCTGCTCGTTACTCCATACTACAACAAGCCTTCGCAGGAAGGACTGTACCAGCACTTCAGCGCGGTCGCTCAAGCTACCAAGCTGCCTATTATCCTCTATAATGTAGAAGGTCGTACTGGAGTTAATCTGTCCGTACAGACGACGCTCAAGCTCGCTCGAATTGATAATGTAGTCGCGACAAAAGACTGCGCGTCAACGGATCAGCTGACGCAAATTATAAGGGAGGCTCCAGCAGGCTTCCAAGTGTACAGTGGTGACGACAGCGCAACGTTACCTGCACTTTCTGTTGGCGCTTATGGCATCATAAGTGTTGCAAGCCATATTGTAGGTGCGAAGATGCAGCAATTGATCTCGGCTTATCTGAGCGGTCAAGTAGCAGAAGCGGCCCGTTTGAACGGCGAGCTGTTCCCGATCTTCAAAGGACTGTTCCATTGTCCTCACCCGGTTCCCAATCCGGTCGCTGTGAAACATGCGTTAGGTTTGAAGGGACTTCCAGTCGGTTCCGTCCGTCTGCCGCTTGTTGACGTGAACGAATCCGAATCCAAATTTTTGCGCGATCTGGTTCTGTAAATTATAGCAATCTCCGTGATAAAGTCGATGCATACAGCATCGGCTTTATGTTTTGAAGGGGGTAATCGCAATAAGTTTGCAGGGATTAAATTGTATGACTTGTGTTCCAGCTTTTTCATCATGTATAATGAGAACAAGTGAATGGGTGCGGCAAAATTGAAGATGAAGAAATGATCGTCAGAGCGGCATCTGACGTTTATTGTATTACGCATAGATTGTAAGTTTATTTGTTTTTTCCACATTACATTACTGTAGGAGGTATAGATCCACTTGTCTAAAAAGAACAACCAGGATAAGCTGCTTATATTTGCACTAGGCGGAGTAGGCGAGATTGGTAAAAATATGTACGTTATTCAGTACAACAACGATATTGTCGTTGTTGACTCCGGCCTGAAATTCCCAGAAGAGGACATGCTCGGCATTGATATTGTCATTCCGGATATATCCTATCTCACAGAGAATCGCGACAAGGTTCGCGGCATTCTCATTACGCATGGTCACGAGGACCATATTGGCGGATTGCCGTATGTTCTCAAGCACTTGAACGTGCCGATATACGGTACGAAGCTTACGCTCGGCCTTATTGAAGGCAAGCTCAAGGAAGCAGGTTTGCTTGGCGAGACGAAGCGTATTCTCATCAATGCTGAATCTGAAATCCAAATGGGCTCGATCCTTGCAAGCTTCTTCAAAACAAACCATAGTATTCCGGACTCCGTAGGTGTCTGCCTGGAAACGCCGGAAGGCATTGTCGTTCATACGGGCGACTTCAAATTCGACCACACACCGGTCAATGATCAGTTTGCTGATCTTCAGCGCATCGCTGAAATCGGCAGCCGTGGCGTACTGGCTCTATTGTCCGACAGCACAAACGCTGAACGTCCAGGCTATACGCCTTCGGAGAGCAATGTCGGAGAAGAGCTGGAAGATATTTTCCGCAAGTCGACTCAACGTGTCGTTGTTGCGACATTCGCGTCAAACGTACACCGTATTCAACAAATTATTAACGCCTCGATCGCAACTCGCCGCAAGATTGCCGTCGTAGGTCGCAGCATGGTCAACGTCGTTAGCATTGCTTCCGATCTTGGCTACCTGAACATTCCGGAAGGCATGATTATCGAGCCGGAAGAGGTTAACAAGCTTGCGGCCGATCGTGTTGTCATCTTGTGTACAGGCAGTCAAGGAGAGCCAATGTCGGCGCTTACACGCATGGCACGCTCTACGCATCGCAAAGTTGATATTTTGCCAGGGGATACGGTGATCATTGCCGCGACGCCAATTCCAGGCAACGAGCGTTATGTAGGTCGTACGGTGGATGAATTGTTCCGTCTTGGCGCGAACGTGATCTATGGTCCGGGTTCCGTATCCGGCGTACACGTATCCGGTCACGGCAGCCAAGAAGAGCTGAAGCTTATGCTGAACCTCATCAAACCTAAGTACTTCATTCCGATTCACGGCGAATATCGCATGTTGCGTCAGCACGCTAAGCTTGGTGAAGCAATCGGTATGGAACGTGAAAATATATTTGTCGTCGACAACGGCGATACCGTAGAATTCCAGGGCGGCAACGCTCGCAAAGGCTCCAAAGTTCAAGCCGGCAATGTACTTATTGACGGTCTTGGCGTAGGGGACGTAGGCAATATCGTACTCCGCGATCGCAAGCTTCTGTCCCAGGACGGCATTCTTGTTGTTGTGGTTACGCTTAGCAAACAAGACGGAACGATTATGTCCGGACCGGATATTATCTCCCGCGGGTTCGTCTACGTACGCGAGTCGGAAGGACTTCTGGATGAAGCGAACCGTATCGTGACATCAACATTGAACAAACTGATGAACGATAAAGTAAACGAGTGGGCATCCCTGAAGACCAATGTGAAGGATGCACTCGGTAGATTCCTATATGAACAAACGCGTCGCCGTCCAATGATACTGCCGATTATTATGGAAGTGTAAGCAACGTGAACCCATCACCGATGAAGCGCTCTTTTATCCGCATAGGATGAAAGAGCGTTTTTGTTAGGTTCAGCGATCACTTGAGATGTTCCTGCTCAAAGGCATGGTATAAAAAAACGGCTCTATTCCATACTATGACGAGCTATTCATTGCCATGAAAGGGGACATGACCTTATGACAAATCCATATGAACCACCAGGGTTTACAAGTGAACAGCCCGAGACGCTGCCGGATGATAAGAAAAAGATGGGCAGTGTCGTAGAGAACATCCAACAGCTAGGTACAGCGGTTACGCCTGCGCCGACGGAATCGAATATCTTTTGCATGACGATTATCGGCCAAGTGGAAGGACATCTTATTCTGCCCCCGCAAAACAAAACGACCAAATACGAACATATTATTCCACAGCTTGTCGCAGCAGAGCAGAATGGCAAGATCGAAGGGGTTCTAGTCGTACTCAATACGGTAGGCGGGGATGTCGAAGCGGGACTCGCCATTGCGGAGATGATCTCTTCTTTATCCAAGCCGACAGTTACGCTCGTGCTTGGAGGCGGCCATTCCATCGGCGTTCCGATTGCGGTAGCGGGCAATAAGTCGTTTATTGCGGAGACCGCAACGATGACGATCCATCCCATTCGGATGAACGGACTGGTCATCGGTGTGCCGCAGACCTTTGAATATTTGGATAAAATGCAAGAAAGGGTCGTTCGGTTCGTAACATCGCATTCCAATGTGATGGAGCATACTTTCAAGGAATTGATGTTCAAGACAGGCGAATTGACGCGAGATATCGGAACCACTGTAATCGGTACGGATGCTGTTCGGCATGGATTAATCGATGCGGTTGGCGGTCTGGGACATGCGCTTCGTGAATTGAATGCCATGATTGAAATGAGGAGAGCTTCCATGTCGATGCCGGGTCCGGGAGGTGTGCCGCAATGACATTGCATACGATCATGCCGCTTGAGTTGGTGCTGCAAGGCATTCATAACGAAGAGGCCGAGCCGATGCACGAAGTAACGGTAAAGGGGATCAAAATGCAAGTCGTACCGATTGCACCGGGTATGGGAAAAATCGTTCGCCTGCTGGATTGCAGTCTTCATGATTATTTGAATCCTGCGTTGATGCCGGGAGCGCTTATTCCTTACCATACATTTGAGGAATAAGTGTTCTCATTTTAGATCTCTTCCGTAGCCTCTTAACCAATATCTGTGTTATAATGGTAGACCAGAGGTGACGGAATTGGCGAAGAAAAAGAGACGTAAGAAATCTATTGGCGCACAATTAAAATATGAAGTATACGGCATATTGCTTATTACGATATCGATTATTGCGCTATCCGGCGAAGCTGCTGTGGGCCGCGCTTTGTCCAAGCTGTTCGGGCTTGCGCTCGGCAAGTTTTATTTTGTTCTGGCCCTCGTAGGCATCTACGTAGGGCTAAGTGTCATGGTTAAGCGGGCATGGCCCAAGACGTGGTCAAACAGGAGAACAGGCTTATTGATTCTTGTGCTTGCATTCACGTTAAGCAGCTCTATCTCGGAAGTGAACATGAGATTTGCAGGCGTGGAGCGTGAAGCATTATCCGGCGGCGTCATTATGAGCACGCTTGGCACGGACCTAAGAGAACAATTGATCTCTGTATCTCCAGCTAATGACATTTCCATCCGAGATAAAACGATCAGCGGCGGTTATATTGGAGCTGTTCAGTATTCCTTGTTGTTTATGCTATTCGGCTATTACGGCGCTCTAATTATCAATATTGTGATGTTTGCGATTTCCCTCATGCTAATAACGGGGAAATCCTACGTAGAGCTGTTCGGGGTTGTACGCAAGCGGGGGGCCCGCATGTTCAAGCTGTTGATGGCGAAGCGAAGCGCCATACTGAAGCGGAAGGCTGCGAAAGTAGCTATTGTTGCCGCCCAAGTGCAGCGTAATGACGAGGTCGGTACGATCGAAGATGATGAGGGCTACCAGGCTGCTCCTCCACGGAAAAAGAGATCTCTATTTTTCGCTTGGAAGCAGGAAGGACAGCCGGAAGCCAAAGTCCAGGATCAACACGACGAATGGCAGCTTTCACAGCATGATCGCGAAGAGATGGATGTCAGACCAGCCTGGGAAAGCGAGCTTGCTGGAGAATGGGAACGATCCGGCCAGCATCCGGCAGAGAATCAAATGGATAATAGGGCTGTCAACGATACGACGCCTCCATGGGATGCTCCAGTTCATGAAGACGATTCGCCATTACATACGGAGTTAGAGGCAACCGAACAATCGGATATCCCAGATAGGGAGGAACAAGCGGCTTGGCCTCGTACAGAGGAGCTAGCGGATCTGCCGGCAGACTCGTTGCCTATAGCCGATTCCTCTGCAGAAGAGGATGCTGAAGGGGGAGAGCTTGTAGAATCCAGCGATCAGCCACAGTTGTCTTCCGAAGCGATTAATGCTGATGGGGATGCAGGGATCTCTGTCCCAAGAAGGCCTATCGGCGGAGAGGAGTCAGCATCCAAGCCATACCGACTGCCTCCATTCACACTGCTTCATAAACCAAGCGGCCTGGCCAAAGGATCGGATGCTACGGATATGTACGATTCCAGGCGGAAGCTTGAAGCTACGCTGGAGAGCTTCGGTGTACGGGCCAAAGTATTGGACGTTGTTCGTGGACCTGCTGTTACCCGCTATGAAGTGCAGCCGGCGACAGGCGTCAAGGTTAGCCGAATTGTTGGCTTGACGGATGACATTGCTCTTGCGCTGGCTGCCAAGGATGTACGGATGGAAGCGCCTATTCCAGGTAAGTCGGCAATCGGCATCGAGGTTCCGAATATGGAAGTGTCAGTCGTTACGATGAGAGAAGTGATGGAAACGCCGGCTTTCCATAATTCTGCCTCCAAACTATCTATTGCATTCGGAAGAGATATCTCTGGCCAGACGATCGTCGGCAACTTGGCGAAGATGCCCCACTTGCTCGTAGCGGGCGCTACAGGCTCAGGCAAGTCTGTATGTATTAACGGCATCATTACAAGCATTTTGTACAAAGCGAATCCTGAAGAAGTGAAGTTTCTGATGATCGACCCCAAGATGGTCGAGCTCAATATATATAACGGCATACCGCATTTGCTTGCGCCTGTTGTGACGGACCCGCGCAGGGCGTCGCTTGCACTGAAGAAGATCGTTGTGGAGATGGAGAAGCGCTATGAGCTGTTCTCCAAGTCATCTACGCGCAATATCGAAGGTTACAACACGCTGATGGGGGACAATCCGGCAGCCGTACTCCCTTATATTGTCGTTATCGTGGACGAGCTTGCGGATTTGATGATGGTTGCTGCGGGAGATGTTGAGGATTCCATAGCAAGGCTTGCTCAGATGGCGCGCGCAGCCGGTATTCATCTTATCATTGCGACACAGCGTCCGTCGGTCGATGTTATTACGGGTGTCATTAAAGCCAATATTCCATCGCGAATTGCGTTTGGCGTTTCCTCGCAGGTGGATTCCAGAACGATTCTGGATATGGCAGGCGCTGAGAAGCTTCTGGGCAGAGGAGACATGCTGTTCCTGCCTGTCGGCATGTCGAAGCCAATTCGTGTGCAGGGTGCTTTCCTGTCCGATCAAGAGGTTGAAGCGCTGGTCGCCTTCGCTCGCGATCAAGGCGAAGCCGTCTATAAGGAAGATCTGGTGCCAGAGATTGAAGAGGAGACAGAAGATCCTGATATGATGCTGGATGAGCTGTACGATCAGGCCGTCCAAATCGTCGTTGAAGCGAAGCAAGCTTCCGTATCTCTCCTGCAGCGCAGAATGCGTGTAGGGTATACGCGGGCGGCAAGAATGATTGACCAGATGGAAGCAAGAAGCGTGGTCGGACCCTATGAGGGCAGCAAACCTCGCGAGGTGCTTATGTCGCTGGAGCAATTGCAAGCGAGCCGCGTCAGCTCATAACCGAATCAGATTTTCCATTGCATAGAAGCTGGGGAACTTTCTCATACTAGAGTTAGGTAACGCTACCTAAAGCGAACTAACTTGCAAGAGAAAGGCAGATCCCTACATGAGAAATCGTTTGTTAGCGGTGACCTTGATCATCGTTCTGCTCGTATGCGGCACCTTCTCCCTATTCAAAGGAAAGAGTCTCGAATCGGCGGAAACGTTCAGCAATGCGACACTTAAGGTTGGATCAACAGGCCAGGATGTACATGAGCTGCAAGGACGCCTTACATTTCTCGGTTTCTACAACGGGAAGATAGATGGCGTATTCGGTTCCAAAACCAAAGGTGCGGTAACATGGTTTCAATGGAAATTTGGACTGAAATCGGATGGCCTTGTTGGTGCAGACACGAAGAAGAAGCTCGTTAACGCCACAAAAGCCTGGAAGCCCGGCGGAACAGCCGGTGGAGGTTCCGGAGGAGCGCCGTCCGGCGGAAGCAGTGATGGCGGCGGAGCGGGCTCCGGAAGCAACTTGGCGCCATCCAACAAGCTTGGCCTATCCGAGAATGACATTCAAATTATGGCCAACGCCGTCTATGGCGAAGCGAGGGGCGAGCCTTATGAAGGTCAGGTGGCGGTGGCTGCCGTTATTCTGAATAGAGTAAAGTCACCAAGCTTCCCTGATAGCGTTTATGGCGTTATTTTTCAGCCGCGTGCTTTTACGGCAGTGGCTGATGGCCAGATCTACCTTACGCCGAATGCGAGGGCAAGAGATGCGGTCATGGACGCCATCAATGGTTCGGATCCCAGCGGAGGCTGTCTCTATTACTTCAATCCCGTTACGGCAACCTCGGCTTGGATATGGACCAGGCCACAGGTGAAGACGATTGGAAAGCATATTTTCTGTATGTAAACATGCCGTCAGATACGCCTGGGATAAGGGAAGCAGCCGCTTCTGCGTGAGCGCAGAAGCGGTTGCTTCTTCCATTTCCATTAGGTTAAAATGGAAAAAACGGCATCTATGAAGGGAGCAAACCGCGTGACCTTATTCCAAAGGGGCCAGTTGCAGCGTATCAGGCTGCATGTGCTGCCAACGAAACGATTCAAGACGTTTGCGATATCTTTGTTTGCCGGTGTTCCGTTAAGCGAAGATACGGTAACGCCAATTGCTCTCATTCCCTTCGTTCTGCGCCGAGGAACGGCGGGAACGCCAGAAACCATCGCGTTCCGCGAAAAGCTGGATGATATGTACGGAGCAGGTTTCGGATTCGATGTATATAAACGAGGCGATTCACAGATCGTTCAATTCCGGATGGATGTCATTAATGAGCAGTTCGTAAGCTCCGAGCAGTCGTTGCTTGCTGCTTCGCTGCAATTTCTGGGAGAAGCATTGACTGACCCCTGTGTAGAGAACGGCGGTTTCCGCGCCAAATACGTTGAAGCGGAAAAAGCGACGTTAAGAAAAAGACTAGAAGCGATCGTCAATGATAAAATCCGTTATGCTGCGGAACGCTGTCTGGAGGAGATGTGCGCGAATGAGCCATATAGACTTCATCCGCTCGGCAAGCTGGATGAAATTGATGGCATCAAGCCGGATGCGCTGTTCCGCCACTATGAAGAATGGCTCGACCGTGCCGCATTGGATTTGTATGTCGTAGGTGACACCTCGCTCGAGGAAGTGACGAAGCTGGTAGGTCAGGCATTCAAGCTGAAGACGGGCACACCTGCGAGCTATTCCAAGCCGGATGTCAATCAAGACGTTCAGGAGGTCAAGTACGTCGTGGATGAACTGGATGTCAGTCAAGGCAAGCTCAATATGGGATTGCGTACGGGCATCGGTTATGACGACAAGCTGTACCCTGCGGCGCTCATGTACAATGGCATCTTAGGCGGATACCCGCACTCCAAGCTGTTCATTAATGTGAGGGAGAAGGAAAGCCTGGCCTATTACGCGGCTTCCAGACTGGATGGGCACAAAGGGATTTGTACCATTCAGTCGGGCATTGAATTCAACCATTATGAAAAAGCGGTTGCTATCATCAAGCAGCAACTTGAGAGCATGGCTAATGGAGAGCTGTCCGAGCTTGAGATGAATCAGACCAAAGCGATGATTTCAGGTCATCTCAGAGAGCTTCAGGACTCCGCATATGAGATGTTATCTTATGATTTCAACAGCGTCCTGACTGGTAATGAGAGAACATCGGCACAGCTGCTGGAGCAAGTTCAGGGTGTTACCGCAGACGATATCGTAGAAGTGGCGAAGCGGGTTCAGCTCGACATCGTCTACTTCCTGCGCGACCGAAAGGAGGCATAAGAGATGGAGACGCTGAATTATTCGAAGGTGCAGGAGAAGCTGTACCGCGAAGTGCTGGATAACGGCCTGGAGGTGATCGTCCTGCCGAAGGAAGGCTTCCAGAAAACGTATGCTACCTTTTCCACCAAATATGGTTCTGTCGATAATCGTTTCTCCGTTGGCAGTGAAGAGCCGATTCGAGTGCCTGACGGCATCGCACATTTCTTGGAGCATAAAATGTTCGAAGAGCCGGAGGGCGATATCTTTGCTGTATTCGCTTCACAAGGCGCTTCGGCGAACGCATATACGACATTTGATCGGACGGTATATCTCTTTTCGGCGACGGAGCAAATCCATGCCAATTTGGAGACGCTGATCAACTTTGTACAGAAGCCTTATTTTACAGACACTAATGTGGATAAGGAAAAGGGCATCATCGAGCAAGAAATCAATATGTATAAGGACAATGCGGATTGGCGTGTATACTTCGGGCTTATTGACGCTTTGTACCACAATCACCCCGTACACATCGATATCGCCGGTACGGTTGAGTCCATCTATCAGATTGACAAGGAAACCTTGTACCGTTGTTATGAGACGTTCTACCATCCGTCCAATATGCTGCTGTTTGTTGTTGGAGGAGTGGATGCGAAGGAAATTTTTGATCTGGTGAAGGCGAACCAGCAAGCGAAAAACGTCCAGCCGCAAGGTCAGATCGAGCGGTACTTTGATGAAGAACCTGTTCATGTGAAAATCCCGCGCAAAGTGGCACAATTGTCGGTCTCGCTTCCTAAATGCATGCTAGGGTTTAAGGAGAAGAAAGTGGGCTTGACGGGTGACGACTTGCTTCGCAACGAGGTTACTACAAAGCTGATGCTTGAAGCTTTGCTTGGACCTAGCTCCAAGCTGTACCAATCGCTTTATGAGCAAAATTTAATATCCGATTCATTCGGTCATGAATACAACTCCAGCAGCAATTATGCATTTTCCGTTGTTGGGGGCGACACGCCTGACCCGGACGCGTTAATTGAAGCGTTGCGCTCCGGCATTACGGCTGCTATAGGCCAAGGTATTGAATCATCGGCATTCGAGCGCTCGAAACGCAAAAAAATCGGCAGCTATCTTCGTATGTTGAACTCCCCTGAATCCATTGCGGGCGAATTTACCCGTTATCGGTTTCGCGACAGCGATATGTTCGACGTACTCGGTTTCTATGAGACCTGTACGCTTGAAGAAGTGAACAATCGGCTTCGCGAGCATTTTGATTTTGAGCAATTGGCGGTATCCATTGTGGAGAAGCCGAAAGCTACAGTATGAAGACTTTGCAGGAGACAACGGTATTGATCACCGGGGGGAGCCGGGGCATAGGCGCTGCGATTGCGAAGCGTTTTGCCTCGGAAGGGGTCAATATCGTGCTCCATTACTTGGAATCCCATGAAAGTGCCAATGAGACGGCGAGAATGTGCATGGCGCTTGGCGCAAATGTTATGACGATTTCAGCGGACCTGCGTTCGCGAGATCAGCTGTCGCGTATGCGCGACAAGCTGGAGAGCCACGATATTCGTCCCGATATTCTGGTTAATAATGGCGGCATATCACATTATGGGATGCTGGCGGATGTGACAGAACAAGAATGGGACGATGTTATGTCCGTCAACTTGAAAGGCATGTTTCTCAGCACACAGTTGTTTATGCCGAATATGATTGCGCAGCGTTATGGTCGTATTATCAATGTCTCATCTGTATGGGGCATGTCCGGCGCATCATGCGAAGTGTTGTATTCCACGACGAAAGGCGGCATGAACGCGTTCACGAAGGCGCTGGCCAAGGAGCTTGCGCCATCCGGCGTTACCGTAAATGCGGTTGCACCTGGAGTTGTGGACACGCTGATGATGAGTGGTTTCAATCAAGAGGAGAAGGATGCTCTTCAACAGGAGATTCCTGCGGGACGCTTCGGATCAGCCGAAGAAATCGCTTCTCTCGTTTATTTCCTTTCATTGCCGGAATCATCTTATATTACGGGACAAATCATAAGCCCCAATGGCGGCTGGCATACGTAAAGGCATCGTCATTATAAATAGCATTGAATAAGTCCATTCTGAAGTGCGCACAATAAGGACTGTTGATGATTCTTTTCCAGACCAACTTAGGAGGCGAAGAGCAATGTCAACTGTCCTGACAAATTTCGATACATGGAAACATTTTTTGGCCGATCGCGTATCGCAAGCGAAGAAGATGGGACTGACTGAAGATACGATCGCCAATCTGGCGTTCGAAATCGGTTCCTTCCTTGACGAAAAAGTCGATCCTAAAAACGATGAAGAACGTGTATTGAAGGAGCTTTGGGATTTAGGCGACGAAACGGAACGCAAGACGATCGCAAGGCTGATGGTCAGATTCGTCGAGAAATCGTAGCACTTATACCGGCCAGCAGGAAAGCCTCCATATGCGGAGGCTTTTCTGCAATGTTTTGTGTCGTTGCAGGATAATGACGAAAATTGTAGAATAGATGATTAAGACAAGCTTTATTGTCGAGCGACTTGATTTTTGCCCTTATACTCTTTATTATTCAGGTTTAGGACGGTGACATCGGTGGAAACGAAACAATGGTATATGGAATACAAGATACATAAGAACCGCCCTGGCTTGCTTGGTGACATCGCGTCCTTGCTCGGTATGCTGGAAGTTAACATTATGACGATTAACGGGGTAGAGGATCGTACGCGAGGCATGCTGCTTCAAACCAATGATGAAGAAAAGATCGAGCTTCTGGGCAAAATGCTGCAGAAGGTGGACAATATTACAGTGAACAAGCTTAGAGCCCCTACTATCGTAGATATCTTGGCTGTGCGTCATGGACGCTACATCGAGAGGGATTCCGATGACCGGAAAACCTTTCGTTTTGTAAGGGACGAGTTAGGCTTGCTGGTTGATTTTCTTGGGGAAGTATTCAAGCGAGAGGGCAATCAAGTGATAGGCTTGCGGGGCATGCCGCGAGTCGGCAAAACGGAGTCCATCATTGCAGGGAGCGTCTGCTCCAACAAACGTTGGGCTTTCGTATCTTCCACGCTGCTCCGGCAGACCGTGCGAAGCCAATTATCCGAAGAGGAAATGCAGCCGAACAATATCTTTATTATTGACGGAATCGTAAGCACGATACGTTCGAATGAAAGGCATCATTCGCTCTTGCAGGAGATTATGGCGATGCCGTCGACGAAAGTAATCGAGCACCCGGACATTTTTGTGAAGGAATCTCATTACGATTACAGTCATTTCGATATTATTATCGAGCTGCGCAATACACCCGATGAGGAAATTACATACGATTCGTTCACTGCCAACTATTCGGACGATTTCTAATCTAATCGGAAGGAGGCATAACTATGTCTGAACTTGGCGCATTGCTACGCAAGGCGAGAGATGAAAAGGGCTTGTCTCTTGATGATATTCAAGAGTTGACCAAAATTAGAAAACGATATTTGGAAGCGATCGAATCGGGCGATTACAGCGTATTGCCGGGCACTTTTTACGTGCGCGCATTCGTGAAAAACTATTCAGAGGCCGTCGGACTCGACCCGGATGAGGTGCTCAGGCTTTATCAGCATGAAGTGCCGGCACCAGCTGTAGAGACGACAACAGAGCCTATTCCGGTACGCAAGCCGCGAAAGGTAAAGTCGCATGCATCCGAACGGTTAGGGAAAATTGGCTTTAATTTGGTGATGTGGTTATTTCTTATTCTGATCATTGTAGTGGTCTGGTATTTTGTCATAAACAAGAAAGACGAATCGCCTGGCAAAGCCGACAACACTCCCATTACCACTAGCTCAAGCACGCCGGATCCAACCACAACGACTAGCGCGCCGCCTGCCTCGCCAACGCCTCCGCCGCCTGCGAAGGAGCCGACAACGGTTACTTTCAACAGCAAAGTAGGAAATGTCGATATGTATGATATCGGTCCCGCGGGCGTCATTCATAAGGTCGAGCTTAAAATTAAGGGCGGACGCAACTGGGTTGGCGTTCAAGAAGTCAGCAAATCGGGGAAAAAGCTGTATTATACGAATGCTGAAGACGGTGAGGTCTTGACATTTGACCTAACGACAAGGCTATATATTAATGTAGGGCGCGCCGACTTTACGGAAGTATGGGTCGATGGTGTACTTGTTCCGGACGGGGATCGTTCAAGCTCCAAGCAGCTGCTCATAAATCCATTGAAAGCAGATGATGCCGAAGGGACGACAGCAGGCGGCACAACGGGCGAAGGAGAAGGTCAGGGAGAAGCACAGAATTCGCTTACGAGCGAATAGACCCGGCCTGTATTACATAGCAAAGGGGAGAATGTAATGAGTTCAGAAAGCTCGTTCGATATTGTTTCAAAGGTGGATATGCAAGAGTTGTCTAATGCGATTACGCAAGCGGAGCGAGAGATCGAGACGCGATTCGACTTCAAGGGCAGCAAAAGCAGCATTGCGCTGGAGAAAGACGAGCTGGTCGTAGGTTCGGACGATGAATATAAGTTGAAAAGCGTGATCGACATTCTGCAATCCAAAATGATCAAACGCGGAGTTCCGATAAAAAATATGGATTACGGGAAACTCGAAGGCGCGTCTGGCGGCACGGTCAAGCAGCGCATTAAGCTCAGACAAGGGATTGAGCAGGATATATCCAAACAAATCAACATACTGATTCGCGATTCCAAGCTTAAAGTGAAAAGCCAGATTCAAGGCGATCAAATTCGTGTAACTGGAAAAAGCCGTGACGATCTGCAAGCAGTTATGGCCTTGCTAAGAGGTGCTGATCTGCCCGTAGAGCTTCAATTTACGAATTACCGCTAAAGCGTTTGGAAGGGATTGGCGATAGACAAATGACTGAACGAGTGAGAGTTGTCACGCTTTGCTGCGGGAAAAACTTGGTCGACTCCGAAATCATGTCAGGCTTAATCCACGAATGCGGCTTTCGGTTGGTAGAAGTACAGGAAATGAACGTGCTGGTGGAGCTTTACGACGACGGCAGCGACGTCTATATTGGCAGAACGATGGATGATGCGCCGGAGATTGACGGCGAGGCGTTCATCTCGAGCTGCCGTGCAAAGATTGGAAACATACAAAAAGTACGTGTTACGCACGCGTATGAGTTTGACCTTTCCGGGGAGGGTATCGCGTGAACTTAGCGAATAAAATTACGCTGGCAAGAATTTTCCTTGTCCCAGTCATCATGTTTTTCCTGCTTATAAAGTTGGACTTGGGCACGCTCAGCTTCTCGGATTTTGAGATTACATATAATCAGATTGTGGCGGCGCTTATCTTTATTATTGCAGCCAGCACAGACGGTCTGGACGGTTATATTGCGCGCAAAAACAAGATTGTTACGAATCTTGGCAAGCTGCTTGATCCGTTGGCCGACAAGCTGCTTGTTGCTGCTGTGCTGATCTCGCTTGTAGAGATGGACAAGCTGAACGCGCTGATCGCCATTATCATTATTAGCCGAGAGTTTGCTGTAACAGGCTTGCGCCAAATTGCACTGCTGGAAGGCTCCGTCATGGCGGCAAGCGCCTGGGGCAAATGGAAGACAGCCATTCAGATCACGATGATTATTGCATTGCTGATCAATAATTTCCCGTTTGCGCTGATCGACTTTCCGTTCGATTTGATTGCAAGCTGGGCAGCTGTCATTATAACGGTCTACTCCGGTATTGATTATTTTATGAAAAACAAGCATCTAATACCGGTGGAATAACGAATAGTATCCTTCTAGCTCCTTAATAAGCGTGATAGAAGGGACCAAATGCAAAGGGAGCACTTTTCCAATAGGGAGAGTGCTTTTCCTATCATCATTCATTTTCAGCGAGATTGGCTAGCGTGCTGAAGAAGGGGGCAACAATGAAAGCAGAAATAATTGCGGTGGGCACGGAGCTGCTCCTTGGACAAATCGTGAATACGAATGCACAAGCGATATCCCAGAAGCTGGCGGAGCTCGGCATCGATGTTTATTTTCAAACCGTAGTCGGCGATAATGCCGGACGATTACGGCAAGCGATTGAGATCGGACGCGGGCGGGCCGATTTGCTCCTATTCACGGGGGGACTTGGCCCGACCCAGGACGATTTGACAAAAGACGTGCTGGCGCAGTATTTGGGACGCAAATTGATCATTCATGAACCGTCCATGGCTGTTATAGAAGAGATGTTTTCTGCAAGAGGAATGGCGATGGTGGAAAGCAACCGCAGGCAAGCCCATATGATTGAAGGGAGCGAGCCGCTTCATAATTCGACTGGACTTGCAGTAGGGAATGCGCTGGAGGCGGATGGGACGCTTTATGTACTGCTTCCAGGGCCGCCAAGAGAGATGAAGCCGATGCTGGAAGGACCGGCTCAAGACTGGCTCCGTTCCATGCTTGGGGAAGAGGTTCCGCTCTTCTCGCGTCTGTTGAAGTTTGCGGGAATCGGCGAATCCAATCTGGAAGCGAAGCTGATGGATCTGATTGAAGGACAAGACGACCCTACAATTGCTCCTTACGCCAAGGAAGGCGAAGTATCCATTCGCGTGTCGACAAAAGCGCGAACCTCTGAGGAGGCAGACGGGAAGATTGATGCCACCGTAGAGGGGATCAAGGAACGAATTGGGGAGCATCTCTATGCGCAAGAGGATATTCCGATCGAGGAAGAGATTGTACGGCTTCTCAGAAGCTCCAGACGCCGTCTTGCGAGCGCCGAAAGCTGCAGCGGGGGATTGTTTGCCGAGCTGATCACGAACGTGCCTGGCAGCAGTGGGGAGTTCGCAGGAGGCGTGGTCACCTATACGAACGTTATGAAGAACAAGTTGCTCGGCATTCCGATGTCCCAGCTTGAAGGAAAGGACGCTCCGGGGGCTATCAGCGAGTCAACGGCGGCAATGATGGCGGAGAATGTCCGGCTTTTGTCCGATGCCGATTTCGGCGTGTCACTGACCGGCGTTGCAGGACCGGCAGAATCGGAAGGCAAGCCTGTCGGCCTAGTCTACTTTGCGGTGGCGGAGCGGGGCAAGGATACAATTGTTTACACGGCGAAGTTAAGCGGGGGACGGTCTATCATCCGTTTGCGTGCCGTAAAGGCGGCTCTATATCGGCTTTGGCTTGCGCTGAAAGCGTAAAAATGCCGAATATTTGTTGTCAAATGTCAAAACTGGGAGTATAATTAGTCCTAGTTACCGGAAGAACCGTGGCGAAGAATACTTTGCTGCGGTTTTTTTATGCTTTTTTCGTAGTTGGAGGAGTGAGGAGGAGAGGGCGGAACGGCAAAATTACGAATGTGTGTTCGAAAAAACTATTGGCAACCCGTTCGAAATGAGGTATTATACTAATATAAATCGTGAAGGATGTGAGTGAGTTGGCGGATCGTCGCGCAGCTTTAGATAACGCCCTTCGTCAAATTGAGAAGCAATTTGGCAAAGGCTCCATTATGAAATTGGGTGAATCCACACACATGCAGGTTGAGACCGTACCTAGCGGCTCGCTTGCTCTAGATATCGCGCTTGGCATCGGCGGATTGCCTAGAGGCAGGGTAATTGAAGTGTACGGACCGGAATCGTCGGGTAAGACGACCGTTGCTCTCCATGCCATTGCGGAAGTTCAACGTATTGGCGGACAAGCCGCGTTTATCGACGCGGAGCATGCACTTGATCCGCTGTACGCTAGCAAGCTAGGCGTTAACATTGACGAATTGCTGCTCTCGCAGCCGGATACAGGCGAGCAGGCGCTTGAGATTGCTGAGGCCCTCGTACGAAGCGGCGCGGTAGACATCATCGTTATTGACTCCGTTGCGGCGTTAGTACCGAAGGCCGAGATTGAAGGCGATATGGGCGACTCCCACGTTGGTCTCCAAGCCCGCCTTATGTCGCAAGCGCTACGGAAGTTGTCCGGAGCCATCGCGAAGTCGAAGACGATCGCTGTCTTCATTAACCAGTTGCGCGAGAAGGTCGGCGTCATGTTCGGCAATCCGGAGACGACGCCAGGTGGACGTGCGCTTAAGTTCTACTCCAGCGTACGACTGGATGTACGCCGTATCGAGACGTTGAAGCAAGGGAACGACATGGTCGGCAACCGTACGCGCATCAAGGTTGTGAAGAATAAGGTCGCGCCTCCGTTTAAACAAGCCGAGATCGACATTATGTACGGTGAAGGCATATCGAGAGAAGGCAGCTTGATTGATATTGGCGTTGAACAGGAAATTGTTCAGAAGAGCGGCGCCTGGTTCTCCTATAACGGCGAGCGTCTTGGACAAGGCCGCGAGAATGCCAAACAATTTTTGAAAGACAACAAAGAACTTGCGGCTGCAATCGAGAAGCAAATTCGGGATGCCAGCAATTTGTCTGCAAATGCCTCGCAGGCTAATTTCTCTGCTGACAAAGATGAGGACGAACTGGATTTTGACGAAGAATAAGCTCTATCGCGTTCGTCGCTCTCTACGGGGAGCGGCGACGTTTTTGTATAGGGAGGAACGTATCTGTGGATATGGAGCAAATGAACAAGGAAGACGAATGGATCATCGGGACGGTCAAACGGGACCGGACGGAAAAAAGGCGTTACTTGGTTTTTCCTGATACGGATACTGAAGAGCCGCTTCTTTCCGTACACGAAGACATGTTGATTCGTTTTCAGCTGCTGAAAGGGCAGATGATTTCGAAGGAGCAGCTCGAAGAAATAAAAAACGAGGACGAGCGTTATAAGGCTTACGCGCTTGCCATTGCTTATTTGGGAGCCAAGCCACGTACTCGGAAAGCCATCGGGCAGTATTTGAGCCGTAAGGAACTACAGGAAGAGAACATTGAATACGCGCTCAATCGTTTAGAATCGGAGCAACTTGTGGATGATGAACAATATGCGCGTCAATTCGCATCAAGCCGAATGCGCAGCGGACTTAAGGGCAGGCTTATGATCAGGCAAGAGCTGCAGCAGCGAGGTGTACCGAAGGAAGTGGCAGCGGAAGCGCTGACAGAGCTGGATCGGGATAGCGAACTGAATGCGGCTAAACGATTAGCAGAGAAGAAAAGTAAGGCGATAAAAGGCGACATGAAGCAGCGCAAGACCAAGCTCATGGCCTTTCTGATGCGCAGAGGATTTCCGGGAGATATCGTGCGGGAAGCGATGCGAGGCATCGAGTGGAAGGACGAGGACAGCGAAGAGCAGGAAGATGATGGCGTTTTGCTTGACAACTGATTTTATGTAAAGATAAAATGAGGTTGTATTCCTTCACAATTTTGAATCGATTTTTCTTCCAAAAGTTGATTCGAAACGATTTATTTCGTCAAAATGGAACATGATGAAACGGTATGGAAACCGGTTAAAAACCTAATAACATCCCAAGCAATGCCTTGGTGTATGCAGCAAGGAGGTGAACAAGATGGGTGTAAGCATCTGGATCTTGATTCCGATCTGTATCCTTGTTGGCGCAATTTTCTTTGGGATTGGTTATTTTATTCGAAAGTCGATTGCCGAGGCCAAAATTTCTAGCGCTGAGCAAGAAGCGGTCCAAATCGTAGAAAATGCGAAAAAAGACGCAGAGGCACAGAAGAAAGAAACGATACTCGAGGCGAAAGACGAAGTCCACAAACTACGTGCAGAAGCTGAGAAAGACATCCGCGAGCGGCGCAATGAGTCGCAACGTCAGGAGAGACGCCTGCTCCAGAAAGAGGAGTCGCTGGATAAAAAATTAGAAGCGCTAGAACGCAAAGAAGAAACTGTAGCCAACAAGGAGAAAAGAATCGAAGAAACACAAGAACAGATTGACTCCATTTACAAGCAGCAACTTAGCGAACTTGAACGTATTTCTAGCTTGACAATGGAGGACGCTAAGTCAATTATTTTGACCAATGTGGAGCAGGAAGTACGTCACGAGACCGCGCAAATGATTAAGGAAATCGAACAGCAAGCGAAGGAAGAAGCAGACAAAAAAGCGCGTGACATTATATCGCTGGCGATTCAGCGTTGTGCGGCCGATCATGTGGCGGAGACGACGGTATCCGTTGTTACCCTGCCTAATGAAGAGATGAAGGGCCGTATCATTGGTCGTGAAGGCCGTAATATACGCGCTTTGGAAACATTGACCGGTATCGATCTCATTATCGACGATACACCGGAAGCGGTCATTTTGTCAGGCTTTGACCCTATTCGCCGCGAAATTGCTCGAACTTCACTTGAGAAGTTGGTGGCGGACGGTCGCATTCACCCTGCGAGAATTGAAGAGATGGTTGAGAAATCTCGCAAGGAAATTGACGAACGTGTCCGTGAGTACGGTGAACAGGCGACATTCGAGGTTGGCGTTCATGGACTGCATCCGGATCTGATCAAAATACTGGGACGGCTTAAATATCGGACTAGCTATGGTCAGAACGTGCTTAAGCATTCGATGGAGGTTGCCTATCTGACAGGACTGATGGCTGCTGAGCTTGGCGAAGATATTACGCTGGCGAAGCGCGCAGGGTTGCTGCATGATATCGGCAAAGCACTTGACCATGAAGTGGAAGGCTCTCATGTTGAGATTGGCGTTGAACTGGCCAAGAAATACAAGGAGCATCCAGTCGTCATTAACAGTATTGCTTCTCACCATGGCGATACGGAAGCAACTTCGGTTATCGCAATGCTGGTCGGAGCAGCGGATGCCTTGTCCGCAGCTCGTCCGGGAGCACGCCGCGAGACGCTGGAGACGTATATCAAACGTCTGGAGAAGCTGGAGGCCATTACGGAATCGTTCGACGGCGTTGAGAAGTCGTACGCGATTCAAGCGGGCCGCGAGGTGCGTGTCATGGTACAGCCAGAGAAGATTGACGATACAGAAGCGTTCCGTCTTGCTCGCGACATTACGAAGAAAATCGAGGGTGAACTCGATTATCCGGGACATATTAAAGTTACGGTTATTCGTGAGACGAGAGCAGTGGAATACGCGAAGTAACATGCATACGCATTCGGAGAAGTGGCTGCTTGGCAGCCACTTTTCTGCATTGTAGGCTTATAAAGGATGGATCTATAGATGAACGTATTGTTTATTGGAGATATTGTAGGGAATGTGGGCAGAAGCGCGCTAAAGCAAGTATTGCCTGCATTACGAGACAAATACAATCCCCATATTATAATCGTGAACGGCGAGAATGCCGCTGCTGGCCGGGGTATTACGAGAAATATCGCTCGCGAGTTTTTTGAGTGGGGCGTTCACGGCATTACGATGGGCAATCATACTTGGGACAATAAAGATATCTTCGAGTGGATTGATGACGAGCCGAGAATCGTGCGGCCGGCGAACTTTTCGCCGCAGGCTCCCGGTCAAGGGATGGCGATGATTAAGGCTAACGGCAAGCAGTTGGCCATTATTAATTTACAGGGCCGAGCATTTTTGCCACCGATCGATTGTCCGTTCCAAGCGGCAGATGAGTTGATCGAGGAAGCTCAGCACACAACAAAAGCGATTTTGGTGGATTTCCATGCGGAGGCCACTTCAGAGAAAATCGCGATGGGCTGGCATTTGGATGGAAGAGCTTCGATTGTTCTGGGCACCCATACGCATGTACAGACCAATGATGATACGATTCTTCCGAACGGAACAGCCTATATTACAGATGTGGGTATGGTGGGCTCCAAGGAAGGCGTGTTGGGAATGGAGAAGAGCGCCGTTCTTCACCGTTTTCTAACCCAGCTCCCGTCAAGGTTCGTAGTGGATGAAGGAAAATGGCATCTTCATGGGCTGTCCCTGCAGATCGATGAGGCAACAGGGAAAGCGACTAAGCTGTCCAAAATTCGGCTAACCGAAGAAGAATGGATATTGATGTAAGGCAAAGGCTGCTCTAATGGAGCAGCCTTTTGTCTTGAAAGTTCTGACTATTCAGAACTGTTAGTAAAGTTAGGACAATAAAAGCAGGAATCTTTCGCCTTCTCTCGAATAGTATTTTAGAAGTGGAATCCATCCAACATTCCAGGGGAGGTACTTTTCATGGACGTATTAAAAGTATCAGCGAAGTCCAATCCGAATTCCGTCGCAGGTGCGCTTGCAGGCGTATTGCGCGAACGCGGCGGCGCCGAGCTTCAGGCCATTGGCGCTGGCGCACTCAATCAAGCGATTAAAGCGGTAGCCATTGCGCGCGGGTTTGTTGCCCCCAGCGGTGTGGATCTCATTTGTATTCCTGCGTTCACAGACATTGTGATTGACGGAGAAGATCGCACAGCAATCAAGCTCATTGTGGAGCCGCGTTAGAGGTTCCGCATGCATACACAACGACATCGGCCTGTTTACCCCGTAGACAGGTTTTTTGCTTTGAGAACGGTTGGAGGGACGTGGCGCTATGCGTATTGTAGATTTCCATTGTGATGTTTTGTATAAGCTGCTGCAGGATAAGGAATTGACCTTTGACGGCGGGAATAAACCCGGTGTACTGGATGTAACGCTGGAACGGCTGAAGGAAGGCAACGTGTTATTGCAGACCTTTGCGGTGTTTATCTCGCCTGGCCGTCCCGATTATTATGAAGCAGCTCCGATTTTGGAAAGTATAGATTTATTTTATGAGAAAGTATTGTGTTTTCCGGAGCTGAGACTTATTCGTACAGCCGCGGATGTGGACGCATGCATACTAGATGGCAAGATAGGCGCATTATTGTCATTGGAAGGCGTAGGCGGCATTCGCGGCAAGCTCTCCACACTGCGGCTGCTTCAGAGGCTTGGCGTCCGCGCAGCAGGTCTTACCTGGAACGATGCTAATTGGGCAGCGGATGGCGTAATGGAAGCCAGAGGAGGCGGCTTGACGGCTCAGGGAGCCGCTTTTGTACAAGAATGCAATAGGCTTGGCATCATCGTCGACGTATCCCACTTGTCGGAGCGGGCTTTCTGGGATGTTGCAGCCTTGTCATCCAGACCGATTGTGGCATCGCATTCCAATGCTCGTGAATTATGCGACCATCCCCGCAACCTGACCGATCTGCAGATAAGGGCCATCATTGAAAGCGGAGGTTTAATCGGTATCACTTATGTGCCTCCATTTGTTCGCGAGAAGGGTGATGTTTCAATAGATGATGTTCTGAGACATATAGAGCATATATGCGCGCTCGGGGGCGAGAAGCATTTGGCGCTTGGGTCTGATTTTGACGGCATTGACCGCCATGTGAAGGGACTTGCTCATCCTGGACAAGTCCTGGGGCTGCGAGAGGCGCTTTTGAAGCGATATAACGATGATATCGTGAGGGGAATCTTGTCTAGCAATGCCGTTACTTTTTTAAAAGGACAACTCCCTGTGGAATAATGGCAATATCATCTCGTACCGATATAGGAATGATCGAAACAAACTATCTTTTATCTAAGCGTTTACATCTTGCCAAACCGCCATCTCAAACATAAAATTGTTGTGACTATAATCATTTCTATTATATAATGCTTAATGTTGTCGAATTTTCATGCACCTTCATGAAGTAGAGGAGATGGGCGTTTTGATAAGTCAATTATCTTGGAAGATTGGCGGACAGCAAGGTGAAGGCGTAGAGAGTACTGACCGTATTTTTTCCACAGCGCTTAACCGGCTAGGCTATTACTTATATGGGTACCGTCATTTTTCATCACGTATAAAGGGCGGTCATACAAATAATAAAATCCGTATCAGCACGAAGCCGATTCGGGCGATTTCGGATGATTTGGATATTTTGGTTGCATTTGATCAGGAGAGCATTGATCTTAATTCCGCCGAGCTGCGCAAAGGCGGGGTAATCGTAGCGGACGCCAAATTCAATCCGACTATACCGGACGGAATCGATGCCCGCTTATTTGCCGTGCCGATCACGAAGATGGCCGAAGAACTCGGAACATCATTAATGAAAAATATGGTGGCATCCGGCGCATCGTGGGCATTGCTTGGCTTGCCGCTTGAAGTGTTCAACAAAGCGGTGGAAGAAGAGTTCGGCCGCAAAGGACCGGCAATTGTAGAGAAGAACATCGAAGCGGTGAAACGCGGCGCAGAATTCGTATTGGAACAAGCGGGCGGCCCGCTTGACGAATTCAAGCTTGGAGAAGCGGATGGCGAGCAAAAGCTGTTTATGATTGGCAATGAAGCGATCGGACTGGGCAGCATTGCAGCCGGCTGCCGGCTGATGTCCGCTTATCCGATCACGCCGGCTTCGGAAATTATGGAGTATTTGATTAAGAAGCTTCCGAAATTCGGCGGTACCGTTGTTCAAACGGAAGACGAGATTGCAGCTGTTACGATGGCCATTGGCGCAAACTACGCTGGTGTCCGTACCATGACGGCATCTGCCGGACCTGGTCTGTCCCTTATGATGGAGGCTATCGGCCTTGCAGGTATGACAGAGACGCCTCTTGTCATTGTCAACACGCAGCGCGGCGGTCCTTCGACCGGCTTGCCGACCAAGCAAGAGCAGTCCGACTTGAATGCGATGGTATATGGTACGCATGGCGAGATTCCGAAGGTCGTTATTGCCCCGGCGTCCATCGAAGATTGTTTCTACGATATGATCGAAGCGTTTAATGTTTCGGAGCAATATCAGGTGCCGGTTATTGTTATGACCGATTTGCAGTTATCGCTTGGCAAACAATCCTGTGATCCGTTTGATTACAGCAAAGTGCAAATTTCACGCGGCAAATTGGTGACGGACGCTCCGGCGCTGGAAGGCCCTGAGCTGTTCAAGCGTTATGAGTTAACCGAAGACGGCATCTCTCCCCGCATACTGCCGGGTGAGAAGGGCGGACTGCATCACGTGACGGGCGTAGAGCATGACGAGGTTGGCCGACCGTCCGAGAACGCGATGAATCGTCAGCGCATGATGGATAAACGTCTCAATAAGCTGAACGATCTATCGATCCGCGATGCCATTCGCGTAGATGCGCCGAATGAAACGCCGGATTTGCTCATTATTGGCATGGGATCGACAGGCGGAACCATTGATGCGGCAAGAACAATGCTGGGGCAGGATGGCGTGACCAGCAACCACATTACGATTCGCCAAATCCATCCGTTCCCAACGGCTGCGCTTACGCCGTATTTGGAGAAGGCCAAAAAGGTTGTCGTAATCGAAAATAATGCTACGGCACAGTTGGCTGGCCAGATTAAAATGTATGCGGGCTATGCCGATAAAATCGAAAGCCTGCTCAAGTATGACGGCAACCCATTCCTTCCGCTTGAAGTTTATAAAGCAAGTAAGGAGCTGAGCTAAGATGGCAACGTTCAAAGAATTTCGTAACAATGTAAAGCCGAACTGGTGCCCAGGTTGCGGAGACTTCTCCATCCAGGCCGCTATTCAACGCGCTGCGGCTAACGTAGGCTTGGAGCCGGAACAGCTGGCGGTCATATCCGGCATCGGCTGTTCGGGTCGTATATCCGGTTATATTAACGCTTATGGCTTGCACGGCATTCATGGTCGTGCGCTCCCAATTGCGCAAGGCGTCAAGCTCGCGAACCGTGAACTGACTGTTATCGCTTCAGGCGGTGACGGCGACGGCTTTGCCATTGGTATGGGCCATACGGTGCATGCGATCCGCCGTAACCTCAATATTACTTATATCGTAATGGATAATCAGATCTACGGTTTGACCAAAGGACAGACGTCGCCGCGCAGCGCAGAAGGGTTCAAGACGAAGTCTACGCCAGAGGGATCTATAGAATCGACGCTTTCTCCACTGGAGATTGCGATGTCGGCAGGCGCAACGTTTGTAGCCCAATCCTTCTCCAGCGATCTGAAAGGGTTGACGAGCTTGATCGAACAAGGAATCAAGCATGAAGGCTTCTCCTTAATCAACGTATTCAGCCCATGCGTGACGTTCAATAAAATCAATACGTATGATTGGTTCAAAGAAAATATTGTCAGCTTGGAGCAGTTCCCGGATTACGATCCGTCGAATCGCGTTGCAGCTATGAACAGAATTATGGAGACAAACGGAATGTTGACGGGTCTGATCTATCAGAATACAACTCGCAAGTCGTATGAGGATATGATTTCGGGCTTCAAGCCCGAGGGGCTGGCTAAGCAGGAGCTCGCGATTACCGAGGAACAATTCAATCAACTTGTGGCCGAATTTAAATAAATGCTATGATAAGCATGCGGCTTATAAGCCGTATGCTTTCTTTATGGGCGCATGCATGAAAATGAGAAGAACAGGGAGTGCAACAACATGAGCAAACAAGTACCAGTAGGCGTATCAGCACGACACATCCATCTATCGGAGGAACACGTACATATACTGTTCGGCGAAGGTTATCAATTGACGGAGATGAAGCCGCTGTCGCAGCCAGGTCAATACGCGGCGAACGAAACAGTAGCAGTCACAGGTCCCAAGGGCTCCTTTGGCAAAGTACGTATTCTGGGTCCGGTGCGCAAGCGCACTCAGCTTGAGGTATCCCGTACAGACGCATTCGCGTTGGGCGTTAATCCTCCAGTTCGTGAATCGGGTGACATTGCAGGCTCTGCAGGCATTACGATTCAAGGACCTGCCGGGGAAGTTGTGGTTGAGGAAGGTGTTATCGTAGCTGCGCGCCATATTCACTTCCATACAAGCGATGCAGAGCGTCTTGGCATCCAAGATAAGCAGAAGCTGAGCGTTCGCGTCGGAGGCGACAGAGGTGTTGTATTCGAGCATGTTGTAGCCCGCGTCTCAGCAGATTTTGCGCTAGACATGCATATCGATACAGACGAAGCGAACGCAGCAGGTGTGAAAAACGGCGATTTGGCAGAGATTATCGATTAGTCACTCCGATTCGAGATGGAAGACTGGCATCACAATAACATGATTGAAACTATGGAAGCTACCACCTCCACATACTTGTGGGGATGGTAGCTTTTTTGTTTTATGGAGCCATTTTGTTACATCTGCTTGACGAAATCGTTAATAGTGTATATATTATATATATACACTATATGCAGAATAGATGGTGATACCTATGAATTTAATCTTATCCAATGCATCCGATGAGCCGATCTACGGACAGATCGTCCGGCAAATTCGAAATTTGATTTTGAACAATGAATTGGCTCCGGGGCAAAGCTTGCCTTCTATTCGTCAGCTTGCCAAGGATTTGGGCATTAGCGTCATTACGACGAAACGGGCTTATGAGGAGTTGGAGAAGGAAGGCTTGATTGATTCTGTCGTTGGCAAAGGCTCGTTCGTATCCGGTGCCAATCCGGAATTTATTAGGGAGCAGCGGCTCAGGATGCTGGAGCGCAAAATGGCTGAGATGGTAGAGGAAAGCCGTTTGCTGCATATGACTCTGGATGAGTTGATTGATCACATACGACTTATTGATGACGAAATGGAGGAAAAGGGATGAGCAACAACGTAATTGAAATTCACAATTTAACCAAGCGATTCAAACAATTCTCGCTTGAAAATGTGAGTTTAGACATAAAACAAGGATTCATAACGGGGTTAATCGGCGCCAACGGTGCAGGTAAGAGTACACTAATTCGATTGGCAATGGGGATGGCCGTTCCGGCAGCCGGAGAAGTACGAATCTTTGGCCAGTCCATTAAAGAGCAGGAAGCTGACATAAAAGAGAGAATCGGATTTGTAGCGGATGATAGCCATTTCTATGAGCATCTCACAATTCGTACGATGAAAGGCATATATGCCCCCTTCTATAAGAATTGGGATGAAACACTGTTCAAACGAAACCTGGAGAGGTTCGAGCTATCTCCCAAAACGAAAATTAAGAGCCTGTCCAAAGGGATGAAAATGAAATTCTCACTGGCGCTTGCTCTCTCCCATAAGGCTGATTTGCTCATCATGGATGAACCGACTGCCGGTCTGGATCCGGTATTCCGGAGAGAACTGCTTGATATTTTGGCAGACCTGATGCTGGATGAGCGCAAATCCATTCTATTCTCGACGCACATTACGACAGATCTCGATCGCGTTGCCGATTATATCGCTTTTCTTCATAAGGGCAAGCTCGTATTCAACGAATCCAAGGAGCAGATCTTTGACCGCTATGCGATGATCAGGGGAGACAATGAACTGCTGGATGCGGATGTACGCAAGCTGTTCGTAGGTATTAAGGAGACGGCTGTGGGTTTTGAAGCATTGACAAACAACCGAAGCGCAGTAGAAGCATTGCTGTCCGGACATGCGCATATTGAGCGTCCTACTCTGGAGGATATTATGTTTCTGACCGCAAAAGGAGCTGCGACACATGTATAATCTGATCCGAAAAGATTTTATCGCTATGAGATGGTACTTATTGTTTGTTTTGGGATACGCCGTTTTCTTTGGGACGTTTTCAGGATTTCCTGTTTTTTCGCCCATTATGATTATCACGCTTCCTGCTGTTATGATGACGTTGTTTGCTGCCAACATAGAGCTGCGCAATAAAACTATGATGTTTGTCGGAACGTTGCCAGTCCGTCGCAAGCAGATTGTTTTGGCCAAATACATATCCATATTCTTATACTTGGCCGTTGGGTTAATTCTGCTCGTCATTGTCCATCTAGTAAACGAATATATCATTCATCAGTCGTTCCCTATAACCGTCCTTAGCCTCATAGTGTCAGCCGGCATAGCTATGACCTATTCAGCGCTATATTTTCCGATACAATTTTTGCTAGGAGTTAAAAGCTCGAATATCGTTTCATTTATTTCCATCTTTTTGATGATCTTTTTGATCAGTTTAATCGGCAATGTTGCCGATAAGGCTACTGAATTTAATTGGCCTATCCTACCCATCATGATTGGCCTCCCTGTTGCAGCCATTATTCTAATGTATCTTTCTTACAGACTTTCGCTCTCTATCTTTAGACGGAAAGACATGGAGGGATAATAGGTGAAAGCAGCATAATAACAGAAGCTTGCTTCCGTTTGCGGAGGCAAGCTTCTTTTGGCTGAATACAATTAATGTCCCATCATCATAGAGACATCCGGTTTGTCCGTTGCGGCGACTCCGTCATCCTGCTGTTTCGGCTTGCGGAGCAGCAGAGCAACTAGTATGCCGAATACCCCGATACACGACAAGGCGAAGAAGGCATCTCCGAAAGAGAGGTACGGAATGTCTGGCCCCGGATTTTGCACCGAATAATGTTTGACCCGTTCTGCGAGAAGCGTGGACAGTCCTGCAATGGCAAAGGAGCTCATTACTTGCTGCGCGGCGCCTGTCAGCGACGTAACCCGGCCGACCAGATGCCTTGGCGCGGATTGGATGATATGAGTATTAAGCGGCATCATCGAGAAGCCCATGCCGGAGCCAAGAAGCACAAGCGGCACCATAATCTGTGGAATTGTCGTATCAGCCGTGATACTGGACAATAAGTATGCGCCAGTCGATACGAGCAGCAGACCAAGTATGACGACCGGACGTGCGCCCAGCTTGTCGAACAGCTTGCCGCCGATCGGCATGAACACGCCGGCAGAGAGTGCTTGCGGCAATAGGATCAGGCCGGTTTCGAAGGGGGAATATCCCTTTGCCTGAATAAGGAACATAGGAATAAGAAATAACGTGCCGAACAATGCGATTTGTACAATCCATTGGAGAATAATGCCTCGAGTGAAATCTCCGGATTTGAAGACGCGCAGCTCCAGAAGCGGATTGCGACGCCGCAATTCTACCGTAATGAAGATGATCAGAGATATGCTGCCTACAATAAGGCCAACCAGCGTCTCCGTTGACGTCCAGCCGCTGCCGCCGCCGTGTTCGCTGCCGGCAGAGCTGATGCCGAATGCCAGCGCCGCGAATGCCAATGGGGCGAAGATCATGCCGAGCAGATCAAGCGTAGGTACGGTCTGACGTTCCAGGTTAGGCAGGGTGCGCAGTCCGACAATGACCGCAATAATGCCCACTGGTACATTAATAAGGAAGATCCAATGCCAAGTTGCATATTCAACTAGCCAGCCTGCGACAACAGGACCTGAAGCAGGGGCTAGGAGCATCGGTATGCCGATCATGCCCATTACGGCACCTTGCTTGCCAGGAGGGCTTAGACGGAAAGTGAAGGCCATTGCGATAGGGGCGACCATACCGCCGCCAAGACCTTGAATGACACGGAACAATATCAATTGCTCGACAGTGCTGGCAAGTCCGCAAAGCACCGAGCCAATCGTGAACATGACAACCGAAAGCAGAAAAATTTTCTTTGCTCCGAATTTATCGGAAAGCCATCCTGCAAGCGGAATAACGGCGGCCTGTGCGAGCGCATAGCCGGTTACGGTCCACTGGACAAGCGTAAATGTGCTTTCGAATTCGACTATGAACTGATTCAAGGCGACATTCATAGCCGTTCCATCCAAAATAACCATAAACATGCCGACGATGATGGCAAGCAGAGGGAGCATAATGCTCCGTATGGAAGGTTCTCCATTGCGCGCGGTTGGTATAGATGATGATGCCATTACGTATTCCTCCTATCCCGTTAAGGGTATTCTCTTTCTTTTATTGACCTGTCAACATACCAAAGCTTAAAATAAAGGTGTGTGACATGGTGCGGACAATTGTCCGCATTTCTGAATCATATAGAGGAATGGTTTAAAAGTCAAATAAATTTTGGGGACGATTTCTGCTCTGCAAAGGATCGGGAATTCCCTTTTTTTCATAGAAAGAACCTAGATTACCATATAAGGAGCAATGAAATGTCGTCGACTGAAAACAACCGGTCCAAGGATGAACTTAGCAGGTGCATTATGGAGACTGCCATACAATTGTTTAGCGAACAGGGGGTCGAATCGGTCAGTATGCATCAAATCGCCAAGTCAGCCGGAGTTGGACAAGGTACGCTGTATCGCAGGTATGCGAACAAGGCTGATCTATGTATCGGGATGATGCAGGATAGTTTCGATCAAATGCAGTTCAAGGTGACACACTATTTGCGGGAGACTTCCGGTCATTCCGTTCAAGAGAGATTGAAGGGCGTTATCGGCATTCTGCTCCGATTTCTCGGTCAGAAATCAAAAATGCTGGGCATCATTCAAGTTCAGCTGATGAAGGAGCGCAGCAAGGACGATTTCTATCAATCACCGCCGTATCAATTCATGCACGGCATGCTGACGGATCTGCTGTCCGAGATGCCGGAGCAGGATCGGGCGAAGGATTTCGATCCTCCTTTTCTTGCGCATACGTATATCGCGGTATTGTCACCTCATACCTACAGGCATCTTGTCTATGTGAAAGGCTACAGTCACGAGCGGTTTTACGAACAGTTTTGCAGCTTGTATATCGACCCCTTGTTCAAGAGCTAGCAATTTGACTGCTTTCCCGAGCATCGAGCACAGCAATTGTTGATATCCCAATGGTATAGAGCAGTTCAATGTGGTATAATTTTGTATTGTTGTGTTGGAATATTTTTCGTACAGGCATAACGGATCTAGCATAAAAGGAAGTGAAGAGGGACATGACGAAAGAGACTCCGAAAACGTCGATTGCTGCGACTGGCAAAGGCGATAAGGACTATTCCAAATATTTCGACTTCAGCGATGCCAAAATCTTGAGCGAGGAAGATGGCGTCACGACCCTGCGGATTAAAGGGCGTAACATCCAGTTGTCTTCGGCTCCTTCCTATAAAGATGAGAAAAAACGGGGCAAAGAAGATATTCAAGTGCATTATGATTTTTCCATACCTGAAGAATTGCGTACGATAGGAAAAGGCAAACATTATTTGATCCAGACTTATGGCTGCCAGATGAACGAGCATGATACTGAAGTGATGAAAGGCATGTTCGAAGAGATGGGCTACACGGCTACCGAGGACAGGAAGCAAGCGGATGTCATATTGCTCAATACGTGTGCCATTCGTGAAAATGCGGAGGATAAGGTGTTCGGAGAGCTAGGCCACCTGAAAGTGCTGAAGACGGAGAAACCTGGCCTGCTGTTAGGCGTATGCGGCTGTATGTCACAGGAAGAATCCGTCGTGGGACGAATTCTACAGAAGCACTCCTTCGTTGACATGATCTTTGGCACACACAATATTCACCGCTTGCCGCATCTGCTGCAGAACGCGTATTATAGCAAGGAATTGGTGGTCGAGGTGTGGTCGAAGGAAGGCGACATTATCGAGAACATGCCCAAGAAGCGTGAAGGAATGCGGGCATGGGTCAACATTATGTATGGCTGTGATAAGTTCTGCACCTACTGTATTGTTCCTTATACGAGGGGCAAGGAGCGCAGCCGCCGTCCTGAAGATGTCATTGCCGAGGTGCGCGAGCTGGCGCGTCAAGGCTATAAGGAAGTGACGCTGCTTGGGCAGAATGTCAACGCATACGGCAAAGACTTTGAGGGAGTCGACTATCGATTCGGAGACCTGATGCAAGCCATGTCCAAAATCGATATTCCGCGTATTCGGTTCACGACAAGTCATCCGCGAGATTTTGACGATCATCTCATTGAGGTGCTGGCGACCCAAGGCAATTTGGTGGAGCATATCCACTTGCCGGTTCAGTCGGGCAGTACAGAAGTGTTGAAGCGGATGAGCCGCAAATATTCGCGTGAGATGTTCCTGGATCTGGTTGCGCGTATTAAAGCAGCTATTCCGAATGCAGTCTTGACGACGGATATTATCGTTGGTTTCCCTGGAGAGACGGACGAGCAGTTCGAGGAGACGATGTCACTTGTCCAAGAGGTAGGGTTTCACTTTGCCTATTCGTTCATCTATTCACCGCGTGAGGGTACCCCTGCGGCCGGAATGGAAGATAACGTGCCGATGGAGACGAAGAAACGCCGTCTGCAGCGCCTGAATGACATGCTTGCCGCTATCGCGCGTGAGAAAAACGACGAGATGCTGGGCGAAGTCATTGAAGTGCTGATTGAAGGCGAGAGCAAAAACAATGCTACTATTTTGTCGGGTCGCACCCGGGCGAATAAGCTTGTCCATATGGAAGGACCCAAGGAGTGGATCGGCACATTCGTACATGCGAAGGTTACCGAGACACAAACCTGGTATATCAAGGCAGAGCCGATTCATTCGGCTATAGACGAGGCCGTAAGCTAACGGCTACAAATAGGAGAGATGACGAATGGCAGAACATCAACATGAACATGGCGTAGCTTGCAGCCATCATGGCGGAACGACCGATATCCCGACGTACAACACACTCGATCTTATCGTAAAAGAAGACATCATGGCAAAAGCGAAAGAGCTGGCGGAAGTCATCTTCCATTCCGACGAAGTGCAGCAATACCGCCGTGCGGAGCAGCAAATCAACGGCAACGAACGCGTGCAGGCGCTAATTGGCAAGATCAAGAAGAAGCAGAAGGAAGTTGTAGCATTCGAGAAGACGTTCAAAAATCCGGATATGGTGAAAAAGATTGAAGGCGAGATGGAGACGCTCCAGGACGAGCTGGACGGCATGCCGATCGTAACTCAGTTCCAGCAAAGCCAATCCGACATTAACTATTTGCTGCAGCTTGTGGTAACCGTCATTCGTGACACCGTGTCAGACCGGATTAATGTGGAAGACGCAAACGAGCCAGATCCTGAGAATTGCAGCGACTAATCTATAAAGAAATAAAAGCCGCTCGCCGGCTACGGCTAATTGCCGTAGGGCGAGCGGCTTTTTGCTTGGTTCTTGTTTAACGTTGGACTTCTGAAGTGACAGTCGGACTCGTTCCAATCCTCTCTGCGCTGCGGAAGCGATAGACGAAGGATGCCAGTGAGAGCGCTGCGATGGCGCCAACAAACGATTTGATAGCGTCGCCTGGCAAGAAGGTAGACCCGATCAGGAGTGTCTTCGACCAGGAGTATTCTAAAGAAAATTTCATCCATAGCAGTCCCGGCACATAAGACAGTACGGAGCAAAGGATGAAGAAGATGAGAAAAAATCCGATGAGCGCATATGCCTTGTTGGAGATGATGCGTTTCGTCGTCAGTAGTTTATGTACCGCGATGCTGGCGAACATAGCGCAGAACGGGAAGGCAAAGATGAACCCTCCGGTCGGCCCGATCAGGTGCGATATGCCGCCTTTGCCGCCGAATAAGGGCAATCCGAAGGCGGAGAGCACAATGACCGCAAAGATGCTTGCGAATGCGAGCCGTGGCCTGAGGAATAGACTGGATAAAATGACGGCGAAGGTCTGCAGCGTGATGGGAATGACGGAGAAGTTGAGCTTCATTTGCTGCATGCTGAGAACGATAAACAATGCTGCAAATAAGGCGACGTACACAAGTGATCGAATCGATACAGGTTTCATTAGCGATGGAATCTCCTTTATATGCTTGCATAATTATTGTTAACCCATTATCATTAATTTTGGTTAACAAATCGAATTCTAGCACAGCCTTTCGATCCTGGGAAGAGGTAAGGGGAAATTTTTTTGACTCATCATGCTCAGCTTGAACTTAAACATATATCATATGCGCCAATTTCCTTGATCAGTGAATCGGGCGGAGACATACTTACAGATATTCAAATGACTGTACGACACGGCGAGTGGATCTCGATCCTTGGAATGAATGGCAGCGGGAAGAGCACCTTGTTGAAAGTAGCCGCGGGGTTGATTCGTCAAGGCGTTCGAGGCAGCTTGCACAGGGCGGGAATAGGGAGAGATAAGCCGATACCGATTGTGATGCAGCATCCGGACGCAGGCCTCATTGGCTCCACACCTTGGGAGGATGTGGTGACGCTGCTTGAGCGACAAGGCGTGCCTGCCGAAGGAATTGTTCCGCTGGCGGAACAATCGCTGAAGAATGTTGGTCTCATTAACCGTATGCATCAGCCGCTGGAAACCCTGTCAGGCGGTCAGAAGCAACTCGTTGCCATTGCTGGCTGTCTTGCTGCGGAAGCACCTATTCTGCTGTTGGACGAAGTAACGGCGATGCTCGATCCGGGAATGACGTCGATCGTATGCAGTCATGTCAGGCGCCTGAATCAGCAAGGAACGACGGTATTATGGATCACTCAGAGACTGGAGGAGCTGATGCCTTCGGATCGTACTTTGGTCATGTCGGAGGGGCGCATCGTTTTCGACGACTCCGCCGGCGAGCTGTTTCGGCGAGCATCCTCTGGTGAAGCCTTAGGTAGTCCAGGTGAGCTTCTAGGTTTTGAGGCGCCTTACGCAGTCAAGGTAGCCTGGGAGCTGGGGGCACAGGGGATTGAGCTGCCCTATATACCGCTAACCGTGAATCAATTGGCAGAGGCGGTGAGCTGGTATGAGCGCTGATTGGCTGCTTTACCATGTAGGCGTGAACGCTTTCGGAGAGAGAACGCAGCCGTTGCTGCAAGATATAAATTTGCATATAGAAGCGGGGAAAATGACCCTGCTGCTTGGACATAACGGCGCGGGCAAATCTACGTTATTGGAGAGTCTGGCTGGTCTGCGAGAGCTTGCTGCGGGGTCGATCAGACTGGGAGACGAGCCATTGTGGACGGAGCGCGGCAAAAAAAGGATCAATCGCGCCGTCATCGGTCGCATTGGCATTGCGATGCAGCAATCGGAAGCGCAATGGTTCGCTTCCACGGTCAGGGAGGAACTAGCCTTTTCGTTGCGTCCTTACCGTATCGATGGCTCAGAAGCGGAAGAGCGCATGCAAGCCGCTATGGCCAGCATCGGACTGGAATTGTCATTGCTGGGCCGGGACCCTTGGACGCTTAGCGGCGGACAGCAGCGAAGGCTTGCCATCGCTTGCCTGCTTGCTTGTCAGCCAGACTGGCTATTGCTGGATGAACCTACAGCAGGACTTGATACCGAGGGCATCCAGCGGTTGATAGGCATGTTGAATGAATACCGGGCGACAGGGCGCGGATTAATCGTGGCCACACATGATTTGGAGTCGCTGCTGCCTATAGCAGACCGTATTATTGTCATAAGTGATGGCCGAGCGTTCGAGACTTCCCCCGCTGAGGCTGCATTGACGATGGGCGCAGCCGCACCACAGGCGATGCAGGGGGAGGCGTTGCTCCGCAACAAAGGATGGCAGGGAGCGCTAAGTCCAGCGGGAATCACGCAAGGAGACGGCGAAGCTCAGTGGCAATCGCCTGAAGAGCTGGCCCTGTTAATGGCTGCCGAACTCCAGCGTAAAAGCAATGGAGAGACTCGTATACAGTCTCGATTGGTATCGCCGAGGTTCGCGGAGGAAGAAATGCTTGTACCGGAAGAGAGCCGTCTTTATGCTCATTCCGCAGATAGCGAATCGTCAAGCGGCCAAAGAGAGAATCGTCAGCCCAATAAAGAAATTTTTTATGATCCAAGAGCACTGGTGGCCGCTTATCTGATTGTTACAGCTGGATTATTGTCGCTTAACAGCTTGATTCAATTAGCAATGGGCGCCTTGATCGCCGGGGGTTTGGTGCTGCCGTTTCGAAAGCAGCTCATTCCCTTGTTGCCAATCATACGAGGTTTTTTATACTTCTCTCTTGTCTTTATCCTCATTGGAGCCGTATCGATGCAGCCGTTCGAGCTGCAATGGAGCAAGTCTGAGCCAATCGCGATAAGGATGCTGCAATTATGGCTGATCATGATTCTTGGGATGCCTTTACTTGCTTTAATGTCTCCGATCCGCCTGCAACGGGGACTGGAGCAAACGTTTGGTTGGATGGCCAAGCTTCGTGTCCCCATTCATTCGTTAAGTTTGCTGGTCATGCTGATCTTCCGCTTTATTCCGCTGCTCATGAGAGAATGGGTCCGTTTTGCCAAAATCGTAAAAGCGCGCGGGAAATCGACAGCCAGGGGCAACGGCATTCCGCTGCGACTGCTCACGTATTTGTTCATACCATATATTCGTGCAATCCTGAGAATGGCGGAGAGTATGGCTGATGCCTTGGAGGCCAGGGGCATTGGTCAAACCTCAGTTCGCACAACGCAAGGCTTTAAGCTCTTCTTCACAAGAGCGGACGGTGTCATGATTCTTGTCGCCGTCGCAGCGTGCGCGGTATTGCTAGTTGTCCGCTTCTGGCTGTAGCCTCATCCGGGCAAGCCACCGATCGGCTTCGCCAATCCAGCTGCCTTCGTGATCAGCTTGAAGCGTATGCCAGCCGACCGCAGCGCCTTGGCGCAAATTTTTGTCCTGATCATCAATGAACAGGACAGGCGCTTTGACGGGAAGCAACGCACAGGTGTATTCGTACAGCTCCGGCTGCGGTTTGCTCATGCCTACTTGATTGGAGATGGTAACCGTGGTCAGACAGGACTGCACCGGCTTCAGAATGGGTTGAACCCACTGCGCAAGATGATTGCTTAAGATATGAATGTCGGCATGCTTGCTCCACCGATCTATTGCAAGCAAACCAGGCAGCGGGGTCAGGCTTTCCATTAGGATTGCCTGACCCTGTTCTGCATTTATGGAAGGAATGCGGGAGCTGATCCACTCCCAGAATTGAGCTTCGGACCAACGCCCAATCCATAATCCACGACTGATTTCTTTTTTATAGTTGGCATAGAGCTGCTCCAATGGAGTCTCCGCATGTGTGGCAATCTCGTTCCAGAACCGGGGCGACAGATTGGTCGCCAGTACGCCACCGATATCAAGCACAAGCTGCGGACGCCGTCCTGTTGATGCTGGAACTTCCTCATTTATGTAGTTAGACATAATCAGGTACAACCCCTTTCACCCTCACTTTACCTTATATCCATTCGAATTGTCACGTGTGTCGAGGCCTTTCACGCGCGCTGCGAACCTTCATTATGCTGCAAGTGACTGCGAACCTCTCGCTAAAGGGAACGTTAGCACAAGTTGTTTCGTATAAGGGTTAGGTTGTAGACTATAAGCAGCAGTATAATTTTCCAACCAATTATATGGACGAAAGAGGTGGCCTCCTTATGGAGCAAAAACAAACTCAAATGAAGAACAGCAGATGGATTAAAGAAATAAAGGATTGGACATTGTCTCTTGGTATCGCAATCGTCGTAGCCTTGCTGTTCCAAAACTATGTTTACGCACAAACCGTGGTCCATAACATATCGATGCAAAACACGCTGGTGGATGGTCAAAGGTTGATTGAGGACAAATGGTCGTACCGGTTCACCGATCCGAAGCAAGGCGATATTGTCATCATTAACGGCCCAGAGCATAAAGACCGTTTGGTGAAGCGCGTTGTTGCATTGCCGGGACAAACCGTCGATATGAAGGACGGCTTCGTCTATGTGGACGGCAAAAAGCTGGAAGAATCGTATGCGAAAGGGCAGACCTATCCTAGAGAGGTGTCGATCCCCCTTACAGTGCCTGAAGGACATGTCTTTGTCATAGGCGACAATAGAGAACACAGCGATGACAGCCGGTCATTCGGGCCAGTGGCGCTCAACAGCCTGGAAGGCAAAGCGGTCTTCCGGATTTGGCCCCTGGGCGAATTCGGGGGACTTCAATAGTTAAGTGCATCGAAACGTAATAATTTTGTAATAAAAGCGTTCAGATTCGTTTAGAAATGAACTTTATGATAGACGATAGGTGAAGGATACGATTTCATCGCGCATACGGAGTGTGAAGTAGTGTCTATAAAGGTAAAGCTTTATATGTCATACCTGGCTATGGCGTTTGTTCCGATCATCTTGCTCATGCTGTTTATGCTTATTATTTTTTTTGCAGGTGAGAAGCATGATTTAAGGGAGTTTGGCGAAGCGCAGAAATACGAAAGCTTTAATCAGGCTATCATCTATGGGGAGCTGTCCTATGTCATTCGGGAGGATACGGCGAGGCTGGAGGATGCAGTATTTCTGAAGAGCTTTCAGGATCGTCTTATGGAACAGTGGGCTGGTTTTGTGTTGACCCGCAATGGTCAAGTGACAGTGGTATCTTCTTTTCTGCAAGAGTTGTCGCCGGAAGAGGATTGGAAGTCACTCATTGAAAATCCCCCCAGACAGATGTCATTCAATCTATACCGTTTCACCTCCAGCCAGATTCAGTTCGCGTATCCGGATGGCAGTCTGGGGGAGATGGTTTTATTCCACCGTTCGGATGCGGTGCCGGTATTCTGGCATCCACTGACGACGACCGCAGGTTTGCTTTTTGTAGGCTTGACGGGCTTGCTTCTGACCTATTTTGTCTCTCGCAGCATTATACGGCCGATCCAGTCACTTCGAACGGCAGCGCTCCGAATCAAGGAGGGTGATCTCACACATGAGCTTCAAACGAGGAAGACGAAGCTTGGCAAATTAAATGAGATTGCTCAGCTTGGATCGGCATTTGAAGAGATGCGTATCAGACTCAAGCATTCCATCGAGCAAAGTCTTCAATACGAGGATAACAGAAAGCTGCTGCTGTCGCATATCTCCCATGATCTGAAGACGCCGATTTCTGCGATTAAAGGTTATGTGGAAGGTATCCTCGACGGTATTGCCAATACCGATGAGAAGCGCGTGCGTTACATGCATACGATTTATCGGAAGGCAACGGATATGGACCAATTGATCGACGAGCTGTTTCTTTTCTCCAAGCTGGATCTGCAGAAGGTCGCTTACGATTTCAAAATTGTTGATATCGGCCGTTATGTAGAGGATTTTATGGACGAGCAGCGTTTCGAGCTGGAGAAGGCAGGTGTTGCTTTGAAGTTCGAGGATTATTCCGAGGGCGGATTGCACGTCGCAGCCGATCCCGACAAGTTGAACCGCATCTTCACCAACATCTTGAACAATTGTGTGAAGTATATGCAGCAGGATCAAGATGATCGGGATGATGTTATTTCGGTAAGAATAAGAAAGGAAGACGAATACGCCATAATTGAGATGGATGATACCGGCCCCGGTATTGACCTGACAGACTTGCCGCATATCTTTGACGGTTTCTATCGGGCAGAACAATCGCGAAACTCCGAGAGCGGCGGGAGCGGGCTAGGGCTTGCCATCGTCAAGCAGATTACGGAAGGGCATGGCGGCTTCGTCTGGGCAGAGAATTTGCCGGATGATGGAGCGCGTTTCTGCATCAAGCTTCCACTCACAACGGCGTTCAAGGCGGTGAACGAGCATGAAGAACATTTTAATCATTGAAGACGAGAAGTCGATCGCCGAGCTCGAACGGGATTATTTGGAGAGTCACGGGTACCAAGTGCAAATCGAAGGCCGCGGCGATATCGGCTTGCAACTGGCGCTCGAGGGCAGCTATGACCTGATTATTGTGGATGTCATGCTCCCGAAGCTGGACGGCTTCGAAATCTGCCGCGAGATTCGGGCAAGGCAGAATATCCCGATTATTATGGTTACTTCCAAAAAGGAAGAAATAGATAAGATCAGAGGACTGGGTCTGGGGGCAGATGATTATATGACAAAGCCATTCAGTCCCAGCGAGCTTGTAGCGCGCGTCAAAGCCCATCTTTCACGCTTTGAGAGGCTGACGGCTGATAAGCCAAGTCTGGGCCAGCACATTCAAATTCGCGGTCTGACAATTGACAAGCAAGCGCGGCGCGTTACGATTCATGACGAAGAAGCGATGCTGACGACAAAAGAATATGAGCTGTTGCTATTGCTCGCATCCCATCCCAATCGGGTTTTTGAAAAGGAGAAGCTGTTCGAGCGGATCTGGGGACTGGATTCCAATGGCGATGCAGCAACCGTGACCGTTCATATTAGACGGCTCCGCGAGAAGATTGAGCACGATCCGTCTAACCCCCAATACATTGAGACCATCTGGGGAGTCGGCTACCGATTTAAGGTATAGCTATAAAGAGAGAAATAACGCGAGGAGTGGAGAGAGTTGAAAAGTGTCATCAAGTTTTCATTGAATAACAAGTTTGCTCTATGGATCATGACCCTGATCATCCTGTTCTCCGGCTTATACGCCGGCATGAACATGAAGATGGAGACGATTCCGGATATTACCATTCCGATCGTCAGCGTAACGACCATCTATCCAGGCGCAGCCCCGGAAGAAGTGATGGAGAAGGTCACGAAGCCGATTGAGCAAAGAACGCGCAATTTGAGCGGCGTGAACAGCGTATCCTCAACCTCCTTCGAGAATGCATCCTCCGTCGTCATTGAGTATACGTATGAGACAGATATGGAGAAGGCAGCCGATGAGATCAAGAGCATCCTGTCTGAGCTGAAGTTCCCGGAAGGTGTACAGACGCCGGGCGTGTCCCGTATCAGCATGAATGCGTTCCCGGTTCTGTCGCTCAGTCTTTCTAATGAAAGTCTGGAGCTGGACCATCTGACCAAGCAAGTGACAGAGAACGTTTTGCCTCGCCTGGAAGGTCTTGAAGGCATAGCGGATGTTCAGATCTCGGGTCAAAACATCATGGAAGGCGAACTATCCTTCAACGCTGAAGCTTTGGCGGCAACGGGATTGACTGAAGATGCCGTGAAGGGAATCATTCAAGCATCTGCACTCACTGTTCCGCTAGGCATATTCGAGTTTGGCGACTCCGAGAAATCGATCATGGTTGACGGCAACATTGTAAATGAAGCCGATCTCAACAATCTTGTGCTCATGCCGGGCGTGAAACTAAGCGATGTAGCTAAGCTGACTATTTCGGGCAAAGCGGAATCCGTATCCCGTACAAATGGCAAAGACGCAATTGGCATTAACATCGTCAAAGCGGCAGACGCTAATACTGTTGATGTCGTCAATCGGGTGAAAAACATCATTACCGATCTGGAAGATGCGAATGAAGGATTAAACATTACGGTTGCGTTCGACCAAGGCGAGCCGATTGAAGCCTCCGTTCATACGATGTTGAGCAAAGCGCTGATTGGCGCCCTCGCAGCAATCGTGATCATTCTGTTGTTCCTTCGCAATATTCGCTCGACGATTATTTCCGTCGTGTCTATCCCATTGTCGATCCTAATGGCAATGCTGGCTCTTAAGCAAATGGACATTACACTTAATATTATGACGCTAGGTGCGATTACGGTCGCAATCGGCCGCGTTATTGACGATTCCATCGTCGTTATTGAGAATATTTACCGAAGAATGTCGCTATCAACTGAGAAGTTGAAGGGCAAAGAGCTGATTCTGGAAGCGACACGCGAAATGTTCGTGCCGATTATGGCTTCCACCGTTGTAACGGTAGCCGTATTCCTGCCGCTCGGATTCGTATCCGGCATGGTCGGAGAAGTATTTATGCCGTTCGCATTGACGGTTGTATTCGCACTGGCGGCTTCGCTAGTTGTCGCGATTACAGTTGTGCCGATGATGGCGCACATGATGTTCCGCAATGGACTAAAGGCTAATCAAGTGCATGAAGACAAACCGGGTCGTCTGGCGCTATGGTACAAAAAAGTGCTGCGCTGGACTCTGGATCATAAGTTAGTTACGTTCTCGGCAGCTATTGTGCTTCTGCTAGGCAGCGTGCTCCTGGCACCGATTGTCGGCTTCAGCTTCTTGCCTGCCGATGAACAGAAGTCGATGATTGTTACGTATAGCCCGGCTCCAGGCGAGACGCGTGAGCAAGTAGAAAAGGTTGCGCTCGAAGCCGAAAAAATCCTGATGGCGCGCGATGGCATCTCAGTAGTGCAGTATGCGGTTGGCGGACAAAATCCGATGAGCCCAGGCGCTTCAAAGTCGGGATTGTTCAACCTCTCCTATAACAAGGATTTCAAAGGTTTCACAGAAGAAAAAGAAAAACTTATTCCGTTGCTGCGTGAGATTGACGCACAAGGCGAATGGAAAGAACAAAACTTCACAGGTGGTCTTGGCGGCTCCACCATTACAATGAATGTGTACGGTCCGGATATGAAGGCCATTCAGCCGATTGTTGACGATCTGATGGCTAAGCTGGATGAAAACGCTGATCTGAAAAAAGTCAGTTCCAGCTTGTCCGAAACGTATGAGCAATATCGCATCGTCGCTGACCGCGACAAGCTTAGCCAATACGGCCTGACGGCAGGTCATATTGCGATGGCGCTTAGTCCGGTTCGTGATCGTCCGGTTCTTACGACAATTGAGAGTGATGGGGAAGACATTAATGTCTACCTGGAAGTCGAAGAGAAGTCGTACCAGAAGCTGTCTGATCTGGAGAATGTGATGATCATGTCTCCGCTTGGCATGGAAGTTGCCCTGAAGGATGTCGTTAAGATTGAAGAGGGCGAATCGCCGAATACGATTACCCGTCTGAACGACCGTATCTATGCATCCGTATCCGCTGATGTGTCGGCATCCAATGTAGGAGCTGTCTCCAGCGGCATTCAGAAGACGATTGACAGCATGAAGCTTCCAGGCAATATCAATATCGACATGGGCGGCGTAACGGAGCAAATGAACGAGACGTTCTCCCAGCTAGGCATGGCTATCTTAGCTGCCATTGCGGTTGTATATCTGGTGTTGGTGCTTACGTTCGGCGGAGGTTTGACGCCGCTGTCGATTCTGTTCTCGCTTCCGTTCACCGTTATTGGCGCCATGCTGGGCTTGCTCGTAACAGGCGAGACAATCAGCGCTACAGCGCTAATCGGGGCTTTGATGCTAATCGGTATCGTCGTCACGAACGCAATCGTACTGATCGACCGCGTCATCCACAAGGAAAACGAAGGGCTTTCGGTTCGTGAAGCGCTTCTGGAAGCCGGCGTAACACGTCTGCGTCCGATTCTGATGACTGCGATCGCTACAGTCGGCGCCTTGCTTCCGCTTGCATTTGGTTTCGAATCTGGCGGCCTGATCTCCAAAGGTATGGCCGTTACCGTAATCGGCGGATTGACAAGCTCAACGTTGCTGACGCTCATTATCGTACCGATCGTGTATGAATTCCTCAATCGGAAAAAAGCGAAAAAAGGCGTCTCAGCTGTGAAGTAAGCCTAATATAAACCGTTTGAACATTGCCGCCCAGTGGATGATCGTCCACTGGGCGGCAATTTTGATATAATGACAATAGTATAAGCGGAATTGAATCGAGCATCTCATTAAGGATAGACAGGGAGAGTGCAACAGGATGAGTCCTCAGTTGACGAAAGTAGGTTTTATCGGGACAGGTGTTATGGGTGCCAGCATGGCGAGCCATGTGCAGCAAGGCGGCTACGAAGTACATATTTATACGCGTACGAAGGAGAAAGCCCTTCCTCTTATCGAGCAAGGCTTGATCTGGCAGGACACGCCGGGGGATATGGCACGGATTTGCGATGTGATCATTACGATGGTCGGTTATCCATCTGATGTGGAGGAGCTGTATCTGGGGCCTTCCGGCCTAATTGATTCCGCTCGGAGCGGGACCACTTTCATCGATATGACGACTTCCAGCCCGGCTCTAGCGAAACGGATCTATGATGCAGCTATAGCACGAGGCATGCATGCGCTGGATGCGCCCGTATCGGGCGGAGATATCGGTGCGCGCAATGCGGCGCTGACCATAATGGCTGGCGGTGACCGCGAAGCCTATGAAACGGTGCTGCCGATCCTGTCGCGAATGGGCAAGCAGATGCTGCTGCAAGGCGCAGCCGGTGCCGGTCAGCATACCAAGATGGCGAATCAGATTGCGATTGCCTCTACGATGATCGGGGTATGCGAAGCGCTAATCTATGCGAAAAATGCCGGTCTTGATCCTGAACTTGTACTCCAGAGCATTAGCGCCGGAAGTGCGGGCAGCTGGTCGCTCAGCAATCTGGCGCCGCGTATTATTGCCGGCAACTTTGAACCGGGCTTCTACGTGAAGCATTTTATAAAGGATATGGGGATAGCACTTGACGCTGCTGCGGAGATGAAATTGGAGCTGCCCGGCTTGGCGCTGGCTCGCGAGCTGTATCAGCGTATTGCAGACGCGGGTCTGGGAGATAAAGGGACCCATGCGCTCTACAAGGCATGGGACTAATAAGTAGGCGATTCCATGCAGCTTACGCCTGTATGACTCAGCTATGATCAAAAAACAGCTTGACTGGTTACACTATCGGAATCTCTGCCATTTTAAGCAATAACGGGAGGTGGTATACGATATTAGGCCAGGTCGTTGTGAAAGCGATTTTCCTGCTGCTCAGCATAGCGAGCCCGGACACTCAGGCGGCAGTTGAACCTATTGCGGTTCAAGCAGCCGCTCCCGCTTACGCCAAGTGGGGCAAGCTTGCTATGGAAGAGACGGCGAAGGTTTACCGCGATGCTTCCATTGTAGACTATAAATATGAAGGAAGATTCGGCAGCACCGAGGGAGTAGCAGAGGAGCGATTTCTGCTGTGGCTGAGACAGGGGGACCGTCAATTCGGGGTTCGTGTATCGTTAAAGATTCAGTTGGAGACCGAAAATGTGCTGACGGTCAAGCTTACTGAGACGAACTAAGGCAGGATTGAAAATAGATTAGACGAATACCATGGAATGAATAGAAGCGCTTTACCAATAGATACGTAGGCATGCTCCTTTCTTAGCTAAAGGAGTATGCCTTTTTCAGTTGGTTAGGTTTCGACGAGACCTGCCACAGGTGGAATACCATATAAACTTTGGAAAACAAAGCAACCATTCCTCTCCATTATTCGTTACAATTGATAAAGGACATAGAACAGAAATGAGGATGTTGCGTGAAAGGAAGATTGAAGCGGATCATAGCATGGCATACGGCAATCGTTATCGCGTGCATGCTGTTTGCGGCCGTATCCATTCCAAAGGCTGCAGCGGCGGGAGAGCAAGCAGAAGGAATTACGATTAAGCGGACCGTAGGTTTTCAAGGTTCCTATAAGCAGAACAAGTGGTATCCCATCAGTGTAACGCTGACAAACCATACGAATAGTGATAAATCGGGCGAAGTGGTATTGTCCACGGCTACATCAGAGGGCAATACGACTGATCATATTGTTCCCGTTGATCTGCCAATCGGGACGGCTGTTGAGGTATCGTTTGCGTTGAAGGGAACTATGCTCAGCAAGGATACAGCTCTGATTCGATTTTTCGAGGGATCTTATACGAGTGGTAAGTCTATCCCGTTAATTGGGATGGATACGCTAGAGGGACGAATGATTAGCGGGTATACGATTGGCGTTGTCTCGCGTGATCCGGATACGCTTAACTTTATGCCTACGCTTAACGTAAAGGGTTATGAAATTACGGTGATACCGTTAACACCGGAAGAACTGCCGGATGAATCGGTTAAGCTTGATATGCTGGATACGATCGTTATTAATGATAGGTCCACAGCAGAGTGGAACGAGGCTTCCGTGAAAGCAATCAAAGACTGGGTAATCAAAGGCGGGACGCTTGTCCTGTCAGGCGGTGCCGGCTATGCCAAAACGTCCGAGGCCTTCCGTGACATTGCGCCCGTAGAAGCGACGGGGCTCTCTGAACTGGTCAATGTGGATAGGCTGTCTGTCTTAGGGGGCGGCGCAGAACTTAAGCTGGAAAAGCCGATCACCCTATCCAGCGGTCGAGTCGTTTCGGGAACAATCGAGTTGGCCGATGGCAGCTTGCCCCTGGCGGTGAGCCGTGAGGTTGGCTTTGGCTCCGTTCTCTATGTGGCCTTTGATCCTTCCTTGGCCCCATTATCCAATTGGGTGGGAAGCGCTACACTGTGGTCCAAGCTGTTGAAGCATTCACTGTCGAATCCATTAAGTGCGGGTGGTGCAGGCATCAGTAGAATGGGCGGATCCTTCTACAATGACTTGCAGAGCGGGTTGAAAGCGGCGATTGATCAGTTTCCTTCGATCAAACCGCCATCCTTTTCATTGCTGCTCCTGATGTTTGGATTGTATGTCTTAATAGTGGGACCGCTGTTGTATGGGCTATTGGCAAAGACAGACCGCAGGGAATGGGCGTGGTGGCTGATTCCTTCCGTTTCCATTATCACAGGCGTTTTGGTGCTCTTCATTGGGGCGGGAGATAAGCGAAGCACACAGGTACATACGATTGAAATTATTGAGATATCAGCTAATGGCCCAGCGGTGCTCTCGGGTGCGACAGCGATCTTTAGTCCCACAGGCGGGACAATAACGGCCGATTTCGCTGAGAAGAGGCAGCTTGGCATGTATTCGGACAATTATGGAAGTGATTCGCTGCTCTTGAACGGTAATTTTCAGTTAATTGACCGGACGGATCGTATTCAGGCCGTATGGCGCTCTGTATCCTATTGGTCGACTCGAAAATTGTGGATGGAACGAGCGGTTGCGGACTCTGCCGTCATCGGCAGCTTGAGGGCGGAATACCGGGAGGACAATGGCTCGCTCCAGATCGTAGTCACGAATGAGACAGGAGTTGATTTGAACAACGTGTCGCTCGTGATCAATTCGCAGGTGAAGACGGGAGGAGACTTGAAAGCGGGAGAAAGCTATACGTTTAGCAATGTGAGCTATAACCTCTCTCTGATTATAGGCAGCTATTACGACTACTCCGGCATGATCTTCCCTTACAGTCCCACAAGCGACAGAGATGAATGGCAACGGGAGCGGAGTGTGACGAGTAGTTACTTTGCCCAATTCATCAACAAAACGGAACCATTATCACCTGTCATCGTCGGATATAGTACCGATCATGACAGCAAATATACGGTGAATGGCGGGAAAGTGAAAGCCGATAATCTGAAGATGTGGGTTCAGGAACTTCAGCCAGTTAATCAAATCGGGGGTCGTGTTATCGTTCCAGCCGGTACGATAAATCCGCTTATTTCCTCCAATACATTGCAAAGTATGCAAAGCTACGGCAATGGTGTGATCCAGGTAGGTCCAGGGGAGGCCGAGCTGGAATATGCTATTCCAAACAGTGAGCATGTCGCTTATGACAAACTGGATGTCCAATTCGCGCAAGGATTTAACACTTCGGATGTTACCTGGAGTATCTGGCATGAATCGACTGGTCAGTGGCAGCCTATTAGGTCCAACCTTGGAGCTCCTCATGATTATTTCACTAAATTTGACACAATACGAATTAAGCTTGAGGTTCTCAATCATAGCGAGGCGGTGTTCCCGTATGTAGTCCTTGAAGGAGAGGAGCTAAGTCCATGAACGAGCAAACATTACAAGAACAGCCCATGATCGAGATTCGCGGACTGGTCAAGCAATTTGGCAGCTTCCATGCGCTTGAGGGAATCGACCTGACAATTGCAAAAGGGACGGTGTTCGGGTTTGTAGGTCCCAACGGGGCGGGCAAATCGACTACGATGGCAATCCTTGCTACACTAATGGCGCCAAGTTCGGGCTATGCCAAGGTGGACGGCTACGATGTGTCAGTGAATCCGCACGAGGTTCGGAAAAGAATCGGATATATGCCCGATTTTTTCGGTGTGTATGATCAGTTCAAGACTACCGAGTATTTGCATTTTTACGGTGCAAGCTATGGTATTCCGAAGGCAGAGCGGGAAGTGCTAATTCCCCAATTGCTTGAGCTTGTGAATCTTAGCGATAAGAAGGACGCTTATGTCGATACGTTGTCTCGCGGGATGAAGCAAAGGCTTTGTCTCGCTCGTTGTCTGGTGCATGACCCTGAGCTGCTCATCTTGGATGAGCCGGCCTCTGGACTTGATCCGCGCGCCAGAATCGAGATGCGCGAAATATTGAAGGAATTGAAGGCAATGGGGAAGACGATTATTATATCCTCCCATATTCTTCCTGAGCTTGCGGAGATGGTGGATGAAATTGGTGTCATTGAACATGGTTCAATGGTCGCTGTAGGCAATGTAGCCGATATTCAAAACAGACTGCGAGTCAAGCGCTTTCTGCATGTTCGCCTACTGGGACGTGAGGAGGAAGCGGAGTCCTTTTTGCGTGATCAGCCTTATGTCAATCGATTGCTTCGAGATGATAAAGGCTGGCAGATCCATTTTGGCGGCCATGACGAGGAACAAGCCATGCTGCTGGAATCACTGATGGCTGCTGGATTTCGCGTCGTATCCTTCAGTGAGGCGCAGACGAATCTGGAAGATGTGTTTCTGGAAATTACGCGGGGAGGAGGCGGAGCCGAATGAGAAGAAATGAGACAAGAGGACGGCTTGGCAGGTTTGATCTAATCAATCCTGTGTTGGATAAGGAAATTAAGCTGCGCATGAGATCGCCCAGAACGATGTGGACCCTATTTTTCTATCTGTTGGCGATTGGGTTTCTGGCTTTCGTTGCAATCTATTTGACTCAGGAATTGTCTGGTCGAAACGGTGCTGCCTTTAATCCCGAGCAGAGCAAGATGTTGTTCTATTTCTTGACAATGGCGCAGCTTGGTTTGGTCGCGTTCATGGCACCTGGCCTAACCGCAGGTGTAATAAGCGGCGAACGTGAGAAGCAGACATTAAATCTGCTGCTGACGACACAACAAAGCTCCGCAACGATTATTATTAGCAAGCTGTTGTCATCGCTTAGCTTTATGGTTCTGATTGTGCTTAGCACCATTCCGATCTACAGCATGGTGTTCCTGTACGGAGGCATCTCACCCAAACAGTTGGTTCTCGTCTTTTTATTCTATTTGTTCATTATGCTGACACTAGGTTCTATTGGTATATTTTTCTCTACCCTGCTGAAGCGGACGATGCTATCGGTAATTTCTACGTATGGCGTCACTCTGTTCATTTTTGCTGGGACGGCTATGCTCTATTTTGTAATGTTGAGCATTACAACGAATTACTATTATTCGCAACCTGCCGGAAGTGGCTCTACCTACAATTGGGTAGGCCATATCATCGCGATGAATCCGGTAGCGGCGCTCATGAGTATTTTAGAGCCTTCTCTATCGGATCAAGTATTTATGGTACATAGAAACGCCGGGCCAGTCAGGGGAGAAGCTCCTATGCCGCTATGGCTGGAGTTCATGCTGGCTTACACGATAATCTCAGCAATCGCACTATGGATTGCCGTACGCAAGCTCAGACCAGTATCAAGAAGACGACGCTAAACCTGGCCTAAAAGGAGGGAAAGGCAGATGGCAAATGATCCGTTAATCGAACAATTAAAGCCGGTACGTCGCCGATTAACGCTGTTCAGATTGTCGCGTATGACACTGTTGGGGTTGTTGGCAGGAAGTCTGGCTGGCGTTTTTGTGCTCGGCGTCGCAAGGTTATGGCTGCTGCTCTATGCCTCCTTGTTCTTCTTCTTCTTCGTTATGGCCGGACTGATCACAGGTCTGCTGTTTGGCTTATGGAATAGGGCAACGGCTAAGGAAGCCGCAATAGAAATGGATAAATCCGTGACGGAAGATGCTATTGTAACAGCGCTCGAAGGTCTGGAAGCTTACGGAGCCAACAAGCAAGAGCCAGCTATTGTAAAGCTCCAACGGGAAGATGCGACGGAGGCAGCTAATCGCTATGTCTCCGAATTGAATAAGCGATTGCCATGGCCTTCATGGCGTTCGGCACGTGTCATGCTATTCGGGCTGTGCGCGGTTTGGACGGGAATTGCCATTATGCTTATTCTTCCTAATCCCCTTCAAGAGCGGGCAGTGGCGCAAGCGGAAATGAAGATGTCTGTCGATGAGCTGGAACTGGAAGCCAAGTTGATAGAGGAAGAATTGGAGAGGCTTTCACTACCGCAGGATGTCAAGGAAGCATTGACCAAACCGCTTGACAAGCTGCGAGAGGAGCTGGTGTCTGGCGGATTGAAACCTGTTGAGGTGCTGGAGAAGCTGGATCAAGCGATGCGAGAGATTGAGCGTGTGGCTAATGCAGCCAAGGAAGCCTTGCAGAGATTGAACACTGCCGCCGAAGCCATGAACAGACAGCCGCTATTGCGTCCGTTAGGCGCAGCGCTGCAGGATCGCGATTCGGCGGCAATGGAGCAAGCTGTCGATCATATTCGCTCCAGCTTGAGTCGGCTGACGCCTGCGGAGCGCAAGGAACTGGCGGAGACGCTAGAGGGGCTGGCGTCGCAGATGCAGGAGCAGGGCGATGGCGCCGATAAGCTGGCGGCAGCGTTCGGAGAGGCGGCGCGGCAAGTGCGAGACAACAGCGAAGCTGATCAGAATAGCGGCGAAGATGCGCTATCCCAGCTAAGGAATCAGCTTGCAAGCGAGCTATCGCAGGGGGAACTGGAGCAACTGGCTCGCTCCATGTCGGAGCAGCTTGACCGCAGCGGTCAGGCTATTGCGGAGGGCATGCGCAGTCAAGGTTTAGGGGGTTCTATTCCGCCGTCATGGAGAGGGAATTCCCAGGATGGTTCCAGAACCCCCGGAGGAGGAACGTCCGGCGAGCAGCCGACCTCAGGGAGCAATGGTACATCGAACCCCGGCTCTAATGGCGGTCAGGGGAGTGGAAGCAGACCAGACAGCGGCCAAGGAGCAGAGTCTGGTGCCGGCCAAGGAAACGGAGGCGGTATAGGTTCTGCCGGCAGCCAAGAGAGTGGAGGTGGCGTAGGCTCTGGCAGTGGTCAAGGGAATGAAAGCGGCACAGGTTCTGGCAACGGCCAAGGAAGCGGCAACGGAGCTGGATTAGGCGCAGGCAGCCGGACGTTAGTGACGACACCCCGTACGATGGCTGGTTCAGGCGATGTCTATCAGGATGGCGGACCCTCCTCCGGCGGGCAAATCGAGCAAGGCGGTCAGTCCCCCATAATGGATGGGGTGACCCGCCCTTATGAAGAGGTATATAGCGAATATGCTGCAGAAGCCAGGCAGTCGCTTGGCAGATCTTCCCTTCCTGCTAGCATGCAGGATAAGGTAAAGCAGTATTTTGACGAGATCCAGCCCAATCGATAAATGCCAATAAGGAAAAAGATAGGTAGCCATCAGCTATTACGCGTGAAAGGCTGATAGAGAAGCGGAGGGACTGCGCATGATTGAATCGAAGGAAGGGCTTCAGGCTGCTGTAAAGAAAATAGCGACGCTTAAACAGGAAATAGCAATGGTCATTGTTGGCCAAGAGACGGTGGTCGAGCAATTGCTATGGAGCTTGCTTGCAGGCGGTCACGCGTTGCTGGAAGGGATACCTGGTCTAGGCAAAACGATGCTTGTGCGGACGATAGCAGACACAGTGTCGCTATCGTTCTCCCGTATTCAGTTCACGCCGGATCTGATGCCATCCGACATTACGGGTACCACGCTAATCGATTTTGGAACACAGGGTTCGGCGGCTCAGCGGTTCCAGCCGGGTCCCGTATTCGGTAACTTAGTACTGGCGGATGAAATCAACAGAGCCACGCCAAAGACGCAGAGCGCATTGCTGGAGGCGATGCAAGAGGGGACGGTAACCGCAGGGGGGACGACCCATGTATTGCCGAAGCCGTTTTTTGTGCTGGCTACGCAAAATCCGATCGAGCAGGAGGGAACCTATCCGCTTCCCGAGGCTCAGCTTGACCGTTTCCTGCTTAAGATCGGGGTTGAATATCCGACTCGGGAAGAGCTGAAGCAGATCGTAATGCGCACAACTGCTATGGAGGCTCCGAGGGCCCGTTCTGTTATGACGGGCGAGGAATTGACTGAACTGCAGCAGGATGCCAAAAGCTTGCTTGTTGCGGAGGATATACTGGATTTGGCGGTGCAGCTTGTCATGATGACGCATCCTGCAGAGGACGACGCTCCCGAGGAAGTGAAGCGTTATGCCAAGTTTGGAGCGGGACCTAGGGCACTTCAGGCGTTGATCTCAATTGGCAAGGTTCGTGCATTAAGCCATGGTAGGATGCATGTCTCGTGGCAGGATCTGCGTACAGCCGCACTCCCGGTGCTGCGTCATCGAATCGTATTGACCTATGAAGCGCAAGCGCTCGGGGTAACGACAGATAGACTCGCAGCATCTATTGTGGAGTCGATAGAGGCGAATCGTTGAGCCGGGAGGAGGGAGCCGGTCTCCATGCCAACTCCGTCAAGGGAATAAGCTCTATGACTGCTGAGGAAGCGTTCAGACTCCTGTTTCCCGATTCCGGTATTTTGGCAGAGGTTGAGTGGCTTCGCCTGGCAGGCGGTCATCGACTGCGAGGGACGATGGCGGGCAAGCGTCGGTCATCGATGCTTGGCGGCTCGCAGGAGTTCGCAGACTACCGTCCGTATGCGCCGGGCGACGATATCAGGCGGCTGGATTGGAATGTATACGGGCGTACGGGACGAGCTTATATTCGTCAATATTGGGATGAACAAGAGCTTCATGCAACGATGTATGTGGACGGATCGTTATCGATGACATTTTCGGGCGGCGCCGCATCTACAAAGCTGCAGGTTGCTTTGAGGCTGGCTTCGCTCATTTCCTATGCGGCATTAGCAGGAGAAGACAGAGTTGAAGTCCGTTTATTTGATCAGACGGGGATGGCAGACAGCCTGCCTCCTTTACATGGCAGACCTTCTTTTATGAAGCTGTACCGCTTCATGGCGGAGTATTATAGCGGAGGAGTTCATTCGAGAAGAGAAAGTCGAGAGAATGGGAATGCAAGCCATTCTGCTACACGAACGACACAATCGGCCGTCTCAGATTTGTCTATGCCATTCCGGGAGCCGGGCGCACTGCCAAGACGTCCGGGTGTCTCTTGGCTGTTCACGGATGCGATGTTCGAGAAGGGGATTGAAGAGACGCTATTGACGCTTGCGGCTGCCGGTCAGCGCGTTGTATGGGTTCAGCTCCTGTCCCCGGAGGAAGTTCATCCGTCTTGGGTAGGCGAGCTTAACCTGATCGATAGCGAGCTTGCTACGGGCAAGGAGGTAGCAGTATCGGAGAGACTGCTTAAGCAATATCGGAATGAGGTAGCGGCTTACAAGGACAAGCTGCGCAACCTGTGTTCCGAACGTGGAGCAGCTTATTCATTCGTAGATACGAGTATGCCAATGCAGCAAATCATTCGAGAATTAGTAGCTCAGCAAGGCGTGCTTGTTCGCTAGCGAAGACATGGCAGGGCAGAGATGCGTTGATTGCATGAGGAGCATGAGTAAGTGAGAGAGGGGGAGAGAAATGCAATTTCTGTCCGCCGCATCGGCCTGGTTTTTCACGTCGCTGCTGGTTATTGCGCTTATGTATATTTTGAGAAAGACGTATCGGGATACCGAGGTGGCCAGTCATCTATTATGGCGTCGTCTGCTGCAAGAGCAAGAAGCGAACCGTCCTTGGCAGCGACTGCGCAGCAGATGGCTTCTCCTGCTTCAATTGCTTGCGGCATCGCTCCTGGTGCTCGCATTGATGGAGCCCGTTATACTGCGGCCTTCTAGTCCTTCTGAACGGGCTGTTATCATCATCGATCGCTCGGCCAGTATGACGGCTGTTGCCGAGATTGAAGCTGCGAGCCAACTGACAACGAAATTCGAGCTAGCCGTAGACGAAGCAAAAAACTGGATTGACCGTCAGCCGGATAATCGGCTGATCACAGTTATTGCTACCGGTGCGGTTCCTGTTGAGATCGTATCATCTGAACGTAATAGACAGGTCTTGCGTGACGCGCTCGATGAATTGACCCCTTACTTTGGACTAACTGACCATGTCGCTGCCCTATCGTTGGCCGACTCCTTGCATCAGGGCAAGGATGGCGGCGCAACAGTTGTCTTCACTGATGGACAGTGGAGGGATGCGGAGGAAGCGAATGGCTTGCAGCTCTATCATCCTCTCCAAATTGTAACCGTTGGTTCGAATCTTCCGAATTGGAATGGTTCTATTCTGCACTTTGGCATACGTCCGGATATCAATGAGCCGGGTAGCTATCATGCGGCTGTAACGATCCGCAATGACGGAGAACTTGAACGGGAGTTTACTATTGAGATTTATTCCGGTTATGCCGATCGTCCTTTGGAGCGGGCTGCCGTGCGCAGTATTGACATTGCACCGGGAGAATGGGGAAGCATCGAACTATCCGGATTGCCTCCAGCTGCGTATTACAAAGCCCAGTTGCTCCCCGCGATTGACCGCATTCCAATGGACAACGTAGCTTACGGCTTCCCCGTCGTTCAAGGAGGCAGTCATGCCTTGGTTGTCTCGACTGAAGGCAATCTGTTCTTGGAGAAGGCGTTGCTCTTATCTGGCGTCATCCCTGTTAAGATCAATGTCGACTCGACTCCTCCAAGCGGAGAGCTGGCTGAAGGGATCGATTGGATCGTGATCGACGGCGCTTACGAACGGCTAAAGGACGACGAGAGATGGTCGAAACTGCTGGCTGACAAGCCGTTATGGCTTATTGATCATCCGGATGAGAAGGACAAGAGGTCGGCTGTGCCGAACAATGCTATTGTTCAAACGCAAGAGCATCCGCTTCTGTCATTTATTACGTTTTCAGATACTCATATCGGTCGGATGAACCGGTTGAGCCCAGAGGATGGGGATTGGGGAGACACCGTTCTTACCTATGGCGATGTGCCGGCCATTCTTGCAGGACAAATGGAAGGCAAGCCGCGGCTGAGATACACCTTCAAGCTTCAAGACACGGATCTTCCGCTCAGGCCGGAATTTCCCGTTCTAGTCTTTCAATCATCGCAATGGATGAACGGAGGCATGCAAGGTGATCTGGGAAGCGTGTCGGCAGGAGAGATGCTCTCTCTATCCCTGCATGCGGAGATCGATCGAGCGGAATGGGAAGGGGTAGAATGGTCTGATGTGAGGAAGGAACGGAAGGGACAACTGCTTCCTGTAGACATCGGCAGCATGATAGAAGCACCCGGTATACCGGGGTTGTATCGATTGCTGGAATGGAGCGAGCAAGGAGACCTTCTCGCAAGCCGCTATCTCTCCGTATCTGCGCACCCGGATGAGCTGCAGCCTGCGCCAGAGCTCCAATTGAGCAGCTTGTCGCTGGGTGAAGTGCAGAAGGGGGAATCAGGAATAGATCATGATTCCCCCTTGGTTCCACAGTCACTGCTGCCTTGGGCTATCGTTCTTATTCTCATGTTGCTATTGACGGAATGGGAGGTGTATCGTCGTGGGCATTCAAGCTGAATTCCCTTGGGTCATTATCCTCCTGGCGCCTTGGTTAGCCTATATCATATGGATGTACCGGCATACACCGCGCCTTGGGGGAGTCCGCAAACATGCGGCAATCGCGGTCCGCTCGCTTATCATGCTATTGCTGATTGTGTTGCTGGCAGGCATTCAGCCCTATCGCTCTCTGGAACAGCGCCATATCGTCTTTGTGGGGGATCGCTCCGCCAGCATGAATAATGAGTCGCAGATCGGCTCTTGGATTTCGGAAGCGTGGAGCAGCAAGTCGGATCGGGATACAGGCGCCATTGTTTCAATCGGCTTGCATGCCGTTACGGATCGATCAAGGTCCTCAGAGCCACTGCCAAGCGAAGGGGCGTATCCTTTTCGAACAGTGCTGAATGATCGTTACACCGATTTATCAAGGGGTCTGCAAATGGGCGCGTCCTTACTTGGCAAGGATGGCGGTCGCATCATTCTTTTGTCCGATGGCGCGCAAAATGTTGGAGATCTGCTTCGCCAATCCAGACTATTGCATGAGGCAGGCATTACGGTAGACACGGTTCATATCGCTACGGAATCTAAGCGGGACGCGGCTATTGATGAATTGATCGTTCCGCGCGCGATCAAGCAAGGCGAATCATTCAGCTTTCAACTTACTGTACAGAGCACCTTCGACGGAAATGCAGAGATCAGGCTGTACGAGGATGACCAGGAGCTCTCGGCATCCGCCATTCAATTGGAGAGAGGAGAGAATCGCTTTTCGATGCAAGGCGTGGCGCTTAAGCCTGGATTTCATCGCTATCGGGCGGAAATTCATGCTGCCGGCGATGAGCAGTCCCTTAATAATACGGCCTACGCATTCAGTCGTGTAAGCGGCCCTCCGACGGTTCTGATTGTTGAAGGCCAGCAAGGCTCGTCAGGCAATATTGAAGAAGCGTTGGCGGCTTCCATGATTGGCTATGAAACGATCAGTCCGGAGCAATTGTCGCTTGAACTAGCGCAATATGCGATGTATGACAGCATCCTCTTGCATAACGTGCCTGCGACTCGTATTGCTAAGAAACCGATGGAGTGGCTTGGACGTGCTGTCGGCGACTATGGCGTAGGGTTAGTCATGCTTGGCGGGGAAGACAGCTTTGGACTTGGCGGTTATTTTCATACGCCGATCGAACGGGCATCGCCCGTCTATATGGATTTGCAAGGTAGGAAACAGATCCCATCGCTAGGGCTTATACTCGTCATCGATCGCTCGGGAAGCATGTCGGACGGCAAGATGGAGCTTGCGAAGGAAGCGGCTATTCGAACTGTGGAGCTGCTTCGCGATATCGATCAGGTCGGCGTCATCGCCTTCGATTCGGCTCCTGTCTGGATTGTTGAGCCTACAGCACTGACTGACCGGGATGAGGTGATCACGAAAATTCAGGGCATACAGGCCGATGGCGGCACGGAAATCTATTCCGCGCTTGCCAAAGGGTATGAAGGTCTCTTGCAGGTGGATGCTCAGCGTAAGCATATGATTTTGCTCACAGACGGGCAATCAGCCGGCAACGAAAACTATGAATCGGTAATCGACGGCATGAATGGAAACGAAATGACCTTATCGACAGTGGCAATAGGCGACGGAGCCGATCAGACTCTACTGGAATGGTTGGCGGCAAAAGGGAAAGGGCGCTATTATTTCACGAAGGATCAGAGTACCATCCCCGCTATCTTTAGCCGTGAGACGGTGTTAATGTCCCGGACTTACATTGTGGAAGGCGAAATGATCCCGACTATTGGGCAGGCAGGGGATTGGAATCGATTATGGCAGAACGGGATGCCGGAGATTCGTGCGTATGTAGCGGCTACACCCAAGGAGCTGGCTGAAGTGGCGCTCTGGTCGCATGACGGCGACCCGATCTTGTCCCGATGGACGTATGGCGCCGGGCGTTCGGTAGCCTGGACAAGCGATATGACGGGCAAGTGGGCGCCTGATTGGGTGACATGGAGTCAATTGCCGCAGGTGCTAACCGAATGGGTGAAGTGGACATTCCCGCAATTCGACAGTGCTCCGTACCGTGCAAGAACGGAAGCAAGCGACGGAAGCGTCAAGCTTATAGTCGAGTCGACGGGAGGAGCGGATACGATGCCGGTAGAAGGTCTTGGGGTCAGTCTGGAGGGAGCGAGCGGGATTCAGGAGGTGAAGCGGCTTATGCCGGTCGCACCGGGTCGATATGAGACCTCCATTCATGAGCTAGCTCCAGGGGCTTATTTGTCCTATGTAGGGGGTTTCAGTAAGAACGGAGATACGCTTGCTGTAACAAATGGGATGGCAACGGGATTTGTTGTTCCATACGGGGCTGAATATCGAATTGGCAGCCATGGAGGAGATGAGTTGCTGGCCAACATTGCGGTGCTTACTGGCGGCCGGGTACTGGGATTGGACGAGGCTTCCGAAAGCTATAAGTTCCAGCCTGCTGTATACAAGCAGTCTTATGATTGGTCGCGTGACCTTCTTCTTATCGTGTTGGTGCTGTGGCTGGCTGATATTGCGATCAGAAGGCTGTCTATTCCTTGGACGCGAGTGGGACATGCAGGCTATACGTTGCTGCGCAAGAAGCTGCTGCCAGGCAAAAGCGTTGCAGTGGCGATCGACTCGAGTCCGTCTGTCTTCAGATTAAGGAAACGCGCAAGTGAGCGAAGCCGATTTTATGAACAAGATTCATCTACAGGAGGGACAATGGCCAAGATTCAATCAGAAGAAGCTCTTTTCCGCACGGATCCACAATCTTCAGAATCTATTCATGCAGAACGTTTGTCATCAAATCAAAAGAATACTCCTCAATCTCAAAAAGAGGAGCGAATGGCGCGAGCTGAATTGGGCACTCAAGCCCAAACAGAGGCAGCTGGCGCAGCGGGTTCGGATAAGGAGCAGGTTCATTCCGACTCTAGCGACACGATTAATAGACTGCTGGCAGCCAAGCGTAAAACGAGGCGATAATCAAAGGTTGGCATGGACATTCATACCTGTACACGATACAATGCTTTCGAATGGATGATTATGAGATGAAGGGTGATGGATAGATGTATCGCGAAATGACAACCTCAGAGCTGCTGGAGCAGCTTCAAGCTGGAGCAAAATTGAATTTGATCGACGTACGCGAGCCAGAGGAGTGGGAGGAAGGCCATATTGCAGAAGCGCGGCTGATCCCATTGTCCGAATTTCAAGCGCGTGCTCATGAGGTTCATGACGTTGTAGGCGAAGTCGTATTTATTTGCCGGAGCGGAGGCAGAAGCGGACGAGTTTGCGAGCATTTGAGCCTGCAAGGCTTTGATGTTGTGAATGTGGCGGGCGGCATGCTGGCATGGACCGGCGATGTGGAGACCGGCAAATAAGAAAGACCGATTGAACGGGAGAAGGCGAGAGGCCAGACTCTCGTTTTTTCGTGTTTATGCAAGACGTTTCAAGCCTAGAATAAGGATACAATCGTAAATGGTTAATAGGGTTTACATTATTCGCTTATGCAGTATATAGTAAGATTCAAATTCAAACCAGCTCAAATGGTCCCTAACACCGGTTATTGTGACCACATGCCGATAGAATAAGATATGAAGGAGGTCTTCTGTATGAATAATCGGATGCTTACCCTGCCCAAGGTCGATCTTCACCTCCATCTGGATGGAAGCGTGAAGCCGGAGACGGTGATCGATCTTGCACGCGAGATCGGAGAAGAGCTGCCTGCCGAAGAGCCGAGTCAGCTGCTCCCTTATATGCAAGTGGAAGGCGAATGCAAAAGCCTGACGGAATACTTAAACAAATTTCACTTTGTCGGACAGTTTCTCCACACGCCGTCTTCTCTAGAGCGCACCGCCTATGAGGTTGTGGAGCAAGCCTCTGCACAAAATTGCATCTATATTGAAGTCCGGTTCGCTCCGCAGCTTCATCGAAAGCTGGGTCTATCGGTAGAAGACGCAATTCAATATGTATTGCGAGGATTGCAGCAAGGTGAACGGGACTTCGGCGTAATGGCGCGTTGTATTGTCATCTGTCTTCGGGGACATTCGGAAGAACTGAATCGTGAAGTCATACGGGCTGCTTCTCTATATAGAGGAAAAGGGATTGTTGCGGTCGATTTGGCGGGAGCGGAAGCCGCATACCCGCCCGAGCTTTATCGGGATATATTCCCGATGGCACGCGAGCGAGGGCTCCCCATCACGATTCATGCAGGTGAGGCTGCGGGAGCCGCAAGCGTCCGTACTGCTGTCGAGCTGCTTGGAGCAAGCCGAATTGGCCATGGCGTCCGGATGAGGGAGGATGCCGGCATTGTAGAGTTGATCCGCAGGAAGCGGATTCCTCTTGAGCTATGTCCTATCAGCAACTTGCAAACAAAAGCGGTCCAAGATCTGGAGTCGTATCCGATTCGGGAATACTTTGATTTGGGCATTCCTGTGACCATCAATACCGACAACTTGACCGTATCCAATACGACAATAACGAAGGAATATGAACTTCTTTATGACAAGCTGGGCTTCTCGGAGGAGGAGATTGGCCGCATCGCCTTGTACGGCGCTGAAGCTGCATTCTTGCAAGGGACGGAGAAGAAGGAGCTTCTTGATCGGTTCGGGAATCAGCTTGCGCTCTGGCAGTCGCGCTCTATATAACCAGTTCTTTGATCATAAGCGCAATACGAATGCGCAAGCTGTCCGCGGCATTCCGCACCTGCAGGCCGGTAAGCTGCTCAATCCGGTTCAAGCGGTAGAGAACCGTGTTGCGATGGATATACAGTCCTTTGGCTGTCTCGCCGATATGGCCATGATTATCGTAAAAAAAACGCAGCGTCTTGCGCCACTCGCGCTGCTCGCTCTCATCAATGCCGTGCCAGGTCTCGAACGTTTCTTGCACAAATTCCTGCAAGTCATCCATTGGAATTAGTCGGAGCAAGTCGGCAAATTCCTTTGTATGATAATAATGGACGAAACGTTGTTTGTTGTGGCTTCTGCCCAGTTGATAAGCATCCAGCGACTGCTTGTAGGCGTTCGGGATATCGACCAGTTTGTTGATCGGGGCACTGATGCCGTACGATAAGACGATGTTTTCCTGAGCGGACAGCCTGTCGGAGATCCCCATTAACTGCTGGGATAATTTAAGCTTCCCGTCCGCCGATGAGCTGAGCAGCTCTTTGGCGGACAGCAGTGCAATGCACTTATCTTTTAAAGTAAATAAAACAAATGGCATGCCGAGCTTTCCGAATTCCTTCATTAACGCGTGATAAAGCTGATCGATTTCTCTTGCTCTTCGTTCAGCTTCTGCATGCTCTTGACCCGCAACAGCTCCTTCATCAGAATCTCTCCCGCATAGAACGGTCAACATTGATTCGGCCGGAAACAGGCCGTATTGTTTTCCTCGATGAATGATTTCCTGCTCCGATGCTATTTCTCCCTGTACAAGCTCTGTAAAAAACTCAATTTTGAACCGGCGAGCTCTGTCTTTGACCGCTTGTACCTTCAGAAGTTCGAAGCCAAGCACATTTGCGGCCTGCTCCAATGCCAGCGCATGCAGCTTGCGTATTTCCCCCTCATTATAAAATGCGATAATATAACCCGGTCGTTGGGGTATCGGTATAGGCTGGAGAATGACGTAGCGGGCTTCTTCGGTTGGCGTTGCCTTCTCAATGGGATAGATGCCTGGCGCAAGCTGCAGCTTCGCTGCTTGTGCGATCCAATTGTTCAATTGCGCAATATTTGGTCTGACTGTGGATGACAGGCAGATTAGCTCCAGCTTATGGCCCAGGATCACGACCGGGCTTGCAATCAACTGCGCCAGCTTGTCGACGATTTCCGATAGTCCTTCCCCATTAAGGATAAGGTTAAAGAACGTGTGATGGGTGTCCAATGCATAGCTGAGCTCATCTGTTTTATTTTGTAAAATACCGTTTAATGACTCGTTCAACACTTCCCCGAGCGAGTAATCAAGCGATAGCTCAAGCAGCGGGAATTGGAGACGATTCGCCTCTTCGATAACAGAGGGAGGGATATCTGCGAGAAACCGTTTGGTTTTGATGGCCAATCCTGCACACCCGGCATGAGCCATGCGGGCGATCAGTGATTCAAGTGCCTCGGGAGAGTCTTTCATGGCATAAGCGGTCGTAAGCAACAATTCATTAGGCTTCAGAAAGTGAGTCTTATGGGGAGCATCCATCAAATGGACGGAGCTTATATGGCGGGACAAACCCTCTGCACCAGCGGCCAGCCGGGCATGTTGCAGCGCTGGAATGAGCAAGAGATCTTTTAGCAGCATAACGCATCGCTCTTTTCGTGTTAGTTTATATAACATAATATAATGGATAACGAGCGGGAATGGAATAGATTCTTTTCATTTGTATAGTCTTTTTGTACAATATGCTTCTATTTTTCTAGTGATCTTGAACAATGACAAATCGTCCAATGCATCTTATGATAGTTTTAACCTACTTCTATGTCACTATTTATAACATTATTCCTTTGACCATACACAGTTGGATAGTCGATTAGGCATGAAACACAGGGATTGCGGAGGAAAAGCTGCATTCGGAAGCTTTGCTACGCTCGAATGCATATCGGAGCGAGGCGGTTAGCGGCGAACAAAGAGACAGATGTCATGTGCTGAAGCTGCTCGCAGCCCTTGAAGCAGAACTGCATGTCGCAGGATTCCAATTGACACGCGGGCGAGCGGTGCATGCGGCGACTGAACGATAGGAGAATGAGCCGAAACAACAAAAGATGAATATAGGAGGAATGATGGATGGAACAACGACGAGCGTATTCCTATAACGGGGAACAAGCGGCATTTGTAGCGCGATATGGTCATCTGTTCGAGAGTTCGCCTTGGGTCGCAGAGAAGGCATGGAACAACCGTCCCTTCCGGTCACGGCAAGAGCTGATAGCGTCAATGTTGGAGGTTGTGATGGAAGCGGACGGCCAATTGCAGCTTGAGCTGCTTAGAGCCTATCCCGAGCTTGGTGCCAAGCCGCGGATGACGATAGTGGCTGCGGAAGAACCAAGAGGCGCAGCTGCTGACCGGCTGGAACGAGACGAAGCCTACATTCTCCAGCGTATGAATGCAACCTACCGTGAAAAGTTTGGCTTTCCTTTTATTATGGCTGTGAAAGGTCTGACCGCCGATATGATTGCTGATTCCATGCAGATGCGAATGAAGAACACAACAGAGCAAGAGAAGAGACATGCCTTGAGGGAAGTATGTAAAGTTGCAGAATTCCGGCTAGCGTATGTCGAGGAGGATCAAGCTATTGGTTAAAAAGAAGGCTCGGATGGGCGTCAGCATCATGACGCCTATATGTGACCAGTTCGTAGTTAACCTGCCGTCGAAGTAGTTGTTGAGCTGCCTCCGAGGCGTTGAAATCGGTCATTATCTGTCATGGCAGCAATCTCTCCTTCTTGAACCTCGAAGCTTACCTCGCCAAGCACCATCCAATAGTCATGATGAACCTCGCGTTTATGCTGGATCTGGGAAGAAAGATGTTTGACAATCGTACCGAAGGGGAGGGAATACGTTTTGGCGATAGAGATGGCGGATTACCTGAGAGCCGATTATTCGAATGTATGGCAGCCTGCAAGTGTGGAAGAGGCTTGGCATCTAAAACGTAAATTCGGTGGAAAGGCCAGCTACGCAGCCGGTGGAACGCTGCTTCGTACGCAGTGGCAGAACGGGGTAAGACCGGAGCCTAAACATCTGATCAGCCTGTCGAGTATTCCTGAGCTGCAAGGAATTCGCTTGTCCGAGGAGACTTTGAGCATTGGAGCGAGAGCAGCGCTGGATGAATGCCATCAGCACCCGCTGCTGAATCGTCATGGTGAACTGCTGGTCACCGCAATTGGTCAGATTGCAGCACCGGCTATCCGCCATCTGGCGACAATTGGCGGGAACATATCCAGTCTAATTGGCGATGCGGTCCCGGCTTTGACGGCTATGAACGCCGAGGTAGTCGTTTTTCGCGGCAGTGGCTGGAGTCAAGGTCCCATTCTGGATTGGGTGCGCGGGAAAAATGGCGCTCGAGAGCCGGATGATTTGCTTGTGAGAGTAATCCTACCAGTCGTGACCGATTCAGAGCGTGCGCAGGAAGAGTTGTTTGCATTTTACGAAAAGGTTAGCAGACACGATACGTTCGTCCCTTCGATTGTAACAGTTGTTAAGCAAGATAGGGTGAGCGAGGATGGACATAGGACGGAGCTGCAAGTATCGGCGGAGGCTGAATCTGCTCTTCCGACTCGGCTGAGAGATGCCGCACCGACGATGAATGGTTCGAGATTAAGCGACAACATGCTCGGCTTGATTCATGAAGCGATCAAGGGACAATACAAAGCGGCAGAAGAGTTGTTTGCGGGTTCGGATTATCGGAAGGAAGCTACAGCCAATCTTATTTCTGCCCGTCTGTGGAAAATGATCAAGCATAAATAATTCAGCAGCGTCAATCAGGTGCTCGGCTGAGGGGCGGGGAGCGCATGGATTAAAGCGGCACTGATGACCGAATGGGCTGGGAGGTCAGGCAGGTTGCGACTCCTTGCGTTCCTTTGCGCTTTTTTGCTCTCCAGATATAGGGTGATTCCTTTACGTTCTGCAGGCATGGTATACTTTTAAAAATCAGGGATGCCGCTTATGCATACTGTGAGGTTTATGGTATGATATGGGCATGTATTGATATTATTTTGATAGACTTAATGAAACCTTCATTTCCTTTCAGCATATGTTGCTTACAGCAAGAGGCTGGCGGAAGTCGGCGAAACATTCGGACGTCATACATTATACCGGAAGCGTCGCGTTGCCGAATCATCTTCGGTACGCGTCGCTTTCTTTTCAAATGCGGAGTATTTTACATTCCTGCGTTGTCAGGAGAGCAGAGATACGGCGGAAACGCACGCAAATTAGACTTCAGGACAGGTGATCGCAATGAATATACGGAAGCTTAGATTCCATGAGACAGACCACACGCCTTCAAGCGAGGATCGAGACGAATATGAGAAGGATTACGCGCGGCTTATTCAATCGCCGGCATTCCGGCGGCTGCAAGGCAAGTCGCAGGTGTTCGGCGCAGGTTCCGGCGATTATTACCGGACACGGCTGACCCATTCCCTTGAGGTCTCCCAGATTGCAAGGGAGGTTGCCCGCAGGTTGGGCAAGACGTATCCGTTCCTCGCCAATAATGAACATCCCGGTTTGAAGCTTGTCCCGGAGGTTGTGGAATGCGCTTCGCTTGCACATGATCTAGGTCATCCTCCATTCGGGCATAAGGGCGAGGAAGTGCTGGATCGTATTCTCAGAGACCGTTACGGCGTGCCCTATGAAGGCAATGCGCAAAACTTCCGCATTCTTATGTTTCTGGAGAAGCGAGCCGGCAGTGAGCGTGGATTGGATTTGACGGCCGCTGTCTTGCTTGCGATTAATAAATATCCCTATTGCATAGATGAGCCAGGCCGAATGAAGGGCGTCTACCCAATGGAATGGCAGGGCATTGAATACTTGAGGAGTCTGTGGGAGATGCCAACCGGTTGCAGTACGCTGGAGGCACAGCTTATGGATCTCTGCGATGACATCGCTTATTCCACACATGATATCGAAGACGGGATCCGCGCTGGCAAAATCGTTTTGACAGAGGACTTTATCGAAGACGATCATTTGGTTGAGGGTGTGGTGCGGGAAATATTGGACGATCCTTCCAGTATAGCGGCGGTTCAGTGGGAAAGCACGAACCTAAAGGCGATGGTGCGCCGGGTGCTGGAAAGCTATTATCGTGAATGGAAATCAATCTTTGTTCAGTATGGTCGTGAGACTTCCCGCACGCGCCGGGAGATGAAAGCGAGATGGGTCAGCAAGTTCGCCAACAGCGTCGGAATTATCGACGATCCGAAGTCTGGTTGGAAACGCGTCACGTTCGTCAAGGATGGCGCTGAAGATTTGGAGCTGCTGCGTACGATGGAAATCTTGAAGAAGCTGGCATGGGTTACGCTGATCAAAGATTTTCGCGTGCAGCGGCTGCAGAAACGCAGTGAAAATATGCTCATCCGGCTCTGGGACAGTCTGGAGCAGTACGATACGGGCAGGCTGCTCTTGCCGCCGGACTGGGTGGAGAGCTATGACCGCCAGAAGGGAGAATGGCCTTGGGAGCGAGTTGTAGCCGACTACATCGCCGGGATGACGGACGCATATGCCGAGAAAGTGTATACGGAGCTGTTCGCAAGCCGCTCCGGTTCAATTTATGAACGTGATTAAGAAGCAGCTGACATAGATTCCAATCATGCAATCCGCCTTGCGCACATATAGTGTAAGGCGGCGGTACAGGCCCCGGCGTCGCAGACGAACGGGGTTTTTCGCTGATTGGAGGTTGGATGGCCATGATAAATGCGGGCGAAGAAAAAAGGTATACCCATGAGCTGGATTTTACGATACAGGGCATGAGCTGTGCCGCTTGCGCCGCTAGAATTGAAAAGACGATAGGCCGCGTGGAAGGTGTGACGGAGGTAGCGGTCAGCTTTCCGCTGCGTACTGCTTGGGTGCAAGTGAGCGGCGGCAAAGTGACGAAGGAGATGCTGGCGGAAAAAGTGGGGCAGCTGGGCTTCAGTGCCAAGCTAAATGAAAGTGCAAGCGAGGGGTTGCAGCGGGAGAGAGCGTGGCTTCGGCTCCGACTAATTGCGGCGGTTCTGTTGACCTTGCCGCTATTGGCAGGAATGGCGATGCATCTTTCGTGGTTGCAGCCGGTTGCCAATCTGTTGCCGGATGTGCTGTTTGTGCCATGGCTGCAGCTCGCCCTTGCGACTGTTGTGCAGTTTGTCATCGGGATGCCGTTTTATTTTGGCGCCTATTATGCGCTTCGGCAGCGAAGCGCAAATATGGATGTGCTGGTCGTGATCGGGACGACGGCTGCTTATTTGTACAGTCATTATGTGGTGTTCCGCGACGGGTTGTTTGCAGGCGGGTCGCATGGTTCGCCTCTGTACTTCGAGACGTCGGCCGTTGTGATGACAGCGGTGCTGCTGGGCAAATATATTGAAACCTCCGCTTCGTTGAAAGCGCAGCAGGAATCGGTTGGCTTCGATGAACTGCGGGTACAGACCGCTCTTGTCGAGAGAGGAGGGCTGCTGACTTCCCTGCGTACGGAATTTGTGCGGAAAGGGGATATCGTCCATGTGGGCGAAGATGAATTTGTCCCCGTGGACGGAACGATTCAGTACGGCGAATCCGCGTTGGACGAGTCGCTTCTCACTGGCGAGAGCGCAGCCGTCGTCAAACGACCGGAAGACGTCGTATGGGCCGGGACTCGCAATGGCTCCGGCAAGCTGACGGTCATAACGGGAGCTGCCGGTCACGAAACCTTGTTGAGCCGAATTCAAGAGCTGGTTCATCAAGGGCAGCGAGCGAAGTCCTCGCTGCAATCGCAGGTGGATGCCGTCGCAAGTTGGTTCGTTCCTGCGATGCTGATTACTGCTGTTTTGACTTTGGGCATATGGGGATTGGTCGTTGAGCCAGGAAATTGGAGCAAGGCGTCGCTATGTGCAATTGCTGTCCTATTAGCAGCTTGTCCATGTGCGCTGGGTCTGGCTGCGCCAATATCGTTGGTCATTGCCTCAGGGCGATTGGCCAAACGGGGTATTGTAGCCAAAGAGGCGGGAGCAGTGGAGCGGCTGGCAGCCATTCGCACGCTTGTGCTGGACAAAACGGGCACGTTAACCGAAGGGAAGCCGAAAGTCAGCTTTGCAGGTCCGCTAGGTACGGGCCGATCTTCTCTTCTCCGATTGGCGGTTGCGCTGGAGTCGGAATCCTCACACCCTCTGGCAGATGCAATCAGGGAAGAGGCGGCGCGTATCGGTCTCGTCACGCCCGATGCAGAACGAATCTCCTATGCAGCTGGAGGAGGGGCAGAGGGTTGGATTCACGGTGTCCACGCAGCAATCGGCAATGCCAGATATATCGAGAATTTAGGGGTCGCATTATCGCAAGAGGCTAGACGGCTGGCGTCAGAACGGGAGACGCATGGGGAGACTGTCATATACGTCACGGAACGGACGAACTGCGTAGGCATAATTGGATTCAGAGACCAGTTGAAGAGTGACGCCGCTCAGATGGCGCGCGAGCTGAGTCACCTTGGCATTCAACCTATCGTTGCGACGGGCGATCACAGCGCACCGGCCAATGCCGTCGCGAAGGCGCTCGGTATAAAAGAAGTTTATGCCTCCATGCTGCCAGAGAGCAAGCTTGCGCTCGTGGAGAAGCTGAAGCGGGGCGGCAAACGGGTCGCAATGGCCGGTGATGGCTGGAATGACGCGCCGGCGCTCGCTGCAGCTGATGTCGGCATCGCTATGGGCAATGGCACATACGGTGCGCTTGATGCTGGACATATTACATTAATCTTCTCTCGGCTGCAGGCCATTACAGAAGCTATTCGTCTCAGCAGGCTCACGATCAGGAATATAAGGCAAAACCTCGTCTTTGCCTTATGCTATAATGCCGTCATTATTCCATTCGCAGCAATCGGCTTCCTTCAGCCGTGGATGGCAGGCTCGGCGATGGCGCTAAGCTCCGTATCCGTCGTGGCCAATGCGTTGCGGCTCGGCGCCCGCATGGAGCGGGCTGCGCAGAGGAGTCTCTAATGTCACTCAGCCTGAATGGGATTGGGCTGATTTTCTTGACTGGATTATTCAGCGCGCCTCATTGTATTGGCATGTGCGGGGGAATCGTGTCGGCCGTATCACTACAATCAAGCGAATCAGCCAGACGGTCCATGCTGCTCTATAATGCGGGACGCATCCTTTCCTATTCATTGTTGGGTGCGACGATGGGAGCGGTTGGCTCATTTGTAGATGTAGCGGGGAGGTTTGCGGGAATTAGAGGACTTGCTTCAATAATAGGAGGCTGCTTCGTTCTCTTATGGATATGGAGGAAGATGCAGATTCCTTTCCTGAATCGCTTATCAGGGCGGTTGCATCAGGAACTGGCCACAGGTGCGCGCGCTGCTGAACGTAAGGAGACGGCCCATTTGCTGGCGACGGGATTTTCATTTGGCTTCCTTCCCTGCGGATTGACCTATGCGATGGGGATAAATGCTGCGGCTACCGGCTCATTCATGCAAGGTGCGCTTGTCATGGCAGTCTTCGGCCTGGCGACCGTGCCCGCTCTTGCCTTCGCAGCGTCGATTGCGACACTGGCCAATAAGCGCTGGCGGCGATTCATGCGAAGGGCCGGCGTTGTGACGGCTGTCGCCGTCGGCCTAATCTCGATTCTGAGAGGGCTCGCCGCGAACGGAATCATCCCGTCTGTATCTCCTTGGTTGTGGTAACTCAGGACGAGGCTGGTTTTAGAGTGCGAGAAACAGCTAGCTGGCTGGAAATAGCGCAGTTGGCGGAATAGTATCACGTGAAACGCTTAAATGTGCGAAACCAGCTAAACTGAGGAAATAGCTTTGTGAGAAACGCTTATATCTGCGAAAACGGTGAAACTGGTGAGAGAGCGTGCCTGCAAATGCCCTTCCCCGTTAGTAAACTGCTTTAAGGGTGCGCGTAATGATGTTGTTGCGGTCGCCGTCGATGGTGAGCGAGGCTTTCCATAAGCCAGGCATTAGCGGCACGCCTTCGCCTACATAGACGCCTGGCGCTGTCTCTATTAAGGAGAAGTCGAAGTCGCCGCATATCATGCCGATCATCTCCAACTTAATATCAAGCTGTGCCCCCTCTACCGGTTCACCTGATGCTTTAGTCAGTTTTAATTGGAAAGTATTGTTGGCGAGGACCGCTGTGGGGTATTCTAAAATGTTCCATTCCACCTGTCCGTTGCTAAACTCATGTGTTGTGATAGCAGCATCAGCCGAAAGCGCCTGCGGTCTAAGCATCAGCACAACCAAAGCGACTATGACAACAACTGTCGCGGCGAACAAGGTCCAGGAAATCCAGCCTCTCCCAAGAGCGTGGAGCTTATGGAGTAAAGAGTAAGGACTATTGTTCTCAGTCATCGTGGTGCCTCCTTTTCAGTAGCTGAATGGTATGGATTCGATATCATCATGGTTTACATAAGAGTTAAAACGACCACAATGCAGAGTGTAGCGCTATCGATTACATTCCATTTCAATTGGCATCCTTGATATTCATTACCTATGACGGAAGTGTAACGGAATATGCCTTTATGTACGAGCGGCAGAGCAGAGTTTTCACGCAAAATGAATGGACAATTGTGGACGAGGAGTGTATAGTAACTACTGATCTTTTAATAGTTGAAAGCAATGGGGTTCTTTGCGGAAAGATGTCTGGCAGCGACGGTAACGATCGATCGCGCGCATGTCGCAAAGGCTTAATAGGGAAGCCGGTGCAAATCCGGCGCGGACCCGCCACTGTAAGGAGGGCTTGCACACGGAAAAGTGTGCGAGCCATCGCAGCCGCAGGATGTCACTGAGTGCTCAACTCGGGAAGACGCGGCGAGCGAATATCCGAGCCAGGAAACCTGCCTCTTTGCGAAAACGCTGTTACCTACGTGGAATTAGGGAGGTGTTGGAGAGGCATGTTTCGCTGCGTGTGCGGCGATTGACAGGGGCGTTTCCGGCACAGAGGCCGGGGATGCCTTTTTTTTCAGTGCAAGATGCAGAAGTGATTCTGCGATAATCAACGAAATGATACAGGAGTGGATGAGATGAAGAACGTAATGTTGTGGTCAAAAATGAAAACAGCCGTAAGCCTGCTGCTCATTATGATGATGGTAGTTCTGGCAGCTTGTGGCGTAACCACAGATACAGACAAAGGTACAACAAACAACAATGGTCAAACCGAACAGGGCGCATCGGCATCTCCTAGTCCGGAAGCAACGCCGGAGCCATCGGAAGAAGCCAGTCAGACGGTCTATCCTTATGAAGTAACGGACGCAACGGGCACGGTTATCACGTTCGAAAAAGCGCCAAGCGCCGTTGTAACGCTGGTGCCTAGCGAGACGGAAACGATTTTTGCAATCGGTGCAGGCGCACAAGTGGTAGGCGTTGACGAATGGAGCAATTATCCGGAAGAAGCGGCTTCAATCGCAAAGATTGGCGACATGAAGACGAATATTGAAGCAGTTGCTGCATTGAACGCTGATCTGATTCTTGCTTCATCTTCGATGAACGTGGATGCCATTACGAAGCTTCGTGAGCTTGGCTTGAATGTATACGCCTCGAATCCGAAAACGTACGACGAAGTGGTTGCCAAAGTAGAGGAAATCGGTAAAATTATGAATATGCAGGCTGGAGCCGCTGAAGTGGCAAAGCACATGCGTGAAGTGAAAGATCAAGTAACTTCTGCGGTTAAAGATGCGGAGAAGAAAAAAGTATACTTGGAGTTCTCCCCAGGCTGGACGGTCGGTTCTGGAGAGTTTCTGGATGAGCTTCTGACGCTTGCGGGCGGCACTAACATCTCGGCAGCACAATCTGGTTGGTTCGAAGTGAATGGCGAGGAAGTGATTACGCAAAATCCTCAGCTTATTATTTACCCTGATTTCGGAGAGGAGAAAAGCTCCATCGTCGCAGGTATCGAAGCGCGTCCCGGCTGGGATACAATCGATGCGGTGAAGAATAATCAATTGTTCGCTGTAACCAACGATCCGCTTGTGCGCGTTGGTCCTCGACTGGCGGACGGACTGCTTGAGCTTGCAAAAGCGATCCATCCCGAGCTTGTGAAATAAATGTTGCGAATAAAAGGCATCACCTATGGAGGAGCAGCTTTGCTCCTTCTTGCTGTTTCTATGATAGCCAGCTTGTCCATTGGATCTGCGGGATTATCCTTTGCTGACGTGTGGGGTATCTTGATTCATCAGCTGCCAGGAATGCCTGACGCCGCTGACAAATGGACAGCTGGAGAAATTGCGATTGTTACTCAGGTCAGGCTTTCGCGAGTATGGCTCGACGTATTGGTCGGAGCTTGCCTTGCGCTAGCCGGTGCCGGATTCCAAGGGGTGCTTCGCAATCCGCTCGCTGATCCGTACACGCTCGGCGTTGCATCTGGCAGCTCTGTTGGGGCTGCATTTATTATATTGACAGGCATGCAGCTTGCGCTGGGGCTTTGGACGATACCGATTGTGGCATTCAGTACGGGTATTTTGACACTCCTTGCTGTCATTTGGCTGTCTCGAAGCAATGGCGTTATGCAGATTGAGACGATCATTTTATCAGGCGTTATTATTCAATCGTTTCTTGGGGCGTTCGTGTCGTTAATGGTTTCGATGTCTCAAGGGGTTGTCAATCAGATTCTGTTCTGGATTATGGGCTCGCTTGCTATGAGAAGCTGGGAGCATGTCTATATGATGATCCCCTTTATTGTTGTTGCGCTCCCTATCTTGTTATACTTCAGTCCATCTTTAAATTTGTTCACTCTGGGCGAGAGGCATGCGTCTCATCTGGGTGTGAAGGTGGAGCGGACAAAGCTGATAGTGATGATTGTGTCTACGCTGCTTACAGCTGCGGCTGTGTCGGTGTCGGGTGTCATCGGATTTGTCGGTTTGGTAGTGCCGCATCTCATACGCCTGCTTGTAGGGCCGGATTATCGGCTTATTATTCCGCTTGCCGGCATTGGAGGCGGGATCTTTATGTTATGGGCAGATACGCTGGCGCGCACTGTGCTCAGCCCCAAGGAGCTGCCGCTTGGTGTCGTCACGGCGCTAATTGGCGCTCCGTTTTTCGCATTTTTGTTGCATCGCAGGATGAAGGTGGAAGGAGGCGCTAAACATTGAGTCTGGTTGCCCAACAAGTTGACGCTGTGTTGCAAGGCGTATCTGTGTTGAATTCCATTTCGGTGTCATTCGAACGTAATCGCTTCTACGGCATTATTGGTCCCAATGGTGTGGGGAAATCGACGCTTCTTCATATTTTGTCCGGCTCGGATGCGCCCAGCGCCGGAGGCGTGACGCTTGATGGCGTTCCGTTGTCCCATATGCCGGGGAAAATACTTGCCCGCAAGCTTGCTGTCTTGCAGCAGGGCGGTTTGCCGCCGGTGGGCTTTACGGTTCGTGAGGTCGTGGCTATGGGCAGGTACCCTCATCAGAATTGGCTGGGCGGAGAAGGGGAAGATCCCGAAGCAATTATAGATGAAGCCATTCATACAATGGAACTGGCTGAGCTGCAGAGTCGCAAGCTTCATCAGTTAAGCGGAGGAGAGCGTCAGCGAGTTGCTCTTGCGAAGCTGATGGCGCAGCAGCCGGAGATTCTGCTGTTGGACGAACCTACAACTTATCTCGATATTGGTTATCAGATTGAGTTGCTGGATACCGTGAAGGCCTGGCAGAAGCAGAGAAGCCTCCTTGTCGTTGCTGTACTGCATGACCTGAACCTTGCGTCTCTCTATTGCGACAAGCTGATTGCGCTTCATCGCGGTGGAATTGCCGCAGAAGGAACGCCAGATGAAGTGCTCAATCCAGCGGTTATTGAACGGCTCTACGGAGCGAAGACAACTCTCGTCAAGCATCCCGCAACGGGAGTGCCGCAATTAATTTTGCAGCCCGGCGAGTCATGATAGGGGAATTAGTGAGATGAGCGTTAATGAACAAGAAGAGCGCCTGCTGGCGATTATTGAATCGATTCCGCCGTATGATGAAGACGCTGCACATCGGGCGGAGCTCCATTCTGATCAACTGACGAAGCCGCCCGGCAGTCTCGGTAAGCTGGAAGCCATCGGGGCCCAGCTTGCCGGTGCAACGGGGGAACTTTGGCCGGACTTGTCCAAGCGGGCTGTCATTGTGATGGCTGGGGATCACGGCGTTTGCGAGGAAGGGATCAGCGCTTTTCCGCAAGCGGTTACGCCGCAGATGGTTCTTAATTTCTTGAATGGGGGCGCAGCTGTCAACGTCCTCGCGAGACAAGCCGGGGCAGAGGTTGTGTGCGTGGATATTGGAGTAGCTGCCGAGCTGAAGCATGAAAATCTGGTAAGCCGTAAAGTCGTGTGGGGCACACGGAATATGGCGAAGGAAGCTGCGATGACCCGTTCAGAAACGGTAGAAGCGATTATGGCAGGCATCGCCATAACGGCAGAGCAAGCTGCGACAGGAACCCGATTGTTTGCAACAGGGGAAATGGGGATCGGCAATACAACGGCCAGTGCTGCTATTACGTCCGTTCTGGCGAATCTCTCTCCTGAGCTGACGGTGGGTCGTGGCACGGGCATCAACGACAGTGTGCTTGTCCACAAGACTGAAGTGGTAAAGCGTGCCATTGAGCTGAATCAACCCAATCCCGGCGATCCCATTGACGTGCTTGCTAAAGTTGGCGGCGCGGAAATTGCAGGACTTGTTGGCGTCATCATCGGGGCGGCAGCGAACCGTTGTCCTGTTGTCATTGATGGCTATATATCCACGACGGCAGCGCTAGTTGCTTCAAGGCTGGCCCCTCGCACAGTTTCCTATATGCTGGCTTCACACTTGTCGCATGAACAGGGCCACTCCAAGCTAATGGAAGCGATTGGCCTGTCACCGCTTATTCATCTGGAGATGAGACTGGGAGAAGGGACAGGAGCGGTATTAGCCTTCCACCTGCTGGACGCTTCGCTTAGACTCATGCAGGAGATGGCTACCTTTGATAGCGCAGGAATATCGAAGTCATAAGGGGGAGGAAGCTCATGGCTATATTGATTACAGGCGGCGCGCGCAGCGGCAAAAGCCGATTCGCTGAACAGTACGCAGCCAAGCTTGGGACCCGCGGCGTCTATATCGCTACTTGTCAGCCTTACGATGAAGAGATGAAAGAGAGAATCCGTCTGCATATTCAGGATCGTGAATGCTCCGGCTTTTGTTGGGAGACGAGGGAAGAGCCGTTGGAAGTCGCGCTATTGCTACGCCAATTGACTATACGCTTAACAGGAGAGCAACAGGCAGGGGATGCGTTATGGACGGCTCCACCCGTGTTGCTGGATTGTGTAACGCTATGGCTGACCAACTGGATGTTGCAATCAGAGGGAGAGCAGAATGGTGCTGCCCGGCTCAACGGGCAGATAGAGGCATTTGTTGAAGCTGTCCGTCAATATCCGTATCCGCTTCTTCTTGTCACGAATGAAGTGGGGGACGGCATCGTGCCGGAGTATTCGCTTGGCAGAAGGTTCCGCGATGAGGCCGGCAGGTTAAACCAGCGGCTCGCCGAGGTTTGCGATCGTGTATTTTTGGTAACGGCCGGTATTCCTGTCGAATTGAAGTCGATTGCTTTCCGGTGGGATGAGCTGTGATCTTCTATAGTATCCAGGAATTGCTGCTGCTCGCGATTGCGGCTATTGTCCTCGATTGGATAATCGGTGATCCTAAGTGGCCGACCCATCCTGTCATTTGGATAGGCCGGCTTATTAAAGGGCTGGAGCGCCTGCTCTATCCAAGGGACAACGCTGCTTCGCCAATTACAGTCAAACTGCGAGGATGTCTCTTGACCCTGATCACCATAGGGGTGAGCTGGGGGATGATGACTCTGATCGTCTGGCTCGCGGATGCCATTCATGTATGGCTGGGATACGCCCTGTCCGCATGGTTTATCTCGACTACTCTGGCGGTCAAAGGTCTCAAAGATGCAGCGATGCTTGTTTATGTGCCTCTGACGCAAGGCAATCTGACTGCTGCTCGTCGCTATGTCGGTTACATTGTGGGCAGAGATACCGATAGCTTAAGCGAGCCTGAGGCTGCGAGAGCGGCTGTTGAGACGGTCGCGGAAAATACGGTGGACGCCTTCTTGTCGCCGCTGCTGTTCGCATTGATCGGCGGCGCGCCGCTTGCGATGCTGTACCGATCTGCCAATACGCTGGATTCGATGGTGGGTTATCGCAACGAAAAGTATATTCACTTTGGCTGGTGCTCCGCCCGCCTGGACGATGTACTGAACTATATACCGGCACGATTGACCGGTGTTCTTATGGTAGCAGCTGCCGCAATGTTGCCAGGCATGAATGCCCGAAGAAGCTGGCGATCCATTCGGAGGTTTGCTTCGCTTCATCCAAGTCCGAATAGCGGAATACCGGAAGCTGCGGTGGCGGGAGCAATCGGCATCCAGCTTGGAGGCGTCAATCGGTACTTTGGTGTAGAGAGCGAACGGGCTCGCATGGGCTGGAAGTCACGTGAGCTGGAGCCGCGGGATATCCGTGCCTCCATTAGCATGTTGTATGCCGTCAGCATAATTGCGTTAGCAGGATTGGGGGGAGTCTGGTTATGTCTCTTATAAAAGTGCATGTACAAGCAGCGATTGCCGCCTTGCAATTTCTGACCCGATTTCCAATTCCGGTCGAAGTGCCATTCGAGAAGCCTGTCTTAACACGAAGTGTATATTACTTTCCGATAGCGGGAGCTGCCATCGGCTTGTGTCTTGCTGCGGGCTCCTGGGCACTGCCTTATATACTTCCGGCTTGGCCGTCTGCGGTTGTGCTTCTGGCTATATGGATTGGTCTTAGCGGTGGACTCCATCTGGACGGATGGATGGACACGGCCGATGGTGTGCTGAGCCATCGTTCAAGAGAACGAATGCTAGAAATTATGAAGGACAGCCGGGTTGGCGCTATGGGCGTTATTGCGGCTGTTCTTTTGTTGATGTTGAAAGCTTCCTTATTAGCCTGGCTAATGAGTGAAGAGTTCAAAGGTAATGTATCCCTTGTCTCTATTCTTCTTATATCCGCAGTATGGAGTCGCACATGGATGGGCGTCGCCATCGCAGGATGGAAGCCGGCGCGACCGAATGAAGGTATCGGACAATTGTTTCACGGCGTAAGGCTGAGCAATGCGCTGGGATCCGTTGTGCTGGCGCTAACCATATCATTATCTACATTAATAATTAATGGAGCTAATATAGTGGAAATCACAATCATTGCAGCATCCTTCATCATCGTCACCTTGATTACAGGAGGCGGGATGTCTATTTGGCTTAACAGGAAACTTGGCGGGTTGACAGGAGATACGTACGGCGCGATGAACGAGGCGGTAGAGCTTGCTTTGTTGACGGCAGCTGTCATTGGGATTCGCTTGCTGGGTTAAGTGTGGTCGTGAGATATGACCTGCTCCTGTCTGTGGAATACTAGGGTGTGTCTGAGAACGCTGAGGGCAGCAAATTTTGCCGAATTTTCGTTCCATGCAAGGCGCGTTTGTGAAGGCGTACCGGGGGTACGTCAAGCAAACGGAACGAAGCAGGGGGCGGAAAGGCGGTGAAAGGTGCCACTGAACGGGTTTTCAGACACGCCCTAGACGATTATGGGATTGGTATTGAAATGATAGAGGTTGTCACCCCATTGAAGGAGAGAGAGCTATGCTTGAACGATATGGACACGGCGGGGATCTGAGAACGGCGGAGGAATGCTTCGGACTGCCTTCTTCCTCGTTCCTTGATTTCAGCTCCAATATGAATCCGCTCGGCCCGCCGGATGCGGTCCGCGAGACTTTGGCTCGATATGCGGTCTATATCGACCGCTACCCGGATCCTGTCTCCAGAAAGTTAAGCGCCATGTTGTCGGAGCGGCACGGCGTGGAAGAGAGTGCGATTCTGATCGGCAACGGAGCGGCAGAATTGATCGATCTTGTCGTTAGGGGACTGCGGCCGCGAACTGCGGCAGTGGCTGTCCCTTGTTTCTCGGAATATGGCGACGCCATCCGGAAGACTGAAGCTGCTCTGTATGAAGGAAGGCTCCATGAAGCGGATCATTACCGATTGGAGAAGCGCTGGGTGGAGAAAGCCCTTGAGCAGACGGATGCGAACTTGTATATGCTGGGTTCTCCCAACAATCCGACAGGAGCGCTCGTAGAACCCGATCTGGTGAAAGATCTGCTGGCACATGGTGCAGCCGTTGTGGTGGATGAGGCTTTTATGGACTTCGTGCCCGAAGAAGAGAGCTACAGTCTGGCTCATGAGGCTTCGCAGACGCACAATTTGTTTGTCATACGCTCCATGACGAAGTTTTATTCTATTCCCGGCATTAGACTCGGCTATATGCTCGGTCATCCGGAGAAGATTGCCGAGCTAAGAAGGCTGCAAGTGCCATGGAGTGTCAATTCGCTTGCCCAATCCATTGGCGAGGCAGTACTGGCTGATGAAGCATTCGTCCAAAACTCCATGCGATGGCTTCAGGAGGAGAGACCTTGGCTGATGGATCAGCTTGAAGCGCTTGGGTTCCATGTGTATTCTAGCAAGACAAATTATTTGCTGCTTCGCTTGCCCAATGATTGTAGTCTGACTTCAACTGAGCTTCAGGGGATGTTGGGGTTAAAGGGTGTACTGATCCGCGACGGATCACGATTTCCGGGGCTTGACGAGCGGCATATTCGAATAGCTGTGAAGCTTCGTGAGCAAAATGAGAGATTGATTGCTGCACTAAAAGCTTGCATTTGGGAGCAGGGAGGCATAACTGGCGATGGGATATAGAAGTAGTATAGACCATGGTTCGATAACTGATCATAACACGACTATTGGTCAAACGCTGATGGTCCAGGGAACGGCATCCGATGTCGGCAAAAGTCTGATCACAGCGGCCTTATGCCGCATTTTTACACAGGATGGCTACCGGACGGCACCGTTCAAATCGCAAAATATGTCCCTAAACTCTTATGTAACTTGGGATGGCAAGGAAATAGGGCGCGCACAGGGGATGCAAGCCGATGCATGCGGAATAGCGGCGACTACGGATATGAATCCGATTCTGCTGAAGCCTACCGGCGAGATGTCCTCGCAAGTGGTTGTGCATGGCAAGCCGCTCAGAGATTACGAGGCAAAGGAATATCGCGAGAGCTATCTTCCCATAGCCGGCGGCATTGCGAGAGAGTCGCTGCGCATCTTGCGGGAGTCGTACGATATCGTCGTTCTGGAGGGAGCGGGCAGCCCGGCGGAAATTAACTTGAAAGACCGAGATATCGTCAACATGAATATGGCAGTATGGGCCGATGCCCCTGTTGTGCTGGTGGCGGATATCGATCGGGGCGGCGTGTTTGCGTCTATCGTCGGTACGCTGGAATTGCTGGAGCCGCATGAGCGAGACAGAGTGTGTGGATTTGTCATTAACAAATTCCGTGGTGATGTCGCGTTGTTGCAGCCTGGGCTGGACTGGTTGGAGGAGAGGACGGGCAAGCCCGTGCTCGGCGTTCTGCCATTTTTGCCTGGACTGGAGCTGGAGGATGAGGACTCGTTATCGTTAAGCGGAGCTAAAGCTTCGGAGCGTAGCCGCAGGGCTGGTCTTGTCACGCAAGCAGGACCTCTGACGAATATGCAGGATGTGGCGGAAAAGCTGGATATTATCGTTATCAAGTTTCCTCGTATATCTAACTTTACCGATATGGATCCGCTATTCGCGGAACCGGATGTCGACGTTCGGTTTGTCGAACAGGCACATGAATGGGGATCGCCTGATCTTATCTTATTGCCCGGGAGCAAAAACACGATTGTCGATCTGGCTTGGTTGCGAGAACAAGGGCTTGCGGATTTGGTCATAGGTCATATAGTTAGCGGAGGCAGAGCCGCTGCCATATGCGGAGGATATGAAATGCTGGGCGAGTGTCTTCTCGATCCGTTCGGCGTGGAGTCATCCCAGCCGGAATCACAGGGATTAGGGCTTTTCCCGTTCAATATCGAATTTCAGTCAGTCAAAACAACCATACGTGTTGAAGGAACGGTACGACTTGGCGGAAACAGCGGGAGCTGCCCGGTCGATGGTTATGAGATTCATATGGGTCAGATGGTTCCGCTCAGTCCTGATTTGCAGAGACCGTTTCTCATCAGAGAAAAGCGCTTTGTACAAACGGCTAATAGCGAAGACAAGTTCCAGCCAGAAGGAGTATGCACGCAAGACGGCAAGGTTTGGGGCACGTTCATTCACGGTATTCTTCATAATGACAGCTTTCGGAGAACATGGCTGAATGAAGCAAGAGTGGATAAGGGATGGGTCCCACTGGCAGAAGGTGTCCGATTCCGCGAGCGGCGAGAGGCGGCATTCGACCGACTGGCGGATGCGGCGAGGGCGCATCTGGATTTGGCGCGCATCTATGCGATTGCGGGTCTGAAGGGGGATCAGCGGGGATGACACAGCCCTTCCGAATCAACCCCCGTTATACATCGCGTTATTGGGAGGGACTCGAGCTGTGCTTGAGGGATGACCGGATTGAATTCCGTCTTCCGCAAGTATGTCATGCGCTGAGCAGTGCGATATGGCCGGGTGGATTCTCTAAAGCTGACGGACTGGTCAATTGGAAGGTACCGCTCGATTATCGCTGTGACGATCCGGTTGCTGACCTGAAACGGAGATGCGAGGAGTGGGGATTTCAACCGACGTCTACGGTAGGTTTTCTGACTGCTGCCAAGCTGACTCATGCTTCTGTAACGGAGATCCACGGAGACTGCTTCCGGCTGCTGTGCTGCACGACGGCAGGGACTCGAAATGCAGCCCGGGCCGGGATGAAGCGGGAGACGTATTCCGCTTATATGCCGGGGACGATCAACACGATTTTATTGCTGGATGCCAGGATGACCGAATCTGCTATGGTGAACGCGATTATTACGGCAACAGAAGCGAAGACAGCCGCTCTGCAGCAACTGAATATACGAGAAACGGCCAATGGAGAGTCTGCTACGGGGACAACGACTGATGCAATCGCCATTGCCGTCAGCCAATCCGCTTGTTGGGGGAAGAGCGAACATGCCTATGCAGGGGTGGCCACGACGATCGGCTGCGCAATCGGGGAAGCGGTCTATGACACCGTGCTGGAGGCAGCGTCTACTCAGCATGAGGTCTAAAGCGGCTGCAATTAGGCAAGGCTGATAAAATAATTGAACGAGCGATTGGTAGATTGCAAGAGCAGGCTGGCAGGTATGAAAACAGTCGGTTCAAGTGTTGAGACGACTGTAGGGTGCTTACTGCATCTATTTCAGCTGAAGCAGGCAATTATGTTGCAACTTTTCCAATTGTTGAGCGTCTATAGGTATGGGCTTAAGTCAGTTAAGCTGGCAAGCTACCCTATTTTACTAGATTGAGGAGTTGTGACTTGAATGCTGCAACCTAGATGGAGCAAAAGAAAAAAAGTGGCTGCATTAATTCTCTCCGCCATGTTAATGACCGCACCAATCAGCCATGCGGCTGCGGGAGAGACGCCGATTACATCTGGAACGACTTACGTTGTGTTCTATCTGGACAACAAAGAAGCTTTCCTCAATGGACAGCAAGTGACGCTGGATTCGCCGGCAGTTGCGCGCAAAGGCAGAACCTATGTGCCAGCGAAGTTTCTCGGAGACGCCTTTGGCATGAAGGTCGAATGGCAGGAGCAGACTCGTACGGTGCTGATGGTTACACCGACGCACGAAATTTTGCTCGATACAGTGAACAAGCAAGCTTGGGTGAATGGGCTGGCCTATCCCTTTGACGATGTGGCCATGCTGCTGAACGGCAGGCTGATGATTAAGCTGACCTGGCTATCGGATTATATGGGGGCTACCTATACATACAATCAAGAGCTTCGCCGCGTTGACGTTATCCATGTCAATAAGCCGCAAGGCAATTACAATCCCGATCTCAATAATTCCGCACCAATAGCCAAGTTCACGACAGGCAAGCAGACTTACCGGATCGGCGAGCCAATCAAGTATATCAATCTCAGTTATGATCCCGACGCGGAAGCGGTAAAGCTGGAGTGGACAGGCAAGGAGGACGTATTCTTCAAGGCTGGAACGTATCCCGTCACGCTAGTCGGAACCGACAAGATGGGGCATAAGAGCAAGCCGTTCACGCGCAATATAGTAGTTACAGATGAGGTATATTTGAATGAAGCGGAATACCCGATCTATACGAAGCCGGCAGGCAGCTATATCACGACAAGCTGGAGTACTTTGTACAACAACTACTTTAATCTGCCGGATATTCCGAAAAAGGTGACGGAGGACAAGTCGCGTACGCTGCTCATGAGCGACAGTCCGGAAACCTTCCGAGAGCTCGGCATCTTGTATCAGGACAATATTAATGGCAAAGGCAGATTGTATGCCGACCATTTGAATGGGACCGACAAAACGGTGAGCTTTGCCATTATGGCGACGAACAAGTCGGATAAGCCGGTGACGATTCGGACGACGAACAAAGGTGAAGTGTATCCGTCTATCTACGCCCATCTGATTGGTAGTGAAGCTATGGTCGATTATTTGATGGACGACACCGAGGAACAGACGATGACTATTCCGGCAGGAACTACATTCGTTTATAAGCAGTTCCCGGACTTCTACCCTGGATCGGGTGTCAATCTGATGTATGATGTGGAAACGGACGGCGAGGTTCAATTTACATTTGCAGCAGCGGATAAAGTGTCGAACGCGATTCTGGATATGCCGAAGCTGGCATTCAATGGCCATATTCGGGGCACATTCCAAATTGCGGGCTTTGATTGGGGCCTCGACCTGACTGAGAAGAACTTTAAGAAGCCGATGAAGCTAGTCATTGGCGACGGGAAGACGGATCCGTTCCAGAATGGCTATGATCCACAGCGGGGGACAGAAGCAATACTTAACGGCAATTACGGAACAGTCTATAAGATTCACTCCGACAAACCGCGGAAGATGGCCATTATGATTCTCGCAAAAGGCGGGCCATTCAAAGGTCCGTTCAAAATAAACGGCGAGATGGTCAAAGTACCGGCCTCAGGGGTGTTGACCGCCTTCGACGGCATGATTATTTTGCATAAAACGACAGGCAAGGAAGAGAGTCTGGACATTGAATTCAGCCCTCCTGCCGGATCGGCATTTCCGATCAACCTGATCTTCTATCCGTTGGATGATCGGGCTCAATAAGCGGTTACAGGCATCGTTGCTCTTGTCATGAGCAACGATGTTTGTTTTTGTGATGGGATTTGCCCCTATAAAGTAGACAAACGGCCTATGAAAGCGGTAAAATATAATGCTTAATACAATCGGACATGGGGAGTGGAAGACTGGACATGAATACGAATTCCGACACGGGCCAAAGGAAAGCCGAAGGGCTCAGCAGAAAGCAAATTACGATCGTTTTCGCAATCATCACAGGTATTTTGCTCTTCGCCGGCGTTCTCTTCATGATTCTGTACAACTCGCTCAGCAATAGGTCGCCAGGAGTCGATGCGCCGCTGGAAGCGATTACCCAATACCGTTACGATTACGCGGAAGCCGCGAACGGTATGAAGCTCCATGCGCTCGTGACGAAACCTGCATTCGTCACGCTTGAAGTCGTCCGTGAAAATGTGACACTGACAGATAAAGTCGGCATTAATGGCGGTTTCTTCTACGGCGAGACCTTGATCAGTATGGGAATCGTTAATGGACGCTCCATCAATGGCGCAAGCAACGAATATGGGAGCGGCGGGGAGAATATGAAGTATGCGAGAGGAACGCTCGTCTGGGATGGTGCGATTGACTCGCTCTCCGTGCAGATTCTATCGACGGCCTCCGAGGTTAAGGTCAGGGATCATACGCGATTCTGGGCACAGGGCGGCATCAGTATGAGTCTGGGTGATGAAGCCGGCTGGGAGAAACAGACAGCGGTAGAAAACGCACCGTTTCCGGATGAGCTGCGGCTTCGCTCGGCCGCTGTCTACGATGATGCCGGCATGCTCTATCTGATCGTGAGCGAGACGAGCGGCACGCTTCGGGACTTCAGGGCAGCTATTATGGAATCGATCGGTGCTGGTCGACTTGTCGAGGGTATCTTCCTGGACGGAGACGGCTCGTCTCAATTGCTAAGCAAAGAGATCAAGCTTGCTGGCGACAATCGGCCTGTACTGCAGATGCTTCGGATCACAAAGTAGATTCATATTGGCAACAGCTTGAAGGTTTGGAGGATACGGGACGATGATACGATTGCCCATTGAAGAGGTGTTGCCCGAATTGCTGCTCGCGCTGGAGAGCGGGAACAGCGCGGTGCTTGTAGCGGAGCCCGGCGCGGGCAAGACGACGAGGGTGCCGCTGGCTCTGCTTAAGCAACCATGGCTTGGCGGCAAAAAAATAATTATGCTGGAGCCGCGGAGGTTGGCTGCTCGTTCGGCAGCCCAATATATGGCCCGGATGCTGGGAGAGAAGGTTGGGGAGACGGTCGGCTATCGCGTTCGTCTGGATTCCAAGGTCGGACCGGGGACATTAATCGAGGTGGTCACGGAAGGCGTTCTAACGAGAATGTTGCAGGAAGATCCGTCGCTGGAACATGTAGGCGCCGTATTGTTCGATGAATTCCATGAACGCCATCTCCATAGCGATCTGGGTCTTGCTTTGTGCTTGCAGGCACAGTCGGTGCTGCGGGAAGAGCTTCGTCTGCTCATCATGTCGGCGACACTGGAAGCCGAGCCGGTAGCCGCTCTGCTGGGGGACGCTGTCGTGATCCGCAGCAAGGGACGAAGCTATCCCGTAACAACACGGTACGCGCCAATGAGATCAACTGCTCCGCTGGAGCAAGCGGTTGGACAAGTGGTAAGGCAAGCGATGCTGGAAGAAGAGGGTGACGCCCTTGTCTTTCTTCCGGGAGCGGCAGAGATTCGCAGAACCGCCAATTGGCTGCGTGGAGGGGGGCTGCCTCCCGGTGTTCGTCTGGCTGAGCTTCATGGCAGCCTGGCGTTGGAGCAACAGACAGCGGCGATTGCCGGATGCGCTCCGCATGAACGCAAAATCGTACTTGCGACCTCAATCGCAGAGTCCAGCCTCACCGTAGAAGGCGTCAGAATAGTTGTGGATAGCGGATTATCAAGAGTATCCAGATTCTCGCCGCGAACGGGGCTTAGCCGACTCGAAACGGTGGCCGTGTCCCAGCAATCGGCCGATCAGCGAAGAGGCCGTGCCGGTCGTGTCGCACCGGGCTATTGTTACCGTCTGTGGACGGAGCTAGAGCATCATCATCTGCCGCTCCAGACCAGGCCAGAGATGCTGGATGCGGATCTGTCTGCACTCGCACTTGAACTTGCCGTATGGGGAGTGACAGATCCGGCAGAGCTGCAATGGCTTACTCCGCCGCCTCAAGCTGCGTATGAAGGTGCAGTGGTCCTTCTGCAAAGCTTGAACGCCCTGGATGGACAAGGCAAGCCTACGCTTGCCGGTAGTGAAATCGCCAGGCTGGGCATGCACCCTCGGCTGGGAGCTATGCTGCTTGCGGCGGAAGAGGGTTCGGAGACGCTGGAGAAGGCTTGCGAGCTGGCAGCCTTGCTAAGCGAGCGTGACTTGCTGGGCGCTGAACGTAATGTAGATATAGCTCTGCGTCTAGCCGCTCTGCGAAATACAAGCGGCAACGATCCAACGGTACATCGGCTGATGACGCAGGCCATGCAATGGAAACGTAGGATGGAAGATTTGCGCAAGACTAATGCAACCTATTCAAATCAGTCTAAACAATCAGTGACGCAGTCGGATGGTTCGCTGCTCGCGAACGCCTACCCAGATCGCATCGCTCAGCGCAGGGCGGATGGACGATACATTATGGCTAATGGCAGGGGTGCCGTTCTTCCGGAGCTTCAGCCACTCTCGCGGTCTCCGTATCTCGTCATATGCGAGCTTGATGATGGGGGTACGGAGGGGCGAATTCGTCTCGCTGCGGAAATGGGTCTATCCCAAATCGAGACCAGCTTGTCCCTGCATCTGAAGAAAGAAGAAGCGGTAGAATGGGATGCCGGAACCCAGACCGTTCGTGCTAGACGGCGGGTGAGACTGGGGGCGATTATCCTCAGTGAAGTTCCGCTTGAAGGGCCAGACCCTGAGGCTGTAGCGGATACGCTGCTGCAAGGTATTCGTTTCCAGGGAATCTCTGCATTGCCTATGGGTAAACATGCTCTTAGTCTACTCGGCCGTATGCGGCTGATGAGCTTGAGTGGAGATGCGCAGTGGCCTGATGTGTCGGAAGAAGCTTTGCTCGATACGCTGGAGATTTGGTTGAAACCTCATGTGTACGGCATGAAGAGTATTGCTGATTTAAACAAGCTGTCTCTGACGCAACTGATAGGCGACCGGATGAGCTGGAGCCAGGCGCGCGAGCTGGACGAGCAAGTACCGACACATATTGTGGTGCCTAGCGGCTCGCGTATTCCGGTCGATTACAGCGATCCGGGCTCCCCGGTGCTGGCTGTGCGGCTGCAGGAGCTGTTCGGATGGAAGGATACGCCAAGACTGGTGAAGGGCAGATTGCCCTTGACGCTTCATTTGCTGTCTCCCTCTCAACGTCCCGTTCAAGTTACCAAGGACTTGGCGAGTTTTTGGGAGCATGCGTATTTTGATGTCAAGAAAGACTTAAAGGGACGTTATCCCAAGCATTATTGGCCGGATAACCCTTACGAGGCGGTCGCTACCAACCGGACGAAACCTAGACCGTCCCTATCATAAACGGCAGGAAGGAGTGCAGTGGCTTTGACCTGGTTATCTATCATGTACGGTTATTGGATTTTGCTTAGCCTGTACGGTTTTGTGTTGATGGGAATGGACAAACGACGAGCGCGCCGGAAGGCCAGGCGCATTCCTGAACGTCGCTTGTTTTTTGTAGCGGCTGTTGGCGGAGCGGCAGGCACTTGGTGCGGAATGAAGCTATGGCGCCATAAGACAAAACATCATTCGTTTACAGTTGGCATTCCTTACTTGGTAGCCGTTCATATTATTGTACTGCTATTGGTGACAGGTGTCTGGGTATGGGGAGCCGCCGCATAAACGGGAGACTGCCATTCATTTATTCAAGCTGGGCTCTTCGGGGGCTCGGCTATTTATGGTTAGGAGGGAAAGAGACATGTCAGAGGAAAAGACAGTACAGCAGTTGGAGCAAGAGCGGCTTGAGGCTGCTTTAGAGGATATAGAGGGACAAATACGGGGCATTGGACCGCGATATACGGGACAAGATTTCACGGAGCAGATGCTCGATCAGCAGCGCGAGGAACGAAAGCGGCGTCTGGAGATTGCCAGGCGTGAACCTTATTTTGGCCGCATGGACTTTCAGGAATTGTCCAATTCCATCAATAGGCAGACGGTGGTGGATGAGATTCAGGCGCTTTATATTGGAAAAGCAGGCGTAGCCAAAAACGGCGGCAACGAGCTGCTGGTTATCGACTGGCGCGCCCCGGCAGCCAGCATGTTCTATTCCTTCACAGGCGGAGACGAGCCCGCTGCTTATGAGTCGCCGGATGGTGAAGTGACGGGTTATGTGCACTTGAAGCGAAACTTTATGATTCGCAGCGGGGAGATCGCCCGTTTGGTGGATAGCTATGTCCGTGGCCAGGAGGAAGGTGCGATGTCGGATGAATTTCTGTTGTTCCGACTGGGCGAGAATAAGGACAACAAGCTTCGTGATATCGTCTCGACCATACAAGGAGAGCAGGATCGCATCATTCGGGCAGAACGTGGCAAAGCCTTGTTTATTCAAGGGGTTGCAGGTAGTGGCAAGACGACCGTTGCGCTCCATCGGCTGGCGTTTCTGCTTTATCAATATGAAGGAAGAATTCGGGCGGAGCGGATGATGATCTTCGCGCCGAACCGAATGTTCCTCGATTATATTTCCGGTGTCCTGCCGGAGCTAGGCGTTGGGGACATCGGACAAACCACATTCAGCGATTGGGCTGTTGAGCTGCTTGATCATGGCATTAAGCTGGCCGATCCGTCGGAGACGATGGCCTATTGGTTCGAGGAGCCGCGCACCATGGAAGAGCTGGAGCATGCTTCAGGCCGCTGGAAGGGAAGCTTGCTCTTCAAGGAAGCCATTGACGAGCGGCTAGCTTCGCTGCAGGCAAGCATTGTACCGACTACGGAGTTCAGTCCGCTGGACGGCTTTCTGCTGACGCCGGAGATGATGCGGGAGTGGTACGATACGGATTATGGCGAAGAGACGATAATGGTCAAGCGGGACCGCCTTGCGAGCCGAATCAAGCGATGGCTGGAGTCGGAGCTCAAGCATCGCGGCGTGGCCGACAAGAAGAAACGGTCGACAGCGCTTGCCAAGGTGAACGCTTATGTGAAGCGTATTCCGTCCTTCACTGCCGTGCAGCTCTATGCTTCGTTGTTCAAAGGTAAAAACGCTTTGCCCAATGTGCCGAAATCGATCGCAAAATCGACAGCAGAGCGGCTTGGAGCCGGCGTTGCTGCGGCCGAGGATCTGGCGCCGCTGGCTTACATTCAGCTCAGACTGTATGGACTCAAGACCCCGTTTTTCGATCACATCGTCATTGACGAAGCGCAGGATTATTCACCTTTTCAATTGGAAGCGCTAAGGCTATGCCAGCAATCAACCTCCATGACGATACTTGGCGACCTTCAGCAGGGTATCCACGGCTATGCGGGCATTCCAAGCTGGAACGAGCTGATGAGCTTATTCTCCGAGGAGCATACCGGGTTCTTCGAGCTGAATCGAAGCTACCGCTCCACGATGGAAATTATCGATTTCGCCAACATCATTCTAAGCGGCATGACCGGCGGAGTGAAGCCGGCTGTACCCGTTTTTCGGAGCGGTGATCCCGTCGAGACAAAGGCTGTTGCAGATCAGCAATGGCTGCCGGAGCTGTATGCGACTGTGTTGGAGTGGAGAGACAAGGGGGAATACGATACGATATCCATTATTGGCAGGACGGCGCGAGAGTGTGAGGACATTCACCGATATTTCGCAGCTCAGGGCTTGGAGGCTTCTCTTGTGCAGAGCAAGCAGCCTACGTATGGAGGAGGCTTGACCGTCGTGCCGGTCTATCTGTCGAAAGGTCTGGAGTTCGACGCCGTACTAATTGCCGATGCTGGCAGCGCCAATTACAGTAAGATGGACGCGAAGCTGCTTTATGTGGGTTGTACAAGAGCGCTTCATAAGCTGAAGCTGCTGTACCGCGGGCAGAAATCATCGTTAATTGCTGATAGGCTGTCGCACAGTTAGCGGAGGATAAAGGATCTGTATGCCGATGTTAGGATAGGCCTATGCTTGGGGGCGATGTCCGTTGCGATTGGTTCCGCGTACGGATATGCCTCCAGAGCTAAGGGCCCAATGCTCATTATTCATGAACAAGTGAAGTGATAACTGCAGCGAAATCATATACACCATGACCCAGTTACGTCACGACTCTGTTTCTACTGACCCGTTATCTCTAGCCGAAAACCATCATTTTCGGCGTTTTTGCGATAATACCTTTTTAGAAGGACACTGTTTTTGCTCATTCGCGCGTCCCTTTCCGTTTCAGTATAATAAAGGAAATATGTCGAGATTGTCAGCCGAGAGTGAGAGATTCCTAGAGAATGGTAGTTCAACAGAAACGATCGATTGCTTGCAGCACTTATTGTTTGGTGATCTTGTTCGCCGTTGTGTTATTGGTCGCAGCTTCTGCTATGAAGGGCAGATTGAAGGAGTCTTCGCCTGTTCCGGTCGAAGGCGTATTGCAGTTGGGGGATTGGAACTTGCAGGAGGATGGCAGAGTATCGCTATCGGGAGAATGGACGTTCTACTGGAATAGGCTCTTGACCAGTGATGATTTCCTTACTGATGAATCGAAACCAGGTGCTGGATCGATCGTGCGTGTGCCGCAAGCATGGAGCCAATCCAAACTTGACGGGCTGAAACCCGGACGTAAAGGGTATGCAACGTACAGGCTGCAGATCCAACTGCAGACTGCCTCCGATGTGCTGGCTTTGAAAATACCGGTACTGCCAACTGCCTATGAGGTGATGGCTAACGGCAAGACTATTGCTGAGGCTGGCAATGTATCTGTTCGAGAAGAAAATGCGGTTGCCGCCTATCATCCCCAAACCGTCTTCTTCAAGCCACAATCGACTATGCTGGATCTGATCGTTCATATATCCAACTATACGGAGCGGGATGGAGGCATGGTGGAGGGGTTCGAGCTGGGCAGCTCGGACAATATGCGGATGCTTCGAGAGCAGGAATTAGCTGGAACGATGTTTTTTTTGGGTTCCGCGATAATGATATCCCTTTACTACTTTTATACATGGATCGTGTATGGATTCGTACCGGCAGCGTTGTATTACAGTCTCCTCTGTATGCTGGCTGCGGTCAGAATGCTGGTTATCGATCATATGTTTATTTTGCAGCTTGTTCCTGGTTTGTCTGTAGGCTGGCTCACGTTTTTGGATTCTCTATCTCTCTATGGCGGAATTGCCATTGCGATTCTCTTTATTCATCAGCTTTTTCCTAACGAATTTAATCGGTCCATAATGAAGGCTCTGACGTGGGTGGGGATGCTGTTTAATCTAACCTTAGTTGCGGGAGCGCTTCATCTCAATCCGGCGATTCGAATGGCGTTTTACGTGTATATTGGTGCGGCAGGCAGTTATATGCTGTTTATGCTCATGCATGCCATCCGAAGCGGCAGAGAGGGTGCAATGGCCAGGCTGACAGGATTGTTGATTTGTGTAATGGCGCTCACGCATGATTATTTGCTTAACTATCAGATGAACATTTTGTTCAACAAACCGATCATGTATTATGTTATTTTTTTATTAATTTTTATGGAAATGATCGATTTTTCAAAACGTTTTTTGAAACCGCGCTTGCCGCGGCGCATCCGGTCGCCAGACGAGCCCTCTAGTGCGAGAGAAACAGTCACCGAAGAAACGGCTGCCAAACCGAACAAAGAAGCGATGGAGCTTGCGGCAACGAAGAGCGAACAAGGGAGCAGCTCGGCGCTGCACATTCTCGCAGTGGACGAAGATAGTTGCTGGCTGAGGCTGATCCACGATACGCTGACGGATGAACGGTACAAGGTTGCATCAGTCATGAACGGAGCGGAAGCTCTTGCACACATTGACCATTCTCGCCGTTTGGATATCGTGCTTCTGAATGGCTCAGTATCGGGCATGTCCGGCATCGAGCTTGTGCGGCGTATTCGATCCCGCTATAGCCACGTTGAACTTCCGATTGTGATGATGAGCTTTAAAGAGGGTATGATGGACATTCGCGAAGGTTTTCAGGCCGGTGTCAACGATTTTTTGTTGAAACCGTTCCATGCTCAAGAGCTGCAGGCCCGCATCGATATGTATCTGGAAATGAAGCAGCTTGCGGAGTCGGCAGCTACTTCGGAGATCGCTATGCTGCAGGCGGAAATAAAACCCCATTTCCTGTACAATACGCTGAACACGGCACTATCGTTGACACTGGAGGAGCCCCAGAAGGCGCATGATTTGCTTCTGAAGCTTAGCTATTACTTAAGGAACAGCATCCAGATGAAGCATACGAGCAAGTTCATCGGGTTGAGTGAAGAGATCGAGCTGGTGAAATCGTATCTGTTCATCGAAAAGGCCAGGTTCGGTCATCGTCTGCACATCGAATACGATATCGATGATTCATTGGATATTACCGTACCTCCATTAATCATACAGCCCATTATGGAGAATGCGGTCAAACACGGTGTGACTCAAAAAATGGAAGGGGGAAAAGTTAAGCTGACGGCAAGAGCCGATAACGGATATCTGATCATTATCGTAGAGGATAACGGAGCGGGCATGGCTATCGAACGGGTGGAGACGTTGCTGCATTCGGACAATAAGAGTGGCGGGATGGCTCTGATAAATATACATCAAAGACTGCTGCTTATTTATGGGCAAGGCTTGTCCATATGGAGCGAGCTGGGGCAAGGGACGAAGGTAGAAATTCGCATTCCGGAGCCGGGTATGGATTGGACTTGAGGGGGGTATTGCAAGCTCTGTTTTCAGTTTTCTTTCAGTCAATGACCTTATAATGAAAATAGTGCTGTCGAACTATGGCGAACATCGTCAAAATGGGCAGTAGAGCGCATGCAATACGTTTAAAGGGGTAATCAGATGCAGCAACGTAGAGCAAGATTATCGGATCATGTCCCGAAAATAGCGGTTGGCACAGAAGATGAAGGAAGCTTCAAAATTGCACGATTCATGCTTTTGCTGGCTGGCCTTGTCGTAGACCAACTTAGATTCAATCGCCCAATCGATAATGGCAGTCAGATTGTCATGCCTCCTTTCGGCAAGACGTTGACGGATGAGCTGGGAGAGTGTATTCTCCATTTAATTCGCGAAGCAAGAACGCAAGGCGTGGAGCTTCCGCTGGTCGTTACGATGCTGAAGTCCGGCAAAAGACAGCCGATAACCGTCAGAGATGCATATGAGCCTGGATACTATTGGGTAGATATAAGCGACATGTCATCCTTAAAGCCGCTTATGTACTCTATATTTGTGAAAACGTATGTCCATTCGGGCGAAGCAAGCAGCCTTAGGACGGACCTGTGGCGATAATGACGAGGAGCTCGCTGCTTAGGCAAGGGCCAGAGAGGAGTGCTAAGCGCTGAATCGCATCGTGAGAGCATTCCGGGATGCTCGGCACGTCTACTAGATCGTTTATTCGGATTGGATGCGGCAGGGGGTTGTTGAGGTGAGAATATGAAGATCAGGGTAGGAATTGTAGATGACGAAGCTCCAGCCTTAAAGCGCATTTGCAAAGTGCTCTCCGGTTATGAGAACGTTTCGATTGAAGGGATGCATACTGATCCGGGGAAGCTGCTTGCGGAAGCGGAAGCCGGAAAGTTCGATCTGGTGCTGCTTGATATGGAGATGGCCGTCATGCACGGATTGGAGCTTGGCCGGCGAATTTACGCCATTCGACCAAAGGTGCAGATCGTATACATAACCGCCTTTCAGCAATACGCCCATCAAGCCTTCGATGTCGAAGCGCTGGATTATATTATGAAGCCGGTCACCACAGAAAGCATGGGGAGGGCCTTGAACCGGTTTGTAGCAAGGCAATCGCTTGCTATGCCGACCAGAACGATGAAAGCGGTTATTAAATGTTTTGGCTGGTTCAGAGTCGAGACGGAAAATGGAACCCTTGTCAAATTTCGAAACTCGAAATCCAGGGAGCTGCTGGCGCTTCTCTTTATTAATCGCGGCTCTCCAGTCAGCAAAAGCAAAATTATAGAAGCCCTATGGTCTGGAAAAGATGTTGAACGAGCGCAGGTTAATCTGCACTCGACCGTTTATCAGCTTCGCAAGGATTTGGAGACGCATGGATTATTTGACATCGTAGAGCAAGACAAAGGCGAAGGCGGCAGCTATCGACTCAAGCATCCGCCTCTTCTTGATGAATGGACCCAATTTGCCGATCTATGCTCATCATACAGAGCTGAACAACATATTCGATACGCGCGTGATGCCGTACAACTGTACCACGAGGGATTCCTGAAGGAGCATGACTGGGAATGGGCAGTTGCCGCGAAGCTGAAGGCGGAAGCTGAATGTCACGCCATGCTGGAAGCCGTCATCCGCTACGAGCTTGGCTGCGGGCATTACGCTGATGCGCTGCCGTATCTGTATCAGATGGTTGCTTCTAATCCGTATCACGAAGACTATCAGGCCCGAATTATTGCAGCTCATCTGCTGGAGCACGATCCTCTGGCGGCTGAAGCGCATTATGATAAAATATCCCGCTTATTCCAGGAAGATTTAGGCGATCCGCCTTCTTTTACACTTCGGCAAGTAGCTGTTAACCCGGAAAAATATATGTATACATAACGTGAGAGAGCTGTCCTGAAAGTATAGGGCAGTTCTTTTTTATTTAGGCTATGGTATCCATGCAACATAATGAACTCTCCCCATTGGGTGAAGAATGGAAATTCGCAAGCGGGTTATGCTAACACAGTGAATTATCGTTTATTTGTCAATAAGTCCATAACCTGCTGAACTAAGGGGGGCAGTCTCATGACTACTAGGTTTAAGCGGCTGCTAAAAAAGGCTGGCCATACCAAGGATGAAATCTTTCTTCAGGATGAAGGGTTGCCGGACCAAAAGTTGAATACGTCACTGCAACAAAACGTCTCGCTTTTAAAGGGGGTTTTTCAAAACTGTTCCGACGTCATCTTTCGTTCTCTCCCTGTTGATGGGGAGATTAAGCTGATGATCATCTATGTTAACGGCTTGATTGACGCAAATGGACTTGAAGAGATGCTCCTAAAACCCCTTATTATGGCAGGATATAATGCCCAGGTGGACAAATCTAGCTACTTTAAAGAGATTATTTCTAAGCAGGCCATCGCGATTCGAGATACGAAGTTGGTAGACCATACATCTAGAGTTGTAGAGGGTATTTTACACGGACAAATTGCGCTGCTCGCTGAAGGCGAATCAGAGGCTCTGCTCGGCAATATGTGCCAGTTTGAGAAACGGCCGATCGGGGAACCCGGGACGGAATCCGTCGTTCGAGGACCAAGAGAGGGATTCACGGAATCAATCACCACTAATATTGCTCTGATACGGCGCAGAATGCGCAGTCCGAAGTTGAAATTTGAACCGACCACCATAGGCAAGATGTCTCAAACCCAGCTATCCGTCGCGTACATAGAGGGTATTGTCAAACCTGAAATCTTAGAGGAAGTGCGCAAGAGACTGAAAAGCATTAATACCGATGCCATTCTGGATTCCGGGTATATTGAGGAATTTATCGAAGATTCTCCGCATTCACCCTTTCCATCGATCCAGAATACGGAACGGCCAGATGTTGTTCTATCGAGCTTGTTGGAAGGCAGAATCGCCATTATGGTCGACGGCACACCATTTGTACTCATCGTTCCTATGACACTCTGGTCGGCCATTCATGCAGCGGAGGATTACTATGAGCATTTTATCTATACCAGTGCGATTCGACTATTGCGTTTTTTACTTCTAAGCGTATCGTTTTTGCTTCCATCGATTTATGTAGCGACCACAACGTTTCACCCTCAACTCATTCCGGAATCGCTATTGTTGACCATTGCAGCCGCTCGAGAAAATGTTCCGTTTCCGACGGTTGTCGAGACGCTTTTAATGGAGGTTATTTTTGAAGCGCTCCGGGAAGCGGGCATTCGACTGCCCAAGCCAGTAGGTTCTGCAGTAAGCATGGTGGGCGGGCTAGTTCTTGGAGAATCTGCTGTACGTGCAGGTGTTGTGTCTGCTCCAACTGTCATAGTGGTAGCTTTTACTGGAATTGCTTCATTTTCTTTGCCTCGATACAATTTAGGGCTTGCTTTTCGGCTGCTGCGTTTCCCGCTCTTGCTTCTTGCTGGTAGCTTGGGTATTTACGGTGTTGGTTTTGGAGTAATCGCGCTCCTTATCCATTTAGTGAATCTTCGTTCGTTTGGGATTCCTTTCCTGGCACCTGTTGCACCCAACCTCTCAGGGACGATGAAGGATATCTTCATTCGAATGCCGCGTTGGAAGATGAATGAACGCCCTGCTTTTTTAGTTAGCGAAAATCAGACGCGTACTCCAAAGGGACAAGAGCCATATAAAAGCCAAGGGGCAGATAATGAAGATGTGAGGTAAGTTGCACTAAGGGGGATTGGAGATGCGGATTTCAGGCAGACAGTTGTTTTGGCTTGTATTCAGTATTGAAATTGTGTTGACGATGCTGTATTCGGTACCTGCTGCGGTAAAAGAGGCAAGTCAAGACGCTTGGATTTCCATGATAGTTGCCGGAATCATTGGACTTGGCTTTGTGCTGCTGGCTGTAAAGTTGAGCATGCGGTATCCACAGCAAACATTTGTGCAGTACAGCCAGACCATCCTGGGGAAATGGGCGGGCAGAATCATTATTGTCCCTTACTTTATCATGTGGATGTATTTGAACAGCATGGCCCTTCGCAATTCGGCTGATTTTGTCTATTTGACTTTGTTTACGAAAACACCGCTGTACGTCATTATGATTACGTTGATGATCCTGGTCGTCTATGTTGTTTTTACAGGAGGTCTGGTTGGCATCGCTCGATGCGGGGAGCTGATGGGACCGATTATTTTGGTTGTCATCATAGGTACCTGTTTGCTAAGTCTGAACCATCTGGATTGGCATCGCTTGACGCCAGTTTTTGCAGATAGCGGCTGGACGGGCATTATGAGAGGGACCATTCCTGCATTAGCCTTTTATGGCGATATCATTATATTTACGATGATTTATGCCTTTATGTCTAAGCCCAAACAGGCGCTCTCCAGAACGATGTGGGGAATGACGCTATCCGCCGTGTTTGTATTCATTGCAACCTTGATGGTCATTATGACATTCGGGCCCATTTTGCCAGGACGGATGTGGGCACCTTTTTTTGGGATGACGCGATTTATTTCCGTACTTGGCTTTATTCAGAATGTCGATATTCTGGTCGTGGTCATTTGGCTTTTTTCAGCTTTTATCAAATTGTCTCTCTTTCTGTTTGTAACCGTATATGGCACGGCTCAATGGCTTAACATTAAAAACTGGCGGAGATTAATTTGGGTGCTCGTACCGTTAATTCTCGTACTGGCTCTCCTGCCGCAAAACGCAACAGCACCCGTAAAAGAATATGTGGAGCAATTTTGGATACCGTATGTCATTCCGATCAATGTCATAGGCATTCCGCTGTTGCTAATGTTAATCTCCATCATTCGCAGCAAGATCATGCCCGCAAAGAGGAGTTGATTGGAAAGGTGAAGAGGCTGTGGTTGATCCTTATACTCCTTTTATTTCTTACTACTGGATGCTGGGATCGCAGGGAGCTGAACGATCAGGCACTTATTTTTGCGTGGGGGATGGACTTGAATGAGGATGGCAGCTATCATGCTACAGCGCAATTCGCTAATCCGCATAGTTTGGGGAGTAGTGAAGAGAGCACTGGAAAAGCTTCATTTTCGGTTTCAGGGGACGGGAATAGCGTGTATGAGGCGGCTAAGGATCTGCAGGCGAAAGTGTCTCGGGCTTGGTTCGCCGGCCACCGCCGAGTGATCCTGATCGGAGAAAAACTGGCAAAGGATGGACTTGCAAATATATTGGATGAGTACAGCCGCAATCCCATCGTTCGCCTTCGCACAGATATTCTTATTGTAAAGGGAAGTTCTGTTGAAGATATTCTTGAGGTGTCCTATCCTTTGGAACAATTGCCTGCCAATGCTTTCTTCAGAATTCATGAGGCTGCAGATATGAACCCTGATCTGACTTTGCTTCATTTTATTATGGCTAATGCAAGCGATGAGAACTGCCCGATCTTGCCGGTTGTCACCGTACACGCCAATCCGGATGTGGGATTGCAACTATGGGGGACAGCGATTTTCAATAAAGATACCAAGTTGGTTGACTATTTGCCGCTGAAAAAAGGCAATCTTGCGCAATGGATTAAAGGACAGCTTGGTTCTACGATTGGAACCGTCAAAATCCCATCGGAAGAGGGGGACATTGTGGTAGAAATCAATCATTTATCGGCCAACATTCAAACATTAATTGTGGAGAAGAACATCCAAGTACATGTCACTCTTGGAGGTAAAGGGATTCTAAGGGAGAGCAATACGCATCTTGATTTATCTCATTCCAGGAACGTAGTAATGGTTCAGGAGTATCTCAATGAGCAGACAGCAACAGAGGTGAAACGTGTCGTTAAGGAGATACAAAAGCTTGGCACCGATATACTAGGAGTTGGTCAATCCATACACCGTCAGCATCCCTACCAATGGAAAGGGCTGAAAGAGGAGTGGTCCCAGCATTTTCAACAGGCCAAAATTGAAATAGAAGTTAAAATTGATTTGGAAGAAACCGGGATGACAGGTCCGTCCCTGATACAAAAGAAGAGCGAGGTTAATTCCTGAAAACTGGAAAATATGAACGCAATAGACAGGAAGAAAGTGACGGTGCCAGGAATCATACCCTGAGCATCGTTTTTTTGTTTTAGTAATTTTTTTTTTGGATCAAAAGAACTATCTGTCATAGGTTTAAATGTGCTGTAGGACAGCTCCGATTGCCAAGTCGTATGAGCGTCACTGCTACAAGAAAAGGATGCTTTTGTGCGTAAAAGCGTTGTCTCTGGGAAGTGTTCCAGCATGTATAACGTCATTGCCGATTTCAGCGATCTTTCAGTCACTATCCCTATAATGAAAACAGAAATGTCGAATTATGGCGAAGATTTCTAAAAAACTAGGAAGAGAGACATGGTTATGGATTCGCGATACACCATTCACCAGACGAAGCTGCCGGATGACGAATTGATTCAATGTTATTGCGAGGCGGTAAGGTACGGCTGCGACCCTTACTTTATCCGCATATTGGCGGATTCTATTACGGATCGCGGGCTGGCCATGCCTTTGGAAGGAGAATGTGATCATGGCGGGATATGAGGAAGCGAAGCATATCCAGATTGGCATCGCCGATCGGAGATTTGCTATCCCGATAGCGGAAGTCGTTGAGGTTATCCGGATGCAGCCATTGACCGATATCCCTTCGGCCGATTCAGCCGTCATGGGCGTCTTGCAGGTACGAGACGACATTATAGCTGTCCTTAGTCTCAGGCATTTGATGTTCTTGCCGGAGTGTGAGCCTTCCAAGGCAACTAGAATCGTCTTGCTTAAAGGCAGGACGGAGACGATAGGACTTTGCGTGGATTGTGTATACAACGTGGTCGTTTTTACAGATATTCAGAAGGGATCGAAGCTGGAGGGAGAATGGTGTGAAACTCTGTTCAGAGGAATCGGTATCCATGATTCTGAGCTGGTGCCTATTCTGAAGACTGCCGAAAGACTGTATTCCTGACAAATGACAACCTGAGGTGGGAGCAATTAATCGAACGAGAGTGTGTGCCCTTACAAACATAACGGTGGAGGAATCAATATGAAATGGTATAAGAACCGCAAGATTGGTACAAAAATTACTTCAGTATTCATTCTATTAGCGCTTTTGCTTACAGGAGTAGGCGCATATGGATTAATTAATTTGAACGAATTAAATGTCAGTCAAAAAAACATGTACGCGAATAATTTGATTCCGATTAATGAGGCCCAGGAAGCGATGAGTGCGTTCACTCATTTGAGGGTATACATACGGGATTTGTACATGTCGGACAGTAAAGCCGAAGCGGACGCAGTGACGACGACGATTCATGAGACCAAAACCACTCTGATACAGCATATGGAACGATACCGCTCAACCGACTTAAGTGCTGAAGCACGCGAGACAATTGCACCATTCGACGCGACTTGGGAGAGTTATGTATCCCTGTACAACCGGGCTTTGGACTATTATGCGGATGGCAAGCTGGAGCAGGTGCGAGGGCTGATCGACGGCGATCTTAAGACACAGGGAGAGGCGCTTCGCATGCTATTGAACAACAATGTAGACGTGAACGTAGCGGCAGCCGAACAGGCGAACGAGCGAGGCCATGCCTTGTACAAATCCGCTCTTGGCATTACAGTGCCAGTCATTGCAGGAGCCTTTATCTTCTGCATGCTGATCGGATGGCTGCTCGCCAATCTGATCTCTAAGCCGCTCAAAAGTCTGGTGGAGCTGGCCAATAAAGTCGCAAGCGGTGACTTGACGGACAAGTCTAATCTAGCAACCAAAGATGAGACTGGCGTGCTTGCAGGTGCGTTTAATACGATGATCGACAAGTTGAAGGCTACGGTTGGCGGCATCGTGGAGTCATCGCATAGCGTTGCTTCCGCTGCGGAGCAGATCTCGGCAAGTACAGAAGAAATCGCCGGTAGCAGCTCGGAACAAGCAGGTGCAGCACAGACGATACATGCGCTCTTCGAGGAGTTGTCCACTGCCATACAAGCTGTAGCGAGCAGCTCGGAGCAAGCCGCAGAGCTGTCTGACAACGCTATTGTTATTGCGAGGGAAGGTGAGCAGATCATCAAATCCTCTATGGCGAGCATGGAGAGCATGCGTGAGCAAGTGTCGAAGCTGGAGCAGGACTCTACCCAAGTAGGAAGCATTATTGAAGTGATTGAAGATATTGCGGATCAGACGAATTTGCTGGCATTGAATGCGGCGATTGAAGCGGCTAGAGCAGGCGAACAAGGCAGAGGATTTGCGGTTGTTGCAGACGAAGTGAGGAAGCTTGCGGAACGGAGCGGCGAGGCGACGAAGGAAATTACAAAAATTATTACGGGCATGCAGCAAAATACGAATCGAAGCGCAAGTGCGGTTGAGACATGCGCGGAGCTGTCGGCTCAATCGAGCAGCGCCTTTGAACGGATAGCTGGAATTGTCAACCAAACAGGCCATCTGATTTCGGAGATTGCGGCAGCGAGCGAGGAACAGGCTGCACAATCGGAGGGCGTGCTGCGCTCGGTAGAAAATATTACGTCGAGCACCGAAGAGAGCGCTGCGGGCAGCCAGGAGACGGCGGCAATCGCACAGTCGCTCATGCAGCTGTCCTCCGAGCTGCAGCAGTCGGTAGCCGCATTCAAGACCGAATCCACTTTGGGATAAACGTGTATCCTCTACGCATTCAGATGTGCTAATCTATAACAATGACACTGGCAATCGTGGAGGATGAATAGACGTGGATTTTCGAATGCATTATTTATCGTTTTTCGTTATTCATACAGATGGAGAGCAATCGGCGGCTTCGTCGAGCAAGAGGTTCAAGCATTATCAGACGATGGATGGCGATGATTACGAACATAGTGAGCTTAAGAAGTTTCTGGATGATGAGTTCGTCAGAATTGTGAAACGGAAAGTGGAGCGTAATCCCAATACGGCAAATGCACCAACAAAAATCGGTCGATTCATGGTCGAGCCTGGATATGAGCTGGGAAGCAATCAGAACTATAATCTGTTCCAAAGATTAAGAGACGCCGATACGAAGGACCGCTTCCTCGGCATAGCCGATGAGCTGGTTCGCATCTATATGGATACGAGCGCTGTGCGAGGCGGGGCATTCATTATTGCGCTGTCAACGCTCAATACGTATTTCAATGAACCGTTTCTTTTCCTGCTGAAATGCGACTTTGAGCCAAAGATCGCCCGCATATCGGATGAGCGGAGCCTGATCTCCCAGGTCGATATGGCGATTAGCGCCCGCAGCATCAAGTCGATCCAGTACCCTCATATGCATGAAGAAGGCGCGCTAGAGCATTGGGAGCTCAAAATCCATCAGGCTTCCCATGCCCGTTACTTTGAGGACTTCTTGAAATATGTTACCTATGAGAAGCCGCTTCCGGAGGTTATCGGAGAGCAGGTTGTGGAGATGGTGCATCAATACATTGCCGACAAGTGGCAGGAAGAGACTAGTACGGAGCGCAGTGAAGAAGTAAACGCGGTAGAGGTATGGGCAGCCAGTGAAAAACGCGACCTGCAGGAGTGGTGGACGCAGGAGCAGGTGGAGCATGCTTCCGCTGCACTGGTTGAACAGAAGCCGGAATTGCCCTTTACCTTCAAGCTGGGCGGGGTTACGGTAAAAGGACTGCTGTCGGACTTCGGCGATAGCATTCACTTCGCTAAGCATAATGGGAAGTATGTCGTCGTCATCGAAGGCGATGGATTCCAGTTTGAGAAGGGAATGTCACCGGTGGAGCTGCTGCAGCCGCGTGACCTGTCGGACGTGCTCCCGATTATCGGGACGAGCCGGCCGTCACATGAGGATACCGCCGATACGGATAGCGGCGGCATCCGGGGCAACGGCGGGCAAGCAGACGATTCTCCGCCTTGGTAAAAGGAGTCCATAAGGGTTGACTCAGCCATGGAGTATGAGCGTTTCCAATACGGGCAAGGCTGTATAAGTGGAGTAGCCGGAAGGCTGCCCCAAGTATGAATGCCACCTTGAAGGGAGACGCTCCATGGCTATTAATCTTATTCTTTTTGCGCTGCTGCTTCTGTTCACCGCTTTTTTTGTTGCCACAGAATTTGCGATTATACGCATGAGAACAAGTCGAGTACAGCAAATGGTAGACGAGGGCATCAAAAATGCCAAGGCGATTCAGCAAGTAACCTCCCATCTGGATGGATACTTGTCTGCTTGCCAACTCGGCATTACCATTACGGCGCTCGGTCTTGGCTGGCTTGGAGAACCGACGATTGAGAAGCTGGTCCACCCTTTGTTCGAATGGGCGGGCATTCAGGGGCAGCTTGCGTCGGTTCTTTCCTTTGTCATCGCTTTTATGCTTGTGACCTATTTGCATGTAGTGCTGGGGGAGCTTGCACCGAAGACGGTCGCTATAATAAGATCAGAGAAGGTGAGCCAGTTCACGGCCCCCGCTATCATTCTGTTCTATAAAGCGATGTACCCATTCATCTGGCTGTTGAACGGCTCTGCGAATAAGCTCGTAAGACTGCTGGGCTTCCAACCCGCAAGCGAACACGATGCTCATTCCGAGGAAGAGATTCGGATGATTTTGTCGGATAGCTATGAAAGCGGGAAGATCAACAAAAACGAATACGGTTATGTGAATCGTATATTCGATTTTGATGAGAGGCTTGCACGAGAAATCATGGTGCCGCGCACCGACATGGTATGTCTGTACATCGAGAACAGCAAAGATGAAAATATCGATATTATCAAAAAGGAGCAATATACGAGATTCCCCGTCGCCAAAGGGGACAAGGACAATATTATCGGCATTCTCAATACTAAAAACTTATTTCTGCATGACTTCAAAGACAGTGAGGCATCGGTGTTGAAAAAGCTGCTTCAACCGCCGCTCTCCGTGCCGGATGCGATTCCAATCAATCAATTGCTGCGCATGATGCAGCTGGAGCGGGTTCATCTGGCTATCCTTCTCGACGAATATGGCGGAACGTCCGGATTAATAACGATTGAGGATATGATCGAGGAGATCGTGGGAGAAATTCGCGACGAATTCGACGAGGACGAGGAGCAGGAGATCGTAAGGTTGGAGCAAGAGCATTATTTGGTAGACGGAAAAGCGCTCCTCAGTGAAGTGAATGAAGCGGCGGGACTGCAATTGCCCAGCAACGAGGCGGATACGATAGGCGGCTGGCTATACATGCAGCAGCCTGATCTGCCGGAAGGCGGGCGCTGGAGCTACGGCAACGCGATCTTCGTCATTAAGGAACGGGACGAGCATCGCATTCGAAAGATTGAAATTTTTACCGATTCGGCCGAAAGTGAAATGAGTCAGTATGGACATGCATAGGCTTTAGGAGAGGCCGAACTGCCGTGGTTAATGATTGGGGAGAGTGAGCAAGATGGAAGAAATTATTAAAGCGATTATTTTGGGCATAGTGGAAGGATTAACGGAATTCCTGCCCGTATCATCGACCGGACACTTGATTTTGGCGGGAGAGCTGCTCAATTTCACAGGCGATCGAGCGAAAACATTCGAGGTTGTCATCCAGTTCGGGGCGGTACTCGCAGTGTTGGTCTTGTACAGGCAGCGATTCGCAAAGCTGCTTAATTTCAATCTGAAAAAAGGCAGCGGCTTGAACGCGATGCATGTTGCGCTGGCTATGCTGCCGGCTTGTGTGCTTGCTGTTGTGCTGCATGGTGTAATCAAGCAATATTTGTTCGGACCGCAGACCGTATTGATTGGCCTTGTTGCAGGAGGCATTCTTATGATTGTCGCGGATCGATCAAAGCGTCAGATCGTCTCGGAAGAGCTTGATCAGATTACGTACAAACAAGCATTCATCATTGGCTGCTTCCAGATCCTGTCGCTATGGCCAGGCTTCTCAAGATCCGGATCGACCATTTCGGGAGGGATACTGGCGGGTACCAGCCAGAAAGCGGCAGCCGAATTTACGTTTATCGTCTCCGTTCCGATTATGGCGGGCGCCAGCACAGTTGATCTGATCGGAAGCCGGGAGTTTCTGACGATGGCGGATTTGCCCTTGTTCCTGATCGGTTTAATCGCTGCTTTTGTCGTGGGCATGATAGCGGTCGTCACCTTCATCAACATGATGAAGAAGCTGCGTCTAAGCTACTTTGCGTATTACCGGTTTGCGCTGGCGGCATTATTTTATTTTATCATTCTGTAGATAACCCTCGATTTATTAGCGAAAGGACCTCCTTCTCCACCTGAAAGTGGAGAAGGAGGTCCTTTTTTTGTAGATCAAATTTCTGTTAATTGCAGAGCTGAAATCGTAGACAGACACGCGTCATCCGGATTCTCCATGGTTTCTAATCGAATGGGCTTGAGCTACGGATTGCTCATGTTGCAGAAGCCATTCCTTGCGCCATAAGCCGCCTGCATAGCCTGTCAACGTGCCGTTAGAGCCAATGATTCGATGACATGGAATGACGATGCTCAGCTTGTTCCTGCCGTTCGCGCTTCCAACCGCACGAACGGCTTTTTCATTCCCAATCGCTTGAGCGAGGTTCAGATAGGTACCGGTCCCAGCGAACGGAATGTCCTTCAGCGCATGCCATACTTGCGATTGAAAGGCAGTGCCTTCGTAGCTGTAAGGAAAGGAGAAGACGGTCCTCGTACCGTCGAAGTATTCGGTTAATTGCTGGGCGCATTGCTGCAGCGCGTCAGGTGTATCAGGCTGACAGGGATAGGCGGGCGTTTCCCGATCAGCAAATAAGATGGACACCACGGCATTTTCGGTTCCGATCATTTCGAGTACTCCGATAGGCGTGTCCATATCGAGCTTGTATATGGTCATTGCGTTTGATTCTCCTCTTTCGGTTGTATCGTCTTGCGGTAGTCGGAAGGCGTAAGCCCTTTGGCTTGCCGGAACACCTTATAGAAGTTGGAAGGGCTGTGAAATCCGGCTTCGTAACAAATGTCCAGATTAGATAAGCCGGTATGAAGCAGCAGATGCGCTGCGCGGTCGATCCGAACCTTCTCCAGAAATGCGCGAGGTGTGACGGTTGTATCTTGCTTGAATAGTCTCTCCAAATGGAAGGCGCTAAGTCCGACATGGACAGCTATATCTTTTAGTTCTACTTTTTGCTTATGATGCTGAACGAGAAATTCTTTCACTTGGCGTACGACAGCAACATTGGGAGAATGCTCGCTCTCCGGCCGACATCTCTTGCAGGCGCGGTAGCCGGCCTCCTCTGCATCGACCATGCGAGAATAGAAAGTTACATTTTCTTTTTTCGGTTTTCTGGATCGGCAGGAGGGACGGCAATAGATGCTGGTCGTTTTTACGGCGGTATAAAACAAACCGTCATACTTGCTGTCGCATTCGATAATGCGTTCCCACATTTCTTCAAAGGATAACTGTATCATGCCTTGACCTCCCTCCCTATTGCTTATGTCCGGGTTTTTGATACCTTTCGTCTCGCTAGATTACGATACCATCTTATCAGGGAAGAGGAGAGAGGTTCGTCCTCATTCTTGCTCTTATGGTCTCTAAAACGAGGGATATTAGACGAAAGGCATCCGCATCCCCTCGAATTAGAGGAGGTGCGAATGCCTTCGTGTTGGCGTAGCTCTAATCGCGCAGCAATTTGCGGTCCACAACGAATGGCCCGAAAGGCAATACCGATGCGACGCAGGCAGCGGCAAACTTCCAGAAGGACCAGCGATGCTTCAGTGTAACGTGAATAACAGCCAAAATGTAGAGAACAAATAAAAGTCCGTGCAAGCTGCCAACAATTTGAACCATTAGAGGTGAATCGGCCCAATATTTGAGCGGCATGGCAATGAAGAGCAGAATGAGAAAGGATAATCCTTCCAAAATACCAATTACACGTAGTCTGCCTTTTGCGGTTTTTAACATGTTGTACCTCCGGTTTGTCATATCATGAATGGAGATCCCGGCGAAGCGCGAGACCGTCCCATAGCAATTGTACGATTTCGGAGGCGGTTTGTTCCACAGTTTGCAAATCGTTCACAATCTCCTTGCGATTGCGTACGGTCATCATGGCGGTGAAGACATGGGATAGCAGTATTGGATTGGCATGCTCGATCTCACCTTTGTCCATCGCCTGCTGAAATACGGCTGACAGAAGTCTGTGAAGCGCTCCTTCTCCGTCGCGTATAGCTGTAACTTGCTCTTCCGTAAGTCCAGGAGCAGCTTCTCTCATCATCGTCTCGAAATCAATGTGCGCATTGCGCATATGCCTGCTTGCGACCACAAGCAGCCGTTCCTTGAGCGTACCGGAGCCATTGACGATCAGAGCGGTCTGATCATGGGCAATTTTAAGTACGAAGAGAAGCGATTCGGTGAAAAGGACAGCTTTATTGCTGAAATAATAATAGACGCTAGCTTTTGTAACGCCGCAAGCTTGCGCTACGCTCTCAAGCGATACTTTTTCGAAGCCTTGCTCCATGAACAATTGTGAAGCTGTACGCAAGATTTGTCCCATCGTTGGTGGGGTGCCGGTCGATTTCGGCCGGCCTGGTCTACGTTTGGGCGGGGTGGGTTGCAAATGCGTATCCTCCATTCAAAAAAAATACATATCTATAGGTTGATTAATTAACCTTCGGGTATATATAATTAATTCATCATATTACTTTATTATAACGTTTAGTTGGAAAGAACGAAACGGAGGAGTCGGGAATGATCAACAAGCTGGCATCATTTTTTGCGGGGAAATACACGAGATGGGTCACCCTATTCGTTTGGGTTGCAGTTGCGGTCCTATTGACAGTGGCATTGCCATCTGTGGGAGGAATGGAGAAGAACAATGCGCCCAATCTGCAGGCGAACAGTCCGTCTGTTCTGGCAGATGAGACTATCAAGCAGTACTTCCCCAGCGGAGCTGGCGTGCCTGCGCTTATTGTTTGGCATCGAGAGAGCGGCCTTACCGATGCAGATTACGCCTCGATTCAGGCGGTTACGAAGGAGTTGGCCGAGAATCCGTTGGAAGCGCAGAGGGAGCTTATACCGCTTCATCTGATGCCGTTGCCTGCTTTGCAGCAGTTCACGTCGGAGGACGGCACTACGCTTGCTCAGCCCGTTTCTTTCGAAGAGGCCACTGAGACGGAAGTGCTGAAGGAAAATATGGAGAAGGTTAAAGAGCTGGCAACGGCTGCCGTGGGGAACGATCCCTTCCTTGTACCCATTAAAGGGGCATCCGAGCTTAGCGCGCGCATTAGCGGTCCAGTCGGTATCTCAATCGACGCTACGGGGCTGTTCCAAAATGCCGACTTTGTCTTAATGTCGGCGACAGTGCTGCTTGTGCTGATATTGCTGCTGCTGATCTACCGCTCGCCTATTCTGGCCGTTATTCCGCTTGTTGGAGTCGGATTTGCTTATGCGGTCACAAGCCCGCTGCTTGGCTGGATGGCAGGCGAAGGCTGGATTACAGTAGATTCGCAGGCAATTGCGATTATGACGGTGCTATTGTTCGGAGCGGGTACGGATTATTGTCTGTTCTTTATCACTCGGTTCCGGCAAGAGCTAACCAAAGAGAGCAGCCGTTCAGCCGCACTCATTCATGCGTTTAAGGGAGCTTCCGGCGCTATCGCCATGAGCGGCTTTACAGTGGTACTTTCTCTTCTGGCGCTGCTGCTTGCGAAGTATGGCGCATATGACCGGTTCGCGGTTCCGTTCAGCTTGGCCATTCTGATTATGATGATTGCCAGTCTGACTCTTATTCCGGCGCTGATGTCCATCATTGGCCGGAAGTCCTTCTATCCGTTCATCCCGCGTACAGAGGAGATGGAGAAGGAACGTGCTGCCAAGAGGGGCAAAACCTATCGCGCCGAAGGAAAGCGTAGAACGATTAGCGACAAGGTCGGCAAGCTAGTTGTTGCTAAGCCATGGACCGTAACGATAGCCTGCATTGCGGTGCTTGGCGTGCTGGCAGCAGCCTCGACTGGCATCAAATATACGTACGATCTGATGTCTTCCTTCCCCGAAAATATGCCGTCGCGAGAAGGCTTTACCGTTATTCAGAATCATTATGCACCTGGTGAACTGGCTCCTGTTACGGTTGTCGTGCGGAATGGAGAAGGGGCCAATCTTGCAGGGGGGTTGACCGCGCTTAGAGAGGTTGATCATGTATCGGAGCCAAAGGCGAGCGAGATTGATGCCGTCTATTCGTCCCTCAGTGTCATCTTGAATGTTAATCCGTATTCCCAGAATGCCATGGACGCCATTCCGCAAATTAGAGATGCTGCAATTGAGGCTTTAAAGAACGCGGGCATTGTGGATGCCGAAAGACAAGTATGGGTCGGCGGGCAGACGGCCGCGCAATATGATACCAAGATGCTGACCGATCGGGACAACCGCGTCATTATGCCAGTTGTCATTGGGCTAATTGCGGTATTGCTGCTGTTGTACTTGAGATCCGTTACTGCGACGATCTATCTGATCGGAACTGTGCTGCTCTCCTATGTAGCAGCTTTGGGTCTCGGCTGGCTCATTCTTCATCATGTGATGGGCGTTGATGCGATTCAAGGGGCGATTCCGCTTTATGCTTTCGTATTCCTCATTGCTCTTGGCGAGGATTACAATATATTTATGATCTCAAGCATCTGGCAGAAGCGTAAAACGATGCCGCTGCTGCAAGCGATCCGTGAAGGCGTGAGCGAGACAGGCAGCGTAATTACTTCGGCTGGCTTGATTCTGGCGGCAACATTCGCCGTACTGGCAACCTTGCCAATCCAGGTACTTGTTCAGTTCGGTCTCATTACAGCTATCGGCGTATTAATGGATACGTTCATCGTACGACCTTTCCTTGTACCGGCAATTACGGCTATTCTGGGGAAATATGCTTTCTGGCCTAGCAAAGCTACATCTGTTGATGAATCGAAGCAAGTTCATTACGAATAAGGAAATACTTATTCTGCTCGGAATGACGTGGTTTGTATAGTCACAACATAACGGCTCGATGCGGCAAATCTGTCGTATCGAGCCGTTTTTTGTCATGGTGCAATTAGGTGCCGTTCATATTTTTTGAAACTTTTCCCTATCTTCGAACGTCTCTCTATTGAACCGTGAAGGAGAGAGAAAAGAGGAGGGTACAGAGATGAAAGCAGGCAAGTTTATTTGGGCAAGCTTGATTTTTGCAGTGTTGCTAGGCAGTTTTGCGATCGCACCCGAAGGGGCAAGCGCATGCAGCTGCGCTTTTCCGGGAAGTGTCAACGAAGCCAAGCTGAATAACGATGTCGTATTTGACGGTACGGTTACGGGCAAGAAGGAGCCCGTGCGATTATTCTCGAGATCATCGGCAACTCCGATAACTTGGACATTCGAGGTTCATGAGATATGGAAGGGGAAAGTATCGCCGGCGATTTCCGTTGTCTCTGTTCAAGCTAGTGAAAGCTGCGGCTATGAATTTAAGGAGGGGTCCAGGTATATTGTCTATGCCAGAAATTCAGGGAATTCGCTGGAAGTCAGCTTATGCAGCCGAACCGCCCTGCACAGCGCAGCTGGACAGGACTTGGCCGAGCTTGGCGTAGGCAGTGTGCCTCCACAGCCGCAAGCAGGACAACCCTCGGGATCATCGACCCTGTTAGGGTGGGTGCTGCCGATTGTTGGTTTAGGAGTCTTAATAGCCGTTTTCTTCATCCTGCGCCAGCGAACAAAAAGAAGGCCGACTAGCATGTAAAGCACACGCTGTCAGCCTACTCCTATAGCAGGGCAATTCTATTGAGATTAAATAAGGAACATAGCTACAATCGTCGTCACGACGAGTCCGATGACAACGGGTTTCAAATTGCGCCTTGCCAGCTCGAAAGGACTTACTCCACAGATAGCTGCCGCCGGAATAAGCGCCCAAGGCACCAATGTGCCGCCGCCAACCCAGATGGCTGCGACTTGACCAAGTGCGGTAAGAGTGGCGATGCCGGAGCCAATCGCATGACCGAATAGCTGTGCGATGGAGCCGGCAAGCGAAATGCCGGAGAAGCCCGAGCCGTCGAGTCCGGTCACCGCGCCAACCAGAGTTAGCGTGATGGAGCCGACAACGCTATTAACCGGCACTTCATGCGCAAGCGCAACGCCTAGATCGTTCACGATGCCGTTCGAAGCTTCAGGCAGTTTTTCGCCAAACATGGCGAAGAAGCCGGAATCGCCCAGGTAGAAGAAAGCGGCGATCGGAATAACAGGCCCAAATACGCGGAAGCCGAATAGAAACCCGTCAATCAAATACCCTGTCGCTTTTTCAAGTCCTTTGCCGCGATGCGTCATCATCGTAATGACTAGCATGATAATAATAGAGGTGCCGCCGATTAGTGCGGTGGCATCTCCGCCTTGCAGATTGAAGGCGAACATCGCTGCGACATTGAGCGCGTAAAGAATCGGAATGGCAACCGCCAGTATCCGTTTGGAGGCAAGGGACAATACCTCATTCCCCGTATCATTTTCTCCGGCAGATCCGACGCTTGTGTCATGAATGGGTTCAATTAATCCGTCATTCCATCGCCCGGTGCGCATATCGCGTTTCATTAACCAAAAGGCAGCAACAGTCGTCACCGCACCCATGACGATAACGAGAGGGATGCTGGCTTGCATCACCTCACTGACGGGTATTCCCGCAGCAGCGGCAGTCAGATTCGGCGCGCCTTGAATAATGTAATCGCCGGAGAGCGCGATACCATGGCCAAATAGGTTCATGGCAACGGCAGCCCCCAGTGCCGGCAGTCCAACACGCAGCGCAACGGGAAGCAGGACAGCTCCGATCAGCGCGACTGCGGGCGAAGGCCAGAAAAAAAGCGACGTGACCATCATAATTAGACCAATTCCCCAAAAAGCCAATGAAGGCGTTCTCATGAACGATGTGAACGGAGCGATCATGACTTCGTTAATGCCCGTTCGAATTAGAATTCGGCTCATGGCGACAATTATGGATATAATGAGAATAGTCCCAAGCAGTTCTTTTATGGCATAGATAAAGCTGTTGAAAATTCCGCTAACAGAACCTTCGATAGAAGTAGTAGCCAACAAGCCGATGCCCAGAATGCCTGCGACGCAGACAAGCGTGGTGTCTCTGCGCATAATCATAAAGCCTATGATCGCCACCACAAAAATGAGATAAACCCAGTGAACCGCAGCTAACTGAATAGCCATATGCGATCATCCTCCCAGCATGCAACGTAGCCGGAGCGCCGGCTATCGTACTGTAATGTATGCAGGGATGGACATAGGCGTTCAGCTCCATGGAGCTTGTCATGAAATCGGTTGCGCATGGGGGTAGGCTGTGCTATCCTACTAACAACATGGACAAGTTGTGTCTGGAACAGCGAGAACGGAAAGGATGACCATAGTAATGATAACGGTAAGCATCTTGGATGCGGCCATGACGTATTCGAAGGAAACCGGCTACGTTGGCAATGTGAAGTTCAACGTGGAAGGACATGCGCATGCGTATGAGATTGCGCTCCATAGCAAGCGCGGGACAGAGTGGGGCTACGGACTGTTTTTCTTGAATGAATCAGGCAAAGAAGAGCAGCTGGAAGAGCTGGAAGACGAGCTGGAGGAGAATGACGAGGTGTTCGATCAGCTGGTGCAGGCCGCAAAGGACAAGCTGGCTCCAAAATAAAGGAAAGCCCATGCCCGAGTGTTTATCTCGTGACATGGGCTTCTTCGTCGCGGGTGATGCCGCTAAGCGGAATGATCGATAAAGTCTTTCTTGTTCTTGCTCTTCATATAACGATAAGTAATATATCCTGCTGCGAGTACACATAGTACAACTAGAATCCATGTGCCATATGAGGAGATATCATTGGAGAGGTCTTGTACCTTATCTCCGACTAAAGTGCCTAAAATGAAATAAATTATCGTCCATACGAAAGCCGAAGGATACGCGAAGAGCATGAAGCGAATAAATCGCATTCGATTAAGTCCCATTACATAAGGGGTTACATGACGCAGGAACGGAAAGCATAGACTAATGCTGATCGCATATCCGCCATACTTTTCGCTAAGCTCTTCCGAGCGGTCGAAAAACTTGGCAATGTTTTTCTTCCGCCTGAACCAGTTCGACAGCTTGGCGCCTGAGAATCGACCGATGCTGTATCCGAAAGTCATGGCTGAGCATATGCCAAGAAAGGTCATCATATAAGTGGGAATCGTTGATAGAGCGCCTGCTGCAGACAACGCTCCGCCCGTCATGACGACAGCTTCGTTCGGAATCGGCAAGCCGATCAGACCCAGACACAATACAAGGAACAGGGCTGCATAACCAACTTGTTCGATGATGGACAATAATAAGTCATAAGCCATTTTGCCAGCACGCTTCCTATTCTCCAATAGTTTCGTGAGTGTGGGAATCTAATGTACAAGGTAACATAACTTGAACTCATTTCATAGTTCATACGCTCCCCGGATCTAAACGTTTCGAATTTAACCTTTTCGTAACTTTTTCCAGTCGAAGCAACGCTATAATTAGGGTTAGCTTACGTGTAAGATGAAGGAGCGAAGGGGAAAATGTTGAAATTTGGACAGAAAGTAGCTGTTCTTCGAAGCTGCGAATCCATTACATATACGATATGCTTATCGATGCTTGGCGATGAGGTTGCTGCATGTGAAGCAGCCAAGCGGGTTCTCACCGAATTATTCCAGGATCCGGAGTTTTGGAAAAGGGAGGAGCCGCAGCGTCAGGGCTACATCATGCGTCAATGTTTCGGCTTCTGTATGATAGTCGAGGGAGGCATGTGCTCGGAAGCGGCATCGACTTGCGTGTCGTAATCGAAAGGACCTACAAACGAATGAAAGAAGAAATATCCGATTCATCACGAACAAAAATTACGGTTGCCTTATTCGTAGCGACTTTTCTAGCAGCGATTGAAGGTACAATCGTCGGCACAGCTATGCCAAGCATAACCGGCGAGCTGGAAGGCGTACAGCTCTATAGCTGGATTATCTCTATCTATTTATTAGCAACGGTCATTACGACGCCTATCTATGGCAAACTGTCGGATTTGTACGGTCGTAAGAGAATGTTTATTATCGGCGCACTTATCTTTCTGGCGGGCTCTATGTTGTCGGGCATCGCTCAATCGATGACCGAGCTGATCTGGTACCGAGCGCTGCAAGGGCTTGGCGCAGGTGCGCTGACGACGATTCCGTATACGGTTATTGGCGATCTGTACTCATTCGAGAAGCGGGCGAAGGTACAAGGATGGATGTCCAGTATTTGGGGAATCGCAGGCATATCAGGACCGCTGCTTGGCGGGCTTCTTGTTGATTATGTATCTTGGAGAGCCATCTTCTATATGAATTTGCCTTTCGGCATTGTGGCTCTTATTATGCTGTCTCTCTCCATGAAGGAGAAGCTGGAGAAGCAAAAGAGGCATATCGATTTTCCAGGCATCATCGTGTTCAGCGTGGGCATGTTCTTTTTCCTCTATGCGATGTCGCTTCTGCGGGGCGAAGGCGGGAATGCTCCAAGCGGCTGGGGGACGGCGGTGCTATTTGGCTTGTCTGCTGCACTGCTCGCATTCTTCATCTGGATTGAGAAGCGCTCGCCGGAGCCAATCATACCCCTTCAGTTATTCCGCAGCCGGCTCATCTCGATGGCGAATATAATCAGCTTCCTCCTATGTGTCATTAACGTAGCTGTTATTTTTTATTTGCCGCTATGGTTTCAAGGAGTGTACGGCCAGTCGGCTACGTATTCCGGCATTTTAATGATTCCTTTATCCATCGCTTGGCCGCTCGGCTCCATTCTGGCAGGCAATCTGATCTCGAAGACGGGGCTGCGTACGATATGTATCATCTCGGCCTGCTTCCTGCTTGTCAGTAATGCGGGTTTTGCGTTGGTAGGTAGTTCTTCCTCAATCTGGCTGTTGGTGTTCTACACTTTCTTGTCCGGCATTAGCTTCGGATTGACGCTTACAGCACTGACGGTTGCAGTCACTTCGGCAGTTGGCAGAGAGCTTCGCGGCGCAGCCGTTGCGAGCAATAACTTCATCCGTACGCTGGGGCAGACGATTGGCATCACAGTGTTCGGTCTGATGCTTCATACCGGCACGGCAAATGACATTGATCCCGCTGCTCTGGAAGCGAGTTTGCACCACATTTTCGTTTGGGTTGCATGGCTTTCGGTCGCTGTCCTGCTTCTATCCTTTATTACGCCAAAACAGGCGCAGGAAGAACCGTTGCAAGCGGGCAATCAAGCATCATGACGCTTCGTGCAGAAAGGTAAGGACGATATGGCTTCTCTGATGAACGACGAAATTGAAGGGCTTGCAAAGGCATGGCGGATCCAATCGGCTATCGTCTACCGGAACGGGGAGCTGCTGGAAGACTGGCATGACACAGGCGGCGATTCACTGGGTCCGTTGTACTCCATTACCAAAAGCGTTCTCTCCGCTCTAATCGGAATTGCGTTGGATCGCGGTGAAATTCGCAGCATAGATCAGTCTATCGGCGATTATGTAGATGTATCGCTGCTGGATGATCAGTCTCGCGAGAAGATTACGATCAAGCATTTGCTCACGATGACGCCGGGTTTCGATTGGCCGGACTTCGACAAGCCTTACAAGGAGATGCGGGCATCGACCGATCCTGTCGCATATACGTTGGCGAAGCCAGTCATCCATGAGCCTGGTCATGCGTATACCTATAATTCCGGTGGGTCACACTTGTTGTCCGCTATTCTGACGGCAGCTACAGGAAAGTCGGCGCTCCTGTATGCGAAGGAACGATTGTTCCAGCCGTTAGGCTTCGAGGCGGCACGCTGGTCAGAGAAAAATGGAATCAGTGAAGGCGGCACAGGACTATCCCTGTACGGACATGATTTGGCCAAGATTGGCATGCTGTATCTACAACACGGAAGCTGGAACGGAACGGAGATTGTATCTCCATCATGGATCGAGCAATCCGTTGTACTTCATCACCGTGGTCTGCTGCATTATGAGCCGCCGATCTATGGGGGATACGGCTATCATTGGTGGGTTTCTCCGGAATCCTTCAACGGCTGTGCCGATTGCTACTTTGCGTTCGGCCACGGCGGCCAGCACTTAATGAATATCCCTTCATTAAATCTCACCTTCGTCATACGGAAAAAAATTACGAAACGCAATGACGCCAAATGGGCCAGAGAGCTGATCTTCCAGCATCTTGTTCCCATGGCAATGAAATAACTCTACATGCTGTACATAACATTGCTGTAGCGCCTGATTTTCACTCGATGCATACCCTCACATTACCAACTAACAGCTGCGCGCTTCTACCACTTTAGTCGTTCAAGGATGCTGTCCCATTGCAAGCGGACAGCTTCCTCCTTTCCTGCATAAGCTGACAAAATTCCATGAATGTCGAGTTGCTCTTAGTTGTTCTGTCCGCATGTTAATGCGGAACCACTGCGGGCGAAGTCTGTATCAACAGAAAGGCGGATGATGATTTATGAAAAAAATGCTCTGGTTCAGTTTATTTTTCTTATTCGTTCTGACAGGCTGTGCATTATCTTCACCTGATGGCGAGGGTGTCGTCTTCGAGGTAGATGACAAAAGGATTCTCATACTTGATTTTTCAGCGGAGCCTTATCTCGGCTCGTCCTGGAAAGATATTTTTCCTGATTATGAAGGTTCAGCGATCTGGTTAAATGCTCACTCCTCTCGATATAAAGTCGGAGATCGTGTTAAGTACTGGATCAATGGAGGGGTTAACGATTCTTATCCTAATCAGGGGGGAGCCCGAAAGGTGAAGAAAATCTGAATGGCTCCGTCACCTTCTCCGATTGCCCCTACGCCTGTGGCATCTTTTGAGGATTCATATGTGCCATTTCCAGAGACGTTTACTCTTGCTTACCGGACGCTTGATAGTCTGGAGTTGGAGGTGGGGGAGGCTGGCGCGGATTGGCATCAGGTTCACACTGCAACTTTCAATACATCGGATACGGAGAGAGCAGAGATTCATATCTACAATGCCCCGGCCCGTGCGGACGGAACTGCTGTCGTGCATGGTCTGCTCCAATGGAATGACAAGCAGTATCCGTTGCTTGATCTGCTGCCAGGTATGGACCTGGAGTCGCCCGATCGTTGTGTCGATATTTGTATCTTGGAACAGCCTATAGCGGGTAACGAGGAAGCAAAGATACTGGCCAGAATTCCGCTAATGGCGACAGGCCCTGGATTGTTTAAGTATCTCTTCTACGACGGGAGTGAGGAGAAACGAATGTACTCCTTCGATGTTTGGGGCAAGGTGCAAGGGATGGATCTTACTCGCGACAGTGTGGACGAGATGGTCGTTGTATTTGAAGGTATAGGTAATCACTCTCCTGATCTCTTTCTAATGCGCTGGTATGAAGGAAGTCTGGAAATCAGCGAGTCCTTCTTGGAGAGTCTGTCTGCTTTTCAAGGTTATCTGGCGGAACTGGTTCGATTGGAAGATGGGAGAGATGTTGTGCGCGTCTCAGATAGGAACGACGAAACGATTTATGCGGATTACCGAATGAAGGATGCAATTATGTGGGAGCGTGTAGAAAACACATTGCGGTGATGCGGTACTCTATGTCAGAATAGAGGGTACTAAGACAAGCTGTTGCTTACATCATACTAGTAGAATAGAGGAACGACGTTGAAATTCCGACCATGTATCGACCTTCACGCAGGGAAAGTGAAGCAGATCGTAGGCGAGACGCTTAACGACGCTATTATTGAAAATTTTGTATCCGCCCATGATTCCGGTTATTATGCTGACTTGTTCAAGAAGGATGCGCTGACGGGAGGACATGTCATTATGCTGGGTCCTGGTAATGAAGCGGCGGCAGAACAAGCGTTGGCCCGCTATCCCGGCGGCCTGCAGATCGGCGGCGGCATTACAGCCGACAATGCGGCGTCTTATCTGGAGAGAGGCGGATCGCATGTCATTGTGACCTCTTACATTTTCCGCGACGGACAATTGAATGAGGAGCATCTGCGCCGCATCGTTTCCGAAGTGGGCAAGGAGCGTTTGGTCATCGATTTAAGCTGCAAGGAAAAGGACGGCAAATGGTTTGTTGTTACGAATCAATGGAAGCAATTCAGCGATTTTGAAGTAAATGAAGCGAATATTCGGGAGCTGGAGAGCTATTGTGACGAATATTTGATTCACGCTGTGGATGTCGAGGGCAAGCAGAGCGGTATTCAGGAGTCGCTTGTTCGCGATCTGGCGGAATGGGTTAATATCCCGACGACGTATGCAGGCGGCGCCCGTTCCATTGCGGATATGAACCGTTTCCTGGAGCTTTCCGGTGGAAAGCTGGATTTGACGATCGGAAGTGCGCTTGATATATTTGGAGGAAAGTTGCCGTATGAGGAAGTTGTTGCATACAGCAGAGGTCTTCAGCAAACCTGATGCTTATAATGAAACAATACGACCGGCAGCCAGTATGTCGGTCGTTTCTTATTCTTATGTACACAGGGAGGTGAGTGCAGATGAGATCCTATTGGATATGGCTAGCCATGCTGCTTGCGGCATGGGGACTTGCTATGTTCGAACATGGTGAGCCGCAGCAGGGTATGTCATGGCGGTTGTTGGTCTGCGCGCTTGGCATGAGCGCTTACTTCCTCGTCCCCATTGCCCGCCGGATGCCTGCCGCCCAATTGCTGCTGCTCGCCTTGCTGGCGGTTGCGGCCACCGCGAGTCTATGGCCGGAGCCGGGAGGTGAGCCCAATCCGTATACACTGCTTCTCCTTGCCATTATTGCGGGAAAAGGTGCTTATCGGCTGCCGCTTGCGGGTGCCTCCGTCATCGGTATGATGACTTGGATAGGTGCGTTAATGCCGTCTTTCTATGGACTCCCAGGTTTTTCGGTCTATTATATCTCTCTATTTGGCCTAGCGGCTGGAGTTGCCTTCTGCGCCTTCCGTCTTACATACATGAATGAACAGCATGAGATTGCACGAGGCGAGGCGCTGCTTACGGAATACCGGAAGCTTAGGCGGCTGCTCGCAACGAACGAAAAAGCCGCAAGGGAGGAAGAGCGCGCACAAGTGGGACGTGATATTCATGATTCGGTAGGCCATAAGCTCACGGCGCTGCTTATGCAGCTGGAGGTGTTCCGTATGGGTGCGCGGGACTCTGAAACGGCAGAGAAGCTAAGTCATTTGAAGGAACTGGCGAAGGAGAGCCTGGACGATACGCGCAGCGCCGTAAAAGCGCTCAAAGATAGTGAAACAGGCGGTCTATCCGCTGTCATCAATCTCATCAGAAGGCTGGAAGTGGAGAGCTACCTTCGCGTCAACTTCAATCTGCGTCATGGCGCGCTTACGGTGCCGCTTACTCCGGCCCAATCCGTGGCGCTCTACAGGGCGGTACAGGAATCCCTGACGAATATGATGCGACATAGCGGTGCGAAGGAAGCGGACATTGTATTCGAGGCGCCGGGCGGAGGCGTGTTCCGGTTTGAAGTGCTGCATCCAATCCAGGAAGCCCGACCTTATCGGGAGGGGTTCGGCTTGCGCTCCATGAGAGAAAGAATGGAGGAAGCCGGTGGTAAGCTGGATATCATTCAGAACGAAAAAACGTTTATCGTAAGTGGAACACTGCCGCTTATGACGAAGGAAAGGGGGATGGCATGATTCGGATTTTATTGGCCGAGGACCAGGCGATGGTGCTGCAAGGGCTGAAGATGATGATGGAGACGGATGTCGAACTAAAGGTGACGGGCGAAGCCGGCAACGGCAAGGAAGCGGTCCAGCTTTGCGAAAGCGGTATCTTCGATATTGCGGTTCTAGACATCCGCATGCCTGTTATGGATGGTCTCGAAGCGGCCAGAATCATCCGGTCGAGATGGCCATCCATGAAGATTCTGATGCTGACGACCTTTAATGACGATGACTATGCAATGGAGGCGTTGAAGAGCGGAGCGAACGGATACATGCTGAAGGAGGCTGAGCCTGAAGCGCTTCTTCGCGCCATTAAGAGCTGTCTGGCAGGTGGATTGTCGTTGCAGGAGGATGTAGCAGCCAAAGTTATTCCACGGCTGCTGATGAAAGAGCGTCAGCTTCCCGATATTGATCCGGCGATCACGTCAAGGGAAAAGGATATTCTAAGGCTGGTAGGCGAAGGCCGCAGCAACGCGGAAATCGCAAGCGAGCTGTCCCTATCTCTCGGTACGGTCAAAAACCATATCAGCGTCGTGCTGGACAAGCTTGATCTGCGAGATCGTACCCAACTTGCGATTTATGCGATCCGTCATCATGTGGTCTGAGTGATTCCGAATGGCCATCCGCTGGATGGTCAGACTTTTTCCGAAACATGACGGAAGTCATACATAAGAGACTGCTTTATGACGGAAGACAGTGGGAACACTGTCTTTCTTGCTATACACTGATTGACAGAAGCTGCAGCATAATAGCTTACTCTATACCGGATGGGAGAATGGGAACATGCTGGAAGCAATGGAGTTGCGCAAAACATTCAAAGGCAAGACTGTTGTGGACAACATCAACCTGTACATTGAGCAGGGAGAGGCTGTTGGGCTGCTAGGGCCCAATGGAGCCGGCAAGTCGACTACGATATCGATGATATCTTCGCTGTTGTACCCGTCAAGCGGAGATGTTCGGCTGGATGGGCGCAGCGTGCTGAAGACGCCTGGTGATATTCGCCGCATCATTGGCGTTGTGCCGCAAGAGATTGCTTTGTATGAGAAGCTGTCCGCTTATGAAAATCTGCGATTTTTCGGAAGCATTTATAAGTTGAAGGGAAAACACCTCACGGATAGAATTGCAAACACCTTGGAGCTTGTAGGATTGACCGAACGGCAGCATGAACTGATCCGGACTTACTCGGGCGGGATGAAGAGACGCATCAATATTGCGGCTGCGCTGCTGCATGAACCGAAGCTGGTCATTATGGATGAGCCTACTGTCGGCATCGACCCTCAATCTCGCAATCATATTCTCGATACAGTACGCAAGCTGAACCGAGAGAAGGGCATGTCGGTGCTGTACACAAGCCATTATATGGAGGAAGTAGAGCAGCTCTGCAGCCGCGTATACATTATGGATCACGGCCGGTTGATTGCATCGGGAACGAAAGAAGAGTTGCTTCGCATTCTGTCCGGCGAAGAGACGATGATTGTCCAGCTTTCCAAGCCAAGTCCCGAGCTGCTCATGGAACTGAGAGGGCTGCCGTTCGTCCGATCCGCGGAGGAGACCGAGGATGGCGTCAAGCTGATCGTCACCAAACAAAGCGGCATTTTGACAGAGGTCGTGCAGGCAGCGGAACGCCATCACGTTCAAATTGTCCAAATTCAGGTTCATACGCCAAGTCTGGAAGATGTGTTCCTCCATCTTACTGGCCGCAAGCTGCGGGATTAGGAGGGGCGGCATGTTACCTTATTTGAAAAAAGATATGCTCGTTTTCTGGCGAGATCGAAACGAGCTTCTTGTGGTTCTGCTCGTACCGATTGTTCTTAGCGTCATATTGGGTTATGCGCTGTCCAGTTGGATTGAAGCAGGCCCAAGCGACAGATCGGCAAGCATCGCGCTTGTGATCGAAGATAATGAGGAAGAGGCTTTCGCCGAATTCAGAAACGTCATCATGGGATTTGATCGTGAGGATTCATGGAGAGCGAATGTGCTGGAGGACGCTGAAGTCTATCGAGTGATTGAAGGGCTTCGGATGACCTTCGCTAGCGATGAAGTAAAGGAATGGGTTGAAGTCGCCGAGACGACCGGGAATCAAGCGGTCACTATGCTGCAGGAGAAAGAAGTTACAGCCATTCTGACGATCCCCCGTGGGTTTACGCTTCAAGCATTGGAGCGAGCATGGCTGCAGGAAGGGAATGGCGGAACCATCATGATCTCTGCGCTAGAGCATTCTCTCAAGCTTGATTTGGTGACGGGTGTTGTGGATCGATATATGAGAGAAGCCAATGTCGGAATGGGACTTCGTTATGTGTTGCAAGACATGCCAGGTCAGCATCAGCTTGAAGAAGGAATGAAGTTACAGCCAAAGGGAGGTATGGAGCTTCTGGATAGCGTGAAGCCGATTACGAGCTTCCAATATTTCAGTCTGTCGATGGGTATGATTTTTACGGTGTTGATCTCGGCTACGATCGCTTTTCATGCTTCGGGGGAGAAACGGGAGCGTGTCATTGAACGAATCCGGTTAAGCGGCAATAATCCCTTCTATTACTTGGGCGGCAAGTTCGCTGCATCGTTCATGATTGCATTTTTGCAATTGACCAGCGTCCTTACGGCATGCCATTTCGCACTGGGATTATTTTATGGCAGGTCTGTTGCGTTCTGGGGCGGCCTGGCTATTATTGTGATTGTCTTTTCTTTTATGGTCGCAGGGTTGGCGGTTTTCTTCACTTCTGTCATGTTCCGTATGAAAAATATCGATGCGGCCAATGCGTTGTTCAATCTGCTATTAATTATCATCGGTGTCATTGGCGGGGGATTCGTGCCGCTCTATGTGCTGCCGGAATGGCTTCGCTCCATTGGAGAATGGACGCCCAACGGCCATGCTTTGACGATGGCGCTTCAATGGATTCAATATGAGGATGGCGGCCAACTTGCCTCGAAACTTCTATTGCTGATGGTCTATGCGATTCTCTTGGCAGCGCTTAGCGCATGGATCTATCCCAGAAGGGGGCGGGCGGTATGATAGCTGTATTCCTGGCGCAGTGGAGACATGATCGCCGTTCTCCTGCTCTTATTCTCATTTTTATGGCGATCAGCATAGCGGCGATGCTATTATTCAGCTCGAACATGAGCGGACAACTGGAATATGCAGCCTTTCCGGATCGGGGCGTGAGTCATGATGAGGCGAAGCAGCGAGTGGCGCGTATGAATGACTCAGGCCATTTGACATTCAAATTGACCAACGAGGAAAAGGCTCTACGGGACGTTAGGGAAGGTCAGACGCCGCTGGCCGTCCGGCTCATGCAGGATGAAGAATTCCGGATTGTTGCTACGAAAGAGGGCATCCATCAATCGATGGTGTCAGAGCACATGCACCGGATAGCATCCGAAGATGGAAGGCTGGCACATGCGGCGAGTCTAGTTGGCAGTGGAAATACTGTCCGAACCAACTTTGAGTCCTTTATGACAAGTCCTCCTGTACACAAGGTTGTACTTAGACCCGATGGCAGGGCAATGGCTGGCAATGAAATGAGTATTCAGCTGTTGCTGGGCTTTACCTTATTTCTGGCGATGTTCACAATTGGATATAAGATCAATGCCGTCATGAATGAGAAGGCGCTTGGCATCTGGAATCGGGTCATTCTATCGCCCGTGACCAAGACAGGGATGTATATGGGACATCTATGCTACAGTCTCATTATCGGCTTGATTCATATGATTACGGTCTTGTTCGTCTTTGTCTTCGCTTTTGGCTACGATCTGGGAAATCAGTATGGTCTTATGCTATTTATAATGGTGCTCTACTCTGCCGCTATTGTATCGCTTAGCATGCTGCTTGCAGGAATCGTACGTACGCCGGAGCAATTCCAAATGCTGCTGCCCGTCATTCTGCCTATCATGCCGCTTCTTGCGGGAATCTACTTCCCGCCGGGCTTGATGACGAATAAGCTGCTGCTCATTGCTGGTGAATTTCTCCCGATTACCCATGCCGTGAACGCACTGAAGCAATTGGCGCTATATGATGCGGGATGGAGCGATATCTTCATGCCTGTAGCAAAACTTGCCTTGATCGGTGTGATCTGTATGGGAATTGGCATTAATCTGGTTGAGCGAAGAAAAGCATAATCGGACTGTTTATAGTAGAAGAAGATCCTTTACAGCTTGTCGGCTGTGAAGGGTCTTTTTTGTGTTAGGCATGCATCTTTCCTCCTTGCTTAAGAAGATGTATAATCGTGGAAGTGCATAGGTTAAGTCCAGCTTGGTTTACTTATCAGAAGGGAGCCGCTTATGGAATTTAAAGGAGCTGTACCGATTCTTCGTATCTTTGATGAAGGCAAGGCGAAGGAGTTTTATGTATCCTTTCTGGAGTTTACTTGGGATTGGGAGCACCGGTATGAATCCCAGTTCCCGCTATATGCGCAGGTTTCCAAAGGCGGCTGTGTATTGCATCTATCTGAGCATCATGGCGATTGTACGCCAGGAGCGGCGGTGAGGATCGAAGTGGAGGATGCGAAGGCTTGGCAAGAGAAGTTAGTTGCCAAGCTATATGGTTACGCCAGACCTGGCTTCTCCGAGGAATGGAATTCGGTCCAGGTGACCGATCCGTTCGGCAATAAGCTGCATTTCTATTCAACGAACAATGAAAACTAAAAGGTAAAGCGTTAACCCCTAGATAAGCTAGATCATGGTCAGGAAGGAATTGGATGTCATGGAGCTGTTGCGGGAAATCTATGAACGTGAATTGGGTCTTAGCGGGCGGGACGGCAGCTCACGCAGACATGGCGGGAACTTCTGGATGCGCCGGACTGTTAGAGGCATTATCTTCAATGCCCGATATGAAGTGGCGCTGCTGCATATTAAGAATGGTAATTATTACAAACTGCCAGGTGGCGGCCTTAAAGGGTCGGAATCGCTGGAGATGGCTATGCAGAGGAAGGTCAGGGAGGAGCTTGATGCAAAGGTCGAGCTGACGGATCATATCGGCCTCGTCATTGAATATCGCGATGAGCGTGAGCTATTGCAATTCTCCTATGGCTATGTCGGCCAGATTCTGAATACTGAAAAGGAACCAGAACGTTCAGAAGAGGGAATAGAGCCGGGTTCTGTCTTGAGTTGGCATTCTTTGAAGGATGCTATTGGGCTTATGGAGGGGAAAAAGCCGACAACCTACGAAGGCCAATTCATTCAAGAGCGTGATCTTTGTTTCCTGAAGCAACTACATCGATAAGAAGGGATACGATCAGCACCGTTTCTACAATCGGGTTGCCCCGCAAGCGCTGAACGAATCGAGATGGATTCCGATGATGGTTTAGGAATGTACGGATATCGAGTGAAGAAGGAGTGCCGCGGGCCAACGCGGCACTCCTTTTTTTGTACAAGACTTCTTAATTCGCCGGTTTTTCGTTGGTGCGGACTTGTTTGGGCGATGCCTGCGTATCATCCGCGAGCTTGTCGCCAAATTGATCCAGCCTTGAAGGGTTGGCTGCAGGGCCGTCGTTGCGCGGCTTGTTATTTCTTCCGGACATGATCTTCACCTCCACCCCTTAGGATGAACGGGCGAAGAGGAGTTATGCATAGCAAGGGAATTCTTATGAGAATAGGAAGTGTTTACCCGATTAGAGGTTCAAATAATAGATGACTGTTGCGTCCAAGCCGCCCTCCGATGAACGGGCAAAGCCAGGAATACGTCCGGCTTCGATATAACCGAGCGAATGATAGAGCTTGTTGGAAGGATCGCCGGCTCGTGTATCCAGGATGAGCAAGCTTCTGTTCTCCACGGCAGCTTGCTCATGTGCGGTATTCATCAATGCGCGCGCAATGCCGTGCCGGCGTGCCGACGGATCGACCATGAGTTTAGCAATTTCCGCGCGGTGCGTGGCATTTCGCTTCATGGCGAGCTGCAGCTGGACCGTTCCGACAAGACTGCCATCCATATAGGCAGCCCATAGAAAGGCGCCTGGTTCCAATACGCTTTGCCAATATTGTTCAGCTTCCTCCAGCGACATCGGTGAGAGAAAGCCTATTGACGCACCGTCCTGTACTACATTCTGCAATAACTTGGACAGTTCGGTGGCTTGTGCGGGGGTAAGGTGTTGCAGCAGTTGAATGGATAAGGATGCAGACATGCGAGGCAGCTCCTTTATGAGATAGAATGTACGATCTCTTATGACTCTAGGACAGAAAGCCGATTTTACGCAAAAAAGGATTTCTCAGCTTTGGTTGTTGGCAATCCGGTGCATCCGCGTCCCATTGTGTCGTTTCGTTCGAGTTGGCGATATAACTTGCCTCTCTTATTCGCTCGGCTTCCCGATCCTTCCACAATTGGTGAGGAATAAAATCATGCATGAGCATTGCTACCATCTCCCGTACTCCTGTATTTTAACACCATTATGCGCTCGTAAAAGGGACATAAAAAGTGTATAATCTGAATTGATTATTTCCCCTTTTATAAAATACAGCCTCTCGCGGAGGAGGGTATCGTCATGAACAGTGAAGAAAGATATCTGATGATGTACAACAAAGTGGCAGATCCTATTGGATTCGGCAAGCCGATTGAAGTGTCTCTGGAGGGATTGGCAGAGGCATTGTATTGTACGCAGCGCAATGTCAAATTTATTGTCCGCAAGCTGGAGGAAGATGGGTTCATCGAATGGCAGGCTGGACGCGGGCGCGGCAACAGATCGCGGATTACGTTCCTTTATCCGAAGGAGAAGAAGCTGATGGAGCTTGCGCAGCAGTATGCTTCGAGGGGCGAATATAAATATGCATTTGAACTCATTGATCAATACGGGGAAGGCACGGGAGTAAGGCATCAATTTGTGGAATGGATGAACAGCCATTTCGGTTATAGGACGGAACTGATTGATGACTTGGAGGCGGATTTGCTTAGACTTCCCGTCTACCGCCCCATTCTGACGCTTGATCCTAAGGAGTTGTATTATGCCTTTAGTGTTCATATGGTCAGGCAGCTGTTCGATTGTTTGGTGAAGTATGACCGGGAAGCTGGCAAGATTGTGCCTTCTCTGGCGCATGCATGGGAGCATGATGAGGAAGGCAAGGAGTGGACGTTTCATCTGAGAAAAGGAATCCAATTCCACCATGGTCGTGATCTGGTTGCCGAGGACGTAATCTATTCTCTGGAACGATTGAGAGGCAGCGCTGCATCGGGATGGTTCGTGAGGACGATCGTTGACATTCAGAGAAGAGGTCCGCGTACCGTGACGCTTAAGCTGGATCGTCCAAACTGGCTGCTGCCTCGCTATATGTGCTCAACAGGTATGTCGATTGTTCCGCATGAACTGGTCGAGCAGGATGAACAATTTTGGGAGCATCCAGTGGGGACGGGGCCGTTCCGCTTTGGGGAATGGACGGCAGATCGCATTATTATGAAAGCCAATTCTCATTATTTCCTTGGCAGAGCGCATCTTGATGGCGTCATCATCGTCATCATGCCGGAGGATACGGCAGCTTTTGCGAAAAATTGGGATCAGCTGCTTATTGATCATGATGCGAAGGACTACCAGCCGGCGCAAGACTGGAAAAAGGTCGAATATGTTACCAACGGCTGTAGTCTGCTCACCTGGAATCGGGGAAAAAAGGGACCCCAGCAGTCGGCAGATTTCCGCAAAGCGATCGACTTGCTCGTGGATCGGAACCGTATGGTAGCCGAGCTTGGCGGGGATCGAATGTATCCAGCCAGCGGCTTCTATCCTGGAGAAGAATCCTATGACAGCGTTGCTTGCCCTGATGTGGAGCTGGCTTTAGAATTGTTGAAGCGATCACGTTATGGGGGAGAGCGATTGAAGATCGGGACCTACGGTATTCATGAGAAGGACGCCAGATGGCTGCAGAAGGAGCTTGCTTCCTATGGGATTGCCGTCGAGATACAGCTGGAGAACTGGAAGAGTATACGAGATGAGCAGGTTCGACAGGATGTAGATTGTCTATTGTACTGCGTCGTATTTGCGGAGGATGAGGTCTGTATGATCGAGCTGTTCGAGCAAACGGGAAATTTCATGCGAGATCATCTGGACCCGGGGCTTCTGCAGTGGGTGGAGAATAAAATTGATAAGGCACTTGCAAGCAGGGAGACGGACAAGCGATGGAAGGAACTTATGGATATCGAATATAAACTGCGGGATGAGACACATGTTCTTTTTCTATTGCATAAGAAGCTTCAAATGTTTCACACCCCTCATATTAAAGGCATCGGCATGAATTCTTTGGGATGGATCGATTTCAAAGATATATGGCTGGAGAAAACCACGGGTTGATACGCATAAAAGCTCAAGCTCAAGTGATCAATCAGATTGATCGAAAATGTTATGGAATGATCAAATTGATTATTGATTTGATCATTCTTTTTCATGTATGCAGGAATAATAAGCTCATTATGATTAAATTTAACTGTGTTCACCCTTGGGAATGTGCGAAATTCTATTTTTATAGCGATGGATAGGACATTAATGCTGCTCATTCATCATGATAAGACAAAAATAATGACGGGATACGCAATGAAAGGGTTTACAATTAGCGTTATGTTGGTTATGATCATTGTAAGATTTATATTGATCAATTTATGATAATTATTGATTTATATTTGATTGCTATGCTATTATACAAACAAGGAGATTGATTGGAATGTCAACTGAAAGAGAGAAGCAAATTGTAAGCTTATTGCATGAAAATTCGCCTTTAACCGTTGAAGAATTAGCCCAGCATCTTGACGTATCGGAAGTAACGGTACGGCGCGATCTGGTCGCGATGGAGAAGAAAGGCATCATTTCCAGACGGAGAGGCGGGGCTGCGCTACCTGATCAGGGAGCTGAGCCGTTGTTCGTCCAGCGAGAGAAGAAAAACCATGACCTGAAGCGCCAGATCGGACAATATGCTGCTGATCAAATACGAGAAGGCGAGGTTATCGCTCTGGATGTTGGCACGACGACGGCGGAGCTTGCGAAAGCACTCGTCAAGAGAAGAGGCATCACTGTATTTACTTCTTCCTTCCAAGTGGCATCCATCTTGTCCAAGAGCAATCTCCATGTTTATATGATAGGCGGCCTTATCCGTTTTAATGAAATGTCGATGGTAGGAAGCGTTGCCATAGAGACGATCAAAAAATTCAACTTCGATCGTTACTACTTAGGGCTTGCCGCAGTGAACAGAGAACGCGGCTTGACGGATTACAGCGTGGAGGAAGCCGAAGTCAAGCAAGCCTTCATCGCGCAATCCAAGGAAGTCATTGCGCTTGTAGACCGGTCCAAGGTGGGTGCGTCCTCTTTATTGAAAGTATGCGAATTCGACCAGTTAAGCGAGATTATTACGAACCGAAGCGACGATGACAGCGAACATCCGGCACTAGACTTAGGCTTCCAAGGGAAAATTACTCTCGTATAGCGTAGGCTGATGGGGAAATTCGTAAAGCTGACAGGGGAGGACATCACATGTCATATGTAATGGGTATTGACATAGGGACATACGAATCCAAAGGTGTGCTAGTTGATCGAAATGGCAAGATTGTTGCGCAAAGCGCCGTACCGCATCAGCTGGAAATCCCACATCGCGGGTGGGCAGAGCATGACGCAGAGTCGACATGGTGGCATGACTTCAAGCTATTGTCTCAATCGCTGCTTCATAAAGCGCAAATGGAGTACGGCATAACGAAAGACGAGATTGAGGCAGTCGGCGTCAGTTCGATCGCTCCGGCGGTACTTCCGATAGACAAGACCGGGGCTCCGCTTCGCAAGGCGATTTTGTATGGTGTCGACACTCGGGCAGAACGCGAGATTACAGCGTTGAACGAGTCGGCAGGAGAAGAGCAGATATTCGAGATTGCGGGCCAAGCACTAACTTCTCAGGCAGCAGGTCCGAAAATCAAATGGATCAAGGACCGGGAGCCGGAAGTGTACGAACAGACATCCAAATTTTTATGCGGCTCGGGTTATCTGGTCTACAAGCTGACTGGACAATACATCATGGACCGGTATACGGCGGTCAACTACGCTCCCTTGTTCGATATCCGCACGTTAGAATGGAATTCGGATATGGTAGCTTCCATTACAGATGCTGAAAAGCTGCCAGAGCTGACTTGGAGTACCGATATTGTAGGTGCGGTCACGGCGAGTGCGGCGGAAGAAACGGGCTTGGCGCCGGGGACGAAAGTAATCGCCGGTACAGCCGATGCCATGTCGGAGGCGATTAGCATCGGCGCCATTCATCAGGGCGACTTGATGATGATGTTCGGAAGCTCGACCTTCTTTATTCTAACAACGGACAAGATCATGAAGACGAAGCAGCTATGGCCGAATGTCCATGTTGTTCCTGGAGCGAATACGCTGACTGGAGGCACGGCAACGGCGGGCTCGTTGACTAGGTGGTTTGTCGATCAGTGTCTGGGCAGAAATGCGGGAAGCGGAGAAGCATCAGGCTGGTCGGTCGATCAGGCCTATACGTATATGACGGAACAGGCAGGACTCAGTCCGCCTGGTGCAAACGGATTGATCACGTTGCCTTTTTTCAGCGGAGAGCGTACACCCATCCATGATGCCTCGGCCAAAGGCATGATGTTCGGCTTATCCCTTAATCATACAACCGCGGATATGTACCGCTCGTTGCTGGAAGGCATCTCATTCTCCATACGGCATAACTTCGACGTCATGAAAAGCCTCGGTGCATCGGTTCAGCGAGTTGTATCGGTGGGCGGCGGCGTCAAAAATCAATTGTGGCTGCAAAGCGTAAGCGATATTTGTGGGGTACGCCAAGCGATACCTGAGGTGACCGTTGGCGCCGCATATGGAAACGCTTTCATTTGCGGGATGGCGTTAGGCTGGCACGATAAGCTGGAAGAAATCGATGCTTGGGTGAAGATTGTTCGTTACATCGAGCCGCAATCCGACCAACAGGAGCTGTACGAGCGTTACTACAAGATCTATCACCGCCTGTATGAGGGGACCAAGGAGCTTATGAAGGAGCTGTAGCAGCCAAAGAATAGAGAGGCTGTACATTAAGGGTAGGATTTATACGCATGGGAGGCTAGCGAATGGAACAGCGGATGGATTACATGAAGAAGAGACTGCAGGAATTGACCTCGCTTGCGGCAGTATCCGGTTATGAAGATTTGGTCATTCGATATGTGAAGGAACAGCTGCAAGGGGTTGGGGAAGAGATTCAGGTAGACGCGCTCGGCAACGTCACCGTACGCATGAATGAGATTAAAGGGCAGGAGCCCTATCGCGTTATGATCTTCGCCCATATGGATGAGCTTGGTCTTGTCGTCAATAAAATCGAAGATTCCGGATTTCTGCGTGTAGAGAGGCTTGGCGGCATTCCAGAGAAGAGTCTGGCTGGGCAATCGGTCATCGTCGAGGCGAACGGCCGTGTATGGAACGGCATCATCGGGACAAAGGCTCATCACGTAACGCCATCTGAAGAGAAGTATCGTGTGCTTCCGGTGAGCGAAGTGTTCGCCGACTTCGGCTTCAAGTCCAAGCAGGAAGCGCTGGACGCAGGATTCGATGTCGGCACGCCGGTCATGTATGCTCGGCAATACTTTGACAACGGAACTCGAGTATTCTCCAATGCGCTTGATAATCGTGTTGGCTGCCTCGCCTTGCTGGAACTGGCAGATCGGGTGAAGGATAGCGGGCTGCCTTGTGAGCTTTATATCGTATTCTCTGTTCAAGAGGAGTTCAACTTGCGCGGCGTTTTGCCGGCTGTACGCCGAATTGATCCGCATCTGGCTATTACGCTCGATATTACGATTGCGACAGATACGCCTGATCTGAAGACGAAAGGCGATATATCGCTTGGCGGCGGCCCAAGCATCGGGATGTATACGTTTCATGGCAGAGGTACGCTAGGCGGCCTTATTCCAAATCCGAAGCTGGTCAAGCATATTAAGGGAGTCGCCTCCGATCATCATATTCCACTGCAGCCTGCTGTATTTATGGGCATTCTGACAGATGCATCCTTTAGCCAATTGGAGAATGACGGACTGCCGATGGTTGATCTCGGCTATCCTGCACGCTATACGCACGCTCCTGTGGAATCGGTCGATCTCGATGATGTCAGCAAGCTGATTGATTTGCTAGAGCATCTGCTGTATACATTCGACGGCACTGTAGACTTTAGCCGAGGCTAATAGGTCCGCATGCATCAGGTTCATTCGCTAGACCAAAATCAACAAGATTAGATAGACACATTCTGGGGAGGATGACAGATATGACATGGTTAAAAGACGTACTTGGCACGGAGAAAGCGATTATTGCGATGTGTCACCTGATGGCTTTGCCTGGAGACCCTTATTTCGATAGTGAAAAGGGTATGGATTACGTGGTGGAGATGGCTCGAAAAGACTTGAAGGCGCTGCAGGATGGCGGAGTAGACGCGGTTATGTTCTCTAATGAATTCAGCTTGCCTTATTTGACGGAAGTGAAGACAGAAACGGTTGCAGCAATGGCCCGCATCGTCGGCGAATTGAAATCAGATATTGAAATTCCTTTTGGCGTAAACGTTCTCTGGGATGCGAAGAAGTCGCTTGACCTTGCTGCGGCGACCGGCGCGTTGTTCGTTCGTGAAATATTCACCGGTGTCTATGCCAGCGACTTCGGCCTCTGGAATACGAATGTAGGCGAGACGGTGCGTCATCAGCAACGGATCGGTGCAGGCCATGTTAAGCTGTTGTTCAACATTGTTCCGGAAGCAGCGAAGTATGTCGCTGACCGTGACATTGAGAGCGTAGCTAAATCAACTGTATTCAACAATCGTCCTGACGCGCTTTGTGTATCCGGTCTAACTGCGGGTGCGCAGACGGATTCGCAAATTCTAAAACGAGTCAAAGAATCGGTGCCAGAGACGGTCGTCCTTGCCAATACGGGCGTTCGCCGCGAGAATCTGGTTGAGCAATTGTCGATTGCTGACGGAGCTGTTGTCGGCACAGCCTTTAAAGTTGATGGGAAATTCGAAAACCATGTGGACCAAGCACGAGTGAAAGCTTTTATGGATGATGTGAAGGCGTTTAGGCAGCGGTAATACCGCTGCTGGACGGTTTGACATAAATTTAAAATCATCTTTAGGGGGAAGCAATCAATGGTCAAGAAAAGTTCAATGTCTGCAGTTGCTATGTTACTTATCTTTTGCATGGTGATCCTCACCGCTTGCGGCGGAAGCACTCCAGGAAACAACAAGGGAAGCGGTGGGACGAACAAAGGCGGCGATGACGGAAACAAAAAGTACAAAATTGCCACCGTTGTTAAATTGACCGGCGTAGCTTGGTTCGACCGAATGGAAGAGGGCGTAAAAGAATTCGGCAAAACAACCGGACATGACACGTTCATGCAAGGTCCCCAAAAGGCAGACGCAGCTCTGCAAGTGCAAATTATCGAAGATTTGATCGCTCAGAAGGTGGATGCGATTACAGTCGTTCCTTTCTCGGCAGAAGCGCTTGAGCCTGTGTTGAAAAAAGCCCGCGACAAAGGCATTGTTGTCATTACACATGAAGCGGATGGCATGGTGAATACAGACTTCAATATTGAAGCATTCGACAATTTGGAATACGGCGCATTCCTCATGGATAACCTGGCTAAGGCGATGGGCGAGGAAGGCGAATATATGACGACAGTAGGCAGCTTGACGACGAAATCCCACATGCAGTGGGAAGAGGGCGCTTATAATCGTCAACAGGAAAAATACCCGAATATGAAAGCGGTTGCTCGCAAGCTGGAGACGAATGACGATCAGAAGGTTGCCAGCGAGAAGCTGCGCGAGACGTTCAAGGCATTCCCTAATCTGAAAGGCTTCCAAGGCGCATCCGGCAACGATGCGGCTGGCGCGGCACTGGCGATCGAAGAGTCCGGTCTGATCGGCAAAGTGAATGTCGTGGGCACAAGCGTACCGTCTGTATCGCAGAAGTATTTGGAAAGCGGCGCGATGTCGATGATCGGCTTCTGGGATCCGGCTGAAGCGGCCAAAGCGATGAATACGATTGCGGTCAAGGTGCTTGAAGGCAAAGCGGGCGATATTAAAGAAGGCTTTGACCTTGGCGTTCCAGGCTACAACAAGCTGATTGTAAAAGACGGAAAATACCTGTACGGCGCTGCTTGGGTGGGTGTCACAAAAGAAAATGTAACCGATTACGATTTCTAAGGAGAGGGTGACCCGAACATGCCTAAAGCCCTGATCGAACTGAACCATATTAACAAATCATTCGCCGGTGTTCATGCGCTTAAGGATGTATCGCTGCGAATCGATTATGGCGAAGTCCATTGTTTGGCTGGGGAGAATGGCTGCGGGAAATCCACTCTGATCAAAGTCATGTCCGGCGTTCACGCGCCGGATCATGGCGAGATAAGAATCGATGGAGAACTGCGCAGTCAGCTGAACCCGATTGAAGCGATTAATTCAGGCGTTCAAGTCATTTATCAAGATTTCTCGATCTTCCCTAATCTTACGGTAGCCGAGAATATTGCGCTGAATGGCGAGCTCGCTCAAAGGAAGAAATGGATCAATTGGAGCAAGATGCGCCAAACGGCGAAGCAAGCTCTGGACAAAGTAGGCGTCGATCTGGATCTGAACGCGAAGGTTGAGCACTTGTCGGTTGCCGACAAGCAGCTTATCGCGATTTCGCGGGCACTTATGCATAGGGCTAAGCTTATCGTTATGGATGAACCGACTACCGCGCTTACTCAGAAGGAAGTACGCGCTTTATTTCGTGTCATTGAAGGACTGAAGCGAGACGGTATCTCGATTTTATTCGTTAGCCACAAGCTGGAAGAAGTGTTCGAGCTCTCGGAGCGGATTACGATTATGCGCAACGGAAAAAATGTTATCTCTGAACGCACGGATCAATTGAATCGCGAGAAGCTGGTTTATTATATGACCGGCCGTCAAATTGACGAAAGCTATTATGAGGTAGAGAAGAAAACAGGCACGCCGCTGCTCCGAACAGACAACTTGTCTCTAAAAGGCTGCTTTGAACATATATCGCTCAGCATACATCCCGGCGAAATTGTAGGTTTGACAGGTCTGCTCGGATCAGGCAGGACAGAGCTTGCCGAATCGTTGTTCGGTTTGACACCGGCAACTGGAGGCCTAATCTACCGTGATGGCCAAGCCGTGAACATCCAGTCGGTCCAGGATGCAGAGGGACATGGGATTGCCTATGTGCCGGAGGATCGGCTGACGGAAGGATTGTTTCTGGAGCAATCGATCGAGCGCAACATGGTAGTCAGTGTCATCGATGGACAGAAGGACAAATGGGGCATGATCGATGGGAAGAAAGTGAAATCGACGGTCCGCAGCTGGATTGAAAAGCTAGGCATTGTTGCACATTCACCGCTCTCTCCGGTGAAGACGCTATCAGGTGGCAATCAGCAGCGTGTCGTGCTCGCCAGATGGCTTGCAGCGAACCCTAAGGTACTCATTCTGAACGGGCCATCGGTCGGAGTCGATATCGGCTCGAAGGAAGATATACACCAGGTCATTCGCGATCTTGCCAGACAAGGGCTTGGCGTTCTTATGATCTCGGATGATCTGCCTGAGCTTCGGCAAAATTGCAACCGCGTACTCGTAATGAAGCGGGGAAGGATTATCGGCGAGTCCGAAGGGAAGTCCTTCACGCAGGAGGTATGGTCGCAATTGCATGACGGTCATGACGAAGAAGCGGGTCTAGCCGAAAACAGGGGGAGCACGGCATGAGGAAATGGACAAAAACTAGCGAATTTTACGTTGCAATCATCATTCTGGTGCTCTTTGTTGCGATCGGCAGCCAAAATGGAGCATTCTTCAGTTCAGCGAACATGTTTGACCTTATTCGCAGCAGTATTGTGCCTGGCATTTTTGTCATTTGTACGATGATGGTTATTATTTCGGGCGGCATCGATGTGTCATTCCCGGCTATTGCCACATTCAGCATGTTTTCGGCTACCAAAATTATTTTGATGCTTGATCTTGATCTGCCTGTCTTCGTGGCTTTCCTGCTGGCAGGAATTATCGGGCTTGGATTAGGATTGATTAACGGACTTCTTATTGCTTACTTCAAGCTCCCTACGTTAATCGTGACACTGGGCACGTCATCGATGTTCAGCGGTTTCCTGCTGACCTTTGTCGGTAGTCGTCAGATTAGCAACTTGCCTCCGGCGCTTGAGCAATTCGGCAAAACGCCGTTCATTAAATTTACGACGGATGCGGGCATTACGGTCGGTCTGCCGATGTCTGTCCTTATTACAGCAGCCGTCATTGTTATCGTAGCGATTATGATGAAGTACACGATGATCGGCCGCGGTATCTACGCGCTTGGCGGAGATCCGGTCTCTGCTGAACGGATTGGCTTCAACACCAAATTTCTGCAATGCTTCGTCTATGGGTTTGTCGGCTTCCTAGCGGGTATCGCCGGCATGATACAGACTACCATGATGAGAAGCTCCAATCCGGTCGATCTGCTCGGTACGGAGTTATTGATCATTGCAGCGGTTGTACTGGGCGGGGTTCGCATTACAGGCGGGCATGGCACCGTCATCGGCGCATTGCTTGGTCTGCTGCTTATCGTGACCATACAAAACAGTCTTATCCTTGTAGGCATTCCGTCGTACTGGCAGCGCTTCGTCATTGGTGCGCTTATTCTGGTCGGAACTGGCGTCGCAGCTTATCAAATCAAACGATCATCTTCCAAACGATCATCCATTCTAACTTGACAACAGTCTACTAGGAGGTACTTATGTCCAATCACGCATCGAAGCGCAGGGGGACGGATTCGTCCTATGACGATCTCTCTTTCTCTATAAAGCGTTGGCTGTCCTCGGACGGAAACCTGACCCGGCTGTTCGTCATCATGGTCTTGGTGTTCGTGACGATGGCGATTCTCAGCCCGCGCACGTTCCTATCGCTTGACAGCTTTAGCTCCATGGCATTTCAATTCCCCGTCCTTGGCATACTATCGCTAGCGATGATGCTGTCGATGATCTCGGGCGGCATTGATTTATCGATTGTAGGTATTGCGAATTTGACATCGATTTTGGCTGCAATGGTGATGGTTCGACTTATCCCGGAGGGCGCATCGGCCGGAACAAGCCTTCTGTATATTGCAGTCGGAATTGTATGCGCGATGATCGTCGGGATTCTATGCGGATTGCTGAATGGATTCGCAGTGGCCAAGATTGGCATTCCGCCTATTCTTGTTACACTAGGCAGCATGCAGATGTTCATGGGACTCGCCATCGTCATTACGAAAGGGCAGGCGATCGTGGGACTTCCGGAGCAATTCTCTGCGATAGGAAATGGGAGTGTGGTCGGCATTCCAATGCCGCTTATTATTTTCATACTCTGTATTGGAGCGGCTTATCTATTGCTCAATCGTCGTCCATTCGGCATGAAGCTGCAATTGCTTGGAAGCAACCCGACAGCGTCGCGTTACGGAGGCATCCGCAATACGACGGTACTGCTGAAAACCTATGCGCTTAGCGGCTTGCTAGCCTCTATTGCCGGACTGGTCATGATTGCGCTCACCAACTCGGCTAAGGCCGACTATGGCACATCGTACATCCTGCAAGCGATTCTTGTCGTTGTTCTTGGCGGGGTCAATCCAAATGGCGGATTCGGCAAAATCGCCGGTGTCGTCATGGCTGTGCTAACGCTGCAGTTTCTCTCCAGCGGCTTGAATGCACTCCATGTCGGTAACTTTTTCAAGGACTTCATCTGGGGCATCGTACTCATTCTCGTTATGGTGATTAATGTAGTCAGTCCGAGGATGAAGTGGAAGCGAAAGCCAGCGGGTTAGACAAGCTCATCTTCGTAACTGTAAATATGTACATGTAAAGGGCCAGACTCATTCAGCGATTGCTGTGCGGGGCTGGCTCTTTGTGTTGTAAAAAGCGTTGTTCCTTGCGACTAAATGCTTTTACGTTAAATTATCTTTTAAAGTAAGAAGATATATGGTTCGATAGAAGGAGAGAAAAACGTATAGTAAGGTGGTCTGTTCATGCCTGCATCTAATCGGATTGAACAAGAACTTGTGGCGTTTTGGGAAATGGTTCGACGTGGACAGGAGGCAGTATGAGGCTAAGGCTAATTTCCATACGAATGCCCAAGAGGAAATGGATTACCCGGGTTGGGATGATCTGATGAAATTAACCTTTGATGAGATAATGAGTGACGAACATCGAAATGAACAGGATACGCAACTGAATAGTATTTTGTCGGTTATGGGACTAGACCATGAGGTTGAACAGGTAAGGATGTATTGTGAGGATCATTTAGTTGCGTTGCGAATTCTTGCTGAAGCTGGCTCTTCTTATTTAAATGCTGGAAAGGATATGTTGAAAGACGACCCTGACCCACTCATTGTGAATGAGCTCAATCACATACCATCCAAGTCCTAGGTTAAGACCAGCCTCAATCAGCATTTGCTAAGTGGGGCTGGTTTTTTTGAGGAGAGGCTGCTAGCGATCCATAACTTTGCTTGTTATCACCTTTTGCTTGATGTGTTTGCGCCATTTTATGATTAGGAAGATACAGAGAACTGCGAATAAAGCGATCGTGATATAAAGTAAGGATTTCTCCACCCACACCAATATATGCTTCCACTGTTCGCCGAACAGAAAGCCGATGCTGGTAAATACGAAAACCCACAATGCTGCACCCGTATAAGCATACAGAGCAAAGATTCGAAAGGGTACGCGTATAATGCCAGTCGCATATCCGATAAACTGTCGGATACCCGGCATAAAAAGTGAAAATAGCAATAGCTTGTTGCCGTGCTTTTCATAAGCTTTTTTGGTTTTTTCCATATGTATGGGCTTTAATAATAGCCGTTTGCCATACCGGTCGAATAGAGGCTGACCGAATTTATATCCAATCCAATAGGTGATTGTCAGGCCAATAATAGCTCCCGCATAAGCCGATGCAATTGCAGGCAGCCAGTGCAGCACGCCTTTGTACGCTAAGTAGCCGGTATACGTTAACGTCGTATTTCCTGGAGGAATCGGGAGAGCGATGGCATCCAGAGGAAGACCGATCAATAAAACAAGGTAACCGTAATCTGCAAATAAACGTTCAACGATTTCGAGTAGATTCAACTGCCATAGCTCCTTTAACTTGTATCTTAAAGAGTTCCATAGCATTCAGTTGAAAGCCGGAACTGTTCGAATGATGTGGGTATGCGTATCAATTGTTTTTAGAATACCTGACATATTGTGGGTTTGAAAACCGACCTGGGCAGGGATTACAACTAGTCTTAAGTCGTGCTTTGAACTAGACCTCCACCAATTGTTAGATTGCCATAATACGTATAGGATTACAATAGGTCTAGTTGGAAAGAAAAACAAAATATCGAAAATGAAGTCATGAACTGACTGCAGAATAGGGGAACGGCTACTTGTTTAATAACATTATTGATTACGTATTGAATTACGGCGCTTGGGGCTTGTTTATCCATTCTTTTGCCGATGCGGTCATTTTTCCGATTCCAGCTTTATTTACACAGGTGTCATTGAACTTGCTCGATCCTTCGAATGCGTTGTGGCTCGCTACAATCGGGTTTGTCGGCTGTTTGCTTGGAACCCCCTTTGGCTATTGGATCGGGAGGGGGTTGGGACATTCGGTCATGAACAGGATGCTCAAAAAATCATGGGTTGATGCCGCCACTCGTATGATTCAGAAAAATGGGGAAGCTGCTATTCTAGTAGGTTCTTTTACACCGATTCCCTTCAAAGTGTTTACGATCTTGTCCGGATGCCTGAGCTTCCCTCTCTGGAGGCTGATGGCTTATGCGGCCATCGGCCGGGCTGTTAAGTTCTATCTCGTCGGCGTGTTGTTCTATCTATACGGGAGGTCAGCGGAGGGGATGGTTAAGCATGTGTCGCTCTATCTGTTCATCGCTGTGGTTCCGATTATCCTTGTTATTCTGTTCATTCGGAAGCGTCAAAAAAGAAAGGCCGAGCAGTTGGAACAGACGGAAGACGACCAAGTTCAACAGGATCAGCCTAGGCTGGAGCAGCACCAACAGATTCAGCAATAAGGAGATATTCTTTCATAAAAGAGACCTTATGGCGAAGGTTTACCCCGACTAAGGTCGTAGAGCAATACAATACCTCAGCCCGTTTGGATGCCATCTTGCATCCGTTATAATGGCTATATTGATAAAACAAAGGCTGTACACATACATTGAAATGAAATGAAGACGGCGCCCTGCTCCATGATGCGTCCACGTTGGCAGCGTCTCATCACACAATAGGAGGACGAGAGATCATGCAAGAAAAACTATTGGTACTGTCAGGCTCGCTGGGTGACGGACATATGCAAGCGGCAAAAGCCATCGTGGAGGCGTCGGAGATTTGCAAACCCGGAATGTCGGTGAAAGTCATTGATTTAATGGAGTGGATTCATCCCCGGATGCATGTCATTGAGCGCTATTGCTTCTTGCAGGGGGTTAAGCATCTTCCTTCGTTGTACGGATTTCTGTACCAAAAAACACGCGAAGACAGTCCGATAATGGCATTGTTGAAAAAATTCCGTCAATCCAGCCTGCATCGGCTTATGGAGCTTATTCATAGGGAGAAGCCAACAGTGCTGGTCAGTACATTTCCACCTGCATCGGCAGCTCTTTCTCTAATGAAGGAAAAAAGGATGACGTTGCTAACCACAGTGACGATTATTACGGATCATTCGGATCACAGCTATTGGATTCACCCCTACACGGATTTATATCTGGTCGGCTCGCAAGAGGTGGGTGAAGCCTTGTTGAAAAAAGAGGTACCGCTGCACAAAATCGTCGTAACCGGTATTCCGGTGCGTCCAGCTTACAGTCAGCCCAGCTGCAAAAAGCAGCTGCGAGAGAAGCTTGGTCTCGATCCCGCATCATTTGTCGTGCTGGTAATGGGTGGAGGCTGCGGGATGATCAAAGGGAACTTTGTCGAAGGGTTGAAATCCGATCAGTTCCCCGCCAATGTACAGTTCGTATTCGTCTGCGGGCGGAATGTGAAGCTGCTGCATCGGTTGAGTGAAACTTTTCAAGGCAGGAGCAATGTGTGGCTTAAGGGCTATATTGATGGCATCCAGGATTGGATGGCATGCGCGGATGTTCTTATTACGAAGCCAGGCGGTTTGACGACATCCGAAGCACAGGCGGTACAGCTCCCTATGATCCTGTTTGAATCCACACTGGGGCAAGAGCGGGATAATGCGAATTATTTGACACGCAAGGGCGTAGCCGTATGGTGTCAGGAGGATAATCTGCCGGCGCAGCTTAAGCACATGATGGAGAATCCGGAGCTGTTGCAAGCTATGCGTGAGAAGGCGGGAAGAAGTCGTCAGCAGCATGCGGCTGTTCAAGCCGTTAGACAAATTATGAATTTGTCTGGCCCTGCGGTGAAGTATGGGTATGTATAAAAATTTATAATGTGAAGCCGCAGCGGTACGCCGACTGCGGTTTGTATATTTTCTGGACGATATTAAATAGAAGACGGAGACTCATTGAACCATTTGACACTCCAGCAAAAAAGATTTACGATAAATTTAGTACTAGGTACTAAATTTATTCTGGTCATTGAAATGGTCAGAGGAGGTACAAGATGCAAGGACTAATGAATAATAAAACTGTCGTCATTATGGGCGTAGCCAATAACCGCAGCCTGGCTTGGGGCGTAGCAAAATCATTACATCAGCAAGGCGCCAACCTCATATTCACGTATAGGAAAGAGCGTTCTTATCTGAAGCTGCAAGAGCTATTGCAAGAGGACGGCATTAAGCCATTACTGTGCGTATCCTGTGATGCCAATGATGATGAAAGCATCGAAGGCGCTTTTCAGGAAATGAAAGAGAAGGTTGGCGTCATTCATGGGCTTGTCCATTCGATCGCTTTTGCAGACAAAGAGGATTTGAAGGGCGGCTACCTGGACACGACACGTGAGGGCTACATGCTGGCCCAGCATTCCAGTGCTTACTCGCTCGTTGCGATTGCAAGAGCAGCAAGTCCAATTATGACGGAAGGCGGAAGCATCGTTACCCAGTCGTATATCGGCGCTGAGCGGGTCGTCAAAAACTACAACGTAATGGGCGTTGCCAAAGCGGCGTTGGAAGCAAGCGTAAGGTATTTGGCTGAGGATCTGGGCAAATACGGCATTCGAGTCAATACGGTATCGGCAGGTCCGATCCGCACCTTGTCGGCCAAGGGTGTATCCGGCTTTAACGATATTATGTCGACCATCGAGGAGAAGGCGCCGCTTAGACGCAATGTCGATCAAGATGAAGTAGGGGACGCCACCATGTTCCTGCTCAGCAACCTCTCCCGAGGCATTACAGGCGAAGTGCTGCACGTCGATGCCGGTTATCATATTATGGGGATGTAGCGAAAGCTGCTTCCCTTTTTTATTTGCTCCGCAATATCCACTTAGAATTGCATAACATTATTTTGATACTTCCTGTGTTTCAATTCAAAGTTTAATATACAGGCTAATCAATTGATGGTTACGCGTTTTTGTACAGGCAAACTATCTTACAACAACGGAAAATCTAAAAATACCTCAGCAAAGATATGAAATTGATTTGAGTCAGGGCGAAGTTATTAAATGAGCTAAAGCTTGCGATTATAATTATTCCTATGATATATTTGTCATTCCATTATATAATAGGGATTAAAGAGTACACGGTACGCCACACGACGTTGAATGAGACAAAGGAGCGTATTGGAATGAGTATTACGAACCGCGGTATCCATATCGGACCGCCCCGATTCAAAATTGCCGTTCATGCGGTTATTTGGCTCTCCAAAAGCGATGGAGTGCTTTCCAGCGCCAAGATTGCGTGTCAAGTGAAATCGCATGCCACCTTTATGCGCAGAGTGCTGCAGTCGCTTGCCGCAGTTGGAATAGTGGAGTCAAAAGGCGGACGAGAGGGTGGTTATGCCCTTCTAAAGTGCCCGTCCGAGATTACGCTAGGCGATATTTATTATGCCGTCAATACGGAGCCGTCTGACTCTGAAATGGGGATGGAATGCGGCAATGCGGGAGAGCAATTGGATATTGAGCTTGAAAAAATCTTGTATGAAACAGAGCAGCATACGATCAGCTATCTACGACAGTTTACAATCGAGGATGTAGCCAGACGTATCGATCATTGCTCTTTTTAATAGGCAACCAAACTCCATAAGATTAGAAATAAGTGCGTTTGCCAGTAGGGCGGATGCTCTTTTTTTGTCATTAGCAGCGTGTTTAAATAGGTTTTTGCAGGAAACTTCGTTAATTATAAAAAAATAGATACTATTTTTTAATTAGTGTGCTTTTACCAGTTGCAATTTGATTTTTTCTGTCTTATAATGTGCTTTGGGTAGGCACAATAAAAATAGAGCAAATGACGAAGGAGCAGATAATCATGGCGAACGTTCTTTTTATTAAGGTCAACAATCGACCTAGCGAGCAAGCAGTAAGTGTACAAATGTACGACGCGTTTCTGAAAGCTTACAAGGAAGCGAATCCTTCGGATACGATTTCCGAGCTGGATTTATTCCAGGAGAATCTTCCTTACTACGGCAACGAGGCTATCACAGGAGCGTTCAAGCAAAACCAAGGTTTTGAATTGACACCTAGCGAGCAAGCGGCTGCTGAGACTGCAAATCGCTATCTGGAGCAATTCCTGGCTGCGGACAAAGTTGTGATCGCATTCCCGCTGTGGAACTATGTAGCTCCTGCACCATTGTCGACATACATGTCGTATATTGCACAAGCAGGCAAAACATTCAAGTATACGGCAGAAGGTCCGGTTGGACTAGTTGGCGACAAAAAAGTAGCACTGCTTAACGCACGAGGCGGCGTTTATTCTTCAGGCCCAATGGCAGAAGTAGAATCCGCTGTTAGACCGCTTCTAGGCGCTTTCGGATTGTTCGGTATTAAGCCCGAAGTTGTCGTAATTGAAGGTCACAACCAATTTCAGGACAAAAGTGCAGAAATTATTTCAAACGGATTGGCTGAGACAGCCAAAGCCGCTTCAACGTTCTAATCCTGTCGCATCTATTGAACTTTATTTATCTTATGATTACAATGAAAACCGCGTTGATCGCGGTTTTTTTGTGTTTCAAGACGTACTTGAAGATACGATAGTTGCGAGCAGAATGAGAATATGTCCGAGTTAAGGAAAACGAAACATTTATTTGCACCATATAAAAATGTGTACAGTCCATCCTATGCATACATCATTTCAAGACAGTTGGTAAAGATTAAATATAACCATTATGTTGTTAGACAACTGCAGTCTATAGACCCTATAATAAAACTCATCTGAACGAGAGGAGGTTGGACGTTATGAGAAGCTTTGCAATGATTCACATACAAACTCAAAATGCTTCGGCCTCTACGGAACTGCTCGCTCATAAGTGTAACAACACATTTCATACTTGAATAACAAGTTGAATGGAGCATGGCTTCAACGTTTACATGTAACCGCAGGAGAGCCGGGTATTGGCTTCTTGCGGTTTTTTTGATGCCGCAGGATATGTTCTGCGGTTTTTTGGTATTTAATTTTGTATAACGAGGAGAAATGAAATGACAGAACAACTTACAGATTTTTTGAAAGCTTTTGGCTGGGACGAACAATGGAACGATAAAAGAAACGCTGCTTCTGATAAGCTGAGAGATGCGTCGCCAGCGAGAGTTGTCGCCCAATATTCGCATGCCTATAAGATCATAACGATGGGAGGAGAACGGTTGGCGAATGTATCTGGGCGCTTCGAGTTCCAGGCTGAAAGCAAAGGAGATTTTCCCGCTGTAGGCGATTGGGTAATGGCCGATTTGCTTGACGAATCCCCGCCTAGAGCCGTCATTCAGGCTGTGCTGCCGAGACAATCCGCTATGGTGCGCAAGCTCGCCGGGTCAGTTCCGGATGAACAGATTATTGGGGCTAATATGGATTATTTGTTTATCACATTGGCTATGAATGGAGATTTTAACATTCGAAAGCTTGAGCGCTACTTGATTTCAGCTTGGGAGAGTGGTGCGATGCCTGTCGTCTTGCTTACTAAAGCTGATCTCTGCGATGATCATAGTCGCTATCTGGCCGAAGTAGAAGATGCCGCACCAGGCGTTCCCGTGCATATGGTTAGCGCATTGGAGAATCAAGGGAAAGAAGCTTTAATGGCTTACTTGAAGCCGGGAAAAACCGTGGCAGTAATAGGTTCGTCCGGCGTCGGCAAGTCAACACTGTTGAACTGGCTGGCGATGGATCATGTACAGTTGACTTCAGACATACGGGAGAGTGACGCTAGGGGCAGACATACAACGACACATCGCGAGTTGTTTTTGCTTCCTACAGGTGCGCTTTTGATGGATACGCCAGGTATGCGGGAACTGCAGCTCTGGGATTCCCAAGAGGGTTGGGAACAAGCCTTCTCCGATATCGAAGCGCTCGTTGCACAATGTCGATACCGGGATTGCAAGCATGAAGGAGAAGCTGGCTGCGCCGTTCGAGCAGCGCTTCAGAGTGGTGAGTTGGATACTGGAAGATATGGCAACTATAAAAAAACGGAACGCGAGCTGGCAAGACTGGCCAGGAAGGAAACGACTGCTATGCGACAACGGGACAAGAAACAGTCAACATTAAAAAATGCCCGTTCTCGGACGGCAAGTCGTAGATCTGTGGAGAATTGGGAGGATTTTGGGGAGAGTAAGCGAAAATAAGAAATAGTCATTGTAAATAGGATGCGGAATGTCCAAGTGGCTCCTTCTATGGCATCAATCAGATAGATAGACAAAATCATCGTGATGAGGAGCTGCGGTAATGAAGGAGATCATCATCGGACATTCATTTCACCAAGAAGAACGGGAGAGCGAGTTAATTGAGCGTGCGCAGAGTGGCGATCATGATGCATTCAGTGAGTTGGTTCGCCGTCATCGCGCCAAAGCACAAGGCTGGGCGAATGGATTAGCTCAAGATCCGTTTTTGGCGGAGGATATCGTTCAAGAAGCGCTGCTAAAGGCTTTTATCCATCTTGGCACGTTAGTGGATGTTACTCGTTTTCTTCCTTGGCTTCACCGTATCGTTCGGAATCAGGCTATGATGAAGTTGAGGCGCGGGGGACCATACCGTCACGAGCAGCCCTTCACAAGCTTGGCCAATCGATCGACTGGCGATCAGATTCAGGTGGATTGGGAAAATATCGAAAGCATCATGACCTATATGATGAGCGCCAAATTTCAAGAATCGAGCGCAGCTTCTAATCCGGAGGAGCATATCGTCCGTCAGGAAACGTTTGAGACGATCCTGAACCTGTTCTCCTGCCTGAAGCCCAGAGAGCGGGGGATCTTCGAAGCTTATTTCTTCCAGCAGCTCTCTCCGCAGGAAATAGCGACTCTGTTCGATATGACGATGAGCAGCGTCTATAAGTCGCTGGCCAGGACTCGGCAAAAGCTTCAGCATGAACGCATTCGCGTCTTTATTCAGGACCATTTGGTACAGCGCAGGGATAAAAACAGTTCATCGAAAAAAATACTTGAGCGGCCAAACATCTACATGCAGCGAATAGGCGACAGCCATTTCCTTGGAGCGAGGCCTTCCGTAACCTACTGTCTATGGGGCTTGTTGCAGTACACGGACAAGAAGCACTTATCATTAGCGGAAGTTAATGGGCTGACCGGACAGGCATTCAGCATAAATATTATGAAGGAAACAGTACATATTGGGGGACCATTTACACTTGCGGCAGAGCCATCATTTGAGAAACTGCTGGCTAATTTAGGCTTCGATTTTAAAGTATCCATGAATCTTCCTACTCAGCCGACTGCTGTGACGGACGTCCTTCGGACGGTTCATCAATCTATTGATCGTGGTGCTCCGGTCATCGTATGGGACCTATTTCATGCCGAATTTGGCTTAGTCTATGGCTATGACGACGACGAGCAGAGGCTCGCAGCACTAGATAAACTTCAGCTAGGGGATGTAGCCTATGAGCAAATCGGCAGAGGAAAAACATCGGAGATCAGCATCATTGCTATCCAGGAAGAGAGAGCTATAGATAGGAAGGCGGCATTGCTGCAAATGATTGATGCTGTGCTGGAGCATGGATATACAGAGGGTACTCGCAACACCGGTGATGGTGAGCTTGCAAGCGGACTCGCGGCATATGATGCATGGATGGAAGCTTTTCAAAGCGGGCGTATCGTTCCTTTTTTCAATGCTTACAATACAGTAGTTTACGCAGAGCTTCGCCAATATGCGAAGCAGTTTCTACATAGATTGTGTGATGATCCGGACTTTATTCAGGATCGTGAGCTGCTAGAAGCGGCTTCGGCCAGTTACGAAATAACTGCAAAAGCGCTGCAAGAGCTGGCTATCTTGTTCCCGTTCCCAATGGGAGGCGACCCGATGAATGAACAGCAAGTTCAAAAAGCCATCTTTTTGCTCCAGGAAGCCAAGCAGGCTGAAAAGGAAGGGTTATATCATCTTGCGTTTTGGAGAGATCGATTACGCTTGGAGCCGCCGTTAGATTGATGGAATTGTTAAGTTTATCCTATACCGCGGAAGTCTGTGCATCAGACTTCGCGGTTTTTGTATGTTTTGGGGTAGTAGTCTGCGTTTAAATAAATTTAAAATGAATCAAGAAGCTTATTCTTATTTTGGTGGTAGTCAGTAAAATACGTCTATTAAAAGGCTTGGTGGGAATTGCCCAAAATGTAGTTGATTAATAGATGTTATTTCCATTCATTTTCTTCTAAAGAGCGACGTGATAGGATACAATAGGAAGAAAGACAGATTGCGTTTCTAGTAAAAGGTTCTTATCGGAAGTGTCTATTACTATGAATAGGGGAGATTATGTGCGAAGATTGTCCCAGTTTGCTATGTTGCTGCTTATTCTGGTTATAGGCGCAGGATGTGCCGCCTCGAACTCTTTGAATGATACGGTTAAGATTAGGCCTGAGTCTGTAACTATAAATGAAGACGCTTTCCTGGCGGATAGCATGCAGTATGACCTAGACGGTGATGGACAAATGGAGATGATTCGGATGTACATCTATCCTGCACCAGCCGAAGCTGAAAATAAGCCGGGCCAATACCTGTGGCATGAGAGCCATCAATGGCAATTAATCGTAAATCGCGGAGAAGATACCTATTTGTTATACAATAATCATTTAAGCGGTAAGCTTAAGTTTTGGATTGAGGATCGAGGAGGTTCACAGAAAGCGATCGTGCTGCTGGAGGAAGGTAAAGGATTGCGCTTGGATAGCTTTACGCTTAACGAAGATCATATTTTTGAAAGAATGATGAATTATAATCAATTTAACTCCGTAATTGTAGAGAGCTCCACTACATTCAAATAATCTGTCGAATAAGTATCGACAAATTTCACCAAGAATGCTATGCTTTAGGTAATGGATATCTGCTAAGTCGACTTCGGAAGCACCGAACGGATGGGGATTTATTTCTCTATGTGTTGGGTGCTTTTTTGCGTGCGATTTGATCGTTGGCTATGGCTAGGTAGGAGAAAAATACTTTGGATTATTCGCTGACGATTGACAAACATGGAACATTATGTCGAAATAAAAGGGTCAGTGTTTATTCATTGGGTGTAGATTACATAGTTGAAATGCAATCATAATTTTAACGATGGGAGTGTAAGAAATGAAGAAAATGACGTATGTAGTTGCTCTTTTTCTATTGATGACCGCATTGATGGTGCCTGCTGCAGGTGCAGCGAGCAAAGTACCGCTTATTAAGATTAATGGAACTTTATTTGTGACGCCGGCAGGTGAGCCTCAGCCTTATATTAACAAGGATTACCGTACGATGGGATCGGTACGTTTGGTAGGGAATGCGCTCGGCGTATTGGATGACAACATTGAGTGGGACGACAAGGCCCGGACCGTTCGAATGGAGAAAAACAAGACGGTCATACTCATTACAGTGGGGCAGCAGGATTTGAGCGTAAATGGAAAGACAGTAGAAATGGATACAGTCGCGGAGTTGAAAAACGGACGCGTCTTTATTCCACTGCGATTTATCGCGGAGTCTCTTGGAGCTAAAATTGAGTTCGATGAAAAATCGAGGACGGTTTTGATTACAACGGATGATCCTTCGGTGGGGAAGCATAACCTTGCTAGTTATAAAGAGTTAAAGGTTGTTACCAATTTCCCGATTGTTCTGGAAGCTAGTGGTTTGAAGTTAACGGTTCATGATGTTTATTTGTATAAAGCTGACTCAAAAGTTGTAAAAGACTTGCATAAGAAATACAAGTTTCAGTTTTTTGATCGTGCAAAGTATATAGTTTGGAGCAAAATAACGTTGGAGAATAAGTCCAAACAAACGATTAGATATGATGGGTTAGATCTAAACCCTAAAGTTGAGTGGTTTACTGCAACCAAAGATACAGCAGGACTGTTTATAAATTCTAGCTCAGTGAATTATCCTGATATGAGTAGCTCTGATGTACTTAGTGGATGGATTCTTAAACCAGGTGAATCAATCACAAGTACAAATGTTCAAATAGATTATTTGAGCGAAAAACCATTTGATACATTTGGTGTTAATTTGAACTATAATAATGTTTCGTCAGCTGAAACAATCGCTATCGGGAAGTGATGATGAAAAAGTTAATTAGTATTATATTGTTGATATCATTTTTGATACCTATATCCACTGCAAAAGCTAACACAAACCTACAAAACACATATCATGTTAAAGAATATACTTCTGATGATGAACAACAGATCGAAATTATTATTGATTGGCCTACAGAGGCTGGAATGATAATACCTACTGGTTACTCGTTTAAAGGAAAAGGTAATCTTACGTCTTTTAAACCAGATACTAATACAAGAACCATAAAAGTTGTAATTGCAGGAGAAAAGAAATCTGTTACAGAGTTAGTAAAAGGATATCAAAACGTAATGAATGGGAAGGGACTAACCTTCAACAAATTACCAGGAAATGCTTTTTGTCGTTATAGTGATGGGGTAAAATGGCAAATAAACAGCTTTAGTGTAGACACAAAGTCGCAATCTAGAAAAGATTATTTTCGAGAGGCTTCAGCTTCACTTCCAACTATTTATCCACCTTATTCGCAAATGACTGAAATTGTAGGGTACATGGATATAAATCTTAATAATCATCAAGCAGTATGGATTAGCAATTTAGGGAAAATAGTTGATCCCAAAAACATAAAAAGAAACTCAATCATTATTCCACCCAAGTCACATTCATCATCGTTCAAGTCATATACAGCTTTAGGTTTATCAGATTATAATCCTACAAACCCAAGATTAGCTCTTCAATATAAAGCAGAACATTTTGATTTTGGTCCACAAAACCAAATCCCTGCATCAAATCCTGCTTTTTACACAGGCCACGCCCAATGTTACGGCTATCCATTTAATTTACAATATTACCTTCAAGCAGAAGCCGAATACGATGTTTACAATTACGGAGGCACGATTACTTTTAATTACGCTAAGGTTGCAACATCCTATATTGCAGGAGAAATGAAACCCGATCCAGTCAGCCAACGGTTTGAGGGAAAAGAAGTAAAGGTTAAGGTTACAATTAGTGCCGAAATAACTGACATTAAAGATCCCGGAGCCATTAGTCATTATGAAATTTATTTGAACAATGAGCTTGGCGATAAAATGTATGAAGAAAAAAACATTCTAGCAAACGGCAATATGAAGATAAGTCGAACTTTCGATTTTGTCATCCCAACCTCACGCATGACGAATAAAGATTCACATGACGAAGTATTCGTTGGGAGAGTAAGAGCTCATTTCAAAAAAAGCTCCTATTATGTCGATCCAACCTACGGCCATTATATGGATACTGGAAGGATATATGCATCTACGACTGTATACAAAGAAGCACCGCCAGCACCTCCCGCTAAGGGTATGGGTCCGGTCGCTATTATTGATGCTCCTAGTGAAGTTATGCTTGGTGATGATGTTACAATAAACGGATCGAGATCCTATGATCCGGACGGGACAATAGAAAAGTATGTATGGAACACACCAAATGCAATTGGCGATATGACGGACATGCCTTCTGGCGAAATTTATTTTACCAAGTTAGGGCCGCAAAAAATACAGCTTTGTGTATGGGATAACGACGGTGAAAGAGATTGCGCTCAGCATAGTTTAGTCGTTACGGAACCATTTGTGAGGGCTAATGTTTTCCAATCTGGAACGCTGAAAGAAAATCGGAAAGTAACCTTCGCAGAGTTCTCTTTCACCTCTTCACGTTATCCGGTTATTGATAGTAAGACGAGGTGGGCCATCAAACCAAGGTACGAAGAAATACCGCAAAGCTCGATTAAGTACAGCGGCAGTCTGGATGGAAAGAATAAATTTGATGTACTATTCAAGCAGCCAGGAGAATATGTTGTGACCCTAAGCGTTGAAAATACAGCAGGATATACCGATTCGACTTCACGCATCGTAACAATTCAGCCTGACTTGCCGCCTGTTACGGTCCTATCCGCTGAGTCTATGATCGAATACCGCGATCCCAAATATATGAACAAAGCCAAATTCATTTTACGAGATAATTCCTACTCGCCGGACGGAGATATTATCGCGTGGGGCAGATGGTATGTCATTTTCGACGCCAATAATGACGGAATATTCAGTGAACAACGAGTACTCATTTATGAAGGCGATGCAAAAGAAGTGGTGTACTATGCTGATCATGTTGGCAAGTACCGTTTCCATAAAGAAACCATAGAAGAGTTTGGACAAGAAACGATTCCTGCCTTTGTCACGGCTGCAGACCGTCGCCGGAGCCACACATGGGATTGAAGGAGATAACATATGTTAAAACCAATTGCCCACACGGGCCTGATTAAACGCAGGCCCTTTTCTTTTACGCTCATTTTCATGTTGATATTGTCGCTTAGTATGCCGCCAGTCAACGCAAATCCTGTTGACACAGAGGTTAAAAATTTGGCCCCGTTCGTGGATTTTGAAGTGAAGGAGAAGCGGAAGGTAGATGTAATTGTAGACGTAGGTAATACCAAGTATAAAAAGAACGAGATACAAAGTCGCGTCAATGAGTTTCTTGTCCCAGCCCTGCAAGCGTCAGGAATCGACTATCAAATAACAGTCGATGAATCCAATGAAGGGGACACTGCGATCTATTATACTGGCTCTAATGGGCAGCCTGGCAGTAGAACATCAGATTTATATAAATACGATATGATCACAGAAGAAACATCTTTAGTGGTAGCAGGAGTTGTTGAATCAGGGGGCTATGTGTTACCTAATGGTTTAATCATTTATGGCAATCACTCAGGTGGTAAAGGAGTGATAGATACTAAAAGCAAGCTCTACAATGCCATACCTAATACGCATGAGTCTTATGGGGAGTGGGTAGTAGCACCGGATGGAAACCTCTATGTCTTGGCTGGGGGTCATCCGGTTTGGTCAGGAACGTATCGAATCAATTGGCAAAACTATAAAATTGACCCGAATGCTAGTTACTATAAGATTAGCTTTCCCGACAACGAGAGAATCATCAGTCAGTCCCCATCCGAAGCTTCTAAGCATTTAATTATGGGCAAAGATAATCATTTTTATCAGCGTATCTACTGGTCGTCAAATGATAGTCTTAGCTTAAGTGTAATAAAAAACTATCGGATGCCAGATCAAAAATCAATAACCCTGGCTTCAAATAATCTTGATAAAGCAATGCAATTGACTCCCAATGGTTTATTTTTCTATTCTGTAAAAACACCCGTAAATTCATCATCCACATACGATATATGGGTGTACAACCAAGAAGATGATTCAAGGACCAAGGTTCTGGAAAAATTGCCTTATATCTATGATTTTTGGGCAATGGATGATGGCCGCTTAATAATCATGAAACCAAAAGAAGTGTTTGTTGATTTCACTCGTACGTATTGGATTATGGAAGATATTTATGATCCCAACTCACTCCGTCAAATACCCTTTAAATACGTTAGTGATTTTGCCGGTTACGTTGGTATACTCAGAGTCCAAGGATCAAATGTTATATACAGCCATGTTGTTAAAGATGTATATACCCTCAGAATGTACAATATTGATACAGGTGAAGATAAGGAAATTGTTAACCATAGAGTCTGGAGTCTTTTAAGATCTCCTCACTGGTACAATCCGAACACTCGCACAATCCAGGATATTATCGCTGCTGCACCCTTGCGACCTGACGCCGAGAAAATCTATGTACGGGTAGACGATCTTTCCATGAACTCGATTGCCAGAGCTGACGGCATGGGAGAAATTGCGGCATTGCTTGCACAGCACAATATGTCTTTTATTGGATTGGGTACGACTTCAAATCAAGACCAATTCTATAGGTTGCTAGAGAACATCGGTCATAACGGAACCTTCCTGAGTAATGGGAACTTGCGAACGGCCATGTCTGATCTGAGCGATTTTATTACCGAACGAAGGGAAGTCAACCTCCATGTGATCTTTGGAGACACACAGTATACGGAACAACAAATCCGAGATCGATTCAATCAACGGTTAATAGATCTTAGACTTTCCAACATACGTGTCAACTTGCAGCTTATTAAAGCGGAGGGGAAAAACCTTCAGGAGCTGCTTTACTTGGCCCACTGGGATTATAACAAGAATAACTACATCGCCTATGTCCATAACCCTTTAATGCCAGAGCTGGATGATGAATTGATCTATGACGATACGATTATTACGCTGAAAGAATACAATGCCCATTTCTTAGGTATAGGCAGCACGACTAACCGCACCACATTAAATAATATCGTTGCCTCCAACAATAACTTGGGTGCTTTTTACGACAATATTAATCTCGTATCTGCCGTTACAAAAACTATGAACTACATCAAAAATACGGCGATCACAAATGTTAAAAAGCTGACCAACTACATTGTTCTGAATGCTGATCCAAGCACAGGGGAGTATTCATCGGAGATCTCGGTTCAGACTTATTATGAAGATGCCGAGTCGGATCCCAAGCTAGCCGAGCGATGGAAGACGACACATGATCCCGACATTTATGAGAATAACATGGGAGTTCTTGAGGGTACAGGTCAATATACGCGGGAGCCGATGAAGAGCTTTACGAAAGTCGGCAAATATGAAATCGTAGCCCAGGTTCAAGATAATCCGTCTACAAACCCGCTGTTCAACGAATATCAGATGTGGAGTAAAGATTCGCTTTCCAGAATGGTCGTATACGTGCATCGAGCGCCTGTGGCTGATTACAGAGCAACAGTAGATGCAACAAGGATGTTATCTATTATTGACCAATCGTATGATTTGGATCGTTACTCGTATCCGGAAAAGGGGATTTCCCAAAAGATTTGGAAGTGGAAGAAGGTAGATGATTCAGTCTGGAGCGATGGCCGCCCGCCAAATATTCTTGACCCCAATACAGACTATCTTTTGTCACTGAAAGTGAAGGATTTGGACGGGGCATGGTCACCGGAAACGATAAAATTCGTATCAACAAACCCATACAATCGCCCGCCTGTCGCTTATTTTACGATAGATAAGAAAACAATTTCTCTAAACGGACAAGCCCTTTTTACAGATCTGTCCTATGATCCGGATAATGATCCGATTAGTGAGCGCGTGTGGAATGTAAGGAAAGATGGTATTCAATTGTATGAAGGTGTCATAAAGCCATCAGGGACATTGCTTAAGCAATATGCAGTCCAGAAGGGAGTTTCTCGGCTGGGCAAATATATCATTTCACTAAAAGTGCGTGATAATCCTAGAGTTGCTGAACCGTTATGGTCAAATCCTTATGTCGATTATTTGGATATCGTTAATTATCCGCCTATTGCAGCATTCGATCCGCTAGAGCCTACTTATCGGGATTCAATTAATGCTGTTATTAACCGAACCGCAGCTCCTGACCAGGATGGAGACCCGATCAGCTATCAATGGACGCTGCTTTATGGATCAAAGGAATATGGGGCAGGCCAATCAAGAGATATTTCCTTCCGAATACGCGATTTTAGATTAGGAAAACTCGCAGTCGGCACATGGATGCTGCAGCTTCAGGCATCCGATCCGCATGGTGCGTCTACCTTTGAGACACATTCATTCGAGGTGTTGAATCATTCGCCGGAATCTCTTATTACGCAGGGGATCTGGACAGGATACATCGATGAACCCTATTCGTATAGATCAATGCGTACTGATCAGGACACGGAGGATGTCGCCAGTTTGCAATCCTATTGGAAGCTGATTGCGCCTGACGGACAAATCCAAACCTTCAATACGCAGCATATTACGATAACTTTTGAGAAAAAAGGTAAGTACCGACTGGAGAACTGGGCAGTGGATCAGCTTGGTGCTAGGAGTGAAATTGATGCTAGAGAGATTCATATTGTCAATCAGAGGCCGATTCCGGGCTTCACCATTATGCCGACTCCAGCATTTATTGATTCACTTGTACGCATTAAGAGTACAGCAACTGACCTGGATGGTTACATTGATAGCCATCAATATTTTATTGCGCCGCCAGGGGGTACGGCTTCACCTTATACGACAATGGCCGACTTTGAAAGGATATTCGCTTCTATTGGCATATGGACCATTCGGCAAATCGTAACGGATAACGATGGTGCCAGTGCGGAGCTGACGCAGACGCTTCAGGTAGTGAATCGTCCGCCGACTGTAGAGATTCTTACGCCAAGTGGCGCTTCAAGTGCTACAGCAACAGAGTTTAATACACTGACGCCTCGTATCGTATGGAGAATGATGGACGCCGACAATCATCCCCAGCAAAGATACCGGCTCCTGGTGAAGAGGGAGAACGGTGTGCTTGTGTATGATAGTCAGCCTGTGGCATTATCCAGAAACGATCACGTGCTGCCTGCAAGTTCTGGGCTGGTAGAGAACATGAAGTACAGGGCAGAGGTGCAAGTGTATGATGGTTATGACTGGAGTCCGTATTCCGCTCCAAAGTATTTCTATATAGTGCTGAATCGACCACCGAGCGCAGACTTTAGCTGGTCGCCCCAGCCCATCTATGAAGGGGATACGGTTACCTTCAGGACAAATGTCGATGATGAAGACAAGGATGTGCTGTCTGTCCAGTATGAGCTCACAAATCCTGCTGGAGTAAAGCATCCGTTCCGCTATACCTTTAATCATCCTTATCCATCGAGCGGGCCCGTCTTCCGAATGACTGAGACTGGGACTTGGACGATGAAACTAACGGTCAGCGACGGAAAAGCAGCCCCTGTCATTGTGACCAAAACACTTCAAGTATTGCCGCTTAGTGTTACTGGTGCTGTTAAGCATACGGAGCTATGGAATGAGCATCGTCAAGCCTATAACTTGAAGCAATCGGGCAACGTTGAGTCGCCGCGCGGCTATTCCGTTTTTTGGGCGGGAGAGAAATTTATACTGGAAGCGGGCACAACAGAAACCGTCACAGCTACTATGGCAGAACGTGTAGAGGTCACGATGAACGCTTTCAGAACGGAACTGAAAACGACGGGAACCGCATTGGCAAGCTGGAGAGGAGAACTTTGGGACCCCTCGTTCGAAAAGCTGCCGAATGGCACACTGACTTTCATCTTCACGGCTTATTACACTAATGGAACGGTGAAAATCGAAGAAATTGAGGTTCAAATTTCTGGAAATATGAATGCATATCTCCAGGTGCATCGCGTGAAGTAGATGTTATGGGCAGCCCCCTTGATGCTTGTCTTCCTACGGCTGAGACCTAGCACATAGTATAGCAAGGCTATCGCGAAAATTTGAAACCTGCTAAAAAGCGGGTTTCTTTTTCGTTTGAATGGTTATCATTGTCTCTTTCATTTGAACCATCCCATTCGTTTGAACTATAATGGACATTACAAGCGATTTATGTTGACCATGCTGCATGGGAAAGACATCATTACACGCGTAGGTGAGCGAGAAGAGGACGGTTAACGTTATGTTTCTAAGAAGAGAAAGTTTAAAGGAGTATATGAGGCTGTATCCGGTGATCAGCATTATAATTGCGATCAATATTGTTATGTTTGGTATATTGGAATTGTCAGGAGGCTCTACAGATACCAGGACATTGTACCGTTTTGGCGCCATGTTCGGAGGATGGGCGATGGAGCCGGAATTGTGGCGTTACGTCTCCTCGATGTTTCTGCACATCGGATTTATGCATTTGCTGATGAACAGTTTCTCGCTATATGTATTCGCAGCTCCAATGGAGCGGATGCTGGGTGCGTGGAAGTTCGCGGTGCTTTACCTGGGATCAGGTATTGCAGGCAACATTTTCAGCTATCAATTGCAACAGGATCTTTATATCGGTGCCGGGGCATCAGGAGGCATCTATGGCATTTACGGAGCTTTTTTATTTTTGTCCCTCTTCAGGAAGGACGTATTGGATGCCGATAGCTCTAAAACGATCTCCATCATTCTGATTATTGGTATTGTGTATTCGTTCATTGTTCCGAATGTAGATCTGTACGCGCATATGGGCGGATTTCTTGGCGGTTTCCTGTTTATGGCGATTCTGAGTACGATTATTAAAAGAAGAGCAATGCGGCGTGGGTTGTAACGGACTGTGTTGGAGTAACCAGACAGATACATGAAAGAATGCATTTTACAGAACCGCACTCCAATGGTTAGAAATCATCTAAGCATTAGAGAGCTATTTGCAGCGGTTCTGTTACTTTTAGACTCATCAACAAGAAGCTCCAGGTGTGAATACGCCTAGAGCTTCTTGTTTTGCTGATTCGTAATTTAATGCAAAACCTGATGGTCTTCGGATATTTCGCTTAATGCGACGCCGGCATCATGTCCGGTCGTACTGCCCAGAGACAAATCACCAAGCGTAATTACTCCGACCAGCTTGTCGTAATCCACGACGGGAAGCCGTCGAATTTGATGCTGGGCCATAATATCGGCTGCTTCTTCGGCATCTTGATCCGGCGAAATGGTAATGAGGGATTCACTCATGACATTTTGTACGGAACAGGAGCCGGGCTGTTTCTCGGCATATCCACGAATGACCAAATCGCGATCTGTAACAACGCCAATCAGCTTGCTGCGGTCTTCCGCTTCCACTACCGGCACGAATCCGATATCATGCTGGGCCATCAATACTGCAATCTCATAAATATTGTCCTGTAGTGTTACTGTTTTGCAATCCGTCGTCATCAATTCTTTCACAGGTTTCATGTTTCGTACTCCTTCATTATTATTATAGCTTGGGGATATTCAATCCATGATCTCCCAACTGGTATAGCGTTCGCTATTATGGTCGTTATTATCCCGCAACGAAGGGATGTGGCCCATTATAACGGTCCCCCTATGTTCTTTTTGAATGACAAAGAATAGATGTCTAATGGGGAGAGAAAAACAAATCATCATGGAAACGCATACATTTTCCGTAGAATTGCTTCTATAGCTGGAGCCATTCCGTTTCTATAATGAAATTGTAGACATGAAATTGGATGGTCTACAACCCAAGTCACAGAAAGGAGGCTGAGGATGATGAATATAGGTAACATGAAGTAGGTAATAATGTAATCGCTTTCAATGCATGAGCTATGATTCATCCATCTTTTTGACGAACAAATTGATGAAGGAGGAATATCATGCGAACCAAGTACATGGCATGGTCGCTTATTGTCGCCTTGCTGATCACCACTTTGTTTCAATCCATTGGGCCGGGTGAGCCTGCTGAAGCAGCCGGGGGACCTAACCTGGCATTGGGTAAAACGGTAACCGCGAGCGGACAAGTTCAAACGTACAGTCCAAGTCAAGTGAACGACGGCAATCAAGGGACGTATTGGGAGAGTACAAACCAAGCATTCCCACAATGGATTCAAGTCGATCTAGGTGCAACGACAAACATCGATCAAATCGTACTAAAGCTTCCTTCCAACTGGGAGACGCGCACACAGACGATTGCCGTTCAAGGCAGTGCGAACGGTTCAACATTTTCGAATATAGTGGCTTCCTCGAACTATGTATTTAATCCATCGGTAGCAGGCAATTCCGTAGTGATTAACTTTGATGCTGCGAGCACGCGTTATGTCCGATTGCTTGTGACGAACAATACGGGCTGGCCTGCGGCACAACTGTCCGAGTTTGAAATTTATGGCGCAAACGGATCGACACCAACGCCAACCCCACCACCATCCGGAACCTATCAAGCGGAGTCCGCTGCATTGTCTGGCGGAGCAAAGGTGAATACGGATCATAGCGGGTATTCCGGAACGGGTTTTGTGGATGGCTACTGGACTCAAGGCGCAACAACAACCTTCACCGTCCAAGCGCTTACCGGCGGCAATCATCAAGTAACGTTGAAATATGCCAATGCTAGCGGAAGTGACAAAACTCTAAGCCTTTATGTCAACGGTACGAAGCTTCGCCAAACCACACTGGCTAATTTAGCGAATTGGGACACATGGGGCAACAAAGCGGAGACTGTCAATCTGAATGCAGGAGCCAATACGATCGCTTATAAATATGACCCGGGTGATTCCGGAAACGTTAACCTTGACCAAATTTCAGTAGAGGCGACTAGCTCCACACCAACGCCTACTCCAACACCAACGCCCACACCAACGCCCACACCTACTCCAACACCAACACCAACACCCACACCAAAGCCCACACCAACACCAACACCCACACCAACATCCACCCCAACAGTCACTCCAACGGTAACGCCTACGGTGACACCGACACCTCCACCAGGCAGCAATATCGCCATTGGCAAGCCGATTACGGCATCCTCCAGCATATTCACATTCGTCGCAGCCAATGCAAATGACAACAACACCAACACCTATTGGGAGGGCGGCAGCAACCCAAGCACATTGACACTCGATCTGGGTGCAAATCATGACATCACATCCATCGTATTAAAGCTTAATCCTTCGACGGCCTGGAGCACGCGTACACAGACGATTCAAGTGCTGGGCCACAACCAGAATACAACTGCTTTCAGCAACCTGGTATCATCACAGAGCTATACTTTCAATCCCGCAACTGGCAATACAGTGACGATCCCGGTAACAGCAACAGTGAAGCGTCTTCAATTGAACATCACGTCAAATACTGGCGCGTCAGCTGGACAAGTGGCGGAATTTCAAGTGTTCGGCACACCGTCTGCGAATCCGGATCTAATCGTTACAGGCTTATCCTGGTCGCCGTCTTCTCCGATTGAGACAAGCGCCATTACGCTGAACGCCACTGTCAAAAATGACGGTACAGCGCCATCCGGCGCCACAACCGTCAACTTCTACTTGAACAACACGCTGGCGGGATCTGCTCCAGTAAGCGGGTTAGCAGCAGGGGCTTCGACGACCGTCTCACTCAATGCGGGAACTAGGACAGCGGCTTCTTATTCCGTTAACGCAAGGGTGGACGAGGACAATTCCGTCATCGAATTGAACGAGTCGAACAACAGCTTTACGAACCCAACGCCACTTGTTGTAGCGCCAGTAGCGAGCTCCGATCTGGTTGGCACTGTATCCTGGACTCCTAGCAATCCAGTAGCGGGCAATGCCGTGTCATTGTCTGTAAATCTGAAAAACCAAGGCAACATTGCTTCCGCAGGCGGCGCACATGGCATTACAGTCACTCTGAAAAACCCGGCAGGCTCCACGCTCCAAACGTTCAGCGGCTCCTATAGCGGTGTATTGACTGCGGGTGCATCTGTTAACGTTACATTGCCGGGCACTTGGACAGCGGCGACTGGCAATTATACGTTGACGACTTCAATTGCAGTAGACGCCAATGAATTGCCGATTAAACAATCCAATAATGTAAGCAACACGAATCTGGTTGTTTATTCTCCTCGCGGAGCGAGCATGCCGTATACAAGATATGATACGGATGACGCAACGAGAGGAGGAGGAGCTACGCTGCAGTCCGCACCGACATTCGACCAAGCCTTGACTGCATCGGAAGCATCAGGCCAACGCTATATTGCTCTGCCTTCCAACGGTTCCTATGCACAATGGACCATTCGCCCTGGCGAGGGCGGTGACGGCGTTACGATGAGATTCACGATGCCAGACTCGTCCAACGGAATGGGATTGAACGGATCGTTGGATGTCTATGTCAACGGCGTTAAGGCCAAGACCGTATCGCTCACCTCCTATTACAGCTGGCAATACTTCTCCGGCGATCACCCAGCGGATACGCCGGCAGGCGGACGACCGCTCTTCCGATTCGATGAGGTGCACTGGAAGATGGATACTCCGTTGCAGCCAGGCGACACGATCCGGATTCAGAAATCCAATACCGACAGCCTGGAGTACGGAGTAGACTTCCTTGAGATTGAATCCGTACCGGCAGCTATTGCCCGTCCAGCGAATTCGGTCTCGGTAACCGATTTCGGCGCTGTTGCGAACGATGGACAGGATGATCTGGCAGCGTTCGAAGCTGCCGTGACTGCTGCTGTTTCATCCGGAAAAATACTATATATTCCTGCCGGCACGTTCCATCTGGGCAACATGTGGAAGGTTGGAAGCATAGCTAACAAAATTCAGGATATCACAATCATGGGCGCAGGCATCTGGCATACGAATATTCAGTTCACGAACCCTAATCAGGCGTCTGGCGGTATCTCGCTGCGTGTAACGGGCAAGCTGGATTTCAGCCATATTTATCTGAATTCGAATCTGAGGTCGCGTTACGGAGAGCAAGCCATCTACAAAGGCTTTATGGATAACTTCGGAACGAATTCCAGAATTCATAACGTCTGGGTAGAGCATTTTGAATGCGGCTTCTGGGTAGGCGACTACGCCCATACACCAGCCATAATTGCGAACGGACTCATTATTGAGGACAGCCGTATTCGCAATAACCTTGCGGACGGCGTCAATTTCGCTCAAGGCACCAGCAACTCAACTGTACGGAATAGCAGCATCCGCAACAATGGCGATGATGGGCTGGCTGTATGGACCAGTAACGTGAATGCCGCTCCAGCAGGCGTCAACAACACGTTCTCCTACAATACGATCGAAAACAATTGGCGCGCGGCTGCTATCGCATTCTTCGGAGGCAGTGGTCACAAAGCAACTCACAACCTGATTGTAGATACGGTAGGCGGCTCCGCGATCAGAATGAACACAGTATTCCCAGGCTACCATTTCCAGAACAATACCGGCATCCTGTTCTCGGATACGACGATTATTAACAGCGGGACGAGCAAAGATTTGTATAACGGCGAACGCGGCGCGATTGATCTGGAAGCATCCAATGATCCAATCAAAAACGTAACGTTCACCAATATCGATATCCGAAACACGCAGCGGAGCGCGATCCAATTCGGCTACGGCGGCGGATTCGAGAATATCGTATTCAATAATATTACTATTAATGGAACGGGCAAAGACGGCGTATTGACCTCGCGCTTTACAACGCCGCATCCGGGCGCAGCTATCTACACCTACACGGGCAATGGCTCGGCAACGTTCAACAACTTGACGACGAACGACATTGCGCATCCGAACCTGTACTTTATACAAAATGGATTCAACCTGACTATTCAATAATTTAGCGAAGAATGAAGGAGGAGGGGCTCGTGGAGAGCTTCTCCTTCTTTTTATGCAAGGTTAGCTATATTCTTTTGGTCTACTATGATTAAATGGAGGAAGTAAAACTAGTAGTTCATAATCAAGCACTTCATGAAGTGAAATGTAAGGAGAAATAAGACATATGATTTCACCATTACAGCCAGAAGAAATGGATACTATCCTGAATACCATAGACAGGGAGCGGCATTTTCTCTACTACTCTTACCTGACCTCGCGCAGATCGCGTTCGATCCATTTTGGCCATTACTCTGATACCGGACATTTACTCGGGATACTGGCTTACTGCAGCGGTTTGTCCTTTCATGCATTTTCGGTTTATCCCATACAGGACCCATTTTGCGTCAAACCGCTATTTGCCCATGTAAAAGAACGGTTAAACCTTCCTGCAGAGGCCGTAGGCAGCTTTATTGTACATGAAGAGGTCAAAGAACAGCTTGAACAGCAGCTCGTATTGGCAAAACCGTCTATCCCTATCCATTTGATGAAGCATCGGCATTCATTACCGTTGCCTCCAGCAGACGAACAAGTCGTACAGCTTGAACCGGCCAGTTACATAGAGATTGAAAACAAGCTGACGGAATGGAACACCATGGCCTTTGCCAAAGAAGAATTGCAAAATCCGTTTTATGGCATTTGGGAGGAAAGGCAGCTAATTGCACTTGGGGGCTATCATGTTTACTCCAAAGAGTACGTGGAGCTTGGCAATATCGGCACAGATGTGAATTGGCGAAATCGAGGAAACGGAAGAAAAATATCGGCTCAGCTTACGCGGTCCGGCTATGCGATCAGCGATCATGTTTATTTGAACGTTCTGGCGAATAATGCAGGCGCCATTCATCTGTATCAATCTTTGGGATATGACACGGTCAGCCATCAATTCATCGTTACCTTTAAGCTATAAGCGATTGAGGTTGAGGGATTCTGCTATAGCTGGATATTTGCTATCCGAATGGACAAGCTATCGCCAAATGAATCCAGATGAAAGGCGGACGGGCGAAGATGGACAGCGGGCTTTTGAGACCATTTCCCAAGCGGCAAAGGGAGCGGTATAAGGGTGTTTTTTTCATAATGGGGATAGAAAAGGGGACGAACTCCTTTGCCGTAGGCCTATATGAAAACCGCGAGATGGTGCACATAGGCGCGTTCCATAGAGGCTTGAAGGAGAAGGAGCAAGAAACGCTGCGTCAGACCATTATTCAAAATCAGACGCAGGATGAAGGTTCCTTCATCAAAGTTGCGCCGGCGATATGTGTAGAGCTTTCTTTCCAATCCATGGTGGGGCGAGAGCTCGTTGATCCGGTATTTGTTTCATTCCAGCTCGCCGTTCCTGCTATGGCGTGCACGTGGGACAAGCTTATATGTGACAATAACGACGTGCACCCGGACGTGCGCATCACGCATTCGGATAAGCTGGTGTGGAAGGATCTTTCGATCGACAAAGAGAACTATATCGCTTACCTCATTCAAATTTCGCCTTATATGCTGCCATTCCTGCGAAACCGAATTTTAACGCTAATTCGTTATCCGCAAGGGATACCTGGCGAATCATTTTTTCAGAAGGATTGCCCCAGCTATGCGCCTGACTTTATCGCTACTGAACGGGAAGGCGACAAATCCTATATCGTGTGCAATGATCTGTCCACATTATGCTGGCTTGGCAATCAATTGGCGATTGAATTCCATATCCCGTTTCAAACCGTTGGAGACGATCGTCCACTGGAAATTGTGCTTGATTTGGACCCGCCAAGCCGGGAGCAATTTCAATTGGCGGTCAAAGCCGCAATCGAGATGAAAAAAATATTCGATACGTTCGGCATTGTGGGCTTTCCCAAGCTATCAGGCGGGAAAGGGCTGCAAATTCATATCCCGATATCCAAGAGCAGCAGCTTAACATATGATGACGCTAGAGTGTTTACTTCTTTTCTTGCGCATTTTTTGGTCGAGCAGTTTCCCGATGATTTTACGATTGAGAGATTGAAGAAGAACCGGGGAGGAAGACTGTACATCGATTATATTCAGCACGCGGCGGGGAAAACCATCATCTGTCCCTACTCGGCGAGAGGGAACGAGGACGCTACTGTAGCGGCTCCGCTTTATTGGGAGGAGCTCAACGACCAGCTTTCGGCACAGACTTTCCATATTCCGTATGTGCTGGAGCGTCTCACGCGCGTGTCCTGTCCGATGAGTGGCTTTTTTAAGCAGGAGAATAGAGGACTGGATCTAGTAATTGCCAAGCTCAAGGAGAAGAGCACGGTGTTGCGCTAGCAACGGGCCGCAAACTTGCCCAGACATTCATTCCGATTGTGCAGAACAGCCGCCATTATTGCTGTTTTTGGCATGGCTGAGAAAGCTGGGTGATTGAACTTCTGTGCAACAATGATTGCTAATCGAGTATAATGGGTAAAAATCGAATGTCAGGTGACGGTATGAAAAACATTATGTTTACCGGGGGCGGATCAGCGGGACACGTAACCGTGAACATCGCTTTGATCCCGAAGCTGGCGGAGTCAGGCTGGTCCACTGCCTATATCGGTTCCAACGATGGTATTGAGCGGAGGCTGGTCGCGGAGCTGCCGCAAGTCAGCTATCACTCTATCTCGACCGGGAAGTTAAGACGGTACATGTCTTGGCAAAACATGAAGGACCCGTTCCGAGTAGTAAAAGGCATTTTTCAAGCCTATCGGATCATCAAAAAAGATAAACCTGATGTTGTGTTCTCCAAGGGAGGATTTGTGTCCGTGCCAGTCGTAATGGCAGCTTGGATGAATCGAGTGCCCGTTATTATACATGAATCGGATATCACCCCCGGACTTGCCAACAGACTGGCTAGCCCGTTCGCAACGGTCATCTGCACCACTTTTCCAGAGACAGCGAGGGCGATAGGTGAGAAGAAGAGCCGGTATGTAGGAGCCGTAATCCGGGAAAACTTAAAGCAAGGCAACGCGGATCACGGACGCTCCTTCACAGGACTTCCGGACAACGGGAAGCCAGTTCTTCTCATTATGGGCGGCAGTCTGGGCGCTCGACGTATCAATGAAGCCGTACGTCATGCTTTGCCGGAGCTAACAAAGGCTTATCAGATCATCCATTTGTGCGGGAAGGGCCAACTGGAAGGGACAATTAGGCTTCCGGATTACCGCCAATATGAATATGTGAATGAACAGCTTCCTGATCTTTTGGCCATGAGCAGCTGCATCATTTCCAGAGCAGGGTCCAATTCAATCTTTGAATTTCTATCCCTTAGGAAGCCGATGCTGCTTATTCCTCTCACCAAGCAACAGAGCAGGGGCGATCAACTTCTGAACGCGGCATCGTTTGAACGAAGCGGATATTGCAAAGTACTGCATGAAGAGAAACTGAATTCGGAATCATTAATTGCCTCCGTTCAGGACCTCTCGCGCAACAAGCAAGCCTATCTCCGCAGCATGGATCAATATGATGCTCAAGATGCGTTAACGGCAGTTTATGAGATCATTATGGAGACAGCAAAAGGTTAACGATTCGTGGGGTTAGAGGTATCGCTTGAACCGCAATCACACAGGTTGACGTAGATAGCCAATTCATGTAAAGTAATGTAAATTAGCGATACTGCAATAGCGTAGACCAAGATCAACACGTTCCAACTATTCGCTGTACAGAGAGGGAACCCAGCGGCTGAAAGGTTGCCCGATGCGAAGGAACGTCAACCTGTCTTGTGAGCTGCAATCGTGTTTTCATATACGGTTGCCGGCCAACGGCCGTTATCAGCATAAGGACCGCGCTTGCTAGGCTGCGGTCGAATATAGGGTGGTACCACGGCGCTTTCGTCCCTGACGAAGGCGTTTTTTTGCGTTTATTTATAGGAAGAAGGAGGTTTGTTTATGTATCAAAGTCGATTGTTATCAACCACATGGAGGGAAGCGCCAGCTGATGCCGAAGCCGTTAGCCATCAACTTATGCTGCGTGCGGGGCTTATACGCCAGCTTGCGGCGGGTATTTATACGTATATGCCGCTTGGCAGGAGAGTGCTGCGGAAGGTTGAGCACATTATTAGAGAAGAGATGGACCGGATGGGCGCGCAAGAGTTGTACATGCCTGCTATGCAGCCCGCAGAGCTGTGGAAGGAGTCGGGACGGTTTTTTGATTATGGACCTGAGCTAATACGATTTCAGGATCGCCATAACCGGGAGTTTGCGCTTGGCCCAACGCATGAGGAAGTGATTACAACGCTTGTTCGTGCCGAGATTAATTCCTATCGGAGGTTGCCGCTAACCCTCTATCAAATTCAAACGAAGTATCGAGATGAGCGCCGTCCAAGATATGGCTTGTTGCGCGGACGGGAGTTTCTGATGAAGGATGCTTATTCCTTCGATATAGATGGGGATGGTTTGGATCGTTCTTATTGGCAGATGCACGAAGCTTATAAGCGAATTTTCAGCCGTTGCGGTATCCGGTTTCGCGCTGTTGAAGCGGACGCGGGTACGATTGGCGGCGATGGCGGCACGCATGAGTTTATGGCACTGGCTGATATCGGCGAAGATACGATAGCCGCATGTACACATTGCGATTACGCTGCAAATCTGGAGAAAGCGGAACCTGGACCGTCCAAAGATAAGGCAAAGGGGGCTCCGGATGACGCCCCAGCTCTGGAGAAGGTGCACACGCCAGGCATACGAACCATCGATGAACTGGCAGCATTTTTGCAAATTGGTCCAAAAGAATGCATAAAGACACTCGTTCTAAAGGTGGATCAGCAACTGGCAGCTGTAGTCCTTCGAGGTGATCATGAGCTTAATGTATTAAAGGTAAAACATTATCTTCAAGCGAATGAGGTGACTTTGGCAGAGCCGGAGGAAGTATTGCGTGCTACGGGTGTTCCTGTAGGATTCCTCGGCCCTGTCAATCAATCCTTGCCGCTGTTGATTGACCGTACTGCTGCTGATATGGTGACAGCAGTTGCGGGGGCGAATGAATCAGATTATCATTACCGGCATGTCAGGCTGTGGCTAGATATAGCGGATCATTCCGTTGGAGATTTCCGCAATGTTACAGAAGGTGAGCACTGTTCTCGATGCGCAGAGGGGACATTGACGTTTCATCGGGGTATAGAGGTTGGTCATGTATTTAAGCTGGGCACCCGATACAGTGAGAAGCTTGGAGCACGATTTCTTAATGCATCGGGACAGGAACAATCATTTGTTATGGGGTGTTATGGAATTGGCGTTTCCCGTATTCTGTCCGCTGTCGTCGAACAGCATCATGATGAGACAGGTATCATATGGCCGATGTCGATTGCACCGTATCAAGTGCATCTGATTCCAATTTCGATCAAGAACGAGCATCAGATGGGAGCGGCTCATGATTTATATACGCGTTTGCAGAGTATGGGGATAGAAGCGTTATTGGATGATCGGGATGAGCGACCTGGTGTCAAGTTCAAGGATGCCGATCTGATCGGCATTCCCATAAGGATTGTAATCGGGAAGGATGCTGAGCAAGGGATGGTGGAGTATACGGAACGGAGAAGGCTGCAAAAGGAATCTCAGCGGATAGAAGAAGCGGTGGAGCGTATACGCCAAACCATAACAACTTAGACAGCAGCAGGCTTTCTCTTGTTTCCTGAGGACGGCATGAACTTTATTTTTGATAAATGCGGATCGTCTGTCACGCCTATTATTAGGTATAATGAGAGAAAGACAAGCGAATGACGCATACGCACGAAAAGAGGAGGCTTATTCTTTGACTCTGCAGCAGCTGAAATATGCAATTGAAGTGGCCAATCGTGGCTCTATTAATGAAGCGGCCAAGCGGCTGTTCATCTCCCAGCCCAGCTTGTCCAATGCGATAAAGGATCTGGAAGAGGAGATGAGCATCTCGATCTTCGAGCGTACCAATAAAGGCATCTCCCTCTCCAAAGAAGGCGTGGAGTTTCTGAGCTATGCCAGGCAAGTGGTGGAGCAAGCCGAGCTGCTGGAGAGCCGGTATCTGAATTCGAAGCCTTCTCCGCAGCACTTCTCGGTATCTACCCAGCATTATGCCTTTGCGGTTAATGCTTTTGTTAGCTTGGTGCAGGAACACGGCCAGGATGAATATGAGCTGGCATTGCGAGAGACCAAGACGCATGAGATTATTGAAGACGTCAAGAGCATGCGCAGCGAGATCGGCATCCTTTACTTGAATGAATTCAATGGGAAAGTCATTAATAAACTGCTCAAGTCAGCCAATCTTCAATTTACGAGCCTGTTTACAGCGAAGCCGCATATCTTTGTAAGCATCAAAAACCCGCTCGCCAAGCAATCGATTGTGAAGATTGAGCAATTGCAGCCTTATCCGAATCTGTCCTTCGATCAAGGCGAATACAACTCGTTCCACTTTGCCGAAGAAATTTTGAGCACATTGACGCATAAGAAGAGCATTCGGGTGAACGACAGAGCTACGCTGTTCAACCTGCTCATCGGCTTGAACGGGTATACGATCTCTACAGGCGTGCTGAGCGCCGATCTGAACGGCAACGAAATCATCCCCGTGCCGCTGGACTGTGAGGAAAGTATTAATGTGGGCTGGATTTCCCATAAGAACGTCGCTTTGTCCAAGCTTGGCATGTCCTATGTCGAAGCTTTGAAGCTGGCAATAGGGCAATAATCATCAGTTAGAGTGGCTAGAAATCGATTGCTTTTTTGATATAGCTATTGGCTATAACTAGTCATAGCATAATTCAGTTACACTATACCGATGAATCCGTGTTATCTTTCTTGTAACAATTCATTTAGGGGTGTGACGAGAATGGTGAAAAGCAGTATTTTGGGTTATCCGCGTATTGGAGCGGACCGTGAGTGGAAGAAAGCGCTGGAAGCATTCTGGGCTGGCAAGCTAGAGGAGTCGGCATTCGAGAACCAACTGCAGGACATCCGTTTGAATCATCTTCGCAAGCAAAAAGAGCGGGGTATCGACCTTATTCCGGTCAATGACTTCAGCTATTATGATCATATACTGGATACAGCCGCTATGTTCGGCATCGTTCCGAAGCGTTTTGCCTATGAAGGCGGTGCTGTATCTCTTTCCGTTTATTATGGTATGGCTCGTGGAACGAAGGAAGCTACAGCAAGTGAAATGACAAAATGGTTCAATACGAACTATCACTACATCGTGCCTGAGCTTGACGGCGCAACGCCAGCGCTTACGGAGAACAAACCGTTGAACGCATACCGTGAAGCAAAAGAAAAATTGGGCATCGAAGGCAAACCGGTTATCGTAGGTCCGCTGACGTTCCTGAAGCTGTCGAAAGGCTATGATGCATCTGAAACGGATGCATGGCTGGATCGCTTGCTGCCGCTTTACGTACAACTTCTGACAGAACTTGCAGAAGAGGGTGTGCAATGGGTTCAGATCGATGAGCCAATCCTGGTTACAAAAGTATCGGAAGCAGACATTGAGCGTCTTCGTAACATCTACGGAACTATTAATAAAGCTGTACCAGGCCTAAACATTTTGCTGCAAACGTATTTCGAGTCGGTGGAGAGCTACGAGGCTGTCGTACAGCTTCCAGTACAAGGCATTGGCCTCGACTTCGTACACGGCGGTACTGCTAACCTTGCCGCAGTGAAACAGTTCGGCTTCCCGTCGGACAAGGTACTGGGCGCAGGCGTTATCGACGGCCGCGGCATCTGGAAAGCTTCCCTTCGTGAGAAGCTGTCGCTTGTACAAGAGCTTGCTGGACTTGTGTCCGCAGATCGCCTGATTGTACAATCCTCCAGCAGCTTGCTGCATGTACCGGTAACGGTAGGCAAAGAAACAAAGCTTCTTCCTGAGTTGAGGGGCGCACTTGCCTTTGCTGACGAGAAGCTGGAAGAAATCGTATTGCTGACAAAAGCATTGAACGCTGGTGAAGAGGCAATTGCTTCGGAAATCGAGCAATATGAGAAGGACGTTCTTGCATTGAGAGAGTCCAGCCAGCGTAATCGTGGCGACGTGAAACAAGCCGTAGCGGCGATCAGTGCGGGCGAACCTAGCCGTCTGCCGTTCGAAGAGCGTCATATCGCTCAACAAAACAAATGGCAGCTTCCAATCTTGCCGACAACGACAATCGGCAGCTTCCCGCAATCCGCAGAAGTTCGCAAAGCGCGTCAATTGTGGCGCAAAGGCGAGTGGAGCGAAGCTCAATACGAAGCATTCATTCAAGAGCAAATCGATATCTGGATCAAGCTTCAAGAGGAAATTGGCATTGACGTACTTGTTCACGGTGAGTTCGAGCGTACGGATATGGTTGAGTTCTTCGGAGAGAAGCTCGCAGGATTCGCATTCACGCAATTCGGATGGGTTCAATCTTACGGCTCCCGCTGCGTGAAGCCGCCAGTTATTTTCGGTGACGTGGCATTCGAGCAAGCGATGACGGTCGAAGAGACGAAGTATGCGCAATCGAAGACAAACCGTCCGGTAAAAGGAATGCTGACAGGTCCAATTACAATCATGAACTGGTCGTTCGTGCGTGATGATATTACACGTGAACAGATCGCTTATCAACTGGCGTATGCTCTGAGACAAGAGGTTGAAGCGCTGGAGCAAGCAGGCATCGGCATGATTCAAGTGGATGAGCCGGCTGTCCGCGAAGGCTTGCCGCTGAAAGAAGCGGATCAAGCATCTTATCTGGCGTGGTCGGTGAAAGCTTTCCGTCTGACGACAGCTACAGTTCAGCCTGAGACGCAGATCCACACGCATATGTGCTACTGTGAATTCCATGACATGATCGGTTCCATTGAAGCAATGGATGCGGATGTTATCTCCATCGAGACTTCCCGCAGCCACGGCGAACTGATTCACAGCTTCGAGGAGAACACTTACAAGCTGGGTATCGGACTTGGCGTATACGACATTCATAGCCCGCGTGTCCCAGGCGTTGAAGAAATGACGAACATGATCGACCGTGCTTTGCGCGTACTTGATCCGAAGTTGTTCTGGATCAACCCAGACTGCGGATTGAAGACACGCGGTCAAGAAGAGACAGTTGCTTCTTTGCGCAACATGGTTGAGGCTACACAAATCGCTCGTAATAAACATGCTGTACAGGTTTAATACAAGTCTATTCCAAGTACAGAGACAGCGATTGGATAGAGTTTATATAAAAGAGCAGGCGCTTAGGCGTTCTGCTCTTTTTTACATTTCCCCTTCTAGTGATCATAGCTCATGCTTATCATTCACAAGAAATCTGCTATGATAGGAATTGAAAGTAAGTCGGAGTTCATCTAAACAGGAGAGAGCCTTATGTCCAATACCTTAACAAAAGCGCAGCGACTGGCGATTGATCATATTTCTGAATACGCGCAATCCCGCAAAGATGATGCGCGCTCCATTATAAAAGAAGTGCTCGTTATGTCTAACATAACGGAAGAGAAGCTGGAGCAAGCGCTAGCGAACATGATGATGCATGCCCAGGTTGCCTTACATTTTCATCCGGATCGTTTGAACCCGAAGATGAAGAGTATTGCGGAAGCTTTGCTGGATGAAGGCGTCTATAAAAGTCAATTCGAGACGTTGCTGTCTAATGGCAGCGTATCCGCATATCCAGGCGGTCAAAGGGATCTATGGGAAGAGAAACTGTTCGGCGGGGCGTATCAGTTGGAGGGAACCGTTCATGCAGAGCGTCCCAAGTACGGTGCGCTCAACTTGATGCTTCATCCGGACGGACCTGCCCCGCGGTTCGGATCATGTTATTTTCTATTGCACCCGCATGTCTCTGGACGTTGTACGTTCACCTATCTGGACTCGCATCAAGAGCGGGAGGAGAAGGGAAGCTACGAGCAATTCGACTTGGTGCTGGCAGCTTTGCTGAGCGACACGTTTACGAATGATTATGCGATCGGCGAGAAGGGCCTGACACCTGGCAGCTTGGTGGATCATTTGCTGAATGGTCTTGGTCTTCCGCTGCTCGATCCCTCCAAGCGGCCGGCGAATCGTAATTTGAACCATTACATAGAGACGCAAGTACACGGAACGATTTCGTTGAAGGAAGATGTAGAGGCGCTTGTTGCCGATCCATCCTTTAAAGGTACAAAGATCGGTTTTTGGCTGGAGCGATTGTGCCAATTGTATGCGATCAAGCTCTATTGGCATGGGGGCTTTTCTTTAGCCGTTGCAGATGTGCCTTCCGATTTCCGCGGGCCGACGATGCCCTCGCTGGCAGAGAGAATTGCTGTGAACGGTACCATTAATGCTTATGCCATCGGTGCAGCGGCAGCGGATGTAGTCAGGAATTCTGTTGCCTGGAGCCATAGAGGAAGTGCCAAAGAAGTGCTGCAAGAGTTGAAATTGTTGTGGCATGTACTCGTCCGTTATGGTAGTACCCTCCCGCTAGAAGAGGTATAATAGATGGGCTAATCTCTAACCGATGTGAAAAGCCAGATGATGACGCCGACTATCGTGCATACTAATAAAAGGAACAACAGGTTTCCCCATTTTGTTTTAGTTTTGACATGAGAATCATAGCGGTCTGGATTGCGGTCGAGAAAGCCGACTTCCAGTGTACTTAATCTATATTTAGATCCTTAAAGGAGTAACGCCATATGACTTATCCCATAGTTGCTTACCAGAATGAAACCCATGATCAGTTGGTCGACATTTGGCACCGCGCAGTCCGTGCCACCCATCACTTTTTAACAGAGCAAGATATTCAATTCTTTTACAGTATGGTAAGCGGCGGAGCGCTTGCCGAAGTGGAGATTTGGACTGCAGTTGATCAAGCAGGCAAGCCGCTTGGTTTTATCGGTCTTGAAGACAAGAAGATCGAAATGCTGTTTGTCGATCCGCTTAGTCATGGACTGGGAATTGGCAAAGCTCTCTTGAACCATGCGATTCAATTAAAAGGCAATGATATTGAAGTTGATGTAAATGAACAAAATGAAGGCGCACATACATTTTATCTCAAATGCGGCTTCCAGCAGATCGGACGTTCGCCGCTGGATGGTTCGGGAAAGCCGTTCCCACTGCTTCATCTGAAGCTGCGCTCCAAGTAAGTCAGTGCCAACAGCTAAGTTCTCGGCAGTTTAATAGAAAATACCGCTCAGCAGAAAAATGATGCCGACAAAAATAGCTACGATACCGCCAAACTTGGTCATCAGCAGATAACCTTCGCTTGGTTCAGAGTCGCCCTTTACTTTCCAGCCCTCATTGATATACCAAGCAAAATCCGGCTTTATAAGGTTAAGGATGCCTAATGCAATGAAGATCAAGCCAAAAAATACGAACATTCGATCCACTCCTTTACAAAGAAATACGCACAATACAAGGACAAGATTCCAATATGTTCCTGATGTTGATTCGGATTGTCCATTATGGAAAACCGTCGCAAGCGAATAAGCTTAGGCGGTTATTTCTTTATGTAAATTTTTGGACTTATGAAATGAAGAAAGTTAAAGCTATAATAAATTCATCCAAATAATAGTAGAGAGAGAAGGGACATTCACTATGCCGAAAGCGGCACAGATGACCATTATTATTCCGGGCATTCTTCTGTTGGTATGTCTATTCGCCATGATGCCGGTCGTGCTTCACTTCGGCCCGGGCGACGGTGGGCTGCAGTTTTCATGGGGTCAAGGATTTCAAAGCTTAAAAGATTACATCACAGGTCTGGGAACAGGGGAATCATTCACCTATTATTCTGGCAAGAACGAGCATCATTTCTGGGAGCGAATTGGCAGCTACTTTCTCACTTCATTCTATTATGTGGCAGCTGCAAGTATACTGGGCTCAGCCATTGGCATATTCGTAGGTATCTATTTTGCGGTATCGAAGGCGGGTTGGGCGAAGAGCATCGCTGATTTTGTTGGCGCGTTGCCTGATTTTGTAATCGTGCTGATCCTTCAATTTATCATTGTGCTTATTGCCAAAGAAACCGGGGTCGTCTTGTTTGAAGTTGCAACATTAAGCGCGGATGATCCGGCGGTCGTGCTTCCGCTTCTCGCGATGATCATTATTCCGGCTAATTACATGGTTCGCAATGTAGCGATGCAGATGAAGCTGACGCTAACGGAAGATTACATCAGCAACGCCAAAGCAAAAGGCTTGGGCAAGATATATATTATTTTTTATCACGGCTTGCCAAATGTACTGCCTTATGTAAAGGGCGATCTGCATAAGCTGATGGGCATTGTGATGGGCAATCTGTTTATCGTTGAGTATCTATTCAACAACAAAGGGGTGTCCATACTCCTATTCGCCCATGCGTTCGTTGGAGGAGAGTATCAATATGACATCGTAGTAAACGGATTATTTTCATTTCTGCTCCTTTATGGGCTGGGCTACGCCTTATTGAGAGCATTTTTATATGGGGTAGGGAAGGTGTTTCTACGATGAACAAGACGCTGCTTGTTGGCTTGGTGGTTACCGGAATGATGATTTTCATCGGCCTCTTCGGGCCGCTGCTTGCTCCGTATGGGATAGACGATCAACTTAAAATTGAATACATTGTGGACGAGGACGGGAAAGGCATGGTCATTGCGCCTCCTGTTGCCCCCAATGCGGAATATCCGCTAGGAACAGATAAGAATGGCTACGATCTTCTGACAAAGCTGCTGTATGGCGCTAAATATACGATCTTCCTAGCGATTGGCATTGCCATTGCCCGCGTAGTTATCGGGGGCTGGATCGGATTGATGCTTGGTTATTACGGTAAAGGGGAAAAGAAAAAGAAGGGTCAATCGTTCTGGAGCATGCTGAACGGCATTCCGATCTTTCTGATCGTATGGCTGATCTTGATCGGCATATCCATTAATCCGAATGCCTCGCCGTTCATGATGTCCTTGCTGCTTGCTGTCGTGTTGCTTATCATTGGCGTGCCGTCTGTAGCCACGACCGTGAAAGAAAAAACGGAGGTCATACGCGAGAAGCAGTTCGTTCAGGCGTCTGAATCGCTTGGGGCGGGAGGCTGGAAGATCATTCGCTCCCATCTGCTTCCGCATCTGAAGGAGAGCTTCCTCATCTTGATTGTGCAAGAAATTATACTGATCCTGACCTTGTTCGGGCAGCTGGCCATCTTCCATATCTTCGTCGGCGGCACCACGATGTATCCCGATCCGGCCGAATATTATAGCCGCACGAACGAGTGGGGCGGATTGATTGGACAGAACCGGATGAATTTTTACGTGAACCAATGGATCTTTTATGTGCCTCTTGTTGCTTATGTTGCACTTATTCTCGGTTTCCATCTGGTATCCAAAGGTTTGGAGAAGCGCTACGGCACCATGTTCTCCAAGCATTCGCGACTATAAGGACTCGAAAAACGGATAATCATGGATTGTCCGTTTTTTTGTGCGATCAAGAAGTTAGAATTCATTCATTGACAAATACCAAGTAAGTTTATATGATATATTGTATTAACTGACTGACCAGTCAATCGGAAGGGGCTGATTTTCATTTCTACCAGTCAACCTATATCTCAGCGTGATGTACGCAGGGAGCAGCTGCTTGCCGTAGCTGTCGAACGCTTTGCCAAGCATGGCTATCATCGAACCAAGATTTCGGATATCGTCGAGCAGGCGGGTGTTTCGCAAGGAACCTTCTATTGGCATTTCAAAAGCAAGCAAGAAATTGCCCTCGAAATTATAAGAGCCGGCCGAGAGGGACTGCTTGCGGTCATTAATCAGGGCTACCCAACAGAAGGGCGTTCGGTTGAGGAAATGGTTCGTCGTTCTCAGCGATTGCTGAAAAATATTTTTGAATTTGCGGCAGAGAATCGTTATTTCATGGAGCTGCTGCTGACAGAAAGCGGGGCGGAGGACGTCATCCGCGTCGCAATCAGAGAAACACGGATAGATATGCAAACAGCCTTCCGCAGCAATATCAAGCGGGCTGTGGAGCTAGACATGCTGCCGAATACAATTGATCTGGATATGAGATCGGCTTTTCTAGTAAGCCTGCTTGAAGGCGTCATTGCCAGATGGCTGATCGGTCCTGTAGTCGATGAATCCAAGCTTCAGCAGTTGTCTCCGGAGGAGCTGGCTGCTGAGACGGTGCGATTCGAATTTTTCGGATTGCTTGGGATCTAGAAGAAGGGAGATATATCTTGCTACGTTACACATTGCGAAGGCTTTTAGTCATGATACCCAGCTTGCTTGGCATCGTAGTCGTGACATTCATCCTTACTCGTGTATTGCCAGGCGATCCTGCCTTAATGATTACAGGCGAGCAGGCTTTGCCTGAATTTGTAGAGCAGGTACGGAAGGAATACGGCTTTGATCAACCGTTAATCGTCCAATTCGGCTCCTACATGAAACAGCTGGTACAAGGAGATTTCGGCTATGCCTGGCATACCGGACATGCTGTACTGGATGATCTTGCGACAAGATTTCCAGCTACAGTAGAGCTGACCTTGGCGAGTATGGCGATTGCACTGCTTGTTGCTTTGCCAATAGGTGTGCTAGCAGCATCACGCAAGGACTCCATGTTGGATCACACGGCCCGCGTTTTGTCGCTGATAGGCTCATCCGTCCCTATTTTTTGGCTGGGCTTGCTGATGATCTCGCTCTTCTATGCTTCCCTTGGCTGGCTTCCTGCTCCAATAGGCAGAATTAGCGGCGGCATTCATCCTCCAACGCATACAACAGGCTTATATGTGGTGGATAGCTTGCTTAGCTGGGATATGACAGCTTTGAAAAACTCGATTGCTCATTTGATCATGCCGGCACTTTGTCTCAGCATGGGTACAATGGCAGTCGTCATGAGAATGATTAGGACAAGCATGCTGGATGTAACCGAGCAAGACTATATGAGGACAGCACGTGCAAAGGGCTTGTCCGAGCGCAAGATCGTGTTCAAGCATGGACTTGTGAATGCCTTTATTCCAGCACTTACGATGATTGGACTGCAATTTGGCTCGTTGCTGGGCGGCGCTGTCATTACCGAGACGATCTTCGCTTGGCCGGGTGTAGGCAATTATGTCACAGAATCCATATTGGCTGCGGACTACGCTCCGATTCAGGCGATGACGTTGATCAGTGCCGTGCTGTATGGTCTAATTAACCTCGCTGTAGAGCTGATCTACGGCGTGCTTGATCCGAGGGTGCGCTATGAATAACACAACAAAAAGAGGATTTCCGCTAGTATGGCAGCGTCTGCTTCGCAATCGTATGGCGTTGATTGGATTGCTGCTTGTCATGATATGGATCGTGCTAGCAATTGCAGCGCCGTTTATCACGAAGTATCCGCCCAATGAAATTCGATTGGAACATAAGCTTCTTCCTCCAAGCGCCGACCATTGGTTCGGCACCGATAATTTCGGGCGAGATTTATTCAGCCGTATCGTATACGGCGGTCAAGTAACGGTATGGACAGGCTTCGTATCCATCGGCATTGCCTTCATGATCGGCGTTCCGCTAGGCGCAATTGCCGGATATTTCGGCGGTGTGGTCAGCAATGTGATTATGCGAATCATGGATACGTTGCTCGCTTTTCCATCCTTAATTCTAGCGATGGCGATTGCAGCGTCTATCGGACCGGGACTGATAGGCGCGTTGATCGCAGTCGGCATCGTAGCCATTCCTGAATTTGCAAGGTTAATGTACGGTCAGACAATCGTCATTAAGGAAAAGGAATATATCGAGGCTAGCAGGGCGATTGGCGTGAAGCATTTGTCGATTTTAAGAGGACATATATTTATCAATGCTTTTCCTCCGCTGCTTGTCCAAGTAACGCTTGGACTTGGCTCGGCAGTGCTCATTACATCAAGCTTGAGCTTTATCGGTCTTGGCGTAAAGCCGCCGACTGCGGAGTGGGGCTCCATGATTTCGTATGGCAGAGATTATATTATTTCTGGCGAGTGGTGGATGACCTTATTCCCGGGACTTGCCATTGCAACAACGATATTGGGCTTTAATTTGCTTGGAGACGGTTTGAGAGACGCTTTGGATTCCAGGCGTTAACACACTACATGTACAGGAGTGATCACACCATGTTTAAAAAAGGTTCTATATTCAAATTTGCAGCAACTTCACTATTACTAATGTCCGTCGTGATCGCAGGATGCACGAACAGTGCCAATCCGAAGGGTAATGAGACAGCACCGTCTTCAACACCTGCCGCAGGAACGGAAAATCAACCGGCCAAAGGAAGTACAATTACGATCGCCTACTCGCAAGGAGCAGGTCAAACGATGGACCCGCATGAAGCGGCTGACTTGACTTCCGCATCTTATGCGCTTGCCCTGTACGATCAGCTCGTAACGAGCGCTACAGAAGAAAAGGACGGCAAAACAGTAGGCCGTACGGATAAAGTCGTTCCCTCATTAGCTAAGGAATGGAAAGTATCCGATGATGGTTTGACGTACACCTTCACGCTAGAAGAAAAAGCGAAGTTCCAAAGCGGCAACCCGGTAAATGCAGACGCAGTTGTGTTCTCCTTGAAACGACTGCAGTCCAAAGGTGAAGGCGGCAGCCTGTATGCCCTGTCCAACATCGACAGCTTCACAAAAGTGGATGACACGACTGTTGAAATCAAGCTTTCTGCACCAAATCCGCTATTGCTGAAATACTTGGCTACCTTCACATTCTCCATCGTTGATCCTTCCGTTGTAGAAGGTCAGGCGGACGACTATTTGACACAGCATTCCGGCGGTTCCGGTCCTTTCTCTCTTGAGAAATGGGATCCGGCAACAGAAGCCGTATTCGTAGCGAACAAGTCTTACTGGAAGGGCGCTCCGCAAGCGGACAAAGTTATTGTGAAATATATCAAAGAAGCATCCAACCGTGAGCTGTTGCTTGAAAATGGCGATGTAGACGTAGCGCTGGACATTCCGACCAAAGATGTGGAGAAGCTGCGCGCCAACAAAGATTTGACGATCAGCTCGGAGTCTACAAACCGTATTGTGTACTTGGGCATGAACTCGAACATCAAGCCATTCGACAACTTGAAGGTTAGAGAAGCGATTAACTACATGATTCCGCAAGAGCAATTAATTCATAACGTGGCATATGGTCAAGCTTCACCGATGACAAGCTCGATTTCCAGCAAATCTTCGGCTCACACATCCGAAGGCAATAGCTTCAAGTTTGATCCTGAGAAGGCGAAGCAGCTTCTTAAAGAAGCAGGCTACGAGAATGGACTCAGCTTTGATCTGGTTGTAAGCTCCGCGACTCAAGATTATGAAGACATCGCGGTATTGCTTAAATCCGAGCTTGAAAAAATCGGCGTGAAGCTGGAGATCCAAAAAACAGCGCCTGCTCAATACCGTGAAATCATTAACAAGAAGGAAGCAGCTGCTTTCCTTGGCAAATATACATCCCTGGTCAATGATCCTTCGTATCACTACGGATTCCTGCTGGCTACAACAGGTGCGTCCAACTATGCAGCGTACTCCAACAAAGATGTAGACGCATTGCTGGATTCTGCAAAGTCCATTACGGACGAAGCAAAGCGCGTAGAGATTTTCCAAGAGGTGCAAAAGAAGATTACAGCCGATGCACCTTGGGGCTATCTATATGAAAGCAATCTGATCGCTGGCTTGCGCAACGAAGTGAAAGGCTATGTCTTCTATCCAGATGAAATTATCCGTTTCGTAACGCTATCTAAATAAGAGGTTAGCCCCCGATCCTCAATCGGGGGTTTTACTCCGAAGGAGGCTACCATGAAGCCATTGCTCGAAGTGTCCCATTTATCAACCGACTTTCATACTTCTGCCGGCAAGGTACGGGTCGTAGAGAACGTGTCCTTTACGCTGGCAGCGGGACAGACGCTAGGGATTGTTGGCGAATCAGGCAGCGGCAAAAGTGTAACCTCCTTATCGGTTATGAGGCTGCTTCCTAAGAAAAGAGCTGTCGTACAGGGCAGCATTAAGCTGCATGGTACAGAGCTAAGTACGCTCAAGGATAAGGAGCTGCGTAAAGTTCGTGGCAACAAAATCGCCATGATCTTTCAAGAACCTATGACGGCTCTCAATCCTGTGTTCAAAATCGGCAATCAACTGCAGGAGGCCATCATTCAGCATACAGGCAAGCGAGGCAAGCAGGCTCGCGAGCTTGCAATTCAATTGCTCAAGGATGTAGGCATTTCAGCGGCACAACAGATGATGTTGTCTTATCCTCATCAGCTATCCGGTGGGATGCGGCAACGGGTTATGATTGCAATGGCGATGTCCTGTGATCCTGAGGTGCTCATTGCAGATGAGCCTACCACTGCCCTTGATGTTACGATTCAGGCTCAAATTTTGGATTTAATGAAGGAGCTTCAGCGGAAGCGGGGAACTGCTATCGTACTGATTACGCATGATCTGGGCGTTGTTGCGGAAATGTGCGATAAGGTAGCCGTCATGTACGCCGGTCAAATCGTAGAGGAAGCGGATGTGAAGACGCTGTTCCAGTCTCCGAAGCATCCCTATACAAAAGGATTGCTGCAATCCCATCCGCAGCTGTCCGATGATCAACAGCGATTATTTTCTATAGCAGGTCAGGTTCCAACGCCAGCTCACTACGGAGACGGCTGCCGCTTTGCTTCACGCTGTTCATCCCGAATGGACATTTGCGATAAGATTCCGCCTGCGGTTACTTCTTTTGGTGATAGCCAGCATAGCAGATGCCACTTATATGGAGGTGAAGCTCATGTCAGCGCCCATACTGGAAGTTAAAAATTTGCAGAAGCATTATCCTTACAAAAAAGGACTGTTTCAAAAACCCGGATTAACGAAGGCGCTTGATGGAGTATCGCTAACTATAGAGAGAGGTGAGACGGTCGCCATCGTAGGGGAGTCGGGCAGCGGCAAAACGACGCTTGGGAAAACGCTGCTGCGTTTGATTGAGCCGACTGGCGGTGAGGTTCATTTCAAAGGAAGGGACATCACGGAGCTTTCTGCGGAACAGATGCGCAAGCTGAAGGCAGATATGCAAATTGTATTCCAGGATCCTTACGGCTCGCTTGATCCGAAGTGGACCATTGGACGCACGCTGGAAGAACCGTTGCGCACCCATCGCAGTCATCTGTCAGGGGCAGCGCTAAAGCAGGAAGTGAACGCGATGCTTGAGCGAGTGGGCCTTCAGCCGCATCATGGGGAGCGTTATCCGCATGAGCTATCCGGTGGACAACGCCAGCGGATTGGCATTGCGCGAGCTCTAATCTTGCAGCCGGAGCTGGTCGTGCTGGACGAGCCCGTATCGGCGCTGGATGTGTCAATCCAGTCTCAGATTCTAAACTTGATGCAGGACTTGCAGACGGAAATGGGACTAACCTATCTGTTCATCTCGCATGATTTGTCAGTCGTCCGATTTATTAGCAATCGGGTAGCGGTTATGTATTTGGGCAAGGTAGTGGAGATTGGGGAGACAAAAGAGGTATTTAACAACCCGTTGCACCCCTATACAGAGGCTCTCATATCTGCAATTCCAGTGCCAAACCCTAATTTGAAGCGTGAACGAATTGTGCTTGCCGGCGACATCCCAAGCCCGAGAAATCAGCCATCCGGCTGCGCATTTCATACGAGATGTCCGAAGGCGATGGCCCAATGCAAAACGCTCCAGCCGGACTTGAAGGAAATCGGATCGAAGCACTATGCGGCTTGTCACCTGTTTTAGAAAAGGTTTAATCCTGTTTTATTATTTTGTGAAGGAGAGATCGTTATGAACGTTACTACGCTTTGGGAAGGCGGGCGCGCTTTTACAGCCACAGGCCCTTCCGGCTACCCGATTCATATGGATGCTACAGCAGCTTACGGAGGAGAAGGCAAAGGCGCTACACCGATGGAGCTATTGCTTGCCGGACTTGCTGGCTGTATGGGCATTGATGTGACGATGATATTGAATCAGTCGCTTGAACAAGTAAAAACCATTCGAATGGAAACCAACGGCACCCGGAGAGAAGAAAAGCCTGCTGGCTTTACAGCGATTGAGCTCATTTTCCACGTGGAGGGCGAGCTGCCGGATTACCGGATATGGAAAGCGATTGATATGAGTCAGGAAAAATACTGCTCGGTATCGGATTCTTTGCATGCGGACATTACATTCCGGCTTATTTTGAATGGAGAAGAGCGTCCTAAAGGTGCTTAATCATCCATAAATCGAAGACATGCCTACTCCCAAGATGGAGGGGCATGTTTTTTTATGCCTGAATCATGTAAGATAGATTTCATTACTGTAAAAGAGAGATGAAGAGCGATTGCAGTAACGGAAGGGGAAGATGATACTATGCTGAAGGCGTGGAGCAAGTATGCAGGGGGATTCAAGCCGGTTTGGTTTATATCCGTATTATTGTCTTTAGCCGTTTTGTTAAGCGGCTGCGGCGCAACGATTGACGAATTATTGAACGTGTCTGGGCAGCCTCAGCATTCAAGCGGAGCTTCAGAACAAAAAGAAGAGCCGCTAACGAGTTTCAAAGGGGTCTCGGATTATATACGAAAGCATGAAAAGCTCCCCCCTAACTTTATAAAGAAGAAGGAAGCGGAAGAGCTGGGGTGGGTTCCGTCAGAGGGTAATCTGGACAAGGTAGCGCCAGGCAAAAGTATTGGCGGCGATCGATTCGGCAATCGTGAGGGGCTGTTGCCTAAAGCGAAAAATCGAAATTGGTATGAGGCCGATATTCATTATAAGGGTGGCAGACGAGGGGCTGATCGCATCTTATATTCAAGCGACGGTCTGATCTTTATGACAAGGGATCATTACAAATCATTTACCGACATTACGAAGGAAGGCAGCGTACCTCATGATTAGGACGATACAGCTTAAGCAATCTGATGCTGAACAATTTTCGGATGTGCATGATTGGCTCAAGGAGCGACTCTCGCTTCCTGAGTTTTATGGCCGCAATCTGGATGCATTATGGGATAGTGTGACGGGCATCGTGCCGCTGCCTCTGCGAATCGTATGGATTGCCGACACCGATCAAGCGGAGCGATACACCGCTTTTGTTGAGTTGTTTCAGGAAGCTGCAGATGAGTATGAGGATATAGCGTTTGAGATGGTGTCTGAGTGAAAAGAGTAACGGCGACTAAATGGAGGGGGGGATCTCTATGGATAAAGGGGTATCAGATCTCTTTGAGGAGTACTCTTTGCACTGGGGAACAAGAGGAGATCCTTATCTTTGGGAAGATTTGAAACAATATTTTTCAAATAAGGAACTTCCTTGCCCGGCGGAGCAATTCGAATTAGAGTTTTTTCTTGCTTTTGAACAGTTGACGGGCGTGTCGCTTGATAGCACACAAGAGCCATTTTTGGTACAGAAATATGCACATGGTGGCATGTCAAGCGGCTATATCAGCCCGAAGTTTTGGATGGAGACAGCGTTGCCTCTGTTAGTAGAGCGTCTAAAAGCATAAGGATAAGTCAATTCAACTCTTTCATCGAGGTTATGAAAGGAAGGTGCGGAGCATGAGTCTATTTTATTACATAGCTGCCAATCATGAGCTGCCTACAGGCTCTTTTGGTCATAAAAAGCAGGTCATGACGATTATGGAGTATTTGACGAATGTGAATCCGTCGGCAAGAGAGCAATTTGGGATGCAAGTGATGCTGGAGAAGGACCCTGAGGGCAAGCAACTTATGGAAGTTTTTGAAACGGAGGAGGATGCGGCGGGCATCTACGTCGTTCGACTGGACAATGCGGAGGTCGCAAAAGTGTTTACTTTGCCATTCGTATATCAAGTCAATCCTGAAGGCGGCTCCTACACGATCGATGATTCCTTGCAGGAAAAGATTCCGCATTTATACATTGGAAGTCAAAAGTGTGTAAGCACGCTGCTAAGCTATTTGGACGAGCAAATGAAAACAGGGGACAAGGTAGAGCTGTACAGCTGCTGGGCGGACGGTCTTGAACGTTTTGAGGAGCAGCCAATTAAGGAGCTGGAGCTAAACTGTACGATCTCGGAATGGAGCGAGCATAAGCCCTTTTCATGGAAGAAGCGCCAGCTTATTCGGTTGGTGAAGGATGTGCCATAGCAATCAAGAAATGGTTACTGATAATGAATTCTGCAGAGCTGATGTTCCTTGGACATCAGTTTTTTTATGTTTGCCTCATTCAACAAGAGATTTCATATCCTTCACAACCATTTCAATTCGATCATCTTCAGGATTGCCCTCAAAACTATATAACATTAAGACATTTGCGGCTTGATATCTTCTATGTGGTACGAGATTCGCTGTCGCTGTTTTATACTCAAAATCCTTTATTCCTTCCTTAACACCTTCACTGGACGCATATACATATATACTGATGATTTGTTTATCATTAATCAGATAAGATTCAGGCTCGATATCATTTAAAGTCATTTGAAATACATTATTCTTGTTTAAAGCTTGTTCTCCTAATAGAATCCCATGCTTCTCAAATAAATTTTTTATATGTACTAAATTGATTGTTTTCTCCCTATTTGTGCACGCTGTCATAAAAGAACACAGCACGAACAGCATTATCATAATCTTTTTCATGGTTGGCCCCCTTTTACAACTCACGAATAGTCTAACTGATAAATAACTCTACAGAGCTGATGTTCCTTGAGCATCCGTTTTTTTACGCTTGCTTAATATAAAATTGGAAATAAAGCAACATTTTACATGTTCGAGCTGTTTTAATGGTATATATAGCAAGGGTTTATTAGTGGTCAAATGGGTGGTTTTCAAACAAGGAGGTTTTTATGAAGATTAGAAAAGTATTGTTGATCAGTAGTGTACTCATAATTATAGGTGTCATATTAGGTATCGTCTATAGCCAATACAGCTTGAAGGGCTTTTTATTATGGAGAGGAATCAAGATGGATCAAGTCGTCATGACGCAACAGCTTAGTAATCCTAACGGCAGCGCTGTGCTTTACTCGAAATCCTCTAAAGCTGGAATCCTCTTTATTGAAAATTCAGGAAATCGTTATATAGAGATTAGCCATGAGTGGGCGGAAAAGAACAATAGCCCCTTCATGATGCTTGCATCTTCATATTTGTCGATCCTGGAGGGCGGAGTGCCCAAATCATCATTTATATTAGGCGGATATGGGCTTGTACAGGACGGCGAAAAATTAAAACTTCAATTAGGTGACCATTTAGTTGAACCTGAACATCATTTTTTTGATAGTGACAAAGGAATCCTCTATTTTATACATGTTGTGAAAAATGCTGACGAAATGGAGAGTTACAGCATAGTCGTGAGTTGATATGATGCAATCATTTATACAAGCGGGGTAAAAGTTCAGTTTTATGATAACAGGAGGCGGAGCGGGTGAAGAAGCGATTGTTGTTCGTGATCATGTTGATCGGATTACTCGTCTCAGGCTGTACAAAGATTGATGAAGTAACCACTATGGAAGAAACAAGCTCACCAATGGAGGTCGAGTTTGCGCAATTACGCGCTCAGCTGGAATCGGTGCAGGCCGAGCTTCGGGCTTCCAACGAAAGAAATGACATTTTAAATAAGGTGCTGGATACGATAGGCTTGGCAGCACCTGATTTTGAGAAATATCCGGAACTCGCCATCTTGTCGAATAATCCTGTTTTTGAGCGTATTGAGTTCAAGGGCGAAGGGGGAACTGTTTCAATTACAGATCCGAAGATCCTTTCGAGCGTTTCGTATCCATTTTACATTCAAGAAATTGCAGGTCTAGGCAGTCCTCCAATGGGAGATGTGGAACCAGTAGAATTGTATTTAACTACGGATCAGGGTTCGTTGAAAGCACAAATTTTGAAGCGAGACATGATGAGATTTGATGAAATAGATCCGTATTTATATTATTTAGTGGACCAAAGGTTTTATCAATTGGCAAAAGCTTTTATGAACCCGCCATCCTACTTATCGGCTGATCAATCGACAATCATGAAAATGATCGATAGCGGACTTCTGAAATCGAATCAGGATCAGTATACAACAGGAGCGGAGAGAATATTTGCTATGGCGAAGGCGTTTCACAACCTGGATAAGACGATTATTGCAAAACCTGTCCATTTAATGACGGTAGACCTCTCTCTTACTTTCTTCTATTACAGAGAAGAGATCCAATTAAACATCTATGAGAATCAGGCACAGCTTATAGATGGGAAGAATGAGACATGGTATGAGCTGCAAGAAGGTGATTCGGAATGGATGAGCCGAGTACTAACGGCAGGTTAGGATCGGGATTGTGCCCTGACTTTCTCAGTGAAGAGGATGGCCTTCTCGATGGACTCGTGCAGCAGGTTTACGAATAACGCGCCTTCTTCGCCCAGTTGCCGATTTTTCAGCTTGATCCAACCCAAATTCATTTTGTCGCTATAGCCTTCAAGCGGGATGGACATAATTCGATCATCCATAAATTCTTTTACAAGCAATCCGCTTCCCGTGGAGACGGCATCCGTATTGCATACGATATTGACAGCGGTTGCCCTATCATTCACGACAATCACCTTATTGGGCTGACGGGACGCAATCAAGTTGAATTCTTCGGAGAAATCAATCGATTCACCTTGCTTGTGTTCGAATGCCATATAGATGTAATCCGTTAACTGTTCTGCCTTTAAGGAGAGACTCCCGGACAGGGGATGTCCTTTTCGGACATAGACACAAGGCTGAATTTTTTTGACGAGATGAAATTCTATATTTCTAGTTTGCAGAAATCGCTTGATCATTTTTTCAGTCAAATTGGATGTGAAAATAACGCCAATATCCGATACCGAGGTATAGATGTCATCGATGACTTTGTCCATGCTTGTCTCCCGGATCGTCAAGTTAAATCGAGGGTCATCAATCCGGTTCACAAGCTGCACAAATGCGTCAACCGCAAAGGGATAGCGTTGGGTCGATATTGAAAACTGTAGTTCCGAAGCAACCTGCTCGGAAGCGTAGAGACTTTGAATGTACTCGTAGCGTTGAATTAAGGAATTGGCTTGGCTTAAAAATTGCCTGCCTTCCGATGTTAATTCGACGCCTTGATTGCTTCTTGTGAATATTGAAATAGCAAGCTCCGACTCCAGCTCTTTCAGCGCGCTGCTTATGCTGGATTGTGAGACGAACAGATTGCTTGCCGCTTTGTTTATGGAGCGGCACTTGGCAACCTCCACGGCATATTTAAGTTGTTGGAAAGTCATTTAGAACCTCCTTAAATCTCTTCGTTCACATCTTACCCTCCCTTTAACCAATCGGTCAATTCGTTATCGGTAAAATCGATAACGAATGGCATATTTTATGTGCTAACACATCATCAATAGGTCAAGTATAATTCATGTACATATCTTGGAAATGGATGATGATACGCAGGGGAGACGACAGATTGTGAAACAGAATAAAATGGGACCGTTAGCCTTAAGCGGGTTTATCATCGGGCCAATCTTAGGTTCGGGGATATTTATATTGCCGCCAATTGTGTATGGCATAGCAGGGGATTGGGCCATTGCGGCATGGGCGTTCATTATCGTCATCAGCTTTATTGTAGCGCTTATTTTTGGTTTTCTTAGTATTCAATTCCCGGGTGACGGAGGGGCAACGAATGCTATTGAGCATGTGTTTGGTGTGTATGTGAAGCGCTTGGCCGCCTTTTATTTGATCATCGGCGTTACTTTTGGTGCTTCGGCAGTGCTGCTGACAGCGGGACAATATATTGAAAAGCTCAATATCGCCTCAGACTTAACGGTCAGCTACTTGTTGTTGCCGGTCTGCATTCTGTTTCTGCTAGCCAGAATAAATCTGGTAGGCAAGATTGCCTTCGGCATGTCCATTATAGCTGCTCTCGTCTTATTCCTTGGAGGAGCCAAGAGCTTGTTGGACGCTCCCAAGACATTGGTCATTGCCAGCAGCTTCAGTCCTTCAGATTTCAGCTACGCATTACTCATTCTGTTCTGGGCGGTATTCGGATGGGAAATTATCGGTAATTACAGCGCGGATGTCATCCATCCTAAACAGACGATCACCAAAGCGATTTTAATTAGTATTACGGCTATATCCATCGTGAACCTTGTTGTAGCCGCCGCTATCCAATGGGCGGATTTCAGCGAGGTTTGGAGTGGAGAATTGACTATCACAGCCATTGTGTATTCCTTATTCGGAAATGCGAGCAATCTCATTATGGCTATAATTGCTTTATTTCTCTGTTGTTCCACGTATTTTTTGTATGTCGGAGGTTTATCACGTCTGATCGCTTCATTAGCGGCGGATCACGTATTGCCGAAGCTGCTGGGCAGACGCTCCAGACATAACGTACCGGTTATCGCGGTATTTGCCGTATTTTTATTAAATTTAGCCGTATTATTGCTTGTACAAGCGGGTGTGTTCGACTTGGAGAACCTCGTTGCCTTTGCGAATAGCTTCTTGACCATGAATGCCTTAATCGGGATTGGAGCAGGAGTCGTTCTTATTCAAAACAGGTTTTTAAAAGGGAGCGGGATCGCCCTGGCAGTCGCATTTATACTCATGCTTATATTCCATTCATCGATGATCGTATTGATTCTCATTGGTGCGCTAGCTATTTATTATGGTGTTAGGCAGGTTGCCGTGAACCGAGAGGTCAAATGGAGAAGCAAGGCGGAGGAACGATAATGGAGAATTTTGCATGGAAGCTGCTGGTTAAGTTATTTCAATGGCTAAGAATGCTTCTGGTCAACAATTGGAACGTTCTAGAGTGAAAGATTGTCTCCGGAATGGTACTATAGAAGTCTAGTCGATGTCCGGACGATATTTTTATAGCCAGAGGAGGAAGTCATACCATGAAATTTAGAAAAGCAGAGAGGGCAGATGTGCGGGAAATTGTCCGCATGCTTGCCGACGATGAATGGGGTTCTAAGCGAGAGCGTTATGAAGATCCTTTGCCAGAGGCTTATTATGAAGCATTTGCAGAGATGGAAGCGCAAGGCGGCAATCAAATTGTGCTGGCTGTTGAAGAAGACGCCATTATCGGTTGTCTTCAGCTAGTCATCATACCTGGATTAGGCAGACTGGGGATGAGACGTGCAATCATTGAAGCCGTGCGTGTCGATCGAGTGTATAGAGGAAGAGGGATTGGCCAAGCCTTGATGAGGGAAGCGATCGATATCGCCAGATCAGAGAAGTGCCAACTGGTACAGTTGACAACAGATAAATCAAGAAGCGATGCCCATCGGTTTTATCATCGCTTAGGATTTGAAGCGAGTCACGAGGGAATGAAGCTGTTTTTGTAAAATGGAGCGACTGGTCAACAGAAAGGACTACAGCATGAAACTATTGGTTAGCTCTTGTCTGGCCGGTTTGAAAGTTCGATATAACGGGACGGATTCGCTCGATACGACGATTCGGGATTTAGTCGAACAAGGTATCGCCGTGACGGTTTGCCCGGAGCTTTTGGGCGGATTCACAACACCGCGGGAACCTGCCGAGATTGTAGGCGGACTTGGCGATGACGTGTGGAGCGGAGGAGCCCAAGTGATCGAGAAGTCGGGCAGAGACGTCACAGATATGTATAGAAGAGGAGCGCTCGTGACTGTAGAGCTTGCTAGAAAGCATAACGCGACTCATATCGTATTGAAGGAAGGCAGCCCCTCTTGCGGAAGCTCGTTTATATACGATGGCACCTTCCAGAATACGAAGCAGTCCGGGTACGGGGTAACGACTGCATTGCTGAGACGAGAAGGCTATGAGGTGTTAGCCGAGCATGAACTGGCCGAATGGCTCCAATCAAAAAACTTCCGCGCATAGCTGCACGGAAGTTTTTTTGATGTCGGACTATTTTACACTAATGAACAGCAAGCAGAAGACCTAGAAATAGACATATCACAGCAAGAGCTGCAAGTAGTGAAAAATGGCTATGTTTGTTTCGCTTGTAACTGGAAAAAAGCATGCTTAAAGCCGCTCCTCCAACAAGAATTAGAACGACGGATGGAAGGTTCCAATGCCATCGCATGTTCAACAGCGACACATCTCCGTGCAGCAAAGTGAACAATCCGGAAGGGACCGGGTCTTCAAATTCGCCTTCATGCGGAGGTTCCTGCATACCCATATAAGCTGTAATCGCCAGAATCGCCAACGCGATAACAGTCTCTATCCTAAGCCAGCGGATCAACTTGCGTTCATCTTTCCCTTGTTTGCTTATTTTCGTTAGAAATCCGTTCATAAAGGCCAGTAGCAATAGCGGCAAAAAGACGAGATGCTTGAGCAGTAGAGCTTCGCCGTAGTTAATTCCCCATGAGCGAAAATATCCGTCTACCAAAATATACATCATAGCGAAGCCGGCAAACACGATGAGGAGCATGCTGCTGACCGCCATCGGCGTGTACCATCGGACAAAGGGCTTCCAATTCAAGCTTCCGCTTGTAAACCAGGCGACCAGAATGAGGACGCCAAGCCATAGGGATACCGCGGCAACATGGACAGATTGATAGACGAAACCCAAGCTTGAGAAGCCTGCAGGATGGCTGGCCCAACCATGAGCGAGTACGGTTAGGCACCATATCCCGGCAAGCAGCCACTTGAATCTATGAATCTTTGGCCGAAAAAGCTGTGCAATGGCATACATGGCGGCACCGCCAATTAGCATCCAAATCCATGCGTTGCCAAACTTGTAGTCTTTCAACACAATGAGGAGCAGCTCATAATAGGGCATGTTCTCCGCAAACGCGCGAAGAATAAAGCTTGTTCGGAGAATGGACATGAACGAGAACACAGGAATAGCCAATAAGCCATACTGAAACAGGTCGAAAGGTATTTTCATTTGTGGCTTGGAGCCCTCAGGCACGAACAATAGCAGAATAAATCCGCCTGTAAAGGCAAAGGACAAATAAAGCAGTGTTTCAAATAAGTAAATATACATGATGATCAGCTCCAGCTCCGAGTGAAAAATAAATGCCAGACCTATCTTATCACAAGAACAAATAATTCAACATACGTTCATATAATAGAGTTCGATTGAGAGTAAAATCTATGATAAGCTAATGATAACCAATTTAATTGGTTTGCATCGTTTGAAAATCGAGATTGTGAACATGGGGGCTGCTAGTACAGATGCTGCAATTGAAAAGAATACTTAGAAGTAAATGGACAATAGGAACGATGGGTTTCCTCTTGCTGCTTATTATCACATGTGCCGTCCTTATGTACCTCCTTGCCAACTCGGCTTCCGTATCCTATGCAGAGGGAAGCATTGAGGCTAAGTATGCAGCAATCGGCGAGTACCAGGTAGATACGATCGAGATAACTGACGAACAAGGGATAAAGCAGTATAAAGTTTATTATCCGCAAGGAGCTCAAACCGCGCATCCGCTTATCGCTTGGGGTAATGGAACAGGGGCGCTGCCGGAAAATTATGCGGAGTTGTTCCTTCATCTGGCCTCATGGGGATTCGTAGTCATTGATACGTATAGCACAACGACGGGTACGGGCACAGAAATTGCCGGCTCGATTGATTATATGCTTGCAGAGAACGATAATCCGGCAAGTATCTTCTATCAGCGGATTCAGACGGATCAAATAGCGGTAGCCGGTCATTCCCAAGGCTCCACAGGTGTTATTAATGCTCATACCAATCATGATACCGGCGCTGCAATCCGCACCGTGGTCTCGATTGCGCTGCCTGACTTGAAATGGTGCGATCCGGAGGACATTTATAATACCTCGGCTCTTCAGGTTCCATTTTTCATTATGGGCGGTACGCGTGATTTTATTGTATCACCGTCCTCTTCCAATAAGCTGGCGCTGGAGACTGCCAATCCGGATATACCCGTCATAATGGCCATGGCAAAGGGCGCGGCCCACACCGCTATTGAAGGCGATGGCGGCAAGCATAGAGGTTATTTGACAGCTTGGATGAGGTATCAATTGACGGATGATCGTGATGCGATGACGGCTTTTGCAGGGAATGATGCAGAAATTGCACGAAATAAAGACTGGAAAGATGTTCAGTCGGCTGGATTTGATCCGGGAAACTAGAATAAGTGCAAGCAGAGGATTTCTAATGAGAGAATATTTGCGAATAGAAGACTACAAGAATGATAACGTCTATAGAGAGAGCTTTAATGATCTGGCGAAATTGGTATTCGGATTGGATTTTAGCGCGTGGTACGAGCAGGGCTGCTGGAATGATCAATATATTTGCTATTCTTATGTTGATAACGGCAAGGTCATTGCTAATGCTTCCGTTAACAAAATGGTCGTCGTTTCGCATGGTGTGAAGTATAACACATTGCAGATTGGCACAGTCATGACGCATCCTGATTATCGCAATCAGGGTCTTTCCGGGAAGCTGTTGAGGTATATTCTTGAACTCTATGAACAGGAGTTTGATTTCATATACTTATTCGTCAATGAATCCGTTCAGGAGTATTATCCGAGATTTGGGTTTGAACGAGTAATTGAAAGCCGTTTCTCGGTAAGCGTTAAAAAGCTGGAGCGTTCATCAGAGCAGCTATCTACGCCTCGCCGGATGGATATCCAATCCTCGAAAGACAGCCGAATTCTTTCGTCATTTGCATCAGAGCGAGTACCGGTCTCATCCAAGCTCGGCATAATTGATAACGAACATCTCCTGATGTTTTATTTTGTCCTCATTTTCCCAGAAGATATTTATTATTTCGAAGAGTTTGAGGCAATCGTCTTGTTCAAGCATGAAGAGGATCAACTGCATATCTTCGATATCATAAGCCTCAAAAGCATAGCCATAGATACCATTCTTCCGAGTCTGATATCGGATCAGACAGAGACCATTCATTTTCACTTTACGCCGGATTACGACTTGAACAAGCTTCAGGTTGAATCTATCACAGATGAGGACGACACCTTGTTTGTCCGGCCTTCGTGGCCCCTTAAGGACAAGCATCTATTGTTCCCTGCGACTTCACATGCTTAATGCCGGCTAACGCCTTTTAGATTATAAAAGTGGCGGTGTTCAGGGTTACATTCCTGACATCGCCACTTTTTTGCGTCTGATTCAGCAGTCTGAGGACGAAGGTTTGTCCCTTCATCTCGTTGCTGATATTTTGGCGGCTTCGAGACAGCTATGTCAGGAAGGTTCAGGTTATTTTTCAATGCTCTATCATTCGTTGCACTAATGATCTAATGGCTGGAACAAACGGAGCAAGACCTATTCTGTAGAAGCGGCAGCGTTCGCCTTTGTATCCGGATTCCAACCTTTAAAGGTTGATTCAGGGAATCTGGATACAACAGCGATCGGAAGAATAGGTCTTGCGCAGTTTGCGCTTTAGCCATGGTTTGCCTTTAAGAAAGTGAATTACGAGCATCTATAGAAATTGGAAAACAATTCATGACTTATCGCAACATGGTGATCTATCTCACAGCGTGGCCGCCGTCAAGCCTTTATACTACAGGGGACAATGAGCTGATTCAATCTATTTATTTGGAGGTGGAGATGATGTTCCATACCCCGTCTAAAACAGTGAAATTAGACCCCAACGATTCTGCCAGGCCAAGCGCATTCATGCAGTTGGCCGTTCGATTACAGACGGAGCACGAGCAATTAAAGGCAAGTTGTGTCTCACTAGGCGAGCTTAGTGCAAGAACAGCTGCCAGCAATGGCGATTATGGCACGTTGCAAATGTTGAAGGAGCTTCGTATGCAAGCGGAAGAGCTGCTGAAAGAATTGGAGCGTCATGCGAAGTGGGAGGACGAAGAGCTGTTTCCCGTATTTTCTCGATACTACAAGCAGAAGGATGAACCGACTATTTTGCCATCCCTTTGGGTACTGGAGAAGGATCACGAGCTTGCACTGCAATTTTTCGAGTCCTTCCTTCAATCGAGCCGCACGCTAATTGGCATGCTGATGCTGGATCAAGGTCGCCCAGACTTGACGCTTATGAAGCTGTTGAAGGACGGCTGCGACCAGTTAACGCAAGGTTGTCTGATTTTGACTGGACACTTCCAAATGGAGGAAGAGCTGATCTTTCCGCTGGCGGAGGAAATATTGACCGACCTGGACTATTTATTTTCATAAAATCAATAAAATTTCCATTAAATTGTGATTTATGTCACCGTCTTCCTATCGACATTCCGTTAAGATGAGGTTATCAAGGAGATGGAAGTCCCTATACCAGATCTCCAAGGAGGAGAAACCTATGGCGGTAAAAGCAAGCCAATTAGATGTTCAAAGTTCGGTTCTCGAGGAAGTAGGCCAGCTGGTGGAGCGCGCAAGAGCCGCTCAGGAAGCCTATCTGTCCATGACGCAGGAGCAAATTGACCGCATCGTCCAGGCGATGGCGCTTGCCGGATTGGATCAGCACATGCCGCTGGCGAAGATGGCGGTAGAGGAGACAGGTCGCGGCGTTTATGAAGACAAAATGACTAAAAACATTTTTGCGACGGAGTACATCTACCATAGCATCAAGTCCGACAAAACGGTTGGTGTCATTGCAGAAAATTCGTATGAAAACTATCGGATGGTTGCGGAGCCAGTGGGCATCATCGCTGGTGTAACGCCGGTGACGAATCCAACATCCACCACGATGTTCAAAGCGTTGATCGCTACAAAGACACGCAATCCGATCATCTTCGCCTTCCACCCGTCCGCGCAAAATTGCAGTGCGGCGGCAGCGCAGACGTTGTTGAAAGCGGCAGTGGCACAGGGAGCTCCAGCACATTGTATTCAGTGGATTGCTACACCTTCCGTAGAAGCGACGCAGCAGCTGATGAATCATCCGGATGTTGCCCTTGTACTCGCTACTGGCGGATCGGCCATGGTGAAGGCGGCTTACAGCACAGGCAAGCCGGCGCTTGGCGTCGGACCGGGCAATGTACCTTGCTTCATTGAGCAATCGGCGGACCTAAGGCAAGCGGTTAACGACCTGATTCTATCCAAGACGTTCGACAATGGGATGATCTGCGCGTCAGAGCAGGCGGTCATCATTGAAGAGCCTGTCTATGATCAAGTGCGCAAGCTGATGAAGGACAACGGCTGCTACTTCCTGAACAAAGCTGAGACGGAAGCAGTCTCCAAGCTTGTCATCAACAGCGAGAAGTGTGCGGTCAACGGTGTTATCGTCGGCCAGCCGGCAGTCAAGATTGCGGAGATGGCCGGCATTGTAGTACCGCAAGAGACGAAGATTCTGGTCGCTGAGCTGGGAGGCGTAGGAACAGCGTTCCCGTTATCTGCCGAAAAGCTAAGCCCGGTACTGGCTTGCTACAAAGTGAAGACGGCAGCGCAAGGCATCGAGCGTGCAGCGGAAGTCGTTGCTTTCGGCGGCCTGGGGCATTCCTCGGTTATCCATTCGCAGAACGATGAGGTTATTCAAGCTTTTGCAGATCGGCTGAAGACGGGCCGGGTAATCGTCAACTCGCCTTCGACGCATGGCGCGATCGGCGATCTGTACAATACGAACCTGCCGTCGCTGACACTTGGCTGCGGCTCGTATGGACACAACTCCACTACATCGAACGTAACGGCTGTGAACTTGCTCAACATCAAGCGTATAGCATATCGGACAGTCAATATGCAATGGTTCAAGATTCCGCCGAAAATTTACTTCGAGAAAGGTGCTACACAGTACCTGGAGAAGATGCCGGGCATCTCGCGCGTCCTAGTTGTAACCGATGAGATGATGGTGAAGCTGGGGTATGTGGAGAAGCTGGAATATTACTTGAGGAAGCGGACTAACCCGGTTGCCATTGAAGTATTCTCGAATGTCGAGCCCGATCCGTCGGTGGAGACTGTCGAACGCGGAACGCGGCTGATGGACGGCTTCAAGCCGGACTGCATTATCGCGCTGGGCGGCGGTTCCCCGATGGATGCGGCGAAAGCAATGTGGCTCTTCTATGAATACCCGGAGACCGACTTCCACTCGCTCAAGCAGAAGTTCCTGGATATCCGCAAGCGTGTTTATAAATATCCAAGGCTGGGAGAGAAGGCCCAGTTCGTAGCTATACCGACAACATCGGGCACTGGCTCGGAAGTGACCTCGTTTGCCGTAATTACCGATAAGCAAGAAGGGCATACGAAATACCCGCTGGCCGACTATGAGCTGACGCCGGACGTAGCCATTATCGATCCTGAATTTGTTTATAGCTTGCCGAAGACCGCTGTTGCGGATACCGGCATGGACGTCCTGACTCATGCGATTGAATCGTATGTGTCGGTGATGGCAAGTGATTATACGGACGGCCTTGCGCTTCATGCAATCAAGCTCGTGTTCCAGTATCTGGAGAAATCGTATCATACGGCTGATCCGCTGGCCCGCGAGAAAATGCATAACGCTTCGACGATTGCCGGCATGGCGTTCGCGAATGCCTTCCTGGGTATTAATCACAGCCTTGCGCACAAGTGGGGCGGCGAATATCATACGGCTCATGGACGGACGAATGCGATTTTGATGCCGCACGTAATCCGCTATAACTCACAGAAGCCAACGAAGTTCGCTTCGTTCCCGAAATATAGCCATTTCATTGCCGATGAGCGTTATGCGGAGATCGCGCGCATGTTGGGCTTGCCTGCCCGCGCAACGGCGGAAGGTGTGAACAGCTTGATAGAAGCGATTCGCAAGCTGAACCAATCGCTCGGTATTCCGGAGAAGTTCCAGGATCTTGGCGTGGACCCGGGTGACTTCGAAGCCAAGGTTGATTATTTAGCCGACAGAGCGTTCGAAGATCAATGTACGACCGCCAACCCGCGGATGCCGCTTGTTACGGAGCTTGCAAACGTCTACCGCAACGCATTTTACGGCAACTTCTAAGAGAACTGGGCAAGCTGCCGATCTAAGGGATCGGCAGCTCCTTTTTCATCATCTACAGATGGGAGGAGCAATTATGTTCATGTCAGGCGTAATTCTGGCGGGCGGCAATCATCCCCGCATGAACGGTCGCAACCGGGCTTTACTGGAGGTTGACGGGGAAGCGATGATTCTTCGGCAAATTCGCGAAATGCAGACCTGCTGCAGCGAAATTACAATCGTTACGAATGATCCGCAGCCGTTTCTTCGCGTCGTGGACCGGGATATCCGTATCATTACCGATTACTTTATCGGTCAAGGATTGCTAAGCGGAATGCATGCCGGACTAGCGCTTGCGAAGCACCGCCATGTGTGGCTGCTGGGCTGTCATATGCCGTTTCCCTCTGCTTCTGCAGCCCTGCTGCTATTGTCCCGGTTGCAAGAGGGTATGGATGCCGTGCTTCCTTGGGTGAAGGGAAAAGCAATTCCCCTGCACGGAGTCTACGACCGTTCTAGTACTGAACCCATTGAGAAACTGCTCAAGGGAGGTTATTCCAGCAAGTCAGCACTGCTCAGTGAAATGAATTGGCATAAAGGAAGTGAATGGATTCTGAATGAGTATGGCATCGACAGCGGATTCATTCAGTCCATCCAGACGATGGAGGATTACGAGCGAATGATTCGCAGCACGATGAACGCACATTGAGTAAGTTAATGTGAGCTTTGTCATAGAGAAGTGAGCCGGAAGAGCGTAAGCTTACCTTATAACGGAGGTGTTTCATCATGGCAATGATAGAGAAGCAAATCGCGGATCGGCCGGGTACACTTGCAGCTTGGCGCGGATTCACGGCTGGAAGCTGGCAGAAAGGGATTGACGTTCCATCATTCATTGAACGCAATCTTACGTCCTATGAAGGCGACGAGAGCTTTCTGGCAGGACCGACGGAGAACACAGAAGCGTTATGGAGACAGGTTAGTCAGCTGCTAAAAGAAGAGCGTGAGCGCGGCGGCGTGCATGATATCGATGTCAATACGGTATCGTCCATTACATCCCACGCGCCAGGCTATATTGATCAGGCTAAAGAAAAAATTATCGGCCTGCAGACGGATGCTCCGCTTAAACGTGCGGTTCAGCCTTTCGGCGGCATCCGGATGGCCGCTGATGCTTGCGATGCCTACGGCTACAAGCTGGCGCCTGAACTGGACGATTTGTTTACTCATATTCGGAAAACGCATAACCAAGGCGTATTCGATGCTTATACAACGGATATGCGCGCCGCGCGCAGAGCTGGCATTATTACGGGATTGCCCGATGCTTACGGCCGGGGAAGGATTATCGGTGACTATCGCCGCGTCGCTCTGTACGGCGTAGATCGTCTGCTTGCTTCGAAGAAAGAAGAGCTGCTGCAACTGGAAGTGGATGCGATGACGGAAGACATTATTTTGCTTCGTGAGGAACTCTCCGAGCAAACTCGCAGCTTGGCGGAGCTGAAGAAGATGGCGGCAACCTACGGCTATAATATTTCTGCGCCGGCAGAGAATGCGAAGGAAGCGGTTCAGTGGCTGTACTTCGCTTACCTTGCCGCGATCAAAGAACAGAACGGTGCAGCGATGAGCTTGGGGCGGGTGTCCAGCTTCCTTGATATTTATATCGATCGCGATCAGAGAGAAGGCACGCTTACGGAAAGTGAAGCTCAGGAATTGGTGGACCACTTCGTCATGAAGCTGCGAATCGTCAAATTTCTGCGCACACCGGATTACAACGAATTGTTCAGCGGCGATCCGACTTGGGTAACCGAAGCGCTGGGCGGCATGGGCCTTAATGGCAAGACACGCGTTACACGCAATTCGTACCGCTTCCTGCACACTCTCTATAATCTCGGTCCTGCACCGGAGCCGAACTTGACGGTGCTATGGTCGACGCAGCTGCCAAAAGCCTTCAAGCGCTATTGCGCCCGTGTATCGGCGGAGACCAGCTCTATTCAATACGAAAACGATGATCTGATGCGCCCGCACTTCGGCGACGATTATGGCATTGCGTGCTGTGTATCGGCTATGCGAATCGGAAAGCAGATGCAGTTCTTTGGCGCTCGCGCCAACTTGGCCAAAGCTCTGCTCTACGCGATTAATGGCGGCGTAGATGAGAAGCTGGGCGGGCAAATCGGACCGGCGATTGCGCCTATTACGTCGGAAATTCTCGATTATGAGGAAGTGAAGGCCAAGTTCGATCTTGTGCAGGATTGGCTCGCCAAGCTGTACATGAACACGTTGAACGTCATTCACTATATGCATGACAAGTATTGTTATGAACGGATCGAGATGGCGCTTCATGACCGCGATATCGTGAGGACGATGGCTTGCGGCATAGCCGGCTTGTCGGTTGTAGCAGACAGCTTAAGTGCTATCCGGTACGCGAAGGTGCGTCCGATTCGCAATGAGCAAGGCGTTGCGATTGACTTCGAGATCGAAGGGGACTTCCCGCAATATGGCAATAACGACGATCGTGTCGACAACATTGCCGTCGAGCTGACAGAAGGTTTCATGAACCGACTCCGCAAGCATAAGACTTATCGCGGTGCGATCCCGACAATGTCTGTGCTTACGATTACGTCCAATGTGGTATACGGGAAGAAGACCGGAAGCACGCCGGACGGCCGTAAAGCCGGAGAGCCGTTCGCGCCGGGCGCCAATCCGATGCATGGCCGGGACAAGAAAGGAGCGCTTGCTTCTCTCGCATCTGTCGCAAAAATTCCATATTCCCATAGTTTAGATGGCATATCCAATACGTTCTCCATCATTCCGAAGGCGCTTGGAAAAGAAGAAGCGGAGCGCTCAGCTAATTTGGCTGCACTGCTGGATGGTTATGCGCTAAGCGGCGGTCATCATTTGAACGTGAACGTATTCAACCGGGAGCAGTTGATGGACGCCATGGAGCATCCGGAGCAATACCCGCAGCTGACGATCCGCGTCTCCGGTTACGCGGTCAACTTCATCAGGCTTACAAGAGAACAGCAACTGGATGTTATTAACCGTACGTTCCACGGCGAGGTCTAGAGCAGCGTGAACGTCACCAGGAAAGGAGCGTGACCCGCATGAAAGGACGGATTCATTCCATCGAAACATTCGGTACTGTGGACGGACCAGGCATTCGCTTTGTCTTGTTCATGCAGGGCTGCGCGCTGCAGTGCCGATTCTGCCATAATCCCGATACTTGGGATACGTCTAAGGGAAGACAAGTGACTGTGGACGAAATTTTGCAGGAGATAGAACCTTATCTGCCTTACTACCGGGCATCGGGCGGGGGGATTACGGTGACAGGAGGGGAGCCTACTCTTCAGGCCCCCTTCGTCGCCCAATTGTTCAAAGCTTGCAAGGAACGATACGGATTGCACACGGCGCTGGACAGCTCAGGGTTTTGCGAGCCGAGTCATGCCGCAGAGCTGATGGACTATACAGACCTTGTACTGCTCGACTTGAAGCAGCTGGATCGTGATAAGCATGAATGGCTGACGAGACAGCCTAATGACCGGATTCTGACTTTCGCGAAGTGGCTTTCGGAGCGCAAGCAGCCCATGTGGATCAGGCATGTACTCATCCCGGGAATAACGGACCAGGCCAGCGATCTTCAAGCGTTAGGCGCTTTTGTCAGCAAGCTGAAGTCAGTCGAGAAGCTTGATTTATTGCCTTATCACCGTATGGGGGTTTATAAGTGGCAGCAGCTAGGCCGTGCTTATACACTTGATGAGGTCCATACCCCAACGGAGCGGGAGGTCGACCGCGCAAGGCAATTGATCGAGATCGGCAGAAAGGAAGCAACCCTGCACGCATAGGCAGAGGTTTCCTGATTGTTCCAGAATAGTCCCTTCCAAGATATAGGGGATATTACCCTTGAAAGATCAGTGAAACCCCCGATGTTCGAAAAACTCATCCGACGGTATGATAGATACAAATGAATCGCTCGGAGGGAGAAGGACGATATGGGAATGAATGCAAGACAACCGGAAGGCTTGGAGCCCCTGCTGTCGCAAGAAAGCTTTGAGAAGCTGAAAGGCATCATGTATGTCAGGAACTTCGAGAAAGGCAGCTGCCTGTTCTGGGAGGGCGATGCCGCCAATCATTTGTATTACATCATGCAGGGACGAGTTCGCACGACAAAGTCGGCGGACAACGGACGGACATTAACCCTATATCTCCATCAGCAAGGCGATTTGATTGGGCAGATGGACCCGTTTCTGGAATCGGTGCACAACTTCAGTGCGGAAGTGACCGAGGATGTCCAGGTCGGTGTCATTCAGAGGAAAGACCTTGAAGTGCTGCTCTGGCAGAACAGCGACCTTGCCATTGAATTCATGAAATGGATGGGACTGATGCATCGTCTGACCCAGACGAAATTCCGCGATTTGATCATGTTCGGCAAAACCGGAGCGCTTTGCTCGTTGCTTATACGGCTTGGCAATTCGTACGGCAAGGAAACGGACGGCGGCATCTTGATCGACATGAAAATTAATAATACAGAGTTGGCCGATATGATCGGCGCTACTCGTGAAAGTGTCAACCGCATGTTGAGCGAGCTGAAGCGAGAAAAGGTCATTCAAAACCACAATGGTTATATGGTTATACAGGACTTGGCATATCTTCGGGAAGTGTGCCATTGCGAGAATTGCCCGAAGGAAGTTTGCCGCATGTAGGCATCAAGGAGGAGAAGTCGATGAGCGAAAAAGCATTTGTGATGATCAAACCAGACGGCGTAGAACGTGGACTAATTGGTGACATCGTCCATCGATTTGAGAAAAAAGGACTGAAGCTCGTAAGAGCCGAGCTGAAGTTTATCGATAGAGAAATTGCAGAGACGCATTATGGACATCTTCGGCACAAGGCGTTTTTCGAAGAACTGGTGGAGTATATTACATCCGGGCCTGTATTCGCCATGATTGTGGAAGGGACCAAAGCTGTACAGAATTCGCGCTCCATTATCGGTCCGACCAACCCGGCGGAAGCCCCGCCCGGCACAATTAGAGGCGACTTTGGTCTCGATGTTGCCGCCAATGTCATACACGGCTCTGACTCGGTAGACAATGCCAGCAGAGAGATCGACTTGTTCTTCAAATAAGGACACTTGAGGATAGGTTTACACCGCCCTTGAGCAAGAGGAGTCAAATAGCGGGAGGTTATGCGATATGACAACAAATATAAAGGTTAACGTTGTGACGGAAAATATGATCAAATACTGCTACACCTGTCCGGAAGCGCATAAGTGCGACACGGAAGAGAAATGCATCACTTGTTGGGAAGAGAAGGGCATTATGAAGAAAGAAGACGTGGAAGAGACGGTAACGACCGAGAAGCTGTTGAAGCTCTACGCAGAGTAATGGCAAGTCGGCACCGTTGACTGGCACCATAGCATAGTGGAATGTTGAGAAGGGCACAATCCTAAAGTCGTCAGACTGCTAGGAACGGTGTCCTTTTTGTTGTTCCGCTCCCTGTTCATTCTCCATTCATATTACTATGATAAGCTCGCTTCAGAGAGTCGGAGCTCCGTATCACACTATTGAATGCTGGAGGGTTAATGATGTCTACATCTAAGAGTAAGTTGTTTTTAAAACGTTTTGTTCTCATGCTATTGATTGTGTTGGCAGGGACCAATATAGGTGGTTTGCCTACGACGGTGTCAGCGGAGACATCTACGTCTATAAAGCCAGTCGACGAGGCGGCAGGCAGCTCCCCCAATCTGGACGATGCCGCTGAACTGGAGACTTTTATTGATAGCATAATAAATGCTCAGCTGGAAGATATGAAAATTCCAGGCGCCGTTATCTCCATCGTAAAGGATGGGAAGAATCTGCTTGCGAAAGGGTATGGCTTCTCCAATGTGGAGGAAAAAACGCCAGTCGACCCGGAGACAAGTCTATTTCGGATCGCCTCCACAACAAAGCTGTTCACCTGGACTGCTGTCATGCAATTGGTCGAGCAAGGGAAGATCGATCTCGATGCGGACATCAACACCTATTTGAAAGAAGTGAAAATACCGGCAACCTATAAAGCGCCAATTACGATGAGACATCTGATGACTCATACGGCGGGCTTCGAGGATGGAGGTGTCGGCTACCAAATAACGACAGATCAGTCGAAGCTGCCTGTATCGATCGCAGAGACACTTGCCAAACATATGCCTGCACGCGTCAAGCCGCCAGGTGAGATGATAGCCTACTCCAATTATGGCACGGCGCTTGCGGGATTAATTGTTGAAGATATTAGCGGCATGGCTTATAACGACTATATTCAGAGTAATATTTTCGATAGACTGGGTATGAAATTTGCTACTGTTCAAGAGCCAGTTCCGGCGGAATTAGCTCCCTATGCAGCCATTGGATATGCGTACGAGAATGGCGGGTTTGTAACCAAGCCGCTTACATTCGAAGGCGGATTCCGTCCGGCAGGATCGGGGTCAGTCTCGGCGATGGATATGTCGCGCTTTATGATTGCCCATCTGCAAGACGGACGTTATGAGCATACACAGCTTCTTGAGCCGGAGACAGCTAAACTTATGCATGCGCCGGCCTTTAAGTTCGACGAACGGCTGCCCGGCATGAATCTCGGCTTCTACGAGCTAAGAATGAACGGTCAACACATCATCTCGCATGGCGGCGCCGACCCGTTGTTCAACACGGAGCTGTATCTTGTACCCGATCAAGGAATCGGCATTTTTGTATCATACAGCGGAGGTGAAGGGGGATCGGCTGCCTATGCATTGGCGCACGAATTTTTCGATCGTTATTTTCCCGTCCAGGAAAGCGATTTTCCTCCAGTAGCGACTGAGTTTGAACAAGATTTGGAGAAGTACGCGGGTTCTTATCAGTTCCTGCGCCGTAATCACTCCGATATCGATAAGTTTTACAGCTTTTTGGCACAGATCAGCATTGGAGTGTCCGGTAATCGCTTAGTAATTGGCAGTGGAGACGAGCAACAGAGCTATGCTCCGATAGGACCGAATTTATTTCAAGCCGTCGGGGGCACAACTCAAATTGGATTTCGTACGGATGAATCAGGGAAGGTAACCCATTTTCTAATGGATTTTCTTTCATCAGAACCGCTTGAGCGTACACCTCTTATAAACCGTACGAGTTTGTGGTTGCCATTGCTAGCGGTTTCGGCTATTGTATGTATCACCATCCTGCTAGTATTTCCGTTCCGAATTCGCAAAATTCGTACGATGCCGAAGCCGCAACGATGGGCTGAGCGATTGTCGGTTGCTACCGCAGCATGGGCGCTAATGACTGGCGTTGCTACTTTTATTATTGTATTGAATATGGATCTGGTTGACCGGCTTAGCCGAATTACAACTTCCTTACATCTTTACTTGTTGATGCCGATTCTGCTCGTCATAATGGCAGCGGCAATGGTGGCGGCAAGCGTATGGGTATGGAAGAATAAATATTGGAGCGCAGTGAAGCGAGTACATTACACACTGGCGGCACTTGCAGCCGTAGCATTCAGCTTGTTCTTCTATCATTGGAACCTGCTGGGCTGGCACTTCGGGTAATTGGAGGCATGAAGGGGAATGACCAAAATTCTGATTGCGGATGATGATGCGCATATTCGCGAGTTGCTTGCCCTGTTTTTAAATGCGGAAGGGTTCCAAATTGTGGAGGCGAAGGACGGTGCAGAAGCACTGGACATCGTGGAGAACACCCATGTCGATATGGTCATTCTTGATATTATGATGCCGCATATCAATGGCTGGGACCTGTGCAAGGAGATCCGCAGTTTTGATGCCAATATTCCGCTCTTGATGGTTACAGCCAAAGGTGAGAGCGCTCAGAAGGTAAAGGGCTTCCAGCTTGGGACGGATGATTATGTGACGAAGCCGTTTGATCCGCTGGAGCTGGTGATGAGAGTGAAGGCTCTGTTGAAGCGCTACAGAATCGAATCCTCTCAGACCGTTCAGCTTGGTGACCTGCTGCTCGATCGTAGGAGCTATCAAGTGATGCGAGGCGATGAGAGAATCAGTCTTCCGCTGAAGGAATTCGAATTGCTGTTCAAGCTGGCCAATCAACCGGGGCAAATCTTCACCCGCGAGCAATTGATCGCTCATATTTGGGGAAAAGATTATGAAGGCGATGATCGAACGGTCGATGTGCATATTAAGAGGCTGAGAGAGAAATTTTCCGGAGAGACCGACTCCTTCCAGATTGAGACCGCTCGCAGTCTGGGATATCGGTTAGTGGTCACATGATTAAAACCTTGTACGTTCGAATTATGGCTACGTTTCTGGCGGTTATTTTGTTCAGCTTGTTATCTTCATTTCTGATCGGCTATTATTTCTTCAAGCAAGAGATTAATTCGACCGGCCAGAATGACATGTTTGCGGTCGGAGAGGAAATGAAGGTTCTCTACGACCAAACCAAGCCTGATCATCTGGATTCGTTCATTCAGCGGATGGTGAATATATCTGCTTATCCCATTCAGTTGTACAGCGAGACGGGAGAAGTGAAGTATTATAGCATTCCGGATACAAAACATGTCAAGGTCAAACCCGAAGCGATACGTGATGTACTGCTAGGGAATGAGTATCGATCCCCAAGTAATGGTGACCCGACTTACATCGGACTTCCATTCACGATAGATGGTCAGCCGCATGCGATGTTTATGCAGTTTTCTTCGCAGAATGAAGATGTACTGAATCGGATGATGTTGCTCATCTTGCTGATCGGCCTGATCATTGGCAGTGTTTGTGTCGTTCTGGCCGCCAGATATTTGGTGAAACAGCTGCAAGCGTTGACGCATGCGACCAAACGACTGGCAAAAGGCGATTTCGATGTCACCGTCAAACCCACTGGCGAAGATGAGATAGGGGCATTGACCCATCATTTTAATGAGATGGCGAAGGAGCTTAAGCAATTGGAGCAAATGAGGCAAGACTTTGTCTCGAATGTGTCTCATGAGATACAGACACCATTGACCTCCATTAGCGGCTTTGCAAAGGCGTTGAAACATGGCAGTCTGGTAGCTGAGGATAAGCGGAGCCATTATCTCGATATTATTATTGCCGAGAGCGGCAGATTGTCCAAGCTTAGCGACAATTTGCTCAAGCTGGCGTCGCTGGATTCAGAGCATCATCCATTCGAAGCGACCCGTTATCATCTGGATGAACAAATACGTGAGGTTGTGGTGACTTGCGAGCCGCAATGGAGGGCCAAAAACATCATAATCGACCTGGATTGGGAGGGCGCCGTCCCCATCATAGCTGATCGTGATCAGCTCAATCAGGTTTGGATGAATGTGCTCGGCAATAGTATCAAGTTTACGCCTGATGGCGGCCATATTGTTATCACACTATCCTTTTCGGATGATGAAGTTCAGTTGACCATTACCGATTCTGGAATCGGCATTGCCCCGGAGCAGCTTGATAAAGTATTCGAGCGATTCTACAAATCGGATCAATCACGTAATCGCAGTATTGGCGGAAGCGGTCTGGGACTGGCTATTGCGAAGAAGATTGTGACGCTCCACCATGGTCGCATCGCTGTGATGAGCGAAGAAGGCAAAGGAACGACGGTGACGGTACAATTGCCCCGGAGACAAGATCCCTATCGAAGCTGAACGGAATAGCTTTATTGAACAGGAATAAATACATCGTTTACCAGCTTCCAGGCGGTCATCGTTCCATTCGGAACATCCGCCTGGAAGACGTTGGTTTTCTTATAGTTTGTATAACAGAAGACGGAGCAGGACTGGTCCAGGGAGCATCCAATGATCCCGGGTCAGTCCTGTTGCTGCTTATGAATAAGTCATCGCATCTACGCGTTTTGGAAAAAACGAATGGCCTTCTCTATGTAATGCGACTCTCCGAGTGGAACATCGTATTCCTCGAAAACAGCTCCAACAGGACAAGCCGCCTCGCATGCACCACAGGAGATACACAGATCGGGATCAATAAAGTATTGATCGTCGCCTTCGACAATGCAGTCTACCGGGCATACGTCCACACAATCAGCCGCTTTTTCCGGAATACAGGGAGAAGTAATGACAAATGCCATGCTCGATTCCTCCTTCGTTGGTAAGGGAAGTGACACCTTAATCTTAAACACGAATGTCAACTTAGTCAATATTATCGTTTAAAAAGTTTATTTATTGACTCGACGAGAAATTACGATTATGATCAACCTAGTTAGTTTTTATATAAAGGCATATAAAAAGTGTGGAGTCTATATGAAATGAGGTTGAAATGCATGATAGAGATAAGTGAAAATGCATCGGAGCAGATCCTTGAGATGCTGCACAGTTTGGAGCTTGAGCACATGTATCTTCGTGTTGGCGTTGTCGATGGAGGCTGCAGCGGCCTGTCCTATGATCTGCGCTTTGACGATCAACAGACGGCGGAGGATATTTCCGTGTCTATGAATGGCTTTCAAGTGTTAGTAGAGTCGGGGAGCGTTCCGTTTCTAGAAGGTCTGAAAATCGACTATCAAAGGCAGGGAATGACCGGGGGGTTCACGATGGACAATCCCAATGTGAAAGCCAGCTGCGGCTGCGGGGCAAGCTTCCGTACTGCGACATACAGAGGTACAGCCAAGAAGTGCTAACATCATCGTATTAAAGGGGAATGCAATCGTTATGATCACAGAAAACCAACATGATATCGTAGATATGTTAATTATCGGGGGAGGACCAGCGGGGATGTTCGCCGCTTTCTATGCGGGCATGCGGCAATCCAGTATGAAGATTATTGACAGCATGCCGCAATTGGGCGGTCAATTGGCTGCTTTATATCCAGAGAAGAACATCTATGATGTTGCAGGATTTCCCGCGGTCACAGCCGGGGAACTGGTATCTCGCTTGGAGCAGCAGTTAAGCCTGTTCCCAGTACAGGTGCACCTGGAAGAAAAGGTGCAGCAGGTCGTGAAGGAAGAGGAACGACTATTCAGAGTCGTTACAGATAAAGACGTTCATTACGGGCGCGCTGTCATCATTGCAGGCGGTGTAGGGGCATTCGAGCCGAGACAGCTGGAGCTGCCTGAGGCAAAAGCCTATGCTGGGAAAGGGCTGCATTATTTTATAAAGGACCTGCAAGCCTTCTCAGGGCAAGATGTTGTCATTTGCGGCGGCGGAGATTCCGCAGTCGACTGGTCGCTTATGTTGGAGCCAATCGCGAAGAGCGTTACGCTCATTCATCGCAGAGATAAATTCAGAGCTCACGAGCATAGTGTAGAGCAGCTCATGAAGTCCGGTGTGAGGGTGATGACTTCGATGGATGTGAAGGCATTATCTGGTGATGAGCGCCTGGAAGGGATGACAGCTGCAAGCAGACGGACTGGCGAGGAAGTAACTCTTCCTTGCGACTCGCTTATTGTGAATTATGGATTTGTCTCATCGCTTGGCCCCATTGCGGAATGGGGGATCGAGGTTCAGCAAGGCTCGATTCGAGTCGATACCCGAATGGAGACAAGCATCCCGGGCATCTTCGCCGCAGGAGACATTACGACTTATCCCGGCAAGCTGAAGCTGATTGCAGTGGGATTCGGTGAAGCGCCGACGGCTGTCAACAATGCTAAGGTCTATATTGATCCGCAGGCTCGATTGTCTCCCGGGCATAGCAGTCATATGAAGTTGAAATAGCCGCTGCAGAACAGCGTTCTATCTGGAGAAAATGCTTTTTATTCTTTCCATCGCTGTTGTCCTTAAATTTTCTCAACTAGCAGTCATAGGTTGCCTTTCAAACACCTTTGAAAGACAGAAGAGGCGGTGCAGGGGTTTTCGCCCCGGCACCGCCTCTTCTTAGTTATCATCCTTTATTGACCAGGCAAGCTGACGGTCAACTATATGAGTATACTCATACTGTTAAGAACGCTCTTTTACTGTTGTTACTGAGCTTGCTTCCGAAGATTGTCGTTTGTCTTGCAGTCGTCGGAGCAATAGCTTTCGTGCGTCTCCAGACAATCCTCGCAAACCAGATGTTGACGATGGCACAGATCATCTTCGCAGTTAATGTAGCGATCGGTCGGGCTGTCGCAATGATGGCATTTGCCGACAATGATGTCCTCATCCGTCTGATTAATTCGGACAGAGATGCGTTCATCGAATACATACATTTTGCCATCGAAAAGACGTCCCTGTACGACCGAATCTTTGCCGTAAGTAGCAATGCCGCCGTCAAGCTGAGCGACATCGCTGAAGCCTTCATTCATCAATACGCCAGTAAGCTTCTCGCAACGGATGCCGCCTGTGCAGTAGGTAAGGATGGTTTTGTCCTTGGCATCCGGCAGGTTGTTGCGAATCCATTCCGGAAACTCACGGAAGGATTCCACTGTAGGACGAATGGCTCCGCGGAAGTGGCCAAGATCGTATTCATAATCATTTCTTCCGTCGATAATGACGACATCATCACGCTGGAGTTGCTCATAGAATTGCTCAGGCGATAGGCGTTTGCCGCTAATGACGTTCGGATCGAGTGGGGTAGGGTAACGAAGGGTAACCAGTTCCTTCTTGGGACGAACGAATAGTTTCTTGAAGGCATGCTGGTCGGTTTCGTCGATTTTGAATACCACATCCGAGAAGAGGGGATTGCTGCGCATATGGGCGATATACGCATCCGTCTGCTCGATAGTGCCGGATAATGTGCCGTTAATGCCTTCTTCAGCAATCAGGATGCGTCCTTTGACGTCAAGCGCCTTGCAATAAGCGAGATGCTCCGCTGCGAATGCTTCATAATCCGCGATCGTTACATATTTGTAATACAATAAAATACGGTAAGGTTGCTTTGTTTCCATGTTCGGTACACTCCTCATAAGTTGACGCTTACTCTATCCGCTTGGAATCTATATAATCAACATAATGAATACTATTGTATATAAAGTAGAAGCGCAGATGCCGTTAATTAGAATCTACAGCATGGTGGTCGGAAGATGACTTCTTCCGAATGCGGTAGACGCATTTTTTGCCTTGTTTGGCCAGACATTCCGTACGTTTCACATCGGCTCCCAGAAGAGATTCGAATAGTCGAAGCTCGCAGGTGCAAGCGTGATTGTAGTTGTTGGCCACTTGATAGATAGGGCAATTATACTCTGTTAGCTCATAGACATCATCGGAAGTTTTTTCCCAAGTCGCCATGTAGCCGTTATTGCTTTGAATTTGAGCCAGCGCTGCCACTTTGCTCTCCAGGTCCTTGCCGTCCATGTTGGACAGATATCGCTTCTGCAACGATACTTGCCTTAGATCAAACAAGTGATTAACCATCTCTTCCCCGGCTTCTTCCTTCAGCTCGGACAACAAATCCAGAGCAACCGCATGATAGCGCTTCGGGAAAAAATCCTCGGCTTTCTCCGTCAAGCGGTAGACGGATACCGGGCGACCCATCGGCTGGCGAACGGTCGTATATTCAATCAGCTCTTCCTTCTCCAGTACGGCAAGATGTCTGCGAACAGCCATACCAGTAATGCCAAGCTGCTCCGTAATATCTTTGGTGCTTAATTCACTTTGAGTTTTTAGCATTTTCATGATCAATTCTCGTGTGGATAATTCAAGCTCCTCTTTCATCCGTGCTTCACCTCCCGTATAAGAATGGGCTACAACATAAAAAAGAGTAGGGAGATTGCAATAGAGTCCTTAGACTTTATCCACGTGAACCTACATCATCTATATTATATATAAAATATGAAGCTATGTATACTAATCAGCCGAACAAGCGCCCAATACCCTTTCATTCCCACTGATATCTTCGTAACCCAAATGACTCCTTCGCGTATATAGTGGTGAGTATCATCCGATGCGGATTGGCTAAGACAGAAAGAGCCCAGTCATCCGTCTATGGAGCGACCTCATCTGTTCGAATGGAACAAGTTGATTTTATTATCATGATAGAAGTTGAGGGAACCCACTGTATGAATGAGACGATGATGGATGATGCTGATACATGGTATCGGCGGGCGGAACAGAAAGCCGCTCACTATTTGGCCGACTTACAGGAACAAGTGACCGACAAATCGTATGGGACTGTTCTTACTGATGATATTCGCCATTGGAAAAAAAATCCGATTCACCAATCCGTGCTGTCGTTCATGGCACGAAGCGCACGCAAGCCGGACTCCCGCCACTATGATCGCTATATTCAGTGGCTGAAGTATACGGGCAAGCTGGACGATTATTTGGATCGAAGCGTCTCCTATATCTATATGAGAGATCTGGGCCAAGCGCTGGACACTCCGAAGACGCAACAGAAGATACAGCGAGTAGTTAATGACATTAAGGAAAAGATTATACAGTCTCCCAAGCAAGGAGAGTCGGGAGAACAGGATGAGTTGAGCCTTGCAAGTTTGTATCGCTGGGCTCAGAAGGAAGGCGTGGAGGATGCGGCGATATGGGTCATGAGCAAGCTGAATATGGTATCCTCCAGATTGCCAGAGGAGCTGGACGGGGATCATGCCTTGCGCAAGCTGATCAAGATCATCGTCGGAGTCGTCCTGCATGTAGCGGATGATCTGGATGAGGAGACGGATCCCGCTGAGCGTTCCAGAAGGCTGGATGAAGCGATCAGACTTGGCTACTCCTATGGACTGACTTATCCGTTTATCGATGATTTGCTGGATTGCGGTCTTCTGGATGAGCAGGAGAAGGAGCAGTATTCGGAGATGATTCGTACTTCGCTGCTACAAGGGACGGTGCCTGAGCAATGTGATTGGTCCGGTTCCAGTCAGGAGCTGGTTCGATATGTTCATGGGGAGCTTCGCGAAGCATTTAACTATATTAAACATTATCAGAAGCCCGAACGATTGCAGACGTTTTTTGAGCAGTCCTACGTATTTTTTCATGCTCAGGACATAGATAGGCGAAAAGTGTTAACGAACCCTGCGTATACGAATGAAGAGCTTTATTTGCCCATCATTCTGAAATCCTCCTCATCACGCTTAATCGTTCGAACGGTATTGAGCGCTCCTGAGGATGAAGGTTTCGAGCAGCATACTTTCTATTACGGTATTTATAATCAGTTGGCGGATGATTTTGCAGACGTGTTCGACGATATGCGAGACGGTGCAGTAACGCCTTATACGTATTATCTCCACTATCGCGAGCAGCGTCCGGATTTGATCAATCCCTTTGAGTTGTATTGGAGCGTTATTGCTCACTTGATTCATAAGGTCTATCATGGCGACAGCAAGACGAGGGACGTTATGCTGGATCGGGCGATTAATGGGTTGAAGCGTTGCAAGGAACGAATCGGCTTGGAAAAGTATAGCGAATTAATGGATATTCTGGCATCCGGCCATCCCGAATTTAATCGCCTTATGGGGCAAATGGTACAAAGGGCGGATGACGTTGACTTCTATGATAAGCTGCTGCGAGACCGGCTGATTGAGGTCTTGAAGCGCAATCGCGAGGAGAAAGCCGCTTTCCACACTACGTTCGCATCCGTGAGAAAGGAGATCAACCAACATCTTCTCATTACCGCTGACACGGATTTACCGCCAATGAAGACGTCTTTGATAGATGCTGCGAATTATAGTCTTCAGGGCGACGGCAAGCGGTTGCGCCCCGTATTGGCTTGGGTAATAGGCGTGCAAGTGTACGGGCTGGCGCCGTCCTCATTTATGCCGCTTATACGCTCGCTTGAATATATGCATACGGCCTCCTTAATCTTTGATGATCTTCCGTCTCAGGATAACGCGTCGGTGCGCCGAGGGAAGCCGACCTTGCATCAGCTGCACGACAGTGCAACAGCAGAACTGACAGGACTTTATCTGATTCAAAAGGCGATACAGGAGCAAGCTTCGCTCATGGACTTCGATCCGAAGACGGTTTTGACTCTGATGAGATACTCTTCCCAGAAAGCGGGGGAGATGAGTATAGGCCAAGCGATGGATCTGCAGTTCAAGGGAATGGCCTTGACGCTGGAACAGCTGCGGGCAGTTTCTTATTACAAGACGGGTATCGCCTTCGAAGCTTGTCTGGTCATGCCGGCAATTCTGGCTCAAGAGAGTGACGGGGAGATGGAGAGACTCAAGGATTTTGCTTATCATGCCGGCATTGCTTTCCAGATCAAAGATGATTTATTGGATGCGGAGAGCGATACGTTGACGCTTGGCAAACCTGCCGGCCAGGATTCAGACAACAATATCTCTTCTTTTGTCGCCATCCTTGGACTGGATGCCGCCAGAAGAGAGATGTGGGAGCATTATTGCCAGGCAGCAGATGCGCTTAGCGGGATGGGGCGACCCAGCGGATTTCTGAAGCAGCTTCTGCACTACATGGTGAGCCGGAATCACTAGGGACAGACTTGTGGTTAGACAAAAGAACCTTCAGCAACCTCAGCGGTTGTTGAAGGTTCTTTGCGGTGCAGCTAGCCCTTGCGAAGCGATTTCCTGTCGATCAAGATCGTCAAGCTGACCAAAGTGACGAAGATAGTGGCGCCCATGTCAGATAGAATGGCGATCCATAACGTCAGCCAGCCCGGAATCGTTAAGAGCAAAGCAATGACCTTTAAGCCCAGCGAAACGATAATGTTGAACTTGATTATCCGATTTACGCGCTTAGCGACCGATACCGCTTCCGGCAGCTTGCCCAAGTGATCCTGCATCAGGACGATATCGGCAGTCTCAATCGCGCTGTCCGTGCCTTTGCCCATCGCTATGCCTAACTGCGCGGATGCAAGTGCAGGGGCATCATTAATGCCGTCTCCGATCATGGCAACTGTGCCTTGAGCAGACAGCTCCTTCACCCGAGTGACCTTATCCTCCGGAAGCAGTCCTCCGTAATAGTCGGACACGCCGACTGCTGCTGCGACCTTCTCCGCTGTCTTGGCATGGTCGCCCGTCAGCATGACCGTATGCTTAATGCCAAGCCGATGAAGCGAGGCAATAACGGCGCGGCTTTCTTCCCGAATCTCATCGGCGATGCCGAACAAGCCAAGCACCTGCTGGTCGTCTGCGACAAGCACGAGCGTCAAGCCGTCTTCCTTCATCCGGTTAATTCGGTCTTGAACGGATTCTGGTATGGATAGATGACCAATCGTTTTTTCATTACCCAGCCAATAAGTCTGCCCGTCCATACGAGCCTGTATGCCACTGCCGGTTAACGTTTTAATATCGTCCGCCACTGGAATGGCAATCCCCTTGCTATTCACTTCCTTCATGATAGCTTTCGCTAACGGGTGGGAAGAGGAACTCTCAATAGCGCCGGCAACGGAGAAGAAGCGATTCTCATCGTAGACCTCCATCTGAGCGACATGCGGCTCGCCTTTGGTCAGCGTTCCGGTCTTGTCGAAGGCCAGCGTATCGATCTTGCCAAGCTGTTCCAAGAAGACGCCGCCTTTCACGAGTATGCCATTGCGGGCAGTACGCGTAATGCCGGAAACAATCGCAATCGGCGAGGAGAGAATAAGGGCGCAAGGACATCCGACAATGAGAACGGACAGCCCTTGATATAGCCAAGTCATCCAATCTCCCTGGAATAGAAGGGGAGGAACAACCATAACTAGCAGCGCGATAAGCATGATTAGCGGCGTATAATACTTCGCGAATTTATTGATGAACAGCTCGGTTGGCGTTTTAGTCTCTTGCGCTTCCTGTACGAGATGCAGAATTTTGGCAAGCGAGGAATCCTTGTACGCCTTCTCGATTCGCACGATGAGCAATCCTTCATTATTAATGCTGCCGCCGTACACAAGCTCGCCGGCTTCTTTCTCCACAGGCAGAGACTCGCCTGTAATGGCGGCTTCGTTGACTGAGCTTCTTCCGTCGGATACGATTCCGTCGGAGGGAATTTTCTCACCGGGTTTAATTTTCACCAGATCGCCGACTTGCAAAGTAGAGATGGGGACGATGCGTTCCTGTCCTTGCTCCAGCTTTATGGCTTCTTTTGGCGCTACTTGCAGCAAGGTTTCCATGGATCTTCTGGCCTTCTCCATCCCATAGCCCTCAAGCAGCTCGTTAAGGCCGAACAAGATGGCGACCAAAGTCGCTTCCTTCCATTCCCCAATAGCAATCGCTCCTACGAGCGCAATCGTCATTAGCGTATCGATATTGAATTTGAGCTTGAACAAATTTTTCAAGCCCCGGATGAAGGTTGTATATCCGCTTATGACCGTAGCCATTAGAAAAAGAAGGATAATGGCTTGCTGATCCAGCATGCCTTCCAGCAGCAAGGCCGCTGCGTAGAGGACACCGGAGGTGACCAGAAGCTTAAGCATCTTCGAGTTGCCGCCCCCATGGCTATGGTCATGATCGCTATCGCCATGGTCATGCTCGTGATTATGGTGATCATCTGCCTGCTTCGCAATATAGGCGCCGTCTGATTTCAAGATCCGGTTAATCGCGGTCATGGATACATCGGGATGCACGGTTAACTTACCAGAATTATAGCTGAGCTTAGCTTCTTCGCCATGATCCAATTGTTTGATCTCGTCTTCAATACGCTGTGCGCATCCGGCACAGGACAATCCTTTGATCCGATATTCATTCATGAAGAACCCTTCTTTCAGAAACAATATATGAATACTTGTTCATATAATATGTTATTCCATTACATAAGTCAAACCTAATTTACCCATTTTGAAGAGAAGCAATCAGGTTCAGCGATTTTAAATTTCTCTAGTTCTACACTATGAGTGGATGATCTCTATGTGTGCATATTCAAAACCTGGTTGGACATAATGGAAGAAGATTACTGTTGACGAATGGGAGCTTCGCGTATGTCAAATCAAGATCCGCATCAGGTTCAGGAACTTAGCTATGACCACCATGACCCGCCCGCATTTATCGAATGGCTGAGAAATACGCTGCATAACCCGCCGGATCTTACGATCCATTCGCTAGTTGTAAGTCCGGATATTCCTTGTTATATCGTGTTTCTGGAAACGTTGACCGATAAAAACAAGATTGAAAAAGAACTGCTTTCATTTTTGACCGAAAAAGTATCATTGGAAGATAATGACTCGCCTGAAATTAGGCAGAACATTTTGCAGAAAAGGATGCCGTTCAGCTCGATCGCTTGCACCACAGATCTCAAGCTATGCGTAGATAGCCTGCTTAAGGGTACATGTCTGGTTATACTGTCCGGTTCTCCCGAGATTATTATGGTCAGGGTATCTCAGAGCAGCCACAGGGACGTATCGGAGCCACTGACAGAGTCTACGGTGCGGGGGCCCCAGTTGGGATTTACCGAAGAGCTGTCCAGCAATCTGTCCCTGCTTCGCAAACGGATCAAAAATGTACATCTGCATATAGAGGGAGTCGTTGTCGGAACGGAAACGGAAAATCATATTGCGCTGCTTTTCCTGGACAATTTGGCTTCTGATGAGGTAGTAGAGGAATTCCGTAGACGTCTTCATGCTGTGAAAGGGGACAGTGTGCTGGATAGCGCTTATGTGGAGGAATGGATACAGGATCGCACATTTTCACCGTTCTCTACACTGCTGAGCACTGAACGACCGGATATTGTGACGGCTCATCTATTGGAGGGCGGCGTAGCCGTGCTGGTGGATGGCAGTCCTATTGCGCTTGTGGGGCCGATTACACTGTTTCAATTTTTTATTGCCCCTGAAGACTACTATCAACGGGCGGATATTGCGACCCTGCTGCGCTGGGTTCGTATCTTATCGTTTATGCTATCCATTTTCGTTCCGGCTCTGTATGTCGCTGTCGTATCCTATCATCAAGAACTGCTTCCCACATCGTTGCTGATCAGCATTGCAGGACAACGGGAAGGCGTTCCATTCCCGGCATTCGTGGAGGCGACTATTATGATGATTACCTTCGAGGTATTGCGGGAGGCTGGACTTCGCATGCCGCGCATAGCTGGACAGGCGATATCCATCGTTGGCGCGCTGGTGCTTGGCCAAGCGGCTGTAACGGCAGGGCTTGTCTCTACGGCTATGGTAATCGTCGTGGCGATAACGGCCATATCCAACTTCGTGGCACCGTCGTACAGCTTTGGCATTACGCAGCGGCTTCTTCAGTTTTTCTATCTGATGATGGCGGGTTCAATGGGACTGTTCGGCGTGTTATGCGGCGTGCTATTTACCATTGTTCACCTAGCATCGATCAAATCTTTTAACGTTCCCTATCTGTCGCCTGTGGCGCCTGCAGTCATATCCGATTGGAAGGATGTGCTCGTCAGGGTGCCTCGTCCGTGGATGAAGAGTTATCCGCAAACCAATCAGCCGAAGAAGGGAAGGAGGTTTTCATGAGATCGGTATTCCGGAAGCTTGCACTGGCCGGAATCGTGTTATGTACGCTGACGGGATGCTGGGATCGGACCGAAATCAACGAGCTGGCGATCGTTGGTTTGGTCGGATCGGAGGAGAATGCGGATACTGGCAACACAATCGTCTACTATCAAATTGTCAATCCGGCAGCTTTCGCCCATGATTCGGGCAGAGGAGGCACTTCCCCGGTCTACACGTACAAGATAGAGGGGAAATCAAGAGGAGAGATGGGCCAAAAGTCCGCCGAGAGCTTGCCGCGCAGGCTGTTCACTGATCACTATCAGACCCATATCGTTACCGAGAAGCTTGCCAGTAAAGGGCTGCGGCCGTTTCTTAACTTCTACGAACGGCAGTATAATCGACGCTCCAGTCTGCTGCTGTTCGTTACGGATTCCAAGTTATCCGATGTCTTGATGACCTACACCCCGCTGGAGCAATTGCCTGGCCGCACGTTGCGGTCCCTTGTGTATAACACGAACAGGGCGACCGGAAGAATCAGCATGAAATCGAGAGTGAAGGATTTAGTTGATAATATGGAATCCTCCACGTATACGGTTCTGCCAATTATCAGCCTGCGGGACGATAAGCCAATTCTGACAACCAAGCGCTTCGAGACGATTGAGGCTAACCGCAGCAATCTAATTCTCAGTGGTGCCGCGGTATTCAAGCAGGACCGGATGATCGGCAAGATCGGGCTGCGGGAGAACGGCTATTACAACTTATTAAAAGGCGAGACGAATAGCTTCTTTCAATCGATTAAGCTGGACAGTCTAAGCATCGACTTATCCGCTAACAAAATCAAGGTGCAGCAGAGCTTGACCCAAACCGATGGAGTGCCGGTATGGAATGTGAGGATTACGGCCAATTTGGCCATTCATAACAATGAGCAGACGGAGAAGCTTTCGTGGGAGAACTTATCCCGGATAACGGAGCAATTCAACCAAGAAGTAAGCGAAACAGCGGGAGGACTTTTTCAGAAATCGCTTAAGAAAGAGTGGGATCTGTTCGGTCTGGCGGATAAGATCAAGTACAAGCGCGGAGGGGCGTGGAAAGCGATTCAGGGAAATAAGGATGCCTGGAAAGAAACCAAGCTCAAGCTTACTGTCACTAGCTCAGTGAATGATGTTGGAGAAATTATTGATCCGTACAAGGGGGGACTGTCGAATGGAAAATAACAGCATGACAGTATGGCAATTTTTCGTTCTGACCTTGTCCTTTCTTGCCGGGACCTCCTTCTTTTTCCTGCCGGGAGGGCTTATTGCAGTCGCCAAGCAGGATGCCTGGATGGTTCCGCTATGGGCAGGCGCTGCAGGAGTGATGGCGGCGTTGATCTGGCTCAAGCTTGCCCGGCAACATCCTGGATTGTCCATTATTCAGATTTGCACCAAAGTAGCGGGTAAGCCAATCGGAGGTTTGTTCGCTATTATGTACATCTCCTATTTCATTCAGCTGTCGGTGTTCATTACCCGTAATGTCGGCGACTTTATGAAACAGACCTTAATGCCCATAACGCCGCTGACTATGTTCCATGTCATGCTACTTGTAATCTCGGCGTATGCGGTTGTCAAAGGAATCGATACCATTGCCAGATCATCGGAACTGCTGTTCATTATTATGGCGATTACCTTTGTGCTCATTTTCTGCATGGCGCTGGTTGCGTGGGACTGGAGCCGGTTCCAGGGCAGCTTTAGAATGAATGTCTGGGAGACGCTGAAGGAGACACGATACATATTCGGCTTTCCTTTTTTGGAGGCGCTTGTGTTTTTAATGCTGTTCCCATTCGTACAGTCCAAAGTGAAACGAAGCTTTATTTTGGCCATTGTAGTCGCAACGCTTCTGCTTAGCGTAACGACCTTTTTTACAATAGGCGTATTGGGCGTTCCCCGTGCTTCTCATGATACGTACCCGTTGTTTGTCATTGCTCAGGAAGTGCATGTCGGGACATTTTTTGAGCATTTGGAATCGACCATTGCACTCATTCTACTGGCAGCTATCTTTATCAAATTGTCTATCGCTTATTATTGCTCTGTGCTGGGGCTATGCCAGCTGTTCCGCATTTCAAGCCGGCTCTGGGTGACACTGGCGTTAATCCTGCTTATATCCGGATTGTCGCTTGGCTATGATAACGTTGTCGAAAATATTGAATTCAGTCAAAGATACGATTTTGAATATACATTGCTATACAGCGTATTTATTCCGTGTCTGCTGCTGTTCGTTACGTGGATTCGGAAGAAAGTGAAACGCCGGGAGGGGACGGCTTCATGATTTGGTTTATCTTCATGTTCATAATCATGCTGGGCGGTATCCTGACGATTATGATTCGCAGCCGCACTGCTGCCAGGGAGATCGTTCTGGTGACCAGTCTGCTGCTGCTTGGATTTGCGGATTGGATCAGCATCTTTATGAATCATAAATTCAAGTCGAGTAAAATTATTGCGATTCTGATTGATTGGGTCGGGCTGTAGGGTAGTTTGTCAGCTTTTCGGGCATATCCAATTTTTTTCAAAAATAATAGTACACAAATAGTAGAATTTGCATTATAATAGAATTATTCTAAACCCTCAGCAGGAATCCGAACCAGGACCTACACTCTGTATCCGGTTAGATTCAGCTAGTTCAACCCCACAATCTTTCCGCAACCATACACCAGATTCATTTCAATTAAACCGAACAACACTCCAACTTCTGATCTTGCTCTCTACCTTCCACATTCCCTCCAATAATCGGACCACCATTTGCGATCGGCAGCTGTTCAGATCGAATCCCTTAACATGCCTAGCTTTACTCTATTTGAATCCGCACTGGAATGATAGCGTTTACAAGAGTTCATAGTGATTTTGGCTGCACCAAAGTAAATGATTCCATACAAATCTCATCATGTTCATCCCGTTACCCGTTACATACAGCAACTGAGCTTGCTTTCACGCGTACATGCGATGAACCCGTTCCAACTCGATTGTGCAGCATGTTCTTATGCGGTATATAAGCTCTTCTTGAGTTTATATAAATCGGTTGCAAAAGGGGGTTGGTCTATTTCGTTATGCTTCACTACTAGGTTTGGCCGTTAAGTAGAGAGGAGGCAGCTCGAACTGTATGCTCCGTAAGATGTGTAGGAGAAAGGTGGACAGCCATACCAACCTAAAACCCAAGGAGGTAATATGATGATGGTTCAAGAGCGTATGAATTTAACTCTCATAAGGCGCGTTCTGCTGATTAGCGGTGGTCTGTTGCTGTTTTTCGCCAGTATGCTTATTTTCGCCAAGTCGGTCTCTGCCCATGGATACGTGGATAGTCCCGCAAGCCGGGCGATCCAGTGCAAGAATGGCTTGAATACCAATTGCGGCAACATTATTTATGAGCCGCAAAGCCTTGAAGGTCCAAAAGGCTTTCCGGCAGCAGGTCCAGCGGATGGCCAAATTGCCAGTGCGGGACTCGCGGCCTTCTCTAACCTCAATGCGCAATCTTCAACTCGTTGGAACAAAGTGAATATGACTAGCGGTTCGAACACGTTTACTTGGAAATTTACAGCACGTCATTCATCAACAAGCTATCGCTACTTCATCACAAAGTCGGACTGGAATCCAAATGCGGCTCTAACTCGCGCTCAGCTTGAACTGACGCCATTCTGTACAGTTAACGCTAACGGAGCGCAGCCTCCGGCAACGCTGTCGCACACTTGCAACGTACCAGCCAGAACAGGTTATCATCTTATTCTTGCTGTATGGGATATTGCCGATACGGTAAATGCATTTTACAACGTGATTGACGTTCAGTTTAGCGGATCTAATGGTCCATCGGATACCGTTCCTCCAACAACTCCGTCCAATCTGACAGCGGGTTCGGTAGGTACGACGACAGCTGCGCTTTCATGGGGAGCTTCGTCGGATAATGTCGGGGTAGTCCGCTATGAAATTTATTCCGGCTCCAATACTTCGCCGATTGCTACAGTACCGGGCAACCAGACTAATGTAAGCTTAACCAACCTGCTTGCCGGTACGACTTACAATTTCACGGTGCGAGCCTTCGACGGCGCGGGCAACCGTTCATCGGCGAGCAATAACGTCCAGGTGACAACGGTTGCGGCTCCGAACGATACGACACCGCCTACCAATCCAACGGGACTTCATGTGATGGGGACGCCAGGCTCCACTTCGGTGTCGCTGATGTGGAATGCATCGACCGACGCTAACGGCATTGCAGGCTATCGCATCTACTCCGGCAACACCGTTGTGGCCACTGTAATCGGCACTGCAACGGATAAGGTTGTAACGGGTTTGTCGCCTAACACACAATACACGTTCACGGTAAGAGCGTATGATCCGTCGAATAATGTGTCCGGCAACAGCAACGCCATTACGGTTACGACGGCACAAGGACCAACCGCAACGGCATGGGCGCCGAATACGTATTATGCGGTCAATACACTTGTATCCTACAACGGCAGGGTCTACAAGTGCCTTCAGGCGCACACTTCGCTGACAGGCTGGGAGCCTAGCAACGTTCCAGCACTGTGGCAGTTGCAGCCTTAACGTTCTCAGAATATGCTTAGCCCTCGTTCCTCCTATTGGAGGGGCGGGGGCTTTTTACTTATTCAACTGGCTAGTTGGAGCATAATTGCGGGATGGAATCAAATAATAACCGTCTAGCCAATTGGTTTGTTAAGCAAAGGAGCATAGGTATGGAACTGTTTTTACTCGTCTTTATTATGATTGGTTTGATCGGAGTATCGAATGTGCTGAATCGCTTCGTCCCTTTTATTCCTATTCCATTAATTCAGATTGCGCTTGGGATGGCGATTGCGCTCATTCCCCTTGTGGAGCACTTGGAGCTGAATCCGGAATTGTTTTTTGTATTGTTCATTGCGCCATTGCTATTCAACGATGGAAGGCGAACACCTCGGAATGAACTGTGGCAGCTGCGGGCGCCGATTCTGCTGATGGCGCTGGGGCTTGTTCTTGTTACTGTGCTTGTTGCGGGTCCGTTCATCCACTTTCTCATACCGGACATTCCACTTGCCGCGGCGTTTGCCCTTGCCGCGATCTTATCACCTACCGATGCAGTTGCCGTCGGTTCGCTGGCAGGACGCATCCGGCTGCCATCCTCCATTATGAGGCTGCTTGAAGGGGAGGCGCTGATGAACGACGCTTCGGGACTGGTTGCCTTCAAATTTGCAATTGCAGCAGCTGTGACAGGGGAGTTCTCAGCCATGCATGCAACCGTAAGCTTTTTCCTTATTGCGGTGGGAGGATTTGCTGCAGGAGCGATTATGGCCTTTCTGATCATTTGGCTTCGAGTATATTTGCGGCGGCTCGGCATGGAGGATGTAACGGTACATATGCTCATTATGATTATGACACCTTTTCTGATTTATTTGGTGGCGGAAGAGCTGGGCGTTTCGGGAATATTGGCAGTTGTGGCAGGAGGGATCGTACATGCAATCGAACGGGATCGCATTCAAGCGGCTTCCGCAGAGCTAAGGATCGTATCCGAGAGCACCTGGACCGTTATATTGTTTATTCTGAATGGCTTGGTATTCGTCTTGTTGGGGCTTGAGATACCGCATGTCGTATCGGTTATTATCAAGGATGAAGCGTATCGGAATGGTCTTGTTGTAGGGTACATCGTACTCATCACAGCAGTGTTGCTGCTTCTGCGGTTCATCTGGGTATATTTGTTCGCTTCCGGCCGGAAGCTGCAGGACGCCTTGCTTACGTCGTTGTCGGGTGTGCGAGGTGCTGTAACGCTGGCAGGTGCCTTCTCTATTCCACTAATCGTCGCGGGAGGAAGCGTCTTTCCTCAGCGCGACTTGATCATTTGTCTGTCCGCAGGCGTCATCTTGCTGTCGCTGGTGCTGGCCAGCGCCGTACTGCCGTTTCTATCCCGAAGTCCACAAGCAGAAGCGGATACGGATGAAGGAATCTCGGAGAACCAGACTCAGATCAAGGTGTTAAAAGCGGGCTTGAAAACCGTACGCGATCATATGAATGATGATAACCGAGCGGCTGCGTTAACTATTATGTCTCAGTATCAGCAAGAGCTGCACTGGCTCAAGAGCAAGGAGCGGGGCAAGCTGGCAGATATGCAGAAGAAGACATTGGAGATGAAATTGCTCGCTCTGCGGACGGAGGCGAAGACGGTTCGCCGCGAGCTGGAGGAAGGGCAGCTCGATACGGAGGTTGCTGATGTATGCCAATATGCGCTTAGGCAGACGGAAGCGGCGCTTACGAATCGGCTCAAATTTATGTTCTCTTCTGTGTTGTTCACCATTCGCCATTTCATCAAGAAAAGCATCTACTCTCATCGCAAAAACAATTGGACGAAGGAAGAGCTGGAGCAATACAAAGAAATCAAGCTTCAATCCATCCATGACGCAGTAGAGAAAATAAAGGCATGTACGGACGACTCGAATCGTGAGGCAGCCATGTCGGTTATCGCTCATTATCGGCAGATTGAAGATTTCATTCGATCTGGACATGTAAAGCTGTCCCTGAATGATGAACTGCAAGAACAGAAGAAGGAGCTGCAGGCGAAGGCTATCCAGAGCGAGCGCAACGAGATCCAGACGTTATATGAGAGGGGAGACATTGACCGCGCGATGACAGGAAAGCTCCGCTTGTATATCAATTTCCGTGAAGCCAGTCTTTATGAGAATGAAAGCATGGAGACGTAGCAGGTTCAACGATACAGATATCTGTCAGCTCTGCCAGACGAAAGTCATCCTCAAGGATCTGCTGCAACTGAACGCTCACAAGATGGCCAGCCTCCTATAGAAGGATCAGGCTATAAGACGAATGCAATCAATAATTCCGATTGGATAACAAGGGATAATGATGCCATAATGAAAGTACAAATCCTGTAGTTCTTACGAATGCAATTCGTTGATGCATAATAAATTCGTGGAGGGAGTATTTCATATGAGCAAGCAATCGGCTGTTATTGTAGGAGCGGGTCCCGGAATCGGGCTAAGTGTGGCAAAAGCGTTCGGCAATAAAGGATATCGCGTTATTCTTGTATCACGCAAGTCGGAATCGCTGAATCAGCTGGTGGAGGAATTGGTATCAGCCAACATCGAAGCCTACGGCGTGCAAGGAGATGCGGGCGACACGGAATCCATCGGTGCAGCTTTCCAGCATATTAAAGCGAGCTACGGCGCGCCTGAAGTATTGGTCTATAATGCGGCGGCGCTTCAATCCGGCTTGCCGACCACACTGACACCAGATCAGCTTAGTCGGGAGCTGACGGTCAATGTGTCAGGCGCGCTTGCCAGCGTACTGCAAGTCATTCCCGGCCAGGAAGAACTGGGCCGTGGCACGATTCTGTTCACGGGAGGGGGCTTTGCCCTACATCCGTCAACCAAATACGCTTCCCTATCCCTTGGCAAAGCGGCTCTGCGAAGCCTGGCCTTCTCCTTGGGCGAGGAGTTAGCGCCCAAAGGCATTCACGTAGGCGTTGTTACCATCGCGGGTTATGTGGCGAAGGATACGTATTTTGATCCGGATCGAATTGCCGAGGTATATTGGGACCTGCACGCCAATCGCCAGGGGCATGAAGTCATTTATCAGGAGACGCAAGCGTCCTGAATCGATTAGAGCCTCCAGAACAGTCTGGAGGCTCTTTATTTTAGGATAGCTATAAATGTAAGATCCCTCCCGTTGCATCAGACAGGTATAGAGACCTCGTTTTTTTCGAAAAGCTTAAACATCTGCTCCGCCATATAGGCGGGTGGATACGGCATCTTGTTCTGAATCCACCACTCCACAACGCCGATGAAGGCTGAGGCGACAAACTGAGCATTCAGCTCATCATTGATCTCCGACGGAACTGTGTTGTTCTTCAGCTTGTCCCTGACACTGTCTGACATGAACTGAACCAGTCGTTCCCTGAACATAGAAGCTTGTTGATTGAAGAGCAGCGACGAAAAAAAAGAATAGTTCTCTTCAAAATAAAGGAATACCGGGCGAAGATCATGGACAAGAGGGGTTGCAGTCTGTGCTTCGTGATTCTGACAAAACGAAAAGAGTTTATTCAGATGCGATTCAATGCATTTGTCCAGCAGGTCGTATTTATCGCTATAGTGCAAATAAACGGTCCCGCGATTGACATTAGCCTTATCTGCAATATCGTTAATGGTGATGTGCTCCAGCTCTTTCTCCGCAAAAAGCTCCAGAAATGCTTTAACGATGGCTTCTCTAGTGCGTACGATCCGCCGATCCGTCTTTAATTTCGTTTCCATTTTGGTCTATTGCCCTCCACTTATTGAACATGATCATGCTTAATGTTGCATATGGGACAAAACCGCATACATTAGCGATTGAAAAAAGGGGTCGTCTCGCTATAATAATAATCAACGGCCGTTAAATAATCAACAACGATCCATTAACATACATTTGTTTATAAAAGGAGAGAGACAACAAGATGGAGAATTTGAAAGAAAAGGTTGTACTAATTACAGGAGCATCTAGCGGGATCGGGGAAGCAACAGCCAGACTTCTGGCACGGCATGGGGCCAAAGTCGTGCTGGTGGCGAGAAGAGAGGAACGCCTCCATAGGATTGTTGAGGAAATGAAGCGGGATGGCGGGCAGGCTGCCTATGTGACAGCGAATGTAGCGTCCAGAGAAGATATGCAGCAGGCTGTGGAATTTGCAAGCGAGCGCTATGGACGAGTTGATGTATTGGTGAACAATGCAGGGATCATGCCGGTATCCAGACTTCACGATCTGAAGGTCGAGGATTGGGATCAAATGATTGACGTTAACATAAAAGGCGTATTGAACGGCATAGCTGCTGTGCTGCCAACAATGAGAACGCAGAAGTCGGGACATGTGATCATTGTATCTTCCGTTGCGGGTTACGAAGTCAGCCCTACCTCTGCCGTCTACAGCGGCACGAAATTTGCAGTTCGAGCCATTGCGGAAGGGCTTCGCAAGGAAGAATCCCAAGAATCGCGCATTCGATCCACCATTATTTCACCGGGAATTACGGACACCGAGCTGATGCAAACCGTGTCCAGTCCGGAAGTTCAAGCGATGGCGGAGCAATTGAAAGGACTGGCTATCTCGCCAGACAGCATTGCCAGAGCGATTGCTTTTGCAATCAACGAGCCCGAGGACACCAGTGTTAACGAGATGATTATTAGACCGACTTTGCAGCCCTGAAGCGTTTGGGTAACGAATGGACGTTGGCCTCTCTATGTGAATAGGGGGGCTTTTGTGTGTTCGCAGTCATTTCCGATTAAGAAAGGACAGACATACGACTGAGCGAGTGGCCGCACGTCTGTCCATTCAACTTATAACGTAGGAGAATCGTAGTAGAACTTAGTTTATGCTAGCGTAGTATGTCCCAGCAGTTCTTCATTAGCAGGTAAGGTTGCCGCCAGTCGAGACACCCAGAATGTTGGCGAAGTTCGTGAAGTAATTGACTCGATTATTGACGGCTGTCGGATTGCCGCCATTACATTCCAGCGATCCGTTAATCGTACGAATCGTTTGTCCGAAGCCTGAGCCATTGACGATGGCATTATGCGAGGTCATGACGCCTGCTCCTGTCTGTGTTACCCAGAACCAGAGCGCGGTTCTCCACGCGACGGATGCATCTTGTGCGACCAGATCAGGATTGCTAAGCAGCGGAAGACCCAGTGCAGCGCCTGCTGCGCCATAGTTATAATTCCAGCTTAACTGAATTGGACCGCGTCCATAATATTGCTTGCCAGGCGCGCATGGGTATTGCGTGTTGGCTGTATTACAGTAGTGAGGATAATTGGCTGTGTTCAATTCAACGACGAATTGAAGATGTCCTGTTTCTTGGGCTACGTTGCCTAGGAATGCGGCTGCTTCCCGTTTCTTGATGGTGTCGCTGCCTGTGTTGGCGAAGGCAGGATAGGAGGATAAGGCTGCTACTAAGCCGGAGTACGTATAGAAGGAGTTGCGATTAGGGAACATTTGATTGAATTGAGCTTGGGAGACGACGAATCCGCTTGGATTGGGATTGGTTGTGCCGTTTGGCGTACACGCCTTGCTGGCGCTTTGTGGAGAAGAGACGACTGGAGATGAGTTGGCGTTCTGCGCTGCAACCGTATAGGTGTAGGTGGTTCCATTCGATAAACCGGAGTCAATTGTCGATAAGCCGCTAGCCCATCTGTACCAGCTGCCGTTCCGGTATACGTCGTACCCAGTTGCATTGGCTACCGAATTCCAGCTTAAGCTGCAGGTAGCGCTGGATGCGCTGACATTCAGCGTTGGAGCGGATAAGGAACCGCCTCCGCCTCCGCCAGCACTTGGCGTACATGTCCTGCTGACGCTTTGCGGTGAAGTTTCGATCGGAGTTACATTGGCATTTTGCGCGGCGACCGTGTACGTGTAAGTGGTGCCGTTCGATAATCCCGTATCGGCGGTCGAGAGTGTATTGACCCATCTGTACCAGCTTCCGTTCCGATAGACATCATAGCCATTTGCACCGGATATTGCGTTCCAGCTTAAGTTGCATGTTCCGCTTGAGGCGGTGACGTTGAGTGTGGGGGTAGCCAAGGCCCCAAAGGCTGTAAGCGAGTATAAGGGGACGCTTCCTATTACGATGACAATAATTAATAAAAACTTAACAACGCTGCTTTTCATTTTCATTACATATCCCTCCCAAAAGTTATGATGATGTCGGACGATCCAATCTAAGCTGAGTGAATCATACCTCGCTCATAACGGTTCGTTCATTCTCACTCCTTTCACAGGAAGAATCTATGAAGTTAAAGCGCTTGCAGTTAAATAATAGTATAGTATTTTCCTTTTATCAATTGTGAATTATTGATGAAGTTGCGATTAACTGCATTAAGGAATACCGTTAATCCTATAAATGTTCGTGATTTACAACACATGACAGAAGTATTCATAGGGATGTTCCCGTATGCTCCAGAGTTATTGTAGTATAGGGTATAGGAAATAGCGGATCAGATGGGATAACTCTTTAGATGGGGGCAAAGAAATGGACATTCAAGCGTATTTGCAAAGAATCGGATATACAGGGAGACTGGACGGTAGTGCCGAGATGCTGGCGGAGCTTCAGGAGTGCCACTTGCAGTCGGTTCCTTACGAGAACATTGACATTATACAAGGAGTGCCGGTTTCGCTGAATGTCGAGGACATCTATCGCAAAATTGTGGAGCGCCGCAGAGGCGGCTACTGTTTCGAATTAAATGCTCTATTCGGCTGGCTCTTGCGTGAACTTGGATATGACGTAGTGGATCATTTTGCGCGTTTCTGGAGGGACGAGACCGATTTGCCGCCAAAACGGAGACATCATGTGCTGCTCGTCACGATCGGAGATTCCCGTTACTTATGCGATGTAGGAGTAGGGGGAATCATTCCGATTCGACCGCTTCTCTTGATAGAAGGGCTGGAGCAGCCGCAAAGGAATGAACGCTACCGGCTTGACCGCGATGAGTATTATGGTTGGCTGCTAATGGAGAAGAAGGACAGCGAGTGGTCGAGACTGTTTTCTTTCACGGAAGAGCCGCAGCTCTCCAAGGATTTCCTGATGGCCTCCTACTGGTGTGAGCATGCTCCGGATTCGATCTTTAAAAATGTGAAAATGCTAGCCATTCAAACGAAGGAAGGACGCAATACGATTGCGGGCGATGAATTCCGATTGTTTACGAAGGATGGCGTAAGTGCCTTCACCCCAACATCCAAAGAGGAATATAACGAAGCGCTTAAGACGCACTTCGGCATCTGGATATAATCGCGTTCGGAAGTGTTGGCAATAGAGCTGTCCTCAGTCAGAAATGACTTCGGTACAGCTCTTTGTTTTTATGCCAGCAAGGACAGGTTATCAGGCTTGCCGCCCCATAATCGTAGAGTCTTTGGGCAGGAATAGTGCAAATAAGCCAAGTAGCGGCAGGAATGCGCATACTTTAACCATCAGCTCTACGCTATGCGTATCCATCAGCCAACCCATAACGACAGAACCTAGTCCGGCAAGACCGAAGGAAAGACCGAAGAACAGACCGGCGATTGTACCGACATGGCCTGGAAGCAATTCCTGCGCATAGACGATAATGACCGAGAAACCAGACATTAGAATAAGTCCGATCGCAATGCAGAGCAGAATGGCACCGGTTGGACCTGCATACGGGAGCAGCAGGGAGAATGGCGCTGTACCCAGAATGGAGAACCAGATGATGCGTTGTCTGCCGAACCGGTCTGCAAGCGGCCCGCCCAGGAACGTGCCCACCATACCGGCGAATTGAAGGGCGAACAGTACCAATTGGGCTCGTTCGAGAGGCAATTGATAGGTTTCCATATAATAAAAGGCGTAGTACCCGGTCATGCTGGCCAAATAAACGAACTTGGAGAACAGCATCATAATGAGAATACCGAGTACACATGCAATAAATGGCTTGCTGAATCGTTTGGCGGGATGGGCCGAGACAGTTGCTTTACGCTTAGCGACTGCAGCAGCCGACGTCTGCTTGCGATACCATTTGCTGATCCGGTATTGGATGAATATGCCGGCGATGGCGAGCAGTGTGAACCATAGAAATCCTAGCTGCCCTCTTGGGCTGATGACAAAGGCAACCATAAGCGGCGCAATGGCCTGCCCGGCGTTCCCGCCTACCTGAAAGACGGATTGGGCGAATCCTTTGCCCCGGCCTGCCGCCAGATGGGCGACACGAGACGATTCCGGATGAAGTACGGATGAGCCAACCCCGATTAGTGAAGCTGCCAACAGCAGAATGGCGTATGAGGGTGCGATTGCGAGCCCGATCATACCGAGCAGGGTGAATACCATGCCCAGCGGCAGCAGAATGGGGAGCGGTCTCCGATCTGTGCAAAGCCCAATGAGCGGCTGTAGAACGGAAGCGGTAATGTTCAAGGTGAACGCTACCCAGCCGATCTGAACAAAGCTCAGTTGGAGCTGCTGCTGGAAGATGGGGAATACGGCGGGTACGACGGATTGCATCGCGTCGTTCAGCAGATGCGCCATGCTGACGCCGAGCAAGACGGTCATAGCCGTCTGGTTGGCCCGAAGGGCCGGTGCGGATTGCGACATGATTCTCAACTTCCTATCTGGTAGATTTAGAATTCATCATAGCGGATAGGAGCATCCCGGCGCATCGCAAAAAATGCTTTCTATTCCCGCAATAATTGCTATAATTACTCCAGGGTGAGTGCCATGCAGACACAAATGCAAATTTTATTACCAGATATTGAACTGCACAAAATAGATAATGAGTTCGTAAATATCCCCCATGCGCATCATCACGAATACCAGATTACCGTCCCGATCAAAGGAAGCTGCGAGTTCCACTATGAGAATCGGGGGATGGAGCTGCGCGCGGGTGAAGGGCTGGTGGTCCATCCGGCTGATCGTCATTGCTTCCAGATGAGCAATCATTCGGGCATTATTATAGTCATCGCGAAGGATGAGCTGATCCGGCAAGCTTGCCGCGAGATAGAGCCAAGTCAGAGGCCATTCGAGTCTGCGGCTATGCTGTCCTACTTCCAGCGGTGCGCTTCCCGCTTTATCGCGATGGATCATATGGATCCGCTCGCTGTCGAGGAAACTCAGTCTCTGGCGCTAGCCGAACTTGAGGACATGCTTGCGGCAGGCGGGCAGCTTAGAACGGAAGCAACGAAGAAGGCGGAGCGGTCTTCGGATTGGAGCATGACACAGGTGCTGGCTTATATCGAGGCGCATTACACGGAGCAGCTGGATATTGATCAGCTTGCCGCCGTCGCGCTTCAGAGCCGCTACCATTTCATTCGTTCGTTTAAGCTGGCAACAGGCGTTACGCCTTATCAATACGTGCTGCGTCTTCGTATAGAGGAAGCGAAGCGGCAGCTTCGGATAAGTGCGCACACCGTGACGGATATCAGTTTTAACGTGGGATTTTCCAGTCCGAGCCAATTTTATCGGGTGTTTATGAAGTTTTCTGGTGTCACACCGGAGAGCTATCGGGGAATGTAAGGTTTGTAAATGGGATGTCGGGGTGTCTAAGCGAGCATGAGGGAGCAACTTTTCGAGCATCACTGCTCCTCTCGGTATTTTCAGGAAATGGCGAGAATTTTCAGTTTTATTGTGCCCATATGCGGTTTTTCATGTTTTTTCATCTCCGATATAATAGATAGGAAATGTAGAGGATGGTGAATGGACATGACTTACAAGGAACTGTTGGGCCGGAGAAGCGAATTGTTGAGACGCAACATCTATCGTATGATTTTGAAAGACAACCAAAAAGGGCTCAGCGTGAATGAAAGCAATGTCTACCAATCCATGCTGAAGAAACTGCACCACAATGAGGGTGCGCTGCAGACAGAGAGAAACAAGGACGCATAGACTTTCTTTAACCGGCAGCTCGGATAAGGGTCAGAGAATAAGTCGGGCAAGCTACTGAAAAGGATAGGTCCTTGCATCAACAACCAATTATGCAGCTAGATGCTGCCAGCCCCGGCAAAGAGCCGTGGGCTTTTTTGTTTAACGATCGTCCGAATAAAAGCAACGCTTCAGTTCAAATGATAAAAATACAAGTTGAGGACATATGTCCTTTTCGATCCCGGCTGCTTCCCGTTACATTATAAGGAGTTAATCATTGAGGGGGGAAATGGAAATGAAGGGCATAATCTATGCCTGTTTGGCCGGTGCATTTCTAACCTTGCAAGGTACAGCCAATGCAGCGATCGGCGATGAGATCGGCGCATGGCAGGCAGCAGCGCTAACACAGGGAACAGGATTTGCAGCAGCGCTATTAATCGTTTTGCTGCTTGGCGACAAGTCCTGGCGAAATTTGAATCAAGTTAAACCCATATACCGTTTAGGCGGGGGGTTCGCCGCCTTTATTCTGTTCAGCAATATTACCGCTTATAACCAGAACGGAGCGGCGTTGACGGTAGCCTCGTTATTAATTGCTCAGATGATCGCGACCTTGACGATGGAGAAGGCTGGCTGGTTCGGTACGGCGACTGGTCGATTGCGAAAGTCACAGTGGGCTGGCTTAGCATTAATGGTAATTGGTATTCTATGTTTAACCCTGTAAGGGCAGAGGTTCGGATGGAGGTTTAGGATTAGTGAAAGCGAGCCATAACGAGGAGAGGATCGGCGCTTATATTCGGCAATTTCAACTGGATGAGGTGATCCCCGAAGCGCTCAAAGAGCATTTGTTGCTGTTTCGATTGGAGCCGGATGAAGAGTTGTGCAGGCAGGGGGAGGATCCTCAGTACATTCATTTGCTTGTGCAAGGCAAGGTGAAGATCTATACGTCTTCATTCGAAGGCAATACGCTGCTGGTCGCTTTTACAACACCGCTGGGATTAGTGGGCGAGATCGAGGGGGTAAGAGGTTGGGAGAATCTGAATACCGTAACAGCAGTTACGGAGGTCGAAACGATTGGCTTTCATAAGCGATGGCTAGCCGAAAATGGCCATGAAGCGCAGTTTCTTCGATTTTTGCTCGATATGGTGACTCAAAAGTTTTATTCGAAGTCATTGTCGCTCAGCTTTAACTTGCTGCATCCAGTAGAAGTTAGACTAGCCAGTTATCTCTTGTCCGTCACATCTGACCGCAAGGACGGCAGCGAGGATGGCGTTCGGATTTCTACGCTTAAGGACACGGCCAGTTTAATCGGCACCAGCTATCGACATATGAACCGGGTTCTGCAGAGCTTTATTGCTGATGAGCTGGTAGTAAGAGAAAAGGGCTTGCTTATCGTAACAGACCGTCAAGGATTAACCCGGGTTGCAGGACGGAATATTTATGAAAGTCAGAACAGGAGGGAACGCTTATGATAGTGGGAATCGTAATGGCCTTGGCAGCAGGGTGTCTGATCAGCGTTCAGACGATGTTCAACAACAAAGTGAGCGCAGCGGTCAGCTCCCACACGACAACGGCGCTAGTGCTTGGTATGGGACTAATAGCTTCCTTCGGGATCGGATGGCTGATGGAAGGATCAAGCTTCTTTGCGACGGGAACGATGCCCTTATGGTACTGGTTCAGCGGCTTGCTGGGAATCGGGGTTGTGACTTTCGTCGTTAACGGAGTCAAGCAGTTAGGGGCTAGTTACGCGATATCGATCGTGATGGCATCTCAGCTCCTCTGTGCGCTTTGGTGGGATTCGATGGGCTGGTTTGGCCTGAAACAAGTTCCGCTCACGCCGCAAAAAGCAGTCGGTGCTGTATTGCTAATCATCGGACTGGTCTTATACAAAGTAACGGGAAAGACGAGAAAACAAGTCAATCAGGGGAAACCTGTGGCCGCCAGAGGTTGAATATCGGATACGGTTATGTTAATATGGCTGTAATTTAAGGACGGGAGATGAAGAGGAACATGTAGGATTTCTTGCAGACGATACCAGTGGATAAAACAAGGAAGTACGGACGACTAGCGCCGCTTGTTTTATTTATTTTGTATGCAAGAAAGACTGCTTCTTCTTCACTCAAACGGGATACCTCTACCCAATTTTGGTCCTAAGCCAGCTGGGTAGGCTGTATTTATTTAATTTGAGTTGCGAGAAAGCTTCTTTCTTGCAACTCTTATTTTTTTATACAGGGGGGCATCCTATATGTCATTAATTCAAGTATCGAACCTGACGTTTGCCTACGACGGCAGTTACGACAATATATTCGAGAACGTCAGCTTTCAGCTCGATACCGATTGGAAGCTGGGATTCACGGGCCGAAACGGTCGCGGCAAGACGACGTTTCTGAATCTGTTGCTTGGAAAGCATGAATACAGCGGTACGATATCGGCCAAGGTAAGCTTTGATTACTTCCCGTTTCAGGTAGAGAATCGTGACCAAATGACGATAGACGTTGTTGATGCGATCTATCCGGATTATGAATATTGGAAGCTGGCGCGAGAGCTTACACTGTTGCAGGTATCGGAGGAAGTGCTGTACCGGCCGTTCTCATCTTTATCTAACGGGGAGCAGACGAAAGTGCTGCTCGCAGCTTTGTTCCTGAAGGAAAACAGCTTCCTGCTTATCGATGAGCCGACAAATCATCTGGATATGGGAGCAAGGAAACTGGTTAGTGACTACTTGAAGGCCAAGAGCGGCTATATTCTGGTGTCTCATGACCGTTCGTTTCTGGATAATTGCGTGGACCATATCTTGTCGATCAATCGGACGAACATTGAGGTTCAGCGGGGGAATTTCAGTGATTGGTGGGAGAATAAGCAGCGCCAAGACCAGTATGAGCTGTCGGAGAATGACAAGCTGAAGAAGGATATTAAGCGATTGTCGGAAGCGTCCAAACGAACGAGCAACTGGTCAGATGAAGTGGAGAAGACGAAAAACGGCACTTTAAATTCCGGTTCCAAGCTGGACAAAGGATATGTCGGCCATAAAGCGGCCAAAATGATGAAGCGCTCAAAGTCCATGGAGCAGCGCCAGCTGTCTGCGATTGAGGATAAGTCCAAGCTTCTCAGAAACGTTGAAAGCTCCGATAGCTTGAAGATCTCGCAGTTGAGGTATCATAAAAATCAATTTGTCGAATTCGATCATGTATCTATCGCTTATGGAGAGCGGAAGGTTTGCCAAGACATTAGCTTTGTGATAGAGCAAGGAGATCGCATCGTATTATCGGGCAAAAACGGCTCTGGAAAATCTAGTCTTCTCAAGCTGTTGATAGGCGAGCCGATCAGCTATAGCGGTACAATAAGAAAAGGCAGTGGGCTGAAAATCTCGTATGTATCGCAAGATACTTCGCATCTTCAAGGCAATCTGACCGACTACGCCAGAGAGCATGGCATTGATGAAAGCCTGTTCAAAGCGATTCTTAGAAAGCTGGACTTCTCCAGAGTACAGTTCGAGAAGGATATCTCTGCATACAGCGGCGGACAGAAGAAGAAAGTACTCATTGCCAAAAGCTTGTGCGAAAGCGTACATTTGCATATTTGGGATGAGCCGCTCAACTTTATCGACGTTATCTCCCGCATGCAGATTGAAGAGCTGCTGCTGGAATACCAGCCGACCATCCTGTTTGTGGAGCATGACAGCGAATTTGTCAGCCGCATTGCGACCAAGTCGATTGAGCTATGAATGAAATCATCCTAAAACAATGGGGCACTCTATCGGGTGTCCTTTGCTTTTCCGCTGGTAAAGTTTGATTATACTGGTATAATCCATCCGATTGATCATCCGAAACTGTTAAACTACCACAATAAGGAATGAACAAGGGGGATTGCCTGAATGAACAGGGGTAAAATCATTTTTTTGAATGGAGTAACCAGTGCCGGGAAAACATCTATCGTAGAAGCCATTCAGTCACAATCGGAACAATTCTATTATGTAGTAGCGAATGATCTCTTCGAGGAGACGATAGGCGAGAGATATCTTCGTGAGGATTATTGGAAGTATTTGAGTGAGGCCATTATGCTGATGTACCATACTGCCAAGTTATTTTCGGATCATGGCAAAAATGTGCTGATTGATGGGATTATGGTAGAGAGACCAGAGTTGAAGCCGCATTATGGGAAGGTAAAGGAAATCTTTTCGGGATATCCGCTATCTATTATTGAAGTGTTTTGTCCTTTGGACATTTGCCGTGAGCGAAACATTGCGCGTGGCAATCGAAGGGAAGATCAGTCCCAGGAGCAGCATGACATGATGGCCAGAGATATCCCATACCATTACTCGGTTAATACTGGTATCAACTCTCCAGAACAATGTGCGGATCTGATATTAAACCATATATAGAGCGGCATGAATGGACTGAGGGCGAATAAGCTGCTATGATGTTGAATGTAGGTATTCTTATGTTTCGGAAGGAGGATGAAGTGATGTTGGATGTTGTAGATGTGGATGTGAACCTGTCATGGAAAGCGATTGTCGACATGGTTCACCAACATATGAAACAGCTACCGGAACTTTATCCTCCTATATATAGTCGCATTTAGCGTTGTTCTTACAGGGCTAGATGTTCTTTGACGTATAGTTGGTTATTGCAAAATGCAGAAAAGCACCGGTTCGCTGGTGCTTTTCTTTGCGTTTTCTCCGTGCTTGAGGGAGACGAAAAATGAAGCCAACATCCAGATACGAAATCATTCAACAGATTCTGCTAGATTTAAAGCAGCCAGGATATAGATATAAGCAAGTTGCAGACGCGGTATTTAAACAGAGAATCAGAGAATATGATCAAATGCACATGTTGCCTCAATCTGTGCGGAATGCTTTGATACAGCAATTGGGTAACCGAGTGTGTGGCGTTACACCGGTATTGGAGCAACAATCGGAGCAAGTCAGCAAGTTGTTACTTGCCATTGCAGGGAATGAACGGGTAGAAGCCGTCAGACTTAGCTACAAGAGAGGTTGGGAATCGTACTGTATCTCCTCTCAATGCGGCTGCGGGTTCGGCTGTCAATTCTGCTCCACCGGAACGATGGGGCTTAAGCGTAATTTAACGGCCGACGAAATAACGGATCAGCTCCTGCATTTTCACTTGAACGGTCATGCGCTGGATAGTGTTTCTTTTATGGGCATGGGGGAAGCTTTGGCCAACCCACATCTATTCGATGCGTTGAAGGTTATGACCGATCCGCAGCTGTTCGGGTTAGGCCAGCGCAGAATAACGGTCTCTACCATCGGTATTCTGCCGGGTATACAGCGGCTTAGAAGGGAGTTCCCGCAGGTGAATTTGACCTTCTCGCTTCATTCGCCATTCGATGATCAGCGAAGCAAGCTGATGCCGATTAATAACCGCTTTCCGCTGCAGGATGTATTGAAGGAGCTGGACAGCCACATTCAGCATACTGGAAGAAAGGTGTATATCGCTTATATTATGCTGAGAGGAATCAATGACGGTCCGGAACATGCGGAAGCCGTCGCTGCATTGCTGCGGGGAAGAGGATCATGGGAGCATCTGTACCATGTGAATTTGATCCCTTATAACGCCACAGTAGAGACGCCGGATCATTATGAACAATCCGATCGCGAGCGAGTCCGTCATTTTGTTAGAGTATTGAAGGCGAAAGGTATTCAGGTGACGGTTCGAACGCAATTCGGATCGGATATTAACGCAGGTTGCGGGCAACTGTATGGTTTGGAGCCAACATGACCTCTTTCTAAGTTGCATGATTCGTTGTCCAGGTCTATCGGTTTGGATCACCTATCTGCTCGACAAGTTGTATCAACGATTGCTGCGTATGATGAAGTAGCGTTTGGAGCCCTTTTTTAACAAGTAGAAAAATAGATTAAGGACTATACAAGTGCTGCAACTGGGCCTGTATAGTCCTTTTATTTTTGCGTTCTGACGGATGAAGAACATATCAGACTCATGATGGAGAGGAATGGCCGCCTGTCGGTACAGCATACGTTACTAGGAGGCTACTGATCGATTATCATGCTTCGTAAACAGGAAATGGGTCCTCCCATGTAGAAGATATTACGATTCCATCATCATTAGCGAGGTAGATCATGAATTTATTAACGGAAGCATTTATCGATCAATTGGCTCCTAATGCAGGGGCTATGAAGAATGGCCGGGATCTGGTCAAGAAAAACAGTTTCCAGGTGTTGCGCATTGCAGAAGATCGCACGCTCTTATTCGGAGAGTGCAAAGGCAGCGGCAAAGAACCCTACCGCTGCTCGGTCGATTTCATTCAACAGGAAAGTCCGGTATCCCGTTGTTCCTGCCCTAGCCGGCAATTTCCGTGCAAGCATGCGCTCGGGTTAATGTATGCATTTGCTCTTGGGAAGCCCTTCGAGCAAGCGGAGATTCCTGCGGATATTGCGGAGAAGCGTGAGAAGGCAGAGAAACGCGAGGAGAAGAAGAAAGCCGAATCGGCAGAAGCGAGAGAAGTGGCTCCGCCTGCCAAACGGAAAGTAAATAAATCCGCTCTTCTCAAAAAAATGAATGCTCAACTGGAAGGATTAAGCCTATTGGAGAAGCTGGTTCTTCAGACCGTTCATCATGGGCTGGGTGGTATAGACAAGCAAACGATACGTTTGTTCGAGGATCAAGCGAAACAATTAGGCAACTATTATATCCCCGGCGCGCAGGCAGAATTGAAGGAACTGGTGCTGTTGTTGACAGAAGAGGACAACAAGGAAGCGGTATATACCCGTGCCATGGAGCAGCTTATTCGTCTTCATGCGCTTGTACGAAAGGGCAGAAGCTACTTGGAGGAGCGTCTGGCTGATCCCGATTCACCGCAGGATACGGAGACGGCGCTGGAGGAATTGCTGGGTCACGCGTGGCAGCTTGCTGAACTTAGAGAGCTGGACCGGGTGAAGCGGGATGCAGAGCTTCTGCAACTGTCTTTCTTATCCTATACAGATAAGGCGAGAGGCGAATATGTGGATGCCGGTTGGTGGGTTGACCTGCATGACGGCACTGTACATATGACCAGACATCTGCGTCCTTTCCGGGCAGCCAAAGCGATGAAGGAAGAAGATACGGTTCACGCTGTTGTGCAGGCGGAAGAGCTGTTCATCTATCCTGGTGACGGCAATGCCAGAGTCCGGTGGGAGAAGGCGAAGCAGCGTGAGGCCGCAGATGCGGATTACAGCGCGGTGAAGTCTCTTGCAGCAGATTCGTACGCCGATGTGGTGAAAGCTGTGAAAAATGGAATCAAAAACCCGTTGTCAGACCGCAATCCCGTCAAGGTGGTAGCCTTCACAGCGATAGAGAAGGTAGTGGATGGTTATACGCTGCGGGATTCGCATGGCAAGCATCTTCCCATTGCATCCACAATCATGAAGGCTCCCCAGCGGTTGGAGGAGATCTTGCCGCTGCTTCCAGCCGAAGATTTGCGGGAACAGGCTGTACTAGTTATGTTCCGGCATGATGTTGATACCGGGCGCTTGGAAGTCCAGCCAATGAGCATCATCACGGAGCGCCGATTGATTCGGCTGCTGTACTAGAGGAGAGAGAAGATATGAGTGTAGATCTGTTGCTTCATTTGCAGCAAGAGGTTCGCCGTCTGTTTGTTGCCGGCAGCGCACTGGCAGAGGGTGACTTGCGATTATCGAAAATGGTGCCTTCTTTAAGGAGGATCGGCGAATCAGCCCCAGTGTTCAATCGCCTAGCCGATGCGGCGGAGGGACTGCTGTTCGCGTCTCAAGCCGATAGTTCCGCTAAGCTTCTGGAGCTGTCCACGCTGCTCAGCGCGATTCTTCATACGCAAGGCAAGACGGATGTTCAAGGAAATCCGCAGCCTGTGGAAAGCGAAGGGCTCCAATTATCCACGGACTTGACGTATCGGCGGCTGTACCCTTTACTTATAGCTCTTACTACGAAAGGCCAAGGGCGTCTGGAGCAGCTCCGTCAATCCTTCGAGGACCGCAGCTTCCTCGATTTGCGTGTAGTACCGGCGATCTGCGGTGCGCTTGACGATGTGTACGCCGAGATTCCGGATTTCGTACAGGAGAAGATGATCCCGGAGATCGGTGAGGCGGCAATTCCTGTTTTGCGCGCTGGACTCAACCTTCAAGGGGGCAAGGGGGATGCGAGAAGGCTGAAGCTGCTGTACCAATTAAAAGGAGATTCGGTGCTTGAGCTTGTGAAGCAAGCGGGGAGCGCCGGAACGACTGATCTTAAGATTGCGGCCATTGAATTGCTTGGCAGCTATTCCGATCAGGAGGGATTTCTGCTGGAGCAAAGTTCCGAGAAACGTCGGGAAGTCCGTCAAACGGCATTCTATGCTCTTGCTCGCTTGGGCTCTCCAAAGGCCATTGACCGCTTATTGGAAGCGGCTATGTCGAAGGGCGGAGAGCTTGTCATCGAGCCGATTCAGTCTTGCGACGAGTTGGAGCTGCACAGACGAATTATTTTGAAGGCGGAGCAAGAACTTAGCCGTTATATAGAGCTTGAGGGTAAAGACCGCGTCTCCGCAATTGGGCTGCTGTACACCTATATCCGATGCTTGAAAGGCCGGGGCCATGCGCTTGCTGGGGATGCTCTGCCGCTGGTAAAGAGGCTGCTTCATACGGAAGCTTTTATCGTCGCAGATACCGAAGCGGTACAAGAGGCCGCTGCGGAGCTGCTGCTTGAACTGAACATTGAAGAGGCGGATGAGTTTGGCATCGAACTGCATACCCGATACAAGCGCAAGTTTATCGGCTATAGCTTCCAGGCAGCGTACAGGCGTTTGACGCCATCCGAGTTGTATGATCGTTATGCTCAGGACTTGAAGGGGCGTTCCGCTTCGGCCAAAAGCTTGCAAAATGCACTGCAATCCATTGTTCGCGAGCAGGCATACCAGGGCAATGAGAAAGCCTATGTCGTACATGAAGGCGCTTGGGATTCACGCTGGATACATGTTTTTGCCGAACAGGATCTGACAGAGCTGGTATGTGTCTTCTGCCAAGAAGAAGATCGAGAGATTACTTCGTATTTGACGTCCAAGCTGAAGGAACGTGCCAGGATTCAAGATTATCAGACGCTTAGCGTGCTCCTGGCCTTGTTCCGAGTCGGCTATAAGAATGCGACGGAGCTGCTAATGGAGCTGCTTCGCAGCCAGGGGCAGCGAACATTCTACCATATAGACATACGATTACAGAGTATGATTGCATCGCTTCCGAAATCCTATGCGCCAGAACTGCGCGACATAGCAGGCAATATGGCCTATGAATCTGTGAAAGAACAAATGATAGAGCTTATCGAGGCGCTTGAAGCTGCGCCGGATGCAGCGGCTGAGGAGAGAGGAAACGGGGTATGGGAATGGATCAAAAACAAAATGTCTTAAGATTACCGGCAGAGAAGCTGTATGCGCATGAGCTTGAAGCGCTTCGGGAAGCGGACAAAGCGGCAGAGAAACCAGCGGGCTGGCAGCTATCTCCCCGCGCCGTGCTGACCTTTATTACAGGCGGCCAGGCGGGTGATACGGTCATTACACCGAAGTATATCGGCAATAAACGGTTGGTGGAGATGGCGATTGCTACTTTGCTGACGGACAGAGCGCTGCTCTTGATTGGGGAACCCGGTACGGCGAAGTCCTGGCTGTCGGAGAATCTGACCGCTGCGATCCATGGCGATTCGTCCAAGGTCGTGCAGGGGACGGCGGGTACAAGCGAGGAGCATGTCCGCTATTCATGGAACTATGCGCTGCTGCTGGCGCAAGGGCCTTCCGATCAGGCGATCATCCGCAGTCCGATCCTTCGTGCGATGGAAGGGGGAGGCATCGCCCGCTTTGAGGAGATTTCCCGTTGCGCGTCTGAAGTGCAGGATGCGCTTATCTCGATTCTGTCGGAGAAGACAATCTCCATTCCGGAGCTAGGGCGCGAGGTGTCCGCAGAGCGTGGCTTCTCCATCATTGCGACGGCGAATACCCGCGATCGCGGCGTTAATGAGATGTCGGCTGCCCTGAAGCGTCGCTTCAATATTATTGTGCTGCCGGCTCCGTCCAGCATTGAGACGGAGATCGATATTGTGCGCAGGCGCGTGAGTGAGATATCCGCCAGCTACGAGCTGCGCGCCTCACAGCCGGACGAGGATGCCATTCGCAAAGTGGTGACGATTTTCCGTGAGCTCCGCAGCGGCGTGACGCTGGACGGCAAGGAGAAGCTGAGGTCGCCTAGCGGTGTTATCTCGACGGCAGAGGCTATCTCTCTCCTGACTGGAAGCATGGCGCTGGCCGGCAGCTTCGGCAACGGTCAGTTGACCGACGAGGATGTGGCAGCAGGCTTGCAGGGCGCGATCGTGAAGGACGATGCGAAGGATCAGCAGGTGTGGAAGGAATATCTCGACAATATTATGAAAAAACGGGGGTCCTCATGGCGAAGCCTGTACAGCGCTTGTACGGAGATGAACGGGTGAGTGAAGCCTCGGGACCGCATTACTTTGGCATCCGGCATCTGTCCCCGGCAGGATCGTACCATCTGCTTGCTTTGCTGAATGACGTAAAGCCGACTGCGATACTGATCGAAGGGCCTAGCGACGCAGGGGAGCTGGCTGCTCAGCTGACGTCTCGGGGCGTCGAGCCTCCGGTGGCATTGCTTGCCTACACGGATCAGCTTCCCGTCCGCACGCTGCTCTATCCCTTTGCCGGCTATTCTCCGGAATATCAGGCGCTTAAGTGGGCCAGGTGGAATCATTGCCATGCGGAATTTATTGATCTTCCAACGGAAATCTCGCTGGCGCTGGCCGATCGGAGACGCGCTCCACGGGTGGAAGCATCCCAGACCGATGAGTCGCAATTATCGTCAGGAAGCTTGTACAGCCGAATAGCGGAACTTTCGGGCGAGCCGGATTACGAAGCGTATTGGGAGAGGCATTTTGAGCATAATCTGCAGCCGGATGCCTACCGGCGCGCTATCTTGCATTACTCGACCGAGATGAGAATTCTTACAGAGAACGAGGAGCTTAAGCAGGCTCCGCAAGAAGCTGCTTACAACGAGATACGCGAATCGTATATGAGGCGCAAAATTCATGAAGCGATCGCGAGCGGACATCTGCCTGAGAAAATTGTGGTGCTGAGCGGAGCGCATCATACGCCAGCGCTTGCGTTGTCGCTGCCTGCGATGACGGACGAGGAGCTGGCCAAGCTGCCGCGTAAGTCTGCGAAGATGACCTTAATGCCTTATTCATATTATAAATTGTCCTCTCATTCCGGATATGGCGCCGGCAACCAGGCCCCGGCTTATTTCGAGTTGTTGTGGCGCTGCATGCAAGAGGGCGAATTGGATTCGCTGCCTGCGCTTTATTTATCTTCCGTCGCTTCCCGAATGCGCGAGGAGGGAACGTGGCGGTCCACGGCTTCTGTTATTGAAGGCGTACGAATGGCGAAGGCCTTGGCTGTGATGCATGACGGCCATCAGCCTACTTGGCGGGATCTGCGGGATGCCGCAACGGTGCTGTTCGGTTACGGTGAATTTTCGGTCGTAGCTGAAGCGCTGGCGCGGACGGATATTGGCACCGCTATCGGCAGCTTGCCGGAGGGAGTCAGCCAAACCCCGGTGCAGGATGATCTGAACCGTGAACTTAAGCGGCTGAAGCTTGCGAAGTACAAGACGCTGGTGGCGGGTGGTCTGGAGCTGGACCTGCGCGAGAATCGAAGGGTGAAGTCGGAAGAGTCCGCCTATCTCGACCTGGGCCGCTCTGTATTTCTTCACCGGTTGTCTGCTCTAGGCATTCGGTTTGCCCGCAAGCAAGGCGTGAGACAAAGCGACGCGACATGGGCGGAGCATTGGGTGCTGCAATGGTCGCCGGAAGCCGAGATTGAGACAGTGGAGTCTACGCTCAAAGGCGAAACAATCGAGCTGGCGACCGCTTACGTCATTCACGAGGAGCTAGTGGCCTGCACCGATATTACGATGGCGGCGCAGATGATTCGTCGCTCATGCGAATGCGGGTTGCCGCAGGTGATGGGACAGGCGACAAGCGCGCTGCAGCGGCTTGGGGTAGATGCAGGGAGCTTCGAGCAGATTGCGAAGACGGTTCACGAGCTGTCCGTCATGCTGCAATATGGTTCCATTCGCAGAGTGGATACGACTGCGCTGGTTCCGATTATGAGGCAGCTTTTCTTGCGCGGAGCGCTAATGCTTCAAGAGGCGGCCGGCTGCAATGATGATGCAGCAGTCGGTATGATTGAGGCCATTCATTTGCTGAATACAGCCGCACAGGAGCATTATGAGGAAGTGGATGAGAGGCTGTGGGTGGAGCAATTAAGCATGCTTGCGGAGCGTGATGACCGTAACGCGAAGCTATCCGGCTATGCCTTCTCTATCCTGCTAGAGCGCAATGTGGCAGGTGAGGATGAATGCGCGAAGGAAGTGTCCAGAAGACTCTCCCCCGGCATCCCTGCCGACTTGGGGGCGGGCTGGTTCGAGGGGATATCCATGCGCAACCGATATGCGCTGCTGTCGAGAACATACTTGTGGCGGCAATTGGATGCATATATTGGCTCGCTGGAGGCGGAGCCGTTCAAGCGGTCGCTCGTATTTCTGCGTAGAGCGTTTGGCTCGTTCGAGCCGAGAGAGAAGGCTGCTATTGCGGAGATGATGGGCGATCTATGGGGAGTCAGTGCAGAATCAGCGGGCGCCCGGCTGCAGCAGCCGCTGAATGAACAAGAGAAGGAGAGTCTCGATGAACTTAATGACTTTGACTTTGGAGATTTATAGACGATGACGCAGCCTGATCCGGAACAAGTCAAGCGCTGGCGGCTGATCTTGGGGGCGGCTGCCGAAGAGAAGCTGCAGGCGTCGCGGGGCACAGCGGGAGATGCGCCTTGGCTGAGCAGCGAGGATCTGCTCATGGACGAAGCGCTGGCTGCCATCTATGACGGAACATCCGGCGGCGATTCCGATGCGGGCGGCCCCGGTCAATCGGGGGGCGCCTCTGGCGCGCGATTGGCGGGTTTGGGTTCTTCCTCGCCGAAGCTGGCCAAGTGGTTGGGCGATGTGCGGACCTTCTTCCCGCCCGACATCGTGTCGGTGATCCAGTCGGATGCAGTACATCGCAAAGGGCTGACGCAGCTCTTGTTCGAACCGGAGCTGCTGTCTCAGGTGAAGCCAGATATCGGGATGGTCGCAACATTGATGTCGCTAAGGGGACAAATCCCGGAGCGTACGAAAGAAACAGCCCGCTCCCTCGTCCGCGAGGTCGTGGATGAGATTGTAAAGCGGCTTGCCCAAGAAATAACGAGAGCGGTGACCGGCGCGCTCAACCGCCGTCAGCATTCGCCGCTTCCTTCCGTGACGGGGCTCGACTGGGCGAGGACCATCCGCAAAAACTTGAAACATTATGATACGGAGCGCAAGCTGCTCATCCCCGAGAAGGTCTACTTCTTCGATCGTGCGCGCAAGAGCAAAGAATGGACCGTCATTCTGGACATCGACCAGAGCGGGTCTATGGCCAATTCGGTCATCTATGCCTCTATCATCGGCTCCATCTTTGCGAGCATGCCTTCGTTGGATACGCGAGTCGTCGCCTTTGATACCGAGGTCGTCGACCTTAGCGAGCAATGCGCCAATGATCCTGTGGAGATGTTATTCGGCATTCAGCTTGGCGGAGGAACGGATATTAATAAATCGCTTGCTTATTGCGAGCCCTTCATTGCAGAGCTTAAAAAAACGATGTTTATTCTTGTATCGGACTTGTACGAAGGCGGCAATCGGACGGAGATGATCCGCAGGCTAAGAGAGATGCATGAATCCGGCGTCAAAACGATTTGCCTGCTCGCGCTGTCGGATGAAGGAGTCCCTTCTTATGACGAGGACGTAGCGAAAAAGCTGGCTCAATACGGCATCCCTTGCTTCGGCTGCTCGCCGGATAAGCTGCCGGAGCTGATCGAGGGAGCGCTGAAAAGCATGGATCTTCAGCAGCTTGCCGAACGAGTAGGGCAAGGAAAACAGGGAAGAGCTTAAGCTAAGCTGCTCACGGGGAAACCGTGGGCGGCTTTTTTGGTGCACAGCTATGTGCAGCTATCAGGGTCATTTGTAAGCAGTTATCAAGGGTGATATCCGTTAAAACTATATCATCAGAAGTCGGTCCAGCCCAATGCCGCTAATCAAACAGCGTTCCTTTCGATTCCCTAGCATGATTTGGGTCCAGTCAACGAATCCGCCGTCGCCAATTTCTGTATTACCATGCTGATTCGTCATAAACAGCTTGAAGTTGATGCCTTGATAATAGCCGTTCGTCAGGTTCGCCTCTTGGATTGTAAAGGAAGCCTCAGGCAACTGTGACTCCATCACAGCGGCCATACGTCTCAGAAATCCATCACCGTCCGTATAGCCGCTGCGTTGTTCGATGACGACGGATAATTTGGCCCGGAAGCGGGAGTAGAACAACGCTTGATAGTAACGCAGTTGCTTGCCAAGCAGGTTCGCTTCGCACTCATAGGAGCCTTTCGCTTTGCCGACCGACACCATGCCGTACAATCCGAAATGGGCGAATGCATCGGCGCTGTTGAAATGCTGGGCACGAATGACGCGATGCGTCGAGCAGAGATGGGCGCCCTCGTTATGGTTCCATATTCCTCGCTTGATCCGGTCGGCTGCAATAGTTGCCATCATGTTCGTAGAATCAGCAAGCACCTCCGTGCTTCTGGATGCAGACACGATCTTATTCTGGTCGACCGTACCGTAGCTGGAGCAGTTCCCAAGGGGCGCTACGGGAGACAATAGAACAGGCTGAATGTCCTGTTGCCGGGCAAGCTCAAGCATATTCGCCTCCAACTGATGGTAAGCAATCGGATCGAGCTCGCTTGGCTTCGAGAACCGGCTGCTTGCATAGCTGCGAAGCATATCGGACGGACGCTGCGAATCGGTCCGCGTCCGGTACACTTCGAGCATAAAGGAATTGAAGTCGGATGGAGAGAGTTCCTTCAGTTTCTGAAAAAGATCATCTCCAAGTTGGTGCTTCATGCGGTTAATCGGCTTGTTCATGGTTACTCCTCCTTCAATTGATTAGGTGGCGAGGCGGTGCTGCTGAGCGGCATACAGGAGTTATTTTTCAGTGATGACTGTTCAACAGCCGCTTTATTCGCTACAATGATTGATAAAGATTCTCAATTAGGTGATTAACATCATATCACTATACATGATCGGGAGCAAAATGAATGGGAGGTGAGTTTATATGAATTCTAGCGCGGTGACCCGCATCTATCAACAATATTTTGAAGAGGCACTGCTCCAGCAGGAGGATGGACGAACTTATCTGTTCCAGAAAAATACGGAACTTGGCGCGGTATACCGTGTCACCACGTATAGCGGCATCGAAATTGTATATTCCGACATACAAGTCGGCAGACCAGGTCCGATTGCCTTCTCGGCAAGCGGACAGATGATCGAGCTTCAATTCACTCTGGCCGGGGAGCGTCAAGCAGAAGTATCGGGTACGGAATATTCTCTTCCAGATGGACAAGGGGCTTTTGTGTTTTTGCAGGACTTTGAGGTTCACTTCCATACGCCCGCCAAAGGGCCGTACGTCACCTTTGCCCTTGGCATTCCGGTAACACTATTCCACTATGCCATACTCCAATTGGCAGCGGATCGCATCAAGAATCTGGAATTCAGACGAATCATCGAAGGGCAGATGCTCAAAGCATATGCTTTTCAGATCGACAGTTATATGCTGGCGATGATTCATGCTTTAATCAATGACCTGAAAGGGCCGCACACCTCTCCATTGCTGCTGGAGGCATCCGCGCTTGAGATGCTGAACAGGCTGCTGCTTCAAGTGTTCGAGCTGACCCCGCTGCCGGAAGGCTTGTCACGTGAGGATGTACGGAAGCTGCATCATGCGCGGGAGGTACTGGAGTCCCGTCTGACTGAGCCGCCTTCGCTGCTGGCGCTCTCCCGAATAATCGGACTGAACGATTTTAAGCTCAAAAAGGGATTCAAGGCGTGCTTCGGCGCGACTGTATTCGATTATTTGCGGGAAGTCCGGTTGAATCGTGCTATGGCTATGCTTCGCAATGAAGAGGCGAATGTTACGAAAGCGGCAGTCACCGTAGGATATAGCAATACCAGCGCATTCGCTGAGCAATTCTGCAAGCGATTTGGCGTGAAGCCCTCTGCCGTTAAAAAGATGTGATAAAATCCGTCTCGCCGTTTTTTTGTCCGTGCTAAGGCGGCAGCGCAGGGCGGGCTTTCCTATAATTCTTCCTGAGAGCAATTATGGCAAAGGAGAATGGGAGTAATGAACAAAATAAAGGGAAGCTTATTTTTCAGTGTATTTGTCGCGATGCTGGGCATGATGCTCATCGCGCCAATTATGCCTCCGCTCATTCGCGAGCTGGGGCTTAGAGAAAGCCATTCCGGTCTGATGATTTCGTTAGGTTCTATAGCGATGGCCGTTATGGCGCCTATATGGGGTAGAATCAGCGATAAGATGGGACGGAAGCCAGTCATTCTGATGGGCTTCGCCGGGATGTCCCTTAGCTGCCTGTTATTCGCGGCCGCACTGTTCGGAGGTTTGAACGGCTGGATGAAGGGAGGCGTTCTGCTTACGCTGCTGATCTTGACGCGCAGTCTGATCGGAGCATTTATTCCCGCAGTCTTATCAGCCTCGCAGGCTTACATGGGGGACATGACCAATGAGAGCGAGCGTGGAGGGGCGATGGCGATCTTAAGCGCGGCGAATGGCATGGGCCTAGTGTTCGGTCCGGCCATAGCGGGAGCCTTTACAGTGATTGGCTTGCTATGGCCGCTTTACTTCGGCATTGTGATAGCAGGCGCTGCGTTCTTCGTTGCGCTGCTGCTGATTCCGGCGGCGAAACCTGGCGTACGCGAGAAGGCAGCCAAGGTTTCGCCGCTGCAGCCGGGACTTCGATTTTATTTGTTGTTTGGTCTTATCACGATGATTGGTATTATGACGATACAGGTCATAGGCGGCTTCTATGTGCAGGACCAGCTTGCATTATCGCCGGAGGGGACTGCGCAGGTCGTGTCATTCGGGCTGATGTGCTCAGGCGTGGCGATGCTCGTGGTGCAGCTCGTCCAAGTGAAATGGCTGAAGTGGCCGCCACAAAAAATGCTGGCTATCGGCTCGATCTTTCTTGTTATCGGCATGCTCGTATTTCTGATATCAGACCGGATGGTGCTGACTATGCTGGCGTTCTTCATCTTCGGGATTGGAGCGGGCTGGATGATGCCGGGTTTTATGGCGGGAGCGTCTCTTGCCGTAGGCCGGGAGCAGCAGGGAGCAGCCGCAGGATTGGTAGGAGTCGTACAGGGCGTAGCTGCGAGCATTACGCCGATTACGATGGCTTCGCTCTATCAGGTCGATAAGTATTTGCCCTTTGCCCTTGTAGCTGTATTAGCGCTCGCAGCGGCTGTCGGTATATTGTGGCTGGCAAGAAAACCTCACGTACCGGCGCTTACTGCAAAAGATGAAGCCGCGGAACAGTAGAGTCTGGAGAAGACTGACAGTTATTCGGAAATAAGAGTGTTCTATAATGGAGCGACATTCACGATGAAGAAGCCTGGACAACAGGCTTCTTTTTACGTCCTCTTTTTAGAAAAAATGGATGAAGTTCATGGAGCAACAATCGCAGGATTGATTCCCGGCGTGGTTCGCAAATGCCATATCCTCAGTTCAACGGAGGTCTCGATATAACCCACGATCTGCTCAAAGGTGAATACATTCAGCTTTTCGTCCAGAAACGATGGCTTGTACGCCATTTACACTTGTTCCTCTAAAATTACATGTCGTCCATGCCCGAATGTTTTTATCGTGTTTGTCACCATCACTAATTGCAGCACAATTTGATTTCAGTTGGAATGTGTATTAAAATACTACCATATGATAGATTAATCTATCAATTTAGATGATCGCCGAAAGAAGGAATTTAGATGGGTCAATCCAGATCAGCAGCGAAGGAAGCCAAGCTTCACGCCATATTGGATGCAGCGACAGAATTGCTGGTAGATAAGCCTACCGCTTCATTAAACGAGATTGCCGAGCATGCAGGCATAGGCATTGCAACCTTGCATCGCTATGTGGAGAGCAGGGATCAGTTGATGCTGCAGCTATGCCTTAGAGTCACCAAGGTTGTAGGAGAGACGATTAAGCGCATTGCCGAGGAAACGGAGGATGAAGAAGCCTACATTCCGGCGCTTGTGGAAGCGTTGGTCCCAATGGGCGACAAAATTCATTATCTGACCCACGAAGCGTCGTTGTACTACAGCGACGAGATGGCAGCTGCCGAGAATGAAATTTTAGAACCAATCCGTTCGTCTATTCGAGCTTTGCAGGAGAAAGGGATCATGCGCCGCGACATGGATTCGGAGTGGATTCTGAACGTGCTGTACTCCTTGCTCATTTTGACGTGGCAGCAGGTCCAGCAAGGAAATATTGCGAAAAATTTTGCAGCCAAATTGGTATTGGACACACTGTATCATGGTGTTCGAACCTAAATTTAATACATCGGAGGGGTGTTCACGATGAAGGAAACCGTCAGAGGGAAGGTTCCCCAGCCCAAAACATTCGGACCGCTCGGCAATTTGCCCCTGATCGATAAGGATAAGCCATCTCTTTCACTCGGCAAGCTGGCGGAGGAGTATGGACCCATTTACCGACTGACCGCGCCGGGTTTCACCAGCCTCGTTATTTCCGGGCATGAGCTGGTTGCGGAAGTATGCGATATTAAGCGGTTCGATAAGCATATCTACAGCGAATTGGAGAATTTGCGCGCCTTCAGTGGCGATGGTCTGTTCACCAGCAGGACGTCCGAGCCGAACTGGCGCAAGGCCCATAACATACTGCTCCCGACCTTCGGCCAGCAAGCGATGAAGGGCTACCATGGCATGATGCTCGATATTGCGCAGCAGTTGGTGCAGAAGTGGGCTCGTTTAAATCCGAACGAGAGCATTGATGTACCCGATGATATGACGCGGTTAACGCTCGATACCATAGGACTCTGCGGCTTCAATTACCGGTTCAACAGCTTCTACCGAGAGCATCACAGTCCGTTTATCGTCAGCATGGTGCGCGCGTTGAACGAAGCGATGCTGAAGAGCTCGCGACTTGATATACAGAACCTATTCATGGTGAAGACGAGAAAACAGTTCGAAGCGGATATTGGGACCATGTTCTCTCTTGTCGATAAGATTATCGAGGAGCGTAAGGCAAGCGCAACGGGAGAGGAAACCGATCTGTTAGCTCGCATGTTGAGAGGCAAGGACCCGGATACTGGGGAGAAGCTCGATGATGAGAACATTCGCTATCAGATTATTACCTTCCTAATCGCGGGACATGAGACGACAAGCGGACTATTGTCATTCGCCATCTATTTTTTGCTGAAAAATCCAGAAGCGTTGCGCAAGGCGTACGAGGAAGTCGACCGGGTACTCACCGGCGCGGTTCCGACGTATGAACAGGTGCTTCAGCTAAAAAATGTGCGAATGATTCTGAATGAATCGCTGCGTCTCTGGCCAACGGCGCCGGGCTTTGATCTCTACGCGAAGGAAGACACCGTCATCGGCGGACAATACCCGCTGAAGAAAGGGGAGAGCGTCAGCGTTCTGCTGCCCCAGCTTCATCGTGACAAGGAGGCTTGGGGCGAGGACGCGGAACTGTTCCGTCCCGAGCGATTCGCTGATCCGTCGAAGGTGCCGCATCATGCGTATAAGCCGTTCGGCAATGGTGAGCGGGCTTGCATCGGCATGCAGTTCGCGTTATATGAGGCTACGCTTGTGCTGGGCATGATTTTACAGCACTTTGAGCTGGATGATTATCTCGATTATCAGTTGGATGTACAGCAGACGCTGACGCTGAAGCCCGGAGATTTCCGCATTCGCGTGAAGCCGCGCCCCGGCAAGCCGTTCTCAGAGCCGGCCTATGCGGGGGCGAAAGCTGAGACTTCAAGTGAGCGAGCGGAGCATGCTATGGAAGAGCGGAATGTACCGCAATCAGGAGTCGTCGCAAGCGGTGGAGAGGGAGTTCCACTGCTAGTGCTGTATGGCTCTAATTTGGGCACAGCAGAAGGAATTGCGAGAGGACTGGCCGATGCGGCTCGCATGTACGGCTTTCGCAGCGATACGGGCACGCTGAATGATTGGGCTGGTAAATTGCCGAAGGAAGGTGCGGTTCTGATCGTAACGGCATCGTATAACGGGAAGCCTCCACATAATGCGGCCGGGTTCGTCGAGTGGCTGGATGAGGCCGCGGTTGGAGAGCTACATGGCGTTCAATATGCTGTACTGGGATGCGGCGACCGGAATTGGTCGAATACGTACCAGAATGTACCTGTATGGATCGATGAACAGCTGGAACGAAAGGGAGCTGCTCGGTTGTCTCCCCGCGGCGAGGCGGATGCGGGCGGAGACTTCGAGAAGTCGGTTGACGAGTGGCGAGAGAGCATGTGGCAGCATGTTACACAGTCATTCGGACTGAAGCTGATGGATAAAGTGGAGTCTGTGCAGGAGACAGGCGGCTTGGACATCACCTTCGTAACAAATGGAGCAATCGAGCCGATTGCGCGGATGTATCATGCAGTCTATGCTAAGACAGTGATGAATCGGGAGCTGCAAGCTGACGGCAGCGGTCGCAGTACGCGTCATATCGAGCTCCAATTGCCCGAAGGCGTATCTTACCGGGAAGGGGATCATCTCGGTGTATTGCCAAGCAATAGTGATGTGAACGTGGATCGGGTTCTCCGCAGATTCCGTCTCCAAGGCAGCGAACAATTGGTGTTGAAGATCAGTGGCAGCAGCTCGGCTCATCTTCCGTTGGAGCGTCCTATTCATCTGCGTGAATTGTTGAAGCACAGTGTGGAGCTGCAAGACGCGGCTACACGTGCACAACTGCGAGCTCTTGCCTCCTGGACGGTCTGCCCGCCGCATAAACGGGAGCTAGAGGGGATGCTCGAAGAGGAGAAGTATGGACGCGACATTCTTGGAAAGCGGATCTCGATGTTGGATCTGCTGGAGCAATATGAAGCGTGCGAGCTGCCCCTCGGTGTATTCCTAGAACTGCTGCCTCCGCTGAAGCCAAGATACTACTCCATCTCCAGTTCGCCTGCGCAGCATCCAGTTCAAGCTAGTCTGACGGTTGCTGTTGTAGATGCGCCTGCTTGGAGCGGCAAAGGACAATATCGCGGAGTAGCTTCTAGCTATCTCTCTGAGCTAAGCGCCGGAGATAAGGTGCTGCTCTTCGCCCGAACGCCTGAATCCGGCTTCCAGCTGCCGGAAGATCCGTCCGTACCGATTGTCATGGTTGGCCCGGGCACGGGAGTGGCTCCATTCCGGGGATTCCTGCAAGCACGGGCGGCGCTTAAGCAGCAGGGCGTATCACTCGGTGAAGCGCATCTGTACTTTGGCTGCCGCAATGCCGCCGACTATCTCTATCGCGAGGAGCTGGAGGCGTATGCTCGTGAAGGGATTGTGACGCTTCACACGGCATACTCCCGTATGGAGGGTCAGCCATTATGCTACGTTCAGCATCTGATGGAGCGGCATGGGGAAGACTTGATGCGCCTATTTGCCAGCGGGGCCAAATTGTTTGTCTGCGGCGATGGCAGCCGGATGGCGCCAGAGGTAGAAGCAGCGCTTCGTGTGGCCTACAGCCAGGTATATAATAAAGATGCTCGAGCAGCGGCTGACTGGTTCAACCGTCTTGAAGAAGAGGGGCGCTATGCCAAGGATGTATGGGCAGGCACGCAAGGGCAGGCAACTACAGCACTTATCACATAATCATGATGTATAGATGGCTGCCTGCGGGCAGCCTTTTTCACCCCCATATGAGGTAGGCGTCAAGCGGCAACGAAGGGATGTTTTTGTAAGAATCGGCAAGCTTTAAAGGGGTTTAGCACAAAATTTTGTATAATCCTCCATTGTTCTCGTCTACATAGGCTTTTATAATGAACTCAAATGAGAAACATTATCAAAAGTTGGAGGGTACTTTATGCTAGCAAGAAATGCACACAAAATGATGCTCGGATTGGTTCTGTCATTCACTCTGGTACTGGGGGCATGCGGCAATGGAGAGAAAAAGGAGTCTGAGGCAAAGTCTGAGACTCGTGTTGTCAGCACAGTAAAGGGGGATGTAGAGATACCGGTTGAGCCTAGGCGGATTGTCGCCTTGTATTACCATCATATCTTGTTGGCTATGGATCTGAAGCCTGTCGGTGCGAATCTGACCTGGTGGGGCGGAAGTCCGTTCTTGGCGGAGCAGGAGAAGGATCTGGCTGACGTTGGCGGTCCTCCTTCGCTGGAAGCGATCGTTGCGCTGAACCCGGACTTGATTATTATGAACAGCAACAATGAAGAAAACTACGAAGAGCTTGCCAAGATCGCACCATCCATCTTGATTCCTTACGATGGCAGCCGCAACGCCTATGATGATGCGAAGCTGGTCGCAGAGGTGCTCGGTAAGCCGGATGCAGCCGAATCGCTGGAGAAGAAGTTCAACGAGAAAGCGGAAGCGGCTCGTAAGCGGATTGAAGGCAAGGTGTCGGAAGATACGACGGCAGCCATCATTCGAATTGAAGGCAAAGGCAGCCAGTTCAGCGTCTTCGGCGACAACTACGGCCGCGGCGGATGGTCCATCTATCATGGCCTGAACCTCAAGATGCCGGACATTATTAAGACCGAGCTTATCGACAGTAAAGCGCAAATCGTACAGCAGCTATCGCTGGAGAGGCTGTCTGAATATATAGCGGATGCCGATTACATCTTCGTATCCAACGAAGGCGAAGGGTTGGATCAGCTGCAAAACAGCGAGGTGTGGAAGTCGCTTCCGGCTGTGAAAAACAATAAGGTGATTGAGCTGGACAAAACCTATTTCTTCTTTGACCCCATCTCGATTGAAGGCCAGCTAGAACTCATCACTGATCTGATTGCAAGTAAGTAGAAAAAACGCATTACTTCCAGAGAAAACCGCCATGTTGGCGGTTTTTTATGTCTCGATTCGTTTGCATTAGAGATTGAAAGATACGGCTCCTTTCGATAAAATAGGGATTGTCGTTGATAATCATTCTCATGATTGGAAAGAGGGTTGAGTTGCAACTATGAACGCTTTCCCTATACCGTTTCGTTCCTGTCTGTTTCATCTGATCGATGTACAGAAGAATCATATGGAGGCTGGCGAGCGTCGAGTCAGTTCCTATGCTCAGCACTATATCATGATAGGCATCGCCGAAGGTGACGGAATTTGGCGAATAGATGGCAGACCTGTCCGCTTGATGAAGGGAGCCGGCTATCTAATTGCCCCCGGATCGGTGTATGAGGTCGAGGATAGCGGCGCTGCGCCACTGGGCTATTACCAGTTGGAATGCTCCATAGAGCTAGCTGCGAGTTTTACGGCAGAGCAGCCGGATACATCGGATACGTCGGATAAGGGGATTCTGCATACCTTATGCGGCAGGCTCCAGGTACAGCCTGTCCAATGGATCTCCATGCTGGAGCAGCTTTATCTGCATCAGCCATCTGCAAGCATGGAGGGAGCGGACTTGCAAGCGTTCCGTCAGCATATCCGGCTACAGGAGCTTCTCTATTATTTATGCGAACAGAACAGCTGGGAGACAGCGGTAGACCCGCGCCGGCTAGTCGATCAGACTATCGCTGAACTTCATACAGACAACGGCAAGAAGTACAGCATTCAGGAATTGGCAGGGCGGGCGAATACGGGCGTACGCCAATATAACAACCTGTTCAAGGAATTGACGGGCCGAAGTCCGCTGGAATATATGACGGAGCTTCATATGAATCAGGCAAAAAAACAGTTATTGATTTCAAACGTGCCGCTTAGCAGCATTGCACGAAGTGCCGGATTTCAGGACGTCTATTATTTCAGCCGCCGCTTTAAGCAGATGGTCGGTTTGTCTCCCAAGCAATATATTCGTCAGCGTCGCAGCGAACTGCGGGTCGTAGCGTTCTATTATGGTGGAATCTTGTTGTCGATGGGTGTGAAGCCTGTCGGCGCCAACTTGACCTGGTGGGGCGGAAGTGCATTTTTGAAGGAAATGGAATCGGACATAACCGATGTTGGGGTTACTCCTTCCTTAGATATGATCGCAGGGCTGGAGCCGGATCTGATTCTGATGAACAGCAATAACTTAGCCGATTATGAGCCGCTGTCGAAGATTGCGCCAGCGGTGATGATTCCGTATGACGGAAATCGAACGGTCTATGATGATATGAGAATCGTAGGCGAATTGATCGGCAGCACACCGAATGTGAATCGTTATATAGCCCGTTTCGAGAGTAAAGCAGCTGCCGCGCGTGCTATGCTCCACGCGGCAAAGGTGGCTGATGAGAGAACCGTGGCGTCGATTATTCGATTCGATGCCAAGGGCGAGAAGTTCGCCGTCTTCGGCAGCAATTACGGCCGGAGCGGCTGGTCGCTCTATAGCGGACTTCATCTCTTGCCTCCGCGTCCGGTCCGGTCTATGATGGAGCACGGCATTCATTTTGAGCAGCACATTCCGATCGATCGGTTGTCGGAGTATGCCGCGGAGTCGGATTACATCTTCGTCATTCATGAGACGGAAGGTACCGAGCATGTGGCGGGATGCGAGATATGGGAGCAGTTGCGGGCGGTCCGTCATGGACGCGTTTTTGAATTGGGGTACGAGCGTTATTCCTATTTTGATCCGATTTCGATAGAAAGTCAGTTAGACTTGCTTACAGCGCTGCTGCTTGGCCAGTCTGAGCTGGCGATGGTTCGATCGTTTTGCACACTGTAAAACTAGTTGAATTCCACTCGCGACTCTACTACACTGAACCTAACTCCCTGTTTCCACTCAATGGACTTGTTAGGGATGTCAGAAGAGGAGTGTGCAGATGTGTTTTTGCAATTTCTTGTAGAACGTGAACATAAGGAAGCCTTTCTTGATCTTGCGCATCGGATTGCTTCATCAGACGGATTCATTAACCGGAATGAGAGAAATTATATTCAAGGTTGGCTGCTTGAGCTTGGACTAGAAGGCTGGACGCCGGAAGCAAGAGCGCACTTGTCGACAGCCGAGCTGATCGGCAACTTACAGGACGATCGCATCAAGCATATCTTTCTTGCCGAGATGCTGCTGCTCATCTTCGCGGACGGCACCTTTAATGACGAGGAGAAGCGAATTGCCGCAGAGATGCAGCAACTATTCGGCTGCGATGACGAGACGTTCGGCAGATTCAGAAGCTGGGTAGAGGAGATGAACACACTTAAAGTTGAAGGGATGAAGCTGGTTCTTGATTTGCCAAGCTAGCCATACGTCTGAATAGGTGCGGCGGTAGAAAGGGACGGCGATGGTCTCATTCTACCGCTGTTTTCGTCCTTTATGTTGCCTATTAAAGTTTGACGTACAAGAAAGAGGCTCCCCTGGACAGGGCAGCCTCTTGAATAGAGCAGCTTAACTTAATTAAACTTAATTTAACTATCCCGCGTAATGGCCCATGTAAACGTATGATGCTCCGTTAGGATGGCTTGTGCCTGTCAATGTAACTTTCAAATAGTAGGTTTCGTTGGCTTGAACGCTAAGACCGTTAGGATGATAATGATTCGGGATCACATTAAAATTGGAATCCAGCACTTCAACTTGTAGCGGACCGCCGTAGTTTGTATAAACTACAGAGAAAATCGCTGTTCCACTTCTGTGAGTCGTAAACTTATGAATCTTCACACCTGGACCCATGGTCCCAATTGTGCCATTGTGAAAAACTACCCCTCCTGCTAATCTATCGCTCACAGTATGCGATGTATCATAATAATACGCTGAAACCTTACCTGCTGGTGTTAAAATACTTAAAGATAGAAGTGCGAAAGCGAGTATAAACGAAAACGTTTTTCTCATAAAACATACCTCATTTCCTAATTAGAATTAGAATCTATCTTTACTTTATATCGTTTTCATATTTATGTAAACGTTTACAGAAAAATAGTTATAATGTTACATCGTTTTACAAATTTCTATCGTTTTACTTCGTGAATGTACCCCCATTTGACGGATTATGTTTGACATACAAGAAAGAGACCGCTCTGGGCAGAGCAGTCTCTTAATAGAAAAGCTTAATTTAAACTTAACTATACCACGTAATGGCCCATGTAAACGTATGATGCTCCGTTAGGATGGCTTGTGCCTGTCAATGTAACTTTCAAATAGTAGGTTTCGTTGGCTTGAACGACAAGCCCGTTAGTATGATAATGATTCGGGATCACATTAAAGTTGGAATCCAGTACTTGAATAAGCAGTGGTCCACCGTAGTTCGTATGAACAACGGAGAAAAGCGCCGTTCCGCTTCTGTGAGTCGTAAACTTATGAATCCTTACGCCAGGGCCGAATGTTCCAATGGAGCCATTGTAGAAAGTAGACCCTCCTACTAATCTATCGCTCATCGTATGCGATGTATCATAATAATACGCAGAAACCTTACTTGTTGGTGTTAAAATACTTAAAGATAGAAGTGCAATAGCAAGTATAAATGTGTACGTTTTCTTCATTAAACCTACCCCTTTTCCTAATTAAAGTTAGAAACTATCCTCACTCTATACGTTTCCTATGTTTATGTAAACGCTTGCAGAAAAGTAGTCATAATGTTACATAGTAAAACAAATTTCTGCAGCCTTACTCGTATCGTAGCCCATTCGAAATGGCGTCCAGCTTCTTCCAGTCCTGAACCGAAATTTTTTTCTTTTCTTTCATGATGACGCCAATCTTGCTGAGGCTCGTCACAACACGGTTGAGATGACGGGGCGTCGTTCCAATCAAAGAAGCGATTTCGGCAATGTGAGGGGTTTGAATTTCCTTGCCAAAAGGGTGTTGGAGACGGGTCGATAGAAGATAGCTGGCAAATCGTTCTTCTACGGATGCTAATAGATTAATTCTGGATGCCGTCGTACATGTGAGAAGCTTATAGGAAAGATGTCGCAGCAGCTCATGCAGCAACGGGATATTATGCCGCAGCTCTGATTCAATGGCACGTTTGTTTACAAATAAGAAAGCGGAAGCTTCTATCGCTTCGACCTGGGATTGAATGGCTACTTTCTGAATAAGCTCAACATCTCCGAAGACAGACAACGGCCCGCAAAACCGCAATAGCAACGCCTTTCCAGTTGTTACGCTGGAGGAGACCTTTGTTCTTCCAGCTACCTGAAAATAGAGACCGTCCAATTCATCGCCTTCATGGAGAACGACTTCATCTTGTTCATAATAGCGCAGCTGAATAGGGAGCGAGTCGGATGGAGAAAGCAGCTGCTCTAGCTGAAACTGTTGAATATAGGATAGAATTTGTTGTGGATCAACGCTGGTTTTCATGATTTTCCTCCGGTTTTGGACATCTGTCCTTTTTATTATACTTGGAATTGATAAGATTAGAAAAAAAATAAGGAGCAAGACATCATGAAGATTGTATTCGATTTGGATGGAACCATCTGTTTTTCCGGAAGACCATTAAGTCCAAACATGATTCAAGCACTAGAGTTCCTTGAAAGTCATGGGTTTAATATTGTATTTGCGTCTGCTAGACCTATTCGCGACTTGCTGCCGATTCTGCCTGTACATATGCGTCATTATCCTATGGTAGGCGGCAACGGCGCTTTCGTAGCGGCGGAAGGCAAGTTGATTTCTATATCTCCATTTGATAAAGAGACGCTAGAGCAGCTCATTCCCTTGATTATGAAGGTTGAAGCTGAATATTTGATGGACGGCAGATGGGACTATGCTTATTCGGGAGAAGACACGCATCTGATTCGGCGTAATCTGGACCCCGAAGGGAAAGCTCGAAATCTACCGTATGATCAGCTAAATGAAATTGTGAAGATGGTCGTATTGCGTTGTCTTGATTCGGACCAATTGCACGAGGAATTGCAAAAGCTGCCTGTCGTAACCTATATGCACGGCTCTGAAGACATCATCGACATCAGTCCTAGGGGAGTTAGCAAGTGGACGGGGCTTCAAGCTTTGGGTGTACGCCCGCAGGAATTTATCGCCTTTGGCAACGATGCTAATGACATCTCGATGTTCCAGCAAGCTATCCACTCCATATGCGTCGGCGAGCATCCTGAATTAGGGCAGATGGCGAGTGAGCAAGTCATGAACGTGGAAGAACTGGTAATCGAGAAAATAAGAGAATTGGCGAGTTCGCGAACGCTATAAACGCTATAATCGATAGATGATTTCTATGAAAGGATAGAAAGCGCAGCATTGATTTTATGGCCGACAATCGCAATACTTAAGATCAGACAAGCAATACCATAATCGGGAGGCAATGGGATGGGGAAATGGATTGATTTGAGCCATGTGATTGAAGACGGGTTAGTGACGTACAAAGGACTTCCGGCGCCTGTTATTTGCGATTATTTGAGCAGGGAAGCTTCCAGGGGAATGTATGAAGAGGGCACTGAGTTCCAAATCGGAAAGATTGAGATGGTATCCAATACGGGTACGTACATCGATACGCCATTCCATCGTTATGCAGATGGCAAGGACTTGTCGGAGATGGAGCTGGAATCCTTTGCTGGATTGGATGCCATCGTCATACGAGCTGCGGAGGCTGGATCGGCAATTGGTGAGCAGACCTTCCACGGGGCTGAGGTGCGGGGGAAGGCGGTACTGATTCATACGGGCTGGGATCGTCATTGGAATACGGAGTCTTACTTCGTGAACGCCCCCCATTTGACGGAAGGTGCGGCTCGTTATTTGTTGGAGCAAGGAGCGGTGCTGGTGGGGATCGATTCCTTCAACATCGACGATACCTCGGGCAAAGCGCGTCCTGTTCATTCTGTCTTGCTCAAAGCCGGCATCCCAATCGTCGAGCATTTGTGCAATTTGCAGCAATTGCCTGATTCAGGCTTTAACTTTCATGCTGTTCCGCCTAAAATCAAAGGAGTGGGGACGTTCCCCGTTCGAGCTTGTGCAGAACTTCGATTCTAATCCGTTTTGAATATGAAGTGTGTGTTTAGTATGCACATCATCTATCCTAATCATAGAAACGATAACATTGATCTATCATTCCAGCCTGGATACAATCAAGATGCAACAGATTGAATCCATAAGGAGGCTGGACTACAATGAACAAGCTTGTCGCCGATATTCGAATTCCGGACAGTAAGCTTGCGGTTGGAGCAGCAGAATTACTGCGTGAGCACGGCAATGATCTATTATGGAATCACTCGCATCGCGTATTCCTGTTCGGGGCGTTGCAAGGGAAGCATGCAGGCGTGACGTTCGATTCAGAGCTGCTGTACATTAGCGCTTTGTTCCACGACTTGGGCCTGACGAAGACGTACAGCAGTCCGGACCAACGCTTCGAGGTCGACGGCGCTAACGCGGCGCGAAGCTATCTCCAGTCGCATGGTGTTCCGCAGGAGTCCATTCGTCTGGTGTGGGATGCCGTCGCGCTGCATACGACCATCGGCATTGCGCAGTATAAGGAGCCAGAGGTAGCGCTTATCTACTCCGGTGTCGGGTATGATGTCATGGGCGAGAACTTCGACAGCCTGACGGAAGAGATACGCTCGCAGGTAGTAACGGCGTATCCGCGAGACAACTTCAAGAACAAGATATTGCCTGCGTTTCTGGAAGGGTTCAAGCATAAGCCGGAGACGACCTTCGGCAATATTAAAGCCGATGTAAGCGCTATGCTGCTGCCGGGCTTTGAGCGGAAAAACTTTTGCGAGTGCGTGTTGCATTCACCCTGGAAGGAATAAGGATAAGACCAGAAATAACATCCAAAGCGTTGGGTGTTATTTCTGGTTTCGTCATTGAAATGTGTAAACAGCGGGGATTGCAGGAGGAGCAGAGCGATGGAGATTAGACAACTGGAATACTTTATGGCGGTGGCCAAGGAGCTTCATTTTACACGGGCATCTGAGCTGCTGGGTGTCACTCAGCCAACGTTAAGCCATCAGATCAAGGCGCTGGAGAATGAGATCGGGATGCCGCTCTTCGACAGGATCGGGAGGCGGACATCGCTGACGGAAGCGGGCCATATCTTGTTCAAGCATGGCAATCAAATCTTTCAAAGCATAGCAAGCGCCAAGCAAGAGCTGCAGGAATTGCAAGCGGCGAGATTCGGGAAGCTGTCGATCGGGGTATTGCCGGGTGAGCTGAATCGACTCCTCTCTACGCTTCTATTAGCCTTTCACCAGCAGTACCCGGATATTGAGATACGTATGATCGGCAGAGACGATGTGGTAAGCGGCATTATACACAATGAAATCGACATTGCGTTAACGATTGTATCGGTGTCTGATGATCGGCTGACGATTGTTCCTCTGTATGAGGAGGAGTTGTATTTGGCCGTTTCCGACCAGCATCCGCTGGCCAAGATGGTATCCGTTCCGTTGGCGCAGGTGAAGGACGAGCCGTTTATCGTCTTTCCCAAGGCCTATCAGTGCCGTATTCAGATTGATGCTGCGTTCAAGCTGATCGATGCGCCGCTGCGTCCGATGATCGAGACCGATGCAACGGAATCGATCCTGAATTTGGTACAGGGGGGAGCGGGGGTATCGATTCTGTCGAAGACGCTGCTGCATATGTGGAAGAGCGACCGGATCGTTATGGTGAGAATCGATAATCCGCCCCTTCGCAGGGAGATTGGACTGGTCTACCATAAGGAGAAGTATATCGGCTACGCCGCTCAGCAATTTATCCGCTTACTGCGGGAGACGATTATGGATCAAGGGTTGGCTGCAAAACGATAAACTTATTAATGTAATTAATCATTAATGTAGTTATGTATAGCTCATTGGCGTGCAAAGCATGGATTACATGCCGTATCGAAGAGGTTGGTTCAGGGAAGTTGTCCTGTACCAACCTCTTTTTTGTACGTTCGGATACGTTAAATTCTGTTATTGACAAGGTACGGAAATTGCTCTTATTATTTAATTAGTCCAGTGGACAAAATAATTAATTGGCCGTATAAATCTCGCAAAAGGAGGGCAGCTGTTTTTAGTTCATTCAAGCTTGCAGATCATACGAAGAAGATACAAGAGGAGAGGTCGCTATGAAAAAAACGAAGCTTGCAGCAATGCTTGTCGCCTGTTTTATGTTGCTTACCGTTATGGGCTGCGGCGCAAAGTCTGGCAGTGAAACAGGCGGCAACGCCACGAATGCTCCGACTGCTACGCCTGCTCAATCGAAGGAGCCCGCCCAAGAAGGGTTGACGGGAGAATTTGAAATTCAATATTTTGTAGGCGGTTACGGAGATGCTTGGTGGCTAGAGACGATTGAGCAATTCCAGCAGGCTAATCCTAAGCTGAACATTAAGCAATCTGCTGGAGCCGTTATTAACGATCAGATGAAGCCGCGCTGGATTCAAGGCGATCCGCCTGATGTCGTCTATATCGATGGTGCTGGCTCCAATCCTAGACAGATGATCGAAGACGATCAGCTTCTCGATATTACGGAATGGATTCAGGAGGCCAAAAACGCCAACAGCGAGCGATTGCTGGATGTGCTGATTTCGCAGCCTGAGGTATACGGTGGCAAGGTCTACAACCTCCCGCTTGTATTCGGGGCATATGGCAACTTCTATGATCAAGCGCTGTTTGAGAAGAACGGCTGGAAGGTGCCAACGGACTACAACAGCTTCCTTGCGCTTAGCGAAGAGATCAAGGCATCTGGCATCAGCCCTTACGTTCATACAGGTGTCTACCCTGAATATATTCATGGCGGCTTCCTGTTCCCGGCTATTATATCCGCTAATGGTGACAACACGAACATCTTGGTTGATATGGGCGAGATGAAGGAAGGCGTCTTCCAGAGCGAGCCTATACTGAAGGCGCTTGAGAAGCTCAGCGAGATCAGCAGCCTGGGGTACATCGACAAAGCTTCGTCGGCGCTGAATCATACGGATTCGCAAATGCTGTTCTTGCAGCATCAGTCGGCCTTTATTCCGAACGGACTGTGGCTGGAGAGCGAGATGAAAAACGATACGCCTGAGGATTTCAAATTTGCTTATATTCCGTCCGTGACACAATCGAACGGGGGCAAATATGTAGCTATTCCTTATACGGCTACTGTGGCAATCGCGAAAAAGGCGAAAAACGTGGAAGCTGCAAAAGCCTTTATCGAGTTTGCATTCACGAAGCAGCATTCGCTTAACTTTGCAGAGAAGACAGGAGCGCTTATGAACGTAAAGGCCGACCTGGAATCTTCGACAGCAAGCGATGTAGTGAAAGGCGCAATGAACTTCTACAGCGACGGCAGCACATTGGTGGCTCCGGTCGTTGAGTTTAATCCGGATGTGAAGACGGAGATGAACAATGCGACAGTAGCCTTGACTCTGGGCAAAATTACGCCGCAGCAATGGGGCGAGCGGGTAGAAGCCGCAGCAGCCAAAGCTCGCAAATAGATCGCTTATCCTGATAAATGGATCGTTGCCGGATAGCTTGCGGCACATCCCCGTGAATCGTGCGGGCGGCTATCCGGCTCCGGTCGGGATATGGATATGAATTTGATACAAGGAAGGATCAGAATGATCAATACGAACAAGAGAACATGGTTTATTCTTTCATTTCTTTTCCCTACATTTTTATTTTTCACCGTATTCACCATTTATCCGATTGCGCGAGGCATGTATATTTCTTTGTTTGACTGGTCGGGAAGCTCGGAATTTATGACGTATGTCGGATTTCATAATTTTGTGGAGCTTGCGAAGGATTCGATTCTGTGGAAGGCAGTTGCCAACGATTATTTTCTGGTTGCGGGCAAAGTCATCGGCATTGTCGTACTGGCTACTTTTTTTGCCGTAGCGGTTACGCGGTTCAAGATTCGCGGCGCAAAGTTTTATCGCATCATCTTTTTTATGCCGAACATCATCTCGGTCGTGGTTATCGGGGTGCTTTGGCGGTTTATCTATAATCCGAATATCGGCATTTTGAACTCGCTGCTTTCGATCTTTACGGAAGAGCCGGTAAGGACGCCGTGGCTCGGTCAGGCCGGTACTGCGCTATGGTCCATTCTGTGGCCTTCGATTTGGGCGGGGGTTGGCTTTTATTTTCTGCTCCTGGTCGCTGCCATTCTGAACATTCCGGCATCGTTGTACGAGGCAGCGGAGATGGATGGGGCGTCGGAGGGGCGTCAGTTCTGGTCGATTACGGTGCCGCTTATTTGGGAGCAGATCAAAGTCAGTATTCTTCATATTGCCATAACAACGCTGAACGGCTCGTTCGTCATGGTATGGATTATGACAGAGGGCGGACCGGATAATGCTACGCAGGTCATGGGCTCTTATTTGTATCAAATGGGCTTTAAACAGTTTCATATGGGATACGCCTCGGCAATTGGCGTCATGATTCTCGTGATATCCCTAATTACAACGTTGGTTCTTCAGCGGTTGCTGCGCCGTGATGAGACACAACTGTCCTAGGAGGATGCAGCCAAGATGAACCTTATTACAACCAAGCGTAACCATCGTTTCTTGAAGCTTTTATCGCAATTCATTCTGCTGCTGTGGACGACAGCCATATTGTACCCGCTGCTATGGACGGCTCTCGGCGCTCTGAAGAACAATAAGCAGTTCATGCTGGAGAAGCCGTGGGCACTGCCTAAGCTGCCTTTGCTATGGAGCAACTTTGCGGATGTATGGAATCGGTATCATTTCAATGAATACTTTCTGAACTCCCTTATTGTTACGGTAGTCAGCACTTTTCTTGCAATCTTGCTATCGGCGACTACGGCTTATATATTGGCCCGTTTCGCTTTCAAGGGCAGTCAGGTGCTGTTTTATGTGTACTTATCAGCGATGATGATCCCCATGATTTTGGGACTGGTACCGTTATTTTTTCTTCTGAATGACATGGGGTTAATTAATAAACTTGGCGGGCTCATTATTGTGTATACCGCTTGGGCGCTGCCCTTTAGCGTCTTCGTCATGGTGAGTTTTTTCAAAAGCTTGCCGAAAGAATTGGAGGAAGCGGCTTATATCGATGGAGCCGGCTACAATCGGACCTTCTTTCAAGTCATGTTCCCCCTAGCGCGATCCGGCGTGATTACGATCGGCATTATGAATGCGCTGAATACGTGGAATGAATATTTGATGGGCACGGTGTTTGTGAATGATCCTGGGAAGTATACAGTGCCCGTCGGAATCGCCGTCATGCAGGCGGAGATGCAATTCCGCACGGAATGGGGGCCTCTATTCGCAGGATTATTATTGTCTATGCTTCCGGTTATGGTGATGTACGTACTGTTCCAGCGTCATATCGTGGCCGGTGTAACATCAGGCGCGGTGAAGTAAGGAGATACAAGAACGGCAAAGATAGAGAGAGAGGATGGAGTGTATGGAAACGGCTGAACGGGTTGAACAACCCTCTGGCAAAAACAGATTGAGCCTCGAAGAGAAGGTTGCGCGCATGTGTGTAATTGGCGTACCGAGCACTCGGATAGACGCGGAGACGACGGAGAGATTCGTTGCAATGCCTTTTGGCGGACTTGGAATCTTTCCTCATAATATCGAATCGGAAGCGCAGCTAGAGAATTGGGTTGCGTCGGCTGATCGGTTGACGGCTGCCAAACATGAAGCAAAGCCATATTACCTGTCAATCGATGAAGAGGGCGGGAGCCTATCCAATATGAAGGCATTTTTCCCCTATGTGCCTAGCAACCGGGCTGTTGGACTGGCAGAGAGCGAGCGTATCGCTCATGAGCATGGGAAGCTGATTGGCAGCCAATTGTATTCAATCGGTATACCGATGAATTGGGCGCCTGTGCTGGATGTGAATACGAGCATTGACAATCCGGTGGTCGGCATACGGTCGTTCGGCGAGGATTCAGACACGGTCGCACGCTTGGGCGCTGCCTATATTGCGGGCATGCATGAGGCGGGAGTGGCTTGCACAGCCAAGCATTTTCCCGGCCACGGACAAGTTAGCGGGGATTCTCATATCGAGCTGCAAACCTGTGAACTGGACATTGAAGAGCTGATTGCGGGACCGCTAATCCCGTTCCGGAAAGCCATTGATGCGGGAGTCGATTCAATCATGCTGGCTCATATCGTGTTCCCTAATATCCCGGAATCGCAAGGATGGCCAGCTTCGCTCAGCCGTTACTTCGCCACGGAACTGCTGCGGGACAAGTTGGGCTTCCAAGGTGTCATCTGCACCGATGATATCGAGATGGGTGCCATTAAGAACAATTACGAGCCTGCCGAGATTGGAGTAATGGCTGTCTTGGCCGGCAATGACATGATTGTAATGTGCCATACGCCGCACTTTCAGAATGATGTGATGTCTGGAATCGTGAGAGCGGTTAGAGATGGTGTAATTCCGGAGGAGCGGATTGACGAATCGATAACCAGAATCGAAGAACTGCAAGCCAGGATGGCCGCTTACCGCGCATCGGCATCGCCTGTTCCGCGAGAGCAGTGGAAGGAACGCATCCTTGCGCTCGCCAGGGAGACGGTGAAGCTGGCGGTTGATCCACAGCAGATGGTTCCTTTGCTGAAGAGCAAGCGTTACTTGCTCGTCGTTCCGAAGCTGGAGAGACAAAGCAAAGCGGACAATTCGGATGGCAAGGGACTGCCACTTGCTGGATTGTTGGCCGACCGCGGCATTCACTTGACAGAGATCTCCATATCGCAAAATCCGGATGTGAATGAACAGAAACGGGTTGCCGATCATGCGGCAGGTTTTGATGCTGTCATACAGGGAACGATTAATGCGCATTTGTTCGAAGGACAAGCACAGCTAGCTCATACGCTGGCGCAGCATAAGCCGTTGCTTGCAGTCATTCTCCGTAATCCTTATGACACAGGAGTACTGCCGGAGCAAGCAAGCCAGGCGCTGCTGTGTTCTACCTCGGATTATTCGCTAATCGCACTGGCTGAACGGCTTGTACCGAGAGGGGGGATTGCATGAGAGTGAGGTAAGCCAGGGCATGGAGCACGGCATCACGAATTGCAGATGCAAGTGGATTCAACTGTTGTAAAACCTACACTTTCGAAAGGCGGTTGTGCAATGTTAAGTTGGAACACTCGATGGAGCGTTAGAAGATGGAGTCTGATGGTGCTGGTGATGAGCTTGCTGCTGCTTGGGACGCCGATTTACAAAGAGGTATCTTATGCAGCGCCGAGCAATCTGGCAGCTGGCAAATCCGTAACGGCAAGCCAGCCGATCACGGGAAGTCCTTCGATTGTGACGGACGGCAACAAAAGCAGCGATAATTATGTAGGCGTGACCGAGAACCTGCAATGGATACAGATCGATTTGGGACAAAGCTACTCGTTAAATCAGGTGAAACTGTGGCATTACTTTGCAGACGGCAGAACGTATCGCGACGTTATAGTTCGCTTGTCTAACGACGCCAGCTTCAGCGGCGGAGTCACGACGGTATTCAACAATGATACCAACAACAGCGCAGGACTAGGCTTCGGCAGCCATGCAGAATACAGCGAGAGCAGTGCCGGAAAAACGATCGACTTCTCTGCCGTCAATGCCAGATATGTTCGGCTGTATTCGAACGGCAGCAGTGCCAACATCTACAATCATTACGTTGAAGTAGAGGTTTGGGGCGAGGGCTCAGGCGGCGTTACGCCTCCAGTCGTTACGCATGCACTGTTCAATGACTTCAATTATTCGGGGCCGTTTGACTCTAATATCGGACTTCATAACTGGGTAATCCGTACAGGGTCAGGAGCTCCAGGTCCGGTTGGTACGTCCTGGTCCGCCAGCAATATTTCGTTCCATGACGACGCCTCGCTTGCAAGCAACAGGATTATGCGTCTGAAGGCGAGCACGAACGGTACGGGAGCGGGCACCAGCCAGGCAGAGATCTATACCTCCTCCATGAAATTTAGGGAAGGCACCTATGCGGCGCGAGTACGCTTCACCGATGCTCCCATCTCAGGGCCGGATGGCGACGGTATTGTAGAGACGTTCTTTACGATCTCCGCGCTGCGCTATGATAACGATCCGTTGTACAGCGAGCTTGACTTCGAATTGTTAGCCAATGGCGGATGGGGCGTCTCGCAGCCAGCGATGTGGAATACATCCTGGTACACGTACAGCAACAGTCCGTGGAGCAAAGACAATCTGTATTCCGCGCATGTGGGCAACTACACAGGCTGGCATACACTGGTCATGGTCGTCTCCGGGGGCGAAGTGAAATATTACTTGGACGGCAGTCTGCTGTCCACGCACGGCGGCAAATATTATCCGAGAACCAATATGTCGATCAACTTCAACCTCTGGTTTATGGCAGAGCAACTGATGGGCACTTCGACACCGAGAACGTATGAGATGGACGTAGATTGGGTCTATCATGCCAAAAACACGGCTCTGACGCCGGCACAGGTGCAGGCAGTGGTGCAAAACTACCGAAATCTGTCCATTCGGCAAGCGGATAATATTTAGTTAGCTGTAAGAAGGGGGGAGCCGATTCAACTCCCCTTCCCTGAGGATACGCTATGTCTGGCCCGTCTATTATGCTAAAATATAGGAAACACGCAGTCGGTGAAAGGATAGGTTTGGGTGCAGGTGAAAGGCAATCTTCAGCTTATGAAAGAAATTAATATGGCGACGATTCTGAATCTGCTCCATCGCGAAGGCATGCGGACGAGGGCGGAACTAACAACATTGACGAGGCTGAGCGCTACGACGGTGTCCGCGCTTATCGAAGAGCTGATTCAGTTGAAGCTGGTAGAAGAACTGGGTGAGAAGCAGACGACAGGTGTCGGCAGAAGAGCGATTTCGCTGCAAATCAACAAGGATGGCGGCTATGTCATCGGACTGTCTTTCGGCAATCAATATTTGAGATGCGCGATCATGAATTTGCATGGCCAATGTATTGCGGAATACAAGACGGAGATCGAGAAGGGCAATGAGGGGATCGCCTCTCAAATCGACGAGGCGCTTGACCACTGCATACGGCATGCGGCTGGTGTCGATTTGTCGCTTATAAAAGGAATTGGCGTTTCTACACCCGGCATTATTGATTCAAGCGGCGAGACCGTACTTGTGTCCCGTTACTTGCAATTAAAGCAGTTTAACGTAAAGACGCATATTGCGAGATCCTACCCGAATATTCCAGTGAAGCTGGTGAACGACTCTAATGCGGCTGCATTTGCAGAGTTTTATTCCGGTGCGGCCAAGGGAATCAGCAACATTGTCTATTTGACTATTAATGAAGGTATCGGCTCAGGCATTATTATCGATTCAGCTATTTATGCAGGATATCAGGGTACAGCTGGCGAGATAGGGCATATCCCGGTCGATCCCGGCGGCGAGAAGTGTACATGCGGAGCGGTTGGCTGTATTGAGACCGTATTGACGAGCCCTTATATATTGAAGAAAAGCCAGACCTTAGCTCAAAAGCGCGAGGTTACAGTCCCGGCTACGTTCGACGACGTGATGGAGCGCTACAATGCTGGCGAGGAATGGCTAAAGCCGATCTTCGATAAGGTGCAGTATGTGACAACCTTTATGCTGGCTAGCGCAGGCAACTTTGTCAGTCCAGAGGTGATCATCATAGAAGGGTGGATGAATAGCTCGCCGCGATTCATGAGTGGGGTGAAAGAGGCGATGGAGGCATTCCCGTTCCCGCTGCCGTTCCGTCAGGAGCGCATCATTCCGGCTTCCTTCGGCGACAAAGGCTCTCTCCAAGGCGCAGCTACGCTTATGCTGCAGCAAATATTCAGTGCATCGGTTCTAAAATAGGGAACTCATCTCCATAGTGCCCTCTTCAAAGCAGACCAGCGTCCTTAATCGAGACAGCACGTTTAATGAAAATAGCGTCAAACTAAAAGGCATAGCGGTACTAGGGAGGTCATCCCAGTACCGCTATTTCTATTTCTGGATCGATTGCCGCTTGTTTGAGCAAAAGATGGGCAAGTCAAACGTAATGGGATCAATCGAAAGGGAAAGGTTGACACTGTAATAAATCAAAGTTATTATAGACACATGAAGTCTTTGATTGGATGAAGGGTGAGACTTATGAAATATTCCAAAGCAACGAATTATGCGCTCCATACGATGATGTATATGATTGCGATTGAGCCGAACAGTCCGTTAGGCGTACAGCAGCTTGCCGACAAACAAGGCGTATCGCCTACTTATCTCTCGAAGATATTGACCAAGCTAGTGAAAGCGGGCTTAATTGAATCGGCATCGGGAGCACATGGCGGATACAGATTGAAAGGCAAGCGGGAGGATATCTCGTTTCTGGATATCATTCATGCTGTAGAAGGCACCGCATCCTTATTCGAATGCTGCGGCAGCGAAGATTCCAAATGCTTGATTCATGGGGTTATGCTGGAGGCTGAAGAAGGTATGGAGCAACATCTGAAAAACACGAAAATGATCGATGTCGCAAGGAAACGATTCAGCGGCATTTCATGATGCTAAGCGAAATTTATGCCAACATCAACCGGCATTGGCCCATGTATGAGGGTCATTGCCACTTATTTGATTTAATTATAGACATAAAATATCTACAAAGTCTTTCAATCGAAAATATGGAGGAATGATGATGATGACAAATTATGATTGTGCAATAGTAGGCGGCGGCCCTGCCGGATTAAATGCTGCGTTGGTGCTTGGCCGAGCGAGGAAGAGCGTAGCGCTTCTTGATAACAGCAAGCCTAGAAACGGCGTAACGCATGCTTCTCATGGCTTTATTACACGAGATGGCGTTACACCGGCCGAATTTCGCCGCATCGCTTATGAAGAAGTGTTGAGTTATCCGACGGTTCGTCATTGGCAGGATGAGGCAACACGAATGGAGAAGGACGCGCATGGCTTTGTCATTCACACATCCTCAGGCGAGCAGCTGCATGCGCGCAAGGTCATTCTCGCTGGCGGCTTGAAGGAAATATTGCCCGAAATTGAAGGCATACTTGATCTGTATGGGAAAAGTCTGTTCAATTGTCCGTTCTGTGATGGTTGGGAGCTTCGGGATCAGCCGTTGGTGGTCATTTCTGAGATGTCAGACTTGCATCATAAGGCGAAGCTGCTGCTGAGCTGGAGTCAAGATTTGGTTCTTTGTACGAATGGACGTGGTCAATTAAATGCTGAGCAACGGGAGGAAATTACGGCAAAAGGAATTCAGATTATCGATACGCCGATTGCAGCATTAACCGGACAGGACGGCAGGCTGGAGCAAGTGCGCTTTGCGGACGGGACGGCAATCGCTCGCAGCGGAGGTTTTATATCTCCTGTTATGGTGCCGCATGTGCAATTTGACGATACGCTAGGTTATGACACGACCGCAAGCGGCGGCATAGTGACCGATGAGATGGGCAGGAGCACGATGCATGGGATATATGCTGCAGGAGACTCCGCATATGTCATGCCGTCACAGTTGATTTACGCCGCAGCATCAGGCAGTAAATCGGCAATAGCTGTAGTCGCAGACTTGACAGAAGAAGACTGGCAGACTAAGTAACGTAGTGGCAACTGCCACACAACCAACATCTGTTGAAAACCATCAACCTTGTGGAGCTGGCTAACGTAAAGGAGATTAAAAATGAACATAAAGCACCGATCTATAACGCCGTTGAGCAGCAGTTAAAGCCAGTTTTGTATCGTGATGACGTTTAGATGATCGACACCTCCCGATTGTGTATCGCAGCCGTCAACAATCAGCATAAAACCTTAATTATCCATTTCCTTTCTGATATACTATAGGTACACGGTGGGGAAACGGGCTTTCATTATCCCTTTATGGCGGCATGTATCTTTTGGTTACCGGCGGTCCTCCTTTCTAAAAAGTATCCCGGGCATTTCGGAGCATCGGTTAGCTATAAAGTAGGCGGGGCATTGTTTGTCGTCAGCGGCACAATTTCCATCGTATTTCTTATCGACACATTGATCTTGATGCTAGTTTAAGAGAAGAAGTCGTATCGTATTCAGTCATAGCTCATAACATTTCTTCTATATGAAGTCGCGTTGAACGCGGCTTTTTTTAGTTTTAGCCTGCAAGGAATGATGATGGGAGGGCGTGCCAATGGCTGTTGACTTTGCCCTTAGGGCAAAGCGCATAGTTGGAACTGAGCAAAGCCGGAATTCATTAATACCGTTGTCCGTTCAGTGAGGGATAGAATGGAGGTGATCAGATGCTCTCAATCGGAGAGTTTTCGAAAATATGCGGCGTATCGACCAAAACGTTGCGCTATTATGCGGAAGTGGGCTTGATTCATCCGGAAGAGATTAATCCGGAGAGCGGCTATCGGTATTATTCCATTCGGCAGCTCAAAAAAATGCTGTTCATTAATCGTCTGAAATCGTATCATTTTTCACTTGACGAAATTAGGTCATTGCTGGAATGGGAAGAGGACCAAGCCGACGAGAGGGTTGGTCGCGCCCTGCAACGCAAGATCGGTGAGCTGCAGCAGAAAATGGACGCATATGCCTATACAATGGAGCAAATGAAACGAGATGCGGTACAACTGGAGAATGGCATACCGATGATGGCTTATCTGGAACATATCGAAGTGCAGCTAGTGGAGACGCCGCCGATGAATCTGTTGTATACACGGCAGTTGCTGCGCGTCGAGGATTATGCGGGAGGATATGGCCCTTACTTTAGCAGGCTCTACGAGCAGGTGGCGAAGAAGGGGCTTACACTGCTGGGTACGCCCATCACGATCTATCACAGCCCGGAGTTTAATCCGGCAGGCAACGATACTGAATTTGCTATTCCTGTTATGGAAATCGTTACGGGAACACGAGATTTTCCCGGCGGCTTGTGTGCAAAGTCCGTTCTTAGGGGTCCCTATTCCGAGATGACGTCCGTTCACGCGAGACTGCGGGAATGGATCGAGAACGAAGGTTTCGAATTATCGAAGGCACCTTATGAAGTCTATGTGACGAATCCCGCAGAGTCTGCCGTTCCAGCGGACATTGTAACAGAGGTATATTTTCCGGTCAGAAAAAAGTAACCTCGAGTGTACGTGTAATAGGATCATAATCGGCGTCATTCCGTAGAGGAGGAGCAGGATGAATCACAACGAATGGCCAATTGGACAAGAGCGCCACGCCGACTCGGCAAGCACGGATATGGACCTGGACAAATTGTCGGGACTCGGTGCCGTCGTCACATCAGAGTATAGCAATATGAACGGGCTCGTAATGGTTAGAAACGGATCGATCGCCCATGAAAGCTACTACAACGGCTATGGCCCGGAGGATAAGCACCATGTCGCCTCTGTCACCAAAAGTGTAGTATCAGCCCTGATCGGCATCGCAATCGATAGAGGCGATATTCCAGACGAACATGTAAACGTATTGGATTTCTTCCCTGAATACGACTTCGACCGTGCGGATAAGGACGGACAGAGGGGACGGATTACGATTCGACATCTTCTTACGATGACAGCGCCTTATCCTTTTCCCGATTGGCAAGAGCCGTTGGACAAGATGTGCATGCAGTCCGATTGGGTCAAGTATGCGCTGGATATGCTCGGTCAGAATGGAACCATTGGCGCATTCAAATATGCTACAGCAGGAGCGCATTTGTTATCCGCCATTCTTACGCGCAGCACAGGCAAAAGCGCCCGTGAATATGCCAATGAATATGTATTCCGTAAGATCGGTATTAGCGAAATACCGGATTATGGGATGACGGCGTTTGGCTTTGAAGAGCTGTTCGGGAGCGAGGTAAGAGGCTGGGTACATGATCCCGGCCATTACTCGACAGGAGGATGGGGATTGACGCTTACGCCCCGTGAGATGGCCCGGTTTGGCGAATTATATTTGAATCGCGGTAAGTGGAACCATGCAGGTGTGATTTCGGAGAGCTGGATAGAGAAATCAACGGCGATGAATCCGAATCAGTACGGTTATCTGTGGTGGCTGCGCGAAGAAGAAGGCATCCGTACGTTTTCTGCAATCGGCGATGGCGGCAATATGATCTGCTGTTTGCCAGATGAAAATCTGGTCATTGCGATCGCATCTTCATTCATGGTCAATCCTAGTGATAGATGGCCGTTAATCAAGCAACACATTATCCCGGCTATAAGGGGATAGCTACAGAGAAGCCCTGCGACGAGTCGAGGGCTTCTTGCCGTTTTTATGGTCAGCATGCCACGTGTGTACAAGCTAATTCATACCGACAGCTGCAGTTCTTAATGATAAGCTACGGGCATGAGGTGGACATGATCCATCGTGCAGTTGTAGTTGCTGTACGTGAATACTGCGATATAAGAGCCTGCCGACAAATAACCGACTGGAATGGTCAGTTCCGTATAAAAGCCGGTTACGCTTCTGGTTGTCTGATGAATCAGGGATGAGGGTTGACCGAGGAAATTAGTGCTGTACAGCTTAATGGTCACATCGCAAGATGAAGTGGTGGAGAAACACTGGATTCCGGCTCTCAAGTCATACGTGCCGGACGGGCCAATCGTAAAGGAACCGCTGTCAGCTGAAGCCGTAGCGGCAAAAGTGAAAAATACGGTCAACACTATAAATAAAGCTCTCTTCATCATTCTAAAACCTCCTTTGAAATGTCGTACTTCAATCTTTTAATGCTTAGACATAGGGATCGTGCGTTTTATCCCTCCCCGAATGATTATCTTTCAAACCTGTTTCCATCAAAAAAACCACTATTCAGATCCATCGCGAGAGTGTTATCGTCTCTTAAACAAGCGGGATCGACCAGTGGTTGGTTACTATTATATACCATTTATAGTGATTTCTCACTAGGATTCTGGATATCCAAGATGCGTAGGCCGAACGACTCAAATCGGAACTCTCTTACGAAAGATTATCTATGAGGATATGAGTACGGGGGGACTACAGACATGAGTAAGGCAGAAAAAACGAAGCAAAAGAGAAGAAGGGGATTATGGAAAAAGGGACTCCTGCTGCTCGGATTGTTCTTGCTGCTGTTGGGGGTATCCGGCTGGATCGGGCTTCGAATGCTCGTGTCCGCCCAGGACGTTGCGTTGCTGGATCAACCCTTGCCTGCACCAACAATAGTATTCGACGAGAACGAGCAAGAGGCCATCACTATTTCATTAAACGAGATCGAATCTATCGCTTTCGAGGAGATTCCAAGGCATATGATTGATGCGATTGTAGCTGTGGAGGATAAGCGTTTCTACGAGCACGAGGGTATGGATATTTGGGGCATCGGGCGAGCGCTCATCCAGAATGTAACGGCTGGTCAGACCGTTCAAGGCGGCAGTACGATTACACAGCAGCTGGCGAAAAACGTGTTCCTCTCCCATGAGAGAACGCTGAAGCGCAAGTGGAATGAAGTGCTGCTTGCTCAAAAAATCGAAGAGCAATACAACAAAAATGAAATTATAACGATGTACTTGAATCAAGTCTATTTTGGCGAAGGGGCATGGGGCATTAAGCGCGCAGCGGAGGTTTATTTCGGCAAGTCTGTCGGCAGTCTCACTGTATCGGAAGCGGCATTGCTGGCGGGATTGGTGAAGGCGCCCTCTGTATTGTCCCCATACAAGCGGCCGGAGCAGGCGGTTGAACGCCGTAACATTGTGCTGTTATTGCTCAAGAATCAAGGTTATATCGATCAGCAAACGTATGATCAGGCTCTTAACGAGGCTCTGTCGCTTCGCGAATCCAGGCCGAACCGTACGGATTCCATTCAATACCCGTATTATACGGATCAAGTTATTCGTGAAGCGATCAGCTTGTACGGTTTGACCGAAAACGATGTGCTGCACGGAGGACTGCGAATCTTCACGACTCTTCATCCCGGCATGCAACTGGCTGCCGAGCAAGTATTCCAGACTGAAAGTCTCTTCCCTCCTAGTATGGGCGATCAGCTTATACAAGCAGGAGCCGTTCTCATCGATCCCAAGACAGGTGGAATCAAGGCTATAGTAGGCGGCAGAGGCGATCAGCCGTTCCGCGGCTTCAACCGCGCCGTCCAATTACGCAGGCAGCCGGGTTCCACGATCAAGCCGATTGCCTCCTATACGCCGGCACTAGAGAATGGCTTCCGGCCAGATAGCCGTATTCTAGACGAGCCGGTACGCTTCGGCAGCTACGAGCCCAGGAATGTGGACAACCGGTTTCATGGCAAAGTTACGCTATATGAAGCGCTGATTCAGTCTTATAACATACCAGCAGTTAAGCTGCTGAATGAACTGGGAATGGATCGGGGAATCGATGCGTTGACCCGATTCGGCATTCCGCTTGAAGCGGAGGATCGCACGCTTGGTCTGGCGCTTGGCGGCATGAAGCATGGTGTATCACCGCAGCATATGGCTGAGGCATACAGCGCATTCATTAATGAAGGGAATCGTATGAGCAGTCATGCCATCATGCGCATTGAATCTGCTGACGGAACCATCATCGCAGAGCGCAAGGAGGAAGCGGGGACGAGAGCTGTAGCTCCTGAGGTTGCCGGGACGATGACCGCCATGCTGCAAGGCGTGGTGGAGCATGGCAGCGGCAAAGCAGCGGCGCTAGCAGGCCGCGAGGTTGCGGGCAAAACCGGCACGACCGAAATGCCGGGCGTTGCTGGCGGGGCAAGAGACAACTGGTTTGTCGGCTATACGCCACAGTTGGTCGGCGCCGTCTGGCTCGGGTATGACAAGCCGGACAGCCAGCATTATTTGACCACCACTTCCAAGGCTGCTGCTCTCGTATTCAAGGAATTGATGAACCGCGCGCTGCAAGACCAGCCGGCGATTCCATTCCCTGTCGTGAAGGGCATGAACAAGATTAAGCAGGATTCAGGGAAATCGGAGGATGAGGACAAAGATCATAAGGACAAAAAGAAGGATAAGGAAGAGAGGAAGAAAAAGAAAGATCGGGAAAAGGAAGAGCGGAAGCGCAAGAAACAGAAAGAAAAAGAAAAAGAAAAGAAGCAGCGTGAGCACAAGAAAAGAGACAGAAAAGATAGAAACAAGGACGATGATTAAAAGGGCTGGCAGTAACCGATGAATTACGTTCTGTCAAAAGCCGATTTGAACAACTGGAAACGTTTGGGTAGAATAATAGAATAAGAGGATAGAAAAGGAGGCTGGCATGGATGTATGAGCGATTAGTAGAGAAGCTGGAACGAACGACATCGATTAAGTGGTTCCAAGGACACGGCGTGGAAGAAGGCTGGATAACCGAAGCGGAAGCGGAGCTGGGGTATTCTCTGCCTCAATCTTATCTTTGGTGGCTCCGGCATTATGGCAATGGCCGACTTGACGGCGGATCCATTCTTTCGCTTACACCTCCCGAGTTTAGAGATATCGCCGACGATGATATCCTCTATATCCATCGGCTTAATCTAGCGGATGAGGATTGGGTGGAGCAATTCCCGGGTAGGCTGGACCTGTTCGTGCCGGACTCGGATGAGTTGTATTTTTTCGATACATCGTTCGTGAATGATCAGCAAGAATTTAACGTGATGCGTTATGATTTGATGAACGGCATTATTGAGGTGTATGCCCCGACGTTTGCGGAATTTCTGGAGCAGCTGATCGATCAATGGGGATAGCGGTATGACTGGAATAATGCCCAAGAACAGAGAACTGCGTTATCCGGACGGTCGCACCATTATCTGCAAGGCTTGGGGTAGGGATCAAGATGGCGAATATTTGCTGGTGGAGCATCGCATGACCCAGAAGGGAGCGATCAACGGGCCTCATTGGCATCCGGTGCTGACGGAGAGATTCATGGTTGAGCAAGGGACGATTCACTTCAAGGTGGACGGAGAGGTGATGGCGGCTGGACCGGGTTCCATCGTATCCGTATGGCCTCGCCAGGTTCATCAATTCTGGAAGGACGATGACGAATTGCTCGTTATGCGTCAGGAAATTCGTCCTCCGGGCAATCACTGGCACATGTTCGAGCTGATACATAAGCTGGAGACGGAGGGGCTTATGAATCGGAAGGGGCTTCCCCGCAATCCGCTTTGGCTAGGCGCGGCATGGGCGTCCATGGACGGCTATATTGCCGGTCCTCCTAAATTTGTACAAAAAGTGCTGTTGGGCGGTTTAGGCCGATTAGCCAAAGCACTTGGCTATAAAGTGTAAGAACCGCGCCTTGCGCGGGTTTTTTCTATTTCCTTAAACTTGGCGTGCTAGCATGAAAGTGACAAATGAGAAGGGGAGATGACAATGAACGAGTAACTAGCTAGTTTGTCAGTTAGGCGGGGATTATGGTAGTATGAATACCGCAACCAATCCTTTGAGAAACGGAAGAAATCAAGTCGCTGATCAGACAAGAGAAGCGATTGGACTACCCGTGAGACTGCTGACGGAACAACATATAGAAGTAAACAAGCTCATGCATGAGCTGAACGAACCAAGATGAACGGGAGGCATAGCCATGAGTCAACGATTTCGTATTACCAGATCCTTTCAAGAGAATACAGAGGAACTGACGATTACACTAGAGGAATGCCAGCAATACTTTGCGTCCAAGCCGGACTTTGAATATTCGCCGTCTTTTACAGTAAAGGGACCTGAGAGCACCATGACCATTGATGGAGATTTCTTCATGTGGAGCTATGGCGAGCTCAAGATTCCGTTCCGTCATTACATGGGCGATCTGTATGTAGCGGTCTCGAATGAGGCGGTTGTCCCCAAGATGATTGAAGTTGCCAGTGATCTTCAGGCCGATTTGACCGAGGGATAACAACCTCGATTTTTTTGTATGCCATCATTTACCCCATAATGGAAATAAGGCGCGCTCGGGAACGGGAAACTTCATGCCCAGGATGAAGAGAAGCCCGGCTGCCCATACAATCATCATCCAGCCCAGAAATACCCATGCGTCTCTGCGTTTCTTTTTTTTGAATATAAATCGGAATTGAAGGGCTGTTATGATCAGAACGACGCTCGAAAACAAGATGACAGAGCTTATCATTTTTTGATCATCGATTTGCTGGAATTGTAAAGCGGTGGTCCAATCGCTCCCACATTGGTAATCTCGGCCTGGATGTCCCATTGAATTTTCTGCTCGCGATACATGGTGTTCCATTCCTTGCTAATAGCATTCCAATAATTTGGATATTTTTTGTAGATCATAGCTCCGAGACCAGCGCTATCTACGCCAAACTTCTTTTGCAGTGTGTGGAAGAGGGTGGTGTAATGGCGCTGGATTTCTTTCTCGAACTGTTTGTTGAGCTGATTCAATATTTTGGGTGAAAATAAGTCGACATTGGCTGTATTATCCGTCACCTGGCCCTCGGCTTTCACCTTAAAGGAGAATTGCGGCTTATGGTCGACGATGGATACGTGGCGAGCGACTTTTATTTTTGAAATCATGACGGATACTCCTCCTTCTTGTTCCGGAAACTTAAGCATAACACCGGCAACAGATCTTTTTCCAAGTAAACTAGTAAATGCTTGCGTTTCATCTACGTTCAAAAATCCAATCAATTTGTGATCCTGAAAGATGGCTAATCCATTGAACGAAATTTTTCCGAATTTCTTGGTGTAGGCAAGCGCAAAGGGCTGCACGCCAGGTGTGGTGGAAGAGATAAAGTAGTCTCTTAAAGAAGTCGGCGTATGTGCTTTTCGTACAGCGATTTCATAAAAAGCCTCTTGCGGCAAAGCTTCAAGCGGAATATTCACATCCAGCAGTTGGTATGCGGGCATGTTCTTGGATATGATCAGCAAGGTGTTGATCCGGTTCTTCGGATTTCGACTGACTTGATCCAGGAACTCCTCGATGCCTTGGCGGGCCAAGGCTTCGCCGATAATGAGTACGCGCCGATGTGACGTAACGATGTCGCGTGACAGCATGTTCTCCGCGATAAAACGTGATTCATCAATTGAACGCGCTTCAATTCTCATGTGTGCGATGGAAGACTTGCCGGTCTGAGCCTCTGTGCCCGATTGTCCTTCTCCACCTAATTGCTTCGGCTCGGCGATATGGCTGTGAAAAAGATATTTATTCGGTGATTTTCCTACGTCGATCGTCGTCGTTAAGATGATGGCCTGATCGACGATTTCTTTGCGATCCCAGCATCCGGGCAACAGCAACATGCATATGATTAATGCGAGCACCTTGAAAGCTTTTATTTTCATTATGACCAATCCTTTTTGCGCTTGTGATCAGTTGTGACTTCTGATTGTGCCGTAGGCTTGCGAATGAAAAAGTGTTGGAAATGCTTCCAGACGAGGGGGGCAATCGGCGACAAGTAAGGTACCCCGAAAGATCGGAGTCCCGTCAAATACACCTGAGTGAAAAATATGCCCACTGCAATGCCGTAAAACCCTAGTGTTGCCGCCATGAAGAGCAGGAGCATGCGAAGGATACGAACGGCAAAGGTCATCTCATAACGAGGAATCATTAAGGAAGCGATTCCGGTAATGGATACGACAATGATCATAGGAATGGACACGATACCCGCCTGTACAATTGCTTGTCCGATGACCAATGCGCCCAGTACGCTCGCTGTTTGGCTTAAGCGCTGCGGCATGCGGACGACCGCTTCCCGCAAGGCTTCGAAGATGCTCTCCATAATCAATGCTTCTACGATAGCCGGAAAAGGAGTCCGTTCCCGAGAAGCCGCGATAGATAGCATCAGCTCCATAGGGAGCATTTCAATATGAAAGGTTGTGATAGCAACATAAAGAGAAGGCAGGAATAAAGCCATAATGATAAATATGGCCCTTATGATACGCAAAAAATTAGCGCTGCTGTACAACAGGAAGTGATCCTCAATCGACTGAAACGCATTCCAGAATAAAAATGGAGCCACTAATGCAAAGGGAGAGTTATTGACTAGAACGACTACCCGGCCTTTCAAAAGGGCATCCGCGACGACGTCTGGCCGTTCCGTAGATTGCAGCGTCGGAAACAAGCTGCGAGGACGATCCCTAATTTGTTCGCTAATATAATTGCTGTCGATTACGCCATCCAACTGAACGGATTCCAGTCTTTTTTGCATATTGGAGATTAGTGCGGCAGGAGCTAGTCCTTCCAAATAAAGCAAAGCGATTTTGGTGCCGCTGTAGGTTCCTTTGCAGGAATCATGAACTCTCAGCTTCGGGCTGGACAAAATTCGGCGCAACAGGGCTACATTCGTAACAAGCAACTCTGTGAAGCCTTCGCGTGGTCCATGAATGACATTTTCGGTCTCGGAGGTGGTTATGGAGCGGTGTGGCATAGAGGCCGCATCAGCCGCAATCACATATGACTGGTTGGGCTCCGCAATAAGGACCATTCCCGACAGCAGCAACTGAAGGGCCAGGTCGAAGTCATCCGTTTTTTGTACATGGGGCGAATCCATATCCGTATAACTGCCACCCGCGTCTGCGCTCTCAAGGGCTACAATGATTTCTTTCTCTACTCGAGCCTGATCAACCAGTCCGGCTATGTAGACGATCAATAATTCCTTGACCTTACGGAAAATAAGATCGGGCGGCCTCCCGAAGGCATGGCTAATTTCCTCACGGAATCTATTCAGATTAACCAGGTTCAGACGCTTGCTTGTGTCAGTTTGTTGTTGGTTCATGGAGTTTTCTCCCTTCACCTGTTCTTCTATTCTTTACAGTCATGATGACTAATACGATTGCTGGAAGCACGATAAACAACGGAAGCAGAATCAGCCAGCCTGTCCAATTGATCGCAACAAACAGATGGCTGCTCAAGTTGTCCGTCATAAAGTAAGCCAAGACAATCACAAGCAGCGATACGGGCATAATGATGCTTTTATAACTGTCCAGCTTGCATAAGCGAGCAATACCGGCACAAGTAGCAAGAGCATATACCGCAATTTTAATCATTAGCGTGATCATATAGTTCGTCACGATGACCGGATCGATATTGGTGATGAAGTCTGCAATGTTGATCATTTGGAAGGTCGTCATCAGAGGGAAAAAGGATCTTGAAAAGATGGTCGATCCAAGCGTGCTGACCGACAATATATCCCATATCGTAAAAATCAATCCTGCACTGGCAACAGAAAGCATGGCAGCTTTCTTGTAGGCGCGAGGGGCGACCGTAAGCGCTCCGAACATGGAGAATACGAAGGTCTCGCTGTAAGGAACACTTATACTGAACGGGAACACTGTCGTGGCGATCAGATTCCAGTTCTCGGCTACCGGCATGAGCCGTGAGAAGTCCATGATGCCAGAGAAAGAGATTAAAATGATTTGCAGCACGATAAATAAAAAAATAATAGGCATGTTCAGTTCTGCCAATCGCCCCATTCTCTGAATACCGGCATAGCAAATGTAAGCAACCAGTAATTGAAAAATCATCATATCGACAATGGGAGGCGTATTGAACAGCAACTGGACTTTCGTTACCTCTCCGAGATCTCTCAAGTTTCTGGCAGCCAAATATAGAAATACGACGATATATACAGTGTGCAAAAAAGTACCAAGGTATCTGCCGAAGCTCAGCTTCAGCAATGAAGTCCAATTCTCGCCAGGGCGAGTGGCGTATAGCTTATAGTACAGCCACTGGAGCAGGAAAGCCCCCAATGTGCTGAGGAACGCAACAATCCATGCGTCTTGCTTGGCGGTGCCGGCAAATCCGAAGACGACGTTGGTGCCCATTTGGAAAAGCAGCATGAGGCTGTAGATCTGCCAGGTAGATAAAGCCTTCATGTTGGACCTCTCCTTGAATAGATTGGAAATTCTACTGGTATTGTGTCCCAGAGAACGGCAATTATGCCTAATGGGGCTAGTGGAGGGGGAGCAGGGGCACGAAGATTTAGCAAATACTTAGCAAATAAGAAGAAATATTTGACCGTGTTCTGTGATAAAGTAATGGTGTTGGAATTCGAGAGGAGGACGACCAGGCAGCTGTTGGTATAGGTATGTTCATGTTGGGGATAATCGTGGAATAGTCATAGTTATGTAAATAGATCAAATTTGAGAGGGTACTTTTATCATGTCGCAAACGGAAGAGTCTCAACAGAAACATTGGAAGAGAAACATTATATTATTTCTAAGCAGCCAGACGCTCTCGTTGTTCGGGTCCGCTTTGGTGCAGTATGCGATCATGTGGTACATTACGCTGACTACACAGTCCGGTATCATGATGACGCTGTATATTATTTGCGGATTTGTTCCTACATTTGTGCTTTCACCCTTCGCTGGTGTATGGGCAGACCGCTTCAATCGCAAATATCTCATTATGCTTGCAGACGGTGGGATTGCGCTTGTTACGCTGATCCTCGCCATTACCTTTATGCTTGGCTATGAGGGCATGTGGCTGTTCTTCGTTATTGCAGCCGTTCGGGCACTGGGAGCGGGTATACAGGCGCCTGCAGTAGGGGCGATTCTGCCGCAAATCGTGCCGCAAGATCAACTGACGAGAGTGAATGGCATTAACGGAAGTCTTCAAGCCGTTATTATGTTTATTGCGCCGATTGTAAGTGCGGCCTTGCTGACGATGGCATCCATCGAAGCGATATTATTTATTGATGTCGTGACAGCGGCCATTGCCATTCTGACCTTGTTTTTCTTTCTTAAGATTCCGTTGCATAAGAAGGCAGCCGATGCGCAGCAAACGGGCTATCTGGAGGATTTCAAGCAGGGATTGCGCTACATTAACGAGCACGCCTTTCTGAAAAGCTTTTTTATCTTTTTTGCGTTCTTCTTCGTGCTTATGGCGCCCGGCGCATTTCTTACCCCTTTGCAAGTCACGCGGACTTTCGGAGATGGGGTATGGCGGCTGACGGCAATCGAGATTGCTTTCTCCATAGGCATGATGGCTGGGGGAGGCTTAATTGCGTCATGGGGCGGTTTCAAAAATAAAGTGTATACGATGACGCTGGCAAGCCTTGTCATGGCGGCATGTACGGTAGCGCTTGGACTGTCGCCTGTCTTCTGGATTTACCTTGCATTTATGGCCGTGTTCGGCATTGCGATACCGTTATTTAATACACCGACAACGGTCATGCTGCAAGAGAAAGTAGATCCCAACTATATGGGCCGTATCTTCGGTGTGTTCGGGATGATCTCGACCTCCATGATGCCGCTCGGGATGCTTATTTTCGGTCCGCTTGCCGATGTGGTCCAGATTGAATGGTTGCTTATTGGCACGGGTTTACTCATGCTCATCCTGACGGCTTTCTTTGTTGGCAACAAGCGATTGGTGGAAGCTGGGAAACCTGTTGAAGTGGAAGCTGTATCGGAATAGGGATGAAGCCGCCTCCAGTGCGGCTTTTCGTATGATGAGGTCAGCCAGTTTTTACTGGTTGGCCCATCAGTATGAACTTTGTCACAGGAATGTTTGTACAGACTAAGGAAGCATTTATGGTGATCTGTAGCGTTTGATAATAAAACACACCTGTCAGTCCAAAGGGAATTCCGGATAAAAGAAGTTAATCTAAAGGCTCAAACCCAAAATTAGCGGTTGACGAATGCGATTGAACTAAAATGAGGGTAAAAATGGAAAAACATCTGCAAATCCTGTATTGTTGTAAGTCCTACCAAACAACAAAAGGATATGACAGATGCCATTCCAGTATAGCAACGAACTGCTCGGATTACCAGAGATACAACTACAAAAAATCATCTCCATGGATACCCAGAATGTTCATTTAGAAGCATCGCCAGTGACCTACCAACAGGCGTGTCCCATTTGCGGTACCGAACAAGATGTGAAGCGTGACGGTCGTAACAAACCGCGCAAAATTCGGCATCTGAGTATTTTTGGCCGAAGGAGCTATCTGTATGTTCCATCTCTGCATCTTGCTTGCACCCGTTGTCGAATTAGCTTCGTTTGGACGGATGACTTTGTAGGTCCTAAGCAGCGATACAGCCTTGCTTTTCGTGCTCAAACGGTAGAACAAGCGCTTGGTTCCACAACAGCACATAGCGCAAGCATGCAAGAAGCGCCTGTCAGTACGGTACAGCGAATGCATCAGGATGCCCTTCCAGCGAAAACAAACGTTTAGCGGAACAGGCGTGGTGTGAAGCTCTGGACACTTCAGGTCTGGTACTGGGAATCGACGACTTAGCAATCAAAAAGGGACACAAGTACAATACGGGCATCCATGATCTTCGGGGTGAAACGATGCTGGACTTGTTGGCTGGTCGTAAGCTCGAAGACTTGCGTGCCTATGCTCGCCAGCATCCCGACTTCCTCGCACTAAACCCTAAAGCAGTTGTGATGGACCTAGCTCAGGCGTATCACACATGGATCCGTGAATGTTTCCCGAGCCACCCGCATTGCAGATCGCTTTCATGTTCATGGTTATGTCATTGATAGTGCCCAGGAGGTTCGCAAGTCGTTCAGCACACCCTACCTCCCAGGGCTAGGGCGATCTTAAAAAGTCACCATCGGCTGTTCAATCCTCCAATAGACCGCCTGAAATGAGCAAGACTCAGTTGGAAACCCTGTTTGCCTACTCTCCCTTACTACGCAGAGTTTGGGAATGGAAGGAATCTTTCACTCAATGGTATGACCGTTCTGCGAACGTCGACTTAGCCTGTTTGGAATTTATTCGCTGGATAGAGCAAGGCCAGAAAATAGACCATCTAGCCGTGCAGAGCACTTTGAAAACCATGTGTAATTGGCAGGAAGAGATTGTGAACTACTATCGCTGTCGCTGGACGAATGGAACCGTTGAAGGACGACATAATCGCATCAAAGCTTACCAGCGCCGGCACTATTTCACACGTAATCGAGAATGCTACAAAGCTGGTATTTTAATAGAATGTAATCGACTTCGCTTACCCTGCTGAAAAGTTCAACCACTAATTCTTAGATTGAGCCTTAATTATAGAAGAGATTGCAAAAGAAGCCAGTGGGGGGCAAATAACTATACCGCAACTCCACATAAGCTGAGACATAACTGCGAAAATGTGCTTTATAATGAAGGTTAGGAGCTGATCTGTTGGCAATTGTCTATTTATAGGGGCACGCAGACCCCAAAACGGCTACTATTTATACAAAAGATAACATAGAGAAATACGAAAAATTATAATATCAAACCCTTAAAATATTCTGGTTATGAGGGGGAAAACTGTTAGGCCAGGTTAATCCGGATTCAGGACAGGCTGCTTCATTTAATTACGCAAAATTCAAGTTAGACGAAATTATAGAAATGGAAATACATGTTTGGTATAATAGTCACAGATCAATTAGCTTGTTAAGCTCATTAAATAATTACAAAGTCATTTGATATATGCCATCAGGAAACAAGTTCAGTTTTCAACAATGGAATTTCAAACCAAAATATTAAAAAACGCATATTCGCATAGGGAAAGGGGACTTGAACAGCTGGGGTTCCTCATGGAGTTGCAGGAGAGAACAAGATGTGCCCCGGCGCCTATCGTGCCGCCCGGTTTCGTCAGAATGATATCGCTCAGCTCAGTGGGATGGAGGGACTAATGTATTCTCAGGTAAACATAAAGAGAAGTACACACTATTGGTAAGTTTATAGTCGAAGGCTTTAATTATGTCCTAAGAACAGAAGGGGAAATATGTGGAAATTGAATTTTATTTAGTAACATAAAGCCGTTGTCTCATATACTTAAAATCATTCAACATCTGTGTAGACAGACAGCTTTAAAGTGCTTAAAACAATTAAAGGTGAAAGGTTGAGTCTCTCTGACTTAAAATGAAAGTGCCAGAACTTTCACCATTAAATCTAAGAGAAAAGATTTGTTGGCATATATTTCATGACTCTTGTAATGCAAGAAAGTGAGGTGTTAATTTTGAATATTCGAAGGATTGGAATAATAATTTTAATTTTAACTATTATTGTTTTTTTATATTATCGTTATTTTTTAACAAGTACGATTATTATCGCAACTCTAGAGGAAAAGATTGAGACGAATAATACTCAATTTATTAAAGTAAGATCTGCGGATAATACACTTATAAAAGTAAAAGTACCTGAGATTGTTTGGCCCTTTTTAGAAGAAGGTTCAGAGTATAGCATTAATTACAAACGAAATGAGTTAAGGTATCCTTTTGTTACTTATATAACTCCAATTGATAAGAAATAAAAAATACTTCTAGTAGCTCGCGGGACTGACCCCATAACATGAGACAAATCAAAACACCTTTAAGGAAATAGAACTATGTCGTAAGATATGGGGATAATCTTGGAGGTGTTTTTGCGTTGGCAACAAAAGTGAGCTATCCTGTGGCGACGAAGATGAAAGCTACTGAAATGAGATTAGCAGGTGTATCCGTAAAGTAGGTCATAGGACGACTTCATATCCGAAATAAGACACAAGAGGAAACGTGGATGAGATGGTATGGCCGTGGTGAGTTGAACCGGTTAAAGTAGCCTGTAGGCACAGCATAAAGCTATGGAAAAGGGTCTAAGTACAGCACAGAACTAGAGCAACTGAGGGTAGAGAATCGTTTCTTGAAATAATAGCTAGACGTGTTAAAAAAGTAAAAGGAGTTGGAGAGGAGGTGTCGGTAAAGATTGTAGTAGAATTGGTCTAGATGCTTCGAAAGTTTGTGAGTATGACTCAAGTTTGTGTTTGGCTAGACGTTCCTCGTGCAACGTACTATCGTTGGAGAGCGGCGAAGGAGAAGACACTGGATCACGTAGTCGAAAAAGTTCGGGTGCTATGTATGGAGCATAAGTTCCGTTATGGTTACCGGAAGATGACAGCAATACTGCGTAGGGAATATATGGTCAACCACAAACGCATACAACGAATTATGCAGAAAGAGCAGCTGCAATGCCGAGTCAAGAAGCGGAAGGCAATGGGTCAACCAGCGTACGTAGCCGAGCATCACTTAAAGCGTCAATTTCAAGCAGATGCACCGTTGCAAAAGTTTGTAGCGGATATAATGTACTTGCCGTTTGGCAGGAAAATGATGTATCTTTCAAGTATGCTTGATTTATTTAACGGAGAGATTGTAGAGTGGAGTATGTCGGACAAGAAGGATACGGAGTTTGTACTCGACACGCTTCATCAATTACCTGCTCTGTCAGGAACGATCCTTAATAGAGATCAGGGCAGTGTCTACACATCACAGGCTTACTAGAAAGCTGTCAAAGGAAAAGGCATGACCATGGGCATGTCCCGTAAGGGTAGGCCCGTTAGATAATGCCTCCATCGAATCGTTTCATTCCACACTAAAGTCTGAAACGTTCTACCTCGAAGGTTTACCCATACAACGACGGCAATCGTTGAACAGCTCGTTCGAGACTACATCATTTACTATAACGTAATTCGGATTCAAACGAAACTAAATAACCAGTCGCCAACTGAATATAGACGACTGGTCGATTAAATAGAAAGGTGTTTTGATCCCTGTATCACAAACGGGGCGCAGTTACTAAAAGTGTTTTTTTATAGTCGAATAAATATTGACTTTTGATTGGCTAACTAGGATAACAGAACCTGGATTCCCCCGGTACACAAAACGAGGCGTAAGTACAATGCCAGTAATACCATGGGATTTATTTATTGGAGTCCACTTAATTCATCGTTTCCTTAACGAGACGTAGTTCCATAATTTTTATAATTTTGTAAGGGTGAGAATCCCGGAACAAAGATAGCCCTCCGACTTCCTATTGGAAGCAAGAGGGCTGTAAAGATAACTTATAAGAGGATTGGTCTAAATTATCATAATCGTTCTGAAAAATTATAATTATGCAATTGTAAATGTATTTTCCCAACTCCATGATTTTCCAAGAAATGGGGAGTAAGTAATTGAAACAGCTCCTATATTAACTGAAGGAGTAATTACTGAATAAGGATGAGCATACTTTACAACCCATTTGCCAGTTGTACCGGAGTAGATTTTGGGAATTCTAACTGTATCAATAAAATAGCCGAATGTCTCTTCAATAATTTGGGTATTGGGGAGTTTAATCGATGCGCTAGCTCCCGTAGTTGAATCATTATGACTTGTTGTTACATTCATGTTAGCCCAAATTCCAAAAAGTTTATACTGTGCTCCCGCCTCCCTACCTATGCTTACAGTATGCGGGTTCCAAGCATGAGCAATTCTATCGGTATACTTATAGTTAACATTAGCATCATAGGAAAAATATTCAATATATTCATATTCTAACTCAGCTGCAGTGGATCCACGGTACATCAACAAACTGTAGCCGTAAAAGCTCCCGTCTCTTTCGGAACCAAGAGAAAATGGTGTAATACCACTATTATTGTTAGAGTTATTTAATTTTGAAATCTCTTGTTGTTTGATCTTATCAATTTCTTCTTTGTTTTCTTCTGTTACTAACCGTTGCTTTCCATCTGGGGTTACAAAATGCTCAGTCTTTTTAGTAGTAGTGATTGGAACAGCAACCCCTCCTCGTGAAACCACTTTTTGTTTTATTGGTAAAGGCATATTAGATATTTGGTCATGATTAACATTCATATTTGTGAGAATAGAATCTAGTTGTGAGATTGTAAGCTTGTTTGCGTTTTTTATAGGCGAGACTCTCCCATCTTCGGTTTTCTCAATAGTAAGATTTGAATCCACAAAAATTATGGATGTAACATCTTCTCTTTCACTTTTGGGTGAATTCACAAATCCATGAGTACTTCCCACTGGTGTAATCAAGAAAGTGATCAAAAAAATAAAAGATGTAACATAAATAAAAATTTTTTTCATAACATTAACTCCTTTTTTGTATTTTTTGGTTCAATAAAATACTAACATAAAAAATAAATTAAAAAACAGTTTTCTAAAAAAATGGTTCTTTTTAACTATGTATATTCCTGTTATTTTGTCTAAATTTGTAGAACATTGAATGATTATTAGTGGATAATAATTTCATGGACAAGTTAAACCAAAAATCTATTAGGCAACAAAACGGAGGGACAGATACGAGGTTTCAAAAAATACATGAATAAATTGAAAAAACAAAACAGAATTTTATATAAAAATGTTGGCAGATGAACAAGAAGCTTTGTTTATAATAAGAGAAAAAAACAAGACTAAAGCGTCAGCGTAACAAAACAGCCAAACGTCCTCAAGTTTGACCGAAGATCATTCTAGTGTCTTGAAAATGGCCAAAGATATGTATCCACTGTGATGTCGTTAGACAAGAGGGTCGAGGTTGTAGGATGTCAAGAGTATGGGCCGATTGAATACCGCATAAATCGCGTTTTTTTGTTTTAGCGTGCCCAGCAAAGCACACATTTTTTAGCCGCTGTAAGTCCGGTCTCAGGAAGGGCCAAGTCCCCGCGTAGCTTAGATATTTGCGTATGGAGAAATCGGTGCGTAAAAGCGTATCGATAAAAGGACCTGTCAGAGATAAGGCGAGCACACTGCCAGGCCTTAAGATCAAGTGAATCCTGCCGCCTCGCAAGAGGGAAAAGGGGAAGCCGAGTCTTGTGAAACTGGGAGAAGGCCATGGAACTTACTAAGAACTTGAAGCGGTAACGAAGGGTCCTCCGGCGTAAGGGGAATGGCATGTCAGGAAAGAAGATGGAGTGAATTGGGGAGACCCTCCCCTGTACGTTTTTTGAGACCGTAAAGAGACGATCTATAAGCCAGAAAGGTGAAGTGAGCCGTCTGCAGGAAGGTAGTCTGAGGGGCGAATAGTACCGAAGAGCGCAGGACAACACAACCTGCGGGAGGGAAGGTGCCCTGCTTTGTTCATGTTTTTTAAGGAGGTACGAGTCAGTGAATGCCAAACAGCTAACGATACCTAAGGAAAACGTTCAACAATTCCAAGAGAAGCTAGGTCATGGGGCCAAGGAAAGCAAGAAGCGAAGATTCCATGCGTTGGACGACAAGGTCTACCGAATGGATCCTGTATGAATGCCATCGACTCCTGAAAGAAGGATATTATCACCCACAGCCTGTTCGGCGGAGATACATCCCGAAGAAAGACGGGAAAAAAACACCAACTATTCGAGACCGTGTCATACAGATGGCAACAAAATTGGTCGTGGAACCGATCTTTGAAGCGTATTTCAGGAATCCTCATTTGGATTTCGTCCGAAAAGAATGCAACCGCAAAGGAAATTGGGTGGTTGACGTCGACATCAAAGGCTACTTTCAGCGACAGACGTATCCTGAAACTGTTGAGGAAGTGGTTAAAGGTGGGAGTCATGGAGGAAGGAGCGGTGAGGCGGTCGGATTTAGGAACACCGTAGGGTGGGATGATTTCTCCGCTCTTAGCAAACATCTATATGAATTATCTCGACATCTTGTGGGAGAGACATGGCTGCGGAATCGGAGAACTGTCGCGATACGCGGATGACTTCGTCATCGTGTGTAAGACAAGGAAAGACGCAGATCGTACGTACTTATACTCACGATCATGGAGCTTCTGGATACGGTTAGAATAAAAAGTGGAAGCCTCCTAACGTTAATTAGATAATAATCCTAATAAAAGGTGAGGTGTTTACAATGGGGAAAACGAGACAACACTACAACGATGAGTTCAAGCTGCAGACGGTGAAATATATTCAAGAACAAACGAAGAACATCCCACAAATTGCAGAGGAGCTCAACATCCCGGAAAGTACACTACAGCAGTGGATGGTCAAATATCGAAAATTCGAGAATGAGCCCCTACTCACGCCAGAGGCCTTACGGGAAAGAGATCGTAAAATTAAAACTCAGGCTAAAGAGATTGCAGATCTCCAGGAGGAGATTGAGATTCTAAAAAAGGCCATGCACATCTTCAGCAAAGAAAAGAACTGAAGTTTCAATTCATTGCCGATCACCGCTCCAATCACGCAGTGGAGAAGATGTGCAACGCCCTAGGAGTGTCTAAAAGCGGTTATTACAAATGGATCCAAGGACATGCCAATGCGGAACAAAATTGATCGGAATACCTCACTACACAAGTGACTAGAACGAAGTTATCTCAGTTATATCCCTGTATTGTAGAAAATCTATAAGTCGCTTGACCGCAGTGATGTAATTCCTTATGGTTCATTAAAAACCGACCTTAGGGTAAACTGGAACTTCGAGCAGGTGCAACTTGAGGTCTAATTACACAATGCCATATGTAAAACGAATCAAATCAAGTATTCAATGATGTATTCATGGGGATGCTTTGTCGTAGTTTAGTGACACAAACCATTGCTTATAAGTTGTAATTAGAATTCAAAAAATAGTTCTTCACTTAACCAAGAAGGCTCAGGTGAAAAACTATTTTAATGTTTCAGTAAATTATACTTCTGTATTCCTTCTAACACTAAGAATAAAGGGGCGGCGTATCACTTCGGATAAGCGTGATATTCATTAAACGGAAATCGGTTGCGTTTGTTGTTGGCCCAACACCAATCTCAAGAATTCTTTTTACTCCAAATGGCAAAGTTATAGAACCTACATTAAAATCCTTCCATTTTGCGCCTCTATCTATTATTCCACTATTTTCAGTCGATGTATTGGCATTTAACACTCTAGTAGTTAATAATTTTCCAGTAACTCCATCCTTTTCTCTTATTTCCATGTATGTAGTTTGTAATGAACTTAATCGCAAATAAAGATCATAAGAAAGAGCTTCCGTAGAGTGGGCATTTAATAAATCATACTGTACGGTTATATTACTTCCTGACGGCGGAAAGCCAATGGAATCGCCATTGTTAGCGTATTGTTCTAACAATTGTTGCTTTGTCAATGACCCCATACGGCTCTCGGCGTATTGTAATGGTGGGATATTAAAACTCATTGGTAAGCGTTCCTCAACATTATAGGGTGTCCTATGTTCCCGATGAATACCATTTAAGAATGCGGTTTGAATATTAGGTCTGCTGAATACTGCGACAGGACCATTCACCCAATCTCTAGATGGCACATCAAGTTCCCAACCAATACCTGTAGTAGAAGTAGTCGCTACTGTTGGATGACTTACTATCCCTGAAAAATTAGTAACTTTATATTCTGGTAGAGAATAGTTGCTACCCGCAGCAGCAACTGTCTCTAATAAACTGTAAGATTTACCATTACCTGAAAATAATGCGGCATCTGTACTAACTGTTACTGCTGCAGGCTCAGGAGAATCAGGAGACAAATTATTCTGATGTACTGGATTAGGCCCTCCAGTAAATACCCTTGCATCTGTTAAAGGGAGTTTTGTTGGATCCGCAAAATGACTATTTGCTTGACGATGTTCCCATAAGTTAACAGTCCAACCTTTTCCAGGGCGTGGCGCTAACGTTTCTCCGCCAACACGACCGCCATTTATTCTGCTAACATATTTAGGTGTCAGCCAACATATTCCACTCCCTAGTATAGTTTCGCTCATTCCACCACCGGAGAAGCTTGCATGCCCTACAAAATATCGAGTTTCTGCTCCAGACAATGTAGCAGCTGGAGCCCCATGGAAAATTCTATTCCAAAATCCCCAATTGCTTGCGTTAATGACAGGGCCATTGCCTAAATTATTGTAATGATAGATATTTGCACTTGAACGTATACTTAAATTATCAAATTTGAAGAACGTCCATAAATTAGCTAATTCTAACACATTTAATATCATATATTTTCTGAAATTTAAAACCTTTTTGGCACCTTGATTACGTGCTAATTCTTGGCCAAATCCAGTTTCATATGTTGATGTACAATGGTTTGTATGCAAAATTACTCGATTCTTTAAACGATCCTTATATTTTTGTACAAAGGGATTCGGTAAATTCCACTTCGATTGATTAGAGATGACATCTCGAATAAAAACTAACTCCAAATTAGCAGCTTGAGCGAATAACGGTAATAAGACCAATTCATATTTTTTTTGCGTGAATCCTGGAATTTTTAAAAGGATATCCCCATACGTCGCATCAATATAAGTTTGGATATCTCTATTAATCGTTTCTTGGCTTACCGTTGAATCTTGATAAAATCGTGAAAAATCCAGTGCTACATCTTCATCAAATGCCTGCAGACGTGAACGTAAAGCTTCTAAATCAGTGTAAGCTCTATTATAAGCATCTTCTTCTAATTGTTGAGTAACATATTGTCTTACTTCATTCATAATCGTATCGATTAACTGTTGCGCACTATTATTAGGAAATAATTTTCCGAAAATCGGCCCTAATATGTATTTTTCCACTAATTTACTTCCGATCTGTTTTAACAAATAAGAAGCAATCGTAACACCTAAAGCTGCTGTTTCGTTATTCGGATCATTAAATGGCTTATCTAACACTAAAAGTTCTTCATCTGATTTTAATGATATTGGAGGAATAGAGTTCTCCTTTGGATCTTCCGCATGTAATGTGGAGTCCTCAGATGAAACAAAATCTAAAGCTGATACAACGCCTGTATTCGGAGAATGATCAATCCCTTTTTCCGTTGCAATCCCCGGACTTACGTCTACATTTCTGTTGTCTGATTCATCTTCATTCAATTCATCACTACAAGTACAATTCTCTGTGCAAGTACAAGATTCCATCCATCGCCCACATCCCTTTTGTTGGTTTTAAGACTGAACTTTACGTTAATTATTAGCACATCAAAAACTATATGCTCCTTCAGTGTACTTATACCGTTTTTGTCAAATTCACTGTATTTCCACTCTCTGAAACAGATTACAGATGTATACACGCCTCGGGTCCATTACAGTGCACTCTAATTAATCTATTGCACTTATTGTTAACCTCCGCTAGATGGCACGCTCGCGCGAATATCATAGATTCGATCGTCAGGCAATGGCTCGATTGGGCTATTGTGACTATTTTCACAAGGTTGTCAGAAAAAGTTGAACCTTTGTTGAAGTCAGCCGCAATTGACGGTTATTGGCGATCGGTTTGTTTATACTAGTACTTGAAAGCTGCGGATATCCGATCTTTGCCAGCTTCAACTATGAAAGGAAAGGAGGCGATCTGACATGGAGATTGATACGGTGTTGTGGAGCAGGCTGGTAACAGGGCTTACCCTCACCTTTCATGTCATATTTGCCACCGTTGGTGTCAGTGTTCCCTTAATGATCGCAATCGCCGAGTTTGTCGGCATCCGTAAGAAGGACCCGCATTATATCTTGATGGCGAAAAGATGGACACGCGGATTTATCATATCCGTAGCGGTAGGCGTCGTGACTGGCACGGCGATAGCGATGCAGCTGGCTCTGGTATGGCCGAACTTTATGAAGCTTGCGGGCAATGTGGTGGCGCTGCCGCTCTTTATGGAGGTTTTTGCGTTCTTTTTTGAAGCGATATTTTTGGGCATTTATTTGTACACATGGGACCGGTTCCGCAATCCGTACCTGCACTGGCTGTTGACGATTCCGATTGTCGCCGGGGCAGGCATGTCCGCTTTTTTTATAACAACGGTCAACGGTTTTATGAATCAGCCGGGGGGCTTTATGCTGGAAGCGGGCCATTTCGCTGCCGTTAATCCGATAGCAGCAATGCTGAATACGGCGACACCGTCCAAAGTATTTCACGTACTTACTTCGGCTTATTTGACCGGTGCCGCGCTGCTGGCCGGCATAGCCGCCTATACGATGTTGAGGAAGGGCGCAACGGCCTATTACAAGAAGTCGCTGAAGCTGATGATGGGCGCCATGCTTGTATTCGGCTTGCTGACGACGATTGCCGGCGATGTATCGGCCAAGTTCCTTGCGGAGCATCAGCCGGAGAAGCTGGCTGCGGCGGAATGGCATTTTGAGACGGAGAGCGGTGCGGATCTGATCTTCTTAGGGTGGCTGAACGCCGAACGGGAAGTCATTGGAGCGCTTCATCTTCCCAAGGCGCTCAGTTTTCTGGCATTCGGGAATTTCAATGCCGAAGTGAAGGGATTGAACGAGTTTCCGCCGGATGAGCATCCGCCGCTGCTTGTACATTATTTGTTCGACTTCATGGTGTCGATCGGCTTTGTCCTATTGGCAGTGTCGGTGCTTTATTTCCTTTTTGTACTGTGGAAGAAGCGCAACGAGTATAACAGGTGGCTGCTGGGAGCGATCGCCGCATGTGCGCCGCTCGCCTTTCTGGGTGTCGAGCTGGGTTGGTTTTACGCGGAGGTAGGCCGACAGCCATGGATTATTCGCGGTTATATGCGCGTAGAGGAAGCGGCGACTTCATCGCCGAATGTGATGCCGCTCTTTTTTGTCTTCCTGCTGTTGTACATTGTGCTCGGGGTGCTATGCGCAGTCGTGCTGCGGCGATTGTTCCGCAACAACCCTGCGGAAGCGGAGTACGAAAGGTATATGCAGAGCAGAAACGAGCAGCAGCCGGAAGCGGGTGAACGGACATGATCAGTTACGAATTGATAGGCATTACAGTTCTATGGCTGTTCCTGTACGGCTATTTGATCGTAGCTTCAATCGATTTTGGTGCCGGTTTTTTTGCCTACTACGCCCGTCTGACCAAGCAGGATCATCTTATTAATCGTCTGATCTCCCGCTATTTGTCGCCGGTTTGGGAAATTACGAATGTGTTTTTTGTATTTTTCCTGGTCGGGATTATCGGGTTCTTCCCGGACACCGCCTACTATTATGGCTCATCGCTGCTCGTACCGGGGAGCATCGCTGTTATTTTGCTGGCGATTCGCGGCTCCTTCTATGCATTCGAAAATTACGGGTCAAAGGAAAGCATCGTCTATTTGTTCCTATACGGAGCGACTGGCCTCCTAATCCCGGCTTCACTGTCTGTGGCGCTTACGCTGTCTGAAGGCGGGTTCATTACCGAGCAAAGCGGCGTCGTATCTCTGGCATACTTAAAGCTCTTCACCAGTCCGCTCTCTTGGAGTATTGTCGTGCTGGCTATCGTATCCGTGTTGTTCATCAGCGGGTCATTCCTGACCTTCTATGCTTCTCGCGCAGCCGATCAGTCCGCGCTTAAGCTCTTGAGGAACTATGCGCTGTTCTGGAGCACGCCTACCATTATTGCTGCGCTGACGGCATTTATTTATCTGAGCCAGCACAATGAACGACACTTCCAGAACATGATGGATTTGTGGTGGCTGTTGGCGCTGTCCGTTGGTTTCTTCATGCTGGCGTTGTGGCTGTTGTACAGCGGCCGTCGGTACGGACTGGCCTTCATCTGCGTCATGCTGCAGTTTTTCTGCGCCTTCTTTGCTTACGGGATTGGACATTATCCGTATATTCTTGATCCCTTCATCACCATTCAGGAGGGGGCTACTCAGGAATCCATGGGGATCGCGCTTGTCATTGCCTTCATTGGCGGTTTGTGCTTGCTCATTCCATCTCTGGTGCTCGTATTCAAGCTGTTTTTGTTCGATGCGGATTATGTGAAAGGCAAAAAGTAAGGCGACCAACTGACAATTGTTTGATGCAGCTCCCGGCCGAGGTGCCGGGTAAAGGAGGGGAGTCGGCGTGAAGAGGAAACAAACGCTGTTGTCTGAGCTGATGTCGGAGCAGCGGAGGAGCATGATCGTTCTGACAGGCGTGTCGCTTGCCCTGGGAGCAGCTATTATTGGCCAAGCTGCACTGCTGTCTGAAGCGGTGAACCGGATCTTTGTCATGCATGCTGATCTTTCATCGATTGTGTTCTTGCTGGGCTCGCTTTTGGCAGTTATGCTGGCGCGGGCGTTGCTTGCCTATGGCAACGGGCGCATCGGCCTGTATATGGCTGCCCGCGCCAAAAGGACGATGCGCGAGAAGTTAATTCGGAAGCTGGCAAATGATTCGGTATCGGCAACAGCCGGCGGCCAGACGGGAGGCAAGGTAAGCTTGATGCTGGATGCGGTCGACGAGGGGGAGGGTTATTTCAGCCAGTATCTGCCCCGCATGATCGAAGCGGCCGTCATCCCGCTGTTGATGCTGGGCGTTGTATTCGCCTGGCATTATCCATCCGGAATAATCATGCTGGTTACTGCTCCTTTTATTCCGATATTTATGGTGCTGGTAGGATTGAAGACGAAAAAAAAATCGGAAGAAAAGGTGGAGCAACTGTCCCAATTTGCAGGGACGTTTCTGGATTCGCTGCAGGGGCTGGTCACATTGAAGCTCTACGGAAGAGCGCGAAGCCAGGAGCAGGAGATCGAGCGCAGCAGTCTCGCTTTCCGGGATGCGACAATGGGTATTCTGAAGATCGCGTTCACCAATACCTTTATGCTGGAATTGATCGTCATGCTCAGTATCGGGCTTGTGTCGCTTGAGCTGGCGCTTCAATTGGTTGTGTTCCAATCGATGTCCTTCCATACGGCCTTTTTTGTTTTACTGCTTGTTCCGGAATTTTTCAGTCTATTAAAAAATACAGGCACGGCGTTTCATAGCGGCCGAACTAGCATGGGGGCTATGCGCAAGGTGGAACAATTGCTAGAAGAGAGGAAAGGGGAGGGGCAAACGGGAACGGAACGGACGACAGTTCAGCCCGGAGAAGAGGGGTTGATGCTGGGCCCGATGCCGCCGAACATTCAGTTGAACGATGTGCGGTTCCAGTACGCACCGGATTCATTCAAACTGTATGTCGAGAAGCTGACTATCGAGCCGGGGGGGAAGATCGCGATTGTCGGCAAAAGCGGTGCAGGCAAAACGACGCTGCTGCATCTCATTGCTGGTTTGCTTCCGTCCGATTCCGGCGATATTCAGCTGAACGGCCGACCATATGAGATGTATAAGAGGTCTTCCTGGTTCGAAGGGATGAGTTATATTACTCAGCATCCCTATATCTTCTCCGGAACATTGGCAGAGAATATTGCGATCGGCACGAATCGCGCGGTTAACCGCTCCGAAGTAGAGCAGGCGGCTGCTTCGGCTGGACTAGCGGAGATGATCGGCGGACTAGAGAAAGGGTTCGATACGCTGGTCGGCGAAGGCGGCAGAGGGCTGTCCGGCGGCGAGAAGCAGCGGCTGGCGCTCGCGAGAGCTTTCTTGAATCAGCCTGCCGTCATCTTGTTCGACGAGCCGACCGTTGGACTCGATGTGCATACCGAAAAGGTACTGCAACGGTCGATCAGCGAGCTGGCGGAGCAAGCGACTATGATTACAGTCGCGCATCGGCTTTATACGATTCGGGAGGCTGACCTCATCTTGTACGTGGAGAATGGGTTGCTTCTGGGCAGCGGGAAGCATGATGAGCTTGTCGAATGCCTGCCGGCATATGCCGAAATGGTACATTTGCAGCGGAAGGGGCGTGCGGGATGAGCGAGCTGACGATTTTGACGAAGGCGATGTTTCGCGAGCGGAAGGATATAGCTATTGCGATGGCGGGCGGCTTCGTCGCCGGAATAGGGGGAGTAAGCCTTTTCTCTGCAAGCGGTTATCTGATATCCCAGACGGTATTCGCTCCGCCGCTTTATACACTCATTGTGCTGATCTCCATTGTCAAAATATTGGGACTGCTTCGCGCAGTGAGCCGCTATGCGGAAAGGCTTTATACTCATCAAGCGACCTTCTCGATTCTAAGCCGCTTGCGGACATCCTTTTTTGCCAAGCTGGTGCCGATGGCACCAGGAAGGCTGCGCACGCAACGAAGCGGCGACCTTCTGGCTCGCATCGTTGGCGATGTGGAGAGCTTGCAGCATTATTTTTTGCGGGTCGCTTATCCGCCGGTAGTGCTGGTGATGGTGTTTTTGGCGACGGTGTTATTTGCTTCTGTGTATTCGATTTGGATCGCAGGTCTGCTCGTGCTGGGGATGCTCGTTGTGGTCTTTATCGTGCCAGCGATTATCTTGCAGGGGCAGCGGAAGATTCGCGGCCGTGTCCGGCAGCAACGGGCTGCGCTGTCGACGGATGCAACAGAAATGCTGTACGGCTTTCTGGAGTTAAAAGTGTACGGCAAACTGCGCAAACGGGAGCAGCAGTTGCTTGAATCCTCTGACGCGCTCGCAAGCGAGCAGCGGGCTGCGGGATTGCAACTGCTGAACGGTCAATCGCTGCATACTTTTGTTTCATTTCTCATTGCGTGGAGTGTACTCGTCCTTGGCGGGTATCTGATCATGCGCGGATCGCTGGCCGGCGTATTTCTTGCGATGCTGATTATGGCGGCGCTCACCGTGTTCGAGGAAGCAGCGGCGATGGCGACATTACCAGCCTATAAGCAAGATAGCCAGCATGCAGCCCAGAGACTAGCTGAGACCGTTCAAGACGGCGAAGCGGAGCCGCGGCAGCCGGAAGCTTCGTTGCGGAGCGACACTGCGCCGTCCATTGAGCTGTCCGGCGTATCGTTCCAATATGCGGATGAATGGCGGCCTGCATTGCGTGATGTTCATATTCGAATTCCGGCAGGCTCAAAGGCGGCGATTGTGGGAGCAAGCGGATCGGGGAAAACAACGATTATTGAATTGTTGCTGAAGCTGCATGCTCCAAACGAAGGCCTAATCCGGATGAATGATACTCCGCTAGAGGAGCTTCATGAAGCGAGCATCTGGCAGTCGGCTGCCGTTGTGCTTCAGCAGAGCCATTTCTTTCGCGGTACGATCCGTGACAATTTGCTGCTGAATGGAGACATGCTCTCCGAGGAAGAGCTTCGGGACGTGTTGGTGAAAGCCGGGCTGCCGTACAAATCGCTGGATGATTTGGTATACGAACGGGGCGAAAATTTGTCTGATGGAGAAAAGCAGCGTCTTGCCTTAGCAAGAGCAATGGCGAAGGGCGGCCATCTATGGCTGCTTGACGAACCAACGTCATCGCTGGATGTCGTGACGGAACAGCATATCTATCGGCAGCTCTTCGAACAGGCGGCAGGCGATACGCTTGTCCTCATATGTCATCGGCTAAGCGGTCTGGAGTCGATGGATCAGATCATCGTTATGGATCAGGGTACAATCGTTGAAGCAGGCACGTATGGGGAACTAATGGATAAAGAAGGCTTTTTCTATGAAATGAAACAAATTGAACGGCAATTGATAGGCGAAGGCGGGTAACGTTCCACTCCAATTGCAAGGACATGGCTCGAAGGGGACATGTTCTTTTTGAGCTGCGGAGTCTCAAACTCAATTGCTCTGTTTAAGAAGAATAGCTATGATAGTAGGTACCAATTATAGATGGAGGAACGACTTTGAAATTACTGATAAACACGACTCCTTATCGGCTGGAGCAGGATTATGAATCCGGTTTTGACCCAAATGCATTTGATATGATGGCTGAAGTCATTTTGGCTTTTTGCGAGCCAGGTCAAGATATTCTATTCTCTTACACCAATTGGGATAGCGAGCTGGACCCACACAAAGTGCACATGGTTGAAGAAGCTGCCCGTAATTTCCACAGCGATATCGTGTCAGATCCAGATCTGGCGATCAGCCAGAGGGTGAAGGAAGTGCTTCTGAATCATTATGCGCCAGAACGTGATCCAAACCAAAACCAGGTATTAATGGAGCAAATGTTCACCTACTTCAGAGAAGTGCCTTATGACGAGTTGAATGAGGAATTGCTGCTTAAGATAGGCAGTGCTGTGCACGGAATGCAGACCGTCTATACGTTAGAGGACTGTAAGGAGGATACGCAAGCCTTTATAAATAGCCGATTAGTGGATACCAATACAACGTGGCTGCTTCCTTATGAGCAACCTGTTTATTTGAAGAACATATTGTGGTACAGGGCAAGTACGAAGGAAGAGGTACTTCAATCCTTTGGGCTGACTGATTGGTGCTTCTCGTGTGCTATCGTAAATCCGCAAACGTCTGTTGACCAATATTCATTTTTCCTCAATTACACCGAAGAGGAGGACGGTATGGTGCTTTATATTTCCACTAACACACCGGACTACTTCAAGGAAACCGTAGTGCCGCGACTGGAAAGACTGCTTGGAGAAAGTCTTGAAATAGTGGAGTAGTTTTTAATGTACGCAAAGGCTGGCATTGACGATGTTACAAAAATGGATGGACCGCTTTAACGGTAATGCAGCCAAATATTTGCAACAATATTTGGTTTGATTTCGTTATATAGACAGCAAGGAATATGAGAATACCATATCTTTCTGCTTTTACTTGTTGAACTAACGGGAGGTGCATTTCGATCAAGCGAATGATTGTTTTATTTACCCTTATTTGTCTCGCGTTCCTGATTGGTTGCGGTAAAGAAACAACTGAGCAGAATAATGTTAAACATGGGGAATACCTTAAGTCGTTTGGTTGGCATATTGAGGAAAAAATGAGCGAAGGAACGCAAGATACAAAAAATTATCTTCCTGCATCAAACGTAGGTATAGATTTGAAGCCGTATAAAGAAATGTATATTACAACCTACTTGCTGAAAGAAACTCAAAATACAGGGAAGAAAATATACGCTTCCATTTATCAAGTTAATGGAGATATTATTGGGGGCAACGGACATTTAGAGACTTGGGAGCCTGGAGATTTTTCTTTGAAGGATAAAAAAAGGTTAATCAACGATGGAAAAATAAATAAATAGCGTGTTCTCCTTCATTAGGCTGATGGCATGAAAACTAGGAGCCAAGCTCATGCTACAATAAGTGTTGTAGGAAAAAGTCTACCTAAGCTATCAAGGAGGTTATGTGTTGGGAGCAGATCAACCAGTAACGATAACAGTAGAAAGTATTGTTCCTTCTCCAGTCGAGCGTGTCTGGAGCTATTGGACAGAGCCGGAGCATATTAAGCAATGGAATAAGGCTACAGACGATTGGCATACGCCATTCGCCGAAAATGATCTTAGAGTCGGCGGCAAATTTGTTTCGAGAATGGAAGCCAAAGACGGCAGCTTCGGATTTGATTTTGGTGGCGTATATGATGAAGTCAATATCAACGAAAGTATCTCTTATACGATCGGCGACGGAAGACAAGTGAAAATTGTATTTGTTCGTCAAGGCAATGACACCAAAATCATAGAATCATTCGACACGGAATCGACCAACTCCGTTGAGATGCAGCAAGCTGGGTGGCAGGCGATCTTAGACAATTTCAAAAAATATGTGGAAACAGCTGAACAAGAGTAAAATCTGTTGCAGCTTCTTAAGCGCATGCCGACGTCGGCATGCGCTTTATTATTGAACAGGGTGAGTACGCTGCGTGGTAAGATTTTTTTGGCTTGATCTGATGGGCTTTGCAGCATCTGCAAAAAAGGTTCATTCATACGAAGCTTCTCCGAGTGAGGAGTGATTGCAACCAAGTGGTGTTAACTTACGTTCTCGTAATAAGGTAATGATGTTTCTGCCTTATGGGGTACAGGGGAGAGTGGAGATCAATGCTTGTTCAAAGATATAGAAAACCGCTTAAAGTTGGATTGATATCGCTAGTACTCTTAGCCATTGTGATCGCGATTGGTTCGATTTATGAGTATACCAGGAAACATTTGGTTGATGTCACGATTCAAGGAGTAAATTATCAGCTTGGGGCCCAAAATAGCGACAACGTCAATACTGAGATCGTAACCATAAAGGGTGAATGGTCCAGAAGCTGGAAAGGATTACGAACCTTTAAAGGTACAATTGACTTCGCGAACCGAACGATTCCTGTGCCGGAGGAGAGTCGGGAAGTTACGGTTCGTTTTGACCGTAATGGATATGGTGCCATTACATACAATTATTTGGAGCTCGTTAATGAACGGGATGTTAAACCAAGAGGCTACTCCGACGGTGCCTTTTTTGCAAGCTCAGACTTTAACTCGGTTTCGTTTCTATTACACACAGAAGTGAATTCCGAAGAAGGCTTGAGGAGCAGTTATTGGGATGGTGGCGAGGGATTGATGTTTGCAGGTCCTGCTACAACCAGAGAGCAGGCGCTGACTATATCCAATGAATTGATGGAGCAATATCTGACAAATCCTGAGTTTCTGAATGGTCGATTTTTTTTGAAGTAACAAAAGTGAGCGGGCTGGGATTGTTTTCCTATAATCGTACTTTACTGCCCCCTGAATGCTAATATGAGTAAAAACAGGGGGAATCCTGATCATGAACTTAAGCACAGAGCGATTAACTATCCGTAATTTTCGATCAGCGGACTGGCGTACAGTCCTTGATTATACGTCCGACCGTCATGTGATGGCATATATGCCGGATGGAATATTTCAGGAACCAGATGCAAAGGATTTTGTGGATCAGAACATGGATGAGCATGCAGAGAAATTCGCTGTTTCATTAAATAATGGGGATATACTGATCGGCCATATGGTTTTTCATAAATGGTATGGTGAGAACACGTATGAGATTGGTTGGGTGTTCCATCCACAGCATCACAATAAAGGATTTGCGACCGAGGCTGCAAAAGCTGTGGTCAAGTACGCTTTTGAGGAATTGAACGCCCATCGTGTCATCGCGACTTGCCAGCCAGAGAATGTTCCGTCGTATCGCATCATGGAGAAGATCGGGATGAGAAGAGAAGCACATTTTAAGAAGTGCATTCCTGCCCATTATAAGATGGGTGCAGGATGGTGGGATGAGTATTTTTACGCTATTTTAGAGGAAGAGTGGAAAACGAGATAATACGATAAGCAGCGAAGCGTTTACCCTTGTTTGGAAAACTGTTTTTCTTATGCCAAGAGCGGTCCGTCTCTCTGAGACTCGGCCGCTCTTGTTGCGCTAACCAAGGTAGCCGAATTAGTCGGCGTGTGCAACAGCGCTCATTTCAATCCATTGCTAAGAGAACGCGAGATCGGTTACGCCGGGTGAATTTTTTATTAGATAGTTTCACAAGCGAACTAATGGTATACTGGAATTATCTTGAACAATTTGAACATGATTCGTTTCGCGATCTTGTGGGAAATTCGGAGTTTAGTAAAATACGAATGGAGCGAAGAATGATGACAGTTAAAGAAAAACAGTTAATTGCACTGGTAACTGGAGCCGGTGGGGGAATGGGCAGAGAGACGGCTGCGCTGCTTGCTGCTAAACACGGGATGAAAGTCTTCCTTATGGGACGGAACCGGGAGAAAGGATTGGAGGCTGTCCGGTACGTTAACGAACGCAGCGGCAGGAACGACGCAGAACTTATCCTATGTGATCTGGCTTCACTCTCCAGCATTAAGGCAGCAGCCGAGGAGTTAGCCGCTGTATGCGAGAGAATCGATGTGCTTGTCAACAATGCAGGCGTTGTAACTATCCGAAGAGAGGAAACAGAGGATGGCTTCGAGCGACAACTAGGCGTCAATCATCTGGGGCATTTTGTCCTGACAGGCCGCTTATTGCCCTTGCTTGAGAAAAGTGAGGCTGGACGCATTATCGTCATATCTTCCGGCGCGCACAAAATTGGACAAATGAATTATGATGATCCGCAACTGTTAAAGCGTTATACGGTCTGGGGAGCTTACGGACGGTCCAAGATGGCTAACATTTGGTTCACGAAAGAACTCGCTCATCGTTTGGCAGGAACAAAGATTACGGTTAATGCTCTTCATCCCGGCGCTGTATCGACTGATTTTGGCGTAAATCGCAGCACCGGCTTTGGAACTTTCGTTCATCGCTTGATGCGTCCGTTCTTCCTGACAGCGGAGGAAGGATCGGCTACAGCGATCTATTTGGCGACATCACCAGAAGTTCAGGGTGCAAGCGGCGGTTATTATTACAGGCAAAAGCTAGCGCCTGTCACGGAACGAGCGGGCAATGCCGAGCAAGCCAGCCGATTCTGGTCTTGGAGTGAACAGGTGACTGGTTATCACTGGCCACAGCTATAAAGTACGGTTGGGATAAAGCTGCTGTGAGCAATGGCAGCTTTTTTCTTTTTTAGTCAATACCGTTAATGATGATGCCTGCAACCTTGCCTTTTTATCTTACGTATAGGAAATGATCGGTGAGGGTAACACGTGTGTTCATGGTCACCGCTGTCCGTTAGAAGCCGAAATGCAGCGAAATGAGATTGTAACGGTCGCAGATGCCCCTTAGAGGCTGAAAAGAGGCGATTGAGGGGAAAAACGCCTTCTCGTGGTCACGGATGTCCATTAGAATTGGGAGGATGTAAAAATCAGCCTCTAAAGGTTAGCAGTGACCGTTAGAATAGGTTATTTTCGTATCTGGAAAATACTTTTCGTCTTGTATCTGAAAACGATGCTTTGAAGCGTATTACGGCACACTTACACGGTGATGCAGTCAAAGCGGAGCAGGAAGTAGGCGATACGCTGCTGCTGGCGTTAGACTCGGTTCAGGATGTCGGCTTTTGCTGGTGGGATGCGGGTGAGCTGCAGTTCTACATCCGGAAGGAAGATCTACTAGCCGGTAACTTCGCCCCTACCTATTGCTCCCTTTATTCAAGCTAATACAGAGGCAGCGACAACCTAACCGGAGTGAGGGCTGTCGCTGTTTTTTACGCTTTTGTGGTCAACATAACCCATTTTCGTTTATCATCCCAATTAATATGGAATCCAAACGTCTCGACTATGAACCGAATCGGAACGAGTGTATACCCATCGCTGATGTAAGGTTTCGCATCGATGGTTTGCTTCTTGCCATTTACGATGATTTGATTGGAATCAATGGTCAATATGATTTCCGATCCTTCATGCTTCAAGGTGATTTGTCTTTTCGTCCCATTCCAACTAAAATCGGCGCCAATCCATTCCAATAGTCCGCGCAGCGGCACCATGATTCTGCCATTGTACTGAAGAGGTCGAACAGGGAATTTTTGAACCTGATTGTCGATAAAGATTTTTGGTGCCGAGTAGGTTCTGTCACCAGATACAAAGTGCTGGTCTGTTTTAAATTGCTGTAAAAAAGCTTTTGAACTTGGATTTAATGTTGATTCGTTGACATAAATGGATGTGAGCGTGTCTGAATCAGCGATAGGTGTCAAATCGGTTATATCTGTGTTTGTAATGGAAATTCCAATTAGTTTCAAATGCTTTACTGGTGTCAAATCGTTTATTTTATTGTTTGATACATCGAGGCTCCACAGAGCATTTAATGGCTTGACCGGTAATAAATCTGTAATAAGATTGCCTTGGGCGTTTAAATAAGTGAGCTTAGATAATTGAGCCAGGCTGCTAATATCTTTTATGAAATTATCGCCTAATAATAAACGTTCCAGGTTCTTTACCTGCCTCAACGCCTGAATGTCAGATATTAGATTCGTAGATAGGTCCAAATCTATAAGCGATGTCATGGATTGAAGAGGGGATATATCAGTAATCAGATTTCGCTCTAGTATTAAAGTTTCGATCTTCTTCAATCCGCTTAGTGGACTTAAATCTGTTATTCGATTGTCTGCTAAATAAATTGAGTTTAATTGGTGCAGCTCAGAGAGTGGACTTAGATCATTGATTTTACTGTTAACCAAGTAGAGTTCTTTCAAGTTAACTGCGTGCTCTAATCCCTTCAAACTCGTAATATGGTTTATGTTCGATGAGAGGTTCTGAAGTTTGGCCATATCTCCAGCGGTAATGGCTCCTTGCGGTTTGTTCAAAGCGTTCCTTATGACTGTCTCGAGTTTTTTGTTTTCAATCTGGACAATAGGGGTATCAGCATGAATTTCGGACTGGTAGCCAGTTAACAAACAAATACTAACGATTAGAAAAACACTCATAGTCCGTTTTAATAAGCTTTTCATTTTTTGCCGCCTCCCTATATTTACTAAGAATATGGACGATTAAAATGTGAAAAAGTTACAAGTGGTTAGAGCATAAGCGAAATTCACTACATACTTAAGGAGAATTCCTATGGTCAATATACTCATAGAACCCTACTTACCTGAAAGAGATAAACCTTCAATTCAATCTATGTTACACGTACATGAGCCATTCGACGACATGTTTCTGAAGAGTGAGAGAATGTTCGCTGAGGGTATATTTGTAGTCCGTTATAATGGCAATGTTGTTGCTTTTCTATCTATGGATGGAATCAAGAGAAAGGCTGAAACTACGATTTTTGTTCATGATAAATATAGAAGAAATGGGATTGGTACTGCACTAGCGGCTAAAGCGGATCAAATGCTTTCCCGACAGGAGGCAGTGGAGCGCTCGATGGGGACATGTGTAGACGGAGACCGTGACTCGCTGCAATTTTTATACAAGAACGGTTACTATATCAGCTATTCCTCTTACATAATGGAGCGTATAGGTGAGCCGCTTCCCGATACTCAAGAAACAATTAGGACCTATGAAGATGATGATTATCTGGCATGGCATAGCATTAGCGAGATGGCTTTTTTCAACATGCACGAACGAGTAGGCATTCTTCCGTCCTTTTACTTTCTCCCCAATGAAAGAGAACGGAAAAGCTATGCGGAAGATAGACATAATCGATATGTGATGCTTGTTGATGATGAAATAGTGGCAGTCGGGGTCATTGACGGAAGAGAACTGAGCCATGTCTCTGTTCGACCTGAGCTTCAATCAAGCGGTTATGGCAAAGCTTTAGTGATATTTCTGATCAACGAGATCATGCGGAGAGGCGAAAAGGCGGTAAAACTTTGCGTTGTCAAAGGAAATCCAGCGAAACATCTGTATGAGAATGTTGGTTTTAAAGATAAGAGTTTACATCACTGGCTCACCAAGTATTATAAGCCTGACACTCGCTTAAGCAGACCACTCAGTAATTAATTAACAAAATATTGAAACTAAGGATGATGTAGTTGCGTTTATAAGATAGAGTTGATAGGGGAAGTACACTACATACTTAAGGAGTGAGGATTTGAGAGGGCTAGTTTTGTTGTTCGTATTTTTAATGCTGTGCGGGTGTGCAAGTCCCGTTGGTGTCGGGACGAAGCAATCCGAAATGATTGATAATCCCGATCTTGTTATTATTGGCTCTGAGATTGAGGGGGCGTATCTTGCTAGAGCTGCCAAGGATGAAGGATTGTCCGTAGTTATCCTGGATCCAAGAGAGAAAGCCGGCGGTCAACTGTTGCAAGGACAGATGCTATATTTGGACGAGCCGACGGATGATGCCAACAATACTCTGCTGCAGGGAAAGGTAGAGCAATTATTTACCGATTTTAAAAAAGGAAGTATCCGTAAAATTGAGGATTTTGAGACGTACTATGATAACTTGTTGTCAGGCATACATATAGAGTCCGGGATTGAAATTGTATCGATCGAAGTCGATAAAGGAATTCCAGGCAAAGGTACGGTAACGAAATTGATGTATAAAAATAAAGCGGGCGAAGAGAAGTCGGTCGAAGCGAAGTACTGGGTAGAAAATACGGACTTTGCCTACTTGTCCAGTCAATTGTCGGAGGATAGAATACCGGGCATTGAAACGATATTCCAATCGGATAAAAAGGAATACATGGCATCGTCTCTCATTATGAAGTTTAAAGGGGTAGACTGGGACATCTTCCAAAAATCTGTGATGGGATTGGACAGAGCTGCTAGGGAAGAACAATACGGGGGAGACACCCATGTAACGAATACCTTTACGTGGGGATTTGGCAAGGTAGGCGGCAGATACACCTCGAGCCGGGATGATTTATTCTTGCGTGGATTGAACATTTTGAATCAAAAGGACGGCGAGACTTTAATAAACGCATTGCTGATTTATGATGTCGTTCCGTCCGATCCGGAGCGGGTTGAGGAAGCTGTCGCATTGGGCAAAGCGGAGACGGATCGAATCTTGCCTCACTTGCAGAAGGAATTGCCTGGATGGGAGCAAGCACAAATAAATGGTTATCCGGACTATCTCTATATTCGAGATTATGACCGATATGAGACGGACTATGTGCTTTCGGCAAGGGATATGTTTTCAGGCAAAATGTTCTGGGACAACGTCAGTATTGGGGGCTATCCGCTAGACATACAAGGAATTAAGACAGCACCATGGGGGAAAGGGATTGGGCATCCAGATAAGTACGGAATGCCGTTAAGATCTTTTATCTTGAAAGATTATACTAATGTGCTGGTTGCCGGTAAAAACGTCGGGGCATCGGCTGCAGCTTACGGCAGCGCGCGTATTCAACCAAATACATCGCTTGCCGGTGAAGTCATAGGCATCGTTTTGGGCCAAATTGACGGGAAGCTTGAGCTGGTTGATCTGACGGAGAGAGACATGGGGGAGCTGCATGCTTATATCAAGAAAAAATATAAGATTGATTTAAAGGGAGAAAACGCCAAAAACAAGCTTGGTGCTTATACGGAGGAAGAGCTTGACCAGATTGATAAGGGCCAAATTCATGTGAAGAAATAGCTACGGTCATTTTAACGATGAGTGGAGTTGGTGAGGATGAAAAATAAATCCCTAGCGAAGCTTCTCCTGGCTGTGCTGCTTGCAGCAGGTGTGATTGTAACTGGCGTACCGTCGGATGTGCAAGCATCTGTCACCGCCGTTACAAAGATAGATAATGCAACAAAAGCGATCGCGCATGCCCAAGGGTTAAATCTCATCCCTGATGGAGCACGAGCTGCAGCTAAGCAAAACGGGGATAAGTGGGAAGTCACCTTTAAGAACGATGAGGAGGGTCCAGGTGGAGGGCCTTTGCTTTATGGCACAATTGTCTTGTATGCAAAAACCGGAAAAGTGGCTAGTTATGCGACAGGCTTGAAACAATCCAACTATAATGTTCAGCCCGGCGGTGATCCCGATGATGAAAGCGTAATGACATATTCAATCGAGGAATCCATAACCATAGCCACGGATTTCATTAAACAGCAGGACTGGAAGCTGGAGGATAGCTGGGTATTTAATCCCTATCCGCTCTCCGAAAACAGTACGAAATTCGATGCAAAACAATGGAATCATGTTCGCTTCGATCGTTCGCATGACGGCATTCGTGATTCATGGGATGAGGTAAGCGTTACAGTAGACCGCTGGAGGGGTGAAGTCGTCTCCTACTATGTAGATTGGGAGGAACGGATATACACTCCGAATAAAGGGAATCAAGCATCTCCAATCAGCCTGTATAAAGCGGGTCAGCTCTTCTATGATGTTATCGAGCCTTTACTAATATGGCAAGGAGTGAAGGACCCTAATCAGCCGGAGCTGGTATATGCGCTTCATGATCAATATGTAATGGCCATTGACGGAACAATTCCGTCAGAATATCAACGTGTGAATCCTCCACTTGAAGAGAATATAAAACCTGCTTATTCTAGTAAACTTGCGAAGAAACGGCTGCTCGCTATGTATGATCTCAATCTGGAATATATTAATGGAAATCTTGCATACAGGTTAAGGCTGCAGCCGGAAATTACGTTTTTCATGGATGGCTGGCATCCGACGATAGACGCCGACTCGGGCAAATGGCTTAATTTCTTAAATGATCCGATTCTAACCCCGTTTCCTCCAGCGGGAGAGTGGCTGGTCCATGCAGCGCCAGCTGGGAAAATCGGCTATGATGCCGCGATCCTATGGAATAACGAATTGCTCCCACTCGAAAATGAGCCTTTTATTCGTGATGGATACACGCTTGTGCCATTCCGCGAGCTGTTGGAGAAGCTAGGAGCTAAGATTACCTGGAATGCGAAGGAACGGAAAGTAACGGCCAGTAAAGAAGGCACATCCATTGAATTGACTGTTGATTCCGAGACCGCCTACATCAATGGAAACGCAAAGAAGCTGGATGCACCCGCACGTTTGAAGAACGGACGTACTTATATCCCGGCCAGGCTTGTGCTGGAAGCTTTCGGTCTGAAGGTCGGCTGGAATAACGAGTCCAGACTCGTCCTCGTAGGTACCAAGGATCAAATGCCAGTTCCGACTCAGGAGGAGCTGAAGCGGCATCGTTTCCAGGCGCAGCTTAATTGGGAGAATAAGGCGCTCCATTGATAAAGATGAAAGAAGCATAATGAACATATCTCAAAAAACATGGGAGCGATTTCCTTAGGGAGTCGCATTTTTGTGTCAATTATCAAAAAAATTGCTCGATTTTTGACTAGTTTTGCATGAGACAGGTTTCGACAGAAACATTTTCCTCGGTAGCATCGTTAAAGAGATATTCGCTGGCTCTCATCCGTTTACGAAAAGATAGATGTTCCAGCAAAAATATATAGGAGGAATACAATTATGAGGAAAATCGCTCTTGCAATGCTTGCGTTCACATTACTGCTTGGATTGGCTATTCCAGCTGCGGGAGCGTCGTCGCTCTCGACGGAAGAGAAGTTTCAGATTCTGAAGCAGAAAGGAATTATGACCGGGTTCGAAGATGGATCTTCCCGCCTGAATGAATCGATGTCTCGTGAGCAATTTGCTACCGTGCTCTACAAGCTGCTTGAACTGCCTGCATCTCATTCCACGCCAAGCTTCGTGGATGTGCTGAAAACGCGTTGGTCGTATACGGCGATACAAGCCGTACGAGGCGCCAATCTTATGGTCGGCAAGGGAGACAACCAATTCGGGCCGACTGCCCCGGTGAAAGTCGAAGAATTGGCTGCAATCTTGTTGAAAGTAAACAACGCCTCCTCTAACTCGAATATTAATTACTCGGGCAAAGTATCCGCTTGGGCGAAGGGGGCGGTGGGAACCGCGCTAAGCAAAGGCTGGATTGAACCCCGCTATGACTACACCGTGAACGCTACACGCGGCGTGCTTGTAGATGCGGTCTACGCTGTTTATTCAGGCTGGAACACTGCGCTTGATGTAAGGTCGGTAGAAGCAGTTGACGTCCAGTTGGTTAAAGTAAACTTGAGGACGAAAATTGATTCCACTGAAACCGGAAGATTCTCACTGCGGGATGATCGCGGCAACGATGTGCCGATCGTATATGCGACTGTCGGCGGAGATGGATTGTCGATATTGCTAACGACAGGCTACCAGATTGAAAGCCGCACGCATTATTTATACATCGACGGTAAGTCATGGGCCTATACGTCAACGAGATCAGATACGACGAAGCCGACAATTACCTCTTTGGAACGGGTAACGGCACGCGTCTACGTGTTGACGTTCTCCGAGCAAGTAGATACGATTACGGCTACGAATTCGAATAACTATTCATTCTCTGGAGGTTTGAGAATCACATCGCTGCAATTATCCTCCGATAAGAGACAGGTTACGCTAACGACATCAAGTCAGTCGAACAATACCAGGTACTGGCTGACAGTCAAGAATATTAAGGATCTCGCAGGCAATGTGATGGACACTCGCTCTGACTTGTCTGTTGTCGGCAATGACGATTCTACTAAGCCGACCATTATTGATTCAGAATTTAGAGTCAATGCAGATGCGTCATTGACGATTAAATTCAGTGAGCCCGTGAATCGAGATATTGCGGTGCAGACGGGACGGTACAGCATTAGCGGCTTGTCGATTGTATCGGCGACGCTGGATAAAGACGGACGTATTGTCACGTTGCGCACATCCGCTCACAAAGACAAAACCGTGTATAGCCTCACGGTATCGGGTATTCCTGATCTGGCTGGCAACGTGATGGATACGAAAACGGGGCTGCTGTTCGGAGGCATCTCCAATCCGATCCTGCCTGTGAAGCTTCAAAGCATAGCTGCAGTTAACGAGAATACGATTGAAGTTGCGTTCGATAGAGATATTAGCGACGCCGATGTCGCTTCACTAGCTGTAGCCATCCTAAAGGATAACGGCAACAATATTTCTAATAACGGCTGGAGCAGATACGCTGTTCGCAAGTCAGGGACGAATAGGGTCGTATCCGTCCAATTCAGGACGGGAGCTGATCCGAATCCAGCTCTATTCCAGGCTGGACATGTGTATCTGGCAAGAGTGACAGGCGTGACATCGCTTCTCACGCAGGATGGAGCGAACGAAACCTCGTTCGCGGGAACGATCACGGTTAATGACCTTCCTTTTGCGAAACAAGTGATCTACCTGAACCGGACGACGATTAAGGTCGTATTCAGCGAACCCGTGAAAAACGTAAGCGCTCAGTTCTTCACACTGAAGGAGCAAGGCGGAGATGCATTGGTGATTTCCGGCGATGAGTTGAACAATACGAATGCGGTTGTCACTGAGGTCACGCTGAAATTGTCCAAGGACCTGGTGCAGGGCCGAGTGTACGAACTCGCCTTTAAACCAGGCATTACCGACTCGGCAGGCTTCAACGGTTGGAAGACGAAAAACGGCAACGAAGACATCAGTATTTTGTTCACCGGTTTTTAATCGTCGTCTGAACAGACGATGCTCCCTAGATAGTTGGACAAATGAAAAAGAAAAAGCGGTTCGTTCTCGTGAACGAACCGCTTTTTTATATCCATTTGAATACTCCCCGATTCATTTTCCTTCTTCCAAAAAGGTTTCAATTCTTTCCTTAATCGCATCGCGTACATGACGGAATGTCTCCATGATCTCTTCTTCCGTACCGGCTGCCTGCGCAGGATCATCAAATCCCCAATGCCACTTCGTGACATTCGGATTGGAGACAACCGGACAATGCTCATCAGCATGGCCGCAAAGCGTGATGACATAGTGAGCGCGATTCAGTATTTCGGGGTCAATTACATCCGAAGTATGGTTGCTAATATCTATACCAGCTTCTTGCATGACTTGCACAGCTCTCGGATTTAAGCCATGAGCTTGGAGCCCCGCGCTTTTCACCTCATAATGATGGCTGCCGAGAGCCTTTAAAAAACCATCTGCCATTTGACTCCTGCAAGAGTTGCCTGTACATAAGAAGTATACGAGTTTCTTTTCCATTGGGAAGACTCTCCTTTAAAATTGGTTATTGGATTATACTGAGCCACAAGTAGAGGCCGGCAAGGGTAATAAAGAGTACGGGAATCGTGAGGACGATACCCATTTTAAAGTAGTATCCCCAAGTGATTTTGACCCCTTTTTTGGAGAGGACATGGAGCCAAAGCAAGGTAGCTAGTGATCCGATCGGCGTAATTTTCGGTCCAAGGTCTGATCCGATCACATTCGCATAGATGAGCGCTTCACGAAGGATGCCTGTCGTATTCGTTCCTTGGATAGCCAATGCGTCAATCATGACAGTAGGCAAGTTATTCATGACCGAGGAGAGGAGGGCTGCAATAAATCCGGTTCCCATAGTAGCTATGAATAACCCTTGATCTGCACTCCATTGGAATACTCTCCCTAATTGATCGGTCAGACCCACATTACGTAATCCGTAGACAACAACATACATGCCAATGGAGAATATGACGATCGACCATGGTGCGCCAAGGATGACGGAGCCGGTTTTGATCGCTTTACTTTTGCGAGAAGCGAGAATAAACAGAATGGCTGCAATACCCGCAACAATAGAAACCGGAATATGAATAAATTCACTGAGAAGATAGGCGATCAAGAGTACCGTCAGGATGATCCAGGACAGCTTGAACATACGGTGGTCTTTAATAACGTCTTTGGGTTGCTTTAACTGAGTGACATCGTAGTGTCTCGGTATGCTTTTTCGGAATACCAGGAACAGAACGAGTAAGCTTGCTCCAACGGCGAACAAATTCGGAACAATCATACGTGAAGCGTACTCTACAAAACCGATACCAAAAAAGTCGGCGGATACAATATTAACCAAGTTACTAACGACAAACGGCAGTGATGCTGTATCGGATATAAATCCACTCGCCATAACAAAAGGGATGATCATACGATCATCGAACTTCAAGGCTCTAACCATGGATAGGACGATAGGGGTTAGAATAAGAGCTGCACCGTCATTGGCAAAAAATGCGGCAACAACAGCTCCCAGAAGGACAACATAAGTAAACATCAGGTAGCCGTTTCCTTTTGCAAATCGTGCCATATGCAAGGCGGCCCATTCGAAAAATCCGATTTCATCTAATAGCAGCGAGATTAAAATAATAGCTACAAATGCAAGTGTGGCATTCCAGACAATAGACGTCACATCCATGACATCCTGGAAATCCACCACACCAAACAGTAAGGCGAGCAACGCGCCGCCGGCAGCAGAATAGCCGATATTCAATCCCTTCGGTTGCCAGATTACGAATGCTATTGTAATTATGAAGATGACTGTAGCGAGTACTAACATAGGATCGATTGTTCCTCCTGACTAAATACAACGGTTGTTATCTTTGCTTAATAACTCCAGCTTGTTCTCCATTGAAGGCAAAGAGAGAAGGAGCTCATGCAAGTAATCCTTATCCTCGATATTCAAAGAATAATAAATCCACTGCGCTTTGCGGCTCTCAACAACGAGTCCGCCTTTCTTCAATTTTCTAAGATGTTGGCTGACATTGGGTTGAGTAGTATCCAGTAATTCGGCTATATCGCAAACGCACAGTTCCCTTTCCTTCAGTAAAGCGAGAATGGTTAATCGTGATTTATCCCCAAGCAATTTCATCGATTCTACAATTTCATCTATGGATCTACTCATGGATGGCCTCCTTTTTCGTATGAATCTAGCGTCACTTATTAATATATAAGTAAATGATTATATTAGCAAGTGATTATATAAACTATATAGTTTAAGATCATGTAAAGGTAAAGGTGATTCATGAAGAACGTACCTGCTTATCAAATAAATGGTATGGTACTATAGATAAAGACTTATTGAAATTAAAGATTGCAAGGCAGATATTACTACGACAAGGAGAATAAAATGAGCTACCCAATCGATATCGAACAATTTCATCAAACTGTCCTCAAGCTAAAGGGCATTACGGAAGTCGAAAGCGGAGTTGAGAATCTGGAGCCGATCGAAGCGGATCTGTTGGGGTACAGCGCATGTGCGCATCTCCCTCATGCCGCTTTGCTGCGAACTGGCGGCGGGCTGGAGTCTGAGGTACTGCTCCAATTTGAAATCCGGTTTGACTATTCGCCGGAAAGTCTACTATCTGTAGAGTTTTTGGCCTGGTTTGTCAGGGACTGTGCGCGAGGAGGAACTAAGGTTCAACTTAGACCTTTTGCTCTGCCGCCGGAATCGCCCCTTGGCAGACAATTGGGAACAACGCTGAAATGGCATCTGGACTTATTTGTCGATGGAATCGAAGAAACTCTGGACCCCGCTTTTGAAACGGTTCGCAGACTTAATCATTCTCTGCAAACCGCGATCCGGCTATACCATATCCCGGTGAAATAATCAGGCAGCACGGGGACAAAGGGAGATTTGTATATGGGAGAAGTTTTCAAGCTGGAATGCGATACTTGCCAATATGAGAATCGGATATCCGTTGGCATTGGTTTTTTGTATACCTCATTAAAGTCGATTGCTTCGTTTGTTAAAGATCCTTCGATTAAACAGCAATTGGATTCGTTTATGAAGGACAGCTCAACCTCGTTCCATGCCTATGACGCAATGTACGTGTGTCCGCAGTGCAAAGGTATTCAGAATGAGCTGTTCATTGAGATGCAGTCGGAATCATCGCACTTCAAACACTCATGCAGCTGCATGAGATGCGGTACGATTATGATAGATATCCCCATGGAACATAACGTGCCTGTCCAGCTTAACTGTCCGGATTGCAGCGAGGGCGGGCTTAAGGCCACGTTTTATATGGACTGGGATTAATGGGCCTCATCGAGGCAGCAGCTAAAGCATAAGCGCTATAGCTGCTGCTTTTTTGCGTTCAATCTCATGCAACAACAATTATGTGTAGATTTGAACCCATCCAGCTATACTAAGAAAAGAAATTTCTAGGAGTGGTTAAAGATGGGGCGAGTCTGGGCTATATACACCAATGATCTTCGTGGAATTTTCCGAAACGTTGCCGCTGCTGTCATTATCTCCGGGCTTGCATTTCTGCCTTCCTTATACGCATGGTTCAATATTAAAGCCTCCTGGGACCCCTATAGCCAAACGGGTTCTCTCGCTATCGCTGTCGTGAACAAGGACGAAGGCGCGGTACTTCGTGAGATGCCGATTCGTGCCGGAGATGAGATTATGGCTTCTCTGAAGGAAAATAAGAAGATTGGCTGGGTGTTCGTGGACGAGAAGAAGGCGATGGAAGGCGTAAAGCATGGTGACTATTATGCCAGCATTACAATTCCATCAGACTTTTCGGCTAAAATGGCGACGGTACTGAGCGACAACTTGCAGCAGGCTGAGCTCGATTACGCCGTTAACGAAAAAATTAATGCGGTATCGCCCAAAATCGCCCAAAAAGGAGCAAGCGGCATCATTGAGGAGGTGCGAGCTAGCTTCGTAAAAACGGCTAATGAAACGATATTTCGTATCTTTGCTCGAATCGGGGTGGAACTGGAGGAAAACAAGCCTGCCATCGAGCAAGTGCGTAATACGGTATTTAAGCTGGAATCACTTATCCCGACCATTAACGATGCTATCGCTCTTGCGGCTAAGGATATCGAAAAGTCGAAAAAAATCGCCGGGACTGTTCAAGCCGAACTGCCGAAGGCTGCCAAGCTTGCCAAGGATGGCGAGGCTTTCACGAAACAGCTCGGCCTATTTTTCGAACAAAGCACATTGACTCTGGATACTGCTGGCCCTCTTATTAAACAAGATTTGGGGCTGTTGCTTGAAGCGGCTCATGCGATGGAGGAGCTTACAGTTATTTTGCAGGATTCTTCGATGGATTCGGCAGTCATCCGAACCACGCTTGAGCTTGCGGGCAAACGTCTTACTAGCGCTGTGACCGTAACGGATGGGATGATTAAGCTGCTTGGACGCTTGAACCATTTGAGTCATAGCGAGCAGCTCTCGTCTGCGATAGGGAGTCTTCAGCAGATCAACAATCGGTTCCAGCAGCAGCTTACGCTAGTACAGCAAATCCGTTCTGCCATCGATAAAGGCGAGGAGCCTGCGCAAACGCTTATGGATCGTCTTAGCACCTTATCAAAGGGAACCGCTGGACTTCTTTCCGATCTACTAAGTCGCTACGACAGTGAGCTATGGCCGCGTATCAAGCAAGCTGCTGATAAAGCGAAACAAGCTGCATCAACAGCTCAATCCGTATTGAAGGAAGCTGGAGCAGCTTTTCCCGATGTTGTTGCAATTGTAAATGATACAGCCAAGGGTCTTGAGCTTGGAGGTCAGGAGCTTGCGAAGGTTCAAGCTAATTTGCCGGCCGCTGAAAAAAAGATCATGGAATTTGCGAAGCAAATACGTGAGCTTGAGCAGGAAGGCAATTTGGACGAGCTGATTGATCTGCTCCAAAACGATGCAGAGCGCGAAGGCGCTTTTTTTGCAGAGCCTGTTGTGTTGAAGGAAAACCGATTGTTTCCGATTCCGAACTATGGCTCGGCTATGTCACCGTTCTTTACGACGCTATCCCTTTGGGTCGGAGCGTTGTTGCTAGTGTCGCTGTTGACAGTAGATGTCCATCATGCAGAGCATGCGTATCGCAGCTATGAGGTTTATTTGGGCCGTTACTTGACTTTTTTAACGATAGCCATTGTTCAGTCGCTTCTCGTTACATTGGGGGACATATGGCTGCTCAAAGCTTATGTGGCAGATCCAGTTTGGTTCGTGCTGTTCGGCATTCTGTTAAGCAGCGTCTTTATGCTGATTGTTTATACACTCGTATCCATATTCGGCAATGTGGGCAAAGCAATGGCTATTGTTTTGCTTGTGCTCCAGCTCGCGGGATCAGGAGGTACTTTCCCGATTCAGGTGACGCCGCCTTTTTTTCAAGCGATTCATCCGTTCCTGCCCTTTACTTATGCGATTAGCATGATGAGGGAGGCGGTGGGAGGCATTCTATGGGATATTGTGGCCCGTGATTTGTTGGCTTTGGCGATCTTTGCCGGGGTGGCGCTCCTGCTTGGGCTTGCGCTCAAAAAATGGATTAATCAGTATTCCACTAAAATGATGGAGAAAGCGAAGGAAAGCGGGTTGATTCATTAGCTAATTTGGAGCTTTAAATTACTTGATAAATAGATTGGTTAGGCTCATAACCAGAGCAGTTGCCGACTTTTGATAATAAGTGGATAATTATGGAGTATTGACTGGGAGGAGTGATGTTTTATGAGAAGACAATTAATTGACAGTAGGGTAAATCTAGAAAAGGGGATAGTGTATAAATAGCCCTGTACACTGGGTAAATCCCCTGATATGGAGGGGACAATTGTATGAATCAACGTTCGGTAACGTATAAGATGGATCATGTTACTTTTGAGCTTCAAGAGCAGTACGATTTTTCCTGGCTTCAATCCCTTGGGACCGTATTTTGTGTATTTGATCAACAGGATTCTGGCAACATCAGCTTCGGAGTCGAAAAGCATGGTGTGAAGCGATTTGTTAAATACGCAGGTTGCAGACCTATGGATTTCTCAGGAAACCCAAAAGATGCAATAGCTAGATTATCAGCTGCCATGCCGCTATACACGACCTTAGAACATCCAAATTTGATTAAGCTGGTTGATCATTTTGAACTGGATGAGGGCTATGCCGCCATATTTGAATGGTTTGATGGAAAGTGCTTGCACTCACATTGGTTGTTTGCAGGTGAATCTAAATATTCTCATCCAGAGTCACCTTTCTTCAAGTTTAAACAGTTGTCCATTGAGAAAAGGTTAAAGTCACTTGATGCTATATTTGAATTTCATATTGAGGTGGAGTCAAAGGGTTACGTAGCCGTTGATTTTTATGACGGCAGTATTCTTTATGACTTTTCTATGGATGTGACCAAGATTTGTGACATTGACTTTTATAGGCTAGCACCTGCCACAAATGACACGGGTGCGAACTACTGGGGATCAAAACGATCGAAAGCTCCAGAGGAGTTATATTTGGTGCACCGATTGATGCAAGAACGAATGTGTTTACGATGGGAGCTATTGCATTCGGATTGCTCGGTGGCGAAAGGGATCGTTCGTTCTCGAAATGGGAAGGAACTAAATCTCTCTATGAAGTCGCTTTACAGGCTGTTAGCATGGAGCGAGAGCAAAGGTATCCTTCCATTTATGCTTTTAAAAAGGCTTGGGATATTGCTGTACGTGAGCAGCTATAAGTTTAATCAGACAAGGAGGCAGCCGATGCTTAATGATAGACTGCCTTTTTAGTATCGTTGATAACGGCTGCTGATTGGAATGAAAGAGTTGACAGATTGTTACATTAATAATAACATACGTTATATAACATGTGTTATTATAGTTCGGGAGGGGTTTTATGCCGCCAAGATCTGAGGTTACGAAAGAAAAAGTGTTGTCCGCAGCTTTTGAGCTTGTGAGAAAGCAGGGGTTCGAAGCGTTGTCTGCACGAAACATTGCAGAGACAATCGGATGTTCTACGCAGCCGATCTATAGCCTATTTAACAGTATCGATGAGCTGAAGGAACGGATTTATGATAAAGCTGCCCAATATGCACGTGATTGTATGCTTGCGTATCAGGATAGCGATAACTCTCCGGCATTAAACGTTACAATTGGTTTTCTCCATTTTGCCCAGGAAGAGAAATTTCTGTTCCGAACGTTATATCTAACCGGTTATAAAACTTACAATCCGCATACCGATGAGTTTCTTGGCGAAGAGCTAATGAGTCGTTATTTGCGATACAGCAAGCGGTTAAATTATGTTTCTGACGAGCAAATGAAGCGCATTTTTCTAAAGCTGACCATTTATTTGATTGGTATCGGCACGCTGCTTAATTCCCGCACTTTGGAGCTCGATATGGATGAGGCGACAGGCATGATTCGCGAAATGTACGAAATGCTTTTGCAAAAAGAAGGACTTACTTATGAAGTCGGAAATAAGGAGGGAAATCAATGAGTGTTAAACTTGGTGGGAAAATTGCAGAAGGCGGCTGTGCAGAAGTTTTTGAGTGGGGAGAGGGCAAGATCGTTAAGCTGGCTAAACCGAATACTAATGAAACAGCCATACAAGCAGAATGGCGTCACAGCCGGATTGCAAAAGAGTGCGGTCTGCCGGTTCCCGACACATTTGACCTTGTAGAGTTGGATGGGCGCCCTGGAATTGTATTCGAACATATTGAAGGGGAATCACTAATTAAGCGTTTTGTTGGTCGGGGTACGACTGCCCTTCAGTCTGGATTTGATCAACCAACAAGTGAGTTCGATGATCATCTTGGGGCACAAGTGACAGCAAATCTACTGTTTCAAGTTCATCAGCATTCGGTTTCGAATATGCCGAGTCAACGAGAAAATATTACGTATGACATTCGTCGAACATCTTATCTGACGGAGGCTGAACAAACGGTCATCATTCATCATATGGAGCAATTGCCGAGAAAACAGCAGCTTTGTCATGGCGATCCCAATCCGGGGAACATTCTGTTGCGAGAGCTTCTGGAGCCCGTTCTCATTGACTGGAATAACGCCTCCATCGGCAACCCGGAAGCGGATTTGGCCGAGTATATTCTTATGATTCAATTTGCCATTCTTCCATCTTATTTGCCCAAGGAATTGAATAAGGTTCTGGATACAATGCGCGAAGCAACCATTCAAGCGTTCATAGCTGAATACGAGAGACTTTCTGGAATTGGATATCACGATATTGAGCCATGGCTTGTCGTAATCGCGGCTCGCAAGTTATCGGCAGACGGTATCAGCGAGGATGAGAAGAGCTTATTAATGAAGGAAATAAGGAGAAGACTTGCTGATCTAGAGGGCTCCTAATATCCGACTAGATTCAAAACTCCTGTTGATCACCCAACAGGAGTTTTGTGCGTAAGGCTATTCTTTTACATTGTAAACTACTATGAAGCGAGCAACTTCCTATTTATTAAATTTCATCAAGGGGCATATGTGATAGTGCTGGCACTGGACATATTGCTGCCATTTGAATCTCTCATGAATACAACATAAGTGATGTAATTCCCGCTTACATAATCTGTATCGGTATAGGAAATAGTCCCGAAAACCAATGTTGTGTCTTTGATGACAATAGTTCCACTGACATTTTGCTGAATGCTTCTTACAACGACTTGATGACGGGGAGTGATATTAGGCGGATAGCTCCATTGAAGTGTGCGTTCATAGCGTGATGCGGCTGTAAACCGAAGATTAGTAACGGGTGATAAAATATCCGCAAAGACGGTCACCGCAAAGCTTAGCAATAATAGGAATGTAAGTACAGCGGCAACAGAAGCTCTAATGCTCATTTTTTTCAAAAACATAACAATACCTCCTTGGTTTGTGTATGACGCAATTAAATTCTATGTCAGGAAATGCCGTTCAAAGCACTTATTTGCTTCGCAAAGTTTATCCCAATTTTTTACTGTTTGTTGAAAATAAATCCTATAGTTGCGGATGTGTTATCTTAAAATTGCTCAAGAGCGGTACGGAGCCAGAACTGCATGAGCAATGGGTTGCGTATATAAGAAGCAAATCGTATCGCTCTAATCCTACGAGCCCGGTCAAGTACCGGGCTTTTATCTTTGCCATTTTGATATGAAAACCGTATGATAATAGCTATTCTTATTGCACCATGAGGAAAGCTGATTAAGGTTTGGAGGATTTCAAATGAAAGAACGATTGAAAATTAGTGAAATGGCCAAATTGCGTAATCTAACCTCAGAGACGCTTCGACACTATGACAGAGTAGGCTTATTTAAGCCAGAATATGTGGATCGTTCTTCGGGTTATCGCTATTACTCTATCTATCAGTACGAAGTACTGGGAACCATAAAGGAATTAAGAGAAATTGGCATGAGCATTGAAGACATTCATGATTACCTGGAAGAAAGAAACTTGAGAAAGTCACTGTCCATTCTTGAAAGAAAGCATGAGGAACTGCTGGAGAAATTGAGCGAACTTCAACAATTGGAAGTGAACGTTAGAGAGAAGATCGAATTTATGAGGGTAATCTCACGATCCAATCCTTTGAATGAGATTGAACATAAGCGAATACCCGAAAGAAAACTAATTACAAAAAGCGGAGCGATTCATACCTTTTTGGAGCTTTGTTATGGCGTTATTGAATTGGAAAATACACTGCAAGAGATTGCTCCAATTGTGGGAACGAATCGACTTGGCGTGCTCATTGATCAAGAACATCTTACTCAAAGAAATGTTCAGGCGCCTTCCGTTTTGTTTGTAACAGCAAGGGGGATGACGGAGCCCTATAGCGACTGTGAATATGTGACGATAAGTGGCGGGGAATTTGTTTGCAGTCGATATGCTGGCGAGCTATGGGACCGAGCGGAATGTTTAACAAACCTATTGAATTACATGGACAGTCATCAGTATATGGCGGTTGGTCCCGCCCTTCAAATCGCACATACGGACATTTCAGTCACAGATGTGCCTAGTGAAATTACATTTGAGATTCAAATTCCTGTTGCCAATCAAAAGCATTGACCTTTGTGTAACACAAGGGCTTACTTTAGATTTGTATCTTTTTTGAAGGGATGATCGCAAATGAATTTATGGTTCACGGAAAAGCAAACAAAGGCATTCGGTATAACAGCTAAAGTCAAGAATGTACTCCATACGGAAACAACCCCATTCCAACAGCTCGATATGATTGAGACAGAGGAATTCGGCAATATGCTGCTACTGGATGGAATGGTCATGACGTCGGAGAGGGACGAATTTGTTTATCATGAAATGATTGCTCATGTGCCCCTGTTTACCCATCCTCATCCTAAAAAAGTGCTTGTCGTAGGCGGAGGAGATGGCGGAACGGTAAAGCAAGTGCTTAAGCATCCAAGTGTAGAAAAGGTAGTACAGGTCGAGATCGATGCCAAAGTTGTGGAATACTCCAAAATGTTTTTGCCTGAAATCGCATCTGCTTATGACGATGATCGTGCAGAGCTAATTATTGGTGATGGGTTCATGCATATTCTGAATAGCGAGAATGAATATGACATTATATTGATTGATTCCACAGAACCGGTAGGTCCAGCTGCTAATTTGTTTACGAAAGGTTTTTATGCGGGGATCTTCAAAGCATTAAAGGAAGATGGAATTTTTGTTGCGCAAACGGATAATCCCTGGTTCAAAGCAGATTTAATCAGAAATGCGATTAAAGATACGAGGGAGTACTTTAGTGTTACTCGACTCTACACATGTAACATTCCTACGTATCCGAGCGGGATGTGGACGTTCACTCTTGGATCGAAGAGACATGATCCTATTGCCGTAAGCAAAGATACGATTACTGATGTTGACTCCAGTTACTATACTGCTGACATACACCATGCTTCTTTTGTACTTCCGAAATTTGTACAAGATCTGTTGTAAGGATAAGGCATAATCGAGCAGAAGCCGGGAAACATGTCCCGGCTTCTCTTTTTTTATTTTCGATTTGATCCTTCTAGCCAGTTGATATGGGCTTGGAAGCGCAATTGCTTGAGCTCAAGCGCAGTAAGATTAGGAACGTCATCCTTCGTCGTAACAAGGACAAGCCGTGATTCGGCGTTCCAGCCTACCTTCGCGCCAAATGTTTCGAGCACTACCCGCGCAGGGATATATGTTCGGCCATTGCTTATTATCGCTGGAACGGAATTTTGAGCTTTGCCATTAATATAGATGGTATCATGGTAAATCGGAATTTCGATCGTCGTGCCTTGCTTGCTAGCCGTTACAACACGAGTTCTGGAATCCCACCCTACTTTGGCACCGAGCTTTTCCAGCAGCTCCCGGAATGGAAGCAGGGTGGAGCCTTGATGAACCAGAGGTTCATTCTCCAGCTTCATCAGCTCATTGTTCCATACGACGGCTGCCTTGTATTGGATGCCTTGCGGAGAGACAGCCGTATCGATGAGCCATTCGCTGGCAGGCGGTAATGGTTTGGTGACGGGATTGTTTATAAAGTCGAGCCAGTCTCCTGTGTTCGCTTGAATGGATGGTGGAGCTCCGTTATAGAAGAGTGGAACACCGGGCTTGATGCGCAGTTTATAATAGGGTTTTATAGAATTTCTACTTCCGTCATTGATGTAAGTCAGTTCTAATTCATAATTGGATAACAAACGAAGCTTTGCCAGTTCAAGCGGGTATTGCGGCTTTAGTTTGTCTGGGAAAGCGGGCGCTTGATTATTAAGAGACTCTGGGAGTTGGCCGGCCTGATTGAATACGTAATAAGGAAGAAGGGAATAGGTCAGAACCTTTGGCCCTACATTCTCATTCCAGTGCCAATAGGGCGTTACTTCTTTGTATATGTTTTTGGCTGCAGCTTGGTAGGACATGATGGGATGAGCGTCGTCAAAGGTTTCATTGCCCCAATAAACATGGTAACTTTGTACGTTTCCAGTTTGAGGATTAACATGTAGCTTGAAATAATTTCCTTCAAATCGTATACCGTTGTGTGCTCGATTGAACTGAATGGGGTCGCCGTATCTCTCCTTTTCATATTCTGAGATTGGATAGGGGTTGTAGATCCAAGTATCAGCCAGCTTCCAAGGGGTTTCCTTGATGAAAGCCGCTGCTATGAATACAGCTTCTTCCTTCGTAACTTCCTTCCCGTTGGTTTCATCGAGAAAATCAAAATTTTTCTCGTCAAACATAATAACCTCGCCTGTCTTACTGTTAAGCAGGATCTCGCCCATTTGATTGTTTAGTTTATACTTAATCTCAAAAAACGATAGGTTCGACTCCATATGAGTGATGGTAGTAGTTGCTCCTTCCGGCAGCAGCTTTAATTCTTTGGCGCGCTTAATGGCTTGTGCGCTATCCGCAAGCTTCCTAGTTGCTGCATCATCGGCCGCTTTGACAGGTGTTGAGGTTACATCTGCAACAACGCTGATTATGAGCGATAAGGTAATTAACAACTTGGCAAGAGACTTCCAATAAGCAGCATGCGAACTCTTATTCATGGACAATCATCCTCTCATACTAGAGAAAATTTACCTAAATATAGATATAATGACATCAAGACGTTACAAGCGGGAAAAGAGTTGCAGCTAGAAGGGGAATGGTATCGACACCGGCTAGAGGGAATAAGAAGAAGGCTAGCTGAATGGAATGAATTGCGTTCATTAGGCGCACCGAATGAATGGTGGGCTTTGGAACTTTTTACATAGCGATGGGTATGTTAAAATATTTGTAGATCGTTCATTTATGCAAGCATAAAGCACAGGAGGGGACCCGATTGAAAAACAGGCTGAAAAAAGCTGGTTTAATCCTATTGCCGCTAACCGTTGGCGGCATTATAACGGGCTTTTATTTGGAACAATTTAATTTCGCATTTACTCTAATGGGTTTGCTTGTGTTGGTTTTCTGGGGATGGGGAGCTGCACTTACAGTCAAAAACCGTTCAAATCAACATCTGGACTTGTATAACAGTGCCAAACAGGAACAAGACCCTATAGAGAAATATAGTAGATAGATAAACGGTTTACAACCTCTCATAAGACGCTGACCATGCCGGTTTGCTTCTCAAGAGAGGTTTTGTTAAATGTAGATGTTCTCGGCATTCTACTTTTTATATATTTTACTTTAAAATTATTAAAAATATACTATAATAGAGTCTACCAGCTTTTTTGCATGGAAATATAGGGGAGGAGCCATACGAATGAGTCCCATCTGATGAATCGCTTTTTAACTCACCCAATTCATACAACAAACAAAAATGGGAGATAAAAAGGGATGTTTAAACGGTCATTTTATTATTTATGGGGCTCGCAGTCCTTGTCTAATACAGTAGACGTTCTTTATTTAGTTGCGCTCACCACGCTTGTGCTGGATAAGACGGGTTCGATTATTTTTGCAACATTGGTGCCGTTCTTCCGGGTTATTGCCCAATTTTTGAGCGGATTAGCGGCTCCGCTGATGCTAGTTCGATATAGGCTTCCTTTCTTGCTTACCATCGCTCAATCAGGTCAATTTCTGTTATTTGGGGTTATGGCTTTGTATTTATCGCCGCTTATGAATGGACAATCCTTGTTGCCTATTTATATGCTCATCTTATTGATTTCGTTTCTGGACGGCTGGACTTCACCTGCCCGCAACGCATTGATTCCCCGGCTGGTTCATGATGACGTATTATTGAAGGCCAATGCGATGGTTGCCACGACGGATCAGATCATACAGTTCGCGGGATGGGCGGTCAGCGGTATTCTTGTAGCTGCGTTTGGCTCGTATCCGGTCCTGATGGTAGTAGCTGCCGGATATGGCGTAGCTATGGCGGTTACATTGTTCATTGAGGACCCTACCGAATCGAAACGACGGAGTATATGGGATGTACGAACAGGTCGAGCTTCAGCTTCGTCAGAGCATTCGGATCAAGTCAGTGCTCCATCCCGATGGGATACGTTGAAAGAAGGCTGGATTGTATTATGGCAGTCTAGGAGACTAAGGTCTATGACCTTTATGGATATGACAGATGCTTTGGGGAGCACGGTATGGGTCGGCGCCTTTATGCTCGTATTTGTAAAAGAAGTGCTGCTTAAAAATGAAGATTGGTGGGGGTATATCAACGCCAGTTATTTTGCCGGGACGGTAATCGGCGGATTCCTGGTCATTGCTCTCGTCAATCGGCTTGAGAAGCGGCTGTTCATGTTCATGCTGCTTGGCTTGCTGGGATATGCGCTGTGTACAGCAGTGTTTGCGTTAAATACATTTGCGCCGCTGACACTGCTGATCGTATTGGTGACAGGTCCGTTCACGGAGCTGTCGGCTGTTACGCGCAGGACGCTTATTCAGCGGAGCTGTACGAAGGATCAGCTGCCCAAAGTATTTTCGGCACAAGGCACGTTGTTGAATTTGTTATTCGGCATATCCTTGTTCGCGATGAGCTTCATTGCGGAGCTGCTTGGCATCGTGAATTTATACCTGATTGCTGCAGCGATCAGTGTGCTGGCCGCAGGTGTCGGCTGGTGGAATCGCAAAGTATTTGCCGAGGAGCATGCAGGTACTTCAACTTAATAGAAGGAGAAAAGGGAGCCTTGGGCTTCCTTTTTTCTATAAATAATCGAAAGGTCGTACTATAATGACTATATAGATTGGGCACATAAGGAAGTTTTAGGAAATAAATAGGAGGCGGAAGATGGCTGGGAAAATGGATGAATTTATAAATTGGGCTGATGAAAACGGTTGGGATTTAATCAAAAAATCTGAGTTTCAATTACATTTGGACAGCAGCATTACCGCTAGATATAAAGAAATACCTAATGAATATTTAGATTTTTTAAGAGTGGTGGGAAAATGCGTTTCGCCAAATGAGATGACTTGGTTTATCTGTGAGGATGAGTTCAATAATCGCTCGGATACGGAGTTTAAATGGAATGAATTTGAATGGACTAGCTTGGCAGCAGCATCAGATGATCAAAATTGGCAATCAGAAATAACCGCTTGGTGGGATCATTACTTACCGATTGTCATGTCGGTTAATGGCGGATATTGCTACTATGCGATTGATTTAACCTATGATAAAGGGGCTATTGTACGCGGATGTGAGCCTGAATTTGAAGAGGTTGAAAAAGTAGCCAATCATCTTGACCATTTTTTTGAATTAATCATGTCGAATGCCATAGAGGTATAACGCTATTAGCGGGCATCCGTTGCTTGAGAGCAGATGCCCGGTTCGATTAAATGATAGACCCTTGGGCTGTAGGCAAGGTTTCATTTTGTTCGCTTTATGTTGGGAAATACCTATTGTTACTTATTCCAAAACAAGGATAAACTATAAAGTCTGTTGACAGGACACCAAATAGTGTCCTATAATCAATTCGTCACCAAATGGTGTCCAATTAATGAAAATTAGGTGAGGGTGTTGTGAGCGAGATCAACCAAATGCGGGATGTGTTTGACGCGATTGCAGATCCAACCAGACGCCAATTGATTCATTTGTTAGCTTTGGGAGAAGAGCAGCCGCTTCATGAGTTGACATCGCAATTTCCAATGGGCCGAACAGCGGTATCCAAGCATTTGACCATTCTTAAGGAGGCAGGGCTTGTGAATGACCGAAAAGTCGGAAGGGAAACGCGATACAAATTAAATGCATCACCGCTCAGGGAAGTTCAAGATTGGGTAGCTTTCTACAGCAAATTCTGGAGTGCGAATATGTTGCGATTGAACCAACTATTAGAGGAGGAAGATTTATGAGTTTGGCATTAACCCTGGATTTTCAGTATAAAACTACGATTGATAAGCTTTGGTCTGCAATAACCGATTCCGAGAAACTGGCCAAGTGGGTATTGAAAAACGACTTTAAGCCCATCGTGGGACATCAGTTCCAATTCCGCGCGGAGCCAAACGAATATTGGGATGGCGTCATTGATGGCGAAGTACTTGTCGTAGATCCGCCAAGCCGTTTGTCTTATACTTGGGCTGTTGGTGAAGAGAAGCATACGGTTGTGTGGACACTGCAGGAGCTGGAGAACGGAAAAGTGAATCTTCATCTGGAGCAAACCGGATTCTCCAACCCTCATGGACTTGCAGGTGCCAAGCATGGTTGGAGCGCATGGTGCGGCGAGCTTGAAAAGCTGTTGGCACAATAACATCATTCGGATTTCGATGAACATAAGCCGGTTGCTTCAAGATTGCAGCCGGTTTTGTTCACTTCTATTTAACAACAACGATCTGTCCATTGGGGTAAGGTGAAAATTTTTTTTGCAAATGAAAGGATGTTAACATGAGCGAAGTGAATCAACAGTATATCGTCATCTCGGGTGCAAGAGAAAACAATCTCAAAAATGTATCCTTACGCATACCTAAGCGGAAGATTACGATTTTCACTGGTGTATCCGGGTCTGGCAAATCCTCGATCGTCTTCGATACGATCGCCGCAGAATCTACGCGATTGCTGAATGAGAACTTCAGCATGTTCGTTCGTAATTTCCTGCCTCGCGTTCCTCAGCCCGATACGGATGCAATTGAGAACCTGAGTATGGCCGTTATTGTGGACCAGAAGCGGCTGGGCGGCGGTTCCCATTCCACGATGGGCACTATTACGGACATCTCACCTATTCTCCGTCTTCTCTTCTCCCGATTGGGTCAGCCCCATGTGGGACAAGCGCATATGTTTTCGTTTAACGATCCGCAGGGCATGTGTCCCGAGTGCAATGGAATCGGCCGCAAGCTGGGCGTAGATATGAGCAAGGCAGTGGACCTCTCCAAGTCGTTGCGTGAAGGAGCTATTATGCTTCCGGACTATACTGTGGACAGCTGGGATTGGAATCTTCTTGTCCAGTCAGGGTCCTTCGATCCTGACAAGAAGCTAAGTGATTATTCGGACGAGGATCTGGAGCAGCTGCTGTACGGCAAGGCGAGGAAAGTACAGATGGATTTTGCCGGAAAAGCAACGAATATTACAGTAGAAGGTGTCATTGAGAAATTCACCAACAAATATATTAAGCAAGATGTGAAGACGAAGTCCGAGCGCACACAGAAGGCGGTTGCACCGTTCATGACGGAAGGTCCATGCTCCAGCTGCCGAGGCGCAAGGCTTAGCCAAGCTGCGCTTAGCTGCAAGATTCATGGACGCAATATCGCGGAGATGTCCTCCATGGAGGTGGGACAGCTTATCCGGGTGATCCGGGAGATTGACGATTCTGTCGCTGCGCCGATGGTTAAGTCGCTTACAGAAAGACTACAGCATCTGGTGGATATTGGACTGGACTATTTGACGCTGGACCGCGAGACGGATACGTTGTCCGGCGGCGAGTCGCAGCGCGTCAAGATGGTGAAGCACCTAAGCGGTAGTCTGGTGGATGTGACGTATATCTTCGATGAGCCGAGCGTTGGCCTGCATCCGCGTGACGTACACCGATTGAATGAATTGCTTCAAAAGCTGCGAGATAAAGGCAACACCGTCATTGTCGTCGAGCATGATCCCGATGTGATCAAGGTGGCGGACCATATTGTCGATGTGGGACCTCATGCCGGCAGCCGAGGCGGAACGATTGTGTATGAAGGAAGCTTCGAAGGTCTGCTGGCGTCCGGTACGCTGACAGGCGATCATATGAAGCGACCTCTTGAGTTGAAACAAGAATGCAGGAAACCAACGGGCAACCTTTCTATTCAAAATGCCACTTTGCATAATCTGCATCATGTGAGCGCAGAAATTCCTACCGGAGTGCTTACTGTCGTTACCGGTGTAGCCGGATCAGGTAAAAGTACGTTGATTAACGAAGTGTTCCTTAGCCAGCATTCGGATGCAATCGTTATCGACCAATCGGCTATAGGCGTGTCCACACGTTCCAATCCTGCGACTTATACGGGCATTATGGATGATGTGCGTAAGGCCTTTGCTTCCGCCAACAAGGTGAACCAAGGGTTGTTCAGCTTTAACTCCAAAGGGGCTTGCGAGAACTGCCAAGGGCTGGGAGTTGTCTATACCGATCTTGCGTTCCTTGAAAGCGTGAAGCTGCCATGCGAAGTATGCGGAGGCAAACGGTTTAAGGAAGAAGTGCTCGAATATAAGTTGAATGGCAAATCTATCGCAGAAGTGCTGGCGATGACGGTGGAGCAGGCACTGGATTTCTTCGAGCTGAAGGAAGTGGTGCGCAAGCTCCAGGCGCTGAGTGATGTGGGGCTGAACTATGTGACGCTTGGCCAGCCGCTTAGCACACTCTCAGGCGGGGAATGCCAGCGGATTAAGCTTGCAAGCGAGCTTCATAAGAAAGGCAGCATCTACGTAATGGACGAGCCGACGACTGGTCTGCATATGTCCGATATCGGCCAGTTGATGGGGATCATGAACCGTCTGGTGGACACCGGCAATACGGTCATCGTCATCGAGCATAATCTTGATGTCATCAGCCAAGCGGATTGGATCATCGATATGGGACCGGATGGAGGCAGCAAGGGCGGCCAAGTCGTGTTCGAGGGTCTGCCTTCGGGAATCATTCATGCAGAGCAGTCGATTACGGGACGATACTTGCAGCCATGACCGCTTAATTGTATAAGGAGTTGAGGAAATGGGTTTCTTTAAGGATATGGCCGCCATGTTCAAGAAGAGAGAGCTGTTATTCATATCAAGCAGCAAGGAAGCCGAGGATATATACACGTTTATCTTCGAGAAACACAGCGATCTGACCTGGCAAGCGGGACAATATGGGTTGTTCAGCATTACGCATAGGAAAGTGAAGAATCCGACCAAACCGTTCAGCATCGCTTCTGCACCATCGGAGAATGTCATTCGTCTAACTATGCGTATAGGAGATCATCCAAGCGAGTTCAAAAAAGCGATGTTAGAATTAAAGCAAGGGATGACGATTAAAATGAGCGGGTCTGTTGGGGCATTTTCGATGCAGGATAACAGTCCATCGCTTCTGATCGCAGGCGGTATTGGCATTACACCGATCCGGTCGATCGTCAAGCAAATCGAGTCGGAAGGCAGTCAGAGCGGGCAGCCCATTCATTTGCTCTATCTGGATAGCGGGCAATCATTTCCGTACAAAGAAGAGCTTGATTCCATTTCCAGCCGTACTGCTATACAAGTCACGTACTTGAGTTCGCGGGAAGACTTGAATCAGGAGATCGATCAATTTGCGAGTCAATATAAGGACAGCGGCAAATACTTTGTTGCGGGTCCAAAGGCCATGGTTGAGTCTATAACGGATTATTTGCAAAAGAATGGGATCCCAAAAGGTAATATCAAAAAAGATGCCTTTTTTGGGTACTAGTGACGTGTGACTAACCTTAAAGTTAAGTATGACAGCAGGGCTGCCGGTAGTAACGGCAGTCTTTTTTGTTTTCGGAACCGCTCGCTGACCATTACGTAACTGAAATATCGCAATCCAAATCAAAAATCGCTGTACGAGCTTATGTTATTCTTTATCACAAGAGGTGATCACGTGAGATACCATCCCATGATTTATCAAGCTTTAGGTTATATCGAAGCGCATTTGGAGGAGGAGGTGAAGCTCGAGGACGCGGCGGCCGCCGCAGGCTTCTCGATGTATCACTTCCACCGAATCTTTCAGGAGCAGGTAGGCATGAGCGTAACGGACTATATCCGCTCGCGCAGATTGGCTAGCGCATCCGCTTTACTCCTGTATACAGGGGAAGACATTATCCAAATCGCATTCCGCAGTCGGTTCGAATCGCAGGAAGCGTTCACCCGCGCGTTCAAAAAGGAATACGGCATGCCGCCCGGACGTTACCGCAAGATGATGGGGAGCGTTCAACAGACGATGGGAAAACGAGAGGAGAATAGGGATATGAGTGAGCATGGAAAAGTGAAGGGCTGGATTTTAAGTGGCAGCGATCCGTCGCATTATGAGATGGGCGTTGACCGGGAAACGGTGCATATGGGTAAGGTATCCGGTTATTTGAAATCCATATCCGCAACGTCGGAAACCCAGTTTGCGACCATAATGCAGCAATTTAAGTCCGACAAATATAAAGGTGAGCGCATTAAGCTGTCCGCGTTTATTCAGGCGGAGAAGGTGAACGATTTTGCGGGACTTTGGATGAGAGTCGACAACGCGACGGGAGATACGATTCAGTTCGATAACATGAGCAATCGGCCGATTCAAGGCAGCTTGCCGTGGAATTTATATTCCATTGTGCTGGATGTGCCGGGGGACAGTGATACGATTTCGTTTGGCGTGTTGCTTACGGGTCAAGGAAAAGTAAGGATGGATAACTTTGCATTTGAGATAGTTGATGCCCGTACGCCAAGTACGAATATGCAGATTAGCGGAGAGCTGCGGGACGAGCCGGAGAATCTGTCTTTTGAGGAATAAAGAGTAGTTGAACGGAAGAGCCTGGTGCTCTTCCGTTCTTTTTCTATGAGCAGCAGATGATCTATGAATTGGAAGAAAATACTTGTAAGATAATAGGAGTAGAAGGATAGAATAATTTAATCCTAGCATTTCTTGTGCATTTGATGTAAGGCATCGTAATTATGATTGTATTATATTAGAAGCAGTGAGAATACAGCGGACTGGGGGGATGCGGCTAGTGAATATTGATCTGGTTTTCAGCGAGTTTCCGATTTTGGAATCCGACAACATCATATTAACAAAAATCGAAGACATTCATCTGGAAGAGTTATATGGCATCTACAGCGATGACCACGTTTTTGAATATTGTGGCATTATACCGAAGAGCAATAAAGCTACGGTCAAAAACATGATTAGTCATTTTGAAAGGGATTTTAATAAACAATCGAGAATAAAGTGGGGAATATTTCATAAAAGTGAACCTCAAAAGCTTGTAGGCATTATGGAAGCATTTGATTTCAATCAAAGAGTTAACATGGTGACAATCGGATATTTTTTAGCGCGAACGCAATGGGGGAGAGGTATAGCTACGGAGGCCGTCAGTCTGGCTATTTTTTTCTTGTTTAATTTAGTACGTGTGAACCGTATCCAAGCTGAGGTCATGCTCCAAAATGACAGCTCCAAGAAAGTGCTTTTGAAAAATGACTTTGTGCATGAAGGAACTCTCCGGCAAGCGAGTGTGTGGTCAGGTAAAGGAATTGTTGATTTAGAAATATACGGGTTATTAAGCGAGGATTATAAACAGTGATAAGCAGATGCTCCATACATACAGAAAAGCAGTCGATCGCTCTGATCGGCTGCTTCTTTACCTATGGCTGTTTTCGTAAATGTTGTTGTTTTTGAAACTAATTTTGCAAGAAAAATCATATATAGTACAATACTTCATAGAAAAGGATTGGGGGAACGAATGATGACGAGAAGGAACGTTTATTTAATAGTAGCGGCAATTATAGTAATGTATTCTTTAATAGGTCATTTATTTAATGTTGGTATTTTAAAAATTATGACCATTCGAAAAGATGAATTTAGTATTAGTATTGCAGGAGTCGTTATATGTATCATCACGATTATTTTACTAAGTTATATTATTCGAAAATTTAAAAATACTAATGAATGAATCTCTAGCAACTCCTTGAAAACGTTACATCTAAATCTTCAATCGACCGTTTCGAATTGCAATCCCTTGATCTTGGCAAACTTCTTGTTAAAGCTAAGACTTCCCAATGCGTTCAAGTTTTTATGTCTCCAGTGGAATGCAGTAGTTATATGGATTTCAAGATGTACAGCGATTTTAGGTAGAGTAGAACCTTTGACCATTAGTTCAATGTATTTCAACTATTTTTCTGGGTATCGAGATCCCGAAAATGGTGTATGGGTCATTGATCGATAATTTCCATTTCGTTTCACAGATGTACTCCCACAATGAAATAAATCTCAACTAGCAGTTTGCTGAGTACAGAAGACAAGCTTAACCATAAAGCAACATGAGCGATCAATGAAATCCAATGGGACTCTAGTGTTTTGTTAACTATGGAATCAGAAGACTCGAAGAATACTATTTACCTATCAAGCATTATAGATAAAGGAGCTGGAACAGTTATCCAAAAACCCGCTTGCAATTAGTACTATATAGTATTATCCTATATAGTAAGAATAAGGTGGTGCCTCATGAAAAAAGAAACGCGCGGGGGATTTTATGTCTCCCAAATTAGACAGCTTAGCAATCGGATTTTTGAAAAACTCCTTAAGGAACATGCAATCGAGGAGTTCAATGGCGCTCAAGGACGCATCTTATTTGTTCTCTGGCAGAGGGATAATGTGACGATCACAGAACTAGGAGAGAAGACTTCGCTTGCCAAAACGACACTTACGAGCATGCTGGATCGCATGAGTGAGCAAGGTCATATTGAGCGCAATCCAGATCCAAAGGATCGCAGACAGACACGGATCACGCTAACCCCGCAGGCCAAAGCGCTAAGCGATACGTATGACAAAGTGACGGCACAGATGAATGAAATGTTTTACCAGGGATTCTCGGACAAGGAGATCGACCAGCTCGACAACATGCTTGCGAAAGTGCTACATAACCTAAAACAATGCGAGGAGTAATGCAATGATCATAAATACCGTTACTTTGAAGCAAATGACGTCTTTGGTAGAAGGGGCTCGTACCATCATGGTCAGTTCTGTTGATGAAAATGGCTTTCCAAACACAAAGCAAATGTTTAGAAAGGTACATAAGGGCTTATCTACCTTTTGGTTTTCAACCAACACCTCTTCCATTCGAACCAAACAATTTTTGGCCAATGCTAAGGCGTGTCTCTATTTTGCGGGTGAAGGCAACGGGCTTATGCTGATTGGGGAAATGAAGGTCTGCCATGACAGTGCAAGCAGAAAATTGCTTTGGACAGAAGGGGATGAGAAGTACTATTCACTCGGGATAGATGATCCTGACTATTGTGTCTACGAGTTTACTTCCATAAGCGGCAACTACTACTTCAACTTGGAGAAGCATCTATTCACTATGGAGGAGTTGAACGAGAGTGCCCTATATCCCATGTAAAAACGTAGAAATCTATTACGAACGGATGGGGAGCGGACGTCCGATCATCTTTTTGCATAGTGGATTTTCCCGTGGCATATTGGCATTTGCGAGTCAAATACTCGATTTTCAAGCAAGGTATAATTGTTATTTTCCGGATTTCAGAGGACATGGAAGAACGAAGAGCGACTCGCTTGAATGGAGTACCCCGCAGCATGCAGACGATATAATTGATTTTATGGATCAGCTTCAGATTCCAAAAGCTCATTTGATAGGGTATGGCATGGGGGGAGGGGTCGCTCTTTATTGTGCCCTTAACCAGCCGCATAGAGTGGCAACCTTAACTTCCATTGGTCAAAGCGGCTTTGTGGCAGCGATGGGCTCAGAAGCATTCGAACCAGAATGGCTGATTCAACACGGAAAAGATGATTTTATTAGATCCATGGAAGAAAGACATCAGGATGCGCATATGGGGAATTGGCAGCAATTTTTGAGGCAAAAAATAAAGGATTGGCGCACATACCCGCAGTTGACTGATGATCAATTATCTGGAATGGAATGTCCTGCATTGTTTATTGCTGGAGAATATGATGAATACGCTCCGGAAGACGAGCTAAAACGAGTAACCAAGTTAATTCCTCATTCGCGCTATGTAATTGTACCTGGCTGCAGCCATAGACCTCATATGAGCCGAGAAAACCCCGTATTTGTAAACGATACTATTCTTAAGTTTTTAGATAACAGTTGTTAAGGAGGATCACGATATTGCCTCATATAAAGCTTGGAGACTTGGATATGTTTTACGAAAAAATGGGGAGTGGGGAGCCTGTCATCTTTTTGCACAGTGGCTATTCACGCGGAATATTGGCATTTGCGAGTCAAATGCTGGATTTTCAAAGGGCATATACGTGTTACTTTCCGGATTTCCGAGGGCACGGCAGAACGAGATGTGAAAGTCTGGAGTGGTCTACACCTCAACTTGTCGATGATATAATAGTATTCATGAACCAATTGGGAATTCCAAAGGCCCATCTGATCGGCTACAGCTTAGGAGCCAATGTGGGACTTTACCTCGCTGTACATCATTCTGATCGAGTAGTGACGCTTACCACCATTGGGACTAGTGGTTTTTGCGATCCAACGGGTGTTGAACAATTCGAACCGGAGTGGATAGTGGCTGAAGGGCTGCATGGCATGATTCATCAGATGACAGAAAGACATCAGGAAGCGCATAAAGGAAATTGGGAAGAGCATATGAGACAAGCCGCGCGAGATTGGCGTCTATATCCGCAGCTTACGGAGAGCCAGCTTAGGGGCATTCGATGTCCCTCTCTATTTATTACAGGCGAACATGATGCATTTGCCGGAGAGGAGAGAGTTAAACATCTATCTTCTCTGGTCAAAGGATCACAGTACCTTGTTGTGCCGGGCGGAAGCCACAGCCCCCACATGATTAGAGAAAAACCAATCTTAGTGAATGATACGATTCTTCCGTTTTTGAATGCCCACATAATAAGTGAATAAATGGAGTCAGTGATCAATCCAAGAGCTGGAGGCGTCTAGATATGAGATTGCCAGTTGTAAATGAAGAATTGGCTAGACGGATACAACGATCCGAAATAGAATTTTTTCACTCCAGAATCAGCTCCATCAGCGAACGAAGCAATAACATAGCAGGGGTAGAAATAAAGAGAGCAGGGAACGCGATTGCCTTCTATATTCAATCCATGCCCTGGGGCTTATTCAATTCGGTTAAAGGTTACTCAGATGAAGATATAGATAGATTGGAAGAAGTCATGACCTTTTATCGTGAAAGGGAACGGAGATTTCAGCTAGAGATAGACCCTATCGGAGTAAGTCCGAAGCTCTTCAGACATTTATCGGAGAGTGGTCTATTCCAAGAGGGGTTTCACTCTGTACTCTATGGATTACCTGGTATGGAAGCGCCTGAACTCCCTCCCGAAATAAAGATCCGTCAAATCTATGATGAACATGAGTTTGACCATTTTGCAGGCATACATTGTGTAGGATCGGGTATGGACATCATTCATAAACACCACTTTGCAAATAATAACATAGGTTTGCTCAACCGCCCTGGCTGGAGGTTGTATTTGGCTTATTGGAAAGAGGAGCCGGCTGCTGTAGCTGTAATGTATGGCAGCGGCAACATCGCATCCTTGACGTTAGCTGCCACAGCGCCCCAATTTAGACGGAATGGATTACAAACTTCATTATTGAAATGGCGCATGCATGAAGCATATAAAGCAGGCTATGAACTGGTTGTGGCGCAAGCAAGCTTTGGAAGTCAAAGTCAAAACAATATGGAACGAGTTGGGTTGCAGATGGCTTGGACAAGAGGCGTTTGGATTCCTCATTAAATATGATCATCTAATTCCGTTTTTCGATCGGCTTATCTGATTTATTCATCTTTCAGCAGAATTAAAAATAGGGCTGCTTGATTTTATCAATCAGTCGGTTATAATAAGTTTAAATGATTAAACGAATAAACGGGAGGTGGAGTAGATGAGCCACAACACAGAGCATATTGTAGAGCAATTCAAAGAATGTATTCCTTTACTGGATGTACTGACGGATGAAAAACGTCAAGCTATCATCTTGCTGCTCGCAAAGCATAAGTCAGGTCTTAATGTGAATACGATAGCGGAACATATTGATTTGTCCCGTCCGGCCATCTCTCATCATTTGAAAGTGTTAAAGCAGTCTGGCTACGTTAGTTACGAGAAAAAGAGTGTAGAGAACTACTACGTCCTGACTGTTCGCAAACCATTAGAACAACTCAAATCATTAATCTCTGCAATTGAAGCTCAGTGCAACCATTCAACTGCACATGAAATAGAATAAGAGGTTTTTTTGAACTATTGGTTTATATGTTTAAACGAATAATTACAATGGGAGTGATTTATGTGAAAGCCATGGTCATTGAGAAATATGGGAAAAACGTTCCTTTAGTTATGATGGAAAGACCTCTGCCTATAATCGGAGATCATGATGTATTGGTGGAAATGTATGCAGCCAGCTTAAATCCTATCGATTTTAAAATAAAAGAGGGAAAGGTAAAGCTGCTGCTTAAGTATGAGTTTCCTTTAACCCTGGGAAATGATTTCTCTGGAGTAATAGTCAAGGTTGGAAAACATGTGAATGCATTTAAACCCGGTGATGAGGTTTATGGAAGACCTCGCAAAGACAGGATTGGAACATTAGCTGAATATATGGCCGTTCATGAAGAAGATATTTCTCTTAAACCACGGAATCTAACCTTTGAAGAAGCGGCTTCTATCCCGCTCGTTGGACTTACGACTTACCAAGCCTTTTATGACATTTTGAAGCTTCAAAAAGGGCAAAAAATATTGATTCATGCAGGATCAGGTGGAGTAGGCACCTTTGCTATTCAACTAGCCAAGCGGATGGGCGCTTATGTCGCTACAACTGCAAGCGAGAAAGGGTATGATTTGGTTCAATCACTGGGCGCTGATCAAATCATTAATTATAAGAAAGAGAAATTTGAAGAACTGCTTACGGGCTATGATGCGGTGTACGATACTTTGGGCGGAGCCGCCTTGGAGAAGTCATTCCAAGTGCTGAAACCAAACGGAAAAATCGTATCCATCTCCGGTCTGCCTAATGCGAGATTTGGAAAGGAAGCCGGCTTAGGCTGGTTGAAGACAACGATTCTGTCCATTGTAAGCCATAAGATTACTGCGCTGGAGAAGAAAAGCGGCACTAGCTATCACTTCCTCTTTATGAAACCTAGTGGAGCGCAGCTAAATGTGATTAAAGAGCTTGTTGAAGAAGGGCACATTGTTCCCGTTATGGATCAAGTGTTTCAATTTGAAGATACAGAGCAAGCGTTTCAATATCTGGAAAGCGGAAGGGCTAAAGGAAAGGTCGTAATTAAACTCAAATAAGGTTCATGATTGCTTCGACCTTGGCCTATCAACTATAATTTATGAAATACAAGGATAGGTTCTGGATGTGGAGGGAATAGCTGTGAACTATGATGTGATTATAGTTGGTGCAGGATCAATGGGAATGGCAGCAGGTTATTTTTTATCCAAGAGCGGGAAAAAAACGTTATTATTAGACTCCTTTAACCCACCGCATACCAAAGGAAGTCATCATGGAGAGACAAGAATCATTCGTCATGCTTATGCCGAGGGGGAGGAATATGTCCCATTTGTCCTTAGAGCGCAACAATTATGGAATGAATTAGAACAGGCTACGGGTAAGCAACTATTTCTGAAAACGGGCGTTCTCAGTATCGGTCAATCGGATTCCGAATCTATTCATAATATTATCTCTAGTGCCAAGAGGTATTCGTTGTCTCTCGATGTATTGGATGCAAATGAAGTCCAAAAGCGTTGGCCTGGGATTACGATACCGAGCGATTTCATGGGCTGTTTCGAACCTGCATCGGGCGTGCTGAAGTGTGAAGCATGTATTGAAGCTTATCAAGAGCTTGCTGAATCGAACGGTGCTACGATCCTCACCAATAGCAGGGTGAAGAAAATTTCTATTCAAGATGAGAGGGTTACGATTCAGACAGATGGACAAACCTATTATGCGAATTCATTGGTTGTTGCGGCAGGAGCATGGTCAGGGGATTTGTTATCTATGCTGGATTTGGACATTCCTCTTACACCTGTAAGGAAGACATTTGCTTGGTTCGAGGCTGATGAAGAGAGCTATAATCAACATAAGTTTCCGGCCTTTGATTTTATGACGCCTCAAGGCGTTTATTATGGATTTCCGAGTATGGATGGCAGCGGTATTAAAGTAGGTCGTCATGATGGCGGTTTGCCCATCCATCCAGATGAATCGATACCGGGATTTGGTGAGCTGGCAGGGGATGCAGAGGAGCTGACTCAATTTTTGAATCACTATATTCCTGACGTGGAACACTTAAAGTATGGGAAAACGTGCATGTATACGCTAACGCCTGATGAGGATTTTGTTATCGACCTACATCCGAAGTATTCCAACGTCGCCATTGCGGCAGGCTTCTCGGGACATGGATTCAAGTTTAGCAGCGCAGTTGGACAAGCTTTGAGTAATTTGATTGTTTCAGGTAAAAATGACGTGGATATTTCGGCGTTTTCGATTAGTCGATTTTAAGCATTGGACCGGTAATAAAAATAGGAGGTATTATATGTTTTCTGTCATTTTTGAAGTACAACCGAAAGCGGAGCAATGGAAGGATTATCTTGAAAATGCCAAGTTGCTGCGCCCTGAATTAACGGCAGTAGAGGGTTTCATTTCTAACGTCAGATATCGAAGCTTGACACGCGCTTCTTGGATTTTGTCGTTATCCACTTGGCGAGATGAGAAGTCTGTTGTACGTTGGCGCACACAAGTGAACCACCATGAAGTTCAAACAAAAGGGCGTAATGAACTACTAAACGATTATCATTTGCGGGTAGGTCAGATTGTATCCAGCATTACTGAACAACGCTCCGATCTAACGGAGGTGGGGGAAGGAACCACCGTAACGTTAATCGAAATCAATAAATCAACTGACTGGCTTGTGAATCATACAGTAGATGAGATGAAACAAGACTTTGGACTTTCACTCGAACATGAAGGACTTATTTCTTGGGATATTTTCGATGCGGTTTTGGAGTCAGGTCAATTCATTTCACTGCTGAACTGGCGTCATGCCGCGGATGCGGAGGCTTTTGAGAAGCACGTGAAATTGGACGATACAGCTCGGATTCATCGTGTCAACATCATAAGAGATTATGGCATGCACGATCGACGTGAAGCTCCGCAATATTTTCCTGATGCGCCTTAGGGCGATACAATGGTTGTATCGCCCTAAGCCCTTTAGATTACAACCATTCGTTAAATCTTCTGATGTACCATTTTTTCACGGCCTGTGTCAGCAAGCAATAGCTTAACAAGGTTACGACAAGCCATGGGAAATACGACATGGGCAGCGGCTCTAATCCGATGGCTGACCCAAATGGGCTGAACGGGATGTAGACACCCAAGCACATAATGAGCGCGGTCAAAACTAAGACAGGCCGGCTTGCCGTGCTTTGAATGAATGGGATTTTCTCCGTACGAATCATGTGTACAATCAGCGTCTGGGATAATAATCCTTCAATAAACCACCCGGATTGGAATAAGGATTGATGTTCTACCGAATTGGCTGAGAAGACGTACCACATTAATGCATATGTGGTGATATCAAAGATGGAACTGATTGGACCGATAAACACCATAAATCTGCTAACTGATTTAGAGTCCCATTTTTGTGGCTTTTTCAAATACTCCTTATCCATTTTATCCCAGGGGATGGAGATTTGAGAAACGTCATAAAATAAGTTTTGGATAAGCAAGTGAATCGGCAGCATAGGTAAAAAAGGAATAAAAGCACTTGCTACCAGAACGCTGAACATGTTGCCGAAATTCGAGCTCGCCGTCATTTTAATATATTTGATGATGTTGCCAAAAGTTATTCGTCCCTGAATGACGCCTTGTTCCAATACCATTAGACTCTTCTCAAGTAGAATAATATCCGCTGATTCTTTTGCAATATCGATGGCGGTGTCTACTGAGATGCCTACATCGGACTCTTTTAAAGCTACAGCATCATTAATTCCGTCACCTAAAAACCCAACGGTATGTCCTTTTGATTTGAGTACACGAACAATTCTCGCTTTTTGAAGGGGATTTATTTTTGCGAAAATCGTAGTTTGTTCAGCAAGTACAGCCAACTGGTCATCTGACCATTCGTCAATCTGAGTGCCCAGTATGACCTTATCCACCTCAATGCCCACATCTTGACACACCTTGCGAGTGACAAATTCATTATCTCCTGTAATGACTTTGATTGTGATCCCGTTTTCTTTCAGGGCATGAATCGCTGCCTTTGCCGTTTCCTTTGGTGGATCAAGAAACGCAAGGAAGCCAATCAGCTCCATATCGGTTTCATCATGAACGCCATACGGCAATCCTTGAGATTCCGTAGTACGCACAGCTACCGCTAATACACGCAAGCCATCCTGATTCATTTCATTGACGAGTTGAAGCATGTTGGACTTGATTTCTTGGGTAAGGGGAGTAGAAGCGCCATGAATGGATGTATACGCGCAGTTGCTGATCACTTCTTCTGGTGCACCCTTACAAATCAGAATGTCCGTTGTATCATTGTTTTTCACCACAACACTCATTCGACGGCGATCAAAGTCAAACGGAATTTCATCAAGCTTGCCGTACTCCTTTTCAACCCCAATGATATTCGATTGGAAAGCATGCTCCAGCACGGCTTCATCAAGCAAATTTCGAAGACCGGTTTGGTAAAAGCCGTTCAAGTAGGCATATTCTAAAACTTTAGGGTCCGCTTCTCCATCAATATTGATGTGTTTCTCCAATATGATTTTATCTTCCGTTAGCGTGCCGGTTTTATCTGTACATAGAACATCCATTGCCCCGAGGTTTTGAATGGCATTTAGTCTTTTGATGACGACCTTCTTCCGGGACATGGCAACGGCGCCTTTGGCCAAATTGCCTGCAACAATAACAGGCAGCATCTCAGGCGTCAGTCCCACAGCTACAGATAAACCAAACAAGAGCGCCTCCAGCCAATCTCCCTTGGTGAATCCATTAATCAGCAAAATAATGGGGATCATAATGAACATAAAGCGAATAAGCACAAAGGTAATGCTTTTGACGCCTTTATCAAAGCTAGTGAGCGGTTTTTTGCCGATTAATTGTTTGGCCATGGTGCCCCAATAGGTTTGAATACCGGTTGTAACTACGACGGCCCTCGCTGAACCGCTAATGACATTTGTACCCATGTAGCACATATTGTTTAGATCAAACGTATGGATGTCCTTCTTAGAAATACGCAGCTTTGCCAAGCCTTTCGGAATAGCAGCGCTTTTTTCTACCGGCATGGCTTCACCGGTCAGGGCAGATTCACTCACAAGCAGGTTCTTAGCTTGAATGAGCCTTACATCAGCAGGAATCATATCCCCTGCAGCAAGCTGAATGATATCTCCGGGGACTACATAGCGCAAATCTATTTTCCTCTCATCGGATTGACGAATAACGTTGGCGGTTGTTTTAACCATGGCCTTTAATTTTTCGGCTGTTCGTGTAGACCGATATTCCTGGGTGAACGTAATGAGTATGCTGATGGCAACCATTGTTGAGATGATGACGACCGCTTCCATATCCTCGTCCATTACATAAGAGAAGGCAGCCAGCGACAATAAGATGAGAATAAACGGATTCTTGAAACAAGCAAGAAATTGAATAAACCATGCAGGCGGCTGATCACGGCTTAACTCATTGGTACCGTACTGTTCAAGTCTGAGTGCTGCTTCTTGATCGGATAGACCCTGAGTCGTCGAATTTAGTTCATTGAGAATGTCCTCTTCTACTATGATGGATGCTTGTACGAGACGTTCAGTGATGCTTTGAGTCATGACCTCATCTTTATTAAAAAACGTTTTCATGTCGTTTCCTCCTGAAATATTGAATTTTTGCCCAACAAAAAAACTCCCTCTGCTATCAGAGAGAGTTGATGTTAGACTCTGCGATCGTACACACCCTAATTACTCATGCTTAAATACACCCACTAGTTTGATGGCGTGACTATAAAAGTATGGAATAGATGTGACAGAGAGCAGATTCATTCCCTCTGATATATGCTTCTTTTCACGATGGATGTTACTACTCTGACTACTATCCATGCTGGATATCCCCCCTGACGCCATAAAAATAACCCTCTAAAGACATAGAGGGTTAAAGAAGTGCACGAAAAAAACACTTTAATCTCCCCCTAGTCGAGTTTTGGCACTATACAACGTAAAGAGAGCAATGTCTCTTAGCCACATTATGGAAAGCCTTAATCCGACAATCCCTGTTCTACCCATGGGCATCTTTCGATATTTCTGGGCAGTGGCCTATGTTTGTATAGGAGCCTCACCTAACGAGGAACTATTCCATTCGATTTCGTTTACTCAGCGAGTATAATGGCAAATCAAATGACTTGTCAATTCTTTTTATTCATCCATTTCGTGGATTGACAGGCTCTTGGATAGCGAGTAGAATTCAAAACAGCGATTGAGCATCACACTCGGATGGAAGGGGAGGTTGGTACCCATGGGAAGTAGGATAGTGAAGTCTATCATAGATGCACGGATAAAAGAGGTTTTTTCATGCAGGTTCATAGGAATAGTCTTCATTGGATCAGAGGGCCCGCTTATTTCCCAGGGCAGTCTTCTTTGAGTGTGTATGATTCACGATTCATGAAGTCTAGGAAATGAACGTGTTGATGAGGGCCCTCTTTTTAAAGAGGGTTCTTTTTTATGACTATTTTGATGGAATGAGGTGATCCGGATGGGTTTCGAAATGATTTTTAAATTGTCGCTTGCATTGATTTTTGGTTTGTTGATTGGCATCGACAGACAATTAAAACAAAAACAGCTGGGACTGCGTCCAAGTATGGTGATTTGCGTCGCGAGTTGCTTAATTACGATAGTTTCGATTCATGCGTTCGATAAATTTGGCGGTATGAATCATCCCAATATGGATCCTATGCGTCTGGCTGCTCAGATCGTAAGCGGGGTAGGCTTTATTGGAGCAGGTGTAATTTTAAGAAGAAGCAATGAGGTGATTTCAGGCTTAACGTCTGCTGCCTTGATTTGGTCCGCATCAGCTCTTGGGATTGCAATTGGAGTTGGTTTTTATATGGAGGCGTTTTTTGGTGTGATTTTATTAATGACTGCTGTAAATGCGATACCGGTGCTTGTCAAGTGGATTGGACCGCAATCATTGAGCAGACATGATGTCGCGCTCAGAATTTTAGTCGAGCCTAACGCAAGGATGACCGAGCTTATTCAATTAATTGAACGGAAATATCCGAATAAACCAAATAAAAGCAGTGAGTTTAAAATTCGCTATATGAAATTAAAGGATCTCGAAAATAACTGTCAATGGATTGATTTGACGTTATCTGTCCCGGAATTCCAATATACAACTGAAATCTATTATGCCATTAAAAAGATTGACCATGTACGCTCTGTGGAGATTGAGCATCTGTAATCAGTGCAGAAGTAGCTAACATATTTTCTCATAAATGCGACGGCTAAGCTCAGATGGCTGTATGCTCAATTCCGCAAGTTTAAGCACCAATTTTCTGTATATCTGAAAAACATGATCATGTTTGCCTGTCAAGTAATAGGACTGCATCAATAGCCGATAGGCCTCTTCCTCATAAGGAGAAATGACAACAGCCTGTTCAGCTATATGGATCGTATCCTCATATTGCTCTTGTGCTAAATAACGATTGCCGATCGTAAGCATCACATTAACTGCAGATTTTTCTAGTTGCTGTGCTTTAAGGATAGCCCAGTGGTAATCCTCTGAATCGAGAAGCGGATTTTTGTAATGCTCCAGCACGGCCAGAAGTTCGCTTATCCCGCTCTCCTTTAAACTTTTAATCCGATCGATCCCGGCTGTGAATGCGGCAACATCAGTAGATAATTGTCCCATATGGTCCAGATAGTAACCTTCTTTTTCATAATGAATGATTTCTTCTAATCCATATTGACGCAAGTTTTTGCGCAGAAGGCTGATGCAGGTATGAAGATAGACTTTAGCTTTATGGAAAGGCTCGTCCGGCCATAATTCTTCGATAAGTTTGTCGCGGCTGACACGCTCGCGGCCATTAAGAAGCAGATAGGCGAACAATTCCTTTTCTTTCGATGTCCGCCATGTTAGTTTTTTGCCGATAGGAGAGAGGACCTGAAAATCGCCAAACATTCGTACCGCCAATTTCTTATTGGTTGCCGGATAGTGGTCAGAATGCCTAAGATGAATCTCTTTAGTCAATCGGTCAATCGTTTTCATCAATCGGCTCATCTCCATCGGTTTCTGGAGGTAGTCGATGGCTGCTAGTTCAAAGGCTTCAATCGCGTATTGATCGTAGGCGGTAGTGAAGACTACGAAGTCAAGCGGATTGACTTGATGAATTCGCTCCGCCAGCTCCAGGCCGGACATGCCAGGCATCTCGATATCGACAAACCATACACGAGACGTATCAGAGCCCGTCATCTGAAGCGTCGCTTCTATGCCGTTGTTATAACAGCCTAGTATCTCGACCTGGCCGGATTGCAGGAGGAAAAATTTCAACATATACATCGAATGAATCTCATCATCTACGAGAAAAGCCTGCAGCATAGTGTCGCCTCACTTATCTTGATTTATATCATGTACGGAAATTGAATGGTTACGGTAGTTCCTTGACCAGGCATGCTTGCGATATGCGGGATTTGACCGTTCAAATGTTTCATCCGGCGGATGAGATTTTGCAGGCCAATTCCCTGATCCGGTGTTTTGCGCTCATACATGGCGCTCACTTGCTCGGCAGTCATACCGACTCCGTCATCTTGTACGATCACGATGACGGATTGCTCCTGTCTTTTGATCGTCAGCTTTACTGTACCGCCGCTAATTTTTTTGGATACGCCATGACGGATGGCGTTCTCAACTAGCGGCTCGATAAGCAGAGGCATCACTTTGCAGGCATACAAAGAGGGATCGGCGTCAATCTCTACGGTCAGACGAGACCCGAAGCGAACCATCTCAATGTCGACATAGGCTCCGATCAACTCCATCTCTGTGCTTAGCGGAATCATATCATCGGAGCTGTCAGAATGAAATAGAATACGCAAATACCGGCTAAAGCTTCCGAGCAATTCCCCTGCACGAGGACCATCCGTATAGCAAAGCGACATGATAGTTGCTAGCGCATTGTACAGGAAGTGAGGTTTAATCTGCGAACGAAGGAAAGCCATCTCATGGCTCGCCGCTTCTTTCACCAGCTTCTTCATGCCAAGCAGCGTATGCACGCGAACCAGAATTTCGGATGTGTCCAGCGGTCTATGAATAAAATCATTGCCTTGTGCGGCAATGCAAGTCTCGATATCGGCCGGGGTGCTTCGCGTATTAATAAATAGTACGGGCAGCTCCGCCTGGCTGAAGTCCTTGCGCAGCTCCCGGCATAACGTATAACCATTGTGAGGAGGGAGCTGTACATCGATCATCATTAAATCTGGCCGCTCCCTACTTGATATCGTTTTCATCACTTCAGCGCTTGTAGCTGCCGTTTTGATCTGAAAACCTTCCATCGTTAGCAAACCGTATAGATATTCCAGATCGATCAGATTCGTTGTCGCAAGCAAGATGGTAACGGCTTTTGAGGTCGGATATTCCATCCCGTCATACGCTGTATTGTGCATGGCTAAGCTCAGGTTTTCCTGGTTGTTCTCATCGGGAGTTTCCTCCTCGATTGGATGATCAACAGCTGACAAATACAGCTTCACCCAAGTATTTGACTCGTCCATTACAAGTTCTCCGCCCATTCGCTGTACCAGCTCTCGCGATAACTCCAGTCTGGCATCAATTGCATGTGCAGATTCCCGGCTAGGCAAGCTACTCGAAGTGACCTGGCTCCGCGAATCCGACTCGTTTTTTTCAAATCCTACGGATAGAATAACGTGACGCCCGGATCTCTTGGTTTCGAGTACGATTTCGTCTTGCGCATGAGCATCCATCAGAATATACATAATGTTATAGAGAACCTGCATCAGACGATTGCTGTCAGCCGAGACATAACGGGCATCTTGCTGCACGTGTTGACGCAGACATACACCCTTGCCGGTAGCTAGCGTTGTGAATACTTCCATAACAACGGACAGCGAGGGTACCAGATCTACAGTTCCGATTGTTATATTCAGGCTGCCGTCTTTGAAGCGGGACGCATCTATCAAATCATGGACGGTATTGGACATGCGATAGGCGGTATTGCGTATCCGGTTCAGCTTTTGTTGTATCTCGTATTCATTCGCTTTTTTAAGCGGTGTTTCCAGCAGGGAGCGAGATACATGAATAATACCATGCAGCGGTGTATTCAATTCATGGGATGTAAGCAGCAAAAATTCATCTTTCATTTGATCGGCAATCTGAAGCTTTCCAGTCAGTTGCTGCATCCCGTTATAGGCCTGTCCATATTGGTAGACCAGCAATATGGCGAAGGAGATGAGCTGCATAATAAATAAACCGTTAACAAGCGTCATCGCAATCATATTCCATGTGCTCAGAATGGACAATATACTGTTCAGAAGCAAGATCCATATGGAAGCTATTAAAATTTGGAACTGTCTGAGGTTGATTGTGCCATACTGGCGTAATAGATACATACGGAATAGATGGGCTAAGATGATCACATACATCACTAAGCCCCATACATAAACGACATCTTGAGCGTAAGAGTATACCCGGAATGGTGTTGTTAGTATTGTTACTACATAGATCACGATAAGTGCGGTAGAAGCATGCAATAGCCGCTTCATTTTGCGGGATTCTACGATTCGCGTCATGATTTGGTAAATGATGATGGTTATCCCGTATAAAGAGATATATTTGATTTTGAATGCAGGTTCAAAGGACAGATCATGAAAGAGTTGCAGCAGCAGACGTTCTCCATTGGAGAAGATAATGACCGCAAAAAAGAAAAAGAAGATTGCCTGCAACAATACCTTTACATCCTTGTGAATGAAAAGATAGGAATAGAAAAACAGAAGTGAGAATGCAATCATAAAGCTGATAATCATATATTCCAGTCCTGTTTGATGTTTGATTTTGCCGTCGATCTGCTGACCGGATCCGAATTCAATAGTACTTAGTATGCCGCCGTCTCGGTATTCATAATTGGCGACTTGGATGACGATTTCGAGTTCGGGCTTTTCTGCAAAGAAATAAGTAGTATAGGGCATGTTGCGCGGTTCATATAAGGTAGGATCGGCAGATGGCGTTCCCGATTGTCCCAGCTGTTTGCCATCTACAAATAAAGCGTCTGCAAAGCGGATATAGCGCTTGGAAATCGCTAATTGCCGATCCGTAGGCACTCCTTCGACCAAAAGGCGGTATGTACCGAATCCTTTTCCGTTCATTTCTACTCCATTTGCAAGTGACTGGCCGTTCCAATTGCCGGGTACTTGTATAAAAGTGCCGGATGCCGTGTCTTGCATTGCGATTTCCTGGGGTGTCAATAACTGATTGGGAAAGAAGCTCCATTCCCCATCCAGTTGGAAGAGGTCGTGCTTATTCCAGTTCTCTTCGGTTAATTGCAATACTCCGGATTGGGCAAGCGGCTGATCGGTGCGCGATGCCATCTGATAGAGTGTGGTATATAGGATGATGGCCGTAATAACGGTTAATCCGACAAGGAAATAATCTTTGAATAAGCGCACGACAATAGTCCTCTCGCAATAGGTTTTCAATAAGAATAGTATAGAGGCCAGCACTTAAAAAACGCTGAACATCGACATAAATCGACTTGTTTCTTTGCCTATCATAACCTGTCTGGTTTAGAAATAGTAGATAGGAGGCAATGTCTCCACATACGAAAATGGACAATGAATCGTACATTTCAAAGCAAAAACATGTTATGTTTGTGAAAATGATTCTCAATAGAGGACTACATGTTGTCTAAGCATTCAAAAAAGTCATTCCGCTTCTGTCTCTCTGACATTCGTAAGTTGACTTTAAATCAAATCACTAGAATAGACCAACTACTATTTGTGCAAAATAAGAATAGAATCGTGCACATACCCCCATGTACTTTGAATAGGCGTGCTACTATAATAACTCTTATTGATATTGATAATTAATATCAATTATAATGTTTTTGAACAGATACTTACTATTGGAGAGGAATGTGGATAAGAGTATGAGTAAGAAACGGATGTCAAGCATAGCGCTTCTTGTTCTAGCATGCTTGCTGGTGATAGCAGGATGCGGAGAAAAGGCGAATAAAGAGGGGCAAGAGGAAAAGGTTCAACCGGAACATACGTCAACTTCTACAAGGATAGTAGAGCATCCATATGGAAAGACCGAAATTCCTGTTCAGCCCAAGAGAATTGCTACCTACCTGCTCGAAGATAGTTTGATTTCACTAGATGTGCCGTTTATCTATTCGTTCGATTTACCTGGCTATTATTTGCACGACCAAATCGCTGCGAAAAATATTCCGACAAGCGGCGCATTACCGCTGAATGTAGAGGCAGTGGCAGCATCCAATCCTGATTTGATTATCATTAGTCAATATGCAGTGGAGGATCAGTTGGGTTATGACAAGCTGAACCTCATTGCGCCTACTATCGCTTATGATCCTAATGATTGGGAGGGAAGCCTGATAAAGATTGGTGAGGCACTTGGTCTTGAGGATAAGGCAGCAGCCGTTATCTCTGCCTATAAAGAACATATCATTGAAGTGAAGGATAGTATTGTGAAGAAAGTGGGCACAGATAAAACAGTAGCTCTCATTCGACCTTTAGCAAAAGACTGGCAACTCTTTTATCCTACCTTTGATTCGTTTACAAAAATCTTTTATGAAGAGCTAGGCTTGAATGTGGATGAGAGTGTGGCAGCATCTCAACGTGAAAGCAGTAATGACTGGGGAGATAATCTCTCGCTTGAGGTTCTGCCTAAACTTAAGTCGGATTATATTTTCTCCATGTATGGCAGCTCACTTTCTGACAATGAAGAGTTTGAAACGGAGCGGCAGTCTGTGAAGGACTTTGAAAAGTCATCGTTATGGAAAAACTTGCCTGCTGTTCAAAGCAATCAAGTCGGCTATATTTCGGGTAGACATTGGATGACTAGTGGTTTCATAGCAGATAAAATGAAGCTGGATGATGTATTGGGATTTTTAACTAAATAATATAAAGTGAAAGTCGTCGTGTGAAACCGGCGGCTTTTTTTTGTCGGCTCTGGATAATAATCGATGGATCACAAGCGATCCTGTTGCAAGTTGGGATGTCCATACTTCTTTCTAATGAGATGTATGGCATACAGCAGGAGCGGGAGAACGATGGCACACGTAATGTCCCAATAGATGTAATAATTAATCATATAGTTGAAGTGTACGGTGTTCGGAGTAACGGCAAAAGCTAAACCGAATGCAATTAGGCCAACAGGTACGGTCATGGAGCGAGTATCACGAAGCTTCAGTAACTGTGTGAGCCCTAGCATGAGTGCATAAAAGTTTAGAATGATTTTGAAATAGGTCGATATGATCCAATTGATCGCAAGAATAGCTTCAACCCTCTGCAAGAAGTTGCCAATATTAATTTTCTGTGCTGCTGAATAGGTGGGATAAATGAGCGATGGGATTAGATTAGGACCGATGACGACCAATGTAAGCATTACGATTGAGCAGATCGCCATGCCACCGAGGAAGGCACCAATCAGGTAGTCTCTCTCGGTATGCTTGCTGTTTGCAACTTGAGGGAGAATCATGAGAAAAACATTCATCTCGCAGAAGGTGAAGGTACTGCTATATAAAGAGGCATAATTGATATTTCGCAAACCTTCGGTCATGATAGGCTGAATCCGATCCATTTGCACCTGCGGAAGCAAGAGTATAATTAGGGCGATGAATAGCAGGGCATTCCATGGGAAGAAGGTTTCGCCTGTTCGAGCAATCGTTTCAATACCGCTTTTCATGCTCCATATAATAAGAATGACCATTAACAGGTGAATGACCATGATTGGCGTTTCCGTCAGGAATTGCGTTGTGATGAAGTCACCTACTTCACGAAGGATCACTGAAACGTTGGTCAAATAATAATAGAGGTAAAAAATCGCAACTAATCCACCCAGCCATTTGCCCAGCAATCGCCGACTATATTGTACGATGGTCAGCTTAGGATATAAGCGGCTGAACTTGTATAGAAACCACGCAACGGGCCAGCCCACAATGAATCCTAGCATTCCGGAAAGCCAAGCATCCTGCTTAGCGGCCGAAACAATCAGTGAAGGCAGGACAAGAAGCATGTCTCCGATAATAAAATAAATCACAAGAACGGCAAGTTGTTTCGTACTTATTTTCCCGTTAGCCATCACAATTGCAACATCCTTTATGTTTAAGATTGATAAATCCAGCGATGTAGAGGCTTATACATAAGCTCCGGAATCATTAAAGGGCTCGGGAGTTGAATTTCCAGCAGCGCATATACGCTTAATACAGATCCGGCGATTAAGAACAAGACATAGAGGATGACTTCTTTCTTCCAACGCTTTTTGATCTGATTAGGCAGCTCGAAGCCGGCTGCGATAATGGCAATGATGGATACGATCATAATGGAATGAATCATTCTCTTTACTCCTTCATGATTCGAGTTAGGGAGTTGCTGGTCATCCCCGTATTTCGAATATGCATTTTAGTTTTATAGATAACTTGCAGCTTAGAGAAATGCTCATCCCAATCCTTTTCGAGTGTTTTCCATAGCTTGGGATGGGTTTTGTAGATAAGGTTGCCGAAACCGAAAATATCAATTTTGTATTTTTGCTGCATCGTATCCACAGACTTTTTCATCAAAGTATTCGCTCGGATTTCTGCATTTTGCTCCAGTTCTTTGATCGTAACAGGTGAACTAATATCAAGATTGCATGTTTCTTCCCCTATATTGGAATCCGTCTCGACCAGAACCTCAATAACGGGCTCGCCGTTAACCAGCATACATTTCAACTTGGTTTTCGTACGTATAATCTCAATAGCCAACAATTTCCCATCGGGACACTTTAGATGGCCAACTGAAGATTTTACTTTGTCGGTTATGTAGTTATAGCCTCTGGCTTCACTTGGACTAAGCCAACCAGCAAGCTTATCTCCCTTGAAAACCGCAAGCTCCGAAAGCACTAGCTTAACGGGTACATCGATTTCCTCTTTAGTAGCTGCTTGGCTGGCTGGCGCATTACCTGTCGTCGTCACGCCTGGCAAGACGGGATGAATTCCTTCAGTTGTTAATTGATCCATCAACATGTCCACCGTTATCTTCGAAACCGGTGACCAGATGTTTGAAGAGGTCTCCAAGGAATTAAACAAGGAATCGGCAGGCACTTTCTCTAGCGGCGTCAGAACGTTCATGATCTGTTCTGCAGGAACCTGCTTTGCGACCATTACGACATAATTCATTCGTGTTTCTTGATTTCTCACTAGCAAATCTAATACTTTGGCGACTCCTTCATGAGCAACTTCTTCACTTAGCACCAACGTTTGAATATGTGCCGTATAGATTTTTCTTGGGCTTGTTGTCGTCAAATTTCGAAAAGCTTCAAATAAGGTTGCACCCTTTGCTTTGTATAAAGTAACAGGGGCTTTTCCACCGCCTGTACGGCTGTTCACTTGATCAGGAATGATCACTTGAGCCGCTACTTGATAGTCTTTCCCCGCCCTATCAATGGCAACGCCTGAGAGGATGCCAAGCTCATCTAATTCGCGTCTGTTCCAGCAACCTGTCATGAGAGACAGGCTTAGTACGCATACAACAATCATTTGGCCAATGCGTTTCATAGATGTACAATCCCTTCCTGGCAATTACTTCGTACCTTTGGATCGAGCCATCCGAATGCTGTCCTTTGGATTGATTGAGCTTGGCCGCTTAATCATCCGAGGCCAGGGGATGCGAAATAAAGTGTCTTTTTGGTTATCTAAGTTGAATGGTGCGATTGGACTCATATAAGGAACGCCAAATGATTGGAGACTATTCATATGCAAGGCAAGCAGAATGCTGCCGATCAAAATGCCAAATAATCCGAAGGATGCGGCCAGTCCCATTAAGATGAAGCGAAGGATGCGAACGGAAATGGACATCGCATTAGCGGGGATGACATAACTGGAAATCGCAGTGATGGAGACTATTATGACCATAGCTGCGGAGATAATTCCAGCTTCAACCGCCGCTTGTCCAATGACAAGTGTACCCACAATGGAGACTGCTTGCCCGACGGTGCGGGGCATCCGAATGCCTGCTTCTCGCAAAATCTCATACACGATTTCCATCATGAGCGCTTCGATAAATGCGGGAAAAGGAACGCCTTCGCGCTGTGCAGCCAAGTTCAATAGTAAATTAGTCGGCAGCATCTCCTGATGGTACGTTGTAATGGCGATGTAGAGCGATGGGGCCAATAACACGATAAAAAAAGATAAGTAACGAATCAGTCGAATTAAGGTGCTGATATCTGAACGTTGATAATAGTCTTCGGACGTTTGCATGAAATGGATAAACAAGCCTGGAACCAGCAAGACGAAGGGTGTCCCATCAATCAGAATCGCTACACGCCCTTCTAATAGGCCGGCGACGATTGTATCCGGGCGCTCGCTATTATAAACGGTAGGGAAGGGTGTATATTTATGATCCTGAATAAATTCCTCGATATATCCGCTCTCCAGAATGCCATCCATATCGATCCTATTGAGTCTTTGTTTGACTTCCTTGATCAGATCATCGTTCGCTAATGATTTCTGATACATAATCGCGACGCTCGTCTTGGTCACTTGGCCAATGCTGTACTTCTCCAACCAAAGCTGAGGGTCTTTCATGCGACGGCGAATAAGTGAGACGTTGGTTTCCAGTGTCTCGGTGAAGGCGTCCATCGGGCCGCGGATACTGGGCTGGGACGTAGGCTCACTAATGCTTCTTTCTTCACGTCCCGTTACGCCGATTCTTAAAGCGTCCGGATAGCCATTCATGAGCAGAATGGCGTCTCCCGATAACAGGTGGGTGAAGAGAGTATCGAAATGATGCATCCATTCAATATCGCCAACGGACAACAGCTTCTCTTTCATGTAATGAAGCGGATGCATCGTTTGGTCGGAGTTATAAGCTGAAGAATTCTCGATCAATGAATTCAATATCGAGGTTTGAATCATTTGAACATCTGCAAGCCCATTCATATAAAGCAAAGCAATATGCCAATCTTGAGCCAATGTCATGTCCCGGATGATCAGATCTGGACTGTCACCCATTATGTCTTTGATGTACTGTACCGTTTCATGCAGTTCTGCATGAAGGCGTGTGTCTTTATTTGAAGGGATGGGAATGACCTCCATTTCTCGAAAGGATATCCCATATTTTGGCCAGCGACTGGTTAAATATACCCTAAGGCCGGGATGTGATAATATTTAGGGAATTGTACATATGAAAATGAGAGAGTGCAGGTGAGAGATTGAAATTAATATTCGTAAAACGACTTTTCATCGCAGCAGCCGTTTTGTTAAGCTGGTTAATTATTCATACTGCTTTCATCGTAATCGATGGGTTGAATGATGAATTAAAGCCAGTAGATATGGCTGTAGTATTGGGCAATAAAGTAGAGGATAATGGACAGCCGTCTGAGCGATTGAAAGCAAGGCTGGATCGAACCATAGAACTTTACAATCAGGGCTATTTTACTTTTATTCTTGTAAGCGGAGGGTTGGGGAAGGAAGGGTTCGATGAGGCACGGGTGATGAAGTTTTACTTAGCCGATCAAGGGATACCGGAAGATGTAATTATAGAGGATAACAATGGTTACAACTCCTATATGACCGCTCAAAATACCAGCACAATTATGGATGCGTTAAAGGCAGACTCCGCTATGATTATTACGCAATATTTTCATATATCCAGGACAAAATTAGCTTTTAGCAAAATGGATATGAAAGAAGTCTATTCATCTCATGCCAAAATCTTTGAGTGGAGAGATATCTATTCCATCCTGCGAGAATTCCCGGCTTATTATAAATATCTCTTCAAGTAGGGATAGTGGAAACCGGAACCAATCCCCGTAAGCCCGATTTATCGGAGTTTAACGGGGATTGTTTTGTATTGGAAAAGCTCTGTTTTTTGGATGGATACTAAGAAAAGAAGTTCATGTAGTTAAGGGTAAAATATTTTAGTTGATAATCGTTATCAATCATGATATATTGTTAATAAGTTAACAATATATTTTTTCTGATAGTCACATTTTGCTTAATTAAGGTGTTCATCATATTTAACTATTAAACAATAAGGAGAAAGGTGTAGTTTAGAGATGGATGTGAAAGATCGATCCAAACAGCTTCTGTATGAGCAGTACATTCAGTTTTTACATGTGCTTGAGAGTCAAAAGGATAAGGAAATCGATCATTTTCTTAGTATTGTGAAAAGGGAATTCATTGAGAAATTTTCCAGCAATTTGACCGCCGTTCATATGATCGATTGCATTGGTCAGCATGAACCGATTAATAGTACAGGCATTGCAGAAATGATGAATTTGTCCAAGGCGAGTATAACCAAGATTGGCGCCAAATTGCTGGAGGAAGGTTTTGTCAAACGTACGCAAATGAATGACAACAAGAAGGAGATTTATTTCCGCTTGTCACCTCAAGGCAAAAAAATCTTTGAGCTTCACGAACGACTCCATAAGCTTGAAGCCGAACGATTCTATCGTTTTTTGGACAAATACTCGGATGAGGAATTGAAAGTAATCCATACATTTCTTCAAGATACGAGCACACACATCGAATCCAGATAATGAGAAGGAGGATGAAAGGTTTGAATGTAGCTGATTTGATTATGGAACGCCGAAGTATCCGTAAATGTACGACGAGACCAGTGGAACAAGAGCTCGTTGTTGAATTGCTGAGAAACGCGTTGCGATTGCAGCCTTCACTAGAGAATGGGTCTTGGCGCGCCGTATATGCCGGAACGCCTGAAGCAAGCAAGGAGCTGACTGATTATATTTATGTACAGATGACCGAGAGCAAGCTGGGCAAGCTGATCCCCGGAAAGTTAATGGATGTCTTTAAGAAGAGATTTTCGGATATCCCCGCTCATCTTGTAGTGATGGCTGCGAAAGGGCCGGACCGTCCCAGCAGCGACCGGAATTATGCAGCCATCTGCGGATTGATGCAGAGCTTCCAGTTGCTAGGCTGGGAACGCGGACTAGGCATGCTGTGGGATACCGATCCCTTCCTTTATCATGAAGGATTTTTCCAAGGAATTGGGTTGCGTGAAGATGAGACATTCGTTGGTATCCTCCATCTGGGCTACTATGACAAAGTGCCAAAGAGTCGGAGAAGAACACCAGCCGAACGGAAGTGGACTGTATTGCAGGGAAGCGTTACTTAGTGGGGAGGATGTAAGATGACATTATCTGATTTGGCCGGAGAAATGGGTAGGCCTGTACACTTTATAGATCGTCCAGTTTCGCAACAGCTGATACTGGAGCTGCTTAATTGCGCCGTATGGGCGCCGAATGATGGACTACGAGAGCCTTGGCGGTTTATCTTTACCGACAGACGGAATGGGCAAGAACTGCGGGGGTTGCAGGAGCCGGCTCCTGCGTATCTGTTGGTAGTGGCAAAGGAAGAGGGGGATCCTCATATTCAGGAGGAGGACTTTGCAGCCGTCTGCTGCCTAATTCAAAACTTCCGCTTACTGGCACATGAGAAGGGCTTGGGTGTGCGCTGGACGTTGCACGAATGGATGTATGAGCGCAGCCGTACGGTAACTTTCGGTGTAGGGGACAATGAGCGTCTCGCTGCAGTGTTGGAGATCGGGTACAACGCTGTTCACTCCGAAGGAGAACCTGCGTTTACGGAGTCTCCGCTACCGTTCGAGCTGCTGGGAAATTAATCATTAGCAAGAGGAACGGTCCCGCCTTGGCATAGGTAGGACCGTTTTTTTTCAATGGAGAGACATTCATGACTGCAATTTTCTAGTAGGCAACTGGAAATAAGGAAGCAAATGACATTGTAGTAAAGGAAAAAGGAAACATGCCGTCGAACCAAACATATGTATTCATTGTAACGATTTGACCGATAAGGGGAGATTATGTTGATCAAGTTGTTTCAGTATAACTGGATGGTAAGAGATGAATGGTTTGAACGATGTAAGCAAGTCCCGATAGAGGAATTGCTGCGTAATCGAATGGGTGGGACAGGTAGCATACTCTATACCTTGTTTCATATTTTAGATGTAGAATATAGCTGGATTCGTGGAATACAAGGAGAACCAGATATCCAATTTCAATACGAGAACTATAAAACCTTGGAACAAGTTAAACAGCTTTCTGATTCTTGGAACAAAGAAACGAAGTCGTTCCTTGATAATTGGTCAGATGATTTGGATAGCGAAAAAATAACTGTTTCATGGATGGAAGGACATTATGCCAAAGGTGAAATAGTACGTCATCTTATTGCACATGAAATTCATCATATGGGACAGCTATCCATATGGGCAAGAGAAATAGGGATTCAACCGGTGTCAGCGAATGTAATTGATAGAGGGCTGTTCAAATAATCTGTGAGAGACGGAATTCATCAAGCTATTTACATATCGAGAATTATCGATTAATATAGGCTTATGAAAAATAACCTTGTAGAGATTTTTAAAGTGCTGGGCAATGAGACACGGTTGGATATGTTGAAGTGGTTGAAGGATCCTATGCAATATTTTGACAAGCCTACGGCACATCTTTCAAAAAACATCAGCGAGAAGGGCGGCATTTGTGTAGGAGATATTCAGGAACGTGCCGGATTGTCACAGTCCACAACTTCACATTATCTATCTATGTTGGAGCGCATCGGGTTGCTGGAATCCGAACGTCATGGCAAATGGACCTATTACCGCAGAAATGAAAAAACAATCACGGAATTAACGGAACGCTTGAAACTAGAGATATAAGTCTTTTTTTTGACTTAACATATCGACAATTCTCGAAATAAGGATGTGTTGTTGTGATGAAAATTTGGGTGTATGTGATGGCTTTATTGGCTGGCATTGCTTTGAGTATCGAAGGCGCTATTTATGGCGTGTTGGGTTTATCGATCGGGAAGCTGGAGAGCAGCTTTTATAACTTTGCCATTGGTACTGTCATTATTGGTGTGATTCTGCTGTTTTTCGGCAAAGGAAAGTTGTCCTATACCAAAAAAGCGCCGAAGTGGCAGCTGAGCGGGGGGATATTGGGCGTCATCTATTTGACGATTCTTGTATATGGCATCCCATATCTAGGCGTGGGGCTTACTATGATTAGCGTCATCGTAGGACAGATGGCCATGAGTATGGTCATTGAGCATAAAGGCTGGCTCGGCAGCGCGAAGTCAACAGTAAGCAAAGAAAAAATCCTGGCAGTGATTTTGATGTCCGTTGCTTTATTACTCGTATTTTAAGAAGGGGAGATCTTATGACCATTCTATTATTAGTAGCTGCTCTTATTGGCGGAATATTGTTAAGTGCACAATCCTCAGTAAATGGGTCTTTCAGCAAAGAGGCCGGAACATTCGAGAGCACGTTTCTCACGTTTATGACAGGTGCAATGTTTTTGTTGATTGTTGTTTTGTTTTTTGGAAAAGGAGACGTGGCTGCCATCCTGGACGCACCGAAATGGCAATTAAGTGCAGTCTGGTTTGGTGTAGGTTTCTTGTTCCTAACTATTCTCGCTGTGCCGAAGATTGGAGTCATCGCAACCAACATATCGACTGTAGTCGGACAGCTTGGAGCGGGAATTGTCATTGACCACTTTGGTTTCTTTGGCGGGGCGCAAATCTCATTTGATTGGCAGAGAGGACTAGCCATTGTCCTCATGCTGTTTGCATTAAGATTGATATATGTGGCCAACAAAAAAACAAATAAGTCGCGTGCATGATCCTTAACATTTTGTTTGAAAAGTAGCTGTCCCTTCCAGGACGTCATTTAAAAACTTCTTTGATTTATTCAAACGTTGTTGGATATCTTCGATGTCTTGGATTTTGTGTTCAATTATTTTTTTCTTTTCCTCATAGGATAAGTTAAGCTGTTGATCTACGAGCAAGCTGATGTCTTCTATCGAGAAGTCTACAGATAAAAGTGTTTTCACATCGCTTAAATATTCCACAACTTCCTCTGAGTAAATACGATAGTTATTTGCATCTCTTTGAACAAATCTGTCCGGAATTAGGTTTTTGCGTTCGTAGAATCTCAGCGTTGAGATAGGTAAACCCGTTAGTTTGGACACATCATTTATTTTCATTTGATGACCTCTTTTTCATTCTTGCTATAAACCTAGGTTTATAGTTCATACTACGATTATGATAACGATTGCCATACACAATGTCAAAAAATCTACTGTTATCAAGAGGAGAGAGGCATATGTTTAACCAGATTCTTAATAACGATTTCGAACAGATTGTGAAGGGACGACGTTCTGTCAGAAAGTACGACGAGAACATTAAAATATCGAGGGAAGAAATCAGTGAAATGATTGCGGAAGCCAGCCTGGCTCCATCCTCTGCCAATATGCAACCCTGGCGAGTAGTTGTAGTGGACACACCAGAGGGAAAAGAAAAATTAAGACCTCTTATGCGTTTCAATACGTTGCAAAATGATACTTCATCCGCCATGTTATTAATCTTTGGGGATACCGAAAGCTATTCATATGCTGAAGAAATATACAATACAGCTGTAGAACAAGGAAAGATGCCGGCTGAAGTACGGGATAGTCAGCTAAGCACCATTCTAACTATGTTTCCGGCTCTACCAAAAGAATTGAAAATTGAAGTTGCAAAAATCGATGGCAGCCTCTTTGCCATGCAGCTTATGTTAGTAGCTCGCGCACATGGGTATGATACGAATCCAATGGCTGGCTTTGAAGTGGATCAGGTAGCGAAAGCATTTGATCTGGATGAAGAACGCTACGCGCCAGTTATGATTCTTTCAATAGGAAAAGCCAAAGAAGCAGGGTATGAGTCCGTTCGATTGCCTTCTGACAAGATCATCTTTTGGAGATAAACATTCATCCGTGCTGAAGGTGGATGAGACGATATGAGCAGAAATAGGAAAAGGCATCTGGATAGATGCCTTTTCCTTAACCGATATTAATCCTTGCTCCAATATTTCTCGATAATGGCGTCGCGGCCTGAATAAATGCGGGACTCTTTATAGAACTTTGGATTTTTCTTATGGTAGTTTTGATGATACTCTTCAGCCGGGTAAAATACAGAGGCTTCCTCAATGGCCGTGACAACAGGCTGATCAAAGCGTCCGCTCTTGGCCAGTTCTTCACGTGATTGCAGCGCCTGTAGCTTTTGCTCTTCATTATGATAGAGAATAGCAGCACGGTATTGGCTTTTACGATCGTTCCCTTGACCTGTAGCGTCTGTAGGGTCAATCTGAGGCCAATAAAGCTCAAGCAACCTCTCGTAGGGGAAAATGTCCGGATCAAAGGTAATCTGCACAACCTCCAAATGTCCTGTTTCCCCTGTTAGTACCTGCTCATACGTTGGATTCTCGATATGGCCGCCCATATAACCGGATATAATCCCGTGAATACCGGGCTGTTCCTCGAATGGAGTTACCATACACCAGAAGCACCCGCCAGCGAAAGTTGCTTTATGCAGCATATTTATTCCTCATTTCTAGTTAGCTGTAGCTTTGTAATGATGCTGTTTAAGTCATTATGATAAGTGATCGTATCGCAAAACACAATATGGCAACGTTATATAATGATAATCAGATATAACGAGTTTCCATCCTGTTTCTTATCGAAAATTGTTTAATCAACTTTTTTTGATTAAGTATTGACATTCAGAATGCGTATTGATAAGATTGCAACATAAATCAAAAAAAGTTGATGAAGAATATTGAGTTTTATCTTGGAGGTAGACAGTCATGGTTAAAGAGCTTCAGATGGTGGAGAAAAGGGAGGTTGCAGTAGATTTTGCAAAGTATGAAGCGAAGTTCAAGGCACTTGCCGATCAGAAGAGACTTCAAATCATGTATGAACTCACACAACGTGGCAACACCTGCGTATGTGATCTTACAGAAATCGTTGATATGCCGCAATCTAAATTATCGTATCATCTGAAAATTTTGCTCGATGCCGGACTTATTCGTCGGGAAACAAGGGGCACTTGGAGCTATTACGAATTAAATTCATCTGAAGTGAATAATCTGCTGTCTCCCGAGCTGTGCTGTATTTTTCGCATGAATGAGGTGAAAACAGACGATTGCTGATAAGTGCTTTCGTCTGATCTTTAAATCAAAAAAAATTGATTAATTATCGCATGAACATTAGGAGGTCATATCCATGAGTCAATGTTGTTCTACACCCCAACCAATTCAAGAAACGTTGAAAGCTTCTACAGCGGTTTCGTCCAATCCAGATTTGCCTGTCGCCATTATAGGTGGAGGTCCTGTAGGATTGGCAGCGGCTGCTCATCTTGTAACGAAGGGAGAGTCCTTCATTCTCTTCGAGGCAGCCCCGCACATAGCAGGAAATGTGAATCAGTGGGATCACATACGAGTGTTCTCTCCATGGCAATACAATATGAATAAAGCGGCTAAGCAATTGCTGGAGGCATCAGGTTGGAAGTCGCCCGATGAACAAGCCTTTCCTACAGGCAGGGAGTTAATTGATGAGTATTTGGCTCCGCTGTCGCAGCTGCCTGTCATCAAGCCATTTGTCCATTACAATGCCAAAGTGGTTGCCGTAACTCGAAAAGGTTTAAGCAAAGTGAAAACAGCCGGCCGCGATAAACGGCCATTCGAGCTGCATGTTCAAGAAGAGAACCAAACGATCAAGTATAAGGCTAAAGCAGTTATTGATGCGTCGGGGACCTGGTCTAGTCCTAACCCAGCCGTTTCTGACGGGGTTTGGACCATCGAGGAGCGATCTTTGAGCAGCCAGATTACGTATGGGATTCCAGATGTGCTGGGCAAGGAGAAGGAAAGATTTGCAGGAAAAAATATTCTTGTAGTGGGCAGCGGTCATTCCGCCATTAATGCGTTGCTGGACTTGGAACGCCTCAAAGAGCAAGACCCTCTGACATCCATATCGTGGGTCATTCGAAAGTCGAATGTGAAGGATGTATATGGCGGTCAGGAAAATGATGAGCTTCGTGAACGCGGCACACTTGGTGTACGATTGCAACAATTAGTGGAGTCAGGCAAGGTCACCGTGTACCCATCGTTTCTCATTGAGCGCTTTGAGAAGAACGGAGTTCAGATCAATATATCTGGCACAGTAAATGGGGAGACCGTGTACATCCATGAACTGGATCAAATCATTAGCAATACGGGATCACGACCAGACTTGTCTTTCCTGAGAGAAGTAAGGACAGATATAGATTCTGCTATTGAGAGTGTAGGTGCGCTAGCGCCGTTGATTGATCCGAACGAGCATAGCTGTGGAACCGTAAGACCACATGGTGAAAAGGAATTGCGGCAGCCCGAACACCATTTTTATATTGTGGGATCCAAAAGCTATGGTCGCGCTCCGACTTTCTTGATGACAACGGGTTATGAACAAGTCAGATCCATTGTCGAAGGGATTACAGGGAACTGGGAAGCAGCTGCGAACGTAGAATTGGATCTGCCAGAGACTGGCGTATGCAGTATCAGCCAATCCGTTCAATTTAGCAATAACTGCTCAGACGCAGAACCGGCTGATAATCAAACGAAGGGCAGCTGCTCTACAGCACCAGACGTCAATAAGACTTCATGCTCCGGCTAAACAAATCTCATAGTCCACAAGGAGATAGCCGTCATAAGCAGGTACATATACTTGCGCTTATTACGGCTATTTCCTTGCTGGGCGATTCCATGCTCTACATCACTTTGCCTATCCATTGGAAGGAAGCCGGGTTGATTTCATTAGTCGAGGTAGGCATATTGTTATCCGTTAATCGATTTATCCGGTTACCGCTTAATCCGGTTATTTCATGGCTTTACTCCAAGATTAGTATCCGAACGGGGTTGTGGATAGCCCTTATAATTGCAGGAACAACAACCTGGCTGTATGGTTGGGCACAGAGCTTTGTTTTTTGGTTAATATTGAGAAGCGTCTGGGGAATGGCGTGGGCCATCCTTCGATTAGGTGCATTTTATATGATTGTAGAGGTATCCACGACGGGCAATCGTGGTCAGGTCATGGGTACCTTTAATGGACTCTCCAGAATTGGCGGTTTAGTTGGCATGCTTGGAGGAGGATTTTTCGTTGAGTGGTTTGGCATTCGGACTGTGGCATTAGTATTCGGTCTATTCGCTTTTTTAGTAATTCCTCTCATTTTACATTTGCCAAAAGGTTCTATAGAACACCAAAGTGGAACCTCCAAGTTCCATTTCTCCCTGTTCTTTAAAAACCCATCGTTGTTAAAATTACTGCTCACCGTGTTTCTTGTCATGCTTTGTTTAGAAGGCATGGTAAGTGCTACGCTCAGTCATCTCATTCACATTCGTGAAGTGATCATTGATATACAGGGTGTAATTCTTAGTGCAGCTATTTTGGCCAGCTTGGTTCAAGCTGCCCGTTTACTTATCGGTGTTTTTGTTTCCCCATGGATCGGGGGGAAGTCCGATGGTGACTGGGGGAGAAGACGTATATTAATAATGGCATTACTGATGGCGGCTCTATTTATCATTCTGACGCAGTTTAACATCCCGGATTATGTATGGTTGGTTAACTTAACAGCAGCACTTCTAACCACAACCGTATTAATCGTTCTTCTCGACTCGTTTGCATCGGATATAGCGGAGGAAAGATTAAAGGCAGCGACGATTTCGTTATATGTCATGATCTCTGATATTGGGGCTGCTTTTGGTCCTGTTCTGGGATACCTATCCGTAGAAGCCTTTGGTTTGTCTACAACCTACTTACTTTCAGCTGCAATATTATTGATTTTGTCTTTACTTTGGATTCTGTTAAAGGAAAGTCAAAGTACAGGTATGATGATGCGAAACACATCATCCTAGAATCGATTAAAGTACCTGGGAAAATTCACTTATAATTGTTTTTACTATCCAGTTTCTTAGCAGTGGCTGTTAAAATGTACATATATGGAAGGAGTTTTAGGGGATTCCTTTTATGTAGAAGGCATTTAAACAAGCAGCAGCTAAAGGAGAGATCGTATTAATTATAACGAAGTTGTTCAAATCAGTGATTCCTATTTACTTTCATTAGTAACAGAGATGTACGGTCTGGATGGCTATGAGTTCAACCAGATTCCCCCTCATGAAGGAGGACGCAATCTCGTATATACCTGTGTGAAAGAGGGCGCCGCCGCCAAAATACTAAGAATCTCTTTCTTGCCTGACAGAAGCCGGGAAGATTTTCTGGCTGAAGTGGAGTATGTACGATATTTATTCCAGCATAGAGGCAGTGTCTCCAATGTAATCAGTTCCCGTAAGGGGAATCTGGTGGAGGAAATCACTTACAATCATCACACCTTTTTTGTCTGTCTGTTTGAGAAGGCAAGGGGTAAATTGCTTGTAGAAAATCACTATCAGTACCGGGAAGGCGCACCATTAACCGAGTATTTTTATAACTGCGGCAAAGAATTGGGCAAGTTGCACCAACTATCGAAAGGGTATGAGCCCGTACGTCCACGTTACAGCTTCTATGACAAATTCAATGCCGTTTATATCGCTAAATGGATACCTGATTCCTTGTCTCAGCTTAAGGATAAGCTGGTAGAGCTCCTGACTATTTTAGATGGTTTGGACAGGAACAAGGAAACGTTCGGAATGATCCATTTCGATTATGGTGACGGTAATTATTCGATAGATTTTGATAATGGACAAATCACCGTATACGATTTCGATGATTCATGTTTTGGTTGGTATATATATGATTTGGCTACTGTCTGGACTCGCGGAGTGGGCTGGACACAATTTGAACCAGACGCCGCCAAACGTAAAACGTTTATGGATGATTATTTTGAAACCGTCCTGGCAGGTTATAGATCGGAGACCAAAATCGATGATTACATGTTGGATAAACTGCCCTTTTTTATTCGAGTATGCCTCATGGAAAACGTTGTTGATGCCTTCGAGGTGATGCAGAACGCGGGCGAGGAGTCGACTTGTGACGAGGAACTGTCTTATCTTATAAAATGTCTGGAAGACGATATCCCCTATAAGGGATTCTTCCACGAGATTTACTCTTGTGAAAAACCCTTCGCGTATGAGGAACGAACTATTTAGTTTTTATGTCATGGTGAACAGCCGACTCATTAGGGTCGGCTGTTTTCGATGCTCTAGCGATTCAGCAGTCTCATAAATGACGGTTTAGCTTGTTTGCGCCTCTTTAGTAGACGTGTTGTCACGCAGAATGACATTTGGAACAAGACGAACATAGATCAATTCCCCTGCAAGCTCAACAATCGTTTGCGTTACAATGATTGCGGCTACTAGTGTACTCCAGTCATCTGGTAACGCTAAGGCAAGGGGGAGCACGACAAGCGAATTGCGTGTTCCTGCACTAAAGATAACAGCCCGTCCTAATTTCACGTCTAGTCGAAACCACTTTGCAATCATACGACTAATGAACGGCATGATGAACATGAAGGCGATGTAGACAGGAATAACTTTAATAATGAGCTCCCAGTAGACGGATAGCTTGCTAATTTGCGATGCCACCACAATAAATAGAGTCAGAGCCATCAATGGGACAGGTATCCATGCGGACGCATCCAACAGCAGTTGACCGCTGCTGCGAGTTTTGCTGGAAACCACTTGTAAGATTATAGCCAGCAGAAGCGGTACTACGATAATGATTAGAAACGCTTCGATAAAGGGTCCTGCGTTCACAACCTCAGACGCTTTTTTGCCCATGAAAATCCATAGATAAAGGGGTAACAGGATCATTTGCGTGACAAACAGAATGGGAGTTGACAGGAGCATTGCTTTTTCATTTCCACGACCTAGATGAGTAAATACGATGACATAGTCAATACAGGGTGTCAGCAGAACAAGATAAACGCCAAGCAATAGGGGAGATTGCTGCGGCAGAAACTGCGATAATAACCAGACAACAATCGGAACCGCGATATAATTGGCGGTTAGTATAGCCATGATAAAGCGTCGATTTCCGAAGGATTCCTTTATAGACATAAAGGGGATTTGGGTAAACATTCCAAACATCAAGAGGGCTATAACGACCGAAATTAAGATGTGATTATCTAAAGGCGTCATTAGTTTAGGGAAAAACAAGCCGAGACCGGCTCCAGCTGCTAATACCGCTACATAAAGCCAAATCTGATTTTGTTCCAGTTTCTCACGAGTTATCATTGCACCATGTTCTCCTTCATTCATTCTATTACAACCATATAATCATAGATGCAAAAAGCTCCTGAAATCAAGGAGCTTTTTGTATTTTTATCATTCATTTTCTGCTGCTGAGCAGTCTGAAAGTCTGAATAATTTCCTAATGAGATGACACACTATTTCACAAGAGGTGAAAAATGTGGATGTTAGAAATGATCAATCCCTTAGCGATTTAGAATTACAAATCATTACCCCATTTGAACATAGTTCAGATTTTGTCTATAAATCCGTGTTCATCGGCAGAGAAAGATTCATGGCGTATTATTTGGAATCATTAGTAGACCTTTCGAAGACACTTTCGGTCATGAATACAGCAGATGGTGTAATGGAGCAAGGCGACAGCGCTATAGTCATAACGGATATATCCAAAGCCATTTTGCAGGGGAAGCTCATTTTATTTAACGCAGAAGGATTAATGGGAATAACGGATGCAGAGAGCCCCGATATCTCTCGACAGATCACGCTTCCTGCAAGCGAGAACCCCCTTCAATCCGCTTTTGATTCCTACACAGAAGATATCGATAAGAATATTGGTTTGCTGCGCAAAAAAATCGTAACAAGTAAATTGGTCATTGAACATAAAACAACTGGAACAGAAGTATCCAAAAAGCTTGCCATCATGTATCTCCATGGCATTGCTCCTGATAAAGTGGTTCAAGCGATCCGCACTAAACTAGAAAAAAACAGCCATAAAGAAATTACGACGGTCAGAGATCTTCTGGCTATATTAGGTCACCCCAAATTTGCTTTGACCCCAACGTATCTATCCTCCGAGCTGCCTGGAGATACCGTCCAGAATCTAAGGGATGGGAAGGTCATCATTCTGATCGACCAATTTTCTTTTGCCTTTGCCTTCCCAACCGTCATAAGAGATCTGTGGGCATCCAAATTGGATGAAAACTATCCGTACCTATTTCAACTGTTTATCCGTTCTATTCGAGCAGTAGGTACACTCTTCGCACTTACCCTTCCGGGGCTTTACATTGTACTGAATTCCGTTAATCCGGAGTTGCTGCGCATCCAACTCGCCATTGCTGTCGCCAAGAGCAGGGAAGGGATCCCGTATCCTTCCTTAATTGAGCTATTACTTGTCATGCTGCTGCTGGAGATGATTATTGAAGCGACCATTCGACTTCCGAAAAACATTGGGCCTACGATTACGATGATCGGCGGCATTCTTCTTGGGCAGGCCATAGTGCAAGCTAAGCTTGTCAGTAATCTGCTCATTATTATACTGGTTGCTTCGGCTATTGCTAACTTCGTGTTATCGGGTTATTTGAATATGATTGGGATTCGCCTGTATAAGTATGTCGTCATATTTGCCAGCTCCTTCTTTGGCATATGGGGGCTTGAAGCAGCTATGATCTGGCTGATCTATTACTTTGCCTCCCTTCAAATCCATACCGTTCCTTACTTAAGCTTAAGCGTGAAAGGAAAGAGCCTGGATGAATAAATACCTGCTTCTCACAATATTTTTGTTGCTGCACCTTGCTGCCATATTTACCTTTTTCCCAGATCGTATTATTGCGTCCACGTCAAAAGGTCACTGGGAGGCCATTACGCTAATTTTCATGTTGGAGATCGTGTTTATTTGGTTCTATATGAATGGATTGTCAAAATTCCCGGGTGAAACCATTGTTGATATTTGTTTGAGAACCATCGGGAGATGGGGAGCGTGTGTGCTTTTACTGCCACTTGTCGTATTCCTTATGGGTCAGATGGTATTGCTCATCTATTATCAAACTTCTCAGATCAGAGCTGTATTGCTTCAAAGTACTCCTACGGCAGCTACGACTTTTCTTTTTTTAGTGCTTTGCTTCTATGGCGCATGGAAAGGGCTTGCTGCGCTTATTCATGCCAGCATAGGGTTGTTTGTTCTGTTTATCCCGTTTATTCTATTCTCTATGTTGATCGGGATTAAAAACTTTAATTTCAACTACATCTTCCCGGTTTGGGATGGCACGTTCTCATTTCTTCATCATGCTGATTTCTACATATGTTTCACGATATTATCGAGCTTCCTTTTCCTGGGCATGATTCCTCAGAAGGAAAGACCCGTTCGATTTGGCCGGTTGGCAGTGGGGCTAGGCGTGGTCTATGTGTTCGGTATGGGTTCAGTCTATATTCCACTATTAGTATTTGGTCAAGAATCCGCTGTACTATTGCAATATCCCATGCTGATGGCATCAGACACGATAGATCTGGAGTGGGTTGTGTTTGATTGGCTGCCCAGTTTCTCTGTAGTGTCTTCCAGTGGATTAGCTGTGCTAATGGCCTCTGTTCTATTATGGATGTCCTCATCGTTGCTTCACCAATTACTTGTGCCCAAACTAAACATCAAATGGATGGTTTCCATGTTAAGCTTGCTTGTTTACATCCTTTGTTTGTTTATCCCGAACATTGAGGTCATGAATAGATATTTGCAACTGAACGCATTCGTAAGTCTGTTCTGTGTAATCGGGCTTCCGATGATGATATTCATTTTGGGACGTTGGCGAGGGAAGAAGGTGTCTACATGAAAGTTGGTTTTGCGCGCACATGTACACTAACTCTTAGTTTGGTCTTATTGCTTACGGGATGCTGGGATACGAAGGATATTAATAAGCATTATCTTCCGGCCGTTATGGGGATAGGCAAGGGAGATTCCCAAAAGTATAAAGTCATTCTTCAGATACCGATTGCCAATGAAAAAACGCAAATTCTGGAGAAGGAAGCCGAGTCCATCAGCAAAGCAATCGATTTGATTCGTACCGATTCAGAAAAAAGCATTGATCTCGTTCATTTAAGACTAATGCTTATCGATATACAGTTAGCACAGGACGGAATAGGGGACATTATTAATTTTGCGGTACGAGCCAACGATATTTCGATAAAGGGATTAGTGAGCATCGTAGATGGCGATTTTGACAAGACGCTATATCATCAAATATCACCAACTCCTGAAGTATCCTCCTATGATTTTTTTAGCGAAGAGGCTGGTTGGACACCCAATCAATCCATCTTAAGAATTTGGGAAGCTTACAGGAACCAAGAGTCTCTGTCAGAAGATATGGGCATACCGATGCTGAAAGATGGCAAGCAAACTCTATTTACCTTCAAAGGGACCGCAGTTATGAGAAAAGATCGACTGGTAGGTTCACTGAACCAGGAAGAAACGCTGCTGTACAATTTGTTTAAAGGAAAGTACACTGGCGGAACCATTGAGGTTGCCAAAAACACTAGCGTGCTCATTGAACACGCGAAAGTAAATCACCACACCAAATGGACGGAGCAGGGCCCTTTCTTGCAGACGGACATTCAATTGAACGTAGTGGTAACAGAAAGTCCCCATGGGAAAAGCGCAGATATCATCGAAAAAGATCTTTCTGAAAAGTTAAGCAAGCAATTTGATCAAACATGGAAGAAAATTCATTCGTTAAAAGCAGACGCATTGGGGATAGGCTTAATATTCCGTCCCCAGTCGAAAGAGGAGAAGATTAAGGAATGGAAGACCGTATGGTTTCCAAAGCTGGTGCAAAAGATTGACGTTAAAGTAAACATTTTAAATGAAATATACTTCAAAGAAAAAAGCTCAAAACAAAATGAGGGCGATATGTTGAAGAGAGGAACTAAATTATAATGAAATAAGAAAACCTGTATCTGAATAAAAGGTACAGGTTTTTGCGTTCCGTGAAGACTCGGATCATTCGGACAAAATGGCATGGTAACGGACAGAACTTTTTCTTCGATCCTTGCTATACTCACACTTATAAGGAGCATGCACTATGGAACAAATCAAAATCATATCCAGCATTTTGGGAGAAATAGAGTCGCAGATGTACGATAAGCAACTAGGTCCCGATTCGCTAGCCAAACAATTCTATACGAACGTGTCGGATTTGCAGAAGACATTCCGCATTTTAACGGGAATAACCATTGGCGAGTATATCCGGTTTAGACGGTTAAGCAATGCAGCGATGTCTTTGAGAATGAAACATCTATCCATTCTGGAAGCGGCGTTGGATGCGTGTTTCGAGACACCGGAAGCTTTCTCCAAAGCCTTCAAACGATTCCACGGCATCTCGCCCAGAGAGGCACGTCAGTCTACTGATACCGGAGAGACTCGATATTTTGGTCCTATGCATATCAAGTTCAGTGTGGAGAGCAGCGCGCCACTAGCTTTCAAAATGGCTTATTTGCCTTCATTATATTTTGTCGGCAAAAGCATATCCGTATCGAACGAGACCTCCCAGTATGAACAAGTCATCCAAAACTTCTGGGAGCATCAAACGTTGAATGGCTCGCTTGCTTACTTGGAACAACATTTTCAAGCCATAGCTTTTGCGGGAATTAGTTTGCCCGGAGGGCAAGAGACGTTTATTTACGGGGTTGGCATTCTCACGACAGAACCGGTGGCGGCTGGTCGAGAATGGGATGTCGTTCCCTGTATGGATGGGAGCTGGGTGCAGTTTGAAGTGGGCGGAGAAACCGATGAAGATTTCAGCCGGACTCGCAACCGGGTGTTATCAGAGTGGTTGCTGGTATCAGATCATTCCATATCGCTGCTTCCTGAGATTGAGTATTATCCTTTAGGAGAAAGCGAATCCTCTGAGATTTGGTTTCCCCTGACATCAAGATTTAAGCAGAAAGGATGAGGAATATGACAATTATCCCGCTGAATCCAATCTATTTGGATCAAGCTAGTCGATTGGTTAACGACGTTTTTGGAGATGAGGAAGAAGAGTTGTACCCCGCACAGGAGCTATGGGCCAGTTTGGACAAGAAACACCTGAAGAAGTATCAGACATCCGTGGATGCTGCCCTGCGTTCTTTCCAATACTACATCGCTGTCGAGGATAGGGAGGTATGTGGGATCATCGGACTTTATGAAATGCAGGAGGATTTCGAACAACAGGATTGGGTGGGCTGGTACTGTGTCGATGAACGGTATCGTGGAAGACGAATTGGCATTCAACTGTTGAATTATGTCATCGAGGCCTCCAAGAAACGCGGGAAGCAGCGCCTATGCTTGTATACCTCTACGCACGAAAGTGAGAGAAAAGCTCAAACGCTATACGATCAAAATGAGTTTTATGTCACGAAAACCGTAAACAAGGGAAGCTATCAATTATTGTATCGACAGAAGAATCTATAGCTCGCCCCTTAAAGGAGAAAAGCAGTTGAATAAGGAGATCAACCTCAATAACAGCCGTCAATATGAGCTGGACGCTGCACGTGGGCTGGCCGTTATATTTATGGTTTTGGTTCATATTGTTTTGGAGTTTGGGGATCGATACACGCAAGAGCAGTCCCTGTATGGGTATATCGTGCAATTCCTGGGCGGTATTCCAGCCGCACCTGTATTTATGTTCTTGCTTGGGGTTGGTATTGTCTATTCCAAGCGAAGCACACCTTTTCTTCTACTGAAACGTGGATTGATTCTGATCGCAGCAGGCTATGTTTTCAATTTGTTTCGTCTGGTGCTTCCGACTTGGATCAATTCGGTTAGGGGATGGGAAGAGTACACAGATAGCTTTACCGTGTTTTACGAGAATTTTTTTGTTGTCGATATCTTGCAATTCTCAGGAATCGCCATGCTGTTTTTTGCTTGCTTCCATCGGCTGCAGGCATCCAATCGTGAATATTTGCTCGTCCTAAGTCTGCTGATGATAGCCAATCTGGCTCTGCTTCCTTATATACCCTATATCGAAACGGCTGCAAACTTACCATTCTTGAGTATGTTGATCGGTACTAGCGATTTTTCGTACTTCCCGTTTCTTACCTGGATTCCGTATCCGATTGCTGGATATGTATTCGGTACTTTCCTAATCCGGGCTGCCAACAAGTCCGTTTATTATAAGCGATTACTCGCTGTATCCTCAGCCATTATCGTTATTTATATGCTTTTGGCCGTTTATGCAGGTCTCCCAAGCGGGTATGAGTCAGAGCAAGCCTATTATCATCACACGCTGTCCGTAAATCTGTTTTATATTGCTTTTATTTTAAGCTGGATCAGCTGTTTATATTTTATATCTAAACCTCTTCGACTTGTGGCGGGTAAGCTATTGGAGAGTGCAAGTGCATTGACTACCGAAATTTACGTCATTCATTTTCTCCTAATCGGGATCTGTATGCTGTTGATCTATCAACCGCTTGGATTAGGCGCAACGATTTTGTTAACCGTAATTACGTATTGTTGTTCGCATATTATGGCTCATGCTTTCATCAAATTCAGGAGTAGGAAGAAAGGATAAGATCATAGGCGAGTCTTTCCCAAGAGATGATAATCGAGGGAGAGAGTCGCTTTTTTTGTATGCTGTGATGTGGATGGGCTACACTTAGTTGGGCAACAAAAATATGGGCTTGTAGAATAAAACTATCAGCTTAAGGAGCGGATCATCTACAATGCCAAAACAAGCCCTTAAAAAAGTTGTTTGATTTACTGTTGAAAATCCATAATGATGGCAGGTCGTTATTCCAAAAATAGTATTAGTTCAGAAATTAAAGTGGAAATATTAGAAAGACAACGAAAGATTCCGATAAATGATGGAGTAGGATATCATTCGCCAAGATGACTGTGGGGAAATGAATAATGGAATTAATGAAAAAGTACATGAACAAATTGTACAATTGTGTAAACAGGGAAACACGCTATTTGAAAAAGGACAAACGGATCAGGCGATTGAGAGCTATACAGCAGCGCTAGAGTTGGTTCCGCTACCGAAGCATGAGTGGGATACAAGTACATGGATATACACGGCAATAGCGGATACTTATTTTCATAAAGGTAACTATGAGATAGCAAAAAACAATTTATTGAATGCTTTAAACTGTCCCGATGGAATTTCAAATCCATTTATTTTACTGAGACTTGGAGAGAGTTTGTTCGAGTGTGGAGAATTTGATCAAGCTAAGGAGTATCTATTAAGAGCTTACATGTTAGAAGGTTATAAGATTTTTTTTAACGAAGATGATAAATACATTGGATTGAATCTAGATATGATTTGAGGGGGAATGAAGTTGGCTATTCTGCCATCACCAATTAACGAAAGATTTGAAAACATTCTGAATGAAAGTAATGAACAGTTTAAGGGTGGCAACTATGTTGACTCTATTTTGTTATTAGAAGAGGCTTGGAACTTAATACCTGAACCAAAAGGTATTTATTCTGAAGAAGGTTATCATTTGGTAAAAGATATTATTGATACTTGTTTTATAATCAATGATTTTAAGAAAGCAAAGGAATGGGCAGATAAAATATTTCTAACTGGATTTGAACGTATTGATACAGGTGCTAAGGAATTTATTTCAGGTAAAGTTGCTTTTGAACTAGGCAATTTAGAAACAGCTAAAGCATTTTTCAGAATTGCTGATAGCAAATCAGAAGGTAGATGTTTTGGCAGCTCAAAGAATGTGAAATATCTCGAATTTTATAAAAGTTAAAGGTAAAATGATGGCCAACTTTATGGAATCAAGGTGGAGATATTTATGGGATTGAAAAAATGGCTCCATGTGGAGGGTCCCGTCGATGACGCTACAATAGCTGCAATTGAGCAGCTCTTTCATGTGACGTTTCCTCAAGATTATAAGAATTGCATTAAACAGTTCAATGGCGGCTACCCAGAACCGAGCAGCTTTGATTATGATAACGGCGCACAAGGAATATTTCATGATTTGATCAGTTTTACCAACAACGATTTAAATATATCCATGTTTCAGGAGTTTGCAGTTAAAAGCATTGTTCCGTTTGGGAGAGATCCATTTGGCAATTTGCTTGCTTTTGATTATCGTTTAAATAAGGAAAAACCACCGGTAATATTGTTCGATCATGAAGAAATAGAAGCTGAAGCGATAACACCTGTCTGCAATACTTTTACCGAGCTGCTTGATAAATTGTATTCTATAGAATCGTAGGTGGCACTGTGAATATAAAGTGTGAATTCTCATTTAACCCGATTGGAAATCAAGAAATAGAGGCATTTGAAAAAACATTCAATTTTGTCTTGCCAGATGAATATAAACGTTTTTTACTTTGTCATAATGGAGGGAAAACGGTTCAAAGAAGATTTGAAACGAAAGATGAAACGGTAACATCGTCAATTATGTTATTTCTTCCACTGTGCGATGAACATAAGAGAAATTTAGAGGGTTACTATAAAAAATATAATAGTGGAAAAATAGTTCCATCTAACTTTATTCCTATCGGAGTTGATCCTGCAGACAGTCTTATTTGCCTTTCAATAAAAGGAGAGGACAAGGGTGCGGTTTATTATTGCGATCTAGATTATTTGGAAGAAGATAATGAACTGAAGCAAGAATGTATGAAGCTCGTATCGTTCAGTTTTAGCGAGTTTATACATTCACTCTACCAAACCGATAATTAAGGCAAGGCAGTGCAAGAGTATCTTAATCATGAGAACGTACACATGGTTGGAGAAACAGACTGCTTCATAAGGAGATGCGATGATAAACGCTAAAAAAATGGATATGGCATTCAAAAGATATCGAAATAACTTTATTAATGGCATTAAATTTGAAGATGTAAAAAAAGAGTATGATGAATGCAAGAGCGAAGTCACTGAAATTGTTGAAATAGATGACGTGCAAAGAGATCATATTTTATTGATTAATTTATCTTCCATTTTTTCTTACTACTTGTCTCAATGGAAGCAAGATGTATTACATAACGGCAGAAACCATTTAGGCGGTTTAAAAAATATGCATAAGGTCGTATTTTACCAGTGCATGGGGCAGAAGCTCTATACAACCAGATATCCGGGGATGCGCTTGCGCTATTCATTAAGGGAAGTTGTCGTTACTTTGGTCCATTTTGCAATGTATGGATGGGAGAAAGAAGAGAATCTATTATTTGATTTTATAGCTAACCATTTCGGCGGGCATTTAATGAATGCTAATGAAGGGAACAGGCATGTTTGGTTTTTGCTGGAGTTGTACCTGCAGTACAAAAATAAAACCATTCTGGGAACGAATAAAAAGTTGTATTTAGCTGTGAAAGAAAGCTTTATGCAAAACGGTCAGCGATGCGGCTCAATACCTGATGATTTAGACATTTATGATGAAGTGCTGGAAGGATGGTCGACGGGTGATCTGGTAGAAATAGAGCGCCTGATTACGAAAATGTCCACGTATCATTCAGCATTAGCTTCTGAGATCGGACAACTGGGCGAGTTTGGCGATTTCAGATATGGTTTTTATCCCTTTGAAATATTATTCCTGATACACGTAAGGAGAAAGTTTGGTCTGTCAGTACCTGCTCGATCTGATCATTTGCTGATGAATAATCCAGAAGCCAACATGCTGTTTGCAGACCGTGAGACATATCCGGAATGGGATTCTGTGCTACAGATGATTGATCAATTTTATTGTAAAAACTACCCCGATTATATTTCCAATCAGTATGGAGACTTGTTTCAATAATAGGAGGATGCAAGGATGTCTCTTAAAGAAATAGCACAGTATATATTCAATGACAGCAAGGAAATGGAAACTTTTTTGCAGGAGAATAGAAGCGGTGACTTGCATGAGGATCTATTAAAATATGGATTGACGACGAAACAGTTTTTATATGTTGACTTTAAGGGCGAGGACTATCAGGAAATTGTCAATTTTATTCTGGATTATGAAGCTGCCCACGATATTGAACTAGCCGTACAAGAAGAACTTGAGCAATTAGAAGCATTCCAGTATGAATTTTTGCCTGAAAAGATTAAGGAGACCAACAAAATTTTATTACCGAAAGGGTATGGGCTATTTACATATCCTAATTCGGGCGACTTTTACGCTCTGTTCATTGCAAAATTAGAGAATTTGACAATCTTGCTTCAAGAGGAATTACTGTTCGATGATTACATCCCCTTTCAAGAAAGGTGTATTCAGTATTACAGCTAGCGTAGAAAAATTAAAGTCTTATTTATAAAGAAGAGATCATTCATAATTTAAGAAACCTGTATCGAAATGGTTGGTGCAGGTTTTCTGCACGTCGATCGTTTTGCGTGATTACGAAAAAATATGCGCCGCCTTTGCTTACATGAATAAGCTATAGGAGAGATAACGATGATTCACACAATAATCTTTGATATGGATGGAACCCTCTTTCAAACGGAGACGATATTAGAAATCTCGCTTCAAGATGCCTATGATCGCTTGAGGGCGCAAAATCAATGGAATAAAGAAACGCCCATCGATAAATTTCGCGAAATAATGGATTTTAGCATGATATACACTTTCTCATTATGAAACACCCCCATATGATTGGATTTGGGGGTGTTTGCTTGAGGAATTATGTTTTTATTTCAATAATTTAGGAGGGTTAATTGTTATTATGTCGAAATTAGTAGCAATGCCATAAACTTAAAGGAGATTCAAATGAAACGAATACTTGTCTTACTTCTTATGCTCTCGACATTCCTGCTGCTGATGAGCTGCTCCAGCGATTCTGAAGGGAATAGTGAAACGAATCATTTTCCGGATAAAGTACCTTCACAAGTATACCATCAATTTACTCACAATGAACAAATGTTTGAGATTATTCCTCTCTATGAAGAGGTTCTTGATTACACAGCTCGAATAAAGGAAGATCCTTCTCTCGACAATTGGGAGGAATATTATAACCACGTTGTTATGTCTTTTTATAACATGGCTACTGAGAGAGACTCAGACTTGCCAAGCTTTTTTTATTCCTTTTTTAGTCTGACGCTTCTGGAGCAGGAATTAGAGGATAATACAATAAAATTGCTTAAGATGCAAAACAAGATCAATGAATATATACAAGAATCAATCATTTCCTCTGCTCAGTTGCTTACGGGTGGAAAAACAACGATTTTTATTGTGCCCTTTAGCCCTGACAATCCTACTATTATTCGGGAAATGGGAGGCGCAACAGGCGTAACTTTGAGTGAGAACATCATCTTACTGCACATTGATCCATCATTTTCAAAAATGACTTTAAAATATTTAGTGGCACATGAATACAATCATACGGTCGCTATGAAGGGGCTAGCATTTTCAGACTTCACACCTCTCGATGCCATTATTTTAGAGGGAAAAGCCGATTCATTTGCCACAAACGTTTACCCGAATCATAGGGCTCCTTGGTTAGAGCCACTATCAAAGGATGAGGAAAAGATTATTTTAGAGGAAATAAGCGAACACAAGGATTCTACTGATCAATTTCTTTATCAAACTTTGTTTTCCGGCAATGATAATAAGGGCATTCCCAGATGGTCGAATTATAAGATAGGCTATAGTATTATGCAAAATTATTTAGAAAAAAATTCCAATTTATCTTTTGACGAATGGACCAGTCTTGACCCGATTACAATCCTTCAGGGCAGTGATTACCGAGATTTATTAAAGTAACATGGATATGGTATACTGGCATAGTAAAAGGGGAGGTGCTTTACTGATGGAGAATCTCTTGGGATTGTCTGTGACTACTTTCACTCATGCAAAGCCATTATTGGAAAAGCGTTACTTTGTATGGGGTTAAACTTTTTTAAACGCTGAATAAGCTTTTCTAATCATTTGGCTTTGCACCTTATTCACCAAAATAAGGAGTGAAGCAAATTGAAATATTCAAATGCTAAAAATGTATTGCCTGAAAAGCTTATTATAGAGATTCAACAGTATGTCCAGGGAGAGACGATCTACATTCCTAAGCAGGAGAAGGAATTTCATCATTGGGGAAGCCTAAGTGGCGGAAGACAGTGGTTGGATCAACGTAATGCCGCTATTCGATATGCATTTAGGAATGGCAGCAGTATTGAACAACTTGCTGAAGACTATTCGCTCTCCATGGAAACGATTAAGAAAATGGTTTATTCGAAAAATAAGTAGCTAACGGCACTGATGAGGTTAACTTCATCGGTGCCGTTTTTTATGGCAAGAACATTTCTAAGTCATGATTTACATTTAATTAGCTATTTGCGTTTTATAAAATGGAAGCAGGCGGATGCGTAGTCATACCGAAATTTTTGAAATCAATCCCAACGGGGAATAATGAACCCATCACAAAATACGAGGAGTAGACAACGATGAGCGAACAAAAAAGCAGAAGCAGACATCTGATCGATCAGGAGATTATTAGTGCGATTGATTTAATACCGACGAGCGATCTTTCGGCGGATACGTTAGCAGAATCACGGGAAAATCAGTCCAAAACGATGCACCAAATGGATGTAACGGAGCTGTTCTCTGTTACATTCGAGGAAAGAACGGTCCCTAGTTATTTTGGCGGACCCGATATTCACATAGAAATCATTAAACCCCTTAAACCCAAATACGATAAGATGCCGTTCTATTATTCGATTCATGGCGGTGGAATGGTTTTGGGCAGTCCAGTCGGTGATCGTAAAGGGAATGCGGCACTGGCAGAGCAACATGGTTTTTGCTGCGTATCCGTTTACTATCGTTTAGCGCCGGAGCATATTCAGCCAAGCCAACTGCAGGATTGTTATTCGGGCTTAAAATGGTGTATGGAGCAAGCCGAGGAATTGGGCATAGATACGGGGAAAGTTGCTATTGGGGGCAGCAGTGCCGGCGGTGGATTAGCGGCTGGTCTAGCTCTATACATTCGTGATCAGAAGGAATTCGACGTTCATCATCTAAGACTGCGCAGCCCAATGCTTGATGATCGTACAAGTATTTCACTAGATCATCCCTATGCTGGCGAATTTGTTTGGACCAAACGAAGCAATTATTTCGGCTGGAAATCGGTATTAGGGGATGAGCCGGGACAAGAGGGAACTAGCGAGTATTACGTTCCTGCGCGTGCAGCATCGTTGGCCGGTTTGCCATCCACTTATATCAGCATAGGCAGTATAGATTTGTTCATAGATGAGGCTATGCTGTTTGCGAAACAACTAGCTTTTGACGGTGTTTTGGTTGAACTGCATGTATATCCTGGCTATCATCATTTGGCCCCTATGTTTCCGGATGCGCACTATTCTCAAGAAGGCGCCAAATCAAGCGCGTACGCCTTACTGAAGGCACTGGAGCTTAATTGATGTCATCCAAGCCCGCTCATTGATTCGTACCGCAAGAAAGCGCCCGACCTTCAGCTGGATTTTATGAGGGATGTAGTTTCCCTCAGCTGAAGGTCGGGCTTTTTACTCCTATTACACTTGAAGGTTCAGAGTTCACAACACAGATGGAATGAGCATCTCATTGCAAATTTAATCTCAATCCATTATTATGGACAGTATATATCGACAATTGTTTTGGTACTGAGAAAGGAGGAGCGTGGGATGCAGTTCTCCAAAAGCACAGACTATGCTCTGCATGCTTTAGTTCATTTGGCACATTCTGATACATGCAATAACGTCGGAATCAAGGAGCTGTCTTCAACTCTGGGTGTATCTGATAGTTATTTATCCAAGATTATGTCCAAGCTCAGACAAGATGGAATCGTACGTGCTGTGCCAGGGGTGAACGGCGGTTATGAGCTTGCTCGACCAGCCGATCAGATTACATTCTTTGATGTAATCCAAGTGATTGAAGGAAGACAGCAGCTATTCGAATGCTCGAATTCGAATTCGCAGCAGCATCAGTTGTTGGCGAAAGAGGAGCAGGAACAGAAACATAAAAGGACTAGCAATTGTATGATTGAGAACGTGATGATCGGTGCTGAACAATCTTTGCACCAATACTTACGTGAACATACGATTGGATCGATACTGGAGGAGTCTTTTAAGCGCTGCAGTCATGAGGAACACAAGAAGTGATGCGCTATTTGCGCACCTAATGATAGATGTTGTGAAAACCTATCGCAACTCAACGTGGAGACTATGTTCTGCTGAAGAGTATGTCTAGATCATAAAAGCAGTTCGTCCTCAGCCGAGGATGGGCTGCTTTTGTTTGTGATGTAAGCTTTCCATGGCATAATGTTACAATAACTCCTATACTATGATTAATGTACTTAACTATTGATCAGCTTAACTTGATCAACACAGGGGGAAGCACATGTATCGTATATTCATTATCGAGGATGATAGAAAAATTAGTGCTATCTTGAAGAGGACGATAGAGAAGTATGGTTATGAAGCCGCAACTGCATCACAATTCCGAGATATTATGCCGGAGTTAATAGCGTATGAGCCGCACTTGATCATATTGGATATTAATTTGCCTTATTTCGACGGCTATTATTGGTGCCGACAAATACGTATGAATTCTAACGTTCCGATCCTCTTCATCTCCGCTCGAGCAGGAGAGATGGATCAGGTGATGGCGATCGAAAATGGCGGCGATGACTATATCACAAAACCAGTTCACTTGGATCTCTTCATTGCAAAATTAAAAAGCGTTCTGAGAAGAGCTTATGGAGACTACTCAGCTTCAACTGGGCTTGCTGCATCACCAGAGAATGAATTGAATGTTCACGGTTTGAGATTGAATCTAAGCCGCAATGAACTCGTCTATCACACACGTAAAGCCCAAATCTCCAAGAATGAGCAACTGCTCGTCGAATGCTTAATTAAGCAATATGGGAAAACCGTCTCGCGTGACCAACTTCTTGGATCGCTCTGGAATCATGCGCAGTTTGTTGATGACAACACATTGACGGTCAATGTGGCACGCTTGCGAAAGAGGTTTGAAGAACTTGAGATTCCGAATGCAATCATGACCGTACGCGGATTAGGCTATAAATTGGTCCTTGAAGAAGAACAGAGAGAGCGCGGGATATGAAAATACGAACAGCGGCAAGTTTCATTCGTGATCGCTTCATCTATATTCTGACAGGATTTGTGATAACGGGGCTCGGAGCGGGCCTCATGTTGCTTGAACATGCCCGGAATCCAGAATTTTTGGATCTACATGCACTGTATTACTTTATAGGCGCGTCTGCCGTTTTTATCGTACTCAGCCTTACTATTGACTATATACGGCAGCGGGAATATTATAAGCAAATTCTGAGCGCTATTGAGCGAGATAACGAAATTCAAACTGGAGCGATCGCACAGTCTGCTGTTACGGCTGAACAACAGTATATTGTCCGCTTGTTAGAACAACAGAGCAGCGCCTATCTGAATCAGCTTGGCGCGTATCAACGTAAACAGGAGCTGCATAATCATTTCGTACTGCAGTGGGTGCATCATATGAAAACACCGTTGTCCGTAATCGATCTGCTCCTGCAAGAGGCGGCGATACAGCAGTCATTGTCTGAAGAAGAGCAACATGAATTAAACCTAAGTCTATTCGAAGAAGCTGATCGAATGAGCAAGGGTCTTGAGATGCTGCTGCATACGGCACGCCTCGAAAAGTTCGAAATGGATCTGCATTTGGTGAAATTGTCGTTACATGGTCTTATACATGAAGTGCTCATTACGCACAGACGTCTATGTGTTCGTCACCATGTCATCCCGCAAATCCACGGCGAGGCATCACCAGAAACGGATCGGAAGTGGATAACCGTCGTATTGAATCAAATTGTCAGCAACGCGATTAAATACAGCAAGGACAAGCAAGGGATAAAACCTCTTGTTTTCCATTTGGAGCAGCAAGACTCGGTCAGCAAGCTGATGATTACGGACAAGGGAAGCGGGATTGCGTCGCATGATCTGATGCGCATATTCGATCCTTTTTTCACAGGGGAAAATGGGCAAGTAGCTGGAGAATCAACGGGAATGGGACTTTACTTGGCCAAGCAAATATGCAGCAGACTTGGTCATGAGCTGACGGTTTCCTCTAAGCTTGGAGTGGGGACCACGGTTACTCTAACGTTTCCATCGAAAGGAATCCATATTTTGGATGGGAATAAATAATGCAAACACGCTTTGTGACAATCTTGTCATGTTCGAAGCGTGCTTTTTGTTATATAAATCGATGGGTACAGGGGACGCTGCCCAGTATACTTGACGTAGTTAAGATCTACAGGTTAATTGGAAGGAGGAAATCATACAATGTCTGTGCTAACCGCGCGAGGTCTTATCAATTTATATAGCTTCATAGAAAATATAATTAGTACAGCATGGGATGACATAGATTTGAAGAAAGAAGCTGGGTGTCGCGATGCCACTCCTAAGCGTATGAGGAGGGAATTTCGATGACTTTCCGTTCACTTGCGCTTAGCAATATTCGCGGCAACTTACGCTCGTACAGCGCTTTTTTTATGAGCAGCGTGTTCTCAGTGATGATCTTCTATATGTTTGCTGCGTTTGGCTTTCATCCAGAATTGACCGATAGCCAAGTGATCAGAGTTACCAGTGTAAGACAAGGGATGTGGTTCTGCCAGATCATTATCATCATGTTCTCGTTTCTTTTTGTACTTTATTCAAACACAGCCTTTCTCCAATCGAGGAGTAAAGAATTCGGGCTTTTATCCTTATTAGGCATGACACGCATGCAGCTCCGCAAATTGATTGTAATCGAGAATATGGTTATCGCGGTTGCAGCGATTATTGCTGGTATCGGTATGGGCACATTTTTTAGCAAGCCATTTTTTATGACGCTCGCTGTCTTGCTGAAAATGAAAGACCCGATCACGGCTGTAATATCGTTTCAGGCGCTTTGGATCACAGCTGTGAGCTTTCTCGTTCTGTTCACGCTTATTTCAATTTGGACGGTTGTTCAATTGGGCAATTCTACTATTGTTGATTTACTAAAATCAGCCAACAAAACACATCGAGAAATAGCTTACTCACCATGGCTAGCCTTTTTTTCGATCCTAAGCCTAGCAGCTGCATATAGTATAGCTCTTATTTTAGATATGAATCATCTCGTTGTTCTCGCTGTGTTCATTCTATTCGCAACGATCATTGGTACGTATCTATTATTCACCCAGGCCAGTACTTGTATGTTACGCTGGTTATCAAGGAATCCGAAGCTTTATTACCATCGTACCAATATGCTTGTATTGTCGCAGCTTGGCCATAAGCTGAAGGGAAATGCACGAATTCTGTTCATGGCAACGATTCTAAGCGCAGTCCTTTTAACGGTATCGGGTACGATTTACATGTTAGTACTTGCGGTTCAAATCGATGAGATTCAGACGCAGTACTCGGATGCGCAAGGGCTTCTGGCTCTAACTCTGTTTATAGGCATGTTGATTAGTCTGCTGTTCTTCATCGCTGCTGGGAGTATGATTTACTTTAAGTTATTCACGGACTTGCAGCAGGATCAAGCGCATTATCAGGCACTAAGTCGAATTGGGGTAACGCCGTTCGAACTTCGCAAGATTATCGTAACAGAGATCGGTGTTCTATTCTTTGCACCATGCCTTGTCGGTATCGTCCATGCTTTAGTCGCACTTAAAGCATTGAATAACCTGCTCATGGTATCCAACTGGCTCTATTCGTTTGTCATTATAGGCATTTATGTGATTATGCAGGTGATTTACTTTCTTGTGGCCTGCAATAGCTATATGAGAAGTATTCATTTAAGCAAAGGGGAGCGATTATGAAAAGTTCAGTATTTATGCGATTCATGCTCATAGCTGTGTTTTTAGTTGTGAGTGCTGTAGCGCCAGACATTGCAAGTGCAGACACAAGTGCTCGTATTCAACAAATCGAACTATTTATAGAGGAACAACGAGAATTAAGCAGCACGCCAGGAATATCGCTCGTCATCGTAGAAAAAGGGGAGACGGTCTTTCAGAGAGGATTCGGATATGCAGATCTATCGTCGAAAGAAAAAGTAACATCCGAAACGTTATTCGAGATGGGATCGACTTCCAAAGCATTCACAGGGCTTGCGATTCTGCAATTGGAGAAGGAAGGGCTGTTACAGCGATCTGATGATGTTGAGAAGTACATTCCTTGGTTAAAATTATTACACCAGGGCGAGCCCCAATCCATAACCATCGAGCAGCTTCTACATCATACAAGCGGGATTCCTTCGAATTCAATTACACGAATCCCGGAGAGCAATGCAGACGACGCTCTGGAATTGACCGTAAGGACATTATTGGAGGAGCCGCTTAACCGGAAGCCTGGCCGTTCCTTCGAATATGCCACCATTAATTATGATGTACTGGGACTTGTCATCGAGATCGTTACCAAGACGCCTTACGATGTATATATGAAGGAGCAGGTGTTCGAGCCCTTGGGGATGACTAGTACATTTGCTGGACGGCATCAAGTACAATCCAGCAATATGGCATCTGGATACAAGATCGGATTTAAGCAAGCACAACCTTACAAGGCTCCCATCTATCGGGGCAATATACCCGCTGGTTATATCATCAGCAATTCGAATGATATTGCCAAATGGATGAACGTTCAGCTGGGTTACGATCCGAACAACGCAGTCGACCAAGAGATTATCCGTGCATCCCATATTCCGGATCTGACCATAGCGTCATTTGATCAAGATACGTACTACGCAAGCGGTTGGGAAATTATGGGGAAGAGCAATCAAAGCTATATACTCCATGCGGGGCAGAATCCTAATTTCACTTCTTACTTCATTATGAACCCTGATGAACAGGTTGGTATTGCTGTCTTATCCAATATGAATACAAGCCATACGACGGCCATAGGTCAAGGTGTAATGTTGTTATGGGAAGGGAAGAAGATAACAAACACTTATACGGACCCTTATCAAAGGCTGGATCAAATCTTGACGATTGTTTGCATGATCGGTGCAGGGCTTGGGACCATTTTCTTCGTATCCACGCTGTTATTAGTGAAGAAGCTCGTTTCCAGACAACGTATTAGAGCACCACTGCAAGGCAAGAGATTGTTTTTGCTACTCTTACATACGTTGATTGTGGCTGGAGTATGGACGGTGACGATCATGCTGCCGACAATATTATTAGGAGGCTCGACATGGTCATTTACTTTCGTATGGGCGCCGACTTCTATCAAAGTAATGCTGTATGGAGTAATTGCGATCAGCTTTATCTACTATATTCTAGGTTTATTGCTCTGTCTCACAAGGAAATCGGATACAGGATCAAAACCTCGCCTTTAAGTTAACGATTGTGCTACGTGATACACTAATACATTTTTCTGCTTCCATGGCACACGATGAGAATGAAAGCAGCCCGGAACGTTCGAACCAGTGCCATGTAAGCAGGCGATATTAGCGGCGTTATCGCGTTAATGCAGCGATCGGCACCCCTAAGCAGAGCAGGGGGATCAGCAATATCTTCATCAGTAATACGTATTTGACATCACTTACGCTGCTGTCGACGTGGCTTTCTCATTGCCCTTGGAAGTATTTAATATGAATAGCCCGATGATGATAACTGCAACCCCGGCTAATTTTAGCAGTGAAGTCGACTCTTGAAAAAAAGTGATTCCAATAAGTACTGTAAGCGCTGTTCCGGCCCCTGCCCAAGTTGCGTACGCTTTAGATAGCGCTATGGTTCTCATTGTTATCGATAGGAAGATAAATGCTACTAGATAGCCACTCAAAGAAGCGATGGTTGGTAGGAGAAGGCTAAATCCTTCGGAAACCTTAAGCATCGATGCTGCGAATGCTTCAATTAGAATAGAAATCGTTAAATATATATATCCTCTCATGATGTCTTATTACCTCCTTTATTTTGCTGCATTTAGCAGGACAAGTCCGACGATCAAAATTGCAATTCCGAGTACACCTTTTTTGTTCAGAGATTCTTTAAAAAGGAGAACTCCCATTACTGCAGTTAGAATTGTTCCTGCCGCACTCCATGTCGCATAGACAAGTCCAAGGGGCAGTGTCTTCAATACGATGGATACTAAGTAAAAAGATAGAAAATAGCCAACAAGAGTACCTGTCGTCGGTGCTATCTTTCTAAAGCCATTTGACGCTTTCAGCATGGTGGAACCAAAAACCTCTAAAACGATAGATACTCCTAAGAGTAGATAAGCCATAATGATCACTTCCTTATACGTAATAAATGAAGCAGGACAAGCTCGACAAGTAAGTTTTGAATCCATTTTTGTCGTTTTAATGGGCTGTTTCCAAATAGCATTTACGGGTTTGTTCCAGCATGCGTTGGAACAAGGAAAGCTCTGCTTCGGAATAATTCTGCTCCAAGGCTTTGGCAGCATGGAGCACTCGCTTGTCGTGCTGCTTATACTCTGCCTCTACTTCAGGAGTAATGGAGAGATAATAAACACGACGATCTTTTTCACTTTGTGTTTTTGTTAAGAAACCTTGCTTGATTAGTTCATTCACCTTGATGGTCACGGCAGATTTAGAAATATGCAGGGCATCCGCAAGGTAGCTGACGGTACAGTCCTCTTTATAGGAAATAAGATCCAGATATAAGAGGCTGTTGTAAGTAATATTGGGGTAAGTTGAATTATCATTCATCGATCGCAATTCAGAAAGCGTCATATCGTAATAAAAGCGATGAAGTTCATCGAGCAGTTTCATAATGATCCCTCCGTATTTTAGTTAACTAAATTTAATTATATTTACTTAACTATAATAGCTACTGAATGATTTATTTGTCAAGTCACTCCCCGCAATGATGTGGATACAGGGATATTGTGAAGGGAAAGAGAGAGGTTATGTGAGCGACAGCATGAAACGATTGCGGTCGCTTGTATTTACTATATGGGAACTTTTACGTCTCACTTGGAAATCGGAAACAGTATGTAGAGAAAAATGGATTAGTATTGACTTGAAAAACTGAAAGATCCTATTTCATCTTGAAATAGGATCTTTCTAATGTCTCAGCTACTCAATCAATCGTTAATTCATGAGTGATTCTGCTGAAGCACGGATATGCTCCACATACTTAGCAGCCTCCGATTTCAATTGCTCATCAGTAGCTTCAAGTGCATCGTATGACACGAAAGGTGGGAGGTAGATAGCGTCGGTATACTTAATAGTCACCTCAATTGGTCTCAAGAACTCGTTGACTGTGAATTCGAAGCGACCGCTAGAGAGATAGTCTTGTTTTCTGCCACCCACAGTTGTAGCCACGATGAATTCTTTGCCCTTCAGATGGTCTCCTCCAGACCCAAACGCCCATCCATATAGCCACACTTCGTCGAGCCATTTCTTGAATAGCGGAGGGGTACTGTACCAATACATAGGGAATTGAAGCACGATTCGGTCATACTTGATCAGAAGTTGTTGCTCCCGTTCGATGTCAATATTCAAATCCGGATACTCCCCGTAAAGGTAGTGGAAATCAATGTTGTCATACTGATTCAGCTCCTGAATAAGAGCGGCGTTAGCTCGAGACTGCTCCAACGATGGATGAGCGACAATTACTAGAGTTTTCATTTTGTTTTTCCTTCTCTCTTAAGATGTGATATCAGGACTGGTAACCTGATAGCCCCATTATTCGTGAGAATCCGGATACCGTAAAGTACGCTCTTTTTTCGTACTATATTAGGTTGATCGTACTATAGACCACGACTGAATCCTTTGGAAGTATGAAAAATCGTACTAAGTACGCTTTAACAGATCGGTTGGTTAATGTCATAACATTTGCTACAATAACAGCATCTGATGAAAAATATCTGCAAATGAGGAGTAAGTAAATGCCCGAAGATATAAGCAAATCTTTCCTGACAGAAGGAATCATGGTCACTCTTCAATTAATTGGAGGCAAGTGGAAGCCACTTATCTTATATATTTTGTTGAATGAAGGCACCAAGCGATTTGGAGAGTTGAAACGAATGCTTCCTTCGGTTACCCAAGGGATGCTATCTAACCAGCTTCGGGAGTTGGAGCGGGACGGATTGATCATTCGGAAAGTGTACCAGGAGATCCCGCCCAAAGTGGAGTACTTCGTCTCCGAGCATGGGCAAAAGCTTCGTACGGTGCTAGGGGATATGTGCGAATGGGGTTTCTACCACATGGAATATGAGAAGAACGGGAAATTGCAAGAGCAGAAATCAAATTCGTAACAAACTCAAAGAGGCTGCCTCATAGGTCAATCGCATTGACCTTCTGAGACAGCCTCTTTGAGTAAGGCGTTGTGGAGGTTAGTTGTGCCACACACTGCTATTTCGCTCTACCTGCCAAATTTGGGTCAAAGTCACTCTGTTTTATTTTTTTAAATGGTAGGGCACGGTCGTGATGATGATATCTTTGTGGTGGAGCAGGTGCGTCCGGATCATGAAGCTGCTTTGGTTATGAAGCAGGTTATGCCAGCCCTTCTTAGGAATGAACTGCGGAATGACAACAGTCACTTGGTAGTTGGACTCATCTGCTTTGCGCTTCACCATGTCGATGAATTTACTAAGTGGATGAATAATGCTCCGGTAAGGAGAGTGAAGCGTGACAAGACGAACATCTGGTTTCCACTGGCGCCATTTCATCTCAAACTTTCCCTCTTCTTCACGGTCAAATGGGATGTAGACGGCGATGATTTGCTCGACGCCGAGAGATTGCGCATAATTTAGCGATTGCTCCACAACATGTGTAATGCCGGATACCGGCACGATGATGACATTGCCTTCAATCGGTACCGCCGGTTCGCATGTGGCAAGACGTAGCTGATCGCCGACTGCTTCGTAATGCTTCTTAATGCGATGGAACAGTAAGACGATGAGCGGCAGAAAAATAAGCACCGGCCATACCTGCGCTAATTTCGTAATGAAGAACGTCATCGTAACGGTGAAGCTGATGAGGGCTCCCATCGTGTTGATGATCAACTTTGTAATCCAGCCTGCCGGTTTCTCGCGGATCCACTTCACCATCATGCCCGATTGGGACAACGTGAATGGAATGAATACGCCTACGGCATACAGCGGGATCAGATGCTCGGTCTTCCCTTGAAAAGCGACGATGAGCAGGATCGACAGCAATCCCAGGATCAAGATGCCGTTCGAATAACCGAGTCGGTCTCCCCGAACGGTGAACATTCTCGGAATGAACTTATCTTTCGCAAGGTTAACAGCAAGCAGCGGGAATGCCGAATATCCCGTATTGGCGGCGAGTATTAAGATGAGTGCGGTGGTCCCTTGGACAAAAAAGTACATCAAATTCCGTCCGAACGTTTCTTCAGCGATTTGCGAAACGACAGTTGCTTCTTCGAGCGGCTTGATGCCGTACAAGTACGCGAGTACGACAATGCCGGAAAATAAAAGGGCGAGCAAGATGCCCATGGCAGACAGTGTTTTGGCTGCGTTGTTAGGAGCAGGGCTCTTGAAATTCGGAATCGCATTCGAAATCGCCTCGACCCCGGTCAGCGCAGAGCTTCCGGAAGCGAATGCCTTAAGCAGCAGGAATAAGCTGATCCCGGCGATAGGCGTGCCGATTGGCGCATGCAGTTCCGGAGTGATGTCGCCGGTCATGATGCGGTATAAGCCAGCCCCGATCAAGATTAACAGGGACACAACAAACAGATAGACCGGATAAGCCAAGATGGAGGCAGATTCGGTGACACCTCTTAAATTCAACAGAGTAATCAGAAGCACGAACACCACGGCTATTGGAACCTTGTATTCATGCAGCGAAGGGAAGGCGGATGTAATGGCGTCGGTACCGGCTGATACGCTAACAGCGACCGTGAGAATGTAGTCCACAAGCAGGGACCCGCCTGCCACCAGACCGGGATATACACCCAGATTGTTTTTCGAGACGACGTAAGCGCCGCCGCCATGCGGATATGCGAATATGATTTGGCGGTACGACAAGATGAGGGCAGTCAGCAAAATTAATACGCCGATCCCGATCGGGATCGAATACCAGAATGCTGCGGCACTAACCGTAATTAAAACCAATAAAATTTGCTCCGGTCCATACGCGACGGATGAGAGGGCATCCGAGGATAAAATCGCGAGCGCTTTTTTCTTGTTCAATGTTTGCTCGCCAAGTTCGGTTGTTTTCAAAGGTCTGCCGATCAAAAAGCGTTTGAAAGCTGCCATGTCGTTATCCACTCCAATTTATAATGAGTTGCAGCCCTATCCCAATTAACGATACACCTTAATTTCTCCGTCGCAAGGCAAAAAAACCGCAGGAAAGTAGGGACCTTTCCGCGGCTTCTTAAAAAAAGCGCGATGAGTTCCTCTTTCGAGACGCTTACGAGGTTAGCTGACGGATTCAGGTCTGAAAGTAACCTTACGCTGATGGAGACATCAAGCGATTCACCCCTGGAACGGCAAGCATTCCTATGGTTCCCCCGTTTCTGCTGTGCAGAATTAAGCGATCAAGGATTCATTTATTTGTGAGCTTATATTGATAAATCTTACTCCTCGATTCACGCGCTGTAAACAAACATGGAAGGAAGCTTAACGTGATATTGAATAAGATTCCTCTGAAAAAGCGCATATATCCGCTTCACTCTTGGCGTCGCACATTCTTTCTTCTTCTTGCTCACGAAATCGAAAAAAAGGTGTGACGGCCCGATTCCACAATTTTTCCACATGGCTTTCATATTTACTCCCCCATTTTGTTTGTACACTTTCGATATAAGAGCGATTAGATTTGTACGAAGAGGGGGAAATTGAGCAATGTCGAGAAGGTTTCATTCGATTGTTGCGGGATTGTTGATACTGTGTTTACTTATTCAAGGCAGTACGGTAACTATGGCAGCGGAAGCAGAAATATCACGGCTTGTTTTAAACAAAAATGAAGTAGTCCTAGAAGTAGGGGAGTTCGCTTCTCTGACTGCAACAGCGGTACATGTTACAGGGAGCACAAGCGATGTGACGATTAAGACAGAATGGAATAGCGAAAAACCGGATATAGCAACCGTGTATGCCGGTACCATTACGGCCAAAAAGGAAGGGACGGCGGTCATTACCGCTAATTATCAAGGGAAGACAGTCGTTGTCAATGTGACGGTGCGCAAGAAGGTCAAAGCATTGACTGCGGATGTGAATGATTTCGATCTACGTGTCGGGAAGGAACAACAAATTGAACTAACAGCTATATTCGAGGATGGATCAAGTGAGCTTGTAACGAAAAAAGCAGTGTGGTCTGTTGATCATTATAGTGTGGCGAACGTTGTGAATGGTTTGGTGACAGGAAAGAAGTCCGGTACAGCTAAAGTCACGGCCAAGTATGGCAACCAAAGCCTTACAGTGAAAGCAGCTGTTGAAGTGGCCAGACGAATTGATATGGAATATGCGGATCTGAACTTATTAGTTAACGACGAAAAGCAAATGGTCTTGACAGCTACCTATCCGGATGGCTCAACACAAAATGTATCAGATAAAGCAGAATGGGAAAGCGACAATGAGAAGGTTGCGGACGCCATTAAGGGTATGATTAAAGCATACCGTGCAGGAACAGCGGCTATTACAGCTACATACGGAACGAAAACGGCTACCATTCATGTTCATGTCGATGCATCCCGCAAGCTGGAAGCGAGTAAGCAAGAGCTATTCCTGCGTGTTGGAAAGTCTGAGCAGCTTGAATTGACCTTAACTTATATGGATGGAAGTACAGCGCGTATTACGGATAAGGCAAAATGGACATCCTCCGATGATTCCGTGGCCTATGTGGTAAATGGCGAAGTGTTCGCTCAAAAGTCAGGAGCAGCCGAAATTACGGCAAATTACGGTAACAAAAGCGTGACCATTCATGTGGACGTAGAGGTTCCAAAGCGTCTGGATGTAGATACAGATTCCTTCGACCTGGACTTGAATAAGTCCCGTGAATTAAAGCTCTATGCCACATTTGCAGATGGAACTCAGGAATTGATTACAGACAAAGCCCAATGGTCGACCGATAATACGGCGGTTGCCGATGTGATTAAGGGCAAAGTGACGGGTTACAAATCGGGTATGGCCACCGTTAAAGCGTCTTATGGCGGAAAACAGGCAAGCGCGACAGTAAGAGTGGACATCCCGAATCAGATCGTGCTGAGTAAAGCAACGGTGGATATACAGGTTGGTGAGTCGATGACCTTGATTGCAAATGCTAACTACAGTGATAAACGTGTAGTCGATGTTTCCGCCTTGGCACAATGGAGTTCCTCTAATTCCGATGTTGTTGAAGTCAACAAAGGTGCACTAACAGGCTTAAAGAATGGAACATCGACCATTACAGTAACATACGGCTCACGGACAGCGACGATGGTTGTATCTATTGGTGTGATCGAGAAGATGACGCCGAGTGAAAAGAAGTTGTCACTGCGTAAGAATGACACGTCTGCAATCACACTGACAACTACCTATAAAGACGGTCTTGTGAAGAACGTTACGACGCTTGCGGAATGGAATTCGTCCAATCCGGATGTTGCGTCAGTCTACAGGGGTCAAATCACAGCCAATAGCTCTGGTACAACAACCATAACTGCTTTATTCGGCGGAGAATCGGTCACTATTTCTGTGGATGTGGATGTAGCAGTTAAGCTAACGGCAGATACTTATGCAATCACACTGGAAGTCAACGAGAGCAAGCAGATTATATTGACTTCGACCGATAATCTTGGCAACAAGCTGGATGTAACAGATACTGCAGAATGGACTTCTTCCTCGAAGACTATTGTAGAAGTCAATGATGGGTTAATAAATGCTCTTGCTGTAGGCAAGACAAGTGTGATCGCAAAATATGGCGGAAAATCGGTGACTATTACAATCGATGTTGGCACTGTCCAGAAACTAGAAGCCAACTCTGAAATGTTGAAAATGGAATCCGGTAAGACACAGTCGATTAAAGTGACCGCAATGCTGCCAGACGGAAGAACAAAAGACGTCACTACACAGGCGGAATGGTCTACTGGCAACTCGAATGTGGTTACTGTCTCACAAGGTAAAATAACGGCAATCGCTGCTGGTAAAACAAAAGTAACGGCCAAGTACAACGGCAAGACGGTTAGTATCAGTGTGGATGTCGATCAACTGAAGTATTTGGATATTTATCGAAGCGGGAAGCCTGTAGCACAGCTAACCATGAAAAGTGATCAAACGATCCAGCTAGAAGCTGTTGCAACTTACATGGACAACTCCGAACGGATGATTACGACGGACGGTATTTGGAGTTCCTCCAAGTCAACGGTTGCTCATGTAAAGCATGGCGTAGTTACCGCGCAAGGAAAAGGAAGCGCAACACTAACCATTAAGTTTGGGAGCAAATCGGCAAAGATAAGAATTGTGGTTGACTAGTTGAATATGAAGGCAGCCGGTTCTGAAATCGGCTGCCTTTTTCCGGATTTTGACCAATTCAGGCAACCTTGCTACAATATGAACGGTACCAACAATTATTCGCGGGGTGGTCGAATCTTGCCTAACAATACCGAATGCCTGGATCTATGGTTGTCTGTATCCCATTTCCATTCCAGCATCAATGATAAATTGGAACAAGTTCTGCTGGGGCAGTATGATATATCCTTAAAGGAATTTTATGTACTTAAATTTGTGTCCAGCTCATCGTGCAAAGAATTGCGATTGCAGCAGCTTCAAGAGAAGGTAGGATTAAGTCAAAGCGCGACGTCGCGACTTGTGGATCGTATGGGAGCGCCCAGTGTGGGGGCGCTGGAACGGCACACGTGCACGCTTGATCGACGAGGCATATACACCCGCATTACAGAGCTAGGGGAACAAAAGTACGAGCAAGCCCTTGCAACGGTAAGTCAGGTGCTGCATGAAGAGCTTCGACGTTATGGCATTGAAACTGAGCTGGAAAATCTTATCCGAAAGCTCTTGAAATAGGAGCAACTTGACAGATACCTTTTCTTTCGGTAATTTATATGCATGCGCATGCTTTTAAAAAACAGATATAATGGAGGGTAATCATGACTAACACACAAGCAGTGCAATCCCTGTTTCGTCCTTTCACATTGGGCAAGCTATCCTTGTCTAACCGAACGGTAATGGCACCAATGACACGTCAAAAATCACCTAACGGCGTTCCCGGATCGGATGTCGCTGCTTACTACCGTCGCAGAGCAGAGAACGGAGTCGGATTAATCATAACGGAAGGCACAGTCATTAACGATGCCGATTCGAGCAATCAGAAGGACGTCCCATTTTTCTACGGGGAAGAAGCTTTGAATGGCTGGGCGAATGTCGTATCCGAAGTACATGATGCGGGAGGTAAAATCGCTCCTCAAATCTGGCATATGGGCGCTCGTGGCAACGTGAATGAGTATACGGAAGAAGAAATTGCACATATCGTGCAAGAATTCGCGAATTCAGCCGCATCCGCCAAGCGTTTGGGATTTGACGGTATTGAGTTGCATGGCGCTCATGGATATTTAATCGATCAATTTTTCTGGGCGAAAACGAATCAGAGAACAGATCGATACGGAGGCAGCTTGATCGCGCGTACGACATTTGCCGCAGAAGTTGTGAAAGCTTGCCGCGAAGCCGTAGGCCCTGATTTCCCGATTATCTTGCGTATCTCGCAATGGAAGGGTATCGATTATTCGGCGAAGCTCGTAGAAACAGCAGAGGAGTTAAAGCAATTCCTCGAACCATTGGTGAACGCTGGTGTGGATATTTTCCATTGTTCGACGCGACGCTTCTGGGAGCCGGAATTTGAAGGTTCCGATTTGAATTTCGCAGGCTGGGTGAAGCAGTTGACCGGCAAACCGACCATTACAGTGGGCTCCGTCGGGCTCGAAGGGGACGTAACGACTTTCTTCTCGGCCGGAAGCGGCTCCGGGAACGCAAGCTTGGACGGCTTGATTCCCAAGCTGGAGAATCAGGAGTTTGATCTAGTCGCCATCGGCAGAGCGCTGCTTGCGGATCCGGCTTGGGTCAGCAAGATTAGGGATGGCCGGGTGGAAGAGCTTATTCCTTTCTCACCTCAATCGGTCCAAACCTTGTATTGATTCGACATATCGTACTCCAATGAGTATTCGGAAGCACCTCTTAGAAGCTTAGGCTTTTGGGAGGTGCTTTTTTATAACGTGCAGGCAGGAATGCGAAGCAATCATATGGAACTAATATACAACCCTACGTATTAGGAGGTCGAGAAATGATGTTTCCGACACATATTGTATCGGCAGGCGGAATTGTAGAAGATGGAGCTGGAAACATCCTATTGGTAAAAGCCCACGACGATGGCTGGGTGTATCCTGGCGGAATAACGGAAGTGGGAGAAAACCTGATTGACGGCGTGATTCGTGAGATCAAAGAGGAAAGTGGAATAGATGCCACTGTCAGCCATTTAGTTGGCGTTGTATCTAATACAGCGATCCATAAGTGGTATGACGGTGTGACGGATGTACCAACGAAGGTCATGTTTGATTTCGTGTGCAAAGCAGAGGGGGGAGAGCTATCTACTTCTGACGAGACGAGCGAGTGCAAATGGGTCCCAAGGGAAGAGGTTCTAGAATGGATTACTTTACCCGGAATCCGCAAGCGATACGAGGCATATCTGAACTTTAACGGCTCTGTGAATTATATAGAGTACGCTACTGCGACAAACGCGGAATGTAATGTCAAGCTTCAAAGACAGGTTTAATTGTACTTATGGAGCAGAAGAATAGACGGAATTTAAGAAAGGACCATCCGCTTAAGGATGGTCCTTTCTTCCAATAGCTCTTATTTTTCATTGATGATTATCTACCCAAGCCAGTTCAGATGCGCTTTAAAGCGAAGCTGCTTCATTTCTTTTGCTGTAAGCTGTGGGAGACTTTTATCGGTCGTGACCAGCACGAGTCTAGAATCCACGTTCCAGGTCACTTGCGCGCCAAATGCTTCGAGCACAAGTCTTGCAGGAATATAGGTTCGGCCGCCGGTAATTCGAGCTGGCGTATCAAGCTTTTGCGCCTTGCCATTAATAACTACCGTAGCGGAGTCAATCGTAAGTTCAATGACCGTGTCATTTTTGCTGGCTCTCACTAATCGTTTCTCGGGAACCCATGTGATTTTAGCGCCGAGCTTCGTGAGCAGTTCGCGAAACGGTATCATCGTATAGCCATTCTGAATGATAGGCTCGTTCGCAAGCTCTAGCAGTTCATGGTTCCAGACGACCGCAGCGGTGTAACCAACCGCACGTGCTGGAACAGCCGTATCGATGAGCCAGTCGCCAACCGGTGGAAAAGCAGCTGTAACAGGTTCGTTCAGAAAATCGCGCCACTCGCCTGTATTCGCATCGATAGAGGGTTGCACGGCGTTATAAAACGCCGAGAACACGGGAACATCCGGCTTTATGCGGAGTTTATAATACGGTTTGTTGGTTGTACCATCTCCTATGTATGACCGATCTAATTCATAGAGAGACAGCAGACGAAGCTTCGCAAGTTGAGCCTGGTAGTGCGGCTTGATTTTGTCTGTGAAAGGAGGCGTCTCCTGATTCAGCGATGCTGGGAACTTACCGGCTGCATCCATCACATAATAATCATGCAGGGAATACACAAGCTTTTTGTTGGTGCCCGTATTGTCACTCCAATTCAAGAATGGTATCACGTCGTTAAACATCTTTTTGGCAGCATTGTCAAAGGAAATCATGTTGGCACTCGATTCAAAATTCGCTTTTTGCCAGAAAACGCTATAGGACTGTACATTACCGGTTACGTTATCGACAGTGATTCCTAAATAGTTGCTCTCATAACGGATTCCTTCGTGAGCTCGATGATAGTTAATCCCATGAAAGCGTCTTTCGGACGTTTCGCTTGCAGCACCTTCACGCCAATCAAAATAGTTGGAGCGAGGATAGAAGTTATAGATCCAGGTATCACTCCCAAGCTTCCATGTCAGTTCTTGAATGAACCGATCCGCTATTAGTACCGCTTCCTCGAAGGATACCTGTTGCTCCCCTTTATCGGATGAGACGGTATCGCTAGACATACTGGCTTTATAAAACAGTACTTCGCCGTTCTCCGCACTAAGCCATATCTCTCCCAAATGATGATTCCGTACGTTTTTGTCCTTTTCATCCGTTGTATAAAAAATTTCCCACTCACCGCTGTGTCGTTTCTCTGCTTTCGTGACGATTGTGCCTTCTGGCAATACGTTTAAGGATTTGGCATGTTCAATTGCTTGTTTGTTATTCGTGAGTGTGATGGAAGCAGTCTCGGATGCATGGGCTGGCACGACATCTGCCACAGTAATCGTTCCATAGGCGATAGTAGCAGCAAGCAACAGCCTGGTCACACTTTTAGCTACAAGTGTAAGAGTGAACCTATCCGTTGAAAACATGATTGATCAGCACCTTTTGTATGAAAATACCTTTCGTTACCATTAGACGTATCTTCCATAAAAAGGTTGCGAAGCGCTCATTCGAAGCTCTCATTTATTCTCAAGTGAAAATGTGGTTCCTACCATAACGAACTATGTTCTTTACGAACAGTGTTCGTTATGATATAACAGATAGTGCAGGCGTTAAGAATGATTGCTCCAACAGACAGAGAAGCCGGCATCACTGTCTGATGGGGAAAGCGCTTGGCAAGACGTAGCATGGCGTTACCTTCCTCATTCAACACCAAGCAAAAGGAATGAAATTGGATGTTATAGGCGCGATCATTGCCCCAGTCGTATTTGCATCGTTAGTATTCAGTATTCATCGTTGGATGATAAGAGCTGGCAAAATGAATGGACGTTGAGTTCGCTTTAACGCATATTTCAGTTGATACAAGTGCAATGTACTTGATGTGCAGTTTAGTTTCGTAGGACTTGGCCAAGACTTGACGACGATGCAACTCAATACAAATGTACTCAAATCAGCACCCATAGAACTTGTAAATCGAGTGACCAAAGCTTACGGCGACACCTTTTGGATGACTTTATTATTTGCTTTAGCCGCTTGCTGTTAAGTTTATTTTTGAGTAAAAAATCAGAATCTTAATGGCTCTTATCTATAAGAAGTAGTATAAAGGAGAGATATCTTATGACGAATACACCAAAGAAAATTGCGATTATCGGGGCCGGACCCGGAGGATTAACACTCGCCTTGCTTTTGAAACAATACGGTATTCCTTCTGTCATTTATGAACGGGAAATGCAAGATATCAATAAGGAACGAGGCGGCTCTTTGGACATCCACGAGGAGTCTGGCCAAGCTGCTTTGAAGGAAGCAGGTCTTTATGAGACTTTCCACAGCCTCGCTCGTTATGAGGGAGAAGAATTTCGGTTAATGGATAAAACCGGGAAGATGTATCTGGAAGAAACGGTTGAGCTTGATGACCCTGGAAGCAATCGTCCGGAAATCGACCGTGGCGTGTTATGCAGCCTGTTACTGGATGCTTTGGGTACAAAGCATATCCAATATGGATACAAGCTTGAAAAAGCTCTTACTCTCGATAATGGGATGACGGAGCTTCATTTCGCTAATGGTTTTGTGGATCAGGTTGATCTGTTGATTGGTGCGGACGGCTCATTCTCTCATGTGCGGCCACTGCTAACCGATCAAGATGTGGAATACTCGGGGCTGACGATGGTGGAGTTGAATGTGTTGGATGCAGCCAATCAATATCCAGACTTGGCTGACTTTAATAAACGAGGCAAGATGTTCGCACTGGATGATCATAAAGGAATTCTAGGCCAATTAAACGGGGATGGCCGCATTAAAGTGTATGCCAGCTTCAGAGCGGAGCGAGATTGGCTAGATACCTGCGGTATTCCATTTAAAGAGAATCCGAAGGAAGCTAAGGAACAATTACTGGAATTGTTTCATGATTGGGATGAGCAATTGAAAAAATATATCCATTATGCCAGTGATTTGATTTTGCCTAGAAGGATATACATGCTTCCGATTGGCTTCAAGTGGGAACGCCAGCCGGGTGTAACGCTTATTGGTGATGCTGCCCATGTGATGTCTCCATTTGCGGGCGAGGGCGTGAACTTGGCGATGTTTGATGCGTTGGAGCTCGCTAAGGCGATTAACCGTCATCCTGATGATTACGCTAAAGCTATTGGGGAGTACGAAGATATCATGTATGCCTTCTCATCGACCAAAGCCGAGGAATCCGATGCAAGCCTACAGATTTGTTTTGGTGAGAATGCCGCCGATCAACTGACTACTTTAATGAATTCTTTTCAAGAGCAGCCTTCACCGCAATGAATAAGTTGAAATCATTGTAATTCTAATGGTGGTGTATTATAACAGAAATATGGATAATTCTAATCGAGTAATTGTAAGCCGTCGCAATCGCCCAGCCAAAGAGCCGCTTAGCCGTGAGCTTATTGTCAAAACCGCTTTTGAGCTTCTGAAGGAGCAGGGTATGGAGGGCATGAGCATGCGTAAAGTAGCCAAAGCCTTGGATACGGGCCCTTCATCCCTATATGTCTACTTTAATAATCTGGGTCAATTAAGTTCTTATGTGCTTGACTACGGATTTAAAGAATTGACCCTGCCTTCTGATGGGGAATGGAAGGAGCGATTGTTCGGTGTCTTACAGGCTTACTTCCAACTGTTGAAGGAGCAACCGGGCCTAGCAGAGATTTCATTCACCATTTTGCCAGAAGGGGAGAATTACCTAAAGCTGCTTGAATTCGTGCTTGAAGCGTTACGTGAAGGAGAGATCAATCCACAATCTGCAGCATGGGGTGCTGATATGATGTTGCTCTACGTTACTTCTGTAGCGTTCGAACAGCATTCACGGAGAAAAAATGATTCCTTTAAGCTGTCGAATACAAAGGCTGCTTTGAAAAATGTGGATTCCGCGCGGTTTCCGCTTATTCATAGTATGAATGAATATCTGTTTTCCGGAGATGTTGTGGTCATGGAACGTTTCTGGTGGGGCCTTGAGGTTATACTGAAAGGAATTAAGGATCTGCCTGTTATGAAAGAGTGAGAACGACAAGAAGGAATGTCCGAAAAGTCACGCTAGATGATGACTAAGCACAACTATAATCATAGTTTACCGTGATAAAAGAACCGCTGACATTTATACTGGAAACAAATAGATGGAATGGTGGGATCATGAAGATGACGTTCTTGACAGCAGCTATCGGCTAATCGATATCTGAATAGCGCATGCATGTGACGGAGCCCTTAGGTAAAACAACTTGCACAGGTTTGCAGGGTTTGTTTACTGTTTCCGCGCTACGTGTTGCGCAAGTCAAGAACAATTCCTCATTATGGCGATTGTTTGCGTGATCGAGTGGGCGCGAGATTTGTTCGCATGTGCCAGCTCATGGAAGCAAGCTTAAAGCCGTGGATGAACGATTGTTCGTCTGCGGTTTTTTGTCGTTCTCCCACACATGTTATATTGTATATCTTCGATAGGAAGGAGGAAGCAATACATGAACAGGCAAGAACGTGAATATATCAATGGACATCGCGGAGGGATCTACTGGTTTATAGGCTTATCGGGTTCAGGCAAAACGACATTGGCCCTTGCGGCCGAGCGTGAGCTCGTTACAAAGCACGGTATGCGTTGCGTAGTGCTGGATGGCGATCGTTTGCGAAAAGGATTAAATCGTGATCTCGGATTTTCGGATGCTGATCGCAGTGAAAACTTGCGAAGAGCCGCCGAAGTGGCGCAGCTATTTCTAGAACAAGGCTTCGTCGTTCTCGTATCCATGATAACGCCCTATGAATCATTCCGCAGGAAGTTGAAGCAGCAGTTTGCTTCCGATGATTATGCGGAAATCTACGTGATGTGTTCGCTTGCGGCTTGCGAGCGACGCGATCCCAAGGGGCTATACCGTAAGGCAAGGGCAGGCGATATCCCGAATTTCACGGGAATTAATGCTCTATTCGAGCCACCCGTACAGCCCGATCTTACCATTCATACTGATGGGAACGAATTCAATGCTTGCATAGCCGAACTTGTAACATTCATTGAAATACACGCAACACAAAAAAGCGATGAAAGAAAGGATGAAGTTTAGATGAGACCCACACAAAGCTATACCATTTGGTTTTCGCAGCGCACAGGCAGCACGCTTCTGGGCGCCGCTCTTGGATCGACAGGAGTGGCAGGCAACCACGTAGGGGAGTGGCTGCACGGTCTGAAGCCTCACGAGATGAAAGTTGAAGATATGGAACAGATGTGGGCACAGGGTACTTCCCCGAATGGTGTCTTCGGTCTGAAGACTAGCTACCAGAAGGAATGGATTAACGTGTTCCGCGATATCTTCGAATTGCCAAAGGAGACTTCACGGGCAGACATCTGGAATACCGCATTCCCGAATTGCAACAAGCATATCTATATGACGCGGAGGAACAAAGTAAGGTTGGCTGTTTCGTGGTGGCGTGCAATCGTCTCTGACGAATGGCATCGTAATCGCGGTGAGAAACCGAGTGAGGTTGATCTTGCGAACCGCTACAATTATGAAGCGATTAATCATTTGCTGTTGGAATGTACGCTGCGAGAAGCTGCGCTGGAGGATTTCTTCTCCGAGGCAGGCATCGTGCCGCTGACGATCGTCTATGAAGACTTTATATTCGAATATGAAGCGACAGTCAGAAGGGTATTGGCATTTTTGGAAATTCAAGATGAAGGCGTCATCGTTGCGCCGCCTGCGTATGATAAACTCGCTGACGAAGTAGCCGAGGAGTGGGTCCAGCGCTTCCGTCGCGAACGGCAGGCCGAGAATGAAATGCTAGTCTGGTAAGCTGCAAGCCCGTTATGAGCGAGTACTAAACTGCCACTCCAAGAGGAGTAGTTGTTTGGCTCATCTGACACCTATATAATTTGTCTAAGTAATCAACGAGGAGGTGAAAATCATGTATATTCCGTCACACTTTAAAATCGAGGATCCAGAAGAGGTTTATGCAGTTATTAGAGAGAACAGTTTTGCAACACTTTTTTCACAACATAATGGAGAACCCTTCGCTTCACATTTACCATTACTATTGGATCAGGAAAACAAATACTTATACGGGCATTTTGCACGTTCAAATTCGCAGTATAAGGATATAAGTAATCAAAACGTATTAACCATCTTCCATGGTCCGCATTGCTACATCTCTCCTTCATGGTATGAAACCGAAATAGCAGTGCCAACATGGAATTATGTGACTGTTCATGTATATGGCGAAGTGATACTTATAGATGACGAAAAGGAGTTAATGAATTCCTTGCATGAAATGACAATGAAGTATGAAGCTCCAGATAGTCGTTATCAATTTCAAGATATAGACACAGACTTCATAGCAGGGATGAGTAAAGGAATTCAAGGATTTAAAATAAGAATGAACAAGATAGAGGGAAAAGCAAAGTTAAGTCAGAACCATTCCCTTCAACGACAAGAACTTGTTATGAAACAGCTGGAACAGATTAAGAATGGACATGAATCAAAGATCGCCTCCCTTATGAAAACAAACTTGCAAAATAAGCTTTAGAAGAAATGGATTCCCCCCTGAGAAATAGTGATGTAATCACAATGTTAGAGTGGGGATGAATCTACGCTATAGTCAGGTTTGAAATGCAGGGAACAAGCGATGTCACACCGTGATATCGCTTGTTTTCGTATAATCCGAAAACAGATAGCTCATATTAATAAAAATCAGTTAACCAAAAAAAGGATGATTTCGAAATGGCACCCAGCGAGCAACGAGAAAACGCTGCCAGCAGTTATACGCTGAGTGCAGATTTGAATGAAAATTTCAAGCAATTTCAGACTGTTTTTGACAAATGCGGGGACATCCAGTACCGGCAGTTCGAATGGAATACAGCGCAGCGAGGTGCATTTATTGTTTTAAACGGTGTGGGGGATATCAATGCCGTTAATATGGACTTGTTGAAACAGGCTGTTGAATCCAGTCTAACAGGAGCTGTTCAGGAGCTCACTGAGGAACATAGGGCGGCCATCCAGTCCAAGCTTAGCTTCACGTCACAAACGAGCTGGAGCGACGATTTTCAAACATCCGTCGAAGAGGTTTTATCGGGAGCACTTGCCGTGCTTCTGGATGGTTTCACACAAGTCTTATTATTGAACGTGAAAGGACTGGAGACCAGATCCATTGAAGAACCGGCTACGGAAGCTGTAATCCGCGGCCCTAGGGACGGTTTTCAAGAAAACATAAGCACGAATATCAGCCTGATTCGCAGAAGGCTAAAAACGACGCAGCTAAAGCTGGAAATGTTTACGGCTGGAAAGCTATCCGGCACCGATATTGCGATTACCTATCTGGAGGGCATTGCAAAAGAGAGTTTAATTACAGAAGTGAAGGAACGAGTAGGCCGAATTCAAATTGATGCCATATTGGAAAGCGGATATGTGGAAGAACTGATTGAGGATCATTCCTTATCTCCTTTCCCGCAGGTGTTAGTGACCGAACGTCCGGATAAAGTAGTCGGGAATTTGCTGGAAGGAAAAGTCGCTATTATCGTTGACAATACGCCCTTCGTAATTGTCGTCCCGGGCACCTTTTTTCAACTGCTTCAAACGCCTGAAGATTATTATCAACGATATTTTGTTGCTTCTGCTATTCGTATTTTGCGTTTTATAGCGGTTGTTTCCTCACTGCTCCTGCCATCTCTATACATTGCACTAACAACCTATCATCACGAAATGATACCGACGATGCTGCTCATCAGTATCGCTTCTTCCCGGGAAACGGTACCATTCCCCGCATTTGTTGAGGCTTTACTGATGGAGGTTGCTTTTGAGGGATTAAGGGAGGCCGGTGTCCGTCTGCCGCGTCCAGTAGGACAAGGGGTAAGCATTGTGGGTGCCTTGGTTATCGGTCAGGCCGCTGTAGCAGCTGGAATCGTATCCTCACCGCTATTGATTATCGTATCGATGACCGGTATCGCTTCTTTTTTGTTTCCAAGCTTTCAATTGGGGCTAGCCTTCCGGCTGCTTCGTTTTCCGATGATGATCGCAGCTGCAACATTTGGCCTCTATGGCATATTAATGCTGGTTCTGCTGCTGCTGCTTCATATGCTCCATCTCCAGTCATTTGGCGTTCCCTATATGGCGCCGTTGTCACCTTTACGTGCAGGTGAACTCAAAGATGTTCTTTTTCGGGCCAATTGGATGAAGCTGAAGAAGTCACCTAGATCGAGCTGAGAGGGTACCGTGATGAGAAAATCGATCCTTCTGTTGCTTACGCTGCTGATCCTTATTTTGCAAACCGGCTGCTGGAGCAGGATAGAATTAAACGATGTCGCCATCGTCACAGCATCAGCAATAGATCTTGCTCAAGATGGAAAGTACAAATTAAGTGTTCAGATTCTGAAAATGAAAATGACCAAGGGAATGAGTGAAAAAGGCGGTTCCAGTGAAAAGGCTACTCTGATTATGTCTGCAAGAGGAGATACGATCATGGAGGCTTTTAACGTTCTTGATAAAAAAATCCCGCGTCTTATTATATTCTCTCATAATCGAGTCATTATTGTCGGTGAAAAACTGGCCAGAGCCGGGCTTGCACCCGCTATAGACTTTTTCTCCAGGCACCGGGAGGCTCGGGGGAACAGCTTTTTGCTGACGACAAGGGGAGAAGCTGCCGAATTATTGAAAGTTCCTGCGAACTTTGAAATTTTCACAGCAGAGGAGATGCGGGAGGAAGAGAAAGCAAGCATGCTGGATACCGCCAGTATCAGAGATTTTATTTACCGCTTATTTGAAAAAGGAATAGAGCCTACAAGCTCACAGATGCAGATCGTCCCTATGAGTGATCCGAATGGCGACCCGACAAAAGAAGACGAGATGGGCCTGGGACTGGTCGGTGTCGGAATTTATCGCAAGGACAAATTACTTGGATGGATGGATCGCCCTGAGGCCGAATGTTTATTATGGCTTAGAAACAGGATGAAAAACGCTATTCTAACTGTTGCTATTCCCGGGAAGGATAAATCGACTGGTAGAGTAAGCGTTCAGGTTAACGGTGCGAAAACCAAGTTCAAATCGAAAATATCAGGGGAGAAGATTCAATTTGATATATCGGTTAAAATGACCGGAGAATTATTCGAAAATTCAACCAAGTTAAGCATAAAAGAAATGAACAATTTGAACATCATTCAACAGGCGCTTGAAAAAGAGATCGAAAACCGTGTTACCATGACGGTGACAAAACTGCAAAAGCAGTTTAAGTCGGATGTCATTGGTTTTGGGAATATCCTGCACCGTCAGCATAAGAACGACTGGAACAAAACATACGTGTCCAGATGGGAAGAGGAATTCCCGAATATTGAAGTCAACACGAAAGCCACATTCAAGCTCATCGGGACAGGACGTGCGAATGAATCCATTGTGGATGAAGAAGAATTGGAAAAATAGAACCATTAAATCCGCATAAGGAATAGGGATATTTCGTTATGGATACGATTTCTAGGCACCAATTGCTGGCCATCTCCATTATCTATCAAATCGGGACAACCATCATATTTGGTTTCGCCTCCGGGGCAGGAAGAGATTCCTGGCTGGCTGTTTTGATTTCCACCGTTTTGGGAACAGCCATCATCATGGTTTATGTCAGTGTAACTCATTTAAACCCGGGTCTGACCTATATTGAATGTTACCCGAAACAATTCGGCAAATGGCTGGGCACGCCTATCGCATGGCTCCATCCGTTGCTGTTCCTGTATATCGCAGGGAGAATCGTCGCAGATATTAACAATTTGGTGCCTTCGACGATTTTGCCAGGCACGCCTTCGTGGGCCATTCTTGCGATCTTTATCATTGTCATTGGATATGCTCTCTTCCTGGGTTTAAAGGTGATGGGGAGACTAGCCGAAATCATACTTCCGCTTCTAGGTCTCATCTACGTCGTAGAAGTGGTATTAATTCTGAGCTCCGGAGTTATCGATCTCGATAACTTATTCCCGTTACTGGACAAAGGATGGAACAGAGTTTGGAAGGTGGTCTGGCCGCTGGGGATCATTCAATCTTATGGGGAATCGCTTGCTTTGGCGATGATCTGGACTTCAGTCAAGCCCAAAGGACGGGTGGGCCGAACGATGATTCTGTCGACACTTCTGGCAGGAAGCTTTATCGCTTACACGGATGCCATGGCAGTATCCGTATTTGGAGAAGAGATTTTCAAACGGGCGACATATCCCATGTACGCGTTAATTCAAGCCATTAACGTTGCGGATTTCATTACACAGCTTGATGCGACAGGTGTTCTGTACTTTTGCTTCATGGCATTCTTAAAGACCTATATTTATCTCTTTGCTGCGATCCGCAGTATTCAAAAGCTAACCTACGCGCAGAGCAACCGCAGTTTTATTATGCCTGTTACTGTGATTGCGTTTGTACTCGGCTTAACGATGGCGCCCAATGTGATCGTCCATATTACCGTAGTGGAGAAGATCGTTCCGTACAGTCCCATTTATTTATCCTTAATGATTTTCATTCCGATGGTACTGATGGCGGTATCCTGGCTGCGAAGAAAACAGGTCTGATCTGACAAACGGGAAGGTGATTGGATGGCAAGCTTCATTGCGTTTTGGAAATCTGAAATGATGCTGAAATTTCCTTGGGTACAGCCAGTCGTTTTTGTCGTGGTTGCAATCGTGTTGTCGTTTTTCACCTGGTTCAGAAAACCGCGGCAAGAGCGTTCGAAGGATTCCGATTCTGAGGAATAACGGGATAGAATAGGACTGGATGAAAGAGAAGCAAAGTCTGCGACGAAGCAGGCTTTTTTGTCCTGTTCTTTACTTGAGTGCAGGGGTGTCCGATTTTTATTTGTATACAGTACAGACAACTCGTTTAACTTCTAGTAGAATGCTCATTATGGACCAATGCAAGCATTGAAGCTTCCTGTATGATTGATCAGATTGAAAGGATGGAGTAATAGCATCATGGAATTGAAGCAACAAGACAAAAGCCTTCCGGGAGAGGCGAAAGGAAATTTCCCGATCTCATTGATCTCACTCACCGTTGGTGCCTTCGCCATCGGTATGACCGAATTCGTTATTATGGGCATTCTGCCTAACGTAGCGAATGATTTGGGCGTCAGCATACCCGCGGCGGGCCAGTTGATCACGATGTATGCGTTAGGTGTGGCAGTCGGCGCCCCAATCCTTACTTTGCTGACTCACCGGATTCCGCAGAAAAAGCTGCTGATCGTACTTATGCTGCTCTTTATTGCGGGGAACGGCTTAGCCGTAATCGCACCGAACTATGCCTTTCTAATGGGTGCAAGAGTACTCACTGCACTCACGCACGGCACCTTCTTCGGTGTGGGGGCGGTCATTGCGGCAGGCTTGGTACGGCCGGACAAGAGAGCAGGCGCTGTATCCGTCATGATGGCTGGTCTGACCATTTCGAATATTTTGGGTGTACCGCTAGGCACCTACATCGGGCAAAACTTTGGATGGCGAGCGTCCTTTGGAGCTATTGCCCTGATGGGAGTCATCGCCTTGATCGGCATCATGCTATTAATACCGCGTTTGCAACAGCCGAAGGCGACCGGCATTCTTCAGCAGGTAGCGGCTTTGGTCAATCCGAAGCTGATGGTATTTCTGCTCATCTGTGTGCTGGGCAATGCGGGGCTATTCGCAGTCTTCACTTACATTACGCCATTGCTCGTTGATATTACGGGATTTGCCGAGCATAGTGTCACCTGGATACTGGTATTATTTGGCGTAGGCGTGACCATCGGCAATATCGTCGGCGGCAAACTGGCGGACTGGAAGCTCATGCCTTCGCTTCTTGGAACCTATGCCGTCGTCGTTGTTGCATTAACGGCGTTAACCTTTACGATCCAAAACGAGATTGCTGCGATTGTGACGATCTTTGTCTGGGGCGCGGGTGCCTTCGCCGTAATGCCGGGATTACAGGTGCGTATCATGAGCATCGCCAAGGACGCTCCGGCATTAGCCTCCACATCCAGCCACTCTGCCGGGAATCTCGGCAATGCGATGGGTGCTTTTATCGGCGGGTGGGTCATTACTCATCTGTCGCTGGCATCGCTTCCGTGGGTAGGAGCCATCCTTGTTGGACTGGCCCTTGCTATCGGAGCAGGCAGCATGCTGGCGGATAAGCGGGCGGCAGTGAATACATTTAACAAATAGACGGGATTTAAACGAAATAGAAGCCCTGCCTGGTCGAAATCGACTAAGCAGGGCTTTTGGGTATACTGGAATTTTCAGTGTCGCTTTACATAACATCCAATCTCAGCCCGCTCGAAATCCGGTATGATAGAAGGAGAAAAAAATCATAACGAACAGGCGGCGCAATCCTATGAATATGCACATAATGGATGTCGTAATGAAACTGAAGGGGCACACGATCGATCTCGTGCTGCTTGAGCCGAAGCATAAGGAAGAGTTGGCTGCTATGCTGCACAACGATAGAATTTGGGAGTTTACATGGCGGAAAATTACAACGATAGAGCAAGCGAATGCATTGGTTGACGAAGCGTTGCGGGAGCGGTACGGAGGCTCCCAGCTTCCATTTGCCGTTATCGAGAAAAGCACAGGTCTCATCGTTGGCACGACGAGAATCGCAGCGATAAGCGAGGGACATCGTCATGCGGAGATCGGCTATACTTGGCTGTCGCCCCGTGTATGGCGGACCTCCGTCAATACCGAATGCAAGAGGCTCTTGCTTGGACACTGCTTCGAACACTTGCGCACGCTTCGCGTCCAATTTTCAATTAGCCACTACAACGTCAGATCGCAGCGCGCCGTCGAACGACTTGGGGCTGTACAAGAAGGAGTTCTGCGTCAAGCAAGAATTAAACCCGATGGAACCGTACATGATGTCGTGCTCTACAGCATACTGGCTAGTGAGTGGGAGGCCGTCAAGGAGCGGCTCGATGGCTATTTGAGTTTTAATTACACAAGAGATCAACAAATTGTCATCTAGGACGCCAAATGGAACAAATTTATTGATATTGTAAATATAGAAGCAAAAGCGATGCTGAAAGGAGCGATGTCACACATTTGATATCGTTCCTTTTCGTATAAACCAAATAGGATGGATCATATTAATAAAAATCAGTCAGGCAAAAAAAGGATGATTTTGAATTGGTACCCAACGAGCGACAAGACAGCGCTGCTGACAGTTATACGCTGTGTGCAGATTTGGAAGAGAATCTGACACAATTCCGAGCTGTTTTTAACAACTGCGGAGATATCCAGCAGCGACAGCTAGAGCTGAGTTCAGCGCAGCAAGGTGCGTTTATTTTTATAAGCGGACTGAGTGATATCAGTGTCGTTGATATGGATCTATTGAAATATGCCATTGAATCAAGCCTGACTGGCCAATCCGGGGAGCTTACCGAGGCGGATAAAGCGGCTATCCGGTCCAAGCTCAGCTTTACGTCACATACAAGCTGGAGCGACGATTTTCAAACCTCCGTTCAAAAAGTTTTATCGGGTGAGCTCGTTGTGCTGCTGGATGGTTACGCACAAGCCTTAATTCTGAACGTGAAGGAAATGGATACAAGATCGATTGAGGAGCCCGCTACAGAAGCGGCAGATCGGGACAACTATCATATTTGGTTTTGCCTCCGGGGCAGGCAGAGATTCCTGGCTGGCTGTTTTGATTTCCACCGTTTTGGGAGCGGCCGTCATCATGGTCTATGTCAGTGTAACGAATCTGAACCCGGGCTTGACCTATATTGAATGTTATCCCAAACAATTCGGGAAATGGCTGGGAACGCCTATTGCTTGGCTCCATCCGTTGCTGTTCCTGTATATCGCAGGGCGGATCGTCGCTGACATCAACAATTTGGTGCCTTCGACGATCTTGCCCGGCACGCCGCCGTGGGCCATTCTTGCGATCTTTATTATCGTCATTGGATATGCTCTCTTTCTGGGTTTAAAGGTGATGGGGAGACTGGCGGAAATTATACTTCCGTTTCTGGGTCTGATCTATATTGTAGAAGTGATATTAATTTTAAGCTCAGGAGTCGTCGATCTCGACAACTTATTCCCCTTGCTGGACAAAGGATGGAACAGGGTGTGGAAGGTGGTCTGGCCGCTCGGGATCATTCAATCCTATGGGTAGTCGCTGGCTTTGGCGATGGTCTGGACTTCAGTCAAACCCAAGGGGCGCATAGGCCGAACGATGCTTCTGTCGACCCTTCTGGCAGGTTCCTTTATCGCCTACACGGATGCCATGGCCATCTCTGTGTTTGGCGAGGAGATTTTTAAACGGGCTACTTATCCTATGTATGCGCTGATCCAAGCCATCAATGTTGCGGATTTTATTACACAGCTGGATGCGACAGGTGTTCTTTACTTTTGTTTTATGGCCTTTCTGAAAACTTACATTTATCTGTTCGCCACGGTTCAAAGTATTCAAAAGCTTACCTATACGCAAACCAACCGCCGCTTTATTGTACCGGTCTGCATCATTGCGTTTGTTCTCGGATTTACGATGGCGCCGAATGTGATCGTACATTTTACGGTGGTGGAGAAGATTGTTCCGTACAGCCCCATCTATTTGTCGTTAATGATTTTTGTCCCTATGGTATTGATGGCTGTATCCTGGATGCGAAGAAAACAGGCCTGATCTGACAAATGGGAAGGTGACAGAATGACACTTTTTATTGCATTTTGGAAGTCCGATATTATGCTGAAACATCCTTGGGCGCAGCCGGTGTTTTTTGCCGGGGCTGCATTTCTGTTGTCGTTTTTCACCTGGTTCAGAAAGCCACGGAAACGGAGGGATCAATCGAAAAATTCTGATTCTGAAGAATAGCAGGTGTTATGAGCCAATCATTCGTACGGATATATATCTTAATTTAAAGATATTAACTTTCCATCTGTGCTTAAACGAATCTTAACAATTCAATTGTATAGTTAGGACAACAACTGGAAGAGGAGCTTCGATATGAAAAAAACAATCGTCATCATCGCATTATTATTTCTCGTCATATGGGGTGTATATGATATAACCAATAAGGAATCCAATTCATATAGTGATGCGCAAAAGGAACAAATGGCAGCGGAACCTGACTTTATCGTAGGATTGAATAGTGGGAACGCGGCTCCGGACTTCACATTGTCAACACCAGAAGGCAAGGATATAAAGCTGTCTGATTTACAAGGCAAAAAAGTCATACTCAATATGTGGGCCAGCTGGTGTCCGCCATGCATAGATGAAATGCCGTACTTGCAAGCCTATTACGATGATCATCAGGCAGAGGGCGTCGAAGTGATCGCGGTTAATTTAACGCAGGCAGAAAATAATGAAGATGACGTGATGCGTTTTATAAAGGATTTTGAGCTGTCGTTTCCGGTTGTGTTAGATCGCGAATCTCGTGTTGCGAACATGTATCAAGTGAGAACGATCCCCACGACCTTTATTTTGGACTCCGACGGTAAGGTTGAGCAGAAAATAATTGGACCGCTAACCTACGAGATGATTGACGAGTTAATGGAGCAGGTGAAGTAGAGAGGTGAGCGGAGGTAATCATGATGGAGTCAAGGGGCAAGACCATTCTGGTTGTAGAAGATGATCCCAAAATCAGGCGTTTGATTAAAATTTATCTCGAAAAATCAGGCTTTGATGTCGTGGAGGCCGGAGACGGCATAGTGGGGCAGCAGATGTATGAGAAGCATGATCCGTTTTTTGTCATCATGGATTTAATGTTGCCGAGACTGAGCGGGGAAGCGCTCTGTCAATGGATACGAGGAGATTTGAGGAGCGATGTGCCCATTATTATGCTTACGGCCAAAGTGGATGAGCATGAGCGGATTAAAGGCTTGCAGCTTGGAGCGGACGATTACGTAACCAAGCCGTTCAGCCCCCAGGAGTTAGTTGTACGAGTAGAGACGGTATTAAGACGCACCCCTCATCCATGCAGCAAAATTAGCTACAAAGGTTTGACTGTACAACCGATGCGCGGGGAAGCCAAGTTTAACGGAGAACTGCTCTTATTGACTCCGCATGAATTTCGTTTGTTGCATTTTCTGATGAGACATCCCAACCAAATCGTAGCCAGGGAGCAGATCCTTGAAGAATTGTATCCGAACGACGAAAAACTGGTTATTGAGCGAACGGTAGACGTTCATGTCAGCAAGCTTCGAGAAAAAATAAAAAGGATGCAGGGATCACCCGAATTCATAGAAACCATCCGAGGAATGGGGTATCGCTTTGTCGCTTTTTAGAAGAGGAAGATTGTTTTTTTGGGAAAAGAGTATTGTTTGGAAGATTATGATGATCAATGGGTTGGTTCTTGCCATTGTTATTTGGCTGGTAGGCGTGTCTGTCAAAGATTTCGCCTGTTTTTTGGTCGATCAGTACGAATTCGTGGGCAAGGAGAAACAAGTATTTTTTAATAGCACGATGCAATATTACTTAGTACGCGCCAGCCTGATCGCCATTCTGGTCGCTGCATTGATTTATTATATATTAATGCGAAAAGTGCTTCTCCCGCTTCAAATGCTCATGAAGTCAACCCGAATCATGACGGAAGGGAAGTATCCTGAGCCGATTGAAGTGGCTTCTAACGACGAGACCGGACAGCTCAGCCGCCATTTTAATCAAATGATTATGACACTGAAACAAACTGAGCATGGCAGAAGACAGATGTTAAGCGATATTTCGCATGAATTGCGAACGCCGCTTAGCAATCTTAACGGTTATCTGGAAGCGCTGAGCTCCGGTGTCATCCAAGGCGAGCCTGAACTATACCGCTCTTTGCATGAGGAGTCTATGCATTTAACTAAACTTGTAGACCAGCTGCATCAGCTCTCTATTTTGGAGGGCAAAAGGTTAAATCAGCCTCTGAGAGAGTTGGTAAACCTGGATACCGTTGTGCAGGCTGCCTGCCAGCGTTTCGAGCTGGAGCTGGAAGGCAAAGGCATTCAAAGCGATATCCGTCTGGAGCCTGGAAAGGTACAAGGGGACGAGATTGGACTGAAGCAGGTGGTGACCAATCTAATCCAGAATGCCATCCAGTACGATCATGGGGGCTGGATTTCCATAATAGGAGAAGCGGCGGGACAGAACTATACCGTAACCATAAGCAATAAAGGTCAGCCGATCCCGCGGGATCAAGCGAATCTGGTTTTTGAGCGATTTTACCGAATTGACCCGTCCCGGCATCGCGAGACAGGAGGCACCGGATTAGGGTTGGCTATTGCAAAAGAGATCGTAGAGCAGCATGACGGCGAAATCGGATTAACAACAGATGGCTTGGAGCATACCTTTTGGTTCACGTTAAAGCGATTGGAGTCGTCCTGAGGAAATATAGCGTGAACAGCAGCAAGCAATAGTAGAAGAAAGAATACGGTGTTTACGAGGAGGGGCAAATTGAACATCATACAGTTGGGGCCTTTCCTGCTCAATTATTATCTGCTTATTTTTATCGTATCCGCCGTAATTGGTTATGCGGCGATGACATTTCGTCTCCATGTGCTTGGCGCAGAGAAGCAGATTAGCGAACGGCTTTTCCAAGCTTTGCTTCTTGGTTTTATGACCTGGAAATTAAGTCCGGTTTTATTTGACCCGGTTAACGTTTTTCGCTACCCGATGTCTCTTATCTATTTTGACGGTGGAGATGGCGGCATCATGCTGGGATTGTTATTATCATTTGCTTATTTATGGATTCGAACTTGGATAGACGGAACTTCCTTTGGAACAACTATGGATCTCTTGGGTACAGGATGGCTCGCGTTCAGCAGCAGCCAGCAGCTATTTCTCTTTGCTGCGGAACCTGCTGACGGTATGTTTTATAGTCTATATTTACTTTTTAATGCTGCGCTTGCAGTTTTTCTGTACATCATTAGAAATACAGTCCGCGTTAGAGTAAGGGTGAGCCATTGCTGGCTCTGGTACAGCCTGGGCATGATTGGTTTATTTTATATCCAACAAGATCGAACGTTCTGGGTGGCAGGTTTTACGAAAGAGCAAATCATTTTTATTCTAGTCTGTATGATTGCACTGGGAGTAGGCAGCTTTCCAGATAAAAAGAAGATCAAGGAGATTCATTAATGGAAAATCCCACACTTATTATAGCTTTGGCAGCCGGCTTGTTATCTTTTCTTTCGCCATGCGTTTTTCCGCTCATTCCGGCTTATGTGACACATTTAACAGGCTCTTTCATTCAGGATAATCGAATCCATGTTGAAAAGAAATTGCTTATGATCCGCTCCATCAGTTTTATTATGGGTTTCAGCGTTATATTTGTCGCAATGGGGGCATCCGCAAGTCTGATTGGTCAGTTTTTTGCCGGCAACCGAGAATGGATCGAGAAGTTAAGCGGCTTGCTCATTATCATTTTCGGTTTACAGATGGCAGGCATGCTGACCTTGCGTTTTCTTATGATGGATAAAAACTGGATCAATACGAAGCCGCAAAAAAAAGGCAATCTAAGTTCTTTTATTCTTGGACTAGCCTTCGGGTCTGGCTGGACTCCTTGCGTAGGGCTAGCGTTGTCCTCCATACTGCTGCTAGCGGGGTCGACGGAAACGTTGTACAGCGGTATGTTTTTGCTATTTGCGTATTCCATTGGTTTAGGAATCCCTTTTCTCGTCTTGTCATTCGCACTTACTTACTCACTGGGCATTCTGAAAAAAATCAATCGCTGGCTGCCGCTGTTCTCAAAAATCAATGGCTGGCTTCTGGTCGGTATGGGCTTGCTTGTCTTTACGGGGCAACTGCAAAAAATAAGCGCATGGCTAGCCCAGTTTACGCCATTAGTCTATTAATTCGAGGTGCGAGATGCGAAAAAACGTGATAGTGGTCATAGCGTTGCTAATGTTGGTGGGATGGGGCCTTTACGATTTTAATTCTAAGAACAAACAATCGGACCAAAGCGCAAATTCAATGGGGCATGAGATAGAAACGGGGTTAAAGAAGGGCAACAGGGCGCCGAACTTTGAATTGCTGGATATGGACGGCCACCCCGTTAAGCTCTCCCATTACACAGGCCAAAAAGTAATCCTTAACTTCTGGGCAACCTGGTGCCCGCCGTGCAGAGTTGAAATGCCGCATATGCAGAGATTTTATGAAGATTATGGAGAAGAGATCGTGGTACTTGCCGTAAATTTAACGAATACGGAAAAAAAACGAAGCGTAGTACTTGCCTTTATTGATGAGTTTGGGGGCACCTTCCCAGTTGTGATGGATACGAAAGGCGAACTCAGCGACAGGTACAAGATTTTTGCTTATCCTACGTCCTATGTGATTGATTCAAACGGAATAATTCGAGAAATATTTCGTGGAGCGATTGATTATCAAACGATGAAACGAGCAACATCCGCCATAAATTAATCTATTTTTTACTGGCATATGTTGATTAAATGAAAGATATCAACGTGCCGCCTGCAGCACCAGCAACTACGATGATCCAGGGCGGCATTTTCCAAAATAGGAGCATCAGAAACAGAATGGAAGCCAATACAAAATCAGCAGGAGTCAGAATCGCTGTTGTCCAAAGAGGATCATATAATGCCGCTAACAAGATACCTACAACCGCTGCGTTGACTCCGATTAATGCGCCCTGAACTTTCGAGTTTTTTCTCAAAGAGTTCCAGAAGGGCAACGCGCCTGCAATTAATAAAAAAGCAGGGAGGAATATAGCCGCAGTAGCAATGAATGCGCCGGTCACTCCATTTATCATCGCTCCCAAGTAGCCGGCAAAGGTGAATAATGGTCCAGGTACAGCTTGCGCTGCGCCATAGCCCGCTAGAAAGTCGGCTTTGCTCATCCAATCTGGCACGAGTTCCCGTTCAAGCAACGGGAGCACGACATGCCCTCCGCCGAACACGAGTGAACCTGAACGGTAGAAGCTGTCGAATAGAGACAGCCAGTCTGCAATTACAAATTGCCTGAGGAGCGGCAGCAAAAATAGAAGACCAAAGAAAATAGCTAGGCAGAGAATCGCAACGCTTCGGCTTATAGGCACGGAGAGATCCTTTGTTTTGGGGGTTGTTGAAGATTTTCGATATAAAGTTATGCCCACAACGCCTGCCATAACAATAAGCAAAATCTGGCTAAAAGCAGTTTGCCACAAGAGGGTAACCGCCGCAACCATGACGGCGATTGTGGCTCTGTTGCGATCGGGAGTCAGCTTTTGTCCCATTCCAATTACGGCCTGCGCGACGATGACTACGGCGACGATTTTAAGACCGTGAATCCAGCCCATACTGCTAATGTCCATTCCTTGCAATAGGAGGGCGAATAGAACCAAAGCGATGACCGATGGGAGCGTAAAACCAAGCCAAGCTGTCAGTCCGCCCAGAAGTCCGGCGCGAAGGATGCCGATGCCAATTCCAACCTGACTGCTGGCGGGGCCAGGCAAAAACTGGCATAGTGCCATCAAATCCGCATAACTCCGTTCGTCCATCCACTTGCGGCGAAGTATGTATTCATTGTGAAAATAACCAAGATGCGCGATCGGTCCTCCGAATGAAGTAAGACCCAGCTTTGCAGACACCGCTAAAACTTCTATAAGTAACGCTAATTTGCCCTTAGGCTCTTGTCCCTTTTCTACCACAGTGCTTTCCACTAGATGTTGTTCCTCCTTAGCAAAATAAACGGCATGTCCACAATTCGCGACAAGCTGCCAACGATCGGCATCAAGGGCTTTTTCTTACCTATAAAGACAGGGCCTCTCTCTTCATGATATCCGATCGATCGAAGAGGCACAAAGGCGAATTTGAGGACTATTTATATTTTATTGATTAAGCTGACCCGGATACAGCAACAATGCCCAATGTCAGCTTGCATATCGCTAGTGAATACAAGATCCGGATTCCTGGTAAAGGTGCGGGATTTTCATGCCAACCCAGTAACACATCCGCTTTGCCTACAATATGATGAGTTTAGAAATCTAAAGAGGTGAGCCAATGGCAGTCGTAAAAGCCAGGGAACAGGATATTAAGATGTTGGCAAGGTTGCTTCGAGCTGAGGCAGAGACCGAAGGCGAAATGGGGATGCTTCTTGTTGGAAATGTTGGTATTAACCGAATAAGAGGCGATTGCTCCGATTTTAAAGATATTCGAACCATTCCCCAAATGATCAACCAGCCGCATGCGTTTGAAGCGTTGCAGCATAGCATGTACTATCAAAATGCAAGAGAGAGGGAACGTCGTCTGGCGCAACGCTCTGTGAATGGGGAGCGGAATTGGCCAGCCAAGTATTCCCTATGGTATTTCCGTCCAGGATCATTCGATAATCCGGGACCATGTCCGCCCACTTGGTATAATCAGCGGCTCGCTGGACGATGGAAGAAGCACTGTTTTTATGAGCCGATTGCGGGTGAGTGTGATAATATATACAACACGTATTAATTTTATAAGAAGGTTAGCAAGAACTTTATCCCATTTAATGCCGCGTAAATCGCGGCTTCTTTAGGTCTAGACTATACCGAGTTGAACCGACTGTGTGAGCTGAAGTACTTGATCCTTACTTCGAATTGATGTATATTGTTTTTAAATCGACATACTGGTAGGTCTAAAAAAGGAGGAGCCATGTCACCACGTACGAAAGAACAAAATGATGCGATCCGGGAGATGCGGATGAATCAAATTATGCAAGCCGCTGCGGAAGTATATTTGGAGAAGGGCATTCAATTAGAAGTACGCGATGTTGCGGTCAAAGCAGAGCTTGGCTACGGAACCGTGTATCATTATTATAAAAATAAGCACATGCTGCTGGAGGATTTACTGTGGGATGCCCTGGACCGCACGGAGTCGGCTGTACTGCCCGCTTTGATGGGGGACGATGAGAGTATACTTAAAGCTGAGGCGTTCTCCAGGCTGCTCCTGCGGACGTGTATCCAGGATTCTTCTGTATTTATTTTACTTAAAACGGTTGCGGATAATTTTCATCACTTCCCTGGAAACCGATTCAGCAAGCTTTTTGGTGAGTTTCAGAACCGGATCTATTTGCCGTTTGTCGAAATAATTCGAGAAGGAATTGGTCCCCAATCATCGGAGAAAAGGGCAAATCTGATATTTGGTTCTCTTGTGGGTTACGCAGCATTAAACATCCACCACGATATGCGTAGTGAAATCGATGTGGAAGGGATCGTCGATATGATTTTTTCTGGCATACAGTCTAAGGAGAGAGAGTAAAAATGGTCATTTTAAAATCGAGAACAGAAATCGAAGAAATGAGAAGAGCCGGCCAAATTGTGGCTGCATTTCATCAAGCAATTGCGGATATGATCCGGCCAGGAATTACGACGAATGAAATCGAGTCGTTCGCCGTACAGTTCTTGAAGGAAAATGGCGCAAAGGCATATACGATAGGCTACAACGGCTATCCGTATGCGACATGTGCGTCTGTCAATGACGTTATTGCGCATGGTTTTCCGAGCGGGAAGCCGCTCAAGGAAGGTGACATTGTCACCATCGATATCGTGGCGGAAGCGGATGGCTGGATCGGCGATTCAGCATGGTGTTATGCGGTCGGCGAGGTGTCGGAAGAAGCCCGTAAGCTGATGCGGGTAACGAAGGAATGCTTATATCTGGGTATCGAAAAGGCTGTCGTCGGAAACCGGATTGGAGATGTGATGCACGCGGTCCAAACCCATGCCGAGCGTAATGGATTCTCGGTAGTGCGCGATCTGCTCGCTCATGGCGTAGGCAGGGAGATGCACGAGGAACCTAATTTTCCCCATGTCGGGAATCCGGGAAAAGGATTCCGCTTGAAGGAGGGCATGGTTTTTACGATCGAGCCCATGATAAATGTCGGTAAAGCATTAATGACGACTGATGCCGACGGATGGACAGCAAGAACCGCTGATGGCTCGCTTTCCGCACAGTACGAGCATACGATCGCCATTACTGCGGATGGACCGATTATATTGACTGAACAATAGGATTCCATCTTTTTGTTTTGGGCAAGTCCAGTGTTACATTGAACTGATCTCCATTTATCTCAATGCTGATTTTTCCGGCATGCAGCTCTACGATGCTTTTCACAATCGCGAGCCCAAGGCCGGAACCTTCGGTTTGGCGGGACTCGTCCGCTCTCTTGAACCGTTCAAATAGCTCATCCGCGGCGAAATCAATTTCATAAGAGGCTGTGTTCTGGATCTTAAAATGAACATCGTTCTCTGTTTCATCCAGATAAATATAGATTCGTGTTCCCGGCAGAGCATACTTTTTGGCATTGCCGATCAAATTCTCAAATACACGCCAAATCCGGTTTCCGTCCAGATGGGCATAAATATGGGGATTTGCGACTTTCTCCCGGACCGGAGTGGAATCGTCCCCGAAGCTGCTGCTTACCTCGGCAATGGCCTGCTTCAGCAAGGTTGCTACATCAACAAATTGAATATCCAGCTCCACGATGCCGCTGGTCATTTTCGACACCTCGAACAGATCCTCAATTAACACTTTCAGTCGCAACGCTTTACGGTCTAAAATGTCTACATAAGAACGGGTCTTGTCAGAGGGAAGCTCCTCTTTCTTCAACAAGTCTACGTAGTTAATAATCGAGGTGAGCGGTGTTTTCAAATCATGGGAAACATTCGACACCAATTCCGTCTTCAAGCGTTCGCTTTTCATTTGGTTTTCCAGTGCATTCTGGTAACCCAGCTTCATATTATTGATATAGCCTGCCAGTTGGGGTAAGGTTCCTTTGCCTTGAACCGAAATGGCGGACTGAATGTTCCCCTGAGAGATGTCCCGAGTGCCCCTGACAATTTTAATCAACTGCTGCAGCTTGTTCAGCAGATACGGTATAACTATGAAAAGATATAAAACAACATACGGAATAACCAGCCTCAGATCATAACTGTAAGAATGATTAACTAAAATCCATATACAACCTCCTGCAAAAGCCGTCAGGATAAATAAAACCACAAACTTGAACGTCATCAGGGCATCAAGAAATAATATTTGCCACACCGAAAGGTATCTTCTCAGCAGTTGCAAATAAATACGGACTACATGGTCACGATAGTCTGCGTATCGAGTGTAGGGAAAGAACCATTTGCCGGCTAAGATGAGCAGGATCACAACGATAAGAAAAGTAATGATCAACTCGAAAGTAAGTACGTTCATCCATAGAATATTGAAGAAGCGGAGCGCCCAAATCATAATGCCTAACAATAATGCGGCCAGAATGACCCCATAATCTGACGGAATCTGGCTCCGTGATTTACTTTTTTTCGATTTTGTATCCAATGCCCCATACCACCTTTAAATATTTCGGATCCTTGGGATTAATCTCTATTTTCTCGCGAATATTCCGCACGTGCACGGCAACCGTATTGTCAGAGGCAAAGCTCGGCTCATTCCAGACCTTCTCGTAAATCTCATCAATCGAGAACACTCTGCCCTTGTTTTCCATCAACAGCTCCAGAATTTTATATTCCTTCGGCGTGAGCCGCACATCCTCGCCGTCCACTTCAACGGTTTTGGTCGTTTTGTTGAGGATAAGCCCTTTTACTTCAAGAATGTCCTCGCTTTCGATCATCCGAAATGACCCCAAATTCGTAAACCGCCTTAGCTGCGAGCGGACTCTTGCAATTAGCTCCAGTGGTTCGAACGGCTTTGTCATATAATCGTCAGCGCCTATGTTGAGCCCCAGAATCTTATCATTCGCCTCCGACTTGGCGGAGAGCATAATAATCGGGATATTTTGTGTTTCCCGAATTTTGAAGGTAGCCTTGATGCCATCCATCTGAGGCATCATGATATCCATGATAATGAGATGGATCGTTTCCTTCTCCAATATTTCAAGCGCTTCTACACCGTTGGAAGCCTCGAATACATCTACATCGTCACTTTTTAAATAGATCACAAGGGCCTCGCGAATTTCCGGTTCATCGTCTACGACAAGAATATGATGTGCAGCCATTATTTTTTCACCTTCATTATTATTGTGCTTATGCTAAACAGCGCTGACATGTATCCTGTCAATATGGGCTTCAGCGGCTCTGTCATTTCATTCGCCAGTACGGTTGGGGGTGTCTCCGAGTCCGTATAAAATCCATGCACACCGAGTTTCTGCAGCAGCTTCATGTTGGGAACGGAATTAACGGTGTGCACATAGCTTTGTACGCCGGACTTTTTTAATGCAAGGGCCAGATTCGGATTCAGAAATACACGGTAGAGGGGCATTGCGACCGCTGTAAACTGCTTTTCCTTTACAAATTCAATAATACGTTTCGGCGAAGCAGCGGATTTGTAGAGTGAATACATTTTATTAGGAAAAGGATAAATACTCATGACGGTCTCGTGCATTTCCGGGCTGTAAATCTCAGGAATGATTCTGTTCAGTAATGCAGGATTAACGGCTTGGGCTTCCTGAACTAGTGTTGTGAATTGCTGCTTAATTTTCAGCTGGTCCGTTTCTTTCGTATCTGTAATCAAATAAAAATCCGGATAGGTTTGCATCAGATCGAGTATATCCCGGAATGAAAGCGGGCGATAGCGACCGCGAATAAGTGAGCTTTCGAATTGCGGGAGTGTCAATGTGCGACCGTTGAGATTTGCCAGATCAGGCTGGAGTTTTCCGGACCAGTCATGTCGGGCAACAAGTTCACCGTCTGTTGTTTGCAGCAAATCAGCTTCAAACAAGCGATGGCCTTTACGATAATTGGTCATAAATGCTTCGTAGGAGTTGGTATAAGTGGAGCCATGAATGCCTCCCAAAGCGTGTGCAATCCACTTATGTTCTTTCCATCCGCCACCATTGTCAGCTGCCCCCTGTAGAGTCCCAGCAGACCAGATTATTCCCCATCCGAGCCAAATCGAACAAATAACCATGAGTAGACCTAATAGCAAGCTTTTCTTGTACATCTGCTTTTCTCCTTTTCTCGTGCCTTTGTAAGTCATCTTACAGGGCCGATATGAAGGAGAGGCAGGGAAAAAACGAATGAAATTATGAAGATTATTATAGCATAACCAAAAACCCTGCCGAGTTGCTCCTTATGCAGTAATTTTTTGGCAGGTTGGAGAGCCGATGACATGCGTTTCATTTGAAAATATGGCTTTTTAAAGGGTTTCAGTAGTCTCGGAAACATTCCTATACTGCAAATAATCTATAAATCGCTTGACTGCGAGCGATGCAGATTCCCTTTCTTTCATTGCAAAACCGATCTTACGGTAAGCCGGAACTTCGAATTCTTTTGATATAATTCGGTAGGGTATACGCTTCAAAATAAGTTCGGGTAAAATACTGATACCTAAACCACTTTCCACCATTGACATGATGGCATAATCGTCCCATGTCGTGAAATGTACCTTTGGTGTGACATGATAATGTTCTAATATTTCCGACACTTCATTTTTCACGCCTCTTTCCAAGAGCATAAAGGGGTCTTCGCCTAATGCTTGGACAGGAAAACGATCACAATCAGCTAATGAATGATTTTCCGGCAGAATAACAAGAAACTTGTCCTGCTCTAAAAAGATCGTATCCAGTCTGCTTTGGGTGGGGAGCCTTAGAAAACCACAATCCACACGTCCTTCCAATATCCAGTTTTCAATTTCGGTATAGTCGCCAAGCAGAAGTTCGTAATCAATGTTCGGATATTCTTTTCGGAATGCTTTGATTATATTTGGAAGCCAATGGGTAGCTACACTTGAAAAAGTCCCAATTCGAATTAGTCCTGATTGGAGTCCGTGTAGTTCATCTATTTGAGTTTGCAATTTCTGATATTCATTACAAACTCTTTTGGCGTATGGCAGTACTTTAAGGCCTTCAGATGTTAGACGTACGCCAGACCGTCCACGCTGAAGCAAGGATATCTTCCAATCTGCTTCTAAATCATTAATCATACGACTGATACCCGATTGTGAATAGTTTAATGCTTCAGCAGCTTTTGTAAAACTTCCATATTCCACTGTTTTAATTAATGCTAAATATTTCTGAAGATTCTTATCCACGTCATTTTCCCTCCAAGATGTATCTGATTTCGTCATGATATACATGATAAACATTCGCTTTTGTGGTGATAAGTCGAATGTTACACTATAACACAGTTGAACTCAAATGTAAGAATACTAACGTAGGACAGAAGAAACATGGAAGATTTTCAACATCATATTTATAGAAAGCAGGTAGGAGTATTAAATGAAAGGGAAACTATATTTCATTCTATCCATGATCATTTTCGGAGCAGTAGGTGTGTTTGCAAAATATATCGATATGTCTTCAAGTAAAATTGCATTATTTTTGAGCTTAGTTGGAGCCCTATGTTTAGTTATCGTATTCGTATGGAAGAGACAAAAAGTATCGTGGTATAGGGTGAAAAGAAATGCAATAGCTTTATTCTTGGCTAGCATTGCTTTGAGTGGCAATTGGATATTTCTATTTCAGGCATACAAGGAAACAACTATTGCCAATGCGGCATTAAGTTATTATTTTGCGCCTATATTAGTTATTGTTTTGTCACCTTTTGTACTGAAAGAAAAACTATCACTCAAAAAGGCGATATGTATCATCGTTGCTTTGCTGGGCTTGAGCTTAATATTGCTAAATGGAAAGTTAGAAACAAACGGGCATCATCTGCTCGGCATTGGCTATGGACTAGTCGCAGCGGTTTTTTATGCTGCTTTGACTCTTGTCAACAAGTTTATACGAGGCCTGGACGGACTGGTAATTACGCTGATCCAACTTATCTTATCCATTATAGTGTTAACACCATTGGTGTTGTTAACCGATGGCTTCACTTTCTTTTCAATTACAGGTACTACGGTCATCTTGATACTTGTGCTAGGGATTGTTCATGGCGGGATTGGTTTTTATTTATTTTTTGCTGGTATGAAAAGTCTTAAAAGCCAAAGCATCGCTGTATTGAGTTATATCGACCCACTAACTTCACTATTGATTTCAGCCTTTATTGTAGGCGAGAGTATGACTGTTCAACAGGTTATCGGCGCCAGCTTACTATTGGGCTCCATTTGGATAGGCGAAACTGGAGGAATGAAGAGAAGGGAAGTAACAATCCCTTAGAAGGATCAAGTCAGCTTAACAAAATAGTAATTGATAAAAATAGGCTATAATCTAGCTTTCATTGGGTGTTAATAGCAAGATGACTAGCCAGCTACATATAGACAACAAAGGAGTTAAAATTTGGTTATAATCAAACTTTCCTTGGATTTCTCCCAAAGGGTTATGTCACATTATAGAAGTGGAATTGTATGTCAACTTTTTCCCGCGAGAGGAGATTTTAATGACTGCTTATATGGTGTTTCAGGATGATAGACAGAGGTATCTCATGGATAAACGGGTGTGGCAAACGTCGATTTCAATGAGAAATAAGGACAAAATGGAGGATAATATTATTGAACAACCATGATGAAAGATTTGTAAAGAACGAAATACTGGAGCTAGTCTTGAGTAAAATGCTCGACAAAACGATAATTCGTGCAGATTATCAGCTCAAAGAGTTGCAAGGCGGAACAGTAGGAAATGTTAAGCTTGTAACTGGCATGGTTGAGACTTCCGATGGTGAGAGTCTGCCGTATAAGGTAGTTTGGAAAACACAGGAAAAATTTGAGCGATATGGTGATCCGGATGCATGGCGAAGGGAATACGACCTCTATGCATCTGATTTCAAAAAGGTTTTTAGTGATTCGTTCCGTTCTCCGGAGTGTTATCACGCCGAAGTAAATGAAGATGAGATTCAATTATGGGTCGAATATATTGATGGGGTATCAGGCTTAAGTCTGACCTTGGAAATGTATGAACATATAGCCTTGGAATTGGGGAGATTTCAAGGCAAGTTGTACACGGAGCGACCAAATGTGTTAAAGAGTCTGTCCAATTTAAGCAAAGTTGAGTATATGAAAAACTACTACCTGCGGTATAGATCATGGGATGTTGTGTATGATTATATACGCTCCGGTGATTGCGAAATTCCGAAGCATCTTTGTAAAATGCTTATAGACATAGATAACCATGCGGACGAAATTTTTAGTCGAATTGAAAAGCTGCCCATTGTGCTTTGCCACAGAGATTTTTGGGTGGCAAACATATTCTATTCGGATAGTAAAGTCGCACTTATCGACTGGGATACCGCCGGATGGGGATATATGGGCGAGGACATTGCGAGTTTAATCGCTGACGAACCGAACATCTGTCATATGGTCGAATACTACCAAAAATGCATTCCTGCGTATTACAGGGGTTTTTCGGAAAATACGGATGTGTCCCATATTTCCGATCCCTGTATCTATGAACTAATTCTTGTTATGTTCGGATACCGATTTGTGGAGTGGATTAAGTTCGCTGAGTCGCCTGAAGATAAATTAAAGCACCTTAATACGTTGCAAAAAATCTATGAGATCAAAAATATGTAGATTAATCTAACCTTAAATGATCAGTTAGAGACGAATTTCTCTCCTCCATTTCCACCATGGAAAAGCCAGGCCTTGCGAGGTCTGGTTTTTGTATAGTGCCGGTCTAATGAGATCTAAAAGTGAAAGTTAGTTTAATTTTTATATATATATAGATGTATATACGCCATCGTATATATTAAGGTCATGAGATCAGCAAATATGCAGTTAACATTACTTACTCTTGCCGAACTCAATCGATTCAACTAATCGTCCAAGCCCTACGTATTAGCCAGCCGCACGTATCCCGTCATTTGCGCATCTTGAGCGAAGCCGGGATGGTACGCTCACGCAGCAAAGCTCAGCTGCGAATATACAGCCTCGAAGCCGGGCCGTTCCAGGAGCTGGATGAATGGTTTGATTCCTTCAGCATTTTATGGGAAGAGCGTCTCGACAATTTTGAGGAGTATATGCTTGTTCACAAGAAGAAGGGGGATCAATGACAGGAATCAACAGTTTTATCGCGAGCTACATGATGAATTACCGCTAGAGTTAGTTTGAAGGGATTGTTATGAGGCTTGAGTTTGTATTTAATTGTAGGAAGTCAAGAATAGGGGTCTATTAAAAACCGCGTAGATGCGGTTTTTTTGTTATATCCAATTCCGATTTTAATCAATGCATTACTCATTTCAACGCATCTATCAGTTGATTCATCCGAATGTTGCGAGAGTGGGTAGGTCTAAGGTCATGAATTATTTTGAAATACAAAGGTTTATATTCCTTTATTGCATAAGAAAATTCCTTTACAATAGGAGTAGCTAGGTATTTTGTGCTAGAATTTTAGAAAAAATATGATGAGGAGAAATAATGAAACAATTGTATAAGTACTTTAGCATTATGAGGGTCATTTCATTTATAGGTTTTAATATACTTATTCTTGTAAAACAACCAGATAGACCTCCTGCACAAAATGGTGTTCTTGATTTAAGAGAAGGTAGGTTTCCTGAGAAAGGTTTGGTTCCCTTATCGAGGGAATGATTGTTCTACCAGCAAATTGGAATAGAGGAAAGAGTATTTCGTACTGTATTGCCTCTTTTGAACTTGGGGCTATTGCTGTATTTATAGCACTTGCATTGCTTTTTTGTTCATTCAATTGAGAGTTTCAAGAAACGATTGGAATTATCTATCTCTATTCTTTATTAGCATTGCATTAACGATGGCAAGTCAAGGTTCTCTTTTCTTTCGTTTTTATGATGATTATAGGGTTATCACCAATATCATTCATGAGCAGCTTCATCCCCGTTTGGCTAAGTGCTTTTATATCTATATATAGTTACGTGCTCGTTATGATGTTGCAATCACTTAATCAATTCTTCCTCTTTAATAAAAAGTCTTTAGAGCTTTCTTCAAAGTTAAAGCAAGTTAACTTGTCAAAGAATCAGTTTATGGCTAGCATAATTCTTGATTCTCGACTAAAGTCTGACGACAGGCTGACAACAACGTTAGCACAATAAATCAAGGACGGTGTTTTAGTAATTATGCAAATGCAAGACAAGAAAAACAGTTTGATGCTATGGCTCTCTACGGCGGCAGTTGGATTAAATATTATTATTTTTTCTATTACTAAGTTATTTAATCCCTTTCATCATATGATCTCTCATGGATCTGGTTTTGAGATGACAACAGCACTTTACTATGGTCAACTTCTACTTTTTTTGCTTCCTTTCATGACATTATGTACTGCATTTATGCTGTACATGAGGAAAAAAGGGGATGCATTAATCCCGTTATTTAATACACTAACTTTAACACTTTCGAGTTTTTCAATTATTAGTGGAAGTGGTGGGAGTGTTGAATTTCATTTTTCAATCTTCATGGTTCTGGCTGCAGCTGCCTATTATGATCGAATAAAACTGATCGTAATTATGACTGTATTATTTGCAATTCAGCATTTCGTAGGATTCATTTGGTTGCCGGAGCTTGTTTTTGGTACCACACAATACTCTTTTCTAATGGTATCTTTACATGCTGTGTTTTTATTACTAACTTCAGGTGCAACGATATGGCAGATTCACTCCAAACAAAAAATCACATCTCAACTTGAGACCGAGAAGAACGAAAGAGACGACAAGATAGCTGCTTTATTGCAAGAAGTTCATGGTTTATCAAAGCAGATTGGTCACACTACCAAAACAGTTTTACGTTCATCCAGTCTCGCTGTAAGTAGTAATAAAGAGGTACGTAATGTTAGTGAAGAAATTACAGGTGGTTTAGGTTCTCAGAATATATCGATTCAGTTCATAGAACATAAATTACGAGATATTAATCTCGCTGTTCAACATTCACTTGATTCTTCATCAAAGATGAAAGAGGGAGCGAAAATAACAGAAAAAGGTGTTCTATCGAGTCATATAACGATGGTAACAATGGGCGAATTTATTCAGATGACATCGCAGGCGATAAAGGACGTAGCAGATATGATGGTTGTTTTAAAAAATTCTTTAGGGTCAACTGAAGAAATGGTAGAGAAAATTCAAAAATTGGCCGACAGTACGAATTTGCTCGCACTTAATGCTTCTATTGAAGCGGCAAGAGCAGGGGAGCAAGGAAAAGGATTTTCAGTTGTTGCAGGTGAAGTACGCAATCTAGCCATACAAAGTCGAGAAACAGCCATTAACATTAAAGATACGTTGACTGCTATAAGGAAGGAGAGTGACATGACTTTTAGTAAAGTTGAAAGTGGACAACTGGTGGTATATCAATCAATGGCCCATTTGGACACGCTATCTAATGAATTTGAAGGGATGAAATTAACATTGGATGAACTTTTAAGATATATCGATAACATGAATGAAAGAATGGAAGGCATCGAAGAGGGGACAACTGGTGTAACGACAGAAATTTTAGAGATTTCAGCAGTGATAGAACAAGGCATAGCTTCTATGGAGCAGCTTACAGTGATTTGCGGACAGCAGATAAGTGAATCTGAGAAAGTGGATCAAGAAATTAGAGTTTTAACTGAGTTATCAAACAAACTGCAGCAACGTTTTAGTTCATACTAATGTAGAAATTGATAGTAATAGATCTAAGTTTACCTGTTATAATTCCACACAGAATATCTCCGTAACAACACACGCGAGGTCACTGCTTACGCTGCAGTAGATTCCAGAATCGTAGCGGAGATGCTCTCTATTAACAGTCAATTTCACGGAGCGATCAGCACCGCTGAAAGCAGCAAGGCAGGCATTACAGTAAAAGTAAAGTCTGTTATAATCAATTTAATCAAAAAATTCCCAACCCATTTAATGGATGGTTAATCTATTTCTAAATAAAATTACCACATATGCTTATCTATCATAAGCTTCTGTCTAGTCTAGATTTGAAGTTTTAAGTGTATTTATAGGCTGTAATAATAGGGAGGGGGTATCTATCGTTGATTCTAATTTTAATCTTGGGTTTCACGTTTATTATCTTGTATCTTAGAGAGATACATCTATCTTTAAAGAATATAGAAAAGAAAATTACTGAAAAATAACTCCTTGCAAAGTGACTTTATGATAACTTTTGATATACTAGACGGGAAATTTAGCTATCGTGTTGGGGCAATAATCATTGATTCTAATGAGATTTTAATGGAAAAAGATGAAAAAAGCCTCGTCTTAAACTTGTGAATTAAAGTATTTCTTTACTTCATATGAGGGTGCTGATTATCACGAGATTTCTTTTTTTCCCTGGAGCCGCCATTGGCGGCTTTTTCATATCTATTTTTATTAACCCTAAAAAGGCATATAGTGTATAACACGTAAACCAGGACAATTGTCTTGGTTATTTGTTTGAGTACGACTAGTATGGAGGGCACTGCGCGTTCATTCGTCCATACTCTTAGAACGTAATTACCACATTCCCTCTTTTGCGTTCCGTATCCACGTAGGCGTGCGCTTCCGGAACTTGCTCCAGCGTGTATTCGCGATCGATGTTCGCGCGGAGCTTCCCGTCGTTGTAGAGCTCGGTTATATATTGGAGGTTAGCCTTGGTCTGCATGAGGCCGGCTGTTGCGAATTTGGCTTTGCGGCCTCTCGACAAGAAGGAGAGGAGGACCGCGAACAAAATCGACAGGGACGGTACGGTGGAGAGGTAGATGCCGTTGCCGGAGAGCAATCCCTTACATTCACGGTATGTCCGCTTCCCGACCGCGTCGAAGATCACGTCGTACGTGTTGTCATGTCGTGCAAAATCTTCCTTGGTGTAATCGATGACGGCATCGGCACCGTTCGCTAGCAGCAGCTCGGCGTTCGCTCCGCTGCATACGCCGATTACTTCGGCACCGAACGCTTTCGCGAGCTGTACGGCCGCCAGTCCGACGGCACCAGAGGCGCCATTGACCAGCACCTTCTGGCCAGATTTCAGCCTGGCTTTGTCGCGAAGGAAGGTCAGCGCCGTGGGGGTACCGTCACAGATCGCGGCGGCTTCCGCGAACGTCATGCCGTCTGGCATGACCGCAAGCGGCTTGGATTCCGGCAGACATTTGTATTCGGCATGGGCGCCGGAAGTAGCCGCGCTAATGCCGAATACGCGATCCCCGTCGCGAAACTGCTTAACGTGGCTGCCGACAGCGTCGACTACTCCTGCAAGCTCCGTGCCCAGGATGGGCTGCCTGGGTTTCTTCAGACCATAGATGAGCCTCACGATGAGGGGGTCTCCCTTGCGAAAGGCACAATGCGCCGGCCCCACGGTAGTCGCCGCTAAACGAATGCGAACTTCGTCATTCCCGGGCTCCGGCATCTCGACATCTTCCAGCCGCAGGACGTTCGGAGAGCCGTATTGTGTGCAAATGATTGCTTTCATTCTTATTCCTCCTTGAAATAAAAAACTTCCTCAAGCAGACCGCCGAAAGTACGTGTAACGATAGCTCCAGTGACGCCGAATAATTGCCCTTCTCGATGGTGACGATGATTTGCTGTGTAATGAGTAAAGTTTGATATACACAATGTAAAATACACCATACATTAAGTCAAGTGTAATTTACCTAAATTGAAACACGGTAGAACGACTGAGAGGGTATAGTTGCTAAACTTGACTTTGTCGAGCAAAATCAGGACTCAACATTAATTAGTTAAATGTTTCGCTGTTTCTAGGAAAAGGCGTTGAGATTGTGGTATGGAGGTGAAAAATTGGTAGTTGAAACACATGATAAAGGGAGATATCAGGTGGTCGTGTGAGATGTGGGGAAACTGCAAGAGAAGAAATTTTACAAGAAATTTTAACTGTCATAGAGCAACTAGATCCCCATAACTTCGTTCGTTCATCCATTGGCGTTTCGGTTGTATTCATTATGAAAGCAACCTAGATGGGCGATGGGTCTCCAAAAGAGCTTGATCTGCGCCTTAATATTAGACTTAAAAAGCACTCAGTAATAATGAGTGCTTTTTGGCAGTTTCAGTAATTAGCCAAAGTCATGGCAATAGGTATGAATGATGTATCTGAACTTCATAGTCTTTATCTGGATTAACGTTTCGATGAAGATAAGGATCGGAGAGTTGCTGCTGCCACATATTGCGCATCTTCACCAACACCGCCAAGCAGGGCGGAAGACCTGCGCGACTGCCATGGCATGCCAACCACATATAAGCCGCTTACAGGTGTTATTCCGCGTTCATGAATAATAGTACCTGAATGATCAAGCAAGCCAGGAATATGCAGCCAACTGTAGTCGGGTCTAAAACCTGTACACCAGATAATATTGGAGTATTGTTGCATGGTGCCATCAGCAAATAGGATATGCTCATCCTCTGCATCGATTACTTTAGGCATGAGAGTAATAGCAGACGATTTGACGCGTTGATTAAATTCCATTCCAAAGATGGGATCAGGTCTCGATTTGATTTTTCTGCCGATTGTTGATTGAGGTTTGGCTTTTAACAATCCTAGCCTATCCAACCAATAAAATATGTTTTTCCCGAGAATACGCGACGGAAGAGAGAGTGGCTTATGCCCAACGGATATTGAGACTTTTGCCATATTAGAAAGCTCGACTGCGATCTGTGTCCCTGAATTTCCTGCTCCAACGACTAATGATTCCCCATGTATTAGCTGTGTCGGATTCTTGTACCGTGAGGAATGTATCTGATTTATACTAGAGGCCATTTTATTGCTGAAATCGGGAACCCATGGTTTCTGGAAAGGGCCAGTAGCGATAATGACACTACGAGTAAGAATAATGCCCTTATCGGTCATCACTTTGAACTTATCTTTATATTTTGTAATTGATGTTGCCTTTGTATTTAAACGAATGGGTAGTTCGAATACAGCAGCGTATTCAAGTAAATAGTCTGCTGCTTCATCTTTCGTGGGAAGCTGAGCTTCATGACCTGGGAAGTTCATGCCTGGAAGGTTGCTGTAACCTTTTGGTGTGAATAAAACTAAAGAATCGTATCGAGTGCGCCAAGATTCGCCGATAGCAGAACTTTGATCGATCATGAGAAAATCAACGTTACTTCTCTTTAAATAGTAGCCGGTTGATAAGCCAGCTTGGCCGCTTCCAATGACCAGTATATCTGTAGAAAATGTCACAATCAGATCCTCCCAGCAAAAATATGCACTCCCAATTCATATGAGGGAGAGCAGAAGTAAGAACAGCATATCATATAATTAGATAAATGAATACATGTTCATATGATTGTTATTTGGAAACTTGTACAGATTAAGCACATTTTCGGATGAGTGGGCCTCATGAATCAAAAGAAGCACTAGAATGTACTGAGAATAGTAATGAGCCTTAGCAAAGGCCATACAATTAATACATCAAATGCAATTGGTACAGAGGATGAAGTATGAAAAATTATTTTATTCAATCAAAGAGAAGTCAATAAATTGTGTAACATAAATAAATCATAGGTATTTCAAGGGATGAATCTATGACGATGCTACTCTTTTTATTGTTTATACCGAGATAATAAGATGGATTCGATATAGCCTCAAAAATACTGGAAAAGTAGTTGGATAAACGCTTTCCAATACGTGGAGCTCTTTATTTTTATCGTAACGAAAAAGGTAGTGACAGCGACGGCGATCTGATTCCTTGATGCATTGAACTAACGTGTCCCGTTAGTTCAATCATATCAACTCTGAGATAAACATTGGCGTAGCTCCATCCTCTTTATTAAAGCCAAATTTATTATAGAAACCCACTGCATGAGGATAAGAAATTAATACTTTTGTTTTACACCTTTTATATCTATCAAGCATGATATTCATCATTTCCTTACCTATACCTATACTCTGATAACTGGGGTTAATAAGCATATAATGAAAATATACTGTTAGAACACCATCCGACAAAGCATTTATTAAACCGACAAGCTTTCCTCCTTCCCAAGCGCTAACAATTGAATGAGACCCTCCGATTGCTTGTAAAAGCTCATTTGGATACTTACCAGACTCCCATTCTACTGAAAGAAATAACTCTTGGAGTGCATCCTTAGTAATATCCTCTTTACTTGAAGCGTAATAAATACTCACCCCAATACCTTCCTTTCATAAAACTAACTACGGCACAGCATCTATTTTAAACTCCCATATTTCGATAGTTTTGCAATCCTTAAGAAGCCATAAAATGATACCGACAAAGCAATTTCCAATTTCTAGAAGTGAATAATCACTTTATTTACCTCAATATACTATTAAAAATATGTATAGAAAATGGATTAACTGAATTGGAGTTTATATTTATTCACATCGCTTTCTGCGTATTTCTACTTTCATTAATTGTTTACGCTCGTTTCTTAACCTCTCTACGCCTCCCGTTATAGACTACGTCCTCCACAAATAGAATTATTTAATCTTTACATTTTATAACGATGCCTCATTAAGCTAACGGACAGAATACCCTAGTGATATACTTTTAGTGCAGATGCTTGTATTGTTATATGATGACCTCTCTTTTTTTTTCTAAAAAAGCCTGATCATAACAGCTCTGATATATACAATCTTTTCGGAAAAGGGTGCAGTGCATGAACAAAACGGATCGTTTGTTAGCCATAGTGCTTGAGCTGCAGCGTAACGAAGTGTTACGAGCCGAGGATTTGGCCGCTATATTTGAAACAAGCGTGAGGACTATCTATAGGGATATCCAGGCCTTGAGTGAAGCTGGCGTATCCGTGATAGGAGCGCCAGGGCAGGGATACTCCTTAATGGAGGGGTATTTCCTGCCGCCAGTCAGTTTCACGGTGGAAGAAGCAGTGACGTTACTCATCGGGACAGATTTTATCGAGCATTGGTTTGATGCTCACTATGGCAGTAAGTCTCGATCTTCCAGAGGGAAGATTGAAGCCATCCTACCGGAACCGATCCGCAGTGAGGCATCCTGGATTCGCAAGAGCTTTCGTTTGCTTACCTCCGTTGAAGATATAGCACGAATACAAGAGAAGGCATATTTGGAAGCGATTCGTCGAGCGATACTGGAGGAAAGAAAAATAAGTTTTTGCTATTCCAAAAGAATTGCCGAAGCTGATGGAGACCGCCAAAGTGTTCGTACGGTTGCTCCTTATGGACTTGTGCTTCATCAAGGGTCATGGGTACTCATTGCATGGTGTGAATTGCGTCAAGATATCCGTCATTTCCGGTTGTCCCGTATGGCGGAGCTTATCGAGCTGGAAGATAAATTTATATTGCCAGTAGATTTTCTTTTAGATGTATATCAGCCTCCTGACGATCGCGACGTCCGTGTGCGCATCTGGGTCCAACCTGACATTGCTGATAAGGTAAGGGAATCGAACAACTTCTATATAGAAACCATAGAGGAGCAAGCGGAAGGTTTGCTGGTGACCTTTCGCGTTCGGCAGCCTGAGGAATTGCTGCACTGGGTGCTCGGCTGGGGAGGCGGAGTGGTTGTGCTGGAACCAGAATCCTTCCGACATCGGGTTAGAAACGAACTGGAAAAAACGTTAAAACGCTACTGACATAATGGTGTCAGTAGCGTTTTTGTATACTTAGAAAAAAGATGATTAGAGGCGATGATAAGTGATGATTACAACAAAGTTAGCATTACAACGATTTGAGGAAACAGCGACACATTATATTCATGAACTGAATCAATTCAGTCTGGAACAGCTGAGGCAAAAGCAAAGTGACAACGAGTGGTCAATCGGACAGATGCTTCAACATCTCATTAGCTCGGCGCTTTATATGCAGCTTCGTAATGTGGATCAATGCCTGGTGCCAAGCGAAGATCCCATGGTACCTCGAACGGAAAAAACCGAGGTTGGTGTGGCTATATTTTCTCAAGGAAGCTTCCCGCCCATTCGTATCCATGTTCCGCCTTCCCCACAATATACTCCGGAGCAGCCGGAAAGCAAAGAGCAGCTAATTCAAGGCTTTTACACCGTCATCCAGAGAATGAAGGACATTGAACCTACCCTTGAAAAAGTGCCCAAACAAAATATAGTGTTCCATCCGAGTTTAGGTGGATTGTGTGCGGAGGAATGGTTTCTGCTTGTTGAAATGCACTACCGTCATCATCTTCTGCAACTGAACCGGTTAAAACAAGGGTTGATTCGAGAAGCGACATAAATATCTAATAAAAAAGGAAGGGATTTTGAGGTATGCAAATGGATGAAATAAGCCAACAAAGCCTGTTCTGGATTGGTGTCGTGTCCGCATCCCATGCGAAGTGTGGAGAGTTAGGGGGATTCGCTCAGCTCTGTCACGGCAAGTCAGCACCTTTACGAAAGATGCGAGCAGGCGATTGGTTGATCTACTATTCCCCACGAACAGAAATGAGGAAAGGGAAACCACTCCAAGCGTTCACTGTTATCGGGGAAGTGGATGATGATAAAGTCTATGAATATCGGATGTCAGCATCATTTGTGCCTTTACGCAGAAATATACGCGACAGTCCAGGACTTTATTTTTTCATCCTTGGCTGTCGCTGTTTCATTTTCTGAGATCAGTCAAAAACTTTTTTTATGAAATATGACGTAACTACAGTCGAGAATCCGTGTGGAATAAAGATACCCAGACTAAAGAAAAGGTAGGAACCCTCTCAAAGGTTGTTGGAGGTATTTGTACTACCGACTTCGTTTGCCCTACAAAGTAAGCTCACTTGTGTAGGCTGTGCAGCGAAGGCACCTCGTGTGGAATTCAAACAAGAGATTTCTAAGATGGACAGAAGAAAGTGAAGTCATGTTTATGGAAAAAGTAATGCTTCTTGAAGCCCAAAAATTGAGATTTTTAAAAAATAGGGCGAAAAACGAATTGCATCGCCACCAAGTTTCACATGGCTACATTCAGTCTGGATGCTCTCCACATTCAGGGACTTTCGCTGATAGAAGACTAGATCTCAACAAGGGTTCGAATGAATGTAGTGACATTTCCTAAACAACAGGCTCCTTGTGGATTATTGATCTCACACCCACAACGATTAGCTTGAACTTGTTGTTGTATTTGTTCAATTGGATGATGATATTGCTGAACTGCTTTTGCCAAGCGTTCTCTTGTCCATCCAAAGCAGTAGCAAACAGGTACATCAAAAGCATTGTCTTTTTGATATACCGAAACTTTGAGTGTGTCTTTTCTCAACGTCTGCTTATCACTAAAATAGACGACTTCACAAGATGAGTTCGCGCAAAAAGCATAAGTCAAATCAGGGTGAATGGTTTCTAGCGCTGTAGGTTGAAGCAATGCTTTAATGGTAATCAATTGAATTTTTCTACCCTTTTTGTGACAAACAGGGCATTGAAGTGGTGTTGTTAGCTTTTCAGTGGATGTTTGGCAACAGCTATCCATATTGGAACACTCCTTAGGTAGTCTTTTAATTCATCACCGTTTTAACAATGGGGCATTCGTAAATATCTTTGTTTTCGGGACATCTTTCTTTAAGATCCACCAGCATTTGTTCAATTCGTTGGAGTTCTTCAATTTTACGTTGGATGTCCTCAATCTTTCGAACAGCAAAATCATAGATATCCCGGCATTTTACTTCATCTCGATCAACAACACCTAACAATTTGTCGATTTCATTTAATGCGAATCCTAATTCCTGCATGCGTTTAATAAAGCTTATACGGTCAGCTGTTTGTTCTGAATAAATACGGTAGCCTGAATCCGTACGTGAAGGGGCTGCAAGTAATCCGATTCGTTCATAATACCGAATCGTTTCTTTGTTAACGTTACACTTCTCAGCAAGTTCTCCAATACGAAACTGCATTTACTTCACCTCACATGTAGTATAAACCCTGTACTCAAGTACTGGGTCAATAGATATTCTCCTTTGGGCTTTCCGTTCAGTTCCATCAATAACACTGGCTAGACTAAGTTTAAGCAATGTTCCGAGAAAAGCGATTTTTTCCAGAGTGATTACGGTCTCCCCAGATGCTGCACAACCCACAGATTCTTCTCGTAAATCGACTACAACCACAACGCCATCCATCTCCACCATAACTTTAACATCATCAGCTTCACCCATATAGATCATGCCAGTCACTAAATCATGGTAAATAACTAGTGCCCTATCCGTTGATGATATATGTTAAAAGTTGAGTCAAGAAGAAGGCAATTGTGAATAAAATTTTAGTTCACGATGACCCGCATTTTCGAAGTCTTGTGAAGGTTGTTTTGGGGAAAGAGGGATTCGCGGTATATGAAGCCAACGACGGTCTTGACGCGCTCTTAACAGTAGACGATGATCTCCTCTGAACGAATTAGGCAGTCGATGATGAACAGGCTGCTCGCAGATAGACAGGAGGCGGCTGCGGATCATATTGTCCAGTGTTTGTTCCCCGAGGCAAGCCCCGTAAGTAGGAGTGTAATATGATTAGCGGAAGCACTCTCAAGCTTTCTACCTTGACGCTGTTTACGGTGCTATTTAGTGCAGAGTTTGTCCGAAGCGCTTTTTTATTTTCGTTCCTGCTTCAATTAAAAGAAAGTGAGGCACTTTCGGTGCCTCTTCTTAATATTCATAGCAGCAGCGAACTCACAAACCTATTAAAATATGGTATACTATACCATATATATTCATTCATGGAGGAACTTATGAAACTGTTGATTGTAGAGGACGATATTGGGATATCGTATACAGTTGCAAGAGTTATGCAGGATGAAGGGCACAAGGTTACGGAGTGTTATAGCGGAGATGAGGGCTTACATCACGCATTGTACGGCGAGTTCGATTTAATTATTTTGGATATTATGCTGCCTAAGGTTGATGGTTTTACGTTTATCCAAGAGCTGAGAAAGCAAAATGTGGATACCCCGATTCTGTGCCTGACGGCCAAAGACGCATTGAACGACCGAATAAAGGGGTTAACAATCGGAGCGGATGATTATATGGTGAAGCCTTTCGAGATTCCGGAGCTGATCGTCAGAGCTAAAGTGCTGCTGCGCCGTTATGGCAAGGTTAATCTAGAGGAGCAGATTAGCTACGGCCCGATTGCTATTCAAGTCAGAAATCGACTGATAACGGTTACAGGAGAAGAGCTGACTTTAACAGAAAAGGAATATGAGCTGCTTGAATACCTGCTCATGAATAAAGAACAGATCGTGACGAAGGAGCAAATCTATAACCGGATTTGGGGACTCGATTCGGAAGCGGGAATTGGCATTGTTGAGCTTTATGTCCATTATCTTCGGAAGAAACTGTCTTCATGGCATGCCGATCAATTTATCCAAACTGTAAGAGGTTTGGGCTACATACTCCGAATAAACGAGTAGCTGTTCAAAGGGAAATCAAAGGTTCATCGTATATATTCTTCTTATACGCTATATAGGGGAGTTGAATGCATGAACTTTGTAAGACAGATGTTTAAGAATACCAGATTGACTATTCTATTGACAGCAGGATTACTTGTTTTGCTGATTGCAGGCGGGTCGTTTTGGTGGGCTGATCAACAGCAGTCCAAGAACTTCGGCATCATGATGGAAAAGATAGTGATTGCCAGCCTGAATGAGGACCCTGAGTTACAGCTTTATTTTGGTGTTGAAGACGTGAATGGTCTCGAGTGGGATCCCACTAAGCTTTCCGTCTACTCAGATGATTATTACCAACAAAGAAACGATGATACTGAACAGTTTTTAGAAGAATTGAATACATATAACGCTGCCAAAATGTCCTCGGAAGACAAGCTTACCTATGATATCGTCAAATGGCAACTAATCACATCACAACAATTGAACCAAAACTCGGATTTGGACACAGGCGGATATCTTTCCCTAATCAATTTCTCGCCGGTTTTCGCTAACAATTATCCGATTCGTAACCAAAGGGATGCAGAAAATTATATTGTTGCGCTGAATGGGTTTACGGACAAGGTCGCACATATCATAGACAGAATTCAGGACAAACAAGAGAAGGGGTTCATCCCCACTTCTGAATTTTTGAGGGAAATACGCACTAGTTATGGAGAGTTAAGGAACACGAAACCGGAGGAATCGGTTTTGTACACTTCATATGTAGAGAAATTATCGGAGATAAAGATTCAGCCATCCAAAGAACAGGAGCTGAAAAAGGAGCTTCTACAGACTTTAAGCGATCATGTACTGCCTTCTTACGGCAAAGTTGCCGATTTGATCGAAAGTGTTTTTCAGAATCAAGCATCCCTGAGTCAGGGGCTTTGGAGTCAGCCGGGTGGCGACGAATATTATTCTGCCCAACTTAGATTTTACACGAGCACGGACTTCAGTCCTCTGGAAATGAACGAAATCGCTAAACGAAGAGCAGAAGAGAGTGTAAAGGAGCAAAGAGGCCCTGTCTCGTGGAACACAGTAAAAGGAGATGAATTACTGCAAACCGTTAACGACAGTATCTCGGAAGTAAAGTCCAAATTGTCCGATTGGTTTGAAGAAGCGCTTATTCCGGGCAATCCAGTGGATGTACAGTTATATCCGGCTCCGCTATCTACTGTAGGCGCGTTTTATATGCGCCCATCTCTTAATGGCGATAGGAATGGAAGATTTTTTTTCCCTCCCGACAGTCGGTTTTTCGAAGATTCTGCCAAAATGTTTGCGATGCATGAAGGCGTCCCAGGACACCATTTTCAATATTCCATTCAATACAACCAACCAGAAATTCCTATAGTTCGGAAAATAGCTAGTTTACCCGGATTCACAGAAGGATGGGCTACCTATGTGGAAACTTTAGGCGTAGAGATGGGCTTGCTTAATCAGGCGACGGTTCAAGAACATCTGCTATATTTTCACGTTGGAACCGTTATTGACACGGGCATTAATGGACTGAGATGGACAAGAGAACAAGCTAATGAGTACCTGGTAAGCATGACTGGAAAGAAATCTGATGCCTTTATTGACAGCGTCATTGCTTTTCCGGGACAAACAACGAGCTATTCCATCGGATATGATCAATTTCAATCTCTTCGAGAGAAAGCGGAAAGCGAGCTTGGGGATCGTTTCGACATTAAAACTTTTCATTCCGTTCTTCTTCGAAACGGTAGTATGCCATTTCCGATATTGGAGCAGCAAGTGAATCAATATATCAAGTCCGCTAAATAAAAGGAGTATAGACCTCGATATGATTAAACGCACGCTAGTACGAATGACGATATGGAACAGTACGGTCGTGTTTTGCTTGCTCATCATACTGGGGGGAGCGTTATACGGGATGGCGCATTATCGGATCTATTCCGACATTGACCGTCATATGGTGTTTAATATTGACAACTTGTATCAATTTACCCTACCCAACGGGGAACATGTCCTTAACGTTAACTGGAATGAGCCAGAACGATTTATGATGCTATTTTATTGGAATTCCAACGATACCTTGCTTCAAAGCATATATTATAAATGGCCATATGACAAATTAGCTTCAAAGATTCGGGAAAAACAAGACCGCATGGAACCGGAGTCGATACGTGTGGGTGAGAGAACCTTTCGATTCGTGAGCAGACCCTATCAAGGAAATTTGCCAATGCTCGAGAAGCTGTCTTACACGGCGCCTTTGAAAACCATTCAAGCTTTTACGGAAATTTCTGCAGAGATCCACTATTTGAAACTGTTATTAAGGAGTATTAGTACCGGAATTGGTATCGGCGCGTTATTATCTGTCATCGCAGGTTACGCATTGGCTAGACGGGCGCTCATTCCGATTCAGAAGGCTTGGGACAAGCAGCAGCAATTCGTTGCAGATGCCTCTCACGAGTTGAGGAGCCCGCTTTCGGTCGTCCGGGGGCAAACACAAATATTGTTACGCCATCCCGCTCATACGATCGAGGAAGAAAGCGCTCCAATTTCAGCCATTCTGAAAGAAACCAAAAGAATGAGAAACATGGTAGACGGACTGCTGCTTCTAGCAAGAGGCGATTCACATGAGGAAGTCATCTTATGCAAACCTGTGCGAATTGATGGAATCATGAAAGAGATTGCAAAAAAAATGGAGCCGATAATGGAGTACAAGCAGCTGCGGTTACAGCTTCATGTCGAAGGCTCGGAATTGTTCATAAATGGTGATGAGGATCGTCTCATACAGTTGTTCATGATTTTGCTCGACAATGCCATTAAATTTACACAGGCGGATGGGCAAATTGATTTTGGGTGTCTCAGGCAGGGGAAATCCGTTCTCGTAACCGTCAAGGATAACGGAGTGGGTATTTCGGAACATGATTTACCACTCGTATTTAATCGCTTCTACAAGGGAGATTCCTCTAGAAATAGAGGGCATCATGGAGCGGGTCTAGGGCTATCGATCGCGCATTGGATCGTCGATCAACATCAAGGTTCTGTCCACATTAGCAGTGTGGCAGGGGGCGGAACGACTGTTACGATTCGTTTTCCGGCGATTAGTTAATGAATAGAGTGAATAGGATACCGCGGCAGCCGATCAGAGGATCGGCTGCCGTTTTCTTTGCATTATACTTATTTTCATTATCCGAAATTTGTATTAAATATTTTCGCATTTTCTTATAGGAATATAGTACCAAGTTATTTGAACGCGAGAAACTATCTTTAAAGTAAGGGTTGGAAATTATATAAAATAATAAATTTTCATTATATATATAAAAAGTGGATACTCAAAACCGATATAGTAATAGTGACAATAATAGACATCTAAATTGATTTCTGAATCGATAGTCTCAAATAAATGATCCATTCGCAGGCTTTCTAATCATGATATGAAATGTTAGATAGGCTATTATTGCTACTTATATGATCATATGATCATAAATTTACTGATAAGATGGTCCCATTGAAGGGGGTGGTTAAGAGGGACTGGTTAGTTCTACAAAGCAATTACATCATGATATTTTTAAGGAGGAGAACTATGCGTACTCAAATGAAAAAATGGTCCGTTTTGTTGTTAACAATAATCATGAGCTTTTCACTTTATGGGGCATCTGCTGGTGCAGCTAATCGACCTACGACGATGGCGCCGAACGGTATTGTTACAACTCCCCATTATTTAGCTTCCGCTGCAGCGCTCGAAGTGCTTCAAAATGGTGGCAATGCGGTTGATGCAGCAATTGCTGCACAGGCGACACTCGCAGTCGTATATCCGCAATACACAGGTATAGGCGGGGATGCATTCTGGCTTATCTACAACGCGAAGACGAAAGAGATTAAAGCGTTGAATGCAAGTGGACGTTCCGGAGAACAGACAACCATTGATTTTTATAAAAATAAGGGCTTTGATAAAATTCCTTCCCGCGGTTACTTGGCAGCTAACACAGTTCCAGGGACCGTATCAGGTTGGGGCGAAGCTTACGATTATGCTGAAAAAACGATGAAATCGTCCATGGACTGGTATGATTTGTTGAAACGCGCCATCCATTATGCGGAGAAAGGCTACCCTGTCACTCCTAACCAGGAAAGATGGACAAACACGGCTATCGATCCAACGGATCAAGAGTTAAAAGATTTGGGACGGTTTGAAACGTTCCGTAAAGTTTTCTTGAAGCAGGATGGCACTCCTTTCAAAACAGGCGAAATGATGAAGCAAAAAGATTTGGCAAAGACGTTGAAACGTATTGCCATTAACGGCGCTAGTGAATTTTACGAAGGTGAAACAGGTAAAAAGATTGCTGCTGACATTCAAGCTAACGGCGGCTCCTTGACTCATAAAGATTTCATTAATCACAAAGCGGATTGGGTTAAACCCATCTCTGTCGATTATCGTGGTTACCAAGCTTACAACGTTCCACCGAATTCACAAGGTATGGCTTCCCTGTCTATCTTGAATATTTTGAACAACTTTGACTTGAAGAAAATGGGCGAGGGTACAGCTGACTACTACCACGTTATGGTTGAAGCTACGAAGCAAGCATTTGCTGATCGTGACAAATGGCTGACTGATCCAGACTTCGTTAAAATTCCTGTTGATGAGTTGTTGTCAAAAGAGCACGGCAAAAAGTTGGCGGCACGCATTGATATGAAAAAAGCTGCAACAAACGTAAAACCGCTTGACCCTAAAGGTGACACCGTATGGCTCGGAATCGTTGATAAAGATGGCAACGCAGTATCCGTTATTCAAAGTCATTACTTTGACTGGGGTGCAGGTGTAGTTGCGAAAGACACAGGCGTTCTATTGCAAAACCGAGGCAGCTTCTTCTCCTTGGATAAAACGAACATTAACCACTTGGAGCCTAAGAAGCGTACATTCCATACGCTTAATCCTGCAATGTTGATGAAAGATGGCAAGCCGTATATGTTATATGGCACACAAGGCGGCGAGGGACAACCTCAGACACAAGCAGCGTTGGTTACACGTTTTGTTGACTTTGGCATGACTGTTCAAGATGCAATTGAAGCTCCAAGATGGCTGCATGGCCGTAACTGGGGAGAGACAGCCAATGGACTAAGAATGGAAGGCCGTATTCCTCAATCCGTTATGGATGAATTGATTCGTCGCGGCCATCCTGTGCAAAAGATTGACGACTACACAGACCAAGTTGGTCAATCCGGTATGGTTGTGATCGATCCAGTCACAAAAGTTAAGTTTGCTGGCGCTGACCCGCGTGGTGAAGGTGCGGCTTTAGGCTATTAATCATTTTGAGGCATAATTAATTCAAAATAGGTATGAAGAGGTTGTCAAGAAAGGCAGTTAGGGTAGATTGCCTTGACGACCTCTTCACCATGCTCAAATTCGTCTGAGGCGACAAGGAAATATGGCATTAATCGATTTCACGCCATTGACTTGTTTACAAAATGGAGGTATGAGGTAATGAAAGAACAGGCAAAACCAAAAGAGAAGGATGCATCCACAATTGCTTTAGTGGGCAAGGTGTTTAAGGGTAAGCTTAATAATCGACTAATAGCTTGGTTTCTCGTTGTTTCCCTTATTCCCCTTGTGCTCACCTCAATATTCGTATATGGTACAGCATCTTCTAAATTGATTGAGAGACAAAGTGATGCCTATGTTTCGCTGGTAAAAAGCAGAGCTGAAATGATGGATCAGTTTTTGAAAGAACGTATGAGTGAAATGCGGATACTCGCTAGTACTACTGATATTCGTACAGATGATAACACAAATAAAATGACATTTATCCAAAGTTTAAAAGAGAACGCTCCGCACTATGATGGTAATACATTTATGGGTATAGATGGCATCGTGAAAGCAGACACATTTGAAGGGAGTGTAGGCATTGACTTAGGCATGCGTCCTTTCTTTCAAAACGCAATGGAAGGAAATGAAACCTATACAGAGGTTATTTTAGCAAAGACGACAGGCCAACGCTCGATCATTGTAGCCGTACCTGTAAAGCAGGCGAATGGAAAAGTGTCGGGTGCCTTAACGGGACTTGTCAATTTCGAAGAATTCACGAATGAGATTTTTGATAGCTTGTACATTGATAATGGGGTAGGGTATCCGATCGTCGTAGACAATCAAGGGATGATTCAGCTCCACAAGAATAAAGAATTAATCGGAAAGACGACGGAAGAAGCGAATTTGACGCCTGGTTTAGTTCAAATTTTGGGTCAAAACAAGTCTGAAGCAACGTCTTTTGATTACTCGGATGATGGAAAAAAATATATGGTTGCCTATGCTTCAGTCCCTACCGCAGGATATGACATCTACATGCACATTCCAGAAGATTCGATTACAGCAGCCGTTTCTTCTATTAAATGGACAGTGTTCTTTATCGTAGTTGCGGTCTGTTTAGCTGTCATCCTTCTGGCTTACTTTATCGCGCAGCAGATTACGCGTCCGATCGTTGCGGTTGCGGAAGCGGCGGAACGTGTATCTAACGGTGATCTGAATCAAGCGGAGCTCGCCGTGAAGTCGAGTGATGAGGTCGGCAAGCTGACTAGCGCTGTTAACACGATGATTCGTACGTTGCGTCAGTTTATTCAACAAGTTAGTCGTACATCTGAAAATGTAGCGATATCTGCGGAGGAGCTGTCTGCTAACGCGGAACATACGAGCAAGGCGACAGAACATATTGCAACATCGATTCAAGAGGTCGCAGATGGTTCTGAGCAGCAGGTACATAACGTGGGGGAAAGTGTGCGTTCCATCCATCAAGTTGCCGAAGGGGTACAGCAAATATCAAACAATGCTCAGAGTGTTGCTCTTTCTGCTTTGAACGCTTCGGAAAGTGCGGAGATGGGCAACCGTAGACTACAATCGGTCATGCAGCAAATGCAATCGATACAAAATACGGTTAATACGGTAAATGGCACCGTCAATCAGCTCGGACAGCGCTCGGCTGCCATCGACAATATCGTTCAGGTCATCTCTGGTATTGCGGCTCAAACGAATTTGTTGGCGCTTAATGCTGCGATTGAGGCCGCACGTGCCGGTGAGCATGGACGCGGCTTTGCAGTCGTAGCAGGCGAGGTACGCAAGTTATCCGAGCAATCCGCTCAATCTACGAATCAGATCGCTGAACTGCTCGCTTCCATTCAGAGCGAAACTGCGATAGCGATTGATTCAATAGAAGAGGGCACGCGTGAAGTTGCGATTGGAATGGATGTCGTGAACCAAGCAGGCGCCGCTTTTACTGAGATACTAGAGTCTGTTCAGCAAGTAGCTGCACAAATTCAAGAGGTAACGGCTTATTCCATCCAGATGAACAGCAACACTGAACACGCTGTTGATCAAGTCAATGTGATTACCGAAATTGCAGGACGTTCAGCAGAGGGTACACAAAATGTATCCGCTGCAACGGAGGAGCAACTGGCGGCCATGGAGCAGGTCAGTGCTTCGGCAACATCATTGGCACAGATGGCAGAAGATCTGCAATCTTACTTGCGTCAATTTAAAGTGTAAAAAGTAGGGGCGATAAGCCCCTTTTTACGTGTTGGGGATATAGAAAATAGCAGGGACCTCCAGTATTGCGCTGAATCAGATCAATACAAAGACCGGGGGAAATCAGAAGCGTGGTGCTGCACTAATAAGAAACATGTAGTTGCAACCGCCCCCAGGGTGCGCTTGCGTCCCTTTCAATGGGAGAAATCAATCTACCAACTCTCCCGCGAATCTTACATTAGTCCATATTGGCTGAATTGGTGCTGTGAGCTACAAGCGTCGGTAAAATAATAGCAATTGAAGAACAAACATTTTATACGAGGTGGATCTATGAAGTATTTCGACCCTATAATGGACGATGCATTAAAACGGAATGATTTTGAAGCTGTAAAAGCACTCCTTGTCAACGGTTTTGATCTTACTCCTATACCCGGTTTTGGGACCTATCTAGATCTTGCATGGTCTTACCGTTACCACACTGAGTATGACTTTGAAATTGTAAAATTATTGATTGAATTTGGTGAGAGTCTAAATGATCCTGCTGATCCTTCTATCGTTATGGCAGCTATGCAAGGAAATCTCGAGGAAATGCAATATGTTCTTGATAGAGGAGCAGATATAAACGCTATTACTCATACAAAGGTCTCTGCTCTTTGGACTGCAGCAAATAACAATAATAAGGAAGTAATTCAGTTCTTACTAGACGCAGGAATTGATCTGAAAGCTCATGGAGGAACTGCACTACAAACAGCTGCGTTTAATGGCCATTTAGAAATAGTGAAAATATTAATCGATGCTGGCGCAGATATTAACTATCAATGTTTCGACGGACACCCTGATCTTTCATATACTCCTCTTCACAAGTCAGCCTATGGGTTTGGGCAATTCTCAGTAGTACAATATTTGCTGGAGGCAGGTGCCAACACCCGGCTTAAAAACCATTACGGAGAGAGAGCCGTTCATATCGCGAAAAGGAATAATAAAGAGATTGCGGAACTCATCTCGAAATATGAATCGGCAGATTTACATGACTATGACTTAAAAGTTGAAGAGCTCAAACGTATGAAGCTTCCGAAAGGCATCATACAAGATCTTGGGGATGAAAGAGAGAAAGTAGAACTGCCCCACTCTAGAAGCGTAGATTATCTTATCTATTGTTCTGTATTTGACGTGACGGAGGTAACCTTTAATGGAATTCGCCTTATAAACCTGCTTGCGGAGACAGATGGTTATAGTTCGTATGGAATATTAGTGTGGATTCCATCCAAGAAGGCACTTGGCACATATGATGTTGAACATGAGACGCTTGCAATATTGCATAAAGTAACTTGGAAAGCGTTTAGAAAGTCTCCAGGAAAGTACATCGATTTGATTTTAGATGGGGAGTACGACCCGATTGAGATTGAAGATATTGATTAAATCATTATGATTCTTCCATTGAGGTTGCCTTTGGGTAGCCTCATTATTTGCATTAGGCAATTAAGACCACAAAACAAAAACACCGGAAGAGGCCGCAATCTAGTATAAAGACTAAAAATACCTACTGTTTAAAAAGTGATTGGTAATTGGTAATACAATAATACTACTTACGCACGCCCTTTAGTTTTCCTTATTTTTGTTAATTTGAAGCAACTTTACAATTGTGGGTTGCGTCTAATCATTGGAAATATCATTCTCAATTAAGGAGTGAGTTGACGATGAAAAAATATTTTATCTATTCATGCTCACCATGCTTTTAATTGGCTGTTCGAAAGAAAACAGTGCTTCAGATTCCGAAATGAAAGAAAATAGTGCTACCGAGAAACCGATCGAAACTGTTTTAGAAAGTTCTCCGAAACCAACTGAAATCGCTGTAGACAGTACTGTAAAGCCAACTGAAACCGTGGCTCCAGATCCACCTCCTGCGGAACCTATTGATGAGAGTTTGTATGACGGTGATGAACTGGGTATCGTGAAGACGCTTAATTTTGACCTTTGCATTGGGTCTTCGAGGATTTCTCAAGTAGCATAGAAAGAGAACTGCAAATTAATATCAAATTTGATACCAATTCGGAACAAAATAACTGATTATTTCATTTAACATTTTATGATGATTGACATTAATCACCCAACTATAAAAACTCAATAGTTGGGACTGAACTCATAACGTGAGACAAATCAAAACTCCCTCAAGAAAATAGATCCATGTCGTAAAGATACGGGGATATGGGATAACCTTGGAGGTGTTTTTGCGTTAGCAAACAGAGTCAGCTATTCCGTATATTTAAACACCTTAGAGTCATTCTTTTATTGGTTAAAGTACAAAAGCTACTACAAGGCCAGAAAGGTCTGTTGGGATGATGAACCAGAGGCTGTTAAGGAAGCCGTAAGGCAATATTTAATTGAACAGATGCATTGTAAGATTCGTGGCAGAGATGGGCATGAAGGCGTGTACTTAACGAGTAAAAGTTCCAAAACGGTTCAACTGTTTCTGTCGCTAATAAAGGTTTTTATAAGACCATGATTCGCTTAAAGAAGTATACACAGGCCAAACCACTAATCGATTTAGAGTATAAAGATAGTGTTTCTGAGCAACCAGGGGAAAGGGAGAACAGACCAAGGATGCCACAAGCGACAGGCACCGAGGAACCACTATCTTTCAGAAAGCAAACGAATTCTTATTTTAAGATCATTAATGAAGAATGGGTACCTGAGATCATTGGTGATTGGGGTATATTCAACAACTTCAGGTAGGGATCGCTGAGATGGAAGCAAACGTCGAACGTTTGAAAGAAGAAATACGACATCTTTCAGAACAACGTAATGCCCTAAAGAGAGGCAATCCGGAGCTTTATCTGAAGCTCATCCAGCCCGACTTTTGACGTATTGAAAATAATTTTTGCATGCTACATCATCCCCGATGGGGCAAAAAAGCCTTTCCCAAAACAATTTACTTACCATGACACGTTATGTCATACCAGTTATTGTATGATTATGTCAGTTAGAGAAGGAGTGCATGTAAATGAGATTGGCGGTAACAGTGAGCGATGATAAAAAAAAGAATGTACTTGAATTGGCAAAAAAAACATTTGAGGAGAAGCACAGAGGGACGGTTATCGAGATCGAAACTCTCCCCAGAGAGATTCTCGAGCAGCGTATCCAAGATGGCAATGCCCCTGATCTGATCGAGTGGGACGGTAGCAACATCGGAAACCTTCTCGATTGGAAGATCATTCAGGAACTCACCCCGCTGTTGGAAGATGGATCATTCGACTTGTTGGACTTCTATCCGTCGGTGCTGCAAGCAGTTAAGGATCAAGGGAGAGTTGGAGCCATTCCGGTCATGGCGGAAGTGACAGGGGTTTTCTACAACAAAGCTCTATTCGACCACGCGGGAATCACTTACCCAAAGGAGAATTGGACCTGGGACGAGTTTGTGAAAAAGGCACGAATATTGAACAGCTATGACGTTGACGGAGAAGTAATCCGCTACGGGGCTTATTTGGTCCCGAGGCTTCTTCCGGTGGAACCTCTTGTGTGGAGCAATGGAGGCGCGTTTTTATCCGAGGATGGCATGAGAGCAACTGGTTATCTGGATTCCCCCGAAACCGTGGATACGATTAAAAGGTATCTGGAGATGTATCACCCCCTCGAAGTGACGCCGTTTGAAGACGTGGGTAGGGATACATGGATCTCTTGCTTCAGACATAAGAAGATGGCCATGTATTACGATGCGAACTGGACGATCAAACCAATGGGGCGTGAGCAACAGGAAGAGTTTGGCGTTGTTATGCCTCCTAGTATGGGAGAAGGGCCGCTGCGCAACATTGTACAAGTATATGGATACTGCATTTCCGCACAGTGCCAAGATGTCCAGTTAGCCTGGGCATTTCTTCAGGAGCTTGCTTCACCACATACGGAATCGGGAAGAGAATGGGCTAAACATAATCTGGCGGTGTCGCGTACTGTAGCTGAAATAAGCGGACAGCAGTCCGATCCCTTATATAGCCCTTTTCTCAAATCGTTAGAGAATGCAAGGCAGGGTGCGTTTGATGTGTCCAGCATGAAGCTATGGCGCTTTTGGAACAATGATGTATTCCAAGAATGGATTTTTCGTGAAAATCGGATCAATATAGAGGAGCGCTTAAGAAGAATCGCAAGAGAGTACGACGAAATGCTTCACACTTAGAACGGAACGTGTGGTGAGACAAATGGGCAATATGCATCGAATCCTGTGGTTTGATGAACAAGTGCGGTTTGGGAAGTACCCTAATAGCGGTCATTTGTCGGAGAATTTTGAGATATCCGTCCGGCAAGCCTGTAGGGACATCGAATATTTAACAAATACACTTTCTGCTCCACTGGTATACAATCCTAAAAAGAGAGGGTACCAATACGAGGATAAAACTTATGTACTGCCCGCGCTAATACTGACGGCATCCGATATACAAATGATACAAGCCATAATATCCCACTTAGAACAAACGGCAGCTTTGTTTGGAGCAACCGCATTTTCAGAAAAAGCAGTTGGTCTACTGCAGAATATAATTTCGCACTCTTCCTATGAAGGGGAGAGGGACTAATACAAATAACGAGAAGTGTGGAAAAAAGCTGACGAAAATGATTCTGAATTATCCTTTATATATTTATTAATCAGTTTCCTTTGCAATGATTGAAAAAACATCGTTCAGGGAGGAGATTAGGATGGCATTACAAGTTCGTCCATATTGCGCTGAATTAGAGGATACAGTTAAAAATTTAAGTCACAAAGCATGGATACTTTTTAAGTACAATAAAGATTTCGATCATCAGAGGATGAGTTGTGTATTTAACGAGGACGGTAATTTAATTTGTGTGGGATACTTACGACATGGAATAGCTGACGCTCATGATGTATTCGAAATTGAAATGCCCACTAATGAATTAGCTTCAAATCGCATGAATGAAGTGAGAAAGGCTCTTTACCCTACATTCATAAATACCTGTCAAAAACTGCGTAATCCAAACAAGAAGACAAAGTTGGTTGCATGGAAAGACTTCTATGGTGACAGAGAGTTTTACGAAGAGATAGGTTTTATCCCTTATCAAACATATGTTATAGCAAAACGTTCAATAGAAAAAATCATACCTGGAGTCATAACGCCTGTTGGAGTTAATGTCAAATTTCACTCGATGGAGTCCAAAGAGGAAAGAATCAAATATACCGAATTAGAAAATCAAGTTTATCAAGGTGTTGTATACAGAAGTTTAAATATGTTGGAATGGATGATGGGTGGTCCAGAGTTACATACTATTTCTGCATTTGAAGGTGAAGAACTTGTTGGCAGCGTAATGTGTTGGCAAACTGGCGCAGTTGAAAGATTATTCGTAATTCCTCGATGGCGTAATAAAGGGCTGGGCAAGTTTCTCATAACAAAGGGTTTTGAGTATCATATTAAGAATGGTCGAAACGAAATTTATACGATGGTTAATGAACAGGATAAGGAAGCTATGTTGTTGTTATAGTCAATGGGGTATACCTTTTCTGTAAGAATGGAACTCAAGGCATTGGATGTGTAAAAAAAGGACACAACGATTTCCATTTGGCGGCCAATATTCCGTCAACGTGGAACGATAGCGCCACTCAGGCTACCGGTATAATCGGGCGTCCTGTTGATGGATCGTAAAGCAGTAGTCGGCCACTTGACATGGCTGGCTTTTTTTAATATGTCTTATATCTGTGATAATTGGAGTTTTTTTAATGTTCGAAAAAAACCACCATATAATGTGTAACAATATATGGTGGATGTCAAGAATATGGGCCGATTGAATACCGCGTAATTCGCGGTTTTTTTGTTTTATAGGAACAAATTCTTGTCAATCCCAAATGTCAAGAACTTGTACCCATTGCCGATATGTTCTAAGAATATGTTCCTATAGCCGACGTTGGTAATTAGCCATGTTACCATTTCAAAGTATAACAGCGAACAGGGCTGATTGGCGTGTATAGAGACGAATCGTTTCGCTTGTTGGTATGGCTGAGACAGGCGGCAAAGTGTGAATACAGCTTGCAGTGATATACAACTTTACTCATTCACGAACTTTCTGAGATTGTCTTGAGGAGCGCTGCAGGTGATTAGGCATGATAATAGAAAGGGGTGAATATTAGGAAACGATTCAAAAAAAACCACATGGAGTTTTTTACACTCACATGTGGTTTTTAACGCTCTATATAAACCAAACGTTAATTAAATTTCTAAGGTCACTATTGCAAGCTGACCTGTTTGACGCTGTTGCGAAGAACGAATATGGAGTACCCGATGTAGTAGGTGACTAGAATATAGAAGACGAGAGCGGTCCACGGATCTGTAATGAATTGTTTGAAATGCATAGCCTTTGCACCTACCGCTGCATTACCACTTGTGAACATGATCAAGACGCTGTAAGCGATTCTCCCTACAAACAAAGCGACGACGAATGCTTCAATAGCGATATGCGTACGATAATAAATCGTTTTTTCCCGTTGCTCAAACCGTAAATACCGAATTGCAAAATAGACGACAATCGCACCTAATGCCAAGCCAATGGCATCAAAGGCGAACAACTGTGGTTTGAAGGAAGCTGCGTACAATAACAGGATACTAATGGCGGCAAATAAGCCGATTCTAATTTTCAGTGCCCTTGGCTTGAAAGGCTGGAACCCTACAGTACGTCTAAATCTGCGATAGAGCATGAAAAAGACGATTAGAACGGGAATCGCATAGTGAGTTAATAATTCCATCTGAGCATCCACTCCTAGGTGTAGTTTCTTTTCAAGATTATTAAAATCAGTGGGATAGTGTGATATCCATACTTAAATGAGAGCTCATAATACCTAAAATTGATAATGGACATCTGTTAACTTTTCAGAAACAGACCAAAGCTTTTCCGCAAGTTGTAAGTCTAAAGATTTCTTAGGAAAGTCCACTAGCACAGGGGTTTTATCTTTGAATGGGTTCATTCGTAATCCAATGTAGTTTTCGCCGGTCACTTTGTCATCTGTGGCAGCAATGAGTGACGGCCAAGCCGATATATCAGGCGTAGTTCCCAACAACTTCATTAATAGCTGGGCGGATCCTTTCAATCCCGAGGACGTATTTCTACTGATCCGAGTAGGGCTCGTCCCAGGATGTACGGCGATAGAAGTTACATTTTTGTGTTTTACTCGACGATTTAACTCGCGTGCAAATAAAATGTTCGCAAGCTTAGAACGGTTATATCCAGCTATAGGTCTATATTTTTTATCCATGTTCAAATCTGAAAAATCAATATGCCCCATTTGTGAGGAGAGTGCACTAACCGTAACTATTCGACCATTTTGGGTTTCGATTAATGGTAATAACAGACCCGTTAATGCAAAGTGCCCAAGGTGATTGGTTCCAAGGTGCATCTCAAAACCATCAACTGTTAATTCACGTGTTGGTACAGACATGATTCCCGCATTATTGATCAAAATATCAATTCCAGATAAGCTTTTTGTCATGATATTGGCAAAATGTCGAACGGATTGCAGCTCAGCTAAGTTTAATTGATGTACCGAGACCTGGATGTGAGGTGCAGTTTCTTTCATTTTGATTACGGCATCTTCTCCACGTTTGATATCTCGACTTCCAATAATCACATTAGCTCCATGCTTCGCTAGTTCAAGTGCTGTATAATAACCGACTCCACTGTTACCTCCAGTTACAATTGCGGTTTTTCCTTGTAGGTTTGGAATTTGATCTGGCGTCCATTGCGCTATCATAAAATCCCCCCATTATATAATAAAAGAACGTTCATTTATTAAAAAGGTAAAAAACAAAGCGAGATAAGCGTGTATCATCGCTATGTGTTGTTTGGACAATGGGTCTAGGCTTTTATAGCATCCCAGCTCATCTTGATTGAAGCATCCAATTGATGTTTTTCAATTATCGTTCCTTTTTTTAAATGACCTTTAGCCAACTCTGCTAAAGGTAAGATGGAGTGTGCAATTAAAAGATCTACATTTTCTTGTTTAAACAACCCTTGTTTTTTCCCGTTTTCAAACATATTGAAAACAGGCATGAACTGGCTCGCTGTATCCTCCATGCACCATTTCTGAGGTAAGGGTGAATTCATTATTTGCTCCAAGAACAAAAAATATTCCTTATTTGTTTGGATAAAATCAACGTAGTTGCGGAGTATAGCATCAAAGTGTTCCTTAACGCTTTGGGAATCTTCTATTCCCTGAAACATATTTTCACTCATTTTTCCTTTAATCTTTAAATAGGTTTTGTAAAGTAAATCCTCCTTGTTTTCATGGTAAATATAAATGGTTGCGGAAGATACGTTTGCTCTTTTAGCTATTTTAGATATCGATGTTTCGGCAAAACCCATACCATTGACGAGCTCTATAGTCGCATCGAAAATGGCTTCTACTTTGTTATCATCTCTAGGCCTCATACGCAAATAATAAATGATCGTTTATTTAAAGTCAATAAATCAAAAGTATCCAAGCAAAGGATCACATTATAACTGTAAAGGTACTGAAAAAGTCGTGCTGATTAAAGGACTTCTAATCATTACGGCAGGTAGAAATGAAAGGAACAAATGATTGTTTTAACTAGGGATAGGGTTGAATTTCAGATAATTTAAGTGTAACACTTCAGATGCTAAGTAAGGTTTAGCCAAGCATTTAAATCGTTTGACAAGCTGCTTTGGACAGTTTTTAGATGTAACTGCATAGGTATACAAAGGAAGTTGACGATAAATGAACAATCATTTATTATATGACCGTGAGACAGCGATGCTTTCAAAAATGTCGATCTTTGAGACATAAATAAGGAATGCGGGTGAGTTGAACATGAAAATTGCCATTTTTGGTGCAAGTGGAAGCACAGGGCTAAGGTTAATTGAACAAGCAATAGAAAGAGGATATTCAGTTACTGCTTTTGTACGTGATTCAAAACGGATGATGATTCATCATGATCATTTAACCATTTTGGAAGGCAGTGTCTTTAATACGCATGAGGTGGAATTAGCTATTCAGGGGCAAGATGCAGTGATTGTAGCGCTCGGTGCCAATTCAAGCAGTCCCGCAGATATTTGTGCCAAGGCGACGTTGAACATCGTAAATGGAATGAAAAAACATCAGGTCAAGAGAATTATTGTATTAACTGGCTTCGGTACCAGTCCGGCCAGTAGAAGGCAACTGGGTTGTGTAATGAGAATAGTCGTTAAAACGATATCACTCCTCATGTATCGAGAATTTACAGACAAAGAAAAGCAAGATGAAGTCGTGCGGCAAAGCGGGCTGAATTGGACGATTGTACAGCCGCCCAAGCTCACGGATGGGCTGAAAAAAGGAGAATTTAAGCATGGTTCATTTCGACCTTCTATGCTAGCTCAAATATCCCGTTCCGATGTCGCGACTTTTATGCTTGATGAGGTTGAACACTCACGTTATATTAACCAGTCGACCTATCTTCATGATTAAGCACTTGAAAATGGCCCTAATGAAAGTAAAATAACGAATCGTTTTAGGAAATACCCCAAGCTGCCAAAGGTGCTTATGTAAACAAACTGCACCTTTGGTTCTGTTTGTATAAATTTTGTGAAAATTGACCTTAACGGATGCTCGTCTTCTACGTAGAACAGCAGTGGACTTTTTTATTTTACAATTTATTAAATTTAATCGTATACAATGTGTACAATACTTTAATATACAATTATTTTAGTGTCAATATCTTTGTTGACGAAGTAGAATGGCGTTCAGAAGCCAAGCAACGGGAGAAATGCGATAGTTTTCTGCTCCTTAAGCCTTTTCAGGGGAGGGTATGCATGCTTTTCGCTAGGGGAGAGTCACTTTATTTATTATACTTTATATACAAAAAAGTTGACAAAACAAAAAACCAGAAATAAGATATTGAAGCATTCTAATATGAGTTTGTGAATCACAAAAGTTTGTATATGGATACTGCCGATGGAGTTGATGACTATTCGATCTAAAGAGAAATTAACCATACTGCAGCAGGAGGGATGGTTAGAGAAGGATATCCTGTTCGAGATGATATGCGATCGTACGTCAGACGGGTATTTTCTCGATACATACATGGCCTTGTCCAGGCACAAGCTGCTGATTGCCAAAAGTATCAAAGAACCGGAACATGAAAAAACCTACAGGGGCTACCCGCAGTTGGTCCAAAATAATTCCTCTCAGGAGGAAGGTGAATGGTCGGTTCAGACGTTTGAAATCAAAGATATCGAATCCATATTCATGGTTAACCTTGTTGCATCAGGCATGCTGGTGATGAAGGCACCTCAGGAGCGTATCATTGCGACATTTACGAATGGACTCATGAGTAAGGCATCCAGGTTTACCGTCATCTTCGAGAAACTGAAACACGGGGAAGAGCTGGATAGTGAGCTGCTCGAAGATGAGACTGTCAATGGCTCTTGTCCAACTTGCGGGAGAATGTACCCGGAAGAAGGCAGGGAAATTTGTCCGAAATGCATGAAGAAAGGCGCTTTGGTTCTCCGACTGTTATCGTTTGTGAAGCCTTACAAATTCTCAGCCCTGCTCATTATTTTCTTAATGTTACTGAATTCCGCGAGTGGACTGGTCATTCCTTATTTGACTGGTACAGCTTTGTTCGATCAGGCCCTTAAAGGAGAAGGTTATTTTGCCGATCAGATTGGGCTGGTCATCTTGCTTGTCATTGTTTTTCGAACCTTATCCCTATTATCAGGTGTCCTATTCAGTACTCTCAATGTGAGAATGGTTGCCAACCTTGTATTCGATCTGAAATCCGTTATCTTTACTGCGATGCAGCGCTTGTCACTGAACTTTTTTCAGCGGAAGCAGACAGGACAACTCATAACTCGGATGAATTACGATTCAGCCGAGCTGCAAATTTTTTTAATAGATGTCTTTTCTTACTTTATCGTGAATGCCATGAATATCATCGGTATTACTATCATTCTGTTAGTACTGGATTGGAAACTTACATTAATTTGCTTTTTACCGCTTCCGATCGTTTTTTATCTCATACAAAAGGTATACCCTAAGCTGTTACGTCTATCATCGCGAACACACCGCCGTATGTCTGCGATGAACTCCATCATAAGCGACTCTATTAAAGGGGTCCGAGTCATAAAGGCTTTTGGCATGGAGCATCGGGAGATGGAACGATTTCAACGGACAAACGTGCATTTCTCCAGCGCAGAGCAAAATTACAATCGTTTGAGCGGCACAATCTTTCCCATGCTTAATGCTTTAACCCAAATGGGCGGCATGTTTATCTGGGCATTTGGGGGCTGGATGGTGCTTAAAGGTGAAATTTCATTCGGGCTTATGCTGACCTTTGTCCACTATATGTATATGTTATATGGTCCCATCGAGTTTATGAACAATATCGTAGGTTGGTGGTCTCGATGTGTAACGGCTTCGCAGCGGTTGTTTGAAATTCAAGATGCCAACCCGGATGTGAAGGAAAAGGAGAACGCGATCCGGATTCCGGTCATGAAGGGGAATATACAAGTAACAAATGTTGTATTTGGCTATGAGCCCAATAAATCCATCCTGAAGAATGTTACGTTGCAGGTGAAGGCCAAACAAATGCTAGGTGTTGTCGGACATTCCGGAGCCGGCAAATCAACACTCGTTAATCTCATTTCTCGGCTGTACGATGTGAACGAAGGTGCGATTACCATCGACGGTGTGAACGTAAAAGATTTAGCTGCCGAGTCGTTACGGTCCAACATTGGCATTGTATCTCAGGATGTGTATGTGTTCTCGGGTAGTATTGCCGAAAACATTGCGTACGCCAATCCGGATTGCACCGTCATGGATATTATTCATGCTGCTAAAGTCGCCAATGCCCATGATTTTATCGAGAAGCTTCCCGATGGCTACGATACGATCGTAGGAACGGGGGGCTACAATTTATCGGGTGGTGAAAAACAGCGCTTGTCTATTGCACGAGCGATTCTGCATAACCCGCAAATACTGATTCTGGATGAGGCGACAGCTTCTTTGGATACGGAGACTGAACTGCAAATTCAGGAGGCATTAGATAAGTTGATTCGAGGAAGAACAACAATTGCGATCGCACATCGACTCTCTACACTTCGTAAGGCAGACTACTTGGTCGTGATGGATCAAGGCAAGGTCGTGGAAGAAGGAACACATGACACGTTGATGGGTACCGAAGGTGCTTATTATAAATTGGTGAAAAAGCATGATGAAGCTTTGAAGATGAGTGAGGTGATTTCAGTATGAGTGCGTCTGAGACTCGAAAGAAGGTGACTTCAGCCCAGACGGCAGAGCGGCTGAAGGAAGAAGAGACAGCGGGTTCGCTATCCGATGCTGCAGACGTTTACTATCTGACGAAGGATAATGCAGCCTTTCATAAAACGGAAGGTCAAATGTTGGCGGTAACAATCATGGAAGAGACGCATTCGGCCGTCTATGTACATAGCTCCTTCCCGCATACGAATAAACACATGTTTTTGTCTGTCCGGACTTTGGAAAATAGGGAAATTGGCATGATCCGCAGTCTGGATGATTTTTCAGAAGACACGCAGCAACTACTGAAGGAACAGTTGCACATTCGTTATTTTACCCCGGAAATTCGTAAAGTGATTTCCGTGAAAGAGGAGTTTGGCTACTCCTATTGGGAAGCGGAGACTTCTGCTGGTTTATGTCGGTTCACGGTCAGAGGCGGTGGAAGCCATGCCAAACTGGTCACTCCTGATCGCCTGCTTGTGACGGATGTGGACGGCAATCGGTTCGTCATTCAGGATATAAGCAAGTTGACGGATAAGGAGTTTCGGATGGTAGAAATGTGCATGTATGGATAGTTGGGCCCATCACCTGCATACAGAACGGTCAAGAAAGAGATGGTGAGAGCCGATGAATATCAATTATTCGCTTACAGAGCAAGATAGAATTGCTGCAACGAAGGCTGTCGGAGCAGAAATTGAATATTGTGTCCCAGCTAACCTGTCGCTGCTTGGCTATCGTACAGCAGGCTCTCTGGTCATTGGGGAGAAGAAGTGGGCTTACATTGAGCATGGACAAGCAAAGGAAGTCGGTGTCATTACGGACTCATGGGCATACAAGGTGATCCCGCTCATCGGTAATGTGGTGCTTGAGACTGAAGATGAGCAGGGAAAGCGTGTCCTCGTTCGCTCAACGATGGAGCATGCCGCCCGCTTTGCCTATATGGCACAGGTACTGAATGATAAATCTGCATCCCGTCAAATCCGAATTTTTAATCATGAAGAGGAAGTCACCTGTGTAAAGTGTGGCGGGGGATTAGTAGAAGGAACCCGCGTATGTCCAAGATGCACAAGTAAGTCCGCGGCTTTCAAAAAGTTGTTTCATGTCTCGAAGTTTCATTGGAGGTCGCTTGCAATCGGTCTAATTGTCATGATTGCAGCTTCTGCGATCGCACTGACAGGACCTTATTTTCAGGAAGTTCTCATTAACGGTGTTTTGCGACCACCTGATGGGCAAAGTCCAAGCATGCGACTGTTTTATCTAGCACTTGCCGCCATGATTGGCGGACTTGTAATCGGAGAATTGCTGTCCATTGTCCGGGCGCGTGTCATGGCTAATGCCAGCTCCAACATTGTCGCCGATCTGCGCAAAATGGTGTATGAGAGAATCCAAAACCTGTCTCTGGGCTTCATGACCTCCCAAAGGGCGGGTGATGTGATGAACAGGGTCACTGCGGATACAGATCGTATCCGGCAACTGATTCAGGAGCTATGCACAACAGCAATCTATCAACTCATTTTGCTGGTTGCTGCTAGTGCCTTGCTCTTTAGTGCTGACTGGCGTTTAGCATGTGTGGTGCTGCTGCCTGCTCCTATTGTAGCCTACATCAACATGTATTTATGGAAGCATGTGTTGTGGAAGTTATATGAAAAGCAGTGGGCCATCTATGACCGGGGGACCTCATTCATGCATGATGTACTGAGCGGCATCCGGGTCGTCAAGGCGTTCGGCAAGGAAGAGCGAGAGATTAAAAAATTTCGCACGCTTCATCGTGAATTTGCCAACGCTACCATAAAGAGTGAAACCCTGTTCAACATGATCGCTCCAATCACCAACTATTTGATTCAGCTCGGTCAATATGTTGTACTGCTGCTTGGTTGCAATATGATTTTGGACAATCAGATGAATGTAGGCGAATTGGTCAAGTTCAGCATGTATGCGACCATGGTGTTTGGCCCGATTTCCTGGATGATGTTTATGCCACGATGGGTCGCTAATGGTTTGATTTCGATTGACCGTGTATTTTCGGTCATTGATGAACAGCCGGAGGTGCTGGAGGCTGAAAAGGCGGTTAAGCATAAGATTCGCGGGACCATTTCATTCCGTCATATTTATTTTGGCTATAAGTCCCATGAGCCAGTGTTGAAGGACGTATCCTTTGATATTCATGAGGGGGAAATGATCGGTTTGGTGGGTCACTCAGGTTCCGGAAAGTCGACTCTGATTAATCTCGTCTCGCGTTTTTATGATGTGAATGAGGGACAAATTACAATGGACGGTATAGATATCCGGAACATCCAGCAGGATGATTTGCGTTCACAGATCGGTGTCGTGCTTCAGGAGACCTTCTTGTTCACAGGGACCATACTGGATAATATCCGGTACTCCAAACCGGATGCGACACATGAAGAAGTCATTCGGGCTGCGAGAATCGCCAATGCTCATTCCTTTATCATGAATCTGCCGGATGGTTACGATACGTTGCTTCAAGAAAACGGAAACAATATATCCGGTGGTGAGCGCCAGCGTCTGGCGATTGCAAGGGCAATTCTGAATGATCCCCCGCTGCTTATTCTAGACGAAGCGACCTCTGCGCTCGACATTGAGACAGAGGGTCTCATCCAGGAGGCACTACAACGGGTTATGCGAGGACGAACGACCATTGCAATTGCCCATAGGCTGTCGACGCTTCGCCATGTTGACCGGCTTGTCGTACTGGAGAAGGGGAGAATTGCGGAGATGGGTTCTCATGCCGAGTTGATGGAGAAGAAGGGCATTTACTATAAGCTGATTACGGCTCAAAGGAAGATGTCAAAGAAAAATCAAAGTGAAGAGCTGACCGGTTAAGGTCAACTGCAGATCATTTGCGATTTTGTTCTGATTTCATACGATGCGCTCCGTATTCGCTGGTGTTAAACGTACATCCTCCAAGTCATTATGAAGAATACGAAAGGTAATAGGGGACATTTAAGAAAGGGATTGATACTTATGTTAACAACAAGCACAACTTCAGAACCTAAATCAAAGTCAAAGCGACTTCTTATTGCTATCATTTTAGGCACACTTGCCGGGATCGGACCTTTGAGTATTGATATGTATTTGCCAGCACTGCCGGCCATCTCGCTAGATTTGGAGGCGTCAGCTTCATTAGCACAGCTCAGTTTAACGGCAACACTTATCGGTATCGCTCTAGGACAATTGATCTTAGGCCCGATCAGTGATTGGAAAGGGCGCCGTGCTCCGCTGCTAATCGGAATGAGCTCTTATGCCATCATTTCTTTGTTGTGTGTCGTTGCGCCTAATATCACCTTCTTTATTGTACTTCGGTTTATCCAAGGTGTTGTTGGATCTGCGGGTATCGTTATTGCTTTCGCGAGCGTGCGAGATCTCTATTCGGGACCGGAATTAACAAAGTTTTTAGCCTTGTTGATGCTTGTAAATGGGACAGCTCCCATTATTGCACCAATAGCTGGAGGGGAGATTGTAACCCTTACCTCTTGGCGAGGTGTATTTGTCGTTTTAGCTATTTTAGGGGTGGCCTTGTTTACTGCCGTATTCTTTGGTCTTAAAGAAACGCTGCCTGTAGAGCGACGTTCAGAAGGCGGACTTGCTCATACGCTAATTACCTACCGAGGGTTGCTTGGTAATCCCGGTTTTATGGGATATGCCTTCACACAGGGATTCATTATGGCAGCCATGTTTGCTTATATTTCGGGGTCGTCTTTTGTCTTGCAGGAATTGTACGGCATGACTCCACGCGAATTCAGTCTTGTTTTCGCTTCGAACGGAATTGGTGTCATCCTGACTACGCAAATTGCTAGCCGACTCGCGGGGAAAGTTGCTCCACGCAAGCTGCTGATGGCAGGGCTCATGATTGCCATGACAGGGGCGCTCTTATTAATCGCTTCTGTAACCTTTTTAGCCTCTTTACCCGTTGTTCTTGCCGGTTTCTTTTTCATTGTTTCCAGTGTGGGACTTGTGATGAGCACGTCCACATCACTCGCTCTTCAGGATCAGGGAGGTACTGCAGGAAGCGCCTCGGCGTTGCTGCTTAGTATGTCATTCGTACTTGGAGGAATCGCTGCCCCCCTAACAGGCTTAGGTGGTAAAGAGACAGCAGCCCCTATTGCGATCGTCATCACGGGATTGGTTGTCGCGGCGATTACGAGCTATATGTTGCTTATTCAAAAGTCGTCTAGAGCAATGAAAACAAAGTCATTTAAGAATAAATAATGTAAGTACGTCATTTGAATGACATCCGACATCCGTGTTATTCCTGAGATCATGCAGGAACTAATGAGGATCCTAGCTACAAGCAAACGATAAATATTTAGACTAAGGGGATTACAGATGACAAACGAATATGCTCAAGTTGTTAATGACATGCCTAAGGCTACATGGCGTGAATGGTTGGGCTTGGTACCTTTGACTTTAGCACTTTTTATGCTGGCAACAGATATGACCATACTGTTTCTTGCCATGCCATCCATTGCTGCCGACTTAGCACCGAGCGCTACACAAATGCTCTGGATTATTCATGTAGGTGAATTGTTGGCGGTGGGATTTTTCTTGACGATGGGACGTTTGGGGGATCGTATTGGTAGGAAGCGATTGCTTATTATCGGGGTAACAGTATACGGACTAGCCTCCATTGTTGCTGCATTTTCCACAGAATCATGGATGTTAATTGCTTCACGGGCACTTCTCGGTGTAGCTTCAGCAACGGTCATGCCATCTACGATGTCGCTATTGCGAAACATGTTTTTCGACCAGAAGCAATTTTCAGTGGCTATTGCTATTATTATGAGCTCATACTCTGCTGGTATGGCCCTTGGTCCTCCAATAGGAGGCATACTCTTAGATCATTTTTGGTGGGGAGCGGTATTTCTTGTTAATGTTCCTGCTGTCCTTGTATTGTTAGTAACTGCACCTCTTCTTCCCGAGTACAGCGATAAGAATTCTCCACGTATGGATTTAGTTAGCGTACTGTTGTCGTCACTGGCATTAATCACCTTTATTTATGCTTTGCAAGAAATGGCTAGTCATGGTTTAAAAATACTTTACTTTGGTCTAATTGGCCTTAGTATAGCCATTGGGTATCTATTCATAAATCGACAGATGCGCACTAAAGATCCATTGCTAGATTTGTCTATGTTTAAAATTCCAGTATTAACTTATTCATTAATTGCACGAGTATTTTTATCATTGTTAATTGTAGGTGAGAGCATGCTTTTTGCCCAACATCTACAAGTGATTGGGCTTTCACCCACAGAGGCGGGGCTCTTGCTGATTATTCCAGCAATTTTTTCAATTGCGGGTACTTTAGTGTCTCCTGTGCTTACAAGGTGGATGCGTCCAACCTATGCTATGGTATCTAATCTGCTCATTGCAGGAATTGGCGCATTTTTACTTGCCTTGACGGTTCATACGGCCGATATAGTTCTCTTGATGATTGGTGCATCGTTGATGGGGATTGGCGTTGGACCGACCATTACCATTGCCAGTGATCAAATTATTTCCAGTGTACCTCAAGAACGTGCGGGTACTGCTTCAGCGTTGAGTGATGTTAGCAGTGGGCTGGGATCTGTATTGAGTGTTTCCATTATTGGAAGCGTCGGAATGCTCATTTATCGTTGGAATTTAACAGATGTAATACCGACTGGAGTGCAGCCAGAAATAGCAAGTTCGGCTATGGAAAGCGTAGGAACAGCTCTTGCAGTATCAGATGGGTTACCCGAAATGCTTCAAGCCGTACGGTTTTCCTCTACCGGTGCACTTCAATCTGTATATGGGCTCGTTACAATCGGTTTCTTAGCCTTAGTCATTTTTGTTTTATGGAAACTCAGACTCCGAAACCCGTCCGTTGGAAACTAAGTCATTTGAGAATGAATACTGAAAGGGTACGTCTGCTGAATGGCGAGCGTTTTATTGCTAAGATCGTTTTCTCATGAAGGATTCATTTTAGATAATTCAAGTTCTTCTGGGATCTTGAAGCTAATGACAAATGAGGATATTCTTGCAACCGCCTATTCAGCGGACATTTCTTGAAGGGTGATGACCTCTACTTTTTTTCAATCTTTGTGCCGAGTTACTAAAAAAAAATAAAAAATTTGACTTGTAAATCTATTTATGAAGGCCATTGACAATCCTTTGCTACTGTTTCGGAACTAACTAGACAGTTAGATCCGGATGGTGAAGGCATCCAGTTCTCCAGCAAAATTTAAAGGCATATTACATGATCAATTGTTTTTTACTTTGTATTATGCTCATTTTGTTCTCTCTACAGAATACAGAAAAAATTCCATGTCTATATTCCTAAAATTCTGAGTATCTTTATCAATCATATTCATACCGTTTCGAACAGCAACTTTTTGAGAGGCTATATTTGTGTCCCTAATAGAATAAACCCTATTTACATTAAGAACTGAGAATGCGTATTCCTTGCAAGCAATTGCCGCTTCTGTTGCGTAACCTTTGTGCCAATACGCTTTTTGAAACAAAAATCCTATTTCCAAAATTTCTTTTTCTCTCCAGCCTTGCATTGTCAAGCCACATTGACCAATCATTTCGTTTGTTTCTTTTAATACAACAGCCCAAAGTCCAAAACCATACTCTTCATATCTTTTAAGATGCCTGTTAAGCCAATTTTGTGCTTCTTCTAAGTTGAATGCACTTTCATAAGCAGCACGCATTACTTCCTCATCACACAATATTCCGCACAATGCATCATAATCGGACTGCACCATTTCTCTAATTATAAGACGTTTTGTTTCTATCAAAATCTCCCACCTTTCTATATCGGCATTGACCATTTTTGCGTTCAGGAGGAGGAGGGAACCCAACGGATTCATAATAACGCAGCGTCGAGGCATTAATCTCTGCCTTTGCCGCGAGCTGACCAATACTCAATCCAGCTATAACAATCACCTATTGACTTAAAGTTAGCTTTAAGTTTTATGATTGCATTATAACTTTCTTGGAAGATGATGTAAATGAAAAAGGGCAGTTGGCTTGCCGGTCATTGGAATATTAGGGGCATGCGCTTTATGCTGCGCGCTGCCGCTTATTGGAGGTCTAGCTGTTATAGGGAAGGGATATCCTCCTTCTTTTTGAATCCGTTTGTTATTGCTGATGTCGCGCTTATACTCATCGTAGTTGCCATCATGATTTATCATAGACGAAAAACAAATGGAGCCACTTGTATGTCAACAGGATGTGGTTGCAACTCTTGCAAGACAAAAGGAGCATAAGAGATATGGAACAAGATATACCGGTGGCATGCTGTCATTCTGTATTTACAAGGGAACAACGCGTGGATTACAAAAGTATCTGGGGAGGGCTTGAAACAAGAAGGATCAGCATTTCCGAGCTTGAAAAGGGATATCAACATCAATTTCCTGGAGATGCGGAAACGCTGCGGCTTATCAATGAATGGGTAAGCATGGAGCGAAAATGCTGTGCATTCTTAACATTTACGGTCATTGCGCGCCATACAGAAGAGCCTATTTTTCTGCAGTTGACAGAAAATGAAGAAGCAAAGGCATTCCTGCAAGCGGACATTCAGTCCAACATAAATATCATAATAAGTGAATCATAGGAGAAAAAATGGCCGCAGCTATCAGCTGCTTTTTCGTTCATCGGAAGATCTCGGCGGAGCAGAGCCGGAGCGCGAAAGGAGGGCAAAACCTTGGAACTTATAATTTTGATATCTGAAAAAGACATATAAAATGTATGACATTAAATAAAAACCATCGATATATAAGGGGTTTTTCATAATCATAGACATATGTACAAAATACGAGTTTTGTGAAATAGTATGAAATAAATCACGTAAGATAGTTTGCTAATCCATCCATATCATTTTAGTTTAGCAAACATCTCCTAGGTGCTGTGTTACCAAACTTCTTCGTTACCTTAGTGCCTAAATACGCATTACCAGTATTATTACGTATTAATTCCCCTTGTTTTGCATCTAAAGAAAATATTTAAACCATATTTTTTGAATGGCCTATCTACAATTTTATCATAATTCATTGTTCACTCATAAGTTTCAAATTGTCCTTTTCAGCACTTGAAAACCCTCTAAAATAATTTTTAATCTAATCGAAAGCTTTTATATTATGATATCAGCCCACGAAATCTTGCATTTAATTCCAAATTTATGATTGACAATATGTTGCCCTAGGGTCCTGTTTGTCTGATCCATATGTTTAAAGAACTTTGAACCCTCCTGCCCCTCTTCATCTTTTTTTGAACGACCGTTCGTTTAATTATTGACTAATGGACTGGTCTGAACGTATACTATCTCCTATGACCTAAGAATGGAGGTATGTCCTATCAAGAAAAAGGAAGTCACATCAACACATCTTATTGAGGTCTCTTTTGAGCTATTTGCCCAGTTTGGCTTGGAGAAAACCAGCCTGGGGATGATCGCAAAAGCAGCGGGAATGACCAAATCGTCCATTTACTATCATTATGCTACAAAAGAAGATTTGATCAGCAGCACCTTCGACCATATGTTTAGTGATCATAAATTTTCAACCTATTTCCAAACTGACCTTGTTACGGAAGATAATTTTGGCGATGTTTTGTTTCAAGGAGGGTTAAACATGTTGCCCAAGCAGGACATGAACCATCGTGCCTCGCTCCGGGTATTAAATGAATTTATGACGCTCGCTGAACGCGACGATCAATACAGACAGCGAATTATGAGCATTCAGTGTGATTTTATAGAGGGGTTCCATCGACTTGTAGCGCTGGGAGCTGAGTGGGGAATCGTTTCGTCGGAACACGTTGAAGAAAAAGCTACCCTGCTAGCTCTTACAATCGATCATTTGTCGAGATGCATGATGCTTAAATTCGAGCTGGACTATCACGCCTTATGGAGGGAAGCCGTTAACAGCTTTCTATATCGCGGCATGCAAAATCATTCAAATTAATCGATTATGGAGGTTTATAGATGAAAGCTTATATCATTACAGGCACATCAAGGGGTATCGGAGAAGCAATGGCGGAGCAATTGCTCAAATCGGGAAATAGCGTATATTGTATTTCTAGAAACGTAAACGTCAAGCTGGAGGAAGTAGCCGTCACACAGGGGGCACAGTTGAGCTATCATACATACGACTTGAACGAGCTAACTGGAATTGACCAATTGATGGAGACGATCATAGCCTCCGTGAAACAAGCGCCAGATTTGGAGGGCGTCTATCTGATTAACAATGCTGGAGTACTCTCCCCCGTCATGCCGATTGAACAATGTGAATCCGAGCTGATTATCCAGAATGTAACGATTAATCTGCTTGCTCCCATGATACTGACTTCACGCTTTATAGAGCTGACAAAAGAACTCGACGTAGACAAAAGGGTTATGAATGTCTCTTCCGGCTCGGCCAAATTTCTGCTGCCCGCCCAGAGCTGTTACAGTACCTCGAAGTCCGGAATCGATACATTCTCCAGAAGCATTAATCTTGAACAGCAGCATGCGTCCAACCCTGTGAAAATTGCGTCCGTTTATCCCGGAATGATCGATACCGTGATGCAGGCTGAAATACGTTCCGCAAGTAAGGAAAACTTCCCGTATGTCGATCAATTTATCCAACTAGCAAAGGACGGACTGCTTCAGACTCCTGAAGATACGGCGACGAAGCTGCTGGATCTGCTGCTGAGCAAGGAATACGGACAATCGCCGTTGGTCGAACAATTGTAATACGCAGTCGCTGACAGCGCGTATTTCAAACCAGCTTTTTAGCGGCTCGTTATGGCTATTTTCGCATCCGCGAAGGCAACACGTGCCCTAATGGTCACCGTCGTCCGTTAGAAGCGATAATGCAGCAAAATGAGATGGTAACGGTCACGAATGCCCTTTACAGGCCCCAAAAGGGACGATTGTGGGAAAAATGTCTTCTAGTGGCCGCGGATGTCCATTAGAACCGGGAGTACATAAAAATCAGCTTCTAAAGGTCAGCAGTGACCGTTAGAGGCTGGCCCTCTCCGTGATTGAAGGACATTATATCTTTTGTCGTTGTGATAGACGGTTTCTGCATAGATATCTCCACTTTTGTTGTTGTGCAGGACGCTCAACTATAAAGGATTAGCAGATGTTTTTCCTATATTAATCCCGGTTGATTTCGTCAAGTACTGATTTTTCTATTTTGAGCCATTTATTTTACATATCGCTTTTTATTCGGTTATTAATCGTTTCGGGAATCTTTACATTGACTTGGAATGACATTACTGGACGATATAGCGACGGCCACCCCACTGCCAGCTACTACCTTATGAACGAGGACCAAAAGGTAATTCCTTTATACTAAATGAGCCAAAGATTTTGCAGCAGTAGAAAATCAGTCTTTAAAAAAGTAAAGAAATCAGTCTTTAAAAAAGTAAAGAAGCTTTTCAAATCTACCCAATGATTTCTCGGATAAACGTATGACCTTAAGCTAAAAAGCTTAAGATCATGCGTTTTTTATATTAAAGGGTCACTTCTCCATCCTGCGAACATTCGAGCCGCCGCTGATTTTCTTTGATCCCATCCGATTACTCTCTTCTTACACATCATTATGTCTGATGATCTTCTGACCTGATGGGTTTATTATGGCCTCTTATGAGGAATAATTTTTACTAAGACAACAGATCGATCCCGAATTATTTTCATAACTAGCTCTGCTCTCTGCCCTTTTTAGATTGTTTCCGTCCCATCTGTTTTGGCTCCAAAATGCCGTCATAATGCGCTTACTTCTTGTATTATTCATGCTTTCAAACACAACCACATAACATGTTGTCAACAGCTTTCATGACGAAAGCTGCTTTTCATTTGATTGATATTGAAAACGCTTACGTATTATGATGACTACAGCTTCACGAAAGCAACAAAGATTTATTATCCCAAAAAGGAGGTCAACTGATTATGAGTCAACAACAGCAATCAGCTTCCGAACAAGGCGCCAAAGTCGCCATTCAGAAATTTGGAAGATTTTTAAGCGGCATGGTCATGCCCAATATCGGAGCTTTTATTGCTTGGGGCTTGATTACTGCCCTGTTCATCCCAACCGGATGGTTCCCGAATGAAAGTCTGGCAGCGCTTGTCGGACCTATGATTACCTATCTCTTGCCTATTCTGATCGGCTATACCGGCGGTCAAATGATTCACAGCACGCGGGGCGGCGTTATCGGCGCTGTCGCAACCATGGGCGTCATTATCGGCTCGGACATCCCAATGTTCCTTGGAGCGATGATTATCGGTCCACTGGCCGCATGGATACTTAAAAAATTCGATGAATCCATTGAGGGCAAGATTCCTTCCGGATTCGAAATGCTGATCAACAACTTCTCCTCCGGCATCATCGGCGGTCTGCTCGCGTTAGGGGCATATAAAGGCGTTGGACCAGTAGTCGAAATGATTAGCAAAGGACTGGCAAGTGGCGTTCAATGGCTGATTGACATGGGTCTGCTACCGCTTACGAACGTAATTATTGAGCCGGCAAAAGTATTGTTCCTCAATAATGCCATTAATCACGGCGTACTTGGCCCGATCGCACTCGATCAAGCGACCAAAACAGGCCAATCGATTATCTTCATGCTTGAATCGAATCCAGGACCTGGCCTTGGCATTCTGCTTGCGTTCTGGCTGTTCGGACGCGGAGCTGCGAAGCAATCCGCACCAGGCGCGGTCGTCATTCACTTCCTGGGCGGTATTCATGAGATCTACTTCCCTTACATCCTGATGAATCCGAGATTGATTTTGGCAGCGATTGCGGGCGGTGTGGCTGGTACCTTCACGTTTGTCCTGTTCGGTGCTGGTCTTGTTGCCACCCCTTCCCCGGGAAGTATATTCGCTTACTTCGCTATGACGCCTAAAGGCGGATGGCTGCCGATGCTTAGCGGGGTTATAGTAGCAACGATTGTATCGTTCCTCGTCGCTGCCTTGCTGATGAAGACGTCCAAGCAAAAAGAAGACGATCTGGAATCTGCACAAAGCAAAATGAAAGAAATGAAGGCCCAGTCCAAAGGGACTTCCCTAGCTTCCACTGCTCCGGAAGTTGCACCTAAATCGAAAGAAAACGTCGAGAAAATCGTATTCGCTTGCGATGCGGGAATGGGCTCCAGCGCCATGGGAGCTTCCATCTTGCGGAAGAAGATGACGAAAGCAGGCATTAATGTGACGGTGATCAATACGGCCATCAACGATCTTCCAAGCGACGCCGACATCGTCATTACGCACAAAACGCTGACAGACCGGGCGCGGCTGAAGGTTCCTGCGGCGGAGCATATCTCCATTGATGACTTCCTGAAGAGTCCGCAATATGACGAGTTAGTGGACCGATTAGGCACATAATAAGAATCCGTAACGCTGGCGTGCAGATGCGCCTGCGTTACGTTAATTTTCCGCAGAGGAGGCCGCCGGACTATGAAAGTATCCAATAGACAACGCAAAATATTGGAGCTGCTGCTTAGCCGGCAGGACGATATTACAGCTGAGCAGCTGGGTCAGACCATTGGCATTAGCTCCAGAACAGTACACCGCGAGCTTCAGATCTTGGACCCGGTACTGGCGGGCTATGATATAGCGCTTGTGAAAAAATCCGGTTCTGGCATTAAGCTCATGGGCCATGAGCGCAGCCTTATCGTGTTCCAGGAGCAATTACGGCAAACGGACACAGAGACGTATTCGCCTGATGAGCGCAAGGTACTTATTCTGTGTCAATTGCTTAGCCAAGACGAACCGATCAAGCTGTTCTCGCTGGCAAGCGAAGTACAGGCTGCGATCCCTACCGTCAGCCGGGACCTTGAGGAATTGGAGACTGCGCTGACGAGCAGCGGACTTGCTCTCGTAAGACGGCGCGGGTATGGCATCGAGATTACCGGTGAGGAAGCCGTCCGCCGTAATTTTATTGTCAAATTAGCTGAAGAATATATAGATGATTTTCTAGGCGCCTTATCCAGAAAGAAAATCTGGCCGACGACCCATCAGCTTCTTAAGCTGGTTGGCCACGATGCCTTGCTCTCGGTAGAACGCACATTATGGCAATTGGATGAGAATTGGGTAAGAAGATTAAAGGAAGCCGACTATAATCGGCTTCTGGTCCGGTTATCCGTTGCCTTTATTCGTATACAAAGGGGACATTTGATCGATGCGCCAGCCGACATGTCCCCTATGCTCATCAGTGAAGAGAGCAAGCAAAAGCTTACTGCTCTTGCCGCTTCTCTCGGGATTAAGGAGCTGCCAGACGAGGAGCTTGCCTATATGCAATCGCTGCTCGATCAAGCCAAAGAGAGGGATAGGCGCAGCGCATCGGCCTTGCTGGAGCAATACGGGCTTGGACTTGCCGAGCGAGCCATCTCCCTCATTCGTCAAATGGAAGAAGAAACGGGTACTCCCTTTCATAAGGATCGAACGTTGCTCGAAGGCTTGATCAGCCATCTGGGTCATGCGCTTGATCGGCTGCAGCAGGGTGAAACCATCCGCAATCCCCTGCTCGCTCAAATCAAAAGCGATTATGAATCCTTATTGGATTCCACGATCCGCAGTGCGTCGCAAGCATGGCCGGACATCGTAATTCCCGAAGAAGAAGCCGGCTATCTAGCCATGCATTTCGGCGCAGCCATCGAGCGCTGGAAGCTTGTGCCGAGACAAGTGCGGGCCCTTCTGGTCTGTACGAGCGGCATTGGCTCATCCAAGCTTCTCGCTGTCCGTATCGTCAAGGAAATCCCCCAAGTAGAGCTGCTTGGGCACTACTCCTGGTATGAAGCTTCGCGCATGCCTCGGGAGAAATACGATTTGATCATCTCGACAGTTGATTTGCCGATAGAGCCGGAGCGTTACATTAAGCTTAGCCCCCTGCTGACCAAGGATGAAGCAGAGAGGTTGCGCAGTCATATCCGGGAGCTGTCCTTCTCGACTGAAATCATAGATGAATCGGCTCCTAAGCAAGACGCGTGGGAGCGGCTTAATCTGCTCAACCGCTTTGCTATGGAGACTGTGATGATATTGGAGACATTTGGCGTTTACGAGCTAAATCGCGAGCATGGGTCCATTCTCCAGCAGCTTCTAGAGGATTCGCTGTCCCACATGCTTCAAAAAGAAGAGCTACAGCATACAAATGCCATTGCAACGCTGCTTGTCCAGCGCGAACAACAAGGCAGCGTCTTTATACCCGATACCAGCCTGGCGATGTTTCATACGCGAAGCGAGCTCATCACAAGGCCAATCATCTCGTTATTCCGACTTAAGGAGCCGCTGATGCTCAATGACAATGAACAGCAGCAGGCCTCGCAATTTCTTATTATGCTTGCTCCAGCGGGTCTAAACCGGCTTGCACTGGAGCTGTTAAGCGAGATAAGCGCAATGCTGCTGCTTCCAGAGATGAATCAGCTGCTGAGTGAAGGCAAGGCCGAACGCATCCGCTCGTTTATGTCCCGTCAGCTAGAGATATATATGAAATCCAAATTGGAATGGAGCGAATCATCATGAGCATACTGACAACAAACACCATTATTTTGAACGCAGAGGTTACCGATAAATTCGAAGCGATCCGTCTTGCCGGACAGCTGCTGGTTGATGCGGGCCACGTACCGCCAGCTTATATCGAAAAAATGATCGAGCGTGAAGGCGTCTCCTCGACTTACCTAGGCGGAGGACTTGCAATGCCCCATGGTACGAATGACTCCAAGGCTCTGATTAAATCCACAGGCATCTCCGTTGTAGTGTTAGCGAATGAAGTGGAATTCGGCGGAGAGCCGGCTCGTCTGGTTATAGGTCTTGCCGCTGTAGGCGATGAGCATCTGGAGCTGCTGTCCAGCCTGGCTGTTCTTGTCTCCGATGAAGATGATATGGAGCGAATTTTGAATGCATCAAGCAAAGAAGACCTCCTTCGCATCTTCGAAGAAGGTATGGAATGATGAAGGCCGTTCATTTTGGCGGGGGCAACATCGGGCGCGGCTTTATCGGCCTGCTATTGTCCCAGGCCGGCTATCAAGTTACCTTTGTGGATGTGGATCAGGAGCTTGTCCAGTTGCTCCAGGAGCGCGGACAATATACGGTTGTCTATGCCGGAGATAAGCAGGAAGCCTTTACAGTCGATCATGTAACCGCCATTCATGGCAGCGATCAGGCGCGAGTTGCGGAGGCCATTGCTGAAGCGGATCTGGTGACAACAGCCGTTGGCGTAAATATACTCCGGCATATTGCCGGCTCTATCGCTTCGGGCATCACTAGTCGTCTTGAGCAGTCGGGCAACCCGCTGGTTATCATCGCCTGCGAGAATGCAATTGGCGGCAGCACGCAGCTGCAATCGCTCGTCTACAGCCATCTTACCGAGCAACAACAGTCGGCGGCAGATCGCATGATCTCTTTCCCAGACGCGGCGGTAGATCGTATCGTTCCGCTTCAACAAAATGAGGATCGTTTGAAGGTTCTGGTGGAGCCTTATTACGAGTGGGTTGTGGATCGCTCTGCCCTTCCCGCTGATCATCAAGAGATTCCAGGCGTACACTATGCCGATCAACTGCAGCCTTACATTGAGCGCAAGCTGTTTACGGTTAATACCGGACATTGCTGTGCCGCCTATCACGGCTATCTGCATGGCTTCGATACGATTCAAGAAGTGATGAAACAACCAACTATTGTGGCGGAGGTCGAAGGCGCTATGCAAGAGACAGGAAGCGCACTGATCGCCCAATATGGCTTTGATGCCGACGAGCATAACCGTTATATTCAAACGATTCTGGAGCGGTTCCGCAATCCGTATCTGACCGATGAGGTCGTACGTGTAGGGCGCTCCCCTATTCGCAAGCTGTCTCCCAATGATAGACTTGTAAGACCTGCCCTGACTGCCTATGATCTAGGCATAGAAACGCCGTATCTGGCCAAAGCGATGGCTGCTGCGCTGCTCTTTGATTACTCTGAAGATCCGGAAGCAGAGCAGATTCAGCAAACCGTGAGCCAACAAGGAATTCGATCTGCTGTTACCGAACTTACTGGTATTGAAGAGAATCACCCGCTCCATACCGCTATTCTGAAAGCATACGAATCACTGAAGAAGGAAAGGAGTGATCGCTCATGACACTGCTTTTGCAAGGAATTAACGCATCGCCAGGCATGGCAGTCGCGCCCATTCTGATTTATCGTAATAGTGGGCCCGTTATTGAAGAGAAAAAGATCACAGATGCAACTGCGGAAATCGAGCGACTACAAGCCGCTCTGCGTGAAACGCGAGCAGAACTAGAGCAGTTGCGCGACTCCGTGAAAGCCAAGCTGGGTGAAGAAAAAGCGGAAATATTCGAGGGCCATCTGATGATACTGGAAGACCCCGATCTAATAGATGCAGTAATCGAATCGATCCAAAATCAATCCGTTAACGCCGAATTTGCAGTGCATACTGCCTCCTCTTCCTTTATTGAAGTCCTAAAGGGAATGGACGATGAATATTTGCGTGAACGTGCGGCAGACGTGAGAGATGTATCCGGCAAGATAATCGATCGTTTATGCGGAGTCACGCAAACCGATCTTTCGCAATTAACAGAACCTTGCATTATCGCTGCGAACGATCTTGCCCCTTCAGACACAGCTAAGCTTGATATGAATGTAGTCAAAGGCTTTATTACCGAAATCGGCAGCCGTACCTCTCATTCGGCGATTATGGCCCGTTCGCTGGGTATTCCCGCTATTGTTGGCGTCGGTGCGCTAAGCGATGATATCGAGACAGGCACGTTGGCGCTGCTGGACGCAACCACGGGAACGGTCACCATTGATCCCAATGAACAGCAGCAGCACGATTTCACAGGCAAAAAGGAACAATATGACCGACAACAAGCGGAGCTGGCCAAGTGGGTTAATCTCCCTACCCTATCGACTGACGGTCATCGCGTAGAGCTGGCTGCGAACATTGGCAAGCTGGAAGATGTGCAGAAGGCTCTGGATCATGGCGCTGAAGCGATTGGATTATTCCGTACCGAGTTTCTCTATATGGGCCGAAATTCACTGCCTTCAGAAGACGAACAGTTTGCCAGCTACAAATATGTTCTTGAGAAAATGAACGGCAAGCCGGTAGTCATCCGAACGCTCGATATCGGCGGCGACAAAGAGCTCCCTTATATGGAATTGCCGAAGGAAGCAAATCCGTTTCTGGGGCAGCGCGCATTGCGCCTATGTCTGGAGCGTCCTGAACTATTCCGTACTCAACTGCGCGCGCTTCTGCGGGCTAGCAGCTACGGGAATTTGAAGATTATGTTCCCTATGATAGCCGTTTTGAGCGAATTGCGTGATGCCAAGGCTCTTCTTGAAGAAGAGAAAGCGAAGCTTTTGTCTGAAGGAATCACTGTATCCGATTCAATTGAAATCGGAATGATGGTCGAGATACCCGCGGCGGCTGTCTCCGCTGATTTGTTTGCGAAGGAAGTAGATTTCTTCAGCATTGGCACCAACGATCTGATTCAATATACGATGGCCGCTGATCGGATGAACGAAACCGTATCCTACCTGTATCAGCCTTGCAACCCTTCCGTCCTTCGTCTAGTTCGAATGGTGATTGAAGCAGCGCGCAAGGAAGGCAAATGGGTCGGCATGTGCGGCGAGATGGCCGGTGACGAGAGCGCTATTCCCCTTCTTCTCGGTCTTGGACTGCATGAATTCAGCATGAGCGCTAGCTCCATCTTGCCGGCAAGAGCACAGATCGGCGGACTCTCTTATGAAAGCTGGTCGCAGCTATCTCAGCAAGCCTTAACGATGACGACACAGGATGAAATTCAACACTTTGTAAAAAGCCAATCTTAAGGAGGCAACAGTTATGATTAGCAAAACATTTACGATTATAAACCCTACAGGATTCCATGTACGTCCCACCAAAGTGTTTGTCCAGGCGGCATCCGCGTTCCCTTGCACGATCAAGGTCGAAAACAAAGGGAAAAAGGTAAACGGCAAGAGCTCGCTTAGCATGCTTACGCTTGGCATAGCTGCACAAGACGAGGTTACGCTTGAGATCGATGGTGAGAACGAGCTAGAAGCGATGGAGCAGCTTGGCAAGCTGCTGACGGATATATACGAATAAACGAATCAAGCCTCCTATACTCGCTTATTAGCGGTATTGGAGGCTTCTTTTATAGAAGACTAACAAGTTGTTTACCTAATTAATATTATGTTAACTAATGATGTTAATTAACTAGGGTTTAAAAAGAGCGAACCGCGTCATGGGTTCGCTCGAAGGGATCTTTTGGCGCAAACTTGATTACTTGGCCTCAATTTCACTCAGAAAAGCTCTAAACTGCTCTGCAATCTCTTTGGAATATAAGTGATGCAAGTAATGTGTGCCGTCCATAGTGACAACTTTTCCATGAATGGAATCTTTGATTTGTTCTTCATGCATTGGAATCCAGTCTGCTACATCCGTTGTGTTACCATCCAGGAAGAATATGAGCGGCAAATCCGCTGGGAAATGCTTGGACTCGACAGCTTTGAAGTTTGCGTCAAAATATTTGGATTCATTAGCGATATTTTCATTCATTGTATTTCGAAGCGTAAGCATTCGAATTTGATCCCATGTCTCTTTATCAACGTCTGGAGCAATGACCTGATCCGGTGCCAATTTCAGAAGCAAGCGGTAGACACCTGAGCTTTTTAGCAGGTTAAATCCATCTGCAGGTATCTCTTCTCCACCGCCTTGCGCTGGAACACTCGTGTCAATTCCTACAAACGCAGTCACTTCATCGCGGTATTGATTGACATACTCCAACCCATAAATACCGGCAATGGAATGTCCCATAAGGATATACCGGTCAATACCCAGTTTTTGAAGAGCTGTATGCACCTCAGTTGTCATATTCTCCAACGTACGTTCTTTATCCGTAATATCGCTTAATCCGTAGCCGAATGGCTCTACTACAACGACCTTATAATGTGGAGAAAGCTCGTCCACCAGCGGCTTGAAGTCAAGTGCCGGCGCTGCCGTGCCGTAACCCGGCAACAGTACAACCGTTTCCTCCCCGCTTCCTTCAATCAATACGTTCATGTTCTTGCCATCTACTTCAACATGCTGACCATATGACTGTATTTTGGACTTCTCCGATCGGTCGCTAATCGCATTAACAGCATACATAGTTATCATTAAAACGATAATAGCCAATAGTATAATTCCTACTATCTTCAATAAAGTAAAAAGCAGTTTTTTCATCTTATTATGCCTCCCTTTCGATGTCTTGAGTATAATATAACAAGCTTGCCTAAAGTCCAATTAAACATTAACTTAACTCTACCTTAATTCTTCTCAAGTGCCTTTCTTTATAAACGCAAGTGAGTAAAAAATGATTAATGACATAAAGTATAGGAACATCGTCACCAGCGAACCGTTATGAAGCATTCTCATTCTGTCGTAATATGACTAACAAGCATTATTCAATGTAGGCTATCTGACGGCCAGCAGTTATGTTGTAAAGGCAGAATTCAGTACAATGGGTGTGCTTGGCGGGGCGTACTAAACAGCCATAACTTTACTTCAGTTTTAACCCTGTTGGAACGTGGATGCTTTATTCTTAGTTAACTCTTAAAAGCTCCGTAAAAGGGGAAAACGGAAAGCAGCTATGTACACTTTTTCTCCGTGCAAATCTGGCGCATAATGGAAGCGAGACAAGAGAAAAGGGAGTTGGCCATCATGTTCATGAATGATTACGTATCGCATCAGCTGTGGAAAGTTCGTGAAGCGGAATGGGAGAAGCAAGCTCGCTTTACCGGAACGTGGTTTACGAACATCAAACGCAAGCTAAGCGCTTAGAGTAAGTGCGTTTGACTTAGAAGCTTTAGACATAGACGTTTTTATGGCAGTTGCTATATGTACGAAGCCGCCGCAGATGCGACGGCTTTTTCTTCGTTTAAGGAGATTCATTCATAGTTACCCGGAGTAACCTTTGTATATGCCAGTATTTGCGGATCAGCCAGATAAACACCGAAGCGCAGCTCGAATAGTCGCTCATATTGCTTAAGCGTGAGGGTCAATCCAAATCCCGAAAACAGAACAAATGTTCTATGGTCGTAAAAAGGCCACTTTTGAATGCTAAAATGATGGTTTTCTGATGCAGGCTTAAACTCTTTTAGCCTCTTTGAAGCCGTTCAAGCAGATTGGATTGAACGGCTTGCCATTCCTCAGCCAGTATCGAGAAGTAGGCTGTATCCCGTATACCTCCATGGCTGGCAGGCACGTGTGCTCTTCGAACTCCTTCATATAAAGCGCCGACACGCTCAATCGCTTGTCTGGATCGCATGTTGCGCGCATCCGTCTTAAGCGTCACACGAACTGAGCCCCATACTTCGAATGCATAAGTAAGCATTAGCAGCTTGCATTCTGTATTGACGCCTGTCCGTTGTGCAGAGGCCGCATACCAAGTGCTTCCGATCTCCGCGACAGTCGGCGGGTTCTCATCAGACGGTGATATTCCTTTTGCTACGCCTGGCGGCCAAGGCGGAGGCCATGTGAACACTTCCAGATCGAGAAAACGTGTCGCCCCGATAATCCGATCGGTTGCCATATGTCGAACGACAAATGGCAGCATGCGTCCCGCTTCCCAGCCCGACAACGCACCTTGTATGTATGCCTGCGCTTCCTCTACACTTGCTGGTACATTCGTATACGAAAAAGTTGATCGATCTTCCATAGCCGCAGTGTATAGCTCGTCTGCATGCTGAATGGTCATAGGTTCTAATCGGATAATCTCTCCTTGGAGCGTGACAGGTGTTAGCATGTAATCCCTGCTTTCTTGGTGAAATATGTACGACATTTCTGCATCTTGTACAACTAATACAACAGTAACATGAGTGCTTGACCTGCGCCAAGCCTGTGTCCCCTCTTATTTTGTCATATAGAGCACCATGCCTGTGCTTATCACAGCCCAAACAAGGCAACACTAAGAACAAAATGATTACTGAAGGATGAACATAATGGCCTTATTAGTTGGTTCTCATGTATCGATGTCCGGCAAAAAAATGCTGCTTCAAGCAAGTGAAGAAGCCGCTTCTTATGGGGCGAATACGTTTTTGATCTATTCGGGTGCTCCTCATAATACACGGCGCAAGCCATTATCTGACCTTAACGTGGAAGCCGGACATGCGCATATGAAGGAGCATGGCATTAGCCATATCGTGGTTCATGCCCCTTTCATAATTAACTTAGGGAACACCACAGATGCTGGACGCTTTGAGCACGGAGTGGAGTTTTTGCGTTCAGAGATTGAGCGGACAGAATATCTAGGCTCCGACCAAATTGTCGTCCACCCCGGCTCTCATGGCGGAGCGGGCACAGTTCCCGGATTGCTGAAGATTATCGAAGGCTTGAACGAAGTCTTGAGCGATAAGCGCAATGTCCAGATCGCCCTGGAGACGATGGCAGGCAAAGGAACGGAATGCGGCCGCACCTTTGAGGAAATCGCGGCCATTATGATGGGCGTCAAGCATAATGACCGGCTATCTGTCTGTATGGACACCTGTCATATTCATGATGCAGGCTACAAGGTAAAAGAGGATTTTGACGGCGTGCTGGAGGAATTTGACCGAATTATTGGGGTGAATCGGATTAAGGTCCTTCACATCAACGATTCCAAAAACCCATGCGGCTCCCATAAGGACCGCCACGAGAACATCGGACATGGCTATATCGGGCTTGATGCGCTCCGTTATGTTGTGCACCACCCCCAACTAGACGATATTCCCAAGCTGCTGGAGACCCCCTCCATTGGCGAAAAGAAATACAGCGATCCCCCTTACAAGCATGAGATCGCCTTGTTGCGCGGTGAAGTGGACGTGCCGGTTCGCAAATTGAAGTAGATAGTTAACATAGCTCGTTATTGTACATTTCCGCAGTTTCAATCTTCCCTTAGTAGAAAGAACTCATTGATGGACAATTCACTTCACCGTAATATCCTCATCTCCTGCGCAGCTCATAATTCCGGTAGCTTAACCATGCCAATAAGGCAGACAACAAGACAGCATACAGATAAAATGCAGAGGGATGTAGGGGCAAGATGTAATTGCCCGTTATAACTTGACGAGGGCGGTTGAACAGATTTTCGACTCGCATGATTTCAGTAAATCCGGCATGTTTTAATAGCCAAGCCAAGGACATCTCAGAGAAATTGTGGATGAGGAACGGTATTGCAAATAGAAATCCGGCTATGAAAAAGACTGTTAAAATGGACGACGTTCGTGCAGATAATGCAAGCACCAGTAAGCCAAAACCCATACAACCCAGCAAGTTGGTAGCCAACTGCAACAGAATGTATATCCAGACGGCTAAGTCGTACGGTGCTAGTGAATAACGATTCAAACTGTGTAATGGTTCGGACCATCCCTCCACCCCTTCTATCATGAGGTTCGATGTTATATTGACGATCCAAATATACAGGACGATCAAGACGATAAAAATCATAGCGGCAGCAACTTTGGCAGTGACGATTCGTGTCCGTCCGAGTCTTGTGCTCCTGATCAAACCATCTGTGTGCAGGCTGTATTCCATCGTAAACACACCCGATAATGCAATCAGTATGATTAACCCCTCGAACACAGTCCCGATCGAATATGGCAAGGCGCTAATCCCTTCCCACGCCGAACCTGGACGCCAGCGATGCTGCCAATACACCATATACAATTGCACCGGAAGAAACAAGACGATCAGGAAATAAAGCGGTTTGACGGCAGCTATTTTCGACAGTTCATGGCGAATAAGTTCGCTCATTCAACTGACCTGGCGCTTTCTCATACTGAAATATACAAGTAAGCAAGTTACGCTAATGTATAGCGCTATGTAAAATAAAGTTTCCGTTTCATTATAGATGGGCACTCCGGCAATTTCATAGGAAGGCACCAAATGGACAAAACTCAAATGATCCTGACTGACGAATCGCGAATAAGGAAACAACGTAACAATCGTCTCCGATACATAAGGAATCCACAAATTCAGCTTCATCATAACATCTGGCAGCAGGTAGAGTGTTCCGCCGATAAAAGCCGGAATGATTGCATGTCTGGTGAGGGAAGACAACAGAGTAACGAGCAGTCCCAAAGCTGAGCATCCTGCAATCGTAAAAAGGACTTGGATGATGTAATAGCTCCAGATCGGTCCGGTATAGGAAGTCTGGGCGAAAAAATGATGAATTGCCCTCAGCGGTTCGCTGCTCCCTTTCAGATCATAGAACCATCCGCTTAAGGTCAACTGAACTGCTCCGTACAGCATACAAACTGTGGCACAGTAGATAACCGTCACGGCCAGCTTAGCTGATACCGTCCTTCTCCGTCCATGCTTGCTGCTATAGATTAGGCTGTCCATGCGGGAGCCATATTCTCGCGAGAAGATCGAGGACAAACCAATAATGCAGAGAGCGCCAATCAGATAGTAGCCAAGTTGCTGGTTGAACATGAGAACATTGCTCCAGCCTTGAAGATAATAAGAAGCATCTATTCCATACCCCTGTGCTCTTGTAATTTCGTAGGAAGCAATGATTTGTGGCTCAAGGGTCTTATCATAAGGGAGTTGATCATTAATTCTCTTGCGTTCTTCAGCCTGCAATTGTTCAGCCCATGCCAGCTTATCGTCAGGTGTCATATGTTGCAGCTCGTGGAACACTGCTTGAACGGGTTTATGCACTTTAATATTGTTGTCAGCAAAAAAATAGAGAACTTGAATCGAGACCAGGAATATCATCGCAATGTAGATCACGCGCTGACTGAACAATTTGTACAGCTCATGCTTGATCAGGCTCATCGGTCGTCTCCTCCCGTTTCGCCAAAGTAATAGAGATAGATATCCTCCAGCCGAGGGGATTGAAGAGCTGCATCAGCAGTTGGCTGTTGATCCGAAATCAGCCTTGCTTCGATTTCTGTCCCCCTCCGCAACAGATTGCCTACCGTATAATGACGCTCCAGCTCATCCACTTTTTCAGAAGATACGGTGACATGCCACACCTTTCCCTCCAATTCCTTCAGAATAAGGTCCGGTTTTGCTTGCTTGACCAACTTTCCTTGCCGCAGCACAAGCACCTCTTTGGCGATGTATTCAATGTCTGTAATGATATGCGTGGATAAGATGACGATCCGCTCTCCTGAAATATCCGACAACAGGTTGCGGAAACGGACTCTTTCCTTGGGATCCAGTCCAGCGGTCGGCTCATCCAGAATAAGCAGCTTGGGATCGCCCAGCAGTGCTTGGGCAATACCGAGTCTTCGTTTCATTCCGCCGGAGAAGCGGCCAATTCGCTGCTTTCGCTCGCCTGACAAGTTCACTAGCTGAAGAAGCTCGCCAATTTGCGCCTCCGCTTCCACCTTCTTTATACCTTTCAGAGATGCCATATAGCGCAGAAATCTCTCCGCTGTAAAATGGCTGTAGAAGCCGCAGTCTTGCGGCAAATAGCCGATCTGATCCCGGTAACGATCATCCAAAGTACGGATGTCCTCCCCGTTCATGCAAATCTGTCCCTTCGAGGGAAGCAGGACATCGGCCAGCATGCGCATCAGTGTGGTTTTACCAGCTCCGTTTGGTCCAATCAGTCCGTATACGCCAGGTGTTAATTCTGCCGTAACATCATCAACGGCGAGTTTATGTTTATAGGAGCGGGTTAGTCCGCTAATCGTAAGTTTCATTCATCATGTTCCTCTCAAAATAAGAATTCGAGCGTACCGCTGCTCTCCAGGTTTGGATGGCAGTGAATACGAGGCCTAGTGCAACCAATGCAAGCTGCGCCGCCGGCTGGACGGCTTCCAAATATGCTTTTAAAGAAGGTAGCGTTTGTATGGCTAGACAGGCAACGAGCCACATGGGGAGAAACGTAATGACCACTCGGCTGCTTCGGAACGAAACGGCCATGGTCAGCGCAAGCCCGCTTGTGAGCGACAATGGAGTGAGCCATAGCAATGTGACGTCCTTCAGAAGCAACTCTCCTCCATTTGGCGTAAATAATAAGGACAGTATTGAATTTACGAGAACAGAATAGACGGTGACGATCCACAATCTGACGAGTATGATTTGGACCGCGTTAAACTTGCAAGAAGCCTCCAGCTCCATCATTCTGGAATCTCTTCCTTTAAACACTTCCATCAATCCCAGCAGAAACGGCATGGGAGCAATCGCCGTTATAATGAATGTCGCGTTTAATCCTCCCAGGATGAGCAGTACTCCTGCAACGTAGAGTGCTAAACATGTGATCCAATACATCGGATTCATAAATGTAATTTCTGACAATGCCAGCGAATGCAGCTCACGAATTCGTATGCCGACTGTTCGAACTTTGCCCGCGCGGCTCTGCGCCATATGTCGTTGCACAGCTTCTACCGTACGAGCCACTTCGGATTCATCAGGATACTTGACCTCGAAATGCTGAAGCTGAGAGATTATGTGCTCAAACTCCGCTTCCGATGGCATGCTATCCCTTCGATCGTTTCTGTTCATGGCCGCCCCTCCTGTTCAATATAGATTTTAGTTTTGCCAGTCCTTGCGAAATACGTGATTTCACTGCAGATTCCCCGCTGGAAGTGATCTCGGCAATGTGTTTGATTTTATAATCATGATAGTAGCGCAGGACTAGCGCTTCGCGCTGATAGGGAGGCAGCTCCATAATCGCATGTCGAATCCGATTGCTCTCCTGCTTTTGCTCGATCAAGTCGATGACCTTGGCATTAGGATCTTGCAGAGAGTCGTCAACTTCCTGGGTTTGCAAGCGAGTTCGTTTGGTACTGCTTCTCATGTAATCCCGACAAGTATTTAGTGCGATCCGCAGCAGCCACGGTTTGAAACTTCCCCGCGAAGTATAGTCGCCAATAAATTTGACTAGCTTCATGAATGTATCTTGTGTCAGATCGCAAGCAAGATGATAATCACCGGTGCTGCGATACAGGTAGGCAAACACCAGATTGTAGTGCCGCTTGATCAACACTTCCATCGCGCTTGGCGAGCCTCGTTTGATTTCTTCAATTAACTCCTCATCCGTCTGCATGTTCAACACCTCATTACTATTAACGGTTAGCAGAGGCAAAACGATTTATTAATTAATTGAATTTGTTGGAAAAAGATTAAGCGACTATCACGAAACGTCCTCCAACCGTTCATTTTAGGCTCTTTTCCCCGTAAAAAAGGTATGATAAAATTGCATTAAATCTATATTTAATGCAATTTGGATTATAAACAACGAGAATAGGTGTGACATGATGACTTATCCACCCGAAACGTATGAGCGGGAGCTTAAATTGTTCCAAATGTACATGAAAGACCGGGAATATGCCAAAGATACCCAGACGGCTTATCTTCACGATCTGAAGCATTTCCTGATCAACATAGACGGCAAAAAAATTACGGACGTTACGAACATCGACATTATGAACCATCTCACTCTTGTTCGCGAAACGGGAGCGGGAGCTCGCTATCGGAATCGATGTCAATCGGCTATTCGTCTCTTCTATAAGGTGATGATTAAGTTCAACGCGGCGACGGCCAATCCCGCGATGGATATCGAGAAAGCCAAAGTGGACAAAAACCGCAAGCCTGCTTTTCTGGAAAAGCAGTATTTGGATTCTTGCATGGGATTAATCGAGGGCAAATATCGTGTGCGTGATGTAGCGATTGTTGCCTTAATGGCATATGCGGGTCTGCGCGTCAGTGAAATTGTGAAGTTGAATACAATAGATATTGACGGGACGACTTTGAGTGTTCGGGGCAAAGGCGACAAGTGGCGCTACATCCCCCTTCCCCCAGAGCTGCTGGATCTGCTGCAGCATTATTTGACTGATGAACGGTTAGAGCCGCGTAACAAGAAGGATGAGCATGCGTTTTTTATATCGCAATTCGGACGCCGCATTAGCAAACGGATGGTTCAGACCATTACGGAAACGACTTTTGACGCCTTGAAAATACAATTTCCACATTTAAGAGGTATGCTGCTCTCTTCACACAAGCTCAGGCACTCCTTCGCAACCGATCTGCTGCGCAGCGGAGTTGATCTTCGCGCAGTCCAGGAGCTTTTGGGTCATGAAGACATATCGACAACGCAAATTTATACGCATGTCCTCGACGAGACGAAGCAGCGTGCGATGAGCAGCGTTCGTCCTTCCATTCCAAGCTTTGCCGTAAGTGAAGCATGAATACGAATAATACCAACTGCATGAAGTAGAGGCTGGTCGAGATGACCAGCCTCTACTTCCCATTATGGACTTAACGTCCCTTTATACTCTTTTTAGCGAACACCCGTTTATTAGGAATGTCATTGTACTAGTTACAATCCACCACTTGATTGATATAGTTTCGTTACTATTATATTATAAGATTACGTAACTAAAATTATGTTAACTTCATTTATTTAATATCATTAACTAAACTCAACAAACGACCACACCGATATTCGATGCAGTCGTCTGAAGCGTAACTTATCTTTTTTTAATAACCATATACCCCGAAGTTGTACAGCGAGTAACCGAATGGCGTTCCGCGTTCCGTGGCGCTTAACCGTACATAACGCCCGTTCCCGCTCACGGGAATCGATTCTGAACCTCCTGCTCCAGTTACGGTGCTATACAGATCGGTCCAGGTTGAACCGTCATTCGATATTTGAAGCTTATAAGACTTGCCGTAAGCCGTCTCCCAATTCAATTCGATACGAGTCAGCGTACGTGCTTGTCCTAAGTCTACGCTGATCCACTCTTGGTCATTTCCGAGCTGGGATGCCCAGCGTGTAGCATTGTCCCCGTCAAAAGCCAGGCTAGCGGCAAATGGAACTTCGATAGAGGAAGCCGATGCGGCTTTGCCTTGCGACAGCAAGGAGCCCGATGGTTGATTTCCCCCTCCGTAAATCTCCAGCTCATAGATGGAATAGCCAAATGGGATTGCTCGCTCCGTCGCATAGACGCGCACGTGACGTGTGCTGCCGCTTACTGCGATTTCGTCGACGCCTCCATCCCCTGTCGTAGTGCTATAGACATCGTTCCATGCTGATCCGTCGTTTGAGAATTGGATCTTGTAGGACTTGGCAAATGCTGCTTCCCAGGTTAGTTTGATGGAACTGATCGCTTTTTCGCTGCCGAGATCCACTGCAATCCACTCCGGACTCGCGCTGTATTGGGATGCCCAGCGTGTTCCGGGATCTCCGTCAACTGCATTGCCGCCTGCGAAAGGACCCTCAAACGAAGATACAGTCGTCGGACGATTCAGCGCCAGATTGACTCCAGGCTGCTCGCCTCCTGGATTTTCCCCGCCCGAACCGTCTCCGCCGTCCCACTCGACCCAGTCGTCTGCGACATTCGTATTTTGCAGCGGGTTGACGGATACAAGCGATTTGGGTCCGACAATCGCGATACCTGTTGTCCCTGAGCTGTTTTTGAAAGTTACCGTTACCGTACTGGATGTCGGGTTCCAAACTTGCGCTGTGTATTGTCCGTTTTTCTTGTACACGGAAGCTCCGCTCCAGCCGGTTGCCCAGACATCCGTTGTTCTCTCGCCAAGAGATGCCATGCTGTTGACGAACCAGTACGTATTGAAGATCTCATTGCGCTGCATACTCGTCGTCTGCCACTTGGCCAGTACAGCCTGCGGATCGCTTAGCGCTTGGATCGGCCAAATAATGTGCTGCCAATCCGTCTCCGGACCACCATTGTCGGCTACGAAGCCAGCGTATAGCTCGGCAGCTTTTGTTTTGTTAAAAGCATAGCTCGTCAAATATTCGCTGGTCGGCAGCCAGTGGATGCCGTAGATATGCTCATCTTCACCGCTGAAGAATGTGCCGTAGAAGTACGAGGTGCCGTACACCTGGCCTACCGACTTATGCGTCCATTCCGGCAGCCAGTTGTCACCGTCATAGTTGAACCAATATTGCTCGATCGCTTTCAGCTCAGTAGTGAAGCCGTAGATGGAGGCGTCGCGATTCGCCGTATCGCCTTGCAGCAAGCTCCACATAAATTGACCGACCCAGCCGAACAGCGATTCTCCGGCCGCCTCCTGATTGTTTCCGTTCGGATTATCTGCATATCCGCCTGCCCATGAATGGCCTTGATACGGATCGAAGGCGCGAAAGCGCGGATAAAGCGGGTCGCTGTCCGACGGATTCGCATAGTCACGGATGAGATGGTCGATCATAGGCTCATAATCCTGACGGAAACCGTCATCGAAGGTAGCCAGAACAGCTGATGCGAATACAAAATAGCCATACGTAAAGTGGTGGTCTGTGATGCCGTAGTTGGCTCCGAATTCACTCGTCTTATAGTACATCGTGCCCCAATGCGGATCATAGTAGAAGAAATAGTCCGGCTCGCCGTCGGTATACGTATACCAATCGAGTAGGATCAATTTCATCCGGCTCAAGAATTTATCCCGCAGCGTAATCTCGCCCATCTCATTGGCAGCAAGTACTCCCATCGCTAGAGGATGAAGCCGTTTGCCCTGCCAGTAGGCGTCAGCCGCCATCAGATTGCCGGATGTTTCCGCGTCCAGAATCTGAAGATACTCTACCATTTGAGCGCGCGAGTATTCCGGATTGGTAGGCTCCGTGAACTGCGGAATCATGCCGTAGAAGCGATCCACGGTTGTAAAGGTATTGCCCTCACGTACTTTCAACGTCCCCCGAATGGAGGGATACGAATGGGAAGTGAGCGCTGAAGTCGTGATTTTCCACTGATGCGGATACAGTGCCAGCAGCGTCTGATTCGAGAAGCCGCTGCGTACGAGCTGCGTCTCTGCCTGAAAATTCGTAGTAACCGTAGAGTCCGCCGAATTGTAGCTGTAGGTTACTCCTGTGTCGGTTACGAACGCATAAGCATGCTGGTAGTAGTAATCAAGTGCAGAAGCGGATGGCAGCGAAGCTAGAGATACATAATCGCCGCCGCTTCCTAGTTGAAGCTTCAGCTTGGTGCCCGCTTTTTGGAACACGGTGCCCGGCGGTACGAACATGCCGTAATATCTCGTCTGGATCGTGCCTTGCGGACTGCCGTCCGTATTGACAATCCGTATGCCGATCCGGTCGCCTGTGAACGTCGCTCCGTCTATTGCGAGAATCGGTGTGCCGCTGCCGTCCGTAATTTGCGTAATATTCGATGAATACAGCTCCACCGAATTAGCGTCGCTGAACCGACTGAACACATACGGCGATCCTTTTACGAAGGTTACTTTCATCTTATCGGTAGTGTCGTCGCTCAATACAGCATCTACGGCGAAATCGCTATAGCCTGTTACGCGGTTCGACATTTTGGAAGTATTGATATTGTTCGCCATCAGATACAAATCCGGCGGACCGTCTGCGTTCACTGCGTTGCCCGCACTGTCTATCCACCCAGTACCCGGATTCAGAATGCTAAGACCTTGCGGCGTAAAATGGGACTTCAACGGCAATGTAATAATCGGGTCGCCAAGCGGCTTAATAAGCATCGATTGCCACCAGTCATTGGAGGCGATCGGCGACTTGACGTTTGATGTTTTGTATCTTGGATAATTAGGCTGAGGCATGCCGATATCATTCGTCAGGTAACTGCCTTCTCTAGCCTGCACAATACTGCGCTGCGGCAAAGCTGGAATCGGATGCAAAGGCTGCGGATGGCCCGCCACATAATCGTATACCGCAAATTCGAAGAGCGAGTATCCGAAGCTGGTTGCTCGGCTGATGCCCTTCATGCGTACATATTGCCCGGAAGCATAGAGCTGAATATCCTGCTTGCCGCCGGCTCCGTACAGCTCCCTGTAGATTGGAGACCAGCTCTGCGCATCATCCGAAACTTCCAGATCATAGGCACGTCCGGCTGCTTCCCATTGAAGCACAATGCGTCCGATTGTACGTTTGCTGCCCAGATCGACATAGATCCACTCATTATTCGTATGATTGGAGCTCCACCGTGTCGCAGGATTGCCGTCTACCGCATGTGCTGGAAGAGTGGAATTTGGCGGCAAGTAGGGAGATTGCTCGTAAGAAGAAGCCACAACTGGCCGGCTTAATGCTACATTTGGTCCATATTGCAGAGGCGGTTCGTTAATGCCGCCAGTTCCATATACTTCAAGCTCGATGATGGAGTAGCCGTATGCGCTGAGCGCTCTCTCCAGTCCCAGGATACGAACGAATCGACCTTGACCTGCAATCGCCAGATCATCGATGCCGCCATCGCCGTTCGCGACGGTATGAATGTCTGCCCAATTCATTTCGTCATTGGAAGTCTGAATCTTGTATGCGCTCGCATATGCGCCCTCCCACTGAATCCTGACTCGCTCAATGGTTGCCTGTGCGCCCAAATCTACATAAATCCATTCCTCATCCGAGCCCCATGCGCTCGACCACCGTGTTCCCGTATTTCCGTCAACCGCTTGATTGGGCGTCATGCCGCTTTCGCTTGACGACGCGTAGGCGGTCCGGTTTTGCGACAGCAGATAGGAATCCGCCGCATGCACCGGAGCCGGTGAAGCGAAGCTGATGAGCGGCGTCATAAGCGCCGCGGCAAGCATAGTAAGCAGCCCCTTCCGTATCCCGGAAGGTTTCTTTCTCTTGATCGTCTCCATCATGTACCTCCTCATTGGTATTGAGCAAGGCGCTAACCCCCCTCACTATGAGTGTAAAAGGATAGAGACTTTGGTTGAACTGCACGAATCAACGGAAATTGTAACAATAATCTGGTCTTCGTTTGTCAAATACTTGTCCAGTACGCTTAAATTCTCTTCCGGTAAGCGCCCGGCGACATGCCCGAATAGGTTTTGAACGCTCTGCTGAAATACGTCAGGCTGTTATACCCGACTAGCTCCGCTACCTCATAAATTTTAAGTCCAGGCGATAGCAGAAGCTCCTTAGCGCGCTTCATTCGTTCCCTGACGATATAATCGCTGAAGCTCACCCCGGCATGCTCCTTGAACAAATAGCTGAAATGGCTTTGGGAATAGGAAAAGGCATCCGCCACTTCCTTCAGCGACACGTCACTCGTTAATCGGGTCTGCACATAACGCTCAATATCGGGGAGCAATGCCCATTGGTAGTTGTCTGACTTCTGTTGCATCGTCTCGGACAGCTCGAATGCCGTTCGTCTGAGCCAAGACTTAATTTCGCCAATGGTTTCGAATCGTTCAATCGCAGCCATTCCCACATGGTTCCAGTCTCCGCTTTTGTTCACGGACTCCCCGTTTTCTTGAACGTAGTCCTCCAGCTTCGTCATTAACAGCATCGTAAAGCGCCGAATTCGGAGGGGATCACCATGAACGCTTTCCTGGTTGTACAACTCCTCAATCGTATCGCACACCGTAACCAGACGATAACCTGTAACGGCATCGAGCAATTGCTCGGTTAGTATCTTAACATCTGATATGTCATGAGCAGTTACAAACTTGATATGCCCAGGCGGAATAAGACGGTTTTTGCCCGCAAACATTTTACTGTCTATCGCTTCAGTCGCTTCCTGATAAGAACGCGGCAATTCGCTTATTTGCAAGACACCGCTGCCATAAGACGCAGTCAACGTATAGGATTTCTTGCTTTGTATAGAGTGGCGAATATGCTCGATATCCGGCTCCAAAGAATGCGGAGTTCCCGCATAGACCAACGCAGCTCGAGTGATTGATAGCCGACAGCCAAAGCCAAACGCCATCCGGGCTAATTGATTGCTGAATTGCAGCAATACCCAATCTATCGTTTGGTGGTTTTGCAAGTTCGCTTCCACATGGTCAATCTCGATCAGAACGGCATGATAGGGCCCGGTATGTACAACCGGCATATAGGTATCCAGCAGTTGATGCAGAGTATCGTCGGTCATACTCCCTTCCAGCAGGCGGCGAAGCATGTCCTGTCGTATAATTCCGTAGTTAGGCAATAGTTGCGAAGGTTGTTTTGCTTCGTCCAGCTCAGCCAGGATGATACGGACCTTGTCCGCAATTTCTTGTTCATCTACGGGCTTCAACAGGTAGCCGTCCGCTCTCAGATGCAGGGCTTGCTTCGCAAAATCGAAGTCTTGATGTCCGCTTATAAACAGCGTTTTGAGCTCAGGCTGCAATGCTATGGAGAGCCGGGCCAGTTCAATTCCCGACATGAGTGGCATTTTAATATCGGTTACTAGCAGATCAATCTTATGATTTTGGATATAGCGCAGTGCAGCCATTGATTTGTTTGTGCTAAATACGATTTCGATGCCCAGCGATGGCCACGGCACCAGTTGCTGCATACCGATCAGATCGTACGTTTCATCATCTACAAGAACGGCTTTATACATCCGCCAACACGCCCTTCCCGTTATTAGCTTGATATTCGATTAACTTAATAGGCATATATTCTAAGTGGTAACGATTCCGAAGCTGCTTGTGATAGCGCTTTCATTCCTTATGATCCTCCTTTCTTTATCCATCAGATGTACGGCAATTGACCGCTTTCAATGTATTGGTAAAATGCCTTTATTGTCGCTCACCATCTCCTTTTCCGCCCGACCTGAAATATGTTCAAGTCGTTTGCGTTTTGACGCTTCTATTCAAGAGGCCTCTTCTACTTTATCGAGGAAAGGGCGTTCGAAATGAATATGATTCACAAATAATTAATGCAGTTAATTTATAATAATTAACATGGCTAAGTATCTGATGTATGCTTGATGCAATTATGGTAGAACAACCCATATAACTGTTGTTAAACATAATATATATTATGTTGACTTAATTGAGAATAACCATCTTGGTAATCAGTGGAAAAGGGTTAGATTGATCCATTAATTACTAATCAGCGCTTGACAGCCAAGCTAACAATCGATGGTGCTTAAATGCTAAGAAAATGCAGCTTTATAGCGGTTGTCAGAGGGCAACAGGTGCCCTGATGGTCACCGTTGTCCGTAAGAAGCGAAAATGCAGCGAAATGAGATGGTAACGGTCGCGGATGTCCCTTACAGGTTGAAAAAGGGACGATTGAGAGGAAAAAGCCTTCTAGTGGTCGCGGATGACCATTAGAATCGGAAATTTGTAAAAATCAACCTCTAAAGGTCAGTGGTGACTGTTAGAGGCTAGTCCTTCCGTATTTGGAAGACATCAGCCTTGGCTTATATCGTCAAGCACTGATTTCTGTTTTGAACCTCTTTAATACTTGGCATAAAAACCACCGAGCAAGGAGGTGCCTTCCCATGAGCGACGACTTTGTCTAACTATGACCCTCAAGAGTTGCCCTGTTCTCCCCCATTCGCACAACAAAACAGCCTACCCGCAGGGGAAGGCTGAAAGAGAAAAGTGAACTAGGGATTTAATCCAATGATTCAATCCCTAGTTCAAAATTCGATTTCCTTATAGCTGCTCTTGCCAGCTCTTGCGAATTTCCTCGACGGCTGCCAGCGCGGCGTTATCCTGCAAAATGTCGCCCGGACGATTGGCTTTTCCTAAAATATAGCCTTCAAACGATGTGCCCGTATATTCGAAAATATACTGGAATTGCTGTACAAGCGGAATCCCTTTCAAATGCGGCACATCATCGCCAACCCCGATCACCCAAGCGGATTTGGCAGCTAATCGGGCTAGGAAATCTGTTTTATTTTCCCTAAGCGATTGGGACCATCGGTCAATAAATGTCTTGGTCAGTCCCGATGGCCCATACCAGTAGATTGGCGTAGCAAATATAAGTTTGTCTTGATCCAGCACCCGGCCAATCACGTGATGATAGTCGTCATCGGGATAGGGCTCCTTCTCGCTGTGCCGATAGTCTTGAATCGGATGGATAGCATATTCGGACAAATAGATATGATCGGCGTCGAAGCCGTCAACCAAGCGCTTGGCCAATTGCTCTGAATTGCCGTTGCGGCGCGAGCTCCCGTAGATTACCGCGATTCCCATTGCAAGCCACCCTTTCCTAAGGAGAACGTGTATTCAAAGTGATTCATTAATGACATTAACTATGCGATGCCTGCTTCCTGTTGCCGGTACACCACCTGCAAATTGCTCAACAGCTGCAAGGCAAGCTGCTTCGCTTCCTGTGGCGTCTCGGCTGTAGTAATGAAGTAACCAAGTCGATCGTCAGAGCTCTTGGCAACGGCTACAGCATCGCCGGGCTGTGCAATGAGATGTGTGCGAACGACTTGAGGATGTGCTTGAAGCGCAGCGAATCCATCAATGCTTTCGAACAAGCCCTCTTGATCAGCTGTTACGTATGCAATCGCTGCTGCTCGTTCATGCTTCTTCCCGATTTCGATTGGACGGTTCAGGTAGTAGTTGACCGTCGCTTCGAAGATGTCGATTCCGAACGCTTGGACGAGCAAGTCTGATGAAATATTGTCGCCGCCCGGTCTCCCATTTACCTCGATGATACGAGGGCCGCTCGGAGTGAGCTTCACTTCGACATGGCTAGGTCCGTTCACGATGCCGATCGCATGAAGCGCGTCGACGGCTGCGCGAATCAAGTCTTCCTCTTGCTCTGTATATGAGGGCGTCGGAAGCGTGTGCACAAGCTCTACGAAATAAGGCAGCGGCGAGGTAAGCTTCTCCGTGACCGTTTGGAACAATGGCACTCCTTCACTCAGAAATAACTCTACGCTGAATTCAGGTCCTTCCAAATATTCTTCGATCAAATATTCGTCACGCACCTTAAAGTCCATATATGTCACTTTGAACTCTACAATGATGTCGAACGCGGCTTTCAAATCCGTCTCACTATGAATGAAATAGACGTTTTGGCTGCTTGCCGCATTAGTGGGCTTCAGTACAACGGGAAAGCCAATCTCCTCGGAAGCGGCTAGCGCTTCTTCATAGGTTTTCACCTTTTTGAATTTAGCACCTGGTACGCCATGTTCTGCATAGGCTTGGCGAGCCAGATCCTTATTGCGCGCTTTAAGCGCTGCCTCGTAGGGAATGCCCCGCAAGCCCAGCCGCTCGGCCACTCTAGCCGTCAAGTGAGAGGCATAGTCGGTCGCCGGGATGAGCGCATCCAGTTTACCAGCATAGGGCGAAGCTTGAATCGCTTGATAAAGCGCTTCTTCGTCCCTGATGTCGGTTACGATTAGGTCATGGTAGATGCCCTCGTAACCGTATTTCTGCGGATTTTCCGTTGACGAGACGATAGAAATGACGTTATGCCCCTGCTCATAAGCAACTCTGGCGAAGCTGACCCCATAAAAGCTGGGTTCCACAAAAGCTACTGTTTTTATTGACATGTTATATCCTCCTAAAAGGTTTGCGGAGCAAACCAACTTCGTAAGCATGAGCTACAATTTCTGAAAAAAACCTGTATCGAAAGCATAGACTAAGCTTTGCATTGCAGACCTACATCGAATGCATAAACTCAGAATTCACAGCATCTGTATCCATAAGAAATTACTTCTCAAGCCAGAAAGAAGCGGCTTACACAGACATAAACTATACTGGACAAGCCGCTTCCCCCCGCTTTAGCTCAAATTCGCTTCTGCTTCCACCGGTTTCTTTTGCGTGGATCTGCTGTTCAGAACGTAGTAGATGACAAAGCCGAAAAACATCATGCCGCTCATGCACAGGAAGCCGATGCCTGGCGAATAGCGGTCGATAATAACGCCAAGGCCAGTCGCCGATACCGTCTGGAACAGCAGTGAGATCGCCATCCATACCGAAGTGGCTCGGCCCATATATGACTTCGATACAGTCTCCATCAGCGTTGTTGTTATCAAGATCCGAAGCGATGAGTTCGTCAGTCCGATCAAGACGCTGCCAGCGTACAGCAGCAGGATCGTGCTGTTCACCGCTACAGCAATCAGATTCAGCACAGCAACAAGGAAGAATAGCACTATGGCGCCATGCGAAGATAGTTTCTTCGCGAGCGGAGCTGCGAGGAATCCCGACAAGAGTCCCCCGATCCCGTAGAACATATCCGATAACCCGAATACGACAGAATCGCCTCGAACGACCTGGCTGACATAACCCGGCAGCACGACGTTGAACACCATTGTCGAGACCAGCGGGATGACCGATACGATGCCGAGCAGGAAGATAAACTTCCTGTCAGCCAGATAACGGATGCCGTTTTTGAACGCCTCGAGGAAACGCTCGCCCTCCTGCTCCGCTTGAATAGGGGTATAGCGGATTCGGCTCAGGAAGCCGCTGCTCACGATAAAAGCGGCGGCATTCAAGAGCAAGATGACCTCAAACCCGATATATTTGTACAAAATGCCCGAAAGAGCACCCGCCATAAACATGCCAACCTGCAAGCTGATCTCGATCAGCGAGTTGCCATGGATCAGATCCTTATCCGGCAGGATTTCCTGGACGAGACTTCGCGAAGCGGACATATAGAGCGCCCAACCCATCCCGTTAATGGCAGCGAAAGCATACAAATATTCAATGCGGAAACCTGTGGTGAAAAAAGCGGCAGCAATCAGCAGCAAAGCAGCGGCGCGGACGATATTAGCCCACTGAATAATCGACTTACGATTCCACTTGTCAATCAGCGTACCGGCGAAGGAGGATATCAGGAAGCCCGCAATGACGTTAAGCGACAGCATAAGGCCGACGGAAGTCAGTGACCCGGTCGCATCCATCAGATACCAGTTGGCACCAATCGTGCTCATACCCACTCCGAAACCCGACACAATATCTGCAATGAAGTAATGCCGAAAGTTCCTCGGCTTCAATACGCTAAAGATCATGCGCTACACCTGCTTCTTCCAATTGGCTGATTTGCTCTCGCAGCGGCTCAAGGCCAAAGCCCAAATCATCTAATACCTCTGAATGACTGCCGCCATAGATCGGCCACTGCTCGCCGCAAGAATGCGAATGGATTTCATGCTGCGGGAGAAGCAGCGCCAAGTAGGAAGCAGTGCCACCTGTAGCGCGATGCTCCTCTACGACGAGGAAACGGTCGGCTATGGAGGTCAGCATCGTACGGTATGACTTCAAGCTGTCAATATCGACATAGCAGAGATGGGCGTGCGCAATCGATGGATTCTCCTCCACGATAGTTTTGCAAAGCTCCGTTGCTTGCTCTCCCACCGAAATAAGACATAACCGCGAGCGTGTACCTCCTTCATCTGCTCTACTTTGCAGCAGAAGCTCACGACAGCTTGCTTCGGCCGGTCGGTAGAGACTGTCGAACGCATCGTTGCGGGATAGCCGGATATAGTAAGGCTCCGGCGATGCGGCCGCTTCTCTAATGACCCGTCTTGTTTCTTCCTCCCCATGGGGACAAGCGATTCGGATATTTTGGAAGGATTGGATGACGGCGATATCCTCCAGCGCATGATGGGTCGTACCGAACCAACCGCCCGATACGCCGCCGTAAGCGGCGACAACCTTCATGTTTTTGCCCATATAGCCCATCGCCAGCTTGATGCTTTCGGAAGCCCGCAGCGCGGCAAAGGCGGCGAAGGTCGAGAAAAACGGCACATACCCTGCCTCCGCCAAGCCGGCAGCAATATCGATGCCGGCCAATTCTGCGATGCCAACATTATAGAAGCGTTCAGGATGCTGCTTCTGGAACGGGTGATTTTTTCCGCCAAGATCGGCTTCCATGCATAGGATTCTCTCATCCCCATAAGCGAGCTTTGAAAGTTCGTCCTTGTAGGCGTCACGGCCTGATAGCGTCATGGCAGGCTCACCTTCCATCTTCGGGCCAGCTTCTCCGGTATTTTCACATAATGCGCTTCCGGATTGCCCTCAATGGCGGGCACGCCTTTTCCTTTAACAGTCTGGGCCAGAACCGCGACCGGACGGATGGGATCTGGCTCCAGCGCCGTCCATATGTCTTCGAAGTCATGGCCGTCAATCTCTCTGACGGTAAAGCCGAACGCTTCGAAGCGCTCCTTCAAGTTGCGGATAGGCGAGATATCCTGCACATACCCGTCATTTTGTCCGCCATTGCAATCCACGACATAGATGAAATTGGCGAGCGACTGAGCTTGCACGATTTGCGCCGTCTCCCAGCACAGTCCCTCCTGCAGCTCCCCGTCTCCGCCGATGACGATGCTGATGCCGTCCGTGCCCTTCAGCTTCTGGGCGATCGCCCATCCCGCTCCATAGGATATCCCGTGTCCAAGGCTTCCCGTGGCGAACGGGATGCCGGGCAGCTTGTGATTGGGATGCCCCGTGAACAGCGAGCCTGCTCGACCATATCCAGCTGCCGGATTATCCGTGATGGTTCCGTTCACATATAGCGCGGCATATAGCGCTGCCGCCGCATGACCCTTGCTTAACAGGACAAGTGACTCGGGATCATGGCCTCTCTTCGCAAAAGCTCCGATCAGCAGATCGATGACCGACAGACTTCCGCCGATATGGCAGCCAGTCGGTGTCGCTGCCATATCGATAATTAGCTCTCTGGCTTCCTTTGCTTTTCTCAGCAGCTCAGGAATAGCTTCCTTGCTTCGAACCGATATCGCTTGCTCCATTCCGTACCTCCGTTCGCAGCCGGAACCATTCGCTCACGGCTTCTCTCAAAATGGATCGCGCGCCCTGTGCCTCTGCATGATGCAAGTATTCCTCATTCGTATGGTCCAGACTGGAATCGCCAGGACCATAAGCAACCATCGGAACATGCTCCCAGGTGGTCGCGAGCGTGTTCATATCGCTTGTACCACGCTTCTTAAGATAGCGAATCGACTTGCCATGCTTGGCGAAGCCACGGACGAATGACTTCACGAGCGTATCCGAGCGCGGATTGGCAAAGCCCGGCGTCGCGCGCAGCACCTCTACAGTGATTCCTTCATCCAAGTTTAGGTCTATGCGATCCCTGTAGCTTTTTCCCGCCGCCGGAGAGATGCGAAAGTTCAGTGTTCCGGCAACGGTAGAGTAGCCTTGCTCCTGGCGATGCTCGATATCAATCAGCGAGGATAAACCTTCAGGATCGATCTCCCGGACTCGCTGGCGTATTTCGGATACTGCGCCATACAGCTCGTCGATGACGCTGATGCTGTCCTTGGCTGCGGTATGCTCTTGCGCTCTGCGTATGGTAATGAGCAGCTTGAACAGACCGTAATAGCCCAGCGTCAAGCTGTCTTCCCCGCTCGGCTCCCCGATAATAACCGCGTCAGCTGTATAATGGTCCCGAATGAAGAAAGCCCCCTTGGAGGAAGAAATCTCCTCCTCCACTGCTCCAATGACAAGCAGGGAGCCATGCTCCGGCACTTCTACATCCTCCAGCATGTGCAGGAAGTTGACGAAGCTGCCCTTTGCATCTACGACTCCCCTTCCGCTGACGCCTATCGCATCGGCATGCACCGGCCATACATGCGGCACCGTATCGATATGTCCCAGCAGGAGCAAGGTATTCGGACCAAGGCCTTTCCGAAAAACGATATTTCCCGCGCCATCAATCTCGCCGGACACGCCTCGTTGCGTTACTTCAGTCAGCAGAAAACGGGCAAGCTCATGCTCATCGCGTGAGACGGATGGAATAGCTATCGTCCAATGAAGCAAATTACGTTCCGCTGCATCGCGGTTGAACGGCCAAAACCAGGTGCGGCCGCCTTCCAGCGTATGTGGGCCCGCTATGCTCACATCACTGACACCGCCTACTACAGCAATTCGTGCGGCGCGTACTTTCTGCTTCATCCGGCCTTGAGCCGCATCGACCTCATCGTCAGCATAGATATGCCGGATGGTAGAACGCGGATCTTCCATATTACGCAGCAAGCCGGGCGTGCCGGTGACGAAGCGCAAATGGTGGGCGTCCAGCTCATTGGCTAGATGGGCAGCGAGCACATCCGCGTCGATATTAATATAAGAGGACAGCTCCGGGTCCCAGATCGGCGGTGTCAGCACGACCACATCGAAGGCCTCAAGTGAAGACAACAGGAACGGCTTCAAACTATCGGTGAATGTGCCGAACAAAGAGTCGCGGACAATAAGGGTTCGTCCGTCGCGAATGGCCTTGATCGGCTTCGCTTTTCGCCCGCGAACAAGTCCTTGCTCCCCGCCGAGCTGGGCATAGACGGTCAGCCCTAACGCCGCTAGCTGGTCCCGAATGACCGACAAGATGTTTTCATGATAGGCTTCACGGATATAAGGCATTTCCTCCGGCGAGCAATATCTGGCTTCATCGCCAGACGGCAGCGTCAAGAAAGGCATCGGACGGCCAATAGCCGCATATTTCTGCCGAATAGCTTCCGCGCCTCCAGCGACTAGCAGCAGCCGGTTGCCCCGCTTCACGATTTCATGGATTTCAGCAAAAATGTCTGGATGGTTTACAATTGTACTGCTGCCGAGCTTAATAACGTACAGGCTTTCTTTTCCCATTAAGGCCACGCTCCTTCTCCGTCGAACCGAAGCCCTGTCTCTTCAGGAAATCCGAAGTACAGATTAGCCGCTTGCACGGCTTGCCCTGCTGCGCCCTTCAGCAAATTGTCGATCGTAGCGATCGAGACGCAGCTGCGTCCATCGACGTAAGCGCCAACCTCGGCGATGTTCGTGCCGACGACGGTTTTGATCATAGGCGTACCGTTGCCGGAGCTGAAATAATGCAGGAATGGCTTGCTGGCGTACGCGCTGAAAAACGCTTTTTTCACATCGGCTGCCGATACTTCCTCCTTCAGATAAGAGTAAGACGTTGCCATAATGCCTCGCGGCAAATCCAGGCTAAAGACGGAAAACTGCAAGTCAACAGTCTGCTGTAGATGAAGGGACAGCGCATGCTCGATCTCCGGGCGATGCCGGTGGCCGTGCAGTTTGTGTACACGAAAGTTTTGGGAACGCTCCGCGTGATGCTCTGTCGTTGACTTCCCGCCGCCGCTGGAGCCGGTCTTGGCGTCGGTAATGACGCGCTGCTCGATCAGCCCTGCGGCAACGAGCGGATACAGGGTGTAGATGGTCGCTATCGCCATGCACCCCGGCAGATTGACGATCTTAGCGGAACGGTCAACTTCGCTGAATTCGGGAATAAAGTAATGAGCGCTTCCGTCCAACCCATGCTGAAGCGTCTCCGGGTAATACTTTTGCAGCAGATCGGAATCGGACAACCGGTAATCGCCGCTGACATTGAAAATGTAATCGGTATGCTGCGCTACGCGCTGAGCGATCTTCGGCAATTGTCCCGTGGGCAGGCAGGAGAAGATAGCGTCGTAATGCCCGTCCAGATCGGCTGCCTTACTGAATTTCAGGGAACTCGGCTTCTTCTTGTGAATGGAGCCGATAAAATATTTGTCCACGGGGAAGCCTGCCTTCGACTCCGATGAGACGAAGGCGACTTCGAATTCGGGATGTCTGCCGAGCAGCCGATACAGCTCAGCGCCAGTAAAACCGCTGCCGCCGAGGATGGCTACCCGTTTTTTGCTAGTAGTGGTATCCGTCATCCCAGCCGCGCGTCCCTTTCATAAAGCACGGTCAAATCGCTGCTTCGCGTGGCCAGTTCCCTGATGGCCTCCGGATTGGCGTCGATTTTTTTGAAAGCAAGCGCATAGGCCTGAATTCGTTCAAATTCAATCGGCGTACGCAGCTCGCGGCAAATCGTAAGCGTGTTGCGCAGCATCTTCAGCGTCTCGGGGAAATGGTGAAGCTCGTATCCGAAATCCTGGCGGTCCGATAACGAGAATGGATAGCCGTTGCCGAAGCCCTTGCGGTTCTTGAACGGCAGATGTCCCGGAATCGGTACGTTCTGCCACTCTCTAGCGTATACGCCCTCCTGATTAATGAGCTGCTGTACCGCATCCTTCACCCGATAATCCTCCAGATCATCCAGCCCGAGCCGCTCAGGAGACAGCTTCACTCGATACATATTGTAGCTGTGATTGTAGCCTTCGGGGACGAAGGGGCCGCTGAATAGCTTTGTTCCTTCCAGCTCCTTTGTCAAATACGCGGCGTTGCGCGCACGTATGGCGTCATAATAGGGGAGCCGATCCAACTGGCTAAGACCAAAAGCAGCGGCAATCCACGACATCCGGTAATCGATACCCGACGAGCGGAGGAAGCTTAACGCCCGATCATAATCAGCCCTTTCTCGGAAAAAGGCAATGCCGCCTTCTCCACCAACGGGGAAGTTTTTATCCGCCATCAGACTTTGGCCGGCTCCGTCTCCGATAGACCCTGCGATCTGACCGTTAATGGATGCCGAATGCGCATGTGAGGCATCCTCGAGGAGCCGGAGCGAATAACGATCGGCTATGGTGCGCAGCGCATGCAGGTCTGCCGGCAAGCCGTGTACATGCACGGGCATAATTGCTTTCGTCTTGCTCGTAATGGCGCGCTCGACCTTCGTTGGATCAAGGCAATACGTAACGGGATCGATATCGACGAATATCGGTATCGCTTTGGCTGCGACGACCGCCTGCGCAGTAGCAATGAACGTAAAGGCCGGGACGATGACTTCGTCGCCGGGCTGCACGCCAACGCCCACGAGCGCAAGATGCAGACTGGACGTACCGCTGGCTGTCGCTATGGCATAGTTGGCGCCGACGTACTTCCGATAAGCCTCCTGAAATTCCTCGACGACTTGCTCGCCGTCCTGCTGAATCGATATGAACATTTGGATCAGGTCTTCCTTCGCAATGATCGGGAAATTCGTCTTCCGGACATCCTCCGGTATAATAGACGGCCCGCCAAGAAAGGCGAGCGGATCGCTTACCCACTCTTCCTTCGGCAGAGCCAGCGGCTTACGTATGAAATCGGTCTTCATGAGGCGTTGTTCCTCCTTAGCAGCGTCAGCTTCACGCATGCGGCTACGAGTGGACTAAGCCGGTAATTGAACTGAACCGCCGGCTGCAGCTCAGGCTCGCTCTCTTCTTGGGTCCACATCGTTTGCAGATCGAAGGCGCCGAATATTTTGAGCCGTTCCGCCTTCTTCCATACCAGCTCGTCGGAAGCGGCGATTGCTGCGACTGGTCCGAAGCCTAGCGCCGTAAAGTCCAGCACCAGTACGGAGGCCGAAGCACGCGCTTGCTTGATTGCTGGCTCCAACTGGTCTAGATTGTCCCAGCTCACATGAACAGTTGCATAGGCGATCGGAACTTGCGAGTCTTGCACAAGGGTAATGCCGAGCCACTGCAGGAAATTCCTTTCTTGCTCGCTCGGTTGGCCCAGCCGAGCCACCGAGCCATGAACGATATCCTGGCCCCATAGCGCGCCGTGCAGCGCGCCAGTATACGTATTGAATAAGGAAACATAACGGGTCTGAGTCAGCTTGGCTATGCTTTTCTCCAGTCCTTTAAGCTCTTGATCATTCCTTTCTATACTCATAATGACGCCTGAATTGAGTACCCGCGATAACACAAACGATAATGAAAAGTAATGCTCCTTCTGAATGACCGTCTTTGGTTTGGTCAGCGTCTCTCCCATGAATCTAGCTCCTCTCTCTATCAGGTATGAATCGTAACGTTAGCGTGCTGCCCGCTATTGACTTGATGATCAATCGTTTCTTTCACGTATTGGGCGATATGATAAGCGACATCCACCCCATGCACCTTCCATGACTTGGCGAATTCCGGATTCTGATTCACTTCGCATACGACGTAACGCAGATTTTTGTAATCAAAAAACAGATCTGCGCCGTATATGCCCTCTCCGAGCACTTCGACTAGCTTGTTGCTGATGGAGGCAATCTCGTCGTTGATCTCAATCGGCTCAATCTCTGCGCCTAGATGGGTATTCGTCTTCCAATTCTCCGCAGAAACACGCCGGAACGCCGCAATCGGCTTGCGGCCGACGATCACGACTCGTATGTCATAATCCCCCTTCTCTACATACTCCTGTACCAGTACCGGGAACGATTGGTGGCTGGGATCCACCGATTCTCTCGCTGCAATCCAGCTGTCCAGACATTCTCTTCCCGTTATTCTTGCAATTCCCCTCCCCCATGACGACGTCGCCGGTTTAATCACATACAGGCCGTCGAACTCATTCAACGCGTCATACAGCTTGGGGGGTGTAAATAGCACTTTGAACCTTGGCTGCGGAACGCCGTGCTTCTCGAATACAATTGCCTGATGAATCTTGTTCGTGCAAATCGTAATGGCGTTGACCGAGTTTAAAGTTGGCAGACCCGATAACTCTAGCAGCCGCGACCGATGCAGTGCGCTCCTCTGTGACAGGCACCGTATCAGGGCGATGGCGAAGGAGGATTCTTCTCCCGTGCCAAGCGGCAGCTCCATGGAATCCAGATTGACATGAACACGCACACCCAGCTCGCCTAGATAGCCGGCGATGCGCTGTTCCTCTTCCCTGAGCTTCGTCACGCATAATAGCACCGCATGTGATGGCGTCATAGTCGTCTCTTACTCCCCCCAGGTTTCTTCAATTTCTGGTGCCAGGGCGATCGAGACTAAGAGGGATTCGACTTGCACTTCATGCTCTTGTCCGCAAGAAGCGCATTCCACAATCTCGCCTGTAGATGCTTGCTCTTCCACCTCAATATCCGACCTGCATACCAAACAATTCAAATTTGCCATGTTTCTTGCACCTCCTAAAGGATTGGTTAAAGCGATATATTATAAAGGAAAAGATCCTTTACAACCGTAAGTTGGTACGCATGCGCGAGCTAGATAAGCTTGCGCGCATGCGCAGGACTAGCTTATGAGTAAGTCTGGTCAAGCAGAAACCCAATTGCTGATGATGCTGGCCCTGTTATTTTGCGACGATATCCCACTGGTTCACGTTGTTGAACGTACCGAGGTTAAGCGGTTTGCCGACAAGCACATCCTTGGATACCACTTGAAGTCGTTTCTCCGAGTAAACGGCCAGTGTCGGTACATCTTCATGAAGCACTTCTTGCAATTGGTTGTAGATGTCATGACGCTTCGCCTCGTCGATCTCCTGCTCGCCCTTCTGGATCAGCTCGTCAACGAGCGGATTATTGTAGCGAATAACGCTGTCGGGTTTGTCGCCTTTGTATGTCGTGAAATACAAGCTAGGCTCAATATAGTAATCTCTGGTGAAGATCGTAATATGGTGCTCGCCCTTCTCAACCTTGTCTATAAGCGTTGGGAAATCGAACTTCTGTACATCGATTTTCAAACCGACGGCCTCCAGATTTTGCACCAGTATGTCAGCCGCTTGCTCCCTTACCTTATTGCCTACCGGGATGAGGAATGTAAGCTTCTGATTCGTATCCCAATTTGCTTCCTTCAGGAGCTGCTTGGATTTCTCAGGATCGTAATCATAGTTTTTGATAGTGGCGTTGAAGTAGGGATGTTTGCTCGGAATGCCGCCGTCTATAATTTCGGCTTGCCCCTTCAAGAGCTTCTCAACAATCTGAGGACGATTGAGCGCATGGGCGATTGCCTGTCTAACCTTCTTATCCGACAGCTTCTCGATATTGAAGAACAGCTCGGCTGGCTCGGAGGCAGGCGCCGAGGTGACGTTCACATTGTCGAAGCCGGTCACTTTATCGTAATCCGTAATCGGGACAAGACCGACTGGCAGGGAATTCATCTGGATCTCTCCGGTCTGCAGCTGCGCAACCAGGTTGGCCGCCGGCAGTACCTTAATGAAGATACTGTCAATCTTCGGCACATCGAGATAATAATTTTCGTTTTTGGTCACCTCGACATATTGGCCCTGTACATAATTGGCGAACTTGTAGGGTCCAATCGTAACGGTAGGTTTTTGGAAATAATCATGTGTAGCAACCTGCTCCGGATTGACATCTTTCAAAATATGTTGAGGCAAGAAGTTGACCTTGACGCCAAAGCGTTCATTGAATACGAGCGGGTCAATCGGCGTCTTGGTCTTGATCTCGAACGTTGTTGCGTCGATGATCGTAAGTCCCGAGATGTCAGCTACACCCTCATCGAGTTTGCCGCTGTCATTCAAACCTTCGATAAAGTTAAGCTGGAACGAAGTATCCACCTTAGGATGAAGCGCTAGCTTTAGGGTGAAAGCGACGTCAGCAGTTGTAAACGGCGTTCCGTCGTTCCACTTGGCGATTTCTTTCAGCTTGATGCGATAAGTTTGTTTGTCCTGCGTCTCAATCGATTCCGCCAGCTTCGGTATAAATTCCGCTTCATCAGTAACATCCAACAGCGCATCATTCAGGAGATTGATAGGCGCCAGCGATGCAGAGCTGCCTTGCGTGTTAATTTGATTAAGAGTGACTGGCGCGTTAACGATGCCGATAGTCAATACTTTACGGGCTGCATCCGGCGGCGCAGGGGTCTCAGAAGCTGGCACATCTGTTTTCTCGTTCGCTGCTTGCTTGACAGGTGTAGTGACATCGGTTTTAGTCGCTTTGCTGCAAGCCGACAGCAGCAGGGCTACTAGGACAAACAGGATAACGATCGATTTTCTTTTCAACATTGGTTCTCTCCCCTTATCTTTGTTTCATAAATTTGACCATTTCGATTATCTGCCGTCGAGTGCGTCTCTTAAGCCGTCACCGACAAAATTAAAGGCAAGTACGGTAAGCAGAATGATGAAGCCAGCCGGCAGCCAAAGCCATTGCTGTTCGGTCAATACGGTTAATGATTGTGCGTCATGCAGCATATTGCCGAGGCTGGCTTGCGGAGACTTCACCCCCATACCGAGAAAGCTAAGACCGGCTTCGCTGAGTATGGTGCTTGCTACCCCGAAGGTTGCGTTGACGATAATGGCGCCCGAAGCGCCCGGCAAGATATGGCGAAGCAGAATACGCGGCGTCCGATAACCCAAGGCGACTCCTGCGCGTACATAATCCGCTTTTTTGAGCGACAAGACCATTCCTCTGACCAGCATCGCAATGCCAGGCCATTTGAACAACGCCAGTACGATAATAATCGTCCATAGGCTCGCGCCCAGTACGCTGACGATAACGAGTGCGACCAGCATGTACGGAAAGCTTAAAAAAATGTCGGTAATGCGCATTAGGAGCATATCGATCCACTTGCCATAGTAGCCCGCGATCATGCCGACGAATGTGCCGAAGAGGACGTATAGAGCAACCGTCGTGAAGCCGATCAGCAACGACACTCTTGTTCCATAAAGCAAGCGGCTTAGCACATCGCGTCCGACCTGGTCCGTGCCGAGCCAATATTGTGCGGACGGACTGGCCGAGAAATCATCGGTAATTTCATTGGGATGATAGGGCGCAAGCCAAGGCGCCAACAATCCGATGGCAATTAGCAGCACAGTTGTTGCCAGTCCCCACACGGCCAGCTTGTGCCGCATGAACTTTCGTCTTACTTGGCGAGCATAGCTCTCGTAGTTCGTTGCCGGAACCTCGCTCACGGTTTCTCGCTCCGAGTCCAGCGCTTCTTGTCTCAAAGCAAGCTCTGTCGCGTTCATCGTCCTCCCTCCTCTCAGTTGAATTCGATTCTTGGGTCGGCCGTCGCATACAAGACATCTATGATCAGATTGGTCAACAGCACAACGCATGCGGCTACCAAATTAATCCCCATCAGCGTCGGGTAGTCCCGCGACAGAATAGCCTCCATAGTAAGCTGACCGAGGCCTGGCCACTGGAACACTTGCTCGATAATGATGCTTCCCCCAAGCAGCAACGGAATCTCAGCGCCGATAACGGCAATGATAGGAATGAGCGCGTTGCGCAGCGCATGCCTATTCGTAACCGACCATTCGGTCAGCCCCTTGGCACGGGCTGTGCGCAAATAATCCTGTTTCAGCACATCCAGCATGCTTGCGCGCACATAACGAACCTTTTTGCCGGCTATCGTAATGCCAAGCACCAACACAGGCAAAATGAGATGAATCGCCACATCGCCTATGCCTCCGTCGCCGCCAAGAGTGGTCATTCCGCCTGTAGGCAGCCATTTCAGCTCTATTCCAACGATATAGATAAGGCCGAGACCGAGAAAAAACGGCGGAATGGACGTTCCCAAAAACGATAACCCGGTCATGAGATAATCCAGTTTGGAATTTTGTTTAACGGCACTAACAATTCCAAGCGGAATCGCGATGAGCAATCCGACTGCCAATGAAGATGAGGCTAGCAGCAATGTCGGCCCTATGCGCTCGGCAATTAATTGAGTGACGGGCGCGTATGTGCTGAAGGAGTAGCCAAGCTCTCCTTTCAGCAATTCCCCAAGCCACTTTATGTATTGCACATAGATCGGATCGTTTAATCCAAGCAGCTCCTTCCTCAGTTCCCGCATCTCTGGCGGAATGTTCGGATTGATCAGCATGTCTACGGGATTGCCCGGAGCCAGGTTCATCATCAGAAAGCTGAGCACGGTAATGCCCCAGAAGACGGGTATGGCAATGAGCAGCCTTCGAACAAGATATGCTCCCACCGATAGCCTCCTTTCTGCTTTATCTCATTCAAGCGGGTAGTGACACGCTACGGCATGCCGGTTCTCTGTCAACAACGGCTCTTCGATCCGACAGCGCTGTTCGGCGTACGGACAGCGCGTATGGAAGCGGCAGCCCGAAGGCGGGTTGGCTGGGCTTGGCACATCGCCATGAAGAATGACGCGAGCCCGCTCACGTCTTAATGCTGGATCGGGTGGCGGATACGCATTCAGCAGCAATTGGGTATAGGGGTGTCTCGGCTTGCGGAATAGCTCCTCCGTATCGGCCAGCTCCACGATCTTCCCCAAATACATCACGGCGACGCGTGTGCTGATCTGCTTGACAGCTCCTATTCCGTGAGCGATGAACAGGTAAGTCAGTTTAAGCTCCTGCTGCAAATCTTGCAGCAGGTTCAAAATTTGCGCTTGTATCGACACATCCAGCGCAGAGACCGGCTCGTCGCATACGAGAAGCTTGGGCCGGAACGATAAGGCTCTGGCAATGCCGATCCGCTGCCGCTGACCACCCGAAAACTCATGCGGATATCGGTTCCCGGCCGAAGCTGGCAAACCTACCAAACCGAGCAGTCTATCTACTTCGCGGCGCACATCCTTGCGACTTGCCAATCGATGGACAAGCAGCGGCTCGGCTAGCATGTCACCGATGCGCATCCTTGGATTGAGTGACCCATACGGGTCCTGAAAGATCATCTGCATGCGCATCCGCGCAGGAATGAGCTGCTTGGGCGTATAATGCGTGATGTCATCGCCTTCGAACCGGATACGTCCGCTGTGCGCTGGCTCCAGTCGAATAATCGTTCGGCCTAGCGTAGATTTGCCGCAGCCGGACTCCCCCACCAGCCCGACAGTCTCACCTTCGTACAACGTCAGACTGACATCGTCTACTGCTTTGACCGATCCTGCCCGTCTGGAGAAGAGGGCGCTTCGCAGGGGATAATGTGTGCTTAACCGTTCAATCTGCATAAGCGGCTTGTGTTCAATTGCTGGTTCTCGATCCAGAAAGGAAACAGTCTCGTTCATAAAGCCACCTTTTGCCGAGTATCGCGATGAACGGCAATTTGATCCGCTTCGGAAGTTTCCGTCAGCCAGCATCTGACGCGATGTCTATCGCCCGTCTCCATTAATTCTGGTTGAAGCTCTCTGCAGCTCGCTTCCGCATAAGGACATCTCGGATGAAAGCGGCAGCCCGTCGGCATCTCGTGGAGTGAAGGAACCTGACCCGGAATAGCAGGGGCTCGCCCTCCGCTAATCGCATCCAGCCGTGGAATGGAGTTCATCAGGCCTTGCGTGTAAGGATGCCGAGGCGAGCGAAACAACGTGTATACATCTGCTGCTTCCACAATTTGTCCGGCGTACATCACGGCCACATGATCAGCCATTGCGGCGACGACTCCGAGATCATGCGTAACGAGCAGAATAGCGGTCCCATTCTCTGCCTGCAGCGTCTGCATGAGCTCAATGATCTGCGCTTGAATCGTTACATCAAGCGCCGTAGTTGGCTCGTCGGCGATAAGCAGCTTGGGCTGACAGATGAGCGCAATGGCAATCATAACCCGTTGGCGCATGCCGCCGGACAGCATATGCGGATAAGCCTTTGCGATCGTTTCAGGTCTAGGGATTCCGACCTTTCGCAGCATATCGATGGCTGATTGTCTCGCTTCCTTGCGTGAGCTCTTCAGATGCAGTCTGAGCGCTTCTTCAATCTGCCGACCGATAGGCATGACCGGATTGAGTGATGTCATCGGCTCCTGGAAGATCATTGAAACCTGACTTCCCCTCATCTTGCGGAGCTGCTGCTCCGATGCCGCTGTCAAGTTCGTATCCAGAAAGGAAATATAGCCTCGCTTGATCGAGCCGCTTGCTCCCAACAAACCCATTATGGCAAGTGAAGTCACACTTTTCCCGCAGCCTGATTCACCTACAATAGCCATAGTCTCACCGGGCTGAATCGCGAAGCTGACATCCTCTACGGAGATCGTCTCACCTTGATCGCCTCGGAACGCGATTTGCAGCCGCTCTACCTTCAACAGCTCCCCCATTTTGTCTCACCTGCTTTCTCAAGGGGAATGTCCTGTTTACTAATTCATATAATTCCTATGAGATTAATAAACTTTATCTTTACTCAGCATACCTTAGCCAATAAGGTTTGGATAATAGAATAAATCTATCTATGAATAGAAAAGTTTTCCTAATGCAATGGAAGCGCAACCTGCTAATTTACAGCAAAAAGCCGCTATTCACCGATCCCGTTCATGCGGACATCGAATCGGTGAATAACGGCTGACTTCGCCATTACGTATTGAATGAAAGGGCTGCTGTATACCGGTTGACCGGGACACGAAGCCCTAGATTGCCGCGCAGTGTGTCGGATTCGTATTCCGTGCGGAACAGGCCTCTAGCCTGCAGGATCGGAACGACAAGCTCGACGAAATCCTTTAAGAATCCCGGCAACGGCGGTGAAATAATAAATCCGTCGGCCGCCTCCTCTTCATACCACTGCTGGATCAGATCCGCTATCGCTTCCGGCGTACCGATAAACGGCGTGCGCGGCGTTGCGGAACGGAGTGCTGCCTGGCGTAGCGTCAGACCATGTTCTTGCGCATATCGTTTAATCTTGTCCGTACCGCTACGGAAGCTGTTGGCCCCGATTTCTCCCAACTCCGGGAACGGTTCGTCCAGCGGGTATTGTCTGAAGTCGTGATGATCGAAGAAACGCCCTAAGTAATCCAGCGCTTTGTCGATACTGACAAGACTGGCCAGCTCCTCGTATTTCCGATCTGCTTCCTCCTGGGTGCGCCCAATGATGGGGCCGATGCCCGGAAGGATGACGAGATCATCCTGCGATCGTCCCGCTTTGACCGTCCTGTCCTTCACATCCCTGTAGAAGGCTTTGGCTTCTTCAATGGTGTCATGTCCGGTGAAGACGGCATCGGCGCTTATGGCGGCGAGATGCTTGCCGCTTTCGGAGGAACCGGCCTGGAAGACGACGGGATGTCCCTGCCGGGAACGCGCGATGTTGAGCGGTCCTTCTACTGAAAAGTACGTTCCTTTATGATTCAGGCGATGCAGCTTCTCGGGATCGAAGAAGACGCCGCTTTCCTTGTCGCGGATGAATGCGTCATCCTCCCAGGAGTCCCATAAGCCGCGGACAACCTCCAAATATTCTTCGGCAATCTGGTAACGCTCATCATGGGACGGATGCTCCGCTTTGCTATAGTTGCGTGCGGAACCTTCCAACGGCGAAGTAACGACATTCCATCCGGCTCGGCCGCCGCTAATATGATCAATGGAGCCGAATTGCCTCGCAACCGTGAATGGCTCGCTATAGGAGCTGGACAACGTTCCAACCAATCCGATAGTTGACGTCGCAGCTGCGAGAGCGGATAAGATCGTAATGGGTTCGAAGCGATTGAGAAAGTGCGGGATCGATTGTTCATTAATGTACAATCCGTCGGCGATAAACAAAAGATCGAACTTGCCTGCCTCGGCGATCAGAGCCTGCTGCTTGTAGAACGGGAAGCTTACGCTGGCATCCACCGGCACATCGGGATGCCGCCATCCCGTAATATTGCCGCCAACGCCGTGAATAAGCGCGCCTAGCTTCAGTAACTTGCGGTTACCCATGAATACTCACTCCTTAAGAGAAGCCGGTAGCTCTTCACTACGGAATCCCCTTTAATGATGTCCTTGTCATACGCCCGTTCAAAGCCCAGCCGCTCATATAACTTAATAGCCGAGCCCATCATGTCATTGGTATGCAGATGCAGCGTCTCGGCGCCCCACTGCAGGGAACGGTTGACGCTGGCGCGTATTAATGCAGTTGCGATTCCGTGACCGCGGGCTTTCGTCGCTACGGCAAGCAAGCGCAAAATCGGCGAATGAATATGAAGCTCCGGCAGTCCATAGGCAGCCTCGGACGAATCGTATAGAAATACGCTGCCTACCAGCTCTCCGTCCAGTTCGGCCACGATTCTAGCTTTTACCTTCTCATTCACAACAGCATTTTTCATATCCTCCTGGTATTGCTCCCAGCGGTCTTGCGGCAGATGCTGCTCGTATTGGCTATAAGCATCCAATAATATGGTTCGAATGAATTCAGCATCGGTCTGCTCCGCCTCGCGTATGACGATTCGGGTCATGACGTTCACCTGCCTTTCCAAGTATGGAGGAGACGTTGGCTCCTAAGATGTTGAGTGTTTTGTAGAGTAATGGGTCGTTATTTCGCCGTTGCTGCTTCAAACGCGCTCTTGATTCTAGCAATCTGTCCCAGATGATTCTGAACATGAGCGGTAAAGGATTGAACAATAGCAGGCAAGGTGACGGTATCTCCCTTGGCATTCACCCCGGTCTTCTCCCAATCCTCAGGCGTTAATCGGCGGAATATCCCGCTGTTGTATTCCAGCAGCGACTGGAATAGCTTCAAGTAATCATCGAGGTTTCCGTTATTGGCCCGTTGTCCGGCCACCCAGGCGTCTTGGCTGAATGCGGGCAAGCGCACTTGTGAGCCGGATAATATTTCTCGCAATCGAAAAGAGATCACGACACTATGATCGACGAGATGGGCGATCACTTCCGTCACGCTCCATTGATTTTCTCCGGCCTTCCATGTTAATGCTGCATCCGTCCATTCCTCAACGGCTTGGCGAAGCTGCGTATGCGTATGAAGATAAGCTTCGATATCGACTATATCAACTGGCAATTGGCTCATCGCGTTTCCTCTACTTTCGTACTGGATTAGTTTGTTTCCCTATTCGGTTCAAAGCGTCCACGGCAAGCTCGGCAAAAAAAGCAGCGCCCAGCGGCAAAGCCCGTTCATCTACATCGAAAGCGGGATGATGCCACTCCTGCGGACCATCTGTGCCAAGAAAGACGAATAATCCCGGCACCTTTCTCAAATAAAACGCAAAATCCTCTCCGGCCGGGGACGGGAGCGGCGTAATCGGAGTCAGTCCGACCGCTGTTGCCGCTGCTCGCGCAGCTTCAGCCCATGCACCGTCATTCACTACGGCAGGCGGCCCTTCGAGCCAGTGAACGCTAGCCTTTCCGCCGAAGGCTTCGGCCACCCCCCTGGCAATCTGCTCGAAACGCTCACGAACGGCAAAGCGCACATGTTCGTCAAAGGTGCGCAGCGTGCCATCGAACACGGCTTTGTCGGGAATGATATTCCATGCCGTGCCGCTGTTCAAGCGAGTGACGCTGACAACGGCGCTCTCCAGCGCGCCCACATTGCGGCTGACGATGGTTTGCAAGGCCGTAATGATATGGGCAGAAATGACAATAGGATCTATTGATGCCTCCGGCACGGCTGCATGGCTTCCTCGCCCCTCCACCTCTACGACGAAGCCGTCGGCGGCAGCCATGATCGGACCTTCTTTAATGCCAATCGTGCCTACCGGCAAGTCAGGCTTGTTATGAAGGCCGAAGACGGCTTGAACCCCGTCAAGCGCTCCGCTTGCAATGACTTCAAGCGCGCCCCTAGCCTTCTCCTCCGCCGGCTGGAACAGAAAGCGAACCGTGCCCGGCAACGTCTGCTCCTGTTCCTTGAGCAAGAATGCAGTACCGATCACAGCTGCCGTATGGAAGTCATGACCGCACGCATGCATACGGCCGGCAACTTGGGAAGCGTAAGGCAACCCGGACTCCTCCTGAATAGGCAGTGCATCGATGTCCGCACGAATTGCGATCACGGGCCCCTCCTTATATCCGCCTACCTCCGCGACAACGCCCGTTCGCAGCGGATATGGAACAATACGTATATCCGCTTCCTCCAATTGCTGGCGAATAAAGGCGGTCGTCTCTACTTCCTCATGCGACAGCTCCGGATAGGCATGTAATTGTCGTCTGATGGCAATGAGTTGTTCTTGAATAGATTGTGCTGTAGATGTGCTCACGTTGTATGCCTCCTTGTGCGGCGTTCGGTCATCATTAGACAACTTGTTCCGCCAATGCTTCCTTCAGTAGCGTGAATGAATGGACACGTTGCTCGAACTCGCTGACTACGGATGTAATTATGAATTCATCGATGCCGTACGTTTGGCTGTATTCCAGTATTCGGCTCCGTACCGTGTCCTTGGTCCCTTTCGTAATATCGGCGTCGCGGACCTCCGTTGAATAGGACTCGCCCGCTTGACGCGCGAATTCCTGCGCCTGTTCCTCGGTACTGACGTTTACGGTCTTGCCGCTTGCCAGCGTAACACGGACACTCTTCAGCTCGCCCGCCAGCTCCGCAGCTGCTTCATCTGAATCCGCTGCAATGACTGACAACGCGAGAATGGGACGAGGCGTTGAACCTTCCGTACTAGCAAACTGGCTTCGATACGTATGGAAGGCCTCTTTGGCGGCAGCCGGATCATTATTGATGAACAAGGCGAATACGTATGGCAAGCCGCGCTCGGCGGCCAACTCTGCACTGGCGACACTGGTACCCAGAATGTAGACGTCCGCCGGTTGTTCCGGAATCGGGCTGGCTTGCAAGCCTTCAAGGGAATGAGATTCGGGTGCGGGCCCGCTAATATACGTCTGTACTTCAGCCAGCTTTTCGCTTAATGTTCTGGAATCTTCCGTCCATTGCAACGCTTTGGTCGAGCGCGGCAAGCCTCCCGGCGCACGCCCTATACCCAGCTCTACGCGCCCCGGGGCAAGCGAAGCCAGTACATTGAAGTTCTCAGCTACCTTATAGGGGCTGTAGTGCTGGAGCATGACGCCGCCCGATCCGATTCGGATTCGTTCTGTGCTAGCAAGCAGATACCCGATCAACACTTCTGGAGAGGAGCCGGCTAAGTGAGCCGAATCGTGATGCTCCGACACCCAGAAACGCTCATAACCAAGCTTCTCCGCCAATTGGGCTAGTTTCACAGTATGGGCGAGCGCCTCAGCCGGCGTCTGACCGGCATAGGTGATGCTTTGATCCAAGATGCCGAGCTTAAGTGTCATATCCATTCCCTCCTCTTAGATCGAATAGACCCCGTCAGGCGTGTACCGTTTCAGAAATTGCCTGGTCCGCTCTTCCTTCGGGGAATTGAATAGCTCTACCGGGCTTCCTTGCTCAACCACAACGCCATCATCCATAAAGATAATATGGCTGGCTACATCTTGAGCAAAGGCCATCTCGTGGGTGACGATGATCATCGTAATGCCTTCTTTGGCAATTTTGCGAATAACCGACAATACCTCGCCGACAAGCTCCGGATCCAGCGATGAAGTCGGCTCATCAAGCAGAATGACCTTCGGATTCAGGGCAAGCGCCCTTGCAATGCCAACCCGCTGCTGTTGTCCGCCGGACAGTTGGCTGGGATAAGCGTCAAGCTTATTCTCCAGACCTACCTTCTTGAGCAGGGCGATACTGCGTTCGCGCGCCTCCTCCTTGGGAATCTTTTGCACAACAACAAGCCCCTCCATCACATTCTCCAGAGCCGTCTTATGACGGAACAAGTTATATTGCTGGAACACCATAGCGGACTGCTTGCGAAGCGTATGAATGTCCGACTTGCTTGGCCGTTTGCACTGTACGGTGATGCCGCCAATCTCGATCTCTCCGTCGCTCGGCCGCTCCAAAAAGTTGATGCACCTCAGAAGTGTTGTTTTGCCCGATCCGCTGGGGCCTAATATGGCGACAACCTGCCCTTTCTCAACCTGTAGATCAATGCCCTTGAGCACTTGATGGCGACCGAACGACTTTTTGATTTGTTTCAGCTGGATCATGCTACTCCACCCCGATTATATAGATTGATTCGTTTTTCAATAATGGCAGTTAATCGCTCGATCAAAATCGTAAGCCCCCAATAGATAATCGCCGCTGCGATATAGGCCTCGAAGAACTTCCAGTTCGACGAAGCAATTATTTGCGACTTGGCGTTAATGTCGACCACCGATACGGTGAAAGCAAGCGTCGTACCGTGCAGCATACTGATCGTGCTGTTAGACAAGCTGGGCAACAGGATCGCGAAGGCTTGGGGGAACACGATTCGCTTCATCGCTTGCTTCGTCGTCATGCCGATGGAATAAGCAGCCTCCAGCTGTCCTTTGTTAACTGCAAGCAAGCCGGAGCGGATTACTTCCGACAAGTAAGCGCCGGCTGTTATCGAGAATGAGATATAGGCAAAGCCGATCAAGGGAATGGATACCGCTCGGAACGACCAACCCAGCTGAATGGCAAGGCTGTCGACCAGATACGGCAAACCAAAGTAAATGAGCAGCAGATGCGTCAGCATCGGCGTTCCACGAATGAACGTCACGTAGGCGGCAGCCAGTTGATGCAGAACAGGCACGCGATAGATGCGGATCAACGCAACGGTCGTGCCGATGAGGATTCCGCAGCCCATCGCTACCGCAGTAATGATCAGCGTCGTCGGAATGGCGGACAACAGCAGCGTGAACGCCGTCCAGATGAAGGAAGGATCGAGTCTCATAATCTGGCCTCCTTATTGCGAAGCTTGGCTGCGCTGGTTGCTCTGCCGAAAATAGATCCTTCCACGCGCCGCAGTCTCTGCTCCGCCTCTGCCGATTGCTCAAAGCGCAGAAGCCTTCGCTCCAGACGGAAGAACAGCCGCTCCAGCACAAAGCAAATGATAAAGTACAGAAGCGCGAGTGACAGATAGATTTCGATAAATCGTTGTGACAACGCGCCAATCGTCTGCGCTCTGCCGGTAATCTCCAGAATGCCCAGCGTAAAGGCCAGCGACGTATCCTTCAGATTGCCGAGCACGACATTAGCAAACACCGGTATTGAAATCGCCAGCGCTTGCGGCATGACAATGCGGATAAAGGCCTGGTATCCGTTCATCCCCATCGCATAGGCAGCCTCCACCTGTCCCCGATCGACCGCTGTAACAGCGCCCCGTATGACCTCAGAGATATAGGCCCCGCTATGAAGCGAATACGTGAGAATGACGAAAAATAAGGTCGGCGTCTTGCTGACATCGATATGAATCAGCTTCAGCAGCTCAGGCAAGCCGTAATAGAACAGAAAAAGCTGAATCAGTATCGGCGTTCCCCGGAAAAAAGAGATGTAGATTCGCGCTAAGCGTTGCAACACCGGTACTCGGTACAGCTGCGGCAGCGCGACGAGCAGTCCGACAATTAGGCCAAAAGCGATCGAGCTGCCTACAATATAAAGGGTAATGCGCAAGGACGGCAGTAATCTGATGAAATATTCGAATACATAGGAGATATCAAAGGGATGTTGCCCCATCTATCGTCCTCACCCCACTTTCGGCAGCCCGAATGGCGGACTGCAAGGCGCATTATTTCGAAAAGTCCTGACGAAGCCACTCCTCGCTCAGTTTTTTGAGCGTACCGTCCGCCTTGAGCTCTTTGATCGCTCCATCTACCGCATCGGAGAGCTTCTTGGAATCGGGGTCATCCTTGCGGAAGACGTACAGGATGTTGCCTTCATTCAACGAATCGCCTACCGTCTTCAGCTTGCCTTGCGGGTCCTTGAGCGGCAGCAGGAAGTCAGCGCCAAGCGTCGCATAGGCGCGGCCGGATGTAATCTGGGATACCTCGTCATTGGCATCGTTTTGCTGATACACGATCTCAATGCCATCCTTGTGCTCTTTATTGTAATTTTCCAAAATTTGAGCCTGGGCGCTGGTTGGTCCGACAAGCACTTTCTTTCCTACCAGATCGTCTAGTGTTTGAACCGGATCGTTATTGTCTGAGGCTACAATGATCTTGTTTCTCCAGTAAGCGTAAGGCTCTTCATTAAAGAGGTACTTTTCGAGACGCTCCGGATTTTTTTCGAAGAGATGAGCGGCCAGATCCACCTTCTTCGTCTCCAGGCTAAGCAAAATGTTGGAGAAATCCATCGTTTTGAATTCAAATTCGTAGTCGTCCAGCCGCTTGTCGATTTCGCGCAGAAGCTCGACGTCGAAGCCGGTCAAATTGTTTTTCTCATCCAGAAATGCGATTTGCACAAAATCGTTGCCCGTGCCAATTATAATCTTCTGTGCTCCATTCGAAGATTTAGAGCTGGTTGTAGATGAACACGCGGATATTGCAAGTGTGAAGACGAGCGCTAAAGTCAAAACGGAAATTTTTCTCATAACTGCTTCCCCCATCGCCTCTTTAAACTCATAATCCCTACAGGTTAAGTGCGGATTATGGCTGACCTAACTTTAGCACCCGCCTTTCCAGGCAGTCAATCCGTTCCATAATAGAGAAAATCTATACATGGATCTAATCATTCGATAAGAAGATTTCGGAAGAAGGGGTCATCATTGGCATTTATTAAATTAACCAATAGAAGCGACAAGCGTTTCCTTGCGTGCATTCAGCTCTTTGCCGAATTCGCTAATGGCTGTAAAGAATAAGGAATGTTTGCCATGGCATGAGATCAGATTGGTCTGCAGGGAAATCCCCTCCGTATCTGGCAGCCGAATAGGAATCAGCTTGCCCTCGCGGGTTTCTTCTTTGACGCTTTGGCTGGGGAGGAAGCTGATGCCGGCCTTCTGCATGACAAGCTTCTTCGCCGTCTCCGAATTATCAACCAGAAATTGAATATTGGGCGGCCTGTCCAGGTTGCCGAATATACGGTGAATTCGCAGCCAATCGAGCGCCCCGCATTCGAAGAAGACGAGCGGCTGAGCCGCGATTTCTTCGATGGTCAGTCTTGTTTCAGATAGAAACGGATGGCCTTCATAGACATACAAGCGAATCGGATCCTCAAAAAACTTCACGGATTGAAGATTGGGATGACTGACATTGCGGATGAAGCCGATGTCTGCTTCTTTATTTATGACTTTATGAATAATCTCGTCCGTTGTGCCAGTAATGAGTTTGAAGTGTGTATTGGGAAATCGGTCCTTGAGCCTCGGGAGCAGATCGGGAATGATATAGTTCGATACTGATAATGTACTGCCGATCCGCAGCTCTTCGGGCAATGATTTCTTTTGATTGGTGTGCAGCTTTCCCTTCTGGTAGGTCATGAGAATTTGCTGCGCATAAGGCAGGAATCTTCTGCCTTCTTCCGTAATTTGAATTTGTTTGCCCAATCTGTCGAATACCTTGCAATTCAACTCCCGCTCAAGGGATTGGATACGCGCAGTTACGGAAGGCTGCGACAAGTATAGAACTTCTGCAGCTTTATTGAAGCTTCCGTAATGATTGATGAATACGAACGCTTCGATATTTTCCAGATTCATGGCGGATACCTCCTGTTTTTTCATTTGTAGGGATAATCCCGTTGGCTTCCCTCTCAGAAATCAAAAAAAGAGACTTCTTATGGCGGCTGCATAAGAAGTCTCCGGTCATCCGGTAGACGCGAATATAAGTGGTATCGCATCTGTACGTGGCTCGTGAATGAGTGATCATTTCTTTTTCCTATAATTCCAATGCAATTACTAAGCTTTAATCGATTATAGTCCCGCTACCCATTTTCTGTCAACGGAATTATTAATGATTGGGCGGTACTACAAGGTTAGGAAATAATGAAGGAATTCTTCATCGCGCTTGTAGCCATTTTTCTCGTATAGGGCTTGTGCGCGCAAGTTATCGGGAGCTGTCGACAGCTCGATGCCTTTTGCCTTTGTGAGCCCTCCAAAACGTTTCACTTGATCCAGCAACAGCTGGGCTGCTCCGCGCCCGCGGAATGATTCATCGACATACAGATCATTTAATATCCAAGAACGTTTCATCGAGATGGATGAGAAGACGGGAAACAATTGAGTGTACCCGACAGCTTGACCGCTTACTTGATCGATAGCGAGGAAGATCACGGATTCGCTATGCTCAAACCGGTCGAACAGAAATGATCTGGCACCTTCTGGGTCGGAAGGCTGTCCATAAAACACTCGCCAGGCATCGAACAACTGAACGACCTCTTCTAATTGCTCCAAAGTAGCTTGTTTTACGATTATCGTTGAGGATTGTGACATAGGCATAAGCTCCCTGCTTTCTTTAAGTAATGCCTTAAGCATACCCTTCTCGCAGAGAGCTGCCTATGAAGTTCATGTCTATTTATTTGCATTCTTTCCTAATTGCCTCATCAGTGAGGAACATGTGCGTCCGGCGCTTTGTCTGCAATCAGATGGAGGAGGATACCATGCTCCAAATAAGCCTTCAAGCCGCATAATACCATCGTATAGCCGCCCATTGAATCAACCGCTTGTTGTAGGATTTCATCTCCTTTGCCGGAAAAGCCAGAATTCGCAATCGTAACGAACGTCCCGTCTTCATCTCTTGCATTAAATACCCACTCCGTAAGCGTGCCGTCCGATGATTCGATCAGTAGATATTCATTCTTGCGAATGTCTTTCACTTGGATGACATCGGAAACGCCGTACATCTCCCACTCCCAGCGGATATGACTGCCCGCTTCGAGTCTTCCGCTGCTCTTGGTAAACCAGAACTTTGTCGTGATCGCAGGGTTCACGAACGCCTCAAACACTTCGTAGGCAGGCCTGCGAATCAGCATTTCTGCCCTTACAACCGGAAATTCATGAGCAATCGTCATATCCCTCTTCCTTTCGGCAATGGATTGGTATGAGCGTGTTCAAGCGACATGAATGGAAATGAACTAATAATGATTAATAGTATTAATAATTAATGCCTCTAATGGCTTAGTGTTATGAGATAAGTATACCATTTACAGACATGTATGCACAAAAAAAGACGCTAATTGATAGACAAGCTGAGAAAAGATTGAAAAGAGATTGGTCCTTGCTTCTTAACCTGCTGTTAGCATCATGCGAAAAAGTGAATCCCCGCACCCAGCTCTCTCAGCCGGCTGAAGTAATCGGGACAAGTCTTCGATATGCAGCCAGGATCGAGAATCGTTATGCCTTCTGCTTTCAATCCGATTAGCGATAAAGCCATCGCCATCCGGTGATCGTCATACGTATCCAGCAGGGCCGGTTCGGGATGCCCGGGATAGACGGTTAATCCATCAGCATGTTCCTCCACCCTAATCGACAGCTTGCGCAGCTCTGTGCAGATGGCCGAGATGCGATCGCATTCATGATGACGGATATGGGCAGCATCCTTCATTGTAATTGGCGCATCAGCGAAAGGCGCCATCGCCGCTATTGTCAGCGTCTGATCAGACCAGCGTGCCATGCTCAGCTCGAAACCTCCGCGTAATTGACTCGTGCCATGAACCTCGACAGCTCCATCCTCCCCCCGCACAACGGTACAACCCATTCGCTCCAGAACCTCCAGCATCTCGATATCAGGCTGACGTGTCCGGTCAGCATAAATCCCTTCTGTTCTGATGTATCCTTCTGTTAAAGCCGCCATGGCCCAGAAGTAGCAGCAAGTTGAGATGTCCGGCTCTAGCTTGATCGTACATGCGGAGTACTTTCCCGACGGGATATGGTAAATATTTTGTTCAAGGTCTTCCGCTGCTTCAACCCCAAATGATCTCATCATGTCTATCGTCATATTCACATATTCCCTCTGAACGGTGACGCCCTGCATGTGAATCGTCATTGGTTGATTCGCATAAGGAGCAGCTACGAGCAAGCCGCTAACGAATTGACTGGACAGATTACCCGCTAATTGAACGTTCCCTCCGTTCAGACCATTGCCCTGAAGCACGAAAGGATAGGCATGCTCCTGATTCAAATATTGCAACCCGGCACCTTGATCGGTTAATGCCATTAACAATTGTTCGATCGGCCTCTCGCTCATTCGTTTGCTGCCCGTTAACGTCCACTCCCCTTGTCCTGCAGCAAGTGCTGCCGGCAAGAAACGCGCGACAGTTCCAGCCGCTCCAACATACAGCTGCCCTCTCGGGGCAGGCCACTTGCCCCCGCAACCCGTTACGATTGCCGTATCCCCTTCGATAGCCAGATCAATGCCCAGCTCCCGCAAGCTCTCGATACACCAATACGCATCATCGCTCCTCAGAATGCCCTCAATACGAGATATGCCTTCTGCCATAGCCGCAATGATTAATGCGCGATTCGTGAGGCTTTTACTCCCCGAGACGCGAATTACACTGTTCACCTTCAACCGCGGTGGACTGATTTTCACTTGATGGATGCCTTGATGCACTGACCATGGGGAACGAGCTTCCAGATCGGGCATGTTTAAGGGATGTGTCATATCCTCTCACCTCTACTCATTGATTGACTGTCATGAGTTGATTATAATGAGAGGTGTGAAATAGATAAAATACCGGTTTTCTATCCTTGTTATAAAGGTGGACTATATCATGATCAATCTGGAATGGTATCGTATTTTTCTGCAAACCGCCAAATATGGCAATCTGACCAAAGCTGCGCAGCAGCTTCATATTACACAGCCATCTGTTAGCTATGCGATCAAACAAATGGAACAAGCGCTGGGGCTCAAGCTGTTTCATCGCCAATCGAAAGGGGTATCGCTTACGGAGGAAGGCAAAGCGCTGCTTGCTTATGTAGAGCAATCCTTTTCTCTATTGGATGCCGGGCAGCATTATATCAGAGAGATGAAGCAACTGAATGAAGGCGAGCTTCGAATCGGAGCAAGCGATTCATTAATCAAGCATGTATTGCTTCCCTATTTAAACCAATACCATCAACAGTATCCTGGCATTCGTATCAGGCTGTCACATGGCAAATCGCCTGATATCGCGAGCCGGTTGAAGGACGGCCTGCTGGATTGCGGGATCGTGCATATGCCGCTCTCGGACCCCATGCTTCACATACAGGAGCTGGCCTCCTTCGAGCATTGCTTTGTCGTTGGAGATGCGTTGAAGGAGTGGTCGGATCGAATGTTGGCATCGAAAGAGCTGGTGAATTTGCCGTTATTGATGTTGTCGCCAGGAAGCAGTACGAGAAACTCAATTGATCAATGGCTCATGAGCAGAGGGCTGGAAATCAAGCCCGACTTTGAACTGGGAAGCGTTGATTTGTTAATGGAGTTTGCGATGCTGGGGTATGGTGCGGCTTTCATCAATCGATCCGTTATTCAGGAGGAAGTAAGGGCAGGCAAGCTCTTCGAACTTCGACTGGAAGAAGCTCTTCCTTCCCGAAGCATCGGACTTGCCGTGCGGCGTGACATGAATCCCTCGGTTGCGGCTGATCGCTTTATCCACATGCTTAGAGATCATCGCTAAGAAGCATTTTTGCTCAGATAGATAAGGATGAGATTATCGTTAATGATAATTTGCTTGAATGTTGCATAGCCGAGCCGTGCATACAGCGCAAGATTCTTCGCGCTCTTATGACCAGTGAACAATTCGAATCGGCGAGCTTCGGGAGACCAGCCTTCAATAGCCTCCATAAGCTTGGTTCCGATGCCTTGGTTCTGATGAGAGGGCGCCACAATCAGCTTGCCGATCGACAGGGTACCGTCTTGCAATCTCCCCCTCACTGAACCAACCAGTTGGCCTCCTGCTACTGCCTTTAACAGTATGCCCTCGGCATACTCCTGTTCCAGCTCCTCCTCAGTTTGTATGAGCGGCTGGATGTCGTAATCCTCATAAAGGATAGCTTCGCTTTGATAAGCTTCTCTTTGCAAAACCAGAATCGTCTTCAAATCCGTCCATTCAGCTCTGCCTATTATCAAACTGAACTCCCCCATAGCTTTTCTAGCAACACATGCGTGCCATATCCCAGCAAAAAGGATATCCCCATCACAATGAGATAAATCACTCTGCCGATAAGGGAAACCATTCCAAGCCAGCTAAGCTCTAGCAGTTTCTTTTCAGAGAGAAATGCTGCAAACTTGCGAAACAGATAAAAAGTATAGAGCTTAAAAGGCAAAGTGATCGTAATGATGAGTAAGATTTCATGAACGGCATCATCCATTTGATAACTAATAACGCGACACATAATGGCATTACCGGCAAAAAGGAGAAACAGCAGCAACCGATTGGCGCTTTCTTTCGGTTTGCCATCGATAAATCCATCGAGCCATAATACAAGTATCACGGTAATAATCAGATACATACTAATACCGCTTGTTCTCATAAAATCCGCCACTTGAGGACTTAGGTAGACACTAAGCCAAAAGAGTAAAAAGAATAAGAGCAAACCATTACTGATGAGTCGAATCAAGGTCTGAAAGGTGATCATTTTGTCATTCACGTAAAAACTTCTCTCCCTGTCTGTATGCTGTCAGCCTATCTCCATTGTACATGCTACAGGAAAATACATCCAGGAAAACTTGCGGGATACACCATTATAGCTCCTTCATAAACCATGCATCGCAAGCATAATGCTCAGATCCCGCCAGTGGTCCCTCCAATGAGTAGAAACCGTGCTTGGCATAAAAGCGATTAGCGGCTTCCATCGTCTGAAGCGTCTCTAAGTAACAGTGCTTATAATGCAATCGGGCAAACTCCAGCGCCGTCTGGATTAACGGACCAGCTACACCCGTTCCTCGGATCTGAGGAAGCAGATACATCTTCTGCAACTCGCAGATGGTATCCGATTGAGCGAAAGAAGCAATACCGCAGCCCCCGACAACTCGGCCCTCCTGCTCCGCTACCCAATACGCCTCTCCTTCATTTTGCTCATAAAAATGATACAGATTGGATAAACTGGCATCTTCCCAGGCCAGTCCGGAGCGATTGCCGCCAAATTCGATCAGGCAGCTGCGAATGACAAGCTCGATTGCTGTATTATCGTTTTCACATAATTTACGTATGATCATCATGATGTCTCCCTATCTGCTAATCGGCAGCTGGATAATGTATGAATTCAGGCATACAGCCGCATAATCTATTAATGGATACCCATCTATTCATAATAATAAGGAGGACATGACAATGTCAAAACTGAATATCGGTATTATTCTCGGAAGTACTCGCCAAGGGCGTGTAAGTCCTCAAGTAGGCGAATGGGTTAAAGAGGTTGCAGATAAGCGCGGCGATGCGAATTACGAAATCGTTGACATTGCGGACTATAAGCTGCCATTGCTCGGCGAAGCTGATGCGACTGAACAAGCGACGAAGTGGAATTCGAAGCTGGCTAGTCTGGATGGCTTTGTATTTATCGTACAAGAATATAACCACAGTATTACTGGCGCGCTTAAAAATGCGATTGATTACGCTCGTGATGCCTGGAACAACAAAGCTGCCGGCTTCGTCAGCTATGGCTCTGTCGGCGGTGCTCGCGCCGTTGAGCATTTGAGAGGCATTCTGGGCGAAGTATCCGTCGCAGACGTTCGCATCCATGCTGCATTGTCCCTGTATACCGATTTCGAGAACGGTAACGTATTCAAGCCTGCCGATCTGCATCTGACCAATGTGAATGGCATGCTGGATCAAGTCATAGCTTGGAGCGGTGCCTTGAAGACAATCCGTTCCTGATCTCCTCATTCGGCCAATATGGATATGCATGATCATTAAACTGAAATGGCGGTGCCCAGGATTTTAATCCTCGCACCGCCATTTCGTATTTTCGGCCAGACGCCGTCTTATTCAGATTAAACAGGCTAAAGGTGTCCATCCCAGTTCACGGATAGATGAACGAGTCTTATAGTCGCAATTCCTCCAACATCCTCTAATCAATAGCCGTGTAATCTGCCAACTTTCCTTCAGTTGAATCCCACACAACCACTTGCCCCTTCTTCGTCCACGAAATAACTGGACCTGAACCCAGATAACGAGACTGGCGCTCCTTCCGATCAATCAACCAGCTACCACTGCCAGATAAGGTGACCGCGACATATCGATTCTCTGGATCGTCCGGTTTGACCAACACTCGAAGTAAATTAAAATCGTCCCAGCCATCGATCGAAGCCCTCAATATGGAATCGTCATCTTCGGACAGAGTCTCATTCTCCTCTTTCTTTTGCAGTCCTTTCTTATAGTGAATGAATGCTTTGCCTCTGAGAAACTCTTCACCTGAACTTCCGATCATTGGAACTTTAATCGTCTCGTTATCGGACCAGGTTACGGAATAGATGAAATGCCAGCCGTCACTGTGGCCGCTGTAAGCTGCTCCCTTGAATTCCGATACGAGCTTGCCGTCAGCATCGATCACCAGGACATCTGCATCTGGACCAAGACTGCCGCTCGAATCCAGCAGAATAGCCACATGTTTCCCGTCGGGGGAAGCAGACATCCCATAGATAGGCCGATCCGATGAGTAGAGTGGCCCCGTGCTGACGCCATTAGATTCTACCCGATAGATATGCTCCAATCCTCTTGCTACAAATAGAAGATCCCTTTGCGGTACATATGAATAAATGAGATTTACGCCATTATCAGCCATATAACGTACAGGATCGTCCCCCCATTCCTTCAAGGTTATATCCTTAATCTCATCTGTCTCAATATTCAACCGGAAGGCAGTCCTATCCATGTTGTAGACGACAAACTCAGGATCGTGAGTTGTTGAGCTAGAAGGCATGACTAACACTGCAGAGTCGAAACCATGCTCGCTCACCCGTTTGCCTGTCGTGTCAATCCAGTACAGTCCGCTCCAAGCAATTCCTTGCCTGATCGTAATGAGCCTGCTGTCTAGCGGCGAATGGATGTTGAATGAATTCCCGTCCGCAGTTAACACTTCATCCAGGATGAATTCTGCCCTTGCGTTTTTCGGCAGATTAGGAAATCCGATCACAACCCGGCGATCATCCGTCCAATCCATCGTATATTCGGCAGAAGCGTCTCCATGAATAGATTTAACATATAGCGTTGATTGGAGCGCATTGGTGAGAGACAACCTGTCTATATTGCGGTTCGCCACTAAAGTGGCCGTGTCGCTATCCTCATCAAGGGATACGATCAGTCTAGGCTCCATCTTGTCGGTATCTGGTTGCAGCAACAATTGAATCCAGGCTGTAGGAAGCGACCATGCTTTTGCCCCCTCCTCGCCATGCTGCGTTGTGTACAGTTTCACACTCACATCAGGAGCATTGGACTCTGACAAGTCCTGGAGAGAGAATGAAGCCCTTTCATCACTGTTGGATAAAACAAGTGTATAAGCCTTGCCGGAATGCTCAGGATCATCGATGTGTGAGGAGTGTGCTTCCTTCATGCCTTGGAGCAACTGTTGAATGAGGGCCGGTTCTTGATGTTCAGTTACGATTGAATTAGAGCTGTCCAGCAACTGGATGGATTGTACATCTTGAAGGATCGGTATGCCCACAACTGTATCGTCTTGCGTTAATTTTGACTCGTTGCCGCTGCAAGCTTGCAGTATGCTTACTGTAATTAGGATGATGACAAGCCAGTACCGCAACTGTAATCGATTCTGCATCATTAAGTTTGCCTCCCTGAACGATATACAATATCTTCTTGTAATGCCTAATTATATAACGAGGAGGCTTGATTAAAAGTTGCTCGCAGCCCAAAAAGCAGCCAATCCCCCACAGAACAGTGAACCTCATACGGGTCACTATTCATCATTAGGATGGCTGCTTCTATTCCAAATGGATGTTTATCGCGATCCTTTGGCGGACCAGAACATAATGGGAATAAGCAACAGAGACAACAAACCGCCGGCAAGTGCAAGCGTCGCATAGTTGGACGCAGCAACAATCATCCCGGACAGCGCGCCGCCCGACGCTCCAGCGAGAGCGATGAGTACGTCTACCGTACCTTGTGTCTTCGCTCTTGTCGCTTGACTTGTAGAGTCGACTATAAGGGCCGTTCCGCTAATCAAGCCCATATTCCAGCCCAAGCCTAACAAGGCTAGTGCAGTAACTAGCGATAACATGGAATCGGCAGAGCCGAAGGCTGCCAGAAGTCCCGCAGATAACAGGACGACACCCGATGCGCATGCCATCTTGATTCTTCCGAACTTGTCGATCAGTAGTCCAGTGAATAGCGAGGGCAAGTACATGGCGCCTACGTGAATGCCAATAACAACGCCAACGTCGCTCAGACCATGTCCATGATGCATCATATGAATGGGCGTCATCGTCATAATGGATACCATCACAATCTGTGTCATGATCATAATGGCAGCACCCATCCGAATTCCCTTCTTCCGATTGGAGGCTGACATGCTGCTTTGTTGATTCTTTGCGGTCGATTGATTGGCTGTGATCGAAGCGACAAGGAATGGATCCGGTCGCATAAGTAGAAGAATAATGAGACCAGCCACAGTAAAGGCAGCAGCAGCTAACAGAAACGGGCCAGCCAGCCTTGGAATGCCCAGCGATTCGGCAATGTCCCCCATCACCTCAACCAGGTTCGGCCCTGCCACAGCTCCAAATGTCGTGGCGACCATTGCAATGCTGATCGCTGTTGCCCGTTGTTTTGGCTTAGCCAAGTCGGTGCCTGCATAACGAGCCTGCAAGTTGGTGGCCGTGCCTGCTCCATAGATAAATAGTGAAAAGTACAGCAACGGAATGCTGGAAGCCACTGCGGCTGTAATAATTCCGATCGCACCTGCACCGCCTGTTAGAAAACCGGCCGCAAGACCGGAGCGTCTTCCGAATCGTTGGGTGAGACGCCCCATAAGGAATGATGCAAGTGCGGAACCTAGCGTAATAAGTGCGACAGGAATACCGGCGTAGCGCTCGGTTCCGAGCATGTTTTGCGCGAGCAGAGCTCCAACGGTTACGCCTGCCGCAAGACCTGCCCCGCCGAACAGCTGGGACAACACGACAATAGCCAATGTACGCTTGTACAACTGCTTCTGCTTGCCTGACTCCGTCCATTCCTGAAGACGCGCAGTCTTCTGATCTTGATTGTCTTTTGTGTTAGCTTGAATACGCATGGACTCGAGTCCTCCTCCTATTCTATGGATGTATTATGGATGATCCCCTTCCATACATCAATAGAAAATTCTGACCTGGCTGAGCGCAAACCGCCCCCGTTCCTAGCAGCAGTGAATAAGCTGCTTATGGAACGGGGGCGGGATATGGTTTCTATAATCAGTGCTATTGCTGGTTAAGTCCGTATACCTCGTCATAAGCGTCGAAAATTTTCCGTGCGATAGGAGCGGCTCCCCGGCTTCCGAATCCGCCCTCCGGCACCACAACGGCAACGGCAAGTACGGGGTTCTCTGCTGGCGCAGACGCGATAAAGACTGAATTCTCAACTAATCCGCCAGCTACGCTTTGCTCCGATGTTCCGGTTTTTCGTAAAAACGTATGCCCGAAATCATCAAATCCGGTAACTCTGACTTGTCTCATGCCATCTTCAATCTCTTTCCAGTAGCTATCCGGAAAATCAATCGTATTAAGGACGACGGGATCAAACTTCTGGACGACGTTGCCGTCGGTATCCTTAATTTCGGTTACGAACAGAGGCTTCATTCGTTTCCCCCGGCTGGCGAGGGTTGCTGTATATTGCGCCAGCTGCAGTGTCGTATAGCGTCCTTGCTGTCCGAAGGAAGCATAGATCAGTGCGGATTGCGTACTAGCGGTCTTGGCTTCATTGAAATATTCGATCGTCCCTTGCAATTCATTCAACCCGCTGCCCGTCGAGATGCCAAGTCCGAACATCTTCATATATTCGTCCCATTTCTGTACGCCCTCTTCGCTTCCCCTATACTTGATGTTAAGCGCATTGCCTATCTTCTCGCTCATGAACGGATTGGACGATTTTTCAATGGCACGAGCCGGGTCCATCGCTCCATATCTGGCATTCTCCGCATTGCGAATGCTTTTCCGGTGAATGCCGACCTTGCCGAATTGGAAGATACCCGTGTCATTGTAGCTGGTATTCGGCGTAATCAACCCCTCATTCAATCCCACTAGAACGGTTAATGGCTTGATGGTTGAGCCTAGCGGGACAATCGAGGATGGATGCTTTCCCCGTTCCTTATCGTCATCAATCGGCTGATAAACCTCACGGATCGTACCGTTAACCATAAAAAATTTAACCTCATCCAATTCTTTTGTAGAAATGGAGCCGCCTTCCCATATGTTCGTATCATAATCCGGCATACTGGCCATAGCGATGATTCTGCCGGTCTTCACTTCCATGGCTACCGCATAGCCTGTTCGAGCATTTTTGCTTCGCGGGTCGCCGCCCTCTTTCAGCAGCGCAAGCTGGTCCATGATCGCTTCTTCTGTCTTCATCTGAATTTGTTTATTGATGCTCAGATGGAGATTATTCCCTCTTACTGGAGGCGTCACGTCCGGTTCTCCAATAACTCTGCCCATGGAATCGATGGGAATCATTTTCAGACCATTTTTTCCTCGAAGCTGCTCTTGAAACATATACTCCAGTCCGTCGAAGCCAACCTCTTCTTCCTCAATGTAATTAAGCAGCGGGTTATCCTGCACCAGATTTTTATAATAAGATAAGTCCTTGGAGCCTTTAAATCTTTTCAAATAACCCACAAGCTGGACGGCAACCGTATCCGAATCATAATGCCGGATGCTCTCCTCCATAATATCAATACCATCGTATTCGTCTAAGTTTTCGGAGAAATACGCAATTTCCTTCTTGGTGAGACCCGCTTTGATGCGCCGAGGCACGGATCTGGTGTTTTTGCGGAAGGTGAGGTCCATGCTCTCCTTTATTTGCTCAATTGTCAGACTTTTGGATGGATCACCGTATCGATCAAAGATGTCTTTCAACTTGGCAGCGAACTGGTCAGCTTCCGAAGTTTTGAAACCGGGTTCTATAGAGAAGTAGAGAGATTGGACGGAAGTGGAATAAGCAAGCTTCTCGCCGGATGCGTCATAAATATTGCCGCGGATCGGAGCTATTCGAACCGGTGTATTGCCGAGCCGGTCTTTTACTTGCTGCAAAATAGTGGGTCCCTCGACAAATTGCAAAATAGCTAACCTAATAATTAATATGGCGAATAATGCAAACACAAGAAGAAAAAACAGATTCAGTCGAAAATAATGTTGACGGCGCAAAGCAATTGCCTTTTTCTCTTGCTCTTCAGACACGAGGGCGCGCCTCCTTCACATAGTCAAACGAAATAAGGATCAAGTTTCCGTTTTATTCTAATGCTTCGTTTAATAGAACCATATGCACATGGTCTTCCCATTTTCCATTAATTCTCAGATATTTGCGAGCGAGTCCCTCATGCATGAATCCAAGCTTCTCGACTACGCGGAATGAAGCCACGTTATGCGGTATAATATTCGCTTCAATACGGTGCAGCTCCAGATCCTGAAAGGCATAATCGATGAGTGCCTGCAAGGCTTCTGTCATATAACCTTTGCCTTCTTCCTCTCCATCCAGTCGGTAACCAAGGTGACAAGAGAGGAAAGCGCCGCGCACAATATTGCTGAGAGCGACTGAACCGATAATCCGATCAGGTTCGTTTGCTTTGGCTATCCATAGCTTGACGAGTTGGCCGCTCGCTGAATGATTCATATCATTAAGGATCATTTCCTGTTGGACTTGAAGCGTATAGAAGGAATCCTCGCGAACCGTTTCCCATGGCGTAAGGAAGGTCTGATTTCTTGCAAAATAGTCGAGCACAAGAGGTGCGAGCGTAATATCGTCCAAAGTAAATAGTCGTAATCTTGTTGTCTGAATGTGCACGTAAATTCCCGCCTTTTCTTTTCATGTATAAGAGTCCATGATAGGGATGAGCTTATGGAGATTTCTCATTATAAGGTTGAAGCGGCGGAATTGCAATTCTGTCAAGTCCCACTAAAGGCCGAGCTCGCGAATGAGAGATTCCAACGGAAGCTTTTGGACAAGTTCGACCAGCTTTTCTTTATCTGTACGAGTAGAGCTTCTTTCCAAGCCCTGTCCATCCCTCCAGCGCATAAGCTCATGGATAGTCATATAATAACGATTCCCGTCTACCTCCAGGAACGTGATATAAGACAAGCTGTTATCGGATTCAGTATAATACTGCAAATAGTAGCTTGGAGCTTCGTTCGATAAATACTCCTCTACAGTTACACTCGGGGAAGAATAATTCATATCGACGATTTCATCTTTTCCCAAAGGATGGACATATAAAGAAATTCCGGTATCCCCATTCGTATACTGAAGGCCTAATGAAGTAATATCATCTGCTTGAAGATCCTCTATCGTATAGATTTCGTACAGTTCAGGAGCATTCATTTCCCGGAAATAAAGGTAGTCCATGCGGACATGCGCTTGCTCAAACGTGTAGCCAGCGAATTGCTGAGGCAGAGATACGCCTTGCACAAGCCCTTCCAAAACACCCGAGTCTCGAATGGTATCTTCATATTTATAAATAAGCGCGGCTTTGTACGTAATCGGATTGATGTATTGCTTATATTGTCCCAATTGCAGCTGCGCCAACTGGCGTTCTGCTTCCTGATTCATTACTTTAATCTCTGCCTCTGTATAGGCGTCATCATCATCATACATGTTCAGATGCGTGGTTGGACGATAAGAAGCGGGCTGATGCTGCTCATCAGCGAGAAATGCGGCTAATGCGTTGACGAGCTGCTCCAAATACTCGTATTCGATATGCTGGGCCGTATCTTGACGAGTATGAATAGACGTAAGCTCTTCATCCGAGATTGTAATGCTTTGATAGGCATGATTGGAGAAAGAAAGATGATCGTTTGAACCCGTGTCCTCGCTATATTGAATAGGAATACTGGTTTTCTTGAGCGCATTGCCGACCTCCAAAGCCAGATTCGTGCTATTGTTCGCTGAAGTAATCAAGGCAGCGCCTCTTGAAGCTCCGCCAATGGAGTCCAAATTAATATTGTAGAAGAAATCATAATATTGCGTAAGCTGCTTGACGAAGGCGTTGCTGCCTTGCAGATCGGATTCCCCCCCGTTGAAAGCCGCGAATACAATATCTGCCTCCCCTTGCTGCATCTCTTTCAAATTCGTTGCAAGCTCCAGCAAAGCGCTTACGCCGGATGCATTGTCCAGCGCACCGTTAAAGGGCGTTCCGTTCATCCAGCCAACACCGTCGAAGTGAGCGGATATGACAATCGCAGTCCGAATCGGAACTTCAGATTCTCTTCGACCGGGCAGCAGACCCACTACGTTGTTAGCTTCGATTTGTTCTTGCCGAAGTCCTATTTGCAGCTGCAATTGCTGGAGCTTATCTTGATCCTTTATTAACTTCTGATAGGTCATTGGGCTAATCTGGATGACAGGCATGTCTGTATGCGAACTTTGGCGCAACACGTTATTTTTAAATTCCGCCGTCTTCACCAAGACTGCTTTAGGCTTAACCGTTAATGTGCTTAGATCTATTTCGCGATCAAGGATAAGCATTTTGTTAGCAAGATCGGGATCATTTCTCTGCGTCGTGATGGATACGGACTCGTTGTAATCGTTGGAATAAGCTTGAACGAGAAAAGAAGCACCATGCTTGAACGTACGGCGACGGTCATGTTCATAGATGGCTTCCAGAGTGATCTGCTGTTTCTCCGGATCGAAGAATACATGATCGTAGGGAATGGCGAAGCTGTCGCCCTCTAGTGGACTTAATCCTATGCGACTGAATTGCTTCTCCATCCATGCTTGAGCTTTAGCATTTCCCTCCGTTCCGGTTAATCTACCCTCCATTTCAGAAGCAGTCAAAGCTGTGACGGACTGTTCGTAACCATTTTTAGGTGTGTCTGTACAACTGACCAAGGTTAGGCTAATACCAATTGTGATCATAATCGTGGCCATACGTTTCAAGCGCAATATGTTCTCCCCTGTCCTCTGTGTAAAAGCATGATTGTATATGAGTATATATAATTATCTCTATTAAGGGCATTCTTGGCAATCAAGAAAGAAGAGTGAACGTATGTATGATGAATCGGATGAGGGCATAAGCAGATGAAAAGCTTGACCAAGCACAATAATACGGCCCAGGCTGAACGGCCTGGGACGAATATTGGAGTTGGATACTATGACGAGGAAAAAGAGGAAAAGGTTGCTAATCTTTCACACGAGGTTAACTTGACTTGTCTTCCATCATTAACACCATTAATAAATACGAATATCGGCTATTTTTCCTCGCTCTTGATAACCCAAACTGCGATAGACGCCATTAGCGTGGGGATTGCTTAGATCCGCATACAGCATCGCTGTAAGTCCTTCTTTCAATATTTGGCTTGTGAGTTCACCCACAATCGCGCTCGCAAATCCCTTCTTCCGATGCTCCCCAGGCGTATAAACAGAATTGATCCGGGCATGTCTCGGCGAGCGATGGGCAATATTGGCCATAGAGACCGGAGTATCACCATGAAGCCACAATGAAAGATTTCCGGCAGCAATCAACCGTTCGGCAACGGGAAGCTGGCTCTCAGTAGTAACAGGATGACCGTAGGCATCCTCTGAGAATCCGGCTAAAAAAACGGCAATAATGGGCACATCTTGAGAGCCGGCTGGCCGTATCTGGCCTGGAACGCCAATCACGGGTCTGACTGAGGCGCAAGTATATGCCTCCATATTCATTTCAGCCCTATAGCTCACTCCGCACAAGGCGGCATACGTGCTGCAGAATTGTTCCGCAGTGTCAGGATCAGAGAGGATGCCAGGCAGACGATCCTTAACTAGTTTGTTGCATAAAGCTGCTATCCGCTCCGTGCGGTCCTTCGCATTCAGTTCCTTTGATAACCATAACCAGCCCTTGTAATCGACCGACTGGGCGAACATCATTCGTCCATCCTCAGACTTCCATCTATGCGCGCAATCGCCCTGCGTGATCACATGAAACAATTGATTAGCCGCTTCGTCCCGCAAAAAGCTGGGATGAGGGCGGACTAAATCTTCTGGCAGCAAATCGATGAACATCAGGCGCTTCCCCCAATTCTCCCCTGCCTGCTCGAAAAGCTCCATTCCCTGAGGGAAGGAGCACCGAATCGAACGGGCATTGATTTTTTTACAAGTGTACTGGCGCTGTTAGAAGTTGTCAATCCTCATTTGCTTGCCTCTCGTTCAAAGTGCCCGGCTCAAGCTGATGCCATAAGAATGATCTGCCTCCCATCCCAATCGTCTCGCCATCCTCTCCTGTTAGAATAACTCCGAATAAAGAATGGCTTAGAGCTTCATGCAGCTTCATCTACATTCTCCTTTTCTCGAGGGGGACACAGACTATTTAAGGTTTAAAATGAAGAGTTGCTGTGCTGCTATTCGTCTGCTATAGTAATGATCTACTTTTCTGAAAAAGGACGGTGCAGTCCGTGCGTTTCTACCGACCTATCGATATTGCTCGTGAGCTTGGCATCAGTACGAGCGCTTTGCGTCATTACGAATCATGGGGCGTAATTCCAAGTCCCGAGCGATCAGCGAACGGATATCGTCAATACACGGAAGTTCATGCCGCATACTTTCGCTGCTTGCGAGCGATGTTCCCCGGATTCGGCGTCAGCATCACGTGTCAGACGCTGAAGCATGTACAGCATGGAGAGATGGATGCTGCTTTCTGGCTAGTTAACAAAGAACAGGCTTCGTTGCATGAAGAGAAAACGATTGCGGACCAGACACTCGCATTACTGCAGCAGCCGGATCTGCCTCCGATTCGAGGCAAAAAACGGCTGGGACGCATGAGCATTGGCGAGGCAGCGACTTATACCAATGTACAAGCCTCTGCGATTCGACATTGGGAGAAAGAAGGATTAATCGTGCCTGACCGTGACCCGGAGAATGGCTACCGGGTATTCGGAGCGACACATATTCGGCAAATCCTGCTTATTCGGACGCTGCGCCGCACAGTCTATTTGCTGGACAGTATGCGTGATATTGTGAAGGCCGTTGAGCATCATGATGTGGAGAAGGCGAAGCAAGTGACGGAACAAGCGTTATTCGTCCTTCATGGCCGCAATCGGTTGCAGCTTAGCGGTGTTCATCAATTGGTGGAGCTATGCCGTATCGCTGGACTGCTGGCTCCTCCATTTGAATCGCACTAAACGAGGTTATCCCAAGCGTCTTAGATGATTAAAAGTGGTACTCTTCTTTCGTTTGCTTTTATGCTTGCTAAAGAGTCGACTGGCCTACACTCGCCCATCCTGTGCCGAAGAAAGCGACAACAGCCCAAAAGCCAAGAATGGCGATGCTTGGAATGAGATCCCATGCACCGCCATTACTCATGTTGCAACCATGTTTAGTCAAGCGAACGATCCTGCTTGTGAGACAGTCGCGTTCCAAATTGTACTGCAAATGATAAAGGCTTCAAGCGGAAGCCTTGCCCTTCCAATGCTTTCCTAAGCTCCCCCATCGCTTTGGGACCCATTCCATGAAGCTGCATAAGCTCAGCTTCACTCTTGCCGGACAACTGCGACAGCCGGTCATATCCGGCATTTGCAAGCGCGCGCTGCGCAGGCTTCGCCAGCTTCGGGAAAGCGGAAACAGATGAATAATCTGTTGCCATGTGAGGTCCCCCCTATGCTCAGAATAGAATCAAATCGACTCGCATTACCCTTCAGCACTAAGCGGTTTCGGACGAAACAGCAGGCCAAGCAGGGCGAACAACAGAAACGCCATTCCCAAAAATAGGAAAACACTATTTATTGAGACATATTGAATACCGAATCCGCCAAGCGTGGGCCCCATAATGCTTCCGATGCTGAAGTGGATGGACGCGATGACGTTTGCGGCAGGCAAGATAGACTTAGGCAGCAGATCAGCTGCGTATGCCAGCCCCAGAGAATAGAAGGATCCAACGACGCCCCCCGCTAAGGCAAAGAGAACGAACAGCAAGGCGATCTGATTGCCTGCAGCTGGAATAGCCAGGAAGACGGCCGCTCCAATGATGCCGCAAGCAATTAATATGGGCTTACGGCCAATCCGGTCGCTCCATATCCCGAGCGGCAACTGCAAAATCAAGCCCCCGATGCCGAATGATAGCAACAGCAGTGAAATCCAGTGCTGGCTAATGTCCATACGCAGGCCATATAACGGGAAGTTGCTGTTCATCGACGATTCCATCAAGCCATATAGGAAGCCTGGAATTAGAACAAACCACGCAACGCGATAAGTGGTCAAGAAGCGATTCTCCGATTTGGCGCTCTTGGCCGAACGTTCAGGCCATTCGTTCGACATGCGCAGCACGAGCAGCAGCACAATAATAAAGAATATGCTCGTAACTATGAATGGAACTGCCCTGCCAAGAGGCATCAAGTTAATGCCAAGCGGTCCGATACTGAAGCCGAGTCCGTATGACATGCCGTAGAGCGAGATATAACGGCCGCGGCGATCGGATGGTGCGGTGCTGACAATCCAGAGCTGCGAGGCATAATGCAGGGCACTATCCCCTACGCCGACGAGCAGACGCAACACAAACCATGCTGTCAATGAATGGGTTAACGGGAATAGCAACGTTGACATCGTGACAAGCGCAATGCCGGTTAGGATCACTTTTTTATAGCCGAACCGAAGAACAGGCTTTTCAATGAAAAACATCGTACAGAAGATGCCGATGTACATCGCAGCAGAATTGATGCCGTTCAGATCGGATGAGACACCCGCATCCTCCAGCATGATTGACAATAAAGGCAATAACATGCCTTGACTCATGCCCGCAACTACGACGACGAGCAGAAGGACTAACAATCGATAGGGAGACGATAGCGGTGCTGATGTTAATGAAGCTGATGACAAGACGATTGCACTCTCCTCGTGAATGATGCCCCAAAAGGCCCTCACACATTGTAACGTGGAGTGATACCGTTGGCAACCATCATGTACAGGAACAATTTAGGCGCGCTTTACCCCATTAGTACGCCAATGCAAGGGATTTCCTTACCACTTTCTCATTGTTTACGCAGCATTGTAGGAGTTAGATTTGAGTTGCTTTATGCTTCTTAAATGTTTCCATAAATACAGCCGGATCATCCGATACGGTGTAGGCGTATAAGCCATGGCCGGTGTGCACATACAGGATGCCGCCTTCCTCTCCCATCGGTCGATAAGAAAGATCATGCACTTCATTTAGAGGAAAGGTGCGCCTCTTGGTTTGAAGTTGCTTCTCATATAGCCGAATGAATCGCGGCTCCTTTATCGTCCGCATTTCCCCATCTGCCAATATTCGTTCAACTTTATAATAGGATTGTTCGGCAATCCATGACATAGACATAGCTCCTCCTTCTATTACATGCAAAGGAGCCTCCATAACAATGCCATGGAGGCTCCTCTCTCACTAGTTGGGGTTTAACGCATTAATTTGGCTCAGCAGTTCATTGATTTTGTTCATCGTCTCGGGAAGGCCTGTTGAAGCAAATGCGGCCCTGCCTTGCTCGATATTCGTCAAGGCCTGATCCAACCCCTGCTGCAGCTTGTCGTTATATCCAACGATTGTGGAATGAAGCTCTGCCGCATATTCGGGAACTTCCAGATTCTTATAGCTCAAAATTTGATTTTTCAACGCCAATAGCCGATTTTTCAAATCCGTTCGAGCATCCAGGTCCGTCAACGCCTGTTCTGCAAGACCGTTCATCTCTTGCCTGAAGCTATCAAGGTTATTCATATAGTCTGTCGTTTCGGTTGCAAAGTTTATCCCTTGATTGACGTTCTCCAATATGCCGCAGCCGGATACGATCAACATGGTTAATGCCATTAATAATGAAATGCGCCATTTTTTCATTCCTGCTCTCTCCTTCTCCTGAACGGGCCCAATCCCGTTGTTTCCTATGTCTATTTCATTGTGCCCCTACATAACCATACGGAAACAACGTCGTTACGTTCCGTTATTCACCTCGGATTCAATCGGATCTGCCAGCGGAGCCTAGCGATACCTTAAGGAGGTTGCTGCATGAGTCAGGAACGTCGAGGGCCGAGTTCGGATAATCCGGCCTCTCCTACGTCAATCCCCCAGCCGATCAGAAGCGACGGGGCTGGCGGCATAGACAGAGGACCGCGAGATATAATGCGAGACCGGCAAAATCCAGATTTGCTTGTCCCACCTGTCACGGACAACGGTTTGATTCCCAATGTAAGATTTTCGTTCTCCGATACGCATATGCAGCTGAACCATGGGGGCTGGTCGCGGGAGATTACGGTCAGAGAGCTGCCGATTGCCACTACATTAGCTGGCGTCAATATGAGCTTGACACCAGGGGGCGTACGCGAGCTGCATTGGCATCAGCAGGCCGAATGGTCTTACATGCTTATAGGACGCGCCCGGATTACCGCTGTTGATCAGAATGGCAGAAACTTTATCGCTGATGTGGGGCCTGGTGATCTATGGTACTTTCCTCCCGGAATTCCGCATTCTATTCAGGGACTGGAGGAAGGCTGCGAGTTTCTGCTCGTATTCGACGATGGCCATTTCTCCGACTTGAATACGTTATCGCTGTCCGATTGGTTCGCCCATACACCAAAAGAAGTGTTGTCTGCCAACTTCGGCATACCGGAGTCCGAGCTGGCATCCATTCCGAGCGATCAAGTCTATATTTATCAAGGAGCGATTCCTGGGCCATTATCGTCTCAGGCTGTACAATCGCCTTATGGGGAGGTGCCATTATCCTTCACTCATCAATTGCTTGCACAGCCGCCTGTGAAAACGCCAGGAGGCAGTGTGCGAATTGTGGATTCCAGCAACTTCCCCATATCCAAAACGATTGCGGCCGCATTGGTCGAAATTCAGCCCGGCGCGATGAGAGAACTGCATTGGCATCCCAATAATGATGAATGGCAATATTATTTGACGGGTCAAGGCCGAATGACCGTGTTCGGTGCCGAAGGCAATGCCCGTACCTATGACGTTCGAGCAGGCGACGTCGGATATGTACCGTTTGCTTTTGGACATTACATTCAGAATACCGGGACCGATACATTATGGTTTCTCGAAATCTTCAAGAGCGATCGATTTGCCGATGTCTCCCTTAACCAGTGGCTGGCCTTAACGCCGCAAGCGCTTGTACAAAGCAACTTGCATGTGGGCGAAGGCTTCCTCTCCCATCTCCGCAAAGAGAAATGGCCCGTTGTCAAAATGCCGGGGTTCACCTATGACAATCGATCAGATAGTAATTAGAAAGCCTAACAAGCCCCCTTCTTTGGATGGGGGCTTGTTAGGTGAATATGTAGTAAGAAAGAGGTTTCCTATTCATCCAAATATATGACTGATTGCAATTCACCAATGGCTCCATCGATTATGACCGCATAGGAAGGCTCGGTAAGTGGATGAGCCAGAGGAACAACACGGGCATCTGTCAGCTGATAATAGTCTGCCTGGAGATCAAAGATCAGCTTCTGACCATGAGCGGTAATCGAATATCGACCTAGTTGTTGTTGATTCAGCCATTTCTGTACCTGTTCCAACTTGACGAAAAGCTGACTTGCCGCGATGGATTGATCGAATTGCACCCATTGATGGCCCGTGCTTTTGCTGGTACGGATACCTTCCTGAGGAACGGCTTCCCGGTTAAAATGAGCATAGACCAGCGTAAATACTCCTTCCTGCTCTTGTGTGACAAGAGAGAAGGACATTTCTTCCAATTGATCGCTTGACACCGTTGCCCTGAAGTCATTCACGGTTGTAGGACCCGCAAGCTTATTACCGCTGCTAATCTCATCCAAGAGTGCTACAAGCTTTAGACTATTGAAGGATAATGGGACCTCGAATGATCTGAACTTGCTTGAAGGCAACAGTACGGCTAATGCAATACCAACTATCGCCATCAACAGGCATAACCCGATCAATATTTTTCGTTTGGACGCATGTACTGCGCTGCCCTCTACGACATCTGAAACATGTTTCTGCAAAATCCCTTTCTCCCCTATCATGTGGATAGTCTCTGCAACCAATTACGAAGGCTTTGACCCCATTATAACCCAAAGTTTAAGTTAGTCGAATGTTCAGATGACAAAAAAAGCCCGCTGACATCGACAGCGCGGGCTAGTTATGGTGGAAACATCAGCACCACACGGAAAATGCATGATCGAATTATTTCAGGCTCGACCAAATGATTTGCTTCGTGCCTAGTACCGATTCCGGTATCCATGAGTAGTTGGACGGTACAAAAAAGGTAACGATCAGATTTTCGACAGGGTCCACGAACATGGCCGATCTTCCGGCGCCTTCCATTTGGTACGTGCCAATGGATTCATAAGACATATGATCAATGGCCAGGTCGATTCCGAGCGCGTGGCCTTTGTCCTTTACTTTGCCGCCCCAGTGATAGGCGGGAACCTGGAACAAATGACGTTTTGTCAGCATCTCGACAGATTTTCGCCCCAAAATGCGTATTCCCTCGAATGTACCGCCGTTCAGCAGCATCTGGCTGAACTTCCATAAATCGTACAAGGTGGAATACAGCCCGCTGGCCGATCTTGGCGGATATCTCGGATCTTCGTCCTCCTGGTCATTCAAAGCGTCCAGGTCATATTGCGAGATCGTCAATACTTCACTATGCAAATGCGCCGGCACCTGGAAGAAGGTACGACGCAACTGCAGCGGCTCGATCAAATTCTCGATCACATAGCTCTCATAGCTTTGCCCGGATACGCGGCGAATCACTTCACCAAGCAGACTAAAGCCGGCGCCTGAATAATTATAAGCGGTGCCCGGCTCGCAAGCGAGCGTACCTTGCAATTGCTTGGCAATCCAGTCATCCATGCCATTCTGTCCCCACCATGGGCGCGGATATGGCTCGTTGTAATAGCCGCTAACTGGCATGATTCCCGAGGTGTGCGTCAATAAGTGAAACAAGGTGATGTCTCTGTGCGTAGGGTTATCGAATTCCTTCAGAATTGTCGCAACCGGTTGATCCAGATACAGCTTGCCGTCTTCAATCAGCTTGACGATCGACACGGCAGTAAAGGCTTTCGTTATGGATGAAATTTTCATAATAGCATCCGGCAGCAATTCCCCGGTGCCTGTCGTGCCAGTCAATGCGCCCATAGAACGCCAAGCCACAATCTTGCCGTGCCTTGCGACCAAATAGCTTCCGCCTTGAAGCTTCTCGGCTTCAATTAATCTCTGGATATGAGCGTCCAGCTTAATTAACTGACTCTCATCCATATCTACCGAGCCGGGACTTGCGTCGAGCGCGCCTTCAATGACTCTGGATTCCAACTCCAACTCCAACTCTACTTCACTCATGTCTTTCACCCACCCTTTTATATACTAGAAATTTATTCTAATAGATAGGGTGTAACCAGTCTAGCGGTGTATCGACAATTCATTGAAAATTATAAAAAATCATGAAATTCTATCATGTTTTTCATGCTGCTTCAACGATTTGATATGAGCCAAATGATGTCGTCCGTGCCAGGCGTACATGCCCAGATTCAGGTCTAGTCGCATAGACTTCTGTTGCTCTGGGTGGAAGAACGTACGTTGATAGTCTTCCTCCGACATCCCCTGCAACAAAGTGCCCCACCTACGATGCAGCGCATCCAACAAAGCGAGCGACGTCTCAACAGGTTCTGCTTCCGTATCATGCAGCTCTGCCCAACGATCCTCGTAATAGGGCTTGATAGAAGGATTGTCTTCTGTCAGCGCAAGCTTGAAGCGAATATAGGCGTTCATATGGCTGTCCGCCACATGATGAATGACTTGACGAACACTCCATCCTCCGTCCCGATAAGGCGTGCTTAATTGTTCCTGCGTCAAGCCTGTAACGGCATCTCTAAGCTGGGAGGGCAATGAGGCGATGTCGCCGATCCATGCCTCTCTTTGAGCAGCATCTATTTCACTATTGTGTTGAAACGTACCTATCGGATACCGGATATCTTCCATACGACTCATCTCCAATTCAAAGTATGTCTTCGTTATGTCAAAATCAAAGTTTACCAAATGCTCGCAGTGTCTTCAGACGATCAACGGTAAGGGACCCGCGCCATTCCAGTTCCCCAAGCGGGCTTGCAGCAGGGAAGCTGATGGGCCAGCCGCCGTCTGCCAGCTGTTGCTTGATCATCGCGTCCAGATGAAGATCAAGCTCTTCCGTCGTGACGAACTTAGCGGCATAGCTGTCAGGAGAGGCCACCCAGTCCAGTATCTTCTGCACATAGCCTTCCGCATAGGGATCACGCTCGATGACGCCCTTCTTCGCGAGCCAGCCATCCAGCTTCTCCACAGCTTGCGAGGTTTGTGGCGTTACTGGCGCATGCTCCAGAATTGAAACCCATTGCACGCCTTCATGGTATTCCTCTGGCTCAGGCTTCTCCATGGCTTGCCAGACGAATCGGAGATTACGCTGAATCCATTCCTCCTGACTCCATTCCGCCCAGCGCGGTTGCTTCATTAGCAGCCCCAGAATATGACCAGTCGGGTTCAAGTTAGGCATGTCGTCGCGCTCTGTTATCCACCATGGTGCATGCGGGTAGGCCATGAGGCTGCGGAAGGCAAGCGGCAGTCCACCCTCTGACAGCGTAATGCTCTTCAAATACCGGATTATGCCGCTCATTAGCTCTGTATCATAAGCTTCAAGCTCGTCAATGATGATGAGCGCCTGCTCCGTCGGAACGGGCTGGCTCTGCGGACAGCGGATATCCGGCTCCAGTGCATGACCGAATCCGCCATCCTCATTTTGATAAGCAGCCAGCGCTTCCAGCACGCTTCCCTTGCTTCCTCCCTCGAACCAATAAGCGAATCTCTGCCGGTCCAGTAATCTCGCATTGCTGTATATGAACCCTCTTGCGTTTTCGAACAGCTCTGTTGATGACATCGTTGTCTACCTCCCTTTAGTCTAAAAGGATTTCAAGATTGTGCATACCGATCGGCCATCTTGCAGCCCAGCTCATACAAATCGCGCCGCAGCTCATCCGGTTCCAGTACTGTGGCATCCATTCCCATGCCGTAAAAGAATTTTACCGCCCAATCCCATTCATCAGCTGGACACTCAAATCGCAGCTCCCACTCATCGTCATCAATCTGCCTGACATCATGACCGACATGGACATCCTGCTCTGCGAGAAGCGCCCCGCGATAGGTAAGCTTGGCATGAATGGCGATTGACGCCATAGTGGACTTGCTGCTGTCACTTATTGACTCGGAAACTTCAGATTCAGGGGGTGTCGCTATCTTCAGCTCCAGGAAACGATCTACCCGGAAGCTTCTCTTCTCCCCGTGCTCATGAGAATAGGCCTCGCAATACCAGAAGCCGTGGGCCATATACACACGTTTCGGCTGCATATGAAGCCATCGCTGATGCTTCTCCGAGCGGTAATGCGCGAGAATCCATGCAGATTCTGCGACATACGCCAGCAGGCGGTCCAGCAGCGGTGTGCGCTGCGGTCTATCCGGAATCTCGATCTCCAGTCGATTAAGCAGGGGCTCTACCTGCTCCAGTATGCTTGGTGGAAGCGTGGAGCGAATCTTGTCCATGACAGTCCAGCGAGCTTGATGAAACGGCGTATCGGACAACCTTGTGACGGCATTCAGCGCGAACAGAATAACAAGCGCCTCCTCCGAGCTGAAGTGCAGCGGCGGCAGTGAATAGCCCTCCATTAAGCGATAACCGCCAGCAGGGCCGGACACCGCATAGAGCGGAATGCCAATCTCGGCGAGCGCCTGCATATCGCGCAGAATGGTGCGTTTCGACACCTCCAGCTTATCGGCCAGCGACTGTGCGGTTGCCGGCTTCTGCTGCAAGGCAATAAGAATGGCCATAAGCCTGTCCGATCGTTTCAATCCTGAATTCCTCCTATGTGCCATCAGTATATCGAATTATTGGTGACAGGATGGGTGTCATCAATTTTTCAGCGAATTATGATACCGTCAAAATAATTTTACCGATATTGCGATTGCTCTCCATATAGGCATGGGCTTCCTCCGCCCTGCTCCAATCCCATTCCGAGTCTATAACGGGATAGATGACTCCGCTCGCAAGCTGCGGCAAGAACCGCTCCGCAAACTCGGCAGACAGAGCTTCCTTGCGTTCAGGCGACAATCTTCTGAGCGAGGTTCCAATAATCTGCAAACGTCGCGCGATCAACTGTGAAAGGTTTAACTCCTTCACTTTGGCACCGCCTAACAAGCCAATAAGGATAAGCTTGCCGTCGAGGGCAAGCGCAGATACATTCTGATCCCAATATGACGCGCCGACAAAGTCCATTATGACATCTACGCCTCTGCCGGCAGTATAATCCAGCACCGCCGGCAGAAACGGACCCTCTTTGTAATCGATGGCTTCATCTGCTCCAAGCCTCAAGCAGGCATCCAGCTTCTCAGCAGAGCCCGCTGTCGCGATCACATAACATCCTACCGACTTTGCCAGTTGGATAGCTGCCGTCCCTACTCCGCTTGCGCCCGCATGAACCAGTACGGACTGACCCGCCTGAAGGCCGCCTAACCGGAACAGGTTCAGGTAAGCGGTCAGGAATACTTCCGGGATGCCCGCCCCCTGAGCATAAGAAAGACTATGCGGAATCGCCATCGCCATAGCCGCAGGAATGCGTACACGCTCCGAGTAACCCCCGCCCGGCAACAAAGCCATGACGCGATCGCCGGGCTGCCATGGACCTGCCCCCTCCAGTACGGTGCCCGCCATCTCTAATCCCAGAATCGGGGACGCGCCTGGCGGAGGCGGATACAGCCCTCGCTTCTGCAGCAGATCGGCGCGATTGAGCGCAGTAGCCTTTACTTCAATCAACAGCTCGCCGTAAGCTGGATCCGGCTCTTCCGCTTCCCCTATAGTCAGGCGGTTCGATTCCGAATCTTGCATAATCGCTCTCATAATGGATACCTCCAGCTCTTTTGAAATGAGTGCAATCCTTAATGATCTTGTTTGCTTTAAGCTTAATCGTAACGTTATTTTCCCAAGAAAGCGATGCCGTCACGCAAAATACTCTATCTATTGCTATATGAGAATAAGGCAATTCTGTACTTGAATCATAGCGATGAAAACCGTTGGACGTACGATTAGAGCGATTACAGGGAGCAATTCGAGTCTGAACCTTGGAGCAACTATCATGATATGCCAACAAAGCCGCGACAACCGTCGCGGCTTTGTTCATGGGAGGGGATATATTAATCTTCGTCTTCCAGCTCCACGTTATGATAGACCTGCTGAACATCCTCCAGATCCTCAAGCGCATCGATTAGCTTGTCGAATTGCGCTTGACTCTCGGCGGACGGCAATGCTACGTAATTCTGTGCCAGCATCGTCAGCTCGGCAATGTCGAATTCTGTAATGCCAACTTGCTTGAATGCTTCTTGTACCGCGTGGAATTGATCCGGCTCTGCATAGACGATCACCGACTCTTCTTCCTCCACGATATCCCGTACGTCAACGTCGGATTCCAGCATCAGCTCCATCACGTCATCCAGTGACTTGCCTGATACGCCGATGACAGCAGTAGCATCGAACATATAGGCTACGGAACCGCTCACGCCCATGCTTCCCCCGGCTTTATTGAAGGCCGAGCGTACTTCTGGCGCTGTACGATTCACATTATTGGTCAACGTGTCCACGATAACCATCGAGCCGTTCGGACCGAAGCCTTCATAACGCAGCTCTTGATAGTTCTCGTCTCCGGAGCCTTTCGCCTTATCAATTGCACGGTCAATGATCGCTTTGGGTACGTTATACGTTTTGGCACGCTCCAGAACGACTTTAAGCGCACGATTGGACTCAGGATCCGGCTCGCCTTTTTTGGCGGCTACATAAATTTCAACGCCGAACTTGGCGTATACCCGGCTTGTGTTTGCGTCTTTGGACGCTTTCTTGTCTTTAATATTGTTCCATTTACGACCCATGCTGCTCCCACTTTCTTCTTTATGGATTCTTCATCATTATAACCGATTTTAGACGAATGTGGACAGGCTATCGCGCAAACTGGCCGAAAACCTGCTATGGGCAATTCTTTGTCGCTTAGACAGGAATGGGTTGAGCTAGTACATCATCAATCCTCATGCTTGTGGGACAACAGCCACTCTATCCATTCCTCCTGGTCATAAGCATGGTGCATGATCCGGTGGCCTTCACCAGAGATGGGAGTGAATCGTACTTGCGGATTATGTTCCTTCAACGCTTCGATCATCTCGTGAGTTCTTTCGAACGGTACGACATCATCCGAATCACCATGGAACGCCCAAATCGGAACATCCTTTAACAATTCCGCCTGGTCGGGATTGAACCAACCCGAGATAGGAGACACTGCGGCAAATAAGCCGGGCTTATGCGCCGCATAATACCAGGCAGCGTGGCCGCCCATGCTGAATCCGGTCAGATAGACGCGCTTCCGGTCTACGTTATATCGTTCGAGGATGTCGTGCAACAGCAGCATAATAGGCTCGAGTTCATCCGTCCAGGATGAATGGCCAGGACATTGAGGCGCCAATAAGAGAAAAGGCAGTTCGTTCTCTTGTTGCAGCCTTGTGCACAAGCCGTAGTCTCGAATAAGCGAGATATCGTCTCCACGGCGATTGATTCCATGCAGGAACAGAATGAGCGGCCACTCTTCTACACTATCCTGATTATGTGCATCGGGCAATGCCAGCAAATAATTGAAGCTTCTCGAAGGCAGGGCAAACTTCTCTTCCATTACGATCATTTTGAATGTTCCCTTCCTCTGCTCATGATCAAGTCTAACAGCTCACTCGGCGAGTTGAGCCGGTGCTTTGCATCGATGGCATCCGGATTGCTGCAACCCCATAAGGCAAGCGCAAAATCTACTCCGGCATCACGCGCACAATGGGCATCATAGATGGTATCTCCGATATAAATCGATGTAGCTGGAGCCGCTCCTGTCAACTCCAAAAACTTAAGCAGCGGCTCAGGATGAGGCTTATGCCGTTTGGTGTCGTCTGCACACACCACATGATGCAATTCATTCATCAGTCCATGAGGTACAAAGTCCGCTAGCAGCTCGTCCGTTGTTTTCGATGTAACAATGCCTGTAGTTATACCCTCATTATTTAATGCCATTAACATCTCCTTAATGCCATTAAATATCGTAATCGTATGAGCAAAATCGATCATATATTCATTCCAGCGCTCATTCGCGAGATCAATATCCTCAATCCCGAGACGAGGCAATGCGTCTGCGCCAGGTATGCCAAGCACAAAGGTTAATTGCTCTGTTTCCAGATGTTGTCCGTAATCGAGCTTCAGCATTTTCTGCAACGAACCCAGCACCGCCTTTTCGGTATCGATCAACGTGCCGTCTACATCGAAAATGAAGGTTTGATACATGCGCTCTCTCCTTTTGGCCTGTAATCTATAGGTACGGCTTTCTGACCACATACGTTATACAATCCGATGTCAGCCTGACTGGCTCATTTCCTCGTTGAATTTTGAATGTCAGCGGTTTGACGAGATGCTTCATCGTCTCCCACCCCCGGTATGTATGATGAAGAAGTTCATTCATTGCTTCTGTCGACATATTGATCTCGAACATAGGGTCAAGCGATTCATTCGTTTGAATGGCCGTTTCTTGTATGTTCAAACCTATAATGATGCAGTTGATGCCGCCTCGCTTTGTACCTTGCGCCATCTCAGTGAGCTTACGCTTTAATTCATCCTCTGAACTCAGATGCTCCAGAGTAGATACCGCAATAATCGCATCGAAGCCCTCCGCGTCGATTGGGTAGCTTTCTATATCAGTCTGGACTGCTTCGATATATGAGTCTACCTGATGCTCACGGCTGTAGCGTATAAGGCCCTCAATGGCGGAGCTTAGCAAATCCACAGCGACTACTCTTCCATTAAACGGTTTCAGGTAAACGGCGATCGGAATAGTATTGCGGCCCACACCGCTCCCTAGATCAAGTACCCGCATCGAATGAGATTGAATCAGCTCCGGCAGCACTTCCATGACCGTCTGGACCGGCTTATGCAGCCATGATCCCGACTCGAATAATTTATGCTGCTCATAGCATTGATAGTGATACAGCTTCTCCTCTGCACGGATACGAACGATTCTATCAGATTGCACATGCATCCTCTACTTCTCAGAAGTTTCTTGCAGCTTGAATTGATTGTTCTCCCATGTATAGCGATTGGTGAATGTCTTCCCTATGGAATTGTCATAGTAATCTAGTTCAAAGCCATGATCGCCCCAGGCTTGCAATTCAATAGAATTGCGGCTCCCGCCACTAGCGAACAGCTCTTGACGCCCTGCGATCTCCAATTTGTCTATGGAGTGATCCTCTCTTATCGTATACAGATGATAGATATTGCCGTTGCTCGTCCCATATTGTCCAAGGGCGAAGTCAATGTCGCCATCACCGTTGTAGTCAGCAAATGACAGATCAAAGAACTGATTTACCTGCTGGAAAAAGGTATTCTCAATATCGGATCGATGCAGTATATGATCGTCAGCATCACGAATAAGGAATTGAAAGCTACCTTGCCAATTCCGCCCCATGAAAGGACTCGGATTCCAATCTTCATAATAACGGCCATCCACCAACACCACATCCAAATAAATGTATTCTCCAACATAAGCAAAGAGTGGATTTTGAGAAACCGTCATGGGTCCCTGAATCTCGATAGCAGGCTTATTCGAACCATCAGGCTCCTTGTCTGAAAGCTTGGTTTTTGACAGATTAGACGGTTGGCATGCTGTAAGGACCAAGATGACAAGGAAGACCAAAAGTATCGTTCCCAGTTGACGCATCATTCTCACACTGCCTCTCAATGTTTGATCGTAATGCCTCTGTTTTCAGCCCAAGCGCTCAGCTCTTTTTTTATAGCCGGGTAACGATCTTTGTCACATTGAAAATGAAGAATTCCTTTTAACCAACCGGCATCATTCCGATAGACATAAAAAGATAAAGGCGAATAAAACCATATTTTCTCGATGTGCTCGGTATGGATACTCGTTTCGCCAAAGCGCAGGTTCTCTTCATCCCAATGCAGGGTATAGCTTTTTTTCATGTCTTTAATGCTTTTAACTAGAAAAGGAAGGCTAATGAAGATAAAGACAGCATAAGGGATCGGGGTTAGAGCGTAAAAGATATTAACGATTGAATAGCCAAATGAGATAAATAAAACTCCGCTAAATATATACCAGTACCTGCCTTGTGCCAATCGAACTTTAAAATCCATCTCGTCATCCTCATTCTCTGCGTAAAATATACATGCCTCTGCCTATCCATTCATATTCGTCGTATTCCACACATAAGCCCTCGCTAATGAAAAGCTCGGTTAGCTCTTCTCTTGAGAACAAGCCAAGCTCCAGCGTTTCCTGCACATGTTGAATGCCATCTCTGCGCCCAATCAAATAATCGAAATGAAGAACCGAGATTGAACCAACCGTACTAGAATGAGACATCCGGCTGATTTTGCAATCCTCCGATTCGTATTGAAGAGTTGATACGTAACCAGGCTGCCAATCATCGGGGGTGAACCAAGCTTCAATGAGGAGGATGCCATCTGGCTTCAAATGCTCCTTGAACCTGCGAACCGCTTGCTCAACTCCGACTAGCGTTTTGGCGAATCCGATGGAGCTGAACAAGCATGTGATGACATCGTAGGTTCGATTGAGTTGAAAATTCGTCATATCATCGACTGTAAACTGCGATTTCGGATTTCTTTTGCGCGCCGCCTCAATATGGGACTCATTCAGATCAATCCCATCTACAACGTAGCTAAGTTGAAGGAAACTTGCGTGTTTCCCCGTACCGCACGCTACATCCAGAATCGTTCTGGCATTCGGATGCTTTCTATCGATTAACTCTTTGATAACCGCTGCTTCCTGTTCATAATTTTTGAAGCTGTATATGGCATCATAGAGCTCGGATTGCGCTTCTGACATTGCCCAGACTTCCTTTCTTGGCGGTCAATATAGACTTAATGCTGCCGCCGGATAACAAATGCCTTATCTAATCGTTCCATGCCCATTCGCTCATAGAATCCGACGGCCGTAGGCGCAGATACGAGGATATATTGGATTTCATCATTGCCTAGCTTCTCCTGCAGCTTCTGCATGAGCCTCTCTCCAATTCGCTGCCCGTGATAAGCTTGATCTACAGCTAAATCTGAAATATAGCAGCAATAAGCGTAATCCGTAATCGCCCGTAATATGCCTACCAACTTTCCGTCCGCTCTGGCAGTCAACCGTTCATCGGCATGTGTCAGCATACGGCTGAGCCGCTCCAGATCTTGCGCTGGCCTGCGAATGCCAGACTGTATGAACACTTCAGCCAGCTCCTCCGGAGTAATCGTATCGTCTTCGTGGAATGTAATGGTCATGGAGTATCCCTTCCCTCTGCTTAGTTAATGGTCTAGTTGAACCTGCTCGTAATGCTCGACTGTCGGGAAGGGATCATAGTAATGATGCAGCAGTGCTTTCCATTCCTGGTAAGGCTGCGACTCCCGGAAACCAACCGTATGATCTTCAAGCGTCTCCCAATGGACAAGCAAAATATATTGATGGTCATTCTCGATGCAAGACTGAAGCTCATGATTGACATAACCCTTCATACTGGCAATAATGCGTGAGGCTTCCTTAAAGCTAGCTTCAAACTCGCGAGTCAAACCCTGCCTAATAGTTAAAATGGCTACTTCCAGTATCATGGTTGACTCCCCTTTTCAGACAATAATTCATAAACCATCAGCTCTTCGTCATACCGTATTCCATCCACGATGAGGGCATTTCGTTCCAAACCGTAACTCTGAAAGCCAAGCGATTCATATAATTGCCTTGCCCCTCTATTGGCTGTGACAACCGTCAATTGAATCAGCTCAAGACCTTCCATCCTGCGGGCTTGCTCGATAACGGCTTCCAGCAACCCTTTGCCGACTCCATGTTTGCGGTAGTCAGACTTTACGTACACTCCCCATATGAACCCCTTATGTCTTGTCTTTCGAGCAGTCTGTCTCAGAAATCCAGCCATTCCAACCATTTCGCCATCGGCATAAGCCCCCAGGATGAATTGATTTTCAGTCGCTTCGACTTTAGCCCGCACAGCCTCCAGCGGAGTCTCCAGCGCATCCTCGTAGGAACTGCCGAATGCCTCCGGGCTGGTGCCGAGCGCCTCCAGCCGGAGCTCCCACAATACGGAAGCTTCATCGACCGTTACAGGACGTATGTTCAGCATAGTCATTCACTCCGTTGCTTCTTATTCGTCACAAAAGCTGTATCGAAAACACCATCTTCATACAGAAGGGCATTAAGCTGCAGACCGATTGAGCAACCTCCGTCAATGCCGATTTTATCCCCGGCGAACCAGATATCAGCCGTAGCTTGGAGCTTTGTCGTAATGGTATGGCCAAAGATGACCGTCTTGTCCACTGTAGTAGGATGGAGATAAAATTCATCCTTAATATACATAAAATCGTGATCGGATTGTAATGTCCAATCGGACGTTCCCGGCCGCAATCCGGCATGCACATAGATATGATGGTCATCCTCCACATAAAGCGGCAAGTCTGCCAAGAAATCCAGATGACTCGCATATTGCTCCTCCATCATTTCTCGCGCTTTCTCCCGGCTGCGCTCCGTTACCTCCGAGAAACCGACATAGCTCTGTAACGTTGGCGGGCCGCCATGTTCGGCAAATTTATGGAGTACGACCGGATCATTCCCCCGAATAAAATCGACGAGACGCTGATCATGATTGCCCCGCAGCGCAATCGCGCCATGCCGCTCCACAAGTCGCATGACAGCTTCGACAACTTCTCGGCTTTGCGGTCCCTTGTCGACATAATCGCCAATCAGAATTAGCCGATCTTGCTCCGGCACGTACCGCACCTTCTCCAGCAGCCGTTCGAAGGGCTCCAAGCATCCGTGAATATCACTGATCATAATAGTCCTGTTCATAGCTCCGTCACCATCGCAATCGAAGTTCCGACCACGCCGATCTCTTTGAACCCGTAACGGGTATATAGGATGACCGCTGCTTCATTGGAAGGGTCCACACTTAAAGAAAGCTTACCAACTCCATTAATCCGCAGCTCAGCAATTAGCGTTTCCATTAGCAGCTTGCCCAGCCCTTTTCCCCGATGCTCTGCCAGTATTGCCATTCCCAGTTCGGGAACATCATCGCCGACATAGCCAAATCCTTTGTTTGCCTCCGTGTAGAGGCGAGCCGTAATGGAGCCTACCGCAATGCCATTCTCATTTCTGGCAATATATCCGACATCGCCGCTTCTGCCCCATCCCTCTACATATTTGGCCATAAAGGGCTCTTGCAATATCGAACGGTCGAACGGCTTTTGTCCTTCCTGTACATAGAGCGACTCCAATAACATATCCCATAAAAAAGCTGTATCTGCTTGAGTTGCTTTATGCAGTGTATAGTTCATGCTTTTTTCACTCCTACATCATCTACTTTTAGTCTATTCATTTCGGTTTAGGCAGTTGAAATCGTTTTATTGTCATAGGATGGCTTAAATTAAGGCTATGAATAGAGCGCTCGCGATATTGGTCCAACAACCGCCAAAAAATTTTGGCAATTCGATAGCTGTCACTAAGCGCATCATGCCTGGCGAGTCCCGAATCGTCGACGCCCAATCGTTCCATTAATAGATTGGTAGAAATAATGGCTTGTTCTTCAGGATACAAATATTGATAGAGCAGCTTGGTGTCCAGAATAGGCGCATTCAGAGCAGGCAACTGGCGGCGATGGCATTCCGCTTGGATAAGCGGCCAGTCATATTCGTAGCCCGCTTGCGTAACGAGTATCGTATCTTTGGCAAAAGTCCGAAAGTCCTCATAGGCTATTTCCCAACAGGGTGCATCTGCTATATGCTCATTAGTCACGCCAGTCAACTGTTCAATGAAGGGAGAGATCGGCTCCGGCGATCGTACATAAGTCATAAAAGACGGATTGGATTGGCTAGAATCATCGTTGCCTGCAGAGATGCGTACGGCCCCGATTTGAATAATATGGTCTCTTTCCGGATTGATCCCGGTAGCCTCCAGATCGAACACACAATACGACTCATTGAACAAGTTGTCGACTTTAAGCTCCGACACTTCGTACTCAACTTCGGATATGATTTGAAGTTTCATTCGCCCACTCCTATTGTGATTAGCCGCTGTTCTGTCCCCTTCCGCCTGCTTCAAGCAGCGGCTCATACATCATTAACGCCTTGTTCTCTGTCACAAATTCATCTGCAATACATTCATGACTAGGATTCATGACTCGTCGATAGATTTGATTGTGCCTGGTATAGCCGCCCCAGTACTCCTGAGCCAGACGATGCTCCCGTTCATATATTTCATAGTGATAGATGGATGGCTTCGAGCATCTCCATTCACCTACCAAATTCTCCTCGGTCAAGTGAAGCGCTAGTTGATAGGGCGTATCCGTTGCATTGTAGATTTGCAAATCCAAATAATTGTAAGCGCAAGTGGCACCGCTGCCGAAGGGCTGCGTACGGTTCGAATCCGGGAATACATCATAGCTGTGGCGATGCCGCTCCACTACCTTAAGCGGTGTATGGAGTGTAATCCAATAGAGAAGATTCGATAATTGACATAATCCGCCGCCTACACCGCTCTTAAAGCTGCCATAGTACAAGATCATGCCCTCTACATATCCCTTTCTTGTAGTGGGCTTGCCGAGCAGCTTCCAATAAGAGAATGTCTCGCCGGGATTAAGAACGATACCGTTCAACGCTTTCAGGGCAATCGTCAGGTTTTTGATTTTGTTATACTGCATGGACATATCCACATCTCTGAGTTGACGCAGCAATGGGGTTTGATGTGTACTGATGCGATGAGGTAAGAGTGTCGTGCTAACGGTTCTAGAGTACCTTTTGCCGCCAAATCGCCAAGCTAAGTGCCTTCGGAACCGATAGTACATCGTACCTGCCATAATTCTTGCCTTCGATCGCTTAATTGGCTTCATCTCACATCTCCTTTGCTTCCAAATCAACCCAATGATTGGAAATGATTGTATCGAAAAAAGCCGAAAGGTGTCAAGCACTATTATTCAAGATAGTGGACACCTTCGACTTCAAAGTTCTTATTCGTTAAGGTTCAATGCCCCAGACCAGAGAGCCGTTATGATATAACGTTATTTTGTTATGATCGGCAAAAGAAGTTAGAGACGGCGCATAAGAGTAATCATTTGCTTCATTGAAGTTGGACCAGTTGCTGTTGTTTATTCTAATTCTGATGTCACCTGTATCACTTGAAGCCGCTACGTTCCCGGCTGCAGCCAAAAATCCCAGTTCAAGATAAGCGTCTGCCGTAGCAATTGGCGAACCCATCGTATAGAAGACGCCTGTCAGATTCGTCTTACCTATGACGGCATAATCGATTGTAAAGTTCTGGGCTACGGCTGCTTCCCTCTTGAAGTAGTAACGAACGGTTAGTTCACTAAGGGGAATAGGCGTTGTACCGGTATTCACAATTTTCAAGAATGGCTTGATCGCATTATTGCCTACTACACCGTCTCCATCCTTATATTGAATTTTAAGCGAGGTAGTACCCCCGCCGCCCCCTGAAGACAGTGTTGTCGCACTTACGGATGTGCTGCTTGCAGATACATTATTGAATGCATCATACGCTTTGACTGTATACGTGTATGAGGTGGATGAGCTTAGCCCTGTATCGCTGTAGGATGTTGTATTCGTTGTTGCGAATTGTACGCCATTCCGATAAAGCCGATAACCCGCAACACCTACATTATCAGTAGACGCGCTCCAAGTTAAGGCAATGGCACTGCTCGATGTTGCTGTTGCCGTTAGACTGCCAGGTACTGTTGGCGCTTGTCGATCCCAGGATACCGGCGGATGTCCTGCGAAAAACTGGTTGTTCGTATACGTATTCCCGTCACTCGTATCTCCGAGGCTTTGATTCGATGTTTCGCTTGCGGGACACCACGGACTGCTGCTGGTGCGATTCACTTCCGCAATATCGGCTGTGATGCCTGTGTTGTTCTGGCGATAGCCGATATTGTTACGTATGGTGACATGCACTCCCTTCACGTCGATGAAGCTGTCTGCGAAATTAAAGCCTGCACCGGCAATGCCTGCCCCTAGAAACAGATTATCTTCAATTAAAGTATGCGAGGTTCCTTCCTTAATATCGATCGGTTCAGCTGCTACAGCAGGACCAATGATGTTGTTGCGCACAATCGTATGCCATACAGCGCGATTATAACCTTGCCCTGACCCAACGCTGCTCCCCGGCATCCCTTCATTGACATCCCATACCGAACGATCCGACCCGATATAGATACCTTCGGCAAAACCTTTATCCGTAGCGTTGCCCGTCGCTCCAGTCTGGTCTACGATGCTGTTTTCAATAATGGCGTAAGAACTTCCATCTCTGATGTGAATGCCTTCCTGTCCGACATGACGGACAGTTACTCCATTCAAATGAGCGTAATTGGCGTTATCGAGCACTATACCTTTCTGACCATGCGTAATCGTCATATTTTTGACAATCCAATGGTCACCGGTCAAATATAACGTATAGCCAGGCGATGAGATGGATCCGCCTTTCAGTATAGCGGGATTGGCAGGATCAGCGCTTTGCAGCGTGATAGGTGCAGCAGCTGTTCCATTAGCACCAGAATAATAATAAGCGGGCCGAATACCGACAGTGCTCACTGTCGACAATTCGTAGGTACCTGGGGCAACATCAATGACATCGCCAGGACTAGCATGCTGCAATGCGTACTGAATCTCTGCGACAGTGTTAACTGTGACAATCGTGGCAGCATCTGCCGTTGGAGTGCGAACAATCGCAATCGTACCAATGACTACAACCATACTTAACAACCATAGTGACAAGCGTAGCAAAACCTTCACTAACTTTCCCTCCCCATAGAATGAAATACTTGCATGACGGCGCCGTCACATTTCATCCTATTCAGTCAAGGGAATGTCAAGAATCAATGATATGATTTCCTATGTCGAACGTAAAGATCGGTTCGATATAGCCCCTCGGCGGAACTCTATTTCCAGCAGCTTGGCATACCATAGGCTTGTCATGAATCGTCCTTTTCTTAGAACTAATGGTAACAATGGACTCTATTACAAAAGGGTCATTTCTTTCACGAAGACGGCATGTCCGGAGACATATACACTCATGCCAAGATCGGTTCGGCTAACTTCGACCTGCACCCGTCCATCCCGTTGAATTTCGTGACCTTGTTCTACCTGAAAGGATAGCTGCTCTAATTCCGGTTCCATATACGTCAGATAATAAGCCCCCATTACGCCGGATGCTGTCCCCGTGACTGGATCTTCAATTGTACCTGAATAAGGCGATGAGAAATGTCGGGCATGCATCAGCGTATCCGAATAAGCAGTCTCGAAGCCGAATGGATGTAAGGAAGCACGCGGCATCTCGGTCAATAAAGCGGGAAATTGTGCGGAATCGGGTCTCATGAGGCCAAAAGCGCCCAACGTTCGGATCGGTATGAGCAACGTCCAGGTACCCGTACTTCCGTATACAATCGGATAACGCGAATCCCAATCCTCCATCGTAAGACCAATCGATTGCATGAGCCGCTCTTCATCACCTTTGAACGCTACAAATTGCGGTTCGCTCTGCTGCATGCGAATCTTTAGTTGTTCGCTGGAATCTGTCGATAACGTAATCGGCAATACTCCTGCTTTTGTCTCTATGGTGAGGTCGGAGATCCCATCCAAGTAACCTCTGGTTTGCAATCCATAGATAGCTGCCATCGTGGCATGTCCGCAAAGATTAATTTCATGCCCCGGCGTAAAATATCGCAATTGGACAGTAGCAACCGAGGAGGTCTGTACGAATACCGTCTCGTTAAAACCTACCTTCCTGGCAATTTCCAGCATCGTAGATTCATCAAAGTGATCCGCATCAAATACAACACCTGCCGGATTTCCTTGATTAGGAATCTGAGTAAAAGCATCATAATGATAAACGATCATACCTTGCATCCTCTCCAGCTTTAAGTTTTGATACTATTCAATGTTAGAGGTCGTCAATAACTGTTTCTGAAAGTATTCTCTCCAGTACCAATGCTACCCCGTCTTCGTCATTCGTTCCTGTTATTTCCTTGGCCAATTGCTTGAGCTCTGGAATCGCATTGCCCATTGCGACCGGCCATCCGAAGCATGTGAACAAACCCACATCATTATAATCGTCACCGAATACAACAACTTCTTCCTCAGGTATTCCATATGCGCTACAGATGGTGGCCACTCCTTGTTCTTTGGAAGCTTCGCGAGAACTAATCTGAACTACCCTGCCTTGATCGGTAACTACAATATGAAGCAGCGATGAAAACTCTTCAAACAATGGCTTAACAGAAAACGATCCTGTCACTAAAATTTTCGTCGCCGCTTGCTTGCGAAGCTGTTCCAGTGGAGTGACCGTTGGTCCTGAACTCACGCCTACTAGCATTTCTACTTCCATGTGCTTAAGGCTCAACCACTCATCGAGTACTTCAAGACTTAATTCTGATTCCGGGTACTCGCGGATACAACGATCCAATACCGCGGCCGTTAAGGAGGCGGGAATGGGTTTATGAAGAGCTGTCCCGGTATGACTGCATTGGATATATGCTCCGTTGTAATAAACAAAGGAACCAAGGCGAAGAAGGTCGTTTGGCAAAAAATGATTCACGGTGCGAGGAGGTCTTGCCGTTGCAAAAATGATTTTGATCCCGAGACTGTGGCACTGTCTTACAGCCCTTACGTTACGTATGCTAATTTGTTTGTTCGATTGCAGCAATGTACCGTCGAGGTCCAATACGACAGCAGATACTCTCATACAATAATCCCTTTTCGAGGGATAGAGGTCATTTCATATCGTTTTCCCTTAAGCATTTTTCCGATGTAGAAGATTTGACCCATATGTTCGGAGAAATGAGCCGCGCATTGAATCAGCATATCCAGATGTGTTCTTTCCTTGCCTCTTACACACTGTGTTTGATGCCACTGCGCATCCGTCATTTGCGCCACTGTATCCGTCACGAACTGAAAGGATTCGGATATTATTCGAATCAGCTCAGATTTGGATAGATGAATGGGTTCAAATTCAGAGTCCCTGTCTCTGGCGACATTCTGACCTTGAATCCCATTCACGATGCGTTCGTTTATATTTCCTCTAATATGTACAATCAAGTTAGAAATACTGTTGCTGGACTCATCGGGACGCCAGTTTAATTCTTCTTCGTCCAGTTGATTCACAACGAGCAGAATGCGCCTTTCGATTTCATTGAACTTTTGTATAAGCAAATCTCGCATCAATTCCAAGAGCTAACCCTCCCCCCGCGCATTTAACAATTGTTCCATTGTAAATAACGCGTGGACACGAACACCAATGGCCTCCAGCTTGCGTCTTCCTTCCGGGTTGCGTTCGATGACACATATAACATCCTCTACGATTGCGCCAGCTTCGAGCAGCTCCTGTGTGCTCATGATCACTTGACCGCCAGTTGTAATGACATCCTCCACAACACATACCCGTTTGCCTTTGATGTGTGCTCCTTCGGCCAGTTTACAGGTTCCGTATTCCTTCGCTTTCTTACGGACGAAAGCCGCAGGCACGCCAGACTGAAGTGAAAGAGCAGTTACGACGGGAATACCGCCCATCTCTAGACCTGCGAGCACTTCTGTACCATGTGGAATAAGCGACAACATCTGCTCCGTTATGGCACGTAGTACACCTGGATCAGCCTCGAACAGGTATTTGTCAAAATACTCGTTGGATATTTGCCCAGACCGCAATGTAAACGTACCATTTAGATGGGCTGTATCATAGATTTGTTTTGCCAGAGATTGTGTCATAGGAACCTCTCCCCTAATAGATTTCTATTATCATACAATTTTCAGGCAGGATATGGGAATAGCTATTTTATGTTCCATCAATGAATAGCTGATTTAATCTGGGCCAAGTGATGTCGATTATGCCACACTAATCGCTTAAGTGCTGTACCAAGCGTAACGCTGCCCAGCGCCTGGGTAGTCAACGTCCGCTCGAAGTCGCTTTCCTTCATACGAGACATGACGATGATGAGTCGTTCATGAACCAGCTCTAATAGCCCTATGGCATGGGCTACAGGGACACTTTTATAATCGGCTAGTTCTGCCCATAAGTCTTCCCGATACGAGCTCGCTGCCGGCGCTTCCTCCGTTAGGGCACGCTTGAATCGAATATAGGCATTCATATCGTTATCGGCCATATGATGAATAATTTGGCGTATCGTCCATCCGTCGGGACGATAGCTGCTCTCCAATTGAGCCTCAGTTATTGAATTTGCGACTTGACGCAGGGATTGAGCGATGGTTGGCAATTCAGCGATCAGCTGTATCCGATCATTTGGCGACAGATCTTGAGAAAGAAACGTGCCGATCGGAAAACGAATGGCATCCATAAGAACAAGTACCTCTTCTCTCTACGAAAGTTGTGTTTCATTCCATTGTTCATCACGCAAAAGGATTGTCGCCTGCCACTCGGTCTGCAGAAAGGTTGTCGTACGCTCCGTAAGCTGCTCCAGACTCATCGGATTTGCACTTGACGATAACTTATTGGATGGCCAGACATATACTCACCCTCCGAGATTCAAGGTATCATTAATTTGAACGGTACCAAAGTATACAGGCGAGTGATTAACAATATCGGATACCGCCAACTCTCTGGCTTTATCATTTTTATCCTTATTATTTATAAATTGCAGTCAAATACAATAATCTTCTTCCATTTCAATTGGGTTGGATTTGATGTGAGTTACCGTTTTGGTGCGCTTATAATAGAGGAGTTCTATTTGAGCACCTTCATCTATATGTTCGAATTGTTCATTGGGCAGACGATATACAAACTTGTCTCCCTGAGGATTAGTCACAAGAATCTTGTTATACCGCTTCTCCGTCAGTGTTCCAGAAAAGCTCTGTTTGTCCTGATAGATGAGATCGAGGCTAATCATGACAATCACAAACAGCAGTATAGGGACACACACGAAAAATGCGAGATTCAAGATAGGCGGATAATATCTATAAATATTGCTCCACTTCAGCTAAAGAGGCTTTGCAGTTCCACGATAGGTGTATGAAACCAATGGACGATGGGAACGTCGATGCTAGAGATCACTTGGTCCTGGCTCCCAACCTATATTTTGCGACCAGGTATGCGCTCTCTGCAATATATCCCATACGATGGGCCCTTTGCCTTCTACGTACTGGGCTCGTTCATGATAAAATTCCTTCATCAGCCGATGCTTCTCACGTGCATATCTAAGACAATCTTCCGGATGCAAACGTAAGTAATCGCGGAATAATAAGGATAGCTGTTCCGAGTAGCTGCCTACTTGACGTACATGGATATGTGTTCTTCGATCACCCGGCCGTTCGCGAAAATAACGTTTGCTTAAGTCAGGATTCTCTGATCGGAGAATGAACCCAATTGATTCAATCTTTAGTTGGTAACACGCTAGGTTCTGATAATCAGCTACAGATATTTGAATATCAATAATTGGTTTTGCAGCTAACCCTTCTATCGACGTAGAGCCAATGTGGTCGATTCGAATAGCCGTCTCCTTCATAGCTTTTCTAAGCAAAGTACCCGTATGAAAGAACAACTGCCTCCATTCCGACTGATAAGAGGCTATCCTCCATTGATCCTCCATGCTCTCATCCTCTCAATATCGAACGTTCACTTGACCTATAACTAAGGCATCGTTGGCCAAGGAGAACCTGAACGATATTGTTTAATTAACCATTCGTTATCGGCCTTAACCATTGTCAATCGATCTATTCCTTTAAACCATTTTCCAACTGTGTTGTTGCTCTCTACTTTTATAAACACAAGCTTTTTATTAGGACCGATCCATAATTGCCCCATTTTCTTATGCCTATCTATTTCGCCATACCAGTGTCTATCATTAATGATGCTCTGAGCAATAGATCCCATCTTCGTTGTCTCATCGTAAGCGTCATCGTTTTTAATCGTAAAATGCAGGTAGCTTGTTTCTAATTTGTTTTTTGCAAATCCGTCGTAGAAAGAGTTTAACGTAAGGTTAATACCTCTTGTTCCACTCATGCAGAAAAAGGTATATATGCCAATAAGAACAACACCAGCAATTAAAATTTTTCTTATCATCGAGACATTTCCTCCATTAATTTAAGCACACCATGTCTAAGGAAGTTATTAAATATAAATTCCGGGAGCAATTCAGCTAATTGATCTTTGGTCGCCCATAGATAAGCGGAATGTTCTTCCGATAATGTGATGATGTCCTGTTCTGAGCAGCAGTGATAGGACAAGAGTATGATCTGGCGATTAGGCGCTGTATGGAAGGTGGACGCGTATAACAATCTTTCGATCTCAATATCAATGCCCGCTTCTTCATGGACTTCGCGAATAAGTGCAGGTTCCAAGTGCTCGCCAAAATCATTTTTTCCGCCCGGTGTTTCCCAGTCGCCTGCTGCAAACCCCTCCTCATCGGAGCGTTTCATGATCAATACTTTTCCATGGCGTATAATGATCGCTTTAACGACCACAACCATCTGGTTCATAGAATGCCTCCCTGATTTAATGTTCTGCGTTATGTTTTCTTTTCATGATGCAAGCGTACTGCTTTTCTAATTCTGTACTTGTACATGAACCAAGTTTTCAGGATGGATTCAGCAGAACGATGCTTCGATACTTCATGAAGATATACAAAGTCTAACGGCTTCACGCGAATATGAAACAACGGCTTGACGGGCTCAATGCTGGTCCATTCATCAAAGACAAGAAGCCCTTTGCCCTGCTTCTTGAACGAATTGCGCGGCAGAACATAGACTACTCCTTCGCACCAAGGATCATTATGATAGGTCTCTTCACTGAGCGAAAAGAAATAATATCTTTGACCTCTGCATACGATACAGCCATTCCTGAAATTGCCTTGCAGCTTCATACGATTAAATACAGCGTAAAAAATAGGCCAAATGCCGTCTGAAGTTGCGAAAACAGCTTCTGTCAATTGACCTGTATATATTGTCTGCGGTCGTGGAGTAAACTCCTGTATATCCCTTGCATTGGAGCCATGAAATAATACTTGATAACGCATGGACAAATAGTGCAGGAAATGATCTACATGAATTTGTCCATCCAACTCGCATGTTTGATGCAATAAGGCCTTCTCATATATTTGATCGTACCTTTTGATTTCTGCTTCGCTAAACTTTGGTTTTTTGCCTTGAAAAAACAGCATTCTCCATAAGAGTCTTCTCATGACTGTTTCCTCCGTTCAATAGCAGCTTACCAACCTATCTCTCATGACTATAAGTGCCATGTTCAATCTGATCTTCCGCCTCGTTTCTCGTTGATGTAGATATCAAGCGCTATAATTCCACGTTTTGCTAATCGAATAAACAGAATTAATGCATATATAACCAAAACAATACCTGCTATATAGACTAAAAACATGATTAAGGGCCAAGCTGAAAACAAAGATATACTCACGTTCACCATCACCTTTCTATGGTTTAATCGATTCCTTCAGGACGTTATGGATTGGACTGCACTTTCATTAAAGGTTGTAGAAGCTGTAATAATTCAGGTGAGGCTTGAAAAGAATAGCGTTGATTCTGGACAACTAACCAAAAAACCTCACTATCCGGACGGATATAAAACTCCAAATCTTGAAATGACTCTCGATACTTCTCGGAATCCTGTTGCAGAAGCAGTCTCCACTCATCGTCATGTTGCATGTATGGTCTTTCTTTTGCAGGAGTGGATTGCTTCATAGCCTCGTAGATCTGACGACCCTTTTCATCCTGCATATGATAGGACCAATAGATCGTCCCTTCTGGATTATTCATTAAGAAATTAAAGCCCCGTTTCTGTTCATTACTACCAATAGTTAAGTAAGTACTCATCTGATCACGAGGATAAAACCAGTCTTGCATTCCGCTTTGCAAAGGAAGAAATCCGATGAGATAAACTACTAAGCCAAGTAGAATGACCCGTCCCTTGTAGACTTTGTTTTGTTTGGCATTTCGGTAGAACAACCATGCCACTAGTGCGCCTGCTGGCAAATACAAACCATTGAATAGGAGACGAAAAGGCGTAAGCAACAAGTACCCTGCCGTCTTCCAGCCCAGGTTGCGTTCGTCTTGCCTCTCTGTCTTCTTCCATATTAGAAGCAACAGAAGCATTATCGGAATCGCTACGATCAAGTAAGGCATTATCAGACTAAAAAAATAGTAAGCCATAGCAACCATCCCGCCTATACCAAAGTGTAATATTGTCCTGCTTTGACTTCAATTTGGTGCTGATCCGCCCACGCTTTCAGGGCCTTGAATCCTTCATCGTGATCTCGAAAGGCAAAGCTTAAATACGCAGGCACGAATCGCTTTCCTTTAGGAACGATTCCGACCGAAGGATTGAAGTAACCCTGAATGACAATTTTCTTAATCTCGTGAGGCTGAATCCCCCGATTATACAGAGCTATACCGTTCTCTAGAAATTGAATATGACTGGGTTTGAGTTTGATCTTCTGTAGTACAAGAGTAATAAAACCAACTAGATATAATACAATAGAAGTCACAAAGAAAATGGTGGCAACATTCCATGAATGATACCTATTCATAGTCGCCAGCATGATCGTTAGAGAAAGAGCCATGAAAAGGAACAGAATAGGGGTATAGTTAAACGTTGGTCTTTTTATCACATATGGTTGATCCTCTTGCATTTTTGTTCTCTCCCCTCTTAGATGCCGCTCCTTCGCATCGTATTTGAAATGCAACTTGGAGCGATTAGCTTTAAGCTTAATCGTATGATAAGACCTGCTCGAATAAATAGCGATTCTCGATCATTTTTTGCAAATGTACGCTTATTTCTGCGGGACTCAAAAGCTGACCCGAATGATGCGCATCTCGAAAATAGTGGGCCATTGCGAAGCTTCGATCATCCTTGTAGCGAGCAGTAGCCTGCATCTCCGTTTCAACCATATCAACCATAACCGGCATCATTTTTCGATCCCCAGCCATTGAATAGATCAAACGAAAAGTGATGATAACGTTCAAAAGCAGCTAATGGCTCCGGTGTCTTTCGTGTGATGCCAAAAACATGGCTTCCTTGCTCAAGCAAATCCTCGTGCTGCTGGAGTCATCTCACGAGCCTCCATCCTTCAATATTCTAATTCTACGTATTAGAAGTTGAATGAATTTGATAAGGAAGCCCTCTGACTTGATGAACAGACTCATGAAGGCCTTCTATGACTACTTGCAACGGAAAGACTCTTACAGGTTTAGTGGAGCCTAGCCATTGTCGTTCCGTCGAGGATAGGATGAGCAGTCCATATTCGTCTCCAATCGGCGCAAATAAAGAATCTGCGTTCAAATAAATTTGCTCTTTCAGTAAGTCTTGCAGTTCATCAGCTGTGTCCGTTACGTTTGTCACAGCCATTCCAATCTCAGTTATGTTAAGCAAAACATTTCCTTCGAACGCTACTTCCGACACTCCAGCCAACTTCTGTCGCGCAATGTATTCAACAATGTTGCCCGCTGGGTCATAGAAATAAATAGAATCCGAATTCCAACTATTCGAGTGAACAATCTCTCGACCATTTACCAGATTCAATTGAATACCGCGTTCTCTCAAATGGCTGATGGCTAAATCGAATTTATGAGGGGAAATATTAAAGGCAAAGTGATAGTAAGGCATTTCATCCCCGTTGTAAGCTTCAAAGGTTAATATGGAGTCGCCGCACTGAATACGAAGCAACTTCTCTGTATAGGCTACGATTGGCAAGCCGATCCTCACATGGTAGAACTGATACTGCTGATCCAATTCACTGGTCTGTAAAATCACTTCTCTTATCTTCATGCTGTCTTCCTCGATTCATTAAAAAGTAAAGGAACTTAGAGTTGTCTCCGTTCTGTATCGCTTTGTATTAATATCGAGTAGACGTCATCTAAATTATGGCAGATATAATCAGGGCAGTATCCATCGGTTTGCTTTTTATGGAGCCGATTCAGCCAAACCGCTTTGATTCCGAGTTGTTGGGCGCCGTATACATCGCTTACCATCGAATCTCCGATATGAATAACTTCATGGGGCTGCAGCCCTGTCCGTTTCAAAGCTTCCAGAAATAGCTCCGCTCTTGGTTTGTAGGACCGCACGTCCTCACTTGTAATAATCGCATCCGCATGTATGCCATGATGCCGGACTGCTTCTGCGATATCATCAGAATCAATATTCGACAGAATATATACCCTCGTCCCCTGTAGTTGCTTCAGAAATGGCAGTGTATCTGTATATAACCTTGGTTTCCTCCAATGGTCAAATTGAACCTCTATCAGCTCTTCCGCTCTACGTGTTGATTGAAAATGTTCCAGCGTCTGCTTCAATGATTGGATGCCAATCGCTCTTTGGGTTTGATAGGTATCGCCGAAGCTATTTTGGAAAATTGCCGAAAAGCTCTTCCACCAAAATCTTCCGATCTCTTGTTGATTACAAGCTCTAGAAGCTGAATCTTGAATCTGTTGGTAAATTACCGGTAATATGTCGTCATCTTCATGTACTAATGTTCCATAAAAGTCCAGAAAAACAGCTTTGTACATCATCATTTCACGCTCCATATCGGTCGTAAGAACATAACCCACCGGTGGCAGTTAACCATGGGTGGGTTATGGAGAACATACTATAACATACGGCTTAACAGCATTCTTACTACATAATAGATGAAGGCGATGGCCAAAAATCCTGCGGACATAAATAAAATGGTTCTCCACCCGAATGAGCTTTGAATGAATCCAAAAGTTACTTTGGACTGTAGATAATCGACCGATTCATAGCTTTTTAGAATATCTGGCACATGCTTCTTGGTCAGCATATAACCTTGTACAATTCGCCATATGACTCCAACTAGAAGAATGACGAACGAGATAATAAGTGATTCCAATGCCAGCCATTTGTTGAAACTCATGATATTCCTCCAGTTTATAAGGAAAAGATCGGGCTAGCCTTTACTCTGTTAACTAATGTCAACTCATGCTGAATGGAATAGTCCACTAGCTTGCGAGCGATGTCTTCCCGGTGATTCGGATCAATTGAATAGGCGATCCTGCTCCACTTTCCTTTTACATGCAATTTGAATATATAATTCGTGATGATGAGTCGGTCAATATCTTCGACCTGAACTTTCTGATCGGCAATCATAATGAAGCTAGGATCAAGCACGACTGTCGAGGTCGCACTGTGCTTTTTCATTTTAATGAATAGGTAAACAAAGTAACTAAACAAAAGGAGTAAAACGATAATACTTGCAGTGTTAATGTTGCTATTGCTCGATCCCCACTTGTTGGCTGATAGAACCATAATATTAAAAGGCACTAGTAACAACATCCAATAAGCAACAGGGCGTTTTGTCATAAATGTATTTGGATTCATATTGTTCACCTCGTTTGATGCTCACCTGCCTATTGTACCATCATATTCCAGCAGATTGAAGAAGTTTTTACTTAGGAAACAATCAAATTTGGGTATTACATGCAACTTTTCTAATTATACACTGTCTATAGTGTGAAGAAGGATAATGCGTTCAAATGAAGGAGAGTGAACATCATAAAGAAGTTTATATTAGGACTAATTTGCGGAATGGCAGTTATTGTATTCACTGCTGCAGCCGTATCCGAGGAGGTCAGAGCTAAATTAACACCTGTATTTGTGACGTTTCACCTCGGCGGCGAAGAAAATGCGCTTAGCTCGGATGACACCAAAATATTGAATTATAAAGGCCAGCTGTTCGTACCGCTGCGATCCTTTGCGAATGAGATGGGCGGCTCCGTCTATTACACGGCCCCGGTCAATGGTGAGAGAGCTAAGGTGGACATTTATTATGAAGATGATCGAGATATGACGCTGAAAGACAAAGAGGGCTATGTTAGTCTGGCCAATCTGGATGTTCGTTTTGCACTGGATGATAGTATGCCTGGAATTAATGGTACGGTCAAGATCAATAAAGTCGTCCCAAAAGATCGCGATATAGTGATTTCCGTCTTGGACAGCAATGGCAACACACTAGGCGTTAGCGGAGCAATTCAGTCCTCTGATCCTTTTCATTTGCCAATATCACAGATCAAGCAAGGGAATATAATCAACTTCGGTACGTACTTCCCTTATATGTCAACGCCGGATAAGTATACACTCAAGGTAGAAGTAGTAAAGAAAACGGACTGGGCATACTCTCAAGGATATATAGGGACGGTTTCAGGTGCGGGTGGTTTTAACGGTTTCCCTTTAAATCCCGCAATCCATGGTACTAATCATCAAAACAAGTTAGGAGAATCTACTCCTATTGTTGTTAATGTAATTAATATTGGCAAGGAAGACTCTATTGTCATAACCAAACCATTTACCCTTAGTGTGGAAATTTCAGACAGCAACGGTAAGATCATTCGTACACTCACAACAAAACCTTTTCAAGGAGAAATCCTATGGAGATATGGTTCGATTCGTACAACAATTCCATGGGATCAAAAAGACAGCTCTGGTAAAAAAGTAACCAAAGGCGAGTATCAAGCCAACCTATTAACAACCGTAGCTGAAGGCCACTATAAAAACAAACCCGATAAGATCATAAAATTTGATCTGCTACATTCCATGCAAGCAAGCATATCGCTTTTGCTTGAATAAAAAACAAGCTTCCTGCTCCGGTTCCCGGTAGTTTGGAAGCTTGTTTTCTTACTCCACATCTGGCTTAAAGCTTAAGGAGTTGGTTACCCTCACATTAATTATGCCTTAGCAGAACGTTGTTCTGACTACAAAAATGAAGGATTACAGACCCTAGTTTCTCCGATTGTTCCTTATGTTTTAACTTAAGCCGCATGATTGTTAATCCCTTATTTTTCCTTCTAAGATAAAGATCGACTTTGTCTTTAGCTAAAACCATTTCCGTTATATGTTCCGCTTGAATAGTCGTTGCGTTAAAAATAAGCTGATCATTGGCGACAATAAGTTCTTTTGATCTTTTAACTTCAATTGCATGCCATAGTAAACATATAAGTGATAGCAGAAACGCGGCTGACATCAATGGAACTCGAAGATTTGTATCCATCAGAAGAGCAATACAGATAAAAATCAACATGCTAACTTGCATGATAGCTGTAAGCGCAAAGCTTTTCCACGTCTGGAACTGCTGCATAATAAACTCAGAGTTTCTTTGTATCTCGCTCAATTAGGATCCCTTTCCTTTATGTTTGAATCTGTTTCATTCCAATTTTTCTCTATGATTGTCGATTGTTTTTTCGTCACTTTTTTTATATCCGGTAAAAAGAGGCAGATCCCTGCGATCAACGCCATCCAGCTAAGAACTAAGGGGCCGCTTCCCACATACTCTAGCATGTCAGAAAATAGACTTTTGCTCCATGAGCTAAGATTCGAGCCAAATATGGCCGCCGCAATATATCGTACTCCATAAAGGAATGCAGCTATTCCAATAAAAACAAGCCAATCGATCTTCTATTCATAATATCCTCCTTCAACAAGTGTTCATCTAATATATGTAAACATACTGTTTTTGTCCTATTCTCGCTATCTCTTCGTAAACATATTGCTTCATAAAAAATGTTTAAGTTCTCTTATGTCTAATATGTTTCCAAATGGCACTACGCCGTTTTTGTTCATTTTCTCGGTATCGCCATTATAGGCGATAAAAGCGATTCCTGCATTGGCTGAAGCCTTACCATCGATCCAGGAGTCGCCTACTGATATCCATTCTAATGCTGATGTAGAATTAAAATGTTCCAACACGCATAGAAAACCATCAGGAGAAGGTTTAATCTCTTTCATCACTCCCCTGCCGACTACATAATCAAAATATGATAGTATTTGATGATCCCGAAGCGCTGTCTCAGCCGCTTCCATTGCGTTATTTGTGACAACCGCTAACTTGTAGTGTCCGCGAAGGTCATCCAGAAGTTTCAGAACGCCCTCTTCAAGATCAGCTCCTTTCATCCCTCTTACTTCATACTTTTTAGGAATATCCCACATTTCACGGATACTCTCGGTACTCATATTGTTCGTGGATAACGCAAGCGTAATAATAGTGGATGTAGTATGATGCTCAAGATTCATATTAGGAGGCAGATATTCCGCGTTGACCAAATATTGATAAGTATCTCGCTTCATCGAGTCAAAATCTATCCTTGATCGCAGCAACGTATTGTCCATGTCAAATATGATACCTTTTATCGTACAATTTTCAGGCGACATCATTGCGTATTCCCCTCTTTTATATCCTATGGTCCGCTTTAACTTTGATTCGCGCATTTTCTTCAGTTCAGGCTGATCTCACATTATAAATAAAATATTGGCTGGATATCTTCTCAGCCGTCAGACGCCGCCATTTGTTTCTGCTGCAAATGAATAGCAGCTTTATAAAAGCTTCCCCTTTAAGTTGATTTTGATCTCGGGCCATTCGTTGAAAATAATACTGTAAATTACATAATCCAGATTATAATATTTTCTTCGAAGTATTCCTTCTTTAGTTGCACCTAATCGCTCAATCGCTTTCTGTGACCTGACATTATCGGTTGTCGTAACGATTTCTACTCTTACCACTTCCAGCATCTCAAATGCATATTGTAACATCAGAAATTTGCATTCTGTATTGACACTCGTTCTCCATACTGTGGGTGAAAACCAGGTTGTTCCAATATTCAAATTTTTATTTTCCTCAGAGATGCGAAGAAACCGCGTAGTGCCAACATATTCTTGCCGCTCTTTGTCATACACGGCATATGGATACTGCTCCTTCCTTTCACGGCAATCCATTGCTTTATGCACAAATGTCGTCATCTCTTCCAATGTCTTTATGACATAAGGATAATGAGTCCATATCTCGGGATCTCTAGAGCAATTATAGAGCGGATGGATATGTTCTTCCTCAAGCGGAACTAGCTTCACTCTCTTTCCTTCCAAGGCCGAAAATATATACAAATCCTTCACCCTTTCATTCAAAAGTGACGTTATGAGTTTCTATCATTTGAAATATTCTTTCCATTTAAAGTATACTCAATGTTTAAAGGTTTATATAGACAATCTTAATAAAGGAGTTGTTTTGAAATGCCATTAGAACAAATCACCATGAATCGATCCGAAATAAAGCTAGTTGGATACCGTGTACACGTATCTTTGAATCAAGATTTGGAAGAAAACATTGTTGTAAACTTGCGCGAGGAAATGACAAAACAGCGACATCATATATCCAATCAAACGAATGCAGGCATGTATCTGGTTCAAATCTACCCCGAAGAGGAGTGGACGCCGGATGTGCCGTTTACTAGTTTGGTTGCAGTAGAAGTTAGTGAATATAGTGAAGCGCCTGAAGGATGTGTCACACATACGATTCCATCCGGTCAATATGTGAAAGTCACGCATAAGGGACCAGAATCTGATATCGGAGAAGCTTACGATTGGATTCGCGAACAAGATATTTGCAGCGTTCGTTCATTTGATTTCGAGTATTGGGCGCCAAAAGCTTCCTTTGACGAGGAAGACAGTATGATCGATATTTATTTGCCAGTAGAAGAATAAGCAGTGTTTGTAGTTAGAACTCGTGCAGTTGGCGGGTTCTTTTTATATCCAAATATCCATATAGACGTGCGTATGTCAAATAAAAAAGTGAGAGAATTTCTTCTCTCACCCTAAATGATTACTTATTGTGGAAATGTAAGGTTAATGAATGAATGTATTTTTAACGCGAATGGACCTAATAAAATAAGGGATCCAGATGAGACAAACACCAGCCGATCTAACCAACTCGAAAATCGTGCTGCCGTCATCAAGACTTTTTGCTAATGGAATTTGAAGGAGAAGCGCATAATCGATCACTCCTACAATCAAGAAGGAACTAAAGTAAATAATCATTAATCGCGGTAAAATCGCTTTTTTACTATAGAAGCAAACGATTATATATATCCAAAAAGCAAAAAACAATACATGATAAATAACTTCAAACAAAATTAGAGGCTTCCATAAAGCATGATACATAGCGGAGCCTTTCTGCGTAAGCAGCTCCCAAGACCCGTCACCAAAAATGCTTACCGATCCCATGAACTGAAAGAATGAAGCAATTATGGTGACATACAGGCCAATTTGAACTACGACTAACCAACCTCCTAGTCCCGAAATGAGTTGAGGTAATGGTTTAATTTCTTGCGTAGCCTGAGTCTGAGTTTCCATTGATACACGTCCCTTTGTCAAATGTAAGTTTGGTCTATTCTAGCTTCGCCAAGAAAGTTCCGTCCTGAACATTCCTGACCCACCATAATAAACCCTCTACTTACTTATCGTCCCATCAAGGGAAAATATTAAGAGACAAAGACAAAACAAGGCCTTTCTAAACTCTTATACATTTGTATCTGGTTTCTCATCTATTTTTTAACCTATAAATCAATATAATTAATGAGAGCAATACTATTGAACAACACGATAATCATCGGACAAATCAACATTCTGAAAATACCTATTTTCTTATAAGTAACCTTTAAGTTCAAATCCCGATCCCATGATGTAATCTTTGCATATCTTAAATTGTCATAGCCGATCATATAGCAAGCCAGGTTGATTAGACCTACGCCCACTCCCATACCTCGAAACCAAACCAATATGGCTCGTTTTAACGCAGTATACTTAGGGACAGCACTGCCTTCTGAGCTTAACACGCGTATACCCAATATTTTCTTACCCGGAGTTGTGCCGAATATTGCCATGTACCCCCATTCCATGAATATCCATAAAAAAGTAGTAAGGGCATTAAAACTGAAGCTAGACATGCGTTCAATGCTTGCTTCATGCAGGAAGACCCATACCATGCCAATAATCGTAGCATGTATTAATACATCAAAGGTTCTTGCCCAAAATCGTAGCCAAGGTCTTTCTTTTTCTACTACCTGCGTAATTGCTGTCTCCAAGCTTTCCCCTCCATAAATAGATCATAGATGTTGAAGCCGATACTTTACCAACTACTAATACTATCATATTTATGGAATATTGTGCATGATTATTTCCATCATTACCCTTCAACCAGCTTGAAATATCGGATATCCCCTGCATCCGTTTCTGCAATCACAATATCTCCACGCTCTTTGGCACCATATATTTTTGTACCGATTGGCAATTGATTTGCTGCTCCATTCTCAAATTGTTCTGCATCATCCGTTTTTAATGTAATCTCCAACAAGAATTCACCCTTCGTAAGTTCTACTTCATCAACCCAATCAATCCCCGAAACGAGCACCACATCATTGTACATGATCATGTTGGCTTCAGGGTTTCCCTTCAATACTTCTTGAACCGTCGGATTTCCAATGCTATTTGGAATTGTACCGTTCTTTTTCTCAAACGTCCCTGTACCGCAACCCGCTAGCACCATAACCATACAAATGACTAGAAGCCATCCTTTCATATAGCTCACTCCTTACTATTCATAGTAGCCTTCATTATCCGGCAATGTCTGGTAAGCTTCTTTGCTGTTAATTATCTCTATGATCATGTTCGTCAATCGCTTAAACTCCTTATGCGTTCTGGAGTCATTGAATTCGCCTTTCCAATGAATGGTTTGTGTATTACCGTTCAGACTAATCTGAAATGTATATCCTGAAACCGGTATGATATTCATTCCATCCACTTCATTGGGATATTCGAATAGTCCAATTTCCTTCATGACAGCATATACGTCCTCTTTTTCGCTAGCAGTTAATGTCAAATGAGTAGAAATTGTTCCATTCTGAACAAGATCTTTCGTAAATGTCTCCTCCGCTGTGTTCAAAACATTTTTGTACATGACACCATAGGAAAATATAAAATCAAATTGCTTTTCATTAGAGCAACTAACTAGCACCAGCAATAACACCACTGCAAGGAGCCTCATCATACCTTAAGTCCTCCCCTCTATCCCGATCGAATCGCATACAATAAACTAGACGTGATGATTTGAGGAAAAGTTGTTATTCTTTGCATATTCAAGCAAAACAAAAAACAGCGTCTCTAAGCCAGAGTGCGCTGTTCTATTGGAATAGAACCAAATTCCCCAAATAAAATGTCAAACTGTTTTGTTGTGAATGGCTAGAAAGTCTTGAACTTCACGCATAGAAGTCGGCCTATATCCTGGCCCGTCACAGCCGCACGAGTGATAAGCAATTCCATGATCATACAGAAGCTTTACCTTTCTCCATTGGTTCTTATCGATTTGTTTTGGCGCTTTGAAATCATGCCCCATATTCACCATTGGCTCATGACACTGGGGACATTTATAATTGAGTTTGCTAATCTGTTCTGGATTCAAATCTGCGGTTGATGTTTGTTTGAACGATTTCCTGCAACCGAAGCATGCGAATATATCTTTGTACGGGCCATATATGGCATACCTGCACATGAAACTCCCTCCAGCCTTTTTTTCTAATCAAAAATCTTAGTATAATCGCTTCTCATAGCTGTCTTGCAATCCTTTTCTTATCACATCAACTGTAAAGGAGTCCGACTTTACATGCGCAGTTATCATATGCGGGATAGAAGGTAACTCACACTCATCCACCCACGTGTCCTTATGCCAGGCACCCGAGCGTTTGAAAGCTTTGGCACAATGGATAAAGGCTTCCTCTACTCGAACGCCTATACCTAACACCGGTTTTTTGTCTTTAACCGTCATTTGCTCCAAAATATCTTCATCCTTAATGACAAATGCCTCACCATTTACTCTGAGCGTTTCTTCTAAACCAGGTATAAGAAAGATAAGGCCTACTCTAGGATTTGAAAGAATATTTCGAAGCGAGTCGATTCGTCGATTGCCTGGCCGCTCTGGAATAACGAGATGCTTATTATCCATGACATACACTGATCCAGGCGAATCACCGCGAGGAGATACATCACAATATCCTTGGACATCAGAAGTAGCCATAAATAAGAGTGGAGACAAGGAAATAAACGTTCTACAATGATGATCCAATTCTTGAATCGTTTTCTTCTGCACCACTTCGCTCGGATAACCAACGATCTGCCTGATTTCATCTTCTGTTGAAAGAACATGCTTGAACGGAGTCATTTCTTCACAGCCTTTCTTTCCCGGTCACTCTGATGCCGCTGTTTCAAAGCGACAACATTCTAGTGGATCAAAGTCATTCCATCTTTAAACTGAACATCACAATGAAAATGACCAAAATACCAGTGATTGAACAAAAGTTTGTCTTTTACCACCTCTAAATATTGATTAAGCAGATCTTCTTCTACGATCGTATGAACGTTCTGACGTAATGCCTGTAATGTAGATGCTGGACAGGTATGGGCAACGACGCAATCCACCAATTATTTCCACTCAGATTTGTAAATCCTTTAGAACAACCCTTTATTATGAGCGAGTCTTTTTTGAATTAAGCTTCCTTATATCCGTATAACCATGCATATCTCCTGTTATAAAGATCAATAGCACCAAGTCCTATTACATCAGGTAATCAAGCATTTGTACTTATTTTTCCAGAATTAATGTATCAAAGAACTCCTCATAAGAAGACAAATAATAATCAGCGCATGGTGCTTGGTTTTGGAATAGGCAACTTTTAATTCCCAGAGCTTTAGCTGGTAAAATATCAATCTCGCGATCTCCAATAACTAGGTCTATCCCATATCGATCTTGTAATACTTGATATGAAGCTGGGTCAGGTTTTCTGGGGTATCCATCATCTCCGGCAATCATGTCTTGAAAATAAATTTCCATACCATAGTATTGAAGAATCTGTTCTACTTCATTGCGAGGCTTATGGGTCATAATGACGTTGAGCTCTGAGTAAGACAGAATTTCTCGTAGATGATGAAACGGTGGAGTTAAACTTGGATGCATTTGGCTTTCCTTATCAAAAAAAAAGTTAACTTGTTCATCTGACAACTCAAAGTGCTTAATTGCATGCGTAAACGATATCTTAAGTTGTGACGAAATGTCATGCTTGTCCTTCTTTGCTTCCATCACAGCGTATAAAATATCGGTGTAAGCAGGATATGTATCAAAGAGAGTTCCGTCAAAATCCCATAAGATTTTCATATAACTTTATCTCCTCATTTTTCAATAAAGACGTTGAAGCTATCTCCGTTTACTCGCCCTTAGACTTCCGATATAGCTTCTCTGTCCAATGCCACGTCCACAATCCGAAAAAGATACCGCCTAATGGGAATAACACCAATGATGTGAGCAGTGTTTGATAAAACTCTTGATTCATAATCAATTCTTGATTATTGAAAAATGTCGATGTTGTGCTAAATAAAATCCCTGTCGGAACTCCCCAACCTAAAATCCCAGTAAAAATGATAAAGTTTTTCTTCCCTTTAGCTCGTGTAACTTCCCATTTATCCCATTTTGTTTTCATCTTGAATCCCTTCTTTCTAAGGTTAATTTAAATACGTTATCAACTCGCACCAATCGTTGGTACTGATCATTAATATCTGAATACTTCCTACCCAATTCAATCTATGGAAAGAGCAGCCTCTAAGGGTCACCGATGACCTTTAGAAGCTTATTTTTACATATTCCCGATTGTAATGGACATCCTTGACCATTAGAAGTCGTTTCCCACTGAATCGTCCCTTTTTTGGCCTGTAAGGGACATCCGTGTCCGTTACAATCTCATTTCGCTGCATTTCCGATTCTAACGGACTATAGTGACCGTAAGGGATTAGGGGCACGTATTGCACTATGACATGCCGCTATTAAGCTGGCATTTTTATAGAATTTAACAGCCGCCATCGATTGTTAGTTTGACTATCAAGCGCTGATTAGTAGGTTGAGCCAATATTTATACAGTTATTTTTTCCATTTCAGCCTATTATACTGTCAATCTGCATATTTGGAAATATAAAACAGCGTAATTGATAAGAAATGAACGCCCTTTCACCGGGTTATACTAGAATTATAAAAATACAAGAGGAGTTGTCCATCATGTCAATCAAGCTTACTCCGTATCTCGTAATGGAAGGTACTGCAAAGGAGGCAATCGCTTTTTACCAAGAGGTGTTTGGTGCTGAGGTGCTCATGCAGCAGGCATTCGGCGACATGCCGGCCAATCCGGAATATCCGCTTCCTGAATCCGTAATGGATAAGATAGCCCATGCTCATCTGAAGATTGGAGAATCGGAGCTGATGCTCTATGATACATTCCCGGGATCTCCTTATGCTCGCGGGAATAATATGACCGTCTGTGTGACGCTGCCGAATGCTGAGCAGGCAACGAAAGTGTTCGAAAAGCTTGCTCATGGCGGACATATCGTACAACCTCTTCAAGCTACCTTCTTCAGCGCAGCTTTTGGTTCTGTAACGGATGCATTCGGCATAACGTTCACCGTTACTACAGAATCGGCCCAATGAAGCAGCGTTATTAACAACTGTGAAACACTCTACCTATTAAGTTCTAGCTATTACCTTCTTCATAACAAAAAAGAGGACCTACTCGCTGCAAAACAGCGAAAAAGGTCCTCTCTTCCTATAAATTAAAATACTTTTGTCGTCCAATTTTCACAATTCCATGTTTCTGTCACGACATCACGATAGAATTCCGGTTCGTGAGAAATAAGCAGAATGCTTCCTTTGTACGCCTTCAACGCACGCTTCAACTCTTCCTTCGCATCGACGTCCAAGTGGTTCGTCGGCTCGTCAAGCACCAGCAGATTCGTATCGCGATTGATCAGCTTGCACAGACGTACCTTCGCTTTCTCGCCACCGCTTAGCACAGTGATCTTGCTCTCGATATGTTTAGTTGTCAACCCGCACTTTGCCAAAGCAGCACGAACCTCAAACTGGGTATAGGAAGGGAACTCTTTCCAAATCTCTTCGATACATGTATTGTAGTTCGCGTCCTTCGCTTCTTGTACGAAGTAGCCGATTTCGAGATTGTCGCCAAGCTCTGCAGAGCCGGATACGGCTGGAATCTCACCCAAAATACTGCGTAGCAAAGTAGTCTTACCAATACCGTTCGCTCCAACAAGAGCGATCTTTTGTCCGCGCTCCATGCGCAGATCAAGCGGACGGGACAGGGGTTCGGAGTATCCAATGACAAGATCCTTCGTTTCGAAGATCACACGGCCAGCCGTTCTGCCTTCCTTGAAGTTGAATTGCGGCTTCGGCTTCTCCTTCGCCAGCTCGATGACATCCATCTTATCAAGCTTCTTCTGTCTGGACATCGCCATATTCCGAGTCGCCACACTAGCCTTATTCCGCGCGACGAAATCCTTCAGACCCGCAATCTCTTGCTGTTGACGCTTGTAAGCAGACTCCAGCTGTTGTTTCTTCATCTCATGTACTTGCTGGAAATGTTCATAGTCTCCAACATATCGGGTCAACTCTTGATTTTCCATATGATAAATCAAGTTAATCACACTGTTCAGGAACGGAATATCATGCGAGATAAGGATAAATGCATTTTCATATTCCTGCAGGTAACGCCGCAGCCACTCAATATGAACCTCGTCCAAGTAGTTGGTAGGCTCGTCAAGCAGCAAAATATCCGGCTTCTCCAGCAAAAGCTTCGCGAGAAGCACCTTTGTGCGCTGCCCGCCGCTAAGGTCGTGAACATCCTTATCCAGTCCGATATCCGTCAGACCAAGTCCGCGAGCCGTTTCTTCGATTTTGGCATCGATCATATAGAAATCCTGATTGGTCAATGTATCTTGAAGCGTGCCAACATCCTCCAGCAAGCGCTCCAGCTCCTCAGGCGATACTTCGCCCATCTTGCCATACATATCGTTCATCTCCTGCTCCATGTCGAGCAGATATTGGAACGCTCCCTTCAACACATCGCGGATCGTCATGCCTTTGGTCAACACTGCGTGCTGGTCAAGATAACCGACGCGCATCCGCTTCGACCATTCTACCTTGCCATCATCCGGCTGCAGCTTGCCTGTAATAATATTCATGAAAGTCGATTTGCCTTCCCCGTTGGCGCCAATAAGTCCAATATGCTCGCCTTTCAGCAAGCGGAATGACACGTCGTTGAAGATGGCGCGATCTCCAAAGCCGTGGCTTAATCGTTCTACATTCAATATGCTCATGAATTAACACCTTTTCTGTTAGACTTCATACTCGCTATATTATAAGCGTTACAGGGTGCTCAACTCAATAACGAAATTGCCGTTTTTCGTCGAAAATAGCCATTAGACCCGGTATTGTTCCTTTTTCTGCACACGAGTCAGAAAATGATTCATCAGAACGGGCAATGAAATTAGAATCGGCGGGTCATCAAGCGCAGGCGGATACAGTGTGACGTTCAGGGGAGGCAGCTCTTCATCTGGACGGACAACAACAGCTTCTCTATATCTTGTACGAAGCGTCGAGTGCGGCAGCAGCATATCGAGCACTCCCGTTCCCCATGATATCGTTGTAGCCATCAAATAATAAATTCCGGGCTCTACATCCGTAAGTTCGAACTCGCCGAGTGAGCCGATCAACGTGCCATAGAGGGGAAAGCCCTCCGGAATCGGCTTCGGGAAGAGACCAATCAATACAACGCCGGAAAATGGATACTCCGAGCTGACTGTTCCTCTAACCGCAGAATGTCTGGACTGGCTTAAAAACGGAGTTGCCCAATCACTCAATTGCTCAAGTGATTGCAGATGCCGACTTGCGTCTTGAGCCGTATTGCGGAATTGTGCAGGAGTCATGCCTACCCGCTCCGTGAAACGCGTCGTGAAGGTGCCTAGACTTTGCTGACCGATCTCCAGACTGATATCCCTGACGCTAAGATTGGTTTGCAACAGAAGATCCTTCGCCTTCTGCAGGCGAATGGACGAGACGTAGTACATAGGGGAAATACCCATTCGTTCCTTGAACAATCGGGTGAAGTGATACGGGCTGTAGGCGACATGGCTTGCCAGTCGCGCAAGCGGCAGCGAATCATAAATATGCTGATGAATATAAGCAATGATTTCGTCGATTTCGGTGGTCGTCGTGGTCACGTCATACACCGCCCTGCCGTGGTCTAGATCAAGACGAGCCTCCGTCTTAATTCGTCCATAGTTTATCATCATTCTGACACGCGATCAAGTGTTCTTATTTTTCATTCCTCATTACATCTCATAAAAAATCCTCCATACTCCTCCCCCGGCATCTGCTAGAGGAGGTATATGAAGGATTCAACCATCTTCGAAGAATGGCTTATGCGTTTGCCTGTCCTTTTACTTGAACGTCGTCCTTCTTCTCCGTTACTTCATTAGATGTACGAAGCGGAATTTCTCTCAAGAAGAATGAGAGCACAAGCGCGACAACGACAAGCGCCGTACCTGCCAAGAAGACTGTAGTGAGCGATGCGCTTAGAGCATCGCGCAGCGTCTCGATCAATTTGGTAATGATCGGCTGAACATCAGCTGGCAGCGTCGATTGAAGCTCATGCAGCTTCGGCTGATCCAGCAGCATCTCTGGGTTATGGAACAGTTCCAGTTGCTTGGCTAGTGCAGGGTCAAGGTTATCAAAGCTGAAGCCTTCTGCTGATGCCGTTTCCTTCTGCATGTTGCGGACAAGGCTGGACTGCATAATTGTACCCATAACCGCGATCCCGATTGTACCCCCGAGGTTGCGGAACAACTGTGATGAAGCTGTAGCAACACCAAGTTCCGTTGGCTTGACTGCGTTTTGAACCGTTAGTGAGAATACCGGCATGCCGACGCCCAAACCTACGCCAAAGACGACCATCGCTATAACGGCAAGCCATACGCTATTCATAAATGCCATAATCAACATACCTGCTATCATAATAGGCAGACCTAGAATGGCATAACGTTTGTATTTGCCTGTCTTCGTAATTTGCCGCCCGATAATCGTACTCATAATAACCATGGCGATCGACATTGGCATCGTTACATAACCGGAGTAGGTTGGCGAGATGCCCTCAACGCCTTGCACGAAAAACGGCAAGTAGATAAGCGCGCCCATCATGCCGGCGTTCATCAGAAATCCGATTACATTAGATATCGTAACAATATCGTTTCTGAACAGATGAAGCGGAAGAACAGGGCTCTTCGCCTTCCACTCCACGAGAATAAAGATGGCAAGGCAGACAGCAGATGCAGAGAATAGACTTATAATCTCCACTGAGCCCCAGGCATATTTTGTACCGGCCCAAGAGAAGCCTAGAAGAACCCCGATAATGGTCAAGCTCAGGAAGAGCGAGCCTACATAATCGATCTTCTCGGATTTGTTCGTCTCCACTTTCGGGAAGAGGAACAAAATCATGAAGAAGGCCACCAAACCAAGCGGAAGGAAAATCCAGAACAGCCACTTCCAAGCGAAGTTATCGACGAGCCAGCCGCCCAAAGTTGGGCCGATTACACTGGAGAAGCCGAACACGGCCATCATGACTCCCGTCCACTTGCCACGCTCGCGCGGCGAGAACAAATCACCGACTGCCGTAAATACAGAAGCCATAATAATACCGGCGCCTACACCTTGAACACCGCGATAAATAATCAATTGAAAAATATCTTTCGAAAATCCGGTTAAGAATGCACCTATCATAAAGATAACAATACCGGCTAATATGAATGGCTTCCGCCCATATATATCAGATAGCTTACCGACAAGCACAGTTGCCAGTGTCGAAGTCAACATATAAATCGTGATGACCCAGCTGTAGTATTCCATACCGCTCAAAACGGCAATAATGCGTGGCATCGCCGTACTGACGATCGTCTGGTTAATCGCGGAAAAGAACATCGCCATAATAATGGCCATCATAATTGTAATTTTTCGCTTGTGGGACAAGTGTTCCATTGGTTCCTGCTCCTTCTTTCTCTTTGGATGAATGAAATATAATTTCGGTTAGCGGCCATGCCGTCCATGACACTTCGAGTTCTCCTGGGCGATCAACACCATCTTCTCCAATACGTCCGTCGCAATGCGGGCGTCACCTGGGTCCATCTTGTCTATATAGGCTCCGACAATTTGTTCGCGCAAGGCTTGAGCTTTCTCTAATATGTCTTTGCCGGTTGGCGTGAGCTCGACCAGAATGACTCTTCGGTCATCCTTATCATGGGTTCGCACCACGTAGTCCGATTTCACCAATCGATCAATCATTACCGTTACCGCGCTTGGCTTGACATCCAGCTTCTCAGCCAGTTCCGTCAATCGGCATCTCTCGCTCTGATTGATGTAATGAAGCATGTACATCTGCGTCCCTGTCACTTGGGAATCAAGACGATCCACGATTTCAGAAACAAATAGCCGATTAAGCTGCGTCAATGAACGTTGGAAACGACTGACGAGCGTTGGCATAGAGACACCTCCTTTCATTTAGCTTAGAACTATAAACCTTAGAACTATATATTTAAACTATTTAAATAATAGTCCGCTTCCTTTCCGCTGTCAAGCGCCTAAATGTAAGATTATTTTCGCCAGAATGGTGAAAGCGAATACAGATTCAAGCTTGTGACGCCAACCGAACCCCATAAGAAAAGGATACCCTCCACTATGGAAGATATCCTTGTTCATCCGTTATTTCTCAAGCAGCTTTGCCCAGAATCCGCCGCGGAAATGCCGCGGCTCATGCGAGATGACGAACGCTTTGGGCGCAACAGACGATATAGCATCCAGCAGCTTCTTCTCCGCACTTCGCTTCACCAGAACCTGCATGACGAGCCTCGGTCCGTTCCGTCCTTCTCCCTGCCATACCGTTACACCATAGCCGCTCGCCCGAAGCTGGTCGGGCAAGCTGGTATTAAGCGTGTCCGCGATAACCTGTACAACGGAATAACCTAGCGCCAATGCTTCCTCGATTCGACTGCCCAGATAGACGCCCAGTCCGAAGCCAATGCAATAGGCCGCCATATAGATTGGTGTGGACAGATTGTTCAACACAAGCTGCAAACCTACCAGATAGACGAATACTTCCACTGTTGAGAGAAGTGCAGCGGCTGTCCGTTTCCCTTTAATGACTAGAATTAGCCTAAGCGTGAACATAGAGACGTACGTTATGTTAATGCCCAGAATAAGGGCAATGATCCAGACTGGATTCGTCATCAGGCTCGTGTCGCAATGAAAGAGGGCCTCGGGCTTTGCCCGGAATACGGCTTAACAAGCCGGTTGTCCACACTGTTATAGACCAGAAATACATTGCTGCGAGGGAACGGAGAGATGTTGCTGCTAGACCCGTGCATGAGGTTGCAATCGAACAAGAGGACAGAACCTGCTTTGCCGACCGGCATCTGAATGCCCTTCTCATCAGCCAAGCTGCGGAGGCTGTCGTGGTCGGGAACGCCATACTCCTGCTTGCGAAGCGACTCCTTGAAGTGGTCATCTGGCGTTTGGCCCACACAAGAGATGAACGTTTTGTGAGAACCGGGAATAACCATTAGCGGACCGTTATAAGCGTAATTGTCGCTTAAGGCGATTGAGCAGCTAAGAGCGCGCATGCCCGGCATGCCATCCTCCACATGCCACGTCTCGAAATCCGAATGCCAATAAAACTCTTTCCCGGTAAAGCCCGGCTTAAAGTTTATGCGTGATTGATGAATATACGTATCCGAACCGAGCAAATACGACGTGATCGCTTTCAGCTTCGGATGGTTCGACAGATCCTGGTATATCGCATTATGCTCATGCACCGCAAACACCGATCTGACTTCCCGACTCTCCGGTTCTCGTATGACATGTGCAGCTTCCTGATCACGGTAAGCTTCTTGCAGTCTGCTCAGTTCATTTTTCCATAGAGACAGCTCTTGGTCTGAAAAGAATTGCTCCAAAAACAAATAGCCATTCCGCTCGTAGAAGGAGGATTGCACTTCTGTAAGGGGACCCTCTGATGTCCATTCGCTATAAACAACAGGATCCCTCCGATCCAATCTGACGGGAACTTCATCTATCCGGGAAGGATAGCGGTCGCTTGCGATTATCGTATTCGCTCGGTTGCTATTCATCATCCATCAGCTCCTTTTTCATTTCATTTAGACTTATGAGGCATGTCTTCGTTATCGCGATACCCTACTCTCCTCGTCTACTAGAGGATAGACGCCGTCCTGATCGTGTACTTCAGCTCCTGTAAGCGGAGGATTGAAGACGCATACCATACGAAGCTGGCTTCTCGCTCGCAGCAGATGCTTTTCATGACCATCCAGCGCATACAGCATGCCGGGAGCAATCGGATAGGTCCCTCCCCCTATCACTTCAATCTCTCCTTCCCCTTCGATGCAATAAACAGCCTCCACATGATTACGGTACCAGATGAGAGTTTCCGTTCCCGCCTTGATAATTGTGTCGTGCATGGAGAAGCCCATCCCGTCCTTCTTCAGCAGCAGACGCCTGGAGTTCCACGTTGGCGTATCAATATCATGATTTGTTCCCTTAATCTCAGCCAGTTGCTTGACAATCATCTCGCATCACTCCACCTTTTCCCTTCGATTTCTCAGCCTTTCATTTGCATAGCAGCTTTGGGCATTATGCCCGTATACATATCAACCAGAGCTGACTCCATCTTCTGCAATCCCTTCTGCAACATTTCAGCTTCTATTGTCAATGGGGGCATAAGCTTTGCCACTTCATCATGCGGCCCTGATGTCTCCATAATGACGCCTCGTTCAAAGAGCAGCTTACATAAGCGGGAGGCATCTTCCGGCTGCTGGAATACAAGGCCTTGAATCATTCCTTTGCCTCGGATTTCGATAATTTTGTCGCTATAGCGGGAAGCCATACGGCTAAGGAAGTCCCTTATGACTTCCGCATGATTCCGAATTTGTTTCGCTAATCGATCATCATCCCAATAGCGGAGTGCTTCGGATGCCGCGATGAATGCCAGATTGTTGCCGCGGAACGTCCCATTATGCTCGCCCGGCTTCCAGATATCATGCTCCGGCTTGATTAGCGTAAGCGCCATTGGCAATCCGTAGCCTCCGATCGACTTGGACAGACATACAATATCCGGCTGAATGCCGGATGACTCAAAGCTGAAGAATGTACCAGTACGGCCGCATCCCATCTGCACATCATCAATGATGAGCAGGATGCCGTTATCTCGGCATATACGCTCCAGACTGCGCAGCCATTTGCCGCTTGCAGCTGCCAAGCCGCCCTCGCCTTGCAACGTTTCCACAATGACAGCCGCCGGGGAGTCCAGGCCGCTTCCGGGGTCTTGCAGCAGCTTCTCCAGCAGCGCTGTCGTATCCACGAGCGGACCCAGATATCCGTCATAGGGCAGGAAAGTCGTGCCGCTTAGCGGCAACCCGGCACCTCCCCTCTTGAAAGCGTTCCCTGTGGCCGACAATGATCCCAGCGACATGCCATGGAAAGCGTTCGTGAAGCAGACGATATTAGTTCTTCCCGTTACCTTGCGGGCGATTTTGAAGGCACTCTCTACTGAATTCGTACCGGTAGGACCAGGGAACATCACTTTGTAACACAACCCGCGCCGCTTCAGAATCGTCTCCTGGAAGCGAAGCAGGAATGTTTCCTTCGCATCTGTCGCCATATCCAGACTGTGGGTAATGCCATCCTCCAGCAAATAATCAATAAGCTTGGTTCGAATATGCGGGTTGTTATGTCCGTAGTTCAATGCGCCAGCGCCGGCAAAAAAATCGATATATGTCTTTCCGTTGCGGTCATGCAGCATCGCATTGCTGCCTTTGGTGAAGACGGTTTGGAAGCTTCGGCAGTAGCTTCTAACTTCAGATTCCAGTCTATCGAATACGTTCAGCGAACGTTTCGTCTGAGCATTCTTTTTAATCAATTCCGTCATAGTCATCCTCCTTTGTTGGGAAACGGGGGGAGATTAATTGTCCATAGCAATTGGGCCAATCCGAAACATCAGCTCAGTCTCATGAGCTTCAGGAAACATGGAGGCCTCATAGCGCTCCGAAATCTTGCATTCACTCTCGAGTTCGCGAGCCATGGACACGAACAAGCTGCGTGAAGCCATGTTCCCCGGACTGATTGTAGCTTCGATATAATGAATAGTGTCGTTGCTGTTGCGCGAGATCACTTCCTTGAGCAGCAAGCTGCCGATCCCATTGCCTCTTCGAACAGGATCTACGGCAATTTGCCAGACGAACAGTGTATCCGGTTGCTCCGGTTTTCGGAATGCGGACAGAAATCCGCACATGCGTCCATCCTGCTCGGCTATACAGCATGTCTCACTGAACATGTCGCATAGCATCAAATAACAATATGCCGAGTTGACATCCAGTCCGCCAGCACGTTTGACCAGCTTCCATATGCCTTGGCCGTCTTCGATCGTCGGCTTGCGGTAGATAACCTTTGATGCATGGCTCCCATTCATGAAATCACCTCCTAAAGCCGGCTTAGAAAGGTACGAAGCCGCTCACTTTGGGGCCGTTCGAAGATATCCTCGGGCGTCCCCTCCTCGACGATAAGCCCTTCCGCCCCGAAGATAACCCGATCGGCAACTTCTCTTGCAAAATCCATCTCATGAGTAATGAGCATCATCGCCGTCTCGCCTTCCTTGGCGATTTCCTTAATAACTGCGAGCACTTCCCCTACAAGCTCAGGGTCCAGGGCGGAAGTAACCTCATCGAAGACCACGACCTTGGGTCTCATCACCAGCGCTCTGGCGATCGCCACGCGCTGCTTCTGTCCGCCCGATAACTGCGACGGATAGTTGCGCAGCTTGTCGAGCAGTCCTACCTTCTCCAGCATGGATTCGGCCCGCCCGATTGCTTCCTCTTTGGATAAGTTCAGTACGGACGTAAGCGCCAATGTCACATTGCGCTCCACCGTCAGGTGGGGAAACAGATTGAAATGCTGGAACACCATGCCCACCTTCTCCCGGATGCTCCGAAGATGAGCTTCGTTCGCCGCCTTCCAGTTGCCCCTCTTGTCTTTCATTTGCCAGATGGGCTCGTTATCAATCGTTAACGTCCCTGTCGTCGGTTGCTCCAGCGTCATCAGCATTCGACCCAATGTCGTTTTGCCGGAGCCGCTAGGACCGATGAAAGCCAGCTTTTCTCCCGCATGCAGCCGAAGATCAATCCCTTTAATGACTTCCAGGTCGCCAAATGATTTGGTCACACCGCGGTATTCCACCAGCGGCTCGCTCTCATCCTGTGCAAGGTTCAGACTATTCCTCTGCCTGGACTCACCAGACTCAGCAACTTCTGTTTGATCATGCGCAAACTTCGTTTCGATAATGACGCTCCCTCCTTTTTATGCCGATGGCCGTCTGCCCCATCTCTTCTCAAGCCGTGCAACGAGCAAGGACATCATGAGGCTGCATACGATAAAGATAATGCCCACAATGGTAAAAGGCTCGAATACCCGATAAGTGACGGAAGCTTCATTCTTGGCGCGCAGCAGCAGCTCGACATAAGTGATAGCGGACAGCGTTGGCGTTTCTTTGAAGATGACGATTAGATAATTGCCCATAATGGGCAGCACCGGCGGGATCGCTTGCGGCAGCACAATGGAGAACCATGTCCGCCTCTTAGATAAATTCAATGCGGTCGCCGCTTCCCATTGTCCCTTCGGCAATGCATCAATCCCGGATCGGTACACCTCCGACATATACGTGGAGTAATGCAGTCCGAGGCCGATTGCCCCGGTCCAAAACGCCGTCATCGAAACCGGCACGAGCATCGGCAAGCTATAATACAAGAAAAACAATTGCACGAGCAGCGGCGTGCTGCGGATGAAATGCGCCACGCTGCTTGCCACACGTCTTACCGAAGCGAATCGCGAACGGATCAGCGCAGCGATCAGAAGTCCTACCGTCGACGCAATAACGAATCCGCAAGCCGCAGCCAATAAAGCGGCGGGAAGCGCGCGCAACAGAATGACGCTAACGTCCATTGCATAATCCCAGCTCCACATCGCTTCACCTCCAGGCTGTGAGCTTGCGCTCCAGCCACTTTACCGGAGCCGCAATACAGGACGCGAGCACATAATAAATGAGCAGCAGCAGCCCGAAGATGATCGGCGTATCGGTATAGTAATTATTGCGAAGAATCATCGCCTCATAGGTCAAATCCGCCATCGTAATGAAATAGACAAGTGAGGTCGCCTTCAGCATTTCGATCCAGAGATTGCCCATAGGGGGCAGCATTCTTACAATCGCTTGCGGCAAAATGACAGAGCGCATCCGGGTAAGCGGCGATAGATTGAGTGCGATGGACGCCTCATATTGTCCCTTCGGAATCGCTTGAATGGCGCTCCGTACAATCTCACCGCCATAAGCGCCGATGTTGAGACCGATCGCCAGGACGGCAGACCAAGTTTTGGACAGCTCCAAACCCGCAATAGGCAATGCGAAATATACCCAAAACAATAACACCAGCAAGGAAGCGGCTCTGAACAGTTCGATGTACCCGCTCGCTAACCAGCGAACCGGCGTCAGTGAAGACAACTTGCCTAGACCAGATAACATAGCGAAGAGCATAGCGACAACACCCGACAACAGCGTAATTTTGACCGTCACCCATGCTCCCTGCATCAAATACGGAAGCCACTGGCCGATAACCTGAATCATCTTATTGCTCGCAGAGCTGCTCTGCGGTCGCGTCCCCCGGCAGCTCATGCTCCGTAAAACCGAAAGCGGTCAAAATATCCAGCAGCTCACCGTTTTCCTTCATCTTCGCCAGCTCAGCATTGAATGCATCCCGGAATGACGTATCGTCCATACGGAATGCCGTGGCTCCGTAACCTGTTACACTGTTGCCGTCGACGAGGGGCTGCTCGAAATCCATCACTCGCTCGATCCCGGGATCGTTTGCTGCTGTCAGTCTGGAATGCAGCGCAGGACCTGTCATCGTCATGGCATCTGCCCTGCCGGACTGCAGCGCGCTTATCGCCGCATCCTGATCGGGCACGATGACCATTTGTTTCTCCGACACGCCGGAAGCAGTCAGATAACCAATCTCTACAGCGCCGGCCATTACCGCCACCTTGGCATTCTTGTTCTCTGCGATAGCGGCATAGCTGTTAAGCCCGAGCGGGTTGCCCGATTTGACCGCCAGTCCTTCCCCGATACTGTATTCGGGATCAGCGAACAGCACAGCCGCGCAGCGATCCGGGTTAATGAACATGCCAGCCGTAATCATATCGAATCGCTTGGCATGCAAGCCCGCTACCAGAGCGGAGAATTCCGTCAACTCGCCTCTCATCTCTCCTATGTCCAGCCGTTCCAGGATGACTCGGGCAATCTCTACCGCCTCACCCGTAAGCTCACCTTTTTCATTCTTATACGCATACGGATTTTCACCTGCGAAGCCGACGGTAATATAGCCATTTTGCACCGCCCGCTCCAGTGTAGTGAGCCCCGCTCCATCTTTTCCGCCATGGTTGCCATTACCAGTACCTGTATTGGCCTCATTATTCACTCCGCATGCACCGATCAGCATGATCGTCATCAGAATGAAGGCCAACCATTTTCCGCGCAAATTGCATCCCAACCTTTCCCAGTTTTTTTGGTCACTACAAGGCTAACATGAATGCGGCCCCCGGTCATTTCCAGGAAAAGGCGATAATGTAACGTATCATGGGGTAACTTTAGCTGAGGAAGACCCACCCCGCTTCTCCTCCTTTTTCCTTCCGCATCCTTCCTTATCGTTCCGAATAAACGAGTTTACTTATGAGATGAAGTATGTTATATAAATAATCCTTATATATATATTCCTCATATTAATGAATTTTAATTATAATTTTTACTTATAAAAATATTGTCGAATGTTCTCCGCGTATGGCAGGATCCGCGCTTTTTTTCGCCAAAAAAAATGGCTTCCCGCCGTTGACGATACCGTCAGGCAAGAAGCCATTCCTATAGTTGACCGATCATCAAAACCTATCGTGCCATATTAAAGCTTGCTCATCCACAATACATACGCATTCCGATCGCGCTCCGCTCCAATATCGACTAACTGCTTCGCTGCCCCTGATTGCGAAATCGGCTCTCCATTCCATTCCTCAATGACGATTTTCGTTAAGCCTTGCCGGCGCAATACTACACCGAACATCGTACGAAGAGCTTCCAACCGCAGCTTGTCGTTGCGCCCGTTTTTCGTCCCAACCTCATACACTTTTTTTCCGCCCGCTTCCAGCCAGAATTGCCAATCGCCGCCGCTAAGCACGACATAACTGCCGGCTTTCCTCGCATAAGAAGGAGCGCTTGGCGATTTGGCAGGCCAATCGATGAACAAGCCATACGGATTGGCTGGATCAAGTGCAGACAATACGGTTACTTTCCCCTCTACCTTCCCGGGTATAGGACTGCTTAGTGCTTCGGCGATTTCCGGTGTGGTGAATTGCATCGCTGCTGCTCCTTCGACAAATACCCCTCTCGTGAGCGTACCCCATTCCTCCAACTTGACCAGCACGGGCAGCACCTCATCCCAGCGGAAAGGCGTATAGGCCGTAATAAGCTCTTTCGTTATAATGCCGTAGCATTCGATCAGTTGGTGAATCCAGTGTGAAGCGGACGCAGAGCCCGTCTTGCCTTGAAGCTGTGAACCCGTAGATTCTGCTTGCTTGTCCAGCTCATCGTCCATGTTCTCCCCGCTGCTCGCCTTAGACTTGCCGGCCAGCGCGCCTGTCCAATACCATCTGCCGAACCCTGACCCGGTTCGCGCCCAGTCCTTGCCCTTCTTGCCAATCCCGAGACGCAATGGAGCGAATTGATCATTGGACGCGTGGCCTTCCCAGGCAAGCTCCAAGAGATCGCTCAACGTCTCACTCGGCGGCTTGCCGTATTGACGGCTGATCTGTGTCAAGAAGCTCGCTCCTCCATCCCTCAACAAACGAAGCAGCTCGGGATAAGCCGTCTCTCTCGTTAACAGTTCCTCCGCATAAGGAGACAATAGCGCAGCATTTGACGCCAGGAAGAATGCAATTCTGCCCTCCTTCTGTCCGGCCCCTCTACTTCCTAGCCAGACCACCTCCCCGGTGGCGCATAGCGCATCTAGCTCTTCCTTGCGATAATCCTTCAAGCGTGAAGGAAAGAGAAAGCTCTCCCAATGCACCGCAGGCAGGAATAGTCCTTGCATACGACCGATCACAGCAAGCAGTCCCTCTTGACCTTGAAGCTGGGCGCCCTGCAGCGCATGCTGTCGATATGCCAGATAACCGCACCACTTGGAAGGGGCAATCGACGGCACTAGCTGACGCGCCTCCCCAATCGACAGTCTGACCATCTGCTCTGCCGCTTTGCTGCTAGTCCATATCCGTTCTTCGTCATCCGCAGCGAATGGCGCTTGTCTGATTAGCTCCTGACTTAACAGTTCCTCCGTAATCCGCCGAGCGTCTTCAAGCTGAAGGACGGGATAGCGTTCACACAGCTCCGGCTCCGTATATGACATTCTTCCTTCGGCATAACGGCTTACGATGAACAAGCAAGAAGAAGCTTCATCCGGAAATCCGGCATAAATCTCCGCTTCATCCGCGCATATCCACCGTGGCAGCGGATCGCTGTCATGCTCGCTCCGCATATCGATCTCTTCTACGTTACCGCTCGACGCTAACGTTCGCAGCCAGGTCACCGCTTCTGCTCCTGCATGAGCAATCAGCTCCGACAAACTCATATCCCCGCGAATTTTCAAGAAGGAGCGAAGTTCGTCTGCGGAACGGATCGATCCCGAACGCTTCTCGATCCGCTCCTCAACCTGATGCAGTACGTCATCTGATATGCTTCGCTTCACCGCATCGCGACCGAACAGTTCACCCGCCAAATCTTTGCTGATATGCAGAAGTCCGGCTTTGGTCGCCGCATCCAGTCCATCGCCTTCATACAATCTCATATTGACATAGTCCGCCAGAAACTGCGTTGCCATCGGCGAAGGATATTCCGTCTCTCTCACGACAACTTCAATCTCACCCTCCTGGATCGTCGTCAGAAGCGAACGAAGAGATACAAGATCCAAATAATCGTATAGACATTCCTTCATCGCTTCCGTCAAGAACGGGAAGGACTCCGCATATGGCAGTGATTCTCGCAGCAATTCCTCGCTTCGCAGACGCTTCTGCCACATCGGTACACGGGTGAAGCTTCTTGCAAGCAGCAGCGAAGTCTCAGCGATACGGCGGAACGCAATGGCGAGCAGCGGCGACCCCGTAACCGCCTCCGTCAGCAATGGTTCCACATTCGCGGGAGTCACCTCCCAAATCATTCGGAGCCAAGAAGCATCCCATTCCGGCAGTACGAACTCAATGCCGTTGTCCTTGGCGTTGCCATATAACGTATAGGGCAATGTCCGTTCGAATTGCCGCTGAATCGCAAGCAGCCATGTCCGATTCAGACGTCTGCCGTAGGGATTCAAAATGATCACATGTGTCTGATTCATCATATCCTTGTAATGCTCGATTACGATTCGGCTCGCCGTTGGAAGCTCACTGAAGGCATGCTGCGATACGATATAACCCATTAATTCACCCGCGGTGTAGTCATCCAATCCATATTCGCTGCCAAGCCACTCCGTTACGGCATCCACCCGATCCTCTCCGCCTGAATACGAACTTCTCCAATTGCTCCATTGCCGATGTCTGGACCGGTCAGGCGAAGGATCTAGTGATAAACGCGCAGACAACGACTCTATCAGCTCGCCTACCTTCATACCAAGAGCAAGTGTCCGTCCCGGTCCCTCATTGCGCCAGAACGGCACCTCGCTGAAGCTGTTCGCAGCCTCCGAGACATATACCCTGTCTTTATCAATCTTGCGGATCATCCATGAGCTTGTTCCCAGCAGGAACACATCGCCGACACGGCTCTCATGCACGAATTCCTCATCCAATTCTCCAAGATGGGTGCGACTGTCAAGATGATGCACCGGAAAGTGAGAGGATTGCGGGATTGTGCCTGCGCCTGTCATCGCAGCAATAGAGGTATTTCCCCTTTTGCTCAAAAGGCCGGAATCCCGGTTCCAATCCAGGATTGGCCGGGCGAACGGATACAATCCCGCCAGTACAGCCAATGTGCTTTTCAATTGATCCATATCCAACTCGCGGTAGCTGTAACTTCCAAGCAACAGCTGATAAAGATCATTCACCGTCATCTCTGACGACGCCACGATGGCAATGATTTGTTGGGACAAGACATCCAGCGGCTTCTCTGGCATCTGAATCGGCTCAATCTCCCGATTCGCGATTAATCCTCCCAGTACAGCAGCCTCCGGCAGGACGCCCCGCTGTCGGATGATGATAACGCCCCTCGATAAATCGCCTACCCCATGGCCGGCCCGCCCAATCCGCTGGATGCCGGAAGCCGCCTCAAGCGGGGAATCGATCTGGAGTACAAGATCGATATGGCCTACGTCAATGCCTAGCTCCAGTGACGATGTGGCGACGAGACAACGCAGCTCGCCGCTCTTCAGCATCGCTTCTGCTTCAAGCCGCTTCTCCTTGGACATGCTCCCATGATGAGACCTGGCCATCTGATACCCGACATGATCGTTAATGCGCAGCACTAGCCGCTCGCACAACCTGCGGCTGTTCACAAACAACAACGCCGATGTGCAATTCTCCATCAGCTTGAAAATGCGTTGCAAAATGGGCAACCATACCCCGTCCCTGGTCCCTGCCGATACGCTTGTATCCGGCATCGTAACTCTGACGTCCATCCGCTTCTCCATATGGCTCTCGACAATTTCGACAGGCCTCAGCGCATAACCAAGCGGATAACGCTCTTTATCCGAAGCATGGGAATGGCCATTGTCAACAAGAAGCGACTCCTTCTTCAATCCTCCAAGAAATTGCGCCACTTTCCACAATGGCTTTTGAGTCGCCGATACACCGATTCGCTGTATTCGAACGCCATTAGCGGCGTTATGCTCCAGACGCTCAAGCGATACAGAGAGATGAGCGCCGCGCTTGTCTCCCGCCAAGTCATGAATTTCATCCACGATGACATAACGAACTTCGCTCAGCATGCCCCTGCCTTGCTCCGAGGTTAACAGGATGTAGAGCGACTCAGGCGTCGTAATGAGCAATTCAGGCGGATTTCTAAGCATCGACGCCCGCTGGGATGAAGACGTATCGCCTGTCCGTACACCGCTTCTGAAGCCGGGCCACCGGATACCAAGCGTCTTGGCCTCGTCTTCAATCTGGCCTGCGAAAGCAAGTACATGATGCTGAATATCATTGTTGAGCGCTTTGAGCGGCGTAATATATAACAGCTTGACCCCCTTTGGCACAGGGGTATCACCAAGCGTCTTCTCTTGAACAATCGCATTCACGCAAGGCAGCAAGCTGGCTAAGGTTTTGCCGGAACCTGTGGGAGCGGCAATCAGCGTATGACTGCCAGCTTTAATCGATGTCCACGCTCTGGCTTGCACGTCCGTAGGTTCCCCGAACGAGCGGCGAAACCAGGACATCACTGCGGGATGCCAGGCCATGCTGTTCCATTCGTAATCAGGCATAACTTTCAACTCCAACCGGCATAATAGTGTCAATCTATTCCTTGCCATACTAGTCCAATTATAACAGTGATTACGGCAAGGAATAAGCATGACATTCAGAATAAAAAAGGAGACATACGATGAATGTATGGGATGTTGCGATTATTGGCGGAGGCCCGGCAGGACTTAGTGCCGCGCTTGTTCTTGGCCGCGCGCTGCGATCGGTCATTATTATAGATGAGGATAATCCCCGCCATGCGGCTGCGAGAAGCTCCCATGGCTACCTGACACGGGACGGCATTGCCCCATCGGCGTTCAGGGAGCTGGGACGAAAGGATTTGCAAGCTTACGAGCTTGTCAGAATAGAGAAGGACACCGCGATACAAGCCGCACGGGAAGAGAATCACTTCCATATCGCGACTTCAAGCGGTAAGTCCTATCGCAGCAAATATCTTATCGTAGCCGCTGGTGCTCGCGATCAGCTGCCCCCTATTCCCGGCATCCAGGATGCTTATGGCATCTCCGTCTTTCCATGCCCGTATTGCGACGGGTGGGAGCATCGCGGAGAGCCGCTTGCCGTAATCGGCAGCGGGCAGTCCGTGTTCGATTACGCGCGGCTCATTTTTAATTGGAGCAGAGACTTAATGGTTTTCACTGACGGAGCTTCAACGCTGACGCTTGACCAGAAAACATCGCTTCAGCAGCACGGTATCTCTTTAATTGAGCAGCCGATTAAGTCGTTCAGCAATCGCGACGGTCAGCTTGTGAAAATCATCTTGGAGGATGGACAAGAGGTTGACCGGCGCTTTGCCTTCCTCGCGGATACCGGTGCTCGGGACGCGACGGATATCCCCAGCACGCTAGGCGTTGGACGTGAACAAGACGGCCAATACGAGACGCAGGAGCATGGAAGCACACGGATCGACGGATTATATATTATCGGCGACGCCAAGCATTATTTTACAGGACTGATTGGATCGGCCAGTGAAGGCTATGAGGCGGGGGTTGCCATTAACAAAAGACTTGTGGAGGAAGATTGGGGTTAGTGTCGATAAGTATTCAGGCGCAAGACCATGTTGCGACAAACATTTCAGCACGGTTCTGATAGGATGATAGGCATGTCGCCTATAACTAGCAGAGGAGCGTTGCGCATGAAATGGATTATGAATGAAAGCTTTCACAACGAGACGATCAACTTTGACAGCTTTAGCTTCAAAAATTGCAGCTTTACGAACTGTGTCATTATCATTACGACATTGAACTTCCACTTTGAGGGTTGTTCGTTCTACGGTTCTGCGCTGCATGTCAATCCGGACCTGCCCATATTCGAAGTATCCCACCGACTCTCTCAATCCGTCTATGATACGGATACGAATTGTTATCGTGACGATTACAAATACCCGAGAACGAGAGTGCCGCTTCCAACATCGAACGTCCACTGATGGCTAAGCTCGCATGAGCCGTCATAAGCAAAAAAAGAACCTCCCGCCGCATCCATTGCGCCGCTTGGGAGGTTCTTTGTCTATTGTCCGCTCGTCATGTATCATTAGCGCGTCTTCACAATAATTTTGCGGATGCTCTCACTAGACAGATGGTACTTACGCTCCAGCTCGGCGACAGTAGCACCGTTGCTGTAGTGTTGGAAAATTTCCTTGTTGCGCTCCGCCAGAAGCTTGCGTGTACCGCTTACTTCACCCCAGCTTGCGCGCTGGTTCGACGGTTTTGGAATATAGATCAGATCGCCTTGAATGTATTTTTGCAGCTCCAATAGGAGACTAGGGGGAAGCACGTCTCTTCCATTTTTGTAGTTCACGGTATAAATCCTCCTCAAATATGTTCAAACGTTTCGCTTGCAGTGCGTCATTCAGAAATGCATTTTTCATTTCTTGCCGCCTCCCTTTCTAGAGTAGTTTTTTTGGGGTGGTCCCCGGCTTCATATGAAGCGTCACTTTCCATTATAAAGAAAACCAATTTCAATCACAATATCATTTTATCAAAATAAAAAGAGGCCCGAAGGCCTCTTCGATTACGGTAATCTCCGTTAAACGGAGACCACCTCTAAGTTGTGAATCACACGGATCAGCTCCCTTCCTTCACGTAGTACGTCGGCCCGACAACCTAAGTATACTGCCATTCCGTGGAAGCCGAATAGGACAAAAACAAGTTAAAAAAAACTTTACCAACTTATGCTTTACGCCCCGATACCGGGAGCCATGCGCCTATTCCGTTTGGCCATCTTGGCAAGCTCTGGATAAGCTACACCCACCAGCACAACAATGACTCCTGTCCATTGCAGCCAAGATACATGCTCATGCAGGACGATGGACGATAACAAGACCGCTACAGGCAGCTCCGCCGCTCCAAGAATGCCAGCCATGCCTTCACCGATATGCGGAACCCCGTAGGTGAAGAGCAGTGGCGGAATAAAGGCGCCGAACAAGCCAAGCACCAAACCAAACAAAAAGAGGCTGCTGAACAGATCGCCATTCCACAGAAACGCTGGCGGGAACAGGATGAAGACAAACGTCATGCCTCCTGCTAGCATCCACTTGCTGCGGGTGGCCGGCGCCACTTCCGGCGCTGCTTTGCCGCTGAACAGAATAAAGAGGGTGTAGCTTATGGCAGCCAAGAAGCCCAATGTCACACCCAGCAGATGGAAGGTGCCTCCGCCCTGCTCCATAATCCCTGCAGCCAGCACTGTCCCACCCAGCAAAATGACGAGTGTAGTAAGAATGGCCCGATTGGGCCGCTTCTTCTGCCTGATAGACTGCAGCAGTACACCGATCCATGTAAATTGGAACAATAATATAATGGCAAGCGACGCCGGAATATAGCGTAGCGATTGATAATAGATCAGACCTGTAATAGCTGTAGGCAGTCCGGCAGCCATCAGAAGCAGCCGCGTCTTCCAAGCAAGTCCGCCTCGGCCCGTCTTAGCACCACCGCTCCCTTTGGCTGATCCTGAATCAGCAGATCGCTTTTGCCTGCGCTCCACATACGTTGCGAATAGCCAGGACAATAAGAAACCGACCATTAGCTGAGTTCCGACAACCTCGCCAAGCTTATAGCCTTGGCCGTATGCTAGTACGACGAATGTAGATAGAATGCCATAACTGGCTGATCCGATAAACACGGATATCATGTATTTCATTTTTCTCTCTCCCCTTGATGCTACGTTGAATGTTGCGCGAACGCAAAAAAGCTACGGATAGCAAATCTTATGTCATCATAAGATTTGCCATTCGTAGCAAGGAAGTTAGGCTTCCCGTAGAAACCCCCACCCTGTGTCCGAAGCCGTTATGTGGGGTTATACGAAATGTATGCACAAATAGTTGAACTGCTCGTTCTTGAACGGAACCTTACCTATTCTGTCACCTTGATGGAGTTCTGTCAATACCCTCCTGGCAAAATAGCTTCAGCCGTCCTTCTATTCCATTTGTTGAATTTGTATCAGATTCGTTGCGCCTGCTCTTCCGCTAGGAATCCCTGCGGAGATGACGAAATAGTCACCTGATTTCAGCAATTGCGTGCGGGACGCGCTGCGCACTGCCGACTTAAACATTGCATCCGTAGAGTCCGCCCACTCGCCCTTAACCGGCACAACACCGCGTACAAGCGTCAGTCGGCGCAAGACATGATCATGAGCCGTAATGGCGATAATCGGCGCTTTCGGCCGGTATTTGGACACCATACGCGCTGTAAAGCCGCTCTCGGTCGGCGCCAGAATCGCCTTGGCATCGAGCTGTAGAGACGAGCTCACCACAGCTTGGCTGATCACTTCTGTCGTCGAAGTAGACGGTGCGGCAAGCCTGTTGCGGAATTGTTCCGTATAATCGATCGTCGACTCTGCGCGTTCTGCGATCATAGCCATCATGCGGACCGATTCCAACGGATATTTGCCTGCAGCTGTCTCGCCGGACAGCATGACCGCATCGGCTCCTTGCAGTACGGCATTAGCGACGTCACTGACTTCCGCACGCGTAGGGCGCGGATTCACTTGCATCGAATCCAACATTTGTGTGGCCACGATAACCGGTTTGCCGGCCAAATTGCACTTCTGGATCATTTCCCTCTGAATCATCGGAACATCTTCGGCAGGAATTTCGACACCCAGGTCGCCGCGGGCAACCATAATGCCATCGGATACCTCGATGATCGCATCCAAATTCTCAACGCCCTCTTCATTCTCGATTTTGGAAATAATCTGAATGTGACCTGCGCCCGCATCCTCAAGCAGCTGTCTTACTTGCAATACATCCTCCGCTTTGCGCACAAAAGACATAGCGATCATATCCACGCCCTCTTCTACGCCGAAAGCAATATGCTTAATATCACGATCCGTAACGCCTGGCAGAGTGGTGCGGATGCCTGGAAGATTGACGCCTTTACGCGGCTTCAACGGGCCGCCGTTCAATACACTGCAAATTATTTCTGTATCTTCAACTTCATCGACGCTGAGTTCAATAAGACCATCGTCGATTAAGATTTTGTCGCCTGCTTGAACAACCTTTGGCATATCAGGGTAATTAACAGCTACACAGCTTCCATTGCCTGTAATAGCTCTGCTTGTCAGGGTCAGCTTGTCGCCTGTTTTCAGTTCATAACTGCCTTCCTCCAGCAGACCAATCCGGATTTCCGGACCTTTAATATCCATCATGACCGATACAACTGCCGATGCGGCCGAAGCCGATTCACGGATTAGCGATATGCGCGCGCTATGATCACTTAACTCACCATGTGCCATATTCAATCGGGCTACATTCATTCCCGCATTCATCATTTCTTTCAGTATAGAAATCGAATTGCTGGACGGTCCCATCGTACATACGATCTTCGTTAGACTCATGTCGTCATCCCTCCATTATTAACTTCGTCCATTGTAGAGGAAAAAAGCGACATCGTACATGCATTATAGTATGATGAATATATTATAGTATGATTCGAGGTGTCGTATGCTGTCGTTTGAACAATTGTGCTTACACCAAGGGATGAACTGGTACGAAGAGCGGTCCTCCCATACTCCAACGGCTATTCTTGTCGTGATGACCTATGGAAAATGCGTCTACTGGATAGATGGAGAGAAGCTGCTGCTGGAGAAAGGCGACTTTATGTTTATCGCTCCCGGCGTAGACTACTACGCTAAAAGCGTTCCTACCGTCTTCCATGAACAATTTGTTCTGACCTTTCGGATGATGGAGAACTTCAATGAAGAAGGCGTGCCGCTGCTTGGGAGCCGCCCATTCACCAAAGCGAAGGCCGGCTGTTACGAGATGATGATCGAACGGCTGCGCACGGTATGGAAGGAATGGCAAGAAAACATGCCGTACGTCAAGCTGCGGTCAGCTGCGCTTACGCTTGAGACTCTGGCTTTATGGAGCCGGGAGCTGCAACGAGGTGCGCAAACATCCCTTACTCTGCAGCATGCCGATCGCATGAAAGCTTATATACAGGATCATTATCGGGGCAAAGTAACGAAGGAGCATTTGGGGACATGCATTGGCAGGTCGCCTAACCACGCAGCCTCCCTGTTCCGCCAGACGACTGGAGGAACCATCAGCGAGTTTGTACACAGCCTTCGCATGCGTACCGCCGTCTACATGCTGACGGAATCATTGCTGACGGTATCGGAGATTTCCGATTACTTGGGCTATTCTGACGTTACGTACTTCCAGCGGGTCTTCAAGCGTACGCTGGGCCACACCCCGTCCGCGTATTTAAATGAGCGTCGGCAGCACGTATAATAGAGACAAGCCATCTAATTTTTCAGAACCTAACGATATCCGGAGTGATGATACAAATGACTACTTATACTCACAACGGCGTGGTACGTTCCGTCTGTCCGTTCGATTGCCCAGACACTTGCGGCCTCCACGTCACGATTCAGGACGGACGCGTCACGGGCGTAACCGGTGATCCCGACCATCCCGTCACAAGAGGAGCCATATGCAATAAAGTCAGACAATTGCCAGACCGTGTGCATCATCCCGATCGGCTGCTCTACCCGATGCGCCGGACAGGTCCCAAGGGCTCCCTTCAATTCGAGCGGATCAGCTGGGAAGACGCCTATGAAGAGATCACGCGCCGAATGAAGTCCATTATGAACGAGAGCGGAGCCGAAGCCATATTGCCTTACAGCTTCTACGGCAATATGGGCGTCTTGAATGCCGAAGGCATGGATCGACGCTTCTTTCACCGCTTGGGCGCAAGCAAGCTTGACCGTACAATCTGCAATGCCGCCGGATCAAAAGGCTACAGCTATACAATGGGCGGCTCCATCGGCATCGATCCCGAGGAGACGGTTCATACGAAGCTATTCCTCATTTGGGGAGCCAATTTGGTCTCGACCAATATGCATCAGACGATGCTGGCGACAGAAGCGCGCAAGCAAGGCGCGCGTATTATTCATATCGACGTTCACCGCAACCGCACCTCCTCCTGGGCGGATGAGTTCATCCATCTGCGGCCAGGCAGCGACGGAGCGCTGGCCCTTGGCCTCATGCATATTCTGATCCGTGACGGTCATGTGAAGGACGAATTTATTCGAGACCATACGGTTGGCTACGATGAATTGCGAAGCGAGGCTGCCAAGTATTCGCCAGCCGTCGTATCTGAGCTTACCGGCATTCCAGTGGAGAAGATTGAAGAGCTGGCTCATGCCTACGGCACGACTACTCCATCCTTCATTCGGATTGGCAACGGATTGCAGCATCATGACAACGGCGGCATGATCGTCCGCACCATCGCCTGTCTTCCTGCTCTGACTGGCCAATGGGCGGAAATCGGCGGCGGTGCGATGAAGGGCAATAGCTGGTATGCCCGATTTAATAATGCTGCCATCGAACGCGAAGATCTATTGCCGGACCCGAACGTACGCACCGTTAATATGAATCAGCTTGGAGACGCGCTTACGTCGCTGGAGCCTGCAATCCGTATGCTGTTCGTCTACAACAGCAACCCAGCAATCGTCGCACCCGATCAACAGAAGGTCAGAGACGGGTTCATGAGGGATGATCTATTCACAGTGACCCATGATTTATTCCTGACCGATACTTGCAAATATGCGGATATCGTCTTGCCAGCGACAGCCCATTTGGAGAATCTGGACCTTTACTCCTCTTACTGGCATCATTACATTCAAATCGGCAAACCGATTATGCCGCCAGCAGGTGAAAGCAAATCAAACTTTACGCTGTTCAAGGAATTGGCTTTACGGATGGGCTTCGAGCCGGAGCTGTTCGATCTGACCGAAGAGGACATGATTCGGATCGCGCTGGATAGCGACCATAATCCGTTGCTGAAGCATGTGACGTTCGATTCGCTAATGGAAAACGATTGGATAAAAGCCGGAGACGGTACCCGCTATCCGAAGACGAACCGTCTGCCGACACCTAGCGGGAGGATCGAGCTTTATTCCGAGTCGATGAGCGGAGCCGGCTTGCCTCCTGTAGCAACTTATACGCCGCTTGCTGAGCCGGAGACTTATCCCTTTCTGCTGACATCGGGACCTAATCATAGCTATATCAATTCGACCTTCGCCAATCAAGCAAAGCTGCAAAAGCTGGAGAAGCGCCCGACACTGCATATGCATGCCGATGATGCAAGCAGACTACAGCTTATTGATGGAGAGCGCGTGCTATTACGCAACGATCGCGGTGAGGTACGATTGACGCTGAAGATCGGCACAGACGTGCTGCCAGGCGTACTGGTGACACAAGGTCTCTGGTGGGATGATGAAGCGGAAGGCCGCAGCGCTGTAAATTCGCTCACTCCACAGCGGTTGGCCGATATGGGCGGTGGCGCAACCTTCTTCTCTAACCGGGTTGAGGTCGTGAAGATCCCGGTTATTGAATTGTAACTGAACAATTATACAAGATGGCGCTGCTGAGTATCTATGGCAGCGCTATTTCGCGTTTCTATAGCCAATAGAAAAGGGACCGTCCTTAAGTCATAAAGACTATTAGGACGGCCCCTCCAAGTTGAAAGAGATTCGACTATACTTTAAATTCCGGAACGCGGTGAGGCGGCTCCTCGCCTTGCAGCACAGCTACGAGATTGCGTGCCGCCAGCATCGCCATTGCGTCTCTTGTCTTCTCCGTAGCTGAGCCAATATGCGGCAGCAGCAGTACATTGGGAAGCGTTAGCAGCGGATGATCGGCAGGCAGCGGCTCCTGCTGGAAGACATCGAGTCCAGCCGCGTGAATGGTGCCATCCTGTAAGGCTTCAATCAGTGCCGGCTCATCAACTGTGGCTCCACGGGAAGCATTAATGAAGATCGCTGATGACTTCATCAGACGGAATTCTCGTCGGCCTATCAATGATTTTGTCTCATTCGTTAATGGAGTTAACATGACAACAAAGTCCGAAGCGGCCAGCAGCTCGTCCAGCTCCATATAGCTGGCCCCATACTTCGCTTCCGCTTCCGGCTTGCGGCTGCGGTTATGATAGTTCACCTTCATGCCGAATCCATGCGCAGCTCTGCGAGCTACCGCTTCTCCGATACGCCCCATACCGATGATGCCCACAGTCGCATGGTGCACGTCCAAGCCGAACAGAACACCATCATCCCCTCTCTTCCAGCGGCCATCTCTGACATACTGGTCAAGTTCAGCCACTCTGCGGGCACTGCCAAGCATAAGCGCAAATACAAGATCTGCTACCGTCTCATCCAGCACTTCCGGCGTATGCGTCCCCGTTACATCATGACGCTTCATCGCATCAATATCAAAGTGGTTATAGCCAACGCTTACCGAGCTGACTACTTTCAAATTCGGCGCTGCCTCAAGCAGCGACTCATCAATCCGCCTGCCGCCCGTTAAATATCCCTCTGCAGGGGCCAACCTTGTATGTAGCTCCTCTCTGGGAACCGTATCCTCTTCCGTCCAAGCATCAACCGAGCAATGCTCCGCCAAATAGTTCAATACAGCTTTTGGCAAATCAAGATCTACAAAGATAGTAGGCTTCAAAATGTTCTGCTCCTCTCTCGTTGTCACGGTACGAGCAGCGGCGTATAGCCCGTCTTCTCAACAAGCTTCTGGCCTTGCTCTGACCGTATCCAGTTTATGAAAGATTCGACATGAGGATTGCTTGTTCCTGCCGTCACAGCGTAGAAAGGACTGCTGAGCGGATAGCTATCGTCTGCAATGCTTTCCCGATCTGGATAGACGCCATCCACAGCGAGCAGCTTAATTTCCCCATTTCTAACCATTTCTGTCGCATAGTAAAGGAAGGTGAACCCGATTGCATCAGGGTAATTCCGATAGTCTGCCGTACGCGCGATGATGCCGCCCATGCCTGCCGCCACATCTTCCTGCGGCGGATTAGTTAGGCTTCTCCCTCTCATTAACCGCTGAAGCGCCGATTGACTGCCGCTGCCTTCCGGACGCTGGAATGCCCTGATAGCCGCACGTTTGCCGCCCAGCTCATCCCAACTCTTGATGTTTCCAGCATAGATATTCTGAATCTGCTCTAATGTAAGACCAGTAACCGGATTATCGGCATGTGTAAAAAACACAAACGCTTCACGCCCGATCGGCGTCAGCGCAAGCTCCGCGCCAGCAGCCAACGCATCGCCGCGCTGCCGCTCGGATGGCTCGGCTGCAAAGATCAGGTCTGCTTCTCCCGAGAAGAGACTCTCATAGGCTTGACTGGTTTTCGTCGAGCGCACCTCGCTGCGATGTACATCATAGTCCTTCTCCGGATAGACTGCCATGGCGAAAGCGGAATAAAGGGGATAGAGAGCTGTAGCTCCGTCCAAAACAGGCAATTCATCTCTCAATTTGAAGGTAGCCGCCTCATTCAGAACGGCAGCCTTGGAGCCCCGAACGAATGGCTCATAGGCTTTCAGATCAACTTCACCCTCCACCACTTTGGGGATGCTGTTTTGATACATCCCATTCAGCTCATAACCGGAAATAACAACGATAAAAACAAGCGTCAAACCGCCCATGATGCTCCAGTATACTTTTCGCCTCAGCCATTCGCCCAAGCCTAGCACCAGCATAACTGTAAGCACTGCACATACGCATAGGATGAGCCAAATATAAAAGAATCCCGCCCCCGACAAAGCGGCGAAGATATACACAAAAAAACCGACAAGCCAAATTAACGGCACGAAAAACAATCCCGTCAGCACACGAGACCAAAACGTTCCCTTTGCAGCCAATCCCATCACACTTCCTCTCATGGACATCTATTTCTATATATCCACTATAAGGAAATTCCCGCATGCCGAACAGTACTATTTTGTACTAGTACCGAGTCCTTTGAACCATCCCCGTATGACGGCAAGAATACAAAGCAGCAATGGAAACAGGACAAATCCGATCAATATATAGCTGGTGCCCGTATTGGCGATGAACGAAGAGACTGTCTGAAAGTCAGGTCCGACCCAGAAGCATACAAATAACAGCAGCAGCCCGACAGGCATCACAATAACCTCAGGCTTCTTAAGTCGGAACGTATCGGAGATGCCTCGCGTAATCACATAATAATAGACGCTGATTTTGATATACTCGCCCAGTACCCACACCATCATCACTATCGCTTCCAAATGCTCGAAAAACTCGGCATACGCAATATAGCGTGCCGCCATTAGAACAGGATAGGTATAATAGCCAGCGCTCTCGCCTACCAGCATAAAAACAGCCAAATTCGAGGCCAGCATGACGAACGTAATGCCGATCACGCACCAAAAGCCCCATTTTCGAATATTGTCCTGATCGCGAACTAATGGAAAAATATAGACGGCAAGCAGCAATTGACTGAACCATCCGTCCACAACAAGCGAGCCTTGAAGCAAGGGCCCTGCCCCTCTCTCCATAAACGGCAGCAAATGAAGGGGATTCAGCTCAGGAATAAGAAGGATAAGAATAAGCACGGTGAACAAGGTAATGATCGGTACAAAGATTTGTCCAGTACGCGCGATAACCTCGAACCCCCTTCTTACCGCCCAACCGCACAAGATTAGCATCGTGCCGATAATGACGACAATAGGTGTCTCCAGAAAGAAATTAGACTCAATAAATTCCGCATAATCGCGTGTGGAGATTGCCACGATATGGAATTGGAACAGAATAAAGAGAATGCTGACTATCTTGCCAAGAAAGGTCCCGAACAGAGATTCCATCAGCCTCACAATCGAGCCTTCCGGGGAGAGCTTGAACAACTTGTAAGCCAGCCACACGACAAGAAAACCTAATCCCATTCCGAGAAGCGGAGTAAGCCACATATCCTTCTCTGATAATCGTGTCGTAATAGACGGCATTAGCAGCACAGTAGAGCTTAGAACGAACTGAAACATGATGACCGCAAGCTGGACGGAGGAAATTTTCCCGTTCAGCATCTTAATTCACCGGCTCCAGCAGCGGCTTTAGCGGACTCAAGGCCTGCTCCACCCACTCTGTCGGATTAGGCAGCTGCGGATTGATCGCTATTCCGACCGTTAACGCCAAACTTAACAGAAGCAGCGTACAGACGATCCAAGCGTCTCGCTTCTGCAAGCCGCGCCAAGAACCGCTCGTATAGCCAAACCCTAGCGCAAATAACCAGACGAGCATCATTAAAGGGATGGACATGCGCGTATCACTCCATTGGGATGTTATTGATTTGTTTCACAAGCGCTCCGGGTCTACGAATCTGAATGTTCACTTCTGTGTTCGTCTCGATTTTCTGGAAGGTTTCACTCCAGCTCGATTTGGCAATGGCCCATTGCTTAGGATACTTTCTTCGAAACAGCTTGCTATAGCCCACAATATCCGACTTATATTTTTGCTGTATCATATTCAGGGACTTATCGACTTTATCTTTGATCATCTGCTCGAATAAAACCTCCATCTGCATAATTTGCTCCGGCTTGGAATAATCCAGTTGGCTTGCATTCTGAATCAAATTCCCCTCGCATTCAATAAGCAGATCCATAGTCCACTTGCCGCTGCCATCGATCTTAGGACGAAGCTTCGATTTGCTCATTGTCAAATGAACAGCGATCGTTTCCTCTTTTGCTACTGTTGCCGTTAGAATAGTGCTAGGTTTGATCTGATTGGTAATCCAGAAGTAGCCATGCGTCAGCTCGTTGTTCAGACTTCCAATCATTTGACCTTTTTTGAATATGGTCAACCCTTTGAAGTAAGGAACGTTGGCATTGCGCAGATGCTTCTTCTCGGACATGACGGCGCTGGTCAGAATATACGGCACCGTATACGTCTGCTCCGGTGTCTCCACAATCTGCTCCATTACTTTTTTCAAATCCACGTCGATGCTGACCTCTGTTTTTGACAGCTCTGTGAGTGCCTCCATCAGATTTTGGTCCAGCCTCGGTATGACGCCCATTACTTCGATAGCCCTACCTTGCGTCACGTATATATTCGTTCTCTCCCGTGCGCGTACATAGCGCAGGAAGAAGTCCAGGTCATCGTTGAAGCCGCGCTCCGCCCGTTCCTTCCCGAAAACATACACATTGTTATGGCCCCAATATAATCTGCGCGACAGCCTTTCCTGCAAATTGGACATCGCGTCTGCCATAGAAGTGCCCGTAGCGCTGGATACGAGAATATTGCCGTTTTTATTTTGACTGTCCATCTGCTCCTGTCCGTCTCCCGCTTCATTGCCCCCGGGAGACGGCAAAAAGATTTCAACAGACAGCTTCACTCTATTATTTTTCTCCTGATCAATACCCGCTCCCAATATGATGGCGATATCATTGACCTCGATCCGGTCCCAACAGCCCGTTAGTAGAGTGACCGTCGCAATTGCTGCAATGACACGTATCAGATGGCGCACCCTTATTCTCACTCCTGTTTTCGATGCAATTTGGATACGTGCATGCCCGACTTGTTGCGCAAGCCGCCTCCACTGTTCGTCAGCCTTGGCCGTTTGCGTGGAAGCCAGGCCGGCGGACGCATAATGACGTCCGTCCATTCTCCGACCATCATCGGCGCCATTGGGGACAAATAAGGCAAGCCGAAGGACCGCAGCGAGCAGAGGTGAATGGTTATGCCGATAATGCCCATGAGAAGTCCAAGCAAGCCGAATATCCCTGCCAGAAACATCATAGGAAATCGAAGCAGCCTGATGGATATGCCGACAGAATAATGCGGCAGCAGAAATGAAGCGATACCCGTTATCGCAACGACCATAACCATCGGAGAAGATACAAGTCCGGCAGAGGTCGCAGCTTGGCCAATGACCAGCGCACCCACGATACTAACAGCGGCGCCAACTTGCTTGGGCAGGCGTACCCCGGCTTCCCTTAACGCCTCGAACATCGTCTCCATCATGAATGCCTCCATAAGCGCGGGGAACGGTATAGCTTCCCTTGACTTGGCGATGCTAAGCAGCAATGCGGAAGGAATCATCTCATGATGATACGTCAGCAGAGCCACGTAACCGGAGGGAACAAGCAGCGCAATAAAGAAAAAGGAGTACCGGAGCCAGCGTATCGCCGTCGCGATAAGAAACCGCTCGTAGTAATCTTCCGGCGATTGCAGCAAGGAGAACAAGCTGACAGGCGCAATAAGGGCCATTGGGGTATTGTCGGTCAATATGACAACGCGGCCCTCCAGCAGTCCCGCGGCGGCTGCATCCGGCCGCTCCGTGCTCAGCAGCTGCGGAAAAGGTGAATACGGCTGATCCTCGATATATTCTTCAATCGTGCCGCTTTCCAGCACGCCGTCAATATCGATCATCGCGATTCGATCTTCTACCTCCCGTACCAGCTCCGGTGCCGCAAGCCCTTCGATATAGGCGATCGTAATATGCGACTGAGTAATTCGCCCCACTTCAATTCCTTTCATCTTCAGCTTCTGGCTTCTGAGCCTGCGCCGCAGCATGGCGCGGTTATCGATCATGCTTTCCGTGAAGCCTTCACGCGGACCGCGAATGACAGATTCCGCAGCAGGGTCCTCGATGGCTCGCTTGCGCCACTCTGCCAAGGAAAAGGCATAGCCGCGGTCAATGCCATCTACAAGCAGAATAACGCTGCCTGTCGTTATATGATCGATGATCTCTTCCAGGGTAGATATTTCTTCCGAGCATAAGCCTGTAATTTTATACTGGAATTGCTGTTGAAATGTAGTGTTATCAGGATGGAATCTCCAGCCCGCCATCTCTTGCCGAAGCTCGTCCATTCGGTCTTCATGCGTCAATCCGCTGAAAAAAACAAACATGCCGGACAATTGCTCGCCGATTCGAAAGTGATACATCGAGGCGTCGCTGCAATCGTTCAAAAAACGCTCAAGCATCTCCTGCGTCTCTTCGATACGGCTGGCCAGCGGCGTATTGTGGTCATTCATAGACATCTCCCTAGGCTACCGATGAGTTAGACGTGCTTATCGTTTGCCAGTTCTTTCTTTTTTATCCGCCCCCCGCCATGGCTGGCATTCCCGCGATAGATCAACGCGTAATCGGAGAACCTAGTAGTGCTCGCCTACGCGGGCCAAAATACGCACAATGGAGGAATCCGAGTATGGGTCGTCACAAGCAGCGCTCCTCAGCAGGCAAAAACGTGTCGTACGCGATTCGCTCTAGGCAAGCCGAGAATGACGTAGCAGGTACTGTGGCACAACATCGGAACCAAAAGGGCCATGCACCGAACAATCCATCCACAGGCTAGAAATTAAAGGTACTAACTGAGCTATGGGTATCCTTTTACAATAGCTCTAGTGGCTGGACGCACGGCCTCCATCCTTATGCGAATGACAAAGAGACTGTCAGGCCAAATGCCCGACAGTCTCTTTCATTGCGCTATTGCTTAGCGGAACTTAATCCGTCCCTGTTCAATATCCGTCCTATTTCCCTTGCAGCCTTGCCACCAGCGTTTCGCTTGGCACTTCAGGCCCGCCATTAATACGCTTCAGCGCAAAAAGCGATTCGGGATCACCTTTGACGATTTGACTGATGCCCGATTTGGTCGATAAGGTAGCGCGATACCCCATATCTTTCAAAATTTGCTCCGACAAATGAGAATAGAAGCCGAACGGATACGTAAATACATTCACCGTATTGCCAAGCTGCTCCTCAACCGACTTCGCCATGCCTCCGATATCGGAATGGAGCGCTCTCGCGTAATCCGCGGCAGATTCATTAGACATTTGCAGCACACCGCTGCGGACCTTAGGATCATCCGGGTTCGATTCATGCATGTCGAAGCTATGGTTCTGGATATCGATGACGCCAGAGTCCTGCATAATCTTCGCCTGTTCCCACGTAAAGTGAGGATAGAACTGCTTGCCCGGAAGACGATGCTCATCGCGTCCGACGGACCAGCCTATAATCGAGATAGTCGCATTGAGACTCAATTCCTTCAAAACCGGATAGCCATACTCATAATTGCTTAAGTATCCGTCATCGAACGTAATGGCGACCGGATTATCCGGAAGTTCCTTCTTCCCATCTACATAGTCAATCAAATCCGTGATCAGCACCGCGTTGAAGCCAGCCGCCTTGATCGCTTCCATATCGCTCCTGAATTTTGCTGGAGGTGTAATAAGCGAGTTCGGCTCGTACGGATCATCATCGATATGATGATAGACGAGAATTGGAATATCGACAGCATCCTTAGAAGCTGCCGCTGGACGTTCGAATACGGCAGCTGCGTGCTCCGCAACATTATCTTTCGTCGTCAAATGTCCGAAACCGCTTGGCACATATGCATTGTCGTCCTTGAAGATATAACCAAGCATCATGTTGCCAATTGAATTGCGATAATGCATCGTGTCATAGAAGTATCTAGGATCGCCGCTGATTGGCGTGTAGCCGGAGAAGTCCCAGAAGTCCGTCACCTCGGCCAGCTTGGTCCAGTATTCCTTCAGATCCTCCATATCATAGCTGAGCAGCTCCTGCTCGGAGGTTGCTCCCGTAATGAGCCGGAACGTCGCGCCATGCGACTCCGCATAAGCCTTCATTCGCGCAAGCGCCTCAACGTTCTTGTCGAGAGCCGAAGCTTCAAGCTTGCCAAACGGCGCGAAGGCCGCCTTGTTCGCTTGCATGTAGGCTTCCAAGTCGTCGACCTTCTCGGCGTCCCGCTTCACTTTATTGTAGACGCCTGTCTCCGGTATGAATTGCGAGTATTCGAACGAATCGACCGCCCGCTTGGCATAGCCCTGAAGCTTGTCATAGCCGTAAGAGGGATTGAGCTTCAAATAATCCAGATAAAATGAGAATTTAGAATCGCCCGATACCTTGGCATGGAGCGATTGCTTGAAGTCTGTCGCCTTCTCGTTGAAGTGGCTGATTTCCTGCAAGCTCATATGTACGACGATATTTTTGGGCTTGTATTCATCCATCAAGTAATAGAGCGTCTTCTCGTAATCATGAAAATCGCCGCCGTACATTAGCATGCTGTAGAAGCTGGCATCGTCGCCATAGTATTTGTTCAACAGCTCGGGCGAGATCGAGCTTGACTTAGAGCCGCCGATAATATACGAATTATAGCGTTCATGATACTGATCCAGGTAGCCGATCTTGGCTACGCGCGGATTGTTGACCATATTGTAGGAATGCCACTTCAACACCTTGTCGCCGAAAACGCCGAAAGGGTCAACGACAACATTGAAGCCTGCCACCACCGCTGCTGCAAGACCCAGCGAAGCGACAAACGCGATCAACCATTTGCGCAAACTCATTGCGTCACCTCAAAATTGGAAATATAAGAAATTAGATACCGATGTCATCTGAGCCAGCGAGATGCCCAGCAACAGCGCAGCCGCCACCGCGTAGCGAATGTTTGGCTTGAAGTCTTGCGCCATCTGCGTTGAATTTTTGCCGAAGAACGAGATGGCCATGCCGACAAACAACAACGCGATTGTATAAGCATTGTAAGCGCCAAAACTTACGATCTTAGTCAGCGCAGCAGACATATCCATGCCAGCGAAATCATGCACGCTGAACATCTTGCGAATGACCGTCCACGCCTCGCCCATCGTATCAGACACGAACAGAATTCGAGTTCCGACTACTCCTGCGAACGTCAGCGTCCAGGCCAGGAAGAAAGGCAGCTTCCACTTGTTCCGGTACATGAAATGCGCCATACAGACAAATATGCCGTTAATAATGCCCCACACAATAAATTGCCAGCCTGCGCCATGCCAGAAGCCCGACACGAAGAAGGTCATCATGACAGCGAAGTAAAAGTTGAAGCTCCCGCTCCCCTTGCGGTAGAAGCTGCGGAAGATATAGTCGGACAGAAACTTCGACAACGTCATATGCCATCTCTGCCAATACTCGCGGAAGTTCCGCGCCTTGTATGGCGAATTGAAGTTATGCGGCAGCCTAATATTGAATAGCAGCGCAAGTCCCAGCGCCATGTCCGCATAGCCGGATAAATCAAAATAATAGGAGATCGTATAACCGACCGACGCCAGCCATGCCGAGAGTGTATCGCCTGCTCCGACATTCGCGTAGAAGGCTGAGGCATAGCTTGTTATGGGATCTGCCAGCATAATCTTTTTGGCACAACCGATGGAGAATAGGAATATGCCCAGCATCATATTGGCCGAATTGATGCGCCGCATCGCCTTATCCTGGTATTGCGGGATGACATCGGCATGATGCACGATCGGGCCAACGATCAATTGCGGGAAAAACGTAATGAACAATAGGAAATCCACGATTGGCGTTTTCTTGGTCAGTCCTTTATAACAATCGACCAGATAGGCAATCAGTTGGAACGTGTAGAACGAAATCCCGAGCGGCAAAATAATTTCCAGCAGCGGGAAGGCTTGTCCGGTCAAATGATTGACATTTTCAATCGCGAAATTCGCATATTTGTAGTAACCCAGAAAGGCAACATTAAGCAATAAGCCGATCGTAAGCAGAAGCCGCTTCGACCAATTCGATCTTCTTTTGCCCGCCTTCACGATCAGGTTGCCGATCGCAAAGTTAACCAAGATGTCGAGCATGAACAGCACGACAAAATTTCCACTGCCTTGCGCATAGAAGTAGATGGATGCGATAACGAGCCATAGCTTCGCAACATTCGGCTCCTTCACATACGTCAGCAATCGGTAACCGAGGAAGGTTATCGGCAGAAAAATGAATATAAATGTATAAGTTGAAAAAATCAACGTGGCAACCTTCTTTCAATAGATGCGTGTCGGTAATCGACTGAAGCGTTCCCTATACTTGCTCTACAGCTTTTTGATCATGCGAATATGCGGTATGCCTTCCTCCATGAACACATCGGAATCCGCGCTATATCCCTGCTTCTCGTAGAATCCTGCAGCTTGAGTCTGAGCATGAAGCTTCGCCTTGGTCAAGTCGGCCTCCCTCGCCACTTCTTCAAGCTCCGCCATGATCGCAGCACCGATCTTATGCTTGCGGTACGGAGCTAGCACACATATTCGCTCCAGCTTCGCAACTCCTTCAACGACCCGTATTCGGCCTGCTCCTGCTGCTTTCCCGTTATACTTAACCAGAACATGAATCGCCTCTTCCTCATGCTCGTCAATCTCAGCCTCGGGCGACACGCCTTGTTCATTTACGAATACTTCCATACGGATGCGGTAAGCCTCATCTAGCTGTTCTTTCGATTCTACTCTTTCACTTGTAAGCATGGCTCTCCGCCACTCCCTTCAACATCATCTTATCCATTATAATGCTATCTACCCAAATTGCCAAAATCGTTCAAAAATCGTCGTTTCTCCTCCATGCATTCCTTGATTGAAGTAAACCCATAATAGACATATAATGTCTTGTGATAGCACTTAAAGTCGGGTTATGGAGGGTCAATCATTTTATGGGCAATTTTTGGACGCTGGTCAAAAAAGGCAATACATCATCCGCTACAGCAGCAATTGGCAATACCGGGTTAGCCATCATTAAGGCCATCGGAGCGTCCATCAGCGGCAGCGGCACCATGTTCGCCTCCGCCATGCATTCCGTCGCGGATGCAGTGAACCAAGGGTTCGTCTTCTTCGGCAGCGTGCTCGCCGAACGACAGCCGACCAAGCGATTCCCGACAGGCTTCGGCCGGGTCGTAAATCTCTTCTGTATGATCGCTGTCATCGTGGTAACGATTATGGCATATGAGACCTTCCACAAAGGGCTTAAGCTGATCAAGCATCCTGAGGAAGCCTCAAGCTTTTGGCTGAACTTTATTATTCTACTCGTTGCTATCATCATTGACGGTTCCATTCTAATCAAAGCGATGAAGGAAATCGTCAAGGAAACACGCAGCGGAGCCACAGGCTTAGGCATTCTGCCCTCTGCCATCCGCAATGCGGGCAGAGCTGCGCCGCCAACCCGGCTCGTATTCTATGAAGATGTTGTAGCTACGCTGGGCGCCTTATTCGCTCTTGTCGCCATCATACTTGCCGAATATTCCAGCTTCAAGCTGATGGACGGCATTGCCACCATCCTGATTGCCTGTCTCATGATCGGCGTTGCCTTCAAGGTTGGCTACGACAATATGGTAGGCCTCATTGGCGTAGCGGCACCGAAGGACGTCGAGGAACGCATCGGAGCTATCATTTTGGAAAATCCTGACGTTGCGGATATCGGTAAGCTGCGAATTGTCCAAGAAGGACGAAGCTACCATGTGGAAGCCTATGTCGAGCTTCACAAAGGCTTCTCCCTTGCGGAAGCGACCGAAATCAATCACCGCATACGCGCCAAGCTTCTGGGAGATCCGGATATAGCAGACGTTACACTTGGCATCATGGACGACAATGGCGTTATATCCTGGAAGCGCCCATAGCCCTCTGATTCGCCTTCTTCTCACATTCAGGTCCCTTCCTAACTGTATCCATCCATTGTATGATAGGGTTCAGTAACCACTAGATCCTATGTAAGATAATCCCGGAGGAGATGCAACCTGAACCTGATGAAATGGCTGAAGTGGATTCCTCTCCCTGTTCTGATCGGCATTGCGGCGGGATCAGCTTCCGCCCTGTTTATCGCTAGCCTGGATAGCGTTACACTGCTGCAGACGAAACACCCATGGCTCTTATGGCTGCTGCCGCTCGGAGGCGCCGCCGTAAGCCTTATCTATATGAAATTCGGCAATGAGGCCGGACGCGGCACCAATCTGGTATTGGAGCAAGTGCATAGCGGCAGTGGCCACGTTCCTCTTCGAATGGCTCCGCTTGTCCTGATCGGCACGCTAATGACACATCTTTTCGGAGGCTCGGCAGGACGCGAAGGAACTGCCGTTCAGATGAGCGGCAGTCTCTCCTCGGCTATCGGCCGCAAGCTTGGTCTCACCGAATCAGAGCGCAGAAGGATGGTCTTATGCGGCATCGGGGCAGGCTTCGGCTCGGTCTTCGGAACCCCGATTGCCGGTGCCCTCTTCGGACTTGAAGCCAGTGCCCGAGGTTCCATGCGCTATGAAGCGCTGCTGCCGTGTCTGATAGCCAGCTTTACCGGTCACTGGGTGACGCTTGCATGGGGAATCACGCATAGCCATTATGCAATCGGCGTAATTCCCGAGCTTAGTTGGCTTGCGGTGCTCAAGGTGGCAGCAGCCGCAATTGCTTTCGGCTTGATCTCTTCTCTGTTCGTCCAGCTTACGGCCGGACTCAAAAGTCTGTTTGCACGCGGCTTCAAACATCCCGTCCTTCGCAGCTTCGTGGGCGGCACTGTCATTATTGCCCTCGTCTACGGATTAGGGAGCCGCGATTATCTTGGATTAGGCCTTCCTCTTATGGAAGAAGCATTTGCCGGTGATGGAACTCCGCTTGCGTTCCTATGGAAAACCTTATTCACATCCGTGACGCTCGGGTCCGGCTTTATAGGCGGTGAAGTGACCCCTTTATTCGTTATCGGCTCATCGCTCGGCAGCGTATTATCCGCAAGCTTGGCTATGCCGGCCTCGTTCCTTGCCGCATTAGGCCTCGCATCCGTATTCGGCGCAGCCTCCAAAACTCCCATCGCCTGTACCATTCTCGGTCTAGAGTTATTCGGCATGGAGGGTGCGCTTTATCTATTGCTCGCATGCTTTATTAGTGCCGCTGTATCGGGCCGCACAGGCATCTACGAAGCAGACGTCCGCGCCTATGCGCCGAAGCGTTGACGATATCCGCATTTTCGGCACAGCTCTTCGACGGCTTCCCTGCGGGAGAAGCCGTCGTACAAGTTGTTTGCCCGCTCACCCTCGATAATATCTGCAAAGGGCTGTTCGTGAATATTGCCCAGATCGATGACACCCTCCCCATCCAGACAGCAAGGAATAACGGTTCCGTCAATCAAAACTCCTGCTTGATTGCGGAGCGCATGACAGAACCCTCTGCCATCGTCCTCTGGTTCCCTCAGATCGGGCCATTTGAACTCCGGGTCCTGGTTCAAGTAAATCCGGTCCGCGATCTTCACACCCGTACCCGGCTTGAACTTCTCCTCGATACGATAATCGAGCGAATATGCCTCCTCGATCATGCCAAGAAGCTCTCTGTTTTTATCTTCTTGCTTATTAATTTCATTGTTCATATCCAGGTTCCATAACCGGTAGGACACGATCACATCGCTGGACTCATTCGCTTCCTTGACGAAAGCAAGAATGTCGGCCAAATACCCCGCTTTGTCTTCCGAGCCAGGATGCCCGTCGAAGCTGTGAAGCGAGAAGTTGAGTTGGCGCAGAGCAGGTTTATTCAACAGCTTTGCTTTATTTTTTGTAATTAATGTTCCGTTTGTCGTAATGTTGACTTTGAACCCCTTCTCATGGGCAATGTCTAACAGCTTGTCAATCTTGGGATGCAGAAGCGGCTCTCCCTTCACATGGAAGTAGATGTAATCCGTAAACGGCTTAACCTGATCCAGTGTACGAGTGAAATCCTCGACGGACAGAAAGCCTTTCGCTCTTTGGGTTGGCGGGCAAAACGTACAGGATAAATTGCAAATGCTAGTCGTTTCTATATAAAATTTTTTGAACTTTTTCATCCAGTTTCTCTCCATTAATCAACTTTCATTCGACATGCTTTATGGCGTAGAGATGCCGTTTTTTACGAATCGTGACATCACTTCCGGTGTAGGCATTAAACAAGATTGTGCGCCGCCGGACAATCGATGACGGTTTTTTGCTATCCATCCATAGACGGCATTCCGTAAAGGCGCAGGAACAATAATGAGAGCATAGAGCAGACCTCTCCAGCCGCCGAGACCTTTCATTACTCGCAGAGCAGCACCAGAGTTCGTATAGAAGCGGCCGCTCTCGAACAGCACAAAGGAATCCCAATCATCCGTGGGTAATCCTCCTTCTCGAAGCAAGCGCTGCCCGGCAGCGGATTGCAGCGTAGCAAAGGAAAACGTTCGTCTATGATCATGCTTGACCAAATATTTCGTTATATTCTGGCATAGGTGGCATTCGCCATCAATGAATATGATGGTCTCTTTCCCGTCCTGGCTCTGACTATTCAGCTGCGCCATGATTTTATGTCCTCCCAGCTTTGATTATCTTCATCCTATCATATTCATAACAAACTTGCACTTGACCCCTGCCCCGGAGTGTACTATAATCAAACGAAACTTCATGAATAATAGTCTTCTAGGGTTCCGCGGCGCTTAGCCGGTCTGGTCCGAGGGAAGACCCGCGGCTGCAGCCACGGCAACACGGAGGGATAAAAGCCCGGGAGAACATCGACCAGATGCTCCCAGGGCTTTTTTTGTGCCAATTTTAGGAATCAGCCGCCCTCTTAGTTGCAGTGAATGAAGTTTTTATCAAAATCAAAAGATAAAGAAAAGGAGTGGACGTACCATGAAATCGAGCCAAAACAAGTATTGGTTGCTCGTCATCGTAGCGGCTTGTTTTGAAGTGCTGTGGGTGATGGGATTGAAGCATGCCGAGACTATGGCACATTGGGCAGGAACGATTGTCGCTATCATCGTTAGTTTCCTGCTGTTGATCTATACGGCTAAGAAATTGCCGACAAGCACAGCCTATGCCGTATTCGTCGGACTTGGCACAGTCGGCACCGTGCTCGTAGAGATGAGTGTTTTCGGCGAGCCGTTCCGCTGGAGCAAGATCGGGTTAGTAGCCGTACTTCTCGTCGGCATTGTCGGCCTGAAAATGGTCACGCACGGCAACGATGAAGACCATCTTCCAAAGAAAGAAGGTGAGCCTGCATGAGTTGGTTTCTCGTCATTATGGCAGGATTGTTCGAGGTTGTCGGTGTAGCTGGTATTGCTCAATACAACAAAAAAGCATCGCTACAAAGTGCCCTTATGCTTGGCGGCGGTTTCCTGATCAGCTTTATTCTTCTATCCCTTGGCATGAAGGATATGCCTATGGGTACTGCATATGCAGTGTGGACAGGTATTGGCACGGTCGGAAGTGCGCTTGTCGGTATCTTGTTCTTCCGTGAATCCAAAAACTTTCTGCGTATTTTGTTTATCGCATTTGTACTCGGTGCCGTCATCGGTCTGAAACTTATTGGTTAATTGGCCAAATCATCATAAAATCATCAATCGCCCATGCTCCGTTGAAGGAACATGGGCGATTGTATGAAAAGGATTAGAAATCCGATTTCGGTTTGCGAGGCTGCGACTTTGCTTTGTTTTGAACGGGCGGGAGATGCCTCATGCTGCGAAGCATAGGGCCGCTGCAGATCGGGCATTTCTGCTCGGATGCAGCGAATTCATCCCTTACCCATGCTTTACAATCCGCATTTTTGCATTTCCAAATTTTTGTAGGCTTAAGATTATCTTTCGTGTCTGTGCTCGTAGTCAAGAATAACGATCCCTTTCATATATCCAATTTCATCGGATTTCTCTTTTATTTATGTCATTAACTATTTATACAGTAAAATATGTCGGTACCACACAAACCGGTTTAGTCGCTTCCGCTTCATATCCTGTTGCCTGCAAGGTTCCCTGCTCCGCATCCACACTGAACGTCACGATATTATTGGCATCGCGATTGGCGACAAGCAGAAACTTCCCATTTGGCGTCAAGGAGAAATGCCTTGGATGTCCCCCGCCCGAATGAATATGCTGCAGAAGACTCAAGCTTCCGTTATCCGCATTCACGGCAAATACGACAATGCTGTCATGTCCGCGATTAGAACCATACAGATAACGTCCGTCTTGGGAGATGGCAATTTCGGCTGTACCATTTTCTCCATTATAATCATCAGGAAGCGTGCTGACCGTATCCAGTACTTCCAGCTTGCCCTCAGCCTGATCATATGCTAATGAGGTAATCGTGGAATTCAGCTCATTAATAACAAAAGCAAACTTCCCGCTCGGATGGAACGTCAAGTGGCGGGGCCCTGCTCCACCGTGAAGCCTTATCGTATCATGCAATATCAGCTTCCCATCCTCCGCATCAAGACGATAAGTTGCAATGAGATCAAGTCCCAGGTCTTGTACAAGTAAGAAACGCCCGTCAGGACTGTAGAAGCTGGAATGTGGATGAGGTCTGTCCTGCGACTGGGGATCAACGCTGCTGCCCTCGTGCTGGCGAACATCTGCCAACTCACCGATAATGCCTTCACCCTCAATGCGCAGTAGTCCGATCATCCCTCCATGATAGCTGGTTACGGATAAGAAACGATTGCCTGGATCGCGTTGAATATGACAAGTCGTTCCTGTTACCGTCAAGCGGCGGCTCAGCAGCTCCAGCGTTCCTTCTTGCTCGTCAATGCGGAATGATGCCACTTCTCCTGCTTTCTTACCTTCCTCGCCCACGCCTTCCGATATCGAGTAGAGCAGCTTTCGCTCAGCATCAACATGGACGAACGTCGGATTTTTCAAGCCGGCATAAGAGCCGGTCTCCGTTAATTGCCCGCTCGTCTCATCCAAACGGAATACCCGAAGTCCAAGATCGGATTCTTCAGCGTACGATCCCGAGAATACAAGCAATTGACGTTGTTCAGCAGCCACAACCTATTCCTCCCCAACAAACAGATAATTAATATGGACGGCCGACAGTCGGCCCATTCGCTATATTAAGCCTTGTCCGTGCCGGGAACGCAATACCCGTCAGTGCAAGTCGCACCAGTCCCGTCGTCGCTGACTTGCATAAGTACAGGGTATTTGGCTTCCCACGCTTTATTCAGCGTATCGAGAAATACGGCCGGAGATTGTGCGCCGGACACAGCATACTTCCGGTCAATCACAAAGAACGGCACGCCACGAATACCCAGACGGCTGCCTTCCTCCTCTTGCGCGCGGACGATATCCGCGAACTGATCCGATTCCAGAACCTCTCTAGCCCCCGCTTCATCAAGTCCGGCCTCGACAGCCAGCTCCACCAGACGATCTTTGTTTGACAGATCATCGTTATCGGTAAAGTAAGCCCGGAACAACCGTTCAGCCGTCTCGTAGCCGCGGCCCTGCGCCTCTCCGTACTGTGCAAGACGATGGGTGTCGAATGTGTTCAGCACCAAAGCGCCTTCGAATTTGAATTCGAGCCCGACTTCGGCAGCTTGCTGCTTGACATTTTCACTGGATGCTTTCGCTTGTTCTACGGTCATGCCATACTTCTTCGACAGCATCTCGTACGTGCCCATTCTTGCGGTTGAATCTGTGTGGGGATCAAGCTCGAAGCTTCTAAATTCGATCTCGATATGTTCCTTATGGGCGAACTGAGCTAAAGCCGCCTCGAATTTCCTCTTCCCGATATAACAGAACGGACATACAAAGTCCGACCATATTTCAACTTTCATGTACTTCCACCTCCTGAATGAATGTAACCTTTATTATACCATGTTCCATGGCAATGAACGAATAGCGGCATACAAAAAACATGCCCCGCCATTCCAGTGGCGGAGCATGCTGTCTAGACTGCAAATATATGGCGTCCAATCTTGTCTGTCTGGGTCCGTGTCCAGATCCACGCGGAAGTCGCGGTATCCGGATTAAAGTAATACAGTGCCCCGTTCGTCGGATCATAACCGCGAACCGCGTCGAGTGCCGCCAAGTAAGCTTGCTTGTTCGGCACCAAATAATATTGACCGTCATCCACTGCGGTGAACGCTCTTGGCTGCTCGATGACGCCCTTTACCGTATTCGGGAAGCTTGTGGAAGCCAAACGGTTCATCACAACTGCACCAACAGCAACTTGGCCTACATACGGCTCCCCTCTTGACTCGCCGTAGATAACTCGGGCCATCAGATCAAGCTCATGTTTGTTCACGGACACTTTCTTGAGCATAGCCCATGTCTGGCTGCCTGCTACTCCGTCAGCCGCTAACCCATAGTCCTGCTGGAAACGAACAAGAGAATCCTTTGTTACATGGCCGAAGAACGGCGTAACATCTGTATTAAAGTAACCCAAAACTTTCAAACGATATTGTAAGTCCGGTACATCCGGAGCTGTGCTTCCGTAAGATAATGTTGGCGGTGCGGCTGCATGTGCAGTCGGTGCCGACAAGCCGGTCATGGCTGTAGCCCATAGGGCGAATGCCAACGTCATGACAACGATTTTTTTCTTCATCTTGGAACATGACCTCCTTCATCCATTGCCGCCCAAGCGACTCGTTGTAGTGTAACATAGACGAATTAGGCATGTAATAGAATTCAACTAATTACATATATTTGCTAGATCGCTGAAGTCGGTAATTATGAGCTGTTCCTAAGAGAGTTCTATCGAGAGAGACAGGATAGTTTAATTGCTGGCGCGAATACCTTCCTATAGAGTTTCATGTTAGGGGGAGGCAAGATGGAGTTTATATTTATTAGGCATGGTCATGGAGAACATCTCAACGAATACCCAACTCGGTTAAATACTTTACATCCCCGTCTTACAGAATACGGGAAGTCTCAAGTCTCACAATTACGAGATAAAATAATAGTTAAAAGTGAGGATCTGCTTCTTGTGAGTCCAACCAAACGTACAATTGAGTCCGCAATAATCTTGAAAAATGATATGAACTTCATCATTACACCGCTTGTCGGTCCGAGAATGTTTCCGCAAAATCCTGAATTCCCTTTTCTGGCTTGTGATTATATCCTTTCAAAATCTGAGATTTCAGACCTTTATCGCGACGCAAAAATAATTGATTTTGGTCTGGATTGCTGGGAAGAAGGAATTAACAGGATCGACCAAGATGTCTTTGAAGGATATGCCAAGCAATTACTAGCCTGGATTGGAGATGGATATAACAAAATATTTGTGATTTCACATGACGGTACCATCACGAATTATCGAATGATGCTTGGAGAAAACGGACTGACAAGAAAAGATTTTCTTGGTGAGGCAGGAATATATAAAATGATTTTGTAGTCCTTCTTCGGATTGTCCCCATTCAAGTCCATTGGTACAATAAGCTAAGGATATCGATTTCAAGGAGAAGAGCTATGAATATTATCAAGATAAAGGACCGGCAAGAACTGGACGCCAAGCTTCCAACGATGCCGTGGTACATCGAACAATTTATTAACTATAAATTGCCTGACCTCTCTCCTTCTTCGCTTGTAGAATACATGAGAGATTATGAGACATTTCTGCATTGGCTGATTAGCGAAGGTTTGACCGAAACGACCAATTTAAAAGAAGTGCCTCTGCGAGATTTGGAGACGCTTAAGATGGAGAGCATCGATGCCTATCGCATGTTCCTCTCTACGTATAAGCCTGAGCGGAACAATCGCACGACGATCTCCAGGAAGCTGTCCTCGCTTCGCTCCTTGTTCCATTATTTGAGCCAAATCGCGGAGGACGACGACTTCTACCCTCTGCTCAAGCGCAATGTCATGGCAAAGGTCACGATCAAGCGTACGCACAAGCCAAAGGATACAGCAGCTAAGCTGGAGGGAAAGCTCCTCCAGGAGGAGGAAATCACCGAGTTTCTTGCATATATCAAGCAAGGCTACGGGGTTGAGATTGCCAAAAACAAGCAAGCCTCCTACTCTTACGAACTGAACAAAATTAGAGACGCTTGCATCATCAGCTTTATTCTTCATTCAGGACTTCGTGTCTCGGAGCTGGTCAATCTGAACACCGATGACATCGACCTGAAGAAAAAGCTGTGTTATGTATACCGTAAAGGCAAAAATGACGATGACTTCAAAACCCCCGTCTACTTCCGCAACGATGCGATTGAGGACTTAAATCATTATTTATCGCTTAGGGAAATCCGTTACAAATGTCCAAGGCGGGAAAAGGCGCTTTTTCTAGCGATAGCTAACGGCAATAATGAAGGCTCCCGTATGACCAAGCGGGCTATCCAAGCTATGGTTATCAAATACGCCAAGCGTTTCGGCAAGCCCTATCTATCTGTACATAAGCTGCGGCATTCCTTCGCCACTGATTATTATTTGCAGAACGATATTTATAAAACACAAGAGCAGCTTGGGCATGCTTCTCCCGAAACTACGCAAATTTACGCTCATCTGACAGATAAGACAATGGCTCAGGCCATTGACCGCAGACAAAAAGAAGACAAGTCGGACGATTAGGGCATAGCCCTGGTCCAACTTGTCTTCTTCTATTCGATCGCTTATTCCATTAGACGCCGCTATACTTCCAGATCCTCAGCAGAGATGCCTTCCTCCACCGCAAACTCGAAATCCTCGATATCATATACTTGCACAGGCACTTCCGCCTCAATAAGCTTATCCTGAAACTCGAATTGATCCGACAGCAATGGAATACCCAGCTTGATGCCGGTCAGCAGAAGCTCCGTCTCAATGGGATCAAAGATTTCTCCATACTGTGCGTTATCCAATGCATTCACAACGGTAAAATGAATATCGTCGCTCAACAACAGAGCCGAGCTTTCCCGCCACGGCACCTGCAGCGCCTTCTCAATCTTCTTCCGGTTTAGCGAATCCTCGAAAAAAGCAATCAGTTCTATAATCTTCGACTTCACGTGACCGTCGTCATCGGGATTGTCCATCACCGGGTCCGAACCGTCCCTCATATCGTACAGCTCCGCAATGGAGGAATAGGGAACAACATAATCAACCGGACGACTAGGCACGAGAAGATGTCCATACGTTGCTACCATCACTGCTTCTATTACAAACCGTCGACGCATGCCAATCCCCCTGATTCAATCAATCTGTGTAACGATAAGCTTTCACCATATTATACAATAAACCTTTGCTCGTTCAAGATAGTTATTCGCCAAATTTGCGCACCAACGCCGTCCGAAGTACAATGTGAGTAATCATTGTGCATTTTAGCAGCTGTTCTACAGGGGGATGTATACATGTCTAATCATACAATCGAACATACCATTATTATTGGCGCGGGTCCTTGCGGCCTCGCTGCGGCTATCGAGTTGCAGCGTGAAGGTTTGAGTCCGCTTATTATCGAAAAACGCAACATCGTCCATTCCATTTCGCAATATCCTACATACATGCATTTTTTCAGCTCGCCCGAAAATCTGGAGATTGGCGATATTCCGTTCACTACAGCTAATGACAAGCCATCCCGGCTGGAAGCGCTCAACTATTATCGCATAGCTGCACAGCGCCACAACGTGCGTGTTCAGCCCTATGAGACGATCTTATCGATTGAGCGCGCCCAAGACGGCTTCAAGCTATCCGGCGAAGATCGCTTCGGATCACCGAGAGTGCGGTATGCAAGGCATGTCATCATCGCCACCGGTTACTTTGATCATCCCAATCGGCTAGGCATTCCCGGTGAAGATACGGAAAAGGTCAGTCATTTCTTCCGTGAGGCCCATCCGTATGCAGGTATGGAAGTGGCTATTATCGGAGGCAGCAATTCTGCCATCGATGCTGCACTGGAGCTGGAGCGTGTCGGCGCCAAAGTAACGGTCGTCTATCGCGGAGCGCAATATTCCACTAGCATTAAGCCATGGGTCAGACCCACATTCGAGGGCAAAGTTTCGAAAGGCACCATTGCCATGCGATTCGCATCCAGAATTACCGAAATTGCCGATACTTATGTCGTCGTTCAGCATGAGCATGGCCAAGAGCAGCTAGCCAATGATTTTGTACTGGCCTTGACCGGTTTTCACCCTGATCGCGGCTTCCTAAGCAATGCTGGTGTCACCATCGAGGCTGAAGGTTATCCTACCTTCCATGAGGATACGATGGAGACGAATGTTCCAGGCATTTACCTCGCAGGCGTTGTCGCTTCCAGACATGAGGCTAATGAAATCTTTATCGAGTCTGGCCGATTCCATGGCCGCAAAATTGTTCAGCATATGCGCAGTCAACAAAAATAACGGCGATTTCGCCGTTATTTTTTGTTTTTCTTAGGTTGAAGCTTCGTTCGATACTGCAATACCTGCTCATCGTCAGGCTCTTTATCTCCATAACGGGTATCTTCATATTGTCCGATGAAAGGCTCAATCCATTCCTCGTCGGGTCGTTGCCCCTTCGCCTTGTCCCCGATGTCGGCAGCTGTCTCACGCGGTGTCAGATGCGGCTGAGGCGTATAACCTCGCTTCGTTTCTGCGGTTAACCACGTACGGTACAAGTAACGCACCCGTTCGCGGTTCGTGGCAAGCGTGTTCCATTCATCGCCCCTGCTCCCCTTGGATCCGAACAGGGAGCGAAGCCTGTCCCTCATTCTGTTCCGCATATCGGAGAAGGTCATCAAATTTTCAATCTCATCAACGTATCCTGTATCAGGCTGCACGACTCTCCGCTTCAACAGCTTATTGATCATCGCTATAATTGTCCGGCCGAACTTTTTGATCATCACGATTAGCGAAGCCGTCATAAGAATCACAATAATAATAACAATGAAGATCCCCAAATAGTTCCAGAATGCGAATCCTTCCATATCGACTTCCGGCAACATAAACGGCCCAGGAGACTCTTCCTCTGCCGGCGGTGGCGGTGCAGGCTCTCCTGTTCCGATTAGCGCAAGCAGCCAGCGCAGAATGAAGTGAATAAGGGACTCAATCCCATGCCTGAGCTGAGCAAATGCCATCACAATCCCGAGCAAAGCGATAAGAGCTGCGATCCAAATCCGATTCTGCTTGCGAGTTGCCCGTAAAGCAAGGGATTGTCTATGATCCACGACCTCTTTCGTTACATGCCGCTCGTTCATAATAATAAATAACAAGAAAATAGAGGCGATAATGCCTGTATTCAGAATAAAGGTATAGTCTTTGAGCGGCTGGACCAGCACCATCTTCAGTACCTGTGTCGCAACATAGGCCATTATTCCGGTAACCATATGAATGGTATCGAAACTAATATTCCAACCCAGATTTATGTGCTGGAAGCCTCTATAAGCAAAGAAGATGCCGAACAAGGTAACCGTTACCAATGTGACCGGGGTAAGCCCTGCTCCTGTAAGCAAGACAACGGCTGCGCCATGGGCAAAAACTAATACCAAGACCAGCAGCAAGCTCATCATAAAGCGGATACGCGAATGCGAGCCCAGCATAGCTAGCGGCGCGCAATAAACGATCGGAAGTGTCGCGAGCCACACATTCAAGGTCTGAGACGGCAGTAACAAGATGGTCAGTGTCAACAAGATGGGCAAATAAAACAACAGCTCGATGTATCCTTTCAAGACGATTCTCCAGAGGGATACGCGTGCAGTGCTAGTCATGCGCTTATTCCCTCCCCATCCTGCCGGGATGACTCTGCTGACCTGGTATCCGAGTCAGCCCTTGGAATCTCCCACATCGTCACCGAGTTTCCATTCCCTCGCAGCTCCGCTGAAGCAAGCTCAAGCGCGTCATTCCAATAAGCAGAGAGAATGACAATATCGCAATTCGTATAGCCTAGCGACGCTTCGTACTCCAGCAGCTGGATGAACGTTTCCGTCGAAGACAGTTGAAGATTGGCCATAACTTCCAGAAGCAGCAGCATATGCTCATGTCCGCGATTGCCCTCTATTCGAGTGCTGTCAAGGCCGGACTTAACCAACGGCATATTCGTAGCGAGTCCTACCGCCATGCCTTGTCCAATAACTGCGGCAGCTATCCCTGCTGCCCATTCGATTCCACGCTCAATGATCGGCTCATTCGTCACGCTTCTCCACATCAACTCCTTGTCCTCTACGTTTAACAAAATGAGCATATTTCTCTCAGCTGTAAAATCGTAGTGGTGAACCTGCAGCTCTCCCGTTCGCGCACTGGCTTTCCAATTGATTTGTTTCATGGAATCGCCGGGCTGATACTCTCTCGAACCCGCTACGACGAAGGGGTCGGGCACGATAAAGCGCTTGACCGCATATTCGCCTTGCATGCTGCGGGAGGGCAACAGGTGAAACGGCACATCCGCGATCCGAGGATAAACAATTAGCTCATCATTCAGCTGAAGTTGCGTTTGAAGGAGATGAAGGCCAAGGAGGTCTCCGCCTGTTATCGTAACGGAATTGAGCCGGTAGCAGCCTCGCTTGAGCGCTTTAATATGATGCGTTCGGGTCAATCTCTTGTAGCTTCCAAGGCTGAAGAAACTACGATGATTCTGATACAGGCTGCCGCTGCTCACTTCAATGTTTTCCCCTTGACGGAATTGAAGCTGGGCAGGGAGCTGCGACTCCACGCGCAGCCAAGGCACGGGCAGGCTCTTCCGGTTCTCCAACTGCTCCACCAGCTCTATCTCATCGCCGGCGAAACAAGTGTGCTGCTGAAATTTTCTTTGGTAACTGAGCTCGCGGAGTACAAATCGTTTGAACATGCGCCCTTGCCCGTAAATGGCAGCCAAAGCAAACAGGAAAACCCATAAGATGAACATAAGCGCCCTACCTGACGGTGAGACCGGCCTCTGCCGGCACTTCCGTCTGACGGATAATATCCTCCAGCACCTTGTCGGCCTGACCTTGCGTCCTGGCTATGCCGCGCAATGTCAGACGATGGGACAACGCCGGCTTGGCCATTGTTTTAATATCATCAGGCGTGACATAATCCCGTCCGCGCAAGACGGCATGAACCTGGGCTGCCCGAAGCAGCGCCTGGCTGCCGCGGGGACTAACGCCAATGGCGACATCTTCCCTCGTACGTGTTCGTTCAACAAGGGCCAGCAAATAAGCCAAGACGTCATCAGCAATAGCTACAGTCCGATAAGCTTGTCGTGCTGCCGCAAGCTCCTCTGCTCCAGCGATAGGCTCAAGCGTCTCCAGCGGATCATGCTCCTTGAATCGCTTCAGCAACCGCAACCCCTCTTCTGTCGTCGGATATCCCATCTTCACTTTGAACAAGAATCGGTCGAGCTGCGCTTCCGGCAATGCGAACGTACCCTGATGCTCGATCGGGTTCTGAGTCGCAATGACCATGAACGGCAGGCTGAGCGGCATCGTCTCGCCATCGATACTTACTTGACGCTCCTCCATGCATTCCAGCAGGCTGGACTGCGTGCGAGGCGTAGCCCGGTTAATCTCATCCGCGAGCAGCAGATTCGTAAATAAGGGACCGGGACGGAACTGAAACTCACCTTGCTTCTGATTGTAGTAGTTAATGCCGCTTAAGTCGGAAGGCAATAAATCAGGCGTAAACTGCACACGCTTGAAGGCAAGCGATAGCGACTTCGCGAACGACTTGGCAAGAACTGTCTTGCCTGTTCCTGGCACATCCTCCAACAGTACATGACCGGATGTAAGCAAGCCGATAAATAAAAGCTCGACGACCTCTTCCTTGCCAATAATCACTTCGCTGACGTTTTGCTTGATACCCTCTGCCAATTGTCTAATCGCTTGCAAAGACATAGCTACAACTCCTTATGTATTGAGTTTAGTTTGACGATGCACGGCTTCGCTGCAGCCGTTGAAGATCGCTCCAGCGAATAAGCTTGATCCCCTGCTCCTCAATCGTCTTGCGCACATCCGCATCGCGGAAAATCTGGAGCTCCATACCGCGCTTCACTGGTTCACGGTGAAAGGCGTTCAGCTCATCCGTAAGATGAGACGGATGGATAATCACTTCCGTGACGCCCGGCTTCAAGGTGGTCAGCAATTGCTGCATATCGGACTTAAAGGATGCGAACGTCTCGCCCTTTTGGAGTTGGAACGACAGACCTAACAAATAATCCAATATAACGACGCCTTTGGAATCAGCAAGCGCAGCGATCGCGCGAGCCTGCGCCTCCAGCTCTGGCGGCGCAATGCCTCCGCTCTCCACCTGTACGTATCGCGGCAGTCGGAAGGGCAAGCCATAGGCAGCGCAGATATCCAGTACTTCTGGCATAAAGTGCTTGCCCGTCTGCAACCCGTAAAGGCTGCCCATATGATTGTCGGCATGCGATGGCGATACACCCAGCTTTATCGCCTTCTCGATCTGATGGATCAGCTCTTGCTTCACTTGTGAAGACTCCGCATGCTCCTCGAAGCTGCGAACGTCTGGATGAAAGTAACCTTCGTCTGTCGTCAGAGACGAGACATCTCCGTTTTGCGTGACGGGTCCCCAGCTGTAGGGCTCCCATTCGCTCGTAAGGGTTAAATGTACTCCCACATCGAACTGGGGGTGAGCCGCACTCCAATGTGCAGCCTCTCTTGCCCATCCGCAAGGCATCATGATCGTAGCGGAGCTGATTACACCCTCGGTCAACAATTGCTGTACAGCCGTATTAACCGAGTGACATACGCCATAATCGTCTGCATTAATAAGTAGAAGTCGGTCATCCGCACCATATCCAAGGTCTTGTGCCAAACTCATTGTAAATTCCTCCATCTGATTATTTAATGGGATTTATCATTAGCATTATTCAGCCAGCTTATGGAGTCTGGCAGTCAGTTGATCACGCCAGCTTGCTGCCAGCTCTTCTACTTCAAGAAGCGACTCTATCGCGCGCTTATTGGTCTTCTCCTTGTACATGACACGATTGGCCTCGGCGATCGTAAACTTCGCTTTGTGCAGCTCATGGATAACGAAGGAATCCCCTGTTTTTACCGTGCCTTCCTGCAGCACCCGAAAGTAAAAGCCCGTATACCCCGTCTGCTGCGCCAATGCAGGCAGCTCAGGCCATTCATTGCGTAATCCCAGCTTGTAGCAAGGCTGTCTAGGCTGACTGATCTGCAGCACCGTATCGCCTATACCGATAATATCGCCAATAGAAAGTTGCTCCTCCGTCCAGTGGGTCATCGAAAAATTTTCCCCGAATGCCCCGTTTGGGATCGGCCGGCCGCGTTGCTCCGACCAATACGGATATCGCTTAACAAAGTACGCGCAAATAGCTTTGTCAGCGCCTCCATGGTGAATCGTATCCCCTTGTCCATCGCCATCTATGCCTAGAAAACGGACTTGATGCGGTTCTTCAGAAGCCGATTTAAATATACCGCTGAGCACTTGCTTGGCTCCATGCTGGAGCAATTGGGGCCGGCCGACTTGCAGCGATGCCAGAGAGGCCGTAATGTCTGCGTTCATGACGACTGCTCCTCTTTTCTATTAGTCTCGTATCTCTACTATATAAGATGAACCTTTGATTTTCCTTTGAAAACTACTCGATTATTACCAGTATGCAGCCCAAACCTCTTACGGTTTGGATATATTGATCGGTATGCCATGAAGACAGCTTCTTCCGAAAATAATGGACATAGAACTCAACGATGCCATTTCCCGCTTTCGAATCGAGTCCCCCAAATTCGGTCATATATAAATCGAAAAAACCAGGATAAGGCGGTGGACGGGATGGAGAACAAGGATGCCCTGACTGAAGTGGAAGAACGACTGAGGTCGACGAAGGATCGTCGAATGTACGGGCAATTGCAGACGGTTCGACTGCGACTGCGCATCATGGGAACACCCGTTAAGGAGACAGCCGGGATCCTTTGCCGTTCCGAGAAAACGATTCGCAGTTACATCCGCACTTATGAAACTGAGAGGCTAACCGCTCTTCACATGCGCTTCTCTCCCCAACGTTCCACGCGACTGACGCCGGAACAACGAGAGAAGCTGAAGCAAGTCATTGTCAATCAGGTGCCCGCGGAAGTGGGGTTCACTGCCAAATTCAATTGGACGCTGCAACTCATCGCCGACTACATCGAACGTACCTATGGACATCGCTACTCACTACGTGGGGTGTCGAAGGTCATGAAGCGTATGAATTTGAGCTTCGACGAAACATTCCCCGCGCTAAAAAGGGTTGAAACGGGTGAAATTGCTCCTCTTTTGTTGAAGATGAAAGTATGATTCGGGACTATCAAACGCTACAGCGAACCTGGTTTGAGAAAGGAGGGCAACGAATCATTCAAACAAATGGCAAACATCGCAGCGTAAAGTTGCTGGAACCGTTTCTAAACGAGAATAAGCGGCTTACCTTCGTCTTCCTTCCACCGTACAGTCCACAGCTGAAAGTTGATGAGTGAATAATGTTTTCTACCACACAGTAGCCGAGTTTCGCAGAAAAGTCTCCTCTTTCATGAACGCAGTGATGCAACAACCTCAGATTGTCATTAACCGACTCTAGGTCCGAATGGAATCTGATCACGTAATGGAAACTCTTTAATTCAACATATATAGTTATTATAAACTTCGCAGGGAGAAGTTGACAACGAAAACTAGTGCCATTAATGATTAATGACACTAGTTTGTGAAAAACTTCTGCACACCAGCCTTTCGACACGTTCTCCCGTTGACGTAACTGCCGCTGTCGAAACCGTTTAGTTTCTGTCCGTTATTGCGCTTCCCCGGGAAATGATGAGCCGGAAATGATTCATTTCCCTGCCTGCTGAATCCTATTTCCCTGTCCTTTCAGCTTCCTCTACCCGTACTTGTTTGCCAGCGCGACCACGCATAGCTAAGCACCAACAGCAACCCAAGTCCAATAGCGGCGATTGCCGCCTCCCATGCAAGAAAGGCCACCGCCATTCCACAGCACAGCATTAACCACCCGAAAGCAATCGCATTGACGGTCCCGCTCCACTCCCCAAGATGCCAAGGCGCATCCCGCCAAATGCCTTCCTTCTCCCCGCGCGCACTTCCATACCTGACTTGCCTTCGCCCGCGTGATACCCATAATCTTAACCCGATTGGAATCGCATACGCCGTATGCAAGAAAACGATAGCCGCAGCCAGCAATCCAATGAACATGTCGTTCCTCCACCACAACTGAGCGCATCCCAGCAGCAACAGCGCCGTTGCTGCAACAGCCCAACTGCTATGCGAAGTAATCCGGCCTCTAGCCGTAACGCGTCCAATCCACTTGCTGAAGGGCACTGACTCATCCCTCGCCAAGCTGAACACGGTCCGTGCGCATACCGACATAGATTGCAGACCGCTTATCCACAACGAAGCGACGATCAGCACAGCGATCAACCAGGAGCCGCCAAAGCCTGCCATTGCCGTCCCCGTGAACCATTCTAAATTTGCAACGCCAGACGCTCGCATAGATGAAGGTCCCAGAGTACCCGTACCGTAGGAATACGCGACAGCCAACGATACGATGGTTAGCATGACGAGAGCGGCTACATACGTATATGCAGTGGACAAATAGATCGCCCAAGGCACACGTACTCGCGGCTCAATGGTTTCCTCTGCACCTGCTGAGGCTCCATCCATACCGAGAAATAGCTTCATCAGCAGCAATAAGCCTACGATATAGGATTCCGGGCGGATATGTGCCGCAAAGCCGGCCGAATCGAATTGATACAGAACCGCCGCGGAATAGGAATCCGGCCATAACAGCCAAACCATTGAACCGACGACAATACCGCCCACAAGCAATTGCAGCCAGATTCCCGCTCCATGCAGCCATCCAAGCCATGCGGCACCCCATTGATGAAAGATTCCTTGCGATACCGCGATGATCACTGCCAGACTCATGAAGCTGAGTGCCGAAGGCGTATAGCCAAAGTGCCAAGACGCGACGCTGTCGGCCAAGTAGGCGCACCCGCCTATTAAGAGCGCCAGCAATGTCACATGACCAGCCAAATGAAACCAACCGGCTCGTCTCCCCCATCTCGCACCTCCAAGCACAATAGAAGCATGCGACAGACTTCCGGCTGTCGGCATAGCTGAAGCAATCTCCGCCAAGCTGCTGCTTACGCATATATAGAATAGCGCCAGAATGGGCAAACCGAATCCAATGATGGACAGTCCCCCCTGCCCTACTGCCGGTCCGTACCAGAGAGCCGTGCTTCCGATCAATGCCATCGTGCCGAACGATAATCCAGCCGTCTGCCAGCTGCTTCTGTCCCTTTGCAGCGGATGAGTCAGGCCGAATTGGTACAGGTCTTGCCTGTCCTGCATGGATTGCGTCTCCTTGCCGTAGCGCAGCATGCTCTGATACCTGCTAGTCCGATATCCAATACTGGCCTTATAGGCCAAACCGATCATAAGCGCGCATACAGCGGCAGCGAGCAGCAACCCGATATAAGCGGCAACCATGTCCCCACCTCCCTATCCTACTCTATGTTTGGTTGGATGGGGCCATGCAAGGGTATTGGAATCACGCAAAAAGAACCCCTGCCCGCATAAAGCGAGTCAAAGGTTCTCCTCAGCCAATCTCCCGATGTTGGACACCGCCGGCCATGTCCCGAACAGCTTGTTTCACATGAAGCAGGTCAAACGGTTTATCGAGCAGACAATGAAAGCCAAGCCTACTAGCTTCCGTCATCATGTCCGCATCGGCAAAAGCCGTCATTAGCGCAACCGGCGTGAGGTTATTGGTGGCTCTAATTTCTCTGAGCACGTCAATGCCGCTCCTATCAGGCAGCCGAATATCCAGCAAGACACAATCCGGCTTTTCGCTCAGCCACTTGGCAATCGCCTCGCTCCCCGATGAAGCCTGAAGCACTTGGTAGCCTTCCTCCTGCAGCATCTCGGCCATCAGCCCCCGCAAGGCGTTCCCGTCATCCACAATGAGGACAAGCGGCTGCCCACGCATGGATACTGACTCGGGTTGTCCATCAAATAGCGGCGCCATTCGGCCGGAGCTGCTTGTCTGCTGAGCGGATGGTTCAGAATGCGCAGCCGAACCGTTCTCCACCTCGCGTGACGATCCCCGCGCATCCCGTTTTGCCCGAATGAACGCTCCTGCAAGCACCAACAGGGCTATAGCTGCTGCAAGCCAATACGTAACAATCATAGTCTACTCCCTAATGTTAGTCATTTGCGAGCATGGGACCAAGCGGCCCTTCTTCATTAATGATATCTTGAAGTGCATATACCGATATCGGAAAATATAGAAAACCGTAAACGTAAGCGGCCAGCTCATATAACCCAAAATAAATGACAAGCGACCGGTCCGCCACATAGAAGGGTTGATCCGGCGCAATACTTTTGAACGGCTCCAGTGTCGGAATGTTCCGTTCTGCAATCCCCTTGACGACAAATGCGTTAATCCGAGCCACATAATCGCTGCCAGGCTTGAACAGCTCGCTCAGACTGTATAACTTGCCGGTCGAAGCTCTAAACGTCAACGATTTCTGAAGCGTCATGCCATGGGCGCCTCCCGTATACGCGTAATTGTACAGCGAGAGGCTGAGCACGTCCTTTTCGTTTGTTTTCACTTCAAAATAACCGATCATCTCTGCGCGAGGGTCCTCCAAGCTTCCCTGGCTGTTGACCAACTGCTGTACAGACTCCAGGATCACTTGATTCATCTTGGCATCCGCTTGAGCATTCGTACCGCCGCTTATATAGGGAATGGACAAGTCTGCCTTTGGAAATGATGCCTTGGCCGTTTGTACAACGAGAGGCGTTTGAGGAGCCATACCGTCTCACCATCCTGTTCGCAAGATGGTTCATTGTATGCGATCAAGCGCTCGGACCATTACAGCTGCATTTTCTCTCGTTCCGTCAAGCGTCTGCCGTACACATCCACCACTAGGTTGCCTTTGTTCAGTCCCAGTATGCGGTCCGCATAACGCTCTGCCCAATCGCCCTGATGCAGAACAGCGATGACGATAATCCCCTCTTTCTTGCATAAATCCTTCAATTCGCTTAATACTGCATCCGCAGCATGCGGGTCAAGTCCTGACACCGGCTCGTCCGCTACAATGACTTTTGCCCCGTGGACGAGCGCTCTGGCGATCGCCATACGCTGGCGTTCTCCGCCGCTCAAGTGCTTGGCAGGCATTTTCGCCTTATCAAGCAAGCCGCGCTTTTCAATCATGTCCATCGCACCCATATAATCGTCGCTGCGAACCATGCCCGTCCATCTGCGCCATGCAGGCGTCTGGCTTACGGAGCCAATAATGACGTTTTTCAAGCCGCTTTTGTCCGGGAAGAGGAATGGCTTCTCCTCCAGGTAGGCAACCTGCTGCTTCACTTTCCATTTGGCAAGGATGCCTTCCTTGAATACATCTTTCCCGTTGAACAGGTATGTACCGGAGCTCCAGCTCTCCTGCAGCGCCAAACATTTCAGCAGCATCGACTTCCCGCTGCCGCTGCTTCCCTTCACGGCGATGAAGTCGCCTTCGTACGCTTCGAAGCTAATATCGTTAAGTACCTTGGGACCACCTGGGATCCGCTTACTCAAACCCTTTATTCTCAACATGTTCCGCACTCCCTCTGCTCGATGCCAGCCTTCTATGAATCTAGTTTAAAGTAAATAAAAAACTCTTTCCACACGAACAAATGTTTGCTATAATGAAAACAAGAACAAATGTTCTGAATATTAGGAATCATATCCTTGAAGGAGGCTAGATCACCATGAAATCCAACTGTGAAAATTTCCGCTTTGTAGAGAGAGGACGCTCCTCCCGCGACTTGACGTTCAAGTTTTATAACGACGGGCGGCTCGTTATTATGGATAACGACTCAGAGGAGGTGATCAGCCCGAGAGACCTCCGCAGCGATAGCCGTGACTTCTATGTTCGCAAGCGAATTGCCTTTATTAAGAACCAACTGGCGATGAGCCAGTTGAAATATGCATAATGACGAAGAGGAGAGAGCGGCTATCCATAGCGGCTCTCTCCTCTTTTTTCGTTGCCCTACGGCTGCTTGTCAATTCCGTTCAGGCTGGGAGGGCGTTTCGCATGTTTGTCAGGCTTCGGCGTAATCGCCTCTTCCTTTATGCTCGCTTCGTTCTGCTGATTGCGAATCTTCTCGCTTTTGTTGAATGGCATCCGGATCACCTCCACTTACATTATGCGGAAGCGAGAACCGTCCTATGCCTTTCTTAGCAGGACAAGTTACGCTGCCGAACATTGACTAGTGGCCGGCATTTGCGGTAGATTGGTCATACAGCAGCAACGGCTGACAAGAAGGAGACTCGCCTATATATGAAACAACAGCTATTTTTCGATTTGGACGATACATTGATTTATTGCAACAAATATTTCTTTTTTGTCGTGGATCAGTTTGTGGATTCTATGTCCACCTGGTTTAGCGGATATGGTATCGTTACGCCAAACGCTGTTCGCGACAAGCAGATGGATCGGGATATCGCGCTTATTGGTGATACCGGTTTCAAGAGCGAGCACTTCCCCCAATCCTTTCTGGACACGTATGCCTACTTCAGTGATGCGACAGGAAGAAAACGCTCCGTCGTAGAAGAGGACTTTCTATGGAAGCTCGGAATTAGTGTATACGACCATGAGACGGAGCCTTACCCCAACATGGAGCATACGCTTGACGAGCTTGCATCTGCCGGTCATGAGCTTCATCTTTATACGGGAGGCGAGCTTCTTATTCAACAACGCAAAATTCAGCGAATGGGGCTGGAGCGTTATTTCAGCTCGCGCATCTATATTAGACAGCTGAAGAACAACGATGCGTTGGAGCAGATTTTGAAGCAAGGCATCTTTGACCGCGAGCATACCTGGATGATCGGCAATTCCATCCGGACTGATGTTGTACCTGCCTTAACTGCGGGCATTCATGCCATTCATGTCCGTACGCCGGAAGAATGGCATTATAATGTTGTACAAATCGACGTTCAGCCCAGGGGCGCTTTCTTCACATTGGATAAGCTGATCGACGTCCCGGATACGATCCACCGTTACTTGAATCGCGACTAACGGCTAGCCATCCCCTTCCACGGCGAGCTCGCCCGTCGCCGCATTCCTCAGCACGATCTTGCCCTGTATCTCCGTCCCATCGGCCATGGTCAGCTTTAGCTTGGCGGTTTTCCCTTTCTCCGCAATAGCCCGTACCTGGGCATCCGTCAAGCTGCGGCCGAAGCTATCCTTCCAGATGACGAAGGAGCAGCCGCTCCGGTAATGGGAGCAGCCATACCCCTTCCGCCCCATAAACAATCTGCCGCCGCATCCAGGACGCGGACAGGATGCAATCGTGCCATCACCCTGCGTTTCCGTACGTGCCTTTACTGCTGCACCTTTGCCGGCTGATCGCGAGGATGTCCCTGACGGACCGCTGTTGGCTGCACGTGATGTCTCCGACGAGCCGCTGCCAGCAGGTCGCGACGATGTCTCCGATGGAACGCTGCCACTTTGGCTCTTACGCCCTGGCGTTGCACTTCGCGCCGGCCGCTCTCCCTTGCCTGATTTCCCTCTCCCCGGCTTCTCGTCTCCCTCGAATGCCTTCATATCAGCTCGGGCTTGCTGACGAACCTTATCGACGATCATCGTGGCGAACTTCTTCACATTTTCCATGAACGTAGCATCGGAGGCGCTGCCTCTGGCGATTTCATTCAGTCTGCGCTCCCACATGCCTGTCATCTCAGGCGAAGTCAACAGCTCTACTCCGGCACCGCGAATCAGCTCAATCGCCGTTCGCCCCTTCTGGGTAACCATGATCCGTTTGCCTTGCATCGTCACATACCCTACATTTTTGAGTCTCTCTATTGTAGCCGCGCGCGTAGCAGGCGTGCCCAGGCCGGAATCCTTCATCGCATCCCGCACTTCTTCATCCTCGATCTGCTTGCCTGCGCTCTCCATCGCCCTCAGCAGCGTACCTTCGGTATAAGGTTTGGGAGGCTGCGTTTCTTTCTCCTTCATTGCAGCATCTACACATTGCACACTCTTCGCTGGATGTACGGAGAATGGCTCCAGCACTTCTTCCTCATCCTCGGAATCATCGTCCTTGTCTCTCTTGCCGCCTTTGGGCTTCTCCTTCTTCTGGTCAGCGTATAGCAGCTTCCACCCCAGGCTGAGTAGTTCCTTCACTGACGTCTTGAACGTCTCTTTCTCCACTTCAGTCAGCACCGTATGAGATTTGTACTCCGCAGCAGGATAGAACTGGGACAGGAAGCGGCGCACAATAAGGTCGTACAGCTTGGCTTCATCGGGTGACAATCCGCTTGCCTTCCGATGCGTCGGCAGAATGGCATGATGGTCCTCCACCTTTGCCGGATTGCAAATAAATTTATTCCCCTTATGCACAAGACCTTTATTCGCTCCCTTGGCCCACTCGTCATACGATGTGCCCTGCAAAGAGGCCAATGTCTTGTGCATCTCCGGGATGTTCTGCTCCGTTACATAGTTGGAATTCGTACGAGGATACGTGATCACCTTATGCTTCTCGTACAGAGCTTGCGCCGTATCCAGCGTCTTTTTCGCCGAAAATCCGAACTTCCCGTTCGCTTCCCGCTGCAAGAGCGTCAAATCATACAGCTTGAAGGGATATTCCTTCACAGCCTTCACTTCATAGGACGAAATCGTTCCGCTTTTCCCCTTCACCTTTGCAGCTATGGCTTCCGCCTTCTTGGGATCGGTCATCCGCTCGCCTTGCCATAAGCCGCGATACGGCGTATCCTCTTGCAGAAACTTGGCCTCTACTTCATAGAACTTTAATGAATCGAAGGCTTCGATTGTTTTTTGGCGATCATAAATAAGGGCCAGCACGGGTGTCTGCACCCGGCCAACGGACAGCAGCACATTATGTTTCGTCGTAAAAGCACGAGAGCCGTTCATGCCGATCAGCCAGTCGGCTTCGCTTCGGGCAGTCGCGGCTTTCGTTAAATTATCGTAGTCGGATCCTGCTCTCAGCTCCGCAAAACCTTTGCGTATCGTCTCCGGTGTCAGATCGGATATCCAGAGCCGTTTGACGGGTTGACGCAGCCTTAAGTGGCGCTGAATGAGAGAGAAGATGTATTGTCCCTCTCTCCCGGCATCGCATCCGTTCACAAGTGAATCGCATCGCTTCGCCAGCTCCTTGATTACCTTAAGCTGATCCATCGTTTTTTTGTTCGGTACAAGCTTGAATACCACCGGAATAATGGGCAGATCTCCGATATTCCAGCGCTTGTACTTATCGTCGTAAGCATCCGGCTCCGCTAGTCCGATCAAGTGGCCGATAGCCCACGTGATAATGTAACGTTCGCCTTCTATATAAGTACGGTGGTTTTTCGCTTTCGGATCGATAGCGGCCGCGATATTGCGTCCCATGTCGGGTTTCTCCGCAATGATTAGTGTTTTCAACTGGGCTCGCTCCTTTAGTCAACTCATGCTCATCAGGACGTCTCCACCGACTTCAGGATTGAAGCGAAGATGGTGCGTACTCCCTTCGACCAATTGGAGTCCTCTGCGTATTCCCGATTAATCCATGTGAAGGGGTCTACGTCAGATGGCCTGTCCTTGCTTAGTCGCGTAATGGTTCTTGCCGCAATCTGCGACGATTGCTCAATCGTTGTATTGAATTCTTGCCAGCTATGAAAGACGTTAAAGGGATTGTTGGCGATCTCCTTCGCCCGCTCATGCTTCCGCGGCACGAAGCCCTGCTCTTGGCCCGTGATAGCCAGTAAAAAAGCAGGATGAATATCGAACTCCTGCGCTGTCTTCATGATGGCGTCTATGTATGGCGTATCAGCCAGAATCGAAGATTTGCTCTCCAGAAAGGCGACAAGCTTGTCCTTATCCATAGAGGCATACTTTAGCTCTGTCGGCAATTCATTAGGGGAAGCAGTCGGAACCTCAGCAAATATAGGAATTCCGATCTCCGCTCCAATAGCTGTCGGCTCTTGTACCCGTTCCTGTGTTAGCGACCAGCTAAAAAGCAGGGAGGCTGTTATGACGATAGCCGTCAACGTTCCGTAGAGCGTGACGTTTCTTCGCCGATGCTTCCTGACTACCGCTTCGCTTGCAGATGATAGTGGGATGACAACCCCTGTGTCAGATTCGCTATATATTCGCCCACGCAATGGCAAGCCGGCTCCATCCATACCAGCCCAAGAAGCTTCCTGCTCCCTTGTCCATTTGTGGAACGGCTCCGCGACATTGGGGTCCTCCAGATTCAGTTCCATGCACATCACATAAATATCATCGGGACTGACGGGCCGCTGATGCTCCAGAACCGTCGAGCGAATAAGCCGATAAGTTAGTTGTTTTTTTGTCTCGGAATCAAAGTCTGGCAATTGATTGTGGATAATGCGCGTAACAGCATCTGCGACGATCTCCGCACGCTGATCGCTTGGCATGGAGGCATACTTATGATGCACATAGTTGCGTATGTTGTGAACATCGGTTGGCGTTAACACATAGGCATGTTCTGCGGGCATCGGCCTCTCCCCTTACGCATAATCTCACCACAATTTTACCACAACTTACCTTATTGTGGGGGAGTCAGACCAGAAATCGTTTCTTGAATTGCGGGTTGCATCATATAGGCGCGAACCTGTTCCTTCTCACTAAACGTCAGTTGGTATTCGCAATCGCAATCGTCGTCCTGCGGAATCATCTGAACAATCGTGCCGTCCAGCGTACAGATGACATAGAGGGTGAATTGGATCAGATCGTCCGGTACGGGCGTACCCTCATCTAATGTCGGACGAAGCACAATATCTACCCATTGATCGTCCCGACGCTCTATAGTTGCATCGAAGCTAGTGAACCGAAGCTCCGTTATGTGGTCTGAACCGTATTTAATCATACATTCTCTCCGTTTCCTTAGATTCTGGACAAGCAAGAAAAGCGCCCTAGGGCGCTTCCTTCTGAATCCTATAGGTATAGCCTAACATAGAGCTGCTCCTTATGGAAGCATCGATGAGCCCATCAAATACTTATCCACTTCGCGGGCAGCCTCGCGGCCTTCGTTGATCGCCCAGACAACCAAGCTTTGTCCACGGCGCATATCGCCAGCAGCGAATACTTTATCCACATTCGTTGTGTATTTGCCGTATGGAGCTTTCACATTGGAACGGCGGTCTTGAGCAAGTCCTAGCTGCTCGATCAGCGTCGTCTCCGGACCTTCAAAGCCTACCGCGATGAAGACCAGGTCTGCTGGCCATACTTTTTCCGTTCCCGGCATTTCTTTATAAATTTTGCGTCCAGTCTCATCAACCGTACGCTCGATTTGAACAGTGTGCAGCTCTTTCAGGTTGCCATTCCCGTCCCCAACGAACTTCTTCGTCAGAACGGAGAATGCGCGAGGGTCTTCGCCGTACAGCGCTTTGGCTTCCTCTTGCGCATAGTCCAGCGTATAGACGTTCGGGAATTGCGGCCAAGGGTTGCTGATTTGATCACGTTCCAGCGGAGCTTTGGCATGCGTACCGAATTGCGTAACCGACTTGCAGCCATGACGAAGTGCTGTTGCCACGCAGTCCGTACCTGTATCGCCGCCACCGATAACGATAACGTCCTTATCTTTCGCGGAGATATAGTTGCCGTCTTCCAGGTTGGAATCCAGATAGCTCTTAATTGTGCCGTTCAAATAGTCCATCGCCATATGAACGCCGTTCAGATCGCGTCCCTCGATTTCTACATCGCGCGCGCGCGTCGAGCCGCCGCACAGAACGACTGCATCAAATTGCTCTACCAGCTCGCTTGCTGTAACATCTTTGCCGATCTCCGTATTTGTGACGAACTCGATGCCCTCTTCTGTCATCAAGTCTACACGGCGCTGAACGACATGCTTCTCCAGCTTCATTGTTGGGATACCGTAGGTAAGCAATCCGCCGATGCGATCGGCACGCTCGTATACCGTTACGGTATGGCCTGCTTTGTTCAGCTGCGCTGCCGTAGCCATGCCAGCCGGGCCAGAGCCTACGACTGCAATACGTTTGCCTGTACGCACTTTAGGAGGTTGTGGAACAACCCAGCCCTCCTCGAAGCCCCGATCGATAATCGCTTGCTCGATCGTCTTGATCGTAACCGCATCGCCGATTAGGCCGACCGTACAAGAGCCTTCGCATGGTGCCGGGCATACACGGCCCGTGAACTCAGGGAAGTTATTGGTCTTGTGCAAGCGCTCCAGCGCCTCGCGCCACAGACCTCTATAGATCAAGTTGTTCCACTCGGGAATCAGGTTGTTGACCGGGCAACCGGACACCGATCCGGCGAGCTCCATGCCTGTATGGCAATAAGGCGTTCCGCAATCCATACAGCGTGCGCCCTGGGTGCGCAACTGTTCGTCGGACAAATGCTTATGAAATTCGTTCCAATCTTTAATGCGCTCAAGCGGGTCGCGATCGGCCGGCAATTCGCGCTGATATTCCATAAATCCAGTTGGTGTAGACATGATCGAATTTCCTCCATCCCTGTTCCCGGTTGCTTCACGTACACGTACAAGATACGATATGAGACCACTTGCGGGAATCCATATATTATTGAACACAGCGTACTGTGTCAAATCCGGTAGCTTATTATAACATGCTAGCATTCCTGCAATGAACACGTTAATGGACTTTCCGTACAATCATTTGCACTTTATGACATATTGTTCGTACAAATGTCCTTTTCAGCATCCATTATCGCTCTGCCCGTTCATAGGTTTGGAATGTATAGTCATATGGATTCCGCTCATCTTTTTGGTTGAAAACGCTATCCTTTAATCCCCATATTCGTTTGTCAAACTCCGGGAAATACGCATCTGCCTTGTCAATCTCTGCATCGACCTCCGTCAAGAGCAATCGATCAGCGAAGGGCAGCATCCATGTATAAACCTCGGAGCCGCCAAGTATCATTATTTCCTCATGTCTGAACTTCTCCAGCGCTTCTTCGGGACTATGGATGATTTCGCAACCATCAAGCTCCAAGGTGGATTGTCTAGTCAAAATTAGGTTGCGCCGATTAGGCAAGGGCTTTCCTATGGAATCGAACGTCTTCCTGCCCATCAGTACCGTCTTCCCGGTCGTCGTTCGCCGGAAAAACGCCATATCCCCGGGAAGATGCCACAGCAACTGGTTCTCATATCCAATCGCCCGATTTCGGTCCATTGCCGCAATTAACGTTATGCTCATCGTCTATTTCTCCTCTCCTTACACCGCTACGGGCGCTTTGATCGTCGGATGCGGATCATAGGCTTCCAGCGACAGATCTTCCATCTCGAAATCAAACACCGATTGCTTGTCCGTATTTAATAGAAGCTTCGGCAGCGGCTTCGGATCGCGGGACAGCTGAATCTCGATCTGTTCCATATGATTGGAATAGATATGGGCATCGCCAAGCGTATGAACAAAGTCGCCTACTCCGAGTCCGCATTCATGCGCAATCAGATGCGTCAGGAGCGCATAGCTCGCGATGTTGAACGGGATGCCCAAGAAAATATCGCCGCTTCTTTGGTACAACTGGCAAGAGAGCTTGCCCTCCGATACGTAGAACTGGAACATCGTATGGCATGGAGGCAGAGCCATCGACGGCACATCCTCGGGATTCCAAGCGGTTACAATTAATCTTCTGGAATCCGGGTTGTTCTTAATGGATGAGATCACATCCTTGAGCTGATCTATGCTTCCACCTTGAGCCTTCTTCCAGTCACGCCACTGCTTCCCGTAGACATCGCCGAGCTCGCCGTACGCAGCGGCAAAATCTGAATCGGCCAATATTCGCTCCTTGAACAGATTCATCTGCTCCATATATTGCTTGGCAAAAGCAGTGTCCGTCTGAGATCGAAGCCCGAAGTTCGTCATATCCGGTCCCGAATAGTCCTCACTTTCAACCCAGCGCTTGAACGCCCATTCATTCCAAATGTTGTTGTTATGTTGAAGCAGATTCCTGATGTTCGTATCTCCTTTAATAAACCAAAGCAATTCACTCGCCACGAGCTTGAAGGGTACGCGCTTCGTCGTCAGAAGCGGAAAGCCCTCGCTGAGCGGGAATCTCATCTGATAGCCGAACGTCGAGATCGTTCCAGTCCCTGTACGATCATCCTTCCGGACGCCATTCTGCAGTACATCCCTCAATAATTGCAAATAAGCCTGTTCACTAGTGCTCATAGGAGATCTCCTTCATCATCATAATCGCCATCAATGGCGTAATCTTATACGAAAAGCGAGCGCTTCTATGCGTTAAAGCAAGCTTTCTTTCGCAAAATAACTATTATTATAACATTAGTTGTAATTAGTTGCCCAGCCTATCTTTCTTGCGGTTTCGACGCAGCTGATGCCGGTCTGGAGCTGTCGCGAACAGCTGCTTCTCCAATTCATTCTCCGGTACAACCGACGGTACCGGGCAAGGCTTGCCGTCCTCTCCGAGCGCAACAAAAGTGAAAAAAGCCGTCACGGTAACCGCACGTGTACCCGTATACAGATTCTCCGCAGTAACGGTTACATAGATCTCCATGGAGCTCCGATGCGTCCAGGTGACGAATGCCTCCACCTCAATCACTTCTCCGATCCGGATTGGCGCGAGAAAATCAAGGCTATCCGTCGAAGCCGTCACCACTCTTGTTCTGGCATGCCTCATAGCTGCAATCGCCGCTACCTTATCCATATACTCCATCAACTTGCCGCCGAACATCGTATCGTAATGATTCGTATCTAGTGGGAAAATAAGCTGTGTCATAATCGTCCGTGAGTCGCTCGATCGTTTTTGCCCAGCCTGATTCATGTTGTCCCAGCCCCTTTTCATTCTCTGCGCATTTGTTTCTTCATTATAATATATGCAAAAAGAGATAGGCAAAGGGAACGTCATGAAATGGATGAAATTCCATACATAGGAGGTTCATTGACGGGATTATATAGGCGCAAAAAAGCCCCGCGGCACTTTTATGATAAAAGCGCAGCGAGGCTTCTTATTATACGGAGCTATATCATTTTGCGGAAAGTAATCCGTAATAAATTACTTAACAACCGTGTGGATTGGGTGTCCAAGCGCAACTTCAGCTGCGTCCAACACGATCTCGCCCAGAGTCGGGTGAGCATGGATAGTCAGAGCGATATCTTCAAGCGTAGCGCCCATCTCGATCGCCAGAGCAAGCTCAGCAATCATGTTGGAAGCTTCAAGACCTACGATATGCGCGCCCAGCACCAGACCGGAGTCTGCATCTGCTACCAGCTTCACGAAGCCTTCTGTAGCGTTAAGCGACATTGCGCGGCCGTTGATAGCGAATGGGAATTTGCCCACTTTCACGTTATGGCCTTGCTCCTTCGCTTCTTTCTCGCTTAGGCCGACGCTTGCGCACTCCGGATCGGAGAAGCAAACGGCAGGTACGCATTTGTAGTCGATTACGCTTGGTTGTCCAGCGATCGCTTCAGCCGCTACGCGGCCTTCATACATCGCTTTGTGCGCAAGCGCTGGTCCAGCGATGATGTCGCCGATAGCAAAGATATGAGGAATGCTCGTACGGCATTGTTGGTCAACTTCAACCAGACCGCGATCGGTTGTTTTCACGCCGATCAGATCAAGGCCAAGCTCGCCATCCGTGTTCGGGCGGCGGCCAACCGTAACAAGCAGGTAATCTGCCGTTACTTTCTCTTCTTTGTCGCCAACTGTATAAGTAACCGTTACATCTTTATCCGTTTGCTCTGCGCTTTTCGCTTGAGCGCCCGTTACGATGTCAACGTTTTTCGCTTTAAGCTTCTTCGCAACGATGGAAGACATATCTTTGTCGAAGCCTGGAAGTACGGAATCGGAACCTTCGATTACCGTTACTTTCGTGCCGAACTTGGAGTACATTTGGCCAAGCTCGATACCGATGTAGCCGCCGCCGATAACGACAAGGCTCTTCGGAATTTCAGGCAGCGACAATGCGCCTGTCGAGGACACGATGCGTCCGCCGTAAGGGAACGCCTTCAGCTCGATTGGACGGGAACCAGTCGCAATGATGCAATTTTTGAAACGGTAGCGCGGCGCTTCTTGATCGTTGAATACGCGTGCTTCGTTTTCGTTAATGAACATCACTTCGCCTTGGAAGTATTGTACTTTGTTCGCTTTCAGCAGCGAAGCAACGCCGCCAGTCAGCTTTTTCACGATTCCGCTTTTGAATTCTTGCACTTTGGTGAAATCAACCTTTGCTTCGCCCACTTCGATACCGAATGCGGAAGCATGACTTACAGACTCATATTGATGAGCTGCCGAGATCAGCGCTTTGGACGGGATACAGCCAACGTTCAAGCATACGCCGCCTACATGCTCTTTTTCAACAACCAATACGTTTTGACCAAGCTGAGCCGCGCGGATAGCAGCTACGTAACCGCCAGGACCTGCGCCAATGACTAGAGTATCAATATCTAAGGAAGCATCTCCAACTACCATTTGTTAGACCTCCATTATGAACAGCTCAGGCTGTGCCAATAGCTGTTTGATATAGTTCATAAAGTTTTGTGCCGTTGCGCCGTCAATCAGACGGTGGTCGAAGCTCAGGGACAATGCCATAACAGGTGCTGCTACAATCTCGCCATCGCGTACAATCGCCTTCTCGGAGATGCGGCCTGTACCCAGAATCGCAACTTCAGGGAAGTTGATAACCGGAGTAAAGAACATACCGCCTGCGGAACCGATGTTTGAGATCGTGATTGTGCTGCCTCTTAGTTCGTTCGCAGCAAGCTTACCGTCGCGGCCGCGTACGGCAAGGTCACGAATTGTGTCGGCAACCATAAAGATGTTTTTACGGTCGGCATCTTCAATAACCGGTACGATCAAGCCATTATCCGTATCTGTTGCGATACCGACGTTGTAGAACTTGCGGTACACGATTTCTTGATTTTGCTCATCCAATGTGGAGTTCATAATTGGGAACTGGCGGCAAGCCGCTACCAGAGCCTTCACGATGAACGGCAGATACGTAAGCTTGGAGCCTTTTTTCTCTGCGTAAGGCTTGTATTTCGTACGAAGCGCTACCAGCTCGGTAACATCGACTTCGTCCATGATCGTTACGTGTGGAGCCGTATAAACCGACTTCACCATTGCATTGGAAATCGCTTTGCGGATACCTTTGAACGGTACGCGCTCTTCTGGACGGTAAGGCGTGCCAGCCGCTACTGGAGCTGCCGCTTTTGCCTCGCCAGCCGAAGCCGCTTTTTCTTCTGCAGGCGCCGCTGCTTCTACAGCCGCAGGTGCTCCGCCGAATCCGTTCACATCGTCACGCGTGATGCGTCCGTTTTTGCCAGTACCGCTCACTTGAGTCAGGTCTACGCCTTTCTCACGAGCGTATTTGCGTACGCTTGGCGTCGCCAATACTTGAGCATTTGTTGCTTTAGCTTCAGGAGCAGGAGCAGCAGCTGGTGCGCTTGCAGGAGCCGCTTCTTCCTTCTTCGGCTCTTCAGCCGCTGCAGGAGTTGCTTGCTCAGGAAGGTCGCCTTCCGCGTCAATAACAGCTACCAGTTCGCCAACATGGCAAACCTGTCCGTCCTTCACCAATACTTCCAGCACTTTGCCGTTAACTGGGCAAGGTACTTCGACGATAGCTTTATCGTTTTGTACTTCCATAATAATGTCATCGTCCGTCACTGTAGCGCCCGGCTTAATCAGTACTTTGATGATTTCGCCCTCGTGCAGGCCTTCGCCTAGCTCTGGGAATCGATATTCGAATTTAGCCACCGATCGTAACCTCCTTTTAAAAATGTTCCGTTCAATATATTAGAATTGGATAACTTTCTGAGCCGCAGCTACGATACGCGCTGGTGTCGGCAACCATTGATCTTCGATTTGCGCGAACGGATATATCGTATCCGGACCAGCAACGCGAAGCACTGGAGCTTCCAGATGCAGAATCGCTTTTTCGTTGATTTGCGCGATCACTTCGGCAGCAATGCCGGATGTTTTTTGCGCTTCTTGAACCACGATAGCGCGGTTTGTTTTTTGAATCGATGCCACGATGGTATCGATATCAAGCGGCACTAGGGAACGAAGGTCGATAACTTCCGCCTTGATGCCTTGTTTCTCCAACTCGTCGGCTGCCTTCACAGCGGTGTGAACCATCATGCCGTAAGAGATAATCGTCACGTCGCTGCCTTCACGAACAACGTTCGCTTTGCCGATTTCAACTGTATACTCACCTTCAGGCACATCAGCCTTGAACGCACGGTACAAGTTCAGATGCTCCATGAAGAATACCGGATCATTGTCGCGGATTGCAGAGATCATCAGACCTTTTGCATCGTATGGATTGGAAGGAATAACAACTTTGATACCTGGCGTTTGCACAGCCAGACCTTCCAGGGAATCCGTATGCAGCTCAGCCGCTTTTACACCGCCGCCGAAAGGCGTACGGAATACGATTGGCGAGTTGTAGCGACCGCCGGAACGGTAACGCATACGTGCAGCCTGGATGAACATTTGGTCAAGCGCTTCGTAAATAAAACCTACGAATTGAATTTCGGCGATTGGACGCAAGCCCTGCAAGCCCATACCTACTGCCAAGCCTCCGATTGCAGATTCCGCAAGCGGCGTATCGAATACGCGCTCTTCTCCGAATTCATCCTGCAAACCTTCCGTTACGCGGAATACACCGCCGACTTTACCTACGTCCTCGCCGAAGATGAGCACGTTCGGGTCACGTTTAAGTTCTACGCGCATCGCATCGCGAATCGCTTCAAGCATATTCATTTGAGCCATGATCGTTTCGTCCTCCCCTTTTATTGAAAATCAGCCTTTTGTTCTTCCAAGTATTGCGGTGTTGTTTCGAACATCGTATCGATCAAGCCTGCCACGGTCATTTTTTCTACCGCTTCCGCTTTTTTAATGTGTTCATTAACTGTAGCTTTTGCTTCTTCTTTTACGCGGTTTGTGTCTTCTTCTGTCCAAAGACCCTTTTTCTCCAGGAACTTGCCGAAACGGATCAAAGGATCTTTCAGCGCCCATTCCGCTTCTTCGTCCTTCGTACGATACTTCGTAGCGTCATCCGCCATGGAGTGCGGACGGAAACGGTAAGTCAGCATTTCGATCAATGTCGCGCCTTCGCCGTTGCGTCCAAGCTCAGCTGCATCTCTTACAGCTTTAATAACAGCCAGAACGTCCATGCCGTCTACTTGAACGCCTTTGATGCCAGCAGCTACCGCTTTGTGAGCGATCGACAATGCAGCCGTCTGCTTCGCGAAAGGAGTCGTAATCGCGTAGCCGTTGTTTTGTACAGCATAAATGACAGGCAGTTTGAACACGCCTGCAAAGTTAAGACCTTCGTAGAAGTCGCCTTCGGAAGAACCGCCGTCACCTGTGTAAGTGATTGCTACGCGCTTCTCGCCTTTTTTCTTAAACGCCATTGCTACGCCTGTAGCATGCAGAATTTGTGCGCCGATAATGATTTGCGGCATAAGAACATGCACATCTTCAGGAATTTGGCCGCCATGCTGGTGACCACGGGAATATAGGAATGCCTGGTACAGAGGCAGACCATGCCATACAAGCTGCGGCATGTCGCGATAGCCAGGGCAGATAAAATCATCTTTATTAAGTGCGTATTCGCTGCCCACCATTGAAGCTTCTTGGCCAGATACTGGCGCGTAGAACCCAAGACGACCCTGGCGGCCCAAGTTAACGGCACGCTCGTCCCATGTGCGGGTAAATACCATGCGATACATGATCTCTTTAAGTTGCTCATCAGTCAAATCTGGCATAAGATCCGGATTAATTACGTCCCCATCGAGTGACAATACAGATAGCGGCGTGACCGGTTCCGTTTGAACTTCGTATGGCAATTTGCTCATTTTGAACGCTCACCTCAATCGAAATATTTGAAAATCGTGTATCTCTGTTATAGAATTATTATAACCCTGTTTAACGAAAATGGTCAAAGCAAAAAACAAAAAAACCGTTGTTTTTTCGCTCATTCCGGCTATTCTGTTAAGGAATTGTATATGCTACAGCATTCTAAATGTAGTAGTACAGAATAATACAACAGCTTGTACTCGCCCCATTTCCCGTATACACCTTACTATTGTTTACCCACAACAACGGTAATCCATTCAATAAAAATAAGGAGTTTTGAGCATGACTGATGCGCGATATTTGAAAAGAACCATTTTGAAGGAAACGGTAGACAGCCGTTACTTGGTTGAAGGGCAGCGCAATCTGCGCATATTTCTGCCGCCTGGGTATAATGAAGTGCTTAGCTATCCCGTTGTCTACTGTCAGGACGGAGAAGATTTCTTCAACTTTGGCCGTGTAGCGACAACCGCAACACAGCTTATCCTCGACGAAGGATTGGAGCCTTTCATAATAGTAGGGGTCGATGTCGACAAAAAAGTACGCACCGAGGAGTACGCACCCGACGGCAATCGTCACGCCGCATACCTGCGTTTCTTCGCGGAAGAGCTTGTACCATTCATTGAAGAAAAATATCCGGTGCGCCGTGAGCCCCAGCATCGATTGCTTGCCGGAGATTCGCTTGGGGGCACGGTTTCGCTTCATTTGGCGCTGGAATATCCACAGCTCTTTACACGGGTCATGTCGATGTCAGGCGCATTCTATGCAAGCTCGCAGAACATTGTAGGCCATGCGCTGGACCTCAGCTGGCTCAACATTTACATGATAGTCGGCTTGCAGGAAGACGCCTTTGAGACGGATCGCGGCGTGTACGACTTCATCGCGCTGAACCGCAACACACGCGCCCTACTGGAACATAAAGGAGCCAACATCTTTTATGAAGAGAAGGACGGCAAGCATCAATGGGGCTTCTGGCAGAAGGAGATTCCGCAGGCGCTTCGTTACTTCATTGAAGTAGAATAAATCAAAAAAAGGCCGGCATGGCCCGGAAGAGAATAGCAACCGAATTATCGGTTGCCGTATTCTCTATCTCCAGTCCATGTCGGCTTTAATTTTGTCCAGCAAAGCGCTGCAGCCTTCGTTCACCAACTCATACACATAATCAAAGTTGCCTTCATAATAAGGGTCCGGCACATCCGCCACGCCTCTCTCTGGAATCAGCTCCATAAAGGTGAACAGCTTCTCCGCCCCATTCTTCTCCATTGTACCCGACATCATCTCGCGTACATCCTTCAAGTTCTTCCGATCCATGCAGACCAAATAATGAAAGCCAGTCCAATCCTGCGGGCTGACTTGACGCGCTGTCATGCCTTCATACGAAATACCGTTCGTATCGAGCACCTTGCGCGTGCCCTCATGCGGCTCACGGCCGATATGCCAATCGCCCGTCCCAGCGGAATCAATCGAGATACGGCTCTCCAGCCCCTGCTCCAATACCAGCCTGCGCATGACCGCTTCGGCCATTGGCGATCTGCATATATTGCCAAGACAAATAAATAAAACACGTACGCTTTGCTCCATGATGACTACTCCCCTTTTTTCACTTTCATTCTCCGAATAGCTGCCTTCTCTGATGCCGCAAAAGCGCCTCGGAGTGATCTGCGCGGAAGCTTCCATTTGTAGTAAACGGATAACATTCGGAACGTAATTATAATCGCAAACAACGCCAGCAGCTCAATCGTCGACTTGAACCAGCCGAGCCCGATCGCAACGCCTGCCAGCATCGCCCATACCGCGTAGATTTCATCCTTGAGCACAAGCGGCTTGCGTCCCGCCAGCACGTCGCGGATGATCCCGCCGCCGATACCGGTCAGCATAGCTGCTACAAGCACCGCACTAAGCGGATGCTCCATTTTCGTCGCATACAGGGCCCCCTGAATGGCAAAAGCAGAAAGTCCAATCGCATCGAAAAAAGCCTCGCTTCGTCTCCAGCGGAGTATCCATCTGACCGGGAGGATAAAAGCGATCGTCATCGCCGTAAGTGCCGTCATAAATAAGTAGCCTTGGCTCCACAGCGTTGTAACGGGAACCCCAATCAACAGGTTCCGCACGACCCCTCCTCCGAAGGCCGTCACGAGTCCAAGCACGTATACGCCCAAAATATCGTATTCTTCCTCCATCGCAACGACCGCTCCGCTCACCGCAAAGGCAATGGTGCCGATTAAGCTGAATACGTTGAATATGTCCATACTCACAGCTACTATCCCCGCTTCCCGTCCATTATGAATGGCTGGTGCCATACGTCATTTCCCATTTTATATCCGACTTCCCCATATTCGCAACGACATTTTTTGTGCGCATTGTCGAATCAGCCGCGAAACGATATACTGAGAGGCGTATTAACCTTATATGGATACATAACAACCAATCACAGGTCAGAAAGGAAGTCCCTTTCATGCAGCAACGCATCGTTATTTTCGCCGGAGGGAACTTGGGACCTTGGGCTCTTGGGCATATTCATTCCTCGGATACGTTGATCGGCGCAGACAGCGGCGCCAAGTTTCTAATGGAACATGGCCGTTCGCCCCATATCGCTATCGGTGATTTCGATTCGGTAACGGAGGCGGAAATGGTGGAAATTCGCGCCAAGAGCGGCAATACTATCGCTTGCGATCCCATAGACAAAAATTATACCGATACCGAGATGGCCTTTCGCCTGGCGCTAGACATGAAGCCCCGGCAACTGCTCCTGTTAGGCGTTCTGGGTACTCGCTTCGATCATTCGCTCGCCAATGTTCATCTCCTGATGCTTTCACATGAGCAAGGCGTTGAGGCAGTAATCGCAGACGAGCATAACGAAATCCGTTTAATCTCGAAAACAACCGTCTTGAAGCGCAGCGATCATCCTCAGGTCTCGCTGCTGCCCCTGTCTGAGAAGGTCACTGGCATTACGCTAACCGGTTTTCAGTACCCTTTGATTGAAGCGACGCTCACCATCGGCATGTCGCTAGGAATTAGCAACGTGTTGCTGGGCGATGAAGGCACTATAGAAGTTAGGGAGGGCAAGCTGCTCGTCATCCGCAGCCGCGACTAACACCCTCCCCATCCATTGCCCCCTATTCTGGGGGCAAGATGATCTCCAATCCTTCCACATGTTTCCGACTCATATCATGACGCGCCCTTCGGTGCTCCTTGGACTCGAAGACGATATCGAGGTCATACGATTCGCCGGGGTACAACTCCTCTTTGGCAATATACAGCTTCAGCCGTTTATGGTTAAAGCTTAGCTTCTCCCCTTTCACCTGAACCAAGACATTTCCCTTCTCGTCAGCGGGTCGATATACGACTCCTGCCCGTCTGAGAGGAAAGATCCATACGGAATCTCCTTTTTCGAAAACCCGCTTCCGCTTGCCCTCGTTAGAGTTTAGCGGCGGCTTCGCTGCTACAGAATGGACGGGCGATCTGCCGAGAGATGGAATCGTCAGCGGCAGCTTAGTGTCTGAACGAAGTTCACGCTCATTCCGATTCCGGGACTGCTCCTGCTTATGCCAGGATTGCTGCGAATCCAGCGATTGCTCCTGCTCGTTTCGGGATTGCTGCGAATCCAGAGAATTCTCCTTCCCACTCAATGGGGATGCAGACGCAGGAATTGTCTCCTTTTTGTTGGACAATAGGCTCTCTGCACGAAGCATGACCGCCTCCGGCAATCCAAACCGTCTTGCTATCGCAAACGCATGACTGTCGCCCGCCTCGCCGATTTCTAGTCGATAGAGCGGCTTAAGCGTAACCGGATCAAAGGCCATGCGGCCATTCTGACATCCTGGGGTACGTGCAGCGAATGATTTTATCTCATTGAAATGGGTTGTTGCGCCTACAAGTGAACCTCTCTCTAGCAGAATCTCCAACATCGCAATAGATAACGCAATGCCTTCCGATGGATCTGTTCCCGCTGCCATTTCATCCAGCAGGAGAAGTGTCCGAGTGTCCGCCACTTCGAACATCTCCTTCAATACAGCAATATGAGAGGAGAAGGTACTGAGCGATTGCTCCAGACTTTGCCCATCGCCCACATCTGCTACGACATGGCGGAAGATACCAAGCACGCTCCCCTCCTCTGCCGGAATAAGCAATCCGGATTGAGCCATTAGCACGTGGAGACCGATCGTTTTGAGAGATACCGTTTTCCCGCCAGTATTGGGTCCTGTTATAATGAGTTGCTTCCAGCGTATGCCAAGCTCTGCGTCAAGTGGCATGCTGTCGGCGCCCAGCAGAGGATGCCTTGCGCCCTTCAGCCATATAACCGGCTCATCGCTGAGTGTGACGCGCCGACCGCCGCAGCTCCGGGCAAGCTTGCCTCGGGCCATAATAAAGTCGAAGCTCGCCATGGCTTGCGCATTTGTCTCCAATACATGTGCATAGCTCTCCGCCAACTGGGATAGATTCGAGAGCACGATCATACGCTCCCGATCCTCCGCCGACCGCCATTCCGCAAGCTCTCCTTGAAGATCCGACACGTCATTAGGCTCGATGAAAAGCGTCTGGCCGCTGGATGATTCGTCAAGCACCGTTCCCGGCACTTGCTTGCGAAGCTCGCGCTTAACGGCCAGCACAAAGCGGTCTCTCCGCTTGCTGACAATGCTCTCCTGCAGTGAGCTTCGGTATTTGCTGAGCGAGTGCTCCATCTTCTTGCTGATCTTGTCTTCCGTTGCATAGATATGCCTGCGGACATAAGCCAGATCGGAGCTGGCTTCATCCGTCAGCATTCCGTAACGAATACATCTCCCAAGCTCTTCGCGAAGCGGCTTGCAATCGTCCATCGATTCCGCATAAGCTGCAATCGTCGGTGCAATATGCGCTTTTCCTCGCATATACCTTTTCATTTGTGCGACGGATCCAAGCCATACGGACAATGATTCCAGCTCATGCTCTGTATAGCTCCGGCCTTTCCCCAGAAGGACGAGAAATGCCTCAATCCCTTCCATCGCGGACAATGGAATGCTTGCCCCGCTTCCGAGCAGCTCGGAAGCTTCGAATGTCTCGTTCTGCCATGCCTGGATTTGCGATTTGGACATGCTTGGCTTCATTTTCTCTGCCAGCTTCTTGCCGGCATCCGAGACGGTCCAGTCAACCGTCATTTGTTTAATCTTGTCATACTCCAATTTCCTTAGTGTTGCTTCGTTCATCCTTGAACTCCTCCTTAAAAATGAGCATAAAAAAAAAGACAGCAACGAAAACGCGAGTGCGTTCCGTTCCTGCCTTTTAACAAATGGAGCCATTTATACCCGCATGTGTTGCGTCAATATGACGCAGCACTAAAAAAGGGTATAAAAAAAACCGTGCACGGAGCACGGTGATTTGGCCTCATCCCTATAGCATGGTGGGCGGAAATCCTCATGTTCTCAACTCATGGGATCAGCTAACGAAATACACCTTTGAACTCACGATAGAAAAATCGCGACTCCAGAGGAGTATGTGAAAATAGCTCTTGGGGTGTCATTGACGCCAAGAAGCTGCTCTCGTCCTGATCATATCCAATTACGAGTTAAGAACACCGGTAATCATTAAAATTGCCCCTTTAACATGCTTAGTCCCTTTTATCGTATAAAATGCGGCTCCTCGTGTCAAGTCAGTGAGCAACAATCGCATGGAATACCGTTTTAGACATGGCATGCGTCCCGCTTCTCCATCATGTTCTATCCTGCATACTCCGGTTCTTTTACATGCCATCAATCAACTCATCCAGCTTCTTCTGCCGCTTTCGCTCCCGAATACGGCGCAGCTTCTCTTCCTCCCGCAAACAACGAATTAATGCGAAACACATGCCGACGATGATCGCAGCGAATGGCAGTGACGTCACAATAGATGCCGTCTGCAAGCCGTTCAGTCCTCCGCTCAGAAGCAGGACGATCGCAATTGTAGATTGCAGCACTCCCCAGACCAGCTTCACTTTTGCTTTAGGATTAGGATCGCCGTCTTGCGATAAGATACCCAATACAAAAGTGGCCGAGTCGGCCGAGGTGACAAAAAAGATAACGATAAGCAATGTTGCCACCCCTGATGCCAATTGGCCCAGCGGAAGCTGATGAAGGAGCAGAAACAAGACAGACGTTACATCCTGCTCTGCGGCAGCGGCAAGCGGAATGTGCTTCAGCAGCTCCATATTCAAACCCGTCCCTCCAAATACGGAAAACCATAGAAACCCAAGCAAGCTTGGCACAATCAACACGCCTAACACAAATTCCTTGATCGTTCTTCCCTTCGAAACTCTGGCAATAAAGGTTCCGACAAAAGGCGTCCACGATATCCACCATGCCCAGTAAAAAAGCGTCCAGTTTCCGATCCATTTGCTCTCCGAGAACGGTGTCAGCCGCAAGCTCATGCCAATCAAATTCTGCACATATGAACCAAGCGTATTCGTCAGTGTATCCAAAATAAACGCGGTAGGCCCAACACAAAAAACGAACAGTAACAGGCAAAAAGCTATAATCAAATTAGCCGTACTTAAGATTTTGATCCCGCGATCAACCCCGGATAACGCAGAGGCCATAAATAAAAGGGTCATAACGACAATAATCCAAATCTGCGATCCTGTTGTAGTCGACATGCCGAACAACGCGTTTAAGCCGCCATTGATCTGAAGCGCGCCCAAGCCAAGCGACGTTGCCACTCCGAATACCGTGGCGATAATGGCAAGCAGATCAATGCTTTTGCCGATTGGCCCGTACACCCGGTCGCCCAGTATCGGCAGGAATGTGATGCTGATGAGACCTTTGCGTCCTTTCCGGAATTGATGGTAGGCCAGGATAAGCCCGACAATGGTATAAATCGCCCAGGGATGAAGACCCCAGTGGAAAAACGAATAGCGCATTGCGACTCTGGCTGCATCCGTAGTCCCTCCGGTCAGCCCCTCTGGCGGGACCAAATAGTGCGACAGCGGTTCGGCAACACCCCAGAACACAAGGCCAATGCCCATCCCTGTACTGAAAAGCATGGAAAACCAGGAGAGCAGCGAATATTCTGGGTCATCATCGTCATTCCCCAGCTTGAAGCTCCCATACTTGCCGAAGGCTAAAACAAACGAAAAGATTAAAAAACCGAACATGGAAAGCAAGTAAAACCATCCGAATTTATCAATGGTCATATCGAATACGACGTTGGCAACCGACGACAGCTGATCCGGCTGCAGGGCTCCCCAAAGCACAAACAACGTAACGATAATGATGGATAGCCGGAAAACCATGACATGTGCCCCCTTTTATGCCATAGCATCTCCTGCTGCCCGCAAAAATATTGGGGATATCCTATAAGGTGAAAAACTCGAATTTGTGGTACCTAGAATCGTTATTGCCCGGATTTGCCTAAGGAGGTCAAATAGCAGTGCCACACACAACTAATCGCGTTGAGAGCAACGGAAATCCAGATTAGTGGTGCCTCGAAACACTAGTTGAATATGGAGTAAGAAAGCGCCCACAATACCGGAGTTGCGAGGGGTTTTGCTTTTATCGAGGATTATGATGCTTTCTGCCTGGAGGCCCGACCTGGAAAAAGCTACCCTAGAGCCTAGGCGACGTTCGCTCTCCCACGTTTTGCTCAAGCAAGCGGCAATGACCGCAAAAAAATATGGCGGTGAAACGAACCTCTCTTGAGACCGCCATCCGCCATTCCTTTTCTTGAGATGCTACATTCATTAGTCGAGCTCACTAAACAAGTGAACAGACCGGACTAGACAAGATACCACGGTCAATCACATAATGTTATCGACATGCCAGTTACTGCGAACTGTACTCCCTCCGGCAATACATCCTTCTTATTCACATCGATATCATGAGAAAGATGCGTCAGGACCATCCGACCAGGCTTCCAACGCTCAAATAGCTCTATAGCTTCCTCCACATCGTATATCGATCGTGTATGGATCGGATATGGCTCCTTGACGAAGCTAGTACCCAATATGACGAGATCCGCTCCATAGAACGGCCGTTGCTGTTCTTCCGTCAAATCAATCGCATCCGAACAATAGATCCAGCGGTAACCGTTAACCGAATGAATAAACTCAAAGGCATAGGAGTAGCCATTGCGACCGTGATGTACACGGAAGCATCGTACGACCCACTTTCCCAGAACGAGAGATTCCTCCATCGGGATAAAGCGGAGACGTGAAGCTACCCATGGAAATCTCGCCGTAATCTCTGGAATAACTTCCGCCGGACAATACGTCAGCCCTTCCTTATCCGTCCATCTGCATGCATCGTACCATTCCGGCAGGCCGCCAATATGATCGTAATGGGCATGCGTAATTAGCATCCGATCAACTGAGCGAAAGCCTGCATCCTCCATTTGACGTCCCCAATCCGGACCGCAGTCGATCCATGTCGTGCCGGATACAGGCTCCCGCATGTAAAATGACGGCCTGAGCCTTCGATTGCTCCCTGCCGCTCTTGCCTCTACGCATACCTGGCAATCACAATAAGAACGGGGCACCCCTTGAGAGTCCCCCGTTCCGCAAAATATTAGTGTGGTCATAGAGGCAGCAGTCGAACGGTGGTCATGCCCTGCAATTGGTCAATCATCGTCAACCATGCTTCCGGTTTGTTCGGCAAAGCCGAGTAATAGCCGGTCAGAAAAGCTGCGACAAGCGCTGCATCGATCTCGTCTGCCGTCTCGTCTTGTGGCAAAAAGCCAAGGTCAAGCTCTGTAACCGCATGTCCTTCATGATCCCAAGAGGGATGAACATAAGCGAGATCAAGACGTTTGTAGCCCATATGGGACAGCACTTCTCTTCTCACATACGGATTCATTGGCGATACACCGCCGAATTCATGGGAAGCGGCGCGATAAGGATCATAGATTTCTGCAAACATGCCAAGCGGCTCTGTGCCCGATTCTTTCGCCAGACGCTCCAGATCACGCTGACGGCTTCGCATCAGGAAGCGTCCCACCCCAAGCGACGGCTTGCCGATAATCGTAAAGTCCGTCATCGCTACGCGAAGCGAAGGATAATAACGGTATTCCGTAGAGCCGACAACCTCATCTCCATGCAGCGCAACGTATACATGGATGTTCTCGTCCAGCAGAGGCTCTCTCCACAGCTCGTAAGCGAGCACTTCCTCCGGCGGGAAGATCGAGCCAAGCAGCTCATGCAGTGGCTTGAAGTAAGGATCGTCAATGGAGGTAATACGATGATAGGTTAACATAAGTTCGTCACTCCGATTCAGCTTGATATTTCATTCATATTGGTTAGGAAAGAAATGGATTGCGCCATTCCATAATGACTGCATAATTAAGCGATTCTTCATCATCCAAATAATTCTCGGCAATGCCGACAGGTACACGACCGCAGCGAAGCAGGAATGAAATTACAGGATCATTCCATTCGCCTGACAATACCTTCTCAACATATTGCTGCGGAGTCGCTTCCTGCGATTTGGCTCCATATCCGGGCATTCTACCTCCGCCCAGCAAGCGCTCCAGCCGCAGCTGTACGACCGTTTCGTACATCGACTGCATCAGCCATTTGCCAAGTCCCGTCTTACGGAATTCCGGGATGATGCAAATATCGACAACATACAAAGTATTGCCATTCGGACGATGGTTGCGAATATAGCCGTTATCCGCGACTGCTTCCCAGTTGTGATTATGCTCATAATCTCCAACATTGATAATCAGACCGGTCATGGAGCCAGCAATGCGTCCGTCAATCTCGGCGCAAAGCGCCCCCTCGGGAAAACGGCTCACATGCTCGCCAAGCTGTTCCTTGTTCCAATGCAACTCCTCAGGATAAGGCGGCGGGAAGCTTAAGCGCTGTGCTTCAATGAGTCCGTCAAAGTCACGCTCTGAATAATTACGAATAACAGCCTCCACCGGTTTCCCGTTATGCCATACGTATAGATGTTTATTCACTCGCGAAGCTCCTCTCCGCCGTCAGCTCCAGTCCGGATACAGATCCGACCGTCTGTCTCTCCAGGTCATAACCGAGCCGTTTTTTCTGACTTCTTCAAGCAACGATAAATCAAGATCGCCCACAACGAGCATGTCGTCATTGATGATACCTTCCGCAATAATGCCTGCAGGAGGGAATGGAATGTCGTTCGGTGCAAGAATGGCAGCTTGACCGAAGTTAGCGCGCATAAAGTCTACCTTGCGAAGTGCGCCGACTGTCCCTGTCGTCACAACATAAATCTGGTTTTCAATCGTTCTCGCATGGCAGCAATAACGAACGCGATAGAAGCCATGGCGGTCATCGGTGCAGGATGGACAGAAGATCACATCTGCCCCCTTCGCTCTTGCCATCCGAACAATCTCTGGAAACTCGATATCATAGCAAGTAAGCATGGCAATTGTGCCGAATGGCGTCTGGAACACCTCAACACCATCGCCCGGCGACATATCCCACTCCTCTACTTCCGTAGGAGTGAGATGAATCTTGTCTTGAACATCGATCCTACCATTCGGATGAAACAGATGGGCGGCATTGCGGCGTTTTCCGCCTTCCACTTCCACAACGTGAGTACCTCCGATTATGTACATGTCGTAAGCTTTGGCCAGATTGGAAAATAACCGCTTGTAGTCTTCTGTAAAATGAGGCAGCTTCCCGATCGGAAGCGGCTCGCCCTGATCGTCCCCAATCGATAGAAGCTGAGTCGTCATAAACTCAGGGAAGAGCAGGAATTGCACCCCGTACTCGGATGCATTCCTTACGTAGTGGGTAACTTGCTCTTCGAATTGCTTGAAACTCTGGATGTCGGCAAGCTTGTATTGCACCGCCGCTACACGATACTTCATGGTATAACTCCCCCTGAAATCGATTATTTGCGTTGCTTGAACTGGAGCGTAATCGTCGTGCCCAGCTCCGGCAAGCTGAAGACATCAATCTTGCCTTCATGCAGATCGACGATCCGCTTGGCAATAGACAAACCAAGACCAACTCCGCCTGTCGAGCGGCTTCTTGCGCCATCAACGCGGTAGAAGCGTTCAAACAAATGCGGAATTTCTTTTTCCGGAATACCCATGCCTTTATCTTTCACTTCGATTTTCACAATGTTCTTCATTAACGTAATAGAGATATCAATCGGTTCCTTGGAATACTTGATCGCGTTATCCAGCAGGATAACCAGCAATTGCCGAATCTTGTCCTTATCGCCCATCATGCGAACGACTCTGGATAGCGCTTTGACACGAATCGGCCGTTGGAACGTGGTCTGCAGCATCGTCGCAAGCTCGTCCACTACCTGAACGACATCGAACATCTCCAGCTTCAGCCAGTCTTCCTGCTCCGCTTCAGCCAGCGTAAGCATCGATTTCGTCAGGACTTGAAGGCGCGTTGCTTCCTTGGCAATCGCCTCGACCGCTTCATCGCGTACGCTCTCGTCATCTCTGCCCCATCTCTTCAGCATCCCTGCATAACTGCTAATAACCGTTAGCGGCGTCTTCAGTTCATGCGAAGCATCCGCTACAAATTGCTTTTGTCTCGCAAAGGTGCGATCGAGCCGTTCAATCATCTGATTGAACGCCCGGACAAGCTGCTGAAGCTCTGCCGACTCTTCCCTATTGCCCATGTCAATCTGACGAAGCTTGCCGCTTCGGTCAATCTCGCGCATCGTATTAACCATTTGTTGAATCGGAGCAGTCAACCTGGAAGTAAACCAATAGGTGCCGAAAATCGCGAAGAGAATAGCGCCTCCGCTAGTTACACTAAGCGCAGCAACCAGTACCTGCAAATAATCATCAAGCTCATCCAGAATACGCATCACTTCCAGCATGGCAATGACTTTGCCATTCTCGAAGAGAGGCACCTGCATAAAAATGATTCTTTCCCCGCCTCTCGTAATCATACCGGAGTCATGATAGGGCTTGAACTCCGCCGGGATTTCAAGCAGCGCAGGATGCGAACCCATGCCGATATTCAGCACACGGTTATTGGGCGCAATGATACGGACCATCTCGTTGATATTGCTGTACTCTTCCAGCAGCTCCGGGGAGCTAAGCGCTCGGCCGCTCTGAATTCGCGGATTTTCCAGCATGATGTTGACCTTGGTCGAGATGACCTCTTCTTCACTCTCTGTCGTAATCTTGATGACATAGAAGTAGACGAATATATTAAAGAAGATCAAGATTAATATAAGCCAAAAAATGGTGAAAAGCGTAAACCGTTTACGCAGCGTCATGCATCCGGCTCCTTTATCATGTAGCCTACGCCGCGTACCGTATGAATCAGCTTATGGCGATAGCCCTTGTCCAGCTTTTGGCGCAAATAACGAATATACACGTCAACCAGATTGGTTTCCCCGATAAAGTCATAACCCCATACTTCAGATAAAATGTCTTCACGAGACTTCTCTTCATTGCGATTTTCAACCAAATAAACAAGCAGCTCAAATTCACGAGGCGTCAGCTCGATCAGCAGATCCTTGCGAAACACTTTGCGCGTGCGAAGCTCAATCGTCAGATCGCCAAGCTTGATTAAATCTGAGCCTTCCGCTTCCTTCGGATATTGTTGGAAAATACGCAATATATTTCTGACCCTGGCCAGCAGTTCTTCTACCGCAAACGGCTTCGTGATGTAATCATTAGCTCCATGCTCGAATCCGCTCACCTTATCGGGGACGGTATCTCTAGCTGTAAGCAATATAATAGGAACGGGATTTCCAGCTTGGCGGATAAGGCGGAGCACTTCAATTCCGCTCATCTCCGGAAGCATCACATCCAGCAGCACAAGATGCCATTCGCCGGAAGATGCCATTTCATATCCTTTGCGCCCATCATTGGCCACGCCTACCGTGTATCCTTCGTGTTCAAGCTCTAGTTGTAATATGCGGGCGATCCCCGCTTCATCTTCAACGACAAGTATGCGTTCATTCATGAGTCTGGACCTTCCTTCTTGTTAGAATCCCAACAATATTATCATCATAAAGAAGGATATGTCCAATTGCAAGAGAATCAACCCTCCCCGCGACGCTCGGTTCCCTTAGTTAATTCGTCGCACAGCGGGGACATGGCCTTGCCGAGCCGGTAGTCCAACACTGTATTTTCCGTCATCCACTTGTTGCTCCACAACGAGTTCAATACCGCATCTTGCGGCAGCAGTGGAATGGCACATATTGGAGGATTGGGGAATAGGGACAGCCATTCGGCCCTGGCACGGAATCGTACGTCCTTGTTCGCAACCCAGTGCAACGCTCCTCCGTTTGCCCCAAGCTTTTCGCCAAGCTCGATCAGACGTTGAACTTGGTCCACTTGCCACTTCGCTATAAAGGGATCGCCTACTGCGATCACATGCATCGATTCCATCAACCAATATAAAGCATCGGGCTCATGCCACTTGCTGGAAAAATCAATAATGTTGATTTCGCTGCCGTATTGCCTCAGCTTCTGCTCGAACAATCTAGGATCATGTCCGTTCGGTGACAGGTGATGAGATGGAACGACGCACCAATGAATCCGATTACTCTCCTTCTTTCTTCGATTGTAAAGCTCTGTATAGCTGATAATGCCATTCTCGTCATGAGGATCCCTCTTGGATCTTGCGGGAAGCAATTCCACCCACTCCGGCTGAACGCCATAATATTCGGCTGCCGTGACGGAGCAGCCTCTGCGGCCCAGCATCATAGCCAGCGTAATAGACAGCATCGTTGCGCCTGCACCCGGCGACATGGAGATGACGCTCACAAGCGTCGGCTTTAAGCGATTCATATGTACATCCCAACGTTTGGGTCGATCATCCAATAGAACGGCTTGAGAAGAAAAGGCTTTCAACGCTTGCTCTACTTCATTCATCGATTGATAACGATGCAACGGGGAGGGCTGAAGCATTCGCTCCAGTACCATACCGAATGAAGGAGGATAGTCTTTGGGCAACTGCGGACTGATGAATCGGGAACCGTCCGAATCACTGTCATAGGTTCGAATGCCATTAGAAGCGATATAAAATAGTAAGGCGCCAAGACCGTATATATCTGTCCGAACGTCGCTTTGTCTCCCGTCCCGCTGCTCCGGCGCGGCGAAGCCAATCGTACCAAGCTTCACCGTATCTTGATGCTGCCCAGCCTTGTACCTTCTGGAGATGCCGAAGTCGATCAGCTTAATATTGCCTTCTCGATCTATCATCACGTTGGACGGTTTCAAATCCCGGTGTATGATGGCAGAAGGTCGCGAATGCAGATAGATTAACGCCGAGCATAGCTGTAAGCCAATATGAATCAATTCAGGGAAAGTGAACCCGCTCATCGATTGAGACAACATGCTTGCCAATGTATCTCCGTCAATATAATCCATAATCAGCACCTCTCTACCCTCCCCCTCTTGAGACGGAAAGTAATCGGTGATTAGCGGCAAGTAAGGATGACTCAATTTCATGAGCATATGGGCTTCTTCCGAATAAATGCCCCCGCCCATGCTGCCTGACGTTATTTTCATCGCACGAACGGTACCTTCTAGCTTCATATCCTCTACCGCATAGACGACTCCCATGCCGCCTTGACCGATAACACGAATGACACGGTATCGCCCTTCGACAATTGTGCCGCTTTTCAATATTTGACTACCTGATTCCAACTTTTCCATTCTATTGACTCCCTCTCTCCCCAAACGAAAAAAAGCATCACGAAATCACCTGCCCTCGGCAAGTGTTTTTCGGGATGCTTTCCCAATTCAAATATGGATGTTATTGTCGCTATTATAGCATAGGTGTGATTTCAGTCACAATGGTGACACGCAAGTGAACTTATTCCTTACTTCGTAGATAAAGCGTAATCTCTTCTCGATTATGAAAGAGCTGCTTGGCCTTTAGCACGATAAATGCCGTACCGAGACGTTCCTTCACTTCCCGAATCGTCTGCATCGGCTTGCGGTGCATAAGCTTGACTGTTACTACCGCAGTAGCTCCTGGTGCCAGTGAGCTTCTCAAATCCAGGACAAGCTTGCTCATCAGCATCGGACTCCAGCTCATATCGCAGACGAGCAGATCGAAAGCTTCTTTGGGCAGCTTGGCTTCTGCAGCGTTGCGCTTGATGTGCGTAAGCACAGGGCTCACAAGCAGGGACGGATGCATCTCTGCCGGATCGATCGCCGTCACGCGAAGTCCGCGCTCCAGCAACAAGGATGTCCAGCCGCCTGGAGCTGCGCCTACGTCCAGCGCATGTCTGTAGTCCGCGTATCGGAGTCCAAAGGCGATCTCCGCTTCAAGCAGCTTGAACTTGGCTCTGGAGACTTGTCCCTCTTCACGCTGGAACCGAATGGCTCCGCCCGGCCAATCCGACAACATCTCCTTCGGTGTGCCGAAACCGACGTACAGCTTGTCCCCTGCCGCATAGATAGAGATGATTATCTCTGGCCCCTGCACGACGGGTTCCGCACCCAATTCCTCCAGCACGGCATCGAGCAGCGCCTTCGTATCCGAAGCCGAATAATGAAAGGAAGTATGGGCATTTCTTCTAATATGAACAGCCGTCCGCTTTTCTTCAAAGCTAAGGCGTGCGTTGCGAATCATATCCGCCAACCCTTGCAAATCAGTTGCGCTTCCATCAATATCCATGGTCCGATCCACAGGCTGGATATGTCGCAGGAATATAGGCTCCTCCCGATGAACAGCCTCTAGCGCTTCCGCTTGCTCCAGCGCGCAATTCATCAGGAACACTTCTCCTGCTGCAAGCAGCGTAAAGCTTGCTCCCGGAATAATTCTTCGCAGCTCCTCCATTGCATAAGGAGCATAAGTTTGATTCGCTGTTCCGATCCATTGACTCACGATGGCTAAGCCTCTTTCATTATGATGTAATAGTATGCCGAATTAAGGTCATGATCGGCGTGATGCCGCCAACACTTCGTCCAGCAGCTGCTGAGGCATAGGCCCCCCGTACAACAGGACATCTTCCGGCAAATACTCCGCCAAATGATGATACATTTGCTGTTTTCCCGGTGCGCTGGACGTGTGCAAGTAGATACGGCGAGGGAATTTTCGATTCTCAATCAGATGGCGTACGACTTCGTAGCCTGTAGGCTGTCCCCAACCCAGATCATAGTCCAGCGACAAAATATCAATGGCCTCGTCGTCTATAAGCAGCTTGCATTCTTCCGCTGTTTTGGCAAGTACGAATCCGTGCGGACAATTGCGGAAGTCATCCAAATAAACATGAATCATCGGGGACCCTCCATCCGTTGTTCTCTCCAATGTGCTGTTACTCGCAGTTTTCCTGACAGGCCGTGCACGCGAATGATTTTCGGTTGCCGGCTGTTATTTTCTGAATGGTACCGCCGCAGCGAGAGCATGCTTCACCATCACGTCTATAAACCTGGAGGCGCTCCGCAAAGCCGCCCGTCAAAATATCTCCCTCAAAAAACGGCTTATCCCCTGCCCCGCCATGCGAGATGGAGTCGCGCAATACGCTGCCCATCGCATGATACAGACTCTCCCAAGCATCATCGTCCAATGAAGCAAGCTTCGCATCTGGCCTGATGCGGGCGGCAAAGGCGATCTCATCCGCATAGACGACGCCAATACCGGACAACAGTCCTTCATCCATTAATGCTGTTTTGAGCGTACTTCTTTTCTTGGCGAACCGGTTCACAAAGCGGGCTAACGTCAGTCTTTTATCCAGCGGATCGATGCCGCGTCCCTTCATGTAAGCCTCCAGGCCTTTCACCGACATCAGCTTCAGATCGTCCCTTTGCAAGCCATAGAACGTCAAATAACGTTCCCCAAAACGAAACGTTACAGATGCCGTGGCATCGGGCTCTTCTTCCCCATATCCGCAATAAGCATGAGCTTCGTTCGGTACGTATGCAAGCAGCCGCTTCCCGTTGTCCAGATGGAATACGAGATGCTGTGCTCTGCGTTCGACGAACCAAATGGTTGTTCCAACTACATGTTCGCCAAGTTCAATTTTAACGGCTTCATCCATCTCTTGCTGATGAATGGTCATTGCTGTAATAAGGGCTCCCGCATAGCGTTCAGCTAACATAGCCCGGTAAATGTCCAACTCCGGCAATTCCTGCATCTAGGCTCTAATCCTCCCTGCACATGCTGTTTACAATTCAAGACTGCTATAAATGGCTTGCCATTTCATCTCTTAAGTCTTCCAACGTGACGCATATCCGATCCGGCTTGCAGCCGGCCGTATTCGTGTAATGATCCAGATTATCCGCATTAGTAAGTCCTGTCAATACAAGCACAGTCTCGCAACCCGCAGCTTTGCCTGCCGCAATATCTGTTGCGATATTATCTCCGACGACCCATGTTTCTTCAGAGGGCACGCCGAGTCGCTGGAGCGAATAATTCATAAGTATAGATGACGGTTTGCCTATAATAATCGGCTCCCGTCCGCTCGCTGCTTGCAGCATCGCGCCAATGGAACCCGCGCCTGGAATGAAACCTTCCGTTGTGGGGAGCAGCAAATCTGGATTCGTCATGATATAAACGGCACCAGCCCTTATGTAGCGGACAGCCTTGGCCATTCGTTCATAGGTCATGGAACGGTCTATTCCTTGAACAACAAACGCCGGTTGTTCATCCTCTGTTAATTGACAGCCAGCCTCCTGCATAGCGACTCGCAAGCCACTCTCGCCAATCACATAGACCGAGGCGCCCGGAGCAAGCTCAGCGACATAGCTGGCAGCGGCCTGTGCTGACGTACACACATCCGAAGCCTTTGCAGGTATGCCCATCCCCGTTAGTCGCTCGGCTACTTCCTCTGCTGTCGATGTCGAGTTATTCGTCACGTATTGATAAGGCAATTTCATTTCATTCACATATGCGATAAGGCGATCCGCCCCATCTATTCGACTGGAGCCGTGATACAGCGTTCCGTCCAGATCGATAAGCAATCCGCCTAAGCGAATTCGCGTTTCGGTCATCGTACCATCCCTCTTCTGTCTAGCTTGCGCCGCAGCCTGGACACGCGATTACGAATGCTGTCCTGCTCCGCCCTATGCTTGTGATCACGACCTCCATAGAGATTCAATTGCTCTATGCAAGCCATAGCTTGGAGTGCAAATGCGAGCGCAGATTCCACTTGTTTTGTACGATGCTCATGATACATAGCAAGCTCAATACAAGCCTCCAGCTTATCCTTATGGGAGCGCTCTCCAGCTTGCACAATGGCTTTCTGCCACAATAACACAGCCCGCTCCCAATTTCCAGCTTTCTTATCGCTAGCCGCCAGCTTAAGCAAAGATGACGAAGCGGCATGATTGTTGTTCATGGCACGGTTGAACAGCACCTCCGGAAGGACGCTTCCGCCCATACGATTCAGCCATAAGCCGGTTCGCACAAGCTCCTCCGCTTCCTCCGGATAAGGAATGCGCTCAAAGATTTGCTCCTGCAGCAGCCAGCCGAACCGGATAGACAAGCAAGCGAGCGACAAGAGATCACTTTCATTATGACGAAATACCCCTTCCAGAGGAGCTGGGTCCCCTTCTGCCAAGTATTGAAAATAGAGCTGAGGAGCAAGAGAACCCGGCACATCATCCAATCTAGTAATGCCTAGCCGCTCTTCTTCAATATGGCTCAGCTTGCAGGAAGTCAGCGTATTTCTCCAAACCGAACGTGACGGATGCAAGAAATCAAGATGAAGCGGCGTCCATTCCGCAAGCCTTAGCGCATTCATGATCATGCGGTTCTGCACAAGCGGCCAATCGAATGTCTTACCATTATATGTAGCCAGATACGTATAATTGCGAAGCTTTTTCTGTAAATCATATAGCATGGCGAACTCTTCGGCGGGATGCCGGATCAGCGTCTGCTCCACAACAAAGGAATTCCCGCTCATATACCCTATCCCGATCATAAAAGGTACGTTCCCAGTGCCGACGCCAAGACCGGTCGTCTCCAGATCGAGGTACAAGATGGATTCAGGCGTCGGCTCTCCGGCTTCCGGATGGAAAGCGGACAGTCCTGACGACGCTCCGATTAATTCCCCGACTGCATGTGTGCCATGGCGATGATCCAGCGGATAAACGCTTCTCCTCACAAGATACGAGCCCGATTCATTGCGCCGAAGCTCTACGCCAAACGTTGACCATCCAGGATGAAGAGACTCATCGCCATCCGAATCTTCCATTGTGACCGGATGGACGGCTTGACGGCCCTCCTTTTCCTTATCTGGATCTGGAGGATGCACTTCTCCTGTTGTTGCCCTTAACCGGTTCATTCTGTCACGCAAGCCGCTCATCGAGCACCCGCTTCCTGCAGCAGCTCTAACGCCTGCTGCTTGCCAAGCAGCCCTACCTCTTCGATTGGGCCGACACATGCAGGGCAGCCGCTTAGGCAGCTGCAAGATGTAATCATCGACTTCGCATGAGCAATCAACTCGTCATGGACTTCGAACAATCGCTCGCTTAAGCCGACCCCGCCGGGATAACGGTCATAGAAATAAATCGTTGGTCGCTGCGTATGTACGGCTTTGACCTGCGGCACGACTCGAATATCGAAGGGATCGCACATCAGATAGAGCGGCGCGATATGTACGAGTACATTGGCAATGCCAAGCAAGGCGAATTGCATTTCGTTTTTGCTCTTGCGAGCTGCCGCTTCCTCGCTGAACGAGAACCAATAGCCGCAAGTATGCAGCTCTTCCTCCGGCAGATGGATTGGACCGGAGCCGATATTTTCATGAGAGCGCAGGCGGATTTTTTTGAAAATAGTGGCCTTCGCATTCACCGTAACCTCGCCGTATTGCCTGAGCAGATCGCCAGTTAGCTTCTCCTTGTCGACATGCAGCACCTTCAGTTCCACTGCCAGGTTGGCATCCGTATAGTAATCGACATCCACTTGCCTCACATAAGCTTTTTTCTCGGGGTAATCCAGCTTCTCTACCTGAAACTGGATCCCTTCATGGATATAAATGGCCTCTTCGTGAATCAGCGTCGGTGCGCTGAAACGATCCACTTCACCAAGAACACGATTATCATGAGTCATATCGACGATAATGAAATTTTCTTGAGCGGCGGAGCGCAGCGAGATATTGTGTGCCGGGAACGATTGCTCCATCCAGAACCAGCGGTCGCCCGCTTTGTGAAGCACCTTCTCCTCCACCAAAAACTCCATCATATCCTCAAGCGACTCCGAGCCGAACCTCTCTCCCGCCCGAAAAGGAAGCTCGTATGCCGCACACTTCACATGATCAATGAGGACGAGCAAATTGTCCGGATGAATAAGGGCTCGTTCAGGCGGATGGCCGAAGAAAAAGTCCGGATTCTGGATCATATATTGGTCCAGCGGGTTGCTGCTCGCTACGAGAAATGTAACCGAGCTCTCCATCCGTCGACCGGCTCTTCCCGATTGCTGCCAGGTGCTGGCGATTGTACCCGGATAGCCATTCAGTACACAGGCTTGAAGCTGACCGATATCGATGCCAAGCTCCAGCGCATTCGTACTGACTACACCACGAATCTCACCGGTGCGAAGTCCCTTCTCAATCTCGCGGCGCAGCTTCGGCAAGTATCCGCCCCGGTAGCCTCTTATCGTCTTGCCATCCAGCTTGTCCCGGATCAACTCCTGCAAATAAGTGAGCAGCAGCTCGACACGCACACGGCTCCTCGCGAACACAATCGTCTGCACGCCTTGCTTCAGCAGCATTGCGGCCAGCTTCTGCGTCTCCAGCACGCTGCTGCGGCGAATGCCAAGCTGCTTGTTAACGACAGGCGGGTTGTATAGCACAAAATGTTTTTCGCCCATCGGTGCGCCATTGTTGTCAACAAGCTCTACCTTCTCGCCGATCAGACGTTCCGCGTGCTCTCTGGGATTATCAATCGTTGCGGATGCGCATATGAACTGCGGATTAGAACCGTAAAACCGGCAAATTCGCTTCAGGCGCCGAATGACGTTTGCGACGTGGCTGCCGAATATCCCCCGATAGGCATGCACTTCATCTATGACAATGTATTTTATATTTTCGAACAGCTTAACCCACTTTGTATGATGAGGAAGAATAGCGGAATGCAGCATGTCCGGGTTCGTCACAACGATATGACCGCTATTGCGGATAGCGTTTCGCACCGTTGGCGGCGTATCGCCGTCATAGGTATGAGTCTTGATGCCGCTGTCCATCAAATCGGCCAGCACTTGCAATTCCGCCACCTGATCCTGAGCCAGCGCTTTGGTAGGGAACAAGTAGAGTGCCCGCCCCTCCTCTTGAAGAAGCATGCTTTGAACGACCGGCAGGTTGTAGCATAATGTCTTCCCTGAAGCGGTTGGTGTCACAGCTACAACATGACTGCCTCTCCTTACAGCTTCATACGCAGCAGCTTGGTGCGAATAGAGCTTTTCAATTCCACGTTTGCGAAGAGCATCGCGCCAAGCGGGATGAAGATCCTTCGGCAACGGAGCAAAACTGGCCTCGCGCGGAGGCAAAGTACGCCAATGCGTAACATTTTCCATAACCGACTCATTCGCCTTCAATTGGCCGAGCCATTCCTCCAGATTCTCCGCTCTCCCCGTCCAGCGATTCATTGCGCTCACTCCTCCCCCTAGCCTAGCTGTACTACTATGTAAAAATAAGCTTATATCTAATGAATCACAGATTCGATCTTTATTGTACAGAATACATGTTCGCTCGGCAATGTCATTTTCAGGAGCTTATTTCGTCCTGTCCCGCCCTGCGCTCATGCACTCGATCAATTTTCACCATACTCAAATCCGTTGCGGCGATTGCATGGGGGAATACGGCAGTCGCTTCAGCCACTAGCTGCGACAGCTCATCGTTGCTGTATCTTCCACTAAAGTGTGTCAGTGCAACTTGCTTCGCTCCAGCTAGCTGCGCGGTACGAGCTGCTTCTATGGTTGTACTATGACCAAATTCATGCGCCTTCTCTTCCAGTCCTGCCGCAAAGGTGGCCTCATGAACGATGAGATCTGCGTTTTTGCCAAGAAGCACCGCCATCTCGCACGGGCTGGTATCGCCAAGTACAGTTACGATCCGCCCTCTAAGCACGCCATCTGTCACGGATTCAGGCGTAATGACCGTTCCGTCCTCCAGCGTAACCGCTTCCCCGGCCTTGAGCTTGCCGAACAAAGGGCCTGATCGTACACCGAGCGCGCGTGCCTTATCCGCCAGTAGCGGTCCCGTTGTATCGCTTTCCTCCACTCGATAGCCAAAGCAAGGCACCCGATGTACAAGCGGACCCGCTTCCACTCGAAGTCGCCCATCTTCATAGATGATACCTTGTTTTTCTTCTTCCAGCTCATGAATGACGATCTCGTAATCCAAAGCCGTTTCGGTTAGGGAGAATACAGTATCTATATAGGCTTTCAGTCCAATGGGGCCATACACGGCTAGCGGTGTTACGCCGCCATCAAACGATCTGCTGCTTAGCAATCCCGGCAATCCGTATAGATGGTCGCCGTGAAGATGGGTAATGAAGATCTTCTCCAGCTTGCTCAGCTTCAGCGGCACATACATCAGTTGATGCTGCGTTGCTTCCCCGCAATCGAACAGCCACCATCCCGTCTCCGGCTCCGGCAGTTGAAGGGCGATAGCCGTCACATTGCGATGTTTATTCGGCCGTCCTGCTCCCGTACCCAAAAACCACATTTTCATAGTCAGCACCTCGCTCTTTATAACTTCCTAGCACAGCCATCTCGAATGAGAAAGGAGCCCTTCGTATTCGGCATATGAGATCCAAATACGAAAGGCTCTTACACAATGGGATTATACTTTCTCGACGTTGAAGTATTGCGCTTCCGGATGGGCGAATACCATCGCTGATACGGATGCCTCCGGCTCCATCATAAAACCGTCAGTCAGCTCAACGCCAATATCTTCAGGATTCAACAGCTCGAACAATGGGCCCTGATCCTCCAGATTCGGACAAGCCGGGTAGCCGAAGGAAACACGGATGCCTTGATAGCGAGCTCCAAGACGCTGCTTCATCGTCATCTCTGCCGGATCAGGGTAGCCGCACAAGTCGCGCATCCGATGGTGAACGCGCTCTGCGAGCCCTTCCGCAACTTCCAGCGCCACCGATTGAAGGGCGTGGGACCGCAAGTAGTCGCCCCTGTCCTTCCAATCATTAGCCAGATCACGAATGCCTTGCCCCGCCGTTACGACAAGGAAACCGACATAGTCCATCACTCCGCTGTCCACCGATTTCAGGAAGTCTGCCAAACAGAGATACGGCTCTACTTGCTGACGCGGAAACGTGAATCGCTTGATTTCCTTGCCTGGCTGCTCAGGGTCATAAATGATGACGTCATTGCCCGATGATTGAGCCGGGAAGAAGCGATACATCGCGTTAGCTCTCAAATATCCCTCCGCCGTGCCTTCCTTCAATATCTCTTCTACCGTTTCCTTTAGTTGAATCGCCTTTTCGTTGCCTTCAGCAAGCAGCTTCTCGACCGTCCCTTTCAGACCGAGATGATGACCGAGCAGCATCTGCATATTGACGTATGGCACGATATGCGGGACAGGCACATCTCTCAAAATGTGGCGTTCCACATCTGGCGGAGCAAATACAGGAGCATTAGGATCAATCTTGGACCGGACAGCGCGCGTAAGCTGCGGCATCGGCTTTGCTTCCTCTTCCAGGCCCGCTCCAGCGGCTTTGTACGCTGCAAGCTCTTCCTCCAGCCTTACACGATGCTCTTGATCCATCAGCTTATTGGCAATGTCCAGACCGTCCATCGCATCCTTTGCATAGAGGACCAGACCGTCATACTCCGGACCAATTCTTGTTTTCGTGAACTTCCGGGTAAGCGCGGCGCCGCCAACCATAATAGGGGCATCAATGCCCGCATTGCGCAAGTCTTGTGCTGTTATGACCATCTGCTGAGCCGACTTTACAAGCAAGCCAGACAAGCCGATGGCATCCGCCTTTTCGTTGCGGTATGCTTCGATCAATTGCTCAGGCGGTACTTTAATCCCGAGATTAATAATTTTATATCCGTTGTTGGAGAGGATAATCTCCACCAGGTTTTTGCCGATATCATGCACGTCGCCTTTGACGGTTGCAAGTATGATCTTGCCCTTGACCGACGATTCTGACTTCTCCATGAATTGTTCCAGATGGGTAACGGATGCCTTCATGACCTCCGCGCTTTGCAGCACCTCTGCTACGATCAGCTCGTTGTTGTTAAACAAGCGGCCGACCTCTTCCATCCCTCTCATCAGCGGGCCGTTAATAATCTCAAGCGGGGCATACTTCTTACGCGCCTCATCCAAGTCAGGAACCAGGCCTTCCTTCGTACCTTCCACGACATAAGAAGCTAGCCGCTCCTCCAGCGTAAGGTTCGAAATCTTTTCCTTCTTCTCAACCTTCTTGTTGCGGAATGCTGCGACAAATGCTGCAAGCGTATCGTCATTCGTATTGTAGATCAGCTCTTCCGCCAGCCTGCGCTCTTCCTCTGGAATAGAAGCGTATCTCTCCAGCTTCTCCGTATTGACGATTGCGTAATCCAATCCCGCTTTTGTAGCGTGGTACAAGTAGACGGAATTGAGTACCTCGCGGCCTGCATCCGGCAAGCCAAAGGAAATATTACTGAGGCCAAGAATCGTCTTTGTTCTCGGATACTTTTCCTTAATCATGCGAATGCCTTCCAGCGTCTCCACCGCCGACCCGATATACTGCGGATCGCCGGAGCCCACCGGGAACATATTAGGGTCAAATATAATATCTGACGGATTAAGGCCGTACTTCTCCACGAGAAGCTTGTACGAGCGGTCGGCGACTTCCAGCTTCGCCTCACGAGACACAGCTTGTCCACGTTCATCTATAAGAATCATGACGACCGCAGCGCCATAGCGGTGGATCAGCGGCACGATTTGTTCGAATTTGGATTCTCCATCCTCCAAGTTGATGGAGTTGATAATCGCTTTTCCTTGCGAATATTTGAGTCCCAGCTCAATAATATGATCGTAAGTGGAATCGAGCATGATGGGCGCTTTAATCTTCTTTACGACCTGTGGAAGGAAGCTGTGAACGGCGAATGCCTCGTCAATATCGGTATCTTGGAGGTTAATGTCAATGACATGAGCCCCGCCCTTTACCTGAGATCTGGCAATCTCTGACGCTTCGTCGAACTTCTCTTCCTTAATAAGCCGCTTGAACTTGCGCGAGCCGGAGATATTCGTTCTCTCGCCAATCATAATGGGACGATTCTCCGCTTCAATAAATACCGTATCAATGCCGGATACCGCGTCTGGATGTTCGCCAAGCTTTGTTCTTGGTGGAAACTTCGCCATGGTCTCCGCCATAGCGCGAATGTGTTCCGGCGTTGTTCCGCAGCAGCCGCCAGCAATGTTCAGCCATCCTTGCTCTGCAAACGCGGACATCTTCAGCGCAAGCGATTCCGGAGACTCATGATAGTTGCCGTTCTCATCCGGCAAGCCTGCGTTCGGATAGCAGCTAACCGCGGAATTCGCGATCTCGCTAAGCGTACGAATGTGGTCGCGCATAAATTCCGGGCCAGTCGCACAGTTAAGACCGATAGATATAGGCTTCAAGTGCTCCAGCGAAATATAAAAAGATTCGATCGTTTGGCCGGCTAGCGTCGTGCCCATCGGCTCAATCGTGCCGGAAATCATAATCGGCAGCTCTTTGCCCAGCGTATCGAATGCGTTGCGAATGCCAATGCTTCCAGCTTTCACGTTCAGCGTATCTTGGGATGTCTCCAGGAGGAGGGCGTCTACATCCGCTTCAATAAGAGCCAGCGCCTGCTCATAATAGCTCTCAACCAGTTCGTCGAACGTTACGCCGCCAGTTACAGATAACGTCTTGGTCGTTGGCCCTAGCGCACCCGCTACGAATCTTGGCCTATCGGGCGTACTGAATTTGTCCGCTGCTTCGCGTGCAAGCCGTGCAGCCGCGAGATTAATCTCACGCGCCTTCTCCGGAATATCATAGTCGGCCAGAACGACACTGGTAGCACCGAACGTATTAGTCTCCAAAATATCGGCCCCTGCTTCCAGGTATTGCTCATGTATCAATGAAATAACGTCGGGTCTCGTCAGCACAAGCATCTCGTTGCAGCCATCCAGCTCTGCGCCTCCAAAGTCCTCTTCCGTCAAATTGGCTTGCTGAATCATCGTGCCCATCGCGCCATCCAGGATGAGGATTCGCTCCTTGAGCAATTGTTCTAAGTTCTGTCTCGACAATGTGCTACACCCTTCCCAAAATCATTACCAAATAGTTTAACAGAATCGCCTAATACTGAAAAGGAACTTCCATCGACAATCCCACCGATTTGAATTATAATCATTATATCATTTAATTTCTATTGGAAAAGAGGGAATGGAATGGCTGAAATTCGCATTCGCAATACTGAGGAACGCATTAAAGGTGAAGAAAACGTCCGCGCTTTTCTGGAGGGCCAAGAGGTGCTATACGAGCATTGGGATCCTAGCAAGCTATCCGAGGAGCTACAAAATAAATTTGTGCTTTCCGATGAGGAAAAAGCTGAAATATTAAAAACGTATGAAGATGATATCAACGACTTGGCTGCTCGCCGCGGTTATAAAACATGGGACATCATCTCATTGTCCGATGCAACTCCGAATCTTGACGAGCTGCTGAAAAAATTCGAAAACGTCCATACACATACGGAAGATGAAGTCCGTGCCATTACAGCAGGACGAGGCATCTTTATTATAAAAGGAACAGACGATGTCGGTTACTTCGACGTTGAACTGGAAGCTGGCGACGTCATCTCCGTACCGGAGCATAAAGCGCATTTCTTCACACTTATGGAAAATCGTCAAATCGTAGCAGTCCGACTCTTCATCGAGACAGAAGGCTGGATCGCCCATCCGTTCGCAGACGCTACGTTCTCTAAGTAAGATCATAGGAGAAAGATACAAGCCCCTTCCGGCCGCCGTCTAAGCCGAGCAAGGGGCTTTCTATATGTTCCGCTAATGATTATTGCTCCAAAATCTGAAGCAGTTCTTCCAGGTTAGTTATTTCATAGGTCGGTACAATTTCATCATTACGCACCATGCCATGACGATTGACCCAGACAGATGTCATGCCAATCGTATTCGCACCTAATATGTCAGTCGTCAGCTTATCTCCCACCATGATGCCATGGTCGGCTTCCATACCGAGCTTCGTCAGCGCGTGTTTGAAAATCGAAGCAGCCGGCTTTCCTTCGCCGAATTGCCCCGAGATGATAATATGATCGAAGTAAGGAATAAGTGCAGGCACACCATCCAGCTTCTCCTTCTGCAGATCGGGAGAACCGTTCGTTAGCAGCAGAAGCTTGTATTTGCCCTTTAGCTTGTCAAGCACAGCGAAGGTCTCGTTGTACACAATCGGCCGTTTGCGTCTTTCTGCCGGGAATTGCTCTGCCAGCTTAGCCCCCAGCTCTGAATCATCAATGCCCAACGCTTTAAGCCCGCGTGTCCATGCTTCTCTCCGATAGCCCGGCGCAAGCTGCTGAAGCTTGCGGAACTCCTCTTGCTCGCCTTCTGCAAAGTTCGCCCACAATCCTTCAAAAGGGTTGATGCCGATCATTTTCGTGAACGGGAACGTCTCGTACGATTCGTACAATTCCCGAGCTTCCTTGCGAACGGCTGCTTCCAGCTCCACCTTGTCTACGCCTGCCGCTTCCGCGCCTGCTATGCAAGTCGCTTCGAAAGCTTCCTTTACGCTGCGGTCATCCCACAATAGCGTGTCATCCAAATCGAATAATACCGCCTGTTTGGCCATGATGGTCTCTACTCCCCAATGCTTGTATTATTTTTCGTCAAACGAAATGCCATGCGTACTTGCGAACGTTCTAAGCTTTGCCGCCATTTCATCCGTCTTGAACCGATTCAGCAGTCGCGAATACGTCCAGCTGGCCCCTTTTTGTGGCATAATCGTCACGTAACCGTCTTGAACGCGGATTCCTTTAATATTGGCAACTTCCAGACGCTTGTCCCCTGTGAAGCGGCGCGATTGCACATAGTCCTTACCAACCGTCAAATAAGGCTTGCGGAAGAAGAACAAGGTCGCTAGCACGATATAACAGCCTACCGTCACCCAATACATCGTACTGGTCTCGAACGCGGGATCACCCTGCATCACAAAGCTGTACAAACCTACAAAAATAAGCAGCAAGATCGGAAATACATAGTTCCTACCCGAATAACGATCCTTCTTCTCAGCGTTAAATACGACCGGCGATCCGCCACTCTTTTTGCGAACCTGATTAATCTTGCTCATGTTTTTTCGTACTTTGCGTTCCCATGACCGTGACAAGGCTTGTTCCCCCTAGTGCTTGATATTATTTTCTTCGTCTTCGACGTACTTGATTGTATCGAGCTGTTGTTTGAAGTTACTCTTGAAATTGTTCAAATAACGCTGTCTCAGCTCGTCACGCTCTTTCGTTTCCTCGTCCGTCAAACCGACTGTTTTGTTTTTACGGGAAAGCTCATTAATACGTGCGATCAATTTATCGATATCCACTTTCGTTTCAACTCCCCTCTAGCTGCAAACCTAACACCCACTACTTTGACATTACGTTACATTCGTTGTCAAGATAACGGGATTTGCTGTTTTGTACTCAACTCTACTAGTATAGCAGAAAATCCAACAAAAAAAGAGCGGTACAACCCCATAGGTTGCACCGCATATTGTATAATTTCAGGATCATTCAATTAAAAGTCCGGAATAATCAACTGCTGCCCCGGAACAATCAAGGTATCATTCAAATTGTTGCGATTCTTAATGGTATGTACAACATAGCGCACGTCGTCTCTCGGAGAAGCATAACGCCTTGCGATCGACCATAACGAATCGCCGCTCCCCACTATTACAACTTGCTCGTGTTCCGTTGGTTCCGCCGTACCCGATGCCTTGATCCCCATTAGCATAAAACTAGTAAAGAGCAGTAGAGCGAGCAGTAAAGTAACCGTAATACGCAGAACGTTCGACTTGGACCAATTCGCAATCGCCGTCATATATGTGATATTCCCTGATGTGTTAGGCTCCGAATGGATGGAACGGTATGAAGCAGGATTCATTATCATCATTTATCAGCACCCCAAACACTTGTTCTGTTTTGAGGTTAACACGAACAAACGTTCCAGTCAATACAAAAATGCGAACATTCGATCCTATACAATCAAGAAGTGATCCGCAATAACTAGCCACCTGAATAGGGGGTGCACAGGACGTACTCGGGGTTTGCTGAAAGGGCTCACTATCCCCTTTGCTCAGGAGTTTAGTTCCACTTTTAATTCAAAAGCTGCAAAGATCCTAAATCTCCGTTACTCGAAAGGCAGGTTAATTCTGAGCTGAGGGGATAGTGAGCCCAGCAGAAAGAAAAATAATTGTTCTACGATTATGACCGATAATTTCATTTTTTTCAATTTCTTGGATAATCTCTTGGAATAGTTAAACTAACTACAATTAAAAAGAGATCTATTGCGCCAGCATCAGCTGGACGTTATCCCAAAAATACGAACCTCTGTGCTTGAGAACTTATGTTTGTACGAACTGCGGTTCTGTGTTATAATTTGACACATTAATACGAATGGAGATGATGTACGTGTCGAAGCTGTCCAAACGGCAACATTCGATCCTTGAATTTATTAAGCAAGAAGTTCGGGAGAAGGGGTACCCGCCCTCCGTTCGGGAGATCGCAGAAGCTGTTGGCCTGCTGTCCAGTTCTACCGTTCACGGTCATCTGGATCGCCTGGAGAAGAAGGGCTTCATTCGCCGCGACCCTACCAAACCTCGCGCAATCGAGATTCTGAATCAAGACGACAATGACAACGTCATTCCGTTCCCAGTCGCGCAAGTGCCGATCGTAGGCAAGGTTACGGCAGGCATTCCGATTACGGCTACGGAGAACATAGAGGATTACTTCCCCCTTCCTTCCCATTATGTAGGGGATAGCAATGTTTTTATCCTTAACGTTATCGGCGAGAGCATGATCGAAGCAGGCATACATAATGGCGACTACGTCATCGTGCGCCAGCAGCAGACGGCGAATAACGGCGAGATTGTTGTTGCGATGACAGAGGATGACGAGGCAACTGTCAAAACGTTCTACAAGGAGAAGGATCATATCCGACTTCAACCGGAGAACGCGACAATGGAGCCGATCCGTCTGAAGAACGTAACGATTCTCGGCAAGGTTATCGGATTGTTCCGCGATATTCACTAATTGAAGCAAATCGAAGGCTGCTAACATGACATCGTCACGGGAGCAGCCTTTTTCATGGAAAAGCCATATGTCTAAACGATATATTCATCATTTCCCCTTACCTACCGATATAGCTTCTAGGAGGTGTACAACTTGGATATTGGCGCTTTATCGATTGCCTTAAGCCGATCAAAGCTGTCCCAATCCGTAGGCATCAAGATGCTAAGCATCGCCAAGGGACAAGCGGAGCAGCAAGGACAGCAATTAACAGAAATGATAAGCAAAAGTCTCGACCCTAATCTAGGTCAAAACCTTGATCTGCGTGCGTAATGACTCAACCCGCGATTTTTGCGGGTTTTTATTTTGTGTTGCTTCGATTTCTAAGCTTCCCTTACGGATCTGCAAATTTCGACATCCACCACATTGTCCGTAATGAAGATACGCAAAGCCTCTGCCAAGTAGCAATAAGCTTTGAACTGTTTGCCTTTCACCGAAATAACCCGTACATCACGAATCGTTACGTTTTTCTTCCTGTCGATATAGATCAATTGCACAATCTTGCCCATATAGATCTCCATGACAATCACCGCCTGAACGAATGTATGTTCTTATTATATACCAAACAAACGTTCGTGTTATACGGCGTTTTTAACCATTTTCAGCAGCGCAATACGTCTTGCTCTCGTGGCAAAAAAGAATCCTGCCAGCGGCTAAACGCCAAGCACCTGCTCCTCCCATTCTTTCGTATACCAGCCCGCTTGCTTACGAAACATGGCGGCATATTCACCATTCCGTAGCATTAATTCATCGTGACTTCCCTCTTCCGCCAGACGGCCATCCTTTAATACCAAAATACGATCTGCGAACCGACAGCTGCCTAAACGATGAGTAATAAACACCGATGTTTTGCCGCTTGTTAGCTTCATCAAATTCTCAAAGATCGACGCCTCGGTCATGGGATCCAGCGAAGCAGTAGGCTCGTCCAATACGATAAGCTCAAACTCCCGGTAAAACGCTCGATTCAACGCAATACGCTGCCATTGACCGTAGGACAGCTCATGTCCGCCATCGAATTGAACGCCAAGCACAGTATCCCAGCCTTGCGGCAGCTTTTGAATGAAAGAAGCGGTATTGGCTTCCTCACTGGATTTCTGAAGCTTGTCTCGGTTGCCTAGCTCGGAGATCCCCCCTAAACCGATGTTCTCCCATACCGGAAAGGGAAACTGGACAAAATCTTGGAAAATCGCACTCATGCGGCTCCTTAGACTGTCTGAGGAAAGGTGTGCATAATCTACGCCATCTACCGCAATGGTGCCTTCATTCGGCGCATACAACCCAAGCAGACATTTCGCCAGCGTACTCTTGCCTGCTCCATTATCTCCGACAATGGCGATCGTCTCACCCGCCCCAATTGTAAAACTAATGCCGTCGAGTGCGGGACCTGGAGCACCGTCATAATGAAAGGATAAATGCTCTACCTTTATGCCTTGCTTCATTGGTGACGGAAAAGCCTGGTCGCCTTCTTCCCCGTTCCCTTCAGGCAGATTCACAAATAAAATCATTTCATTTGCATGCAGCAAGCCTTGATGAATGTTGGAATAACCTTGCGCCAGGCCCTGAACAAGCGCTTGTGAGCTGAATAACGCCTGTGCCAAAGCAACATATTGACCGATCACCAGCCCGCCATTCGCTCCTGCATGCAAAGCGAACAACAGCATACCGCTCAGCAACGTCAACGTTAATAACTGTACGCCATAGGTAAGGGCAATCGTTTTTCGTTCCACAGCAAGCAGCCTTCCCACATTCCTCCATGCGATCTGCTTCCACTTGGCGATCAAATAGGAAGCCAACTCAAATACGCGAATTTCCTTCGCGCCCTCTCGGCTTTTGAGCAAATTGCTAATGTAGGAAGACATTCGCTCATCCGGCGTTTGATGAATGATCAGCTTGAAGACCGCTTTACTTTCGTACAAGTAAGACCACAGCATGGGCAACACAAGAAGCAGCATCCCAAGCGATAACAACCAATGAAATTGATAGAGCACAACGATAAAGCCAACCACTGTAATCATGTTCTGCAACATCGTCAGCAATGTAAAAATAACGCCCATACCTTGAAGCTGCATGCTAAAGGAGGTCCGTTGCAACCGGTCATAATTCAAATGGTTGTCAAAATACGATAGAGGAAGCCGGTTCACTTTCGTCGACAATAACTCATCGAAGTAGAGCGTGGCGCGCTGATTAAAGTATTGCTGCGTATATTTGAACACGCCGCCCATCACTGCCCCCGACAGGAGCAAAGCAAGCTGCAGCCCTACAAGCAGCTGCACATCACGCATGCCATTGTCGCTATTCCCTTGAAACAGCGACGCCGCTTCCTCCACCAGCCTGCTCGTAAGCGCAAGCTGTGCGATTGGTATTAACGCTTGAGCTAATGTAAGGGCAATGAGAATGACAAGCGCAGTCCCTGAAATTTTCCATAAAATAGGAATTAATAAAGCAAAGGTTCGCAGCTTCCCGAACGATTCGTTCATGCTCGCTCCGTGCGGGCTATATACAGAGGGTAATGCGCCAAAGTTTTACCATCGGCATCCGACATCACAAAGTGAAATACTCCCTCATCATGCACGACAAAGCGCGGCTGGAAAGCCATATCCATGCCGGACGGAGCTGGGGATATACGTTTATTGACTAAACCCTCACACTTTTTCTCCCACACGATCTGATCATCTTCATCATAAACCTTAATCCAGACTATCCCATGATCTATGCCATGAAAAAGCACCTTTACCCACAAATAAAAAAGCGTAACCGAAGGAAACGTATGCAAGTGTATGACATTGCGCACATTCTGTATGCAGTGGGCTCTCGCTTCATAATTGTCGGTCACTCGATCCGCGATAATAAGTTGACCGCTAATAGCTGTGTGCATATCAAATCTCCCCCTTTCGTATGGAATGATTACAACCTAGGTTCTGTTTTTTTGAATCCCGCTCTGCTCGTACAGATGACCGATATGCTGAATCGTAAAGCGCTGCGTCATTAAGCCCTTCTCCAGTAAGATGGCTGCCGGAGTTGCCTCCAGCCCAAATTTCGCTTTATAGATATTCTCCTCCATCGTATGGACGGCAAATGGATAGTCGTAATAACGAGCAAGCTCCTCATTCTCCTCCTGCAGCCCGCTGCTGACTAGCACTAGCAGACCGTCAAAGCGATCCGAAAATGAGCCTAGCTCGGGAAGCAGATCAATACAGCTGCTACAGGTTAAAGAAACGAAAAGAATGACAGCCTGCTCGGAATCCGCTAGCCTGGAATCCAATTCAAAGTCAGGGAACGGATCGCCAGGAATAAAGGGCTGCTCGCGGATATCGTCAGGCCGAGGAGCACTCACTTGCTCCCTCTCCAGCGTTTCCCGCTTAAACAAATCTCGAAAGCTAAGCTTGCTCATCGTAACTCCTCCTTCATCGCAAATGCTGCCTGCGGCTCCAAGAACCTTTTGAATGGAAACAGGAGCTTTTCCAAATACTCCATGCTTCCGGCATGTTCAATCGTAATGATTTGTCCTTCCGCATTTAAACCAAATGCCCACGGATAACCGCGAGTCTTCAATTCGCCGAACATCACGTCATCTGATGCGTGGTAGAGCCGGGCCGATGGGTGGAAAACCTGTGTTGCTTGCTCGAATGTTTCTTCCTCTGTATCAATAAAAATAATCAGATTCATCGTTGGATAACGCTCAATTAAAGCGTCAATGGCCTCCATAGCAGGAAGACAAGGTGCGCAGGTCGTGCTAATCGTAGCCACCAGAAGGTAATCTGTAATCAAGTCATATAATTGTAAGGAATCATAATTAGGAATACGTATATTGGGCATATAATCACCGATTTGCAATCCTTCTTCTACCTTCAGAAATGACGGTAACTGTTTATCCATTCCATTCATCTCTATTCCCCCTTTTTCCATAACCGAATAACAGAAAGAGAATCTCTCAAGCAAACGGAGAGATTCTCTTTTAAACTTAAGTTTTACCAGCAATCACAAGGCCCGTTAACGCTACAGTTCTCGGAAGGGCATACAAGTACTCTTCTTCTTGTGTGACTATTCGCCCCAGGACAATAAGTAGTGCAATACGTAACCCATACTGTGGATCTACATCCGTTTGGACATGCCATTATGTTTCACCTCCTTTCGTTAGGTGGGTTATCGGCCAAGATTATGTATGATCTCAAGTTTGATTATGATATTTTTTGGTATCAGATTCTTCTATAGTTAACAATATATAACCTCATTCTATTAATGTAAACGGTTTCAACTTTATCTAACAAAACCTTACAATATTCGACAAAATAGACTGAAACAATCTTATCTTCATCCGATTGGAATGTTGTTTCGATAAAGTATTGACATAAGTACAGCGAGAACCTCATTAGCGAGTAGGAGAAGGCGACTAGCCTCCGTCTGCTAAATCCACCATAGATGAGTGTCACACTACGTAAGAAGACAGGAATAAGCTTACTAGGAAAAATGGAGATGCTAGGATAACATCCTGAGCATCTCCATTTCTAATGTTGAGACTTTATTAATCAGTAGAACTACTTTTCACCGTGTTTCGCTCTCCAAATCGAGAACAAATTTATTACCGCAATAATTTTCAGTAAAGCCTCTGGAGATTCCATTAATTCAATCCAAAAACTATAATTCGTTATCTCTCGATCTATAAAAAACGTAGCTATATCGACTAAAAATAACTGCATGACAATTCCATAAAGAACACTGAAAATGAATAACACAAGAGAAATTTTTAGCTTATTTAGAAATTTCGACTTTGATTTATTTAATGTAATTAATAAATAAATTAATAGAATAACAAAGATACAATTAAAGACTATGGTCATGTTGATCTCCTTTAATTGCTAATGATATTTTGTACCGAAATGTGATTAGTAGACCTGGATCGTCCCCCACTTTGCTCCGCCTTCTCCTGCACCCGACCTCGCGCTTCCTTTAAAAGCATCTGCAAATGCTTTCAGCATTGTGGTATGAGTACGAAATGCAATCATAGGAACATTAGTAAATGTTACTGTTGTTGAATCTAACTGAACAGAATCTACGCCCAACCCAAGTGAACATACGGCTGAAGCAATGGTTTCACTTCTTAATAATTGATTTGTAACTGAAACGTAGATAATGGCTTCAAGACTATAAGAATTATAAGAGGTATCACCAGTACAAGTTACACCTGCATTGACCGATACTTCATTAAACTTAAAAGTAGCCATCTGATTTACTACTGGTAACACTTGAACTCCATTCTCTGCCGATGCTGAACCTGTAAACAATAAAGGTTGCGCGAACACAAATGCTCGATTAGCTCTATGTCCATGACTATATGAAGAAGTCATTCCTGCTGTTAAACCTGTAGTCGAATTTGTTCCGTAATCACTGATTGTCCATGTTTTATTGATGGTGAGATCTTAACTATACAGATCATTTGACCTCTCAAACTTTTGGTTTGCAGTTACTTCCGGATTTAATTCTGATTTATCTTCTGTGTAACGTAATTTCAGTAGACTTTCTGTTTTTTGTTTTAATACTACTAAACGATGATCTAGCTCTTTTTCAATAACAGTTCTTGATGTATTCTCTATATTTTTATTCGTGTATAGCTTTTCTAAGGATATATAATGTTTATCTTGTTCTATATACTGTTGGAGCAAGTCTCCAAAATCTTTCTTATAGTCAGCATTGAGATTAAGCTCCCGAACTTCAACGTTGCTAAGATCAACAATTATTTCATTATTTTTTCTAGATATTCTCCTGAAGTTATTTGTTCTGATCCATAAACAGACACACTTAATGTAAAAAGAAGAATAACACTAATCATTTTAATAAATACTTTTTCCTATATAATCCCTCCAAAATGTTTTTTTCACTCAACCTCCTTATTTATTCATAGTACTAATAAAATTTACCACAGATAATTATGGTCCTCAATGAAAATCAGACTAATTAGGACCACCATCATCATCTTTAATACTATTGCACCAACCTGCATACAAAATTCGACAGGAGTGAATCGTTTAGAATGAACGAAATGTATATCATCTACTTCCAAATGTAAGAGTTTCAACAAATTCAGAGCACAACTATACGGTATGGTTGAGGAAGCAATTAAGGTTAGAAAAAAATAAACCTTAGCCCTGAGAAGTAGGGAACTAAGGTTTAACAGTTGGAACATGATCCGAGATACGAATTACATCTATACAAAGCAGTGGGGATCTAATCTGAGAGCAAGGTATTCCTTGACCTCAGATTGATCCCCCCGACTTCCCCTATTACAGCACTTCGCCGCTTAGTAATGCGTCAAATACTGATCGCGTTCCCATTGGTGAACTTGGGTGCGGTACATGTCCCATTCGATTTCCTTCAGCTCGAAGAAGTGAGCCAAAGCGTGGTCGCCGAGCGCTTCGCAGACGATATCGCTCTTCAGCATTTCGTCCAGCGCCTCTCTCAGGTTGACCGGAAGGCTTGGTATACCTTCGTCCACCCGCTCTTCTTCCGTCATGATGTAGATGTTGCGATCAATTGGCGCTGGGAGCTGCGTTTTGTTGCGAATGCCGTCCAGACCGGCTTTCAGCATAACGGCAAGCGCCAAGTATGGATTAGCTGCCGGGTCCGGGTTGCGCACTTCGACGCGAGTCGAGAGGCCGCGCGATGCCGGAATACGGATCATCGGCGAGCGGTTGCTTGCCGACCAAGCAACGTAACAAGGTGCTTCATAACCAGGTACCAGACGTTTGTAGGAGTTGACCGTCGGATTCGTAATCGCTGCCATAGCCCGAGCATGCTTCAGTACGCCTGCCATGTAATAACGGGCCGTCTCGCTAAGACCAAGCTTGTCCTTCTCGTCATAGAAAGCATTCGTATTGCCTTGGAATAACGACTGGTGACAGTGCATGCCCGAGCCGTTAACACCGAATAGCGGCTTCGGCATAAATGTCGCATGCAGGCCGTGAACACGAGCAATCGTTTTAACAACGAGCTTAAAGGTTTGGATTTGATCCGCCGCTTTGATTGCGTCGGCATATTTGAAGTCGATCTCATGCTGCCCTGGAGCCACTTCATGGTGGGAAGCCTCGATCTCGAAGCCCATCTCCTCAAGCGTAAGCACGATCTCGCGGCGACAGTTCTCGCCCAGATCCATTGGAGCAAGGTCGAAGTAGCCGCCTTGGTCGTTAAGCTCCGTTGTCGGTTCACCGCGCTCGTCGGTCTTGAACAGGAAGAATTCCGGCTCTGGACCCACGTTCATCGCTGTATAGCCCATCTCTTCCGCTTCGATCAGAGCGCGCTTCAGAATACCGCGCGGATCTCCAGCGAAAGGTGTGCCGTCCGGCATGTAGATGTCGCAAATCAGTCTTGCAACACGATCTTGCGCGACCCATGGGAAGACAACCCAAGTATCCAGATCAGGGTATAAGTACATGTCAGATTCTTCAATACGAACATAGCCTTCGATGGAAGAACCGTCGAACATCATTTTATTGTCAAGAGCCTTGTCCAGTTGGCTTACCGGTATTTCGACGTTTTTAATCGTGCCGAGCAAATCGGTAAATTGAAGTCGGATAAACCGTACGTTCTGCTCTTCTGCGATACGCTTAATATCTTCTTTCGTGTAGCTCACTAGATCATCTCCTCTTGTCGATTTCACTAACGTTTATTCAAGAATCGGGTCAGCTGTCCCTGAATCATGGAAGCTTGCCCCGGTCTCTTCTCAAGAAGCTGCTGCTTCAGCAGGCGATGCAGCTGCTGGTCCGACAGCTCGCGGCGCTTCACCTCGGACTGCTCGCTGACAATCGTCACATCTTCCGATTCCTTGGATACCGGATTCATGACCTGCTTAATGCCTGCAATATTAACGCCCTTCTCGATTAGAGATTTGATTTCAAGCAGCCGTTCTACGTCATTGAACGAGAATAGCCGCTGATTGCCGGCCGTGCGCGCTGGCACGATCAGCTCATGCTGCTCATAATAACGGATTTGCCTGGCCGTTAGATCCGTCAGCTTCATAACGATGCCTATTGGAAATAAGGCCATATTTCTGCGAATTTCATCAGCCATGTCGCATCAACCTTCCAGTCGCTCATTTATAGCTTCATTGTATCGTTGAGCCACAAATGTGTCAAGTTGTGTGAGGTTTAATCACAACCAGACCCTTCTGGACCAGCTTAGTTAACGCAATTAATACACCGTATTTCGCATGGGCATAGGTCAGGCCGCCTTGCATATATGCAATGTAAGGATCGCGAATCGGAGCATCGGCCGACAGTTCCAGACTGCCGCCTTGTATGAAGGTGCCTGCTGCCATAATGACAGGACTCTCGTAGCCGGGCATGTCCCACGGTTCGGGAACGACATGAGCATCTACAGCTGCCGCTTGCTGAATCCCTTGTACGAACGCGATAAGGTGATCGGCTTGACCGAAGCGGACAGCCTGGATCAAGTCGGTTCGCGGCTCCTTCCAATGAGGCTTGCTCTCGAAGCCTAGACGCTCGAACATGGCCGCAGCGAAGACACTGCCCTTCAAGGCTTGTCCCACAAGATGCGGAGAGAGGAAGAAACCCTGATACATAGAGCGTACCGTTCCCAGCATGGCGCCTACTTCCCCGCCAATCCCAGGAGCGGTCAGGCGGTAGGAAGCCGCCTCCACCGCCTTCTGCGTTCCTGCGACATAGCCGCCAGTCTCTGCAAGGCCGCCACCCGGATTTTTAATCAATGAACCTGCAATAAGGTCCGCTCCGACCTGAGTCGGCTCCAGCAGCTCCGTAAACTCGCCATAACAATTGTCCACAAATACTTGAACATCGGGCTTCAACGCTTTGACACGCTGAATCATCTCTCCTATCTGTTGTACAGTAAAGCTGGACCGCCAATCATACCCGCGGGAGCGTTGAATGCCTATCACTTTAGTCTTCTCGGTAATAGATGATTCGATGCCGTCCCAATCCAGGCCTCCGTCCGCAAGCAGCGCGACTTCCTGATAACCCACTCCCCAATCCTGAAGGGAGCCTTTGCCGTCTCCAGGCTTGCCAATCACCTTATGCAGCGTATCGTACGGTTTCCCTGTAATATAGAGCAGCTCGTCTCCAGGACGAAGCAGACCGAACAGGGCACAGCTAATCGTATGCGTACCGGATGCAAAATGCGGTCTGACCAACGCCGCTTCCGCCCCGAATACATCGGCATAGACCAGATCCAATATTTCACGGCCCCTGTCGTTATAGCCATAACCCGTCGAACCTGCAAAATGATAATCGCTTACCTGATGACGCTTGAACGCCTCAATGACCTTCCACTGATTGCGCTCTGCTGTTCGTTCAATGCTGCGGAAAGCCTCGTGTACACGATCTTCCTCTTCTTCTGCCATAAGGAGCAGGTTCTCCCACAGCTCCTCGTTCTCTTGTTGAATCGTACTCATGCTTCTGTTTCTCCCTTATTCAATCTTCAGCCGAATGTCATTTATATTTTCAAATCTTCTGGTCGGATCGACATCAGTTCGCCTTTGCCGGGCACGGAGTTGGAATACTGTCCAATCAATCGGACAGCTTGATGCCGGATCGACTTCTCGATCGTGTTGCGCACGAATCTCGCATTGCTGAACGAGAACATATCGTTTTGTTTCTCCTGCATCAACAGCTGTCTAAGCTTGAAGACCGTCTGCGGCATCAACACATAATCCCGTTCCTTCACCATCAGATCTCCGATTTGGAGCAGTTGATCTACGGAATAATCGGGAAACTCGATCTGGATCGGGAAGCGTGAAGGCAAGCCGGGATTCGTCAGCAGAAACTGGTCGATCTCCAGCGGATAACCCGCCAAGATCAACACAAATTGACTCCGATGATCCTCCATTGCCTTTACCAGCGTATCGATTGCCTCCTTGCCAAAATCCTTTTCTCCGCCTCTTGCAAGACTGTACGCCTCATCCACAAACAAGACACCGCCAAGTGCCTTACGCACCAGCTCTCTTGTCTTCTGTGCCGTATGTCCAATATATTCGCCGACCAGGTCGGCCCTTTCCACTTCAATGAGATGGCCTTTTGTCAGAACGCCCATCTTCTGAAAAAGCTTCGCGACAATTCTTGCGATCGTCGTTTTCCCCGTGCCGGGATTGCCCTTGAATATCATATGATAAACTTGAGAGCCGCCGTACAGGCCTGCCTCTGTCCGCATTCGGCTAATATAGAGCAGCGCATAAATCTCGTAGACCAGCGCCTTTACATTATCCATACCGACCATGGGCTCCAGTTCCTTCTGAATCTCGGCAAAATGGTCCACCGCAGGCAACGGCTTTACAGCCGGCAGCGGCTCCGCTTCCAGCGCATGGGCTGATGCACTGCTGCCGATTGTCTCATGGCTGCGCAATACGACATTAATCTGGCGGGAAGGTCTACTTGTTCCGTTGCCTGGTCCCGATATGACGTGTCCGCTCATCTGACGCATCACCTATCCTTTTCAGAAGCTGCTCGCAATACAAGAGGTTGTTCAAAAAGTCCACTTTTGATCACGAAGGGGATCAGGAAGCCTACTCGGCATCGAACATTGAATTCAGCCGCAACTTCCGGTGCTCACGTAGTTTCCACTACGATCCGCTCCTTATTTCCTAGCTTCATCCCATCTTCTGCGGCGTTTTGAAAAAACGCATCTTCGGAAGCATAAGCTCATGTGCTGAAAACCGGACTTTTTGAACACGCACTACAAGTGTATTCTATCTCGCAACAGCATATTAGCAGATTCAAAGCATGGATTCAGGCGAGCGAATACCGGCGGACAACATAAGCCAGTCCAGCTTCCACTTCGTAAAGGCCAGAACTTCTCTGGAGTTATTATAGAACTCGTTCAGGACGCGCGACTTCACGCCTCCTACACCAACGGAATCTATCCTCGCGTATTTCGCAATTTCACCTGCGCGCGCTGCATGGTAATCATGGGTAATGACCAGAAATGTGTCATAGCCCTTCTCTTCACCCAACATACTGCTAAACACCAAATTTTGATAGGTGCTCCTTGACTCCGTCTCTAGCAACAGCTTGTCTTCTGGAACGCCCTTCTCCACCAAATAGTTCCTCATGCCCTCAGCCTCAGACAGCGTCGATGCTCGTCCCCCGTGACCGCCGGAGAGAATTAAGGTCTTCACCGTTCCGTTCTCCAGCAGCGTTCGCGCATATTCCAGCCTCTCTCTAAGAGCAGGGCTTGGACGGTCATTCCATAGGGCTGCGCCCAGTACGATGCCCGCATCGGCCTTCGGGTACGTTTCCTTGGAGCTGTAACCGTTAATCAGCCATAGCATATAACCGCTCCATAGCACACCTACCGCTATTCCCCACATGATGAAACGAAACAAGAGCAGCCACGGGCGAAATGAACGCTTCCGTCTCCGCGGTCTGCTCTTCTTTTGAACTGCTACCTTCATGATTCGCTTAATTCCCCCGTCCGCTCCGCCAGCGTCTTGCGATGCTTGAGACTTAGCGTAAAATAACGGAACCTGCCATTGCGAATGCTGGACAAAAGCCTTCCAGCCGTCTTGCGAGCCAACGCGGCATCTCTTCCGCTTACGTCGCCTTGCCGCAATGCGTCCTCGAGCTCATCCTCATCCATCAAATAAACTTCGCCGCTAGGCAGTACCACAACATCCAAATACAAATCATCAAACCAGGGCACCTGCTGATCCGTTAATCCTTGCGTCTTGCATACGTCAATATACCATTGCACCACACGGCCTTTATCATCGAACATCGTCGTCACGACAAAATGCTCGCCCTTCGGAAAGTGCTGCATCCACATATAACCACGATCGGCCAGACAGAGTCTCCGTCCGTCATATTCCTTCCATAGCGGCTCCCTCAACTCATGAATCCGATAAAAGGTAACCAGACCACGGAACTCGTCGCCGTCAAGCGCCAGGCAGGAGTAGCTTCTCCGCAAGATGCGGCGCCAATTCGCCCGGTCAGAAAATTTTCTCTTCATACGGAACGTACCTTTCCGTTCATATTGGTGACCCTATAGAGAAAGATTACCATATCTTAACGTCCATCTCCAGCCGACGGAGAAAATAAACAACTATCGCCTGTCCCAGCGGGGTTTTGAAGCTTACGCCTCATGAGCAAAAAAAGCGCCCCGCCGACTATACGTTCAGTCGACGGAAGCGCTCTCTGGCTATGCCGCCTCGATTGTAATCGATTCGATCACAATATCCTCGATCGGCGATCCATTCTGAACCTCGCTCGATGCAATGTGCCGGACAGTATCCAATCCGCTTACAACCTTGCCGAAAATCGTATAGTTCGGCTGCCGATTCAGATTGGATGCCTCCGGGCCCGTGCAAATAAAAAATTGGCTGCTGCCGGAGTTCGGCGAGCCCGTATTGAACATCGCTACCGTACCTTCCTCATAGATGAACTCCGAATTCAATTCATCGGGAATCCGATAACCGGCGTTGCCTGTGCCGTTTCCCTTCGGATCGCCCGTCTGGATCATAAAGGATTCGATCACAGAATGAAACTTCAGCCCCTCGTAGAAGCCTTCATTCGAAAGAAAGACAAAGTTGTTCACCGTCACCGGAGCTGCTTTTGCGTGCAGCTCCACGACGAACTCGCCTTTGTTTGTTTTGATGTTCGCCTTGTACTGCTTGTCCAGGTCAATCGACATTTGCGGCATTCGGTCCCAGCTTATCGTCTTGTCCGGGTCAGAGTCTGGCTTGCCGCCAGGCACCGACACCGCACTGTCCTTAGAACCGCAACCGGCAATCAAAAGCATCAAAGCTATGAGTACAAGTACGTGACGATATGTTCTCGAGCTTCGTATCGACATGTCCAATCACCTATCCCTGCTATATGCTTAGAATCCGCCTACAGATACTCCGTCCGTTGAATTACCGGCCGAAGGCGGAGGCGGATCTATCAGACCGCTTTCTCCCTCTCCTCCAGGAACACCTGTATCACCTGGCGTCTCCGGTGTACCAGGATCGGTGCCTTCTCCGTCTCCGCCGTTCTCGCCACCCTCATTGCCATCGCCAGGTGGGGTTACAGGAGGCGTAGGAGTGTCTGTCTCTCCTGGAACTTCCGGAATACCGATATCAATCTCCGGTATGACGACCGATATGACATTCGAAGGCGTGCTGCGCTGATTGCTGGCAGCATCATAGGCCACGACATAATAGTCGTAAGTCATGCCCGGGAATACGCTCATATCTTCAATTTGCGGATTTAACGTATCCACGAAGCGAATATAGTCGCTTGCACCGCTTTCCTTGCGGTACACCTCATACGTTATTTCTTTTTCGTCCAATGGATCCCAGCTTAAAAACACTCTTCCTTCCACTTCCGAGAACTGCGCCTTGAAGTTCTTAATCGTAATCGGCGGCTTGTCTTCCTTCACGTTGCTCGGACGTTTGAAACTGTCCTTCGCAACACCTTTCAGCGCAGGACGCATCACCTTGGCGAACAAAGCAGCCGACTGGCCCCCGCCTTTCGTAAGCAAATGATTCACGTCCGTCTTATCGTAGCCCATCCAGACAGCGGCTGTCCATTCCGGCGTGTAGCCGACGAACCAGGCATCCTTGATACCATTGCCCCTGTAGCCTGGAATTCCGGCTTGCGTTGTGCCTGTCTTGCCTGCTACCGGACGATCGATCGCGGCTCTCGCGCCTGTACCGCCCTTCTCGACGACCGATTGCATCATTTCCGTCAAATACCATGCCGTATCCGGGGACATGAGCTGCTGGGATGGCGGCTCTTTATATTCCCAATTCTTCCTCCCGGAAATCTTAGTAATCGTATGCGGATCGACCGACTTGCCGCCATTCGCCATGACACTGTAGGCCGTCGCCATCTGCAGCGGAGAAGCTCCGCGCGTCAGACCGCCAAGCGCCATCGCCAAGTTACGGTCGTCCGGCTCCAGCGTGAGACCAAGCTTCTCGGCAAAGGCCGCCCCCTGCTTGACGCCGACTTCATTCAGCATCCAGACCGCAGCGAGGTTTCGCGAATCCTTAATCGCTTGCGTCATCGAGACGGCAACAGCGCCCCATCTGTCTTGCGGACAATAATTGGAGAAGCACTTCTGGTCATTCTTCAGCGTCGACCACGGGAAATACTTGCCCGACTCAAGCGCAGGACCGTATGCCACAATCGGCTTGATCGCCGAGCCTGGCTGGCGCTTCTTGTCCACGCGGTTCCAGCCGCGCGACGAGTAATCGCGTCCGCCGGCGATTGCCTTAATCTGGCCGTTCCGGTGGTCAATGATAATCATCGAGCCTTGTACAATTTGATCGTCCTTGCTTTCCTCGAAGTTGGAGGCATCGGCGAACTCCTTGTCCACCGCATCCTGGGCTTGCGGGTCAAGCGATGTATAGATATGCAGGCCGCCGACACGCAGCTCTTCCTCGGACAAGCCGGTAACCTTCATCGCCTCATTCAGCACGAAGTCGGCATATGCATGGTACTTGCCGGTCTTCATATCATTCTGATTCGGCGGAACCTCGTAGACAACCGCTTGGGCTTCCTTCATCTCCGTTTCCGTAATGTAGTTCTGTTCATACATAAGACGCAGCACGACAGCTCTGCGGTTCATGGACTCATCCGGATTGATTAGCGGATTGAACCGGTTAGGCGCCTTCGGCATAGCAGCCAGCGTCGCGGCTTGCCATAGCTTCATGTCTTCCAGCTCGACACCAAAATAATACTCGGCTGCCGCTTTCACGCCATGAATGCCTTTTCCGAAGTAAATCCGGTTCAGGTACATCGTCAATATCTCATCCTTTGTCAGCTCCTGCTCAAGCGCAACGGCTATGGAAGCCTCCGTCGCTTTGCGGAAAAAGGTTTTGTCTGCCGACAGGAAGACGTTTTTGGCGAGCTGTTGCGTAATCGTACTGCCGCCCTCGACTGCGCTTCGCGCAATGACGTCCTTCACGAGCGCACGTCCGATTGCCCAGAAATCCAAGCCGGAGTGCTCACGGAAGCGCTGGTCTTCCGTAGCGACAATCGCATTTCTCATAAACTCCGGAATTTCGGAAAACTCCGCAACTTCGCGATGGTCCAATACATCGTATAATCTGGATATTTCATTGCCATTCACATCATAAATAATGGAAGCCTCTCCGAATTCCAGCTTGCTCCCATGCTCCTGAAGCAGCCGTTCACCGTTAAGAACAATTAATAAATAACCAATGATGCCGCACACGATTCCGATTACGATCGTAAAAAATATACCGTAGAACCATCCCTTGCCCGACATCCACTTCTTTTTCTTTTTCTTTGTTTTTGGTTTCGTAGTAGTAGTGGTTCTTCTCCTAGGTTGCTCAGTCATGATGACTCCCCTCCTGCTCCTTGCTTCGTTTTATCTAGCATTGCCGCAAATAGGCAAGGGCAACCCAGCTCAGAGCGGGTTGCCCTTGCATGCCGCTATCTAGTTAAACGAATCCCTCTATAAGAAAGTTTCACAATGATCGCTAAACTAGCCCTCAGACGGGTTTTGTTCCTGCTGCATCAAAGAAACGTTCCGTTGCGGTACGAAGGTGGAGATTGCGTGCTTGTACACCATCTGCTGACGGCCCTCGCTGTCAATGATAATCGTGAAATTATCAAAGGCTTTAATTACGCCCCGAATTTGAAAACCATTCATCAAAAAAACGGTAACCGGAATGTTATCCTTTCGCAACTGGTTCAGGAACGTATCTTGAATATTGATTGATTTGTTCATTGGACGTTACCCCCGTCTAAAAAAGATTGATTAGAAGTATATTCAAGATGATCTTGAAACTTTCCTGCTATTATAGCATGAATCGAACGCAAATTGTTGTGAAAATTTTCCCCCATATCGAACCAGTGAATATCTCCCATATGCCGGAACCACGACAATTGCCGCTTGGCAAATCTTCTGGTATCCCGCTTCAGCAGCTCAACAGCCGCTTCATAGCTGCATTCCCCCCGCAAGTAACGGGCCAATTCCTTATATCCCAGCGCCTGCATAGGCACAGCATGGGGCGGCAAGTTTCGGGCGAGCAGCCGCTCCACTTCCTCGACCAGTCCATCCCTCAGCATCTCATCGATCCGATGCTCAATACGGCGGTACAGCTCCGCGCGATCCATCGTCAGACCGATCAGAATCAAGTTGTAAGGCGATTCTTTCTTCTGCCCCGCTTGCTGTTCGGTGAATGACTGTCCCGTCGTATGCTGCACTTCAAGCGCGCGGATCACGCGACGGATATCGTTGGGATGCAGCCGCTCGGCGGCCGCCGGGTCCACTTCCGCCAGCTTCCGATGGAGCGCCTCCGCCCCTTGACGCTCGGCATAGGCTTCCATCTCGGCGCGAAAGGCATCGTCCGAGCCTTTATCAGCAAATTGATAATTATAGCAAAGCGATTCAACATACAGCCCTGTTCCGCCTACCACGAATGGCAGCTTTCCTCTAGAGGCGATGTCAGAGATTGCGCCGGCAGCCTCCGCTTGAAAGTCGGCAGCGGAATAAGCCTCCTCCGGCTCCCGTATATCGATAAGATGATGAGGTACGCCTTGACGCTCATCCTCTATAATTTTCGCAGTTCCAATATCCATCGTTCGGTACACTTGCATGGAATCGCCCGATATAATTTCCGCGTTCCATGTCTTGGCTATGCTCAGACTAAGCGCTGTCTTGCCAACAGCTGTCGGGCCGATCAGGACGAGCAGCGGCTGCTTGCCCGCAGCGGTGTCTCCCGCTCGGTCCCCCGTTACTCCCGTTTGATCAATCAATGGTAATCACTCCGTATGCAATTTTCGATGAGTTGAACTGGGTGCGTGTAAAGCCGAGACGCAAAAATTCGTCACTCACGCCGGTTTCCTTCATGATGACCGTTTTCCTCGCGACGCGTTTCGCATGCTCGACGACTTCATGGCTAAGCTCGTCCATATTGGCGAGCGAACGGAACGCGCCTATGGCCGTCGATTCCATAATCGGCTGCCGAAACATCGGGTCGAAGTAGACGATATCCACGCTATTGTCCGGCTGGGAGGCCAGGTAGTCGGCATGATTGCCGTCAAACATCCGAATCCGCCGCATCGCCTCGTTTACTTCCGGCAGGCCGGTATCGTAATGCTGGAGCCCTTGTTTCACTAACGAACATAGGACCGGCTCACTCTCTATGGCGACGACCTCGCCCGTCTCTCCTGCCGCATAGGAGAATACCAAGGCGTCCGCCGCCATACCGGCTGTACAATCGATAATGCGGTCGCCAGGTTCGCAGCGCGACAGCGCAATTAACGGATCGCTCTCTCCCTTGCGCAGACGCTTCACCCGTATAAAAGCCATGCTGGGATGGAAGAACAGCGGCGGCTCTTCCGCATGATCATAATATCTCGTCTCCGTATCCGTAACGATGATCACACGATTGTCACCGCTAAGCTCCAACAGCTTGCGCACAGACATCCTTCTGCGCGGTTTCACAGCTGCCCGAAGCTCTTCAGCCAGCCGACTTGCCTGCTGCATCGATTTTGGCGTCGGCTTAGGGGCCGTTGTAATAATCATGACATCACCCGTTTAAACATTTTTTCGAGCTGATAGGTGGACAAATGAACGATAATCGGCCGGCCGTGCGGACAAGTATAAGGCTGCAAGCAACGAGATAGACGTGCCAGAAGCGCGTCGCCTTCTTCTCTTGTCATTCGGTCGTTGGCTTTGATGGACGCTTTGCAAGCGCACATAATCGCTGCCTTCTCCCTCAGCTTAGTTACATTGATCGATTTGCGTTCCTCGATCAGAAGCTCCGCCATCTCCTCAATAAGCGATTGTTCTTCCCCTTGCGGCATCCACTCCGGATACGCACGGACCAGGAAAGTTTGCGCCCCGAATGGTTCGATCTCGACGCCCGCTTCGCGGAATAGATCCATCATATCCCGCAGCTGCGTCGCATCGCCCGGTGTAAACTCCAAAGTCAGTGGAACAAGCAGACCTTGGCTTGCAGCAACAGGATTCCCAAATTTATGAAGGTAATACTCATAATTGATCCTCTCATGCGCGGCATGCTGGTCAATCAGATAAAGCCCGTCATCCGCCTGAGCAACAATATAGGTACCATGATGCTGACCGATCCAATGCAGCTCAGGAAAGCTTGGGCCCGCATTCGGCGGCTGGTCGGTTGAGCTAACGCCGGATTTGGCGTCGGCATTCTCCAGTGTTGACGCCGGCCCTTCCTCTATCGAGCTCGATGAATCGATAGCCCCTCCTGCCTTATCAGAAGCCGACGGCTCATTATCGATGCGAGCGGAATCCGGCGGCATTGGCCGAGACGATCCCGCACCCTCTACAGTTCCTCCGTTATTACTCTCGCTCCCATATGACTCCTGTGCCGGTTCCCGCCATGCCCAGTCGCCTTCGCGCGGATCAGACGACGATCCGGACGGTGCGTATAGTCTCTCTGTAGCATCCCGCGGCACCTGCTCCCGGTAGAGGGACTCTGTCACCCGGGATGATCGATCAGAGCGGCCACCTTGTGGGGCTGAACTGCCTCCTTGCTGGACTGAACGACGCTCATCTTTGCCGTTTGCTGACCAGTCCTCACTTCTGGCAGAGGTTGAATCAGGCGCTGCCGCTCCTCCACTTGGCGAGCGAACCGCACCATCAAAGCGCGAAGACCCTCTCGACTCTTCCTGAAGAGGAGCTGACGATCGCTCGATACGGGGATGGGCATCGGTTCGATCGGCGCCTCTATGAACGGTCGCTTCCGAAGCAGCTGCCGCTTCGGAACGAGCCGAAGGCAGAGAGACGGCATCAACTGCTCCAGATGCCGCCGGATCTGCAGATGCGCTTCCTTGTACAGATTCACCTATGCGGTCCGCGATATGGAATGAAATAGCATCCTGCACATATTGCAGCTTAGAACGGCTGCTCCCCGTCGATGCTCCAGGTATGTAACGATGGGCACCAAGCGCCGCCTTCACCGTTCGCTCGATCAATGCTCGCAGTTCCATCTCTTTGCTGAATCGCACCTCCATCTTCGAAGGATGTACGTTCACATCCAGCAGTCCGGGATGCATGCCTAACTCCAGTACCACAAGCGGGAACCGGTTGATAGGGAGCAGCGTGTGATAGGCTTGCAGCAGCGATTGGTTGATAGCATGGCTGCGGATATATCGACCGTTCACGACAGCCGTAATACCGTTGCGATTAGCCCGAGTCAGATCCGGCTTCGACAGGAATCCGGTCAATTCATAATCGGCATCCGAGCCGTCTACGGGAAGCATGGCTTTGGCTGCGCTTGTCCCGTAGATGGCGGCAATGACCTGCAGTCGATCACCGGTACCCATCGTGCGGAGCAATACGTTGCTGTTATGTTTGAGCGTAAAAGCAATACCGGGATGAGCTAGCGCCAGCCGATTAATATAATCGGAGATGTGGCCCAGCTCCGTCTGGATCGATTTCATATATTTGAGCCTTGCAGGCGTATTGTAGAATAGGTCGCGCACACTCATATTCGTGCCTCGCGGGGCATTGGCCGGCTCGTCGGCTGTCACCTTCCCGGCTTCGATCACCAGCTTGCGCGCAAGTCCGCTGTCCGTATTGGAGGAGATGCATGTCAGTCTTGAGACCGCCGCGATACTCGGCAGCGCCTCGCCTCTGAAGCCCAAGCTCGCGATCCGGAACAGATCGCTGCTTGTCGAGATTTTGCTCGTCGCATGACGCTGGAAGGCGGTGGCAATATCTTCAGGATCGATACCGCCTCCGTTATCGGACACCCGGATCAACGTCAGACCGCCCTCTTCAATGACGATATCAACCTCCGTACTGCCAGCGTCAATCGCATTTTCGACAAGTTCCTTGACGACAGAGGAGGGCCTCTCCACCACTTCGCCGGCCGCAATCTGATTCGCCAGCTGCTCATCCAACACTTTAATTTTCGACATCTCGTCACGCTCCTTCCGTAATGGACGGCTTTACTCTCTCAATTTTGCTTTATTGTCATTCAGCCACTGCATCGCCATCATTGGCGTCATATTAAACAGATCCAGATTGCGAAGCTCTTCCGCCAGCTGCTCCGCTTTTGGCGACGCTTTGCGCGCCTTCGGCAACTCAGCAGCCGCCGCCGCTTCCCCGAACATGGACAGTTGAACGACAGGTCCTGCCTTGCTAGTATCAGACTCTGCTACGATTGCCGGTTCCTTGGTCGCAGGGAGACTGTAAGGGGCAGAAGCCCTGTTCTCCACTTGAGGAGTCGAATTTGCGTCTTGAGTTGTCTGCCGCCCAGTTATGCCACTATCCGTCTCATCCAGCAGCTCATATGCCCTGCTGATAATCGAATTCGGCAGTCCAGCCAACTGAGCGCAATAGATGCCATAGCTGGTGCTTGCCGCGCCTGGTATCAGCTTACGCAGGAACGTCACGTCATCTCCACTTTCCTCTACAGCCATACGGACGTTCGAGAGCGAAGCCAGTGAATCTTCCAGATGCGCGAGCTCATGGAAATGCGTCGATACAAGCGCTTTACAGCCAATGTGGTGATGGACATATTCGATGACGGCCTGAGCAATCGCCATGCCTTCGCCTGTTGAGGTGCCTCTGCCAAGTTCATCAATAATGACCAGGCTCGCGGATGTCGCTTTCTCGGTCATCGTTTGAATATCCTTCATCTCGACCATGAATGTGCTCTGGCCGCCGATCAGATCATCTGCTGCGCCGATCCGTGTGAAAATCCTATCAACAAGTGGAAGCACTGCCGACTTCGCAGGAACGAAGCAGCCGATCTGCGCCATAACGCTTATAAGCGCCGCTTGTCGCATATAGGTGCTTTTGCCCGCCATGTTCGGGCCCGTAATGAGCAGAATACGCTGTTCCTCCGCGCTTAATCGTGTATCGTTGGCGATGAATGATTCTCCGTCCATCATCGCTTCCACAACGGGATGTCGTCCCTCGGCAACGGCAACCTCGAACCCTTCCGTCATACTAGGTCTTATATATCTGCGCTCGGCGCTGACCGTTGCGAACGACTGGTACACATCCAGTTCCGCAATCATCGTCGCTGCCTGCTGCAAGCGATGAAGATGCAGGGCGATATGGTCGCGCAGCTCCAGGAATCTCGCATGCTCCAAATCAACCATCTTGTCCTCTGCTTCGAGGATGAGGCGTTCCTTCTCCTTCAGTTCCGGCGTGACGAATCGCTCGGCATTGGCCAGCGTCTGCTTCCGCTCGTAACGGCCTTCCGGCAGCATCGACAGATTGGTCTTGGACACTTCGAGGTAGTAACCGAACACTTTGTTGTAGCCGATCTTCAGCGATTTAATGCCCGTCGACTCGCGCTCCGTTCTCTCCAGCTCGGCCAGCCACTTCTTGCCGTTTGTGCTCGCTTCGCGTAGCTGGTCCAGATAGTCGTCATAGCCTGCACGAATCAGTCCGCCTTCCCGGATGGATACGGGAGGTTCTTCGACGATAACCGTCTCAATCATATCTGCCAAGTCGGCGCAATCGTCCGCGTCCCGCACCAGTTCTTGCAGCACGGCAGATCCCGATGCAGCGCATAAGGCCGTTAGTGACGGGATACGGCGCAGCGAGCTCTTGAGCGCGTTCAGATCACGTCCGTTCGCATTGCCGAACGCGACCCGGCCTACAAGCCGCTCCAAGTCGTAAATCGGAGACAGCTCGGCGCGAACATCCTCCCGCAGAATGAGATCGCGGTACAGCGTCTCTACCGCATCAAGGCGGCGATCGATCGCGCTGCGGCTGAGCAACGGCTTGTCGATCCAGCGACGCAGCAGCCTGGCTCCCATAGAGGTGCCTGTCCGGTCCAGCAGCCAGAGCAACGAGCCCTTTTTGCTGCGGTCCCGTACGGTCTCGGTCAGCTCCAGATTGCGCCTTGTATAGTGATCCAGAATCATAAATTGATTCGGTTCATAGGATTTGATCGTCGTCACATGGCCAAGGGAGCGCTTCTGCGTCTCCTCCAAGTAACCCGTCAGGACGCTGACCGCCTTAAATCTGGCCTCCGGCAAGCCTGCGAGCTGCTCCTCCCCGAATTGCGCAGCCACGCGCTCACGAGATACGGCGCTGCGCTCTGTCAGCGGAATCTGGCGGCTCCACGCTGCGTTGCCGGACAGTACCTGAATGAGTCCGTCGTCCCCAACAACCTCAGATGGAGCATACACGTTCAGCTCATCCATCATTGAAGCCGCAGAATCCGGGAATGAGGTAACATAAAGCTCTCCCGTCGACAAATCACAAGCAGCAACGCCCAGCATCCCGCCTGCCGATGCAACCGAAGCGATAAAGTTGTTCGACTTGCCCTCCAGTGACTTGGCCTCCATAACCGTGCCCGGTGTCACGATGCGGACAATTTCCCGGCGCACGACGCCCTTAGCGACTGATGGATCTTCCACCTGCTCGCAGATCGCCACTTTATAGCCCTTCTCAATCAGGCGGTTAATATAGTTTTCCGCGGAATGATAGGGAACTCCGCACATCGGAATTTTGCCGTTGCCGCCGCCCTCCCTGCCCGTAAGCGTAATCTCCAGCTCGCGCGAAGCGTTAATGGCATCATCAAAAAACATTTCATAGAAATCGCCCAATCGGAAAAACAGGAATGCGTCCTTCGCTTCCTCCTTCACGGACAAATATTGCTGAATCATCGGAGTATAACCGGCCATTTCTTCGTTCCTCCCGATATGTACTTGATCATAACTAACGTGTATGCATGAAGAACCGCCGCTCTACTATTGAAGCGGCTTGTCCTATAAAGCGGTCTGATCAGATAGGGCTGTCCGAACGGCGCAGCATCCAGCCCTGGCGCATCTCTGCGCAGTAGCTGAATCTCCCGTTCAGTATCAAGCCATCTCTTCATTATACCAACCGAAAGGAGTCTAGGCTATAACCTGAACAGAGGATATCGGGATTAACGGCGATGCTCTGTTGTATCCATAAGCTTAATCTGTCGGAAAAGGAATACGCCATTTCGTCCGTATATCCTTGCTTTCGTCCCATGTCTTTCCTTGCCGCGCCGACTCGAACAGGGGCTCGATGTAGCGAGCCAGCGGCGCGTAGCTATCAGTCGCGGAGACGGCCTCGGCGACCGCATCCAGACAGCCGGCCAGTTCCCTGCGGTCGCCGGTGTAGTAAGCTTCCGCGAAGCGCTCCTCCTGCGCCGGCATGCGCGGCATGCGCAGCGCCTCCCGCGCGCAGAGCAGCGCAAGCGCGAACGCGGCCTTCGCCGCTGCCGGCGACACGAGCCAGCTCGGCAGCGTGCGATACTCGAACCCGCCATGCGGCTGCGGGCGGAAGTCCCCGAGCGCGCCATAGCGGGGACGGCGCCCCCGCCCGGCGGGGTCCTCCACCAGCGCGAGCGGATATGCCGCGCAGCAGTCCAGCAGGCGGAGCAATCGGCCGGTAAGCGGCGCTCCGCTAATATGGATGTGCCCGCCGAGCGCCAGCCCCGGCAAGGGCATCGCCCCGGCGACCCAGCGCAGCTCAGGGTCGCCGATCCGGGCAGCGGCGCGCGCGAGCAGCCGCCGCACATTCGCGGCAAGCGCGGCGGGCGTCTCCGCCGGCTCGGGCCGCAGCTCGGCGACGGGATAGAGCAGCCGTCGCCCGATATACATCGCGTCGGCGCCGGCTGCGCCCCTGGCGCCCTCGCCGAAAAACCGCGACGCCGGGACCAGCTTGCCCGCCGGCGTCAACAGCGCGAACTCGGGATCAGCGCCAATGAGCAGCCGCCTCCCCTGCATCCCTGCTATAGCGGCGGCATACCTCGCCGCAAACAGCCGCGCCAGCTCCGCGCCTTGCAGCGTATCCGCCGCAAGCGGCCACGCCGCCACAATGGCGGCGCGCCCCTCGTCGCTCAGCGCTACCTCGGCTTCGCCGATCTCCAGCCCGAGTGCATACAACGCCCGCACTGCAACTCTGGCCACCCGACGCAGCGGCGGGGCATCCGGCCATCCCTCAGCGGCGAGCGACAGTGAGCGGCCGCCTGCAAGCCGGTGGATCGCGTACGGCTCCAGATTGACGACCGTCACTCGATATACCCTTGCGTCCGTTCCTGCATCTTCCTTGCAGCTAAGTCCTGCCCGCTTCCATATCCGGTATCGCTGCTCCGCATTCATGCTTGCAGCTTGGGGAGCGCCAGCGTTCACAACCCACATTCCGTCGAAAGCGTCGACCGCAATCGCGGTTCGCAGCGACGAGACGATAACCGCATCTCCCGTCTGTGCCTTTGCTCCTGTCGCTACAGTACCACTGTCCGCAGAATGCTTCTCTTGAGGCTCTGCAGGCAATACGAAGGCCAGATCCCTGTCATCCCCTCGCCAAAGCCAAGTCGATGCCATCGCCAACCGCCTCTTTCCCGTCAAACTACTTGTGATGCCTTCCATTTGCATTCGCAATTGTTGCTCCATCGCACTCTGCCTGCCAGGTCATCCGCCTAAATAGGGCAATGGTCAAAAAAAAGGAGGGCTTTCGCCCTCGAATTTGCCGAACAATCGGCATATACTGCGTTATCCGCTCCAATCGCGGAAGAGTTCATTCCCTTACAGCTCGTCGTCCAGCAGGTCGGCGTCCAGATCCTCATAGTCACCGTCGTCATCGCCGAGACTGAAATCCAGATCCTTGTCGTCCAGGTCGTCGCAACCGCCTGGAATTACCGCTACGCATACCTTCGTCTCGGCGATCATCTCCACCGCGAACTCGCGCTCCACCCGAACGATGACGCTTGCTCCGTTAGAAGAGATATTCGCTTCGATACAGTTAGGCTCCTGGAGCACTTCCGCAGACACTTCCTCCGTGGAAACCCTATGTTTAGGATCTACATACGAGAGCGGCACATTTTCGACGAATTGTACGGATTCTTTGGCTACATCTGTTTGCGAGTTTTTGTTGTACGAATACCAAATGTTGATATCGTAAGTACCGATCACCTCAATACCGTCGCCCGAACGAACCGCTTCATACTGATGGTTGATGATCCATGCGCCCAGTATACTGGTCGGATGGTGAGGCGGTGTAACGGTATGGGTTACAGTGGAAAACTTACGACCTTTGCCGCAGACAGCTTTAGTAATAATTTCTCTGCACTGTAGCTGTTTATCTGCAATAGTCATTGATTTAACCTCCTCCATACAATCATTCAATTAAAGTGTATGCAGGTCATAGGCGTTTGTTGATTAAACGAGTCTAATCAACGAAATTTATTTTACATGCCTCCTGCGGCAAAGCGCCATTCCCCGCAGGAAACGAATGCAAGGCCGTCGGTAACATTCTTTCTGTACATATATATTCATACGCAGCCGAAAATATGAAATAAAGCAGCTCAAATTGCGCCGCTGCTCCTTCTTTCCGCTCCAGCACGATCGTTTTTCTTCTTCATGCGCTTCGCCACCGCCAAATAACGGTCCACCTCATGAAGCAGCGTAAGCAGCGCCGCGCGAATCTCGAACTCTTCCCGCGTCTTCGGCAGCTCCATCGCCCGGAAAGAACGCATGAGCTCGAATACCATGCCCTCCGCTTTTCCTTGATAGACTTCCGATTTGACGTCACCAGCAAGCCTCTCCAGAAGCTCGGCGATCAGCTCACCCTGCGGCCACTTTTCGTAGACGAGCGAAAGCTCCGCCAGCATTTGCTGAATCGAATAGAGCTGCTGTCTGCGCATCTCGAAGTAGCCGGACCAATAGGAGGAAGATTCCTGATACCATAAACGGTTCTCCGAATTGCGGATAGATCGTTTCGTTCCCTCGTCTATAATACGGTGCGCATCCAACAGCTCCGAGCCGTTCCACAGACGGGACGGATCACGCAGCGTTGCAGCCATCTCGCAAAAGATCGTGCTAAGCGAGTTCTCCAGTTGTGAGCGCACAGCCAGCAATTCCTTCCCGTCTTTGGGCATATAGATAAAGTTAATCGCCGTCGCCCAGCCCAGACCTACGAACAGAAGCAGGATCTCATTGCCCAAAAAAGAAGGCGTAACTTGTCCGTGCGTAAACAAATGAAAGACGATAACGGCGCTCGTAATAATGCCGTCCTTCAGATGAAACCTGGAGAGAATCGGGAACGAAACCATGATGTAGATGGCCACCGCCCAATAGTGGAATCCGAATACCGTAAAAATAAGCGAAGCGAAAAAAAGACCCAGCACCGAGGCGACGAAACGGGCAAAAGCGCTCTTCAGCCCCTTCATCCGCGTCACCTCAACGCCGAGTATGGCCAGCATGCCAGCCGACAATGCCGGCTCCAATCCCAAATAATATGCCGTATAAATCGCAGCAATAGCCGCAATGGCTGTCTTAATTACCCGTATACCCATCCTGATGCCCTCAAATCCGGTAGAATATTGTACTTCCATCATCCTACCGCTCCCGCCAGCCCTCCGTCAACCGCTTCTCCAGCGCCGCGACCAACTGATACATGATCGTGGCCACCATTCCGATAACGACAAGGCTGGAGAGGACAAGCGTAAAGTTGAATACTTGAAAGCCATATATAATTTGATAACCAAGACCCACTCTTGCCACAAGAAACTCCCCTACAATGACGCCGACCCAAGCGAGTCCCACATTCACCTTCAATGTCGCAATAATGACGGGAAACGAACCGGGCAAAATGACAAGCCGGAATAACTGCAACCGCGTCGCGCCAAATAAACGTACGACCTTTATAAAGCCGGAATCAATCTCCCTGAACCGATTGTAAATATTGATCGTCGTAATAATAACCGTAACCGACAGCGTGATCGCTACAATCGACATGAACCCCGGACCCAAACCTACAATGAATATAGGACCCAACGCGACTTTGGGCATGCTGTTCAAAACGACCAGATAGGGGTCCAGCACGCGTGACAGGAAGGGGAACCACCAAAGAAGCGCGGCAATGACCGTTCCCAGAATGGTGCCAAGCGCGAAGCCCACTACCGTCTCCGAAACCGTCGCTCCCACATGCGGCCATATCGAGCCATTCGCAGCTGTCCTGACAATCTGCTCAAGCAGCTTGCTGGGGTAGCTGAACAACAGCGGATCGATCCACTTATTCCGACCTGCCGCTTCCCACAAACCTAAGAACAAAACGAGCAGTGCAAGCTGCGTCGTGCCAACCGCCCAGGACAGCGATCTGGATTTGCGTTTATGCGTCATGTACAGAGAATCCATTAAGGCTGCACGATCATCCTTAATTCCGGACAATCTTAACCGATGATCCGCTTCCTCATGGTTCGGTATTTCTTTATTCGAATCTCCATTATTTATCGCTCTCACCTCCGCCTGCGTCGACTGTATCGAGCTCCGACCACAGCTCCTCGAATAGCAATTGGAAGCCCGTCAGCTTGCGAGCTGTCATAGGGTCCGCATCTCTGATCTCAGCCGGAACTACGATTTCCTTGCGAATATGCCCCGGGTTGCGGCCCAGCACAATGACCCGATCACTCATCGCTGCGGCCTCCGCAAGGTCATGGGTGACGAGAACGGCGGTTTTGCCCAGCTTTCTGAGCGTTTGCACGACCAAGTCCTCAAGCTGGAGCTTAATGTGTAGATCTAGCGCCGAAAATGGCTCATCCAGCAACAGCACATTCGGTTCCGTAACCAGCGTCCTAGCAAGTGCCACTCTCTGACGCATGCCGCCAGACAGCTCATGCGGATATCGGTGTCCGGACTCGCCAAGTCCCAGCTCCGCCAGCCACCAGTCCACCGCTTCCATCGTCTTCCGATTTTTCAATCGGTTAATTTCCAGTCCGATTGCTGCATTATCTCTGATGGTACGCCACGGAAACAGAAAATCTTGCTGCAGCATATACCCAACCTTAGGTGTTGGCCCGCTTACCGCTTCCCCGCCAAGCAGCACCTTTCCCTTCGTGGGCGGGAATAGTCCCGCCAGTAAGCTGAGCAGCGTTGTCTTGCCGCAGCCGCTGGGTCCGACAAGGCTGACGAACTCCCCTTGCGCCACAGAGAGATCAATATCCTCGACGGCCAGCGACGCTCCTTTGTCATTCACATACACATGAGAGAGCCGCTGCAGCGCCAGCGCCGGAGTATCCTTCATTCCATCGCCCCCTCGCATTTGGAATCCGCTATTGCTTTACCGCAGCGATAGCTTCCTTAGCAAACTCGGTATTTACCAAGACACCATGCTCCGGCCGCTTATCGAGCTCCCCTGCGGACGTGATGACATCAATCAGATTGTTCCATTCCGCTTCATCCACAATCGGATCCGTTGCGAATGAACCTTGCTGCTTGTAGCGGTCTATGGAGCTGACAAGAATGTCGCGGTCGACGTTCTCGAAGTACGGCAGCACAACATCGGCAATCTCATCTGCGCTATGGGCCGCAACCCAGTTCTGCGCTTTATAGACGGCATTGGTGAACGCCTGAACGTCTTTCTTATTCTTCTTGATAAAGCTTTCTTTCGTCATAAATACGGTATAGGGCAGATGTCCGCTCTCTGTACCGAAAGACGCAACGACATGTCCTCTGCCTTCCTTCTCGAAGATCGAGGCTGTCGGCTCGAACAATTGCACGTAATCGCCCGTCCCTGACGAGAACGCTGCCGGAATATTGGCGAAGTCAACATTCTGGATCAATTCCAGATCATGATGCGGATCGATGCCATTTTTCTTCATGGCAAATTCTCCGGCCATCTGCGGCATGCCGCCCACTCTTTGACCCAGGAAGACGCTGCCCTTAAGCGAGTTCCAATCGAAGTTGTCGATCTTCTCTCTTGCAACAAGGAATGTGCCGTCCGTTTGCGTCAGCTGCGCAAAATTAATGACCGGATCATCTGCGCCTTGCTGATACACATAGATCGATGTCTCCGAACCAACAAGCGCCACATCGATGACATTCGAGAGTAGCGCCGTCATCGTCTTGTCGCCGCCGGGCGTTGTCGTCAATTCAATCTTCAGCCCTTCTTCTTCAAAGAAGCCTTTCTCAATCGCTACGTATTGCGGCGCGTAGAACAACGACCGCGTCACCTCTCCGATCCGGATGAGCTTCTTGTCCGAATCTCCCCCTCCGCAGCCTGCAAGGGCCGCGGTTGCCGCCAGCATAAACGCAAGCAGCAGCGTGCCATATGCACGTTTGCTCATAACCATACCTCCCGCCAATAGGCAAAAATAGATGTACCACAGCCTATGCGGGATCCCTTGACACGGTGATAGCAAGGTTGACATGATCACAAAAACTGGCTGACCTTCTAATAGGAAAGGCCAACCAGATAGAATATGCTGGCTGGCCTTTCCTAAAAAAAGCCGGTTCGCGCTCGTCTCTCGACGGCTGCGAACCGGCTTTCTTCTATTATATGCAAACCGTTACAGCTTATAGATATCCGTATATTTCTTCGTCAAGTAATCGACCAGATATTGGGGATCCAGCGCCTTGCCCGTAACGGATTGCACCAGCTCGGATGGCGTACGGAGTTTGCCGTACTTGTAGATACGCTCAGCCAGCCAATCCTTGATCGGATGCAGATCACCATTGCCGACCAACGACCACATACCAGCAAGCTCCCGCTCCATCGTGTCTGCGAACTGAGCGGCATACATATTGCCAAGCGAATAGGATGGGAAGTAGCCGAATGCGCCGCCCGACCAATGAACGTCCTGGAGTACGCCCTCTGCGTCATTAGGAGGCGTGATGCCGAGGTATTCCTTATACTTGTCGTTCCACAAGGCAGGCAGATCAGCCGCTCTCGCTCCGCCATTGAAGATCAGCTTCTCCATCTCATAACGGATAATGATATGAAGGTTATACGTCAGCTCATCGGCTTCAATACGGATCAGCGACGGCTGAACGATATTGTTGCCTCGATAGAACTGATCCACAGATACGTCTAGCTGACCGGGGAATTGCTTCTGCAAATTGCCAAAGTAACGTTCCCAGAACGGACGGCTGCGGCCAATCACATTTTCCCAGAAGCGTGACTGCGATTCGTGTATGCCCATCGAAGTACCTGTGCACAACGTCGTATTCGTCAGCTCCGGCATAATATTCTGCTCATAGAGCGCGTGACCGCCTTCATGAATGGTGCCGAACAATGCGCTCGTCACGTCATTCTCCAAGTACCTGGTCGTAATGCGCACATCACCCGGGTTAAGGCCCGTCGCGAATGGATGCGCACTTTCGTCAAGACGACCCGCCTCGAAGTTGTAGCCCATCTGCTGAAGAATAAATAGACTGAATTCCTTCTGGGCGGACTTATCGAACGATTGACGCAGGAAAGCGGTATCTGGCTGGTGCGGCGAAGCTGCGATTGCAGCGGATAGCGGCACCAGCTTGTCGCGCAAGCCGCCGAATATGCTGTCTAGCTGCGCTACCGTCATGCCGGGCTCATATTGGTCGAGCAGCACATCATAACGGGTATCCTTCACGCCCCAGAGATCAATGAATTGGTTCGTAGAAGTTATCACTTTGTCCAGGTAGGGCTGGAAGCCGGCGTAGTCGTTATTCTCCTTCGCTTCCTCCCACTTGTTCTCCGTCTGCGCAGTCAGCACAACATATTCCTGGTACAGCTTCGGCGGGATCTTCACGCTGCGGTCGTAATCCTTGCGCGTCTCGGTGACAAGACGGCGATCAATCTCCGACAACTCTTCATTCGCGCCCTTCTCTTCCAGCGCGGACAGCAGCTCGCCAAGTTCCGGCGATGTCGATACTTTAAACATATCTGCTGATAGAATGCCGATAGATTCCGATCGCGTATCCATTCCCTTGCGCGGCGCCCCTGTGCGCAAATCCCAGTAGAGCAAGCCTAGCGCTTCCTCATAGCTTTTAATTTTATGTACGGTATCTCTGAATTGGCTCAATACGGTTCCGTTTGCTTCCGTCATTTGTCCTATCCGCCTCTCTAACCGGCAATTCAATCGCTCGGTATGCTTGATCTTGGAGTATTCACTCCTTATAATCATCTTAAACCTGCATGGTCGGCATTCGCAACATGAGAAGGAGAGATTTTTGATGCATATTACATTTTCCCAGTCAGCTGCAAGCCGATTGGCTCCATTATTGGAAGACGGTTCGGCAAAGCTTAAGCTGCTTCACGATACGGAAGGCTGCGGCTGCGTCATGAGCGGCGTTCCGGCACTTCAGCTCGTACGCGAAGCAACGGTTGACGATAAGGAAGCGACGGGCGATCCGTTCCCTTTCCTCTACGAACCACGGCATGAGGTGTTCTACGAACCGCAATTGAAGGTCGACTTCAATCCGGCAACCAACAGCTTCTCCTTGCGCAGCGACAATCAGACCTATACGACGCAGCTGCGTTTAATTTCTTTGTCATCATCCAATCACTAGGAGGAGTACCACGTGGGCAAGATCGACGATATTCTGACCTATAATGAACAGTTTGTCTCCACCAAAGCCTATGAACAATACGCCACAAGCAAATTTCCCGACAAACGAATGGTCATCCTCACCTGCATGGACACCAGGCTAACCGAGCTGCTGCCCAAGTCGATGAACCTCAAAAACGGTGATGCCAAAATTATTAAAACAGCGGGAGGCATCATTACCCAGCCCTTCGGAAGCGTTATGCGAAGCGTGCTGGTTGCCCTCTACGAGCTTCAAGCCGACGAAGTATTCGTCGTGGGCCATCACAATTGCGGCATGACGGGACTTAATCCACAAGAAATCATTCAGCATATGACAGAGCGCGGCGTGCCGGAATCCACCATCGAGACATTAAAGAATTCCGGTGTCAATCTGCTCCGCTGGCTGAGAGGCTTCGACAACGTGCGGGACAGCGTCGTGAACAGCGTCAGCATCATTCGCAATCATCCCCTGCTTCCCGCGGACATTCTCGTTCACGGCTTGATCATTGATCCCGATACGGGCGAGTTGGAGTTGGTTGACAAGGGCGAATAAAAGCGCCATGCAAGATCGGTTGTCCAAGAAGAGGGTGCTAGCCAATGGCTGCTCCCTCTTCTTCTGGCTATCTGGCAGTTCTCATCAGTCAGCTTCCTAAACCCTTTACCGTTTACGATTCAACCGTTCGTTATCCAGTTGCTTAAGCAGGTTTGTTTTCGTACTGGGAGGTGAGCACAGGCGTCAGAATAAACAAGGCATCTCTAGGCTCCTGAATCGGAATGATCACAACGGGACACCGGCTTCCCGTAAGCTGAAGACTGACGTGCTCAGTTCCAATACATCGTATAATTTCCGTTAAAAACAACCCATTCAGCGCTATCGCAAAATGCTCACCATGCGCATATTGCAGCTCTACCTCGTCTACGACCTCTCCGATCTCTGCCGTCTTCGAAAACAGCTTCAAACGGTCATTCTCTAAGGTCAGCCTGATGATCGAGCTATTCGCTAATACGGATACACGTTCCACAGCTCTTAACAAAGCTTCGCTTTTCAGCCGAATTTCCGTTTGGAACGAAGCTGGCACCAGCTTAGTCATGACTGGCATACTGCCCTCCAGCAGAGCGGATAACAGTTGCAGTCTCCCATTTCTAAAAAGAATAGATTTGGCATTCGCTTCAATATGTATCCGTTCATCCTCTTCCCCGATCAACTTATAAAGTTCAGATAACGTTTTGCTCGGAATGACGATACTTTCGCTCGATACCCTCCCCGACAACGGAATAACGCGATGGGCCAGTTGAACGCCGTCTGTCGCCATAAGCTCAAGCGAATGGTCACGAAATGTCGCAGAAACGCCAGTGAATACAGACCTTGTCTCCGATGCCGACGTTGCAATCAGAACTTGCCGGATAGCGGCTCGGAAGGGGACAGCGGGAACATCAAAGCTTGTGCTGCCTGAATCCCGGATCGACGGGATAATCGGGAATGAACCGGGATCAACTCCCTGAAGCCGGAATCGGGAATGTCCAGACGTAATGACGATTCTATTGTGATCATCACTTTCCATCGTCAACCAACCCGGATCCAACCGTTGAATAATATTTTGCAATATTTTCGCCGGTACAACTAAAGCTCCAGTCTGCCCCACAGCAAGATCGGACTGTGGATCATTCTGAATGCTAACCTCAATCGTCATTGCCATATTGCTTGCCGTCAGCCTTACCTCCTCAGCTTGCACACTTATATGTAGGCCTGTGAGCAATGGAATTACAGGATGGGCTGATACAGCCTTCCCCGTCTGCCTCAGCGCTTGAAGCATCGCTTCTCTTGTTATTCGGATCCACATTCCGATTCACCCCAATCTCCGCTTAATGGGAATCAGCATAATAGGTTTCGATTATAAGCCGCATCATCTCCGAACGAGATAGCCGATTCTCCTCTCGATCATTCTCCAACCGATCCCATAGCTCCTGAGGCAGTGTCACCGATACCTTCTTTGTCACGCCTATAGCCTTGCGGCCCGCCCCTTCCCGAAGACCGCCTCTCGTAAACGAAAAACCGAGCTGCCCTTCTTTGTTGGATAAGACGACCTTTACTTCTTTATCGCTCATGGTATCAATCGCCTCTCTTATGATTAAGGTTACTTTAATCATTATTCACTAGTTAAAGTGTATCATACCGAAGATATTCTTACAATAGTTGGCGGATAATCGGTGGTATGTTAGACGACAGCAGACGGTGAATCTTTAAAGAAAAGCAAAAAAAGACAGATCCGAAGATCTGTCCCCAGAGTGTCGATAAAGTCCTTTGGACTATTCGGCTATTTTTATGCGGTGGCTCGGCTCATAGGAGAAAAATTGATTCAAATCGCTCCAAGAACTAAGATTATTACTCATTTTGTTTTTCTGTCATTTGTTTTAGAAGCAACGGATATCTCATCTGACTGAAGGCGTTGAGACCGACTTAAGGCTGACTCGGAGTGGCCATCATGGCATTAGGGCGGTGAAACCGACTTAAAGCGGACTCGAAGCGGCCATCATGGACATTAGGGCGGTGAAACCGACTTAAAGCGGACTCGAAGCGGCCTTCGTGGACATTAGGGCGGTGAGAACGTCTTAGAGCGGACTCGGAGCGATCTTCATGGACATTAGCCGACTAAAACATCTATGATCAGCATCAGCGCCCACCTTCTATGGGCGGCAGTGACAATGTGTAGCTGCCAGACAGCTTTCAACTCTTAGAGGGGGTTACTTATAGGTATTCTCAGCCTGTTGAGACTTTCTCAACAGGCTGAAGACAGATCCGAAGATCTGTCCCGCTGTTGTGTAATTGTGAATAGTTGACAACTGGCCATCCACGGACCCGCCCGTTCATGCCATCCCCATTGTTCTGTTACGAGAGCCTGTCAGCGCGCTTCTGCCGCAAAGCTTCCTCCCGTGCGGCAACGACCATCGATCGGTCACGAAGAAGATGACGATCAATAATCTCTTGATCCCCCATCGGACTGGCACTCCCCCACACCAACCCGCGTGCTTGGCAAGCCTGCCTGCATAATCGAGCCAGTTCTTCGTCCTGCAGCTTGAACTCTATATCTCGGAACATTGTTCCGTTTTCAACTGCCAGTCGTCGCTCTGCAAGCTGTACTAGAAGCTCCCCGCTATCCAAGCCTAACTGCTCTAGTTGATCGACTGCAAGCTTTCGTTCCGCGCTTTCATACATTTTGGCAGCGCCCCGCCTATTGCCGCGCCGTTCATGATATTGCCCCACCGCAATCTGGATCAGTCCGACCCATGTGTCGGCCAGCCCGTCATGTGGATGCTCCTTCCAATATTCCTCCAATTGCTCATGACACTCGAAGTAGTCGCGCGTTGCATGAAATTCTACCAGATACGCAATATAAGCATCAGGGTATTTGCCCATAAAGAGCTGCCTCCTGTCTATTTCAAAAAAATTTTAAAAAAATGAAACCTTCGTTCATCTTATCCGTATTTCAGGATGATAGCAATATATGCACATCACCAAGCAGGAGGAGAAAGATCATAATGAAAAAAGGAATTCTCGTAATGCTGGCTCTTACTTTGTTCTTGAGCTTCGGTTTCGGACAAGTAGCAGACGCCAAACGCGGCGGCGGCATGAAATCGCCGAAACAAAGCTTCACCCAAACGCCTAAGAAAACGGACAACGTCAATCAGTCCAATCCAGGCACAAAAGCAGGTGCAACACCAGGCGCAACGGCGGGTGCTGCCAAATCCGGCGGTTTGTTCGGCGGCAGCGGCTTGATGAAGGGTCTTATGCTCGGCGGTCTAGCCGGCATGTTGTTCGGAGGATTGTTCGGCGGCATGGGCGCATTTGGCGAGATTTTGGGACTATTGATCAACGTGATGGCAATCTTTGCGGTCATTCTGCTTATTCGCGTTGCTTGGGTCTACCTTCGCAACAACAAGAATAAGAACAACAACGGTACGCCTGATCAACGGAGACCTTACTAATCGTGAGAATCTATACCGATGAGATTATAAATGCGGTGTGCCTTAACTATGCCGAGCGCAGAGGTGTGCAGCCTTCCGAGATTGAGGTGCAGCTCTCCTGGGATGAGGAATACGGCTACACCGCAGAGCTTTGGGTTTCCGGCCGCAGTCAATATTTGATCGAATCCAACTTGCTGGAATCGATCGAGCAATACATGCATTCTCATTACAATCGAAGAGTTTTCCGCTCTGATATCAAGCTGGATATTGACGAGGATGCAGGGGAATTTTTTGCAGATATTGCAGATCAATAGCTATCAAGCTTTAAAGGAAGAAGCAGTGCTTTCGGGCGTTGCTTCTTTTCTTTGCCCTCCCCTGTTCACTTCGTCATGCCGGCTCTAAGATTGCCACTATTTTCATCTCGTTGTTATAGCAACTCCCTCCCCCTATCTTGCGTCTAATAGAGTAGATTGCGAGAGGAGAGTGGTACTAATACGTAACACAAAACGAATAAGCATGGTGGTGGCGCTCATGTTGCTGCTTCAGTCGTTCATGACGCCTGGGGCGAATATAGCAGATGCGGCGCAAGCTACCAAGTTTCGGGTCTACCAGTATGACAAGGCACTCAAGGAATTTGCGAAGGAAGCCGATGCCATCCGGTATGCTCAAAGCTTCAACTACAGTCATGTCGAGCAGATTGCGGACCGCAAGTGGCTATGGAACAATTTCCCGAGGTATAAAGTGTACCAGCGCGGCGAATCCAACACTAGGCTGGAATTCCGTACGTATCAGGAAGCGTTGAATGTAGCCAAAACCTTGAAGGATGTACATATCCGTGATTTGCAAAATGTTGGCTGGGTGTACGACTCCTACCCACGATACCAACTTTACCAGGGTGATAAAACATTGCCGAATTGGTCCTTCCAAACGCTGGATGATGCCAAAAAAGAAGCTGTAAAATGGGGCAATGCGCATATTATCGATCTGTCCACGAACAAATGGATTTGGGATAATCTGACCGCTGCTCAGGTGAGCGCGCAAAGCGCAGGAACAGCCCTCTACCAACTGGTGGTGGACGGCGAACCTGTTGCGGACAGCAAGCTGTATTCCTTCCTGAAAAACGCGATAGCAGATTCTGCCGCCATCGCAAACAGTCAGGTTGTTCATACCGCTCGGAATGAAGTCGTGCATTCCAACGTTCCATCCTTTGAGGTAAGACAGAACAGCAAGCTCATCAGAACGTATATCGGTCTTGACGATGCGGTCAAATACGCCAAGACGCTGGCGAATGCGGAAGTATTGCAAAGCGGTAAGGCACTCTGGTCCAGCTATCCGTATCTGGAAGTGTTCCAGGGCGACCAGAAGATCAAGACGTTCCATCTCTTGGATTCTGCGCTGTCATACGCTAAGGATTATGCCAATACCACCATCCGTACGTTGGATGGACGCATATTGTGGAGCAATATCAAGACGCTTCAGATTTTGGGATGGAACGGCAGCAGCGCAAGCTCTACCATTCTGAGCCATGTTGCCAACACGCAAGGCTTGTCGATTGACTCGCCTACTTGGTTCGAGCTGACAGCGGCCGACGGCACATTAAAAGATTCTTCGGATGGGGCTGTAGTAAAGGCGCTCAAGGAGAAGGGCATACTAGTAACGCCACTCATCCACAACGGCTTTAATCGGAAGATGACAACGGAGTTTTTGAAAAGTGCTGCTGCACAGCAAAAATTCATTGACGCACTTGTGAAGCGTTCCGCCGAGCTTGGCGTTCATGGCATCAACCTCGACTTCGAAGAAGTGGCCGGCGCCGATCGTGCGGCTTACACCGCTTTCGTGAAGCAACTGACAGCTGCGGCGCATGCCAAAGGGCTGAAAGTATCCATCGACCTGCCGCGCGGCAGCGTTAGCTGGAATCATCTTACCGCTTACGATCACGCGGCAATCGGCGCTATTGTAGACACCGTCATCATCATGGCTTATGACGAGCATTGGAAAGGCAGCGACAAACCCGGCTCCGTCGCCGGGCTGAAGTGGGTCGAAGATGGCGTCAAGCAATATCTCGACTACGGCATTCCCCGCAGCAAGCTCATGCTTGGCATGCCATTCTATGTCAGAGAGTGGCGGATCGCGCCTGACGGCAAGCTCGTTGACAATCGCGCCATCTTCATGAAGGAGATTCCTAAGCTCATCGTCGACACAGGAGCCAAAGGCGAATTCGACGCTGTCTCCGGCCAGTGGAAGTATACGTACAGCAAAGACGGCTTTACGCATGTCTTCTGGGCTGAGACGCATGATACGGTCCTCGCCAGAATTGCCATTGCCAAGAAATACGATCTCGCTGGCGTAGCTGCATGGCGACTTGGCTACGAGGATGCTGAGCTCTGGACGAAAATTCTAAGAGCGAAATAATTAAACGCAAGAAACTATATGCTGATGCAAAAAGTAAGGGGCCGTCTCAAACGTATATTCATTTACGTGAAAGATGGTTCAGCTGAGCGATATAGTTGCAATTATGATTAATGGCGATGCACAGGATCTCATTCCTGTCATCGCCATTTTTTGCTTTCAGTCGGTTGCCGTCCCATAAGTTGCGCGCCATTTCTCCAATGATCCCAATTGTTCTCACTTCAAGTAGGCGCAGTTTTCTCCCCGTCATTTCCTGCATCACGAAGACGATTACGAGCAACTTTTCGAGAAGCTGCTTCGACTTTCCCCAAATGTCGTTTAGCCTAATTAGCTGTGTGAGACCATCCGTTTTCGCTGTCTGCTGGGCAAATTATTTAATAGTGGCGACTAGCTCTAACGATTTCATGGCTATTCTGGATGGGCAAGCTTGGCCATATCGAGATTATCCACGATTTTCTTCTCGTATCCCTTCTGGACAATATGAATCATGGACAATCCCAATTCCTTCAGCGTTGTGACATGACGCGGGATCAGCTTGCGCAGCATCGGATACAGCAAACCCAGCACCTTGTAGTAGGCATGCGAATGGCTAAGTCCCTCCGTTGGATGAATATAGCCGGGACGAAACATATAGGCATCCTTGAACGGGAGGCGAAGCAAAGCATTTTCCGTTCTGCCCTTAACCCTGGCCCACATGCTCCTGCCTTGCTCGCTACTGTCGGTACCTCCACCAGTGACATAGCAGAATACCATCTCCGGGTTTTGATCGGCTAAGATTCCGGCTACATGAAGCGTCAAATCATAGGTTACTCTCGTATATTCCGCTTCGCTCTTGCCGATTGAAGATACGCCGAGGCAGAAGAAACAGGCATCGTATCCCGCAAGCTCCCCCGCAAATGTCTCCAGATGCAGAAGATCATCATGAATTACTTCTTTAATCTTGTCGTGAACGACACCGCTCGGCCTCCTGCTTAGAAGCAGAATCTCCTTCACATCCGGATGAAGAAGGCATTCATGCATGACCCCTTCTCCGACCATGCCGGTTGCCCCTGTAATGATTACTTTCATCGTCCGCACCGCCCTATCCCTTTAATTGAATCATAGGTTTTCATTGAGCTCTGATATGAGTATAATCTTATCTATTCCTATGCTTCAACCAAGGAGGAACAACAACATGGATTCGGCACTTCAGCCTATAAAACAAGATTCGTATTATGCGGTCATTTTCACCAGTACCCGTACAGATGGAGATAACGGCTATGGGCTTATGGCAGATCGAATGGCTGAGCTTGCTTCCCGTCAGCCCGGGTATATCGGAGTGGACAGCGCAAGAGACACCTCCGGTGTCGGCATTACGGTCTCTTATTGGGAAAGCCTTGAAGCCATTCGCAACTGGAAGGCGAATGAGGCTCATTTAATCGCACAAGAGAAGGGTAAGCAGGACTGGTATAAGCAATATTCGGTCAAAATCTGCAAAGTTGAGCGGGAGTATGGTTCAGTCGAACGATAGTCCTGCCTTCCAATACGAGTTGAGAATTTATGCATGGAATGAACAAAAAAACCGTCCTGTCGGAAATGGTGCATCAGGGGCCGTCCCTCTCGCTTCCATTTGACTTAGGGACGGTTTCTTTTCCCTCCACAACCTTATTTCATGATCGCAACAAACTCGCCCTCTTCCGCTCCAATATTGACATTATCCTGCGCTGGCACACTCTGCGAGCCTCCCCCAAAAACAATATTCCTTGACAGGAATATTCCTATCGAGGTATATTGTAATCACAAATAGATCACGCTAGTTCTGGTAGAGAGGTGAGTGAAGTCGGACTATGGATACGACGACGTTCAGCGCACTGGCCGAGCCGAACCGCCTGCAGATTGTAGAGCTGTTGATGGGCGGCCCTCTGTCCGTGGGCGATATAGCGGAGCAATTATCGCTTAAGCAGCCGCAAGCATCCAAGCATCTGCGAGTATTGCTGGAGGCGGGTCTCGTCGAGGTGCAGGCGGAAGCTAATCGCAGACATTATGGACTGCGGATGGAACCGCTTCGCGAGATGGATGAATGGCTCGATTCTTACCGCCGGATATGGAATGAGCGTTACGACAACTTGGACCGATACTTGGCATTTCTTCAATCTGATCCAAAAGACAACCATTAACTAGGAGGCCTTGCACATGGCAAACAAAATGACAACAAAAGTTGACGGTAATGTATTAACGGTCGAGCGCGAGTTCAATGCACCGCGCAGTCTCGTATTCCAAGTCTACTCCGACGCGGAGCATCTAAAGCAATGGTGGGGTCCTCGCGGCTGGGAAGTGACCGTATGCAAGATAGATTTCCGTCCGGGCGGCGTATGGCATTATTGCATGAAGTGCAACGACCGCAACCAAGGCGACTTCTACGGCATGGAATCATGGGGAAAAGGCATTTACAACCATATTGTACAAAACGAGAAAATCGAATATACAGATTACTTCTCCGATGCGGAAGGCAATGTGCCGGAGGATATGCCCGCTTCGGATATTACACTGATCTTCGAGGAGCATGACGGACGCACGAAGCTGACCAATATTGCGCGTTATGTCTCCGCTGAGGCGCTGCAAGCCGTGCTGGATATGGGTATGGAGCAAGGCTTCTCCGAAACGCTGGACCGTCTGGAAGAGCATCTGGAGAAAGTCAAAGCCTAGTCACAAATATGAAAGCCGTTCGCAGAGTGCGAACGGCTTTTTGTCTGTATAGGGACTACTCCCCATAGATGGTATGAATGTTGCCCTCCGGATCGGAGAAAAAGGCCGTTGTATGCCCCCAAGGCATAATAGCAGGGTCTTTGACCGCGCCGGCGCCGCAGGACAGGAGATGGTCGTAAGCAGCCCGGACCAATTCTGCCGATTCCAGCCTGAAGCATAGCTCCACCGCTTGACCGGAGAGTGGAACGGAGTAAGACGGATATCCTCCGCTCTGCTTCGCCATCAGCTCTCTTGAGCTTAAAGAAAACCTCGTCCCTTCGTTTTCCAGCTCGGCATAATGCTCGGTATCGACCGCTAGGTGGAATCCCAGCGCCTCGCGGTAGAATCGAGCCATGCCCGCTACATCGCTAGTGATCAGTGTCACCACAGTTAGCTGTGCCTTCATACGGCCTCTCCTCTTGCCGTCTTCGGTGCATTGTCGGCTGCGTGGAGAAGCGCGACCCCGCCGACGATTAGCGCAAAACCGGACAAGGTAAGCAAATTGAATGGATCATTCCATACGATAACACCAATCAGCGCCGTCAAAGCCGTACCCACTCCTGACCAAATCGCGTACGCCATACTAAGCGGAATCGTTCTTAGACAAATCGACAGACTGTAGAATGCGACGCCAAAGCCAATCACAACGCCAATAGCGGGCAACAGCTCAGTGAAACCATGCGACAGCTTCAGCATCGTCGTTCCGAACACTTCAAATAAAATCGATACGGATAATGCCCAGTAACCTTTATTCATTACATATCCCTCCCTAGCCCATATCCGCAGACAGCTTCATCACGATTACGCCACCAATAATCAACACAATAGCCAGCGCCTTCTTCACATTTATCGTTTCCTTCCATAACACAACGCCTACAACTGCCGTCAAGGCCGTACCAACGCCAGACCATATAGCATAAGCAATGCCAAGGGGCAGTTCCTTAAGCGTTTGAGACAAAAAGAAAAAGGCGGAGCCCATCCCCAGCACCACCCCGATACTAGGCAGCCACTTCGAAAATCCTTTGGACAACTTAAGCATTGAGCTCCCGAATACCTCGCTCAAGATTGCGAACATTAGCAGCATGTATGGATTCATAGGTCTTCTCCCTTGTCTGTCAGCTTCAAAAGTCTGTCGAATACGGCATCCAACGCCGCATCGTCCAACGGTTCAATCTTGTACATAGCGGAATAATACAATCCGTCAATGGCAAGACGAATCAAGTTCACGCTAACGGGATCAAGACCATCTTCATTCATTTTCCTGAACCAGTAATTGTAGCTATTGTTAATGCTATCAACAAATGCCTGCTCCAGCAGCGCCGATGACATGACCCCTGTGCTCAGGGTGCCGTTATGCTTCAAATCATGCTTGGAAGCTTGTATATAAGCTCTGCACCACTTGCCCTGATTGCGGGTTTCCTGCTCCGCATAGGAATGGAACAATTCGGTAAACTGATCAAAGCTATACACCGTCATCCCTTGCAGAAGCGCATCTTTGCTTGGAAAATGATACAACAGGCCGCCCTTGCTGACGCCCGCTTCCTTCGCTACGGCATCCAGTGTCAACGCTCTGAAGTCTACTGTTAAAATAAGCCCCATCGCGGATTTCAATATATGTTCCCGTTTGGAATTGGCCTTGGCGCTCATCCTATCCCTCCCTGTTTGGTATGTACATTTGAACCGATCAGCGATGATTACTATACCGTCCGGACGGTTTTTTGTCAAGAAAACCGATTCCCCTCTTCATTATGATAGAATAGGAAATTGGAGGGGAATTCACTATGATAACGACGGACAACTCATTAACGTCCTTTATGAAAGCATATACGGAGCAATATCCATTCAGCGGCAATATTCTTGTCGCGTTGCACGGCAAACCTGTATACAGCCAATCCTTTGGCTATGCAAGCGTGGAGCATGACGTACCTATACAAGAAGATACGAAATTCGGAATTTGGTCGATTACCAAATCGTTCACTGCCATGGCGGTCGCCATGCTGGTCGAAGATGGTCAGCTGCGGTTTGATGATCCCGTCAGCGATTACATCCCTTCATTCAAGGCTTACGAACAGATGACCATTCGTTACTTGCTGCAGCACCGTTCTGGACTGCCTAACTTTACCCATGTGGCCGAATATAATGGGAACATGAACAAATGGCCGCTCCAATTGGACCAGATGTTGGCTTTACTGAAGGACAAGCCGCTTGACTTCACGCCAGGCGATTCATTCTCCTATAACAACACAGGTTATTTCGTGCTTGGTCTTATTATCGAAAAGGTGTCGGGTCTATCCTTCGAATCCTTTATCGCAGCGCGTATACTGAAGCCTCTTGGCTTGAACGACACAGGCGTAAACAACGGACGAAGCGTTATTCCGAACTTGGCTTCAGCCTATTCCTCCAGCGGAAGAGAGCTCGCACCGGCGGAATATATCGATATGAGCACCGTTACTACGGCCGGGGGCATGTATGCCACCGCCGCTGATTTGCTCCAGTGGGATCAATCGTTGTACAACAATAGACTGATTAGCCCGGAATTGGCTGCTCAACTATTCGACTTTTCGGAAGACGGATATGAGCTGGGCTGGTTTTTGGACAAAAAACAAGGTCGAAGAAGAATTTCACATAGCGGAGCTTACCGCGGCTACAGAAGCGAGCTGCATCGTTACCCGGATGATGGAGTGACGGTTATTTTGCTCACCAATTACGAGTTTGTGCCGTCGACGAAGCTAGCTCAATCCTTGGCGGATCTGATGCTGGGAGAAGAAGCGTCTGTGTCTGAACAGCCTCCTCGCTATTCCATGAAGCCGGAAGAGTTTAATGTGCTGAAAGGTGTGTATGAAGGTTTCGGCTGCGTGGCCGAGATAGGTCTGGATACGGATGGTTACTATCTGATCTGGAACAAGCGGGAGAAGCACGAGCTGTATCCGGTGTCGCAGACGGAGTTCCGGCATAGCTGGCATGATCAGTCCTATTCCTTCAAGCAAAAGGAATCCGGTGACTGGAGCTTCCTTGGCATGAAGAAACACAGCCTATAATCACCTCCATACCCGGGTCATAGATTGTTCACAAGTGCCCGGTTTAGGCCCGATTCAATCTTGCTATAATAAGGCCATACGACAGTACGGGAGAGAACCATCATGAACGTCACGAGCATACAGCAACAACTTTTGGAGCAAGCGTCGGCTTTTATCCGGCAATGCTACGCGGAGCTAGGCAAGTCTGAACCAGACATTAGGCAACGTCTGGATGAGATCTCATCCCAGGTTCAGCAGCACGGTCACTACACACATACTGCGGAGGAGTTAACACACGGCGCCAAGCTGGCATGGCGCAATAGCAATCGATGCATCGGACGATTGTTCTGGGACAATCTGTCTGTCCTTGACGCCCGGCATGTCGAGACGACCGATGCGATGGCCGAGACGATCTGGCAGCATATCGACGCCGCGACGAACGGCGGGAAGATCAGACCGTTCATTACCGTCTTCCCTGCTTCAAACGGCCATACGGCGCATTCTCCGCGTATCTGGAACCATCAGCTGATTCGATATGCAGGATATGAATCGAATGATGGCACGATAATCGGAGACCCTGCGTCTGTCTCCTTCACGAGGCTCTGCCAGGAGCTCGGATGGCAAGGCGCGGGTACGTCCCACGACATCCTTCCGCTTGTACTAAGCATAGGCAGCAGTGAGAAAAAATGGTATGCTATACCGAAAGAGCTTGCGCTTGAAGTCCCACTTGCTCATCCTGATTTTCCAACTTTCGAAGAGCTTGGATTGCGCTGGTATGCCGTTCCTTTCGTATCGGACATGCTGTTGGAGATTGGCGGCATTCGTTACACTGCAGCTCCCTTTAACGGCTGGTATATGGGCACGGAGATCGGCGCGCGCAATCTTGCCGACAAGGATCGCTATAACAAGCTACCCGAAGTAGCCCGTGTAATGGGCCTTGATACATCCAGCAATGCCTCTCTATGGAAGGACAAGGCACTGGTCGAGCTGAACGTAGCTGTCCTGCATTCCTATAAAATACACGGCGTAACGATCGTCGACCATCATACTGCGGCCCAGCAGTTCATGCGCTTCGAGCGCAATGAACGAGAAAGCAGCCGGGATGTGACAGGCCGCTGGTCATGGCTTGTTCCTCCGCTATCCCCTGCCACAACGCACATTTTCCATCAACGTTACGACGATCGTGTCGTTTCACCGCAATTTATGTACCAGAATAACTCATAAGGCCCGCTGCTGGGCCTCTCTTTTTGGACAAGTCTTGATACAAATATTAGTAAATTTACACATTTTGCAAGAAATACTCGTATTATTGAAATTAAACCTCATTAAAAATGCTGCAATAGGGGGAAAATTTGATTAAAATAATAATTCCCCTCCACAATCTCCGATTATTCCCCTATACTAGACACATCTTCAACAATTCCTTTACGTTTACCCGATGTACCGCTCCAAGTCCAATCATATGATTGCAAAAGCGTTTGCAATTCCTTCCATCTGAAATTGTTTCATTTCACTGCGCACCACAGGCAACTTCTATTGGCATCCCAACCCTTATTCCCCTCACCCTAGATTAACTAGCGGCTTCTTCACTTGCGTGTATAAGCTCTTCTTTGAGTTTATATAAAATGACGAGAGAAAGGAGATCACTCTATACATTCTCGTAATTTTTAGGTTATTTAGGTTTCCCTAAGTTTTACTGCTTTACCTTCAATGTCATCAACCAGAACCGCATAATTGGTCTAACCGCACTATTCTAACACTATTAGGAGGTTATCTACCAATGACACTGCTCCAAAACCCGCGTCAACTGTTCGTAAAAGCTTTGCTCGCTAGCGGCTTCGCTCTTGTCCTGCTGGCTATCATGACGGTCATGGCTGACAGAGTATCCGCACACGGTTATGTTGAATCACCTGCAAGCCGGGCTATACTTTGCAAAGACGGAGTAAATACGGATTGTGGCTCAATCATTTACGAACCACAAAGCTTGGAAGCGCCAAAAGGCTTCCCGGCGGCAGGTCCTGCCGATGGCAAAATCGCTAGCGCAGGCGGCGCATTCCCTAAGCTTGACGAGCAATCCAGCACACGTTGGAGCAAAGTAGCCCTCTCCGGCGGTCAACAAACATTCACTTGGAAATTTACGGCGAACCATGCGACTACAAGCTTCCGTTATTTCATTACCAAAGCAAACTGGAATCCAAATACCCCGCTGACTCGCGCTCAATTCGAGTCCACTCCGTTCTGTACGGTCAACTACGGTGGCGCTCAGCCTCCAATGAGCTATTCCCATACTTGTAACGTTCCGACTGACCGCTCCGGCTACCATGTCATTCTGGCCGTTTGGGATATTGACAATACCGTAAACGCTTTCTACAATGCGATTGACGTTCAATTGAGCGGAACAAGCAACGGTGACCAAACACCGCCTACTGTTCCAGGCAATCTTAACGTAACGAATGTAACAGCGACTAGCGCTGCTGTGTCCTGGTCTGCATCGACCGACAACGTTGGAGTAGCAGGCTACCGCATTTTCAATGGCGCGACTCAAATCGGATCCACGACGGGAGCGCTCTCGTATAACTTATCGAGTCTCTCCGCCAATACAACCTATAATATTACCGTTAGAGCTTACGATGCCGCAGGCAATGTTTCCGGTGCAAGCAGTATCGTGTCATTCACAACCTCTAATATCTCTGGGCCGGATACCATTGCGCCTACTGCTCCAGGCGGACTGCATGTCATGGGCAGCGCAACACAAAATTCCGTGCCACTGATGTGGAGCGCGTCAACAGATAATGTTGGCGTAACCGGCTATCAAATATTCCGCGGCACAACGCTCGTTACAACAGTATCTGGATCTTCTCTTGAATATCTGGTAACTGGCCTGTCCGCTAACACAACGTATACATTCACGGTCAGAGCAATCGACGCTGCCGGCAACGTATCCGCTGCCAGCAACGCAATCACCGTAACAACTCCTTCCGCTCCTACAACATACCCGGCTTGGAGCTCCACTCAAGTCTATTTTGGCGGCAACAAAGTAACCTATAACGGCGTCAACTATGAAGCAAAATGGTGGACGCTTGGCAACATCCCTGGAACTCCTGCAGGCGATGTATGGAAAGTCATTCCTTAAGCCCCGCAATAACGTAATAACTAGTTCGCAAAGCTCACAACAAGCTGGTGCCGATGACTATCGGTATCAGCTTGTTTTTTGTCGTCCGCCCCATTACCCTACCTATTAAGCAGACTATAGTCCCAAAAAATCGTTTACAATTGCCAAAATGTACAGTAAAATTCTTAATAGAGAACAATCGCATTCTCTATATTGATCTAAGGGGTGGCACTAGTTGAAAACCTTACAGCGGATCATCGCATGCGTCACGCTCCTCACCTTGCTTGCATTCCCGACTGCCGCATTTGCCTCTGGCAAATCATCCAACTACGAAGAAGATCGAAAAAAAGGATTGCTTGCAACCATCTCCTCCCTCTTCTCGACCCTTGGCAGCTCCTCTGGCAAGGACAAGAAGGAAGATAAATACGATTACAACAAGCATTACAATGACAAGAAGGGTAGCATATGGGACTGGCTGAACGGCCACGGCTGGTGGAAGGACTTCAATTGGTGGAAAGAACACGAAGGTGATTCAAGGAAAATTTGGGAGAAGTACTATTGCTATTGAACCACAAGGGCTGGCCTGCGATTCATCGCAAGCCAGCCCTTGTCCATTTTATTTGGCGTTAGACGCCAGCAACGGTACCGGCAATCACTTTTGTAACGTTGTACATCTTCACACTGGAGTCTAGGATATAGCTGGGAGGAGCATCATTGCGCTTCTCGCGATGTCCGGCAAGATGGACGGGACTCTTCTCCCAGTTTTTCCAAGCTTCCTCGGATTCCCAGCGGATCATGGAGATGACTTCTTCCGACTCCCTATTTTTCCGGCTGACCATAACCGTTCGGTCGATCAGACCCGGCATCTCATCAATTACTCCGGCAACAGCGTAGCTCTCCGCTAATTGCTCCGCATGACCAGACTCCACAACAATCGTTCTCAATTGGATGAACATAGACTCACCTTCGTTAAAGTTTTTTTTGAAGAAAAAACACATACGAATTATCCTGTCCGCATAGAAATCGTTCAGGAAAACCTGTTATTCTTTACCATCATATCGATAACGATTATCAATGTCAACCTCTTATTCGTAGCTCTTAAGTCTATAGCGGTAACCGCAAAACGAACATTTGAACATTAGGCTGTCCTCTCCAATTATAAAGCTGAAGCGATCATCATCCTCAAGCTCGATAAACTCCCTGCCATGCTCGTCCCGATCACCCGTTGCGAACAAATTGGTACGATTGCCGCACTCGCACTCCAAATGCATCATAAGTTAAACCCCTCTCTTCTGCCGCAAAGCCCCCGCCAGCAGCATGATTCCCGAAATAATGACCAGTCCCGCGCTGTAACCGGCGAGTACGTCCGATATGTAATGAACATGAAAATAAATCCGGCTTGCGCCAATTAGCAGGATGAACAAGGACGGTATAACGACAATGACTGATTTGATCCCGACGCTCCACTTGCCCTCCTTTAGCAGAATGATCATCAGCATGCCGAACATGACTATACTAAGCATGGAATGACCGCTCGGAAAGCTCAAGCCGTCGGCCGTTATGCTCCACACTGTGTCGGGACGCACTCGATCGAAAGTCATTTTCAATAATAGATTTGAGGAAATTGCGATCAGTACACTGCCAATCATCATTCCCGAATACCGCCATCCGTAGCGGTAGCCAAACCAGCCAGCCGAAATCAACGTTATCCCAATAATCCAAATGGTAGATCCAAGCATTGTCATGAGTTTAAAAGCAATTGTAAGTCCCTCGCTGCGCCAATCAGTCAAGACTTGATGCGCCCACTTATCAAAGGAGTGTCCTCCGTTCTCCGGCAATGTAATGGCTGCAATAACAAATCCTATCATGCCAATCGCAAGCATGTATATCCAAAAGCTCCGTTCCTTGCGAATAAATACCGCCTCCATAGGTAAGATTCATTGCTTAGTTTTCCCTGCTTCGTTATAATAAGCGATGATATAATATGTGACAAGACTAGAGTCAAGGAAGGAAAGACGAACGATGTATGTAGCAGATAAATGGACCGACTATGAAGTCATTGATACAGGAGACGGAGATAAGCTGGAGAGATGGGGAGCCTACGTTCTCCGCCGACCTGACCCGCAGATCATCTGGCCGATCGCGGACGAATCAGGCCCTTGGGAGAAAATGGACGGGCATTACCACCGAAGCTCTTCAGGAGGCGGCCAATGGCAGATGTCCTCGACCCTTCCGGAGAGATGGACGATCTCTTATGGAGAACTTTCCTTTCATATAAAGCCTACCAACTTCAAGCATACCGGATTGTTTCCCGAGCAAGCTGTCAATTGGAGCTGGATGATGGACAAGATCCGTCAGGCCGATCGTCCGATTCGCGTGCTGAACCTGTTCGCCTACTCGGGCGGCGCTACAGTAGCCGCAGCCAAAGCCGGCGCTGAAGTATGCCATGTCGATGCTGCCAAAGGAATGGTGCAATGGGCCAAGGAAAATGCTCAACTGTCAGGACTTGAATCAGCGCCGATCCGCTATATTACGGACGATGTATTCAAGTTCGTACAGCGCGAGCAGCGTCGTGGACGCCAGTATGACGCCATCATAATGGATCCGCCTTCTTATGGACGCGGACCGAACGGCGAAACCTGGAAGCTGGAGGAGAATCTCTATCCGTTTCTTCAATCTTGCACGACGATTCTATCAGACAATCCATTGTTCATGCTTATCAATTCCTACACAACAGGATTATCCCCATCCGTCCTTCATAACATGCTTCATATGACGATGAAGCCCAAGTATGGCGGGACAATCAACTGTGGCGAAATTGGTTTGCCCATTACGAGATCCGGCCTTAATCTGCCTTGCGGCATTCTAGGGCGCTGGGAATCCAACTAATGCGTATTCCCGTATTATATGAAGACAATCATCTTCTCGCGGTCGTGAAGCCTCCGGGTGTGCCCTCCCAAGAGGACGAAACCGGTGATCCGGATATGCTCACGCTGCTGAAAACGGATTTGAAGGAGAGACATGGCAAGCCCGGCAATGTGTTTCTTGGCTTGGTCCATCGTCTGGACCGCCCCGTCGGCGGCGCCATGATCTTCGCCAAGACGTCCAAGGCTGCCTCCAGGCTGTCCGAAGCTGTTCGCAGCCGTTCCTTCGGCAAAACCTATATGTGCGTCGTACAAGGCGCTCCAGCGTCTTCTAATGGCACATTGAAGCATTACCTGTGGAAGGATCAGAAGCGCAATCAGGTTACAGTATTCAATAAGCCTGAGTCGGACGCCAAAGAAGCGATACTGGAGTATAGAGTTGCGGCGGCGCATGAACGATTCAGTCTGGTTGCAGTCCGGCTCCATACTGGCCGTTCCCATCAAATTCGCGCACAGATGGCCCATATCGGCTGTCCGATAGTCGGAGATTTGAAGTACGGCGCAGCTCGGCAGCCCCATATATCCAATCTTGCATTATGGTCTACCTCCGTATCCCTTCCACATCCGATCTCCAAGGAAGAGGTCGCTTTTTACTCCTTGCCTGAGGTCGCAGCTCCTTGGAGCTGGTGGGAAGCGGATCAGTTGGAATACGCAGCCAAACTTTATATCTAGTTCATCAATGGGAAGTGCAGGCTCAGCCGGCTTCCCATTGATTATGAGAGGACGAGTATAAACCTTATGCGTCGAAAGATCGTCTTAATTCCCACAGTCATTCTTTTAAGCCTGATTGCAATTATGATCCTTTTTCTGTTCGCCCAAACCATATGGGACAAAAGCGGCGCAAATTCACTAGGACAGCATGATCTGATATCTGCCGCTCCTTCGGAAGCAGCCGTGACTCCCCCTCCTCCGTCTCCAACGCCAGAGCCCACTCCTGTCGAGCCGGTGTTCACAGAGGCGGTCTGGGTAGGCGTCGGCGACATTATGAGCCATTCTCCTCAGCTGCCCGGCGCTTACGATGCCAATACGGGCGTATACGATTTCAATCCTTTCTTCGAGGAAGTGAAGGATATATTAGGCCAAGGGGATTGGATCATGGCGAATCTGGAGACCCCGATAGGCGGCGCGAACTTCGGCTATACTGGCTATCCGAGCTTCAATGCGCCTTTTGAGCTTGCAGAGGCGTTGAAAAATGCCGGCTTCAACCTCCTGTCTACAGCGAACAATCATTCCCTTGACAAAGGCGAGCGTGGTTTATTGAAGACACTTGAGCATCTAAAGGAACTGGATCTGCAAGCCATCGGCACCGCATCCTCGCAGGAAGAAGCCGATGCGCTGATCATCGCGGAGCAACATGGCATCCGAATGGGTCTTCTCGCTTACACCTACGGCACCAACGGCATACCGATCCCGACAGGCAAGCCCTATCTGGTTAATCTGATCGACGAAGAAAAGATCAGGGCTGATATTGCCCGATTGAAGCAAAATGGAGCGGATCTCGTCACCGTTGCCCTTCACTTCGGCAACGAATACCAGACGACGCCTTCAGAGAGCCAGAAGACGCTCGCTCGGGCACTTGTGGCGGCAGGAGCGGACATCATTGCAGGCTCGCACCCCCACGTCATTCAACCTTACGAGGTCATTGAGGGCTATGATGACATGGGCAATGAAAAACGATCGTTAATTATTTATTCCATGGGCAACTTCATCTCCAACCAACGGGGAGATTCCAAGGATTATGGGGTTATCTTTAAAGTGGGCGTCCGCAAAAACGTAACCGAAAACCTGACTACGCTGACCGACATCGAAGCGATACCGACCTGGGTTCATCGCTACAAGCCCGACCGCTCCTTCCGCTACCGTATCCTTCCGGTGGAAGAAACACTTGCTGCAAAGGACGACAGCCTGCTGAAAGCCGGCGATTATCATCAGCTTCAAAAGGATTTCGATATGCTTATCCAGCGTCTTGACTCCATGAAATAACGAATAGGGCCGCTTCCCGTCCAGGAAGCGGCCCTATCTGTTATGAATTGGCGACCTTGCCTAACAAATAGACAAGAAGCTGCTGATTATGCGCGGAGATGCGATCAAGCGAATGCTCGATCATACCATTGCGTATGCCCCGCCCCCGCTCGGCTTCCGAAAGCCCTTTCTCCGTCACCGATATCCATACGATGCGACGGTCGTTCTCATCTCTGGTTCGAGCGATAAGTCCGCCTCGCTCCATACGGTCCAGCAATGTGGTAATGGCAGCAGGCGTTGTAGACAAGTATTGAATAAGATCAGACGGTTTCATCGGCTGAGACTCCAGCAGCAGCTCCAGTACATTCAGCTGACCTTCTGTGAGCGGAGCAAGTGTCTGCTCCAGATTGATCTTCCACTCGCGTGACAGTTTTGTCCATACCCGAGTAAAATCTTCAGAAATCAAACTTCCCACCCGCTTTCTGTCCTATTAACCTCTTATATGTCTATTATACCAATTGCTCATGTCGAATAAAAGGTTAACCCAATTAATAGTTTGCGCCATTAATCGCTATAATAGTGAACCGTTTGACAGCAGATGACATATAATGTGGCGACCGCCCAGCTGTACGGGCGAAATTCCTCTATCGCTGACGACAATGAAGGAGCGTGATTGCATTGAACACCAGAAAGGCAGAAGTCATGGAGCGCATACGCGCATACGGCATCATAAAAGACCCGCATTGGCTTAATCGCCCGGATGAGCTTGTGCCAATGTGGGTCATGCTTGAAGCCCTCCTGGAAATCATAGAACGGCTAGATCCGCCTAATCGGCCTTTTGATTAATCTCCAGCACATTGCGTACAAAAGCTGTGACGATGCTGTCATTCTTCTCCACTGGCAGCAATCCTTTGCCAACTGACTTCCGTTCATCAATCGGCGCCTTTTCGGAATCGAGCGTCAGCTTCGCGCCTCCGGATGTAAGCGCCACAATTTCGATCCGCTGCCTGCAATAGTAAGCAGCTGCAAGCTTATCGCCATTGGAACGTACGCGCTTCCCTTCCTTGAATTCGAACGTCTGAACACCGCGTCCGCCTCTTCCCTGGATAGGGTAGTCGAGGAGCAGCGTACGTTTTGCATACCCGATATCGGATATTACGAGGATCTCTCCTTCATCGTCCGACACCCACAGAGCCGAAACCAGTTCATCGTCATCCTTCAACTGCATGCCTCTTACGCCGGCCGCCACGCGGCCCATTGAGTTGACTTCCGTCTCCAGGAAACGAATGCTCATACCGTTGCGGGAGACGAGCAATAGCTGCTTCTGGCTGTCGCTGACAGATACGCTGATAATCTCATCGCCCTCAGCGACTTTGCAAGCTGCAACGGCCGTTGAACGCGTCGTCGCATACTCCTTCAATTCCGTTCGCTTCACCTGTCCGCGCTTCGTCACAAATACGAGCGACAAGCCCGCTTCTCCAATATCCTTGACCGGAATAACACTTATAATGGAATCGTCCTTGGGCAGCGGTATGATATTGACGACAGCCGTGCCGGTATCCTTCCATTTGAAATCCGGAATTTGATGAACAGGCAGCAAGTAGTATTGTCCCTTGCGTGTGAACAGCAGCAAGTTGTCAATCGTGTTTACTTGCAGCAAGTCTCGAATGACGTCGCCATCCTTCACTCCAGCGCTGTCAAGCTCGCCGCCCGAACGGGTAAAGGACAACATGCTTGTCCGCTTCATATAGCCGTCTTGGCTAAGCGTCACCAGAACATCCTCAGGCGTAACCAGAACTTCCAAGTTCACCTTCAGCTCTTCCACTTCGCCTTGAATATCCGATCTGCGGTCAATGCCGTATTTGTCGCGGATTTCAATCAATTCATCTTTGATAACCCCGATCAGCTTCTTCTCGCTGTCCAGTATCGATCGCAGGTAAGCAATCTTCTTCTGCGCTTCCTTAAGCTCCTTTTCCAGAGACGTAATCTCCAGATTCGTTAGCCGGTAGAGCTGCAAGGTTAGTATGGCGTCCGCCTGGCGCTCCGTAAAGCCGAATTTCGCGATCAGGTTATCCTGAGCGTCCCCGCGGTTTTTGGACGCTTTGATCGTATCGATGACCTCATCCAAAATATTAAGCGCTTTGACAAGCCCCTCGACGACATGCGCACGGTCTTCCGCCTTCTCCAGCTCATACTTCGTGCGATGAGTAACCACTTCTTTTTGATGATCCACATAAGCGGCAAGCATCGGCAGCAGTCCAAGCTGTTGCGGAGCTTTATTGACAATCGCCACCATATTAAAGTTATAGGTGACCTGAAGATCCGTTTTCTTGAGCAAATAAGCCAATATGCCGTTCGCATCTGCTTCTTTCTTCAGCTCTACGACAATACGAAGGCCATTGCGTCCGCTCTCGTCGCGCACCTCTGCGATGCCTTCGACCTTCTTCTCCAGACGAATCGTCTCCATAGCAGTAACAAGGCGGGACTTCACGACCTGATACGGGATTTCCGTAATCACGATCTGCTGCTTGCCGCCTCTCATATCTTCAATGGCGGTTTTCGACCGAAGATAGATTCGTCCTTTGCCCGTAGAATACGCTTCGCGGATGCCTTCTTCGCCCATGATGAGGCCGCCCGTCGGGAAGTCCGGTCCCTTCACAATCGTCATCAGCTCTTCCAGCGTCGAGCCCGGCTTGTTCATATACATGATGCAAGCATCAATAACCTCGCGCAGATTGTGAGGCGGAATTTCGGTTGCGAAGCCTGAGGAGATGCCGCTTACGCCGTTGACCAGCAAGTTCGGATAACGGGATGGCAGCACCACAGGCTCCTTTGTTGTATTATCGAAGTTATCTTTGAACTGGACCGTACGCTTATCGATATCGCGAAGAAGCTCCATCGCGATCTTGGACAAGCGCGCTTCCGTATAACGCATAGCTGCTGCCGGATCGTCATCCTGCGAGCCCCAGTTGCCATGGCCGTCCACAAGCGGATGACCCATCTTCCAAGGCTGTGCCATTCTGACCATGCCCTCATAAATCGAGGAGTCGCCGTGCGGGTGGTAGTTGCCCATCACATCGCCGACCGTTTTTGCCGATTTGCGGTATGGCTTGTCCGGCGTATTGCCCGCATCGTACATCGCGTACAGAATTCGGCGCTGCACCGGCTTTAGGCCGTCTCGTACATCGGGGATCGCTCGATCCTGTATGATATATTTCGAATAGCGTCCGAAGCGGTCACCTACAACCTCCTCGAGAAACGCCGGCAGGAATTGTTCCAGGATACTCATGCTTGCTCCCCCCTATTCTTCATATTCCGTAAAGTCTACATTTTCAATAATCCAGCGTTTGCGCGGGTCTACCTTATCCCCCATAAGCGTGGATACGCGTCGCTCTGCTTTGGCGGCATCTTCAATCTGAACCTGCAGCAGCGTTCTGGATTCCGGATTCATCGTCGTCTCCCATAGCTGATCCGGATTCATCTCGCCAAGACCCTTGTACCGCTGAAGCTCGTAGCCTTTGCCGTATTCCTTCAAATAATTTTGCAGCTGCTCATCCGTCCAGGCATAGCGTATCGTCTCCAGCTTGCCCGATTTTCTTGTAATCTTATAAAGAGGAGGCTGAGCGATATAAATTCTTCCGGTGTCGATGAGCGGTTTCATATAGCGGTAGAAGAACGTCAGGAGCAATACTTGAATATGCGCACCGTCCGTATCCGCATCCGTCATAATAATAATTTTATTGTAATTGCTTTCCTCGGCTTCGAATTCCGGTCCTACGCCCGCTCCAATCGCCGCAATGATCGCTTTATACTCATCATTTTTCAAAATATCGACCAGCTTCGCCTTCTCCGGGTTCATTGGCTTGCCCTTAAGCGGCAAAATCGCCTGATGCTTGGAGTCGCGGCCTTGCTTCGCGGAGCCGCCGGCGGAATCGCCTTCGACGATGAACAGCTCGTTGCGCGTGTAATCCTTCGACTGCGCAGGCGTCAGCTTGCCGCCAAGATTAGAGCTTTCGCTCTTCTTCTTGCCGCTGCGAATTTCCTCACGCGCCTTGCGGGCCGCTTCGCGTGCCCTGGACGCCTGCACGGCTTTCTTAAGCAGTGATTGTGCGATCTGCGGATTCTCTTCCAGGAAGACTTGCATCTTCTCGGTTACGACTGCGTCAACTGCGCTTCTTGCTGAAGCGCTTCCGAGTTGATCTTTGGTCTGGCCGACAAATTCCACTTCGGACATCTTAATATTGATGACCGCCATCATGCCTTCGCGGAGATCATTGCCCTCCAGATTTTTGTCCTTTTCCTTCAGCAGCGCAGCTTTACGAGCGTAATCGTTCATGACGCGCGTATAAGCGGTCTTGAAGCCCGTCTCGTGGGTGCCGCCGCCTCTGGTTGGTATAGAGTTAACGAACGAAGCGATCGTCTCTGTATAGCCGTCATTGTATTGCAACGCAACCTCAACCTCGATTTCATCGCGCTCGCCTGCAAAATGAACGACCTCATGCAGCACATTTTTGTTTTCGTTCAAAAATTGAACGAACTGGCTCGCACCGCCCTCGTAATGAAAGGCGTCAACTTTACCGCTGCGGTCATCCTTAATGGTGACCCTAAGCCCTGAATTCAGAAACGCGATCTCCTGCAGTCTCTCGGCAAGCGTATCGTAGTTGAAGGAAGTTCCATTCTGGAACACCCGTCCGTCTGGCTTAAACGTAACTTTCGTTCCCGTCCGGTTCGTATTGCCAATAACGTCAAGTCCTGTTACCGGTTCTCCGACATGCTCCTTGCCCTTGTCGTCAACCCAATATTCAAATCGCATTTTATGTATTTTGCCATCACGGTAAATCTCCACTTCAAGCCATTCCGACAACGCATTCGTCACGGAAGCGCCCACGCCATGTAGACCACCGGACTTCTTGTATCCTCCGCCGCCGAACTTTCCGCCCGCATGCAAAATGGTATAGACGACTTGCGGCGTAGGAATGCCGGTCTTATGCATGCCGGTCGGAATCCCGCGCCCGTTGTCGTGGACAGTGATGGAGCCGTTCTTGTGCAGCGTTACTTCGATCGCCGAGCAGTATCTGGCCAAATGCTCGTCCACCGCATTATCGACGATCTCCCATACTAGATGATGCAGGCCGGAAGTGCTGGTGCTGCCGATGTACATGCCCGGCCGCTTGCGTACAGCAGTCAAGCCTTCTAATACCTGTATATCATCGGCCTCATAATTTCGGTTTGCGGCCGCTGTGCCTGCGAATGTATTTATTTGCTCAGCCATGAGCTTCCCCCAATCCGTATCTGCTTTAACACTCGTACTCATATCTTCAAGCTATTTTAATTCAAGATGTCCCCTTTCGTAAAGACGCGAAACGAAACGAACAGCCCTGCCGCTCCCCACATCGCCAAGATGATCAACGAAAAAGGAAGCGTCATTCCCTCAATTGGCGGCGGTGTTCCTTCCAAATATCCGGTCAACCCCAGATTGACTGAAAATAAATATTTCGCGCTCCTCCACGAGGAGGACATGGAGGACAAAATCGTGCCGGCAATGATTGCCGACATCATCGTCACAAGGCTGGCCGCCGTGCTGCGAATCAGCACGCTGACCATAAGTCCCAGCACCGCAACGATCATGGCGGAAAACCAGCAAAGTCCAGCCTGCATGAGCAGAAATCGCCACTGCGGGACTGTGTGGACCGACGAGCTGTCAATGACAGCTCCCTCCATTCGGAATCCGGTCAAAACCGGAGTGATCCAGCCTCCGTATCCAAAAACAAAGCCGGATATAAGGTAACACAATATAACCGTTACCGCAATGGTTAATGAGACATAAAGCGTGAGGGCGCACAGTTTGCTCAATAGGATCTTCCACCGTTTGACCGGTCTGGTAAGCAGCATCTTGATCGTACCGGTCGTTCTCTCACCCGAGACGATATCCGATCCCATAGCCAGTACAAGCATCGGAATAAAGAGCGTAATCGAGTTGCTTAGAAATTCTCTCGAAAATTGTACGCCGCTCGGCTCGCTGGGATTGATATCATGATTCAAGTAGTATTGAAGCTGCTGGACCGCGACACGCCTGCTGCGCTTCCATTCCTCCGGTATCCGGTCGCTTGAGAGCGTATTCTCCAAATCGGCAATTTGCTGCAGGATCTGATTGCGCCAATCCGCGAAGTGCTCCCTGTGATTGCTTACCACTTTATGCTCGGCATAAGTGAAGATCGGAATGAGAATGAACAGAATAAGGACGATAACGACAAAACGTTTCTTCAGCCACAGCTTAAGCACCTCATTCTGGACTAGTGCCGGCAGCTTACGCATGTACTTCACTTCCCGTCAGCGTCAGAAACAGCTCCTCCAGCGTTGGCTCCGCCTGACAAACGGCCAGGATGCCGATTCCTCTGGACGATAGCCGCGCAATTGTATCTGCGATAATAGCCTCCGGCATAGCGACCACAATGGTATCCGTGGGCAAGATATCGCGGGCAGGTCCGTTTCGCAGTATGATCCGCGGGTCCCTGCACAGCTCAGCAACGCCTTTATCCATTTCCTGAAACCGCCAATTCACGTAACCGGCTGCCTCTTTCATCAGATCTTCGATTTTGCCGATTGCGATGATTTTGCCGCGGTCCATAATGGCGACCCTTCCGCACAGCATCTGAACCTCGCTTAACATATGACTGGAGATCAGAAGGCTTATTCCTTCGTCCGCAAGGCTATGCACAAATGCCCGCAGCTCCTTCATTCCTTTCGGATCCAATCCATTCGTTGGTTCATCGAGGATAAGCAGCTTGGGCTTGCCGAGCAGAGCTTGAGCAATACCAAGCCGCTGACGCATGCCCAGCGAATACGTCTTCACCTTGTCATGAATCCGATCCTCCAGTTTGACGATCTCCGTTACTTCACGAATACGCTCTTCATCCACCCCGTCCATCATACGAGCGAATTGTTCAAGGTTTTGCCAGCCGCTCATGTAGTTGTAGACTTCCGGATTTTCAACTATACAGCCAACATGCTTAAGCGCCCGCTCCGGATTGCGCTGAACGTTATGACCGCATATTTCGACGGTGCCGCCAGTAGGCTTAATCAGATCGACGAGCATCCGAATGGTCGTTGTTTTCCCGGCTCCATTAGGGCCGAGAAACCCGAATATTTCCCCGCTATGGATGTCAAAGCTCAATTTATCTACGATCATATGGCGCTGAATGGATTTGTGAAGGTCTTTTACGCGAAGAACAGGTGCATGGCTTGCTTTCATCTCAAATGATCTCCTTTCGTCAATCCAGCGCTTCCAGCATGCGGCCAGCAATCCGCTTATAACCTTCATGGTTGGGATGAAAATGATCTGAGGATAAGTACTCCCCGATACGCCCTTCGAACAAATCAAAGGTTGGCACCATCATCATGTTGGGATAGGGATGAATCACTGCATAGGCTTCTTTATTCCATTGTTGCATGTTTAAACTGGCTATTCGCAAGTTGTCCAGATCATAGAAGGGATTATAGAGCCCCATATACACGATCTTCGCAGAAGGGTTAAGCTCATACAATTGATCTATGATGCTGCGAAAGCGGCCAAGCGTCTCCTCCATATCTTGTTCAAGCTCGTCCATGCCAAGCATCGCCCATTCCTTCTTCTCCATTCTGGCGCGAGCAGATAGGAAGAGATCATTGCCGCCAATGCTGAACAGAATCAAATTAGCGCTCTTGACGGCATATTGGTATCCTGAATCGTTGGACAAACGCTCTCCAAGCTGGGATGTCTGCATGCCGTTCAGTGCCAAATTGTTCAAGAGCTGAACCGGCTTATCGAATTCTTTTTTCAACCCATCGACTACTTGCCGGACGTATCCCTTGCCTGTAGCATCGCCAGTACCTTTCGTCAACGAATCGCCCAATGCGACGATCCTTATCTCCTTGAAGTTCCCGAGGGAGACTCTCTCCTCAGAGGTTGTCTCTGAAGGCGCAGACGGCGACGGCTTAGTCTCCGAGACGGCGGGCACAGCCTTCAAGTCGTTCAGTACCATGCCTAGTCCGGTAAGAAGTACAACTGTTGATAAAAGAGAGCAGGCGGCCAGCCAATACCACAGCCATCGAGTCGTTTTCATGTTGGCCCCCTTCCCCTTTCTCTGCTGGACTTTCGTCAGACACGGTACTTTGGAAATATCGTGTCAGATGTTACCATGGTTTGCATTTCTGCCGCGCCTTATGCCGCCGAACGAAAAAAAAGATGCGCTATGCGCATCCGAGACGAACCAATAAACTTGAAAAGAGAAGCCGCGAACTGCACCCCTTATTGAGTGATGGCTACTACTATGATGCTGGATGCTGCGTCATAAATTCGACCGTATTGGTCAAGAGGGAGCGGATTAACGCCTTGGCCCAGCTCGATCGTAAAGCCTGGCCTGCGCCAATCCTGAATGAACCAGTCCTTGTAGCCTGCCGTGCTGTCCGCATTGCGGACAGCTTCATATCCGCTCGCCTCCGCAAATGCCGTCGCCAAAGATTCTGATTCTGGCGGTTCCAATCCTTCAAAACCCCAGAACAACACTTCTCCTTGCGTATGAAAGGCCAATACGCGCTGGAACGAACGACTGCGGGTCAGTTCCGCAAGCGCCTGGGCTTCGGGTTCTGTCAGCGGCGCTACACCCGAGTAGTCGCGCGGAGCCGGCGCTTGCGGTCCAGCAACCGCATCCCGCTCCCATAAGGCCGGAAATTGTTTGTTTAGATCGACTCCCCGAATATTAGCCTTCCAGCCGCTAAAGTCCATGCTGCCGCCATTGATTGCTGCAACATCACTGTGGAATGGCTCTCCCGTCGGCGGACCGTCGATCACCAGATCGACACCGTCTGGATTCATCATTGGAACCACAGACAAGGTTACAGCCAGATAGGGGCCATACGCGGATGTACCGCGCAAGTCCGAGCTGTTCGTTACAGCCATCGCGTATTCATTCAAAAACTGGATCAGCACAGGGGTCGTAATCCATTCGTTCGCGTGTATCGAGCCGTTCGCATGTATGATTCGGTCGCCGCTGCCAATTCGTATTTCCGTTATCGGCTTGCCCATGACGCTATTGCCGATAGAGGAGCGCCTCAGGAACGGGTAGGCAGCAACCAGCCGGCCGATGTCCTCTTCCAGCGCCGCAACATTATAGTTGCGCTGCGGATTCGTCACCAGCTCTGTGATGCGTCTCGGGATGCGTATCTTTTCACCCACCTGCAAATTATTGCTGTGCAGTCCCGGATTAGTCTGCAGCAGCAGCTCTGCCGATATGCCGTTGCGCGATGCGATGCGCCATAGCGAATCTCCGCTGACGATAAGGTGCTCCGTCCACTGGAATCCCGGAACTTGAACGGTCTGACCGATATACAATGCTTCCGGTACAATCCCAGGATTGGAATCCACGATTAGACGATAGGGTACACCGAAGAGGATACTATACTTCCAGAACGAATCTCCGTTTCTTACCGTCACCTGCATGCGGTCTATTCCTCCTTTAACCCTTCCAGCCATCTTTAGAATAAAGTATGGGCTGCTGCCCGGATTGGTGCCTGCCTTGACCGTATCGCGATATTTATCTCCAAATAAAACAAAGCCTCCCGGCTATAATCCGGAAGGCTATCGATCTTATTTATATTTGCTCCAGTTGTTGTCGCTGTTCTCCAGCAAATAAGAGAAATCATTTTCCAATCGCTTCTTCTCTTGCTTCTTTGCCTCTTCCTCCTGCAAGCGCTGCTTCTCCTTGCGATCAGCCTCTGCACTCTTCAGCTCATCTGCTTGCGCCTTCAGCTTCTGCAGCGTATCCGCGCCCAGCAGTTCCTTCAGCGTAGCGCCAGTCGCCGTTTGCTCCTGCTCACTGCTGCGCTTCGGCTGTGATTGCCTTTGTTTCCCCTTCTTCGCCATATGTGTATCACCTACTCATTATCGTATTGAATATGCAGCGATTCTGCCGCTCTGCGTGCCAGCGCTCGTGCCGACTCCGTATCGGATGCCGTGCTGAGAGCTACTGCCATACGCCGGCCAGCCTTTGTCTCCGGTTTGCCGAATAGACGAACTTGCGTGTTCGGTACGGCAAGCGCATCCTCCAGTCCGCCAATGCGGAATGATTGCGACTCACGATCCGCCTTGAGCGTATGCGAAGCGCCTGGCGACAGAAGCCGTATCGCCGGGATCGGATAGCCCAGGATCGCCCGGATATGCAGGGCGAACTCCGAGGAATCTTGCGTCGCCATCGTGACCATTCCCGTATCATGCGGACGCGGCGACACCTCGCTGAAGAGAACCCCGTCCTTCGTCAGAAACAGCTCAACACCGTACAGCCCGTAGCCGCCCAGCTCTTCCGTAATGCGATAAGCGATCTCTTCCGCTTGGCGAATCTGTACATCTGTCATCTCGTGAGGTTGCCAAGATTCGATATAGTCTCCATCCTTCTGTACATGTCCGATCGGCGCACAGTAGCTTGTGCCATTCACCGAACGGATCGTCAGAAGCGTAATTTCCGACTCAAAGGTAACAAAGCCTTCCACAATAATACGGCTCTTCTTGGCACGGCCGCCCTCCATCGCATAGTTCCAGCAGCTCTCCAGCTCAGCTTCGGATCGGCAAACGCTTTGACCTTTGCCTGAGGAGCTCATAATCGGCTTGATCACACAAGGATAACCAAGCACGTCAGCCGCTTCTCTCAGTTCATCCAGTGTATCGGCAAATTGGTACGGCGCTGTAGGCAGGCCCAGTGTTTCAGCTGCCAGTCTGCGGATGCCCTCGCGGTCCATCGTCAGGCGAGCAGCTCGCGCCGTCGGAATGACGCGATGTCCCTCGCTCTCCAGCTCAAGCAGCGTCTCCGTCGCAATCGCCTCAATTTCCGGTATGATAAAATCCGGCTTCTCCTCCTCAATAATTCGGCGGATGCCTTCTCCATCCAGCATATCAACCACATAGCTGCGATGTGCAACCTGCATCGCAGGCGCATTCGCGTAGCGGTCCACTGCTATTGTTTCAACACCAAGCCGCTGAGCTTCAAGAACAACTTCCTTACCCAATTCTCCCGATCCTAATAAAAGCACTTTACGAGCATTCGAAGTTAAAGGCGAGCCATACATATAAAAAAGAACCTCCTGGAACATGTTCGTCCGCTTCTCTCGTTCATGCGAAAGAGAGAGCAGACAAAAATGGTTTTCTTCCATTGTGGAGGTTCTTTCGCGAAAAATCAATATAAAGGAGAAGATAAGTGCTCAATCGTTCGGATTTTGGAGCTATAAATAGCGATATTGCGCTTCAATCAAGCCATGATATACGCCTTTTGTCGACATTAGCGTCTCATGATTGCCTTGCTCCACAATTTTACCGTGATCCAGTACGATAATATCGTCTGCATGGCGAATGGTGGACAAGCGATGGGCAATCATGAAGGAGGTGCGTCCAGCAAGCAGTATCTTCAATGCTTCCTGAATCTTCAGCTCGGTCTCCGTATCGATGCTTGCCGTCGCTTCGTCGAGAATCAATATTTGCGGATTGGCCAGCAATGCTCTAGCGAACGACAGCAGCTGACGCTGTCCCATCGACAGCACGTTGCCCCGTTCCTCCACCTCTGTCTCATAACCGTCAGGCAGCGACATGATGAAATCATGGGCATGAACCGCTTTGGCCGCATCCTCCGTCTCCGCATCAGTCGCATCCAATCGGCCGTACCGGATATTGTCGCGAATCGTACCCGCGAAGATAAAGGTATCCTGCAGCACGATGCCGACTTGTGAACGAAGACTCTCGATGGAGACATCACGAATGTCCGTACCGTCGATAAGCACTCGGCCTTGAACGGGATCATAGAATCGGCATAGCAGATTGATAATCGTACTTTTGCCTGAACCGGTATGTCCGACTAGAGCAATCGACTGCCCCGCCTTTACATCGATACTGATGCCTTTCAGAGCAGGCCGATCTTTCTCATATTCGAAAATAATGTTATCGAATTTGACATCGCCCTTGATCGCAGGAAGCGGCTTTGCGTCCTTGCGCTCGCCTACCGTCGTCTCTTCATCGATAAATTCGAAGATTCGCTCGGAGGAAGCCATGGCGATCAGCAACTGCGAATACATTTGGCCCAACCGGTTGATTGGCTCCCAGAAGTTGCCGATGTAGTTAGCGAAAGCGAACAAAAGACCAATCGTAATGACCTGGGTCTGGATAAGGTGAGTACCATACCAGAACAGAATACATGTACCAATCGCAGCCGTAACTTCTATTACGGGCCCAAAGCCTTGGTTCAGCGCAGATGCTTTGTTCCATGACTTGATGTTGTCCGTGTTCATATGATTGAAGAAAGCCATGTTGTCCTTCTCTTGAACGTATGCTTGCGTTACTTTCATCCCTTGAATGCTTTCGTTCAAATGGGCGTTAATTCGCGATTGCTTCATCCGAACATCCTGCCAGGCGAAACGGATACGTTTGCGTAGTGAAGTCGATACGATGAACATAATCGGAACGGTAATCATAACAGCCAGACCCAGCTTGACGTTCAGCGCCAGCAAAATAATGACGATGCCCACAAGTTGGATGCAGTCCATCAGCAGGTTGACAACACCGTTCGTGAACAAGTCTTGTAGGGCGTTGACATCATTCGTGACACGAACGAGGACCGAACCCGCAGGACGCTTATCGTAAAAGCGGAAGGACAACTTCTGAATATGTTGGAATAGATGATTCCTCAAGTCGTAAATAACCTTTTGCCCGATAATGCTCGTATACTTGATGCGGTACCGGTTGGACGCCCATTGTATAATGTAGAGCGCCAGCATCATCCCGCCGATTGCCGCCAGCATACCTGTGCTTTGGGAACCTTTGTCGGCATCCAATATGCTGTCGATCACATAGAGCATAAGGAAAGGAATCGCAAGTCTGGTCAGCGTGCCGATGATCATCATGACGATGACTGGCATCAGCTCTCGCTTGTAAGGCATCATATACGTATATAGACGGCGCAGTTGCTCCCAGTTAAACGGCTTTTCAATCGCCTCGTCGTCCTGGTAGACGAAACGCTCGTTACGGCTTCGCCCTTTGGCGGATGCTTTTGCACTCATTTGGCGTTGCTCCTTCTCCGGTCATGAATATCAATCACGGCATAATCGTTTTCGTCGTCGCTGACATAATCCGCGTATTGAATCTTGTACGTATCGCGGTAAGGCCCCTTTTGCGCGATTAGATCAGCATGCTTGCCGCGCTGCACAATATGCCCTTTGTCCAGCACGATGATCTCATCAGCATGACGCAGGGAAGAGATACGATGCGCGATAATGAACGTGGTGCGTCCCGCCATCAGCTCCTTGAAGCCTGCTTGTATCTCATGCTCGGTCTCCATGTCTACCGCGCTTGTCGCATCGTCCAGAATAAGGATGCGCGGATTTTTGATCAGGGCGCGCGCAATGGCGATACGCTGCTTCTGCCCGCCGGACAGACCCATGCCCCGCTCTCCGACAATTGTATCGTAGCCAAGCGGCAGCTCCATAATGAAATCATGCGCCTTGGACAGCTTCGCCGCATGTTCGATTTGCTCCTGCGTTACATCACGAATGCCGTACGCGATATTGTCGCGAATAGAAGCCGAGAACAGGAAGGTCTCCTGGAAGACAGGCGCAATCTGGCGTCTAAGCGATTCTACGTCCACATTTTTAATATCCATGCCATCCAGCATAATTCGCCCGTTCTTCACGTTATAGGCACGCATTAGAAGCTGAATAATGGTAGATTTACCCGAGCCTGTGCCGCCCAGGAAGCCGATCACCGAACCCGCTGGCGCATCAATGTCGATCGCCGTTAATGCAGCGGATTTATCCGGATAATTGAACGTAACGTTTTCGAAGCGTACATGTCCTCTTACGTTGCTGGAGTCAAGCTCCACAGCATCCTTCACATTTTTCACATGCACATGCTCGTTCAGCAGACCCAATACACGCTCGCCAGATGCTTTGAACTGCGTATAGTTGTTAATATGGAAGCCCAGTCCCCACATCGGACCGATAATGTACCAGATCAAGCTGAAGAAAGCTACGAATTCACCAAGCAGCAGCGAACCGTTGATGACCATGATCCCGCCTGCAATCAACAGAATTACGGCACTGAAGTTGGCGACAAGCTCCATGACCGGGAAGTATTTCGCCCATATTTTCGCCGCACCAATCTGGTTCGTCTGGTAGGCTTCGCTGCGTACAGAGAACTTCGTCACTTCATGCTTCTCGCGAGCGAACGACTTGACCGTACGAACGCCGGTAATGTTCTCCTGAACAGCCGTCGTCAGATTGCTCATCGCTTGACGCATTTCGCGGAATGCCGGGTGGATCAGCTTCTCGAACCGTAGCGCCAGAATCGCCAAGATCGGGATGGGAACCAGCGTGATTAGCGTCAGCTGCCAATTCAAGTACAGCATCATGGCTCCGCCAAAGACGATCATAAGCACCATATTCAGAATTTGTGCGAAGCCAAATCCGATAAAGTTGCGGATGGCCTCCAAGTCGGCCGTAAGCCGCGACATGAGGTCGCCTGTCTTTGCTTTGTCGTAATATTGAAAGGATAAGGTCTGAAGCTTATCGTACAAGGCGTTGCGCAAACGAAATGCAACTCTGTTGCCCAGTCTTCCGCCGAAAAAGCCATGCAGAAATTGATTGAGCGCTTTCAAAGAAATGACAACCACTACAATAAGCGCGAGCCATGGAACAAGCTCGAATTTTTGGGGTGCAATCACATCATCGATCAGATAGCGCAATAGATTCGGGTAGATAAGCCCCAAGGCTGTTGCAACCATCAAAAAAAAGATCGATGCAATTAAATACTTTCTCTCCGGCATATAGAACGCCTTTAATTGCCTCAGTACGTCCAACGAAATTCATCTCCCCATCTCTATTATGTAAGCATGAATGAATCTTATCAGCATCGCTTTAGAGGAGCAAATTCGATAATTTTGCGAATTTTTATGTAGAAGCGCTTAAACTCCCGCTAGCTGAATTGGAAACGGTTAAACCTCCCAAATCGTCCCGAATCGATACCATAATGTGCGTATTACTCCGTTTTTGCATAATTTCACACAACATAGCCTAATTTTTTTTCCAGTTTAAATCACGATTCGAGAAAAAAACCATGCTTCCCCGGAAACGAATTTCCGAGAAAGCATGGTTAAATGGGATGAATGGTTGCTGACAGCCTTTAAGCCTGAAGCGAGACAAGCTCGGCGTGCAGCTGCTTTAATTCCTCCAGCTTGCCGCTGTCCGTAAGCGTTGCTTGCTTACCGTCGGCAAAGGCGGTCATATCTTGCTTCAAGTATCGCCCTGCCTCATCGATCGATGCTTGCCAGACACGCTCGTAATGAACGGTCCAATCAGCTATAACGTCCTCCATCCAGCGCTGGAGCTCTGGAGCGATTCGTGTCTCCAATTCTTTGCGCAGATGGGTCTTTCCGTCTCCCTCGAAAAACTGGCGAGGCGACTTGAAACGACTCCACAGCCACTTCGCGTCCATGCCATCCGCTTCCCAGTCCTTTGCCTGCTCGGGAGCCTGCACGCTCTCAGCGGGATAAGGAGCCGGTGGGTAATCGGCAAGCGATGCGGCCAGTTCTTCGCTGCAGCGGTCATATTGCTTCTTGAGCGCGACATGAAGGGCACGCTCCATTCGAAGCGTTGTCGCCAGCAGCTCTTGCGATAGCTCGCGTTGCATAAGTCTCTGCAGCTCCAGCCATGATGTCCATACCATGCGGCGCAAATCTCGGCCATCATCCTGCAGTGATGCCGGATTGAACGCCAGATGATAGAACTCTCCGAATCGGTATTGAAGTCTTTGGATGACGTAATAAAGCAGTTCGTTAATCTCTTGCTTCAATCCAAGCGGAATTTCGCTTGCGGCCATCGTATCGATTAGCGCGGCAGATTGTTGGCCCGCTTGGGACAAGCGACGCAGCTCGGCTTCACGTTGCGATGCGTCGCCTTCGGCCCCCCTTACCCAGCCGCCAACCGTACCAGCGGTACGAGCCAGCTCCTGATAAGCGGATTCCACGGCAAGTCGGCCAAGATCATTCGTTATAAAGGACAGAAAAGCGGATTCCAACTTCGGCATCCGCGACTGCTGAAGCACCTGCTCGTCGCGGTCCATCTTGCCGTCAAGCGCTTCGATGCTGGATACCGGGAATAATCTCGGGGAACGAATCGCATGCTGCAGCAAATTGCTCTCCACATGCGCCAGTACGCCCTCTAATTCCTCCTCATCTGCAGCCAAATCTGATGCATTGACGACAAAAAACATTTTATCCAGCTCGAACTGGTCCTTCACTCGTCCTAGCTGATCGAGAAACTGGCGATCCGCTTGGGAGAAGGCATGATTGTAATAGGTGACGAACAAAACAGCATCCGCATTTTTAATATAATTGAAGGCCACGCCTGTATGACGCGCATTAACGGAGTCCGCTCCTGGCGTATCGACGAGTACAATGCCTTCGGCTGTTAATGTACATTCATAATGGAAGTCAATCTCGCTGACGAAGCAAGAACGGGATTCCTCCGCGACATACCTGGCATACTCCGCGCGATCGGTCTTCAGCTCTTGCCCTAGCAGCGACTCATGCCGTTCCCAGCCCTGCCGTGCTGCGCGCAGGAAGCTATAATGCGGTCTACCGCCAGCCCCGATAGATTTCGGCGTCAACTTGTCAATCGCCTTCAAGATAGAAGCCGCATCCGGCATATGAGCTTCGGATGCCTGCTCTCCGAGCAGCGCAAGAGAGTAGCGCAAATCGGCCAACACGGCTTCCCTGCTCTTCATAACCACGCGCGCTTCACCATGCTCGTATTCCGAGGTTGGCGGCATCAGACGGTTAATAGCCGCAGTCGTCGGATTCGGAGACACCGGCAAGACTGCATCGCCGATTAGCGCGTTCGCTAGCGACGACTTGCCAGCGCTGAATGCGCCGAACAGGGCAACAGTAAATCGGCTGCTCTGCAAGCGTGCAGCCTTCTCCTTCATGGCTAAGGCAGCGGAGCGAAGCGCCGCTTGCGACGAAATAAGATCAGCCGCCTGAATGAGCTTGTCGGCAGCTTCTCCCTGCTTGGACCGAACCGCTGCCTCTCGCGCTCCCGGCTTCGCTTCACTGCGAGGTCCACTCGTCACTGCCACTTGGCTTGCTGGCAGCTTCTGGTCAGGATGCAAGGCTCTATCTTTCTTCACGGCTGCAGTACCCGCTGACTGGAGTGCAGTCTCACTGCGACCCAGCTCAGACGCTGCTGGCTTAGGCAGCGCAGGCGCTGCGATCGGCTCAGGCAGCATCCTGCGCATGCCTGCTGCATCCTGCTCCAGCTTCTGGACTAAGTTCTCCAGCTCATGAATGGCGCTGGCTTGGCTTTGAACATCCTCCAGACGCGTCTCCGCTGATGCGCGCTCCGCTTCGCTTGACGCAGATGCGCTGGCGGCTAGATCGTCAATAACGGCTAGCGCCCGCTGGCGGTAGACGCTCTTGATGTCCGCGGCCATGTCCTTGCTGAAGATCATCGTATATTCGTTGCCCATGACTGCTCCGGCTTTCACTCGTCCGGTCAGCCAATTGCCGTCAGGCGTCCATGACAGCTCTGCCGCCAGACCTGCCTCAAGCTGCTCTTGGCTGTAGCCCGCCGACTCCGCGGCTTTGCGCAGCAATTGCTTGACATGCCACTCGATTGATGCGCTTATGAGGCTGGACAGCTCCGAACGGAAGGCTTCCAGCCTTCTCTCCTGCTCAGCTGCCGTCTTCGCGCCCGAGAACAGCAATCCTGTCTTAAAGCCCGGCTTGCGGCTCTCCAGAAACGAATGGGCCAAGTCGCGCAGCGCGGCCGGCGTGATGTTCGCATTATCCAGCAACGATTGAAGCTCTTGACGAAGCTTCGTCCGGTACACTTCTTGCTGAGCAACTAAGGTGTCAATCCGCGCTCGAAGCTCCTGCAGCTCATCAGATACGGCTGCCATCGCTTCTTCACCGCCAGCTTCTACTATAAGACGCTCGCGCTCAGGCTCCTGACGTTCTTCGCGCCACTTCAGATGAGTCTCCGCCAAGTGTCTCAGCGAAGCATCCACGCTATAAGCGCACAGCTCCTCGCGCTGCTCGGCCAGCTTGGCGAACAGGTCAATAAGCTTATGCCACTCATGATGAGGATGCTCCGGCTTTCTGAGCGACAAATACAAAATCCCCGCTGGCTCCAAATGCCAAGCCTGGAACGCTTCCTCTACGCTATTGCGATAATCGGAGAAGCTAAGCTCTCTGTCGCGGTGCTTATCAATCTGATTAACTATAAAATATAAGGGCTTGCCCCAATCCTTCAATTCCTTAGCAAATGCAAAGTTAATTTCCGATTGGACATGATTGTAATCCATGACATAAAACACGACATCCGCCAAATGAAGCGCAGATTCCGTAGACATACGGTGCGCATCGTCCGTAGAGTCAATGCCCGGCGTGTCAAGAAGCACCGTATCGCCACCCAATAATTCACTAGGATAGACAATCGACACGGACGTATATTGCTCACCGTCCACACAATATTGATCGAGCTCGTCAATCGGTACTTCCGCATGAATTTTATTGCCGTCTTCCGTTACCTTCTCTACTTCCGCATAAGCTCGCTCGCCGCCTCGAATCGAAACGACATTAGCGCTGGTCGGAATCGGACTGGAAGGGAGCAACTGAGCTCCGCACAGCCGATTGACGAGCGTTGATTTACCTGCCGAGAAATGTCCGCATAACGCAACAGTAAGCCGACCTTCGGTCAGCTTACTTGTTAGCTCACGCGCCTGCCGCGCGCGTATATGGTCTCCTGACTCGGTCATTGCGGAGCTTGCGGCCCGAAGTGCCTCTGCTATGCCTTGTACCGTCATCACTGTCATCCTCAGAAGAACCTAGACGGCTTCCTCTTCGTCGGCTGGCAGGCAAATTTCGAATACATTGCCATGTTGGAGAATCATAATATTGCGCTCTCTCTCCTTCATAACAACAACCTCTGGCTTCGTACGCATACGTTCGATATATTGATCAGGCACATCGCCTGAACCGCTTACCGTAATACCATCGATAACAATATCTTCATTTTCTTGTGGTGGGGACTCAAGCACTTGCTCGTAAATATCGGAAAAAAGCTCAAAGTTGTTCGTATACACGGAAATGCATTTCATCATTCATCATCCTTCATTCGCTATTTTGGTTTTTTTACTCCTATTTTTGGTCTTAACCGCTGGCTTCATACGCACTTTTCCTTCTTTGCATATATCCAGCAACGGACATACGGGACATTGCGGATTTTGCGCCTTGCAGTGATATCGTCCGAAAAAAATGAGACGGTGATGGGTAATCGTCCATTCCTCTTTCGGAACAAGCTTGTTCAGCTTCTGCTCGACGACAAGAACCGAATCATCAGGCTTGGCAACGGCCAGCCGTTTCGACACACGTTCGACATGCGTATCGACCGCAATAGCAGGTACACCGAATGCATTGGACATCACGACATTGGCCGTCTTGCGTCCAACACCGGGAAGCTCGGTTAATCCTTCGTGACTGGTGGGAACTTCACCCTCATACTTATCGATCAGAATGCGGCACAACTTCTGAATATTGGAAGCTTTGCTTCTGAACAACCCGATTCGGCGAATATCGCCTTCCAGCTCCTCCAGAGGCACGCTCAAGTAATCCTCGGGCGTCTTGTACTTCTGGAACAATCCTGCTGTAACCTTGTTGACGGTCTCGTCTGTACATTGAGCCGAGAGCAATACGGCAATGGTCAGCTCGAACGGATTGTCATGATGAAGCTCGCAATGCGCGTCCGGGAACATCTCCGCTATTGTATCCAATATGTGACGCATCTTCTGCTTCGCACTCATGATATGCCTCCAGTTTAACACTATCGTTCAAAGTGTAACGAAATTTGACACGGCACGCAACTATAAATACGCATTATTCCATAAAAAAACTGCCCCTAAGGGCAGTTTTTTTCACAAAACGTTCCTGCTTTTATAGGAATTATGGCTTAAGCGCCTATTTTCCTAGCCGTTGGAAGTTGTTGTGACGCTTTGCAGCTTCTCTATCATCGAACCAACATAGGTAGCATTAATCTTGTCGCCAGCCTTGAATTGGCTGAACGCGCCTTTTGTACCATCGGCCTTGAAGAGATCAATTGTAGCCGTAGACAGGTCGAATGCCGCTTCTGTTCCCGTTTTCACTCTCAATTTCTTGTTCACGGAATCTACGGATACAATCTCGTATTGGACATTTTGATGAATCTTGATTTGATAGATTTGGAATCGATCATATTCCATATCCAGCGTGATGGTTGAACCTTTCACCAGATCACTCACGTTAGCAGACGGCTTGTCCTTCAAATCCACTGAAGATTTAATATAAGGAGCCGTAACGATATCACCGTTGCTAAGTTTGATAGTCACCTGCTGATCGGTTTCATTAACTGTCACAAGCTCGCCTTCATACTTATCGACAAACTCAAGAATAATAATGTTCGTGTGCGAATAGCTGACAATGATATTTTTGAATTGGTTCATCAGCTTCTCGCCCGCATCACGAGTCAATGTATCGCCACGATGAACGTATTTGGTTGCATCCGTAATATAAAGCGCTTGTGCGTTTTTGCCATTGGAATCTACGATAGTCAACAATTTGTTGTCCTGAGCAACGTTAATAATTTGCGCAGCGGAGATTCTGTTCATTTGGCGATTCTGCACTTTAATGGAGACAACTTGCTCGCTCGCATTAATCGTCAGCTCCACAACGTCCACCTTCGCGATCAAATCACTGGTCGATGTTTTTGGCAAGCCTTCTATTTGAACCGTTACACTCTTGTCAAGGAATTTGGACACCAGATTTTTGCCGTCTTGCAGAATCGTAATCGACTCTCTGTCCAGATTCTGCACCATACCGCTAATGGTCGTCGTGTTCGGCGCCAAAGCTGTAGTCAGCTTCAAGGTACGCGGCTCTTTACGGAAGTTGTCTTGTACGATTGTTACTTTCGCATCACGTCTGATCGTATCAATGGCCACCGTCTTGCCCTCTGCATCCTCAACAGCTAAAGATTGATCATAACTGAATAGCTGAGCTTTATTATCAATCCAGACATAGAATGTTTTGTCCGTCGCATTAAAGCGATCGAACGTTCCCGTGATCTGTTTCGTATGCTGCGTATCGCTCTCAACTTCAACATACAGCGCCTTGCCGTCTTTTCCGATTACCGTTACATCTCCATACTGGAGCAATTGATCCTTTGTAATTGGCTTCTCGGAATTGTAATGGAAGTATACCGTATTGGAATCAAGCGAATAATTTGTTTCTTTCCCATCATCATAAACCGTCAATCCTGTGCTCGTGAGCTCGGACACAACACCCGATTGCTGTCCTGCATAACCAACGGGATAGCTGGATTGCGCTCTGCTGAACAGGGTGGCCAAGCTTGCACGAGTAATGGTTTTGGCTGGCTCGAAGGTTGTCTCTGTCATTCCTTTGACCAGGCCAAGCTGGAATGCTGCGTTTACATATCCTTTATAACGGTTATTAATGGATGAGGCATCTTGGAAAGGCGATCCCGCATTTTGCAATTGGCTTGCTACAGCTTGCTGCTTAATCGCCTTTACGATCAATTTTGTAACCCATTCGCGGCTTGCAGGCTTGGAGCCCCAGGCAATTTCAGTGTCCGCTTTGGCCAGCCCATATTCTTCCTCACGATCCAGCAATCCTTCCGTGAAGGCAAGCTCAATGTACGATTTGAAAAACTCGCTTACAACAAACGATTGATCAAAAATAATCAATGAGTTGGTAGGCGCTTTGTCAATCAGACCAGCAAAACGCAGGGCCATCAATACCGCTTCTTGTTGGGATACGCTTTTCTCCGGCTTGAACGTCGCGGTTCCGTCCGCCGTATTTTTATAACCATCAATAATGCCTTGGAAATATAGCTTCGCTATATGTTTTTCGGCCCAGTGGCCGGCATTCACATCAAGAAACGGCGTTGAAGCCGTAATCGCAGCGGCATGCACAGCGACAGGTGTTGATAAAACGGCAGAACCGCTTCCCGTTACGAGTGTAAGGGCAAGCGCGCCGGTCATTATTTTTTTCCATGACAATTCGATTGGCATTGGGTTTGTCTCCTTTATCGATTAAAAGTAATATAAGCTGCTCAGCGGTTAGCGAAGAATGGGATGATCCAGATCGACATGGCCCATTAAACTCTCCACTGCTTCCCCTACGACAAGAATATCAATCCCCTCTACGAAAGAGAATTGAAACAGGGTGCTCTTGAGCGTTTCGATCATCTGCAGCTCCCCAGGCGCGCCTAATCTGGCTTCGTCCGGAATGTGAATATCGACGGTTACGATTCCGTCCTTCACTTCAGCGGACAATATATGTACGTCCCCCCACAGCGAAATACTGCCGTCTCCGGCATCCTTTTGCAGCTCCGCTAGTGTGGACTTGATGAGATCAGCTTCACCCGCATTCGGAATCGCCACTTTTCTCTCCAATGTTTTCTCCAGATCGGCATCTGTCGCATAGATCGTAACTTCCCTCTGGTCCACAGTTGGACTGGAAGGAACCGGAGTGGGCTCATTCCCGCCCTCTTCCGGTTCGTTCGTTGGTCCGTCGCTCGATTCAATAGCTGTAGGGGATGCTCCGACGCCGCCTTGCGTGTCCACGTTATTCTTCTCTTGAGCACCGCAGCCCGAAAGCGCGGCAATAACAACAAATGAAGCGATCAACACTCGAAAGGCATGTCCGGTCTTATGCATCAGCCAGAACCTCCGCTCTTATTTCAAATCCAAATATGCTTTTATTCCCTTGGCGACTTCCGCACCGAATTTGCTTTGAACGGAATCTGAGAACAGCGCTTTCGCATCGCCATCATTAGATAAGTATCCAGCTTCGATCAGAACGGCTGGCATCGTCGTCTCCTTGATAACCTTGAATGCCGCTTTCTTCACATAGCGGTTGTTCAAGCCGGTGCCTGCAAGTACGTATGGATGAAGAAAATCCGCAAATGCCTTGCTATTATCGCGGTAATAGTAAGTCTCGGAGCCGTTGACGCTTGTTTTGTCAAAGCTATTGGCATGAATCGAAATAAACAGATCCGCTTTATGATCCTGCGCAAACTTAATCCGATCCGCGAGTTCAATGAACGTATCGTCCGAACGTGTCATCAGAACGTTAATACGCTTGTCCTTCTCCAGCTCGGCCTTCAGCTTCAGTGCAGCGTTCAGGTTGAATTCCTTCTCCCAGCGGTTCATCGACTTGCTGTATGCTCCCGGGTCCTTGGCGCCATGTCCAGCATCAAGCACAACGGTGAACTTCGCTCCATTGTTGCCTGTAGGAGGTGTTGTCACCGGCGGTTCCGGATCAACAGGCGGTTCTGGGTCAGTCGGTAGTTCGGCGGTCGGCATCAACGCAATATGAATCGCGTGATCAGACTCCGACACTACGTATCCCGTATCGTCGCCAATGTTGATGACCAGTCTTGCTGTAAGCGGGTTCAACTGGAACTGAGCATATCGGTAGCCCGACAGCAACGGATTGTCAGCCACTTCTACCCGGTTCTCCCCGTTGAAGAAAGGCTCGAACGTCGTGTTTTTGAAATCAAAAGCAAGACGCTTAGGGTTGTCCAGCACAAGAGGCTTACCAGGCTTCTGGACATCCGTGTGCAAAATCGTAATGACGGACTGCTCGTCCATCGATACCCCTGTTATGTACCCGATCGGCAAGGGCAGCTCTGGCTCTGTAGGTTCAGGATCTACAGGCGTTTCCGGCTGAATACGGAACATATGTACTTCCCGTTCGGCGGCTTTCCACTCAAACTCCAGGCCAAGCAGCTCGCCAACTGCTCTTACCGGCACCATCGTCCTTTGATTCATCAGCTGCGGCTTGGCGGCTATGTCCATTATGACGTCGTTTACCTTCACCATGGCTTCGCCGATAATCAGCTCGATGACAGTTCTGTCGTTTTTGACGGTCACTTTCTTCATGACGGGCTCCCATTCCACCCCATAGCCCAGCCCTTCGGACAGAATGGCCAGCGGAACGAGCGTTGAACCGTTCTCAATCTTCGGATCCACATCCGACATTAACTGCTTGCCCTCCAGAAACAGCTTTGGAGGCACGCTGGCAGCATGTCCGACGGACGCAAATAATGTGAACAGCAACGACATCAACAACATAATGGATACAGACTTTTTCATTTCCCACCTCGATGACTGAATTTCCTTCATCGAATGTGATCATTCGACATACAAGGACACTTGTATAGACGCACAGTGTCAGAAAAAGTTGCGAATAGAGGAAAAAAGAGGACAACCTCCTTCTTCAGTCGGTATGTCCTCTTTGGTTGTATCTATTATCCCAGACGAGCGGCGTGCTTTTGCTCGTAAGCTGAGATTTTGTCCTCATGTTGAAGCGTAAGCCCGATGTCATCCAGACCTTGCAGCAAGAACTGGCGACGATGCTCGTCAAGCTCGAATGAGAGGTCTAAACCGTAATCATCCGTCAGCTTCTTGTTCTCCAGATCAACATTCAGCTTGTAGCCATCATGCTTCGCTGTGCGCTGGAACAGATCCTCCACTTGCTCTTCGCTAAGCTTGATCGGCAGAATGCTGTTTTTGAAGCAGTTATTATAGAAGATATCTGCGTAAGAAGGTGCGATAATGACCTTGAAGCCATAATCCAGAATCGCCCAAGGCGCATGCTCACGGGACGAGCCGCAGCCGAAGTTCGCTCTGGAGATCAGAACGGAAGCGTCCTGGTAACGAGGCTTGTTGGGCTCGAATTCGGCATTTACTTCGCCGGATTCGTGAAAACGCCATTCGAAGAACAGAAATTGGCCGAAGCCGCTGCGTTCGATGCGTTTCAAAAATTGTTTGGGAATAATAGCGTCTGTATCTACATTGACCCGGTCAACCGGAGCAACAATTCCTGTCAATTGTTTAAATGGTTCCATGGATGATAATCCCCTCTCCTGCGCTTAGTTCAGCACTTCCGTCTTGATTTCCCAATCGCGAACGTCAGTGAAACGACCGTTGACCGCTGCAGCTACTGCCATTGCAGGCGATAATAGATGCGTTCTTCCGCCGCGGCCTTGACGGCCCTCGAAGTTACGGTTGGACGTGGATGCGCAGCGCTGGCCTGGCTTCAGTACGTCCGGGTTCATCGCAAGGCACATGGAACAGCCTGCGTCGCGCCATTCAAATCCCGCTTCTGTGAAAACTTTATCCAATCCTTCCTTCTCCGCTTGAATCTTAACGCGGCCGGAGCCTGGAACAACGATAGCTGTTACACGGTTGCTTACTTTGTAGCCTCTTGCAATCTCAGCAGCTGCACGAAGGTCCTCGATACGGCCGTTTGTACAAGATCCGATAAATACATAATCGATTTCGATCTCGGACATTGGCGTGCCTGGTTTCAGATCCATATACTCCAATGCTTTCTCTGCTGCTTTACGCTCGTTCTCCGTTGGAAGATCAGCCGGATTCGGAACGCTGGACGTGATGTCCGTACCCATGCCAGGGCTTGTGCCCCAAGTTACTTGCGGAATAAGCGAATCTACGTCGAACTCGACTACAGTATCATATACTGCGCCTTCGTCCGTTGTAAGCTGCTTCCATGCTGCAACCGCCTCGTCATAGCTCGCTGGCGCGTACTCGCGACCACGCAAGTAATTAAATGTAGTCTCATCCGGTGCGATCAGACCTGCGCGAGCGCCGCCCTCGATGGACATGTTGCACACGGTCATACGCTCTTCCATCGTCAACGATCTGATGGATTCGCCTGTATATTCCAGAACATAGCCAGTTGCGAAATCCGTTCCGTATTTGGCAATAACGCCAAGAATCATATCCTTCGCCGTTACACCCGGCTTGCGGTTGCCGATGAAGCGAACTTCCATCGTCTTCGCTTTGGATTGCTGCAGACACTGAGTCGCCATAACATGCTCAACCTCAGATGTGCCGATACCGAATGCCAGGGCGCCGAATGCACCATGCGTAGACGTATGGCTGTCGCCGCAGACGATTGTTTTACCAGGATGAGTCAGACCAAGCTCAGGGCCCATAACGTGAACGACACCTTGGTCAATGCTGTCCAGATCGAACAGCTTAACGCCGAAGTCCTTACAGTTCTGAGTCAGCGTGTCCACTTGCTGCTTGGAGATCGGATCGGTAATATTGAAGCGATCCTTGGTCGGTACGTTGTGATCCATTGTTGCAAACGTCAGATCCGGACGGCGCACCTTGCGGCCCGACAGGCGCAAGCCTTCGAACGCTTGCGGAGACGTTACTTCGTGAACGAGTTGCAAATCGATGTAAATAACGCTTGGCTTGCCTTCTTCTTGATGAATGACGTGATTGTCCCAAATCTTCTCAAACATTGTCTTTTTCGCCATTATGCTCACCCCATGATTTCATTATTGCTTGCCGCAATAACCTGCTTAATAAATTACTCCTATCATACCATGTCTTTCTTCATTGATCTAAGATATAATATCTATAAGGACTATAGTTAATAACTATAACTCGCCCTTTTCGTTTTGTATAGATCGATTTTGAATTGGAGGTCCTTCTGGATGGAATTGCGTCAATTGAATTACGTCATCCAAATTGCCAATGAGAAAAACTTCTCACGGGCTGCGGACAAGCTTCATATTGCACAGCCTTCACTAAGCCAACAGCTGTCCAAGCTAGAGCAAGAGCTCGGCGTACTGTTGTTTCGTCGGACTACCAACTCGGTAGAGCTTACTCAGGCAGGTAAGGTATTTGTAGAAAAGTCACAGACGATCCTGGATACTGTGGAGCAGTTGAAGCAGGAGATGGACGATATGGCACAGATGCGCAGAGGTCGTCTGGTCGTAGGCACGCTGCCGATTACGGGCTCGCACGTTCTTCCGCTTGTGCTTCCGGTCTTCGGGGCTCAATATCCGCAGATCGAGGTTGTGCTTGTAGAGGAAACAACGACCAAGCTGGAGCAATTGACTGCAAGCGGCGGAACCGATCTCAGCCTGCTCTCCCTGCCGCTCATTGACAGCTCGCTTAACTGCGAGCCTTATCTGGAAGAAGAGATATGGCTGGCCGTTCCGCCGCAGCATAAGCTGGCGTCCCGGCATGAACCGATCGAGATCAGCGAATTGACCTCGGAACCCTTTATCGGTTTGAAGCGCGGTCAAGGCTTCCGGCAAATTACGGTTGAGCTATGCGAAGCGGTAGGCTTCACACCGCAAATCGTATTCGAGAGCAGCAATATAGAGACGGTGCAGTCACTGGTGGCCGGCGGCATGGGCATCGCTTTCGTCCCGCGAATGCTGACTAGAACGGGCGGTGACTTTGCCCCGGTCTATTTGAAGCTCTCGTCCCGCCCCACTCGCACACTTGTCGTAGCCAGCCGCAAGGGACGCTATCTATCCAAAGCTGCCCAGGCGTTCATCTCTACCCTGAATGAAACAATTAGTGTATATCGAAATCCTTAAGATTTGAATTTTTGACGGGTGAGCATGATGGCTGTTCAAATTTGTGCCCTATCAAAAAACGCATTCCAGCACTGTTAAACAGTGCATGGGAATGCGTTTTTCTTCTATTCGAATTTTCCCGAAGAGTCCAGGTTAATTCGTTGTATAATGCTGTGGTCTCCGGTCTTCGAATACCGGAATGCGGCCCCGCACCTCGCCTACAAGATCCAAATCGATATCTGCCCACAGAATGGTCTCTTCCTCGCCCGCTTCCGCAACAATTTCGCCCCATGGATCAATGACCAGGGAGTGACCGAAGAAAGTGGTATCGCCGCTCGTCCCCATACGGTTGCATGCTATCACATACATTTGGTTCTCGATCGCTCGCGCCGTCAGCAACGTGCGCCAGTGATGCAGACGCGGATTCGGCCATTCGGCAGGAACGAAGAGCAGCTTGGCTCCGTCCAGCGCCAACGTGCGCGCAAGCTCCGGGAAGCGGATGTCATAACAGATCATCATGCCGGCCTGTTCGCCTTCGATGACGAGCTGACCAAGCTTCTCCCCTGCCTGCAAATATTTCTCCTCTTCCATTAAACGGAACAAATGAATTTTGGAGTAATCGCCAATGCGGTTGCCCTCTCTATCAAAGGCATAAATCGTATTGTAGACGCCCCCATCCCTAGCTTCCGCAATGGAGCCGCCTATGATATAAATACCATGCTGCTTGCTGAATGCTGACAAAAACGCAATCGTAGCTTCACCATTCACATCCGCCAACTGGTGGATTTCCGTCAATGCATAACCGGTATTCCACATCTCGGGGAACATCACGACATCCGGTTTCTCTTCCGCCTGAATCGCCTGCTCCAGCAAGCTCTTGAGCTTAGCCAGATTGTTCTCCGGATATCCCGCTTTTATATTCATTTGCAGCAATGCAAGCCGCAATTTCTTCGTCATAATGGTGATGCCTCCCAATCCTGTTCTTATTCCCTAATGATACCTTCTCATGGTTCTCTGTCAAGATGGGCATCGTAACGAGGAAGCTCGAATGATGAGACTACACTTAAAGGAGTTTTTCTATATGAAGATTATTCGTTTCCATCGATTGCTGCTGATGGCGCTTGGCGCCCTGATGATGTTCGGTTATGCTGTTCCATTTGCATCGGCTGCTTTTTCCGAATCCGCTTCGCTTTCTGCGGACAACCCGGATGCAGCTCTTCGTCCCGTTCAAGTGTTCGATGTTGCGGCAGGCCGAGTCGTAAGTACTCTTCCTAATGATAAGAAGTTTCAAAAAATGGCCGACTCCTGGATTGATTCCATTACGGGAGTCGCTCCACAAATGACGGCTGGCCAAAATTGCAGCTACGTCTATCGCGTGCCGCTCGCCAAGCCTGCGACTGTCGCTTCCGGTGAGATCAAGCTGACCACAAGCGATATTTTCTTGTTCCATTGCAAGGACGAGCCTCCCATGCTGCTCGTATTCGACGAGCAACGCAAGCCATATCTCTTTTTGTTCAAAGCCGACATCGATCCGTTCATTAAAAAGGTAGGGCTTCCTGCTTCATAAAAAATATGTTCGCAGCGCTCCTCCATGCTTCAATTCTCCCTCCATTCATGCTACATTAATGCTAATGTCTTCTCGGCAACGACTGACAAAAACGTTATAGCAACAATTTCGGAGTGTGATGAGATGGAAGCAGGAGTAGAAAAACGGCGTATTCGGCCCGCTGCCCGAATGGAAGGTTTGCCGACCCAATTTTTCGCCAAGCTGGTAGGCAAGGCGAATGCACAGATTGCAAAAGGCAAAGATGTCATTAATTTGGGCCAAGGCAATCCCGATCAGCCGACGCCGCCACATATCGTAGCCAAGCTGCAAGAAGCGGCAACTAACCCGTTGTACCATAAATACCCGCCATTCAGCGGATATCCGTTCCTGAAGCAAGCAGTCGCAAAGCGCTATAGCGAGGATTATGGCGTAGAACTTGATCCAAATACGGAAGTCGCTATTCTGTTCGGCGGCAAAACGGGACTTGTGGAAATTAGTCAGTGTCTGCTTAATCCGGGGGATGTCTGTCTCGTTCCTGATCCCGGCTATCCTGACTATTGGTCCGGCGTTGCGCTTGCAGGCGCGGAGATGTCCTTTATGCCGCTCCTTGAGGAAAACGGATACTTGCCTGACCTAAATGCGATTGCTGGGGATACCTCCCAGCGTGCACGCTTAATGTTCATGAACTATCCGAACAATCCTACAGGCGCCGTTGCGACTCCACAGTTTTATGCCGATGTCGTCAAGTTTGCGGAAGCAAATGACATCGTCGTGGCCAGCGACTTCGCCTATGGAGCGATCGGCTTTGACGGAGAGAAGCCCGTCAGCTTCCTTCAGACACCTGGAGCGAAAGAAGTTGGCGTAGAGTTTTACACCCTGTCCAAGACGTATAACATGGCCGGCTGGCGAGTTGGATTCGCGCTTGGCAATGCTGACGTTATCTCCATGATTAACCTGATTCAGGATCACTACTATTGCAGCCTGTTCGGTGGCATTCAGGAGGCGGCTGCGCTTGCGCTCACCGGTCCTCAGGACTGTGTAACCGAGCTGGCTGCAACGTATGAGCGTAGAAGAGATGCTCTGTTCGAAGCGCTTGATCGCATCGGCTGGAAAGCCGCTCGTCCCGGCGGTTCCTTCTTCTGCTGGCTGCCCGTGCCGGAAGGCTATACGTCGGAGGCATTTGCAGACAAACTGCTGCTGGAAGCGGATGTTGTTGTCGCACCAGGCGTTGGATTCGGATCGCATGGCGAGGGCTATGTACGACTCGGATTATTGTCCGATGAAGCCCGTCTGACCGAGGCCGTGGAGCGAATCGGCAAGCTAGGTATTTTTAACCCTTAACGGTTCCGGATAGGTAAAATGCCTTTCTTTACAGGGGCATGGGATCGTGTTATCCTTAATTTAATTGAAACTAGAAACGTGATGACGGGACCAGTAAGCAGATCAGGCCTTGCCCAGAGAGTAAATTCCACCGGCTGCGAGAATTTACCATAGGCCCTCTGCCGAACCTACCTCCGAACGGCCGGCGACAAGCCGGACAGAGCCTCCTGTTACGAGGCATGAAGATGGACGGTTGCCAGGCCATGAGGCAGGATCGTCAACGAAGGTGGTACCGCGGAAGTGAAGACTTTCGTCCTTTAGGGGATGAAAGTCTTTTTTGTTGTCAGAAATTCAGTATAGGATGGGATGAACATGTCGGAGAGAATCGTGGTGAAGATAGGCAGCAGCTCCCTTACATCGGAGGAAGGCGGCCTTAACCGGGAAAGCATATCCTTCTTCGCGTCAGAGCTTGCCTCGCGCCATCGCCAAGGGGATGCGGTAATGCTTGTAACTTCTGGAGCGGTCGCCGCAGGCTTCCGTCAAATCGGCTATACAGCAAGACCCAAAATTGTCCATGAAAAGCAAGCGGCTGCCGCTGTGGGGCAAGCCTTGCTTATGCAAGCTTATCAGGAGGCCCTCTCCGGATATGGCATCGTTGCAGCGCAAATCTTGCTGACAAGAGCGGATTTCTCCAATCGCCGCCGAATCCAAAACGCGCTTATGACGATCGAGGAGCTGCTGAAACAGCGCATAATCCCTATTATTAATGAAAATGACACCGTTGCGACTGACGAGCTTGTGCTGAAGTTTGGCGATAATGACAATTTGTCCGCGCTAGTAGCAGCAATGACCAAAGCCGCCAAGCTCGTCATCATTACGGATATGGACGGCTTGTATACCGAGGACCCTCGCAAAAATCCTCAAGCGACCAAGATCGAACGGGTTGAGCAAATATCGGAAGACATTATGAAGCTTGCCGGGGGCGCCGGCTCTTCCGTCGGAACTGGCGGCATGCGCTCCAAGATTGAAGCGGCAAGGGTGGCGATGCGCGGCGGGGTTGGTGCCTTTATCGGCAAAGTCCAATTGGACGGCGATCTCACCCGCGCCGTTGACGGCAGCGGTCGAGGTACCTATTTCGATACGAAGCTGCACAGCCTCCCGATGAAAAAGCAATGGCTCGGATTCCATTCCGTGCCGCAAGGACGTATTACTGTGGACGACGGTGCCGTGACCGCACTGCTGGTGGGCGGCAAGAGCCTTCTCCCTGCCGGTGTGACAGCCACTGAAGGAGACTTCCATCCAGGTGATGTCGTCGAGGTCGTCAATAGCCAGAACGAAGTGCTGGGCCGAGGCGTAGTCAATTACGCGACATGGCAGCTTCAAGCGGCCGCCGGATTAAGCTCGGAGGAAGTCACACGCCGAGTGGACGTTACTCGTATTGAAGTTGTTCATCGGGATGAATGGATTACATTGAAATGATATCGAATGCTCATATGAACTGGGAGGGGAACTGGAATGATAAGTGAAGTGAGAGAAAAAGCAACATTGGCGCAAGACGCGGCAGCCCTGATGAACAAGCTGACGACAGAACAGAAAAATGCCGCATTGTCGGCAATGGCAGATGCGTTGATCGCTAGACAAGCAGAGATTATCGAAGCGAATGCCGAAGACCTGCAGCGCGGCCGAGATAACGGCACAAGCGAATCTCTGCTCGACCGGCTTGCGCTGAACAGCGATCGCGTGACAGAAATTGCTCAAGGATTGCGGCAAATTGTGGAGCTTCCCGATCCAGTTGGCGAGCTGTTAGAATCCTTCCAGCGGCCGAACGGCATGAAGGTAGAGAAGCACCGTGTACCGCTAGGCGTCATTGGCATGATCTATGAGGCGCGCCCGAACGTAACGGTCGATGCTGCAGGCCTTTGCTTGAAAACCGGCAATTGTGTCGTGCTTCGAGGCGGCTCCGCAGCTCTGTCCTCCAACCGTAAAATCATTGAGATTCTAAAAGATACGCTGCAAACAACGGCCTTGCCTTCGGATGCGATTCAGCTTATCGAAGACAGCGATCGTGCATCTGTAAACGAAATGCTAAAGCTGAACGGACTGCTCGACGTTGTTATCCCGCGCGGCGGCGCAGCCCTTATTCGCAATGTGGTCGAAAATGCGACCGTTCCTGTCATCGAAACTGGCGCCGGCATCTGTCATGTGTTCGTGGACGATACGGCGAATATAGAGATGGCTTCCGCCATTGCCTTTAATGCGAAAGTACAGCGCCCTTCTGTATGCAACTCGATCGAGACGCTGCTCGTACATCAAAACATTGCTGCGGCGCAATTGGCGACGCTGGTCGAGCCTATGCTTCAAGCAAATGTGGAGTTAAGAGGCTGCGAGCAAGCACAAGCTATACTTGGCGGCATTCAAGCTGCAACTTCGGAAGATTTCAGCACGGAATACAATGACTATATTATAAATGTTAAAATAGTAGCTGGGCTTGATGAAGCATTGAACCACATCCGCACATATGGCACCAAACATTCTGAATGCATCGTAACCGAGACCGCACATCATGCGGATCGCTTCCTGCAAGAAGTGGACGCAGCAGCGGTATATCATAACGTGTCTACCCGTTTTACAGACGGCTTCGAATTCGGATTCGGCGCAGAGATTGGTATTAGCACGCAGAAGCTTCACGCGCGCGGTCCGATGGGCTTGCCCGCTCTTACGTCAACCAAATATCGCATTACGGGCAGTGGCCAAATTAGAGGTTAGGAGAAATGACTATGATGACCGAAAACATGGAGCGTGGCATCACTACGATGCGAATCTGCTTCTACGGCGCAGGTTCCATGGCAGAAGCGATTGCCCGTGGCTTAATTCATAATAAGCTTGTTGAGCCTGGACAAATCTCGATGCTCAATCGCAGCAATGAACAGCGCCTGACAGAGCTTCATGACCGCTATGGCGTTCAAACCGTTCTGCAAGGCACGAACAATGATACGTATTTGAAGGAAGCTGACATTATATTTTTAGCCATGAAGCCGAAGGATGCGGCGGAAGCCATTGCGGCTATCGCCCCCCTTCTCCATTCCAAGCAATTGATTGTATCCGTCATCGCCGGACTTTCGATTGCTTCCATGGAGCGGCTGCTTGGCGAGGAGCAGCCTATCGTCCGAACTATGCCCAATACATCCAGCACAATCGGTCTTGGAGCAACGGGCATCAGCTACTCATCGAAAGTTACGTCTTCTCAGCGCTTGATCAGCGAAGCGATGTTCCAATCCATTGGCATTAACGCGGTTGTCGAAGAATCGCTTCAAGACTCCGTAGTTGGCGTCTCTGGCAGCGGCCCTGCGTATGTATACCTAGTGATGGAAGCGATGTTGACAGCTGCCGAGAAGCTTGGCTTTGATCCGGATACAGCAAAAGAGCTGGTCGTTCAGACTGTGCTCGGCGCTGCCCAGATGGTGAAGCAGACCGGTGAAAGCCCGGAACAATTGCGACGCAAAGTAACGTCGCCGAATGGAACAACACAAGCCGCTATCGAGACGATGACAGAAGCCGGTTTGCCGGAGGCCATTGTGAAAGGCATGCTGCGCTCCTCCGAGCGCGCCGCCGAGATCGGGACTGTTATTGAAAGGAGTATTGCAGAATGAGCCAAGTATGTATTGCGACTTATCGCTCTTATGATGATAGAGCTGATTTTCATAAAAAGGCGCTTTCGATCGCCGTTGGATTAACCGTTGGCAGCTGGACGGAACTGCCGGAAGCCAAAAAAGCAGAAATGGAAAAGCATCTCGGCAAGGTACTTTCCGTTGAGGTGCATGAACCCGCGAATGGAGCTGCCGGAGAGCGCTATGCCGATATTCGGATTGCGTACCCCGATATTAACTTCAGTCAGGATATTCCTGCCCTGCTCGTTACCGTATTTGGGAAGCTGTCTATGGATGGCCGAATCAAGCTGATTGACTTGGACGTGTCCGAAAATTTCGCCTCGGCCTTCCCTGGCCCACGTTTCGGCCTGCAAGGCGTACGTGACTTGCTAGACGTCCATGACCGTCCGCTCTTGATGAGTATCTTCAAATCCGTTGTAGGCCATGATCTTGCCAATCTGCAGGAGCAGTTCTACAAGCAGGCGCTTGGCGGCGTCGATTTGATCAAAGATGATGAGATTCTGTTCGAGAACCCGCTTACTCCGTTGGAGAAACGGGTAGAAATTTGTATGGAAGCCGCTCGAAAGGCACAAGAAGAGACTGGACAGAAGCTGCTTTATGCCGTTAATCTGACCGGTCCTACTTCCCAGCTTGCGGCGAATGCGCGAAAAGCGGTTGCGGCAGGCGCTAACGCCCTATTGTTCAACGTGCTGTCGTACGGGTATGATGTCATGCATGAGCTTAGCAAAGATCCGGAGATCAACGTGCCGATCGCAGCGCATCCAGCGCTTGCAGGCGCATTCTACCCTTCGCCTCATTATGGCATTGGGGCTTCTCTGCTGCTAGGCAAGCTGATGAGACTGGCCGGCGCTGATCTGGTGCTGTTCCCATCCCCGTACGGCTCGGTCGTTATGCCGAAGGAAGAAAATCTGGCAGTGAAGGATGCCTTGCTTAGCCCGCTTCATCAACTGCGTACAAGCTTCCCGGTTCCGTCCGCTGGCATCCACCCTGGTCTGGTTCCGCTTATTCTGAAAGACTTCGGAACCGATGTCGTCGTGAATGCCGGAGGCGGCATCCATGGGCATCCAATGGGCACAGCCGCAGGCGGACATGCGTTCCGCCAAGCGATTCAAGCTGCGCTCAGCGGCACTCCGCTGCTTGAGGCCGCTGCTGCTGAAGGCAACGAGGCGCTGCAAGCCGCAATAACTGCATGGGGGATTAAAGAAGCATGACGCAATCCACAACAACTAAGAAACGCATCATTTTTTGCGATTTCGACGGCACAATTACAGTGAATGACAACATTATTGCGATTATTAAACATTTTAATCCCGAGGGCTGGGAAGATCTGGCCAAGCGTACGATCTCGACGGAGCTATCGATTAAGGAAGGAGTTGGCGCCCTGTTCCGCCTCCTCCCCACTTCTATGCAGGAAGAGGTCGTATCCTTCGGCATCAACAATGTGCGTATTCGGGAAGGCTTTGCCGAATTTCTGGCTTATTGCCGGGAGCATCATATCGACTTTTACGTCACGAGCGGCGGCATCGATTTTTTCGTCTTCCCCGTTCTGGAACCATTCGATATTGCACGTGATCATATTTATTGCAATGGCAGCGACTTCTCGGGCGAGCATATCGAAATCTTATGGCCGCATCCTTGTGACGGGAATTGCAACAATAAATGCGGCATGTGTAAAACAACGATTATGCGGCAATTCCCGGAAGGCGAGTATGAACGGATTATTATCGGGGACAGTGTAACTGACTTTGAAGGCGCCAAATTAGCCGATGTGGTCTACTCCCGCTCCCATCTGACCACCAAGTGCAGAGAGCTTGGCATATCGCATACCGAATTCGATACCTTTCATGACATTATCGCTGCCATGAACGAAGAAAGGAAGTTTTCATCATGAGTTTTGATCAAATCCGTACAGAAGACAAACAGCGTGCATTAGGCGAACTGCGTGAAGTGAAGGAGCTATTCGCGTCGAGAGGCTGGTTTCCTGGCACTAGCGGCAACTTGTCCGTTCGTGTAGGCGACTATTCGCCCCAACAATTCCAATTCGCCATTACGGCAAGCGGCAAGGACAAGACCGTCCATACGCCTGAGGATTATTTGTTTGTAGACCAAACGGGCAAGGCATGTGAAGCAACATCGCTAAAGCCGTCGGCAGAAACGCTGATTCATTGCGAGATTTATCGATTGACCGGCGCCGGCGCTATCTTCCATATCCATTCCGTGTTCAATAACGTCATCTCCGAGCAATTCTGGGACCGGAAGTCTGTTCCAGTTGATGGCGTCGAGCTGATCAAAGGATTCAACATCTGGGAAGAAGAGAAGCATATCGATATTCCGATTGTGTCGAACTTCGCCCATATCCCTTCCATCGTGCCTGAAATAACGGAGCGTATCGACCGCGAAATTCCAGGCATCTTGCTTCGCAAGCATGGCATTTACGCTTGGGGCGCCAATGCTTTCGAAGCCAAGCGTCACCTCGAAGCATTTGAATTTATTTTCGAATACGTCTATCGCTTGGAGCTGTTGAAGCGCGGCGTATAAGCATTGAGGTTAAACGCCGTTCAACTAGTTGAAAAAGCTGCCCTAGGGGGTTCAACAATCCCTTTTGGCAGCTTTTTTTCGTAGAATATGAATCTATGTGTTGCGCTTGACTTTGCCGCTGCGTCAACGTTCATAATGAAGAGATGATCATGTTCGGTGTACAGGAGGAATTCACTAGTTATGAAAGTGCACGAAGCAGCCACCATGGTAGGCGTTACCCCCAGAACCCTTCGTTTCTATGAGGAAAAGAAACTTGTGACCCCTCACAAAACGAATGATAATGGCTACCGCAGCTACTCGGAGGACGATATTATGCGTTTACGCTGGATCGTTTCCTTGCGCGAGCTGGGAATGTCCATAGCCCAAATTGCAGAGACTCTGCCGCTTATCGATCAGCCGGAACGTCTTATTCGCAAAGTCGACCAAGCACGGGTCAGACTCCATGAGGAGTTGACCAGCGCGCTGGATGCGCTCCGGGCCTTCGATGAGACCATTGCCGGTTGGCAGCACGAAGGTTCGCCCATTCTAGAAGATGCCGAACGTGCGGCTGCTCGTATTCGACATAATCGAGCGCTGCGCACCTCCTGGAGCGACGAGTGGAATTATGATGGGCTTGCTTTGCAATACGGCTATGAAGCCCCTCTCATCGCGCTGGCTGGCGTAATCGGACAGCAGCAGTATCAGCAAGCGATTCGACGCACGATGGAGTGGCTCGATCCTGCTGCACATGAGACAGGCTTGGAGGTAGGTGCTGGCGGCGGCAATTTGACAGCCTTGCTATGCGCTACTGGTGCCAAGATGTCCGCCGTGGAACAGTCGAGCGAAATGCTAGCCTTATTGAGAGAGCGTCTGCCCCAGGTGGATGCGAGGCAAGGCAATCTGCTTTCTCTGCCTCTTACGCAATTATTTGATTTTGTCGCATGCAGCTTCACCCTTCAACATCTTGGAACCTCTGCTCAACTGCTCGCGCTGGGCGAGATGGATCGTTCCCTCAAGTCTGGCGGACGGCTTGTCATAACCGGCATGATGAATGATGCGTATAATCATGAATGCACCTCTTCTGATCTGCAAGCTCGGCAAGAAGCGGATGCTATGCGGATGGCCGGACTGGTTCCTTCTATGTTGCCAGAGCTCATCCCATGGTTCCAGCAACGCGGCTACTCCATTGTTACGGAACAGTTGGGAACCCATGTGTCCATCCTGTATGCAGCAAAACCATAGCTTCCTGAAATCCTGCAGGTTACTCTTTAGCATATAAATAGCCTTCGCTGCCAATTGGCGGCGAAGGCTATCATTCATTTCCTCTAATGGTAGACAAGCGCTTATGCCCTGCCTCCGTGAAACTTACCCGCATGCGCTCTGGCTTCATCCGCATTCGTAATTCGATTGCGGCTCCATTCAATCAGGATGCGGTCAATATACTTCAAACTAATTTTCCCTGCGAATACAGCTTCCTTCAAAGCGAACAGGACAATTTCCTCGGAATAACGGTCCTTGTCCAGCCAGCTGACAATCGTCTCGCATTCCATGGGCGACAGCAGCCTGCCAAATTCCTGCTCGAAGACTGAAAATAAACTGGATGCAGGAGCGCTCTTCTCCATAGCAATGGGTTGCTTGTCCGTTTTTTTGGATTGACGCTTCGATTTCGCTCGCCATTCGGATGCTTTCATGAGCCAGCCGCTCCAGTTGTAGCGTTCGCTGTGCAAGCCTGTCACATCGTCGATGTAATCGTCAATGGAGAGAAATTCGTCCTTCATTAAACGGCCCAGCATCACGCCAATTTGGCGGACATTTACACCCATTCTCTCTGCCAATTCTTCCGGCGTGGGGAAGTCATTCCGCTCAGCTTGTCCATAAAGCATAATTTGCAGCAACAGCATCGCCTCCGAGTCGGAGAGCCCTACTCTGCTGTAGCTTTGAAGGAGGAGGCTGGGGATATGGACGCCCCCTTCGCCAATTGCGGCGGCAATGCCATGCGTATAGGCTTTCCATAGTTCGTCGTTCATGCCCAGCCTCTCCTCTCAAGCAATCGTGTTGTAAAGGAAACAGATTTACGACGATTAATGGTTGTTAATTCTGTAGCTCTTTTACAATCGTATTTGTATCGCGTGCAATAAGCAGCTCCTCGTTTGTTGGAACGACAAGTACCTTGATTCGCGAATTAGGCGTAGATATTTCTCTTGCTTCCTTGCTTCTAATGCGATTTTTTTCTTTATCCAGCTCAATGCCCAGGAACGTAATGCCTTCGCATACCGCCTCGCGTACATCCGGCGAATTCTCGCCGACGCCCGCTGTGAAGACAAGAACGTCAATGCCGTTCATGGCCGCAGCGTAGGCGCCAATATACTTGCGTAATCTATACGTGTACATATCGAAAGCCAGCTTTGCGTTTTTGTCGCCTTCATGCATCGCTTCCGTTACTTCGCGCATATCGCTGCTTATTCCGGAGATAGCCAGCATGCCGCTATGTTTGTTCAACATGGAATTGGCTTCATTAAGCGTAAGCTCTTCTTTATTCATAACGAATGGCACAATCGCTGGGTCAATGTCACCGCTGCGTGTGCCCATCATCAATCCTTCAAGCGGCGTCATGCCCATGCTCGTATCGAATGACTTCCCGTCGAGAATGGCCGCGCAGCTTGCTCCGTTGCCAATATGGCAGGTTACCATCTTCAGCGACTGAAGCGGTTTGTTCAAGTAACGAGCCGCCTTATCGCTCACATATGCATGGGAAGTACCATGGAATCCGTATCTGCGAATCTTGTGCCTGCGATACAGAACAGTAGGAACCGGATACAGATACGAAGTGTTAGGCATCGTCTGATGGAACGCCGTATCGAACACGACCACTTGCGGCACTTCAGGCATAACAGCTTCAACAGCTGTAATCCCCATCATATGGGCAGGATTATGCAGAGGCGCAAGATCAAACAGACGGCGAATTTCCAGCTTCACTTCCTGTGTTACAAGAACAGAACCCTTGAACACTTCGCCCCCGTGCACGATGCGATGACCCACTGCGTCAATCTCCGACATCGAGCCGATAACGCCATACTCCTTGTGCGTAATCATATCAATAACACGTTTGACAGCCGTTACATGATCCAGAATCTCGCTTACATCGCGTACTTCCGGCTTATCTGCCGGCTCATGCGTAACAATGGACGAATCCATGCCAATGCGCTCTACGCGTCCGCTTGCCAGGACATTTTCATTCAACATCTCGTATAGCTGGTATTTCAGCGAGGAGCTGCCAGCATTAATCACCAATACTTTCATCAGATTCGATCCCCATCCTTATCGTATTGGAAGAAGCCGACGCCTGTCTTGGCTCCAAGATGTCTGGCACGCACCATCTTTTTAAGAACGATGGATGGACGGTATTTCAATTCTCCATATTCGCGGAACATGCGCTCAAGCGCTGCCAGAACAGAATCTAGACCGAAACGATCTGCCATCTCGAACGGGCCATGCTGGAAGGAATAGCCGACACGCATCGCATTATCGATATCTTCTGCCGATGCTACACCTTCCTCCAGTACATGCAATGCCTCGTTGATGAACAGACAGATCAAGCGAGACGTCACAAAGCCTGGAGACTCAAATACCATGATGCCTTGCATCTGAAGAACTTCTTCTGCAAAATGCTTCGTGCGGGCGAACGTATCATCAGACGTCTTTAAGCCCAGGACGATTTCAACCAGATCGATTTTAGATACAGGGTATATAAAATGAAGGCCGATGACGCGATTCGGCACCTTGGTTACGCTGGCAAGCTCTGTCAAGCTGAGCGTCGACGTATTGCTGGCCAGAATCGCATTCTCTCCGCAGATCGCGTCGAGCTTTTTGAATACTTCTTTTTTGGCATCCAAATCTTCCGATATCGTCTCAATGACAAGCTCGCAGCATGCAAGCTCGTCGTAGGATGATGCCGATTGTATTCTGGATAGGATAAGCTTCTTCTCCGCTCCTGTTAGAGCCCATTTCTCGATTTGCTTATCCAAGCTGATTTCAATCATGTGCAACCCGTATGCGAGTCGTTCTTTTGTTTGCTCGATCACGATAACGTCAAGTCCTTTTGCGGCCAACATCTCCGCAATACCCTGGCCCATCGTGCCCAAGCCGATAACTCCAACCTTTTTAATCATTGATGCAATTGCTCCCTCTTGATAGTTTCCCCTTTATTATAACGTAATTCGACCAAAAAAGAAGGCAGACACAAAGTCCGCCTTAAAATTGTAATATTGTAGACAATTTTATCAATTTAAGCTGCAGTTGTTTTGGCCAGCAAGGCTCTAAAGCCGTCGCCGTCCAACGATTCCTCTTTAAGCAGTGTTGCAAGCGAGTCCGTAAACACTTGTCGATGCTCTTCAAGCTGCCGTCTCGTTTTCTCCATCAGCTCATCCAAGATGCTCTTCGTCACATCAGCCCATTTGTCAGGCGTCATCATGGAAGCGTCGATAATGCCAAGCGACGTCAAGCCCGACTCGACCAGTGTCTTCACAATACTGACAGCCTGATCGAAATCACCGCGCGAGCCCGTGCTGCGTTCCCCGTAAAACATCTCTTCAGCAGCAGCGCCTCCAAGCGTAATCATAATTTGACCGTGAAGAAATGGTGTCGTATACAAGTATTGGTCCTTCTGAGGTTGGTGACGCACATAACCAAGCGCACCGCCGCGCGGGGATAGCGCTACTTGCGATACGCTTCCCGGACGGACAATCTCCGCCATAATGGCATGTCCAAGCTCATGCAGCGCAACTCGCTCGCGTTCTTCCTGCGACGTCTCCCGATCTGTCTTCTCTCCTAGCATTACCTTGTCGATCGCCATCGTGAGATGACGCTCTCCAATCGTCGCATGATCTTCGCGCATGGCGTAGATCGCCGCTTCGTTCATAACCGCTTCCAGTTGAGCGCCAGAGAAGCTGTACGTTTGCTCGGCTATGCTCTCCATATTAATGTCGTCCTCCAGCGGCTTGTTGCCCGCATGAATGTTCAGAATATGAAGCCTGCCCTTCTTGTCCGGCAGTTCTACGCCGATATGACGGTCGAATCTGCCCGGGCGAAGCAACGCGCTGTCGAGCATTTCTTTCCGGTTGGTTGCGGCAATCATCAGAATGCGCGGCGATTCATTGGCATGAATGCCGTCCATCTCTGTCAATAGCTGATTCAGCGTCTGGTCATATTCACGCTGCTGTCCCCCATCACGCTTGCCGCCAATAACTTCGATCTCATCAATAAAAATAACTGCGCTGCTTTTTCCATCTTTTTTCGCCTTTGTGCGTGCTTCCTTGAAGAGATCGCGGATGCGACCTGCACCCACACCTACGTACATTTCAACAAACTCACTGCCCGAAGCAGCCAAATAGACGGAATCGGTATATTGAGCCGCTGCTTTGGCAAGCAGGGTCTTGCCCGTCCCAGGCGGTCCCGCCATGAGTATGCCTTTCAGAGGTCTGATGCCCAGCTTCGCAATCTGTTCTTTTTTGACCAGAAAGTCAAGCGCCTCAATAAGCTCACTTTTTGCACGTTCCTGTCCGCCAATATCCTCAAAGGTAAACGACGGAGACTTTACTTCGCTTCTTGACTTGCCATTCGATAGTGCGGTCAGCTTGCCGCGGCCTCTTGCCATAAAAAACAGAGCAACTCCGACAGCCGCCAACATTAAAAAAGGCAATACGTTAACGCCTAGAAATAACAAAAACAAAAAGAGTACCGGTATGAATCCTACAGCCAGCTCCAATCCGTATTTACGCATTTGGCCACACCCCCATATGATTAGGCGTTCTAGGCAATACGATATATTTGGCACCCTCTCCGTTTCTCAAAGTCACATATACGTTGGACTCATCCATCTCGGTTACGGTAACAACATCCTTATGCTCGGAAGCGACACGCTCCATTGTTTTCGGAATATCGGAATAGGACTTGGTTTCCATCGCTTCGGCAATGTCGAATAATGCTGTTTGCCAAATGCTGTTCAATAACGCATCTTCCTCATTTTGAATGGCGATATCCAGATTGCGTTTGCCGGCAATAGCTTTGCCCTGCTTTGTTACAGATGCATAAACATCTTTCAGACTGGCCTCATCTGACAGCTCGACCGATAAGCGTACTTTATCTTGCTCAATAACAGGTTTCTCGGCTTTTACGATACCGGGTACTTGCGTAACAGCATCTGTCAACGGTGAAGCTACCGCAACTTGCTTGTACAGCATCCATCCGCCAAATAGTGCTGCAGCGGATATCACAACGGTTATAGCGATCGGCATCATACGAAGCTTTCTCATACCAATATCCCTCCAGTACTTTTGTTTATATGAATACATCACTTATCTATCACATTTGCTATACGTTAGTATATCACATAAATATATACGATGTGTCCTGTAAAAACAGGAAACGGGACCATCATGGTCCCGTTTTTGTCGGTAATGTATAAGTTTCAATTAAGGTCGCTTGCAGATTAAAGCTGTAGAATTGATATTTGTATCGTTCCTTATTGCCTTCCGGCTCCTTATAATACACTTCCCACACCGGCTGTTCACGGAATAAGCCGGGTGTTACACGAATCATGGATGCACCAGAATGCTCGTTTAACCATTTTGTTCTAAATTGATCTTCAGACAAGACCTCATCAGCTTTAATACGATGCAGTAAAGCTCCCTCATCATTCAAAAAGACGTAAAGCTCCGACTCTTCTTCCGTCGAACCCTGAGCAATCCATGTTGTAGCTTCCCAGACATGTTTGTACAGCTTCTCCAGAACAGCTATTTCCCCAGTAGCCATGACAGCGTCTCGCATGGCGGCTTCCTCGGACCACTTCGGCGTTTGCACCTCGCGGAAGTAAAAGCCAAACCATACTCCAAAAGCAATGATACAAGCGATAATCCCAAACAACCATCGCTTTGGCGTCATGAACGGCGGCCTTTTCCTTTCCACCGCTCTCATTAGCCGTTCAGTAACCGCTCGAAGCTTGCGGCTGCCTCATACCGGATTTTCTCTTCATCCAGAAGTGTACAGACACCGCTGCGTACAACCTGACGGCCATCGACCCATACATGCTTCACATCGCGGCCCGTCCCGGCATAGACCAGGTGAGAAACGATATCCGTTAGCGGATAGAAGTGCGGCTGATCCAGATCAATCGCAATAAAGTCTGCCTTGTAGCCGACTTTAAGCTTGCCGATGGAATCCCCCTGCCAGATCGCATCTGCTCCATAGGTAGTGCCAAGCTTAAGCGCCTCCCATGCAGGAATAGCTGTTGGATCACCCGATACACCTTTATGCAACAGAGCAGAATAACGAATTTCTTCGAACAAGTCCAAATTATTGTTGCTCGCTACGCTGTCTGTACCCAGAGATACTTTCACACCGGCCTTCATCATATCCGAAAGCCTTGCAATTCCGGAGGCAAGCTTCAAATTGCTTACCGGATTGTGTGAGACGGACACGCCTTTACTCGCAAGCAATGCAATCTCGTCGTCTGTCAGATGAACGGCATGTGCAACGAGGGATGGACGCGAGAAGAAACCTAAGCGATCCAAATGCTCAACTGGCCTTACGCCGTAGTCCCGTACATTCTGCTCCACTTCAGCAAGCGTCTCGGACATATGAGTATGGAGAGGCAGATCAAGCTCATGAGCCGCTTCTACAAATTTCTCAATGTATGAAGGAGGACATGTATACGGCGCATGCGGGGAAAGCATTGTCGTTATTCTTCCGTCGGCTTTGCCGTTCCATTCCTTGGCGAATGAAATCGCATCCTGCAGCTTAGCTCTCTGCTCTTCTTCAGAACATAAGCCAATGACACCGCGGGTTAAAATCCCTCTAATCCCCCCCTGCTCCGTCATCGTCGCCACTTGCTCCATTCGATCATACATATCGACAAATGCGGTCGTACCTGTACGCAGCATCTCGACGATAGCTAACGCGCTTCCGGCTTTCGTATCCGCATCTACATATTTGGCTTCCATCGGCCACATCTTCTGCTCCAGCCATACTTGCAGGTTCTGATCGTCAGAGTAACCTCTAAGCAGAGTCATCGCCGCATGACCGTGTGTATTTACCAATCCCGGCATAAAAGCAAGCCTGCTGCCGTCCAGTCTCTGGACATCAGGAGACAAGTCCGTTGGAGCTTCGGGTCCAACATATGTAATCAGGCCATCCGTCACAACCATATGTCCTTTTACTGTTTTTGCCGCGTCGTCCATCGTGACGAACAGGCCGTTCTCAATCCACAGCTGAGTCATCGCTTACGTCTCCTTCATGATTCAAATAATAAGCCAAGCTTAACAATTCCCTGGTGAAATCCGCATTATGGATACGTACTTCATCCGGCACGCGAAGGATAGCGGGAGCAAAATTCAATATTCCTTCTACACCTACGGTTATAAATTGATTCGCAACGTTCTGTGCTTCATGAGCCGGAACGGTAATGATGCCGATTCGAATCTTCTGTTCGGCAACAACCTTCTCCAGCTCACTCATCGGCTGTACGACCAGATTGTTGATATCTGTGCCGATCTTCTCAGGATGAACATCAAATACGGCCGTGATCTGCATGTTATCCTTGGAGTATTTATTATAATTGCATAATGCTCGTCCGAGATTGCCGGCGCCAACCAGCGCAACTTTGATCGTCTGATTTAATTTTAGAATCTGCCTGATCTTCTCAATCAAATACAGGACATCATAGCCTATGCCTTTACGGCCGAACTCGCCGAAGTAAGCCAAATCTTTGCGGATTTGAGCGGGATTCAGATCCAGCTTCACGCCCAGTTCCTGCGATGATACGGTCTGTATTTCCCTAATATGCAGTTCATTCAGCACTTGTAGATAAATCGGAAGTCGTCTGACGACCGCCTCGGATATTTTTGCAGACTTCATGGGTACCAACTCCTTCTAATCGGGGTTGTATGCGTGAAAACTTGATCAGCCTTCTGCCCTGTTCTGGGACAGCCATTCCTGCATGCGGGGAACCATCTGATTCGTATGCATGGTCTCGATCTTCGGTCCCGGCAATGAGTACAGGAAGTGCTTTCCATAATAAGTATCGATGATTCTTGTATCATAGATGATGACGATTCCTTTGTCATGCGCAGTTCGAACCAATCGGCCAAATCCTTGCTTAAAACGAATGACTGCTTGAGGAATGGACAACTTCATGAACGGATTTTGCTTCTGCCGCTGCAGAAGCTCCGACTTGGCTTCCACAAGCGGATGATTGGGAGGCTGGAACGGCAATCGGACAATCGCCAGACAGACAAGCCCTTCTCCTGGAATGTCCACCCCTTCCCAGAAGCTGCTCGTACCCAGCAATACAGACTCCGGCTGTTGAAGGAATCTGCGTGTCAGCTTTGTCCGATTGCTGCTGTCAATGCCTTGGCCCAACGTTTGAATTCCAGCTGCGTCAAGCCTCTGCTTCAGAGGATCATACACTTGCTTGAGCATTTTGTAGGACGTGAACAAAACGAGCATTCTGCCCTTTGTCTCTACGGCCGTATCAGCCAGCGATCCGACTAGCTTGTCCATATACGCTTCGTCTACCGAAGCCCCCTTCAACACCGGGAAATCCCTTGGAATGACGACTAGCGCCTGCTCTCTATAATTGAACGGAGACGGCAGCAATACGGTTTTCAGTTTTCCTTGTTTCTCATAACCTTCAAGACCGAGCTGCTCCTCCGCATATTGAAAGTTTTTTTGTACCGTCAAGGTTGCCGAAGTCATCACAATACTGTCCTTCGCATCAAAGAAATATTTTTGCAATTGACTGCTGACATCGACTGGCGCAGCGTAAAGCTGCATAGAACGTTGACGATAGGCTGTACTGGCTTCCAGCCAATAGACATACTGCTTATCTTCCAGCTTCGTAAACAATCTCAGCTCGTCTTTTACGCGGCTTAGATCGCGAAGCGCTCCGTTAAGATCGGTCAACGATGCTTGAATAGACAAGTCATCAACGCGATCCTTCACATCATTCATCATCTTCTCCGCTGTCTTGATTACCCTGGTCAGCTCAACATGAACATTGTTTTCAACGGCAATTACTTCATCCCAGCCTGTCGGCAGCTTGCCCGTACTAAGACGTTTCACTAAAGAGCCATTATCGCTAACGCTGTCTGATTCTGTGGATGCAAAGGCGTAAAACATTTCGAACAGCTTATCCCAATGCTCCTTCACTTCCTGGAAGATCGGAATGATCGTATCGATCGTCTCCGTCCAGGCCTGCACATGATCGTCGCCTTCCTGTTGAAGCCGGAGGCGAAGGGAAGGCAACAGACCTGATCGATTGTCGCGATACAAGCGAATCATCGCTTGCACGAGTGTGAAATAATGAACGTTCATGCCCAAATGCTTGCCGGCTACCTCTTCCACATGGTGAGCTTCATCAATAACAAGATGATTGTATGTAGGAAGCAGTCGGTGATCCGCCTGAACATCCGTAAACAACATGGAATGGTTCGTGATACATACATCTGCCAAATTTGATTCGTGCTTGGCGCGATGGTAATAGCAGCGTTTGAACCAAGGACATGCCCGATTCAGGCAAGAATCCGCATCGCTGGCTACAGTTGACCAAAAGTCGGCGCCGCGGCTGCCGAAATTCAGCTCCTCTTGATCACCGGTTTCCGTCTCGCCAAGCCAAACCACCATTTGTGCAGCCGTAATAGGATCTTCGATCGGAGCCACCATGTCTTGCGCGTTCAGCTTGCCCTCGAACTTGCGCAGACATAAATAATTGCCTCTGCCTTTGAATATGGAAGCCTTGAACGGAAAAGGAAGCACTTCTCCAAGCAAAGGCAAATCACGTTGACGGAGCTGCTCCTGCAAGTTGATTGTATGAGTGCTCACGACAATTTTGCTTTTGCTTTGAATGCTGTAATAAAGCGCCGGTATGAGATAACCAAGCGACTTTCCTGTGCCTGTACCCGCTTCGATCAGAAGATGTCTGCCCTGCGTAAGCGCTTCATACACTTCGCGGAACATCATCACTTGTGACTCGCGCTCTTCATACCGCTCGAACTTGTCCTGGAAACGAGATCTGACTTGCTCCAAATAATCATCAAAAGTAATGTTGTCAAGGACCCCTTCGCCAGCGGGATCATCTCCCCTTGGCGCCTTCTCCTCGCTCCATTCCTTCGCTTTCAATGCGAATTGACGATAAAAGTCGTAGTCACCCATATCGAAAACGGTATTTTGCTCGATTCTTTTTTCGTTTTGCTTGAGAAACCAATGCAAATCCTTGCTTTCATCAATTAACGCAGAGAGCCGCTGCGCGGTAAGCAGCGGCATGGAGCGCAATTTATTGACCATCTCGATGAAAATAAGGGCAGTCGCCATCGCATCGCTGTCAGCTTGGTGATGCTGATGATTGTCGATGCCGAATTGCTCGGCGACTGCGCCAAGCTGATAAGTCGTAATACTTGGATAAAAGATGCGCAACAGTTCAATCGTATCCAGCCTTCTGCCAGTGAAGGGCATATAGCCGCAACGATCAAGCGCATTGTTCAGAAATCCGGCATCGAATCCCACATTATGAGCAACGAGTACCGCATCATCCAATAGTGGAATAAGCTCCAGCAACACTTCGTTAAGCTCTGGAGCGTCTTTCACCATTTCTTCCGTTATGCCAGTCAGTCCCGTAATAAAAGCTGGAATCGGGATTCTCGGCTTTACAAACGCGCTATAGGTTTTGACGATGTCAAGCTCGTCGGAGACAATGACAAGGCCAACCTGCAGGATATCGTCTTCCGCGCTATGTCCAGTCGTCTCCAAATCCAGTACAGCATAATTCATTGATTCCCCGATCCTCTCACAAACAGCACAGCTCCGTGCTACCGAAATATAACGATAATTGTCCCGGCGTTTCCTGACAGGACTTTAAATTATTTAATGAGTCCGTAAAGCTTGGATACACTTCATAGGCCTTGAGAAACAGCTTCTCCGCCTGGGCAATATTCATGTGCACTGCGTGAATGCACCCAAGGGCATTATAGCCTAAAGCGAGCCACTTCGGAAAGTCCGACAGCACAATTAATAATTGAAATTGCCGCTGCGCCTCCTGCCAATTTTGCATATGCATCTGGCTCATGCCTAGAAAAAGCCTGGCTAAATTGCATTCCGGAGCAATCGATATCGCGTCTTGAAATAATCCTGCAGCATGCGAAAACATAAATAATTTATAATAGCCTTGGCCTCTGTTAATAATCAAGGCTGCTTCTTCGGGAATCGTGAGATCCGACATGTTGCAGGTCGATGACTCCACAGCCGAATAAACGGGTATTGGTCCCTCGATTGATTCCGATTCCTCTTCTAAAACAGTCTGAGCGATTGGGACTGACTGCCCTTCACCGAAGCTGTCATGAAAATCAGATACTTTTTCCTCAAAAATCAACCATTGCTCGATAAAGCTGTCGCTCATCTGTTTCAATTCGGTGATTTGCTTAAGGAACGCCATTTGCTCCTGATCGCTTGCTTGTGGATACTGCTTCGTGATCCCGTCAAGCAATTCGTTCATGGAACTGAACATATGCTGAAACATGCCGCATCCCGCCTTCGCTTAGAGTAAGGAGTGATACGCTCATTTTTTGTTTACAGCACTCTTTTCATACGGCGTACCAGTCGTTACATAAGTGAGGGATGTTGCGTTATCCAGCCATTAGATAATGGTGGCATGCAATTCCTCAGTCAAAACCTTGAGCGGCTTGTTCTCATCGTCAAGAATGGTAATAACCGGCTTATACGATTTGGCTTCTTCGCTTGTCATCATGCCATAAGAGATAATAATGACTTTATCCCCAGGCTGAACAAGTCTGGCTGCCGCACCGTTCAAACAGATCACACCTGAACCCCTGGCTCCAGTGATGACATACGTTTCGAATCTTGCTCCATTGTTATTGTTCACGATCTGCACTTTTTCATTTTCCAGCAAATCCGCCGCATCCATCAAATCTTCGTCGATTGTAATGCTGCCGACGTAATTCAAATTCGCTTCCGTTACGGTAGCGCGGTGCAGCTTGGATTTCATCATGGTTCTAAACATGTTAAACCCCTCCACTCGGATGGTACAGGCTATTATCAATCAAACGAGTCGTTCCAAATTTAACAGCCATCGCCAGCAGTACCGGCGCATCCAGCTTATACGTAAGTTCTTCTTCCTCCAGCGGCTCAAGCGAAGGATACCGAAGCAGTTCCACATAATCGATAATCGCATCCGGCGCCGATTCGATCCGCTCCTTCACTCGGGACTGGAGCAAGCCTGCCGTCATCGTATCCTCTTGAATCCAAATACGGGCCTGATCAAGCGATTGGGACAAGACCACAGCTTGCGCCCGATGTTCAGCGGACAAAAAAACATTGCGCGAGCTAAGCGCAAGACCGTCCGGCTCTCGTACTATCGCGCATGGCACAATGATGGTATCGAAATTCAAATCATGAACGATTTGCTCAATAACGGCAACTTGCTGCGCATCCTTCATTCCGAAGTAAGCGCGGTCCGGTTTCACCAGATGGAATAATTTGCTGACAACAAGACCGACTCCGTCAAAGTGTCCTGGTCTTGAAGCACCGCACAATCGATCTGTCAATCCGCCCACGATGACGCTGGTTTTGGAAGGCGTTGGATACATCTCATGTACCGTCGGTAAGAATACCACATCCATACCGCATTCATCGGCAAGCTTCAGATCGCGCTCTTCATCACGAGGGTAACGATCCAGATCTTCGTTTGGTCCGAACTGGGTCGGATTAACAAAGATGCTCAGTACGGAGACATCATTGTGCGCCTTCGCTTCCCGCATTAGGCTTGCATGTCCCTCATGAAGATACCCCATCGTCGGCACGTAGCCGATCGAACGCTTCCCGCCTTCGGATAATGCATATAAGTGCTCTTTCAACTCTACAATTGTGCGGCATACGATCATGCGAGCGGTACTTCCTTTCGCTGTCTCTCTTCTGCGTTCTTCCGCTGCTCTCCAGCGGTTCCTCCATACAGCGAAGTCGGTGAAGCGGAGCTTGGCTGGAACACATGCTCTTCAGCAGGAAACTGACGCGTTTTCACTTCATCTACAAAAGATTCCACTGCACTGCGTATAGTCGAGCCGATATCGGCGTATGTTTTCACGAATTTCTTCTCAAAGTATGGGGAGGAATACTGCAGAATGTCATGATAGACAAGAACCTGTCCATCACATCCTCTGCCCGCTCCTATGCCAATCGTCGGAATAGTAAGCGCCTCGCTGATCGCAGCCGCTACAGGCTCCGTCACGAGCTCCAGAACGATGCTGAACGCTCCTGCCTTCTCTAGTGCAAGCGCATCTTCCATCAGCTTCTGAGCATCCTTCTCCGTCTTCCCTTGCACCTTATAACCGCCAAGCTGATGCACGGATTGCGGCGTAAGTCCCAGATGGCCCATTACAGGAATGCCGGCTTGAACCAGCGCTTCCACATCGGATGCAATTTCCGCGCCCCCTTCAAGCTTCAGAGCCTGCGCTCCGCCTTGCTGCATGATCTTTGCAGCGTTAAGCAGTGTAGTTTCCCTGCTGGCTCCATAGGACAAAAACGGCATATCCGCAACGATAAATGTATTCGTCGCAGCTCTTGCAACCGATCTTGAATGATACACAATATCGTCAACTGTCACTGGTATCGTCGTCTCGTAACCCAATACGACATTTCCGAGCGAATCTCCTACCAAAATGACATCAATTCCCGCTTCTTCTGCAAGCTTTGCGGACGGATAATCGTAAGCCGTCAGCACGGAAATCGCATTGCGCCCCTGCTTCATTTTCAGCAGGTTGTGGATCGTCAGTCGTTTCCTCATCGCTTTCATCTCCTTTTGCACTTATGTGCTATTTTAAACACAAAAAAACCTTTTAGCCGATTGCTAAAAAGGTTCCGAACATAAAAAGGAAACGGTTGCTTGTTGTGCTTCCTTCTGTCTCGGTCCCTACGGCTCAGAGCAGAGTGTGCAACACCAATCATTGACACGGTTCAATCTGCGAGTTTACCAGTGCAGCTTCCTTGGAATACCGCCTGATATCTGTAGTGTACCAAAAAAAACAAACTTCGTAAACGTTCTGTATTGACCATCATGCCAGATGACTATGAACGGTTCAGCGGTTCACCCATTTCTGCTGAGAAGATCGTAACCAGCGAGCCGTCGGCGCGTTCTACTCGAATGGCTCCGCTCTCATCCAATCCTACCGGCGTGCCTTCAAGCTCGCCTTGTGGCGTAACGAGACGAACCTTCTGTCCGATGGACACGGACAACGACTCCCATAGCGCTGCAATCGCGTTGAAACCTTCCTGTAAGAAGAGATCATAAAGAGTCTCCCATTCCTGCATGAATTCAGCGACAATTGCACTTCGGCTGAATGGCTGCCCCGCTTCAATGCGAAGCGAAGTCGCCTTCGCGAGCAGCTCCTCCGGATAATCCCCTTCGGACAGATTGACGCTGATGCCCACGCCTGCAACGATATATTTAAGACGCTCATCCTCTGCTGCCGATTCCAGCAGGATGCCGCTAATTTTTTTACCTCGAATCAACAAATCATTCGGCCACTTGATGCCGATAGGCAGCTCCGTCAGACGCCTTAGACTTCTGCATAGTGCAACAGCAGTCAGCAGTGTGAGCTGCGGCGCACAATGAATGGGAACATGAGGACGCATCACCATGCTCATCCATATGCCTTTGCCTTGCGGAGATACCCAGCCGCGGCCCATTCTCCCGCGTCCGCCAGTCTGCTCCTCCGCCAGCACAAGCGTCCCTTCCGGCGCCCCGGACTCCGCTAGCGCTCTCGCCGAATCCTGAGTCGACTTCACCTGCTCAAAGTAGTGAATCGACTGGCCGAACCTGGCTGTAGAATGCGATTCCGCTAACCTTTCACTATTTATTTCGTCGGGAGAATACAACAACCGATACCCCAGCTTGGTCGAGGCTTCAATCTCATAGCCGGCTGTTTCGAGCTTGCGAATCTGCTTCCAGACCGCCGTGCGGCTCACATTGAGCTCCTGGCTCATCATAGCACCGGATACGTATTGATCCGGATGACGCTTCAGCAAATTCAGCAATTGATCATGGCTTTTCATAAGTACCCTCTTCATTCCATATTATGGATTGCTCAATCAGCTTGCCCTTCTCATTCACAATATCCCCGGAAGCAACCGCAATCAGCAGACGATTCAGCAGCCTGCTCATCCATGGACCTGCCCTTCGGGATAGGGCTTGTTGCAGCTCATTGCCTCCTATCGCCAGCTGCTTCAGCGATTTGGCAGGCATTTCCTTCATTATCGAGTATAAGCGATTCACGATTTCCTGGGATAGCTGGCCCCTTTGCGGTTTGAGTGCTTGTACCACATGCAGCCAATGTCCCGCTGCTTCTTCACCGTAACGAATGACAGCTTCCAGCCATGCGGCGCGAATGCGGGATTCATCGTCCTCATTCACGCGCACAGCCATCTCTGTATGAAGCCGCAAGATGGTCATAACCAGCCCTGCTCTTTTGTTGGGGAGTCTAAGGCTGACCAGCAGCTCTTGCGCGTCCTTCTCAGCGGCTCGCAACGACAATAAGATAGCCGCCCAGCGCTCGTCCAAATGTTCAAGCGAGCTTAAAGACGCCATTTCAACACCGTCATATTCCGCAGATTGTTGAATACGGGTCAATAATGCCGGAGATGCCGGCTCTTTGAATTCTCCCCACAGACCGCTGGCGCCAAGCCAAGCCAGCCCCCTCTCCGGGGCATCGCCCGACAGCATTTTATCCAGCTCCGCTTGTACGCGCTCCATCGCAATGTGGCGGAGCAATCCCTTGTACGACTTAAGACCCCGCCAAAGGGACGGCACCGGCCGAAGTCTGTATGTGCCGAGAAAGCGAATCGCTCTCAGCATACGCAGCGCATCCTCCTGCAGGCGATCATTCGCCTTCCCCACACAGCGGAGACGTGACTCACGCAAATCATGCTGACCGTTATAAGGGTCGTACACGTAGCCGCTTTGCCGTATCGCCATCGCATTCATAGTGAAATCACGACGCAGCAGGTCTTCGTCCAACTGAAGCACGAACGCAACGGATGAGGGCTTGCGGAATTGCTCATAGCTTGACTCCGTCCGATACGTCGTAACCTCGTATGTCTCGCCTTGCTGTACAACGGTAACTGTGCCATGCTGCAAACCGGTCGGTATGCATTTCGGGAACAAACCCATAACCTGCTCCGGCAACGCCGACGTTGCGATATCGATATCATGAACGGCTAATCCCAGTACTGCATCGCGAACGGCTCCGCCTACGAATACAGCCTCATATCCATCCGATTCAAGCTTTTCAATCAAAGGCATGGCTGCCTTCATCTCTGACGTAAGCTGCAGCTTCATATCCGCTCCTCCCTTCTTGCGCCTGCCGTCTCCACTACTTAATAAGACCGCTTATTCACACACCGTTACCGGTACTTCAACATCGATCCCAAGCACGCGATAATAAATGGACTCATATTGTTCCGTAATCGAATCATTACAGAAGTCATTTCTGGCGCGCTTCAAGCACGCTTCCCTGAACTTCGCATGAAGCGCCTCATCTGTCAGCAGCTTGATGGCGCCTTCCGCCATGTCCTCCACATTGCCCACATCCGACAAGAACCCCGTAATGCCGTGTGTAACCAGCTCCGGAATACCTCCTGCGTTGGAGCCGATCGTTGGCACACCGCATGCCATCGCTTCAAGCGACACCAGTCCGAAGCTTTCTTTCTCGGAGGGCAGCAATAACACGTCCGCCATCGAGATCACTTGTGCGACGTCTTCTTGCTTGCCAAGAAAATGGACACGGTCCTCAAGCCCCATATTTTTAATCTTGCATTGAATTTTGGTCAGCTCCGGCCCTTCTCCTACCAATAGAAGCTTGGACGGGACTCGCTTCGATACCCGCTCGAAAATTTCCACCACATCGCTTACGCGTTTCACGGGGCGGAAGTTCGAAATATGCATCAAAATTTTCTCGTCCGGCGCCGCAAAGTCGGAGCGCAGTGAAGCTACTTCCCGCGGATAATATACACGCTTATCGACAAAGTTGTAAGTCAGATCGATAGGGGTCAAAATGTCCAGCAAGTTTCTCGTTTCCTGAATCAGATCGTTGGATACCGCCGTGACGGCATCACTCTGATGGATCGCAAGTCTGATCAAATCCTTTAACGATTCGTCTTGTGCTAGTACGGTAATATCAGTGCCATGCAAAGTCGTAACCGTTTTAAGTCCGTTGCCCATCATCTGCTTGGCGAGATAGGCGCACACGGCATGCGGCACAGCATAATGCACATGCAGCAGATCAAGCTGTTGCATTTTGGCTACCTGAGCCATCTTGCTGGCAAGCGAAAGATCGTAAGGAGGATAACGGAATACGTAATAATCATTTACTTCTACTTCGTGGAAAAATATATTTTTATGAAACTTGCCTAACCGAAACGGTATGCTATGTGTAATAAAATGAATTTCGTGCCCACGTTCGGCAAGCAGCTTCCCTAATTCCGTAGCTACGACGCCTGATCCTCCCAGCGTCGGATAACATGTAATGCCGATTTTCAGCTTCCTAGCCATTCGTGATGCACCTCCCCCACTCATGTGGTATATCTATATCTATTCCCTACAGGCTGTACCTTTTGTCAAAATAATGCGACGCCGAATGGACGCTTGATGGCAAAGCCTTCGGCATACGTCCAGCCTTTGCTTTGACCAAGCAAGGAATCTCTGGCCTCGACCCGCTCTACATAACGGTTTGTAAGCGGCGTAGCAACCGAATCCGCGCTATGCGACCGATCGAACTGGGAACGGTAGGCGCGCAGCGCTTCCTGCTTCACGTCGTATGTCGATGAGACATCCACAATCAGCGATACAGCCTCGACATCATTAATATAATAATAAATAAGCTGCTCCACCTGAACAGGCGGCAGATGCGGCATATAATTGCGCAGCTTGGCATTAAAGACAGCTTCTTCAATGAGCTTGCTGCAAGCGATATGATCTGGATGACGGTCTACCCAATAAGGGGCAAACACGATACGCGGCTGCCAGCGTCTGATCTCGGCAACGATGACATCGATCTGTTCGCGGCTAGGCTGTAAGCCACGGTCAGGCAATTGCAGGTTCGTCCGTGCAGATAAACCAAGCACCGCAGAGGCAAAAGCGGCTTCTTGCCGCCTTAGCTCCACGGTGCCGTTAGAGGACATCTCTGCTTCGGTCAAATCGCAAATGCCAACTCGCTGTCCCGCCGCCGTATGCTTGGCAATCGTTCCGCCCATTCCAATCTCCGCGTCATCCGCGTGGGCTCCGAATACGAGAATATCCAGCTTGTCCATTATTCGCTCGCTCCCGGCTTATATTTATGCACCAGCTCGCGCCAAGCAAAGTCGCCGCGCTCTACCGCCTTGACCAACACCTCTGCCGTCGCGATATTCGTCGCGACCGGAATGCCTTGCACATCGCACAGGCGAAGCAAAGCGATAATATCCGGCTCATGAGGCTGCGCCATTAGCGGATCACGCAGGAAGACAATCAGATCCATCTCGTTCTGTGCTACCAGCGCGCCAATCTGCTGATCTCCTCCTAGCGGCCCCGACATGAAACGATGGATCGACAGGCTTGTCTGCTCCATAATGCGGGTACCGGTCGTTCCGGTAGAATAAAGATTGTGGGGCGTGAACACATGTTCATAGGCGATTACGAAATTTACAATCTCGTCCTTCTTGCGGTCATGCGCGATAAAAGCAATGTTCAGCATGCGATTCCCCTCTCCCGATGTCAAAATGGCGCCTTGTCGGCTAGTCCATAATATGTTCGAATCCATAGATCAAACCGCTGTACGTCATAACCTTTTTCACGGCTACATTGACTCCCGGCATATAGCCGGCGCGGTCGTACGAATCATGTCTTATCTTAAGCGTTTGACCATAGCCGCCGAAAATAACTTCCTGCTGCGCAAATACGCCTGGAAGTCTGACGCTATGTATGCGGAACCCATTGTAATATCCGCCGCGTGCGCCTTCAATCGTCTCTTCTTCCTTCGGATTGCCTTGACGCAGCTCCTCGCGAACCTGCGAGATTAGCTCGGCCGTCTTGATAGATGTTCCCGAAGGCGCATCCAGCTTCTGATCGCCGTGATATTCGATGATTTCCACGTGGGGCAAATATTTGGAAGCTTCGGCAGCAAATTTCATCATCAGAATGGCACCAATCGAGAAGTTAGGCGCGATCAGCCCGCCGATTCCTTTCTCCTTGCACAGCCCGTCCAATTCTTCGATTTGCTCAGGCGTAAAGCCCGTTGTCCCGATCACTGGACGAACACCGTATTCAATAGCCGTTCTCGTATTGCCGTATGCGGCTTGCGGAACCGTAAAGTCGACGAGCACGTCTGCTTTGGCTCCGCTCAACGCTTCGTCCAACGTCGCGCTTACTATAACGCCCGTATTGGAATGTCCGGCGAATATCCCTGCGTCGACCGGTCCGGAGGACGGATCAACAGCAGCTACCAGCTGCAGCGCCTCATCCTCCAGAACCATCTTGACTACCTCTCTGCCCATTCTTCCCCCAGCGCCTGTTACCGCGACTCTAATCCGTTCTACCGTCATCCCTATCACCTTTTCCTTATCGTCTTCTCATCGTGGAACGAATGCGTTCCATTCTCCGTTTGCGGCTTATATCCGAAAACAATCTGCGTGCCGCCGAGTGGTTCGGATCGAGCCTCAGCGCCTCCCTGGCGCACTCGATCGCCTCATCCAGCCCTCCGTTAGTCATACAGACCATCGCCAGCGTATAATACGCATCGAAGCTAAGAGGGTCAAGCATGACCGCATGCCGCAATAGCTCCGCCGATTCCTTCGTATCCGACTTCTCTCCGGCTATCAGCCCATTCGCTTCCGCCAGCAGAAGACGCGATTGTATGACCTGAGAATGATAACGGTACTCCTCATTATCCGGCTCCAGCTTCTCAGCCACATCAGCATAAATTTTCGCTTTGGGCCATTTATCGCTGCGCGCGCAGGATACGGCGCATTTATGATAATATCCGGCGTTATCCGGGTCGGCAGCTATCGCTTGCTCAAACCAATAGATCGCCTCTTCGAAATCGCTGTGAAAAATATATTCATACGCCTTCCTGATGCAGGATTCCCCATCCATCTGCCCATCCTCCTTGTACAGGGGTGATGGTACAGCATATGTAGGGGGCTTGCTTACAGTTCGTCGCTTTTCTTCGTCCAGCGATTTGCGTCACGCGTGTTGAACTTTTGCATGACCTTATCGTGCGCTTCTGTCAAATCGATGCCAAGCGAGTTGGCGAAGCAGGACAGCAGGAACAAGATATCTCCAAGTTCCATCTCGACGGTATTTTCCGCCTCGTCCGCCCTCTTCGGCTTTTCGCCGTAATAATGATTGATTTCGCGCGCCAGCTCGCCAACCTCTTCGGTCATTCTTGCCATAAGGGCAAGCGGGCTGAAATAGCCTTCCTTGAATTGCGAGATATACTCGTCCACCTCGCGCTGTACTTCAGCTAATGACTTCTCTGACATCTTCGCGGCTTCCTTTCATATATAGCTACACGTTACTATGTTACCGTATAGGTCCGTCTGAAATCAATGTTTTTCGCATGCATCATTTCGCCATACTATAGATAAGCGATCTTATAGAAAGTGGGCCTGCTTGTGAAAAGAATTTGGAATCAGCTGCGCCTCATCCCCCCCATTCTGCTCGGAACCGCTATCTATGCTTTTGGCTTGCACTATTTCATCATCCCGAATCAGCTGATGGAAGGCGGCTTAACCGGCATCGCCGTGCTGTTGAATTATGCAGTCGGTTGGAAGCTGTCGATCACAACACTGCTGCTTAACATCCCCCTGTTCCTGATCGGCTGGAGGGCACTCGGCAAATTCCAGATGCTCTATACCATTATTGGAACTGGATCGTTGTCGATATTTCTCGCGCTTATTGAATACCTCATCCACTCCGGCTGGCTCGTCCCGTTCCAAAGTTCGAATGATTATATGCTCGCAGCGCTGTATGCCGGAGCTACACTTGGCACGGGTCTGGGTATTGTATTCCGGTATGGCGGCACAACAGGCGGCATCGATATCATTGCGAGGATTCTGACCCGCTGGCGCAGCTTCAGCATGGGACAAGTTATATTGGCCTTTGATGCCATCATCATTGGCATCTCCATTCTCTATATCTCTTTAGAAAAAGTATTGTATACGCTTGTCGTTGTGTTTATTGCCTCTAAGATGATCGATTTCTTGCAAGAAGGAGCCTATTCCGCCAAGGCGTTCTCCATCATAACGGATCATGGCGAGAAAATCGCGATGGCCATTACTCATGAGCTGGAACGCGGCGTAACCTTGATGCCTGCCAAAGGCGCTTTCTCCGGACAGAAAAAAGAGATCGTCTATTGCGTTGTGGAAAGGGCCGAAAATCGCCGCCTCAAAACCATCATTCGCAATATCGATCCCCGAGCATTCATCGTCATAAGTGACGTTCATGACGTGCTTGGCGAAGGTTTTAAAGAAGAATAACGTTCAAGCTCTCTTCACTTGCCCGTCCGCAGGCATGACTATAGCTTCTTCACGCCATACGGCCTTGCCTTATATTTGCGCCAGCCTGTCCAGGTCAGAACGGCTGAAATCAACGTGCCAAGCATCAGTGTCCACTTCAGCGGCTGGCCAGACCCTGGCACCGCTACGGCTGGAACAGCCGATGTCTGCTTATCCTCCAGAAATACCCCGTTAACCGCCATACGAATCGCTTCCAGTGACTGGTCGACCTCCGTCTTCGCCACGGTTGATTGCTTTTCGTCAAGCAATCGGCCCGCGTAAGCGATTCGCTCCATTAATTCCTTCATCCGGATCGAATCGCCTGCGAACATCGCTGCCGTCTCAATTCTGGCCGCATGCTCCCTTAATCCTTGCATCGTAGCCCGAGCAGCCGCTACGGGATCACCGGCTTGTCTCTTCCAAGCCAGTTTGATGGCGTTCACATCATGGTTCAACAGTACTTTGTATTGATGCCATAAAGCTCCCTTGCCATTGATAAGCGCATCTGCGCCGATGCGCAATCGAACCGTATGCTCCAGCCACAGCGAATGCTTCACGCCGCTTGTCAACGCCCGTTCAATCGCAGCCGCATCATTTTCCATAGCTGACCAGCCATCTTCATTTCCGTAACTGCGAAGCATCTCATTGCCTAGCAGCTTATGGATTTTTTGCAATTCGGCAAATGCGGCCTGACGATTATTGGTATAGGCTGCCGTATATAAAGCTGTCGCCGTCTCATCCATTCGTTCCAGCTGATGATATGGACCTGACGAGAACAGGAATGCGTAGCTTCCTTCAGGACTCGCGCCGCCCCATGCCACTCCTGCCGTACCCATCGCCATCGCTAGACAGACGATAAACGGAATGATCATACGCGATTTCATGGACATCCCCCCATAGACCAATCTATGAGGGGATGTCCACTGTTATTCGTCTTTTCTAAAGCGCAATGCAAGCCATGCAGTCAGGAAGCTCGCAATCGACAATGCGAACGTGAAGGTGCGTACAGCATCCAGATCATCTTCAAGCTCGGCCGGAAGCCATGGATTAATGCCATACGTATAATCAATCGTATCATTAAGCAGCAGCCAGCCAAGGCCGATGGCAAGCGCCCCAGTCCTTGCTTTCATAAACCTGAAATACAGCAACGCCTCAGCAGCCATGCCCAAATGTGAAGCGATTAGCATGTAATGCTGCCAGTTCAGCACATCGCCTTGTGCCGCACCAGCGACAATCATAGCAACTGCCCATATGCCGTATTTGACCGAGCAGACGACAGCTAGTGCTTCGATAAGAACTCGCAAGCCATTTCCCAGTCTGGATAATTTCCGCGGCGGAAACATCAAGAATAACAGAGATAGAGTAAAAAAAAGGCTCGCCGTCGGCGAATCCGGTACAAAAGGCAGCATCCATGCAGGCTTGTTCTCTATCGTCCAGATCAGCTGGTTTTCATACCACATATAGCCATATATCGTGCCGACGAAATTAACGATGAATAAAAGCCAAAGCACATTGCGGTTCAGCAGGAAGCTTCGGCTCCAGAACAAACTCAGGTTCATGATCATGTTCCTTTCCAAAAAAAACCTGACCGAATAATTCGATCAGGTTTCTCTTCAATGGTTTAACTACTCTTGTGTTTGCTTAGTCAGCCAGACAGCCAACTGACCAATCTCTTCTGTAGAAAGCTTCGTACCGTATTCAGGCATTGCGCCACGACCGTTCGTGATCGTTTCCACGATCTCTTCCTTCGACAGATGATTGCCTACGCCAAGCAATGCAGGTCCATTGGCGCCGGACAAGTCATTCGCATGACAGCCCATGCATTGAGATTGAACGATCGACATTACCGGATCTTCAGGCTCGATGATAGCTGCTACAGGCGCTTTCTTCAACGGGTTAGGACGAGGCAGACCTCTCTCATGAGCCAGTCTCGCTTCTTCCGCGCGAACGTGGTGCTCAGGAGTTTGTCCATTCTTCTCCAGCATATGCTGGTAGTGATCCCATGATACAACCGTCAAGTATACGCAAGCCGCCAGTGATAGAATCATTAGCGACGAGGCGATTGGACGACGGTAGAAGCGACGCTCTTTGCCAGTATCCAGGAATGGAGCAAGCAGCAAGCCGCCGAACAAGATGCCCGGAATGCCGAGCGTGCCAAGCAGGATATAACCCTGAGACACATATGGGTATTTCAAAAATTGATACAGGAACAAGAAGTACCAGTCTGGCATCGGAATAAACGATGCATTCGTTGGATCAGCCGGATAGCCCAGTGGAGCAGGCTCAGCGATAACCCATACCAGGAAACCAACTAGTACGACACAGCCAACCATCCATTCCTTCAGAAGGAAGTTAGGGATGAAGGCTTCGGATTTGCCCGGATATGACGTATAGTCTGGCGGTGTCTGGAACCCGCCCGCTTTCTTAACGCGCGAGTCGCCTACATAGACGACCTTCTCGTTCGATTTATGACCATGAGCCATAAGTAGCCCTCCCTTCGCTTAAAGTGGTCCCGAAATGCCTTGTTTCCGAATCATCAGGAAGTGCGCTGCCAACATGGCGATCAAAGCGCCTGGCAAGAAGAATACGTGAATCGCGAAGAAGCGAGTCAGTGTCTGCGCCCCTACGATGTCGCCGCCATACAGGAAGTCAGCGATGTAGGATCCAATAACAGGAACGGAAGCCGCGATTTCTACACCTACTTTAGTTGCGTAGTAAGCTTTGTTGTCCCATGGAAGCAGGTAACCTGTAAATCCAAGGCCAAGCATGATGAAGAAAATCAGCATTCCGACTACCCAGTTCATCTCACGCGGAGCCTTGTAGGAGCCGGTGAAAAATACGCGAAGAGTATGTAGGAACATCATTACAATTACCAAGCTCGCACCGAAATGGTGCATGCCGCGAACGATCTGACCGAATGCGACTTGATGCTGCAGATAGTCAACGCTCGCGTAAGCGTTAATAATATCCGGCACGTAGTACAAGGTCAGGAACATTCCCGACAAAATCTGGATAATCGTAATAAAAAACGTCAAGCCACCGAAGCAATAGACAAATGCAGAGAAATGATGCGCCGGGTTAACGTGTTCAGGCACTTCATGGTCTGCTACATCTCTCCAAAGCGGCGTAATGTCAAGACGTTCATCGATCCAGTTGTATACATTTTTAAACATCTGCAGTACGCCCTCCTTTAGCTTCTTGTGTTCTTAACGAGCGGCCCCAAGTATACGATGCCGTTGTCTACGACGACTTCATATTCGTCGAGCGGTGAATTGGCTACTGCCAAGTTCTTGCCGTCTTTGGAATATCTCGCGTCATGGCACGGACAGTCATATTCGTTATGACCTTTCGTGTTCCAGAAAATCGTGCATCCCAAATGCTTGCAGACCGGAGACAGGGCAAATACTTTGCCGTCATTGCCTCTCGAGATCCAAGCTACGAGTTCAGGCTCGCTTTCATACCAACCGTCAATCTGATGAATCTTAAACTTGAATTCTTGCGGTTCCGCTGTAACTCTGCTCTCTTCAACTACCTTGACCAGATTGCCTTCGCCCTTCTTCGTTAGAAGTGGATCAACTGCAAACCTAACCATCGGCAATACCGCGCCGCCCATCATGAAGGCCGTTGTGCCGCCAAGCGTATATGACAAAAATTGACGCCGGGACATTTCTTTGCGCTGAACCGGACGATGCGCCGTCTCGTGTTGTTCATGATTACTCATCTTCTGTTCTAACCCCCTTTGCCAACCATATCTCGCGTCTTGCCGCACGGCAAAAACACATGACGAACTAGGACATAACTTATAATAGCCTAGGTGTTTGGGAGCGTCAAGAATATGGCCCGATATTTGCGTCATTATGGAAATGCCGTTCAATAATTTGTTATCATTTTGTCACATTTGACCTGCTCTGGCATTTGTTTTCCCCATAAATCGATCTAATTATACGAAGGATATCCATATTTAAGGAGAAATGGAGCTCCAGAGTTCTCTAATTTGTGACGACACCTCGCTCTGTGAAGGAAGCCCTCCGTCTGATTCCGGCTGCAGGATCAGATCGGCATTCCTCACCGTCAGCCCCGCTGCAGAAAACGCCGTCATCACAATCACATACTTAAACCCCGATTGCTTCAATCTGCCGCACCATTCGCCCAGCATGGCTTGAAACGCTTCATTCTCAGCTATGTAGTGGCATGCCGGATAAGTTACGACTCTGCCCTTGAACGGAATCTCTACCAGGTCCATCAAATCTCGCAGCCCCTCAAGCCGGGCTGTCGTTTCATAAGGCGACTCTCCGCCATCAAGCCCTGTAACGGGAAGCAAGCATGTGTCCAGATAGGGCTTTAGCTCGTCCCATTGTTCTTCTGTAATGTCGCTGAATTTCATCCGTTCTCCTCATTTCCCCGTTGTCTCTGCTCTTGCCTTTCCATTCTACAAAAGAAAGCCTCCGTGCGCTAGGGCAGGCATAACGCCGTCCAGGCAGGGAAGCTTCTTATCGTTAATGCTTCAGTTCATTGAGTTGCTTGACGAGTCGGTAGAACGTATCCTCGTCCCCGGACGCAAGTGCCTTGTCTATTGCGCTATTCAGCTTTTCAGTCTGGAATTTCAGCACAGCTTCGTCAAGTACAAGTTCAGCGACCAATCCCAACATCGCTTCATACGTTTCTTTCATTTTGTCCATAGGATACACCTCCACATCGGCGCTTACGAGATCCTATATTCGATTCCTTTCGTCACGTAGCTCTCCATCGTCCTTCTCATGCGCTGCAAATCATCCTCTGTCAACTCTCTTATGACTCTGGCGGGCGTTCCGATAGAAAGCGTATAGGATGGTATTTTTTTATTCTCTGTCACAATCGAACCGGCCCCTATTAAAGCATATTCACCAATGTCTGCGCCGTTAAGTACGATTGCCCCCATTCCAATTAATGTACCTCTGCCTATCGTGCAGCCGTGAATAATGGCACTATGGCCGATCGATACTTCGTCGGCCAGCAGAAGCGGCTGATCCGAATTCACATGACCTACGACCCCGTCCTGTATATTGCAGCTATGTCCGATTTTGATAGGAGCCAAATCACCGCGCAATACAGCATTAAACCACACGGTGCTTTTTTCGCCAATCGTCACGTCGCCGATCAGCTTTGCCCCTTCTGCAATGTAGCAGCTGTCGTGAACAGCGGGGATTACTTTGTTATATGGCAGCAACATGCATCCTCATCTCCCTTGTATGCGTGAATTGGGGAGATTCTACCAAGGCGAGTGGGGAAAGTCAATGTTGGCCGCAGCCCGAAGCTCATTCACCGCTGACCGTTCCTTCCAGAACCGCATTGCCCGCTTTCGTCATCCGTACAACCGTTCCATGCACTGGATCCTCGCCTATGCGTAGCAAGCCCAAATGCATCATCATCTTGAGAAGCCTGGCTTCCAGAATCGCGTGGGCATCGTCGTAATAATAGGTCTTAATGAAAGGTACGAATACGTCCTTTAACGACGCTATCGTCACCCAATCCGCTGCCAGCGCGTGAATCCAGTGGACTAGAGACAGCAGATTGACAACAGGAGTTTTGTACAGCTTCAACCAGTAACGGTAGAGATGAACTTGTTCCATGGCTGTGGCTGGCTTCTCTAGTCGTTCCTTCCCTGCATCCGTAATGGACAACCATCCATCCGCAGTCTCGCTTATGTACCCGGCACTGCGGCAATAGTCATACATCAAGGAGAAGCGATCTGGGTAGTGGTTAAAATGTCTTCCGTAGCCAAAGCGCCATGCGCCCTTGCTGGGCAACTCTTCCTGCACGCCCATCCGGTCGAGCATCTGCTGCAGGTTCCGTTTGTACATAGATCCGTCCGTAACGAGTTGGACTTCATTGTGATACACGTAATGAAGTAATTGCTTGATATCGCTCTGCAACAATCCCTGCTCATCCCGGTACATCGGCGGCTCATCCGTATAATGCAGCTGCTCGGCGAATTTGCGCCTGAGCGTCTCCCGGAATCTCGATTTCAAATCGTTCGGAACCTGGAACAGATATCTTCCCGGACCGCTGAATCCGTTAAAGAGCCAGCCTTGGTGCTTGAACTGGACTATAATATCTCTTGGGCTTGGCGGTTCAGGCGGCAAAGTCGGTTTTTTTTTGCTCTTTTTCGTTTTTTTGGCCGGCTCTTCCGTCGATGCCTGCTTTACCTCGCCGAATCGGCTCTGCTGGACCCTTGCGACAAGATCCTCCAGGCTATAGGATTGCCTGGATTCGAATAGAAGTGAATTGAGAAACCGCAGATCTTCCAGCCGCATAGAGCTGATTTGATTCTCGAGCACATCATGACGACTGATTTCCGACAGGATAGACTGAATCAGCTCGTTTTTGGAGTTCCCATTGCACTCGCAGCGATAAGCGCCTGCTATTTTGCTTAACTGACCGATATCCGCATAACTTAGCATGTCTGACAAGTTCATGGCCCTCCCCCTTTCTGCAGAACGCTGCTCCCTCGCAGGCTGCGCATCGATAGCGAAGGTTTTACTACCATTATTGGATAATTCGCACATTTCATACCCGTAAGTTGCAGTTGCCTCATGCCAAGAGACCGCCAACGCAAAAAAGCTATCCGGAATTAACCGGAAAGCTTGTCAGTTACTTGCTTATAAGGATAAGGCTACACTTTGATTTCTTCCAAGTGTCTGGTGCAATTATGAAGCAGAGGATGCCACCCGTCGCCTTGCCGCTCCAGAATGGAGTAGGACAGGTTGCCAAGTCGAGAATCCTCCAGATCGGCGCATAGCTCCTTCAATATCTGGGCGATGAAGCTGCCATGCGAGACGATTAAAACATGGAGTCCTTCCTCTCTCCCCATCAGATCCGAGACAGCCTCCACACCTCTGGCACGAACCTCGCTATCCAATTCCATACCCAGACCCTGCTCTCGCCAGTCTGCTCCCCAGCGCTCCAGTCTTTCTTGCTCTGTCGTACCTTCTATCTCACCGAAGTAACGCTCTCGAAACCGGATATCCGGCTCCAGCACAGGAATACCCAGCCGCTCAGCGATGATCGCAGCCGTATCTCTGGCTCGCTGCAAATCGCTCGAAATGACGGCATCCCATATCCGTTGTTCGTTGCTTAATCTGACTGCTAATGCATTCGCTTGGGCAATTCCTTCTTCATTAAGCGGAATATCCGTCTGTCCCTGTATGATGCCCTTTGCGTTCCAATTCGTCTTCCCATGCCGGACAAAGCCGATAAGCAATCCGATTACCCCTTTCGATATCTGCCGATTCTCAGTCGAACGTCAGTGTCGCGTTCTGGACAGCCAATTTAGGATCAATAAAGCCATTACAAGACCAAGCAGCGATAATGCAACATAATATTGAGGGAATGTCGGCACCACTTTCAGCACAATGGGATCGCTTATGCTGGCAACGGGAACCTCTGCATAGAACCCAGCCGTCAAAAACGCATTGTCCGTTGAAGCGTTGGCCGCCTCAATGAGTCCCGTCATTTTTTGCACTTCTGCCCCGGTAGGCGCCTCTCGGTAATCGAAGACAAATACGAAAAACGCGCAAGCGAACATGGCCATACAACCCGCAATAAGCAACGCTGTATTACGACGGAATGATTTGGAGAAGTGATAACTCTTGCTTGGAACCGGCAAATACCAGGATTCATCCAAGTAGATCCGCTCCATCACAGCTCGGTTCACATGCTCGGAAGGATCGGTTTCTACCGTTTCCTCAGCGCACAGACGGACGAGATTCTCACTCTCATCCCAGAAGCCGTACTGCGCGGAGCATTGCTCGCAATCGAGCAAATGAGCCTCCAATTCTATTCTCTCCTGATCGTCCTCGGACATATCCCAGTAGTCGGGAAATCTGAGCTGCACGTCCTCGCATTTCATCATGAATTCATCCTCTCGAAAGACTCCGCCGTCGGCATTGTTCCATAATAGGGTTCGAGCTGTGCTTTCACACTGGCTCTTGCCCGGAACAGCAATGATTTGACGGAACTGACCGACTGCCCCAGAATATTCGCGATCTCCTGATAGTCAAGTTGGTCATATTCCCGCAGAATTAGCGCGGACCGTTGCTTCTCCGGCAAATTGTTGATTGCCTCGCGAACCATAGCCATTCTTTCATTGCGCAAAAGCTGCTGCTCAGGAGCGGCTTCATGCGACGCGATCGGTTCGAAACCGGCGTCATCGAGCGATACATTATTCGCTTTGCCTTTTCTAAGCTCACTTAGAACGGTATTGCGCGCAATCGTATATAACCACGTAGAGAAAGAAGCATCCATCTCCCGGAAGGAATGAAGGCTGCGGTAAGCTTTATAAAATGTCTCCGAGCACAAATCCTCGGCAAGCAATTCCAATTTGGCGCTTTTCAGCATATGAAAGATGAACGCTAATATCTTGCGCTGATAACGCCGCATTAACTCGGAGTACAGCTCGACATTGCCATCCTTAATCTCTCGTATCAACTGGGAATCAGTCATGACAGGCGAACCTCCTCACCTGCAGATTATTCCCGGACCCTATGTATCATTGTACCGATCCGGGAACAAAAAGTTGCGGTCATTATCTCAACAAAAACAGATTCAATTGAGTAGAATAACAAATTCGATTCCGACGGGCAAAATCCTGCTTGATTCGACATTCGTTCTGAAATCTTCATTTTCCTAATAATATGAAAAAGGATAAAAAGAGACATCTTGCTCCATTCTGTTACTACTATATAAACTATGCTTCACACATCCCAAACCATAACAAACCCCGCAGCGGAATGCTGCAGGGTGTCGTGTGAGTTGACGTAATGATTGCTTAAATATCTCCCGTATGTTCTGGATCTGCACCGTATTTTTCTAGGATTTGCGCGTCTTTCGTCAGCTCTTCGCTACTAGCATCCACATCAGGAAAAATGCCATCCAGTTGAACCCCTTCAGATTTCGCAACACTTCCCAAAACTTATGAATCAATTGATTTACAATAATAATTGGGCAAAAAAATACCACTCCGAGGAGTGGTCTGCGTTCATGATGAACGCTGCAGTTATTGGATAGGAGTGGAGAGAAACCATACTGTAATTTCATTATATGTATACGCTTCCATTTTGTCAACAAGCGTTTTCATTTTCGTGACGAATCATGAAAATGAAAATCGCGGTACCCTCTCTACTGCTGAACGGAATAGCCATTCTTCTCAAGAAGCGCAATCGCTTGATCCAGATATTCCTGATTTCGGAACGACAATCGGAGTATACCCGGCACATCTTCTCTACTCTCGATAATTTGCAGATTGCTAAGGTTGATCCGATTATTGCCAAGCTCGCTTGCGATTTTGCCAATGATGCCAGGATGGTCCGGCACATCCACATAGCAATCGTAGACGGAATGGATCATGCCCTTGCGCCGCTCTGGCATACGATTGCGGAATTCACCAGCCGTCCGGAACGCTTCTTCAATCGCCGGTCCATCCATCTTCTCCAGCATATGCGCGAACGACTCCATTCCGGTATTCCAATCGCGAATGAGCCTCAGCAGTACCTGACGATTGTCGAGCAGAATATCCCGCCACAAATACGGATCCCCGGAAGCGATGCGCGTAATATCACGAAACCCTCCGGCAGCAAGCGATTGGTACAAATCATTGCGTTCATTGTAGCCGCGCACCTGATTCACCAGCGCAACAGCAATCAAATGGGGCAAATGGCTAATCGCTCCCACGATATCATCATGAGAGTCGGCGTCCACCTTCACAATATTAGCTCTCGTATGTGAAAGCAGCTCTGTCAACCGCTCTACCGCCTCTGGCGGCGTCGATGGCTCAGGCGTCAACACATAAAAGGCATTCTCCAACAAATGATAGGATGCCGCTTCTACGCCTGATCTCTCCGAGCCTGCCATCGGGTGACCGCCGATAAACGTCGCACGGCCCAGATCAATGGACCTGGCATAAGACGCCACGGACGACTTCGTACTGCCGACATCCGTAATGATACAGCCTTCCTTCAAATTGAAGGCGCTGATCTTCTCCATATACTCCTGCAAGTTGCCGACCGGCACGCACAGAAAAATAAAGTCCGCTTGCTCCGCGGCCTCTTGGATCGATGTCGTCCCGACATCGACCACACCGCGCTGAAGGTATTTCTGAACGGAGCTTTCCCGATTGGAGAATCCGATGACACGGATACCCGGCTTGCCCTTTAGGCACAGCGCAATCGAACCTCCAATAAGACCTACTCCAAAAATCGCTACATTCACCATATATTTAAATTTACACCGTCACTTCCTGTAAAACTTGCTCGAATGCCTCAATAAAGGCAGAATTCTGCTCAGAGGTACCAATAGAGACGCGAATATAAGTCGGGTAGTTCGCCCAACGCCCTTTCACGATTACACCTTTGCGCAGCAGCGCATCAAACACTTCCCCTGACGATCTCTTCGCATCTACAAGAATAAAGTTGCCATGCGCCGGGAAGTAAGTCAGGCCAAGACGGTCGAACTGCTCCGTGAAATAACGGATGCCTTCCAAATTATGCTTTTTGCACGAGGCCACAAACGCATCATCCTTCAAGGACCCTAGCGCTCCTGCTTGTGCAATTCGCGTCGTGTTGAACGGCTCGCGAATCTGATTCATATATTGAATCACTTCCGGACTGCCCACACCGTAACCGATACGATGTGCTGCCAGACCGTATACTTTCGAGAACGTTCTTAGCACGAGCAAGTTGGAATAGCTCTTCAACAGCTCAACGCCGTCGCTGTATTGTTCATCATCAACAAATTCCCGATAGGCTTCATCCAGCACAACGAGGACATGCGATGGCACTTCATTCAAAAATGCTCTTAGCTCAGCATCGGTCACTATTGTTCCCGTCGGATTATTCGGATTGCAAATCCAGACGATCTTCGTCTGATCCGTAATCTTAGCTAGCATCGCAGGCAAATCATGTTTGCCCTCCTTCAGAGGCACTTCGATGATGCGCGCATTCTCAATTTGGGCATTGTGCTTGTATTGGGAGAAGGTCTCATTGGCCATGATCGTCTCATCGCCAGGAGCAAGATATGCTCTCGCTGCCAGCACAATCACTTCACTGGAACCCGCGCCAAAAATAAGCTGATTTCTCTGAACTCCCAGCTTGGTTGCTAGCTCATTCGCAAGCAGAACGCTCGCTCCATCAGGATAGATACTGCTATTGGTAAGCTCTGCGAGCATAGCGTTTTGCGCTTCGTTCGAGAAACCGTACGGATTTTCATTCGACGCCAGCTTGATCACACGATCCAAGCCAAGCTCTCTTTTTACGTCTTCCACCGGCTTTCCCGGATTGTATGCAGACAGATGGACGACATTGGATTTGGGCTGCATGACTCTTCACCTCTTCTATGTATTGAAGTGTTACTGTCCCATTGTCTCATATCTGTATGCCGTTTTAAAGCTTTTTCGAAAAAACGAAAAACCGCTCCTTAAGCAACGCTGGCTGCTCAAGGGGCGGTGATTAAAAACAAGATTATCCTTTAAGCGAAGATACGAACTCACCAACTGCTGCAAGCCCTTCCGCTCTTGTCTCTTCCTTCTCCAGCAAAGGAAGCGCCTCTTCAATCTTCCTCACAATAGCGCTACCTACGATGACCGCATCGCATTGCCGCTCAAACCGCGCTACTTGCTCGCGACTGGAAATGCCGAAGCCGATTCCGATCGGCAAGTCAGTCGAAGCTCTCACTGTGTCCAAAAACTCATCGATGCCCGTGTGAAAGTCTGAGCGAACACCGGTAACGCCCAGTGAGGACACACAGTAGACGAAGCCGCGAGCCTTGCGGGAGATGCGTGCCACTCTATCATTGGAAGTCGGTGCGACCAAAGGGATAAGATGGATGTGATGCGCCTCCGATAAGGCGCGAACTTCCTCGTCTTCTTCAATCGGCAAATCTGGAATAATAAGTCCGCTAATGCCTTTGCTCTTCACAAGTTCGAAGAACGGCTCCAGGCCAAATTGGAATACTGGATTATAATAGGTGAATAAAATAAGCGGAATCTTCACGCCTTCCTCTCGCGCCTGTGCGGCAAGATCGATACAATCCAACAGCGTGATATGGCTTCGCAGCGCCCGCTCCGAAGCCCGCTGAATGACTGGACCGTCCGCCAGCGGGTCGGAATACGGTACGCCAAGCTCGATCATATCGGCGCCTGATTGTTCAAGCTGCTTAATGATAGCAAGCGTAGTAGGAAGATCGGGATCGCCGACAGTCAGGAATGGAATAAGCGCGGTGCGCCCCTCCTTCTTCAACCTGGCGAATGATTGGTCAATGAGATTCATTGGCTTTGACCTCCCAGATAACCCATAATAGCTTCCACGTCTTTATCGCCGCGTCCTGACAAGTTAACAACGACGATCTGGTCCTTGCCAAGCGTTGGCGCTAGCTTTAGAGTCTGAGCGATAGCATGTGCCGACTCCAGCGCCGGAATAATACCCTCTGTGCGGGACAGCAATTGTAGCGCCTCCAATGCCTCGGCATCTGTAATCGGCACGTAATCCGCTCTTCCCGAATCCTTCAAATAGGCGTGTTCAGGTCCGATGCCGGGATAATCCAGCCCTGCTGATATAGAATGTGCAGGCTGCACTTGCCCATGCTGATCTTGCAGCACGTAGCTCAGCGAGCCCTGGAATATTCCATGACGGCCCTTGGTCATCGTAGCGGCATGTTCCTCCGTCTCTACACCTTTGCCTGCAGCTTCAACGCCTAGCAATCGTACGCCCTCATCTTGAACGAAAGGATAGAAAATGCCCATTGCATTGCTTCCGCCGCCAACAGCAGCGACTACATAGTCAGGCAGTCTGCCTTCTTCCTTCAAGATCTGCTCGCGAGCCTCATCGCCGATAATGCGCTGGAAGTCGCGTACCATCATCGGATACGGATGCGGGCCTGTTACGGAACCCAGAATGTAGAACGTATCGTTCACATGACTAACCCAATAACGCAGAGTTTCGTTGCATGCATCTTTCAGCGTGCGTGTGCCGGAAGTGACCGGAACAACCTCGCTACCCAGTAGATTCATACGGAAAACGTTCAGTTGCTGACGCTTCATATCCTCTTCACCCATGAATACCTTGCACTCTAGCCCTAGCAACGCAGCAATGGTCGCCGATGCTACGCCATGCTGGCCTGCGCCGGTCTCGGCAATAATCTTCGTCTTGCCCATTCGTTTCGCAAGTACGCCTTGTCCGATTGTATTGTTGATTTTATGCGCACCGGTATGATTGAGGTCTTCGCGCTTCAGATATACTTTGGCGCCGCCCAGTTGCTCGCTCAAGCGCTTTGCATAGTATAAAGAAGTCGGACGACCTGAGTATTTATAAAGCAGCTCCCGCACTTCCGCTTGGAAGTCAGTGTCCTTGGAATAATGGGTATAAGCCTCCTCCAACTCAAGGAGTGCGTTCATTAGTGTCTCCGGCACATATCGGCCGCCGAACTTGCCGAATCTGCCGCTTGCGTCAGGTACTTGTATCATGCTTCTCTCACCCTTCTAACAAATAATCTGATCTTCTCGATATCTTTCTGTCCATCCGTCTCTACTCCGCTGGAGACATCTACTCCATGGGGCTTGTACTTGTGCAGCAGTTCCTGCACATTGTCTGCATGCAAGCCCCCGGCTACATATAGTGGCAAGCCAAAGGAGTCTGCCGAACGTTTATAAGCCTCGATAACCGACCAATTGAACGGCTGTCCCGTACCGCCGCCCGGCGCATCAATCAATAGGGCATCCACAACACCCGCATAGGGAGCCAATCGCTTCTCCGCCTCATCAGCCTCTGGAGAAGAGGAGTCAGCTTCCGGCTCAGGCCGAATAGAGAACACTCTCCAGATCGCCGTCCCCGGAAATCTTCTTCTCAGCTCGGCACAATATGCCGGCGTCTCTTGTCCATGCAATTGTACAACATCAAGCGGAGCGACGGCCAGAATAGCAGCCATCTCATCCAAACTTGCATTGACAAATACGCCAACCGCATCGGGACGAGCATCACGGTCATTACGTATTTGATGAATCGATTCGATTAGCAGAGAAGCCGTTTCTTTGCTCACCTGGCGTTTACTTGGGGCGAATAAGAGGCCCACCTCATCAATTGATAACCCATCCATTGCTTGTATGGTCGCTTGATCCCGCAAGCCGCATATTTTGACGCGCACACTCATGAATGAACCGCACCCATCAAATCGCGCACCGCTTCACTTACATCCTGCTGACGCATGAAGTGTTCTCCGATCAGCACGCCGTGAGCGCCTACTGATTGCAAGTAGTCCATATCTTTACGGCTTGCAATCCCGCTCTCGCTAATGATTGTCACATCTTGTGGGATCATGCCGATCAGCTTTTCCGTCGTGGCGAGATCAGTCACAAAGGATCTAAGATCGCGATTATTAATGCCGATCAAAGAAGCCCTGTCCATTTCCAGCACAGTGGTCAGCTCTGCCGCGTCATGGACCTCAACCAGCACGTCCATGCCAAGCGACTTGGCCAAGTCATGGAATTCTTCCAACTGCGCTTTCGTTAGAATGGCGGCAATGAGCAATATCGCATCCGCTCCAATGACACGGGCTTCATAAATTTGCCGAAAATCAATAATAAAATCTTTGCGAAGCAACGGAATGCCCACCGATTGTTTCACAAGTTTTAAATAATCGTTCGATCCCTGAAAATAATCCCGATCCGTCAGCACCGATATGCAGTCGGCACCGGCTGCTTCATAGGATTGTGCCAGTAATGACGGTTCAAAATCCGCACGAATAAGTCCTTTGGAAGGCGAAGCCTTCTTTACTTCCGCGATCAAGCCCATGCCGCGCTTGCGGCGGTTGCTCTGCAATGCCGCTTCAAAGCCGCGGCAAGCGGGCAGTTCATCAATGATGCCTTCATATTCGGACAAGTGGAAGGCTGCAGACAACGCTTCAACTTCCGCTTGTTTGGTAGCTACGATTTTATCAAGAAACATGTGCCAACTCTCCTGTCGTTTGAATAAGCTCTTCCAGCTTGGCTTGCGCTTTGCCAGAATCAATGACTTCTGCTGCCAATTCGACTCCTTCACGGTGCGTTGCGGAATGCCCGCCAATATAAATGCATGCCCCTGCATTAGCAAGGACGATATCCCGGTAGGCTCCACGCTCCTCGCCACGGAATATAGCACGTATCAGCTCGGCATTGACATGCGCTTCACCGCCTTGCACGTCTTCAATGGCATATCTCGTCAGACCCAAGTCCTCCGGTTCGATATGATAAGTCGACACGATACCCTCTCTCAGCTCCGAAATTTGGGTCGGGGCAGATATGCTGATCTCATCCAGCCCGTCATGGCTGCTGACAACAAGCGCACGTTTTAGACCAAGCTCACCCAGCACCTCTGCAATCGTCTCCGTGCGCGAACGGTCATACAGGCCAAGCAGCTGGCGATCGGCACCAGCCGGATTCGTCAGCGGGCCCAGCATATTGAAGATCGTTCGAATGCCCAGTTCCTTACGGGGGCCGGCGGAATGCTTCATGGACGGATGATAATGCTGCGCAAACATGAAGCAAATACCAATGTCATTCAGACAGGCTGCAGCCTGCTCGGGAGACAGTGCGATCTGGACGCCAAGCGCCTCCAGTACGTCTGCGCTGCCGGTCTTGCCGGACATGGCACGGTTGCCATGCTTGGCAACACGGATACCTGCTGCGGAGGCGATAATGGAAGATGCTGTAGAAATATTGAACTTATGAATGCCGGAGCCGCCTGTACCGCATGTATCCAGCAGTCCCTTCTGCTCTGTCTGAACTCTGCTGGAAAATTGACGCATCACCTGGGCGAAGCCTGTTATTTCATCTTTGCTTTCGCCTTTCATACGCAGCGCGGTTGCGATCGCCCCGATCTGCGAGCCCGTTGCCTCACCGCTCATAATGACCGACATTACCGCAGAAGCTTCTTCTTTGGTTAAGTGCTCACCGCCAATCACTTTGTTTAATGCCGCTTGCATCGTCATCATTCCGCTCATCGTCAGCCGCGCCCCTCTCCGGTATGAATTTCGTAATCCGTATTGATCGCTGTGCTTCTCGTCTGACTTGCTTCCGGCTTGCGGAAGCTCGCTTCCGCCGCTCTGATCGCCTTAAGCATGCCTTTGGCCTTATTCACCGTCTCCATATACTCGTTCTCCGGAACGGAATCCCATACGATGCCCGCCCCGCTCTGAACGTAAGCCTTGCCATGCTTGAATATAATGGTCCGAATCGTAATACAGGTATCCATCGATCCGCCGAAGCCCAGATAGCCGATTGCCCCTGCATAGGCGCCGCGAGCTTCATTCTCCAGCTCCGCAATAATTTGCATTGCTCTCAGCTTTGGTGCGCCGGATACCGTGCCTGCCGGCAGGCAGGATATAAAGGCGTCGAAAAAATCTTTGTCCTGCCGAAGCTTGCCCGATACGTTCGATACAATATGCATGACATGGGAGTATCGCTCAATCTCCATAAAGGAATCACAACGAACAGAGCCAAATTCCGATACGCGGCCGATATCGTTGCGGCCCAGATCGACAAGCATCAGATGCTCCGCTCTTTCCTTCTCATCCGCCAGAAGCTCCAGCTCCAACTCCTTATCCTGCTCGGGTGTGGCGCCTCTCGGTCTTGTGCCGGCAATTGGTCTAGTTTCTACCCGATCATTCGCTACCTTCACCAAAGCTTCCGGAGACGTACCTACTATCACTTCTTCCCCCATTTTCAAATAATACATATAAGGGGAAGGATTCATCGTGCGAAGCACACGATAGACGAGCAGCGGATTAATGTCAGTATCAATGCTGAAGCGCTGTGATAGAACAACCTGAAAGATATCTCCGGCTTTTATATATTCCTTCGCCTTGTCGACATTCGCTATAAATTGATCCTTCGTCAAATTCGACTGTACATCCCCAAGCTCAGGATCATGAGGTATAGGGGATACAGGCGACACACTATTTGGAACCGGCTGCTTCAAACGGTCGATCGTCGCATCCATTCTCGCCACTGTTGCATTGTAAGCCGTCTCGATCTGACCGTCTGTTGCGCCGGGCTCGATATGAACGTTGCCGATAATTTGCAGTTGCTGCTTGAAGTGATCGAATACAATAACCTGATCGCAGAACATGAACTGCATATCGTTCATTTGCAGATCGTCTATGCGGTGGGCTGGCAGCTTCTCGTAATATTGGAGCAGATCATATCCGAAGAAGCCGATCGCGCCTCCCGTGAAGGGAGGCAATTCACTTGATGACGGACTGCGGAAGGAACGAAGCTTCGCTTTGAGCAGCTCAATCGGTTTCTCTCGCAGAATCGTCTTCTCGCCTTTATGTTCCAGTACTAGCTCCCCATGCTTGCCGTACAGCTTCATGAATGGATCCGTTCCGATGAAAGAATATCTCGCCCACTTGGCCCCGCCCTCGACGCTCTCCAGCAGGAAGGCATGATCTTCCTCAGCAAAATGCTGGAACAGCCGGATCGGCGTCTCCGTATCCGCCATTTCATAACGTACAATCGGTATCAAATTATAGCTTCCAGCCAGCCCAATTACGCGTTTCAATTCATTCGTCATCTATAACGACCTCCATCAATAGTGTCGGCGAGAACCGTATAATCAAAAAAGCCCCTGCCGCAGCAGGAGCTTAGAATGTATCGATGATAGCGCGCTGTGCCCTATAGGTACCCACCAATCACATCGATGCGGTAAAGCGGAACAGCAAACGGGTACAAAAAGTTGTACCGAGTACATGCTCGACTTAACCAACAGCTATGATCTTATGGGGCTTGCCCTACGGCAACTCACTCAACTCTTCTCATCTCAACTCAGCTAAAAACCTACTCGACTATTCTCATCTATTGCATTAACTATATAATATCGGGGCCGAATGCGTCAACCCGTTATTTTGACTTCGACAAATCCGGTCGAAGCGCTTGCGCGCCACGCAGATAGACATGGCGAATGTCTGCTTGCGACTTCTCCGTATTGGCCAAAACCATGACGCGGATGCAGCGTTCCAGACTTCCCTTCACCGGAACTTCCAGCGCACACATAAGCGGCACCAGCTCCCATCCCTCCAGTTGTCTGATCGACTGAGCAGGGAACGTCTCGTTCAGATCATTCGTCACCGTAATCAAGACGCTGCAAATATCAGCAGGGTCCAATTCGTTCTGAGCAACAAGATCCTTCACCATCTCCAGCGTTGCGCTTGCAATCTGTTGTCCGTCGTTCGCCTCAACCGTTATCGCACCACGTATTCCGCGTACACTCATAGCTGTTCAACCTCCAATTTTAGTTCTTCTACAATTTCTCTCACCCAAGCTACCGGTACATCTGACTTAATCTCGACTTCTCCGATTGCACTCGGAACGATAAAGACCATCGTCCCTTCCGCAAATTTCTTATCATGCATCATCGCTTCCATAATCGCATCGACATCGAAGTGTTCCGGAAGCGCGGTTGGCAATTCGCATTTCGCCAGCACTCGTTTGGTCGTGGTGTACACTTCCTCGGGCGCTCCGTACCGGACGCCAAGCTTGGCTGAACCAACCATGCCAATCGCTATTGCTTCACCGTGCTGAAGTCCATTGTAGCCGCCAACCGCTTCAATCGCATGACCGATCGTATGCCCCAGGTTTAGAATAGCTCTCAGTCCATTTTCCCTTTCATCCTGTGAAACGACTGACGCCTTTACGCTGCATCCGTTGTGAAGCGCATAACCAAGGCTATCCGCATCAAGTGCAAGCAGCCTGTCAGCATGATCCTCGCACCACTGTACGAAAGAGGCATCCCAGATCAGTCCGTGCTTGACCACTTCGGACAGGCCGGAGCGAACCTCGCGCGGCGGAAGCGTCTGCAGCAGGTTCAAGTCGTATAATACAAATTCAGGCTGATGGAACGCGCCTATTATATTTTTGGCCTTCGGATGGTTGACTGCAACCTTGCCCCCAACGCTGCTGTCATGCGCCAGAATCGTAGTCGGGATCTGCACGAATTTGACACCGCGCATAAAGGAGGCCGCCACGAATCCTGCCAAATCGCCTACAACGCCTCCGCCAAGCGCTACAATCGTTGATTTTCGATCCAGTCCGGCATCCAGCGCTTTCGCAATTAGCTCTTCGAGCATAGACAGCGACTTGGAGCCCTCTCCCGACGGAACAACCGCGCTAAATGCTTTGAATCCGCCCCCTTGCAGCCTCTCCTCAAGAAAGGCAAGATGCAGCGGCGCAATATTCGTATCCGTAATAATGAGCAGTGGAGATTTATTGCTGATTCCGTGCTTGGAAAAATAAGTATCCGCCTCGTTCAAGAGGCCTTCGCCAATATAGATATGATAAGAACGTTCACCAAGGTCTACCGTAAGTTCCCGCATCGTCTAGTACCGCCCCTATTGTTTAAAATAGTTGTTACACTCCAGCGCGAGCTCGTACTCCCATACGCCCGCTGTAAGGTTAAGCCCGAAACATCTTTGCTCATTATAGTACAGCCCTGCTGGTTTGACAAGAAATCTCATCGCTCCAGAAAACCGATTAATGACCGTTAATACAGCAAAAGACCGGGTTCCCAATTCATAAGAATCAGGAGTCCCGGTCCCTTCGGCTGGCCTTGCTACTGGCTTTTGACAGCCGGCTGCTCAAGGCGATTGCTGCTATCATACAAGTGATTGGCATCATCCGCGATTTTGGCCGCTTGCCTGCTGTCTACGCCGATGATTTGCGCGCATTCCTGTATCGTTAGAAACCCGCGGCGATACGCTGCGATCACTTGGCGCTTGTCCATCTCCAGTCTCCTTCCAAACATCTATGCTAAGATTAGTATAGGAGAAGATGGAAACTGCTATACATCGTTACACGCGTCGATAGAAGAAAGTATCCGCCGTCTCGAACCCATATTGCGCGGGAGAGAAGATCTGTTCCGTACTGCCGACGAAGAGAATCCCACCTGGCTTCAGCGCTTCAGAGAACTTATGATACAAGCCATGTTTGGCTTCTTCGGTAAAATAGATCATGACATTCCGGCACACGATCAAATCATAACCGGAATCAAATCGATCATGCAGCAGGTTGCCCTGTTTGAACTGCACTGCCCTCTTCAGCTCATCCGCTATACGATAAGCCCCTTGATCCGGCTTGAAGTAACGGGTCCGTAAGGCTGCCGGCACATCTCTAAGCGACCGTTCCAGATAGATGCCTTCCTTCGCTTTCTCCAGAACGTTGTTATCCAGATCCGTTGCTGCAAGCGTCGTCTTGCTCATGGCGCCTAGCTCGGACAATATCATGGCAAGCGTGTATGGCTCCTCGCCTGTCGAACATGCAGCACTCCAAATTTTCATGCGGGAACTCGCATTCATCATCTCCGGAAGGAAACGCTCTCGAAGGACTTCCCATCTTGCAGGATTCCGCCAAAATTCGGATACGTTAATGGTCATCCGGTCCAAAAACTCGTTCAGCAGGGCACGGTTTTGTTCAATTGCCTCGTAATAAGCTTGAAAAGTCGTAAAACCGTTTTTCATCCGAAGCGTCGTCAGTCTTCGCTTCATTTGGACTTCCTTGTACTGCGAAAGATCAATATCTGTCTTGCGCTTAATGCGCGTTATAAATTGTGAAAAGTCTTGATCTTCAGACATAACGGCAGCCTCCATCGTTTGCGGCTGGCTTATACCCAGCGTTGAATCGTATGCTCGTAAGCCACAAGCTCCTCGGACCCGAAAAAGATGCCGATTTCCCGTTCCGCATTAGCCGCGGAGTCGGAGCCGTGAATCAGATTGAAGTTGGTGTGTACCGCAAAGTCGGAACGAATCGTTCCCGGCGCCGCGTCCAGCGCATCGGTCTTGCCGATTAGCGCCCGCGAAAGCGCGATAACATTGTCGCCGCTCCACACCATCGCGAATACAGGACCAGACGTAATGAACTCCAGCAGCGGCTCATAAAACGACTTGCCTTTATGTTCCGCATAATGAATTTCTGCGCGCTCACGTGTAATTTGCATAAATTTGGCCCCCGACAATTGAAGCCCTTTTCTTTCGAAGCGCGATACGATCTCACCAATTAATCCGCGTTGAACGCCATCAGGCTTAATCATCAGAAACGTTCTCTCCATGTTGCAAATCATCCCTTCCAGCACCAGAATAATGAATTAATAGTTTCGCTTCCCGACAAAATGCGCGATATCGGTAAGATTCTTTTTCGCCGTATAATCGGGTAATCCTTCTAATGCCTTCAAAGCTTTCTGTATGTAACGACTAGCCAGCTCGTCCGCCAGGTCTCCGCCTACGCTGTTGCGAATAATGGAGATAGCCCGCTTCGTATCCGGAAATCCTTCGTGTGCTCGAATGGCGCGAATTTCATGCAGCAGCGGCTCTCTTGCGCCGGGATCGCGCAGAGCCAGAATAACCGGCAGTGTAATATTGCCTTGTCGGATATCGGAGCCTGGCGGCTTGCCTATCTGCTTCTCCGTGCCGTACAGATCAAGAAGATCGTCGCGAATCTGGAAAGCCATTCCGATATTGTATCCGAATCTGTACAGTCGGTTGGCTGTCAGCCGGTCAGCGTTGGATGCAATCGCGCCAAGCTGACAACTAATGGCGATGAGCAGCGCTGTTTTTCTGCGAATCCGCAGCAAATAATTGCGAACCGTTTGTTCGGTATTGAAAAAATCTCTAATTTGCTCCATCTCTCCAATACACATCTCAACAAGCGCCTTGGACAGAATTTGATGAATGTGCGGATTCGGAAGCTGTGTCGCAATCGTCAGCGCCTTGCCATGAATGTAATCTCCCGTATACATCGCAATCCGATTATCCCACTTGGACTTTACGGTCAATTGACCGCGTCTTGTCTCTGCATCGTCAATAACGTCATCATGGACAAGCGATGCCATATGGATCAATTCCAGCGGCACGGCCACCCGCTTTAGCACATCCAAATTGTACTCGCCGAATTTTCCCGCCAGAAGCACGATGACGGGACGCAAGCGTTTGCCGCCAGCTTTAAGCAAGTGTGTCGAAGTGTCGCTAAGCAGAGCGTGATCATCCATCACACTCCGCTCCAGCTCTCTTTCGATTTGATTCAGATCGCCTTTCATTTTTGCGTACAGTTCTAATAGTTTCATTCCTTCACCCTTTGGGGAGATTGGTATTCATAAAATGTCAGCCGTGCCTCATGCGAGAGCAAGTTAAGCTCACGCGCATAACGGAAATAGAGGGATAACCCCGCTTGCAGCTTATCGCCAAAATCATATTGCAACGAACGGAAGTAAGTCTCCCAGTAAGAAGACTCTCCGCCAATAGTTGCGCACGCGCGCTCGATCAGCGGTCTTGTGTCATGCTGGTTATGCTTCTTGGCGGCTAACAACGCTTCATATACCGCTCGCAACTCGCCTTCATACTTCTCGACTGCAGACCGACGCGCAGCGACAACGGCATAGGCCATACCAAGCCCTGTCCAGTTATTCCATAACTCTCCCAGATCGAGCACATGCAGCCCCTCTGAATGCCAGGAAGCCGTTATCGCCGGATCACCGATCAGAAGCGCAGCATCGGAATCCTTCAGCATGGTCTTCAAATCAGGCTCGGCCCGAACATATTCGGGCTCAATCTCGAACCGCATTGCCATGATGATCTTAAGCAAATTTATCGTTGTCTCAGTAGTAGTCGTCACCGCAATCTTGCGCGGTTTGCACTTCTCCAGAGGTTCCTTCATAAACAATAGAAGCGAATGGACCCGACCAATGGAACCGACCGACAGGCCTGGCATCAGTACGTAATCGTCACAATACTGACCATATGAAAAGGACGAAATAGCCGAGATGTCCAATTCCCCGGCGCTCAGCAAGCGGTTCAGTTCCGAGGGTACACGCGCAATCATCTCATAGTCCAAACCATCTACCTGACGTTCGAAGCCCTTGAACAGGGGCCAAGCATTAGCATAGTCAATCTCCCCGATGGTGATCCGATGCAGGTTGCTCATTATGCTCATCTCCCCATCTTCTGTACAAATCATGCTCTATATCTACGTTGTCCAGTACTTTTCCTACCAGGAAATTAATCATTTCATCCATGGATTGTGGCTTGTAATAAAAACCCGGCATGGCGGGTACAATGCGTACGCCAAGTCTAGCAAGCGTAAGCATGTTCTCCAGATGAATCGCATGCAGAGGCGTCTCACGCGGCACAAGCAGCAACTTGCGGCCTTCCTTAAGCATAACGTCAGCTGCTCGCGCCATCAAGTTGTTGGAGGCACCATGTGCAATCGAGGATAGCGTTCCCATAGAGCATGGCATAATCAACATGCCCTCTACCCGGAACGAACCGCTTGCAATCGAAGCGCCGATGTTGGCATTAGGATGGTAGATCAGCTTGCCCCGCTTGGCATATTCTGCGAAGGCCCGATCGAGCGTCTCCGCCCTGCGGGCCGTCTCCCAGCCCAACTCTTCCTTCAATACACGCCAGCCCGCTTCAGTAACAATCAGATGGACCTCGAAGTCCTTTTCCAGCAGCTCTTCAACTAATCGGATACCATAGATGGCACCGCTGGCGCCGGTAATACCGACTACCCATCTTTTTCTTCGGACTTCTTTCACAGCTGTCTCTTGAGCGTCTACCATTGTCTAAGCACCACCAAATCTGCGATGGTGAAGACGAACAGCACGACGCTAAGCGTACCATTCATGCCAAAAAACGCGGTGGGCACACGAGACAAATCATGCGGCTTCACCATCCAATGCTGATAGAACAACAAAGCGATGGAGAGCAGCGCGCCGAATAGATACAGCCAGCTAAGCCCAGTCATCCAGAACAGGGTAACAAACCCCAAAGCGGTAACTGTATGCAGCGATCTCGCGATCCATAGAGAACCGGAGATGCCAAAACGCGCCGGAATGGAATGCAGGCCAGCGTCGCGATCATATTCATAATCCTGTGTCGCATAAATGATATCGAATCCCGCAATCCATAGCGCGACCGTACCATAGAGAAGCCATGCCGAGAGATCGAACTGTCCTGTCACGGCTACCCATCCCCCGAGCGGGGAGAGTGCGATGGTCAAGCCCAGCACGATGTGGCACAGCCAGGTAAACCGTTTGGTGTAGGAATAGATAACAAGGAAAAAGACCGCAATCGGCATCAGTTTCATGGAAATCGGCGCCAGATTAGCCGCTGCCCAGAACAGGAGGGCAAATGAAACGATAATAAACAGCAGCACTTCGACCGACTTCAGCAAGCCGGCTGGCAGCGCACGATCCTTTGTGCGCGGATTCCGAAGGTCTATCGCCTTGTCAATCAGACGATTAAGGCTCATAGCTGCACTGCGGGCTCCGAACATCGCCATCGAGATCCAGCCGATTTCACTCCAGGACGGAAGCCTCTGCTCCATTACAACCGCACCTAGCAAGGCTCCCATAAAAGCGAAGGGCAATGCGAATACGGTATGTTCAAACTTAATCATTTCCAGTATAATGCGTAGTTTGCGTGTCATTGCTGAACATCTCTTCCCTTCATACCTCTGTGCAAAGCGGCGATACCGCCGAAGAAAAGTCGCACATCCACTTCTTTCATATCCGCTTGGCGGTAGAGCTCTGTCAATTGTTTGGAATCAGGGAACAGCTTCAGCGAATCAGGAAGCCATTGGTATTCCTTGAATCTACCTGCAACCAACTTGCCAAACCATGGCATAATGCGTTCGAAATAAAAATAATAAATGCTCTTGAATGGTTGCCATGTCGGCTTGGACAGCTCCAAGCAGACAACTTGTCCGCCGGGTTTTACTACCCGTTTCATTTCTTTCAATACTTGCAAGTAGTCCGGTACATTGCGAAGGCCGAAGCCCACTGTTACATAATCAAAGCTGTTGTCCTCGAATGGCAGGCTCATCGCATTGCCTTGTACCAACTCGATCTGGTCATTCAAGCCCAGCTTTTTCACCTTTTTCTCCCCGACATCCAACATATTCTGGCTGAAATCGAGGCCCACAATACGCCCTGTTCCGCTGGCTTTGGCCAAATCGATGGTCCAATCGCAAGTACCGCAGCAGATGTCCAGTGCCGACTGTCCGTGCTGAACATTCATACGCTCCATCGTATACTTGCGCCAAGCCTTGTGTCTGCGGAAGCTAATAATATCATTCATTAAATCGTATTTGGGTGCTATGGTCTCGAATAAGCCATGCACATGGTTTTTTGAATTCGTGTTGTCCATATCCTTCACCTCGTCTCGTTAAGCGCGGGCATTGCGCCGGACAGCTTGTTAACCATGCCGTCTGCAATGGCAGACAGGTCAAGAGTCAACTCCTCCGAGTCCAGCTTCGCAGCTGCAGACTTCAGCGCTTCCGCTGATTGCCGCAGCTTGGCCGACAGCAATGCCCGAATGTCATACTTTTGAAGAAGCGCAGGAAGATCGCCAATCTCCAGGGTCTGCGAAGCCAGTCGATGTCGATCCTCTTCCGTTCCAACCTGAAGGACATGCCAATAAGCCCAGCTCTTCTCGAACTTATCCATGCTCTCGCTGCGTTCAAGCTCTTCCAGAGCCACTTCGCAGCGGCTGACCCCTTCCAGCAATTCAGGCCAAACACGGGCCGTAGCCCCCTCCAGCATGCCGGAGAAATGTTCGAACAGCTGGCTTCTAAGCTGTACAGCTTGCTTGAAATATTCTTCCGTAGTCATACGCAGGCTTCTCATACGCATATACAGGTTCACCTTAAGCCGATTTACCTCGCATACTGCGTTGCTGATTTTCGTTATCATCTCGATTTGACCTGCGTTGGCAAGCAGTTGATAGAATCTTGCACTGAAGAAATCTCCGGCCAATACCTTCAATTGCCTGGAGCGCATATCCGCTTCAGAGCGCTTCGTTGTCTCCGTGTCAATCAAATCATGGGTGTCCATACCAAGCTGAACAAGCGTTACAACCAACGTGTACAGCTCGCTTTGCTCCTTCACGGACCTCTGTTGACTAAGGAACGCATACAGCATCCGTGCCCGCGGCTCAGCCAGCGGAGGCAGCTCAGTATGCTTATCAATCATATCGTGCCTTGCATAAAGTCTTGTCTTCTCTGGAATGCGGTATCTAGTCATGATAGAAGCCTCCGAACAAATGTAGCAGCAAGTCTCCGCTCAATAATCTAAACTATTATATCACAACTTTACATGAGAGCATACGACTCCCCTTACATGTTCATCAATTTGCTATATCCGAAGACCTAGGCCCTATCGAGCGTGCCGAATACCCCTCTGGCTTGCCAAATCGATCCCACCATTCGGATGTGAAGCTGAGCCGAAGACGCTGTCTCCATAATTCATCATGCACCGGATCGGAGTGTCGCAGTTCCCCCCATTCGCTGGATAACCATGCATCTCCCCTGCGGACATCAACTGCGGCCAGAAGCCGTCTCCTATCCCCATCGCTCTGCACAATGCGAATGAGCAGCCGATTTACGTTGTCCAGTTGTTTATACGATACACCGATCAACGTCTCCACGTCATCGAACCACTGCTCGGGCCTGCCGCCCTCGCTTGGCACAACCAGTTCCAGTGTCAATACAGCGTTCATCCATTCCACATGACCCAATCGCTCACGAAGATCAACGCCAACAAGCGCGTCGACAATATTGCTATTGGTCAAATGCTCAATCGGCGCTCCGCGAAAAACGGCAACCTCGCCTCCGCTGTCCCTGGTCTTCATCATCGTATGAGGCAGCCACGCCCCTCCGATCGTAATGACCAACGTCACTGCACATGCTATGACAATCGACCTGTCGATGCGCAATACGGCACCTCCATTCCTTCGTATACGTATGCGGTCCTTATTCCAAGTCTGGTCATTATGAACCAGACTCATACGGATCAAGGCATACATTACATTGTACGAGAATGGAAGTTTGAATATTCGGCTTGTCAGATTCTCAACTGCCAAGCCCAAAACAAAAAGCAGGCTTCGCCTGCTTTGCGCCAATCTTATTGATCGGTTTCCACGGTCCCGTATTTCGTCATGACAATGGCTTTTCCCCGAATTTTAATAGCTGAAGTATGATCGGTAAACTGACAAATCAGCACTTCGTTTTTGTCCAGCTTTTCGGTATGGTGAAACCGCGTATCCTGGCCGCGTGTCAAGCCAATCACTTGTACGCCTTGATCCTTCGCCTTCACTACAATATAATCGCCAACCGTAGGCTCCATGGCAATCCCTCCGCAATTCATCATTCCGTGCTATCCATGTGAATTATAGTGGAAGTCGCGCCAATGTGCAATGCTGCGTCCCTTCTCTCCCTATGAAAAAACCTCTATCGAGGCCGTTCTAAGATGAGTGACCTACAGGTTTGCATAGCAAATTCGCCTCGTAAGCATAAGGCAGGTTTTATCGCCAACTAGCATTTTTATACCGATTCCCTCGGAAACCTTATCCTTTCTATAGGGATAAAAAAAACGCTCAAACGGTAGGTTCGAGCGCCCCTTCATGCATATACGTTAATTGGATACAAGGTCCTTAAGCGATTTGCCTGGTTTAAATGCCGGCATCTTGCTGGCAGCAATATCGATCTCTTCACCTGTTTGCGGGTTGCGTCCTTTGCGGGCTTGACGCTCACGGACTTCGAAGTTGCCGAAGCCTACAAGCTGTACTTTATCGCCGCTTTGCAGCGCGTCGGAGATTGCCTCGAAAACGGCATCAACCGCTTTTGTCGCATCCTTCTTGGACAGGTCCGTCAATTCAGCTACTTTCGCGATCAAATCAGTTTTATTCATGGTTTCACCTCCTTAAATTTTTTGAGGAGCAAAAACTTACTTCTTAAGCTTTGCGAAGCACAAGTTGTTGTCTCGTAAGCGTAAGCTATAACACTCATATTCCTCTTATTAACCGAAAACTTCAAATATATACCTTTTGACCGAACAAACCTATAGTAATACAGCAGAAATGCTTTTTCAAGTGGAAACGTTGATTTGGCGCGGAAAAGGAACGTTTTCTAATGAAGCCTGCGTATAAGCCCCGCTCCTCTCAGCAATGTACGAAGTCATTCCGCTTTTGAAGTGCTGAGAATAAAGTCTCATAACGAATGACAGGCTGCACCAAAGGTCCCCGTGACCTTTGGTGCAGCCTGCCCGTAGATGCTGTCGTTATAGAATGATAGCGATCAATCCGCCAGAGCCTTCATTGATAATGCGGCCTAACGTCTCCTGAAGCTTGTAGCGCGCATTGTCCGGCATCATGGCAATCTTGCCCTGGATGCCCTCTCTTACGATGGAATGCAGCGAGCGACCGAAGATATCCGACTCCCATATCTTGATCGGGTCGTTCTCGAAGTCCTGCATCAAGTAGCGGACCAGCTCTTCGCTTTGCTTCTCCGTACCTATAATCGGAGCAAATTCGGATTCGACATCTACCCTGATCATATGGATGGACGGAGCGGTCGCCTTCAGTCTTACGCCGAAACGTGAGCCCTGACGGATCAGTTCGGGCTCGTCGAGCGCCATCTCCGCAAGGGATGGAGCCGCAATGCCGTATCCGGTCGTCTTGACCATCTCAAGCGCTTCCGCGAATCGGTCATATTCCCGCTTGGCATGTGAGAAGTCCTGCATAAGCTGAAGCAGATGATCCTTGCCGCGAATTTCGACCCCGACTACCTCCATCAGAATACGGTCATACAATTCGTCAGGAGCATACAGATCGATCTCCGCTACGCCTTGACCCATATTCATGCCGCTGAGACCCGCTTTTGCAATAAAATCATAGTCCATGAATTGCGCCACAACCCGCTCTACGTCACGGAGACGGCGAATATCTTTTACGGTATCGCGTACCGAGTTTTCATAGTTTGTACGGAGCCAGTGGTTGTCACTCAGCACCATAACCCAGCTGGGCAGATTAACATTAACTTCGTGGACCGGGAATTCGTACAGCACTTCGCGCAAGACCGCTGTGCCTTCCTCTTCTCCCATGGTCGCTACGCTAAGAGCGATTACCGGAATATCGTATTTGGCTTGTAGTTCATTTCGAAGCTGTTGTGTCTCTTCGCTTTTCGGACGCGTCGAGTTGATAATCAACACAAAAGGCTTGCCTACTTCCTTCAACTCTTCTATTACGCGTTCTTCTGCGACAACGTAAGAGCTTCTCGGAATTTCAGCAATCGAACCGTCCGTCGTTACGACGACACCAAGCGTGGAATGCTCTTGAATGACTTTGCGCGTTCCAATCTCGGCTGCTTCCTGGAATGGAATTGGCTCGTCAAACCATGGCGTCGTAATCATGCGCGGGCCATTCTCGTCCTCGTAGCCCTTTGCCCCTTCCACAGCGTAGCCGACACAGTCTACCAATCTTACGTTCACTTCAAGCCCCTCGGCCACTTTTAGTTGAACCGCTTGGTTCGGCACGAATTTGGGCTCTGTTGTCATTATGGTTTTTCCTGCGGCGCTTTGAGGAAGTTCGTCCACGGCTCTGACCCGATCCGATTCATTCGCAATGTTGGGAAGTACGACCGTCTCCATGAATCGTTTAATAAAGGTTGATTTGCCCGTCCGGACCGCCCCAACTACACCGAGGTAAATATCCCCGCCGGTACGTTCGGCTATGTCCTTGAAAATGTCTACTTTCTCCACTGAATATCCCCTCCCAATTGATTTTCCGGTTCGCCGCCATCCACCGGACAAAAGGGCAGGCCAGCGACGCAACTCGTACATACTTTTTGGACTAGTAATAGCTTATGTCCCAACTGTCCAATTATGCCGATTCCTTCTACGAAAAACTTTTTTATTCACCGATTAAACCTGCTTCCCTTCCAAGATTGAAATATATGAGGAAGCGACTCCTTCTATGACGAGGCGCACAAAAAAACCTCCTCCGCTGTAATAGCGGAAGAGGTTCGTTCAATCAGTTACGGCAGCACAGCGACCGGTTCGCCCCCCACCAGCTTGTATGCCGGCGATTTCACAGGAACAAAGTCGGAGCCCCTTACTAGCAATTCTCTCAAATCGGCAACTTCGCTTGCTGCGGACTCACCGTTTTTCTGAATGTATTGCATGAGATCAATACCATAGTCAACATAGATATTTCCTTTGTCGTCCAGAATCGCATGTAAGCCCACTCCTGAAAACATGCTTCGGATATCCGGCGCTTTTTTGCCCATGCTCTCATAGTCGATCGTATAGAAACCGGGGTACATCTCATCCTTCTTCGGCAAGGCGCTGCGGCTGTCCCGATACTGCTTCACCCAGCTCTGCACGTCAATCAGCTTCTGGAACGTGGCGATATCCATGAGCTTGACGGTTGGATCGGTCTCTTCGTCAATAATAATAAAATAATAATTGCCGCCATTCTCGAATGCAGCGGACGGGATGTAGCTCAAGTAGCCCTTGGCTTGAAGCTTCTTATAATCGATCTTGTATTTCTCATACACGGGAACATCCTGCGAGCTTGTTACAATCGGCAGGAGTCCTTGCTCATCAAAATATTGGTCGATCGCAGCTTGCACGTTGCGCACGGCCTCTTTCGGCGGCGCACTCTGCTTCTCATCTTCCGGATAAAGGCAGCCTGATAACGATAATGTGATGACAGCCAGCAGTCCCATCATGGCTGCCGTACGCCATCTACGGCCTGCTGCAAGTATAGTACGAGTATTCATTGCCCATAATCCTCCATTTCCATCACCAGAGCTCATCGCTCTCTTCCTTCTGGCGCGCCAGCGCTTTGGCGACCGCTGCGCGCAGCGGATCCGGCGGAAGCTCCACTTCTACCTTGCCCGACACTCGTGTCTGGCAAGAAAGCCGGATATTTTTCTCCTCCAGGCCGGCAAGCTTGCGACGTTCCTCATCACCCATAGGAAGCAGCTCGCTTCCCGGCAGTACCGTAACCTTGCACATAAAGCATGCGGCCTTGCCGCCGCAGCGGGTTGCAATGGATACACCGGCTCTCCTCGATGCATCAAGCACAGACGTGCCCCGTTTGACTTTCACAGCGCGTCCGCTTGGCCAAAAAGTTATTTCAGCATCCACGTCTGATCCCCTCTCTGCGAACCCAGTATCCGCTTATGGACATCGATTACGATTTCGTCCGCCAAATCGTTGGCTGCCGCAATCGCTGCAAGCACAGGCTGATGGGCAAGAGGCTGCTTCCGCATCTCCGCCGTAATGGCCTTCACACGATCTTCCCGTTGCCTAAGCGTGTTGAACCAAAGCTCATGCGCAAGAGGGACGACCCGGACATAGACCGGTGCTCCATCCAGTCGCTCATGCAGCTCGATCGCGTCTCCATAAGGAAGCAACAGTTCTTTGACATTTACCTTATAGCAGCAGTCCATTGACCTGACGCGGAATCCTCCGACCAATTCCACATGGATAGGGCCGATACGGTAATGGCTAAGCGTCGAACGATAAATATCCGTCTCGCTGAAAGCAGGCTCATCTATCGCATAGTCTATCAGCGCGTTATGAATGACGCTGGCATCATCGTCATCGCAATACAAATCGATGTCTCGCGGCGGAGCGTCCAGCGGAAGCCCTCTAAGCAGTAAAGCAGAGCTCCCCCCGAGCACCCACGATGAATGACCGGCCAAGCGCACAATTGTTGACAGCGCTTCATGTACGCTTGTTGTTTCCATAATCATGCCGGCACTCCTTCTATGTTAGAAATACGTTTTGTTTGTGGCTACAATTGAGCCGGCGCCTTCCTTCACAACGGCCTGACAACCTAATCGGAAGCCCTCTTCGAACTCCTCCGGTTCCAGACGATCCCATTCTTCGTCCGTGATCTCCTCCAGAAATTCTCTTCCTTCGGATACGAGACAGCGGCATCGCGCGCAAGTGCCGCGCGTACAGGCGAAGCTCCAATCCACCTGATGTTTGATAGCATGGTCGAGGATCGTAAGACCCCCCTCCGATTCTACGGTAGCGGTTATCGTTTTTCCTTTAAGCTCAATCATGGTCTTTAAGTAACTCCTTTAATTATGAATTCGGGTATGTATCGCTATCCGTCACATGATGGAGAAAAATCCATAAATAAATCCGAAGATCAGTAGTACGAAAGCGATAAAAGATAATACGAATTTAAGTATGCCTTTTGTCTTGACTCGAGCAAAGGTAATTAAAAAAGCTGCGATCGCCATTAATCCAATGCCGAGAAAAGAAACCCACATTTTCGTCATTGCATCCATTCAGGTTCCGGTCTCCTCATCTGTATCGTTATTAGTTCTCAGGTTATTATAGCATTAGGCAAAAAAAAGGACAAAAGCGCAATCGCGAATTCGCCCGTAAAAATCCCGGGAGCGTCGCCCGCTTTTGTCCAATTTCGTTATCTCTTCGCCATCATCTTAACCAGCGCTTCCAAGTTTGACGGACTTACGCCGCTTGACTTGATCGCCTTCACAATATCATTCACGGTAGATTCCGGCACTTTCAATTTGGCCATATCCGCAACTTGCTTAATCAGCTTGCGCAATTCCGCTTCATTTTGCAGGGTTCCGGCATCTACGCCGCTGGCCAGCTTTTTAATCGCGTTTTCGGATATGTTTTTGCCGGTTTTTTTGTTGATTGTGCTTAGCACGTCCTTGGGAATCCCTTTAGACAACCTGTTTCACCCTCCTCAAATATGAGCTTCTAGCATCATATGAAGAGGGCAAGTTATTGGTGTAGGCGCATGGGATCAGCCTATAGGTTCAATCTCATGGGTCTTCAGTCTGCCCATTAAGCTCTCGACCGCTTCCTTAGGCGACTTGCCTTCGAAGAGAACAGCGTACAATTGGGCCGTAATCGGCATCTCCACTTCGAATTGCTTGGACAGCTCACGAGCGGCGCGCGTCGTACGTACGCCTTCCACCACCATGACCATCTTCTCCAGTACGACCTCAAGAGGCGTACCGTCGGCCAGCATGTATCCCGCTCTCCAGTTGCGGCTATGCTTGCTGGTGCCTGTCGCGACCAGATCGCCTACGCCCGCAAGTCCCGCGAAAGTCATCGGATTGGCGCCCATAACAGCCCCAAGCCTGCCAATCTCGGTGAGCCCGCGAGTGAGCAGAGCAGCTTTGGCGTTGTCGCCAAAACCAAGGCCATCGCTTAGTCCCGCACCCAAAGCAATAATGTTTTTGATTGCGCCTGCGACTTCAACGCCCACTACATCATTGTTCGTATAAACTCGGAAAGCGCCGTTGATAAGCGCATCTTGGGCTTGCTCCGCAGCGGCTAGCGATTCAGATGCCACTACAACAGTCGTAGGCTGCTTCCGAATTACTTCTTCCGCATGGCTTGGGCCGGATAATACGACGATGGACGATGCCGGACGTCCCAACTCTTCAGCCAGAACGGTCGACATCCGCTTGAGCGTATGTTCTTCAAAGCCTTTGGTTGCATGCACGCATAACGTCTCAGGAGCCAGGAAAGGAGCGGCAGCCTGGGCTACTTGCCTCATAGCTCCTGATGGAGCAACGAATAAGGCAATTTCCGCTCCCGATAACGCTTCAGCCAGATTGGTAGTTGCTATCACATTCTCCGGAAGGCTGTTATCTGGAAGATACTTGCTATTTTGATGTTTCGTATTGATTTCATTTGCTTGCTCTTCATTCCGGGTCCATAAGGATACCTGGAAACCATTGACCGCGAGCACGGACGCAAGCGCAGTGCCCCAACTGCCTGCTACCAGTACGGCAGCGCGGCGCAACTCGGATGTCTCATTCCCACTCATGCACGCTTACGCTCCTTTCTTAACGCCCAACTTGTTCTCCGTTCCCTGCAACAGCTTGACTATGTTGGAGCGATGTCTGACGAAGGCAAATACGGCCAAAACAAGCGTTCCGCACAGCAGAGGAAGCGAATAGTTGAACAAGGCAATGCTTATAGGCACCAATGCTGCAAATGCAAGCGATCCGAGCGATACATACCTCGTCAGCACAATCAATAGAATCGCAATAATGCCTGCATATAAAGAGGGCAGAAATGATAGGGTAGCTACTACGCCAACCATCGTCGAAATGCCCTTTCCGCCTTTGAACTTGAACCATACCGGCCAATTATGACCCGCAATAGCGGCCAAGCCGCACAATACTGGCAGCCATTCGCTGTCGCTTAGCGCATGACCCAAATAAACGGCAAAGATGCCTTTGGCGATATCCAGTACAAACACGGCGAACGCCGGTCCTTTTCCAAGCACTCGCAACGTATTGGTTGCTCCTGCATTGCCACTTCCGTGATGGCGGATATCAATACCCTTCACCCATTTTGCAATAACGATGCTGAATGATACCGCTCCAATTAAATAACTGACAACTATCGCGACAATGTTCAGTAACAAGCTGCTTCTCCCCTAGTCCTCGTCGGATTTGCGCCGCGTAAAGATGCGAATCGGCGTACCTTCAAAATCGAAAGCTGCGCGAATTTTATTTTCCAAATAACGCTCGTACGAGAAATGCATCAAATCCGGATCATTGACGAAACAAACGATCGTCGGAGGTTTGGTTGCCACTTGCGTGACGTAATTGATACGCAGGCGCTTGCCTTTGTCCGAAGGCGGAGGATTAATGGCCACCGCGTCAGACACAACATCGTTAAGGAGATGCGTCTGAATGCGCATTGAATGCTGCTCGGATACATGATTAACTACAGGCAGCAGCTTATGCAGACGTGATTTGGTTAGTGCGGATAAATACGTGACAGGCGCATAGGTCATAAACAGGAAATGATCGCGAATACTTTGCGTAAATTGCTGCATTGTCTTCTCGTCTTTCTCCACGACATCCCACTTGTTGACGACAAAGACGGAAGCCTTGCCCGCTTCATGGGCGTAACCAGCAATATGTTTATCCTGTTCGATAATACCTTCTTCGCCGTTAATAAGCACCAGCACGACGTCGGCGCGCTCAATGGCCTTCATGGCACGCATGACACTGTACTTCTCCGTGGACTCGTACACTTTGCCGCGCTTGCGCATTCCTGCCGTATCAATAAGCACGTATCGCTGTCCATCATGCTCGAACGGCGTATCGATCGCATCGCGTGTCGTACCCGCGACATTGCTTACAATTACGCGGTCTTCGCCGAGCAATGCATTGACTAGCGATGATTTGCCGACGTTCGGGCGGCCGATCAGCGCAACACGAATGACATCTTCGTCATAGCCGTCGTCTTCAAGTTCGGGAAGAAGCTCCGTCGCCGCATCCAGCAAATCGCCAATACCCAGTCCATGGGAACCGGAGATTGGAATCGGTTGGCCGAAGCCGAGACCGTAAAATTCATAAACTTCATCCATCCGGTTTTCGTTATCCACTTTGTTTACAGCGACAACGACCGGCTTGCGCGAGCGGAACAGCATCTGCGCAACTTCTTCGTCCGCATGCATTAATCCGATCTTCGCGTCTACCATAAAAATAATAACATCGGCTTCTTCGACGGCAAGCTCGGCTTGCATCCGAACCGACTTCATAATCTCATCTTCTCCGTCGATCTCGATTCCACCGGTATCAATAATGCTGAACGGCTTGCCGTTCCATTCGCCTGTGCCGTACAGACGGTCGCGGGTCACGCCCGGTTTATCCTCAACGATAGCCAGTCGGTCGCCGATTACTCGATTGAATATGGTGGATTTACCCACATTCGGACGGCCGACTATGGCGATTACGGGTCTTGCCATAATTGGTTTTTCACTCCTTCAACAATTCTCACGTTACCCATCATAGCAAAAAAGAACGCGCTTGGCTAACTTTTCATGTTAATGATGGTCCACGAGAATGATCGTGCCGTTCTTGAGGTCATGTGCGCTCGCATCCAATATTTTCTCTAAAAGAAAGGCGATTTCCTCCAACTTCTGCAGATCGGGCGCAATAAATATCGGCGCACCGCCCTTCACTTCGTTAGGATGAATGGACGCAACTGCAACGATATTAGCCAACATCCCCCGCCTCCTCTTTGTTCACTTTCGCTTCTGTTGGCATCCGAACAGCCGATTCCAAAATTTGCACAGCACGAATAATATCCCGTCCCTTATCTTCATCCCGCTCTTGAGGCAGCATGAAGATGGCCAGCCGTCCATCATTCATATCCAGCTTCGCCATCGGAATAAGCGCCGGCTCTCCTTCATCCCGATAGACGCCCAGAATGGTCGCCAGATCGTACAAGATCGCTTGACGTTGACCTATATTGCCCAGCGTTACTTTGCTATTAGGATTGGTTGGTGTCAGAATATAGCCCATGCCGCGCTTAGCGATAATCTCTTGGTTAGCCTTTAGACCTACATTCATGATGTATATATCCGACACGAACAGGTCGGGTCCATCGACAACAACTTTTGCGCTTTCGACATAAGCAATATGGGCAATTCTGTGACCTGATTTCAGCTTATTCACAATGAGCAGCGACAATAATCCCGCCCCTATGCCGAACCATAGGTTGATGACGATTGCGAACAAGCTGGTTAGCAGCGCCGACATAATGACCAAATAATTACGTCCTTCGAACACCATCGCAATTCCTTCAATATAAGTAGCTCCGCGGCTAACGAGTTCTAGACTATCAATCTTCGTCAGCGTCTCCCGCTCCATTTTCCGTACATCCCGGAATTGCTGAGCCGCCAGCGTCAGAAAGGTAATCGCCGTATAATCTTTGCCCATCAATGCGGGCACAGCTACAGCGCCCAATGCCGCTGCAATAACCCCTAGCGAAATATGAATAATCCGTCCATGCGGATAGGTTGGATACTGACGATAATCGGTTTTCAGCATAAGCAATCTGGCAATTACGCCGAATATGATCCCCAATATAACGCCGGCCAGATGATGATTATCCTTTAAGAAAGCAAGCATTATGAGGAACGCCCTCCCCTCAAGTAGAACCATGCTGCGCTGATTCTGCCCCCAACAGCGCGTCCGATCCGCAGCAGGATGGTTGCGGCAACTGCCGAGCAGAATGCGATCATGACACTGTCCCACCAGGCCAAGGAACCAATGCTGGCGTGAAGACTGCCGTCACGAAGCAGAGCTTCTACAAAATCGCCAAGCGCAGCTCCCCATGCAACAAGCACGAGCTGATTTCGGCCCTCTGATGTGAATGCACTGCATAAAATCCCACCCCATACTGGCATATCCCAGATGGGGTCCAGCCAATAAAACATCGTTTCATGCGAATACAGGCTTTTGGCGCTTCCCCACACAATGGCAAGCATAAGCGCGCATAGCATGAAATAGCCCATCCCTCCATCTCTTGCAGAACGCCAAAGCATAATGGAGCTTACTGCGAGCATCAGCACAGCTGAAGCATGAATCTGAATGTCTGGCTCGCTCGCGAGCGGCGAGAACCATATAGGAAACATAAGCATCACTGCTATCGCCAGCGTAACTGTAACAGCCCATCCTGTTCGTATATTTGGCGCAAGAAAGTCCCTCCAGCCTGTAGCCCATAATATGGAAACGATTAGCAGCAGCAGTACACTGATATAACCTGGTATCATTTGCATCACCTCATGTAACCCTATTATGCGCCAACAAAAAAAGGCTATCCCCACGCCGCTGGCGCAGGAATAGCCCTCTTGACTGCTTATTATTTCAATTTGCTAAGTTTGTCGCCAAAGCGCTCAGCCAATGAATAGCTCATGCTGGAGCTGTTCAAGCTAACGTTCGGATTATTGATTTCTTCCATCTTCGGAGCGCGCGGCGCACGTTCCGATCTTGGGGATGGAGTCGGTTGCTCAGGAGCTTCTTCCGTTTCCTTGATACTCAAAGATACGCGCTTCTCAGCAGAGTTGAAGTCCAATACTTTCGCTTGAACTTCTTGACCTTCATTCAGTACTTCATGAGGTGTAGCGATGTGACGGTGAGCGATTTGAGAGATATGAACCAAACCCTCTACGCCAGGAGCGATCTCGATGAACGCGCCGAATGTTACAATACGGCGAACCGTACCTGTTACAACATCGCCAACATTGAACTGGCTTGCAGCCGTATCCCAAGGACCCGGTAGAGCCGCTTTCACGCTCAAGCTGATCTTGCCAGCAGCAGGATCCACTTTCAGCACTTTCACGCGAACCGCTTGACCTTCAGCTACAACATCCTTCGGATGTGCAACATGCTGCCAGGAAAGCTCGGAGACGTGAACCAGACCATCGATACCGCCGATGTCAACAAATGCGCCGAATGGCGTCAGACGTTGAACTGTACCTTCAAGCTCTTGGCCAACTTCCAGAGAAGCCATCACTTTTAGTTTGTTTTGCTCGAACTCAGCGTCAAGCACTTCTTTTGCCGACAGGATTACTTTTTTGTTCTCCAAGTCAAGCTCTTTTACTTTTACGCGAAGCGTACGGCCTTTGTAATCGCTGAAATCTTCAACGAAATGACGCTCAACCATGGATGCAGGAATGAATCCGCGTACGCCAACGTCAGCGACCAAGCCGCCTTTTACTACGTCAGCTACAACAACTTCGAATACTTCGCCGGATTCGAAGCGTGCTTGCAGTTCTTCCCATGCTTTCTCGCCGTCTACAAGACGTTTCGAGAGAACCAGGCTCTCTTTGTTGTCGTCGATGCTAACGACTTTAAGTTCAACCTCTTGGCCGACCTCTACCGCATCCGTCGCATTCTCAAGCTGTACAGAGGACAGCTCGCGAATCGGAATGACACCGTCATATTTATATCCAAGGCTTACGTAAGCTTGGTTATCTTCGATTTTGACGATAGTACCTTTTACGGAGTCGCCTTTCTTCAAAGAAACGAAATTGTCTAGCGCGTCCTGGCTAACTTCCTCCGAGACGGATTCTTGCACATTGATTTCTTCTGACATTGAAATTACCTCCTCAGTTCATACCCCAACTTTATTTAAACCCGCCTAGCGATGCGCTGTACGGTATTTAAAACAATATTATTGATTTTCCTTAACCAGTTCCGCAATACGGGACATCATAACTTCCGTTACTTGCTCCAAAACATCAGACGATGATTCATCGATAATTTCAGTAAGAATAATAGGTTTGCCATAACATACCTTGGTCTTTCTGAAGAGCTTGTAACCGCCAACGATAGCTACAGGGACAATCGTCGCACCGCTTCGCACTGCGATCATGGCTGCGCCTTTCTTGGCCGCTCCTGCGTTGCTGCGGGAGCCTTCAGGGAAGATGCCCATCACGTTGCCTTCCTTCAGCAGCGTAATACCGGATTTAATGGCGTCCTTGCTTACACCGCCCCGTTTGACCGGGAATGCCCCGAAAGAACGAATAAGCGGACCCAGTACAGGAACCTTAAACAATTCTTCCTTCGCCATGAAATACACTTTTCGCGGCACCTTGACTCCAATTGTAGGCGGATCCAGATTGCTAATATGATTGGATGCCAATACAACAGGACCTTCTACAGGAATATGATGTACGCCTCTGGCCTCCAGGCGGAAAAGCACCGTATAACTTACTCTCAGCAAAAACCTAAATATGACGTATAACATAGTCTACTTCGCCTCCGCCAATTTGGTTCTGCTTAATTTCACGATCGCCGCAACAACTTCATCAATTGACATGTCGCTGCTGTCCAATTCGATCGCATCCCTCGCTTGAATAAGCGGAGATATGTCTCTCTGCTCGTCCAATCGGTCTCTCTCGGCAATTTCGCCCTCCAACTGCTCGAGCGACACTCCTTGATCGGATGGCAGTTCCTTAAATCTGCGGAGCGCTCTCTCTTGCACCGATGCCGTCAGGAAAATCTTCAATTCCGCATCGGGAAGCACATGCGTTCCAATATCCCGCCCGTCCATCACAACGCCCTTCTGAAGGGCGAGTTCGCGCTGCATGGTGCTGAGCACCTCACGCACGACGCCGCTTGCGGCGAAGTAGGACACTTGACGTGTTACTTCCCTGGACCTGATCAATCCCGTTACATCTTCGTCATTCACGAAAATTGATTGTCCCCTCTCCCCCGGCTCCAGCCGGATTCGAAGCGCAGGAAGCAGATCCGATAGCCTTGCGTCTTGCTCAGCTGTAATCGACAAGCGCTGTGCGCTCAAGGTTACAGCTCTGTACATCGCGCCTGTATCGATGTACACGTACCCCAAATGACCCGCGACCATTCTCGCGACCGTGCTCTTGCCGGCACCTGCCGGCCCGTCGATCGCAATATTGATTTGGTCGCTGTCACCATCTTGCAACGCCACGTACAGTCAACCCCCTTTAAATCAAGACGACCTCTTTCTCAATGAAATAGGCATCCTGCCATTCCAAAGAAAAAGCAGGCATTGCCTGCGAACGTGAAAATTATACCACACTATGACCCCGGATGCAAAAGACAAGCGCTAGTTCAAGCGGGTACCTTCCCACTGATCCGCGCTCGTCAACAAGCCTCTTATGATGTCATTCTGCATTCCAAGCTGGAAAAGCACAAGCAGAAGAAACAGCGCAATGATGGACTTCAGCAGCAATCCGCTGATTTGATCCGACAACCGGATCCAATCGCTTCTGCCTCGCCATTTTCGAAATAAGCGAATCATGGGGATGCCTCCTTTGAGAGGATAGCATTCCGATTTATCCTCTAAGCTATGCATGCCGTTTTCCTAATGTTACCGATTTCTGAATTCCAGCTGCTTCTCAAAGCAATACCGGATTATTTTCCCTCTTTCCGAATCGCTAATGCTTACGAATTTGATCATGCATTGCTTACGGCCAGACTCCAAGAGATTAACCCGAACAATCTCCGCCTGGAACGAGACATGCTCAATCGATCCATTCTTATAAGGAACAAGCAGCCAGCAATCCAGCAGACCGCCGGATTGAAGCGCCCACTTGCCGTCGCTTACGAATGAAATTCCGCCGCCCCCGACATCATCCGTATGACAGACGAATCGTTCATGCTCCGTAAGCTTTACTGCAAGCTCCAGCTCGGCAGGCACGCGGAGAAAGCTTCTTCGCTGTACTTTGGTCATTCGCTCAGGATCCGGCTTTACAATCTTGACCAGCCTGATGGCATCTTCTTTGAATCCGATCACATGTGAATCGAAGTAATGCTTCACTCCATCCCCCGATAGGAAATAGACCGACAGTTCATCTCCCAGAAACAGCCGCTTCATTCTTCCCGTCTGTTCGTGAATCGGATATTCAATATGTAACGATTCCTCTTCCTCATCTGCGATTCTGGAACGATATTCGATCGCCGCCTCGGCCTCGTCGGAAGAAGCGATGTGGTAATACAGCATTTGATTAACCGTTGGCAACAAAATAGCTCCCCCCCATATACCTGACATTATAGCATGTCGAATGGAGGCGAGCTATATCGTTCTTTGCTTCTTTTATTTCGCAATGTCCCGTATCTCTTACGAGTTAGCTGCTGCCTTGCGGTCCTCTGCGCTCATTTTCTCCACCTTCTCTTCCACACCGGATTCCGCATTGATGTAGATTCGGTAGATCGTTCCGTTCATGCTCCCTGTGTATTCGTAGCAGAGCACTTCTTCGCCCATGTCGCCATCGATGAGCGCCAATTGCTCCTTCGTCACTTTCAAACCCGGATTAATCGTTTTCTTAGCCTCTTCCTTGGACATGATGGGAGTTGGCAACTCGCGATCCCGATGCTCGTATACGTAATCATTTGCTTGCAGACCCACTGTCTCGCCATTATCCAGCGCTACTTTCACGGTCAGCTTGTCCGGGTAGATGAGCACTCCGTTCTGCGAGCTGACATAAGTGAAGGTTCCAGCATTTTGATACCTATCGTAAGTAACGGCTCTCATGTCCTTGAATCCATGTTTCTCCAAAAATTGGTCTGCGGATGCCTTCGCCTTCTCGAAGCTGATTTTATGGTCCGCAAGCTCTCTTGTCTTCATAAGGGAGGTAATCACCCCTTGGGGAGTGAAATCCAGCTGTACTTTGCGGCTATCATCATCCTGGAATGCAACGGCGGTATATGATTCGTAATCCGTTCCTTTTCCGTTATCTTGAACGGTAACGCCAGAATGGCTGATGCCAAGCAGCTCCGCAGCTTTCTTCTGTATTTCCTCCGAACTTACCTTGTTGCCGCTAAGCATCTTCATCGTACGCTTCTGATATAAGCTGCTTACAGACGGGCCCCAGTCCATATCCGGATAACCGTCAACCTTTCCCTCTACCGATCGCAGCCCATCCACAATGGTATTGCCCCCAGCTTTGGCGTCTGAAGCAATCGCAACCTCAACATCCATCCAACGCAAATTGTTTTTCAGCACATCCTGCTGCATCCGGTGCAAATCTTTGGCGATTTCGTCAGACTTCTCATAAAGGGTTTGGAGCGTCTTGAACTCACCGTCCGTCAGAGGCTGCTTTGTCAAATCTCGAACAGAGGTTTTGTAAGCAAAATTGGAAATGTGGGAGAGGAAGTCTTCTGCTTCCGTAAACGGCAAGTAGCTGAGCGGAAGCTGACTAACCTCGTTCTGCGCCTGGCCGGTGAGCTTCCACACGTTCACAAGCGCCTTACGGTGAGAGCCCGTCGAAGCGGTATGAACGGCAAGTGTATTGCCAAGCTGGTCGTGCAGCTTCTCTACATGGAAGGTCAGGTCATGGAACGCCCGCTGATATTGATTTTCCGCTTTAATTAAAATCGCGTTTTTGTCCTGATGCTCCTGATAGCCCCAATATACGGCGCCAATCAGCAGCACGGCAACAAGTGGAAACATAATCGAGCTAAGTCTACGATACATACAAAAAGCTCCTTTCGAATGCCAAACCTGGTGTTAGTTTGGATTGCGGAAAGGAGCTTTATGCATATTCTGTATTCTTTTGCGTGAACGGACGCGGCATTAGATGGAATGCTCTTCAATGTCCAGATCGTTGCTATTATTGCAAATGCATTGCTTGAAGCCAGTATCGATCGAACCTTTGTCCCGTCTACCCCTAAGCACGAACTTCTCACCGCATAAATTGCAGCGAATTGTTACCTTTACACGTGCCTCTTCCATAAATACCTCCTGAATCGCGATATACGGTCCAGTATAGACGGAAGCTCTACAATTTAATCTCATCCTCATGCTGACTGCCGAATCGGAATGGCGATCTTGCATTGGCCCGGTTCATCTTGTGCAGGCCCCACATCCACAGCAACACCATAAAAGGAACAATGAACCACATCCAATCATGCTTCGTCGCTATGATGATCCAGTCATACAAGCCGTGCAGCATAATCGGAAGCAACAGGGATATGGCCAAAAAAAACTTCGTTTTGGACTTGACGGCGAACTTGGCTTTCCCCAAATAATAACCCATCATGACGCCAAACAAGGCATGACCGGAAACGGGAAGCAGCGCACGCATAATCTGCGTCCCAAAAGAAGAAGGCGTGAATATGGCATACAGCACATTCTCCATCGTCGCAAAACCCAATGAGATGGAAGCGGCATATACGATGCCGTCATACGGCTCATCAAACTCCGTATGATTATAGATAACATGATACAGAACGAACCATTTCAGAAATTCCTCTACAAATGCCGACTGCACAAAAGCGGCGGCAATCGGACCGTCGCCCAGCCATATCTGAAAGCCGCGCTGGAGGACCATAATCGGCACCACAACGAGTATGCCCAGCACAAACATGCGAAGCACCATATGAATGGGCTCGGCGTCATAGCGGTCTCTCAAGTATAAATAAGTAAGCAGCGACACGCCGGGAGCAATCGCCGCCGTCAATACTGAAAACAAAAGCATGTGTGACCTGCTTTCCTACACCCACCCGCGAAATCTGACAGCTTCAGCCATCTTTCGGACGCCCGCCATATAGGCTGCGAGGCGCATGTCAACCTTGCGGGTCAGATGTATATCGTATACGTTCTCGAAGCCGCGTATCATCATTTGCCGGAGCTTATGATCAACCTCGTCCTCATCCCAGTAGTAGCCTTGATTGTTCTGCACCCACTCAAAGTAGGAAACAATGACGCCGCCAGCACTGGCGAGAACGTCTGGGATCAGCAGCAAGCCCCGATCTGTAATCATACGGGTCGCTTCCAAGGTGGTCGGCCCATTGGCCGCCTCCACGATGATGGAAGCGCGGATACGATCCGCATTGACTTCCGTAATCTGATTCTCGATAGCTGCGGGGACGAGCACATCGCAATCAAGCTCAAGCAATTGGTCATTACCGATTGTGTTCGGGAACAAATTCGTCACATTACCGAAGGAATCTCTCCGATCGAGCAAATGCGGAATATCGAGTCCCTCTTCATTATACAACGCTCCGTTCACATCGGAAATACCAATTACAAGCGCACCAGCCTCATGCATAAATTTGGCAAGATAGCTGCCTGCATTGCCGAAGCCCTGAATGACAATTCTGGCTCCTTTAATCTCTATCTGCTTAAGCCTCAACGCCTCATGAATCATGATGACGACACCGCGGGCTGTTGCTGTCTCACGGCCTTTGGAGCCGCCCAGCACAATAGGCTTGCCCGTAATGAAACCAGGCGAATCAAATTCCCTGATACGACTGTACTCGTCCATCATCCAGGCCATGATCTGCGAGTTCGTCATGACATCCGGCGCGGGAATATCCTTGCTGGGTCCCACCAGCTGGCTGATCGCCCTCACATAACCCCGGCTAAGACGCTCCAGCTCACGAAAGGACATCTTGCGCGGATCGCATACAATTCCTCCCTTGCCGCCTCCGTACGGAAGATCGGCAATGCCGCATTTCAAGCTCATCCATATGGATAGCGCCTTGACTTCCTTCTCCGTCACATCGGGATGAAACCGCACTCCGCCCTTTGTAGGGCCTACTGCATCATTATGTTGGGAGCGATAACCCGTAAAGACGCGTGTCGTTCCATCATCCATTCGAACTGGAATGCGCACAGTGAGCAGCCGCATGGGCTCCTTCAACAGCTCGATCATCTCGTCTCCAAATCCCAATCTTCTAAGCGCTTGCTCAATTACGACTTGAGTAGATTGCAACACATCATTCGTCATCTCATTCATCCTGTCCTTCCGCCTCTTCTACAACTAATATGAACTCCGTTCCCTTCCCGTATTCGGGCTCCATATCCGGTTCACATAAGCAAGGATGAAAAAAGAACATCATCAGGCTTGGCCGTCGGATGTTCCTAACTGATCATACGTTCTTTTAAAAAAGAAAATGATTGCAAATTTCTCTAATCGCATGTTCTGGCATAATGACTTTTCCGTATTCCTCCAGCATGGCATGTGCTACGGAAGTAGCTTCTCCATACTCCGCAAGCAAGGCGATAACGGCTTGATGTTTCGAAGCGTCAACCTGATTCGGCTCCAGCACGAGTATCCATTTGTCATTGTAGGAGTATAACCTTCCACTGTCTGTCAACTTCGACGATTGCAATTGCTTGGCGGCCGATATGACATCCTCGAAATCGCGAAATGCGTACATCACGATATCTGTCTGCTCCATCGTCACTTCCATATCATATATATCGTCTTCCATATCTTCATCTTCTCTCGAATGCTCATCCCCTGCCCCGCCGGACTTGCCTCGGGTTACAATAATGACCATGCCCTGAGCAGGCATTGCCAGTACTTCTACTGCGAGCGGACCGCTGGCGTCAAAGCCAAGCTCCGTATATGCCTGTTCCATCATCTCCAGAAACAACTCGTGAAGTTTTGGCGGCTCGCGCCACATATCATCCTTCTGGATCCCTCGTTCCAATAAGTCGTCGAACGTCAGGAAAATCCGTATTCTATCCTGGCTTAGTCGCTCGATTTTCATGACAGGATCCTCCTTTGCAGCATCTGTCGTATTAGCGTATGAATCAATCTCCATCATGTGAATAAAATGGACTCATACCGATATGTAACTACTTTATCATGTCTCACGGATGAATGCACTATCTTCAAATGAAAAAAGAATCGACCAGAGGGCATACCGAATAGATAAGCGCCTGATCGACTCTTGCAACCCAGTAATGAACGTCAATGAGACATGACAGACGATTCCGCTTTAATTTTATTCGCCTCGCGTTTGAGGGAAGGATCGCTCTCTAGAATAGCTTCAATCTGTTCCCAGGCGGCTGCGGATTTTTCGGCGGTATCGTCTGAGTGCTTTGGGGAAAGCCCGAGACCCTCCTTCTTCCAATCCGCGTTCATAAACTTTGCAACGGTTTTGCGCGCCATTCCGGAACACACCTCAGACATAGCTCCGGCTGCCCATGCCACTGCTGCAGGTTTTTTCCGCGCTACATACATAGTCGCAGCGGCGCCAATAATTCCGCCAAACAATAATCCGCTTAATTTCATACCCTACACCTCTTTCGTGCTCTGTTTTCATCAGTAGTGTAGCCGTATGCCTGCAGCGTCATTCTGTATAAAATAAGGAAAGACATCCCCGACTCGCCATAAAGTTATGGTAGAATAAATAACATATCGACATGATTCGCGCATCCTGCAGGAGGAGACTACTATGACTATCAAAAAACAACTAACCATCGCCTGTCTGTTTGCTGCTCTGCTCGCCGGCTGCGCCAGTACGGCCGACAATACCGACGATAACGCTTTCCCAGCTCTTATAGACCCTGCGACAGCTCCGCCCTCCTCGGCCTCTGCGATGACTTCGACGCCTGAGCCAACAAACGCTCCAACAACTGCGCCGGTAGCCGAAGCAAAGCCTTTATATCGAATGAACGGCGTCTACCGCTTCGTTCCTCTTGACGAGACGACAACCAAGAAAGCAGTCCTGCTTACCTTCGATGACGGGCCCAAGGACGAGAAGCTGATTACGAGCTTATTCGACACGCTCGACATGTATCATGCCAAAGCGATTTTCTTCGTCAATGGTTATCGTATAAAAGCTAATCCCGAATTGCTGGAGCTCATCTACGAGCGAGGCGGTACGATTGGCAATCATTCTTATGACCATATTAACTTGAAGAACGAAAAAGAGGATGTTGTTGAAGAGCAGCTGTCCAGCGTACAGCAAATGGTTGAGAAGTTGACGGGCACAAAGCCGAAATTTTTTCGTCCTCCGTTCGGTTCAGGGGGCGACACCGTTAAAGAAATAGCAAAAAACCACGACATGCTGTACATGACGTGGTCGAATGGTTCTCTGGATTGGGACAGCTCGGCGCGAGACAAACCGGAAGTTGTCATCCGCAATGTAATGGACCAGCTCCATCCAGGCGCTAATATATTGATGCATGAGCTGCCATGGACGGCGGAAGCATTGGATGAGCTTCTCGGGAAAATAGAAGCCGAAGGTTATTCGTTCATCGATCCCGCTACGATTGAGCTTACGAACTAAACGTGTTGCCATACCAAAACAAAAACGCGACGAGACAAAGAAATAGAAAAAATAATAGATTGTAATACCATTTGTTCACTTTGTGGAGACTTGAAGGAAACTTTTTGCGCCTTGGAGGCAGCTTTAGCGGCTCACCTTCCTGCGCAGCCGCGGCATTCGTTATGTCACCTGCCTCCTCTGGTTGATGGGATCTAGATGTACGGCTATGTCTTTGTTTCCTGCTCATGGCTCCCTCCTGAATCGAATAATTAAACCCATTATAAAATCAATGACAAAATGTGCGACGATGGGTGCCCATAACGTGTCGCTCTGAATATAGATCCAGCCGAGGCCGTAGCTGATAGAAAATACTAGCCCGGTCGGTATCCAGTGACGCAAGTATCGGACGTGGATCGCGGCAAAGATAATGCTTGTCCAATAAGGACCGAATGCATGCTGGATAGCACCTCTGAATAGCAGCTCTTCGCATACAGCGACGACAAATGAAATAAGCGCAATATGCCATATGGGACGGTTGCGGAAGATCCGATCGTTGACTCCGCCATCATCTGCCGCTTCCTCAGGTACCCAGCGGGAAATGAGCAGATCAACTGCGATAACGGCGGCGGCAAGCCCGACTCCCCATGCGAGAAATTCCCACTGATTTGGAATGTCCAAAACATGCAGTGAATTTTGACGCTGAAATAAAATCCATATGATACCGATAATAAGAGTAAACGCCTGAGTGGCGTACAAATTAATAAGTAGCATACGATCATCAATCTCGTCAATGTTAACCTTGCGCACACGAATATTGCGAATATCGAATTTTTTCATTGCTGCGCGCCTCGCTCTCGGGGTAATAGTTAAGCTTACATAAGTGATTACATAATTGATACATAAGAAGGAGATTTGTTATGGAAAAACGATTAACGACCACAGCCATGTTATTCAGCGTAGGATTTGTATTTATGCTGGTATTTGCAGTAGGAGCTTTCTTCTACGGCATTCAGATTGGCAAAGAGAAAGCCGAGGCCAAATATACGGCCAAATCGGAAACCGTGAACGCAAGCGAAGCCACTGTACCTTATCAACAGCAAGAACTGGTATCCTTCTATCTTACCGTATTTTCTCCTTACCGTGAATTTCAAACGGAATGGTTCGCTGCATCAGACAAGTTGTTCCGTGGCGGCAATATTGATGCCGCATCCGCATTCAAAAAGCTGGCCAAGCTGGCCGATCAGAAAGCGGAGGAAGCAAGCTCATTCAACATGCAGCAATCACCACTACTTGGCGAAGCACAAGTAGCCTATGTTAGAAGCCTGAAATACTTCAAAGATGCCGCAGCCAAGGCTGCATCCAATAAGTCAGATGATCCAGGCAAGCTGCTTGAGCAAATCCAGAGCGACAAAAACTACAAATCTGCCGTACAGGAGTCACTGGCTGCACAAAGGTCTTATTATGAAGCGATGCAGAAATGGGCCGCATCCGTTGATCCGGCCATTCCGGCAACCCACAAGCCAGTTGAGCCGATGAGCGATGATCAATGGGATAAGCTCTCTCTTATCGTCAAAAACATAATCGTTGTCTCCTACTTGAGTGAGCGCGGCGAGCTGTTCAGCTTTCTGCCGCAAGATTTGACGAGCCGCGTCGACGAATTTATTCGATCGGGACAAGCATCAAACATGAAGCTGAAAACTATCGGAGGCATTGTCGATCTGCTGCTGAACACAAGAGCTGTCGACTCAGGAGATTTCAGCGCGAATAAAGCCAGATTCTATCAATCCGAGACGCTTCCGCAGCTGCCATTCTTCTACTCGGAATGACAGGATTCCCTCTCGTTGTGCTTGAATCATAACGAAAATTTCACAAATGAGCAAGTTTCAGCATTGCAATTGACCGCGCTAATGCTATAAAATAGTAAAGTCCAACTCGTTCGTAGATTGAACTCTCGACCCGATGCTCTTGAGCGGTGCGGGCCGAGGGTTTTTCTGTTCATAATTATAGCGCAGCCGCGTGCTGCGCCAATTCTAGGAGGCCTGTTTTACATGTACAAAGTGCTAGTATCCGATCCCATAAGTGATCTTGGGATCCAACAGCTTGTCGAAGCAACTGACATTATCGTCGACAAGAATCCTGGTTTAACAGAAGACGAATTAGTAGCAATCATTGGCGATTACGATGCTTTGCTCGTCAGAAGCCAGACGCGAGTAACTGCAAAAATTATGGAAGCCGGCAAAAAGCTTAAAGTCGTTGGACGAGCTGGCGTTGGTGTCGACAACATCGATCTGGGTGCAGCTACTGAGCGCGGCATTATCGTCATCAATGCGCCGGACGGGAACACCATTACAACCTGTGAGCACACATTTGCTATGATGATGGCTGTTGCACGCCATATTCCACAAGCATACATGAAAACCGTCAACGGCACATGGGACCGCAAATCTTTCCTTGGCGTTGAGCTTCGCAACAAAACGCTGGGCGTACTTGGCATGGGCCGTATAGGCAGTGAAGTAGCCAAGCGCGCCAAGGCATTCGGCATGTCCATTATGGGGTATGACCCGTTCATGACTGAAGAGCGCGCTGAAAAACTCGGCATTAAGCTAGCCAGCGTAGACGAGATCATCCGTGCGGCTGACTTTATGACCGTCCATACACCTCTTACACCAGAAACGCGCCATATGATTGGCAAAGATCAATTTGCTGTGATGAAACCAGGCATGCGGATCGTCAACTGTGCACGCGGCGGAATTATCGATGAGATTGCACTTGTTGATGCGATTGACCAAGGTATCGTTGCCGGTGCAGCTTTCGACGTATTTGAAGTGGAGCCTCCAACCGAGGATCATCCTTTCCTGAAGCATCCGAAAATTATTGTAACGCCGCATCTTGGCGCATCTACAATCGAAGCACAAGAAAACGTGGCAATCGATGTATCGGAGCAAGTTCTTCATATCTTGCGCAATGAGCCGTTCATGAATGCTGTGAACATGCCTCCGATTCCTGCGAATCTTCAAAGCAAGCTGCAGCCTTACTTCACGCTTGGCGAGAAGCTTGGCAGCTTTATTGCTCAATCGACGGAAGGCGCCGTGCAAGAAATTGTCGTCAGCTACTCCGGAGAGCTTGCAGAAGTCGATACTCAGCCGCTTACGCGCTATATTGTTCGCGGAGTCTTGTCTCATCATCTTGGACAAGAGCAAGTTAACGTGGTCAACTCCATGCACCTTGCAAAAATTCGTGACGTTAATATCGTCATCCAGAAATCGCATGCATCCAAAGACTTTACTAACCTGGTGACAGTAGCTCTTCGCACAAAGAAAGAAGAGCATGTCGTTGCCGGCACATTGCTGACAGGCTACGGCCCTCGTATCGTTCAGATCGACAAGTATCCTGTTGATGTTACGCCGGAAGGCAATCTGATCCTGATCTCGCATAACGATAAACCGGGCATTATCGGCCGTGTTGGTACGCTGCTTGGCAGCAATGATGTCAACATCGCTACGATGCAGGTTGGTCGTCTGCTTGAGGGCGGATCCGCAATCATGGTTCTGCGTGTAGACAAAGGTACGCCGAAAGAAGTTCTGTTGCAGCTCACAAGCATGCCAGAGCTGAATACGGCGAAAGAAATCATTCTGCCGTAATTGTTTCACGAACAACAAGATTAATCGTTTTCCTTCAACAAAAAAAGCGTTCCAGCGATGGAACGCTTTTTTCTATATTCCCTTTGAATAGACAGTTCTCATGCATCCCTGACAATTATTCTTTCCCTTCGACAGGAAGAAGAATCGTAAATGTCGTACCCGTCGCTGCAGTACTATCCACTTGAATTTTGCCATGATGAAGTTCAATCAAATTTTTGACGATAGCCAGTCCCAGGCCCGTACCGCCTGTTCGCTTCCTCGCCTTATCCGCCTTGTAGAATCTCTCAAAGATATATGGGACATCCTCAGGGGGAATTCCTACCCCTTCATCGCTTATTTTGAGCTGGATATAAGGCTCCCCGCTTACAAGCAGATTCTCGGCTGCAATCGTAATGGACTTCCCTGCCGGAGTATGGCGCAGCGCATTATCCATCAGATTCGTGAGCACCTGCTCCAGACGATCCTCATCCGCTTGCATCAAGGTCAGCAGTTTGTCCTCAGGGGCTTTGACATGAAGGGCTACTTCGCGCTCCTTGGCATAGACCTGGAACTTGCGATGAACTCTGCGAACGACAAGCCCTAGCTCAATCTCCTGGAAGTTCATCTCGACATGCCCCGCTTCCATCCGGGCAATATCAAGAAAGTCATTCACTAGTCTTCCCATCCTTAACGATTCGTCATGGATCACTTGGACCAGCTCTCTTCTTTCTTCCGGAGAAGCAACAATATCATCAAGCAGCGCTTCGCTATAGCCTTGCAGCATGGATAACGGCGTGCGAATTTCATGTGAGATATTGGCCACGAAGTCGCGCCTTAGCTTATCCAGCTTGTGCTCTTCCGTCACATTCCGGATGACGGCTACCGCTCCCCGAATGACGTTGCCGGACTGCAAAGGTGCCATCACGACAGACCATACGCTGCTATGCACATGTACCTTTTCGGTCAAGTCTTTGCCATCCTTCATCACATGCTGGAACAGCTGTCTCAATGGCATCGGAACGCCAGGAAAGAACGGGACATCCTCCATCGGCTCCTGCTCCCAAGCCGACTCCAGCGATGACCAGCCGCTAATGAGCAATTGGCCGCTTGGATTCGTCAAGATCACTTGGCCTTCTGAATCGAAAGTAATGACTGAGTCGCCCATACTCCGTAAAATACTGGACAGATGATTCTTCTCATGATTCAACGCATGAATAAGCTTATCCAGCTGCTCCGTCATATTATTGAACGTGATGGCCAACTGGCCGATCTCGTCAGAGGAGCTGATGTGTATACGGGTGCTGTAATCGCCTTGAGAGACGGAATCGGCGGCATTTTTCAGCTGAAGGAGCGGCTGTTGGATTTTGGCCGAGAGGAAAAAAGCAAAAAACGTAGACAATAGAAATCCGATAATGGCCGTAATGATAAACAGCACTTTAATAGCATGCGACGAATTCTCATCGAACCATATATCGATGTACTGGAGCAAAAAAACGCCGAGGATAAGAAGCACAACGGCGACCAACAACATGATGGTCGCCCACAGCTTGCCCACGACGCTATGCCATAGCAAACGCGCCAATCGATTCCAGAGCTTCATTTATTTCGGTACCTCTAGCTTATAGCCTACGCCCCATACGGTCGTAATCATAGCCGCCGCCTCCGAGGACACTTTGTTCAGCTTCTCGCGCAGTCTCTTCACATGCGTATCTACTGTACGCAGATCACCGAAAAACTCATAGTTCCATACATCTTTCAGCAGCTCTTCACGCGAGAACACTTTATCCGGCGACACGGCTAAATAATGCAGCAATTCATATTCTTTCGGCGTCAGGCTGACCTCGTGTCCGCCAGCTGTGACGCGGTGTGCATCATGCTCAATGACGAGATGAGGAAATACAATATTATTGCTTGTATTCAGCTCCTTCGTCAGGAAAGCGGTCGCGGATGAGCGTCTGAGAATCGCCTTTACCCGGTAGATGACTTCACGCGGACTGAACGGCTTAACGACATAATCATCGGCACCCACTTCGAAGCCCTGAACGCGATTCATCTCTTCTCCCTTTGCAGTCAGCATAATAACAGGCGTCGCTTTTACTTGGCGCAGACGAGAGCATACTTCCACGCCGTCAATACCCGGCAGCATGACATCCAGTAAGATTAGCGCATAGTCGGTATTGGATGCCAGCCTTAAAGCGGTCTCCCCGTCTTCGGCTTCATCGATGACATAGCCTTCTTTCTCCAAATACATTTTCAGAAGACGGCGGATACGCTCCTCGTCGTCTACGACCAATATGCGATTTCCGTAGTCGGACATGTCAAGCAACTCCTTTCAATAGCTCCATTATACTCCGGAATAAGAATGCAAGCCTGCAATAATGAGGTTAACCCCAATAAGAGTGAACAAAACAATTACGAAGCCAATAACCGCAAGCCATGCGGAACGCAGACCCTGCCAGCCTCTCGATAATCGGAAGTGAAGATACGCACTGTAGAACAACCAGGTAATAAGCGCCCATACTTCCTTCGGATCCCATCCCCAGAACCTGCCCCAGGCAATCTCTGCCCAGATCATCGCAAAGATAAGCCCGCCAAGTGTAAAGATTGGGAAGCCGATTGCAATAGCCCGGTAGCTGATTTCGTCCAGATCATCCGCATCGATGCCTTCCATAACGGGATGAATGGCCGCGCCAAGACGCTTGCGGAGGATCAGGCGCAGAACGCCATATAGCAATGTTCCGGCGATAATGGACCATACAACTGTGTTGAGCTTGCGTCCTGCATTGACGCCATTCATCCAATAAGGTGCTTCGAATAACGGCTTGTCCATGCCAAGGAATGATTGAAACTCTACAATTTGACTGTTATACGGCTGCACAATCGGAGGCAAATAATAGTTGACCGTATCCACAATCGTGGAGTCCTGGCCCTTATTGTCGATTAGCACTTTCTCTTGCGTGAACGACGCTTCATAGCCAGCAAAGCGGAAGCCGAAGACAGCGATGATAAAGCCAACAATGACGATAATCGAATAAAGGGTGAATTCAACCCAAAATTGTGCTCGTCTCGCTTGCTTCGTCTTGTCCGTGAAGTTGATGACACGAAGCAGATACATGAGGCCGGCAGCAAAGCCGACTGCAAAAAATGCTTCCCCAAGCGCTGCCGTCGTCACGTGAACTTTCAACCACACGGAGTTCAGAGCCGGAATGAGCGGCTGAACCTCCTGCGGGAATACTGACGCATACGCAACAATAATAATGGTAAGCGGAATGGCGAACATGCCTAGCAACGGCTTGCGATACATCGCATAGACAATCGTATAGGCAATCATGATCGCCATACCCAGGAAAGTCATAAACTCGTACATGTTGCTTGTCGGAATCTGCTTGCCTCCGATCCAGCGTGTAAAGAAGAAAGTGAGATGAGCGACCAAACCAGCGGTCGACACGATAAAGGCAATTCTTCCCCAGCGCTTCTCATGCTGCTTGGGATCGCGGTTGCTCCACTTCTTGCCCGCTATGGCAATGACATAGAATAAGAAAGCAAAGCAATATAGAAAAAAGGCAACCATAAACGCATCACTGCTAAAGTCTAGTAAACTCACGCGTTTTTCCCTCCGTTATCTAGCGTCTTCGGATCAATCTCAATTCCAACCTTCTTCAAGGCGTGGGCAACGTCCGAACGCATGCCAAACCAGTTTTTGTTCGTATGGGCGCCAAGCACCAACTGCCCGTCATCGATGCGAAGCCAGATGCGGCGATGCTGCCAATACGAACCCATAATTAAGCCAAGCATAGAGAACACCGCACCTATCCATAGATATGGAAGCGCCTTGTCCACACGTACGTTCAAATGAGTTGTCGCCTCAGAGAAGTCTACGTTTTCCATGCCGTCTACCCGAATCTGGATTTTGTCGGCGATTTCGCGATTTATCGTATCCTGCGCGAACTTCACCTTATCCTTCTGCATCGGGAAGTAGATGTATGGCTCTCCTTCTGGCTTAAGCCCTGGTCCCTTAACTGTAAACACAAAAGCTGGCGCATTCGGCTCCCGCGAAAGCGTTGTTGGCTTGCCTTCGCTATTGAGCGCAAATTCCATATAATTGGCGTACAGATCAAGCGTGAACGGTCCAAGCTTATGCTGGAGCGCCGAATCCTTCATAGGCAGATAGAACGGGCCATACTTCTCGCCCGACTGCTTGTCCTCCAAAATCGGGTTAACCGCGTTAAGTCTCGGTTTCAAGTCGAAGTCGAACTGGTAGAGCTTAAGTCCATCATAGACGAGCGGATGGTTCACAATAATATTGTGACGCTTCACTTCCTCCAGAACCGGTTCCTTGAGCGGATCATTACAAACGCTCACACAAGCGTACAAGACAGCTTGCGTCTCATAGTTTTTAGCTCGCGCTTTTCCTTGAAGCTGCTCCGGAAGCTCGTCATCGGTATAGAACTCGATGATAAACTTCTCGCTCTTGATGTAGTAGTTCGTTCCTGCAATTTTGACCGTATCGCCATCGGGTACGCTTACATAAGCATCCATCTGCCAGCCCGGAATGCTTCGTGCCAGTATCGCTAGCAAGAACAGGATCAGACCAATATGGTTAATGTAAGGACCCCAGCGGCTGAATCTGTTTTTCTCCGCAAGGAGCGCCGTCCCTTGGCCTTCCTCTTGATGAACCTTGTAGCCTCTGCGCTTTAACTGCGTACCGAAGTTGGTCATCCATTCTTTCGGATCGCCTCCAATATCGGCGGCAAACACCGTTTTCTGACGCGATATAAATTGGTGATGCTTGCGAATCTGCTGCTTATTAAGCGCGCGATACAGCGGCAACACCCGATCCAAGCTGCAAATAACTAGTGAAGTTCCGATCATGACGAGCAGACCGATAAACCACCAGCTTTCATATGTATGGGACAAGCCCAGCATATAGTAAAGCTTGCCCGGCAGACCATATGTCTGCTCATAATACGTAGACGGATCGAAATTATTAATGAACGTGCTCTCCTGCGGATAGATCGTACCCAGCATAGCTGTCAAGAACGTAATGACAATTAAGTAGATTGCAATCTTGACCGAAGAAAAGAAGCTCCAAATTTTATCAATCACCGTCTGATTGCTTTTCTGCGATCTGCGGGCCACCCCGTCATAACGCATCTCCAGCGGGGTATCGGATTGCTGCAGGTCCTTCAGGAGCGGCTTGCCGCATGACTCACACAGCACGGTACCGACCGCATTCTGATGACCGCACTCGCATTTTGTATTTTCTACCGTTAACACGTGATGACCTCCTACAACTGCAACAATCTTTCCACTCGTTCTTCGATATCCTTCTCGAGCATGCCTCCGACCTTCACTTCCATCAGGGTCCCGTCAGGTTTAATGAAGAATGTAGTCGGATATTGCCGCAGCCCATAGCTGCGCTCCGTCTGACGATTCACATCCCGGAGGATAGGGTAGGACAGATTGAAACGGTTCACGAAATTGTTGACGGTGAGCGTATCCTCGCTCAAGTTAATCGCCAAAATGACTAAGTTGTGATCCTTCCACTTCTCATACTGCCTCTCGAATTCCGGCATCTCTCTGACGCATGGCTCGCAGAAGGTTCCCCAGAAATTGACGACGACCGGCTTTCCTTTGAATTCAGCCAAGCTTCGGACGCTTCCATCGAGATCCGCAAGTGTAAACTCAGGCGGCTCGGCACCTACTTTAAGAAATCCTGTTCGGTCCTTCCCGAAAAACGTAGAGCCTATGGCATAACCGCCCAATATAAGCACAGCGAGCAAGATCACGATCTGTATCTTCTTGCGCGACTTACCCATTTATGTATTCACCACCCGTTCTAATGACGCAACTGCCCTAGTTTCATTATAACGAAAAGTCGACGGCAATAACTGCCGCCGCCGATTACTTTTTATGAACTTTATGTGTCTTGGTTGCCGCAGCCAGAAGCTCTTTAACCTCTTGCGGCGTGAGATGCCGGAATTTGCCTCTGCCTAATTGCTGAAGTCCAAGTTCCCCGAATTTGATTCGTTTCAGACGGATAACTTTATGTTGAATCGCTTCAAACATACGGCGAACCTGACGATTGCGACCTTCATAAATCGTAATGGATATGGTTGCTTCATTCTTTTCGGTATCTACGTCATGGTACTCTACCTCAGCAGGCGAAGTCATGCCATCCTCCAGCTTAATCCCCTTCTGCAGCTGCTCTAGCGCCGAGCCGTGCGGTACGCCCTTCACGGTAGCATGATAAGTCTTCGGCACATGATGGCTTGGATGCGTCAGCATGTTCGCGAATTCCCCATCGTTAGTCAGCAACAGCAATCCTTCGGTATCGTAATCGAGCCGGCCAACCGGGTAGACTCTTTCCTTGATGCCCGGCAAGAAATCGGTAACGGTCTTGCGCCCTTGCGGGTCCTTGGCGCTAGTAATAACGCCCTTCATTTTGTTCATCATCACGTAAATCTTCTTCTCGCCTCTGATCGGCTTTCCGTTAACGGAAATCGTATCAACCGCTACGTCTGCTTTCACACCGAGCGTTGTTACTTTCTCGCCGTTAACCTCTACGGCGCCTGACAGGATAAGTTCCTCGCACTTTCGTCTGGATGCAATTCCTGCCTGAGCCAAAATCTTCTGTAAACGTTCCACTGCTCTTTCACCTCACTCTCCATCATAACGATATCGAGAGTAAAGCACAAGCTCCGTTACCTAAATATGTACAGACAAATCGCGATTGCAGCAAAAAAACCGACAATATCCGAAAATAAACCAACTTTGAGCGCATAACGCGTACGCCTTACCGCAATGGCTCCGAAGTAAACCGTCAAGACATACAGCGTTGTATCCGTGCTGCCTTGGATAGTTGAAGCAATACGCCCAATCATCGAATCTGGTCCATAGGTTCCGATCAAGTCCGCTGTAAAGGCTAGAGAACCCGCTCCTGTAAGCGGTCGAAGAATGCCAAGTGGCAGCACTTCGCTTGGTATGCCCATCCAGTCAAACGCCGGCTTGACGGCAGAGAGCATCAAATCCATCGCACCTGAAGCGCGAAACATGCTGATTGCGACCATCATTCCCACCAAAGGAGGAATAATCGATATCGCGGTTCCAAAACCGTCTTTCGCCCCTTCTACGAACGTCTCATAGACCGGTATTCGTCTTCGCATGGCCGCATACAAAGGGATAAATACGATAATCGCGGGAATCATCCATGATGACAGCTTGGTGAATAGCTCATACAACTTCGCCACCTCCAGACGGCTTGGTCAAAGGCGGTCTTGGTGTAATCGGCGGCGGCTGTGATCGGCTGCGGTACCAGCGATCTGCCAGAATGGCAGCGGCGGTTGCCACAATAGTTGCGGCCAGCGTCGTCCCAATTATTTCAGCCGGATTAGCTGATCCGTAGTTCATTCGAATCGCAATTAAGGTCGTGGGGACGATCGTAATACTTGATGTATTCAGCGCCAATAAAGTGCACATAGCTGGAGTAGCCGTATCCTTGTCTGGATTCAGTTTTTGTAGCTCCTGCATCGCTTTAATGCCCATAGGGGTAGCGGCATTGCCAAGACCGAACAGATTGGCGCTCAGATTGCTCATAATATAGCCAATGGCAGGATGGTCCTTCGGAATATCGGGAAAAAGCCAGCGCACGAGCGGCCGAAGCAGTCGGGCAAGCTTGGTGAGCAGCCCGGCATCTTCGGCAATGCGCATCATGCCAAGCCAAAAGACCATAATGCTAATGAGACCAAAGCTGACGGTTACGCCGGATTTGGCGCCGTCAAAGGCCGCTTGCGTCACCATATCCATTTTGCCGTTTATGGCTGCGACCACTACACTTATGACAATAAAAAACAACCAAATCCAGTTTACCATTATTGACTTCCTCCCCCACATCCCGAAACTAATGGTTATCCGGTTCCCCGTCCGGCTACTAATGTTCGAGCAATCTAGGATTGCCAGGCTCGTATATAGGTATGACACCGATACGCTGCCCGTTCAAGAACAATTCCAGACGCCCGCGTTCCCCAAGCGCATAAGCGGTTGTTGTCATTTCCATGACACTTAACTTGGATGAAACAGTCTGCTGCTCGTCCGATTCCAGAGGATAATAGAAGCTCCCGCCAGCCAGATAAGGATATCCCTCTATTTCATTGCCCTTCTGAATTAATTGAACCAGCGGATAATGCTGGAATCCCCAATCCAGCATATGCCGATGGTCAGCCCAATCGTCCCCATCATTTATCGTCACCGCTGCTAGCTGTTGTCCATTCCTGGTTGCGGAGCTGACCAGACATCGGAACGCCTTTTTGGTATAACCAGTCTTAACGCCATCCGCCCCTTCGTACATAGCAAGCATTTTATTTTTGTTTTGCCACTGATAATCCCAGCTGTCTATCGGATTAGGCGCACGCTTCTCTTTTGTTTTCACGATCTCTGCGAACACTTTATTTCTAAGCGCATAAGCCGTAAGTTTCGCCAGATCGTTTGCAGTAGAATAATGGCCTTCTTCATCCAAACCATGCGGGTTTCTGAATTGGGAGTGGAGGAGTCCGATTTCCTCCGCCTTCTTATTCATCAGATGTACGAAGCCCTCTTCTGAGCCGCCCACATGTTCTGCAATAGCAGTAGCGGCATCGTTGCCGGATCGCATCATTAATCCATACAACATATTCGATAGGCTCATCTCTTCACCCAAACGCAAATAAATGGACGAGCCTTCCCTGCCGAACGCCCGCTTGGAGGTTTTCACCATATCGTCCAGGTTCCCATGCTCAATTGCCACAATCGCTGTCATAATTTTGGTCAGGCTGGCGATTCGCATCGGCGTGTCTCCGTCATGACTGTAGAGCAGTCTCCCGGATTGTACATCAATTAACGCCGATGCCCTTGCTTTTGTACCGATTGGCGCTGGAGCGGCCATAGCGCTGCTCGGCAAAACGGACCAACAGATTAACGATCCGATCATCCACAACGCGATGAGACGCAAAGAAATGCGTTGCTTTCCGATACTCATGCTGTCCATACTCCTCTCGATGCATTGGTTATAGCTGATTTCTAAGCTCTTGCCTTAGTATATGCTTGTACCGTGCAGGGTAGACGAGGCGATTCATTCTAATAAATGAAAAACTGCCCTTTCGGGCAGTTAAGGTAAAGCTATATTAGCCGTTTAGCCTTGACGCTCGACCTCGTCATCCGCTACATGCCCATCAATGATGGTTGTAGTCGTTTCTACATAATCACTGCCGGAATGATTGCGCATCATCGTCTGCAGTTTATCAAATACCTTCGGAGCAGAATCGATAACTTTTTCCATTAGATGGGTTTGATTGTCAAGCGGGACGATTTTGACTCCTTGGGTGCCTACAACAAGGAACGCAATCGGTGTAATGGATACACCGCCGCCACTGCCGCCGCCGAATGGCAACGATACCGATGCATGATGCGCATCTCCCGTCCCATTGCTGTTATGCTTATGCTCGCCGTCTGTACGAATGTCGCTGCCGCCGGCAACAAAACCGAAGCCGACTTTCGAAATGGGCATAATTACGCTGCCGTCCGGTGTTTGGACCGGATCGCCAACGATCGTATTGACGTCCACCATTTCCTTAATATTCTCCATTGCCGTTTGCATTAAGCCTTGGATAGGATGGTCTGCCATTGTTATTCCTCCTCAGTGCGATATAGATAAGGGCTTACCTACGCTTTCTGTATTGTGCGCACTGTGAGGTTGAAGTATGTACAAGATCAATGTTGAAGTTGAATCATTGTACCTATGAGGATTGGCAACGTTTTTCCGAGCTTTTGCAAATATCATACCTTGCCCATCTGTCTTAAGCTCTGAATAGGATGTTCTTCCATGTTTTAGCGCCTTTTTTCCATTTCTTCATACGAGCTAAAAGCTGCAGTGCTGCCAGAATGGCATATCCGAAGCGGATTTGTGCTACGCACGACCATTCGGTCTTGAAGGACGACCGCTGAAAATCAGGATTGACCTCCATAATCGGTCCATTCTTGACGTGTACCATTTGCGACAGCAATCCGATGATACCGGTCTTGACAGACCACACCGCTCCCGTTGCCATAGCTGTCCACATGGCGTCGCCTGTCCCTACAGTAGTCGACCAGCGCCAATCGGTCAGATCAACTCTGGTTAACGTATCCCTGACCCATCCCTTCAAATCTCTGGTGAGATGCAGAATATGCTTGTACTTCTCGATCGCACTGACCACTTTGTCCGAATCGATCTCGTCATTGTATTCCTTCCAACTATTTATGCCCGCACTGCTTTTGCTTACTTGCTCATCGACTTTCAAGGACATGCCGTTCATGCTCATGAACGGCACTTTGTAACGGTATCGAATAAGACCGAACAACGCTTTGACGCTTAGCTCTGCATCGTCATTATTGCCTATCCTTCTCACAAAGCCGCTCACCACAACAGGAGAAGCCAGAAGGACGATGAGGGCAAAAAGCACAAAAAAGCCGCCGGCCCATATCCAACCGAAAGGGTGACCGAGCATGTTCATGCTTCCTCCGTTTCCCTAATACAGGTTGAAATTAGTATGGCCTGGCGGCTAATTCTCATTCTTTTAATTCATCAATTGTCATTTGTCGTCCATCCAGCCGATCAAAAAGCATCTGAGTCTGCTCGTCAAGCGCATCGTCTACATCAACATGCTTAGGCTCAGGCAGTTCCCGAATGGAGGCTAATCCGAAATAATCAAGGAATGATTTCGTTGTTCCGTACAAGATGGGTCTGCCGATCGCTTCTGCACGGCCTACCTCTTCAATCAAATCTTTTGATACAAGCGATTGAATCGCCCGATCAGTCTTCACGCCGCGAATTTCTTCAATATCAATACGGGTGATAGGCTGCCTGTAAGCAACGATAGACAATGTCTCAAGCGCCGCTTGCGACAATTGGGCTCTAGTTGGCGTATAGGCCATCCGTTCGAAATAAGGTGCATGCTCCGCATGTGTCGTCATTCGGTATGCAGATGCCACTTCCGTAATCTGAACGCCACGTTCCTCGCGCTGCAAATCCCTTTGCAAATCATATACAAGCTCAGAGGCGAAGTCGGCATCCAGCTCCAGTATATCGGCCAACTGGCGCTTCGTTAACCCTTCATCCCCTGCCATAAATAGAAGTCCCTCAATAATCGTCTTCAGCTTCTGATAGTCCATCTTCTTCAGTTTCCCCTCTCCAATGAATCACGATATCTTCAAAGAGCGAATGCTGGAAGCAACGAATATGCTTCATCTTCATTAGCTCCAATATCGCAAGGAACGTCACCACGACCTCATGTCGATCCATATTCTCGCGGATCAGTTTGGAGAACCTGATTGTCTCAAACTGCTTGAGCACATCCATAATATCTCTAATCCGGTCTTTGACCGAAATCTCATCCCGCTGAACTGTCGCAATGATATTCCGCCTTGCGGCTCTGCGCAGCGCCTTCTGGAATGCAGCGACCAAATCGGAGACATGCAGCCCTTCAACTGGATTAACTTTCTCTTCCTTCAGGAAGGGAGTCATATCTTCCGGCTCACGGGAAAATACGAGACTACGCTCGAATTCCTTCTCTCGAAGCTGCTCTGCAATTTGCTTGAACTTACGGTATTCCACCAGCTTCTGAATAAGCTCATCACGAGGATCAAGCCCGTCATCCTCCCATTCCTCGTAATGGTCTTCGAAGATGGGAGGTTTCGGCAAGAGCTGCTTACTCTTAATAGCCAGCAATGTCGCCGCCATAACGAGAAATTCGCTGGTCACATCCAGCTCCAGCTCCTTCATGGCATCCAGGTATTCCATATATTGAACCGTAATTTCGCTAATGGATACCTCATGGATATCAATCTCAGCCTTGTCGATCAAATGGAGCAGAAGGTCCAGCGGACCTTCGAATGCTTCCAGCTTATAAAGCACAGACACTCTTGCAACCTCCCGCGTAATGCAGCTAGCAGGTTATCCTTGCAGCTGCTTCGTCAAATTCGCCATTTCAATCGCGGTAACTGCCGCTTCGTAGCCTTTATTTCCTGCTTTTGTACCTGCACGCTCAATCGCCTGCTCGATGGAATCGACCGTCAATACGCCGAATATCGTTGGTACGCCTGTTTTGAGCGCAACTGCGGACACGCCTTTAGCCGCTTCATTGCACACATAGTCAAAGTGAGGCGTTGCGCCTCTGATCACTGCACCTAGTGTAATAACCGCGTCGTATTTGCCGCTCTCCGCCATTTTTTGCGCGATTAGCGGAATTTCGAAGGCGCCTGGAACCCAAGCGACTTCCACGTCCGTTTCAGAAGCGCCATGGCGCTTGAATGCATCCAGCGCTCCGCCAAGCAGCTTGCCGCTAATAAACTCGTTGAATCTTCCAACCACTACGCCATATTTTAACCCTTCTGATACTAAATGTCCCTCATAAATTTTCGTCATTCTATAAACTTCCTCTCAAATTTGATTTTTAAGTTGCTTTTATTGTTCCTGCTGGGGCACCGCATCCGGCTCCAGACCTTCCATTCGCAGCATATGGCCTAACTTCGCTTGCTTGGTGCGCAAATAATTCCGGTTGCTCTCGTTCGCCTCCATCTGGATCGGAACGCGCTCCACAACTTCAAGACCGTAACCTTCAAGTCCTTTAATTTTGCGAGGATTGTTCGTAAGCAATCTCATCTGGGTGACGCCAAGATCTTTCAAAATCTGAGCTCCTATCCCATATTCCCGCAAATCCGGAGCAAAGCCTAGCTTAATATTCGCCTCAACCGTGTCGAATCCCTGCTCCTGAAGCTCATAAGCCTTCAATTTATTGATTAGCCCAATCCCCCGGCCTTCCTGTCTCATATAGAGAAGCACGCCGCTGCCCGCTTCATCTATCTGCTTCAGTGCCGCAGCAAGCTGAGGCCCGCAATCACAACGGTGCGAATGGAACACATCGCCGGTCAAGCATTCGGAATGAACGCGAACTAATGTCGGTATGCCAGAATCAATCTCGCCCTTAACGAGAGCAACATGTTCCTTCTGGTCAACTTGGTTGGTATAAGCGATTGCTCTGAACTGGCCGAAGTCGGTTGGCATCTTCACGTCCACCGCTCTCTCCACCAGCTTTTCCTTTTCATTGCGGTAACGGATAAGCTCTTGAATCGTAATTAGCTTCAGGTCATGCTTCGCTTTGAACTCCACCAAATCCGGCAATCTGGCCATCGATCCGTCTTCTTTAATAATTTCGCAGATGACGGCTGCAGGCTTGGAGCCGCTAAGCTTTGCCAGGTCAATTGCAGCTTCCGTATGGCCTGCACGACGAAGCACGCCGCCTTCTTTTGCAATCAAAGGGAAGATATGGCCCGGTCTGCGGAAATCGCCTGCTTGGGCATCGGGATCAATCAACGCTTTAATCGTTAACGAGCGCTCATGCGCCGAAATGCCCGTCGTCGTAGAGATATGATCGATCGATACGGTAAACGCCGTACCATGATAATCCGTATTATGCGTAACCATCGGCGGCAAGTCCAACGCCTCGGCACGTTCCTGCGTAATTGGCGCGCAGACAAGACCCCTTGCTTCTGTAATCATAAAGTTGATCACTTCCGGCGATGCGCCATCAGCAAGTGCGATTAGATCGCCTTCATTCTCGCGATCCTCATCGTCCACAACAATGACTGGACGGCCTTGCTTCAGATCGTTTATTGCAGCTTCAACCGTATCAAATACATCCAGCTCTTCTGCTTGACTCATTATGGTTTCCTCCCTGACCTTATTTCTCTCTTATAGAAATCCGTGTTCCGCCAAATAAGCGGTAGACAGCTTGGATGACTCGTTTTTCTTATGGCTATCTTGCCCTTTGAAGTGCAGCAGATGATCCACGTATTTTCCGATAATATCCGTCTCGATATTGACAATCGATCCCGGCTGCCTGTACTGCAGGGCAGTCTCGGCAAGCGTATGCGGGATAATAGATACGATAAATCCATCTTCCGTCGTATCGACAACCGTCAAGCTGATCCCGTCGATCGTAACCGAGCCTTTTGCAATAATATGGCGCAGCTGCACCGGATCGTCCAGACGGATATGGAACACGACTGCATTGGCGTCAGCCTTGCGCGAGACGACGCGCCCGGTACCGTCAACATGTCCCTGTACAATATGGCCGCCGAATCTGGCCCCTGCCTGCATCGCCCGCTCCAGGTTGACAGGTTCTCCTGGCTCCAGCAGATGAAGTCCGGATCGACGATACGTTTCCGGCATAACATCAACCGCAAAAGATTGCCGGTCAAATGAGGTGACCGTTAGACACACGCCATTGACAGAAATACTGTCTCCCAGCTTGACGCCCTCAGTCACCACTTTCGCCCCAACCGTCAGAATCATCGCTTCCCCTTGCTTTTTGACGGTCTTCATTCGTCCTATTTCTTCTACCAAGCCTGTAAACATGAGTCCTGACCTCCTTCCCGTCCCTAAAAACCGCATCAACGTATCAGTCCGCTGTGTACCGGGGATATCCGGTCACGCATATATCTTCCCCGGCCATCTCAACTTGGACCCCATCCAGCGAGATCGCCTCCGACATGAACGTTCGGCCGCGGAGCGCGATATTTTGAGGAGCTTGTGCGCCGCCGATAAATTTGGTCGCGTAATACAGCACAACCTTATCGATCAATTCGTGATCTAACATCGCTCCGCTCAGCTTGCCTCCGCCCTCCAGCAAAATCGAGCTTATTTCCCGCCGCCCAAGCTCGGCAAGCGCATAGGTCAAATCCACCTCTGGCCCGCTGCCGCAAGCAATGACATCGACGCCGGCTTGGAGCAGCAACTCTTTCTTCGCTTGATCAGCCTGGTCCGTAGTTAATAGAATGGTAGGCGCCGACTTGTCAACGACAACGCGAGCATCAAGCGGAAGACTCAGCTTGGAGTCAACGATAATACGTACCGGATGGATAGCCGGGACTGCCGCTCGGGTTGTCAGCATAGGATCGTCTGCCAGAGCCGTCCCAATGCCAACCATGATGGCTGTATGTTGATGACGCAACGTATGCGTCTGCTCCCTGGCAACAGGTCCTGTCACCCACTTGCTGTCTCCCTGCTCTGTCGCAATCTTGCCGTCCAGCGTACTCGCTGTCTTAAGCGTAACGAAGGGGAGCCGGCTCGTAATGTATTTGTTGAATTTTTCATTCAAAGCTCGGGACTTGCTCTCCATTAGTCCAACGCTTACGTCTATTCCATGCTCCCTCAAGCGCTGGATTCCTCTGCCGGAGACAACCGGATTAGGATCTGCAGCGGCTACGACTACCCTTGCGGCCCCAGATGCGATAATCAGTTCGCAGCAAGGCGGCGTCTTCCCGTGATGGCTGCAAGGCTCCAGCGTTACGTAGACCGTCGCTCCCTTGGCCTCGTCTCCCGCCATAGCCAGCGCATGTACTTCGGCATGTCCTTCTCCTCGTTTTAGATGAGTGCCGATGCCGAGAATTCGTCCTTCTTTCACGACAACGCAGCCAACGACAGGATTGATGCCAGTCTGTCCGGAAGCTTTCGCCGCCATGTTTAACGCCAATGACATGTAATATTCATCATTCAGTATATCGATCAATACGCAAAAACCCCCCATACCGGCAAGCTGGCCGACAGGGGGGTGAGATAGTGAGAACTACGGCATGAACATAAAGATATGCGCGAAAACAAACAAGGCAGACCCGCTAGTCAGCTATTGATAGCTGTCTACACGGCGTGTCCAAGCCAAAATCCGTTCGCAAATAGACCGCTAGTGACGGTCCAAGCATCTCTTGCCCGCAAAGACAACAAATAAACACTCTCCCGCCTATGTGAAAATAAGCACAAGAAAGAGGGTTATACATGCTGAACTGCAGTGCCGAAGCTTCTCCTTCTCCCATCCAGACTATACTGTCGGTCCCGGATTTGCACCAGGTCCACCGTTCCAATGTCACTCACAAGCTATTGCCCTTATGAGCTCATCAGCCCGGGTCACGGACTAACGGATCACGCAGCACATGCGGTTGCCCGCTCTGCACTGCGCTCCGATCACCGCCGGTTGGGAATCTCACCCTACCCCGAAGGAAAGCTAATTACTATTTTATAGTACTCATCGTACCATTATTTTTCGGAAACTTCAACTGTCTCCATTTTGTCTCCGCCTTTAAGAGCGTCAACAAATTCCATACCTTTTGTTACTTTGCCGAATACCGTATGTCCACCATCCAGATGCGGCTGCGGCTGGTAGCAGATATAGAACTGGCTTCCGCCTGTGTTGCGTCCTGCATGAGCCATCGCAAGTGTACCGCGCTCGTGCTTGTTCGGGTTAATCTCGCAATTGATGGTGTAGCCTGGTCCACCGGCTCCACTGCCATTCGGGCATCCGCCCTGCGCTACGAAACCTGGAATAACACGGTGGAACGTTAGACCGTTATAGAAACCTTCATTCGCCAGCTTCTCGAAGTTCCCTACTGTATTAGGTGCGTCTTGGTCGAATAGGTCCAAATGAACTTCTCCGCCGCTCGCCAGTTTGATTTTTGCTTGTTTTGCCATTATTGCATCTACCTTTCTTTATCCGAATAAGACTACGTTACCAATTCTGCCCTTACTTCGCAAGGGTAGATTTCTGCAGTCTTGCCGGAATTACGTCATTGCATACGATATTATCCAGCGATTCGCGCTTTACAACGAGATCCGCTTGGCCATCTTTCACGAACACAACAGCCGGACGGCGGATACGGTTGTAGTTGCTTGCCATCGCATAGTTGTATGCGCCTGTGCAGAATACGGCCAGCAGATCGCCGTTATCCGCCTTCGGCAATTCCAGATCCCAGATCAGCATATCGCCGCTCTCGCAGCATTTGCCCGCAATAGATACGGTCTCTTCAGCGGCTTCATTCGCACGGTTCGCCAGAACCGCTTCATATCTGGATTGATATAGAGCTGGACGCGGATTGTCGGTCATGCCGCCGTCAACAGCGATATATTTGCGAACGCCCGGGATGTTTTTGCTTGTCCCAACCGTGTACAATGTTGTTCCTGCGTCGCCAACCATGCTCCGGCCTGGCTCAACCCAAATTTCCGGAAGCGGGAATTCCGCATTGGCGAAATTGGCTTTGATCGCATCGGTAATCGCACCGACATATTCGCTAACTGGCAGCGGCGTATCGCCTTCCACATAACGAATGCCGAAGCCTCCGCCAAGGTTGATTACTTTGAATGTCAAGCCTAGCTCAGCGCGAATGGAAACGGCGAACTGGGCTACTTTGTCTACCGCCATACGGAACCCTTCGACTTCGAAAATTTGCGAGCCGATGTGGGAGTGAACGCCGAGAATGACCAGATTGTCCAATTTCATCGCTTCTTCAATGGCTTGCTTGGCAGCGCCGTTGCCGAGGTCGAATCCGAACTTGGAATCTTGCTGGCCTGTGGAAATATAGTCATGCGTATGTGCTTCTACGCCAGGCGTAATGCGAAGCAAAACGTTAACTTTTTTGCCCTTGTCGCCGGCAAGCGCGTTAAGCAGCGCCAACTCGTCGAAGTTGTCCACGACGAAGCAGCCAATGCCCGCGTCCAGCGCCATGTTGATCTCATCCGGAGTCTTGTTGTTGCCGTGGAAGTGGATGCGTTCCACAGGAAAGCCTGCTTGCAGCGCTGTGAACAGCTCGCCGTCGGACACAACGTCCAGCGACAATCCCTCTTGCTCGGCAATGACGCACATAGCCATTACGCTAAATGCCTTGCTCGCGTAAGCAACCTGGAATTTCAAACCGGAAGCCTTGAATGCTTCGACATATTCTCTGGCGCGCTGGCGCACAAGAGACTCGTCGACAATATATAACGGCGTGCCAAACTCCTTCGCCAAGTCGGTGACGTCGTTTCCGCCTATTTCCAAATGTCCATTTGCATTAATTTTACTCGTACCGTGCAGATACATTGCTACCCCTCGCTTCTTCGACGCTTCAAACTAGAAGCGTTACTGATATATTTTGCATATATAGAATCAGTATAACGCAAGAGAAGCACAACCGGTATGGATAATTTCGCATTTCATTTGCATTTTTATGCGTATCAGCTCGTCTCCGGCATCTTGTCCCTTTGCTGCGGCTTCAAAATATTCGGTCTTGTCCGGTTATAGAGAAGCGGCTGACGTATGACAATGCTGAGCAGCGCCTTGGCGTCAAAAGGAATAATCGGCCACATATAAGGCCGGTTCATGGATCGCTCATTTACCAGGAAAATCACGATAACGGTTGTCGCGATGACAAGTCCCGGTACGTTGAAAGCTGCTACTGCCATAAGCAGCACCAGCCGCACAATCCGATTGGCCAAGCCCAGCTCATAGCTCGGCGTAGCGAACATCCCAATGGCTGCGATGGCCATATACAAAATAACTTCGTTGACGAACAGCCCGGTCTTCACGGCAATATCGCCAATCAGAATCGCAGCAACCAGCGACATCGCTGTAGCCAGCGTGGTCGGCGTATGAACCGAGGCCATTCGCAATAGATCGACGCCAATCTCAACTAAAATGAACTGTACAAAAATCGGGATCTTCCCCGTCTTGCTTGGCCCCAGAAACTCCAGTACCGGCGGCTTAAACTCCGGATGCATGACAAAGAGGAGCCATAGCGGCAGCATGAACAGCGACGCGAATATGCCGATGAATCTGACCCAGCGCAAATAAGTGCCGATAAACGGCGTCTGCCTGTTCTCCTCCGCATGCTGAACCAGGTCGGTATACGTCGTTGGCAGCGTCATGACGCTCGGAGACGTATCTACGAAGACGGCGACTGCGCCTTCCAGCAAGTGCGCAGCTACCGTATCCGGCCGCTCCGAATAGCGCACCAGCGGGAACGGGCTCCATCCCCGCTTGATCGTCGCTTCCTCCAGCTGCTTGTCCGCCAGCGGCAAGCCGTCTACTTTCACCATGGATATTTTATCCTTGATCGACTTCAACAGTTCCCTGTCGACGATATCATCTATATAAGCAATGCAGACATCTGTTTTGGTGCGTTCCCCAACCATCACAAGCTCGTAACGAAGCTTCGGATCGCGCAGCCGTCTGCGCACGAGAGAAATATTGACCATCAAGGTCTCGTTAAAGCCGTCCCGAGCTCCACGCACGACCTTCTCAAGCGACGGCTCCTCCATGCCGCGTGCCGGGAAGTTTTTGGCATCAATCTTCAGGGCAGTGCTTTCTCCATCGATGAACAGCGCGCTGCCGCCTGCCAATACGAACGTGATCAGCATGTCCCAATTCTCTTCCTTATCAACCTGCGCTGCCGGCACATAGAAGTCTAGAAATGAATGAAGCGCATCGCTGCTTAAGTCGCCCGGCTCCAGAAAGGTAAGCCTCATCAGCACTTCTGTCAATACTTCTTCTTTCACTAGTCCGTTGAGGCAAAATAACGCCGTCCGCTTCTCGCCGAACGTCATCTCTCTTACGACTACGTCGAAGCTTGTTTTGTAGCCCATTTCCTCCAGCTTTTTGAGTACATCGTTCAGATTGGCTGGAATCCGTTTATTCTGCTTCTCCTTCCTCTTCTCATTGCCATGACTAACATGCGCCACGTCTACAGCGTCAGTCTCTTCTTCCCCGCGTCCGCTGCCTGGCTCCTCTTGCATCTGATCCTCCGACAACAACGGAGGCTTGATATCTCCGTCCCTGCTTACTTCCTCATTCTCTCTCTGCCAGTCACTCATAAACGGCCCACCTCATTTTGAATTTGCTTCCTCTACCACTGGAATACAAGCCAATCGAACAAGGAACCGAACGTTTTGCCCAGCACCATCGCCATAACCAGACCTACGATATAGCGCGACAGCTGCAGCCGCTTCGCCAGTATCGGCAATACATTCATCACTTCTGTAAGCGCCGCCGCCAGCATGCCGACAAAGATCCCGTCGAACAATCCCGCTCCGCTGAGGACGATGGGCATAGACACCGACAGGCGCCAGTCCATGAAATCGGCGAACGTCCAGTACAACGCTCCGCTAATAATGGCTGTCTCGAACCAGATCGACAGCCGGAACGCGTTCGTCAGCTGCGCCAATCGAGGGATCAGGTCGAATACGATAAGCAGCGCCACAAGACCGCTTCCAACCGCGAGACCTCCGCCGATGCCCAATATCGCTATAAACAGATTCGCCAATACATCAATCATGGGAACCATCGCCATGGAGCTGATCGTAATTGGCCTGCTTCCTCATCTCATCCGCAATCACATAGTCATTAATATTTTCCTGGTACATAAACAGCTCGACCTCCAGCGGATTGGGCTCCTCATTGAACCGCTTGCGGAAAATATGGTTGAAGAAAAGCACCATGCCCAGGCCTACACCGAATGAATACGGAATTTGGAACCAAAGCGGATGCTCCGTCTTTTTCCCTGTAATCAGCTCTACAATACGGATATGAACTTCCTTCATGCTGACATCCGTATGGAAATTCATAATCGCCAGCCCCGCTCCAAAAAAGAGCAGCAGCCACGCCAGTACAAGCAGGGCGTACCTTGGCTTGACCGGCTTGTCCGCGACCATCAGCAGCACTTGCGGATCGCCGTATGCTTCAATCGTCACCTCGGGGTGCAACAATCGGATCGACCTGACGATCTGGAGCATATCAATGACGACGCGGTTGCCGTCCTGCTTGCGATGCTCATAGAGCTTGAGCGCCTTCAAGCTTACCTCCAACCCGTCATCATCCGTCATCAGTCTGGCCACTTGTCCAAGCGTGACTAAGTGCAGGGGCCGGATATAGATTCTTTTTTTCAATCGCAGATAGAGGACTCCATGGCTGGAATTGCCCATATATCATCATCCCTTCTGCCCTTTCTTGGCGATTCGTTTCTAGGTTAGTATGAGACAAGGAGGATAAGGATACTCAGCCAAAATCATGAAGGGGACAAAAAAAGAACCAAACCGCTATTGAGCGATTTGGTCCCTGATCGATTGCAATATTTTTTTCTCCAAACGCGATACCTGCACTTGCGATATACCCAGCCTGGCAGCCACTTCGGATTGCGTCTTATCGCGGTAATAGCGTAAGTACACGATTAGTCGTTCCCGCTCGCTCAGTCCTTCTATCGCTTCAACAAGCGCCAGCTTATCGAACCAGCGTTCCTGCGACTCGTCCGCAATTTGATCCATCAGCGTGATGGGATCGCCATCGTTCTCGAATACCGTCTCGTGAATCGAAGTAGGCGGCTTATTCGCCTCCTGGGCGAATACGACGTCCTCGGGCGTAATGCCAAGACGCTCCGCTACTTCCGAGATCGTCGGCAGACGGCCTAGCGTCTTGGACAGCTCATCCTTCATCTTGCGCACCTTGTTCGCCGTCTCCTTAAGCGACCGGCTCACTTTGAGCGTCCCGTCATCGCGGAGAAACCGCTGGATCTCTCCGATAATCATTGGCACTGCATATGTCGAGAACTTCACGTCATACGACAAGTCAAACTTGTCAACGGACTTTAGCAGTCCGATGCAGCCAATTTGGAACAGATCCTCGGGCTCGTAGCCCCTATTGATGAAGCGCTGCACAACGGACCATACAAGCCTTATATTGCAGTTGACCAGTGTATCACGCGCGACGGTATCCCCAGATTGGCTGAGAGCGATCAGACGTTTCACTTCCGCGTCATCCAAATAAGGCTGGGCTGTTTGCTTCAAATCGACATCCATGAGGCTCAACCCCTATGCTCTAATTGTAGAGCGCTTTTTTTGACTCGATTCTCTTCTGCATATCTACCCGGGTTCCGCCGCCTGCCGAGCTGGAAACCTCGAAGCGGTCCATAAAGTTTTCCATGATCGTAAAACCCATTCCGGAGCGCTCCAGCTCCGGCTTCGACGTATAGAGCGGCTGGCGAGCCAGCTCCACGTCCTCAATACCAAGACCCCGATCCGACACAACGATAGAGACCATATCCCCATCAATAATCGCCTCGATGTCTACCAGCTTTGTGTCGTCGCTCTCATAACCGTGTATGATCGCGTTGGTCACTGCCTCCGAGACGGCCGTTTTCAAATCGTTTAGCTCCTCCAGCGTCGGATCAAGCTGGGATACGAAAGCCGCGACCGCGATGCGAGCAAAGGCTTCATTCTCTGAACGGGCGCTGAACGAAAGCTTCAATTCGTTGCGGCTTGTCATGACACCACCTCCAAACTCGTAATCGCGCTGCGCTCATTGTCGTGAATGGCAATGATTTTAAACAGTCCCGACAGTTCGAACAACCTGCGTACGGCCGGATTGACATCACAGACTACCATTTTGCCACCTTTGGCCTTCACTTGCTTGTAGCGGCCCAGTATAACTCCGAGTCCCGAGCTGTCCATAAACCCAAGATCCCTCAGGCTCAGAATGACATGGGAGACGCTGTCGCGCAGCAAGGCATCCTCCATCTTATACCGAACGATATCGGCCGTGTGATGGTCAAGCTCGCCACGCAATCGCACAATCAGCACCTTGCGGTAATGCTCCAATTCGATTTGCAGACTCATTCGCGCTGTTCATCTCCTTCAGGGTAATGGATACTCTTGCCGAGATAGAACTAGCAATTCTCTAATTGCACCCCTGATTCCTGCACACCGACAAAACTAGAAGCATACCGCTACGAGCTGACAAAAGCTGCATGGAGCTGGCGATTATCGGAACAAGCCGCCAGCGGCGCGTCCCAGAAGCTTCCACCAGCTCGCCTTGTCGATCCCCTTCGGTGCAGCCACGTCGAATTCCTTAAGGGTCTGGTCGCCCTGGTAGACGATCAGCTTGCCAATCGATTGTCCCTGCTGAATTGGCGCCTTCAGCTTGTCGTCCAGCTTCAGCTCATGATGGATATCCCCTGTTGGAGTACCTTTCTTCAGCAAAATGCTATAGGGCTTCTCTGCGATCAATTGCAGCTCGGACTGCATGCCTTTTTCGATTCTTGCCGTACCGATCGGTTCACCTTCCCCAACAATCGAATAATTCATATATTGAGCGAACGCATAATCGAACATCTGAGATACTTCGTTGTTTCGGTGTTTGGTCGTAGGCTCGCCCATTACAACCGCAATGACCCGCAGATCGTCCCGCTTCGCTGTTGCGGACAGACAATATTTCGCCTCACTCGTAAATCCGGTTTTCAATCCGTCCGCTCCGCTGTAGAATCGGACAAGCTTATTCGTATTAACGAGCCAAAATGGCTTCTGGGACGACTTTCTCAAGTAATCCTGATATAATCCCGTATACTTGGTCACTTCAGAGTGCTTCAGCAGCTCTCTGGACATTACGGCAATATCATGGGCGGAGGAATAATGTCCTTCAACCGGCAGGCCATTCGGATTGACAAAATGCGTGTCGTTCATGCCAAGCTCCTTCGCCTTCTCATTCATCATGACGACGAACTGGTTCTCCGTTCCCGCAAGCTTCTCGGCCATAGCCACGGACGCATCATTGCCCGACGCAAGCGCAATGCCTTTGATCATATCCTCAACAGACATCTCTTCTCCTTGCTCCAGGAAAATTTGAGATCCGCCCATCGATGCAGCATATTCGCTAGTCCGCACCATATCAGTCAACTTGAGAGTCCCTTCGTCCAATGCTTCCATCACGAGCAGCAACGTCATAATTTTTGTAATGCTGGCAGGCGGGAGCCTATCGTGACTGTTCTTCTCATAAATAATCGTTCCCGTATCAGCATCCATAAGAATGGAAGACCTTGCGGATGGCGCCAGATCATTAGTTCCCGCGGCGGACTGCGGCGGTGCTTTCTCTTCTGCATGCGCAATCGCCGGCAGCATAAGCATACATGTCATAACTATTGCGGTTAATGAAGCTACTGATTTCTTCAACGAAATGTCCCTCCTGATAGATAGATGTGCAATTCGGTACTATTGTCCTTTCCAGTGTTGACGCTATTGCTGGAAATTATTCCTTGATAGTAGATTTCAACCGAATCGCGCAAGGACAAGCTTAGCAGCGAGCGACCTTGCAACTTCATGATTGTGTGTCGACTTAAGGCCGCTTGGGAGTACCATTCGCCCAGCGTCCGACCATGCAAAAAAAGCCGGCGCCACAGCGCCAGCCTTTCTATCATTCAAAATAATTTAATGTCCCTCTTCAGGGGATAAGCCAATTGCTCTAAAACCGGGTAATGCCCTCCGCTGTTACGACGGATAGCAATAGTGGTCTTGTCGCAGGCTTGGCATTTTCAATTGTATAAGCTTCGAGCACACGCTCACCGACTTTAGCCGCCGATTCATTTTGCTCCCTCACATGCAAGAGAGCCAGCGTATCGCCTTGCTTCACTTCATCGCCGACTTTCTTCCGAAGCGTCACTCCGACAGCATAATCGATGACCGAGTCTTTTGTCTCACGTCCCGCGCCCAGCATCATCGCTGCTAGACCTAGCTGCTCCGCCTCGATGGCATTCACATAACCGGATTGATTGGACTGAACCTCTATCGTGAAAGGCGCCTTCGGCAGAAGCTCCGGCTGATCGGCAATACGGCCATCGCCACCCTGAGCTTCAATGAATAACCGGAACTTGTCTAAGGCTTCCCCGCTTGCCAGCTTTCCTCGAAGAAGCTCCTTCGCCTCATCAAAAGTGGCTGCATTACCGCCGAGAACGACCATATGGGCGCCAAGCGCAAGGCAGAGCTCTGTCAAATCTTCTGGTCCATTACCCTTCAACGTAGCGAGCGCTTCTTCCACTTCAAGCGCATTGCCGATTGCGAATCCTAGCGGCTGATCCATATCGCTAATGACTGCCGCAGTCTGCCGCCCGACTTCAGAGCCGATCGCCACCATTGCATTCGCAAGCTCTTCAGCATCTTGCACCGTCTTCATGAAAGCTCCGCTTCCGGTCTTTACATCCAGAACGATGGCATCTGCTCCTGCTGCGATCTTCTTGCTCATCACGGAACTGGCTATGAGCGGAATCGATTCTACCGTACCCGTAACGTCTCTTAACGCATACAGTTTCTTGTCGGCAGGGGCCAGATTGCCGCTTTGCCCGATGACTGACAACCCAATATCATTGACTTGCTTAATGAAATCATCACGAGACAACTCCGTATGGAAGCCCTCAATAGACTCCAGCTTGTCGATCGTTCCGCCGGTATGTCCAAGGCCTCGGCCGGACATCTTCGCTACAGGCACGCCTGCGGAAGCAACAAGGGGACCTATAATCAAGGTCGTTTTATCGCCAACGCCACCCGTACTGTGCTTGTCTACCTTTATGCCATGAATCGGCGACAAGTCTACTTGATCGCCTGAACCAGCCATTGCAAGCGTCAATGCCGCCGTCTCCGCAGAGGTCATACCGCGGAATAAAACCGCCATAGCCCAAGCGGACATCTGATAATCCGGAATATCACCGCGGCTGTAGCCTGTAACCAGAACGCCAATCTCTTCTGCCGTTAGCTCGCCACCGTCACGTTTTTTGTGTATAACATCAACAACCCGCATGTCTGCTCCCTCCAAGTAAGAAGCAGGCGCAATTATGTCGTACGAGCGAGCAAACGCCGTTCAGATTGAACCTGCACAATAATCTCGTCGAGTGACTGGCTAAGTACAAGCACATCTCGGTGCAGCAAATTTTTCTCCGAAATTGCCGTCTCAACCATTTCATTGCGCAGCTGCTCCAGCTGCAAAAGTAACTGCTTGTCCATTTCACGTCCACTCCATCTTTCTTTGATCATGGACATTATACGACGATTCCCGTTTGGAAAACTGTCATATTGAGTCGAGCCAAATGTTACAATTGTGTTACAAACACTGTTACATTTTGGAAATTAATGCTGTAACAAGACCCAGGAACTGGGACTTGACAAGCTCCGTCGTTTCCATAACTTCTTCATGCGACAAAGGTTGATCCAATATTCCGGATGCCATGTTGCTAATACAGGAAATTCCGACTACTTCGATACCGGAATGACGTGCCGCAATAACTTCCGCAACGGTCGACATTCCGACAGCATCCGCACCTAATGTGCGAAGCATGCGAATTTCGGCGGGAGTTTCGTACGTTGGGCCCAGTAAACCAGCGTATACGCCTTCCTGTACGGTGATGTCTTGACTCTTCGCTATATCAAGCGCAACGGCGCGCAGACGCTTGCTATAGGCTTCCGACATATCAGGGAAGCGCACGCCCAGCTCATTGTCATTGGGTCCGATAAGCGGGTTTGTACCCGTCAAGTTAAGATGATCCGAGATCAGCATCAGATTACCGGAAGCGAAGCTCAGATTAATGCCGCCAGCCGCATTCGTCACAAGCAGTGACTGCACGCCAAGCGCCTTCATAACGCGAACCGGGAAAGCCGTCAATTCAGGGCCATAGCCTTCATACATATGGAAACGTCCGCGCATCAGGATGACGGATCGTCCTGAAAGCGAGCCAATCAACAATTCGCCTGCATGTCCTTCCACGGTCGATACCGGGAAATGAGGGATATCATGATATTGAATAACGGTTGCGTTCTCGATGTAATCGCCAAGCACGCCAAGCCCGGAGCCCATAATAAGACCGATCTCCGGCGTGATGTCTGTGTTTTGTTGGATATATGCTGCTGCTTCTTTAATGTGTACTGATGTCAATTGAGTCATGGTTTAGTCCTCCTAAAAAGTTTTACGAAGTAAAACTTTACTTCGTAAGCGTTGGCTTAAAGTTTTACGAAGTAAAACTTAACTTCGTAAGCGTTGGCTTAAAGTTTTACGAAGTAAAACTTAACTTCGTAAGCGTTGACTTAGAGTTTTACGAAGTAAAACTTAACTTCGTAAGCGTTGGCTTAAAGTTTTACGAAGTAAAACTTAATTCGCCTCAAGTAAATTCAAAAAGCTGGTGCCGTTTGGCGGGGACTGAACGCCGAAATTGTCGGCGATCGTCGCTCCCAGGTCGGAGAACGTCTCGCGGACGGATAGCTCGCCCGGTTGCTTGAAGGCAGGACTATATAGCAGCACCGGCACATACTCGCGGGTATGATCTGTACCCGGATGTGTCGGATCATTGCCATGATCCGCTGTCACAATAAGCAAATCCTTCTCGCCAATAACCGCTTCCAAATGAGGCAGTGCGCGGTCGAATTCTTCCAGGGCCCGGGCGTAACCCTCAGGATCCCGGCGATGACCGTACAGGGAGTCGAAGTCGACCAGATTTGTAAACAACAAGCCGCGGAACGGCTCCTTCAATCGGTCTATCGTGCGCTGGATACCGTCAGCGTTGCTTTTGGTCGGCGTGGATTCCGTGATTCCCTCGCCATCAAAGATATCATTGATCTTGCCGATTGCGATCGTATCGAAACCTCCGTTCTTCAATGCATCCAGGACGGTAGGCTGCGGCGGCTTCACCGCATAATCATGGCGGTTCGGCGTACGCTTGAAGCTCCCCGGCTCGCCCACATACGGCCTGGCAATGACGCGCCCCAACGTAAAGCGTTCGTCCATCGTCAGCTCTCTGGCAATCTCGCAAGCGCGATATAATTCCTCAAGCGGTATAATATCCTCATGCGCGGCGATCTGGAAGACGCTGTCGGCCGACGTATAGACGATCCAAGCTCCAGTCTTCATCTGCTCTTCGCCAAGCTCGTCCAATATTTCTGTTCCGCTTGCCGATTTATTCCCGATGACCTTACGGCCTGTCCGCTCCTCGAACGGGCCAATCAGCTCAGGAGGGAATCCGTCAGGGAAAGTCTGGAAGGGAACGGTAAGCTTCAATCCCATCAGCTCCCAATGTCCTGTCATCGTATCCTTTCCTACAGACACCTCGGCCATTTTCCCGAAATAAGCATCCGTTGTTTCGCCTTCGGGCTTCCAATTGCCGATTGGGGCAATCCGATCAAGTCCCCAGCGTCTCAAATGCGGCAGCTCCAGACTGCTTACACGCTCCGCGATATGTCCAAGCGTATGGGAGCCTATATCTCCGAATTGTTTTGCATCCGGCAGCTCGCCAATTCCTACACTGTCCAGCACAACAACGGCAATACGTTCAAATTTCATAAGTTGTCTACCCCGCTCTCTGACTATGTTCTCTTATGTATGACTGACTCTCCGAACGGGACAAAAGCTCCTACGCTCTCGGATGCGCGCCAGCATATGCATCTTTCAACCTGACTTTCGAAATCTGCGTATATTTGAGGGTTGTAGCAATATCCGCATGGCCCAGCAGCTCTTGTACAGAGCGGATATCCGCTCCATTCTCCAGCAGGTGGGCAGCTACGGAATGACGAAGCGTATGAGGTGTGATCTCCGCGCCAATTCCTGCTTCCTTCGAATACTTTTTGAGCATCTTCCAGAACCCTTGTCTCGTCATTCTCGTTCCCAGATGATTCAGGAACAGGGCCGAATCCGATTCTCGTCCGGTAATCAGACATTCGCGTCCAAACTCCAGGTAATCGATTATAGCGTCCTTAGCATGGCTCCCGAATGGAACGATTCGCTCCTTCATACCATAGCCGATACACTGGATATAACCCAAATTCAAATGGAGATGCTCGACGTTAAGCGATACAAGCTCTGTCACTCGAATTCCGGTCGCATACAGCAGCTCCAGCATCGCTTTGTCGCGTTTGCCAATAGCGGTAGCCGTATTCGGCGTCTCCAACAGTGCGCTGGTCGTAGCAACGGTAAGGACAAGCGGAGGCTTCTTCTCCTGCTTCGGCGATTCCATATGGATCGATGGATCGGAAACGATAACGCCTCTGAGCACCAAATAATGAAAGAAGGCGCGGACCGAAACGATATGACGCGATATCGTAGCCGCCTTCCTTCCTTGCTCCTTCAGCAGCATCATATATTTCGAAAGATGATGGCGGTGGACGCTAGCCCATTCCCCGATACCTTCATCCTGCACATACCGAATAAACCGATTCAAATCGCGCTCATACGAAACGAGCGAATTGGGAGACAGCTTTCGTTCCAATTGCAGATGAGACATATAAAGAATCAATTGAGCTTTCAATTGCAACTTCCTCTCGGGGATATCGCCAATAGTACTGGATGGACCTCCATCATGATTCAACATTCGACATGAAAAATCCTGCTTTTTTATCGAATATTGTGCCGCTTGTCGCGATTACTCCCCGTACCAATAGAACCATCTTAAACGATCCGCTCCATACCCCGCTTCCGGAGACTCCGGGTCCGTCACGAACACCTTCATGGCTGCGCCCTTTGGCTTCTGAAAAGGATGGATCGGCGACGCAACCTCTACCAGCCATTGATACCCTCCGGCAGCAAAAAACAGAAGTACAGCAAATACAATTAGGAACCATACCCGATTAAGCCAACCCCGGAATGAAAACACCATGCCAATCAGCCCCTTGTCTTCACACAAGCGTGAATAGTCTGTCCCTATCACAGTATGAGAAAGCTGCCTGGATTATGTTAGCGCCCATTGGGCCTCTATGGCTCCAGCGAGTCATACGCAATACTCTCAAGCCCCTTCATCAGCGGGGTAAAGGGATAGCCCGATGCCGCGGCTACCGCTTCATTCGTGACCATTCCGGCATACGTATTGACGCCGCGCTGGAGCGGAAGGCTCTTGCGTACTGCCGCCAGACCATGCGTCGCCAGCTCCAGCGCATACGTCATCGTCACATTGGTAAGTGCAAAAGTTGACGTGCGGGGAACAGCTCCCGGAATATTGGCAACAGCATAATGCACAACGCCGTGCTTCATATAGACCGGGTCCTTATGAGTCGTCGGCCGATCCACCGTGGCGATCGAGCCGCCTTGATCGACAGCAACGTCCACAATAACAGCGCCCTTCTTCATCCGCTCAACCATCGCCTCCGTCACCAATTGCGGCGCTCTGGCTCCCGGAATGAGCACAGCGCCGATAACTAGATCGGCATGGCTCACCGCTTCCGCAATATGAAGCGGGCTGGACATTAAGGTGCGAATTCTTCCTTCGAACACTTCGTCCAAATAACGCATCCGCTCAGCGCTCCGTTCAATGACAACCACATTGGCCCCTAGGCCAAGTGCCATTCTCGCGGCATTCGTCCCTACTATCCCGCCGCCTATGACGACGACTTCAGCAGGTGGAACTCCGGGTACGCCGCCCAGCAGGACGCCTCTGCCGCCGTTGAAGGCCTCCAGAAACTGTGCGCCAACCTGAACGGCCATTCGACCTGCCACCTCGCTCATCGGCGTAAGCAGCGGAAGACTGCCGTTATCCAATTGAATCGTTTCATAGGCAATGCCAGTAACGCCGCTCTCCACCAGCGCCTTCACCAGTTCAGGTGCGGCAGCGAGGTGCAAATACGTAAACAAGAGCAGCCCCCTTCGAAAATACCCGTATTCGGAAGGCAGCGGTTCCTTCACTTTCATGATCATATCCGCCTCCGCCCATACGTCGGCAACAGCTTCGCGCATCGTTGCGCCTTCTCTGACGTAATCCTCATCCTGAAAGCCGCTGCCGTCTCCCGCTCCGGATTCCACGACTACGGCATGGCCTGCCGCCGTCAGCATCGTCACTCCTGCTGGGGTCAAGGCTACCCGGTATTCGCTCTGTTTGATCTCCTTTGGCACACCAATAATCATTTGCCACGCCTCCTAATGGATTATCACTAAGCGTACCTTATCCAGCATTGGCTTAAATTATGTGTATGCCAGTTGGGGGCGGAATGGAATCTAGGTCAGTGAGTCCTATAGACGGCAAAACGGCCCTGCTCTCTACATCCGATGGATGGATCGCATAGCCGTTATAATGGGCTTGAATGATCGTTTTTCTCCCTGCAGCGTACGCATACGCCTTGGAAGTCCAGCCTGTGGTCAACTACAAAAAATCCATATTCCTTCTCCAGCCTCTCTTCAAGCGGCAGAAGCCAATCATCCTTAATCTCTTCCATCGTCCCGCATTGCACACAGATAAGATGATGATGGTGATGCTTATTGCTATCAGTACGAAGGTCGTATCTTGCTACGCCGTCTCCGAAGTTCATTTTCTCAACGACATGCATCTCGCTCAGAAGCTCAAGCGTACGATATACGGTCGCAAGGCCGATCTCAGGGGCTTTATCCTTCACCAGCATGAACACATCTTCCGCGCTCAAGTGGTCCTCTTCATTCTCGAGTAGCACGCGTACGGTAGCTTCACGTTGCGGGGTCAGCTTATAACCCTGTGACTGCAATTGCTGTTTAATCTTATCAATCCGGGCTTCCATGATCTCCCCCCTACCACATGTCCGCGCCTCATACATGAAACGTTTCCTTTTATTATAGGGGCTAACTAGCGAGAAAGTCAAACCATTTGATGTCAAATCATGCCGTTTTGAGCCGAAAGATAGGGGGCTGCCCAGCCAATAACAGAAGGGGAGATAAAAGCTTCAACCAATGCCGCTCCCGCGAACAATACCAGCATGATCATGGCCGTCGATGTCAGCGAGCCGAGCTGCGGCAGAAGTGCTCCCGACTGCTGCAGCAGCCTGTTTTTCACCATATATACGCCAAAGGAAATGGAGGCAACACTCGTTATCATTAACGCGGGTACGGCAATGGCATTTTGCGGAGCCAAAGTAAGGAACGAGAAGAAGACGCCCTTCCATTCATATTGTTGAATGAGAATCCCAATTGAAAAGCCGATCAGCGCCCCCTTCAAAAAGTTCAGTACCAGAATGCCAGGAATGCCGACCACTGTTACACCGAGCAGCCAGATCAGCACCAACCACTTCAAATGAAAGAAGAATCGCTCCCAAAATATATCTTCAGCTGCAGCTCCCAATCCGATCTTCATGCTCTGCACATACTGACCTACTTCCGATGCGAGTTCTTGCTGCTGCTCCAGCGTCAACGCATTGACAAGAAGCGCGCCGAATATGCCCCCGACTACGAACAATACCGCAACGAACAAATAAAGGTTAAATTGAGCCCTCACAACGCAAAGCCCCCTTGCTAACCGCAGAATGAGTAAAAATGTCACTCTCCCGCAGGAGAGGTTGTCCATTTCATTCTATGTAAGCAAGGGGGCGTATATGACGCCAAGAGTATTAGATCGTTCCGGTCACGAGGTATAGCTTCCATGCATAGACAGCCACTATTGTCTTGGCGTCGCTAATGCGGCCTTCGGCTATATAAGCATCGGCCTGCTCCATCGTAATGGCTTCAACGCGCAGGTCCTCGTCTTCGTCCAGTTGCTGCTCCCCCGCTTCCAGTTGATCCGAGAAATAGAGATACAGCTTCTCATCCGCAAACCCTGGCGATGTGTAAAAAGCGCTGACAAGCTTCAAATTGTTCGCCCGATAGCCGGTCTCTTCCTCCAGCTCTCGCGCCGCGGCCTCCATCGGATCCTCTCCAGCATCAAGCTTGCCGGCCGGAATTTCGATCTGGAACTTGTCCATCGGCTTTCTGTACTGGTCCACCACAAGCAGCTTGCCGTCCAGCAGCGCCACTACCGCCGACGCGCCAGGATGACGCACGATCTCACGTGTCGCTTGTTTCCCGTCGGGCAAGGCAACGGTATCGACTTGCAGCGATATGACTCTGCCCTGGAAGATCTGCTCCGTATGTATCGTCTCTTCGCGCCAGATCGGCCCTTTGTCCCCTGTTTCCATCCAGATCCTATCCTCCCATTATCGGCCTGTCCAGACAGGCATAACTTGTCCTCCAATCGCATACCTATCCAGTAACAAATGACTCGGTTAGGAGCGATGGATCATGAAACAATATATCGCATCAAATCATTTAAGACTGATCGGGAAAGGCTGGGAAATCCGTCACCAGCTGCAGAAGCTCGCTGCCGCTGGCGACAATGTTTCCTTAAGCCGATTCACGAGTGAACTTCCGCCGCTGAAGGTAACGCTCGGAGGTCTCGCAACACCTAGAATTCAATACGTTAGGGTACAGACGACTACTGGCTAGAATTAGCTTGCTTAATAATTTCAACGACAAGCTCAGCTGTTTTCGCAAGATCGTCCGTTTTGATTTGTTCTTTGGTCGTATGAATATATTCATAGCCGACAGCCAGGTTCACTGTTGGAACGCCTAAGCCGTTGAAAATATTGGCGTCGCTGCCGCCGCCAGAATGGAAAGTTGTTGGCGTTGCTCCGATCGCTACTATCGCTTTTTTGGCAAGCTCTACAACCGCGTCTCCGTCCTGGTATAGATAAGCCGGATATATAATGTCGCTTTCGAACTCGGCACGCGCTCCATATTCCTGAGCTGCGCTTTCCACTGCTGCTTTCATAGCCGCCAATTGATCGTCCAGCTTCGACTGGACAAGACTTCTTGCCTCCGCATCCAGCTTCACGTAGTCGCATATGATGTTCGTTGCGCCGCCGCCTTCGAACTTGCCGATATTGGCAGTGGTCTCGGAATCAATGCGTCCAAGCGGCATACGGGCAATGGCTTTCGCTGCAACCTGAATGGCGCTAATGCCGTCTTCCGGATTAACACCGGCATGCGCCGACTTCCCGAAGAGTTTGATCGTCACTTTCGCTTGTGTAGGCGCCGCAACGGCTATATCGCCGATCTCTCCGTTGGAATCCAACGCATAGCCGAATTTGGCTTCAAGCTTGGATGCATCCAGTGCACGCGCCCCAAGCAGGCCGGATTCTTCACCTACCGTAATAACAAATTGAATGCGACCGTGCGGAATGTCCTGTTCCTTCAATACGCGAATCGCTTCGAACATAGCCGCAAGTCCCGCTTTATCGTCCGCTCCAAGAATGGTCGTACCGTCGCTGCGAATATAGCCGTCAGCATCCAACTGCGGCTTAATGCCATTGCCCGGTGTTACCGTATCCATGTGGCTCGTGAAGAAGATCGTCGGTGCATGCGCAGCCCCGCCATTGCTGCTCTCCAGCATCGCAAACAGATTGTTCGCTCCATGCCCCGTTTTGGCTGCGGCATCGTCTTCTGTAATCGTCAATCCTAGCGCCGCAAATTTCTCCTTAAGCACTTTGCTAATTTCGCCCTCATGCTTCGTTTCGCTGTCTACCTGTACAAGCTCCATAAATTCCTGAATCAATCGATCTTTTTTTATCATTCTGTTTCCTCCATCCATCTCTATCGTTTACAATAGAATATAGTGTACTATGTTATTATTTTCGTTCGGAAAGGAGAACTGTCTTATGCGTCAGCAAAAAATGATACGTATTGTCGCCATCGTCCTTGTAGCCGCGCTTGTTGTTACTACGTTATTCGCGGGTCTCGGTTCGTTCTTCCTCGGTTAAGGCATCAGTCGAGAGCTGGAGCCCAAATTGCTCCGTAAAGAAAGGAAGCAATTCGCGAGCCGCAGCCTCCACTGTCATATCCAATCCCGTCAGATCGCCCAAGGAGGTTACGCCGTATTGTTGAATGCCGCATGGTACAATACCAGCAAATCCTTCTGATGCGATGCCTGACTTTATATTGAGCGCAAACCCGTGACTCGTAATAAAGCCCCTCCGACGACGGGCTTTATTAAATTTGACGCCAATCGCCGCAATTTTCTCGTCACCGACCCATACTCCTGTATATTCCGGCTTACGTCCCGCTTCTATACCATAAGACCCAAGCCAATTAATAATGACTTGCTCCAGACTTCTCAGATAAGCATGGAGATCCAGTCCAATCGCATCCAAATACAGCAGTGGATAGCCTACCAGCTGCCCCGGTCCATGATAAGTAATATCGCCTCCGCGATCGATCTCGAAAAACGTTATACCCTGTTGCTTCAGCTCTTCCTCGTCCAGCAGCAAATGCTCAGGATGGCGATCGGATCCCATCGTATAGGTCGGCGGATGCTGAAGAAGGAGCAGCGTCTCCGGACGCTCCTCCCGATCAATCTCCTTCACATATGCCTTCTGCAACTCCCATGCTTGCGCATAGGGAACCGTTCCGATGTATCCGGCAGCCAACGGTCTGGAACCAGACCCTTGCTCTGTTTCCTTCATGATGGATACCCCTTCTCTTAATACAGTTTGCTATCAAGCGTGAAGCTTTCCAGATTGTCCTTCACTCGTTGCAGGAATCGTCCGCAAATCACGCCATCCAGAATACGATGATCGAGCGACAGACAGAGATTCGCCATCGACCGTACAGCTATCATGTCATTAATGACAACCGGACGCTTAACGATGGATTCGAAAGTAAGTATAGCAGCCTGCGGATAATTAATGATCGGGTACGACAGGATGGAACCAAACGATCCTGTATTGTTAACCGTGAACGTACCGCCCTGCATATCCGATAGCGTCAGCTTACCTTCGCGCGTTTTCCTTGCAAGCTCGTCAATTTCTTTCGCAAGGCCTGCTACGTTTTTATGATCGGCGTTTTTGATTACAGGCGTCAGAACCGAATCTTCCGTGCCGACAGCCAAAGAAATGTTAATATCACGCTTCACAATAATTTTGTCCACAGCCCATGTGGAATTCATGATCGGGTAATCCTTGATCGCATTGACGACTGCTTTGAGCAGGAAAGCCAAGTAGGTCAAGTTAATGCCTTCCCGCTTCATGAACTCATCTTTCAGCTTGTTGCGCAGAACGACCAGATTCGTAACGTCAACCTCAATCATGGTCCATGCATGCGGAATTTCGCTGACACTCTGCCTCATATTGCGGGCAATCGCATTGCGCATCGGCGTTACGTCGATGAACGTTTCACCGCGACCTGGCGTGCTGCTCTCGATTTCGATCTTCGGAATACGCGGCGTCTCGGACAGATGCATGCCGGAGGAACGCACCTGCGCTTTTGGATCAATGGATATAGATGCGGCCGGTGACGCTGAAGCGCCAGCCGAGTGCTTGCTCGAAGCGACATACGCTAGTACGTCTTTGCGCGTAATGCGGCCGCCAAGTCCCGTACCGCTAACATCGCTTAACCGAACGCCATGTTCGGCAGCCAACTGCTGTACCGCCGGCGAGAAGCGATTACGCATCGGCGCATCGTCATCTGTAGCAATAGCCGCCAGTCCTGCTGTTGTCGCCGCTGGCTCCGTTGATGCCGGCTGCACAGCCGGTTCGGCTGCATCACCCGTCGCTTCCGTTTCGATTATACAAACAGGCGTACCAACCGGAACCGTCTCTCCGTTGCCCACCAATATTTTAACCAGCTTGCCTGACACCGTGGACGGAAGCTCCGCATTTACTTTATCGGTTAATATTTCGCAGATCGGCTCGTAAATATCAACCCAATCACCCGGCTGCTTCAGCCACTTATCTATCGTGGCGTTCACAAGCGACTCCGCTAGCTGCGGCACGACGATTTCCGTCAAAGTTTTCATTCAACCAGCTCCTAACTGTCCAAGCCTCAATGGGCCCGCAATCCTTAATATAATGCTAGATGTTTCATTGCCTCTTTCACTTTATCCTTATTCAGAAGGAAAAACTTCTCTCCAGGCGGATTGATCGGCATAGCCGGCACATCCGGTCCGCATAGACGCATAATCGGCGCATCCAGCTCGTAGAGCAGCTCTTCCGCAATAATGGCAGCTACTTCGGCTCCGACTCCGCCCGTTTTGTTGTCTTCATGCACAATCAACACTTTGCCTGTCTTGCGAACTGCCTCCAGAATCGCTTCTTTATCAAGCGGCTGAATCGTACGCAAATCCAGAATATGTGCGCTGATCCCTTCCTGCTGCAGCTCTTCGGCAGCCTGCTCCACGAATCGAAGCGGCATGCTGTACCCGATTACGGTAATATCATCGCCTTCACGCAAGACATTGGCAACTCCGATCGGCACGATATAATCCTCTTCCGGTACTTCGCCGTTAACCAGCTTGTAGCACTTCTTGTTCTCGAAGAAGATGACCGGGTCTTCGTCGCGTACAGCCGCCTTCAGCAGCCCCTTCGCATCGTAAGGACGGTATGGCGCTACAATCTTAAGTCCCGGTGTTCCAAAAAACACCGATTCCGGACATTGCGAATGGTACAAACCTCCAAATACACCGCCGCCAATTGGCGCACGTATAACAATCGGACAAGTCCAGTCGTTATTGGAGCGGTAACGAATCTTGGCCGCTTCGCTAATAATTTGGTTGGTCGCTGGAAACATAAAGTCCGAATATTGCATCTCAGCAATCGGCTTCATGCCATACATAGCTGCGCCAATCGCTACGCCTGCAATTGCAGATTCCGCCAAAGGCGTATCCATAGCCCGCAGTTCGCCGAACTGCTCATGCAATCCTTTGGTCGTCGTAAAGACGCCGCCTTTCACGCCGACGTCCTCTCCGAGCACGAATACATCCTCATCGCGCTCCATCTCTTCCTTCATCGCAAGTCTGATTGCATCAATATAATCCATGACGGCCATTAGCGCAGCCCTCCTTGCTTGTCATCATCCGCGTAGACATGCAACAGCGTTGACTCCGGTGTCGGGAACGGCGCTTTGTCGCCATATTCCGTCGCATCATCAAGCTCTTTGCGTATCTCAGCTTGCATCACAGCCTCCAGCTCATCGTTCCAGATGCCGCAATCCGTCAAGTATTGCTTGAACAGCGGTAAGCCATCCTTCGCACGATTCTCATCAACCTCTTCCTTCGTGCGGTAAGCCAAATCGTTATCCGATGTAGAGTGAGGAGATAGACGGTACATCATCGCTTCAATCAAAGTTGGCCCTTCGCCTGCTATCGCACGCTCACGAGCTTCCTTCACCACACGATACACTTCGAGCGCATCATTGCCATCTACACGGAAACCCGGGAATCCGTAGCCTAGCGCCCGGTCCGATACTTTGCCGCCCAATTGCTTGTGAACAGGGACAGAAATGGCATATTGGTTGTTCTCACACATCAGAATAACAGGCAGCTTATGCACGCCCGCGAAGTTGCAGCCCTCATGGAAGTCACCCTGGTTGCTAGAGCCTTCACCGAAGGTAACGAAGCTGACCAGCTGTTTTTTCTTCATCTTCGCAGCTAGCGCGATGCCTACTGCATGAGGCACTTGTGTCGTTACCGGACTGGAGCCCGTCACAATGCGCAGCTTCTTATGACCGAAGTGACCCGGCATCTGGCGTCCGCCGCTGTTAGGGTCCTCCGCTTTCGCGAATACCGACAGAAGCAACTCACGCAGCGTCATCCCGACTGACAATACAAAGCCATAGTCACGATAATACGGCAGGAAATAATCCTCCTCGCGATTCAGCGCGTATGCCGCCGCTACCTGCGCGACCTCTTGGCCAATACCCGATACGTGAAAGTTTATTTTGCCTGCACGCTGCAGAAGCAGCATTCGCTCATCAAATTTTCTTGCCTTAACCATTGTCGTATACATATCGATAGCTTGCTCATCGCTTAAACCCAATTCCAAATGGCGAGCCTTTTTACTTGCTGAAGATATTCCGGCCATTCAGGCATTCCTCCTTGTTTGCCAGCTATTATAACCTGGTACTAAGACCTTGTCATACTTATTATAACCGCTTTATGAGCAAAAAGAAATCCGTCTTCTTTAAAAGGCAATAGCCTTCCCATCAACAGCCAGCATCGCTTCCCCTAAAGCCTCTGCTAACGTGGGATGCGGATGTACCATTGCGCCCACTTCCCAAGGCGCAGCATTCATCCAGCCGGCAAGAGAAGCTTCCGATATCAAATCAGTCGCATGCGGTCCAATCATATGAACGCCCAGAATATCATCGGTCTTCCGGTCCGCGATTACCTTCACAAAACCTTCGGCCTCTCCCATTACAATGGCCTTGCCGATCGCTTGGAACGGAATCTTGCCAATCTTGATATCATGTCCTCTTGTCCGTGCGCCGTCTTCCGTCAATCCATAGGAAGCGATCTCGGGACTAGCATAAATACATCTAGGAATCAAATGATGTGGCAGCGGAGCCGGCTTTCCTCCGCAAATATGATCGACGGCGTTCAGTCCTTCGTGAGATGCAGCATGAGCAAGCTGCACGCCCCCGACTACATCTCCGATTGCATAGATATGAGGCTCTGTCGTCTGTCCAAATTCATTAACTTCAATAAAACCGTCTTTCGTTCGAATATCCGTATTCTGAAGCCCGATACCTTCCACATTCGCAATGCGGCCTACAGACAAGAGAAGCTTGTCCGCAGTAAGCTCGACTTCTCCATCCTGAGTCAAGGCTTTTATCGAAATACCTTCGCTACCTGAATGGTAGGTCGAGGTATCAAGCTGTACGCTGGTCAATATTCGTACGCCTCGGCGACGTAGCGCCCGGGAAAGCTCTGCGGACACTTCCGCATCCTCGCCTGGCAACAGTCTCGCTCCCGCCTCGATTAGCGTCACGCTTACGCCAAAGTCTTGTAGCATCGATGCCCACTCGACACCGATCACGCCTCCGCCAACGATTAGTATGGACGTAGGCAGAGCATCCAATTGAAGCGCGTCGTCGCTAGTTAAAATATGTTCGCCATCCGGCGTCAAACCCGGCAATGAACGAGGTCTGGAGCCCGTTGCGATAATAAGGTTCGTCGAGACGACTGATTCCATCTCTCCATCCGCCAATTCCACAGCAAGCGAACCGCTCTTCGGAGAGAAGATGGAAGGCCCTATCACCCTGCCTTTGCCTTTAAGAATTTCAATGCCGTGTTTCTTCATCAGGCTCTGCAGCCCTCGGAACAGTTGATCCACTGTCGATGATTTGCGAAGCTGAACCTTGCCAAAGTCAAGCGATACCGCACCTTCGGCTACGTCAATGCCAAATTGAGCGGACCCCAGCAGCGTCCGATATACTTCTGCGCTCCGAAGCAAAGATTTGCTTGGGATGCATCCTTTATGCAGGCAAGTTCCGCCCAGCTTGTCCATCTCAATAATCGCTACCTTCTTGCCCGCCTGCGCGGCCCGTATCGCCGCCGTATATCCGCCTGGACCTCCGCCTAGTACGGCTACATCTACTGTAATCGCCATTCCAGTCCCTCCAATTACTCTTCTTCTATGATATGTCTGCCTCTATTATTCATGCTTAAGTATAGCCAAAACGTGGGGATTAACAGTACCATTGTACCGCTTTTTCAAATTCATTTCACTGACTTGGAGTAAAATAGACACCTCGCGCAGAAAAAGGTATGATAGATGAGGTTAAGCTGTTCTGCGACCGTACTTAAGTCAAGGAGATATCGAACATATGAGAGTAGTACTTATCCGTTTTATCGCAGTCATCATGCTTGTTATACCCGGAATACTTGCGTGCTTCGGATTTCTGAAGATGAAGGACTCCCTGTTCATCTTTTACTCCGACTTTGGCAATGAAGCCGTGACGCCAAGCTTTGATTGGCTCACATTCCTGCTCGGCCTGGTCATGTTTGCCGCTGGTGTCGGCTTTATCGGCGGTTGGATCTTTTTCCGAGATCGCAAACGCAATTATGTAGCAACAAGATTTAAAGAGAAGCGCCCTCGTCCGCCCAAGCCACAGGCTTAGCGTCGATGGCGCTTCTTTATTTTACAATGCGATGACGAACCCGTCCAATCTTTACATAGTTGCTGAGCGGGATTGATTCATCTCTAACGTTAACAGCATACACTGGATACATCGAGCAAAGAAGCGAGGTGAATCCATATGAACATCGTATTCGACGTCCTGGTAGACGGCAAGAAACAAGAGACTTTGCGACCGAATAAGCAAAAACTGAAAGACATTAGACTTTTCATCAAAGCAGAAGCTGCCCATCTCATTCGCAAATACGGCCGAAACGTTTATTTAAATCGCAGATTTGAATATTAATTCAAACTGCGATTTTTTTATGGGCTGAGTACCGGCACCTTCTCATTGGAGCACACTTGATTTCTACCGCCAGCTTTTGCCCTGTACAACGCTTCATCGGCTTGCTCCATCAGTTGCTCGCGGCTTGTATAAGGAAAGGTTGCAACCCCGATCGACACTGTAATGTGCAGGCTCGTCCCGTCCGTTAGCTCAAACCGATGGCGTTTTACAGCCTGTCGCATTTTCTCGGCAATCGTAAGAGCATGCTCATGCGGTGTATCGTAGAGCAATACGGAGAATTCCTCCCCGCCATTGCGGGACACCGTATCGAAAGTTCGCGCCGTTTCCCTCAGAATAATTCCCAGTTGCTTCAACACTAAATCGCCGTTCACATGTCCGTAAGTATCATTAACCTTCTTGAAGAAGTCAATATCGATAAGTGCAATGGAGAGACATTCGCCCTTGGCCGCTGCGGTCTGAAGCAAGGTCTGATAGGTCGCATCAAATCTTCTATTATTGCTAAGACCGGTCAAGAAATCCACTGTCGCTTCCTTTTCGTTTTTCTTGAATTGGATATTCGCCTTATTCAAGAAATCGACCAGATAAGCAGTCAGCAAGCCGCCAATAGTCATCATCACCACATAAGCCGCAATCGGAATAACCGCTTTTTCTCCTACATTTATTGTAAATACGAAAGCCGTAAGCACATTGCAAATGACAATGGAATAGATCCACTTCTTCCAATACGAAAAAGCTTGATAGCACACCACTCCTACTGCAAGCGCAATGATAATCGTATTGCCCGCAGCAATGATTGTGGACACGGTAACCTCACCGAAAGCAAACAGCCGTGTAGCAAAGATGAGGACAGCTGCAATCAAAGAGGAATAGATCCCTCCATACATAACGGCTATAATGACGGCTAGTTGCCGGAAGTCCAGCAGTGTTCCATTCATATGGACTGTGAAAGCCATTAGAATAATACCGAGACCTCCTGCTATTAAACCCACCTTCCATGTCATTATACATGAAAGCTTGTCCCCCAATTCGACCTTCTTCAAAACGAGCTGATTAGCCAAAAAGAGATACGCCGTTACGATGGCTAAGTTGGCTACCATATCTTCGATAGTATCTAGCAAAGTCAAATCTGCCTACACCTTTCTGCGTATGAGATATCTGTACGATTATAGCATAGATTCTCGATGAAGGATTATTTTAGAAGAGGAGGCGCAGGTACATACACGGAGAAAATGCAACTTCTTCAACGGTTGCATCGTTAAAAAACGATAAAAAATACCGCATAGGTATCAGTTGTAAATAACCGATACCTATGCGGTACTCATCGAATAACTAAACCCATAGTTCTCTTACTTTCACGAAACTTTATGCTCAATTCTCAGCTTGTCCGCCACCATCGCAATGAACTCGCTATTCGTTGGCTTCGACTTACTGATGTTAATTGTATATCCGAACAGATGACTGATGGAGTCAATGTTGCCGCGTGTCCAAGCCACTTCGATTGCATGGCGGATAGCGCGTTCAACGCGTGAAGGCGTTGTTTTAAATTTTTCGGCGATAGCGGGATAAAGCGTCTTCGTAATGGCACCCAGAATTTCAATATTGTTGTACACCATCGTAATGGCTTCACGCAAGTACTGATAACCCTTAATGTGTGCAGGCACGCCGATTTCATGAATGATGCTGGTAATGTTGGCATCCAGGTTTTTGCCTTTCGCAAGCGGCACAACGTTCGACTTGATTGTAGCAGAGCCGACGCTGTAATTAGCAGAGGACGAGAATGCGGTATTGCCTACCAATTGACGGATACGGTTTGCAAGGATATCCATATCAAATGGCTTCAGTATGTAATATGAAGCTCCCAATTGAACGGCTTTTTGCGTAATGTTTTCTTGGCCGAACGCCGTAAGCATAATAATTTTCGGCATGGGTGATAAATTCATTTCTCTCAATCTTTCCAGTACACCTAGGCCATCCAAGTGCGGCATTATAATATCAAGAATAAGTATATCCGGCACATCCCTGGACTGCTCCAAGTGACGAATAACCTCTTCTCCATTATACGCTACACCACTTACATGCATATCACTTTGTTCGGATATGTATTCCGATAACAAGTTAGTAAACTCTCTGTTGTCATCTGCTAACAATACTTCGATCTTATGCAAAGTCTAATCCTCCCTTAAATGATATTTATGTGTTGGGACATTCGCTGTCTGAGTTTAAGTTTTCGACATACATAATGGAATTCCTTCTGTCGAAAATCTTTTTTCTTTATTTTTTTAGAAGAGTTCGATATAATAAATAATTTATTGCATGAAACGAACAATTTCGGGATGCTTCGACACATACTTGTCGAAATGGAATATGAAGAAACGCCTTCCGCGAACTTCCATTCGCAGAAGGCGTTTTGTCATTAAGCCGCTTTATCGTCATGGCCTCTTGAAGATTTCATCAAAACACCTGCGTCTTGAAGCATCCATTCAATGAAACATCCGTATCCGGATGACGGGTCATTGACAAATACATGGGTTACCGCGCCAACTAGCTTACCATCTTGAATGATAGGACTGCCGGACATGCCTTGCACGATGCCGCCTGTCTTACTGAGCAGTCGCTTGTCCGTAATCTTGATCACCATACCTTTGGTCGCTGGGCTGGATTGCTTGGATACATGCATGATTTCAATGTTGAAGCGTTCCACCTTCTGATCGTTGACAACCGTTAAAATTTGCGCCGGCCCCTCCTTCACATCCTCAGCAAATGCCACAGGCAATGTCTTGCCGCTATAACTATGAGTAGGAGCCTCGTTCATCTTACCGAAAATGCCGAATGGAGTGTTCCGCTCAATATTGCCCAGAACTTTGCTTTCCTTCACAAAATGGGCACGCTTCTCACCAGGCTCGCCTGTCTGGCTCTTATTAATGGACGTGACGCTGGATTGCAGGATTTGTCCTTCTCCCACTTCAATCGGTGTTTGCGTGTCCATATCCGTAATTACATGTCCCAACGCTCCGTATACGCCTTGATCAGGAGCATAAAAGGTAAGTGTGCCCACACCCGCAGCAGAGTCTCGAATATACAGCCCCAAACGCCATGCTTTGTCATCTTCGTCATAGACAGGACTAAGCTTCGTGTTGCTCAGCTGTCCTCCGCGCTTATACGTAACTTCAAGCGGTTGCTTGTCATCGCCGTACCGTGCACATAATAAGCCCACTTTGTGAACCTCATTTACAGGGGTACCGTTAATGCTCATGATCAAATCGCCCAGCTTCAAACCGGCAGTCTCGCCCGGAGACTGCTTCGCCCCATTGCGGTCCACCACTTGATGATGACCGACGACGAGAATGCCAGCCGATTTCACTTTTACGCCAATCGTCTGTCCGCCCGGAATGACGCGAAGATCCGGCACTACATTTACTTTGATCGTTTTGAAAGGAATTTTACCAAATAATTTCACTTTCATGTTGGTCTGACCGCTTTGGCTCGGTTGCAGTGATAGCGGCTCGCTTAATTTAACGGATGTAGAATGTCTGGACATGCCGTTAACTTGAAGCATCTGGGGATCGACCGTGACCTCCGCATGAACGGGAACTCCAACTTGCAATCGTTTCATTTGGCCAGAGAATAAACGAAGTTCATTCGGAAGTGCCGCGAATTGTTGAAACGGGGTGGAGAAACCGATCAGGCAGACGAAGGACACGAGGATCAACCCAAACCATCGTTTCCGAGGATTGGAGTTCAATGATTTCACGCTCCCTGTCATTCCATCGCATGACGAAAAAGGTTATTTCGCCATTGGCGTACCTTTAAGTTACCCTGCACCCCAGCTTTTATGTCCGCAAAAACATTCCCTGAAACCCTTCCATTACGCCCCTTTTAAAGTGATAGCCAAATCAAGCATTTCTTGTGCATGATGTCTTGTTTTTTCCGTTACTTCCACGCCGCCCAACATACGCGCAAGCTCCTGAATGCGCTCAGGATGAAGAAGTTCCGACACCGAAGTAGACGTACGATTATGCTGGACTTGCTTCCGAATTTCATAATGATGGTCCGACATGCAAGCCACTTGAGGCAAATGTGTAATAGAAAACACCTGGCACTTCGCCGCGAGCGCGGACATCTTCTCCGCAATAGCTTGCGCTGCTCTGCCGCTTACACCCGTATCCACCTCGTCGAAAATAAGTGTCGGGATTTGATCAATCTCCGCGAAGATGCTCTTAAGCGCAAGCATAATACGCGACATCTCGCCGCCAGAGGCAATTTTGTTGAGCGGCTTCAACGGTTCGCCTGGATTAGTCGTTAACATAAATACGGCTTCGTCCATGCCCGTTGCATTCAGCTTAATGCGATCATCCAATTCATCTTCAGCTGAACGATCCAGCTTAACCTGAAACTTAGCAGCAGGCATCTGAAGCTGTTTCAGCTCGCCTTCAATGGCATAGGATAACCTCTCTGCGGCATGTTGACGCAATTGAGACAATTCTTTTGCAAGCTTGACTGCTTGTGTCACTAAGGCTTGTTCTTGCCTTTTTAAATCCTCAAGCAGCTCATCCCGATTTTCAATCTTGTCGCGTTCGACAATCGTTTGTTCCAAATAAGCCAATATATCTGGTATAGTCTCACCATATTTGCGTTTTAGTCCGTTAATCATATCCAGTCGATCTTCCACCATGGCAAGTGCTTCCGGGTCGGATTCAATACTGTCACGATAGTCTCTAAGCTGGAATGCCGCATCCTCTGCTTGATAAAAAGCTGATTGCAGTTGCTCGATCAATGGATTCATGACAGACTGGTCGTAGCTTTGAATATCATTAAGCTTCGTAATGGCCCGGCTCAACGCATCAAGCCCTTTGCCCGCATAAAGAAGCGAATATGCTTCGGAGACGGCATCCATGCGTTTGCCCGCATATTGCAGCTTACGCCGCTCCTCTTCTAATGACTCGTCCTCGGAAGGCTTTAAATTTGCGCTGGAAATCTCCTCGATCTGGAACCGATACAAATCAAGCATCTGTACGTTCTGTCTGGAGTGGTCCTCTACATCGCGCAATGCTTGACGAACACCCACTAGCTCGCGGTATACGGCACTATACTGTACTTTTCGATCAAGCAGCAGATCGCCGCCGAATAAATCAAGCCATTCCAGATGCTTGTCCGTCCGCAGCAAGGACTGATGCTCATGCTGTCCATGAATATTGACCAGATGCTCTCCAATATCTCTCAGCATCGTAATGGTAACCAATTGCCCGTTAACTCGGCTGCTGCTCTTCCCGTGCGATGACAGCTCTCTGCGGATTACCAGCATCTCCTGAGGATCATACTGGACGCCAAGATGATTAAGCTGCTTCCAGACAGGGTGCTGCTGCGGGAGATCGAACATAGCTTCCATCTCTGCCTTGTCGCAGCCATATCGCACCATATCAGCAGAGCCTCGCCCACCGACGATTAAACTTAAAGCGTCGATCAGTATGGATTTCCCGGCGCCTGTCTCGCCCGTCAACACATGGAATCCATGATGAAAAGTCACGTTAACCTCTTCAATAACAGCTAAATTCCTAATCGATAACTCGCGCAGCATGGTTTGATATCCTCCCTGAATGTTTTTCTGATTCATTCATTCATAATTGTTAATTCATAATAGCCAGCAGCTGTTCTACAATATACACGCTCTGTTCTTTCGTGCGGCAAATAATCAAAATCGTATCGTCACCGCAAATCGTGCCCATCACTTCTGGCCATTCCATGTTGTCAATCATGCCGCCAATCGCATTCGCCGTACCTGGAAGACATTTCAGTACAACTAAATTGTCTGTATGATCGATATGCGTAAAGTGGTCCAACATGGCTCTTTTGAGCTTATGCACCGGGTTCTGGCGCTGCTGTTCCATAGGCATTGAATATTTGTATCTGCCTTCATTTAGCGGTACCTTAACCAGCATCAATTCCTTGATATCTCTGGATATGGTCGCTTGCGTAACCTGCATGCCGGATGACCGAAGCGCTTCTACAAGCTCTTCCTGCGTCTCGATTTCTCCATTCGTAATGATTTCTCTAATTTTAAATTGCCGCATACTCTTCATATGTAATAGCAACCTCCGTCAATGTTAGTCGGCTATATGAAATACAATTTTGCTTATTTTCTTTTCCTTCAGATCGACATACAGTACGCCTGCGCAATGGGGCAACAGCAAGGCATACATAAGCAGTCTGTCTCTAAGTCCGCTCGCCGACCAATCCATCGGCATTCGCTCCCGGGCCGTCTTCACAATGTAAGTAAGATGGTCCATCTCCGCAATATAGTCAATGTAGATTCTTGTTCCCTTGCCAAGCAAGGCATCGTCCAATTCCACGGGAATGGGGATGACATGCTTACCGGATACGACCAGATAGCCGTGTTGTTCAAGCAACTGCACATGCTCGTCGTTATCAGCGATAGCTCCGCCTTTGCCCAGCTTGACCTTATTCATTGTAGCCGGAGCATGCAGCCAGCGGTAAAAAGTCCTGTAAAGCCAAATAACTGCAAGCACCCCTGCAACTGCCATAATAATCCAATCGCCATACTTGTCCATCGTCGCTATACACCTCTTTGCATCGGTATCCATTAAGCGAACGTTTGTTTGTATTAGTGTATCAAATAACTGGCATCCCTGTAAAGCAAAAAGATGCCCAAACAGTTGAAAACTGATCGGCATCCTTCCTGGCTGCAAGTTATTTATTTGTTCAGCTTGAACGTAGCGTTCGCTTCCTTGACTACTTGTCTGAGGGAATCTGCATCGATCACTTCTCTATCGGATGCTCCGTCCCATGTCCAGTATGCCAGAAACTCAATATTGCCCTCTCCCCCTGTAATCGGGGAGAACGTCAAATCATGCAGCTTATAGCCAATGGAGGAGGCGTATCCAAGCACCGTCTCCAATACATCTTGATGAACCCCCGCATCCCTTACAACGCCAGACTTGCCAACCTTCTCCCGGCCGGCCTCGAATTGCGGTTTAATGAGCGCTACAATGCCTGCTCCCTCCGAGATAAGCGTCGATAATGTCGGCAAAATAAGCTTCAACGATATAAAGGATACATCAATGCTTGCAAAAGTAGGCGGAGGACCTTCAAGCTGCTCCGGCTGCAAATACCGGAAATTGGTTTTCTCCATTACTTTAACTTGCTCATGGCTTCTAAGCGACCAATCCAATTGATTCGTCCCTACATCTATTGCATAGACATAGGATGCCCCGTGTTGGAGCGCACAATCAGTGAATCCGCCTGTAGATGCGCCGATATCGAGCATGACGCGCTCCTTCAGATCAAGATTGAAGGAGCGTATCGCCTTCTCCAGCTTGAGCCCGCCGCGACTGACATAGGGATGAAGCGCTCCTTTCACCTTAATGTCGGCCGTTCGCAGCACTTTCATGCCGCTCTTATCAAGAGGTTCGTTATCCACTAGAACCAGACCCGCCATCAAGGCTTTCTTAGCTTTCTCCCTGCTGTCATAAAAGCCACGCTCTACAAGCAAGACATCTATCCGTTCTTTCCCTGTGTTCGTCATAAATCTCCCTAATCGACTCTAAGTCTGTCCGGTTACCCGTTTAATTCTGCGCGGAAGCATGGAACGCAGCTCTGCTGCGACATGATCGGCCGTAAGACCTACTTCCTCGCGCTGTTGCTCAATTGAACCGTGCTCAACGAAAATATCGGGAACTCCGATAATTTTGACCGGAACATCATAGATGCCATTGATTGAATAAAACTCCAAAATCGAGCTGCCAAAGCCGCCTTGCCGAGTCCCTTCCTCCAGAACAAGCAATCGTTTGCCGGATTCCGCAAAAGACAGCAGCATACGCTCATCGAGCGGCTTTATGAATCTGGCATTGACGACACCTGCATTAATCCCTTCGCGTTTCAACAACTCCGCCGCTTGCTCAGCTACTGCGATCATAGGTCCAAGCGCCAATATTTCGAACGCGTCTCCTTCTCGAAGCGACTCCCAGCTTCCGATCGGAATTGGAGCCGGATCAGCATCAAGCGCAACACCTAAGCCGTTAATACGCGGGTAGCGGAGGGCAATCGGTCCTTCATCGTAAAGAATCGCTGTCTTCATCATGCGCCTAAGCTCATTTTCGTCCTTGGGCATCATAATAACCAGATTAGGGACATGCCTCAGAAAAGCGATATCGTATACGCCGTGATGAGTCTCGCCATCAGGACCTACGAAACCAGCACGATCAATTGCGAAGATGACATTCAGGTTTTGGCGGCAAATATCATGAACAACCTGATCGTATGCACGCTGCAAGAACGTGGAATATACCGCATATACGGGCTTAAGTCCCTCCATAGCCATGGCAGCCGATAATGTAGCAGCATGCTGTTCCGCTATGCCTACATCAATCATACGGTTCGGAAACTTCTCTGCGAACTCCATCAGTCCGGAACCGCCAGGCATAGCAGGTGTAATGGCTACGATACGTTCATCCTCGCTCGCTAGTTGGATCAGCATATCGCCGAATACTTTCGTATACATCTGATGCCCTACAGCTTTCACCATTTGACCAGATTCGATCTTGTAAGGCGAAGCCCCGTGCCATTTGTGCGAATCCGCTTCAGCTGGCTTATAGCCCTTTCCTTTAACCGTAAGCACATGAACGAGAACCGGCCCAGGCATGGAATCCGCTTGCTTCATAATTTCCATCAGCCCGTGAAGATCATGACCATCCACCGGTCCCAAATAAGTCAACCCGAATTGTTCGAACAAAATACCACTGACAAGCAAATACTTCAAACTATCCTTGAAGCGCTCTGCAGTCTTCGCCAGTTTGCCGCCTATCGCCGGTATTTTGTTCAACAGCGTCTGAAGCTCTTCCTTTGCCTTCTGATAATGACGGTCGGTACGGATTTTACCCAAATAATGATGGAGTGCGCCAACGTTAGGAGCAATCGACATCTCGTTATCGTTCAGAATAACCATCATATTGCGTTTCTCATGTCCGATATGGTTGAGCGCTTCAAGAGCCATGCCGCCTGTCAACGCCCCGTCTCCAATAACTGCGACGACACGATTGGTACCGCCTCTCAGATCGCGGCCAAGCGCCATCCCCATTGCAGCGGACAGCGAAGTGCTGCTATGTCCCGCTTCCCATACGTCATGCTCGCTCTCTGAGCGCTTGACAAAGCCGCACAGCCCCTTGTACTTGCGGAGCGTGTCGAACTGGTCCTTGCGGCCAGTTATAATTTTATGAACGTAAGACTGGTGCCCAACGTCGAATATAAATTTGTCATCTGGACTATTGAACAAATAATGCATAGCCAGAGTCAGCTCTACGACACCCAGATTTGGCGCCAGGTGACCTCCAGTAACGGAGAGCTTCCCAATTAGAAACTGTCTGATTTCCTCAGCTAGCTCAGCCAATTGAGCAACTGTCAAAGCCTTCAAATCTTGAGGTCCGTTAATTCGATCCAGCAGCACGTTGCTTTCCTCGCTTTCGAAGACAGCAGTTAAGCCGTCCTATAAACGTCTACATTTTACTCATTATAACATATGCCCAATTTGATTCAATCTTTCGCCATAATCCGCGATCAATGATCTCTCTGAACCAGATAGTCGGCAATTTGCAGCAAAAGAGAAGGATTGGCCAGTTCAGCGCGCCGTACAGCGGATTTCGCTTCCTCCGTAAGGCGATCTACAATCGCCTTGCTCTCCTCCATGCCAACGAGATAAGGATAGGTTACTTTCTGCTGATTAACATCGCTGTTCGTTTTTTTGCCCAATTTGCTTTCATCGCCGATCAGATCCAGAATGTCATCTTGAATTTGAAAAGCAAGGCCAATATTGCGGGCATAAAGAGTCAGCTGCTCCAATTGAAACTCTGTTGCGCCTCCAATGCGGGCGCCCGACCTGACTGAAAAAACAACCAAGTCGCTCGTTTTATGCAAGTGGATATATTCCAGTTGCTCTACTGTCGTTAGCCCTTGCTCGCCCAGCATATCGGCTACTTGCCCGCCGACCATACCGGAAGCGCCTGCCAAAGTGGAGAGATCCTCCACAATAGCAAGTGCCGCATCAATCGGCACGCCTTGACGAACGGATCGCGGAATTAAGCTAAACGCATGAGTAAGCAGTGCATCACCGGCCAGTATCGCCATCGCCTCGCCGAACACTTTATGATTCGTCAGCTTGCCCCTGCGATAATCGTCGTTATCCATTGCAGGCAGATCGTCGTGAATGAGTGAATAGGTATGTATATATTCGACAGCGCAGGCAACTGGAAGTGCCGCGCCGCGAGTCTCAGAAGAACCTTGAATCGCTTCTGACACGGTCATGACAAGCGCAGGTCGAATACGCTTTCCGCCTGCTTCCAGAGAATACGTCATAGCCTCTCGAAGCGTTGCCGGAATATCCCACTCCTGTGGCAGAGAAACTTGCAAAGCGGACTCCACTTCAGTTGCGCATTGCTTCAAGTATGCTCGAATATCTACGCTAACGTTCAAGTTTATTCCCCTTTATCTTCGTTTGCCGCTACAAACGTTTTTTTCTGGAAGCCTTGCTCCGACTCCACAAGCAACTCAATCTTGCTCTCCACTTGCTCAAGCTTGCCGCCGCATAACTGGGACAGCCTCATGCCTTCCTGAAACAAATCGATTGCCGTCTCAAGCGGCACATCGCCGCTTTCAAGCTTGGCAACGATTGCTTCCAAACGCTGCATCGCTTCTTCAAAGCTCAGCTCATCCTGTTTATCAGCCTTCACCGTTAACGCCTCCTTCAATCGATTCCACACGGCACAAGAGCCGGCCATTCATCAATTTAACCTGTACGGCATCGCCATTCTTCGTCTCGTCGACTGATTTGATCAACCGCCCCGATTCACTATCATAAACAAGGCTATATCCTCTCGCCATTACTTTCAGAGGGCTCAGAGCGTCCAGTTGTCCGATAGCACCATGCAGTCGCAGTCTGTGCTCCTTCAACATCGAGGCTACCGACATCTCCAAGCCGCGCGTTACAGTTGCAAGTCGCTTGGCTGATTGTTGAAGGGCTTCACCCGGATGACGAGCTGCCAGCTTTGCTTGAAGCTGAGATAATCTCGCATCTTCCTTCGATAATCGCTTATGCATACGCTGCTCCAACTGCTCCTGCATGCGATCCAGACGCTGCGCCTGATCCAACATATAACGACGAGGATGCAGGAAGAACGGAGAACGCCGAATACGGGAGAGCCGTTCCTTCTCGCCGGTGATTGACTTATTCATAGCGGCAATGAGCCGCTGATTCATCCGTTCGCGCTGTTGTCTGATCTCTGCGATGTACGGCACGGCCAGTTCCGCTGCGGCCGTAGGAGTCGCTGCTCGCATATCGGCTACAAAGTCGGCGATGGTAAAATCCGTCTCATGACCGACAGCACTAATGACTGGAATTCCGGAGTTTGCAATCGCACGAGCTACCGTCTCCTCATTAAAAGCCCAAAGCTCTTCAAGTGATCCTCCACCCCGGCCAACAATTAATACGTCGCATTCGCCAAAACGATTCATCGCATCAATCGCGTCGACAATGGCAGGCGCAGCACCCTTGCCTTGTACAAGAACAGGATACACATAAACCGGAATGAAGGGATATCTTCGTTGTATCGTCGTAATAATATCTCGTACCGCCGCACCAGTGGGAGACGTAATGACGCCGACAGCTTTTGGAAAAGGTGGCAGTTCCCGCTTTCGGGCATTCGAAAACAGCCCTTCGCTCTCCAGCCGCCCCTTCAATTGCTCGAAGGCAAGGTATAAGCTGCCGATCCCGTCGGGCTGCATCGCCATAACATAAAATTGATAGTTCCCATCCCGCTCAAAGACGGATATATTGCCGCGCGCCATCACCTTGGCGCCTTCCTTCGGTTTGAAAGGAAGACGCACATTATGGGAGGCGAACATGACACACTTTAACCGACTGTCGCTATCCTTCAGCGTAAAGTACATATGCCCGCTGGAATGATGCGTAAAGTTTGAAATTTCGCCACGCAGCCAGACATCGCCCAGTACAAGATCAGTCTCCAGCTTCATACGAATATATTTGTTAATTTCTTTGATGGAATAAACTTTGGGGTCTCTACCCATCGCTTACACCCCGATTCCGTTAGCCCTTTTCGCAGCATTGATCGTATTTTTCATAAGCATCGTAATAGTCATTGGACCAACGCCGCCAGGCACAGGAGTAATAAAACCAGCTGAATCCAGGCAATCGTCAAAGTCGACATCCCCAGCAAGCTTGCCGTCAGGAAGACGATTGATGCCTACATCAATTACGACAGCTCCTGGTTTCACATATTGGCTGTCAATGGCCTTTGCTTTACCGATAGCCACGACGAGAATATCAGCTTGCTTCGCCAATTGTTCCATGTTTGCTGTTCTGGAATGACAGATGGTTACTGTTGCATTCTCGCGCAGCAGCAGCATAGCGACCGGCTTGCCGACGATATTGCTTCGTCCGATTACAACCGCATGCTTGCCTGAAATTTCAATGCCGCTTCGCTTGATCAACTCAATAACGCCAGCCGGCGTACACGGCAGCAAGCTGTCATCGCCTATAGTCAAATTGCCGACACTCTCTGGGTGGAACCCATCTACGTCCTTGTCCACACTGATCGCATCGATAATCGCTTTTTCGTTAATATGTTTCGGAAGGGGCAACTGAACCAAAATACCGTTAATAGATGCCTGTCCGTTCAATTGTTCAATAAGATGGAGCAGCTCTGCTTCCGATGTGTCTTCAGCAAGCCGATGAACCTCCGAATAGATGCCCAACTGTTGACATGCTTTTTCTTTGGAACCGACATATACTTTGGATGCCGGAGCTTCTCCTACGAGAACGACTGCAAGTCCAGGAATGACATTCTGTTTTGTCAGAGCGGCAACTTCTTCTACCATCTCTACTCGCAACTGGTCTGAAACTGTTTTGCCGGCAATAATTTGAGCGCTCATAATTGTGATCGTCCCCTTCATCTTTATCGTGTCTGATAGAATGAATTACGGAATGCCGCAGGCCTCTCCCTTATCTATGCCTTCAACTCATCGACGCTTTGCAGCAGCTTGCCAAGTACGCCATTGACGAACTTGCCCGACTCGTCGGTACCAAAATGCTTAGCCAGATCAATCGCCTCGTTAATGGCCGCTTTAGGCGGAACATCATCGCGGAATACCATCTCGTAGCAGGCCAAACGCAACACTTGACGGTCAACCCTGGACAGCCTGTCCACTTGCCAGCCCGTCAGAAATTGCTGCAGCATGCCGTCAATCGCTTGCTTTCTCTCCAATACGCCATATACCAGCTCACGAGCAAATTCATCTGTGCTTCCAGCTTCCTTCGGATCCGCACCTATTTCATTTTCTTCACGGAGCTCTTCCATCAACATCTCGACAGCCTCTGCTGCCGTCACTTCATTCATTTCCATCTGATATAAACTCGAAATTGCAATTTCCCTAGCCAACCTACGTTTCATGTGACCTCCACATCCGTTCATGCCAAATATAATTTGCATAAAAAACTATGATCTCCTCCCTGCCCCGAATTAGCGGCTGTCCGAAATCCGGAATACGGAGGAGACCACAGAATCAACGAAACGGGCGGAATCTCTCAAGCAGCGCATACCATAATCGCTGCCAAGGAATAACCGGACCGTCCGAAAGCTCTTTCTGCTTGCCAAACCAATAACCGATAAATACAAGTAATGCTACAAAAAGCATATCCCAAAAACCGAAAGCTAAGTAGATAATACCGAAAAACAATCCGACAGCCGCGCCGATCAAACGTTTCCAGTAGATTCCCCAAATATCCCTCCACATCGGTACGTCACCTCTATTCTACACGGCTCTTGAATGTATTCGCCTGAATCACGTTAGCGACAAACACAGCGACGTTGATAACTGGAATGCCAGTAATATCTTCAATGTGAGTTTTTACCGCCCGTTGAATTTCTTCCGTTAATGCCGGGATGGAATGTTCTCCGTCAATTACGGCTCTGAGCACAATTTCAAGACCTGCGTCCGAAGCACGTACACGAGCACGCAAATCTTTGACGCCACGCTGTTTGGAAGCAGCCTTCAGGGACAGATTCTCAATCGTCTCAATCGAAATCCGAATATCGCCAAATTCAGTACGCTGATCAATCGATTGCGAGGAGGAAGAACCTCTGGCAAGCGATACGAAAAAGAAGCGCAAGCTAAGCAAAAAGAGGACCACGCCGACTACGCCAACCGTAATCGAGACGGAATTATACCGATAGAAATCGGTCAACATATCAGACAACAATTCGCGTGAAATCCAGCCAAAAGCCAAGCTCGCCACAAATACGGACACGGCTCCGACGACGATGCTGTACAAAAACAATAGTAGCTTGTCCACAACTTTTATCAAGTCAGCCATACCTCCCGGGGGACCGAATGAAAACCCCCTTGCGCCGAGCGGCATGCCCAATCACGAGGGGGTTGTACAAATTAAAACTTGTATTAATTATTATTTGACACGCAGCTGGGAATCTTCATCATCAATCTTCTCTGCTGGTTTGAAGTATACGTCATGGATATGAACGTTCACTTCTACGACATGTAGACCGGTCATCATCTCAATGGATCGCTTGACGTTTTGTTGGATCTGGGAAGCGATCTCTGGAATTTTGTTTCCGTATTGAATAATGATGGACACGTCTACTGCAGCTTCTCTTTGACCAACCTCGACTTTAACGCCTTTGGACAAATTTTTACGACCTAGCAGCTCCGCGATACCGCCTGCGAATCCGCCGCTCATCCCTGCTACGCCTTCCACTTCAACCGTCGCGAGACCAGCAATGACCTCAATGACTTCAGGTGCAATCTGAATCGTACCGATGTCTGTTTTCTCGAATTCAGCTATCGTACTCATGTTCGTTGTACACCTCCCTAATGTCGCGTAGCCCGGCCCAAGGCCAAGCCATGTTCCGCATCTTATTTCTATACTATAACATTCAGCCTGATTTATGACAAACGATTTGGACTCCTTTTACTCGGTGCGAAGAGCCGCCGCCGGAGCATTAATATCATGCTCTTCAAGAAACTTGATATCGAAATCGCCCTTCACGAACGTAGGGTGATTCAGAAGCTTCAAGTGGAACGGAATCGTCGTCCGGATGCCTTCGATCGCGAATTCGGACAATGCCCTCTTCATACGGGCAATCGCTTCTTCGCGAGTGGCACCCCATACAATCAGCTTGGCGATCATGGAGTCATAGTGAGGGGATATGGTATATCCCGGATATACTGCGCTGTCAACACGCACGCCCGCGCCGCCCGGCGCCAGGTAGAACGGAATGTTGCCCGCCGATGGCATGAAGTTGCGCTCGGAATCCTCTGCGTTAATACGGCATTCAATCGCCCAGCCATTAATACTGAGGTCCTCCTGTGCGAACGAAAGAGGATTACCTTCCGAAACTCTGATCATTTCTTTGATCAGATCGACGTTCGTAATCATCTCCGTAACAGGATGCTCAACCTGGATACGTGTGTTCATCTCCATGAAATAGAAATTGCCGTCAGGACCAAGCAGGAATTCAAGCGTACCTGCGCCCGAATAGCGAACTGCAAGCGCCGCGCGAACCGCAGCTTGTCCCATCCGCTCCCGAAGCTCTGGAGACAAGACCGGACACGGCGCCTCTTCAACCAGCTTCTGTCGTCTGCGCTGAACAGAGCAATCTCTCTCGAACAAATGCACGGCGTTGCCATGCTTGTCCGCCATGATCTGAATTTCGACGTGTTTCATGCCGGTCAAATATTTCTCCAAATAAACACCAGCGTTGCCGAATGCCTTCTGGGCCTCTTGCTGTGCTGTTGTAATCTGGCTAATTAGCGTTTCTTCGTTATCGGCAACACGGATGCCTTTGCCTCCGCCGCCTGCCGTAGCCTTAATGATAACCGGATATCCGATCTCACGAGCGACTTGAATGGCTTCATCCATGCTGTCAATCAAACCGTCTGAACCTGGAATAATAGGAACATTAGCTGTCTTCATCGTTAACTTGGCAACAGCCTTGTCACCCATTTTGCTAATCGCTTCAGGGGAAGGACCGATAAAGGTAATATTGCACGACTCGCAAATTTCTGCAAAGTCGGCATTCTCGGCTAAAAAGCCATACCCCGGATGAATGGCGTCGCATTCTGTAATGGTAGCGACACTCATAATATTGGTTAAATTCAAATAGCTATCCTTTGATGGAGTCGGTCCGATGCAATACGCTTCGTCCGCCAATCGAACATGAAGCGAATCGCGGTCCGATTCCGAATATACCGCTACCGTGCTAATTCCCAGCTCTCGGCAAGCGCGAATGATACGTACCGCGATTTCTCCGCGGTTCGCGATTAATATTTTTTGGAATTTCACGTAGGAACCCCTTTCAGACGTCAGTTACCCATTCCGGGCATTCGTTAGTCCGCTTTCACCAGGAACAGCGGCTGGCCGTACTCCACCAACTGACCGTTGGAAACCAGAACTTCCACGATCTCACCATTCACTTCGGCTTCCAATTCGTTCATCAGCTTCATCGCTTCCAAAATACATACAACCGATTTCTCATGAACGCGATCACCTGATTTCACAAATACACTCGCTTCTGGTGAAGGTGCGCTGTAGAACGTTCCCACCATCGGCGATACGATTTGGTGCAATTCTACCGCAGGTGCCTTGGCAGGCGCAGAATCCGCAACTGCTTGCTGAGCGCTAGTTTGAACTACAGGCTGCGGCTGAGCTACCGCTATAGCAGGCTGTGAATATGTATGCGTAATTGGAGCCGCTTGCACATTCACCACTTCAGTTTTGCCTGGTTTACGGATGTGCAGACGCGCGCCTTCGTTTTCAATTTCTAGCTCCTGAACGGATGTTTGATCGACCAGCTTGATCAATTCTTTAATCTCGCTCAACTTGAACATGAACGTAATCACTCCTCTTCTTCACATAACGTTTAGTATTATACCATAAAAAGGCGTGAACAAGAATCATTTTTTGGACAAGCCGATTTTCCCCTGCCCGGATCAAAAAAACTCCGCACGCCTACGGCACTAGCCGAAGACGAACGGAGCTTGTTGCCTGGCTGCCGTGCCTATGTTATGGCTCCGACACATATTGTACGGATACTTGAGTTGGGCTGACCTCCATCACGGTCATCACTTGATCGATAATGCTGGCTGCATCTTTTTTCTCCAACTTCTCGCTGGTTACAACTACTTTATAGCGATCATTCTCTTCTGAGACAATGGCAATATCATATTGTTTCATCAGTTCCGATTCCAGCGCCGTGATGCGTGAATTTTTATCCTCAAGCTGGTCAAGCTGAGTTGCCGCTGCCGCGGAATCTTCTGAGCTTATGTTGCTTACATCGGCGAGCACGCTCCAGATGCGGTCTGTTTCTTGGGAATATTGCTGCTCTCTCTTCGACAGTAATTCGCTGAATATGCTGCCCTGCGTGTAGCCTTCTCGGGCAAGCTGATCCAGAATTTTTTGATTCGCTACGCTGATGCCTTCGTCATCGCCTGGCTTCACTTCATCGACGACGACCTGCCCTTTATTACCTCCAGCTACTTCCGTTACATTCTCGCCCGGCTTCTCCGAAGACAGCTTGTCGGCATCGTTCAGATCCTGCGTGAACAGATAATAAGCGGAGAGCACCACCATCAAGCTGAGCATGGAAACGAGCCAAATCGTTTGTCTTTTTGTATTCATTTTGATTCCTCCTAAAAGTTTTGTGTTTATATTCAGCGGCTAGCTGAATGGAGCAAAACTACTTCGTAAGCATGTTCTAAGTTTTCTGGTCAAATCAGCGATTAGCTAATTGGAGCAAAACTTCTTCGTAAGCGTAAGTCTTTGTTACTTGCTTTTCGCTATTGCTTGCTCGGAACGACCGAGATACGGTTGACCGGAACACTCAGCCCCTTTTCGACAGCGCTTGATATGAGGCGTCTGACCGTTGCGTTTTCTGCCCCTTTCGCTACGATAAGAACACCTCGTATTCGGGGATTAATCGTTTTCGTAATAATCGGTTTCTGTTCCCCCGATACTTCATACAAGACGACTTGACCATCCTTGCTGATCGACGTAATATGCCTCACCCCCCCGTTCCGATCGTTCTCATCGGTAATCGACTGATTTTCTGTCTTGTTCCGTTCGACTACAATCTCTTCTGTAGAATCGACTGTAACCATTACATCCACAGACCCGACCCCCACAATCTTCTCCAATATTTCTTTGAGCCTAGTCTCCAGCGTGCCTTCGACCACCTCAAAGGGAGAACCCGGAGCAGCATTTCGGTTCCATGCTTCCGAGGTTTCCGGGGGAGGATTGGGGTCCTGGGCAGAAGGCCCGATATCCTTGAACGGCAAAAATGAGTTGAGCAGCATCAGCACAGCTCCAATTCCGCCAATAATGAGCAAGATCCGCAACGTTCTGACGCGTTTCGGTCCGCTAGGTCCGCCGCCCACTGCAGATTCCAATCCTTCCAGCCATTTCGCCATATTAACTCCCCCCTTTCTCCCTATTGCTTCGCAGTTGAGCCGCTGGCAGCCCGGATTCGAATTTCGACTTTGTCAGACTGTATGCCCCAGCCTCTCGCCAAAACGCTTTGCACTGCCGCTGCTTCCTGCTTGTTGGGCGGGATAAAACCGTTTTTTTCAGGAAGGGCTGTATTCAACTTGCTTTCATTCTCTCCAATCGTTATATCAACGGGTGCAACTACTTCGATTTCAATCGACTTATCATGCTTGCCTGGCTCCGGACTTGCCATACCGGTGTTTTCTTTCAACGTTACCTTTACGGCTGCAATCTCCGGCGCTTCTCCTTCCTTTGGATGCTTACTCCAGGCAAAGGAAACGCTCACCCGTTCCACCTGCGCTCCTGTCTCCGTCGTAATCGCCTTCTTCATCGATACCTCCAAAGTAGCTGCCATCAAGCGTGCGGCTTCTTCATTCCGCTTGGACTGAATGTCCTCTGCCCTGATCTGAATTTCCTCCAGAGTTGGCATTGCCACCTTTTTGTGCATGGACCTTTCATTCCACATCTCCATTCCGGCATCCAGCCTATTGTTCATATCTGTTTGAAGGAGTCGCAGAATCGGCGACAGAATGGTAAGCAGAATAAACAATCCCACTACGAGTCTGGCATAACGCTGCATGGCTTTGTTCGGAAGGAGCAGCTCGACGAGAACGGCTAGCAAAATGACCGCAATGATATCCCTCAGCCAGTCGCTCAACCAACCCATCACATTAAGCTCACCTCCTAAAAAGTTTTGCGGAGCAAAACTTACTTCGTAAGCATCAATATTGCGTAGCAAAACTTACTTCGTAAGCACCGATATTGCGGAGCAAAACTTACTTCGTAAGCACCGATATTGCGGAGCAAAACTTACTTCGCAAGCCTGCGCTACCTTACCATCAGCGCCGCATTGCCTGCGGTTAAGATGATCGTAACCGCCAGGAAAAACATCAGGCTTACCGCAGCCAAAGCGGCGAATACAAAAATCATCGTTTTGCCGATGGTTTGTAGGCAGGTTACGATAGGCGAATCGCCAAGCGGCTGCATGACAGCTGCCGATACATTGTAGATGAGCGCCAGCGTAAATATTTTCAGCGCCGGGAATGCACTCAGGAACAACAGGACGATGACGCCTGCGAGACCGACGGCGTTTTTCGCAAGCAGCGACGCGGATATGACCGTATCCGCAGCGTCGGAGAACATCCGGCCGACGACGGGTACAAAGTTGCCTGTTACGAACTTGGCGGCACGAAGCGTTACACCATCCGTCACAGCCCCCGTCGCTCCTTGGACAGATATGACGCCCAGAAATATCGTCACCAGGACGCCCAATGAACCAACCGCTACAGTTCGAAGTAAGTTTGCCAGATGCGTTACTTTGAACTTCTCAGTCAATGCGCTTGCGATATGCAGCACCGCAGAGAAAAAGAGCAGCGGGAACACGAAGCTGTAAATAACTGTTCCCACGATATGGATCATGAAAATGATGAGCGGATGCAGGACCGATACCGTCACGACACTTCCCATCGATGCCAACAGAGTGAGCAAGAGCGGGACCATCGCCAGCATGAACGAGATCATACTTTCAATGGCATCCTTGGCGTAACCAATAGCCACATGAAAGCTGTTCACCGCGATGATGACGAGTACCATGTAAGTAACGGAGTAAGCCGCTTTACTTATCGAATTGCGTTCGAACGCATTTTGCAGCGTTTCCAGCACCATGCTGAACACAGTGAGCAATACGATTGTGACAAGCAGCTTGCCATTGTAGAGCACCTCATGCCAGAAGTATCGAAGCAAGCCTTGCAGGACGTCTGCCAGTTTCAATCCTCCGCCAGACAACAGCATCTCGCTGAAGCTCGGCACTTTCTGATCCGGAAAGAAACCGCCATACTGCTCGCGAAGCTTATTCCAGTAATCTTCGACATGTTCGGTCTCCATTAGGCCAGCCTGTTCCTTCATCATTTGATTTACATCAGAACTTGCTGCTTCCGGTGCTGCAATGGAGCTCCCGCTTGTGCTTGTTTCTGCTTGTACGCCAATGGGCATTAGCGTCATGAAGAGGAGAAAGAACCATACGAGCAGTTGAAGCTTTGCAGCTCCTCCGGCACGCGCTTGCGCCATCACGATCAGCTCCCCGCCGGCAGCAATCCGATGACGGTCTCGACAATGACGCTAATGATCGGGATTGCCATGACGAGTATGAACACTTTGCCGGCAAATTCTATTTTCGATGCGATACCCTCTTGGCCCGCATCCCTGACAATCTGAGCGCCGAATTCGGCGATATAAGCAATTCCGATTATTTTCAGAACAGTCTTCAAGTAAATGGACGGAATGCCCGATCGATTCCCTAAATCCTCCAGCACCTTAATAACGGCTTCTATCTTGCCGATCACATACAGGAAGATGAACAATCCCGTAAATGCCGCCAGAAGAAAAGCGAACATCGGTTTCTGCTCTTTCACGACCAGGATCAGCACGGTCGTCATTAGACCGATACCGACGATTTGTATCATCTCCACCGCGTTCACCTACTGGAACAGAAAGATCGTTTTTATTTCCTGGAACAATTCATTCAGCAGCCGTACTACCATAAACAACACAACAACAAATCCAATTACGGTTACCCAATGCGCCATGTCTTCCTTCCCCATCTGCTTAAGAACGGAATGAATCATTGCGATAATGATGCCGATTCCAGCGATTTGAAATATGGCGCTCACATCCATATTCATAAGTAGCGCACCCTCTTACACCATCAAAATGATGATCAGCACAGCGAGCAATGCTCCGAGACTTTTCCACATCTTCTCATATCGCCCTTGATCGTCCCTTGCCGCGTCTTCTTCCGATTTCAATTGCAATAACGCAAGTCGCAGGTGCTTCATCTGATCTTCCTTGTCACTTATGCCAAGCGTTGATCCGAGCCGAAGCATGACGCCTCTCTCGCTGGCTTTCATCGAAGTTTCAATCCAGATGACCTGAACGGATCGCTCCCAGCACTCCTGAAAAGACCATCCTTGCTCACTCTTCAATTCCTCCGCTGTCCTGCGAAATAGTGAGGCAATCGGCTCTGCTGTTGCAGCAGCGGTTCGATTCAGCGCTTCGGGCAATGGCGTGTGTCCGTAACCTATCTCTGTTTCGAGCCGTTGCAGCGCGTGGGCGAGCTGTCTCAATTGTCTGGGACGTTCTGCAAATCTTGCGGCCTGCTGGAACCCGATTAACGTGCCGGCTACCAATATAAGCACCGCGCCCAGCAGCTTAATCATTCTTCCGTCCGGAAACGTCCGACTCCGGCCCCAGCAAGACTTACGGCTGCGAGCTGCTCCTTGCTCTTGGCGTTTGATGCTTGCTGCAGTGCATTCGCACTGATGATCCGGTGCATAATGCCGTCATGTGATCGCTTCAGCTCCACAATGTGGAGAAATGCTCCTTCTTGGATGAGCCTGTACAATTCCGGCCTGCCCTTCGCATCTTGCACATCAAAGGCATGAGCAGTTGCAACTACGCTTACACCGGCATGGCTTGCTTCGCGGATCGCTTCGACATCTTCAGGACGTCCGATTTCATCGACAATCAGCACTTCAGGCGACATGGATCTTAGCAGCATCATCATGCCTTCCGCCTTGGGACACGCATCCATAACATCTGTGCGGGGACCGACATCGAAGGTCGGTATGCCTCTGACGCATGCGGCAATCTCGGAGCGCTCATCGACAATCCCAACCTTTTTGCCGGCAATCGTGCCTCTCTCCATACCAGACGGGGCTCCATAGCTAAGCGACCTTGCCATATCTCTGACCAGCGTCGTTTTGCCTTGCTGCGGCGGCGCCAATATGAGCGTTGACCCGATCGTACCGCGAACTCGATCCATCAGCTTCGGTAGAAGATGCGCAGCCGCTCCGATTACTTCTCTGGCGATCCGGATATTGAATCCGCCAATATCTCTGATCCCGCGGACGCTTCCCCCATCCAGAATGGTGCGGCCGGCCAGTCCGATTCGATGTCCGCCCGATACGGTAATGTAGCCTCTTCTCAATTCTTCTTCCATGGCATAAAGCGAATAATTCGTGATGCGTTCCAGAAGCTTGCGGCATTGTTCGGCCGTCGGCTTGACGGAGCCTTCTGCTTGTTGCTTCAGACTACCGTCAGGCGCCAAAAACCTGAAGCCTCCGCGATAAGAGATCTCCAGTGGACGATTCTCCCGTATGCGTATTTCCTCAAGCGATCCTTTCACTTCCGCCGGCAGGCCCTCGAGCAGCTTCTTCAGATCCAGCGGCAACAAATGGGATACATGGGACAGCATGCTTCCTTCACTCCCCGATGTTTGTCTTATGTCGTTACATGTGTATGCTTGTCTGATGAGATTATGTATACATTTGCTAGATTCGCATTCTACTATTTCTTTAATATGCCGATCATCAGGCAGATCACCCCTACAGCGACCCAAACAAACTTCGAGGCCGACAGCTTGTCGGATAGACCGACCAGGCCGATCGTCGTCGTCGCGATCAGAATGATCGGGCCTACTAACGCCAGAGATGAATTGACGACAAGCGCCTTGTCGATCTGATTGAGCCTAAGCATGACCAAAGCTGCGCAAATCTCAATGCTGCCAGATAATAGTCGGAGCATCGCCATACTTAGAACAATTTTATTAAGCAAAGGAAGGACCTCCTTTCGTTCCATAAGCTTTTTATATGTATATGCGTGCTTGTCTCTATTTCATACCGGGCACCTGCCCAGCTCCAGCCGCATATAGTGGTGGAAGAATATTCAGGCGAGGAGAACTGAGAAGATGAGAAGTGCTGTACTAGACAACTGGCATCAGCTCTTAAGAGACCCTAGCGGCTGCAGAACTGCCGATCGGAGGAAGGGTCTTGGTACTACGATGGTGATTGACAAAGGGATGGGCCTGAACGCCTTTTCCGATTTCATCGAGACCGCCGGACCATTCATTGAGATCGTCAAGTTCGGCTTCGGAACCGCCGTTCTATACGATCAGGAGCTTCTGCGCAACAAACTGTCGCTTGCTGCGGGCAGCAACATGATCGCTATGCCTGGCGGAACACTATTAGAGGTCGCGATCGCGCAAAAAGCGGTAGGGTCGTTTCTCGACAAAATCTGCTCGCTCGGTTTCACGGGTGTCGAGATTTCTGACGGAACCATTGAGCTTGCCCGTATCCGCAGAACTTCACTTATAAAGGAATGCATAAAACGGGGACTGACGGTTATGACGGAGTACGGCAAGAAAACAGCTGGTTCCGGCATTGATCCGGAGGAACTTGCCTTCACCGCGCACTGCGACTGGGAAGCCGGAGCAGAACTCGTTACAATCGAGGCAAGAGAATCAGGTCTGAATGTCGGTCTATTCGACGAGCAAGGGCGCTGCAAGGAACACGTGCTCATGGAAGTGCTGGGCAAAGTCGACCATGAGGGCAGATTGATGTGGGAAGCGCCCTTGAAGAGTCAGCAGGCCGAGCTGCTGCTGCAATTCGGCGCATCGGTTCATCTGGGCAACATCGCTCCGACTGAAGCCCTATCGCTCGAAGCCATGCGACGGGGGCTTCGCTCGGATACTTTCGGGTTTGGCCAACGACAGGCCGATGCTGATTATATGATTTAATAGAAAGAAGGATCTAACATGCACGTCCAAGTAATATCCAGCGTGAACGAAGCCTGTTCAGCTAACTTCCATCACAAAACAGCAATCGTGATCGATGTGCTGAGGGCTACGAGTACGATTGTCACCGCTTTAGCCGCTGGTGCTGCCAGCATTGTGCCGGCGGAGACGGTGATGGATGCCAAGTCGCTTCAGTGGCCGGAAGACCTGCTAGGCGGCGAACGATTCTGCCGCAAAATTGCTGGATTTGATCTTGGAAACTCGCCTAAGGAGTATAGCGAGAATACGGTGCGAGGTCGACGGATTATAGTAACGACTACCAACGGTACCCGGGCCATCCATAAATCGACGAAGGCGGATCATGTCATTGCCGCTTCGCTGCTCAATGGTGAAGCAGCGGCCAAATATGCTCTTGAATTGCGGAGGGATGTTGTTTTGCTATGCGCCGGCAGCCATGATGAGTTTGCAATCGAAGACGGCTTGTGCGCGGGGTTGTTAATTGAAGAATTGATCAAACAACACCATGATACAGTAGAAGTCGACGACTTCGGGCAAGCGATGCATGCTCTGTACCGTGACCGTTCGCCCTGGATCTTGAGGACGCTGCTTCAAAGTCAATCTGGCAAGAGGCTCGTAAAGCTGGGATTGAAGGAAGATGTTGAGGACTGTGCGCATATGAACACATTAGACGCTGTCCCATTCCTGCTGGGTGAACGGCTCATCCTCCGATAAAAAAAGCAAGACCTATTCTCAAGCACCGGCAGCAGCTGGAAGAATAGGTCTTGCAAGTTGGTGTGTTCAGACACGGAGCTGTAGTTTACGTTTATCGTGTATAAGAAAAAGGGAAGCCCTTAAGTCATTGCAGACTTTAGGACAACCCTTAAGTTGAAAGGCTTGTTAAAGTGGCTAGATTTGCCACACAACGCTATTTCACTCGGTTCCATGAGGAGAAGATTTTTTGTTATAAACTTAAACATTATAGCTAATCAAAATCTAGTCTGTGGCCCAACTACTTTATGGACAAAACATTAGCCGGTTTATGTTCAACTAGAGAATAGTAGTGCGATTAACGACGGTCTGACGGACCGCCGACGAATGCCTGCTCGGATGTATCCAGTCCATACGCAGTATGCAACGTGCGGACAACATCATTCAGTTGATCTGCCGCAATGACGCAAGAGCATTTAATTTCGGATGTGCTGACCATCTTAATGCTTACTCCAAGCGTGGAGATCGCGGAGAACATTTGAGCAGCCACGCCAGGATTACTCACCATTCCCGCTCCGACAATAGACACTTTCACCAAGCCGGATTCCGATGTGGTCTCTCTGTAAGGAACAGCGGAGCGAATGCCTTCAATCACTTCAATTGCTTTCTCCCTGTCATCGCCGGACAGCGTGAACGAGAAGTCGGCTTTACCGTCTTGTACGCCACTCTGAACGATAATATCTACATCGATAACGTTTTGCGCGAGAGCGCCGAATACGTTGGCTAGAACGCCTGGCACATCCTCTACGCCCATAATACTGATTCTAGCTACGTTTTTATCAAAAGCGATTCCGCGAACGACCACGCCTTGTTCCATGACCGCATCCTCCTTCACACTGGTGCCTTCATTCTGCGTAAAGCTCGAACGAACAACCAGCTTCACATTGTTATGCTTTGCATATTCAACGGCACGCGGATGCAACACCGCCGCGCCCAAATTCGCCAGCTCCAGCATTTCATCATACGATATTTCGTTCAGCTTGCGTGCGTTCTTCACGACACGCGGATCGGTCGAATAGACGCCATCCACATCCGTATAAATTTCGCATACATCCGCCTTAACCGCTGCTGCAAGCGCAACTGCTGTTGTATCGGAGCCGCCGCGTCCAAGCGTCGTAATTTCGCCATCTTCGCTCATGCCCTGGAACCCGGCAACAACGGCTACATTCCCCGCTTCAAGAGCCTTGAATATTCGGCTTGGATCAATATCGGTTATTTTCGCTTTTCCATGTACCTCGTTCGTCTTCATACCGGCTTGCCAGCCGGTGAACGACTTCGCATTGCCGCCCAATTGATGAATCGTCATCGATAGCAAGGCAATCGAAATCTGTTCGCCCACAGTCATAAGCATATCCATCTCGCGAGCGGGCGGATTCGGGTTCAGCCCCTTCGACTGATCGATCAAATCGTCCGTCGTATCACCCATGGCAGACACAACGACAACGATATTGTTGCCCTCTTGCTGCCTATCCAATATACGTTTTGCTACACGCTGCATTCTCTCCGGCGTACCCACGGAGCTGCCGCCAAACTTCATCACGATCAAAGACAAAGCTGTTTCACTCCCAACCTTGACATCTACATACAAGTTCATATTATATCACAAGAGCCCTACCTATGGGTAGGGTTCTTCCTAAATAACATTCCCGCCCTACCGCGTTATCGTAGGATAGCGTTCGACCATGTCAAATGATAACTTTTTGACAAAAAAAGCCGTCTCCCGGCCAACTATGGACCTTGGAGACGACCTATTATACCTCCAGCTTACAATTAAGCTCTGGAGATATATTTGCCTTCGCGCGTATCGATCAGAAGGACATCGCCTTCATTGATGAACAAAGGAACTTGAACAGTCAAACCTGTCTCAACCGTTGCGTTTTTCGTAGCGCCTTGAGCCGTGTTGCCTTTAACGCCTGGCTCCGTTTCGGTTACTTTCAGATCCACGCTGTTCGGCATTTGAATACCGAGGATTTCGCCTTGGTAGCTCGTAATGTTAACCGTCATGTTTTCTTTCAGGAAGTTAATCTCCCACTCAAGCTGTTTCTTGTCCAGGTTGAACTGGTCGAACGTCTCATTGTCCATGAATGTATATTCAGAACCGGAGTTGTACAGGTATTGAACAGCTCTGTTCTCGATTTGAGCACGGCCGATCGTTTCGCCTGCGCGGAATGTTTTCTCAACAACGTTGCCATTGCGAAGGTTTTTCAGCTTGGAGCGTACGAATGCGGCGCCTTTGCCCGGTTTTACGTGCTGGAAGTCCAGAACGGTGAAGATATCATTGTCTACTTGTACGGTCAAACCTGTCTTAAAATCGTTTACTGAAATCATTGCTGATTCCCTCCTGAATGAATAGTCCCTATCCCAGGCAGATGAGCTCTTTCGGAGATGAGGTTAATATTTTAATACCGGATTCCGTAATGACGATATCGTCCTCGATGCGTACGCCGCCAAAGCCTGGGACGTAGATGCCGGGTTCTACCGTAACGGTCATGCCGGGGGTTAAAATCGTATCGCTAAGTCGGGAAAGTCTAGGCGCTTCATGGATTTCCATGCCGAGGCCATGTCCTGTGCCATGTCCGAAGTTGTCGCCGTAGCCATACTTCGTAATGATATCGCGGCAAAGCGCGTCCGCCTCCATGCCGGTCATGCCCGGACGGATATTGGCAAGCGCATGCAATTGAGCTTCAAGCACGATATTGTATATCTCATTATGTTTGTCGCTTGGCTTGCCGATGACTACTGTACGGGTCAAATCGGAGCAATAGCCGTTATAGTAGGCGCCAAAGTCCAGCTTCACGAACTCGTTCGTGCCGATGATGCGGTCGCTCGCAACGCCGTGCGGCAAAGCGGAACGCTCTCCGGATGCCACAATCGTGTCGAAAGAGGAGCTTGTTGCGCCATTGCTGCGCATAAAGACCTCCATCTCAAGCGCAATATCGGACTCGCGAATGCCGGTTGCCAGAACGCCAAGAATATGCTTGAACGTACGGTCAGCCAGATCAGCAGCATCCTGCATCACTTGCAGTTCAGCATCGTCTTTGGTCATGCGAAGCTTCTCCACAAGACCTGCTGCCGGCTTCAACGCGATTCCATTCAGCGTCTTGCCCCACTGGAGGTATTCGCCGTAACTGACATGCTCCTGCTCGAATCCGAGCGAGGCAATACCCGCCTTCTCCAAAATCCCGCGAATGTCGTCGATCGGGCTAGTTCCATGCTCGATGATAGTGAATCCTTGCACTTGCTTCGCCGCTTGCTCGCGATAGCGGAAATCTGTAAGAAAATAATTGTCGCCGGATGTAAGCAGCACAAAGCCTGCTGAACCCGTAAAGCCGCTTATGTAACGTCTGTTGTATGGACTTGCAATTAGCAGCGCATCCAGGCTGTTCTCTTCCAGCAGCTTGCGCAGCCGTTCAACTCTTGTTGTTGTCATATCGCTCTCCCTCTCATTCCTAGCTGCTCTCGCTCTGAAGTGTGCGAACCAGCGCGTCCAGAGCCATCACATACCCTGCCGCTCCAAAACCCGCTATCTGTCCCAGGGCAACCGGGGCTACCACCGACACATGCCGGAACGCTTCTCTCTTGTGAATGTTGGATAGATGCACTTCCACCACCGGTATCGAGACCGCGCTTAGCGCATCCCTTATCGCGTAGCTATAGTGGGTCCATGCACCCGGGTTAATCATAATGCCGTCCTCACTGCCGTATGCGCTATGTATGCGGTCGATCATATCGCCCTCGTGATTCGTTTGGAAAAATGAAAGCTGAACGCCCAGCTCATCTCCCTTGCTCTTCACTTGAGCCTCGATCGCAGATAGCGATTCGCTGCCATATACGCCAGGCTCGCGAATGCCGAGCATATTCAGGTTAGGACCGTTAAGCACTGCGATTCTGAGCATGCCTGCACCTCCTGGGCGAACGATTGATCACTTCGTCGAAGATCACAAGACATTTTACCACAAATGTCCGCCCCTTGAGAAGTAACAACTCAGTTCTTCGCTCCCATCGGCTCTCGCGACACCTCATCCGTAAATTCAAATGCGATAGAATACCCGATAAAAACGCCCCAAAGCGTCGAGATGCACAGCTCTGTATAGATCGTATTCCAGCCAATCTGTGTCAGCCAGCCCATAATGCCAATCAGAGGGCCAATGCCTCCGAACAGAATGGCCCATACTGCCAATCCATAGAAAATGCCGGGCCATGGGCCTTTCAGCTTGCCCAGCACCACCTTATAGAGAATTGCCATTACGATGGAAAACACAATGTAACCGGCTATGCCAATAACATAACCCCATGCTGTCTCCAGAAAGGAATGCCGGAAAAACGAATCCAGCATATATCCCGGCAGCAATATCGTAAATTTCATCTCATAGCATATCCACCGAAGGATGCCGAAAAACAATCCGGCGAAGAAGCCGAGTTGAATGGAATACAGCCAAGGATTCGTTCGATGGCGATCTTCATTGTTCCTTCTTTGATGATGATGTGAGTTGGCCATAGCAATAACCCCTTTACCTTATATGCATAACAAGCCCCATTCCCGCTATATCTTAGTATGCAACAAAGAATGGACATGTAATCGCCATTTCACTCATCTCAGTCCCTTTCGACCGGCTCGATGCGACTCGCAATTAAACGTAAGATCAAGTACAATAGATGCAAGACTATTTTGATGAGAAATCGAGGAAGGTGACACGCTTTTGTCTCAGGACCCACGTAATATTTATGGCGGACAAGCCGTCATTGAAGGCGTCATGTTCCAAGGCAAGCATGTGAACGTGACAGCCGTAAGACGCAAGAACGACGAAATCGTGTTTTTCGAAGTACCAAGAACGACACAGCGATCGCTTCAATTGCTGAAGAAGATTCCTATTGTACGAGGCGTTGTCGGAATTTTGGAATCAAGCGTCAAGGGATCCCAGCATTTGAACTTTTCGATGGAAGCCTACGCTGAAGATGAATCTGAAGACGATGCAGCGAAGAAAGAAGTCAAGAAGGAAGCTCCTCCAGCAGAGAAGAAAAGCGGCTTTGGCGTTGGGATGGTCATTAGCGTTGCCGCCGCCGCAATCCTTTCCTTTATCGCAGGGAAAGTTATCTTTACGGGCGTGCCCGCCGCGCTAGAAGAATTATTGTTCAGCGGGTTATTCGAAAGCTCCGTCGGTCATAATTTATTAGAAGGACTTATTAAAATTATTTTGTTGCTCGCCTACCTGTACTTTATATCTATGACTCCGCTCATTAAGCGATTATTTCAATACCATGGAGCAGAGCATAAGGTTATCAGCGCTTACGAGGCTGGCGAGGAGCTTACGATTCAGAACGTACAAAAGTATAGCAGACTCCATTATCGCTGCGGCTCCAGCTTTATGGTATTCACGATCATCGTCGGCGTAATCATTTACTCGCTGCCTATATTTGAATGGCAAGGTCTGTGGGATCGCATTGTTATTCGTCTCGCATTGCTGCCTCTTGTGCTTGGCGTCTCTTACGAAGTACTAAGAGTGACGAACGCCGTGCGCGATCTGCCGATCCTGCGATTCCTTGGCTTCCCGGGACTGTGGCTTCAGCTGCTAACTACGAAGGAACCAAAAGACGAGCAGGTTGCGGTATCGATTGCTTCCTTCAATCGGATGCGCGAGCTCGACCAGCAAATGTCTAAATCTTAAATAAAGGCGTGATGAAGATGTACAATCGAGGAAAAAGATGGAACCCCATTACCATTATCTTATTTGCCTTGCTGTTAATCGGCATTGTCGTGGGTATTGCGCGATTCGCTATTTCCCTGATTTTGCCCATCGTCATCATTGGCGGCATCTTTCTACTCTACAAATATCCGCCATCCTTCCTCGGCGGTCGGCGCGGCGGAAGCCAATCACGTACGCATGTGACGCAGAGCCAAACTTCGGCTAAACCGAGACGTGATCGTCCGCGTTCCAAGACTGTCCCCTTCCGAGTTATTGAAGGCGGCAAGGATGATGACGACATTCCGAAATATCATTAATGAATGTTGGATGCAAAAGAAGGTCAGCGGAATGAATTCCGCTGACCTTCTTCTTTGGCTATGTATTATTCGGTATCCATCTCGGAACGCAAAGCCCTCAAATCTGCCAATCTGGATTCATCCCTGCGGAAATATTCCACCAGCGTCTCAATGCAAGTAATGGAATCCCAGCTCAGATGATGTTCAATACCTTCCACATCTTTATAGATATTATCGTCCTGCACGCCGATAATCGTCAAAAATGATTCCAGCAGCTGGTGACGGTCAACCAGCCGTTTCCCCATCTTTTTCCCTTTGTTGGTGAGGACCAGACCGCGATACTTCTCGTATATGAGATAATTGTCCTTATCCAGCTTCTGAATCATCTTCGTTACGGAAGATGGATGGACCTCCAGCCCCTCGGCTATATCCGATACGCGCGCGTAGCCCTTCTCATCGATGAGCTTATAGATTCGTTCCAAGTAGTCTTCCATGCTCGGAGTCGGCACCCAAGAACCTCCTTACCTTGCTTCTTTACCCAATTGCTCGGCATTACTCTATGTATCATACACTGTTCGATAGATCGTCTGCAACCCGTCCGACAAATTTGGACGGCAATCTCAACAGATGGTGATCTTACCTGTTTACCTTGCGGCAAGTTACGGAAAACTAGCGCATAAAGAAAAATGCTACTGTATTCCCGATTGTTTATTCCTTGAACAGGAGGCATCATCATGACCCAGCAATCGCTACCACGCCCTCCAAGAGTCGACCGCTCCACCCTGTCCTTTGTGCCGGAGCTTGTCTATTTTGAGCCGGCAGCGCTGGACTACCCCAAGGGCAAGCGGATCTTTGAATGGGTGCAAAAAGAGGGCATTCCATACCGCATGACGACTTCGCATAACCGCATCACCAACCTGCCCGGCAACTCCGAGCTGGAGCAATACAAGATTGCCAAGCGTACGCTTGTTGTCGGTCTGCGCAAGACGCTCAAATTCGACACGTCCAAGCCTTCCGCCGAATATGCCATCCCGATCGCAACAGGCTGTATGGCTCATTGCCATTATTGTTATTTGCAGACGACGCTTGGCGCCAAGCCCTACATCCGCGTATATGTCAACATCGACGATATCTTGGAAGCAGCACAGGGCTATATCAATGAGCGCGCTCCCGAAATTACACGTTTCGAAGCGGCCTGTACATCCGATCCCGTCGGCTTGGAGCCGATCACCGGCAGCCTTCGCGAGCTGATCGAATACATGGGCCAGCAGCCGCTAGCCAGGTTGCGCTTCGTCACCAAGTTCCACCATGTGGACTCCCTGCTTGATGCCAAGCATAACGGTCATACACGAATCCGGTTCAGCGTGAACAGCAAGCATGTCATCAAGCACTTCGAGCCCTCCACCTCCCGCTTCGAGCAGCGGATCGAAGCCGCCGCCAAGGCAGCCAAAGCTGGTTATCCCATCGGCTTCATCATTGCCCCAATTATATGGCATGACGGCTGGGAGGAAGGCTATGGAGAGCTGCTGGCAGCGCTGGATGATGCCTTGCCTCAAGACGTCAGAGGAGACCTGACGTTCGAACTCATCCAGCATCGATTCACGAAGACAGCAAAAGGTGTCATCGAAAAACGATACCCCAAAACAAAGCTGGAGATGGATATTGAGAAGCGCAAATATAAGTGGGGCCGATGGGGTCAAGGCAAATATGTTTATCCCGATGAACAAGCAGACGCGCTCCGCTTATTCATATCGGAGCGCGTCTTTGAACATTTCCCGGATTCGAAGATTGAATATTTTACTTAAAACTTCAGAAATTCCGGTGTTATCAGATTCAGCCATACGGTAATTCTAGTCATTTGATCCGTAAACAGCAGTACGCCCATCAGAATCATAACGCCGCCGCCAATTTTCATGACAGTGCTGGAATACTTCAAGATCCAGCGTGCCGTACCAAGGAAAAAGGCCAGAATGAAAAACGGAATGGCAAAGCCTAATGCATAAGCGGAGGTCAGTTTGAACCAGGTTCCCGGTTCTGCTGCAGCCAGCCCCAAAATAGCAGTTAACGCAGGACCTGTGCATGGCGTCCAGCCAGCCGAGAAACCGATGCCGAAGATAAACGAACTTAAATAGTTGACTTTCTTCGGCAACAGGTTCATTCTGCGTTCCTTCATCAGCAGTCTTGGCTGGAAGATGCCCAACAAGAACAAGCCCATCAATATAATTAGAATAGCGGATAATTGCCGAATCAGTTGGTTATATTCACTGAAAAACTCACTGAATACATTCGTGCCGTAGCCGAGCGTGTAATAAACCGTGCAAAAACCAAGTACAAAAAACAGCGTATGCGTCATCATGAGCATCCGTTTTTTGTTCGTTAGCTGCGCGTCTTTCAGTTCAGATACGGAGATGCCGGTTATGTACGACAGATAGGACGGATAAAGCGGCAAGCAGCATGGCGAAATAAACGAAGCGAAGCCCGCTCCGAGCGCCAGCCAAATGTTGATGTCTGACAAGAAATGCACCTCTTTCGCAATACCTAATGACTGTTGCTAACCGCCAAGTCTAAGGCTGCGCCGGAACGTCAGCAGCAGGAGCAGAATGGCAATAAGAAGCAATACGACCGTTCCGCCTGGCGCCAGATTCCATACGCCGGCAATCATCAGACCTCCGATAACAGCCAATTCGCCGATCACCACGACAGCTACGATGCTCTGCTTGAAGCTGCGGGCGATAATGAGACTGCACGCAGCCGGAATCGTCAGCAAGGCAGATACCAACAGCGCGCCTACAATTTTAATAGCAACGCTAATGACTAGTGCGGTAAGCACGCTAATCATAACATTATAGAATCGCACGGGCAAGCCGCTCACCGATGCCGCTTCCTCATCAAATGACAGGAGGAACAGCTCCTTGGCTTGCAAGCCAACAACAAGCAGCACAACAAGCGTGACCGCGCCAATTGTATACAAATCAGTTCCGTCGAGCGTATAGATGCTGCCGAACAGATAGCTGTTCACATCCATGAAGCTGCGGCCCATCGTGAACAGCAAGGACGCTAATGCGATCCCGCCGGACATAATAATGGCCAGCGACAGCTCCGCATACGTCTTATAAGCTTTACGAAGCTTCTCTATCGCGAAGGAAGCGGCTATAGCGAATACAAGTCCCGCCGCGATGGGATAGACGCCGATAAGATATCCCAGCGCAACACCCGCAATGGCCACGTGAGACAAGGTATCTCCTATCATCGAAAGTCTCCTCAGAACAAGAAACAGACCCATAAGCGGGGCGGTAATGCCGATCAGTACGCCGCCAATGAGCGCTCTCTGAAAAAACTCGCTAGTTACGATCTCCAACGCCAACAACCTCTCTTCCACTTTCCAATTGCTCCCGAAGTCCTCGCAAGCTATGCGCCAGATTATGCTCTACGCAGTCTTGCGTGTCATGCGAATGTCGGATATAAAAATTCAGCTTTCCCGAATTGGACGCGGGCTCTTGGCCCAAATAAGCCCGAATCATATCCATGTCATGCGATACCATCAGAAACGTCATATTGTGATGCTGATGCATATGCTTGATCATATGGAAAAAGCTTTGCTGCGTCTCAGCATCAATGCCTACCGTCGGTTCGTCCAGAATAAGCAACGAAGGATTGTTAATCAGCGCCCTCGCCAAAAAAACACGTTGCTGCTGTCCGCCGGACAATTGCCCGATCCGCTTCTCGGTCAGATCAGATATCCCCATCGCCTCCAGCGCATCCGCAGCTTTAATATGGTCGGCCTTGCCGACCAGCCGGAACAAGCGCTTGCGTCCATATAATCCGGATAGGACCACTTCCCGCACCGTTGCCGGAAATTGAGGATTTAGTGATTTTTTTTGCGGCACGTAGCCAATCCGGTCCCAATCCTTGAACTTCTCCACTGGGACGCCGAACAGCCGAATTTGCCCTTCTGTTGGCCGAAGGAGGCCGACGATCATTCTTAAAAGGGTCGTTTTACCCGCACCATTCGTACCGATGAGTCCGATGAAATCCCGTTCCTTGACACCGAACGATACATTCGTCATCACCGACTTATGCTGATAGGAGAACGATACGCCGTCCACGCCGATCACTTCACGATGACAGCCTTGCGTACTCTCGATTTTTCCATTTGATAGAAGCATATTACCTCTCCTTAGCGCAAAAAGGGAGCCATCGGGGCTCCGTTTTCGCCAACCTGAATCTATTCTATTGTAATGCCTTCGTCAAGTTTTGCAAGTTGCTTTCCATCAGAGTCAGATAGGTTGCCCCGCTTTTCTCCTGTTCCTTCGTCAATCCTTCCAGCGGATTAAGCACCATGGTCTCTACGCCGGCTTCGTTTGCCAACGTCTTTGCCAGTCGGTCCGACACCAATTCCTCGAAGAAGATATACTTAACACCGTTGTCCTTCACATACTTGGCAATTTTCAGAATGTCCTGCGCTCTCGGCTCCGCATCCGGGCTCAACCCCATGATCGCCGTCTGCGTAAGCCCGTAGTCTCTCGCCAAATACCCGAAGGCCTGATGCGATACGACCAAGTTTTTTTGCGGCGCTTTCTCAAGCGTCTCTGTATATTTCTGGTCCAATTGAACCAGCTCGTTCTTCACAGTCTCAAAACGCTCATTATAATAATCTTCATGTACAGGGTCCCTCTCAATCAGGCTATACTTCACGTTCTCTGCCAGTATAATAGCCGATTTCGGGCTTACCCAAGTATGGGGATCGATATCATGCGAATGCGAGTGGCCTTCTTCCGCGTCATGATCATGGTCATCGCTATCATGATCGTGATCGTGGTCATCGCTGTCATGGTCATGCTCATCGTTATCATCACCGCTAATTAGCGCAATGCCTGCACTCATTTCCTTCGTTACTACTTTGCTGTCCTTCGAGAGGCCTTTCCGAAACTGTTCAATCCATAGCTCAAGACCTGCTCCATGATACAGCAGCAGCTGCGCATTCGATGCCGTGCTAAGATCCTTGCTCTTCGGTGTCCAGTCATGCGGCTCTACGCCGGCTGCAATCAAATTGACAACTTCTACATGCTCTCCGCCAATTTCTCTTGCCAAATAATAGAGGGGGTAAAAACTCGTCACGACACGCAGCTTGGATTGCGAATTTCCTTCTCCGTTGCCTGCGGTCTGAGAAGGCTCCCCTGACGGGCTTGCCCCTGGATTGCTGGAGTTGCTTTTCCCGCATGCACTTATGATAAGAACGACCGACATCAACAATACGAACATATTCAACCATTTAACGCGTTTTCTTTTCAGCATGTGTTTACTCTCCGATTCTCTTTATAGTAATCGTTATGATTACGTTTAATATTATACGTCCGCCTATTTACTCTGTCAACCAACTTTTCAGGCACAGGGCAAGCAAACCCCTTCTACTTACAAGCCATACGCCAAAAAAAGTCATTCCATACCTCCCATTTGGGAGGAGGAACGACTTTTTCTCATTCTATATGCTGCTATTTCACAACGGCGCCATTGGGCATATCGTCCGGCACTGTAGCAAGCGTAAGCTGCTCGCCATGGGAAGCTGCCAAAATCATGCCTTGCGACATCTCTCCGCGCAGCTTCACCGGCTTCAGATTCGTCACACAGATGACCTTGCGTCCTACAAGCTCCTCCGGCTTATAATACTTGGCGATGCCAGATACGACCTGACGTTGCTCATAACCAAGATCCAATTGAAGCTTCAGCAGCTTATCCGCCTTCGGCACAGGCTCCGCAGCCAGCACCTGGGCTACACGAAGCTCCACCTTAGCGAAATCGTCGATACCAATCTCTTCCTTGTCTGATGGCTCTGGTCCTCCGCTGCTTGCAGACGTCGCTGCCGGCGCCTCCGCCTGATTTGCAGCGGGCACACCCCCACTCATCGAAGAGGCGATAAATGCGGCTTCTTCTTCGGTCTCCAGACGCGGGAAGATCGGCGTGCCTTTGCTGACCGTCGTACCGCCCGGAATACTTCCGAACGCACGCATGCTGTCCCAAGTGGTCAACTCGCCTTCCGAGAGACCCAACTGACGCCACATTTCGCGAGGGGCATTCGTCAGGAACGGCTGCAGCATAATCGCGATAAGGCGAAGCGATTCAGCCAGGTGATGCATGACGGAAGCCAGCTCGGCAGATTGGGCTTCATCCTTCGCAAGCGCCCACGGCTGCGTCTCGTCGATATATTTGTTCGTTCTGCTGACGAATTGCCATAGCGACGTAAGCGCTACAGAAAACTCCATCCGCTCCATCGCATTTTCAACAGACGTAATCGTCTCACTGGCAAGCTGCTGCAAGCTGGAGTCGAACGGAGTCACCGATCCGGCGAACGGAGGAACATGGCCTTCGAAGTACTTGCCGATCATGGCAACTGTACGGTTCAGCAAGTTGCCAAGGTCGTTCGCGAGATCGAAATTAATGCGCTCGACGAAATTTTCCGGCGTGAATGCGCCGTCAGAGCCAAATGGCACTTCGCGCAGCAGGTAGTAACGCAGCGCATCCAGACCATAGCGATCGATTAGGACAACCGGATCGACGACCGTACCTTTGGACTTGGACATCTTGCCTTCCTTCGTTAGAAGCCAACCATGCGCAAATACCTTCTTCGGCAGCGGCAGCTCAAGCGCCATCAGCATGATCGGCCAGTAGATTGTATGGAAACGAACAATCTCCTTGCCTACCAGATGAACGTCAGCCGGCCAGAACTGATTGTATTTCGCGTCCTTCCCTTCTTCGCCGTAGCCAAGAGCAGTAATATAGTTGGACAAGGCGTCGATCCATACATAAATGACATGTTTAGGGTCACCCGGAACCTTGATGCCCCAGTCGAAGGTTGTACGGGAAACAGCCAAATCCTCAAGGCCTGGCTTGATGAAATTGTTGATCATCTCGTTCTTGCGGGATTCCGGCTGAATGAAGTCCGGATTATCCTCATAATGCTTCAGCAGACGATCTGCGTATTTGCTCATACGGAAGAAATAGCTTTCTTCCTTCACCAGCTCCACCGCTCTGCCGCAGTCCGGGCAATTGCCGCCTACCAGCTGGCGTTCCAGGAAAAACGATTCGCAAGGTGTACAGTACCAACCTTCATATTCGCCCTTGTAAATGTCATCCTGCTCCAGCAGCTGCTTGAAGATGCGCTCGACAACGACCTTGTGACGGTCTTCAGTCGTGCGAATGAAATCATCGTTCGAAATTTCCAGCTTCTCCCACAGTTCCTTTATGCCCACTACAATATCGTCGACGAACTGCTGCGGCGTCTGATCCTTTTCCTTCGCTTTGCGTTCGATCTTCTGGCCATGCTCATCCGTACCGGTCAGATACCAAACATCATAACCGCGAAGACGTTTGTAACGGGCCATAGCGTCACCGGCAACTGTTGTATAGGCGTGGCCGATATGCAACTTATCGCTCGGGTAATAAATGGGTGTCGTAATGTAAAATGATTTTTTGTCAGACATCTTCATATTCCTCCTGTCGCTTTCTGGCGATTGTTCTGGAAAAACGCAAAAAACTCCCGTCCAACATGGGACGAGAGTTATACTCACGTGGTACCACCCAAATTCCGGCTGCGCATTCTTCCGCTTGCCGCACAACCGTTCAAGGTTGACACACACAAGCCACGCTGCCGCTTCGTAGGCCGTCTGCCGACGGCAATGCCCTTAACGCGGGCGTTACGCCGCTCCCTTACCGATTCTACGGCTCGAAAGCAGTGCCTCCCGGACCATCTTCCAGCTTCGCTCCTTGCCGGCTTGCACCATAACGCCCGGCTCTCTGCATAGGAATCCTCCACTGTACTCATCCATTCATTGGCATGAAACTATTTTATAAAATATACCGAATCCGATCCCTGCCTGTCAAGGCAGCATCCAACCAGCCCCAAGCTCACTTCCCATTCCGGTCGCCCGAAGAAGACAGCTTCTCCGGAACAGGATCGAATCCTCCCGGATGGAAGGGATGGCATCTGCCGATCCGCTTAGCCGCCAGCCAAGCTCCCTTGGCTGCTCCATGCACTTCGATCGCTTCCAGCGCATAGGCGGAGCAGGTCGGGTAGAACCGGCAACTCGGCGGCTTGAGCGGCGAAATATACTTGCGGTAGACATGGATAGGCGCTTGCAGCGCACGCCGCATGATCCGCTTCTCCGACTTCATGCCTCGTTCGCCGCCGCTTCTTCCTGCTCGCATGATTTGCAATAGCCGAACACCTCGAATTTATGCTTAACTACGCGGAAGTCCTGAGGAACTGCGGTCTGCTCCATCGGACAGAACGTAATGGGATACGTATGTCCGCATTGGAGGCAAATCAAATGATGATGGTGGTGCTCTTCCCTGCAATGCAGCTTGAACTTCACGCCGTCCTCGAATACGACCTGCTCCAGAACGCCAAGCTCCTCCATCACGCGCAGGTTCCGATAGACGGTATCAAAGCTGAGGCCGGAATAGGTTTTTCCCATATATTCATAGACATCTTTTGGCGATAGATAGCCAGGCGTATCTGCGAACAACTTGGCCAGCGTCTTTCGTTGATCCGTTACCCGCAGCCCGCGGCTCGACATTCGCCCGACGATTTCTTCCATTGTATGCATAGACGAACCTCCGAATTTGACAGTTTCTATCTTCCATAATGCCGAAAAAAAGAGCTCTCGTCAATGAGAGCCCTTTCATCCGTTCACCTTCATATTGATGACAAAGCTGGCACACATCGCAATAAACGTTACCATGCTGATGATGGCCATGAACGTCCGCCGGCGTTTCAGCGTCCCGATTCGCTCTGCTCCCGCGCCTTGCAATTGACTCTGGGTTACAAACCGATGCATAAATAAAAACGTGATAATCGATGCCACAAACAGCATATTTGTGATAAACCAAACTGCAGTCCAGTACAATTCCATACCCCCGGTTCTTCGTCTTAAGCTTGTCCGACGCTAGACATACCATCGATTCAGCACGTACATGAACACGCTGAAGCTGACGATTGCGCCCGCAAAACAAAACCATCCGTACTTGAACCGTTGCTGGAACATGCGGAGAATACCCAGACTAAGAAGACCGAATACAAGCAATATAAAGACGACTCCCAATATGAATAACGAAGGAGACACGCTGCTTACATCAACTAACGACACGACGACACTCCCTTTACGGTACAATATGTATATTCCAATTCAATATTATAAGGGATAGCCCGTTCATTAGCCAGCAGGTAGATTCGCCAAAAAGAAACTATTTCGTGACAAAATAATAACGCAGGCTCCCGTCAGAGCCGCTTCCCGCTCCGGTTCACCTGCGCTGCTATGGCCAATAGATCGAATGCTCATGATAAGTCCGGCTGATCGGCCGCTTCCGCAGCTTCACATGCAGGGTCCCATCCCTTACGGTTGCCTGGCATATTCTCGGCTTAACAAGCTTCGGCAGCTTCACCACCTCATGCCCTCCGCCCGGTAAACCGTCAATGCGCAGCACATCCTCCTTCACCCGCAATCGCAGCAAATTCTTATCGCTTCCAGATGGCAGCTTGAACTTGACGCCAATGTACAACTTCGATTCCGAGGTCTGCGCCGCTTTCGTTCCCGTCATATGTCCTGCGACATCCGGCAGCGCCTTCGTCATCATCCGCCTTACGAATTTCTCAACCCAATCAGGTTCACGCAGTACCTCGAAGCCGCGGGGCAGCTGCTGCCCTTCCATCCACCGCTCCAGATCGTCCCAGTTCGAAGCCACAGGGTATCCCTCCCTCCCCATTCCGTATACCATATGCTATCGCCCAGCAGCAGGATACTTGATTCCCATTCACCTCTAGGCGGATGCCGTCATAAGATACGATATACAAGAAGATTGCGGGGAGTGAAGCTCATGCCAGCTGTTGTCGGATTTGTCAAAATCGTAAGCGTCGGTTCTGCTTCCATTGTCCAATTCGGAGATACGCTGCAAGTTACACCATCGAGCAACACCAAGACCTATGCCGGCTCAGGCTCCTTCCTAACGGGCAGCCTGACGAATTCCAACAACGCCGTCAGCTCTACCAACACGTTAGATCCCGATATTCAAGACAACACCAACGTTCCGAATGGAGCGAACCTGGTATGAGCTGGACCATTAATCAGACGATAACCATCCACCAGATTCGCGTAGACAGCGTATCTAACAGTTCCGTTCTTCAGATCGGCAGCGCGGGGGCGATTCGCTCCCTCTCTCAGCTGTACAATACAGGCGGATTCACGGGGCCGGCTCCGATGCTGGAGGAAAATCCTCTCTCCTTTGTACCGCTGCCCAATCCCGCTTAACTGCCTTAAGCACGCCATAAGATGAGAGGAGATGGATCGGATGAAAGATGAAAGCCAGCCCTCTCCGTGGCAGGCATGGTCCTTCGAGGTCATGAAGAAGCTTAAATTTCAGCAGGAGCGGATCGAACGGCTGGAATGCACGGTTGACGATTTGTGCAAACAGTTGAAGCAGCTCGAATCCAAGCCGGCTTATACCATTGAGAACATCCAATACCACTTCGATCAGCTTAAAGTCGAGAAGCTGGAAGGGACGCTTAACATTGGCATGTCTCTGCCTGACGCCGACTCGTTCGGAAGCCAAGCTGGTAATGGAAGCAACGGAAGCACTAACGGCAATAGCGGGAACGGTGGTGCTGGCGGTGCTGGCAATATCGATCAATTTTCTGTCGGGCAAGGCAGCGGCAATGTCTTTCCGGCAGCAAGCCCCGCTATTACGCCACCGCCTCAGCCTTACAATGATATCTATCGGCGCTTAACCCGATATCTGGATACAGAAGCTCATCAGACTTTGCTGAAGTGTGAGGAGGAGCTGGAGCTGCCGCTTGACCCTTATCATCGGCGGATTATTTTGGAGGATGTCCGGAAGCAGATGCCTACGCGCATTCAATTTTATTGGCAGATGCAGACAAAGGATGGCACAGATACAGCTTCGCTTTATCCCGATCTTATTGCGGATCGCGTCTTCGATAAGACAAAGCGTGATGCGGAGGCCGCTATCGATACCTATATGAGAAGTCTAAAAGCTGGAAATCCAATGAACGGAGGCGATTAATTATGCTGCATTTTCATGTGACGAATCATTCGCTTGCCGTCGGACAGATCGACGTGCTCGGCATATCCAGCTCCTCGATGCTGCAAGTAGGCGATACGGATTGTGTGGCGCTGTATTCCATGTTCGATACACCTCCCGAATCGGTTGTTATCGGGCCGCTGGCACCTCTACCGGAGCCTGAGGGCGCAAGAGAAGCAATGGGCGAATCAAATGTCCATGAGCCATAATCATTCGGTGAGCGAAGGAGTCAGCTGTATACACCACCCGACTCGTACATCTCAGATCGGAGCAATCTGTATCATTAGCGCCTCCTCCTCCACCGCTATCCAATTCGGCGACCGCTGCAGAACGGATGCGCGTCTGATGGCGCTTGCCGTCCAGCGGAAGGAGGATCACGCCAAGTCCGGCGATGTTTACTTCGAATCATACCGCATCTTCTCTAGGCCTAACCCCATCCTGATCGATCCCGAGTTCGACGAGGGGCGCGTTATCCGAACGACCCGCACCAACTGTGATCCCTGCATCCGAGTTGGCTTTATTCGCGTCATTGCAGCAGGCAATTCCTCCAGTATCCATATTGGGAATGGGCAGTGTGTCAGCGGCCAAGCTCGCGTCAAGCATATCCGGCAATATCCAAAGGAAAAAATGACTCAGCCTATCATCTCTAGTCACAATCAACCGGCCATGGCATCGCCATAGCCGGTTGATTCATGTCCTTGGCACTAACCGGATAGCCTGCGATACTTCTCTGCATACTTGCACACGCTTTGCACGAGTGTCGCATGGGACCAGGTAAGCGGCGCAACAGACAACGGTGTTCCGTCATACGGATTCAGCTGCTCCGGCAGCATGCCACTTGAGAGGGCATGTCTGGCGACCCACTCCAGCGTCTTCCGCGGCTCCTCCAGATCCTCCAGCGAATTCGCGGCATCAATCTCGAAATTCGCTACCCAAAGCGTACAGATAATCCACGGATTACCCGGCACTTTATCAATATCGCCTGACTGCTGGAAGTAATAGTCGTTCGTATACCGGGCGATGCCGCCTACTTCCGTCTTCACGCGCAGGTCATGTTTGATGGCATTCATTGTCCCGATGACGCGGTAATCATCCACCGGCAGCACGCCAAATTCGAATACGCCGAACAAGCTGCTCTCCAGCGTCATATCTTTGACCCAACGGTTATCCTTCTGGATCAGTCCGCGAGCGAATCTGCCCGTCTCTTCATCCCACAGATGCGTCAGAATGCCGTGCTTGATACTCTGCGCCGTGCTCTTGTAATGATCGCTCCGCTCATAATCGCCGAACAGATCGGTGAAGAACGAAGCCGCCATTAACCCTCCATAGACGGAGGCTGCCGTATAAGTCCATATCCCGTACCGCTCTTCCCACAGATCATAGCTCGGCCTCGGCAGCGACAGCGAATGCTCGATATATTCGCTCAGGAAAGTAGCCGACTTGCGGATCAAGCTGCTGTAGAGCGCCTGGGGAAGCTCGATGACGCCGTTGCGTGAGTAGTCCTTCCAGAGCGCGAACAGGACAAGCGCCGTCTCGTCTTCCTGAATTGGAATCCGCTTGCTTCCCTGAACGATATAGGGATGCCAGCTGGAGCCCACTGTTCCGTCCGGATTATACTTGTGGTATAAATAGCCGTCCGGCGCCAGCGCAGTGGCGCAGAAGTGGAAGAACGGAGCGATTACGCTCTGATAGCCCGCCATCGACATCGCATCCGCAATAAGGGCGCCGTCCCTTGGCCACATATAGCTGTAGTGGTCACGGTTGTACTGAAGAATATCGGTATCATTGGCCGCGAGAATGGCCCCTCGCTCATCCACTTGGGTACGGACGAGCAGCAGGCTCTGCTTGAACATCTTGACAACTTGCGACGGGAGATCGCCGAATTCCGTTTCCGATCTGCGCAGCCAATGATTCCAGTACACGACCATCCGGCTGAGCAGCTTCTCGGGATGGTTCTCGTGTACATATTGGTTAAGCTCTTTCACTTCCTCCAGATTCCGTCCGATCGACATCCAATAATAGAACGTCTTTTCCGAATGTCCTTCTATACGCGAACGAAAGCTGATCGTGCTGTCCACGGAGCCCTGTGCAATCGTATTGCCCATTAGCACGCCATCCTCCGCATCGCGCCACGTGCCCTCCGCCGACTGGAACCGCTTGATGCCGGTCGAATATTGCATCATGCCGCCTTCATCGGAGAATCCGTTGAACATGAAATAGTTGGAGCGCTTGTAATGATAGAGTGTATGGTTGTCAGGATAATAGACGGCGGTATCGCCTACCTCTGACCCTTCAATCATCAGGTCTTGATGGAAAAACAATCTCACTTCCCTGGCATCGTCGCGCTTATTGCGTACCAATACACGCTTAATATAGATACATTCGCGCTGATGAATGCCATCATTCATATGGAGCTCTACGCCCAATCCTTCGTTTTTGGCCGTAATATTCGTCACGAGCGAATCCTCGATATAATCCAGATCAAAGCTCCATTCCGGCTCATCCAGCCACGAGAACACACCTTCCACCCAAATGCCCAGGCGGCAGTAATGTCCTCCGACATGGTTCAACTGACCGACATAAGGATAATAGATATCGCGAATAAAGCAGTGCTGGTCCAAATTCAAAAGCAGCTTTCCGTTGCCGATTACAAGATGACGGGCCATGGTTCGTTCTCCTTTCGCTCAGTCAACAATTGCGCATACAAATTGGCATAGGCCTTTGCGGAGCTGTCCCAGCTGTAATCCATTCGGGCACCATTGTCCACAATGCGCTTCCAGACTTCCTCCTGACGGTACAACGCCAGCGCCCTCCTAGCCGTATGCAAAAAATCATGCGCATTATAATTGGCAAAGCTAAAGCCATTGCCTTCACCAGTATATTCGTTGTAAGCCTGGACGGTATCCTTAAGCCCGCCCGTTTCCCTTACGATGGGGACTGAGCGGTACCTAAGCGCAATCAATTGGCTTAGTCCGCAAGGCTCGAATTTAGATGGCATCGCGTACAGATCGGAGCCCGCATAGATGCGCCGGGCCATCCGGTCACTATAGCCATGCCAGAATACCGCCTTGTCCGGATAGGTGCGAGCAGCATCTCGGAACAGCTCTTCGTAGCGCCAGTCGCCGGAGCCCAGCACCACCAGCTGCACATCTTCCTGAAGCAGCTCGTCTAGTGTAGCTGCTATCAGATCGAAACCCTTCTGCTCAACCAGCCTGGATACGATGCCGATTAACGGCGTATCTCCCGACTGGGGAAGACCTAGCTCGTGCTGGAGATCGAGTTTGTTCTTGCGCTTGCGCGACAGAGAGTTTCGATAGGGTGTATGCAGGACAGAATCGTTCATAGGATCAAACAACTCTACATCAATGCCATTGACGATGCCCGTCAAATCCCCGCTTCGATAGCGGAGCAGCTCCTCCAGCCCTTCCCCGTAGTAGGCGGTCTGAATTTCCGAGGCGTATGATTCGCTGACGGTCGTCAATCGGTCGCTGTAGACCAAGCCGCCCTTCATGCAACTGGCTGCACCGTGAAATTCCAAGCCCTCCGCCACGAACATATCATCTCCGGCCCCTGTCAGTTCCTTGATCAGATCAATGCCGAACAAGCCCTGATACTTCAAATTATGAATCGTAAACACCGATTTCACATAAGCCCATGCGGGATCAAAGGCGTATCTCGTCCTCAGGAGGAACGGGATTAGACCCGTCTGCCAATCATGGCCATGCACGATGTGCGGTTTGAAGTCCATATAGCGGACTGCTTCCATCACGGCATAACAGAAAAACACGAACCGCTCTGCGTCGTCATCATACCCGTAAAGACCCCTGCGTCTGAAATAATAATCGTTATCCACCAAATAATACACGACCCCGTCAATGGCGGCGGTCAGCAGGCCGCAATATTGATTGCGCCAGCCGAAGGTGACCTGGAATGCTGACACAAATGTAAATTGAGACAAATACGCTTCCGGTATTTCCTCATACTTCGGCATGATAACTCTGACATCCAACCCTCGCTCGTTAAGCGCTTTGGGCAGCGCGCCGGCTACATCCGCCAGCCCGCCGGTTTTGGCGAGCGGCACAGCCTCCGATGTCGCAAACAGCACATTCATCCGATTGAACGCCTCCTATCCGGGCAACGCGTGTTCGGAGCATCTCTCCGAACCCTCCGCAGCCATGCTATATCACACGTTTCTTTCCGGCGAGAAAGGGAGTTCCTTCCGTACCGCGCAAATCGCGATTTCCTTCCACCTGCACATCTTTGTCCAATATACAGTTGGAGACAAAGCTGTTCTCCCCTACTTTACCGTTCTGCATGATAATACTGTCCTTGATGAGCGCGCCCTTCTCCACATGCACGCCCCTGAACAATATGCTGTTCAGCACGGTACCTTCAATTCTGCATCCGTTGGCGATCAGCGAATTGGATACGTGGGAACCAGACGTGTAGCGAGCAGGCGGCTCATCTTTAACCTTCGTATAGATGGGTCCGGGTTGGTAGAACAGCTCCTTCCATACCTCCGGCTGCAGCAGCGACATGCTGTGATCGTAATAGCTGGTCAGCGTATTAACCACACCCAAATAACCTTCGTACATATAGCCGTGCACCTTTAATTGACCCAGTCTGGAGAAGATCGCATGCCGCACCAGATGATCCTGTCCCTGCGCAAGCGAAGTTTCGACCAGCTCCATAAGCAATTCCTTGCGCATGACATACATCTCCATCGAGACGATATCACTGAGCATGCGTCCATAATGATCCTGAATGGACGTAATTCGTCCGTCATCCTCCATCTTCACCTTGCGCGCCTTCCCCGGTGACGGCTGAGTCTCTCGTTTGCAAACAACGGTGATATCGGCCTCTTGCTCCAGATGATGGTTAATGACCGCTTCAAAGTCGACATTGCACACCATATGGCTACGCGTTATAACAACGTACTCCCACGTGGAACGCTCGAAGTAATCCCGGTGCTGGTAGAAGTGGTACAGGTCTCCCCTGCTGATTTCTTGAATATCATCCGTTGCAGGCGGAAGGATGAACAGCCCGCTCTGCCGATGCTGAAGATCCCAATGCTTGCCGGAGCCCAGATGGTCCATCAGCGAGCGAAATTTGGTATGAGCGAATACGGCCACTTGGCTAATACCGGAATTGACCATGCTGGACAGAACAAAGTCGATCAGCCGGTATCTCGCTCCGAATGGGACGGTAGCCAGGCAGCGGCTTTGCGTCAGCCGTTCCAACTCGTCCGTCTCATGAATCAGATTAACTACACCAAGCACCTTATGCTTCATGACGGCTCCACCTCCAACAGTTCATGATCGACTGCGACATACTGATCCACCGCAACAACTGTAATCGCATCATCCAGCGGATCGCCAATGATTACTCCAGCTTGAATAACGGCTCCCTCACCAATAATAGCCCGATGAATTCGCGCCCCTTCTCCTATTCGCACATTAGGCATAATGACGGATTCCGAGATATAACTGCCCTTCTCCGCATTCACACCGAAAAACAACACCGAGCGGTCGACCGTCCCCTCCAATATGCAGCCCTCTGTAACGAAAGAGGAAGTGACCTGCGCCGTTTCCGTCGTTAATTGTGCCGGCATGTTCGGGTTTACCGAATAGATGCGCCACTTCGGGTCATAGAGGCTTAATTCCGGCTCATCGGCGATCAGGTCCATATTCGCCTCCCACAACGATTCAATCGTTCCGACGTCCTTCCAATAGCCCTTATACGAATAGCAATGCAGACGCAGTCCATCCCGCATCATAGCCGGTATAACATCCTTGCCGAAGTCATGGCTGGAGCCGCGGCTAGCTTCATCGTAGATCAAATACTTTTGGAGCGCCTTCCATGAAAAAATATAGACGCCCATCGACGCGATATTGCTAGTGGGATTCTTCGGCTTCTCTTCGAAAGCCGTAATACGATCTTCGTCATCCACATGCATCACGCCGAAGCGGCTGGCTTCCTTCCAGTCCACAGCTATTCCCGCTATCGTGACATCCGCCTCGCACCGTTTATGATGCTGAAGCATCAGCTCATAGTCCATTTTGTAAATGTGGTCGCCCGAAATGACAAGCACATACTCCGGGTTGTATCGTTCGATAAAGGCCATGTTCTGATAAATGGCATTCGCCGTGCCTTTATACCATACCCCGCCCTTTTGCTTCATGTACGGCGGCAGGATGGTCATGCCTCCGTCTCTGCGGTCCAGTCCCCATGGACTGCCGATGCCCAAATAACGATTCAGCTCAAGCGGCTGATACTGGGTAAGCACTCCTACAGTGTCAATGCCTGAATGGGCGCAATTACTGAGCGTAAAATCGATAATGCGGTATTTGCCGCCAAAATAGACAGCAGGCTTGGCCAAATCTTTGGTCAGCACGCCCAGCCTCTTTCCTTCGCCTCCTGCAAGCAGCATAGCGATCATTTCCTTACGGCCCATGGACACCAACTCCTTTGGTTAAAATGTGTCCCCCTCGCGAGGTGCAAGCAGCATGAACGTATAGGGGGGAAGATGAAGTGAGATGCTCTGATCGTAGCCATGCCAGCTCGCGCCCTCCGTACGATAGCCGTCTGGCGGCTTCGATTCCGGTGCGCAGAACGCATTATTCCCGCTCTGGATGCGAATCTCGTACAGGCCGAGCTCAGGCACGCCGACCCGGTAATCGCCATAATCGCGGTTCGAGAAATTGGCAATGACGACAGAGAAGCTTGATCGGCCGCGACGGATAAAGGATATGACAGATTGCTGCGCATTATGAACGTCGATCCACTGGAAGCCTTCCGGCTCCGCATCCTTCTCCCATAACGAGGGAAGCGAGCGGTATTCATGATTGAGGGCCCGCACATAGCCGAGCATATCTCTATGGCTGTCATAATCCAGCAGCATCCAGTCCAGCATATCGCCGTCCTTCCACTCGTCGAATTGTCCCCATTCACCTCCCATGAAGAGTAGTTTTTTGCCAGGGTGAGTCATCCAATAGCCGTAGAACAGCCGAAGCTGAGCGAATTTTTCTTCGTAACTGCCCGGCATTTTGTTCAGAAGCGAACGTTTGCCATGAACGACTTCATCATGCGAGAGCGGCAATACATAATTTTCGGAAAAAGCGTAGCATAAGGAGAAAGTAATCAGACCATGATGATGCGGCCGTTCATCGGGGTGGAGCGACATATAGCGAAGCATGTCATTCATCCAGCCCATGTTCCATTTGAAGTTGAAGCCGAGTCCTCCTTTATAGGTCGGAGAAGTCACAGCAGGCCATGCGGAGGAGTCTTCCGCAATCATCAGAGCGTCGGGGTAATAGTGAAATACCATTTCATTTAATCGTTTGAGGAAGCGAAGAGCATCTAGGTTGTCTCTTCCGCCTATATCGTTGTAGGTGTGCATGTGAGGCGGCTTATCCATATGCAAGTTCAGCATATTGGCAACTGCGTCTACGCGCAAGCCGTCGATGTGGTAGAGGTCCATCCAGTAGAGCGCATTGGAGATCAGGAAGCTGACCACTTCCCTGCGCGAGAAATCGAATGCCAGCGTGCCCCATAACGGAAGCTCCGCTCGGTTTGCGTCATAGCCTTCATAGAGCGGAGATCCGTCAAACATCCGCAAGCCATGGTCATCCTTGCAGAAGTGCCCAGGCACCCAATCCAGAATGACCCCAAGACCGTGCTGATGACAGGCATCCACAAAGCGCATCAATCCCTTGGGGCTGCCGTAACGGCTTGTCGCGCTGTAGAAGCCGGTAACTTGATAACCCCAGGACTGATCAAGCGGATGCTCGGCAAGCGGCATTAGCTCAATATGCGAGTAGCCTAGTTCTGAGACATAAGGAACCAGCTCATCGGCCAGTTCCTCATAGGTATAAAAGATTTCTTTCCCTTTCACCTTCCACGAACCAGCATGAGCCTCATAGATAAGAAGTGGGTTGGCATATGGCGTATGGCTATTCTTATGCCGAATCCAACCACTGTCATTCCATGCGTAACCGGCAAGATCCGTCACGATAGACGCAGTTCCTGGGCGGCGTTCGGCGTGGAAGGCATACGGGTCCGCTTTCCTGATCGGGGTTCCGTCCCCTTTGACCAATTCGTACTTGTACACTTCCCCCTCCGTCAAGTAAGGGATGAACAGCGCATGGACGCCCGTCGTTCCGACTTGGCGCATCACATGCCCGCTCCCGTCCCAGCTATTAAAGCTGCCTATGACCCGGGCCTCCTTGGCGTTAGGAGCCCATACCGCAAACCTAACACCGTGCATACCGTTCACTACTGCAGGATGAGCGCCCATAAATCGGTAACTGTGATAAGAAGAGCCCTGATTGAACAAATATACATCTTCCTCGGACAAGCCAACAAGCGTCGCTTCTGTCATAAGCAGCTTCACCTCCTCCGGAAAAAGGATTTACGCTCATTATACATGCTTCCGTGAAAATAAAACAGTCCGTTTTCATAAAACATAACCAAAAAGAGAAGGTATATGTCACAATACCTCACTTTTCGACGTGATTTTAATGAAATCTTTACATTACACCAAATTCATTACTCGTTGGATGTAGTAGTGTTTCGAACAATATCCTTTCGAAACCGCTTCTTCTTCACATTTGACCCACTTGCATTCGATAGTTTTCTTCACACGACGAGGTCTAACCATGTTAGGATCGCCGTGTCTTAACATCCGTTGATGATGCATGGCGCAAAGCCCTTTCGCTTTCACCGGTTTTATACAATCTCCCATGCTGCAGCTATTCACTCGATGTTCCCCCTTGTTGTATCCAATGCTTTATATGCGAAATCGCTGCTTAGCGGTTCGAAATTAATATTAGCTGGAAATACGTGCATAATAAAGCTGACTGTAGGCTCATTATGGTGAACTAAGACAAGCCAAAACACCTCATGCTGCCCGTAAGCCCCGTTTCGGCGATGAAGTTTAAAAAATTAAACATATTGTAACTCTGTTGGTTTGTCTTGCCTGTGTCAACCTTGTGAACGATTAGGTGTTATCATATACTTTAGTTCAATTATATACTTGAGTTTACCATTTTGAGGGGGGTCTTATTTGTCTATTCATCAACAACTTTTTCAATTATTGAATCAACCTATGCTCATCTTGAAGGAGCTGGATGGCATTGTACAAGTAGAAGATGCCAATGAAGCATTAATGAAACTGACAGGATTCCCACTTTCCCATATTCTCGCTACGGAGAGCCGCTACCTTCAAGAACATTATCGCATCGATCTGCGAAAAAGAATCTTAAGACGAGAAATCAAGATGCCGACCAAACGAAGGAACGATTTGTACGTCCAGATTGAGCAGATCCCGCTGCCCGGCCAACCGGATGACCCCTGGATCAGAGCCTTTCTCATCTTCGAGGACTTAACCGCGTATAATTGGATCAACCGGCAGCTTGAGAAAGGCAAAGTACTAATAAGCGGCATTGTAGACCAGCACTTGCATATTCGCTCGCTGCACGATAATATGGCCTCGCTCCTGTTTGAACCTGATTCTATCATGGAAGACGAGACTCTTCTGCAATTCATTGCAGAGCATGAACGACCGCGCATGATGAAGATACTCCAGGAGACATCACGACTGAACAAAGAACAAAATGTAACGATTCAGACAAGCAAATTAAACGGTATTGAACTGGATATGGAGCTTTCCTATTTTCCTGTTCTGAACGGGCATGGTCAGTGCAGCGAGCTGGCTTTTGTCGTCTGGGATCTCCGCCCAACCGATGAGCAGACCGTCGATTCTTCCATGAAACTGAAAATATGGATGGCCAAGCGCGACATGTCTGCCGGGCAGCTGGCAGCCTCGACCGGCATTTCTTTACAGACGATATCAAAGCTGAGAAATGGAAAAATCGAAAAGCCCCAGAGGCTTACAGCTGAGCTGATCGCCTCGGAGCTCCGTGTCGATGTTCATCAGATATGGTCTTCCATTCGCAAGTAACGGAGAACTACTTCTGCAGGAAAGGAGTCAATTCCCCGGCATAATAGAGATGCAGCTCATGCATAGCGCGCGTGCACGCTGTATAGAACAGCTTCCTCTCGCTTTCGCGCGAATAGGCTTCCTCTGATGCGTCGCTAATAATAACGCTATCGAACTCCACGCCTTTCGCCAGATACGACGGGATAATGACATTGCCTTTTTCGAAGGTCACCGTTTCCTTCTCGATTAGCCGAAGCCCAGCATAGATCGGTGCTAATTGCTCACTGATTTGCTTGGCTTCCGCAGCAGTCTTGCAAATTATCGCTATGGACTCGTAGCCCGCTTTCTCCAGCATGCGCAGCCTCTCGGCAATACTAGCAGGCAAGTCTTCCTTCGAAGCTGCCTGAGTCAAAGTTGGCTCCGTTCCGTTCCGATTGAACGGCTCGATTCGCTCTCCGTCTTGGATGATTCGGCTGGCAAACTCTACAATTTGTCTGGTCGAACGGTAGCTGCGATACAGAGTGATACGCTCAGACTCGCCTTGATCGAACAGCATGCTTAGCGTATGGAACACTTCTCCTGTACCCGAATGGGCGAAAATCGATTGATTAAAATCGCCAAGCAGCGTAAATTTGCTATTCGGGAACAGGCGTTTCAAGTAGCGATACTGGAATTCCGAATAATCCTGTGCTTCGTCGATGAATAAATGCCTCACTGTCGTATGCGTGTGGAAGCCCTCCAGCTTCTCCTTTAAGTAAGCATACGGAGTAGCATCCTCGTAAGGTATCGTACCTTCTAGGAGCTGTTCAAGCGTAATTTCTCGAATAAGCTCCCATTGATCGGACACATTTGAATGACCTTGTATCGTTCCAGCGGATTGGTAGAACAACTTGTAAATAGCCGGAACATTAAGGAATTTGCCTCGCTTCACGCTACGGCGCAGCTTCTTGAACTTCTCCTGTACGACCTTCGCCGCCAAGTAATTGCGCTCCGAGTCAAAATCATCATAGGATTGCTCCGTGAATCTCTTTTTCCCACTAAGCTCTTGGTAAGCTTGCGCATAGCTTTCATTATCAAGAAGCTCAATAGCTTCGTCCACCCATTTCTTCTTTTGCTCCAGCTTGGCAAGCCCGGTCAGTTCCTTGAGCAGCCATAGGCTGAGCGAACGCAGCCTGTTCGGAATGGTAACCGTGTGATCCATCTCATAAAACTTCTCTGCCATCGCTTTGCCGCTAATCAGCTTACGTCCCCGGAAGACAATTGACTTAAACACGAGGCCGGATTCGCCCAATGTCGATACGTATTCGTCAATCCTTTCCATAAACTCCGCCCGCGATTTCAACCTGATGCCGTCCATACGAGCCTCATAATTCTTTTCACTCATGCCGGTCAAAGAGTATTCCATTTGAGTAAAGGGATCTTCCAGTGTAAAGTCTCTTCCGATCCGATGCTCCAAATATTGTTGATAGGTCGTCTGATTCATATTCTGTTCGCCCAGCTCCGGCAAAACTGTCGATACATAACTGTTGAACATAGGATTGGGCGAGAACAATACAATTTGATCAGCGCTCAGCACGCCCCTGTATCGGTACAGCAAATACGCGACGCGCTGCAGTGCTGCCGATGTTTTACCGCTGCCGGCCGCTCCTTGCACAATAAGCAGCTTCGCCCGTTCATTGCGAATGATGGCGTTTTGCTCCTGCTGAATCGTTGCGACGATCGTCTTCATTACGGCATCAGAGCCTTTGCCCAACACCTCCTGCAGCAGCTCATCGCCGATGGTTACACCTGTATCGAACATGCTTCGGATTTGGCCATTGCGAATCATATATTGGCGTTTCAGCGTCATCTCGCCGCGTATCGTGCCGGCTGGCGTCTCATACGCTACCGGTCCTGGACCATAATCATAATATACACTGGATACCGGAGCCCTCCAGTCATAGATCAAATACTCCTCTCCGGAATCATCCAGCAACGATCCTACTCCCAGATAAATCACATCCGGCTTCGCATCCGGATCAGCTTCATCTATAAGATCAATACGGCCGAAATAAGGAGAGGTCTTAAGCCGCTCCAGCGTAGCAAGCTGCTCCTTCATATGCCGATGGCTTCTTTCCCGCTCCGACAGAAGCTCTGCTTGTTGCTTCATGCTGGCAAAGGTTTCAGCCGATTCGGCGGAATCCTCAAAGTTCACCGTGACGTCATCCCAGAAATCACGCCGGATATCTACGATCTCTCCCCGTATGCCCCCTGTTTTTTCTCTGAGCGTTTCGATCCTGTTTATAATCAATCCCGTCAGGCTTTCTACACGAGCTTGTTCTTCCTTACGGTCATTATCGATATTCGACATAGGAACCTCCTCTAGGCAAAAATCCGATATCGTCCAGCATTACCTTGCCGCGTTCGCTCTGAAAGCGGAACTGTATGCCGCTGATCTCCTGCGGGGTAAGTGGTTCGGCCTCTTCTTCGGTTTCTCCGTTCGACATGCCAAACAGTTCGATTGGAATAATAAACGTTTGATAGACGGCTTCTACCGGATTTCGATACTTGTTGTTTTTTATTTTGTCTTCCAGAAAACCCATCTTTAAAAATGAAGTGTATGCAGGTTCCGGCACACTCATGAATTGTTCAAGTTCAACCGACAGCTCTTCACCGGAGTCAGTCGTGAGTACGATCTCTATGCTTGGCAACGGCGGCAGCTCCGGCTCGCTAGTCTCAGCCCGCGGTTCCTCGCCATCAAGCGCCGTATCTGCAGCTATTTCTTCGTCTTCCTGCTTCATCGTCACCATATCCCACTCCAGGTTGGAGAGCGAGAATACAAGGCTGCCCTCTTCGATCTTCTCCAGTTCTCGGGCCGCAACAGCAGACAGCTCCAGCTCATAGACGGCTCCCGGCTCTTCCCATTGGAGCGACATGCCGGATGTTCCTTTCGTATTGCCATCCCGATCCTTAGGCTTCTCCTTCTCTCCGGCTACCATCCCTTCATATGCAGTATGATTAATGAACCGGTTGTAGGTGTCAAAGTGGACGATCCGAACGAAATCAGCCCCTTCGTAACGACTGACATAGTCAGTCGGAGGCAGCCACTGAAGCCCTGAACGATAATCTTGAAACAGCGCCTTATACTCCACTCGGTCAAGCAAGGTCGCCTCCAGAAAGGCTGAAATAAACACTTTCGCGATTTCCCGCTGATCTTCGGGATTTAGCAAATCTTCACGGTTCAGCAGCAATCCCCCCGGCAGCCGCTCATCCATCGTCCCCCAGTCGGTATTGAACTGACTGTGGTTGGCATGCGAGAGATACAATGAAGCTTTGAACCGGTCTGATTCACCGCTGAACGCCACACGACTATATTGACGCTCTCCGTAGAAATTGTTCACATCCGCGTCTTTGGCGCCTTGAATCGTGAAGTAATTGGTATCGAGCAGCGCCGCAGACTTGTCATCTATCCGCTTGTCTGTCGGCGCAATGGCGACAACGGACTGGATATGAACGTTATGAATACTGCTGAGCGATACATCATCTCTGAACCAGCGATCCCAATCGGCCGCAATGGCAACAGCCTGACCACCGCGGGAATGACCAATCAATCCTATCTTGTCCCAGTCTACCTTGCCGGCAAAGGGCGAATCCTGTCCCTCGGACAACGTCTGAATTTGCTGCAGATGCTTCAGAAGCAGCCATCCGCGTATTTTCATATCATCATTAGGCAAGCTCGACCAAACGGAATAGTTCATATAATTCGCATCAACAGATACCGCAATCATGCCTCGACTTGCCAGCAGCTCACCCAGGTAGCCATATCCTCCATCAGAGAAATACTCCATCAAATGATTGCCATGCACAATAAGGACAAGCGGAAACTCCCCCTCGCCCTCCGGCATCCATACGCGGCCATTAAGAGGAAGACTGTGCTCGTCAAAGCCCCAGAACAGCGTCTTAAGCTTCGACCAGCTTGTAATATAGTCCGAGGCATCAATCGTCTCTGTTACAACGTCAACACCCTTGCCGAATATATCGCGGTGTTTGTCTTGACCGCTGCCATAGCTGAACGTCTTAACGCTGTAATTGCCTTGCTCAGCTGGATTACCTGCTTCAATCCGGCTCGGTGCAACCAGAGGCTCCGCATAGTCCTGCGAAGCTGCATCGACACGTTCCGGCTGCTTGGCCGGAGCAGGCCAGCCAGCATAGAGCGGTATTGAGATGATCAGCACGGCAGACGCGACAGCCAGCGCCGCCTTGGCGGTGCGAGGAACCTCCAGACTCAGCAAAAAACCAAATAATAGTCCGATCAATAATGCTGCCAAAGCATAAGTCACGCTAAGCAGGATAGAGATTACTGTACCTAGCTCTGTGAAATAAAGAATGACCGTGCTTTGAGCGGCCGTGTACACCACATATGCCGTCAGCTTACGCGGAAGCGGTATATACATATATGACAAAAGCAACGACAAAACATATCCAACTACGAACATAAGCAAAGCATTGGCCGTCAGAAAGATAAACATATCTATCCATACACCAAGTCCTGTCGGCATTCCCAGCACGGCGAGAGACATGGATACAGCGCTGAACAGCATACACAAGCCTGCGGCAAACCGTGTAACGAAACCTTCCCGCTTCAGCCGAAGGGCATGACGCTTCTTGAACCAGTTCGCCGCCTTGCGGCTACGCGAACGCGGCTCTGTTATATGTTCCATGCATCCCCCTTAACAGATAACCAATATCTTCCGTAACGATTCTCGATATGAACCGGTACATCAAAGAATGTTCCCATCCGATCGGAAGTCATCAAGCTTTCCGTTGCCTCCGATGCGTAGACTTGCCCTTTTTTAAGCAACAGCGTTTTTGTAAAACAAGGCAATATTTCTTCTACATGATGAGTAACGTAGATGAGCGTCGGCGCATCCTTTCCCTTGGCAATCGCGTCAATCATCGACAGCAGGCTCTCTCTAGCGAAAATATCAAGGCCTGTACACGGCTCGTCCAGAATTAGCAGCTTTGGCGAGTTCATCAGCGCTCTCGCTATGAGCACCCGCTGGCGTTCACCTTGAGACAACGTATCATAAGTGCGTTCCACGAAGGACGAGCAGCCGAGCGAATCCATAAGGGCTCGTGCCCGCTCCATATCTTCTTCCTCCAGCTTATCGTACACGCCAATGGTAGAAAATTTCCCGCTTAGCACGATTTGCAAAGCTTTTTCGCTTCCATATAGCTTCTGTTGAAGAGAGGTACTCACCCACCCGATGCTTTTGCGAAGCTCCCGCAAGTCGTATTCTCCGAATGTATGGCCCAAAACGCTAATTTTCCCGCTAGTCGGCCATATGTATCCATTTATCATATTGAGCAGCGTCGTCTTACCCGAGCCGTTAAGTCCCAATAAACAACAATGCTCTCGTTCGCCAACCTGCCAGCTCACATCATCCAGGATAATGTCTTCTCCGCGCTCCCACGTCACATGGGATATATCGATGATCATCGTTTTTCCCCCTCCACTTGCTCTATATCAATCGTGGATATCTATTCTATCAATATCATACACCGTTTTCCAGCTGACGTAAAAGATAGGCCCCTCCGATTCGGAGGAGCCTTGCCTTGTCTTTATGCGCTTTAAGTTAAAGCATAATAAAATGGAACGATGACCAGATTAAGCACGACTGCGATAAGACCGAGCGACATGGACCATACACCAAGCGCTCTTGCGCCTTGACGATAAGCAATAAAGCCAAGAATGGCTGAAGTCGCCCCCATCAGTACCGGCCAGATGAACCAGGATGCGATAGCGAATACAAGCGATACCCAGCCAAGCGCATATCCTTTCGATTCGGTTACGACTTCCTGGCCCGCCTGCTCGGGACGGCTCGCTATTCGCTCCGTATGCGTCACCGGCATGCCATAAGCAAAGTCGGCACCCATTTCTTCATTGACGTTCACCATCTGAGTGGGGTAGCCACTGTTGGTGGGCGCGAAATTAGCTTCAGTTTCCGGTTCGGAAGACCTTCGGTATTCCACTTCGTTGTCTCTGTTCCGATCCATCCCAATCACTCCTTTGGTTTAAAGGTGTGGCAGCAAGTGGCAGCGGACTCCGCTGCTTGGTCTTGATGGAACAGACCCAGCTCATCTCCGGCAAATTCCAAGTCAAACGATCCTTTGGCATGTTGGTCAATATCGATCATAATTTCTTTTGCGCCGCAATTATTGCCCTCTTCCCAGAAGCTGCAATTCGCGACGCTGCAGGATACGCCCTTCGGCATAAAAAATCACCTCCGCTACACATTGTTCCTCGCGCGGAAGTGATTCATTCTGCCTTATTTTGAGCCTTGCATGCGGCGCTGCGTCATATAGTCGCTTTCATAATACGCCAGATCGTCGCGGAGCTCTTCGAACACCTTGGATACGCCGAGTACAACGTTGCGTGCTTCGCGTACAGGCTTAAACCTGAAACGGATTGCATCTTGACCTGTGTAAGCGTAACGTCCGTCTTCGGAATAACATTCATTTTTCGGATAGAAGAACGCATTGACACAGTGATGATATGCTTCATACAGCGCGCGCTCACCAAACTCATGGTCCAAATTAGGTCTTCTGAGCAATACGCCCAGTTTTTCTACCGAAACTTCAGAATATACGAGCAAATGACGCAGGTCGGAAAGCAGTCCTTTATAGAAGATCGTCGCATCTTCTCCGCTTTCTTCACCTGTCAGCTGGGTTAAGGAGTGGTCATTGAGGAACGGTTCCAGCTGCGCAACAGCTCCTTTTAATTTTTCGCGTGTAGATTCAGCTAGCGCTTTAACATTAGTCGATGGCATGGTGGTAGATCCCCTTTCCAAATTCCAAACAAAAAAAAACTATATCAACACACATCGTACCACAAATTCCATCGAAACGGTACTGGCGTTTCACGAATTGACCGCATAATTTGTTCCCTTCATTCGGAATCTAAGACGAAGATGTTATGAACCATTTTGGATGGATGGAGGACTCCGTATGCGAAAATCTTGGATAGCCGCTTTCACCCTTATCGCGTTAGCCGCGCTGCTTATTCCCGCAACGCCATTCTACGCTCCTGCTAAAAAAAATGAGGAGCCGCCACCCCAGCCTGCGCCGCTTTCCGCACATCACGAGCAAAAGCATAAGCTGGCCGCCTTGCAAAATGACATGAATGCAACAGCCCTGCTCGTTGCAACAGAGACCAAAAAGGATTTCCGCAATATTTTGAACGCTGGAGGCGAGTCGCAAGCGAAGGCTCTCCAGACGATGGAAACCCTGTTGAATGAGCATTCCCATATTGGGTATTTGGACTGGATCTCTAAAGGCCAGTCGCACCAACGGGGGCAGCTGCCGCCAACGAAAACCAATGAATCTGGCTCCTACACCCGTGAAGCCGTTTCTCATGTTGCCAAAGGCTCACCTTATGAATCGCCTCCGTTCGAGGGCACAGACGGCAGCCGTTATATCGTGCTTGGTGAACCGGATGAGCAACACCATGGAAACGGCGTCGTTGGCGTCGTCAAGCAAGATATTCTCAAGCAGGTGGAGATGCATCAGAAGCGAAACTTGCGGCTTATCCCCTACCCGTCTGAGGGCAACTACCGCATTGAATCCGTAAAGCCCAACTCGACTGTCGATACGACCGTACGCACAGGCGAAGATAACGGCAATGCAAGCCATTATCATATTCGCGATGTCGTCGTTCACTTCAATCGCGACTTGAGCGAAGCGGATATGAAACGTATTCGCAAAGATATCCATTTTGAATCCATGCAGCAAATTGGCGACACCTTTGTCTTCCGCTCGAAATCACTGGAAACCAAAGCGCTTATGCAATATTTCAAGCAGAAATGGAACCCTCGATATACGGAGCCTCATTATCTGTACTTGACGAACGAAAATGCTGGGGCAGCAGGGGATCCCATCATTCCCAATGACGCACTCTATTCCAAATATCAATGGAACTTGCCTTCTATTGAAACGGAAAAGGGCTGGAACGTATCGAAAGGCGATGAAGGAGTCGTTATCGCCATTCTGGATACAGGTGTGCAGAGCAACCATCCCGATCTGCAAGGCAAGCTGCTTAGCGGCAAAAACATCGTCGATCAGAAAAAAGCACCCGATGACGATGTTGGACACGGCACGCACGTCGCCGGCATTATTGGAGCCTCCGTCAATAACGGAGAAGGCGTAGCAGGCATTTCCTGGTACAACAAAATGTTGCCCGTCAAAGTACTCGATAACAGCGGAGCAGGCTCTACGTATTCCGTCGCGCAAGGCATTATCTGGGCTGTCGACAATGGTGCAAAAGTGATCAATATGAGCCTTGGCAACTATGCTCAGGCAGACTTCCTGCACGACGCGATCAAATACGCCTATGAGCGGGACGTTGTTCTCATTGCAGCGAGCGGCAATGACAATACGGAACGCCCCGGTTATCCGGCAGCTTATCCTGAAGTGTTCGCTGTTGCCGCAACCAATAACAATAAAGAGAAAGCTTCCTTCTCCAACTACGGCGATTACATTGACGTTGCCGCGCCTGGCGACAGCATAGCCAGTACGTATCCAGGCAGCCAGTATGCGGCCTTGTCAGGAACATCCATGGCCAGTCCTCACGTCGCTGCGCTGGCTGGCTTAATCCGCTCAGCCAATCCGGCGTTGACGAATGTGGAAGTGATGGAAATCATGCGAAGCTCGGCTCGCGATCTGGGAACCAGCGGCAAAGATATCTATTTCGGCTACGGCGAGATCGATATCGTGAAGGCGCTGAATGCTGCCACCAGCTACAGCGGCACCCTGCAGACTTATCCCAAGCAAGTAAAACGCCGTCTTGACTCCATCGTCAAATAGTAAAAAACAAACAAAAAAGCCGTCTGTCATGCGACAGGCGGCTTCTTGTACATATGAATTCAATTAGGATTCCGTGCGGAAAGTTTGCCGTAAGCCGGGTTCTGTACTTCTAGTGGTGTAAACGGGAACGACCCTCCCACTGTGAAGCGACAATCATCTATCTAGGCCATACATTGCTGCATGGCTCCAGCAACCAACCCGGACGCGCCTCGGGCTAAGGCTGCAGCTTCGAAAGCTGCCGCGTCCTCTCGGTCTTGCTCCAGATGGGGTTTACCAGGAACGTAGTCACCTGCGCTCCTCGTGGTCTCTTACACCACGGTTCCACCCTTGCCTGTGCTGCCTTACGGCAGCCATCGGCGGTCCATTTCTGTGGCACTATCCTTCAACTCGCGCTGACTGGACGTTATCCAGCATCCTGCCCTGTGGAGCCCGGACTTTCCTCTCGCAGCCAAGCTGCCAGCGATTGTCTGTCAAACTTTCCGATGCACGATTTAGTATACAAGGTTTGCGGCGAAAGCTCAACCCTGATTTATGATCAGCTTACATAAAGATGAATGGTTCTGTCGAAAGAATGGAAGCAACGGCTACAGATTCCGACTTATTCTCCTTCAGCTTGCCATTCAACCAATCCGCTACTTGTTGTTTCATCACTTTCTCGATGTTGTGGCCAGCATCAATGATTGTCATGCCTGCGGCGAGCGCATCATGAGCCGTATGGTAATCAATGTCCCCCGTTACCAACACATCAGCGCCTGCAAAAATAGCATGGCGTACATAACGAGCCCCTGAACCGCCCAATACCGCAGCCTTGCGGATTGGCCGGTCCGCAGAGCCTACAACCCGCAGCATCGGAACGTCGAACGACTCCTTGAGCCTCAGGGCCAATTCGGCAAGAGTGGCCGGCTCTACAAGTTTGCCTGCTCGGCCAAGTCCAAATGATCTGCCCTTCAGATCAACCGGATACAAATCATAAGCCACTTCCTCATAAGGATGGACTTTCAGCATTGCGCTCACCGTCTTGCGGTGGATACTGTACGGAACGATGACTTCGATCCGCACTTCATCGACCCGCTCCAGCTTCCCTTCACTTCCGATAAATGGCTGCGTCCCTTCACCCGGCTTGAACGTTCCCGTTCCTTTGCTGTTGAAGCTGCAACAACCGTAATTACCGATTTCTCCCGCTCCGGAGCGCCAGATCGCCTCAAGCACAACCTCATGATGACTCTCCGGGACGAATACAACAAGCTTATAGAGCTTATCGGTATGAATTTCTTCCAAGCATGTACGCCCTTCCGTCTCCATGCCGATTTGATCGGCCAGCCAATCGTTTACGCCTCCGTGGGCCACATCCAGATTCGTATGAGAGATATATACGGCTATGTCATTTTTAATCAACTTTTCATATAGCTTGCCTGCTGGAGTTGATGTGTCCAGCTTGGCCAGCGGGCGATAGATAATGGCGTGATGAGCAATAATGAGATTTGCACCAATTGCGATCGCTTCCTCCACTACCTCATCTGTCACATCAAGGGCAATGAGCGCTTTGGACACTGTTTTGTTGAGTGTGCCCAGCTGCAAGCCAATTTTGTCATTCTCGACCGCATAATGTTTGGGAGCCAGCTGCTCCATATACTGTATTATGGTTGCGCCGTTTGCAAACATTGAAGCACCTCCTCAATCCGTTTAATATCCCCTTGGAATTGTGCTCTTTTCAGAGCTGATTCCGGCAGTTCCGATCCGCTTAATTGCTTACATATCCGCTCCAGCTTTTCGATTTCCAGCTTCCATTTATCCAATAATACCGAGGTCGGTTTGCGAAGCAAATGGGGACCCATTCGCACAAGAAGCCCCTTCAACTCTCCCTTGTCCCACTCCAGCGGCAAGAAAGAGCCATCGTATAGCTGTTCGTTGATTTTTGCCGCATCTGCCGATCTTTTGGCATGCAGAACCTCATATATCTTGCCGTCTTCCTCCAATATAGACTCGTCCAACAGCTGCCACCCTTTGCCTAGCAGCCACAGTCGCACATCGTCCTCCCCCACATTGGGCTGAAGCACAAGCTCTGTTACCCCTTCCAGCTTCCCAGCCTTATCTCCTGCTTCCAGAATCATGCTCATTAAGCTGCCGCCCATGCCGGCAATCGTAACACTGTCCGCTTCGCCGCCTTGAAGAACGGACAATCCGTCTCCTCTGCGCACTTCCAGCTTTTGCAGCAAACCCGCATCGGCAGCGCCTTTTCTGGCCGCTTTATACGGGCCTTCATTAAGCTCTCCGGCAATCGCCGCAGGGCATCTTCCGCTTTGTAGCAAATAAATAGGAAGAAGAGCATGATCGGAGCCAATATCAGCTACCCGATTGCCTGCTGTTATGTAATCTGCAATTCGTTGCAAACGTCTTGATAATTTAATCATTATGCTACCCACACCATCCATTGCTTGCGCAAAGCGAAGAGCAGTCCTCCGCCAATTGCGATTTTAATAAGCAGCTGCAATTGCAGCCACGCTGAATCATCTAATACAACGAGCGTATACAGCTCTGGCATAAACCAAGCTAGTGCACAAGTTACGAACAAGATGGCTGATACAGGTTTTGTCCAGCGATGGAAAAACCAGCAACTCCATCCGAACAATATGGCAAGCGGCAGCCAGTACAGCTGGACTTCGTACCATACAGGAGCTCCAGTGAACCGGGAGAGCAGCCAGCCGTAGACGAGCAGTGCCGCAAGCCAGCCACACAGATGTAAGCCGTGAATGCGCGCTTTAATGCCATATATAATCCAGAATACAGAACAGAGCGATACCATTCCCATCTTCCAGCCCCAATGCGTCAATTCATGGAGACTCAGCATATGCAAGCCGCCTCCAAGCAGCGTAAGCATGGCAATGCTGGTCAATGTCAATCCAACCGCTTCATGACGGGCTCTCAATCGGCTTCCCACCCATAGAAAACCAATGACGGTACCAATTACAACGCCAATTTGCATTGCGGGATGAAAACGGCTAAAATAAAGCACAACGAAGGAAATAAAGGTAAAAGAACCAAATGTAAGCAACCATTGCTTGCCTGTTGCCTTCTGAACAGCTGCAATTGCCTTGCCTACCGTATGAGTAGAAGCTCTTGCCTTTGGCTGATCCTCATCTGGATCGGCATACAAGTTCAGCAGAAAATCACAATATTGATCGGGAAGAAGTTTGCTTCTTCGCCAATGATCGATTTCCCTTACAATCATTTGCCTGCGTTCTTGGTTCATTTCTCGAATTCCTCTCCATCAGAATACATCGCTCATTGGAAAAAAGACCTCGCTGCAAATAGCAGAAAGGTCATTAGAACTTTTATTCAAGGAAATCTTTTAATCGTTTGCTACGGCTAGGATGGCGAAGCTTGCGAAGCGCTTTTGCTTCGATCTGTCTGATCCGCTCGCGCGTAACGCCGAACACTTTGCCAACTTCCTCCAAAGTACGGGTACGGCCGTCGTCCAGTCCGAATCGAAGACGGAGAACGTTCTCCTCGCGTTCGGTCAACGTATCCAGCACATCCTCAAGCTGCTCCTTCAGAAGCTCATACGCAGCTGCGTCAGCAGGAGCAAGCGCCTCTTGATCCTCGATAAAATCGCCCAAATGCGAATCGTCTTCTTCACCGATTGGTGTCTCCAGCGATACCGGCTCTTGTGCAATCTTCATAATTTCCCGAACTTTTTCCGTGCTAAGCTCCATCTCCACCGCAATTTCTTCCGGTGTCGGTTCGCGCCCCAGCTCTTGAAGAAGCTGTCTGGATACGCGGATCAGTTTATTGATGGTTTCGACCATATGCACAGGTATACGAATCGTGCGCGCTTGGTCAGCAATGGCACGAGTAATAGCCTGCCTGATCCACCATGTCGCGTACGTACTGAATTTGAACCCTTTTTGGTGATCGAATTTCTCAACGGCTTTAATTAGACCCATGTTTCCTTCTTGAATAAGATCAAGAAACAACATGCCTCTACCTACATAACGCTTGGCAATACTGACAACGAGACGCAGGTTCGCCTCAGCCAGTCTGCGCTTCGCTTCTTCGTCGCCGTTCTCGATCCGGATAGCCAATTCAATCTCATCGTCGGCGGACAAGAGCGGTACCCGGCCAATTTCCTTCAAATACATCCGTACCGGATCGTTAATCTTAATCCCCGGCGGAAGAGCCAGATCGTCATCAAAGTTGAAGTCGTCTCCTTCGCGTTCGCGCTCACCTTCCTCGCTAGCAGCCCGAAGTGGATTTTCCTCATCGTTTTCGTTCAATACTTCAATGCCCAAGTCGTCAAGCTGTTCGAAAAATTCGTCAATCTGCTCTGGGTCTTGATCAAAGGGAGACAACTTCTCCATAATTTCTTTATACGTTAAGGAGGATCTCTTTTTGCCAACCTCAATCAGCTGATCCTTGACGTGGTCCAGCTTTTGTTCAGTATCTAATTCAGTATGTTGATCGTTCGCCATTTCCGACTCCCTCCTCCCTAGAAGCAATCATGAAGTCAACCTTTAAGCTGTCTCTCTAGGGTTATAATCTCAAGACCTAATCGCGCTGCCATCAAGGCATCGCCAGCACGCTCGGCGCGTACCATCTCTTCCTTCTTGCCGTCTATCTCACGGAGCTTCGGAACTTTCAGCACCGTCTCGATATAAGCATCCATTACTGTCTCGTCGAAGGGGAAGTCTCCGTCCATCATAAGAATGGAAGAAGCTGTCTCCTCCAGCCGATCATCATGCAGGGACTCGATAAATCGAGCAGCATCCGGTTCATAGCCACCCGCATAATAAGCGTATAAATAAGCAGCAAGCGCTGCGTGATCCTCTACATTAAAGGAATCGCCAATCCGGTCATGTACGGCTCCAGCTACATCACGATCGCGCATCATAACATGCAGCAAGCGCCGCTCAGCGTATGTGTAAGCTGGCAGAAGCTTAGGCGTCCTAGACGTACGGCGCTTTTCATTCCTACCATTATTCCACGAATTGTCGTTATTATCCCCTGGGGGTTTCTTTTTTTGCTGTTCCATCCGAATGCTGTGGCAATCTTGCTTGAGCGCATCCAGCGAAATATCGAACTCCCGGGATAATTCCTTCAAATACACTTCGCGCTCTGTAGAGGAGTCAAGCCCGGCCACAATTTCTACCGCTTCCATCAGATAGTTTTTTCGACCCTCTTCTTTTAGCAGTATATGGTTTTTCCTTGAATATATAAGCTTAAATTTTGTAACGGAGACAGGCTCGTCCACGATATCACGCATATAAGCTTCCGGTCCGTATTCACCTATATATTCATCCGGATCCTTGCCCTTCGGCAATAGTGCTATCTCTACCTTCAGTCCAGCCGCCTCAAGCATCGGAATGGACTTGTAAGCGGCCGCCTGTCCAGCGTCGTCGCCGTCGTAGCAAAGCAAAACCTCCTCGGCATGTCGCCTCAAAATGGAGCAATGCTCTTCCGTTAATGCCGTCCCCATCGTCGCGACGCCATTTTTGACGCCCGCGCTCCATGACTTAATGACATCCATGTAGCCTTCAAACACGACAACTTGCTTGCTTTTCCGAACAGCGGGTTTCGCATAGTGCAAGTTGTACAGCGTTTTGCTTTTCGTGAACAGCATCGTCTCGGGAGAATTGAGATACTTCGGCGAACCGTCGTTAATGATACGTGCAGCAAAAGCCGTTGCTTTGCCGTTGCCATCCCATACCGGAAACATAATCCGTCCTCGGAATCGGTCAACATAACCGCTGCCGTCATTTTTCGCCGATAACAATCCGCCCTTCTCCATTAACGCGGGGTCGAAGCCTCTGCCCGTGAGAAAACGGGTTAGCACGTCCCACTCATCAGGCGCAAACCCGATCATAAAGTGATCTATCAGCCGATCCGACATGCCTCGATCACGCAAATATTGCTTGGCCCGGTCGCCCTGCTTCGTGTTGTTCAGCAGGTAATGATAAAATTTGATGGCCAGCTCATGCGCTTCTACGATTTTTTGCCGATTCGGATCCTGGGTCTGTGCTCTGCCGCTCTCAGAGATCCAAGTAACGGGAATGTCCGCTTCCTCCGCAAGTATCCGGACCGCCTCAGGGAAAGAGTAGCTCTCGATCTCCTCAACGAACCGAATGACATTGCCGCTTTTGCCGCAGCCGTAGCAATGAAAAATCTGCAACTCCGGCGTAACGGTGAATGAAGGGGTTTTCTCCGAATGAAACGGACATAACCCCTTCATGTATTTGCCCTGCTTCGTAAGATGAACGTATTTCCCGACCGTTTCCACGATGTCATGACGCTTGCGAACCGCGTCTATGACTTCCTCCGGTATTTTACCGTATGTCATCGTTCATCACACCTTCATCCAGCAAGAGAACGCTATAGACTTTAGTAGGTCCTAAATAATATTCGCTAAACGTCATGGTTCTCCTGCTCGATTATCAAAAGTTTTGTCAACTTTTGTTGAAACGCATCTCGATCCTCTTGAGACATCGCCCTCGGCCCCTTCGTGCGGCCTCCGCCGCGTCTCCATTTGGCGCTTTCATGTCTGCGTTCCATCAAATAGTCGATGTTTTCATTTGTATATTGTTCCCCTCGGGGCGACAGGACAATGGTTCCTTTGCCAAGGACCATACAGGCAAGTCCAAAGTCCTGTGTGACGACAATATCTCCAGCCGAGACATGGTTCACAATATACAGATCAACAGACTGGCTGCTCCGGTCGACTTGTACCACCTTAATGCCCGGGCCTGGCTCCATCCGATGATCGTGCGAAGCGACCATCCAAACCGGAATGTCAAAGGCTCTTGCCACAGCGGTTATTTCAGACTTGACCGGGCAAGCGTCTGCGTCTACTACTATTGTCGGTTTTTCTTTGACTGTCATAGATCACCGCTCAATCTGCATGTTGCCTGCCTATCCTTATTATATACGGCAGCTGTGGGGAAAAATCCTGCTGACACCACTGTGCTACTGGCTGCGAATATATTCCATAATGAGGCTGGCTGTCTCCTCGACGGCTCGGTGCGAGACGTCAATAACAACACATCCAAGCTTGCTCATAATATCTTCCGCATATTGGAGCTCCTTCTCAATCCGGTCTGTCGTTGCATAGGCCGCCGTATTCGGCAAGCCCAGCGCCTTCAGTCGTTCCTTCCGTATAACGTTCAAATAGGAAGTATTAATCGTAAGTCCAACAATTTTTTGCTTAGGCAGCTTGAATAGTTCGTCGGGCGGCTTCAGCTCCGGAACAAGCGGGACGTTTGCGACCTTATATTTCTGGTGAGCAAGGTACATCGACAACGGCGTCTTCGACGTTCTTGACACCCCTACCAATACGATATCCGCCTTTAGTACGCCGGACGTATCTCTGGCATCATCATATTTGACTGCAAACTCCACCGCTTCTACCTTGCGGAAGTAATCGGCATCAAGCACATGGTTTAGGCCAGGCTCTTGTCTGGACTTTTTGCCTGTCCGCTGCTCAAGCGTCTCAATAAACGGACCGAGCAAATCAATCGCGGCAATGCCGCTTTCTTCCGCCAGCCTCTTCATGCCCTCCCGAAGCTGCGGCATCACCAGCGTATAGAGGACGATCGCCTGCGCAAGCTTTGCTTGCTCTGTTATGCGTTGCAGGGCTGATTCGTCCGTAATGAAAGGGGTTCTTCGAATCTCCGCATGGATGGGATGGAATTGTGCGATTGCGGCTCGCACGACCAGCTCTCCGGTATCGCCCGCCGCATCGGATACGACATAGACGATAACTTCCGGCCTAAGACTTGCTTCCGTCATCTTCCTTCATCCTTCCCTTTGGTAATAGGTGTCGCCAAACTACCAAACCAGCTTGGAGAAATCGGCAACGGCCGCGATATCGCCAGCAATGCCCCTCAGTGTCGCCAAGCGATTGTCACGAACCTTCTCATCCTGTGCCATAACCATTACACTGTCGAAGTAAGCTTGAATTACAGGCTTCAGCGAAGCCAGCGATTGGAGAGCTTCATCCACTTTCCGGTTGCTGATTGCTTCCTGGAAAGTCTCTTTCTGACCCATCCAAGCATCATACAAGTTACCCTCTGCGCTTTCGGCGAACAGGGACGGATCAACGGATACACTTGCTGCTTTGGATGCAAGGTTGCTTACCCGGTTGAATTGCTCAACGATCAGTTTGAAGTCGGCTTTCGCTTCTTCAGTCGTCCAAGCGGCAACAGCGGATGCGCGATTGGCTGTCTGAACCAGGTCGTCGATACCTGCTGTCATTACAGCATCTACAATATCGTAACGGTAGCCCTGCTCCGTCAGCCAGTTTTTAACCCGCAGCGCGAAGAAATCGTTTAATTCTTTACGTACATCGGCTTCGGAACGTTTCAATCCTCTTTGCTTATGCACATCTAGCGCAATGTCATACAGCTCGGAGAGTTGAAGCTTAAAATCGAACGCCAGCAAAATATTGACGATGCCCGCAGCCTGTCTGCGCAGAGCGTATGGATCCTGTGAGCCTGTTGGAATAATGCCGATTGAGAAGCAGCCAACGATCGTATCGATTTTATCCGCAAGGCTGACAATTGCACCCGTCATTTCGGATGGAACCGCATCACCGGAGTATCTCGGTTGATAATGCTCATTAATAGCCTTGGCTACTTGCTCGCTCTCGCCAAGCTTGCGCGCGTAATCTTCGCCCATGATGCCTTGCAGCTCTGGGAATTCATACACCATTTGGGACACAAGATCGAACTTGCATACCGCTGCTGCGCGGGAGATATGAACCGCAGCCGATTGATCAATATCAAGTTTGCTCGCGATCGTCTCCGAGACAGCCGTAATGCGGCGTACCTTGTCGGCAACCGTACCAAGCTCCTCATGATATACGATCGATTCCAGCTTGCCGTTGGCACGCTCTATGGACAGCTTATGATCTTCCTCATAGAAGAACTTTGCATCGGACAACCTAGCTCGCAGTACCTTTTCATTGCCTTTCGCAACTAGCTCGATAGAGCGGAGATCGCCGTTGCGCACCGTAACGAAATAAGGAAGCAGCTTGCCCTGCTCATCCAGAACCGGGAAGTAGCGCTGATGCTCACGCATCGACGTAACAAGTACTTCTTGCGGGATTTGAAGGAACGAAGGATCGAATGTGCCGAACAGAGCATTCGGATATTCCACCAGGAACAATACTTCTTCCAGCAGATCCTCCTTGACTGCAATGGTCCAGCCCTTCTCCGTCTTCAATTCGTCAAGCTGTTTAAGAATAAGAGCTTCGCGTTCCTTTACGTCTACAATGACTTGCTGCTGACGCAGCGCTTCACGGTATTGGCCAGGCTCCCCAATAACAGCATCTTCTCCGAGGAAGCGATGACCGCGTGAAGTATGGCCTGTAGCTACGCCGGTAATCTCAAACGGTATAACATCTTCTCCGAACAAAGCGACCATCCAGCGAATCGGACGAACGAACCGAAGCTCATTGTTGCCCCAACGCATGTTTTTCGGGAAAGACATGGATGTTATGAGCTGGCTTAAACCTTCTGGCAGCAAGCCGGATGTCTCAGCGCCAATACTGCTTTTTCGAGCATAGACATACTCTACGCCTGCTAGTTCCTGGAAGTAGAACTGTTCCGGATCAACGCCTTGGCTTCTGGCAAAGCCAAGCGCTGCTTTGCTCCAGTTGCCAGCTTCGTCTTGCGCGATTTTACGAGAAGGGCCTTTCGCTTCTTCATTGCTGTCTGATTGCTTCTCAGCCACTTCTCTTACTAGCACCGCAAGCCTTCTGGGCGTAGCGAATACCTCAACCTCACCGTGCTGAATGCGGGAGTCCGCCAGCCACTTCTCGGTCTTGTCTTTCAGTTGATTCATAGCGGCGCGCACGAATCGTGCCGGCACCTCTTCCAATCCGATTTCTAGCAATAAGTCTTTAGCCATGTTATTCCGCTCCTTTCTTCAGCAGTGGGAATCCAAGACGCTCGCGCTCTTCCAGATAGGTTGCAGCGCATTGTCTTGCCAGGTTCCGGACTCTTGTAATATAACCTGTTCTCTCCGTTACGCTGATTGCGCCGCGCGCATCCAGCAGGTTGAACGTATGGGAGCATTTCAGCACATAATCGTATGCCGGGAACACCAAGTGATGCTCCATTGTTTTCTTCGCTTCTTCCTCGTACATGTTGAACAACGTGAACAACATCGCTGTATCCGAAGTTTCGAACGTGTATTTGGAATGCTCGAATTCTGGTTGCAGGAATACGTCACCGTACGTGACACCGTTCACCCATTCCAGATCGAATACATTTTCTTTCTCTTGAATGTAAGAAGCAAGGCGCTCCATACCATACGTAATTTCTACAGCAACCGGATTTGCGTCAATGCCGCCTACTTGCTGGAAATAAGTGAATTGCGTAATTTCCATACCGTCGAGCCAGACTTCCCAGCCTAATCCCCACGCGCCAAGTGTAGGCGATTCCCAGTTGTCTTCAACAAAGCGGATATCATGATCCTTCGCATCAATACCCAGACGTTTCAAGCTCTCCAGATAAAGCTCCTGAATGTTGTCCGGGGACGGCTTCAGAATCACCTGAAATTGATGATGCTGATAGAGACGGTTCGGGTTTTCGCCGTAACGCCCGTCAGCCGGACGGCGGGACGGCTCCACATAAGCTACATTCCACGGCTCGGGACCAATAGACCTCAGGAAGGTCATTGGATTCATCGTGCCCGCGCCTTTCTCTACGTCATAAGGCTGGACTAATATACAATTCTGTTCTGCCCAAAACTGCTGAAGCGTCAAAATCATACCTTGAAAATTCATTCCGCTCGACTCCTTTTTCATGAAAATTGCGTCCCCTCAAAGGACACTTGAGCAACTATGTATCGGCTGCGGCATACAAAAAACTCCCGGCCTCTACGTCTGCTCACAGACGTAGGGACGAGAGTTGATTCCCGCGGTTCCACCCTACTTGGCTATCCTGCTCGCGCAAGACAACCCGCTTTTGTTCGCTAGGACTCCGGAGCGCCTTTCGTCATGAACGTCCAACCGGGCTCCCACTATTCCCGATTCGCTGAATTTGTCGACTACTCACAACTACTTTCTCCATCATTGTCCACTATTCATAATGTTATATTCTATTCATCTCGATGTCAAAAGTCAAACTAATTTATCGAGCTGATCCAGGAAATTTCGAGATTTCAGCTGCAAGCCAAGCTGGATGTCCATGAGAAGACGCATGACCCGCTTCAACTCCTGCTTTGTCTCCGGCTTTACTGCAATGGAGCCTAGTCTGCGCATGTCCAGTCCTTTGAACAAACGGAGCAGCTTATAGGCACCCTCGCCCAACACTGGAGCAGACGGATCGCGATTGACGCATCGCCCGCACAGTATGCCGCCGCCTTGAGCCGATAACCGGAAAGGTCCAACCCGGTTGCCGCAGGATATACATTCCTCCAACTCCGGCGCATAACCGGCAAGCGTTAGAATTCTCATCTCATACAAATGAATAACGATTTGCGGATCCTTCCCCTCATCCAGCGCAGACAGACAGGCCTTCAATTGCTCAAAGTGAAACACGGTCGGCTCGTCGTCATGTAAGATACGGTCAGTCAGCTCCGCTGCGTACGATGCATAAGCAGATAGATCCAATTGCATACGCAAATCATGGTGAGATTCAATAATCTCACCATGATTAAGCGTGCCGAGGCCTTGGCTTCGGAAGTATTGATATTCACCATAGGTGAAGGGCTGCGCCAGAGAAGAATGACGACTCTTCACTTTTTTGGCTCCCCTGACCAGCACGCCGGCCTTGCCGTTCGTCTTCGTCAGCAATGTAACAATCTTGTTGCTTTCCCCATAATCCATGCTGCGGATTACAATTCCTTCTACCCGATGAAGCATGTAGTCGTCTCCCCCATGAAACGAGCCTCCAATGACCGCCTAAGCTGCCACGTGCTTATTCCGGTTCCTCACCCAATCCCAGCTCTTCCTCATAACCTTCCAAAGCATGGGGATGGACTGACGATCCGTACTGATCCATTTCCTTATAAAGCATGAAGGATTCGACATCCCCGGTCAACGTAAAATACTTCCACGAAAAATCTCGCATTCGTATTCATCCCTTTCGCCTCGGAAACTGTTCCAGACCATTATAGGATGTGATAGTTGGCGGTCCTGTATCCTTAGCAAAAAACGTCAGTCGTTACGGAAGCCGAGATCCTTCAGCACGCGATCCTGGTTGCGCCAATCCTTCTTCACTTTCACCCATAATTCCAGGAATGTCCGGGAGCCCAGCAACGCCTCTATATCCTTACGAGCTTGTTTGCCTACTTCCTTCAGGAATTCGCCGCGCTTTCCGATAATTATGCCCTTCTGCGAATCCCGCTCTACAAATATAACAGCGCCGATATAAACAACTCCGTTTTCTTGTACACGCATATCTTCAATGGTTACTGCTATGGAGTGAGGAATCTCCTCTCTCGACATATGAAGAATCTTCTCCCGAATCAGCTCCGCGCACACGAATTGCTCCGGATGATCCGTAATTTGATCCGCTGGATAATACTGCGGGCCTTCAGGCAAGTAGCGGCTGATCTGCTCCAGCAGCGTACTTACGTTGTTGCCGTTCAAGGCTGAGATCGGTACGATCTCAGCAAACTCGTACAGCTCATTATATTGAGTAATCATAGGCAGCAGCTGTTCAGGACCTACCTTGTCGATTTTGTTCATGACCAAAAACACCGGCGTTTTAACTTTTTTAAGCTGCTCGATAATGAATCGATCGCCTCCGCCAATTCCTTCAGACGCGTCGACCAGGAATAATGCGGCTTCCACTTCTCTCAAAGCGCTTTCTGCGGTCTGCATCATATAGTTGCCTAGCTTGGACTGTGGCTTATGAATACCTGGCGTATCCAAAAATACGATTTGAATATCATCCGTTGTATAGACGCCATGAATTTTGTTCCGCGTTGTTTGCGGCTTGTCGGACATAATCGCAATCTTCTGTCCGATCAGATGGTTCATAAGCGTCGACTTGCCTACATTAGGTCTTCCGATAATAGCGACAAACCCGGAGCGGAACTTACCTCCGCCTTGCTCTTTATTCGTTGGTTGATTCATTGATCCTTATGTTCCTCCTTGTGAAGCGATGATGGCGTAAACGCCCCTGGCAATAGCTCTGATACCGTAGCGATCGTCCAGTCGCCCCTTCTATTTCCCATAATAACTGGCATGTCCGGTTGACACAGCTCAATCAAAACTTGACGGCAAATGCCGCAAGGCGATATAGGTCCTTCCGTATCCCCGATAACCGCAATAGCTTGAAACGTCCCCGCTTGCTTCCCGTCGGCAATGGCCCGGAACAAGGCGGTTCTCTCAGCACAGTTGGTCGGTCCGTAAGCGGCGTTCTCGACATTGCAGCCTTCGTGTATATGGCCGTCCCTATCCAGCAAAGCCGCGCCAACCTGAAATCCTGAATAAGGCACATAAGCGCGCCGCATAACTTCACTGGCGGCGCGCATTAATGTTGTATAAGATTCCGATAGACCCTTATATTCCATTCCTATTCTCCCCTCTTATAAAGCGAACAACAGCCGCCACAAGGGCGGCCCGATAATAATAACACCGATAGCTATCGCACCAAACGTTGCTGCAAGCACGGCACCGGCAGCCGTATCTTTGGCTGCCTTGGCAATGGGATGGCGCTCGGGGCTTGCAAGGTCTACCGCTTGCTCAATCGCCGTATTTACCAGCTCTAGACTAATCACAAGAGCAACAGCGAATACTAGAATCGCCCACTCCACAAAGCTTAAGGAGAGCATCAATCCCAGTCCAATGACCAGAATAGCAGCAACACAGTGAATTTGCATATGACGCTGAGTTCGTATGGCAAAGCGGATTCCTGATAACGCTACGGCCACGCTTCTCAAGAACTTGCCCATTACCTGGTCAAACCCGCCCTCTGCAGGACAGCCTCTTGCTTAGCCGTCATGACAGCCTCAGATTCATCATCCTGATGATCGTATCCGATCAGATGAAGAAATCCGTGTACAAACAGAAAACCAATCTCCCGCTCCAATGAATGGCCGTATTCCTCGCTTTGCGCTACTGCACGCTCCACAGAAATAATAATATCGCCCAGCATACCCGAGATTGGGTCCGGTTCATCTTCGCTTTCTACTTCGAAGATAATATCCAGCTCTTCCGTACCGTCATCCTGCATCGCAAAGGAAAGCACGTCCGTCGGACGGTCAATACCCCTATAATCACGATTTAGGGCATGAATGCCCTCATCATCGATAAACGTTAGCGTTACTTCACCTTCCGTCATTCCTTCTGCTTCACCAGCAAGCTGCAGCAGTTCAGTAAGAATGCCGCTCCATTCCTCCGGAATGTCGATTTTATCTTGCTCATTGCTGTAATCGAGTTGTAAATTCATGTTAATTCGTCCCCTCCTTCGCCTTCGCGTCATCCGGATATTCAATTCGGGAATGGAATATCCCGATAATACTCTCCTTCAAGGACTGAGCAACCTTGTCCAATTCTTTCAGCGTTAGGTCGCATTCATTATATTGATTGTCATCCAATCTGCTCTTTATAATTTTGTTAATCATCGCTTCGACATGCTCTACCGTTGGATTGCGCAAGCTTCGGACCGCGGCCTCGATGCAGTCTGCAATGCCGACAATGGCGGCTTCCTTGGATTGCGCTTTAGGACCCGGATAACGGAAGTCATTCTCCGTAAAATTCGGCTCGATGCCCTGCTCCTCCGCTTGCTTAAGCGCTTTGTGGTAGAAGTACTTTAATGAGGTTGTCCCATGATGCTGCTCGGCAATATCCCGAATTGGCTTCGGTATATTATGCGCCTTCAGCATCTCTGATCCGTCCCTGGCATGAGCAACGATAATCGATTTGCTTAGCTTTGGATCAATCGTATCATGCGGATTTTCCATGTTGCTCTGATTCTCGATGAAATAATTCGGACGTTTGGTCTTCCCTATATCATGATAATACGAGCCCACTCTGCATAACAATCCGTCAGCGCCGATCGTTTCGGCCGCAGCCTCCGCCAAATTGCCAACCATCACGCTATGGTGGTAAGTGCCAGGCGTCTCCGTCAGGAGCTTGCGAAGCAAGGGATGGTTCGGGTTCGACAGCTCCACCAGCTTAAGCGCAGACAGAATACCGAACGTAACTTCAAAAAATGGCATAAGACCAATGACGAGAACTGCTGTCAGCAATCCGCTGGCAAATGCAAAAGAAACGGAATAGATTAAAGGCATGCGGTCAAGCTGCTCTGACATTAACAGCATAGCCAAAACAGCAATCGATCCGAACAAGCTGACCATAATGCCAGCCTTCAATATGGCCGATCGCTGGCTGGCGCGATGAATGGCGAATACGGCTGCCAAAGATACGACCATAATGAAAAATCCGTATCTGAAATCAAAGAGTTGACTGGAGTGCGTATTCAGAATGATGCTGCCCATGATTGCAAATATAAAGGAGCTGATGATCGCCAAATGCATATCCAGCAGAAGCGTAATGAGCATCGCTCCTAACGCGGCTGGCGCCAAAAAACCTACATACGAGGCAGTATCAGTCTGTGTAAAGCCCATAATCTGAATCGTAATCGTATTGATCAGATAAATTAACCATAACATAAGCAATTGGGCATTGCCGTAACGCGGCTTTAATCCGTTAATTCCGCCCGATTGATGCAGATACACGTAGATGGCGATTATAAACATGAAGGAAAGAATAAGCAATCCCATCTGCGGCCAATAATGTTTCTTGTCCTGCAGCAAGTTGGAATCCGACAACAGCTTGTACAGCTCCGGCGTGATCGTCTGTCCTCGTTTTACGAATATGTCGCCTTCCTTGATGACGACCGGCGGCGTATTCTGCTTCGCTAGCACACGCGCTTCTTCGGTCGCTTCCTTATCCAGAAACTTGTTCGGCATAATCGTGAACCGCGCCAGCTCCTGAACAATTTCCCTCGCTGTCCGGTTGGACAACGAGCTCGCGTTGACCAGTTCCGCTACTTGAGTCCGGGCTGTCTCTGCTTCCCTGAGCTGCTCAATTGTCAGTTTCTTCACGATGTTCATAGCAACCTTGCGCATATCGTTCAACTGTTCCATCGTCAGCTGCGGCATCTTGTAGAACGTCTCTTCCGGAATGACATACTTTTGTTCCTTGGCGACTCTGGACATTTCCTCCAGCAGCGTATCGGAATATGTACCTTTTCCTATGTTCATTTTCACAAATGTATCGATATGCTCGGTATAGCGACCGGGAATTTCAGTACGGTAAATATCGATTTTGTTCTGGTTTGTAACCTGATCGTCCATATTAAGCTGCTCGATCCGGAATAATATCTGCTCTACAAGAAATTCGTTTTTCATCGGAACGATTTTGTAGCTATCCTCGATCCGGTTGGCCGCCTCTTCCTCCGCCTGCCGGGTGGCCTTATCATCCCTGATTTGAAACGGGGCCTTAATATCCTTCTCACTGACCGAACCTTCTGCAATATCGTATGTCTCCGGTATGACATGCGGCGCAAGACTAATATAGAATAGCAGCACGAACATAGCCATGAGCGTCCATCTGACGGCAGGACTTTGTCTCCAGCCTTGTATCTTGGCTGTTTTTACGGTCGCCTGCTTGCTTGTCCCGTTCTGGTTCATGCGGCTATCCATCCTCTCTAGGATTTATTCTCGGCATGCACATCATACGCCATAATAATCTTCTGCACCAAGGAGTGACGCACAACATCGCCTTCCGTAAAAAAGATCAGCCCAATCTCTTCAATGTTTTTCAAAATGCGCTGAGCTTCGATGAGACCGGATGTCTTGCCCCTCGGCAAGTCAATTTGCGTCACGTCGCCGGTAATGACCATTTTGGAGCCGAAGCCAAGACGCGTTAGAAACATCTTCATCTGCTCCGGCGTCGTGTTCTGAGCTTCATCCAGAATAATGAATGAATCTTCGAGCGTTCTGCCGCGCATATAAGCCAGAGGAGCAATTTCAATCAAACCCCGTTCCATCGCTTTCACCGTCTGATCTGGACCCAGCACGTCATGGAGCGCATCATAGAGAGGTCTCAGATAAGGGTCTACCTTCTCTTGCAGATCTCCTGGCAAAAACCCTAGATTCTCGCCCGCTTCAACCGCAGGACGCGTCAATACGATACGCTTGACTGCCCCTTCCTTCAGAGCAACGACTGCCAGTACAACAGCGAGGTAGGTTTTGCCCGTACCAGCAGGACCTATGCCGAATACGATATCTTTCTTGCGGATCGTCTTTACATAATGGCGTTGACCAATCGTTTTGACCATTATTTTTTTGCCGCGGAAGGTCGACGCGACCTCTTTCTTGAAGAGGTCCAGCAGTTCTTCTGCCTGCATCGTCCGTGCCAGCTCCAGCGCGTATGCAATATCGCGCTCCGTCGGGTTGTAGCCGCCGCGAACAAGCTGCAGCAGAACGCGGTACAATTGTTCCAGCGAGTCCCTTTCCTTATCCGGACCGGTTATGACAATCTCCGCTTCGCGCGTAGCAATTGTCGATTCAACGCTTTCTTGCACTAATCTCAAAAACTTATCCTGCGGCCCGAAAAGCGCTAAACCTTCAGCAGCATTCTCAAGCGGAACTTTTACTGTAGACCATTCATTTTGCAACAATACTCAGTCTCCCTGCATCTGGACTAATGGCATTTCTGTGACTAATGATTGCTCCACTTCAAAAAGAACTTTCATATAAACTTTACCATTGTCAGCCTCTTCATGCAAAACAATTTCATCAACGACGACAGCATCACGCCCCGCTTTTTCAAGGACATCCGCTTTCGCCTGCAGCAATCCGACGCTTTTCGCTTCCTCAACGGTGAGCGATCGCTCCTGGAGCTCCGTCTCCATCACCGTTTCTTTCATCCGGCCAATCGGCAACGACCATTGCCTCCATGAAATCCGCTCTTCCTTCGTTAGCGTCTCTGATTGTCCGAATTCTTCCTTTCCAAAACCGCTCACCTGAAGCGCTCTGGAGCCCAGCACTGCGTACCACTTTGTTTTTTTCTCGCCCGTATACACTTTGACCTGCTGGGTGAGCGGGACTTCAACCTTGAATTCGTACCATACAAGCCCGCGTACGATTCCTTTGGCTACGACCACCTTGGAATTCGCCTCTGATCCGATCAAGCCGGAAATCAATGTTTGTCCCTTTTTGACGCGCGTGTTTTTCCGAACGACAGCTTTGCCCGCCTCTGCAATGATTTGGGTAACGACACCATCGGCGGAAGCGACCAAATGCCGAGGATTTTGAAGCGACGGCGTCTCCGGCAGCGTCATCTCGACTACTTGAATCCGGACCTTTGTTCCCTTCTTCTCAACACCGACCCACGTCGTACCCGGAAGCGAGTTGACTAGTTTTTTGGAAATGACGTCCGTATCCTGCAGCCGGAAGGACCATTGCATCGGGTAGAGCCCTTCTTGCTTCGCCGCCTGCAATATTTGCTCCTCCGACAGCTTTACGTTGCCATCAACGTCAACACTCCAAACGAGCGAGGAAAGCATAAAAATAATAGCAAAAAACAGCACTAGCCCTCCGGCGAACGCTATTCGTTTCTCTGCTTTCACGAGCCAAAACGGCAATCCTCTCCGCTCCGTCACATGCACCCGACAGCCTGTCTCCTTTAAATACGGACGAAGACGAAAAAAGTCTCCAACGGATAGTTCAAATTGCAGCAAACCTTTGCTTGTCCAACGAATGGCAGACAGGCCGAGCCCGCCCCCTATCGCCTTATTAACAAGATCCTCGGGCGAACCGCCTCGCGCTTCTACAACAACGACACCCTTCAACCATGAAACCCCTTTTTCTTTCACTCCGTTCTCCCCCTATTCATTATGGAAGCAACTGTATATTGGAAATTTCGCCTTCGATGAACACTTCTTCTGTCCAGATTGTACGAATGACTAAAGCGCTTCCGGTAACCTCTAACTGTCCTTTGCTTAAGGCAAGTCTTAACCGCTCGCTGGAGAAATGGACAACTCCCCGGTGATTCTCAATATATAGCTGCCGATCACCAATCATCGTAAGCCGTGGAAGGTCATATACGACATCCTGAGGCATATCGAGCAGCTCGGCCGTCAGCTTATGAAATTTTCTTTTTAGATGTCGCATGGGATGAATGAGCCCTCCTCAAAGGTTTGCGGAGCAAACCTCGCATCGTAAGCATAATCTTAGGTTTGCGGAGCAAACCTCGCATCGTAAGCATTTGATGGTTGCAGAACGTCGAAAGCACAGCTATGACGTTATAGATGTGCTATACCAAATTATGCTAAGAGCAGCTCGAATATGTGGTCTTCAAGAAAAACGGGGAGGCAGTGGGTTTAAGCTGCTAACGCGGCGGACCTGGGGACCTGTCCTAAAACTAAATCATTCACTTGATGGACGGTTCTGCTAATCGACTCCCTTTCAAAAAAAGATGGCGATGCTCAGAGGGTTGCTCTGGCACCGCCATCTTCGGTTTTCGTTTAGGTAGTCTTATAACAGAAGAAGTCCTCCATCAGTCGTCTGCGACTGGGGGAGGACTTCTTTGGTTTATGGTCTGCGGTATGGCCGCCTAGCTTTTGGCGCGCCAAGCACCTCTGACCATATAAATGCTTTTCGAAGATCGCTTTTGGTCAAACCAGCTCCAGGATTGGCTATCGTCTCGCTTTCGGATCGGTTGTCTGTACTTCTCTGAGCCGACGCCCGGCCCCGTCGCCCCCCAGACGATCCATAATCAGCGCTACGAGACCGATCATCGATACCTACTAACGGATAGGAGCCAGGGAAGCTATCGTCGCTCTGGCCATCCTGTGCGTTCATACGTGTACGGTAGACACTCTCTGGACGTGTCTGCACCACCGCGGGCTGAGCCTGCTGGAAGTCAGGCTGCCCCTCCTGGTTGCCGTCCTGAGACGGGTCGCCGCCGAAAGTCGGCATGGTTTGGGGTGGTTTACGTTTATTTCCAGAGTTACTGAACATTCTCGCCACAAAAAACAATGCAATCAATATAAAATAAAAATACTTCGTCAAAAATTCGATGATATCCATTAAGCGTCACCTCCATGTGACAGTCTCGCCCGAGGAAGCTCGGGCGACACTATCGGCAGCTTTAACGTCCGTCTTTGTCGTCGGTCGGACCATCCGTCTCGCCAATGGAGGACCTCATTTTCGTATCCGCCTCAATGTTTTTCATGTTCATATAGTCCATCACGCCAAGCTTGCCGCTCTTGAGCGCTTCAGCCATGGCAAGCGGCACCTGAGATTCGGACTCCACCACTCTTGCTTCCATCTCGACAACTTTGGCTTTGTTTTCTTGCTCCTGCGCAACAGCCATCGCTCTGCGCTCTTCGGCTTTCGCCTGAGCGATTTTTTTGTCGGCTTCGGCCTGTTCTGTTTGCAAGTGAGCGCCAATGTTTTTGCCTACGTCTATGTCCGCGATATCGATGGACAAAATTTCAAATGCCGTACCTGCATCAAGGCCCTTGCCAAGCACTGTACGCGAGATAAGGTCCGGATTTTCCAATACATCTTTGTGCGAGTTGGATGAACCAACCGTTGTAACGATACCTTCGCCGACACGGGCAATAATCGTTTCCTCACCCGCACCGCCGACGAGGCGGTCGATGTTGGCACGTACGGTTACGCGAGCTTTTACTTTAACTTCAATACCGTCTTTGGCGACTGCCGCAACAACAGGCGTCTCGATGACACGCGGATTAACGCTCATCTGTACGGCTTGCAATACATCTCGACCTGCAAGATCAATGGCAGCCGCACGCTCGAATTGCAGCGGAATATTAGCACGTTGAGCAGCAATTAGCGCATTGACGACTCGGTCAACATTACCCCCTGCGAGAAAGTGACTTTCCAACTGGTTAATGTTAAGTCCAAGGCCGGCTTTGGTCGCTTTAATAAGCGGGTTGACGATTCGGCTCGGAACGACCCTACGCAATCTCATGGCAACCAGTGTAATAATGCTTATGCGAACACCGGACGCAAGCGCGGATATCCAGAGCATAACCGGGAAAAAGCTTAGAAATACCGAAAGCAAAATAATAATCAATACGGCAATAATCATAAACGATACAACGGGTTCTAATCCAAACATATCGATAACCTCCATTTCCCCTTTACAGCAGGGGGTGTATATTACTCACTTTTAACTTCTTTTACAACAATCCACGTACCTTCCGCCTTAGTCACTACAACAGGTTTTCCTGCCTCAATGAATTCACCCGTCGTAACGACGTCAACCCGGCTTTCTCCAATCTGTACCGTTCCTGAGGGACGCAGCGTTGTCAACGCTACTCCTTTCTCACCTATCAGCGTGTTACGGTCGTCGGCAGACAAATAACCATCTTCCGTACTCAGCTTGTCTCTCAATATAAATTTGTTCCAGATGCCGCGGCCTCTATTCGTTCTGGCGAACAATGCTACGATAACCGCAGCAGCTGCAACTGCAACGCCGAGTGATATGAATCCGCTCTTCGGATTAGGCGCCGACATAACGACCGCGGCTATAAGTGATGTGCTGCCGAGCAACCCCAGTATTCCGAAGCTTGGCACAAAGAGCTCGATAATCAATAAGATGATCCCAATTATGAACAGAGCTACGGACTCCATACCCGCCAGGCCCGATACATAAGAACCAAAGAAGAATAGTCCAAAAGACAGTAATCCTACGATACCTGGAGCTCCAAATCCCGGAACGAGAAGTTCAATCGCAACCCCTGCAATTCCCAAAATAAGCAATATGGTTGTGACAACGGGACTAACGAGGAAACGAGCTACTTCCTCCGCAATCGATGGCTGTATCTCGATCAGGGCACGATTATCCAGCTCCAGCCATTTCACAACGTCCTCTACTTTGTTCGCCGTGAGATCGGAATAACCGACCTTCTCTGCGTCAGACGCGGATAACGACAATATATCTCCCTGCTTCTTCACACGACCGATTGTATCGGTCATATCGACAGTCACAGACTTGTCCACCATCGCCGCTGCGATATTGGGATCTCTACCTTGCAGCTTTGCCGCTTCTGTCATCTGTTCAACCCAGAACGATATGATTTTGGGATCTTCATTGAGCGTTCCGCTTCCGTCTACAACGGCTGCAGCACCGATCGTACTGCCTGGCTGCATAGCGATGTGATTGGCATTGAGCGCAATATACGTACCGGCCGACACGGCCTTGCCCTCTACAAAAGCGGTTGTCGGAATTGGACTCGTACGTATGAGTTCTCCAATTTTGCTTGCGCTATCCACGCGACCACCCAGCGTGTTCACGACGAGCACAATATGCTCGGCTCTGGCCTCCTGCGCTTCCTTGAAAGCTCTCTCCAGGAAGGAATGCAGACTTGGCTCAACGGTCTGCTTCACAGGTATGACAACTACGGCAGGTCCTGCTTCCGCTGTTGCGGCCGTACCCTTGGATGAAGCGAGCGCTTCAGGCAGCATGATGGACGTTAAGGAAACCGTAATCAAGGCTATTAACAACAAAGGAAGCATTAATTTATTCATGCGAAGCCATATTCGTCGATGTTTTACCATTGGCGTCCTCCTTTTTTTACGTGCTAGTATTCCCTGTAATACGTAACAACGTTCGTATTGTTTCAACAAATATAAAAAAACACCCCAAAGAAGGGGTGTTTTGTGTCCGCATCGTATGCTATTGCAGAAATTGCATAACTGCTTGATTTACTAGTTTACCGTCTGCGCGTCCCTTTGTTTTAGGCATGAGGGCGCCCATCACTTTCCCCATATCGGCTTTTGAAGAAGCACCGAGTTCATGGATGGTCTGCCTTACTATCTCTTGAATCTCTTCTTCAGTCAGCTGCTCGGGAAGGTATTGACTAATAATTTCAATTTCTGCTGCAAGACCTGTTACCAGATCATCGCGGCCGGCTTTTTTAAATTCTTGGAGGGAATCTTTACGTATTTTGATTTCACGACTCAATATATCAAGCACTTCATTATCTTCCAGGGGTCGTTTTAAATCAATCTCCAAGTTTTTCACTGCGGCACGCATCATACGAATAGTGCTCAGCTTGAACTTGTCCTGACTCTTCATGGCTTGCTTCATATCGTCGGTCAATCGTTCGCTCAGGTTCATTATGCAAGGCTCCTCCTAAAACTTTCTCTTACGCGCAGCCTCGGACTTCTTCTTGCGCTTAACACTTGGCTTTTCATAATGCTTGCGTTTTTTCACCTCAGCGAGCACACCGTCTTTAGCGATGGAACGTTTAAAGCGGCGAAGCGCAGCATCAATAGTTTCGTTTTTGCGAACTTTAGTTTCAGACACCAGTTTTCCCTCCCTCCGAAACAGACCGTCCAGAGCTATAACACGGTTTATCAAACTTCATTATAAAGTAAACTAAAACCCAGTGTCAACTTCCGTTAGGTTGCAATTAATGCGCCGAGCTTCTTGCCGCCCAGCAAGTGGATATGCAGGTGGTAGACGATTTGCCCCCCATCCTCGTTCACGTTGTTGACCAGACGGTAACCCGCCTCCGCGATACCTTGCTCTTGGGCGATCTGGCGCGCTACGGCGAATAGCTCTCCGATCAGTTCATTATCCTCATCTGCAACATCATTCATAGTTGGAATATGTTTCTTCGGGATAATCAATATATGTACGGGAGCCGCTGGCTGAATATCTTGGAAAGCCAACACGCGATCGTTTTCGAACACTTTTTTCGACGGAATGGCACCATCAACGATTTTACAGAAAATGCAGTCCATACTTCTTCTACCTCCTCACCATTTCCTACCTACTATCATACAAAAAAAATGAGCGCTAGTCCAATGCTCAAACGCCGAACATGGGTTTTCCCATGTTCGGCGCGAATCAAACGGTTAGAACTAGATAAAAAATGGCAATAAAGACAAGGCAAGCAGTCCGCCGAGCGGAAATCCTCTGCGGTAAAAGCGCCTGCGCGGGTAGTACCCTCCGTAGCCGTAACCGCCATAAGGGAAAAACGCTCTTTCATCCCCCGGACAGTGAGGAATTGCCAAATATACATTTTCGTCATCTACGCTCTCCACGATTCCATCGTGATATTGACCATCGTTTGTTTGGATCACCACATAACGATTCATATGCTTCTCACATACACTTTTATTTTGGGTCAAGTGCGGATTGACGTTGCTCATTGCTATCAGCCTCCTGTTACACCATCTTATGCAACGGTAGGCTAATGGCTACTAAACAAACGGTGATCATTACTAAGCTCCCGTGTATTCGCGAAGCTCCTTATGCAGCTCTTCCGCGATATCAATCCAATCATGTCCGCCTGTTAGGCGAATCATTGAATTGCGGTCACCTTCCATACCAAAATGAAATGCGGACAAAAGCTCTGTCAGTTTCACAAAGGAGGACTGCACTTCGCCCAGCGATTGCCGTTCCGTCTCCGTCAATCCGCCGCTCCCGGTACCGACGCTTCTAAGCGTCCCTTCCAGCTTTTGCTCGTAGGCGGCATAGCTATCCGCCGCCTGCCCCAAGTTAGCAGAATCGATCATTCCCGCATGCTCCATCAGGACAGCCAAACCTGCATGCTCCCTGGCGACTCCGTCTGCCATATGAACAGCCGTCAGGCGGGCTAACGACGGCTCCGATTCCGCCCTCGATAGTACCTCTTCCAAATACGCACTCCAGTGCGCTAGCTGCTCCTGGCCCTCTTTAAAACCTTGAAAAATCGACTCCCCGGTCTGCACAGTATTGCCTCTCGTATGTTCGATATGCTTGGTATACAACAGAATGTTGCCCATTGAGCTAAAGACAAGCAGAACTAATGTAATAGGCAGCGCCCAAGAACGCTTAACGTTTTGTTGCTGTTCCACGATTCTCCCTCCCGATTCATCGTTAATCATGACGGCGTTGCTCCTATAGCTTAATAAGCTTTGAACCGTCGAAGAAATACAAATAAAGCTCATCGACCTTCCGCTTCAGCACTGCCTCGGTCGCTTCGGCATAAAGCTCCAACTGAAACCTGTGGCGTTCCGCCGCCTGCTCCCAATTGCTCATATAGATGCGATCCGTCTTGTAATCCAGCAGTGTAATGCCATTCTTGTCCTCGAACAGGCAATCGATAACGCCCTGAATAAGAATCGACTCATCATCCAGTCCCGCATCTCTCTTCCCATAGACGCGGCTAGCGGGAAACATACAACTGAACGGAACTTCTCTTCTCACCCAGTCTGCCAAGGCAAGACGCCGGCCAATCTCACTGGTATAGAAAGCCAGAATGGCCGTTACATCGATAACGCTAGCCTGTCTCTCGGTTAATAAACGTTTGACTACCATAGCCGAGAGCGTTTCTTCAATAACCCCTTTATCAATGGTGCCAGTTACCGGAACATGCTGCATCAGCAAATGGTGTACGGAGCCTTTCTCAGCAGCTGTCAGCGACTTTTCCTCCATAAAGGACGGCCTGCGCAGCCGAAGCGTATAGGCGCCCGAGCTGCTGCCGCCTTCCGTTGGTTCGGCTTCAACAGGCTCAGTCAGCCCGTAAGCCGCTTCTTGAATAGTCTCAAGACTATTGGCATCTCCCATTGGTTCAGCGTTAAGACGCTTCATCTCCGTTACGGAGGTTTTAGCTGCAACTCTCTCCGCGGCCACATAAGGATACGTCCATTCCAGTCGGGCTCGAAGCTCTGAATCCTCCGGCACTTCCTCGATTAAGGCAAGCGATTCAATCGCATCCGCCCTGAGCTGTTTAACAGCAGAGTCTTCATCGATTGCTTCTTCCATGCCAGCCGCAGCTTCGCTGCCGAGCAGCATAGCCGGTACAATACCGGCTTCCCATCGTTCAGGTCTGTCATCAGCCGACATTTCATTCCAATCCGAGTCCTTCTCTTCTTGGAGGGCCAATCGCTGTACAGAAAGTGGACCCAACCAGTCCAAGTAAGAGCGGGCGGAGGCCACATGATAATCCGTAACCTCTCCGGAATCATCCAGCGCGGCTAACCAGCGATTCATCGCTTTGGCCGAATCGGCTACCGTTCCAACTAGAAACATTTTTTCTTTTGGTCTGGTCAAGGCTACATACAAGATTCGCATTTCTTCGGCCAGCAGTTCCATTTTAAGTTTTTTTCGAATGGCAAGGAACGGCAATGTTGGGTAGCTGATTCGAAGATCGGGATCCACATAACGAGGACCGAAGCCAAGCTCCTTATGTTTCAAAAATGATGTTCTTGTATCCTGCTGATTGAACAGCTTGCCCATGCCTGCGACGAAGACCACCGGAAATTCCAATCCCTTACTCTTGTGAATAGACATAATTCTGACGACATTCTCGCCTTCGCTTGCTGCCCTTGCAGTCCCCAGATCGCCGCCGCTCTCCCGCATGCGTTCGATGAACCTCAGAAACCGGAACAACCCTCGGAACGATGTCGCTTCATACTGCCTGGCACGGTCATGAAGAGCTCTTAAATTCGCCTGTCGCTGCACGCCGCCAGGCAAGCCGCCAACAAAATCGTAATAGCCTGTATCCCGATAGATGCGCCATAGCAAGTCTGCAAGCGATCCCCCTCTGGCTTCCGATCTCCAACCCTCCAGCTGATCCAGGAATTGTGCCAGCTTGAGTCTTATGCTCTCCGCCATGCTCTCACTGCCAGCAGCCTGAATCAGCGCATCAAAATAGCTTGAATTGGCCGACTGAATCCGAATGCGAGCAAGTTCCTCGGCTGTCATTGCAAAAATAGGAGAACGAAGCGCAGCCGCAAGCGGAATATCCTGATGCGGATTATCGATGACTCGCAAGATCGACAGCATAGTCTCGACCTCTGTGGCTTCAAAATATCCGCTGCTCAGCTCCGCATAGGCCGGAATTCCTTTGGCCTGCAGCTCCTCAATCAGAATAGGAGACCACTGCTTGGTGGCACGCAGCAGAATAACGATATCTCTCCACTCCATGGGGCGGTATCCGCCACCCTTGCCGTCATAGACCTCAAAATCGCCGCTTACAAGATCGTTGATCTGACTTGCGATCCACCTTGCTTCAAGCTGCGCGACGTTCAGCTCTGCAAGTTCCTCTGCTCGCGATTGAGCATCGTCCTGCTCTTCTCCGAATGACTCATCTTCCCCCTGCTCTGCATCGTCGCCCCCGCTTGTCCCGCGATCCAGAATAGCAAATTGTATACTGCAGCTGCCGGGCTTGACCGGTGCAGGGTAGGATGCCCCGCATACAAGCTCCGCTCTAGCGTCGTAATCCATCTCTGCGACGTTCTCCCTCATGATGCCGCGAAACACGCCATTGACCCCTTCTACCACTTCACGGCGGCTTCGGAAGTTCCGGGCAAGATCGATTCGCTGACCGATAGACGATGCAGAATCGTGACCTTCCTCTGCTTGCGTGCGGTAAGCTTTATATTTGGCCAGAAACAAATTAGGCTCTGCCAATCGAAAACGATAGATGCTCTGTTTTACGTCTCCTACCATGAACCTGTTTCCATTGCCGGCACGCTCGATTAAGGAGACAATCGCCTCCTGCACCATATTCGTATCTTGATATTCGTCGAGCAAAATTTCATCGAACAGATTTTGATAGTCTAGTGCTGCAGCAGATGGGACAATCTGCTCCGGAGTGGACGAAGCATCCCGTAAAATGCGAAGACAATAATGCTCCAGATCGCCGAAGTCGAGTAATCCCTTCCCCCTCTTGGCCGCTTCGTACCGTCTGCCGAATTCAATGACCAAGTCGGAAAGCGTTCGCATCAGAGGAGCGAGCGCTGCCAGCTCCGTCAGAAACTGGTCGGCATCCCGTCCGAATAGCTCATTCGCCAAGCTGCCAACCAGCTTCTTCGCATGATCCCGCAATTCCTTTACCTGCTCCTGGAGAGACTTGTCATAGTCATCGCCTCGCAGCGCCTTCAGCTTCCCGAATGCCGCCTCTCTGAACGGTACAGCCCAATGGCGCCATGAAGTGGACTGCACGGTATCCAGCAGCCCCTCAATGAGCCTAACATCTTCTTCAAGCGCGCTTGCATAGGGCGCAGGACCAGACGGCATATGAGACAGGTCAAGTGCCTTCCGCAGTTGGGCGAGCGCTCCCTGGAGTCCAAGCAAAGCATCTCCTCGCAAGCTTGCTATCCAATCGCTTTGCTCCAATTCGTCCAGCGATGCTACCTCAAAGGCGCTCGCCGTATGGCTAAGCCATACCTCAGGCCATGGATGGCTCTGTGCGAAGTCATACAGACCTTGAACAAGTTGGTACAGCGGCTCGTCCCCGCGTTCCCCGCCATACCGATCAGCCAGCGTCAGGAAGTCCCCGCTCCCTTCTGCCTCGCCGCTATAACGAAGCTCAAACAACTCATCCAGCACATCCAGCCGCATCAGCTCGCTCTCCGTTTCATTGGCGATACGGAAGCCCGGGTCAAGTCCGATAAGCGGGTAATAGCGGCGGATCACATCGAGACAAAAGGAGTGGAGCGTTGTAATTGAGGCACGGCCCATGAGAGCGAGCTGTCGGCGCAAATGCTCGTTATCCGGGTCGGATGACAGCCTCTTCTCCAGCGCCAGCCTTATCCGATCCTTCATTTCGGCGGCAGCCGCTTTCGTAAATGTAGCGACCAGCAACCGATCGACATCGGTGTTCATCGATATTTTTCGAATGATGCGCTCCACGAGTACGGCCGTTTTACCCGACCCTGCAGCAGCCGCGACGAGCACATTTCTCCCCCCGGTTACAATCGCTTCCCACTGATCATCCGTCCAGGTGCTGTCCACCGGCTTCGGCTCACGAATCGTTGCCATCGTCTCACACTCCTTCCAACTGCCGCCATGCGTCCTCCTTGGACGACTTGGTTAACTTCTTATACTCGTTGCCTTCGAATAGCGGATCGAATTGACAGACGGCCTTGTAATCGCAAAATTGGCAAGGCGACTTCGCCCCCAACCGGTAAGGCTCAATGGATACCTCACCCTCCATAATCGTACCGCCGATCCTGCTGATCATGCCTCTAACTGATCGTCTCAAGGTGGTCCATTGATCCGATGTGACAACCGACGAACTGCTGTAAAAACTTCCATCCCGCTTCAAAGCAACCGGAAGCAAGTCCGAATGGCCCGTATCAAGTTCACCGTCCATCAGCCTGGTAACCTCGGCATCCGCCGTAAGCAATCCTCTCGTCTTATAGCGCTTGAGGAGCTTATCCGACACTTCCTCCGCCGACAGGCCATTCGAGAGGGCAAGCAGCGGATTATGCACATGGAAATACAATACGCCTGCTGGAGATGCAGCTTCTCCAAGCCAACCTTCGGAATGCGTAATGAGAACATCCAGATAAGTCAGCATTTGCAGCGATAGTCCATGTACAACCTCCTCCAGCTTGAGCGATGTTGCGCTTGATTTGTAGTCCAATACGCGAAGCAGAAGGCCCTCCTCCGTCTTGGCGGCATCCACTCGATCAATGCGACCGACAACCTCCATCTCCCCTCCACTTGGCAATGGAAGCACCAAAGCAGGCAAGGTGCCCCCAGGACCGAAGTCCAGCTCCGTAGCGAGGGGCTGGAAGTGAGCGCGCTTGGCATGCTCGCCAAGAATAACGGCAGCCTGGGCAACGATTTCCTTCAGCTTGCGAGCAATAAATTGGAATCTGCCGCTGCTCAACAAGATTTGGGATTGCAGCTTGGGCGCAATCTCATCAACCGTCTTCGAAGCCTCTTCCTTCACTTCTTCCCGAGTGAGCTTGCCCCAACGACCGCTCAGCGATCCTGCCAGCTTGCTAAGCGCGGCATGAAAGAGCTGCCCGACGTCAGGCGCTTCCAGACGATAGAGCTTACGCTCCCGCAGCTTGAGTCCGTGTATGGCAAAATGCTGGAATGGACAAGAGACGAAACGTTCCATCCGCGAGACGCTGACCGTCATTCGCTCACCGTACAACTCTCTGGCGAGGGACATTGGCAGACGGCTTTCCCGGTTATGATAGGTTAGCGATCCCGTCAGCAACTGAAGCTTCGACTGCCACTCGGGCCGGGCAACATACCAGTTGTACATATCCCACCAGAACGGCGCGATAGGACTGCCTTGCTGCCAGCGCCTAAGCGCTGCGATAAGATGGGTCAATGTGCGGTCGGGATGCTGGGCATATTCCCGCTGCGCATCAACTGACATGCTTTCCGACGGCTCAGCCCCCGATTCATAGGTTGGCAATCCCGGGAACAGGCCGCGAATGCTCCGAATGATCTCGGAAGGCAACAGACTCTTCCCCTCTTCATCAGCCTCAGCCCAACTGATCCAAAGCAGGTCGCTTGGTGTCGTAAGCGCGTTATAAATCATAAACCGCTCGTCCAGCAGCCTTCTGCGAACGCTAGGCGCCATCTCAACGCCTTCAGCAACAAGCGTATCTCGTTCGGCTTCAGTCAATATACCGTCCTCTTTGACACGCATAGGCATAATTCCGTCATTGGCTCCCAGAACATAGCAAGCCCGAATGCGTCCCGATCTGGTCCGGTCCATGGAACCGACCAATACTTGATCAAGAGCTGGCGGCACAGCTGCCAGCTTCAAACCCTCCAGCCCTGACTCCACGATACCTGCGAACAACTCTGGAGAGACGAATTCGTCTCCTGCCAGCTCCACAAGCTGATCGAGCAAGCTCATCACGCTGTCCCATAGTTGCCTATGCGCTCGTCCTCGCTGCGCTTCGCCGCGCTCCATGTCCTCACGGCTCCAACGCTCCAGCCGGTCCGCTGCATCTGAATGATCCAGAAGCTTATAAAGCGCTTCGCACATCTCCCGAATGTTGCTTGCCTTGCCGATTGCATCCTCAAATTTCTTGAGCAACGGAACTACCGCTTCTCTGGCCGCCATAGCAATATCAAATTCTCGCTGTGCTTTTGCCGATATGACGGTCTCCATCGTATCATCTTCCTCAAGCGAGAGAGGCGCTATCGGTCTCCAGCTCCTCCGGTCGAGCCACTTCCATCCGTCAATTCCTGCGGCAAGCGCGTAATTCTCCAGACGATCGAACCAATCCCTTGGCAGACTGCCGTCCATTGGAAAAAGCATTTCCGTCTTGATGCAGCGAAACACGGCATCATAATGCCAGCCGTTCAGAATCGTTTCCAAGGCAGAACGAATAAATTCGACCAACGGGTGGTGAAGCGCCTTTTCCTTCTGATCGACAAAATGCGGGATGCCGTAATCGTCAAGAATAAGAGACAGATAGTCTGCGTAATCTTCCGTATTGCGGGTTAGAATGGCAATGTCTCTCCAGCGCAAGCCCCCATTGCGAGCTCGCGCCCTGATATCACGAGCTACCGCCTCAACCTCCGCCCTTCTGCCGGAAGCGGATTGAAGTCTAATTCCGTGACTCATGGCCTCGTTCCGACTACCCAGCAGCATCGGCACACGCTTGTCATAATGCTTCTCCAAATGTTCCAGCATGGGACTGGCGCTGAATCTGTGCGGAAATTCGGCGACTGCATTCAAATTCAACGTCGGCAGAACCTCGATTCCGTGTGCTTCAGCCAATTCCGATAGTCTGATACATGTTTCCGCTGTCGGGTGGAACAGTTCAAGCTCATGCGGACGATCTCCCGATGCATAGAAGCGGTCCAGCGTAAGCGTGATATTGACTTGCTTCGCTTCCTTCATAATCGATCCCAGCGCTTCGTACTCAGTAGGCGTGAATCCATGGAAGCCGTCCACCCAAATCTGAGCGTCCTGCATCGAAGGCGCGGCCGAATAGCTGCTCTTCAGAAAGTCCAAGTAGTCTTCCGCATCGATGTATTGACCCGCAAGGCTTGATTCCATCTCCTCATAGATCAGGGATAAGTCATGCAGCTTCCGATCCAGCAGTCCTTCGAGACGCTCGCCGGAGTTCAGGCGAGCATCCAGCTTCCGCAAGCCCTCCGCATTTACTCCGTAACGCTTCCACTCCGTAAGAAGCTCTGACAGCCGCTCAATAAACCCCGCTTGCTCCGCTCCGCTCTGGAAAAGCGCAAGCCTGGAGGACAGCCGATGGACGATTTTATAAAGGAGCATGGATTTTCCCGTATCTCCTATCGGTACTAACGCTGTGCCCCCGGTTTCTTGCATAACTCGAAAAGCAAGCCTGCGGAAGCTAAGCGCCTGCGCCCTCAGCGAGCCGCGCAGCTCGCCGCGGTGAAGAAGAGTATACTCGCTCTGGAATGTCGCTTGCTCGGGAACAAGCATAATAAGCGGGGGACCATCCGGCTCGCGCTGAAGCTGCTTGCGGATCTCGTCCTGACAATAGGTCGTCTTCCCGGAACCTGCGCGTCCAATGATTAATCTCAGCGGCATAAGCTCACCTCCCCAGGTCTTGTCTTACAGGGCTAAATGCCCGTTCTACTTCGATGTTGATCTGCTTCTCACTTCAAATATCGCAAACTTCAAGTAATGTCCTTCGTTTACGCCAAGCAATTGCGGATGATCTTTCCCCGCCGCCCGCCATTCCACTAGACGAAGCATCTTGCCTGCGTCAATCGCCGCCTCCTGAATCGTCTCCAGGAACAAGTCAGGACGCATATGGTACGAGCAGCTCGCCGTAACCAAATATCCGCCCTCGTTCACCAACTTCAAGCCCTGCAAGTTAATGTCCTTATAGCCTCTGCAAGCTCCGGCGACCGCGTTTCTCGTCTTGGCGAAAGCCGGCGGATCAAGAATGACGACATCCCACGTGCGGCCAGTCTGCTCCAGCTTCTTCGACGTGTCTCCACCGCCAGCTGCGCGCAGCTTCCGCTCATCCAAACCCTTGACTTGCTCTCTCAAATACTGGAATGCGTCCGCTACGACAAATTCGACCCGATCGGAAAATTCGTTCCGTTCTACATTGCGCTTCGCTGTATCGATCGCATGCTGGGATACATCCAAGCAAGTTACTTTTTTCGCTCCGTATTTGCAGGCATGCAGTGTGAAGCTTCCGGTATGGGCAAAACACTCCAGTACCGTTGCGCCATCCCAGTAAGGGAAGGTAACGATTTTGCCATTGGCGTTCATAGGCACAAGGGTATTCCCCCCGTCTGGATCTTCCATAAGCTTGATTCCGCTTTTAGCGCCCCAGCCCTGCATAAGCGGTGCGATGGATGCGCGATTCTCCCTCTGATCGAAGAAGTAGCCCGTCTTCTGGCCTTCTACAATATCCACTTCCAGCTTCAAGCCATTTTCTTGAATCTCGATAATAGATGGGCACTCCCCGTGCAAGACGCCTGTTCTTTCTTCCAGTCCTTCCAGACCGCGAACGCTGACATCGCTCCGTTCATAGATGCCCTTTGGCTGAAATACGGCTATAAGCGCGGCGACGAGCTGATCCCTTGCCGCATCCATTCCAAGCGTCAGCAACTGGACGACAAGGACATCGCCGAACCGGTCGACGATCAAGCCAGGCAAAAGATCCGCTTCACCGTATACAAGCCTGCAATCGTGATCAGCGACGAACCGGTTCCGATGTTCCTTGCATCGTTGCAATCTCTCCTCAAAGAAAGATTGATCCATTGCTCCGAGCGGATCATAGGACACAATCCGTACCGTAATTTGTGAGCTTGGATTCCAATATCCCGTAGCCAAATAACGGCCTTGATGAGTTACGACATCAACCAATCCGCCGGATTGCGCCTCTCCCTCCACTCTGTCAATTTCGCTTGCGAATACCCAGGGATGGCCTTGCTCGATTCTTTTTTTGCGCGCTTTATTGAGCACGATTCTAGCTTGCTCGTTCACCGTTCAGTCTTCCTCTCTATGTATAAGGCTTGTCATGCTCGTCCCCCCGCAAGCATAACCATTAGTATATGGCATCTTCAGCATGACGAAGGGGAGCTTGGATATGATACATTCCATTGTCGTACCAATGACGCTCGGCTTTTCCGTATTTCTATGCGGCATGAAGCTGATGGAGCTGGCCCTGCATCGACTTGCGGGACCCTATCTCTCTCAAGCGCTCCAGCGCGCGACCAAAACACCGCTGCACGGACTGGCTGTCGGTACGGTCTCTACCGCATTTTTGCAGAGCAGCACAGCCGTTACCGTCATCTCTATCGGCCTAGTTAACGCAGGACTGCTTTCATTTCCGCGTACGCTAGGCATCATTTTGGGCACCAATATCGGCACATGCTTGACTACCGAGCTAATCGGATTAAATATCCAAGCATTGTCTACGCCGCTTCTGACCTCTTCCTTTGCCGTATGGCTGCTCACTGCCCTGCTGAATGAAGCGCGGATATGGCCCCGACTGGGCACACCGCGATGGCTGGAGCCGCTTCGGTCTGCCTCTGTTGCAGTCTGTGGATTTGGCCTGCTGCTGGCAGGCTTGTCGCTCATGCAATCGATCGGACCGGCCGTTCAGGAAAGCGCTATGTTCGACTGGTTCATCGAAAAAGCCGCAACCGGCATTTGGTGGGGGCTTGCAGCAGGCGCCGTCTTGACTGCAGCTGTCCATAGCAGCGCTGCCGTCATCGGGCTGGTTATGGGTTTCGTAACCATTGGAGCCATGCCGCCGGAGCTTGGTGTAGCGCTAGTGCTGGGAGCCAATATCGGCACTTGCGTAACCGCTCTGCTCGCCTCCATTGGCGGAGCGAAGGCAGGGCAATTTGTAGCTTATGCCCACACGGTTCTGAACATTGGCGGAGCGCTTCTGTTCCTGCCGCTTATCGGAGAGCTGACTGCTGCATCCAGCTGGCTGTCCCATTCACCCGCTTCACAAATTGCGCATGCCCAGACTATCTTCAATATTGCCTGCTCCATTCTGGCACTTCCATTATGCTATATGAAAGCCTGGCGGCGTTTGGATACCATTGAACTTCGTTAGAATGAATCAGGTTACAGGCAACCCCAACAATTGTAGAGCGCCTGCCACAATTCGATGATTATTATCGTACCCGGATTGCTTCTGACGGCGCCAAGCTTCGAGCGGCTCAAACCAATCCACGCCGCGAATCTCTTCCACTTGCGCTTGATGCTTGCCGCCAACAGCTTCCACAAGATAGTAGTGAACTTCCTTGTTCACCGTTCCGTATTCGGCATGCTCATATTGATACTTGATCTGGTCGATCGGGGCGACGATTTTGCCTTCCAGCCCAGTCTCCTCGGCAATCTCGCGGAGAGCGGTCTGCTCTACCGTCTCCCCCGCTTCCATCTTGCCCTTCGGAAGCGACACTTTGCCATAGCGATCCTGAATGAGCTGAATTTGAAGCTGTCCGTGCTCATTATGGCGGAACACGACTCCACCCGCTGAAATTTCCAACATGTCTATTCCCCCCAGCAACATTTACGCATTAGTATATGCAGCAAAGGATTCCTTCATCTTTTCACCCTCTAACGTAAAAAGAATAGGGAATCCCGCTTTAATCTCATCGTTAAGCTCGCAAAGCTTCCGGACGCTCATACACGAATGTTTCCGCATCCGTGTCTTCCGCTGGCAATCCGGAATCCATAACGCGTAAGAACTGGCCGCGGCATTCATTCACGCCCGCTTCCGTTATTTTCACACGGCACAACTGGCCAATCATCTCCTCTGTTCCATCGAAGACGACCTGCAAATAGTTATCGGTGTATCCCATAACGAGGCCTTCACCAGGTGCGCCCTTGTATTCGCGCTCCGGAATAACGTCGAGCACAGCGCCCACATATTGCTCCGCATATTCCAGCTGCATCTTCTCAGACAGATCGATCAGCTTATGCACACGTTCGTTTTTGACTTCTTCGTCCACCTGGTCTTCCATCCGAGCCGCAGGCGTACCTGTTCTCTTGGAGTACGGGAACACGTGCATCTCCGCAAATTTCAGCTCTTCCATGAAACGGAAGCCCTCCTCGAACATCTCGTCCGTCTCTCCCGGGAAGCCGACGATTACATCCGTCGTAATTGCGACGCCAGGCATGGCCTCGTGAAGACGCTTGATCTTCGCCGCGAACTCCTCCGTCGTATATTTGCGGCGCATCCGCTTAAGCACAGAAGTTTCGCCGGCTTGAAGCGGAATATGAAGATGGCGGCACATTTTGCTGGACCGATTCAGCACTTCAATCATCGCATCGTCAATCTGGCTTGCTTCAATAGAGCTGATGCGAATACGCTCCAGACCTTCCACCTTATCCAAGTCCCAGAGCAGACTGGTCAAGTTGTAATTCTCCATATCGTCACCGTATCCGCCAGTATGAATGCCTGTCAGTACGATCTCCTTATAGCCTGCGGCAACTAGCGCCCTCGCTTGCTCCAGTACGCTTTGCGGCTCACGGCTGCGCGACAAGCCGCGCGACCAAGGAATGATGCAGAAGGTGCAGAAGTTGTTGCATCCTTCTTGAATCTTTAAGAAAGCACGCGTGCGTTCCGCGAAATCCGGTACATCCAGCTCCTCGAAACTGCGAGTCTTCATAATGTTCCGAACGGCATTAACCGGCTTGCGGTCATCCTGTATTTGCTTCACAAAGGACATAATCTTCTCACGGTCTTGCGTACCGATAACAAGATCGACTCCCTCGATCGCCATAATCTCAGCTGGGGAGGTCTGCGCATAGCAGCCCGTTACTGCAATAATGGCGTCCGGATTCCGTCTGATGGCGCGACGAATAATTTGGCGGCTTTTTTTGTCCCCCGTATTCGTAACGGTACAGGTATTGATCAAATAAACATCTGCAGTCGTTGTTTCGAAATCAACCTGCTCATATCCTTCATTTTTAAATAACTGCCAAATCGCTTCCGTATCATAGAAGTTTACTTTGCAGCCAAGTGTATAAAACGCGACGGTTGGCATAATGCTCACGCTCCTCCCATTTCTCCAGATTCATATAGTAGACAGGTCAAGCCAACAAGACCTGCCGTCTCCGTCCTTAATATACGCTTGCCCAGCCCGGCCAATCTTGCACCGGCGGTCTGTGCTTCCTGCGCTTCGCGCTCGGTAAAACCGCCTTCAGACCCTACAATCAGCAGAATGTTGGGTTGAACATCCGACGCGCTATCCGCTTCAATCCCGTGTTCCTTCTTCCATCCGCGCACTACATCCCCGATACCCAGCCCGTGTGCCCGATCGCCCTCGCGCTCATAGCAAAACAGTGCCAAATCATAATCCGGGATGACGGCAAGCAGTCTCTTCCAGCTTGCTAGCGAATGAATGGACGGGATACGGTGACGATGCGACTGCTCGGCAGCTTCCTTCGCAATCTTGCTCCAGCGTTCCAGCCGCTTCGCTTCTTTTTTCGCATCATATTGGACGACCATCCGTTCCGACTCGAACGGAAGAAATGCCGTCACCCCGATTTCCGTTCCTTTTTGAATGACAAGCTCCATCTTATCGCCCTTCGGCAAGCTTTGGGCAATCGTGACCCTCCATGCTGGCTCGCTGTCTGCATCGAGCAGCTCCAGCACGTCAGCCTTCACTTCCTGGGCCGACACTTCACGCACAACCGCAAGCGCCGAACGCCCGGCGCCGTCGCTTGCGATCAATTGGTCATCCGCTTTCATGCGCATGACCCGTGCGGCATGATGGGCATCCTCGCCCGTTATCGTAATGACGCCGTCTCTGAATTGGTCCGGCGCTACAAAATATCGTTGCATATACGTAAATCCATCCTTCATCTTAGCATGTTTTGACCACTGAAATCCATTGCAATGTCGTACCAGTTAAGCGGCGAGAAGATGCTGTCAAAGAAATTAATGAGTCCCAAGAAAATCGGCCCCTGCAGGCTCAAAATCGGATCGAGCGTCACTGCGCGCAGCGGCGGTATGAAAACAAACAGCAAAAAGATGATCATCGCCCAATGCATATTTTGTTCGATCTTGTAACGAATCCGCAGCGGCAGCAGCTCGGCTACAATTCGGTAGCCGTCAAGCGGAGGCAGGGGAATAAAGTTAAAGACGAACAAAAGCAAATTAATAATAATCAAATACCAAAAGAAATGGACAAGCGCCATATAAACACCATGCGAAGCGGAGTACAGCACGCCTGTTTCATGCAAAATGTAGAAAATCAACATCCCGACAAAGGCCATCAACAAATTGCTCAGCGGACCAACTGCCGAAACGATGATGCTCATCAAACGGCGATTCTTGAACTTGCTTGTGTTCACTGGCACCGGCTTGGCCCAGCCGAATCCTGCTACCAGAAGCAAGATCGAGCCTAGCAAGTCCAAGTGAACCATCGGGTTAAGTGACACTCGGCCTTCCCTGTAAGCCGTATCGTCTCCGAATTTGTATGCACTGTAAGCATGCGCGAACTCATGCACCGTAAACACGATCATCAGCACAATTACAATAAACGGAAGATCCTCTAACGGAAACCATAGAAATCGGTCCATTTAGCCCTCCTGTGGTTTTCTCGCAACAAATGCGATCCAATCCTCGTCACGACGTTTCTCGATGATCTGGAAGCCGTATGCGACAAGTCCATTTTCTACATCGGATTCTTTATTCTTATATACACCCGAAGCGATGTATATGCCACCCGGCTTCAGGGATTGATAGACATCGTCGACAAAGAGCAGAATAACTTCTGCCAGAATATTCGCTACGACCAGATCAACAGGAACCGTAACCGAAAAGGCATTCCGATTCTCCGCCGCCGGCTGCTCTTCACGAAGGACACCCAGCAAATCGCTAAGCTTGACTTCTATTTGCTGGGACAGGCCGTTCAGATTTACGTTATCTATTGCGCTGGATACCGCTACCGGATCCAGGTCAAGCGCAAGCACACCTTTCACTCCAAGCCGGCACGCTCCAATTGCCAGAATGCCGGAACCGGTGCCGACATCGATCATCTCTTCTCCGCCCTTGACAACCGATTCCAGTGTCTGCAGACAGAGTGCTGTCGTCGGGTGTGTCCCGGTGCCGAATGCCATGCCAGGGTCAAGTTCTATGATGCGCTCTCCTTCGCTTGCTTCATACTCTTCCCATGTTGGCTTGATCGTCAGCGTATCGGATACGCGAACCGGCTTGAAGTATTGCTTCCATGCCGTAGCCCAGTCGTCATCGTCAACTTCGATGACCTCGTAAGTTACAAGGCCTGTATCAATATCAAATTCCTTCAACTCTTCAACTCTAGGTTTCAGCGCTGCAATAAGTTCCTCTGTATCTGTACCTTCAGGAAAATAACCTTTTATGACAGCTTGCCCTTCCGGTATATCATTAAGCGGAAGCTCGTACCATTCCCCGAATGAAGTATCGCGCGGCTTATTCAGCGTGCCAGACTCCTCGATCGATACGCCGCCCGCCCCCATCTCATGCAGGAAGTTGGAGATCATCTCCGTCGCTTCTTCCGTTGTCCCTATTGTGATTTCGTGCCATTTCATATGTAATGCCTCCCAAATATCAAAAATGCCTATCCTCTATTGTACACCAACCTCAGGGGCCAGTCCAAAAAAATAGCGCAAAAAGCTTCACGCTTCTTGCGCTATCGTTGTGCTCTGTCTCAATAAAGCTCTGACGTGATGCTGCCGCCAATCCCTTCAATCAGCCTCATCGCCCGGTCAGCCACGGCTTCATCGATCGTGGCAGTAAGTATGCCGTTTTCATGGAAGCCGCTTACATCAACCACCCTAAGCGCCTGCAACTTATGCAACGCTTCTGTCGCAGCTTGCTCGTCCGGAAACAAGGCGTTAATTTCAACTGTCGACATGCCTACTCCCCTTGCTCTCTGGCATCAGCTTCATTCGCGCGTTGCTGAGCCTTACGATCCCCTTCGTCCGCCAATTCCTCGGAGTACTCCACATCTTCATTTTTACCGATGGGCAATTGTCCGAAATTCACATTATCCAACTCGGTTTGTTCGTTCGATTCGTTTGTCATCTGAACCCCTCCTTCGCTGCATGGCAGAGCCATTTTTTCACCGCTTTAGAATGCGTGTTTGCAAAGGAATTTATTCACAAAAGAAAAAACGTTCCGCGCTATTCGCCGCGGAACGCCTTTTTCATTTTATCGAAAATCGATTCATGATGATCGTTTTGCTCATTTGTGGATTCACCGGACAAACCTGCGAATTGGCGAAGCAAATCCTTCTGCTCGTCATTTAAGCTGGTTGGCGTAACAATGGTAACCTTGACATGTTGATCGCCAGTCCCATATCCGCGAAGCTTCGGAACACCCTTGCCCTTCAATCGGAAATACGTACCTGTCTGAGTTCCTGCAGGAATCTTGAGCTTTACCTTCTCCGTCAACGTAGGGATTTCAATCTCGTCCCCAAGCGCTGCCTGGACAAATGTAAGCGGCACTTCGCAATAAATGTCATCGCCTTCACGCTCGAAAAATTCATGCGACTTCACACGAATCACGATGTACAGGTCACCCGCAGGTCCGCCTCTTAGGCCGCCTTCGCCTTCGCCGGACATCCGGATTTGTGCGCCATCGTCAACGCCAGCCGGAATATTGATCTTGATTCGGCGTTGTTTTTTGACTTTGCCTGCGCCATGACAAGTTCCGCATTTCTCGCGGATGATTCGTCCCGTACCGGAACAATTTGTACATGCACGGCGATTGACCATACGACCGAAAGGCGTGTTTTGTACAACCTCTTGCTGCCCGCTTCCCCGGCAGGTGGAGCAAGTATCAGGCTTCGTGCCGGGTTTGGCACCCGAGCCGTGACAATGATCACAAGATTCCGTTCTCGGAATCGTAATTTCCGCTTCTTTTCCGAAGACAGCTTCCTTAAACTCGACCGTCATCGTATATTGAAGGTCGTTGCCGCGCTGCGGCGCATTGGGATCGCGGCGTCCGCCTCCCCCGCCGAAGAACATATCGAAGATATCGCCCATGCCGCCAAAATCAGCTCCGCCTGCTCCGCCCATGCCCTGATTGGGATCGACGTGACCGTACTGATCATAAGTCGACCGTTTGCCGTCGTCGCTTAGCACGTCGTACGCTTCCTTGACTTCCTTGAACTTCGTCTCTGCATCATCCGCTTTGTTCACATCCGGATGATACTGTCTGGCAAGCTTGCGGTACGATTTCTTAATATCTTCCGCGGAGGCATCCTTGCCGACACCCAGCACATCATAAAAATCCCGTTTGTTAGCCATCCGATCTCACCCCCGCTACCTATTGTTGTATTGACGCACGAAAGGAGGTCAAAGACAGGGCAAGCCCCACTTTGACCCCTCGCCAGTTGTCCTTACTTCTTGTTATCGTCGACAACTTCGTAGTCGGCGTCAACTACATTGTCCTTGCCTCTAGTACCTGCCGCTTCGCCTTCAGCTCCGCCTTGAGCTGCTTCAGCTTCCTGGGAAGCTTGCTCATACAGCTTCACGGACAGCTGCTGCACGATCTCGGTCAATTCAGCTGTTGCTGCATTGATTTGCTCCAAATCGTCTGTTACAAGCGCAGCTGTTACTTTTTCTTTTGCCGCATTCGCTTTTTCGATCTCGGAAGCGTCTACTTTATCGCCAAGATCCTTGATCGTTTTATCTGTGGAATATACGAGTTGGTCAGCTGCATTTTTTGCTTCTACCAGCTCTTTGCGCTTGCGGTCTTCTTCCGCATTCAACTCGGCATCCTTCATCATTTGCTCGATTTCTGCATCGCTCAAGCCGCTGGAAGAAGTGATCGTAATCTTTTGGCTTTTGCCTGTGCCTTTATCCAGCGCAGATACGTTTACGATGCCGTTCGCATCGATATCGAACGTAACCTCGATTTGAGGTACGCCGCGCGGTGCCGGCGGAATGTCGCTCAACGTGAAGCGTCCAAGCGTTTTGTTGCCTGCCGCCATAGCGCGTTCGCCTTGCAGAACGTGAATTTCAACGCCCGGCTGGTTATCCGCATAAGTGGAGAACACTTGCGATTTGCTTGTAGGAATTGTCGTATTGCGTTCAATCATCTTCGTAAAGACAGCACCAGCTGTTTCGATACCAAGAGATAGAGGCGTTACGTCAAGCAGGACTACGTCCTTCACGTCGCCTGTCAATACGCCAGCTTGAACCGCTGCGCCAAGGGCAACGACTTCATCCGGGTTAACACCCTTGTGAGGGTCTTTGCCTGTAAGCTTCTTCACCGCTTCTTGAACTGCAGGAATACGAGTAGAACCGCCAACAAGAACGATTTTATCGATATCGCCTGCTGACATTCCGGCATCACTCAGTGCTTGACGAGTTGGACCTAGCGTGCGTTCTACAAGCGTTGCGGACAGCTCTTCGAATTTCGCGCGTGACAGGTTCGTCTCCAAATGCTGAGGCACTCCGTCAACCATTGTGATGAACGGCAAAGAAATCGTGGAAGTCATAACGCCGGAAAGCTCTTTTTTCGCTTTCTCCGCTGCATCCTTCAAACGTTGAACTGCCGCTTTATCTTTGGACAAGTCAATGCCTTGTTCCTTCTTGAATTCGGATACCAGGTAATCAATAACTACTTGGTCGAAGTCATCGCCGCCCAGTTTATTGTCGCCGCTAGTTGCTTTAACTTCAAAGAAGCCATCGCCCAGCTCCAAGATGGAGACGTCGAACGTACCTCCGCCAAGGTCATAGACAAGAATCGTTTGGTCTTCGGATTTCTCCATACCATATGCAAGCGCTGCTGCTGTTGGTTCGTTGACAATACGCAGTACTTCAAGACCAGCGATTTTGCCCGCATCTTTTGTCGCTTGGCGCTGGCTGTCGTTGAAGTAAGCCGGAACGGTAATAACAGCTTGCGTTACCGTTTGGCCCAAGTATGCTTCTGCGTCGGACTTTAGCTTTTGCAGGATGATAGCCGAAATTTCTTGTGGAGTAAATTCTTTATCGTCGATTTTCTCCTTGTGGCTCGTGCCAATATGGCGTTTAATGGAGCTGATCGTACGATCTGGATTCGTAATGGCTTGACGTTTTGCTGTTTCGCCGACTACGCGCTCCCCGTCTTTCTTGAAACCAACAACGGATGGCGTTGTACGATTGCCTTCCGGATTCGGAATAACGACTGCTTCGCCGCCTTCCATAACGGCTACGCAAGAGTTCGTTGTACCAAGGTCAATACCGATAACTTTGCTCATGGTTTATCCTCCTAAAAAGTTTTGTGATTAGAACCGCGATTAGCGGTTTGAAGCAAAACTTGCTTCGTAAGCATCATCTTAAAGTTTTGTGATTTAGAACCGCGATTAGCGGTTTGAAGCAAAACTTGCTTCGTAAGCATCATCTTAAAGTTTTGTGATTTAGAACCGCGATTAGCGGTTTGAAGCAAAACTTGCCCGTAAGCATCAAAATTCATCTATATGTCGCAGCATGATTAGCCGCTAACTTTAACCATCGCAGGACGAAGAACTTTTTCTTTCAGCATGTAGCCCTTCTGAACTTCTTCTACGACGATGCCTTCTTCATATTCATCGCTTTCCACCTGCATAATCGCTTGATGGAACTCCGGATTAAACGGCTCGCCTACAGCAACAATCGGCTTCAAGCCTTCCGCATCCAGCGTCTGGCTCATCAAACGGAAAATCATGTCCACGCCTTTGGCCATAGATTCAAAATCGTTATTGGAGCTGGAAGCAGCAATTGCACGCTCGAAATTGTCAACAACCGGGAGCAGTTGGTTGATTAGTTTCATGGATGCGTATTGCGCCAATTCTTCCTTCTCTTTCACCGTGCGACGTCGGAAGTTGTCGAAATCCGCTTGTGCGCGCAAGTATCGCTGCTGCGCTTCCTCAGCTTGCTTCACCAACTCGACATAACGCGCGCTTTCCGTTGTTTCCTCTTCCGTCTGAGCGCTTTCCTCGGCCCCATTCTGCTCTTGGGCAGCCTCATCTAATACGGTATCCAATGTGTCGTTTTGTGTTTCTTTTGCACTCATCTCTTTCACCTCCTCATAAATTTGCCGCCAAGTAGGGAAGCAAACTCATTGCGCAAGTCCATATCCATTATCTATACCAACGGCTAAGCAGGACACTCATATCTTTGGATATCAAGTCCAGCATACTGATGACTTTGCCGTATTCCATACGTGTCGGACCCAAAATGCCGATCGTACCCAACGATTCGCCGTCTATGGAATAAGTGGCCGTAATCAAGCTGCAATTGCTAATGGCCTTATGGTCATTTTCTGTTCCAATCCTCACTTGTATTCCAGATGGAAGGGAAGAGAACATTTTCATAATGGTGGGCGTTTCATCCAGCAGATCCAGAATCGTCTTCACCTTGTCGACGTCCTTAAATTCAGGTTGAGTCAACATGTTTGTCGCACCGCTCATGAATACACGCTGCTCATCATCATTCTGAAGCGCACTGTCCAATACGCTGATCAAGCCTTCATAATGATCAACATGACGTTCCAGTTCCTGACCGATCTCACTATACAACTTCGCCTTTAAACGAATCAGGGGCACTCCTACCAGCTTGGTGTTCAAAATATGGACGATCTTCTGCATATCGTCCATATTCAGATCGGGCGGAATCGTAATTGTCCGATTTTCCACATGGCCTGTATTAGTTACGATGATCGCTACGGCGGAAGTCGCATTGAGCGGAACTAGGCCAAAGTGCTTCAGTGACGTATTAAACAGCTCCGGTCCAAGCAAAATCGACGTGTAGTTCGTTAAACTCGACAGAGCTGTCGCAGCTTGCTGGATAACCTGTTCCATCTGACTCATCTTCTCCGTGACGAATGATCGCACGAAGCCAAGATCTTCTTCTTTCATTTCCTTTAGTTCAATCAAATGATCAACATAATAACGATACCCTTTAGTAGATGGCACTCGACCAGCGGACGTATGGGGCTGCTCCAGGAAACCCAGCTCCTCCAAATCCGCCATCTCGTTGCGAATCGTTGCCGGACTGAACGCGACGTCACCACGCTTGGAGATGCTCCGTGAACCAACTGGCTCAGCCGAACGAATATAATCATCTACGATGGCGTGCAATATCATACGTTGTCGATCCGTCAGCATTCCAATCCCCCCATGTCCTAATTAGCTATCGTTAGCGATCAAATAACCCTTCGTTAGCACTCAACTCCAATGAGTGCTAATCACTAATACAAAAATACCAAACCAGCTTCGTCATTGTCAAGTCGGTTCGTTATTTTTCAACTAACATTTTCGATTGAATCGCAGTGAGCTCCATAAATATAAAAAGCCTTGTTGCAGATCCAGAGGTTCTGCAACAAGGCCTAATCTATTATGACGAATTAATCCAGTTCTATCAGCACTGCAATTTCATCGCAAGCATGCTGCTTCGGGCAGTTGACACAGTCTCTCCAGACCTTCTCCGGAAAGATCTCCTTCTCTACCACTTTAAAGCCGTTTCGCTCAAAAAAAGGAACAGCGTACGTAAGCGCCATAACCTTGGTAATTCCTTGTTCCTTGGCTTGTTCGAGCAGTTTGATGACGAGCTTGCTTCCAATTCCCAAGCTTTTATAGCCGTCGGTAATACCTAGCGATCTGATCTCTACCAAGTTGTCGCCAAGCTTGGTTAGCGCTCCGCAGCCGACGACCTCCTTGCCGATTTCCGCTACCACAAACGTATCTATTAAATGGGCCAGTACTTCACGCGAGCGAGGCAGCATAACGCCTTTTTCGGCATAACCCTGAATTAATTGAAATAACGTCTCCACATCATCTGTTGTCGCTGTTCTGCACAACACTTCCACTGCTTGCATAACTGCCTCCACCCCCGCATGTTCCCGATTCCATGTTCGTTTTGAATATGAATAAATATACATCAAAACGTATTAATACACAAGCGGAATTTATCCCTCTACGGTAATAAAGGCACCAAATACTTCGTTGCCAAGCAGAACGCCCTGATCCGTTAGCCTATACACGGTATCGCCATCCATCTCCAAGCGTTCCAGCAGCTTGTCACCTAACAGCTTTTCGATAATTGGACCAAAGTGCTCCTCTAAGCGATGTCCTGGGAATTGCTCGGAAAAGCTTGAAGCTCGCACGCCATCCAGCAGTCTCAAGCCGACCATCATAAAGTCTTCCATCGCCTCTGTCTGCGAGATATCGTAAGCTTCAAGTCGCGGCAACCGATCGCGGTTCGCGTCAATATACGGTTGAACGCCCTTTATATTGACATGACGTGTTCCCTTTGCATAGCCATGTGCCCCAGCCCCAAGTCCATAATAAGGCTCATTGCGCCAATACGTGGAGTTGTGGCGGCTCTCATAGCCCGGCTTTGCAAAGTTGCTGATCTCATAATGACGATAGCCGTTCTCCTTCAGCTTCTTCATTAATAGAAGAAACATATTGAACTCCTCTTCCTCAGGAGGCAGCGGGAGCTCATTGCGCTCGTACAGCTTGTGGAACAGCGTATTCTCCTCCACCTTCAAGCTGTATAGAGAATAATGGGGCAGGCCAAGCGCCATCGCACGGTCGACGCTGTCGGATAGATGCTCCAGCGTCTGTCCCGGCAAGCCGAACATTAGATCGATAGATAAATTGTCAAATCCGGCCTTGCGCGCATTGCTTAGGCTGTTATAGACGTCATCGACATTATGAATTCTGCCGATTCGCTCCAGCAACCCGTTATCGAACGATTGAACGCCGAAGCTGATGCGATTTACGCCTCCGCTGCGCATCGCATGAAGCTTATCGAGATCCGTCGTTCCCGGGTTCGCCTCCATCGTCACTTCTGCATCATCCGCAATTGGAAAATGATGAAACACTGACTTCAAAAACCGCTCCATCTGCGGAGGGGTTAGCACGGTTGGTGTGCCGCCTCCCACGAAAACCGTCTCAATGCGTTCTGGCGGAAGCGAAGTGACGGTTCGCTTCATCTCTTCCTCAAGCGCATCCAGATACTGATCCACGGGTTGCCCCTTCAACACGTAAGAGGTAAAGTCGCAATAATGACATTTGTTCGTACAGAAAGGAATGTGTATATAAAGCGCCTTCGGAGCCGCTTGCATTCTGTTCATCCTGCTCTCTCCTTCCGCTACAAAAAACGAAGGAGAGCGTTCGCTCTCCCTCGTGAACGTATCGTTTAATCTTCGTCGATCTTCAGAACCGCCATAAATGCTTCTTGCGGTACCTCGACGCTGCCAACTTGCTTCATTCGTTTCTTGCCTTCCTTTTGCTTCTCAAGAAGTTTGCGCTTCCGGCTGATGTCGCCGCCGTAACACTTCGCAAGAACGTTTTTGCGCATGGCCTTAACGGTCTCGCGTGCGATAACCTTTGTACCGATGGAAGCCTGTACCGGCACCTCGAACATCTGGCGCGGGATAAGCTCCTTCATCTTCTCGCAAATCAGGCGTCCGCGATGATAAGCCTTGTCGCGGTGAACGATGACGGACAAGGCATCGACCTGCTCGCCATTCAACATAATATCCATCTTCACGAGACTCGACTTCCGGTAACCCGATAGTTCGTAGTCGAACGAGGCATAACCCTTTGTTCTGGATTTCAACTGGTCGAAGAAGTCGTATACGATCTCCGACAACGGCATATCGTACGTAATGGTAACACGGTTCGCGTCCAGGTACTCCATATTGATGAAGTCGCCGCGTTTGCCCTGACAAAGCTCCATAATGGTGCCCACATAATCGTTCGGCACAATGATGGAAGCTTTCACATAAGGCTCTTCTACAAAATCAAGCTTGCCAGACTCCGGATAATTGGATGGATTATCGATGTTCATCGTATCCCCATTCGTCAGCGTTACTTTGTATATAACGCTTGGCGCGGTTGTGATCAGCGGAATGTTGAACTCCCGCTCGATACGCTCTTGAATGATTTCCATATGCAGCAAACCAAGGAATCCACAGCGGAAGCCAAAGCCGAGAGCTGTCGATGATTCCGGCTCGTAGCGAAGGGAGGCATCATTCAGCTCAAGCTTCTCCAAGGCATCGCGAAGATCATTATAATCCTGTGTCTCAATCGGATACAGACCGCAGTATACCATTGGGTTAATCCGACGGTAACCAGAAAGCGGCTCTGGAGCCGGTCTTTTCGCATCGGTGACTGTATCGCCCACGCGCGTATCCTTTACGTTCTTGATGCCCGCTACAACAAAACCGACATCCCCTACAGACAACTCGTCTACGATCGACATTCTCGGTTTGAACGCGCCAACCTCGATGACTTCAAACTCAGCTCCGGTTGCCATAAATCTGATTTTCTTGCCTGCACGAATGTTGCCGTCGATCACTCGCACATAGACAATAACGCCTTTGTAAGCATCGTAGTGGGAATCGAAGATAAGTGCTTTAAGCGGCTCATCGGGATCGCCATTCGGTGCAGGAATTTTAGATACAACCTGCTCCAATATTTCTTTAATGCCGATGCCAGCTTTGGCGGATGCGTGAACCGCATCGCTGGCGTCCAGCCCAATCACATCTTCAATCTCTTGCTTTACCCGATCCGGCTCGGCGCTCGGAAGGTCGATTTTATTAATGACAGGCAATACTTCAAGATTGTTGTCCAGCGCCAGGTATACGTTAGCCAGCGTCTGGGCTTCGATTCCTTGTGCAGCGTCAACTACTAGAAGCGCGCCTTCGCATGCAGCCATGCTTCGTGACACTTCGTATGTAAAGTCGACATGCCCTGGTGTATCAATTAAATTGAGCAAATATTCCTCGCCATCGTCAGCACGGTAGCTAAGGCGAACAGCCTGAAGCTTAATCGTAATGCCGCGCTCGCGCTCCAGATCCATTTGATCCAGAACCTGTGCTTGCATTTCCCTGGAGCTGAGTGCTCCGGTATATTCCAATATCCGATCCGCAAGCGTTGATTTGCCATGGTCAATATGAGCGATAATGGAAAAATTTCTTATTTTCTTCTGCCGGTCACGAACGTCAGTCATGCTTGAGCCCCCACACATTCCAATAATTCTAATCATTCCTCCTATTATACCAGTTCGAAGGAATGTCAGCAATGAAGGTTTAGTTCATCCAGCCATCGAACAAGCCAACAACGAAGCGAATGCTCTTGCTGGATGCTGTTTGGAGCAGGCCTGAAGTAGAATCGGCAAGCTTATTGACAGCCGGTTGATCATTCTGGAGCGGCATGCCCGGCAGTCGTGCACCCTCTCCCTCATATCCGTTACCGTATGCGATGCGCCTAATCTCCTCCAGTTCGCGCTCCAGCTCAGTGATTCGTTTGTCAGTCTCACTGACATACCCACTGTTGCCTGTTCCGACTGTATATTCAGATCCATCTATCGGACCGTAAATTCGTTCAATACCTGTCGTCGACATCTCTAGACCAAACATGACCAATAGGGCAATCGCGCCTCCGATGGCAAGCCACTTCCAAGCGTTTCCTCTCATCGCTGTCTACTCCTTTCCTGATACTTTCTCTGCTTCCCAATAAATCGAAGAGATGACTTCCGCTAGAGCATCCGCTGTGCGATAGCATTCTTCAAGCGTGTTTTCGATGCCGCCTATTTCGATTAATGCGCTTTCTGGCGCAAGAGATTGATTATATTCCGCATTTCCAGTAGTTTTCCCCCATATCCCTCTGGAAATACCGGGATACTTTTTCTCCAAGGCATTATGAATTTTTGTCGCAAACGCTTCGTTTTCTTTCCAAGCCGGATTTTTATTCCCGATTACAAAATAAACTTGCGCATAGCTTTCTCCGTCAATCTCGATTGTCGTATATTTGCGTTTTTGAGAATCACGATGCAGATCGAAAAACAGTTTCAGATCGCTGGTGCTGGCCATTGCTTCTTTCACTGTTTTTTTCGAATACTTGTAGCTGTAGGCATAATTGAAGTCTTTTATTGTGGATGGATAATCCGTATCGGAATGCATTGCGCCTATTCCTTCATCTTCAAGCTTCTCTGCCAGCCGTTTGCCCACCAGCGTAATATTTTTCGTCGTGGAACTGGCATCCTTCGATTCCTTGTCCAGCTCGGGCAGCCATGATTCACGATTATGGGTATGATAGATAAAAGCTACTTTGCTCTTTCCGGTATCAGGCTTGTCCGATGGAGCTGGCGGTGTAGGCTGGGTTGATTGCTCAGGTTGCGGTGTTGTCTCTTCTCGATCAGGTCCATCCGTCGCATAAGGCAGGTCATCGTCTTCATGCGCTCCGCTTGGAGGATGAGTGATCGGAAGATGATCTTGCGGCCCGTTGTTCGTGTCGGTACCTACCCCTTTGCGAATAAGAAAAGAATCATTCTGCATGCCCGGCAGCTCTGCGGAAAGCAAACCCGAAGGATCGTTCGGATTAATACTGGTCAGTGTGCGTATCAAAAACGTGCTAATCTCTTTGTTCGTGAATGACTCCGATTCTAGTCCGCTATGAAATGAAGGCATCTCCATCTGCAGCATATCTCCAAAAAAACCGCTCGAAACCGCAGCCGAGAACCCTCTCATCGAATGGATCGGCAAACTCGTCGACTGCTGATGCAAACTACCCGCTGCGCCCAGCACAATAAAAAAAATCATAGAGCTTAGCGATAATAGTGAAAAAGCTCTACCCGTCATCAACAAATGCTTCACTTTCGTCCCATCTCTCATCGTATTCAGCCACGCAGGCCTGCTATTCATCATTCTGTGTACCTCCTGTTATCCGCTAGCGCAATAGTGTGCTGCCGCTTGTTACTATCACTCTATGAGACGGAGAAGGTTCATAGAACCAGTAGATTCCCTTTTTTGCTAGTTGGTAGAATCGAGCTGATAGAAAGTATCGTCCATTCGCAAATGGATAAGCTTGGTAGGGAGCTGTCTACTAGCAGATCTGCTTACCAGACGAAGCAGCTCGTTTCATGAATGAGCAGCATAAAGAAATGGCGGTGGCAGAGAGAACACTCCCTGTACTGCCACTTGCCGATCCTGGTAAATTTTCGTCTGATTAAACCGTTCAATTGCCCATTTTCGAGAAATTTGCGGATGAATAATCGTCCCCTGACCTTGCAGCTACATTCGACTGTCCTCATCGCCTATCGCGTGAACCTGTCGGCGTGAGCAGTTGTGTGTAGCAACGCTATTTCACTCGAAGAGACTACTTTTTTCATGCCAATGACCTCCTGCATTCTCGCCAATGTAATGGCCGATCATCGAATGCAGGAGGTTGGGAAAACACATAATCGTTAGTGAGTATAAGCTGCCACGTTGCTGCTATCGACGGCATCATGAAGCGATGCATTTAATCCGCTCGCAATAATATTGGCAATATCCTCGATAAATTGATCCACTTCCTTCGGCGTCACGAGCAAATCATGCCCAATCGGGCTTAACACTTCACGCACAAGCTGCAGCCGCTCGTTTTCTTCCATCCCATTCATCAAGCCAAAAATCTGATTAGTATCGCCATTTTGCTTCTCCAGATGCGACTTCATCAATTCGAATGTATTGTTCACAATGGTAGAAGCGTAGACAACGGTAGGGACACCGATTGCAATGACAGGCACCCCCAATATATCCTGCGTAAGCCCTTTGCGCTTATTGCCGATGCCCGAGCCCGGATGAATGCCCGTATCGGCGATTTGAATCGTCGTATTTACGCGCTCAATCGCTTTGGAAGCCAGAGCGTCAACTGCAATAATTAAATCCGGTTTGGAGCGGTCTACGATTCCCTGCACGATCTCGCTGGATTCGATTCCGGTGATGCCAAGGACACCGGGAGCGACCGCGCTGACGGAACGATACCCGGGGGCTACCTGGTCGGGCATTAATTCGAAAAAATGCCGGGTGACCATTACATTCTCAACAACGAGCGGCCCAAGCGCATCAGGCGTTACATTCCAGTTGCCTAATCCAACGATAAGGACACGAGCGTTTTTGGAAATTTGAAGGCGCTGCAGGAAAGTCTCGAAATGGGTGGCGAAATGGGTGGCTACCCGATCCTGCAGCTTCGTGTCGCCTTCACGCAGGCCCGGCACTTCAATGGTAATGTATTGCCCCATCATCTTGCCAATAGCTTGCGAGCCTTGCTCATTCTCCACATGCAGCATCGTAATCGTAATGCCGTCATCCTCTGTCGTCTCGGAATGAATGCCAGGGATCGGTCCAGAACCAGGTCGTTCCGCCAATTCCTTGGCTTCCAGTGCCAAATCTGTCCTTACATTAAATTTCTGCAAATCAAGTTCTTTCTCCACAGCCACTTTTCTCCCTTCGTACGTACAATCTTCCGTTATTGTTCGCAGCTGTCCTGATTTCATACTCCGAAGGGCTGTGTTAATCCTTGATACGCCTCACATACAGACATATTGGTTACTATTGCTTTTTAGACAGTCGCATGATAATATATTTTAAGTTGTGTTGTTGTACTGCACAGAACTATGTAGGAGGTGAAATCCATGCCAAACATTAAATCCGCGATTAAACGCGTAAAAACAAGCGAGAAACGCCGCGCTTTGAACGCATCCCAAAAATCCGCACTTCGTTCGGCCGTAAAAACTGCTGACCAAGCGATCGCTGGCACTGATGTAGATGCTGCTAAAGCGGCTCTGATCACAGCTTCGAAAAAATTGGACAAAGCAGTAACGAAAGGCCTGATCCATAAAAATGCGGCTGCCCGCAAAAAATCCCGTCTTGCAAAACGCCTGAACGTATTGTCGGCTCAAGCGTAAGTTATACCAACAAGACAACAATAGGCTTCGCCTTCATCTGAAGGCGAAGCCTATTTGCATATTCGCATTGCAAACGAATACCGCCATCAACCAAACTCGGTCACTTACGGACAAGGGACTAAGCCCCCTTATCTACGCTAAGAGACAGCAGGTACATCTCCAGACCGAACGTTTTGTCAATCGTTCCCGTTTTCATACCGTAATCCAGATCAGCTAGTGACGACAGAAGTTGTCCCAGCTTGGCTGTGTTGAATTTACGGCTTTTTTCGGCTGCCAGTTTGACTGCATAGGGATGCAGGCCAAGCTGCCCTGCCATTTGCTGAGGCGAATAATGATGCTGCTCCAATTCCTTGATCTGCAGCATAATACGGAGCTGTCTGGCGATCAAAGCGGCTATCTTGATCGGCTCTTCCCGGCGTACTAGCAATTGACGATATAGCTCAATTGCCTTGCTAATACGAAGTTCTGCAATCGCATCAACAAGTGCAAATACATCTTCTTCTACAGTAGCTGCGGTAAGCATCGCGGCTGTCTCTCTTTCGATCACGCCACCTTCTCCGGCATGAAGACACAACTTGTCCACCTCTTGGGCCAGCTGACCCATATTGACACCTACCCGCGACAATAGAAGCTCTGCCGCTCCTTCCGTTAGTTGACGTTGCTGCTCCGATGCCCTGCGCATCATCCAGCGTGTCAGCTCCGGCATGTCCAGCTCCGGAAAAGCAATCATCGCTTTGCGGTCTTTTAACGTCTTGACCAGCTTGCGCCGCTCATCGAGCTTGTCCGCATATACGGCAAAAACGATAACCGTCGTCTCCAGCGGAAATTCCATATATCGAAGCAACGATTCAGGACGATGCTCCAGCTTGGCATTTTCCTTGCCGCCGGCAGCCATAACCGAGGCATCACGTACAAGTACTAGCTTGCGCTCCAAGAAAAAGGGGGGCGATTCTGCCTCAATTACGGCCTCCTCAAGCGGCGTCTCTGATGTATCGTACTTCATGACACCCATTTCTCTCTCTTCGCTTTGGAACATCTCTCCTGTGAGCATTCCGATGAATTGCTCCATCCGATACCTATCCTTGCCATACAAGACATAGACTGGCCTGAACTTGCCAGATTTAATTTCTTTGACAGCTTCCTTTACATCCATGCGCTTGCCACTCTCCATTCCATCGACGTAATGAACGGCAACAAAGGGATGAGCCTCTAAGTGGCCATCCCTTTGTCTTTATATTAACACTCGTCGGCAGCTCCATGGCGCTGCCTGAACGAATGGTCTAACGACGTCACGGAAACGTCGCAGACTAAGCTCTCGCTATATCATACTGCGGATCACGACTGGATGTGCGCGATTCGCCAATTAATGCGTTGCTTTTTTTTCTTTCCAATTCGATGTTTCGATCACGTACTTCTCGGCGGCGCCACGATCCAACTGCACTTCGTACGTAAGCTGGCTGCTATCTTCTGACCATGCAACCTGACCATGCTGTCCGTTCTTGCGGGATGTCTGCTTGACAGTCTTCCCGTTGTCTGCGGACACAATTGCAATCGTATGCTGTTCCAACAGTGCAATAAAGCGCCCGTCTGGTGAAGCAAACTCTTTGACCGAAGTAATACCCATGCCAGGGTGATCTTCCTTAGAAACATCTGATTCGCCAGGCTTCTCGACCGTAGAACCGTATTGATCTTTTACAATACCCGTCACGTTACCCTGTTCCGAAGAATTGTTGCTCGTTCCTTTAATGCTCACATCTCCACCGGCTTCTGGATTAGAATTAGCATCCCCGCCAGCCGATGAGCCTTCCGCCGTTCTCTTATCAAAAGACTTCGTCTCCAAGTCCGATTGCCCGGATGTCGGGGTCATCTGTCTGAAGAGATTCGCCGTGGATGTATCTTCCACTTCAGGCAAGGAGTGTTCCATGGAGTAACTCATCTTATCCGCTAAGCTATTCTTCAGAGCGGAAGGATCATTCACAATAAACAGTCCGGCAACAAGACCAGCAGCAACAACACTGCCTATAGCGCTCCAGGTCGCCCATCGTCTCTTGCGCGGCATACGGCGCGGCTCGGATACAGCTTTCGCCGTTATGCCAGTATCCGACTCTATAGCAGACGACGTATGGGAAGCAAGACGATCCAGTCTCTCCAGTTCAGGCAGAATCGCGTCTACTAGGCTATAGGTTGGCGTTACTTTGGGCAAGGCAGTTAGCTCCGCGGATAACCTCTTCATCCGCTCAAGCATTGCTGCACAGTCCGGACATTGTCTTGTATGGTTCATCAAGACCTCCAGCTCGGCGTCGCTGAGATCGTCGTCTAGCTGTCTTTGCATGAGTTCCATCACCTCTTGACAATTCATCCCCGGACACCACCTTTCTGATAATCATGGAGTAAAGATTGCAGCTGTTGCCTAGCCCTGAACAAATAAGACTTCACCGTATTAAGCGGCAGGTCAAGCGAATCCGCAATTTCGTTATACGAAAAATCTTGCAAGTAGCGAAGCACTACTACCGTACGGTGATGCTCTGGAAGCTTGTCGATCGCACTTCGTATATCCTGTAGAGCGTACGCGGACAGCACTTCGTCCTCCACGTTCTGCTTCTCTCGGAATACCATCTCATGCTCATCGATAGATACCGTAGGCTTGCTTCTTCTGAACTTGTCGATACATATGTTGGTTACTATGCGCTGTATCCATGTCTTGAACTGCGCCTTCTCTTCATAAGAGCCAATCTTCGTATAGATGCGGATTAACGCTTCCTGTGATGCATCCATCGCGTCTTGCTCATTATTCAATATATAATAGGCTGTCCGATATACATGGGTTTCAATCTCACGCAACAGAGTAATTAAAGCGTCTCGATCTCCCGATTGGGCGGCTTTGATAAGGCCGGGCTCAACCACGAAGGATCCTCCTCTCTTGCAACCTTACTGACGGACGGGTTGCGTTAAATGTTGCAGGCTTTTTAAGCGATTTTTTTATTTTTTATTAAAAATCATTGATTTATATCATTTTGTCTATTTTTGCGGAAAAGGGCGACAAACTCTCATCCTCTTAATAAATTAGAGAACTCCACATTAAAGAATACCAAATTAAAAGATATCCGTATAGTGATTCATTTTTGGAGAACCGATATTCCTTGGCTATTCACCCGGAATTTGGCTTCTCCGCCGGTGTCCGTTCTCCATAATGCGACGCCAGCCTTATTCAGGCGTCCCACCGCGTCAGGATGTGGATGACCGTATGTATTGGTGGCTCCGACAGAAGCTACAGCCCCAATCGGACGCCAGTAAGCCAGCCATTCATTGCTCGTTGAATGACGGCTCCCATGATGGGCGACTTTCATAATATCAACTCGCTCCTGCGCTGCATTCATCCGCTCTCTTGTTGTACGCACGATTGCCCCTTCCGTGGGGATCGAGATGTCGCCCGTGAATAAAAACCGGCTGTCGTAGAGCTGAACGGCGACGACCAGACTTACCTCGTTTTGATCCTTGATTACAGCAACCTCATTCTTTCGATCGTTCGGCCACAATACATCCAGATGTGTATCCTTGTCCAGAGTCCAGCGCTCTCCTGCAACCGGAGCATACAGAGGAATATCGGCGCTAAGCGCCGCTTCCATTAGCTTTGTGGAGTCATCGGTCGCTCTCAGGGAACCGTTCCACCATATGCGTTTAACGGGAATTTCCCCAATAACCGCAATCAATCCCTTAATGTGATCGCTATCCATGTGCGAAATGATTAGCAGATCGATGCGGTGCACTCCCCTGTCTCTTAACAATGGCACCAATACTTTGCTTCCGACCTCAAAGGGATCGCTGCGATCCCTCCACTCTTCGCCTGGCTTACGGAACGAAATCGCGCCGCCTCCGTCAATAAGAATGTGTTTGCCGCTTGCTGTGCGGATTAGTGCGGCATCGCCCTGTCCTACATCTAAAAAGCTGACGGTCGCCGATCGATCGAATGCGTCTGGCACATAGGCGTAGCCAAGCAGCAGCAGCGCAATAAACGAAAGAATAAGCAAATGCTTGCGCAGACTCGATCCTTTGTTCGCTCCAGTCACGGCAGGATCATATGCCGTATTCTCCTTTGCTTGCAAAGGAATTGTTTGTTCGTCATGGAGAGACGTTTCACTCTCGATGTGTTTCGGCTGTTCCTGTGAAACAGGCTCCATAGCAGCCCTAGCATTGCTGCTGCCAATCTTGCGGAATGCCAAACCCATAAGCAATAACCAAACAACAACCCACCAGAGCGGCGGCGTTCCCCATACTTGTCTGAACAGGGATTGATCAGCCAGCCATTCGATAATTGCAAACGATCCGTCGTTGGCAATGATGGAGAGATTCGCAATCATTTTGGCGCCCCACGGCCATACGATGGACAAGACAAGGGCAGCAGCACCAGCCGGCATAACGATCATACTAATGAAAGGAACCAGCGCAAAGTTCGCAAGCAGCGACAATAAATTAAACTGGTTGAAATAATAGATGGTAACGGGAAAAGATATTAGCTGGGCTACGATCGTGACGGCCGCGAGATCCAGTATCCAGCCTCCTCGCCGCCATTTCGGCATGGCACGCCGGAACGGCGGCACTCCGATAATGAGACCCAGCGTTACGATGAATGACAGCTGGAAGCTGACATCGTTCAAAAAGTAGGGATTGAACAATAGGAGCGCAACCGCTGCAGCCGCGATCAGATGCAAGCCGTCCTTCAGCTTGCCCATCCGGGCGGCCACGAGGCCGAGCATTGCCATTAAGCCAGCACGCAGCACAGAGGGGGATGCTCCTGTCAGCAGCACATAGAATGGAACGGCAGTCATCAAAGTGAGCAATATCCGCTCACGCGACATTCGCAGCATCTTGAGCACGCTGGTCAAGGCGTACATGAACACGCCGACATGCAGCCCCGATATAGCTAATATATGCGTCAAGCCAAGCCGCGCGAATTGATTGAATTGTTCGGGGTCCAGGTCCTCGCGTATACCGAGGACAAGCCCTTTCATGTAGCCGGCTTGTTCCGCCGGGTACAGGTAATCCAGCCGCGCGCCCAGCCATGCGCGCGCGGTGTCGACGCGGCCATATAGCGAGGCCGCGGAGAAGACCTCTGCCGCCCCAGCCTCTACGGCGAGGGCGGCAGCGCCTTTGCTCTTCAGCAGCCAGTGGATGCCCTGGCTGCGGAGGTAGCGGCGATAGTCGAAGCCGCCGCTATTGGTTGCCATCGCCGGCAGCGACAGCTCGCCGTCGATGCGCACTTGATCGCCGCGCTGCCAAGCCGCGGCGATCTCTTGCTCCGGCTGCACTGCGAGCCGGAGCTGAACCATAAGCCGCTCGCTACGTACTACGAGCGGCTCTTCATCTTCTACTTGAACAGCGACAGCCTCTATGCGAAATTGCGCGCGGTCTCCATCTACCTCGACCGCCGAGATGATCGTGCCGCTTACACGAACGTTGTATGCTGCTCTCAGTCCATCCGACTCCGCAATTGCCAGCAGCGTCTGCAGCTCCGTCACATTGCGAGAATCCGCCCATAGCCTCTGGCCTGCCGCCACGCCAAATCCGATCAGACATATGATGACAAGCCCCCTGCTTGCCCCTCCCCCAAGAACGGCAGCAACAGCCAGCAGGAACACTGCACCCGCCATACATAACGTACCGTGCCAACCTAGACCGGCTGCCGCACAACTGCCGATTACAAATATTAAAGCAAACCATACTAGCGGCCTTCTATTCATAGCCATCCTACTCCAAACCCCCTGCGCCGAAAATAAAAAAAAGAACCTCCAGTCGCAAAACTTCATGCGACTGGAGGTTCCTCCCCACGATACAACTTCATATGGATGCTCGATGCAAAGTCAGCATCAGCCATATTCCTTATTGCGTAACTTCCATCCCCGCCTGAGCGGGTGGCGTATAATGCTCCACCTGCCGGAACGCGATGCCCTGTTGAGCCATTAACGCGTACACCTTTTCACTATCCTTCGAGTATCCGCGATGATAGACAATTTCTTCTACTCCGCTGTTCGCCAGCATGTTAGCGCATGTCCAGCAAGGCTGATCGGTAACATAGACAACGGACCCTTCGCGATCAGCCCTGTCCGTGAAGAGCAACAAGTTCTGCTCTGCATGAATGGTACGAATGCAGCGCTGCTTCCGAACGACCTGCTCTTCTCCGTTCTGGATCTTCACCTCAACCTCTTCCGAGATCATACAGCCTGCCTCCAGGCAATCATGAGCGCCCATCGGAGCTCCGTTATACGCAGTCCCCAGCAGCTTCTTGCCTTGCACCAGCACCGCTCCGACATGTCTGCGCGGACAACGGGATCGCGTCGATACCATATAGGCGATATCCATGAAATAAGTGTCCCAATCCTTGCGGATGGCATCTTTTGTTGCTAAGGTCATCGTTTCCTCCCAATCTCTGGCTGTTACCGTATTCTAGGATGTGGTCAAGCCCGCTACCCATTAATCATTTTCACTCTATTGTAATCGCAAGCGTGCCTCAACGCCAGTCTTATAGCCGTATTAACCCTGTTGGCTTGCTGTAATAGCTTGCTCAAGGTCAGCCAAAATATCGCGAATGCCTTCCGTGCCGACCGACAAGCGCACCATGCCCGGTGCAACGCCTGCCGCTGCTTGCTCATCCGCAGACAACTGCTGATGAGTCGTACTCGCTGGATGAATAATGAGAGACTTGGAATCGCCCACGTTCGCCAAATGCGAGAACAGCTTAACTGCATTAATCAGCTTTTTGCCCGCTTCCACGCCGCCTTTAATACTGAAAGTCAGTATAGCGCCGCTGCCGTCCGGCAAATACTTCTGAGCCAGCTCATACGACGAATGGCTCTTCAGTCCAGGGTAGTTAACCCATTCTACCGCTTCATGACCTTCCAAAAACTCGGCAACCGCAAGCGCGTTCGAGCTATGACGCTCCATACGCAAATGCAGCGTCTCCAGACCTTGCAGCAACAAGAAGGAATTGAAAGGCGATAATGCCGCTCCCATGTCACGCAGCAATTGAACGCGCGCTTTAATAATATAAGCGATTGGACCAACCGCATCGGTATAGACAACGCCATGATAGCTTGGATCTGGCTCCGTCAGCCCAGGGAATCGGCCGCTCGCTTTCCAGTCGAACTTGCCGCCGTCCACGATCACGCCGCCAATGGAGGTGCCGTGTCCGCCAATAAATTTGGTCGCCGAATGAACGACAATATCAGCGCCGTGTTCAATCGGACGGCATAGATAAGGGCTCGGGAACGTATTGTCGACAATGAAAGGCACACCGTTCTCATGAGCGATAGCCGCAACAGCCTCAAGGTCGATAACGTCTCCCTTCGGATTGCCAATCGTTTCTGCGAACACCGCTTTGGTCTTGTCTGTAATGGCAGCGCGGAAGTTCTCCGGGTTCGATGGATCAACGAACTTCACCTTAATGCCCAGCTTCGGCAACGTTGTGGAGAACAGGTTGTATGTGCCTCCGTATAGACTTGTTGCCGAGACGATCTCGTCGCCGGAGCCTGCGATATTCAAGATGGCATAGGTGATGGCTGCTTGTCCGGAAGCTACTGCCAATGCGGCAGGGGCGCCTTCCAGCTCTGCTACGCGCTTCTCCAGCACGTCGGATGTCGGATTCATAATACGTGTATAGATATTGCCGAATTCCTGCAGCGAGAACAGGTTAGCTGCATGATCCGTATCTTTGAATCCGTACGAAGTCGTCTGGTAAATCGGCACGGCGCGTGAAAGCGTCGTTGGATCGATCGATTGGCCTCCGTGGACGGATAGCGTGTCTAGTGAGAGTTTTTTTTGTTCTGTCATCTTCTAAAATCCTCCTTGATTGTTTTAGAAATCTAGTAAAATATGACTCTATCGCTTCCATTCTCTCACATTCATGGACGGGCGACAACGCTTTCTTTGATCCCGCCCAAAAGCTTCTCACCGATCCCCTTAACCCGGATCAAATCGTCTACATTTGCAAATTTACCGTTTCGCTCACGATCCTCCGCAATCGCCCTTGCCTTTGACGGTCCAATCCCTTTCAGATCAAGCAATTCGTCCGCCGTTGCACGGTTCAGATCCAGCCTTCCCTGCTCGTCTCTACTCGTCAAAGCTGGTATGACAGCTGGCGTCGGCGCCACCGCAGAAGCACCACTTTCCTCTTCAAGAATTCCATGATCGGAGCCCTCCCGCAGCCCTTCTGATCCATTCGGCTGTTGAATCGTTTGTTCAACTTTATGCATGATTGATTCCGGCGATTTGTCCGGAATGCCGGTTCCGTTCAAAGCATCAAGCGAAGATTGAACGGCAGCATTCAGAGGCACCCACTCCTCTGTCGTTTTAGGTGCGCCATTGATCAGGCCTGCCGCGATAAGCAGTATAGCCCCTGCCCCGCAAGCTGCTGCCAATAACTTGTTTGCCCGAGCTTTCCGTCCAGTGCTGTGAATCGTCATATCCATTTCTCCTTCCCGTAATCAAAATGGTAATTCATGACATAAAGAACAAGTCTTGCGGAATAGGTTATAAGAACATACATTACGCGTAATCGATATAGGAGGGCTAAGCATGAATGTAGGATTTATCGGAACGGGCTCGATGGGAACCTTGCTGATCGAAGCGCTGGTCGCTTCCGGCGCCCTGGCGCCTGCTGAGATCGCTATCAGCAATCGCACGTATGCCAAAGCGCAGGCGATAGCCGACCGGTATCCCGGCATGAGAGCCGAATATACGAACGCGGAAACGGCTCGCGGCAGCGACATCCTATTCCTGTGCGTCAAACCTCATGAATTCATCCATGTCGTGGGCGACATTAAATCCGTCATCCAGCCTCAACAGATTGTCGTGTCCATTACCAGTCCTGTTCTCGTCTCCCATCTGGAGGGTGAGCTGAACTGTAAAGTAGCCAAAATTATTCCCAGTATCACGAATATGGTATGGAGCGGTGCCTCTCTATGCATTTATGGCGAAACGATGAGCGAAAAGGATAAAAAGCGGCTGGAGTCGCTGTTCGCCCATATTAGCGAGCCGCTGCGCATCGAAGAGGACTACACGCGCATCGTGTCCGACCTGTCCAGCTGCGGTCCCGCGTTCATGGCTTTTCTGCTGCAGCAGTTTGTCGATGCTGCCGTAGAGGAGACGGGCATCCCTCGCAATGAAGCTCTACAGGTTGCTGCCAATATGCTGCTCGGCACCGGACTTCTGCTGACGGAAGGTCGCATGAGTCCAGAAGAAATTCAAGAACGCGTCGCTGTGCCAGGAGGAATAACGGCCAAGGCGCTGCAACTGCTGCGCAGGGAAACAGACGGTGTTTTCAATAGTCTCATCCGGACGACCCATGCGAAGTTCAACGAAGATCTCGTTAAAGTTTCTACTGCATTTTACGGCGAAGAGGTGAACGGACAATAGCTGTTCTTCAGCTAAAGCCCGCTCACCTCTTCGGATTGCGAGACAGATTCGATTAATTGGCTACAATGTTGACAAGCTTGCCTTTGACCGCGATAACCTTGCGGACGGTCTTGCCTGCAATCAGCTCCTGTACTTTCTCCAGGCCTTTCGCAAGCGACTCCATATCTGCTTCGTTCGTATCGGCAGCAATCGAGAGACGCTCTGCGATTTTACCGTTCACCTGCACCACGATCTCCACTTCCTGATCGACCGTCCATGCTTCATCATAGGTCGGCCAAGCCGCATAGGAGATTGTGCCTTCCTGCCCAAGCTTCTCCCACAGCTCTTCTGCAATATGCGGCGCAATTGGAGACAGCAACTGTACGAACTGCGCCATCGCTTCACGCGGCAGAATGTCCGTCTTATACGCTTCGTTCACAAAAATCATCAGTTGGCTGATTACAGTATTGAAACGCAGGTTTTCGTAATCATCTGTCATTTTCTTAATGGAACGATGCCATGTGCGCTTGAACACATCGGTTGTTTCACCATCGCCAATTTTGGAGCTGATCGTTCCGTCTTCATTCACGAACAGACGCCATACGCGAGCCAAGAAGCGGTAAGTGCCCTCCACGCCGTTCGTATTCCAAGGCTTCGTCGCCTCAAGTGGTCCCATGAACATCTCGTACATCCGCAGCGTATCCGCTCCGAACTCGTTCACGATATCGTCCGGATTGATAACATTGCCGCGCGATTTGGACATCTTCTCGTTGTTCATCCCAAGAATCATGCCTTGGTTCACCAGCTTCTGGAACGGCTCCTTCGTATGAACAACACCCAGATCATACAATACTTTATGCCAGAAGCGCGCGTACAGAAGATGAAGCACCGCATGCTCCGCGCCGCCGATGTACAAGTCTACCGGCAGCCATTCCTTCTGCTTCTCCGGCGAACAGATCTCCTTGTCGTTCTTCGGATCGATGAAGCGCAAGTAGTACCAGCAGCTTCCCGCCCATTGCGGCATCGTGTTCGTCTCGCGGCGGGCCTTCATGCCCGTCTCAGGATCAACCGTGTTCACCCACTCCGTCACGTTCGCCAGCGGCGACTCTCCTGTCCCAGAAGGCTTGATCGCATCCACATCCGGCAGCAGCAACGGCAATTGATCTTCCGGCACCGGCTTCATTGTGCCGTCTTCCAGATGCAGAATCGGAATCGGCTCACCCCAGTAGCGTTGGCGGCTGAACAGCCAGTCACGCAGTCGGTAAGTGACCTTCGCCTTGCCTTTGCCCGTTTCTTCCAGACGTCCGATCATCGCTTTGATCGCTTCTTCATTACTCAGTCCGTTCAGGAAGTCCGAGTTCACATGCTTTCCGTCACCCGAATAAGCCTCTTGGGATACATCTCCGCCTGACACAACCTCAATGATCGGCAGATCGAATTGCTTTGCAAACTCCCAGTCTCTTGCATCATGGCCCGGAACTGCCATAATAGCGCCTGTTCCGTAGCCGGCCAGCACATAATCAGCTATCCAGATTGGCGTCTTAGCGCCGTTGACGGGATTGATCGCATAAGCGCCAGTAAAAACGCCCGTCTTGTCCTTCGCCAAATCCGTACGCTCCAGATCGCTCTTGTGGGAAGCCACTTCCTGATAAGCCTCTATCGCCGCTCTCTGCTCGTCGGTCGTAATTAGTGCTACCAGCTCATGCTCAGGAGCAAGCACGCAGTATGTCGCGCCGAACAGCGTGTCCGGACGTGTCGTAAAGACAACCAGCGCGCTGTCATGTCCGTCGATATCGAACGTCACTTCCGCTCCTGTCGACTTGCCGATCCAGTTGCGCTGCATATCCTTAATGCTCTCCGACCAATCCAGCTCTTCCAGATCATCCAGCAACCGATCAGCATATTCCGTAATTTTCAGAATCCATTGGCGCATCGGCTTGCGGATGACGGGATGACCGCCGCGCTCGCTCTTGCCGTCGATAACCTCTTCATTCGCCAGCACTGTGCCAAGGGCCGGACACCAATTGACAGGCACTTCAGCTACATAAGCCAAGCCGCGTTTGTACAACTGAATGAAAATCCATTGCGTCCATTTATAGTAGTCTGGGTCCGTCGTACTGAATTCGCGATCCCAGTCATATGAGAAGCCCAACGATTTGATCTGACGACGGAAGTTGTCGATATTTTTGAATGTAATATCTCTTGGATGCTGCCCTGTGTCCAGCGCATGCTGCTCAGCCGGCAGGCCAAATGCATCCCAGCCCATCGGATGCAGTACGTTGTAGCCTTTCATACGCTTATAGCGCGACACGATATCGGTAGCGGTATAGCCTTCCGGATGTCCTACATGCAGACCTGCTCCCGAAGGATAAGGAAACATATCCAGGGCGTAGAACTTCGGTTTCCCCGCTTCTTCCTTCGTTTCGAACGTTTTGTTTGCGTCCCAGTATTGCTGCCATTTCGGCTCAATCGCAAGCGGATTATAGCCGTGTCGTTGTTGTTCCTGAGTCATTCGTACTTCCTCCTAATCGTCATAAAAACATAAAAACCTCCCGCCCCCAGCGGATTAACGCTAGGGACGAGAGGATATTCTCCCGTGGTACCACCCTAGTTAGCATCAGGCATGCCCTGCCCTAGCTCACTTGACGTCCGTAACGCGGACGATTCGGAACGATTTCTCTTCTGCTTCCCAAGATTGGCCGTTCGGCTCCGAGGCGAGCTTCCCTGCGTACATGGTCCGGCTTCCACCAACCGCCGGCTCTCTAATCCGATGCAACGCCTGTACTGTTCCTCTTCAACGCCATGATATAAGTCAAACAATTACTAACGATTATATAAGTCCTGACTCTTGCATGTCAAGCAACATTGAACTTGCGGTTGCTAATTTCATGATGTCAAGCTACCTCTCTGACCAGGCTGTTTCTGGAAAATACAAAAGTTAAGCATACGATTGCCATCAACGCGCCATGTATAATGATTCCCATGATAGCCGTATATCCGCTCGCTATAAAGCCCAACAGCCACAACCCAAATGGTGGAACCTGGAAAAGGAAAATCGCTGCCAGTGTCACGATAAGCAAGCCGTCATTGGCTGCATCCTTCATGAGGCGACGAGATAACAGCAAGCCCAGCAGAGAAATACCAGCTACTATAGAACAGATGCCCCAAAAACGGACGGTCTGTCGTTCCGAGCCCGCTTCCATCCCCAGAAAGTCAGCACCGAGCCATGTTGTCCCGATGTAAGCCAAACCTGCAATAATCGATACCCATCCGGCTAATGCAATAAATGTTCGTTTCATATGTATACTCCTTTATTTCAAAATACTCATGAATTCGTCGCTTCAGCGCTGGCTGCCCTTGTCTTGCTTTCACCGTTTTCCATGCTCACCCATCCGCTTCAATCTTCCAGACGTTGTCATCTCGCTGTAGGTTGCACTCACGCGCCATAATCCATTCCAAATCTCTGCAAGCCTTATCCATAAATCCACTTCAAACTAAAAAACTTCCCGAAGGAAGTATTTTTTCGTGCACTCATCAGTACCGCACATGTATCATATCTTGCGATCGGCTCCTGCCGATAAGCCCAGTAGGCCGTATACCACCGATATGACGAGAATAAGCATCAACGGTACGTTCCAGTTGCCTGTCCAATCATGAATGAGACCGAATAGCAGTGGTCCGGTCGCGGCCAGCAAATATCCGATCGCTTGCGCCATGCCGGACAGCTCCGCTGCTTGTTCTGTTGAGCTGGATCTCAGCGCAAAAAACATTAAGGCCAGGCCAAAGCCTCCGCCTACACCAAGCCCTAGTACGATCATACTGACGAACGCCCAAGATGCGCTGCCAAGCAGTAAAATCAAATATCCGACAACAAACAAGCTGGAGGTCAATATGGCAAGACCCCGCTGACTCGCTCTCTTACCCGCCAAAATCGGAATAATAAAAGTCGAAGGCATGCCGATCAACTGCATGACCGACAACAGCCAGCCCGCGTCCGCGTGGCTGATGCCCTTGTCCACTAGAATAAGCGGAAGCCAAGTGACATTCACATAAAAACAAAAGGATTGCAGCGCCAAAAACAGCGACACGGTCCAAGCAAGCGGTGACGACCAGAGCTTGCGGCGAAGCGATGAATGCGACGCCCTCTCCGAGGATAGGTCTGCTTTGCCGCGTTTCGGCCCCGAGCTATTGCGACGAAGCAGCGGCAGCCATACAACAGCCGACAAGAAGGCAACCAGCGCAGTAACAGCCAGCGTAGCTTGCCAGCTGAAGCCAAGTCCTTCCGTCAATGGCACGCTGATGCCGGAACCGATCGCAGCTCCAAGGTTCATCGCTACGGTATAGACTCCAGTCATAAGCCCCACCTTGTCTGGATAATCCCGCTTGACCAGACTAGGCAGCAAAACATTGCCGAAAGCAATAGCCGCACCAAGCAATGCCGTGCCAAGGAACAAGGCATAGACAGAAGGCAATGAACGGACGGCAATGGCTGCCGTCAATAATGCTGCAGCGTAGAACAAAGCCCGCTCCATCCCGATGCAGGCAGCTATTCTCGGAGCTAACGGCGAAATAAAGGCGAATGCAAGCAAAGGCAACGTAGTAAGCAATCCCGTCATGGCGCCAGATAAGCCCATTGACACACGGATTTGCTCAATGATCGGTCCAACCGAAGTAATCGGAGCCCGCAATACAAGCGCTACAAGAATAATGCTAAGTACGAGCAGCCATGCCTGTCCTTTGGGCTTCCCCAAAGTTGTCAAACTGCCCATGCGCTTATTCTCGACTGACTGACTATCGCTGTTAAGCATGCTTCTTACTTCCCTTCCACTATTTCTTCACACGGTACCAATAGTCATAACGTGTTGTAAAGCCAAACTTGTCGTAAAGCCGGTTGGCCGCCGCATTATTTTTCACAACAAGCAAATAGGCCGTCCTGACACCCTGGTCCTTGGCCCATCCCAGCAACCCACGAGTAAGCGCTGCCCCATAACCGCGTCCGCGTTCACTTGCGTCTGTTACAATATCGTACAATCCGGCATAGCCATCCTCCAGTACGATCATACCGGCGGCGACAGCGACATCTCCACGCTTGTACAGGCCAAACGCTCTGCGCAAGGGCTGTCCTGTCAGCATGTGCCGCGTCGTTTCCTTTTGATTGTCGCTAAGACCCTGCATTCGAGCAACGGCATCCAGCCACTCGTCCGTTAATTCCCTGTAATATTGAAACCTGTCCCCGTGCTGAGGTTCATCGAGATCAACAATTGAAGCCGTCTTCACAAGCGTATGGTCGATTCGTTCATAGCCAAGCTCCTCCAGCCTGGCGTCCAAACAGGATGGTTCCACGAAGGGAGTGATTTTGAATACCGTATGCTGGCCTTGCTCACGATACAGCTCTTCACAGCGATTAATCTTCTCAATCAGATCGCCGTTATGTCCATAAATCGCCTGCACAGAATTGGATCTCTTGGTGTATCCGTCGGCAAAACGCAGCAGCCAGCCATCGAACAGCACTGTCCTCAGAGCCGGCCATCCGTTCAAGCTTAATTCCTCTATTCGTTTATCAATCAGCATTCTCTCTCCCAAATACAGCCATCTCCCTCCGAATCAATGGTTAGGGTTGAATGTTGAATCGCTCCAACTGGTCGTAAAGCTTCTCTTTCAACAAGATCTCAGCTTGCTTATATCCCAGCAGATCAAAATGAGGGTACTCCGCCCTCTTATGTATATACCTTGGATTCAATCCGTTCTCCCGGCACCAAAGAGCCAGCTTGTCCAGATCGGAGCAGCCTACCTTCGTAACGGTTCGGATGCCTGGAAAGCGATCATCCAGCCAATAATGCGTCAGGAAAGCAATCTCGCCTCGCAATACGCTCGCCTTCCAAGCTTTCATCTCCTCGCGGGTAATGCCGAATGCCATAAAGCCGCTTCCTCCTTGCGGTCCGTTTTAAACGGTTGCCTTCGCCAGCACATAACGTCTTACGATAAAATCTCTTTGACGCGGCCTACTTGACCGTCTTGCAGCCTTACTTTTATGCCATGTGGATGCTGTGGGGAATTGGTCAAAATATCCTTCACAATCCCTCTCGTAAGCTCCCCTGTGCGCTGATCCTTCTTCAGTACAATATTCACTTCTAGTCCCTGCTTGATCATGGACCGGTTCGTTCCCGCTTTCAGCATGCTCTCATTCCTCTTCTTAATGTTGGCTATAAGCATAGCATATGCATTTCGAAGATGCACTTGTTCGCCGCAACTGTTATACTTAGCTTCATATGACATGAAATGAGGAAATTATCGCATGGCTAACGCATTCCAAGCACTCGGCGTATCCCGGGAGCTGAACGATTTATTGAAACAGGCTGGCATCAACGATCCTACCCCTGTACAGAAACAAACTATACCGCTGCTTATGAACGGCAAAGATGTAATCGCCCAGGCACAGACAGGCACGGGCAAGACACTGGCATTCGCCTTGCCTATTCTAGAGCGCATCAATGTTAATAAAGAGCAAGTTCAAGCACTTATTCTAACTCCCACCCGGGAATTGGCTATTCAGATTACGGCGGAAATGAAGAAGCTGGCGCCAGCGATAGGCGCCAACGTTCTTGCCGCTTACGGCGGACAAGATGTCGACGCGCAAATCCGCAAGCTTCAGAACTCGCCTCATATTGTCGTCGCTACGCCGGGACGTCTGATCGATCATATGACGCGCGGAACCGTCAACCTGGGCAAGCTGACCATGCTTGTGCTCGACGAGGCTGATCAAATGCTGCATATGGGATTCCTTCCCGAAGTTGAGAGCATAGTTACACAGACGCCAAGAGCCCGTCAGACGATGCTGTTCTCCGCTACGATGCCGGATGCCATACGCAAACTCGCCGCGGAATATATGAATGCCCCGCAGGATGTGCAAATTCGCAGTGCCAACGTAACGCTTGACAGCATCAAGCAGCTGGTTGTGGATACAACCGACCGTGGAAAGCAGCGTGCGCTTGTCCATCTGCTGGAGCAGCATCAGCCGTATCTGGCAGTGATCTTCTGCAGAACGAAGGTTCGCGCCAAAAAACTAAACCAAGAGCTCCAGGATGCAGGCATTATATCGGACGAGCTGCATGGCGATTTGACGCAAGCCAAGCGTGAACAAGTCATGAAGAGATTCCGCGATGCTCGCCTGCAAGTGCTCGTAGCGACTGACGTTGCTGCCCGCGGACTCGATGTAGAGGGTGTCACGCATGTCTACAACTACGACATGCCGCTTGATGGCGAGAGCTACATTCATCGCATCGGCAGAACCGGCCGCGCCGGACATAAGGGCATGGCGGTCACGCTTGCGACGCCATACGATGTCCACAAATTAACGGCAATTGAAAAGAGCATCGGCGCTCGTCTCGAACGTCGCGCAATCGATCGGGAAGGCGAATTGTCCTCTGCTCGCGTAGCCGAACGAGGCGGCGACAAAGACTCTAGAAGTAAAGAAGGCAGGAGCAAGGATTCCGGCAGATCGTCAGGCCGAAACGGTGGACGCAGCAGCGACCGAAACGGTGAACGCGGCAGCGACCGAAACGGTGGACGCGGCAGCGACCGAAACGGTGGACGCGGCAGCGACCGAAACGGCGGACGCGGCAGCGACCGAAACGATCAGCGTGAAGGTCGTCGCGGTTCCCAGAATCCGAATCCACGAAACAGCAAGCCCGCAGCGGCTCCAACCGACGGCAACCCATGGGCGACAGCAGACGATTCTGCGGGTAAACGCAGCCCCCGCCGGGAAGATGGACGTTCTTCCCAGCACGGCTCAAGACGGTCGAGCGATTCAAGCTCCAAGGGACCGCGCACCCAACAAAGTGGCGGACGTTCCGGTGGACGAAACAGCGGTCGACAAGGCGGACAAAGTGGTCATGGCAAGCCAAATAGCGGCGGACGCAACAGCGGACGCGGCAAAAGATAAATGAAAAAACCCAGTCTGATCTTCCATCGGACTGGGTTTCTTGTATCTAGTCAACCTGCTGAATTCACTTCGCTAGCTCTTGTAAAATGTGAGACGAGTTGTTCCGGTGTCGTGAAATAATGATCAGGACGACCGTCCTCCAGCAATTCGCGTTCGCCTTCTCCCCATAGCGCAGCGCCGCTCGTCATACCGGCAGCCGAGGCCGCTCGAATATCCGTAACCTGATCGCCTATGTAGATACAAGCTTCAATGGGTACCCCCATCTTTTCCACGGCAAGCAACAATGGAGTTGGCTTCGGCTTATGCTCCTCCGTATCCTCCTGACCCACTATGCAATCAAAGAACGAAAGGAGTCCGCTTGCCTTTAGCTCTCTTACAACATACCCTTTCCGCTTCGAAGAAACGATCCCCATCGGATATCCCGCTTCCATCAATCGTTCCAGCATATCCCTCACACCATCGTACAAAGCAATAGATTCACAGTTGGCATCATAATACCGAACGGAATGTTCGAAGATTTGCAAGCCATGCTCCGGATAGAGGATGCCAATCACTTTTGCGACTGGTTTGCCTTTCAGTTGATTTAGCTCCTCCTCCGTTGCTTCACGTTTCAAGACAGAACGGAATCCGACCCGCTGCGCTTCCATAGCCAGCTTCTCGCTATCTTGTAATGTACCGTCCAAATCGAACAGAATGCACGACACAGCGCCCATATCTGATCCCCCCGTCTTGATCCCTCTATCAATTAACTTGCGGCAATTCGATCCCGGCCTCAAGCGCTTCTCGAACCTCCAGCTTCGCGCCAAGCGAGCGGAAGGAATCAACAATGTTCTCATAACCACGTTCAAAATGATAAACACCCGTTATGCGCGTCGTGCCTTCGGCTGCCAATCCAGCAAGCAGCAAACAGATGCCAGCTCTAATATCGGATGCATGAACCAAATTTCCGCGCAGCGGCAAGCCTCCCTTAATAAAAGCAGAGCCCGCACGAAGCTCGATATCAGCCCCCATCCGTTTCAACTGTTGTACATGTGCGAATCGCTTCGGATAGATTTTGTCCGTCACGATGCTTTTGCCAGATACTTGCGCCATAAGCGCGGTCAGCGGCTGCTGAAGATCGGTAGGAAATCCGGGATACATCCCCGTTCTCACTCGAGTCGCTCTCAGCGGTCCTTCTCCATAAGCCGTAATCGAATCGCTATTCGTCTCAATCTGAAGCCCGATTTCTCTCAGCTTGGCAAGCGTGGAGCCCAGATGCTCCGGAATGACATCTTCAACTGTAATCGTGCCGCCCGTTACGCCTGCTGCGATCAGAAAGGAGCCCGCAATAAGCCGATCCGGTACTGCCGTATAAGAGCAGCCTTGCAAGTAGCGAACGCCTTCAATTCGAATCGTATCTGTTCCGGCTCCCGTAATTCGTGCGCCCATGGCGATGAGCAATTGAGCTGTATCGACCACCTCAGGATCCCTGGCCGCATTGCGCAGCACCGTAGAACCGATGGCCCGCACCGCAGCCAGCATCGCGTTAATAGTTGCTCCGGACGTAATCGTATCGAAGTAGATATCAGCGCCATTCAACTGGCGCGCGCTTGTTTCGTAATGCTTTTCATGAAAGGTAAGCTCGGCTCCGAGCGCCTTCAGTGCTTTGATATGCTGATCAATCGGACGATCCCCGAAATTGTCGCCGCCAGGATATCCGACAGATACGGTACCACAGCGGCTCAGCAGTGCGCCTACGAAATAATAAGCTGTTCTGAACGTTGCGGATTTCACCGGATCAATATGGGCATGCCGAATACCGGCAGGAATGATCACAACCGTTCCCGGTTCGTCCACCCTCATCGTAATGCCAAGCTCATCCGCAATCTCACGAATGACGCGGAAGTCCGCGATATCAGGAATATTGTTCAGAACCACTGTCTCGTCTGATAAGCAAGCAGCTGCCAGCAAAGCGAGTGAGCTGTTTTTGGAGCCTGGAATTTTGACCGAACCGCGCAATCCAGGAGAGCGTTCCACTTGAATAAAGTTCATAAATGTTCTTACCTCCGCAATAAGTAGATGAATGTATATTAAATCGAACGTGAATTATGTCTGATTGATTATGCCACCCGACTCTTTGGTCGACGGCAAACACGCGGACTAGTTCAATGTCCTATGGTATCCTTTCAATCTTATTCATTTTGTTTCATGATTGTCAATCAATCGTTGCGGTTTTCTTCATGAACTTTTTTTCATTATTTTCCGGTGGCAAAAATACAAACCGTCAGGACAGTCGTCCACGCCAATCCCTACAAATTGCATAGGATATCGTATACCGATTGAGGGGAACCCCCTCCCAAGCGCCTGCAGGCCCGCCTATCGGTAACTACAGTCTAGGAGGAATTGGCATGTCCGGTGTGTATGGAGGCTACACGACGACAGGTGTAATCCTGGTTCTGTTTATTCTGCTCGTCATCATTACGAGAGTATTCCTGTAATAAACGAACCTGGCACCAATGAAGACGAAGGAGCGGATCGTGTCGCAACCCAAGCTTGCTGCATATCGCACTCTCCATATGTCATAGCATGAGAAAAAGGACGATTCGGCTTTTGACCGAGTCGTCCTTTTTCTCACTGCCATCCCATACTTGTCAGCTCTGCTTCCAGACATACTCCCGGATCGCTGCCGCGACTCCTCCTTCATTGTTGGAGCCGGCAATCCGATCCGCTGCTCTCTTTACAGATTCCGGAGAATTACTCATTGCGATGCCGAGACCGGCATATTGAAGCATCGATATATCATTATAATAATTGCCGATGGCTAAGATGTTCTCTCTAGCAATGCCCTTGACTTCAGCCAATTGCTTCAGCGCAATCCCCTTGCTGGAGCTGGGGCTTTGCACATCGATAAAAAAATCGCCGCTGCGGATAAACTGCAGGCTCGACGCCTTATGTTCCCAATACGTCTGCGTTTGATCCATCAGTTCCTTCGACCCGAATAAAGTAACTTTAACTAAGCCATCCGGCAATCGCACGTCAAATGTGTCCATAATCGGCTCCACTTGATGATGCTCATACATTTTCTGTACTTCTTCTGACACGGACTCTACATACATATCAAACACAGTATTCAAGTCAAAATGAATACGATGCTCCCTGCAGTAGTCGAGGAACTCTGTTAGCTCTCTGCTATCCATGTCGTATTGAAACAAGACCTCATGATTCTCTGACCGAATCGTCGCCGCTCCGTTATGCGTAATCAGAATGCCGCTAAGCTCGAGCTCCGACAGTACAGGGAAGGTACCCATAGGCCCCCTGCCTGTGCATAATACGATAGTAGCACCGGCTTGTTCCGCCTCACGAACAGCGTCCTTAACCTCTTCCAGCAACCTGTGATCATCCGTAAGCAGCGTTCCATCCACATCAAGCGCGATCAATTCGTAACCCAGTTTCATTTCGTCCTCGCTCCCATCCTGTAGTTTCTCTATCTATCGAGTGCATAACGAAGAGCCCGTTATTTGCCGCTCCCGCGATGAGCCTTCAATTGATGAACTTCCTCTTCCGTCAGCTCCCGGTAATGACCTTCAGGCAGATATTCATCCAGCGTCAAAGGGCCCATTGACAACCGTTTCAACGTAACCACTTTTTTGCCGACCGCTTCGAACATCCGTTTAACCTGATGAAATTTGCCTTCATGAATCGTCAGATGGATAAGCGAATGAACAGGAGGAAGTGAGTCCCCCTCTTGCTCAGCAGATGAAGCATCCGACTGGCGCGGCAACGATCGATTCATCAGTTGCAGCTGAGCGGGCAATGTTACATATCCGTCATCCAGCGTAACGCCCTCCTGAAAAGCCTTTACATCATCCTCATTCACATTGCCCTGCACCAGCGCTTCATAGGTCTTGTCCACATGCTTGCGCGGTGAAAGCAGTTCATGAGCCAGTCCCCCGTCATTGGTCAGCAGCAGTAATCCTACCGTATCCTTATCCAGCCGTCCAACAGGGAACGGCTTCAACAGACAGTCCTCAGAAGCAAGCAAATCGATGACAGTCCGCTCTCTTCCGTCTTCCGTCGCTGAGATGACTCCTTGAGGCTTGTTGAGCATCAAATAAATCACATCCCGATAGGCGACCTTCTCCCCGTCGAAGGTAACGGTCTGTTCAGCCGGAACAACGATTAATCCGCTATCCTTTACGACCTTGCCGTCAACCGCCACTTTGCCTATCTTGACCGCCCGTTTAATCTCGCTTCGCGTTCCGAAGCCCATATGAGCAAGCAGCTTGTCTATCCGTAATTTATCTGCCATTCTATATCTGCCTCCAACCAGACGACAACTCGTTCTTGAGCATGCCGTCCACATATTTCCCCCAGCCTAACGGATATCCGTCCACGCAGACCAGTACATAACCTTTGGCGGCTGCTCCCTGTGCGATGTCCATCTCTTCCGGCCGTACGAACAGCGTCTCGCCCTTCAAGTAACGCTGAATCTCTTCTGACTCGGCGTTCCAGCTAATAGAGCGTTTGGATTCTGCTCGCTTAAGTCCCATCGCAAGCGCCTGTGAAGGAACAAATCTCCCCTTCTTTGCTTCGCCGACATACCAGCCCGGACGAACGACACGAAGCCGATCAAGCGAAGGTAGCTGCACAGACGGCACATAGACGATAGAGCCATAATGGATGGCCTCCGCACTTTCATCCAATTGAAGCTCTTCCGCTGCGAATTTCCGCCATGCAGAAATGGGATCGTCTTCGCTTACAGCGGACTTGCCTCCGCGCGCGTGCCTCGCCTCCTCGGTACGCTTCTTGTCTTTCTTGCGCTTGACCGCAGGGGTTACTATTTCCTTCTGTGTCTCCTCATAAATAGCAAGCGATGCTCTGGGGGAATCCGTTTCTCCCGACTTACGCAGCACGGCAGCGTAATGGCCTTCACCTTCCAGAAGATGCGGCCAGAGCCTGACGGTACCCGCTAGGCTCGCCGTCGTATCGGCCCCTAGCTCCCGAGACGCTGCCGCGTCGATCCATTCCGGTCTGCCCGGAGAGATTCCTCCTGGCGGTCGAACCTCCTCAACTCGGAATTCGGGATGACGGAGGAGAAAGTCCGCGATTTGCGATTCATTCTCCTCCGGCGAAAACGTACAAGTGGAGTAGACTAGCAGCCCGCCGGGAGCTAGCATCGCTGACGCATTCTCCAGAATGTCGCGCTGCATAATCGTACAGCGCTCGACAGAATGCTTCTCCCAGCTCGCCGCCATCCCTTCATCCTTGCGGAACATCCCTTCACCAGAGCAAGGTGCGTCGACGAGTATGCGGTCGAACCATTCGCGAAACGCAGGCACAAGCGCCGGCGGCTCCTCGTTTAATACGGCTGCGTTGCGCACGCCAGACAGCTCGATATTTTTCGCCAGCGCTTTTGTTCGCTCTGCCGCATTGTCATTGCTGACTATAACACCTTCACCTTTAAGCTTGCCGGCGATCTGCGTCGTCTTGCCTCCAGGTGCGGCGCACAAATCAAGTACGCGGTGGCCTGGACGCACATCCAGCAGCTCAACAGGCAGCATGGCGCTCGGTTCCTGTATATAATACAAGCCTGCATGATAATGCGGATGCTTGCCCGGACGTTCGTCCTCCTTATAATAATAGCCTTCCGTCGCCCAAGGAACAGGTCGGACGTTTTCCCCCATAGGCGATAGCTGCTTCCATTGATCCGCATCAATCTTTAGCGGGTTCAATCGCAATCCGTAGACTCTTGGCCACTCATAGGAAGACATAAAATTGTCATATTCCGCTTGGAGCAGATTTTTCATTTTTGCTAGAAACTTTGCCGGTATATTGCCCATTCTGCGCCTTTCCTCCCGCTTGGTCCAATAGGATATCATGCATGTACAAAGCTACTCCGCTTTGGTATATAATGAAAAGTAAGTGAGGCATGTACGACCTGCAAAAATCATGACCATCACAACGAAAGCGGAGGTAAAAACGATGAAGAAGAAAACAAAGAAATTTAGTATGATTTATGTTTACATCGGCATCATCATTATTTTATTCGGTTCTATTTTTGTATTAGGCAATATGGAGAAAGACAATACGCTTTATGGTATGCCCGCTTCCGAACTGAATCCTGCTACTCGCTCGCTTCTAGACAATCCTAACTATCAGAATATCATATTGCCTGACGAAATGGACAATAAGATTGAAGGCAAGGAAGACTTCTTTGTTTACGTCTTTTCCTCAACCTGCCGGTATTGCTTGAACACTACGCCTCAAATCATGCCCCTCGTGAACGACATGGGCATCGATCTCCCGATGTTCAACCTGCTGGAATTCAACCAATACGGCTCCAAGCTGCGGGTCGAATCCACGCCATCGCTGCTTTACTATAAAGACGGTGTAGAAGTAGACAGACTTGAGGGCGGCCTTCGCGAGGAAGGTACGACTCAAGGGCATACGCTGGATGATTTCAAGGCCTTTTTCACCAAACACGCGGGAGCTGATGCGCAGTGATGAGAAGGAGCGAAGTTCAATCTTCCGAACCTAATGAAGCAGGCAGCCCGGACCAAGGCCATCATACCGCAAGATCCGTCATGTATGCTTTGCTATTAGGATTTGCTCTCATAACACTGCTTGCCGCTTGCGGCACCAGCGATGACAAAGGCAAGGCGCATCTCCATGGATCAGAGATGTGGGAGACTACTTCATCCGTCACAACGCTGCCTGGTTTTCTGAAGGATCACACAAGGCTTACGAAGGACCTCTATTCCGAGGTTCACAGCCACATGCATATGCTAAGCGGCATCCCTTGTTATTGCGGCTGCATGCAAGGAACCGAATTTGATGAGCCCCATGATTCATTGCTGCGATGTTATTGGGCGGAGCATCCCGCAGATGACGGCAGCGTAACATGGACGGACCACAGTACAACCTGCGGTATCTGCAAGAAAGAGATGGAGGAAGTAATTGCCCTAAGCAAGCAAGGCAAGACGGCCGAGGAAATACTGACGTATATCAACGAGAACTATCAGCCGAAAAAATCCTCGAGCTAGTTTTGCCCGCCTTATGTCTAGTCCCTCCCTTACTATCGCTAGCGAACAATAAACCTCCGGCGAAGCTGCCTAATGCAGCTTCACCGGAGGTTTATTTGTTGCTTCTTAATCGCTTGCGCTGCTCTTCTTCGCCTTTGTAATGGACATGCTGATGTCCCCGGCCAATGCTGACAGCCCGGCGTAATCTTCTTGCTCGAAGAGCTCATTAAATTTCATCTGGAACTGGGCAGCCTCACGAATGCGATGATAGAAGTACAAATCCTGAATGCCGCTTAACACACGCGATACGACATTGGATTGCTCTTCGAATTCCGTCTGCGCGTCGAGTATCTCCTTGCGGATGCTCGTCATCTCGGTATCGAGCTGGAATGCGGCCTCTGCTGCTTTCTTGAGGCGGATACGCACTTCGTCGGGCAAGCTTTCCTTAAATTTATAATGAAGGGAATGCTCAATCGTCGCCCAGAAATTCATCGCGAGCGTCCGTATCTGGATTTCCGCCAGTACGTCCATCGAACCAAGCGCAGTCTGCACCGGGTATTTCACGATCATGTGGTAGCTCCGATAACCGCTATCCTTGAAATTCGTAATATAATCTTTTTCGTATACCAATTGAAGGTCTTTGCGATTGCGGATTAGTTCCGCTACGCGGCGAATATCATCTACGAATTGACACATAATCCGTATGCCTGCAATATCCTCGATTCCGGTATCAAGCTGATCAGACGCTACGCCAAGCCGTCTGGCCTTCTCCAAAATACTGGACACGCGCTTGACTCGTCCTGTTACAAATTCGATCGGCGCATAAGCTTCTCTCAGCTTAAGCTCCGCCCGCATCGTCTTGAATTTGACTTTCAATTCCTCTACTGCTTGTTCGTAAGGCTGTAAAAATAGACTCCAGTCTCGTCCGTCCATCCGGCCGCCTCCTGTTTCTAACGATGATCTGCGCCCACTGCTTCGGCAATATGACGGTAGCCGTCCTTGCGCAAACATTCCCTCAGTCCGTTTGTCAGCTCTCTCAACAAACCAGGACCCTTATAGATTAATGCTGTATAAATCTCTACCAGCGAAGCTCCTGCGCGAATTTTATCGTATGCGTCCTGAGCAGTAAAAATGCCGCCGGAACCAATAATCGGCAGTTGCCCACCCGTCTGGCGATAAACAGAACGTATGACTTCCGTCGAACGCTCCTTCAGCGGCAAGCCGCTAAGACCGCCAGTTTCCCTCGCATGGCTATGAGTGAGCCCTTCACGGGACAACGTGGTATTCGTCGCAATGATACCTGCAACCTTGCTTTCTATGATCGATGCAACCGTATGCGTGAGCTGATCCTCCGACATATCCGGCGCAATCTTCACCAACACGCTCTTCGGTTTCCCTCCGCGAGCGACAGCCTGCGTATTCATCTCGTCCATAACGGCGGCCAGGAGCTTCTTCAGCTCGTCGCCGTGCTGCAAGTCGCGCAAGCCTTGCGTATTCGGCGAGCTGATATTGACGACGAAGAAATCGCCATAGTCATACAGAGTCCGAATACAAGATTGATAGTCCTCATGCGCCAGCTCGTTAGGCGTCACCTTATTCTTGCCGATATTGACAGCGATCGGAACCCGGTGGATTTTACGCTTCGCCAAGGATTCCGCCATCGCCGCCGCGCCTTCGTTGTTAAAGCCCATCCGATTGATTAATGCTTCATCAGGCGGCAGACGGAACAGTCTTGGCTGATCATTGCCGGCTTGTCCCTTAGGCGTCACGGTGCCTACTTCCGCAAAGCCGAATCCGATGCTGGAGAAGCCGTCTGGCGCTTTACCGTTCTTGTCCAGTCCTGCTGCAAGACCAACCGGATGCGGAAAACGAAGCCCGAACAGCTCTGTGCTCAGCTCAGGAGATTCCGATACGCCGTACATGGCATTCATAATGCCGGTCATACCTGGAATCTTGCTCCCTGTAGCCAAGCCGTCGATGACCAGGTGGTGAGCCTTCTCCGGGTCCATTTTGAAGAAAATAGGTTTAAGTATAGATGAATAAAGCAATGCTTTCACTCCGTTCCGCTATGTATGCTCTAACGAACAGTTTATCCCTTTTAGAGCAAAAAGAAAAGAGCTCGCGTAAGGAGACGCAAGCTTCAATTAGCTGAGTTGTATTGCGGCTTTGGACGAAAACGATTACAATATATGCATATGAAGCAACAAAGAAATCCGATAAAGAAAGGTTGATTGAGATGGGCGCAGCCAAAAGAAAGCCAGCCACATTGAAAGCAAAACCGAAGGAAGAAGGAAACAAGAAGGCGTTGATCTGGATCGCATCCATCGTAGGAGTCGTATTCGTTGCGGTCGCGGCTCTTCTTGTTGTCACTTCGTAAGCTTTGCTTACGTCAACCATTGATACACTTTAGCGGGATTGGTCTCGTTCTGCCGCGGCTCCAGCTTGAATCGTTCAGCTGATGGCTTCGCGTCTGACGGGAGCGTCCCGTTTTTAATTTTCACTGCCGTTCCAAGCGGCACCATATCGAAGAGCTCCTCTACATCGCCCTTCTTCATCCGTATGCAGCCAAGCGATTTGTCCTTGCCGATGCTGTCCGGATCATCCGTTCCGTGAATGGCGTACAACGTCCCCGATAACGTCATGCCTCTGCTGCCGAACATACCGTCATCCGTGCCGTTGGGATCTCGTACTTTCTCACTAATATAAAAATTACCTTCCGGCGTCCTCTCTCCTCCCAGCCCAACCTCGTAGCTGCGAATGACCATTTTGTCCTGTACAACGGCAAGACGATAATTAGAGACATCGATTACAATCTCCAGCGGCTTGCCCCACTCTGCCTGATAGATGCCATTGGTTCCGATAGCGGCCTCTTTCTGAATGTCTTTCTTCCCTATGCCTTGGCTATCATCGCCCGATTCTGACTTTCCATTTAAAACCTGCCTATCCACTAGTTTTGCCAGAACATAAGGGAACCATTCTTTCATACCCTCGCCTTCTCCTGACAATACATTATGCGGATAAGGACGGATCAGATCATCCAACTTCTGCGGCCACTTCCCGTAGAGCCGATAATAATGATGAATACCGCTTGCCAGCGTCCAGTGCATCTCTTGGGTTTCACGCCATTCTCCGAACTGCTTTTTTACGCCGCTAGTTTCACCAGGCTCGCACAGGCATGAATCCCGATCCAGCATGGACAAGGCAGAGCGACCTCCTCCTTCTTTGGTCGAGGACAAGAGAAATCGGGAATGACCGTTCCACTGCCTCCAGCCTTCCTTCTCTTCCAGCCGTACAGCCAGCGACTGCTTGGGAGCCTCTCCTCCTGCAGCTATAATGGCATTCATCGCATAGCCGATAGGCTTGCTCTCCTTCTGGGGCACAAATACGACGCCAAGTTCTGGCGCGTGCCTGTTCGCAGAATCAGTGGGTGAATCTTGCGGCGGCTTATGCCAATAAGTGTTGAGAGGCAGCAGCAACGCAATCAGGAGCAACGGAATCGCCGCCAGCACGATTTTCCATACCAGCCGCTTTTTCTTCTGCTGCTTGTTCCATTCCTTGAGTTCTTCTAGCTGCTGCTCGGCAAGTGGATGTGTCTCCTGCTCGAACGCTTCATAGATGTCGCCCGCCTGTATAAAACAATAATTAGCCTTGCTTTCCTTGCCCGCTTGCAAATAATGCTTCCCGAGCAAGTACCATCCCATCTTGTTGTCAGGATGCTGCTTTACGAATTGCTTCAGATAAATGATATCCTCCAGCTTATCCATCCTAATCCCTCCGCTTGCTCTACTCTATCAAGTATATCGGCAGAGGATTGGCTTTCTTCGATATCAATCTGGAGAAAGGTTGCAGGATGGCATCAAAAAAAGCTCCCTCGATCCGTCCGCGCGGTCATGAGAGAGCTTGCTGTTACTATATTCGTGCAAAGATTAGCCCGGAGCGTTGAACGGCTCGTCGGCAATCTTGATGGAATCGGTAGGACATCCGTCGCAAGCATCTTGCAGGTCATCGTACATGTCTTCCGGAATTTCAGTGTTGCCCGTATTGCAATCATTCTGGAAGATAACTTCCGCAATGCCCTCGTCGTCGTAATCATAAATATCAGGTGCTGTCGCTCCACATGCGCCGCAAGCGATGCAAGTGTCTTTCTCTACCCATGTAAACTTAGCCATGGTATTAATTCCCTCCTTATAATATACGGAATGAATCCGTTCGCTTTCTGTTTGTATAATGCCTTAAAGCGTGGTTCCTCACTCATCAATATATAACAAACTATCGTCTTTTTGCAAGGACGTGCCTCGAATTCTCTTATTTCGGATCAGGGTAGACGGATCATCACCCAGCATGCCAGCAGTTAATACCGCATCTTCTCCGAATCTGTCGCGAAGGGCGTCCATCGCTTTCGTCAAGGCCTCCTTTCGGGGCTGTTCCTCGTAATTGAACAGGTCCAGTTGAACCGCAGTTTCGTCAGCCGGTGCCAGATTTTGCAGCGTAACGCCAAGCAAGCGAATAGGATCGCCAAACTTCCAATGTCGCAGAAACAGCTTGCGCGCTTCCATATTGATCTCTTCCGTCGACTGCGTTGGAGCTCCTAGCGTAAAGGATCTAGTAATAGTCGTCATATCCGGACGACGGATCGTAATTTGAACAGTGGACGCAACAAGCTTCTGACGCCTGAGTCTTCTTGCGGTCTGATCAGACAAATTGAGCAATACTCGAAAAACGTCGTCCTGTTCTGTCAAATCATTCGGAAGTGTTGTGGTATGACCGATTGACTTGCTCTGTTCGCGGTTCGGATTGACGGGCGAATGATCAATGCCGTGAGCGGCAGACTTCATCCAGGCGCCCATAACTCCGAATTGCTTAATCAGCAGCGCTTCATCCGTATTGGCCAACTGACCGATGGTTCCTATATTCATCTTCGAGAGCTTGTCGGCGGTTTTCCCCCCAATGCCAAACAGGTTGCTGCACGGCTTATCCCATAATAAGTTCGGTACATCCCGTAAGCGGAGGACGGTCAGTCCCATAGGCTTCTTCATATCCGATCCCATCTTGGCGAGAAGTTTGTTAGGCGCAAGACCGATGGAGCAAGGCAGCTGCCACTCCGACTTGATCCTTCTTTGCAGAGATTCCGCGATATCCATAGGTGTCCCAAGCAGCTTAGATCCTGTAATATCCATATAGCACTCGTCGATCGACACCGGCTCCACGAGCGGAGTAAACTGCCTTGCGATACTCATGAATCCCTGCGAATACTTCCGGTACAGATTAAAGTCTGGCTTGATGAGCAGAAGCTCCGGACATATGCGAGTAGCCTGCCTAACATTCATCCCCGTCTTGATGCCCCTCTTCCTGGCCGCATAAGAGCAGGTTACGATGATCCCCTTGCGCTGTTCCACGCTGCCGGATACAGCAGTAGGCTTATCCTTATAATATTCCGGCTCTTCTGCTTCATGCACAGAACAATAAAACGCGTTCATATCCAAATGAATAATAACCCGACCTTTAGCCGGATAATGATCCTTCACATCGCTCATGGCTCTCTACCTCACCTGAATTTCAAAAATGCGTATATCCGTTCCCCTTTTAACCAGCATATAATTGATAATGAGCCAAGTCAATGCGAAGAAGTTCCGTGAAAAATATAACATTCCCCCTCCACTTTAAATAGATAAAGTGTTATAATAATAAATTATGATTTGTATTGGCTATCAGTGAAGGAGGCGTCATCCAGAAATGTCCGCTAACATCTCAATCTTTGACACGACGCTGCGTGACGGAACACAAGGAGAAGGCATCAGCCTGTCCGCAGACGACAAATTGAAAATTGCCCTGAAGCTGGACGCTTTGGGCGTTCATTATATTGAAGGCGGGAATCCGGGCAGCAACAGCAAGGATATCGAGTTTTTCCAACGCGTCAAGTCGCTTAACCTGAATGCGCGCATTACGGCTTTCGGCAGCACGCGCCGCAAGCATTCCGTCGCGGAACATGATGCGAGCCTGCTGCGTATCGTGGAATCCGGTGTGCCGGCAGCGACACTTGTCGGCAAGGCTTGGGATTTTCACGTACACACCGCGCTGCAGACTACGCTTGAAGAAAATCTCGCCATGATTTATGATTCCTTTGCATTTCTGAAGCAGAACGGCATGGAGGCGATGTATGACGCCGAACATTTCTTCGACGGCTACAAGCACAATCCAGAGTATGCGCTAGCGGCACTTCGCAAAGCTCAAGATGCCGGAGCAGACTGGCTCGTTCTTTGTGATACGAACGGCGGTACGCTGCCGAGCGAAATTCATGAGATCGTCTCCCGGGTTAGATCGGAGCTCACCGCCTCCATCGGCATTCACACCCACAACGACTGCGAGCTTGCCGTTGCCAACACGCTGTCCGCAGTACAGGCTGGGGCACGTCAGGTACAGGGCACTATTAACGGCTATGGCGAGCGTTGCGGCAACGCAAATCTATGCTCCATCATTCCGAATCTGCAGATCAAGATGGGCTACAACTGCCTGCCTGAAGAGCAGCTGCGCACGCTGACTAACACGGCACGCTATGTAAGCGAGATCGCGAATGTCCATATGCCTGTCGGTCAGGCTTATGTCGGCAATGCTGCGTTCGCCCATAAGGGCGGCATCCATGTATCGGCTATTATGAAGGATTCCAAAACGTACGAGCATATCCAGCCTGAGCTGGTAGGCAACAAGCAGCGGATTCTTGTCTCGGAGCTTGCCGGTCAAAGCAACATCATCTCCAAAGCTCATGAGCTTGGTCTTGATGTCAATACAAATAACGAGAAGACGAAGCAAATTATGGAGCAGATCAAAGAGCTGGAGCATCAAGGCTACCAATTCGAAGGAGCGGATGCTTCTCTTGAGCTTTTGCTTCGCGAAGCCTTCACCGATTTGAAGGAAATCTTTACGGTGGAATCGTTTAAAATGCATATGGAAAAATCGAACGGCGTGATGATCTCCGAAGCGATCGTCAAGATCAATGTGGACGGTCAGCAAGTGTATACGGCAGCTGAAGGAAACGGTCCAGTCAATGCGCTCGACAATGCACTGCGCAAAGCGCTCGTTCAATTTTATCCAAAGATTGAGCAGGTCCATCTGTCCGATTACAAGGTACGCGTCATTGACGAGAAGGACGCAACGGCGGCCAAGGTGCGCGTACTGGTTGAATCAACAGGACTGGACAATACATGGAGTACAGTCGGCGTCTCCAGCAACGTAATCGAGGCCAGCTGGGAGGCCTTGCTTGGAAGCATCCGGTATGCGCTGCTAAGCATGGACAAAGTGGGTAACGGACTTCCCGACACCCACGAGCGACTCGGTCTAATCAACCATTAAGCAACCAAAAAAGCTGTCTCTCCGGATGCCATTCGGCAGCGGGAGAGACAGCTTTTTTATATCCATTTCTGAATCAGTCGTTCCCATTCCTCATAGGTAATGACTCCGTTAATTCGTTCACGAATGACACCGTCGGCATCGATCAAGAAGCTTGTCGGGAACGTCGTCACCTTATATTGCTTCGTTACATCTCCGGGACGGTCCATCAGAATCGGAAACGTAAATTCATGATCATCCACAAACTTGCGCGCCGCGCGCTCCTTGTCATACTTCGTAGCGTTCACTCCGTACAACACCATACGATCACCATAATTCTCATGAAGTTTCTGGAGATCAGGCGCTTCCAATTCGCATGGGCCGCACCATGACGCCCAGAAGTTGACGAAAATTAGCTTGTCGCTTTTGCCCCCAATTTCAATGGGCTCATCCTCCAGATCGGGCAGTTCGAACGCTTCTGCGACAAAGCCGGCTTTGGGCTTGAAATCAGGTGAAGACAAAGCTTCAGAGGCATCGTCTTGATTATATTGATACACGGCCAGGCCAGCGAAAAATATGGCGATAATCGTTAATGCTGCAATTTTTCTCATGTGGGTTCCCTTCGCTTCCTCTTCATTGGTAATGGCATAATGCCTTCATCGTATCATGCGTCGTATGGAAGCTCAATACAGTGGGCAAATTAGCCATAAATCCGTCACCATTCCTGAAATCCCGGAGGTTAACTATGGCTCAGCCCAAATGGCTGCAATACGCGGCATTCGCAAGCGTACCGCTCGTACTCGTACTGGGCAACTCTATGCTAGTCCCCATCCTGCCGGATATGGCCAAAGCCATGAATATAAGCGAGCTGCAATCCAGCCTCGTTATTACCCTATTTTCGGTATCTGCGGGGCTGTTCATACCTGTTATCGGGTATTTATCTGATCGGATGAAACGAAAGGCCGTTATTCTCCCTTCTCTCGCCGTCTACGGCGCAGCCGGAATTCTTGCAGGACTCGGAGCCGTATGGCATTCTTATCCGACACTTGTCGTCGCTAGGATCATTCAGGGTATGGCTGCGGCGGGCACAGCCCCCATCGCCATGGCACTCGTAGGAGATCTGTACAAGGATGGTGAAGAAAGTGAAGCGCTTGGGCTGATTGAAGCATCCAACGGTTTTGGCAAAGTCATTAGTCCCATCCTGGGCTCCCTGCTTGGCCTCTGGACTTGGTATGCGCCTTTCTTCGCTTTCCCGTTCTTCTGCGCTGCTGCCTTCGCGGCAGTCTTGTGGCTAATCCGAGAGCCTGAACAAAACAAGAAAAGTATACCGCTTAGGCAATATCTGCAGGGTATGGGCAAGATTTTTCGAAGCCATGGCAAATGGCTCATCACGGCCTATTTATCGGGATCGCTTGGCCTGTTTATCCTGTTCGGCATGTTGTTCTATCTGTCGGATATGATGGAGAAACCTCCGCTGTCAATTGATGGGGTTGCCAAAGGAGGAGTCCTCGCTATTCCGCTTCTCGGGCTAGTCATCTCCGCTTATACAACAGGCCGCTTGATCAAGCAAAATAAAGAGCTTATGCGTAAAGTGATGTTGACCGGACTGTCTGTTGTCGTCGTATCGCTAGTAGCCGCATCGATCTGGCATGCCCTATTCTATGTATTGATCAGCTTTATTACGTTATGCAGCATCGGCACAGGCTTATTGCTTCCGTGCCTCAATACGCTCATTACAGGAGCTGTGGACCAGTCACATCGCGGCATGATCACATCCTTATACAATTGTTTACGATTTCTCGGCGTGGCAGCAGGGCCCCCTCTTATAAGCTGGGCTGCAGACCGCTCTGTTACATGGCTGTTTATCGCCCTTACCATTCTCAGCTCAGTTGTCCTGTTTGGCATCGTCCGCTATATTCGCCCTGGGGAGACGAAGACAAGATCAGTTTCATCTCCATGATTCTCTAATCTGTTCGGTATGATACAATAGGTAAAATCCTTGCAACCGGAGGTTAGGCAGCCAAGGTGATTCTAATGGCAGAAACTTCACTTAACAATATTCAAATGACGATAAAAGCTTATGAGGAGCTGCTAGCGATATGCGCACGCCTATACCCCCATGAGGCATGCGGCGTACTCGCACAAAGCGAATTCAGCGAATCGGTTGATCTGGTCCTGCCGATTCAAAACGTGCATGACCATCCGGAGAACTTCTTTTCCTTCCATCCCCGTGAATGGACTCATACGTTTTTTGGCATGCAAAAAAACCGACAACAGCTTGCCGGCTTCTTTCATTCACATCCCCATTCAGAGGCACTGCCATCCCTAAGTGACTACGACGGATTTGTTCCCCTGACGGGCATGACCTACTGGATCGTTTCCTTGCAAGAAGCGGATTCCCCTTCTGTCCAGCCCTATCAAATGAGGGACGGCCAATTGAAATCTTTACCTTTAGTGCTTGCTTAAATAAGCATACATATCACCTAATGTTACGATATTCCGCTCGACAATACGCCGCAGATAGACATGCCATAGCTGTGCAGTCATGAGTGAATCTTCCAGGGCATGATGCCGCTCTGTTATGGGAATGCCGTGCTTCATCAGCAGGTCGTCCAGGCTGTAGTTCTCAAGACCCGGCTCCAGCCATTTGGCGATCATCATGGTATCCAGCACCCGATGATTCAAATTCACCTTGGATGTGCGCCACAATGCCGCATTCAAAAACTGCTTGTCATGTCCGGACGCATGCGCAACAAGCAGCCGTCTCCCGACAAAAGCCATAAAATCATGCAGAACCTTCATCAGATCAGGCGCCTCCCGCACCATCTCATTTGTAATACCTGTCAGCTCGACGATAGCCTTCGGAATCACCCGCTTCGGATTGACCAAGCTATAGAAGCTTTCGTCCTCTATAATTTCCCCTCCACGGACGACAACAGCGCCGAAAGAAATAATTTCGTCGCCGTTGTTCGGATTAAATCCCGTCGTCTCCAGATCAAATACAACAATCTCTAGCTCCTTCAGTGGAATATCGAGCATAGATTGCTTGCGCTGCTCCCGATTCGCATTGCGAATAAAAGCCATTTGCTGCGCATTCGGCGACCCGAGCATTGATGCGATAGCCGGCGTTACGCCGCCCATCTTGTATAGGCTCCACATTCGGCCAACGCCTTTTTGTTCTTTCATCTTCATGCACCGCCTTACTCTTACATAAGCCTGCCCATTGTCCCTTTATACACCGCTTTTTGCAATCTTTTGCCTTGTCTAAGACTGCTCTTAAGCTCATCGGCCATCTCTCTGGACAATTTACCCCTTGGCAGCTTGCCGTTATTGACGTATAGCCCATTCTCCATCTGTTCTGTCGTCATAAGACGAAGTCTAAGAATGAAGCGGAAGGCTTGTTCATAGCTCTCACCGTCTTCACTGGACAAAGTCCCCTTCTCCACCAACCTCCGAATGCGTTCAAGTGTCGAAGTCTCCCGAAGATTCGCTCCAATTGCAAGCAGGCGAATGGAATTCACCATAGGAATATAAGCGCCATACTTAATATCCAGGCTTCCCGCATCTTCGCCATAGCGCTCCTTCAGCAATTGGCCGAAGATACCGACAAGCACTTTGTGCCGCATCGTATTTTCGGTCATTCTCTTGATAATAACGGGATGATTGAGCGTATCGGTAAAAAACATGTCTTTCAGCGAATCTACCAACGCAGGATCTCCGTACACGCAGCGCCCATCTGCAATAATAAGCAAATATCGCACCACCTCCCACTCCGGCTCCATGAACCAGCCGCTTAACTTCTCTTCCCATTCACTAAGCGAGTGGCACCATTCCGGATTGTCGCTCAATACGTTCCCTTCGCATGGAGGATATCCGATAGTTATTAAATTTTTGACGATAAGCGTACATAACTCTGTAAAATAAACCTTGATTCCTTCTCTATTCGTATCGGAATCCTGATACACAACCCCGCTGTCCTGATCGCTGGACAACGTCTGTTCCTTCCGTCCACCGCTGCCGAACAATAGATATGCATAAGGCACGGGGGGAGACCCTTTCCCCTTCCGTGCCATTTCTGCTTCCGAGATCGCAATCGCCCTGCTTATAAGGGCATCATGCGACTCGTTCAACCCTTCATTCAATTGTTCTACCGGCCGCGATGGGAGAAGAGCTTCCATCCCTTCATGCAATTGGTCGCGCAAGCAGCGAAGACCGTCAATTTGATCAGCGGAAGCTATCTTCTTGGCGTACTGCGATCGCGTCGGATCACTCATGCGCCGCCCTCCCTTTCGGTCAGTCCGCAAGTCATTTTATTTAGCCTTGAATGCCTTGACCCGGTTTTTTCAATTGCTCAGGATAACCATAAGCGCCATGCTCGCTCAGGTCAAGACCGATAATTTCTTGCTCTTCCGTAACGCGGAAGCCAATGATCTTTTTCATAATGCCGAGTACGATGAAGGATGCAACGAATACGAATACCCCTGCGAATACAACGGACTGCAGTTGTACCCACATCTGCTTCCAACTGCCAGTGTCGATCAAGCCGCCTGTGCCTACGCCAACTTTATCCGCCAGCTCTTGCGTTGCGAAGATACCGTTCGCAAGCGTACCCCAGATGCCGGCCATGCCGTGAACCGACAGGGCATAGATCGGATCGTCAACTTTCAGTTTTTCGAACATCTTCACGCTATAGAATACAAGTACGCCGGACACAAGACCGATCACAACTGCCGCCCAAGGGTCAACAAACGCACAGGATGCCGTGATAGCAACAAGTCCGCCAAGCGTGCCGTTCAGCATCGCCGTAATGTCCGCTTTGCCTGTTACCGCCCAAGAAATTAGCAGCGCAGCGACACCGCCTGCACCTGCGCCAAGCATTGTCGTGAATGCTACATAAGTAAAGAATCCGTCGCCGATAGCAACTGTTGAGCCGGCATTGAAGCCGAACCAGCCAACCCACAGCAGGAGTACGGACAATGCCGTAAATACTTGGTTATGGCCCAATATTTCGTTCGCAGAGCCATCTTTGTTGAATTTGCCGATACGCGGCTTCAGCAGTATGGTAGCAACAAACGCCGCAACCGCACCGGACAAGTGAACGACAGTGGAGCCTGCGAAGTCTTGTGCCCCGTGATCAGCCAGCCAGCCGCCGCCCCAGATCCAGTGTGCAACTACTGGATAGATAATGGCGATGTAGAAGAGTGTAAATACGACATAAGAGGAGAGTTTGGCGCGTTCTGCGAAGCCACCCCATGCGATAGATAAGGAAATCGCTGCAAAGGCTAGTTGGAACAGGAAGAATACGGCGCTTGGATAACTTTCCGAGGCAGGATCGCCGGAAGTACCCGGATTGACGAAGAAATCGCCCCAACCGATAAATTTGCTAATGGCGCTCTCGGCATTGGCTCCGCCGAAGGCTATGCCATAACCAACTGCCCAATAGATGAGTGCCGCAAGACCTACTGTGAAAATCGTTTTGCCGGCTACGTGGCCTGCATTTTTCATACGAGTGGAGCCGGCTTCCAGAAGAATGAATCCGCCTTGCATCAATAATACGAGAATAAATGCAAGCATGACCCACAGGGAGTTCAATCCCATATCAAGCATTGCGCCGGACGGATCCGCTGCGAATGCGACAATCGGGAATACGATTGTCATTAATCCTAACGCGAGAAAAGTCTTCTTAACCAATACGACCACTCCTTTAATGTTATGTTTCCTTACACATGACGAAAGACTTAATGTCATTATAGTCAGAATAGCTTACTTTGACAATATGCATTTTCTATTTTTACAAAAAAAATCTAACGTTCGGCAATAAACCTAACACGAACGTTAGTCTTTTCTCGATAAACCTCCATATAATAGAGGAAACGCCAGGCCATCTTTCGCGTTTAGGCCTCTTTTGGGGCTAATGGGACATGAATGAACGGAATTGCACGAAAACTGCAAGTTGTCGAGTCGTTCACATGTCAGACGTTTGACTGTATGGTTGCTTACTATTATCATTAACTATAATGAAGAACGATCAAAGGCGGTGATAGGATGGATGCTATCCAATTATATCGGATCGGGGAATTGTCCAGGCTGTCCAGAGTCAGCGCAAGAACAATCGATTATTATACCTCAATGGGGCTTATTGAGCCTGCAAAGCGATCCGACAAAAACTACAGATTATATTCTCACGAAACTTTGCAGCGGCTGGAACGTATTGAGGATATGAAAAAGGACAAATATACGTTAGATGAGATTAAAGCCAGTCTGGATAGCTGGAGCAAAGTTACGCCGGAGGAGCAAATCTCCCTTAAGCTGACGGAGATCCAACAGCATCTGACGAAGCTGGAGCGCGAGGTTAAGGAACTTGAGCCCGTCATCAAACAGCTTAAGCCGCGTCAAGCGCATCGCTTCTACACGACGCTTACGCCTCAGACAGCCGCGTGTATCGAGGCTCTGATGCTATTAATGAACAAGAGCTCGCTCATGTAACGGTGTCCTACACCATAGTTTGGAGGAATGAATCATGATCATCCTGATAATTGCAGCCTTCGCTTTGACGGTCTGGGCACAGTTCCGAGTCAAGGGAACCTTCAAAAAATGGGCACAAGTACCGGCAAACAGCGGCCTCACAGGTTATCAAGCCGCCAGAAGAATGCTGGACAACAACGGCCTGCACGATGTACCTATTGAACCAGTTCAAGGCGCACTGACCGACCATTACGATCCGATCCACCGTGTTGTACGGTTATCGGAACCCGTATATTACGAGAATTCCATCTCGGCTATATCGGTCGCATGCCACGAGGTTGGACACGCAATCCAGCATTCCGTGTCTTATCCATTCTTGGTTGCCCGACACAAAATTTTCCCAGTCGTAAACTTCGCTTCCGGCATTGCGCCTTTCTTATTGCTTGCCGGGTTCCTATTCAGTCAATTCAGTCTGATCGGCATCGGAATTATCTTCTTCTCCGTTGCCGTCGTCTTCCAGCTCATTACGCTGCCTGTTGAATTCAATGCCAGCAGCAGAGCCCGTGACCTGATGATTTCCGAAGGATTTATTACGAACGACGAAGAAAGCGGCGTAGCCAAAGTATTGAATTCAGCCGCCCTAACTTATGTAGCAGCAGCCCTGCTATCCTTGCTGGAGCTCATTCGCTACATCTTGATTTTCACACAGAACCGCAACTAACATCACAAATAGAGAAGAGCCCTCTGACGGCCGTCATGCCGTCAGAGGGCTCTTCTCTTTGCACCCCTTAACTTCCCCCTGTCTCATGCTAATCGCGCTTGAAATACCGCAGCAGAAACCCGTGAAACAACTTCGCCACAAGTGGCAGCTTCTCGTTGCTCCGATGAACCAATCCGATCGTCCTCGTAACAGCAGGCTTCGAGATGCGAACCTTGGTAGGCTGCAATTGTCCGGATTGATAAAGCGCCAGCTCCGGCAGCAGACTCACTCCCATACCAGCTGCGACAAGTCCTCTAATCGTATCCGTCTCCTCGCCCTCGAAGCCGATCTTCGGTTCGAATCCAGCCTCCAGGCATGCCTCCCATACGATAGGTCTAAGCGAATAGCCCTCGCTGAATATGACGAACGTCTCGTCTTTCAACTGAACCAGCTCGATCTCCTCCTCGTCTGATAACGGATGCCCGGGCGGTAGAATCGCATACAACTCCTCTGTCAGCATCACTTCACCGCATACCTGCTCATGCTCCTTGGGGAACGGCGATATAAAGGCAAGATCGATTTCTCCCTTAACAAGATCCCGAATTAGCGAAGGATACATCCCTTGCTTGAAGCGAAATTTCACGTTCGGATGAAGCTTCCGGAACGCCGCAACAACTTGCGGAATAAGCCTGTTGCCCAGACTATGCGGAAAGCCAAGCCTGATCTCGCCTTTCTCCGGATCCAGAAATTCATGAACCTCGATAACGGCCCGCTCCAGATCGGACAATATCACTTCGGCCCTCTTCAAAAACAGCGCTCCCGCTGGCGTCAATTGCAGATTTCTCCCTTTCTGAACGAACAGCTTGACGCCAAGCTCCTCCTCCAGTTGGTGGATCTGACGACTAACTGCCGATTGCGCCACATGAAGCTCTTCCGCTGCTTGCGTGACATGTTCCTTCCGTGCGACTTTTACGAAATAATAAAGCTGTCGAAGTTCCATATGCCCTCTATCTCTCTCCCGTAATCAACCTGTATGTTGACCTTAAGTTTATTCACGCCATATATTGGACAAGCATAATTCATTACGATTATAATGATCACGTATCGCACAAACCCATTCCGAGGAGGAAACATGTAATGACACAACCACAAGAACGCGCAGGCGTTGCCACTTTCAAGGGCAACCCACTTACATTGATTGGCCCAGAATTGAAAGCAGGCGACAAGGCTCCGGACTTCTCCCTTAACAAATCCCTGGTAGAATCCGTTAGCCTGAGCGACTATGCAGGCAAAGTCAAACTCATTTCCGTCGTTCCATCCATCGATACAGGTGTATGTGACGCGCAAACACGCCGTTTCAACGAAGCTGCAGCCGCTCTTGGCGACAATGTCGCTGTTCTGACTGTAAGCGTGGATCTGCCTTTCGCACAAGCTCGCTGGTGCGGCGCAGCAGGCGTAGACAAGGTCGTCTTGCTCTCCGACTATAAGAACAATAGCTTTGGTGAAGCTTATGGCGTATTTATTAAAGAATTTGCTCTGGATATGCGCTCCATCTTCATCATCGATGGCGACAACATCATTCGTTATGTTGAATATCTCCCAGAGATGACAGAGCATCCAAACTACGAGCAAGCGATTGAAGCTGCCAAAGCGTTGATCTAATCCATTCAAACGGCTGACTGCAAACAAAGCGAGTGAAGGACACCCCTTCCTCGCTTTGTTTATGTATTAGCTATTTACCTTGAAAGCTCCAAGTTTCTTGTCCAAGACACGATAAATTTCCAATATGACGCGATAGTTGGAGCCGAGATCCCCTAAGGAGCCCCGGGAAGCGGAATAGACATCAACCGCAGATGTTAGCGGATTCACACTTATGACTGAAACGGTAATGTCCATCGTTCGACCCGACATCGTACGTTTCTCCATCACAATCTCTCCGACGGATTGCACTTCATGTAATACCTTGTAGCCTTGCATCTTCTTCAGAGTAGATATCACTTCTTCCCACGCCTTGTCCTTCGAAAGCTTGTAGAAGTGCGATTTCAGCAATGGATCCTTCGCTTTGTCGCCTGTCTGTTCATGACTGCGCAGCAGCCCGATTAAGGTCCGCTTCAACAACAAGAATCTCCCCCTCTAGCGTCTATATACATTACTTCTAATCATAACATGTTTTGGGATATGAAAAAAGAGCTTTCGTCGGATTTAACCAACTAATCGCTCTCATTGTCTTAGAAAACCCGCCTATGCCGTCCGACCCACATGTTTCTGAACCCGCTCTCGCAGGTGGGTGTCCGCAGCTTCGCTTTTGAGATCCCCTTTCGAGGGCATGTCAGCTACAAAGCAATATAGGTCTCCCGTGAAACAGCCATTGGTTCAAAACAACGAAGAGCCGTTACGAACATCGCAGGATGTATAGCTATTATAGACCGAACTTCACAAAAAGTAAACGCAGACGCCCCAATTATTTATTGGAATCATTCGGGTTGTCCTTGAGCAGCTCCTCGCGATTAAGCTCAGCCGCCTCTTCCGCCGCTTCTTCTTCAGACTGCTTCAATTTGTCAGCCTGTTCCTGCAGCTTGATGTAGATCAGATTGAAGTTCCAGAACGCCACAAACGCCACAAGGCTGCCCATAAAGAACGGAATGAGGAACGTCAGTTGGAACAAACTGATATAAATGATGATACCGCACATCATAACCGTCGACAGAGAACGAATCGGCTTGCCAATCGTAATCAATATCGCATTTTTAATCACTTGAAACGTTTTCATATGGTAATGCACAAGCATGGAGAAATAATTAAACAAGGAAGCAAACAGCAGTGCCAGGAACGCCAGGAAAATATACGATGCGATTGCCATTTGATCTCTATAGAAGAAATAATTCACGACCATCAATACAATCAGGATGGTATAGATGAACCCACCAATCATGCTTTGCTTGTAGTTCTCCTTATAACCCCGGAAGTACGTCTTAAACAAGGCCACATCAGACTCCCCCGTCACCCATTTTCGGGCGACAGTAAACATTGCTGCCGTTGCAGGGAATAAAGTGAGCGGAGCAACTACAGAAGTCACAATAATTGGCCACATCAGATAAGGCAGGACGCCACTTTCATTAAGCATCTCTTCCGTTATCCCTTGCGGATAAACAAAAACTAACGAAAAGACTAAAAATACAAACGGCAGCGAGCAAATAATCCACAAAAGATTAATGACCGCCAACCTCATGATCCATTCGGAGATTCGGTAGAATCCCCCCATAAGTCCTCTTGGTTCCATCAGATCTGCCTCCACAGTAAGTGAATGTCTTGCCGTTGCTGACAGGGGTCATTGGACCGCCCATTTTTGGAGGCGCTAGGCCCCCGTCTAATCCACTTGGACGTATTAGCATAGGATATTAGTGTTAACCCATTCAGATGATTAAAAGGAGGTTGCTACAATGGGCAACGTTGGTCCTGGTTATGCAGGTGGCTATGGCGGTTTTAATTCCGTAGGTGCCATTCTCGTCTTGTTTATCCTTTTGGTTATCATCACCAAAACAATCCTATGCTACTAAGCACTAAGCCCAGATAAAAAGAACGGGGAAGTCTGAGATGCCCGTAAGGCATCACGGACTTCCCCCGCTTTTTGTCGCGTATTAGTTGTCCTCGGACGAGCTCTTCGGACGACGGTAATCACTACGGCCTTCGCTGCTGCGCTTGCTGTAGCTTCCGCCACCGCTGCGGTTTTCGCTGCTGCTGCCACCGCGATAGCTGGATCCACTGCCGCTGCCGCTGCGTCTGTCATCGCGCCCGCGGTATCCACCGCCGCCGTTGCTGCCACTGCTGCGGTTGCCGCCATAAGAGGAGCCGCCGCCGCTGCTGCGGTTGAATGGACGACCGTTGGAACGGATATCCGGTCTGCGTTTCTTAGCGCGAAGCGGCTCTTCTGGAGTAAGCTCGATTTCAACATTTTTCTTCTCGCCTGTGAGCAGCTTTACAGCCGCTGCAAGAAGATGAACGGAATCATATTGCTCCAGCAATTGAATCGCAATCGCTTTGTATTCGTTGAACTCTTCGTTCTGTACCAATTCAAGCACGCGCTCTGCCGTTACGCGCTGCTTGCCTTCAATTGCTTCCGCCAAGCTAGGAAGCGGTTTGCGGCTCATACGTTGGCGCGTAATGCGCTCGATGAAATGCAGATGATCGATTTCACGCGGCGTAACGAACGACCACGCTGTACCTTCTTTGCCTGCGCGTCCTGTACGGCCGATACGGTGAACGTAGCTCTCCGGATCTTGCGGCAAGTCAAAGTTGATAACATGAGTAACGCCCGATACGTCGAGACCGCGAGCCGCAACGTCAGTCGCTACAAGCACTTCGATGCTGCCATCGCGGAATTTGCGCATAACGTTATCACGTTGATTCTGCGACAAGTCGCCATGCAGACCGTCAGCAGAGTATCCGCGCTTCTGGAGCGCTTCGCTAAGCTCGTCTACGCGGCGCTTCGTCCGTCCGAAGATGATCGCAAGATCAGGGGATTCCATATCCAGCAAACGGCTAAGTGCTTCGAACTTCTGGCGCTCATGCACTTCAATGTACGATTGCTCAATGGAAGGTGCAGTAATCTGCTTCGGAATAACTGATACATGCTCAGGGTCCTTCAGGAATTGCTGAGCAAGCTTCTGGATGTTGACCGGCATTGTAGCGGAGAACAACATCGTTTGGCGCTCTTCAGGGACAAGCTTCAAGATGGATTGGATATCTTCCATGAAGCCCATGTCCAGCATTTCGTCCGCTTCGTCCAATACGACAGTCTGAACGTCTTCCAAACGAATCGTCTTGCGGTTAATGTGGTCAAGCAAACGACCTGGTGTTCCGATAATAATTTGCGGCCGTTTCTTCAGCGCGCGAATCTGACGGCCAATCTCTTGACCACCATAGATTGGCAGCGAACGTAAGCCTTTGTATCGAGTAAGCTTCCCGATCTCTTCTGCCACCTGAATAGCGAGTTCACGGGTCGGCGTCATAATCAATGCGACAATGCGATCCTCACTTGTCGGAATTTTGTTAATAAGCGGGATTCCGAACGCCGCTGTCTTTCCTGTACCGGTCTGGGCTTGGCCAATCAAATCTCGGCCTGTCATAGCCACTGGGATGGATTTAGACTGAATCGGGGTCGATTCCTCGAATCCAAGTTCCGTAATTGCTTGCAACACTTTAGGTTCCAAGCCAAATTCAGCAAATGTTTTCAAACTTTTCTCATACTCCTTCTATCTACAGCCTTCTTAGAGAATATCCAAATCATTATAGCACAACTTAGAAGATGAATACCAGTTAACATTGGAAAGCCATACTAAACCGACAAATATTACGGTTTGGAGTGATGGCATTGAATCATTACAAACGGCGCTATTTGCTGACCCTGCCCATGATGACACTCGGCTCTTTGCTCGTAGCAACAGGCTTCAATTTGTTTCTGATCCCCCATCAATTGCTGAGCGGCGGCTTGTCCGGCATATCCATGATGATCGGTTATATTACAGGCGGCAATATTGCCTGGCTGTATCTGCTGCTGAACTTGCCTGTTTTAATCTGGGGCTGGTTCGCACTTGGCAGACGGTTCGTATTATGGAGCATCTACTCCGTCATCATGGCCACCTTGTTTCTCCAGCTTGTACCCCTTACACTCGTCGCGGATGATATTCTGCTTGGCGCCGTCTTTGGGGGCATTATCGTTGGCTTCGGAAGCGGGCTTGCGCTTCGTTACGGGGGTTCCTCCGGCGGTTTTGACATTGTCGCATCCATCGTCACCCGCAAGCGAGACTTGCCCATTGGCATGATCATTTTTCTGCTTAACGGCCTGGTCATTGCCATTCTCATTTTGTTTCTAGGGGATTGGGACCTCGCTTTGTACTCCTTGTTCGCTATCTTCACAGCCGGCAAAATAATTGATCTGATTCACGTCAAGCACCTGAAAGTGACCGCTTTTATTGTCACAACCAAAACAGAAGAAATATTAGCCCAATTGCTTCCCCATCCCCGCGGCATAACCATCCTGCGGACAAGGGGCGCCTATTCTTCAAATGAAAAAGACTTGCTGATGACCGTACGCACCAAATTCGAGCTTGCCGAGTTATGTAAAACCATTGTGACCATCGATCCACACGCTTTTATCAATATTGTAGAAACAGCCGGCGTTGTGGGTGACTTCAGACGGCACGAGTCCAATTAATCTACGCATGTATGGATTTTCCTGTCAGCAACTATGTTTTTGAAAATGTTCCTGTTATAATGGAAATATCCCGCAGCTTAATGCGGGTATTCGACTAACAACGGGAATGACCATGTTGCTCGAATACCCCAAAAGTTTCATGCCATAGTTTTCCCCTGTCGCTTTCTAGTTCATCACAATTAGGATGAAAGGGTGAGGCTAAGATGGATATGGAAACGGTCAAATTGTCACAGATTGTAGAAAGACTCGCCCCGGAGCTCAGTCCTTTTCTAACTTCCCGCGAGCTGGACCTCACAATCGTGCTTAGGGATGGTCTGGAAGTGCTGGAACCCGCTGATGCTATGGAGATTGTGCAGCACAGCATATGCACTGGGCAGAAACAAACTTTGATACAATGACAGTTTAGTTCGGGAAGTACGTTTTGAACCTGCAAGCCAGCCGACTTATGTCTCGGCTGGCTTTTTTGTTCGCTTCTCAATCAGAAAAGTTTACGATTCATCCGCAAGTGGTAAAAAAGGGGGATGACCCGGACAACAACTCTGGCTTATACTTTGGATAAGATGCTTTTCATCAGATCAGACCGCAAGGAGAGAGCTTAATGGACATAATCGTTACGGCCTTCATGTTATTGTATAGTTTGCTTACAGGATCAGGTGAAGACAGCGCAAATGTTCAGAAGCTTGCCGTAGCCTATCTGAACGCCGCGGCTGGGGAAACGATCGTGCAGCCAGATTCCTCCGGCCTGCCTGGGGGCAAGCCAAGCGATCCGAATGGCGCGATAGTCAAGAAGGATCCGCAGCCGGACACGCCTCCTATAAGAGGCATCTACGTCACGGCTCACAGCGCCGGCGGCTCGCGCATGGAGTCCCTATTGAAACTCCTCGACGAAACCGATCTCAACAGTATGGTTATTGATATCAAAGACGATAACGGCTATATTACTTACCCGACTACGACGCCCGAGCTGCTTGAAGTCGGCACAGCCAAAAAATTTATCGGCAACATCGAGGAATTGATGACCACGCTGAAGACGCATGATATCTATCCGATCGCCAGAATCGTCGTTTTCAAGGATACGGTTCTATCTATCAAACGTCCTGACCTATCGTTCCTCCAGCCAGACGGAACCATCTGGAAGAACGGCCGAGGCGAGAGCTTTGTCAATCCCTATCGCCAGGAAGTGTGGGATTACAACATTGCGCTCGCGAAGGAAGCCGCCAAGCTTGGCTTCAAGGAGATCCAATTCGATTACGTCAGATTTCCTGAAGGATTCGAGAATCGGGCGGATACGCTCACATTCAATAAAACAGAGCTGTCCCGGGTCGATGCTGTGGCAGGCTTCGTGAAATATGCACGGGAGCAATTGGAGCCTCTAGGCGTGCGCATCTCCATCGATATATTCGGTTATGCGGCTTCCGTCCCGTCAGCTGAAGGGATTGGCCAAGACTTCGTCAAAATCTCGAACGACGTTCATGTCATCTCGCCGATGATTTATCCGAGCCATTACAGCACCGGATGGTTCAAGCAGAAAGCGCCTGACCTTAGTCCTTACGAGACGATCACAGGCGCCATGAACGATACGCATGACAAGTTGAAGGATACGGGCGAGCTGAAGCCGATTATCCGACCCTGGATACAGGACTTCACAGCAAGCTGGCTGGGCAAAGGGAATTACATGAAGTACGGAAAGACAGAAGTTGAAGCCCAGATCAAGGCGCTTCATGACTCCGGGGTAACCGAGTACCTGCTCTGGAATGCAGGCAACAAATATTCGCCGGGCGTCGATTATAAGTAAATGGAATCATAACGCAAAAAGGCGCACCCGATTGCTTAATCAATCGGATGCGCCTTTTGTATTGTCTATCGTTGAGATAAGCCGCCTGCCTCTATTATTGCGAAAGGCGAAGCGCCAGGTCATACATATTCATATCGAAAGGTTTCTTCGAATTCACAACTTCTTCGATATCTGTTGTAACAAGCTCGCCCTTCACGACGCCGCAAGATTTCCCGGAGTTGCCTTCAATCAGCTGTCTCACAGCGAAATCGCCCAGTCTGCTTGCCAGAATACGGTCAGCAGCTGTCGGTGTGCCACCGCGCTGAATGTGGCCCAGCACCGTCACTCTTGCTTCGATGCCGCTGATTTCAGTAATTTTTTGCGATACATCCTCGCCCTTTGCCGCGCCCTCAGCTACAACAATTATGCTGTGACGTTTGCCGTTCGCGAAGTTGGTTTTCATCCGTTCTGCCACTTCATTCAGATCGAATGGCACTTCCGGTACAAGAATCGTCTCCGCACCGCTGGCAAGCCCAGCATAAAGAGCGATGTCGCCGCAATGACGCCCCATTACTTCGACGATCGAAGAGCGCTCATGGGAAGACATCGTATCGCGAATTTTGTTGATCGCATCCACGACGATGCTAACAGCGGTATCGAAGCCGATCGTTACATCTGTGAACGGGATATCATTGTCAATTGTACCCGGCAGAGCCATCGTCTTGATACCCAGCTTGCTTAGCTTGTTCGCGCCTTGGTAAGAACCGTCGCCACCGATGACGACCAATCCTTCGATGCCGCGCGCACGCAAAATATCCGCACCATGCTGCTGGCCTTCCGGCGTCAGAAATTCCTTGCAGCGCGCTGTTTGCAAAATCGTACCTCCGCGCTGAATGATATCACCTACGCTGCGCAGGTCCATGGGACGCAAATCATCGTTCAACAGGCCCTGATAACCGCGTTGTACGCCGTATACCTCCAACCCGTGAAACAATGCGCTGCGAACGACGGCCCGTACAGCTGCGTTCATTCCTTGCGAGTCTCCCCCGCTCGTCAATACTGCGATCGATTTAACTGCAGTCATGATTAACTCCTCCACATTTACATAGTATTAAGCTTCTTGCTTGCGTATCCAAATGCTATTGATGAGGAAAAACAGCCGTGTGAGCGGACTGTTCTTCATCAGCTGCTTTGACACATCCTTTACTTCCGCCTGGTCCCGAACCTTCGGATCAGACAGATACAGCGCCAGCAGCCCTTCAATAATCAACTGGTGGAAGCGGGACGCAGGAAGTGACTTGACATCCTCCCTTGCCCTGCCTACGATTAGGCCGATACGCTCGACCATGAGGCTTTTATCCTCGTAATAGTTGCAAAAGTTTAGATCGCCGCCAATATGGTCTTCTTCTTGATCGATCAAATAATCAAGCATGATATGTAGACCGCATACATGCGGGAAATAAATATGCCGGATGGTTTCGGCATCCTTGGCAGACAAGCGCTCCTCGCTTGCGGCGAGAAACAGCATGAACATGCCCAGCGTCGAACCAGTTGCCGCAGCGAACTCGTTCCATCTGAGATGAGGATACTTGTGCTGATGCAGCTCCCACCAGGCCAGCAATTGAGGCTCGCGCAGATCCTTGCGGATATGCTTGTACACCTGCAAATCGCCGTACAGCCCTACCAACTCGGACACATGAATGCGCACATTCTCGTAGGAAGGAAGCAACGCTACATTATGCTGACATGTACGAACCAAATGATGCAGATATCCTCCATCATCCCGTTCGTCGCGAAGTGCATAATAGTCCTTCAGCTCTGCGTCCGGGTTGACGGCATCCAGCATCGATTGATGCAGCAGCCGAAAATCGTCTGCATCCAGCGATGTGCTGCGATCGCACAGATTGTCCAAATAATCGCTAATGGTCTGCAACGCCACAATAAGCGGAATGAGGACATCGCGATACTCCAAATTCGCCGCCGCATACACGCCGCCTCCTTGGCAATGGAACTTCTTGTCGTGCATGCTGCTCAGCGCTTGCGTCCGCAGCTCTTCATTCGGAATAGCTTCGGCGAGCGCCTTCAACTTGTCGAGTTCGGCACCAACGCCGGGCAATACATATTTATATACGCGATGCATTAGCTTAATGGGACCTTTGGGCGCTCTTCCGCCCGATATAGTCGTAAGTCTCACTTCGCACCCCCTTGCGAGAAAGTCCAGTCATGAATGCCGGCGCGATTCCAATTCCTGATTCATCCGATACCATATCAGCAAATCGTTGATACGGCTTGCCTGTTCTGCAATCTCATAATTGAGCACGCATGAACGCTTGAAATCCTCTTCTTCGTAAAGCTCTGATTGTTTGCCGTTGATCGTATGCTCCAGTTCCATGATTAGATCAGGAATACGGCCGCGGATCAACTCCCATCTCTCAATCATATGGGACTGCTCTTCTTCGCTGTACTGATTCCATTCCTTCTCTAGTGAAGGCAGATGTATGCGAAGCCGGTCATTCCACACAAAATTGTATCCCGCCATTGTAAACCTCCACTCATAAATGTACCATTTTGCAGGGTAATAATCCAGCCACAATTGGAAGGGCAGCCATGCTATACTGAATGATAATCTTTTTACAATTCAGAGACGGAGTGAATCTGCTGCCATGAATTCATCTGACACCGCTGCTGGCGGAATTTCGGCAACCGCCAAAAAGGAAACGCTTGCGTTGCGTGCGTTCAGCTTCTCTACCTATTCCACTCAAGCACTCATTATGTCCTTTATTCCCTTATACTTTCTATCCAAGGGATTTTCAGAAAGCCAGATCGGCATTATCTATTCTTCCGGCCTGTTCGTATCGATCTTCGCTAATATCATCACTGGACTTGCCAGCGATAAGTTCCAAACGATTCGAAAAATACTGATTGTACTGCTCTTCGGACAGCTTGCGATGATCGCTCTGTTGTTCCCTCTCGACAACTTTGCAATGGTCTGCATCGTCATGGCCGCCTTTTATTTCTTTCAAACGCCGATGAACCCGCAGAGTGACAGCCTTATTCTGCTCTCCAGCCAGTATACGGGGACGCCTTATGCTTTGATTCGGATTTTTGGCTCGCTCGGATTTGCGCTTAGCGCATATGGATTTGGCCTGCTGCTGAAAGCTATCGGCTCGGAATGGACCATTTTGGTGGCGTTATGTACCGTATCTATCTCGATCGTGTTGAGCCTGTTTATTAAAGACTACCGGGGCAGTTCGCGGAAGATTCAATTTGCCGGTTTCTTTAAGTTGCTAGGCCAGCGCAATGTCATGCTGTTCTTTTTGCTGATTTTGCTTATATCGACCGCGCATCGCATGTACGAGAGCTTTCTGGCTGTCACGATGCGCCAGCTGGGCGCAAGCGACTCGCTCATCGGGCTTGCGCTGCTTATCTCAGCCTGCAGCGAGATTCCGATCCTGTTCCTGCTCGGCAAGTACGGACATAAATTCAAGGAGCTGCCGCTGCTCATCTTCGCTTCGATCATGTACGGGGTTCGCATGTGGCTCCTCAGCGAGATCGAAGATCCGCGCTGGGTTGTCGCCACGCAAGCGATGCACAGCGTAACGTTCGGCGTCTACTTCTCCACGGCGCTGCGCTATATCTCGCAGCTAATCCCGGACGAATTCCGCGCCTCCGGCCAAGCCGTCTACACGGTCATCTGGACCGGTGTCGCCGGCCTCATCAGCGGCGTACTTGGCGGCCTCGTCTACGAGCAATTCGGCCGCGTCGCGTTCTACCATATCGCCACCGGCGTCGCTTGCTCCGCCGCACTTGGCTTCCTGCTCTACTTCTTCAGCAAGTATGGGAAGGGATGAGCGGTCGGGGGAGACTTAGGTAGTTATGATGCAAGAGGTTAGTTATAGTCACCTGTATGAACTCGTCTGAGTGGAGCAGCTGTAGTGGAGGCGCAGGTTACATATCAATTAAGTCGGTTTGAACGTCTTATTCCTGCTCTCTCAGCTGCTTCCATACTCTTAAGTCGATGTGAACGTCTTATTCCCCAAAAACCAGCTTTACTCTGCTTTTAAGTCGGTTTGAACGACCTACTCCTACTCTCTCAGCTGCTTCCATACTCTTAAGTCGATGTGAACGTCTTATTCCCCAATAACCGGCTTCACTCTGCTTTTAAGTCGGTTTGAACGACCTATTCCTGCTCTCTCAGCCGCTTCCATACTCTTAAGTCGATATGAACGTCTTATTCCCCAAAAACCAGCTTTACTCTGCTTTTAAGTCGGTTTGAACGTCTTACTCCTGCTCTCTCAGCCACCGCCTTACTCTTAAGTCGATGTGAGCGACTTAATCCCAAAAAAAACCGGCTTCACTCTGCTTTTAAGTCGGTTTGAGCGTCTTATTCCTGCTCTCTCAGCCACCGCCTTACTCTTAAGTCGATGTGAACGTCTTATTCCCCAATAATCGGCTTCACTCTGCTTTTAAGTCGGTTTGAACGTCTTATTCCTATCCTCTCAGCCGCTGCATTCATTTTAGTCGCTCTCACCGTCTTATCTCACGTCTCAAATTGTATGTTCGCATTAAGGTTCCTCGATCACTGTTAACTCTCTCTCAAAGGAGCCCGCTTTACCTGATCAAAGCACTGAGCAATTTTGAACGCTCTTCCCCTGCCGGCACCAATTCAAAATACAATTCTGTATAAATGACCCACTCTCACCATAATTACCTTATCCATTGCACCAAAAAATAACCTTGACTCTACGCTAACGTATTTGCTGCAATGCCCCTTCACAAAGGACATACTCATGATTTCTTTGTTTTAAAGGGCGCACAGGTTGTATAAGTTGCTTTTCTATCAGAGCAGTAATTGATCTCTTGCTAAAATCACGTTTCTTCCCCAAACAATCGCAGATATCCTTCAGTCGAAAGGGTCTGTTCAAACGTGCGACGTATCGAATAATCTCACACTCATAAAGTGTAATTGCATTGCCGCTGCTGCTGTATCTCCCAAGTAATTCATAAACATAACTTCTGCAAATTGCCGACTTTTTATCGAGTTCATCCCAGCTAAACGGAGCATAAACGTAACCCTTCAACAACATTGTCCGTACCCGACTCTTTTCAAAATTAAATCGATCCCTGGTTATCAACTCAACATGAGCACTATATCCATCACACTCAAACGCGATACGATACGGTTTGTAAAACGCATCAATAAACATACTCACACCGTTCGAACTCTTCATCTCATATTCAAGCTCGAAACCATCGAAGCTTCGAAAAATCGGCCAGATTACCTCCCGAAGCAACTTGACCGTACCTGTCAAATCACGTTCCAACATCTCTAGCCTTCTGGGGCTTGCCTTGCTTTTTTGTTCTACTAAGAACGCTTCAAACTGCTTTTCGAACAATGTATCCATCCACCATTGCCTCCTTAACATACTCTCAACGCAAAAATGCGCTGTCAGCCTCTTATGAGACGAACAGCGCATTCTTTACGCGGATGTATTTATTTGCTTCGATTGTACATGAGTTGCCGGAAGCATTCAATGTTAAGTTTCTCGCGAGTTTCTCGCGCACTAATCTGTAGGTGCTTATCTCTATGTGCTTCAAAAAAAGGATTCTACCCATTCCCAAACGAATTAATCCAGAAAGTGCTTCACTAGCTTATTAAGTTGCTCCACTCAAATGTTCAAAATAGCAGCCAATAAAGTCATCGCAAAATAATCGACGAAAATAGGACAACGATCGGAGTGATCAAGTATAGCATCACACACTGGAACGAGTGCAAAAATGTATAACGCTAGGCCCACTCTCCAAAATCGCACGAATCATTTTATATCAAGCATCCAACTACCATCTTACCTATACTGGAGGTCAGCTCACTGTGATTAGACATTGGTCAAAACTGTTTCTGCTACTCACCATACTCAGCTTATTCTCCGCATGCAGTCATTCTAAACCCAACACTCCTATTCAGTCAGAAAAACAGCTCTATCCATTCTATCCCGGCGACTTGAGTAAGGCCGACGAAATTCGGATTCGCAGCGGCTCGACAGGAGAACTGCACACATATACGGATCAGAACCAAGTCCAACTGTGGCTGGAGAGCATCCGAGATATTCCCTTCTTCGCTGCACCTGACCGGGAAGACAGCGTCGGGTACTTATATCATGTGTATATTCTAGAGCAAGGGGAAGAAACGCTTTCCTTCTATACGGCCTCCATAGGCAACCATTACTTTACTGATTCCGAGGAACTTCGCTCCAAAATTGAACAATTATTGTTGCTTCCAGCCACCTCAATCGCAATATGACCTGCCCCATAAACATAACAAAGGCTCCCTGATCACAGGGAGCCTTCTTCATACGATTAACTTGTTGCTTGCATCCGACCGATAAACCTATAGTTTATGGACGTTGGCCGCTTGAGCGCCGCGGTTTCCTTCTGTTACATCGAATTCGACCGCCTGGCCTTCCTCCAGTGATTTAAAGCCTTCGCTTTGAATCGCGGAGAAATGTACAAACACATCTTCCCCGTCCTCCACTTGGATGAAACCGTAGCCTTTTTCTGCATTAAACCATTTTACTGTACCTTTCAACGTTCATGACCTCCTAAATGTTCCGCTGATTGCATCAGCGTGAGATCATTATACCGAGTTGAAAATAAAATTGCAATTTCAGTAAAAAATGGTTCGTTTATGCCTTCTTTGTAATGGTAATCATACGATCGGAACCTGGAATGAACGGCAATCCCGATTCGAGGATTTCCGGCGTTCCTCCGGCTTGCCGCACAGCCTCCATTAATTCCTCCAGCTTCGCATACGGCTCCCATTTTAGCGATAGTAATGGATATACACGAATGATGCCACCAGGTCTGCATACACGCATCAGCTCGCGAATCGACGCTTTATGGAAGTCATACCCGAACTGCTCCACGTACAAAAAAAGAAAATGACTGCATAACACTAACGAAAAACGATTATCATCAAATGGCAACTCCGGCAACGATCCGCCGATATAGCGGTGTCCCCCTTCAGTTGATGCCACATGTTCCTCAAATAACTTTAGCGACTTTTCTCTGCCGCTGCGATGGTTCTCTATGGAACCGTAATAACTCCAGTCAAACCGTTCCTTGAGTCCATCCAGTTTGGCCGTAGACACCGCGATCTCCTCGCGTGCCTCTTCAACCCATGCTCCTATATCTCCTGAATAACGGGGATCGGCAGCCATCGCTTCATATCCTTTTTTTCTGGCCTCTGCCGTAAAAGATGAACCGCCGCCTGCAACATCCAAGATAGGTCCTGCCGCAAGCTCTTCTTTCTTCAATTGAAACATGGCCTGATACTCTGCGAATCCTCTGCACGTCATGGCGACGCCTACTTGCTCATAAAACGTTTTTGACATGTCCATCTCTCCTCATCTCTGCTCGTCTCAACTCGTCTCATCCTAGCGCAAACTTGTGCTGGAATGTTGCCATCTCAGCCGCTTCTTATTGCTTAGCGTCTTCATAATGGCTATCATGGTAACTATACCATAATTAACTTAGGTGAAGGTGGAAAATTTTATGTTTAAAAAACATCAAATCTACAAACAAGACAATTACAATATGTTGACTGTAGAGGTTCAGGGCAAAACGCTGATCATTCGTGAAATATCCGATCAATGGGGCGAGGAATGTCATACTTTTATCAGCCGTCCAGAAATGATGCATTGGGCTGAAAATCGCTTCCGTGCGGAAAAATTCGAAGGTAGAGAAGAAGAACTGCAAGCCATCATGGACGCTTTCCGTGAGGTATAGAGCCTTTTTACGACATTCCGTTCTGGTATCCCCCTGCAAATAAAAGGGATTGACCGCTGCGGCAGCGAACATAACGATACACCTGTACGCATAGAAACGTTAGGAGGCAATCAGATCAACATGGATCCAATGACATCTTCCGTTATCTTTATTATTGCGGCATTTTCCCTCGGAGCCGTCATCGTCATGAAACGAGATACCTTGCCGCCCAAGTTGCGCCGCGGAATGGCGATCATCTCGATCGCTATGATTGCGTTCGCTTTTTTCCTCATTGTGTACAGCTTGTTCACGATGGGCTCGGACGCAACTTAGTTTTTCGAAAAAATGGCATAACTTTCAACTCGACAGGGCATAGTATGGGCAAACTGTGTCTTGCGAGGTGATCTTTACATGAAATGGATACCCCTAGTGCTTGCGCTATCCTTAACTCAAGGCGCGGCAGCCCAGCCGGCAATTCCTCAGGAAACCGGCCATAAGCAATCCATCCCATCTATATCGAGGAGGAATACGATGAATCACGTACCGAAACGTTCCGAAACTGCGGTCGAAAACCGCTGGAAGCTGGAAGATTTGTTCGCTAATCAATCATCTTGGGACCAAGAATATGCCAAGGCTAAGGAATTGATCAAAAAAGCTGACCAGTTCCAAGGCAAGCTGAGCGATCCTGCCCAGCTTCAGGCTTGTTTCGAGCTGGAAGACGAGCTATCCCTCCACGTTGAGAGACTTTATGTATATGCTAATATGCGCCATCACGAAGATACTGCAGAACCTGTTAATCAGGCTCTTTCCGACAAATCAAAAAAACTCAGCGTGGAGACCGGCGAAGCGTTGTCGTTCGTAACACCTGAGGTGCTAAGCCTCTCCGACAGCGAGCTGGATGCGATGATCAACAATGAATCGCTTGCAAAATACCGCCATACGCTCGAAGAGATGAGACGGCAGAAAGCTCATATTTTGTCCAAAAACGAAGAAGCGCTTATGGCTCAGGTCGGCAATATCAGCTCTGCTCCCGGCACGATCTTCGGCATGCTGAACAATGCGGATTTGAAATTCCCTAAAGTGAAAAACGAAGCTGGTGAAGAAGTCGAGCTGTCACATGGGCGCTACATTCAGTTTCTGGAAAGCAAAAACCGCGATGTGCGCCGCGAAGCGTTCAAAGCGATGTACGATACATACGGCAGGCTGAAAAACACGATGGCCTCCACTTTGAACGCCAACGTGAACAAAAACGTATTTTATGCCAAGGCGCGCAAATACGACTCTGTGCTCGGCATGTCCCTCTACGGTGACAACATTCCGAAGGAAGTGTATACGAATCTAGTCGATACGATTCATAAGCATCTTCCACTCATGCACCGTTATATGGAGCTTCGCAAACGTCTGCTTGGACTAGATGAGCTGCATATGTACGACTTGTTCGCTCCGCTTGTAGACGAGTTTGATATGGAAATCAGCTTCGAGGAAGCGAAGAAAACGATCAGCGAAAGTTTGAAGCCGCTGGGCCAAGACTATCTGAACGTGTTGCAAGAGGGCTTTGATCAAGGCTGGATTGATGTTTATGAGAATGAAGGCAAACGCAGCGGCGCATACAGCTGGGGCGCATTCGGCACACATCCTTACGTGCTGTTGAACCACAAAGACAACTTGAACAGCATGTTTACGCTAACGCATGAGATGGGCCATGCTCTACACTCGTACTACTCCGATACGACTCAAAACTATCGGGACGCGCAATATACGATTTTCTTGGCAGAGGTGGCATCTACGCTGAATGAAGCGTTGCTGATGGATTATTTGCTCGGGAAGTCAACCGATGCGAAGGAAAAAATGTATCTGCTCACGTATTACGCAGACCAATTCCGTACGACAGTGTTCCGCCAGACGATGTTCGCAGAGTTTGAAAAGATTGTTCATGAGCGTTCGGAAGCGGGCGAATCGCTGACGCCTCAAGAATTGAGCAAAATCTATTACGACCTGAACAAGCTATATTATGGCCCTGGCATGGTTGTGGACCAGGATATCGAAATGGAATGGGCGCGTATCCCTCACTTCTACACCAGCTTCTATGTGTACAAATACGCGACTGGCTTCTCTGCGGCTACCAGCTTCTCAAAGCAGATTTTGGACGAGGGCGCTCCAGCTGTTGAACGCTACCTCGGTTTCTTGAAGAGCGGCGGCAGCGACTTCTCGATCAACATCCTGAAAAAAGCCGGCGTCGACATGTCCTCTCCTGAGCCAATCGAGCAGGCGATGAGCGTGTTCGAAGAGCTAATTGCGCAAATGGAGCAGCTTACGAGCAACAAAGCGAAGTAACACTCTGCGCGCCTAGAAGCGGCTTGCCTAGTTAGGTGGTCGTCGATGGGTTCGCTGAGGAAGGCCTTCACTATCCGCATATGTGGAAGTGAGGGTCTTTTTGTATGGAGTTTTGTACAAGAGGTAGAGCCGGACCATCTTTGGTTTGGTAGTAGCTCAATGAGAAAAAGTACATGGGAAAGGACTGTTGTTGTTATAGTTAGTTTCTGCTCAAACTTTTCATAAGCTTGTGGTCGTTTCGGCTTCCATAGAGGGCGTATGTTACACAATAATAGTTTGGCTGATAGCAAGCATAAACGGACACCACTGACCTCTGCACATCACTCTCACCAAGCAAAAAAGCAACTTCTACACGCTGGCGAATCACTCCCGCCAAGCAGAAAAACGGCTTCTCCACGCCGGCACATGAAGCATGTGCCAGCGGGAGAAGCCGCTTGTGTTTAGAGAAGCTGGCCAATGGCGAAGGCCAGCAGGCCAGCGATGAGCGACGACAGGAGGTTCACCCTGTCGTTGTCCAGCGCGGCGAAGCCGCGTATGTGCCGGGTCGGGCTGCCGCAATGCCCGGCCCTCTCCGTCTCGCTGCCGCATACCTGGCAGCGATACATGGCCTGGCCCGTCGCGCCGAGCAGCGAATCGGCGAAGGCGCCGGCCAGGCCAGCCGCGGCTGCTACGGCGATCAGTCCCGCCGCAGCATAGCCGCCTCCCCCCGCAGCCGCTTCGCCAGGCTGCGGGACAATCAGCAGCAGCGCTGCCACGGCGCCGATGAATGCGGCGCCGCCAAGCGCTGCTGCGCTGCCGAGCGGCGTAACTCCGCCGCTCGTGCCGGTCACTACCCGCTTGCCGCTCACGATCGATCGCGGCACCGAGCGGCTGAGCGCGCCGATCTCGGTCGCCCATGTATCGGCGTTGACCGAAGCCATGACGCCTATGTAGGCGAGCAGCCAGCCGTCATGGGGAAACAAGGCATGAAGAACGCACAGCACAAGGCCTGCGCCGCCGTTGGCCCATACTTGTCCGGCATCGCGGCGTCCGCCTTTGGCGTACTTCGCCTCGGCATCCCGTTTGGACCTTGCATGGCGCTTCCACTTCGACCAAAACGTAGACGAAATAAAAAAAGCGATCAGCACACCGAACCATACCGGCTCGCCAAAGGCAACAAATCCCGTCCCCATCGCCAGCGCAGACCAAGCTCCCGATCCCGACAATGCGCGGGCGCGGTAGGCTGCTGCGGCAGCGAGACCGCTGCCCAGCAGACCGATAAGCAGCCTCAGCCACCATTCATCGATAAATCCGACCATGTGCATCCCTTCATTCTACTTATTCGGCTTAAATCCGAACCACTTTTTCGGACCTTCCAGCATTCGTTTGCCCAATGGTCTTATTCCGGATTCCGATACCGTCTCCCGCCAGCGGTCAGGATAGTTCGTACAGATGAGAAGATCGGGATCAAGCGCCGCCACATTGCGCATATTGCGTTTGTCATTTACCGTCCATGCCATCGTCTGAATGCCCGCTTCGTTCAGCAGCGCCATTCTGGCGGGATTCAGCTTGGCATACCCGATGGACAAAAAATCAGACTTAAGCTCACGAAGCTCATGAAGAAGCGTATTCCGCCAGCCATCCAAAATAAGTCCGATCCGAACCCCATCCGACAGCTTGCGAAGCCGCTGAAGCGTGCCGAGATGGAAGGAGGTAAGAACCACATCATCCATCTTGCCATGTTCGTAAATGCTCTCCAGCACCTTCTCCGCGATATGAGGATAACGTATGCCATCCGTCTTCAGCTCAATATTCAGCTTGACACGGCCCGCCGACTCACGCAGCACATCGTCCAGCGTAGGTATCGATTCTCCCTTGAACTCCGGAGAAAACCAGCCCCCCGCATCCAGCGAAGCCAGCTCCGCCGCTGTCCAGTCGCGAACCTCTCCTCGGCCATTCGTCGTTCGTCTCAGCTTGTAATCATGAATGACGACAGGCACGGCGTCCCTGCTTAACTGAACGTCAAGCTCGATCCAATCCACATCCGGCGCTTCAAACGCCATGCGGAACGCCGCCATCGTATTTTCCGGCGCACGGCCGGACCAGCCCCGATGCGCAACGCACGGGTTATTCATGCAAGTCCCTTCCTTTCTCCGTTATCCATCTTATGGTGCCTTCACCGCAGTCTCTCGTTGGATGACGGAGCCTTCAGAATCCAATGTGACTCCGAACGAAATTGAAGACAATCGCTGGAGCAGTTGCTGCTTTTCCTCGCCTTCAAGCGGCGTCGGTTGCGACTGGATGACGTTCATCGGGTTGAATTTAAGCGAGCATTCGCCTGCTTTGTTGCACACGGCATCCAAGACGCCAGTATCCCCTTGCGGACTTTTTGGATTGGTAGCATAAACGAAATTGCCCAGACTGTACGCAATCCATTTCCCTTTATACTTCTCAAAGCCTTGAAGTACATGCGGATGGCTGCCAACAACGATGTCAGCCCCTGCATCTATATACTCTTTGGCATTATTCCGATGAAGATTTTTCGGCTTATCGGCCGCATCCTCGCCCCAATGCACCATAACGATAACAAGATCAGCCTCTTCCTTTGCACTTGCAATCGCCGCCACCGCTCTTGTAGTATCATAGGTCTCTGCAATTCCGGGAGTGTTGCGGTCTGCCTTCAGATGCGTAAACGGGATCACACCGCTAACGCCAATATACGCAACCTTAAAACCTTTTCGTTCCACGATATAGGGGGCGAACGCCTCCACATCGTTATTGCCGACACCCATATACCCTATGCCAGCTTCTTGCAGGTGCTTCATCGTATCATGCATGCCCTCAAGCCCCTGATCCAGCGCATGATTGTTCGCCAGGCTCAGCACGTCGAATCCCGCGTCACGAAGAGGCGGCAGCGCCTCGGGCGAGCCCTTATGCACGTATGGCGTGCCTTCAATCGGCGTCCCTCTTGTTGTAATCGGAAGCTCCAGATTGCCCGCCATAATGTCAGGCTCGGTCAGATAAAGCAGTACTTTCTGATATGGAAAATCATAGCCTTTGTCCAGCAAAATACGGTTAATATATTCGCCCGGCATCAAATCTCCAACAAACGATAGGCTAATATGCTCGCTAGTCCCTGCAATTCCTTCCTCCGCTGGCGGGCTGGCATCAGGCTCTTCATGTCCATTCTCATCCGGGGTTAATTCACTATCAGGCTGAACAGAAGGTTCCGGGCTGGCAGCACCGTCCTCATCCTTGCCAGGATCTTGAACAATCACTTTCTCATTGCCGCCGCCAGGCCAGGACAACCAATCCGGCAAGCCAGCCTTCGTGCCCAAAGTCAAGCCGAGGGCAGCTACAACTAACAAAGTTCCTATTAAAACAACAGATATACGGAGCGTTCTCCGCCGTTTTTTTTCGCGCTGCGCTTTCTCTCTTTGGCGCGATTCCGATCTGGATAATGTCATAAAATGCTCCTTATTCGATAGATCTATTTGCTGGATAGTAGATTTCCTCATTATACCTTTTACCCGTAAGGAAGCGAATAGAATCTATCAAAAAATGAGCATCAAGTCCTGCTTTTTAATTGGAAGCGCTGTATAGCTCGGCTGCCGCTTCTTTGCCTTGACGAATGCAATCGGGCAAGCCTACACCGTCGAAAGCTGCTCCCGTTACCCATACGCCGGGCAATTCCATCTTCAAACGACTGCGCAGCGACTGCATTTTTTCGACATGGCCCACCGGATATTGCGGCATCGAATGGTTCAACCTCGTAATTTCCGCAAATATCGGCTCTGCCGTTATGCCCATCGTCTCCCGAATGTCTTGGCGCACGGCTGCGACCAGTTGGTCATCCGGCAGCTTGACGCTTTCCTGATCCTCGGAATGTCCGACATAACAGCGCAGCAGCACCTTGTCATCCGGACTGGTGTGCAGCCACTTGCTCGAGGTCCATGTGCAGGCTGTAATATGAAGCCCTTCCGATCGTGGAACAACAAAGCCGGAGCCGTCAAAGTCGAGTCCAAATGTCTTTTTGTCAAAAGCCATTACGACGTTGGCTACCGACACATAGCGAATATCACTTAGTTCCATACACTCCACCAGCGGCTCCAACAGCTTGGCCGCGGCGAAAGCAGGCGCAGTCACGACAATTCGATCCGCCTCCAGCGTCTCTCCATCAGCGAGCGTCACCGTATAGCCGCTGCCGGACTTTGCAAGCTCCGTCGCTTTCACGCCGAGTCTGCGCTCCACTCCGCTAAGCGCTCCATCAAGCGCCCGAACAAGCGTGGACAATCCCCCCTTGAACGTCAGGAACGTCGTACCTTGTGCTTTTCCTTTTGCAGCGGCAATCGTAGCCTTCCGGTTATGCATCATCCCTTTAATCAAGCTTCCGTGCTTCCGCTCCGAATCGCCGAATTGCGGGAAAGTAGCCTTCAAGCTCAACTTTTTCAAGTCCCCCGCATAAATGCCGGCAAGCAGCGGCTCTGCAATTCTCCGCATCACTTGCGTGCCGACCCGTCTTTCCAGAAAACCGCCCAGCGACTCGTCGCCCGATGCCGGCTTCGCTGGCATGAACAGGTCCATTACCGCCCTGAGTTTGCCGCCCAGCGACAGCAGACTGGTCTTCATAAACGGACCGATTTCTGTCGGAATGCCCAGCACCAAGCCTGGCGGCATGGCGTGCAGCTTCCGTTTATGCAAAATGTATGTTTTTTTGGCTGCCGGATTGGTCGCGGTCAATTCATTCTCCAGACCAAGCTCCTTCGCCAGATCAATGATGGCATGCTTGCGCGCGAGAAAGGAATCCGGTCCCTTCTCGATGACAAAGCCGTCACGTTGCAGCGTATTGATTTTCCCTCCAAGGACTGGAGCTTCTTCTACGATCGTAAGATGAAGCTTCCGTCCTTGTCGCTCCGCTTCCCGCTGCAAATAAAAAGCGGAGCTCAGTCCGCTGATCCCCCCGCCAATAATGACAATTCGATCAATCGCTTCTGCACTCCGCATTCTATTCATTCCTTTCCGTTCTAAAGCGCAGCGGCTTGCACCGACTCCGCTAATGTCTCCATATAAAGCGGATCACGATTCAGCATCGCAATGCGCTCCAGCTTAATGCCGATCTTCTCCGCCTCCGCCTTCGCTTCAATATCCAGATCGTACAACACTTCAAGATGATCCGATACGAAGCCGACAGGCGCTACGAGCACCGCTTCCACGCCTTCACCTGCGATCGTATCCAGCGTCTCCAGGATATCGGGTCCAAGCCACGGATCGCGAGTACGGCCGGCGCTTTGCCATGTGAACTGCCAATCCTGTACCCCCGCAGCTTCAGCAACAGCGGCGGATGTCTCCAGCAATTGCTTCTCGTACGGATCGCCCAGCTCTCTGATCTTCTCCGGCAAGCTGTGTGCGCTGAACAGTACCTTCGTCTTGGCATCGGCGCCTGCTGACTTCGCCAGAACAGCCAATCCGTTTGCCACACGCTCGGTCAACGCTTTGATCAGCTTCGGATGCAAGTGATACTGCTCGACAAAGGACATCTCGATGCCAAGCTCGTCCGCTTTTTCCTTCGCTCTCTTGATGTAGCTTCCTACGCTCATGGTCGAAAAATGTGGAGCTAACACGATGCCGACAGCACGACGAATACCGTCCTTGGCCATCTCTTCTACGCCATCTTCGATATAGGGACGGGCATGCTTCAACCCTTGATAACAAACATATTGTCCCGGCGCGGTAGAATCCAGCTTGTCCTGCAAGCCAGCGACCTGACCGTTCGTATTTTCGCGGAGCGGGAATACGCCTCCGACAATTGCCTCGTAACGATCTGTAAGCTCCTTCAATTGCTCCTCCGTGGGCGGATGTCCGCGACGAATATGCGTGTAGTACGCTTCAACATCGTCCATCGATTCCGGCGTGCCGTACGACATGACAAGAACGCCGATTTTGTGTTCGCTGCTAGACATGGCGGGCCTCCCCTTTGTTCTGAGCCGCAATCGCTTTTTCGGAATACGAGTGGATAAACGCCGTTAATTCAGCCAGCTTCTCCAGCGACGCTTCCGGGAACAATCCATGGCCCAGATTGAATATAAAGCCAGGCTCCTGAATACCTTGATCGATGATTTCAGCCGCATAAGACTCAATAACGCTCATAGGCGCAGTCAAAATCGTAGGGTCGAGATTACCTTGCACGGCATATTGATGATTCAACCTGCGACGTCCTTCTTCGATCGATACACGCCAATCGAGACCGATCACGTCCGCCTGTACGTTACGAAGCTCCGGCAACAGTTCGCCCGAGCTTACGCCAGGGAAATAGATTTTCGGCTGCTGCAAGTCGCTAAGCTCGCTAAAGATACGTTCAATCGTAGGCAGGACAAACTTGCGGAAATCCGCAGGCGACAGGGCGCCTACCCAACTGTCGAACAATTGAAATGCTTTGCCGCCGTTAGCCACATGGGCACGCAAATAAGCAATGACCATATCACCAAGCTTTTGCATAAGCGAATGCCATACGGCCGGCTCGCTATACATGAGCTCTTTTGTGCGAAGATAGTTTTTCGACGGGCGTCCCTCGATCAGATAACTTGCAATCGTAAATGGCGCACCCGCAAACGTAATAAGAGGAACCTCCAATTCGCGGTCCAAAATGCGGATCGTCTCCAGCACATGACCCAGATCGCCCTCTACATCAATCGGTTTCAGACGTTCTACGTCGGCGGCAGAACGAATCGGATTATGTATTACAGGACCAATGTTCGCTACGATATCGAAATCTATGCCGATAGACGCAACCGGATTCATAATATCCGAATAAAGAATAGCCGCATCAACGCCGAGCTTGCGAATCGGCATGAGCGTTACTTCGGCAGCCAGCTCAGGCTGCTTGCATATTTCAAGCAATGAATACTTCTCTTTAATTTTACGATAGTCGGGATCATATCTCCCTGCTTGCCTCATGTACCATACTGGTACGCGATCTACAAGTTCCTTCCGGCTTGCCCGAATGAAACGGTCGTTATAAGACATTCCCGTTCCCCATTTCTATGTAGTTTCTTCTGCTTCTCATTATGCCCTTTTTCCCGTACCCTAACAACCGCTGTAGCTTTGCTTCCTATGACAATAGTATGACAATCGGAGGAAAGTTGCATGAAGATGGCTTGAAATATCATTCTTCTAGCCCAGGCGATCCTATTATGCCTGCTGGTCAATATGTAAACCCAATCCATCTCAATTCAGCAAGCTACGTCTCGCAACTACGCAACGATTAGAACAGAACGATTATGATATACTAACGCTATGGAACAGTGGAAAAAGAATTTGATTGTGCTTTGGTTCGGACAGTTTCTCGTCATGGGCGGTATGACGATGATTATTCCGTTCCTTACTCTCTATTTGCAATTCGAGCTTGGCCTCTCCGATCCACATGAAATCGGGGTATGGGCAGGCTTTATCTTTGCAGGCAACTTTGTAACCGCGTTTATTTTTCAGCCGATCTGGGGCAAGCTCGCCGACCGTTACGGCCGCAAAATGATGCTGCTCCGCTCAGGGTTCGGCATGGCGATTGTCATGGTCATGATGGGATTCGCAACAAGTCCCTGGCATCTTCTGCTGCTGCGTATGCTTAATGGCACGATATCCGGGTTCAACCCCGCCTCCATCTCGCTTATTTCGGCAACGACGCCGAAGGAACGGATGGGATTTGCCATGGGCACCATCCAATCCGGCGCGATGGCAGGCACGATTCTGGGGCCGTTAATGGGCGGACTCCTGGCTGATGCGGTGGGCTACCGGCCAATCTTCTATATTACGGGAGCGCTTCTGTTTGCGGCTTCCTTATTGGCGCTATTCATCGTAAAAGAATCCTTCGATTTGGCAAAAGCTGCAACCCGTGTCCAAGCATCCGTCCTAGACGGACTGAAGCGAATCAGCCGCATACCACAGCTCATGTCGCTGTACGGTGTCACGTTCCTCATTCAATTTGCGATGATGAGCCCCATGACGCTGATTCCCCTATTCGTGCAGGAGTTGCATGGCTCGCTGGAGAATATTGCGTTCCTCGCGGGATTCGTCGGGTCGGTGACCGGAATCTCGAACATGATCGCCTCGCCGCTCCTCGGCAAGCTGAGCGACCGTATTGGAGCGGAGAAAATACTTGCCGTCTCGCTCATTGGCGCGGCACTCGCCTTCATCCCGCAAGCGCTGGCCGATTCTGTATTTATGCTGCTGCTGGCAAGATTCGGACTGGGATTGTTTCTGGGCGGACTTATTCCAGCCGTCAATTCACTCATTCGCGTCTATACGCCTGACGGTATGGAGAGCCGGGCATACAGCTTCAACAGCAGCACGATGAGCCTTGGCAACATGATTGGTCCCATCACCGGCGGCGCACTCTCCGGCTACATCGGCATTCAGGGACTGTTCGTCATGTCAGCCGTCCTGATGCTGCTTAACGGTGTTTGGGTATGGTTCTCATTGCTGAGCAAACGTTCAGCAGGACGTGGAACAGCGTCATAATACCAGTTGTAGAACTTTTGATAACTGCTGCTGTTCTGTCTCCAAATCGCCTCAACAAAAAGCAGTCCAACGATCATCCATGATCACTGGACTGCTTTTGTTTTATACGGAATTATGCCAATTGCAGCCTTCTTCTATCCTATAACTCTTGCAATCGCGAGACCGTCGTAACCGGGAAGGATCGTGCTCTCCAATCTCGGATCGGTTGCCACTTGCTCATTGAAGCCTCGTACAGCTTGAACGGCAGGTCCTTGTTTATCCATATTTGTCGTCCTGCCGCGCAGCAATATATTGTCAGCTACGATGACAGCCCCGGGTCTAGCCAGCGCGATAGCATAGTCGAGATAGATCGGATAACCTTCTTTATCCGCGTCGATAAAGAAAAAGTCAAACGTTCGGCCCTCTTCCTTAAGCTGAGCCAAGCTTGCTTTTGCATCGCCGATCCGATAGTCTACCTGATTGCCGTAACCCGCTTCTTCGAGATGAGTGCGGGCAACATCCGCATAATGAGGCAGAAGCTCTAGTGAGAGCAGCGTCCCCCCTTCCCTCAGCCCTCTCGCCAGACAAACTCCGCTATATCCGCCCAAAGCTCCAATCTCCAATATGTCTTTTGCTCCGGACATGCCGACCAGCATGGTCAGCAGTCTTCCATATCCGTCTGATACTGAGATGTCCGGCATTCCGTGCCGGGCGATCCCTTCCTTCACACGCTCCAATTGCTCATCTTTTCTATATAATGAATCCACATATTGCTCATCATTCGACATTGCTTTATTCTCCCCGTATGTTTGATTTGTAAAAGCGTAGCTGTTTGACCTATACTTAATTGTATGTTTTTATAGGAAACGTAGCAAGAAATGAACCATTATTAACGTTATGGAAATGAGAGTGCAAGATGGAACAACTACAATTAATCGCCACATCACCGATGGGGCTTGAAGCTGTCGTCGCCAGAGAATTAAGAGAACTCGGCTATCATGACCTTCAAGTGGAGAATGGCCGCGTCAATTTCAAGGGTGGACCCCAGGACATATGCAGAACGAATCTATGGCTTCGTACCGCTGGCCGGATTCTAATTAATATGGGTACATTTAAAGCAACGACATTCGACGAGCTTTTCGAAGGAACTAAGGCGCTCAACTGGCCGGACTGGATTCCGGAAAACGGAGAATTCCCGGTTGAAGGACGTTCCCACAAGTCTCAGCTATCCAGCGTGCCTGCATGCCAGAAAATCGTCAAAAAAGCAGCTGTCGAAAAAATGAAAGAACGCTACGGCACGGATTGGTTCGATGAAAACGGCGCCAGATATGTCATCGAGGTGTCCTTACTCAATGACGAAGCCTTGCTGACGCTCGATACCTCCGGCGCAGGCCTACATAAGCGCGGATACCGCCTCGTATCCAACGAAGCTCCGATTCGTGAATCGATGGCGGCGGCACTCATTCTGCTAAGTCGCTGGCGCCCGGAACGCCCGTTCTACGATCCGTTTTGCGGATCGGGCACCTTCTTGGTGGAAGCAGCTATGATTGGCTGGAATATCGCGCCCGGCTTGCGTCGCAGCTTCAACAGCGAGCAATGGGATCGGATTCCGGCAGAGCTTTGGAGCGCAGCACGTGAAGAAGCGTTCGATGCGGTCAAGGACGACATCCCTTTGCAAATTACCGGTTCTGACATCGATCCGCGCTCCATTGAAATATCGGAGACCGCAATTAAACGCGCCGGTTTTGCAAAAGACATTAAAGTAAGTGTTCTTCCTGTCTCCAAGGCGAAGCCTGTCGGTGATTACGGTGTAATCATTACGAACCCGCCTTATGGAGAGAGACTCGGCGACGACATTGAAGCGGAGGCAGCGCTGCGCCAATTCGGATTAATGACGCTTCATTATCCGACATGGTCCGTCTTTGCCATCAGTCCGTCTGAACAGGTCGAACACTATATGGGTCGTCCCGCAGATAAGAAACGCAAGCTGTTCAATGGTCGTATTCAAACCGACTACTACCAGTTCTTTGGACCGCTGCCTCCTAGGGAGAAGCGTTAATGAATCATTTGCCGGCCGAAAGCTCTGGGCCAATAGTCAATCCATCATGGTTTCGCCGTGCGCTTGGGCTCTCTTTGCGCATTCTTGACCGTTCGGTAGCGCTGGACTTCATCTTTTTTGCTGCCGCAATGCTGCTTAAACTCTATTGGTTCAATAAGTTGTTATCTGTCGCCTATATGGATATGACGAAAACAGACGCGATTATCGAGACTGGCGCGATTCTGCTTGCGTCCTTCTGGACGCTGCTTCTGCCTACACGCGGAAGATTGATTGCTTTGATCGCACTCAACTTGATCCTTTCGTTTATTCTATATGCCGACGTCATCTACTATCGCTACTTCCAGGATTTAATAACGGTACCTGTACTGATGCAATTAGGACAAGTGGAATCGCTTGGCGGGAGCATCCACACGTTGATGAAGCTGGAGGATTTCCGGCTGCTCTGGGATGCTGTAATTATCATTCCCTACGCCGTATATGTGTTGTGGAGAGGCCGCGCGGATCTGAAAGCGAAAGCAGCTTCCAACACTGGGACCGTTCGCTTGCGGAAAATTTCCATTCGCATCGGCTGCACCATTGCTGCTTTTATGCTGGGCTTCTCGCTATTTTTCACGAACTTGAACCATGCGACAGACACATGGGCCAAAGGTTTGTTCGAGAAAAACTGGTGGAATCTATCGATCTACAACGTTGCTGGCGCGCTTGGCTTCCATGGCTACGACATCTACCGTTATGCCAAAATTAATTGGCTTGATGTGGAGCCTGTATCGGCCGAGCATCGTTCAGACACGCAACGCTTTATGGAGAATCGCGCCGCAGCCAGATCCGAGCTTGAGCGTACCGACGCGTTGTTCGGAGCTTACGAGGGCAGTAACGTGCTTATGGTTCAAGTGGAGTCGCTGCAAACCTTTATGCTCGGTCAATCCATCGGCGGGAAAGAAATAACGCCTGTCCTGAATCAGTTACTGAAGGAGAGCGCCTATTTCTCGACATTTTACCATCAGACGGCCCAAGGACGTACATCCGACGCCGACTTCGCTGTGAATTGCTCCTTGCAGCCAATGAAAAGCGGTTCTGTCTTCATCCAGTATGCTTCACATGAATTTGGATGTCTGCCTACACAATTAAAGAGCGAAGGTTATAGCACCAATGTGTTTCATCCTTATCAAGGCGGCTTCTGGAATCGCAATGTCATGTACAAGAATATGAAATACGATCAGTTCTACAGCATGAAGCATTACGAGCTGGATGAGCGGCTTGGCTGGTCCCTTGGCGACAAATCGTTTTACCGTCAATCGATGGACGTTATCGCGAGCTTGCCTCAGCCATTCCATTCCTTCCTTATTTCGCTTACCAGCCATCATCCGTACAAGCTTCCGGCGGCGGAGAAGCTGTTGGATACGGAGGAACTGACCGATACCATCATGGGCGATTATTTGCAGGTCATCCATTATGCGGATGCTGCGCTTGGCGAATTAATTGACCGTATGAAGGCTGAGGGACTGTGGGACAACACGATATTCGTTCTTTATGGGGACCACGATAATTCCATTCAGAATTGGGACCTGTACCCAAGATTTATGAAGGATACCACTAATGCAGCGGAACGGGAGCAAGTCATAAAAAGTGTACCTATGCTCATTCACCTTCCCGATGGCGCTCATGCGGGAACGTATAACAAAGCAAGCGGTCAACTGGATATGACACCGACTATTATGTACTTGCTGGGACTGTCTACCTCTGAGCCGAAGTGGCTGGGCGCGCCTTTGCTCACGGAGCAGCGAGAGGAAACCCGATTAGTGACGCAGCGGAACGGATCATGGACGGATGGACACCGTTACTACATCCCTTCAGCAGACGGCTTGTCCGCGAATGGCAAGTGTTACGCCGTAGACACTGGAGAGCTGCTTGCTTCGGACGCTTGTATGCCTATGACGGATTGGGCCGATGCCGAGCTGACCATGTCAGACCGGATCGTTATGGGCAACCTGCTTCGTACGTTCAAGAACAACGGCGCAGTTGAAGCAGTCGGAAAAACAGCCAGTTGATACGACACTCTTCAACAGGTTAAGTCCAAATGCATGAACTCGTTAAATAATAAAAGGAGCTCTCCATACCACTGTAAAAGTGGAACGAGGGCTCCTTTTCCATATCCGGTCCCCATGCGCGCTTAATTACCGCTTCAGTAGGGCTGCTGCACATGCCGGGTCAGAACAGATGGGTGTGACCGTCGAAGATCATCGCCAGGTCCCCCTATTCGCTGACCATGTGATTCGTAAGCGCGCCCAGCTTGTCAATGGATACGGTGACGATATCTCCATCCTTCAAGTAGACACGCTTCTCAGGCGGGTAGCCCAGCACCACGCCCTCCGGCGTTCCTGTCAGAATAATGTCTCCTGGCTTGAGCGTCATGCAATGGGAAACGTAGCTGATGATTTGCTTGCAGTTAAAGATCATATCCGATGTATTGGAGTTTTGGCGAAGCTCGCCGTTCACTGTGCAGCTAATCGCAAGCGCATTAGGATCGCCCACTTCGTCCGCGGATACAAGGTAAGGACCGATCGGCGAGAAGCCGTCGCAGGATTTGCCCGCCAGCCACTGGCTGGTGCGCCTTTGCAAATCACGTGCCGATAGATCATTCGCCGTACAATAGCCGAATACGTAATCCAGCGCTTCCTCTTCGCTGACATACTTCGCCGTACGGCCGATGACAATACCAAGCTCCGCTTCGTAATCCACTTCGTTCGACGTCCTCGGCAGCGGAACGACGCTGCCATGCCCGTTCAGCGTGTTGTTGAACTTATTGAACAGAATCGGGTATGCCGGGATTGGCATGTTGGACTCCTCCGCATGCTTCCGATAGTTAAGCCCAATGCAGATCAGCTTCTCGGGATCGGTGACGCATGGGCCGATGGAGAGCTCTTCTTCGTGATTCAGATTAGCGCGGTATTGCTCCGGGCTGTCTATTTTCAATTGGGCGATGAACGCCTCCACTGTTTCACGGGCGCTCTCCCCGCCTGCAATCACTTCTCTGACGGTGGTCGGAAGCGACTCACCAGAAGCGCTGTTCTGCACGGCTGCTGCCAGATCAAGGACTCCCTCTTCTGTTTTTATGCCTGTCCTGTATACCCCATCCTTCATAAAAGTCATCAGTTTCATCGCTGTACCCTCTCCTTTTCTTTTACGGTATGGTTGTTTGTAAACGAGTCTGATAGAGTAACGGCTATCTATCTTGAATATTCCTGGATTCATGGTTGTGAGGTTGTCATTGCGCCTTAATGATGAAGCCTTATTCATTGGCGGCCTCTTGTTCCATCACATCGCATGTCACATGGACCGCCTTACCGCCCGATGCCTTGATTTCATCCGCAGCTTGCTGCCCCCTTAGGCGAGCCATATCCGCAATGACGACAGCCGCTCCTTCCGAAGCGAAGAGCAGCGCCGAGCTTCTCCCCATGCCAGAGCCGGAGCCTGTAATGATGGCCACTTGTCCCTCAAGCACATAACCAGTACCTTCTTGTTGTTAAGGCACGAATCGTCGGGAAGGCGTCCCCGTCACGCCCGGCTTCGTCATAAATACACCGCCCGCATGGGGATATAAGGTATGCTCATCTTCCGACAGGGTGACTCTCGCCGTCGTAATATATAATTCATCAAGGCGTTCGCCGCCAAATACGCATGATGTGACATAAAGCGCAGGCACTTCAATCTCCGCCAGCCGTTTGCCGGTATCGGGATCAAAGCGCGATACTTTGCCGCCGCCCCAATGCGCAATCCAGAGCATGCCTTCGCTGTCTATCGTCATGCCGTCGGGATACCCTTCCTTCGACGGCCATTCTATTATCGTTTCTCGTCCGCTGATTTCGCCGGTTCCGCTATCATAGTGGAACCGGTCCACAGCCAGCTTGGGAGTATCGATATAATACATGCAATTCTTGCTCTCATCCCAAGCGAGGCCATTCGAGCAGCCTACGCCAGTTACGACACGCACAGGCTCGCCGTCTCGCTCCAACCTATATAGGCTGCCTTGATCCTTGGCGTTGCCTGTGCCCATCGTCCCCGCCCATAGCCTTCCCGCAGAATCGCACTTGGCATCATTAAATCGGTTGTCCGGCATATCCGCTTCGATATGCGCAATCACTTCCAGCTCCCCGGAATGAGGATGATACCTGTATATCCCATCGTCCAGCGTCACTATGAGCGATCCATCCTTCGACGGAACGACAGAGCTGACACGCTTCTCGAAGCGGTGAATCTCATGGCCATTCGTGACTGTATGATATACATGCACCGATTTTCCTTCAATATCTACAAAATATAATTGCTTTGACTCCTCATCCCAATGAGGACCTTCGCCTAATAAAGCTTTTGCATCCAATACTAGTTTCACGTTTATCGCCATCCTGTCCATCTCCCCTGTTCATGCTGTCCACTGATTGCCGGCCAACCAAACAAGATAGATAGTCGGCTTTGCGGCTACATGATAATTCGCTGCCGTTCATCAAATGTCCTCCATCTACTCGCAAGCAAAAAAACCGCTCAAGCCTCTGCACTTGGGCGGTTCTATGACTGAGTTAGCGTTCGGACATGCTGGAGGGCTGTCCGCTTTTCCGATTACCCGCTCCCAGCTCCTGCAGTTTGCCACTGAGCTCGGAGGCGTCGATCATATTCGACCCGTATTCCTTCAGCCATTTGGTAATCTTCCTGAGATCCTTCATCGGTATGCCTAGATCGCTGTGATAGACGAAGGATGGCTGCCACTCCCTGAACATAGCGTACCTGGACGGAAGCCTGAGTACACCATCTATGGAGCGGCTGGCAGAATCCTTACGCGCTGAAATACTCACGGTCTTATCCCGAATCATGCCCGGCGCTTCCTCCGAGGAGAGGAATTCGACAAAACGGCGGGCCGCCTCCTTCACCTAAATTCGATGACGAATGGCATCTTGGACATGCTTCGTGATCAATAGACGACTTTTTAAACCATCCCTCATAAGGTGATCATTTTCCTGGAGCTTCATTTTTATGCTCCTTCAGCCATTCCAGCACTTCATCTATGTTGTCCACCGCAACAATCCTCAGCTCAGGCGCGGCGCTTCTGGCTGCTTGCTCACCCGCCTTGGGGACAAAAAACACGTCGGCATCCGTTCGGCTTACCGCATAGGCCTTCTGGGGAATGCCGCCGACCATGCCGACCGACCCGTCCGGCTCAATTGTACCTGTCCCTGCTACCCGAATACCTCCCGTGACGCCTCCTTCAACCAACTGATCGATAAAGGCAAGCGTAAGCATCGCGCCATGCGAAGGTCCGCCGACATGCGCCATATACTCATGGAAAGCAATTGATCTCGGCGTATCGAGCTTCGGCTCCGTCTGTACTGATACGCCGAATACCGCACGCGTTGCGTCTTGATTCGATGGAACTGTATGAACGGTGACGGTGACAGGGGCTCCTGCTCTCCTAATGGTTAGACTTACTTCATCGCCTGGCTTCACGGCTTCCGTCATATAGGCGATCATTTTCTCGACCTCGCGCACTTCTTGTCCATTTACAACATCTATAATATCTCCCGCATTCAGCACGCCATCTGCAGGACTGTCCTTTACGATAGCTACAATTCGCACACCATCCGGAACGATTCCTTTGCCAATGCCGGCCTTCTGCATCGCAATCGCCGCCGCTACCCGATTGGCATCTGTTTTCATAGCAGCAACTTGCGCATAAGTCTCAAGCAACGGGGGCTCATCTTCCGGAATCGGCAGGAAGTCATATTGAGGGAACAGCCATCCGTACAGCCTGTCTGCCAATACAGCAGGGCGGTCGAATACAAGCACGCCCTGAATGTCACCGCCTTCGGCTCCTCCTTGGACATGCGCATAGCGGTTCATGTTCAGCGTCATACCGGGATAGGTGACACTATACCTTGTCGGAATCAGCAGCAGGCTAAGCGTTGCTGCCATAACGGCTATTGAGACGACCGTTCTCCAAGGAACACGGCCTCGAACTATGCTGCCGCTGACAAGCAGATCCGTAATGACCAGCGCTGCTGCTGCGACCAGTATGACCAGCATTGTAAGGATCGAGGTTTGCGCGATAAGCAATCCCGCCAGCACCAGATTGAACACGATAATAGCGATTCTGAGACTGCGAATGATAAGCCGTGGGGATAGGAGGAGCATCCGGCCCGCTCCCAGTGCCCAGCTAAACGGAATAAGGGCGAGAACATAATAAAGCCAGTTGATCATTTCAATCCACAGTACGCCCCCTCCCGTTCTTAGCGGTGCGGGGATCCATATCAATTCTGCTGCAATCAAGCTGCAGATAGCCATAATAAATCCGGTGTAATAAAACCGTCTGCCTGTAAGATAACCCTTTTTCACCCTGAAGCCTCCCGATCACGATGTTTTCCTTGCTTGTCCTCTCCACAAAAAAAGACAAGCGGGACGTGTAGAAAGCTGCCGCATGTCCCCTTGTCTTCCCTTATGTCCGCACCGCTCACTGGCTGCCACGAGCTGCTTCTACTTGCTCTGCAAGTAATGGCGGCTCTGCTCTTCTCCGATGCCGCGGTCCATCGCTTCGCCTTGCTCGATGTCTACGATGCGTTGTATCCACATGGAAGGCGTATGTCCGGCGCGCTTGGCCCGATCGATTAGCGCCGCATAATGGGTGCACGACTCATATCCGCCTAATCTGCGAATAACTTTGATGTATTCAACTACCAACTCGCGGGCGGCCAATGGCTCGTAATTCCACCCTCGCACCAGTGCCTCGGCTATGCCCCGCTCATACGCGCTTAATCTCACTCTCGTCCCTGGCGTCGCCATACAGCCACCTTCCTCTCGTATATATATAATAACCCAATAAGACCAGATGTGACTCCCACCGCTCGGAACCGAATACGACCTGATTGCCCAGCTTCAAGGCGTCAAGCTTGCGCCCCTTTTGGGAGCGGGTGATCTGATCATAGAACCAATGATCATCTTTCTTTAATTGTACGCCTTTATGTACGATTTTTCCAGTGTCATTGTCCGCCATCGGACCAATAATGATGTCTGGATGTACGGCGCACGGATCTTCGCCTTTCGCATTCTGCTTTCTGTGGCTATAGACGAATGATGCCCAAGCAGGGGAATCCGACAGAAATAACAGCGGCTCGATATCGGCAGGGATGCTGGACAACTCCACGACCAGCACGCAAGGCTTGCCTCCATCCCATGCTTCCTTGGCCATCTTATGCGCCCATCTTCGTGCCTGCCCGATGGATATCGTCGTATAGAAGCCTTCCCCGAAGTCTTTGCCCGGCCGCCAGTAGGCCGATTGAAGCAGCTTGCTGCGGAATGACTCTACGGTAGAGCCTGTCGTCCCATGATACAGCAGCTGCGGTGTCTTAATATCCATCCTATGCTCCTTCCCTGTTCATTGCGATCAATAAAAAACCCAACAGCGTCTAAGTTGTTGGGTTCATCGTTGGTTTGTTGTATGGAATAAACATTATGACTTCAAATAGGTCAGCGCCTTCTCGATGGCTTCATCCTCTGTTGTACCCTTCACATACCGTCCGTTAATGAACACGAAGGCATAGCGGGCGCAAGGCCCGCAATAGGATTTACAAGTGACTTGGCTGATCTCCGCCTGTGGAGCAAGCTTCTCCAGCTTGGCGAGCGTAGTCTTCATCTTCATATGCTTGCACTTTTCACATACTTTAATGTCATTGGTAGCCATTATGATTTATCGTCCCATTCCCCATCGCCTGCAAAGCGGTGCTTAATGATCTCCGTGATTGCCTTTGGCTGGATTCGTAATCGCGAAGCCCTCTTCCGGCACGTAGAAGTAGTCTATGCGGATCCCATCGAGAAAATCATTATCCTTCTCCAGAATCACATCGATATCCTTATCCGTCGATACTACGACGTCCTTATCCGTTGGCGCGTCGATGCCCATACCGTAATGCGCGTGGTCGCCATGCGCGTGTGTTACATAGACGCGTAGCAGCTTGCCTTCATTTTCTTCTTTGTCCAGCTCAAGTTTTATCATTTTCGCCGCATTGCGGGAAATTTTGCATTTCATGCTTACCCAGCTCCCTCAAAGTTGCCTGCTCGGCAACAAGTTCTTTATCCATTAATCTATATTATACTTCGTCCCCATTCTCCGGGCAAACCATTCCGCAACAATCATCGTAAATGCAATATCGTCAATCGGAATAAGCGGCAGCACATCCGGCACAATCCAATAGACAATGACGGGCACAAGGAACAGCAGCTTGTCCCGAATGAGCACATCCCTCGATTTCAGCAATCGGAAAATAAGGGCAAAGGTTCTCTGCCAATGCTTCAGCGAAAGCAGCTTGCGCATATACTCGTTCACCCCTGAGAATCCCGATTTTACAGCCTTATCTTATATCCTTCCCCTTTTCTCCTGACGGGCCGTCCCATCACACTTTTCCATCTCATGGAACGACCCAATTGTTGCATCCTTGCCCTCTACAGCCTCAGTGATTCCAGCAGCAGCGGCCGAAGCTCCGCGTAGATCGTATCGAAGGCGCTCACCGGGAGCGGATTCTCCCCGTAGCCAGCCTCTACCGTAAAGCCCGGACGGCGGTAACGGTGTATGAACCAGTCCTTGTAGCCCGCATCGCTGCCGCTCAGCTTGATGGGCGCATAACCGCTCGCCGCTCCTAGCCGATCCGCCAGATTCTCGGCATGAGGCGGCTCGAAGTCCCGGTAATTCCAATATATTTCTTTGCCTTGGGTATGAAGCGATACAACGGCATGAAATCCAAGACGATCCGTCAGCTCCGCCAATGCCCCTGCCTCGGGTTCGCAGAGCGGATGAGCACCCGGGTAATCACGAGGGGCCGGAGACACCACATTCCTGCGCTTGCACTCCTCTTCCCAGAAAGCAGGGAATTGATCATTCAAATCTACGCCGCGGATGTTCGCTTTCCAGCCGCTGAAGTCCTCCACTCCTCCATTCCACGCCAGCAGTGTCCGATAATGCGGATGGGAATGGGGAAATCTCCCCTGAACGAGTTCTACCCCGTCCGGGTTCACCATCGGCGCCGCCCATAACGTCACCGTATCAAGCAACACTCCAATATCTTCTCCGCCTAGACGCTGTCCCGCTGTATAAGCGCCGGACAGTTCCGTCATGAATCGCATCAGCAATGCAGATGTAATCCATTCATTCGCATGGCAGGACGCATTCACATGCACCAGTCGCGAGCCGCGTCCGCAGCATAATGCCACAAGCGGGCGGCCAAATACGCTTTGTCCATATTGGTGTACACCCACAAACGGATTAATGGCCTTCAAGTCTTGAATCTCGCGCATCATATCGTCGAAGCCGTAATCTGCATTCACGAGCTTATCTTCCCTCCGCCCTCGCCAGGATTCGTTTATTTCATCCTATGCGCAAGGAAGCCTGTCCTATCAATGAATCGTGCCAAAGAAAAAGCCGTCTCCTTCCGGAGACGACTGCCTGTTTCTTTATGGGCGCTGCGTAGATAGGTTTATACGATATTCGGAATTTGCCAGACGACCGGCGTCAGCTCAATCTGTTCGCCGAGCCATTGCTGCGCAATCAGCTTGAACATTCCGGGATCTCCGCTGCAGAAAAACTGATGCACAGGCACCTGATCGTTCCTGGCTAGCTTGCGCTTGTCTTGCAGAATCGTACTGATCTCTCTCGCCGTCTCGTCAGCGGAGCTGATCAGATTCACTTCGCCACCCATCACTTCGGAGATCGTATCCGTCAGGAACGGATAATGCGTACATCCCAGAATGAGTGTATCGATCGGATAGGTGCGCATATGGGAAATGGAATCCCGCACCACGTCATACGTCTCGATCGAACGGAAGTTGCCCTGCTCAACCAACGGTACGAACTTCGGACATGCCTCGCTGACGACCTGCACATGAGGCGACAGCTCCCGCAGCGCTTGCTCGTAGGCACCGCTCTTGATCGTGCCTTCCGTGCCAATGACGCCTACGCAGCCCGTTTTGGTTCTCCCGACAGCAGCCCGGGCACCAGGATTAATAACGCCTACGACCGGAATAGCGACTCTGGAGCGAATGTCAGCGAGCGCCACCGCTGTAGCGGTGTTGCAGGCAATGACAATCATTTTCGGATGAAACTGTATCAAATAATCGACGATTTCTCTAGTAAAACGTGTCACTTCTTCAGGGGTTCTCGGACCATACGGGGTACGCGCCGTATCTCCGAAATAAATGATCTTCTCGCGCGGCAATTGGCGCATCACTTCCTTAACAACCGTAAGGCCGCCCACGCCAGAATCTAGTATCGCTATCGGTTGCTGCACAAACACACCGCTTTCTTAAACAAGATGATGGTATCCGACTCCGAGACAGAATAGCATATGATTTCGGCATCGAAAACGTACCTACATCTTAACGCAAATATGGACAAGGTTCAAGAAGCTCTGAGCAAGACAAAGAGCCGAGCGCTTGCCGCCCGCGCCGGCTCTTCGTTATGTGCCTCCATCGTCTTACAGTTGATCGGAAGATGCTTCTTCCTCCACCGCTTCTGCAGAAACATCACACGCTTCTTCCACAAATTCCTCGGACGAGAACTCAGTAGAGACCCCCGAAATCGTCGCAATTTCTGAGGCATCCGAGGACTTGCGCAAGCCTTTTACACTGCTTACGACATTACCGGCAATCGAGGATGCCTGATCCCCAATTTCCCGCACAATACGGCCCGTCGTCTCGCCAACTTTATTCGCTGCCTTAATTGTCGAGTCCCCTACCTTCTGGGCTCCTATGGAAATATTCTGACGCAGCTCCTTGCCTGCTTTCGGCGCGAATAGCAAAGCTGTAATGGAACCGATAACTCCTCCAGCTATCGCACCCAGCAAAAATCCTTTAGTATCTTTACGTGTTGACATCGATAATCGCTCCCTTCGTCATTAGAGTACCCTTCGTCTCGGCTTGTTGATTCAGCCATTCGGGCGAGAATCGTGATGGGTATCCGTTTTGCTTCTCGATTGCCACAACTGCCAGGCCGTCAGCCCAAGCTCCGCCCACTGTGCCGCCTCATTCAGATGGCGGCTTGCCGCAATGCGCTCTGCGTGCTTGACAGCTGAGGAGGACAAGGTGGTCGCGACGTGCTCGACAGCCGATGACGTTCTCTCGACCGTGCCGCTTACTTGACGAACCGCCTGCACTAGTCCCCCTGCCGCTTCCAGACTCTGCTGCACGCCCCTGGCCGTCTGCTCCACCGGCTGAAGCACCGCTCCAATTTCCATCGATAGCCGGTGCAGATCGGCTTGCATCGCTTCCACAGACGCTTGCGCTTGCCCAAGCCTGCGCAGCATCATGCGAAGTCCAATCAACAATCCCGCCACTAAAACGACGAATGCTGCCGCTGCTGCCACCGCACTCCATTCCGCCATGCCGAACGCCTCCTCTCCAGCCGTCATCGCAGCCCCTGCGCTTGCCTTGGAGCCTTGCGGCTAGACGAATGCCTACTTCGTAATGACAGTATAAGCAGCATGGGCTCGTCTTGACACAACGCCATATGTATTTCTGTTCGCGGGATTCCGACTGCGTCGACAACTCAATTTCCAGCACCTGAAAGTGTGCAGTTCGCGAGTGGCGCTTCAAACGCCAACAGACTATTTTCTGATAAAAAATAAGCAGCCACCACAGAAATAACCTGTGATCGCTGCTCGTATATTACTGGATTTGATGCTTCCGCACGGCCGATACCGTCCACTCGGACAGCTCGGTAATCTTCATTTTTTTCATCTCGCGCAAATACGTGTCAAGCACGTCTCCGATCGGATCGGTCCATTTGCTGTCGATGGAGGAAAGTCCATTCATAATGCCCAGCGCCGTGACGATTTGCGCTGCATTACAATCGACGTCTTGTCCAGCCATTGCAATGATATGCAGCGTCTCATCGAAATCGCCATTGCCATACCATAGCGCCACCACTTCCGCCATCGCGTTCGGGTAAGCGTGAATCCAGTTGTATTCTTTGAATCTTTCCTCGCACAACTTCCAGGTTTCACGCCAGTCATTATGCTGACGGCACCACTGAACGGCTGTCGATACGATTTCGTAATATTCGCTATCCGTCGGAATTGCGTCTACAGACAATTCAACGATTTTCCGAATATCCTTTTCAACGAAAGCGAGCGATACGAATACCGCGTTGAAAATTTCTCCCAGCACTCCGTTGTTCGCATGCGATACGACCGCATCCTTCCAGGCTAGCTTTGCCGCTTCCATGGGGTTGCCGGGAGCAACCATCCCGCAGATCGCGCCGCGCATCTGAGCGCCGATCCATTCCTGGAACGGATTGTTCAAATAGCCACTCTCCGGTGGATAGATTCCGCTCCGGATATTTTTCAGGGCGATATCTTCGGCCGACCAGCCGCTCGGCACAAGCGCCACCCATTCCTCGGCGATCGTCACAGACGAAACCTCATATCCAAATTTATCGAACGCGTTCAAGAAAGCGATTTCGAACGTAATGTCATCGTTATACGTGTTCGGCTTACGCACATAACCACGAATTTCCCCGAACTTCTCCAGCAGCTTCTGGGACGTATAACCTTCGATCGCAGTCCCGAGGGCACCGCCGACGATCTGAGCTACCCATCCTGCGTATATACGCGATGCGAATTGTTCCGCATGTACATTGTACGGCTCATAGACTGGAAATTTTGCTTTCGCCTCGTACTCTTCCCATGTCTCATAAGCCTGATAACGCCAATACTGGGATTCTTCGTTCTTAGGTAAACGAGACAGCTCGTTCATCAGCCGCGCGGTTATCCGCTGAAGCTCTGGCATGTCATTTTTCTCGTAGGCCGCTGTTCCCTCCTCAAGCAGATGAAGGAGATGATCCGTCTGATAGCCCATATTATGCATCGACTGCACAGCCGCAACAGCCAGTATCTCCGGTGCTCCAGAGCCTGGAACATTGCTATGCCAGAATAGCTTCAAGGTCATATCATAAAATTGTTCCACCTGGGTCATGGCCAGCCAAGTCTGTTCTTCCTCGTCCAGTATGACCGGATCCGCGTTTTGCATCAATTGGTATGCTTTCTCCCATGCTTTCATATCGTAATTCCTCCCCGTTAATGTAATTCGCGAAAGTAGCTTCAATCTCAGGAAAAGTTCACTTAATCAATAGTATCTCCCCGTCATTGCCGAACTCTTATGCGCATTGTTGTGCAAGCACCTGACCAATAGTGAAGCTGCCTGTATCTAAACGAGCCTACACTACCCGACTCAGAAAATGGGCAAGGAATCGATCCGCGTCCACCTCAAGACAAACCTCTATACTTGGACGCTCGTTCGGCAGGGCGTTGCGGTCGGCATAGGTTCGACCAACAGTATGCATCCCCTCCGTATCAACTCTCACCGGCAGCGATTCTGTCCGGCAAAACGTTGGGTCAATGACGATGCCTACCGCTAGTGGATCGTGCAGAGCACAGCCGCCGATGCCGGGGCTGAACGTTTCGTATGCATCGATATAAAAATCTGTCGCGTCCGCCAGGAAATGAGACAGCTTGCTGCCCTGATCACGCCACTCCTGCAATCGGGTACGAGGCAGCAGCGTCTTCATCGTTACGTCTAGCCCGACCAGCTTAATCGGCAGCCCCGAACCGAACACAAACTCAGCGGCTTCCGGGTCGCTATGAATATTGGCTTCCGCATACGGTGTAACGTTCCCCGGTACTGTGACAGCTCCCCCCATGATGATCACTTGACCGACCACCCGCACGAATTCGGGATCTGAACGAATAGCCTTCGCCAGATTGGTCATTGGACCAACGGAAATGATCGTTAATTGACCGGGCATGCTTCTCGCCTGTTCCACCATAAATTGCGGAGCAGTAAGCGATGCAGCTTGACCTTTAGGAAGAGCATCGCGCATCGCGCCGCCTAAGCCGTCTTCGCCATGCACATGCTTGGCGTACGCATCCTTATTCCCGGACAATGGCTCCTCCGCGCCAGCGTACACCGGCACATCCTCGCGTCCCAGCAGTTCAAGCACATAGAGGGAGTTGCGGGTCGCTTCCTCTACGGTTACATTTCCGAATAACGTCGTCACTCCGATCAGCTTCACCTCTGGAGAATGAGCAGCATAAGCGATCGCCATCATATCATCAATACCCGTATCCACATCCAGAATAATTGGTTTCAAGCAGTTCACCTCGCTGTTAAGCAACTAGGTCGCTTTGGAATATTTCGTCAAAGTCTCAATCATCAATTCCCAAAACTTGTCCTGATCGAGATCTAACGCCACGTTCACATTCGGTTCCTTGCCCGTTACGCCGAGCATATCGATTACCGTCATTCCATAGCTGTATTCGCCTTTTGTCTCGATGTCCACATGCAGCTTGCGGTAGGTAAATATAGATGGATCGATACAATATGCAACACAGCATGCATCATGGATCGGTGCGCCCTCAAAACCGAACACTTCCTTGTACGTTTGCATGAAAAATTGCAACAGCTCCACCACAAAATCCGATACCGAATGGTTGATCCGTTTGATCCGCTCCTGAATTTCGGGTGTTGCTTGCGCCTTATGCGTCAAATCAAGCCCGAACATCGTCAGCGGCACACCGCTCTCGAAGACGACCTTGGCCGCCTCGGCGTCTACGAAAATGTTGAATTCCGCCGCAGGTGTCCAATTCCCTAATGTGCCTCCGCCCATTAGGACAATTTCACGGATTTTTGGAATGATCGCAGGTTCTTTGCGCATCGCCATAGCTATGTTCGTCAACGGACCAGTTGGAACGAGTGTAATGTCTCCGTCCGAAGCTAGCAGCTCTCGAATGATGAAGTCGACTGCATGCTCATCTGCTATTGCCTTTGTTGGCATCGGAAGCAATGGACCATCCATTCCGCTATCTCCATGGATATCAGCTGCAGTCTCCCGCTTGCGCACAAGCGGCAGTGACGCTCCTTTAGCAACAGGCGTGTCCATCAGCCCTGCGATTTCACATACTTTTAACGCATTAACGGTCGTTTTATCGACTTCCGCATTGCCCGCTACCGTTGTTATACCTATCAAATCCACTCTCGGATCCGCTCCTGCAAGCAATATCGCAATAGCGTCGTCATGTCCTGGGTCGCAATCAATGATAATCTTTTTAACCTCTGCCTTACCCATCGTATCTTGTCCCCTTTAGGTTATAGTAGCGAGTTTCCTCTTCTGTCGAACAGCGAAAAATACGAGTGCGGCAATCGTTACAACATAGGGAACCATCTGAATGAATTGGCTTGGGATCGGCGCATCCGGAACGGTCTGCACAATCGTCGCCAGCGCACTAGCGAGACCGAAGATCAGCGAGCCAAATAAAATACCGATCGGGTTGCGGTTACCAAGCAGTACAACAGCTAGAGCAAGGAAACCGGCACCTCCGGTCATATCCTTTACGAACATATTGGTAAGTCCATTAGACATGAAGGCACCCGCTAGTCCAGCGAAAACACCGCTCCATGCCAGCGCGGAATATTGAATCCGCGTAACTGGAATACCTAGCGACTGTGCAGCTTGAGGCGCTTCGCCAACAGAACGGAGATGAACACCGTAAGGTGTCCGATAGATCAGAACCATACAGAATACAACGGATAAAATGGCGATCCAAACCATGAGATTGTGCCCGCTGAGCAGCTTGCCCAGCAGGGGTACGTCTTCAATAAACGGGATATGCACGGTCGGTATCGGCGCAGCCTTGCTTGGGGAATAGTTCCCGGTCACACCGAAAATCTTACTCATCAGGAAAATGGTAAAGCCCGAGCCGAAGATATTGACTGCGAATCCTGTTATGATGATATCTACCTTCATCTTGAGCGAGAAGAATCCCATTCCGTAGCTGATGAGTACAGATACCCCTACTCCCGCCAGCACGCCAAGCGCCCAGTTTCCTGTGGTGGATCCCACCGCGATTGAAGTAAACGCCGACATCAGCATTAGTCCTTCAAGGCCGATGTTGATGGCACCGCCGATATCCGAGATAAGTCCGCCCAAAGCAGCCAATAGGATCGGCGTCATTACACGCAGCAGCACAGCAATCAGCGATAGATCTATAATCTGGCTCCAAATGGTTTGCCACACCATCTTATTTCACCGCCTTTTGCTCGTTTTTGGCACACCTTTGTTTAAGAAAGGTAAAAATCGCCTGTGCCGTCACGAGCAGCACGAGCATGACTTGAATAATGACCGCAACCTCTCTGGGCATATCGCTCCCATATTGCATCGTCTGAGCTCCCACTTGAATATACGCATAGAATAATCCGGCGATGAGCACACCCACTGGATGATTGCGAGCGAGCAATGCAATAATGATGCCATCAAAACCAAGACCCGCAGAGAAGTTTTGTTTGAAGGTCCCTTGAATCCCCAGTATTTCCACGATTCCCGCCAGCGCGGCCAGCGCACCGCTAATCATAACGCTGATGACTATAATTCTACGCGTTGCGATACCGCCATACCGGGCAAAATGTCCATTCTTCCCGACCAACCGCAGTTCGTAACCGAGCGAGGTTTTGTAAAGAAGCAAATATACAATGACAACAGCCGCCAGTGCGATCAGAATGCCGGCATGGGCGCTCGTTCCGGGAATAATCTTGGCGAGCAAAATGTCCTTATTAATATTTTCCATTTTCGCATAGCCGCCGCCCTGAGCCTTAAACTGATTATTTACAAAATAGGAGGTTAGCAAAATAGCCACAAAATTAAGCATCAATGTCGTGACGATCTCGTTAGCGTTCATGTAGGCTTTCAGTATCCCAGGAATCGCCCCAAAAATAGCTCCCCCGATGAGCGCGGCTAACAATACCAGCGGCAGATGAATCCATGGACTTAAGCCTGGCAAGTACACCGCGGTGAGTGCTCCTAGAAAGCTGCCCATGTACAATTGGCCCTCGGCACCCATACTGAATACGCCTGTTTGGAGTACGACCGAAACAGCGAGACCCGTTAAAATCAAGGGGACAGCTTTGTTTAGTATCGTTCCAACATTAAACCAACTGGATAACGGGTCAAGGAACAGAGCACTAATGGCCGTAAAGGGTTCGCTGCTGGTTAGAAAAATAACGACAAAGCCGCACAGCAGCGCAGTTACAACCGCCATCAGAATTCCGCTAACTTCCAGCACCAACATTTTGGACGGTTTCATCTTACCTCCTCCTGTTCCTGTTTCTTGATGCCTAGCATGTAATAGCCGATTTCTTGTTCCGTCAGATCAGGAGTGTTGTCCAGAAGCGCAACGATTTCGCCATTGTAGAGTACGGCAATTCGGTCGCTCAACGCCATAACTTCCGACAACTCGGCCGAGACCACCATAACCGCTGCGCCACCGTCCCTACGCTTAATAAATTCCCTATGGAGAAACTCAATGGCTCCAATATCGACCCCACGTGTCGGCTGAGAGGCGATGAGCAGCTTTGGATTTTTCGACAGCTCGCGAGCTACGACGACCTTTTGAAGATTGCCTCCCGATAGTGCGCCTGCCATAATTTCTTCGTTTTGCGCACGTACGTCATACGTTTGCATCATGATTTGAGTAAACTGCTTGATTTTCTTCTTATTTAGAAAAATCCCCCGTTTAAACTCAGGATTCCGATAGTGGTCAAGCATCAAGTTTTCCGCAATCGTAGAGGTCAAGCTGGCTCCTGAGGTTTGCCGATCTTCGGGAATAATCCCCACTTTCATCTTGCGAATCTCTGCGACACTCGCTTCGAGCAGCTCTTTGCCCTGATAGCGGATATGGCCTGCAGTCGCTTTGCGAAGCCCCGTAATCGCTTCCACAAGCTCGGTTTGGCCATTGCCTTCCACACCTGCAATGCCAAGCACTTCGCCACTGCGAATATCAAAGGAAATACCATTCAACGCCTTAGTCCCCTTGTCATCCAACGCTTCAAGATTACGGACAGCCAGTACTACATCCTTAGGCTCGGCTGGTACTTTATTCACACGGAAGAGAACTTCACGCCCAACCATCAGACGAGAAATCTCTTCCTGGTTCGTGTCCTTCGTCTGCAAAGTTGCAATCGATTTGCCGGCCCGCAGCACAGTAATTCGATTGGAAATGCGCATGACCTCGCGCAGCTTATGCGTGATGAAAATAATGGTGTGGCCTTCGGTAATGAGCGCTTGGATTGAATCGAACAGCTCGTCCGTCTCTTGCGGAGTCAACACTGCTGTCGGCTCGTCCAGAATGATCAACTTCGCGCCCTGATACAGCACTTTCAGTATCTCCACTCGTTGCTTCTGCCCAACCGGAATCGTCTCGACCTTTGCCTGCAAGTTTACCTGCAAGCCATATGTCGCAACCAATTGTTCGACTTCTCGATATTCCCTCGCTCGATCACGAAAGATCGAAAACGGGCCCCTCTTCGGCTCGTTGCCAAGCACGATATTTTCCGACACCGTCAAGGATGGCGACAACATGAAATGCTGATGCACCATGCCCATGCCTTGCTGAATGGCATCCCTAGGCCCGTGAAAGTTGATCGGTTGCCCCTTGTATTCAATTGTTCCGCTCGTAGGAGATTCCAGGCCGAACAAAATTTTCATCAAGGTCGACTTGCCGGCTCCATTCTCTCCCACAAGCGCGTGTATTTCTCCTTCATGCACGGTCAAATGAACGCCCCTGTTAGCGGCAGTTCCGTTAGGATACACTTTATGAATATCCTTCATCTCTAGTAAAATCGGCATCGCTATTCCCCCAGCCAAAAAATGACTTCACTCGTATTCAGGGCCCTCGTGAAATGAAGGAGGGATGAGGTTAACCTTCCCCCTCCTTCAACTTCTCTTATAACGAAGATTTTACAGTGATCTCGCCTTTAGCAAGCTTGTCTTCAATCTCTGTCATCTTATCTCTAATGGCTTGCGGCACATATTTCTCATAGAGCTCGTCCTTAGCTATACCGACGCCACCTTCCTTGATGCCCAGCACTTCGCCCTTACCGAGAGGCAAATCGCCTTTGGACAGCATTTCCAAAGCGCGGAAGACCGATTGGTCAACGTTTTTCAGCATGGAAGTCAGTACGCTTCCCGGGTAAAGCGGATTTTGGTTAGCGTCAACACCAATTGAGTAGACGCCTTTTTCGTTAGCGCCTTCCAACGTACCGAGACCTGCTGCGGATGCTACACCGAATACGATATCCGCTTTTTGCGAATCGATTTGCGCTAATGCCAATTCTTTGCCCTTTGGAGCGTTAACGAAATCTCCTACATAAGAAGTGACAACCTTCACGTCTTTGTCCACGTACGCTGCACCTTGCTCATAGCCCGATTTAAAATCATTAATAATCGGAATGTCCATGCCGCCTACGAATCCAATGACTTTATCCGGATTTGCGCCTTTTAATTCTGTGCTGGTGGTTACCAATGCCGCGAACGCCCCAGCGAGGAAGGAGCCTTCACTTTGAGAGTAAAGCATCGAGTAGACATTCGGAACGCCTTCAATTAAATCATCGAAGAAGATAAATTTAATATCTGGGTAGCGTTCTGCCAAATCCTTCGTTACATCAATCATTTGGCTCGTCCCAACGACAACAACGTCATACTTTTTGCTAGCCACTACTGCTTCCAAACCCGATGCCCAGTCCGCGGAATTAGCGCCGCCTTCAACCGTCTTGGCTTTAATTCCGAGTTCCTTGACCGCTCTATCTATACCCGCTTGCGCTGAATCGAAGAAACTCTTGTCGCCAAGTGTGCTGTTTACATAGTAGAGAACATTCATCTCTGTACCGGAGTTCGATGGAGATTCGCTTGGTTTACCAGGCGTGCTGCTCTTTGTTCCACATGCTGCCAAAATTAATGCAATGGTAAGAAACATTACGCCGATCGTGCTGAGTTTTTTCATGTTCATCATGGTTGACTCCCCCTGATCACTGGTTGTGTGCTGCTTCTTTAATAAATTGTTCAGCTTCCTTTAGCCTTGGCATGGAAACTTGAGCCCCCATGCTCGTCGCTGTAATCGCACCGATGGCGGAGGCGAATTTGGCAGTTGCCCAAATGTCCTTGCCACTTACAAGGGCTGCTCCTACCGCACCGGCAAACGCATCGCCTGCCGCTGTGGAATCGACAGCATTGACTTTGTAAGGCTCCATGAAGAAGGTTCGGTTCGCGCTTACGACTACGACACCTTTTTCCCCCAACTTCGCAAATACGGTCGACACGCCCCTATTAATTAACTCGATAGCCGCAAGCTTAGCCGACAATGGGTCGGAAACCTCAACACCGGTCAATTGAGCAATTTCCTTCTCATTAGGAAGAATGTAGTCTACCATTGCGAGCATGTCTTCCGGAAGCTCTTGCGCTGGCGCAGGATCAAGCAGAACAGGAACCTGATGCCGCTTCGCAAGCATAATTGCTTCCTTCACTGTCTCTAGCGGAATTTCAAGCTGTACCATCAGCAGCTTGCTTTGCTTGATCAGCTCCTCCCGCTTTCGCACATCTTCGGGCGTTAGCCGGAGATTGGCACCTGGCGCCACGACAATACTATTGTTACCATGCGGGTTCAATGTGATGAACGCTACACCTGTCGCTTCCTCAGGTATCTTCTCAATCGCACTGCAGTCGACCCCGACCTGCTCCAGATTGGCAAGCAATTGATCGGCGAACAAGTCATTGCCTACCTTGCCAATCATAGCGACATCAGCCCCGAGCTTGCAGGCCGCGACCGCCTGATTAGCCCCTTTGCCGCCGGCATTCATAAAGAAATTTTTCCCCAATACGGTTTCCCCCCAATCCGGGCGACGGTTCAAGCTGACCACCATGTCCATATTCAGGCTTCCTACAACTACAATGCTAGCACTCATTTCCGGTTCACCCCGATACACGATTCTCTGTGCATAAGCTTGTGTTCCAAAATCACGTTTTTCGAACCCGCCCTCACCCCCTTCATGCGATCATCCAACAGCTGTACCGCAGTTACTCCGATCTGATAAGCAGGTATCGATATTGTACTCATCAACGGTCGCGACATGGCACTGAACGCGATGTCATCGCAGCCGAAGATAGAAATATCCTCCGGCACTCGCATTCCCCGTCGATAGATCTCATGCATGGCTCCAAGCGCCATAAGATCGTTCGCTGCGAATATAGCCGTCGGTTTATAGGCATGAATCAAATCCCCCGTCTGGTGCACCCCCGATTCGTAGCTGAAGGTGCCCACACTGACGAACGGCTCAAGATTTGCCGCAAGCATGGCGTCTACATAACCTGCTCTTCGGCTTACCGCCGATTGAATATTTTTAGGACCTGCAAGATGTGCAATTCGGGTGTGTCCCTGTCCAATCAAATATTGGACTGCTTCCTGGGCTGCTCTATAGTTGTCGATCGACACGGCGTCAAACGGTTTATTCTCGATTAGTCGGTCACAAAGTATGATAGGCGTTTGCAAACTCGTCAGGTCGTTGACCGCCTTCTCATCGAGCGTCGACGAAATGAGTACGATTCCTCCAACTTGTTGCTCCACCATTTTGTGAATAATATCCTGCTCTAGCTTCGGATCATTATCCGTATTGCTGATAAAGATCGTATATCCAAGCCTGTGAGCAGCATCCTCGATTCCGCGGGCCAGCACTGGAAAGTAAGGGTTCGTAATATCGGGCAGAATCAATCCAATTGTATTGGTCTGGTTAGTTGCCAAATTTCTTGCGATTGTACTCGGACGATAATTGAGCTCCTTGATCGCGCGAAGAACACGCTCCTTGATCTCCCCCTTTACTTGTGGATTGTTGTTAAGCACTCGCGACACTGTCGCTTTTGATACTTGCGCTCGTTCTGCAACATGTTGAATATTGGGTTTCATTAGAACGTTCACCATCATTTCCTTCAAATCATTCTTAATCGCGAAACCGGTTACAAAATTTCTTGAACAATAGAAAGCGGTTTCTGTGCCAATAATATATCACCTCTTTATTCTTTATGCAACCGCTTTCATTTTATTTTTTACTTGAAATATATTCCTGTTAGAAATGCATCGGTAGTACATTTTGCTGTCGCAAAAAAAAGCTTGGCTGCTGGGCCAAGCTTCATTCTATAGTCATTCCATTTTAAGTTAATTTCGGTTTATAAGCTCGCCTTACCATCAATGGAGTAGCTGCAGCGGCCGCCGCCCTTCGCCAGGCATTCCGTGCGCTCCACTGGCACTTCCAGCAAGCTGCGGAACAAAGCGAGCTCGCAGCTGCAAGCCTGTTCGTACTTCCCTGCCACTCCCGTAATGGGGCAATTGTACTCATGCAGCGTGAACCGATTCTCGCTGTCTCGCTCAACCTGCGCCATATAGCCGCCTTCGTTCTGGATGGCTGCTAGCGCTTGAACGCGCTCCTCCAGATCCAATCCTTGCATTCGGGGCAAGAAGCGATCACGAAGCTTGCGCATTCTCCCCTCGAACATGCGGTCGATCAACCCAGCCGTCTCGGGATCTTCATCCAGCTCCGTCAGCAAATCCAGCGCCAGCGCATGGTAATTTTTCGGAAACAATTCGTCTGCGACGGCCGTCAGCTCGAACTTATGCAGCGGCCTGCCCATCGGCTGGCGCACCGCTACCGTCTGAACGCTGCCCGCATGCTCCAGCTCGTACATATGACGCCTAATCGCCATTTCCGTCAGCTTCAATTCAGCGGCAAGCTCGCTTGCGCTCACCCTGCCTCGCGTCTTCATCAGCAGAAGAATGCGTTCTCGGGTCGAAGAAGCGGACTTCGGCTCACGTCCATCTTGCCTGTCGCTATCCATTCGTTTCACGACTCCACCTCCGCCCATTCGATCTGCCTTCCGGCTGCGATAGCGTGCTCCAGGTCCTAAAGCCTCAAGCTTCTTGAGACTCTAAAGTCTACAAACTCAGCTCCTGCTTCAAATAACGCTCGACCGAATCCCGGAATGCCGTCAGCTTTGCAGGTAACTCTACTGTAAATGGATGCAGCTCGCTTCGCGGCCAGTCATAATAATCCTGTACAAGCGGCTTCCGCAGCTTAACAAGCTCTGTCAGCACATTTTGCAACTCGGCGGAGTACACCCCTTCGCCGCCTACAATTTCAATAATATCCTCGTAGCTGCTTGCGTCCCTCATAATGAAGCCGTCGATCAGATAGCTGCCTACGTCCGTTACGGTCTCGATGGCAAGATGAAGCGCGCGCTCCTGTGCCAGTCCTTGCAGCAAGTCGCCTCTCCAGTCGGAGGCCAGCGCGTTCATCGCCTCTGCCAGCTCCGGTATCGCGTCCAGGCGGACAGCGATCTGCTCCTGATTCACGTAATACATCGCATTCCCTGCTTTCGGTTAACTTCTTTATTTCTTGCGCTTTGCTCTCCGTTTCAACCAAGCGACCATAATAATACTGCTAAAAATGATGACCAGCAAATAAGTCAGCATTTCGTATACGTCTCTCATCTCCTGCATGATCTCGGATACCCCTTAGCTTTCAAAGTCAACGCTTACAGAAGCTTCGCGTACTTGTGTCATATGCTCGATTACTTTTTTGTGCACAGGATGAACCTGATAAACCTCCAGAGCAGCCATCGAATCGAATTTTGTAATTAGAGCGATATCGTATGAACGCTCCGAGTGGAGCACGTCAATACCCACTTCAATATGCTTCAGTTCGTCGATCTTGCCCTCCATATCGCGAAGCACTCCTGCCGTGCGCTCCACGCTTTCTGCGCTGTTATCCTTTAGTTTGAAGAAAACGATATGTGTAATCATGATCATAGCCTCCTGGAATCATCGTTTATTAGAGTTGCCCTGCGCTTTCGGCATGAGTTTCGTCCTTTTGTCACATAATAACCTATGGGATCGCATTACGGCAATCTTTAGTTAAAGGAGATCAATTCGTATGCGCTACACCGTTACGATCATCGCTACCCTGATCGCTGTTGCGATCTGCGCTTTTAATTACACGGGCTACGACCCGCATAACATGGTTTTTTTCATGCTTAGCATTCCGGCATGGTTTACTGATTTTTTCGTCGATATTCATGAAGTAAGCGTCCTGCTCATGTACGCGCTCACGATTATTAGCTGGGCCGTCATCGGCTACATCACAGACGTCCTCATCGCTCGCGACCGCAGAAGAAGCCGTTCCGCCGCTTAACCTCGGAACATCAGATTAATGGGAAAAAGGAGCCTCTCGGCTCCTTTTCTTCTTTCTTGCTCATTACGCTGCCTCGATGATAAGCTTCGCTTTCATCGTTGTATGTCCGGCGCCGCAAGGAACCGAACAATATATTTCATATTCGCCCGGCTCAGTGAATTCCAGTTCTGTCTCCGGCGTCTTGTTATCCAGTGCTACTTGCAGTTCGTCAATATGAATGCCGTGAACGCCGCTCTTGTTCTGCAACTTCATAATAACTTTGTCTCCAACTTTCGCCGTGAATACTTCCTGGTTGAACGTAAAATCGCTGTATGCCTCGATCTTCATAAGCGATACGCCTTCAGGCAATTGGGCAGACTCGTCAACCGGCTTCTCAGGCAGGTTGAAAGTAAGAAGATAAATACCCAGCACTGCTGCCGCGGTGAAGACGACGAACATAATCCATTTGTGCATTGCTACGTGCTCCCCTTTACGATCATAATGTCTACCTCTTATATTACATAAGATCGTCCGAAGTTCTCAACCTTAAACTGCGTAAAGTGGAAAAGTTTTTTTCTTTTTTGACAAATCCATGAACAATTCGGACATCATTTGGACAAATATTGCTTCAGCATACGCTCCGACTCCGCCTTCACAAAGCCCCACAGCATATAAAACTCATGATGATAGCCGCGGCATACATACTTGGCAAGCAATCCATCCTTCTCCTGCTTCTCTTCATAAATCTTAATTCCGCGGCTGCGGAACCCTCTGCGCAAGTCGGCCAAATCCAGCAGCACCCGATCCTGAATGCCCCGAAGCAGCGATTCGTAGAAGCGCGGCAGCTTCATGCCCGACGAATCGACAACCCGTATATCATGATCCAATACGCGCGTTACAATACCAAGCAGTACGCATCGCTTCACAAGCGCAAGCTCGTCTTCGGTCTGTATAGGCGGCGCAGCCACAAAAGCAGCTGTCCCACGCTCCTCTATTCCATTAGCGGCCATAGCCACCCCTCCATCGCATTGCTTTTAACGAATAAGAACACCTGTTCTCATTATATGCGAATCACGTAATTCCATGCAAGCGAAAAAAACCTCCGCGGCATGTGAGAGGCCCGCGCCTGGAGGTTTTTAGGAAACTGCAGTTAACGAGCCTTGCCTTACTTTTCCTTCAGCACCGCAATTAATTTGCGAATTTTCTCGGGCAAAGGCAGTCCCATTCTTCCGTAATTTTCCGTTATTGAAATCAGCTCGTTTGCAATATAGAAATAGATGGCGGCTCCCATCGTCACGTTGCTGGTTTCAAGCAGTATATCCACTCTGTGGGCAAGCAAAATGACAAGCAGCATTAATCCTTTACGGGCAAGTCCCCAAGCTCCGAATGAACTGCTTAACCCTTTTCCTTCCTTAATTGACGCGGCGACACCACTTACGTAATCGATTCCCATCGCGACAACGAGAACGGTAAGCGACTCCGCCCAGTTGCCAAACGCAAACGTAATAATAGACCCCACTATGCCTGTCAGGGAACAAGTCCAGATTAACGGCATGTCCTGCACCTCTTTTCATTTCAATGTATGAGATACTATATGCGGGGTGTGGTCAGCCTGTCTGTTAACTTGTCCCTATCCAAGGATTCGGGCTGTATAAAAAGGCAACAGCCGTTCGGGTAAAACAGGCAAAGATCGGTTTCCGCAGAACAGCGAGTTTGGCAGACGCAAAAAAACGGCCGTCCCGAAGGATGACCGTTTTATAGGAAGAATAAGATTACAGGTTCTAGGTCGATTCACCGTGCAAGTAGTTGAAGAATGGCACGTCTACCCAGAATTTATACGGTGTAATAACAGCATCCGGATCAATGGCCTTGAAGCCCTTTACCACCGCTTCGGAGTTCTCATTAAGCGAGAATGGATGCACCGTATACGGGCTCTCCGGATCCGTGATCAGGTTGTTCGTGATCACTTCATAATCTGCAAGCTCCGTTGCGGAATAATAAAGCGGCTGCCACCATGAGGAGGCGATAAGGCCGGTTTGGTCAGCTGAATTTTTCTTCGCATAGGCGAGAATGATCGCTTGGAACGCTTCTTTGTCCTTTTTTGTAGCGAATTCGAATTCCAGGTCATACTCCTTGGCATAAGCAATATAATTGCCGTTGGCAATTTTCACAACGTTCGGTCCTGGATCGCCCCACTCTAGCAGATGGACGAAAGCGGATGTTTTTGGCTCGAATTGCACCTTCGCGTCCAGCCCTTCGCTGCGCAGCAAGCCGATCAGCTGAATCGCGTGCTTGAGATTCGAATGTCCGTAAGTGAGCGCGAGCTCATCCACGAAGTTGGATTCGAAACGCGAGTCTTTCAAATTGTAGCCGGTAATCAGCTCTTGCTCCAGTGCCGTATTAACCAGCTTCTGCAGCTTCGGAGCCTGGATGATGTCCGATGTCGCATACGCTTGGTTCAGCTTAGTAATAATGTCGGCATCGCTAATGTAGCCGATGTAATTTTTGTACAGGCCTTTAGTCTCCAGCACCTTGCCTAGCAGCACGTTTATGAACGCTTCGTTCGCTGTCGCTCTAGGAGAGAAGCCTTGGCGGTACTCCGCAGGAATGAAGCCCGTATCAACTGCAGCCGCAAGCTCTTGTGAAACATGCTTGCCTAGACCCGCAGCGGAGATGCCAAGCTCACCCAATGCTTTGTCTACTTTGGCAGTTGGGTATGTATAAGCCAGCTCCTTAAGATCTGCTGCTCTAATCGCAATGGATACAGCTACCGCGTTCGTCAGCGGCAGCTCGCCGCCAATAGCAGGTCCTTGCAGAATTCCTTTGCCGTAGAGTGCAGCAGCAGCGTCGTATAGATCGTCCGAAGAGGACAGATCGGAGAACACGGCTTTGTCTTTTGGCGCTTCGATGTTCAGTACATCAGCTACAGCCCTGATGAAGTTTCCTTTGCTTATCTTGCCTTCCAGAGAGACGTCGAATTTGTCCTCCAGGAACAGCTTGTACTCGGCAGCCCCGTCCAAGGCATGCTGGGATGCCGTTAGTGGCGCGGCATGCGAAGCTGTTGCCGTGAACAGAATAGCGAACGCTGCCAGCAGCGCGACTGTCCATTGGCTGAATCTTACTCTAGTTGTAGTCATGGGTAGTGCCTCCTTATAAAAATGATCTATAATTCCCATATAACCTATCGGAATTAATGTCTTTGATGAATTATAGCAACCTCTCCGCGAAGCTGTCAACCTATTCTTCTTGAAATGTTTCATCTATCTCCCGATAGCCCGCTTCGTCCGCAATGCTCTGAATATCGTCGGATGTAATCGAAATATACTGATAACCGTCGGCATGCGCTTTTTTCATCGCCTTTTCCTTCATATACCTCGGGCTTCCCTCGCCTGCGTCCTCATCATAGACTAGAATAATGCCATCCGTCTTGCGAAGCAGCAGCTCGTCCCGTGCCGTGAATTGCCAAGCACCCTCATAGGGTCCCTTCGAAATCGAAGCACAATAATCGACGCCGGGGACAAGACTCTGGTAATACGTTTTTTTGTCTTCCTTCCAACCCTCCTCCGGATTGGCATAGGCTGTAATGATGGAAAGCTTCAGCCCCGGGTACTGACGCTTCAATTCGATGACCGCTTCACAGGCCCATAGATCTACACCGTATTGTCCCGGCGTAATGACCCATTCGAGTCCTTCTTCCACGAGAGGACGCAGCTTGCCCACAATCGCCTGCTGGATGTACTTGATGCCTTTATGCTTCTGACTGAATATGTTCAGCTCATGCGCGCGGTAGCCGGTGATGAGCACATTCTTCATATAATAACAACGCCTTTGCGGTTTAATAGAGTTGCTGCGCTATGTTGCTCGCGAACAACTCATACATCGTAGCACAAACCAGCTCATTACGCGGCACTTTAATGACTTAGATCAGCCAAAATAAAAAACGCCCCGTCAGCCTCGAAGCTGATGGCGCTCCGGGCGGGCGAGACGTTTTTTGGAACACAACCGTACCACGAATTGCAATCTGTTATCGGTTGTCCACCTTTTCAGGGTACAGATCATGGTTCATCAGACGATGTTCAGCGATCGCCTCATATTTGGTGCCGGGACGGCCCCAGTTGCAATATGGATCAATCGAGATGCCGCCGCGCGGCGTAAACTTGCCCCATACCTCAATATAGCGCGGATTCATCAGCGCAATCAGATCGTTCATCATAATATTCATACAATCCTCGTGGAAATCGCCATGGTTGCGGAAGCTGAACAGATACAGCTTCAATGATTTGCTCTCCACCATTTTCACATCGGGAATGTAAGAAATATAGATCGTCGCAAAATCCGGCTGGCCCGTAATCGGACATAAGCTCGTAAATTCGGGACAGTTGAATTTGACGAAATAATCGCGGCCGGGATGCTTGTTATCGAATGATTCCAGCACCTCCGGCGCGTAGGTGAACGGATACTTCGTCCCCTGGTTGCCCAGATGTGTAATGCCTCCCTGTACCAACTCTTCCTGGTTTCTTCCTGCCATAAGATGTTCACTTCCTATTCTATGATAAACGTCGCTCCCGGCAATCCGGTCGACTTGTTGTGTCCATTCGCTGCCACTATACGCCCTTCTTGTTGCCCCATACCCAGGTATGAAGCTGCGGAAGCACATGCACGCCCCGCAATTCGTCATCTGCCATCGCAAGCTCGATCAGCCACTCATACCGCTCTACGAGATATGGCAGCATCAGGTGCGGCTCCGACTCCGTCAAATTGCCGTTGCCGGCCTGGAGATAGAACGGCACATCCGCGTATCGTTTGTGCACAGACTTCCCATAGGCCAAGTCTGTTTCGTCGAATACAACGACTTTCAAACAGAAGTCGCTCCCCTGATTCAGCAGTCTCTCCACGATATCGTCCAGCACCGCCCAATCCGTCGTCATGCCGGAGCTTGGCGGCTTGGGAGACAGCGTTAGATCGTCAATATCGGTGAACCAGGGCTGCCACCGGCTGCCTTGCGTCTCCAGCGCGGCTTTGATACCCCGCTCATGCAAGCCGACGATCAACTCCCCGAGTTGCGGGAGCAGCGCCGGATTGCCGCCGGATAGGGTGACATGATCGAAGGAAGAACCTCCAATTCGCTCCAGCTCCTGGATCACCTCGCCTGCGGACAGCAGCCGAATCTCATCTTTGCCGGTGCCGTCCCACGTGAAGGCCGAGTCGCACCAAGCGCATTGGTAGTCGCAGCCTGCCGTACGGACGAACATCGTCTTGCGGCCTATGACCATGCCCTCTCCCTGTACGGTCGGACCGAATACCTCCATTACCGGTATGCGTCTCGGATTACTCATGGGAAGCCGCCTTTCGCTTCGGACGGTAGATGCAATAGCTGGTCGGAGTCTCTCTCAAATAAACCTGGAGGCAAACCGGCTTGTTCGGCATGCCGTCCAAATAACGCTGCACCAGCTCCCAGATCGTCCGAGCGACCACCTCGGTCGTCGGGAAGCGATCCGGGTTCGCGGCATCGAAGCTCTCCCCATCGTCGTTAAGCAGCGTATGGTCGAACCGGCCATGGATCAGCCCCTTAATCGCAGCGAAATTAACGAGAAAGCCGGACTCATCCAGAGCGTCCCCGACAACGGTCACATTGGCGTAATACGTATGACCGTGAATCCGCTGACACTTGCCTGCCGCTTCGGCTGGCACGAAGTGGGCTGCGTCGAATTGAAAGTCCTTATTCAGCTCGTATAGATAAAAATGCGGCACAGACGGATAGATTTGCTGAAGCATCATAATCCCGCTCCCCGCGTCTCGCGCGACGCTACATATTCCTCTAATCCTCTGCGGCGCAACCCGCAAGCCGGGCAATCGCCGCAGCCGTCAGCTATGATGCCGTTGTAACAGGTCAGCGTGCGCTCCCTTACGAAGTCGAACGCGCCGAGTTCGTCCGCGAGCGCCCATGTCTCCGCTTTATTCAGCCACATCAGCGGCGTATCGATTACAAAGTTATAGTCCATGGACAAGTTAAGCGTTACGTTAAGCGACTTGATGAATACGTCGCGGCAATCGGGATAGCCGCTAAAGTCTGTCTCGCATACGCCTGTGACGATATGCCTCGCGCCAATGCCCTTCGCCAGCACCGCCGCAAACGACAGGAACAGCAAATTGCGCCCGTCGACGAACGTCGTCGGCAGCTCGCCATCCTTCTGCTCAATAGCGATATCATCCCGCGTCAGCGCATTCGGCGCAAGCTGGTTCAGCAGAGACATATCCAAGATATGATGCTTAACCCCAAGCTCAACGGCGATTTCCGCCGCGCAATCCAGCTCCAGCTTATGGCGCTGCCCGTAGTTAAACGTTATCGCCTCCACCTCGGCGAATTGCTCCAATGCCCAAAACAGGCAGGTCGTACTGTCTTGCCCTCCGCTGAATACAACAACGGCCCCTTCATTCTTCAACATAAGATGTCTCCTCCCAAATTGAGAAGAGGCGGAACTCCGCCCGAATCCCTACGGACTCGGTGCATAGAAATAAGAAACGGCGCCTCGCTCACCCCGAACAGAAGGGGAAACACGAATGCGCCGAACACAAAAACGACGATGCCTGGACAGAAGGCTACCGCTTTTCGTTTTTAGTTTTTTATAGAGGGAGTTCGCGAACCTCTCCCGGCACCACTAAGCCTGCTGGCTTGCGGTTGAACCGGATTTTCTCTTCAATTGTTCACTCGTACTATAGCATAGAGCTAAGGGTTGAAAATAGCAACTATTTCACGCCAGCGCCTCCAGCGTGCGGACAGCATGCTCAATCAGCTCCGGGATATCGTCCATCTGCTCCTCTCCGATCCGGCGGCGGAAGCGGAGCTCTACCTGATTGCGATAGCGTTCGCTCTCCTCCCCGAACACTCGGCTAAGCGTCTGAACGGGACCTTCCTCCGGCATCCAAATATCGACGATGCACCGTTCGATCTCCCGGCAGCGCACTTCAAGGTCATTCGCCTCCACCAGGGTATGAAATCGAATAGCCAGGCCGCAAGCAGCCTTTTCCCCCTTCAGCTCCAAAATCTCCGCCGACAGGTCACGCAGAGAGGTATCCAGCATAAGCTCGGCCGTCACGCCGTCGCCGCTTCCCGCAAGTCGGAACGACAAGGAGAACTCACGGGACATGACAGCCATGTCCAGCATATCCCTGCGGCCTGTAATATCAATCATCCGATCCAGATTGTCCAGATCGTATAATTCATTCTCGAAGGCTACCTTTAAATTATCGAATATAGTTGGGTCGAACAAGCTATACTCACCTCTTCCAATCATCTTGATCGATATAAAATACGCCCGCGCGGGGCAAACTTCCTCCCATTGTACCATGCCGGGTAAAAATATAGACGTTCTAGGTTTGCTTTGACCTTCCCTTTTTCCGTATACTTGTATATAGCAGATTGCTAGATCTCCTAATTCAATAGAGGTGACAGAGTGGACGATTTGAAGCAAGCCTACAAGGTATTGGGACTTAAGGAGCATGCGCCGAAGGAAGAAGTGGAAAAGCGCTATTCGACGCTGGTCAGGCGGGAGAAAGCTCGATCCAAGTCGGGAGACAGGGCTGGAGACGAAGAATTCGGGCAGATGACGAACGCATACAAGCTCATTCTCGCCAGCGAGGACGAGAAGTTTACGCAAGCGTTCAACGAAAAGGAATACGGCAAATACAAGAACATGGCAGGCAAAGCGCAGAAGCTGGATCACTTCTGGCGATACTACAAGTTTCATACGCTCGGCGCCATCGCGCTGATCGGGGTTATTATCTATGGCATTATGAGCTATATCGATCATAAGGAGCATGAACGATATTTGGCCAGCCTTCCGCCAATGGATCTGGAGGTCACCTTCATGGGAACCTTTATGGAAGAGAGTGGACAAGATAAGAACCTTGTAGTAGAGAGTTTAATGGAACCGTTCCCAGAGTGGAAAAGAGTGGAGTACTCTACCATCTTTGTGCCTCAGGATGATATGGGCAGATACGCATACTTGCAGAAGGCGCTCGTTACGCTCATGGCCGAAGTTCCGGATCTGTACCTGATGGACAAATACATGTTCGAATGGCTTGGGCCGCAGGGAGCGCTCCTGCCGCTGGACACCCGCTCCGAGCTTGCCGCATACGGGGACAGCCCCGCCGCGCTTTCGTTGCAAACGGATGACGATCCCGAAGGGTCCGTCTATGGTATCGATCTGAGCAAATCGCAATTGTTCAAGGATTTGCCGATGATGAAGATCGAGCTGATCGCCGGCGTACGCGCCAACGCGAAGCATCCGGACAACGCTGTGAAATTTATTGAGCACTACGTGAAAACCATCCCCTAGCCGTAAGGGGATACAACCAGAGAGGGCAGGTCCAATGCAGCGCTGCATTGGACCTGCCCTTCTTTCTTTTATATGCTCCATTAGGATTACCCCGGCTTACAGGCATCTTAACGTCACTTCAATATCCTGATTGTAATTGCCAAAGTCCTTGCCGAACAGCGTAACGCCCCCGCAATTTTTGGCCGAGGCACTGCAGGCAATCCGGAACAAAATCTCCTTGTCATAGGATAAAGAAAGTCCTTCGATCGTCACATCGGACACCTTGACGCCGTCAATGAACGAGCCTTGGCGCGTTACGCGGATCGTCTTCATGAGCCCGTAATGGATGTTTTTATACCACCAGTCCGGTGTATAGATGCCGCGTGCTCCTCCGAAGTCGCCCGGATATGTCCAGGTCCCTACCTCCGTCCCGTTCACCGAAAATACGATGTCTGAAGGGAGATGATTGACTGTGCAAGGCGTCTCCGAGCAAATCTCCAGCGATATCTCCAACGAGTCCGGCTTTTCATTGCTTACCATATAGTTCGGAATGCGGTATTCGACGTAGCCTGATCCGAACCAGATTACCCGTGCATGCACATGCTCCGGGTCAGCGAAATATCGGGGATCGTCGCACATGCCGATCATCCTCTCGGCAGAGGCCAGACCGCAAGTCGGCTTCACCTCATAGGAGGCGTAGGCACCGACTGGCAAAGACACGAAATACCGGCTCCTATCCTCCAATCTCGGCGCCCCCTTGAACATCAAGTTGACATGGCCCAGATGAAGATGGCACAACTTCTGCATCCCCCTTTTCCCGGCAATCATCTCGCTGCGGACGATTCCCGCTTCCTCCAGCATATGTATATGTCTGGTGACGATCGGAGACTTTATAGCTAGCGCTTCCGACAAGCTCTTTATATTCATTGGCCTCTCGCCCAGCAACTCAATGATTTTAACCCGTGTAGGAGAAGAGAAGCACTCCAAAAAACCCATATTGCGACTGCTGACTTCAATATCCATCTCGATAACCCTTTCCGTGTCGTTCCTCGACTTGTCTTCACATTATATAACTTAAAAGTTAACCTAACAACAGGGCTATCTCAACTTGACAACCCTCACTCTATTCAATAAAATGAAATCCGCAAGCCCATATTAAACTATTAAGTTAACTTAAAAGTTAATCTTTAAAAGGAGGCTCGCCATGAATCCGTTTCAATTTCACAATCCTACGCGCATCGTATTCGGCGAAGGAGCAGCCGACCGAATCGGAGAGTTAACCTCTTCCTTCGGAGGGAAAGCTCTTCTCGTATACGGCGGAGGCAGCATAAAGAGCATCGGCTTATACGAACGGGCCGTGAAGCAATTGAAAGACGCAGGCGTTGCGATCTACGAGCTCGCCGGCATAGAGCCGAATCCGCGGCTAACGACCGTGAAGAAAGGCATACATCTATGTCGGGAGCACAGCATAGATATCGTTCTGGCAATAGGCGGCGGCAGCGTAATCGACGCATCCAAGGCGATAGCTGCAGGTGCTCTGTATGACGGCGACGTATGGGATTTCTTCACGCGCAAAGCTGCTATTCAACAGGCGCTGCCGCTTGGCACGGTCCTGACGCTTGCGGCTACCGGCTCGGAGATGAACGGCAACACGGTTATCTCCAACTGGGAGGAGAAGCTGAAGCGCGCTAGCGGCAGCTCTCATCTGTATCCTAAGTTTTCAATTCTTGATCCGACACTGACCTATTCCGTACCGGGCAATCATACCGTATACGGCTCCATCGATATCATGTCCCATGTATTCGAGCAATACTTTAGCCAAACGACCGACACGCCGCTGCAAGAGAGATTCTGTGAATCCATCCTGCAGACGGTCATTGAGAATGTAGAACCGGCTCTCGCCAATCCGGCGGACGCTGCCGCTAGAGCGAACCTCATGTGGTGCGGCACGATGGCGCTGAACGGCGGACAGATTAGCCTTGGTATGGTGAATGACTGGGCCTCCCATGGCATTGAGCATGAAGTGAGCGCCATCTACGATATTCCGCATGGCGCCGGCCTTGCCGTCATCTTCCCCAACTGGATGCGCTATGTGTACCAAGAGCGGATCGACCGTTTCGTCCAGTATGCGGTGCGCGTATGGGGCGTTGACCCTGCAGGCAAATCGGACGACGAGATCGCCCTCGCCGGCATTCAGGCTACCCGCGATTTCTTCACGCGTATTGGCGCGGAATCCAGACTCGCGGACTTCGGCATCGGCGAGGAGCAGCTCGACCGTATGGCGGAGGAAGCGGTTCGCTACGGCGATCTGGGTTCGTTCAAGCGTCTCGGGAAAGACGATATACGCGAAATTCTGCGCATGTCCCTATAAAGAAAAGAATCCCTATTAACGAGAGGAGCAATCTAAAATGACAAGAGCGTTGACAGAAAGCTATACGTTAAGCAATGGCGTTGACATGCCGAAGTTCGGTCTCGGCGTATGGAAAGTAGCGGACGACGTAGCCGCATCTACCGTGCAAGCGGCGATTGAAGCGGGATACCGCCACATCGACACGGCGGCAGCCTATCAGAACGAAGTCGGCACAGGCGCAGGCGTTCGCGCCAGCGGCGTAGCGCGCGATCAACTATTCGTCACAACAAAGATTTGGAATGCCGAGCAAGGCTACGACACCACGCTTGCAGCGTTCCAAGCCAGCCTGGACAAGCTTCAATTGGACTATGTCGATCTGATCCTTATTCACTGGCCGGTCAAAGGCAAGTACAAGGACACTTGGAGAGCGCTTGAGAAAATATACAGCGAAGGCAAAGCTCGCGCCATCGGCGTAAGCAACTTCCAAATCCATCATCTGCAGGACCTTATCGAAGCGAGCGAAATCGTTCCAATGGTCAATCAGGTAGAGTACCATCCGCTGCTGACGCAAGTCGAGCTGCAATCGTTCTGTCAAGAGCATAACATCCGTCTGACGGCTTGGAGTCCGCTTATGCAAGGCAACCTGGATATTCCTTTGCTCGCCGAGATTGGAGCGAAGTACAGCAAGTCTCCGGCGCAGGTTGTATTGCGCTGGGATCTTCAGCAAGGCGTCGTGACCATTCCAAAAACGACAACGCCTTCCCGCTTGGTCGAAAACGCCGACGTATTCGACTTTGAATTGACCGAAGAGGAAGTCGCGCAAATTTCTGCGCTGAATCGCAACCAGCGCTTTGGTCCGGACCCTGACAATTTTAACTTCTAAATTTCCCATTAACTACGCGGCGCCGAAGCCCATGCTTCGGCGCCGTTGCTGTATTCGTACAGGCAGGCGGACAGGACTAGCGGTTCTATCAAAGCGATTTACTTTTGACTTTGCGCAAGTAGCGATGAATATAGTAACCTAGTAGGAATAGATATCATATATAGAGAGATTTCATTCCGCCTGATTTTGCCGGACGAGTTACTTAAATATTGTGGTGGGATCAGAACGAATCACCCGTCTCTCATGAAAAAAATAGTGCTAAAGTTCTACTCTATTCCGAAAGTCATGCCTTTTTATCACAAAAAGACCAATTAACCTGTAAATAATTCACAGAAACCCCTTATGGTTCAGAGGAAAAGTGCAAACGTTTGTCGAATGTTTGCTAGGAGCAATTCGCGAAGGAGGAGCGCTGGTGGATATGAAGTCAAAAGCCCGTATCTCGGGCCTGTTAGAATTCCCCGAATGGACAAAAGAAATGGAGGCCTATCGTACGATATTGGAGCGGGAGACCCATCAGCCCTTACCGAACGAAATGTTCCTCGACTATGCCAAACAGCTCTCCGACAAGGAGAAACTTACGATAGCACTCACGCTGGAATTCCCATTTGCCAGACGCGAGCTGCGCAAGTGGCCGGATATGCTGTTTGTAAAGCTGCTTAGGACCTATGTGCAGCAATCTTCAGGCAATATCGCCTTGAAGCGCAGATTGATGCTGACCATCCTTCAGCGGCTTCGATACAAGGGAGATGAAGAATGGCCAGCACTTGCCGACCTTCTGGACGAGCAGGAGGAAAGGCTGGAGGCCGAAGGATATTGGCCCCATTATTGGACCATGTACTTCCATCCCGCCAAGTCCGACGAACATGATCTCTGGCTGCTGGAAATGAAGAAGCTGGAGGAGCGCTGGCTGCAGAACGGCGACTCAAGTTCGGAAGGAGAAGAAATTGCGGAGGTCGAATCACCAGAAGAGGAACAGGCTGACAACAGCAAGCTTGACAAAAAAATTAAAATACTGGGCGATTTATATAAAAAAGAAAGCTCCACAAGACAACGGCTTGAGCATGATCTGGTTCAGAAGAACAAGCTGCTCAGAATGAAATCAAAGGAAATGGAGCTGCTTGATGAAGAAATTGAGCGCTTAAAAGATGATGCGGAGCAAGCTGCCGCCATGATTGCCCAGCAGCAACGCACGCAGGCCGAGCGGGATCGCCATTGGAAGCAGGAGCAGGCTGATTGGCTGGAGGAGCGCCACCACTTCATGGAGCAGATTCGCGCGCTTAATCAGCAGACCAAGAGATTGGATCGCACGATCGAGGAGCACAAGAAGGAGCTTGACTACCAGGAGAAGGACAAAGCGAATTTACGGCAAGCGATCTCCGACGCGCGGAATCAGCTGAACAGCCCTGAATCGATTGCTAGACTGCTGTCGCACAGCATTGAGATTGAGCTTGCTTCAGTCGCGCAGTCCATACCCGCATCGCGCAATGACTCTTCCAGGCAAGCCGCTCAGGCCTCCCGGGCTCGCATACGCAAGGGGCTGGATCTGCTGGATGCGCTGGACCACTATCTCCTGCTGGATACCCTTCCTACGGAAGAGGAGCAGCCGGATCGGGCCAAGCAAACCGCAGTGCCAATCGACTACGAGGAGCAGGAGCCGCTCACGGAAGAGGATAACGCCCTGCCGCCGGTGCATGTTCAGCCTTCGGCCAATTCGCTGTACGGTACCTTCTTCCGCCGCGACCATGGCGGGTTTATTCGGCTTGATAACGGAGAATCGTTCAACATTACCGAATCGCTCGTTCAGCAGCACGAGCTGCAGCACGAGGCCGAGCTGCTGTGCACACCGGTCAAACAAGACGGCAAATCGCTATATTACGACTTGCAGCTTCTCTTTCAAGGAGATGATGCGTTCTCGCCGATCCAGCAATTGGACGGTTATATCGAAACGGGCGAAGGCCATCTCTGGTTCTGCGTCGATATGAACGATCCGTCCAGCCGATATCAAATTCATTACAAAGACATTGAAATTCAGAAACCTTCGCATGGGGATCCTTGCTCCTTCAACGTAGCGGAGGGCAGTCATATCGCGCGCTTGACCAAGCTGTATCGGCTGCAGGGCGAAGCGTTGGTTCTGGACGCAGGCAAGGCAAAGCCCATGCATCCGGCACAAGCGGAGCAATCCGGATCGAAGAAGAGCAAAGAGAAGAAAAAGCAGCTCCAATCCAAAGAGCAGCCGGCGCCTTTCCTGCAGGACTGCCTCATTACCATTGTCGGAGGCGTCCGCAAATGGTTCGAGCATGTCGTTCACGAAAGCGGCGCCGAGCTGGCACATGACACCGGAGACCATCCGGAGCGCTTGGCGGCGGAATTGCGTCGTTCGCAAGCGCTGTTCCTGCTTATCACCTCCACGTCGCACCGAGCGACATGGGATGGAATCGACATTGCTAAGATGTACGGCATCCCGCACTTTATTATTCAAGGCTCCAAATCCAATCTGCGCTCTTTGCTTTGGGACAATCGTGAAATCATCAGCAAAGCCAACCGTTAGGCGAATAGCCGCATGAAGCGACTATTTTCCTAGCGGGAGCCAGCTCAGGAACTGCTTAATTTGCTCGTCCCAATAGGACCAGTCATGACCGCCCGGCCCCTCACTATAGGTCAATTCGTAATCCGTCTTCTGGCATGCATCGCGGAAGGCCGTATTGCTTTTATATAAGAAGTCCTCCGTTCCGCAGCTTTGATACAGAAGCGGTTTTATTCCGTCATGTTGCACGTTGGGCTGATTCAGCAAAGCAAGCAGATCATTGTCCGTTCCCCTAATATCCTTGTCTCCGAAAATTAACTTGAACGTGCGGTCAAACGCCTCGATCTCCTTCGCGCGCGCAGCAATATCAAGCGCCCCGGAGAAGCTTCCTGCGGCCGCAAACCGCTCCGGATGACGCAGCGCCCACTTAAAAGCGCCATAGCCGCCCATCGATAAGCCAGCTACAAAGTTATCCTCCCGAGCTTCCGACAACGGGAAGAACGAGCGCGCCACAGCCGGCAGCTCTTCCGTTAGAAACGTCCAGTAAGCCTCCCCGTATTCCATATCCGTATAGAAGCTGCGATGCAAGTTGGGCATGATAACAGCGAATCCCAGCTCAGCCACATACCGTTCAATTGAAGTCCTTCTTGCCCAGATTGTATCGTCATCCGATAATCCATGCAGCAAAAACAACGTCTTGTGCTTCCCGGACGAAGCGGCATTGTTTAGCCCGATCTGCGACCTGGTAGCTTGGGGCAAAATGACGGTCATAGATGTACTCATGCCCAATGTTTCCGAATAAAATCGACAAGAAAGAAGTGCCATATGTATCCCCCTAGGAAGTGATGTCAGTCAAGCTATCCGTAATGTAACATATCATTAATATTTTTTCATGTTTTTCTCATAAACGCTCATAATGTCCGAACGACGCTGGAGTATCATTCTCATACAGGAAAATCAGCCCTGTTTCACTATGATATAGTGTGGATACAACACGAAACAAGAAGGGATAATCTGAACAACATGAGAAACAGCAACTTGCTTAAAACCATCGTAAAAATCGGGACATGCGGAGCCATCGCTTGGTCTGCCCTCACTTTTGGAACAGCTGGAGACAAGGCTCATGCAGCTACGCCCGCTTCAACTGAACTAATCGCATCCAGCAAGGAATTCATAGGAACCCCTTATCAATTCGGAGCCAAAGCCGGAAGCACCGCTTCCTTCGACTGCTCCTCCTTTACACAATACATATTCAAAAACATGGATGTCTGGCTGCCGCGTACTTCCGCCGCTCAAGCCAGTATGGGTACCAAAGTAGACAAAGGCTCCCTCAGTATGGGCGACCTGGTCTTCTACAAAACAAATGGCAAATCCATCAGCCACGTCGCGATTTACGCAGGCAATCAAAAGATTATCCACAGCTCTAGCAGCCAGGGAGTGACGATTAGCGATATGAACTCCAGCTACTGGAAAGGAAAATATGTTACAGCAAGACGTGTGCTGTCCTAATTGAAAAAGAGTCTTCTTCTGGTTTGCGCCAATCGGAAGAAGACTCTTTTGTATATAAGGCTTATCTCCTATCGATTCGAAGCCAACTGTCGCTTCTACCCTCAATATAACGACTATATTTATGCTTCCCGGCAATTCCTTCCCATCCCAGCTTCCTAGCCGCTTCATATACGGCGATGCCATCCCGCTCCCAATGCTTCATTTTGACATAGTGATGATTGTCCTCCAGCAGAGTCTCAAGCAGATTTCTGCGGCTTATGAGCGGCAGATCACGTAGATCAAGGCCGTTGTACATCAAAATATCGAAAACAAAATAAACGATCGGCAGCGTCTTTCTGGCTTCCCGAATCCGAGCGGTGCCTTTCATGCGGAACCGCTCTTGCAGACTGTCGAAATCCGTGCGGCCCGTTTCCGGGTTCAGACAGGCTGCCTCGCCATCCAGCACGACGTCCGCTGGCTTTCGCAGCGGCACGTTATGTAGCTCCGGGTATTGTGCAGTGACATCGTTGCCGTGCCTAGTTAACAGCAAAGCTTTCCCTGTTGATAGATGGAGCTGGAGCCGCTGTCCGTCAACTAGTGGTTCGAACCAATAGCGGTCATCCTTGAACGGCTCGGCTTTTTCTGTCAACAGCATTGGTTGTATAAACATAACCTCGTCCTCCCGTATTCCCCATCTTATCATGAATGTATACATCGATTCGGCGGTAAATACAGGTGGGTTTAGCGAATAATCCTTTTTTGGCTGTCGCATAATAGGCTCAAGCGAATGCTTACGAAGTTTGTTTGGCTTCGCAAAAGGATTGAAGGAGGCTGATTAAGATGGCAAACCAAAACAGCAGCAACAATTTGGTCGTTCCCCAGGCTCGCGCAGCGCTGGAGCAAATGAAATATGAAGTAGCACAGGAGCTGGGCATCCAACTTCCGCAAGACGGCTACTACGGCAATATGACAACCCGCGATATGGGCTCCATCGGCGGCTACATTACACGCCGTCTCGTCCAAATGGCCGAGCAGCAGCTCGCAGGCCGTAACTAAAGCGGATCGCCGTTCGGCGCAATCTGTACACGCCGCTCACAAGGCGGACTCATCCGGTAGAGCGTCTACATATAAGACCAGTATCCGATCAACCGCATACTCTCTTATAGTTGCCAGGAACAGAGAGCGCCGCTGCGCTCTCTTTTTTCTTTTCTCCTTTCCTTTGCGTGCAAAAATCGGTAAAATGGGATAGAGTTGTCCTAGCTACATATGATCCTTGTTATTTTATTAAAGAAAGGAATATCCCAATATGATTATTCAACCGAAAACACGCGGCTTTATTTGCACAACAGCGCACCCGCAAGGCTGTGCTGCCCAAGTTCAGCGTCAAATCGAATATGTAAAGGGCAAACCATCCATTGAAGGCCCTCGCAATGTGCTTGTCGTAGGCGCATCTACCGGCTATGGACTGGCTTCCCGTATCGTAGCTGCTTTTGGCTCCGGCGCGAACACCGTTGGCGTATACTTTGACAAAGCAGCGGAAGGCGTCCGTACAGCAAGCGCAGGCTGGTACAATTCCGCAGCATTCGAAGAAGCTGCAAGTAAGCACGGAACGAAGTCATACAGCATCGTTGGCGACGCATTCTCCGATGAGATTAAAGCGAAAACGATCGACCTGATCCGCACAGAGCTGGGCAAGATCGACCTGGTTATCTACAGTGTCGCATCTCCGCGCCGCACGCATCCCAAGACAGGAGAGGTATTCTCCTCCGTCATTAAGCCTCTGGGTGAGACATATACGAACAAAACCGTCAACTTCCACAGCGGCGAGGTTTCGCAAGCAACGATCGAACCGGCTACAGAAGACGAGCTGCGCCAGACGATTGCCGTTATGGGCGGAGAAGACTGGCAGATGTGGATTGATGAGCTGCAAGCAGCAGGCGCACTAGCAGACGATGCTACAACTGTTGCCTATTCTTACATCGGACCTGAAATTACACATGCTGTCTACCGCGAAGGAACGATCGGCGCTGCGAAAAACGATCTGGAACTGACAGCGCATAACTTGAACAAGCAGCTTGGCGAGTCCGGCGGACGCGCTTTCGTATCCGTAAACAAGGCGCTTGTGACACAGTCCAGCTCTGCCATCCCTGTTGTCCCGTTGTACATCTCCGCATTGTACAAAGTGATGAAAGAAAAAGGACTGCATGAAGGCTGTATCGAGCAAATGTACCGCCTGTTCTCCGAGAGATTGTACGGCGAAGGCCAAACACTTGTCGACGACAAAGGTCTTATTCGCATTGACGATTGGGAGATGCGTCCGGAGATTCAACAGGAAGTGGCCAAGCTATGGACCGATCTGACTACAGAAAATGTATATGAACTGTCCAATCTTGAAGGCTACCGCCGCGAGTTTTTCCAGCTGTTCGGCTTCGAGACAGACGGCATCGACTACGAGGCGGATGTCAATCCGGATGTAGCCGTTCCCAACTTGAGATAGAACATAACAGCGAAGGCGCTGAGAGCGGAACCGTATGGTCCGCGCTCAGCGCTTTGATCTGAATGATTAATTGGAGGACAAAATGTTGAAGAACATCAAAATTTTCTCGGGTTCATCCAACCCAGAGCTAGCGAGCAAAGTATGCGAGCAATTGGATCTGCCGCTTGGAAAATCCGCCATTTCTCGGCTGCAAAGCGGAGAAATTCATGTTTCTTATGAGGAGTCGCTGCGCAACCATCACGTATTCCTCATTCAATCCCTTTCTCATCCCGTCAATGAGAATCTCGTCGAGCTGCTTGTTATGATTGACGCAGCCAAGCGCGCTTCCGCGAAATCAATCAATATCGTCATGCCGTATTACGGCTATGCGCGTCAAGAACGGAAATCCGCTCCGCGTGAGCCGATCTCTGCCAAAATGGTTGCCGATGTACTGACTACCGTAGGCGCTGACCGCATCATTACCGTAGATCTGCACGCCGACCCGATCCAGGGCTTCTTTAAGATCACCGTCGATCATCTGACCGCGCTGGATATGATTATCGATTATTTGCGTGAGAAATCAATTAAGAACCCTGTTGTCGTCTCCCCTGATGCGGGACGCGCGACAACAGCCGAGAAGCTGGCGGGCTTGCTCGATTGTCCATTCGCGATCATGATCAAAAACCGTCCTGCGCACAACCAATCCGAAATTACCCATATTATCGGTGAAGTTGAAGGCATGACGCCGATCATCATTGAAGACTTGATCGATACAGGCAGCACCATCGTCAACGTTGTTGAAGCGCTCAAAAAGCGCGGCGCCGAAGATGCGTTCATTTGCGCGACGCATGGCCTGTTCTCCGAGAATGCGGTCGACAAACTGAGCCACCCAAACATTCAGGAGGTTGTCATTACCGATACGATTGCGCTGGAACGTACTCGCCCGGACAACTTCGTCATCCTGCCGATGGCTCCCCTGCTGGGAACAGCTATTCGAATCATTACAGAGGGCGGCTCCATCGCCACGCTGTTCAAATCCGAATAAATGGAAAGAACCTTCATCGCCGAATGATAAACGCGGCATGAAGGTTCTTTTTTATTTAAACGGCGGAATCCTCTTTTAAATAAGGGTGTTTTCGCGCGAAAGCCACTTCTCGGCGCAATCCTTCCGCCAAGCTGATTTTCGGCGAATAACCGAGCAGCCGCTCCGCTTTCGAGATATCCGCCCACGTATGCATAGGCTCACCTACGAGACCGCCAGCATGAATGATTTGTGTCGGCTTCCCGGTCATCCATTCCAACATTTCAATAATGTCATTGATTGACGCCCGCTCCTTGCCTCCAATATTAATCGTTTCTCCAATGACGCCGCTCGCCTCTGCCACTGCGGCAGTCGCCTCTGCACAGTCTCCTACATACGTAAAGTCGCGCGACTGCGTCCCGTCCCCGTACAGGGTGATGGGCTGATTGTTCAAGATTTGGTAGATGAAACGATGGAAAGCCATATCCGACCGTTGGCGAGGGCCATACACCGTAAAGTAACGCAAAATAACGATAGGCACACCTTCATTACGCCAGTATACCCGGCACAAGTGTTCACCCGTCAGCTTGGATACACCGTATGGAGACAACGGCGAAGGCATGGCTTCCTCGGATACTTTACCCGTCACTTCTCCATAGACAGACGAGGTCGAGACATACACAAATTTTTTCAGCGGCTTTCCTTTGCATGCTTCCAGCAGTCGCTGTGTCAAATTAATATTGTTCGTCACATAATGGCCGAAATCGTCTCCCCAGCTGTTGCGCACACCTGGTATGCCGGCCAAATGATAGACGATATCTGCATCCTTCAATAGTTCATCCCAGTTAATATCCAGCAAATTTTCATTGTGGAATACAAACCTCGAATGCCCCATGATCGCATCCAGATTTCGGCTGCCGATTACCCGCAATTCATCGCGCAACATTGCGTCAATGCCGATGACCTCATTCCCTTCCCGTTCAAGTAGCGCTTCACATAGATGGGAACCAACGAAGCCAGCTGCACCTGTCACAATAATCTTCATGGGCGGCCAACTCCTACATAACGAAGTCCGGCACTTTCAATTGCCTTCCTGTTTAATACATTCCGGCCATCCATGACCACAGATCCCTTCATCCGCTTCGCGACTTCTTGCCAATCCGCTTGAACGAATTCTGCCCAGCCAGTTGCAATGACAAGGGCGTCTGCGCCTTCGACCGCTGCAAGAGCGCTCTCCTTCCAAGTTACACCTGCTATGGACGGTGCCGCAAGCGGATCGTATGCCGTCAGAGTACTTGCTCTCCTGGCCAAACTTTCCATAATGGCTACCGCCCGCGAATAGCGCAGATCATCCGTATTCTCTTTAAATGTCGCGCCCCATACCGCGATATGCTTGGTCTCGTCTAATCCGCCCAGAACATGCTCTAGCTTGCGTACATATGCGCCGAGCTGCGTATCATTCACTTCGGCAACTGCTTGGAGCAGCTTGAGTGGCTCATTTTTAGCCGCGGCAGCAGCCATGAGCGCTTGCACATCCTTAGGCAAGCATGACCCGCCGTAACCAATACCCGCCTGCAGAAACTTTTCTCCAATACGGCTATCCTTGCCGATTCCAATTGCCACATCCATAATATCCGCGCCATACGCCTCACATACCCGTGCCAGCTCATTAATAAAGGACAACTTCGTTGCCAAAAACGCATTGGAGCCGTACTTGATCAGCTCGGCCTCCGTCCTACCTGTAATAATAGTCTTTGCTTCAATACCGGCATACAACGATTGAACGACTTCTGCTGCCGCTTCATTATGAGTGCCGATGACAATTCGGTCCGGATGGAACGTATCGTAGATAGCGGTCCCCTCGCGCAAAAACTCCGGATTCGAAACCACTTCAAAATGTTCTTTAGCCACGCCCTCTTCGATCAAAAAAGATTCAGCCCAATCTCCCGTACCAGGGGGAACGGTACTTTTCATAATAATGATTTTGGAATCGCTCAGCGCGCTTGCTATCGATTTCAGCACGCTTCTGACAAACACCAGATCGGCTGCGCCATCAATTGCAGATGGCGTCCCTACTGCGATCATGATGATATCGTTTTGCCTCACCGTTTCTTCAACATCGTGACGAAAGATCAACCGATTGGCTGTACGGTGACGATCCACCAATTCATCCAAGCCCGGCTCATAGATCGGAATAACACCGTTGTTCAGCCGACTAATCTTCTCTTCGTCGCGATCCACGCAAGACACTGCATGCCCAAGCTCCGCCAATACGGCTGCCGTTGTCAGCCCAACATAACCGGCCCCGATAATTCCAATATTCATGAAGCTGCATCCTTTCTTCGCAACCTTAACTGTATAGTATCATGTGCATCGGGAGCTTCAAGAGAAACGGCGTTTAACAGGGCTGATTTACAAAACTTTTGGGAACTTGCTTTACTCAGACACTACACTGCATGCCACTCTTCCAAATACACACTGAACACCCCCCCATATACACCACTTATTTGCCATTCACAATTCTCATACACACCGCTGCACACCACTTACTCGCTACCTACTCACCATTCACTTGCTATTTGATCCTCCATACTTATCTACCCTGCAGCCCTTTTTGCTTGTACAAAGATACGCCGTTTGACCTCCACCCTCCCCAACACGTACAATAGGGGGTATTCCTGCAAATGAGGTGACGAAAAAACATGCGAAAAACAGCTTACAAATGGTTCGTGCTTGTGCTGCTCCCGGCCTTGCTGCTAGCTGGCTGCGGTTCATCCACACAAGGTTCGAACAACATAGATCCTTCCCCTGGACAAACAGACCCTAGCCCGACTAGTCATACAGAAATCCCGAGCAACGTTCCGTCTGACGGATCAGAAACTCCCCCTACACCTGATTCGCAGCCGGATGTTATTCAGGAGCAAATAAATCAAATGAGTATAGATGAAAAAATCGGACAGCTCGTCATCGTCGGCCTGGATGGCACCGAGATGAACGGATTTGCCAAAAAAATGATCCAAGACTATAAAGTCGGAGGATTCATTCTCTTTAAAAACAATATCAACAGCGCACAACAAACGCTTGCGCTTCTGAATCAACTCAAGCAAGCTAATGAAAGCAACGACATTCCATTATGGTTAAGTGTCGACCAGGAAGGCGGAAGAGTAAGCCGTCTTTCCTCCGAGTTCGTGAAAATTCCGGCAGCGGGCCAAGTTGCGGGTGCCAATAGCTTGTCGTATACGAACGGAATAGGTAAAGCGTTAGGTACTGAATTAAAGGCACTAGGATTCAATTTGGACTTTGCTCCCGTCCTTGACATTAATAGCAACCCCAAAAACCCTGTCATCGGTGATCGTTCATACGGCTCGACCCCAGACAAGGTGACCGCTCATGGGCTAGAGGCTTTGAACGGTATCACATCGGAAGGGGTAGCCGCAGTCGTCAAGCATTTTCCGGGGCATGGCGATACGTCCGTAGACTCCCATTACGATTTGCCCCTAGTTCATAAAACGTTGGAGGAACTGGATAAATTCGAGCTGATTCCTTTCAAAGAGGCGATTGAGCAAGATGTTGACGCCATAATGGTCGCTCATCTACTCATGATGGATTTAGACGCCGATCATCCCGCTTCCATATCCGATGCGGTCATCAACGGCTTGCTTCGCGAGAAGCTGGGCTATGAAGGAGTCGTTATTACGGATGATATGACTATGGGTGGTCTCCTAAATGGCAACAAGATTGGGGACGCATCCGTAACCGCAATCAATGCCGGCGCGGACATCGTGCTCGTAAGTCATGAAGAGAAACTCCGAAGCGAAGCGCTTGATACACTAAGACAAGCCGTCCACTCTGGCGAAATATCGGAGAAACGTCTGAACGAAAGCGTCTACCGTGTGCTCAGCTTAAAGAAAAAGTATAAGCTTTCCGACAACTCAACCCCTCAAATAGACGTCCCTGCAGTCAACGAAGTCATCAACAACGCACTACAAGCCCGGCCATAACGGCCCGGGCTTTTTCTTTTATGCTCTTTATGCTCGCTCTTTAAACTCGCTCTTTATGCTCCTTACTAAATCAACCTACGGACCCTATCACAAAATAACGTCACCGAATTACCACTAATCAACATCGATGCCCAACATACAACATATCCCTTCTCTCAACCCTGCTCACTATCCCCTCAACTCAGGACAATAGACGCAAAACGACAACATCTCATCTTTTATAATCGAAATGACCATATCTTGAAAATGGGTTATTGATTTATGAAACGAAGATTTATGAAACGAATACACACTCCAACCCTCTATGACTTTAAAGATTTCTTCGAGACTCTGAAGATATTTAAAGCTTAAATCAAAAAATCTTGAGACTCCGGAGTTTCGGGAGGGGGGCTTTGGGGCTTTGGGGCTTTGGAGTTTTCGGGCTTTCGGGCTTGGGAACTTTGAAACTTTGAAACTTTGAAACTTTGGAGCTTTGGAACTTTGAAACTTTGAAACTTTGAAACTTTGGAGCTTTGGAACTTTGGAGCTTTGATTCTGAAACTCTTGAGTTTGAGCTCTTAAGTTCCTGAATTATTAAGTTCTTGATCTGGGAATGGAGACTTCAGAACTCCGTTTTGGAGGGAATAAAAAACTTGCAGCTAATTATTATCGATCTCGATAATAAAGGTACTTAAAAATATCAATCATACGTGAACAGTGTGAGATTAAATGTGAGATGTGAGATGTGAGATGTGAGATGTGTAAAATGATATGAATTCAACTACCATTTTACAATGGTCGTAAGGAGAGTCTCGTTACATGTTCAAATGCGCACTTAATAACGCCTGTAGAGGCATTCCATCTTAAGCAATATTCGTCCATATAGCTCTGGGCATATTTATCACCAACCCCATGGAACTTGTCCTTCATCCAATTAAACGCATCGATAGCGATTTCAGATAGCGGGTGACGAGTTAATTGACCAAAAACAACACGCTCCTCTGTCAGGTTGCGTTTTAGAAATTGTTGAAATCTTGGGTTCACATGAACAGAAGGATGCTTATCCAAATTTAATTGTTTGCGTAACTCCGTTTGTTCTTGAGGAATAAGATTGTCCCTTGCTACTCCTTTCCTGCTTAACAGATAAAAAGAAACAAAGCTGCACTGAGCATGAACAGATTTTATAATTGCGACCGATCGCTCCTTTACCAGTCTAGCCTCAGTCGGAATACTCTGCTGATTAAAAACTTCATGCTTAATTTCCACGTGATTGCCCCAGTGTTGCTCAGAATCGCCAGACAACAGCGAACGTATCTTATTCAGCATGCTCCATGCCGTCTTATAGGTAATATTAATGAGTTCAGATAACTGCACGGCATTAACACTATGTTCCGACTTGCCAACCAAATAAAAAACAAATAACCATTTTCTCAGAGAGGTGCGGCTCTTGTGCATAATCGTATGGGAGGTAAGCGACTGTTGATACCTGCACTTCCTGCATTCGTAAAGCGGGACGCTACGCGTAATAATCTTATAGGCAGACCTATGGCCGCAACCATTGCAACTAAAGCCTGTAGGCCATTTCATTCTCTCTAAAAAAGGAACACAGTCCTCATCAGACTTATAGCGACTCCTAAATTCCTGCCAAATTTCTTGATACATTAAACGCTCACCCCCCCACAATACAGAACATATGTTCTTAATTATTATAACAAAATACTCATTCCACTGCAACATGCAATCGAATGAGTCCAATTATTTTTAATGTGTTATTCGGATACTGCGCGCGGTAGGGCGACACGTGTTGGCGATCAATCAGAATTTAATTGACACGGACTAACAATTACATAACGCATACCAACATACCATATTCGATCCTGAGCAGATGGGAGAGTGAGCCCTTTATTCAAACCCACTACTCTACTCTGTAAACTCCCCCTCAAAAAACAACTGAAAACGAATACTCAGATACCCAGCCTTGACGAAAAATCAACTATCCCCAAATGTTCTCTCGAAATGAGTGATGTCACTATTTTTTGATAAGGACGATTGTATCCCTCTCGTAAATTTTTCGTCTACAAGAGATGATACAACCAAGTTATTGTCTTGTCTGCGAATTGCCATGACGCTGTAGTCGAATTCGTCTCAAAAACCTAAAATTATTAGCGTTTTTCGGCTAAAGTATGCGCGTAGCACGGTTAATTATGATTCCTTGTTCACTACAATCCGTTCATGCAAATAATCGACGATATGCATCGCCTCCATCTTGAACGGAGGCTTATGCTTCTCAATGCCCAGCTTCATCTGCAACAAGCAACCCGGGTTGCTCGTTAGCATGTAACGCGCATTCGTATTGGCCGCATGCTCCATCTTGTGTTCAAGCAGTTGTCCAGCCATCTCTGGCTGGGTCACATTGTAAATGCCAGCGGAACCGCAACAACGGTCCGACTCCTTCATCTCCACGAAACATGAACCTTCTACACTGCGCATGAGCTGACGCGGTGCACCAGAACTCTTCATGACATTCCGAAGATGGCAGGAATCCTGGTACGTGACAGTAACTTGATTCTGTTCGTTTATCCGCTCCGCAAACTTAGGAATTCTGCCCTTCTCAACGACAAGCTTGCTGACATCGATAACACGCTCTGCAAACCACTTTGCGTCCTCACAAACTTGTGGATCGCTGTCCTCGTGCATGAGATGATCGTACTCGACGAGCAATGCTCCACAGCCTCCCGCGTTGGATACAACGTAATCAATACCCGCTTCCTTAAATACGGTAATATTGACTTTTGCCAGTGATCTCGCCTGGTCCATTTCACCGCTATGTGCATGGAGCGCTCCGCAGCAAACCTGCTCCTTCGGAATAACAATTTCAAAGCCGGCTTCCGACAACAGCTCCACGGTATTTACATTAGTACCTGCGAACATAACATCCATAATACAACCGCGGAACAAGGCGACGCGGGCAATGGCCTTCCCTTTGGCCGGATAAAATGTGCCGATCTGCTCAATAACGCCTTTCGAAGTCGCATCCGGCAGAATGGATTCCATTTCGCGAAGAGGTTCTGGGAACATGCGCATAATGCCCGTTCCTCTAGCCAGTTTGCGAAGGCCCGACTTCTGATAGAAGGCGAGTGAACCGCCAAGCAGCTTTAAGCTGCCTCTGTTCGGGAAGACACCTTTAAACATCAGTTTACGTAGTCCTTTGACCGGAATGCTATGCGATGCATGATCCTCGATCGCATCTCGCGCCTGCTCGATTAATTGACCGTACTTCACATCTGCTGGGCAGACCGGCTCGCAAGCTCTGCAGCCCAAACAATGATTCATCTGATCCTGGAACATCTGATCGGGATCCATGAGCCCGTCTGCTACCGCCTTCATAAGGGCAATCCTGCCGCGCGGCGACTCCGGCTCCACTCCTGTCTCACGGAACGTAGGACATGCCGGAAGACAGAATCCGCAACGCATACAATTGGTAAGCTGATCGTAATCCAGCTTATTCAATAGCGTTTGCGCCAACGGGTTGGTATGCTTGATATCCGGTTTTTTCATCACGTTAGTCTCACCCATGCTGCAGGACCACCCTTTTCCTTGATTCTTTGGCGAAAACCTTGCCCGGGTTAAGCAAGTTATGCGGATCGAAGGCCGCTTTAATGCCCCGCATCACTTCAATTCCGGGTGCACCAACCTTCCACTCCAGATAAGGTGCCTTCACCATGCCTACACCATGCTCGCCCGTAATGGTGCCGCCAAGTTCGATCGACGCCTCGAATATTTCCGCGAACGCTTCTTCGACGCGATGCACCTCTTCCTTGTCCCGGGCATCCGTCGTTGCAGTAGGATGCAAGTTTCCGTCTCCTGCATGGCCGAATGTTGCGATGGTGACGTTGTACTTCTTGGCGATCTCGTTAATGCGAAGCACCATATCGGCAATCTTCGAACGGGGCACGGTCGCATCCTCCAGCATTGTTGTAGGACGAAGCCGCGCAAGCGCAGTGAATGCACTTCGGCGCGCGGTCAGCAGCCGATCAGCTTCCTCGCGGCTCTCCGCCACTTCCAAACGATCGGCCTTCTCCAATACGCAAATCTCCCGAATACGGGCGATGTCGCGCTCGACTGTCTCAGGATCACCATCCTGCTCAATTAGCAATACCGCTTCCATATCTAGCGGGAGCCCCAGCTTTGCAAAGTCGTCTACCACTCTTATTGTAGGGTTATCCATGAATTCAAGCGTAGCTGGGATGATCTTGGATTCAATGATTTTGGAAACAGTGCGTGCTGCCCCGTATATATCTTTGTACATCGCCAGCATCGTTTTTTTCGCCTTCGGCGGCGGAATGAGCTTTAAGATCGCTTCCGTAATAATCGCTAGCGTGCCCTCAGATCCGACAAGCAGCTTAGTGAGATCATAACCCGCTACGTCCTTCATCAGCTTGCCGCCCGTTCGTATAATGCTGCCGTTCGCAAGTACAGCCTCCAGCCCAATCACATAGTCTTTGGTTGTGCCATACTTGAGACCGCGAAGTCCACCTGAACATTCGGCAATATTGCCGCCGATTGTACTTATCTTCATGCTGCTGGGATCTGGCGGATAAAACAAGCCCAGACCTTCGATATGGTCGATCATTTCCGCTGTAATGAGTCCAGGCTGCACCGTAGCGGTCAGATTTTCCATATCCACCTCTAAAATTCGGTTCATCCTGTGCATAACCATAACTATGCCGCCCTCAGAAGGAACCGTCCCCCCGCAGAGGTTCGATCCCGACCCTCTGCTAACAAGCGGAATCCGGTATTCGCTCAGCACCTTCATAATTTGAGACACTTCTTCGGTAGATGCCGGATAAATAACGCCGTCCGGCAACGATTGCAGCATTGGCGTGCCATCATAAGAGTGTGCGACCAACGCCTCCTGATCATCGCGGTAATATTTCTCGCCTACGATGGCGCGAAGATTGGCTGTAATTTCAAATTTTAGCATATGAACCTCCTGATTTAAGTTCAACATAATAATTGATCAGGTCATCTGATGACTTTTCTTTCATTATAGCTTATGCTTAGATAGAAATATAGTCAATGTCGCAATATTTCATGGAGGCTTCGGGAATGCGTAATATGAAGATTGAAACAGCGAAAGGTCATGAGATCGTCAGTCGTCTCATCCTAGAAAGAATCTCGAGCGGCGAGTGGGAACCAGGCGCAAAGCTGCCCTCAGTCGTAGAATTGTCTCAGCAGTTCGGCGTAGGCCGCTCCACGCTTCGCGAGGCGCTGAGCGCGCTCAAAGCTACAGGGTGGCTCGACATAAAACATGGCGGCGGAACATTTGTGAAGAAAATATTGCCCAGCGACAATGCGGGAGGAAACTCGTTGTTCCAGGAAGCCAACTCCATTCTGGAAATACTAGAGGTACGCAAGCTGCTAGAAGCCGGCACTTCTTCCTACGCAGCCGAGCGCCGTACCGATGAGGATCTGGTTAATCTGCAAATAATATTGAATAAGATGGAGCATGCTCTTCTTCAGGGTGACACCGTTGAGGGCGAAAAAGCCGACGTTGAATTCCATACCGCAATAGCATCCGCTTCCCGCAATTCCCTGCTCATTCAGCTTATGGAATCTCTGACGCAGCGGCTAAGTGAGACCATCGGCAAAACGCGGGAGCTTTGGTTTTATCAGGAGAAATCAACAGCTGAGCGTCTGCTTGACGAGCATCGCTCTATCTTTGAAGCTATTAAGTCCGGTAATGCACATTTGGCAAACCAACTGATCGGCGAGCATCTGACAAAAGTAGAAACCGTACTAAAAGCAAACATTCAAAACACCAAATCATAACAAAAGCCGCTGCAAGAGTCAGTTGCCTGATCTCCTGCAGCGGCTCTTATGCCGTTATACGCAATCCATTATTCAGCCTGCTCTTCTAGAGCGCTGGGATCCATGTACATAACTTCCCACATATGTCCGTCTAGATCTTGGAAGCTAGCTTGATACATGAAGCCGTGGTCAACAGGATCGATACTTGGCGTTGCCCCAGCAGCGAACGCCCGATCGACGATAGCCTGCACTTCTTCCTTGCTGTCTGCTAACAGACCAACCAGCACCTCAGTCGTGACAGCCGCATTCGCAACGTCCTTATTGGTGAATCCCTTGAAAAATTCCTCTTGAAGCAGCATAACGAAAATATTCTCCCCAACAACCATACAAGCCGCTTTTTCATCTGTAAAATTCAGATTGAATTCGAAACCTATGTTGCCAAAAAACGTTTTCGATGCTTCCAGGTCTTTCACCGGTAAATTTACGAAAATTTGCTTAGATACTAGCGCCATTTGCAATCACCCCGTATATTAGTGGCAAATCCATTACTCTAAGCTCATTATAACCTGAAATAGCTTCTCTCATTTCTTATAGATTGCGATTTTCACTTATGTTGAGGGAGAGTGAGCGCCAATGCCTGCTTCAAATGGACAAATACTCCTTGGTTCAATCCTTGAGTTAATGCCGTTGGTCCCAAGCACCAACCAAATGAGACATCAGCTTCATCGTCTGCTCCATAGCATCAGAGGTATCCGGCAGCTCCGCCATTCGAAGCGCAGATTCATTCAAGCCACCAGAGATGAAGGAAGCAAGCGACTCTACAGCTGCATCTTTAAACATACCTTGCTCCTGCATCAATGTCAGCTGCTCGCGCAAATGGCTCATGGAATTTTTCTCATCCAGCACACGCCACGTATCCCAACCCAATACGGCAGGACCGTCAATCAACATGATCCGTTTATTCCCCGGCTCTACAGCTGAAACCAAAAATGCTCGGCAGCCAAGCAGTAGTTGCTCCCGTAGATCATCGCTGCGAGAAGCTTCCTGCTCTACCCGTTCTCCCACCTCTTGCTGAACCGACTCCAACACAGAGAGAAACAATCCGTGTTTATTGCGAAAATGGTGATACAGCGCACCGCGGGTCACTTCCGCTTCAGCCGCGATGGCCTCCAACGCCGCACCTGCGTAACCATGCTCAGCGAAGTGTCTTTTCGCGACCCCGATCAGCCTCCGCAGCGTTTCGTTCGCGTCCTCCTTTGTTCTTCTCATAACCCGGTTCAAACCCTTTCCTTACCACACCTGCTCCTGATAGAAGCCGCTTTGCTCTTCAGAAGGCGGGATAATCTTAATGATATCTATTAGAATACCATTGGGATCGCTGATGATAAAATGTCTTTGTCCAAAAACCTCATCCCGAAGCTCGCGTTCGAGAGGCAATTTTCCCTCCACAACAAGGCGCTCATATTCACGATCTACATCATCTACTTCAAAATTCAAGACCATGCCTGCTGCCGAGCGCCGAAACCCTGCAGGAATAGTCTCGTGCGAATAATCCAGGAGCGCCAGCTCAAATGGCAAGCTGCTCTCCGCCAACTTCAAACTGGCGTACCATTCCGACTCAAAGATGATTTGAAACCCAAAATAATGATGGTAAAAACGGATGCTCTCCTGTAGTTTTTCGGTTTGAATAACGGAATACAGACTGTTAACACGCATAAATGGCCACGCTCCTTATTTGTTGTAGTAACTATACTCTATTCGAAATTTAACATACATACAGTATGTATGTAAATGTCGTAGAACAATTATTTTTCTTTCTACTGGGCTCACTATCCCCTCAGCTCAGGATTAACCAGCCTTTCGAGCAAGGGGGATATGGTATCGGTGTATGATCAACCGAGATTTAGGATTAATGGAGGTTAGGAGCTCCGGAGGCTAGGAACACCGGAAGTTAGGAGTTCCGGAGCTAGGAGCTCCAGAGGGCGGAGTTCCGGAGGGCGGAGTTCCGGAGGGCGGAGTTCCGGAGGGCGGAGTTCCGGAGGGCGGAGTTCCGGAGGGCGGAGTTCCGGAGGGCGGAGTTCCGGAGGGCAGAGTTCCGGAGGGCGGAGTTCCGGAGGGCGGAGTTCCGGAGGGCAGAGTTCCGGAGGGCGGAGTTCCGGAGGGCGGAGTTCCGGAGGGCGGAGTTCCGGAGGGCGGAGTTCCGGAGGGCGGAGTTCCGGAGGGCGGAGTTCCGGAGGGCGGAGTTCCGGAGGTAGGAGTTCCGGAGGTAGGAGCGCAGGAGAATAGAAGCAATGAGGATTAGGAGCTTGGAAGCTAGAAATAAGAGTGGGGTTAAATTCCTGAGTAAAGGGGATAGTGAGCCCTTTGAGCAAACCCCGAGTACGTCAAGGGCCCCACTATACAGGTGGTGGCTAATTATTGCGGAGTAGATGCACGTGTCATGAGCATGCTTATGGTAGGACAATATGGTAAAGCGATATGGCGAGGCGATATGGCAGAGCGGGAACGCGATATGATAGCAGCAGTATGCTTGCAGCGACAGACTGTCCTGTGATCCCCCTATTCTATTACAAAACAAGGCCCCAAACCTCTCGAGTGCTATGGCATTGATGAGGCCATAGCACTACTTGAAAGGTTGGAGCAGACATGTTGTAGTTTATCGTTTCCTGGTGTATCGGTTCCAGATTGATCATGGATGAGCAGCTACAGCAGCTATAACAGCTCCCTCAGATATCGGCCGGTATATGAGCGGCTGCATTCTGCTACCTGCTCAGGGGTGCCTTCGGCAACGAGCTCTCCGCCGCCTTCGCCGCCTTCGGGACCGATGTCGATAATCCAATCGGATTCGCTGACCAGCTCCAGATTATGCTCTACGACGATCACGGTATTGCCTGCATCCACCAGTTTGTTCAGCAGTACTTTCAACTGCTGAACATCTCCCGGATGCAGTCCGGTAGATGGCTCATCCAACAAGTAGACCGTATGCTGCGCGGTCTTTTTGCTCAGCTGCTTTGCCAGCTTGATGCGTTGGCCTTCGCCGCCAGACAAGGTGCTGAGAGACTGGCCCCATTGCAAGTAGCCAAGTCCTACTTCGCATAGGAGTTGAAGCGTTTCTTTAATTTTTTTCTGGCTGCCGAGCAAAGGCAAGCTCTGTTCAATCGACATATCCAGCAGGTCTGAGATGCTGTAACCTTCGTATGTGACCGCCAATACCTCGTCCTTGAATCGTCTGCCTCGGCATGATGGACAGCGTACCTCAATTTCAGGCAAGAAGTGCATATGGATCGGCACAACGCCAAGTCCCTGGCATTCTTCGCAGCGGCCACCGGCCGTATTAAAGGAGAAGTGTTTGGCGGTAAGACCCGCCGCCTTCGCTTCAGGAAAGCTGGCATACCAATTGCGCAGATGTGTATACACGTCCGTGTATGTTGCAATATTGGAGCGCTGCATACGAGACAACGGAGATTGATCGACCATTATGAGCGAGCCCGCATCTTCCCAGCCTGTAATACGGTCACAGCCATCCGGTGTTGGCTGATCCGGTCCTGATGCGGCAAGCAAGTCGAACAACAATGTAGATTTGCCCGAGCCGGAGACGCCTGTAACGGATATGAGACAGCCCAGCGGGAACGAGGCTGTGAAGCCTTTCAGGTTGCGCAGATATGCATGATGGATCGTTAGCTGATGACCGTTGCCGCTGCGTCTTTTGGATCGCGCCGCACGTTCGTTTCTTTCTCGGAAGATAGCGCCTGTTATGGAATTCGGCTGGCCGATCAATTCCTGCAGGCTGCCTTGCCCCACGACCTGCCCGCCTTGCGTCCCCGCACCTGGACCAATATCGATGATATGGTCAGCTGCCTTCATTACATCCTCGTCATGCTCGATGATCAGCACGGTATTGCCCAAATCGCGCAGCTGCTTCATTACTTCGATCAAGCCGCTTGTATCCCGGGCATGGAGGCCAGCTGTTGGCTCGTCCAAAATATAGAGCACGCCGGTCAGGCCTGAACCGAGGATGGAAGCTAGACGAAGTCGCTGCGCCTCACCACCGGATAACGTCACGATTGGACGATCCAGAGACATGTACGTAAGTCCCGTATCGATGATTCGTTTCAAGCGAATAGACATATCGTAGACAAGCGGACCCACCAATTGCTCCTCATCCTGCGACAGGCCTGTCTTTACCGACTCAAGCCAGTCCAGCGTTTCGCCAAGCGCTCGCGCGGACGCTTCGTGAATGGCCATTCCATTCACAGTAACCTGTCGGCTTTCCTTCCTCAGCTTTGCGCCGTGACAGCTGCCGCAGCTATTTTGCCGGAAGAGGGCCGCTTCTCCAGATTCTCCGCCCTTCTCGTTATAGCGTCTCCATATACCGGTTACGACGCCTTCGAATTTGCCTTGTGTAACAGACTTGGGCGGCTTTACATCCGGCATCCGGCTCGTGAATGCCTCGCTTTCCGCACCATAATAAAGCAGGTCCAGCATTGCCGGATCATAGCTTTCAAGAGGGGCGTTTTCCTCGAATGGCAGCCGGTAATGGGCGGCTGCGGCTTTCAGGATACTGAGGTTGTAATCCATATACATCCCCGACCAAAATCGAACCCCGCCGTCCCGCACGCTCTTCTCCAGGTTGAACACGGCATTCATATTCAATGTCGCAACATGACCAAGTCCGCTGCATTCCTCGCAAGCTCCTTCAGGCTTGTTGAAGGAGAAGTGGGACATCGTCAGCATATTCAGCTGATGTCCGCATGAAGGACATACCACCTTCTCGTTATACCCCGTATCTTCCTCGTCCGACACAAGCTTGGCAGGTTCCTCTCCCGCAGTGTGACCTACTGTCGCCCCGCATGCCGGGCAAGACCGCTCGCCCAGCTTGGCGTACAAAATCCGCATTAACGTATAAATATCGGTCACCGTTCCAATCGTGGAGCGCGGATTACGGTTTGTCAGATGCTGACCTACGCTGATGGAGGGAGACAATCCTTGAATGGAATCCACTTTGGGCTTGCTTACGCTATCCGATACCATTCCCATCGATTCCATATACTGGCGCTGGCATTCCCGCTGAAGTGTATCCATCGCAAGCGTAGATTTTCCGGAGCCTGACGGCCCCGTTACCACAACCAGCTTATGCTTTGGAATGTTGAGTGAAATGTTCTTCAGATTGTTCTCCCTGGCGCCGCGAATTTGAATCATTCCGTTCATTGTATTACCCCTCTCCGAGCTTTCTTCTAGCTAATCCCCTCCATTCTACAACATTGATGCAAGTCTAAGAGTTGAAACAAACCATGCCGATTTTAACAAGATTAACCCTATCATGGTGCTTTAAGCTTTCACGCGAAACTCGCCAATCCGTTTCAACAGTCCTGATACGACTAGATCCATTGCAGCTCTCTTGCTTTCGTAATAGCCTGCACTCTGTTCTTCACATTCAGCTTCTGATAGATATGATGACTGTAACGTTTGACCGTGCCCGGTGACAGGAACAAGATAGTTGCTATCTCCGAATTGGTACATCCATTGGCCATACATTTCAAGATATCGAGCTCGCGCGGGGTAAGCTTATCCACTTCAGTGCTCATGTCAGTACGATTCTCCGCCGAGCGCATTCCTATCTCCGCCTCAAATGCATCCAGCAGCTTCCTCACATACTGGCGAATGCTGCTTTCTAGACCAGTCGCCATGCGGTCCAGCAGCAATCTGCGTACCGCTTGCCCCTCATCCAAGAAAAGTCGAACATAACCTTCCGGCTCAGCAAGCCGCAGAACCTGGTCCAGTGCTTCAGTTGAGCTGGACTTCTTGCCTTGGCGGTCATAAGCGGAGGCCAGCAGCAAGCCGATCTCAATCCGGCTTCCTAGCCGATCTGCGCGAAACGCTGCCTTCTCGACTTGTCTAAGCTTGCGAATCGCTATATCCGTCTTCCCCTGCATGAGCCAAATTCGGGCGAGTGTCACATGCACATATTCCCGATCAACTGACGCTGATTCATGCGTGAGCATCGGGTAACGCGCTGCCCAGTCTTCTCCTTCGTTTGTCTTGCTTTGCATAAGCTTCAGCCTAACAAGCCGCGCCTCCAGCAGCATGCGCCAATGCGGCGTTTGCAGCTGATCAAGCTCCTTCATCGCATCATGAAGGCAGTCTCCCGCTCCCTTCCGATCCCCGCTGGCTTCCAGCAATTTGGACAGCAAAATAATTGCAGGAACCCATACGCCGAGCCCGGAAGGCGTCGCTTGCGCTGACAATGCCATCTCCAGCAGCGGCTTTACATTGTCCAACGCATTTCTTTCGTAATACAGATCAGCCAGAAACACAAGGCCATGTCCCTGCAGTGCGTGATGAATCGCTTCTCTTCGCCCCTCTGATTCCGCTACCTTAGCGGAGAGAGCTGCCATCTTATTCAGCCTGCCGCCGAAACCGATCGGTCCGCGATACAGCAGCGCTTCTCCCAAATTTACAACCTTTACAATCGAAGGAAACAATCTCAACCCTTCGCGATTCCGGTCCAGCAGCTCTACGAAAGCTTCGATGTCGCCCCTGTAAAAGGCAATTGACGCCCGGTACATCCCCATACGCATCGTCAACTCGCGAGACGCTTCGTCAGACAAAACTCGTTGTTGCTCTCCAAGCACCACGAGTGCATCATTCAAGAGCGAATCCGCCTCTTGAACCCGGCCGGTCAACGCCAGCGTTCCTGCCTGGTAGTAGAACAAATCGGATCGCGGAACCATATGGGCAAGCGGAATTTGCGTCAGCCAAACCATCAACTCCAATTCGTGTCCGTTCTTGACGAGCATGGACAGATGGCGCTCGATTCGCTCTGCCGCCCAATCATAATCGCCCGCCTGCAAAGCATGGCGAATAGCTTCATCATATGCCTGGTTTTGGTCAAACCAGCGGGATGCGCGACGTTGGTACTCGCGTATCGTTCCTGCATCTTTCTTAACTTGCAAGCGGCTTCTTAATGCATCCACAAATAAGTGATGGTATCTGTACCACACACGACTATCGTCCAGAGGTATAAGAAAGAGATGGCTCTTCTCCAATCTATCCAGAAGCGCATGCGCATCTTGATTCGCTGTGATTGCATTGGCCAGTTCGGCAGTAAACCGATCGGCAATGGAGGTTAAAAGCAGGAAGTGAAGCAGCTGCTCATCCAGTCTGCCTAAGACCTCATCAGCCAAATAATCGAAAATATATCGATGGCTGCCGGAAAAAGCCTGAATGTAACCGCCGACATCCTGACGGTCTTGAAACGACATAAAGGCAAGAAGAAGTCCCGCAGCCCAACCCTCCGTTTTCTCTTCTAATAAGGCAAGCTCCTCCGCCGTAAGCGGATTCATAAGCATCATTCGTTGAAGCTCTTCGGCTTCCTCCATCGTGAAGCGCAACTCTTCGGTGTTAAGCTGGGACAATTGTCTGCTCACACGCAGACGGGATAAGGGAAACGGCGGAATGTTCCGACTAATTAGGATGACACGCAAAGAGGAAGGCACATGCTCCAGGAAGGCGGACATACTGTTATGAACAAGAGGATTGGAGACGCGATGATAATCGTCCATGACGAGTACGCAGGAATCAGAAAGCTTGGACACAAGCTCCAAAACGGCCGAGAGAAGGGAATCAATGCCGGAATCTCCCGGCGACATGCGAAGATCCATCGTCTCCCTCATGGCCGGATACTCCGCAAGCAGGGCGGCTGCGACCGTCCTCCAGAAGAGACTCGCACTCCTCTCACCCGTATCTAACGAGATCCAGACAGCCTTTTTGCCGCGAGTATGAATCCAGGTACGGACAAGCGTGGATTTGCCATACCCCGCCGGAGCGGAAATAAGCGTCAGCTTACGGCTGACGCTTTCATCCAGGCGCTCAAGCAATCGCTCCCGAATGATATCATTCGGGGAAGCAGGCGGAACGATAATGTTCGCCTTCGGGACGATAGGCGAAGTTTGCGTATATTCCATATCGGATTGGGTAGGTTTCTTATGCATCAAATCACTTCTTATGTCGAATTTGTTATCTTCAACATAAGAATGATTCGGGCATATGTCAATACTTTGGCTATATAAAAGCGTGTCCATCTCCATGCTAAACCGGGTTTCATGCCGCTGACGGCAACTTAATCGAGATAACCGCACCGCCTGCCTTGCCATTGCCTGCCGCAATGGAGCCGCCGCAGCGCTCAACAATAGCTCGGGCTATGGCAAGTCCTAGCCCGGTATCTCCATCCTTTCCCCTTACGAATCGGTGGAAGAGCTGTGGAATTAAAGATTCTGCAATGCCGCTGCCGTCATCCTCTACACTAATCCGAATTTGCCCCTCCACGACGCCTACCTTGATGCGAATTTCAGTCCGAGCATGGCGAGCCGCATTGGACACGACGTTCAGAAGCGCCTGCAGAAGCTTATCCTTGTCGGCCAGAATCCTAAGTCCGGCAATCTTATCCTCTGCATAGTCAACCTGCAGCTTGATATCTTGGGCCAGCAGCAGCGGATTGATGCGCTCGACCGTCTCCGTCACGATCTCCTCCACCGTCACCGGCTCTGCCTTGAAGATATCCTCTTCGCTGTCCAGCTTCGCCAGCAGCGTCATCTCCGTCACGATCTTCGACAGTCTTCCGCTTTCGCTTATAATAACTTCCAGCCCCTTGCGCGCTCCTTCGCCCTCGAACACGCCGTCCTTTATTCCCTCCGCATAACCTGCGATCGACATTAGCGGCGTTTTGAGCTCATGCGACGCATTTTGGATAAATTGCTTCTGCACGCGGTTATAGCGGTCGAGCTCCACTGCCAATTCATGGACCGTCTCCGCCACAACGCCAATTTCGCCTCCGGCTTTGATCAGCTGGACATCGGCGAACTGGCGGCTTTTGACCTTTTTCAGCTCACTCTTCAGCTTAATAAGAGGAGTAATCAGCTTTTTGGTAATGATCAGGCTTGCCACATAAACCAAGATGCCAGCCGCGCATAACACGATCAGAAACCGCTCCAGCAGCGCTCGCTCGATCTCCTTGATTTGGCTCATCGGGGTAATCAGCGTAAGCTTGCCTTGAGGAATCGGTTGAATATCGACCAGGTAACGGCTGTCGCTGCCGTTCCATATCTCCTTCAAACTTGTCGCCTCGGTAAAGCTCCCTGCCTCCACTAACTGAGTTTTCCCTGCCGTATGGACAGGGGTATACTCTGACAACACATTTCCGTCCGCATCGGAAATAATCGCTTCAACGCCATTCACAGGTATAGCTACGCCAGCAGTTATCTTTAAGTCTGCTGGAAGGGTAACTGGAGGCGCTACGGTCATCCTTTGCTGAATCGCTGCGCCAATCGCTGTCATGTCATCCCTCTGCTTGCCTACAAAATGATCCATCAACACATAGTGAATAATCACACCTGTAAGCGATAGTACAATTAGAAGCAATGCTCCAAAAGCAAGGTTAATTTGATGAATGAGCCTCATCCCCGCTCGCCTCCTTCATGTCTTAACCTATAGCCATGACCCCATACGGCTTCGATGGGCAATTGCATTATTTTTTTGCGTATACGCTTCACCAGATGGTCTACCGCCCTGTCGCTGCCAAAATAATCGTCGCCCCACACAATAGCAAGCAGATCATCCCTTGAGAATGCACGATTAGGATGCTGGGACAACGTGTGAAGCAAAGCAAATTCCTTCAGCGTTATCTCCACCTCCGATCCATCCCAAAAAACGCGTCTCTCTTCTATAGAAAGCTTCAACTCGCCAATTGTGATATCGCTCGATGCAGGAGCATTCACAACTCCTTCATCACCTATTCTAACCTTGTACCATCGGTGGATCTGCCGCTTGACTCTAGCCACAAGCTCCCTTGGACTGAATGGTTTGACCATATAGTCATCACCGCCAAGCTCCAGCCCCATAATTTTGTCTACTTCATTATCCCTTGCTGAGATCATAATGATAGGCACATCGGCCTCACGCCGAACCGTACGGCAGAACTCGTACCCATCCATCCCCGGAAGCATAATATCGAGCACCCACATATCCGGCGGATCATTCCTCCACAGCTCCAACGCTTCCTCAGCAGTGGCCAGCCCGATTGTCTCGAAGTCTTCACGCACCAGGTACGCTTCCACCAAATTTCTTATATGAAGGTCGTCATCTACGACAGCAATTCGATATGAACTCATTTCTTTTCCTCCCAGCATCGTCTTCCATCATTATAGCAAGGTGGACGAGTTGTTAGGGGGTTGCCATCGTTTTTCCACAATTCCACCAATGAACTGCCATCTCTCGCCTATAGACTAGGACATGTAAGACAAACAAACAACCAAGGAGAGTGTTACCATGAACAAAATGAAACTATTCAAGAGCGTTGCCGCTTCCACCCTGCTGCTATCCGCATTTGCGAGCACATCGGTATTTGCAAATCCGAAGACGGTTCATATGCTCTCACACGGTTCCACGGTAAAAGTCGAAGGCAAAGCCATTAAGACAGATGGTGTCGCCGCACTGCAAGCTGTCATCCTCCCTGACCCGCTGGAGTTGGCTCGCCAGTATGCACCGGGTACGGTTGAAGATTGGGAAGCTACTATGAAGCAATATCATGAGCTTCTGAAAGATAAATTCAACATTTCGGCCGCAAGCGCTGACCAAGTAACTTTTTTAGAAGCTGTTCCAGTGGATGTCGCGAAGCTTTCCAAAGAAGCTGAAATCGGTACGTTTGAAGTGAAGGAAACGAAAATAGACTTAACCAGCGTCTCCGGTGTAACTGCTGCCGGCAAGACGGGCAGCTTCGTGGCGAGTGACATTAAGCTGGATGCGGGCAAGCCAATTGCGGAGGGCGAATTCGTCGCAACGAGTGCTGCAGTCAAGCCGTCCCCATTGTTCGAGATCCAACTTAAACTTGGCAAAGCTGTGGAGGATAAAGATGGGGCAGCTATTCGTGAAACGCTCACCGATTTGCTGAAACAGTACAAAGAAGAAATTAAACAACTGCAAGCTGAAGAAAAAGAATAAAGAAAGCCCTATAGAGAGAAAACAATAGGCAGGTTAGAACCGGACTATAAGGAAAGCATGGCGCCAATGCGCCATGCTTTCCTTTTTAACATGCGGGTTAATTTCAGTCAGTTAGCGTCCTGCAGCAGACCGACACCGGCAATTTCCGGTTGTACTGGAACTGCATAACGCTCGATCTCAAAGCCCAAGTCTTCGATCATCCCATGATCGACTTCAACATCTTGACCTTCGGTTGTCAAATAATCACCAACAAAGAGCGAGTTGACCGCATACAGCGCCAACGGCTGAAGCGAACGCAGCCGAAGCTCCCGCCCTCCCGCTGCCCGTAATTCTTTCGCGGGGCAGAGCAAACGGAACAAGGCGAGCGTCTTGAGCGCCTTAAGCGGAGATATAGGCTTCGCGTGCTCCAGCGGCGTTCCCGGTATCGCATTCAGAAAGTTGATCGGAATGGAATCCGCATCAAGCTCGCGAAGCGTCATCGCCATCTCCACAATTTCCTCGTCGCTCTCCCCCAATCCGATAATAACGCCCGAGCATGGAGACATGCCGCTTGCCTTGGCATGATGGATCGTGTTCATTCGATCCTCATAAGTATGTGTCGTTGTAATGGATGCATAATGACCGCTGCTTGTATTCAAATTATGGTTGTAGCGATGAACACCGGCTTCGGCAAGACGTTGTGCCTGATGATCCTTCAGCAGGCCTAGGCAGGCGCATATTTTGAGCGGCATCGTCGATCTAATCTCTTCCACCGCTTCGATTACCCCTTTAAGCTCCCTCTCCGTCGGTCCCCGTCCCGCTGCCACGATGCAATAAGTGCCCGCTTGTCGGGCCAGTGCTTCCCTTGCGCCCGCGACCAAAGTCGTCTTGTCCAGCATGACATACTTGTCAATCGATGCAGCCGAGACAATCGATTGCGAGCAATAGCCGCAATCCTCGGGACATAATCCGCTTTTCGCATTAATGATCATATTCAACTTCACTTTTTTTCCATAATAATGCTTTCTCACCTTAAAGGCAGCCTGCATGAGCGGCAGCAGCTCATCATCATCCGCGCGCAGTACCATCAGAGCTTCCTCTGTCGTCAAACAGCCTCCTGTAATAGCCTTGTCGGCCAACTCATCCCATTTCATGTTCAGCATAAACTCCCATCCATCCTCCTGAAACTGTCCATCATTTGTTTTATTGTTAACTTTATTTATTATTTATTGGTTAACAATAGATTTCATTGTATCAAACTCTAGTCTTATTTTCTATACCGTGGGATGAGCAGCATATACAAAATTTTTCATTGACAATCGTTCTCAATACTATTAAACTGTGCAGAGTGATGTTGAGAATCATTATCGATTGGAAAAGGGAGAGAATCATCATGAAAAAAACATTAATGCCCCTCGCTATCATTATGATGCTGCTTGTCAGCGCTTGCGGCGGGAACAATAACACACCAGGCACAGCAGGAAACGCCAGTTCACAGCCATCCCCGTCCCCTACTGTTGATGCAAACGAGAATACAGGCAATGACACGGGTACGATCCGCTATCAATCCGAGAACGGTGAAGTGGAAGTTCCGGCGAACCCGCAGCGCGTTATCGTTCTATCCTCCTTTGCCGGGAACGTGTTAGCGCTTGGTGTCAACCTGGTAGGCGTTGACTCTTGGACAAAGCTCAACCCGCGTTATGACGAATTCCTTAAAGATGTTGCGGAAGTATCTGACGAAAGCTTGGAGAAAATTATCGAGCTGGAGCCGGATCTCATTATTGGCCTATCTACTATTAAAAACGTCGACAAACTGAAAGAAATTGCACCCACCGTTACTTACACCTACGACAAAGTAGATTACTTGACCCAGCACATAGAGATCGGTAAACTTCTGAACAAAGAAAAAGAAGCACAAGCATGGGTTGACGACTTCAAAGCCCGTTCAAGCCAGGCAGGTGTTGACATTAAAGCGAAAATCGGCGAAAATGCTACCGTGTCCGTCGTTGAAATCTACGACAAGCAATTGTATGTATTCGGCGATAACTGGGGTCGTGGAACAGAAATTTTGTATCAGGAAATGAAACTGACCATGCCGGAGAAAGTAAAGGAAGTCGCGTTGAAGGATGGTTATTATGCGATTTCCACCGAAGTATTGCCTGATTACATGGGAGACTACGTCATTCTGAGCAAATTCGCAGGCGCGGACAGCTCGTTCCAGACAACAGAATCATACAAGAATATTCCTGCCGTTAAAAACAATCAAGTATTCGAAGTGGACGGCAATCGATTCTTTTTCAACGACCCGCTGACGCTTGAAGACCAACTAGCCTTCTTCAAACAAAAGTTTCTCGGCGAATAAACCACACATAGAGAGATCGTGACCATGACAAAAAAAACAACGATTCCAATGGCTTACAAATGGGTTGCCGGCATTGTTCTCCTTGCCGGCATGTTTGTTCTATCCATCACATTAGGCGCAGCCAATATTAGTATTCAAGATGTATGGAGTGCGATAACCTTTACCAACACAAATGCGAAAATTCTTGTCATTCAGGAAATCCGGCTGCCGAGAGAAATCGGCGCGGCGCTTGTAGGCGCCGCATTTGGCGTAGCGGGCGCCGTCATGCAAGGCGTAACACGCAATCCGCTCGCCGATCCCGGTCTGCTCGGTCTAACAGCAGGGGCAACAGCCGCGCTCGCTATCTCGCTCGCCTTTTTCCCGCAATTGAACTATGTCGGCATGATGATCGCTTGCTTCATCGGAGCAGCGCTTGGTTCGATCCTCGTCATCATTCTGAGCGCTTCCGGCAGAGGCAAGCTCTCTCCTCTGCGGGTTGTACTTGCCGGTGCAGCGATTTCGATCTTTCTCTCCGCCATTACGGAAGCTGTCGCGCTAAGCTTCAAGCTTTCCAAAAACGTGTCCATGTGGACATCCGGCGGCTTGATCGGCACAAACTGGAAGCAGCTTGCGCTTATTAGCCCCGTCATTGGCGTCGGTATCCTGATCGCTATAATTCTGTCCAAGCAGCTGACGATTCTGAGCTTAAGCGAGGAAGTGGCTGTCGGCTTGGGCCAGAAGCTGACGCAAATTAGGGCGCTCATGTTTTTCGCCGTCATTTTGCTTACCGGCGCCTCTGTCGCACTGGTCGGCAACCTGGCATTTGTTGGACTCATGATTCCGCATATTGTACGTCGTGTTGTTGGTACGGACTACCGCTATATCGTGCCGATGTCCGCCATCTTCGGCGCTTCGTTCATGATGCTGGCCGATACGATCGGACGGTTGATCAACGCACCGTACGAGACATCTATCGTTGCCATCGTGGCTGTGCTCGGACTGCCCTTCTTCTTGTACGTCGTCCATAAAGGAGGGAAATCGATATTATGATCCAGCAAGCTGTTCTTCGAAAAACGCTGATCATTCTTGCGATCACGTTAGCGCTTATTCTAATTACAGGATTTATCGGACTAGGACTCGGTTATTCCTCGGTTTCCTATGACCGAATTATCCCTACCTTGCTTGGCGAAGGCTCATTCAAGGAAAAATTTGTCCTATTCGATATTAGACTTCCGCGAATTTTAATTACAGTGCTTGCAGGTATGGCGCTCGCACTGTCCGGCTCCATCCTGCAATCCATTACTCGAAACGATCTGGCCGATCCGGGCATCATCGGCATCAACTCCGGTGCTGGAGTAGCCGTTGCCATGTTCTTCCTGTTCGTCCCTATCGATCCCGGCACTTTTGTCTATATGCTGCCGGTTGCGGCATTCGTTGGAGCGTTGCTGACCTCAACGCTGATCTACCTGTTCTCCTACCGCAAATCGGAAGGATTAAATCCGGTTCGGCTCATTCTCGTCGGCGTCGGATTCTCCACAGCGCTGTCGGGCTTGATGATCGTGCTCATCTCTTCCGCAGAACGGGAGAAGGTCGACTTCATCGCCAAGTGGCTTGCGGGCAATATATGGGGGACCGACTGGCCGTTCATCATAGCCCTTCTTCCTTGGCTGATCATTCTCATTCCCTTCACGCTGTACAAGGCGTACCGGCTTAACCTGCTTGGTCTCAGCGAGCCGGTATCCATCGGCGTTGGGCTTGAGGTGCAGAAAGAACGCATTGTACTGCTGCTGGCTGCCGTAGCGCTTGCCGCTTCCGCTGTCTCCGTGACAGGCGGCATCGCATTCGTCGGACTCATGGCTCCGCATATCTCCAAGGCGCTAGTCGGGCCGCGCAACCAGTTGTTCATCCCCATCTCTATTCTAATGGGCGGTCTGCTGTTGCTGGTAGCTGACACAGTCGGCAGAAACCTGACCGATCCTGACGGTATTCCAGCCGGTGTCGTCGTATCGCTCATCGGCGTGCCGTACTTCGCTTATTTGCTGCTCAAAAAGAAATAAGACATGAAACCTTCGAAGCCACTAAACTAGTGAAGCTTTGAAGGTTTTTTCATGTTCTCGACATGTCGTCACTCATCGCCCGGTTCACTTCTCCCCTATCTGTCTTCTCGCAAAAGCTTCAAGCTTTCTTCCCACTTTTCAGAAATTTTATACTAAAATTAAAATATATTTTGAAATTTTATTTCGAAAGATGTATTCTATTCCTAGAAAGGGGGCCGCGGTTCATCCTGGTTTTTGTTTGGATAAAGCAATGAGTCTGTCCATTTATGAAAGTGCCTTCATGAAACAGCTTGGTATTATCCACTATGAGAAAGGAAGTGTTGGCTTGAACCTTTATAGGAAATCCAATCGCAACGTAGCCACTCTGATTGTCATGATGATGCTCTGGGGGAGCCTGTTCTCCGGCCTGGCTTATGCTGCCGAGGAACAACTGTCGTCCGAACCGGACATCGCATCCGATACTGTGCCAAATGAATCAGAAAAAGAAGCTTTCGAGGAGACCATGGCTTTTCCGCTCGCGGCATTAGCAGCCGATCATATCGTCCTTGAAGATTTTGAAGATGTATCCGATATGTTCGTAACGGAAGCACGAACGGTACCGCGGTCGACCAAGCTTGAGCTAAGCCCCAGACCAGGACCTGTTATGTACGGTCAAAGCTCGGGGAAATTTGAATACGATTTCACAGGGACGGACGGAACGTCTGCGGCCTACGTAAACTTCACCGGCAATCGAAAAATCGAAGGAAATCCAACCCGGATTGGCATGTGGGTATATGGAGACGCGGGCAAGCACTGGCTTCGTGCCCTTTTTGACAAGGGAAATGGTACAACTGCCACTGCTGATTTCACAACTAGCGGAGGTTTCAATTGGAATGGCTGGCAATATGTAACCGCGCCAGTGCCGCAATGGGAAGCGGGCACCATAGCGCTGCGCCAAATCTATATCGTAGAAACAAGCAACCTGAACAAAAATAAAGGAACCGTCTACTTCGATCAATTATCTGCCATTTATCCGAGCGGCAACCCCGCCTTTATCGAGCTTTCTGGACTTATCGATATGAAACCTGGCGATAGCCTGCAAGGGAGCGTGCTAGCGACAGCCGCGGGAAATAAAACAAGAACGGACGTTACAGGCGCCTCAACATTCAGCAGCAGCTCCCCTGAAGTGGCGACTGTCACTGCGGGCGGCCTCGTCGAGGCACTCTCCCTCGGAACAACGACGATCACAGCAATCAGCGGATCGAATAAAGCTACATATGAGCTGACCGTAACCGATAGCGGCGCGGCGCTGGCAAGCCTTGCGCTTGAAGGTCGAACAGCTCTGCACTCGGGCGATACTGAACAGCTTAAGACATTCGCCTTCTACGACGGCGGGACAGAGCCTATCCGCATAACTGAACATGTGGTCTACACAAGCAGCGATACAGACATTGCCGATGTGTCGAGCGCTGGACTGATCACAGCCAAAAATGAAGGCGCTCTCACGATTAGCGCTGAGCTTGACGGAGTAATGGCAACGATCGATATCGTCATTACAAAAGCTATGCCTGTGTTGCAAAACATTCGCATGGCAGGACTTATTCCTTTGAGCGAAGGCGACAAGATTGATGCGAGCGTGCTGGCTGCCTACTCTCTCTTGACTGAGGAAGTGGACGTAACGGAACACGCCGTGTTTACCAGCAGCGATGCTACTGTTGCCGATGTGAACGCAGACGGCCAGGTAACGGCCAAAAAGGTCGGTACGACCCGAATTCGCGCCGCATTCGAGGGTAAGGTAGCCGAGCACTTGCTTATTGTCCACTCTGCTCAGCAATTGCAAAAGCATGAGATGCGTGCAGCCTGGATTGCATCGGTCGAGAATATCGACTGGCCTACTAAAGGCGTAACAACAGAGGCTCAGCAGAAGAGTGACTTTACTGCCCTGCTGGATGAGCTTGCGGCAACAGGCATCAATGCCGTCATCGTACAGATCAAGCCGACAGCGGACGCCTTCTATCCGTCCAAGTACGCGCCTTGGTCCGAATGGCTGACCGGCCAGCAAGGCAAGGATCCCGGTTACGATCCGCTAGCCTTTATGCTGGAGGAAGCGCATAAGCGGAATATGGAGTTCCATGCGTGGTTCAACCCGTATCGGATCAGCATGCACAATGACCTGAGCAAGCTGGTAGACAGTCATCCTGCCAAGCAAAATCCGGATTGGGTCGTATCGTACGGCGGCAAGCTGTACTTCAATCCGGGTGTACCTGCAGCGAAGCAATTCGTAATCGACAGCGTTATGGAGGTTGTCGATGAGTACGATATTGATGCCGTTCATTTCGACGACTACTTCTATCCTTACCCTGTAACGGGAGTTGACTTCCCTGACGCAGACCAATATGCGGCCTACGGCAAGGATTTCGCAGACAAAGCCGCTTGGCGGAGAAACAATGTCGACACCTTAATCGAAGGGCTCGCAACAGCGATCAAAGAAAGTAAGCCATATGTGAAATTCGGCATCAGCCCGTTTGGGATTTGGCGCAATGTGTCCTCCGACAAGGACGGTTCTGATACGAACGGACTGCAAAGCTATGACGCTCTTCATGCCGATACGAAGGGCTGGGTAGATAAAGGCTGGCTCGACTATATTGCTCCTCAAGATTACTGGCACTTCGGCAACGGACCGGCCGCCTATGAGAAAGTAGTAGAATGGTGGCGCGGCGTCACAGCAACTGCCAACACTCATCTGTATATCGGCCATGCCATGTACCGCGTACCGACTTGGGACGATCCCAATGAAATGATCAACCAAATCAAATTCAACCGCAGTTTTGCAGACGATGTTCATGGCAGCATGTTCTTCAGCGCAAAGGATGTCATTGCCAATCATCTGGGCATGCAGGATGCCATGATGAACGACTTGTACCGTAATCCTGCACTTGTGCCAACCATGCCTTGGCTAGAAGATACTGCTCCGAATGCGCCGACGCTGCATGCCGCGCAATCGGTCAAGAGAGGTCAAGCCGAGCTGCGCTTCGCGCACGCAACAGGGGATCAGGATACGACCTATTATGCTATCTACAGACAAGAGGGGTCTGCCACACCGAACATTCAAGATCCCTCGCAACTGATTGGAACGGTTCGCATGCAAGCGGGATCCGCTGAGCAAGTTTATATCGACAACCATATGGATGAGTTTAAAACCTATACCTATGCCGTCACCGCGCTTGACCGCCTGCACAACGAAAGCAAGTCCAGCAATGCGGCGACACTGGCCTATTCGCCAGGCAACACGCTGTTCGAGAAATTAATGGCCAAAGATGCCAGCAAAGGGACAATCGAGTTGGAACGCTCTGGTGTGCTGAAGCTAGCAGCCAATGTCGTGATTGAACAAAAGCTTTCTGCGCGTACAGTTACGCGCTTGCTCAGCGAAGTATTGATTGGCGCCGAAAATGTCGCGTTCACCCTGAATGACAAGGGCGAAATCAGCAACATTACGTTAAACGGCGAGACACCTAGAGATACGATGCGCGTAGGCATACGCAACAGCATCGCCGATATTACAGATATCACGCAATTGAACCATAACCGTATTGAAATGCTGGCAACAACACCATTCTCTATTGGGGACAAAATCGGGGAAACCAGCGTAAAAGCTGAAGCAAACTCCCCTCTTATTTTCACAATCGCAGACGGTAAGACCATCATCGAGCAGAAGGATAAAGTACTGTTGTCCACAGACAACCGCGTCTATATTCTGCCTCCGGCTGATGGCTCCCTGATCGAGATCACATCTTTGACAAGAGCACAGGGGAAGCCAAAATATCGCGGTGTGCTGGAAGTGTTCCAATCGCCTGAAGGCGATAAACTAAGAATCGTGAATGAATTGAACATGGAGCAATATCTGTACCAGGTCGTCCCAAGCGAAATGCCGGCTTCGTTCGGATTGGAAGCGCTTAAAGCTCAATCCATAGCCGCCAGAACCTATGCGCTGACTGACTATATGGTGAGCCGTTTTGCAGATCATGGCTTCCATATCGACGACAGCACACTGAGCCAGGTATTCAACAACAGCGCCGAAAATGATTTGACGCGCCAAGCGGTTGACGCTACAAAGGGACTGATCATGCTGAGCGACGGCATGTTGGTTGACGCCAGATTCTACTCGACATCAGGCGGATATGGCGCCTCGAAGCATGAGGTATGGGCGGATACGGGCACGAACAAATTCCCAGGCACCGCTATCCCTTACCTGACAGCCAAGAGCTATACGTTCCAACCGGGCACCGATGATATCTTGAACATCGATACGTCCGACGAAGCGGCAATCCATGCTTTCTACAAAGACTTATCACTGAAGGGCTTCGATTCCGACTCGCTATTCTTCCGGTGGAAGGTGTCCCTAAGCGCTGAGGAGCTGGCTAATACCGTTAACAAGAACATTAAGCTTCGTTATGCGGCCGATCCACTTTCCATATTAACGAAGTCAGCAAATGGCTCTTATGCAAGCTTGCCCATTCCTGATGCCGGCATTGGCGAATGGCTGGGCATGTCCGTAGCGCAGCGCGGTGCGGGCGGCAACGTAACGGAGCTGATTATTGAGGGTACAACAGGCACTTATAAAATCATGAAGGAATACAACATTCGCTTCACCATCAGACCGACCAAAGCAGATACAGGCAGCACTAGCGATATATTGGCATACCGAGCCAAAGGCGGCTCAACAGGGTATGACGATAGCGCAACGGTCAAAAATGCCAGCATTTTGTATTCCGCATTTTTCACCTTTGATATCGATTCCGGAGACAACGGAGCCGTCGAATCTGTCACCTTCTATGGCGGCGGCAATGGACATGGCGTTGGCATGAGCCAATACGGTGCGCAAATGCTGGGCAAGGACGGCCAGACGTATTCGCAAATATTGAATACGTATTATGCCAACATGATCATTACTTCCCTGAATGCGCCCATTATCTCGAGCCTGGAAGCGGTCCATCCCGCTAGACTAAGCATAGGCTCCACGGCCAAGCTGACCGTCAGCGGCTTCTTCAGCAATGGGGACAAATCCGTACTGACAGCCGGCATCGACTACCAAAGCAGCGACAGCTCCATCGTGTCGATAGATGCAAACGGCAATCTGAAGGCGATGAAGGCTGGCGAGGCAACCCTAACCATTACAGTAGGCTCATTGTCGACCGCAACGAAAGTTCAGGCATACCGCAGCTCCGTTGATCCAGGTAATCCTGGCGATCCAGGACAACCAGGCGAAGGAGACGGAGGCGGTACGGATCCGAACCCAGAGCCAGGCATCAACCTTAGCGATATCGGCAGCCATTGGGCAAAAGCTTCCATCGAGGAAGCGGTGAAACGCGGTATCGTCATGGGCTACGAGGATGGCACTTTCCGTCCGCAAGCGCAAGTAACGAGAGCTCAATTCGTTACGCTCCTGATGCGTGCTTTTGAAGGCGAAAGCGCAGCTGCCCCAGCAGTATCCTTTAAAGACGAAGGCAGCATTCCAGACTGGGCCAAAGCTTCCGTGAAAAAAGCCGTTGCGTTAGGCCTCCTTACAGGCTACGCTGATGGCACGTTCCGACCGGACAAAGCCATCTCCCGCTCGGAGATGACTGCTCTTATCGTCCGAATCGCAGGACTTGAGCCGATTGAAGACGCGACATTGTCGTTCGCTGACAGCGACAACGTTGCAGATTGGGCGCGCGGCTACATCGCTGCCGCAGTAGAAGCCGGCCTCATGCAGGGCAAAGGCAACAACCGCTTTGCTCCGAATGATAGGACTACTCGTGCAGAAGCAGTCGTTCTGTTGCTCGCATGGCTGAACCAAAACGATAACGAGTAGCAAAACAACGACCCGCCCCGCTTGCGGGCCGGGTCGTTTCTTATCCTCTGATGACAGCTATTCTTTCCTCCGGTTCTTCACTGCACTCGCATGCTTAATGGAAATATCGACAGCAATTCCCCCGATAGCCTCCCCATTTAGCAATCTTGATTCCCAGTTATCAACCGCAGCCCATTCGCTGTGATGATGACGGAAAAGCCTGTATTCCATATTCATAATATCGAGCTTCCGCTTCACACTAACGTCGTACAGCTGCTCGATTTCAGCCCGGATGGCATTCTCCGTTGCTTGGGTCAATTCTGAATCGTCAGACAGCGTATTGTCCACCCGATTGACCACATACCCTTTTGCGCGAATCCTAATATTGAACTTCGGATAGGCCCCGTCATGTACGCGGGTCAGCTTGGATTTGGGATCGTTCACAATGACCTGCACGGATGGCTTCTCAGGACTCGGTACAGACACTCCTGCACGAATGGTCTCCCTTTGAAACCAGCGGAGTCCCATAAGCTCTTGAATAGGCACATATCCCTTCAACTGTCCGTCCTTGTAGAACACGGCCCCGTCGATCGTTAACATGTTTTTCTTCTTTCCGCTTTGGGACCAATGCCGATTATCCAGTGTCAAGGTTGGAATGCATGCCGTATACCCAGGCTCTCTGATCTCCCTGACAAACCGGTGGAGCTTGATGGATTCAATAGTCGAAGTCTGGGCATAGATGCCTTCCGGCACGTGGAGAATCGTATTAAGCGGTGACTGATCGTAGAATCCTTTGGTCTGCAAAATCGCTTTTACCGATCCCCTTGTACTGTAAACCCATGGTGTATATCGAAATTCGGAATACCGGGTAATGCTGTCATATACGGCCTCCACCCCATGCTTTAACAACGACTCGCTGAATATCAGTGCTGTCGTATGCCCCCAATAGACCCTCTCTTGAGCGCTTTGGTACATTTGAAATACCGCTTCTTCAAAGTTTCGTCCAACCCCTTCGCCGATCCAGATTTTTGCCGCTTCCCTTTTTCCTTCCGAGGTTTTCGCTTCTGAATGCATATCGATGAATTGGATATAACAATAGATCTTTCCATCCTTATAATCGACGCCAATAGCCGTTACATAATTCAAATGCTCGATATTTTTCACATCCGTATTGCAGCCAGAAGCAAGAATCAGCACCGTAAACAGAAGACCAATCATCCATAGCCGCCGCATGTTACTCTTCTTCCTTCCTAATATCCTTAATCATATCGGAAGAGAAGTCGCGCCTTTTGAACGGATTAATCGTAAGCGCAAACAGCCACTCTCGAAATCGCAGCGTTGCAATCGGCTCCATGAATGGAAGTCCGAACGAATCCAGCCTGCAGAAGTATATGAGGATCGCAAAGATGGACAAGAAAAACCCATAGATACCCAAATACGCCGATGCAAACAAAATACCGGCCCTGAACAGGCTTACGCTCCCGGAAAGGGACTGATTCACCAGCGAGTAGGTGGCAACGGACGATATGGCAATAACGACAAGCAAGGTTGGTGAGGAAAGTCCTGCCCGAATTAAGGAGTCTCCAATAATCAGACCGCCAACAATGCCTATTGTCTGCCCCACCGCCTTCGGCAGCCGAACTCCCGCTTCCCTCAGTAACTCGAAGAGAAACAACAGCAGGAAGGTTTCCAGAAACATCGGCAGCGGCACGCCTTCCCGGGACGTAACGACCGTGGACACAAGGGAGAACGGCATCTGGTCCACATTGACAGAGGCTATGGCAATCCAGAAGCCCGGCAGGCATATGCTGAGGGCAATGCCGATAATGCGCAGAAACCGTTGTACGACAACGTTGTAGAACGGGAAGTGGACATCCTCCGGCGTTTTTAGCAGCTCGAAAAAATTGGCTGGTCCGATCAGCACCATTGGCGAACCATCCACAATAATAGCTACTCGCCCTCTCAATAACGCTTCTATTACAAAGTCGGGACGCCCAATATAATCGATGAGCGGTACAAGGGAAAATGTGCGATCCGACAGCCATTGCTCCAATTGACCGCTGCTGACGACGCTCTCCGACTTGAAGGTCTTAAGCCGCTTGCGCGCTTCCGCCACTACATTCTGATTGGCTCGATGATCCAGGTAAATCAAGGCTACACGCGTCTTGCTCAGACTGCCGACAATAAATTCTTCCGTGAATAGCAATGGGGTATGCATCCGCTTGCGGACTAGCGATATATTGGTGTACAGTTCTTCCGTGAACGCATCCTTCGGCCCTTTGATCGAAATTTCCGTATTGGATTCCTGCAATTGGCGATGTGGGACATTAGCCAGATGGACAAGCCAGAAGAAGCTCTCTCCCTCCTTGTAGATCGCCAGACTTCCCGTGAACAATCCCTCCGCCATCCTCGTCATGGATTGCTCCTTGCTCATCAGCGGCAATTCTTGCATATCGATAGGGCTCCCTGTATCTTCCTTCGAACCCTGTCTTACGTATTGACATACATGAGAGAAATATTGATTCAGTTGCTGCTTGTCAATCATGCCATCGCAATAAAACGCAATGATGCGATTTCCTTCCCCGTTGCCGGGAACATCAGGAAACTGAATATCCATATAGCAGGCGAATGCCTTCTCGAGCCCGTCCGCATTCAGAGTGCCTTGCTGCAAAGCGGTGTCGTATTCCGTGAACAGCTCCTTCTCCGCCCGTTCGCCGATCATGATTGCCGCCCCGCTTTCTTGCGGGAGATATACGTTAGCAGGAACAATATAATAGTAATCGTCATTCCCCATATCATGGAATAATCATAAAAATAATCATGAATCATTTGCTGCATCCAGATATCGCTAACTTGCAGCAGTGCGGGCAATGACATGAGTACGGTGCCAATCAGAAGAATGATCTGACGGGGCTTTGGCTTGCGAATAACGACTACTTCCGAAAGCACATAAATGCATACTCCTGCCCGGATGAGACTTCCTGCGAGCAGTTGGAAGGCTGCCAGAAAATCGACATGCGAGATGTACTCTCCCAGCGTTACAAGTCTCCATTGTTCAAAGGCCGGAAACCGCAAATTACTCGCCTCAAGCGGCCCAAAAGCTGTAATCGAACCGAGGGTGGGGCCCAGAATCAAACCAAGCAAAATCGTGAGCAAAATGAAAATTGTCAAGTAGTTCACCGGTTTATTCATTCTGTGCTGAAGCAGCAGCAGAATCATCAGGTCGATGCTTCCTCCGACGACAATCGCCCCGCCTCCCATCTGGGCAGACAAGCCCTCTGCCATAAAGGGCCTTAGTATGCCGTAATCCTTGCTGTCCATTGTCATCCAGGAAACCCCCATCCCTAGCAGCCACACGATAGGCAAGAGTGTGGCGGATAGATAAACCAGCGTCCTTAATCCCGTTCTGGCAGCGCTGAACACAATGAACATAAAGCATGCGATGACCACGATGCTTGGTGTGCTGGGAAGGAAATAGATGCTGACGTTTTTGGTCGTGTCGTAAATAATCATCATGCCCGCAATAAGGAAGTAGATCAGCATGCTTCCCCCGATTAATATATACCCGAGCTTGCCGCTCTTTTCTTTCAGCCAATCTGTGAATGAATCTCTCTTCATCGACTTCAAGATGCGATACAGCATTGCGCTCCATAGGAGAAGGACCCCATAGCCTATCGCTATACTGACCCACGCATCGCGTCCCGCCGTCTGAAGCAAATGCGGAATAATGAGGACATGGTTGGAGATGCCGACTGTCAATATCATTAAAAAAACGATTTGTGTTCTGGAGAAGGAAACATCCATCGTACACACCCCCTAAGCTGTCATGAGTCGCACTTGGTATATTTTCCTAATCGCGTTCGCTCTATGCATAAACCTATTAATTGTCATTTCATACATATTAAATTATTTTAGACAAATAAAATGGATTTCTGTGTGAATATTTGGTTTTCATGCACATATGTGACGGTAAGTTGCACATTGGGTTCAAGCTTTTGACTTATTTATTCAAATCGCCCTCATATTCTTTAAAATTCCTCAATAGAATGATTCAGACGAAAGGAGGCCCTAACAAAAAGAAAGAAGCCCACCCATCTAAAGGAGGTAGTTCTATTGGTCAAAACCTTAAGATTGTCCAGCTTCACCATGAAAGGCCTGATTTTGGCTGGCGGCATCATGCTGGCAGCCGTATTAAGCTTTCTGCTGTTCTCACAGCAAGTATCCGCTCACGGGTATATCGATGGTCCCGCAAGCCGTGGATATCTTTGCAAAACCGGGCAAAACTCGGATTGCGGAGCAATTGTGTACGAGCCGCAAAGCTTGGAAGCGCCCAAAGGCTTCCCGGCAGCAGGGCCTGCGGATGGCAAAATAGCAAGTGCAGGCGGAGCATTCCCTAAGCTTGATGAGCAGTCTTCCACGCGCTGGTCGAAAGTGAATATGAGCTCCGGCTCTGTCACCTTCCACTGGACACTGACTGCCGCCCACTCCACTAGCAGCTGGAAATATTATATTACGAAGACAAACTGGAACCCGAATGCCGCATTGTCCCGTGCTCAGTTCGATCTGACTCCGTTCTGCTCTGTACCGTACAGCGGACAACCGCCTTACTCCTATTCCAATACGTGCAACGTACCAGCTCGCACAGGCTACCATGTTATTCTCGCCGTATGGGAAATCGCCGATACGGGCAATGCCTTCTACAATGTCATCGACGCTAACTTCGGCAATACGCCAGGAGACACGCAAGCTCCAACCGCTCCTGGAAGTCTGGCTTCACCGTCAAAAACTGCAACAAGCGTGTCCCTCTCCTGGAGCGCATCCACCGATAATGTAGGTGTAACCGGCTACCGCATCTATCGCGGTTCCACGCTTGTCGACACCGTATCGGGTTCGACCCTTAGCTACAATGCAACCGGCTTGTCGGCGAATACCGCCTATACCTTCACCGTCAAAGCCTTTGATGCGGCGGGCAATGAATCGGGCGCCAGCAATGCGATTACCGTAACGACCAACACGAATACAGGTCCTGATACGCAGGCGCCAACAGCACCGTCCGGTCTTCATGTCATGGGCAGCTCCACCTCCACTACAGTTCCTCTCATGTGGAGCGCTTCATCGGATAATGTAGGCGTAACGGGCTATCAAGTATTCCGCGGCTCGACGCTGGTGACGACGGTACCCGGATCTACCTTGGCCTACACGGTAACAGGTCTGAGCGCCAATACGTCCTATACCTTTACCATTAAAGCCATTGATGCGGCCGGCAACGTATCAGCTGCCAGCAATGCTGTAACCGTGACGACACCAACCGCTCCAACCACTTATCCGGCATGGAGCGCAACAACCGTCTACTGGGGCGGCGACAAAGTTACGCATAATGGCATTAACTACGAAGCTAGATGGTGGACGTTAGGCCAGACGCCAAACACAGCTACGGATGTCTGGAAGGTCATTCCTTAGCTCAAGAGACTTAACTCCACCCTTCAAGCCATTCAATGAAAGCCCTTACGGGCAAACCAAACAAAGACCAGCAGGGTGCCATTCACCCCTGCTGGTCTTTATCAGCACTTATAAGCTTTCTATACGATCCGACTCTATAAAAGTATCCGTCATCCACTTGGCAAACCGTTCTTCTTCCTCAAATTGAGGGTAATGGGCGGAATTCTCGTATAGAATGAATTCTTTCTTGGGGGCAGCAAGCAGCTCGAAGTAAGCCTGAGCCGAATCTACTGAAGTCATATAATCATGTTCGCCCATGACAAAGTAACAAGGGATGGCAAGCTCCTGCACCAGTTCTGGCAGAGGATGTGCCGACTCCTCCGCCAGCAAGCCGTTCTGTGTTCGGGCAATTCCTCTCACATAACGAAGCATATCAAGCCCGTTATATTCCGGGTTCAGCAGGAACCCTTCATAATAGTCCCCATTGTCGTCAATCAGTCTGGCCGCTCCTCCGTACTTTCGGATCAGACTGCGCGGCGTCATTTGCTCTCCGCTCTCAACAAATGGCCGCAATTGCTCCAGCTTACTAATATCTGCTCCAGCATTAGCAGCCTTCGCCCTTTCAAGCACATAGGCGAAGCTGTCCTGTTCGCTGGCATGGTTGTCTCCGACCTGACCGATCCCAATGTAGGCAGAGAAGGACTCTGGCGATTGCGCAGCCGCCTTCATCCCAATGTAAGTACCGAAGGAATGGCCCGCCAGTATAACTCTCTCTTGCCCAAGCCGTGCCTTTACTTGCTCCGTCAATTCCAGCAAGTCGCTCACCAGGAGATCACTCGTCAGTTCCGAGTAATCCTCAAAAAACCGATAAGACTTACCGCTTCCACGCTGGTCGTAATGGACAATAGTGAAATGCTTCTCCAATAAGTCTTGATACTTTCGAACATAAGGAATCTCCGAGCTGCCAGGCCCTCCATGCACGAACAACAGAATCGGATTGTCCCGATTCTCTCCTCGGATCATCACCGTGTGCTCAGCCTCATTAACGGTCAGACTCTCCAATACGGAAATACTGTTAACGCCTTTTAATGAAGGCGTCCAAGTGGGATGGAACAGGATCGCCGCAACAATAGTGAGAGCAATCACCGTCCATACCCAGCGTTTCTTTACTTTTATGCTCTTCCCTATCATCCTCAAGTGCTCTCCCCGTCAAGGTATAAGTGATCATAAATGCTATACATTCCACGTTATACCAATAGTCACAGAGCGTCAATGCAACTATGCCGCACTGCCATTACGACTTCGCTCCGCTGCCCGGGCTGGCTGAGATCCGCTGAATCTTACGGCTTGATCCGAATGGAGTCAGATAGAGCATTCGATTGCTACATTTCCGCCTTCCGCCGCTCATAGAATGATAAAAACAGCAGGAGGTACGGACATTGAGCAATCTTCGCCATAGGGTCGATCATAGCATCGGCCAGCTTGTTGATTGGTTGATCGAAGAGCAGAAGGAGGATGGCTCTTGGCGGTTCTGCTTTGAGAACGGCATCATCATCGATGCATACGTACTTATTCTCTTTCGGCTGCTTGAGCATGAGGATGAGCCATTCATGCGAGCGCTCCATGACCGGATTGCCGCATGTCAGCAATCCGACGGCGGCTGGCGCTTATACCGCGACGAAGAGGAAGGCAGTCTTTCCGCTTCGGTAGAAGCTTATTATGCAATGCTTCTTTCCGGTTACAGCCATGCGGATGACGAGCATATGCAGCGGGCGAAAGCCTATATTCTATCTCGCGGCGGCATAGGCATGGTCAAAAGCACGCTCACGAAGACGATACTCGCAGCGACAGGCCAGCGCGATTGGCCGCTCTCTATTTCTTCTATTCCGATGGAAGTGCTCCTTGTGCCAAGCGAGCTTCCGCTCAGTCTCTTCTCCTTCTCGGGCTACGCTCGGGTCCATCTCGTGCCCATGCTCGTTATGGGCTCACGCAAGTTCTCGCTTCGCACCGCTCGCACGCCTGACCTGTCGCCGCTCTATGCCCATCGGGATGCGCTTGATGATGCCTGCTTGCCCTCCCATATCGCGATGCGGACACAAATTGGGATAGGCATAGACCGATTAATCGGATCGCCTCGCTCCTTGCGCGATGCCGCTACCGACAAGGCGGAGGCCTTCATGCTGGAGCGAATAGAGGATGACGGCACGCTGTATAGCTACGCGACCAGCACCGTCTTTATGATCTTCGCCCTGCTGGCTCTAGGATACGGCAAGGAGCATCCGGTTGTACGAAGGGCATGTCAAGGGTTGTCCGATATGCGCTTTAATACCGGAGGCTACACGACAATTCAAAATTCCCCATCTGAAATATGGGACACCGCATTGCTGACCTATGCGCTGCAGGAAGCCGGCGTATCTTCTCATGAAGCTGTCATTCGGAAGGCGGGCGCCTATCTACTGTCCAAGCAGCATACGCGCAGGGGAGATTGGAGCAAGCATAATCCCAATACGCCTCCCGGCGGCTGGGGCTTCTCGGAGACCAACACGATGAATCCCGATGTAGACGACACGACGGCCTCACTTCGGGCCATCCGTCAGCTGGCCTCTGACGATCCCGTGTACGCTGAAGCTTGGAATCGTGGCTTGCAATGGGTCACTTCTATGCAGAACAGAGATGGAGGCTGGCCGGCTTTCGAGAAGGAGACCAACAATCAGATGCTGACGTGGCTTGCCATTGAAGGGGCCAAGTCAGCAGCGATCGATCCCTCCGAGGCCGATTTGACCGGACGCACGCTGGAGTATTTGGGGCATTTTGCACCTCAGCAAACAAATGAAAAATATATGAAACGAGGCATAGAGTGGCTGATCCGCAATCAGCAGAAAAACGGGTCCTGGTACGGACGATGGGGAGTATGTTATCTGTACGGCACATGGGCTGCGCTTACCGGGCTGGTCGCAGCCGGGCTGCCCGCGAGTCACCATTCCATAAAAAATGGAGCCGAATGGCTCCTGCGCATGCAACAATCCGATGGCGGCTGGGGTGAATCGTGCCGCAGCGACTCCAAGTCGCATTATGTTTCTATCGGCGCCAGCACGCCATCCCAGACCGCTTGGGCGCTGGATGCGCTGATCGCCATATCGCCGGAGGCGACTCCCGCGATCCATCGCGGCATCGAGCGGCTCATCGCCTTTTTGCCGGAAAGCAACTGGACAACGGACTATCCTACTGGCTCCGGCCTGCCGGGTTACTTCTACATCCATTACCATAGCTACCGGTACATATGGCCGTTAGTTGCACTGGCGCATTATAAGCAAAAGTTCGGATCTTAACGCTATTCATTGTGCGATTCCGATGCTTCACTAGAGAACTTCTCCCGAAACATCTGGGGCAGATGCTTGATTTTATAATCAATGGTATCCAGGCTGCGCTGCATCTCCTTTAGCTGAGCCTCTACGTTATGCCGATGACGAACCAGGATGGCCACTCCCTTCTCCAGCACCGCATCATTATCCATACAATGCTGAATAAGGGTGCGGATATCCTTAATGGGCATACCCGTATTTTTCAGGCAGCAAAGCAGGTCGAGCCAGTCGATATCCTGTTCGTGGAATACTCTCGTACCGTTCTCACGATACACAAATGGAAGCAAACCTTCTTTGTCGTAATAACGTATCGTATGGATGGACAAATTCGTTTTTTGTGCGGCTTGCGAGATGGTATAGTTCATATCCGTCCTCCCCGTTTCATTGGTCATCGTTTTAATACTTAATTGCAACATATGCGGTTTCTTTCCCTAAATTTGAGACATCCTATTAGCAGACTGTTGACATAGAGTCCACTCTAGCGTTTATCGTAGATATGTATCCTAATTATACTCAAATTCGGGAGGAATCAAGACATGAAATATATAGACATCGCCGGGACGGATCTACATGCATCCAACATTGTTATGGGCAATATGCGCCTAAAGCAGCTATCTCTGACGGAAGCGGAGAAGCTCATACGCACGGCTATCGAGCAAGATGTCAACTTCTTCGACCATGCCGACATCTATGGCGCGGGATCCTGCGAGGAACACTTTTCCCAAGCCATCGGCATGAATGCAACCTTGCGCGAGAGTATGATCCTGCAGAGCAAATGCGGAATACGAAAAGGCTTCTTCGACTTCTCCAAGGAGCATATTATCGCTTCGACCGACGGTATTCTCAAAAGACTAAATACCGAATATCTGGACGTCTTGCTGCTGCATCGCCCTGATACGCTCGTCGAGCCTGAAGAAGTAGCGGAAGCATTCAACGAGCTTCACGCCAGCGGCAAAGTTCGCTACTTCGGCGTATCGAATCATACGCCCATGCAGATTGAGCTGCTGCAGAAGCATTTGTCCCACAAGCTCATTGTGAACCAAATGCAGCTTAGCGCAACGCATACGCCGATGATCGATTCCGGCATTGCCTTGAATATGAATATCGATCAATCGATTAATCGCGACAGCGGCGTGCTGGATTATTGTCGTCTGAACGACATTACCATCCAAGCATGGTCGCCATTCCAAAAACGGTTCTTCGATGGTCCGTTCCTGGGCGATCTGGAAAACTATCCAGAGCTGAACACGCTGATCGACAGCCTCGCAGCCAAATACGACGTATCCAGTACGGCGATTGCCGTTGCTTGGATCACTAGACATCCGGCCAACATTCAAGTCGTGCTGGGCACCACTAACGTCGAACGCCTGAAAGACGGATGCCAAGGCTCCGACATCAAGTTGACGCGCGAGGAATGGTACGGCATCTATACAGCGGCTGGACATATCCTGCCGTAATCTATCAAAATTATAACCTCTACTCACACACGATCACAAGGAATACAGTTGTTGTCTACGCAAAACGCCCTCTTCCGCTCGATGCAGAAGAGGGCGTTTTTTACACAGGCAGGTGAGTGCCATCTTTTACCCCTCAACTGGAGTTTACAAGAATAGCCCTTGGCGACTTCGGATTTCGTCATGTAGTCGTGGCTCATCAAACAGTGCGGGGGGCCTGCTAAACACATCCAGCCAGCGTGACCTGATCTGCCGAATGAAATCGCAAAATCGTTGGCAGGACAGACAACAGCCGATCACGTGTCACAGGATCATCGTAGTTCCAAGAACTTTCAACCATATGAACACAACCTCTCTTCACTGCATCCATCGCTTGCCAGCCTTGCGTATTCATCAGCCACTCTACGTTCTGGTTGTCGATCTCACCAAAGTCGGTCAACAGGAACAACCGATCCCCATCCAGATGGGACAGCGTATCCACCGACACCTTACGGAAGGCTTCTCCTTGCGTCATCAGCTTCATGACACAATCGGGAGGCAAAAATCCGTTCGCATGATAAAGGGAAACAGCAAATCCCGAATTGCCCATCAAATAAAGCTGTCCTTGAAAGAGAAGCAGGACAACTGCCGTTTCATGCAACTTCTTATCGGCATGGAGGGATTCCCACATCATTCCCCAACGTTTTTCGTAGCCGGTAATCCACGCCTCGGCTTCCTCTTGCTTACCCACAAGTTCGGCAACCGAAAGCAGCCGCTCCCAAGTCTGCAAATTGTTGTCGAGTATGACGGTCGGGGCGATGGAAAGCAGCTGATTATAATACCGATTCAGCTTGCAGCTCAGCACGATTAAATCGGGACACAAGGCTGCTATTCGCGACGGTTCGCCCAGCGTTCCGACATCCGTCACTTCCTGCAACAAGTCCCGATAGACGACCTGGCTCTTTATAATCGTCAATTCAGCGCCTACCGGCTTAATGCCCAGCGCCAATAATTCGCCAAGCATAGAACCCGTAATGACAATGCGCCGGGCTTCATAAGAAGGATTCGTCTCGTTAGCTGGCAGAAGTTCCTCAGCAGCGCTTCGACTAATGTTGGCATACATCCTTGGAGGAAGGCCGACGTATTGAGTAAAACGTTTGCTGAAATAGTATTCGTCACTAAAGCCGACCTGTCTGGCAATGACTCGGAGCGGCTGCTCGAACTCGTCAAGAAGCTTCATCGCTTTTTCGATTCTCAGACTATTTACATATTCCAAAGGCTTTTTTCCCATATACAATTGAAACGCAGCACTATACTTCGCACGTTCCATTCCAGCCATGTTGGCTAGTCGATTGACGGATATATTCTCGGTGTAGTGTTCAGCAAGGTAACGGATGGTCATGCGAATGTTGTCTGTCTCTCTGAAGACCGATCGTCCAACCGACTGCTCATACTGTTCCAGCAGCAGGCAGATCCATTCTTGCAATGCGATTGCTTGGCGCATTCGCCAGGAACTTCCTTGCTGCGTCTGCGTCGATTGAAGTCGCTGGATCGCATCAAGCAAGAGGGTGGTATCCGTTACTGTAATGGGTCTAGTATAGGGCCAACCCTCATCTACGACAGCCAGCGGTTCTTCCTCCCCCCAGCCCCACACATCAAAGGAAATCCGATGACATTGAACTTCCTCCGCAGACCCTATCAATTCAATCTCGCAGCCAGGCGGAAGCAACAAACATAATCCAGAATCAATCTGCCGTTCAGTATTGGATATTCGATACCTTCCCGAGCTGGCAAAGAAAACGATAATATGATGCCGACTGGTCCGATAAAGCAGACGGTCTTCTCTGCGGCATACGAGCAAGCTTACATCGTCAAGGACAAAGCACATCGCTTTATCCTGAATATTGTGGGAATCTGTTGACATAAACCAACCGCCTTAAGTGAGAATCATTATCATCATTGTAAATAAAAAAGACAAACGATTCAACTATTACGTTGAGATCGTTTGTCAGGAAGGTTGTACTATTTCCCTAGCCATTTAGGCAGCTCATCCAGAATTCGTTCCATCGTAATGGGGTCGCTGGCATTCCAGCTAATGTCGGCGACCGTAACGCGACCCTCTTTGACAGCCGGAATCGTATTCCAAATCGGACTTTCCATCAGTTCCTTCGCAGCCTTCTCATCTTCGGTTCCTGGCAAACTCAATAGGAAAATGTAATCTCCGGCATAATCAGGCAGTACTTCCTCGGAGATTTCCATGAAATATTCATTCTTGTCGATGAGCTCCTGTACCTTCGCCGTCGGGCGGAAGCCTCGCGGTTCATACAAGAACAGCGTTATACTGTAGCTGCCCATGACGTAATATCGACCTGCCAGTCTAAGATAAACGGTTGCCGTCTCCCCTTCTTTTAAATCGAGCCTGTCCCACATCTTCTGAGATTTGCTCTCGTAACGAGTAATCCAATCCTCTGCCGATTGCTTGACACCGAGAATGTCGGCAATTTCTCGAATACGTTCGTAAGTGCCAGCACCTCGATTATACAGGGCGGTCGGAGCGATTTTACTCATCTTCTCGTAAACCTCGATATCTGCAGCATCGTTATCGAACGTTTGCAGAATAAGATCCGGCTCCAACGAAATAATTTTCTCCAGGTTATGCGGGTACCCGATATCTTCAATACCGTCGAGTTCACTCTTGTAGACAAAAGGTTCGCCGAGAACATCATTGCCGATCGGCTTGACGCCAAGCGCAAGCATATCGCCGGGATTGTCGCTAATCATAATCACCCTCTGTGGACGGACGGGAATGACTGCCTCACGACCGCTAAAATCCTTATATAGGCGCGTCTCATTCTCAACTGCAGCAGATGACGAGTGCGGCGATTGCGATGTAGGAAGCTTTGAATCAGAGCCGCAAGCGGACAAAATACTTCCGATAATGAGCAGAAGACTTAAAAGCAGCAAACGGTACTTCATGTTGAACATGTGATTGACCTCTCTCTTGAATAGTTTTTGAGAACTATTATCAATATAAGATCAACCTTATTATAAAACAATAGAGAAAACATTAGCGAAGCTTTGTACAAAAAAGCTGACCCCTGTTGTGAACAGGAATCAGCTTGTAGTCTAGTTTTTATACAATGTCTACTACATGAGAGCTTATCCTCGATGAGGAAGAGGATGCTTGTTACAGAGATTACTTTAAGGTTTTATTGTAGGTTCCGATTTTGTCGGAGATGGCTTTGGCTGCGTCATCCAGCGCTTTTTGCGGGTCCTTGACACCCGTCAGCGCCTCTTCGATCGCGCCTTCTACGATTTGCCTTGCTTCAGGGAACACGCCCATAACTGCGCCTGTCGATGCGGTGCTTGGCTTGGAGTTATGCAGCTGATCCACCGCTGTCTGGAACTGCGGATACTTCGCCAAATTGTCGGCGACAAGCTTCTCGTCATACGCTTTTTTCGTAATCGGGAAGTAGCCCGTGTTGACATGCCAGTACGCTTGAGTAGCCGGCTGCCCCAAATATTTAATAAACTCCCATGCCGCCTTCTGCTCTTCTTCAGGTTTGTTGTTCAGAACCCATAGGCTCGCTCCTCCAACAATTACGCCGCCGTCCTTCGCACCGGCAGCCTTCGGCAAATAACCCGTTCCAACTTCAAATTTGCCCTCAGCTGCGTCTACAATTCCGCGCAGCGATGCTGTAGAATCAAGCGTCATAGCCACTTGTCCAGCGAGAAATGCCTTTTTGGTATCCGCTGTAGAACGACCCAGATTAAGCGCTGCTTTGCTGTCGATAAGGTCCTTCCACCAAGCCAGCGTCGCTGCTCCGGTCTCGTTGTTCAACTGCGATTCTGTTGCAGCTGCAGTACGTCCGTTGCCATTATTCACATAATCCGCGCCTTGGTTCGCGAAGAACTGCTCCATGAACCAGCCATAGATGGCAAACGAAGCGCCTGCTTGTCCATCCTTCGTCAGCTTGGCTGCCGCTTCCTTCACCTCTTCGAAGGTTGCCGGTGCCTTATCCGGGTCAAGACCCGCTGCTTTAAACAAGTCCTTGTTGTAATAAAGAATCGGGTTGGAGGTATTGAATGGCATGGAGTGAAGCTTGCCGTCAAACGTATAGTAATTTGTAATATTCTCTTCCAGTTGGGACAGATCATAGCCTTCCGCATCCACGAACGTCTGAATTGGAGTGATCGCCTTGGAGTCGATCATGAATCTGGAGCCGATCTCGTATACTTGAATCAACGACGGCCCGGACTTAGAGTCCATGGAAGCTTTCATTTTGTTCAAGCTTTCGTCGTATGTACCTTGAAATACTTCTTCAACTACGATACCACTTTGCGATTGATTGAAATCCACTACCAGTTGCTTTACAGCTTCGCCGAGTTCCCCACCCATGGAATGCCACCATGTTACTTTAATCGGGTTGGCTGGCGATGGTTGCGATGATTGAGTCGCAGGGGGGGTATTGCCCTTTTCATTGCCCGACTGGTTCGACTGCTTCCCATTGCTTCCTGCATTGCTGCCACCGCATGCCGTCAGTACCATCAGCACAACGGACATCAGGATAGCGAATCCTACTCGTAATGATCTCTTCATGAATCTCTCCCTCTCTGTCACTTCGTAGATTGATCGACCGACAAGCTTACGATAGATAAGCCCATCGATCTTCTATGGAAACACCCGCAAGCGGATGACGCCAACACCTTTGGCAATCCCAATTCCGATCATATTTCCAGCTTGGTTATATCCCTGTCACTCATACCGGAAACTAACCTTTTACCGCCCCTGCCGTTATGCCTCTCACCAACTGCTTCAACCCAAGCACAAGCAATAGGAGAGACGGAAGCAAGACGACAGCTACACCTGCAAGGACGTTGTTCCAGGACACCATCTCTTCAAATTGAAGCATGCTGATCCCGATCTGCACCGTTCGCATACCGTCGCTGTTCGTAATGAGAAGCGGCCACAAATACATGTTCCATGATTGGAGAAATACATATACAGACAACGATGCAAGGGCTGGACGCGACAGCGGCAGCACAATCGTCAAATAATGGCGGACATGGCCGGCTCCATCTATTTTTGCGGCTTCGAACAGCTCGCGCGGCAGCTGCAAGAAAAACTGTCTGAGCAGAAACACGCCGAACGCGGAAGCCAGAAACGGAACGGTCAATCCTTGATACGAATCGATCCAATCCCATGACTTCACCGTCAAATAATTGGGGATAATCGTCACTTCCCATGGGATCATCATGGTGGTCAGAAACAAGGTGAACCAAAACTTTTTGCCAGGAAACGCTACATAAACGAAAGCATACGCCGCCATTGAAGCAATGCATACCTGGCCGATCATAATCGTCGTGGCGATCATAAAGCTGTTGCCGATAAAGGTTCCAATCGGGATCAGGCTGAATACTTTCTCCAAATTACCGAAGTAGACTTGATCCGGCCAGAGCACTGGCGGATATTGACTGGATTGCTCCGGTGTCAGCAGCGCTTGCAGCACGGTATATAATATCGGGAAGATCACCGCAACAGCGAGCAAGGCCAGGGCAGCGTATAAGGCCGTGCGTTGCAACAAAACAACCGGATTTCTCATTGGTAATGCACCTTCTTCTCCACAAAGGCGAACTGGACAATCGTCAAAGCGAGAATGATAGCGAATAACACAAGCGCGAAGGCACTGCCCGTACCGTATTGATAATTTACGAACGCTTCCTTATAAATCGAATAAACGAATACTTCCGTCGAGCCGGCCGGCCCGCCTTTCGTCATCAGGTGAATCTGACCGAATGCCTGGAACGAACCGATAATCGAGATAACGGTCAGGAAAAACAGTGTGGGTGAGAGCAACGGAAGTACGATTTGGACAAATGCTCGAAACGGACCGGCCCCGTCAATCTTGGCGCTGTCGATATAATCCTCGGATATGCCCTGAAGCCCGCTGAGCACCATAATGAAATTAAAACCGGATTGCATCCAGATCGTCATCATGGAGATGGACAATAGAGCCATCGAAGGGTCTGTCAGCCATTGGATCGGGGATAATCCGGCTTGCTGAAGGATATAGTTCAGTATGCCGAGCGACGGATGGAACAGAATCATCCAGATAACTGCCGATGTGCTGACCGACATCGCAAGCGGCAGCGAGAATACAAATTGAAACCCTCTCATTCCCGGCAGCTTGATATGTGTCAATGCCGCCGTCACAATACCAATGACGATGCCAGCGGGTACAGTAAGCAGCGTAAAGAGCGCCGTAACCGACAAGCTGTTCCAGAACATGCTGGAGGAGAGCAGCTGGGCAAAATTATCGAAACCGACATACTCCGCGATTCTGCCTCTCGGATCTGTCAGATGCAGACTGAGATAGAGCGACTTTACGAGCGGATAAAATAGAAACACGGCAAAAAGCACAAGCGACGGGGCCAAAAATAAGTAGCCGAGCGATACTTCCTTCCATCTTCTTACACGAGCTGACGATTTTCTGGCCACGCGATGAGCGCGGACAGCCTGTGCCGGCAGCGCCAGCTTCCCTTCCTGCATGCTAGCCAATACCATACATCCTCTCTTGTTGGTCTTAAGCCTAACTCTAGACAAGTTTTGTCATTGGAATGTTATGGTAGATTTAAGGTTTTGTAGACGAGGAGTAAGGATCCAGGAGGAGTCTCCTAGCCTCCTTACTCTCACGCCACCATGCGGGTACGCATGCGAAGGTTCCAAAGCTAACAAAGCTCCAATTAACGTGGAGATAGGTTGCTCACTGAAAAACCATATGCGAAACAAAAAAATAGCGGTGCGGGATGGTTATCCCTGCATCGCTATTTCTGCATTTCGATTGATTGCCGCCTTAATGGCGTGTGGCGCAACTATTCCCTTGCCTTCAGCTCAGACAAAGGAATCACCTTTCAAAGCCTTCTCTAGCTCCGCCTATATCCCTGATTCTCTCAAGTTCAGTTCCACAATTTTCTGGTTCGACATGCTGTAGACCAGCTCCCCCTCATACCTCGCATCTTCGCCTTCCCACTGTATACGCAGACGCAAGCGATCCGAATCCACCCATTCCAGAGCTTCCAAGTAAGGATCAGGACGCTGATCATCTACCGTGGTCTGTCCGTCCCAAAAATCGCGGATCGCCTCCACATCCGGTACGGCAAGCTCCGCACCCCCCTCTGTATCGACGATAACCGTACCACCTCCGGTTCTCGCTTGGTAAGATACCGCGGCATACCGGTTATCCGGCGACCATAGGAACGACTGCTGATAGTAGCCCGGGGATAGCTCCCACAGCACTTCTCCATTGCCAGCCCTCAGAAGTCTGATGCCTTCCGCAGCCATCATGCCTCCCGACGTGACATGCTCCACCTGGCCGTACACTTCGAAGAAATACTCCCCATCCGGCGATTCGGACACATAGGATACTGGATTCACTTCCCCTGGCAAGGCGGCAGCAACGTTCGCTTCTGATTGCGATTGCTCCAAATACTGACCCAGCCGCTCAACATGGTTTTGCTTATCCGCAAAATCGGCTTCAAAGGAGAAATCCGAGCGATTGTATGCAAGCAGTGGTACATAATCGGACGTTATCAACTCATCAGGCGCTCCCGTATTGCGGTATGCGAACGTGAGTCGGTCTACATTGCCGATCATCGCGAACAAAACAATTGCATTGTTGCGGCTTTGCTCCGCAAACTCCAAATCCCTCGCTGCCTCCGGCAGCTCTCCGTAGCCAGCCGCGTCCAGAGGCTCGTAAAACAGCGTCAAACCATAGGGCTGCTCCGAGCTGGCAATCGCTATATATCTCTGCATGTAGCGGGAATCCGGGGACGGCAGCCAGCTGGCAATTCGAGATACCTTGGAGTTATCGCCGACGTACTGCGTCATATCCTCGGCGATTTGCTCCAAATCATATCCCGCATACAACACCGAAGGCTCTGTTATCTGCGTTGGCGTTTTGCCCAGCGGCTCGGCAGCCCATACGAACAGCGCTCCCCATAAAAGCGCAGCCGCACCTCCAAGCGCTGCAATCATCATGATTTTTTTGGGCTTACTGCTTTTATTCACGATCATGACTTCACGTCCTCCGTTTCTGCTGCATCACCATATTTGGGGCCCACTATCGTATATTCTTTTCTATCCATGATATAGTAAAAACGCACCTGTTTCAAAAGTCTGGTTATGACATAGGAGGAGTTCCATGGACTACATACGGGATTATGCTATGTACGCATCCATCTTCGGCATGTTCAGCTTTGTCTGGTTCGGATGGGCGCAGGAGCGTCCACGCCGCGGCTGGCGTCCCTATCTCGGTATTGCATCCGGTATTGCTCTGCTGGTCTGCTTGTTTGGCGTATATTTGAGCATTACCAACTGGGGAGAAGCGTCTGCTCTAAAGGAAAGTTCATCATTCACAACTTATTTGATCACCGTCTATATGGAGTTTTTCCTGGCTGGACTCGGGGCTTTTCTATTGATTCGCAAAAAACGAAGCGACTTCGTTGCGCCTTGGATCGCCTTTATCGTCGGCATTCATTTTATCGCTCTTGTAGGGGTGTTCGATGATCCTAGCTTATACGTGCTTGCGGCTCTCTTAGTTGCCATATCCCTTATCTCCCTATTCCTTGCCCCGAAGCTTCAGGTCGCCAGAAGCGCCATTACGGGTGTCGGCTCCGGTACCGTACTGTTTGGCTTTGCGATTCTAGGACTCATTCGATTTTTTTCCGTGTAAAGCTTGATGCAAGCCTATATGCCCCAGAGAAGCCTGTTGAGATCGCTCAACAGGCTTCTCTATTCCCCTTATTCGATTCTGTGACTATTCTAGGAGGCCGGATTGCTGCCCGCCGCTCTCGAAGCTGAGGTATAGGCTCCGCTTTCCTCATTCGCTTGCTCCGGATTCGCCCGGTATTGGCCGGGCGTCATTCCCGTCCACTTCTTGAATGCGCTCTGGAACGCACTTGGCTCGGAGAAATGCAGGGCATATGCAATATCGCCGACAGAAGCGTTGCGATTGCGCAAATACCTCATTGCCGTCTCCTTGCGAACTTGCACAGATAGATCATTAAAGGTCGTGCTTTCGGACTTCAACTTATGCTGAAGCGTCCTGACGCTCATGCCGAACTGCTCCGCGGCCTGCTGCAGGGTGGGAAAGCGGGTCGGCAGAGTCTTTCTCATCCAACGCATCATTTGTTCCTGCAACCCTGCAGACTCCGACATCCCATCCCTTGTTTCCTGAGCGATCGTCTCGAAGACGGACAACAGCCTGGGATCGGAATAAATAGCGGGGTAATCCAGTGTTTCCCTGCTCATGCGCAAGCTATTGCTCTCGCAGCCAAAGGATGGTACCCGGCCAAATACAGGCAAGTACGGTTCTATATCGGATGGTGCCTCATGCGAAAATTGAACCTCATACAGCGGGATAATCCGGTTACTTAGCTTGCCGATCATACGGAAGAGCGAACTGGCCATCTCCTCCATACAATGACGGGAATCCTCGCTGCCCTCCTGCAGCCTCATCGTCAACAGAAAGTCGTCATCCACGACATCCCACGCCAGATTAAACCCGCTGCACAGAATCAGATTGTACCGTTGGTATGCGTCTAAGGCATCGCCAATTGTAGGGGAATGCATCATGACATAACCGAGCAAGCCCATATCGGCAAATTCCATAATGAGTCCTTGATGCAGACCAAAATGATCATCATTGGTATAGATCGCCGCCTCAATCATAAGCCGCTTTAGCTCCGAGCCTGGAATACGCGCCTCCACATCCTGCAATAAAGCAGAGTCGAAGGACGCATAACGGCAGAAGTCCTCCGCATTATATCCTTTATGCACAATCGTCTTCATGACGGGAAATACCATCGAGATGGCTACGCTTGGCTCGTTCATATCCTTCACCTCCAACTGCGCAAATAAACAATTCCAATTGCGCATTAGATCATAGTGTTGCAATCAGAATCCTTATATGCTTGACATAGTCCTACACCACTATCATATAGGAGGAACATCTCGATGAAAACGAATATTCTGGTCATTAACGGTCATCCCGATCCCAAAAGCTTTTGCTCCGCGTTGTCTGAAGCTTATATAGCAGGCGCCGAAGGAAATGGAGCTCAAGTGCGTTACCTCGATCTGAACAAGCTCAGCTTTGATCCGATACTCCAGTACGGTTATCGCCAGAGGACAGAGCTGGAACCGGAGCTCGCAGAAGCACAGGAGCTCATCCGTTGGGCGCATCATCTCGTCTTCGTCTACCCGACATGGTGGGGCGCCATGCCAGCGCTTCTCAAAGGATTTATCGACCGCGTCTTCCTGCCCGGCTTCGCCTTCAAATACCGCCAAAACTCCCCGTTATGGGATAAGCTGCTGGTCGGGCGCACGGCGCATCTGATCGTCACAATGGACACTCCGTCCTTATTTAATCGGTTGATTTATCGGCGGGCGGGCCATAACGTCATGAAGCGCAACATCTTGCAGTTCTGCGGCATTAAGCCTGTGCGCATCACTGAGATTACACCTGTTAAGCCTTCCACTCCCGAGCAGCGGGACAAGTGGCTGAATCAGGTGAAGCAGCTTGGAGCAAAGCGCGCATAATGGGCAGGAGGAAAAATAATCCGGTACAAGGACTGTTGCCTCGGACCTGATTTCTGCCTGCACTGTATTGTTCCGCTCTAGGAGAGCGCAGCAGCTTCCATCTCACTGCCCAACTCGATCAGCTTGTTGATCGTATTCCAGTTCCGCACGGTAGATGGGACGCCCAGCTTCTCCACATGGGCAGACAACTTGGAATTGCGAACGCTGAGGCTATACAGCAGATACAAATTGATCCCGTCAAGCACATAGCGGTCCTCTCCGGTGTCGATGCTCCCAAGCTTCTCCAGCTTATCCGGCAGCGGCCGCTCCAGCAGCATCGACACATACAGTACTTCCCCTTCTGCGGAAGCTTTGGCTTCCGCAACTTGCTGTTCCGAGAAAGGCAGGTTCCCCTTTATGCTTCTTAGCTCATCAAGCGTCCTCATGACGACTTTGATCGCCAGTCCGAAGTCGGCCTCGATCGTCTGTTCAATGCGCTCCCGGAGCGGCTGCTCTTCTTCATTCGATTCGAACAAAATGTTGCCGCTCTGGATATAGGTTTGCACACGCTGCAAGCCGATTGTGCCAAGCGACTCCCGCAGCTCCGCCATTTTGATTTTATTTTTCCCGCCTACATTAATGCCTCGAAGCAATGCGATATAGATGGACATCTGAGGGATCACCGCTTTCGATAAAATAGTCTACTGCTATAGTAGCACATCCCGCTTAACTGGAATGTTCCATCCACTTCTCCATCAGAGCAGACAGCTTCGCCTCCAGCGCTTCACGCTCACTCCAGCCTTGCTCAAGCAGCTCCATATTGCCGCTCTCGGATCGCTCCATGAGTTCGCCGTCTATCGCCTTTAGTTGCTGCTCCAGATTGGCTATCTCGCTCTCCAGTTGCTCTCGCAGTTGCTCGCCGTTCTTCGTCCGGCCGTCTTGACCGACAGACTTCTGCGGTTGCCTCTCCGCTGCCGATCGCGATGCAGCTCCAATCTGCTTGCCCGACGAAGCTGTTCCTCCCTCTTTATTCCCTAAAGGGAGTTCCACTGTCGTTCGTTCCATTCGCTTCTCCTTGAAGCGATTGTAATCACCAAGATAAGAGACAATTCGGCCCTGTTCCAGCTCCCAGATCCGCTTGGCAAGCCGGTTCATAAAGTAGCGGTCATGAGAGATAGCCAGAATCGTACCGGGGAATTCCTCCAGCGCTTCCTCCAGTGCTTCCCGCGAATCGATATCAAGATGATTGGTCGGCTCGTCCAGGAGCAGAAGATTGGGCTTGCGCCTCACGAGCAACGCGAGCCTCAGCCGGGACCATTCTCCTCCAGACAGCGATGACAGCGGCTTGAATACATCATTGCCGTAGAACAAGTAATGCGCCAGTACATTGCGGGCCTCTCCTTCCTCAAGGCCATCCTCGATGCGGAAGTACTCCAGCACTGTCTGCTTCGGATTCACCCTCGCCTCCTGCTGGGCCAGATAGCCAATATCTACACGCGAGCCGATGGTCATGTCGCCCGCATCCGGGCTTTCTGTACCAAGCACAAGCTTCAGGAGCGTCGTCTTCCCGGCGCCATTGTCGCCCAGAAGAGCGACTTTCTCCCCGTAGAGCAGACTGCCCTCAGCCTCGCTTAAAATGACCCGGTCGCCATACTGCTTGCGTACGCCGGAGAACTCCAATACTCTTCGCGCGGAGCGATCCTGCGGAGAAAGCTCAAACTCAGCCGTCTTCCGCTCCAGTACCGGCCGTTTGATCTTCTCCATGCGTTCAAGCGCCTTGCGGATGGAAGCGGCTCGCTTGAAGAACTTCCCGTTATCGCCGATTCTGCCCCACTCCTCAAGCTGGCGAATCGTCTCCTTCATTTTTTTGATCACCTTCTGCTGCTCCTGGAATTGTGCGAATTGCTGAAGCAATCGTGCTTCCTTCTCTTTCACATACCCGCTGTAAGAGGCCAAATACAATTGGGATTCTCCGTCCTCCACCTCGATCGTCTCGGTTGTGACGGCATCCAGGAAGTAACGGTCATGCGATACAATGACGTACGCCCCTTCATATCGGTTAAGAAATTGCTCCAACCACTCGATTCCTTTGAGGTCCAGGTGATTCGTCGGTTCATCAAGCAGCAGCAGCTCCGGCCTAACGACCAACTGCGAGGCTAACACAATACGCGTCTTCTCTCCACCGGACAGACTGCCGAAGATACGACTATCCTGACTTCGGTCAATCTGCAAGCCCGCTGCAACCTGATCAATATTTGTCTCCATCTCATAGCCGCCGCCCTGCTCGAATTTCTCCTGCAGCTTCGCATAGGCTGCCAGCAGATGCTCCAGCTTCCCGGGCTGCGCCAACGCCTCGGACGAGGACATGGCCTTCTCCAGCTCCGCCATCTCTTCCCGAATGGCCAGCAATTCCCTATAGCCGAATGCAAGCACCTCATAAACCGTCAACCGCTCAAACTCCGCTGGTATTTGCGGCAGGTAGCCAATCCGAAGTCCCTTCTTGATCGTCAATACGCCTTCGTCAGCCCCATCATGCCCTGCGATTAGGCGCAGCAGCGTTGATTTACCGCTGCCATTGCGGCCAATCAAAGCCACTTTGCCACCTTCTTTTAATTGAAAGGTTATATTCTCCAGCACCAGATTGGCTGCATGATATTTTTTCACGTTCTGCACTTGTACAATAATCATCTAAAGTTCCTCCTATAGATGAAGACCCTGACCTGCGCGCATACAAAAAGAGGGCCGCGACAACAAGCCCGCGACCCTCTGGATGGTATAGCTATCCGTAGTGGTTAAGGTAGGCGTCTTCTCGCGAATGGTGTAATCGTATGGTTGAAATTAGACAGACTGCTCCCGTTAACGAAAACAGTATGAACAATGCCAGACATTGCCACAGGCAGCTGGCTAATACGATTGTTGGCCATCTCAAGATTCACCTACCTCACCTCCTTCGTCATAATGAAACCAATATACCATGATTCATCAGATGTTGGCAATTACGTTCTCGCATTACCCCCTGGCTTTCTTCACTTCCTCCAAAATCGCTTTGACACCCGCTTCGATCTTCTCCGGCTTTGTGCGCGAGATGCTGATTCGCAAAAATTTCTCCCGATCCAGCCAATTTGACAAATAGAAGTCTTTGCCGGACATGACACTGACTCCTCTCGCGGCAAGACTATGAATGAGTCGTTCCAGATTGACGGTCTTCGGCAGCTTGAATTGCACATAGATGCCTGCGCCCTTATGGGAGATCTCCATAATGCCCTCATGATCCCAACGGCTCAGCGCCTCATTCAGCATACGGATTCTTGTCGTATACTGACTGCCAATCCGGCTCTTGTGGCGCGCATACATGCCATTATTCATATAGACCTCAAGCGCAGCCTGTGAGAGAAGAGAGGGACCGGAATATCGCCCGCTAGCGTAGAAGGTATATGTCAGCTTCTCCGGCAATACCACTGCCCCGAGCCTCAAGCCCGGAAATATGATTTTCGAAAAACTTTTCACATAGATGACATGGGAGGTGCGATTATACGAATAAATCGGATCAAAGCCGCTTTCGAGACCCAGATCTGCCATATAATCATCTTCCACGATATAGACGTCATACTTGCTGGCGAGATCGGCAATACGCCTTCTATCTTGCGTGCTAAAGGATGTACCGATCGGATTGTGAAATCTTGGCATCGTGTAGAAGAACTTGATGCTGTCGTTTTTGAACCTTTGTTCGAGTTCGTTCATATCCATGCCCGCGGCTGAACGAGCAATTCCGCTTACTGGAATGCCCTCCGCCTCCAGATATTTAATATATAGATCATAGCTTGGCTGCTCGATCAGAATTGTTTTCTTACCATTCGGAAACGGCATCCTTGCCAATTCCTCCAGGACCGGACTAGCTCCTGAAGTGACCAAGATCCTCCTCACATCGGTGAACACCTGATCTTCCGCCAAGTGGGACACCAGTGTCTGTCTAAGCTTCTCCAGCCCCTTTGGATCGCCATAAGTGAAAAGTTCATGCTTATACGTATCGATTGCTTTATTCAAGCAATGCTGGAAGTCAAGATAAGGAAATACATCCACATCAGGGAGTGCCGAGGAGAAATCAATAAGATTCGTGTCCTTGTCACCAGGCGACCTGCCCGGACGTTCCACTACATAATAACCGCTTTGGGGAATGGCATAAATGGCATGCCGACTCTCCAGCTCCGCATACGCTCTAGTGATGGTGCCGATTCCGCAGCCGTAAGCTTCTGCAGCTGCCCGTACTGACGGCAGTTGATCTCCTGGGCGATACGTTCCATCATCTATTTTCCCTTCAATATCTTCCATGACGCTCGTATATTTCTTCATCCCGCTGCACCCCGTTTCCCCTTCTATTATACATGGAGCATTCAACTGTATCGATACAGTTCTGTATATTGGCCATTGTTGGCTATTTCAATACGCCCTATCATTTTTATTAGAGGACATGAGTGCTGCACACTCGTTCCAAAACTGAATGCAAGGAGACACCTGTTATGAATCAACTTCATGGAATGAAACTTGCTTATGCAGCCATCACGCTGAATGCGGTTATCGTCGGATTTTCATTTCTGTTTACCAAAATGGCGCTGCAACAAGCGACACCTCTCGATACGCTGGTGTACCGATTCGCGATTTCTTTCGCAGTCATGACCATCCCCGTGCTGTTCGGACAAGTAAAACTGAACTTCCGAGGGAAACGGCTTCTCGCCGCGCTGCCGCTAGCTGCTCTGTATCCGCTTGGCTTCTTCACGCTTCAAACATTCGGGCTCCAGCATGCCACTTCTTCTGAAGGCGGTATTCTCTACGCGTTTACGCCTGTACTTACGATGATCATTGCTTCGCTGTTTTTGAGGGAAAGGACCACAGCTTTTCAGAAACTGTCCATCTTCCTATCGGCCTTCGGCGTGGTATTCATCTTTGCGATGAAAGGGAGCGGCATCGATTGGTCGAATATGACAGGAATCCTCCTGTTATTCCTATCCTGCCTGACATCGGCCGGATACAGCGTATTAGCCCGTTCGCTTCTGAAAACGTTCAAGCCGGCAGAAGTGACTTACCTGATGCTTGGCATCGGGTTTATGATCTTCTTGATCGCATCCGTGACGAATCATACGGCTTCGGGCACGCTTCATACGATCTTTGAGCCGCTTTTAAGCGGGACCTTTATCATTTCGGTTCTATATTTAGGCATTTTCTCTTCTCTCCTCACTGCACTTACAGCCAACTATGCTTTATCCAAGCTGGAAGCATCCAAGGTAGGCGTATTCTCCAATTTGTCTACGATTGTCTCCATCGTCGCCGGTGCCGCTTTCCTGAAAGAGGAAATCACCATCTATGCTCTGATCGGATCCATCATGATTATTGCGGGGGTAATGGGGACGAATCGTATGGGAAGACGATCGAAAACGATAAATTATGAGGCTAAGAAAAAGAACGTGAAGGCCTGACCCTTCCTATTCACAGACGTAAAAAAGCATCTCCGCTGCGGCTAACGGTTAGATACGAAAAAACACGCTCATCGGGCGTGTTTTTGTATATTCGATAATAACGCAACAGGCTATACTTAGAGTGAATGTACATGGATCTACTGAAAGGAGCTATATGATCATGTCCGCTAATTCCAGACCTGAAAAAGAACTGCCCATAATCAGCAAGCCTGCTAATCAGGCCCTTGATCTAGCCGGGTATTATAAGCTTGAGCAATTTACCGAGGTGACGGAAGCAGAGTTATTAAAGCTGCATGGCATGGGCCCCAAAGGTATACGCATGCTGAAAGCGGCACTCCAAGAAAGAGGATTGTCTTTTGCCAAAAAATCATAAGCGCATATAGGAAAAGGAGCTATTCCAATGAAAACTCCATCCAAGCTATTGTTAATTGGGGACAATGTCCATAGCACTTGGCATCCGCTGGAGCCTGCGCTCCAGCAGCTGCAAGCAATTGCAGCGGACGGCTTCGAGCTGTTCCCGACTGAAGATTACGATACATTGAAGACTCTAGAACAGGACGGCTTCACTGCCGTGATCTCTTATACGGATTGCTGGGACAGGCCTCTGGAAGCCGGGCAAGTTGCGGGGCTGCTCCGGTTCATTGCGGGTGGCGGCGGGCTGCTCGTTATCCATAACGGCATCTCGCTTCAGGCGAGTCATGAGCTTGCAGGGCTGATCGGGGCGCGCTTCACGGGCCATCCTCCCTATCAGCCGTTGACTTACCTACCTGCGCAAGAGGATCATCCATTGCTTGAAGGCGTCCAAGCCTTCACGCTTGACGAAGAACCGTACATGTTCGAATTCGATGCGTTTTCTCCTCGAAATGTATTCCTGGAATATGAGTTTGAGGGTAGCCGTTATCCCGCTGGCTGGGAGCATCGCTACGGCTTGGGCAGGCTTGTCTATCTACAGCCGGGGCATTGCTCGCCATCCTTTCTGCAGGATTCGTATCGGCAACTAATCTTGAACAGCATACGGTGGGTAACTGGGCCGCCACCGCTATAATGCCAAGAAACTCGGTATACATGGAGTTGTACGCTTCTATCTGCATGAAATAAGAGAAGGGCAGTAACGGTTAAGAATAACCGACTGCCCTTCTCTTTCATTTATCTTTTTTCGGAAGAACCGACGGTCGTACCATTCAGAAACACGTTCATCGCATTGCGATAAATATCGATGGTAGCCTCACGATCCGGCATGCGCTTGGACACTTCCGCCAGTCCCATAAACAACGCCTCAAGCACGTAAGCCATTGTTGCCGCATCTCCTTGCGCCAGCTCTCCCTTGTCCATCGCCTGTTGCAGCAGCTGCTTGTTGAATTCGACATGCTGGTTCATATGGCTGGACAAATCGTCCTGAACGTCGCTCCGCTCCCACTCGCTCGTCAGAAATTCATCCGTCGCCCTGGTGAGCGGATGATTCAGATCATTAACGACAAGATGCTCGGCAAGTCCTTGCAGCTTGTCGCTGACTGTGGCATAGTCCCGCTCCAGCTCGGACCATTGTTCCTTCCATTCATTGTCCCACTCGTTAAGCAAATACTGGAACAAGCCCTCCTTGCTTTGAAAATGGTAATAGATATTCCCTTTGCTGCTGCCAGTTGCGGCAACGATATCCTCAATCGAAGTCGCCTTATATCCCTTTTGAGCAAATAACGCCCGAGCCGCTTCGGCTACCTTCTTTTTGGTTTGTTCGCTTTGCAGCTTCTTTTTGTTCATTCAACCGGTCCCCTTATCGCGGATTAATCCATACCTCTTATAATAGAAATAAATCGTGATAAGTACAATACATTCCGACAAAGGTACGGCCAGCCACACCCCTGTAATACCGATCAGTTTCGGCAACACCGCAATAAAGATCAGCATCAATATAATTTCTCTAGCTGCTGTAATCCATGTCGCCAGCTTCAGCCGTCCCGTCGTCTGACTGAATGTCATCATAACAAAGTTGACGCCCATGAACAGATAGGCCAGGACAAACAGGTGGAGACCCTTCGTTGCAAGCTCTACGATCTCTACCGAGAAGTCGCCAAAAATTCCGATAATGCCGGAAGTCATCCACAGCATGAGCAGCATGAGTACCGTACCCGCCCCAAGGGCTGTCCAGATGGCGATTCGTACGGTCTGTCGTATCTTCTCCGTGTAGTTCCCTCCATGATAATAACTGATCATAGGTTGTATAGCCGCTCCTAACCCGAGGAACGTCAGCAATACAATGCTGTGAATATAGTTAAGGATAGAGAACGCCGCTACGCCACTTGTTCCTGCAACTCCCTCCAGCACAACATTATGGGAGATCGTGAATACCGATAAACCCACTTCCGCCAAAAAGCTCGGGAAGCCGATGACGATGACGGAGAGGAGCAAGGCCTTGTTCCAGCGGAATTTTCCCAGCTTGAGCCGATTGTCAGCCCTCAGGAAGTGCAAGAACAACACAAGCATGCCCAGAGACGCTGCAATAATCGATCCGTAGGCGACCGCCTGAACACCTAACTCCAGCACGTAGAGTACCGTATAGTTAATGACAATATTCGATAGCGCAAATGTTATCTGTGCTGCCATAGACAAGTTCGGATTGCCGTCATTGCGGACGAAGATGCTAAGCGCGTTTTCCACCGTGAATACAAAACCGAACAGCAGCATCACGTTCAAATAATCCGAGGCATGCGGGTATGTCTCCGCATTGGCGCCAAGCGCGTACACAAGCGGTTCGCGGAAGAAGAACGCTGTTATGCCAATAACCAGTGTGGCAGCAGCAATAAGAACAACGGACTGGGTGAATATTCGCTGCGCTTTATCCGGATCCTTCGCTCCCATAGCTTGAGAATACATCGTTGCACCGCCAATGCCAATCCATAGCGACATCGCGACAAACAAGGTATAGACAGGACTTGCGATGCCCACCCCTGCCAGCGCCTCCGCGCCCAGCTTATTACCAACCATCACGCCGTCTACGACAATATTGACTGCGATAAGCAGCATGCCGAGCAGGGATGGAATCAAATAACGAAAAAAAGTGCGACTGACCGATTGAGACTCCAATAGCTGTAGGTTTTTTTGTTTACTCATAAATAGTGACCTGCCTTATTCTTTTTATACTGAACGTTCATTCTGTATTGTGGCGGAAGTGATATTTATACTGAACGTTCGTTCTGTATTCTATCACATTCTGAATTTGATATGCAATGCACCCCATTAAAGGCTTCCTCAGTTGATTGTCGTCACCAACCAAAAAAACTGACCGAATAAAGCCCTTTGTTGCTGCCTTACGCAGCCCTGGCTTATCCGATCAGTCAGATTGAAAACATTTCATTCTAGAAGCCCTTCCCATCATACTATTGGCATATCATCAGCACATTGCCGTCCGGATCTTTAATATTGAACCAATGTCCGTTCTCGATATTGCTCAGAAGCTCCACATTGTGCTCTTTCATATAGGCATAGGAGGCTTCGATATCCGCTGTCACAAGCTGGATGAACGGAACCTGAATGACCTTCTCCGGCGAATAAATCTTGCTGTCCAATACGATATTGGGAGTGCCTTGCATGGGCAGTATATAGAGATGCCCATGGTAAATCTCTCCGTCTGTTGGCAAATCGAGCAGATTGCAATACCAGTCTCTTGCCTTCTCCAAGTTGCTCACCGGAATAAAAGTACAACCAATCTTGTTTTGAACCGGACTATTCATAGCTTGCACTCTCCTATTCCTAAAAAGGATTCTCAATAACAAGACTAATTACGCTTTGAACAACCGCACTACTCACGACAATCAAAGTCGTTTTGGATACAAACCTTTCTTCATCTTCCCGGCTTGCGTTTTCTGTGATCAATTTCTTGTAGTTCATCACATTGGCAATGGGAAAAAGAATCAGGTTAATAAATATCATTACTCCGCATATAAACATATGGCCCATCCCAGGCAATAACCCTTTAGATTCATTATAATAATCGAAGAAGATGAATTGAAAGATATAATATACGGCTATTGGAATCGCTACAGCGCCCAACAGAGAGAATAGAATGACTGATTTTACTTTTCCGCTTTTCGATTCCACAGAATCACTCTCTTCATCATCAACTCTTTGATAAATAGTGAAACTTCTCTTCATTTCGCTTCCACCTGCTTAAGGCAAACGTCAAACCCAACAAGAGATAACAAACAAACCAAATGATACATCTCATCCAAAAGTCGAACCCACGTCCATACAAGGCTTGTTGAGATTCTGATATGTTAATATCAATCCATGTTAAAGTAAGCCATAAACCAAATAGTAATAGGGTATAGACAAGCCCTCTTGTAACGACAAATTTGAATCTCCCCATTTGCCGGGAAACCGTCCATTTGCCTAGGAATGATTCTTCTTCTGCCGACCTTACGCCTTGTTGTTCGATCGTCATCACTCCTTTTCGTACTTCATCTATTTGTGAACAGTCTATTGCTCAGATGTCTCTACTTGCTTCCCATTCTGCTTACGACGAATATCGTCCAGAAAGCATCCCCACAATAACAAACAGGCTCCGACTGCCATCATGATTGCAGCATATACCATTGGCGTCGTTCCGCCCGTTTGACTCAGAGCGGTTCCGAGACGTCCCGGAGGAGTTGTCCAACTGCCTAACTTGAAAGCAATTTGGGAGGCCGGGATATAGACGCCCAAATATAGAATGATTCCACAAAACAACAAAATGCCTCCGGCTATTACTTTTTTCATCTACTCAACCCTTTCTAGAAATATACTTGCCACTATTCATCCATAGATTGTCACAACTTATTCATTTCGTAGCACAAATAAGAGACCTCATCCAGAAGCAGCTCCACCAGCTTCATGTTTAACGTTCCCACGATGATAAGCGTGATACCGCTAATCGGAATGATTGGCCAAATGAACTGTTAAATTAATTACACGACCAATACATTCATCCGTTTCTAGTTTACCCCAATTCACTTCGTTCTTGAAGACAGTGAGTCCAATCAATCCTAAAAAAAACGGCAGACCGTACCAACAGGTACCGCATTGCCGCCTCTGTGAAACTATTATAAGCAAATAAAACAATCGCTATTGCTTGTTTATTGACACTTCATCAAGCTTAAAAACAGAATCATAATCTGTTTATCCTAATTTCATCAGCTGCTCGCGCCTCGGACCTATGGACAAGTAAGAGATTTTCACGCCAATCTCCGTTTCAATAAATGATACATACTGCTGCGCTTCTGCGGGAAGCTCGTCGAATGCTCTTGCCCCTGAAATATCGCATTTCCAGCCCGGAAGCTCTCGAAGGACTGGCGTGGCCCCCTCCAGTTTTGCATTGACAGGAAACTGCTCCGTAACCGTCCCGTCTTTCAACTGGTAGCCTACGCATACCGGAATTGAATCCAGGTAACTAAGTACATCCAAATTCGTTAGCGCTATTTCCGTCGCGCCTTGCACCATGCAGCCGTACCTTGTAGCGACAGCGTCAAACCACCCCACGCGTCTCGGTCTGCCCGTCACTACTCCGAATTCGCCCGCATCGCCGCCCCGAAGCCGCAATTGCTCCGCTTCCACGCCCTCGATCTCCGAGATGAATGGACCCGCTCCTACACAACTGGAATAAGCTTTCACTACAACCAGCACATCAGTCAACGCATATGCGGGGAGCCCACCTCCAACGGGGGCATAACCAGCCAAGGTGGAAGAAGATATCGAATACGGATAAATACCGTGATCGGGATCGCGAAGCGCCCCTAGCTGGCCCTCCAGCAAGATCGATTGTTGCTCCTTATATGCTTGCTGAAGCATTGTCGTCGTATCACATACATACGGCAGAAATCTCTCTCCCAGCTCCAGCAATTCCTCCACAATTGGCATAACTTCCAGTGGCTGATGTCCGTATAGATGAGTCAACAGCACATTTTTGACTTCCAGCAGTTGCCCCACTCTCTCTAGCAAGCGGTTTCGATCATACAAATCCGCTACCTGTACCCCGAGCTTCGCATATTTATCCGCATAAAAAGGGGCGATTCCCCGTTTAGTTGAGCCATAGCTGCGATTGCCTAGTCTCTCTTCCTCCAGCGCGTCCAATAATCGATGAACGGGCAACACTACCTGAGCCCGATCCGACACCTTCAAGGTTGGCTGTGGTACTCCTCTTGCCATTAATTGCTCCAACTCGTGCAACAATGAATCGCCGTCCAGCGCTGCACCAGGACCAATGACATTTGTGACCTCGGGATAAAACACCCCAGAGGGAAGCATGGACAGCGCAAACTTCCCGTAATCGTTAATAATCGTATGACCCGCGTTGCTTCCGCCTTGAAATCGAACCACATAGGACGATTGGGCAGCAAGCACATCCGTCATCTTGCCTTTGCCTTCATCACCCCAATTCGCTCCAACAATCGCTGTTACCGCCACTTGCGAATCGCCTCCTGTATTTGTAATCTCTTATAGGAACGATTATAATGTGCAAGGACACATTAATAAAATTGATATTACTAATATCAGATATAAATAGGAGTAATGACTATGGATTTTAATATGGAATGGTACCGCGTCTTCTATTGGACTGCCCAATTAGGGAGTTTAACCAAAGCGGCACAAAAACTGCATATTACGCAGCCTGCTGTCAGCCATACGCTTAAGCAACTGGAGAGCGGACTAGGAGGACAGCTGTTTTTCCGAACCGCGCGGGGCGTTACACTTACTGCCGAAGGAGAAGTGCTGCTTCAACATGTCGAGCAAGCCTTCCGGGCCATCGACAGCGGCGAGAAGAAGATTGCGGAAATGCACAATTTGGAGTACGGGGAAATCAATATCGGAGCAAGCGACTCATTGTGCAAACATTATTTGCTGCCTTACCTGGAGTCGTTTCATAGGCAATTCCCTAACATTCGCATACGCGTCACGAACCGGACCACGCCGGAAACAATCGCGCTTCTAAAAGAAGGGCGAATCGACTTCGGCATCCTCAATCTGCCTGTGGCAGACAGCAGCTTACAGATCAGGAGAAGCTCCCCGTTGCAAGACTGTCTTGTCGGTGGTCCGGCTTACTCTTCATTGGCTCAAGCGCCCTTCAAATTGGCAAGCCTCCAGCAATATCCATTGCTACTGCTGGAGCCTGGCGGCAGTACGAGAGCATATTTGGACCAATATGCAGCTTCGCACAACATCCTGCTGACGCCAGAGTTCGAGCTGGGCAGTCTCGATCTGCTCGTTCAATTCGCGCAGAGAGGATTTGGACTAACATTTATCGTGAAAGAGTATGTTGCAGAGGAACTGGCTGCCGGTCAGTTGATTGAGATTCCGCTAACACCGCCCGTTCCCGAACGATCGATCGGCATTGCTACGCTGAAAGGCGTGCCTCTCTCCGCTGCATCGAAGAGCTTTGTCGAAAGATTGCCATGAATTACAGCCCCTTGGCCATCCTACTGTTTGCCGCCCAGTTGAAAAATGAGCGCCGCAAGCCGGCTTATCCCATGCTCCATCCCTTCGAAAGATGCATAGGCGTAGGATAACCGCAAATAGGGTTCGCCCAGTCCGGGATCATATACGCTCCCGGGATGTAGAAGAATGCCTTCCTTCAAGGCAAGCTCGAATAACTTTCGCACCGATAACGGAAGGAGAATTCGCAGCCAAATATAGAACCCTCCCTGCGGCAGACTCCACTCCGCATAGCTTTGCATATAACGGTCCAGCAGGGTGGACATATGATTCCTTCTGCGACGCAACTCCTCTCGCAATCCGGCAAGATGCTTGTCATAAAGCCCCGTCTCCAGCCACTCAGCAACAGCATACTGCGACAGCGCGCTTGTCCCGTAGTCGGTCTGCATCTTGATGTCGGACAAACGATCAATAACCGGTTCAGGCGCAACTACCCATCCAAGCCTAAGTCCCGGCCCCAGTGACTTGGACATGCTTCCGATATACAGCACAAGCCCTTCGCGGTCCAACGACTTCAATGGAGCCGGAGGAGAAGCGTCCAGCCAGAGATCCCCATAGACATCGTCCTCCACAACAGGCAACCGCTCATGCATACATACCCGCATTAGCTCTTCCCTTCGAGATGCGGACATGAGACAGCCCGTAGGATTATGAAAAGTAGGTATTGTATATAACATAGCAGCATCCGTCTGCCGCTTCATCGGCCCGATTCGCCCCGCGATCAGCCCCTCCTTGTCCATTGGCATGCCGCATGGGCGAACACCCGTGGACTGAACGACATGAATGGAATTAAGGTAGCTGGGGCTCTCCGTTAGAATCGTCGAGCCTTCACGCAGCAGCCCAAGCGATATGAGCTGCAAGGCTTGCAGGGCGCCGGATACAATCAGAATTGAAGACGGCGCCGCCTTGATTCCTTTCGACAGCAAGTATCTGCTCAAGGCTTCTCTCAGTCGAAGGCTTCCACGCGGCTCTGAATAACTCAGCGAGAGAACATCTCCGCGGCTCTGCAAGGAATGCAGCATGGTGTGTGCAGGCAGCAAATCCGGGGAGGGCTCGCCTGTTCCGAGCCGCAGAATGGCTTTGTCCTCTTCCGCTTTATTAATGATTTGAATCCATTGATGATTAGGCTGATGTGCCCCCGCTGCCACATAACGTCCCCAATCATGTGATCGCGAGGAAGCGATCACGTTCCACGTATTGTTAACCACCACTGTTCCATGACCCACCCTGGACTGAATAAGTCCATCCGCAGTCAGTTCATCCAGTGCGTACACAATTGTACTTCGATTGACTCCGAACCTGCGTGCGAGTTCTCTTTGCGTCGGAATTTTAGTTCCAACGGGCCATTCGCCATTTCGTATTTTCTCTACTATGCGATCACAAATTTGCTGAAACAACGGGATAGTTGAACTTCGATCGAGAAGCCATTCTTCAGTCATAACATCCATCTTTCTTTCGTAACGTTTTTCTTATTTTATCAGATTGGTTGGGCCAAATGACAATCCTTTGGTTGTCGACTCCGTTCTGCCCTCCCTCTAGAATGGGTAAAAAAGAGGAGGCAACATCATGATCGGAGCAGCAATTCACGGTTTTATTCTGGCGCTGGGACTTATTCTGCCGCTCGGCGCACAGAACACATTTGTTTTTACGCAAGGAACGGTTCACAAAAGGTTTATCAAGGTGCTGCCTGTCATCGTCACCGCCGCCTTGTGCGATACGATTCTGATTGCTCTTGCTGTGCTAGGCGTTTCTGTCATCGTATTGGAAAATGATTGGATCAAAGCATTGCTTTATTTGCTGGGATGCGGCTTCTTGCTGTATACGGGATGGGTCACATGGAGGAATCGAAATCGTGTGCATACGCATAGTGGGGGCAGCAATGGCTTCTCCGCCAGAAAACAAGTGGGCTTCGCGTTCACTGTATCCTTGCTGAACCCTCATGCCATATTAGATACGGTTGGCGTGATCGGTACCAGCTCCATCCAATACGCCGGCCTGGCAAAGCTCGTATTTGCGATCCTATGTATCTTGACATCTTGGCTGTGGTTCATCAGTCTGGGAGCAGCCGGTCAATTCATTGGCCAGCGAGTCGGGTCATCTCGAATTCTCTCCCTTATCCCAGCCATATCCGCCGTTATCATGTGGGGCACGGCCCTATATCTAGGCTTTCATCTCATCCTGCTCCTGCAAGAACGGATCTAGTATCGGCTCGAATGGGCGGCTATTAACGCTTGCCCCATTCCCCATACTTTCTCTACATTGGCGTGGTCGATTGCATAGCGGGGATAATGGGAGGAGCCGAATATATTTTTAAGCTGATCCAAGCCTTGTTCGCTGACCGACGGCTGAACAATCTCACATTTATGATTGATAAGCTGGCCGGTTGCGTCTTGGAATACATCCGATGTGCAGATGTGATAATAATTGTCCGCCATACCGGACGGATGCGGATTCGTCAGGTTTTGCGCCCAAGCCAGCGCCTTCCAGTACGACTTCATCTTGGCAATCGTTTCCTTGGATAGCTTCACGCGATTAATTTGAATAGCATTTACTTTAATGCCCCGCTCTCTCCATTGCTCTGCCATCTTGATGGTCAAAATCAGGAAGGCCATCTTGGAGTCGCCATACATTTTGTAAGAGCTGTACCTTCTCGTTGACCGATGCTCCCCGCGCAGGTTATCGAACTCAATCGATCGTTTGGGGTCAAAAAAGTTTTTAATATTCGTCGTGCAGGCATTCAGCACCCTAGCGTCGTCGGATCTTGCCAGCCACTCAACCAGCAATTCGATCATATAGAGCGGACCATACGCATTGGTGGCGAAGGATAACTCGACATGCTCCGAGCTCAGCCTGTACTCCGTCTCGCCATGACTCAGATAAGCGGCATTATGAATGAGAATATCAAGCTTACTGTATGTGGCCTTGAACACTGCGCAAAATGCACGAATGGAATCGAAAGAGGATACGTCAAGCTCCAGCAGATCGACGGTTTGATTACCTGAAATGGACATTATCTCTTGCTGGACAGGCTTACTAATTGCTAAATTGCGGCACGCCATCACTACCCTGTATCCCTCTGCTGCGAATTTATGGGCCGCTGCTTTGCCTATTCCTGAATTAGCGCCTGTAATGACTACGATGCTGTCTTTCATCTTCGTCACACCTCCATTTATCGATCATATCATAGAATCCAGAAGGACCTCTACACGAAGTCCTTCTGATCTAGACTTATCCGTCTGGAGCCACTCGATCCCGATAATACAGCCTGACATATACGCCATTGCGTTCCAGCAGCTCAGCATGAGTACCTTGCTCTTCAATTCCGTTATCTGTGAGCACCACAATGCGCTGCGCATTGCGAACAGTCGATAGACGATGTGCAATCACAATCGTAGTTCGCTCCTCCGTCAACTTCTCCAGAGCGTCTTGCACTGCGCGTTCACTTTCAAGATCCCTCCTATTTGATCTTCCTCTCGACATCGCAAAGGCGGATCATGAAGAAGCAGAGGCCTATGTGGAAGCACTGCTGAATCCATCGCTGCCCAAACTTCGCGGAGCCACGAGGAAACCTCCAACGGGGAAACTGAATGGGCAGCTTGGATTAATGGATTACGACTGAAATTGTGCAGCGGCGAGTCGCTCGGACAGATCATTCCGGAATCGGTAAAAGAAGTGACCTATGATGATTCGGGGAACTTTCATTATGAGCATGAGGATTGGAGCATAACGTCGTCTCCCGAAAAGTTTTTCAGAGAAGGTCAGGCTGGCGATTCGGATCGTTTCTCCGTCAGCGGGAAGGACGATCTCTATTGGGCGCTGCAATTTCACCGAGACGAAGAAGGTGTCATCACGGGCAGAATCATTGTACTTGATCCTCAAAAGCATTAATGGTTTTCTGTTCATTAAAGAAGGCCATCCTCAAAGCCACAAGTGACTTTGGGGACGGCCTCTTCCTATATGAGCTTATGTCTGTACCACTTGTCTCCTCTGAACCGCCAAGCGAATATGATGCCGCGGACGCCCCATTCGGCCACCATCGCCACCCATACGCCCATCAGGCCAAAGCCCAGCGTAATGCCAAGAATGTAGCCTAAAATAATACGGAACAGCCACATCGAAAGCAGCGATGCGATCGACGTAAATTTGGAATCGCCTGCCGCGCGCAAGGCCGACGGCATAATGAAGCTGAACGACCATACAATCGGCTGCGCGATTGCAATCAGCAGAATCAGCGCAAAGATAGAAGGTACAATCTCCTTCGGCGGAGCGTACAGCTTCACCAGCATAGGGAACATGAGCAGTAAGATGACGGTAATAATGACAAAGAAAATCGTCGATAGTCCGATAAAGGACTTGATAAACTTCCTCGCATCCTCGATATCTCTTCGCCCCATACATTGGCCCACTACCGTAACGATCGCTACGCTAAGCGCCGTACCCCCGATCTGGAACAGCATCGTCAGCGAGTTGCTGATCGCATTGACTGTAATAGCCAGCGTGCCCAGATGCACGATAAACGTCTGGGTCAACAGCTTGCCCCCATTGAAGAACATTTGCTCCATGGCGAAAGGAATGCCGATATACAAGATTTTTTTCAAAATAGACCAATGGATAAGAAAAGTATCTCTAAGTTTAATCCGAATCGTTTGATTATATTTAAACAAATAAATCATCGACACAACCATACCTAACACACGTGCCAGTATTAACGAGATTGATAATCCAATTACGCCCATATCGAACATTTTAATCAGAATAACATTTAGCAGAAAATAAGATACGTTCAGAATCAGCGACAGCACGAGACACGCTTTTGTCTCCGCTACGCCTCTGAGCACGCCTGTGACGGCCTGATAGATCGCAATGAACGGATAAGAGATGCAGCTGCCGATCAGAAATATTTTCGCATGATGCAGGACATCCGCATCCGCGTTTCCGAATAGCGCATTTAAAGTAGAGGCATGGAACACGATGATCAATGCCGCGATGACTACAGATACGATAGCCACCGATGATATCGCCTGTGAAGCTGACTTCGCCACCATTTCTCCATTGCCTCTGCCTTTATATTGAGCCACGATTACCGTCCCGCCTGTTGCAATTGCGACAAACAGGTTCACCAGAAACATATTGATTGAATCGACCATGCTGACTGCGCTGACGGCCGCAACCCCGGAGGAGCTGACCATGGCTGTGTTCATAATCGCCATTAATACAATAAACGCCGAATCTACAAAAATGGGAATAATGATTGCGAAAATTTGCTTGTAATCCATGGAGCTGCCCGTAAAATACTTCGTTAATAACGAGTCGCTCTTCCGTTGAATGCTGGATCGTATGCCGCCGTCCACAGCCTCATCACTTCTTTTCCTATTATTCTGACTGATTTCGCTGTCCATAAAGAAAGCCCGATCTATTCATCATGAATAGAATCGGACGCCAACTTTCCTATTAGCTTCTACCTCAGTATAACAAAAAAACGGCGGATGTGCCGTTTTTCCGAAATTTCATCTTAACTCCCCTTAGGTGGATCGCATAAGTGTTCGAATGGCTACGCCAGCTGCTGATGGATCAAATAGGAGTAAAGCCCGCCCGACTCCATCAGCTCATCATGCGTTCCGCTTTCGACCACACAGCCTTTATCCAGCACGAGGATACGGTCCGCATGCTTCACCGTACTAAGCCGATGAGCGATAATGAGCGTCGTTCGGTGCTTCAGCATTTCCTTCATATTGTGCTGAATCAGCCTCTCCGATTCCGTATCGAGAGCGCTTGTCGCCTCGTCGAACAGCAGCAACGGGGGATTGCCTAGCAATGCTCTTGCAATCGCAATCCGTTGGCTCTGGCCTCCGGATAACCTCATTCCTCCCTCGCCTATCATCGTCTCGTAGCCTAACGCCGTATTTCGAATGAAATCATGGGCGCCAGCTAGAACGGCAGCCGCCTCAATATCCTGATGGGACGCATCCGGTTGCCGGAACGCTATATTGTCTCGAATGGACCCCCGGAATATGGCCGTTTCTTGCTGTACAACTCCGATATGGGATCGCAAGGATTCTACATCGATGCTTTGCAAATCATAGCCATCCAGCGTAATCCGGCCGCTCGCAGGAAGATATAGCCTCGTGATCAGATTAGCCATCGTCGACTTGCCGGAGCCGCTTCTGCCGACTAATGCGACCGTCTGTCCGGGAAACATCTCGAAGGAAACGTTTTGCAGCGCATTAGTCCCGTCTTCCTCATAGCGGAACGTCACATTATCCCAAACCAGATGTCCACTGGTGCGAGCAAGCTTGCGGAGATGCTGATCTTCCTTCTGCTCTGGCGACGCTTGGAACACATCGTCCAGCCGCTCCACCGAGATGCGCGCTTCCATAAGATCATCCATCATTTGAATCAAATACGAAAATGATTGTGTAACTGTCGCCAGCAGTACGGTGAAGGCGACCAGCTCGCCAGCCGTCATTTCATTAGCCAGTACATAGCGGGAACCAAAAAACAACACAATGATGGTGCCGAGCGTCCGAATCCACTCGCTGCCAGCTTCTGCAGATACCCACAGGAACATGCCTTTGAGCCGCAAATCCATGGCCTTCTTAAACTTAAGCTTGAGCCCGTCAAATACTTTCTGCTCCGCTGTCAAGCTTTTCACCGCAGCGATATGCTGCACAGCCTCCACCATCGTCGAATCCGAGTCGGCCTCCGCCAGAAATTGCTTGCGGCTATTCCGCCGCATACGCGGACTGATGACATAAATCAATAAGGCGTACAGAGGAAAAATAACAGCAGCCAGCAAAAACAGCTTCGCATTGTAATACAGCATTAAAGAGCCGTACACTATGATCGTAACCAGGTCCAAAATAAAGCTGGATGCGCTGTTCGTCAGTATTTTACGCAGCTTCTCGTTTTCATTCACCCGCGCCAGCATATCGCCTACCGTTCGTTCATTGAAAAACGACAGCGGAAGTCTAAGCACATGCTTATAGAAGGCATGAATCATATTCATATCAATCTGCAGCGCTGTCTTGGACGCAATCCATTGCCTAATGAAGATAAAGCAGGTATTCGCAAGCGAGATCGCCAGCATGCCCAGCAGCAGGAGAAGAAGAAGTCCTTCGTCCCTGTCGACCAGTACGGTGTCGATAACCTTCTGGGTGAAAACAGGAAGAGAGAGCGACAACAACTGGATGACGACGGATAGCGTCAGCACAAGAGCCAGCATGCGGCTATGCGGCTTTAGGAACGAGACATATCTGCGTAGGGTGGATGAATGGCCGCTGTATGCTTTCATATCCTCTGTGGGCGCCAATTGAAGCAGCATACCGTTCCAGCCGTCGGCGAATTGCTCCAGAGTCAGCTTCTCGATCCCAATTGCCGGGTCGCCTACAATGACATGCTCATTCGTAATCGCATAGACCACAACATAGTGATTGCCTCTCCAATGGGCAATAGCAGGCAAATGAAGTTCAGCCAGCTCTAGTATACCTGTGCGGTAGCCCTGTGCAAGGAAACCAAGCGATTGTGCCGTAATCCGCAATTGCTGGAGAGTCGTTCCCGAACGGGAAGTCCCGGCGATCGCCTTAATGGTATGAATAGGCATTCTAATGCCATAATACTGGCTGATCATGCTGAGGCAGGTCGGACCGCAGTCCATCTCGCTCTGCTGGAGCACAATGGGATATCTGCGCCTGAACCGCTTGCTTGCTCTCGCTTCATAGGAAAGCGGCAAGTTATGGTTCATGGCCGTGCTGTTATCCTGTTCATCTTCCATTTCGAGCGCAGACTCCAACGGTTTCTCTGCCTGCTCCGCTCTCTCTTGCTCCTTCCTCCAACCATATACTCCGCCGGCAAGTCCGCCTGATCCATAAATTTGGGTTGCATTGCTGACAAGCTGTTCCCGCATACCCGGATACATTCGGATTAGCACGTCCATCACTTCTTTGGACAGGCGAAGAAGAGTCGATTCCTCCGTCATCCTGACCGTTCGATCCAGTGGTTCGCCGCCCAGCAGCGATAAGCCGCCGAAGTAATCTCCCTCTATCAATTCACAATGCCATTGTCCTGTGCTTTCGGACACCACTTCCGCACGTCCAGAGCGCAGTATATATAAGGAATCCCCTACTTCTCCTTCTGTGACCACAATCGTGCCCGCTTCAAACCGGCAAAGGGCCATTTTATCCTGCAGGGAATGCAGCACGTTCGTTTCTATCCGAGAGAATAAAGCGGAGGTCTGCAAAAACGTCAGCGTGGAATCAGAGGCAATATACATGTTCAAATAACCTTCAAGCTCCGGCTGAAGGTGCAGCAGCTCTACAAAATCATCCTTGGCAAGCTTCCAGACCCATAGCTCAGTCGAAGCCCGAACGGTTATATCGGAAATTTCACGGCCTAGCAGCCCGCTTTCGCCAAAATGCTCGCCAGGTTGCAAGAGGCCCAGATTTGTTTCACTACCGTCCGTCTGTTCTTTCATTCTTCTCGCTTGCCCTGTTGCTATAATATAGAACGCTTCAATCGGCTTGCCCGTCTGAATGATGGTTTGTCCCATCAGGTATTGTTCAGGAACAAGCCTTTGCGATAAGAGGGCTCTCTCCTGCTCATTCATGACATCAAAGAGAGAGACTCGATTCAACAGCGATTCCAACTTGCTTCACACCCATCAATGATCTGGTTTATCGTGTTTATTCCATAGCGCATAATGAATCTCCATCTCATTCATCTGCTCGCGAATCCATTCCTCGAATATAATCATTCCAATACGGCTTCTAAGCGGCTCTTCAAGTCGGGCACTCTTCATTTCCTCTACTTTGAGCAATAGATATCCATGACTCGTCTTAAGCGGACCCAGAATTTCACCGGGCTGCGCGCCGAAGACAGCTGCTGCTTCAACTGAGGTTAAGCTGTCGCGGCCAACCTCGCCGACGAACCCGCCAGCTCTCCTTGTCTCGACATCTTCTGAATATTCACGGGCAAGGCTATGAAAGTCACCGCCTTCCTCCATGCGAAACAACAGCTCGCGAGCTGCTCCGTATTCCTTCAACACGATTCTGGATATGATTGCGATATCGAACAATAGGCGGTTTTCATAAAAATATGGCTCAACTTTAGGAGTGGCGAGGTTCTCAGCTACTTTCGATTCCAGCAATCCATCACGTACCCGGTCCCCCAAATCCTCCAATGTCAGGCCATTCTGATCAAGCCATTCCATAGCTGCAGCGACCTGCAGCAGCCCGTTCTGTCGACGGAAATCATCGATACCCGTCTGCAATTCGTCATCTGTAACCGTTATGCCCGATTTCCCCGCGTATTGATGAACGATCACTTGTCTCGCCTTTCGTTGAAGGAGATCCGTAATTTGATGATTTCGGGCGTAGCAGAGCAGTTCATGGAACGTAATGTCCTGACCTTTTATGGTCATTAATACTGCATCATATAAGGACATGTCTATCCCTCATTTATGTTCATTAATAGGAAGAAAAGAAAGAATCACCCCAATGAAGAGGTGATTAGTAAGGCGAGATACTTGTGTTGATTAGATCATGAGTAATAGATCGTTCTACCTTGCGAAATACCCTGCTGTGAAGAGCCTAGAAAGTTAATTCTATTGGGTCCTACTCCACCCGCAACTTGCTTCATTTCTTGCTCAGTCAGCCTCTTTCCTTCTTCCTTCAAATCCTCAAGACGAAGCTTTGCTTTGGAATCAATTGGTGCTTGTTGATTGTTCTCTGACATGTTTTCACCACCTCTTAAAATTTATGTTGTTTATTAGTGGGGATCGTTTTTCCATTCATATGAATGGCCGATGTATTTTGAAGCTTCCCGGCTCCAGCACCACCTGCAACTTGCTTCATTTCTTGCTCAGTGAGCGTTTTGCCTTCTTCCCTCAATTCATCCAGTTGCAGCTTTGCTTTGGACTCGGACGATACTTGTTGATGATTCTCTGGCATTTCTAATCACCTCTTCATCGTAGTTTGGTATAGTCTACAAGAAACGACATCCTTCATAAAGCAACCAAAGTTGTCATTTTCATAGAGGAATGATAGGATCGTATAACCTAATTTTGTTTGCAGGACAATTTCATAGGAATAGGAGAGAGAATAATGATAGTGAAGCAGCAGTCCTTCGAGGTACGAGGCTTGAGGTATTCGATTAGATCTGCTAATGAAGAAGATGCAGCAGCATTATCACAGCTGCGGGTGAAGATCGATGGAGAGACCGAACATATGGACCGGGAGGCGGGGGAGGCTTTCATCAGTGCCGAGGGTTTCAAAGAGCTTATTCAAAGTGACAGCGAGCGAGAACGCAATTTATTTTTGGTCGCAGTTGCAGACAGCCGACTCATCGGCTATTCAAGATGCGAGGGTATCTATTTAAAGCGTTTTGCCCATAAGGCCGAATTTGGCGTTTGTATTCTGAAGGAGTTTTGGGGATATGGCATCGGGAAGGAGCTGCTAAGGACTTCCTTAGCATGGGCAGACTCTATCGGCATAACTAAAATGACCTTACATGTACTGGAGTCAAATAAGAGCGCCATCCAACTGTACGAACGCTTCGGATTTCAGATTGAAGGTATCTTAAAGAATGACAAGGTACTGTCCGATGGTCGGTATTACAATACGGTTGTCATGGGGCGCTTCACTGGCTAAACGCCTCCATGGCATGGTCATACCCGATTGGTTCAAATGAGTCTCTTCTTATCCCGCTTACCCAGATGAGTATAGGGAATCTCCTCCGCCAGTACGATCTCCTTTGGCATCTGATAACGAGCAGTCCGCGATCGAAGCCACTCCATGAGCTGTCCAGTATTCACTTCCGCATGTGGGATTAGCTGGACATAAGCCATCAGCCGCTGCCCGAATGTCTCATCCGAGATGCCAATTACGGCAACATCCTCAACTAACGGATGATGAATCAAAATATGCTCCAACTCGATGGGGTACACATTTTCGCCGCCTGATACGATTCGGTCATCCACTCTTCCGCACAAGTAATAGAGGCCGTCGCTATCCATATACCCCATATCGCCTGTCGCAATCCACTTCCTGTTGCGGCTTGCACGCCATGAACGATTCCGGATGCAAAACTGTCCGATTACTCCTGGTTCTGTCTCATTTAAATCCTCATCCAATACAAATAGAGGCACGCCCTCAATTCTCCGTCCCAGCGTATGCGCCGACTGCCTTAGATCCGGTGGAGCAGCTACAATATTCAGCCCTGACTCTGACGTACCGTACAAATTGCACAGTACATCCCCTAGCTTGGCGAATACGCCTGCCACCAGCTTCGGATTAAGCTCGGCTCCTCCTGAAGCGATACAGGCCAGTGATCGCAAATCCTCGGCATTATGCTTCATCATCTTGTCCAGCATAAGCGGGACAACGGTCGCCACTTGCACCTGATGCGCACGGATAAGCGCGCATGCTCTGGACGCGTCGAAGCCCGATGTCAGGACAATCTTTTTGCCCAAAGCGACGAATAATAGCAGGATCGCAATACCGTAGCCATGGTAGATAGGCGTCGCGATATATCCGGTATGGTAACGCACGAGATGAAGCCGCTCAAGCAAAGTGTGAAACGGGTTCAAATAGTGGAATAAGGACGGCTTATGCGGCACTTTCTTCGCCTTGCCAGTCGTGCCGCCTGTCAGAAGCATAATCGTGCCCGATGAAGTTCGATGCCAGCTGTGCCTGGCGTTGGAGGGATCGCTTGGCCGCAGATTGTTGACAGCAGGCTTCTCATCATGGTAGCTAAGCAGCTTTCCCTTGTTGTAAGAGGACTGCTCGATGAAGAAAATAAGCTCCTCGTCGTAGATCAGCAAATCAAAGTCATATGCAGTCAGCAAGTCTTGCCATTGGTCCTGGCTCATCTCGGCGTTTAACAGATAGATATCTGCTCCAGCCCAAGATAAAGCAAATACGGATTTCACCAGAGATGCATGGTTGCGGCACAGAAGTGCGGCCCTGCTGCCAGGCTTGATTCCATACAATGTCTTCAGCGTCAGTGACAGCTCTTCGCTATGGACCAGCAACTGTCGATAAGAGATCGTCTCGCGGTCATCAGCAAGAGCTGCCGCTTCTCCGTACGTCCGCTCAGCTATTCGGAGTAGCGCCATGACATTGATTCCGTAGCGGCAGATAGCAGCAAACAGGCGATAGAGGCCAAGCGGACTAAGCATCCCCATCTTCCGCATCACTTGCGCCAATTTAAGCATCCCCATGGCTATCCCTCCTCTTTCTCAGCTTACGCGGCATCCAGCTCTCCCATAGCCCTCTGAACATGAGCGAAGCGGCCTGTCCCGTGAACAGCCACCAAGGCCTCCATGTTCTCCCCTTCGTATACATCGACTTGGCGATGATACGGGCTACATGCTCCGGACTCATGGCGGGCGCTGTCCGGTAAGCAGCGGTTGGTTCAATCATCGGTGTACGAACCAGCGGCAGATAAATAGATGTCATAGCGATTCCAGCCGCATTCAGCTCCGGGGCAGCGGAGCGAAACCAGGTGTCAAATGCGGCCTTGGACGCTTGATAAGCCGCCCAGTGTGGAAGCGGAATAAGAGATGTATTTATAGTAGACACATGGATGATTTGCCCTTGACGGCGTTCCAGTACAGGGATAACGGATAGCAGCAGCTTGACCGGAGCCAGATAGTTGATCGACATCGTTCTGGCATAGTCATGAAATCGATCCAGAGAATCATAGATGGATCGCCGAATGGAGAGCCCCGCGTTGCTCACCACAATATCCGGTGCATTCCGCTCCTCGCGAAGAATGTCAAGCAGCGCCTCCATATCCTCGTCCCGCCTCAGATCCGCAGTTACAACAGTTATCTGCGTCTTCTCGTTGGACTCAATCTGCCCCTTAACGGCCAGCAGCTTGTCTTCTCTTCTCGCCACCAACACAAGATGAACCGGATATTTTCCTAGCAACAACGCGATCTGCTCGCCAATTCCGGAGCTTGCTCCTGTTACGAGTATGGTCTTCCCGCTTATCGCCTTTATCAGCTTATCCTCATTCAGCCCGGAGGACGGAAAGAGCAGCCGTTCTAGCATGCTATATCTTCGCATCGTCATAATCCTTTTTTGGAAAGTAATGTGCAGTACCTCTATTGTCTACTACTCTAGCAGTCGAGACAAGAGCAGATGCGCGTTAACTAGTTATAAATCGGAGTATGTTCAGGTATAGAACTCACGACTTGTAGCATACCTCTCAGCACTAACAAAAAAATGGCGGTGCCAGGAATAACATCCTGGTCACCACCATCTCTATTAACTTCTTCATTTAAAGTAAGTAAGCCATTGAATGAATATAACAGCTTCGCCTATCCTTTTAACACTGGCTCCTTAACGGGAGCCGGCTCGGTCTTCAAAGGCGTTGCAACCTTCGCAATGTCCAACAGCAGTGATTCTCCAACCTTGGCGGATACGGAGTAGCCCAGCTGCTTCTGGCTCAGAATGGACTGCAGCTCGTCGAGACTATGCCATGTCCATCCGGCTACCGTAGCCAGGTAGGATACGTAGGTTTCATTATGGATAAATACCAGCTTCTTCGAAATCCGTTGAAGCTCCTTTAACCATATGCCTGCAATTGGCTCGCTGATCATCCGATAGAAGTCGGTGACAACGAGGACGTCAAAATATCCCGACGCATAAGGCGTATCCGCGCCCAGCATATAGACAACCTCTTTATCCCTCAGCTTGCTTTTCAAATCCTGATAGATATGCTTGTTCTGCAAGAAAACATGCGAAACATCCAGCTCTTTCAACAGGGCGTAACTATCGGCCCCAACGATAGCGGAGCGCTCAGCCCCCGCCAAATAATCTTCATGCAGTCTGCCGATCAATTCTGCCGAATACAAAGGCGTATAATACTTGATAACTAAACGATTGAACTTCGACATAATCCCGTCATAATGCATATCGGCCGAATACGGGTACAGCTCTGTATCGAATGTGTAATGCTTAAAATGCATTTTTTTGCGATTCATAAAGCTTGTCTTGATCTTCATATCGATTTTGTCATCAGCCGCATGAGGGAGGTGCAGAACGCATATCTCTTCCGTCGCATACATAGCCGCACCGTGCAGATGCAAATGATACGAGAAGTCGGTATCCTCCGCCCCCCAGCCCTTGAACGATTCGTCGAACCCGCCGGACTTCAACACAATATCCCTCGATGCGCTGACGGCGCCGCTCCAGCCCATCGTCCATGGCACATCCATCCGGTTCAAATCGCCGCCAACCAGCTCGAAGTGTGACGTCCGCATATCCTCCCAACCAGGATGGAACTTCAGTCGCTCGCATGTCTCTGCCAGGTTCTGTGGCGTGATGCCTTCGATAACCGTCATATCCTCGATATCCGGGTCCGTGAAGGCTCCTAATATATAATGGTACAGCACCGTATTCGTGCTGTTCCCGATTCGTCCGACCGATTGTTGGATCATCATATCCGGGATAACGATTCCGCTGTCCAAGAAGACCAGTATGCGCCCCTTGCTTTCCGCAATACCGGTATTGCGCGCTCTGGACCGACAGGAATGTTTGTCTCTCGGGATAAAGATATAGTTCAGAGAAGGAAGCTTGTCCCGATACGAATCGACGACAGCGCAAACTGGCTCAGTAGAGCCATCGTCTACAATAACCACTTCCAGCCCGATATGGTCCAAACCCTGTTGCTCGCTTATAAAATACAACGTTTTCTCCAATTGCTCTGGCTTGTTATGCACCGGAATAACAATTGAAATATCCATACGATTCATTCCCTCCATCCACTGCTGGTCTTAAAGAGGGCTTCCATAAGAAACCCTCCCTCTCTAATTAAACTTCCAGCTCCACTGCTTCCTCAAATTGATAAGGGACCAGATGATTGCGCCTTCCAAGCTCCTCAACAAGTGCAGTCAATACCTGCTTCTCCGCTGCCTGCATGGGTTCTAGTCGATTCGCGATATCTCTCAGCGTCTGATTATTGCGTGAATAGAAATACTTCAAGAGCATATTGCGAAGCACCATCGCCTCGCCTTCCAAGCGTGTATAACCTTCCAGAGCAACGCTATCTTCCCCAAGCGCCCCCTGCTCCTGCAAATAGCGAATACGGGCCGTCATCATTTTTTTGTGCTCCCATAAAATATGAAGCGGCCTTACGTCGAGATTGAGGCTGCCCTCAGCCAGCAATCGGAAGTATTCCTGCAGCCCCGTATATATTTCGAGGCCGTAATACCCTTTTATACTTTCATAATGGAATCTTAACCGCTTGGATGTGTTGACGCTATGCAAATAATCACTCATGCTGTCCAGCAGCGTCTGCAGTTCCAGATCGTATCTCCCCAGCTGTGCTCCAAATCGCGAACCGCCGTACTCACGCGGCTCAACCTTGCGGCATAAGCTAATTCCCTTTTGTCCTGTATCGTTGTAGTAAGCTAGGCTAAAATTCTCGAACGTGACTTCCTGGAAGGAAAACTGCCGGTTTTTATCAAAAATCGCAATGTTATAGATTTGACGGTTCCGATCATAGCCGAACACCATCAGATCATGGCTGAAGTGATGCACCCCGTTGCTGATCGAGTTCGGGATATAATACTCGTCCACATAGGTTGAGCAATAATAACCCTCGTCGAGATGAAGCTGCAGAAACCTATGAATATCAATCTCAAGATTGGCAAGAGTATCTTTGTTCGTCTGCCGATATTGAAGCCATGGCACATTGCCGAACAGAACCATGAGATTGGGAAAGAAGTCGAGCCGATACTCCCCGGTCTCCATATAGTCTTTGGAGATGTAGAGCTGATTGTAATGGGTGTAAATCCACGGCTTGCACTCCTCGTAATTTTGGAGAATGCCCAGCACATAAGCATGACCGAGAAAACCGTATACGTCAGGAATGGTAAAAGGAAGTCTCTGCACTCCGTCGAACTCCCTGTTTTCTGTACGCGCAGCATCGTTGCTCATCGATTGTCTCCTTCCTCCGTTAGTACGATTCTTTATCGGCGAACATCCTCGTGCAGCGATTGCACATCATCAGATTGGTCGTTTTCAAATATTCGCGGAAGCTCGTCGCACGCTCGCCCTCCCACATCTCCTGGAACGTATTTTCATAGATATTGCCGTACTTGTAGTCCGGCAGATCGACACATGGATAGACCTCGCCCGTTCTGCGGATGACCATCTCATGCCATGGCGCCACGCACTTCGTGCGGCCGAACACGTTGTCGATATCCGTGAAATATTCATGAATATCCACAAAGCTGGACGTGTCAACTCCTTCGGAGTCCCAGATTTCCTCCAAATCCTTCTTGAGCGCCAATGTATCAATGCCGATATCTTCTTCTACAAAGCCTTGCCAACCTGCCGACACATCGCAGTTCAGATGCTCCTTCATCTGCTCGGCGTAAGCCAGTCCACGCTCCTGTGTCGTAAACAAGAGTGGAGCAAAGTTGACCGACAAATCGCGGCGCTTCAGCCAAGGGTTTTTGGAATCATGAAGCACGACATTCGCATCCTTGAATCGTTCGCGCAGCGCGCCGAGGAAATCCTTGATGCTGTGATAGTTGTATTTGGAGAGAACCATTGTAATATTAATGAACGGAAACATTTTTTTCCGTCTGCGTTTCTCTTCGATAAGAGCGTCGATGTTTTCGCAAATGGTCTTGAAGCTGCCTTTCCCCCGGATGGAATCATGGAATTCCTCCGGCCCGTCAATCGATATATTCATCGCTACGATGTTTTCCATAATGAACTGAACCTGCTTCTTAATGAGCGAGCCGTTCGTGAGCAAATAAATATTCGCCTTGCGGCTGCGCAAATACTCGACCAGCTCCGTGAAATGCTTGTAAAGCATCGGCTCTCCGCCGGTCACGATAACGCTAAGGTTTTTGTTCTCCTCGGTTACGTCATGAAGAAATCTCTTTAAGACATCAATATCCAGCTGTTCGCGAATCGCGCGTTGAGGCTCCTTAAGCGCCCAGCCGGTCTCGCCCCAGATATGGCAGAAGCTGCAGCGGTAGTTGCACATTTCCGATGGAAACAGCGTAAGCTGCTTAATTTCCGGCTTTAAATTTTGAACATGCTCGACTAGAGCCGTTCCACCAAAACTGCCTGCTTTTGTCAACATAAAAGAAATCCCTCCTCGTATTGGCTATTCTTCACTCGATGTAGCGATATACTGCATGATGGCATTGATGCTGCTGAAATTGCGGAAATCCAGATCCTCGTCCTTCCAGGCGACGCCAAACTCCATCTCCGTGGCGATAACGAGCTTAATGAACGTAAGCGAATTTATACCAAGCGAAGACAGTTCTTCATCCGGGCCTAGCTGATCTAGTGCAGATGGATCGTCCACGTTGTCTCTTAATAGATTGATTACCTTTTCTTTCAATTCTTCCTCTGTATTGATCACCATATCTGTTCCTCCTATAAGTTGAAGTTGACTTTATCGAGCACCGTACGAAGCCTAGCAAACAAACGTAACTGAAAGTCTCTCTCGCTGCCGGCAAGATCGGTCAGCTTGTCCGCAATAGACTCTGCTAGTGCAGTGTCATACTTGCGCATGTACATATACCGGGCGGCACTCTTGCGCACCGTCTCCCAACTGCTTACGACACTTGAGAAGGCCAGGGTCAGCTCATCGCTCTCTCCAAAGATTTGATTGAGCCGGTATCGCTCAACCTGCTTTGCGTTAATAATTTCATTCAGCAAATTGACCAGGCTCTCTGCTTCCCTATGAAAAAACTCCTCAGTCGATACGATCATCCGTATCCACTCGGCCATTTCCTCCATGATGCGCTGGCTGTTCTCCAGCCGCTCGCCTCCCTCAAGCTGGCTCTTTGCAAAAAAAGCGTTGAAATCAGCGGTAAGGTTGTCCTTGGCTTCGGCATCCTGCAGCTGGTCGAGAATATAATGACTGGGCCGGTTCTGTCCGTCTTTGAAGTTCTTGGCAAATCCCATCGAGGAGCGGACCAGATCCTCATACTCGATCGTACGGGCTGCATACGACAGATTTTCTTGCCGGTCATGCTCCATAATATGAAACTGACGAAGCTCGTCATCGAATCCGAATACGAGCAGCGTATGATCGACATGTCGCTTCCCGTACGTATCCTTCCGAATCGGCTCATAATAACTATCCACCCACACGATGACAGGCTTCTCTGCCCGAAGAGCCTCCATGGTCTCTGACAGAATGTGCTCGTGGTCATTACGCATGCTGATGTGCAGACCTTGCTGGCGGAACAGCTCTTCTATCGGCAGGATGGAAACATAGTCGATCCCGAACGGACGACCGCTGCTGCCAGGATGACTAAATACGATGAGATCGTTAAGCAGGAATGGCAGTATGCTTCTGCCGAAATGGCGGACAGCCGGAAACAGCGAGTTGTAGAAGCAATTCCGATAATACAAATCGTTGAACGGCTCCATATGCGGAAGGATAACGCGCTTCCCGGATACGTTCCATTTGTCCCCGTACACTTGCTCCGCAGTACTCGCTGCCGCCAGCATCGCTTCTTCCTGATGACTCCCATCAAGGGATGACGGCTGTGCGGTTCCCTGCTCCAGCCATTGGGCGGCACCCCGAATGGTCGGATATCGGTAAAGATCGTCTGATTGAAGCGGAATTCCGGCCTTCTCCAGCTCCACCTCAAGCTGAATCGCCAGGATGGAGTTGCCGCCAAGGGCAAAAAACGTATCGTCTACGTCCATCTCCTCCACTCCAAGCAGACTGCTCCAGGCTTGCGCCAGCTTCAGCTCCAGAATAGAGTACTCACCACCGGTTTTCCCCGTGAGACTCACAGCAGCCAGCTGCTTTCGCATCGGCTCGGCCAATGGCTTCTCTTGCGAGATTGCCAACGTATCTTCGGCTGCAGTCTGCGCAAGCGGTTCGACCCAGCACCTAGCCTCCTGGAACGGATAGGTAGGCAGCCTGGCCTTCATCCGAATATCATCGCTGTATACCCGGTTCCAGTCCACATGTGCACCAAGACAATAATATTGGCCCAGCCGCTGCAGCTCATCCATGCCAGACGATTGTCGTTCGGTTAGCCTAGTGACGCATGCCATAGCTTCATCGGACAATCGCTGCAGTCCCTCAGCCGTTAATTCAACCGAAGTTCGCGCCTCGCGGTGAGCGCTCGCCAGCTTATGCTCGCCATAATAAACGCCACTTCGCTCATCGCTCCCCAAACCGTGATCAACCAGCCTAATCAGCTTGTCACGCAACTCTGGCAGGTCTCGCGCGATGATTGCGAGCCGGCTGCTGTAATGTCCTCTGCCCGTTGCAGCCGTATAGCAAATATCGCTAAGGACTGGATGTTGCTTTTGCAGCGATGCCGCATATGCGGCAGTCAATTGCTCCAGCGCCGTCTTGCTTTTGGCCGACAGCAACAGCAGTTGGGGAGAGTCATTCTCGTATCCAGCGTTGCCGTCCTTTGCCGCTGTCACTGCCGGAGCCTCCTCCAGCACCATATGGCAATTCGTGCCGCTAAAGCCAAAGGAGCTGACACCGCATCTTCTGGGATATGGCTCCCTATCCCACTCAAGCGCTCGATCGTTCACATAGAGCGGCGATTGCTGGAACGGAATATTCCGATTCGGCTTAGCGAAGTGGAGCGTAGGCGGAAGCGTCTTATACTTCAAGGCTGCGATCGCCTTCGCTAGTCCGGCAACTCCCGCAGCCGCATCCAGATGGCCGACATTGGTCTTTACGGAGCCAATAGCGCAGAATTGGCTCTTGTCGGTGAAAGCACGGAAGGCACGACGAATACCATCCGCTTCAATAGGATCGCCCAGTCTGGTGCCCGTTCCATGGGCTTCCATGTACGCAATCGTCCCCGGATCAATATCCGCGTCCCGCCATGCCTGAATGAGCAGCTTCTCCTGTGCTGCCGCATTCGGTGCCGTAAGCCCCGCTGATGCGCCATCCTGATTCATCGCGCTTCCCTTAATGACCGCATGAATAGGATCGCCGTCACGAAAAGCTGCGGCCAGCGGCTTCAGCAGGAAGACTACGGTTCCTTCCCCCCATACGGTGCCATCGGAATCATCGTCGAAGGCGCTTGTCCGCCTTGCGGACGATTCGATGCCGATCTCGTACAGCCCCTCCACCGGAAGCAGACATACTTTAACTCCCCCAGCAATCGCCATTTCGCACTCTTCGTTGCGAAGTGCCGTACAGGCCAGATGAACCGCAACAAGCGATGACGAGCAAGCGGTATCCACAAGCAATGCGGGGCCCTTCAGGTCCAGCATATGCGCGATTCTTCCAGCCATAATGGAGGGAGTATTGCCCGCGCTGGCGGTCCCAATCTGAGCCGGAAAGTTTTTGGATACATATTGTCCGTAGACAGGCCAATCCGCAAATCCAATATAGATGCCGGTATTGCTGCCTTTAATCCGCTCCCCCCCATAGCCCGCATCCTCCATCGCTTCCCAAGCAGTCTGCAGAAACAATCGCTGATTGGGATCCATAAGTGACGCTTCCTTCGGCGACAGGTTGAAAAAGCTGTAGTCGAAGCCGTCGATTCGATTCAGATATCCACCGTAGCTGTACCGTATATCGTCTTTTCTTAAAGGAGTGAACGTCTGGATAAAACCTTCCGTATCCGACTGTCTAGCCGCCGGATACGGTTGAATCAAATCTCTCCCCTCGACAATGTGACTCCAAAATTGCTCCAAATTGTCTGCACCGGGCATCTTCAGCGCCAATCCGATTACCGCAATGTCCTTGGAAGGCTTTGGACGCTGCTTCTTCACGGATTTCAGCAGTTTCAGACCGGTTGAGGCATCCAGCTTGCCTGCCCCGACGCTTTCGAATATGGTGCGTATGACGTTATCCATTGGCCACCTCCAGCGCATGATACTCCCTTACCGCGTCTTCAATGGACAGCTCGCCTCTTTCAATCTGCTGGAACACATGCATCATTTGCCGGTCAAACTCATCTTCCCCGACGCTGGCCTCTAGCTTTGCCTGGCTTTCACTTGCCCTCATACCGCCAAGGTATTCGGAAATACGGGCAATGGTAGGATAAGAAAACATATCTGCAATGGTGGTCCGGTTCGGATATTTCTCCTCAATCAGCGCATGTATCTTCGTAATGAGGATGGAATCCCCGCCGATCTCGAAAAAATTGGCATGGACATCAAGCTCGTCATAGCCAAGCACTTGCTTCCATGTCCCGGCGATATGCTGCTCAATCTCGCTATAGCCGCCTGCAGACTTCCCCTTCAGTCGAATCGGAACGGTGCTGAGCGCTGGCCTTCTGTTCCTTGGCGCTTCGGGCTGGCTTGTGCGGGCCTCTGACTGGACAGCCTCCGCTCGGCGGAATGGCAGCAACTCGCCCAACGCGAACATGCCGGATTGTTCATTCCATTCGCCTACATAGACCTGCCTAATATCGCGGGCCAACAACTGCCCGAACGCCTTGACTCCTTCATGCGGGGGGAGCAAACGGAACATCTCTTTGTCCTCATCCGTCTCGGTGCCTGCAGCCATCCCTGTTCCTTCCCAAGTCGGCCAGTTGATGACGAGCGTTCTTCCATATCGACTACGATAAGCCGCATAGGCATCCAGATAAGCATTGCCCGCCGTATACGGCCCTGAGCCCACACCGCCTACCAGCGTAATGGCGGAGGAGAAGAGAACGAAGAAATCAGGAGCATCCTGCCTCGTCAGCCTGTCCAACAACCATGTGCCCTGAATTTTTGAGGCGGTAATCGGTTTGAACTCATCCAGCGTGAGTTTCCCTATCAGGTTGCCAGCCGATATCCCCGCCGCATGAACAATGCCCGCAATACGGCCATACTGTCTACGCATGCTCTCTATAGCCGAAGCTAACTGATCATGATTGGCGACGTCAGCCGCAATCGTTACCACATGTGAGCCCGCCTGCTCGATCTCGCGAATGGTCTCTATGCACGCCGCAAGATTAGCATCCGCTCGAACTCGCAGAATCTCATCCCATGCCTTGCGCGGCGGCAAGTCGCTGCGCCCGATGAGTCCGATCCGAGCCGCTCCTTCGGCAGCGAGCTGTCTGGCAATCCGAAGACCGATACCGCCCATGCCCCCGGTGATCAAATAAATGCCTTCCTTCGACAGCCTAATATCGGATAGCGTCAGCTCTTCCAGTTCGATCGGATGAATCCGATCCGTATATCGCACTCCGTTTCGATAAGCCACCGTATAGCTATCATTCTTTTGGAGCATCGTTTCCTTCCATATCGACTCCGCTGCATCCGTCGCTTCATCCAGATCGACGCAACGCAGACGCACTTGTCGGCTTTCCCAGCCGATTACTTTACCAAGCCCGATCATCGCTTGGGATTGGGGAAGCACCCGCCCCTCCTCCCCGCGATGAATCGCATTCGCTTGCAGGGTAGCCGCCATGATTTCAACGGGATAGCCAAGCGCTGCACGACCGAGTGCCTTCGCCAAGAAGAATAAGCCATATGCGCTCCTATTCAACTGATCTTCCAATTCAACCAGCGATTCCGCATTCGTTCGATCTCCGAAGGAACGGAGATACAGGATTCGATCCATCCGCTCTTCCCTCAGATTCTCAAGCAGCCGGACATAGTCCGCATCATCGTCACGTATGAGGAAGGACGTATCGTTAATCTCTGTGTAACTCTCCCCTATGCCGACTTCAATGACGCGGCACCCAGCCGCTCTACCAAGCTCAACGATTCGCTCGCCGGTATCGCCTGCATCCTTGAACACCAGAATCGTCCGTGCCAAGACAGTTTCATGGACTGCCGTGATCGGCTGCTGGGTCCATACACGTTGGTGGAACAGCTTACGTCTGCTCGTCTCAACAGCTGCTTCGGTCGGCTCCAATTTCGGAATATCAAGCCAGCAGCGTTCCCGGTCAAAAGCATAAGCAGGCAGGTGGACGCGCCTTCTCTTCTTTCCTGCATACAGGGCATCCCATGGGATGGAGGCTCCTTCGACATAGGCCATTCCGAGTTCTCGCAGCAGGCTTTCATCAGGCTGTCCGGCCGATGAATGATACTGTTGCAGCAGTTCTTCCAACGAACCGCCCTTCACGCTACTCTTCTCCTGCGTACAAAGTTCAACTTTCGCATCAGCAGATGGCATGACCTTAGAGGTTAATCCATCATGCGCCATCAGCCCATTCCATTCGCCCTCTCGCAGATGCCCCGCTGCTTCTTCGATGCTGGAAGCGACAATCGCTACGCGATGCTTGTCATGCACTCTTCCGACACTCAGCGTATAAGCGACATCCTCCAAATCCAGCTGCCGGTTGCGATCAAAATAGTCCAGGTAGCGGCTCATAAGACCCCTCAAAGAAGTCTCCGTCTGGGCAGACCAGACGAATAAGCTTGGCGGACGGCTTGCTGACGCGGATGGAGGAATGCTGTTATCCGGCGCCTCCTCCAGTACGACATGGCAGTTGGTGCCGCTCATACCAAAGGAGCTGACCCCGCATCGACGCGGGCTGTCTCCCCGCTCCCATTCGATTGCGCGGTCATTGACATATACGGGTGATTGCGAAAAATCGATCTCGCGGTTTGGTCTCTCAAAATGTAATGAGGGATAGATTCTCTTCTTGTGAAGCGACAGCGCCGCCTTGACAAGTCCTGCGATTCCGGCTGTATTGTCGAGATGGCCAACATTGCTCTTGAGCGACGCAACAGCGCAGAACTGGCGTTTGTCCGTATATCTGCGGAACGCCCGCTGGATCGCCTCAATCTCGATTGGATCGCCCAGCTTTGTCCCGGTGCCATGCGTCTCGATATAGGCAATCGTTGCGGGATCGATCCCCCCCTTCTTCCATGCCTCGACAATAACGGCCTCTTGCGCTTGAACATTGGGCGCCGTAATGCCAATCGAGCTGCCGTCCTGATTCATAGCGCTCGACTTGATGACGGCATAGATCGCATCCCGATCCTCCCTTGCCTTCTCCAGCGGCTTCAATACAATCGCCACAACTCCTTCGCCTGTCCCTGTACCGTCGGAGCTGTCGTCGAACGTTCTGGCGCGCGAGGTTGTCGATTCAATACCGACCTCCGCCTCCCGCAACGGAATAAGATGAAGCTGAATGCCTCCGGCAATGACCATATCGCACTCCCCGTTGCGAATCGCTTGACAAGCCAGATGCACCGCGACCAGCGACGACGAGCAGGTCGTATCGACCAGCAAGCTCGGCCCTCGTAAATCTAGCAAATAAGACAAGCGGCTTGCGATTATGGATCGTACGTTGCCGGTCATCGCGAGCGACATATTTTCCGGCTCAACAGCTTGAATCATTTTTTTATAATCCGAATCCGAGCCATACCCGACATAGACACCGGTGCGGCTTTCCCTCAGCCTCTCGCTGCTATAACCCGCATCTTCTATCGCGTTCCAAGCCGTTTGGAGAAACAATCGCTGGTTAGGGTCAAGCAAGCTTGCTTCCTTGGGCGACAGCTTGAAGAAACGGTAGTCAAACTTGTCCACCTCGTCCAGAAGGGCCGCTTCGCCGTATGGAACATCGTTCTCCGTCTTTCCGATCCAACGGAAATAACGGTCCATATCCTCCCGGCGTGAGGCTGGGATCGGCCGGACACAATCCACCCCGGCGTGCAGATTGTCCGCGAACTCCTCAGCCGTGTCTGCCAGAGGAAGCTTCAGCGCAATGCCGATAATCGCAATGTCCGATTGCGATACGTCCTCGAAGGTGACATCGCCGGATGATTGCAAAGGGGTGTTGTTTAGCTTGATTGAACCAAAATCCATTTCCCTTCACCTCCGCATGTTGCAGCTATTTTACGAATCAGACGAATGTATATTGGGAATATTGCGACTCTGTCGCCGACTTCTCTAGAATCATTCGGAACCTGTCCCTCCGCTCGGCCTCGGGCACTCTCTTCGTCTCCAGCATTCCTTTCAGTAGAGTTAAGGCTTCCTCCGATTGCTGAGGAGAAGGCATCACGCCTTCTCCCGCTTCATCCAGCTGCTCCTGAAGCTGCTGCAGGCGGCGGTAAGGTTCGATAAAGCCTTGCTGATATTCGGTCAGGCTCGTATTGCGATTGCGGGTGCATACTGCCGCAGCCACGCATAGGGTAATCACATTATGTCTAGCGTTCGTACGCAGCTGCAGCGCTATCTCCGAAGACAGCTGCTCCCTTACTGTCCCGATATCGCCGTCGTTATCCAGCGTATAGCACGTAATTGTCGGAACATTGGGCTTCATGAGCCGGGTCAGCACATTTTTGGCCCCAAGCTCCACTGCCGCCGAGACGCCCATCCGGGAAAAATACTGTATCGATTCCGCCCATCTGACAGGGGCTGTCAGTTGGGCGGCCAGATGGCCGGCAATTTCTTCTGGAGACTCATAAGGCTTAGCCGTCACGTTGGAGATGACAGGCCACTTGAAGCGGCCGAATCGATAAGCGCGCAATTCCTGCTCGAATCGGGCGGCCGCCGGTTTCATGAGCGCGCTGTGGAACGGTGCGCTTACGTTCAGGTACGCGATTCTCCCGCCCTCCTGCTCCAATCGATTCGCAGCTCGCTCGACGGCGGTGCGGTGACCGGATATGACAAGCTGCTCCGGCGAATTCAGATTGGATATCGCTACGATTTCATTCGTATCTGCCGATTCCTCCAGACATATCGCTTTCACCGCCGCAGCGCTTAAACCGATGATCGCACACATCGTGCCGGTGCCCTCGGCTGCCGCCTCCTGCATGAGCTGACCCCGTCGTCTGACCAAGCGCAGCGCATCGGCATAGCTTATCGCGCCTGCGCACGCCAGCGCCGAGAGTTCGCCAAGGCTATGGCCTGCTGTATAGAGAGGCGTAACGCCGATTTCCTCCATATAGACTCGGAATGACGCGACGCTTGCAGCCAGCAAAGCGGGCTGTGCATTCTCCGTGCGGGTAAGCTCATCGGGATCGCCTTCGACCATCAGCTTGCGCAAATCCAACCCGAGCACATCGCTGCCTTCCTCGATGGCTGCTCTGGCGGACGGATAGCGGTCGGACAGTGATTTCCCCATGCCGACATATTGGGAGCCCTGACCCGGAAAAACCAATGCCAGCTTTCTCATCCTGCATTCCTCCCTCTATGATAAAATGCGGCTTTCCGTTAATTGCCGAAGCACGTCTACACTTTGGCCCGCAAGCTCTTGAACAGCTTCCTTTCTTAAACGTCTATCATTAAATTTCATATGAACGGTCAACTGACTGGCAGCCTCCACATCCTCCAAGGTAACGATAAGTTCGTACGTATCCAACAACTCCGCATCGACCTGAAGCTCTCCCCAACCGATGAGCGGCAATATCTCTTGTTCGCCCTTCGCAGTCGGAATCTCTCCCACCCCGTTAAGAGGATAGCTTGCTGAATCGCTATCGGCTCTTAGCTTGCCGATAGCCGCAAACAGATCTGGAAATCCAGATATGGTTTCCAACAGGACTTGCCATGGCGATACACGCTTCCCATCTTCCAATATCATTTGTATAACGGCAGCATTCTGGCCGCTTCTGACGGCGAGCAGATAAGCAAATACAGAAGCGATCACATTAGCTGTGGAAACATTATGCTCCTTGCCGACAGACTGCATATTTCCGTAGAGCTCGCCCTGAACATGATAGCGAATGGAACCAAGTCCACTTGCCTGCGGACTGCGGGTAAAAAACTGCTCCGGCAATGTCTGATAACCCCCAAATACCGATTCGTCATAGGCGGTATTTCGGCTTTCGATCCACCGGGCTAGCTTGTAAATGGTAGAGTAGGTGAACAAATCAACAATGCCGAGTCCCCATCCAAACTCCTTCTCCAGCTTGCCGTGCAGCTGCATAAGCAGAATAGAATTGCCGCCGAGGTCGAAGAAATGATCATGCGGTCCTACGTCTTCCAGCTTCAACACTTCTTGCCACACTCTCCGAATATTCAACTCTATCTCGCTCAACGGCACATCATCCCGCGAGCGGCGAGCCAGAGGACTAGCCATACCTGCCAGCGCCCTCTTATCTGTCTTGCCGTTGCCCGTTCGCGGAACCTCCGTTATGGAATAGAAGTACGACGGCACCATATAGCCGGGCAATCTGGTCTCCACATAATCTCGAAGTTCTTCGATGTACAGCTTGATCTCGTCTGTCTTGATATAAGCAGCTAGCGCCTTCTGTCCATCCGCATCGTCTACAGTCAGCACGATGGCATCTTCAATAGCTGGATGAGTCAGCAGATGATGCTCGATATCACCGGGCTCTACGCGGTAGCCACGTATTTTGATCTGCTCGTCCGCTCTGCCGAGAAATTGGATACTGCCGTCCGGGAACCACTTGCCGACATCGCCAGTCCTGTACAAACGTCCTCCATCGAGGAACGGATCATCAACGAAGCTTCCCGCGGTCAGCTCCGGCTGATTCAAGTACCCCCGTGCAACACCTTTGCCGCCAATACAAATTTCACCTGGAATGCCGACCGGCTGCAGCTTGCCGACACCATTCAGCACATACACCCTGTAGTTCCAAATCGGTTGGCCGATTGGAACAGAGCCTCCTGCCTGGAATGAGCAGCGATGATACGTCGCGCATACGGTCGCCTCAGTCGGTCCATAGGTGTTGTACACCGCAGCACTCTTGATCAGATTGGCGTAATATTCCGGCTTAAGCACGTCACCGCCGCTAATAAAAATCCGGACGCCTTCCCAATGCTTCTGCTTGTTCCATTCATTGAGCAGCAACGGCGAGCAGGAGACGACCGTTACCCCTCCATCTCGAATGAGTCTCCCTAGTCTCGACTGATCCAGCAGCTCCATCTTGTCCGCCATGACCAGCCTCCCACCCGTCAGCAAAACGGGGTACATCTCTTCAACAAATTGATCGAAGGAGCAGGACGCTTGCTGGAGGAAGCCGTCCGCTTGCGTCAGCTTAAATTCAAGCTGAAAAGCCTGCACATAAGCCAGAAGATTGTCATGCCCCACCACCACACCCTTCGGACGACCGGTGGAGCCTGATGTATATAGAATATAAGCTGCATCGCTTGATGCCTCTGCGGAGTTGCTGAATTGGCCCTCGTCCCCGTGGAGAGAGGCTTCTATGGAATCCAGATATTTATCGTGATAACCGTACTGCTCCGCCACCTCCGGCGCAGCAAGCAAGACCCCTGCGCCGCTATCCTCCAAGATTTGTGCAATGCGCTCTGGCGCATAGGCGATATCAATGGGCACATAGGCCGCTCCGGACTTCAATACCCCCAGAATCGCTGCAATCAGATGCTCGTCACGCTCCATTAGGATCGCTACATGCTCCCCGTCAGCCACTCGTCCCTTCAACTTCAATGCAATGCGATTAGCCCGCTCATTCAGCTCTCTGTATGTCAGCTCTCTACCGCTGCTTAGAACCGCCAACCGATCGGGAGTCTCGTAAACTTGCTTTTCAAACAAGCGATGGACTGGTTCTGTTGAAGCAGGCATAATCTCTCGATTGAAATGATGCAGGATCTCATTACGTTCTATGTCTGTGGTCATATCGATCAAGCCTATTGCTTGCCCAGGCTCCTTAGTCAGCTCCAAAATGATCTGACTATAATGGCTGGCCATTCGCTCAATGAAAGCTTTGGAGTAGCGACTTGCATCATAGCCGATTTCCAGTTCTAAGCCGCCAAAGGTCTGTATGCCGATCGTTATGCCATAGTGAGTCGTCTCGCTCATTTCATAATGCTTAATCTTCAGCAGCTCGTCCTGCAAAAGCGTCATATCCAGCGGATAATTTTCCAATACGACGATGGTGTCAAACAGAGGCTCCCTCTGGTTAACCCCGATATACGTCCCAATATCGATCAACGCCGTGTGCTCAAAGTCTTCTCTGCGCTTCAGCCCATCATTGATAAGTCCGATATACTGGTGCCCTGACATGTCCGAGCCGCATCGTACACGAAGCGGAATCGTGTTGATGAACAGACCTACCATCTCTTCTATTCCGCGAATCTGGGGCACACGACCGGATACTGTCGTACCGAATACGACGTCATCCGTCCGACTGTAGCGGGAAAGCAGCAATCCCCACGCGCCATACAGCAGTGCTGCAAGAGTGATCTCTCGACTTTGTGCAAACTGTACTATCGTCTCCATTTCTGTTAGAGGAAGCTTACACTTGTATGGAATTCCTCCTGCGTGATCTACAGCAACGTCAACCAGCTCCGGAATAGCTGTTCGCTCCGCCCAATCGGCGAGCTCACGCTGCCAATACAATCGCTGCGCCTCCCGATCGCGAGACTGATGCCATTTCACAAACTCCTTGAATCTCGTTTTGCCAGTCGACTGTGAGCCTTGCCCCAGACATAACGCCCGATAGGCTTGAAGTAATTCCTTCAACAAAATGCCGTTACTCCAGCCGTCGAACAGAATATGATGCCAAGTGACGATCATTTCGCCTTCCCCGTCTGCCAGCTTGCACAAAGTCACTCGCAGTGGCGCTATCTCCAGATCCGGCACATTCCTCCGTTCGCGATCGCGCTCTTCCCGAATCCGCTGGTCTCTCTCTACAGGCAGCAGCTGATCAGACAAATCAACTGACCGAATTGGCGTTTGAGCCTGCTTTAATACAATTTGCACGGGTCTCTCCAGCTTCTCGAACCGAAATACGGTGCGAAGCATTTCATTGCGCCGAATTACCTCTTCCCAGGCGGCATGCAGTAGGTCCATCCGACATTCGCCGGTGAACCTGACTGTTAGCTGCTGGACATACTCCTCCTGATGGCGGTCGCTCACATAATGAAACAGCAGCCCTTCCTGCGAAGGCGTCAGCGCCAGCATATCTTCAACATTCGCTCGATCCAGCCGTTTCTCCGTCATGCTTCCTCACCCTCCTTGCTATAGCTAAGAAACTTTCGTCTAGGATAAGACCACGTCGCCTGTTAGCCCCCGAGACTTCACCTCAACGACCTGTCCCATCTCCATCTTGATGGTCTGGTCCGCCAAGTCGAAGTAGCGGTCGTCATGTGTAATGGCAATGACGCACTTGCCTCGATTTTTCAAATCTGGGAGCAATTTATGATAGAAATAAGCGCGATACTCAGGATCTTGATCGGCAGCCCATTCGTCGAACAGGCAGAACGGCCGGTCATCCAGGTAGCTGATCAGCAGCGCAAGCCGCTTCCGCTGTCCGGTGGATAGCTTGGTCGTATTAAACGATCCGTTCTCGATTTGCACCTTGTCTATTAGCTGAAGCTCTCTAAGATGCCGCTCAATCTCCAGCCCTTTGGTGGAATAATCGATTCCGTACATCTTCTGGAACAAATAAAAGTCACTGAATATCGCTGAGAATTGCTCCCCGAGCCTACTGGAATCCGCCTGCTGGCCGTCCAGCCGCACTTCTCCCTCTGCAGGAACGTACAAGCCGGTAATCAGCTTCGCCAAGGTCGATTTCCCGCTTCCGTTCCCACCTGTAATGAATGTAATTTCACCCGGACGGAAGGCGCAATTAATCGGACCCACCGAAAACGTCTCACCCTCTTTGTTGCTGTAATGGAACGCTACCGAGCGAAGCTCCAACTGAGCAGGGCCCGGCAGTTCCTCCGCTTTCTTCCTCTCATTCTCTGCGTGTACGGTGTCCAGCTCTGCTGACAGCTGCTTAATGCGGTTCCAGCTGATTCGAATCTGAATCGCGTTAGGAATGGTATTCAAGATGCCGTGGATGGGACCCGTCATGTAGAGCAGAACAAATACATAATTGCGAAGCGTATGCTCCTTCAACTCGCTGAACAGCAGCGGGAACAGGAACACGACCGAACCGATAACAAAAGTGAACAGCAGCTCGCCAATTACGTTGACATTGGCATATTGGAGATCGCCCTTGATACGTTTGTCCCGATACGTATTGCAGCTATCCTCCATGTCACTCTGGAAGCCCGCGCGCTTGCGCCCATTCAGGCTAAGCTCCTTGAAGCCATTCATTAAATCATTAATAAAGCGGAAAAACACGTTTTGAATATCGCGAGTCTCTCCCCAAATTCGGTTCGCCTTAATACCCGTTACATAATGCAAGCCCGCCGCCAATACGATAAAGACCATGGCGATCAGCAATCCCTGCAGGCTGATAATGCCCATGTATACAAAGCAGCAGATGAGCGTGACCAAGGCGGTCGCTCCCGTAATAACCACATTAGAGAAGCCGCTAATTCGCTCGGTATCGTTGTTGAGCGAGGCTTGAATTTTGCCGTCCTCTACATTTTCGATTCGCTGGTAAGAGGTTTTCAAAATTTTCCCCAGCAGCTCCATTCGCGTCTCGTAGACCATATCGTTGGCAATTTTCACAAGTCTCGTCCGCACCAGCTTCTGACCTACGACGTAGACGGCAATGCCAAACGCAAAATAAAGGAACAAGCCGCCCTGAAAATCATCTACGCCGCGGTTAAGCGTCTCATTGACGATAAATATAATCATCGCGTTGCCGAAGCCGCTTGCAATGCTGAGCAGCACCAAGGCGAACATGGAACGGTCACCTGACTTCGGGAACATACTCGAAAACATCATATACAAGCCGAATAGGACAACCGTCGTCAGCAGCATAATGACTGCATACAGGAGAGTATCAGGCGCCCATACGAGCACGAAATCCCAATTCAATCCCCAGAACATAATGTCTGGAATCCGGTACAGGCAATAAGCCATGACACCAATAAAGGCAGCGAGTGTCAGGAGCCGTAAGACAGCCGACATCGGCTTGCCCTGGAAACGGCGCGTCCCGCGTACCGCTTGCGCGACAACCGTCCCCGTCTTCCATAACACAAGCAGCGCTACCGGAATGAGAACGAATAGGATAAAGGTCGCCATATTGTCGATACCCTTATATTGGTCGCTCACGGGATCGGGCGTTTCTTTCCCGACAATGAGATTCATAATGCCCTGGGCAATCGTTCCTGAATACGGCGAGTTCAAGTTCGCGAGCACCGCAACGCCCACACCGTCCTCTGGACGAAACACGAAGTAAGATGAATAGTTCGGATTGCCGCCGGCATGCGAGATTTCGCCCGTGCCATCCTGATAGACGCTCCAGCCTGCCGCATAGGAAGAGCCGTCGCCTCCGGGCGGCACCGTTCGGTCAGGAAGATGCGACTTCTCCAGAAGTTCGGCGAAGGGTTGAGAAATGGACTCCACGCCGAGCTGGATTTTCAGCCATCTGGCCATATCTGTCGCATTCGAAATGATGTAGCCTGCCGGAGTATTGCCTCGGTACATCGGTGCATCATATTCAGCGGTACGCAGCATTTTGACCTTATAGCCTTTGGAGAATTGATGCTCCGCTGCTTCCCCTCGGAACATGAACGTCGATGCCAAACTCATTGGCTCCAATATCCGCTCCTTAACAAATTGCTCATAAGTTCCGCCGGACAGGTTCTGAATAATTAATCCAAGCACGTCATAGTTGATCGTTGCATATTCATATTGCTCACCGGGCTGACGATCTAGCTCCAGTCCAACGAGCGTTCGCACCGTCTTCTCAAGCGCACCCTCGTCATCTGCAACCGGAATTTCACCAATTGTCTTGAACGGTACGCCGCTTGTATGATGGAGAAATTGCCTAAGCGTAATCTCGGCAGGCTGTCCTTTGTAAGTCAGCTCCAGCCAAGGAAGATACGCCGACACCTTCTCGTCCAGATTCAGCTTGCCTTCTTCCTCCAGTTGCAGGACTGCCAGCGCCGTAAAAGCCTTGCTTGTCGAACCAAGCTCGAACAGCGTCTCTGGCGTAACGGGAATGCTGCGGCTCACATCCGCGTGGCCGAATCCCTTCTGGTATACCGTATGTTCACCGTTAACAATGACAACGGACATGCCCGGAATTTTAGATTTCTCCCAGCTTTTTTCGATAAACTGCTCGATCTCTGCTTCTTTGCCTGATAAGTCGGCAGCGGAAGCATATCCCGGTTGACCGGTGGACAAGAGAATAACAATACTGGCAACAAGCAACAACCAACGTCTAATAGGCATCATCGTACACCTTCTGCTTCGCAAATTTGAGAATTTCATCTACAGCGCGGTCCAGGCCGCCCGTTCGTTCGAACGAATCACTGACTTTCGCACAGCTCTCCTTGTATTCGGGCAGGGAAGCCACCCGGTCTACCGCCTCCCTTAATTCTTCTGCGCCGACTTTCTCTTCTCGCATATAAATCCCCGTACCCGCGCGCTCCACCATAAGCGCTCCCATATACTCGTCGAAGACCTGCGGTAGGACAACCATGGGAACACCGCTGCATAACGATTCATAGATGCTATTGGCGCCTCCGTGGGTAATAAAGACGTCCGCGCGGCTTAAGATGTCGAGCTGGGGCACATAAGAGCGGACGATAAAGTTAGCCGGAATGGACACTCGCATAGGGGCAAGATCAGTTTGGCCGATCGACATAACAACCTGGTAGCGACTATCACCCAACGCAGAAAAACAAGTCTCGTAAGCATCGTTTAATTCATTCAGAATGGTGCCGAATGCAATATAGACTAACGGTCTGCCGTCCAGCAGCTCATAAGGAAAATCCACAGGCTCCCTGCGCGGATACAATGCGTAGCCCACGAACAGATGCGTGTCGTCGAAAGCATCTTCATGAATTTGAAATTCACGGGAAGTGAATACCAAATTCAGCGGCTGCTTGCTGCAAAACACATCATTGATGACATTCATTGGCGGCAAGCGGTATCTGAGCGCAATCATTCCGGAGAGACGGTCCAGCAGCTTCCGGTATATATCATGCCTGCCCCTGTTGCGCTCATAGAGCGGATCGCCTTGAGCCCGCAGGACATATTCCATAAAAAACTCGGGATCGCGGTCCGCCATCTCGTCAATAAACGGGAAGTTGGCAAAAAAAGCAATGCCCGGTATATCCAATCTTGCAGCTATTTCCTTCCCCCATAATCCAAAGGCGTCATGAATGACATAATCGGGGTTCAACTGGGCTACTTCATCGTATAGGGCGGACGTCAGCGTACGGCTTCGGTCCATCAAGAAGTCGGCGAATACAAGGAAGGTATCAATGCCGCTTCCCTTATGCGTGCTGAAGCCAAGTAAGCCCCTGTAGCTGCGGAATGACGCGCCGACTTGTTCGATCTTTTCACGAAAGGAATCGCTGCAATAATAGACAACCTCCTCCCCGCGTTCGATCAGCTTGGAGACCAGACCTAGCGTCGGATTGACGTGACCGTGCAGATCCACACCAAATAACACGACTTTTGACATCAGCTGCCTCCTTTACTTATTCATTGGTTACATCAGCAAACTGTCCAGCTCATCCTGCGACAGCTTGATCGTATCGAAGTCTGACGGAGTATATTCCGCGAGTTCCCGCTCGCAGCAATGTGCGACGATGGCTGCCAGCTTGTTCTTGTAAGCTTGCATCCATGAGTCTACTGTTGAACTTAGGAATCGGTTGACGCTATAGGTTGCGGATACCCGCAGCTTCCTGCGGACAACGATGGCATGGATATCGATGAGAGCAGTAAGAGCATTGGCTCTTCCCGACTCCGCACCACTGGGCTCATCGGCCAAATCGAACCATTCATTGCGAAACTCGCTATCAAAGTCGCCCATGAAATTAAAGCGAACGAGCTTATCCGCAGCATATTCGGCCGATATATCTCCCCGCTGCTGCAGCAAGCCAAAACCAATGCCATTGCCGGGCACTTGCCTCAGTTGCTCCTTCACAGCCTTGATCCATGACGCCAGGCCATCTGGCGTATGCATTAGCTTTAACGGGTACAACGAGGTAAACCACCCCGCCGTTCGGGTAATATCGATAGAATCGCCAAACGACTCTCTCCCGTGGCCTTCCAGCTCAATCCCTATTTGATTCAGCCCAAATTGGTCAAACAATGATTGTCCAAGCGCCGCAATAAACAGATCCATTGGTCTCGTTCCATATGCGGAATGGGCATCCCGCAACAATCGGTCGGTCTCTTCCTCCGACCATTCGAATGAGTCCGTTCTCGCACTTTCTATATCGTCCCGGCCGTCTTCGATATCGACTAGAATTGTCCGTAAGCCGCTTGTAACGGACTGCCAATACATACGCTCCTCATCCGGTAGCCTGTACTGATGCAGTTGCTCGGACCATGCTTGCACGGATGCGGTCTTACTCTGAAAATTCACGGGCATTCCTGTGCGGAGCTGCTGCAAGCCTGTAGCCAGGTCCTCCAGAAGTATGCGCCACGTAACGCCATCTACAGCTAGATGATGCGCGGCAAGCAGCAATCGCTTGCCGTTCGCGCCCAGATCGAACATGGTTGCCTGCAACAGCCGTCCTTCCCGCAAGTCGAAGGCACCTTTTACGGCTTCGCCGATATGCATGATGCCAACTGCTTGCTCTTCAGCTGAATAGTCCGCTAAGGAATGGACATTAATCTGCACCTTATGGGCCGGATCGTTCACATAAACGATCGTATCGTGATCAGGTTCAAGTCCGATTCTGAGCGCATCGTGATGCTCCATCAGCTTCTGAAGGACATGCTCCAGCTCGGAGATCGTTGCGTCTTGCTTAAGTTCAAGCAGGACGGATTGATGATAATGCCCCCGCTCCTGGAGGTTCTGGCGGAGAAACCAGGAAGCGATCGGCCAGGGACGAATCGTGCCCTCTGCACGGCTTTGCGAATACTGCGTCCCTTCGTCTAAAGGCCGTAATAATGAAGCCATATCCTCTATAACAGGAGAACCCAATATCTCCTTTACTTTAACGCCGTAATTAAGCCCATTCAGTCTTGATGAGACTTGAATAGCCTTGATAGAATCGCCTCCGAGATGATAGAAGTTATCCCGAATCCCGATAGGACGAACGCCAAGCAGCTCTTCCAGTACTTGAAGCAGCACATGTTCCGCGTCATTCCGTCCCTCCTGGAACGGTATATGACTGTCTGAAGCCGCATTCGGTTCTGGCAGCAGCTTGCGATTTACTTTCCCGTTTACGCTGAGCGGTATCTCGTCCATGGTTACGAAATGAGACGGAACCATGTAAGACGGCAGCTGAGCCGTTAGGCTCTGCCGAAGCTCTGCATGATGAAGCAGTCCAGTGCTTACGATATATGCGCACAGATACTTGCTTTGATCATCATGCACACGATCGATGACCACCGCATCACGGACACGGACATCTTGCAGCAGCGTCTTCTCGATTTCTGCCAATTCTATTCGATGTCCACGAATCTTGACTTGATGATCCGTGCGACCAGCATATTCAATCTTGCCATTCCGAAGCCTCTTCGCAAGATCGCCTGTACGGTACATGCGCTTGCCCGGAAGGAATGGATTGTCTACAAACCGTTCACTTGTCAGGTCGGTCCGATTACGGTAGCCTCTTGCCACCCCGTCCCCTGAAATATACATCTCGCCCAGCGTGCCGTCTGGCACAGGATTCAAATACGGATCAAGCAAATAAATCATCACATTATGTGCAGGTATGCCGATCGGCACTGAAGCCCGCGTATCTTCATATGGATCAAACCGATGGATCATGCATCCGACGACCGTCTCCGTCGGACCGTATTCATTCAAGACGTCAATTTGTCCTCCCCAATGGTCATTAATGTTGCGAGCCAGGCTCGTTTTAAGATCTTCACCTCCAACGATAAACCGCCTAACAGACGAATGGCGGTAATCTATATTTTGCAGCAGGGATAAATGCGCCGGCGTCAGCTTGACCACTGTAGACCGATTGTCTTTTAAGATGCGATAGAGTATAAATTCGTCGCCCGTATCCCGATACACCAGAATCATGCCTCCGCAAATTAGCGGCGTAAAAATAGAAGTGACTGTCAAATCGAACGCCAGCGAAGAGTAGAGCGGGAATACCACCGGATCTTCCTTCGCGTACATCAGCTTCGCCCACCAAATGTAGTTGGTCAGCCCGCGATGCTCAATCATCGCACCCTTCGGCTGGCCAGTAGAGCCGGAGGTGTATATGATATAAGCCAATTCGTCAGGCTCAGAGTGAATCTCCGGATCGAAGCTCTTCTCATCAAAGCTGGAAGCGGATCTTAAATCCAACATTGGTATCGGGTATTGCCCCTCTATCCCGTCTACATTCGTCAAAACAAGCTTTGCTCCGGAATCCTCCAGCATGTACCGGATTCGTTCCTCTGGATAAGCGGGATCAATCGGCACGTAAGCGCCGCCTGCCTTCAGCACGCCCCAAATCGCGATTACCGTCTCTGCGGAATGATGGGTCCATATGGCGACCGTCGTTTCTTTGCCGACTCCGTCGCCGATCAGTCGATGGGCAAGCCGATTGGCCGCTTCGTTCAGCTCGCGATAGGTCAAAGCTCCTTCGTCATGATCGAGGGCAATCCGCTCCGGCGTTAATCGAACCTGCTCCTCGAATAACTGCCTTACCGACTTCTCGCTTGGATATTCAACTGCTGTATCGTTCAGCTCCATGATTTGGCGATATTGTTCCTGCACAGTCAGCAGCGAGAGGCTGCTGATGTTGGTATCCGGCGTGGCTAACATCCCGTCCATTAATGCGAGTAAGCCTTCCGCCATGTCGTGGATCTGCTCTTCTGAGTACAGGTCCCTCCTGTAATCCAGATCGAGTGTCAATGCGCCGGTATCGGACCAATCCTTAATGATCCACTGAAGCTCATAAGCCTGCTGACCGTTGTAAAACTCTACATTTTCGAGGGGCGCACCGTTCATGCTGGTCGTGAGCCTGGTATTGTAATAATTGATGCTGACGTGAAATAACTGGTCGTACCCCTTCTTCTTGAGCTCCAGGTTCCTGACGAGCAGATCATAGGGATACCGCTGATGGAAGTAGTTCTCCATAAGCTCCCTCTGCAGTTGAACTAGCGATTCCGCCACTGACGCATCCGGGTTCAGGACGAAGCGGAACGGCATCGTGCTGGTAAACATGCCGAACATCGCTTTTTCCTTTTTGCCGGACCGATTCAATACGGGGGTGCCTACGACCAGATCGTGCTGGCCTGTCCACTTATACTTGTACGAAAAGTAAACCAGTATAAAAAACGTATTGAGTGACACGCCAGCTCGGTCCACTACTTCGCGAATGCGTGAGGACAGCTTGTGATCCAGCTCGATCGTCGTTCGTCGTCCATCTGTCTGGAAAGAATCCGTTACAGCCAGTCCGTCCGGCAGTGTGTCAAATTTCTGGGACCAATAAAGCTTGTTTTTCTCGAATCGCTTCGATTGCAGGTAGGACTGCTCGTCGCTCAAATATTGGAGATAGGACGGCGCCTGTTCAACTGTACCAGTCGTACCGCCTTGCGCTAGTAAGGTATAGTAATCCGCAATATGCGAGGTCATGATCTGAGTGGACCAGCCGTCGCAAATGATATGGTGACACTTGAACAGATAGCCGCAATCGTCCCCGTTTATTCGGAACAAAGCGAAATAATAGAGCGGCGAATGCTCCAGCTTGAATGGAATGCCCGCTTCCTTATGGATCCAATCCCAGAACGACGCTTCCGGGTCCGACTCCATCGAAAAATCAAATTTCTCAAGCGGCCGATGGCTATCTTCCGATACATATTGCCTTGCCTCACCCTCGGTCTCATGGAGCTGCAGGCGAATGCCTTCATGGCTAGCAATAAAATGTCCGATTGCCTTCTCTAGCAAATGAAAATCTACTTGACCCTTGATTCTTACAGGTCCGCCGATATTGGATAGGGACGTGTCAGGGAAAATCTTCTCTAAATACCAGATTCGCTTCTGCGGATGAGAAAGCGATAGAGTTTCATAGACGTCGCGGGGAACGTCTGATGGCAAAGACATCCGAATCACCTCCGGGTTGATGTGTAACGGAACGTGAAGGCGGGCCGATTCATGCTGCCTGTCTATTAGCTCGCAAACGCCAAATGGATGACGAATGAGGGAGCTTGTCCAAAGTGCGTATCCCATTCTCGTTGCTGTAAGAGGCAGTCTTTGCGGGATGCGGGCTTATTCTGGTTCAATGCGGGTCGATTCAAGGTGGGTGTAGGTAGTGGTCATGAAGTAGATGGGCTTCATTCTTAGTGTTGCAGATAGTTGTCGTGGTGGATTGCGGGCTATTCTTGGTGAGGCGGGTAATGGCCGTGGTGGCATGCATGCGACGGGCAGAACAGTAAAGCAAGAGGATACAACGCCTTCTCCACTCCGTCATAATAGGTGTCCGTTCGACTTCTTAAGTCTATCAAAAGCATTCCGTTAAAAGTAAATTTAGTATATTCATGCGAATTTAGAAATAATATAACAGAGTTTTTCTCCATGCGTCAACAAATGCTATTCTTCTATCGACATTTTTACAATAATCCCATAATCCAAAATAAAAATCTATAACCTATATCATACTCGGTAAATTCCCTTTCATCTTGTGAATCGCCGGTCTCGAACCAGCTTGCCGCTATAGCCCTTAACCGAGCATCACTCTTGCATGACTATTATCCGAATACATACCTTCATTGCCCAGATAAAAAGGTTGATTATATGCAAATTTTCCAGTTCGTGTATAATCTCTTGCTCTGAGATAACGCCTCACTGAATGAACGCTATGATGCGCTTCCAACCTGTTCCTAGTATCAAATTAACCTGCCTTCAAAAGCTTCTCTCCCTTCTGGAAAAGAGTGGGCGTTCTTATAAATTCTTTGCAAGCAGGGTTTCTTCCCAGTTGTTATAATAAAAGATAGATGTTCAGCGAAAGGGGCTGCTACGAATGAAAATCGTCGTCCTGGCCGATACGCATATGCCCAGAATGGCCAAAAAACTGCCAGCGCGATTGCTGTCTGAGCTTGCGAATGCAGATGCCATTATTCATGCAGGAGACTGGACAAGCTTGTCCGTGTACGAGCAATTGGCAGCGTTCGCTCCGACTTATGGCGTGGCTGGAAATAATGACGGAGAAGAGATCCAAGCCAAATTCGGCTTAAGGCGGCTGCTACAATTCGGACCGTGGCGAATTGGAATCGTCCACGGTCACGGCGCAGCAAGACGAGCCTCGACGGAGTCTCATGCCATTGCTGCCTTTAAGGATACGCCTGTGAACCTCATCATCTATGGCCATTCTCACATCCCTGTACTGAAACGGGTAGACGACCTCATCGTCTTCAACCCCGGTTCTCCGACAGATAAGCGGAGACAGCCGCTCTATTCGTTCGGCATCATCGACTTTCAAGATACGGAGCAGCAACCGATCAGACATATATTTTACTCTGACAAATCGTAAGTTTGAACACCGAATACCCTGGGCTGCTAGGCCCGGGGTATTCACGATTTCTATAGAGAATAAACCCATCTTCGGAGATTGCTTCTAACTCTCATAATTGAACTGCCAGCCTATACCGTACTTATCCGTCAAGTAACCATAATATGGACTCCATGTCGTCTCCTGCAGCTCTATCTCGACTTTGCCATCTCGCTTCAGCTTATCGAATGCCTCTTTGATGGCATTCTTGTCGGAGCTTACATAGGCCAATGAGATATTGTTGCCTTGTTGGAATGGCCGTCCTGGGAAGTTATCCGAAAACATAAGCGTTCCGCCTGCTATTTTCAATTGAGCATGCATAACCAAATTTTCCGTGCCCGGCGGTATTTCTGACTCCGAATTGGACCCGAATGTCAGAATGGTAGGCTCCTCCAGTCCGAATACGCTGGCGTAATACAACACCACTTCTCTCGTATTTCCGTCGAAATTCAGATAAGGATTTAATGACACCTTATTCACCTCCTGATTGGTAATTTGATCAATTGGAACAATAAACATACATCCAAAATATTTAAAAAAGTAAAGAAGCTGATTTTCTCGAATGCTGCAATTAATGTTCTAAGACATCCCACCTAAAAAACGAATACCTCGACCTAAGCAGGGGGAAAACCTAATCAAAGGTCTATTACGCAAAAGGACCCGTATCCGGTATAGTGAACTACGGAAGAACATTATTAGGGGGTTTACACGTATGTCTGAAGCCGTACTGCAGCTTCGCAACTTAACAAAAACCATCGGCATGCGAAAAATAGTCGATAATCTTACATTTGATGTTCCCGCTGGGGAAATATTCGGATTTCTAGGGCCTAACGGCGCCGGTAAAACAACAACCATCCGTATGATCGTCGGGCTAATTTCAATGTCCAAGGGCGAAGCCATCATTAAGGGCGTATCTGTACGTTCGCACTTTGAACTCGCGATGACGCATGTAGGCGCGATTGTCGAGAACCCGGAAATGTATAAATTTCTTACAGGCTACCAGAATCTGATTCATTACGCGCGACGCCATAACGGCATCACAAAGGAAAGAATTAAGGAAGTCGTCTCACTGCTCGGACTGCAAAACCGAATTCATGAAAAAGTAAAGCGTTATTCGCTTGGCATGCGCCAGCGATTGGGCGTTGCTCAAGCGATTCTGCATCGTCCATCTCTGCTCATTCTGGATGAACCGACGAATGGACTTGATCCTGCCGGTATTCGCGAGCTTCGCGATTACTTGCGCAAGCTGACGAAAGAAGAAGGCATATCTGTCATTGTCTCATCCCATCTTCTATCCGAGATGGAGCTAATGTGCGATCGGGTCGCTATCATCCAAGCGGGCAAGCTCGTTGACATTCGTTCGCTTCAGGAAGCCAGAAGTCAAGCTCAAACCAAAATCGTCATTGAAGTTGGTGATCCGGCAGCCGCTGAGCAGCTGCTCTCTGCAGCCATGGATGGCTCCGGCATGACCGTCTCTGGCAATCAACTGGAGTTGACTGCTGACAAATCAGCCATTCCGCATATTACAAAGCTGCTAGTAGCATCGGAGATTGAGGTGTTCGGCATTCATGCCGTGCAGAAATCGCTTGAGGATCAATTCCTTGAAATTACGGGAGGTGAGATGATTGTCTAGCCGCCTGTCCAAACTCATCCGCAACGAAAATATGAAAATTTATCGCCGTTCCCGTACGTGGATTATGATCGGCATCCTCCTGCTGGCTGTCGGCCTGCTTAGCGGCATTATGAAGTGGGACGAGTCCAGAATCGATCATTCCAACTGGGAACAGCAGCTGGAACAACAGAACTTGCATATGAAACAAGAACTTACCGACAATCCAGATTCAGGAGAGGAATACAGCTCCTATCTGACTAAGCAGATCAAAATGAACGACTATTATTTAGAGCACGATATAAATCCGCAACAGTTGTCGTTATGGAGCTATGTTAGTCAATCATCTAACCTGATTATGCTGGTTACCATTTTGACTGTTGTAATTGCGGCGGACATGATCGCCGCTGAATTCTCGTGGGGCACGATCAAGCTGCTGCTAGTAGGTCCTGCTTCCCGATCGAAAATCATGATTAGCAAATATATCGCTACGCTTGGATTTGCTGTGATGCTGCTGCTTCTCTGTTTTGCCGCTTCATTCGCAGCGGGCGGAATACTGGCAGGCTTTGACGGACTCAATCAACCGTTGTTGACTGTTTCAAATGGCATGGTCCACGAAAGCTCCATGATTATAGACACTTTGCAGACGTATGGCTTCTCCGTGGTGTCGCTAATTATGTACGTGACGATGGCCTTTATGATCTCGTCCGCATTCCGCAGCTCGTCCATGGCAATTGCATTTTCGTTGCTGTTCATGCTGCTCGGAAATACGCTTTCGGCGCTCTTAAGTCAATACAGCTGGTCTAAGTACCTGCTCTTCTCCAATATCGACTTGACGCGATACTTGGACAGCGGAACGCCGCTTCGTCCGGAGATGACGATGACCTTCTCCATTCTGATACTGGTCGCCTATTACGTCGTGTTCCAATTCATCGCCTGGCTTCTGTTCACCAAGCGTGATGTGGCGGCTTAACTTTTCTAACTCAAAGTGTGAAAAAGGACCTCTTCCCCATCGTGGGTTAAGAGGTCCTTCCTTTCATTTACGTGTCTTATTGAATGTTGGGATCCTATCCATTAAGCATTCGTATCCATCATGGCGGGGATATGAATTTCTTTCACTACGGATGCTTTTGATAGGCTGATAACACACTTGACAAGTGCAATGATATCTTGGACTGGAATCCGCGTGCCATTGTACTCGGAGATAGCCCTATCAGCCCCTTCCTCATACGGGATTTCGGCTGCCAGTTCACCAGGGTTGATGCAAGTTACCGCGATTCGATCTTTCCGCACATGCTCTCTCAAAGCATTCGTAATGCCTCGCAATCCGAATTTGGAAGCGACAAAGGACACCTGATTATTGTTGGTGTGATCCAATCCCGCTGTAGATCCTATAAAAATGATCTTCCCCGCTTCAGACCTGCGAACATGGGGAAGCAATGCCTGAACGCATGTAATCGTAGCCGTCATATTCACTTGCATGATGCCGGCAATATCTAGAGGATCATCATGATCAAAGTTATAATGCTCTTCGAAACCTTCCTTCTCCCATATGCCAACATTATAGATAAGGACATCAATCGTCTCTTGTTCCAGTCTATCCCTTATGCTTTTGGCAGCTTGCTGTTGCGACAGATCAGCCTCAATCCAAATCCGCTGAATACCGTCAACCAAATCCAGGCTGTCTGGCCTGCTTCTAGACACGACCCATACCCGGTCTCCAGACTCCGGAAGACCTTTGACAAAAGCATCGCCTAAACCTTTGCTCGCCCCAAATATAATATAATTTTTCATATGATCTCCTTTATTAACTTCTAGCGGTCCTTCACAACCAACGCCACTTCAGAGTCATCGAACCAGATGAGAGTATTAGCCGGAATATCAACTTGCTTTCCTAATGAGACAGCGACATGATAAGAATACTCTTCATCAGTTGCAGAATCTGCCGCCCCCTCCAGCGTACCTCCTCCTTCGGAGGAAACCTCTGAATCAGGATTGGATGTCGAAGTCGATGCATTCGATGGATCTATTGTATCCGGTAAAGATGAAGGGATGTTGGTACAAGATGGAATTCGCTCTAAATCGGAATACGTAACGGCATCTTCAAAGGGAACTTGAATCTTCAAGGACTGCGGTGCAAATTGAGTGCATGCCGCGGAATCCTTAAACAAGAACTTTACCCATGTTGTCGCCGGTCGCCCCTCTGCGGCTGCTGCCTGCTCAATATAAATTTTCGTATCCAGCTTGTCCACCAGATCTGGTTCAAGCGTAACATCGGGAGTCGGTGTCGATGACACCTCGGGCAGCTCTGCCTTTTCTGGATCGTTACTTCCTTTGCCTCCCGTCGATAGCAGAATTCCAGATATAATCAGAACAAATCCAAGTCCAACGATAGAGAGAATCAGCGTTCCCTTCCGATTGCGGCGAAACAAACGTGCAAGTGGCGAAGACACCTCAAGCTGCGCTTGTTTGAATATGGTATTCAGTTTGTCTCCGCACTGATCGAAGTAGTCCTTCCAGTTGCTGCGTGACTTCAGAGCTGCCGGATCATATTCCTTGAAATAACGTATGATAGCTGTCTTATAAGCAGCTACAAAACCTCTTCCTCCAAGGAAATGCGGGATCGTCTCCGTCCATAGGAAAAACCGATAGATGGTCTCCTTTTGTGCACAATGCTCATGCAAATAATCGATCAATCCATCGTAATCGACCATATCGAAATGGGAGCCGCGCAGGAAGGCTGTGACAAGCTCCGGAAAGTCTGTTTCCTTCAACCCTTCTGCCAACAAGCTGCGCCCGATTCCTTGCACCCGATTCAGCTCCTGGGCAGACAAGCTATCCCATACGTCCTCGTTCGCATCTCTTAAAATCAACCATTGAAAGAGCACATGAATGATTCGCGCTGTAGTGGATTGATTAGAATCGCTAAGCTCATGATTCCACCGTTGCATCTTTCGTGTGTCGCTTAGAAACTTGGCTTGCATGAGCTCCTCTCGGGTCAGCCTCTCAGGTTCAAGCTTTTTCAGCACCGTCTGATAGATATCCTGCACAAGCTCTCTTCCAAGCCTTTGCGCTCCAATCCCTGCTCGTTCATGCTCCGACCCTGCTGTTAGCTGATTGACTTGCTCGAATACCGCATTGACCGCTCCCAGCGAGTACCGTTCTCTGGACAGCTTCTCTTGCACAAGTTCCAAAACGATTGCGTACAGTCGATCATATTCGTAAACTTTGGGATATGCCTCTGCCCACACTGCAATCGTAGGAATAATATTACGGAGCGGAACTGATTTTAATTTGGTTTGCAAGTATGGGAAAAACAGACTTTCTGCAAATCGGGGACCTGCAATAATTTTATGAAAAAAAGCTTCCCCGAGAACAGCATCGCGTTCAACTCTATCATAGAGAGAAGCCGTGGCATCCTGATCTCCGCTTTTATTGGCGTTGGAAATGGCATAGATTAAATAGCCGACGAGCTTATTTTCGATAAGCTTGCCAACCAATCTGTAATATTCGATGAAGATTGATAGAATTGCTTCTTCAGGAACCGCGCCTTGACTCACCTTATCGTATTCAAGATCGAATCGCGATAATAGCAGATCGCTTAGCTCAACCTTCGTATCCAGTGCGTCCGGCGTAGTCAAATACTGCAGAGCGCCCTTTAATACCATCATTTGATGCTGCTCCAGTAATGCTTCATTGCCTTCAATGGCTTCATGCATCACCCATAATTCATGATAGCTGGCGGCAGCAAGCGCTCTGCCTGTGTCCATATTCTTCAGCATAACGTCCGCGAACCGGAAAAACCGCTCCAGCGCCTCGCGATCGTCCAGATGGGACCATGCCGCATTCAAGTACGGCTGATCCAGTCCATCCAGATCAACGTTCATAATTCGCCCGTTCGGCAAATCAAATACAAACTCCTTCTCAATCTCCCGGTCACCCGGACGGAGACTGCCAGACTCTACAAAAGTGAGATGGATGCCTTTGCGGCTTATCGGCTCCTTCGAATAGGTCAAAAATCCGAGAGTTTTGCGATAGCCATAAGGCAAGCAGCTATAGAGTACAGCAAGCAGTTGCTTGGCTCGATCAGCTAGCTGCCCGATCGGTACGGAAAGCGCAATATACACTTTCTTCTTGCTCCCTAGAGACACCATGACCGCATGCAGCAGCGCCTTGAAATCCCGCTCTTCCATCCCTAGCTCAGACAGAAGCTGACTTACGGATAGCTTGGGGGCTGCTGGGGCGGAAAGGGGAAGTCTGGAAAGCTCGTTCAGCTCCGTTGCGTTATCCAGTGAATAGCTCTCCTCGAAGGAAGCAGACAGCCAGCTTCTGTAATCCTGCTCCGGATCAGCCTTATAGCCGGTTGGAATCACATAATGATGGGTGAAAAAGGTGCTTCTCAGCCCCGTAAAGTCAGCCTCACGAAACACACTTCTGCCAATGACGGTCTCGCCTTGCTCCAGATGCAGCAGATGCATCGCTTCGGGATATGCGTCGCTGTTCTTTTCACCGGTTGCGGTCAGCTCTGCGGGAGAGTCGTATACGCACAAGGGATGCAGTGTTTTTTTCACAAAAGAAGGGTCTAAGCCACCTGACTTCGCGATCGTGTCATACCCCTCTGTCGTGCGGAATATGCCGCGCCGCTCCCGGGTGTACATTTGCTGCTGAATCGATAAGCGGGGCGTTTGATCTGTCACTATTCTCTTCTCCCCTCAATATAATTCAGCTTGTACAGGAGCCAAATAAACGGCTCGTCGACCCGAATCGGGCTTACGACGGTCTGCAGCTTCTGGTCGACCGGATTGCTGCCAAGCGCAGATACGGCGTAGTAGGCCGTTTCTTTGAAATATACATCCATCGTTCCCTTGAACGGACGGTCAACCTTCTCGATAAAGCGGCGAATCTCGCCATCGATATTTTCGAATTCGGTCAGGTTAAAATAGTTGCGATGAACCATATTGTTGAAGATGTTGCTATTCGTCTTAATATATTCGCCGTCCTCATCCTTGAGGGAATGAAGCATATCGCTTTTGGTCAATACAACGGCTGTCGGAATATCCGTCTTGCCATTATCCTGATATGCAATAAAGTCGCCGAACATCGTCAGAACCACATCACGCGGCTCATCGTACTGGGATACCCATTCACCTGGCTTATCGCCGTGCTTGATGCGAATTTTTTCCCGAATGGAGCGGATCTGCAGCGGATCGACCATAAATAGGATGCCGGCTGAATTTTTAATATGCTGACCGTGCAAACCGAGATAATCCTGCTCTACCATGCCCTCACCAGCTACATCGAAGAAAACAAGCGTGAGCGGCGGCTTCTCATCATCCTTGAATACAAACTGAAATATAAACGGCTCCTGCATCTTTTCCTTCTGGGTGGACGCAAGCAGATCGCCCCGCTCGAACAGGGGCTCTTCGTAATTCGTACGGAATTTGCGGCTAATCTCCGCATTCAGCGGCATGCACGCCGCATTGAAATGATCGGCCGTCGTATGCTGCAACGTATGAATAAGCGCCGTCATATAGACGGATTTCCCGACCTGTGAGGCGCCAATAATGGATATAATGTTGCTCGGCACCTTGCCTGCCGTTACCGGCAGCTCATTATGGCACTTGGGGCAGAGCCTTCTGCGCGTCAATTCTCCATACCGGTCATGGAGACCGATCAGGACATGATCAGAATAGACCTGGGATTCGGCAGGCACGTCCACAGGATGAATAACTGCTTCGATATCGTAGACGGAGTCCAAGCCGAAGCGCTCCCGATATTTGTTCAGCTCTTCATCCTCGCCCAGCGCATAGTCCTCGTCATCTTCACGGAAGTGGGTTGCACGGAATACAACCTGGTCCGGAGAAAACTTGCTGAAGCAAAAAGGACAGACAATATCATAAAATAACGGCTTCGGCTTGCTTTCTGACTTTTTCTTAAATAGATCCAATAGACCCATGACGGTTCCCTCCTAAACAGCTTTCCTACAAAGCTTCCTTATGTTGTCGCTATCAGCTCGTACAATTGTCCATGCCTTCGGACATCGGCCAGAAACAGCCGGATACGATCCCCTTTGTCGACTTCGATAGAGGGCAATACGTTCCTTCCCGCTGAGAACGCCGCAACAAACGGGTACATGAGTCCGTCTTCGCGATTGGCGGGAAACCCGCCTTGCTTCTTCACATAGCAGAGGACATCACTGTCCAGAGCTACCTCCGTCCTCACTTGGATCTGAATGCTCTTGTTCTTGCGGAACAAACCGGTTTTCTCCGAAACGGAATAATAAATCTTCGCCCTGTTAGCGCTCAATTCAATCCGATTCTCTCTATCCTGCTGCTCCAGCAGAGCAGCCCCCTCATCTCGCTCTATTAGAATATAGATCGTAAACCGGTACATTCGAGCACGATCCAGCCTGCATATATAGCCATTGTTAGCCTTATATTCTGATTTGGTATACAACCGGAGACTTCCAGTTTCCTCTTCTTCCCATACAATCCCATCATCCATCAGCCGCTGGCTGATATAGACCGCCTCTACGCCTGCCGGCCATATCCAGCGTAGTGTACAGCGGTCTTCCTCGATCATTTTTGCAAGTCCCGTGATGAGGGGCGAGCCTTCTTCTGCGACGATATACTGCAATGTTCTCATCCCCTCGAATTATTTAAAACCCGCTGCTGCGGCTATTTCGGCTTCTGCCGCTTCCCTCTCTTGGGTTTGCCGCCGCTCTATCCCGGCCTCGGCGAGCATTCGTCTTCTCTCCGATCGGAATGACGAGCGTGAACAAGGCAATGACCGCGGCAAGCGCAAGCAGCGCCAGAAGTCGGAACAAACCATCCGTAAAACCTTCCCCAGACAGACCGGCATTCAGAATTAAACCTGCCGCCAGCCCGCCAACAACTCCGCCTGCTCCGAAGCTAAGCGCGAGGAAACGATTGTCGAACATGATACCTAGCGCGATACCCAGCGCCAAACCGATTAGCACAAGCGACAACAAGCGAATGCCTTTGTAGATCGTCGGCTCCTCTGACGCATTAGGATTAATCGAAAGCAGCGAACGATTATCGATCGTCAAGTAGATCGACCGGAATGCCGTAGACAGCCCGTCTGATTGCTCTACATCATAATAGGTGCCTCCAGTGGATTCCGCCATGTCTCTGAGGAGCAGCGTTCCCTGGTCGTAGCCAATCTTGAGGCCAACCGTATGAAGCGCAATACCTTTGCTTTTCAATTGGTCCATTTGTTCCGTTATGTTGGAATCGCTGAAGCCATCGGACATGAAGATCACCATCGTTCCACGATCGGCTTGAATGACCCGCAGCGCCTCCGTCAGCGCACTGTGGAAATTCGTCCCGTCTTCCGTCGGCTCAATCCCATCGATCACATCATAGACGGCCGTTTTCTGCGAGTTGGCTCCGACATTCACCATCGGCTGAATCAACTCTGCCGTGTTTGCAAATGAGACGATCGCCACCCGCTTGTCCTTATCCATCTCGGCAATTAAACCTTTGGCAGCCTTATAGCGGTCGTTATTGGGATCGGTTTCCTTCATGCTGCCTGAATTATCGATGACCAGTACGATATCCCGTATCTTCTTCGTACCACCAAATTCAAGGCCGTACACAAACTGAAGCGCTCCGCCGACTGCGAATAACAGCACAAGAGTAGCCGGTACAAGCAGCTTCCATGACAAATCAGTGTAACGCTGCCTCCAGGAATGCCCGTTCAAGCTTGGCGACATCAGCTCCGCAATAAGGCAGAATAAACCGACACTTAACGCCAGAATACCAAAATACAGGCCGATTACGACATAGCTAGGCCATGTCTCAGGCAGTACCCGAAGCACAATCTCGCCAATTGCAAAACCAACCGCCGCACCGATCAAGCTGAACAGCAAAAGCAGCATATTTATTTTTCGTTGCATACGGACAGCACCCTCTCACCTTAGCAATACAACTATATTTCTTACCCGGTTAATGAAGATCAGGCAGCTCGGATTCATCAGTGGAATGAAATTTATAACCGTCCTGCACATACGCGTCATAAAACGCCTTCGCATTCCGGTAATACATCATGTCCTCCATATGGAAACCGCCCATCAAATGAAGCTTCTCTACACCACTGCTTCGATTCTCATGCAGACATCCAAGCTTATGGATACGCGACGACTCATCCAAGCCGAAGGCATAGCGGATGAACTCGCTGCTCCGATCACCGAAGATATACTTCTCCTCATAGCGATGCTTGTGCGTGTAATCGAACAGCCGGATATGGATGGCCGCATTCTCCTCCAGCATCCGGTATAGTTGTTGGAACAGCTCCTCCTTGGGCAAGGCTTGCCGGTTCGTATAGGAGACCGATACGTTGGCGCGATGCAGCAATTCCTCCTCGAACGATAGGACAAACCGGCTGGTCGTCAGAATATCCCTTCGGCAGACAACGATAAGCCGTTCGATGAACACCGACTCCTCTTGCTCCAGCAGATCCCCCACATTGCCGATGTACCTCTCTTCGAACAAGATAGACGCACCGCGCTTCTCCTCCAGCTCGTGAAGCGCATCAGCAGTAACCCGCTCGTAATAATCAAATACATTTTGCCCGATATAATCGTCGCCAAGCGAGATACTCTGCTTTGCTTTCGTCTTGAGCTGTGCCCGAAGATCGTGCAGGCGCTCAATCCGAACCCTGTACCATTGGTTCAATTGTTCCAACTCCGCGGCATAACGCCGATAGATGACAAGCTCTGTCTCCAGCTTCAGCCTCTCGTAGCGCAAACCGTATACCTGATCCAAAAACGTATGGATAAGGGACCGCACATTGCGTTTGTCCATGAACGGCACTCGCTGAAACTTCAAGTCTTCTACCCGACTGTCGTAGAGCTGCACAAGCTCCTCTTGTATATCTTCAATCGCTCGGGATAGCTCGCGGATCTTCTCTTGCACCGAACCAATAACTTCTCCTCTGCCATGACTCTCGTCCGTCCATTTATATAAATGATAGAAAGAGATTCGAGGCTCCTCTGACATGCTGCGAGAGAGTGTGCGCTTTATCGCTCCGGCTACATCCATTCCATCCAGCTGTTGCTTGGCAGTCTGTACAAAATGTTGATTAAAGAAAGCCTCGCAGCTGCTGCCGTATAACGCATGCTCCGCTTGGGACAAGGTCATGCCGCGCAGTTCGTCGTAGCGTACGCCGCTAGTAATAAGACCTTTCATATCCGCTAACCGGTCAGGCTGCGGAACCCTCTCTTTGCTTCGAGCCGACAGCGTATGGGCATCCACTCCGAAAAATCGCAGTTTATCCGCCGCGCTCAGCTCCGCCCCGGATTGCAGACGTACGATTACCTGATCGAACAGATGGTACAGCACTGTCAGCGCGATCGCATAAGACGGCCGGTGCACCTTCGCCAGGCCAGCCGAGACTAGCCCCAGTCTGCCGGATTCTGCCATGAGGCTATGCTTGAAGGAAGTATTATTGTAGCTTTCGCCGTTGAATTGCAAATTCATTTCACGCTGACTCCGATTTTTGAGCAGCAGGATGCGGCATATGATCTCATAGTTTTGTTCCATACCGTTATAGGGAGACATCCCTTTTTCATTCCGGTCCGATAGCAGGTAGACCAAGTCGAAGAGCGGCGCCGACTGATGCTCGACAGGGATCGTCAGGCCATCGCCTGCCTGCAGAAGCGGCGCGCGATAGGAAAATGCCGAGCTCTGGAATCGCTCAATCTCGCGAAGGAAGCTGATGCCTGTAGCAGCGGCATAACCGTATGAATCGGACTGCTCCCGCTCCTGAAGAAGAACGAACAAATCCATCTGAACAGACTTGAACAATGTTCCGAAGATCGATTGCGCTAGCAGCGTAATATCCGGCACCAAAACGTTCATGGGATCGTCAGCCCGTGTAATGACCGCCAAGTGCAGACGGTCGAACGAAGCGTACATGCGCCCGTAATCGCCAATTGTGTCATTCATTTGACGCAAGGTGCGGTTCAGCAAACCCAGTCCATCCGCAGCTTGGTGAAAGCCACTTCCGATTCGGGCCCGAATCAACCGCTTATCCTCTCCTTGCGGTGCAAGTCCCGACAGCGGGATGGTAAAGAGATTCGCAACTGTTGCCTCGCGGGCACTTGATCCGCTGGATACGTGACCGTACACCACGCCGGCATGATTGGCCCATCTCAGCGTGTTGGACTTCATCATCGGTTCTATGGCTTGCTCTGTCTCATCCCCAATAAATAGAAACACGGTCGGGAAATGAATGCTGCTCTGATCGTCTTCCGTCCCTTTCAAGCTTTGCTCGGCTGCCGAATAGTCGGCTGCGAATTGCTCTACCATTTCCCTCATCCTTACTTCAGCTTTCTGCGAATATCATGTAGTTTGGAAGCCATTCCTTTATAGAACTGATGCAGTTCCTCGCCGTTCGCCAGCTCAATCTTCTCGTATTCCAGACGCTCGCGGGCGTCCAGGTATACGTTGAACAGCTCATCCAGCTTGGCCACCAGCGCAGATGTATCTTCATTAGACGTTAGCTCGTTCACCCGGCGTCCCGCTTTGCGCAGCAAGGTCGCGAGGTTCTTCTCATCCAGACTGCGGAAATGCTCGAACACTTCGTATTCGATATAATTGCTGCCCTTCATCAGATTGGCGAACGGTGCCCACGCTTCTTCCTCGGCATCGCGATCGTATACATACAAAGCGCCGCGCTTGCAGATCGTATCGGTATACAGCGCATCAATAAATTGCTGCAGCCACTTGTCTTCGCTCTCCTGCTGAAGCAGCACTTCATCCAGCTTCTGGACAGCGGACACGATTGATTCCATCTTCGCCAGTTCCTCGCGCACACGGCGCAGCTGCAATGGCGAGCGGATCAAATTCTCTTGAGCCAGCTCTTCCGAGTAGCTGCCGAATATATCCTTGGTGGATTCCAACTCCAAGCCGCCAGCCAGCAGCCGCTTCAGCTCCTGAGAAGCTCGCTTCACTTCGCCCATATTCGGCTTTGCGCTATCCAGTTGCATCGCATAGGCGTTCAGTACGTCCGATACTTGGAACGGCTTCGTAAATCGAACGCTGTACCGGTTGCTAAGCGGGTTATCGATGCCTTTTTCCACGATGATGCCGAAGCTAACAGCCTTGGCAAACTCCTCGCGAATTCTGGCGTTGTAGTCCTGTACACGACGATTGATATACGTCTCGCCCCATGACTTCTCCGGGATCGGCGAAGGCAGATAGGTCCAATTGTCCTTGTCGCTCTGCACAAGATGGCGTCCGATGCCTTCTTTGTCCAGAATCGTGCGCTCGTAGCTTTCCTCATATACCTTAAGCGGGGTATAGACGAACAATGGCACGCCGTTGCGCGTATTCAGCCAGAAGATCCGGTTACGCACTTCGCTTTCCTTAATCGTGAAGTGAGATTTGCCAATCGAGCTGTTCTGATAATTGCGGATGCCCCGCAAAATGCTTGGGGCCTGAACAGGTACGGAGACGAAGCCCCATGAAGGAACATGCAAATTACCCGAGCTGTTGCTCAGATGGAAGACCGGAATGGCTTCTTCGTCCAGCTTGCTGGCGATATGACGCTCCACAAATTTCTCGATCGCTTCATCGTCGCCATACTTCATAACGAGGAACTCTTCCATCGATTTTGTAATCAAATCGCCGAACTTATCGGTCAAAAAGTCCGAAATAGAGCCGACGATATCAATATCCTGCTCCTTCACCCACTGATTCGAATGCTCCAGCAGCTCACGGGTAAAGTCACGGATCAGATCGTCTCCGTCCTTGCTTTCCATCACACGGCCGATAACATTGGAGATATCCGGCACGCTAACGATGTTCCAATAGTAGGTTTTGTTGCCTTTATGATCGCCGTGCTCGTCACCGCTTGTCAGAATCTCGCCGTTTTTGGCAAAAATCGTATTCAGCACATTTAATATTTCGGTATATACATTATAAATCCGGTTGTTTTCAGCGTTTAGTAGCTCATGCAGATCCTCATAGAATTCGATGAGCTGCTCCATCCGCTCGATATCTGCGCGGAGCCAATACTCATTGATTTTTGCTTCTATATAATTGTTTTTCTTCTTGTCCTTGGATACGAATGCACTCTTCGCGTCGCCCATCCGCTCGTCCGCCTGCTCACGCGCCGATTCGATCTCCCGCGGCAGCCTCTGCAGATTCTCACGCAACGATTCAATATAAGACAGCAGCATCTTCAGCAAGCAGAACCCTTTATCGGTAAAGAGCAAACGCGACACGTAGAATGGTCCTTGCTCCGGATGGAGGAAGATACGACGAATTTGCTCATTGAAGTTGCTCACAACCTCGCCGGGCAGCTGCTTCTTCGCTTTAATATATTCCTCCCGCGCTCTTGCCAGGAAGTTCTGCTCCAGCTCCGTATCCATATTGACGGCTTGCATCTTGATGACATTGTTATAGTTCAGTCGTTCACTATGCTCGAAGCCCGGCAGCGGCTCAGGCACGCGGGAATCGAAGTTTCTCATCATTGAATCCAGATCAATGCCGAGCTTATGTACGAACTTCTCGACATCTTCCTGAGAAGGCGCCTTGCGGAACATGCCCTCCATCTTCTGAAACAGGCGGTACGCGAGGTAAGTGGTCATCTCCTCAATCGGCAATACTGCCGAGGAAGCCCCGATAATGTTGTAATCGTAATTCGCCGGATAAATCTTGTTCATCTGCGCAATATTCGTCCGGATGTTGCTGATATAATCATGAATCGCGAATTCCTCGCCAGATTGCTTCTCTTCGCTAGAGATAAAGTTGGTGATATTCTCCGCTGTCACGTTCATGCAATAATCATAAGCATTGTCGAGCAGCTTGCCTTCCGTATTCGTCGCCGAGATTAGATGACATAGATTAAACGGCGGCAACGGGGAATTAACGGATAAAATATTGCCGTACTGCTGCTTGAAGCGCTCGCCTCTGGCATCGACATTCATCCAGTAGTCCAATTCCTTCAGAGCGGCATAGCCGTTCTTCTTAATATATTCCCGCGTATGGTCGCTCAGGCTCTTGTTCGCCAGATTAATATCCGGCGTGAACAAATAGCCTAGCGTATTGACACGGTCTACGCCCGCCGAGCCATGGTCACGCTCAATAATCCCTCTCACAATATAAGAGATATCGAGGAAGGTGCCGCTGCCCGTACCGCCAGACAAACCTGTCAGCAGAAAGACCATCAGCTTTTTGTTCGTGCCGACAGAGAGTGTCTTGATCTTCTTATCGATGCTCTGTACGACTTGATTGATCTTGGTGAACAGCAGCAGGCGGCCAGCCTGGCGCACGCCTGCCGCGCCATTCATGCCATCTGTAATGCTGAGTTCCGGAGACAGCCAATCTGTAATGTATGGCTCCAATATGCTGCGATTCTGCAGCAGTCCGCCTACCTCGGCATTGGACAACAGCACGAACTCGTTGATCGGATCGAGACCGATGCCTTTATATTTTTTGTTGCGGTCCTGTTCATTGGTCTCGAATGCAAGAAACTCCACATTGTCCGGCTTGTCGCGCTTGCGCTTGGAAATCGGGTCCTCAGGAAGCTTGAAGCGCCGGTTAATCTGATATTTTAGACGCAGCAGAGCATCGATGCCCGTGCCGCCAAGACCGATAATGAGAATTGGGTTGTCGATTGTATCTACTCTTATCTTCTCGCTGACGATCCCTCCGCCGAGCGAAACGTCGAGTTGCTGAATATGTTCTCTTACGATTGGTTTCATAGTGATCCTCCTCGATTGATTATACGAGATATTCGATATAGATCGTTTTATCCACTTGTGTCAACGAAACAGTAATGCGGTCGCCGCTCTGAAGCTCCAGCTGACGCCCGTCTCCTACTGCCCGGCCTGACTTCTCCACTCGGCATAAGGAACTGTTCAGCAGCATAACCCGATCCTTATTCGCCGGTTTGAACACTATCTTCTCTGTCTCCTTCAGCTCTGGAGCCAGCTGAAGCAATTGATGCAATTGGAATTTGCCTTTGAAATGGCTCAATCGCTTGTATTGCGGCGAGGATTTGTCCCCTGTATTCTCATCGCGAATTTCAATGATCATCTGTCCTACAAATCCGCGGCTGCGCTCCTTCATCATCCTCCAGATCCAGTATGCCGCCCCAAGCAGCACAAGGAATGCGATCGCTGCGATGACCACCGTCCATATCGGGAAGGGCTTATCATTCGCCTCTTCCACCGGATTAGCCGTTCCTCCGGAACCGCCAGCTGAAGCTGTAATCTTAATCGGAGCACTCTCCCGGAAGAAGCTCTGCTCCTCAGCCCTGACGATAATCTCATAGTCCCGGGACTCCGGTATCTTGTATTCGCCGGCAAAATGATCGCCATCCAGCTTCATGGCTATTTCTTCCGTATTGCCGGTCGTTAATTCTTTGACGAACATAACCGCGTTCATGTTGCGGTATTGCTCCGCATCGCTCAATCGTTGACCCTTGCTGGCCAAAAAGGCGTTAAGCTTAACCTTGTCACCCTTGGAATAAGAAGTTGTCGCGAGTGGCTCAAGCTCCAGCGTCAAATCATAATTGAAAATCAGGTTGATATCGATCTTATCCTGATTTACGCCTTTAACCTTCAACGTCCAATCCCCTTGAACCGGCTTGATCAGCTTAAGTAAAGTGTAGCTCTTGGACGTAGCCAGCACAACTTTGTCCGACGGAATCGCAACGGCATTGCCCGATGGATCAACAAGCTTCGCCTCCACCGACTTGGAAGACATGATGGAAATATTCGCCTCAAGCACATTGCTGTTCGGTACGGTGATCTTCACATCCTGGAAGTTCCCGTTCGCGGTGAACGAGTTGACCGGGACAATATTCAGCTCCAGATGGCTGGCGAAGATTTCACTAAGAATCTGCGGCAGATCATCCGCGGTATCGGTTGCGAATGACTTGCCGCCTGTTGCCTTCGACAACTCCTCCAGCGCAGCTTTGTTCAGCTTCCCGTCCGCATTCAAGCCGATCGTGTAGATCGGAATGCCATTGTCTTTCGCGTTGCGCACCGCTTGCTCTCTCTCTTCGTTCGACTGCGCTTCGGTACGGCCGGACTTCGGATCAAGCTCATCGTTCCCGTCAGCAAGCAGAATGATAATCGGCTCGCGCTTGGCGCTGGAGGACTCTCCGTCCTTCAAGATCTGGACCGCTTCCTTGAGACCGACGGATACATCCGTATAGGAGCCGCGATTCAGTTGGTCGATAAATGACTTTAAATTTTGTTTGTCCTCAGGAGAGCGGATCTCAAGCAGCGCCTTCTCGCGCTGAATCTTATCCGTATACGCCACGACTCCGACGCGATCGCCCTTCTCGGACAGCATATCGATGAACATCTTCATCGCTTCGTTGCCGATCTTCTCCTTGTCGCTGCTGTCCATTGAATAGCTCACATCAAGCACCAGTACCGCGTCAATCGGTCCAGCCCCGCCAGCAGCCGCTGTCGCGCTCGGCAAACTTAATCCGAGCAGAAGCGAAAGAAGCAGCGTAAATAAAATTGTATATTGAAATCCTTTTTTTAGTAGATTCATGATAGTCCTCCTTGACCCTATTGCCGAATAAGTTGTCTCTATTAGTTCAAAAGTCATCGTTAGTCACGACCGCCACTATGATGCTATACTAAAAACAAGTATAACTGAAGGACATCCATAAATCACTTTTTTTGTCATATGCGGGAGGCGCTCTATATGGTTACATACGTAGTTACTATACTATTGGTTGTATTTGCAGGTATAAAAGTATTTCACTATCGTTATCAAATGAAACAAGCCCCTTCGCCGAAGCAGCTAAGCAGGCTTGTGTTGTCCACACTAAAACGCGGGCAGAGTGATCACGAATGATGAAAAAAATAGCGGTAACTCTAAGGCCCTATAATCGTGTACCCTTTGCCTATCAAAAGCTCAAAATATGTCGCAACTGCCGTCATTTCACCGTTCTGGGCGAACGGGATTGTATGTCCTGCGGGAAGGCAAGCGCCTTGCAGTCTGTCGAAAAGAAAGCGGCCGGAATCGTGCGGAGAGACCACTGGCTCACCGGACTAGTATGGCTGCTGCTCTCACTGATCGGCCTGCTATTCAGCTCTTCTTCTCTGCAAACCGTGTTGGTGATTGCAGCTGGAGCGGCGGTAGCCGCTCTATTATGGACGCTGCAGAAGAGGCTCACCCCTGCACTTAGACGCATGCAACTGCAAAAAATGTTTCAGCAATACAGATATGAGCTTGCTTCCGGACTCGCCATCGACCATCAAGCGGCCATTCGCGTATTCCAGGAAGGCGACAAGCCGCGCACCTATGAAATGCTGCGGGAGATCGGATCGCTGGTGCACAACGATCAACTCAAGCTGGAACAAATCATGCTGCTGCAAACCTTTCAATTGCGCAAGGATATGGATCTGATGATCGAGCCCCTGCTGATGGACAGCTTCAATACCGATCTGGTCTCCTATATTGGCGAGATTGCCAAGATTAGGCGCGATCTGATCAAGGAGAACACATTCCGGTACGTGCTGCTGCATGAGATGCGCATTCTGAGCATGCCAAGCGGCGAAGCCATACTGGCAGCAGTCGCCGGAGCGGCCGTGCGCAAGGACCGATATATGACGATGTACCCGTATTTGCTGACCCGGTACGCGCGTTTTCTTCCAAAGGACCGATTCCTGCGACTATTCAAATACGCCAAATCCGCGAGATCGGGACCGCTATACGATGAGGTTATGCGTATTTACGAAGAAAAGTATAAATGGGAACCGGATTTTCAAAATACTTAATGGGTCGCTTCCTCTCATTATTTATTCAGCATAGCGCAAGAGGGCTTGATCGAAACCTAGCTGCGGTCGCAATTCAGGCTAGACTTAAGTCTAGCTCTAGCGGAAATAATTGCTAGATGTAAAAAAGCTTCTGGACTCCGATTAAACAAGCTTTCGTTCATCCCTTATGATGGTTAGCCTAAGGAAGGGATGCTCTATTTCGTCCTAGGCTTGGATAAGCCCGCATACAACATTAAGCACCGGTATTACTGTGGCGGGGGCCTTATCTGTATTGGAGAAAAGTGAACCGCCGGCTGGGCGGGATGAGATTTCGGGCAGGCGTTATACCGTTAGATGCTTATCTTTGCCCCAACGGAATGGAGGTTCTCACACGACGACATGGGAATGCACTGGAGGGATGCCGGCTATAGCGAGTTTCTGATCGACAAGGAAGATCTGAAGCGGATTGACTTCAGCCGGACATACGTCAATTTGACAAAAAGGTAAGAGCGCTCATTACGCCGGAAAGATGTCCTGAATATGGAGCTGTCCCAAGAGCAAATTTGCGATTTTCTATGATTGCTTTGGACAGGATTTCAAGTAATGAAGAAGCCTTCAAAACCCTCTTTAGTGGTGGTTTTGAAGGCTTTTACGTTCAATGTCTGGAATTCGTTTATCCGGTGACACCCTTTTGGAACAGCCGCGTAGATTACATCGTCACTCTTGTCAGTTAACGGAGACCAACTGCAGCCCATCTGATCGGATATCGCTACGGTTATGCGGGGTTATTGTGATTACCGGCTCCCGATGTTCGATAGTCGCAGCACTTCAATGACGAAGCCAGGTCGTTCCTTGACATAATCTTCATCTGCTTATCCAGAAGTTCCGTCTCGCAAACTGCGTCAGCTGTTATCGGCATTGTCCGTTCGGACATGACCCAGCATTCATGCCGTTCAGAAACGCCATTAGATAGCAGTCGCTCGGCTTAATGGTCCGGTGATTTGAGACAGATAGAAGACGTCATAATCGTACACTTCCTTAAATAAACTAAACTAATATCTCATAAATCCAACTTCCACATTTAACAGAGTTGTATTACGAAGCGAGTTCCTAAGCCCAATCCAGCCGATATTGTTTAAGATCGTCTTTACTCACGTAGAAGATTGATTGCTCATCAAAATAAAATTCGAGTACGGGCACATCCGTAATTCTTCGAAATGTCGAATCACTTACATTCATAGCATAGATTTTTTGCTTATCCTTACGGTTTAAAAAAATAATTTCGTTATTAGTCAATATAAAGTATTGTGTAACCAAATCAGGGATGACTTCCTCTATATCCGTCCTTGTATCATACTTGACCACTTGTGACTTCTCATCAATGTAGTAGATCGTTTGGCCGTCGAATGCGAGATGTCTTAGTACCGAGAATCGAATAATGACGCTCATCTTCCCTGTGGATTGATGGACTCGGCGAATCTCGTCATGTCCTACTAAATAAATGTTTTCTTCATCTAGAAAAAAGCCGCTTACACTATGAAAGAATGCCATCTCTTTGTTATTACTTTTGAATAAATTAATTGAAGTCTTTACCGTGTTTAAGTTCTTTTCGAAAACAATTTTTTCGTCAAAGGTGTCCGTATTTACTTCGATAATCGAGAGGCGGTTCATTTGCTCACGAATTTCCGACTTATCCGAGTTATACTTCATATAGTAGACATATGATCCGTTCCCGAAAACCGTCTTTTCCACTCTCGTCAAAGAAGTCATAGGGTTTCGGACAAAGTGTTGTTTGTCTCCTGTTTGTTTAACCTCAAACACAATCCGAGTTTCATTCCCTTCGGATTCTTCCACATAAAAATGATAGTATTCATTTTCATATGATTGTCTAAAGGAATAGTTGTAAATATTACTTTCTCCAGCTCTAGTATTCGGAGTGCAAGCGGAAAGAAAGAATACACAAATAACGAGCATCAAATGTAACGGCCTTAGCCTAAATCTTGGTCTTATTTCGCACCATTTATTTGTACTCCTGATTAAAATAGCGAGGGACATACCGATACAAAGGCAGAGCGTGATAACAAACAGATAAAGCCATAACATGGTTGAGACTTCCTTAAACACAAATATCATTTGACCATTAACCATGTTGCGGACATATTCATTTCCTCTAAAATAACCTGACGAAACCATAAAACCGAGGGGGCCCGGCAAAAAATATTTCGATGACTCCAAACGGAATCCATAATAAGGGAGAAGAATGAGTGCAGTACAGGTAAATAGAGTAAATGCATATTTTTTAAATAGGACGGATACAAACATGATCAAAATCGCAAGACATAAGCTCCCAAAAAGCTTACAGGCAGTTAACCACAAAAAGGTTTCTAACAAAGTGCTGCTCTTTGTTGACGTTGCAAAATAGGATAGGCTTTGCAGCGGATAGTTTCCATTCTCCAACCCGTATTTAAGCCAATAGAATCCAAATTTTAATCCAGCATGGAGTAAACAGAGCATAACAACGGTTATACAAATCAAGCCAATTTTATAAAGAGCCTGATTTCTGCCTCCCTTTTTTACGGTAAGGTTCAGGGAGTTCATCTTGCTTTCAAACTCGAAACAAAACACTGGGGTAACAAGGACCAGCAACAATAATATATACAAAAAATCCAAATTGTCATTTGATATCAAACCGTCCCAGCCATTGGTATACAAAAAGTATCGCTGCTCCGGTTCTTCTCGAATATATATAAATTGATCATAAATAATCTTATAGCCTTTTTCATATTGCAAAATTTCCTCGAGTGGAGTTGAAATCAAAATATATTCCGATTCATTAATATTTCCATCGTAAAAATCATCACTCGCTTCTTTTAGTTTGACTTTAGTTTCGGAAATTTTTGCAGATTCATTCGCAAAGAAATGTTCCGATTCCTCAGAATATGCGCCTTTTACTTGATTGAGGTAAAAAGCATACTGCGAAGCATTCAATTCAATATCCAGGTTCGCAGGTTTATCAAATAGGATCATAGACGAAAGGCTGAAGATAAAAAACAGACCAATATAGACCAAACCCTTTTGGTATAAGTGCATTTTTTTCATTTCACAGATCCATAATGGCATGCCTTTTTACCCCCTTACGCAAAGTATTCTTCTTTACGAACACGGTAATGCCAAGTGTAAGTAGCAATCCCCACACCACCGCCAGCAATATTGCAGCCATATAGTGAAGCATTGGATATCCAAATGAATCAACAAACTCCGTTTTACGAAACAATTCCCGATTTACAATAAGTACAAACGGATTAATAATTTTTTGCAACGTACGTCCGGACCCCATATACACTTCATTCATAAATATTAAGCTAATCATAATGGATAGGCTGATAATAAAAGGGACTAAAGCATTTTTAAAAAAACAGGATACAACTAAGAACAGCAAGCTAAGCACAAATATCCCAAATGTTTTAATTAGGCCGGATATAATCGCATATTGACTTAAGCTAACACCGATCGAGGAATTCACAAAATCCTCAAGCGCGTACAACGGGGTAGAAGCAGACTCAAAAGATCCGAATAGTAAGGAAAATGCAACAAAGTCAACGGTCCAGAACCAAGAACAGAGCATGCAGACAAATATAGCAGAGGCCATGAGTTTGGCAAAAATCGTCTTATTATTTCCAGATTTCGTTGTTAACAGCAACATTTCCATATCTGTTTCTTTTTCGGATATAAATACATGCATTAAGCTGTATAAACAAATCAATAACACCAAAAACGCAGAAAAATCGTACTGAACATAGTAATGATACATTTCCTTATAAGAGAAAATAGATATCGATCTTTCTTGAAATAGCTCTTTAATAACAGCATTCTTCTTGTATTCAAAGGTATTGCCAATCGATTCAAAGAAATCCATATTTCTCTCTGCCGCGGATACGACTTGATTAGCATACATTTTATACTCGTAAGCATATTTCATAGGATTCACATAATTCCACATGAAAAAGTTGCGATCCATATATATGTTCCCACCGGTATAGGAATCCGGGTTATGGTCTGAACTTGCGGTACGATCGGCTGTTTGATATTCAAGCGGGCGATAAATGGCCATCAACTTCTCGATTTTTTCGTTTGTAATCGCGCCTCCGAATTCCTCATATAGATTCCAATAAAGCCCCTTCCAAGCCGGGCTGGTATTGCTGCCCGAAAACAAAGAATTCGTATTCTGAATGCTGTGTATTTTAGCTATGCTCAATAAGGAGAAGAGCAGCACAGCCACAATGATTGACGGTTTAAGAAAGTGTTTTTGAAATTCAAAAACAATTAGCTTAATCACTGTTCTCCTCCTCAGAAATAATACAAAAATACATCTTCTAAGTTCGCTTGTACATTAACAGCGTGCGCATCAGGTTTTTCTTCATGAATGACTCTTATATGAATCTTGTCATGATCCCGCATCATATTGCTTATTTTAAACTGCTGTAACGTTTCAACCATTTTTTCATTTGTGGCGGTGACCATCCACACCTTATCTTTCAAACCGTCAATGAGAACTTGGGGCGAACCCTGTTTCATGAGCCTGCCTTCTTTTAGCAATAAGACCTGGTTAGCAATATATTCAATATCCGAAACAATATGTGTGGCTAATAATACGATACGATTTTCAGAAAATTGGGCTATTAAATTACGAAAACGGATTCGTTCTTGCGGATCAAGTCCGGCTGTCGGTTCATCCAAAATAAGGATGCTCGGATCATTGAGCATTGCTTGTACAATGCCGACGCGCTGGCGCATTCCTCCCGATAGCGCACCAATCTTTTTGTTGCATGCATCGCTCAAATTTACGATTTCCAATAATTCTTTCGCCCTTTTTTCGCCTTGCTTTTTGGGTATATCCTTAAGGACGCACATATATCTTAAAAAATCTATCACTTCAAAGTTTTTATAGAATTGCGGGTATTGGGGCAAGTAACCAATGTGGGATAAAAAATGATTTCCCATACTCTTGGTATCCTTTTCATTTATATAGACATGTCCATAATCGCTTTTCAAAATGCCTACAAAGATATTAATTAATGTTGTTTTCCCCGCGCCGTTCGCCCCCAAAAGTCCACAAACGCCGTTCTCTAGTTTTGCAGAAAAGTCTTTTAATGCATACTTCCCTTTATATTGCTTTGAAATATTGTTAAACATTACTTTCACAATCAGCTTCCTCTCTCTTCGTGAAGTTTATCAAATGATTCCTATCATTTATAAAGCAAGAGAGAGGGTGTTTTGCTCAACAGGATAGCATCATTCGGAAAATCGTCCGCATTCATTGGGACAGAAACAACATAAAACGTACTGAAATCCTCCAGGTTATCTAGTTTAATTTCTGCTTTGACTACAGACACGTTTCCTTCAGCTATTGCGGTTTCAAAGGAAGAACTATCACTACTGGTCAATGCATTATGGTTTATATAGAACGTATTTTTGTACCGGACACCAGGATGGCCGAACATTTTAAATGCTACATGGAGAACACCATTTTTATTCACCTGAAAATATTGATTTCTTACTTCATTCTCAACATGCAGCTCGGTAAATATTCTTTTCCCTATAGCAGCCATATCCAGCCCCTTTGAGGAACTATACTTCTCCAATAACTCTTTCGTGACCGGCTCTGTAGATAGTTCTGCCTTACTTATAACTTCCTGTGATACGATCGATGTAAAATCGGTTTCCTCTACATCTTGGTTAAAGACCAACGATATTCCAGATTCTAAGGTCTCATGGTAACCGCCATACGAGCTTGTTTCTTTCATATCCGGTCTAAAGCCTGGATTGTAAATACTTGATACGCTTACGTGCAATGTCTCTCCTTTTTTTCCCGCTACAGGAGTAAACACAAATGTAAAAGGCATTTCTTTATCATCCTCTATTAATTCAAAGATATGCATATATTCATAGGGAGCGTCGGTTGTATTTATTTTGTAAGGCTGCGGGATTCCGTCAACAAAAATAAAGAAACCAACGTTCTTTGCTTTTCCTGAAGCAGTGACGGAATAATCGACGCTTAATTCGCCGCCGTTGTACTGTAAAGGCAGTGCCTGTCCTTTTTCATTGAAATTAAGATTTTCAAAACTATGGCTCATGGTGCCCATTACTACTGTATTCTTTTCATCTGTATTAAATGGATTATGATCAGTATCTGTTGTAATTTCGGTAGAATCATCTACATTAATAGAATGATTCGTAACGGAGCAGCCTGCCGCCAATGCAACTACGATTATAAACGCAAGTAATTTATGAACCCAAAATTTCCCCACACTGCTATCCCCTTTTTTTAAAATAACAAAACAATTTATACCCAAACAGAAAGAGCTGGTGCAAAGCCCTATCTGTTGGGTATAGATGTGTTTAAGCACTAGTATTGGTATAACTATTGTTCCGTCTTAAAGGTTTGTGAAAGTAAAAGCTGCAGCTGATTGATGTGTGTTCCCGCCTTGTACGCCATGTGTCCCAAACGCTTGGTGGGGTAAAGAACCACCAAAAAACGTCCAAAAATCAAATAGTGATGTCGCCCCTCTTTGACTAGGCACAGCACTTCCAGTACCTGTGGTTTGTCCGAGTTTGTTTTGCCATTCAACTTTTCCTGTTAAATACGCATTATCATTATTTTTTTGTACATTGGTAGTAAGATAAAAGTCCCCAAGATTATAGTTCATTGATATAGCTCCAGTCAGTGTTCCATAGCCAGTTGTAGGTGTGCTGGAGGAAGCTGCAAATGCGCCTGTAGCTACCATCGAAACAGAAAGGGCAGCCACTACTAAGGAACCATAGAGTCTCTTACCAAACTTCTTTGTCACAAAAACCACTCCTTAAATAATTTGATGTGAGTTTAAGAATAAAAACTTAGCGTTGCACCAACTCTTTACTATTATCCTTAAAGTCATTTCCAACTATATACCAATCAATCCATTCTTTTAAATAAACAGAACATAAATTTTCCATAAAGAGAGATTGATAGAGGTATTTAGAAAACACCTTAGATTTCTAGTAAAAAGTTCAAAAACTCTTATCTCTAGACCTAGAAATTATTTCTGGAGTTTATTGCAACAAATCCCTCAATTTGTGCGTTTAGTCTTATATAAGCATAAGTGAGATAGGAGAGGTATTGATTATGATGCAACAAAGAAAGAGAAATAAAACAATGGGTAAAAAGAAAAAGATGATCATACGCTTAATGATCATCTTGATGAGTGTTATAGCACTTTCAACAGCCGTGTTTATTTATCAACTAAAATCGAACCTTGATAACATGATTTTACCTGGCACAAACAGCACCACAGCCCATCAATCAGGAGACGGCACCGAAATTGATGAAGCGCATTCAAAAACTAATGAAGATTTCTATACTTTGGTGATTGGTTTGGATTATCGAGGGAACCATAATGCTCTTCTTACTGATACACTTATGGTGTTGCATGTTATCCCTAAAGAATCAATCGTTAAAATGCTTTCGATACCTAGGGACTTGCTAGTCGAAAATAAACGGGGGAACACGGTCAAAATTAATTCCTTATTTAGTGAAGGGTATTCACTCTACCGGCAAAAAGCTAAAGAAGATCCATCGATTTTAACGGGAGATATCGTACAAATGGGATCAATAAAGCTGGATAAAGCCGTACTTAGCGGATCAATGGCCACCACTCGAAATAAAATTGAGGAAATATTGGAGATTGATATCGATCACATGGTTTTAGCCAATTTCACTACTGTAACATCCTTGGTAGATGAGATCGGCGGTATAGAAATCGATGTTAAAAGATCCATGAAATACAGACCAACGAATCTCTATTTAAATCCAGGATTGCAAGTATTAAACGGAGAGGATGCCTTGGGATACGCCCGTTTCCGAGAGGACGACCGCGGAAATCGATATTACGCCAGCGATTTTGAACGAGGCCAGCACCAACAGGAAGTCGTAAAAGCGTTGGCTGAAAAGATTCTATCTTGGGGAAATATCACAAAAGCCCATAAACTGCTAAATATCGTTTCGGACAATGTGAAGACAGATATTAATTACACGGACATGTTTGCGATGATTACAAAATACTATGACAAATTTAATGGTGATTCCTTTAAAACGCTTTCATTTCCGGAGTATTATTCGCCAGAGGGAGATGTCATCATTCCTGAAGAAGCACTAAAAAAATTACAAACTGATTTTCATGCTATAAAGGATGTGGAGGTGATTGAATCAGAAATAGATACTGATCAGAGCGTCGACATGAATTGATATGCAATGTTAGTGAATTATTATGGAAAATGGAGGTAAGAATGAATATATTATTACTCTCTCAATGTTTGACCTCATCATGTAATTTACTATCAGAATTATTACATAGAAAAAATCATGTCATCACAATAACGGATAATAGTTGTTTACAACATATCTCCACAGAGTTAATCGACCTCGTCTTATTGTATTATCCCAGATTTGGAGAAAAGGAACTAGAAACCAGCTTATCAATCCGCGAAAAGTGTCAGGCACCCATTCATATTATTAATAAATATTGCGACAACGTTAATGTATCTTTTTTAACTCAGAAAAATATTACAATAAATCTTGATCCAATCGCTTACCTTATGCAATTTCTCCCTTTGCAAAAATCTAAATCCGAAGAATCCGTCATCCATTTTCAATTAGATCCTCCTAAAAGAATTGTAATCGTTAATAATAGAGAAATTGAATTAAGCCATAGAGAATTTCAAGTCTTACATTTTTTGTATAATTTCAAAGGTGAAATCGTTGTACGAGAAGATCTGATTAATTCGATTTGGGGAGGGATTTGCTCTGATGCCAACGTATATATCACGATTCAAAAATTACGAGAGAAGATTGAAGATAATCCGCAAAAACCAAAATACATAATAACAAAAAGAGGCGGGGGTTACTTGCTGTCAATTTAGAGGCTGTGGAGATTTGGAGGGCGTTGACTAGTAACTCTACTTAATTGCAACTCACTAGTGTATAAATGGGATCGCGGGAGGGAAGCGCCGACTGGGGCGACGGTTGCTTCGCGGATTTAAGTCGATTCTATCGACTTATTCGAAACGGACGAAGTTGCTTCAGGTAAAGTCCATAATTATGTGTAAAATCCCTTCTACGTTGTCTGAGAAAAATTAGCGGTTTTTGCACCAATCATACGCACGACCGCCTCTCGGTTTGGAAAAATGTGAATAACACGCTTAATGCCATTAGAAGTCCGCAGTCGTACGCGGTATTCATCTGGTTATACAAGTACAAGGATGGCCGCAGCATCGTCAAAACCATTTTCGAACGTGTCCATCGCCTTAGGGCGCTTCTAAGTTGTCATTAAGACATTTTCTCGCAATGTACATATTGGGTGATTCAAGATGGAACGAAGCATCCCTTCATACTCGTTTGCAGCGCCTTTGGTGCAGCATTTAGAATATTGCGCATAAAGTCGGGTTGGCACCGCTGCCAGGTTACGCTTTGAAAATGCTAACGAATGGCTTTGACCAAGCCACCGTGAGTATCACTGGTGATGCAGTCTACACCGTTTAGTCCACGGCTTTATGTTTGCTAAAGAAGGTATCCCAGCTGGCCTTAGATTCGGTATCGCCAACCGCAAGCCCTAGAATCTCTCGGTTGCCATCCGTGTTGACGCCATAACCAATAAAGATCCCTCTAGAGCGTATTCGGCCATTCACGCACCTTTACATTCATGGCATCCACCGTCATGAACGGATACGCCACTTCATGTAGTGAGAACCAAGGCTTGCTCGCTTCGCTGGTACCATTTAAAGAGTTCATTTGAAAAAAAACCATCACGAAAACGGAGAATTTGCAGCGTAATGCTCCCTACTCGCGTCGTTAATCCTTGGGTGTAGCTGCCATTACACTGCCCATGTCGCCCAGGCGCTCGCTCATATTCTGCAGCGGCTACTTGTTCGGTGGCTTGCGCCTTTAACTCTTGGTTTAAAACGGCCTCTAATAATGCGGCTACGCCAGCATCTCGATTTTCTCCGATAAATAGTTGGTTTAGTAATTGATGATCTAGTGTAAGCTGATAATGAGCCATGAATAAATACTCTCCTCGGAAATGGTCTAGGCAACTTTTCTAGAGAGTATTTACTTCATGGCTTACTTTTTATGAAGTTCATCATTTTACACAATGATATGGACGGGCGAATTAGCGGTGCGTGGCAGCACTAAATCACCCTTTGGCGCGATAACACACTTTCAACGTTGCTCAGCAACAGTATTTCAAAATTCAACCTATTCTGCCCCTAGCTCCTACAGGTCACCCCAGCGCGCAACGGTTACTTGCGTTAGCTGTGTGCCGCTTGTAACGGTATGAGCACGCGGCCCCACATATCCGCCCCCGCTTGATGTCTCCATCGACCCCCATGTGCCTCTGGAGAAGTTGAAATGGAACGTAGTTCCGATCGGGACATTAAGCGTAATGCTGTAAGTTCCGTTCACGTTTTTCGTCAACTTATAGACCGGGTCGTTGATCGACCAGCTGTTATTCAGGCCATGAGCATACATATAGATATCCGCATTAACGGGCGTGTTGGCCGGAACGGTCAGCACAAAGGTCTGCCCTTGAAGAGGCGGGGCGTTCGTCGTCACGGCAAGCGCTGTGCTTGCCGAGGAGACATGTCCTGCCGCATCCTTTGCTTTTACGGTAAAGGAGTACGCCGTAGAAGCAGCCAATCCAGTAACCGTATACGATGTGCCCGCAGATACACCGATCTTCACGCCATCCTGATAGATGTCATATCCGATGACACCGACATTGTCCACTGATGCCGACCAGGACAATTCAACGCTGGAAGACGTGACATTCGCTGCTGTAAGCAGGGTGGGAACGCTCGGCACTTCAGTATCTGACACAGCAGCCGGTGCCGGCATATGATCGATGATATTTTTGAGATTGGGCAAATGTCCAATCTGGTCTGCAGCAGGATCCGCCGAGGCTGTATTGTAGGCCGGATTTCTAAGCAGCTCCCGAACCTCATGCGGCGAAAACGTAACGCCGTATTTCGCTTTCGCAATGCCCTGCAACGATATCACAGCTGCGGTGACGATTGGCGAAGCGGAGGATGTGCCGCTGAAAAAAGTGGTGTAGCCCGTCGTGGAAGACAGGTCTGTTGCACTTAGCGTATGCACGTTATGCCCGAAGCCAAAGCTGTCGATTCGGCTGCCGTAACTGGAGAAATACAGGCGCTCATGCGGAACTGACGACGACGAAGCGCCGACCAGAATAGCTCCGGAATCTTTGAAATCGGGACTGTTCTTGTTCAAAATATATTTGCCGTTCCAATCCTGATAGGTGTCCAGATTGACAGAGCCGTTCGCCCCGGCTTCGACTACGACAATGCCTTGATCCGTCGCATAGCGAATGGCATCGAATTCCGCAGGAAACACTTCCATCGGCACATAAGCCCCATTGGACGTGCTGGATGTAGATTGCACCTCTATCAAAATCACGTCACCCCGGTGCAGTGCCGGAACCGACGTGAGAATCGCCTCGGCGATATTGCTGGAGCCGTCGAGCCGTCTCCAAGAATTGATAAGCGGCTTCGCTTTATTGGCTAGCCCGACATGACCAATCGTATTGTCGACCGCAGAGATGACGCCAAGCACCGCTGTCCCGTGAGAAGCGGATGTCGGCATCAGAATGCCCGGCAATGCTGTAATGTTGTGAGCCGCCAAATCTTCATGATTGAGCGCCCAGCCCTGCTCGACATCGACGTATGAGATGCCTTTGCCGTCTCCGCCTTCAAACTGCCAGGCATATGGAGCATCAATGCCGAGCGGCGCGGCTTGTCCATAAGTCTGGTTTGGATACAGCGGATCATCATTCGGCTGTACCGGCGTTGAATTCGGCGCGTACGGCAACGACGGGTCCGAAATGTTCGTTGGCGCCTCATAAGCCGCCTCTACAAGCGGGGATTTGTTCAACTTTGCCAGAAGTGCCGCCACGTCCGTTCCCTTCGGAACAGCTGCAGTAAAATACTGATGGAAAACGGAAGTCTGACTGCTGCTTGACAGCTGCGACTTTGCGTTAAGCGAAGTGAACAAACGGTTAAGCTCCAGACCGTTCAGATCAGCCAGCACACTGGCATAAGCGGCATTCCTCGATGCCTTAAGCGCCTTTTCAGCTCCATCCTGATAAGGCAGCTGTACCTCTTCCTTGAACTTAATTACGATTTCCCCTGACGGCTGCTGCGCCGCCTTCCCGATGTTTGCCGATTGATCATCCACTGCGTGGACAGGAGTGAAGCCAACTGTCAAAGATAAAATTAAAAATACAGATAACATTAAACTCATTATTTTTCTGCTAATCATGTTCATCTCTCCTACTCTCTATTTATCTGCTTGCTATCAAGTCCAAAAATCGAAGTCAGTCCTCCCCTCCGCGGAATCCTATCATTCTCAAAAATGGAAATATACCGCCAATAAAATATACAGCTAGTCCCGTGTGAAGACTGTCGAAAAAAGGTGGAAATTTCCTAAAAGTTATCCGATGCGTTTAATCGTCATAAAGTTGTCAAATCTTTTCGTCCTTTTCTGCATAAAAAAAGAAGACCGCCACGCTGTCTCAACGACAAGCGGACAATCTTCTTTAGCCTTTTCTTACATCTCATTCACCGGGCGGTATAAACCGGAAATCCGTCAAGCGGAAAGCGCCCGACTCATACTTAACCTCAGCTTCTATATTGCCAATATAGACCGGTATCACGAATTTCTCGAACGAAATACCTGCGCCGAAGCTAGCTATGATCCGGTCCTCATCAAACCAAAAATTTGCTATATCGCCAATGACAAGCCTCTCTTCTACCTGACCGCTTTCTTCACTGTCATACTCCTTCAGACTGACGGTGTACGAATCATCGCCCAGCGTCAGCTTCCCAAACAACTCCTCTTTCTGTCTAAGCGAGGAAAACTTCGCCACATTCTTGACTTGCCCGATATAATTTTCCGGCTCAAAGTAATAGTCGCGAAATCCGTCAGTATCGTTATGCACGATGCGCAAGTCACTGACAGACACTCCCGTTCCGGATCCTATATAAAGAATAATCGCAAGCTCGTCTGCACCGTCGCCGTCCAAATCCCCTAGCGTCATGCTTGGCTTGATGCCGCGCGGAGTCATATAGGGCCAATCATAGGCCTGCTCCCGCTCCCCTATTCGGAGAATAACCCCGCTATCCCCTCCCGTTATAGAAATAGCATGCTCGGGCAATTCAGCCAGCATCGCTTCATCAGAAAGCAGTTCCGAATTAGACTCATCCTGTGTGTGCTCCGCTGCTTGAGGAAGAGCAGTCAAAGAGGCATATTCCTTCCCTTCCATGCCAGCTCCGTCCTTGGTTTCATCGCTGCACGTAACAGTAGAGGTCATGCATTTATTTCCTCTCCATTCCCCGCTGCATGAAGCAGCTAATAGTAAGCTTAGTGTCAATGCGCTGACCTTGATCAGCGCCAGCTTCCCCCCATTGTTTCCCCGCAAGCAACAGCGCCCCTTTCAATTCACACTCATTACAAAAAACGGAAAATGAACCTATTAAGTTGCAGCTAGTCAAGGAAACTCATTATTTCCTTCAACTATCACGTCAAAGAGCCGTGTCTCCCGATGAAGACACGGCTTTGGCACACTGCTGTTTGCAGTTCGTTCTTTTGACTATGCGGAAGCTTCCGCCGATTCGGATGCTGTACTCTTGCCTTTTCGTTCACCCTTGTCCCCATGGAAGCCGCCTCGACTTCCATCCATGCCTCTATGGGCGAAACCTTGTCCGTTTACCAATCGTTCTGCTTGCTCTTGTGCTTTTTCTTTCGCTTCCGCCGCCTTCACAGCAGTCAACTTGCCATCAGCAACAGCTTGGTCAAGCTTTGCCGTTATCACTTCCTTCAATTTAGCAATAAGGGTGTCAGCGGCTATTCCTTTTTCTTTTGCGACGGAAGCGATCGTTGCTCCATCAGCTTGAAGCGCAGTTTTCAGCGCGTCCTCCGTCAATCCGAGTGCCTCAGCAACCGCATGCAGCTCCAACCCCATACCGCCTCCAGGCCGGAAACCACCAAATTCTTGTTTCGTACTAATCATTTTATCCAGATTCGACTCGAATTGCTGCTTCATCTCAGATTGCTGCTTCTCAAAGGCTGCGGTGAGGGCTCCTTTCAGCTGATCCTTCGATATCCCTTGAGCTGCCGCAATTTCTTCAAGCGTGCTTCCGCCCGTCAGCTTCTCCTGAAGCGCATCACGGTCAAGCTTCAACAGTTCCAATACATCATCATTTACATATGAAGCACCAAACCCATGACCGCCGCCTAACTTCTCTCCTCTGACCTTTCCGAACTCCTTGGTCGTATCCGATGTGTCAGCTTGCACTAATGTACTCTTGATTGCAGCTCCCGACTTGCCTGGAACCGATGCAGCCGCATAAGCGCTCAGCGGAATCAGGGCCGCCAAAGCCGTCGCAATACCTAATGTTTTTACATACCTGTTCATATTCATGTCCTCCCTAACGGTTGATTGAGCCTATCGGCTAACGTTCCCTGATCTTGCCAAGACCGGAACAATACCCATTATGGACATGTCCGCTTAAGCGAAAGTGAAAGGAACCTAAAAGACAGATTAGTGCTGGCTGAATGTTTCCTGAATGGTCTAGAAAAACAAAGAACCCGCCTTATTGGCGAGCTCTTGGTCTTGCTTGTAGTCTTGCTTGTAGTCTTCCTTGTAGCCTTGCTTATGGCCGTTTCGATCACAATTGCCTTCCCTATCGGGAGACATACGAGCGACTCGGTCTCCGATTACACGAGTCCCGTTACTGCACGTACATAGTTCTCCAAAACTGTCACATCGCGAATGTTGCGATTGCATGCTTCGCTGTCGACACATAAATAGTTGCCGATCGCTTTATAATAATCCGGCGATGCGTTTGCCGGCTTGACTTTGGTGACCGCAGTAAACAACGCAAGCTCTTCATGCCGGTTGCACAGGAAGCACACGCCTTTCCTTGAAGGCGTGAATCTACCCTCCAACCCAACGAATTGATCATCCAGATGATAGATAAGGAACATCCTGCCCGTTCCTACATCAAGCCATCCCAAATACGTGACGTTGCGATAGTCGATGGCAGCCAGATCCGGCAGCTTCATCTTCTTAACTTTGGGAAACAGCTTGGCCACTTGCTTCCCAGTCACTTGCGGGAAGCCTGTCCTGTAAGGCTCCAGCGATTGCAGATAGTGCTGAAATTGCTCCGCCGTATGCAGCCCTGACAGCTGGTTCAGCAATTGCTGGTGAAGTTCCGAGGCATTCGGTAAAGCTTCCAATATATTGGACTGGGCGCTATATCTCACTGATTCGACAACTCGTTTATCCGACACAGTTGCACAGGCTTGCTGCAGCAACTCCACTTGCTTGATGATCAAATTATAGTGATGGTTTCTAATAAATGGTGTATTCAAGGCTTTCAGCTCCTTATTTTTAGTAGAGAAAAATAAGCGCAAAGCCCTTTATTAGAAACGATAAATTATCGTTCAGGCGAACAAAAATGATGTTTCGCCCATGCAAAGTATCGCCCCTAATTCGTGGCTTTGCATGAGCCGTCTCGAGTCCCGACAAATTGATTTGCCATATGTGCCACCCCCATTACTGACCTATATTATACCTGATGGGGAGCGACGGCACTATGCCGAAAACCATTATACCTAATTTTCACACATGGTCATGGAATCGTAATGATGATATTGCCCTTCTTCCGGCCGCTCTCCACATAGCGGTACGCATCAACAATTTGCTCCATTGCATAACGACGATCAATGACTGGCTTTAACGCGCCCTTCTCCATTAACTCCTTCAAAACATACATATCCTCACGGCGTTCGACCACCACGCCTTGCCCTTCTACTGTTAAATATCGGCCACCTGGCGCAAGCGCCTCGGTACAGTCGGATTTTGTGCTTTTTCCAACCGCATCAAATACAATGTCATAACGCTCTGCCCGTTTCCAGAAATCTTCCTTCGTATAATCGATCACATGATCCGCGCCCAGCGACCTCACCAATTCAGCATTCGCGGAGCTGCACACCGCAGTCACTTCCGCCCCGCTGTACTTGGCAATTTGAATCGCGGCTGTTCCGACCGCGCCTGATGCACCATAGATGAGTACTTTATATCCCCGTTGCAAGTTTCCTTTTCTGAAAAAATGCAAGGTAGTGGTGCCTCCAAAAGGGACCGCAGCTGCCTCCTCATATGAGACATTGTCCGGCATCGGCGCGACCAGACTATTTTCGGGGAGGCACGCATATTCGGCATGTCCTCCAAACCGCATGCCAGTTAACGCAAATACGCGGTCACCCTTCTTAAACCGGGTTACATCCTGACCAACCGATTCAACCTCCCCCGCCAGCTCGACACCAAGAATCGGCTGCCGCGGCTTGAATATGCCGAGGAACAAACGCATCGGAATCCAGAAGGATAACGGGCTATTGAAGGCTCGAACTCTGCAATCCCCGGTCGTAACCGTCGTCGCATGAACTCTGACCCGGATCTCATTTTTTTTGGGAATCGGCATAGCTACCTCTTGGAGCTGCACTACTTCAGGCGCACCGTACTTCGGACATATGATCGCTTTCATCTGCACTTCCTCCTAATGACCATCTGTCATAAGTATAGCGTCTGATGAAGTGCTGCTTATAGATACTAAAGTATGGTTCTCTAGCAAACTGTACAATCTGTGTTGCCGGAGAAACCTACAGCAGTCCCAACTCGCGTGCACGCGCCACGGCCTCTGTCCTTCGGCTGACCTGCAGCTTATCAAAGATGATCCGGTTATGTCCCTTGACCGTGCTTAGTGCAAGAAACAGCCTGGAAGCAATGTCCGTATTGGACAATCCTTCAGCAATGAGCCGCAGCACCTCCAGCTCCCGGCTGCTTAGCGCTTCCACAAGCGTCGGTTTACCAGAGGGGCTTGCTTTATGACGATCCTGGAGGTTTTGCCCATGTGGTGTCGACACATTGAACTGGTCCAGCAGATTTCGGATATAACCTGATAACACCCCACTCTTCTTCGCTTCAAGCAACAGCCTCTCCATAGTTTGCCCTAAATCCAGAAACAACCGGGTAAAACCTTCGTTTTCCGCATCAGCTAGCGCTTGGAGCAACAGGTTGACTGCTTCATCCTTGTGGCCATGCGCATATAAGGCTGTCGCTTGAATCACTTTTACTTGGAGTCGCTCCCCCGCCAGGCCCCTCTCTTCCGCCCCTTCACGCAGCACTACCAGAATGCCAAGTGCCTTAGAGACATCCCCTTGCGCGAGATTCGCTCGGGCCAAGCTAATGGATGGCTCATGCGGTTGGAGCAGCAGGGCGGCTTGTGCCGGCTGATGTTGGCTAAGCAGCAAGGAGGTGCGCACAGCTGCCACCTCTTGCATTTGATACGTAAACTGATGATCCCTCGCATGCTGCTCAGCTCGAGTCCATAGAGTTGATGCGCTCTCAACATCATTCTGAGCAAGCTTCACCCGAGCAAGAGCCAGCTCACAAGCAACGATTCGATCGGTTTGCTGGAGCAGCGGCGCTAGTCGAATTGCTTTCTCCGCATGTTTCTCAGCGGCCGCCAAATCATTCCACTCGTAATTAATTTTCGCTAAGCCTAAATGAGCCTCGCAAGCAATCGGCAGAGGGGGATCACCCGCAAGCTCCAGTACGCGACGATACCAATCCGCAGCAGCATGTAACATATTATCCGACTGACGGACTGCCCCAAGGCCGAGCATAGACATCATGGTGATCATCCCATGTCCAATGGACTGGCTGACTGCCATTGCCTCCGAATATGCCTTGCCTGCAGAAACAGGATCCCCTTGAAGCTGATAGGCATAGCCAAGCGCCCAAGTTGTCGCTGTTCGAACCGCTCGATTGCCAATAGGCAAATGATGGAGCGCCCGCCTCGACTCGGACATAATCGTCTCTGCGTCATGCCGACTTACAGCCAGCGTAGCCCGGATGGATGCGGCATGTCCGATCACTTCCGACGTCTCCTCATCTTGCGGCATGTTCTGCAGCGCCATCTCGGCAGCTTCCAGATGGTGTACGGCCTCACTCAGCTGACCAGACAGCAATTGCACAGAAGCATACATTACCCGTAACGAAGGTCTCACATCCAACTCTCTTGTCGGCAATGAGTCTAACCAAGTCTGCACCGGTGCAAGCGCACCGCGGAAGAACAGGGGCATTCCACCTCCTTCCACTAAGCGCGCTGCCTCATTTACATTGCCGGTTTCAGTCGCATGCTGGAAGGCTTCCAGTTCCAAACCATTCTCCTCATACCAATGACTTGCACACATATGCAAGTCAGCCCCAAGCTGCTTGCTCTCTTCCGCTTGCAGCCGCTGCCTAAGCAAACCGGCAAACAGATGATGATAACGGAACCATCCTCTCTCTGCATCCAGAGGTACGATGAAAAGATTGGAACGCTCAAGCTGTTCCAGCATCGCTTGACCGGTAATTTCGAGAGACGGCTCTACCTCCAGCCGCATCAACGCCTCACAGAGTGGTCCGCACATCCGATCAAGGATTGACGTACGGAGCAGGAATGTACGAACACCAGGCGATTGCTGCTTCAGCACTTCCTCAGCTAAATAGTCGAGGACAAAGGGATGTCTTTCGTTAAAGGGATGAGTGGCTCGAGTAAGATGTTGTCCACCCTTCATCGATAGGGCAGCTAATTGCAAGCCTGCAATCCATCCTTCCGTCTGAGCTTCCAGCAGCTTCATTCCATCCCTCTCCAGCTTCAGACCCATGACCCGGCTCATAAACTCTGCGGCTTCGTCCGGAAGAAAACACAAGTCCTCCGTTCGTACCTCCGTCAATTGATCTCTAGCACGTAGTCGGGACAAGGGTAGCTCGGGATCCACGCGGGTCGTCATCACGAGGTGCAGTCGAGACGGCAGGCGCTCCAATAGAAATTCAACAGCGCTCATCACTTGCGGGGACTCGATAACATGATAATCGTCCAGCACGAGAACGTATGGCTCCGTAAGCGTGTCAGCCACTTCATTGAGAATATGGGAGAGCATCCATTCGATGGGGGGAGGCTGCGAAGCTTGAGTTTGCAGCGCAACAAACACGCCTTCCCCCAAACCCGGCGCCATGGTTCGAAGTGCGGCAAGCAGGTAGGAGAGAAAACGTGCAGGATCATTGTCACCCTCATCCAGAGACAGCCAGGCGGACCGCAGATTGCTGCCGGTCAGCCATTCGCTGACCAGCGTGGTTTTGCCATATCCGGCAGGTGCGGAGATAAGGGTAAGCTTGCGGCGAAGCCCTTGATGGAGCAGCTCCGTCAGACGGGAACGTGGAACATAGCCGCTCCGAGGCGGCGGGATATATAATTTCGTGGACAATATAGGCATGTTCATGTAGCCAGTATAATAATACCCCTCATGCCAGTCAACCGAGATATTCTACTGCACTACAGGCACCTATTCTAAATGGTCGCTCATAGCCGCAACGTTAATTGGTACTGTTCTGCTCCTCATTTAAGCTTTGCAAATAAAGCTTGTATTCTTCCGTAAACTCCAGGGCCTGTTCGAAAGATGCAGATTTCTGGGATAACACCCGAACGACCTCCTCTTTCCCAGTCACAGACAAAGCTAATATTCCTGGCCTGCGGGGCAGACGGAACTGCGTATGATCATGAAATATTTGCAACACGATCGTACCCAGCGGCGAACCGTCCCCGTCATGAATTGCACTCCACATCCAGCGTTGCTGATCCGACTCGTCCTCATTGCCCCATTCACGAGAAATATCGAAATCGCCCGGCAATCGAGGTGAAGGCTGCAATCCGTTGCCCTTCATCTCCTTGTGAACAGGACCGAGCAATAGGTTCAAATACGTGCCATATGCCATATCGCCCGCCTCCTCATACGCACGTTGAAGCTTATCTGCATGATTCTGCAGGGTATCCCTCCAATTGGATTCGATATGAGCATCGATATATCGCCCCAGTGTCTCGATGACGCTCTCCGAGCGATTAGCAAGCGATGCTTGAAGCAGCCCCTCGTATTTATTCATGGTTCCATCCACCCTTTATCCTGAAATAGTAAAGCTTCTTTCAGTGTACTTCATTCATGCAAATGATAAAGTTAGTAGGAGCAATGAGATGATTCATCCCCTGTTGGCGAGAGAAATCCGTCAAGTACTTTAAGGTATTTATAGAAACTTATGAGCAGTGTGCAGCCTCTTGCAAGCCGGGAAACGGATATTGTTTCTAAGGGATAGGCAGCATATTGCGAAGAAGGGGAAGTGAATAACTGACTAATGTGGAACCACCATTATGAAGCCGCGTAATAACGTTTAGCAATTGACTTGAATTCCAGGAGGAATTACGTATGATATTGACCACAACGTCCACGATTGAAGGCATGCCCGTAAGAAATTATGTAGGGATTGTAACCGGAGAAGTTATTATGGGAGCGAACGTGTTCAGAGACTTTATGGCATCCATTACCGACATTGTCGGAGGCCGTTCTGGAGCCTATGAGAGCAAGCTTCAAGAGGCAAGAGACGCAGCATTCTCTGAAATGTGTCATAAAGCTTCGCGAATGGGCGCCAACGCCATCATCGGAGTAGACATCGACTATGAAGTAATTCGCGATGGTATGCTTATGGTTGCCGTTAGCGGGACGGCAGTTAACGTATAGCACCTCGCCCGTGCCAGATCCCCTCGTAACAAAAGCATAATGCAAGAGAGCCGTTCGAGTATTCGAACAGCCCTCTTGCATTCAATATTCATTCAACCGATGCACCATCTGAACTGATAATCCGGGTCCTCCGTGATAATAAAATAAGGAGCGCTTGGCAGCTCTCCCTCAGCGGCAAAAACGAACCCATCTTTGAAAGGATAGGTGTGTACTACATCGGCTCATCCTGCAGCCTCCTTGTCAGTTCGTTCAGCTTTTCCTCCCAGTGGCGCCTCATAACTTCTCTTACATAAATGTCATCCAGCATCTCCTGATGGATCGCCACCGTTGTTTTATCTCCTTTGGCAGACAGCACATACATTTGCAGACGCGAGGGGTTGTCCCATTCCGGGCGCTGCCAGGTCAGCCGCAGCTTATGATAAGGCTTCACGACAGTGAGCTTGCCGAATAGGCCTTCCTTGGACTGATAGACCTCTCCCTTTTGCAATATAAATGACGAAACGTCCCCAGCCCACAGTTTTAATCCTTCCTGCGATACGAGGTAATCCCAGACCCGCTCTTTCGAAGCCGCTATTGTCTTTCTAACGCCAATCTGCACACCAGCATCCTTCGTGACGCCTACCGGTATCCGCCCCAGCACCTGCCCATACATGACAGCGAGCCATTCGCTCCATTGTTCCGAAGCCTCATATTGCTCACCAATATGTGCTGCAATCCCCTCATGCGACCACTGAGGATCCACGGACTGCTGAAGTCTGATCACCCACTCTTCCCATGTACTTCCCGTTGCTTGCATAACTTCTTGTCTGAAAATAGAACCTGGCATCTGGTTCCCTCCTGACGATTGATAGGCCTCATTATAATATACAAACACTGACAGAGAAGGTCAGTATTTATATTTCAGGATCGATAATAATGAAGCAGTTCCTCGGTAATGTCAATCATATGACTTCTCAGCTCCTCCGGCTCGACAACCCGCAGCTTCCCGCCAAACGATAAGAGATAATGGGCGATCCCCGTATAGAGCGTCAGCTCGTCCACTCGGAACCGAGCATGATGCGGGGATCGCTCGACGAGTGCGTGACTAAGCAGCCAATGACCGCATAAATCATCCAATGCCTGAGGCGCCCCCTGAATCAGCACGGAGACCGTTGAGTCCCCGGAGCCTGCTCCCGCTTCTTCAAGCAGGCTCCCAAGCAAAAACTTACGCGCAGAGAAAGCTGCAGGACGTTCAAAACGAGCTGCGGTATCCGTCATCCCTATGATCCGATCTACACGGAAGCTTCTAATGTCGGCTCGCAGGTGACAATACCCAACGACATACCAATTGGCTCGCCAATGGACAAGACCATAAGGGTCGATGCTGCGCTTCGTTGTAACGGAATCATAACCGCTCCTATAAGACAGCTCCAAGCTTGCTTGACCGTCTATGCCCGCTTCCAGCTCAGCAAGCAAAGAGGTAAGCGCCGAATCTACAGGAGGCTGGATCACTTCAATATGGGCTTCGCGCCGTTCCATGTTCTCCAACTGTTGCGGATTCGTATACCGCTTCATTTTCGCCACGGCTCGGGTGAGTGCCGCTTCTGAAGGATAACCGGATTCTCTGGCGAATGAAGCGGCTTGAAGCAGTGCCTTCTGCTCCTCCGCATCAAAGAACAACGGCTCAAGCTTCAACGCTTCAGGAATCGAATAGCCGCCATCCCGGCCTACTTCAGACACGATGGGCACCCCAGAGATACATAAGGCGTCGATGCATCGGTAAACCGTTCGAATATGAATTTCCAGCTCGTCCGACAGCTCCTTCGCCGTCATTCTTCGACGAGATTTCAGCAGCCAAAGGATCGCAAGCATATTGTCAGCTTTAGACATGTCGTCCTCCCCCAAAAATACTCTTTTATCAACTATCATCATTGTACTACAATAAATTTCCACTTCTCCATACTGATGTCATACGTCTGAGCGCAAACAAAAAAACGGCATCTCTGCCGTTCCTCTACGTATCTATCGACGATCGCTATGTCTATACATCAAATAAATAAAAAAAGGTGCGCCTAATATTGCCGTAAAAATACCAGCCGGTATATCCAAAGGCACAAATACGGTACGGCCAACCAGATCAGCCAGCAGCACAAACAATGATCCTAATATCGCTGAAGCAACGACGATGGCCCCATTGTTGTTGCCAACAAGCTTGCGAGCCATATGTGGCGCCATCAAACCTACAAAGCTGATTCCACCTGCGATACCTACCGCAGCGCTGGCCAGCACAACACTTAGTATGATGAACATAACACGTTTCTTCTCCACATGCATGCCTACGCCAATCGCAATACGATCGCCGAGCTCCAGCACATTCAAGCTTCTGGATTGCATCCATGCGATCCCCCCGCCGATTATCACCCATGGCGCCAAATACATGACATGAGTCCACGATGTGCCATAGACCGTTCCCGCCATCCAGCCAAGCGCTTGCGATACGAGATACAGGGGACCCGCAAGCGTGAAATAAATCGTTAACGCTCCCATTGCAGAGGAGACCGATACGCCAATCATCGCCATACGAAGCGGCGAGCTGCCATTCTTCCAAGCCAGCAAATATGTAATTGCAGAAGCGATGCAGCCGCCCGCCATAGCAACAACCGGCATCCAGCCGACGTTCACCTGACCATTCATAATCGTAATAAAAGCTACGACCGCAGCCGTCGCACCCGATGTTGTCCCAAGCAGATCAGGCGAGGCGAGCGGATTGCGAATCAAAGCTTGCAGGATCGTCCCCGATATGGCCATGGCCGCGCCTACCAATACAGAAGCCGCAATACGAGGCATTCTCAAATGCATCACAATATACTCATACTTGGCTTCGCCGATCCCGAACAGGGTTCGCAGAACGTCCATAATCGGCACCCGGAAGCTCCCTATACCGATGCTGAGAACAATGGTCGCCAGCAATCCAATAGCCAGAATGACTAGTTTAATGCTAACCGAAGACTTGCGATCGTGGTTGATCATTTTGCGAGAAATCCAATTAAATCTGCCCAAGCGCCTTCCTCCTTACGAGCACCACTACAAAGGGGACACCTAATAGGGCTGTTGTAACGCCAACCGGCACTTCCTTGGAATGAATCAAGAAACGGGACAGCACATCAGCCAGCAACAAAAAAGCGGCGCCGAGCACTGCGCTATAAGGCAGGAGCCAACGATGGTCATTGCCAATTAGCCAGCGTGAGATGTGTGGAATCATAATGCCAACGAAGCTGATCGGACCAGCAAGCGCGACACTTCCCCCTGCCAAAATAACGACAACGAACACCGTCACGATTTTGATCCAAACCATCCGCTGCCCCAGACCAACTGCTACATCATCCCCCATCGCCATTACGTTGAGCGAGCGCGACATAAATAAGACGATGACCCATGCGCCTAACATATACGGCAAAAGTTGAACCGTATGGCCCAGATTGCTGTTGGACACGGAGCCGGTTAGCCAGTAGAGGGCGCCTTCCAAAGTTTCATTGCTGATCAGCATAAATAACGAGTTGATGGACGTAGCGAATGACGCCAAGGCCGAGCCTGTCAGAATCAGCTTGATTGGCGTCATTCCCCCTTTGCCGGCCGTCGCAATAACGAAAATAAGCACGGCCGATAGGCCAGCACCAATAAATGCAAACCACATTAAGTTCGTAAAGGAAAATACGGCCCCATACCAATAAAGCATGGCTACAATCGCAAGTGCTGCGCCAGCATTTATACCAAGTATCGATGGAGAGGCCAGCGGGTTTCTCGTCATGGCTTGCAGCAGAACTCCGCTAAGAGCAAGACTGCAGCCGATTACGGCGGCAGTCAAGGCTCTCGGTACTCGGGACGTTCGGATAATAAGCTGCTCATCGCTGCCCGTATAGGATGTATAAGCTTGGATGACGGTGGCCAGATCAAAGTTTCTGAGTCCAAACAAGACGCTTGCTACAGCGGCTGCGATTAGCACTGCCACAGCACCAAGGAAACCAGCCGCTTTTCTTCTGTCGCTAGACAAAAGGGAGGTCATGTTTCTTCTTCCCCTTTATACCGTTAACGAAATGCTAACGTTGAATATTCGCAAAATATTTCTCAATATCGGCCACTAACAGCTTTGCGGCAAGGATGCCGCCAGCAGAGTTCCAAATCGACTCATCTACTTGATAAATTTGTCCATTTTGATTCACTTTCATGTTTTGAGCGATGGGATCGGCCAGCCATTCCTTGGCCGTATCGGCTGCTGCCGTCTCGCCGCTGCGGTCCGATGCAAAGTAGAACAGCGCATCGCCATCCAATACACTAATTTGCTCTTTCGTAATTTCTTCGGCAAATTCCGCTTTGCTCTGCGCTTCCGTCCGCGCAATGCCCAGCTTGTCCAAGATGACGCCGGCAAAGTTTTGCTTGTAGTAGACTCTGGCTTTGCCTGCCTGGAAACGGGCCAGCGATACTTCCGCCTGTGCTTTGTCTCCCAGCTTGGCTGCCGTCTCTTCAACGAGCTTATCGAACTCGGCAAGCGCTTGCTCTCCTTCTGACTCCTTATTCAAGGCACTTGCAAACAGGGAGAAATTCTCGATCATGCTGTCGCCCAGGTTTTCGGTAAATATGGTAGGCGCAATACCGCTAAGCTGACTGTAAATTTTCTCTTGTCTAACCTTTGTGCCAAGGATCAAGTCCGGCTGAAGACTCGCGATCAACTCCATATTCGGCTGAGTCTCATCGCCTACAATTTCCACGCCTTCCATTTGATCTGCTATATGATCATACCAAGGATCGCCGATCCAGGAATGAACGGCTCCTACCGGTTTAATGCCCAGTTCCAATAAAGTCTCAGTCCCTTGAGTAGTCAACACTACAATTCGAGTAGGCGTACCCGTAATATCCGTGTTGCCCATTGCATGTGCAATCGTTCTCGTTTCATTCGCTTCAGGCTGTTGTGTCGGCTGATTGTTGTCAGCATTTCCTGGCTGACTAGCTCCATTGTTGCTTCCGCAAGCTGTAAGCATGATAAGCAGGGCTGCCAGCATAGCAGAGAGCATCACTTTTGTTGCATTATGTTTTTTCACCATTTCCGCTCCTATTTTCCAATAATGAGTATCATTATCAGTAAGTATTGAAAAAAAGAACACTTTCTTGCCACCGATGCGCATGCGGTACAGTAAATGTTACAATAACAACACTAATATAGTTGCTACACCATTTCAATAGATAGAGCTTGGAAATGGACAAAACAAAGGAAGTGTTACACATCAACAATTTCATCGAAGGACAGCAGCAGTCGAAGGAATGGATTACGCTCTCTTTGCTTTATTTGATGGAGACAAAGGCTTACTCCGATATTAAAGTGACGGAAATTGCCCGAAAATCCGGCCTGGCCAGACAAACCATCTACCGCAATTATGGAGACAAAGACGATATTTTGTATGACTATCTATGTCATCAATTCAACTTTTTTGACAGCCGGATCAGTGAGCAGAAACTGCATGGAGAAGATGTATTAATCGCTTTTTTTGAGATGTGGAAATCATTCCTCCCGCCTTCCCTGCTGCACAACATTCAACTGTCCGATCGCAAGATCAGGCAAATTATATACCGAAGCCTGGAGTATTATGTTCAGGAGAAATATACCGCTTATTTCATGGCGCCGCAGACGTCGATCGGTGAGATGCACTACTACGTCTTCCGCTCCCTGTCATCCGCCCTGCATGGCATTCTTATCGAATGGAGCTTGCAGCAATACGAGCAATCGCCAAAACAAATCGGCAAGCTGACGTATCAGCTTACCGATTCCATTCGTCGATATTGTATGGAGCATGCAGCACCTTAAATCGCCAACTCCAACTTCTGCTCTAATCTACGTCCGCCGCATATAAGCGCGAACCGTAATGGGTGCGAATACCGCTACAATAGCTGCTGCGCCGATTAGCGAGATCGCCAGATCCCAGCCCACCGTTCCTGTATTGGTCAAATCCCGTACAGCCGTCACAAGGTGAGAGACGGGATTGATGTTGACGAACCACTGCAGCCAGTTAGGCATCGTCTCCACCGGCACGAAGGCATTGGAGAGGAACGTAAGCGGGAACAGTATAATCATGGAGATCCCCTGTACGCTGGAGGCAGTACGGGCAATGACACCGAAGAAAGCGAAGATCCAGCTGATCGCCCACGAGCAGAAGATGACAATGACCGCTGCAATAGCTACGTACGCAAGTCCCCCCTCGGGAAGATACCCCATCAAGTACCCCATCGCAAAGGTAAGCACGGTGGCAATGGTATATCTGACCGTGTCAGCCAGCAACGCGCCCGCAAGCGGGGCGATTCTCGCAATCGGCAAAGATTTGAACCGGTCGAATACGCCCTTGTCCATATCTTCGCGCAACTGGACGCCGGTGACGATAGACGTCGTAATGACCGTCTGTACGAGAATGCCTGGAATAATGACAGGCAGATAGCTCTGTACATCGCCAGAGATGGCGCCACCGAATATATAAGTGAACATTAAGGTGAAAATGATCGGCTGCAGCGTTACGTCGAACAATTGCTCCGGTGTACGGCGAAGCTTCAGCAGACCTCTATAGGCCATCGTAAGCGAATGGCGGATCGACTGTCCGATGCTGGTACGGTTCTTCAATGGACGACGAGCAGCCGGATTTATTGTAGTTTGGCTCATACGTTAGCTACCTCCGCTTTTTGAATTTGATTCTGTGGCTGCTCCGCCGAAGACTTCGAAGTGCCGCTGCCCGTAATCGTCAGGAACACTTCATCCAGCGTAGGCTTCTGTACGCTTATCTCTGCCAGCGGAATGCCAGCCTCACGAAGCGCAATCAACAGATCGGTTACCTGATCAGTGTTCGCCATCGGAGCTGTAATTTTACCAGAGTCGTAAGCTACGCTCGACGGCACCTTCAGCACTCGCTCCACCATTTGGCGCGCGCCTTCAATCTGCTGTGGTTGCAGTACGCTTAGATGCAAGGATGAGGTGCCGACAGACGACTTCAATTCATCTACCGTCCCTTCCGCCACGACGCGTCCATGATCAATTACAGCGATACGATCCGCCAAGTGATCCGCCTCGTCTAGATATTGGGTTGTCAGGAGTACGGTCGAGCCCGTCTTCACAAGCCGCTGAATTGTCTCCCACATCTGTGAGCGTGTACGAGGATCCAGCCCCGTAGTCGGCTCATCCAGGAAAATAAGCGGCGGCTGGGCAATCAGACTAGCCGCCAGATCAAGCCGGCGCCTCATGCCGCCAGAGAAGTTCTTCAGTGGTCGCTTCGCTGCCTCCGTCAAGCTGAATTCCTCCAGCAGCGCCTCCGCCTTGCGCTTCGCTTCGGTACGCCCCAGCCCCAGCAAACGAGAGAAAATAATTAAATTTTCCATAGCGCTTAACGATTCATCGACAGAAGCATACTGCCCCGTCACTCCGATCAGCTGTCTGACGATCTGGGATTCCTTCGTCACATCATGACCGAATATGCGCGCCGAACCTCCATCCGGTCTCAGCAAAGTCGCCAGCATGCGGATCGTTGTTGTTTTCCCAGCGCCGTTCGGTCCAAGCACGCCATAGATTGTACCGGCGCGCACATTCAAATCAACTCCGTCTACCGCACGATGCTCGCCAAAGGTTTTGACAAGTCCATGAGCCTCGACGGCCCACTCACTCCTATCCATCATTGCAATTCCTCCTCTGTATATCTGCTCTACAGCGATTGTAATGCCCCTATTTAAACAAAATGTAAACGGAAGTGGCGGTATGAAAAAAAGCCAGCCGTTTGGCTGACCTTTTACAACTACTTATCAGATTGCGTCCTCTGGAGTCTTTAACGGTGGCCCTCGCGCAGCCCAACGCTGCCAGAACTTTTGGATAAGAGCAATTGCACGACAATCATAACAAGAATAACAACAAACATAGCTGCGAAAGCAAGCGTAAAGTTACCTCTGTAATCATAGAGCCCCCCGACTATGAGCGGTCCCATCGCTCCAATCAAGTACCCGCCGCACTGAGACATAGCCGACCATGCTCCGGCTTCCTGCGGCGTGCTGGTCTCGACGATAGGCAGCATAAGTGCCAGCGGGAACAGTCCGCCCGCTCCGATGCCAAGGAAAATCACAGCGGGGAGCATTGGCATATGAAGCATCAGCATGATGATGCCAATCAGTTCGAAAATGCTGCATATGACGAGGAAGAACCCGCGTTTCCCGTATTTGGACACTAGGCTCGGGAGCGTCATCGACACCGGGATTTGTATAATGGTAAATACGGTAAGCAACATCGCAGAGCTTGCTTTGCTGTAGCCTAAGCTTTGGGCAATCGGCGAAATCCATGCGGTAAGAGAGTAGAACATGCTGGCCATCAGACCAAAAAACAAGGTGAGCAGAATCGCACGCTTGTTGCGCAGCGGCAGCCTGGAGCGAACCATGCTGGAAGCTTGATCTTTCCTCCCCAGAAAGGGAAACCAGACGAGCAGCGCCAAGACGCCCAGAATAGCCCAGACGGCAAGTGCAATGGATATGCTTTGATCATAACGGTTATAGATGGGAATCGAACATGCAGCCGCGGCACTCGCACCTACAGTCAACGAAACGGAATAGACGCTGACAATGCCGGGTTTGGTCGGAAAATATTTCTTGATAAATCCGGATAACAGCGGACCAGCCAGACTGATGCCGATCCCGCCTATTACGGCCGTGATGACGAGTATGCCAACCGAGCTAATGACGCCGCGCATGACGGTTGCGCCTGTAATGAGAGCTAGCGCGATAAAGATCGTTCGCTCAAGACCCCACCGATCCCGCAGCATAGTTGCCGCTGGAGCGAATAGGCCCATACATAACACAGGAAGCGTCGTAAGCAAGCTGGCGGTAAGTGCGTTCATCCCCAGGGTGGATTGCATCGTGCCAAGCAGCGGCGCTACGGAAGATATAATGGGTCTTAAATTCAATGCGGCGATAAAGATGGCTAGTAGCAAAAATAGTTTTTTCATCTATATGGTCACTCCTCTTTGTGTGTAAACAAAGTATAGAGAATCCACTTGCATTGATCAATGCTATAATTTCTATTATTATAATAGCAAATGACTATCATAAAGGGGCAACCGCATGGACACTCGGCACATTCACTATTTCATGGCCGTCTACGAGCATCTTCACTTTACGAAAGCAGCCGAGGCGCTGGGCATTTCCCAGCCTACCTTAAGCCAACAAATTCGAGTGTTGGAGGCGGAGCTTGGCATGCCGTTATTCGATCGAATTGGCAAGCAGGTCGTAGCGACAGAAGCCGGCAAGCTGCTGCGGCTTCATGGCGGACGAATGCTCCATGCGGAGCAGGATGCCAAGGTCGCCATACGCGAGCTGATGTCATCTGCGCGCGGCACTGTTCGAATCTGCGTATTGCCGTCGGATTTAGACTTCCAACTGGTGCCGCTCTTTATCCATTTCCACTCCGAATATCCCGATATTCAGCTTCAAGCTTTCTCCACCATTCATATCTTGGAGGAAGTATTGAACAATCGGGTAGACATTGGGATTGCATTGCGAAGTCCGCGAGATAAGCGGCTGGTGCAAATTCCGCTGCGTTCGGAGCCTTACCACCTGCTTGTCCACTCGGGGAGCGAATTGGCTGACAGAACTTCGATTCTGCTGCATGAGCTGGAGCATATTCCTCTCGTTTTGTATCCGCAGGGCTTCCTGGGACGCGATTTGGTGGAGAAGGTATGCCGGGAACAAGGAGGCTTTCAGCTTTCGACTGTAATGGAGACCAGTACCGCTATTTCTCTCCTGCAGTTGGTACGAGCAGGAGTCGGCGCGACCATTCAGCCCGAGAGCCTGCTCAAGCAGGAAAGCATGAGGAACGACATTATCGCTATTCCCATCTCCGATCATCCTCCAATGCGTCATCTGGAGCTGATTTACGGCTCCGATCGTTATATTAGCAGCGCACATAACCAGCTGACCAAGTGGCTGATCGATTTCTTCAGCTACTAACGTTAGCAGCCTTCCTGGCAAATAATCCACCACAGAAAAAAAAGCCCCCATGTAGGTCCCAATCGACCTGTATGCGGGCTCCTTGCTGATTCTCACATTAATACTCGTTACAGAGCAACGAAAGTCCGGAACTATTCAACCAGCTTCGCACCGCTAAGCAGAAGCAGGTCGTCAGCAGCCATAAACGTTACGCCGTTCTTCAAAGCTGCCGCTTCGAGCAGCTCATACGGTTCTTCACCCTTGGTTACTTCCTTGCCTCGAGCTGTGAAGGCATATTGCTCCTGATCGCCCTTCAGCACCTTAATGCTGTTCGTCTCAGCCTTCCACTCAATCGTATAACCCAACGCCTCGACCACTTGGCGGAATGGAAGCATCAGACGGCCATTGGCCACATACGGCTGCTCACCATCAGCAAGCTCAAGCGCTTCGCCATTCACGGCTACATCCTCCAAGCCAGCTTGCACAAACCCATTGTACGAATACGGGAATACCATCATTTTAACGGACTCTGCAGCTTCTTCGGCTCCTTCAGCCTTCACAGACTGCTTCCAAACAAGCAGCTTCGCTCCTGGCACCAGATCATGTTTGGTCACGATGTTTTTCGTCAGGTAAGGGAACAGCACAGTGTCATCCGTAACGATATACTTGCCATCACGGTTCGTATGAACCGTAACGCTGCCGTTCTCTTCATGCTTCACGCTATCGATTTCCTCGTAGGTCGGCACAGCAAAGTCAGCTGGAATCGACGTCAGCAGAAGCTCTGCGTTCGTCATCGGAGGCAAGCTCATGGTCATGGCAGGTCCTACGTAGGCATAAATAATCTCGTTCTCGCGAATATCCTTCACCGATTTCGGCAAGCCGCTCACCGCATCCAGAATGAGCGTATCCTCGCTAACGTTCAAGATGATTTTGTCAAACTTGGCATTCTCATTGTTGTTCTCCAGCATAATGCGGCCATCTTCCAAAAACGTTACCGTACCATATACACTGATGGAATCCATCCACTTCTGCTGCATAATCTCATAAGCCGGCGTGCTGATCGGAACAATTGGCGCACTGATCGGTACGATCTGCGGCTCCTGATTGGCGAATGCCGAAGCTCCTCCTGTCAGGCAAGCTACTGCTGTTAATGCACATATGGTGTTCTTTACATATTTCTTCATCTTAATACTCCCTTTCGTTATGGGTTATGGAATAAATCGGCATAAGCTTCCTGGAACGATTCCGGCAATCCATATCGATTGTCCCCGAGAGAAGCAGCTCCCAGCTCCGGAACGACATACATGTCAATGGCTGTACCGTCCTTCAAGCGCAGCTTCGCCAGATAAGATTTTCCTTCGGACTGGGCCTTGGCCCATTGCTCATCATCTTCTCTGTCTCTATTAACCGAAGATTCGCTTCGGCTAAACATCTCGATCCACTTCCGGACTTCATTCTTCCCGTCGAGCGAATGCAGATGCAGGCTACCGCTGTGATTCATGATGTCTATTTTCTCTGTCAGCCGTACCAGATCCGCTACATTCACATACTCTTCAGCCGGAATGGTAACATCGTCAGTTCTGCCGGACATCTGAGCTATATAATAGCGGCCCTGATGCTCCACAGCTATTCGGAAGCCAGGGTCATATCCCTGAAGTCGATATAGCGTTCCGCCTGCCAAATACGTAGTCGCAAAATCTTGATCGTCATCACTCAGCTTGTCACCCGGAGTCGGCATCATTCCCGACAAATCGTAAGGCGCTCCATCGCTTAGGAACGTATAACGGTATCCATTGAAGCTCATCATCTTCAGCGGATCTATAGCGGCCTGAAGGGGCATTTGCCTTGGCGTAAAGGTTTGTGGTGATGGCTGGACGCTCAAGGCTACCAACGACGGGATTGCCGATTCTTGCCTCAAGAACATAGGCAGGATGAGAGCAAGAGAAAGCATCGCGCAACATATAGCAGGAATCGCTATTTTGTAGCTGCGTTTCAAGGGAGCCTTCTTGGGCGCCTCCGGTTCAAGGATGCGGCTTAGCATCCGTTCCTTCTGCGTCTTCGTAGGACCAAGCCTCGAAATGCGGGTGATTAACTCCTTCTCATTCATATCGCTCACCACCTATCGACAGCTTCAAAAGTTTTCTACCCGTATGTAGCCGCGTGCGAATGGTTGGTTCTTTGATGGAGAGCATATCGGCTATTTCCTTCGTGCTGTATCCCTCATAGTAATAAAAATAAATCGGCAATCGATATTTTTGGGGTAGGGAAAGCACCTCATCCAACGTATCATCATGCTTGATTTCTTCAGTTAGCTGCTTCTGATCGCTCTCTTCCAGTGTGACGCGCAGCCGTCTCCACCAATGTCTAAGCATATTTTTGCAATGATTGCGGGCAGTCACAATAAGCCAAGCCTTCTCATGCTCGGTGTCTCGGAACATCTGGTTAGCATTCATCAGCTTTAAGAAGACCGTCTGTGTGGCCTCTTCCGCATCAACAACATTTTTTAACATCATGAAACAAACCTTGTAAATCGTATCTGCATGACAATTGTAGATTTGGGTGATCTCCTTGCCCGTACGCTGCAAGGTATCCTCCATGCTGCTGTCCCCCCTCTACTACTAACACAATTGAGATAGGCAAAATGTTCGATTCTATTTAAAAAAATTTTAAAAGTCGCATTTGTTCATTGTAAAACAACCCAAACGACGATGCAGTGGTATGATTTGGTTGATCCAATCCGCCATGTCTTCAATTCTACCGATTTGTTCAACTTTCCATTCAAACCTTCTACGATAAAGTGATAGAATAGAATCATCTATGGAAGATACACATCATGAAACTAGGAGTCTACTCAAGTGAAAGCACACCCAATTCGTCTATTGCGCATTACCGGACTATTCGACGGTCTATCGTTATTAGTCTTGCTCGGCATAGCCATGCCGCTAAAATATGTATGGGGAATCGACCAAGCCGTCACCCTGGTAGGCAGCATCCATGGGGGAATATTCAGCCTATATGCTCTTGCTATTCTCTACGCCGCCTTGCGGGTCAGATGGAATCTGCTATGGTCAGCCGCAGCCTTGCTTGTCGCATTTGTTCCTTTCGGCAACTTTATATTGGATTGGCAGCTCAAGAAGGCTGAGGCGAAGTATCCCGTTAAGCCGTTTAACTATGCTCTGCTCGTATACAGCATCGTTTTTTTCTCCTTCTTCGATCTGTTTGCGCAGCTGCCGGTTATGAGCACGTTCGCCACTTCCATCGGTGCGAGCACCTTTATCGTCGGATTTGTCATTGGACTCTATTCGTTGTCCAATACGCTAGGCAATATTCTCTCCGGTATTATGACCGATAAGATCGGTCCATTCAAGATTTTGATGGCTGGACTTGTATTGTCAAGCGGCGCCTTGCTGCTCTATCACTTTGTAGAGCAGCCTGCCTGGCTCATCGTCGTTCGAATCATTCACGGCTTCGTAGCCGGCTTAATCGTCCCGGCCGCCTTTACGTTCTCGGCTAACACGACTGTACAGAACGAGCAAGGGAAAAAGGTTGCCTTTACAGGTACATTTGTAGGACTAGCCGCCATTATCGCCCCTGCTTTCAGCGGCATCATGGCAAGCAAAACCACCGTGCCGTTCGTCTTTACGTGTGTAGCCATGATGGGACTTGCTCTTGCGATTTTGTCGGCGATCTTCCTCGGCAGGTACAAGATTGCGAAGAAAGAGAAGGACGAAGCTGCCCCGGTTGGCTCGTTCCTCAATATTGCAGTGATGAAGGCTTACGGAGGCGCCTTCTTCCTCATGTTCTCACAAGGCGTCATAGCTTACTTGCTGCCGCTGCATGTACAATCGCTTGGCTATGACTCCAGACTGAGCGGTACGTTGATGAGCGCCTTCGGCATCATTGCGGTTCTCATATTCGTATTGCCTACGAATCGCATTTTCGACCGGGTGGCCCCGTCGCTCACGATGGCAATCGGAATTGGGCTTATGGGCGTAAGTCAGCTGCTTATCAGTCAATCCGATACGACATGGGCGCTATACGCTGTATTAGGTCTGTACGGAGTTGGCTTCGCCTTCCTGTTCCCGTCGATCAACACGATGCTCATCCGAGCGACGCCGGCCGAGCTGCGGGGCAAAGCGTACGGCTACTTCTACGCCTTCTTCTCGCTCGGCGTAGTCGCCGGCTCTTCTCTGCTGGGCTGGCTGCCGTTCGACGAGAGCCAAGGCTTCCTCTTCACCGGCGCTGTGCTGCTGCTTTTCGCCGTATTCGTTCTCGCCAGCAGGCGAAAAGAACGAGCTTTGAGTCAATAGATAGCCGTTACGCAAAGAGACTCCGAAACCACTTTATAAGCGGCTTCGGAGTCTTTTTTAATTAAACATACTCATCTAATGGCGATCCGAATCGTCTCTGCAATACGAGGGTCCGGCTGCGTTCCCAATTCCCGCTGAAGCAATCGCTCCAAATCATAATAATAGCGAATCGCCTCGTTCATTCTTCCGATAGCGATATACAGCCTGACTGCCTCCAGACTAATATCCTCTCTTAACGGATCAAGCTTTAATATCGCTTCGAAATAATGCAAGGCGGAGCTTCGCTCACCAGACTCCAAATGGATACGGCCCGCAAGCTCCAACAGGTGAATGAACTCCCGTTCAAGCTGTCTTCCGTAAGCATCGGCCCACTCGTATCCTTTGCCGCTCAGCAATGGCCCTGCATACAATTCCTCCGCTTGTTTGATCCATTCCAGTTCTTTTGCGCCGCCTTGATCCTGTCTGACTTGCTTGACCAACCGTTTAAACCTGTATAGATCGCAGACCATATGTTTTTCCTCGACCCAGATTTCTTTGCGGTACGTTTTGATAGGATTCTCCAGCCGGGCTTCACTTATCGCTTTACGGATATAATACAACGTCGAATTGAGATTTTTATGAGCTTTCTCCGGCTCAAGCCCGCTCCATAACGTATCGATAATTTCTTCGCGGCTCACTTTCCCCTTATAGATCAGAAAAGCAAGCAGTTCCTCCGTTTTGGGGCTTCTCAACTTCAGCAAAATTCGCTCCTCGTCCTGACGGAACAATCGCATGCCATCGAACAACCGAACGGCGAACAACGGATCGGAGATCATAACGCCAGGAACGCTAGGCCTGCTTCGGACACGATCCAATGTACGGGCTATACGCTCAGCCGTAACCGGCTTCATCAAATAATCGAGCGCATTGAGATCGAAGGCTTGCACGGCGTATTCATCGTAGCCGGTTACAAATACAATTTGAATATCTTGATCATGCGTCCGCAAGCGAGCGGATAAGGACATCCCGTCAATCTCGGGCATCGAAATGTCCAGAAAGACGATATCAAGGGGATTCTCTTTGGCAAAATCATAAGCTTCCAGAGGGCTCAGAAATGTGCGGCAGACGTCCACTGCCCCGCTTTCCGTCAAAATTCTATTTAACCGTTTTACTGATAACGGCTCATCATCCACAATAATCGCTCGCAGCATGTCTCATCTCTCCGATCTGTTGCGCAGCTGTGCCGGAACCTGAAACGAAATCGACGTCCCAGCCCCTTCCCTACTGCTAATATGAATCCGTTGTCCATAGATCAACTTGATACGCCTGTCGATGTTCCATAATCCTACGCCTCTGCGCCCTCCATCAGTCCTCAGCGTCTCCTCCAATTGCTGCTCGCTCATCCCGCACCCGTCATCCTCTACTTGAAAGTTGACTAAACCGTTCACTTCCGTAATCGTAACTATCACTGTTCCCCCAGCCAGATTGGACATCAGTCCATGACGGATCGCGTTCTCCACCAAAGGCTGAAGAATGAGCGGCGGAATAAGGATCATCGGGTGCGCCCTTACATCGTATCGAACCTTCAGCCGATCGCCGAATCGGGCTTGCTCAATATGGACATAGGCCTCAACCAGCTTCAGCTCGCTGTCGAGCGTTGTTAAGGAATCCAATTGCTTGAAGTCGAAGCTGCTTCGCAAATATTGCGAGAGATACAATGTGAGCTGCTCAGCACGCTCCGGCTCGTCCACGCATAGCTCTGCGATGGAATTCAAAGCGTTGTATAAAAAATGCGGTTTGATTTGGGAGCGCAGGAAGGCCATTTCCGCATCCTTTGCATTTTTCATGGAAGCCTTCAAACGGGTCAAGCTTCTTACACGCGCCATAAGCTCCTCAGCTTCGAATGGCTTCCCGACAAAATCATTTGCTCCATTCTCCATGGATACCTTCATGTCGCTGACTCGGTTTTTTGCCGTTAGCATCAAGACAGGCAGCTCGAAGATTGAGTATCTTTCTCTAATTTTCCGAAGCACCTCGTAACCGGTCATATCCGGCATAGAGATATCCAGCAGCACCAGGAAGAAATCCGATCGTCTGGATATCTCGGCAAGCGCCAGCTCCCCGCGATTCACCACTACAAAGGAGTAACGTTCCAGCTTAAGCAGATTGATCATAGACTGGAGATTTGCAAAATCATCATCTACGACAAGAATGGTCTCGTTGATTTCTCCCGTCACGTAGAGCGGATATTCCGGTTGAATGATTCTTGACTCAGGCTCGGATACAGAGGCTATGCGGCTCCTGACGATTCTGTCGGCGTTAATGGATATTGGCAGCGTAAAGGTGAAAATGGACCCTTCTCCTGGGGCCGACTCTACGCCAATGGATCCGCCATGCAACTCCACCAGCTTCTTCGTTATACTAAGACCGAGTCCTGTCCCGGTCTCCGGGGGCGGAACATCATATGAAGCTTGCTCGAACGCCTGGAAGATTCGGCTCTGCATCCCCTCCGCAATTCCGATTCCGGAATCACGCACGCTTACCTTCACCTGATTCCCGTTCACTCTGGCACTAATTTCTACAAATCCTTGATAGGTAAATTTAATGGCGTTGCCGATCAGATTGTGCAGGATTTGCTGAAGCCGATTGCCATCGGCATAGACGGGCGGCATAGCGATATCCACTTTATTCTCCAGCGCAATCTCTTTGCCTCCCAACAGGAAGGAATGAATCCGAATAACGGAATCGACGGCTGCGCTCAGATCGATAGAGCTGCGGTACAACGCAATATCTCCATGCTTCAGCTTGGAGTAATCCAATAATTCATTAACAAGCAACGTTAATCTTCGTCCGCTGCCCATGACAATGGCGAGATTGCGGGCCTGCCCTTCGTTCATTGGCCCCTCTGCGCCCTTCAGCAAGGTATCGGTAATGCTCACGATTGCATTGAGCGGCGTCTTCAGCTCATGTGATGTATCGGACAGGAAGTCATCCTTAATTTTATCCAGCTGCTCCAATTGATTTTTCATCTCGTTAATCGTGTGATAGGCCTCGAAGAAACGGAGCACAATGAGACCGATCATAATGAGATTGAAAAATACAATATAGAACTGGCCAAGCCATAGGCTTTCCTTCCAGGATATCGCTTGCAAAATAATATCCAGCGAATAGAGATTTATCGTTAAGATCGCGACATACCACAACAAGGACCTGAATTGGTCTCTCGTTTCGCTTCGGATATACATTCCTGCCACTTTGATCAGCATCCAGATCAGCATAAATTCATAAATAATAACGACATATATCTGAATGGTCGTATAGGTATGGATCGGCAATATGACAATTAAGAAGATAAAACAGCTCAATACCGCTGTAATCGCTTGCGTAAGCTTCAAGGTAGCGATGCTCCTATGTAACTGATAGAAGATGATGGCCAGTATGATAAAACAAGCGATAGAGCTAATATCTTTCCATTTGTACAACACTTGAAACGGCATGTCCGGTAAAAAATGCAGAAGCGACCTCTCGCCGATCAGGCCGTGGTAGATGGCGAACAACATGCAGATAAACGCAAAAGCTAGCAGGGAATAATCCCGTCTGTGAAAAAAGATAGAGGCTGCAAAAAAGCAAATCAGATAAATGAGCGCAAGCGTGCCCAAAATGGCAAGGATGCTGAACTCTCGCATAAGCGTCTTCTCTTCATGCGCTACCATCGCCGTCTGTTCGCCGAAGTAGAGCGAAAGCGGTATGCCTCCATTTATATAATCATGGTTGGAGACCTGAATGATAATTTCAATTTCTCCTTGCTCGGATGCAAATAGGCCAAACTTCGGCACGTTGCCCGGCTTATAATCCAGTGGACTACTTGCAGTAATACCGTCCTCCAACAGGCGATGACCGTTCACATAGATGACGCTGGAGAAGCGGATATTGGTCTTCTTGATCGCATAGATACCGGCCTCAGGCACGTTTTTCAGTACAGCTCGATAAGTAGCAGAGCCGTAAGCAGGCAGCGGGCTGCCATGATAGTCTGTACCGTTCCATGTAGACGGTACCTTCATATAAATAGGGGCCAACATCGGGCCGGTGGAGGAAACCTCGAAGTCCGCCGGCTCAAGCAGCCGATTCCAATAAAACTCCCAATCGCCATCCAATCTGATTCTGCCGTTTTGCTCCTCAGACCAGCCGGATAAATCCATGATGCCATGGCTAATTTGCGGATCGTCCGCCCGATTTCCGTTATCCATATATATCGATAGTGGAATAAATGAAAGGGATAAAATGCCAATTAAGCAAATAATCAATATTCTTCTCAACACCGCTGTTGCCCCTTTCGATGTCAGGCTTCACCAGGTACGGCTTAAGACCAGTGCAGGTTTGGGGCAGCTCAGTTGTGAAATTGCTTTCACTGCCACTATCGTAATTATATTGATCTAGGATTAGGAGTAAAGAAGTTTTTCATAGATGCAGGTGTATCTCCTCTCGGCAAGTCGCCTGTTGACAAAATCAGCCCGACCACATGATGTGATCGAGCTGATCTAACTCTAAACGATATTGTCATTAAATGAGCTCGGAATTCTCCAACAATCGCTGAATCATAACCGCAACCTCGGCACGAGTAATGCTGGCTTGCAGAGCAAGCTCCGAACCATTCTTGCCAACTATAATACCCGCCTGGATGCAGTCCGCAATGCTTTGCTTGGCCCAACCGGACATATTCGCAAGTCCGAATGCCTGAAGCACATCTTCTGCCGCTTGAACCGGCAGCTTCTCGTTTAATTGCGTAAGCTTCATCGCCTTGGCAATCATGATCATAGCTTGCTGGCGTGTAACCTTGTCATTCGGCCTGAACGTACCGTCTTCAAAGCCGCTAATTAATTGGTACTCATATGCGGTAGCAATAGCACGGTTATACCAATCGCTAGCTTTCACATCCGCGAAAGGCGCATTGTTCTCCACCAGCTTCAAACCAAGACCGCGGACCAGAATAGTCGCGAATTCGGCGCGAGTCATCTCTTCATTCGGCTTGAAGTTGTCGTTCCCTTTTCCATCTACGATCATGCGGGAGCCCATATCGTTAATGGCCTTCTTCGCCCAGTGACTTGCTACATCGGCGAACTCCACTGGATGCCAGACTACCGCATACGTGCTATTCGTCAAACTATTAATTTGAGCGTAGTATCGTCCATCCACTGCTATCACTTTAGTAGGCACATGGCGGACGCTGCCGTCCGGCTCAACGACAATACCTGTCGTAATGCCGCTGCGCTCGACTCCTTCAGGAAGCGCAATCTGGCGTTGTACGTAAGCGCTGAACTGAGTCACTTCGACGACACGATTCTGATAGCTTGCATTTACTGTAAAGTCGACCGGCGCTGCCACAATGGTGAACTCGCCTTGCTGTGCTGCGCTATGGACGACATTCGTCATCGCTTGTACAGGTTCTGCCATCTCGATATGAATGACAACATCCTGCAAGGATACGGAGCCTCCCAACTGTCGTTGAATGCCGTCGATATCGATTTGGCTGGCTGGCAGGAAGTAGCTGGCTTTGTCGGTCTTAAGCTCAAGCGTCGCATCCTTATTCTCCATGTCCTTCACCATTTTGCCGGTCAATTGACCAACAGCGATATCGGATTTGGAGCTCATTAGGATGGTAATGACCGGAGAGTGTCCTTCCCCGGAAAGTCTCTCGCTCAGCTTCGCCTCATCTACAATAATCGTGGTGACGTTTTGATCGTTGCGTTTGCTTTCCTTAACCGTTCCAGCGCTGACCACTTGTCCATTGACATAGATATCAGCCGCTTTATTCGGCTCAGGCTGTTCTGGCTCGTTGCCGCCGCCGCTCGGCGGGGTGGACGGCGTCGTATTCACAATTGTAACCGTCAGTGTCTGGTCGGAGCCTGCGCTGAATTGGAACGTGAGCGCCTTAGAGCCAACTGACTGCTTCGCCAGATACGCTTTCTTGATCGTAACGATGTTGCCTGCCATCGTGTAATCCATGTCTAGCGTCAGCGCTTGACCGCCTTGCGAAATGCCGCTCAGCGTGTTGCCATTCAGCGTGAGCGTGATTGCTACATCCGCTTGAGCAGACGACTTCTTATCAAACCTGGCCGTGGATGGGCTGATCTCGCTGTTGCTTGGCGTCGAGTCGCTAATTGTAATGGTCAGCGCATGGTCGGAACCGGCGCTGAATTGGAAGACCAGCGTAGCGATGCCGATCGGTTGGGCAGCCAAATATGCCTTCTTAATCGTTACGGTGTTACCCGTTACGATGTAGTCTGTATCCAGTTCCAGCTCTTGGCCGCCATGCGTAATGCCGATCAGCTCGTTGCCGTTCAGTGTAAGCGTTGTGCTCACATCCGCTTGTGCGGAAGCCTTCTTATCGAAGCTCGCTGTGGACGGGCTGATTGTGCTGTTGTTCGGCGTGGAGTCGCTAACCGTAATCGTTAACGCTTGATCGGCTCCTGCGCTGAACTGGAACGTCAAAATTGCTGTGCCAACTGGCAGGGTTGCCAGATATTCTTTCTTAATGGTAACCGTACTGCCCGATACTGTGTAGTCGCTGTCCAGTTCCAATGTTTGACCGCTATATACAATATCATTCAGCGTGTTGTCGTTCAGTGTCAGCGTCGTGGTGACATCAGATTGTGCCGATGTCTCTTTATCGAAGCTCCCTGTAGACGGACTGATTGTACTATTATTCGGCGTTGTGTCGCTTACTGTAACCGCCATAGTTTGGTCGGCTCCACCAGTGAATTTGAAAGTTAGTATCGCGGTCCCAACTGGCAGAGTTGCCAGGTACTCTTTCTTGAGAACAACCTCATCGCCTGATTCCGAAATGGTATAGTCCGTATTCAACTGCAGCTTGTAGTTGTTTTCATAGATGTTGAACAACTCATTGCCATTCAGCGTTAACGTAGCCGTTACATCCGATTGCGCCGATGCTTTCTTATCGAAGCTCGCAGTAGTCGGACTTACTGCACTATTGTTCGGCGTTGTGTCGCTAATGATGATCGACATAGCGACATCAGCTCCTGCGTTGAACTCGAACATCAGAATTGCTGTGCCTACCGATTGCTGAGCCAGGTATTGTTTCTTAATGGTTACGCTGTTGCCCGAGACTGTATAATCTGTACCGAGCTCCAACTCTTGGCTACCATTCGTGATCGCTCTAAACGTATTGCCATTCAACGTCAATGTCGTTGTAATATCAGACTGTACCGAAGTTTTCTTATCAAAGGTCGCTTGAGTCGGGTTGAGTCCGCTGTTCAATGGTGTTGTGTCGCTAACTGTAACCGCCATCGTCTGATCGGCTCCACCCGTGAACTTGAATGTCAGTGTCGCCGTTCCGACTGGCAATGTTGCCAAATACGCTTTCTTGAGGACAACCTCGTCGCCTGTTTCCGAGATCGTATAGTCTCTTTCTACTCTCAATTTATAACTATTTTCATAGATGTTGAACAATGAATTGCCATTCAGCGTCAACGTTGCCGTTACATCAGATTGCGCCGATTCCTTCTTATTAAAGCTGACTGTTGTTGGGCTGACTGCACTGTTCTGCGGCGTTGTATCGCTAATATTGATCGCCATCGCCACATCTGCTCCTGCGCTGAATTGGAACATCAGAATTGCTGTGCCTATTGGCTGCTCCGCCAGATATTCTTTTTTAATCGTTACGGCGTTGCCCGAGACCGTATAATCCGTATCCAGCTCCAGCTCCTGGCTGCCATTCGTGATGGCAGTAAGCGTATTGCCATTTAACGTCAATGTCGTTGTAACATCCGACTGCGCCGATGTTTTCTTATCGAAGCTCGCTTGGGTCGGGTTCAGCCCGCTGTTCTGCGGCGTCGTGTCGCTTACTGTAACCGCCATCGTCTGGTCGGCTCCGCCTGTGAACTTGAATGTCAGTGACGCCGTTCCGACTGGCAGAGTTGCCAAGTATGATTTCTTGAGAACAACCTCATCGCCTGTTTCCGAGATCGTATAGTCTCTTTCTACTCTCAACTTGTAACTATCCTCATAGATGTTGAACAATGAATTGCCATTCAGCGTCAACATTGCCGTCACATCCGACTGAGCCGATTCCTTCTTGTCAAAGTTAGCTGTTGTCGGACTGATCACGCTGTTTTGCGGCGTCGTATCACTTACTTCAATTGTCAACGTTTGATTAGCTCCGCCGCTGAACTCGAACGTTAGCGTAGTTGTGCCCACTGGTTGCGTGGCCAGATACTCTTTGTTAATCGAAACTACATCACCCGCAGCCGAGATCGTATAATCCGTACCTGGCACTAACGCTTGTCCGCCATTCTTAATCGCGCTTAGCGTATTCCAGTTCAGCTTTATCGTCGTCGTTACAACGGCTTGATTAGATATATTTTTATCAAAGCTGCCTGTGGATGGCGTCAGCTCAGAATCAATAGCTTGCCCGTATCGCTTGTACACACCGATAGACCCTACCGCAACAACAGAGTTGCCGACTTCAATAGCATCCAAAAAAGCAGTATCAACCCCCGCAATAGACTCGTCCGTCCAATTAAACGTATCCGTTGATGTGCGAATATTTCCGTTTAATCCAACTACAATAAATAATCCGCCATCCATTTGGGTATATAACATTTTTTTAATAAAGTAATTATAGTCAAAACCATTGATTTTCTGCGCCTGTAAGTCTGGCTGATTCAGATTACTTGCAGAAAACCGATGTGCCTCGTAAAGGCCACCTGTTATGATCGTATCACCATTACTGGCAATGGATTCCAAAGCAGCAGCCACGGTCGGTAGTCGATTTCCTATCGTTGAATTGCTCCATGTCATTCCATTAGCTGAGGTTCTTATCGTTTGTTTTCCTAACATGCCAATTTCTACAGTGAATCCCACTGTAACAAAATGTCCGTTAATATATTGTACATCCTTAATAGTGAGCGATGGCTGTCTCACCTCAGAAGACCACGAGATACCATCCGCCGAGGAAACCGTTCGATTAGACGTGGAAGCGACATACTTGCCTCCTCCATATGCAATTGATGAAAGATTAAATTGTGCAACCTCATCAAGCGTTACTCCAGTCCAATTTTCTCCATCCGACGAATACAGGAAAGTTGCGCCCGTCATTCCTCCAGTAGAATAGATGGTGGCAATGACAAATTGTCCATTCAGAAATTTAACCGTACCAAATGGCTTTGTGTGGTTTTCGATTATCTGTTCTTCCCAATTCACCAAATCTTTCGACTTCATGATTTTGGTATTATCACCATTAGCGGCTGGCACTAGCCCTACATAAATACCATTGCCATAAGCAATCGATGTAAGACTTTGCGAGCTTTGCTTTACCCAGAGCGATGCAGGTTCTGCTCCAGCCCTCTCCATTCGGGGATTGATTAAAGTTAACAAATTAAAGACTAGAGCACAGGCCAGTATGGCGGCCATTGCTTTCCTCGTTGCTAGACGCACGCTTTTTCTCTCCTTTATGATCATAATTCAATGCTGCGATGCTTATGCCAAAAAGTTGCCTGATCCAGTGCCTCCCTCAGAAGTAAGTAAAACGTCCGCCCTATCGACAAAAAAGGTTGTTAATCGACAAAAGCATATCAATTGCTAATAAACAAAAAATAAACAAGCAATATCGTATTCCTTAAAACCAGTTGGAACTAGACAACACGAGCGGCTGATTGATTGCACAAAAAAACTGCCCTTCAATGGAAGGACAGTTTTTCGTTTGCTGTCTATTGAGATAATTTGACCAGACTGTAGTTCTTTTTGCCTTTGCGGATAATGATGAATCGACCACCGATCGCTTGGCTTGCCGTTACTTCCAGCTCCAAATCGCCAACTTTCTCCCCGTTCATGGAGATGGCGCCCTTCGTAATATCCTCGCGAGCTTGACGTCTGGAAGGCTCTATTCCCAAATCGACCAGCCACTCTACAATATTTTTGGCATCCGGCGTCGCCTCGTACGTCGGCATATCCTTGAAGCCTTGCTCGATTTCATCAGCGGTAAGTGACTTGATGTCGCCGCTGAACAATGCGGCTGTAATGCGTTTTGCCTGCTCCAGCAATTCCTCTCCATGAACAAATCTCGTCATTTCCTCAGCCAGCGTCTTTTGCGCTTCACGCTTGTGCGGCTCCGATTCCACCTTGGCTGCCAGCGCATCGATCTCTTCTTTCGACAGGAACGTAAAGTATTTCAAATATTTGACGACGTCGCGGTCGTCCGTATTGGTCCAGAACTGGTAGAATTCGAACGGCGTCGTCTTGTTCGGGTCCAGCCAGATCGCTCCGCCCGCCGTTTTGCCGAATTTCGTTCCATCTGACTTAAGCATCAATGGAATCGTAAGTCCGAATGCTTTGGCTTCCGAGCCTTCTTTTCTGCGAATCAGATCAAGGCCGCTCGTAATGTTGCCCCATTGATCGGAACCGCCGATTTGAAGCTGAACGTCTTCATGCTGGTACAGATGCAGGTAATCGATCGACTGCAAAATCTGGTAAGAGAATTCGGTAAAGGAAATACCGCTGTCCAGTCTGCTTGATACGACATCTTTGGCCAGCATGGAGTTGATGCTGAAGTTTTTGCCGTAGTCGCGCAGGAATTCAATGATATTGATTTTGTGCGTCCAGTCGTAGTTGTTCACCATGCGGATCTCGTTGTCGCCGTCCGTAATGAACAGTTTTTTCAATTGTGCAGAGAGTGCTTCCACGTTCTCTTGAACTTGCTCCAGCGTTTGCAGGGAGCGCTCCGACTGGCGTCCGCTCGGATCACCAATCGTACCTGTTGCGCCGCCGATTAGAATGACCGGACGGTGGCCTGCCAGTTGGAACCTTTTGAGCACCATGAACGGGATCAAATGACCAATATGCATGCTGTCCCCTGTCGGATCTACGCCGCAGTAGAGGGATACGGCTTTCTCATTCGTTAGTTCGCGAAGCCCCTCGGCATCCGTTTGCTGATTAATGGCATCGCGCCATACAAGCTCGTCAATAATATTCACTGCAATACACTCCTTCAATATGATAAATTTCCTATTAAGAATCATAAATCCTCGTTGAAAAACAAAAAATCGCCCCTTGTCTATTGTAGACATAGGGACGATTGAATAACCGTGTTACCACCCAAATTGCACCAATGGACAATGCGATCACGCAGGCCATTCATGCCACTCTTGGCGAGTTATCGTTCGCCATTCCGCTCGGCATTACCCGAGATACTCCAGAGTGTAATTCGTCAGCTTCCTGTGTGCCGGGTTCCATCAACCCCCGGCTTTCTAGAACAGGGAAGAAGCTGCTACTGAGCTCTTTCAACGTATATCGTATATCAGATTAAGAGTTAGTATAGTGAAATCATGCTGCAATGTCAACTGCTGCCACACTGAATTTTTACGGAGCCAGACTTGCCATAAGCTTTGATTTAAGCTCCTATACATTCATTGTCAAATGAGGTTCATGCTGAAAATTAATAAAACAGACAACCGCATGCCGTTTGCTGTTACTTTGAAATCGAATACTCCTTATACCACTTTCGAAGCATATTTATATGTGCCTGATGATAACGACTATGGTCGGCCATATGCCACAGCCCCCAACGAATGGTGGCGCGCTTTTCATTTTCATGACCGAAGGTAACCACGTTATCCAGTTCCCAATCCTTCATAGGCGAACAAATCTCTTGCAGCAATTGCATAACATGAGCGTATTGAGCTATCAACGTCTGCAGCGGAACGCCAGAAACCATCGGAAGTCTGTTGTTCTCGTCAATCATTGGTCCGTACTGCTCAATAAATGGCGGCGGCAACGGCTTCCCCTTGATCCTGTACACCCAGTTCAAATCTACGTAAAGAAGATGCCGGATGAGCTGGGCAGTGCTGTTAAAGCCGTTATTCAGCCCCCTGTAATCCACTTCATCCTGCGACATGCCGTCCGTTATAGCTTTCAGCCGCTCGTTGTTTTCTGTCACAGCTGCGTATAACATGCCTACAATTGGCGACATATTAGCATTGCCTTGCAAATCGCGGATCATCTCATAACTCCTCCTTATGTGTTGATCCGATTCTTCTATCCCTATGAAAAATGATTTATACCGTGGATCATCCAGTAACAATAATCTTCAGGAATGACCTCAATAAATGGCTCATACTTCCCAAGCCATCCGTCCGGCACATAATCCTCATACGATGCGGGCTCAGGATAGCAGGATGTCAATTCCTTATCATCGAAGTTCACGTATAGGGCAGGCATCATATCCAAAATATGATCATACGTTCTTTGCTCTACCCTGCTTCTTAACTCTTCTGTCCCCACCTCACAGTCACTTATCTGTTGGAGGAAATCTTCCGCCGTGTCTTCATTGACAATTGCAATATGAAATCTGTCAGAGAATTCATCTGGATCAGGAATGTCAAATCCTCGCTCAAGAAAAGCCCTGTTTAGTTTCTGCAAATCCAAAAACCATATCTCCTTATCTGCAACATACCATCTGTAAGATTTCATATATCTAACTAGAACAATTATATTTTTTGCATAAATCGGCTTGTTTTGCACGTTTTGTCACCCATTCTGTTAAAAAATTCGGGAGTAGTGTTAATGCCAACTATAATAGTTCCATGTTCGCTCGATTCAAACCCATCTCCAACATTCATTAACTTTTGCATTGGACTCCCCCCTTCTTCTACCATCTTTACTCCGCCACCCTATTTTCATCTTTTAAAACAATAATCCTATATGTTTCGTCCTTGACGATTAGTTTTTTGTTTATAACAATGTTAATTTCAACGTCATTAAATCTGTCCTCTATGTTAGTCTTAAGTTCGTCCAGGTCCGGTATTTCGTTGACATATACATAAAGGTCATTAATTTTTAAGCACTCCATATCAATATCCATTTCTATTTTATCTATATCTTGATCATTACGTTCAACGCTTTCCACTCTACAAATAATCTTGTCACCATGATCCATACCCGCTTTACCTTTGCCAAAGCGTCTTTCAAACTCTTCTTTCTCTTTCCGGGCATTTTCTAATCCATATCGAGAAATTAAATATCCTTGTACGATCTCATAGTTCATACTAAATAGTGAAGATAGCTCGTAGTAGTTTGGCAACCCTGCTTTGAAAATATGAACCAATTCACATAAAAGATCAGCAAAGCTGCTCTCCTTTATAAACCCCTCTAATTGAACCCTCTCATCATTTTCAAACCAGTCAGATATAGTAGAATCTGTGCTTACCAGCACTCCAATGAAATAAGATTTAGCGTATAGAAACTTTCTTCCTTTACTAATATTTTCAGGCATTGAAAGCACCTCCGACGCTCACTATGATCCCTAACTCCTTTTCCCACTCACTAAAAAATACTTTTTTATCCTTTATTGAAATCTTCTCCTCAGAATAAGCCTGCAGCAATTCCGAAAAATCAGTTAATGTGGCATCTACATGTCCATAAAACTGTATGTCTAAAGCAAGGTTATTCGTTAACAAAAAACAAAAATGGCGAGCCAGGGATATAGCTTGCTTTTAATATCCATATATACATGCTTCGATGAATATCCTCATTCAAGGCCATATCGCTCCGCATCTAGAAATTTAATTTATGCAAAGTTACGCTTTATCCATCCCAGAAAGTAATTGCACGCTTCCTCTTCGTTATCAAATACTTTGTATCCTGTTTTATTGCCTCGCTCGCTATAATACGTTACCCACTTGCCATTACTTTCATCGATACATATAGTCTCGTTAGGCAGCCCGCCACTCAATGAATAAGCATTTTCCGGTATGCTCAGCTCTAAGAGTTTGTTCTGAAGCTCATTTAATTTCATGAATCAAAACCTCTGTATTTAGGATTATCATAAACTTAGCACATGTTTCCTGTCTATCAAAACACCTTTTTACATCTTAAGGTCCTTCTTACTACTAATATATTTGATGCACAATTGAAAACAAAAAAATAGCCAAACATGGTTTATCCATGAATAGCCAAAACTAATCTGTACCAGTATGAATGTTTATATATTTATCTTATGAATAATTCGATTTCATCATCATCAAATTCCTCTCTTAACATACCTCTCTCCAAATACGTTGACTCAACCATTTTCAGCAAGTGAAGCGCAAAGGTTAATCTATACATGACAATAAATCCTCTTTCCGCTTCTAACGGCATGGTAGAAAATCTTTTTTGCATAGACTTATCTATATAACTTACGATGATTTTATCAGCCTGCATTTCGGCATATATTTCTTGAGGCTTGAATTGATTAAAGCTATAACGTTCATCTCCGATATCCAATTGTTGGAGAACTATTGCTAGCTCCTTAAACGATCGTACGCTATTTATGGGATCAGACGGAGCATGAATTCTATTAAAAAAGAACTTTTTCAATGTTTTGATGAAGAAGAATTTGATTGCTTCCTCTTCCGATAGGAACTTCTCTATTCCTTCCTTCTCCAGAGAGGGTCTCTTTTCGAAATTCATTTCAGAAAAGTACCAAACTGCATCGTCAGCCTCTATTTGATTGTAATTTTCATAGTATCCTTTCACTTCTTTTATACAATCATCGCTAATATGTAATTCAATTCCTATCTCCATGCAAATGGAGTTCAACTGAGTTCGATTCATTGTGTGGCCTCCCCCTCTAAGTTGGAAGATCAAAAGAGATCATAATACAAACCGCTACAGACCGATGCAGAAACCGTCTTTTATAACAACGAAAGATATGATGTCTTCCAACTACGGAAAGGGCTAGCCTCTAACGGTCACGGCTGACCTCTAGAGGATGATTTTTACATACTATCGGTTTTAATGGACATCAGCGGCCATTAGAAGTCGTTTTCCCCCGCAATCTCGTCTTTTCAGCCTGTAAGGGACATCTGTGACCGTTCTAGTCTCATTTTGCTACATTTTCGCTTCTAACGGACTACGGTGACCGTTAGGGCATGTGTTGCCCTCGCCGATGTGAAAGTACTGATTAGCAGGTTTAGCCTTTATATTATCATGACTTTTCATAGTATAAAAATACTGTTTCACTAATACGGGGTAAGCGATTCTATGAAAAAAGCCGTCCAACTACCAATGAGGCAGTTGGGCGGCTCTATGAAAACCGTTAATTCCGAATCAAATAATCGAATGCGCCCAAAGCCGCATTGGCACCTGATCCCATGGAGATAATGATTTGCTTATAAGGACTGTTCGTGCAATCGCCTGCAGCGAATACACCCGGCAGGCTTGTCGCGCCGTGATTGTTCACGACGATCTCACCCATGCGCGTACGCTCAAGAACGTCGCCCAGCCAATCCGTATTCGGCACAAGGCCGATCTGTACGAATACGCCTTGCAGTTCAACATGCTTCTCCGCGCCTGTCTCACGCTCAATGTAAGTCACACCGTTCAACCTGTCGGTTCCGGTAAATTCCTTCGTTTGAACGTTCTTCAGAACAGTTACGTTAGGCAGGCTGTACAGACGATCCTGCAGCACAGCGTCCGCTTTCAGCTCCTCATTGAATTCCAGAACCGTCACATGACTGACGATACCAGCAAGATCAATTGCAGCTTCAATACCGGAGTTGCCGCCGCCGATCACTGCGACATGCTTGCCAGCAAAGAGCGGGCCGTCGCAATGCGGGCAATACGCCACGCCCTTGTTCTTGAACTCTTCCTCACCCGGCACGCCGACATTACGCCAGCGGGCACCTGTGGACAGGATGACGGTTTTGCTCTTCAGAACAGCGCCGTTCTCCAGCTCAAGCTCAATGTAGTCGCGCTTCTCCAGACGTTTGGCACGCTGTAGCTTCATGACGTCTACATTGTATTCTTTCACATGCTCTTCAAGGCTTGCCGCCAGCTTCGGACCTTCGGTGTACTTCACGCTAATGAAGTTTTCAATGCCGACAGTATCCATCACTTGACCACCGAAGCGTTCAGCTACGATACCTGTACGGATGCCTTTGCGAGCCGCATAGATCGCCGCGCTTGCGCCGGCAGGGCCGCCGCCGACGACAAGCACGTCGAAAGGTTCTTTGTTGTCGAATTCGGAAGCGTCGGGAGCCTCGACGATTTTAGCCAAAATCTCCTCGATAGACATACGTCCGCTGCCGAAAAACTCACCGTTCAGAAATACGGAAGGTACAGCCATGACATCTCTGCTCTCCGCTTCTTCCTTGAATACTGCGCCGTCAATCATCGTATGCGAGATACCCGGATTGAGGACGCTCATCAAGTTAAGCGCTTGAACAACGTCAGGACAGTTATGACAGCTAAGGCTAATGAACGATTCAAACTTATATTCGCCCTTGATGTCTTTGATTTGATCAATGACACTTTGGTCGACCTTCGGGGCTCTGCCGCTTACTTGCAGCAAAGCCAGCACAAAGGAAGTAAACTCATGTCCTAGCGGGATACCGGCAAAGACTACACCTGTATCTTCACCGACACGGTTCACGCTAAAGCTTGGCGTTCTTGACAGCTCAGCCCTCTCAACCGTAATTCTGGATGTCATGCCGACGATCTCATCCATAAGTTCCAGCATGTCCTTGGACACGGGATCGGATGCCGCGCTGACCTTAATCAGCACATCGCCTTCCATAAGCTGAAGGTATTGGTTTAATTGTGCCTTAATATCTCCGTCTAATACCATAAGAACAGCTCCTTAGATTTTGCCTACCAGGTCAAGGCTTGGCTTCAATGTGGAGCCGCCTTCTTGCCATTTTGCAGGGCATACTTCACCTGGATTGTTGCGTACGTATTGAGCCGCTTTGATTTTGCTTACCAGCGTGCTTGCGTCACGGCCGATACCGCCAGCGTTGATCTCCACAGTTTGGATAACGCCGTCTGGATCGATGATGAACGTACCGCGGTCAGCAAGACCGTCAGCTTCGATCAGAACGTCGAAGTTGCGGGAGATCGTGTGGGATGGGTCACCGATCATAACGTATGTGATTTTGCCGATTGTCTCGGAGCTGTCATGCCATGCTTTATGAGTGAAGTGAGTATCCGTGGATACGGAATATACTTCAACGCCAAGAGCTTTCAGAGCCTCGTATTGATCTTGAAGGTCGCCCAGCTCAGTTGGACATACAAATGTAAAGTCAGCAGGGTAGAAGCATACTACGCTCCATTTGCCTTTGAGATCAGCTTCGGATACATCGATGAATTGACCATTGTGGTATGCAGATGCTTTAAACGGTAGTACTTCTGTTCCAATAAGAGACATGTTATTTCCTCCTGAGAATGGTTTATTGTTTGTAATGATTATAAACTAATATTAATTACTAGCGGGCGAATTGTCAAGTGTTTTGCAGCCTTTGTCACAAAATGATAAATAGGCATTTTCTATTATTCCGGACTTCGATCCACAAAAATCTATCATGCCCAACACTAGCTACTATTATACACGAAGCTGAGAATCATTACCTGTACCTTCACAGTTTCTTGCTTATACGTTCACTTTATAGACATGGCTTGGTATGGAGCTGCATAAATAACCCCGGCGCGGTTATCCATAACCATCGCCGGGGCTTGCACTGATCTTTTTAAACCTTTATAAACTTGCCCTCATCTAGCCGATGACTCCATTTTTCTTGTCATAAGCATAGAGATCCGCAACAAGCGTCATCCATTTGCCAGCTAGACCAACCCATACTTCCTTGTAGGTTGCGCTATTCATCTGCGGCCAATACGGGACATCCTCGTTCTCGAAGGTTTGAATGCCTACCGGCACTTCGCCAACCATCTCGCCGCTGAGTACAGTATATTGCTGGGCAAAGTTATAGCCCTCTCCGTACATCAGAGATTGATTGAATGGATTTTTGCCTACGATCCAATGAAGCTGTTCTTCCGCAATCTGCATCAGCTTCTGATCGTTCAGTAGGATACCGGCCAGCGCCGCCGCCTTGCCTGTGGACATCACGATTGCATTGTTGCCTTTGAAGGAGAACCATACAGGGAATCGCTTCAAATAGAATTCATCGTTCAGGCGCACGCCCTGCTGAAGCTGCTCGCCATATTGCTCCTTCGCTTTGTCGCCAACAAGCAAATGCTGGACATCGAAGCTCGCTTCATCCTTATGCTCGTCGATATGGTAGATACCGCTTGCGATCATCGGATATGGCGCTGTGTAGGCGGTCAGGAATTTAATGTAGGAGCCGTAACGCTCCACCGCGCTCATCCAGCCCTCAAGCTTCGGATGATTCGGCTGCGTCCCAATGATCTCGCTGAAAGCCATCAAATAGAGATGCTCTCTCGCTTGGTGGTTGAAGTGCATGATCACTTTTTTCTCCGGATTGCGATAGAAGAAGCCCGTGACCATCTCACCCGCATCGGTACGGATGCCATCCGACTCTTGAGAAGCTATGACATCATCCATGTACCGTTCTGCCTTACGTGCGTAAGCTTCTTCACCAGTCAGACTATACATCAAAGATGCCGCCCACGAAGCAGTAGCCAGGAACAAGCTCTCCGATGTCATATAGGTATGCTCCCAGAAGATCGGAAGACGAGAGAAACCGTCCTTCTCAAATTCCTCGACCGCATAGCGGAAGTCTTGTGCAGCAACTTGCGCCAGCTTCTCTTTCAAAATATTTCCTTCCTCCATGAGCAAGGAGATTTTCGCTTCAATCCCGGCGCAAATGAAGTTCTCATAAGGGTTGTTGTGAACACGGGCATACATATCGTCCATATTGCCGATAATGCCGTCAGACCAAATACGGATGCCCGCACTTGTCGCGCGATAACCATCGCCAAATCTAGTCTTCAGCAGAAAGTCAACGCCCCACTCCCCTTCTTCCACGAGACGCAGATAGAGCGGCAAATTAGTATGCTTCACCTGATCGGCCATTTCATACAGCGATAGCGCTACTTCAGCCGTCTGCACCAGTTGTTGAGAGACGTCTCCAGCATCATGCCAGCCGCCATTGAAAATGATCACCCCGCCGTTATGCTTCGCTGTTATATCCTCATGGCAGGAGCCGTGAATGCCATGAATCGGACAACCGCAGCGCTCACAATAGATGAAGTTAAGCGACTTCCATATGGAATCCTCCCAGCGATCCACGCTGTGGCCAATGCGGAAGGGCTTCGATATCAAATCGCCCAGCCGGATGACGTAAGTCCCTTCTTCCGTAAGCGGGGTGAAGTCAGCGATGGAGAAAGAACCAATCGATGTCTCTGCCGCCTGTACTTGGCCGTTGAACTTCTCCTCACCCGTCTCCAGCAGCATGACACTGAACGAAGCCTCGCGTTTGCCCGCGATCAGAACGGTCTTGGCATGGTCCGGATGATAACCGTTATGCGAGAAGATAACATCCTTGTGGCGAGGCTGCCAACCCTTGGAGATATTCGGATACTCCACCTTCTCCAGATATACATTTTTGATCAAATAGTTGACCGTATCCCCGGTTGCCCGGTCTTGGCCGTACATATCGTATTTGAAGCTCAGCTCCGTAATTTCGTCCCGAGGCAAATCCGGAATTTCCATCGAGCACTGATTCCACTGTTTATTTTTCAAATTGATAACGTTAAAGCCTTCGCGATAATACATATCCGGAATCTTGATCTTGCCGTCATTGCGAATGGCTACCTTAATATGCGGGTTCGCCATGCCGCTGCAATCAGGGTAGATTTCGAAGGAGATGCGATTGTAGCTCTCCCAGTTCTCATGATCGAAGGAGCGATATGTCGCCACGGGTCCATACGTACTGTAGTCGCCATCGCTTGGCGAACCTTCCGGCCAATGATCCATCAGGTTCGGAGAGGTCAGCTCCAGAACACCGCCTTCCACGAAACGGGATTCGCCGTCGCCTCTATGCTTCCACTGGTCGGCGCCTTGCTCCGCGTCCAGTATGACAATGCGATCCAACACCTTCTTCTTCAAGCTATCTGCCTCAAGCGATGCTCTCTCGTCAATCTTAAGCGGCTTATGAATGATATTCGATAGCGCAATTGCTTTCTCCAACTGTTTGGATGCCACTTTCCATTCCCCCTGACACTCGGATGTAATTTTGGTAACGTTACCAAATTTCAATGTTATAGCTGATGTCTACTTAATTGGAGCATAACAAACGCATTTGGTTGTGTCAATCTGGCAATTTAAATATTGGTTTTTAGTAGATTTATTAAATCATACATCTTTTTCATGAGTTTTAACATGTTTTTGACACTTTAAAGTAAACCTAATTCGATTTGGTACTGTTACCAAATCGAATAAATAAAAGCTATTTAATAAAACAGTACTTCGTACCAGCGATTATTCTTTCTTCTCCTTAAGTATTCCAAAAACTTTTAAAATTACACCCGCAGCATAAGCAAGTACCATTATATCTATGATCTTGTTCAAACAAAAATGGAAAAACTGAATGATTTGAAGTGATAATGATTCCTTTACTACTTTCTCCATATTCAAATAAAAATCTGCTGTAGGCATTGGTGCTGAAAAATGCATACAGAAAGCATAATAGAACGAATTCGCATACTCTCCTAACAATTGAAAGTAATCCCCAAATGATTGTATACCTTTTAGTTCATTACCTGAGAAAGCAAGGTATAACAAGGAGTATGATAAATCTGAAAATATAATAACGATTCCCATTTTAATAAACAAAGCTTGAATTTGTGGGCGATTAACCAATTGTTCCTTTACAGACTTAAAGCTATCCATCTGATTATTTTAAGTATCCAAATGTGCACTTCTCTAAAAATAAAATCATTAACAAGTGATTCTATTACTAAAATTTGATAGAATAAGGTTATGAAAATAGTTCCTTAGCAGGACAAAAACAGCAATATGCTAGTTGAGCTACCCTTTTCCATCCATCATGCTTAACGGGGACGTGTTCCGTTATTTTAGCAACAGGGACGGTTTCTTGTAGTCTTGCAGCAACGAAAAAATGAAAAGTAGGTGGCTTTGTGTTGATTCGGAAGTGGATAGCAGTCTTAACAGTAGTAGCGATGATAGGTGGTTTTATGCCCGCTATCGTTCAGGCAGAGGCGATCTCGTATCGAATTGCCCCTCAGTATGATTCTGGGGCGCCTTTTGAGGACGGACTCGCAGCAGTTAAGAAGGATAACAAGTGGGGGTATATTGATGGCGCAGGAAATCCCGTTACGTCATTTAAATATGATTTTGCCCATGCGTACAATGATGGTCTGGCTGTCGTGGGCGTAAAAAATGGTTCAACTGCCAAATTTGGCATTATTGATCGTACAGGCAAGGAGCTAACTGGCTTGATATATGATCATGCGGTTGTGGTTGGAAAAGGATATGCCGTCGTTCGAGTACTAGGCAAATCCAGTAATGTGTGGGTCGATGGCAAGGCTGGTCTAGTTGGGCCAAAAGGTCTTATTACCCCTCCGATCTATGAAGAAATCAATCCCCCGAGTGATGGGACAATCCTTGTCAAAAAAGACGGGAAATATGGCTATCTCGATGCCACAGGCAAGAATCTGACTAATCTATCTTTCAATTATGCTTACATATTTTCGGACGGTTATGGTCTAGTATATAGCGATAAGGAAACCGGGTTTATCAACACATCCGGCAAGCTGGTGTATACACGTCCGTCAAATGCCTACTCGTATAACGAATTTTCAGAAGGTCTTGCGAAAATATCATTTAACGGAAAAGAAGGCTATATCGACACATTCGGTACAATAGTCATTGCACCCAAGTACGATGAAAGCTGGTATTTTAATGAGGGATTGTCTTATGTTAAGAATAATGGAAAATTCGGTTATATTGACCTTTCAGGGAAAGAAGTTGTGCCGCTAAAGTATGATGAAGTAAGTACCAGCTTTAGCAATGGGCTAGCTCGGGTAGCAATCGGTCAGGACTATATTCCCCAATCTTCAGACAACCAATATTTTGGAAATGAAGAAAATACGGATTATGTTGTGCTTACGAATAAGAAATTCGGTTTTGTGAACCGAGCAGGCAAGGAGATCGTCTCTTTGCAGTATAACTACGCAGACGAATTCGTTCGCGGCTACGCACGTGTGTCTAAAGGAGGCACCGGTGCGGGAAGCTATTATCACGGGGGTAAATTTGGCTACATTGATGCTACTGGTCGAGAAGTTGTACCGTTACGATATGATTATGTCGGTGGCAATATATTCGATGGCTTCAGAACGTTTACAGAAGGACTCTCGCCTGTATCAAATGGCGGTAAAGGAACTGTAAATGATTATAGTGGTGGCCTATGGGGATATGTGAATGCCCAAGGTGTAGAAGTTACACCGCTGAAATATACATATGCTTGGTCGTTTAGCGAAGGCATGGGACGTGTGGAGCAAGCTGGGAAGTTCGGTTTTGTAAACAGCAGCGGACAAGAGATCGTACCGCCGATTTATGACGATGCCGATGATTTTTCTAATGGATTTGCCCAAGTGTCCAAGGACGGAAAGCGCGGGTACGTTGATGTCCAAGGGAATGAAATTACAGGGATGGTTTTAGAAGATAGCCGACGTTTCCTCAATGGAACGGCACTTGTTCAGGACAGCTCGTCTATGAAGCTAGGGTTTCTAAATAATCCCCTGCCACAAGTCGAACCCGTAGTTGCTAAGGTTGTATCACAAGGTGATGGGAAGCCTTCCACTGTTACCTTGTCGAGCGGTACAACGAATGCAGTAATCTATTATACGCTTAATGGAGCTGACCCACTGTCCAACTTGTCAAATTCGGACACCCAAGAATACACAGCACCGTTTACTGTAGGAAAATCCGTTACGATAAAAGCGATTGCTATCAACAAGGGCATGCAAATGAGCCCGCAGATCGCGCTAGATTATAAGCAAACTTATGTTAAGGGCAAACCTACTACTACACCTGCCTCGGGTTCAGGGGGAAATAGCGGATCACAATCTGGCGGGAACGGCGGCACGCCTTCGAATACAGATTCCGGATTTACCGATACTCAAAAGCATTGGGCGAAACTAAGCATTCAGTGGGCAGTGGATCAAAAGATAGTCACCGGCTATCCAGATGCAACCTTCCGCCCCAATAAGAGCGTAAGCGAATCGGAATTTCTAAAGATGCTGCTCGGAGCATTTCCAGATATTAAAATCGAAGCAACACAGAACGGAGCTGCCTGGTTCGCACCATATATTAAGGTAGCAGAGCAACACAACTGGTCTCTACTACAGAATGGTGACACAAAGAACTTTAATCGCGGTCAGGTTGCTCGACTGCTAGCTGCAACCCAAGGCTTCACCTTTGACCAGACGAAGGATGCTGTACAATATGTACTAGACTTAAGCATCGCGGGCGGTAAAACCTCCCGAACAGTCGAGGGATTCGCTGTAAAAGATCCGCTTACCCGCGCGGAGGCAATCACGCTGATTCAGAATATGAAAGAACGTGGCTTTAAGCTTTCCAAGGCTGATATTGCAGTCAAGGCTGCTGCAGCTGAATTCCAGGTACGGGGACTAGTTATTGGTGATACTGAACAGACGTTGTTAGCAGAGCTAGGGCAACCTGCTCGGAAAGATGCTAGCGAATATGGATTCCAGTGGTATATCTACAATCAGGACTACGCTAATTATGTTCAGGTTGGCGTCCAGTCAGGTCGAATTGTCGGCTTCTACACCACTTCAGATAACTGGTCGTCGGCAAGAGGACTTAAGCTCGGATCTGAGCAGGATGATATGACGAAACGGTATGGCACAGGTGCGCATAGTATTCGTAAGCAAGAGTTCGGTTTGAGTATGAATCATGCCAAAATATATGAGCAGAACGAAAGCTACGTGACATTGTTTACTGACAAGTTTAACAACAATAAGATTACCTCACTGCAAATTATCTCCAAGACTGTTGAGGACGGAATGAAGGAGATGTATGCACCTGAAACAGCAGCGCTCAAAAAAGCATTTGCTCTTCAGTCACTCGATCTTGTCAATGCGATACGTTCCCGAAACGGTCTTCCAATCTTGCAATGGGATGAAGAAGCTGCGCAGGTAGCCGAAAAACATAGTGAAGATATGAGAAAACAGACATATTTTGCACATAGTAGCCCACAAGGCAAGGATCCGAAAGGACGATTTGATGACGCAGGGATAGCCTATAGCACGGTAGGAGAAAACATTGCCGCCAATCATCGTAGCAGTATTTACGCTCATGAAGATTGGATGAATTCCGAAGGCCACCGTAGTGCGATTCTCGGCCAATGGGATCGTTTAGGAGTAGGAATTGCCTTTAATGTTGGAAATGTGATGCATCCAATGGATAATGCAAGTAATATGTATTATACGCAAAACTATTCCAGCCAATAGGATCATCAATTGACTGACGACAATGGGACTAGCCTGCCAGTGGAGAGTAGCCGAACAAGGGTTATACGCAAACAAAAATCCAGTCTAATCTGACTGGATTTTTGTTATTTGGAGGGTGGCTATACTGAAGAGATGACGCAAGAAAGGATTCCTTTAATCACTTCTATGTAACCGAACGTCAACTCAATCTTTAACTCCTATCTAATCTAATGGAATCAGTAGGCTCTAGCTCTAGCTCCCTTTGTAAACTACGAAGCGCTTCTTCTAATTTTTCTTTCTTCATATATACAAAATAATTTTCCCAAACAGATTCCACTTTTAACGAGCTAATTTAGTTGAGTTTAAGCTTAGGGAAGTTTAACATCCATTGCTTAATATTACCTTCTAGAATATCAGATTTTACATTTTTCCCAATGATATCAATTACTCTCTCCCATTGAGAGATACCCTGAAAAGCGCTAAACTTTTCCAGTTTTTGCTTTATGACTTGCTGCTGCCGATCATTACGTTCGAAATCGGATGATGCTTTTGTTCCTTGATTGGATTTACGGTATCTTACAAAATCAAGCACTTGTCCGCCATCCAATTTCTGAAAGCCTTGTTTTAATGCTTTGGCTTTCATTTAATAGTCTTTGTAATACAGCCATTGCTGAATTTTTAATATACTGTTGATTCATATTTTGAAATGAATCGGATAATCTTCATTCTCCTCTATGAAAGCAAGAAAATATTCCTGTAATTCTCCATCAGTTTCTATTGAATTTAAGTAACATTTAGGTTCTGCAAGACAATCCTTTAGTGTTGAACTTCCGTCTATTACACCTAAAGTATTTGAAATGGTATCAATCATTGTTTGCTTAATAATTCTCATTAAAATCTTCTTATTTTCATCAGATAAACTATTATACATATCTATAGCCTGTTTCCAGTACACATCAGTCTTGGGGGTTACTTTGGTTGTTTCATAGATATTTTTATAAAGTTCAAGATTCTCTTCTACAATTGACTCATATAAAGCCTTCATAAAAGTCTCAATCATATTTTTTCCTGCCTCATTTCAGGATACATTTCTTTTTTTATCTAGTGATATAAGTTCCTTACTCAACTTTCGGAGCTTGAAATCGGTAGATAAGCCTTGATGTAACTGGGCAAAGCGGCAATCCATTCCTGGAGTTGACGCTGAATAAGAGTAGAAAGCTTCTTCCCGGATTTTTTGGCGACTTCATTGATCAATTCTAGCAGTTGTTGCAAGGCAACCGCCCAATCCAGCGTACCGACTTCGTCGCACAACCAATAAAACAAGCCGCCAAAGGAACGACCATCCTTACTCTTGTTTCAAATATAACGCCAATACACTCTCCGGATGTATAGCGTTTAACTTCGAGAATTGCTTTCTAAGAAAAGCCTCGGTCTCATCTTCAATTTGAGCATACTGTGATATATCATTCCAATAATCCATTGGATCAGCTAGTTGATTGGACAATTGATCCATCTCCAGCTCGAATTGAATCAAATCAGCATCATAAATTTGCGTTGGCTGACTTTTGAAAAAAACTTTAAATAATCTGTTGAATTTTAGTACTTCTTCTACATTTCGCAACGGCAATCCAGCATACAAATTTTTTTGCTTGTCGATAGATACACGCGTGGGATCTCGATAGAGTGCAACTCTTTTTGATGGATAATTATATAGTTTTTCAGACTTATAAAATTGTATTTCAACCTTGTCTTGAAATATTTCGTACTTTTCTATTTCATTTGTCCTGTCTTTATGATCAATTAGTATCAATTCCACATTTTCATTCATACCATTCGTCCCTATATGTATTAATAACTAGAGTCTATATACTCAATTTAACTTCTAGTATTCTACATCTCAAGACTATTTACCTTCAATTAGGAAAATTTCATGATAACTGAGCTTTCTTTTAAAATCTTTCAACACACATTGATGTCTTGCTTGACTTTAGATCGTATTCTTAGTATCTTGAAAGTGGTTAACCACTTAACTAGATGGTGAAGGAGGAAATTTTCGAGTGAAGGATCTGCAGCAATACGTCACTGACTTGCCCATGCGTAATCAGGTTTTCTTTGCGCTTGTGGAAACGACAGCACAGCTTGTCGATGTATCCGAGTCGTATTGGCAGGCGCAGGGCATCAACGGAGCCCGTATTCGTATATTGGTGGAGCTGATGAAGGACGGAGGCACCTTGCTTCCTTCGAAGCTGGCGCAAAAAATCGGAGTCACGAAAGCGAATATTAGCTTGCTTCTTGTCCCGTTAGAGAAGGATGAGCTGATTCGGCGGGAGTCTCATCCCGATGATGGGCGCAAATCGGTCATTACCATTACCAGGCAAGGGCAAAGCCTATTGCTGGAGCATCTGCCCTCCAATCGGGAGCGAATGGCCGAAAGGATGAGCGTGCTGGATGAAGCGGAATTAAAGCAGCTGCAAACCTTATTGCAGAAGCTGAAAAGAGCTTAGCTCTTTTTTTGCGCAATTAGTTAATGGCTTAACTATATAATTTCATAATCAGAGGGGCGGATTCATAATGTCAATCGTTATTACTGGGGCTAGCGGCAAGCTCGGACGGCTTGTCATTCAAACATTGTTAGAGCGTGTCCCCGGAGCAGAACTGGTGGCTAGCATTCGCAACATGGAACATAAGCAGGACTTCGAGAAGCTGGGAGTTGCCGTGCGTCACTGCGACTATGACCTGCCTGACACGCTGGAGCAGGCCTTCCTTGGAGCTTCGCGCTTGTTGCTCATCTCCAGTTCACATCATCATGATGACGTACGCTTGCTCCAACATACGAACGTGATTGAAGCAGCAAAACGAGCAAGCGTTGGTCATTTACTCTATACGAGCTTCGCTTTTCCCGAAGCTGGCACCATATCCTTGACCCGGCTGCATGAAGCCACCGAGAGGGCCGTGCAAGCCTCAAGCATTCCCTATACAATATTCCGTCACGCGCTATATACCGATTTCGTTGGAGTGCTTGATCTTCAATCGGCGATGGTAAAAGGCGAGCTGCGAGTGCCCCCTGGCGAATGGCGATTTAATTCCGTCACACGCCTCGATCTTGCAACCGCTATCGCCGCAACGTTGACTAGTCCAGACCATGAACAGCAAACGTACGAGTTGACGGCGCCGAAAGCATGGGCCTTTGAAGAGTTGGCTGAGATTCTGTCCGAGCTTGCAGACAAACCGGTCTGTTTACTGAACGACGCACAGCTTCAACATTGGATGTTCGGATTTCTCCGCAGCATCAATACGTCCTCCACGACCGGAGATTTGGAGCAGTTGATGGGACGTCCTGCCACTGAACTGAGGGAAGCGATTCGGTTATTAACCTTGCAATAAAGAGACGTCAGATGGAAGCGGACGCTTGCGCAAGCCATCCGGCGAGTTGATCCGCTTCAATGACATCTCCTTTACGGAACTTACGCGTCTTCCGTTCCGATGGGCCGTCCCACTTGCCTTCGGGAAGCTCAAGTCCAGTTGCATGGAAGATGGTGAAGCTGACAGCATCCTTGGAGGTGGAAATGACTGCGGCGTACTTCCCATTTTTCAGAAAATGCGGCTTCTTATACTGCACACGCTCCTGCGCTTCCGGTATGGCTTGAAAAACAACCTTTCTCAGCTCTACACTCAGCTCCTGTTGCCACGCTTCCTTCAGTCCGTCCATAAATTCCTTAACTTCTTGATTCATAACGATTCTCTCTCCTTTGTCATCATTACTTTAGCAGACTTAACTGGTCTTGCAGATCAGCCCTCAACGCCTGTACTCTCGCATCTAGCGCGACATCCTTCATAGCTTCGAGCCTTCGAATCTCAACCACATGTTCTCCTTGTCCCGGAGGAAGCGGCATACGAAGCACCCACTTCAAAGCCTCTTCCTCCGTATTCACGTCAATGACTGTATAACCAGCAATCCATTCTTGCTCCGGCAAAAAGGGACCTGATTGCATAGCTGGCGCTCCGCCGCCCGGCGGGAAAACAACTCTTAAACCGCTTGAGCTTGGCAGAAGCTCTTCTGCCGACTGGAACACGCCTGCTTCTTCCAAATTTTCCTTGAAGGCGATTCTCGCTTCGCATTGCTCCCTGCTACCTTGTAACCCGGCCTCATAATAGCCCGTTGCTTTCATCATTAACATAAACCTCATGCTTCACCACCGCCTTTACTCCCTGCTTGGCTTTACTTTCTGTTCGCACTCGGTCACCCGATCTATCAGCAGAGCCCGCTCCCGCTCATTCCTGGTCATACCCGCCGCACGCTCAAATTCTACAAGTGCTTCTTCGTATCGTTCCAGCTTCATCAGCAGATCGCCGCGCACGCTTGGCAGCAGATGATAGCCATATAGCGAGGGTTCGTTATGCAGCGCATCGACAATCTGCAGTCCGAATGCCGGACCGAAAGCCATTGACACGGCAACCGCTCGGTTCAACTCTACTATTGGCGAATACGAGATTCTCGACAGCGCTTCATAGAGAGCCGCAATACGGACCCAGTTTGTCTCTGCTACAGAAGCAGCCTCTGCATGACAAGCCGCAATCGCCGCTTGCAAGGCGTAAGGCCCTGGCGGCCTGCCAAACCTTCGACAGCGTTCCAGCGCCGCAAGCCCGCGTCGGATGAGCAAACGATCCCACAGGGAGCGATTCTGATCCTTGAGCAGAATCGGCTCTCCATCAGCGCCTACTCTTGTTTTCAAGCGCGAGGACTGAATCTCCATTAATGCGACCAGCCCATGAACCTCCGGCTCATCCTGGGTGATCTCAGCCAAGACGCGCCCCAGCCTTAACGCTTCCTGGCATAGGATAGGCCGAATCCAATGCGCTCCAGATGTAGCGGAGTACCCTTCATTGAACATGAGATAGATGACTTCCAGCACAGCGGAGAGCCGTTCCTTCAGCGCCTCTCCCTCAGGCATCTCGAACGGAACCCCCTTGGCGTTAAGCGTCCGTTTGGCTCGTACAATGCGCTGTGCAATGGTCGCTTCGGCAACAAGATATGAACGTGCAATTTCATCTGTTGTAAGCCCGCAAAGCAATCGCAGAGTCAGCGCTACGTGAGCCTCCGGCGATAATACCGGATGACAGGTGAGAAAGATCAGACGCAGAAGATCGTCACCGATCTCCCCGTCTATCGCCCCATCGATATCCGCCTCTGTGTACAAGCTGGTATGACGCGCCAGTTCCTCATACTTTCGTCCGCCAACCTTATTCCTGCGAAGCAAGTCGATAGCACGCCGCTTGGCAGTTGTCATCAGCCAGGCGCCGGGATTATTCGGAATGCTGCTCTCTGGCCATCGTTCAAGAGCTATTACCAATGCGTCCTGCGCCAAATCCTCTGCCAGCCCGACATCCCGCACCATACGCGTAAGGCCCGCAATCAGCTTTGGCGATTCCATACGCCAGATGGCATCGATGGTACGATATGCGACTGTGCGGCTCACGCTTTCCTCTGCTGCTCCACTTGCTTCCGAAGCGCCGCTTCCTTCGCTAACGTCTCAGGATCTTCCATCAAATCCTCCACATCGAACACTTGTCTTAGTTCAATCTCTCCCTGTCCGAATCCATGCGGATCCGGCATGCGCAGCGCCCACTCCATCGCTTCTTCCCGCGACTTGACTTCGATGAGCGTATAACCCGCTATTAATTCCTTCGCTTCTGTAAAAGGACCGTCGACCACCTTCGGCTTCCCGCCCGCTTCCGGATAGGAGATTCGAATAGCGTTCGAGCTAGGCTGCAAGCCGTCAGCAGCAAGCAACACCCCCGCCTTAACCAGCTCTTCATTGTACTTCTGCATCGCATCAATAAGCTCTTGGCTAGGCATCGCACCGGCTTCCGAATCCGTAGTCGCTTTCACAATCATCATAAATCTCATGTCTTTATTCCTCCCCGTCTATGATTAGCATTGATTTTCCAGCCCAGAGAGACCGATACTTCTCCATGCTCCTAAATGTACAACGAATCAAGTTCAACCGAATCGACAGGCTCGCACATTTTTTCGATACCAACTATGTTACTATTTTTCACATCTGCTGTATGCAATCTACTATGACTACTCCAATGATCAGTACGTTGGTTATGCTTGAAGAAATGCTTCCAGCTCCGAGGCAATCATCGCCGCATTCAGCTTTTTCGTATGACCGAGCCCTTTCTTGCTGACAAGCCGCGCATTCGGAAGAACGGCAGCTACCGCTTGAGCGCCGCGGCGCAGAGAAGCCGGGCTTTCCGTACCCTCCAGCACTAGCACAGGTATCGCAACCCCCTCCCACATCGCGGGTGACAGAGGCTTGCCCTCCATATATCCATCCAGCAATGCCGCGTCATATGGCAGCGTGTGTGCCAGCCCCGTCAGCGAAGTCCATACGCCCGGCATCAGGCGCATCAGACGGACAACGAACGCAGGCGCTCCCATCCCTTTGGTCATAAAATAGTTGACCGCCTCCGCCCGCTTCCCATCAGCAATCAGCTCCGTCACTTGTCTGGCGAACTCCTCAGGAACAATCCGGTCGGCTTTCTCTACAACAAATGGCGGCTCATGCAAGACCAGCTTCTTCATCTGCACACCTCTGGCAGCGGCTTGCATACATAGAACGGCGCCGGAAGACAATCCCCACACATAGGCCGGTCCGCCTGCCTCATGAATCACAGCCTCCAAGTCTTCAACTTCTCGCTCAATCGCATAAGGCTTCGTATCCCCGCTATCGCCGCGTCCCCTGCGATCATAGTTGTATACAGTGAACCGTCCCGACAGCAGGGCCGCGAGCTTGGCTACGCCAGCAAACTTGCGGTAACCGAATGCTCCAGATACCAGTATGAGCGCAGGCCCCTTTCCTGTTTGATCATAGGCGATCTTCGTCCCGTCCTTCGATATTGCGTAATGCATGTGCATTCCTCCTTAATATAAACTTGCTTCTATATGCACGACGAATGAATAACGAATAAATCGACCCCGGCTAGGATCGATTTTTGTTGTTTTCTAAACCTTAATCCTAGCCTTAATCCCAAGCCACTTGCCGCCTTCTTATGCATGAATCTATTTATTCAACTATCTAGTGTAGGAGCAGGCCGACCTTAACCTCTCCACCACTCTGGTCTAACGACTGCCTCAGATACTTCCCAGTAAGCGATTGCTCCACTCCAGCTACCTGCTCCGGCGTGCCCTCGGCGACTACTGTTCCGCCATTGCGACCGCCGTCTGGTCCCATGTCAATGACATGATCGGCGACCTTGATCAAGTCCAGATGATGCTCGATCACAAGCACCGAATGCCCGGCATCCACCAGTTGCTGCATGCAATCGATCAGCTTCTGAATATCGCTGAGATGCAGCCCGGTGGTCGGCTCGTCCAGCACGTACAGATTATGACTGCCCCTCTTAATCTTGCTCAGCTCGTAGGCAAGCTTGATCCGCTGCGCTTCGCCGCCGGATAACGTTGTAGAGGATTGCCCCAGTCTCAGGTAGCCCAGACCCAACTGATGAAGCACCTTCAACTTATGTTGAATATACGATTGCTCTTCGAAAAAAGCGACTGCTTCTTCAATGCTCATATCCAGCACATCCGCGACGCTTTTGCCCTTCAGCCTGATCTCCAGCACTTCATCATTAAACCTTGCCCCCTTGCACGCAGGGCATACCGCTTCGACATCAGGCATAAATTGCAGTTGTGTCACGATGATGCCTTCTCCTTGGCAATTCTCGCAGCGGCCGCCGTTCTTCTGATTGAAGCTGAAATCGTTTTTGGTCAGCGGACTGCCTGCCGCTCCAGCTTCCTCTGCGAACAGCTCGCGTATCCGATCAAAGAAGCCGACATAGGTAGCAGGGTTGGAGCGTGTGCTTCTGCCAATCGGAGACTGATTAATCGTAATAATACCCGTCAAATGCTCGTGTCCCGTAAGCGAGTCATGCTCGCCCGGCTTAATCCTTGCATCATGGAAGATGGAGAATAGCTGCTTGCACATCACTTCATTCACAAGCGTACTCTTGCCCGAGCCGGATACGCCCGTAATACAAACCAGTACGCCGAGCGGAATGTCCACATCCACATGCTGCAAATTATTCGCCCGCGCTCCTCTAATCTGGATTGCCATTCTCGTTAACGGCCGGCGCACAGAGGGAATCTCGATGATGCGCGTCCCGGACAGGAATGCGCCTGTTACGGACTCAGGAGCAGCGGCCAGATGCTCCGCTGTGCCTTCCGCAATCATCCGACCACCGCTGCTTCCCGGTCCCGGACCAATCTCGATAATATGGTCTGCGCTGCGAATCGTATCCACATCATGCTCGACGACGATGATGGTGTTGCCCAGATCGCGAAGCTTCTTCAGCGTCTGAATCATCCGGTCGCTGTCTCTTGCATGCAAGCCGATGCTTGGTTCATCCAGTACGTAGAGCATGCCCATCAGACCTGAGCTGATCTGGGTAGAGAGACGAATACGCTGCGCCTCACCTCCCGATATCGTATCTGAACGTCGCCCCAGACTAAGATAATGGAGCCCGATATCCAACAGCAAGTCGAGACGGTTCTGAATTTCCTTCGTAATTTGCCCACCGACATGTGCTTTCGTTTCCTTGAACGTCAGACGGGTCAAAAAAGACCGCAGCTCGCTTAGCGGCATCACGCTCCATTCATGAATGTCCGCTCCGCCAACCCGGACGCAGAAGCGCTGAGGCTTTAGCTTTTTCCCCTCGCAGTCGGGGCAAGTATGCTCGATCATCACTTTTTTATAGAAATCCGATTCTCCTTGACTGCTTTGACGATTCAAAAACAGCTTGTACCACCAATTGATAATATGAACGAACCCGGCGAAGTTCATCATCTTGCCCTCATGCCTGAATTGCGTCTTAGTGGAGCTCTCGTCGGTGAAGAACGGAAACCTCTCTCCCTTCGTGCCATAATACAGCATGTCCAGAACAGGTTCAGCCATGTCTTTCAGAGGAACATCGAGATTGAAGCCGTAATGCTTCGCCATGCTCTTCACAAGTCCCCAAATCCATGTGCCTTTGCTGCTCGTGCTAAGTAGCTTAGGCTCAATCGCACCGCCATTGATGCTTTTGTTCTTATCCCGCACAAGAAACCGGGCTTCTGCTCTCATGAAAGTGCCAAGGCCGCTGCAGGTTCTGCATGCGCTGTCAGAATCATTGAAGGAGAAGTATTGCGCCTGCGGCTCTCCCATCGTCAGATGATGCTCCGGGCAGGCGAATTGAGCATAAAACGTTTTCGCATCGAATGCCGCCCCTTCGGGAGTAGACATGATCTCGAAGCGAATGAAGCCTTCGCCAACCAGACTCAGACTATTTTCAATCGTCTTGTTCAGCACCTTATAGATATCCGGCTTGACGATTACCTTATCTACCACAATCTCTATATGGTATTCCGCTTCCTCTTCCAGCTCGAGCTGATCGCTGAGGTTAGTCCGAACTCCATCAATTAAGAGCGTTCGGAAGCCTTTCGCACGGATTTCATCAAAGGTAGTCTCATAAGTTTCCCCGTACAGCTTGTAGACCGGCGCCAGCACTTCAAGCTCGGTGCCTTCGGGAAGCTTCTGGATATGCTCAATCATTTGCAGGGAGGAGCGTATTGGAATGGGATGATCACACAGGGGACAAGCTGCCTCGCCCGTCGAAGCAAACAACAGGCGCAAAAAATCGTAAATATCCGTCATCGTGCCGACGGTGGAACGCGGATTAAGGATGCCTTTCTTCTGTTCAATCGCAATGACCGGGGACAGGCCGAATACAAAATCGACCTCCGGCTTTTTCACCTGATTCATGCGGCTCTTCGCATAGGTCGATAGGGAATCCAGAAACCGCCGCTGCCCTTCACCATAGATAACATCGAATGCGAGCGAGGATTTGCCCGAGCCGCTAACGCCGGTAATGACGGTCAGCTTGTCCCGAGGAATGTTCACATCGATATTTTTCAGATTGTTTTGCCTGGCTCCGCGCACTTCAATGTATTTTTTCATTCGTTCATCCACATCTCCATCTCGTCGTTATCGTAAGAGTAGGCGGGTTCTAATAAAGGAACTCTGCTCTTAGGCGTCGCTTTGGTCTCCGCTTCCCATTTGCTGATCAATCCTTGCTCGGCAAGCCAGTCGCAGGCTGATGCCATGGAGCCTGTATCCACCGGAATAAGCATACCGAATTTCATAACCAGATCGGTGATCGTCCGCGTGTCCGCTTCTTCCTTCAAGTACGCGATAATAGGCTGGAAGAGCATCTCAGCACTCTGCTTCAAATAATCATCGATCAGCTTTAATGCGGCTTCTACCTTGTCCCTATCGACTTCTCTGCCTATGATGTGTGTGTAGATAGCATGAAAAAAATCCGGATTATAGCCGAGGGCTTGCTGCACCACCTCGCGCATTGGCACTTCCCCTTGTCTGACAACCTCGATTTGAGCCAGCATATCGATCATCTTGATGACCCATGCAGCGCTATAGATGACATCATCCTTGATATACAGCCACTTCTCGGCCTTGGCGAGCAGGGACAACGATTGACTTCCAAGCATCATTAGATGAAGCTGACGATCCCGTTCCCCGACATGGCGAATCTGCTCCAAATAATCAGCAATCGTACCATCCTTGGTGAACAGCAACGTACTCCGAACGAGCATGGAATGACTGAAGGCGCTTTGCATCGACCGCTCCAGCCATCGCTTGAACTCATTGCGCGTCTGAATGCTTGCGTTGATCGGAATATCATTTTCGACGAAGCAGGTATAGCCCGTCCCCAGCTTCTGATCATGGACGATCAGCTTGAGATCGATATCCGATTTCTCCCACACTTGATCGTAGGACATGCTTCCGATCAGAATCGCCGCAATTACCTGATCATCGCCTTTAATCTTCTCAACAAATCTCTCCAGCGCCTCACGAAATACCGCCGTCATCGAGCTTGCATCGCTTGCTTTCATTCCGTCCCTCTCCTCCTTGGCTGCAATCAAAAACGGCCCTCACTACTACAGATGCCAATCATGGCGAACAATTATCATTTTTGTTAACTCTTATTGAATTGAAAATTCATACCCTGTATAAGAAAATATATTCTTAAATCCTAGACGTTCCGCAACTGCAATAGAAGGTTTATTCATCTCCATGCAATCCCAATAGGGAACCCCATTCGTGTCCAAGCATTCCTGAACAAAACTTTGGGCTATATGTTGAGCTAGTTTTTTCCCTTGATGAGATTCCAGCGTTTCAATATCGATGCAGTGAACATCATTAACGACAAACCCCGAGAAACAGACGCTAACGACTTCCTTGTTGTAGATCGCACAATAGCCAATGCCTTCATTTAAGAATTGTTCCGGCGTGGACCAGAATTCGCGAATCTTTGCCCTCAAAAACTCAGTGTCTATGGAGATAGAATGATCCTCAAAAAGACTTTTGCTTATCTTAACTATTTCATATCCTTCCTGAAGCAAAGGCTCACTATTTCGTTCATAATTATCCGCTTGCAGCGTATAAACCCTCTGCTTCCAACTTCCCAAACCACGGTGCTCAAAAATATTTTCAATGGTTTTATCCCACTCTTCATGATTGCCCATACCTTCAAACCAATCCAGGTCCTCTTTTTTCGCTTCCGAAATAATGACCCTATCGATAAAGTCATTCAATTCTTGATTAAATGCTTCATTGTTTGCTTCTCCTATAAAAAAGAAGCCATCATTATTCCCTAACCAAATCAGTCCAGATGCAGGGAAATATCGATCATCCACAAATATTCTTCCGGCATTAACTCCCTCGACAATCGCTAATACTTCTATATGTCCTTGCTGATTAACTAAATGACGACATCTTCCGAACTCCTTTTTCTCCAACTCTATGATCATAGTTCCTCCATCTTAATACATATTTTACATTCTCCCAATGGTATCTTCCAAATTTACCTCATATAAAACAAAATAGCCAGGCGCCGATCCATGATCGACGACTGGCTGGACTAGATAAGCAAACTGAATGAATTCTCTCTCTGCGATGCGATCAGTCCTACTATGAGGACGGGTAGCTTACGAGTTGGAGCGCAGCTTGCGTCTCCTCTTATTCCCGAATTTGATCCATACCTCTTTATCATCATCCCTAAACAAGCGAATGCCAACATATTTAAAGGGCGTCCAGATTTCATTAAAAAAATAATTAGGCATGTATATCCTTCCTTTCTGAGCTAAACCAAAGAGGACTGTGAACCCGATTTCCTTCTACAAACATAGCACTCTTTCTATTTCTCTATACCTAATTATAAGACTATTTTCCCAAAAAGTAACCCCATATTCGATAATAAATAGGAAAATAGTATCTTTTTTATATTATTAACGTGTATACATATACCTAAATCTCTACTTGCATACAAAAGAAGCCGCCGAGCAATAGCCTCAGCAGCTTCCCATTCTATTAACCTATCATTCCGCTTTATCATCTTGCTGCACACTTACTTCCCATATCCTAACACTATTCCGTATGAATTGAATAGTCTTACTCTGGACGAACTCTCAATCCTCTGCTTGGCAGAAACAAAGGCTCGGGATTGTCTCGAATGACGCAATATACTAACTTCTCAATTGGAGGGGAGGACCCTTTCACTGTACGATTGTCTGATGCAAGGGCAGCATCTGGCTGAGCTGCATGACATTCACGCAGCCTTAATCTAGCACGGAACAAGACGGAGCGAACCGCTGACATGGTCGTGCGCAGACCGCTGGCAATTTCTTTCATGGTATAACCGAAATAATCAGCCAGCAGCCATACAATCATTTGGCGGAGCGGCATACAACGGGCCACCCACTCCATCCAGCCCTGTACCTCTGCATAATCAACATCCGCGACAGTACCCGCCTCTGTCGTATCCAACACCTGCCTCCCTCGTCCGCCTCGCCGGAATTCATCATGCCACCGATTTTTGGCTACGCGGTACAAGAACGGCTTTACCTCCTTGATCTCGCCTTTTCTTGAATAATAGCTGAATGACTTGACCAGCGTCTCCTGATACAGGTCCTCGCCATCCCATTGGGAGCCTGACAAGTAGCGGCAGTACCTGCGCAATTCCGGCAAATGCGATTGTACGAGCGATTCAAAATGGGAGGAGGACATAAACAAGTCTCCTTTCTACTTCGTATTTGGCACTTCCAGCATTAATTTGGCATGCTCAACGGACAGCTTCACTTTGTTCTGAATACCCAGCTTCTGCCTCAGCTCTTCAGGAATCTGCAGCCTCCCGAATCGGTCTACAACGGCATATTCCTCATGCTCCTCCTGCGTCCTCGCGGACTGTTCCGACTCCGATGCAGACCGCTTGATCATCTCCGAGCTAGTCATCCCATCCCGGATCGCAACGACCCGGTCAACCTTGCGCGCCAAGGACAGATCATGTGTGACGATGACAATCGTCGCTCCTGTCTCTTGGTTCAAGCTGCGGAAAATATTCATAATCTGATCGGAAGTCTGAACGTCTACGGAGCCTGTCGGCTCATCTGCAAGCAGCAGAGATGGGCGATTGGCAAGCGAGATGGCAATCGCGGTTCGCTGCTGCTCTCCACCGGACAGCTGAACCAGCTTATTGTGGATGCGATGAGACAAGCCCACCCACTCGATCAATTGCTTGGCGTATGCAGAATCCACTTTCCCGGCTACCATCATCGCCGTCTCCACGTTCTCCAGTACGGTCAAATAAGGAAGCAGATTGCGCGAATTGTTCTGCCATATAAACCCGACGGTATTCCGTTTGTAAGCGACCCGCTCCTTCTCATTGATCTGCAGCAAATCCCATTCTCCTACGATTGCTTTGCCTGCAGAAGGGCGATCCAGGCCGCCCAATATATTAAGCAGCGTCGACTTGCCGCTGCCGCTGTTGCCTATAATGGCAATCATCTCTTTATGCTCAACCTTCAAATTCAGCCCTTGCAGGGCAACGACTTCCACATCGTCCGACTTGTAGATCTTCACCAATCCTTCGCAGTCGATCATGCGATCCCTACCTTTCCTCTCCCAGCTTCACGGCCTGATGTACACGGAGACGCCATATCTGTACGGTCAGTACACAAGCTCCGATGGACAGCATGGCAAGCACAATGACAAGCAGCTGCACCGTGTCTCTGACCTCGAATATGATCGTGAACGGCGGCACCTGTGTCCCCCCGCTTGTCTGTAGTAGCGGCAAGAACAGCTTGCTGACCAAGCGGCCAATCCCAAGCCCAAGACCAATGGCGAGTCCCGTTGTAAGCAACTGCTCCAGCAACAGAATGAACGTGAGCTGATCGCGCGCCAAACCCGTAGCGCGCAATATACCCATCTGCACCGTTCTTCTCGCGAGACTGTAGATCCAGAAGAGCAAGTAACCAATGAAAGACACGGCAACGGAAACGATGAAGCCTAATGTCAGAATGCCGTAAGTCCCCTCCCTCGAAGGAAGCAGCTTCTGCAAAATCCGTTCATTCCGGGCATCCCGCAGGCTGGATGTCTCAATCCCATTCTCGCGCAAATGGCCCACGACCGGCATCACTTTAGCGCCATCCTCCATATCCAACCAGAGCGCATACGGAGTAAGCGGAATATGATCATATACATAATCGAGATTAGCGATGACAAATGGCTGCTGCGGAGACAGTGACGGCCAATATTCCGTTATGCCCACAACAACAAATTCAATCGGAACCTTCTGAACCGTCATCTGAATCAAGTCGCCTTGCTTCAAGCTGTTCCGCTCGGCAAAGGATTGCGATATAATAACCCCTTGTTCATAATCGCCAAGCCACCGCAGCAGTTGAAAGGCATGTGCCGACTTGTACAGATCATGCCGCCACCAGGCACTATTGGCAAAGTCGACATTGTCAATGCCCATCAGCTGACCTTTTCCAAGCGACTTGCCAGCTACAGCAATGTCCCCTTCAGTCTGGAGTACACGTACATGCGACTTCACCCCCGGCATCTCCTGGAATGGAGCGAGGGGAGGCTCGGTGTAGATCGTATCCCTGGGTTGATCTTCCGGAATATAGTTGCCGTCCTCGTCATACAGCTGGATTTTCCCTTCCCATACAGGCTGAAGCACAACATCGGTTCCATTGCTATACATGATTCTCTCGCCTTCATTCCTATCGATCGTTCGCGCCGCCGAAGCGTGATAGATGCCTAGTCCCATCGTCATGACAAGCAGTAGCATCAAGGGGAAATAGCTCTTTTGCGAACGGGACAATTGAACGAGCGCAAGATGAAACGTAATTGGAAGCCACCTTCGCAGCATACGGTGAAGCAGCTTAAGCAGCAGCGGGAATAATCGTAGACTGACAAGTCCAGCAGAGAAAACAGCGACAGCCGGAACAAAGAAAAACGCCGGATGAATCTGCAGGCTGCCGGACTGGGATTGCTGCCCTGCATTCAACTGGCCGCTTTGAAAGAGATACCAGCCCGCACCGGAAGCAAGCAACAATACAACATCGATGTACCATCGCTGCCACAATGGCTTCCGGTCAGCTCTTGCAAGCTCTTGCTTATGTCCGACGATCGACTGCTTGCCATAACCCGCAAGAGGCAGCAATCCGGCAAGAATAGCAATCGCAACGGCAGCCAGCCCATACAAGCCGGCAGCATTGCTCCACCCGATAGCCGAATCCTTGCCAAGCGCGAACTGCATGAATCCGTCTGTAGTCACCATCAGCCGCGCCATTCCTGCTGCGCCTAACATGCCAAGCAGCCATGCAGCCGTACCTAGCAATGCTCCCTCCAGCAGGAAGATGGCATAGATTAGCCGCATCTCGGCCCCGCGACTTCGCAGCACGGCAATATCATTGCGCTGCCGCTCAAGCGACTGTCTGGCATTGATATAGATGAAGTAGAAGCTTAGTGCAAGCATCGGTGCAGCCAGTGTAAATAATGTCATTTGCATCTGCTGGCTTTCCTTCTTGAACGTTCGAATCAGATCCAGAAAGCTCAGGTCGACACGGCTATTGCGCAGCATCTGGAACATCTCCGGCTCCAGCCTCTGAAGAAGCTTCTCCAGCCTGCTCAAATCATCGCTTTGAAGATTTTGCAGCTCGTAAAGCCCGTACCAATTCACCGTATTGACCGAAGCAGACAGATTTGACATGATTTCTTGCGCAAATACATCCGGGTTCATCATCAATACGCTGGAGAAGACGTCCAGCCCTTGATACCAATAAGCCGAATTCACATCTTTCGGCTGGAACACGCCTACAATTTTAATTCGTACAACCTTATTTCCTTTCGCTGTAGGCAGCGTGTATTGATACACGTCTCCGACCTCCAGATAGTTCCGGCCCCGCGCATTTTCCCAGACCATCGCTTCAATAATGCCATCGCTGTTAGGCGAATTCCCGTACATCGCTCCGCTGATAATCTCTATTTGTTCAGCTAATCCCGATTGGGACATAAGCGACATTTGCCTTCTGCGATTATCCGTCTTGCCATCCGCTGCATCTTGTCGAAGCTGCGATTGGGCAATGGAATAGGTGGCGATGGATTGCAGCTGCGGATAATCGATTTGCTCTGGCAGCTTGTTCATCATATAGTCGTGCAGCGCAGCAAGTCCCTCCGAATCGGTAGATTCGTTTCGCGTCGGTTGATACCTGGTCAGAATCGAACCCGGCGGCGCGCCCGGGCCCTCTTCATTGAGCGTGGTGGAGATAATTCTGGACAAGGCGTGATCTGTATAAAAGGGAATGCTGCTTGTAAATGAAACAGCCAGCAATAATCCGATAAAAGAACTGATCGTCAGCGGGCGGTTATTCCACATTTTACGCCGAAGAAATCGAAGCAACGGCTTCATTGCCCGATCACCCTCTGACCCGGTTCAAGACCCTTCAGGATCTCCACCTCGGTAGCCGTTGTCAGACCCACTTCAACATCCACTTCGCGCTTATTCCCGTCTTTATCCACAACCTGCACATAATTTCGACCAGAGGCTTTCTTCAGCGCAGACGGCGGAATCAATACCGCATCTTGCTTCCGTTCAATCACAACGGATGCGCTTAGCGGTGTACCAGCCTGTACCTTCTCCGGGAATTGATCCAGCTCGATCAGCACATACGAATCCAATGAATCGTCCTTGCCTCCGGATTCGGTGGAGAGCGGCATCCGTGAAACTTTGCCAGGATGGCTTCCTGCCGTATTAATATTCACGCTCGCCTCCATCCCGACTGCGATCTTCTCCAGATCAGAGGCAGAGAACTTAACAGCAACGGTTAAACTGCTCATGTCCGACAGCACGCCAACCGTCTCATAGGCCTTAATGGCATCGCCTATTTTCTTGTTGAAGGAAACAAGCGTGCCGCTGAAAGGCGCGGTCAGCCGTGCAGCATCCCGCTGCGCCTTCAGCTCCTCCAGTTCGCTTCTGATCAGCTCGAAGTTTAATTCGTCCACCTCGGTTCGCGTGTTGGCCCTGATCTTCTCGATCATATTGAGCTCGGCTTGCCTGATCTCGATTTCCTTGCGTTTAATTTGGTTCTCAAGCGTGCCAGTATCGATGACCGCAATCAGCTGCCCTTCCGTAACCTTTTCGCCGGGTTGAACCAGCACCTCGGCTATTTGCCCGCTATTGGAGAGGAAATGCAAGCTTTCCTGCCGCTTCGACATCAGCTTGCCCGTCGCATTCAGTTTAATCTCTATCGTGGCTTTTGCTACTTTGTATTCCGGCTTTTTGGAGATTTTGGGAGGCTCGATCAGTTGAATCAGCTCCGCTTCTTCCGACTGCGGCGAGAAGCTGCAGGCGGCCGTCGAAACGATTAATCCAGCGCAGCATACACTAAGCAAAATAGTGCGACTCTGACGCCTAACCCAGCCTTCCATCCACCATTTCGTAGACATGATCAGCCACCTCCAGCATCGTTTGGTCATGTGTCGTCATACATATCGTCATCCTCTCTTCCGAACGAAGCCTTTCGAACAGCAGCATAATCCTCTCTGACATGCGGGTATCCAGTTCGGCTGTCGGCTCATCCGCCAGCAGCAGCTTAGGCCCGGGGGCGATCGCCTTCGCGATCGCTACCCGTTGCTGTTCTCCTCCTGACAGCTCATAGGGACGATGCTGTGCCCTCTGCGTCATCCCAACCTGCTCCAAACAATAATGGATTCTATCCGTCCATTGCGGGGAAGGAACTCCGGATAACCGAAGTCCTAATTCAACATTTTCCCAAGCCGACAACAGGGGATGCAACGCAAAAGCTTGAAAGATAAATCCGATCTCACTTTTACGAACACGAGTGCGCTGCTTGTCTCCCATTTGATGAAAGTGATGTCCATTGACCTCAACATTGCCTTTGGTCGGCATATCCAGCCCGCCTATCACGTTCAACAACGTTGTTTTGCCTGAACCCGACCTTCCCTTCAACATGGCAAGCTGTCCGGGGTCCAAGCGGAGGTCAATTCCCTTTAACACCTGAATCTCTGTTGTACCGGTACGGAATGTCTTGTAAATACCAGATAAGCTGACAATCGGTTGCGATCTAGAACCAAGATCACCAGCTTGAGCATCCCGATTAAGACTATCTTGTGAACATGACGCTTGCTCCAAAACCGCCACCTCCGCCTTGCTCCTTCTCTCCGCTCAAGTTAGCTTCAGCCAGTGCGTCCGCCCCTCTGTTTACAATCGCTTCGAACGCTTCATCCACACTTTTGCTTCCGCTTGACGCCGCGCTGATCTCTTCATTCGTAATCGTTGCGAAGCTGCTCCGGAAGCCCTTAGGATACCAACTCGTTGTCTCCATCGGAAGTGGCTTAAGCTTATAGAACGGCTCCAGGTTTACACCATTGGAATTCGTCTCGTACCCAAGACGTGATTGCAGATCCATCGCTGTGTTCGATCGAATCTTGGCAGCTTCGTCCCCATGAACGTACTGGATAAAGGCCCACGCCATATCCGCTTGTGATGATGCGGCGTTGATCGAGAATATTTGCGATACGGTATAAGTGCTTGTCATATCCGGTGTGGCAGCGTCAACCGGGGCTGTTACTACTCCCATGTCCAATTCATCCGGCTTGCTGCTGGATGAATTGGAGCCGCCCGTTGAACTGAATGCACTAACAGCCATACGTCCGCCACCGAAATTAATCATGTTGGAGTTATCTACAACCATAGCCGCCCGTCCGTTGTTGAAGAGCATGCTGTCCATCGATAACATCATCCCCCCCTCTCCCTTCTGAGGTGCCGGCTGATGAATGGTCTTCGCTTGGTAGCCCTCTACAACTTCACGGAAGATCTCCTTCCATTCCGGCTCTGACATAGTCAACTCTGTCGCATCCGAGTTCAAATAGTTCAAGCCTTTGGCAGCCGCCATGTCCTTAATGAGCTGGAATGCGTCTTGGGCAAACATGGAGCTTGCAAGTCCGTAAATCCGTGTCTCGTCATCGCCATCAGTCGGGAATCGCGCTGCCAGCTTAAGCACTTCTTCCCAGGTCATGAAATCTGTTGGTTCTGGAATACCATATTTCGCAAATAAATCTTTGTTATAATACAGCGCATTCGTGTTGAAAGTTGGTGAAAGTCCGTAGAGCTTGCCTCCGCCTGCGTCACGCAGCAATTGAACGACACCCTCCACCATTTGCTCCAATTCGAATCCGCTTTGCGTAACCATCGAATCCAGTTCGTAAAGCCGTCCTTCTGCCGCCAGCGTTTCATATTGCGTCATCGTCAGCATGACGACATCCGGCTGGCTTTCATCGATCAGGTCAATCATCGCTTGCGTAGGATCTGCGCTCATAGCCGCATCCATGGTCGAGATGATCTCGAATTGCACATTGGGATACTTGGCACTAAATACATTGCCGTAGCTTTGGTAGAACATTTGCTCATTGATGAACGCAACCTTTAAGGTTACAGGTTTGTCCGGATCAATTGCACTTGGCTTGCTGCCTCCATTTTTCGAGCTGCAGCCAGCCAATATTATCACTAGCAACAAACTATAAATGATACCTCTTCCTAGCGTGTGCTTCATTCTCTTCTTTCCCCTTTCAAGCTTGTAATGAATATCTATAGGTCAGCATGAAGGAGTAATCTTTGAATTGTCTTAGAGAACTTTAAATGAACCTTAAAGAACAATGGCATTTCTGTGTGTCAGCCCCGCGTGGCTCGTCATAGATCGTCGCATGATTTGAATTTCAATATCCAGAAAAACAAAAAAGGCTCTGCCCTAAAAGGCAGAAACCTGTAAATAGTAGCGCAGGGCAACACAAATCGCTCGGGATCGCTCCAAAAGGTTAAAGGGAGGAAGCGAACGGAAGCTAGCATATCTACTTTTGGAAAAGCCCCCTTGAGGACTTACGATATAAACTCGAGCTGTGTTGGACGACTGTTGAATGAAAGCTATAACGCTGGCAGTGTAATAGTAATCTTCATCCCTTTATGTTGGATACTGGATGCTTCAATCTTTCCGCTATGGCGTAATACAATCCACTTGGCAATAGAAAGTCCAAGGCCTGCCCCACCTTCTGAGCGGGAACGACCCTTATCTCCCCGATAAAACCGGTCAAAAATATAGGGCAAATCCGCAGCAGCGACTCCAATTCCATTGTCTTTGACCGTCAAGGAGATATAACCCGAAGATACCTTGCACGACAGATGGACACTTCCGCTGCTAGGCGTGTATTTAATCGCATTGTCCAGCACAATCATAATTAGCTGCTGAAGACGTTCCTCATCACCGTTCACCATCATGTTGGGATTCACGTGCCACGAGAGATTAATATCCTTAAGAGAAGCAAGCGGCATCACTTTCTCTAGTACTTGCTCCGCTAACCGCCCCAACGAGACCGGCTTCATCTGAAGCTCAAGCTTGTCCGCATCGGTCTGCGACAGTGTCAGTAATCCGTTCACCAACTTCTTCATTCGCCGAACTTCATTCAATATGGTTGAGATTTCTCGGCTATCCTGTTCGATCGTATGGTCAGGATGGCGAAGCAACAGCTCCGTATGCGTCTGCAGCACGGCTAGCGGGGTTCGCAGCTCATGTGACGCGTCGGCTACAAATTGTTGCTGCTTTTCCCATGATGAACGAATGGGCACCAGCGCTCGATCAGCCAAATAGAGGCCTGCGAAGACCGACAAGCCGCCTCCGAACACGATCCCGATAATAATGAGCCCCAAGACAACATTCAACATGCCAATCTCCGTGCTAATATCGCTGATTAACTGTATGTATCCATCACTATCCTGTAGGGATATAAAATTCAGCCTTTTCGCATTATCTGTCGTAATCTTAATATTAACAATCCGATATACCTCCCCGTCATGCCGAACGTTGAACAACTCAGTCGCATCAATCGAGCCCTTCAGCTTCTCCAGAAGCTTAGGGGAAAACCTCTCCGGTATAAGGGTAGTTAAGGGGTTAAGCTCTTCATCCCATACAATCATATTTATTGCACGTTCAAAAGCACTAGTCGTCATGCTCAACGTACCGATGGATGCAATGCGTGCCGCTACTCCTTGGCTGAAATACACTCCCATCTGCGGTCTCTGCACCGTATATTCCGCTGCACGCGTCTGCATGGCATGATCGATTTGCCCTATAATAGCGGTGCGCAAGTACACATACATACTCGTCCCCAGCAGAGTGAGGATGAGGAACATGACGGATGCGTTCAGCAACGTCAGCCTAGTTTTCGTTTTTCGGAACATCGGCCGTCCCCTTTACCATATAGCCTATGCCGCGAACCGTTTGGATCAGATCAGAATAACCTTGTGCGGTCAGCTTCTTTCTTAAATAATGAATATACAGATCCACGATGCCAGCCGCTGAATCTGTATCAAATCCCCATATCCGATCCAAAATCTGCTCACGAGTCAGAATCTGATTCCGATTAATGAGCAGAAACTCGAACAACTCATATTCTTTGGCCGAGAGTCTTAGAGGAATATCGTTAACGAATCCTTCCTGAATTCTTGGCCGGAGAACCACTCTTCCCACTCTAATGTCCCCCGAATCGCCGAGCTTGCCGTGTCTGCGCAGTATCGCTCTTGAACGGGCCAGCAGTTCGGGGAAAGCAACGGGCTTGACCACGTAATCATCCGCCCCCGCATCCAGTCCCTGCACTCTGCGCTCAATAATGTCTACAGCAGAAAGCAGCAGAATCGGCGTCATGATACCTTGTGACCTTAAATGATGAATCAGCGCAATACCGCTCATCCCCGGCAGCATCACATCCAATATGATCAGATCATAAATGTCCTGCTCTGCCATGAACAAACCTTCATCACCGCATAACGATTCGTGCACAGTAAAGCCTTCCTCCCGAAATACGCTGGAGACCGCATGCATTAATGAAACATCGTCTTCAACTACCAGCACCTGCATATCCTTCAAACCTTCCCGACCTTAAGAATGCATTAAGTATAAGCGAAGAAGCTTAAAATTAAATTAGAACGTAATGGCATAACAAAGGCAAAATGACGATCGCCATGGCGAATTTTGTAATTTTTTGTCCTTCATTTCAATTCAATATTCGTTATAATAGGTATAAGCTTCTCCCCATCAATGACAATCTACTACTCGGAGGGGATCTCCTATGAATGTGAACGTCCTCGATCGCAATAATGTAAAGGTGTTGGGCTCGGGCAGCCAGACGATGGTGCTGGCGCATGGTTTCGGCTGCGACCAGGATATGTGGCGCTATATTGTACCTGGTTTTTCTGAAGACTACCGTATTGTATTATTTGATTATGTAGGCTCGGGAAACTCTCAACTGGATTATTATGATTCACGCAAATATAGCGATTTGCAGGGCTACGCTCAAGACGTTCTGGATATTATGGAGACGCTTGAAGTAAGAGACGCTATATTCGTCGGCCACTCTGTCAGCAGCATGATCGGCATGCTGGCATCTATTCGCGCGCCTCAATACTTCAGCCGCATTGTCATGCTGGGGCCTTCTCCTTGTTACGTGAACGATCTGCCGAGTTATTACGGCGGTTTCGAGCGGAACGATATTGACGAGCTTCTGCAAATGATGCAATTGAACTTTATCGGCTGGGCCAGCTACTTGGCGCCAATCGTTATGAATTCGGAACGGCGGGAGCTGACGGAGGAGCTTGAGCAGAGCTTCTGCTCCAGAGATCCGCGTATCGCCAGACAATTTGCCGAAGTTACCTTCTACTCCGATTGCCGCGTCGAATTGGAGGAAGCGACAATTCCGACATTAATATTGCAATGCTCAGAAGACAGCATTGCTCCTGTTGAAGTGGGCCATTACCTGCATGCCCATCTGAAAAACAGCACGCTGCGGCAAATGACCGCCAAGGGTCATTATCCTCACTTGAGCCATCCCGAGGAAACAACGGAGCTGATCAAACATTATTTGGCGGCAAGCGGCTAGCCATTAAGAGAAAGGCAGACGGTAGGAAATGGATATTCAATTAGATACAGCGCCATGCGGCTACTTCTCCATTTCAAACACAGGCCTCATACAGTCCGTTAATGGAACACTTCTGAACATGTTGGGCTATGAACGTGGGGAGTTGTTGGGAAAACATCTTGAATCCACAATGTCCGTGACGAACAAGCTGTTTTTCCACACGTATTTCTATCCCTATATTCAACTGCACGGACATGTGAACGAGATGTATGTCTCCTTCCGGACCAGCACTGGGCAGGATGTACCCGTCCTGCTGAACGGCATTCGCCAGCAGCGGGACGGCGAAACCTTCATCGATTGCGTCGTGCTTGCGATGCGCAAGCGCATCGAGCATGAGAAGGATGTGCTTCAGACCAAAGCAAAGCTGGAGGAGCTGTACCAGAAAACGAACGAAGCGAATCAGAAGCTGGAGCTGCTTCATGCGGAATATGAGACTAAGCAGCAAGAGCTGCTGCGAATCAATCATCAGTTGGAGGCGATGGCCTGGATAGATCCTCTCACCGGGCTTGGCAACAGGCGGTTCTTTCAAGAGAAGCTGCTTGCAACCCTCGCCTCCTACCGTGAGAATGAGGAGCTGTTCTCGTTGTTTATTATGGATATTGATCATTTCAAAAAAATTAACGACACGTACGGACATCCCGTTGGCGATCTGGTGCTGACCAACCTGGCACGCTTGCTCCAATCGATGTCCCGGGAGAATGATATTGTGGCTCGTTACGGTGGTGAAGAGTTTGTTGCGATCCTGCCAGATACGGATCAGGAGACAGCGATATCTATTGCGGAGAGGTACTGCGCCACTGCGGCTTCTACGCTCCTCGGAGAATATCAAATCACGATCAGCATCGGTGTTGCCACCGTATCAAGCGGGGATACCGATCAATCGCTGCTGCACCATGCCGATCTCGCATTATATGCCTCGAAGAGCAGCGGGAGAAATCGTGCCACACATGCGGCCAATCTCGTTAAAAACTAATCGGCCTCGAAGTTAACCAACTCAGGACCCTAAGTCCCTAAGTATCAAAGAGAAGAGCACCGGGATTCCCGGTGCTCTTCTTTATTAGGCCATATCAAGAGGTATTGCACCTCCATGCTTGCTGCCCTCTTAACGAGGGCTCCGTCTCGCGTAGACTAAATTGGCAACATAAAGAAGGAGAAGCACGACAAGGATACCGGCAGATAGGCCAAATATGGGAGCGTATTGGCCATTCATTACCCCTAGTCCAAGCAAGGCTGAGCCTGCCGCTATGCCGATGTCCATTCCGATCAGAAAAGTGCTATTGGCTGCACCGCGTCTTTCTGGCAACGCCCGTTGAATCGTCCATGCCAGCATATAAGGCTGAACGGCTCCGAACGACAAACCATAGACAAAGGCTGACAGCACGAATAGCGGGAAGCTTGTTGCTGCCGACAGCATAGATAAAGCAACAACGCCAAGCACGATGCCGGGCACAAGAACATACGCCGGCCCTCTCCTGTCGAATAGCTTTCCTGCGAGCGGTCTTACTAGAATCGAGGCGCCGCTAGACAGCAGGAAGAATATCCCACCATTCGTGATGCCAAGCTGCTGCCCGTATAATACAACATAAGTCAAAATGCCTCCATAGCAGCATGTGAATAACATAAGCAGCGCAGCTGGAAGCAATGCGGAGCGCTCAAACATGCTGCCCAGCAAAGCATGTAGGCGGCGTCCAGACGGAGTCATTACTTTCGAGGTGGCTGTCCCTTCATTCTGTCCGCTTAATGCTAGCACTAGCGGAAGCACGGCGACTGTAGAAGCCGCCAAGAACAACGCCAATGCACCGAATTGTCCGTATATCCATCCCCCCGCATACGGTCCGACCGCCATGCTGGCCAAGCCGAACAACATAAAGGTGCCGATGCCCGCTCCTTGTTGACCCGGTGGAATCAGATCGGACACAAGTGTTGCGTAAGAGGCTGTCAAGATGCCCCAACCTATGCCAATTCCGATACTGCATCCTATTATCCAGCCTATCGATGGCGATAGCATGTAAGCAAGAGAAGCGAACAGGAATGCCAACAATCCCGCGATAACGATTCGTTTGCGATTCCAGTGATCCAGCGCATATCCCGTCCAGAATCGGATGAGGACTGCTGCAACCGTAATAACGGCAACAACAAGTCCTACGGAAGTCCGTTCTACACCGGTGTCCATCAGATAGACAGGAAGCGTAGGCAGCAGCATTTGAAAGGACAAGAAGACAAGCATATTGCACATACAGACTCTAAGGTATGCGGCCGACCAATAACCGCCATTCCCATCACTATGCTTCATCATACTCTATCCCCTTGGCGCCCGGATTTATCGCAATCCTTTTAATGCCCCGCTCCAGGCTGTCACTTGATCCAACATATCATGAACGGTTTTCGTATGCAGCTCGGCAGGTTTAAAGGTATGGAATTGTTCAAAATCCGTGAAGATGGACAAGGTAGGATGAACGCGTACATCCGCTACCAGCAATTCACCTAATATCCCCCGCAAATGCTCGGCTGCACGGGCGCCTCCGGTTGAGCCATAGCTCACCATTCCGGCTGCTTTGTTGTTCCATTCTTGATAGGCTGTATCGAGCGCATTTTTCAAAGCCCCGGTTATGCTATGATTATATTCCGCAACGATGAATACATATCCATCCATCTCATCGATTTTTTGGGCCCAAGACTTCACGCCCGCATCTTCCGGATCGCCTTCTCCCATAAAGGGGAGCTTATATTCGGCTATATCAATAATCTCATAGTGTCCATCCCTGCGACCGTCGGCTATGCCTTTAATCCATTCGCCGACTTGCGGGCTCACCCTTCCTTGACGGGTACTCCCCAATATAATGCCGATCTTAAGCTGCTCGCTCATTTGCTTCATCTCCATTTTATATAAATTTCTCTCTATTTTCTGCTAGCCATTGTGCGAATGTCCGCGCGGGACGCCCTGTAATTTGTTCAACAGTCGGTAATAACAGATAGGATTCCTCGGGCGGATTAGCGTACCAGCCGACAACATATTCGATTACGTCTTCCTGAATGCCAGCTTGGCGCATCTTAGTTCGTTCTTCCTCTGCCGACAATTCGACGAATTGAATATCTCGGCCAATCTCGGCACTCAATAAGCGCAGCTTGTCGGGTATGGATAGCACTTCTGGCCCGGTCAACGTATAACTCTTGAAGGCGTGGCCATCCTCCATAAGCACCTTTGCAGCAACGCTGCCAATGTCTGCCTCATGAATCATGGCACTTAATACTTGACCGTTCAGATGCCTGATCACACCTTCCGATCGAATAGATTCCGCCCATTCCTTTGCATTGGACATAAATTCAACAGGCGGCTGGAGATGGGTCCATTCCAAATGGCTTGCTTCTACCGCCTCTTCTACCGGACCTCTCTCGCCGTTCCACAAAAGCGTTACTTTCCGTACACCAGCCTTTTCAGCCAACGCTACGATTTCAGCTCCGGTTTGCAGCGGAGCAGAGTCGGCACCGTTAAATGTAATCAAATGCATGGCAGTTACTCCATCCAGTGCCGGAACAAGGGTCTGCGGATCGGTTAACTCCCCGTATACGATCTCCACGGACTTTGGCAGGTTGGCAGTTGCAGGGTTGCGCGTAAGAGCCCTAACGCGAGCACCGGAACGGATAAGCTGATCAACGACATGCCGTCCTACATTCCCGGTTGCGCCTGTTACTAGAATAGTCAAAAGTATACAGCCTCCTCAGATTGCTTAATTGGAATTATGAATATCTCTAAATTTACATCAATCCCCACTTCATTACGTCCTGCGTACGTCTAATCAACACATAAGAAAAAGGTCTTACCCGAAGATAAGACCTTGGCTAAGACCTTCCATTAGCCGAACCATTTGTTTTTGGTCGCAAACAGTGCAGCTTGTGTTCGATCCTGCATCTCAAGCTTGGCTAAAATATGCGTAATATGGGTTTTGACTGTTTTCTCCGAAATATGAAGGTCTGCCGCAATTTCCTTGTTGCTCTGACCAAGCGTGATATGCTGCAAGACCACGCGTTCCTTCGGGGTGAGAACGTCAATTTGCTTCTCCTCTTCATTCTCCTTGACAACGTGGGACATCAGTTGATGAGTGGCTTCCGGGTGCAGTGTCTTTCTGCCATCCATCGCAGCCTGTATGGATTCGATCAACACTTCCGGTCTAACATCCTTTAATTGATAGCCGATGGCGCCTGCCTTGATCGCTTGCAGCACGGACTCCCGGTCTGAGTAGCTCGACAGAATAATCACTTTCACCTTCGGATACTGCTCTGTTATAATCCCTGTGGCCTCAATCCCGCTCATACCTGGCATCATTAAATCCATGAGCACAATATCGGGATCCAGTGCTTGGACCTGCTGAAGGGCCTCTTCCCCGTTCTGGGCCTGACCGACAATTTCAATAGCAGATTGGGTTTGCAAGAAAAATCGCAGTCCTCTGAGTACAACCAAATGATCGTCTACGATCAGTACTTTTATGGTCTTCATGTTAGTTCTCCCTTGAACGCGGCACCGTAACAATCACGATGGTTCCTTTGCCTTCTGTACTGTTGATTTTCAAGCTTCCATTGAGTTGCGCCGCTCTTTCATTCATGCTGCTGATGCCAAGCGTCACGAGCTTCGTCTCTGCTTGCTCCAGCAGAAACCCGCAGCCATGATCGATGATACTCATTTGAATCTGATCTTCAATAGACTGAATCTTGATCGCAGCACGATTCGTCCGGGCATGCTTGCTCACATTATTGATCGCTTCTTGGCCGATTCGCCACAGGTTTTTTTCTACCTTCTCGGTGAATTGCACATCATCCTTCATCTGCAAGGTGACATGAATGCCGATTTTTGAAGCATATTCCTTCAAAGAAGCAAGCATCCCCTTCTCGGCACTATACGGGCGAAGCTGCCAGATCAATGTGCGCATCTCGGATAATGTCTCTTGCGACAGCTTCTGAATATCGCTGATTCCGTCTACGACGAGCGGATTTTCCTCTTTCAGCAGCTCTTTGATGCCTTGCGCAGTCAGCGATAGGGAAAACAGCTTCTGATTGACAGAGTCGTGCAGATCAAGCGCGAGCCTGTTCCTCTCTTCCGATAACAGCAGATCCTGCCATTCGTCGTACAAGCGGATTCTTTCCATCGCCAATGAAATATGATCTGCCAGTGTCGTTAAGATTTTGATCTCCAGTTCGCTGAATATGGCCGACTCTCTTCCGATAAGAAGCACGCCAAGCGGCTCGTTTCTCATCAACGGCTCTTGCTTTTGCAGCGGTATTGCGATCGAAAACCTATTTTGGCTGGATTGAAGCGCAGCAAAAGAAAAAGGCGCATCCTTGCTCTGGCATACGCTTTGTTTATAGAAAGCTTGATGAATAATATCCGAATAATCTTCCTCTGCGTGGGGACTGGCTTCATTCAAGACTCTAGCATTCTCACTGTCATAGAGGGCGCGCAGCGTTAGCCGATTGCCATGATGAGCGGCGATCGCTACAGTCGGCCAGTCGAAATAAGTGCCGATATTCAACACAACGGTAAGCAGCAGCTCTCTTAAGTTATTGATGGTCCAGATATGCCGCGTTACTTCATTAGTACTGTTATAATAATCCACAATATAGCGCGCAATATTGTCAACGGCGAGTTTCTCTTTTTGCTCAAGGAGCTGAGTTCGCTCTACAGCTGTACCGATCTGATAGGCCACCCCTTCAAGAAGGGCAAGCTCTTCATCGCTGAAATGTTCCTTGCCAGGCGATCCCACATTCAGTAAGCCGAAGCGCTCTCCGCATATCGTCAGCGGTACCGTAGCGTGATGAGTGAGATTATTCGTATCGCCAAGCGACTGCGTGACCGAATTATGGAGGCGCTCGCATTCAATGATGTTCACTGCTTGATTAAGCGAATCTCTCCAATAGAGCTGGAGACAGAAGCAGATTTCGCACCGCATCGGCTCTTTGTCGTTCCGGGCAAGCGCTGGAGGCAGATTATGATCCGCTACATGATGATAGATTGGCTCATCATCCGCCAGAAAGATCCAGCCCGTCTTCAGCCCGGTTAGTTCCAGCAGCTTCTCCAGCGTGCTTTGAAGCATCGGCTTCATGTCATGGTTTTGGTTCAAGGTCTCTGCGATTGTTTTCAGAATAAGCAATTCCTTATAATGCAACGTCCGTTCCTCGTACATCCATTTCACCACCATCTCTTGCTATCCATCTGAATAGCTAGATCATACCTTATTTCTCCCATAGTATAAATATAATCATTAAGAAGCCTAACTAGGCTAAAACACAAATAACCCGCATGAGAGAACTTTTTTCAAAGTGTCCATCTTACGGGTCATGAGTTTGGATTTCTTTATATCATCGACAATGCATTGATTTGGCAGAGACTTACTTGTTGATCCAGCCTAATGATTGCAGCGCGCGAATCAGTACTGTCGCAGCTTGCGCTCGTGTAATATCATTTTTTGGGCTAAACAACTCCCCGCTGGTGCCGGTCATAATCTGAAGCTCCAACATCATACGCACATCCTGCAGCCTTTTGGAATCAATATCCCGCATGTCCCGATAACGGTCTAATGCTGCCGAAGCTCCGACAGAGCCGGATATTCCTTCAAGCTTCAGCGCTGCCGCAATCATACTCGCCATTTCTTCGCGGGTAATCGCTTGTCCCGGCTGGAATTGCTGCTTGTCCGAGAAATTAAGAAGACCTAACTTCTTCGCTTCGGCAACCGCTCTGTAGTACCAAGCATCAGTCTGTATATCTTGATAAGGTGTGACACTACTGTTCACAGTCGTGTTTCGTCCCAGCGCACGCACCAGCATAGCGGTAAATTCCGCTCGAGTGACAGCCTGATCGGGAGCGTAGCGTCCACCTCCAATGCCCTCCACAAGTCCTTTCGCAGCTGCCAAATCTACATACGCTTGGCTCCAATGGAATTGGGTATCGGCAAAGCTGACCTGATGCTTGCCTGCCACATATATCGTATTGGCATAGGAACGTATCTCCGCAAAATGCTTGCCGTCAATGGCAATGATCCGGGCAGGTGCATAAGCAAAGGTCTTGGTCGATTCCTCATAGTGGTATGCGCTCCAAAAAGTTGGCAATGTCGAGTTCTGGTTCGGTATAGGAAGGAGCTTGGTTATCGCTTGGCTGGTTGAATCAGCTTTCCCGATCGTTTGCCCCGTCCTGCTATTAACCATATCTAATTGAAAGTCCGTCATAGTATCCCATAGCTCAGCTTGCGGATATTGACTGGCTAATGCTTTGCGTATATTTGGATCCTCTGACTTGTCCGTCAACGTAATCTTAAAGCCGATATCGCCAGCATTCACAAGGCTTGAAGCTAACTGTTCGTTCAGCTCCGGCAATAGCGAAGCCAGTTGAACAGGCACATGAATACTGCCAAAAGAAGTTTTGATCTCGATCACCAAGCTGCGATTTTTATTCGAAAATCCTTCCAGCACGCTAGCGGGCAGAGTAACATAGATGCTGCTCTTATCGCCTGATTTCGATTCCAGTACCACTGAGGCTTTCGTTATATCCAGCGAATCCGGATCTACCCATGTACCGTTATTGTCAATCATCAGCTTGGAAAGGACATTTCCTGAGCCGCCGCTTGCCGCACGCGTCACCGTTACCGTGTACGTCTGCTCCACGCCGCTTGGCGCTGTTACTGTCACTTCTACTCGGTTACTCCCGACACTTAGAGGCAATGCCGGAGAGGCTGCACCGCTCGTCAAGTTTTCCGGACCATACGTGCGCGTTCCTCCGCTGTTATACACACTGACGCTCAAAGTCGCGTCGCTATCTGATTGTGTTGGCGTCACGGTCACACTGTTAATGCTATTGCGCACGCTCGACGCATAAGCCGTGGCAGCAGGAGTGAATGGCGACGGAGTTAGCGTTCCTTCGGACAATACGAGATCGCTTAAGTCCGCATTGCCGCTTGCCGCACGCGTCACCGTAACCGTGTACGTCTGCTCCGCGCCGCTTGGCGCTGTAACTGTCACTTCAACTCGGTTGCTCCCGACACTTAGAGGTAACGCCGGAGACGCTGCACCGCTCGTCAGGCTTTCCGGGCCAAAGGTACGCGTTTCTGCGCTGTTATACACACTGACGCTCAAAGTTGCGTCGCTATCTGATTGTGTTGGCGTCACGGTCACACTGTTAATGCTATTGCGCACGCTTGACGCATAAGCCGTGATAGCAGGAGTGAATGGCGAAGGAGCTAACGTTCCTTCGGACAATACGAGACCGCTTAAGTCTGCATTGCCGCTTGCCGCACGCGTCACCGTCACCGTGTACGTCTGCTCCGCGCCGCTTGGCGCTGTAACTGTCACTTCAACTCGGTTGCTCCCGACACTTAGAGGTAACTCCGGAGAGGCTGCACCGCTCGTCAGGCTTTCCGGGCCAAAGGTACGCGTTTCTGCGCTGTTATACACACTGACGCTCAAAGTTGCGTCGCTATCTGATTGTGTTGGCGTTACACTCACATTGCTAATGTTATGATCTACGCTAGCTGTATAACCGGTGGTCGCAGCCGCGAATGGCGAAGGAGTTAGCGTTCCTTCGGACAATACGAGACCGCTTAAGTCTGCATTGCCGCTTGCCGCACGCGTCACCGTCACCGTGTACGTCTGCTCCGCGCCGCTTGGTGCAGTCACCGTCACTTCAACTCGATTGCTCCCTACACTTAGAGGCAATGCCGGAGACGCTGCACCGCTCGTCAGGCTTTCCGGGCCAAAGGTACGCGTTTCTGCGCTGTTATACACACTGACGCTCAAAGTTGCGTCGCTATCTGATTGTGTTGGCGTTACACTCACATTGCTAATGTTATGATCTACGCTAGCTGTATAAGCGGTGGTCGCAGCCGCGAATGGCGACGGGGCTAACGTTCCTTCGGACAATGTCAGTCCGCTGAGGTCCGCATTGCTGCTCAGTGGCGTGACGCTCATCTCATTGGATGCCGCACTCTCCCCCCACGAATATACAGCCTTGACCGTATAATAGTAGGTTTCGCCATTCAATAAGCCCGTTACCGTATGTGAATTCTCCGTTCCACTTACAAATGCAATCTCTGTTCCCGCAGCTCCAGGAGTGAGACTTTGATAGATATGATAACCCGTCGCTCCATGAACAGGCTGCCAAGCTATCTGCGCCTGACTATCTCCCCCTGTAACCGCGCTGAGTGCTGGCACACTCGTCAATCGAATGACGTGATTTGCCGAAGCCGGGATGAACCATACGCTATGACCATCAAATAATGCATCATTAAAGCTCATCTTTCCGTCGAAGCCTGTAGGCCATGGGCCAACTCCTGTTATTTCTCCTGTTGCCGGATCAATCTTGAAAATACGCGCATCCTTGGATGGCTTCGTCCAAATATGCTCTCCGTCAAACGTGCCATTCGTAAACAGATTTTGGCTTTTATCAAATCCGCTGGGCCATTGATCGAATCCCGTCATTTCTCCTGTGGCCGGATCAAGCCTTACCATTTGATTGGCACTGTAAGGCAACATCCAAATAAACTGACCGTCGAATACGCTGTTGCCGAATGCATATCCTGTGTTGCTATATCCCTCAGGCCAATCACTGTACCCCGTCATTTCACCTGTTGCCGGATTAAGCTTGATGACTTGGTCAGCCCTTGAAGGAATAAGCCAAATCGATGTACCGTCGAACACACCATCCTTAAAAGCATAGTCTACCTTCTGGAAACTGGTTGGCCACTGATCGTAAACCTTCATCTCGCTTGTGACCGGATCTAGCCGAACAACCTGATTTGCATGAACCGGTATCAACCAAATATAGGTACCGTCGAATATTCCTTTGGAAAATTTTGGGTCTCTATTCTGAAAACCTGACGGCCAATCATTATAACCTGTCATGACACCTGTTGCCGGATCTAACTTAATCAATCGATCTGCCGCTGACGGTATCAGCCAAATATGCTGTCCATCAAATACACCTCCACTGAAAGCCCCGTGCCTCTTCGTAAATCCGCTGGGCCAGTTCGAATATCCCGTCATCTCACCTGTATCGGAACTTATCTTCACAACCTGATTCGTCTCCTGAGGAATCATCCAGATGTCCTGTCCGTCAAAGACACCACCGCCAAAGAGAGCAAAGCTCATGGCCATTCCGCTGGGCCATTCATTGTAACCCGTCATTTCATAACTGGGACCTACCGAATAAGACGAACTCGCACTTGCCCTCTGTACAGGAGATACGCTGAGTACAAGCAATAGCGCAAGAATGCCGCTCAGTATCCTCCTACTTTTCCTATGTTGCATGTGTAATTCCTCCAATGATAAAATGTACGCCGCCAGACCTACTCGTTCCGGCAACGACGCATAACACTCCGACATCGCAACCCATCCATCACCTGCGCATTTTGGCGCATACTGTTCTTTTCTGCGAATGAAACACGAAACCCTTTTTTTGTTAGCTATTTTACACCTGCAATAATATACTATAGCTTCTATTCCCAAAGATGTAGGATGTGAGAATACCAGAAAGAGGGGTTCTCATGAGTATTACATCATTTCTAATTTACTGTATAATTGCTACTATCACACCTGGACCTACGAATATCGTCATCTTGTCCACCGTTCATCGCTTTGGGACAAAAAAAGCTATGGAATATACGTACGGAGCGACGGTTGGCCTAGGCTTGTTGCTGATTATTTCCGCTATGTTGAATACGATTCTTCTGGCCTTTCTGCCGAAAATTATAGTTGTGATGCAGATGATTGGCAGCCTCTATATGCTCTATCTCGCTTATTTGATATATAAGATGGATGCATCCAAAGCCGTTGCGAGTCAAGCAGCCTCATTTGGGTCGGGCATTCTCATGCAATTTCTTAATCCAAAGGTAGTCCTGTATGCGTTGACTGTCATCCCGACTTTCATTCTGCCTCACTATAGTTCGAGCATGGCAAAAATATATGGCATTATGGCCATCACACTCATTGGATTTTTAGCCTTTTCGACATGGGTGCTCTTCGGAGCAATCTTCAAGACCTTTTTGCAAAAGCATAAAAAAGTTGTAAATCTATGTATGGCTTTATCGCTCGCCTATACAGCGATCATGATCTGGCTGTAGGCAAGTTTGGGAAGAGGTGTAGAGATGAATGGAATGAACCGATTTATCTATAAAAAATCTATCGGAATTACCGCCCTGACTGCCAGCATGACGGATTTTACTTATAAAAAGCACGCTCATCAGGAGTATGCCGTTGGCGTTACGCTGCGCGGGATTCAAAAGTATAGCCTAGATGGCAGCATGCAGTTGTCCTACCAGAATGGCGTCATGTTGTTTAATCCAGAGCAGGCGCATGATGGGATGGCGTATGACAGTTCGGGACTGGATTACGTCATGCTTTATCTTGAGCCCCAATTGCTGCTTGAGGCTACAGGAAATACAGTTGCTCCGCGCTTCTCCACCCCTATTGTGTATGATGCACAACTCGAACGGCGCATCTTAAATCTCTCCGACGCTATCTTGAGAGGAAGTGACGAGGCTCTGTGCAGTGAATTGTTTCTGTCCCTGGCAGATCATCTTGTTCAAACGAAGCTGTCGACGGACGATAGGAAGGAGCATGCACTTATACGGCGGGTAAAGGAGATGCTCCATGCGAATCTGGATCATGTCCTGAAGCTGGACGAAATCAGTAGCGAGCTTCAATTATCCAAGTTTCAATTAATCCGATTGTTCAAATCGCATACCGGAATTTCCCCTTACCAATACTTTCTTAACAGCAAAATCGAACATGCGAAACAGTTAATAGAAAAGAACCGAGATGTATACTCGGCGGTAGCGGATTGCGGTTTTGTTGATTTGGCCCATTTGAACAAGCATTTTAAAAGCATATATGGCACAACTGCGTTTGAATATTTGTCGCATATTTAATAAATAGGGGTTGTCTCAATGACTTTGAGACAACCCCTTATTTCACCCTACATAAAACCTAGCGATTGCAGCATACGGGACAGCATAGCAGCCATCTCCGCACGAGTCGCGGCAGCTTGCGGCCTGAAGCTGCCGACGGCATCGCCTTTAATGATTCCAAGATCAAACGATTGTATAGCAGCTTCCAGCGCCCATGGGGATATGCGATCCGCATCAGACAGATGCTGATTGCCTGTCGCCTTATTCTGAGCTGCTCCTGTATATGCGATAGCTCTCGCAATCATAACTGCCAGTTCTTCACGCGTTACCTTCTCATTCGGCCGGAAGGTGCCGTCGCTGTAGCCCGTAATCAGTCCCGCTTTCTGAGCGGCAACGACAGCTGTCTCGTACCCTTTATCCTCTATATCCGAAAAGCTCGAGCCTGCATCTGAAGGGACAATGCCGAGCGCCCTGATCAGCATCGCAGCCGTCTCCGCCCGAGTGAGCGAACCGCTTGGATCAAATTGCTCTGCGCTGCGTCCTTGAATGATTCCTTTTGCTGCCAGCCGCTCTACATCTTGCCGTCCCCAGTGCCCCGCCATATCCGTGAAGCTGATCGGATCATCGACGATCAGATACAGTCCGTCTCCTCTGCTATTTACGACCGCAACCGTGTTGACGCCTTCGTTCTGAAATCGCGCTGGCACATAACGAAGCTCATTCCGTTTTTCATCCCACCATAATACCGTTGCAGCATCCGTTATTTTGCTGAGTCCGAGGTTGATGCGTCGCTCCACATAGCGAGAGAACGTACCGTCCCCTTCTTGCTGGCCCAGATCTGATACCTCAAAGCGGATTGGACCAGCCTTCACGCCGGATTCCAAACCTGCCAACACCTCAGCCAGCTTGGATGAAGCTTCCTCGCGACCAACCTGTACGGTCACATCAGCATCAATGCGCAGCTCGCTTAAAGGTATAGCTATCGTTTCAGACGCTGTTGCGAAAACAATCGTCATATCGGGAGAGAGCTTTTTCAATTTCATCAAAACTTCGTTGGATAGAGTGAATTGAGCAGTTGCTTGATCAGTCGCAACTCGTACCATACCTGAAGCAATCTCATCCTTTGAAAACTCCAATCTGGCATTGCCGGACGGTGTTACGATATCCGTATAGAAATCGGGTAGAGTAGACTCGGAGGCACTGAATTCCGTCGTCGATTGTTCAGCCGGAACGGCAAAGGCTGCCTCATTACCACTTGGCAATGTGAACAGCGTAATAGCAATGGCCAGGCACAACAGCAGCCCATGGCCTCTTGTGCGTTCATCGTCTATCTTCCCAGCAGCACTATAAGACCTTAATTTCACATCCATTCCCCGCTCTCCAAGTATGATCAAGCCGAAGTCTCATTATTTCTGACAGAGTAAACATGATAATCTCGCATTTAACTGTATTCATTATACACAGGACAACAGCAGCTTGGATTAATGTTGGCAAAATAATGTTTTCTACTAAAAACACCCTGTCCTATAGAAGGACAGAGTGCTCATTCATTAATATGATCATCGATTCTGCTCTAACCAGCAGCCCACATGTCGAGCTCAATTTTCAGCTCAGGCAAGCCAAGCGCTTGCACATAAGCAACCGTCATCGATGGAGGTGTAGCACCGAACGTCGCTCCCCACACTTGGTAGAAGTGATCCCAGTCAATTGGTACCGTGGCCCAGATATTCACTTTGACAACATGATCAGGCGTTAATTGCTGAGAAGCAAGAACCTTCACAATATTATCGAGGGTATTGGTAGCTTGCTGGTTGAAGTCGTCAGGGATGTTCCCCGCTTGATCGGTTCCGATTTGACCGGAAAATACATACCATTCGGCATTCGGGCTAATCTTCGTAACATGGCTATATTGACCGACCGGCTGCGCGATCGTGTCCGGATTTGATCGTTGAACTACAAATGTATTGGCATTTTCCATTGTACATTCTCCTCTTTAATTAGGTAGGCTATTTTTCTTATGACCATAAATGGACAGACGTATCCCGTCTGTGGTCATTCTAGAAGAAAACAGCTGTAGAATATCCAATGCCAATAGACAAATTGCGCAAAGCTCTCTTTTTCATTGAATATCCCCTCCCCATCAAAAAGTTTAGTACAACTACAATATCTTATCACAGTTCCCACTGCGTTATCAAATCAAACTAACCTTCGAAAGTCGAATACTAAAAACAGGGTGCATAGACGGCATATTGGCCATCCATGCACCCAATCAGGCAGTTTACAATTCCTTGAACAGACTTACTTTATGTCTGCCATGAACTGTCTGGAGTTCTCCACAATTTCCTTGAATTTCGTGTGATGTACATAATGGGACGCATCGAAGATAACAATTTTCCCATTCTCTACGCTAGCCGCTTGCTCCTCATGAATCGGAACCCATTGGTCGGAAATATTTTGCTTACCGACAAGAAGCAACAGAGGAAGGTCAACCGGGAACTTCATATGCGTAGCCTCTTTAAAGTTCGAGGAGATATGCTCCATCTCATTCAAGATAGAAGGGTTGAACATGTTCTGGAGCTGGATCAACCTGATTTGTTCTCTGGTTTCATCATCATAAGGCAGTCCTTCATAAGGATCGGGATTAAATTTCATCATCAATCGGGCAAAGCCTGAGCTTTTGAGCAGCTTAAATTTTCCGATCGGGAACTCTACGTCCATGCCGCCTTGCGTTGGAATACTGGTATCGATTCCGATAAATGCAGTCACTTCATCCCTGTACTTGCTTACATAATCAACGCCGTATAGACCAGTAATCGAGTGTCCCATTAGGATATAGCGGTCAATATTAAGGCTTTGCAGCGCCTCATGGATTTCTTTAACGATATTTTCGGTCGTACGGTCCTTGTCGGTAGTGTCACTTAATCCATAACCAAAAGGCTCGATAGCGACAACTTTGTAATAAGGAGACAGCTCATCGATGAGCGGCTTGAAATCAAGCACAGGCGACGCTGTGCCATAGCCAGGCAGAAGCACAATTGTATCCTCGCCTTCTCCTTGAATGAGCACATTCATATTTTTGCCGTCAACGGGAACGAGCTGTCCATATGCTTGGATCTTGCTCTTCTCTGACTTGGTGCTAACCACATTCACGATATATACAATCGCGATAAAAGCTACAATCAATATTAGGATTACTGCTAATGATTTGAGTAGAATCCTCAGCCACTTTTTCATAATATCTACACCTTTCTTCACCAGATAATTCAGCTGCCTTAGCAAGCCGGTATAGAAAGCTTAACTGATGAAGATGTACAGACAATGACGCGAATATGAACTGAATATGAACAGGGGCTAAAAAAATAAAACAATACTCTAATTACTCGATTGGAGCCGAAATAGGCAAGATGACAATAAATGTTGTGCCTTGTCCAAGCTCGCTCTCCACTCGAATATGGCCCTGATGCAACGATACGATTCCTTTAGCGATGGCCAGCCCCATGCCGCTTCCGTCATACTTGCGGCTATGTGAACGATCGGCCTTGAAGAAGCGCTCGAAAATCCGCTTCTGATCCTCCTGAGAGATGCCAATACCCGTGTCGGTTATGCGGACGATCACGTTTTTAGTATCTTGTTTTACGCTGACATTAATCGTACCGCCATCCTGGGAAAATTTGATGCTATTTCCGAGAATGTTGGTCCATACCTGATTAAGCTGGTCATGATCTGCCGCTAGGGTAACAGCTCTCATATTCAGCTCGAAATCAATGTTGCGTGCCGACCACTGCGGCTGAATGGCCACAATCACTCGTCTGATCTGCTCATCAAGTCTAAGTGAGGTCATCTGCAGCTGTTGTGAGTTTGATTCCAGCATACTTAGCTTCAGCAGGCTATCACTCATCTTGGACATCCGTTTCGCTTCGGAAATAATAATATCGAGATAGCGGCCTCGCTCACTCTCTGTAATGCCTGTTTGCTTCAGCGCTATGGCGTAGCCGGATATCGAGGTGAGTGGAGACTGAACCTCATGGGACACATTCGATACGAACTCCCTGCGCATCTGCTCCAATTGCTTCAGGTCACGCGTCATTTCTTCGAAGCTGCGAGCCAGCGTACCCAGTTCACCCTTTTGCTTAATGTTCAGTTTAACGTTAAAGTCTCCCGCTGCGATAAGCCTGGTTGCTTCTGTCAGCTTCTTAATGGGCTTAACTAGGAATACGGCGGCAACTAGAATGAGCAAGCTTCCTGCAATTAAGCAGTTGGTTAAAAATTTAATCAGGAGCGATACGGAAGACGCGGCAAGCGGCTCCGCAAACATCGCTTTCGTTCCCGTCTCGGTCTGGATCGGGATGCCCAGCAACACAGGTACAAATCCCTTCGAATTGACCTGCAGCGTTTCTCCGCTCAGTACTTGATTGATTTGTTCCAGTGTTACTTCAGAAACGCGTTGACCGTTCAGCTCCCCATAAGATTGAACCTGGCCGCCTTGGTCATATATTCTAATATGGTAGGAATGGAGCTGCTTCATTCCGCTTACATAGGAATCAGCCTCCGCTGACGGCATGGCATCGTAGATTCGAGCAACGTCCTGTCCGAAGTGGAGTACGTTTAACAGCAAATTATCATTCAACTTTTCTTGATACAACCACGATGTAACAAAAGAAGCGATGACCGTGCCCCCGATGACAGCTGCCAGAAAGGTCAAAACCACGCGTGTGTATAAGGAGCTGATCATGGCGTTGCCTCAAGCCGGTACCCAAGTCCGCGCACCGTATCGATTCGGAAGTCAGGCGTCTCGGCGAATCTCTCGCGCAGCCGCTTGATATGAACGTCGACCGTCCGTTCATCTCCCTCATAATCCATGCCCCAGATCTGATCGATCAGTTGTTCACGCGTGTAGATTTGTCCAGGCTTTCCAGCGAGCTTATATAGTAATTCAAATTCCTTCAACGGAAGTGCGAGCGATTCAATACCTTTCGTCACCTTATAGGTCTGCCTGTCCAGCATAACGTTGCCGATTTGAATGGTCTGCATCGAGCCAACACCGTATCGCTTGAGCAATGCTCTCACACGAACGGTCAATTCCAGCGGGTCAAACGGCTTTGTCAAATAATCATCCGTTCCGAGCTGAAATCCCTTCACTTTCTCCCATGTCTCGCCTCTAGCCGTAAGCATAAGCAAGGGAAGATCGGAATTTCGTCTGCGAAGCTCTTTACATAGCTCCCAACCATCCATCAGCGGCATCATAATATCAAGCACAACAAGATCAACCTGTGTCGAAGCATAGACGGCCAGCGCTTCCTTGCCATCCGAGGCCTCCACGGTTTCGAATCCGTCATTGCGCAGAAATAAACAAACGAGTTCGCGAATGTTCACATCATCATCAGCAACCAGTATCGTAGGCATTCGTTCCCTCTTTTCCTGTTTTACATTTCTCATCAGTATACTATAAAGCAGCAACGTTGCCTAAATTCAAGAAGGGTCGAGTAATAATGAACGGATTAATTTGCGCTGTGTAAATAGGGATTAAAAAAACAACTGTCAATTCAGACAGTTGCTTTTACGATTTCTCAGAATGCTCTACCAGATCAATAATTTTCTTAATATCCGTAATATTAAGCGCTTCTGCAATTCGTTCAATATGATTAAAGTTTATGTTTTCCCTTTTTCCGCTGGATAGTTCACTGAGCGCAGCATGTCGGACATCGGAAAGGCGAGACAATTCCCTTAAAGAGATATTGTGCTCTTTTATAAGCTCAGAGATTTTGACAACAACCTTCTTCGGCATTCCATCACCAACTCTAGTTGAATTCGACCATTGACTATACGCAATAGCGTATCATATAATATGGACAATTCCGGTACGTATATACGTACCAATCATTGATTATGGAGCTGGTACAAGTATGGTCGAACTGATCGCGGTATATGAACGGCTGGTGGAGGAAGAGGATGAGCTGCTGAACAAGATTGAAATCTGCGAGGGCTGCATCGCCGGTATCTTTGAGTATCTGGTGTCTAAGAAGGATACGCACATTGGCGAGTCCATTCTGACCGCTGTACATACGATTGTGAAGGATTTGCAAACGGAGTTGCTTCATTTGAGGCTGGAGAAGAGTCTGTTAGCCGATCGGATTAAGCTGGCCAAGAATAGTGGATAGCACCGTCTCATCATGTAAACATACGTATGATATGTAAGCTTCTCCGTCATGTTCAAAGCTGCAACAGAGAAGTTCTAGAGGTTTCTGCACTAAGTTTTATCTAATTAAGGATATCTTTTCCCCGCTGGTTTGATGCTTTGAGGATTGCGGAACACATTTTGAGGGTCATATTTTGCTTTTACTCGTCGCAGTCTTGGATAGTTCGCTCCATAGTAGACCGGTCCCGAGTTTTTGATCCCTTGGTCAGGAACATTGATATAGGATCCTACGATATACGGCTGCAGGTTCCGGCGGGTCTGGCGGACGATGGCGATATTTCTAGGAGCATCGGATTGCTTTAGCCAAGAGCTGTTCCATTCGACATAGAACTTAGGCTTGCGCCAGTAAAAAGCTGTGGAAGCAGGTGACTTGCGACTGACTGCCCCGCCCCAGTTCAGGAAGAAGAATCCGGCATCCTTCCCCTCTACATTTTCTAGAAATTGACGCATCGACCGTATCGCTTTATCCGGGAACGGGCGTCTGCCAAAGCCGGAGGAGAACTGGTTGCTGTACCTTTGAGTCAATACCGGATCGGGGTCCAATAGGAAGCCCACGACTTCCGGATACGGTACCTCCCGAATAACCTTGCTGGTTGGCGTTCCGACGCTTGTCATCGGCTTCAACAACTTGAGGGCTTCCTGCCGAGAGCCTAGATACAGTCCTTCCATCGACACGTTGCCGCCTTTTTTCGGTCCGATCGAAAATTCACTGCCCAGCTTCGTATTTACGGAAGGCGCCCATCTCTGCCATACCTTAAGCAGCTTCTCGAATTGATTCCACGGCCAGGTAATCCGATATACGGTCGCTGTGGCTGGAGCGCGCAATACTTTGAGCTTATACCGGGTATATACGCCAAAATTACCCCCGCCTCCGCCGCGAGAAGCCCATAGAAGGTCGGCATTGCGATATTTGTTCGCACGGATGACTTTGCCATTCGCGTCGACCATCTCAAGCTCAATCAGATTGTCGCTGATGAGACCTGTCGTCCGCATAAGCGGCCCGATGCCGCCCCCAGCCGTAATACCGCCGATCCCGACCGTCGCACTGTCGCCGAAAGGTACGATATAGCCCTGCCGCGCAAGCGCATGTGCGATTCTGCCCACTCGATTGCCCGTTTCTACGATAGCCGTCTCGTTCTTTCTGTTCAACTTGATCTTCTTCATATCGCTGACATCAATGACAAGTCCTCCGTTAACCTGCGAAAGATTCACCTCCAGCGAATGTCTGCCGCTCCTGGGACGAATCGGTATGTTATGCTTCCGCGCCCATTTGATAGCGTTCGCTACATCCTGTGTTCTTTGGGCGAAAACAAATACTTTAGGGTATCTGTCCGTATGGGGGTCCCAATTTTTGCGCGCCGCTTCATAACCCGGATCTCCTCGAAAAATCACTCGACCGGTAAGCCCCGTTCTTGATATCACTCTGCCCACTCCCTTGGAGAAAATGATTACACGTTAATCCAATTCAGGAACTCTATATCGTATGAAGGACATTTGTCCAGGGAATGGGCCAATTAACCGATAGTGAAATATACCTAAATTTAATGAAACTACTAATCCATTCCTTTATAGCAAATTAAGGACTTTAGTAGTATACTAGCGAGAATATTGTCATTTTCATCCATACTACTATTGTTGGGGGTTCCAATGATGAAAAAAACATGGCTGCTTCTCGTAATCATGGCTTCACTTCTAGTGCCAAATACGATGTTTGCCAAAGCTGAGGATTACGGAACGATTATTTGGGAAGGGGTACTGGCTAATACCAGCTACGGCGGCGATCCAGACAAAATTAGAATTACCATCAAGGGCGCAGTCGGCAAGCAAACGAGCAAAGGAAAAGTCAATACGCATGTGAGATCGCTGCCTGGCGGCTCCGAAAGACTGCCGTCACATATTATCTCTGTCGTGGACGGCGGTTCGATCAAGGTAGAGTATTTGGGAGATGAGCCTAAACGCACTTATCAAAATGCCGATGGCCTGCTTGGTTTAACCGAAATTAAGGAACTCGAACAGTGGGAAGAATGGCAGCTGACAGACGGTCGTCCGGCAGAATACATCGGATACGGCAGCGGTTATATCGATCCTTCCAAGTTCTTTGTTAACAAAAATTTTAGCCATACAGTAGGAGCGGATCGAAAAGTCGACAGCTCCGATCTAAGCTACAAACATGTGAAGGACCAAAATTATATCGCAAAAATTTATTTGCCGATGACCGTTGGCATGAGTGATGTATACATACAAGTTGTCAGCAACGAGCGTGCGGTGGAGCTGATGGATGAAATCAAAGATGGCCATCCGACCGTCCTGCTGGGCAAAACCTTTGGGGAGGATACATCCAAACAGCCCAATGACATCTGGGAAGCCAAGCTTCCGCCATTGAAAAAATCGGATCTGGAAACGCGATACGGCATTAAGATCCATGTGGAGAAAGGGTTTTTCACTGAGCAGGAAGCTCTTCATATGTTGAATCAAGGATTTTCTGCATTTCCTAAAGGCCTCATCAAAGAAATTACGTCTTACTATAAAAATAAAGGCCGCCAGACACAAATTAAGTTTGTCTATAAGCAAACCATCTTGAGCGGCAGCTTTAATGATGAGGGCAAAGATAATGTGCTGAGTTACTATCCGGGCACATCAGGCGATTTCAGCCATTGGGTTATCGGACATGAAATGGGCCACTATGTCCACAAATATTTAAACGACCGTTTTGGGTATGAGAAACTCAGGCAGCAGTGGGTCAGCCTGAACGATGGCCTGGATTACAAAGGCAAATGGTCCGATAAGCATAGCAGCTATTTTGTTAGAGACTATAGCTTGTCTGGTTATTCGGAAGATGTAGCCACCATTTTCGAGCTGCTGACAAACGTCAACAATGCCGAGCTGAGAAAGCGATATTCAGCAGAGGACGAAGCGCCTATTTTGAAAAAAATAGACTTGTTAAACAAGGTGCTCCTGGAAGCATCGTCTAGTGTCAAAGATCTCAACCAGATCTGGGGTAGCATGTATCCGCAATCGCCAAGCTCTTATGCCGTCTATCCTATTGAAGAAGCGAGAGAGTCGGGCATTGTTCCAGCGGATGACCGCTTCCAAGCCATCTACCAGTCGAATATTACGCGCGAAGAGTTTTCTTTGTTAGCAGTAAACTTAATTGAAAAGGCGACCGGCAAGTCGATAGCCGCTTATGCAAAGGCACAAGGAGTCAAGAAGGAATGGTACTTTTACGGCAGCCTTGCCAGCGGCAGTGAAGACGACGGTCAGTTAATCTATCGTATCCGATCGAACTTTCCCTTCTCTGATATATCGAACGAAGCCATCTATGACTTGCATTCGCTTGGTGTCATTAACGGAGTGGGCGACAAGCTATTTGATCCCAACGGCCATTTGACCCGGGAGCAAGCGGCGGTCATTATGCACAATATGGCCAAGGCGCTTAAACAGGATACGAAATCCGTCAAAACAAGCTATGCCGACTCACGTTCAACCAGCAGTTGGGCGCAAGAAGGCATTCAGTACGTATCGGCAAAAGAAATTATGGTCGGTACGGGCCAAAATCGATTCTCTCCTAAGACGGTATTAACGTTCGAGCAAGCTTTTATTATGCTTAATCGTTTGTTAGACACAGTTTCAAAGTAATAGCCGCAACGCTGATCAGTTGGAATTATGAGGAGCCGGGGGAATATTCCCTCGGCTCTTCGTGTGTTATGTAGTCTTTGCAAAGCTCATATCATCTAGTCGTCAAAGGCGGCAAGCAGTTCATTCACAATACGCAGTCGGCCAAGCGGCGTCCAGCTCATCAAGAACCAGTTCGGAATCGTATGAAGCCTTCCATTCCTAACTGCTGAAATTTGACCCCATGCCTCCGTCTGGACCAGCCGCTCATACATTCGGTCGCTTCCCGCAAGCACATGATGATGATGCGTGAACAGATGCTCTGTCTCAAGGATCGGCATCGACTCCGGCTGCAACTGCCAGCGCCATAGCTCCGGCGGAACCTGACCGCATCCGCGCAGAGCAAGCTCTCCATACACCAGCTCATTCAAGGGATGATGCTCCCTTCCCTGTATGCCGATCGCCAGATGACTCACTTGCATCATTGTGACTCGCTCTGCACCCAGCTTCTTCCGCAGCTTTCCTCCGGCTGCCTCTATCTGAACGTACAGCCGCGCCAGTGTCTCGGACGCCTCCCGTTCACGCTTGACTAGCTCCGCAATTCTCTCGAAGTTACGCTTCCAATCCCAGATTGAAAAATCCATAAAGACGGGCGCTGCCGTCCGCTTGAACTTGTCTTTGAACTCGGTGTGATAATGGTCGCAAATGATAAGATCCGGATTGGATAGCTCCAATTCCTTAAGCTGGCGGCCTAGCTGATCAGCGTACAACTCATGGCTGATATGCGGATAATGAAAGAGATCAACCTCGCAAATCGGCTCTATGCCAACCGCTCGCAGATGATCCCCGAAGCGAAGCGAGGATGCCACCGCCACCTTCAGCATGCCGCGCTTCATATACATCGTCGGCGATACACCCACCATTCGCTGAAACATCCGGCTAAAATAGAAGGGACTGCGGAAGCCAACCGCCTCTGCCACTTCCTTCACCCGGCTATTCTTCTCACTTAACATTTGCTTGGCCCTCTTCATACGCATGTTGTTCAAGTATTCCACCGGAGGAAGACCCGTTTCATTGCGGAACAACAGTGAATAAGCAACGGACGACATGCCGCCCGCTGCCAATGCCAACTGTTCGATGCTTACTTTCTTCTGATAGTGCTGCTCCATATATCGAATGCTTCGTTCCACCCGTTCATCCTGCGTAGTCGCTGGCTGTTCGGATTCATTTTGCAAAATTTGATGAATGAATTGCTCCAATTGAATGCGAAGACCGAGGGAATCACCATTCCCGCCTCGTCTTCTCCTGTTGTGCTGATACAACTGTATGATCTGTTGACAGACCCATTGCGGATCACGGACGGATATGAAGCCAGGCGACAAGCCAGCCGGTAACGCCGATGAAGCCGCCACCTCATAGCTTCCCTTCGATCTAACCAGCCTGACGGGCTCGAATCGTATGCCATAATAGTGAATTGTACCAGCCTGTTCGAGAAACTCTACCATCATGCCCGGAACGAGCAAATAGAGCTGGAAGGGCCGAATTCTATGGACAGCTCCGCCCAGCACAGCAACGCCTTCTCCTTCCGTTACGAAGCATAGCAAGTAAGCAGATATTCGAATTCTTCTGGCAAGCAACGCACCTGTGATGTTCCTCTTATGTGCTGTTGAAAGAAAATAGACTAGGGCAGAATCATTTCCATTCGCAAATGTAGGCATAAGCAGTTCCTCCAGCCCTTCTCTCATTCTAGCGATCCTATTTTATTATATGGCTCTTCGCCGCATTAACAAATAGATCATATAAGGAACACCGATTATAGCGGTTATTAATCCAGCCGGAATCTCATAAGGCGCGAACACGACTCGTCCCGCAAGATCGGACAATAGAACGATCAAGCTGCCAATTAATGCTGCTGCCGGAAGCTTGACTATGCTGCGCGCACCTGCCAGATGCCCCGCCATGTGAGGCGCCATCAATCCGACAAAGCCAATCGTTCCAGCCATCGCGACCGCCGCCCCTGCCAAGCCGACGCTGGTTAGAATGAAGAGGAACCTTGTCAGCTCTACCCGAAGTCCGAGTCCTGCTGCCGATTGCGCATCAAGCAGGAACAGATCCAGCCTTCTTGACATTGTCAGCACCATTGCGAACAGGATAAGTATCCACGGGAGCAGCGGCCAGAAGTGATCCCACGTTCGACCATACAAGCTGCCTGCCATCCAGATCGAAGCTTGCGATACACGAAAAATATGGCCTACCGTCAGCAAATAAGTAATAAGCGCACTGGCCATAGCGGATATGCCGACGCCAATGAGCAGCATGCGTACAGGAGAGCCCGCCGTTCCTCTCCTCCAAGACAAGCTATACATAACAGCAGCTGCGAGAAATGCACCGCCGAACGCAACCCACGGCATCATTCGCATGGGAAACGCCGGAACGAGCACCATAACCCCCACGACGGCTGCCGCTGCGCCCGAATTAAGACCAATAACGCCCGGCGAAGCAAGCGGATTGCCCGTAATCGCCTGCAAAACCGTTCCCGCCAGTGCCAGCCCGCAGCCGACCAGCAAGCCAGTAAGCACTCTAGGCAACCGAAGCTCATGAATGGTAAAGCGGTATTCCTCCCCGCCGGTGCCAAATAAAGTTCTGAACACGTCCATCCAAGGAATCGAACGTTCTCCCAGCATCAAATGAAGCGTTATTGCTCCGATATTCAATACGATCAGAATGCCGATAATCGCAAGTGCGCGCAGCTTCGCAGAAGATGACATCATCGCGAGTTCTCCTTTCGCGCTGCCAAATAGATCAGCATCGGAGCGCCGAAAAATGCCGTGACGACGCCAACAGGAATCTCTTGACCGGGCAGTACGAAGCGCGCTCCAATGTCAGCCGCCAGCAGAAGCAACGCCCCAAGTACAGCGGAGTAGGGGACGATCCAGCGATAATTACCGCCAACGAGCAGACGTGCGATATGGGGAACGGCCAAACCTACGAATCCGATTGGTCCAGCTAGTGCAACCGCACTCCCTGCCAGCAGCACGACGGCCATAATGCTTGCCGTTCGAATCGCGGCCATTCGCTGCCCGAGCCCTTGGGCAACTTCTTCGCCTAAGCCGAATATATTCAACTGGCTGCTTACGACAAATGCGATCGCTGCTCCCACACCCATATACGGCATGACCTGAATGAATAAGTCGATGTCTCTGCCCGTAAGTGAACCCGCTAGCCAATAACGCATCGTATCAAGCGACTGCTCGTTCAGAATAAGAATGCCTTGTGTGAGTGAGGCGAACAACAAATTCAGTGAGGCTCCAGCAAGGACAAGCCTGACCGAAGATATCGAACGCCCGCTCCTGTAGCTAAGGAAAAAGACCGATACGCCTGCAACCGCTGCCCCAATTAGTGCAGACCATGCTAACAATGACAAAGAACTGCTTCCCAGCCAAAACGAAGCAGCAACCGCAGCAAACGCCGCGCCGTTGCTGACACCGAACAGCTCCGGACCCGCCAGCGCATTGCGGCTTATCGCCTGCATCAGACATCCGGCAACGGCCAGGGAGCCGCCGATTACAACGGCTATGAGCGCCCTTGGCAGTCTGACCGAGCGAATGATTAAATGCTCCCGTGATCCGTCGAATGATAGGAATGCATCCATAACAGCACGGAAAGGAATCTGCACAATGCCAAGCATGATGCTGCCCAGAAAGGCAAGCAGCGTCACCGCTACAAATGCCAACAAACCGATTATTCTCACCTTTATATTTCCGTTCATATCGTTCTGCCTCCGCTGCGTGCCGTACATAAGCAGAACATTGGACCGTCGCAAGAGACGATCCAATGTTCATGGGTAGATCCATTATTACCCTTTGACCAAAAAGGCGTTCAAGTCATCCACCACTTTGTTAACGGCCTGAATACCAAGTCCGCTCAGCCAGTATTCCCATTCAACCGGATGGACGGCATTGTTCTGAGCGCCCTTCAGCGTCGCCCATAGGGCGCTTTGTTCCAGCTTGGCGAAAGCATCAGGCTCGCGGTTGAACCACAGAATAACGTCGCCATCCAGATCAGCAATCTGCTCTTCTGTCACATCTTTGGAGAAGCCGGCATCAGACTGCGATGCAGGGCGTACAATGCCCGCGTCTTCCATAATCGTACCTACGAACGTTTCTTTCAAGTATACTTGAATTTTATCCGCTCGCGGACGGAACAGCGATACTTCTATAGCGTCCTTGCCCCTCAAAGCTGTCTTGAGTTCCTCTATCCGCTTTCCGTAAGCGTCTAGCAGCTTTTGTCCTTCATCAGCCTTGTTCACTGCATCCGCATAAAGCTGCAAGTTTTTCTTCCAAGTAACACCGAGTGTCTCAACAAAAACAGTAGGTGCGATTTGGCTTAATTGAGCGTGAATGCCGTCATGCGTATCTTGGTTCCCGATAATCAGATCCGGCTTAAGCGCATCAATCGCTTCCAGATTCGGTTCATTCACCGTTCCGATGTTCGTAATTCCTTCCGTCCCCTTCAAATAAGACGGGTAAGGATCGCCAGCCGTCAGAATGGACGGCGCTCCGATCGGCTTAACGCCAAGCTCCAGCAAATTGTCGAGCGCTCCGATATCCAGCACGACGATTTTGCTTGGACTTCCCGGAACCTCAACATCACCGTAAGCGTCTTTAATCGTACGCGTTTCTGTACCGCCAGCTGTATTGCCCTGTTGAGTCGCCTCAGGCGTTGCTGATGCACCTGCTCCAGTGTTCGACCCTTTCGTTTCGCCCTTCCCGCAAGCCGCCAGCAGCAGCACCAAGATCATTGCCATCACGATCATCGTCACCGATTTGTTGCCGCTTAACCCATTTCTCTGTACTTGCATACCCTCTCATCTCCCAAGTCTATTTAATAATGATAATCATTATTAATTATAGGAACGACAATTGGGAATGTCCATGCAGTATCCTTATAATGTCATGCACTATTCTTAAGAGCGATGCAAGAAATACCATTTTTTATTCAAATTACGATTACATTGAATTCAATAGCTGATCATCAGCCGCTATAGCATCAAAAAACGCAACCTGCATCAGGTTGCGTCTTATTCTTTATCTGCGTGATTTAGTTTTTGCCGTGGAGCCTTAAATGAAGCTGCCGCACTTCCTCCGCAAGCTCAGGTACCGGACCTTCCACGACGGCATCCCGAATGACCTCCCCAATCGACAGGTTACGGACGCGCGATGGAGCAACTCCCAGCTCATCCAGCCATCTTGCCAATTGCTTCGATGAGCTCGCATATACAATTCGTCCCAAACCCGCCCATCCGTGGGCGGCAGCACACATCGGGCAATGTTCGCCCGACGTATAGACGGTCGCCCTCTCTCGTTCTTCGATCGTCATATTCTGCGCCGCCCAACGCGCCAGCGCAAATTCCGGATGCTGGGTATGGTCGCCGCCAGCTACATGGTTATGATCTTCCATCAGTACTTCCCCAGAGGAGGAGACCAATACCGAACCAAATGGCTCATCGCCCGCTTCCAGGGCAGTCTTGGCCAGCTCCACGCAGCGCCGCAAAAACCTCATATCCGTATCATCAATCATCATAATACTCCCGTCCGTCTATTCGTATAAAATCATGGCAAAGTTTCTAGTAATAATTGTCCTTCTGATTTCAATTCCTGAATAACTTCTTCCACCGGCCGATTATTTTCAATGATTTGAAGGAAGGCTTGGCGAACGAATTGGGAAAACTTCTGAGTAAAATCAGAAGTAACCTGGCTCTGAGCATTTACAAATGCGATATTGTTCAACACTTGCTCCACATCTACGCCCCCGACTTGCCCAATGTACTTCGTACGGGTTGAGATATATCCATCTGCATTCTGTTTTTGTGCAGCCCATTCCTCGCCAGTAATATACTTGATGATTTCCCACGCAAGTTCAATATTTGGGGAATTAGCATTAATGCCAAAAATATCAACAAAAGCGACATCATTATAATTGTTGCTGCCCGCCACAGCAGGCAAAGGTATCGCTCCCCATCCGTTCTCGATTTGTCTTAATGAACCAATTGTATCTCTACTCATGGCGATTTTAGATTGCTCCTTTTGTGCAGGAGCAGCATCTAATCTTAGAATGCCGTTTTGATACGCTGTTGCCGCTACCTGAAACACATCCATCCAAGATGGAGAATCAATAGTCAATTGTTTGCCATCATTGCTGATCCATTGTAATCCCGCTTTCTCGCCCAAATATCTCACAAATGCAAATGGATCGTTCTCCTCAAGCACTTCAAGCCCAATGATATCATCTTCTTGTGGAAATAAGCTTGCTGTTACTAATAACTCATTCCATGTGATGCTCTCCGACGGTAATGTTATCTGATATTTCTGGAACAACTCTGTATTGTAAATGATGCCTTCAAGTTTAAAATAAGGTGAAACTCCCATTAATGCAGTCCCATCTTTCCATAGAGGCAACAATTGAGGATGAAAGTCTGCTGGATCAAAATCACCCTTTGTTAAAGACTGGAGATTAGTTAATAACTGTTGTTCCATAAAATACGTGAAGGTTTGATAATTGTAGGCAACCAAAATATCCGGCTGATAGGTATTAACGAATGTATTCAGCTCAGTCGGATTACGATAAGCCTCAAATGGAATTTCAACAATCTCTATATCTACATTTGGGAATTTTCCTTTTAGAAGATTCCCATATTGCGGCATGAAGCCATTTTGATAAAGATAGGCCACCTTTAAACTCCCAGATTGCTTCTCAAAATGATCCCCTTTAGAGGAGCAAGACGTTAATAAAATGACCAGGACAACGGATATAGTTAACCACTTTCGAAACCTCATTTCCCTGACGCTCCTTCCGCTAACAAGGCCGCATCCAACGCTTCTTGCCACCGCTGTTGCATATTCACCACAGACTGTTCAACGGTTTGATCGCCACTTGCAGCTAGTTCAACCTCTTCTTCACCAATCTTCATAAAAGGATCCAAAAATGCTGCTGGCCACTTAATAGACTTGCCACTATTGATGGCTTCCGTAGCTTGATAAAAGGCGCTAATGTTTTTATCCCCGATCTTTCTCGCAGCAGCTGGTCTGGAAGATAAATAACCATACCCAAGATCATGTTGGTTATTTAGGCGTAACATAGTAGACCCACTATGCATAAAGGACAATAACTCCCATGCATCCTGAACGTTCTTGCTGTATGTAGTCATAGCAAAAATTTTGTTCATATCTGGAATAAAAGCACCATTAGGCTTATTTCCATTGGGAATATAGGCAACAAGATCCCATTCAAATTCAGGTTTATTGGGTGAAGTACTGTTCTGAATAAGCTCCAATTGTTCTGCCATACTATAGTCTGCTACAACCATAGCGGCCTTACCAGCGGCAAATGCATTGTTTTTGAGCCAAAGTTCAGTATATTGATCCTCAGAGAAACTTGGAGGGAATAGCTCTGCAATAACTTCTACCATTGCTCCAGACTGAAAACTCTCAATCCCCTTAGTCCACATATTTTTCCATGATTCCGTATCAACGGTTACTTTTTTTCCTGTTGAATCAATTACCCTCAAGCCATTTTGAAAGCCGATGTATCTGACATAGTTAAATTTATTCGTATATGGCTTGTTAATGTATGTGCCAGAATACCCCTCGCCTGACGGAAAAAGCTTTGCCAGATCAATCATCTGCTCCCATGTAACTGCACTAGAAGGAACTGGTATATGATTCAAATCAAATAAGGTTTTATTATAATATAACGCAGTACCTGGAAAATACGGGGTTAGCCCATACAATCTTCCTTCACCTTCTAGGCGTAATGCCTCAATTACCGGAGCATACATATGATCAATATCAAATGAGGAGCTTTGGATATAGCTATCCAACTCTATCAATTGTCCTTTTTCAACTAATTCAACCAAATGGCTGCTGTATAGCTCAACGATATCGGGCTGAACATCATTCATAACTTTAATAAGATCATTGATTGTTTTATAGGCTTCATGCTGGGTGTAATTAATGACTCGCAAAGTGACATGCGGGTACTTCTGTCTAAACATATCTCCATATGCCTTATCGAATTCTGTCGTGCCAGATCCATATAATACGGTCAATGTAACCGGATCCTTGACCAATTCTTTGGTTGAACACGCACTTCCCATTAACGCCACAACTAACATACATAGTAGGACTGTAAACCAACGCTTCATATGCAACCCCCTATCAACGGATAGAAAAAAGACCTCTATCATCTATAATTTACTTTATCACCCATAAAGATCAAAATCAAATTTTCATATTCCAACAGGACCCAATTAACTCTTGATTTATGTGAAAATGAATGATAGAATCCACTTAAACAATAATAATGTATGATAATGGATTTATTAGGAGGTTATCATGGTTAATAGTACTTTTTCCCATTCGTCTAACGAAATGAAAAAGCTCCCAGTCAACTCCGAGATACCCGACATCACACTAATAGAATCAGATCCACCGCAATCCCTCCATCCGCTCGTCACTGATCATCTCCTACTCATGTTAATAAGTACAAGCTGCGAGATTTGTGCAGATGCGCTTGAAGCACTGGATGAGTACACCGGTCACTATCCCACACTTAACGTCGTCATTTTAATAGACAGCACAGAGGAGAATATTCAGGTTATTAAACAAGCTTTTGAAGGTCGTGCACGCGTATTCAAGTATTCCATTCAAGATATGGTAAAGCATCTGCAGTCTAATTCCGTTCCATGGGGATATGCAGTGGATGCATCCAGACGTATTGTTTCCAGCCAAAATATAGGCTCCCATCAATTGCTAAGAGAAACTTGTCAACCGATCCTCCCGTGTTTCAATGGTGTTCATGAATCTTAACAGCATTATTCGCAGGGTCTTATCAGGCTCATACTGGACAATTGCCATACTAAGCTTGTTATCAGTCATTCTAATTGGGACTGCCGCTTATACCATTAAATTGACTGAACAGTTTTTCGATGCATTCACAAATAGCCATAATAATTACAAATTCATTGTTCAATTAATTGTTATCATGCTTCTACTCAAGCTAACTCAGCTTTGTATGGAGCAATTTCGCCAGTACCTAGAACAAAAAATGACCATCCAAATGAACCGACTTCTGGAGTATCAGTTAATTGATTTGATTCATTTAAAAACGGTAACAAAGTTAGAAACGCCTCAGTACCAAAATGATTTCAACTTTCTTCGAAGCACTTTTTTTTCAATATCCAACTTAATTATTACTTTCATCCAATTTGCTCATCAAATTATATTATTTCTGACTTATAGCATTATACTAATCAACTATATATGGTATTTACCAATTATTGTGACCCTTTACTGTCTGCCTCATTTCTTAAATGAAATCAAAATATCGAAATTAAATCATTCATATACAGAGAACACAAGCCAATTGTCTAGAGAGAAGCTAATGTTGTTCGAGACATTAGTACGACCCCTAGCCCAAAAGGAGCTCTTAATCTTTCAAAGCAAATCGTTTTTCTTACGAAAGTGGGATAACATTTCTCTAAAATCAATTAAATGGGAAATTAATCATCAGAAAAAAATTTATATGAAACGACTTCTCTTTGCAATCATCGAACCTCTGGGTTTTGTCGTTATCCAGATTCTTTTAGTACGAAGTGTTATCGCTGCCGAGTTAACAATAGGTCAATACATAGCTATTACTACCGCAGTTGCCATGCTTCAATCCACATTATTTGCTATTGGACAATATTTTGGAAGAGTCAAACAAACCTACCTGACAAGTCTCCAGCTTCAACAGTTTATTACAAAATACTTTCCGTCTACCTTCACATTACACGCTCATGATATTAAGTTGGCTTCTCCCATTGAAGAAATTGTAATAAAAGATCTCACATTTCAATATCCAACGACGGATAAATCCGTTATTAAAAATATAAATCTAAATATTAAAGCAGGTAATTGCATAGCAATTGTAGGAGAAAACGGCTCTGGAAAGTCTACTTTAGGCAAAATTTTAATTGGGTTATATGATGTAACGCCTGGGGCCCTCTATATCAATAACACTGACATAAACGATATCAATCACCTTAGTCTCATTCACCAGATGACTATGGTCTCACAGGATTTTGTCCGATATCCAATCTCGTTGGAGGAAAATGTTATTTTGGATTCTCCATCGAAAGAATCTGAAAAAAAGTTAATTGAGCTTTCGGAAAAATACCCTGAGCTATTCCCTGATGAAGTTTCAAAAGAAACGATACTTGGCTTGGAATTCATTGGATCTCGACAGCTATCTGGAGGCCAATGGCAGAAGATTGCAATTGCCAGAGCCCTATACAAGGATTCACCTCTTCTATTGTTAGATGAAGCTACCTCTGCGCTAGATCCAGAAACCGAACAATCGATTATGAATTCCGTTATTAGAAATCGAAAATGGAATAGGCAGACTACTCTTTTCATCACACATCGAATGCCTATCTGTCAGATGGCTGACCAAATCATTGTCTTGCACAATGGAGAAATCGCAGAGATCGGAACACATCAAGAGCTTATTCTAGCTGAAGGAAGATATTATCGGATGTTCATGACTACACACGAAAACAATGAGGTGAATACTAATGGGGACAATCAACTTCAAGGAACTGTTCCAACGCAATACGCTGCTCGATAACGAGTATAAAATTGGTGATTTTTTACCAGAATCAATCACGTTGCTACATCCCAATAGTGATAACCCGGTTCTGCTAGCCTATATCTCGTTGACCTGTAAGTCCTGTGTTGATATGCTGCCAACTCTAATTCCAGCATTCAATACGTATCCAGGCTATGTTCAATTATTTACGGATGGAAACCAGGAAGAAAACAGAGAACTATCCCATCACTTCCAGCCAAATTTTCCGATCCTTTCTTTGTCCCCGGATGAACAAAGAAATGTTCATAAGGTTTTTGCTACCCCCTTCCTATACAGGTTGAACAATAATAGAGTCATTCAAGATTGCGGTATTATTCATTCCATCCATGATTTAAATCGGATCATAAATCAGAGCTGATACGTTCACGACGAGTTGACATGAAAGGAGGTGAAAACTATGGCTTGTCAGGATACACATACAAACTGCTACGGCAGCTGGGAATGTCAAACTTCCAGCACTTGTACGTCGTCTCAAAGAATCTCTTATCGTAATGTTTTCAGACGTTGTGTGGATACTTCTAGCGGCACTTATACTTGTGTATACACACACACCGAATATGGAAATTGCTGTGGAAATTAATTCCAAACCATTTTCCGACAGTATGTAATGAAATGAACAAAACCCGTAAGCTCCTCACTTCTTGTGAGAGCCTTACGGGTTTTTACTATCCTTATTAAGACTATATTGAAGAACAGGAAAAATATCTTTTTGAACAGGAATTGACAGCCAATCTCCTTCGGTGGTATATTGTGCATACACAACATACACAATTTTGGAGCGGAGGGAACCACATGCTGGCTTTAGATATTCGTAACTTAAGTAAGAAATATGAGCATTTCCATCTCAAAAACGTTTCTTTCCAATTGGAAAAGGGTTATATCATGGGATTCATCGGAGCCAACGGCGCAGGAAAAACAACGACCATCAAGGCTATTCTGAATTTAATCCGGATGGATAGCGGAGAAATTCATATGATGGGCAAAAACATGATTCAGCACGAGGTTGAATTGAAGCAGGAGATTGGCTCTGCCTTTGGAGATATCAACTTCTATACCCGCAACAAGGTCAAGACGTTAACGAATGTAATCAAGCGGTTCTACAAAAATTGGGATGACGACACCTACTATAAGTACTTGAAGAAGTTCAACCTGATCGAGGACAAAAAAATCTCCGAGTTATCAACCGGTATGAAGGTCAAATACAGCTTGGCCATTGCTCTGTCGCATGGCGCGAAGCTACTTATTCTGGATGAACCAACTAGCGGACTCGATCCTGTCGCCCGGGACAATCTGCTGGATATTTTCCGAGAGCTGGTGCAGGACGGCGAGATCAGTATCCTCTTCTCCACCCATATCACATCCGATCTGGAGAAATGTGCAGATTACATCACCTTCATTCATAACGGAGAAATCATCAAGAGTGCGGAGAAAGAAGAATTTGTAGATTCGTATCGTTTGCTTAATGGCAAGAAGGAGCAGCTGGATCTGGTCAAGGATCAGCTCATTTCCTACAAAACCAATTCATTCGGTTTCACCGGATTGATTCATACGAAGGACTTTGATCCGTCTATGAATGTGAAGTCAGCGATACCGAATCTGGAGGAGATTATGATTTATTGCTCTAGGAAGGAGGGTCTGCAAGATGTATAACTTGTTAATGAAAGAATTCAAGATTGGCGTAAGTCCTTTCTTCTACGTACTGCCGTTTTTGACTGGCGCGTTGATGCTTATTCCGGGGTGGCTATATTTCCTGGTCATCCTCTACTTCTGTTTCATTACGATTCCGAATATGTTCGGAGGGTATAAGAGCCAGAACGATCTGATCTTCACTAGCATCATGCCGGTTACAAAAAGAGATATGGTGAAAGCAAGAGTCTCCTTTATCGTCATTCTGGAGCTGCTGCATATCGTTGTTGCCATGATCTATGGCGTGTTCACGCTGCGTTTGTATCCAGATATGGTGTACCTTTTTTTCAAGCCTTCCTTTGGCTTCTGGGGACTATGCTTCATCATGCTGGCGATCTTCAACCTGATTTTCATCTCCATGTATTATAAGACGTCGTATAAATACGGTGCGGCGGCATTTGCAGCGAATACAGGTGCAATCTTGTTTGCTGGAAGCGCCGAATGGCTTGCTTTGCAAAACTCGTATGTGTTTGATCTGTTCAAAGGCGCTGGTACCGAAAACACGGGTGTTCACCTGTTAATCTTGCTTGCAGGCATCGTCATATTTGCGCTATTTACGTTTATCGCTTATCATATTGCCAACAAACGGTTTGAGAAAGTGGAAATGTAATGAATATCGCAATTTCGAATACATCGGAAAAACCGATTTATCAGCAGCTTTTCGAGCAAATCAGCGCTCAAATATTGAAGGGTGAGCTGGAGAGCGGGTACAGCCTACCGCCGATACGGCAAGCGGCCACAGAGCTTCGCGTCAGTATCATTACGGTAAAGAAAGCGTGGGAAGAGCTGGAACGGCTGAAGTTGATCTATACAGTGACGGGCAAAGGCTGTTTTGTTGCCGAGCTCTCCCCTGATGAGATGCTTCAAAAGCGCAATGAAATGATTTTAAAGCAAATGGCTATTGATATTGATTATTACAAATCCTATGGCCTGACGATCGAGGAAGTATTCCAGCTTATGAAAAACATTTATTGAGAACATGCTATTGCGTGCATCACGGTCATTGGTAAAAGGTCGAGCTTCCTTGAATGGAGGCTCGACCTTTGCTGTTGCTTCCTATCAGCCTTTCCACTTTAACTTTTAAAGTCCCTGTAATAGTAATAACCTGATGATAATGCTCCCACCAGCATCGTTAAAACGCCGCAAGAATAAATAAGTTGTTTGAAATACACTGCCGATCCATCCGGAAAGGTGGCCGCTACTAGTAAAACGAGGAGTGCTATAAACATCTTATTAGTCACATTAAGCCGGATCTGCAGACTATATTCATCCTTCTTGCCAATCTTGTTCAGAAAAATGGTGTACATAATCGCGCTTCCAAAGCCAATAACACAAAGAATTCCGATAAACAAATTAAAATTGTCCGAAACGGCCAGCCATTGATCCACATGTTTATACATCTTTATTTCCTCCCTTTGTGTATGTAAAAATTCCATCGATACTTACCTCAAAAAAATTCGCAATCCGATAAGCCAGCAACAGTGATGGAATATAGTTATTTTTCTCCATAACAAATATAGTTTGTTTCGATACGCCAACAACATCTGCCAGCTCGCTCTGAGACATTTTTTTAAGTACCCTGTACTCATAAACTTTGTTCATAATGCAATCGGTACTTTTCTTCAAAATTTGTCATCTCCTTCCAACATTATTTTAAAGTATAGTTTTAAAAAAGTAAAGTTTACTTATACTTTTATTTTATCGATCTTGCCGTACAGTCAAAAAAAAACGCAGACCCAGACCTTACGGTTCTGAATCTACGCTTTTAATTGGCTGAAATGCACTGCCGTAAAGCAATTATTTGGTGCGACCATAGAAATAGCTGTACCTATCTGACTTGCCGAGTTGGACAATCTCTGTTGCGTCAATCAGCTTAACAGCTTTCATCCTATCGCCGCCCCCACAAATCCCGATGACTCTCCATCCAGGTAGAAGTGGCCTGAGAAGAGTCTTTGAAGTCAGGCAGCCTGAAATGTCCCCCTGTACTCCCTTCTACAATCAATGCATCCCATTATACGGATGAACGATGCCCTTCATCTCCGGTTCATTAATGTTTATGAAGGCTTGAATATTCAGAGCAGTCTACTGACTCAAAACTTACTCGCTGGCCACATTTTATTCAACGAATATATTTCACTTATCCATAATAGGAAGGAAATGGTCGGATTTGTTGACCTCGACTGATACGGCTGATTGACGAAATAAAGTTTATATACTAAACTATCCTCATGACAAACGAATCGAATTACCCAAACCAGGAAATAAACCAAGGGAGCAAAAACTTAGGGCGATTGATCATGCAGCTTAAACGGCTGGAGCGTCAACCGCATACATTCGGCAGCGCGGGCAACTTGACGCCTAGCGAGATCCATACCATAGATGCCATCGGTTACGATGGGGCCGTACTCATGAGTGAGCTCGCAGCCCGACTTGGCGTGACGAAGGGTGCGATTACACAGCTTGTTGATCGTCTAGAAGCCAAGCAGCTAGTGATGCGCTCGCCACATCCGCATGATTCAAGAAGCTCCATCCTATCGCTCACTGAAATCGGAAAGGAGGCTTATAAAGCGCACGAAGCCGTGCACTTCTCATTCTACGATCAGCTAAGATCGCAGCTCAGCGAACAAGAGATCAAAATATTCGAAAAGAGCATTAGCATTTTAAACGACATGTTGAGCAAATAAATTTTTTTGACCATTTAGTTTAGTAAATAAACTAAATAGGTGTGAAAGGAGCTTTGTATGATCCCCACTGAGCAATCCAAGTTAAAAGTGACAGAGAAACAGGCCTTTTGGTTTTTAATTACGATTTGCCTGGGAGCCTTTATGTCTCATTTTACAGCTGGCATAGTGAATGTATCGCTGCCTTATTTGGAGACGATTTTCCAAAGTCCATTGAACAGTATTCAATGGATTACGACTTCATACTTGCTTGTGATCACAGCACTTCTGCCTATTATGGGGAAGCTGGGAGATCGTTATGGGCATGGCCTTATTCATAATTTAGGATATTTGTTTTTTACATTAAGCACGATCCTGATCGCTGTATCTCCCAACGTATATGTCCTAATGTTCTTTCGAATTCTCCAAGCGATTGGTGCGGCTATGTTTCAAGCGACGAATATCGCATTGCTCAGCTTCTATTATGGGAAAGAACAAAGAGGTAGAGCCCTCGGCATCATGAGTTCTGTCGTCGCTATGGGCGCGATGACCGGTCCGATTGCTGGCGGACTTATTGCAGAGTGGTTAAGCTGGCAATGGCTCTTTCTCATCCATCTGCCCGTTGCGGTCGCAGCAGTTGGGCTAGCCTATCGGTTCATCCCTATACAGCGTCTCAATTACGCCCCGAAATCGATAGATCCAGTCGGCGCATTGTTATTTTTCATTGTTATTGCAGCTATGATTTATGGTTTATCCAGCGTAAATACTCATGGTTGGCTTTCCATCAACATCATTTTGGCTTTTATTACGGGAGGCATCGCGCTTGCACTTTTCCTGCTGAGGGAGTCGCGTCAAGCCAATCCTTTTTTACCCATTCAAGTTTTAAGTATCCCTTCCGTTTCCGTTGGTTTAATAACAAGTTTTATTACCTTTTTTCTCATTAACACGGTTTTAGTTGTCATGCCATTTTATTTATCCCATATGACCTCATACACTCCCTTGTATGTTGGATTGATCATCACGGCTTATCCCCTGTTATTTGCTGTGACTAGCCCGGTTGCAGGATATCTATCGGATCGATTCAACCTCAAACTATTTCTGTTCATCGGGTTAAGTTGTATCGTGACGGGGCTCACCATCTTTACTTATTTCCTCGTTGACCTGTCGACCTTTAGTTTGGTTACCGTACTCGCCTTGATCGGGATAGGCATGGGTTGCTTGGCTGCTCCCAACAACAGTTACATCATGCGGGAAGTGCCCCTTACGCATGCCGGTTCGATTGGAGGCTTGATTGCATTAACACGCAATGGGGGCATGTTTTTGGGCGCTGTATTAGGTCTCGGTATGTTAAGCGGGCGTACGGGACAACCCCCGTCTTACACTGACTTCGGATCGATTTTTAAAGTTAGCGTCATAATGGGCTTATTGTGTTTTGCAGTACTGGGATATGGTGTCTTTTCAGAACGTCAAAAAAAACAAAATGACTTACAGTTGGAGGAATCATCATGAAAAGAGATAAAATTGTAGTTATAGGCGGGTACGGACATGTGGGACAAATCATCTGCAAAGAGCTCGCCCTTAGCTATCCAGGCAAGGTGTTTGCCGCAGGAAAAACGCTAGCGCGTGCGGAGGCATTTAGCCGTTCTACGGATGGTCGAGTTCAACCGATGGAAATCGATATTCGTGAAGCCCCTGACTCTGAGCTGTTATCTAGTATTAATCTTGTCATCATGTGTCTGGATCAACAAAACACGGCATTTGTTCAAGCCTGTCTACAGCAAGGCATTCGATACATTGATGTCTCCGCTGATTATCGATTCCTGTCTCAAGTGGAGCGGCTTCATCCCTTAGCTGTCTCGAACGGTGCAACTGCAGTCCTTAGTGTTGGTCTTGCACCTGGACTAACTAACCTTCTGTCGCTTCAAGCCTCAAGGCTCCTGGATTCGACGGAGGAAGTTCACATATCCCTCATGCTGGGGCTAGGAGATTCTCATGGCAAAGCAGCGATCGAATGGACCATTGACAACCTGCGGCGCAACTTCAGCACGATGAAGCAAGGTAAAGAAATACATCATTCAAGCTTCACTGATGGTCGTAAAACCAACTTTGGCGACACGTTGGGTTTCCATACCGCGTATCGATTCAATTTTGCAGACCAGCATATATTGCCGCGAACCCTGCAAGTTCCAGACGTTTCAACACGACTTTGCTTTGATCAAGCCTCAATGACCCGACTAATGGCTCTTCTAAAAAGGTTTGGCTGTCTTAAAATGCTGAACATACCCTTCATACGAGATTTAGCCGTCAAGCTATTCGGATCGATGAAGATAGGAGAGCCCATGTATGCATTGAAGGTAGATGCTCTCGGCAAAAAACAGAATCAGCCTGCACATGCTGAATGCTTCCTGCAGGGTTCCCATGAATCCGAGGTAACTGCCAAAGTAGCTGCAGCCTTGGCCAAGCAGCTCTACACTTCCACCGAACTCTCGCACGGCGTCTATCATATTGAAGAGTTGTTCCAATATGAGTTTTTCGAAGAGGCATTGCACGGTATAGCCCGCATGTCCTCTCGCGTCAATGTTGGAAATTCATCGATAAGACTACAGTAACTGGCAGATTACTGGCTCACTTACTAAAGAAACGGTTTGAAGGGATTGCTGAAGTTGATGGTACTCATTTGTTCCATTCGCTCTCATCAAGATATCTATTCAAACCCATATTAAATTCAAACACATAGAAAGACCCGTAGAAAGGCACTTCTTTAAAAGTGTCTATTCTACGGGTCACCGTTCGTTTACTATTATTTCTTAAAGATTCTGAAGGGAGCGCCCACAGGTAGAAAAACACGTCCAAAGTGTGTGTTCAACACGGCAGCTCCGCATCCGTAGAAGGACACAATAGCGATGGCCAGCTCAGAGTAAGCCGCCAAGGAGTGGAAAGCGCCGTTCCCTACACCAAATGAATCCAGGATCAAACCAATAAACAAGAAATCAATTAATACAAAGATGGTGAACAACACTTTATTGGTTTCCATGGCGCCAATGGTCATAAAGAGCGTGAAGATCAGATAACCAAGAAAGACGAAGCCTAGCTGCTTCACATCGAGTCCAGATGCAAGCTCCGGACCAAAAACACCTAATTTAATGAACCAGCTTGATGCCATTCCAAACCAGAAGAAGGCATAAGCTCCGAACGCTGTCATTCCAAATGTGTTGTTGTGCTTGGCATCTTGAATACAGGCGAAGAGCTGAGCGAATGCACCGAGAAAAATAGCCCAAGGTATAACATAACCCAATCCAGAAGTGATACCCAGCTTTTGCGATGAAGCAACGAGCGTGACGATGGCCAGACCGAATAATCCAATTGCACTAGGGTCTGCTGTTACCATTTTTACATTTTGATGCGACTGTGATGTCATAAACTAAGAAGCCTCCGATATAAAAATAACAAATGAACGACCTATTTTATCACATATCAAACAAACTGAATATATCCGTATCTATATTGTCACATTTGATGCCCAAATACTGGTTTTGCAACTCCCATGCACAGTTCTCCCGTCGGCTGCGCTAGGTATTTACTAACGGACGGGGTTGTCTAAATGGATAAATTTTAACTATGCAACTTTTCTTATGAACTTACGTCGATAAATGTGAAATCCGAGTTTGGAGGGAATACATTGAAAAAACGAACTTGTATCGGTTTCATTTTGGCGGGATTGTTAGTAGTCATGGGCTGTAGCCATAAACAGGAGGTCCAATTAGAACAGAACCAAGAGATTACATCTGCTAAAGAGGAGCCGGAGGCAACTTATATCAATGAAGAAGAATATACAGGAGATGAGCTTGAGATTGTTAGGTTGCTCAATAAATTAGTAACTGCATATATGGATAATGATCAAGAAACGTACCATTCATTGTTGCTAGCTGATGATCTTCATGGACTAAAAAGTAGAATGGATAGCCCAAGGGTAATTATCGGTTTTTATGAGTTAGAATTTATTGGCACCGAGTCGGGGGGAATGACAGTTTCAGTAAAGGAAATATCTAGAGTATCCAGATCCTATTTGCTGAGAATCGAAGAGTATAATGTATTTTACCATTTCAAAAGAGAAGATAAAGAGTGGAAATTAGCCTTTACAACGGATTGGATCTAACGGGTGCACGAATATCCCCACGAATCGATTTCTCTTGTTGCCCATACAAAAACACCCACAAGATTATCCCCATATCTTACAGCATGGTTCAATCTCTTGAAGGTGCTTATTTACTGCATTTTTCCTGCATCCGCTAGAGGCTGCTGCCCTCTATTCCCTCTACTTCTACACCAGAGCATCAACCTCGTGGCGTTCAGGTATCGAGGTCTGCGCTCCTGCTCTCGTTACGGCGATTGAAGACACTTTTGTGGCGAAATGGATGGACTCACGTACGCTCTTGCCCTCGGATAAGCCTACGGCAAAGGCTCCAACAAAGGTGTCGCCCGCAGCCGTTGTATCTACAGCCTTGACCGCTCGAGCCGGGACATGAACCGCTTCACTTGCATTCACCAGCAAAGCTCCGTTGCCGCCAAGCGTTACAATGACATGTCTGACCCCTTTGGCAAGCAATTCCCGTGCCGCAGCTTCCGCCTCAGCGACAGTATTAACAGGCAACCCGCTCAGCTTCATCAGCTCAGTCTCATTTGGGATCAGATAATCCAATTGGGCAAGCACATGATCGGGAATTGAATCTGGTGCGGGCGCCGGATTTAAGATAACGGTCTTCTGATGTTTTTTCGCCAAATCAACAGCTTCATATACTGCTTTATGGGGAATCTCCATCTGCAAAATAACCATTTCTGCTTCCTTAATCTGATCCTCATAGGATAAAATGAAATTTTTATTGCAAAGTTCATTGGCACCCGCCAGCACCACAATACTATTGTCTCCCTCATCATTCACTTGAATAACGGCTAGGCCCGAAGATGCTCCAGCTACAAGGTTGATCCCTTCCGTTCGGACACCGGCCTGATTCAAATTTGTGATGAGTTGGGCTCCGAATTCATCCCCGCCAACTTTGCCCAGCATAGTCACATTCGCCCCTAGCTTCGCAGCGGCAACGGCTTGATTCGCTCCCTTGCCACCGGGCACTCGTTCCATGGATCTGCCGAGCAAAGTCTCGCCGACCTGTGGAATATAGGGAACACGAAGCACCAGATCCATATTCAAACTGCCGATGATTAAAATATTACCTGCTCCCATAGGTTACTCTCCTTTATGGCCAGCTCTACTATACAAAGCTAAACCCAGGCTAGCCTAATATTCGATCCAATACTAACTCATTAAATCGGGCATATTCAGCTTCTGCCGCAATATTGATTTCAGGAAGATCGCTCCAGACATGATGATGTCTCGTATCCAGTACCGTCATGCCCAGCGTCAAATGTCCCTTCGTCTCCACACCCACTCTGCCACGAATTGTGCGTATTAATGTTTCATCGATTGCAGCTGCAACCGCCATCGAATCAATGAGCACGCAATACGATTCAAAACCGCGATTTGCAACAAAGTTAATCATGTTGAGTAAGAAAGCCGCCTCTGCCTTGTCGGATTGACGCAATCTCTCCAAATCTACTTCCGTGAAATTCACATCAAAATGAGTTGCTACATCAAGTCCAATCGCCGTCATTGGAATGCCGGAGCTGAACACCATTTCCGCGGCCTCGGGATCGACGTACACGTTCCACTCGCTTTGCGGATTGTCCCCCGTGGCGTTCGCAGTTGCATATTTATTTAAACCAAAGGCGCCGGCAATGGCGTATATCCCTTTGACCATGTCTTTTATTTCCGGACATTTGATAAGCGCCAGCGCAATATTGGACAAGGGGCCGAGCGCTAGCAGATAGAGCTCACCGGGATAAGCTTTGATCGTTTCAATGATCAAATCAACTGCATGACTATCATCCAGTTGCTTAGAAGGCGCCGGCAAAAAAGCTTCAGCCTGGCCGTCGCTTCCATGGGTGAACGGATCGGAAGCCAGCGCGCGTACCAAAGGCTTAGCAAGCCCCCTTGCCACGGGAATATCTTCCCTGCCAATAAGCTCCAGCGTTTTCAACGCATTGACGCTCGTTACGTCTACATGATAGTTGCCGGAGACAGTCGTAATCGCTTTAACATCGAGCTCCGGACTTTTGCAAGCCAGGATTAGTGCCAATGAATCGTCCATTCCGGGATCGCAGTCGATCAACACTTTTTTAGTCATTTAGTTTTCCTCCCTCATTTTATTCAACAGCTCTATAGCGTCCTGCCGCAACCCTTCATTCAGCCTTAGCGGCACTCCCTCTTGACGCAGACAAATCGATGCCGAAATACTGCCGATTATACCCGCCTCATAAGGCGAATACCCTTCGCAAATTCCGAATAGAACACCTGCGGAGGAGCTGTTCCCCCCGCCAGTCGCATCAATCACATCCAAGTCTGGCACTACAGGCGCATGAACAACCTCTTCCCCGCTGATCATAAAAGCCCCTCTGGCGCCATCCCTCAAAAAGACAAGCGGTGTATCCCAAGCCGCAAACTCCGCAATGATTTCTTCTACATTATCTTTGCGCAGCAGTGATTGCGCTTCCGTCCTATTAATTGAGAACATATCGACTCGTTCAGCAATCTGTCTTACCGTAGAGATCAAAGCATAATCCGCCGAATCGGCATTGATTTCCCACATCAGCTTAAAGCCGAACTTTTGCTTCAAGGCATCGATCTCATCCCAAAACGCCAACTCCGCTTCTTTGAAAATGTAGATACCCTTCACACCCGGCCGCAGCGCCTCTCCAATGTCGGCAGCGGAAGCCTCCATACTGCGATAATGCTCGGCCCCATAGGCCGGCGTCTCTTGCCGTTCTCCATCCTCGAAGTACTTGACCAACGTTTTCGGGGTATGCTCGTCCTTCACGATGAGATGCTGTGTGTGGAGACGGTTCGTCTCAAACCAGGCTCCGTGAGTTTCTACAAAATCTGCTCCTACCCCGGTTACAAGCGCAACGTCATCCGTCCAAATCTTCGCCCCAACGAGCCCATAGGTGCCCGCTCCGCCAAGGCTGACCGTTGGCGCAGTCGTCCCGTACTGATAGGTTTCATCCGTTACTGCCGTTGAGACGATTACGTATTTCATCGCAATTGCTCCTAACTTTAATGAAAATCACACGTTACACCCGATCAATGATAAATCCGTCCGCGACCATCGTACCCGCTTCCATCAGAAAACCTGCAGAACCGCCAGCATACAGCCTCTTCTCATCCCTTGCCGCTGCAAGCTGCTGCCCGTCTACCTCCAGAGTCAAATGGTTGTCGCGAACGGTAAACTTCGCATTATACATTCTGTCCTCTTCATATGGGAACGGTACGGAGGCCAATACTTGTATATCGTCATCCCTCCGCGCGATAATGGAGACACGATTGCCGCTCTCGAATACGGCTGCGTAATATCTTCTATGGCCATTGCTTCGAGCCACCAAACCTGCCTTGTCATGCAGGCTGAACGACAGTCTGGAAGCCACGGAATAATGATCCCAGTCCCTAGAGCCGATAGTGACCAATCCGTTCTTCTCATGATGCGAAATGCAGAATGTGTATTTGAAATCTGCCGCAAAATGCTTGGCTGAGCTTGTCCAGGTTTGCAGCCAGAACGGATGGGTATGCCAGATTGAAGTCATCATCATTCCTTTTTGATAAAACCGGCTAGGCGCTCCATTCCAATCGACATCTTGAATGACGATGCTTCCATTAAAGCGCTGATCTGTACTCCATTCATAACCCAATCTAAAGATCGGCATCCCTCTTGTATCTGGAATCTCCCATTCCAGAATCGATTCGCCCTGTTCTAACACTCGTTCATCCGCATAGACGGTTTTTATGGAATCGTCGATATCATAATAAAGAGCGTATTGCCTTACACATATAGCTGCTCCGCTGCCATTAACAAGTGTCGAATAGACCGTTTGGCCGGAATAAAGCGTTGGACTAGCTACCGTCGAGAAGTTTTTGGCCAGCTTGTCAAAGTCAATAAAGGTCGGTGTGGATACACGCGCGACCGTTCCTTTAGCCAAATCAGCGAACGTTACGAGTAGCCCATTATCTGCGGCAGTTTCATTCCGATTGGATAACCGGACAACATCCACTTTATGTCCGTATTGCGGGCATGGCTCGAAGCCTTGTGTGGATCCTTTAAAGGAGAAGTCATATTTCTTATGCACCTTGTCGTAGCTTAGTCCCTTCAGACGATAGCTGGCCTCCACAATCTTGAGAGCTTCCTTCACTGCATCTGTCACAACCGAGCCGCCATCCGCAGTCACAACATACATCAAATCGGAGACAGGTTTCCTGAAATTCGCCCCTTGATTTATGCCTGCCAAGCCTAGACGGATGCCATTCAGACAGCCCACATTGCCGGCATTGCAATCGGTATCCCACCCGGCGGAGGACGCAATCATAATCGACTTCTGAAAATCATCCCCGCCCAGCAATAGTGACGCAATGACCATCAAGTGGTTGGGTATGATATGGCAGCAGCCCGGATACACCTCATAGCCGTATTTGGGATTCATATATTCCCTTACCTTGCGCCAATCGCTCACACGTGAGCAAACATACCTCACATCCTGAATGGCTGAAATCAAGTGTTCGCTGGTCAAATAAGCCATGCCCTTGTCGAGCAGCACATCCAGGTTTTTCTCCGAGAAGGCCATCGCCTGCATCGCGCCAAGGAAACAGGCTGCTTCTACCGCCATGCCGTCATGGCTTACGCTTGCCGATTCCTTAATAAGCTTAACGGCGAGATCAGGATCATCCGGACAAGCCATAGCGATGGCATCGATGAAAATTTGCGCGCCGATTTGTTCAGCGAGTGTCGTTCCATTGCTGGCGATTGAGCCGCTCATCGGCGCCTCCACTCCATTTTTCAAACGTAGAAACGCCGTATGCTCCGTGGATCGCCCGAGACCTCCCCACCAAAGAACGGTTTTGTCCTCAATAATATAGTTGAGCCATGTTTGGCCGAAGTTCTTGGACGTTAAATTTTGATAATCGTAATCATGAAGGGTCTTAAAGAAGCCGAATGTGCCGGAAATATCATCATCCGCAACAACCAAAGGAACGCCGCATTCTTCATGCACATAATAATGAAGCTCGCCAAACTCCTGCTGAATTTTTTCATAAGCCCAGCCTTCAACCGGCCTCCCGAGATAGACTCCAATGATCTTCCCCAACACGCCGGCATAGATCGCTTCCGAATAATCCTTAACTGCCTCCGTCATCCGCTCTCCTCCTCCGATTCTCATCAGCACAAAGCTTCTATCTTAAAACCATTTGCCAGAATCGCACCTGACTGTACGATGAAACCCGCGCCGCCAGCCCTGTACTCATCATCTTCAGCAGAAAGAACGACCTTCTCGTTCACCGCTACTTGGAGCGATGATCCTTTCAAATGGAACGAAACGTCATACCTCGCATCCCACTGCAGATCAAAACTCGTCGAAGCAAGCTCTATCACTTGATCGTCTTTATGCTTGCAGATGCGTATGTGATCCTGCGAAAACAGAGCGGAATAGAATCGGCGATGACCCTTAGCTCTTGCTACCAGACCTGCCGACTCCTGATTCGTAAAAATCAGCTGGGAAGACACGCTATAGTTGTCCCATTCCAGACTGCCGATTGTCGCAACGCCATTGGCCGTACTATGCGAGATCGAGAACGTTTCCGCAAAGTCCGGGTTAAAATTATCGATAGAGCTCATAAACGATTTGATCCAGGTCGTGTTGGTCGTCCAGGGCGTCAGGCTGGGCGTTAAATCTATCGCTTTTTTCATAGCGAAATGTTTGGGCGCACCCTTCCAATCTATCGACTTCACGATGACGCTGCCATCCAGACGCATATCGCTGGTCAGCTCGATTCCGAAACGATAAATAGCATGACCGTTTGTATCCGGCAGCTCCCAGCTCAATGAATTCATCCCTTGCCGCAGCGTATACGCAGGACTGACATATTTCACAATCTGGTCCTCCTGCCCGTACACGTCGATGAACATGTTGCATAAAGGAGTCTGCTCCTCTGGAAGCTCTAGCTCCATATGGACGGTTTGTGTAGCATACAAACTCGGAGAGGCCAGCACCTCAAAGTAACTGGTGCCTTCCTTCCCTCTGGACTCCAGCTCGATAAACGTATCTACGCTTACTGCGGCAAAGTTACCTCTGGCTAATTGGTTGTATGCAATGACTAATCCATGATGGTTTTCCTCTACTGTGTTCAAGTTGTAGACTTGCATCTCAGCCGGCTCTTCGAGAGTATCCTTATAGGGCATAAATCCTTGCGTTGAGCCGGGATACTCGAAGGCATACCGTTGTGAAGGCAAAGCAGCTTCGACTAGTGAGCCCGACAGCACCTCCGCAGCTCTTACGATTTTCCGCGTTTCTATGACCGCGTCAGTGATGCAGCTTCCGCCATCGGCCGACACGACATACATACGGTCGCTTACGGCTTTTCTGAAGTCCGGCCCTTGGTCGATCCCTGCCAGTCCGAGGCGAACCCCATTCAGACAGCCGACATTTCCGGCATTGCAGTCCGTATCCCAACCGGCGGAGGAAGCGATCATGATCGACTTCTGGAAGTCATCTCCCGCCATGAGCAATGACATCATCACGACAAGATGGTTCGTGACCATCGGACAACTGCCGGGATATTTGTCATAGCCGTGATGCTCGGCAATCCAGTCGCGAACCGTGCGCCAATCGGCGGCTATCCGGCATTGTTCCCGCAGTTCATTCACGAACTGCGTTAGCAACGTATGGTTAACCTGAGCAAGTCCTTGATCGATTAGCACATCCAGACTTTTCTCCTCGAACGCGGCCGCTTCCATATAAGCAAGCAGGCATGCGGCATCTACCGCAATCCCGTCATGGCTGACACTTGCTGCTTTCCTGGCCAGTGCCATCGCCAGCTCAGGTTGATTTGGACAAGCCAGAGCCCACGCGTCAATAAAAATTTGCGCACCGATCTGCTCGGAAATACTTCGACCATTCAATTCGCTTGAACCGCTTCGAGGAGCGCGAATCCCCTGTTTCAATCTTAGATAGGCCGTATGCTCCGTTGAGCGAGACAATCCGCCCCACCATAGAACCGTTCTGTTCTCAATAATATAATTCAGCCAGGTATCGCCTATCTGGGCTGCCGATAGGTCTGCCTCATACTGATTGTCCTCCAAAGCGCGGAAGAATACGAAGGTTCCGGAGATATCGTCATCAGGAACGATCAGCGGAACACCGACCTTGCGGTTCACAAAGTAATTGACGTCCTGGAAGGAATCTCTTATTGCCTCGTATGTCCAGCCTTCGATTGGTCTGCCCAGGTACACTCCGATCATTTTGCCGAGAACACCGGCATAAATCTGATTCTTATAGGATGAAATGGATATTTTCATGCTTCACCTCACAGATTATCCTTTGACTGCACCGCTGACCAAGCCGTCAATAAAATATTTCTGAACGATCAGGAAGAAAATGATGAGCGGCGCGATCATGATGACCGAAGCGGCCATCATCAAGCCTTGATTTGTGTTGTACGTGTTGTTGAGCGACAGGAAACCTAATGTAGCCGTAAAGCTGTTCTGCCCCTGCAGAAACGTAGAAGTAACGAGAAACTCATTCCAGGCAGCGATACCAACAATAATGCTGACAGTTAACAGTCCCGGACGTACAAGCGGGATCATGATGCCCGTTATCAGCTGTCTAGTCGTAGCTCCGTCAATTCTGGCCGATTCCTCCAGCTCGCGGGGAATATTCATAAAAAAGGATTTCATAAGAAAGATCGCGAGCGGCAAGTTCACAGCGCCGAGGATAACCCCGACCGCGAACACATTGCCTAGCAGTCCCAGCTTCGCCATTACAAAATAGAGCGGGAACAAGAACAATTGGATAGGCACGGTCATAGCCACCATGAAATAAACCGTAACAAACTTCGTTCCCTTAATCCGATTGCCAGCGAGTACATAACCGGCAAGAGATGCGGCGAACAATACGATAAGAATTGTCGTGCCCGTCAGCAAAATGCTATTGATGAAACCTCTGCCAAAATTAGCGGCCTCCCAAGCCTCGGCATAATTGGAGAAATGCCAGGTTTCCGGCCATGACAACGGATTTCTCACAATTGATTTCTGATCTTTAAAGCTGTTCAGCAACACTAGAGACAAGGGAAGCAAGGCGCTCAATGCGAATAGGATCAGTACCGCATGCGATAGGATAGAGCCGCTTTTCTTTTTTCCTGACATACTGTTGTTCATATCATCACCGCCTAACCTTTCAAATCATTTTTGCTTAACCAAATATACAAGCAGGATGCAAGCAACCCCATAATACTCATAAACAGGGCAACGGATGCTGCCTTGCCTACCTGGAACGCCGAGAATGCAAATGTGTAGGCGTAGGTGCTGAGCATTTCCGTCGAGTGAGCCGGGCCGCCGCCTGTCAACAAATACACATAGTCAAAGGTCAAGAATGAGAAAATGATAATCATCACCAGCATGATGCTGAACGTTGGTTTGATGGACGGGAAATATACGAATTTGAACAACTGCCAGCTATTGCAGCCTTCCAACTGCGCCGCTTCGATTTGATCACCCGGCGTTTGTCTGAGTGCGGCCAAGTAAACGACCGTCAGGAACCCCCAATAGTGCCAGATGTCTACGGAAGCTACCGCGTACAGTGCTGTATGGACAGAGGATAGCGGTGAAGTTATAGACATGCCTAAGCTGTTTTTTAAATACCCCACTACCCCCGATACCGGATTAAAAATAATGTTGAGCCAGAGCATGGCATTGGTTGCCGGTGCTAATACGTAAGGGAATAGGAATATCAGCTGGTACGCGCTTCTGCTTCTCTTGCGTCTAAGCAGCAAGATCGCTGTCAACAGACCGATCACAACGGGAACGGTAATAAACATGATGGTCCACTGCGCGTTATTGAATAATGATTTCCAAAAAATTCGGTCCTCAAAGATTTCCTGAAAATTCTGCATCCCGATAAAGCTTGGCGATACGGCGACTCCATCCCAGTCCGTAAACGCTACAAGCAATGTCAGCAACCCTGGAATTAAGACGATTAACAGACTCAACAATAGAGACGGCGCTATTAATAAATAATTTGTAGCTTTTCTCATCTGCATCTCTTCTCCTCTATACGCCTGCTGTGGGTAGGGCAAGGAACGAAGCTAGTCCCTTGCCCTCGCGTTGCTACTGAGCAGGCATTGGAATTGGGGGCAGGAGTCCTTTTTCCACGTCCTTGTCAAATTCTGCTTGAGCCTTCTCCATCAGCTTCTGACTCGTTATTTGGTTCTGCCATACCGAATCGATATCCAGGAAGGCCTGCTGGGCTGCCGGCGGGAAGAATACGCCCGTGTAGTAACCGAAGTTGCCTTTATTCACACCGTCGATCATGTCATAGATGCTCTGAGCGTACAGCTTTGAAAGCGTAGACATTTTATCCGTCTCCAGCTTCAAGTCTTTGAGAGGAACGCCCCAGTATCCAGGCCAGCGAGCTGTCATTTCATTCATAAATTCATTAGTCATCATCATATCCAGTACTTGGGCAGCACCGTCCTTATGCTTGGATGATGCATTAATCGATAGCGTCGCCGTCACGCCAAGCGTATAATCCGGCGCATCCGATGATCCGCCAACCGTAGGGAATGGAATGAAACCCAGATTATCCACGATATCATCCGTGAACGATTGCGATGCAAATTGGAATACTAGCGACGGGCCGAAGAAGAACGGCGCCCTTTCGTCGGCAAGCAATTGAATGGATTCGTTAAAGGTCAGATTCGTATAATCATCGCCCGCCAAATAACCTTTTTTATACCATTCTGCTGACTTTTCGAGTGCAGCCACGATTTCTGGATCCGTCCATTTTCTCTTCCCTGTCAGTGCTTCATATACGGTGTTTTTGCCGGCAAAGTGGGTCAGGAAAATGGATGTATAATTCTCATTCACTGGCTTCCAGCCTTTGTTGCCCGTTACAGAAGCATATAATCCTTTGGCCATGGCGGCATCCATGATCTTCTCCAGATCCTCAACCGTCTTCGGAACCTCCCAGTTGTTGTCCTTCAGCACTTTTTTGTTATAGAAAATGCCTTCCGTATTCAAGGAGTTGCCAAGGCTATATAACTTGCCGTCGACCGTACCGGATTGATAGACGGATTCAATAATACGATCCTTCCAGCCGTATTTCTCCGCATAGGTGTCAAGCGGCTCAAGCTTGTTCGCCTTCGCAAAGGGAATTACGAATGACGGGCCGGAGCCATAGACGATATCAGGACCTTGACCGGCAGAGAGCGCTACCGAAATATCCTTATCGACAGAGTTTCTAAATTCAACAACCAGCTCATATTGATCCTGAGATTGATTAAATTTGTCAACGAGCACTTGCTTCATCGTCGTCTGATGCTCTGGAGGTGCTCCCCAAAACCATAATGTAATTTGCTCTTTGCCGTCTTTTCCTTTGCCATCCCCATTTGACGAGCAGGCTACAAGCATGACCACCATCATCACTGTAACCATTGTTCCAATCGCCATACGCAAGCTCTTCTTCATTCCAATCCCTCCCAGGATTAATTATGGTCAGCTTGAATCTTTACAAAATATTCGCGGTTGCGCGGTCCATCAAATTCCAAGAAATAAATGCCTTGCGAATGACCGATTAACAGCTCTCCATTCTCGATGATTAACGTCATGGTCACGCCGATCAATGATGATTTCACATGTCCGGCGGCATCCTGCGGTGTATCATGCTGATGCTTGAAATCAATTCTGGTCGGGATAAGGCGGCCTATCTCATCTTGCAGATCTTCCAACCCCCGCGGGTCCCAGAAGGATGTAATGGTGAGACCAGCGGTGGTGTGAGGACTAAATATCGTACACGTCCCGCTCCTTACGCCGCTTTCGCGGACGAACTGCACAATCTCATCATTCAGCTTGACGACATCATTCGCTGCTGTCCGTAATTTAAAGTTTTTTAACATCGTTATTCTCCCCATCAATCTATAATAATTTCACTATTTTTTACTGCATTTCCATTGTGAGCGAAAGACCAGTTGTCTTTGGTGCCCCTACCGTCTTCCTCGCCAATGATGGCAGCGATATAGCCGCTTAGCAGCGCAACAGGTACAAATTGAGTGAGCGGCATAGATATCGGGTAGCTGGTCTTCGGCGTATGAACAACGGTGCATGGCTCCGGGAAGCTTGAAGCGTCCATATCGGAGATAACCAAGGTCGGCCGACCCAAATCCCTCGCAGCGTAACCAATCGCTTCTTTTGCTCTTGAAAATGTCGGATTCGTGGAGTTGGCAAACATAATCGTGCCGATCTTGGCGTAATTCCGCATGAAAAAGTTCAAATGCAGCCATTCCTCGGTATTGATATGCATGGCATATTTCCCTGCTGCCTCCATTATTTTTGCGTGACCGTACCAAGCGGCGGCATAATCGAAGCCCGCTCCCGTGAAATCAAACGCTTCCATTTCCGACCACTGTAGAGATAAGGTTTGAATAGCTTCATCGATGGACGGCAGCATGTCCTCCAGACCATTCGCTTGGGAAAGCAGATCAGCACGGTAGCTCATCGCTTCATCCATCGTATACTTCCCACGTACTTCACCAAATCGAATTGCAAGCAACAACAGTGCTAATACGGAAACGAGATAGCTTCTAACACCAGGTGACGGTTCAAATGACGGAATATCCACCTCCAGAATTCTTTGACTGGATCGGCCGAGGTAGGATTCGCGGTTCGCAGTGACTCCTACCGTGAAAGCACCATACTTATTCGCTCTCTCGACCGATTCGCCCACCCTTGCCACCCCGCCGGAATGGCTGACCGCAATGACTAACGGATTGTTCGGAGAGAAGCCAAGCTGCCCCTTATCGCATAGTCTCGCCAGCTCAATGGAAGTGACAACCTCAGTTGGTATACCTGTCAGTAACTCGAAGATATGTTTGGTTGCCAATCCAGCAGAATAAGAGTCGCCGCAGCCCGTCAAAATAATGCGTTGTACCGAAAAAATTTCCGGCGTGGACAGAAGCTTGCGTGTCTTGGGCTCCAAATCCTCATATTGTTGCTTGATGAGACCCGGTAAACTGAATACCTGTCTTCTCATCGCATTATCGTAATTCCCCAACGCTCAGTCCCCCTTGATGTATGAAATCGTCTAACTTGTATTGAGGTTAACACAAGCATACAAGATTTCGCAATAGGGTCCATAAAAAAATATAAAGCGTTATCATTCCTTTTAAATTAGATGTTTGCTGCTACTGTTGTTTTCTGAAATATATTGTTTTACAATTCAAAAACAATCATGTATTGTATATACATAGATACAAGTCAGGACATGGATGGGGAAGATAACTTATGAAAGATAAGGTTTCGAAAATCAATATCGATAAGGATTCACCGATTCCGATATATTATCAAGTAGCCTCGAGCATGCGGGAGCGAATTGCCAACCATGAATGGAAAGTGAATGAGAAGATCCCGTCGGAAGCGCAATTGACGGAAGTATACGGCATCAGCCGCGTTACACTGAGGAAATCATTGGATGTGCTTCACTCGGAGGGAATCATTAAGAAGGAACAGGGCAAAGGCGTGTTTGTTCAGAAAAACCCTCAGCCCGTACTGCATGACTTTAGTTTGCCGACAACGCTGAGCAGCCGAATGCAGGAAAGCGGTGTAAACGTGACTCCGCTTGTCATTTCAACGCATATTTCCAAGCCGATCGCGTATATCAATCAAATGTTGGAGCTCGATGAGGATGAGCCGCTTGCCTATCTAAAAAGAATTTTCATTTACAATAATATGCCCATTGGTTTGAACCGCTCCTGGCTGTCCAGCAAGAAGGTGCCGGGCATAACGGAAAATCGGCTAATCGATAACCGCTTAAGTCTGACTCTGGCCAATGTGTACAATTTCAAACCGGTCAGCATCAAAAATTCTATTCAATCCATCATTCCGGATGCGGTGGACATGAAAACGTTGAACATTAACTATTTGTCACCGGCTACGCTAGTTAAGAGCACCTCCTATTTGGCGGACAAATCTCCTTTGGAGTACTCGGCAACCATCTGGCTCGGTGATCGTGTGAAGTTTAATTTGGATATTGCGAATGAAGAATAACGAAAAGGTGGAAGCTGCTATAAGCCTCCACCTTTATTATTGGGGTTTTGTTAAATTCTAATGTTTATTCTATCGTGTCTCGATAGCGTACTGAAGGAGAATACGCTATTTAATTATGGTTCCTTCGTTGATTAACCTTTTTTTATCCTTCAAAGAGAAATCTCCAGGCTCCCAAGTCTCTAAATGTCCGCTTCCTCCAATAATATCTTCATTAATTTGATAAATGAAAGCGTGTATTTTCTTTCCTGTTTTTTGTTTTTCTTTCAGCAAGTAGGTTGTAATATACATTTCTTTATACGGCTTCAAATCAATACCTACGTTTGTTGCAGGCAGAAAGTTTTTTGTATCTTGACATAGCTATTGAATACAACGTTAGGTTCAATCTTCCAACTTGTATCTTGAGGGAGTAGTATCCATAGGCTCTGTGTATCAATATTTCTTTTACAATCTCAAAAAGCCTTGGTTGATTAACCAAGACTTTGAACATTTTTGAGGCAGCCTGTTTACTCTATTCGTTAATCTTGAAAGTCAGCATTCACCGATACTTCTTTCCACTTTTCGAAGTTGTTAAGTGTCTTTGTATATTTGTTCACCGATAAATGGTAAGCATCCGATCCAAGCAGCAAGCGAAGCGGCGGCTCTTCCATCTCGATCACGCTAATGATGGCTTCAGCGGCTTTTTTCGGATCGCCAGGCTCATTGCCGTGGTTTTCACCACTTATGAATGGAGCGATGAGCTCCTGATATTCCTTGATTGCCGAAGTTGTTTTCCCAGCTGAACGTCCCGACCAATCTGTACGGAAATTGCTTGGCTCAATAATCGTTACATGAATATTGAATGGCTCAACCTCTTTGGACAGACTTTCGGATATACCTTCAACCGCGTATTTCGTACCGTTATAATAGCCCACTCCAGGGAACGAAACCAGACCGCCGATGGACGAGATATTGATTATATGCCCAGAGCGTTGGCTTCTCATATATGGCAAAACAGCATTAGTCATGTGCATAAGACCCCAGAAGTTGATTTCGAACATTTTTCGAACTTCTTCTTCAACAGCTTCTTCAATGGAGCTAAAATAACCAATTCCAGCGTTGTTGACCAATACATCAATCCGACCAAACTTCTCTATAGTAGCCTTAACCGTGCTTTCAATTTGCTCAGGCTTCGTCACATCAAGCTCCATGGCGAGAACATTATCTGTATTTCCGCTCACAAGATCTGCAATGGCACTCATATTCCTTGCTGTCACCACAACGTTGTAGCCTGCTTCTATAGTCGCTTTGGCCAACTCTCGGCCGAATCCAGTGGAGCATCCCGTAATGATCCAAACTTTATTTTTATTCATATCGATATCTCCTTTAGTTTAAAGTTTATGTTGCAAGTCAAACTCTAAACGTTAGAGTATAGTCTAAGTCAATTATCCTTATCCTGGGGGGTTGGCTCATCGAATACGGATTTGACTTAGAGCGTACTCTAATCTGTACAATAAGGAGAACTCTCATCTAAAAGGTGGTTTATACATTGGGATACACCATTAGTCAAATTGCCGAAATAACCGGATTGACCGCACATACATTGCGCTACTATGACAAGCAGGGCTTATTGCCCTTTGTTGATCGTGATAAGGTAGGCAACCGAGCCTTTAAAGAGAGTGACCTGCAATGGCTTGCTATAATCACTTGCTTGAAAAAGAGCGGCATGCCGGTTAAAAAGATTAGACAATACATGGATTGGTGCATGGAGGGAGACGTTACCTTGAAGGAGCGTCTTGAAGCATTCGAAGCCCATAAGAAGTTTGTTACAGATAAAATCGCGGAGCTTGAGGAGTATATGCATAAGATTGACTATAAAATATGGTATTATAAAACGGCCATTGATTTAGGGACAGAATCCGTCATTTCACAAACAAACTGTGTGTGGACATTTGATAAGAAAGATAAGACATAGAAACAATCATGGCGATGAACATCCGACTTCTTAACATCCTTCCTTGAGGCAGCCTCCGTTTATTTTAACGACCCAGATGGCAGCAGGTTGGAACTAAAGCAACAACAGCTAAAATGAAAATTTAGAATTCATGCCTAAATAAAAACACGCCGAAGTTCGGCGTGTTTTCAATCTCTATTAATGCGCCATCATTTCATGAGCAATGGTGTGGCCGTCCAGGCTTGACGGGTAATAGGTAGGCCAATTGGTCACTTCCTTCAACAATGCATCTCGGTCATCTCCCCAGTACAGATGGAAGTGAGCGGATTTCACCTGTGAAATGCGGTGGTCACTGAATTGTATGTAGCGAGGCAATCCATCAATGTCATCAACTGATTTAAAAATAAAACGTACTCCACGGTTGCCCGCTTCATAGGTCAGAATTTCGTATCCGTCGGCTTGGTACTTGCCTGAGTGTTCCATGCCATTCTTAAAAAACGTTACGGTGTCGCCATTGATTACAATACGTTCCGTATCGGTTTTATAGCCTGCATCGTAGTATTCCTTATACTCTGCTGCCGTCATTTTCCCAGTATCCTTTGCTTTATGCGCGAACACCTCATCCAGCGTTTCGTCCAGCAAATACGAATAAACGGACTGCCAATCTCCTTCCCAATCGGCTAGCGTACGATCCTGAACTTGGCTGTCTTCGAAATATCCTTTGTAAACGGCAACTTCTTCTTCATCGTGGTCATGGCTGTGGTCATGGTCATGATCGTGTTCATGACTATGGTTGTCGCTGCTCTCTTGAATTTCGATTTCTGACACTGCTTGCTTAGAAGCATTTTTGCCAGTTGAGTCTGAACTCTGGCATCCTGCAAGGAATACCCCCAGTACTACTACAAAAATTCCTGTTCTAATTATCTCTTTCATTACATCTTCCCTCCAATTAATAGTAATGTTTACTATTAAGCATTATACGGAGGTAAAGTGGTTTCGTCAATAATAATCGTAATTATTACTAATAATAGTTTCGCAATAAGCTCTCATCGCTATTCATGTATTTCATAAATGGTCAAGCGAACTCAAGTTAGGGACTTTTGAAAGAATAGCTACAATTGACCTTTTTCATCATTGGGTAGGGAAAGCGGTTTTGGCCGTGTATATCCAGCCATCATGGTGGATTGTAACACTTGTTTGTTGTGCATCCGCTTCGATATCTTTTTAACAAGAAAACTACTATTTTCCAGAAATCTATAGCTGTAATTAAAACCAACAAAAAAACACGCCGAATACGACGTGTTTTTATTGAGAAATAATCAATGAACTCTCATTCTTCGTGATAATAATACGGCCCCGAACGCCAAGACAATAGCAACTCCGGCAAACCAAGGAACTGAAGTCAGCGAGATCTGTTCGACCACCAGACCGCCTATACCGGCACCAGCCGCCATCGCCAATTGAAGCACCATACTATTCAAGCTCAACATAATCCCTGTTGATTCGGGAGCAATAGTAATGACATTCAGCTGTTGGGGAGGTCCCAATGACCATACGGCGATCGACCACAAGATCAGTATGGCGATCATTAGCACAGAAGTATGGACACCAAGCGCAATTAGAACCAAAGCAATGGCATTCAGTCCAAGCCCTATTAGAAGTACACGATGAAGCCCCCATTTGTCTGTCGCATAGCCGCCGGAACGAGACCCGATCAAGCTGGCAATGCCGATCACAAATAGCGTTGTATTGAGGGTTCCTTCACTCATACCTACTACTGCCAACAGGAATGGCGTAATGTACGAATAAAAGATGGAATAACCAATGATCCAGAAAAACGTTACGGATAATGCGACTATCGCTTTTGGCTGCTTCAGCAGAGCGAGCTGATTTCGCAGCGAAACTACCGCTTCTCCCTTTGTGCGTGGAATAATCAACGCAATCAGAAAAATTGCTGCAATACCAAGCAGAGCAATAACTCCAAATACAGCCTTCCACTCGTAAGCGCCAGCCATTATCCTTCCTAACGGCACTCCAAAGATTAAAGATGCTGTGAAGCCCATCAGCACGGCTGCCAACGCGCTTCCCTCTTTGCCCGGCTGGGCTACCTTCGTCGCGATAGTCATCGATACGACTACAACAACACCGGCACTAATCCCCATTAAAATCCGGGAGGCATTCAGCAGTGCAATTCCTGGAAGGATATAAGCAAGCGCATTGCTTAGGACAAAAAATCCGATGGCAAAGAGAAGCAGCTTCTTGCGCTCCATACGCGCGGTCATTACCATTATAAGTGGCGTGCCAAAGGCATAGGCCAGCGAAAATACCGTAATCAACTGTCCAGCCGTGACGAGCGAGACACCAGTAGACCATGCTATTTTATCCAAAATACCTGCAATAACATACTCCGAAGTACCAACAAGAAAACTGAGAATAGCCAAGATGTAAATTTTGAGCGTACTGGACATGTATCTTTTCCCTTCCGACATATGACTTAATTAAATCCGCCGTTAACACGAATCGTCTGTCCAGTTATCCAACGCGCTTTATCGCTAACAAGCAGATCGATCGCATTTGCAATATCCTCTGGCTCCCCAAGTCGTCCGAAGGCATTCATTCGGCTGAACGAATCAATTAATTCCTGAGATTTTCCTTTTAAAAACAACTCGGTCGATACTTGACCTGGGGCTATGCAGTTGATAATGATATCTCTAGGACCAAATTCCTTTGCCAGTTGGCGAGTCAACTGCTCGACTGCACCTTTGGTTGCAGCATAGACGCTATACGTTGGAAGCATCGCGCCGGACACAGAGGTCGAGAAGTTAATAATTGTGCCGTTGTTCTCCATATGCTTCATCGCTTGCTGGCAAGCGAAATAAGTTCCTTTGACATTAATGGCGAAGTGCCGATCGAACATCTCTTCCGTTACATCCGCAATAGCTGTGCATTCCATAACGCCAGCATTGTTGACCAGAATATCTACACGACTATATCGCTCGATTGCTTCTGTGAACAATACCTCAACTTCACTTACCTTGCTCACGTCAGCGCGAATAGCTGCGGCTTGTCCACCGAATTGCTCAATCGTCTTTACGACCTCATTCGCTTTCTCCTTATTCAAGGAATAATTAACGACTGCCTTTGCGCCGGATTGTGCCAATTGAATGGCTGCTTGACGTCCAATGCCTCGGGACGCACCTGTAATAATCGCAACTTTTCCAATCAAATTCATCTATCGCCCTCTCCTTTGTCTCTGTTCGCAAGGATTGATTAACAGCCGCAACCGGCTTGCATTATAGTGAGAGTGAGCATTGTGCCGTTAGACCGATCCTGTCTGATGCTTGCCTAATTCTCTTCTTACTCCATATAATAAAAGCAACATACATCCTTCCCGGATAGGAGCACCAAGCATGAATCACAGACATGAATCAGGGAGCATACCGGAATCCTCGCAGCAATTAGCACACTTGATTCGAAGCCATGCTCCAGCGAACGGCACGCATCAGACGGCGATACCTTCTTTGTCGCTATTGCATGCCACACAATTGTCCGGACCGCTTGAATCTGTATATAAACCGTCCATTTGCGTTGTGGCGCAAGGAGCCAAAACAGCTACGTTAGCTGACGAAACGTATCAATATGACCCGATGACGTACCTTGTCATATCTGTTGAATTACCGGTAATCGGCAGAATTCTTAAGGCTTCACCAGAGCAGCCGCATTTAAGCCTAAGACTGAGCTTTGATCCCGACGTCATATTGGACATCATCAAAAAAAGTAATCATCCTTCTTCAGCCTCCTCAAAAGTAAGTCGAGGCATAGCCGTAAGTCATATGTCTCCTTCTTTACTTGAGGCCATTACGCGATTGATGAGGTTATTAGACGTGCCTGAGGATATACCTATCCTGGCTCCGCTCATTATTCGAGAAATTCTATACCGTGTACTTCAAAGTGAACAAGGCGCGCAAATCCACCAATTCGCCATTATCGGCAGCCAAGCACACAATATCGCTCAAGCGATTCAACAGATTAATCAGCAATTCGAGCGTCCTCTTGTGGTCGAACAGCTTGCGAAATCCGTAAATATGAGCACATCGGCGTTTCATAAACATTTTAAGAGCGTCACGAAGATGAGTCCGTTGCAATATCAGAAAGCCGTCCGTTTACAAGAAGCTCGGCACTTAATGTTGACGGAAACCGTTCAAGCCTCTGATGCTGCCTTTCGGGTAGGTTACGAGAGCCCCTCCCAGTTCAGCCGGGAATATGCCCGTATGTACGGACGACCGCCGATGCTGGATGTTCAACAGCTCCGAAGTTCTAATTCGGGCTTGGAGCTGTTGGACTGATATTCAAGCGCAACAGCTGAAATAAATTAGGCCCAGCACGAACGAGCACCAAAAAGAACTGCATCAACAAAGTTAGACATCATCTACCTTTGTTGATGCAGTTCTTTTTTTTGAAACCGACAATTAGATCATTCCATATTTCGCCACAACTTATTGGATTTCTCCCATAAAAGCCCTGAATTTTTCTGCGATTTCTTTTGCTTCGGTACGGTACAAATAATGTCCCGCTTCAAATGTAAATATTTTACCATACACAGATTTTTTTATTTGCGCTTCATGCTCTGGAACCCATCTATCCGTCGCTGGATGATGCGCTTGTATAAAGAAAACAACGGGAAGATTTTTGGGGAATGTTAAGGCTTCAGCTGCTTTAAAATTAGAATACATATGCTCAATTTCATTGAGTTGACTTGGATTATACATGTTTTTGAGGCCAAGCATTCTCATTTGTTCTTTTGTTTCATCCTCATAGGGTAGTTCGGCATACGGGTCATCACCTAGCTTCACATACAACCTCGCGAACCCTAATTTTTTAAGCAGGCTTAGAGCATCTAATGTTGAAGACTCAACCTTCTGTTCGCTTATCGTTGGAACACTGCTATCAAGCCCAGCAAATGCGCTCACTTCATTTTCATATTTGTTCACATAATCTAATCCGTAAAGACCTGAAATGGAGTGAACCATTAGAATATAACGGTCAATTTGAAGACTCTGCAATGCTTCGTGAATTTCACTCACAATGTTTTCAGTCGTTCTTTCTTTGTCAGTTGTATCACTTAATCCATAACCAAAAGGCTCAATGACGACCACTTTGTAGAACGGCGATAGTTCTTCGATTAACGGCTTAAAATCAAGTGCTGGTGCCGCGGTTCCAAAGCCAGGCAAGAGTACGATTGTTTCTTCCCCTGTTCCTTGAATCACAGCATTCATCCTTTTCCCGTCCACAGGCACCAATTGACCATAGGATTGTATTTTTCCCTGCTCCGATTTGGTGGCAACCTTATCCACGATAAAAACAATCGCTAAAAAGACCACTACTAATATTGCTAATACAGCTATCGCTTTCAATAAAAGGATAAGCATTTTTTTCATTAATGGAGTTGGCTTCTTATCCGTCGTTGGATCCTTCCGCTTTATTACCTCACTTAGTTTCATTCATATCTACTCCTGACATCGCCTATTTATTAGCTGTAAGCTTTTAAGGAAATCATACACGACGGATATGTACTCTTTATAACGTCAATATGAATGGGATATGAACGGGCACTATGGCAAGGTAAGAGAAGCGAAAAAAAGACTCACCACGAAAGAAATCGTGGTGAGTCTTTGCTTCCCTGCTCATTCTTTTTGTCGATGCTCTGCTCGGAGACAACCAAATCCTATTCCTTAGCAAGCATCCAATCTTTCACCCGAAGAATCAAGACTACAGCTTCTGCTCGTGTAGTTGTTTCGTCCGGTGCAAACTGATTGCCTGCGCGTCCCTTTATCAAGCCTTGTTCCTCAGCTGCCGCGATCATAGGCTTTGCCCAAGTCGGAATCGCTGAATCATCCCCGTATGTTGTTGCTTTTGCAGGTTCTGCCTGCTTTAAATGCAAAGCACGACTTATAATTGCAACCATTTCGACCCTGGTCAAATGGCGTTGCGGGTGAAACATTCCGTCCGGATAGCCTTGGATAATGCCTTGCTCCAGCATTTGCCCGATCGCTTCACTGGCCCAGACCGGCCACTTCTCGCTTTCGAGCGGCTGCTGCCCTGCTTTGCCGCTTAATTTAAGCACTTTGCTGAGCATGACCACAAACTCTGCTCGAGTCACTTGTTTCTGGGGCTGGAAGGAATGGTCAGGATAACCGGACACGATTCCTTCCTTCACTGCTCTCGTAATTGCCCCTTGAGCCCAGTGTCCTGAAATATCAGTTAATTGTAACGATTGTTCAGCCTCTTCCTCGGGCTGCTCTCCCTGCTCTTCAGGAGGCTTGCTTCCCGGATCTGTCTCCGGATCTGTCTCCGTATCTGTTTCCGGTTCTGTTACTGGCCCTGATCCTGTTCCTGGATTTGGACGTCGTACAAACTCTACTTCTACTGCATTCCCCAATTGTTGTTCGTCCAGCATAGCCTTGACAGTGGCTAAGCCTGGAATCGTAGAAGACAATTCCGCGGTGTAAACCCCATGATTCACTTCTGTTACCGTTCCGATTTGCCCCAGGCTGGTCGTAAAGGTTACAGCACCTCCACTCTGGGTCAATGCATTGCCCAACTGATCATAAACCTGTAATTGAACAACGGCCTTTTGCTTGCCGTCAGCTGTTAATCGTTCCGGTGTTGCATTCAACGTTGAACGGGCCGCATCGGGCGATCCTGAGAAGAAGAAGACCTCGGTTTCGAAGCCAGACAACCGCTCGCCATCCAGCTCTACATTCGCAACGGCGCTTCCCGCCTCAGGCGAATACAACGGCGCTTCATACTTTCCAGGCTCAACCTTAATGACTGGGCCCACCGTTCCTCTTGTCGTGCTGAACGTTATACTGGACGCATCTACGTCAATGGTATTGCCCCATGCATCAACAAGCACCAATTCCAAGATGGTGCCGCTCGTCTCGTTCGCTGCAACCCGTTCAGGCACTGCTCGCAATACCGACATCTCGGCATCGGGTACACCCGGAATAATCTGCATCGTTAGTTTGGAGCCAGCCGCCACTCCATTGACGATTGCCGAAATTTCTACTGTTCCCGCCTGCTCTGGCCGGAAAGCAGCTGTGAAGACACCTCCGTCATCATACACTGGATCGCTTAACGTACCGCTGACCGCTGCGAATCTAACGTCGTCAGTACCGACTGGCAATGCTTTACCCTTGTTGTCGGCAAGCTGAAACGACACCTCCACCGTCTCGCCTGCTGCGGCAGAGCGAGGTGAATTCGCTGTCCAATTCGATAGGTTTCGAGCGCTTAGAGTAATGCGTGTGAAGCGCTGAATAGACTCCTGAGCTCCTTCAGGCCTGTTCCCGCCCAGAACCATATCTCTATTCTTGCCTACGCTCCATATCGAGCCGTCTGTACGCAATATACTCGTATGATAGCTTCCTCCAACTGCGGCAATGACATCATTCAGCGGAGTATTGTCTGCATCCATGACCTGTCCGGCCAGCCCGATTGATGTTTCCTCTGTACTGTAGCCCAATTGATGATCAACATTAGATCCCCAGCTCCATAAGGAACCGTCGCTCTTTATGGCTACTACGTGACTCCAGCCAGCATGGACACTGGATACATTGTCAATCGGCTCGCCGTTCCGGTCCATGACCACAACCGCTCTAGTGGAGAATTGATTATTTCCCGTACCCAACTGCCTGGTAGAATTATCGCCCCATGCTCGCAGTGTACCATCCGTTTTCAATGCAATAGAAGTATATCCATTGGCAGAAATTTGCTTAATTTCACTTAAGTGATCTTGTCCATTCGTATCTCTGACGGATACAGGATAGCTTCTGGAGCTCTGCGTTCCATCTCCCAATTGGCCGTTAGTGTTCATGCCCCAGCCTATCACACTTCCTGCATCAGTCAGAGCAACCGAATGATATTGCCCAGCCGCCACAGCCTGAATGCCCTGCAATTCAACGCCTGGCACCGCCATCACTTTTACCGGCCGATTAATCGTGAATTGACCGCTTCCATTGCCAACTTCCCCATACATATTCAGTCCCCAGCCCCACACTTGTCCCTCTTCATCGAGAACTAAGGAATGGGAATCGCCAGCGGAAATTTGCGTAATTTTTTTCTGATCAAATCCATCGATTGCCACGGCAAGATTAGCTCTGCCGCTGCGCCCAAGCTGTCCCATATTGTTTGTTCCCCAGGAATAGACAATGCCATCGTTACTTAAAGCAAGTCCATGCTGCGATCCTAATGAAATGGCTACAATCCCTTCCAGCGGCTGTCCCCTATCATTCTCGACGATCGAAGCATAATTCCGATTGCCCGTTGAACCGACGCCCAGTTGGCCCGCCGTATTCCTTCCCCAGGATCTGACTGTTCCATCACTCATTAAAACCAGCATTGCACTGCCGCCTGCAGCTATCGCTTGCACCTCTAGCGGGGGCTGCAAGGCATTTCCGTGAGCTGCGGCTAAAGGCACAAGTTGCGGAACCGAGCTGCTCCACACGAGGAACAATAACAATAGACAGCTAACATATTTTTTCACAAGATTTCCTCCGTTTTCTTACTCATCCGTCCAACAAAGCTTGTATCCAAATCCGCGGACGGTTTGTATGTATCTGGGTGATGAAGGATTACTTTCAATTTTTTTGCGCAAATAACGAATATGAACACTGACTGTATTCTCTTCGCTTGTCCCATCCAAACCCCAAATGCGGTCATACAATAGACTCGCGCTGAACACCTGATTTGGATGCTCTGCCAAGAACAGCAACAACTGGCGTTCTTTAGCCGAAAGGACGATCTCCTTCCCTCCCACCATCACACTGCAACTCTGCAAATCAATCTGCAAATCACCGCTATTCAATTTGTACGGTTGATACGTCTTCTTCCAGTAAGCGTAGCCGCGAAGCTGCGCCCGGATCCGGGCCATGACCACTTCCACATCAAAGGGCTTCACAATGTAATCATTTGCTCCGCCTTCAAGACCAGCTACAATATCTTCACCGCCCTTGCGGGCTGTCACCAGTATGATCGGAATATTGGATCGTTCACGAATTTCCGCACATAATTCCATGCCGTCACCATCTGGAAGATTCACATCAAGCAACGCCAAATCAGGCGTCTCTACTTGCAGTAAAGCCCGTGCTTCCTTTGCTCCTCCTGCTGTCGATGTGCGATATCCGCCACCTTCCACACACAGACGGAGCAATTCTCGGATATCCCCCTCATCCTCTACGATCAAAATATGCCCAGTGGTCATAAACTGTATCTCCTTTCTGCCAGCCTGTATTCTAGCAAAGGACACGAGGTTATCGTAATAAACCAAGTTTAAGAGTAGTTTAAAAGTACATTTATTTTGCATTTCACTCCATTAATTATCTTTTATTTCATCGTTAGCCCAACATAGCGGGAATCGGAGTTGAAATGTACTCCCTGCTGCAGAAGAATGCTCAAGCCAGATTTCCCCCTGCTGGGCTGCCATAATTTCACGACAAATAGACAGCCCCAGTCCAATGCCTGAGATTGCGTTCGCCTTAGCCGTCTTTCCCCGGTAGTACCGTTCAAAGACATGCGGCTGATCCTCCTCCGCAATGCCGGAACCCTGATCACTTACTCGAACCAATAACGACGGCGACCTCTTGCTGTCCGTGTTCTCCAGCGATAATTTGACCTGGACCACGCTGCCAGCCTTGCTGAATTTACGCGCATTAGAGAGTACATTGACAAGTACCTGCTCCACACGAAGCGGGTCAGCATAGATAGCAGGTATGCGTTCAGTAGTTGCATCAACCGGCAACAAAGACCATTTGAGCTCAATCCCGCTCTCCAACATCACCATTTCAAACTTGCTCAAAACTTGGCTGATTAACTCGTTAATAGGAAGCATTTCGGGCTCAAACAGCATATGTTTATTTTCAAGTCGAGCCATTTCCATCATATCTTCGACGGTTCTTTCCATAGTCAATGTTTTGTCCAGGATCACTTGAAGATACCGGGGGTCTCCTGCTTGAATCGTTCCATTCATCATGAGCTGAACATACCCTTTGATAGACGTAATCGGGGTATTCAATTCATGGCTCACTTCGGAATACATATTGCCGCGAATGTCATCCAGCCGCTCCAGCTTGTCATTTGCCTTACTAAGTTCACGGTTTGCTTCCTGTAGTACACGGTTGGTTGAATGGAGTTGAAGCATTCGCAGCAACCTCATTGCCATAATGATGCTCAGACAGCCGATCGCTACAGCAGATCCGGCAAACGTCCAGCTCATATGGACCAGCTTTTCCATTGCATTCATTATCGTCTCTACCCGGGGCACGCCTCCCGGTTGACCGCCAATCACTCGATCCATTACCAGTCCGATAACAAATGCGACATTGCCGACTGCAAACAACCGAATTTCCGTATCCCGTCGCCGTCTGAGTGCGCGGAAAAGCACGAATAGGATGATAATCAAAATAGCCGTAGAAATATAACCGTAAAACAGCTTGTACAAAATAAGCTGAGCGCGTTCGCCTAGCATGAATGAGGCTGCAGCAGCCACTGCAGCGTAGAGACCCACCCCATATCCCAGCTTGCGGACCCATGCCTCCTTGGAAGTTGCAACTATGTCATAGGTAATTAGAATGCCGACGGCATGCCCTACATACCAATTAAAATGGATAGCCGTTCCCCATGCCATCAACGATTGCTCCGGCACTACGTATTGCCAGCCTCCCCACAGAATCGCCAGATCAATAGCTAAACTTATGAAGAAAACAGAAAAGTAAATAAACAGCGGTTGTGAGCGCTGGAGCCCAAAACCGATAAGTGAAATCAGGCTCAGTATCATTAGTATCGCGGCTCCTACCCACGCTGGCACTTCTCTTTGCAGTTGCTTCAGTGTCAAGGAAGCCGCGGGCCCGGACCATACTTCAAACCCTTTCTCCACATCTTGATGCGGTGACAATCGGACCAGCAGCGTTGAATCGTTGTCGTCGGACGCATAGGAAACGATTCGCCACGTAACAAACCCGGCAGGCAATAACGGTTCGGACACCAAAACAGGCTTGTCCCCTACGAACAAAGCGAGTTCAAAATCATCTACCATATAGTAATAAATAAGCAGCTCACCTGATGAGCTTGCTCCAGGCGGCAATTCACCCTTCAGCCACAAATCTTGTCCGAAACCCGCACCCTCATCGCGATAATCCTCAGTTGCTAAAGAGTGCCACCGAACCGGAATCTGCTCTTCTGGCAAATTCCCATAATAATAGGCGTCCCATACGATTTTTGCAGGCGCTGCAGGCTGGGCAGGGGAGGCCTCTCCAGTTGGAATATACGGTAGGAGCAATCCAGCCGCTATTAATGCAATAAACGTTACCCATCTTAACCATGCTTTCGTGAGATTCATGCGGCCCACTCGCTCCTTTTTACTTTTGCAGCCTGATTTCCTACAGTCTATCGTTGTTCAAGGAATTCGTATAGATGTGCTTAATGAACGGAGTCATCCAAGGTCTTATATGTTGTCGTTAAGTATTACACCACTTATTTCCTTAAATACAAGAAGAGTATAGATAATATCCGTAACCACACCTACCGATATCAATCGGATAGATTTGATTATCCTTGTAAACCATATTACCGGTATGTAAGTCAGCATGAATGGGCCCTATTTCTGCATCAATTCCCCATACAAAATGCCATCGCAACTTGATACTGTAAAAATAGTTAATAAAAAAACGCCTCTGAGATTGTCTCAGAAACGTGATTACTTGCAGAACATATTTATGTCATCTAAAGCTGAATAAGCATGTCCTCTAACAAACTTACTCTCATCATTCAATGCATCATTTATAAATGGAATAATTAGTTCCTTATTAACGGTTCTGTGTATTCTCGCAATATGACCAAAACATAGAATGGCTATTCCTCTTATATTTTCGTTATTATGCTGACTATATTGGACCATCAGGTCTTGTAAAAACTCTACATCATCCGCATTTATCGCTATCGAAAGCAAGCCTCTTACTATTGTATCGGGATTTTCAGAATGAATTAGGTTTATGATTTCTTGATTTTTCTCTAAGTTGTTGCAGTAGCGTTCTACTCTTTCGTGAAGATTATCATCTAGTCTCTTTTCAAAGGAGTTAATTTCCTGCCATATTTGTTGAGCAGATTCACTCTTTGCGGTTCTAAGTTTTTGAAATGCATGAATTAAACTTTTCTTTATTTGAATTTCTTTATCCGTTTGTTTTAGGATTCTTCGTCTGTCTCTATACATGATATAGTGCTTTTTGAAGTTTTCACGAGCCTCTGTAAGTGAATAGTCACTATTGGGACCGCCCCAAACTTTATCTGCGTGGGGATCATCTTGTCCATCATCTTCCCAGTTACATAAACAACAAATTTCCCAACCTCTTCTTTCCTCTAATGTGGGATAACCACAACAGGGACAATTATGCCGATTCATTTGACACTTACCTTCCTTTTTCAGTCATTAACTATTATTTAGGCTTACCACAGCCAGCACACAACTTTGCGTTTAGCGTTCTTAATGGCTTGCCACAATATTGGCAAGGGTCGCCAAATAAAGCTATTCGATGGTGCATAATTGCATTATGATGAAAGCCTGAAACACCAGTTATTTTTTCGTATTCGTTTACGACTGGCTTGAATCTCTCATCCATAGATATCTGTTCTAATGTTAGTCCATGCTCTTGTCTAAACTCTTTTGTCGCTTTCATAGAATCACCATATAACGTCTGAATCCTAGCATATTCTTCTTCATTTAACATAGGCACTTCACTTTTACAACGCCAACACCACATCATTTTCATAGTTTGTTACTAAATATTCTCATAATATTTATCTGCAAAAGTGTTAGTTTCTAAAGGCTTAGTAGGTCGATCCTTACAATAAATACAAGATGTATCTACACACGGAGCAGTCAGCCACTGGTTACAGGAGGGACAAAACTCGTTATCATATTTATCGTAATAGATAATTATACCCCCACAGATTTTTCACAATGACTAGTTGGGACAACCGCCCCACCGATTCGAAAATAATCATTAATTATGACTTGTCTCTCTTCATCATCAACTCTAATTTTCACTAAATCACCTTTTAATTAAATCGTGTATTGTATCTAATTTCTATATTATCAGAACGATATTTATGAATCTATTATTCGCTTATAAGATATTTTATTGAAATGAGAAAGAAAGATAAAAAGTGGAAGAATCTCTATAAAAAACTAAGATAGTATAAGAGATAGTCCAAGTGAGGTGCAATAGGAGAAACATCGATAATTAGAGGTTTTCATTCTTTGGCAAGAAGGTACTGCATAAAGCCCACCTATGGATTTAATGGGGATAGTTTTTGGTATAGCAAGGAAATGAATTGGGTTATCTACGCGGAGAATGGCTTATCAACAAGATAAAAGTTACATGGTCAAACTGGGAAGGTAGGCTATGGCTTGACTGGAGAGAACGATTAGAAAGAGGATTATAATTTTCATCAATAGACCCCCTCCAAATAAAGAGGGGGCTGACAACGACGCATCTTTATTAATCTTTCCTGACAAATAGTGAGCAACACATAGCACTTACATGACTAGTGTTCAGAAGCATAATCTTATCCTCTATATGACAGCAAGATAAAGCGCCTTCGAATAATCATACCGACGAAACAGAGAATTCCACTCCACGATTTCTCATTGCCGATGGAGAAACCCCGTACTTCTTCTTCCAAACTTTCGAGAAATGCGAGACGTTTTCGAAGCCTGTGGCGTAACAGATTTCCGTTATGGATATTGCGGAATGGGTTAATAGTTCCTTTGCCTTCTCCAACCGACGGTTACGGATCCATTGAATTGCAGGCTCATTATAGATTTTCCGAAATTCCCTTTTGAAGGTCGATAAGCTTCTTCCGGACAAATAGGCCAGATCCTGGAGCGAAACGGGATTCAGCAGGTTCTCCTCTACCACCTCTACAATGCTTGTGGGACGCTGCTGTCTCAGCTGCAGAATTTGGTTCAATAATCCTTGGTCTGCATCTAGTAGATCAAATAGAAGTTCCAACATTTTCAATTTAATAAGCTCGTCTTTAATGCCTTCGGGCTCTTTAAAATAGGGCTTAAGTGAAGCAACATAGCTTAACAGGCGCTCACTCACCGAATGAACTGCCACTGTAGCAGACGACACAAAATCGGATGAAGAAAGACTGGAAATCTTCATAAACTCATGAAGCAGTTCATCCTTCAAAAAGAACATCATGTAATCCAATATATGCTTCGAATCCTCTTCCCCATACTTTTCATAATCAACAACGATGCCTTTATGCAAAAGCACCATTTCGTTTTTTCTTACCTCATATTTCTGCTCACCGTATCTGACACGGTAGACTCCTTCTATAACAACTAGTAGAACGTGATCCTGCAGATACATCCTCCCAGTCTTGATATCCGAATAGCCGCATGCCCCCATGACTGACAATCCCTTCATCTCAAGCATGCCAACACTGGCTAGACCTTGAGGCATTTTTACGGCCTTTCTAATCTCTGAGCCCATTGGTCTCACTCCTTATCCCTATAAAAGATAACATGAAGTCATCATGGCAATCCAATAGAGATATATGAACCAAATTGACAAATAAAATGAGCTGCACAACAAAGCTTAGATAGTTGGGTTCGGTTATTATGAGTATAAATTTGATACAACGTATATGCCGAAGCAACAAGTTCAAACAAAATGTAGAAAAGGCGAGGATAACATGGAAAACGTCAAGAAACTAACCCTTGAAGAAATTGCGGATCGTTATGCGATACGTGATCTCATTGATGCATATGCATTTTGTGCAGATACGAGAGATGCTGAAGGTCAAATGGCATTATTTGCAGAAGATGCTCTCTTCCGAGTGTTTATGGATGAACGTCTGACAGAACCAACCCAAGTTGTTAATAGCAGAAATGAATTAGCGCCAATTTTTGAAAACTTAAATACGTATACCTCCACCATGCATGTTAATGGCCAAAGTAAAATAACCTTATCTGGCGATACCGCAATTGGAACAACCTATTGTTTTGCTCATCATTTAACGATCGATGGCGAGGACAAAAAGTTAATGGTAGCCGCTATAAGATATTACGACGAGTTCATAAGAACGAATAATGAGTGGTTTTTCAAAAAAAGAGATCTTAAGGTTGCATGGGTTGAAACTAAACCACAACATAGCTAAACACGCCAGTTTCTCCATTTTGCCCTGAGGTTCAGTTAATTATCATAACTACCCCTGTATGAAGCAAAAGAGGATGGAAAGATTACGCAACGGTAATCTTCCATCCCCCTTATCTTGATCCGATATCGCAAATCATTATTCCAACCGATGTGCTGAGATTGAGCTGACTTCAATCTCGGCTTTACACCTTAGTCATTTAAACACATTGAGTTAAAGTTTCAATCCAACAATCGCAAGGTAGAGTCAACGATGCTATACAGCTTTTCCAGGTCATCCGTCGTCTTGACCGTAACGCGAAGTCCGCTCCAGGCATTATGAAGATAATGTGCAAGTACCGCGCTGTCCATTTGGGAACTAATTTCTCCCGTAGATTGACCGCGTTTAACAAGCGCCTCCAGTAATTTTTCGTTCTTTTCAAACTGGTTCCGAACCAACTGTCCAATATTCTCTTCATGAATGGCAATCTCGATGGCCGTATTAATAAGCAGGCAGCCCTTTGGTTCATCTTCCTCCCGAATAATCGCCAGTTCAAACAATCTGCGAATGATTGGCTTGACGGGAGTACTTGAATCAGTCATATCAGGAACTCGCGTTTTCAACCTCTCCAGGTAGCGTTCCAATGCTTTAAGAAACAAAGTCTGCTTGTTGCCATAAGTGTCGTATAGACTTCGGCGGTGTATACCCATCGACTCGATCAGATCTTGCATGGAAGTTTTCTCGTACCCCTGGCTCCAAAACAACATCATCGCTTTTGTCAATACGGTTTCGACGTCAAATTCTTTGCTTCTTGCCATTAAGACGGACCTAAATTCCGACCCAAGTTGAGTTCAAAGTCGCCAGGTCGACCAAGTCCGCGTGCAAAGAGATCAGGCAGCTTGGCCAGCGTAGATGGTGAGGAAGCTCTAGCTACGAATACTTTGGAGGAAGCTAGCAGATCAGACAGTTGCGGCAATCCGGTATTATTCACCAGCGCCTTCGCCTCAGTCAGCGCCTCCTTGTCAAAAGAAGCAATCCGGAGGGCCAAATTGCGAACAAAGCCGTCCAGCTCTGCGTCAGGGAGTGCGCGGTTAATCCAGCCGTAACGCTCAGCTGTCTCGGCATCAAAATCATCGCTGCCCAAAATAATTTCGAGAGCACGGCCTCGGCCTACCAGCAACGGCAACCGTTCGTTTCCTCCGCCACCAGGGATAACGCCGGCCCCCACTTCAGGTTGCCCTAGCACAGCCTTCTCCAGGCTTGCAAATCGCATATCGCAACTCAGTGCGAACTCGCTGCCAACCCCACGAGCCCGACCACGAATGAGTGCAATGCTGGCAACTGGCAACTTCTCAAGACGTGTCGTGAAATCAATCAATGCAGGCACAACGCTGTAACCAGGGTGTCTAAGTTTCTCAGCAGCTCGTGCCATGTCGTAATGGGCCATGAAATAATTTGGATCAGCGCTGTCGAAGACCACGACTTTAAGCTCGGGGTCAGACTCCATTTGATCCATTAGCAGCAGCAGTTCGTATACAGTATCAGGGTCAACCAAGTTCATCGGCGAATTGTTAAACATAACATGCCAATAACCCTTAGCCGGGTGTACTACTGAAAATTGTTTTAACTCGCTCATATTGAAAACTCCTTTAATGTCATTTTATTTTATTTAGAACGATCATTCTCATATTCTCAAAAAAAGAGTGCCACGCCCTTGAATATATTGTACCGATCATTCTCAAAAGAGTCAATCTCCTTCCTTTAAGAATTTATGGGTAGACCATTCCGAATCTTTATATATGTTGACTAAACCGACTCGATGAGGACTTTTAGAGGTTACTTAGGAGGCTGTGTTCTCATATTCTTTATTATCCAAATAACGGAAACAAGCCAAAATAAAGTTTTAATATTCGAATTCGACTGCTCAAGAATTTCAAAAATAAGAGATTCCATGACGGTCACAAACAACCAAAACAAATACTTGGTCATTACTTATCCTAAAATTAAACTAGAATGTGTTGACCATTTTTTCATAAACATGGTACCCTTTTATTATAGAATTACAATTTCCGGAAGGTGAGGACACTATGAGAAAAGACATTGAGCAAGCTCTTGAAAAATTTAAAGTAAACACATTCGGTAATAAGAAAATTATCGAGAAAGTCGAGGCATTATTAAGAGCTGACGAACAGGTATTGTATATCTCGCCGACAAATGTAGTGGTCACGGCTGTAAACACGAATAAGAAAAATAAGCTTCCTGGTGTATTTGTATTGACTGATAATCGCATACTATTTCATTACAAAATTGCATTCGATGAATCAACTGATACATCCGATCTTAGTAAAATTGACTCAATCAATTGCTTTGGTAATGGTTTAACCGGAGGACATGTAGAGGTACATACTCGAACTAAAACGTACGATATCCTCGTTTCGTATAAGAAAGCATTGATGAATGAAATAAAAAATACTTTTGAAGAAGCCATAAACAACTATACTCAAAATAAAGTATCTGGAAATAAAGAATCTGATACTGATATTTTGCAACAAATAGAAAAGCTGGCTGAACTTCGAAATAAAGATATACTAACGGAAGAAGAGTTTCAAGAAAAGAAGCAAGTCCTTATGGCCAGACTATAATAAAGAAATTTGTTAACTGCTCATAAATAGAATAGACATTGGAAAAAACCTAGGTAATCTGATTTAATTCTGGGACTGATCCCATAACGTGAGACAAATCAAAACACCTTCAAAGAACATAGATCCATATCGTAAGATATGGGGATAAACTTGGAGGTGTTTTTGCGTTGGCAACTAGAGTGAGCTATCCCGTGGAAACGAAGATAAAGGCCATTGAAATGAGATTAGCAGTCGTGCCCGTAAAAGAGGTCATGTAGCGTCTCGGATATTACGTACTTGCCGTTTGGCGGGAAAATGTTGTACCTTTCAAGTATTCTCGATTTGTTCAACGGATAGATTGTAGCGTGAAGTATATCGGACAAGCAGGACACGACTTTTGTACTCGACACTTCACCAATTGCATGCTCTGTCAGGAACGATGCTCCACAGTGATCAGGGCAGTGTCTACACGTCACAAGCGTACCAAGAAGCTGTCAAAGGAAAAGGCATTACCATGAGCATGTCCCACAAGGGTATGCCCGCTGATAACGCCCCCATCGATTCGTTTCATTCCACACTAAAGTCTGAAACGTTCTACCTCGAAGGTTTAACCCCTACAAGGACGGCAATCGTTGGACAGACCATTCCAGACTACTTCGCTTACTATAACTCAATACGGTTTCAAACGAAACTAAATAACCAGTCGCCTGTTGAATACAGACGACTGGTCGCATAAATGGAAAGGTGTTTGATCCCTGTCTCACAAACGGGGGCAGTCCCATGCAGGACTGATGAGACAACCCCTTCTTTTTTATAAGCCTCACATTTATTTGATTAAAATAAGACCTGATGCCCCTAACTCTTGATTTTACCGATTAAATAAAATCTCTTCTACTTTATTGTTTACTTGTTGCCAAGCACTTTCAGAAACGGACACAGCCTCTACTCTTGTCGTCATGACGTTAGGATCGAATTTGTTAGATCCTTTCCCTCCCATAAAGCCGAACTGCTTCATAGCTGCGACTGAAGCCTTTGCCCATACCGGTATGTCCCTGTCATCTGCAAAATCAGTCGAGACATTCCCTTGCAGCGAAAGACCCAGCGCTCTTGCAACCATCACAGCCATCTCTGCACGCGTAATCTGTGCATCCGGACGGAATGTTCCGTCCTCATAACCTGTAATATAACCTGCCTGCAGTGCTTGCGCTATTGCGTCCTTCGCCCACGTACCGATCTTCGTAGCATCGGCAAAAGCAAGAACACTCGCTTCGCCAGTTGCTTCTTGCGACTTTAACGCCTTCATCAGCATGACCGTAAACTCCGCGCGAGTCACGGTATGATTCGGTTTAAACGTCCCATCCGGATAACCCGTGACAATGCCATTTCTCAATGCTTGGAAGATAGCTGACTCTGACCAGTGTCCTGCAATGTCGATCAATTTAATCGTCGGATAGGTAGGCACATTTGTCGATTGGCTTACTGCAAATACTGCAAACTTCGTAAAACGATTGACCGTAACCAAAATATGGTTCCCGCTGATCTGACTGCCAGTTGTTTCAAGCCAGCTTTTCTTCGTTTCATCATAATAGAAGATTGCAGCCCTTTGATTGCTCTTCAAACTAGCAGGGTCAAAGGTAAATGTAATTGTGGCCGCCTTTTGGAGATCACCAGGGATATTTTTCAAAACTTCATAGATCGCGGTAACGAGAACTTCATTATTCGCGAGAAGCTTCACCGTGTCCGTTACTTTCTCAATTGTTATGATCAATTCTTTATCGGCAGCATCTGCTGGGACAGTTACGATAATCGCATTGTCCAAACTAACTTCGCCCGTGTAGCCTGTCGGAATCGTTAATCTCCCATCCGTCGAACTCACTTTGGCATCAGTCGGTACTGTTACGCCTCCACCACCGCTAGGCGGTGCACTATTCACTGTAACGGTATATGTGACCTTCGACGTTCCATCCTCCGCAGTTACGATAACTTTAACGCCTGTTACCAGAGTTGTTGCTGCAGTTACTCCATTTGATTCGTAAACTTCGAACGTTGCTTTCGCCGCTGGCGTGATTGCTGCCTTAAATACGGCTAAAGTTGTGCCATTCGGAATGTTTTTAATGGTTTCATTTACTGTTCCACCTATACTAACAGTCCCTATTGTTGAAGTTAACGTTGCTGCACTGCTCAAGATTGTCTTCACACTCACTGTGACCGTCCAGTTCTGCGTGCTTCCGTCAGCTGCTTTCACTATATAGGTCACTGGATTCGTGAAATCATTTACGGTCGTACCGCTCACCTGATTGACCGAACCAACCGCTGCCGATGCTCCCGTCGATAGCGCGAACGTTGACACCAGTCCGTTCAGATTCGTGCCATGCGCCACTTCAATCGCAATCGTGTGTGTTGTCGCATTAATCGTCGCTGCTACCGTTTGCTCTGCTAGGCTAAATGCTGTGATCGCTTTCGCACTTCTCGCTGCGACACTCACCGTAACCGTCCAGTTCTGCGTGCTTCCGTCAGCTGCTTTCACTATATAGGTCACTGGATTCGTGAAATCATTTACAGTCGTACCGCTCACCTGATTCACCGATCCAACCGCAGCCGATGCCCCTGGCGATAAAGCGAAACACATGCTTTCTAGATAACCTAATAACTGCAATATTAGCAAGGAAATAAAAAATAGATCCCAAAACAGGTACGTATACATCGGAATTACCTGTTCAAGCATTGCTCGTACATTTCAGCTAGATGACAAGCATCGGCAAAATCGGTTTTTTCCTTTCGCAATTACTTTCCTCTTGCTCGCTTCGACAGTAACGAATTGATTATTTTAGTGGACCTTAGCGGGACCGAACCTTGACCGTACCGTTGCCAGCGAAGCGCTCTCCCAGTTGAGCTAAGGCCCCGTACTAATTCTAACTTCAGGTATCCATTTTTTCTTGGAGTGTAACCAACCCGCTCTTTCATGGTTAGTTATACAGCCCCAACGATTATCTCAAGTCCTCTTTGATCTTATATCTGACAGCAATAAATGAAAATAGAAGGATGAAGACAATCGCGACGCCAGCTACGTGAATAAGATCATTTATATGATGGAAATCTCTTGGGCTGACGATCGTATTGACTAATAAGAACGAAGACAAATTAACTTGACCAACTAGGGACTCCAAAGCACTTATAACCATTCCCAAAACATTCAATGATAAAACAAATCCAACGACAATGCTGGCTATCAAGCTTTTACTAATGATGGAGATGCATAAAATTACAATTGAAAATGCCCAATGAAGTAAAAATTGTCCGATCAATAACTTCGCTAAATAACCCCCATCTCCAAGAGCTGCATGGTCAAAGAAAATCGATCTTCCGATCATATCAGCAATGAACATGACGATGAACATAAATAGCGTGAATAGACCTGTAATCAAAATTTTTGATAGTACGGAGTACATTCGCGCATTCTTCATAGCTATATAATTTTTATAGAAACCAGAACTATATTCGCTCATATAAAAGTAAACGCTGAATACCGCAATATAAACCAGCATCCACGATGGGGTTTGAGCCATTATGACTTGGATGAATTGACTTTCATTCATCGTGCTGATCAGCATCCCCCCATTTTCTCCGGGCTGCTCGTATGTTTTTAACATATAAATGCCGAATATTTGAAAAGCAAAAAAGATCAGCAGTAATATATAAATCATTTTATTTGTTTTAAAGCGGTGAAAGTCCATTTTGAATATATTAATCATGGCTATCACCTTCGCTTCCTGTCCGTGCCAAAAAATAATATTGTTCTAAGCTTTGCTTATGCTTGGTAATGGAGTGAACGGTTACTCCGTTTTCCACTAAGCTCTTAATGATATGTTGGTTTTCAATATGGGAATCATATATATAGACAACATGCTCACTGATGACTTTGTAATGATTAATATTCAAATGTTGTTCTAGGATGGGAACAGCCGAGCTTGCTTTTTCCACTTCTATCTCAATACGGTCTTCGCATTGAAGCAGCAATTGCTCCCTGGAATGGTGTTCAATCACCTCTCCTTGATGAAGGATGGCATATTGGGTCGCTACTTTCGACAACTCTTCTAAAATGTGGCTTGAAATAATAATGGTCATCCCTGCTTTATTCAATTCCAAAATCATTCGTCTGATCTCGGAGATTCCTTGCGGGTCCAACCCGTTAATCGGTTCATCCAATATTAAAACATCCGGGCTTCCAATTAATGCAGCAGCAATCCCTAGCCTTTGCTTCATGCCCATTGAATAATTTTTCACCTTGGACTTGTTTGATGCATCCAATCCGACAAGCTTCAGCAGCTTGTTAATATGTTCTTCCCTACTAGTCAGTCCGTAGGAGATAGCTATTAAATCCAGGTTTTCATACGCATTATAATGAGGAAATAACCCTGCATGTTCAATGAGTATGCCTATTCGTTCAAAATAAGGATGACTATCCTTCACTGTACGATTAAATAATTTTATTTCCCCTGATGTCGGGTACATCAAACCTCCAATCATCTTTAGCAAGGTAGATTTCCCCGCTCCATTCTGGCCAATCAAGCCAAAAATTTCACCCCTGCATATTTTGAAATTCGCCTTATGCACGGCTGTTTTTGATTTGAATTGTTTGGTTAATTGACTGACTTCAATAATGGCTTCAGACATATTCACACCCCCTTGCAATAAAATAACAAAAAGAAGCTAACATATCGTCAATAAATGATTAAGAATGTTCAAAGAGAAATTATTTTTTCAATCTGAAACCAATTCCCCAAACCGTGTCGATATAAGTTTGCTCGTCATGCTGTTTTATTTTATTGCGAATATTGCTAATGTGAACTGTAATGGTTTTATCTTCACCTATGTATATATCTTCCCATGCAAGCTCATATAGGTCTTGCTTTGAAAACACCCGCTGCGGATTTTTTACCAGCAACTCAAGGATCTTGTATTCCTGTCTTGTAAGCTTCAAATCTGTATGATTGACTTTCACACTCATCGTTTCGCTATTTAAAACTAAATTTTTATGACGATAAGGAGTGACGGATTCTGTTCGAGATGTTCGATTTAAATGTACATGGATTCGGGCAAGCAATTCCTCCACTTCGAACGGTTTCGTGACATAATCAACGGCTCCGAGCTTAAACAAGTTTAACTTATGGTCCAATTTGTCCTTGGCCGAAAGTATGATAACTGGCGTGTCGACGCTTAAGTTTACTCTTAATTGATGCATGAAATCTTCTCCCGATAAACCGGGCAGCATGAGATCCAAAATAATAAGCTGATATTCCTGGCGGGTAACGTTCATAATTCCCTCACTGCCGGAATACGCTTGCGTACAAATGAAATTTTCTCTCTGGAGCACATCAAAAATAATATTGTTGATATGCTCATCATCCTCGACTATTAAAATGTTGGGCTGGTTCGTGTCATTGTTCACGTCGATTCTCCTTTGCGCTTTTCTCAAAAGCCAGGCTAATGCAAAATTGGTCCCCCTTCAGCTCAGCTTGCACGTAACCATTCATTTTCTCCATCAGCGATTTTACGATAAAGAGTCCCAGTCCAGAGGATTGATTAGTACGCGACGGATCTTCTTTGTAAAAGCGAGTGAAAATTTTATCAAAATTGAGCAATTGATTCCGCTTCAGCATATTGGAAAAATGAAACAACACCTCGTTCTGTTTCTCTTCATAACGAATGCTTAGGGCGCCCTCACCGTGCATAAAGTAATTTTTTACAATATTTTCGCATACCCTCTCCAGTGCACTTTCATTTCCTTCTATAAAAAGCGGTGCTTCCGCCATGCAAATGTTTGGTTCATAACCAATTCGCGAAAAATCGTCAAAAAACGTAAACAGACGTTTATTTAATACTTCAATCACATCAACCGGTTCGAGCTCCAAATGATAGTCTGGGTTTTTCAACTTCGTGTATAGGAACAGTTCGTCCATAAGAGTAATAATCCCTTTCATTCTGCTTTGAGCCTTCAAAACATACTCTGTTTTTTCATCGGAATTCTGGGATCGTTCTGCCAATTGAAGATAACCGTCAAGTGAGGTCAGCGGGGTTCGTATGTCGTGGGACAAGCTCATCATTGTCGCGTTGATTTCTTCTTTTTTCTCAATAAAATGTTGGTTCAGCTTTCGTTGATTACGAAGCATTGCGTTGCATAAATCGATTAACCGATAAATTTCCTTTGGTTTAATTTGCGTTTGAATCATTTTGAATGAATGATGCTCCGATATAAAAGATAATTGATTACCGATATCTTTAATTTGGTTCCTGTAATACAGGAGGTAAATCGATTGAATGATTAAAGCAACCGTTATGACAATTAGAACAATATACAACATAGGATCACTGCCCTTCTGACCTTGTCGCGAATCAAAAAATAAGTCCTCATCAGGTTCGTCGAAGCTAACTCGATGAGGACTTTAGTGGTGAATAAACGCCGTTTTTGCACACTCGCAAAGTGACGTTAACCTTCAGAGCTTAAAGCAATTACTTTGATTGCTGTGCAGGTTCTTCATTTATATTCGCTTCAATTACAGCATCAGCATTCTTCTCAAAGGTATGAAGAAGTTCACGTACTTCATCCGTTGACTTCGTGCTCATCAATTGATTCCGCAGTTCACTTGCCCCTCGAAATCCTTTGACATATATCTTGAAAAATCGTAAAAGCGTTTTAAATGGACGCAGCGTTAGTTCTGTTGCATATTTATCATGAAGATCAAGATGCAATCGTAACAGATCAAGCAATTCGTCACTGCTATGTTCCCTCGGCTCTTGCTCAAAGGCAAACGGATTATGGAAAATACCTCTCCCAATCATGATTCCGTCAATACCATATTGTTCTGCAAGCTTTAAGCCTGTTTGTCGGTCAGGGATATCTCCATTGATTGTCAAAAGGGTATCTGGCGCAATATCATCACGAAGTTGCTTAATTTCCGGAATCAGTTCCCAATGCGCATCTACCAGGCTCATTTCTTTTCTTGTACGGAGATGGATAGACAGATTGGCAATATTTTGTTTCAAAATATGGGTTAGCCACCCCCGCCATTCCTCTACATCGTTGTAGCCAAGCCTTGTTTTCACACTGACAGGCAATCCTCCCGCCTTTGCCGCTTGAATAATATCTGCTGCAAGATCTGGATGCAGGATGAGGCCGCTTCCCTTGCCTTTCGTGGCCACATTATGCACGGGGCAACCCATATTGAGATCCACACCTTTGAAACCAAGCTTAGCCATACCAATGCTCATTTCCTCAAAATATTGGGGCTTATCTCCCCAAATATGTGCAACCATTGGTTGTTCATCTTCAGTGAACATTAAGCGTCCCCGTATACCATAAGTCCCTTCAGGATGACAATAGCTCTCCGTGTTCGTAAACTCTGTAAAAAACACATCGGGCCTGCCGGCCTTACTTACTACATGTCGAAAAACAACATCCGTCACATCTTCCATCGGTGCTAGTATGAAAAATGGTCGCGGTAAATCACGCCAAAAATTATTTAACACTACCTGCTCAAATCCTCTCACTATAGATACAGCATTTATATAATTTGTTCCGTAGGACATAGTATAACATCTCATCTACTTTTTACGAACCATCCAAACCAGACTTTAGAAAGATATCGTATGTGTCCTTAGTTCGATTCGCGCATCCGTATGGCGGAAGAGGTTCATTTAAATCCTTTGGTAAGTCAAGTTGATCCATGGTCTATTGAATGTATAAAGAAACCGTTCCTTCGCAAATGGTAGCTCGCACTTCCATTTTACCAAGAAACGATTTCTTTTTGCTTGACAATATGGTGAAAGGGGCGACCCTCCGTCATGATGACTTTTGGGCCAGCCCCTTGCATAAACTTTACATTTATTTGATTGAAATAAGACCTGATGCCCCTAACTCTTGATTTTACCGATCAAATAAAATCTCTTCTACTTGATTGTTTACTTGTTGTTAAGCACTTTCAGAAGAACGGACACAGCCTCTGCTCTTGTCGTCATGGCGCTAGGATCGAAATGATTAGATCCTTTTCCTCCCATATAGCCGAACTTCTTCATAGCTGCGACAGAAGCCTTTGCCCATACCGGTATACCTTTGTCATCTGCAAAATCAGTCGAGACATTCGCTTGCAGCGAAAGACCCAGCGCTCTTGCGACAATCACAGCCATCTCTGCACGCGTAATCGGTGCATCCGGACGGAATGTTCCGTCCTCATAACCTGTAATATAACCTGCCTGCAGCGCTTGCGCTATTGCGTTCTTCGCCCACGTGCCGATCTTCGCCGCATCGGTGAAAGCACGGACACCCGCTTCCCCAGTTGCTTCCGACTTTAACGCCTTCATCAGCATGACCGTAAACTCCGCGCGAGTCACCGTATGATTCGGTTTAAACGTCCCCTCCGGATAACCCGTGACAATGCCATTTCTCAATGCTTGCAAGATAGCTGATTCTGCCCAGTGGCCTTCAATATCACTCAATTTAACCGTTGAATCGGTAGGCACATCTGTCGATTGGCTTACAGCAAGTACTGCAAACTTCGTAAAATGGCTGACCTTAGCCGTAATATGGTTCCCGCTAATCTGACCGCCGGTTATTTCAACCCAAGCCTTCTTCGTTTCATCATAAGAGAAGATTGCCGCCCTTTGATTGCTCTTCAAACCAGCTGGATCAAAGGTAAACGTAACTGTGGCCGGTTTATGAAGATCTCCTGGGATATTTTTCAGAACTTCATAGATCGCGGTAACGAGAACTTCATTATTCGCGAGAAGCTTCACCGTATCCGTTACCTTCTCAATTGTAATGATGAGTTCTTTATCAGCAGCATTTGCAGGGACGGTGACGATAAGCGCATTGTCCAAACTAACCTCGCCTGTGTAGCCTGTCGGAATCGTTATTTTTCCATCCGACGAAGTCACCTTGGCATCAGTCGGTACTGTTGGACCGCCGCCGCTAGGTGGTGCATTATTCACGGTCACGGTATATGTCACCTTCGACGTTCCATCCTCTGCAGTTACGATAACTTTAGCGCCTGTCACCAGAGTTGTTGCTACAGTTGCTCCATTTGATTCGTATACTTCAAACGTAGCTTTCGCCGCTGGCGTAATTGCTGCTTTAAATACGGCTAACGTTGTGCCATTCGGAACATTCTTAATGGTTTCATCTACCGTTCCGCCTAAACTAACCGTTCCTATTGTCGAAGTTAACGTTGCTGTACTACTCAAGACTATCTTCACACTCACTGTGATTATCCAGTTTTGCGTGCTTCCGTCTGCCGCTTTCACGACATAAGTCACTGGATTCATGAAATTATTAGCAGTCGTACCGCTCACCTGGTTCACCGAACCAACCGCTGCCGATGCACCCGAAGATAGCGTGAACGTTGCCGCTAGGCCATTCAAATTCGTACCATGCGCCACTTCAATCGCAATCGTGTGCGCGGCAGCGTTGATCGTAGCGGCTGCCGTTTGCTCTGCTAGGCTAAATGCTGTGATCGCCTTCGCACTGCTTGCTGCGACAGTCACCGTAACTGTCCAGTTTTGCGTGCTTCCGTCTGCCGCTTTCACTACATAGGTCACTGGATTCGTGAAATTATTCGCTGTCGTTCCACTCACCTGGTTCACCGAACCAACCGCTGCCGATGCACCCGAAGATAGCGCGAACGTTGCCACTAGGCCGTTCACATTCGTTCCATTCTCCACTTCAATCGCAACAGTGTGCGCGGCAGCGTTAATCGTTGCCGCTCCCGTTTGCTCCGCCAAACTGAATGCTGTGATCGCCTTCGCACTGCTCGCCGCGATGCTCACCGTGACTGTCCAGTTCTGCGTGCTGCCATCAGCTGCTTTCACGACATAGGTCACTGGATTCGTGAAATTATTCGCGGTCGTCCCACTCACCTGATTCACCGAACCAACAGCTGCCGATGCACCCGAAGATAGCGCGAACGTTGCCGCTAGGCCGTTCACATTCGTTCCGTTCGCCACTTCAATCGCAACAGTGTGTGCGGCAGCGTTGATCGTAGCTGCTACCGTTTGCTCCGCCAAGCTAAACGCTGTGATCGCCTTCGCACTGCTTGCTGCGACAGTTACCGTGACTGTCCAGTTTTGCGTGCTTCCGTCTGCCGCTTTGACGACATAGGTCACTGGATTCGTGAAATTATTAGCAGTCGTACCGCTCACTTGGTTCACCGAACCAACCGCTGCCGATGCACCCGAAGATAGCGTGAACGTTGCCGCTAGGCCATTCAAATTCGTACCATGCGCCACTTCAATCGCAACCGTGTGCGCGGCCGCATTAATTGTTGCCGTTCCCGTTTGCTCCGCCAAGCTGAACGCTGTCATATCCTTTTCACTGCTCGGCGGCGCAACGGTCACTGTAACGACCCAATTTTGCGCAGTTCCATTCTCCGCTCTCACTACATAAGTAACGGGATTGGTGAAATTGTTAGACGTTATGCCGCTTCTTTGAGATACGCCATTAACCCTGGCTGTGGATGATAAGGTTAACGTGTAAGTAGCGACCAAATTAGTCACATTCGTACCGTTCCTCACTTCAATATCTACCGTGCGGGCAGTCGCATTGATCGTTGCCGGCTTGGTTTGTGAAGCAAAGCTGAACGCCGTAATGTCTTTTGCATTGCTTGCTTCAATGTAGACAGAGACGATCCACTCCTGAGAACTGCCATCTGCCGCTGTTACAATGTATGTGACAGGAGTTCTCATATCGTTGACAGTAGTACCGCTCACTTGAACGATGCTGCCTATTTTCGCTGTCGCTCCCGGAGACAAGGAGAACGTTGCCTTCAAATTAGACAAGCTGGACAAGCTGGTTCCGTAGGCGATTTCAACATCTACGGTTTGGTCAGCCGTATTAATAACTGCCGCTTTCGTTTGTGTAACTCCAATTACTGCAAATGCCGTAATATCTTTCTCGCTGCTCTTCTTCACGATGACGGTCCAATTTTGCGTGCTGCCATCCGCCGCCTTCACTACATAGGTGACCGCATTGGTAAAATCATTGGCCGTCGCCCCGCTTACCTGAACAACCGATCCAACCGAAACCGTGGCTTCAGCAGATAACGTGAATTCAGCTTTCAAACTAGTCACATCTGTGTCACCCGCCACCTCAACCACTACTGTATGGGCAGCCTTATTAATCGTTGCTGCTCCGGTTTGTTCAGCGAAGCTGAAGGATGTTATATCCTTTTCATTGCTAGCGATGACGGTCACGATATAGGTAACCTTCGTCACGCCATCCGCCGCAGTTACAATGACCTTCTTGCCAGAAGTCAAGGTCGTCGCCACTGTCGTTCCATCTTCATCGTAAATTTCAAACGCAGCATTCGTTGCTGGCGTGATTTGTTCCTTAAACACAGCTAATGTAGTTCCATATGGAATGTTTGTTATCGTTTCGTTCGCGGTTCCGCCCTGGCTGACGATTCCGATACCGGAAGTCAATGTGGCCGCAGAGCTTTGTGCATCCCATTGTGCATATAAGGTTGTTTCCGGCATGATTTGGAAAGAGCCGCTGTAGCTATTCCCGTGCCCGTTCGGCTGTGTGTTCCAGCCGCTGAACGTATATCCCGTCCTTTTCAGGTCAATTGATCCCGCATAAACACTGGCTGTTTCACCCGGAAAATACGCCTTGGCGTCGCTAGGAACAGTCCCGCCAGTGTTCCCGTTCCCGTCATACTGAAGTTGAAACAGAAAATCCTTCAAATACGGATAGCCGTTATTACGTAGCGGATCTACCTCCCATAGGTCTACAAAATCCCACCCGCCAACAGGTCCTTTCATACTTGCGTCCAGGTAGAAACTGCCGACATTATTCCCCATGTTACTGCCGCTCAAATCCCCAAAATAAGCAATTCCGCTCACATTCCCGCTGGCGTAACTGTTGCTATAAGATCCTGTACTATTGGCGTAATCATACCCTATCAATCCGCCCACAAAAGATGATCCGCTTACATTCCCTGTGGCGAAGCTGTCACTGATGGACCCGGCTACTTCAAGGTTACTGACTAAGCCTCCTACATGCTGTTCTCCGTATACATCCCCAGTGGAATAGCTCTTGCTGATCGCTCCATAATTGTAGCCTGTTAAGCCGCCCGTATAGTACGTTCCGTTCACCCGTCCTGTGGCAAAGCTGCTGTTAATTGTTCCAATATTGCTGCCAACTAAGCCGCCTATGCTTTCTCCATCCAACAGTTCCCCGGTGGCGTAGCTGTAACTAATCGTTCCATCACTCTCACCCACCAAGCCCCCTACTGCATAATCGCCTTCCACATCTCCCGTCGCATAGCTATATGTGATTGTTCCCGTACTACTGCCTGTAAGGCCGCCTGTTCCATACGCGCCCTTTACATCCACAACAGCGAAGCTGCGGTCAATAATGGCATTTGCATTGAAAACTGTGACACCGTTATGACCAACCAAGCCGCCTGTATGATCGGTTCCTTTCACTTGACCCGTTACATAGCTGTTTGTGATCTTACCTCTATTAGCGCCAACCAGACCGCCAACCGATTTCAGACCGGTCACATTCACGTTTTCCAGCTTCATATTATGAATAACACTCTCTGCGCTGGTATTACCGAACAATCCCAGGTTATTACTTTGCATGTCGATAGTCAGCCCGGAAATCACAAATCCGTTGCCGTCAAAATTCCCCCGAAAAGGCGCATTCGATTTATCCCCGATCGGCGTCCAGTTATCCTTATAGCTGCTGGTATTCAAATCAATATTTTTTGTCAGCTTGAAATAAAGATTCCTATTCAAATAAGAACCCCTGATCTGATTAAGCTGATCGGCGGTTCCGATAAGATAAGGGCTGCTCGATGTGCCACTACCAGAAAATTCACTCGCCGCGAAGGCTTTGCCGCTTTCGGAGTTCCCTCCAATCATGGCATTCCATAACATGAGCGCCGTCAATAGTACGACCATAAATTTCTTTCCTGATCTATGCATTGCTTTTTCTCCTCTCTATCATCCTTCTTAGCAAGCTTATTACAGCCTAATAAAAGAATAATGATAGAATTAGACAAAAAAACACAAAAAACGCATAGTATCAAGGCTTTTTCGGCCTTTAATAATAGCTTAAAAAATTTTATTGCCCTCCAAAAATCCTTCTTGATTCAAAGGTCTTCCTTACAACTCTCACCATAATCGAGCAGGAGAGAGAGTCATTAACTCCCGCCGAAATACCGGAATTAAAGCTCTTAATTAGGTGCTAGCATGAATAAGTATCGTATCAGGGCAAGGAATTCTATGAAGCCGTAGCTTGAATATTTCCCTGTGCTACCTTCTTAAAGACGAAAAGAAACCCACCTCGATGGGTGGGTGGGTCTTACCATTGAAATACAAAATATTCGCATCCACTTATTAAAGCTCGACCGATTCAGCGACCTTCATGGCTTCGTCGCCAGTGATTGGTCCAGCCACGCTATACTGAATTCCGTCAACCACCCAGAACAGTTCCGTGAACTCGGCTTGCTCGAAAATAAAACCTTCCGCTCCGCCCACTTTTGTTGGTGTGAACAGATCCGTCGGGAATGCCGCCGGCATGCGGCTTGCACTGAACGTCACCGTCTTATCACCCGAGCCGTATGTGAAGTTCAAATCTCTGAGCGGTTGGTCCTTCATCCCCACACCGACGATTTCAGCCAGCTTGAAGCCTTCCGGGGCGATACCAGGTACAAGCACTCCAGAACCGAAAGCCGTTTTCGCTGCCTCCGCCGTTCCGAACGGAGTCGTGATCAATTGAGACAGCTCCGAACCTGTCGTTCCTCCGTTTCCGGGCAGCACGGTTCCCGTCGAATGATCCGTTGGCGTCGGTACTGCGGTCGGTCCTTGCAGCATCGGCAATCCCGCCACGATGATGACGGCCGCTGCGACTAGTCCAGCCGCTCCCGCAACCCAAGCTTTCGGAAGCACAAATCGGCGGTTTTTCTGCTCCGAAGCGGCTTGCTTCCTTATTTTTTGCTTAACGCTATCGCTCAATTCCATTCCTGAAAACAACATATCATCCGACTCCTTTCGCAACTGTTGACGCAGTTTACTTTCCATATCCTTCATCGGCTGTCTCCTCCTTGCGCATTTCCCGAGCGAGTGCCTCGCGTGCCCGGTGCAGTCTGTTTCTCACGGTACCCTCGGGTGACGACGTCGCTTCCGCAATTTCCCGTGTACCCAGGTCCAGATAATAATATAGATACAAAGCTTCCTGATAGGGCAGAGGCAAACGCAGCAAATGCCGCAAAATCTCGCTTTTCTGCAATCTTCTAAGCACTTCATCTTCCACGTTGATTGTCCGTCCCCGATCCATCCCGCTGGGATCGGTCGGCTGTTCCGCAAAACTCCGTACACCCATTTTGTCTCTGCAAATGTTGATGGCGATCGTAGTCAACCAGGTTTTGACTGTGCTATCTCCCCGGAATGAGTTCCAGTTACGATAAGCGCGCAGGAACACCTCCTGGCTGATATCCTCGGCAAGATGCCGATCACCGGTATAAAAATAAGCGGTGTACATGACCGTCGATCCAAAGCTTTCCATCAGCTGCTCTAGCGCTTGAGAGGGATCTTTCGGGAATTCTTTCTTGTTATTCGAGCCGGCCGGCTTCACTGAATTATCACCTCCTCCTTATTAGACGGCCTATGCGCATTTTTCGCTGCATGGATAAAAAGCCACATGAACAGTATGCCTGTTTCATGCGGCTTTTTAACTTCAGGTTAAAGACGCCGTGATCGTACGAAACACTTCATCGAAGATCTTTTTCACTCCCTGCGAGCGAGCGAAAAGCCTGGTTCTTCAGCTGCAGCGATTATAGGTTTCGCCTAAGGCGAGTTTTGCTTCTTATAGGCCAAGCGAAAATCTAAACGATTTCCATTTTATCTTCTTCGATTGTAATAAAAAATAAATAATAGTAGTTACTCGCTTATGGCTTTTTCAACCGCATAGTCTTCTAGGTGAATATCTACCTGTTGATTCATCGCTAACTTGGCTAGCTGCTCTCCCAGAAAGGGTCCCATCGTTAATCCAGATGAACCCAACCCATTAGCAACAATAAGTTTATTCCATCCGGGAACCCTCCCTAGCACTGGAAGAAAATCCGCAGTAAATGGACGGAATCCTACTCTTATCTCATTTAGGCTGCAATCCGCAAGACCGGCAGCTGTTTGTAGACCTTTATTTAATAATTCTTGCATTCCACCTGCGGTTATAGAAGTATCGTATCCTACGACATCATTTTCATGAGTAGCGCCTATCACAATATTTTGATCAGCAAATGCAAGTAAATATTGATCTGTTGGCGGCATGACAACAGGCCATTGCTCAGTATCATCTTGCCCGGTAAAATGCAAGTGCATAATTTGCGCCTTTTGATAACGTACATTGACCATTATCCCTAGCGGATGAAGCAGTTCATTGGACCAGGCACCTGCGCACACGATCACCTCATCAGCCCAGAATGTCTGTTGTCCTACTCTAACACAACTGATTTCATGATGATCATGCTCCAGAATAGCATTTCCCTCCATCATTTGTGCTCCATTAAGCTGTGCAGCTCTTAATAACGCTTCCCGCAATTGGCGTCCATCCACTCTTGCCGCACCCGATACATGCAGAGCATGATAACCTTCCGACAATAATGGAAACTTCTCTTTCGCTTCACGATCCGTCAGCAGCGTAAGCTCGCCTATTTCAGGGGCGTCCTCTCTGCGAAGTTCCGCTCTTTCTTTGATCGCGAGCAGTTTATTCAAATCATCATGAATACATATCGCTCCAACTTTTGCATAGCCAGTCCCTACATTGCCCGCATCTTCCAACTCCTGAATAAGTGATGGATAGAAGCTTGCTCCCGCTTTCGCAAGACGATACCATGCCTTATTTCGGCGTTGTGACAACCACGGACAAATAATCCCTGCTGCAGCATCTGTTGCTTGTCCTGCATCTTTACGATCTATAATGATGACATCAGCACCCAACTTACTTAGCTGATATGCCGCTGAAGCCCCTAAAATTCCTGCACCAATTACAATAACCTTTTTCATTTCTGAAATCCTTTCTGCCGTGTATAGATTAAGTTTAATATACGTATTTCACACTTTTTTGAACTTTTCCAATTTCATTATATCAAATAACAAATCATAACCTCAGTTTAATGGGTGTACGAATTCTAATTACATGGCTGACGAAAGCCAACTCGACGAGGACTTTTAGCGGTAAATTCGGAGGCCGTGCTCGTTCGTTTGATTTAATTCTTCAAAGAATCCTTCACTTCCTGAGCGCTGGCGAACCCCAGACCTCCTCGCTGCCAGCGAAGCACTCTACCGCCATTACCACTCTCACTACCCCAATCTGAATTGCTTAAAGGACTTAAAAAAATAATTGCCAAATCCGAACTCATGAAATATACTAATGTAAAATTATGTAATGGCGTGAAGTACATGCCGCTTTGATTATGAGGAATCCCTTACGATTCCTAATCAAGGCGGCATTTTTATTTTCTAGATCGAAAGGTGGGAATAGTCATTAGGAGTTTTGAGACGAAAATGAACCATTGGCTTCACGATCAACTTGCTGTAGAAAAAAATCCGAGAAGACGCGAAATACTTCAGAAGGAAATTGGACACGGTACGAAAGAGTTTTTGAGAACGATATGGTATCCTGCTGTAGGGAACTTTAATCATCTGTATGCGGAATGGGAAGTTCGAGATTATGGCAACCGATGCCGTTATCTAGATCTTACCTATATGCCCGGCGGAGCCAAAGGCTGCATCGAAATCCACGGTTACCGATCTCACGCCAGAGATATCGAATCTTGGCGGTTCAGGGATTTGTGCAAAAAACAATCATACCTAGTGTTAGACGATTGGCTGTTCCTGCCTGTTGCATATTTATCGATTGAGGAAGAACCGGAGATTATCAAGCAGATGGTTTTGTCTTTTATCGGTAAGTTTGTGTCCATGTCAACAAATCATTCGCTCAGTTGGATTGAAACAGAGACTTTACGGTTTGCGCGTAGTGTCATTCGACCTTTTCGCTCCGATGAACTTGCCTTGCACCTGAATCGATCCACTAGACATACGAGACGTATTTTAGACAGGCTTGTGGAAATGAGTGTTTTAATGGTTCACAATGAACAGCAGCGTTATCGCACCTATCAAGTGGTCAATCATGACCGTTAGAACGAAAATAAAGTAATTTCAATTTGTATATTGGACACTAATGACCATTAGAAGAATAATTCACGCTTTTTCTTGACAAATTCCTGGCTTATGGACATTTTGGACCTCTTTCAAGAAAGTGGACAACACATAACGTTACTCATGCGATGGTTTTGTAGTACGCCTCTTCGAATCGAACGGGGGATAAATACCCCAGCGACCCATGGATTCGCTTCCGGTTGTAAAAG
>NZ_QUBQ01000010.1 GCF_003388735.1 Paenibacillus paeoniae
AACCAGCAAGCTGATTAAGTAAACTTCGTTATCGATTCAATCTTGCGATTGTATCGGGCAGTTTCGCTCGTTGTTCAGTTTTCAAAGAACAATCTCTTGTCTTTCGTTTCTTGCGTGTCGGCCGTATGTCTCAGCGGCGACAAGTAATAATATATCACAGGGGCCCAATTAAATGCAACCCCTTTTTTTATATTTTTTTAAAAAGCTTTTTTTAGCCTTAGGATCGGTATGTTCTCGCATTAAGCGCGTAGCGCGAAAGCTCCTTTGGGGAAGCGATTCGAGCATACATTCTGAAGATGATTTTGTACCTTCTTGCTATGGCACTCTTGATATCGCCATCTAATCGGGAGTCATTCAGATCAAGCAGCATCTCATCCAGTTCCTTGCGCAATACGTAATCGAGTTCCTTGCACTCTTTGTCGTTGAATAATATTCCGAGCATAACCGTAAGCGGCCTCCTTTGGGGTATATAGCGCATATGGACCGTCATAAGACGAACAAAAGGCGGCACCTTCGCAAATGCGCTTGGACACCGCCTTACTGTTATGCTCAAATATTGGAAATATTATTACACCGCTCAGCCCTCGATTTTTTCAAAGGACGAGTTTCTGCACTATTCCTACCATAAAACTTCCTAAACTAATGCTGTTGCTATCAGTATTGAGACACTGATCTTCAATGAATACTCCAATGATACAGAGAAAGGCATAACCTCCTTATAAAGCTTAAGGAAATTATGCCTCGTTTCATTTCAAAATCCACTACTGCCCTATAAAGGACAAAGTCGCAAGTTTACCTATTACGACTTCAATAACCACACGGTTATTGTACTTTCGATAATGGATGCTGCAAGCAGACCTACGGTCAAAATGACCATCATCGGTACGGTTCGAATCGCGAAGTGCTCTATCTCCCGCCCAATCAGAGGCAAATTGCTTCTGACAAACAATAAGTTCCCTGTCGCTCTGAATACTAATGTGCCGAACTTCATTCCATATGCACAAGCAATGATAATGGCAGGGATCTCAATAATGCCATGAGGCAGCAAACCTTTGACAACCAACTCCCATACCGGTAGTGCATTTGGCGATTCTGCTGTAACTTTCAATACAAAGCCGATTACCATTCCATTAATAGCGAGGAACATAAGTGGCAAAATGCCAAAGAATGCGCCTAGGTACATCACTAATATCGACTTGATCGCATTATTAAGGAAAATGACAACCATCATCATCAAAGTAGGATTGCTGCTCTTATCTACTGCTTCGACAAGTTGACCTAACCCTGCCAGCTGTGATTCAAGAAAAGAGTGGAAACCTTCATTCGTTCCCCCGACAACAATACCGGCAAAAAATAAAACAGCCGCAAATCCGATATAGCCTCGCATATCTTTAAAGTGCTGTATGATGGCGCTGAGCTTGAACAAACGCACACCTCCCGATTATAGAGAACCCGTAATTAAATCTCTTCTTGCCAAATTATAATGAATAACTCGTAGTGGTACGAGCATAGATTGTACTACTAATGTAAATAGCTGACGCCTCTACCCGGGGCGAAGCGAAGAGAGGAGCGCTTTTCCCCATGAATATGTTTTATGTCTTGAACGGCAAGAAATTAAAGAAGTACTTCTTCATTGCAATTGCGCTGGTATTCTCTATTGGCATCATCTATGCCGAACGGGATAACATTACCGTATTCGCCCCTCAACAGCCTGCTGCCATCTACAACGTACCTACTGATAAGAAGGTGGTCGCACTTACGTTCGACATCAGTTGGGGAGACAAGCGTGCCGAGCCCATTCTTCAAGCACTGAAGGAGAAAAACATTAGCCACGCGACCTTTTTCGTATCGTCCGTATGGAGCCAGTCCCATCCCGATCTGGTGAAAAAGATACAAGACGCTGGCTATGAGATTGGCAGTCACGGCCACAAGCATGATTTCTACAGCAAACTTAGCGATGAAGATATCCGCAAGCAAATTACGACGGCCCACACTATTCTATCCGATCTAACCGGCAAGCAGCCCAATCTGATCCGTCTCCCTAATGGCGACTTCGACAAGAGAGTGCTTCGTATCGCAGAAGAACTGCAGTATAAAGTCATTCAATGGGATACGGACTCCATGGATTGGATGAATATCGGAACCGATAAAATCATCAATCGCGTTGTCACCCGCACCCATCCAGGCGATATCATTCTCATGCATGCGAGCGACACCGTCACTCAGACCCATGAAGCTCTGCCGGCTATTGTTGATCAATTGCGTGCCGAAGGTTATGACTTCGTCAATGTAACGCAGCTCATCACGCAGACGGAGACGGAGGGCAGTCCCGTTCAGGACCGCCAATCCAACGCCAAAGGGCAAATTAGCGCAGCAGAATAAATAAGCTTAAACGGCCGATTTCGCGGGGGTTACCGTGGAGTTGGCCGTATCTTTTTTGAGGAGACGGTGCATCATCATATTTTGGTACGCATTGCAGACGAACAATGGAACCATCATAAAGATAATAGCCGCGACGTTCGTCTCCCCTTGCAACGCTGGCCATGCTTCAATGAATGTCACCGTAAACATGAGAAACATCGTTGGTATGAAAGCCGTTATTTTGGTTTGCTTTACTTTCAGCCAGGATACTAGGAGCGACAATGCCAATGTCACAAGCGGAAGCACCCAGAAGAACCAATTGTTCGTGCGATCTTCATACAGGACGTATCCCAGTGCGAAAACGGCAAACAACGTCGTATATCCTTGCAATGCATTCCATAAGTATTTTTTGCGGAATACACTAAGGGCGATGTAGTTAAGTGTTAGATAAGCGAAAAAGCCCATTTGGCTGAAAGCACCGATCATGAGGCCCGAGATCGCCATCATCATCGCATTGAAGCCGGTCGCTTCAAAGCCGAGGAAACCAAAGTCCTGATTCGTAAGCAGCATAATCGTACCGGCGGCAACGCATACTAGCGCACCGATGGCCATGGTGCTCCAAAATAAAAAGAACCATTTTTTTATGTTCACGCGTTTAAATCCCCCTATAAAGTTTTGGGAAGCCATTCGAGCCTCAATAAGATGGTCTTGTTTTGCACGATTCCCTGAAGGTTTTCCCTTTATTTTACCACGATCACAACAAAAAGCTAATGCCCGTCCATGATAAAACAGTGAACAATGCGCATAATAAACACGATTAGGCGCAGGGCCGCCCATGTCGATGAATCTTCGACACACTGGCACCTCCGCCCCCCACCGATTTATACAGCTCAGCCATGACATAGAAGGGAGCAAGCAGGATATGCGCATCCGTTGGACTTTATCAGCATCTATACTGGCGTTAACATTGCTGCTGACAAGCTGCGGTTCCGAATCTTCGGGTAACGCCCAGCAACAGCTCAGTTATAAGGACATGAAATCCATGGTGATTGACATTCTGAAGACAGAGGATGCCCAAAAGGCGCTTCAGCAATCAGCCGAGCAGCTCTCAGGCTATACGGCGCAGTCCTCCAAGCTCTTATCCGTACAAGATCAGGAGGAGGTTCGTCTCGCTGTCAAGGATGTCATCAGTTCCCCCGATTATGACAAGGTCATTCGCAAGCTTATGACCGACACCAGATTTGCGGGCGAATTCGCCAAAGCGGTTAACAAAGATAATAAGGATATCCATAAAGAACTGATCAAGGACCCCGCATACCAGCAAGAGCTGATCAAAACCATGAGAAACCCGGAGATGGAGAAACTGATTCTCGAAGTACTGAAGAGCGCCCAATACCGCAAGGAAGTCATGTCGCTTATGCAGGAATCGATGCAGAATCCGCTCTTCCGGCTCGAAGTGCTTGATCTCATGAAGGCAGCGGTACAAGAAGAGCTGCAGCCGAAGCCGGATGAGAAGGTGAAAAAAGGAAAGCAAGATGAGCAAAAAGGACAGGAAGAGGATCAAGGCTCGCAAGACGAAGAAGGCATGGAGTAACAACCTCCCCTTTGTGCCCAAAAAAACCCGAACATCAAGCCTGCCACTACGGCAAGCCAGACTGTTCGGGTTTTTGATTCCTTACGTTTCTCTCGCAGCGTGAGCCGAGCTTGGGCGGTTTACTTCCCGCAGCGCTGGATTACACCCTCTGCCAGCTCCAGATACAAGCTGCCCGTCTCCGAATCAACCTTATAGACCGAGGGCGAGAAGTCGGGTTCCGACGGGTGGTTGTCCGGAGCGCCGAGCGGGATTTGCGCGAGCAGATCGCAATGTAGCGTCTCCGCCAGCTTACCGCCGCCGCCGCGTCCGAATACGTATTCCTTTTCTCCCGACTTGGATACGAAGTAGGACATATTCTCGACGACACCGATAATTTCATGCTCCGTCTTAATGGCCATCGCACCTGCACGGGCTGCTACGAATGCAGCTGTGGCATGCGGCGTCGTGACGATAATTTCTTTGCTTTGCGGAATGATCTGATGCACGTCAAGCGCAACGTCCCCTGTTCCCGGCGGCAGGTCAAGCAGCATGTAATCCAGCTCGCCCCACTCGATCTCCTGGAAGAAGTTGCGCAGCATCTTGCCAAGCATTGGACCGCGCCATACAATCGGGCTGTTGTCCTCCACGAAGAAGCCCATCGAGATAACTTTCACGCCATAACGCTCGATCGGGATGACACGATCATTGACAACGACCGGACGTTCTTCGATGCCCATCATATCGGGCACGCTAAAGCCGTAGATATCCGCGTCGATGATACCGACGCGCTTTCCTTTGCGAGCCAAGGCGACCGCCAGATTGACGGTCACCGTGGACTTGCCGACGCCGCCCTTGCCGCTGGCGACGGCAATAAAGGTCGTACCGCTGCTAGAAGACAGCAGCGGGCTGGCCAAATCGGCCCCGTGTCCCTGTACGGGGCCGTCAGCCTTGGCGCCGGCATGGCCGCCCGGCGCCGCACTTTCCGCGGGCGCAGACTGCGCGCCGCCCGCGGCAGCTGGCGCTTCCTCGTCCCGAAACCGGCAATGCACGGTTTCGACGCCGAGGGGCGCCAGTGCCTCGCGAAGCGAGGCCTCGAGCGCGGGCTGCACTTCCGCGCTCGCTCCAAGAACCGTCAACGATACTTGACGGTTCCGAACCATGACATCGCGGAAGCTAGCGCCTTCCGCGCGATATTGCTGCTTGGCCATTGCTGATTCGATGGCCTCGATTGCTTTTTCGCGTGTCAACATCGTATGTGTCCCACCTTTATGAGTTAAGAGAGCTTCCCTACTATTATAACACAGGAATCCTTTGTTACATGAAAGGAGCATGAACGATTGCGCTATTTGCGGCAAGCAACAGGCTACCTCCCGTTTCCATTTTGAAGGTCCAACTCTCGCTCCGAACCGCCGCTCAGCTTCTCACCAGAAGCATATCTTAAGACGCCCTGATAGATCGAAGCCGCAACTTTCCTCTGATATTCCGTATCCGCGAGCCGACTCGCCTCTCCGGGGTTGGATAGGAAGCCTACTTCAACAAGCGCAGTCGGTATTTCTCGAATCGCCTTCATCAGATAGACATCTCCTACCTTGGCGGCAATACGGGTCGTATTCTCCAGATTGCGCTTGATCTCGTCCTGGATAAAGGCAGCAAGGATCCGATTGTCCGGATGATTGTCAGGCTGATAAAACGTCTGGGCGCCCGACCACTTCTGTTGCGGAATACTGTTCATATGAATGCTGACCACCACTGAAGCTCCACTCTCGTTAATAAGTGTCGCCCTCCGCTTCAAATCCTCCGTCTTGCGCTTGCTGTAGGCATGAGCATCTCCTGAAGCGAGATCATAATCCCCTTCTCGGGTCATTATGACGGCAGCGCCGGCTTCCTGTAAGTAATCACGCAAGTAAAGGGCGATTGCCAAATTCAAATCCTTCTCGATAATACCGCTCTTGCTCACCGCGCCTCCATCCGCTCCCCCGTGTCCCGCATCAATCGCAATCGTTTTGCCGGAGAGCGGCAATGTCCAATACGACCAAGTGCTTGACGCAGGCAAGCTCTTGCGAAGCAGCACAGCGGCAAGCACAATGACCAGACAGGCTACGCCCAGACGCAGCGCTCCCTTATAAGTCATCCATACGACAAAGTGTCGCCTCATTCCGCGCATCAAAAAACCACCTCGTCTTCCCTCTCAATGAATGCGCGATAAGGCAAGTCAACGTTCGACTAGGATAAGCCTTAAGCGCACATTCATATATATGGGACGAGATGGTCAATTATGTGCCGGATCGGCAATTGCGATCCCCACTTCATGTTTATTAGCCGACCGGCTGCTCCGTCATGCCTTCGATCAGAATCTTCGCAACCTCTGGTCGCGAGAATTCAGGAGGAGGACATACGCCGTCGCGTAGCATCGCGCGCACCTTCGTGCCGGACAGCGTCAAATGGGATGCCTTGTCATGCGGACATGTCTTCGACGTAGCCATATTACCACAAGCTGTACAGAAGAAGCTATGCTCGAAATATAGCGGTGTAATGCCCAAATCTTCAGCCGGGATCGACTTCAGCAGATCCTGAGCCTCATAAGTACCGTAATAATCGCCTACTCCTGCATGATCGCGCCCCACGATAAAGTGAGTGCAGCCATAATTTTTCCGAACGATCGCATGAAAGATCGCTTCACGCGGACCTGCATAACGCATTGCAGCAGGGAATACGCCGAGGAAAGCACGATCTGCCGGATAGTAGTTATCCAACAGCGCCAGATAGCTCTTCATCCGTACATTCGCCGGAACATCATCCGATTTCGTCTCTCCGACAAGCGGGTTTAAGAAAAGAGCATCGACTATTTCCATAGCCGTCTTTTGGATATACTCATGTGCGCGGTGAACGGGATTACGGGTCTGAAAGCCTACTACCGTCTTCCAGCCCTTCTCTGCGAACAATCTGCGCGTCTCGGCAGGGTCGAAGTAAAATTCCTGGAACTTCTCCGGCTGCGGACGGTTCAGAACGGTAATTGGTCCGCCTACATAGGTTGACGGCCGCTCTAATAGCTTCTGTACCCCTGGATGCTCCGTATCGTCTGTTTTGAACACATTCACGGCTTCTACTTTTTGATCAACCGTATATACGCTCTCCACAGTAATCGTTCCGTAGGTAACACCGTCCTCGCCGATCAGCGCTGCTTTCTCGCCTACCTTCAACTCCGATGCTTTTGCATCATCCACTGCCAGCGTAATGGGAATACTCCACACTAGTCCGCTTGCCAGTCTGGTCTTCTCAATGACAGATGTATAATCTTCTTTGTTCAAAAATCCGGTCAGAGGTGAAAATGCACCTACGCCGATGAGGTCCAGATCGGATATCGTCCATGTATTAATGGTAATAAAATTAAGGCCCTTTGCTTCCTGCAGCTGCGCTTCGCGCTCTGCGCCATCGGCGATCCGGTTAACCAGCAAGCCGCCATGAGGTAAGATTTGACTCATATTCGTTAAAGTCCTCCTATATATGCCTTCGCAAATGATTTATTTATGAAGCCCGCACTCCGTCTTCTCTTGTCCCGACCAGCGTCCCGCACGCGGATCCTCGCCCGGCATAACCTGGCGTGTGCAATATTCGCATCCAATGCTTGGGTAGTAATTATCATGCAGGGGATTGTAGACAATGTCGTGCTCACGGATGTAGTTCCACACATCTTCATTCGTCCAATGCGCAATCGGATTAAACTTTACCAGTCCAAATTTCACATCGTATTCGATCTTCTTCGAGTTGGCGCGCGTTGGCGCCTGATCACGGCGAATGCCCGTAATCCATGCTTCGTATTTGGACAAAATCTTCGTCAGTGGCTGTACCTTGCGAATATCGCAACATTTGTTGGCATCGGACTTCCACAGCTCATCGCCGAATTGAGCTGCTTGCTCTTCAGGTGTAATCTCCGGTTTCACTTCTACGAAAGGAATGCCTGGATAACGCTCGACAAGCCGATCACGTGTCTCATAAGTCTCGTTGAAATGGAAATCCGTGTCTAAGTAGAAAATATCCGTCTTCGGGCTAACCTTCTGCAGCATGTCTACCAGAACGACATCTTCCGCTCCAAAGCTGCACGCAAACGTAATATTCGGAAATGTTTCTACGGCAAAACGAATAATGTCCTCCGGTGTCGTATTCTCCAACTCGACAGCCTTTTGTGCAATAAGTGCTTCCTTCTCAAACAGATTCATACGTATGACCTCCGTTATCAATTCCAAGTAAAGTAGTCTGTATTATTGATTATATGCCTTTCATCACGCTAGTTCAATCAGAACTTTACACATTTACTTAAAAAATACCATCAAAAGGTGGAGTTGGGCTAAGATATATCATTAGATTCATGGCAGCACGGGCATGTTCCTAAGTGTTTTAGTGGTATCCAAAAAGAAATACACAAAAAAACGCCTTCTCTGAGAACAGAGAAAGCGTTTTGTGAACATCGATTAACGTTTCGAGAACTGTGGAGCGCGACGAGCCGCTTTAAGACCGTATTTTTTACGTTCTTTCATACGCGGATCGCGAGTCAGGAAGCCTGCGCGCTTCAGAGCCGGACGGAACTCAGGGTCTGCTTTCAGCAGAGCACGGGAGATACCGTGGCGGATTGCGCCAGCTTGACCGGACATGCCGCCGCCGTTAGCGATAACCAATACATCGTATTTGGACAATGTGTCAGTCAGGTTAAGCGGTTGTTTTACGATCAGCTTGAGTGTTTCCAAACCGAAATATTCATTCAAATCGCGTTTATTAACAATGATTCGTCCTTCACCCGGCACAAGACGTACACGTGCAACAGAGTGTTTACGACGACCGGTTCCATAGTATTGCACTTGAGCCATGAAACGTGTCCTCCTCTTTATTACCCGCGAAGCTCGTAGACTTCAGGGTTTTGGGCTTGATGTGGATGTTCCGCACCTGCGTAAACTTTCAATTTAAGCTTCATTTTGTTACCAAGACGGTTCTTAGGCAACATGCCGTGCACAGCCAGTTCGATTACGCGCTCTGGCTTGTTCTTAACCATTTCATGAGCTGGAGTGACCTTAAGGCCGCCAGTGTACATGGAGTGACGGTAGTACATTTTGTTTGCCATTTTGTTGCCTGTAAGAACAATTTTCTCAGCGTTGATCACGACAACGAAATCGCCAGTGTCAACATGCGGCGTAAATTGCGGTTTGTGCTTGCCACGGATCAGGCTTGCAGCTTCGCTAGCCAGACGACCAAGGGTTTTGCCTTCCGCATCAATGACGAACCATTTACGCTCAACTTCATTTGGCTTAGCCATATAGGTGGTACGCATGGATGATCCTCCTTAATTCTGTTACAATAATCGTTTTTATAACAACGTTTCCGTTGGTTTGATATTCATCGTTGAAACTTGCATTTGGTGGCCATTCTTAGTCGGGGCTGTGGGAGAGCCACTAAGAAAGCACAAGTTATATGATACAATATAGCCTAGCAAAGTGCAAGTTGTTTTTCCGTTTTCTTTCATAAAAGCAAAGCTGTTTTTTTGAACTTCGAACTTATAATAAGACTGATCGGCCACCAGTACAAGAGACGGAGTTCAAGCTTGCATCGTTGTAATCCAATTGAAAGCCCTCCGAGACGATACATACCGCTCCCGTCGTACAAATCTCGGTCTCCAGACCGAGTCCTCCCCCATCAAGGGACTGTTCCTTCAACTTCTTCAGATTGCTACAATGAGGATAATAACAGGCATCATGAACGAGTGGGTTTGTTCTTGAGTGCTGTACATTAGGAGAGAGAATAACAATGAGACCCAAAACCACGATTGGCATTATTTTAATTATCGTAGGCATCATTGGCGTGCTCTACGTATATGAGAACGGAAGCAATACCACGTTCGAAAGCATTCGCAACGTCTTAGCAACCGAGGTGAGCGAACAGGAGACGATTGACGCCAGCGATATCCGCAATCTCGACATATCATCAGGCAGCACAGATGTCGTCCTTGTACCAGGCAGCGGCTCTGATGTCGTCATAAAGCTGGAAGGCTGGGCTTCCAAAAACTACGTCAAAAACTTAAAGATTGAAAGCAGCAAGAAAGAGGGTACCCTTCAGCTCTCCCTGAAAAGCGACCGTGGCTTTCGCTTCGGCTTTGGTCTTAATGGCGTAAAAATGACGGTCGAGCTGCCGGAGAAAACATGGAGTCAGCTAAGTGTAGATCTGAATAGCGGCAACTTGGCCGTCCAAGGGATAAATGCTGAGAACACGAAACTGCACACCAACTCGGGCAATGTGAAAGCAACCGAGCTCAAAACGAGCAATAACCTGATCGTCACCGTTAATAGCGGAAACCTTAATTTACGCTCGATAACGGCCAAGAGCATGGATCTCACTACGCAAAGCGGAAACCTCTCGATGAAGGGGTATGAATCGGACAACATTAGCTTTAAAGTAGGCAGTGGCAACGTGCATTTCAAGGATGGCACAGCGGCGCTGAAGGGAAAGACGGGCTCAGGCAATATTAAGGTGGAGGCAGACAGCATTACCCGTGATACTGAGCTTAATACGGGTGCTGGCAATGTAACCATCACACTGGCCAACAATCCAAACTCCCTCAGCGTGCAGTTCAAAGCAAGTTCCGGAGAAGGCGTCATTCAGAAGGACGACTTCACCTATGACAGCGGATCGAAGGGCTCCCGCAGTATCAAAGGCAAGTTCGGCAGCGGCGAAACTAAGCTGAACGTTAAGACAGGTTCAGGGAACTTTACTCTGAAATAATACTGATGCAAGGATTGCCTGCGGCTACCCGTTAAGTTGAATGCATGCAAAATGTAAAAACATCCGACTGGGACTACCCTTGTTAGTAAGACAAGAATCCAAACACCTTCAAGAAAAAGATCCATGTCATCAGATATGGGGATAGCCTTGGAGGTATTTGGATTTGTCTGACGTTACGGGGTTAGTCCCGTTCCACTCCTATCGCTACGCTGTCCTCATGAACAGAGAGAGTTCCTCACTCGTCATCCTCATCCATGCTGCTGTTTAAGTGATCTGCAACTCCGCCTTCGCCATATTCCACATCCATTAGAGTCAGGGCATGCGGCATAGCAGTAGGACCGGCTAGCGAACGTAATTTGCCTTCCAGAATGCGTTTCATATCATCCGGCTTTAGCTTGCCTTGTCCTACCCACAGCAATGTCCCCATAATGACGCGGACCATATTATAGAGAAAGCCATTTCCCGTAATATAGAGATGAAGCGCCCCACCTTCCTGTTCAAAGTATGCTTCATAGATGGTGCGAATATGATGAGGCTTCGTCGAATGGATAGACGTGTAGGAGGTGAAATCATGCGTGCCAATGAGATGCCGTACTCCCTCTGCCATCGCTTCAGCATTCAGCTTGGTCGGATGATGGAAGCGATACGATCTGGCGAATACGTCCGGAAATTTGCCCATATCGATCGTATACCGGTAGGTCTTCCGCTTCGCCGAGCGTCTGGAGTGAAAGTTATCCGGTACATTCCATGCGTCCAGAATAACAATATCTTTTGGAAGCCGAGTGTTAAGCGCAATCGCCCATCGCTCGGTCGGTATCGTCGACGACGTATGAAAGTTAAATACTTGTCCTAACGCATGAACCCCCGCATCCGTCCGGCCTGAACCTATAATGATGATGTTTTCCCCCGACAAATGTTTAATAGCTTTCTCAATCTCGTCCTGCACCGTCCGTCCATATGGCTGCGACTGAAAGCCGTTAAAGTTCGTTCCATCATAACTGACCTTTACGCCGATATTGCGCATAGTTGTCACCCTCTACCCCTTATCATGTGCAAGTGAACGATTAGGTCGATGAAATCGACCTAATCTGCTCCATTCTGCCTCAACTGCTACTGTAAGTCGATTTCAGCGACTTAAATCGTCTGCCACGCCTACTCTCATTTATTTAAGTCGGTGAAATCGACCTGCTTAGCTCATACTACTAATCTCATTAAATGCAGCGCTCTAGCTGGCCATAACCGATACCCGTTTCTTTCTCGCTGGCAAACAAAAAAGGTGGGCCCAGAGGGACCACCCTTTTCTTGCAACAACCTACGCGCGGTCAACCAGCTCAAGGTAAACCATAGGCGCGGCATCGCCGCGACGAGGACCCAGCTTAAGGATACGCGTGTATCCACCTGCACGCTCCGAGTAGCGAGTAGCCAGTTCGGAGAACAGCTTTTGGATTGCGTCTTGCTCACCGTCTACGGATTCGCGACGCACAAATGCTGCCACTTGACGACGAGCGTGAAGATCACCTTTCTTAGCTTTAGTGATCAACTTTTCAGCGATAGAACGAACCTCTTTCGCTTTAGCTTCAGTCGTTTGAATGCGCTCATACAGGAACAGATCAGTAACGAGGTCACGGAACAATGCTTTCCGTGCACTAGCGTCACGTCCCAATTTTTGATATGCCATCTTGTTTTCCCCTCCCTTGCTCTGTTGTCAGATCTAGCTGTGTACTGCTATTCTTCCATGCGAAGGCCAAGACCCAGTTCTTCCAGCTTCTCTTGAACTTCCTCAAGCGACTTGCGGCCCAAGTTACGAACCTTCATCATGTCCTCTTCGGATTTCGTGATCAGCTCTTGAACGGTATTGATGCCCGCACGTTTCAAGCAGTTATATGAACGTACCGAAAGATCCAGCTCTTCGATGGTCATCTCCAAGACTTTCTCTTTCTTATCTTCTTCCTTCTCAACCATGATCTCCGCATCTTTGGCTTCATCCGTTAATCCAACGAACAAGTCCAAGTGCTCGGTCAATATTTTAGCGCCGAGGCTTACAGCCTCTTCAGGGCGAATACTGCCATCCGTCCATACTTCCAGCGTCAGCTTGTCATAGTTAGTGACTTGGCCGACGCGAGTGTTTTCTACGCTGTAATTAACTCGAGTAATGGGCGTGTAGATCGAATCGACAGGAATGACGCCAATCGGTTGATCGTCGCTCTTGTTCCGGTCCGCTTGCACGTAACCGCGTCCCCGATTAGCAAAAATCCGCATATGGAGTCGCGCTCCGGAGGCCAAGGTCGCAATGTGAAGATCAGGGCTTAAAATCTCGACATCGCTATCTGCCCGAATGTCTCCCGCTGTTACGTTGCCTTCGCCTTCCGCGTCGATTTCCAGCACCTTCTCTTCGTCGGAGTGGATTTTGAGCGACAGGCCTTTCAGGTTCAGGATGATTTCCGTTACGTCTTCAATCACTCCAGGAACCGTAGAAAACTCATGCAGCACGCCGTCAATTTGAACCGACGTTACAGCCGCACCAGGCAATGACGACAACAGAATTCGGCGAAGCGAATTTCCAAGCGTCGTGCCGTATCCGCGTTCCAGCGGCTCGACCACGAAACGTCCGTAGGTTCCTTCATCGTTCAGTTCTACGGTTTCGATTTTCGGCTTTTCGATCTCAATCACAATAGTACCCTCCTTCAAACGTCGCTCCGTTACCTTGTCGTTTTTATGTCAAATCTCGTAGTATGCCAAACCTTCACAACCATTATTCACAAGTTGCAGTTATTTGATACCACCGTGGATCAGACTATACGCGACGACGTTTTGGCGGACGGCATCCGTTGTGTGGAACTGGCGTAACATCCTTAATGAGGTTAACTTCCAGTCCAGCAGCTTGAAGCGAACGAATCGCAGCTTCACGGCCTGCGCCTGGTCCTTTAACCATAACTTCGACCGTTCTCATGCCGTGCTCCATTGCTGCTTTCGCAGCGGATTCAGCAGCCATTTGAGCGGCAAACGGGGTGCTTTTGCGGGAACCCTTGAAACCAAGGTTGCCGGAGCTAGCCCATGAAATTGCGTTACCGTGCGGATCAGTGATGGTAACGATCGTGTTGTTGAACGTGGAACGGATATGAGCCACGCCGCTATCAATATTTTTCCGGTCGCGACGTTTCGTGCGAACGACTTTTTTTGGTTTAGCCATTGATCATTATCCTCCCTTCTTATTTCTTCTTGTTCGCTACAGTACGACGAGGACCTTTGCGTGTGCGCGCGTTAGTTTTCGTACGTTGACCGCGAACAGGAAGACCGCGACGGTGACGAAGACCACGGTAGCAGCCGATCTCAGTCAGACGTTTAATGTTAAGTGAAATTTCACGACGCAAGTCGCCTTCCACTTTTACCGATTTGTCGATGGCTTCGCGCAAACGAGCCAGCTCGTCTTCAGTCAAATCGCGAACGCGAGTGTCCGGATTTACTTCAGTCGAAGCAATAATTTTTTGAGAAGTCGTTTTACCGATACCAAAAATATACGTCAGGGCGATTTCAACGCGCTTGTCGCGCGGAATATCTACACCAGCTATACGTGCCATGGGCTATATTTCCCTCCTTTTAACCTTGTTTTTGTTTGTGTTTCGGATTTTCACAAATCACCATAACGTTGCCTTTACGACGAATGACTTTGCATTTTTCGCAAATCGGCTTTACCGAAGGTCTAACCTTCATTGTGATTACCTCCCGAATCTTTCGTGGGCAAGCCGTAAGTCACGGCTTACTTCCGATAGGTGATGCGCCCTCTTGATAAATCATAAGGCGATAACTGTATAACCACTTTGTCTCCTGTCAGGATGCGGATAAAGTGCATTCTGAGCTTGCCGGAAACATGGGCGAGAATTTGATGACCGTTCTCCAGCTCCACCTTGAACATGGCATTTGGCAACGGCTCAATAACCGTGCCTTCGACCTCAATGACGTCTTCTTTAGCCAACCGTCATTCTCCTTTCGCATACGCATACTTCTGAATCACATAACGTAACTTGGCATTGGTCACCCTGCCAGACTCATGCAAGCTGGTTGTAACCTCTTGACTGATGGCAGGCTGTAACTGTAAATGTAGAACGTTCTTTTTCTTCGGCGAATCGAATCTTCGCTTGTCGCCGTCCGCAATCAGGACGAATCGCTCGTCGATGATGGCGATCACAACGGCATAGCTCTCTTCGTCTTTGCCTCGAAGCACTTTGACAAACTGGCCAATCTGCGGTTGAGTTTCCATCGACTTAAGCCTCTGTCTGCTCCGGCAGTATGGTCGTAATCTCAAAGCCGTCCTCCGTGACGACAACCGTATGCTCAAAATGAGCGCACCAGGAGCCGTCTTGCGTTACCACTGTCCAATTGTCCTCGAGCGTCCGAACATATCGCTCTCCGATATTAACCATCGGCTCGATTGCAAGCGCCATACCCGGTTTCAGCCGCGGCCCTCTATCCGGTATGCCGTAGTTCGGTATTTGCGGCTCTTCATGCAGATCCGCGCCGATCCCGTGCCCTACGTATTCCCGAACAACTGAGAAGCCTGCTGCTTCAATTACCTTCTGGATGGCGTGCGATACCGTATAAAGTCTGACATCCGGCTTCACGAGCGCAAGACCCGCATAAAGCGATTCTTCCGTTACGTCTAGCAGCCTTTGAACTTCCGGCGTTACGCTGCCGACCGCGTAGGTCCAAGCGGAATCACCATGAAAGCCTTCATACTGCGCGCCGATATCAATACTAATAATATCGCCTTCGTTCAACTTGCGTGATCCAGGGAAGCCGTGTACCAGCTCGTCATTGACAGAAGCGCATATGCTGGAAGGAAATCCATTGTAACCTTTAAATGAAGGAATTGCGCCTTGGCTTCTAATGTACTTCTCAGCAATCTCGTCGAGTTCACCAGTGGTGACTCCCGGCTTAACCGCCTGTGCCATTAGTCGATGCGTCTCCGCAACGATGCGTCCGGCTTCCCTCATTAATCGCAGCTCCGATTCGGATTTGCATATAATCATTACAACGTACCTTTCAAGCAGGAAACGATATCGGATGTTACGACATCAATATCTTTCTCGCCGTCGACTTCGCGTAGGAGACCCTTACCGCTGTAGTAATCAAGAAGCGGAGCCGTCTTGGACGTATATTCGTCCAGGCGCGTGCCCACTTTCTCCTCTGTATCATCAGAACGCTGATACAGCTCTCCGCCGTCTTTATCGCAGACGCCTTCGACTTTCGGAGGATTGAATAATACATGGTAGGTCGTTCCGCAAGATTTGCAGATTCGTCTACCCGTCAAACGAGCAAGCAACAATCCGCGATCAACTTTCAAGTTCACGACATGGTCAATGCTGCGGCCGAGCTCGCTCAGCATCGCATCAAGCGCTTCGGCTTGCTGGAGCGTACGAGGGAATCCGTCAAGCAAAAACCCTTTTAGGCAATCATCCAGAGCAAGACGCTCTTTCACGATACCATTTGTAATTTCATCCGGAACAAGCAGACCTTGATCTACATATTCCTTCGCTTTCAAACCAAGCTGCGTCTCTTGCTTCATCGCAAGGCGGAACGCATCGCCGGTCGAAATGTGCGGGATACCGAACTCTTCTACGATACGCTCAGCTTGCGTACCTTTGCCGGCTCCTGGAGGGCCCATGAATAAAATGTTCATTACCGTGTTCCTCGCTTTAAACACAATAGGCTCGTTCGGGCTACTCGCGAATGCGCTGCAGCCCGCCTTCGAACCTAATGTTATTTATTGATAAACCCTTTGTAATGGCGTTTGATCAACTGGCCCTCGATCTGCTTCATCGTATCAAGCGCAACGCCGACAACGATGAGGAGCGAAGTACCACCAAGCTGCACCGAGCGCGGTAATCCTGCCAATGCTCCGAAGAACACCGGGAAAACGGAGATAACCGCCAGGAAGATCGCACCCGTCAAGGTGATCCGCGACAATACGCGAGTCAGATAGGACGAAGTTGGCTTGCCCGGACGAATGCCAGGAATGTAACCGCCGTTCTTCTTCATCTGATCAGCCATTTGCACCGGATTAATTTGCACGAATGTGTAGAAGAAAGTGAAACCGATAATTAGCAATACGTACAGGACCATGCCAAGCGCTTGGTCATGCTGCATATTGTTGATAATCCATTGCGCCCAAGCCTTATCAGACCAGAAGTTCGCAATTGTAGTCGGGAACATGAGCAACGAAACCGCGAAGATGACCGGGATAACCCCTGCGCCATTAACCTTCATCGGAATGTGAGTCGATTGTCCACCGTACATTTTGCGTCCAACAACACGCTTCGCGTATTGAACCGGAATCTTCCGAATACCTTGCTGGATGAAGATAACACCAACGATAATTGCGATAACCGCAACTAGGATCAGTACTACCTTAGCAATGTTCAAGAAAAGCTGATCTTGAGCACCAACAAATTGATCTTCATAAATCGTACGAATGTGACCCGGAATGCCGGATACAATCGCCGAGAAGATCAGAATCGAGATACCGTTGCCGATACCTCTCTCCGTGATTTGCTCGCCAAGCCACATCAGGAAGGCAACGCCCGCCGTAAGGATGATAGCAATGACCAGGTAATCTACGAAGGTTGCGCCAGGAATCATCTCAAAGCCGAACTGACGGTTAAAGCCAATCGCCGTAGCGAAGCCTTGCACCAGACCGAGAATGATTGTTCCGTAACGCGTGATTTGAGCAAGTTTCTTTTTACCGTTTTCGCCTTCTTTTGCCCACTCTGCAAACTTCGGAATTACATCCATCGATAACAGCTGCACAATGATGGAAGCTGTAATGTATGGTGTAATGGAAAGCGCGAAGATGGAGAACTGGAAGAGCGCTCCTCCGGAGAAGGTGTTCAGAAGACCGAACAAATCAGCGCCCTGTGAATCCATGTTCTTGAAGACATCTTTGTTAACACCCGGTACAGGAATAAAAGATCCGATCCGGTAAATGAATAGGATGAAAAGCGTGAATAGGATCCGTGTACGCAGATCCGCCACTTTCCATATGTTGGACACGGTTGTGAACAATTAGATCACCTCGGTTTTACCGCCGGCAGCCTGGATTTTCTCTACCGCAGATTGAGAGAACTTTTTCGCCTTAACAGTAAGAGCTACATTCAATTCACCATTACCCAAGATCTTGATTCCTGCCAAAGGATTTTTGACAATACCTTGTTCAAGAAGAACTTCTGGTGTAACTTCAGTACCTGCTGCAAAGCTGTTCAGCTCTTCAATGTTGACAATCGCATATTCGGTACGGAAAGGGTTGTTGAAGCCACGCTTCGGAACGCGGCGGTACAATGGGTTCTGGCCGCCCTCAAAACCTGGGCGAACACCGCCGCCGGAGCGAGCGTTTTGACCTTTGTGACCTCTGCCGGCCGTCTTGCCGTTACCGGTACCGATACCGCGACCTTTGCGCTTAGGCGCTTGAGTCGAGCCCGGTGCTGGTGCTAAGTCATGCAATTTCATCGTTCGTGCACCTCCTTGTAGATTTCGTAAATGTCCGAGCTATCGGTAAATGGTATTAAACTTCTTCCACTTTGACCAAGTGGCTAACATGGTTAACCATGCCGCGGATAGCCGGGTTGTCGTTAAGAACGACCGATTGACGAATTTTGCGAAGGCCGAGCGATTCAACCGTTGCACGTTGTTTCTCGTTGCGGCCAATCAAACTGCGAACGAGGGTGATTTGCAATTTTGCCATCGTATACCCCTCCTTAACCTAACAGCTCTTCGACTGTTTTTCCACGCAGCTTGGCAACGTCTTCCGCACGTTTCAGACGGGAGAGACCCTCAAGAGTCGCGTTTACCATGTTCAGGGAATTCGAAGAACCAAGAGATTTCGTTAAAATGTCGCCTACGCCTGCAAGTTCAAGAACTGCACGAACCGGGCCGCCTGCGATAACACCTGTACCCTCGGAAGCTGGCTTCAGAAGAACTTCTCCTGCACAGAAACTTCCGATTACAAGGTGAGGAATTGTTGTGTTTACGAGTGGTACATGGATCAGGTTTTTCTTAGCGTCTTCAATACCTTTGCGAATCGCATCAGGTACTTCGCCCGCTTTACCGATCCCTGCGCCAACGTAGCCTTTACCGTCGCCAACTACTACAAGCGCACTGAAGCTGAAGCGGCGTCCGCCTTTAACAACTTTTGCTACGCGGTTGATATGAACGACTTTTTCAGTCAGTTCTAACGTATTAGGATCTACACGCAAGTCATTTTACCTCCTTATTAGATATTAGAAACTCAGGCCTGCTTCGCGAGCTGCTGTTGCCAGCGCCTGAATTCTGCCGTGATACAGATAACCACCGCGGTCGAATACGACCACAGTTACGCCTTTTGCTTGAGCGCGTTGTGCGATCAACTCGCCAACTTTCGCAGCGGAATCAACGTTGCCGCCGTTTCCAATCGCTTCAACTAGTTCTTTATCCTTAGTGGATGCGGAAGCCAGTGTTACACCTGCTACGTCGTCGATCAATTGTGCGTAAATGTGCTTGGAGGAACGGAATACAGACAGACGCGGACGTGCTGCTGTACCGTTGATTTTCTTACGAACACGAAGGTGTCTTTTCAGACGAGCCTTGTTTTTGTCGCCTTTCGTAATCATGCTTGGTTCACTCCTTTCCTTTTGCCTTAGGAAGCTATCTTAAGGAACGTTTCACGTTCCTTATTTCTTCTTACCAGCTTTACCTTCTTTGCGGATGATGCGCTCGCCTTCGTATTTGATACCTTTGCCTTTATACGGCTCAGGCTCGCGTACGGCACGGATTTGAGCGGCAACAGCGCCTACGCGCTCTTTGTCGATACCGCGAACGGTAATTTTCGTGTTAACTGGAACCTCAAACTCGATGTTGCTCTCGGGAGCAATCTCAACCGGGTGAGAGTAACCAACGTTCAACACGATTTTGTCGCCAGATTTGCTTGCACGGTAACCTACGCCTACCAGCTCAAGATTTCTCGAGAAGCCGTCTGTAACGCCTGTCACCATGTTTGCGATAATGCTGCGAGTCGTTCCGTGCAGGGAACGATGCAATTTATTGTCGGAAGGACGTTCAACCACGATTTCGTTCTCCGTTACATTCACTTTCATTTCCTTATGAATTTCACGGGAAAGCGTGCCTTTAGGTCCTTTTACAGTAATCACTGTGTTGTCCAAGTTGATGCTTACACCAGCAGGGACTGCAATTGGTTTACGACCAATACGGGACATTGTTACACCTCCTGTCTTTCTGACTTATTTCTTACCAAACGTAGCAGACAACTTCGCCGCCAGATTTAACTTGGCGAGCTTCTTTATCTGTCATTACGCCTTTGGACGTGGAAATGATCGCTATTCCAAGTCCGCCAAGCACGCGAGGAATCTCAGTTGCTTGCGTGTAAACACGCAGGCCTGGTTTCGAGATACGCTTCAAACCAGTGATAACGCGCTCTTGGTTAGGGCCGTATTTCAAGAAAATACGGATAATCCCTTGTTTGTTGTCCTCGATATATTCTGCGTCGCGGATAAAGCCCTCGCGCTTCAAAATTTCAGCGATTTGCTTCTTCACTTTCGAAGCAGGCATTTCCACAGTCTCGTGACGAACGAGATTCGCGTTACGAACACGTGTCAACATATCTGCAATCGGATCAGACATAACCATTTATGTGAACCTCCTTCCCGAACTAGGCTTGATTACCAGCTTGCTTTTTTAACGCCAGGAATCTGGCCCTTGTATGCTAATTCGCGGAAACAAATCCGGCAAATTTTAAACTTTTGCAAAACAGAGTGCGGACGGCCGCAACGCTCACAGCGCGTATAAGCGCGCACTTTGAATTTCGGTGTGCGTTGTTGCTTCACTTTCATCGAAGTTTTTGCCACTGGGTATTACACCTCCTAAAAGTGGATTACTTCGCGAACGGCATGCCCATTTGGGTCAGCAGCTCACGAGATTCTTCGTCCGATTTCGCCGTCGTTACGATGACGATATCCATACCACGTACTTTATCAACTTTATCGTACTCGATCTCTGGGAAGATCAGCTGTTCTTTAAGGCCCAGCGTGTAGTTACCGCGACCGTCGAATGCTTTGGTTGATACACCGCGGAAGTCACGTACGCGTGGAAGCGAAATGTTGAACAGTTTATCAAGGAAGTGATACATGCGCTCGCCGCGCAGCGTAACCTTAACCCCGATTGGCATGTCCTCACGAAGCTTAAAGCCTGCAATAGACTTTTTAGCACGAGTGACAACCGGCTTTTGACCGGAAATGATGCGCAATTCTTCAACTGCTACATCAAGAATTTTGGAGTTGGAAACCGCTTCGCCAACACCCATGTTGATTACGACTTTCTCAATTTTCGGCACTTGCATAACCGAAGTATAGTTGAACTTCTGCATCAAAGCAGGAGTGATTTCATTAAGAAAGCGACCTTTCAATCTTGCTGTCATTGATCATGGACCTCCTTTCCTACATTAACGATTAGTCGATCACTGCTCCGGATTTCTTAGCAATCCGTACTTTTTTGCCGTTATCCTGCACTTTGTATCCGATGCGAGTTACCCCGCCGCTCTTAGGATCAATGTGCATGACGTTCGACACATGAATCGCAGCTTCTTGCTCGATGATACCGCCTTGCGGGTTCGCTTGGGAAGGACGCGAATGCTTCTTCACCATGTTCACACCTTCTACAAGTACGCGGTTCTCACGCGGATAAGCTGCGATGACGCGGCCCTTCTTACCTTTGTCTTTACCGGTAATGACGATAACCGTGTCATCTTTTTTAACGTGCAGCTTGTTATTGTGGGATTCCAATACTTTTTTCAGCCTTGGCATTTTGTTACACCTCCTGCTCGCTTAAGCTTTCAGGTTTTATCTGGTTGATCATTAAATTACTTCTGGTGCAAGCGATACGATTTTCATGAAATCCTTATCGCGAAGCTCACGAGCAACTGGTCCAAAGATACGTGTGCCGCGTGGGCTCTTATCTTCCTTAACGATTACAGCAGCATTCTCGTCGAATGCGATGTAGGAACCGTCTTTACGACGAACGGAACGTTTCGTACGAACGATAACCGCCTTAACTACGTCACCCTTTTTGACAACGCCGCCTGGTGTTGCTTGTTTGACGGAGCAAACGATCAAATCGCCAATGTGACCTACGCGACGGCCTGTGCCGCCCAAAACGCGGATACACATCAATTCTTTAGCGCCAGAGTTGTCGGCAACTCTTAAACGTGTAAATGGTTGAATCATTTTTGGCGTCCTCCTTTCGGAAAAAATGCTAGGGTACTGATTGCGCTATTTAGAGAACGATAGCTACTTCAACGATTTCTACCAGTCTGAAGCGCTTGTCTTTCGATAGTGGACGAGTCTCCATGATTCTTACGGTATCGCCAATTTTCGCTTGGTTGTTTTCGTCATGCGCTTTGTACTTTTTCGTGTACTTGATGCGTTTATGGTACAAATCATGTTTTTTGTAGGTTTCTACAGCCACCACGATTGTTTTATCCATTTTGTCGCTTACGACTTTGCCGATTTGAACTTTGCGGGCATTGCGTTCGCTCATGTTCTTCCTCCTTCCTTCATCCGTGATCGTACTTGTCTTGGTAAGGATCTATTAGCTGCTGATTCCGAGTTCTCTCTCACGCAAAACGGTTTTAGCACGAGCTATTTCCTTACGCACGTCACGAATCCGAGTCGGGTTGTCCAGTTGGCCAGTAGCCAATTGGAAACGAAGGTTAAACAGTTCTTCTTTGAAACCAGCGACCTGTTGTTCAATTTCAACAGAGGTAAGGTTACGAAATTCACTAGCCTTCATTTGCTTCACCACCCACTTCTTCGCGTTTCACGAACTTCGTTTTTACAGGTAGTTTGTGAGCCGCAAGGCGCATTGCTTCACGAGCTACTTCTTCAGGTACGCCAGCAAGCTCGAACATGATTTTGCCCGGTTTAACAACGGCTACCCATTTCTCAACATTACCTTTACCGCTACCCATACGTACCTCGAGAGGCTTTTGAGTGATCGGTTTGTCAGGGAAAATTTTAATCCATACTTTACCGCCACGCTTGATGTAACGTGTCATCGCGATACGAGCCGCTTCGATCTGACGGTTCGTAATCCAAGATGGCTCAAGCGCCTGAAGGCCGTACTCACCAAATGCTACTGTAGTGCCGCCTTTAGCGCGGCCTTTCATGTTACCGCGTTGTTGCTTACGGTGTTTTACGCGTTTAGGTACCAACATGATTAGTTGCCTCCTTCCTGGGGAGCTTTCTTCTTCGTAGGAAGGACTTCACCGCGATAGATCCATACTTTTACGCCGATGCGGCCGTAAGTTGTATGTGCTTCTGCTGTGCCGTAGTCAATGTCTGCGCGCAGCGTATGAAGCGGAACCGTTCCTTCGCTGTAGCCTTCCGAACGTGCGATTTCAGCGCCGCCAAGGCGTCCGCTAACCGCTGTTTTAATCCCTTTAGCGCCTGCTCTCATGGAGCGTTGGATCGCTTGTTTCAATGCGCGACGGAAAGATACCCGACGCTCTAATTGTTGAGCGATGCTTTCAGCTACCAAGATAGCATCCAGATCAGCTTGTTTGATTTCAGAGATGTTGATGTGAACTTTTTTGCCTTTAGTGATCTTGCCAAGCTCCGTACGCAAGTTTTCTACTTCGGAACCGCCCTTGCCGATAACCATACCCGGCTTAGCCGTTTGGATCGTCACGTTCACGCGGTTAGCCGCGCGTTCGATTTCGATGTGGGAAACTGCAGCGTCTTTCAGCTTGTTTTTCAAGTACTCACGAATTTTAACGTCTTCTAGTAGAAGATCGCCAAAGTCTTTGCCAGCGTACCATTTGGATTCCCAATCACGGATAATCCCGACACGAAGGCCGACTGGATTTACCTTTTGACCCACACGTTATCCCTCCTTATTTTTCAGATACCACCAAGGTGATGTGGCTGGTTCTTTTATTAATCCTGCTAGCACGTCCCATTGCACGAGGACGGAAACGTTTCATTGTTGGCCCTTGGTTCGCAAATACTTGCGACACGACCAATTTGTTTACGTCTAGCTGGTAGTTATGCTCAGCGTTCGCAATTGCGGAGTTGAGCAGCTTCTCGATAATCGGGGAAGCCGATTTCGGCGTGTGACGCAAAATCGCGATCGCCTCGCCTACTTGCTTGCCGCGAATCAAGTCCGCTACGAGCTGCGCTTTGCGAGGAGCGATACGTACGAACTTAACGTGCGCTTTAGCTTCTGGCATGTGGGAACCTCCTCTCGTTCATTGAAAAATGATAAAGGGCAAATTAACGTCTGCCCGTTTTTTTGTCATCGCTGGCATGGCCTTTGTACGTACGAGTTGGCGCGAATTCGCCAAGCTTGTGTCCAACCATATCCTCAGTCACATATACCGGCACGTGTTTGCGACCATCATAGACTGCAAAAGTGTGGCCGATAAATTGCGGGAAAATGGTCGAGCGACGGGACCAAGTCTTAATAACGACCTTTTTGTTTGTCTCGTTCAGATCCTCGACTTTCTTTAGCAGATAGCCGTCGATGAACGGACCTTTCTTCAAACTGCGACCCATGTAAAATCCTCCCTTCGCATAAGCACTGGCGTGATGGCTCCATCACGCGGATTGAATCAAGCAACTATTACTTCGTACGACGACGAATAATGTATTGGCTCGATGCTTTCTTTTTCTTGCGAGTTTTGTAGCCCAGAGTCGGCTTGCCCCATGGGGACAATGGCGACTTGCGTCCGATTGGAGCGCGGCCTTCACCACCACCGTGTGGGTGATCGTTCGGGTTCATTACGACGCCGCGTACTTCAGGACGTTTGCCGAGCCAGCGGGAACGGCCAGCTTTACCGATTTTCACGAGTTCGTGATCTTCGTTGCCAACGGAACCGATTGTTGCACGGCAAGTGTTCAGGATGCGACGAACTTCGCCAGAGCTAAGACGGATCGATACATAGTCTGTTTCTTTACCCAGCAATTGAGCTTCTGTACCAGCTGCGCGAACCAATTGGCCGCCCTTGCCCGGTTTCAACTCGATATTGTGGATAACTGTACCAACTGGGATATTTTTAAGCGGCAAAGTGTTGCCGATTTTGATATCCGACTCTGGTCCGGAAACGATTTGATCGCCTACTTTAAGACCTTTCGGTGCGATGATGTAAGCTTTCGCGCCGTCAACGTAGTGAATCAGTGCGATGTTGGAAGTACGGTTCGGATCGTATTCGATCGTCGCAACGTTACCCACAACGCCATCCTTCGTACGTTTGAAATCGATGATACGATATTTACGTTTATGTCCGCCGCCATGGTGACGAACCGTAATTTTACCTTGGTTGTTACGGCCTGCTTTTTTGAAAAGCGGAGCCAGCAACGATTTCTCCGGTGTGCTTGTCGTAATCTCTTCGAAAGTAGATACGGACATGTTACGACGTGCAGGAGATGTCGGTTTGTACTTTTTGATTGGCACTTGTATTCCCTCCTTTTCTAAACAGACGTTTCAAAGAACTCAAGTTCTTTGCTGTCATCGCTCAATTGAACGATTGCTTTCTTCCAGTCAGGTCTGTAACCGCTATGTTTGCCATAACGTTTAGGTTTACCTGCAACACGCATTGTGTTAACGCCGGTTACTTTTACGTTAAAGATTTGTTCAATAGCTTGTTTGATTTCGGTTTTGTTCGCGCGAAGATCTACTTCAAACACATAACGTTTGACAGCCATGTAATCGCTCGTACGTTCCGTAATAACCGGGCGCTTGATAATATCGCGTGGATTTTTCATTACGCAAGCACCTCCTGTACTTTCTCTACTGCTTCTTTAGTGATAATCAGCTTGTCGTACACAAGCACATCACGAACATTGATGCCGTCAGCTGCGACGAACTTCACGCCAGGGATGTTGCGAGCGGACAATGCTACGTTATCTTCGTAGTTAGCCGTAACAACCAGTGCCTTGCGGTCCACTTTCAGGTTGTTAAGGATGCCTGCGAATTCTTTCGTCTTAGGAGCCGCGAATGTCAGTTGATCCAGAACAATGATGCTCTCAGCGATCACTTTGGAAGACAAAGCGGATTTGATAGCCAGACGGCGAACCTTCTTAGGCAATTTGAATCCGTATGTGCGTGGCGTTGGACCGAAGACAGTACCGCCGCCAACCCATTGCGGGGAGCGAATGCTACCTTGACGTGCGCGGCCTGTGCCTTTTTGTTTCCAAGGCTTACGACCGCCGCCGCGTACTTCGGAGCGACCTTTCGTTTTGTGCGTTCCTTGACGCTCTGCAGCTTGCTGCAGAACGACAGCGCTATGCATAACATGAGTGTTAGGCTCGATACCGAATACGCTATCTGCCAGTTCCAATTCGCCTACTTGCGAACCGCTCACATTAAATACTGTTACTTTAGGCATTTCGTGTTCCTCCTTTCCTCAAGAGCGATTAGTTCTTAACCGTTTGTTTTACTTTAACGAAGCCGTTTTTAGGACCCGGTATGGAGCCTTTGACCAGAATCACGTTGCGTTCTGTGTCGATACGGATAACTTCGAGTTTTTGAATCGTGATTGTCTCGTTGCCCATGTGACCTGGAAGGCGTTTGCCTTTCGGTACGCGGTTCGCTTGAATGGAACCCATGGAACCTGGTCCGCGGTGATAGCGGGAACCGTGAGACATTGGTCCAGTGCTTTGTCCCCAACGTTTGATAACGCCGGCAAAGCCTTTACCTTTCGAAATACCTGTTACGTCAACGAATTCGCCCTCTGCGAACAAGTCAGCTTTCACTTCCTGGCCAACTTCATACTCACCAAGGTTAATCCCGCGAATTTCACGAACGTAGCGCTTAGGAGTCGCGCCAGCTTTCTTAGCGTGGCCGATCTCTGGCTTGTTCGATCTCTTCTCTTTCTTATCGGAGAAACCAAGTTGAACAGCTTCGTAGCCGTCAGTTTCTACGTTTTTCTTCTGAAGAACCACGTTAGGACCAGCTTCGATAACCGTTACTGGAATTACGTTGCCTTCAGGAGTAAATACTTGAGTCATTCCAAGTTTTTTCCCTAAGATACCTTTCATGTTGACACCTCATTTCCTCTCTATGATCGTATATACGGTTTACAGTTTGATTTCGATATCTACACCGGATGGCAGATCCAGACGCATCAACGCATCAACCGTTTGCGGCGTAGGATTCACAATATCGATCAAGCGCTTGTGTGTGCGCATTTCGAATTGCTCACGGGAATCCTTGTACTTGTGCACCGCACGGAGAATAGTGATGATTTGCTTTTCCGTTGGCAACGGAATCGGCCCGGATACGCCTGCACCGGAACGTTTTGCAGTTTCCACGATTTTCTCAGCGGATTGGTCAAGAATTCTGTGATCGTATGCTTTCAAGCGGATACGAATCTTTTGCTTTGCCATATAAGTCCCTCCTTCTATCGCCCAATTTTTTAATCGGACATACTCCGTGAGAAAACCCTTCACAAGCTCCATGGCAAAGGAGCCGGGTGTGTCGGCAACCTCTCACATCAACGCAACGTCAGACCAACAGTCAATATTATATCGGATTGGGCGGGCATTTGCAACTAAAACTTCCTTCTTTCTGAATAATTGTTATTCACGCGGGAAACCGCGTCGTTATGGGCTTTTGAGTAAGCGAATATTGGGCCTGAAAATGATGGCGGAGCAACCCAACTGTAACGTCTTCCCGTACTAAGCACATAACTTTTATTTTAGGCCGACCTAAACGACTAAAAATCTCGTGCTGAACACATATACGGTATTTAGGTCTGTATAGCCGACTTAAAGGCGCATTTTGCTCGTCCGTATATGTTTAGGTCGGTATGATCGACCTAAATCTCTATTCTGCACGAATTTCCCCCTTTAGGTCGGTATAACCGACTTAAATGCGTATTTCGCTCGTCCGTATACGTTTAGGTCGGTATAATCGACTTAAATGCGTATTTCGCTCGTCCGTATACGTTTAGGTCGGTATAATCGACCTAAATCTCTATTCTGCACGAATTTCCCCCTTTAGGTCGGTATAACCGACTTAAATGCGTATTTCGCTCGTCCGTATACGTTTAGGTCGGTATGATCGACCTAAATCTCTATTCTGCACGAGTTTTCCCCTTTAGATCGGTATAGCCGACTTAAATGCGCATTTTGCTCGTCCGTATACGTTTAGGTCGATCTTAACGACTTTCAGCTTTATGCTGATTGCACTCACTCTCATTAGGTCGATATAGCCGACTTGGAATCTGTCATCGCATTCATTTCCGAAAGATTATATATGTGCTTGAGTGCTTAGCTGCAACAGCTCCTTAAACGAGTTTCTTCTATATAAATAGTGTAACGAAAAAAGCAGCGGCATCACACCGCTGCTTTACTCCTAACAGAATAGTTACTAATCAGACTCACTCGTTAGACTAACCAAGCACGACCCGATCGTCAGCCATCTTCTTGCCGCTAATTCTTTCGAACTCGCCGAGCAACTGCCCGACAGTAAGTCCCTTCTTCTGTTCTTCGTCTACCTGAAGAATAATTTTGCCCTTATCCATCATGATAAGTCTATTGCCGAGACGTATAGCCTGCTCCATATTGTGCGTGACCATTAACGTTGTCAGATTCAGCTCACGAACGATTTTCTCCGTCAGTGTCGTGACAAGCTCTGCACGAGCCGGATCAAGCGCAGCAGTATGCTCGTCGAGCAAAAGGATCTGCGGGCGTGTGAACGTCGCCATCAGCAAGCTGAGCGCTTGTCGTTCGCCGCCGGACAGCAGCCCTACCTTTGCCGTGATCCGATTCTCCAAACCAATACCAAGACGGCTGAGTTCTTCACGGAAAATTTTGCGAGTCCTTCCTGTAACACCAAAGGTTAGCCCACGCGCCTTGCCTCGCTTGTATGCAATAGCCAGATTTTCTTCAATCGTCATACGCGGGGCGGTTCCAGCCATAGGGTCTTGGAAAACACGGCCTATCCATCTGCTTCGATGATATTCAGATAACTGACTCACTTCAGTATCTTTGATATAAATATGTCCGGCATCAGGCTTCATCACACCCGATATAATGTTCATCAGTGTCGATTTCCCGGCACCGTTACTCCCAATGACTGTGACGAAATCACCCTGTTTCAGATGAAGGTTGGCATTTAACAAAGCTATTTTTTCGTCAACGGTACCCGGATTGAACAGCTTGGATACTCCTTGAACCATAAGCATCAGCGTTCACCCCCACTTGTCTGCTCCATAGAAGCCAACACTTCCTCTGTTCGCTTCTTAGCAGTGGATTTTGACTTGATTGCTCTGCGTACTGAAGGGATAACAAGTGCGCAAACAATAATGACTGCTGTTATCAGTTTCATGTCCTGAGCATCCAGCCATTCCACGCGCAGCGCCAATGCATAAATAATACGGTAAACAATTGCGCCTAACACAACAGCCAGAGTTGCCCTGAAAATGGTTTTGGCCCCGAAGATGGCCTCACCTATAATGACGGATGCCAAACCGATTACGATCATACCAATACCCATCGAGTTGTTAGCAGCATTTTGCGAATGCGCAATTAATGCGCCCGAACAAGCTACCAAAGCGTTGGACAATGCTACGCCCATAATAATCGTAATATCCGTATTTGCGCCAAAGCTGCGGATCATTCGGCTGTTGTCGCCGGTGGCGCGCAAGCTGAGACCCGTATTTGTCTTAAAGAACAAATCTAATCCTACCTTTGCCACTATAGCTAGAAAGAGACCTATAGAAAGCACGGTTACTCCATCAAAAAAATTAGGCTCTCCACGTAGCGATACGTTAGGTTTGCCTAATATACGAAGGTTAATGGAATATAAAGCAATCATCATAATAATGCCAGATAACAGTCCATTAATCTTTCCTTTTGTATGAAGCAATCCCGTTAGCGTTCCTGCAAGCGCCCCTCCCATAAATGCGCAAATCACCGCCAACCATGGAGGCGTTCCTGCAATGGTCATCACAGTGCCAATGGCGGCTCCGGTTGTAAAACTTCCATCTACCGTAAGATCAGGAAAGTCAAGAATCCGGAATGTAATATAGACACCTAGTGCCATAAGCGCATACAGCAATCCGCTTTCAATAGCGCCTTGTAAAGAAACGAACATGGATGATGCGCCCTCCTCTCCTATAAGTAATAACAATGGGGTGAATCAGTAGTCCGATCACCCCATAGTACTATTTCATGATTCAATGGTTCACAACCGGATTACTTAATAATGTTGTTCTCCGGGTCCTTCACATAAGCCTTCATTGCGTCCGTTACGGTAATGCCTTGATCCTCTGCTGCAGACAAGTTAAGGATAAAGTCCAATTTCTCAGGCGTACGAACATCAAGATCTCCAGGTTTCTTGCCATCTTTCAGTATCTCGACAGCCATCTGGCCTACCTCATAACCGTGATCAAAGTATTTGAATCCTACCGTCGCAAATGCGCCTTTCTCAACGGTATCCCGGTCAGCCGAGAAGAATGGAATTTTGTTTTTGTTCACTACGTCAATAATGGCTTCTACACCTTCTACAACTGTGTTATCCAACGTGACATACACTGCATCTACACGGCCAACTAATGATTGAGCCGCCTGTTGAACATCAGAGCTGTTCACAACAGCCGCTTTAACGACTTCAATGCCATGTTTAGCTAGCGCCTCTTGAGCAATGTTGGTCATAACAACTGCATTGGTCTCACCTTCATTGATGACAACACCGACTTTTTTGACATCTGGAAGCTCTTTCGCGATAAAATCCATCAGTTGGACAATGGCTGCAGGATTCGTATCAGACGCACCCGTGACATTACCACCAGGCGCTTTAAGCTGTGGTACAAGCTTTACTGCCAACGGATCTGTTACAGCTGCGAACAATACTGGCTTCTCCTTCACAGCTTCAACCAAAGCGCTACTTGTATCTGTAGCAATGCCTAGAGCCAAGTCCGCTTTACCGGAAGCAATCTTTTCAGCAATGGACTTGTAGTTGTTTGGATCGCCTTGAGCATTGTTGTAGTCTACCTTCACTTTCAGCCCTGCATCGTCAAGCGCTTTCAGAAATCCTTCGCGAGTAGCGTCTAATGAAGGATGCTCTACAATCTGGGAAATTGCGATGGTATAGTCCGCCTTCTCACTGCTGCAAGCGGCAGATACGGCCATAAGCGCCGCTAGTCCCAATCCAAGCCAAAACTTTTTTTTCATATTCAATTAACCCCTCTCTAATTATGCCTTACGATTCATTCTGATGGAAATGACCGACACATTAACACACTATTGCGCTATTGCTGTACCCAAATAAAGTCAATGTGTATGACACATCCACAAAGCTGTTGCTATTGGACAGCTTCATTAATTTATATACATATCTTATAGGTGCAAGGAATTCACGTCAATCTTAATATTAAGGAAAGCAACCCAAGAGTTATTAAAAACAAAAAACTGCCCCGAGCAAAGCTCGGAGCAGTTCTATGCTATGCAGCTCACGCTGCATCGCATTATTTTTGGATTGTAGCTACAGCGCCAGCGCCTACAGTACGACCGCCTTCACGGATGGAGAAGCGAGTTCCTTCTTCAACTGCGATTGGTGAGATCAGTTCTACAGTAACTGTGATGTTGTCGCCAGGCATTACCATTTCAGTACCTTCAGGCAGGTTGATGATACCTGTTACGTCAGTTGTACGGAAATAGAATTGTGGACGGTAGCCAGTGAAGAAAGGCTTATGACGGCCACCCTCTTCTTTAGTCAGAACGTAGATTTGAGCTGTGAAGTTCGTATGTTGCTTAACCGAACCCGGCTTAGCCAATACTTGACCACGCTCAATGTCTTTACGGTCTACACCGCGAAGCAATGCGCCAACGTTGTCGCCTGCTTGAGCGGAGTCAAGCAATTTACGGAACATCTCAACGCCCGTAACAACGGATTTGCGAGTTTCTTCTTGAAGACCGATGATTTCGATCTCGTCGCCAACTTTGATAATACCACGCTCTACGCGACCTGTAGCAACTGTACCACGGCCTGTGATTGTGAATACGTCCTCGACAGGCATAAGGAAAGGCTTAGCCGTGTCGCGCTCTGGAGTTGGGATGTAAGTGTCGACTTGTTCGAACAACTCGATGATTTTCTCAGCCCAAGGACCATCTGGGTTTTGCAGTGCTTCACGAGCAGCGCCGCGGATGATTGGAGTGTCGTCGCCTGGGAACTCGTACTCGGAAAGAAGGTCGCGAACTTCCATCTCAACCAGTTCAAGAAGCTCTTCGTCTTCAACCATGTCGCATTTGTTCAAGAATACAACGATGTAAGGAACGCCTACTTGGCGGGAGAGCAAGATGTGCTCGCGCGTTTGTGGCATTGGGCCGTCAGATGCGGATACAACCAGGATTGCTCCGTCCATTTGAGCCGCGCCAGTGATCATGTTTTTAACATAGTCGGCGTGACCTGGGCAGTCAACGTGAGCGTAGTGACGGTTAGGAGTCTCATACTCAACGTGAGCTGTGGAGATAGTGATACCGCGCTCGCGCTCTTCTGGAGCTTTATCGATTTGGTCGAATGCGATTGCCGCGCCGCCGTATTTTTTGGAAAGTACAGTTGTAATCGCAGCAGTCAGTGTTGTTTTACCATGGTCAACGTGACCGATTGTACCGATGTTAACATGCGGTTTGTTACGTTCAAATTTTGCCTTAGCCATTGAACTGAGTCCTCCTCAATATAACTTGATATTTTTTATGGGTGGGCCGACACCGAGAGTGCAAGCATACCTGATGACGGCCAATTAAAAACATTTGTTGCAGTGGGACTTCGAGTAAAATTACTCTCCGCCTTTATGCTTGGAGATGATCTCTTCGGAGATCGACTTAGGAACTTCTTCGTAGTGAGAAAGCTCCATCGAGAATACGCCGCGTCCTTGTGTACCGGAACGAAGTGTAGTGGAATAACCAAACATCTCGGAGAGAGGCACCTTAGCACGGATAATTTGCGCGCCACCGCGCGCATCCATACCTTCGATACGACCACGACGGGAGTTCAGCATGCCCATTACGTCGCCCATGTACTCTTCAGGAACAGTAACTTCAACCTTCATGATTGGCTCAAGAAGGACAGGCTTACATTTTTCTTTCGCAGCTTTAAGCGCCAGGGAACCTGCAATCTTAAACGCCATCTCCGAGGAATCGACGTCATGGTAGGAACCATCGACAACAGTAGCTTTGATATCAACGAGCGGGAAGCCAGCGATAACGCCGTTCTTCATCGACTCTTCGATACCAGCCTGGATCGGAGCGATAAATTCACGAGGAATTGATCCACCCACGACTTTGCTTTCGAAGATAAAGCCTGTACCAGCCTCTTGAGGTTGGAACTCAACCCAACAATGACCGAACTGACCTTTACCACCGGACTGACGAACGAACTTACCTTCAACCTTAGCCGCTTGGCGGAAAGTTTCACGGTAAGCAACCTGAGGTTTACCAACATTCGTCTCAACTTTGAATTCACGAAGCATACGGTCAACGAGGATCTCAAGGTGAAGCTCACCCATACCCGCGATGATCGTTTGGTTCGTTTCTTCGTCTGTATAAGCACGGAATGTAGGATCTTCCTCAGCGAGCTTGGAGATTGCAACGCCAAGTTTATCTTGGTCTGCTTTCGTCTTAGGCTCGATAGCGATTTGGATAACTGGCTCAGGGAAGTTCATCGATTCAAGAACGATTGGGGACTTCTCGTCACACAGCGTATCACCTGTAGTTGTATCCTTCAGACCTACTGCAGCTGCAATATCGCCCGAGTGTACTTCGGAGATCTCTTGACGGCTATTCGCATGCATCTGCAGAATCCGGCCAATCCGCTCACGCTTGTTCTTAGTTGCATTAAGAACATACGAACCGGACTTCAGGACACCAGAGTATACACGGAAGAACGTCAAACGACCAACGTAAGGGTCTGTCATGATTTTGAATGCCAGAGCCGAGAACGGCTCGGAATCAGATGAAAGACGAACTGCTTCTTCACCGTCTTCAAGCGTACCTTTGATTGCTGGTACGTCAACCGGTGCAGGCAGGTAGTCAACAACTGCATCCAATACCAATTGAACACCTTTGTTACGGTACGAGGAGCCTGCAACAACTGGGAAGATCTTAACTTCGCAAACACCTTTACGAAGGACTGCTTTCAGTTCTGGAATCGTAATTTCTTCGCCTTCCAGATACTTCATCATCAGTTCCTCATCCAGTTCAGCAACTTTCTCTACCAGCTCAAGACGAAGTTCTTCGACTTGCTCTTTGTACTCAGCCGGAATCTCGGATTGGATCGGATCCTTACCAAGATCGTCTTTGTACGTATACGCTACGCGCTCGATGATGTCGATTACGCCAACGAAGTCGGATTCAGCGCCGATTGGCAACTGAATAGCAACGGCATTTGCTTGCAGACGCTCACGCATGTCTTTAACAACATTCAGGTAGTCTGCGCCGATGATATCCATCTTGTTAACATAAGCGATCCGAGGAACGCCATAACGGTCAGCTTGACGCCATACAGTCTCAGACTGTGGCTCAACGCCTTCTTTCGCACTGAAAACACCAACGGCCCCGTCCAATACGCGTAGGGAACGTTCAACTTCTACTGTGAAGTCAACGTGACCTGGGGTATCGATGATATTAATGCGGTTACCCTTCCATTGAGCGGTTGTCGCGGCAGACGTAATCGTGATGCCGCGCTCTTGTTCTTGCTCCATCCAGTCCATCGTAGCTGCACCTTCGTGCACCTCGCCGATTTTGTGGGTACGGCCTGTGAAGAACAAGATCCGTTCAGTAGTTGTGGTTTTACCAGCGTCAATATGCGCCATAATACCGATATTACGCGTATTTTCCAAGGAGAACTCTCTTGCCATGAATATGTCTCCTCTCGTTAATGGTTATCCTACCAACGGTAGTGAGCAAACGCTTTGTTTGCTTCAGCCATTTTGTGCGTGTCTTCACGCTTTTTAACGGATGCGCCAGTGTTGTTGGAAGCATCCAGAATTTCAGCAGCCAAACGTTCTGTCATCGTTTTCTCGCCGCGGTTACGCGAGTAGTTCACGAGCCAACGAAGACCAAGAGCCGTACGGCGCTCAGGCTTAACCTCGATTGGTACTTGGTAGTTAGAGCCGCCTACACGACGAGCTTTAACCTCAAGAACCGGCATAATGTTTTTCAAAGCTGCTTCGAACACTTCCATTGGATCTTTTCCCGAGCGTTCTTGGATCAGTTTGAATGCATCATATAACAATGTTTGTGCAGTGCCTCTCTTACCGTCGATCATAATACGGTTGATTAGGCGGGTAACCAGTTTGCTATTGTAAACCGGATCCGGAAGCACATCACGTTTCGTTACAGGACCTTTGCGTGGCATGAGAAAGTCCCCCTTTCTTCTAATAGTAACTTGTTCTAGCTTGTTATCAACAAGGTAGTGTTATACTTATTTCTTAACTTTTGGACGCTTAGTACCGTATTTCGAACGGGATTGGTTACGGTTGTTAACACCTGCTGTATCCAATGCGCCGCGCACGATATGGTAACGAACACCCGGAAGGTCTTTTACACGACCGCCGCGGATCAGAACCACGCTGTGCTCTTGAAGGTTATGACCGATACCTGGAATGTACGCTGTAACCTCAACACGGTTAGTCAAACGTACACGCGCATACTTACGAAGCGCGGAGTTCGGTTTTTTCGGAGTCATAGTACCTACACGAGTGCACACACCGCGTTTTTGAGGCGCGCTGATGTCAGTTGATTCACGTTTCAGAGCGTTAAAGCCTTTTTGCAAGGCTGGCGATTTCGATTTAACGACCTTCGCTTGACGTCCTTTACGAACGAGCTGGTTAATTGTTGGCATGTTGCCACCCCCTCCCTTTATTCATGTCTTTATGATGGTAGACATTTCACCCAATTTTAAGCCCACAGAGCCAGGCGGTTCATTATTGAACTTGAGTATTCCATAAGCCTAGTCGTCAGGCACACTCCGATATATTATCACTTCGCACATATACATGTCAAGCGTGAAATGGGTTGTTTTATGTCGAATAGATATCTTTACAAAAGTTTATTTTGTGATTAGATCATTGCACTCGGGCCCAGATAGACTTCATAGCTTACTCCATCAATAATTACATCGTCTGACCGGATGTTTCTAGAACGAATAATCTCCGCGCTATGCATGAGATTTGCTTTGATGAGAATGGAATGATAATAGGTAACTAGAAAGTTTAAGACTGTACTAACTGCAATGGCAGATCTCTCTGAAGGAATATGCCATGAATCTATGACAGCAACCTTCCCCGTAATAGACAAATGAATTTGTTCATAAATAATTCCTTGATCCTGCTCCAGCAGCTTGTCCGCATAAGACTCGAACGAATGCGCGTATACCTCCGCGCCATTTGCACGGATTACGATTTCGTCCTCGCTCACACTCTCTAGCTCCAAATGCGTCTCCTCGAATATCATTTCGAACTTGTCCGCCACATCCTCAATGTCGTATCTATGCTTCCACACCTTCAATACAAAATTAAAAGGACTGGACTGGCTCTTCTTTGTTTCGTCCAGGTCATCACTCAGAAAAGCCGCGATCTCAATGGGATGATCCAAATTGAGGGGCTCCTTATACTCTGTATGTCCGAATTCAACCATCTCAATGAGTTTATTGTGATGTTCATTAACCTGACCAGGATGGAGCGTCATGTACATAAAGTCTGTTGTAATGACGAGCTCTTCCGCTCCCTTTTTTTCAAATGCTGTCTGTATGCCTGCTATATTTGCATGAAAGCAGTCTGCATCGTCCTGAATCTCTAGACGCTTCCTGATTATATCCAATAGATCGTCCAACTTGTATTTGGTAGTCATATGATTCTCCTTGTTGCTGCTTAAGTGTCATGTCATATCGTTCAAATTTACCCTATTAATCGGCCCTCCGCCTGCTGCTTGTTGGATTGATTGAACCATACCTCCTTCGAATGAAGGTCTATCGCATCTTCTAGTCTACATGATAGAAAGGATTGCTTAGCGTGTCTGCAACTGCTCTATAATTTGCTCACGGCTCATTCCGCTAATTTGTTCCGTTTGTTCTAGACCAAGTGCATCTCGGATAAAGATCAGTTTGTCTCCATTTGGAGTAATCTTAACATCCTCACTGGCATTTCGCAGATAATCCAGGGTTGCAACCCCATTATCATCAAAGGAAATTTGAAATGGTAGGCTTGCCGGAACGTATTCATCAAATCCCGCGCGTGTCGTCAAAAACAACATATATGGCTTGCCTAGCTCAATCCTTTCAAAATACGGCCTTGCTCTTTTCACTTCATATAACCGATCGTCATGCCTTAATGCAATTAATTCATAGCTTAGGATGGATATAGAAATTTTTTCTTCATTCGTGCCGCCATATAAAACATGATCTACAACGAATGAGTATTCATCTGAATAGTAGTTGGATGCTCTATGTGTCGTGCCAAGTTTTTTTTCATAACGGCCTTCGACGATAAGTTCAGCTTGTTCCCATATATCCTTCAACTCTGTAGTAATGGCCTGATCCGGTACATTCAGTCGTTGCCTGTAGGCCTGGGCTTCATATTGCTCCGGCTTATGCAGCAGTTCCACCTGCTCTGCTCCATCGCTGTCTTGATGCACATAAGAAATAACGCCATAAGAGAAATGAATCGCATCCGTTCCAGCATCGTTCAAATAATAGATAACCCGGCCAACGTCGCCGCCGCCTAGCCAGTCAGGCGCTCCAGCCATTTGATTGAGCTGCTTCTTGATCGTCTCATCGTCCGTATATGTCTCCAGCTTCTCTTTGATTTCCTCTAACGTAACACGCTTCTGATCTTGTGCAAGCTCGCCAACAATGATAAGCCCTTCACGCAGCCACACACCAGGACGCATCACATCATGGGCTTTTAAAAAGTTTAATTCACTAATTTGCTCATCATTCTTCGCAAGCGCATACAATTTGTCATAGTTTGTGTATTCAGCCATATCCAGCTCATGCTCGGCTATGACCTCTTCAATCCCTTTCCTTTCCCATAACAAGGAGGCTAACAGGAGAAATGCTGCTATAGCGGATAGGGTAACGTATATTGATTTATACCTCACATTCATCGCTCCTTATATCATCATCCTGAACAAACACACTCTATTTATATACACCTATTCTGTGAGGGATAAACAGCTCTGGCTTTATGCCGCATACCGATTATATTTCTCTCCAGCTTCAACAAGTCCTCCTGATGATTGACAAAAGCTGATTGATCACCCTTCACTCCATTACTGCTTCCTTCATCTGCTTTACGCTCCAACCATATTGAAATGATAGCCAGCGCAATTAACAAGATCAGAACAAGCAGCTTTAGCGAGATGCTCTTCACTACATTCAACTCCTTTATGATGGCTATAAAGAAGCTGGTATCGCACCCTCATCTTATAGAACGCTCCACCTAACTTCAAAGTTGCCCCAAAATCTCCATTTCAACAAAAAATGGTTTATTACTAACTAGCATATTCCGCATTATGCCGTCAGGTTTCCTCCTTGGGCAAAAGAAAAGCGACACATGTATCACTCGCATAGCGTGTGAGGAACATGTGTCGCTTTATGTGAACCGTCTATAGACGATTTGTCTTACTCAACTACTACAGCTTCCGTAGCTTCGCCAAGTTCAGCTGCTTCGGTTACTTCCTCTTCAAGACCCTTGAAGCGAATGTTGCGGTAGCGCTGCATACCCGTACCAGCCGGGATCAGCTTACCGATGATAACATTCTCTTTCAGACCAAGAAGCTGGTCGACCTTGCCTTTGATTGCTGCATCTGTCAGGACACGAGTCGTCTCCTGGAAGGATGCTGCAGACAAGAACGAGTCCGTCTCAAGGGACGCTTTCGTAATACCAAGCAATACTGGCTTCGCTACCGCTGGCTCTTTGTCTGCGAAGATCGCCTCGCGGTTAGCTGATTCGTATTCATGAATGTCTACGAATGCACCTGGCAATAGAGTCGTATCGCCGGCATCGACGATGCGGATTTTGCGCAGCATTTGCTTAATCATAACCTCGACGTGCTTATCGTTGATCTCAACGCCTTGGTTACGGTATACGCGCTGTACCTCTTGCAGGATGTAGTTCTGTACGCCACGGATGCCTTTGATGCGAAGCATGTCCTTCGGATCGATCGAACCGTCTGTCAGTTCGTCGCCTGCTTCGATATGCTGGCCTTCCGCTACGCGGATACGCGAGCCGTAAGTGACTGCGTAGACCTTGGACTCGGCTTCGCCTTGTACCTCGATCTCGCGACGGTCTTTCGCTTCGCGGATTTCCTTGATGACGCCGTCAAGCTCGGAGATGATCGCTTGGCCTTTCGGATTACGAGCCTCGAAGAGCTCCTGAATACGCGGAAGACCTTGCGTGATATCGTCGCCGGCAACGCCGCCTGTATGGAACGTACGCATCGTCAGCTGTGTACCCGGCTCGCCGATCGATTGCGCCGCGATAATGCCTACCGCTTCGCCGATCTCAACGTGCTTGCCAGTCGCCAAGTTGCGGCCGTAACAGATCTTACATACGCCATGACGCGCACGACAACTAAGGACAGAGCGAATTTGTAGACGCTCTACGCCAGCATCGATGATCGCATCGGCTTTGTTCGAATCGATCAGCTCGCTGCGGTTGACGATGACTTCACCCGTCTGTGGATGACGGATCGTCTCGAATGCGTAACGACCTTCGATACGGTCATACAGATCCTCGATAACTTCTTTGCCATCCTGGATCTTGCTAACGGCGAAGCCTTTATCCGTACCGCAATCATCTTCGCGGACGATTACGTCCTGGGCAACGTCTACAAGACGACGAGTCAGGTAACCGGAGTCGGCTGTACGAAGCGCTGTATCGGCAAGACCTTTACGCGCACCGTGCGTCGAGATAAAGTACTCGAGGACCGTCAGGCCTTCACGGAAGTTCGATTTGATTGGCAACTCGATGATACGGCCGGATGGATTCGCCATCAGACCACGCATACCGCCAAGCTGTGTAATCTGGGATTTGTTACCCCGTGCTTTGGAATCCACCATGAGCATGATGTTGTTGTAACGATCCATCGATTTCATGAGGACTTCTGTAATCTCGTCCTTACATTTGCTCCAGATGCTGATGATCCGGTCATAACGCTCTTCGTTCGTAATCAGACCGCGACGGTACTGATTCATAACGATAGCGACCTTCTCGTCGGAAGCTTTCATGATTCCCGCTTTTTCCTTCGGAATAATAACGTCGGATACGCCGATCGTAATACCCGCTTTCGTGGAATACGTGAAACCAAGCTGCTTGATACGGTCCAGAATAACCGCAGTCAGCGTTGTATGGTATTGACGGAAGCACTCCGCAATAATATGACCAAGGTAATCTTTGCCTACCGCGCCCGGTGTAGCCAGGTCATCGATGAACTTCTGCAGATCGGCACCTTTTTCGTACACAAAGTACTTATCAGGCGTGCCTTGCAGCAAGTTAGACTTCGTCGCTTCATTGATGTAAGGGAAATCTTCTGGGAAGATTTCGTTGAAGATGACTTTACCCACAGTCGTAACGAGCAAGGAAGCTTGCTGTTGCTCTGTAAAGTTGGTTTTCTTCAGAACCTTTACCGGAATGAAGATACGCGCGTGCAGAGATGCGATACCGCGTTGGTAAGCGGAGATCGCTTCGTTTACCGTTGCGAACACGGAGCCTGTGCCTTTGGATTCAATGTTGTCCATCGTCAGATAGTAGCTGCCGAGAACCATATCCTGGGAAGGCGTAACAACAGGCTTGCCGTCTTTCGGGTTCAGGATGTTGCCGGATGCCAGCATGAGAAGGCGAGCTTCCGCTTGCGCTTCTGCGGACAACGGAACGTGAACGGCCATTTGGTCACCGTCGAAGTCGGCATTGTAAGCCGTACAGACGAGCGGATGAAGCTTGATGGCGCGGCCTTCAACCAGAATCGGCTCGAATGCCTGGATACCCAGTCTGTGAAGCGTAGGGGCACGGTTCAGAAGAACCGGATGCTCCTTGATCACTTCTTCAAGAACATCCCATACTTCAGGACTTACGCGCTCAACTTTACGTTTTGCGCTCTTGATGTTGTGAGCGAGACCTTTGTTCACAAGCTCCTTCATCACGAAAGGCTTGAACAGCTCCAGCGCCATTTCCTTCGGTAGGCCGCACTGGAACATTTTCAGGTTAGGACCTACGACGATAACAGAACGACCAGAATAGTCGACACGTTTACCGAGCAAGTTCTGACGGAAACGTCCTTGCTTACCCTTCAGCATGTGGCTGAGGGATTTCAGAGGTCGGTTGCCTGGTCCTGTAACCGGACGACCGCGACGGCCGTTGTCGATCAAGGCGTCAACCGCTTCCTGAAGCATACGTTTCTCATTCTGTACGATAATGTCCGGAGCGCCCAGATCAAGCAGACGTTTCAGACGGTTGTTCCGGTTAATAACACGGCGGTACAAGTCATTCAGGTCAGAGGTCGCGAAGCGGCCGCCATCCAACTGTACCATCGGACGAAGCTCCGGCGGGATAACCGGCAGTACGTCAAGAATCATCCACTCCGGCTGATTGCCCGAGTTGCGGAATGCTTCAATAACTTCAAGACGCTTAATCGCGCGGTTACGGCGTTGGCCTTGTGCCGTGCGAAGATCTTCCTTCAGCTTCTCAAGCTCACGCTCGACTTCGATGTCTTGAAGCAGCTTCTTAACCGCTTCAGCACCCATGCCGGCTTGGAATCCGTAGCCATACTTTTCACGGTAGCTGCGGTATTCCTTCTCGGAAAGGAGCTGTTTTTTCTCAAGCGGCGTATCGCCTGGGTCCGTCACGACATAAGATGCGAAATAGATGATCTCCTCAAGGGAACGAGGGGACATATCCAGTGCAAGACCCATGCGGCTCGGAATACCTTTGAAGTACCAGATATGGGATACAGGAGCTGCAAGCTCGATGTGGCCCATACGTTCACGGCGTACTTTTGCACGAGTAACTTCTACTCCGCAGCGATCGCAGACTACGCCTTTATAGCGTACACGCTTGTACTTACCGCAATGACATTCCCAATCCTTGGTCGGTCCAAAAATCTTCTCGCAGAAGAGACCTTCCTTCTCGGGCTTTAGCGTTCTGTAGTTAATGGTTTCCGGCTTCTTGACTTCTCCGCGGGACCACGAGCGAATTTTATCCGGCGAAGCCAGACCAATTTTCATATACTCGAAGTTGTTCACGTCCAACAAGGAGCAACCCTCCTTCGTCATGTATGACTGTGTCTTATAAGAAGCTGAACTTCAATTGCGGGGCCGCCGAAGCAGCTCCCAATTGAAGCTCAGTCATCGTGTTATTCAACGCCTGCTTCTGCGCCTTCTAGGTTGAGGTTGAGCTTGTCGCCAGTTGCCTCATCTTCATCATCGATTTCTTTCATTTCGATCTCTTCTTCATTCTCGGTCAGGATCTTTACGTCCATGCCCAAGCTTTGAAGCTCTTTGATCAATACTTTGAACGACTCAGGAACGCCTGGCTCCGGTACATTCTCGCCCTTGACAATCGATTCGTACGTCTTCACACGGCCGACCACGTCGTCGGATTTGACTGTAAGAATCTCTTGCAGTGTATAGGCTGCGCCGTAGGCCTCGAGCGCCCAAACCTCCATCTCACCGAAACGCTGTCCGCCGAACTGGGCTTTACCGCCGAGTGGCTGCTGCGTAACAAGCGAGTAAGGACCCGTAGAACGGGCATGGATTTTGTCGTCAACCATGTGCGCCAGCTTGATCATATACATGACGCCGACGGTTACTTCACGTTCGAAGGATTCGCCTGTACGTCCGTCATAAAGAACCGTCTTACCGTTACGTTGCATGCCGGCTTCTTCCATCGTATCGAATACGTCGTTCTCACGAGCGCCGTCGAATACAGGAGTAGCAGCGTGCAGACCTAAGTGCTTGCACGCCATGCCAAGGTGAACTTCGAGCGCCTGGCCGATGTTCATCCGGGAAGGTACGCCCAGCGGGTTCAGAACGACTTCTACAGGCGTTCCGTCCGGCAAGAACGGCATATCCTCTTCCGGCATGATGCGGGCGATAACACCCTTGTTACCGTGACGTCCGGCCATTTTATCGCCTTCAGAGATTTTACGCTTCTGAGCGATATAAGCGCGGACCAGTTGATTAACGCCAGGAGGCAGCTCATCACCGTTCTCGCGTGTGAATACCTTCACGTCTACGACGATACCGTCCGTACCATGCGGTACGCGCAGCGACGTATCGCGAACCTCGCGAGCCTTTTCGCCGAAGATCGCATGAAGCAATCTCTCTTCAGCTGTCAGTTCCGTTACGCCCTTCGGTGTTACTTTACCTACTAGGATGTCGCCTGCGCTAATCTCGGCACCGACGCGGATAATGCCGCGCTCGTCGAGATTGCGAAGCGCTTCTTCACCCACGTTCGGGATATCGCGCGTAATTTCCTCAGGTCCCAGCTTCGTATCGCGGGCTTCGGATTCATATTCTTCAATGTGAATGGAAGTGTAGACATCTTCCTTCACGAGTTTCTCGCTAAGCAGGATCGCATCCTCGTAGTTGTACCCTTCCCAAGTCATGAAGGCTACGACAACGTTGCGTCCGAGTGCCAATTCGCCCATCTCAGTGGATGGACCGTCTGCCATGATGTCGCCTTTCTTGATGACATCGCCCTTGCGGACAAGCGGACGTTGGTTAATGCATGTTCCTTGGTTGGAACGCATGAACTTATGCAGTTTGTGCTTGATCAGATCGCCAGTCACTTGCTTGCCGTCAATCGTCTCTACGCGGCGCAGCCAAATCTCGTTCGCAGACGCGCGCTCAATGACGCCGTCATACTTGGCAACGATACATACGCCAGAATCCTTTGCAGCCTTATGCTCCATTCCTGTGCCGACAAGCGGCGCTTTCGGAATAAGAAGCGGAACGGCCTGCCGCTGCATGTTCGAGCCCATCAGGGCGCGGTTGGAGTCGTCATTCTCAAGGAACGGAATGAGCGCCGTTGCAACCGATACAACCTGCTTAGGTGATACGTCCATGTAGTCAACACGATCGCTAGGCATAGTCAGGATGTTGTCAGCCTGTTTATTGTAACGGACAATCGTCTGCTCATCCGCGAACTTGGAGTCAGCGGTCAACCGTGCATTCGCCTGAGCGATAACGTAGTTGTCCTCTTCATCTGCCGTCAGATAAGCAATCTGCTCGGTTACCGTGCCTGTTTTCGGATCAACCCAACGATATGGTGCTTCGATAAAACCATATTCGTTAATGCGAGCGAACGTGGACAAGGAGTTGATCAGACCGATATTCGGACCCTCCGGCGTCTCAATTGGACACATACGGCCATAGTGAGAGTGATGGACGTCACGAACTTCGAAGCCTGCGCGCTCACGCGTCAGACCGCCAGGTCCGAGTGCGGACAGACGGCGCTTATGCGTAAGTTCCGCTAGCGGGTTCGTCTGATCCATGAACTGGGACAGCTGGGATGAACCAAAGAACTCTTTGATCGATGCGATAACGGGACGAATATTGATCAGCGCTTGAGGCGTGATCGCATTCGCGTCCTGAATGGACATCCGCTCGCGTACGACACGTTCCATACGGGATAGACCGATACGGAATTGGTTCTGCAGCAATTCGCCAACAGAGCGCAGACGACGGTTGCCCAGATGGTCAATATCGTCCGTGCTGCCAACGCCATGCAGCAGGTTGATGAAATAGTTAATCGACGAAATGATGTCCGCAGGCGTAATATGCTTAACGGATTTGTCGATAATACCATTGGCGATAACTTTAATTACTTTATTATCGTCCAGCGGCGAGAATACACTGATCGCTTGTAGTGGAATACTATCAGCATCCAATACACCGTTAGCCACATGGTATGTCTTAAAGCCTACGTCGCTCTCGAGCTTGTCGAGAATCTCATCCAGAAGACGACGGTCAATCATCTGGCCGGACTCTGCGATGATCTCGCCTGTGGACGGATCAACCAGATTCTCTGCAAGACGCTGATTGAACAGGCGGTTCTTGATGTGCAGCTTCTTGTTTATCTTGTAACGGCCGACATTGGCCAGGTCATATCGTTTCGGGTCAAAGAAGCGCGCGACCAAGAGACTCTTCGCATTGTCCAAGGTAGGAGGCTCGCCCGGACGAAGACGCTCATAAATTTCAATCAGCGCTTTCTCCGTAGAATCCGTGCTATCCTTGTCCAGCGTATTGCGAATGTACTCGTCATGGCCGAGCAATTCCAAAATTTCCGCGTCTGTGCCAAAGCCTAGTGAACGCAAAAGCACCGTTACCGGTATTTTCCGGGTCCGGTCGATACGAACGTAAATAATGTCTTTGGCGTCTGTCTCCAGCTCCAGCCAAGCGCCACGGTTCGGAATAACCGTTGCCGTGTACGTTTTCTTCCCGTTCTTATCAACCTTCGTGCTGAAGTACACACTTGGGGAGCGAACCAATTGGCTGACGATAACGCGCTCGGCGCCGTTAATAATAAACGTGCCTGTCTCCGTCATCAGCGGGAAATCACCCATGAACACTTCTTGTTCCTTAACCTCGCCCGTTTCCTTATTGAACAGACGAACCTTCACGCGCAGCGGTGCCGCATACGTCACGTCGCGCTCTTTTGATTCATCCACCGAATATTTCGGCTCGCCCAAGTTATAATCGATAAACTCAAGCGATAGATTACCCGTAAAGTCCGAAATCGGCGAGATATCCTGGAACAGCTCAATCAGATCCGTCTCCAGAAACTTCTCATACGATTTTTGTTGGATTTCAATCAGGTTCGGGACTTCCAGCACCTCGTTGATCCGAGCGTAGCTTCTCCGCGTCCGCCGACCATACTGAACAAGTTGTCCTGCCAACTTAACCTCACCCCTCATGTCTGTCTCACAGCATCGATACTTCGCTGCGTTACCCAGGCGGCATCAACCGCCTCTATAGATAAATAAAGAAAAGCCCTTATCGAATAGTGTTCGAAAAAAGAGCATGTTTCCGGCAGCTACCATTCACAGCGCGGGTGCGATGGTGTCATATCAAGTAATTTTGCCCAAAATGTAAACATTATACGTCAATTGCCACAAAAGTATGCATTCCGCGCTTAAAATTTGCACTTGACATTTTAGTTGACTAAAGAGATTTCGAGCAATTTTATGCTGACATTTAATAATACTACCATATTCAAAATGTCAAGTCAAATCTTTTTTGGGCTTATTTTTGCGCCCGCAGTATACGATAGCCCTTGTCCTTCGTCACTTCTTCCACTTCTCCGAATATCGCTTCAAGCTTATCCATAGCGGAATGAGCTCCTTGCTTCTTCTGAATGACGACCCACATACTGCCGCCAGCTTCCAATAATTCATATCCTTGTTCAAAGATTCGGTGTACAACCGCTTTCCCCGCCCTGATCGGAGGGTTGGTTAATAGAACATTGAATCTCTCAGAACGGACCCCCTCAAACAAGTCACTTTGAACCGCTGTTATATTGGCAATACCATTTAGTCTCGCATTTTCCTTAGTAAGCTCAATAGCCCGTTCATTAATGTCGATCATCGTCACATGCCCGGAGCCTACCAGCTTCGCTGCCGTCAGTCCAATAGGACCATAGCCGCATCCTACGTCCAGAACGCGATCTCCTTCTTGAAGCACCATCGCCTCAATTAGAACTCTACTCCCGTAATCGACACCCGTCTTCGAGAAAACACCGGCATCTGTAACGAACTTCATCGGATATCCTCTGAGCGAATCGGGATGAGTCTGCCTGTTATGATTCACCTCTGGCGTCTTGGAGTAATAATGCCCAGACATCCTTCAGCCTCCTTAAGCATATTTCCCTATACATACGAGTTCAAAAAGTCCGGTTTTCAGCACATGAGCTTATGCTTCCAATGATGCGTTTTTTCAAAACGCTGCAGAAGATGGGAAGCAGCCAGGAAATGAGGAGCGGAGCGTAGTGAAAACTACGTGAGCACCGGAAGTTCCGGCTGAATGCCATATTCGATGTCGAGTAGGTCTCCTGATCCCTTCGTGATCAAAAGCGGACTTTTTGAACAACCTCTACAACATACAACGAACCCCTTAAAACCATGCGGTTCTAAGGGGTCCTTCAGCAAGGTTCGCCAATTAGCTAATCAAGCTGTCATATAATGAAGTTAAATTACTTAACTTCTACGGAAGCGCCAGCTTCTTCAAGCTTAGCTTTCACGCTGTTAGCTTCATCTTCGCCAACTTTTTCTTTGATTGCTTTTGGAGCGCCGTCAACCAGATCTTTAGCTTCTTTCAGGCCAAGACCAGTGATTTCGCGAACTGCTTTGATAACGTTGATTTTGGAAGCGCCAGCGCTTGTCAAGATAACGTCGAATTCAGTTTGAGCAGCAGCTTCAGAAGCGCCGCCAGCTACTACTGCAACTGGAGCTGCAGCTGTTACGCCGAATTCTTCTTCGATTGCTTTAACAAGATCGTTCAGTTCAAGAACAGTCATACCTTTAATTGCTTCCAAGATTTGCTCTTTAGACATGGTATATACCTCCGAAATTGGTTTAGTTTTTGTTTGTTGCAAGTTACGAAGCCGACACAAGTCCGACCCCGGTTATATCACAAAAGTGATTAAGCGCCTGCTTCTTGTTTCTCTCCAACCGCTTTAACCGCAAGGGCGAAGTTGCGAACTGGAGCTTGAAGCACGCTGAGGAGCATGGAAAGCAAACCTTCGCGAGAAGGAAGCTCTGCAAGAGCCTTGATTTGTTCGTGATCTACGACTTTACCTTCAACAACGCCGCCTTTCAATTTCAAAGCGTCGTTCTTCTTAGCGAAGTCATTCAGGATTTTTGCCGGAGCAATAGCGTCGTCGCCGCTGAATGCAACAGCAGTAGGTCCTGTCAGAATGTCATTAAGCGCCGTAAATTCTGTACCTTCAGTAGCGCGGCGAACGAGCGAGTTTTTCAGAACTTGGAAATCAACGCCCGCCTCGCGGAGCTGCTTACGAAGTTCAGTAACTTGCGCAACGTTCAATCCGCGATAGTCGGCAATAACCGTGCTGGAGCTCGAAGTCAATTTCGACTGGATCACAGCAACCGCTTCTTGTTTCTCTTGGATGATCTTTGCGTTAGCCAAACTGTACACCTCCCGTAATTATTATACATCCCGTGAATACGACGGATTTCCCCTCTCCCAGGGTGCATGAGAAAGGCCTTCGCAGACGATGCGAAGGCCATGATGTCGTTGATCGCAAGCAGGCTAACCTGCCGCATTCCCAAACGTTTTATCATAACACCTCGGTAGGAAATTAAGCCCTTATGGGCACCTACTGTCTACGGTATGCGTATTCGAATTCAATAGCGTTTCCTATCCGACTTAGCGGAACGTTGCAGTCGAGACGCGAGCGCCAGGACCCATTGTGGAGGAAACAGCAATGTTTTTCAGGTAAACGCCTTTCGAGGAAGCTGGCTTCGCACGAACAAGAGCGTCGATCAGAGCTTTCAGGTTCTCGTTCAGCTTCTCAGCGTCGAACGATACTTTGCCGATTGGAGCGTGGATTTGACCCGCTTTGTCCAGACGGTACTCGATCTTACCTGCTTTAATTTCTTGAACGGCTTTTGCAACGTCAAACGTTACAGTACCTGCTTTCGGGTTAGGCATAAGGCCTTTACCGCCCAGGATACGGCCGAGCTTACCAACTTCAGCCATCATGTCCGGCGTTGCTACGCAAACGTCGAAGTCGAACCAGCCTTGTTGGATTTTGTTGATCATGTCTGCATCGCCAACAAAGTCAGCGCCAGCAGCTTCCGCTTCTTTCACTTTTTCGCCTTTCGCGAAAACGAGAACGCGTTTCGTTTTACCAGTACCATGCGGAAGTACGACAACGCCGCGAACCGCTTGGTCTTGTTTACGCGGGTCTACACCCAGACGAACTGCTACTTCGACGGACTCGTCGAACTTAGCTGTTGCTGCCTTCTTCACAAGATCAATTGCTTCAGAAGGCTCGTAAGTTGCTTCGCTGTCAATCAGCTTAGCAGCTTCTACATATTTTTTGCCATGTTTAGCCATTGTAAGTTCCTCCTTCGTGGTTATAACGGTTCATCCTCCTAGGGATGATCCTCCCACTTGCGAAGCGACGCTTCGCAAAGCGAGATGTCCGAAGACATCCTATCGCTTGTCTAGTCAGACAGAAGCGAAATTAGTCAACGATGGTTACGCCCATACTGCGAGCAGTACCTTCAACCATACGCATTGCTGCCTCTACGGAAGCTGCGTTAAGGTCTTGCATTTTTGTCTCAGCGATTTCGCGAACTTTCTCGCGTTTAACCGTTGCGACTTTCTTCTTGTTCGGTTCGCCCGAACCCTTCTCGATACCTGCTGCTACGCGGAGCAATACTGCTGCCGGCGGAGTTTTCGTCTCGAATGTGAAGGAACGGTCTTCGAATACAGTGATCACGACTGGAATAATCAGACCTGCCTGATCCGCGGTACGAGCGTTGAACTCTTTACAGAACGCCATAATGTTAACGCCTGCTTGACCTAGTGCCGGACCGATTGGTGGCGCTGGGTTTGCTTTACCTGCAGGAACTTGCAGTTTGACCATCTTGATGACCTTTTTTGCCATGACTCACACCTCCTTGCCTTGAAATACAAGCGCATTGCCTGCTCCGGAAACCGGATGGTTATATCTTCTCCACTTGAGTGTAGTCCAGCTCAAGCGGGGTTTCCCTGCCAAACATGTTGACATGAACCTTAAGCTTCGCTTTGTCGAGCAGAATTTCTTCTACCGAACCGACAAAGTCCGCAAAAGGACCTACCTTGACGCGAACAGTTTCTTTGAGTTCGAATTCGATCTTCGGTCTCGGCTCTTCCATTCCCATGTGCTTCAGAATTTGTTCCACTTCATCAGGCAACAGTGGAGTCGGTTTGGAGCCGGATCCTGTCGATCCAACGAATCCCGTTACACCTGGCGTATTCCGAACAACGTACCACGAATCGTCGGTTTGAACCATTTCCACAAGAACGTAGCCGGGGTAGACCTTGCGCTGGACGGTTTTCTTCTTCCCGTCCTTCTCCACCACTTCGTCTTCCATTGGAACGAGCACGCGGAAGATTTTGTCTTCCATGCCCATGGATTCAACCCTCTTCTCCAGATTGGCTTTCACCTTGTTCTCATAGCCAGAGTAAGTATGCACGACATACCATCTTTTCTCCATCAATAATCCACCTTTGGTCCCTTCTTAAACAATCAGCTGAACCAATTCCGAGATCCCGATGTCAAGAAGCCAGAAGTAAATTGTCACAACTATTACCGTGAACAGAACGATCAAGGAATAGCTTGTCAACTCTTTACGATTCGGCCAGCGAACCTTCTTTAGTTCCGCCCAGCTGTCGGCAAAAAAACTAAACGTCGTACCAAAGCCTTGCTTCACCTTCGTCAAAAAAGCCATTGTTACACCTCCAATGGGCTATCGCGTCTCGCGATGAGGAGTCTGCTCGTTACAGAACTTGCAAAACTTCTTCAACTCGATGCGGTCGGGGTGATTGCGCTTGTTCTTGGTCGTAGCATAGTTTCTCTGTTTGCAGTTTGTGCATGCCAACGTGATGATTACCCGCATTGAATTACACCTCCCGAACTGCTTAAAAATACGAATCATTGAAGCTATATAGTAAGTTCATTGATTCCAATCGCCAAAACGAAAAAAACCTCGAATTTAGGCCTACCTAAACACTTTATCACAAGGCATACCTCGTGTCAACGAAAGAAGGAGCCGTCCGGCATTGCGAATAATTGGCATCTGGATTCGAAATTGGATTCTACCAGTATGGTCGAAACCTCTTCTTTTAAACCAATGGACTGTCTTCACTGTCTGAAAAACGTCAGACAGAAAAGACAGTCCGTTGTCAGATGCTTCCTATCTACCGCCAATATCCCGCACTTCGAGATACCGTTCCAGCTTGCGCTTCACGCGCTGCAAAGCGTTGTCAATTGACTTCACATGCCTATCAAGATCAACCGCAATCTCTTGATAGGATCGTCCGTCCAAATAAAGCATAAGAACCTTCCGTTCGAGATCGCTTAGAATCTCGGACATCTTGTCCTCCAATCCTACGAATTCCTCCTGGTTAATGATAAGCTCCTCAGGATCGGACACTCGCGTGCCGCAAATCACATCAAGCAAAGTCCGGTCGGAATCTTCGTCGTAGATGGGCTTGTCCAGCGATACGTAAGAATTAAGAGGAATATGCTTCTGGCGGGTCGCTGTCTTAATCGCGGTAATGATCTGTCTCGTTATGCACAATTCAGCGAAGGCCTTGAAGCTTGCAAGCTTGTCGCCCTTGAAATCCCGAATCGCCTTGTACAGACCGATCATGCCTTCTTGCACAATATCCTCGCGGTCGGCGCCGATCAGGAAGTACGAGCGGGCCTTGGCTCTTACAAAGTTCTTATATTTGTTAATCAGATATTCCAGCGCTACGCTGTCGCCGTTACGGACCGCCTCTACGATATCTTCGTCCGTACTGCTTTCATATTCAAGCGTACTCCATTCTTTGAGGTCGATACTCACAAACTATCCCTCCGGCCTGCCAGGCGTACACCGCGCTAGATTCTTAGGAAATATAGAGTCAGTATACATTATGTAACCTTACACCGTCAACCAATGAGCGTCCCGAAAACCATCGATTTTATAGCAAAAATGTAACTTTGTGCCACTCTATGAAAGCGGTTGCTGCGAGTTCGATTTCCTTTATTTTTCACCTCTTCGCAATCGTTCGAGCTTACTCCACACATCAAGGCTAATATTTTGGTCCACTGAATTGCGCTTCTGAGGCTTCTCCTCCCGAATGGACTGCTCGATGGCCTTCCGATTCTGGCCGATATCGATAAGCAGTTCTCTGGCAGATAGACGGAGTGCGCCCTTGCCGAAGGCGACATGCTGCTCCACCAGATCGGACGTTGCAACATAGAGATTGCGCCGCCGTGCAATTAACTCGTTGCACAGCCTCTCGATGCACTCGTCCGCCGTTTCCTTTTCCTTCGTATAGACGACGGTCAGCTTATGCTGCTTGAATGTCGATCCCAGTCCCGGAACTTGATGGGCATCAAAGACCACGTACACCTGCATGCCAGTGAAACCCTGATAGTCCGCCAGCATATCCAGGAGCTTGTCCCTGGCGTCCTCCAGATCATGCTCCTTCAGCCTCTCCAGCTCTGGCCAAGCCCCGATGATATTGTAGCCGTCCACAAGCAGGACGTCATTGCGCCGATTCATGACCTATTCGCTCCGGCGCTGCCTAACGACCTCATACATAAGCACGCCAGCGGCAACGGATGCATTCAAAGAGTTAAGCTGTCCCAACATCGGAAGCTTGACGAGAAAATCGCATTTTTCTTTGATCAGACGCCCCATCCCTTTGCTTTCATTGCCAATTACGATTGCGAGCGGCATATCGAATTTCGTCTTGTAGACATCCTGCTTCGCACTTACGTCAGTTCCCGCGACCCAGACACCCGCTTCCTTCAGCTTGTCGATCGTCTGCGCCAGGTTTGTGACGCGGGCAACCGGCACATGCTCAGCTGCGCCTGCCGATGTCTTGAGCACCGTTGCAGTAAGCCCCGCTGCACGACGCTTCGGAATAATAACGCCATGCACGCCGGTACATTCCGCTGTACGCAGTATGGATCCCAGGTTATGCGGATCTTCGATTTCATCGAGTAAAAGCAAGAACGGCGTTTCCTCTTTGCTCTTCGCGATCTGGAGCAACTCCTCTACTTCTACATAGGCAAAAGCAGCGGCTTGCGCGATAACACCTTGATGCGCTACACCTTGCGCCATGTTGTCGAGCTTACGCTTGTCCACGAACTGAACGACGATTCCCTGATTCTTGGCTTCGGCTGTAATGGACTGGGTTACGCTTTTTTGCGAGCCCTCGGCGATCCAGATTTTATTGATTTCCCGCCCAGAACGCAGGGCTTCCAGTACCGGATGCTTGCCTGCAATAAGCTCATCCTGATTTACTTCTACGGACATAATTGCCCTCCTGTCATTGTTGGTTCTGTGATGTTTACGTTGTATATGATTTGCACAACTTTACGTTGGGTAGCCCAACAGCTAATGGCAGGGCATAATAGTCGATTGTACTACTCTATTACCCGACCTGCTAGCTATCTGCACCACATAAGTCGATTCAATCGACCTATTCGTCACTCCACTGGTATTCCGCACCATTTAAGCCGATTGAATCGACTTATTCACTACTCAACCACTCTTCCGCACCATTTAAGCCGATATAACCGACCTATTCACTACTCAACCACTCTTCCACACCGTTTAAGCCGATATAACCGACCTATTCACTACTCAACCACTCTTCCGCACCATTTAAGTCGATATAACCGACCTATTCACTACTCAACCACTCTTCCGCACCATTTAAGTCGATATAATCGACCTATTCACTACTCAACCACTCTTCCGCACCGTTTAAGCCGATTCAATCGACTTTTTCGTCACTCCACTGGTATTCCGCACCATTTAAGCCGATATAATCGACCTATTCACTACTCAACCACTCTTCCGCACCATTTAAGCCGATATAATCGACCTATTTAATACTCAACCACTCTTCCGCACCATTTAAGCCGATATAATCGACTTATTCACTACTCAACCACTCTTCCGCACCATTTAAGCCGATATAATCGACTTATTCACTTCTTACCTGGCGAACTTTTGAAACCTTATAATTTCCGGACGGGATGTAATTACCACCACAAGCAGACGACTATTCTCGCCCGCTCCGGTACTATTATACTCCATTTCACTCAACGAGCCTTTGACTTACTTTCGCCCCGACAAGGCGATATGGAACAACTCACCGATACGTTCCAGACGTCCTTCAAAATAAAGGTAGCCCACCAGGCATTCCAGCGCGGTTGCCATTCGATAATCGGCGGGATCAGCATTCTTCGGTGGACTCCCCGACTTTGTATTGCGTCCTCTTCGAGCGATATCTGCCTCTTCCTCAGTCAGATGAGGCTGCCATCTCTCCAGCAGCTCTCGTTGCGCTTTGGCCGACACCCACTTTGTCGCTTCTTTGTGCATATGGTGAGACTTGTTGTTCGGCAATGAAATGAGATACTGGCGCACCAACAGCTCGAACACCGCATCCCCCATATACGCCAAAACAACAGGATTAATCAACCCGGTCTTTAAAGGCGGAGCATGGAGAGCCAGTGGATTGTATCCAATGGGTACACCGCCGTTTTCTTCGATAGGGCGCATCATTTGCGCCGCCAGCGAATGCCTTGAGGCGTATCCTCAAGCACGATGTTTTTCTCAATCAACAAATCGCGGATCTCATCCGCACGCGCCCAGTTTTTCGACTTCCGCGCTTCCGTTCTCTCCACGATTAATCCTTCGATTTCGTCGTCCAACAGATCATCGCCACCCGCAGGAGGCAAAAGTCCCAGCACATTGTCCAGCTTGTCGAACGCTTCAACCAGAAGCTTGATGCCTTCTACCGGCGCATGCTGATCCTGCAGATATACGTTTGCTTCCGTCACCAATTCGAACAAAGCCGTAATCGCATCAGGCGTGCTGAAATCATCTTCCATCTTCGCATGGAATTGTGCCTGAATATCCGCAAGCTTGGAACGCAGAGCATCCAACGAGCCAAACTCAGACTCAACAGCAGCAGTGTTATCCTCCGCATTCAACCTATGCTTCAAATTAGAATAGCAATTTGCAATTCGTTCAATGCTGTTTTCCGCCTGTGCAATCGTGTCATCGCTGAAATTCAGCGGACTGCGATAGTGAGTAGCCAGCATGAAATAACGAATCGCTTGCGGCTTCACCTGTTTCACAATCTCTTTGACCGTAATGCCATTGCCCAGCGACTTGGACATTTTCTCATTATTGATATGAACGAAGCCGTTATGCATCCAATAGTTAGAAAACGGCTTGCCCGTCAACGATTCCGATTGCGCTACTTCGCACTCGTGATGCGGGAACTGAAGATCATGTCCGCCGCCATGAATGTCGAGCGTATCGCCCAAGTATTTGCGCGCCATCGCTGAGCATTCGATATGCCAGCCCGGACGGCCCGGTCCCCAAGGGCTATCCCATTTGATTTCGCCAGGTTTTGCACCTTTCCACAGGACGAAGTCGCCTTGATTCTCCTTGCGGTCTCCGAGTTCTACGCGAATGCCGAATTGAAGCTCATCAATATTCTGATGCGACAGCTTGCCGTAATCCTCGAACGATGCCGTCCGGAAATATACATCGCCTTCACTCGCATAAGCATAGCCTTTCTCCACCAGACCAGCAATAAACGCAATGATCTCAGGAATATGTTCCGTTACACGCGGATTCAGCGTCGCCTTGCGCACACCCAGCGCCTCGATGTCCTCATAGAACGCGCCAATGAACTTCTCCGCCACTTCCGGTACAGTCGTACCAAGCTCGTCAGCTTTGCGGATCAGCTTATCATCCACGTCCGTAAAGTTTACCACGTATTGCACCTCAAGCCCGGTATCCTCCAAATATCGACGTACCACGTCAAAAAAGATAATCGGCCTTGCATTCCCGATATGAATATAGTCATAGACCGTTGGTCCGCACACATACATATTAACCTTGCCCTGTTCGATAGGCTGGAAGCCCTCTTTCGAACGTGTGAGCGAATTATAGATGGAAACTGTCATGACTTTACTTCTCCTCCCGCTTTCGTAAGCTTCATTTCATCTCATCGAGCTCGGATCTGAGCCCGTCGATTTCTTTTTGCATCGCCCGGAACATCTCGATCACCGGGTCAGGCAACTGCGTATGGTCGAGACGGTCGCCCACTCGTTCTCCATTGCGACGAACTACCCGGCCGGGATTGCCGACTACTGTACAATTCTCCGGCACTTCCCTCAGCACGACGGAATTAGAGCCAATACTGGAGTTGTCTCCTACCGCGAAAGAGCCCAGCACCTTTGCACCGGAGCCGATAACTACATTATTACCAATTGTAGGATGACGCTTACCCTTTTCTTTCCCTGTTCCGCCGAGCGTAACCCCTTGATAAATGACTACGTCATCCCCAATCTCGCAAGTCTCGCCTATCACAACGCCCATTCCATGGTCGATGAACAAGCGATCCCCAATTCTGGCGCCCGGATGAATCTCGATGCCGGTCATGAACCGGCTGACCTGGGAGATGACACGTGCAAGCGTGAACCATCCCCTTCTGTAGAGCGGATGCGCGATACGATGAGCCCATATGGCATGGACGCCCGAATACGTAAAAATGACTTCAAACCGGCTGCGTGCGGCGGGATCGTTTTCGAATACCGTCAACACGTCTGAGCGAAAATGGCGAAACATGGATGACCTCTCCCTTCAAAGCTGCCAAACCTATCCCTTGCTATCTCTATCGCAAAATAATAAAAAGCCCCTGCAGCATTAAGCTGCAGAGGCGTCGTATCTCGCGGTTCCACTCTGCTTGAACAGCGCATTCGGCATAATGCCAACGGCTGCACATCTTCACGTCTTTAACGCAGACTTTACGTTGTCGCCTACCCTGTTATCCGTCGGTTGATACCGATTGAGACAGCAGCTCGGAACAAGGCTCCCAGGTGCATATTTCCGTTCAAGCGGACTAGACAACTTTCAGCCCCATTCCAATCTACCCTTCGATTGATTCGAATGACGGTTGTCCTCTCTGCGAATCCACAGCTAACGTACTTTTCCTGTTCATGGCCGATTCATCTTATTGATAGTCATAGTATACCTAATCGCGGAAAAAGTGCAAGTATTCCCTTCGTGTTCTGCTTTTATGCATACACTCCTTAACACTAGCCAAGGCGCGCCTGAAGTCTTGCCTTTACTTTTTCCTCTCCCAGCAGGGCAATCGATTGGTTGAGATCGGGTCCGTGCGTCTGGCCAGTAATGGCAGCGCGGATCGGCATGAACAGCGCTTTGCCTTTGCAGCCCGTTTCCTTCTGAACTGCTTTGATCATTTCTTTGATGCCATCCGCCGTGAACGGTGCCGCTTGCGTGTTGAGCAAAGCAAGGAACGCGTTAAGCACGCTTGGCACTTGCTCCTCTGCCAGCACTGCTGCCGCTTCTTCTTCGTCAACCACCGTCTCGCGGAAGAACAATTCTGTTACAGGAACGATATCCGCCGCGAAGCGAAGCTTGTCCTGATGAAGCGCCACAAGTGCGGTCAACCATTCTCTTCCGTCTGCATTCAGCGTATCCGGGATACAGCCTGCTTTTAGCAGATGAGGCAGACAAAGGTCAACTACGCGCGCCAAATCCGCTTTTTTCATATATTCGCCGTTCATCCAGCTCAGCTTCTGCGTATCGAATACAGCTGGACTTTTGCTCAGACGATTGGAATTAAATACGGACACCAGCTCGTCACGAGTGAACATCTCTTGCTCGCCCTCTGGCGACCAGCCCAGCAATGTAATGAAGTTGAACATCGCTTCCGGCAAATAACCGAGATCATCATATTGCTCGATAAACTGAATGATAGATTCGTCGCGTTTGCTTAGTTTCTTCTTGTTCTCGTTCACGATCAGCGTCATATGCGCGAAAACCGGCGGCTCCCATCCCAATGCTTCGTAGATCATCAGTTGGCGAGGCGTATTGGAGATATGGTCTTCCCCGCGCAGCACATGGCTGATTTTCATCAAATGGTCGTCCAGTACTACTGCAAAATTGTACGTTGGAATGCCGTCTTTTTTCACGATGACGAAGTCGCCCATCTCCGTTGTATCAAAGCTGATCGAGCCTTTCACCATGTCGTCGAACGCAAACGTGCGGCCCTCAGGCACACGGAAGCGAATGCTCGCTACGCGTCCTTCTGCCTCGAACGCCTGCTGCTGCTCCTGCGTCAGATTACGATGCTTGCCGGAGTAGCGAGGAGTCTCGCCACGCTCTGTCTGCTCTTCACGTTCGCGCTCCAGCTCTTCTTCCGTGCAATAGCAACGGTAAGCAAGCCCGCGGTCTATAAGCTCTTGCCAGTACTCGCGATAGATGTCGAGACGTTCTGTCTGACGGTAAGGACCATAGCCTCCGCCAACGTCGATGCTTTCGTCCCATTCAATGCCAAGCCACTTCAAGTACGTAAGCTGGTTCTCTTCTCCGCCAGCTACGTTGCGCTTCACATCAGTATCTTCGATACGAATGATGAATTTGCCGCCTTGGTTTTTGGCGAATAGATAGTTGAATAAGGCCGTTCTGGCGTTGCCGATATGCAAATGTCCCGTCGGCGACGGGGCGTAACGAACGCGTACTTCTGCTGTCATAGCTGTTCCTCCTAAAAGTTGTAGCACTCTCATTATTTATGGCCAATCGTATGGATACAAGTTGCCTATTGTAATAAAATCATTTTCATCGCTTAGCTCACTATTGAATGCGCGTTTTTTCAATCATACTACTCCCCATTCATGACTGCCAAACTAATTTGTAAGTGCAGTCAACACATGAGCCTCTACGCTTTAACCAACAGCACAGCCGATTGTGCTGCAATGCCTTCACCGCGGCCGGCGAAACCAAGCTGCTCCGTCGTGGTCGCTTTGACGTTGACTTGCGTGATGTCCGCTTCCAGCGCTTTTGCGATAATCTCCGCCATCTGCGGAATGTAAGGCAGCATCTTCGGGCGCTGCGCGATGATGGTCGAGTCGATATTGCCTAGCTTGTACCCGCGCTCTTTCGCAAGCTCCCATACCCGCTCCAGCAGCTTCAAGCTGTCTGCGTCCTTAAATGCTTCATCCGTATCGGGAAAATGCTTGCCGATATCGCCAAGCCCGAGCGCCCCCAGAATCGCGTCAGAGATCGCGTGCAGCAACACATCCGCGTCCGAGTGGCCAAGCAGCCCTTTCTCATATGGGATCGTCACGCCCCCGATTATGCATGGACGTCCTTCAACCAATTGATGTACGTCAAAACCTTGCCCTATTCGAATCATGTCATGCTTCCCCTCTCTCCGACCGCCGCTGCCCTATCAGAAATTCCGCATACGGCAAATCCTCCGGCGTCGTGATCTTAATATTGGTGTAATCTCCTTCTGCCACAGTGACAGGAGCTCCCATACGCTCCACGACCATAGCATCGTCAGTGCCGAGAAACCCTTCCTCGGAGGCGCGCTGATGTGCTTCAAGCAGCAATACACGTCGAAAAGCTTGCGGGGTTTGTATCGCCCACAAGCTTCTCCGATCCGGTGTCGATACAATGACGCCACCCTCGTCTACCTGCTTGATTGTATCCTTTACAGGAACGGCAAGAACGGCTGCTCCGCCTTGCATTGCGGTCCTGCAGCAGTTCGCCACCGCAGCTTCCGTCACAAGCGGGCGCACGCCGTCATGCACCATCACCCAGTCCGATGTCAGCTTCTCAAGGCCACGCAGTACGGAATGCTGCCTTTCCCCTCCGCCGCTAATCACGGCAGTTACTTTGGAAAGCTCATAATCGCGTACCCACGTCTCACATCGATCGATATCATCGGTTCCCACAACTAAGGAAATTTCATTTACAAAGTCCAACCGCTGGAACAGCTCCAGCGTATGTACCATAATTGGCTTATTCGCCAAGTGTAAAAACTGTTTACTTTCACTTGTCCCCATGCGCGTACCGCGTCCGGCCGCAACGATGACGACACCCCACTTCTCATTCATGCCGCAACCCGCCTTGAACTGTTGTCAGGCGCAGACGGTCCAGGCCGTCTCAAGTCGGCATCCGTTCATTACGCGCTGCTGGATAAGCTGCAGCATACTTCGCATGCAAGCTCGTCCCAAGTACAATAGTACTATCATACCTTGTTACAGCGCTTTTTCCAACAGCTTCGGCTTCGCAAATATCATCCGACCTGCGGACGTTTGCAAGACGCTCGTCACCAGCACTTCCATCGTTGTCCCGATAAAATCCCGGCCGCCTTCCACGACGATCATCGTACCATCATCCAGATACGCGACGCCCTGCCCATGCTCCTTGCCATCCTTGATCACTTGAACGATAATTTCTTCACCAGGCAATACGACCGGCTTGACGGCATTGGCAAGATCGTTGATGTTCAGAACGGAGACACCCTGCAATTCGCAAACTTTGTTCAAGTTGAAATCGTTGGTAACAACCTTGCCGCTAAGCGCTTTTGCCAGCTTCACAAGCTTGCTGTCCACCTCGCCGATCTCCTCGAAGTCTCCTTCGTAGATCAGGACCTTCACGTCCAGCTCCTTCTGAATCTTGTTCAGAATATCGAGCCCTCTGCGACCACGATTGCGCTTGAGTAGATCCGAGGAATCTGCAATATGTTGAAGCTCCTCCAAGACGAACTCCGGTATGACAAGCGTTCCTTCAATAAAACCTGTTTTGCATATATCCGCAATCCGGCCATCGATGATGACGCTAGTATCCAGAATCTTATGCTCTTCATACGTACCCGATTGATCCTGCACAGACCCTGCACGCCGATTCTCAGCAAGCTGGGCGAAGCCTTCCGCGATCTCCTCTTGCTTCAACAAGCCGATCCGCAGTCCCAAGTAACCGAATACAAGCGCCATTACTGCTGGGAGCAAAATTCCGATGCCCTCGAAGCCTGACACCGCCGGATATAACAGCACTGCAAGCAATAACCCGCCCAATAAACCTCCCGCTCCAGCAAATAGCTGTCTCAGCGGCATCTCGGACGTTAACTCTACGCCCCTGTGCATATACCGAATTGCCGGACGTGCTAGAATGGATGCCGCGACTGCCCCGAATAAGGCTCCTATCCCTACATTCATGTAATAAGTGCCGGATTGCTGCAGCATGCCGAGCGAGGAGCCTGTCCACATGGACGAACCGTTCACCCACCTATGCACTTCACTGCCAGCCATTCCGCCAAACAATAACCCGATTACCTGTATCATTCGTCTAACCATAATGGTTCACCTCCATTACAATTATGATCAAATCTTTCAATACCTAATCGTAGCAGCAGGCAAAATATTCAATATCTTATGTGTTGTGGAAAACAATGGCCTAGAGGTTTATAATAGGTAAAGAGATTACTTCTACTCAAGGTGGGTGAATGAGGTGGAATCCATGAACGCTCCAACATTGAATCAATTCCAGCAGCAAGTATCAGAACTCCTGTTGCGACATCGCAGCCTGCTGGATGTATTGTCTAAGCTGGGTCAATCCGGCGCTTCCGTAAACCGTTCGGTCACAAAGGCCGTCACTGACTGCGGCTGCATCGAATTGAATGCACGCAAGCAGCAGTATTCCGACGAATTGAATTTGCAAGATGCAAAAGAAACGCTGGAGAGTCATTTGGCGGGTTCGCTGTGCGAACATTGCAACGAGGTTCTGAAGAGCGAGCTTGGACGTAATTTGTTCTATATGACCGCTCTATGTAATCTGCTTCAGATCCAGCTCGATGAAGTAGTCGCCGACGAATACGACAAGTGCTCGACGCTTGGCCTATTCAATCTTACTTAACAGTCTCCAGAACTTAAGTCATCACATAACGCAAAAAAAGAACGTTCCCATCCATAGAGGACTGCGGAACGTTCTTTTTATGGCCATCTTGTTTTTCTCATATCTAAGCGGGTTTTTCCGACTTGGCCGAATCATCTGTCGACTCTTGCGACTTGTCGCGTTTGCGGAATCGCTTCGGCAGGCGACGGTCAACGTTTTTTTTTAGTCCGTACAGTGCATACAGCAACAGCGGAATAAATAGAATCTTGGACAGCTGGCTCTCGAACAGCAAACCAAGTACGACAGATATAAGCACAATAATAGGGATTACCCATATGGCGCTGCGTGGAATACCCACTTTTTTGAAATTCGGATATCGGATCGTGCTGACCATTAGCAAGGCCAGAACGAGAGTACTCGTTAACAAGACTGAAACTGGAATATCTTCTTTAAATAATGCCAAAGTAGCCAGCACACCACCAGCTGCCGGAATCGGAAGGCCAATGAAATATCCAGCATTGCTCGTAATGACGTTGAAACGCGCTAACCGCAGCGCTCCACAGATAGGGAATAACGCTGTTGCGGTCCAAGCCAATGCAGGACTAAGATCCTGAAAAGCAACTACATACATAATAAAAGCCGGCGCCACGCCGAAAGAGATGACATCAGATAAGGAATCCAGCTCTTTGCCGAATTCACTTTGGGCATTAAGAGCTCGCGCGACCCGACCGTCCACGCCGTCAAGCAGCATAGCAATCAAAACCATCATAGCAGCCAGCGAAGGTTTCTCGTTGAACACCAACAGAATGGCTATCACGCCAAGAAATAAGTTGCCAACTGTGAGAAGGCTCGGTATCGATTTTACGATCATCTATTCCACCTCTTCTCTACTATGCCCCATTTATAAAGCTGCACAGCCCAATAAAGTTTGGAACACATTCTATCAATTGTATGGGATTTAAATTTGCCTGTCAATAAACATCTGTTCTTGAATACGCCGCAGTCCGTCCTTAATTGCCCTTGCCCGCACCTCGCCAATGCCGTCCACTTCATCCAGTTCTTCAATGGTTGCCATCAAAATATGAGGCAATCGCTGGAAGCGTTCCACCAGGTTGTTCATAATGACAAACGGCAGTCTTGGAATTTTATTCAGAAGCCTGTAGCCGCGTGGCGATACAGATTCATCAGCCATGTTGTTCGTATGCGGATAACCGATCAAGCGAACAATCGGCGTCGCATCAAGCAACTCCTCCGAACTTAGTTTCTTCAATCCGACGCGGATTTCTCGAATTTTCTCGTCAGAGTTATCCTTCGCATAATCCTTCAATAAGAACCAGCCATCTTCTTCTACACCGCCCACCAGCTCATCCATCTGCATGCTGATCAAGCGTCCTTCTGTACCTAGTTCATTAATGTACCGGTTGATCTCCATCTTAATGCGCAGCACCATCTCTACACGCTGGATCACATGAGCCACCTCTTGAAGAGTCACCAGCTCCTCGAACTCCAATGCGGAGAGGTTCGTGAACGACTGAGTCAGAACAGCCTTATATTTCTCCAGCGTCTGGATCGCCTGGTTCGCCTTGGTCAGAATGACGCCCATATCCTTCAGCGAATAACGCAGATTGCCCTGATACAACGTAATAATATTGCGCCGCTGCGAGATGGACACGACCAGCTTGCCCGTCTGCTTCGCAACCCGCTCCGCCGTCCGGTGACGGATACCCGTCTCGATAGACGGAATGGAGCTGTTCGGAATAAGCTGGGTATTGGCATACAGAATCCGTCTCATGTCTTCGCTCATAATAATAGCGCCGTCCATCTTCGCAAGCTCATATAAGTAGTTGGACGAAAAATCACAATTAATGGAGAAGCCGCCATCGACAACCTCCATCACTTCCGGACTGTAGCCTACTACAATCAATGCACCTGTTTTGGCTCTAAGTACATTCTCCAACCCTTCGCGAAAAGGGGTGCCTGGCGCAACTAATTGCAAAAGCTGATTCATCACTTCTTGCTGTGTCGGTTCTTTCATCTGATGCCCCCCTATCCAAGCGCTGCCTTAAGTGCTTCCGCTACCGTTCCTACTCCAATAATCTCGATGCCGTCGGGCGCCTTCCAGCCCTTCAAGCTTTTCTCCGGCATTATCACCCGCTTGAAGCCGAGCTTCTCGGCCTCCTTCACCCGTTGTTCCGCACGGGATACAGCTCTAACCTCGCCAGTCAGGCCTACTTCGCCGAAGATAACATCATACGGCTTGGTCGGCGCATCTCGAAAGCTGGATGCGAGACTGACCGCCGCCGCAAGGTCCACCGCAGGTTCATCGAGCTTGACGCCTCCCGCTACGTTCAGGTAAGCATCCTGCGTCTGGAGGAACATGCCATTGCGTTTCTCCAGCACCGCAATAATTAAGGCCATCCTGTGATGGTCGATACCCGTCGACATCCGTCTCGGCGACGGGAAGTTCGTCGTAGCTACCAGTGCCTGCAGCTCGACAAGCACAGGCCTAGTGCCCTCCATACTGGCAACGACTGTGGAACCGGAGACACCGAGCGGCCTCTCGGACAAGAAAAGCTCGGACGGATTCGATACCTCTCTCAGTCCTTCCTCCCCCATCTCGAATATGCCGATTTCGTTCGTCGATCCGAACCGATTCTTAACCGCACGAAGCAGACGGTACGTATGATGCCGCTCGCCTTCGAAGTAGAGTACGCAGTCAACCATATGCTCCAGGAGTCTAGGTCCTGCGATGGCACCTTCCTTCGTCACATGCCCCACCAACACAGTCGCAATGCCTTTAATCTTGGCCACGCGCATGAAATGTGCTGTACATTCACGCACCTGCGAAACGCTGCCCGGAGCGGATTCCACTCTTGGATCAAAGACAGTCTGAATCGAATCGATGACCAGAAAATCAGGCTGAACCGATTCGATGGCATCGTTAATTTGCTCCATATTGGTCTCGCACAATACATAAAGCGTTTCCGTAAGAGCACCCAGTCGATCCGCTCGCAGCTTCGTCTGCCGTACGGATTCCTCTCCGGATATGTAAAGTACTTTCAGGCCCTTCACCGCAAGCGCATGCGACGTCTGCAGCAGCAGGGTAGACTTACCGATGCCCGGATCCCCGCCAACCAGAATAAGCGAGCCCGGCACGACGCCGCCTCCAAGCACGCGGTTCAGTTCTACCATGCGCGTCTCGATCCTCGGTTCCTTCCCGCTCTCTATATGTATGATGGATTGTGGTTTTTCTTTCGTATGGATCGACGATAAGCCGACACCTTTCGTCTTAACGACCGTCTCCTTCTCTTCGACCATCGTATTCCAGGCTTGGCAGCCCGGACATTTCCCCAACCACTTTGGCGATTCGGTGCCGCATTCCGTGCATACAAACTTCAGTTTTATTTTGGCCATCCCGAACTCCCTTTAACAATTCTCATAATTAAAGTTTACCATTGTATGCCCCTGCAAGGAAGCTTCATTATTAACGATTTTCGGAAAAACTTCACTTCAATTCCCTTTTACTTTTAAAATACAAATTGGACGACGCAACCTATCAAGTTTCATCCAACAGATTTCAATGATGAGGTTGGTCAGCATCACAGAAACTGCAATTATCTACGAAAGGTTTAAGCACAATTTGATTATGCTGGTGAAAACGATTCCTTCAAATTAATACCAAGCTCCCTCAAGACATATATAATAAAAGCATCAGCTGCGTGACTAGATTCAGTCTTATTATATTCGTTTTTAGCATGATACAAAACACATTGAATATTAGACGTTATTCATAATCGGATAAATAAGGAGATGAAAAAATGAAGAGTTTTAAAAAGAAGATCATCTTCGGAGCTTTTATTGTATTTCTTATTACTTCTACGGCTATAGTATGGGCAAATCCATCCCAGTTGACTCCATTTTGGATGAAAGACGCTGATGACCATGTTAACCAAAGCATTCTAGAAAAGCAGAGTGCCGATCAAACTATCGAAATGGAATCCACAACGGAATCCAGCAATGAACAATACGTCAAAGAGGCCCACAATCAAACACAAGTCGATCAACTGTTAGGATTAGAAAAAGATAAAAGTCTCGGAATAGGTGTGTGGAAAAGAGAAGCTCTACAGATCATTGGAAAGCTTCCAAAGGACCAACAAAGGCTAACTTTTACAAGCGCAAAGGAAATAATAAATGGGTCAAAGAGTAAAGATGTTATCGATATCTCCTTCTCCTTTAATGAGATTGCCGGCGCGCCGGACTGGGAAGGTGGAAGCGGAATTAGTCGAACGATTTATTTTACAGACGAAGCAAAAAATGAAGCCATCTATATCTTGTATAATGACATAAAACATGTCTTCACAGACAACGCAGGTAATCAGGTCAGCATCAGTCTGCTAGATGAAAACAAGAATGTATCACCCTCAGCAACGCAGCTTCCTGTCACGAAGTAATCGATTCGTTCTTTTTAGGTAAGGTAAAAAAACTTCATCCTCCCCTTATAGCAGTCGTACTTGGCCGTCTCCTCTTAACCGTTTATGTGGGCATACCTGCTACCATCATTAAATTTATTTTTAATTATTGTAATTCACCGGCCCCAGTTCAAACTGATAACCTGTCAGCTTGGAGACACCGTCTGTCGTAGTGATTTTGTATACGACGGTAATAGGCTGTTCCACCATGACAACAAGTTCCGCAATAAGTGTAGTCACATTGTCCTTTTGCTTCACATCGAGATGAACCACATTTTCTATTGAAACGATATTAAAGTCTTGAAAATAGTATGCAGCAATAATTCGATACCCGCCTTCTACAGGGTGAAATGCTTTTCCGGCTCGTTGTTGAATTACCTCTTCTGACATATAGTTTTGCAGCCATGACAGGATTTCCGCTCGTTGTTCTTCTGTATATGCAGCATGCCTATACATTGTCGTTTGATACGTAAGCTCAGCTTCCTTTACCCACTCGAAGGCTTGTTCCGCTGACAAGTTCGATAAATTCTCCTTAACCTTTGAATTCACTAAAGCAGGGAATGTCTGTGCCTGTAATGTTTCATTAAAGTTAGGGTGATATGCTTCACCTGGGTATATCGGTTCATCGTCGTAACTCGAAGTTTCTGATTCATCAGGGTAAGTTTGTTTATCCACTTCGATTCCTGCATTCGTGGAAGGCACCTTCTGCTCTGTACCACATCCGGCTATAACAGCAATTATAATCATTGTGAGTAGCATCGCTAGAAGTTTTCTCATAACTCTACTCGCCTCCTTTATTGATATTGAAGATAATGCCTCAGCAATCATCCATAACGTCAATTCCCCGATTGGAGGATATTAATTCCATATTATTTATAGACATCACAAATTCTACTAATGTTTCATACTCAGTAAAATTCGTTATCTACATACTTGAGAATAAACATGAAATAGCCCCGCATTTCGCACTTTGCGAAATACGGGGCTTCATCCATTGCTTGTAGCTCTCTATACTGTCTAATCACCGATAGCTCAATACCGATTGCTTCACAGCCTTGGATACCTTAGTTGTTGGCCGGTTGCTTCACGGCCTTGGATACGATCAAAGCGCCATCCTTCTCGTCGATCACGAAGGTATCGCCTTTCTGAATCAGTCCCATCAGCAGATCTTCGGACAGTCGGTCCTCGATATGCTTCTGGATCGCCCGGCGCAATGGACGCGCGCCGTATTGCGGATCGTAGCCTTCCTTCGCGAGAAATGCCTTCGCCGTGTCGGTGAGCGTGAAGTCTACTTCCTGTTCGCGCAGACGCTTGCGAAGCTCGTCGGACATCAGAGTCACGATCTGAGCGATATGTTCTTCGCCCAGCGAGTGGAACACAATCGTCTCGTCAATCCGGTTCAGGAACTCCGGACGGAAGCTCTTCTTCAGCTCAGCCATGACTTTGTCCTTCATTACTGCGAAGTCACGTCCTGCGTCCTGTACAGCTGTGAAGCCCAGGGACGAGTTCTTCTTGATCTGATCGGCGCCGACATTCGACGTCATGATGATCAGCGTGTTGCGGAAGTCTACGACGCGGCCTTTGGAATCCGTCAGTCTGCCGTCCTCCAGCACTTGCAGCAAGATGTTGAATACTTCCGGATGCGCCTTCTCAATCTCATCAAGCAAGACAACGGAGTATGGCTTGCGGCGAACCTTCTCGGTCAACTGGCCGCCTTCTTCATAGCCGACATATCCCGGAGGAGCGCCTACGAGTCTAGAGGTGGAATGCTTCTCCATATATTCCGACATATCGATACGGATTACGGCATTCTCATCGCCGAACATCGCTTCCGCCAAGGCGCGTGCCAGCTCCGTCTTACCGACACCTGTAGGACCTAGGAAGATGAAGGAGCCGATTGGACGCTTCGGATCTTTCAGACCCGCTCTGGCGCGTCTGATCGCACGGGAGACGGATTTGACCGCTTCCTCTTGACCGATAACGCGGTCGTGAAGAATGGATTCCATCCTCAACAGGCGCTCGGTCTCTTCTTCCGCCAGCTTGCTAACCGGAATACCGGTCCAGCTTGCGACAACTTGAGCGATATCCTCCGGTGTAACCTCGGAATCGGTACGTCCTTGTTTTTCTTTCCATTGGTTCTTCGTCACATCTAGCTCTTCCCGGATCTTTTGCTCCGTATCACGCAGCGCAGCAGCTTTCTCGAACTCTTGACTTTGTACCGCTGCGTCTTTCTCCTTGCGGATATCCTCCAGACGGTTCTCTAGTTGCTTCAGGTTAGGCGGAACGGTATAGGAATTCAGCCTTACTTTCGAACTGGCTTCGTCGATCAAGTCGATAGCTTTGTCAGGCAAGAACCGATCCGTAATATAACGATCAGACAGCTTTACTGCTTGCACGATGGATTCGTCCGTAATTTTCACACGATGATGCGCTTCATAACGATCGCGAAGACCATGCAAAATCTGAATCGCTTCTTCTACAGAAGGCTGATCTACCGTAATCGGCTGGAAGCGACGCTCCAAAGCGGCATCTTTCTCGATATATTTGCGGTATTCATCCAGTGTTGTCGCGCCGATGCACTGCAGCTCGCCGCGCGCAAGCGACGGCTTCAGAATGTTGGAGGCGTCAATTGCGCCCTCCGCGCCGCCCGCGCCGATCAGCGTATGCAGCTCGTCAATGAACAGAATGATGTTGCCCGCTTGGCGGATCTCATCCATAATTTTTTTCAAACGGTCCTCGAACTCGCCACGGTACTTCGTACCAGCAACGACTGAGCCCATATCCAGCGTCATGACGCGCTTATCGCGCAGTGTCTCCGGAATTTCGTTAGCGATAATCTTCTGCGCCAGTCCTTCGGCAATTGCTGTCTTACCAACACCTGGCTCGCCTATCAGAACCGGGTTGTTTTTAGTACGACGGCTAAGTACCTGGATGACACGTTCAATTTCTTTGCTGCGACCGATAACCGGGTCAAGGTTGCCTTCCTTCGCATAAGCCGTCAAGTCTCTCGCGAGTCCGTCCAGCGTAGGCGTGCTGACATTGGCTTGCGATCCATGGTTGCTGGATACCGCTTCGCTGCTGCCAAGCAATTGAAGCACTTGCTGACGAGCCTTGTTCAAGCTGATGCCGAGATTGTTCAGCACGCGTGCCGCCACGCCTTCGCCTTCACGAATAAGGCCAAGAAGGATATGCTCTGTGCCTACGTAGGTATGGCCCAGCTTTCTGGCTTCATCCATCGATAGCTCAATGACTTTTTTCGCTCTTGGCGTGTAGGCGATATTGTTCGGCTGTTCCTGTCCACGACCGATCAACGCTTCTACTTCGTCCTGAATTTTCTCCAGACCTAGACCAAGCCCAATTAGTGCTTTGGCTGCAATGCCTTCCCCTTCCCGAATCAATCCTAGCAAAATATGCTCTGTGCCTATATTGTTATGTCCGAGACGTACCGCTTCCTCTTGTGCAAGCGCCAGTACCTTCTGCGCACGTTCCGTGAATCTACCGAACATCATTGTTCAACACCCCCATGATCATTTTTGCCGCTTAATTGGCCCCGTATAAGCTCCGCCCTTCGGTAATCTCGCTGCTCGGCATTCATCTTCTCATTGAAAGCCTGTTGCAAGAAACCCGGCTGGGTCATAACGAGCAATTCATTCAGCACTTGCGGCGTTACATCCTTCAGCAGACCAAGGTCTGCTCCGAGCCTGACATCTGACAGACGCTGTGCCGCTTCCTTGGAATCCATAATCACAGCATGAGACAAAATCCCGTATGATCTTCTCACCCGGTCTTCAATTCTCATCCGCGATTCTTCCAACAGCCGCTTCCTCGCCGCTCGTTCATGCTCGATAATTTGCTTCGCGACACCGTGCAGGTTCTCGATGATCTCATCTTCAGACTGACCTAGCGTCGTCTGATTGGAGATTTGGAACAGATTGCCTAGCGCCTCGCTGCCTTCCCCATACAATCCTCTAACCGCTAATCCCACTTGCGTAACAGCCGTTAAGATCCGGTTAATATGCTGCGTCAAAACTAATGCCGGCAAATGCATCATGACGGATGCCCGTATGCCCGTTCCCACATTCGTCGGACAGGTTGTGAGATAGCCGCGCTTCTCATCGAACGCGTAATCTGCCGCTTCCTCAAATATATCGTCAATTCCGCTCGCCAACGTCCATGCTTCGCCGATCTGAAATCCGGGATACAAACATTGGATGCGCAAATGGTCTTCTTCGTTAATCATGATGCTAACTGCTTCGTCTTCACTCAGAATAACGGCGCCCCCGCGTGACTCATTAGCCAGATTCGGGCTAATCAGATGCTTCTCCACAAGTACTCGCTTATCCAGCTCGCTAAGATCGGAGAGCAATATCGTATCGAAGCTGCCGTATGCGTTCAGTTGCCCCGATAAACTTACCTCGGCAAGCTGATCCAGCACTTCCGTCGCCTGCTCGCCAGTTGCCAGCAGAGGGAACGGCTGATGACGCAAATTGCGCGCCACACGCACTCTGCTGCTAATGACCACGTCAGAATCGGGACCCGCGCCCCTCATCCAATCGCTGAGCGCATCCTCTGAGAATCGATGCTTCGTCAACAGGCTCACTCCTTTGCGTCATAGCTATAACTACAGTTCAGCAAGCTTCCGCTCCAGTTCGCGTATGCGATCCCGAAGCTCGGCCGCGTTCTCGAATTCCTCTTGTTCAATATAACTGTGCATATCTTTCCTAAGCTGCTCAATCTCTCGCTTGCATTGAATCTGTCCACCGGAACGCTTCGGAATTTTGCCGCTATGGGTCGTGCTGCTGTGTACTCGCTTGAGCAGCGGATCGAGTCGATCAGAGAATGCGCTGTAGCAAGAGCTGCACCCGAATCGGCCGATCTTGCTGAATTGCGCATACGTTAACCCGCATTCCTCGCAGTGTACGGGGTGCGGCGTCGATTCTGGCGCTGCCGAACTCGGCGAATTGAAATCAAGCAATCCGGAGAGAAGGCTATGAATGGAGAAGCTGTTCGGTGTGCCTGGAATGCCTTCGCCCTTCTCACGGGCGCAGCTTTCGCAAATATGGAACTCCGTCTTCTCGCCATTCACAATTTTCGTAAAATGAAGCGTAGCCGGCCTCTTGCCGCATTCTTGGCAGAACAAAACACGTCCCCCTTCCTATTTGACCAGTAGCGAAATCAGCATCGAACGCAGAAGTCTTGCACGTATCTCATCGCGCATGGGCAGCATAAGCGCTATCGTATCGCGATGGATGGCCGCACCCAGCAGATTCGCCTCTCGCTTCGTAATGAGTCCTGCTTCCAGAAGCTGATAAATCAGCCCTTCAGCGGCTCCCTGATCGACGCTATTCCCTACGGTCTGCTCAATGTGGTACTGGATTGTCTTCAGCGCCGGCAAGTTAACACGTTGGATTCGAATGTAACCCCCGCCTCCGCGCTTGCTTTCAACCATGTAGCCTTTCTCCAGCGTAAACCGGGTACTGATCACATAATTGATCTGCGACGGGACGCAAGAAAACTTATCCGCGAGCTCGTTGCGCTGAATCTCTACGGCGCTTTCGCCGCTGTCATCCAGCATATGCTTCAAATACTGTTCAATGAGATCGGAAATGTTACGCAAACCACCAACCTCCCTGATCTTGCGCCAAACGAAAGTCTTTCGTCGAGAAAGAAGCTGACTTCCACCTCCACTGACTTTGACTTTCTTTGACTTTAACTTTATTATACGCAAAATTTACTGGAGGTCAATACAACGGAGTTTAAATTTTCTGAATATTTATAGAGATGTAAAAATCGGCACATCGCTACTATCTAGCTTGATGCGCCGAAGCTTGGTTTATACCTGTATTTAACGACGATTGGATTAAAAGTCCCCTTCCGCTCCTGTTCACCGCTGGCTCCGCAAACCGCAAGCATGACAATAACAGCCTGCCAGCTATTCTTTGGGCAGCACAACCGGATTCATAACCGGCGAAGAGAGAATGACCGACGTATTGACATTGCCGAACGGCATGAGCCGCTCCACCAGCAAGCTAAGCGCATCCATCCCGGTGACAGCCGCTTTCAATATATAACTGACCGTTCCCGTGACACGATGGCACTCCAGGATATCTGAATCCAGAACGATACGCTTATCAAAGTCGCTAGGCGATACCTTCAGCTCGCTAATTTGAATAATGACTTGAATGTTCCTTCCAAGGGCAGCTGGCGACACCCTTGCCGCGAAGCCGGTAATAGCCCCTTTCTCTTGCAGACGGAGAAGCCTCTCCGACACGCTGGGCCTGCTTAAGGCCAATTTTTTGGAAAGCTCGCTTACCGTCATGCGCCCATCTTCTTGCAACAATTTCAAGAGAGTTCGGTCCAAATGGTCCATCTTTGTAAGCCACCTTTCACTTTGCTTGTCATTCCTGCAAATAAGATTCAATGTTATCTATATTAACATGAAAATCGTTCAGATTAACATATAACCTCAATTAAACCTGCTGTATTCTAATTTATATAAACCTTATGCAGGTGGTGCATGCAAAATGTTGTTGTTTTCATGCTACAAAGTGAAGGCATCCTTGTGGAAATGGCTTCATATTGCAATAGGATGCTTCGTTACAGCTGGTGGACTGGTCCTATTAAAGCATTCCGGAGTTGTCACTGGGGGAACGGCAGGTCTAGCCCTCAGCTTATCTCCCATGTTAAGCATTCCGTTCCACTACATGTTCGCTTTACTCAACTTGCCGTTCTTTGTCTTTTCGTACTTTTATATGGGCAAATCCTTTACGTTCACCACGATGGCCGCGATTGCTCTTCTTACCGGACTGAGCTCACTGGATAGCTTGCTGCCCGCATTCACGATCCCGGCGCTTCCTGGCGCCATCATTGGCGGAGCTTTTATCGGAGTCGGATTGATCGGATTGTTCCGGAATGGCGCCTCGCTAGGCGGAGCTACCATTCTGGCGCTGTATCTCCATCGAAAGCATGGTATTAATCCCGGCAAAAGCAATTTCATCTTCGACTTTATCGTTATCGCGTCCAGTCTCTTTGTCTACTCGCTGACAAACGGACTACTATCCGTTCTATCGATCACTGTCACTTCGACTGTTCTGGCATTGCTCAAGCGGAAACTTACTACCGCCAAACCGCCGGAATCCAGAGCCATTCATACCGTACCCGTTAATTAAGCCTTCCAAAAGGCAAAAAGGAATCCCTAAGCATGCGTATCATGCATGAGGGATTCCTTCTTTATATCGTTCATAAAGCTTATTCCTGCCTGTACCATTCATTCAGCGCCCGATAGGCTTTGAGATATCTGGCGTAGATAGAATCATAGGCTTGATTCCGGTCTGATGAATACGTGATAGGTTCTGAGACGCTTACAAGTTTCTGCGTCATGATATCTTCCATCGTGCACATGCCCGAACCAACACCCGCCAGCATAGCAGCACCTATTGCAGCGGCATCGCGATTGTGCAGGAGAGACAGGTTTTTGCCCAGCACATCGCCAATCATATTGCTCCATACTGCATTCCGGCTGCCGCCTCCACCCAGATGAACCTTGTCAATCGCGTGGCCATCCGCCTCGAATACTTCCATGCTTTCACGAATATTAAACGTAATGCCCTCCATCACGGAATGCATAAGCAGTTCTGGTGACTGTCCCGTTGATAACCCGATCCAAGTCGCTCTATCATAGGCGTCAAAATGAGGTGTCCCGCTTCCCACTAGAAAAGGAAGGAACATTACATTGGCACTGCCGGGAACAATAGCCTTCATGCCTTCGCATAGCTCGTTGATTGCCGCGTAATCCTCCGATGCCAGCCTCTTTTTCCCCGTTAATAGTCGATAAGCCCAATCGATCCCCAGCCCTCCGGTAAAAACAGAACCCATCGCATACAACGTTCCCGGAATAGCAGAGGGATGATAGGTTACTTTACCTGCGCCGGAGGAAAAGGTCGAATCCACCCTCATCACTACCTGTGCCGATGTACTTAATGTAATGGCCAGCGTACCTGTTCGAACGGCACCCGTCCCGAGCTGGCTGCAGGCCATATCGGCACCTCCGGCAATAATCGGAGTTCCTTCAAGCAGTCCAGTGACGGCTGAAGCATCCCGGGTTGCATAACCGACCATCTCAGAGGAGGCATGGATCTGCGGGAAGAGGTGTGCAGGCAGTCCCAGCTCCTGAATGAGATCCATGGCCCATTCGCCTTTACTATGATCGTACAGCAAGCTGTTTCCCGCATCCGTCTGGTCCGTTCCGAGCCGCCCCGTCAACTTGTACCGAATATAGTCCTTTGGAAATAACAGTGTGCAAGCGCGATCCAGCACTTCAGGATGCTTCCTCTTGATCCATAGCAATTTCGCTACGGTAAAGGCATCAATCGGTTCATTGCCTGTTAATTGGAGGAAATCCGCCTTATATCGATCTCTGAGAAACGCCGTTTCTTTATGCGAGCGTGTATCGGCAATCAGAATGCTGGGCATGACCGCTTTCCCGTCCCCATCCAATAGAATAGGCGCACTCATATGACCGGAAAAGGACACGGCTCCTATAGCATCCGGTCCGACCTTCTCCAAACATCCTCTGATCGCTGCAGAAGCTGCCTCCCACCAGGATTCCGGATCTTGCTCCACCCATCCCGGATGAGGGGAGCTCGTTGGATAATGGCCCGATTCGGATGCCGCAATTCGGCCTTCCTTTGTCATCGCAATGACTTTCACTGCTGTGGAGCCGATATCAATGCTGAGTACCAAAGACACGCTTCTCATTTCCACTCCCCCCCTTTCGCAAAATGTCCCGCAGGCGCTTCTTATAAATGTTTTATACGTTCTCTATATTTATCAATGTAAACCTGATTTTTCTCAAAACCACCCGGTATGTTGCCGCTGACATATACAGGGGGTTCTATCCCCCGCTCGACCAGCTTCTCCGCTACGCTGGTCATGATCATATTCAGAATGACGCTGCCGATAACTGTCGAGCCAGACGCCATCTTCATCGAGGAGTCAGGAATCTCTACCAAAGCGTCCCCATGAGGCATATGATTGTCAATAACCAAATCTGCAATATCGCGCAGGCGTTTGCCGGACGGATGGCGGGTCTCGTCATTGAAGTAAGCGGAAGAACAAATGGCGACAACCTTCAACCCTCGTTCCTTGGCCGCTTGAGCCATCTCTACTGGCAGGCTGTTAATCCCGGAGTTGGATATGACAATGATGACCTCGCCCGCCATGACGTTGTAGTTATCGAGAATGACCGGAGCATAGCCTGTCATCCGCTCAATCTTCGAGCTTTTGACCGCTCCTTCGTGAAGCATGATGCTTGTCTCTAATATGGCATTGACCGGCACCATGCCCCCGGCTCTATAGAAAAAGTCTTCTACCAGCAGATGAGAATGACCGCAACCGAATAGATGGACCAGCCCGTCACGGGCTACAGAATCCGCAATCCAATCGGCTGCCTGCAGAATAGAATGGCTCTCTTCTTTCTCAACCAAGTGGATATGACCAATAATTTCATGAACAAATTTGCTAGCAAGCATATGAATACCCCTTCCTGATTGCCAACCCCGTTAACCGATAGTTGGCGGAATGCCCAGTGTGCCAAAGATTCGAAAGGCTGTGTGTATATGCTCTGCTGCCCGGGACAATGCCGGCTGTCCATGGCCCGGCAGCAGCATCTCCGGCTCCAAAGCTGCGAGCTGCTCTATACTTGCAGCAAGAGCGCTAATGGAGAAATCATGCGTACTGAGCATTGATATTTTGCCTCCGTACATGACCGTGTCTCCGCTAATCAAGACGGCCGGCCCGTCCGCTGTTTCCATGTAATAGCAGGTGTCGTAGCGTGAATGCCCCGGCGTATGCATCGCGGTGAAAGAATAATTGCCAAGTGTGAGCTGCTCCCCGTCCTGGATTCGAATAGCGGCCTTGCAAGGCGTCCAGCTATAGTCCGGCGGATAGAAGCCAGCCAATCTGGCCCGGGGGAGGTCGATTGCTGCCTCATCTCCCTCTTCAAGAACGGGAGCCGCCTCATCCAGCAAGACCACCTGCGCGCCGGTACGTCGAACAATCTCCGCTGCCCCTCCAGAATGATCGGCATGCAGATGGGTGAGCAGAATATGTGTCACATCTGCCATGCTGATGTGATGCTCTTCCAGATGGCTTGCCATCTCATCCACGGACAAGCCTGTACCGCTATCGATCAACGCGATGCCTTCTCCCGTATCCACCGCATAGACATTGCAGTCGGCCGGATGTGTCCAGTCGAAGCCCAGCTTCCCGCTTCCTATCAAGTAAATATCTCTGCTTATCCTCATCTCAATCCTTGACCTGCACAATCCATGCGAGTTCGACAGCTGCCCGATCCAGCGTCAATCTCCGAAGTTGCGCCTTCAATTGGGACTCCCGGGATGATACTTTCTAATGCCGTTCCCGGCAAGCTGGACCGTTTCCCCCATACGGGCCGCATCCACAATCGCTTCGGCAATTTCCATCACATGCACCGAATCAGAAAGCGGCATAATCGACGACGGTTGGTTCTTCCTAATCTGATTCACAAAATGAGTGAGCTCACTCAGAATGGCACCGCCAATTCCTTCTGGTCCTGTCGGCCATAACGTTGTCTCCGGATGCTGCAATCCGCTATCCGTCCAGATTGTAAAGCCAGGATGTGCTAGATTGAACTTCGCTGTCCCTTTATCCCCGATCACTTCGATCTCGGCATCGATTGTACCGTCCAGCTCTAATGTCTCCACCAAATTTTGCGGACCGCCGGAAGGAACCATCCAGCTGGAATCCAGTGAAGCGACCAGCCCATTCTCGAATACCAGGACGGCAGAGAACAAATCAGGATGTACATAACCGCTCATATTTCGTTCAAATGCAGATACCCGAACACATCTGCAGCCGGCGTACCAGACGATAAGATCCAACTCATGCACCCCTGATTCATACACAGGATGCACGCGGTTGCCAAAGGAATGAAACCATGAGCGGCTGAAATTCCGTTTGGAGCGAATAGTCGCCACGTTTCCCAGCACGCCACTGTCAATGCTGCGCTTGATCGCATAATAAGGCTGGCTGAAGCGAGAGATATTGCCGACCATCACCTGCCGGTTGGTCTCAGCCTGTAGATACTGGATCGCCTGGGCCTCCTCGCTAGTGACGGAAAGCGGCTTTTCCACAATGACATGCTTGCCGTACTTCAACGCCGCAATGACTAGCGGACCATGCGACCGCTCATCGGACACGATATCTACCGCATCCAGATCATCTCTTCTGATAAGCTCCAATGCATCTTGATAGCAATCCTCGCTTTTTATGCCAAACTCCGCCGCTGTTGCTTCAAGAACAGGCTGATAGATATCCGCAATCGCAACCACTTCCACATGAGCCAATTGGCGGAGCACCCGCACATGCAGCCTGCCGAATCGTCCTGCTCCGATTAATCCGATACGCAGCTTCTCCATGGCAACACCTCCATGAACCGATTATTTGACCGCACCAGCCGTAAGACCTTTCACGAAATACTTGCCGACAAAAGCGAAGAAGATGACAACCGGCAGCAAGGCAAGCACCGCACCAGCTGTTGTCCAGCCCCAGCGGACCGTATATTGACCCATAATAGCGTTAAGACCAATTGGGAGCGTACGCAACGTATCGCTGTTAATCAATACCGACGAGAATGCAAATTCCGTCCAAGCCATAATGAACGCATACACGGATATTGTAGCGATGCCCGGTCCAATGAGCGGCAATATAATCTGGAACAATGTCCGCATACGGCCCGCACCATCTATGGCTGCCGACTCATCCAGCGCAATCGGCACATTGTCGAAAAATCCGTGCATCAGCCATACGGAGAACGGCGCGGCGAAGGTTACATTGATGACTACCAAGCCCAGCAAAGAATTGACCAGATTCAAATCGGCCATTAATTGATAAACGGGAACCAGCAGCAGGATGCCCGGAAACACATACGTAGCCAATATGAGTCGGCTAACAAACTTGCGTCCCTTGAACTTCATCCGGTACAGCGCGAAGCTCGCCGGGATAACGATGAGTACGGATATGGCCATCGTGCCGATCGAGACGATAATGCTGTTGGACAAATTCGTCAAATAGGATGTCTGTTCAATCAGTTCTTGATAATGAATAAGTGTAAAGGTCTTGGGGAATAGATCCGGCTTCAAGATTTGATCGGCCGGCTTGAATGAAGATACGATAACCCAGTAGAAGGGAAAGACAATCAAAAAGGTCAGCAATATACCGATGATGTATCGGAATATTTTCACGACAGTCACCAACTTTCCGGTAGCGATGAGATAAGCTTGTTGCTAATCTTCCTTAGGCCCTGCGTATTTGAGGAAGAAGAAAGCGAATATGCTCAGGAATACAGCAGTAATGATCGAGGTTGCTGAAGCTTGTCCGATCTTGAATTGCTCGAATGCCTGCTGATAGATCATGACCGGTACAGTCGTAGAAGCTCCCGCCGGACCGCCGCCCGTTAAAATGTAAATCGTATCGAATATATTGAATGACCATAGTGTGCCGACAAGTCCTAGCGCGAACGTGATCTTCCCAAGCGAAGGGAACGTAATTCGCCAGAATTTCTGCCATACGTTCGCGCCATCCACATCGGCGGCCTCATAAATGTCTTGTGAAATGGTGGAAAGACCCGCCAATACGATAACCGCCATGAACGGGAACCAATGCCAGGTATTAATAAAGATAACGATCGGGAAGGACCAGAAGCTGTCGCCCAGCAAATTAATCGGTTTGTCAATAAGATGAAGCGATTGTAGCACGTTGTTAAAAATACCGTAGGAACCGTTAAATATCCATTGCCAAAAAATTGCGACTACAATTGTCGGTATAATCCAAGGGATGATTATCCAGTTGCGTGCGAAATTCGTCATACGCGATGCTTTGTTTAACAACAACGCTACGCTGAAGGCAAGCACTGTCTGCATCAAGCCGTTGCCAAACACCCATATCAAGCTCTTCTTCCAAGCCGTCCAGTAAGCGCTTGACGTTAACGTGGATTTGTATTGATCCAATCCGACGAACGTACCTTTTGTACCGATAAACCCAGTGCTATAGAAGCTTTCTTTGATTACACTAAATAAAGGAATAAATATAGTCACCACGATCCAAATCACAATAGGTGCAACTAGCAGATAGGGCAGCAGTTTGTTAAACCTTTTACCTTTGCCTAACATCTCCAAGCTTGTTCACTCCCCTGGAGGGATGAGAAGGGGCATGACTATACCTCACACCCCTGCCCATCAAACCCCTCGTCCAATTATTTCACAGCAGTTTCCATTTGAGCTTGTCCCCATTCAACTGATTCCTCAATTGACTTGCCAGCTATGATGATATTCTCTAGCGTTTGGGCCATATAGTTAGGACCAGCAATCTGGCCAATCTTTGTTGCTACGCCGTCTGTGAAGCCAAACAGCGCTCCTTTGCTGGAAGCCTCGATCAGTACCTCAACTTGATCCTTGTATTTGCTAATAACTGGATCATTCCAGAAGCTGTCCGCCTTGCTGCCGTCTTCCGTAACCGGAAGGAACAGGCCCGGCTCCGCATTGACAAAGCTGCCGTAAGTCTCAGGCTCAAACAAGAATTCGAAGAACTTTGTGATTGCTTCTTTCTTCGCCTCATCTTTAGTAAGAACCATAATGCCGTTGGAATAGTAGATGCTTCCTTGCTCTCCGCCTTCCCCTACCGGCATAGGCACGACACCCAGATCGGAGGCAGGACGTCCCGATTCCGCTTCAAATGTCGACAAGTATTGACCCTTCTCGATCGCCATCGCCACGCTGCCGGAGTTGAACAGCGCTTGCGGCTCGCCCCATTGATACGTGTTGCTGTCTGGCGGAGAAAACTTCAACAGATCGGTATACATTTGATAAGCCGCAACGGTTTTTTCATTATTGAATGTGATCTCGTTGTTGCCATTGATGACATGCTTGGCTCCGCCGGATACTAGGAAGCTGTACAGTACCTGGTCAGTTGCCATCGACTTCGATGCCGGAAGAGCAATGCCATACTGGTTGCCGGAGGTCAGCTTCTCGGCAGCCGCCTTCAGCTCTGCCCAAGTTTTTGGAGGCTCTACGTTAGCCGCTTGAAGCAGATCATTCCGATACCACAGCACTTGAACCATACCGAAGACCGGAACTGCCCAAGTCTGACCGTCATACTTGTACGGTTCAAGGGCTGTATCCAAGAAACCATGCTTGCTGTTCAGGGTCTCAATAATGTCATCAACGGGTTGAACCACTCCCAGTTCTTTGATCAGAGTCGTATAATCCGGTATTGTAAAGAGCAGGTCCGGGCCTGTGCCCGTCATGATGGCCGCCGGGAATTTCGAATACGCATCTCCCCAGCCTTGAACTTGTGGTGTCACTTTGATGTCCGGATTTGCTTTGTTGAATGCATCCGTAATTTCCTGGAATCGCTTCACCCGATTAGGCGGCTCCTCCATGTGCCAAAGCGTAATTTCCGTGACTTTGTCTGCACCGCCCGTATTGGTGCTTTTCTCTTTATTTCCCTCCGAGCCGCCGCTATTCGACGAGCATGCTGCCAACACCGTTTGAAGCACGATGACCAGTGCGATCAGCAGCAAAAACTTTTTGCTTTTCATGACTAGACACTCCCTTTTGTATGATTTATTGCAGCGGACATATCCTTAAGGCCATGCCCGGTTACAATCGATATTATGGTGGCACTCTGCTCAAGCAAGCCCGTTTGCTGCATTTGCGCTGCTGCGGCAACTGCTGTCACGGATGACAGCTCGGCTAGCACGCCTTCGCGTTCCGCCAGCAGCCTGCGATAACGGATTAATTCCTCATCCGCTATAGCCAGTGCAATCCCCTCGGATTCTCGAATGACGGACAAGGTGCGCGTACCATCCGCCGGATAAGTTATCAAAGGATCGGCTATCCCCGAAGCGATCGTCTGAGCCGGATCGCTCCAAGGTTGTACGTCAATCTCTTCATCGCGGAACGCTCTCACAATCGGAGCACAGCCTTCCGCCTGTACGCCTGCCATACGCGGCAGCTTGTCCGTAAATCCAGCCAACTTCATTTCTTTAAAACCTTTGTAGATACCGGATAACAAGGGCCCTGCCCCAATCGGTACGATAATCCAATCTGGTACCTTGCCGAGCTGGAAGGCCAGCTCATAGGCAACCGTCTTGTTGCCTTCTACTGCATAAGGATTCATATAGGTGGATGTCAAATTAAAAGCTTGTCGTGCGGCAGCCATCTCTTCAGCGACCCTGTAGGCATCGCTATAATGACCTTTCACCGTATGGAGTACTGCGCCGTACTGCTCCATCGCGGATCGTTTCTCCTCTGGCGTACCCTCGGGCACATAGATCGCACAGCGCAATCCGGCACGTGCCGCATAGGCTGCGGCAGCCACGCCTGTATTGCCGGTTGAAGCACATACAACCTCGTTCAAACCAAATTGTACGGCTGCTGTCATGGCAACTGCGAGCGGTCTGTCTTTGAAAGCCAATGTCGGATTAACCGATTCCAACTTTAGAAATAAAGATTGATTATTGCCTGTATTGAATAGGTTGTTAGTGCGAATAAGCGGCGTACCGCCCTCGCCGAGCGTAATCATTCTCTGATTAGGCCATACCGGAAGCAACTCTCGAAATCTCCCAATCTCATTACCTGCTGCGGAAGCCAATGGTTGAAAATAGGCTTGGCTGAAAACCTGCTTGTAATCATATTGAATATCCAGAGTCCCCTTGCAACGACGACAAGTATAGATGGGCTCTATCTCATAGGTCTCTCCGCAAAACCAGCATACCGGTCGAAACGTATTCATAGCCGTTCTTCCTCCGCTCCCAATGCAGCCTGTCCTGATAGGGCCAATGCAGAATGAACATACATTCGATAAGCGCTGTGCAGTTGTCCAAGCTCAATATACTCTTCATCCGAATGGGCCTGTTCAATGTTACCGGGTCCGCACACGATGATTTCAGGACATATCTCTTGCAGCAAAGCTCCGTCTGTCCAAAATTGTAATCCAATCGGTTCAACATTCACCGGTGTATCCTCTGCTGCGAACTCCGTTTGATAAGCCTCCAGCATAGCTTTCACCAGCAAACTGTCAGCGCTCGTCCCCATTGGACCATGCGGTACGCCGTGAAAATTGTCTGCGATGCGAATCCCTCCATCAAAGTCGGGATGCTCTTCACGAACAGCGGCTAATGTCAATTCCAGTTCCGCCAAAGCCAACTCGGCTGTCTCTCCGGGCAACAAGCGCCGTTCAAAGCCAATGGCACAATAGTTCGGCACGATAACGGGTCTGGTTCCTCCCTGTATCATCCCGATATTCAGAGACGGAGAACCGAGCAGCGGATGATTTCGAAGCTTCAACTTCGGCAAATAATGATCCTGAATGTAGTTGATCCATCGTGAGGCCCGATAGATCGCGTTCACGCCTTGCTCAGGTACGCTTCCGTGGACGGAGCGGCCTGCGAAATCCGCTTCAAACCAGGCGACTCCTTTATGCGCAATGCCGACTCTCATACCGGTCGGCTCGCCGACGACAGCGTAATCAGCTCGAAAACCGCTGCGCGCCAGATGGTAGGCACCCGGGCTATACGTTTCTTCCCCGATTGTTCCCGCAAAGAAGACATCTCCAGCCATACTAACGCCGCTGCGGTGAATAGATGCGAGAGTCATCATCATGGCCGCAAGTGCGCCTTTCATATCTACGCTGCCTCTGCCATACAGTCGATCTCCGATTCGAATCGCCTTGAACGGACCTTTCATACCATAAGGGGGAACCGTATCTAGATGACCGTTTAGGAGCAAGGATTGGCCTCCTCCACTCCCAACAAGCCGTGCAAGCACATTGGGACGACCGGGGATCGCCTCTTGCAGCTGGCATTCGATCCCCTGGTCTTGAAACCACTGTTGAATGTATACGGCTAACCGCATCTCCTGTTCGGGTACCTCGCTATGGCTCTCAATCGCAATGAGACTTGCTAATAGCTCTTCAAGCTCTCCAGGGGCTGAGGCGGCCATATCCTGATTCATCAGCCTTGCTTGCCCCATCCGAATTCTTCGAGGTATTCCTTGGATTCTTCAGCTACTCTGTCGAAGTCTGTCATGCTCACGCCTGAAGGATCGCCGACACCGTACAAGCCCCCTGTCTGGAAGCCTTCCCACTCCACGGAGTTGTAGCCCTGGAAGTTGACTTCCTTAAGCGCTTCCGCCATTTCACGAAAATCGACAAAGCCTGCGCCAAACCATACGTGCTGAGATTGCATGATGTTAGGGAAACCAACCTCGTCTTTGACATGCGTGACACGAATTCGGTCGCCTAACTTGCGTATCGCTTCCTTAATCGGCATGCGCGGCTTAACGGTTGTATAGAACGTGCCCACATCTACACAGGCATAGACATTGGGACGATCAACCAGTTCAAACAGCTTCAGCATATCGTCAATGTTGTTAATGAGGGTACCTTGGATCAATTCAATGCTGACGTCGATTCCTTTTGTTCGGGCATAATCCGCAACCTCTTGTGTCGCTGTAACCACTTGATGCCATGCTTCTTTCCGCGTCATCAGGTTGTAGAGCGGCGGATCGTAGTAACCGTCTCCAATTAGCGTCACGACTGTACCTGCGCCCATATCGGAAGCAGCGTCGATCGCTTTCTTGAATTTGGCGATACCAGCATCGCGGTCAAAGTAACGCGGCGTTACAAAGGTGGTATGACAGCCGATAGAGGAGAAGGCCAGTCCTGTTTCGTCCATTGCTTTGCGTACTTTCTTAACTGTGTCGTCATATTCATGAGGCAATATTTCTTGAATCTTCGGATAGATGACATCGAAGCCCTCATAGCCGTAGGAAGCGATTTGTCTAATGCACCACTCTAGTGATTTATCTCCCCAGGAGTTCCAGGCAGGACCTGCAATCTCCAGTCTTCCCCACGGCATGTTTGGCCAAATCTCGAACGACAGCTTCAAATGATTACTCATATTGTTCCTCCTCAGATGTCTAGACGTTCATTTCGATTGTAAACTTGTAGCGATCTCCTCTATACAGGGATCTTACATATTCAACCGGACGTTCCAAACTTTCTGCATAAGTGGTCCTCTCGATCAGCATCGCAGCATCATGTTGTCCAATTTCGAGAATACCGGCTTCTTCCGGATAGACGGCAGCAACCTCAATGGTTTGAATCGCTTTCACCAGCTTAAGTCCGCAGAACTTCTCCAGCACTTCGTATAACGAGACATTCTCCATATCCATGCCATGAAGCGGTTTCGCCAGATCGTACACAAGATAAGAGCGCTCTAAAGCCATCGGCTCGCCATCTGCCGTACGCACCCGTACGATCTCCAGTACTTCTTCACCTGTCTCCAATTGAAGCTGTGCGGCAACTTGCTTGCTGGAAGGAATCACTTGTATGGATACAACCTGCGCGCCTGGAACGGCCCCTCGATTCTGCATATCTGTACTAAAGTTAGTCAGTTTCGTTAGCGGCTGCTCAATTTTTGGCGTGGACACGAATGTACCAACACCACGTTGGCGATACAATAGACCTTCCTGTACCAGTTCATTAATGGCTTGCCTTACTGTCAAACGATTAATCTCAAATTCTTCTGACAACTCACGTTCAGAAGGAATCAACTCATCCGGCTTATAATGGTCCGATTGAATCTGATTCCGCAAATACTCCTTTACTTGAAAGTAAAGAGGCAGTACGCTATTGCGATCGATAAAACCTTTCAAGTCTTTCATGGCATCACCCCATTCACGTCATATAGTGAAGTAGTCATCTATACCAGTTGTTGAGTTTAATATATTTCAAGCCTCACATATTTGTCAATATAATTTTTTAATGGTTAAAATTCGGAATCCTTTAAATTCGCACAATTTCACTGCTTAAATAGTTGTTATAAATTCAAATATTCTAAAAGTTCAATAAAATGATTGCGATTTCACATAATAATTCATATTTCTAGCTGAATCTTATTGTTTTATAAAAGTTGTAGCTATCAACATTTTCACATCAAAAAAGCCTGTTGCAGCGACTGCAACAGGTGATCTTTAAGCAATTTATACACTCTCCCGTGGAGAGTGATCTTTTGAACTTTAGTTTTTGCTCCTTAAAAGTAATAAGCCTACCGTATCCGTTAAGGTAGGCTTCTGTGCTTGGCGATGTCCATTCCGCACCGGATGAATAGGCTGCGAAGCGTTACCTCACGGTCGGCGTCTGAACCTACCGCTAAGGCCGGGCCGGCATCGTCGAGCTGCTTCGATCAGAGGTTCGGACACTCTCCCTGTTGGGAGAGGGAAGTCACCAAGCCGTTCGTACAAGGCTATATCTGTACGAACAACAAAAAACCTACCGCAACAAAGTGCGGTAGGTTATCTGTGCTTGGCGACGTCCTGCTCTCCCAGGACCCTGCGGTCCAAGTACCATCGGCGCTGAAGGGCTTAACGGTCGTGTTCGGTATGGGAACGCGTGGTTCCCCTTCGCCGTCATCACCAAACGATCAAGGGTTTGCACCTTGAAAACTGGATACGAAAGTAGCTGTTTTACGCTTTAGCTTGTCTGTGGCTTGTATGAACCACAAACGATTAGGATAAGCCCTCGACCGATTAGTATTCGTCAGCTCCACACATTGCTGTGCTTCCACCCCGAACCTATCAACCTCGTCGT
>NZ_QUBQ01000011.1 GCF_003388735.1 Paenibacillus paeoniae
GCGAAATGGTTCAGGGTCTCTTCCACACTCGTTGCCAGGTTCGATCAAAGAACCACAAGGGTATTGAACGAATCTACATCGATTGTGACACAGAGGTACGCCGATTTGCAAGGCTTATTCCCTATACTGGCCCAAGACGCTTCCTATGTCTTGGTGGTCGGTTTATTCAAGCATAGATTCTCATAATTGCCAGTTAGTCTCGCGAACTGCATAAGTCATGGTTGATAAGATTCCATTCCATGATGTATAATGTTAATATAAAAAAAGGAATTATTTAATTTAATTATTTTTTTAGTTCTAATTATCTATTAAGTACATAATTTAGGTTATTTTTATGTTTAGAGTTTATGTTGCTGGGGACATTAAGCGAAAGGCGGTTCTAACTTGAGTTGCATAAATAAAATAATACCTTTCAATGAGTTTTGGATGAATTGCATATTAAATTCTGCCTATTCAATTGCCACTACCAAGGACAATAGTTATGCTGATGCGGCGTACATCAATAACTATTCATACAGTAGTTGGGAAGCTGCTATTGATCCGGAGTTTATCAGCCCGACAATTGAAGTGTTGAATTACGCCGATAAGTGGGAAAGCTTTGTGCTGTGTGAAGTGATTGAAACGGAAATACCTGTTTTTTTTGAAGATACGCAAAACTTTTTAGTAGAACTGCAACAGATCATTTCGGAACAAAAGATAGTTAGGCTTCATGTGGATCTCTTTTATTGGTTGCCCAAAAATATCGCCTGGAATCGTTTCCATATGAGCCATTACTCAATCATAAACGGTTATGATACAGAAAAAAGAGAGTATTTTATTTTGGATGACGATATAGATGGATATGGAACGCATGTAATCCCTGAGGAAAGGTTAATTAAAGCTTTTTACAATTCAAATGCAATGATTGATCCTGATCCGGCCACTCCGCATGCATATGTTTATTGTATCCGTGACAGTATCGTTCCTTACAAAATAAGTATAACTGAAGTAAAGAGTAATGCAGAAAGAATAGTAGAGGAATTATCCGTGTATTCTTTCGAAAACTTATGGAATTTTAAAGAAGACAAAAAGGACGAAATCAATGAGTATATTAACATCTCTTTAATAGGAATTAACATCATAGAAAATAGACATATTGGCAACGGTTTTTTATCAAAGAGGCTTGTTGAATTGGAATTGATCAATAGCACAACATTTGAAAACATGAAAACACAATTAGCGAAACTGCAAAGAGGATGGAAAACGATTAAACAAGTGTTTATAAATAGTATGGTATCTGATACGAAAGAAATAAATATAGACTTAATAAGAAGCAAAGCAAATGAAATGTTAAGCAGAGAAAAAGAAATGTGGTTAGCCTTATTAGAGGAAAAGTAAAGGAGTGCGAATATGAGCGAGGAAATACGAGAGAGAGTCAGAAGTATATTTTTGCAGTATGGGGTGAACATCACAGAGTCCGATGAAGAAACGTTGATTGATGATGTGATTGGCATTGATTCGATTTCCTATATTCAAATATTAAACCATGTAGCAAGAGACTTTGGCTTTAAGATTGATGATACGGATCTTTTATTTGCCGATTTAACTACGTTTAATAAGATAGTAGAATTCTCGAAAAGCAAATGTTCTAATTCCTAATATTCCATATACTCATTTTCATGGAGGAATAAAGATGAAGCCTGCTATTTCAGTTATCATTCCTACTTATAATAGACTTGTTGGATTGAAATATACGTTAGAGTCTTTAGTAAAGCAAGAATTGGATAAAGACAGTTATGAAGTGCTTGTATGTGATGATGGTTCTGCTGAAGATACCTATTCAATAGTAAAAGAATATGAGAATGATTTAAATATTTCTTATCAATATCAAGAAGATAAAGGGTTTAGAGCTGCTGCCGCAAGGAATATGGGAATCAGGAAAGCAACCGGCGATGTGTGTGTGTTTATTGATAATGGAATCGTTTTGCATAAGAACTCTTTGAATGAACATATAAGAATTCATAATGAATCCAGTTGCCCCTGTGCGGTTGTAGGTTACGTGTATGGGTTTGATGTTTTTGAAAGCAATGAAGACGAAATCAAAAAAGTCGTAGAAAACAACACGTTTGAGAATGCGATTGATATATTGGGGGAAAAAGGAATCGGAGATGTGAGGGAAAAGTTTTATAAGGAATTTTCGGATGATATTGATCAAATGCCTGCGCCATTTGTATTATTTTGGACATGCCATGTGTCGATGAGTAGAAAAGCATTGATTGATGTTGGAATGTTTGATGAAAGCTTCACGACTTGGGGGGGAGAAGACATAGATATGGGATTGGCATTGCAAAAATACGCCGCAAAATTTGTTTTGGCCAGAAATGCCACGAGCATTCATTACCCTCATAAAAAAGAATTTGACTTTGCAAATGAAAGTGATAAAGCGGATCGCCATGTTGATGAGAAAAAAGAATATTTGTACCGAAAGTATCCGACGAGAGCGGTGTATTTATGGACACAAACAAACGATGATGTTGAGTTGAATAAAATATTGATAGATGAAGCAGCAACCATTAACCACCAGCAATGAATTTTAGCTGCTAAAGAGAAAGGAGTGGTGGATATGGAAATGATCTTTAGAAACTTTGCTTTGAATTACTTAAATTGCAGAAAAATTCAAATAGCAAACTATTTTTACAGTATCGGCCTCCCTCTTGAATTCTACTACTATGAAGCGTTAGAAAGCACTGATAAGGTGCTTTCTGAAATCATTGAAATGAGAAGTCGCAAATGGAAATATCCATCTAATGTGCTAGTAAAATGGGGAATGAATGATTTGGGCATTGAATGGATTGAAATTCCGTTTAAGAAGCTTAGTGATATTAAAGATGTTGTTTATGATCTTCTGGGAAGGAGTGTGCCCGTTTTTTTATGGGTTACAGCTTCTGAAGTCAAACATAATCCCAACCTTGATCGGAATTCTAAACATTCGATCATGGTAACAGAGTATTCAGAAAAAGACGGATTATACAAAATTCAGGATATTCCTTTTTTCTCAGAAGTGTTTTATACATTTGATGATATTGAAAGAATGTGTAACGGTATTCCCGAGCAAAGAAGAAGCTTAATCTATTTTGCATTTTCCGATGAGAGTTTGGACACCGGGAAATTAGAACGTAAACTTAAAGCTTATATTCAAAATTATCATGACGAGTCACGATTTTTTGAGTACTTAAAGGAGATTTTTTTGTTGCGCGAAACAACGCGCAGCAACCTTAAAGAAGACTTCCAATATATTGACGACGCATTAAGTATTATCGCCGGTTCAAGGTATTTATTTGCTAATGCCTTGAAAAAATTCGAATGGAACGAAGTTTATTATGGAATGTTTATGGCTATTTCCGAAAATGTTGAGAAACTAAAGCTAATGATCTCAATCGGTTTAATGAGACGGAAATATGACCATGAGAAAATCGTTGAAGCTATAGACAAACTCAAAAAAATGGAACATGATGCGATATTCTTATTGAAAAGCAAATTGGAGAAAAATGATGAAGAGCTGTACCAAATCATTTCGAACTTGAAGACTCATCCTCCTAATAAACCGTTATTGGATAAGTTCAATAGCACTAATATGAAAATTAAATGGGATGAGTCTCCTGATAACGTATGGGTTACTTCTTATGAGATTTATAAAGACGGTGAAGCAATAGGCATGAGCCGTCAATTACAGTTTAATATAGCCGATATTGAACCGAATCGTTCCTATGCCATTTCGCTTAAAGCGATAGATGTATTTGGAAATCGCAGTGAAATGAGTCCGGTAAACCATATTGTTATTGATACTTCAATTGATAATAACGACTTTGCCTTATACAAAGGTGTATTCACTTCTTCGGATGAATCTATGCTGCGTACCGGCGATAACGTAGTGGATGGAAAACATAATACGAGATGGGGCAGTCTCCACTCTGAAGAAGTTGCCTGGGTTTATATTGATCTTGGAAAAGAAATGAATTTTTCTAAGGTTATTATTAATTGGGAACATGCGTATGCTATAAAATACAAAATTCAAGTATCTGGAAACGCTACTATGTGGACAAACATATATGCAAATGAACTTGGGACAGGTGGAGTAGAAGAAATTACTGGTTTAGCAGGTCATGGCAGATACATCAGGATATTATGCGAAGAAAAAGCTACCGCATTTGGTTATTCGATTTGGAATCTATCCGTTTATGCATAATACCAATAAATCTGGGGGGCGTAGATGTATACTTTAATATATGATTATATTGAGTTATGTGAAACTAAGGAATTTACAGGTTTTCAAGATGAAAAAATTATTCAGGACATACCGCTCTCCAATACAGAAGATAAATACATTTGCCTTACTTATGATGATGGTCCTCATCCAGAATATACCCCGCAAATACTCGACACATTAAAGGAAAACGAGGCGCAAGCTACATTCTTTCTTTTCGGAAAATTCGCTGAGCAATATCCTTCCATCGTTCAAAGGATTTTAAGTGAGAATCATGAAATCGGAAATCATACCTACTCACATCCTACATTAACTACACTTGATTTAACAGAAATCGAACAGGAGATCCTTGCAGGAGAAGAAGCGATCCGAAAAAGTGTAAATTATCGCTGTAACTTGTTTAGACCTCCGTATGGCATTTTTGCTAATGAGATTGTAGAAAAAGTCATGGCTATAAATTATAAGTTTGTTTTATGGTCCCGAGAAATGCAGGTTGATGACTGGAAGTTGCCCGGCTCAGAAAAAATGGTTGAAGAGATTTTGAACAAGGCCAAAAGTGGTTCAATTGTACTCATGCATGATGCTGGCGGCAATAGGGATCAAACGGTTGAAGCTACAAGAAAAGTCATACCCTTATTAAAGGGGATGGGGTATAAGCTTATTACAATTAGCGATTTGATAAAGGCACATGAGCATTCATAAAAATTATATGTAAGGGAGCAGTAATTATTGTTTACAGTGGAAGATACTAAATATCATGACTTATGCAGTTCGCGAGACTAACTGGTAATTATGAGAATCTATGCTTGAATAAACCGACCACCAAGACATAGGAAGCGTCTTGGGCCAGTGTAGGGAAATAAGCCTTGCAAATCGGCGTACCTCTGTGTCACAATCGATGTAGATTCGTTCAATACCCTTGTGGTTCTTTGATCGAACCTGGCAACGAGTGTGGAAGAGACCCTGAACCATTTCGC
>NZ_QUBQ01000012.1 GCF_003388735.1 Paenibacillus paeoniae
TTTGAACCTTGTCTTCGGACAAGAAGAGAATCTTCTGCTGAAACATCCTTTAGCTGTTTTAAATAGATGTACACTGAATTCATTCAGTCGTACCATCGACCGCCAGCTGAAGCAATTCGCTGAGCGATAACTAGGTTAAGCTAGTAAGAGCGCACGGAGGATGCCTAGGCACCAGGAGCCGAAGAAGGACGTGGCGAACAACGATACCGCCTCGGGGAGCCGTAAGCAGGCTTTGATCCGGGGATTTCCGAATGGGGAAACCCAGCTGGGGTAATGCCCAGTTACTATTGACTGAATACATAGGTCAATGAGAGGCATACCGGGGGAACTGAAACATCTAAGTACCCCGAGGAAGAGAAAACAAAAGTGATTCCGTCAGTAGCGGCGAGCGAACGCGGATTAGCCCAAACCAAGGAGCTTGCTCCTTGGGGTTGTAGGACATCTCACATGGAGTTACAAAGGTGTTGGTTAGGCGAAGAGGTCTGGAAAGGCCCGCTAGAAGAGGTAAAAGCCCTGTAACCAAAAGTCAGCACTCTCCGAGATGTATCCTGAGTACGGCGGGACACGTGAAACCCCGTCGGAATCCGGCAGGACCATCTGCCAAGGCTAAATACTCCCTGGTGACCGATAGTGAAGCAGTACCGTGAGGGAAAGGTGAAAAGCACCGCGGGAGCGGAGTGAAAAAGAACCTGAAACCGTGCGCTTACAAAAAGTCAGAGCCCTATTACTGGGTGATGGCGTGCCTTTTGTAGAATGAACCGGCGAGTTACGATCCCGTGCAAGGTTAAGGTGGAAAGCCGGAGCCGCAGCGAAAGCGAGTCTGAATAGGGCGATTAAGTACGTGGTCGTAGACCCGAAACCGTGTGATCTACCCCTGTCCAGGGTGAAGGTGCGGTAACACGCACTGGAGGCCCGAACCCACGCATGTTGAAAAATGCGGGGATGAGGTGGGGGTAGCGGAGAAATTCCAATCGAACTCGGAGATAGCTGGTTCTCCCCGAAATAGCTTTAGGGCTAGCCTCGGATATGAGTGTCGTGGAGGTAGAGCACTGATTGGATGCGGGGCCCGCCAAGGGTTACCAAGTCTAGTCAAACTCCGAATGCCATAGACATGCTTACCGGGAGTCAGACAGTGAGTGCTAAGATCCATTGTCAAGAGGGAAACAGCCCAGATCATCAGCTAAGGTCCCCAAGTGTGTGTTAAGTGGGAAAGGATGTGGAGTTGCACAGACAACCAGGATGTTGGCTTAGAAGCAGCCACCATTTAAAGAGTGCGTAATAGCTCACTGGTCGAGTGACTCTGCGCCGAAAATGTAACGGGGCTAAACACACCACCGAAGCTATGGCATTGCAGCTTGCTGCATTGGGTAGGGGAGCGTTGAATATAGGTTGAAGTCAGACCGTAAGGACTGGTGGACAGTATTCAAGTGAGAATGCCGGTATGAGTAACGAAAAGACAAGTGAGAATCTTGTCCGCCGAAAGCCTAAGGGTTCCTGAGGAAGGCTCGTCCACTCAGGGTAAGTCGGGACCTAACGCGAGGCCGAAAGGCGTAGTGGAAGGACAACAGGTTGAAATTCCTGTACCACCGAAGATCGTTTGAGCAATGGGGTGACACAGAAGGGCAGTGACGCGGACTGATGGAATAGTCCGTCCAAGCAGTGAGGCTAGTTGGTAGGCAAATCCGCCAACTGTTAGGCTGGGCTGTGATGGGGAGCGAAAATTGCAGTAGCGAAGGTCATGTACTCCGGCTGTCGAGAAAAGCCTCTAGTTAGATCTAGGTGCCCGTACCGCAAACCGACACAGGTAGGCGAGCAGAGCATGCTAAGGCGCGCGGAAGAACTCTCGTTAAGGAACTCGGCAAAATGACCCCGTAACTTCGGGAGAAGGGGTGCCTCGGTAGGGTGAATAGCCCGAGGGGGCCGCAGTGAAAAGGCCCAAGCGACTGTTTAGCAAAAACACAGGTCTGTGCGAAGCCGTAAGGCGAAGTATACGGGCTGACGCCTGCCCGGTGCTGGAAGGTTAAGGGGAGCGGTTAGGGGTAACCCGAAGCTGTGAACCGAAGCCCCAGTAAACGGCGGCCGTAACTATAACGGTCCTAAGGTAGCGAAATTCCTTGTCAGGTAAATTCTGACCCGCACGAATGGCGTAACGACTTGGGCGCTGTCTCAACGAGAGATCCGGTGAAATTTTAATACCTGTGAAGATGCAGGTTACCCGCGACAAGACGGAAAGACCCCATGGAGCTTTACTGCAGCTTGATATTGAACTTTGGTACGATCTGTACAGGATAGGTGGGAGCCTTTGAAGCCGGAGCGCCAGCTTCGGTGGAGGCACCGTTGGGATACCACCCTGATCGTATCGGAGTTCTAACCTGGCACCGTGAAACCGGTGCAGGGACCGTGTCAGGCGGGCAGTTTGACTGGGGCGGTCGCCTCCTAAAATGTAACGGAGGCGCCCAAAGGTTCCCTCAGAATGGTTGGAAATCATTCGAAGAGTGCAAAGGCATAAGGGAGCTTGACTGCGAGACCTACAAGTCGAGCAGGGACGAAAGTCGGGCTTAGTGATCCGGTGGTACCGAATGGAAGGGCCATCGCTCAACGGATAAAAGCTACCCTGGGGATAACAGGCTTATCTCCCCCAAGAGTCCACATCGACGGGGAGGTTTGGCACCTCGATGTCGGCTCATCGCATCCTGGGGCTGAAGTAGGTCCCAAGGGTTGGGCTGTTCGCCCATTAAAGCGGTACGCGAGCTGGGTTCAGAACGTCGTGAGACAGTTCGGTCCCTATCTGTCGCGGGCGCAGGAAATTTGAGAGGAGCTGTCCTTAGTACGAGAGGACCGGGATGGACGTACCGCTGGTGTACCAGTTGTTCCGCCAGGAGCACCGCTGGGTAGCCAAGTACGGACGGGATAAGCGCTGAAAGCATCTAAGCGTGAAGCCCCCCTCAAGATGAGATTTCCCAGTATGTAAGACCCCTTGAAGACGACGAGGTTGATAGGTTCGGGGTGGAAGCACAG
>NZ_QUBQ01000014.1 GCF_003388735.1 Paenibacillus paeoniae
AATAAGCCTTGCAAATCGGCGTACCTCTGTGTCACAATCGATGTAGATTCGTTCAATACCCTTGTGGTTCTTTGATCGAACCTGGCAACGAGTGTGGAAGAGACCCTGAACCATTTCGCCGTGGGTGGAGCTCTCATCACTCGTTTTTTCTTTGTTTACTTGCCATAGTGCGTAGGACAATAACGTTTCCGTCGCAAATAATAGCTCCATATGTGCATGCTGATGTGCTTCTGACGTGGAGTGGCACTTCTCGAAGCCAAGTTCCTGCTTGGCGGTCCTAAAAAATACCTCAATCCGCCAGCGTTTACCATAGACAGCAAGTGCTTCTTTCGGAGCATCATGGCGGTTACTTATGATCAAATATGCGCCCTTGTAGATCGCCGGATCATCATCCTTGTCCATCTCACTAACCGCTTCTTCATCCTCCCTCAACCGAATCGCTGCAACCGCAGCAATAGGAACGTAGCGATGTTTGGTAACGGCCTGCCCTTTGCGACCAGGCGTTTCATATGGCATTTTCATGTAGATGTCGGACAGCGCAACAGCGGAAAGACCGCTGCCGACAATGAGTCGCTTGTAAGCTTCTTTAATAAGCTGGCGAGGCGAAACGGGAACAAAGCGTATGCGACCATGTTCAATGACTCGACGATACAAAGCGGTGTTCCGCTTCGCTTTGGTCACCCAATCGAAGGCATGCGTTTCTAAAAACACGAAAAAATCCTTGTATAGGTACCAACGATCCATCGCAACCCATAACTGGCAGTTGACCGATTCCCGGAGCATAAGGAGCATTTGACGGGCAAGATCAAATTTCGTAAGACCTGTTTCTGCGTCGGCGGGTTTATGCCATACGCTATAGAAAAGCGGGTATTCCAAGCCATTCTTCAACACAGCTTGCAGCACGACCAAATTCATGCACCAGCTGTATGTTTTCGTCGAGGAGTCTTTCAACCAACATAAAAAAGGGAGTTTCTTGGCGTACGGATGCGCGCTATGCGTATCGTCCAAGTTGATCACGTCGCCTTCTTGAAGAGCCGTGTTTGCATCTTGCTGTGGACGTTCAACACGTTTTTTGCCGAACGTTCTCCAAGCGAAAGGCGTTGTGAGGAAACGACTAAGGGTATACTGCGCTAGCTTGTACGGTTTGAACATCAACTCAAGCATAGCGTCTTTGCTGGCAAGCCCCGCCATTTGATTCACGGCTGAGCAGCCGGAGACGAGTCCAATGACGTACATAAAACATAACATCCAAGAAGGTGCGCCGCTTCGCTTGAAAATACCTGATTGCGTCAGAAGTAATGAAAAGTCGAAATGATCCCAGAGAGTCCGTAGGATAGGTGCTCCTGCGCATTGGCCGTGCGAAAGCTTGCGGAACTTAGGCTGCTCAAGGGTTTGCTTCAATGAAATCACCTGTAATCGCTAAAGATATACCCTTTGTAGAAAGGTATCCTTTGCGATTATTGTGGGATTCTGGAAAAGCCAAGGTGTTTTCCGGATTTTTGAGCACATTTGCATGACACTTATGAAACTTCCATCAATTGGGGCGAACTGCATAAGTCATG
>NZ_QUBQ01000015.1 GCF_003388735.1 Paenibacillus paeoniae
TGGACCTCTTTCAAGAAAGTGGACAACACATAACGTTACTCATGCGATGGTTTTGTAGTACGCCTCTTCGAATCGAACGGGGGATAAATACCCCAGCGACCCATGGATTCGCTTCCGGTTGTAAAAGAGCTCGATGTACTCAAACACACCTTGTTGCGCTTGTGCTTTCGTCCGGAATGTGGTGCAGTAAATAAACTCCTTCTTCAGCACACTGTGGAAGGATTCGATGCAAGCATTGTCATAACAGTTGCCCTTGCGACTCATACTGGCTTTCATCTTATATGTCTTTAGCCGTGCCCGGTACTCTCCTGACGCATACTGTGAACCACGGTCGGAATGATGAATGAGCCCTTTTGCTGGCTTCTCTGACGCGTACGCATCGTCCAGCGCGGAGAGAACCACGTCGGTCGTCATCCGATCGGCGAGTTTCCAACCTATAATTTTACGCGTGAACAGATCCAACACACTAGCCAAATACAGCCGACCTTCTCGACACGGGATGTACGTGATGTCCGTCACCCATACTTTGTTCGGAGCCGTCGTCTTAAAGTTCTGGTTGAGCACATTAGGCGCAATGGGATCGGAGTGATTCGAGTCGGTCGTGGCGACTCTGAACTTTTTGGACACACAGGATCGCAGGCCATGCTCGCCCATGATTTTGCCGACTAAACGCTCCGATACCTTCCAGCCTTCACGGCGTAGAAGATGTGTGATTTTCGGGCTACCGTACCGTTGATGAGTGTCTACGAACAACCACTTAATGCGTGCCAATAACGCCTTACGACGCTTCTGATAGCTATTTTCGTTGTTTTGTTCTTGGACCCATTTGTAGTAACCGCTTTTAGACACTCCCAGGGTACTGCACATCTTCTCCACTGCATGATTGGAGCGTTGATCGGCAATGAATTGAAATTTCAGTTCTTTTCTTTGCTGAAGATGTGCATAGCCTTTTTTAGAATCTCAATCTCCTCCTGGAGATCGGCAATCTCTTTGGCTTGGCTTTGAATGGTACGGTTTTTTTCTCGTAAGGCATCCGGCGTGAGCAGAGGTTCATTCTCGAACTTACGATGTTTGGCCATCCATTGCTGCAGGGTGCCTTCCGGAATATTAAGCTCCTCTGCAATCTGTGGGATGTTCTTCGTTTGCTCCTGAATATACTTCACCGTCTGCCGCTTGAATTCATCGTTGTAGTGTTGTCTCGTATTCCTCATTGTGAACACCTCACCTTGTATTAGGTTTATTATCTAATTAACGTTAGGAGGCGTCCACTTTTTATTCTAACTGCA
>NZ_QUBQ01000016.1 GCF_003388735.1 Paenibacillus paeoniae
TCTAAGGAACTACCCGAACCCGATGAGGTTCGGATAAGAAGACGAAAGTCTTCACAAGCAACTCTCAGGCAGGATTGTTGCTCGCTCGTTGTCAGTTTTGAAAGACTAATCGTCTTTCATCGAAGTTTTTGTATATGACGAAGTCATTGCAAAAATCTTCTCGAAGTTTTCGCTTCTGCGAAAATCTTCACCAATCCGTTTGGTGGCGATGGCGGAGGGGAACCACGCGTTCCCATACCGAACACGACCGTTAAGCCCTCCAGCGCCGATGGTACTTGGACCGCAGGGTCCTGGGAGAGTAGGACGTCGCCAAGCGGGTAGTAAAAAGATAGAGTTGATCGTTATGATCTATACTTTATCCGATATACCCTTGGAAGTTAAAGCAGAATACCCGAGGGCCTTTAGCTCAGCTGGTTAGAGCGCACCCCTGATAAGGGTGAGGTCGGTGGTTCGAGTCCACTAAGGCCCACCATTATCAACACATGAGTGTTGATCCCATTACGGGGCCATAGCTCAGCTGGGAGAGCGCCTGCCTTGCAAGCAGGAGGTCAGCGGTTCGATCCCGCTTGGCTCCATTTGTTCCTTGAAAACTGGATAACGAAAGTAACAAGAAGTTTTGAACCTTGTCTTCGGACAAGATGAAGATCTTCTGCTGAAACATCCTTTAGCTGTTTTAAATAGATGTACACTGAAGCAATTCAGTCGTACCATCGACCGCCAGCTGAAGCAATTCGCTGAGCGATAACTAGGTTAAGCTAGTAAGAGCGCACGGAGGATGCCTAGGCACCAGGAGCCGAAGAAGGACGTGGCGAACA
>NZ_QUBQ01000017.1 GCF_003388735.1 Paenibacillus paeoniae
TCGCTCAGCGAATTGCTTCAGCTGGCGGTCGATGGTACGACTGAATGAATTCAGTGTACATCTATTTAAAACAGCTAAAGGATGTTTCAGCAGAAGATTCTCTTCTTGTCCGAAGACAAGGTTCAAAACTTCTTGTTACTTTCGTTATCCAGTTTTCAAGGAACAAATGGAGCCAAGCGGGATCGAACCGCTGACCTCCTGCTTGCAAGGCAGGCGCTCTCCCAGCTGAGCTATGGCCCCGTAATGGGATCAACACTCATGTGTTGATAATGGTGGGCCTTAGTGGACTCGAACCACCGACCTCACCCTTATCAGGGGTGCGCTCTAACCAGCTGAGCTAAAGGCCCTCGGGTATTCTGCTATGACTCTTGTGAAGATGACATGACAAAAAGCGTCACGTGGGATCTTCGATTAGAAAGACGATTAGTCTTTCAAAACTGACAACGAGCGAGCAACAATCCTGCCTGAGAGTTGCTTGTGAAGACTTTCGTCTTCTTATCCGAACCTCATCGGGTTCGGGTAGTTCCTTAGAAAGGAGGTGATCCAGCCGCACCTTCCGATACGGCTACCTTGTTACGACTTCACCCCAATCATCTACCCCACCTTCGGCGGCTGGCTCCC
>NZ_QUBQ01000002.1 GCF_003388735.1 Paenibacillus paeoniae
CGGCCATGCGACCAATTCGCGTATCCGGTATTAGCATTCGTTTCCGAATGTTATCCCAGTCTTACAGGCAGGTTACCTACGTGTTACTCACCCGTCCGCCGCTAACTATCAGAAGTGCAAGCACTTCTTCAAGTCCGCTCGACTTGCATGTATTAGGCACGCCGCCAGCGTTCGTCCTGAGCCAGGATCAAACTCTCCATAAAAGTTAGTTTGAAAGCTCATTACGTTGTTGCTTCGAAGTCCTTCACATCAACCAAGGCCAATGTGAGTTCTTCTTATATCTATTAATTCCTTAGAATTAACAGGGCAGTTTCGCTCGTTGTTCAGTTTTCAAAGAACAATCAATTTCAGTGACAACGTTTTTTATCCTATCATATATCTCGTCATCGTGCAAGCTTTTTTTTAAAATCTTTTTCAGCTTCTCGTTGACGCCCGCCGTATTTCTCGGCCGGAATTAGAATATACCATAGCCTATTCAAATTGGTCAAGCACTTTTATAAAAAAACTTTACCCGCTTCTGCCTTATATGAATCACCATAGTGTTTCTTCAATAAAGTGCGTTTCGCAAAACACTTATATTCGTGGAAGAACTAGCGCGATATAATGGAGGGAAGTTGGAATCCTAAGGAGTGTTGTATAGGAATGCCGACAACAAAACAGTGGTGATCTCAACCGTTTCGTAAAAAAAGTCGGGATTACAGCACAGACTACTGTTGTTCCTGCAATCCTGCATCCATTATCATTTTCTGAAATAGCGTACTTAGAGGAGTGAGGCCCGTGACACAAGCACATAGCCACGAATCGGAGCTTGATTTGCTGAAAAGACAGTTGCCGATTTGGCTGGCATCCAGCAAAGAGCTCTGCCTGGAAGGAAAGGTCGCTTCCTACATCCCCGAATTGTCCAAAGCGCCGCAAGAAGCGCTGGGCATTCATATCATTGACCAAGCAGGACATTCCGTCACAGCAGGCGACTCCGGGCTGACCTTCACCATGCAGAGCATATCGAAAGTATTCACCCTCCTTCTTGCGCTGATGGACAACGGCGAGGATGTCGTGTTCGATAAAGTGGGAATGGAGCCGACAGGCGACAACTTCAACTCCATGCTGAAGCTTGAGCTTGTGCAGCCCGGCATCCCTTTCAATCCGTTGATCAATGCAGGAGCGATCGCCATCTCATCCCTAATTGCCGGAGGCACCTCTGAGGAAAAATCCGAGCGAACGCTGCAATTTTTCCGAAAGCTGGCACGGAACGACTCCCTTTCTTATGATATGGCCGTTTATCGCTCGGAAGCCGAATCAGCGGATTTGAACCGTTCGATGGCTTACTTCCTGAAAGACAATGGCGTGCTTAAGGGCAATGTGAACGAGGTCCTGGATATATACTTCCGCCATTGCTCCATCAGCGTCACCTGTGCAGACTTGGCGCGAATGGCTCTGGTGCTTGCCTATAACGGCACTGACCCCCTGACAGGGGTTAATCTGATCCCTCGTCGTTACGTTCAGATCGCCAAAACCTTTATGGTCACATGCGGCATGTACAACGCATCGGGCGAATTCGCCATTGAGGTTGGACTTCCGGCCAAGAGCGGTGTGGCTGGCGGCATTCTGACTATGGTACCGGGACGATACGGCATTGGCGTCATAGGACCTTCCTTAAATCCAAAGGGCAACAGCATCGCCGGCGTGCATGTACTCGAGACGCTTTCGAGGGAAATGGACTGGAGTTTGTTTTGAACGAAAAACATAAAGGGCTGTGAGCCAGCAGATTACATTGCCGGCACACAGCCCTTTATGGCCAAGACTTATAATTCCTCAGCCGAGGACGTCATTCAATATAGTATAATCGTACTGCCGGAATCCAACATCCGGTTACGGGCGCGTAATGACCTTAAAGTCACGATTGATGGCAAAAAACTGTTCCGCCTTCTCCCGATGCTCATCCGAAATTTGACTGCTGAGCGCTTTATAAGCAAGCAGGACGGCTGTAGCATCATCGGCAAATCCAATAACGGGAACAAAATCCGGAATAAGATCGATTGGCAATATCCAATAGGCTAGCGCCCCAATGGCCGTTGCTTTCGCCTTCATCGGTGTTGCCGGATCGGCAGCGCAATAATACAAGGTAACCACTTCTCTCGCAAATGGAACCTTGGCTGCATATCGCTTCACTTTGCCCCAGAATCCCTCCTGCACATACTTCTCTTGCTGATTGTAATCACCGATTTTCCCCGCCCACTTCTGAATATCCGTCTCTTGCAACTGCTCAGCCTCCACTTTCCCGGCGGGCGACTCCTCCATTTGAGCTTGTTCCTCGCGGGTCTCGGCTCCTTCATCTTTATCGGTTCGTTCCATATCATAGCCTCCTTGAAGCTTGTACTACCCCTTAATACTGTGCAATATGAAAAACGTTTCATTTGCTCATGGATCAAGCTTACGTCAGCACAACCTGTCCATTGACCAGCTTGCTGTAAAATCCGTCCTGAAGCAGCAGCTCATCATGTGTACCGCTCTCCGTTACTTCCCCGTCTTGCAGGACAATGATCCGGTCCGCCGTCTGAATCGTATTGAGCCTGTGGGCAATAACGAAGCTGGTTCTCCCTTTCATTAACCGTTGGAGCGCCTCCTGGATTTTGATTTCTGTAACCGTATCGATACTGCTGGTCGCCTCGTCGAGCACAAGAATCGTCGGGTCCGCCAGAATAGCCCGCGCTATGGCAATGAGCTGTTTCTGTCCTTGGCTAATACCACCGCCATCCGGCTTCAGCTTGGCTCCATAGCCGCCTTTCAGCCGCATAATAAAAGAATGAGCATTGGCTTGCTTCGCCGCTTCTTCTACTTCTTCATCGCTAGCATCCAGCTTGCCGTAACGGATATTTTCGCGAATTGTCCCTTCGAATAGGAACGGATCCTGCAGCACGAAAGCCATATGGGAACGCAAATTATCGCGTCGAATGGATCTGGCGGGTCGTCCGTCCATCCGAATAAGTCCAGATGACGGCTCATAAAATCGGCATAATAGCCCGATAATTGTTGATTTTCCCGCTCCTGTCGGACCAACAAATGCTATCGTCTCGCCGGGAGTCGCTTCAAAGCTGATATGATGCAAGATGGGATGTCCATCCTGATAGGCAAATGAAACGTTGTGAAATGCCACATGACCCTTCATCGTACCCAAAGCTATCGCTTCCTGCTCATCTGCCGCTTCTATCGGTTCATCTATAATGTGAAATACGCGCTCGGCTCCCGCCATAGCGGACAGCATCGTGTTCCATTGATTCGCCAAATCATTAAGCGGACGCGTGAACTGTCGTGAGAATTCAGCAAAAATCAATATCGTGCCTACCGTAACGCCATGACCGTGAATGACTAGCAAAGACCCCACGCCAACGATGAGCGCAAAGCTTAAATTATTCAAACCATTCATCAGCTTAGGGATAAAGCCGGAGATCGCTTGCGCCCAAAATCCGGAGGAATGAATTCTTTTATTACGTTCATTAAAGGCTTCTATCACGATGGTTTCACGAGAGAATGCTTTAATAATCCGTTGACCGGATAGTGTCTCCTCCACAAAGCCGTTCAAATCGCCAAGATTCCGTTGCTGTTCTTTGAATAAGCGGCTCGTTCGGTTCGTAATCCACTTCATACCTATAACCATAAGCGGAATCACCATGAAGGTAAGCAGCGTCAGCAACGGGCTTAGCGATAGCATAACGCCGACAACGCCAACTAGAAGAAGCACGCTTGACACGAGTTGGATGAATGAGCTGTTCAAGGACGAACTGACATTTTCGATATCGTTTGTTACGCGACTCATCAATTCACCATGCTGGCGTTTCGCAAAAAACGGAATCGGCAGCTTATGCAGATGAGCGAACAAATCCTGGCGCATCGCGCGCACCGTTTCCTGTGCCACCCCGATCATCCATATGTTTTGCAGCCACATCGTACAAGCATATAGTCCATACACGACAGCCATTCCAATAAGAAAAGGAATAAATCCTGAATTGCGCTTCTCTATAAATTGATCAATAGCCGTCCCTGCCAAATAAGGTCCAAGCAACGATAGGACCGTGCTGAGCACAATCATTACGAAAACAGCCGACATCCTGATGCGATGATGGGCCAAATAACGCCAAAGTCGCTTGAGCGTGCCTGTAGTATCTTTTGCCTTAGAGGGACGTTTTTTGCCCGTCTTCCCCTCGCCTCGCCCTCGACCCAGTGATTCCGGAGGTTCATAGCGGAACGGATCCCTTAATTGCTTAAGCATGGGCTGCACCCGCCTTTCCGGATTGAGACAGACAAATCTTCATATAAAGACCGGACTTTCGCTGCATTTCCTCATGCGTCCCACTGGCCAGAAGCCTTCCGTCGTCAAGCAGCAGGATCCGGTCCGCATTTGCGGTCGAGCTGACCTTCTGCGTCACAAGCAGGGTCGTACAGCTCATCGCCTTGAGCGCTTCCAGCAGTGCAGCTTCCGTTCGGACATCCAGCGCGCTCGTACAATCATCCAACAATAGAATAACAGGTCTCCGCACAAGCGCCCTTGCAATGGTCAGCCTTTGTTTCTGTCCGCCAGACAGATTGACGCCCATCTGGCCAATAACCGTATCGTATTGATTCGGAAAACGCATAATCGTCTCATGGATTTGAGCCAGCCTGGCCGCTTCCATGACCTCGTCCATCGAAGCGTCATTTTTGCCTACACGGATATTGTCCGCTACCGTCCCGGAGAACAGCACAATGTCCTGCGGCACATAGCCGATTGAATTTCGCAGACGTTCCAGCTTCATCCCGTTATGACTAAGACCGTCAACATAGACGGCACCTTCGGTTAGATCGTAAAATCGGGGGATTAGCTGCAGCAGCGATGACTTGCCGGAGCCTGTTGCGCCCATAATTGCCAGCGTCTCCCCAGGAATTGCGCGGAATGAAATCCCGCTCAATATCGCTTCTTCCGAGTCAGGGTATCGAAAGGTAACGTTCTGGAACGAGAGACCTCCCTTTATATCGGACGATGAAGGAGAAGCTTTTCCATCCGCAAGCGCGGAATCCGTTACCAACACCTCTTCGATCCGTTCTGAAGATGCTCTGGCCCTGGAGAAATTCACGACAATCATGGAGACCAGAGAAAAGACGCCCACCGTTCTGGTCGCATAGTTGACGATCGCTACAATCTCGCCTACCGTCGCGCTTCCAGCGTCCAATTGCACCCTTCCGAACCACAGCACGGCAATAATGCCTGCGTTCATGACAAGCAAAATGACGGGCATCGTCATCTCTGTCAGCCGAAGTGCCGCAACAGTCCGATCCATGAGTTCCCCACTGGACTTATCGAATCGGCCACGCTCATGCTTCATGCGCACAAATACACGGATCAACCGCATTCCAATCAAGTTCTGCTGAATAATGGCGTTGACCCGATCAAGCTTTTGCTGGACCGATCGGAACAGCTTCTCGCCCCGCTTCATGACCAACAACAAAAAGACAGCCAGGAACGGGATCGCGCCAGCGAACCATAGAGCAAGCTTCGGGTTAACTACAAACGCCATAATGATGCTTCCCACAATAAAGAGCGGAGCTCGCAGCATAATGCGCAGCCCCATAAATACCGTATTTTGCAATTGTGTGATGTCGTTCGTCAGTCTTGTAATTAAGGAAGATTCGGGAAAGCTATTGAAGTTGGCAAAAGAAAAAGACTGGATCTTCTCATATAGCTTCTCTCGAAGGTCATATCCGAAGCTCTGGCTGACGTGAGCGGCATAGAAGGAGCTTAAGATTCCAACGGCAAACGCCAATACGGAGCAAAGCAGCAAGATGCCGCCCCATAGGAAAACCACTTCCGTATCGCGCATTTGAATGCCTTCATCAATCATTTTTGCCATAATATAGGGCTGGAACAACTCAATAAGAAGTTCAATCAGCATGAGTGCAAGGGCGACGATAGCCGCCGCCCGGTAACGATTCAAATAAGAAAATACAGTTCTCATTACTAAAGTGTCCTCTCCGGCACCATCCCATGATGTCCTATTTAGTTTCCATATACATGTATTATAAAGCCTATCGTTCAAAAATGGCATGAATCTATCCTGTATGTTGGGGCAAGGGATACTAATTCCATATTCTAGGGGTAAATTCCTACTTTGCTCCTAAAATGGTTGAGGACAACCATCATTTAGACTACTATAGAACTATAAAAGCCGCTAATAACAAGGACTATAGACCCCATAATATGGCAGGAGTTGAGATCATGGGCAGCCACATTCGCTCAATCGAAGATGCCGCAGCAGAAATGATAAGTACGTTGAAGCATATCTCCAATGTCAATACAATCTGCGTAACTGCGAATGACGGAGCCATGTCCAATCGTGTCATTGGCGTCTACAATCGCGGCGAACAGCTTGCACGGCACGGAATGTCCATACCCATCCTGACAAGCACTCAGCCACATCAACAAACGATTGAATTCCATAGTGTTCCTAGTGTACTGGACGATGGCCGCATTTCCGGTTCTTCCTTTATCCCCTTTACCACGGATTGCGCGATGGTCACGGTCTCCATCTATAAGGCGGAAACATCGGCCTTAATCGGCTCCATCTGCCTGCTGGACAAGTCCCCAATCGAGCTGTCTACAGCCGAGCGGGAATCGCTGCAGTCCTTGTCCTCCCTTCTTGGATATATGATTGAACTGGAGAATGCCAGCTTAACAGATAGCCTCACCGGCTTATATAATCGCAGATACCTTGCTCACCTGTGCAATAACGGTACGGATAAGCTTTATAGCGTCCTCTTTATCGATATTGATGATTTCAAGGAAGTGAACGACCGGTACGGTCATGACACGGGCGACGCCTTACTACAGGAGATAGCCTCCAGGCTCCGGACGAGCGTGCGAAAGTCCGACGTGCTTATTCGTTATGGGGGCGATGAATTCCTCATCTGCTTTCAGCATCTAGCCGACAACAACGATCTGGCTGTCGTCGCAGACAAGATCAAGCTCTCGCTGAAGCAGCCGTACTTCATTGATGAACAGCTCGTTCATATCTATGCCAGCGTCGGCATGAGCTCCAAGCAAGGCGGGGGCTCCACGCTGCGGGAACTCATTACCGATGCGGATCACTCTATGTATGATATGAAAAACAGCGACAGGAACAAATAGCCGTCCGCCCTCATGCAGAGGAGTGAAATAACGTCCACCGTCGTCCTCATAACCGCCCTTCACGGTTCATACATATGGTATGAACCGTGTTTTATTTACCCACCTGGAGGGATGAGAGATGAATCAGGATGAGATTCGCGAGTTGGAGCGAGCCATCGACGAGATAACGGAGATCGCACAGGGCTTCGGCCTGGATTTCTACCAGATGCGTTACGAGATCTGCCCCGCGGACATTATCTATACGTTCGGCGCGTATGGCATGCCTACTCGCTTCGGCCATTGGAGCTTCGGCAAAACGTTCAACAAAATGAAGATGCAATATGATTTTGGACTTAGCAAAATTTACGAGCTTGTCATCAATTCCAATCCTTGTTACGCTTTTCTGCTCGATGGCAACTCCCTGATTCAGAACAAACTGATCGTTGCACACGTCTTGGCCCACTGTGATTTTTTCAAAAATAACGCCCGATTCAGCGTAACCAACCGCAATATGGTGGAGAGCATGTCGGCCACAGCCGATCGGATACACCAATATGAACTGCAATACGGCTCCGAAGCTGTCGAGAAGTTCATCGACGCCATCCTCGCCATCCAAGAGCATGTAGATCCTACCTTAATTAAACCGTATCAGCTGGATAAGAAACGTTATATCGAAATGAGCCAGAAAGAGCAGGAACGAGCAGCCAGTGTACAAATCCAGCCAGTCGCGTATGAGGATTTGTGGAATTTGGATACAGAGGCGGTAGCGGAGGCTCGTGCCCAAGCTGACGAAGCCGCAACAGAAGCCAAGCGGTTCCCGCCGAGACCGGAGAAGGATTTAGTCTGGTTTATCGAGGAATACTCCACTATCCTCGAAGGCTGGCAGCGAGATATATTAACGATGCTGCGCGATGAAATGCTTTATTTTTGGCCGCAGATCGAGACGAAAATCATGAATGAAGGCTGGGCTTCGTATTGGCATCAACGAATTATTCGCGAGATGGATCTGACAAGCGACGAAACGATTGAATTCGCCAAGCTGAACTCTTCCGTAGTCGTCCCATCCCGCCATAGTCTGAATCCCTATTATTTGGGTTTGAAGATCTTCGAGGATATTGAACGCCGCTGGGACAATCCGACCAAAGAAGAGCAAACCCGCTTCGGACGTGTACCAGGCAGCGGACGGGAAAAAATATTCGAAGTTAGGGAGTTCGATTCCGACATCTCCTTCCTCCGCAATTACTTAACCAAGGAGCTGGTTAACGATCTGGATTTGTATATCTTCGAGAAAAAAGGTCCGGAGTGGAAAATTACCGACAAGTCATGGGAGAACATCCGGGATCAACTCGTGTACTCCAAGGTGAACGGCGGGTTTCCCAGCTTGTTCGTAAAAGATGGCGACTTCAATCGCGTTGGGGAATTGTATCTAATTCATCAATATGAAGGAACAGAGCTTGATCTGAAATACGTGGAGCGAACTCTTCCTTATGTCGTTCAGCTTTGGGGGAAAAACGTACATCTGGAAACGATCGTCGAGGATAAGAAATTAGTATTTAGCTGTGACGGTAAAAAAACGAGCAGAAAGTTCATCTAACAGCGTCCCCCGTTACTTACCATCCCTGATCTAGCCAAAGGCCTGCATATGAAATAGCGTTGCGGCGGAACATAAGCCGGAAAGCTAATTCATTAGAGAAAGGGATGTTCAAAGCAAATGAAAAAAGCAGGATTATTCGCCATTATGTTCGCATGCTTCACAATGATCTTCACTGTTCCTTCCGCCGACGCTAACCGCGCCGCCATGGTTGAACCCAATGGCACCCTGTCAGTAGCTCCGACGCCTACAGCTTATCCCAATGGCAATTCCGTAACGAATAATGTTAACCGCGCTACAACTAATGTAGGGAATGGCGTAAACCGCGCTATCACCGGCGTGGAGAACGGTATGAACCGAGCCATTACAGGTGTAGAGAACGGTGTAAACCGTACGGCAACCGGAATGGAGAATGGTGTAAACCGTGCGCTTGGCGCTCGTGATTACAATGCCTACAATACAAATAATAATACGTATAATCGCAACAACGCAAACATGAACCGCACGAATTATAGAGCGACAGCGAACACAACAACGACTGCCAACCGCGGATTTAGCTGGGGCTGGCTTGGCCTGCTTGGTTTGTTCGGACTTGCCGGCATGAGAAGCCGCGATCGTGATCGCGTATAACTAGCCATTATAGGCAGAAGCCTTCAAGGTTCGCGATTCGCGGCCTTGAAGGCTTCTCTTTTATCACTAATTAATGACGAATGGAGGACACATCAATGGTATCTGCCAAGATGCCGATATCCTGATTCAGCATCTGTGCATGATATCCATTCTGCACCCTTGCGCTAACTGAACGGATACGCTCGCGAAGCTCATCGTTGGCCGTAATATGATACCGATACTCCGGATACTGCCAGTTCAGAGCGGACGTTACTTGCTTTTCAATCATTTTTCGCTTGCCAATGTTTTCAATCTGGAGTCCTACCAGCACATCGGTGTCATTCATTACAGCAATGGCGCTTTCGACTCCCGGCACGCTTTCTGCAATATGGGCGAGCTGATCATGGTTAATTCGGTTCTGCTTTGGATTCGTCTCAGCAATCGGAGCTCTAGCTCCATCATCCGGCGTAGCCTTGCCATCGGACGTGATCCGATTAAGCGGCTTGATCGCATTCTGCTTCACATTCCGTTCGCGATTCGTGTAATCATCAGGTTCATTCCCGCAGCCGCCCCCTAAAACTAACGCACTGCTCAAAATAACTATGGATAGCGATGTTCTGATAGGCATTCTCATCTTCAAGCACCTCCGTATATGCTTTTAACATGTACGAAGGCTACTTAAATATACATATTCGAGCCTCATTCCTCCGACTGCCATACATCCACTGCTACCTTGAGCGTCTGTGCGCCCGTGCCGCGATATACCCCCTTCACCGGAACGATATCCTTATAATCGCGTCCATGACCTAGCTTCACATATCGTTCGCCAACCGGATCTCGATTAGTTGGATCGAAGCTGCACCAGCCTAACGCGGGAACATAAGCTTCTACCCACGCATGGGAAGCTTGCACAAAGTCAGCGAACCCTCCCTGCAGATCTCCTACAAAGTGATAACCGCTCACATAACGAGCAGGGATTCCAACCGAGCGTGCGCAGGCAATCATCAGATGGGCAAAGTCCTGGCACACGCCTCTTTTTCCAGCGAAAATCTCAGAAGTTGTCGTATTTACCGTGGTGGCTCCCGGGTCATAGGTGAATTGTTCTCTGATGGAATCGCTCAGTGCTGTCAGCCAATCGAATAGATGAACGGAAGAAGCAAAGGCTCCGTCAAGCCCTAGCAGTCCGCCAGCAAAATCCTCGACCTCCGTCGTCACGGATGTATAGTCCGTATCGAGCAGAAACTCGGCGAACCGGTTCGTTGCTTCATCCGAAAGAAGCCACTGCCACTCCTGTTCAGGCAATTGGCGGCTTGCATATCGCTCGCGGTCTGAAGCGGTAGGCGCGCCTTTCGTTACAACCGTCATAGAAGTCTTAATAGCCAGGCGCTGATGTGGCTGATTAACAGAGAAGACATGCACCCGATTGCCGAAATAATCCTCATAACTTAGAAGCGGCGCATTGGGCTCCACTGTTATAGACTGGTGATAGCAGGACTGCCGCTCATTCGTGCTGGGCGTTAGCCTGATCTCATTGACACTGTCCGTCACAGCTTCCTCGTAATCGTATTGAGTGGAGTGAGTGATGCTGAGCTTCATGCACTGGCTTCCCCCATTCGAAAAAAGGTTTTGGCAAATGCAAGCCCTAGCTGCTGACAAGCCTTCAGCCAATGAGTCAGAATCATCCCTTCGGAATCGATGGTAAGATCGTCGCGTTCCATACATGCCATATCGGCTCTTACCTTTCTGACTTGACGAATCATGCGCTCGTGCTCCAGACGCAGCGTCTTGTCTTGCAGCTCGATCCCTCTCAAATGTTCATTCAACAGGTTCAGTGCATACTGCAGCGACCGAGGAAACGTCTGATTCAAAATAACAAATTCCATAATTGCCTCGACCGACAGTCCATCCGCATATTGACGGCGGAAAGGCTGATACCCGCCCACCGAGCGGAGAACAGCTTGAAGGAACGGATAAGCACCAGCTTGATCCCATCCCTCACACGCAGCTGTTTGAATCGCCGACCGAATAATACGCAGCGTGTTCTCCCCCCGCTCCAGATACCTTCCGCATTCGATAAAATGCCATTCGTTCTCACGCGGCATGACGGAGTGGCTGATTCCGAGAAATAATCCCGTCCATTCCTTCACTCGGCCGTAGAACATATGCGGCGATTCATGCAGCAATTCCTCGGGGCGCTTCTCCCGCAGCCACAAATAAAAACCGTTGGCAGCGTCCCACAGCTCGCTAGGCAACCGTTCCCTCAGCGAGCGGACATTGTTGCGGGCATGGCTCACGCATGTGATTAGCGAATTGGGATGATCACGATCCAGCGTCGTATAATGAAGCACATTCTCTTCCGTATAGGAGCCGTATTGTGCTTCATAAGCTTCGCGGCTGCCGAGGGCATCTACAATTCTCACCCATCGATGGAGTGAATCCAGCTCACCTTCTCCTGCTCTCGTATCCTTATCCAGTTGGAGATGATAATGCACATCAATAAGTCTGGCATGGTTCTCGGCCCGCTCCATATACCTCCCGATCCAAAACAATGCTTCTGCATTTCGACTCAGCATCATTAGCCCTCCTCGCTTATTGGTTCAATACCCAAGTATCCTTTACCCCGCCGCCTTGGGAGGAATTCACAACAAGCGATCCTTCCTGCATCGCCACCCTCGTCAATCCACCGGGAATGACATGAGTGTCAGCACCCATCAAAGCGAATGCGCGTAGATCTATATGTCTTGGCGTCATCAATCCGTCCACCATTACAGGCGCACGCGACAGCTTCATCGTTTTTTGAGCGATGTATCGGCCAGGCTCCTTCTTGATCGCTTCAGCAAAAGCCTTTCGTTCCTTCTCAGAAGCGGTGGGACCAATAAGCATCCCATAACCGCCGGACAAAGACGTTTCCTTGACCACCAGCTCATGCAGATGGTCCAGCACATAATCCATCTCTTCCTTGCGAGTCAGGATATAAGTAGGGACATTATGCAGAATAGGCTCTTCATTCAAATAATATCGAATCATATCCGGGACATAGGCATAGATCGCCTTGTCATCTGCCACCCCTGTTCCCGGAGCGTTGGCGATGGCGACATTCCCGGCGCGGTAAGCATTCATCAGTCCTGGAACGCCAAGCAGCGAATCCGGGTGGAAGGAAAGCGGATCAAGATAATAATCGTCAATACGCCTATAGATCACATCTACTTGCCGCAAACCGCGCATCTCACGCAAATAAATTTTATGATCCTTATATACCAAATCTCTTCCCTCAACCAAATGAATGCCCATCTGCTGGGCCAAAAAAGCATGCTCGTAATAAGCGGAATTGTAAACCCCTGGCGTCAATAGCACAATAAGCGGATCCCGATTGCCATTGGGCGACAATTGGCGCAGAGAGCTCAAGAAGGAGTTAAGGCTTCTATCCACACTCTGCACCGAGCTGGACAGATAGAGATCGTGAAACAACTCGCTCATAAGCGTACGACCTTTGAAGAGATAGGAAAAGCCGGATGGAGAACGAAGATTGTCTTCCAGAACATAATAGCCGCCATGTTCATCACGGATAAGATCGATGCCGGAAGCCGTTATATAGACGCCTCCTGGAACATGAAGCCCTGCCATCTCAGGACGGAAATACGTATTGGAGACGATCATCTTGCGCGGAATGACACCATCCGCGATGATGCGTCCCGTATGATAGACATCGTGAAGGAAGGCATTTAATGCTTTCGTCCGTTGCTGCACTCCCCTCTCGACGAGTTCCCATTCGTGACGAGGAATAACCCGTGGAATATAATCGAAGGGAATTGTCCTCTCCAGCGCATCTTGCTGGGACTCATGGCTAATGGTAAAGGTGATGCCTTCCTCCAACATCCGTTTATGGATCGCTTGCTCCCGATGTACAAGCTCCGCTGGCTGCAGCCGATTGAACAAGCGATGCACATTACGGTAATGCGGCCTAATCGAGCAATCCTTCTCAAACATCTCATCATAAAATGATTGAGCATCGTAATAAGGGAATTGCGATTGTTGGGCTGTCGACATGACAACCTCCTCCTTCATAGCGGATGTAAGCATTCTGCTGATCAAAAAGCCGAAAATCCGTTAATCTCGATATGAATAAGTCATATTTCCTTACATTAATGTGACCAACTACTTCTAATGTTAGGATAATCATACTAAAACCATAAATTGGTGTCAACTTATATTACATTCAATTCGCAAAAAAAGGAGCACTCACCTGAGTACTCCTTTCAACCCCTACTATTATTCGTGGTCCGCATGATTCAACTGCTGAAGATCCTTGGTTACTTTCTCGACCATCTGAACGAAGGAAGCAAGCTCCTGCGAACGTCCAGCCTGGTTGCGAGCCTCCACCGAGGTCTGCTCCGACTCTTGACGCACTTCGCGCAGCTTCTTCTCGATTTCTCCAAGCTTGGACGTAATGCCCTCCATAGCTCCGCGCGAGGAAGCGGCAAGCTTCCGAACCTCGTTCGCCACGACCTCGAAGCCTCTGCCGTTCTCGCCGGCTCTTGCCGCCTCGATCGCCGCATTCAGTCCCAGCAAGTGAGTCTGATCAGACAACCCTCTGATGAGGCTTCCCATCTCATGAATGCCGTCCAGCTCTTGGCGCAACTCTCCCAGAAGCGTATGCGTCTTGTCCTGCGACTGGGATGTCGATATGGCGGTAGCTGCAATCATCTGCGCCCCTTCATCCAATTCGACCATTAAGCTTGCCAATTCTTGCACAGCGCTGGTTACCGTCGTCAGCATATGCGAGCGGGAATCCGCCAATTCCTGAATCCGCTGCTGCTCATGCATATTATAAGCTTCCAGCACGAACTGGGAATCCAGATTGAACATCTTCGAGAGCGCATGCACTACTACCTGCCAGCGTTCAGGCATGGTACGCTTCAATACATCTGTCGCGATATCCAGATAAGTCATATACGATCCAAGATACCAGTCCGTCGTTAATCCGATTCGGGAATGGACAGCTCCAATTCTGATGCGGTTATCTATAAAGCTGGAATCAATGACACCCTCAGTCAAGGACATCCAGTATACTCTTTGTGTTTCTTTCAATCTATCAACCGTACTCACTTGTGAGATTATGGCCAGCAATTCCGGCTGTTGGCCGATTTTATCATAAAAGCGATTCACAACCTCTTCCACGACCTGCTGGAATATCGGTCTGCAATCTTTCAGCACTTGCAAATCCTGCTCCCCAATTCCGGTGTAGTCCAATTGCTTCCAACGTTCTGCAGTTACGTTAATCAATGCGCACACGACTCCTTAGGGTTATAGTAAAATGTCTAATATCTATTATATATCGACTATTCCGCAATTTCCCACTATCTTTTTTCGAAAAATATCGCTTGCTCCATCGCGCTCATTGACCATAATCTTTGTTCCAGAACCAGGAGGACATGCCGCCTTTCATATTGTATGACCGATAACCGGAGGCTTGAAGCCATTCGCACGCAGCCTCGCTTCGATTCCCGCTTCTGCATACCACAATAATATCCGCGATCGGGTCAAGCTCGGCTGCTCTCTCCTCCAATTGCCCGAGCGGGATGTGGATTGCACCCGGGATATGACCGTTCGTCATCCATTCCGATAACTCACGGACATCTACAATGACTGGCTTATGCCTGAGCAGCTGCTCCACTTCATACGGCATTATTTCCTTCATCGACGCACCCCTTCTCTACTAGGTATGTACACTCTAGAATTAATAATGCAAAATAATCAATCGCAAACAACATACCCCTATGGGTATAATGAGGCATAATAAAATCATAAACGATATCCGCCGAAGCGTCAACGCTTACGACCAGCAAGGAATGAAAAAAAGAAGAACCTTCGCCACGAGGCAAAGGCTCTTCCCGCTCTTATCGATTCAATAAGCTGCCTACATATCGGAGCAATTCATTCGCACAGACCGAGCAATACAAATGCTCGTCAATCAGTCGTTTAGTCACTTCATTTATTCGTTTGAGCTGACTCTCGTCCGGCGTTTTCGTTGAGGTCGTAATCTTCACAATATCCTTCAAATCAGTGAAGAGCTTCTTCTCTACCGCCTCCCTTAGACGTTCGTGACTGGTGAAGTCGAACTTTTTGCCCTTACGGGAGTAAGACGATATCCGAATCAAAATTTCTTCGCGGAACGCCTTCTTCGCATTTTCCGATACGCCGATTTGCTCCTCGATAGAGCGCATCAGCCGCTCATCCGGGTCCATCTCTTCTCCCGTCAGCGGATCTTTGATCTTGGCCCAATTGCAATACGCCTCAATATTGTCCAGATAATTTTCGAATAAGGTGCGTGCCGACTCCTCGAAGGAGTAGACGAATGCTTTCTGAATCTCCTTCTTCGCAAGCCCATCATATTCCTTGCGTGCAATGGAGATGAAGTTCAGGTATCGCTCCCTCTCCTCTTTCGTAATCGACGGATGCTGGTCAAGTCCATCCTTGAGAGCGCGAAGCACATCCAGCGCATTGATGCACTGCATATCCTGCTTGATCAGCGCACTCGAAATTCGGTTGATCACATAGCGGGGATCGATCCCCGACATGCCTTCTTCTATATATTCGTTCTGCATCTCCTTCAGATCGGCATCCTTGAAGCCTTCCACTTCCTGACCGTCATACATGCGCATCTTCTTGACGAAATCCATGCCTTGCTTTTTCGTTTCCTTTAGCCGAGTCAGAATAGAGAAGATAGCTGCCGAACGGAGAGCATGTGGTGCAATATGAATATGTCGCATGTCGCTCTGCGAGATGAGCTTCGTATAAATCTTCTCTTCTTCCGATACTTTCAGATTGTAGGGGATCGGCATCACGATCATTCTGGACTGAAGTGCTTCATTTTTCTTATTGGCAATAAATGATTTGTACTCCGTTTCATTCGTGTGGGCCACGATAAGCTCATCCGCGCTAATTAACGCGAACCTGCCTGCTTTGAAGTTGCCCTCCTGTGTCAGCGACAGCAAGTTCCATAGAAACTTCTCGTCGCATTTCAACATCTCCTGGAACTCCATAAGTCCCCGGTTCGCTTTGTTCAGCTCCCCATCAAACCGATAGGCACGCGGGTCTGACTCCGACCCGAATTCGGTAATCGTCGAGAAGTCGATGCTTCCGGTCAAGTCGGCAATATCCTGAGACTTCGGATCGGAAGGACTGAAGGTCCCAATACCTACCCGATTATCCTCGGAAATAAAGACACGCTCCACCAGGACGCTTTCAATCTGACCATCGTATTCGGTATTCAATCTCATCTGGCACGATGGGCACAGATTACCTTCAATTCTAACATTCAGCTCTTTCTCAATCTCCGGTCTTAATTCATGGGGAATGAGATGCAGAGGGTCCTCATGCATCGGACAGCCTTTAATCGAATAAACGGCGCCTTTCTGCGTGCGGGAGAAACTTTCGAGTCCTTTCTTCAGCATCGTAACAATTGTGGACTTGCCTCCGCTGACCGGCCCCATCAGCAGCAAGATCCGCTTGCGGACATCCAGCCTGCGGGCGGCTGAGTGGAAGTATTCCTCCACCAGCTTTTCTACCGCCCGGTCCAGACCGAAGATCTCCTGTTCGAAAAACTTATATGTCTTTCGACCGCCAGCTTCCTCGACACCGTAGGATTCGATCATCTCGTACACGCGTGAATGTGCGGTCATGGCCGGAGTGGGATCCTTCCTCAGCAGCTCGATGTATTCCTTGAAGTTTCCAGTCCACGCCAATCTTTCACCTTCTGCCTGATATTCCGATATTCGCTTGAAAATGTCCATGCCGTGCCTCCTCCCATCGCTTCCGTTATACGCTATTTCCTCTCCGCTCGGGATTCATTCCATGCGCTAACCTTAAGGCCCTCATTTTTTTGAAGTATTACATACCTATGCTTATACCAAGCGGAAATTGACCACTATTTTATCCCGCCGTCCTGCAAATATCGACAAGCGCCCCATGTCCTTTGGTATAATAGGTGCACCAGAGCTAAGCCACGTCCAGGGAGAGGAGAGTTATGCTTGGCTGTTCAATTGGAAGAAGAAATGTACATACCGATCAAACGGTTCTACGAGCAGCGTGGATATACCGTGAAAGCCGAAGTGATGCATTGCGATCTTGTGGCCATTCATCCGGAACGGGATGAAACTATCCTTGTAGAAATGAAAAAAACGTTCAATCTCGCCTTGCTCCTGCAAGGAATTGAACGTCTGCGCCTTAGCGGCGATGTGATGCTTGCCGTGGAGAGGAATCGCAAAAAAAGCGGAGCCCATAACCAGCGCTTCGGCGATCTGACAGAGTTATGCCGCATGCTTGGACTTGGACTAATGACTGTCACCTTCTACAAGACAAAATCACCTGTTATTGATGTATTATGCGAGCCTGGCGAACCGCCCGTTCGCGGCGCGCGCCATCGCAAGCGCAGCAAGCTGCTGATGGAATTCAAGGAACGAAGCGGTGATTATAACGTAGGTGGGAGCACCGGTAGGAAGCTAGTAACCGCTTATCGCGAAAAGGCGCTCAAATGCGCTTACGTCCTGCATATGAAGGGCCCCTCTGCTCCGCGCGAGCTAGTTGCGGCAACCGGCATTGGCAAAAGCGGCGACATGCTGAGAAGCAATTATTACGGCTGGTTCCAGCGAGTCGAGCGCGGCAAATACGCCCTGCTTCCGCAGGGCGTAGAGGCACTTTCTCAATATAGGGATGTGATTGCGGAATTCATCACTAGCTACGAGCCGTGAACTCCCCAATCGCTTCAATCAGGCGAGCCACGCCTTGCACCGTGCGCTCGCCTTTGTTGTACGTATAATTCAGACGAGCCGTATTGCGCATCGGCTGATCCGCATAGAAAGAGCTTCCTGGCACAAAGGCTACGCCCTTCTGAACAGCGCATTTCAGCAGCGTCTCCGCGTCCAGGCCATCCGGCAGCTCAACCCATAGGAACATACCGCCTTGAGGCGTTACCCAGTTTAGGCCAGGCAAGGCTTCCCGCTTCAATAGCGTATCCATCTCATTCATTCGCTCCCCGTATTCACGGGAGATGAGCGCAATGTGCGCATCCAGATCGAATCCACTCAGAAGCTGGCTTAAGATTTGCTGATCCATCGTACTCGACTGAAGATCTGCCGCTTGCTTCGCCTTAGCCACCATCCCTATGACTCGGCTGTCGCCGACTGCCCAGCCTGTACGGAGGGCCGGCGCTACTGTCTTGGAGAAGGTGCTGGTATACAGCACCGGATTGTCTTGAGCACTGCCCCCAAGAGAAAACAAGGAGGGATAGTTCTCTTCGTTGAACTTAATATCTCCATATGGATCATCTTCAATAATAAGCAACTCATATTGCTTGGCCAACCCTAGCATCCTTTTGCGGCGCTCTAGGCTCCATACGCGGCCAGTGGGATTGCTGAAGGTTGGAACTGCGTATATAAGCTTGGGCTTATGTTTACGAATAAGCTCTTCCGCTGATTCCGGCACCATACCGAACTCATCGCTCTCCGCGGACACCACGTTGAGACCATGGAGGGCGAATACCTGCAAGCAGGCCAAGTAAGTCGGCCGCTCCACCAGAATCGTATCTCCTGGCTCGGTCAATACGCCTACAAGCAGATCGATCGCTTGCTGAGAGCCGGTAGTGAGAATCATCTCCTCCGGCGTCACGCTCATACCTTTGGCCGCCATCCGCTCGGATAACTGTTCTCTAAGAGGGAAATACCCTTCCGTTAATCCGTATTGCAGCGCCCCCGTTCCTTGATCGAGCACACGTCCGGCTGCCTCTCGCACAGCCTGTACCGGGAATAGTTCCTCAGCCGGCAGACCGCCCGCGAACGATATCATATCCTTGCCTTGTGTCAGCTTCAGAATATCACGAACAGCCGATGACTTCAGCTGCGATACTCTGGATGAAAAACGGTATTCCATATCTTTCGCTCCTTCAAACGTTTTCTATGGATGTAGCTTGCTTACGGAGCTTCCCGCCGAAGTCCATCTTCTACTACTCATATCCTATATGGTAACAATGTGTTCACAACATTTAAAGTTTTCTTTTCGAAACTTGTTGGTTATAATAAAGCTAGTTAATTGGAGGTGTCGAATACATGAACTTTTTGATCGTGATGACCGTGTTTATTCTGTTCATTACCGCCATTCTAACGAGCTCTTACAACGACGACAAATCAAAAGGTCTGTAAGCAGCACGCACCTGTATCACTCGATACTTGTGTCATTTAGAAACAAATGAAGCTTCCACCCTAAGCAATTGCTTAAGGCTGGAAGCTTCATTTCGTCATTTAGCGGTAGAATCGCCTACAGCGTTCGGCCCGCTGCAACGACTAGCGCTTCAAATATCCCATTTCTTCCATACATTCTCCGCATACATAACGCTCCTTGAACTCACGAACTTCGTTCATGGAACCGCAGAATACGCATTTCGGACGGTAACGCTCCAGAATGATGTGATCGCCTTGAACGAATATTTCAACGGGATCCCCCTCGTTCATCAAGTAGCGTTTACGCAACGATTTCGGAAGAACAATACGTCCTAGCTGGTCTACCTTTCTAACAACGCCTGCTGGTTTCATCATATTCACCTCTTTTGTGTCTATTTTGTAAGTAGCTTGAGAAACCTTTGCAATATTACTATTTCGACATACTCTCAGGTTTTCCTTCCGGCAAAATTAATTTCTAAAATTCAGGCAACTATTGCAATCCTGGGAATCCAGTCTGTCTAAAAGCCTCATAAACGACGATCGCCGCAGAGTTGGATAGATTCAAAGAACGGACATTATCTGTCATCGGCATACGGATGCAAGTGTCCAAATTGACATCAATCAGCTCTTGAGGCAGCCCTTTGGTCTCTTTGCCGAATACGAAAAAGTCACCGTCTCTATAGCTGAACTCCGAATAGACCTTCGTCGCTCTTGTACTCGCATAGAAGAATCTGCCCTCCGGATGCTTGTCCTGCACTTCTTGAAAGCTGTCATAGTAATGAATATGAACCGAATGCCAATAATCAAGCCCCGCTCTCTTCAGCGTCCGGTCATCTGTGTCAAAGCCAAGTGGTCTGACCAAATGCAAATGCGTGCCTGTAGCGGCACAAGTCCTTGAGATATTGCCTGTATTCGCCGGAATTTCCGGCTCGACAAGCACGATATGAAATGCCATTGCTGTTTGTTCCCACCTTTATGAGCGCTATAATTTTACATTCGCTTTACGTACGGTTAATCTAGTGCGAAACGTCTTCCCTCATACTATACCGTATACTAGGAGGCAAAGGAGATAATTTGATGCGAAAAAAGATACTGGTCGTGGATGACGAACCTTCCATCTCCATGTTAATCGAATTCAATTTAAAGCTTGCGGGTTACGAAGTGCGCTGCGTGAGCGACGGCGAAGCCGTATTCGATATGCTGAAGCCGTTCCGCCCTGATCTGATCGTTCTCGACCTTATGCTGCCCAAGATGGACGGAATACAGGTCTGCCGGGAATTACGGAAGCAGAACAATGGCGTCCCGATCATTATGTTGACCGCCCTGCAGGATATTACCGACAAAATCACGGGACTCGATAACGGAGCCGACGATTATATGACCAAGCCGTTCAGCCCGCAGGAGCTGATCTCCCGTATTGGAGCCCTGTTCCGCAGATTGCAGACAATACCGGGAGCAACCGACGAGACACAAATCGCCATTGGCCGACTTTCTGTTCATGTTGATCAGCGCGAAGTTTTTATGGATGGGAAGCTTATCGACCTTACGCCAAAAGAATTCGAGCTTCTGCTGTTCTTGTCGAAGCATAAGGGCAAAGTGTTAAGCCGCCAACAGCTGCTGCATGGCGTATGGGACTACCACTTCCTCGGAGATACGCGAATTGTGGATGTCCATATCAGCCATCTTCGCGATAAGCTGGAGAAGAATGCCCGCTCACCTGAATATATTATGACTGTCCGCAACGTCGGATACAAGATGCACGGTCCTAGCGCGGCTAACGAATCCTCGCTGGCGTAACGAAGTAGAACTCATGACGAAAGACCGCCCTCCCATTCGCCTGCACGGCGAGGGAAGGGCGGTCTATTTATCGTTAACTACCCGTTGCGTTTCTGGAAATCAGTCATAAACTGCGTGAGCGCCTGACAGCTTTCGAGCGGAACTGCATTGTATGTCGAAGCACGCAAACCGCCTACGTCACGATGCCCCTTCAATCCAACGAAACCAAGCTGCTCGGATTCTTTAATGAACTGCTTCTCTAGCTCCTCATTGCCCAGACGGAACGTAATGTTCATCAGGGAACGACTTTGCGGTTGAGCACAGCCTCTGTAGTAACCGCCGCTTTGATCGATCGCATCATAGATCAGCTTCGTCTTGTCGCGGTTGTATTGCTCCATCTGAGCGACGCCGCCTCTTGCCTTGATCCACTTCAATACGAGAGTTACCATATAAACTGCGAAGGATGGTGGCGTGTTGTAAAGCGAATCCGCCTTCGCATGCGTCTCATAACGGAACATGGCAGGAATCGACTTCGACCCTTCCTTGACCAAATCTTCGCGGATGATAACAACCGTCACTCCCGAAGGACCCAGATTTTTCTGAGCGCCTGCATAGATCGCGCCGAATTGGCTGATATCAATCGGACGGCTCAAGATATCGCTGGACATATCCGCGATCAGCGGCACGTCTCCTGTCGACGGGAATTCATGGAACTGGGTTCCGCCAATCGTTTCATTAGAGGTTAGATGCAAGTAAGATGCCCCGGCAGGAACTTCAATTTCGGACAAGCTAGGCATGCGCATAAAACTGTCGGATGCTGTCGAAGCGGCGATAACCGTATCCCCGATCAGCTTCGCCTCCTTAATTGCCTTGTCAGCCCAAGCGCCTGTCTGTACGTAAGCGGCTGGATGGCCCGGACGAAGAAGGTTCATCGGAAGCATTGCGAACTGCGTGCTGGCTCCGCCTTGAAGGAACAACACTTTGTAGTTGTCCGGAATCCCGAACAATTCACGCATAAGCGTCTGCGCCTCGTTATTCACGCCCTCATAAAGAGGACTTCTGTGAGACATCTCCATAATAGACATACCGGCACCGTGGTAATCGACAAATTGCTCTTGCGCTTGCTGCAGAACTTCGAGCGGAATCGCCGCAGGACCTGCATTAAAGTTATAAGCTCTAGCCATTCTCCCATCCCACCTCTTCAATCTTTGTATATGATATGGCTATGATAGCAAGTTTGCACGCCTGCATCAAGTAGATTCCGGACAATTTCGCAGAAAAGTCGAACATATTTATAAAATACTTAATAAATTATTCGGATTTAGAACATTCATTTCTAAGTGGGCAAGAAAAAACGAGCCTGGATGGGCTCGTTTTTCTTCTATCCCAATTGTGATTAGCAATCGAAGTAGAGGCTGTATTCATGCGGATGAACACGGATGGACACCGCTTTTGCTTCTTGGCGTTTAAGTGCCACATAGTTGTCGATGAAGTCTTGGGAGAATACGCCGCCTTCTGTCAAGAAGCCGGAGTCCGCTTCCAGAGCGTCAAGCGCTTCGTCCAGTGTGCCTGGAACGCTGCGGATTTCTTTCTTCTCTTCTTCTGGCAGATCGTAGATATTTTTGTCGAAAGGACCGTAGCCCAGTGCGATCGGGTCAAGACCTTTCTTGATGCCGTCAAGACCTGCAAGCAGCATAGCTGCGAATGCCAGGTAAGGGTTAGCTGTGGAGTCCGGTGTACGGAACTCGATACGACAGCCTTTAGGCGTAACAGCTGCGATTGGAATACGAACTGCAGCGGAACGGTTGCCTTTGGAGAATACCAAGTTAACTGGCGCTTCGTAGCCTGGAACCAGACGTTTGAAGGAGTTCGTGCTTGGGTTTGTAATAGCAATCAGAGCTGGAGCATGGTACAGGATACCTCCGATGTAGCTCATAGCCAGCTTGCTCAGGTTAGCGTACTCTTTGTTATCGTAGAACAAAGGAGTGTCGCCGTTGAAGATGGAAGAGTGAACGTGCATGCCGCTTCCGTTGTCGCCGAACAGTGGTTTTGGCATGAAAGTTGCCACTTTGCCCCATTGACGAGCTACGTTTTGCACGATGTATTTGTATTTAAGCAGGTTATCTGCCGTTTTTGTCAAAGTGTCGAAACGAAAGTTGATTTCCGCTTGGCCAGCTGTTGCTACTTCATGGTGATGACGCTCAATGCGCAGGCCGGATTCTTGCATCACGCGTACCATCTCACTGCGGATGTCTTGTTGGGAGTCAACCGGAGCTACTGGAACGTAACCGCCTTTTACCGGAATTTTGAAAGCAAGGTTGCCGCCTTCTTCTTTGCGACCTGTGTTCCAAGCCGCTTCTTCGGAATCAACCGAGAAGAACGAAGTGTTCATCGAGCTTTCGTAGCGAACATCGTCGAAAATGAAAAATTCGGATTCTGGCGCGAAGAATGCTGTCGTGCCGACACCTGTCGTTTGCAGGTATTCTTCCGCTCTTTGAGCGATGCTGCGCGGATCACGATCATAACGCTGTCCATCTGGAGTGTGGATGTTACACATAATGTTCAAAGTAGGATGGCTAGTGAAAGGATCAACATAAGCTGTCTCAGTGTCAGGCATCATAACCATATCGGACTCTTCGATACCGCGGAAACCAGGGATCGAGGAACCGTCGAAAGCAACGCCGTTCACGAAAGTATCAGCGTCCACCTCTGTAGAAGGTAACGTGATGTGATGCGCGCCACCGGAGAGACCCACAAAACGGAAATCTACGAATTGAATGTTGTTTTCTTTAATTTGCTCCAAAACTTTTTGAACTGACATCTAAATTTCCTCCATTTCCGAACATTAACTAGTGTATGAGCGTTTATTGTTCAATAATTGCTCCGAATCTTGTTGTTATTATAAAACTCAGCTTTCCACTCCGTCAATACTTATGTCAGGTATTTTTTATTCCCATGTCAGGTATACTTACAAGTTTGAACAGTTGTTCACAATGATAGCGTTTTCGTTGCATACAAAATAGCCCCGCCTGCTTGGGAGAGCAGGCGGGACGCGAAATTTCGGGTTATGCAATGGTTATACGATTTTCCATTCCTTAAAGGCTTCAGCCGGCGCTTTCTCCGTATCGAACGTTTTGCCAACGATCGGAGCGAGCAAGGCAAGGTCTTTCAGCAAAGCTGCAAATTGATCCGGGAACAGCGATTGGACGCCATCTCCTGTCATGGAATTATCAGGATCGGTATGCATTTCGATAATCAAACCGTTCGCTCCGGCTGCAACCGATGCTTTTGTCATCGGCTCTACCAGCTCACGTCTGCCCGTACCATGGCTTGGATCGGAGATGACAGGCAAATGGCTAAGCGATTGCAGCACCGGAATTGCGCTAAGATCAAGCGTATTTCTTGTGTAAGTCTCGAACGTTCGGATTCCGCGTTCACACAACATGACATTGGGATTGCCGCCTGCCAAGATGTATTCCGCCGCATTTAGGAATTCATCGTAAGTGGAGCTGAAACCGCGCTTCAGCAAGACAGGGGTCTTGATCGTACCCAGCTTGCGCAGCAGATCGAAGTTTTGCATATTGCGCGTTCCGACTTGCAGGATGTCTGCGTATTCCGCGCATACGTCCACGTATTCCGGCGTCATCACTTCCGTAATGGTCAAGAGACCATGCTTCTTGCCCGCTTCCGCCATCATCACTAGTCCCTCTACGCCAACGCCTTGGAAGCTGTATGGTCCTGTTCTCGGCTTGAATGCCCCGCCGCGAAGAACTTGACCGCCTGCCGCCTTCACCAATCTTGCAATCTCGTCGATCTGCTCCGGCGTCTCGACGGCGCATGGGCCGCCCATGACAACCAGGTTGCTGCCGCCAATCTTGACGCCTTTAATGTCAATGATGGTATCATCCGGGTGGAAATCCCGGCTTGCAAGCTTGTAGGACTTCGAAATTTTAATGACATTGTCTACGCCTTTCATCTGACGCAGATGCTCGGCCAAAGTAGGCTCAGCATTCCCGATGATGCCGATAACTGTACGGTCGGTTCCTTTGGATACATGTGCTTGCACGCCCGTGTTCTCGATATATGCGACAATCTCATTAATTCGCTCATCAGCGATGTTATGTTTTGTAATGACGATCATGTCCATCTCTCCTCAATTGTTCAATGTGGCAATCTTTAGGTCATTGCCATTATTTTCTTTCGCGCTTTTAAGCTTTTTGGCTTTTAAGCTTTTATGCTTTTAATCGCTAAAGTAAATATACCGAAATAATCGCTCAACGTCAACACCTTTGAGCGATCTAATTTCGTCTAAATTCGTAACACTATACGGACGATTCCGTATTGACTGTAGATTTCACGCGTATGTTAGGCAAGAGCTTGTTCATATTGACGGTCCGCTTGATTTCCCAGGTAGAAGAGTCACGATAGTCATACTGCTCCAAATAAGTGATGACTTCCTTCGTAATTGGCGTCGGCGTCGAGGCGCCGGACGTAACAGCTACGCGGTCAATCCCTTGAAGCCACTCCCCTTTGATCTCGCTGACGTCGGATACACGGTATGCCTTCACGCCCGCGATCTCTTCAGATACTTGCGCCAGACGATTAGAGTTATTGCTCCGCGGATCGCCAACAACGATGCAGAGCTGAGCCGTACCCGCCTGACCTGCAACAGCTTCCTGGCGTACCTGAGTAGCCAGACAGATCTCGTTATGCACTTCGGCATGGGGATACTTTTCCTGGAGCTTCTGTATAATGTGGCGGATATCCCATTGCGACATCGTCGTTTGGTTCGTTATGATGACTTTGTCGTGTGTAATCTCCAGCTCATCAATCTCCGCTTCCCGTTCAATGAGATGAACCATGTCCGGAGCGACGCCAAGCGCTCCTTCCGGCTCTGGATGGCCTTTCTTGCCGATATAAATAATATGATAGCCCGCCGCTGTCTTCTCCCGAATGAGATCATGCGTCTTCGTGACATCCGGACAAGTCGCGTCCACGACGGACAAGCCCTTCTGCCGGGCACGCTCGCGCACCTCAGGCGATACACCGTGAGCGGTAAAAATGACAGTGCCCTCATTGATTTGATCCAATATTTCAAGACGATTCGCACCGTCAAGCGTAATAACGCCTTCTTTCTCGAACGCTTCCGTTACATGAGCATTATGAACAATCATACCCAAAATATAGATCGGTCTAGGCAAATCCAGATTTTTGGCCGTTTGCAATGAAAGCACCATAGCGTCGACCACGCCATAGCAGTAGCCTCTCGGCGATATTTTCACGATTTCCATCCGTTGCACCTGCTTTCTGACGAACCTCCGTTACGCGATCGCTAGCTTAGGTTCGGGTCCGTTTCTACTATTATAGACGAATCATCCCGCTCGGAAAAGTCTATCGGCAGCCAAATCGTGAATGTAGACCCTTCATTCTCCAGCGTAACCACTTCAACCGAGCCTCCATGTTCATCCAATATCCACTTGGCAATGGATAATCCTAGGCCCGTTCCGACAGTAACACCACGTGATTCATCAGCGCGATAGAAACGGTCAAAAATATGCGGAATCTCATCCGGATCCATACCGATGCCCGTATCCTGAATTCTCCAACCGACATAAGTAGCGGTACGGACAGAGCTTAACTCCACATGCCCGGATGATGTGTATTTGAATGCATTTTCGATAAAGATAAACAACAGCTGTTGCAGGTAATCATAATTGCCGTATACCGGCACCCCAACCAGCTTGGATAAGTCGCCCATCTGCCATTCTGCCGTTCGAGGCAGAAGCTGCGCTCTTCTTACCACTTCTTCCGTCAGCGGCAGCAATTGCAGCTGCTCCTTCTCCATCACGTAACCCGCATCCGCGCGCGCCAGCGCCAGCAAATCGCCGACGAGTGTACTCATTCGCCGTGATTCCGCCGCAATGTCGGACATCGCTTCACTGGACATCTGCCAATGGTCCGTCGTCAGCATGAGACCGTCTGTCCCCATAGATTCACCTGATTCTTTGGCACGAGACCACATCTTCTCCAGCAAATCGATATTGCCGCGTATAGTCGTCAGCGGCGTACGAAGCTCATGAGAAGCATCGGAGACGAATCTCCGTTGCGCTTTATAAGCGTCATCGAGTTCATTATACGCCGTCTCCAGCCGCGAGAGCATGGAGTTAAGCGTATCGACAAGCACACCTACCTCATCCTTTGGTCCCTCTGAAGGGATTCGCATACTCAGATCAGAGCCCTTCTCGATCTGCTGCGTGGCATCGATCACTCGCCCGATTGGGCGAAGCGCCTGACGAGCGATGAGCATACCTACTGTAAAGGCAATAATAACGATAAGAATGGAATAAGAAATAAGTGTGTTGCGCAGGCCGGACAAATATTTGTCTTCATTATAGGTTAAAACGCCAACCTGGAGCAGGCCGACTATTTGTCCATCCGATATAGGGGAAGGAATCAGCCTTTGGTACGTCAACAAATCATATTTAGTCTTTCCTACTTCAATGACTCGCTTATAATACCCCTCTTCCGGCTTGCTCTTCTCATCGGGATATGAGATCTTAACCCCTAATTGCGATAAATTTGGAGATTGATCAATAACCTTCTCGTGATAATTGACGAGCTGAACAAATGTATCTTTATCCAGCAGCCGGCTTTCGCCATTCAGCCTCAAATTCAAGATATCTCTATCTTTTAACATTAGAAGACTGGCATTGACATTCACTTGACTGCTTTGCTTCTTGAGCATAACTTTCAAGTCGTTGTACGTATTCCAATTCACAAACAAATAGACGCTGACGCCGAACACTAGCAAAGTGATCGCCAGCAATCCGGAGTACCACAAGGTCAGACGAAGCCGAATGGACATTCCTCTATCCTGCCTCCCCCCTGAGCACGTAGCCCGTACCGCGAACGGTCTGAATAACCCGTTTTCCGCCACCTTCTTCTACCTTCTGCCGCAGCATGGCGATATATACCTCCAGCACGTTGGATTCGCCGCTAAAGTCAAACCCCCATATCTTCTCCATGATGGCGTCACGCGTCAGAACCCTTCTTGGATTTTGCATAAAAAGCAGCAGCAGGTCGTATTCCTTGCTCGTCAACTCAATGCGACGGCCTGAGCGAATCGCTTCGCGCGCGTCCATATCCAGAACCAGATCTTCGAAGCTAAGTTGATGGCTGCTGGTCTCATCCAGCTTGTCCGATTTGCGACGAAGCAGCGCTCTGGCTCTCGCCAGCAGCTCTTCCAGCGCGAACGGCTTCACCAGGTAATCATCCGCACCCAGATCAAGCCCCTTCACCCGGTCGATCACATCATCCTTTGCCGTCAGCATCATGATCGGCACAGTGCTGCCGCTTTCGCGAACGCGTCGGCATACTTCCCATCCGTCGATCTTAGGCATCATGACATCCAGTATGATTAAATCGGGGTCGACATTCAGAAGAGTCTTCAGACCCTCGGCTCCGTTAGATGCCGTCGTCACTTCATAACCTTCGAAAGCCAAGCTTCTGCGCAGCATCGATATAATTCTCTCGTCGTCATCCACGACTACGATATGCGGTCTCATGGGCATAATCCTTTCATCCGAACAAAAAGCGCAGAGAGTCGAAACTCTGCGCCTTGTTCGCTAGTTGAGCAGCAGTTGGTTATTCTAATCCAAATACGTTTTTATCGCCGATTTCGACCTTCAAGTTCATCTCTTTTCCTTGGCGGATAATATTGAATTCCACCTGCTCGCCGACTTTTCTGGATTTAATATCAGCAATCAGCGCTGCCGAAGAAGACATCTTTTTACCTTCTACGCCCATAATAACGTCGAATTGCGTAAGTCCTGCCAGGTAGGCTGGTGAATTGTAATAAACGCTTTTCACTAGCGAACCTTCCGTTTTTTCAAGTTTAAGCTGCTTCGCCATTTCATCCGTTACATCGTATAGCTCTGCCCCGATGAACGGTGCCGCTTCTTTAGGTACCTCAGTGTTGTTTTTCAAGCTGTCCAGCACTTCTGTAATCGTGCTGGTCGGAATCGCAAAACCAATCCCTTGGGCTTGCGAGCTAACTGCCGTATTAATGCCGATAACCTCACCCTTCACATTCAGAAGCGGTCCGCCGGAGTTGCCCGGATTAATGGAAGCGTCCGTCTGGAGTAAATGCTTGTAATTGCGCTCGCCCTGCTGGTCAGGGATATCGATTGGACGTTCTTTGGCGCTAAGCACGCCTGCTGTAATCGTATGATCAAATCCGTAAGGATTGCCGATTGCCACTACCCAGTCGCCAATATTAATATCATCGGAGCTTCCAAGCGACAGTGTCGGGAATGCCTTATCCCCTTCAATCTTCAGCACAGCCAAGTCCAAATCATAGCTTGAGCCCAGTAGCTTTGCCTTGAATGGTTTGTCATAGCCTTGTACCGTAACCCGAATTTCGTCGGCTTGACCGACCACATGCTGATTCGTCAGAATGTATCCGTCAGCCTCGAAGAAGAACCCGGTGCCGATGCCGGATTGTTGCAGCTCGCCGCCCTTCTCCTCACTCGGCGCTTGTGTTCCCGGATAATTGTCGCCAAAGAACTGTCTGAAGAACGGATCGTTGAACAGGCTGTTGCCGCCGTTGTTCGTCCTTGCCTTCGCATAGGTCTCAATCTTGATCACAGCCGGGCTTGCCTGCTCGAAGAGCTGAGCGATATTGTCGGGTCTAGCTACAACGTTCGATCCGCTGCCTGCACCACTGCCGCTTACCGTCGTTCCCGAACCTGCGCCGCTGCCTGCCGACTGCGTTGCAACCGCATTGCCCGTAAACCAGTTGCGCGTATCCGCCGCATACATAAGTCCGCCTACGACCAGTACGCCTGCCATAAAGGACAGGAACATCGATTTGAATGTCGGGCCTTTCTTTTCCCTTACTTGAAAAGCATTTTTCACATTCCCGCCTGCTGGTGGAACCGGTCTGATCTGAGGCGGATAAGAATGCGGCAGTTGCGGCGTCCCTCTCTCATATCCATCCGCTCGTTCATAGCCATTCCCGCTAGTAATAGACTGTGATGGTTCATTGACGGTAGGACCATAAGAATAATAGTAAGAAGGCTTCTGTTCTTGGACGTGAGCATGTTCCGCTGCCCCGACATGGTCATTCGCATCATTTGCTTCGTTCGTATTGTTCGTATCGTCTGGACGCTTCGGCTCCCCCGGATTGAAAAAGTCGTCGTATCCCTTTTTGTTGTTTTGATCATCCATATGCGTTCTCCTCCGTTCGATTGCATGTCATTTAATCTATTTCCTTGCACATTTATCTGTTAGTTCTATCATGCACATTCTACCTTAAAACAAACTTAAAAAACCATGAATTTTAGATAACTTTTGGGCTCGTCAATATTCATCATTTAAATTGAAAGAGCCAGGGGAGGCATCCCTCGCGGCTCTTTATTAGTTTAGCATATTTATAATTTCTGTGGGGATCTAGCGATATTACTTCTAATACGATATAGGTGTCTATACTAGAACAAGTCAATCTGAAAAGGACTAGGGTGTGTCTGAGAACGCTGAGGGCAGCAAATTTTGCCGAATTTTCGTTCCATGCAAGGCGCGTTTGCTTGACGTACCCGGGGGTACGTCAAGCAAACGGAACGAAGCAGGGGGCGGAAAGGCGGTGAAAGGTGCCACTAAATGGGTTTTCAGACACGCCCTAGAACAAATAAAACAGCCAGTCACCGGAAAATATCCAGGACTGGCTGTTTTATGATCAGCGTTTCAACAAACGATCCACTTCGCTCATAATCTCCTTCGCCCGCTCCGTCCAGCGATCATCTACTGGAGCGTCGGGATCGGAGGGCGATTGAAACTGGTCGAACATCGCGCCCACTACCCGGAAGGACGCCTCGGGATCATTGCCCTCTTGATACAGATGCCGCAGCACGTAGGGTGTAGCGAACCGAATGATGGCATTGTTCTCCGACAGCTCGCTGTCGATATTACCGTCAGTCACCTGGAACGGAATACGAAGCCATACCTTGTTCTCATTATCGAGCGCACGGTCGAACGAGCCGCCGTCATAATCCCAATTGCCGCCAAGCGTGAAGCCTTGTTCTTCCAGCAGCACCTGCATTTCTGTAAATTTCTTCTCTACGCCTTCCACTTCCGAAGCGATCGGAATCATGCGGGCATACCTCCAGCCTTTTTTTCCGTATTTGCTAAAAGGTAGTATGCCCGCAGCCAAGTTACGTTATGCTAGACGCGATTCGCCCAGCCTTTGCGGTGAGCGAGCACCGCAAGCTGCGTCCGATCCTCCAGCTCGCACTTCATCAGCAAATTGCTGACATGTGTTTTCACCGTCTTGATGCTAATATGAAGTTCTTCTGCAATCTCCTTATTCGACAAGCCGTCCGCAATAAGGAGCAGCACTTCCTTCTCCCGCTCCGTCAAGTCTTCATCGCCGGACTGAGCCGTTCGCTGCCGCAGTCCTCTTGTCAACGCCTGCGATACGTCCGTTGTCATCACCGGCATGCCTTTGAATGCTCCGTTAATGGCATAGATCAGCTCTTCCGCCGATACCGTCTTAAGAACATAACTGACCGCTCCTGCCTCGATCGCCCCGTATACCTTGTCGTCTTCCAAGAAGCTGGTGAGCATCACGATCTTCATATGAGGATATTTCGAGATTACGGCGCGAGTTGTCTCGATCCCGTCCATCTCCGGCATCATCAGGTCCATCAATATAATGTCCGGGCGCTCCTCTTCCGATCTGCTATCCAACCAGTTCAGTGCTTCTCTGCCGTTGCCCGCTTCTGCAATGATGTCTAACTTAGGTTCCAGCATCAAATAGGTGCGAAGTCCAATTCTGACCATATCATGGTCGTCGACAATCATAACCTTTATCGTATCTGATCCATTCATCGGCTCTGCTCTCCCCGGTATATTTTCGGAATCGTTACCTTCACTCTTGTTCCGCTGCCAACCTTGCTTACGATATCTGCGTTGCCGCTCAGCTTCTGCGCTCTCTCCTGCATTGTGGACAAGCCATAAGAGCCCGTCTTTACCGCGTCTGCTTTGAACCCTCTCCCGTCATCTACGAGCATCATCACGATTTGCCGTTCCGTATCTGCCAGCGTTAACGTACAGCTGGTAGCTCCAGCATGCTTGACGATGTTCGCCATCGCCTCTTGCACGATCAGGAACAGCTGATGCTCCTTCGCTTCGCTAAGCTGCTCTGACAGCCGCCACTCCAATGAGCCTTGCAGGCCGTTCTGACGGCAATAATCGGGGAACCACTTGTCCAGCGCTTCCTGAAGCGTCCTGCCCTCCAGCTCCATCGGACGCAGTTGAGCGATGAAGTTACGCATCTGCTTTTGCGCCAAATTGGACATTTGAATAAGCTGGTCGAGCACCGACTTTGCCCGCTCTTCATCCACTTGCTGAAGCTTTGGCAGGGAAGAAGCGCACATATGAATCGCAAATAATTGCTGACTAACCGTATCGTGAAGATCGCGTGCCATACGCTTGCGCTCCTCCAGCACGGCTGCTTCATTGGAAGCCGCTTCAATAAGCACCTTTTCCTCGCCCATTTGCTGCAGCAGCTTCATCTTCTCTTCCATCTGCTCGGCCAGTTCATTGAACTCCCGATAGAGCGGCACAAAAGAATTATGACCTTCTTCCGTAATGCGCACTTCGTAATTGCCGTTCACTGCCTGCTTCAAGGACAAATGCAGCGTATCCAGCCTTTGGCCGAATCGCTGCGCTGCCCAGTAGCCGAATCCCCCGCTTACTAACACGATAAGCAGGCCCGACCATAGCTTAAGCTCAAATGATGTAAATTGATGACCGACAATGACTGTCCCTAATAGCATGACCAGCAATACGGATACGAGAGACGACAGGGCGAACATGCCAATCAGTTCCCACTTGCCGCTCCGCAAGAAACGAACCATCATGCCAGCTTCACCCTACCTTCGTCACGCGTGTATCGCCGATAAAGGTACTGACGATGAGCTTGATTTTTTTGTCGGCGTCCGCATAATGCGAGGACTTCGCATTGACGTTTGTGAATATACCGCCTTCTTTCTGGCCAAACACCTTCACATCCCCGATGAATGCGCTGGATACAACCTGCACGCCTACCTCGTAGTCATTCGGAACATATACCTTCACATCGCCGATAAAGGAAGAAATCGTAACTTTGGTTACACCAAACGGAATCTGTGCTTTAGTCAAATCAAGAACAGTATCTCCGATAAAATGGGAAATGTTCATCGGCTTCAACTCCCAGTAATCATGCCCCATGTGAATATCGCCGATAAATCCGGATCGGTTAATCGTTCCAGCGTCGTGGTTCCACCATTCCACATGTTCCTTATGTCCGCTACCTTGGAAACCGGAATATTTGCGTTTTTTATGCTTGCTATAGCCATCATCCATTTCGTAAGGATCGCTGTCATACTCATGCTGCTTCGTTTTCGATTGTGCCGAATTTCCGTGGCTGTTATGACCGTTATATTCGTCAGAGTCGTCCCTTCCCGTCGGGTCGGGATGAAGCGGAGGTGCCGGAGGTACCGGCGATTCGTCCTGGTAAGGACGATAGGACTGCCAATCCTCGGCAGGCGGCGAATGCTTCTTCTTCTTACGGGGACTCCAGATCATTCGAAGTCCGACGAATATGATGACAACCGGAATCAAAAACGGAATAATATCCCTGACGGACCACGTAAGGAAATTCAAGTTGGTGCCAAGGAATATCGCACCAAACATGACCATAAATAAACCCCATGAGCCCGAGCCGCCGTGGCCGCGTCCAGACATCATCTGCGTCAAGCCGAAATAAATGAGGATACACGGCCAAAAGGTCGAAAACACATCTCCAATGCTAAAATCCAAATAACCGAGCTGCCTAAGCAGAAATGCTACACCCAACGAAATGATAACAAGTCCGGTCAGCAACCGGCTTGCGAAGTTTCCATTCATGTCGCCAACTCCTATGCCCTTCAATTTATATGCTAAGTATACCTGATTGCCCGTCTCTCCATAAGGGACGGCCGATTGAACTTCATCTCAGTCTCTAGACCGATATGAAAGTAATTTTATGGAAAATAGTTTGACCAAAAAAATACCGCCGTTGCCCAGGCAATGACGGTAGGGGGTTCTATTGAATCGACATATCCGCACCAATGACACCAATCGTCTCACCGTTCTCATCATGAATCGGAACGGAAATCGTCATGCACAGTTGCTTGGTAATCGCAGAGACATAAATATCAGATTGGAAGGCATGCCCGGCTATTGCCTGCTTCCACCATAGTCTCCCCTTTGCGTTCAACAATCCAGCCTCTGGCAAGGACACGATAAAGGAGCCATCCTTCCTGTTCGACCAAATCGCCTCAATATCCGACTTGGAGCGTAGAAGCTCGGTCAATAGCTTCTGATGCTCGTCTTCCTTCAACGATCGCAACCGATTGTCGGCAGCCGCTTGCTTCAGCCATTGCTGGAGAGCAGCAACGTTGCCCATTGCCTTATTAATCGTATGTTTGATACCCACATTGTCGATCGCTTTTACAAGTTCACCGGATGAACGGCCCAGATTGCCTTTAATTTTGCCAAGCTTAGTAATCTGCTCTCTCTGCTGTTGGGTCATTTTTAGCGTTTCGTCAATGCTCTGGACCGTCTCGTCCACTGATTCTACAACTTCCTTCAGCATGCTGGTCATATTGGACATATGCTCCGTCTGTCTGGCACTAGCTACTGCAGTACCGCCAGCCAATTCGTCCACCTCGGAAATTTTGCTCAGAATGACAGCCATTCTGGCTTTCGTTGACTTCATCTCCGAAGCTCCGCGTTCTACAGAACTCTTCTCTTCATCGACCGCAAGAATGACTTGCTTGACGCCAAGCTCGATTTGCTCTACGACCCCGGACGAGCGTCTGACCGCCTCTCCGCTTTGTTCGGCAAGCTTCTTGATTTGATCGGCAACCACTGCGAATCCTCTGCCGTACTCTCCGGCATGTGCGGCCTCGATGGAAGCATTGAGCGCCAGCAAGGAAGTTTGAGATACAATCTGATGAATAAGAGCATTCATCTCGCTGACATGGGACATCTGTTCAATCAGCTCACGGATATGCGCGTCCATGGCTTGATTCTGAATGATCAGTTGACTCATCACTTCATTGGTAGCCTGCAGGGATTGGCTGACGTCGAGTACAATTTCTTTCGCTTCATAACTCTTAGCCTTTAAATTGGATGAAGCCCCGCTTATCTCTTCTGCGGCGGATGCAACCTCCTGAAGGGCGGAGAATGCTTCCTCCATACGACTCATTGCTCCGGCGCTCGAGCTTCGGAGCGCCAATTCTTGAGCTGCCGACCGGTCGGCGACATCCGAGAGATGATGAATAGCGCCACCCACCTCATCCACAGCAGCGTTCAATTGATCAGAGATGACAACCGATTCATGAAGCAGCGTTGTCATCTTCTCCTGTTGCTCCGTCTTATTCCATTCACCTTCTGTATTTCGGGAAAACCATTGGGCTGCAGCACGCATGACGGTAAAACCGCCCCTCTCCAAGTGGGTTATGTGAATTTTCCCTACATTATAATCCAGTATTAGACAAAAGAAAAGGGAAACCAGTGTCGGTTTCCCTTCTTTTTTGAAGCATGATGTCATATAATCTAACCTTATTGTTGGTTTTGATTATTCTGAGCGGCTTGGTTCTCGTTTTGATTAGCAGATTGATTGTTGGTAGCATTATTTTGGTTGAACTCTTCAGCAAATTCAGCGTTGTGCTTATTGTTTTGATTTTGTGCTGCTTTGTTTTTGTTTTTATTGGTCATGGTCTTCACCTCCCCGTCCACCTATAGTATGGCAAGCGTTCGGCTTCTTATACAGAAATTACGATTCGAGGTAAGACTGGGGAATCGGCTTGCCAACTTCGATCGCTTGGTTGATTCCGTTCAGCCATGACTGGGTTAACTTGCCGTTTCCACGCCTCAGCACCTGAACCTCAACCTTGCGCTTGCCCCACTGCTCATATACTTCTTTAATGGTTTCGAAATATAGATCAATACGGTTCCCTTTGATGGCGGAACCCGTATCGGCTACTACTCCGTAGCCATAGCCCGGTATATAAAGCAATGTCCCGATCGGGAATTGCTTGGGATCAGCCGCAATGGTTGAAACCTGGTCCCGTCTAACCTTGACGCCTGAATACGTAATGCCATATCCGGGATGGCCGGGACGTTTTCCTGTCGACTCCACGCCTGCCGTATAGCCGGTTGCCACCACTTCTATGACATCCAATGCAGCAGTAGCTGTAGTATGGGATTGCTCAGGGCGATAACTGCTTGCAGATTGAATTGGCGCGCTATAGGCGATCGATGCTCCAATTACTTCCACTATCGCCAGGAACATGAGCATCAACATCCATTTCCTTGCACAAAGAAAAAAGCTTGTAACCATCTGGGCAAACTCCTCCTCAGAAGAATATTGCCCCGATCGTTCAAGCTTTATGCGCTAATTGTGCGGCTTGTTATTCCTTAGCCGCGATTTGGCCTTGCAGATATTGAATTAATTCAGCGATGGATTTCGCTCCGATGTCACCCTCGCCGCGCTTGCGGATGGATACGGAACCGGATTGCATTTCATTCTCGCCAACGACGAGCATGTATGGAGCCTTCTCAAGCTGCGCTTCACGAATCTTGTATCCAAGCTTCTCATTGCGCAAATCGCTCTCCACACGGATTCCCGCTTCCTGCAGCTGCTCGGCCACTTGACGAGCGTAGGATTCGTAAGCAGTGGATACTGGAATGACCTTCGCTTGTACGGGAGACAGCCATAGCGGCAGTGCGCCTGCAAAGTTCTCAAGCAGGTATGCGGTCATGCGCTCCATTGTACTAATAATGCCGCGGTGGATAACGACCGGACGGTGCTTCTTGCCGTCTTCCCCGACGTATTCAAGCTCGAAGCGCTCCGGCAGCAGGAAGTCAAGCTGTGCGGTGGACAGTGTCTCTTCCTTGCCCAGCGCCGTCTTGATCTGAACGTCAAGCTTCGGCCCGTAGAAAGCCGCTTCGCCTTCTGCTTCGAAGAACGGAAGCTCAAGCTCCTCAACAACCTCGCGCAGCATACGTTGGGACATTTCCCACATCTCGTCATTCTGGAAGTACTTCTCGGTATCCTGCGGATCACGGTAGGACAAGCGGAAGCGGTATTCCTTAATGCCGAAATCTTCATAAACCTTGCGAATCAAATTAATAACACGCGCGAACTCTTCTTTGATTTGATCCGGACGGCAGAAGATGTGTGCGTCGTTCAGTGTCATTGCGCGAACGCGGTGCAAGCCAGTCAACGCACCCGACATCTCGTAGCGGTGCATCGTGCCCAGCTCAGCGATACGAACCGGCAGATCGCGATAGCTGCGCATGTCGCTCTTGAATACCATCATATGATGCGGACAGTTCATCGGACGAAGCACCAATTCCTCGTTGTCCATTACCATAGTCGGGAACATATCTTCATTGTAGTGATCCCAGTGCCCGGAAATTTTGTACAACTCTACATTAGCCAGTACAGGTGTATAGACATGCTCATAACCAAGACGTTCTTCCAGATCGACGATGTAGCGTTCCATCGTTCTGCGGATTTTAGCTCCATTTGGCAGCCATAGCGGCAACCCTTGACCTACTTCACGGGAGAACGTGAACGTCTTCAGCTCACGGCCCAGCTTCCGGTGGTCGCGCTTCTTCGCTTCCTCAAGGAAATGCAAATGTTCGTCGAGCTGTGCTTTCTTAGGGAAAGCAGTACCGTAAATACGTTGAAGCATCTTGTTCTTGGAATCGCCGCGCCAGTAAGCACCCGCTACGCTAAGCAATTTAAAAGCTTTGATCCGGCCAGTTGATGGCAGATGCGGACCACGGCATAGATCGAAGAACTCGCCTTGATCATACAGCGTAATCTCCGAATCCTCCGGCAAGTCGCGAATTAGCTCCAACTTGAGGTTGTCCTCAAGCTCAGTAAAGATAGCCAGCGCTTCGTCGCGGCTAACGACTCTGCGGCGAATCTCCAGGTTCTCGCCGATAATCTTGTTCATTTCTTTCTCAATGGCTGTCAGATCGTCTGGTGTCAACGACTGCTCCATGTCGATATCGTAATAGAAGCCATCCTCGATAACGGGACCGATACCTAGTTTAATGTCCTTATTGCCATAGACACGCTTAAGCGCCTGTGCCAGCAAATGCGCTGTACTGTGGCGGTATACTTCAAGGCCGTCCGCAGAGTCAACGGTTACGATCTCAATCGCCGCATCCTGCTCGATCGGGCTATATACATCAACGACTTTACCGTCGATTTTGCCGGCAATCGCATTTTTTTTAAGTCCTGTACTGATCGAACCCGCTACGTCTTCAATCGTTGTGCCGGCTTCATACTCCCGAATAGCGCCGTCTGGCAACGTAATTTTAATGCTCATTTCACTTCATCCTCCCAATTCGTCTATTGCAAGCGAAGCAGCGAGAGCGCAACAAAAAAAGCACGCGTCCCGCAAAAGGGACGAGTGCTTGTCAGCTCGTGGTTCCACCCTACTTCAACTGAACCATCTCCATTATAAAACAAGACGGCAGTCCTCGTACGTATCTGGTAACGGAGATATCCGGTATGGCTTACTGCTGCTGTTGCCCAAGAGCAACGCAGGTTCAACCATACAGCTACAAGAGAGGTACATCTGCCCGCGTCTAGGAAGGAACTTTCAGCACGAATTCCTCTCTCTGGTCCAAGCGCATCTGGCAAACACATGACTCTTGTCATGGCTGTTGCAACGTATATGAGCATCATTATAGACCGATAAGAGAGAATGGTCAAGGGCGCTTTTGCAAGCATCCCTTCTTAGGGTTGTATCAACTCATCCAGTGTACTGGAACAGGACGGGCATTTCACGCATACTTTCACCCGGCTATCGAAGATCGTCTCGATCGTCCGAATGACTTGCATCTCGGGATGGCGCGTATGAATCATGATTTGTTTGGGAGATACGGATATTAAAGAGCTGATGACCATATCTTCGATATTCATCTCGGTCTCCAGCATCTCCGCTACAATCCGATCTGACGGCGGCTTAGCCTCCAGCGGCTGGAAGCTTTCATTGTATAGGGTGAAATCATGCCCGCCTTTGTGCAGCAAATGGACAAGCGGCACTTTCGACTCCTGCAGCTGCACAAAATATTTGAGCAGTGAAATAAACTCCTGGTACTGCTTATCCAGTACATATTCATCCAGCGCATACTCCACAATTTCCGTAAGCTCATTGCGATAGGCGCGCAAGCGGAAGGTTAATAAGCCGCTTATATTGAGATCATTCTCAACTTCGAGGAACTTCTCGATTTCCTCGGCGATCTTGCCCTTACGTCTAGCCCGATCCGCTTCCTGGAAGCGACTGCCCAGTCCCTCCCATTCCTTGCCGTGCAGAAGATCGTAACAATACTTCTGGATCAGAACAGCATCCATGGATGGGTTGCCCCGATATTTTTTCCCGATTATGCTGGACAATAGGTCTGGTTCCATCTGGCTCACAACATACTCCGCGATTGCGCTGGCGGATGCTTTATAGAAGAAAGGGCCGTCCGTCTTCAATTGAAAATGCGGCAGTTGGGCGATACATCTTACGGCTTCCGGCTCCTTCACAAACTGAACGAGCGGTTGACCGCTGCCCTTGGCCGACCTATGTAAATCAGCATCTACTTGTTCCTGTAACAACGTATGCAAGCTGTCGACTGATTCCTCATTTGGCAATGCGATTCTGAACAAATCCATGCGCTCACCCCTTTCCTTCCGTTACAGTATATGGCCCGCAGGCAACGTATATACAAAGAAGAGTTTGGCATGAGGCGAACGACAGGAGAAATAAAAACGACCGCCGCGACTGGCCTATCTGACCTAGTCGGGCGATCTCTCCGAACAATAAATCGAGCAGGAGCTCCTGAAACCACATATTCGCTTTGAGCTTGTCCCATGTATTCGACCTCTGCTGGTGCTGAACCATATGGAGAGCGAGTTCTTCTAATCTAGAATAAGAAGGAACCATAACAACCTGACGACAAGGTAGTTCTCCTTGTTCAATACGGAAGGGCTCTGAGGCATCATATACATAGAAGGTAATGAGATAGATTTGGACCTCCCTGATTTCTTCCGCACTGGTCTCCAACAGAACTCCAGGCGTCAGTACAAGGCAGGTACCGCGACTTATCTTTATGCTGTCTCCATTAATTCCGCACACACCGCTGCCCCCGCTTACAAGCAGCAGTGTATGTAAAGTGAGGATGCTTTTTCCCAATCGGATATATTCTTCCTTATTCAATAGACGGATCTCTTCAAGCTTAAACAACATAGCATCCGCCGCAAGCATCTTTGACTTGTCCTCTTGCATAGCTATCACCCTATCGAAAAGAATACCTGTAAAAAGAAAAGTATTGTATGATATTGATTCTCAATATCATACAATACTTTATAATGGGATCATAGAGCATTTAAGAAATCCGTCTGCTGATGGAGGTTGCTCTTTGATGAAATCCGTTTGATTAATAAAATATGTAATAATTAAGGAGTCCGATACTCTTGAATCGATCTGAGTTTGTTATTTTAGTTTCACAAGCCCTGATCACGACGTATTTCTGGCAACTAGTTGAGGTATCAATTAGAGTGTTCATGACATCTCCAAGTAAACTCACCCCAACATTGACTAAAATATGGTTTCCGGTTTCCTTTTTAATTTTATTTTTCAGAGCCTCATTGTAATCTTCAGTTGTGGGTACTGTAAAAGCCAGAATAACAAAAACAATTAATAGAATAGGCAGCCATCTTTTTTTCAAGTCTAAATCCTCCCCTAGTCCAATACTCCTAATTTACCATATTTTATATGAGTCAGCCATGACTTTTCATTACCTTTCAATTGTAATAAACATCTCTGCCCGACGACAAAAAGCGCCAGTGTATCATTAGTCCTCCAATTGGAATAATGATACACTGGCGCTGTTATTCGCTGTGTAATTGTCCTGTGTTCCCTTATCGTTCACACTAGTTTTGCATAATAAAGTCGCGTTCCGCCTTCTCCGATTCATGATACATGCGAAGAATGTTGTATTTGGTATCACGCTGAGCCGGAATTTTGCCCGCTTCGCGAATTAATTGAAGAATAAGGTCAATGTTCACTTTATGCGTTGTACCGGCAGCGGATACGACGTTCTCTTCGATCATGGTGCTGCCAAAGTCGTTGCAGCCGTAAGACAGGCTTAGTTTCCCCATCTCCGGTCCCATCGTCACCCAAGACGACTGGAAATTGTTGATATTGTCCAGCATCATGCGGCTAACCGCGACAATACGAAGATATTCCTCCGGCTTCGCCTTCTCCAGCTTCAGGTTAGTATTGTCCGGTTGGAACGGCCAAGATATGAAGGCAAGGAAGCCCGGTGTCGGATAATTATTCGCCAACACCCTATCTTGCTCATCTCGGATGCGCAGCATATGAAGCGCGCGCTCCTCTATCGTTTCACCCAAGCCGTATACCATCGTTGCCGTTGTATTCATACCGTGGCGATGGGCAGAGTTCATAACGTCCATCCAGTCTTGCCATGGACCCTTCATCCGGCTAATCTTCCGGCGTGTGCGATCATCCAATATCTCCGCCCCGCCGCCCGGCAAGGAATCCAATCCCGCTTCATGAAGCTGAGCAATCACTTCGTCCAGCGACAATCCGTCCGAGACCACCTTCATCTTCTGAATTTCGGCTGGCGAGAAGGAGTGCATCGTAATGTCAGGGAAGCGAGTTTTAATTTTGCGAAGCAAATCCGTGTAATACGTAAATGGAAGATTCGGATTCGTGCCGCCTTGCATCAATATTTCGGTACCACCAACATCGACCGTTTCTTGAATTTTATTTAAAATGACTTCGTCATCCAGCACATAGCCTTCCTTCGAGCCTGGCGCACGGTAAAAGGCGCAGAATCGGCAATATACGTCACATACGTTCGTATAGTTGACGTTGCGTCCAACCACGAACGTCGTAATCGGCTCCGGATGCTTTCTCAGCATCACCTGGTTAGCTACATGTCCCATCTTCTCGATCTGATCGGAAGCGAGCAATTCCATCCCGTCTTCCAGACTTAATCTATTGCCACTCAAGGCTTTATCCAATATCCGGTCTATCGCGCTCATCCGCAAGACCTCCTTAACTATTCAAGTGCTAATACTTAATCCTATCATAGATCAAGAAGACTAGTCATCCTCCCGCAGCAAAACCATTATGGCAAATTAACGAAATTTATATAGGAAGGAAGACAGACACTGCATCCCCGATAGCATCGGCTGGCCGTGTCTGTCCGTTTGAGCTCTATTGCTCCTCGATCTCTTGTTTGGCCTCGCGAAGCGCCTGCTCCAAATCTTCGATCAAATCATCCACATGCTCGATCCCGACGGAGAAGCGCAGCAAGCGGTCATCTACCCCAACTGCTTTGCGAATCTCTTCCGGTATATCGGCGTGAGTCTGTACAGCCGGATACGTCATTAGCGATTCTACGCCGCCCAAGCTCTCAGCGAAAGCAATCAGCTTAATGTGCCGCAGAATCGGCTCGATATAACGAGCATCCTTCAAGCGGAACGAGAAAATACCCGTATTGCCCGAAGACTGTTTGTTCTGAACATCATGCCCTGGATGATGCGGCAAGGCCGGATAGTAAACATCATCAATCGCTGGATGCTCCAGCAAGTACTCCGCGATTTTCGTCGCATTGTACTGATGCCTCTCCATACGCAGCGCGAGCGTCTTCATGCCTCTCATCAGCAGCCAGGAATCCTGCGGTCCCAATACGGCTCCGATGGAGTTATGTAGAATCGCCATCTCCTTGGACAGCTCCTCGCCTTTTGTAATAATCAGGCCCGCTAACACGTCATTATGCCCGCCCAAATATTTGGTCGCGCTATGAATGACAATGTCGGCTCCAAGCTCAATTGGGCGCTGCAAATAAGGAGTGAGCAAGGTGTTGTCGACAATCGTCAGCAGCCCCCTCGATTTGGCCCATGAGCATACACGCTCCAGATCGGTAATCATCATAAGCGGGTTAGTCGGCGTCTCAATAAGCACCGCCTTCGTATTCGGCTGCAGCAAGCTGGACATGCCATCTATATCATTCGTATCAACATAGGATGCTGTTACGCCGAATCTCGACATAATGCGCTCCAGCAGACGATACGTTCCTCCGTACAAATCCAGTGAAACAATCAGATGATCGCCTTGACTAAAATAAGCAAAGATCGTCTGCAGCGCGGCCATGCCAGAGCTACAGGCAAATCCGGCATCACCAGACTCCAGCTTCGCTGCTGCTTCTTCCAGTACGGCTCTAGTCGGACTTTTGGTTCTGGCATAATCGAAGCCCGTGCTTTGTCCCAGCTTGGGATGGCGAAATGCTGTAGCTTGATAGACAGGGAAGCTGACCGCTCCCGTAACAGGCTCCTGAACAGAACCGATTTGAGCCAAGTGACTTTCTATTTTCATTTAACTTCGCAACTCCCTTTACATGTATTAGAGGTTATTCAAAAAGTCATCTTTTGATCACGAAGCAAGCCAAGAAGCGTATTCGACATCGAATCTTGCGAGAAGCTTCTCGGTGCTGAAAACCCGACTTTTTGAACACGCACAATTAAATGCCAGCACCGAGATCATACGGCGTCTGTTGGTACACATAATAGTTCAGCCAATTCGAGAAGAGCAGATTGGCATGCGCTCTCCAGGTCGATAAAGGCATACAGGAAGGATTATCGCCCGGGAAATAGTTTCTGGGAAGATCAATTGCCATTCCCTTCGTTACATCGCGGTCGTATTCGAACTTGAGCGACGTAGGATCGTATTCGGAATGGCCAGTGACGAAGATTTGCTTGCCGTCGCGTGAAGCTACTATATAGATGCCCGAATCCCCAGACTCCGACAAAATCTCCAGTTCCTCGATCGGCTCAATATCCTCTCTGCGTACTTCCGTATGGCGGGATTGAGGCACGAAAAACAGCTCGTCGAAGCCTCTAAGCAGCTGTACATTTCGCTTCTCGTCTGTCACCGTATGCGGGAATACACCGAACACTTTGAAGTCCAGATTGTATTTCGGCACGCCATAATGATGGTAGAGGCCCGCTTGAGAAGCCCAACAGATATGGAACGTCGATGTGACATGCCGCTTCGTCCACTCCATAATTTCCTGGAGCTCTTCCCAATAGTTGACTTCCTCGAAAGGAAGATGCTCCACCGGTGCGCCTGTAATGATCATTCCGTCAAAATACTGATGGGAAATCTCGTCGAATGTTTTGTAAAATGATTCCAGATGCTCGGCCGACGTGTTTTTGGATTGATGCGTTCTGGGATGCAGCAGTACAACCTCTACTTGCAGCGGCGTATTGCCGATCAGGCGAAGCAACTGCGTCTCCGTCGTCTCTTTGGTAGGCATCAGGTTCAATATGGCGATACGCAATGGGCGAATGTCCTGCTGATAAGCAACACTTTCATCCATGACGAATATGTTCTCATTACTCAAAATTTCCTTCGCAGGCAAGTTGTCTGGTACTTTGATAGGCATTCTGACCACGCTCCTAAAAATCGTTAATAATTAGAAGTTGAGAAACAAAAAAAGACCCCTTCTGCGTGAGAAAAGGTCGTCTGCTCATAAGTAGCCGTCCGCCTCTCTCATCTCTCAGAAACATACCTGTTTCCGCAAGAATTAGCACCGTGCTTAAATGCCGGTTGCCGGGCTTCATCGGGCTAGTCCCTCCGCCTGCTCTTGATAAGAAAGTAGTCTATTCAGTTGTTTCGATTCCAATTAAGTTTACTTTAATTCATTCTGCCCTTCCCGTCAAGGATTCCGATGCATATACTGTCAAACCGGCTCTCCCACGAAGCCATTTTTTCCTTGAATGTTCTGCCAGAGCGGGAGTATACTAGACAAGGATTGGGACATTCATTCGACATTAAAGGAGTGTATGAGGACATGGAAGGTGATATACCGAAGCCCGAAACCAACCGAATTAGGCCGCTGTCGGCTCAGCCGAAACGAAGCCGCTCCTCCATCCCTCCTGCGCGAACCTTATTGCGGAACGGATAGGCGGGCCGACTTGCCTTTATTTGAAGGCTCCGCTTTTGTTTCTGACCGGCAGTCTCCTGTAAGACGAGAGAGGAGATCTGCATATGAAAATCAGATATGTTTACAATGGAAAATTTACGATGGTGGAAGAAGTTGAGCAGGCGCAACAGGCGCCGCCAGAAGGCTTCTACTGGATTGATGCGGATGTAGAGGACTTGACGGTCCTGCAGCCGCTATTCGGCATGCATGATCTCGCCGTGGAGGATTGCCTCAACGACGAAGAACAGCGCCCTAAAATCGAGATTTACGAAAATCATTATTTTATCGTCATCGACAGTATTCGTTTCGATAATGAAGAAATATTTTTGCGGTCGCTTAACATTTTTTTGGGACGCCACTATATTATAACGGTAACTCATCAAAAAATTAACGAGCTCCGTTCCTTGAAGCCCATTCTTTGGGAGCAGGAGGTTAATCGTCCGGATCAGTTCCTCTATTATTTGGTCGACCTCGTGGTCGACAATTACTTCCTCGTCGGCGACCGGATTGACAGTCGGATCGAGACACTTGAAGAAGACATCCTTATGCATACCAAGAAGTCTCATCTGAATGAGATTATCGGTCTGCGTGGTGAAATTCTTTGGGTGAAGAAGGTGCTCGGCCCTCAGCGCGAGGTCATCTTTACGCTTAATAAGAAAGAACTCAAGCTTATCGATGAGCAGCTGCAGAAGTATTTCCGCGACGTCTATGAGAATGCCCTTAAAATATCAGAGTCCTTCGACACGTACCGCGATCTGATGGGCAACCTTCGCGAGGCCTATCAATCCAGCCTGTCGAGCCGTGCCAACGAAATTATGCGCGTGTTCACTGCCATTACGACGATTTTCATGCCGCTCACCTTTATTACGGGCATATACGGTATGAACTTCGACGATATTCCCGGCCTCCACTTCAAGCTTGGAGCCTATATTTTGCTCGGCATTATGATTGTGCTGGGATTCAGCATGTTTATTATTTTCCGTAAGAAAGAATGGCTCTAACAGCCATTCTTTTTTTGCTGCACCCTTTTATATAGGATATAATAAAGGTACGCCCAGAGAACGTCGGAAGGGGGAATACTGGACTTGAATATTAGCCAGTTGGAAACACTGCTCACGATCTCCAAGACGATGAGCTTCCGCAAGGCAGGCGAACTGCTGAATTTGACTCAGCCCGCCGTATCAGCCCAAATCAAGAGCCTGGAGGATGAATTTAAGACCGTACTAATTGACCGTAATCAACCTGTTACCCTTACGGATCATGGTCAAGTCTTCCTAGAGCATGCGGAGCGCGTGCTGGCGATTGTAGAGGAATTGAAGCAGAAGCTTAACGATCTGAACCTTACGCCTCAAGGACATATTCTGCTTGGCACGACCTCGTCGATCGCTATTCAAATATTGCCACGAGTGTTGTCCTACTTTCAAAATCAATACCCGCTTATTAAAACAACGATACATACCATGCCATCATCCCAAGTTATGGCCAGCGTCGAGAATGGTTCCGTTGACGTCGGTATAACCTATCTATCGGAGAGAAATCCGAACATTGCCTCATCCACTCTTTATTACGATACGTTCGAGCTAGTCGTCTCCCCGGAAAATCCGCTCAGCAGCCTTACGCATACGACCGTAGACAAGCTGAAAGACGTCCCTATGATCATGCTGGCGCCAGATACGCTGGGCAGACGATTCGTGGATGCCATGTTCAGGAAGTACAATATTCAGCCTAATATCGTCATGGAGCTGTCCAGCAGTGAAGAAGTTAAGCGGATGGTTGAGATTGATCTGGGCGTAGCCATCGTCTCCAAGCTGTCGATCCCGACTGAGCTTAAGCTTGGTACGCTGAAGATCATTAAAGTCCATGAACTCGAGACTACCCACCCCGTAGGAGTTGTCTACAAGTCAGGCCGTTATCTGAATACGGCGATGCATCAGTTTTTAAGCGATCTCAAGGGCATGCCCGAGCATCAATTCATCAGCAGCGAGTAGGAGGGTTCACGTTGAAATTCGATCTACATACACACCACGTTAGATGCGGACATGCGGATGGTACCATTGAAGATTATATTTTGGCCGGTATTGACGCTGGACTGAGCGTTATCGGCATATCCGATCACTCCCCTTATTTCTTCCATCAAGAGGACCAGCCTTGGCCCGGCATTGCCATGGCGAGAAGCGACTTTTCCAATTATATCAATGAAGTGCTGCGTCTGAAGGAGAAGTATACAGGCCGAATCGAAGTGCTGCTAGGTATGGAATCGGACTATTTCGCCGACCATGCTGAAGCGTACCGGGAAGCCTACAAGGGGGTGCCGTTCGATTATTTGATCGGTTCCGTGCATCAGGTGAACGGTGTCAGCATTTTCAACCGAAACCGCTGGAAGAACCTGGACGATACCCAGCATATGAATGAAAAGAAAAGCTATTACGAGCTCATTAAGCAATCCGCTCAAAGCGGCATGTTCGATATATTGGGACATATCGATGCGATGAAGGGGTACTACCCTGCATTCTCAGATATTCCCGCGCATGAGCATATTGACGACACGCTGCGCACCATTGCGGAATACGGCGTATCGATTGAGATCAATACATCAGGCAGCACAAAGGATGTCGGGGGCTGGTATCCGTCTGACGTCATTCTGGAGCGTGCTCATCACTTCGGCGTCAATGTCACGTTTGGCTCGGATGCGCATATCCCTAGCCGCGTTGGGGATGAATGGGACCTTGTTGCTAAGCGGCTGAAGGAAATCGGCTTCAAGCATTGGGTATTCTACCGTCAGCGTCAGCAAGTAATCGTGCCGCTGTAACAGCGTTGGGGAGGGATGCGAATCGCGTCCCTCCCCTTCTCTGTGATTACTGATCTGCACTGCAGGACAACCCTATAGAGACAAAAAAAAGCGGGCCTGCACGCTGCAGGCCCTAAAAGGTTATATAAAAGGGGGTCTTGTTTATTATAATAGCCCAGACATATGTTAGGGCGGTAACAGGACTATTTCAATTGTGTAACAAATTCGGGAGCGTGAATTTCAATGTGGTTAGCTATAGCCATCGGCAGCGCTGTCTTGTTCGGACTGGCAGGCTGGTGGATGAAAGTATCGCAAATGCGCGGGGGTTCGACCCGCATGCTGCTGCTTGCTCTCTACACCGCAGGTACAGCAGGGTTCGGCATTCATACGGCCATCGAGGGCAGCCTCGGCGCTTTATTAGATAGTAGAGTATGGGCAGCAGGCGTTATGATCGGCGCCGGCTCTGCCTGGGGCAATGCGCTATTCATGAAGGCGCTGGAGCATGGCCCCGCCAGCTTGACTTCTCCACTGACGAACTTCAACATCGTCCTGGTTGTAGCGATGGCTACACTGTGGTACCATGAGCCGCTTAGCTTGCCGCAGGGGATTGGCGTGTTATTGCTTCTATTGTCCGTCATGCTGATTGCCTACAAGCGCAAGGAGCCGCTCACGATTAAAGAAAAGCGCTGGTTCCTGCTCGTTGGCCTGGCTATCCTGATGTTCACTTTGCGCAACGGCGGCCTGAAAGTAACCGATGAGCTTGGCCTGGCAAGCGCGCCCATCTTATTCGTCGCTTATGCGCTGTCAATCGCCTGGTTCCTTATTCCATCGAAGGAGATCATAACACCAGCCTCCAGACGCATCGGCATGAAGCTTGGACTTGCAGCCGGACTATTCTCTTACGGCGGCCTTCAACTCTATGCGATTGCAATCTCGACCGGTCAGGCGAATCTGGCCGCTCCGATCTTTGCGACCAACAGTCTTGTTGTAGCCATCGGCTCCATCCTGTTGTACAAGGAAAGACTATCCCTACAGCAATGGGCTGCGTTCCTGTTCATGCTTGCCGGACTCATAGTCATTAAGCTGTAACTATTATGGGAATAAATTGCAACTTTTCCGCACTTTCATACGTTAGATTAACAGCTATACTTACGGAAGACATATTCATCCACGAAAATGAAAGACAATATCCATGGTTCTGTGACGCTAAAGTTATGGAAGCCGCCCTAGTAAAAGTAAGTCTCTGCCTGCGCATAAGCCTGCTAAATGTCTTTGTTGCCTGGCACACTTACTTTTCGTTCGTACATATGCTACAATAGAACTATGAAAAGAGGGGTGATTCTGTTGGATTATTCGACAATGTGCCCGAGATATGAAGCTGCGGCTGATCTATTAGGAAAAAAATGGACAGGTAGAATCATTCGAGTTTTATTAGGCGGACCGAAGCGCTTTAAAGATATTAAGGAACAAATCCCGGAAATGAGCGACAAAATGCTGACGGACCGGATGAAAGAACTCGAAACGCTCGGCATCGTCAACCGTCAGGTGTATCCAGAGATGCCCGTTCGGATTGAGTACGAGCTTACGCCTAAGGGCAGAGACCTGCAGCCAGTCATTGAATCCATTCAGGCATGGGGCGAGAGCTGGATGTAAGTCATCCAAGAAAACAGGAAAGAGAGGCCATCGGGCCTCTCTTTTTTGTGCTACGGCAATCAAAACGGGAAAAATAGCGGAAGCAGCGCCACCATCGCAACTCCCAGCAGCAGCTGTACGGGCAAGCCAACCTTCACATAATCCATAAAGGTGTACCGTCCTGCCGACATGACCAGTGCATTCGGCGGCGTCGAGAACGGCACGGCGAAGCAGATGCTGGAGGCAAGCGCTACGGCGAACAAGAATGGTACCGGATTAACACCCAGTTGCACCGCCGCTGCTAGCGCAATCGGCGCGAACAAGACAGCGCATGCCGTATTGCTGATGAACAGTGTCAAAGTCGATGTCGCAAAGTAGATGCCCGCCAGCAGCGCAAGCGGTCCAGCACTGCCCAAGCTGTCGACAAGACCTTGTGAGATTAGCGAAGCAGCGCCGGTCTTCTCGATGGCCACCGACATCGGGATCATGCCGCCAATAAGGACGACGCTTTCCCAATTGACCGTTTTATAGGCGGAATCCATATTCCGAAGACATCCCGTCACTACCATTAACACCGCGGCAATCATAACGGATATAACCGCCGGGAACAAATCAGCGATCATGAGCGCAACCATCAAAGCCATGATACCGCCTGCTAACGGCGCTTTGTGGCTAAGCGGCATAGAAGCGGCCGTTTCCTGCGGCTGCCCGACAACGACAACATCAGCCTGCTCATTGGACAAAACAGCAATATTCTTCCATGTGCCCTGAACCAGCAGCGCGTCGCCGCGCCGGATTTTCTCATCCTTGAGTCCATGCAGCACATACTCGCCCTTGCGCTGAATGCCTAGTACGTTGACGCTGTATTGCTCCCGGAAGCCGGAATGCTTAATCAACTGGTTAATATGTTTGGAGTTTGGCGGAATAAGCACCTCGGCAATACCGTTCTCGGCAGATGCGTAACCGTCTGTCTCCGCACCTCCTACCCGTTCTGTCGCCTGGTGATCCAGCAGCGTTAATCCGCAATCTTCGGCGAAAGCCTCTACCTGCTGGAACGTGCCCTTGACATACAGGATATCCTGATCCATCACAACGGTGTCGGGCCCTGCCATTTCACCATTGATCGTTTTGAAAAACGGATTTTTATGCGACGTCTTTCGTCTGACCTCGCTAATATGTATGCCGTATTGCTGTAGGACGGACAGCTCCTTAAGCGGCTTCAATACAATGCCGGACTTGCTGTCCGCCTGCACGCGGTACAAGTGGCCGGTAAGGCTGTATCGCTGAGCCAAATGATGTACGCTTTGACCCCCGGAGCGACTCCCGTCTTCATCGGTGCGCGACTTCAGCAGCCATTTGCTGAACACGATAATTAGTACTGTGCCAAGCGCTAAACAAACAAGACCAATCGGCGTAAAGGAGAAAAACGTCAGCTCCGCAATTCCGTTTTTCGCGAGCGTTTCTCTAATGACCATATTAGGCGGCGTACCGATCAGTGTCAGCGTTCCTCCAAGACTGCTGGCGAAAGCGAGCGGCATCAGCAATTTGCCCGGACTGACATTCGCGCTCATTGCCAGACTGATCACAATCGGCAGCATGACGGCAACCGTCCCCGTATTGCTGACAAAAGCTCCAATAAACGAAGTAGACAGCATAACGGTTACAAGCAGCTTGGTCTCATTCGTGCCGGCAAGCTTAAGCAGCTTGCCGCTCACGATATTCGCCAGCCCTGTCTGGAAGATGCCTCCTCCAACAATGAATAGTCCAATCATCATAATAACGACGGAATTGGCAAATCCGGACAACGCTTCGGTCGGTGTAAGAATATCGAATAATACCAATATGACAAGGGCGCATATAGCGACAAGGTCCGACCGCACTTTGCCGCTTACAAATAGGGCCGCGGCCCCTGCCAATACAGATAAGGTTACGATCATATCCAACTGCAAACGACTCCCTCCTGATGCTCTAACGCACATTCGCTCTATTCTATACGATTATACAGGAGGATAAGATTCATAGAGTGACTTTTTTAGCACAATAATGGAATCGTTTCCACTGCCAGGGCCTGCTCAAAACGCATAAAAAAGCTCCCGGGCAACAGCTTGTGCCGCTCGGGAGCCTGGTAAGACGGGGATTAAGACGTGTACAGATGTTTCATCAGCTCGCGGTTTTTCTTATCGAACAATTCATTATGCGAGGAAACTACGCCCCAGCCCCTGGCATCAGGGGTAATATACTGCTTCGCTTTATTAATCGCGTTGCCCGCATCGTTGAACGCGCCAGCAATCAGGTGCAGCTTGCCCTCATGATAGAGAATGTCGCCGACGGCGTACAAGCCCTCTACCGATGTCTCGCTTGTAGGCTTCCCTTTCACGCTATATTCATCTTCCATCTCAATTTTCAGCTCGCTATTCTGCAACAATTCCTTATCTCGCTCGTACCCATGATTGATAACGACCTCGTCAACGCTCAGCACGATTTCTTCACCGTCAGAGCTGCGCTTCAGTACTACGTTGTCAATTTTTTCATGGCCGGGCTCTGAAATCAGCTTTTCAATTGTAGTATTAAGCAGACATTCCACCGAGCTGTTCTTCAATCTGCTCACTTCCGCTTCATGGCCGCTCAGCATCTCCTTACGGTAGGTCAAGTACACTTTCTTCGCAATCGGCTCCAGTTCATTGGCCCAGTCAATCGCCGCGTTGCCGCCGCCGGAGATCAACACCGTCTTCCCTTTGAAGCGCGCGAGCGATTTGACCGTATAATGCAGATTGGACAGCTCGTAGCGCTCCGCGCCTTCAACCTCCAGCTTTGTCGGTTTCAGAATGCCGCCGCCGACAGCCAGAATAACCGTCTTGGAATAATGAGCTTCGCCAGTATGAGTATGCAGGACGAATTGCCCTTCATCATTTTTGGAAATGGACGTGATCTTCTGCCCCAACACGACCTCCGGTTCGAAGGTGAGTCCCTGCGCCACGGTTTGCTCGATTAGTTGCGCACCCGTGATCGGGGTCACACCGCCCACATCCCAAATCATTTTTTCGGGATAGACATGCACCTTGCCGCCCAGAAACGGCTGAAATTCGATAATTTTGGTTTTCATTTCGCGCAAGCCGCTATAGAAGGCGGAATATAAGCCCGCAGGACCTCCGCCGATAATCGTAACATCAAATAGTTGTTCCTTCTCCATCTCTATCATCTCCCTCTTTTTGTCTTAAAGGATCGTCCTATGCAACTACCACGCTGCGCCTCTTATCCGTATTACTTTGAACGCGCGAGCAAATACAAGAAGTAAGGGGCGCCTATGACAGCAACCACGATACCCGTCGGAATCTCCGAGGGTTGAAGAATCCAGCGTCCTAACGTATCGGCAACAATGACTAGCAGAGCTCCCGCCAAAGCCGATGCCGGAAGCAGCAGCTGATGCTTCGGTCCCACTAGCCGCCGCGCCAGATGAGGTCCGATTAGTCCCACAAAACCGATGCCGCCGCTGACGGCTACGGAGGATGCAGCAAGTGCTACAGCCGCGATGAGCAGTACCAGACGCTCCCTCTCCACGGATGTGCCGAGCCCTGAGGCAATCTGGTCACCAAGGCTCAGCACATTCATGACACGCGCCTTGAAGAATACAAAAGGCAAAATTATGACGATCCAAGGCAGCAGGGCGAGCACGAACTTCCAGTTGGAGCCCCAGATGCTGCCTGCCAGCCAAGTCGCCAAAAACTGATATTTATTCGGATCAAGACGAAGCGTCAACACGATCATCGCCGCACTTATCCCTGCTGCTACAGCGATACCTGTCAATATAAGTCGGGTCGGCGATATCCCCTCATGCCGCTTATAGGCCAGTGAATAAATGAGCGCTGCAGTTAAGCCGGCTCCGACTAAGGCAAGCACAGGCAAGAGATATACAGGCGCCGCCGCCGTTGTCGGGTAGAAGGAGATAAACAGCATCACCATCAGCCCTGCTCCCGCATTGATGCCAAGCAGGCCCGGATCGGCGAGTGCATTACGCGATATACCTTGCATGATACAGCCAGATACGGCGAGTCCCGCACCAATCAGCAGTGCAATGACAATTCGCGGAAGCCGGAATTGATAGAGAATAAGCGACTGTTTCTCTGTCCCCATGCCGAACAGGGTCTTCAGTACATCCAGCGGCGAAAGCCGTATATAACCCGTATTCATACTAATGATGAACGCGATGATAATAAGCACGCCAAGAATCGCCATAACGATAAGTCCTCTCCGCAGCCTGTTCTCGCTGGCGGATAATACATCTGCCGTTTTCATTACAGCTCCCTCCTTTCTTTCCGTGCCAAATACAGAAAGAACGGAACGCCAATAAGTGCAATAAGTGCCCCTACAGGCGTCTCATATGGAGGATTAATCATTCGAGCCGCCAAATCTGCAAGCATGACGAGCAAGCTGCCCAGTACAGCCGAACAAGGAATAATCCAACGGTAGTCCACGCCGACCAAATAACGTGTCAAATGCGGAATAATCAAGCCGACAAAGCCAACTGCGCCAACGACCGATACAGCAGAGCCCGCAAGCACTAACACAATGATGGTACCCGCCAGCTTAACTAGTCTAGTCCGCTGTCCAAGGCCCGAGGCAATCTCTTCACCCAGCGTAAGCAGCGTAATCGATTTGGACAGCACCATCGAGGCGATTAGAGCGCCGAGCACCCATGGCGCCATCAGTTCGAGCTGATTCCATTTTGTTCCCGCTACGCCACCCGCATACCAGAACGCCATATCCTGGCCGACGCGGAAATAGAGCGCGACACCTTCACTTAACGCCGCCAGCAGCGCGCTGACCGCAGCGCCAGCGAGCACCAATCGGACGGGACTCAGTCCGCCCTTAGCCAATGAGCCTACGCCGAATACAAGCCCAGCGCCGAGTCCCGCTCCTAGAAAGGAATACATGATCTGATACATAAAGGGCAAGCCAGGGAAAAATGCAAAGCATAGGGCAAGCGCAAAACCAGCTCCAGCATTTAATCCCAGCAAGCCGGAATCCGCCATAGGATTGCGCGTCATGCCTTGCATAATCGCACCCGCTACTGCAAAGCTTGCACCCACCATAGCGCCGCCCAGTACGCGCGGCAAGCGAAGCTCCTGAATGATCTGGTGCTGCGTAATGGTCGAATCAAAGGCGAATATCGCCTCCCACACCGTTGCAAACTCGATATCAGCCGCTCCGAACGACACGGACAATGCAACACTAAGCACAGTAGCAATGGATCCGCCGATCAAGATTAGCGATGCAGCCCAAGGACGCGAGCGAAACTGCTGCTTCCTTTTCCCGCCGATTTCATCTTTGTCTATTTTCTCAGTCCATACCGACATAATCTTACTCCTCATTAGTCTTGATCGCGATGCCTGTAATATAGAAACTAATTATGGCTAGCACTAATAATTGGTTACATGCCGAATTGAGCGCGGTGCAGACGGCTGTATACACCTTCCTGTGCAATCAATTCCTCATGTTTGCCTTGCTCGGCAATTCCTTGTTCCGCTACGACAATAATACGATCCGCGTTTTTGACCGTAGCCAGACGATGCGCAATAACAAGCGTCGTGCGCCCTTGCGACAGTTCAGACAATGCCAATTGAATAGCGGCTTCCGTCTCGGTATCCAGCGCCGATGTAGCCTCATCAAGAATAAGGATAGGCGGATTTTTGAGGAACATGCGAGAAATCGACAGCCGCTGTTTTTGTCCTCCTGACAGCTTCACACCCCGCTCACCGATAAAGGTATCCAGACCATCTGGAAGCGACTTGATCAAATCTACCAACTGAGCGCGTCTCGCAGCCGTCCAGATTTCTTCATCGCTTGCGCCCAGCTTGCCGTAAGCGATGTTTTCGCGGATGGTGCCGTCGAACAGGAAGACGTCCTGCTGGACAATGCCAATCTGCGAGCGCAGCGACTCCAGCGTCATGCTTCGAACATCCATGCCGTCAATGGTGACGGCCCCGCCCTCCACATCATAGAATCGCGGCAGCAGTGAGCATAAGGTGCTTTTCCCTGCACCCGACGGTCCTACAAGCGCAGCAGTCTCCCCGGCACGAATGGTTAGATTCACGCCTTGAAGCACCTTATCCTTGCCTTCGTAGCCGAACGTAACATCGTTAAAGCGGATTTCCCCATTCAGATGTTTCACATGGCGAGCATTCGGCGCATCATTCACATCCGGCTCCGTCTCAAGCAGTTCCAGATAACGTTTGAAGCCCGCAATTCCTTTCGGATACGTCTCTATGACAGAGTTAATTTGCTGAATCGGTCCCAGAAATACATTGGACAACATCACAAATGCAATAAATTCGCCGTACGACATCCGGCCTTCAATTACAAACCATGTTCCGCATATTAGCACGAACAATGACACCAGCTTCATCAGAATAAAGCTAAGCGACGAGTTCCAAGCCATAATTCGGTAAGTAAGAAGCTTCGTGATACGAAACCGTTCGTTGTTTTGTGCAAAACGGTTAATTTCATGCTTTTCATTTGCAAATGCTTGAACAACGCGAATGCCGCTGACGTTGTTCTCAACCCTTGCGTTATAGTCAGCGATGTCCGAGAACATTCGTTTGAAGGCAGCCGACATTTTCTTACCGAAATACATGGACAAATAAATCATAAGCGGTACGATAATAAACGTCATTACTGCCAACTGCCAATTAATGCCCAGCATGATGCCGAAGGCTCCAGCCAACGTCATGATGGCGATTACCAAGTCCTCTGGACCGTGATGGGCAATCTCGCCGATATCCATCAAATCATTGGTCATACGGGAGACGAGATGCCCGGTCTTATTATTGTCGAAAAACCGGAATGACAGCTTTTGAACCCGATCGAATAGCCTCTTCCGCATATCCGACTCAATATTAATGCCCAGCTTATGGCCCCAATACGTCACGACATAATGAAGGGCGGAGCTGATGATGTAGATGCCAAGCAAACCGAGGCAAGAATATAAGATCCACACCCAATTGCCGCTGGGCAGCAAATCATCAACGACACGGTGGACTGCAAGCGGGAATGCCAGCTCCAGCAAGGCAGCTAGTATCGCACATGAAAAATCCAATATAAACAGGCCCTTATAGGGACGATAATACTCAAAAAAACGACGTAACATGACTACCTCCAACGGTGTGTATAATCAATCTAAAATGGCCTGATTTCTCTCAAGCGCTATGCTGCTCCTTATTTTTGCCCCGCCAGCCAGTCAGCGAGTTCTTCCGTCTGGGACAAGACGGCAAGCGGATCGTAATACCACGAACGCTCTTCCTTCCACACATAAACCCGGTCATTCTTCACCGCGTCAAGCGTGCCCCAGATGGGATCGGCCTTCACATCCTCTAAGGAACGATCGTTGGAGGTCAGAATAATGTAGTCGCCGGCATACTTCGGCAACACTTCATTGGACAAGCTGGCCCATTGCTTCTCCATAATTTCGGATGCGACTCCCGATGGAGGATTGAAGCCAAGCGCTTGGTAGACGGGTTGTCCGCCTCTCCCGAAGTTGTCACCGTATACGTAAATCGAATTATCGGCCCACTCGATAATCGAGAAGGACGCTCCCTCCGACACCGCTTGATGGGCTTTCTCTTTCGCAGCAGCAATCCGGCGGTCGTAATCTTCGAGCCATGCCTTCGCTTCCTTCTCCTTGCCAAGCAGCTCTCCGAAATACGTCAGTTCCTCCTGGGCGTTTTTCAAATTGCCATAGGGGACGGACAGCGTTGGCGCGATTTTGGACAACTGTTCGTATCTGGCATCGTCCATCGAAGCGCCTGTTACGATCAGATCAGGCTGTAGATCAACCACCTTCTCCAAGGAGCCGTTCACATCGCCGATATCCACGACGCCGTCCAGCAGCTCGGACAGATAGGGATTATCCCAGTGAAGGCCTGGTGTTCCAATCGGCGTAACGCCTAAGACAATAAAGCTGCCCAAATATTGATCTGCGACGATGCGCTTCGGATGGGCGGGAATTTGGATTTCCTTACCGCCGGAGATAACCGTTCTAGTCTCGTTATCCGCGGTATTCGATTGCGTTTGGCCTCCTGATGCACCTTCTGTTACATTCGGAGACGGTCCTGCGCCATTGGCCGTATTGGACGCGGCATTCCCGCCGGAGCATGCGCTCAGCAATAAGGTGAGGCACAGCAATAGCGTTGCCGCGGTTGTAGATGAAAACGATCTGTACATTGAAACTTCTCCTCTGCTCTGTTGTTGATAACAATTATCATTATCAGTATGTCCCCATTCCCCCAATCTGGCAATGGAGGATCTCAGGATTGCAGAAGGATTTTGTTCGGATCGGCCATCTTTACCTTGTTTCTTCCGATAGTGCAGCGGCGAAGCCCCGAACATCTTCTTGAACAGCCGCCCAAAATAATACGGATCGGCATACCCCACGTACTTCGCAATTTCACGGATGCTGCCTTCTGTATCAACAAGCAGGCTTGCTGCCTTCTCCATCCGAATGCGAAGCAAATAATCGATCGGGCTGTAGCCGGTATGCTTCTTGAAGGTATCCGATAGATGCGCGGCACTGTAATTCAATGCGGCAGCAAGCGACTCCAGCGAAATCCGCTCCGCGTAATGCTTCTCCATATAATGGACGGCCCGTGTCGCAAGGTCCTGCTTCGCAGCCTCTCCGCTCTGGCGATGCATCTGCCGCAGCATCATGCCCAACAGTTCATAAAACATCGACTTAACCTGGAACTTCTCGAACGGTCCTGCGATCAGCCACTCCCGGCGCATCGCTTCAACAATATGGAATAAGGAGAGCGGATCATCCGGCATAAGCTGATACGCCATCCTGAACGGATTGGTGTACGCCTGCAGCTCCGTCATATCCTGGCGAGATGACAATGGCAGAGTGGCCTTGTAATAGATTAAGTCGTACTCCCACTGCTCTTCTCTCAACCGGATATCCATGATAGAGCCTTTCCCGCCATGGAGCACATGAAACGGACGAAGCGGGTATTCCGTTCCGTCCAGTGTAATGACCGCTCCGCCTCTTGCCGCAAAAAGGAACATACTTGCAGGGAGCTGGAATGCGCGCAATTCCTCCCCTTTTTGCATGATCATATGCCTAATATCCAACACTTTGATCGAAGCATGATTCCATGATGCGATATGTTCGTGATCAAACATGGTCTATAACACCTTTCCAACCTTCCTCTAGCAACACCGCATTCCAGTATGAACTGCGACGGCCTCCTAGCCCAGTAGAGGCGCTTCCGTTCAACAAGGCAGCAGTATGTAAGCGCGCTAGGTAATTCTAAGGAGTAGCTTCCCTACTTCAACTTAAGATGGGGCATCCATATAGGCCTCCCAAAAAGCTCATTCATACTCCCATTATAGTGATAGAGATTATCAATATCAATGAACTTTTTTAAAAAGACATTTTCTTATATCCAAATGGCACAAAGACTCGCTCTAAGTGAGAGCGAGCCTGGCCGTTAAGATACGCTTTTCAGCAAGCTGTCTACAATATAATCAAGCTGCTTGTCGAGCGAATAAATATCCGTGTAGTAGCTCAAGCCGAAATCAAGCTCGATTAGCCGTCCCTCTTTTACCGCGGGAAGGTTGTTCCAAAGAGCGCTGTCCGTCAGGTTTTCCATCCCTTCATAGGCGGAGCGAATGATAATATCACCTGCATATTGGGGCAGTTTCTCGAAGGAAATATCATAGCTGTACACTTTGTCCGTGGCATCAATATCCTTTTGAATAATATCAGGCGCCTTCATTCCCAAATATTCATATACAACTTCGGAACCCCTGCCATACTTCTTGCTCGCTGTAATTAGCATATTGCCTTTGCCGCCCTCCATGATCGTCACCGTTTTATTCAAAATACCGGCTTCGCGCAGCTTATCCTTGCTTGACTCAACCTTGGCGTAAAACTGCTGTAACAGCGCATCTGATTCATTCTCCTTGCCCAGCGCCTTGCCGATCATTTCCATCCTTTCTTCCAGCGTCATGCTGTCAAAAGGCATGTAGACCGTTGGTGCAATATCCTTCAGCACTCTATAGGGATCCTCCGAGGGCACGATAATCAAATCCGGATTCAGCGCAAGCACAGCCTCCGGGCTTGGCTCCATCCAGTGACCTAGGGAAGGAATACCCGATACATCTTGCTGAAACGCCGCTCCGTCGTATACTTCCGATACGCCTACAGGCTTCGCTCCGAATGCCAAAACATCTCCTACATGATACAATACGACGATTCGTTCAGGGTTCGCGGGAACTTCTATATCGCCTTTCAAAGTAGACATTTTTCTCGTCTTCGACTCCGTTTGAGCATGGCTATTTTCTCCTGCTCCACCGTTCTCGCCAGTTGGTACCGGACTCGAAGCGCCCCCGCCAGCATTGGACACAGGTTGCGATTGACCCCCCGCTCCGCCGGAGCATGCCCCCAGTAATAACATCAGGCATAACATCAAGGATGTAACTGCCCAGGATGATTTGTTGCCGTACATAGATAACTTCCTCTCCTTCATATATTGAAAATGATTCTTACTATCATTAACAATATAACGCGCCCTTTGTCTTCTCGCATCAGACAATATGAACCTCTTAACAGGATTATCCGAGCTTTGTGCTCTATGCTTCTCTCTGTACTGTCCCGGTGTTAATCCAATCCACTTTTTGAATACGCGGATAAAATACGATGTATCCGAATAACCGACTCCCTCAGCAATTTCCTGCAACGGAAGATCGGTCTCCTTCAGCAGTTGCCCAGCCTCACCCATTCGAACTTCAATCAAATATTCAATTAAGCTTCTTCCTGTCTTGCTTTTGAACTGTCTAGCCACGTAGGGCGCGCTGTAATTAAGTGCCTGAGCTAGCGATTCCAACGTAAGCTGCTCCCGATAATGCTCATGAATATAACGAATGGCTTGCTCTGCCAAGTCGGGCTGATGGGTTTGAATATTGTGACTGGCTAGTTGCCGCAGCAGCTCATATACAAAATCATAAAATAACTTTTTGGTATAAAACCGTTCTAACTCACCCTCTGTTCCCCATTCTCTGTACAATTCCTTGGCCATCTCCAGTAATAACGCCGGATGATGCGGTTGAAAACCATATTGCATCGCAAACGGATTCCTACGCTCCATTAATTCCAAGATTTCTTGGCGATTGGGAAGCGGAATAACCGCTTTATAGAAAATCATATAACATTCAAACAAATCTTCGGTTACATTAATAGTTAACATAGTTCCTTTACCGCCATGCACCACATGATACCGCCTAGCCGCATATTCCCGGTTATCCATCCACACGTCTGCGTCGCCGCGAACGGAGTACATAAACATGCTGGACGGAAGCTTGTACGCTCGCAAGCTATTACCGGCTTCCAGCGTTGTGTGACGCACATCCAGCACCTTAATAAAGGCATGGTTCCAAAGCAGCATGTGGTCGCGTTCAATCATTCCATGTCATCCTCTCCGCATCTTCGATCATGATTGTAGCAGATTATATCGAAAATGATAATCGTTATCACAAAATGAACACAAAAAAGACCGCCCCTCTCCATCTGAGAAAGGAGCGATCCTTATAGGGGGCAAGTGACCCCCGGTAAAACATAAGCGAACCAATTGCGTTACTGCCTGTCAAGCTTAGTGGTCTAACCCTTATTTATATGAAAAGCCATATGAATTAATAGGTGCCCCATACTATGGATGGTCCCATCCAAGCGCTTGGCAATGTAATGACATATTTGTAGGTGCCGGCAGGCTGATTGCCCAAATATAAATTGCCAGTACGGATTCCATTGCCATGAGGCATACCGCCCTCAATGCTGCCAGAACCAACGAACACATCACCTGAAGCCGTGACACGATACACGGTTGCATACATCCAACCATGGACATGCGAATCATAGGCATAATATTGTAGGGAAAGATTTCCCCCACTATGTGTTGTCGTACCGGAATCTGTACGGGTCGTGCTTGCAGAAGCACTCGTAGCGAAAGTCAAAAGCATAACGATAACCATAAGTCCCAAGCCCATTTTTCTAATATTCATTGTATTTCCTCCTCAATAAATTTGTTTTGTTCAGACTAAATGAAACGTATGCTGATCAAGATGCTATTCTACATACATGGCTCGTGCATAAACCACCCCCCTAAAATAATTAAGCAGGCTCACTTAGACTATTGCAAAAACAAATGAAATTTGTCGTTAGAAGATATACATGAGTTGGAATCAGACAGGAAGGATGAGTCGTAAGACTTAAGGAGCAACGCGGAAGTGTGATTATAGTATGATGTAATCGTATTGTATCACCTGTCCCAACCATTGACAATCATTTCTATTTCACCTTTCATACCCTTTCCCTTTAGGAGGTTGACAGCAGGCTCATCTATTGATTATGATTGATAATAATTATCAGTATCATCGGAATGCAGTTAAACCCAACAGAAAAAGACTCTCAGAGCGCATAACGCCTGAGAGCCTGATATTCCGGACACGAGAAGGATCTCCCGTTCCATCATTAAACTACATGCCGAGCCATTTCTTAAACAGATGTTTGGTGGTGTCCTTGTTCATTGCCGCAATGGAAGTCGTAAGCGGAATGCCCTTTGGACAAGAGCGTACACAGTTCTGCGAGTTGCCGCAGCCCTCGATGCCTCCGTCGGTCATCAGCTCATCCAGACGCTCTTCCATGTTCATCTCGCCCGTTGGGTGAGCATTGAACAAGCGAACTTGCGAAATAGCAGCAGGACCGATAAAGCTGTTGCGATCGTTCACGTTCGGGCAAGACTCCAGACAAACGCCGCAAGTCATGCACTTCGACAGCTCGTACGCCCACTGACGCTTCGACTCCGCCATGCGCGGACCAGGACCCAGATCATAGGTACCGTCAATCGGAATCCACGCTTTTACTTTCTTAAGAGCGTTGAACATGCGCTCGCGGTTAATGACCAAGTCGCGAACGACCGGGAACGTACGCATCGGCTCAAGACGAATCGGCTGTTCCAATTGGTCGATCAGCGCGCTGCACGCCTGACGCGGCTTGCCATTGATCACCATGGAGCATGCGCCGCACACTTCTTCCAGACAGTTGGAATCCCAGCATACAGGCGATGTTTTACTACCGCTTGTTGTAACCGGATTACGCTGAATCTCCATCAGGCCGCTGATGACGTTCATGTTCGGACGATAAGGCAGTTCGAACTCTTCCGTGTATGGCTGTGAATCCGGCTTATCTTGGCGGGAGATGATAAACTTAACAGTTTTGGATGCGACAGTTGTTTCAGCCATGATTATTCTCCTTTCTTCTTATCAGTGGAGTAATCGCGCTTACGCGGAGCAATCAGGCTTACGTCGATGTCCTCGTAAGAAATTTTTGGTCCGTCCGGCGTCCAGTCGGCAATTGTCGACTTCATGAATTGGTCGTCGTCGCGTTCCGGGAAGTCCGGCTTGTAGTGCGCGCCGCGGCTTTCGTTACGCATCAGTGCGCCGAGCGTCATCGCCTCGGACAGCTCAAGCATGTTCCACAATTGACGAGTGAAAGCAACACCAGCGTTGTTCCATTGTGCCGAGTCATTAATGTTGATGTTGTTATAGCGCTGCTTCAATTCCTTGATCTTGCCGATTGTAGCTTCCAGCTTGTCATTGAAGCGAACAACCGTCATGTTGTTCGTCATCCACTCGCCAAGCTCCTTATGGATCACATAAGCATTCTCTGTGCCGTTCATAGCCAGAATGCTGTTGTATTTGTCAGTATGCGACTTCGTTGCACGATCGAATACGGAGGAAGATACGTCTTCAGCCGATTTCTTGAGGCCTTTGATATACTCGACCGCTTTCGGACCCGCTACCATGCCGCCGTAGATTGCGGACAGCAAGGAGTTGGCGCCCAGACGGTTCGCACCGTGGTATTGGTACTCGCATTCACCAGCGGCGAAGAGGCCAGGGATGTTCGTCATTTGGTTGTAGTCAACCCACATGCCGCCCATCGAGTAGTGAACCGCAGGGAAGATCTTCATCGGAATTTTCCGTGGATCGTCGCCCATGAATTTCTCGTAGATCTCGATGATGCCGCCAAGCTTGACGTCAAGCTCCTTCGGATCTTTGTGAGACAGATCGAGGTATACCATGTTCTCGCCGTTGATGCCGAGCTTCTGGTCTACGCAGACGGAGAAGATTTCGCGAGTCGCGATGTCACGAGGTACGAGGTTGCCGTACGCCGGATATTTATCCTCAAGGAAGTACCAAGGCTTGCCGTCTTTGTAAGTCCAGATGCGTCCGCCTTCGCCGCGTGCCGATTCGGACATAAGACGAAGCTTGTCGTCGCCCGGAATAGCTGTCGGGTGAATTTGGATAAACTCGCCGTTCGCGTATTTGACGCCTTGCTGATACACGGCGCTTGCCGCAGTACCTGTATTAATAACAGAGTTCGTTGTTTTGCCGAAAATAATGCCAGGACCGCCGGAAGCCAAAATAACCGCATCTCCGCGAACAGTATGAACTTCCATTGAGCGGAGATCTTGCGCCGATACGCCGCGGCATACGCCGTCATCGTCGAGTACTGCGCCAAGGAACTCCCAATGCTCATATTTGTTAACCAGGCCTGCCGCTTCCCAGCGGCGAACTTGCTCGTCCAATGCGTACAGCAGCTGTTGGCCCGTCGTAGCGCCTGCAAATGCGGTACGGTGATACTTCGTGCCGCCGAATCGACGGAAGTCAAGCAAGCCTTCCGATGTACGGCTAAACATAACGCCCATACGGTCCATCAAGTGGATGATGCCAGGTGCTGCTTCGCACATTGCTTTTACCGGGGGCTGATTCGCCAGGAAGTCGCCGCCATAGACCGTATCGTCAAAGTGCTCCCAAGGGGAGTCGCCTTCACCTTTTGTATTAACAGCGCCGTTGATGCCGCCTTGCGCACACACGGAGTGGGAACGCTTAACAGGCACGAGGGAGAACAGGTCGACGTGAATGCCGGCTTCCGCTGCTTTGATTGTCGCCATAAGGCCGGCCAGACCGCCGCCGACGACGATAATTTTATTTTTTGCCATTACGCTTCGCTCCTTGTCTTCAAAACTATCCGATATTCACCGTAGTCAAAGCAGCGCTAGCCGCTTCCTTGAACGCATCGCCGCTGAATGCAACCAGAGAAAGAATGAACAGGGCCGATACGATGACGAATACGCCCATGCAAATATAGGAAGAGATACGCTGAGCTTTCGGGCCAATCGTAATGCCCCAGCTGATCAGGAATGCCCAGAGGCCGTTGCTGAAGTGGAATACCGCAGCTAATACGCCGATTACATAAAGCGTGAACATAAGCGGGCTGCTCGCGATATGGTGCATGGTAGAACCAAGCTCCTCATGCGTGATTTTGCCCAAGTACACTTGAAAACGCGTCTGGTACACATGCCAGAAAACGAATACAAATGTGATCACACCTGTTACCCGTTGTGCTGTAAACGCCCAGTTGCGTCCGTATTGAAAACGGCCCGTATTGGAGTTCGACTGGTACGCGACGTATAAGCCGTAAATACCGTGAAACAATAGCGGGAGGTAAATGGCGAAGATTTCAAGCAATGGCAATAGCGGCATGCTGTTAATGAGATGCACGCCCTTGTTGAAGCCCTCAGGTCCCCGTTCGAACGCCTGGTAGTTCGTGAGCCCGTGCACAACAATGAACCCGCCCAGCGGAATAATCCCCAGAAGCGAGTGCAGCTTGCGCGAGAAATACGAATTTCCTTTCATTTTTCCTTCTCCTTTCAAGACTGTGAGTTACCCATTCGTAGTAAAACAAACCATTCTACATTGTAACGCTAGCATGTACCCCCGTCAACAAATGACGACACATATTTGCCATACTTCCATCGTACCCTTTTTCAGCTTATAATGGAATTGCATATTTTTTATAATTTCTTATAACAAAATAACATAAGGAGTCCCTACACCCATGTATGAAGAACTTCATGTGTTTACCGTGATCGTCGAGCAGTCCAGTATGAACAAAGCTTCGGCGCTGCTTAACCTGTCGCAGCCGGCTTTATCGCGCAAGATTGCGAAGCTCGAGGACGAGATTGGCGTCGAGCTGTTCAGGCGCGTCGGCAAGCGGCTGGAGCTTACGCGCATCGGCCAATTGACCTATGAATATGCACTGGAGTTACGCCAGCTGCATCGCCTTTACTTGCAGACCGTCTCCGAATTTACGGCGACCGGCCGTTCTTCGCTGACCATTGGTGCAAGCCTGACGACATTGCAGACGACGCTGCCGGATCTAATCCAGATGTTGACGGATACCCATCCCGAATTCGATATTAAGGCCGTCACAGGCAAGACGCATGAGATCGTCTCTTATGTCAGGGAGCATAAAGTAGATATCGGCATAGTGGCGTCGGGAATTGACGATGCCGCGCTGCGCTGCGTCCCTCTGTTCGACGACCATCTGCTGCTCGTATTGCCCCGCAGCCATGTCGTAACGGAGAAGGGCATGCTCCATATTCAGGACTTGAACGGCTTGCCCATGATCCTATTCTCCAAAGGCACCTGGTATCGCATTATGACGGACGAGCTATTCGACACCTATCAGATTTCCCCGGATGTCCGCATGGAGATCGATTCCTTCGAAGCGATTCTTCGCTTGCTGCATACATGCAGGGCCGGCACACTGCTTCCAAAGTCTTATATGCGCGAGCAATTGCTGGAAGATAATGATCTCATCGTCGTACCAATCAAGGAACTTGCGGAAGCCAGGCGGACGACATCGCTTATCCATCTCGACCCTGCGGCGCTGAGTCCGTCTGTTAGGCAATGCATCAACGAAATTACGGCAAGGTTCAACTGATATAGTTATTTCCATCTTGCGCCATGGAAATCCGTTGAAACCGTTCGTCGCCCCATTCGTTACAACTTATATAGTCGGAAACAGCATGGATAATTTAGACAACGTTGTGATAAGGTAGTGTAAGACTATACCACTATTCATACAGAGGTGAATTATGAACCAACCGAACAAGCAGAATGAATGGGCCTTATTGGGCATAGCGGCCATTATATGTACGATTATCTTCATCTTTATGGAGATCGTTCCGGCTATCATCACGATCAACAAGCACGAATACGGAGGCAAAGCTATTCCCAAGACGGTAGCGGAAGAGAGAGCTGGCGCATTTGCAGCAGAACAGACGGGATTAACTGTGGTCAAGACGCATGTCGTTCATCAATCAGATAAGCTGCTGACAGGTTATCTGGCCAAAGAAAAACAAACCGAGAACTATGAAAACAAATACGATAGCCAGTTCCCCGTCGATACGTTCCAGGTCAACGTCAATTTTGCGGAAGGCAAAGGCCACGGCTTCGTCTATGTACATATGTTCAATGAAAGAATCGTAGGCTGGAACTTGATTGTCAACGGAACGGCAGTGTCCGAGCAGGAAACAAGGGAGCTGACCAATGACTTCCTGTACGAAAGCGGAAGGCTGCAAGGTCATGCTGCAGGCAACGCAACGGTGGGAAGGTACGGTGAGTTGACCCAGCGTATTGCAGGCTACGAAGTAGAAGAAGCCCAGTTATCCATTGTGACCAAAGCGACTTCGATCGACGGCAAGCTGGTGCTAAGCCAATACAAGCCGACCTTCGATGTACCAGATGCCTACAAGAATTATGTGAAAGATCAAGATAAACTAGCGGGATGGCTGACCGGCGTTGGGTATGGATTCATGACCTTTGTGCTTGGCGTGCTGGCCATCATCTACGCTATACTGTACCGCAAGCATACGTCCTTCACGTATGGAATCCTGTTGACAGTGGTCTTCTTTATCGCCTACGTCATCATGAATCTCGGCGTTGCGGACGGGATGATCGCCTCGCAGGGCGAGGTGTTACAGGATGATTTCCTCTCCATCATCCTTACCGTTACGACGATTGTCCTTTCCGTCGTTATGGCGGCTTCCGTCTACTTCTCCCTCGTCGCGGGTGATGGCTTATGGAAGTCGCAAGGACGATCGGTATGGCCGAGAATGAAGGAGCCTGGCTACGGCGATTACGTCTGGCGCAGCATGGGCTTATCTTATCTGTTCGCGCTTATTATGCTCGGACTGCAGCCTGTCATCTTCTTTGTGCTAGGCAAGCTTATCGGCACTTGGGGGGCAAGCGACGTGACGATGTCGCCTTACAATATGAAATACTTATGGCTGATGCCTGTATTGGCCTGGGCAGCGGCGATCTCAGAGGAAGCCGTCTACCGCTTCTTCGGCATCGGACTGTTCCGGAGATGGTTCCGCAATACGTTTGCGGCGGCGATTATCCCAACTATCATCTGGGCGCTCGGCCATGTTATGTATCCATTCTACCCATCGACGACCAGATTGTTCGAACTGATCGTCATTGGTTTGATCTTCAGCTTTATATTCGTCCGATTTGGTTTTATTACAGCGATGTTCACGCATGTCATCTTCAACTCCGTAGCGGTCGGCAGCTCCATGATCTTCGCAGGCGGAACGATCAATATTGTATCTGCGCTATTCTTTATCATACTGCCGGTCATCATTGCTTTCATTCTGAAAGTGTGGAGCAACCGAAAAAGGACGAATCCGCCGACTAGGTCGACGATTCATCCTTTAGAGCAGCAATAATATCACCGGCGAGCTTGTCGCCGATTGAGAGAGGCCTGAAGTCTTCGACGGAGGCCTCTCTTATTTTTTTGAGCGAGCCGAAGTGCTTGAGCAGCGCCTTCCTCCGCTTCTCTCCAATGCCAGGTATGGAGTCCAGTCTGGACTCCACCATCGACTTGGCGCGCTGCTCGCGGTGGAACGTAATGGCAAATCGATGCACCTCATCTTGGATCCGCTGCAGCAGATAAAACTCCTGGCTGTCACGCGGCAGCGGCACAATCTCTGCAGGGTCGCCCGTCATGAGCTGCGCCGTCTTATGCTTGGCGTCCTTCACCAGACCGCATACGGGGATGTATAGCCCCAGCTCATTCTCCAGTACATCAAGCGCGGCTGAGATCTGCCCCTTGCCTCCATCGACGACGATCAAGTCAGGCTGTACCAGACCATCCTTCAGTACGCGCTCGTAACGTCTGCGAACGACCTCGCGCATCGTCTCATAATCATCCGCACCTACAACCGTCTTCACCTTGTACTTGCGGTATTCCTTCCGATCCGGCTTCCCATCTGTGAAGACGACCATGGCCGATACCGGGTTCGTGCCCTGAATATTGGAGTTATCGAACGCTTCAATCCGTCGCACGTTTTCCATGCCCAGCCATTCCGCCAGCGATTGTGAAGCCTTCACACTGCGCTCCTCATCACGTTCGATCAACCGGAACTTCTCATCCAGAATGACACGCGCGTTGTCGAGTGCCATATTGACGACCTCGCTCTTCTTCCCGCGTTGTGGCATCAAGACTTTCACCTTCAGCCACTCATGCAGCGAAGCAATAATCTCGTCTTCCCGCTCCGCATCCTGCTCCGGAGGATGAGGCAGCAGAATCTGCCTCGGCAACGCCGGATTATCGCTGTAATATTGCGTGACGAACGTCATGAAGTCATCGTATTCCTCACCGTAATACGGGAAGGTCGTCCCATGACGTTCGATCATTTTGCCTTTGCGCATATACAGGATCTGAACGCTCATCCAGCCCTTGTCCACCGCATAGCCGAATATATCCCGGTCCATAGAGTCGGACATCGTAATTTTCTGCTTCTCCATGACAGCGTCGATTGCGACAAGCTGATCGCGATATTCCTTCGCACGCTCGAATTCAAGCGCTTCGGCAGCCGCCCCCATTTTCCGCTCCAGCTCCGCTTTGACCACATCTTCTCCGCCGTTCAGAAACTTCGTAATTTCGCTGATCATTTCTTCGTAGGTGGATGATTCCACTTTGTATTCGCATGGCGCCACACATTGGCCCAGATGATAATAGAGGCATACCTTATCGGGCAGCGTCTTGCATTTGCGCAGCGGGTATAAGCGATCAAGCAGCTTCTTCGTCTGCTGGGCGGCGAATGCGTTCGGATACGGGCCAAAATATTTGCCTTTATCCTTGACGATACGGCGCGTTACTTCCAGCCTTGGGTGGGCTTCGTTCGTAATTTTGATATACGGAAAAGTCTTGTCGTCCTTCAGCAACACGTTATAGCGCGGATGATGCTGCTTGATCAAATTACACTCCAGAATAAGCGCCTCCATGTTGCTGCCGGTGACGATAAACTCGAAGTCAACAATTTCCGATACAAGCCGCTGTGTCTTTCCATTATGGCTTCCAATAAAGTAAGAGCGGACGCGGTTCTTCAGCACCTTCGCCTTGCCCACATATATAATGACACCTTCGCGATTTTTCATCAGGTAGCAGCCGGGCTTGTCCGGCAATAGCGCCAGCTTGTTCCGAATCGCTTCTTTGGCTGCTTCCATGCTTATAAATTCCCCTTGATTTGTCATGCTTAGCTCTCCTCCGACTCGCATACGGTCTACTCACAATTTTAGCATAATCCATTGCGCTTTTGCCTTACATTTGTCACCGCTTCTTCTTTACATTTGTTCGAAACTTTGGGTATACTAATGAAAGCTAGGTCTTAGGCTTATTGCTTACGACCCAAAGTTTGCCCGGCAGACTTTAAAGGAGGACGTCAACAATGGAGAATGTAAGAGACCCACGCGAGCATTATAATGAAGAGCCTCGCCACGATTTGATGGATGTTATGTTCGGCTTTGGCGGCATGCTTGGTTTCATGACCGTTGTATTCGCGGTAGCCGTTATCGTGAAATTCGTCATCTCTTAGTACATAAGAGGGACTGGAAAAGCCCTGCACATCATGTGCAGGGCTTTTTTTCATTCCATTTCATTTATTGAGCGGCTCTCAGCGATTCTCCGTCTGCGACGCTGCTTGTCTTCGCGCGTGCGCTTGCGGAAGGCTTGGAGGCTTCAGCTGGCACTTGCTTCTGACCCGGATTGTCGTAACGCGTTCTCTCCGTGCGGTCGATTTGTACGATCCGGCCATCGTGGACGGTAATGATGACTTGCCCGTACTGCAATCCGCTCACTTGATCCAAAATTCTTTCTTGCCATACATCATCCACTTCCAACGGTTTTGCCATTTGAATCCCCTCCAATTTGATATATTAACTCGGAATTATAACGTTAGCTTATGCCTTATTCAATGACTTGATGACGACTTCCATTCCACGATCGCTTTTACAATAAGCGTTAATACAGCCAGCATCACCAGCAGTGAAGCAACTGCGAATGCTGCGGAAAACTGATATTCATTGTACAGAATCTCAACATGCAGCGGCAGCGTGTTCGTCTGGCCCCGAATATGGCCGGATACGACCGATACGGCTCCGAATTCGCCCATTGCCCGGGCGTTGCTCAGGATGATACCGTACAGCAAGCCCCACTTTATGTTCGGAAGTGTCACCTTCCAGAAGATCGACCAGCCTCTCGCCCCAAGGCTCGCTGCGGCTTCCTCTTCCTGCACGCCTTGCGCCTGCATGAGCGGAATCAATTCTCTTGCCACAAACGGCACCGTGACGAATATAGTTGCGAGTACGATGCCCGGAATGGCGAATACGATCTGAATGCCCTGCTCTCCCAGCCAAGGCCCGAGATATCCCTGAGCGCCGAATAACAGAATATAGACGAGTCCTGCAATAACTGGCGATACCGCGAACGGCAGATCAATGAGAGTAATAAGAAAGTTTTTGCCCTTGAAGCTGAACTTGCTGATTGCCCAAGCGGCTGCGACACCAAATACCGTATTGACGGGTACTGCGATCAGCGCAATGATGAGCGTAAGCTTCAGCGCGGACAAGGCGTCCGGCTCGACTAGAGCTTTGAAGTACATGCCCGCTCCCTTGCGGAACGCTTCGACGAATACGGATACGAGAGGCAGCACGACGACTAACCCGATAAATAATAGCGCTATGCCGATGAGCAGCCATTGTATCCCGCGTTGCTCGGTATTATGCTTCGGACGCTTCGCGTCCTCCTTCGAAAAAACCGTAATGGCGCCTGCCATAGGTCATCTCCCCCTTTGATTACGAATCAGCCGCCATGGAAGGTATACGCCGCCGGTCATTTTGAGACGGCCCTTCTCTGCATATGCCATTGCAGCAAATTAATGATCAGCAGCAGGATAAACGATATGATTAGCATAACGGAAGCGATCGCTGTCGCGCCTGCGTAATCGTATTGCTCCAGCTTCGTCATGATGAGCAGCGGGGCGATTTCGGTTTTCAAAGGCATGTTGCCGGAGATGAATACGACAGAGCCGTATTCGCCAATACCTCTGGCGAACGCCAGGGCAAATCCGGTAAGCAAAGCCGGCATCAATGCCGGTAAAATCACCTTCCGGAAAGTTCGAAGCCGATACGATCCCAGTGTTGCAGCCGCGTCTTCTGTCTCTTTATCTAAGTCTTGGAGTACGGGCTGAACGGTTCGGACGACGAACGGCAATCCGATAAAAATGAGTGCAATCGTTATACCGGCCTGCGTATACGCGATCTTGATGCCAAGCGGATCAAGCAAGGAGCCGATCCAGCCGGTCTTGGAATAGATCGTCGTCAGGGCAATGCCCGCTACCGCTGTAGGAAGGGCGAACGGAATATCGACCAGACTGTCGATAATCTTTTTACCCGGAAAACGGTATCTGACCAGAACCCAAGCGACCAGTAAGCCGAATACGGCGTTAATGAGTCCGGCCCAGAGGGCCGTGCTGAAGCTGATGCGGTACGATGCCAGAACCCTTGGATTCGTCACCGCGCTCCAGAACTCGGCCCATGTAAGCTCGAATGTCTTGAAGAAAATGCCCGCAAGCGGGATTAATACAATAAGGCTGATGTAAAACAAGGTGAACCCAAGCGACAACCCGAACCCTGGCAGTACTCTGCGATTTTTGGAACCTTTCATGAGAAGTCAGCTCCGCTCTCTCCAGTATTGTTCATTACGAGCCTGGCGTGTAAATCTGATCGAATACTCCGCCATCGGAGAAATGCTTGTTCTGTGCTTCTGCCCAACCGCCAAAGTCCTTATCAATGGTCAACAACTCAAGTGTAGGGAACTGATCCTTGAAATTTGCCGCAATGGCTTCATTCGTAGGACGATAGTAGTTTTCACCTGCGATGCGCTGTCCTTCCTCAGAGTAGAGGTATTGCAGATAAGCCTCTGCTACTTCTCTTGTACCGCGCTCGTCAACGGTTTTGTCCACGATCGCTACAGGAGGTTCCGCCAAGATGCTAAGCGATGGGTATACGATATCGAATTTGTCCGGACCCAGCTCGTTGATGGACAGATACGCTTCGTTCTCCCAAGCCAGCAGAACGTCGCCAATACCGCGCTCTACGAAAGTCGTTGTGGAACCGCGTGCGCCAGTGTCGAGTACCGGCACATGTTTGAACAGATCCGTTACAAATTGCTTGGCTGCCGCTTCGTCGTTGTTATTATGCTTCAGCGCGTAGCCCCATGCCGCCAAGTAGTTCCAGCGTGCGCCGCCCGAAGTCTTCGGATTCGGCGTAATTACTTCCACGCCATCCTTCAACAAATCGTTCCAGTCTTGAATGCCTTTTGGATTGCCCTTGCGCACTAGGAATACGATAGTTGAAGTGTAAGGTGAGCTGTTCAGCTCATATTGCTTCTGCCAATCTTTGTCGAGCAAACCTGTCCCGATCAGAGCGTCAATGTCGTAGCCCAGTGCCAGCGTCACCACATCGGCCTTCAAGCCGTCGATGACCGCTCTAGCTTGCTTGCCGGAACCGCCATGCGATTGATCGATTTCAACCTTTTGATTTTTCTCCGCAAGCCAGTGGGCTGCGAAAGCTTTATTAAATTCTACGTACAATTCGCGAGTTGGGTCATAGGAGACGTTCAACAGCTTCACAGGAGGAAGCGGCTCTTTCTTTTCTTCTGCCGGTTGGGAAGCTGATGGTGAAGGCGACGATGCGTTTTCTTTATTTCCCCCATTGTTAACCGATCCTTTGTCGCCGCCGCATGCGGCCAGCGTTAACGCGAATACGACAAATAAAATAATGGCTTGAATACGAACCGAAGTTTTCTTCATAGTTTCTTGCACCCCTCATTTTTCATTGGATGAGATAGGGCTTCGTCAACTCCGGTTCGTCCGGTCATTAAACATTATTCCTACCTGATTAGTTGGTTATGAATGCATATTACCAGCGATCCCCACCTCTGTCAATACAAATTTCGAATATTTGAAGAGATCGATAAGTTTTCGTTATATAACTTTTATTTCCACAAAAAAAGTCTCCGCCGCATATGGGCGAAGACTTTCTATCTTGTACCAATCGTTGCTGGCATTCTTCAAACTTGCGCTAAGTACACGTTACTTCCGTCCACGCTTGTTCTCACCCGTAACCATGATGGTCTCCACATAAGGCCTGATGCGGTCCATAATCCGCTGTCCTTTGTGCAACTCGTCGCCATCCTTGCTGGTGAAGCTGAAGTGGCGCTCCAGCGCTTCCAGATCATAGTTGGACGTATAGAAGGTCGGCTTGCGCTCCATCCGATAATTCAGGATGGCGCCCAGCACATGATCGCGGACCCACGGATTAAGGTTCTCCGCGCCGATATCGTCGAAGATGAGCAAGTCCGTCGACTTCATCATCTCCACCGTTTCCTTGAGCTTGGCCGGTTCATGCATCAGTACTTTCAAGTCTTCAACAAAGTCCGGCATATAGACAATAACGCCGGAATGTCCCGCTTTTGCGAGCTCTTGAAGCAGATAGCACATCAGGAAGGTCTTGCCCGTACCGAATCGTCCCGCCAAATATAGGCCTTCATGTCCAAGACCATGTTCCCTCGTGCGATCAATATAACGAAGCAGTTGACCTACAGCCTTGGCACGTTCCATATCATTGGTCAGAATCTCATCGGAAGAATAGCCCCGGCGAAGCGCGGCATCGTCCACATAGAAGCTGCGTATCCGGCTGCGGATCGCCTCCTCGCTTTGTCTTGCCAGAAACTTCTTGCAGGATACCTTCCGGTCATATAGCCCAGTATGGCCATTCACCGTCTCCGATGAAAGCAGCGTATAGTGTCCTTCATAGTCATTAGGACACAGATCGAGACCCGGACAGTTGGTGCAATTGCGATACTCGGATACATATTGATAGACCCGGTTAAGGTTCAGCCGAATCGCGTCTTCCTCCACTTCAGGATACTTCTCCCTCAGCTTGATGACGAGGGGGTCTCGCAATAATTCCTTTAGTTTGCGTTCTGCTTCCTCTGACAGGGATCTTCCCCCTGGCCAAGACTTCAACAATTCGCCCAGCGATTCCATTACTCTCACCCCTCGTTAAAATCGTTATGATTGTCCATCCAGCTTCCGCGCCAGACGGCGTAATTCTTCCAGTTCATCCGCGGATACAGAAGCGGATGACTTGCCCTCCGGTACGATTGGAATGGACGGCTTCCGGGATGCGCCGCGGGCATTGCCGCCGCGGGGTCCGCTTCTCGCGCTGCCGGCGTAACCGCCCGGCTCCTTCCGCCGCTCCTTATCCTGTTCAAGCTGCGCTTGCTCTCTCACATATTTCACAGCCTTCTCGAAGGTATCAATCCCCTTCATCAGCATATTGGAGGCAACCGCATCGATAAATGTCTTCGTGACGCGAGCAGAGTCGCTTTCGCCCAGCACGTAATGAACAAGTACGTTAATAACCGGCGGGGCCAGCCGATAATTGAGATCGATACGCTCGAAAATTTGATCGACCCAATCCGGAACGGCTCCCGGGAAAAAACGCTTCAAGAAACGGGTATGCGGTTCATTGCGCATCAGCATGTTGTACTGCTGAATGTCGCAGCGCCCCTTCAACTGATTCGGTACAGGAAGATAGTCCTGCTCCTGCACTTCATACTCCTCATCCGGCTCATCTGAATCCTCGGACACAGACTCGTCGGCGTGAATAGCGGTATGGGACAGCACACGCTGACGCTCGCCTTCGCGCTTCTTGTCTTGCCTGTAAAGCTGATTGGCCCTGACTTGCAACTCGTCCATATTCACTTCACCGCTTTCGGTAAAAACCCCGTCCTCATCCAACAAGCGGCATAAATTAACGATCGTCAAGTTGTACTTGTAAGCGACATAGTTGATCTGCGCAAGCCCCTCCGTATTCTGGCGAAGACGCTCAACATAAGCACGATTAGCCGAATTGCGCGGGAAGCGGATTATAAGCTCCCCATAGGGAATACCTGCAGAAGCAAGCTCCGTGCGAGCTGATGCTTGCCTCGTCGGCGCAACCTCGGAGAGCGCCTGCTCCAGCTCCGTATCGAAGGATTGCGGGTTCAGCTTGAACAGCTCATAGAATGGCACGGAGATGTTCTCTTTGGACAATTGCGCATGGGCCAATTCATCCGGTTCAGTGGAACCGAATGACTCTCTTAGCGCAATAACGGCGTATTTGCCCACCTTATCCCGCAGCAACATGGCCAGATGCATATTCTGGAAAAACTCAGCAGGCAACAACGGCTGAATAAGCTCGTATTCATAAATAACATCGGCATGCTCAGGCACACCAAGACGCGATGTAGCAAGCAAGCCGACTGCCTCGAGCTTGGACGCCTGGTCGATTACGTAGCGTCGGCTCTTTTCATTCATCTCAAGTCCAAGTCCTAGAAACAGCTTGCGATGAGGCTCCAGGGACGAATATCCACAGCGATCATCGGCAATGCCATGATAGAGCTGCTGGTACATCGAGATGGCGAACGCGCCGACCATTGGCTGGTAGATTAATGACAACATTTTATAATGAAGGCTGCTTAACGAGAAATCCCGAAATATGTAATAACGGTGATGTTCCGTAAATTGCATAATATGATTGATGCGCATCGCACCGACTCCATCCATAGCTTTATCTCTACTATTCTAGCATACAAAAGGACCTCTTTGGCGAATTGGAGAAATAGAAAAATCCCCCGTATGAGGGATTTTGAGATTAAAACATTTTGAAGCCGCCTTTACGCAGCGCGTTGATGGCCCAGCCGCTTACGTACGCCCCGATCATGGCGCCGATAATAGGTAAATAGTAGATCGCCGTATATGTACCTATGTTATCCAACGATGGATTGGACGCTTTGTCCCATGGCGACCATATGATCAGTCCGATCAGGACGATTGCAAACAAAATCATCGGAAACCAAGTCGTCTTCAACAACATGTTCAGGATAAAGCCGATACCGAACATCATGACAAAGAACAGAACCGTCGCCACCGCGGCTTGGACGATCATTATGACTATGTCTGGCATTCCAATAGCTCCTTTCAACTCTCCGTTCGGTTATGCGCGGAGATACGCATAATGATTGACCTTATTTAGTTTAATGAAAGCGACATGCGAAGTCAATCGACATGGGCGAAATGTCACAAGTCCGTCATTTGCTCATTCCGCAGACGTTACGATACAATAAATAGAAGCTTAATGAAGAGCTGAAAGGAGTTTTTCCCGATGAGTGAAGCCGCACAAACATTAGAGGGCTGGTATGCCCTTCATGATTTTCGCAGTATGGACTGGACCGCATGGCGCCTGGCCGACGAGAGCGAGCGCAAGCGCGCGCTGGACGAGCTACATACTTTCTTAGGCGAATGGTCTGCGATTGAGGAACAGAAGCTCGGCAGTACGGCCGTTTATTCCATTGTTGGACAGAAGGCCGACTTCGTCTTTATGCATTTGCGCGAGACGCTGGAGGATCTGAACGAGATTGAAACAGCGTTCAACAAAACGACATTCGCCAGCTTTACGTACCCTGTTCATTCCTATGTCAGCATTGTAGAATTGAGCAACTACATGGCTCAGCCAGGCTCAGACCCGTTACAGAATCCGGAAGTAGTCGCGAGACTGAAGCCGATTCTGCCGAAGTGGAAGCATATCTGCTTCTACCCGATGAACAAGCGCCGCTCCGGCAACGACAACTGGTACATGCTGAGCATGGATGAGCGCAAAGCGATGATGCGCAGCCACGGCATGATCGGCCGCCAATATGCGGGCAAAGTCAAACAAATCATTACCGGCTCTGTCGGCTTCGATAACTGGGAGTGGGGCGTAACGCTGTTCGCGGACGACGCGCTTCAATTCAAGAAGCTTGTCTATGAAATGCGCTTCGACGAAGTTAGCGCGCGGTTCGGCGACTTCGGCGACTTCTATGTCGGCAACTTCCTGGATGCCGAGAAGTTCGAGAAGCTGCTTTCGGTATAGTCATCCATTAAATAGATACGAAAAAAACGGACCTGTTGGTGACAACAGGCCCGTTTTTTCATAGTGAATGAATCCAACTGAAGACCGCCAATCATTTTTCAGAAAAAAGATAACAGCCTTTTAAGGTTTTATTTTCAATGAACTTCTCGTCACTGAACTCCCCCGCCTTATATGCCGTCCAGGATAATGTACGATCTGTTGTGCCGTCCTTATAAATTAAATAAGCGCTTCCCAGCTTGTCTTCACAAGCACCCGATATTCCCGTGGCAACAAACTCTGATTTGTTATAAGTAATAATTGTCGGAACTAGATCCCTCCATTCGTTGGCTACATTCTACAAACTTGCGAGATAGCGCAAAAAAGGCTTTCACCGGCAAGATTGCACGGCGAAAGCCTATTACATTATTCTTCGTCCGTCTCCGCCCCAAGGCGTTTGGACTCCAGATATTCTTGAGTTGCTCGATCGCGTTCGCGGCCTTTGTCCTTCAGCCGTTCAATCGCAGGTTGAATTAACAGGTCGATTTCCTTCTGCACCGTATAAGCCAAGTCATAGCGGGTCTGTGATTCCAGATAGGAACCAACCTCGATTAAGGCGTTGTAACGATCAAGCTCGTCTCTCGTCAATAAACCGCGGACTTGTACGCTGCAGTGTCTCATTACAGGAACTTACCTTTTTTCAGAACGAGCGGAATGCCGCCGATAATGAACAGGTAACGGATATCGATCAGTTTTTTCAGCCATGCAGCTACGCGGCCTTTGTATTTCTTGCCGAAAGCAACGCCGATAGCTTCGCCTTTACCAAGCGACGCCACTGTACCCTTGTTGGAATACACGAACGTTTTCAGCGGCTGGTTACGAATGGAAGCAACCAGGTTATTCGCGCATACAACACCTTGTTGCATAGCGATTTGCGCTGTTGGCGGGTATGGACGCCCTTCCGGATTGAACATCAGTGAGTTGTCGCCTACGATGTAGATGTTCTCGCTGCCTGGGCAACGCAGGAATTCATCTACTTTCACACGTCCGCGCATCGTCTCGAATCCAGCTTCCTCAATCAAGCGGTTACCACGGATACCGCCCGTCCAGATCACTGTAGCGGATTTGATTTCTTCGCCTTCGCCGACTACGACGCCTTCTGGCGTGCACTCTTTGATCGCTGTGCCGATACGGAAGGTAACGCCCTTCTTCTGCAGCACGTCCATGCCGTATTGCACCAGCTCCGGATCGAAGCCTGGCAGAGCAGTTGGAGCAGCCTCGATGTTGTAGATTTTCACCAGGGAAGGATCTACGTCGAATTGCTTGCAAAGCTCAGGAATACGGTCGGACAATTCGCCTACGAACTCGATACCCGTAAAGCCAGCGCCGCCAACAATAAACGTCAGGTAGTCTGTGCGATGCGGCTCGCGTTTGTAACGAGCGAATTGATATTCGATATGTTCGCGGATCAGGCGAACGGAGTTGATGCTGCGAATATTCATCGCATTCTCAGCAAGACCCGGGATGCCGAATGTCTCTGGCTCGCCGCCAAGGCCGATAACCAAATAGTCGTAAGACAGCGTACCGTCTTCGAGAATCACTTTTTTGTCTTGCGGACGGATTTGAACAACCGTCGATTTCACGAAATCGATTTTGAATTCATCGATCAGCTTGGAGATGCTGACACGAGCGTTCTCCGGGTTGTCCGTACCCGCAGCTGGCATATGAAGATGCGTCGTAATGTAGTGGTAATCATGCTTGTTCACCAATGTTACGTCCGCTTCATTATAATTCAGTTCTTTCTGCAGACGGAGCGCCGTCAGCACGCCGCCGTAGCCGGCGCCAAGGATAACAATTTTCGGTATGTTGCTCATCGTAGAATCCCATCCATTCCTCATTTTCTTTTGATTGGCGATATAAAAATCCCTCGCTTGCATAAAGCGAGTTCGCTTAACAAACCATGTTATAAGCCGATTGCCACTTTCGTTCACCCAAAAGAATGTGAAAAATTACACAAACTTGAACAAAAAATAATGATGCTTTAAGTTTGCGCTTGAAAAAGCGGTTTTATCACATCGAAGTGAACGGATTTCGCTGAAATCCGACAGCAAACGTCAAGATTTTGGAGACAGTAGATATCATTAATATACATCAGACATATTACAGACTTTTCACAAAAAGTTCAAGGGTATTTTTTACGAAAAACTTTAGAGTCCTGCACAATGAAATTATTTCCTTCCACTGGGCCGAAGCATTATAATGGGTTACGTAAAGGACTTTACGCAGGAGGTGCTTACCACGTGACAAATGTCCCATCATCTACACATACAGTCGATATCCTAATTATTGGCGGCGGTCCGGCAGGAATGTTCGCCGCTTTTTACGGCGGGATGCGTCAAGCCTCGGTGAAAATTATCGAGAGCATGCCTCAGCTCGGCGGCCAGCTTGCCGCATTGTATCCGGAAAAATATATTTATGATGTAGCAGGATTCCCAAAGGTAACGGCTCAAGAGCTTGTCGACCGTTTGAAGGAACAGATCGATCTGTTCAAGCCGGAAGTATGCTTGGAAGAGAAAGTGTTGAGCGTGGCGAAGCAGGATGAGAGGTTGTTCGAGGTCGTAACGGATAAGATGAAGCATTACGCCAAAGCTGTTATTATAACCGCAGGCGTCGGCGCATTCGAACCTCGCAGACTGGAGCTTCCCGAAGCTTCGCGCTTCGAAGGGAACAACCTGCATTATTTCATCAGCGATCTCAGCCGATTCAAAGACAGACGCGTGCTTATAAGCGGAGGCGGGGATTCCGCCGTCGACTGGTCGCTCATGTTGGAGCCCATCGCGAAGAGCGTTACGCTCATTCATCGCCGAGACAAGTTCCGTGCTCATGAGCATAGCGTAGAAAACTTGATGAATTCTTCCGTACAAATCATCACACCTACAGAAATTACGGAGTTGCATGGCGAAGATGCGATAACAGAAGTAACACTAAGCGACGTGAAAACGAAGGAAACATCCAAGTTGGAAGTGGATGACGTCATTGTCAACTTCGGCTTTGTATCCTCTCTCGGTCCGATTGCCGATTGGGGAATTAACATACAGGGCGGCTCTATCATCGTTGATACTCGAATGGAAACAAATATCCCGGGCATATTCGCAGCCGGCGATATTACGACGTATCCAGGCAAGCTTAAGCTGATTGCAGTCGGCTTCGGGGAAGCGCCTACGGCGATTAATAACGCCAAGGTCTATATCGATCCAAGCGCGAAGCTCTCGCCTGGACATAGCAGCAATATGAAGCTGTAATCGCATGTAAAATAGTTGTGAGGGTATCCTATACTTGGTTAAGCGGATTGCAGTGTACGCAAATCTGGCCAAGGAGGATACCCTTATGTTTTGCCCCGTATGCAACGGAATAGTGGATATGCAAGTTCCTTGCTTATCCTGTGGTGGAACCGTAACGGATTGTGGCCGCTTGTCCGATTGGACCGGACCGTATGCGCCCTATGAGCCGGCTGATGCAGGAGCTGTAGGCTCGGCTTCATCGATATATGCTGAGGCTGACTGCTGTCATGCCGTGTACTGCCCGAGTTGTCAGCAGACGAGTGAGGCTATTGTTACGCAGTGGGAGTAATCGTATAGTCATAAGTCCGAACAGTAGACGTAGAGTTGGAGCTGTTCCATTGCGGCCGATTGGGACTATGCTGTATTCTTGTGCGAGGACAAATCTACACTGCGGCGTTTCATCTCCGATGCCAGCATTCGAATAAATTCCGGGTCCAGCTTATATTCAATGGCGGCATAATACGTGTCTACCAGAAGCTCGTCAGTTAATGTATCCATGATATCTCCTCCTTCTCTTTCTTGTACTCCTTTAACACCAAATGCCTATAGTTAAAACGCTTTAACAACCCTATGAGATTTACATTTTTTAGTGTAGCATCGTCCTTTTACCAAAACAACAGACCCTCTTATACACACAAGTATGTGGATACCCTGTGAATGAGTTGTGTATAGACTCGAAATCACCAGCAATTTCAGTATGGATAATGTGGATAGGGTTATCCACAACCTATTGAAACCTCTTAAACTATAAAAAACTTTAATTGCATTCTCACACTCTATCAACTTTATATTTTAATGCCATTAAGTGGTAGAGTGATAGAAATAGGGCTATCTCTATGCCATGTCAGCATGACACAGGGACAGCCCAACTTTTTCGATTTAATGCGGTCTCGTATTAACTTCGAAAATCCATATCTTGCCTCGACGGTCGATTCCATAGTCAAAGCCCAAATGAGAGATGCCAGGAAACCGCTGTTCCAGCACACGCGTCGCTAATACAGTAATCTCCCGCATTTTGCTTTTTTTCGACCTCACTTGAGAGGCGCCCAGCGAGGATCTGATTCCTTCTCCTGCCAGCACCATACGCCCGCCTTGGCTCAGGTTCGTCACGAACAGTCCTGGTCTCGCAATACGTCCCACAAGCGAACGATATTCCCAGCCCTTGAACGTCTTCACATATTTGACCCGATAATCGATAGGCTTTCCGTTCACCGTCGCCAAAGAAATGCCCTTCTGAATCAAATAATTCCGCTTGCTCGTTCTTGAACGAAGTGCACCTGCCATCGCGTCAAAACTCGTGTATCTGGAAGTGCGCTCCCGATGCGTGAACGAATACCCTCCGTCGCTGGTCCTCGTCACTTTTATAACTCCACTGCCTCCGGAGCCGACGATTGGCTTGATGACGACCATACCGTGAGCGTTCAGCATGTGCTGAAGCTGCTGGGGCGAATATTTGCTAGTCGGCGGGATATGGGACGCAAGCCCTGGATGAGAGAGAAGCGCTTCCGTTTTGGCCCACTTGCTGGCCAGTTGCCTTCCCGAGTGGTTAGCCAATGCTACCATTCTCCTTTCCTATCGCCTTCTCTCTATCTTATGGCAATAGAAGCCATGCCTCTTGGATGAATGTCGTAGGTAGTAGCCGGAATAGCGGACAGTCCCACCGCCGTTAGGCAATGGGACTGTCCATGATCCATCTATTCATCGACCCGTTAATCCGACTTTTTCTCCAGTGCTGCCTTCAGCTTATCCGCGAGGCTATTCGTCAACGGAGCGCTGTCGCTAAACTGCTGAATGAGCTTCTGCTGCTCTCTCTTGTTGGTGCGTTCTCCGTTTTTATCGCCCAGCATTTCAATAACATTGCAGCGGCGGCATTGCGCATACTTGCCGGCTTTGCCGTCATGCATCTCCATCTTCTTATGGCATTGCGGACAACGCTTGTTCAGCAGGATAGGCTCGGTTGAGCGGCGGTAGCCGCACTCGCGGTCAGGACATTGCAACGATTTGCCGCGCTTGCCCTTCACTTCCAGCATACGCTTGCCGCATTCTGGACAACTGGAATGCGATAGATTATGCGGCTTATATTCCTTCGTCTCCGCCTTCACTTCTCCGATCCACTTCTGCGCCTGCTGGCGAATGCCTTTCATGAAAGCAGCGGGGTCTCCTTTACCCTTAGCAATCAGCTCCAGCTCATGCTCCCACTTCGCCGTCAACTCCGGACTGCGCAGCTCATCAACGACCAGTTCGATCAACTGCTTGCCTTTGCCCGTCGGCACCAATGAATTTCGCGTACGCTCAATCGTATCCGTAGACAGCAGCTTCTCGATAATATCCGCCCGAGTCGCCGGCGTTCCAAGACCGTACTTCTCCATACGAGTGAGCAGAGTTGCCTCCGTATACCTTGCAGGCGGAAGCGTGCGCTGCTCCTTCACGCCCGTACTCTTGAGCGGCAAGGTTTGTCCCTCCGCAAGCGGCGGCAGCAATTGCGCTTGCTGACGCTCTTCGTTCGTCCGACTGCCGCCATTCTCGGAATCATCATCCTCGTCATCGGTCATGGAGGCATGGCTGTCCTGATAGACCTCTCTCCAGCCCTTATCCTTCTCCGTCTTCCCTTTGGCATAAAAGCGCTGTCCGCCCGCTTCAAGCGTTACGCTTGTCTCATCATAGCGATACGGTCCATAGAAGAGCGCGATAAACCGGCGAACGATCAAATCATAAAGCCGTCGCTCATCACTTGTCAGCGCCCCCAAATTCACGTATTGCTCTGTCGGAATGATTGCGTGATGGTCAGTCACTTTGCTGTCATCCACGATCCGCTTCGTCACCGGCAGCGAGGTTCTAAGGGGCTTGCGTGCCAGCGCTGTGTATGGCCCTACCGCAACGCTCTCCAGCCTTCCTTTGAGCGTAGGGACCATGTCGGTGGACAAATAGCGGGAGTCCGTCCGCGGATAAGTAACGAGCTTATGCGCCTCGTACAGCTTCTGCAGCACATTGGAGGTCTGCTTGGCCGAGAAGCCAAGCTTCCTGTTCGCATCGCGCTGCAATTCGGTCAGATCGTATGCCTGTGGATGCGGTACTGATCGCTCCGCGGTGCGAAGCTTCACAACCTTCGCTGATCCGGCAGCAATGCCCTTCGCCGCGATCTCCTCCGCACGCTCCTTCTTCCATGCTCTGCCGTCATGACCATCTTGCTCGCGCCATTGCGCCTGGAAGCTTCCGAAGCCAGCTTGCACCGTCCAGTACGGCTGGGACTGGAAGTCCGAGATTTCCTGCTCGCGCTCCATCAGCATAGAGAGCGTTGGCGTCTGTACGCGTCCTGCCGCTAGCTGCGCGTTATATTTGCTTGTGAGCGCCCTGGTCATGTTCAGGCCGATAATCCAGTCCGCCTCCGCCCGGCAGACGGCAGACGCGTAGAGCGCTTCATAATCCTTGCCCGGCTTCAGACGCTTAAAACCTTCCTTGATAGCGCCGTCCGTCTGCGATGAAATCCATAGCCGCTTGACTGGCTTGCGCCAGTGGACAAGCTCCATAATCCAGCGGGCGACGAGCTCTCCCTCACGCCCCGCGTCCGTCGCGATAATCAATTCACTGATATCGCTCCGCTTGAACAGCTGCGAGACAGCCCGGAACTGATGCGACGTTTCTTTCAGCACCTTCAGATTCATTTTCGCCGGCAGCAGCGGCAAGTCTTCCAGATTCCAGGTCTTATATTTCCCGTCGTAATCCTCCGGTTCAGCGAGCGTTACCAAATGACCGAGCGCCCATGTTACAACGTATGCCGGTCCTTCCATATAACTTTTCTGCTTGGTTGTGCAACCAAGCACTCTCGCGATTTCCTTCGCCACGCTTGGCTTTTCCGCTAGCACAAGTGCTTTCATGCCTCTCTTCTCCCCAATCCCGTATCATATGGTGACACGATACCATAGGGAGCAGTGCCCGCGCAACGCCAAGCCCGCCCTTTGCCGGTCTACAGTATGCTCTTTGCTGCAACCTCACCGATTCCCAGCCGCTGCCTGTTGAAAACCGGGGGCCAGCGCAGATACGTAGCCGCCCGCCAGAGCCACTCCAACGGACCCATCGCAAAATAATGAAGCCATATTGAGCTTGCGATTAATTGAAACAGATAAATGCCAAGGCATAGCCACAAGACTTCCATCCAGCTAGCTAACCCCTCAAGGCCCAGCCATTGACCGGCGACCAGCACCAGCACGGTTTGCCCGATATAATTCGTCAGCGCCATCCGTCCCATCGCCCTCATTGGGTCCAGCAGTTTGCGGATCAGCTTGATCTGAAGCAGGAGCAGCAGCAGCGCCATATAAGCGAAAGCGACCAGCGGTCCGATCAACAGCCCCGCCTTCAAATAGTGATTCGACTGCTCCAGCTGCGGATCGCCCGTCCCTTCCATTATTATCGGTACGAACGGCTCGCTCGGCGCAAGCCCATATTGATATTGAAGAGCCGCTGCCGCCACGGCAACCAACACTACAGAAGCTATCTCAAACATTCGTCGCCGCTCCTGAATCCGCTGGAACAAGTGGAGCTGTCCCGCCGCTACCCCTAGCAGCATAAACGGAAACGGCATCAGCGCTTTGGCGCCAAACACCGCAAACACGCCAAGCAGCACCACACCGATCGAAAGATTCACCCACCGGTTCACCTTGTAAAATGGAAGCAGCAGCAAGCCGCATATCGCATAGTTCATCAGCACCTCTCCCGGATGATAGATCGAATGCAGGTAGCCGAAGCCTAATAGCACCGCTATACGTATAAGGAACAGCAGGTAACCGTTGCGTCCTTTGTCACGGGCTCGCATGATGAACAAATAAAAACCGACCCCGAACAAAAATGAGAACATGCTGAAAAACCGGGCTTCAACAAGCAAATAAAGCAGTCGTTGATACTCCTCGCTCCCCGTCCCCGCGTCAGGCAGAGGCAATTGAAGCAGCGCAATCGCATTCATGAGCAGGATGCCAAGCAGCGCAAATCCCCGCACAAAATCCAATTCATCGATTCGTTGATAAGTCATAATGCCATCTTCCTCCGTCTAATTAAGCTAGCCACAGTATAAGGTCACGGCCTGGCTGTTATCCATCGATTTTCCGTACATATAACATGACATTTTTGTAAGGTTCATGTGCTCGCAGGATGTCGCACCTAACATCTATATGATAAGTTCGTAAACACCTCATATCGGCTCTTATCCGATCGTACATTTATTGAGGCGAGAAGCCCCTTGCTGCGCCTTTTCCGACCCCTTCTATCAGATTAGCGTCAGCCCCTTCGACTATGCTATAGTAGGAGCATTCCTTCTGCTAGAATATCTATTTTTCATAAAAAGGAGCTCGATTTCACAATGAAACTGCGTGCTGTTTTTTCAATTCTCGGATTTCTGCTTATTTACGGCGCGCTGGCTGGCTATATTGGATGGAACGGCTGGCTCTTCCTGTCCCAAGTGGCGGGGTGGAAGAATGCCGTCTTTTATTCCTGCATCATCGCCCTGCTGGCTCTTGGCTATATCGTAGGCAGACTGGCGCAGTCGGCGCCGCTTGGCTGGCTCACAACCCCATTGAAGTTCATTGGTTCTTACTGGCTAGGATTATTGCAATACTGCGTTCTTCTGTTGCCGATTGCAGACATTGCGGGACTGCTGCTGAAATGGGGAGGCGCAGGGGCGGACATCTATATTACGGCTGTCGGCGGTGTCGTCCTGCTGCTGTTGATCGTACTGCTTGTACTTGGATCGCGCAACGCGTGGTCGCCTGTCATCCGAAACTATCAGGTGCGTATTCCAAAATCGGCCGGCAATCGTCAAAAGCTTACGATCGCAATGGCCTCCGATCTACATCTCGGCACTGTCATCGGCAATCGCCAGCTGCGGAAGCTGTTGCGGAAGGTCGAGGAGATTAAACCGGATATCATCTTGCTGCCCGGCGATATTCTGGATGACGACCTGGCTCCATTCCTCAAAAAAGGGATGAAGCATGTCATCGGACAATTGGAAGCGCCGCTTGGCGTCTATGCGGTAACTGGCAATCATGAATATTACGGCGGAAAGGTTCCTGAATTCGTCGCCGAAATGAATAGCATCGGCATTCGAGTTCTGATGGACGAAACCGTTATTATTGGAGATGAATTTGCGGTAGTAGGCCGCAAGGATAAAGCCGTCGGCAGCCAGAACGGCGGACGGCAAAGCATCAAGGAACTGGTCGAGCCGCTTGACCGCTCGCTCCCCGTCATCATGCTGGACCATCAGCCGTCGGATCTGGCTGCTGCAGCGGATAACGGTATTGACCTTAGCCTGTCCGGCCATACCCATAGAGGACAGCTCGCTCCGAACCATCTGATCACAAGAAGAATGTTCGAGCTTGACTGGGGTTATTTGCGGAAAGGCGGCCTGCATGCGATCGTATCCTCCGGCTTCGGCTTCTGGGGACCGCCGCTGCGTATCGGAAGCCGCTCTGAAGTGCTCCGCATCGATGTAGAGTTTGGCGAAGGGATGACCAAAGCTTAAGCTTGTAAGCGGGATCGCTCGACATATTCATCGTGGAGTTACCATTCTTCACCTTTTGGCCTATTGCAGCCTTCTTGAGCGAGCAAATGGTGGTCGAGCGAAGCGTGAGATATGAAGTAAACAAAGAAACCTCTCCTTTGATGTTTGGTTGGCCGGTGGCCTACCCTTGTATCAAGGAAAGGTTTCTTTTTGCTTCCAATGGAAGAAGGGACTTCCTTCTGACGATTAACGATAATTTTGAGGGTTAGCCGTTTCTTAGCGCAATTAGTTGTGTGTGGCGCCGCTATTCATTTTCTAATTTTTCTCCGGGATTTGGCGAAGTATTGGCATGGCTACCGCATGTGACGGGAGATAGGCCCGCACACGCGAAGACAAGCTAATCTAATAACACGAAAGAATCGTCTCCGTCAGCCCGTTCCCCACTAACCTGCTCTTCTGGAACGGTACAACAAATAGATGAAAAAGGGTGCGCCGACCGCAGACGTAAACACGCCGACTGGGATATCGAGCGGCAGAAATGCGGTTCGGCCGATCAAGTCCGCTGCGGCCACCACGATGGCCCCGATCAAAGCGCTGACAGGAAGCACACGGTGTATGACGGGGCCGACCAGACGTCTTGCCATATGCGGCGCTATAAGCCCTACAAAGCCGATAGAGCCGCCGATAGCGACGGCAGAGCCGGCAAGCGCGACGCTTAGCGATACAAGCAGCAGCCTGTGACGCTGCACAGGGGAACCAATTCCGATGGCAATCTCATCTCCAAGCAGTTGGGCATGCAGATTGCCGGTATTGAAATACAAAATGATGCCGAACACGATTAGCCAAGGGGCAAGCATAACAACATCTCCCCACGTCGAGCCATAAATCGTGCCTGTCAGCCAAATGTATGCCGAAGTAGCGGAGTAGGCAGGACTAAATGTGAGCAGAAACGATGTACCCGCCGACAGCAGCGAAGCGACGCCGATGCCCACCAGCACTAGTCGGAGCGAGTCCGTTCCCTTCCGCCAAGCCAGTATGTAGACAAGCGCGGAAGCACAGAACGCGCCGACTATGGCAGCTACAGGCAGCAGCCCGCGGCCGAATACGCCAGACAATACGGTAAGGAACAATACAGCTCCAAACGATGCGCCGCCCGTAATGCCGACCACGTCCGGCGCGGCAAGCGGATTCCGAATGACCGCCTGCAGGATAGCGCCCGCTGTCGCCAAGGCCGCTCCTACGAGCAACCCAATGACTAGCCGCGGCGCTCGAAACGTCTGTACGATTAGAACATCCTCCATACCACCGCGTCCCCATAGCGCCTGCCATACGCGATGCAGGCCGATCATACTGTCGCCCATTGTAAGGTATAAGACGGATAACCCGATGATGCCAAGAGACAGCCCGATTACAACTCGCGCCGCTGACTTTCGTTTTTTGCCCGATGCCTCGGTTGAAGCCACTCCATTAGCAATTGAACTCACAGCTTCGCACGCCCCTTTCGCGCGAGATAGATGAAGAACGGCGCACCCAGCGCAGCCGTCATAATGCCCACCGGCACTTCCAAGGGAAATATAATGAATCTGGCGACCAGATCAGCCAGCAGCAGCAGACTTGCTCCAAGTACAGCGCTATACGGCATAAGCCACCGATAGTCTAGGCCCACCATCCCCCGAGCAAGATGCGGGACGATAATGCCGATCAGTCCAATCGGCCCTGCAACTGTAACAGCGCTTCCCGCCAGCAAGATCACGATGAGACCGGCAGCCACCTTCATCAAGGTCATATTTTGTCCCAGACCTTTGGCTGACTCCTCGCCCATCGCCATAATGTTCCAGTGTCTGGACAAGGCAAATGCAAGCAGCCAGCCGACTCCCATAAAGGGAAGCACAGGCAGCAGCATCTCTATCGTTCGACCCGCTACAGAGCCTGCTAGCCAGAACAATACATCCTGCAGTCCGCTCTCATTGCGAACCAGCATCCCCTGCGTCAACGAGGAGAATAACGCCGTCATCGCAGAGCCTGCAAGAATAATGCGAAGCGGCGACAGCCCTTCTCTCCCAAGTGAGCCCAGCGCATAGACTGCCACAGCCGCAACGGCTGCACCAAAGAACGAAATCCACATTAACACTTCCGACTCGCGGATAGAGGCTAGCGTAATAGCGGCGACAACAGCGATCGAGGCGCCAGCATTAATGCCCAGCACACTGGGAGAGGCGAGCGGATTGCGGGTCACGCTTTGCAGAATGGCGCCCGCCAAAGCAAGCGAGCCTCCTACCGTTGCGGCAATCAGCGCCCTGGGCAGTCTGGCTGTTCGCGCGACGACTTGATTCATATCCCCATCGTCGTAGCTGATAATGGATGAGAGGATATCGCTCCAACTGATCGATACAAATCCAAATCTCATGCTGAGAATGAAGCTGGCTATCAACAAGACGAATCCCCCCAGCAATCCAGCGCTGCGATAGGCGTTGCTTCTGATCTTCCTTTCCATAACCTTCTTCCTTCCTCCCCTGGTGCGAACACGCAACAAAAGAATGGGCTGATCAGCCCATTCTTTCATTGGCCTTGCTTATGTGTGATTAGCTATTATTCCAGACCGAAGTAGAAGTAGAGATCATCCAGCATGAGTTTAGCCGCAAGTGCGCCGCCGGACAGATTCCACGTTACGGAATTGACTTTGTAATACTTGTTGTTTTTAACAGCATTCAGGTTTTTCCAGAGCGCGCTGCTGGTCCACGTTTTCTGATGCTGCAGAATAGCGCCGTCGCCGTCCCAGTCTGTTGTAAAGTCGAAGATATAGTCGCCGTCGAGCAAGCTGATTTGCTCCTGCGAAGCAACCGGAATGATCTCCTGACCTACAGCCAGCTGCGCCTTAGGCGTCGAGAAGCCCAGCTCCTGGAAGATCTTGTAGGCAAAGCCCGTATTATAGGCTCTTGCTGTGCCGTTCGGGTTAACCCGAATGATGGAGATTGCCGCGCCTTTATCTTTTGCAGGGAGCTTGCTCTTGAAATCAGCAACTTGCTTCTTCCAATCAGCCAAAAACGAAGTAGCGATATCTTCTTTATTCAATACTTTAGACATCACCTGCAAGTTGTCCTGCCAATCAGCCAGATCTTTCGTTACAATTGTAGGAGCGATTTTGCTCAATTGACCGTAGATGCCTTCATGTCTGTCTTTTGTTGCGATAATAACATCCGGCTTGAGGGCCACGATTGCTTCAACGTTCGGCTGTGTCTCATCGCCCAGCGTCTTCGTGCCAATCAGGTTCGAACGAATATATTCGTAGAATGGCTGTTGAATATAGGATTCAACTGCGCCTACCGGTTTTACTTTAAGCAGAACCGAGATATCAACGCCTCCGTTGAACAAAACAACGACACGTTTCGGAACACCATTCAATGTCGTGCTGCCAAGATCATGCTTGAAAGTACGCTTTGTCTCCAGGACAGCTGTCGAGGAAGACTGATTCCAAGTTACCCATACGCCCAGCGACTCGCCTACGAAGCGAAGCGGCACAAGCAAGGTTCCGCTTACGTTCAGCGGAGCTGCGTCCAGCGTTACAGCTGAGCCGTTAATACGGGCCGACTTGCTGCCTTGCGTCAATTCGATCGTTTGACCGCTTTTCTTAATGGTTGCTTTTTTGCTCTTCGCATCATAGCTTACCGTGCCGCCTAGCGCTTCCGCAATGGCGCGATAAGGGACAAGCGTGCGACCGTTCTCAATGCGCGGACTTACACTATACGTCTGCTTCTTGCCGTCGATGGTTACATTGACGGATTTGACTGCGGCGCCCGCGACCGTAGCCGGTACTAGAGCGACGATCAGCGCGACCGCCAAAAGCAAGGATAACATTTTTCTTCTAATCATCTTGTTCACAATCTCCTAACTTCTTGTTTAATTTTGCAAAGCTGGCTTCACATCACGGAAGCCTTGATAGAGCGAATAATCCAGATCAACAAGCCGCGTCTTGTCCCAATCGGATGCAGCAACTTCGTCCAGCACTCCGACCAGATCGGCTTCAATCTGCTGCAGCTTCTCTGGCTGCGCGTCAACTGCCTTCTCGCTGAGCGACTTCCAAAGCGCTGCCATGCGTTCAGCCTGGCGAGCAGCTTCTTCCCTGTCATCGGACTCTACTGCCGTTTTGAACGTTTTGATCAAGCTGGACATTTCCTCCGCCGCAGACGACACATCGTCGATCTCGGCTGCCTCTATAAGGGCAAGTCGATCCTTCTTGCTATCCGTCTGCAGAGAATCATCGGCGACAACCGCGCCGGACCCCTTCTTCCCTTCGGAAGCGCCTGCAGTGCAGCCCGTCAAGAGGAGGACTACCAACATCATGAGAGATACGTAACGAATGATTCCACAACCCCCAAACCCCATGTGAATGATAATCATTTTCAATACCTATTGTACCTATCGCAATTTTCGATTCCCATACACGATATTGTCCGATTCGTATGGACAAAAATTTCAGCACTCCTCATACATGAATGATGCCCGCCATCACATTGCCTATTGCCGCATCACCGATATATTGCTAGAATTGTAATTGATAACAATTATCAATATCAAGTTTTCTCTTCTACCCAATGAATCCTAATAGCAAATCTCTAATAGAAAAGGACTGCCGTGCCATGATACCCCATTCCTATTTCACTTGCTATCCAATACATATTGCATCCTATCATTACAAAGAAGGCTTCCGCACTGAACCGCAGTATGCGGAAAACGGCCTGATCGGCATTGTACAAAGCGGAGCCGGCATGCTGTTTTTGAGCAGCGGACGTTCTTGTCCGCTTCGCGAAGGCTCCTTCTTTTTTGCCCAGCCCGGCGAAACAAGCTTCGAGCTTATGGCTGATCCCGGCGGCAGCCTGAAGCTAAGCGTTGTGCATTATTCTGCCGTTCAGCTTGGAGAGAATGAGCAGTCCATCGGCAATTATGAACTAATGCACGGAGATCACTGCTCCTATCGCGCCGCTTCGGCTCAAACCGAGCTACATCTCACTAATCTTCGGCAAGCGCTGAATGAAACCGGCATACTGGGAGATATGAGGAAGCAGCTGGCCTTGTATGAGCTGCTCCTGCATCTTCATGCCCATCAGCACGCGCCATCTCGTGCGGGTACCGATTCCATCCAGTCCACGATCGATTATATGGAGCGCCGCCTATCCAAGTCTTTGCAGATTAGTGAGCTGCCCAGATTAGCGGGCATGACGCCAAGCTCTTATTGCCGGGCATTCAAGAAGCTGACCGGCCTCTCTCCGGGCAGTTACCTGACGAAGCTTCGCATGCTGAAGGCGAAGGAGCTGATGACCGACAAGCAAGCATCGCTCAGGGATATCGCTGTCAGTGTCGGCTACCAGGACGAGCTCTACTTCAGCCGCGTCTTCAAAAAAACAGAAGGCATCTCGCCCTCCGTCTATCTGAAACGCCGAGACCGCAAGATCGCCGTTGTGAGCAGCCTGGCACTGCAGGACCATTTGCTTGCGCTCGGCATCCTTCCCGTCGCCGCTCCGAGCTTCCCCTCCTATCACTTGACGCCGTCGGGATTTCCCAGCTACCTGCATGACCGGCTAAGCGGCACCGTCCCGCTTAATGCCGAGCATCCCATTCGTTCAAGCGATGTCGTTCCGCTTGGTCCCGACTTAATTCTGCGAACGAAGCTCACCCATGATCTGGGCGATAAGCATTGGGGAGAAGAGGGAAGCGCCATTCTAATCGATCATGCAACAAGCTGGGAGCATTACTTCCGCGCTATTGCGAGTCGGGTTGATCGGATGGCGGAGGCAGAGCGCACAATCCGCGCTATGTCCGTCTTGGAACAGGAAGCGAGGCGCAAGCTGGAGCCCGTCACGAAACACGGCAAGTGGACCATCATTAGACTGCTCCCTGGCAATTGCCGGATATACGGCATGAAGGAGCATGCTTTGACAGACCTATTCTATGGACGGCTGCAATTCCAGCCGGATGAACGTATTCAACATGGCACGTATATGGAAGATGCCTTCGATCAACTGACGAGCTGGGACCCCGAACAGCTTCTTGTCGTTTGGAGCGAAGAGCCGGTCATTCACCAATTTAGCGCTGATCCCAGATGGCAGAAGCTGCGGGCGGTCAAGGAAAACCGGGTTTATTACCCCGACAGCAGAGAATGGGATCCTTGGGGACCCATCGGACGAGAGCATATGATCAAAGCCATGATTCGTTTCTTTGTAAAGCTGTAGCTGAACCTAAGTGACCTACGTAAAGCTATGATCAAACTCGTCTAAAGCTGCAACCGTATCCGCTATACAAGAACTAGCGATGCATTCATCACCATAAAGCAAACCCATCCCGCCTCCCATGCCAAAGAAGCCTCCATCCCCTTGATAAGGGATGCGAGGCTTCTTCAATCTTACTTTTCAGTTGCACTTGTCGCCTCCGTAATGACGCCGGACTGATGTTCCAGAGCCGTTGCGTTCTTCTCTATCAACGAAAGCAGCGCCTCCAGCTTAGATGCCGAATCCCAGCTCAGATGATGCTCCAGCCGCTCCGCTTCCTCGGATGCCTGATCTTCCGGCACGCCTGCGTGACGAAGCAGCCTGACCAGCATCCGATGCTTGCCGATTAATTGCTTGCCTGCCTTCAGCCCGGCATACGTAGGGGCGATCTGTCCATACTTTTCATAGCTCACATAGCCGGATTCCCGCAGCTTCAGCGCCATCTTCGATACCGTCGACAAATGAACAGACAACGCCTCTGCCACATCCGACACCCTTACGCAGCCCTTTCTCCGTGACAGCAAATAAATATGCTTCAAATGATCCTCCATCACCGGCGTCATCATATTTCGTTAAGCCTCTTGAGCCGCCGCAGGGCGAGGACGGAACCAGCGGGATGCCAGACCGTGCCGCGGCGAAGCTACAAAGCTGATCATAAAGACGATTCCGGTCGAGAAGGCCATTGAACCCGAGATGGACGTATCCAGCCAGGCCGCCACATAATAGCCTGAGACTGCCGACAATACGCCGAATGCGCCGCTTAGGATGAACATAACAGATAGACGGTCCGTCCATAAGTACGCTGCCGCCGCCGGGGTTATGAGCATGGCAACGACCATAATGGCGCCAACAGCATCAAAGGCTGCAACTGTCGTTACAGAGACGAGCGACATAAAGACATAATGCATGAGCACTACCGGCAATCCCAGACTGGCAGCGAGCGCAGGATCGAAGGATGTAATTTTCCATTCCTTATAGAAGGCTAATATAGCTACTAACACTACGATGAGGACTAGAGACAAAATAAATACAGCTTCCGGAATAGAGCCGATCCACGGCAGTTCGATTCTCTCCCAAGGAATAAATGTAATCTCGCCCATTAACGTATGTTTGACGTCCAAATGCGCATTCCCGACCTTGGTGGCCACTAGAACGACGCCAATAGCGAACAAAGTGGTAAATACAACGCCAATGGACGCTTCCTGCTGTACGCCTCTGGCATGAAACCATTGAACCAGCACAGACGTCAGAAGTCCTGCCGCGATTGCCCCGATCAGCATATGCACACCGCTGAGCTCCCGCGTGACCAAATAAGCGACCACAATGCCAAGAAGCACGGTATGGCTGATCGCGTCAGCCATCATCGCCATTCTTCGCAAAATAAGCAATACTCCGATAAAGCCGCAGGAAAGTCCAACTAGCGACGCCGTTAACAATATCCAGCCTGCATAACTCATCTAAGCTTCGCCCCTCTCCAGCACTCTCTGTCCGGGCAAGGACTCCGTGAGCGATTTCTTCTGCGCATAACGCTGCAGGTACAGAACGAGCATCCCTTTACGGGCGCCAAAGGCAAGGGAAACGAGGAAGATCCCAGATGCGGCAATAACAATAAATGGGCCTGTCGGCCATCCTTTGCCGAACGTACTGATCAGCGTGCCTGCCATGCCAGCCACCCCACCGAATACCCCCGACAGGACGACCATCCAGAGAAAGGAATTGGTCCAATATCTGGAGCTGACAGCCGGAATAATAAGCAACGCCGCCATTAGAATGACACCTACTGCCTGTATGCCAATTACAATGACCAGTACGAGCACCGTCATATAAATGCTGTTCATCCAACGCCCGGACAGCCCCAGTCCCTTGGCGAATTGCGGATCGAATAAAAACAGCTTCCATTCCTTGAATGCGATAATCGAAATGAGAACCACCAGAAGCGCGAGAACCGACATCGTGATGACGTCCTTGCGAACCATGGATGCCGCTTGGCCGAAGATGAAGCTGTCCAGCCCGCTTTGGCTGCCGCCGCCCATCCGATTTACGAACGTAAGCAGCATGATGCCAAGACCGAAGAATACGGACAAAATCATCCCCATCGCAGCATCCTCCTTGACCCGGCAGGACGAGCGAATCCACTGAATCAGGAACGCCCCTAGCAATGCGCTGACCGCTGCGCCTGCAATCATGAGCGGCAAGCTCTTCGTCCCCGCGATCATAAAGCCGACAATTACGCCAGGCAGGGCGGCATGGGACAAGGCATCGCTCATCAGGCTTTGCCGCTTCCAATAAGCGAAGCATCCCATCACACCTGCTGCCATGCCGAGAATCAACGTACTGAAGAGTACCCATTGAGCATTATGTGACAAAGCCAGGCTCATCCCAGTTTCTCCTCCATCCACCTTAACGTTCCGCCGTAAGTCCGATATATATTTTCCTTCGTAAACGTCTCTGCCGTCTTGCCATGAGCGATGACGCCCCGATTCAGCATCAGCACCTGGTCAAAATAATCTTCGACGGTCTGCAAATCATGATGGACAACCATCACTGTCCTTCCCTTGTTCTTAAGCACCTTGAGCGTATCCATAATGGCCCGCTCCGTCGCGGCATCAACGCCTGCCAGCGGTTCATCGAGAAAGTACAGGTCCGCATCCTGAACGAGCGCGCGTGCCAGGAATACTCTCTGCTGCTGGCCGCCGGACAGCTGGCTGATCTGACGATCGGCATAGTCGGCCATGCCCATCTCATCGAGCGCCGCCATCGCCAGATCCCGGTGGGACCGTTTCGGCCACTTCAGCCATCCGATCTTTCCGTATAGTCCCATCATGACGACATCCAGTGCATTAGTCGGAAAATCCCAATCCACAGAACCTCTTTGCGGAACATATCCGATGCGGGACTTAGCCTGGCTGTAGGTGGAGCCAAAAAACTGGACTGTGCCGGACAACTTGGGATGCAGCTCCAGCATCACTTTCAGCAAGGTGGACTTGCCGGCTCCGTTCGGCCCTACGATGCTGGTCAGCGTCCCCTGCTGCACATCGAACCGAACCTCATTGAGCACCTTGTTCTTCCTGTAGGAAGCGGATAATCCGTTCACGCTTAAGACTGGCATCATCTTATTGCCCCTTCCCGCTGAGTGCCCCAGCGATGGTATCCACATTATGAGCGTACATGCCCAGATAAGTGCCTTCCAAGGTTCCAGCCTCGCCCATTGCATCGGAGAACAGCTCTCCGCCCAGCTTGACATCCAGCCCTTTCTTCTTCGCCCCTTCGATTACGGCGTTGATCGATGCCGGATTAATGCTGCTCTCAATGAAGACGGCTGGCACGTCATGCGCGATAAGCGTCGAGATCGTATCATCGATATCCGACAACCCAATCTCGTCCTCTGTACTAAGCCCTTGCAAACCAACAACCTGAATGCCGAGCAATCGTCCAAAGTAACCGAATGCATCATGCGCAGTAACTAGTATCCGTTTGTCCTGCGGGATTTGGCCAACCTTCTCCTGCGCATCTGCTTTCAGCGCATCCAGCTTGTCGAAGTAACTCTTCCGATTGTTGTCGAAGTAATCTGCATCATCCGGCAGTGCTTTCTTCAGCTCATCTGTTGCGGCGGATAGCGCTTGCTTCCAGAGATCGATATCAAACCAGATATGCGGGTCAATCGCACCTCCCGCATCCCTCAGCAGCTCCTCCTCCGGAATAACTTCTCCGATCGCGAGAACCGGTCTGTTTTTGCCAATCTCCTCAAATACTTTCAGCATATTAGCCTCCAGATGCAAACCACTGTAAAAAATCATATCGCCATTCTCCAGTGTGGCAATATCGCCTTGCGTGGCCGTATACAGATGCGGATCGACGCCAGGGCCCATCAAGCTATGTACATCTACCTTATCGCCGCCAATGACGGATAACGGCTCAGCGATTTGCGCGATAGTCGTCACAATATTGATCTTCCCGTTCTCACTCTTGCCGGGCTTCTTCCCCTCAGCACTGCAAGCCGCAAGCAGCGACAATGACAGCACCAGCATAATAGCAATGAATCCGCCTCTTTTTCCCTTTAATCTGTTTCTCACGTTTCTCTCTCCTCCTAATTCTCCCCGCTCTAGTTGGACGAGGCAACAAAATATGATTTATGACAAAAGTTTTTCCCTAAGGCAAAACTAATGGTTAAATACAAAATAGTAGACATAGGGCAATTTGTCAACCTTTTTTTGGACTTCTTTTCCTACCAGCTTGTACATATAGCTATAAGATGGGGGTGCTTGTCATAGGAAACTTTGAAGCTGCAGTAGGAGGATAGGTCTATGAATGGACATGTTGTAGGCATGGTGCTCTGCGCACTCGCGACCGGCATCGGCGCTTTACCAGTGTTGTTTTTTCGACGTATCTCTCATCGCCGAATGGATATTTTGCTAGCCTACACAGCCGGGGTTATGGTTGCGGCTTCCACATACGGGCTGATTCCCGCTTCGCTTAAACTGACTAATCTATATGTTCTTTTTTTCAGTGTGCTTATAGGCGCGCTTTTGCTCAGCCTGTTGGAGCAATTCGTCCCGCATGTGGATCTTCAGCATGAAAGGATGGGGGTGACGCTACCGAAGGAATCTTTGACGCTTGTCATGGCGATGGCTTTTCATAATGTGCCGGAGGGGTTGTCGGTCGGGGCCAGCTTTGCTAGCGGGAGTGACAATTTGGGGGTGATTGTATCGCTCTCCATCGGACTCCAGAATGCGCCGGAGGGTTTTTTGGTCGCGTTGTTTCTAGTGAACCAGGGTGTCAGCCGCCGCATAGCACTTCTCGTCGCAACGCTAACAGGTTTGATCGAAATGTCGGCAGCTTTTCTCGGCTATCATCTGGCCAGCTTTGCGGTGTCCCTAGTCCCTTATGGCCTTGCTTTTGCTGCAGGGGCTATGCTTTTTATCGTATACAAAGAACTGATTCCCGAGACACATGGACATGGCTACGAACGATCGGCGACGTTTGCCTTTATAATCGGTTTGCTCAGTATGATTGGTGTAGTGGAATGGTTCCGCTAAGCGGCCGTTCTTGAATGGTCTGTTGAGGGCGGTTAAAAAACTTTCCCCGGGGAAACATAAATCCGGCAAGCTACATCACGATTAATGGAGGCTGACATGCTGCTTATTTATGCCCTCGTCCTGCTGCTTGTGGGGTTATTTACGGTCAATGGCATATTCGCCTATCAAAGCAAGCACATCGACCCTGCATTTTGGACGACCGTATGGTATCAGACCAAGCTGATCCCGCTTTTTTTTGCCGCAAACTTAATGATTGGATATGGCGTGAAATTTGTTCACCGCGTATTCGGTCAGTTGACCTTTGCCCTTACCTTGTCCAAAGGGGTCGAAATTCTCGTATGTGTTGTATTGGGCTTTATCCTCATGAAGGAAGTACCGAAGTGGAACACTTATGTGGGACTTGCGATGGTCATTGCAGGGTTCTGGGTAACAAAAATGAAATAATATGGCGATATGAATTGCATCTCGTCGGGCATTAGGAGGCGTGCAGTAGCCGAGACCGATTGCAGTCAAAAGCTATATATTGTTCATGAGACCCCTCTGACTGCCGGAGAGCAGATTGCAATCGATCTCCCTGAACAATCCGCTTATATCTACCGGGATGAGGATGAAAGGTAGTCGATTGACATGAACAATGACAACATGATGGCGAGCGCCAAGCGGATACTTGCCATATCGGATATACACGGACATCAGGATGGCCTTATGCGTCTGTTACATGCGGCCGCATACAATCCGTCACGAGACCAGTTGCTGCTGCTTGGCGATTACATTGATGCCGATAATCCCGCTTCATGGAGCACGCTGGATATGGTGGGGGAACTGGTCGCGCAAGGCGCCCTCGCCATTCCCGGCAATCAGGAGCTGAAGCTGGTCGCCCTATCCAAGCGATATCGGGCACGTGGAAGAATTCCAGGCCAGCAAAAGCAATACGTGAAGTGGATTAACTCACTTCCGATATGCATCATTGACCATGAAATTTTGTTCGTACACGCCGGCTTGCGTCCAGGCATCCCGCTTCGCGAGCAGTCTGTCCGCGACATGACCGAGATTCGGGAAGACTTCCATGACTATCCGCTGGAGCAACTGGCCGCCATCATTGACGGTGACCCAAGCAATCTAAGCGATCATCGATGGCGGCGCATTATGTTCGGCCATACGCCAACGAGCAAGCTTGGAGCGGCTCCGGGTGAAGTATGGACCGACGGAAGGCGGATAGCCATCGATACAGGAGCCAAGCACGGGCAACGGCTCACGCTGCTGAATGTACTCGATGGCACCAGCTACTCATGTCCAACGGAGCCGGGGTATCGAAGCGGGGACTGTTCTGTGGGCATCGTAAAGGGTCTGAGCAGCAAGAGTCCGGGCTGATGGGACTAATAAGTCAAAAGCCTCCCGTACCCGCAATTAATGCGGTACAGGAGGCTTCGCATGCCTTTATACGATGCTAGGTTCCTCATAGTCATCAGGGGGATTTGCGATCTATCTTCAAGCTTCCGAACCTCTAAGCATACTCTTCATGTAGCTGTTGCTAGCAAGCAGGAAGTAAATCGTCTGCATGCCTACATAGATACCGATGACAACAAATGAGTAGATCCAATTGGACGTATTCATCAGATTGTCGAGCGCAAACATCGCGAACAGCGCATGGCTAATGCCTACGACACATGGGATAAAGAAAATAATCGCAATTTGCGAAACGACGATACGACGAATTTCCTTCCGTGTCATGCCGATTCGGGTCAAACCCTTGAACTGCGCTTGATCCTCTTGAATTTCTGTGAATAGCTTGAAGTAGATCATGCTGCCCGCGGCGATGAAGAACAATAAGCTGATGAACATCCCGATAAACAGCGTCAGTGAGACGACTTCGCTCATCTCCGAATATCGCTCAGGACGTCCGAAGTCCGTTTCCCTTTCCATCTCCGGCGATACGATTTTGTTCAGCTTCGCCACTGTTGGCGCGGCCTTCTCCCAATTTTTCAGCTCAAATCCATAAAATACACGCTGTTTATCTTCAGGGATGCCTGAGATTCTATTTATAAAGCTTAAATCGTCCATGACCAGTGTGAGAATATTAGATTTAATCCAGTTATTCATCACGTTTGTATCTAAGGAACCCGATACGGGCAATTCGATTTTTTCTCCGTTTATATAACCCGTCGCCTTCCCGCTGCCAAATACTTTCTGGTTAAAGTTGCGATACAGCAGCGTCAGCTTGCCGCTCTCGACAACAATTTGCGGTTTGCCCTGCTCCTTAGCAAGCTTGTTGTAGTCGGAAGCGGATATAATCATGGCGTCAACCTGATATTCATTTTCTTCGATATGTCCGTTGCCTAGCTGAGTGGACCGGTCTGTATCAAACGTAATCGAATACTTTTCCAAGCCAATACTGACCACTTTAGCTTCATTCTCGAACGAAAACCCGTCTTCCTTCACGATGCGCCTGAGCTCATCCGGATTGATAACATTATGCATGTGCAGACCCTTTTCCACATAAGCAAGCGAGAACGGCGAATCCTTCATTAAATCCTGCTTACCCTGAACATGCATAATATATACCGCGCCAAGAGCTGTCATAATAACGGCGCTTAGAATGGATACGACGAACAGAATACGGGCATTGTCTCTAATTTTGTAGCCCAGCTGCGCAAAGATAAGCATATTGGTTCGCTTGTAATAAAAGCCGAGACGCTTTTGAATAAATTGCAAGACAATAATGCTGAGCTGGGTGAAAAGAAAATACGTCCCGATCACGACCGTAATAAGAACCGGTAAGCTTAGCAATAAAAAGGAATCATTGTCCATTAAAAGTGCCATTCCATACCCCGAGCCCAGGCATAGGATTGTGAGAATAACGAGCCAACGAGAGTAGACCAGTTTCCCCTTTGGTTGCCTCGATGCTTTCAGCAGGTCGATAATTTCAGTCCGGCCCATCCTCAGGACCGTCCATACGGAGATCAGCAGGAACAGGGCAAAAAATCCGCCTGAGGTTATCCATACCGCTCTCAACGGAACGGCGAATGCGATGGTGTCGTTCATGCCAAGCAGAGCAGCGAGTGCCATAAAGAACAGCTTGCTGAACAGAATGCCCAGCCCGATGCCGACAGCAATTGCCAGAATGGCAATGACGATGTTCTCATAAATGACCAGCTTGCGGAGCTGCGACTTCGTCATGCCGAATAAGGAAAATAATCCGAACTCCTGCTTCCTCGTCTTCAGAAATGCAGAATTGGAATACAAAATAAAGAGAAATGAAAAAATGATGATGATATACAAACAAAACTTCATACCTTGGTGTACTTTAGCCGCGCCCAATATATGTCCATTGACCACATCGGGATGATTCAAGAACGACGCATACAGGTAGAAAATAAGGACCGAAAATACGCTGCTAAGGAAAAACGCACTGTATGAACGCCAATTCCCCCGAACGTTACTAAGCGCGAGCGAACGGAACGTCATCGAAATTCCCTCCCAGCACGCTTAGCGCGTCCAATATTTGTTGGAAGAACGCCTGGCGGTTCGAACCTCTGCGAATTTCCGAGAAAAACTTGCCGTCTTTTATAAACACAATGCGCTGACAATAGCTTGCCGAGAACGGATCATGCGTTACCATGAGCACAGTCGCTTTGAATTTCTCGTTCATTTCCTTCAGCGCGTCCATGACATCCTTGGCCGACTTGGAGTCCAGGTTGCCGGTCAGCTCATCTGCAAGCACAAGCGAGGGCTGGTGAATGATCGCTCTTGCAATCGCTGCACGCTGCTTCTGACCACCGGATACTTCGTACGTTCTTTTCTCTTGTATGGCTCCGATCTGCAGCATGTCCACGATTGACTTAAGTCTCTGCTCAATCAGCTTAGGCGCCATCCCCTCCATAACGAGAGGCAATATTATATTTTCCTTAATTGACAATGTATCAAGCAGATTGAAATCCTGAAATACGAATCCTAGCTCACGCCTGCGAAACAATGCCAGCTTGTTATCCGTAAGCTTAGTCGGATTGACGCCGTTAATCTCAATCGTCCCCGACGTCGGGCGATCAATCGTTGCAAGCAAATTAAGCAGCGTCGTCTTCCCGCTGCCTGACGGTCCCATAACGCCGACAAACTCTCCCGCACCTACCTCCAGATCGATATTCTCCAGCGCCTTGTAGACGACATTGCCTTTCGTGCTATATATTTTGCCCAACCCTTGCGATCTCAGCACGCTCATTACTATTCATCCTCCCCGGAATGCATCGTTGTCTAGCTTATAGGTAAAGTATAGTTCCGGGGAGCCGTTCTACCCATCGATTTCCCTTTCAATCCGACTATGCCAACCTTACAATATTGTCACCGAAACGCTAGGAATCCATAATGTGAATGCCTCGGGTTTGAAAATGAAGCGTAAAAGTCGTCCCGACGCCAAGCTCCGATTCCACTTGAAGCGTATGACCCAGACGGCTGCATACTTGCTTGGCCAGGTACAGTCCCATTCCCGTCGACTCTCCCGTCGTCCTTCCATTCTCCCCTGTAAAGAAGGGATCAAAGATCCGGGGGATGTCATGGGAGGCAATACCGATTCCCGCATCCGTCACTTTCAACTGGACGCTTCCATCGGCAAGCTCCTCCAATCGGAAGTGCAAGGTTTTCGTGCCAGGCTTTTGTTTGCTGTACTTAATCGCGTTGCTGATCAATTGATTCAGGACGAACGTCATCCACTTCTCATCCGTCTCCACCCACGACTCTCCTTCCACTCGAGGGAAGATCGAATACTGAATACACAGGCGCTTATGGGCATTAATCGTACTCCGAATCAATTCATGCAGCGGCGTTCTTCGAATATGAAGGTCCAGCTCGAATTTATCCAGTCTAGCCGTATAAAGCATCATCTCCAGCCCGCGAGCCAGCCGCTCGTTCTCTTCCCGAACGCTATGGAACAGAGCAAGCCATTCCTGCTCGTTGTCGGGCGGCTGCCGTATCGCTTCCTGAGCTTGCAGATCGACGACCGATACCGGCGTTTTCATATGATGAACCCATTGCATCACAAAATGATTATGAATTTCCTGCTGCCGCTTATGCTGGTTCAGCTCATTCAGATAAGCGCGGTGCTGATCCTGAAGCAGGCGTGCCATCAGCCGCTGCTCACCGCTAGCCGCAGATTGAATCAACGTGACCGCTCCTATCTCCTCCGATCGTTTAAGCGCTTCACGCAATTGTTTGTAGTAATAGCGCATGCGCAGGTAATCGAGTAAAAGCCACACACCATATACAAATACGGCAAGCAATATAAAATAGTAGATCGTCTCCGACTCTATAATACCGGGATAGCGATATTGTTCCAGCAGATACAGACAACATGCCAGCCCGATGACCGTCAGCATGCACAGCATATTGAGCAGGCGATCCTTTAAAAACATGAGGATCGAAGCGCCTCGTCCACTATCGTGCATCATCGCTCACCACCGGACAATTCCTCATCCAGCGACAGCTTATAGCCCTGTCCCCGAATCGTCTCGATTGCCTTCTGCAAGCCCAACTCCTCGAGCTTCTTGCGCAATCTTGTGACATTGACTGTCAGTGTATTGTCATCCACGAACTGAACATCATCCCATAACGCCTCAAGCAGCGTCTCGCGGGCAACGATATGTCCCGGCCTGCGCATCAGACATTCCGCAAGCAACCCTTCATTTTTGGTCAATTCGACCCGCTTCCCGTTCCAATCCAGCTCATTGCGGCTCATAAGCAAGCGAAGCCCGCTCACTTGCAGTTCCATTGATGGACCATCGGTGGTAGACTCGCCACCTTCTTTGCCTTCCCTGATGGCATATTCCCCATATGACCTGCGCAATACGCCGCGAACCTTTGCCATGAGCAGCTCAAGCTGAATGGGCTTCGTGATGTAGTCGTCTCCCCCGTTCTCGATGGCCATCACCTGATCCATCTCCCCCGCTCGCGCAGATATGAATATGATCGGTATGTTCGAGCGCGAGCGAATTTGCCTGCACCAATAATAGCCGTCGAAATAAGGCAAATTAATATCAAGCAGCACCAGCTGCGGATCGAATGACTCCAACTCAGGCAGCAGGTCGCGGAAGTCGGATGCGGCCTCCGCGACGTAGCCGTACTGTTCCATCTTATTTTTTAGAATAGCGGCAATTTTTCCGTCATCCTCGATAATAAACACGCGGTACATCTCATCGTTCCTCCTAATGGCTTCTCATCATGAATGACACACCCTTTCCAATTATTATAAACTTGCTATAGCAGCGTAGTCGAATGTCTGGTCAAATTCCGTTGCCCGCTCCCTCAGTCTTGCGTTGGCCTTTACCCAGCTTACCTGCTGTATCCTTAAGCCATGGCAGCAAATAACGATCAACGCCAAAACGCCCCGTATTGCTCCCTGCCAATACAATAAGAACACCTAACAGGAGAAACCAAGGATTATTGCTCACAGACCCAGAGAACATAAACATGAAATTAAGCAGCAGACCGAAAAAAGCAGCCGTAAGTGACAGTGCCCCAACGATAAGCCCAAGACCCACTAAAAATTCTCCCCAAGGTACCAAAACGTTAATTACTTTCACATTAGGCATGGCCACATGCTCCAAAAAAGACAAATAAGTGGGGTACAACGCCTCCCCGGTAGCTCTGTCTATGACAGGATTGGCTAGCGCGTTAGACAGAAACCCGGACGCATCAAACGGCTTTTCACCTGACAGCTTGCCCCAGCCTAACAGCAGCCAATTGTAACCAAGAAAAATCCGAATAACGGTTACGAGGAAAGCCGACCATCTTTTTTCGCTCCAAAACTTCATCCTTCATCGCCCTCTCTTATAAAACCTAATTTGAATCCTAATTTTTGAAACATAAATGGTTCAATGACGAGTTGCTTGCTTACCAGATACTAATTCGCATACTTATCCTTGTGCCTATCTGATACTTATCCATACGCTTATTCGTGTGCCTATCTAATGCTTATCCGTATAGTTGTCACGTGCCTCCTCCCCCGCAATTTACAAATTACAAAACGCCGCTTCTCCTCCTCCTCTCCAAACAGCAAAGTTGAATACGACTATAGAATAGTAAAAATTTTCTTACTTGTATATAAATTAGAAAAATGATTATGAACAATTCCTTACACGGTACGTGAGTTTTCTCGTTTATCTAAAATAAGCTGTCCCTCAGGCATCTGACGATAACCTCTGGGACAGCCTTTTTGTTGGACATGAATAGTGGTGTATGGCAAAGCTAATTCCCTATTTGAGGCGTATCCGATCATTGTACTCCTCTTCTCATCCAACAGCAGACAAACCAAAAAACAGCCGGGGAACCCTCCCGGCTGTTTCCAGAATGTTGCGTATTACCATTTGGTGCGCACCAGATGCTCGACGATCGATTTCAGCTCTCCGTCATGCTGCATTTGCTCGTTGTCCTCGCCTTTGATTTCGATGCGAGTCACGTCGAGCTTGTAATCCTCCCCGTTGGTCGGAGCGAAGATCAACTCGCGCTCGTTCTCCAGCTTGACACGGAAGCCTAGCTGCTGGAAAGCTTTCGTAAAGTCTGCAATTGCTGGTTGACGGTCGCCATCCAGCATAATCAGCGCTCGGAGAAGCTTGCTGTTGCCTCCCCGGATGACTTTAAAGTGAAAGATACATTCTCTCATCGCTTGCAACTCCTTTATGCATTCGGCGTCTTGCCGTCAATCCCTCGATCCGGCTTGCCGAATTTCCCGAATCGTTTTTGGCCAACTGTCGCCTTCAGCCATGGCAGTACCCAGCGGTCTCCGCCGAAGCGGCCTGCGTTCGCTCCCGCTACCAGAACGGCTACGCCTAGAAGAGTCAACCATGGGTTAGTGCTGATTGTTCCCGCGAACATGAACATGAAGTTCATCATTAAGCCGAAGAATGCGGCGGTGACGGTTAATGTACCTAGAATTAGTCCGAGGCCTACCAGAAATTCGCCCCAAGGGATAATGACGTTAATCAACTTGACGTTCGGTAGTGCGAAATTCTCAATAAAGGCGTTGTACGTCGGGTAGAGCGCTTCTCCCGTCGCTTTGTCCAGTACAGGATTCGTTACTGCATTGCCTAGATACCCGCCGGCATTAAATGCGACATCGCCCGTTATTTTATGCCAGCCCGACGTCAGCCATTGATACCCCAATACGATTCGAATAACGGTTACCAATCCTGCTGCCCAGCGATTCTTTCTCCATAATTCCATCATGTCTGATCACTCCTTCTCTTGATGTCTTTAGTATATAGGGAGCATCAGGAGAAATATGTGATTTTTATCACAATTGAAATATATATTGTCGATTTATGGTTTTGGAACAATTAGCCGCACTGTAGTTCCTTGGCCTAGCTCCGAATGAATGGACAAGCGGCCGCTTACGCTGCCTGCTCTTTCTTCCATGCTGAACAGTCCTACACCGCTTTCGCTGGCGCTTCTGGCAAAGCCCGCTCCTTCATCCTGAATACATACCTCTACTTCGGTCTCGTACTCCGTCACCCGCACTTCGACGCTATTGACACCTGCATATTTGGCCACATTCGTGAGCGCTTCCTGGATCACACGGTAGATGACGGTTTCCTTAAGCGTCCCCAGTCTGCTCGATAATTCAATATCCAAAAGCACCTTGATGCCGAAATGCTGCGTATAGTTTTCTGTAAAAGTCCGAATAGCCGGCTTCACGCCCAGATCATCCAGCACAGATGGCCGCAGCTCCCACGCCAGACCTCGAACGTCTTCCATTAATGCGGATACGTCGCCCCTCAGCTTCTCCAGGTCAGACTTCCCTCCTTGTCCGCCAATGATCCGATCCAGCGAAATAAGCAACGAAAATAGGCTTTGCCCCACTCCGTCATGCAGCTCTCTCGATATCCGCTGACGTTCCTCTTCCTGAATGAGCAGAACCCTCTCCATCAGATGCTTCAACTCGCGCTGCGCTTCCTTAAGAGCGGTAACCTCCGAACGAATCGCCAAAAATTGATACGGCTTGCCTTCTTCGCCAAGGAAAGGCACTATCGTTGTATTAACCCAGTAGTAGCTGCCATCCTTCGCTTTGTTTTTAATCTCTCCCCGCCATACACTGCCGGAAGTGATCGTTCTCCATAAAGTTCGGAAATACTCCTTGTCATGGTAGCCGGAGTTAATGATCCGATGATCCTGACCAATGAGCTCCTCACGCCCATATTTGGAAATCTCGCAAAACTTATCGTTCACGTAGCGGATAACTCCCTTGGCATCCGTAATGGCTACAATAGAAGATTCGTCCAAGGCGAACTGAATATCCGCCAGCTGCGTCAGCGACTGTTTGGCCCGTGCCAGCAGTTCTTCGTTGCCAAGATGCTCCGACAGAGAGGTCAGAAGCCCATTTACGTCCGCGCCGATGGGAGATTGGCTCGTATTTCTGGGATCGTTATTCAAAGTTCAACAATCCTTTCTTGGCAGCGAACTTGATGAGCTCCGGCCTTGTTTTCAAACCTAGCTTCTCCATCAGATGGCTGCGGTGCGTCTCCACCGTTTTGACGCTGATGAAGAGGCTCTCTCCGATTTCCTTATTCGTATATCCTTTGGCGAGCCAGCCTAATATTTCTTTCTCCCGTTCTGAGAGCGTGCCGTACGGCTCCGATGAATCCACGCCGTCCTTCATGCGGCTCATAAATTCGCCCATCAGCCTCTTCGTTGCCGTGGGATACAGATAGGCATCACCTGTAGCGACGCACTGAATAGCCGACACCAGTTCATCATGCGGCGCATTTTTCAATATATAGCCTGAAGCTCCGATGCTTATCGCCCGGAACAAATATTCATCGTCATCATGCATCGTCAGGATCAGCACGGCCGTATGCGGTTGCTTCTGCTTCAGCTCCGTCGTCGCCGTCATCCCGTCTTTGCCGTGCGGCATGCTAAGATCCATCAAAACGACATCGGGGCGAAGCTCCTCCGCTTTGGCAATCGCTTCATCTCCCTCCGAAGCTTCTCCTACGACTTCAATGCCATGATGGCCATGAAGAAGCATGGACAAGCCCGAACGGACCATGGCGTGATCGTCCACGATTAACAATCTAATCATTGAATCCCTCCAGTGAACGTTTTCATTTCATTCTACCATTATAGTGAAGTCGCCCTCTGGAAATCAGCCTTTTTACAAAGAAAATTAAATTGAACTATTAAAATATAGCAACTAACTGTCCCACCAACCGCTAAGCAGCATGCCAATCTCATCCGCTCGCATAAGCGCAGCGTCGGAATAGCTTTCATCTCTTCTCCGGCCGATGAAGATAACAAGCGCCCTTTCCTTAGGAGGCTGAAGCGGTAGTGCGGCAGCCGCTCTAAGCCCTTCCGTCAGCACAATCGCTTCCCCCAGCTTAAAAAAATCGTTGTCGCTTAATCCGCCCTCCAGCTTAATGATCCTCCCGGATCGAAGAGCCGAGCCGCTTAGTCCCAGCGACATACGCTGGCGAATCAGCTCAGTTCTCACGCTTGTGCCGCCTGCCACATATATCCATCTTAGCTTCCGACTGGCGAGATCTCCTTCTCCAATCGCAGCAAGATCGCTGTCCGTATCCATCAACAATAATTGAAGCAGCTCTGAAGCCGCCTCATCCATGGCTTTTCCATTCATCCCGCTTCCCCCTTGCCAGCTGCCCTATCCGTACCCGAAAAGCTGCTCCATCCTTTGCTTTTTTTATTATAACGGGAAGACAGAAATCTGTATGTCGGGGAAAACCGCAAATTATAATCAGGGTGCACCCTTATAAAGCGTTCTCAACCACTTTATTTCCTTTATTTACTTTTAGTTATAATCATTGTAAATTTATTGTGACGGCATTACGTGTATTCTTTTTGCGTCATGGTCATCCAGTTAACTATTGATCCCTATTTGCGCATGAGCTTGGTCATTGATTAGAAATCATACACTCTGCAATGGAGGTATACGTATATGAAAAGGTTGAAAATAGTTCCACCCGTCTTACTAATGTTCATCATGATCTTCATTTCAGCCTGCAGCAATCATAACTCCGATGCTGTTCAATCGTATAAAACGGTCATACATTCAGATTTGTTATTAGTGAACTATAATAAAAATGACTTAGTACGAGATGCTGATGTCATTATTAGAGGAATAGTCAAAACACAAGTAGTAAAAAAAGATTTCGATCATTTCCCGGTAACCGACACAACTATTGTTGTGAAAAAAGTATACAAGGGAACACCCGAACAAGAAGTCATTGTACGCACCAAAGGCGGTCAACTAGAGGACACACTTCATGTGCCTCAAAATGACGCTATTCCACAATTCAAGAAACAGGATGATGTTATCGTATTTCTAACCAATCAGACGGGCGATCGCCCTGACAAAGACCAATTAGGATACTATGTAGTAGGACAAATTCAAGGGAAATTTGATGTTGTAAAAAATAAACATCTTGAAGGAGTCAAAGTAGAGGAGTATGGATTCCGATTAAAAGAGTTACAGGATCAAATTAAGGTAATTACGATTGAAAATGAAAATAATCCGCCAAAGTGATCCCATAAATTAAGGCTGACCCAAAAGCTGATATGCTTGGTTAAGAAGACGGCATACTTGATGAAAAATCATACGAAAAACAAAAATAGCGGTACAGGGTCGTTATCCCTGCATCGCTATTTCTCCCTTCCGTGGCGGTTTCTGCCCTTTTGGGAAAGTGCCTGGCTTACTAAGCCGTTATCCTGCGATTAGCACTCGCCTGCTTCTGCTGGCTTGCCAGCGTCGGCAGCCGTGCGGAATGATGATCCGCAGCCGCAAGTTGCGCTTGCGTTCGGATTCTCGATCGTGAACCCGCCCCCCATAGCCGACTCCTTGTAATCGATGACAAGACCGCGCAAATACTTGATGCTGTCATTGTCCACGATAACTTTAAGACCTTGCGCTTCCAGCGCCTGATCGCCTTCGTTCAATTCGTCATCGAAGCCCATGCCATAGGAGAAGCCGCTGCAGCCGCCTTCCTTTACTCCGACCCGCAGGAACAAATCCGGAGACGCCTCTTGCTCCAACATTTCTTTTATTTTTTCAGATGCCAGCTCACTGATCGTGATCATCCTACATCCCTCCAATTTTCTAACAAATCATGCCTATAAGTTATCACTTACTTATCCATAGTATACTCCACATGACGCCGATGCTCAAGGGTATCAGCCTCGAAAACAGCACCTGTCCGCTTTGCCGCGTCACCGCCGTATCTAAATGACAAGTCAAGACTTTCTTATTGCCCCTACTACGTGTGAGGTTTATAATAGTTACAGCTTATTAAACGTTTTTCCTTGTTATTTTTTTCACAAACTTTTACGTATGATCTATAAAAGGAGGCCTCCCATGAACGTCATCATACCCACACAAGAAAGCCAGATGGGCCATATTATTGAAAAAGTGCGTCACGGACAGCGTCTTACGCTTGAAGACGGCGTATTCCTATACCAATCCGAAGATTTACTGACGATTGGCCAGCTCGCCAATGAGGTCGCGCTGCGCAAAAACGGGAAGAAAGTGTATTTTATTGAAAACATGAGCTTGTACTTCACGAATGTCTGTGAGGCACATTGCGCATTCTGCAACTTCCGCAGAGATGAAGGCGCCCCCGGCGCATATACGCTATCAGGTGAGCAAATGATCGAATATGTCGAGCAGCATATCCACCCAGGCGTGCGTGAGTTCCATATTGTAGGTGGACATAATACGAATGTTCCGTTTCAATATTATGTAGACTCGCTTAAAGCATTAAAGGAGAAGTATCCGGATGTCACGTTGAAAGCCTACACTGCAGCGGAGATTGATTTCTTCTCCCGCATTAGCGGTCTGAGCTACAAGGAAGTGCTGGAAGAGCTGATGAAAGCGGGCCTTCAATCGCTTACTGGCGGCGGCGCGGAGATTCTATCTGATCATTACCGCAAAAAAATGCGCGTAGATAAAGCGGATGTCTCGCAATATCTGGACGTTCACCGCACAGCGCATCAGCTTGGCCTTCGTACGCATACGACGATGCTGTACGGCTCCATCGAAACGAAGGAAGACCGGATCAAGCATCTTATGCAAATCCGCGAACTGCAGGACGAGACGAACGGCTTCCTGGTATTCATTCCGCTCTCGATGCAGCCGATAAACCCGAAAGCGGGTATCCGCAGACGGAATTCCGCGTTCGAGGATTTGAAGACGATTGCGATTAGCCGCTTGATGCTGGACAACTTCCAGCATATTAAGGCTTACTTCATTAACATCGGCGTTCAATTGACACAAGTAGCGCTTACGATGGGCGCATCGGATGCTCACGGCACGATCGTGAAGGAGAAGATCAGCCATGCGGCAGGCGCGCTTACGCCGGAAGGTATTACGAGGGAAGACCTCATTTGGTTGATTAAAGGTGCAGGAAGAATACCTGTCGAGCGGGACACGTTCTATAACGAAATCAAAATTTATGAATGATTAAACAAGAGGTCGTAGGCATAACCTACAATCATCACGAATCGTGGAGCTGGGGAATTCATGAGAAAACTAGTCATTTTAGGCGGGGGTTACGGCGGCCTTGCCATTGCGAACGATCTGCTGGAGAAGCAACTGCCGTATGATGTATCCATTGTGTTAGTAGACCGTCAGCCTTTCCAGGGGCTGAAGACGGAATATTATGCACTAGCTGCCGGTACTGCATCCGATCTGGAAATTCGGGTGAAATTCCCGTCTGATCCAAGACTGCAGCTGGCTTTTGGCAACATTACGGATATCGATATGGAGCAGCAGCTCATCATGGTGGAAGGTCACGATCCAATCGCCTACGATTGGCTGGTCCTTGGGCTTGGCTGCACGGACAAGTATCACGGCATTGAAGGCGCGGAGCAATATTCTACGAGCATACAATCTTTTTCTGCTACACGGAAAACCTATGCTTTGCTGAACGACATTAAGCCGTATGGTCAGGTGTCTATCGTAGGAGGAGGCCTAAGCGGCGTAGAGGTCGCTTCAGAGCTGCGAGAGAGCAGACCTGATTTGAACATCCGTCTTTTGGACAGAGGACCGAAGGTATTGTCAGCCTTTCCGGGCAAACTGCAGGATTTCGTGGCCGATTGGTTCATGGAGCACCATGTCGAGATGAGAGGGAATGTCTCTCTTACTCGCCTGGAACAAGGCGTATTATACGATTCCAATAGCTGTGAAGAGATTCGAACGGATGTTACTGTATGGACTGCCGGTATCCAGCCTGTTGAGCTGATCCAGCGCATCGCGCTGCCGAAGGACTCACAAGGCCGTCTCATTATAAATGATTATCACCAATTGCTGGATTACAACAATGTGTTTGTTGTAGGTGACTGTGCTTCCTTGCCCTATTCTCCCAGTGCGCAAGCGGCGGGTGGGCAAGGGAAGCAGATCGCCGAAGTGCTGTACGCGATCTGGCATGATAAGACGCCAAGATTGGGCAAGATCAAGCTGAAAGGCGTGCTGGGCTCGCTGGGTAAAAAAAGCGGCTTCGGTATTATGGGGGGAACCCCGATCCTCGGCCGCGTACCGCGTCTGGTCAAGAGCGGCGTGTTATGGAAATCCAAGCGCCATCTTGGTTAAGCACTTTTATCTATAGATCATCCAGCAGCTTGTCCAGCGCATCGCGGTCGGCTTGCTGCTGATCGATCGCTTTCATAATGGCGTCATACAGCTCATCAACGTCATCCACGGCTACAATATGGCCGTCAACAAGCGCATAGGGCTTCAAGTAGCATTCGCCGCAATTGCCTAAGCAGCCATATTCAATGACTTCATAGGAATCATCCTGTTCCAGACGGTTCATGATTTCATCTGTACCATGATGCATATTGCTTGCGCAAAATTCGACCATCGGTTTTATCATCGGGATCACCTTACTTTTCATGATTGCGGTTTGCGAACCATTTTCAATTGCTTCGCTTTGTACTATAATAGGGGAGAAAGGAGTTGATTGCAATGAGTGAACAAGTACAAGATACAATGTATGACGAAGTGCTGGACGTGCTTGATAAGCTTCGCCCATTCCTGCAACGCGATGGTGGCGACGTAGAATTGGTCGATGTGGAAGGCGGCATTATCAAGCTCCGCTTGATGGGAGCTTGCGGCAGTTGCCCAAGCTCTACGATTACGCTCAAAGCCGGTATCGAGCGCGCACTGCTTGAAGAAGTAGACGGCGTCGTGGAAGTCGTACAAGTATTCTAATGCAAAGAGTCTTATCGTTGCAGGGGAGACCCCACACGATAAGACTCTTTTTTTGTGTCAGAACATCCCTTTAATATTAGCTCGAATAGGATCAAATCCGCCGGTGACGTCCATAACATTGCCCGTCAGGAAGCTGGATTTGTTTTGGCATAAGAATAGGATGACACGTGCGACATCTTCTCCAACTCCGGGACGGCCCAGCGGAGACTCCGAATCATGATCATTCTCCACTTCCTCAATCGACTTCTCTTTGTTGGCTCCGCGTATATCCCCCGGACCGATCAAATTGACCGTAATGCCGAATGGCGCTTCCTCAACGGCAAGTGACTTCGTAAAGGAGACCAGTCCTGTCTTGGCTGCGGCATATACGGCGCGATGAGGCCAAGCGCGCGCTTCGTTCGCGTGACCAAAGCCGAAGTGGATAATGCGTCCCCACTTTCGCTCGCGCATGCGCGGCAACAAACGATGATCAAGCAGCATGACGCTAAGCAAATTACCGTTCATCAACCGGATGATCGTCTCCTCGTCATACTCGCTGTACAGCCTTCTCTTGCGCACGAATGGGCCTGCATTGTTAACGAGTATATCAACACCGCCGGCCCAGCGCTCCGCTTCGTCAGCCAGCTTGTGAGCGCCCTCCGTCGAAGCGATATCCGCTTGTACCGTAATCGCCTTTACGCCGAGCCTCTCGATGCTGCTCTTTACCTCATGCGCTTCCTGCTCGCTCTCCAAGTAATTGATGATCAGATTACAGCCCTGCTCAGCGAGTTGCAATGCCGTTCGCTTGCCGAGCCCTTTGGCGCTTCCCGTCACCAATGCTGTTCTTCCCCTTAGCTCCACCTATATCACCCTCTCCCGGGATTATACGGACTTGCTGCGCATTAATACGCACGCATATTGGAACGTAAGCCTTAATGATTCTATCGACATATGCAGGCATCTCGTCAAATCTTCCGTCTGCTGCGCTATATTTTCCAGTCGCGCTTCCTCGCCGTACAAACGCTGACTTTGAATCAAATCGTCATGCATTTCGGAGTTCATATAATGGATTTCCGTATTTCTGCGCTTCCGCAATCGGTTCATGGAATCCTTATATTGTTCCTTCACATCATTCAGTTTCCAAGTCAGGGCAGGATGGGCCCTCCGCTCCCTCATGTTCCTGAGAACCGTAAAGTAGGAAAAGTGAGGCTTAATCTTTTCCGTGCGCATCCCCAGCAACTCATTCAGCAGGGTTCCCATCTTATCCAGCAAGGAGAAGACGCGTATAAAGCTGTTTTTATCGAAATAAACATATCTGTCATAATGAAGCTTCTCATCCTTGGACATGTCTTCTACCGAGTGGGACGCAACTTTTTCCTTAAAGCGAGTCGCTGCATAATGACTCTGCTCCAGCTCAATTAACGAAGCGCGCAAGCCCTTTGTCCATATTTCAAACTTACGCAGCTTCTGATCCGTATCCCCTTCATCCCGGATACGGGGCGCCAGCATCGCAACGAATTGATCCATGAGATCAAATGTTTCGGCGAGTGCGCCGTCCGCTATTCTCTCCGGTTCGTCGAACATGAAATGTAGCATAGACTAACGCTCCTTGCCTCAAGCCATTATAGTTTGTATTCGTTCCAGCGCGTATCAACCAGCTTCACGATATCTTCGCGAGGGAACAACTCATCCGGATACCCCGGCTTCATACGCGCATCAATGACGATTGGCAGCTTATAGCCGAAGTGATGTCTGCGTACGTCCGACATCGCATAGATGTCATCGGCCGGATTAAATCGCGTGAATACGGTCCACAGGAAAGCCGTTTGGCCCTTCGCAATATTGGCATCATCGGCTAGTATGACAAGCGGCCAATCCGTCCCTTTCTCGCTTAACCGTTCAAGCAGACGCTCTGCGAGTGCAGGCTCCGCTTCATAGGATGCGCCTGACACAACCAGACAGCCCGGGCAATACGCCTGAGCGTTGTCGATCTCGCTAATGATGCCCTCCGTATAGGCTTTCGGCAGCTTTCTTACTGGTTCGCCAACACCAAGCATAACAGCTTTGCTGCCGTGATTCAGCTTGCCGCTCGTATAATCAAGCGTGTCATGAGATGTCTCATCAAAGACGAACAAGTCAGTAGCCGGATTGAATCGCTCCAGCACTGTCTCCATCAACACATCGAATTTGGACAGGTCAATCGGCTGATCCGTCAGCATCAGGAATTTGGTCAGCGTAAGCTGTCCTTGGCCCAGGATACTGAATGCAGTAGACAGCGCTTCGCGGGAATAGGATTCCCTTACAACAGCTGAAGCTAATGCATGCACACCTGCTTCCGCATAAGCCCATAGCTCCTTCACGCCTGGCATAACCATCGGGAACGCCGGGGCTAGCAGCCTCTGCAAATATTCGCCCAAATAATAATCTTCCTGTCTCGGCTTGCCGACAATAGTAGCCGGATAGATGGCATCCTTACGATGCCACACATGGTCGACCTCGAACACAGGGAAATCATGGGTCAAGGAATAGTAGCCGAAGTGATCGCCGAACGGACCTTCCGGTCTGCGCAGATGCGGAGGCACCTTGCCGCTAATCGCAAACTCCGCTTGAGCCGGGATGCGATGACCGCCTTGCGGGTTCTGAACAACAGGAAGCTTCTCGCCCAAAATAAGCGAAGCCATCAGCAGCTCCGGGAGGTGCTCCGGCAGCGGAGCAATCGCCGAAGCGATCAGCGCAGGCGGTCCACCCAGGAATACGGTTACAGGAAGCGCCTCATTGCGCTGCTCTGCTTCATAATAGTGGAAGCCTCCGCCTTTATGTATTTGCCAGTGCATACCCGTCGTGGAGTCGTCGAAAATCTGCATCCGGTACATGCCGAGATTATGTTTCTTGCGTGAAGCCATGCTTTCCGTATAGACAAGCGGCAGCGTAACGAACGGTCCGCCGTCTTCCTGCCAGCTTGTGATCGCCGGCAAGCCGGCAAGCGGACGGTCTTTCTTGAGCGTGCCAAGAATTGGAGCAGATGATGCTGGCACATCCTTCATGCCGACCTTCATCATATCCAGAATCAATTGCTTCTCTCCCCAAATAGCCTTCAGTGTCGGTGGCATAATTCTCTCTGTCGCACCAACAATCTGCTTCATTAGCTCCTCAGGTCTTGGACCAAACGCCAGGTCAACTCTTCTGCTTGTTCCGAACAGATTGGTCACGACAGGGAAAGGGCTGCCCTTCACATTCGTAAAGAGCAGCGCCGGACCTTCCTGTTCAATCACGCGACGATGAATTTCAGCCAGCTCCAAGTAGGGATCTACCGGGGCTTCGATTATTTTCAGATCGCCATCCTTCTTCAGCACTTCCAGAAACTCGCGCAAATTCGCGAATGTCATCCCTTCACACTTCCTTCCCGCTCCCTAAACCGCCATGAACGAATAACAATGTCCATTAATAGGCCGAATAGGCCTACGATAATCAAATTATGAATTAAGCTCGTAAAAATAAACCAGTTTTCATTGCCAACGGTAGATGTCAGCCAAGCTCCGCTCATTACTTGAGCGACGATCAGCAGCAGCACCCAGCCCGCAGACCGTGTCAATCCAGCTTCTTCAGGACTGGCCTTGCGAATATGATAGTACAGTCCAGCGATCATAATCGCCAGTATCAGTGCTGCTACACGGTGAATAAAAACAATGCCGGTAGCTCCGGACATCTCAGGAATAACCTGACCATTGCACAGTGGCCATCCTTCACAGCCGCCTGCCGTTTCCGTATGACGGATGAACGCGCCAAGGTAGATCACGATGTAGCAGTACAACGACGTAATCAAAGCGCGAGGCAAAATGGATCTCGGCACAACAAATGTCTTTTGCGGCTCTTTGCGATTGCGGTACGTCCAGATGACGAGCAGCATTGTTGCTGCAAAGGCAACGATGGAAATCCCAAAATGAATAGCCATAATTGGCGGCGATTGCGGCCATAAGACGGCAGCCGCCCCCATGAGCGCTTGAACAACCGTGAACAGAAGCGCAGATCCCGCATAATAATAAGGCTCTCTGTAAATGTCAGGATTGCGTCTGTACATGCGGTACGCGGCGATCGTTACGCCGAGAACAAGAAAGCCCTCCAGCGCACTGACGACGCGGTGGGAATACTCCAGCATGGACTCGAAGGTATAAGCAGGAATAAATTTGCCGTGACAGAGTGGCCAATCGTCGCCGCAGCCTCTGCCTGAACCTGTATTCGTGACCAAAGCCCCGGCTAGAAGTACAAGCAGCATTCCGATGCACGCCGCGATAGCAAACGCGCGAAAACGGCCGGTTACCATAAAAAATCACCTATTTTCCGTAAGTTATGACCCTTCAATTATAGCGATAAGCTTGGGCAAAAGCCATGTTGAAAATGTGACGATTCGGATGGCTGTCCTTCAAAAGGAAAATCCGTATGCATCGGCGGCAATCGTGCCGATACCATACGGATTTAGTATGCCATTCCTTGAACTTTAGGCTTGTGCCAGATTATCGCTTACCGCAATAGCACGATCCACGAATTGTTCGATTTCTTCCCGCGATTTGCGCAGCTTGCTGACGAAACGAATCAATTCCTTACCATCAGTGAATGCGATAAAGCTGGGGATGCCCAGAATATTCAGCTCTGAGCATAGATCCGGCATATCGTCGCGATCGATCTCGAAGAAACGGGCGCGGCCCTCATACTGCTTCTCTACATCCGGCATAAAGGGATCAATAAAGTGACAGTCCCTGCACCAGGTCGTTTTGAATACAGCAATCGTCAGCTCTTCACCGGAAACCGTTTGCCGGAACTCCGCTTCTGTTTTCAATTTGTTCATGGTTCCGTTACCCCCAAAACGTTTTACAATTCACGCTCGATAATGAGCACTTTGTCTCCATCCTCATAGAACGTTGTCCACTCGATGCTTGCCCCTAGCGTCTCGGCCAGCTTGCGAGCAGGCACATAAGTTGTGCCTTCAATAACGATTGCCGGAAGCGGCCATACTTCTTTGACGCCATTAACGACAACTGTATCGCTTCCCGACTGGAACTGAATCTTCGTGTCCGTGCCGCGGTCTGCAACTGTAATGGTACGCGTCTTCGCATCGTAGGTGACCTCAGCGCCAAAATCTTCCGCTACGTCCCGGACAGCCACCATCGTAATATAGCCCGGCATTACGATCGGCGGGTTATAGAACGATTCAGGGAATCCGTAGTAACCTTGATACGTAATGTGCAGCTTGTTTTTCAACAAATCGTAGACAAAGGAATCTTCGTCGAATAATTTCACGACGTCAAAGCCTTCCATCAGCTCCACTTCCTCAAGGGCAATGGCTTGATCGGTTACGACAGGAGGGGCAGGCTTCACATCCCCATTCACATTCCATTGCTCCGTGCTCACTTTAAAGGAAAATCCAGTGAACGGCAATGCATACTCTTCCTCCAAGCTAGCTGCAGGAGCATAGCTTAACTCATATTGCGTCTTGCGAATATGCAGGCTGCTGTCCACATAGACATTCGCGTCCAGCTTAAGAGCTTCATTGAAGAATGCATCGAGCCATTCCTTATCTTCCTTCTCCAGCTGCTTCATCTCATCCCGCAAAGCCACAAGCTGTTCCTCGATCTCAGCCGTTAACTGATCCGATTGCTCGCCCGTTGTAGGCGCATCCAGCACGCCGCCAGTATAGTATTCATAGTTTCCGTTAACCGAGTCCAGCAGCGCCTTATTGGAATCAAGCAATTCCAGGATGCCCTTAATCATAGTGTGCAGACCTGCGCGATCTGCAATCAATGCGTCTAAATACGAGCCCGCCCAATCCCATAGTCCTTTGCTGTCCATGCTGAACTGAACATGCATCAGCCCTGTCTCAACGCCGTTAATTGGCTCCGATACAGGCGTTACCTTCAGATCTTTCGGGTTAGGCAAGTTGTTAATGGCATAATTAGAAATAATGTCTCTTATATCAAAGCCAAGCTTGGTCAGGGACTCATGGTCAACGCTCTCAGTCGGTGCCGCTTCATCCTCGCCGAAGCCGTTTACTTCCAGATAAGTCTCGCCCGTCAGATCGAACGTGAACGGCTGCTTCGCGCCTTCCAATTCGATAACGAGCGTCTTCTCATCTGCCTTGGCCGTGAAGCCGACGGATACCGGCTTCTCTTCGCCAAGAATCAGCTTGCCCTCAACGGACACCTGAGTTTGTCCCGCTTGCAATTGATGTAGCTCCAACTTCACGTTGGAGAACAACCGAAGCAGCTCCAGCTCTTCGTCAGCAAGCTCTTCATTATCCTTCGCACTCTTAATCGCTTTCTCATCCAGATTCAGCTTGAACTGGATCGTGCTCTTGCTTTCGCTGGACGTTGTCTTCAGTGAGTTCTTCAGCGTCTGGTTAAAGTCCAATCCGCCTACCGACTGACAACCTGCCGCGACCAAAATCGTCATTGCAAGCAAAAGCATGGACAATCGTTTTGCTTTCAGCCATTTTCTCATTCTTATCTCTCCTCTTATGTACATATAAATGAACTGAATTCATTGTACTTGAGAGGTTCAAAGATTGTAAATGTCTGATGTGCATAATCTGGAATTAATCTATGCTCCTGAACGCTGCAGGACGCGGAATAGCTTGTTGAACGGTCCTCTAAGCGGCCTTGGCAGCGCAGTTACATCCTCTGGTCGTATCACTCGCAGAATGAGCATCAACGCCACGTATAGGCCGCCTACTACTGCGGCTGCGGCTATGGCAGACAAAAGATAAGACAGCTTGCCCGGCCATGCGCTCGTTAGCGTCAATATACCAAGCTCCGCTCCCCAACCCGCAAGCGCCGATATGGCTACTGCCGCAATGTACGGCAACCAGCGGGCGCCAAGCACTTGAAGCTTCACAATGCCATTGATGCTTCTCAAGTTCAGCATCGTAACGACAATAAAACATACTGCCGATGCGATAATAAGGCCGTAAATACCCAAGATGGGTCCCAGCGCAATGCTGACTGCAACTTTCAAACCCAATCCTATTAAGGTATGGACCATGGACAGCTTCGGCTTGCCCATGCCGTAGATGATGGAGTTTGAGGTCATCATCGTAATTTGCAAAATTGCCGCCGCAGACAGCGCCGCTACGGGACCACTGCCGCTCGGTCCCGCGAACAGCAACCCGGTAACGGAATAGGAAGCTACCGCCAGCAGCAAAGCGACTGGAACACCGGTGAAGCATACGATACGCATAACCACGGACGCCTGACGGCGCACTTCATCCATATTTTTCAGAGAATAGGCGGATGAGATAATCGGGATAATGGATGATCCCAGCGCAATCGCCAGAATCGGCGGGATGCCTGCTAGCGAGATCGCTTTGATGCCGTAATCAGCGGCCACTGCCGTGGATTCCGCTAACGTATAATAACTTACCGTCAATCGTTTAAACATCATCACGTCAAACAACAGCAAGAGATTAATCGACATAGATGTAACCAATGACGGCATGGACATGCTTAGTATTTCTTTGTAAATTCCTCGATTAGTTAATCTGCTCGCTGGAGTCTTAGAGGCTTGCGAGCCGATAGACGATCGAAGAGCTGCCGAGGCTTCCGCATTCATCGGACGGCTTGACTTGGTAGTTGCGGCGTCTTGCTTCTTCAGCTTGCGAGCGAATTTCAGCATGACTGCAAAAGCAGCAATACCTCCGAATACGCTGCCGAATGTTATGGCCGCAGCCGCCCAGCGGTCTCCCCATCCCAGCTCCAGCACGAGCCAGCCAAGCAGCAAACCCAGAATGACGCGCGCGAATTGCTCCACGATCTGGGAAGTACCGCCAACGGACATCATCTGACGCCCCTGGAAGTAGCCTCGCATCATAGCGACCAGAGGGAAGAATAGGAGGGCCGGCGCAATAGCGCGAATCGCCAGTACGCTGCCCGGTTCCTTGGAGACCGCCCCGTATAACGGAGCCAGCATATACAGTCCGATAGCTAGAATAAAGCCCGTGATCAAGCCGAACAGGAGCCCGGCGCGGTAGATGCGCTGCGCCTCGTCAGGCCGTCCCAGCGCATAGCGCTCCGACACCATCTTGCTGATGGCGCTCGGAAAGCCTGCCGTCGCGATCATCAGTACGATCATATAAACCTGATTCGCATTCGTAAAGGCAATATTGCCTTCGTCTCCAAGCATATAGTCCAGCGGGATTCGCTGGAACAAGCCCAGGAACCGGGCGACGAGCGCTGCTGCCGCCAATATGATCGTGCCCTTTAATAAGGATTCTTTCTTCAACATAACCCTTGGCTCGTCCCCTTACGATTGGTTTGAGATCGGTTCCAGCGGCTGATGGTTGCCGCGTACCGGCACTGCCGTCCGAGACGGAGCCGCCCAGCGGATGCCATTCTGAATGACTTGCAGGATTTGCGGATTGTAGTAAGTTGGATATGTCTCATGTCCAGGACGGAAGTAGAAAATCTTGCCTTGTCCTCTGCTGAACGTGCAACCGCTGCGGAATACTTCCCCGCCTTCAAACCAGCTGACGAATATCAATTCATCCGGCGCTGGAATATCAAAGTGCTCGCCGTACATCTCTTCGTTCTCCAGTGTAATATATTCCGGCAAGCCGGATGCAATCGGGTGTGCGGGATTGACGACCCACAGACGTTCTCTCTCGCCTGCTTCTCTCCATTTCAAGTCGCAGCCTGTTCCCATGAGCTTTTTGAAAATTTTAGAGAAATGTCCCGAGTGCAGCACAATAAGGCCCATGCCATTCAGCACGCGCTGCTGCACCCGCTCCACGATCGCGTCATCTACTTGGTCATGCGCCATATGCCCCCACCAGATGAGCACGTCCGTCTCGTTCAGCCGATCTTCTGTCAAGCCATGCTCCGGCTCCTCTAGCGTTGCAGTAGACACCTCAATGTCACCTGCTGCGATGCCTTTTGCCAGCACCTGATGAATGCCGTCTGGGTATACCTTCTTCACTTCTTCATGTTGCTTCTCATGCAGAAATTCATTCCATACTGTTACTTTTACCATGTCCAATAACCGCCTTTAATGTAGTCTAGTTTCTCTTGCTATCCACCTAATTGAAGATTAGCCACAATACAAACAAGATGATCATGGCGCTTTGCAGAATCACCTTTACGATAACACTAGTAAATAAGCCTACAAGCGAGCCCCATCCTACCTTAAGCGATCGCTCTAAGTTCGCGCCTGCGATCAACTCTCCAATGACCGCGCCCGCAAAGGGACCAATAATGAGACCAAAAGCGGGGATAACAAAGGGGCCTGCAATTAAACCGATCGTGCTTCCGATAATCGAAGCTTTGGTCCCGCCATACCGCTTGACCCCCCATGCGCTCACTGCGTAGTCCGCAATAAACAGCACAATGAAGATCAAAGACTGTATGATCCAGAAAAACACACCAAACGGTTCGAATGAAAAAAACAATCCGTATACAAAAAAGGCCCCGTAAATCGCGATAGCCCCCGGCAGTATCGGATATATCGTTCCTGCCATACCGATGATGAACAGCAATATAACGAGCGTCCATCCCAAAATATCCAAGAACATGCTCTATCTCTCCTTAAAGTTCGGAATCGATCGGCACAGGCTGTCTGTGTTTATATATTATGATACGGAATGAGACTACAAAACGTAGCGTTTGATCAATTCTGCGACCCCGTGCTTATCGTTGGTCAGCGTAACGACATCCGCCGCTTCCTTCACAGCATCTTGCGCATTGCCCATCGCAACCCCAAGACCGGCCTCGCGAATCGCCGCAATATCATTCAGACTGTCGCCTGCCGCAACGACCTGGGACATCTCGATGCCCATCCACTCGCACAAATCCTTAAGCGCGCTCGCTTTTGATATGCCTAGCGGATTCAACTCGATATTTTGCAGGGATGAATTCGTAATTTCCAGCCCTCCCCAGCTCTGTACCTCAGCCAGAATAAGTTCTCTTGCCCGATCGTCTTCGGTGTAATAGCCGAATTTGAGCCAGTTGAAGGAATCGTAGTTCTCTGAAGCATCGAACCAGCGTTCCTTGTTGTAAATCTCGCTAGTCGTATAGGCCCAGAACCATACTTCGGGATGCTGTTTTGCAAGCTCATGAAGCTGCTGCACATAGAGTGGACTTAGCTCCGTTCGCTTGTATAACACATGCGGCTGTGTCCAAACCTCGCCGCCATTAACCGTAATCATTGGCGTCGTCAGCTTAAGCTGCTCTGCAAAAGGCAAAGCGCTGGCGAAGCCTCTGCCCGTGGAGAAGCTGACCGTGATGCCTGCATCAAGCGCTCGCTGCACCCATTCGGCATTCTCTGCGCTAATCTCGCTTTGCTCGTTCAATAGCGTTCCGTCCATATCCAGTGCAATCAATTTGTACTTCGTCATGCTGCCCATCTCCTTATCCGTTCCTGACGTACCAGCCTATTTTAACACATAAAGGGCCGAAACCAAACGAAAAAGAGACCGTCCATCCGGTAAGCCGGGGACGATCTCTTATCGACATCCTACTCGTTATACATTCACAGATGAAGCCAATGAGCGCTGTCTCAGCTTGCGAATAACCAATCCGTGAGACGGCGAGAACAGGAAAGCCATAATGAAAAGAAGACCTGCCGCACACACCATACAGCCCGCAATCGAGGCATCCAACACAACCGATACTCCATAACCCAGAATCGTGCTTGCCACGCCGACCGCAACGCTAATCAGAATCATGCTGCCAAGCTTGTCGGTTAGCAGATAAGCGGTTGATGCCGGGATAATAAGCATCCCTACGACAAGAATGGCGCCTACGCTCTCGAAGGAGCTGACCGTAGCCATGGAGACCAGCCCCATAAGCAGATAGTGGAAGAATGCGACTGGGATACCGATTGCTGCGGCAAGCGCCGGATCGAAGGAACACAGCTTGAACTGCTTGTAGAACAACCCGATTACGGCGATAATTACGACTAGCGTAACACCGAGCAGCCATACAGCCTTTGGACCCAGGCTGACGCCCCCGATCTCCCACACGTTCCAATGGACAAATGCAATCTCGCCATACAGGATTGCGTCCTGATCCAGATGCACTTGCCTTGCAAACAAGCTGACCAGAATAACGCCGATGGCGAACAACGCTGTAAACACAACACCGATCGAGGCATCCGACTGAATGCCGCTCCGCTGGAACATACCAATCAAGAAAGTCGTCAGCACGCCGAATACTAACGCGGCGAACATCATCAGCAAGGAATCCCTGGAGCCGCTAATTAGAAAAGCAATGACAATACCCGGCATTACGGAGTGACTGATGGCATCTCCGATCATGGCCATCTTGCGAAGAACGAGAAAGACGCCGACAATGCCGCAGCATGCTGCAACTAGCGATCCCGTCAGTAATATCCAAAAGTCGCTCATATAGCCGTCTCTCCTTTCATCCGTTCAGCGCGCAACTCCCCCTCCATCATGTAGCGTTTTTTCACACGCTGACGAAGCAGCCGCTTTGCGACCAGGCCACGCTGAGGGCCGAATAATATCGAAAGCAGGAAAAACGCTGTTGCAGCCAGCACCGTTACAGGTCCTGTCGGCAGATTGGATACCGAGGAGCTGATCCAGGTGCCAAGCGCGCCGCTAAGCGCTCCGAACATTCCCGATAGGGCAACCATTACACCCAGACGATTCGTCCAGTATCTGGCCGATACAGCAGGTGTGATCAATAGAGCGGCAATCAGCACGACGCCAACCGCCTGTATGCCTACAACTACAGCTACAACAACAAGCAGCATAAGCAGCTGTTCCAGAAAGGCTACGGGGTAGCCGAGTCCTTTGGCAAAACCGGGATCGAACGAAATCAGCTTGAACTGCTTGAACAGCAAGGTGCAGATCGTTACAAGCGCTGCCGATATAATGGACATCGTCACCACATCAGACCCCACCATCGCTGCCGCTTGCCCGAACAGAAATTTATCAAGTCCCGCTTGATTGCCGTAAGCTCCATGTTGGATAAAAGTAAGCAGGACTATGCCGAGTCCAAAAAACGTCGATAATACGATACCGAGCGCCGCATCTTGCTTCAATCTGGAGTGGCGCGTAATAAAACCGATTCCGAAGGTTGCAATGACGCCCGCAATTCCCGCGCCGATCAGAAACACGCCAATCGACTTGATACCGGTCAGCATAAAAGCAATACAGATGCCGGGGAGCGCCGCATGCGCCAGCGTATCTCCGACAAGGCTTTGCTTACGAAGGTACGAGAAGCTTCCGATTACCCCGCTGCTAAGTCCCAGCAGCATGCAGCCAAAGAAGATCCACTGCATATTGGGATCGGCCAGCATGGACATGAAGTTCTTCATAACCGCTCACCTCTGCCCTGATCCAGGAAAGCCAATCTTCCGCCGTAAGTGCGTTGGAGCTTTTCTTGAGTGAATGTGTCGGCTGTCGGGCCGAACGCCTGCAATTCCACATTCAGAAGCAATACGGAGTCAAAGTATTGCTCTACCGTCGCCAGATCATGATGAACAACAATGACCGTCTTCCCTTGCTTCTTCAACTCTTGCAGAAGCGTAATAATCGCTTTCTCCGTGGCCGCATCAACACCTGCGAAAGGTTCATCCATAAAATACAGCTTGGCGTTCTGCGCTAGCGCTCTTGCCAGAAATACGCGCTGCTGCTGTCCGCCTGACAGCTGGCTGATTTGCCGATCGGCGAACTCCGCCATTCCGACCTTTTCCAGACATTCCAGTGCAAAAGCCTTATCCTTCCCTCTAGGCCGGCCAAACCAGCCGAGCCTGCCGTACGTTCCCATCAGCACAACATCAAGTGCGTTCGTAGGAAAATCCCAATCCACGGACTCCCGCTGCGGCACGTAGCCGATCAGCTTGCGTTGCTCCTTATATGACTTGCCATACACGAGCACTTCCCCGCTTATCGACGGAATAAGACCAAGCGCCGCCTTCATCATCGTCGATTTCCCTGCTCCGTTCGGTCCGATAATGCCGATTAGCTCGCCTTCTTTCACTTGAAAGGAGACGTTCCGAAGAACAGGCTTTTTTTGATAAGCTACACTAAGTCCGCTAATGGTCAATGGCGCCGCGGCCTCGCTTGCCGTATATTCTTTATTTGCTGTCTGACTCATTAAGGCCACTCCCTCTCTTTAACATCCCGTATTTATTTCAACGATTCTACAATCGTATCTACATTATGTCTGACCATGCCAAGATAGGTTCCTTCAGGCGTTCCTGCATCACCCATGGCGTCGGAGAACAATTCCCCTCCAATATGAACCTCGTGACCAAGCTTCTTGGCTCCTTCAATGACGGATTCGATAGACTTCGAGGATACGCTGGACTCGATGAACACTGCCTTAATGGCATTGTCGACCAAAAAGTCCCGCAGCTCGCTTACGTCCCTAGAGCCATATTCCGACATCGTATTCATGCCCTGCAGACCTGTTACTTGCAACCCGTATGCTTTGCCAAAATATCCGAAAGCATCATGTGCAGTAACTAAAATGCGGCTCTTCTCCGGGATCGAAGCAATCTGCTCACGCGCATATGCGTCAAGCTTTTCCATCTCCTCCAGATAAGCGCTGGCATTAGCTTTAAATTGCTCGGCATGTGCCGGATCCTTCTCGATGAGCGCGTCCCTTATCACTTCTACTGCAGACATCCAGAGCTTCACATCGAACCAGATATGCGGATCATGAGTAGCTTCACCTGTCGCAGCAGGATCGCTTAGCAACTGGGCTTCAATCAATTTGGATGCAACTGCTACAACCGGCTTGCTCTTCTCCAGCTTCTCAAAGATTTCTCCCATCTTGCCTTCCAGATGAAGACCGTTGTAGAAAATAATATCTGCGTGATCAAGCTTTCTGACATCGCCTTGTGATGCCTTATATAGATGGGGATCGATTCCCGGCCCCATTAATCCCGTTACTTCTACATAATCTCCGCCAACCTGCTTCGCTACATCTGCTATCATGCCGGTTGTCGCCGTAATGCGCAGCTTGCCGCTGTCATTCGTGCCGCCAGTTGAACTGCTGCATGCGGACATTGTCACGACTGATACGATCAGGAATGTCAGAGTGATTATTAATCGCTCCATGGCTGAATTGCCGAATATACGTAACTGCATAAGTATGCCTCCCCATAAGCCAATCACGATAACTACTAAAGAGTTGGATTTGCCCCTGTCAATTTTATTTAGCCTAACGCCTCTTTTTTAATAATACACAAAAAAGTTTCTCTTATGCAACATTTATTTTATGGTACAGCCTCCAGGTTGAATCCGCGATAACAGACCAACCAGTAATTGTGACGTTAACTGGTTAATAATCATTGAAAATCTTTAAACAAAATGAAAATAGCGACACCAGAGAATGCTTCCCTGGTATCGCTATTTCATTTCTCTTCCGTCCTGCAACCCATTTGCTATGCTGATAGCACGAACTTCTTATCGAACTTCTTATCGAACTTCTTATCCTATTGATCTTCAGACGAATCGTTCTGCGATTGAGACAGCTTGGCTTTCAGCGCTTTGTTAGGCACGCCCGTAAGACCAATCTCCGCATCGTAGGCATCGAAGATTTTTCTGGCAATAGGAGCCGCGCCGTAACCGCCGAAGCCGCCATCCGGCACAACGACTGCAACTGCAAGCTTAGGCTTGTCCGCTGGCGCGTATGCGATGAATACCGCATTGTTCGCGCGGCGCTTCGATACCTCTTGCTCGGATGTACCCGTCTTCCGGTTGAACTTATGCTCAAAGCCTTCGAAGCCCTGCACTTCAACCTTGGACATGCCCGTCTCGATTTCCTTCCAATAAGCATCCGGAATGTCGATTTTATTGAGGATCTCAGGCGTATATCCTTGTATGACATTGCCATCGGCATCGCGTATTTCATTAACGAACTGCGGCTTAACCCGCTCTCCTCTGCTCGCTAGCGTCGCGACGTACTGAGCTAACTGCAACGTCGTATAACGACCCTGTTGACCGAAGGACGCTTGTACCAATGCAGATTGCGCGCTCGCGCGCTCTGCCTCGCCGAAGTATTCGATGACCCCGGCCAACTCTCCGGGCAGCCCGCTCCCCGTCAAGACGCCAAGACCGAATTGCTTCATGTATTCGTCCCATATCTCTACGCTGGACTTGCCGTTCACCGGCCCGCGCATGTACAAGGCATTTCCTATCATCGACGCCATAAATGGGTTGGATGATTTTTCGATCGCTTTTGCACCGTCGATGTATCCGAATACTTTGCCCTGCGAGTTACCGATCCGCACCTGATGCGTGCCGGCCTTCCCATAATAAAACGCTCCGGTGTCATTATATCTGGTCGATGTCGAAAAGAGTCCTTCGTTCAACCCTAGCAATACCGTGAGCGGCTTCATTGTGGAGCCAAGCGGGACGATGGAGGAAGGATGACGATTCCGCTCCTCAGTCGTCTTGTAAGGCCCGTAGACGGTACGAATGGTACCGTTCGACAGTACGTAGCCGAAGTTCTCATAATCCTCCGGGCTAATACGCCCGCCTGCCCATATGTTCGGATCATAGTCAGGCATGCTGGCCATCGCCACCACTTTGCCCGTATCCACTTCCATCGCGACAGCAAATCCCGTCTGGGCATACTCCGCACGCTCATATTTGTTGCTCGATGTTCTGATCTTCTCCAGATGGGTCATAATTGCGTCTTCCGTCTGTAGCTGAACATCCTTGTTAATCGTCAAGTAAAGGTCTGAGCCCTTCTCCGGATTCGTGATCCGCATCGGCCCGATAATATGCTCCTGATTGTTAATCGGATAGGTCTTCAACCCATTCTTGCCGCGAAGCACATCCTGATACATGAACTCCAGCCCGTCAAGACCAACCTCTTCCTCTTCCAAATATCTCAATGTGGGATCTGTCTCGTTCATCTTGTTCTTATAGAACTCGTTATCCTGGCGTACGCCTTTATATTTCTTCAAATAACCGACGAGTTGTACCGCGACGGAGCTCTTATCGTAATTACGGACGCTCTCCTCCATGATTTCAATGCCAGTGAAATTCGACATATTTTCCATAAAGTAAGCCACTTCTTCATTCGTCAGCCCCGACTTGATCCGTCTAGGTACATACAAATAGTTCCGTTGGAAATTCAAATCCATCTGGCGGATAATATCGTCCACCGACATCTCCAGCTTCGGATCGCCGAACTTCTGGAAGACCTCTTCCAGCTTCTCCGCTGTCTCTATCGCAGCCTCATCATACTTCTTCGATCTCGTACTTGGCTGAATGCTGTAATAGAGCGACTGTGTCGACGTCGAGTAGGCAATTGGATAGCCGTTCGCATCATAGATATTGCCCCGTATCGGCGGTATCTGGTTTTTCCTCGTGCTCGTATCTACCCCGATTGCGCTAAGCTGCGGACCTTCTACGAACTGCAGCACCGCTAATCTGACGATCAGCAAACTAAACAGCGCAAATGTAATAAAGAAAAAAAAGTTCAAGCGGAATGTAAAATTCCGTCTTTTGTCTATTTCCCGCTTCTGCGGATCATCCTGCATGTTATCCACTCCCAATCCATGCAGGCGTAAGTAACCTGCAGGCTAACCGTTTTGCTTTGCTTGATCGATGAAAGTTTGGATAACACCGTCAATTTGGAATGTAATATATGGCGCGCCGTGAATGGATACTTTCACTTCCGACGCTCCTACTTCGCCTTTCAGCTCCACATTATTAGTCTTAACGGTATAGCTTCCATCCTTGTTCAAGCTGTAATTTGCGTCCTTCCCGTCTCCTACCATAACATTCAGCGCTTCCTGCTTCACATTGTCCATCACTTTCGAGCCAAGGCCCTTGACATCATCCAGCGAATACCCGCTGTACAGCACAAGTCCGATGACAAGCGCTGCTACGATTGCCCATTTCACGACAGTCTTCACAATTCGAATGACCAAGAACAACACGACAAGCGCAATAACGAGCACCAGCCAGTTATCCTTGAAAAATGTCGTCCAAGTCTCCGTGTCATACGATGTAAAATCCAAAAAACTCATTACGATCCCCTCCATTATATCTCGTACAAAACCCGATTACAAAATATTATAGCCTACGGGAGAGGGAGCGTAAACGCTCTCTTCCAGTACAGGCAGACATATCCTGTCCCATTGTCACGTACAAGTAGATAGAAGGCACCGAGCAAAGGAGATATTTGCCTATGAAAACCGCTGTTTGGCTTTATTTGTTCCTGTTCGTCGCGTTTTTTGATCTGCACGCACAATATCCGATTCTGACGCCGTTCGCAATCTCGATCGGGGCAGCGCCGTCATTCATCGGTTTGATGATGGGCATGTATTCGATTACTCACCTCCCTGGCAATCTGATTGCCGGATTCGGGGTTGACCGATACGGGAGCCGCTTGTTCATCGTATTCAGTCTGCTTGCCGCCGGAGTCATCCTCCTGTTCCAATCACACGTAACTGACCCATGGCAGCTGTTGCTGCTTCGTTCAATCAGCGGCTTCGTGCTCGCCTTCCTGTCGCCTGCCTGCCTTGCGCTGCTGGCACGCCTTACAGATGATCCCAAGGAGCAAGGAAAGCTTATGGCGGGCAACGGTCTGGTCCATACCCTTGCCTCTGTCGTATCTCCTGCGGCTGGCGCTTATCTGGTTGCCAAGATCGGATTTGCTGTCGCCTTCACTGTACTGGGATGGATCCTGGTCGTTACGGCTATATGCGCACTCTTCTTCATTAAGGATATGAACCGCAAGCTCGACGCAAACAAGACGGCAGAAGGCGACGCTGTCTCTTCCTTGAAGAAGAAACAATTGACCCCGTCCTTGCCCGCCTTGCCTTGGCTCATCTTCCTGCTTCCAGTAGGCATTAGCTGCGCTCAGGGCATCCTCTCCTTCGAGCTTCCGCTTATGGCCAAGACCAAGGAAGCCATGATGACGACCGGCCTTCTCTTCTCCGTTATCAGTATTGGTGCTTTGATTACGCTGAGTATGATGTTTCTTAACCGGTTCCCATCCTTCCATCGTACATTATTTGGTTCGGTATGCCTGGCCCTGCTTTATTTCGGCATCGCAACGGATGTGCCATTGCCGTTGCCGGTCATGCTGCTCGGTATCGGGATGGCTAAGGGAATCGTATTGCCCGCCTTATCCACGCTTCTCATCGAGCTTAGCGGCGGCGCGCGCTATGGACGCACCTTCTCCATGTTGTCTATCGCCTTTTCGATTGGCGCCTTCCTCGGCCCTATGCTGGCAGGTCAACTGCGCGGACATGTATCCCCTTATTACATTGCGTTTCTCGGCTTAATGATTGGCCTTACTCTCCTGCCCTTCTACCGGATCAGGACGATGACGCCAAACACCCATTTTTCGTGAGTATGGGTAAATGCACAAGGCATTCGTCTCCTCCGCACATACTATACATTGTGTCAAACGACTACCACACTTCGAGGGCGAAGCAACAAACGCTCTCGCGTTGAATCAAGGAGAGGGGTGACTCCATGGGAGGCGTAGATCACAGAGGCTTTGGTCATCACGGCCATAATAACGTAGGCACAATTCTTGTTCTGTTTATTCTGCTCGTCATCATTGTGTGTGCCGGTTTTTGGTAAGCCATAGATATCAATGAAGCAGCGGCCCGCTTATCGGGTCGTTTCTTTTTATTCCGGGGCGTACGATGGTACACTATAGTGGAACAGGGGGACTGAACATGGAATACGCCATCGTAGTGGAAGGGAAAAATGACAGAAGCAAGCTTCGGCGGGTGTTAAGCGATGAGGTAGGCATCTACTGCACGTATGGTACGCCGGGCACGGAACAATTAGAGAAGCTTCGGAAGGAAATCGGAGAGCTTACCACGTTTATATTCACAGACAACGATTCGTCGGGCAAGCGAATTCGCGGGATGCTGCGTGACCTATTCCCGGATGCCGAGCACATCTATACACGCCGAGGATACGCGGGAGTAGAGAATACGCCTGACGAATATTTGATACAGCAATTAGAGAAAGCGGGCCTCGATGCGCATATTGTGTATCCTGCGACCGATCCCGCTTCCAGATGGATTAAAGATGAATTTTAGAGCAGCGTATTAATCTGCTTAACGATATATTCCGGTGTCAGTTCTTCGTCACTGCCGTTAATCCACTCACGAATTTGGCCATTCTGATCCACGAGCGTAATGACGTTGAAATGCGCAAATGAATTTTCCTTCTCAACTTTAATGACCCCAACATCAAAATCGCGGGCCAATTGAATAGTTGCATCCTCTTCGCCGCGAAGGAAATGCCAGCCGTCCAGATCCGCTGAAGTCCGCTCCGCGAACTGTCTGATTACATCAGGCGTATCTCTTTCGGGATCGAATGTAATGGAGATCAGCTCTACTTTATCCCCAAGCGTTCCTTGCTCTCGAAGAATGTCTTGCGCCTCACCCAGCATAAAGGTCGTAGGCGGGCAGACGTCCGGACAATTCGCAAAATAGAAGTACACGATGCGAACTTTCCCGTTAGTCGATTCCAGCGATACCGGCTTGCCGTCAATATCATTCATCTCGAAAGCAGGTGCGGCCTTATGTACTGGCAACGGCTCTGCTTTCTTGGGACCGTACATATACAATAAATAAATGCCCATTGCCGCACATAATGCCAGCACGGCGATTTTAAAGCTGTGTTTGCGCAAAAAACTCATCTTCATCTCTCTCCCCATTGGTCCTCATTCACCACTCCAACGTTCTTAAGCCGAAGTTGTATTGGCGATCATGGCAATAAAGACGACCATCAAATAATTGACCGAAATTAAAAAATTGATCTTTGCCCATTTCTCCGTATCTTTGGCCTTAATCCCCTGAAGCGTATGGACCAGCCACACGAGACTCAATACAACGGAAATGATGAGAAAATATATGCCCGCATAACCAAACCAGTACAGCAGGATAACCGATGGCAGCAACAGCAGGACATAAGGAATCATCTGCAGCTTTGTCCGCTGAATGCCCTTCACGACAGGCAGCAACGGAAATCCCGCTTCGCGATATTCTTCAACACGTCGAATGGCCAGCGACCAGAAGTGAGCAGGCTGCCACAGAAACAGCAGGGCAAATAATATCCAAGCGCCTGCATCAATTTCACCGGTAACTGCACAATAGCCGATAGCTGGAGGCATCGCTCCGGATATGCCGCCGATGGAAGTGCTCCAAGTGGATGTCCGCTTCAGCCACATCGTATAGATGACAATGTAGACAAACCATCCCAGCAATCCAAGCCATCCCGTTATCGAATTGACCAACAGGAACAAAACCGCTATGCCTGTGACACCAAGAATAATGCCGTAAGCCAATACGGCAGACGGCTTCATTCTGCCCATCGGCAGCGTACGGTTTCTCGTTCGTTCCATCTTCTGGTCCAATTCGCGGTCCCAATAATTGTTCACGACAGTAGCCGAAGCCATCGTCAGAGTGGAGCCAATCAGCATCCATATCATAAGCGGGATATCAATATCCCACTTCGAAGCTACCCAAAACCCGCCAAGCGCAGCGAACATATTCAATCGAAGGAGCCGCGGTTTCGTTAAAGCAATTAAGTCCTTCAGCACAAAGCTAGCCTCCCAAGTTCTACGACAAGATGCGCCGTGCGCATCTATCTTTCATTGATGATGAATCGAATCTTATCATACCGAAAAAACAGAGCGGTGACAATGTTCGTGCTCCTTGTTCATGAATTCGACACTCAATATGTGACAATTCATTTGTAATTGAGCTGGAACCATTCGACTGGCCCAACCATACACTAACCGTGTGGTGTAACGCCTATTAGATTACGACAATCTCGAAGGGATGTGAGTCCACTCTTTATGGCTGTTATCAAAGCAAACGCGGAACAGACAAAAATGCTCGCAAGACTTATTCGGGCAGAGGCTGAAGGTTGGCAACGTCGGCGTCAATCGCGTCCGCGGCAATTGCCTTGACTTCAAAAACATACGCTCCATTCCCGACATGGTTTATCACAGTCCCGGCGGTTTTGAGGCCATTACAAAAGGCTACTCGTTTCACTTCATTCTTATCGACCGAAAGAGAGGATCAACAGCATGACGAATTATGGTTATAAGCAGCATGTTAACATGGCCAACGCCGCAGGACCTAATATGGGGCCTAATGCAGGCTACGGCAACCCCTATGGATACGGCGCTGGATATGGCGGCTACGCGCAGCCGTATGCCCAGCAAGCCATGATCTCCAATTATACGGCAGCAAGCACGATGCCCGCTCCTGTACCAAGCGGCTCGGTTATTACGCCGGGCGGAGGCAATATTGTAACGGTTCCGGCAAATGAAGAATCCTACGTCGAAAATATTTTGCGCCTAAACCGGGGCAAGATCGGAACATTCTACATGACTTATGAGAACAACCGGGAATGGAATGCCAAAATATTCAAGGGCAGGATTGAAGCTGCAGGACGGGATCACATTATCATTAGCGATTCCAATACGGGCATGCGTTACCTGCTTCTGATGCTTAATTTGGACTACGTAACGTTCGACGAGCCAATCAAATATGAATATCCTTTTCTCGGCGGCACCATTACGGAAAGCACACCCGCCAGCGAATAAGCTTGATTCCCCTTACCTCATGCTGGATGCAACCGGTTTGAATGTCCAAACGTGAAGCTTGGCCGGTTCCCCCACAATCCAGCTGGAAAGCGCGAACCAAGGAGAACGTTCGCTCAGACGTTCCTCCTTGACGCGCAGGGCATGCGCCTCATCCTCGCAATTCCATACCTCTACAAACAGGGAAGGCTGGTCCGTCCCTTCATATATATGGACAAGCTCTCTTTCCTGTAAACGCAGCTTCTCGACTTCCGCTAAATAATTTTCCCTGTTTTCTTGCTTAATCTTATATTCTGCAAAACAAATGTACATTTGGCGTGAGTCTCCTCTCGATTGAATTGATAAAGTCACTCTGCTTCGCCGATACTACGCATACCATTCAAATTAATCAGGAGGGCTTGTCTAATGGATACTGGAACGCATCTTGTCATGGGCATTGGCCTTGCCGGTCTTGCGATGGTCGATCCTGTTGTAGCAGCCAGTCCGGCCGTGCATACTGCAGTGCTGATTGGCACCATAGCGGGTTCCCAAGCGCCGGATTTGGACAACTTACTTCGGCTTAAGGGCAATGCCTGCTATATCCGCAATCACCGGGGAAGATCGCATTCCCTTCCCGCTGTACTGCTTTGGACCATTGCAATTACAGGCTTGCTTCAACTGATCTACAGAGGAAGCCTTCCTTGGCTTCATGTCGGGAGCTGGGTGTTGCTCTCCGTGGCCGTTCATGTCTTTACCGATTTGTTCAATGCATACGGCACACAAGCGATGCGGCCATTCAATGAGAAATGGATATCCTGGAATATTATCCATATCTTCGACCCCGTCATTTTCACCGTACATCTCATAGCTATTTTACTGTGGGCGGCAGGGCTCGTAAATCCCGCTGTACTATTTCCGCTCATGTACCTGCTTCTGGTCATGTATTATGCATGGCGCACATACTCGGCAAGGCAAATGGTTCGAAGGCTCCCTCGACTCGATCAAGGCTACCAGTCAAGCGACAGCTACATTGCTATTCCGACCATATCGCTCTCCATCTGGAATGTGGTCAAGCAATCGAAAGACCATATATTCCATATCGGCAACCTACGGAACGGACAGTTGACATGGCTGGACGAAACAAAATGCTCCAGTCATCCTGCAGTTGAAAAATCAAAAAATGATCCTGCTATACGCTCCTTCCTTTACTTTACCAACTTCGCCTGTGCAGATGTGAAGGAACATAGTTGGGGGTACGAAGTAAGGTGGGCGGATGTGCGCTATCGCCACCGCAAGCAATATCCGTTCGTTGGCGTGCTGATGATGAACAAGCGATATGAAACCGTGGGATCTTACGTCGGCTGGCTGAGCGATGATCGATTGATGAAAAGACTGCGAATGGATACGTATTAAGATTGACGAGGCGGAGCCCCTTCCTGCACAATGGGAAGGGGCTCCGCTTATTGGCTTCAAAATTAAAGAAGCCCAAGGTTTCCCTTGGACTTCGATGGTTGATGCATCAGTTGTGTATGAGAAGTGATTAGCGGATACCGCCGGACAGTTGTTGTTCAGCGATTTGAACCAGCTTCTTCGTGATGTATCCGCCAAGCGAACCTGCGTCGCGAGTCGATACGTTGCCATAATAGCCGTCTGCCGGGATTTGTACACCCAGCTCTTGCGCTGCCTCAAGTTTAATTTGTTGTAGTGCTTGATTAGCTTGTGGAACAACTAGTTGGTTGCTTCTGCTCATAGGGATAATCTCCTTTCGTCCTCTGCACGTTGTGTGTGATGCAAGCTTGCAAAGATATTATGTGCATCGAATCAGAAACTATGCTGACCTGCAAAAAATATTTTAACCTTAATAAAAGGTTACTGAATAAGGAGTTAATCAACATGTCAAAAACACTATCGTTGTTCTTCGCTTCTCTGTCTATTCTGTTCTTAAGCGCGACTGCTATCTCCATCAGTCACAGCGGCTGGCTCGTACTTTTGTTCGGGTTGCTGTCCCTCTTTAGCGTAGGAGCCGGATTTATTGTGAAAGCTCGGCTTAGAAGACGCTCCGAGCAGCAATCCTCATCATCAGATAAACCTTGAAGTTGTCCTATCGCCGCGTCACGCCGCATACGATATACAAGGGCTGATGTCCAATCGTAACGGTTGCTAAAGGGATGATATAGGATGCAATGGATTTACCGCATAGGGACACCGGCGCTGTCCTTTGGCTGCTTACTCATGCTATTTCTTATTGCAATGGACAGGAATTGGCCGTCAGTATTCCCTGCTATTCTCCAATCCGTGAGTCTGCATTCATTCAAAACCGCTTTTATCGGCGTATTGTTAGAAGCGATTCCATTTGTGCTGCTTGGCGTGCTCTTCTCCGCATTGCTGCAGGTATTCGTCTCCGATGAGCTGATTCGCAGATTTATGCCCAAACGGCCCATAACTGGAGTTTTGTTCGGCGCTTTGCTAGGCATCGTATTCCCGCTATGCGAATGCGGCATGATTCCCGTTATTCGTCGTCTGATTCGAAAAGGCATGCCGGCCTACATTGGCATCGTATACCTGCTGGCCGGTCCCATTATTAATCCCATCGTATTTTCATCCACTTATGTGGCGTTCCGCGCAGAGCCTCAGATGGCTTTCATGCGGATGGCGCTAGCCTTCGGCGTTGCTTCTGTTATCGGACTTTTCTTCGCCAAATGGATGAAAGGAAGTCCACTCAAAGCCGTTGGCGGTTTTCATATGATATCCCCGCAGCCCGTCCATTCCGGCATAACTGGCAAATCGGGCGGCTTCACGGGCAGAGCAGGCTCGATAGCGCGTCATGCATCTGACGAATTTTTTGAAATGGGCAAATATCTAATTATCGGTGCTTTCCTTACTGCTGCTATCCAAGCCTCCATCAGCCGCGACGCTCTTGCCGAATTTGCCGATCAGCCGCTTGTAGCCTACCTATTCATGATGCTTTTTGCTTATATCCTCTCGATCTGCTCCACCTCGGATGCCTTCATTGCTGCTTCATTCAGCGGAACATTCCAGCAAGGGCCTTTGCTTGCCTTTCTTGTCTTCGGTCCGATGATCGACTTTAAGAACACATGGATGATGCTCTCCACCTTCAAGCTTAGAATCGTGTTGATTCTAATTGGACTGACTTCCATCCTGACGCTGGCAGGCGCACTTCTTGCGGAGGTATGGTTATGAAACATCACTTCATCAGAGCTTTTATTCTCGTCTGCTTTTCCTTAATGATTCTATACATAGAACGAACAGACTCCCTCTCGCTGTATGTCGATCCTTATCTGGTGCCGCTCGTCAAGCTGTCAGCTGCGGGACTGTTGATTGCTGGACTCTTTCAGCTCCACACTGGCTTCCAAATGCGGCGTCATCGACATGATGCGGATTGCGCTTGCGGACATAGTCACCACCCGTCCTCCGCTTTACAGAGCTTGTTGCTGTACGGATTATTTGCACTGCCTCTTCTACTAGCCTTTCTTCCGCTGTCCGGACAATAAAAAACAATGGCTCGCTTCCGCAGCCATTGCTCCTCTGATCCTCACTAATAATACTCGCGCAACATATGCTGAGGCCGATTCTGCGGAACGTAACGATTATTCCACGTGGCCATATTGTAATTTGATTCATACAGAATACTTGCCGACCATGAATTTGTACTGGGACGTACAGAAAAATCATAAAGGATCTCACCATGCGTCCAATCCTGCCTGAGCTTCAAAGCATCGATTGCCATTTGCCTGAAGGCTTGTACCTGGGCGCTTGATAGTCCCTTCTCCGTTCCTTCGATCTTACCGTTCCTCGTCTCGATCGGGTGATGCCGCAAGCCGAACTTCCCTACCGAATTGTTGCGAATGTGGATTAATACCGTACCTGCCGCTGCGTTCGTCAACTCTCCCTCAAGCTGTCTGAATACAAAGTCTACCTGACGCGCCAAAGATACTGAGTTTGTTTCCATTTCCCATAATCCTCCTCTTTAAGTTCGACATTACGATTGTAAATCCGACAAATTTCCTCTAAATTTAACATCGAATTGCTTATAATGGTAGCATCGCCTATAGGAATGTTCACCGAAAAAATTATTGGTAATTTCCGAATTCAAGATTGCGCTTTCAGTCCTATTAAATTAAGACTAAAGACCCTGAATTCGCCGTCGACAATTATAGACCATTTTCGTACACGGTGATATAATATGGGTATTCCATATAAAGGAGCGCTTACATAATGATTCAATGGTACTATTCTCAGTCGGTACGCAGTAAACTGTTGATTACCACTTATTTCAATCTAGTACTATTTGCCATTGTCACGGTTCTCATGACTGCGATCCTGGGAGGGAAAGTTCTCCCGGTCCTGATTGGAGCAGCCATTCTGGCAATAGCCGCGCTTCCCATTGTATCCTTTATTGAGAAATCCATTACGCAATCATTCGATGAAATATCCGGTGCAGCTTATCGGATATCCAAAGGCGACTTCACCCAGAAGATCGACACGTCCGCAAGCTCTGGCTCCGGCGAGCTGGGTCATTCCTTCAACAGCATGGTGGACAAGCTTCGCGATATCCTGACGGAAACGTCCAGCATCATCAAGCACGTTGCGGACACAAGCCGCAGCATCTTTGAGAAGAACAACCAAATTAAAACGGCAATGGAGCAGGTAGCTGCCTCCGCGAACGAGCTTGCAACCGGCGCCAATGAGATCTCCGAGGATGTGACCGACATGAGCGCGTCCATTACCGAGATCGAAGAGAAAGTATCGGCTTATGCTACATCTACGAAAGAAATGAACGAGCGCTCCGAGCAGACGATCGCGCTGGTAGAGAAAGGCCGCAACGCCCTTGAGATCCAGTCAGAGGGCATGCAGCGCAACGTGGAGGCTACCGCCAAGGTCGGTGAAACGATCGAGGATCTGGCTCGCAAGGCACAGGGCATCTCGGCCATTACGACGACGATCTCCGACATTGCGGAGCAGACGAACCTGTTGTCCTTGAATGCATCTATCGAGGCAGCACGGGCGGGAGAGCATGGCAGAGGTTTTGCTGTTGTCGCTCAAGAAGTAAGGAAACTAGCTGAAGAATCGACAACATCGACGAAACAAGTTTTCAATCTTGTGAAGAGCATCGATGAAGGCATTCAGCAAGCCATCAATAATATGAAGGTCAACGAGGAAGTAGTTAACCTTCAGACCGAGCATATTCGCCAATCCGAGCATGTCTTCAAAGAAATTGAAGAAAGTATCGGCTTCATTACGAATCAGATTTATGCGTTCTCCCAGGAAAGCGATGCGATGCTGGAAAGCGCTCAGAAAATTTCCGCCGCGATTCAGAACATCTCTGCTATCACTCAGCAATCGGCTGCGGGTACGGAGCAAGTATCGGCTTCTATGAACGAACAAATCTCATCCGTACAAGCTGTTGTACAAGAAACGGAGCGGATGCTTACGATGGCCACTCAACTGCAACGTACGATTCAAGTGTTTAAAATGAAATAAGCATTAATGCTCGACTCGGACCGGATACGGTTCGAGTCTTTTTTTGTTAATCAAGCAATCCTTCATCCCGTGAATGAACCTTATCCTTGGCGGAAAGGTTATATGTACAGCATCATGCAAACTAAGCCAGAAGAACGGGATGAATCGGGTATGCCAACACAAAAAATCCTTTTGCAAATCGTTATAGTCTTAACCGTAGCCACAGGCATCTTGACAGGAACAGGGGCAAAAGCATCTGCCCAATCTGCAAGCAAAGCTGACTCAGCTTCATCATGGACAGCAGAACCGACCAAGCCACAAGTTACCAAACCACAATCGAAACAAAAGCAATCGACTGTACGTCAGAAGAAAAAGAACATAAACAACAAACAGCCTCGAGGCAAGTACAAAAAAGTGAACCGCTCCAGTATAAAACGAGCCAGCAACCGAAGTGAGGACATGTCATGGGTCCATTTGCAAAAAAAATACCCCGGAACCTTCGCTCTCAGCGGTTCCCGGGACAAACGCAACGTATCTCTGACATTTGATGATGCGCCCGACCCACGTGTAACTCCTGTCATTCTGGACACGTTAAGCCACTATCACATACGGGCTACCTTCTTTATTGTAGGAGACCGGGCAGCCAAAAACCCGGAGCTTGTAAAACGAATCATGAGGGAAGGGCATGTCATCGGCAATCACTCGTATAATCATGCGATATTGTCCAAGCTGCCGCTGACTCAATTTCAACAGCAAATATGGAAGACCGACGGTATCATCAAACGAATTGTCGGGGTATCGCCTAGACTGGTACGACCTCCGTACGGAGAAATGAAGCCCCAGCAAATTGCCTGGGGCAAACAAAACGGATTCACCATAGTGAACTGGGATGTTGATTCGGAGGATTGGAGAAATAATCCGAGCAGCGCACGCGTCCTCGCTAATATTAAGAAGACGCTTCAGCCTGGCTCGATCATCCTCCAGCACGCCGGAGGAGGAGATCAGCAGGATCTATCGGGAACGATACATGCGCTCCCCGTTCTGATCGAAATGCTGCAAAGCAAAGGCTACGACATCGTAACCTTGCCGGAGCTGCTCGGAAGAAAAGCATATCGGTAATCGTTATTTCAGAATGTAAGCTTCTACTTTCTGCATACCGAACTTCATGGCCTGTTGAGTGGAACCCGGAACGAAGATGTCAATACGGTTGCCATTAATCGAACCGCCCATATCTGATGCTGTCGCAATTATGCCTACATTCGGCAATCCATCATAGGAGTAACCGGTAATGTACATTTTTGTGCCAAGCGGAATCATGTTGGGATCGACTGCAATCGTACCCACCTTGAGCTTGTTGCCGAAGTAATCAACGCCGCCCCATTTGCCGTTCTCGGATGCCGCAGCCGTATAGGCTGTAGCTGTGACAGACACCTTTTCGGAATAAGCATAGTCATAGCCTCCAGGCCCTTGCACATGCCCGCCTTTTGTCAGCATAACCGGTGCTGATGAATCAGCCGTCGCTTTCAGTGATTGGGACGATGATGTCTGACCTGGAATAGACAGCTTCATTCCGATTTGCAAATTCATCGGATCAACCGATGCATTAACCTTCATGAGTGACTGAAGTGGAACTTTGTATTGCTGCGATAATGTCCAGAATGTATCATTGTTTGTTACCGTATGTGTACCAGCCGATGCGTGCACCGAGCCGGCGGAAAAAGTAAGGGATAAGGCAATTGCTGCACTTGCTAGGAAAGCTTTCTTCAAAACGAAGTACCTCCAACATTATTTTGGTGAGTTTCGGAACGTCTGGACGATAAGTCGCCGACGTTCCGAACCCGATGAATTTTTAATGATCCAATACGTTCATTAACCAATAAACATTTGTACCCACTTGCCATTCACATAACCTACGCCGATCTTCGTGAAGTTGCCGTTTACGATATTGGCACGATGCCCTGGACTGTTCATCCAATCATTCATCACTTGTGCTGCGCTCCGTTGTCCAGATGCGATGTTTTCACCCGCATAGGAGTACTTCACTCCGTAGGTACGCATCATGTCGAATGGCGAACCATACGTTGGGGATGTATGACTGAAGTAATTATTTACATCCATATCTCTTGCTTTCTCAGTCGCTACCTTATTGAGCAATGAGTCAGTTTGTAGGGCTGGCAGTCCCAGCTTGGCACGCTCTTGGTTGACAAGAGCGACAACCTGCGATTGCAGTGTGCCCGTCTCAGGAGCAGGCGTTTGGGTTGGTGTTGGCGTTACCGGCGGTTGTGTCGGCTTCGTCGTTGGTGCCGGCGTTACCGGCGGCTGTGTCGGCTTCGTCGTTGGTGTCGGCGTTACCGGCGGCTGTGTCGGCTTCGTCGTTGGTGTCGGCGTCACCGGCGGCTGTGTCGGCTTCGTCGTTGGTGTCGGCGTTACCGGCGGCTGTGTCGGCTTCGTCGGTACAGAACCGCCGAAGGAAGGCCACTTAATAACGATGCCGTTAAATTTGATATTGAGCTTGTCCAAATCAATGCCGTATTTTTGAGCAATGTTATTTAAGGATTCATAATTGATGTAGTGCGTTTGGACATTGAAGTTGATCGGCTTTGCGCCCGCGGCATCTGCTTTCGGTGCTGCCCATCCTGTTCCGATCATCGTTGCCGCTAGAATGCTAGCTACGCCTATGCGTATCGTCTGCATTTTCATTCTTTTATTCCTCCCAAATTGCTAGAATTTATCGAATCGGCTCTCGACGTCCCTAATCTTAGCATGGGGTTAAAGCCCTTTCATGGCTCAAAAATTACCAATGACGCTGAAATCAGGGTGAACCTCCCGCCATTACTGCATTATTAGAATCTACTCATGAGTCTCTATCCATGAAAAAAAGCCTTCAATCCTATGAAAATGATAGGATTGAAGGCTTTATAATTGCTCCGAAACAGGTGGTTACATTAACCGTTAACCGATACGAACTTGCCTGTTTCTTGCGATTCGAATGCGCACAGAATAACCTTAAGCGACGCTCTGCCTTCTTCGCCGGTTACCGCCGGAGTAGTGCCGTTTACAATGCTCTCCAGGAATGCGTCGACTACGCCGCTGGACTCCTGCTTGTCGTTCGTCGAGATCGCGCCTACTTTATGTTTTTCAACTGTACCGTTACGCAATTCTACAATAACTTGATCGTCAGGATGCGTACCGATCTTCATGACGCCATTCTCGCACCACAGAATCGTACTGTTGTCTTCTCCTTTATAATACGTCCAGCTTGCAACCAGTGTACCAATTGCGCCATTCTCCATACGAAGAATACAGGATGCATTATCATCAACCTGAGTTACCTCTTTATGAAGCGTACCAACGAACGCACCGATCTCCGCTACTTCATCATTCAGCATCCAGCGAATAAGGTCGGATTTATGAACGCCCAAATCGCCCATAGCGCCCATCAAAGCTTCTTCCTTACGGAAGAACCAGCTGTTCGCTCCGTCTACGCTCCAGCCGTCTGGTCCAGGATGTCCAAAGGACGTACGGAATGTCAGCACTTTGCCTAACACACCGGATTCAAGGATTTGCTTCGCCTTCACGTGCGGCGGCATAAAGCGCTGGTTATGGCCTACCATCAATTGCACTCCACTGTCCTTAGCCGCTTGAATCATCGCTTCTGCCTCAGCATCTGTAACCGCCATCGGCTTCTCGACAAGAACATGTACGCCGGCTTTGGCCGCTGCAATACTCATAGGCGCATGCAGCGCATTCGGTGTGCAGACGCTTACCGCATCAGGTTTTACTTCCGCCAACATAGTCTCATAATCGGAATAAGCCTTAGCGCCGTACGTATCCGCAAACTGCTGTGCTCGTTCAATAATAGGATCGACGAAAGCTACCAGCTCTGCATTTGGATTCGAAGCATATTCAGGGATATGACGGTGTTTCGAGATAGACCCGCAACCAATAACAGCAATTCTTACTTTAGACATCTAAATTCGCCTGCCTTTATTCAAATTTGGATAAATAATTTTGTTTCAACCACTCTATGCTCGTTGCAACCGATTCAAGCGGCGGATTCGCGCATACATCCTGCTCCACGATAATCCATTCAACAGATGACTCAGAAGCGGCAGCAATAACGGCTTCCAGCGGCAAATCGCCTTTGCCTAGCTCAACCGTATCGATCTGCCCGCCTTTCTCCCCACTGCGGAAGTCCTTTAAGTGAAGCAGCGGCAATCTGCCCGCGTACTTCTTTACATAGCTAACCGGATCAATACCGGAATATTGTACCCAGCCAATGTCCATCTCAACTTGCAAATACTCTGGGGAAATACGCTCATACAAAGCGTCAAATACAACCTGACCATCAAGCTCGACCTCAAATTCGAACTCATGATTATGATAGGCGAATGCAATGCCTTCCTCACGGAAACGTTTGCCGTATTGCTCGAATTTCACCAGATGGCCGCGCCAAGCTTCCGCATCGCGCGCCTCTTGAGGCAGCCATGGGCAGATCGCGTATTTCGCCCCGATTGTTTTCAGGTAAGCGATTTCATTCTCCAGGTTGCCTTCCAGCAGATGCAAGCCAATATGGCTTCCAATTGCTTGCAATCCAAGCTCCTGCAACAGATCGCGCATGCGCTCCGCCTCAATACCACCGTAGCCAGCAAACTCAACGCCTTCATAGCCCAATGCCGCAACCTTGCGCAGGGTCCCTTCGAAATCGACAGCCGTAACATCCCGAAGAGTATACATCTGTAAACCAATGCCCATCCGTGTCATTGAAGCCGCACTCCCTTTTGATTATATTCTGCTGCTTAATGTTGTGTCTTATTTTGCCTTACGAGTACCATTATATCGATCCTCCTGGCAGGAAAACAGTTGTCTTATTAGTTTCTTTTTATGCAATTTTGCTGTGATGCCTCTATGTATGCGATTGGCGTTGATTCAGCTCCTTTTAAAAGAGTTCAGGAAATACTGCTTGCAATCCAATCGCTTTGCAGTATACTAATTACAGCTTAAAACTAGGGATTGGGACTGAAATCGCGCATGGATACTGGAAAAGTGACGATTTTGTAACCTTTTGATCACTGTTTTTTAAGACTTATTTAATATTTATCCGTTACACTAGAAAAAAATCCTTCATAGGATGGAGGTCATACCATGAAAACTATGCTGATGTTCCAAAATAAAACGATACCTGTATACTTAACGGATACGAATAAACAAGCGCTGGAAAAGCTCGCCGCCGTATTAAACCGTAAACTGACCACCGGTAAAAATGCGTTGAAGAAATGTATTACCTCGCTTATAAGCGTCGAGATTGTAGGCAGTGAAGCTACGCTTCATTCTTACTACGAACGAGACACGCTAACGATATCGTTATATTGATTTGCCCTGCACAACAAGAGAGGACAACCTCCATTGCCATACGCAATGAGAAGGATGTCCTCTTTTTTGTCATTTAACTCGGTGAATTAGCGAGTCCTTATTATTCCGATTGCCGAGGATGAACAGCGCTGTGCCAATCCATCCGCAGATGGATGCCGCGATAAGCAGAGTACTCATGGACAGACTGGATGTCAGCGTAGCACCTAGCAGCGGCCCCAGCGTTCCCCGAATACCGAACAGCATCAGATGGATGCCGAACACCATCGCTTCTCGGCCCGGTACAAGCCGGAAGACAAAAGCCAAAATACCGATATCCCATATCGCCTCGCCGATGCCTTGGACCGCATTGCCCACAATAACAGCGCTATAGGTTCCCCATACACCGTATAACATCGGAACAACGGCATACGCTCCAATTCCGATCATTAGCGTGTATTTGATAGGGAATCGATCAATCATAAGCCCCGCTATCCAAAAGGTGAGAAGCAAGGCGGTGAAATAAGCGACACGCGCATAGCCGATCTGCAAATTGGTCAAGCCAAGCACATCAACTTGAGTAATTTGGTACAGCGGGCTTGCCAGCATATTGCCGAAGCCGGCAAATGTCGTAGCTGCCAAAAATACAGCAAGCGTTCTGTTCGACTTGACTAGCTCCCACTGCTCCCGCATCGAAAACTGTTGTTTCTTTCGATCGGGCTCGGGCTCAGCATTCACCGCCGGATGCGAGCTCCGCTCGACTTTTTTGGATAGTTTGAGCGTATTGAATAGTCCGATAGACAATAATCCTGCGATGGAGGCTGCAATGAGCGGCCCCGATGGTCCGAACGCTTCCGACCATCCGCCGACCATATAGGCTAGCGGTATCATCAAGATACCCATGGCTACACGTACATAGCCCATTAATCGACCGCGTATATCGGTCGGATACATCCGCGATACAAGCGATGCATACGCCGGGGATTGTATGCCCATCAGCAATTGGAACATTAGCGCAGCCACAACATAGATGGAGGGGTTAGGGAAAAATGCAGGCAGCAGCAACAATAACCGACCGATTGCATTCGGAATGATAACAAACGGCTTGGGATTACGCGCTTTCTCAATCCAGTTCGCCCAGAAAGGCGAAAAGATCAGACCAACAGCGGGCGCGGCGGCAAGTAAACCAACTTGCAGGTTGCTAGCTCCTTGCTGAATGGCAAACGCGACATAGAATTGATTCATCACTACGTTAAATAACCCGAACAAGCAGGAGGCCCCGAGGTCAATACGGGCATTCCTCCATTCCCGTGCGGTCATTGGCATACCGAACTTTACGACGTGAGAGCTGGCTTTGGACATACGTCCCATCATGTGATTGATACCTTCTTCGTCTTGGGATGTGTGAACGGACGGAGGACCCTTCGCAGGGGCAAAGGATCCTCACTCATCACGTCATTTGATTGGATATTACTACAGAGGTTCGAATTTGTACAGCGAAAGTTAACTAACTGCTAAGCCGCTCCAATCCTGCCAAAAATCGACCCAGCGCAAAGCGAAAGCTTTCATTCAAGGAGACAGGCATGCCGAACCCGCCCTCTGCTTCAATCGAGGCAAAGCCGTGAAGCAGGCTTCTTAATCCCCGGACGGCATGTATACCCTCTTCCTGAGACAAGCTGTACGGCGATAATGCCGACAATAACCTCTCAACGAGCTCAGCGCCAAGCTTGACATGTTCCTCTTGCTCAAGCGATGGCGAGCGAAGCGTCAGCGAATATAAACCGGGGTGGCCTCTGGCAAATGACAAGTAAGCTGCCGCAATGTTCATCACTGCTTGATCGCCTTGAGACTCTCCCGCTGCTTCCCGAATCACCTCATTCAGTCGCGCAAGACCATGAATAACTAAGTGAGAGCGAAGCGCTGGCAAACCGTTCACATGATTGTAGAGCGAGGGTGACTTGACGCCCAGCTTCTGCGCAACCGAAGCCAGCGTCACCGCCTCCACACCATCCTTGTCTGCAAGCTGTGCCGCCGTCCCCACAATTTGCGGCAAATCCAATCCGGCTCTAGGTGACATGATCCAATACTCCTTTCTTAAGAAGTCGTCTTTCGCTCTCAGCGATTGCCTTTCGCATAGCCTGCTCAGGCTGAGCAATCATATTCCCATGTCCCACCGCGAGCCAAGTCGGATGCAAGTCAGCCAGCTTGCTCGCACTCGCTAGACTGATTGCCGGGCTCCACGTTGCAAAGGCCGGGAACGGGAATCCAAGCTTCGCATGTCCCGCTACAGCCAAGCCGCCGCGCGATGTAAAGGCATCACCTGCAATCAGTACACCTGAACGCTCGTCATAGAAGGACATAGATCCCGGCGTATGCCCAGGGGTAGACAAGGCAAGCAAAGAGCCGACACGATCGCCGTCCTGCAGCTTTATATCCGGCACTGTCGTGATGCCTTTCGGGGTCCCTCCGCGAATCGGCAATTGTTCTTCACCGTCCAGCAAGCTGGTATCTCCTCTCAGAAGTCTCGCATCTCTATCCGAAATAGACACACTTACGCCAGGCAGCTGTTTTTTCAATGCATCGAGCGAACCGACATGATCGCCATGCGCGTGGGTTAAGGCAATCCGTGTAATCGGCTTGCCAATCTCCTCCGCCGCTTTCATAATCGCAGATGCATTGACCGGCAGAGCCGCGTCCACCAACGTCAAGCCGTCATCTTCCTCAACCAGATAACAGTTAACGGGAAACAATATGGGCATATAGGTCAGTTGAATCACCGATTGCTGACGAATCATTCTCATGGATATCACGTCCTTTTCACAAAACTAATGTTGTTAGTTTTAATATAAACTAATATCATTAGTTTTTCAAGTCTTACGTTTAATAGGAGACGAAAAAAAGATCAGGATAAGCTCCCGATCTTTGATGCCAAGCTTATTTGGCAGTCCGTCTGCCATAATATGACGCATACCGTTTCATTTTCTGATAAGCCTCAGGGTCCATTTGTTTCAAAGGATGAAATTGCGGATGATTGGAATTCACTTCAAGCACCCACAGACTACCCGCCGAATCGCGTGCAAAGTCGACGCCTATCTCGTTCATCCCCGATTGTCTTCCGCTCAGCAGCCTGGCAATTCGAAGTGAGGCGATCGTGAGCGCCCGCTCTCGACGACCTGAATCATCCGTTGATAGTCCTAGCTTACGGTGAAGCTTGCCCAGCGTATAGACCGTACCGCCTTGATAATAGTTCGTTACAATCTTTTTGGCAGCCCCGACCTTCACCATAAATCCCGTACATATCCATTGGCCCTTCGGTCTGCGTTGTACCATGGCTCTAATATCGTAGGGACGGCCGTTCACCCGATCCAGCTTGATGCCTTGCTGTATAATTAGCTTTCCTTGCTTCATCCCAGATAGTTTTCCAAATAATCCAGAGAAGCTATCGTAATAGGCTTTCCATTGCCGCTTGCCTTCCACCGCTTTCAATTCATAGCCTTTTCTTTTTCGCTTCACTTTGCATACACCGATACCCAATGACCCTATATCCGGCTTTACATATATAGATGAATAGGCATCCGTCATCATTTGCAAGTTAGAACGACTGAAGGACACCGTCCTGGGCACGTATTGGCGCAGTTCGGTATCCTTCAGCATGTAATTGCAGACGCGCAGCTTCCCTCTAATATTGCGGCTCGCATAGTTTTTGGCCAATCGATTCACCTCTATATAGTCTATGAAGGGAATCTATGACACTCGTGTACGCATAACTAGGGACAACCGCATATTTTGGAGAGATTGCTGGCATCAGTATTTTCTTTTAACTTATTTACCTAACAAAATTTTCGCATAAGGCGAATCGATCGGCAGCATAATGACTGGATTATCCTGCAACGTCACAATATAGCTCTCTAGCGTACGGTACATGTTGTAGAATTGAGGGTCCTTGCCGTAAGCATTGTTATAGATTTGAGCCGCTTCTTGCTCGCCTTCAGCAATGATCTTCTTCGCGTCGGCTTCCGATTTGGCCATCAGCTCCACAGCGGTCCGATCTGCTTTGGCCGTAATTTTCTTGGATTCCTCGTCACCCTCAGACAGATAACGTGCCGCAATGGACTGACGGTCGGAAATCATACGGTTGTATACGCTCTGCTTATTGCTGTCCGGCAGGTCAGTACGCTTAATGCGGACGTCTACGATCTCGATGCCGTAATCAGCACGCTCCAGCGCAAGCGAAACATCGTTCGTAATTTCGTCATTGATATTTCCTCTAGACGAGTTTTCACTAATAATGACGTCATAATCCACTTCGGAAAGCTTTCTTCTGACAGAGTTATAGACAAACTCTTCTATCCGTTGCGAGCCCCCGCTTACTGCATACAAGGTACGGTAAAACTTACCAGGATTTTCGATGCGCCAAATGGTGTAGTTATCTACCAAAATTGGCTTTTTGTCCTTCGTCATAATTTGGCCCGTTTTGCTCTCCAGCGTCATTTGATACTTAGGCAGTGTCGTTGTGCTTTCGATAAACGGAATCTTGAAATTAAGTCCAGGCTCCATAACCGATCTCTTCGCTTCACCGAAGCGAAGCACCACCTTGTACTCGCCTTCCTTTACAACAAAGAGAGAACCAGCGACGATCATAAGCACGACGACGGCGCCAATAATACCTAACCAGTGTTTTGGCTTCATTGTCCGTCACCTCCCTGCGATTGCTGAGTGTTATTATTGCTGCTAGTACTGTTGTTACTGCTGTTGTTACTGCTGTTGTTACTGCTGTTGTTACTGCTGTTGTTACTGCTGTTGCTTGTAGAGGAGGCACCGCGATCGCGCAGCAGTTCGTTCAGCGGCAAATAATTGACCGTGTCACTGCCTGAATTCGTAATAAAGATTTGGGCATTCGGCAAAATTTTCTCCAGTGTCTCCAGTATAAGCCTGCTTTCTGTTACACCAGGGTTTTTCACATATTCCGCATAGATGGCATTGAACTTCGCTACGTCACCCTGCGCGTTCAGAACACGGGACAACTTCTCTCCTTCCGCCTTCTCAAGCAGTGCTTGCGCTTCACCGCGCGCTTTCGGAATAATATCGAATTCATACTTTTTAGCGTTATTGACCTTCGTATTTTTTTCCTCGCGGGCATTCGTAACGGCACGGAACGCTTCCTCTACCTCGCCGCCCGGTGGTTCGATATCCTGGAATTTCAAGTCAATAATTTGAATGCCAGTCTCGTATTTGTTTTGCAGCTCGATCAGACGCTCGCGAGCCTGGTCTTGGATGGCAGTCTTGCCATCCGTAATCGCGTAATCCAGCTTCTGTGCACCGATAACGGAGCGAATCGACGCGCTGGCCGAGTTACGAAGGAACTGCTCCGGATTGCTAATGTTAGTCAGATAATTGCGGATATTGCTAATCTTCCATGTTACGACCGCATCGGCCGATACGATATTTTCGTCACCCGTAATCATCATGGACTCTTCATCCACCGGCGTTACGGAGTTACCGTTCTGACGATAGCCAATCGTAATATGCTGAGTCAACTCGGCAGGAACAATTCTAACCTCTTGAATGGGCGATGGCCACTTAAAGTGAAGTCCGGATGATGTCTCGCGATCATACTTACCGAACGTCAAAATAGCCGCGCGCTCCTGCTCCTGCACGGTGTAGAACGATGTCGAGCCCAGATAAAACAGCACAACAGCTGCCACAACACCGATCACCATTTTCTTAACGGTTCCCGGCTTCAGCTCTGGCGGCTTACGATTGGGATTCGGAGCCGGCTGGCCATTCGGGTCCTGATTCATAAAATTCAAAACACTCTCTCCTTTCAATATGTGTTGCTCATAAAGAGATATACGTTTAACTCTGCCTTTGGTCACACTTTTTTAAGGTTATTTTAAGGTGTTTATTTAAACCCGATCAACAGTGGGAACAATTCACTTCAAAACTGTCCACTACGACTAGAAAACAGCTTCCCTCCATGCAGGCATAAGGCCAGCCTTGGAGGGAAGCTGCTCATGAGTTACAGGTTACTTCTTGCTCTCCTTCAGCATGTCGCCAATCGCCCCGATGCTGCCGAGCGTCTCGATCGCACGTGTCGGAATAAATACTTTATTCGCAGCCCCGTTCGCAATATCGGAGAGTGCCTCCAGAGAACGGTAAGTAAGTACTTGCTCATCAAGTCCAGCTGAACGCAGCAGCTCGATACGATGTTTCTCTGCTTCGGCAATAGATTGAATCGCCTTCGCTTCCCCGAGCGCTTCCAGCTCCTGGGCTTGACGCTGGCCTTCGGCCTGGCGAATACGAGCTTCCTTCTCTCCCTCTGCCTTCAGAATTTTACTTTGCTTGTCACCTTCTGCGCGGAGAATCATATCTTGCTTCGCCGCTTCCGCTTCCAGAACCATCGCGCGCTTGCTGCGCTCCGCCTTCATCTGCTTATCCATCGCGTCTTGAATATCGGTTGGCGGCTGAATGTCGATAACCTCCACGCGTTCAATCCGTACGCCCCACTTCTCGGTCGCCTCATCCAGCGCGATTCGAATATCCGATGAAATTTTCTCCCGTCCCGACAGCGTCTCATCGAGTTCCATCTTACCGATGATCTGCCTCATCGTTGCCGTACTGATATTCCGTACGCCGTATACATAGTCAGAGATTCCATATGTAGCTTGCTCAGGACCAGTCACCTGATAAAAGATAATCGTGTCGATTTTAACCTGAACGTTATCCTTTGTGATGACCGTTTGCGGCGGTACGTTTGCTTGCTGAATACGCAAGTCGTGATTGGTGCGTACATGGTCAATGATCGGAATCAGAAGATTGATTCCCGGCGTTAGTAGCTTGTTAAATTTGCCCAGGCGCTCAACCACAGCAACTCTCTGCTGTGGAATAATTTTCACTGTCATTGCGATGAATACGACAGCAAGTACAATAATAACAATCGTTACAGTCCAACCCATAGCCTTAACCTCCCCATTTGTTTACTTGCAAAAAGGCACTTCCGCGGCTGATCACAATAATCGCCTCGCCTTTTTTAATCGATTCGCTCGACTTGGCGCTCCATGTCTCGCTCCCAATCTTCACAATGCCCGGTGTGTCCGGATCGATATCCTCCAGCACTGTTCCCTGCATGCCGACTAATTCATCAACGGCATCCCGAAAACCTCTCCCTACTTGGAATCGACGAGTGATCGGTTTTGTGAATACAGTGAGCAGTAATGCGACCACGCATCCGATAATAACTTCAAGAAGCAAAGCATCCGGATAGATCACATCGACAATTGCCGCAGCCAAAGCGCCTATGCCCAGCCATAGGAGATAAAAAGTAAGCGTAAGCATTTCAACCACAATGAGCACGCCCGCTATGATGAGCCATATTAACCACAAGTCCATCTTATCCCTCCCCTTCAAATTAGTCTATTCGGCACAGGAATGGCTAAGACCTGCTGAATTACCCGGGAAATGTCGAAAAAAAATGAAATAAAAAAAACACTCCCCATAAAAGAGTGTCAGCCATTCTTTTGCGTGTATAAAAATTCGCTTACCGATTCGCTTTTGAAGAGGAGGAAACTGCCTATGCCAGAGTAAACGACTAATAATATGGTGTAAAATAATAAGTCGATAAGTCCTTCACTTACAGTCAGAATGATCAATTGCACACTTAAGAAAACGGATATCGCCGCACCAGTTGCGAACAAATAGCGTACCCATGATACCCCCGCGATCAAGCAGATCGAGAGCACAATCTGAACAATGAGCTGTAAGATGTTAAAACTCAAGAAAAACGAAACGATCGAAAAAAGAATATGCAGAATGGCAATGGTATAGACAATAATTCGGCCTCTTTTGATTTTATTCGCCTGCCGCTCCATGAATCGGGCATATTCCTGCTCACGTTCCGCTTTCGATCCTTGCTCGAACTTCCCGAAGTTCGGGTTAATATCGCGCTGCGGTAGCGGCAGCTTCTCGGACATGATCTTCAGCTTGCTTGCAATGCTGGCAACATCCCGCAGTTCACCCGGAAAAATCCCATCCAGTGCTTCCACTATCGCTGCCTTCGCCTTCGCATCGCTCGCCAGCTTCAATTTGTAAGCAGACAGCACCTCATGAATGCGATCAGGATGCTCCTGCATATCCTTGATTTCGTCAATGGTAAAAAACAACTTCCGAAGCCCCGCAATGGTATTCAGCTCCTCTACATCTTTAGCCGAATACTCACGGTACTCTCGTCCGTTGCGTACTGAAACTTCGGGTGTGACCAGTCCCTCTTCCACATAATAGCGGATTGTCCGCTCCGTAAGCTCTGTTCGCTTGCATACTTCTTTCATTTTCATGGCACTCTCATCCCCTTTCATGAGCAATGTACAATCTTACGTAACGGAAGTGTCAACAAAAACATAAAAAAAGAGCTTCTCGCAGCCCTTTCTTGCATATCCATTTCTCATGCCAAAACATCCTACCATATATATGAAAATTTAGCGATTGAATTCTAGAGCTCACACGATTACGCACCATATCAGCCCCACGCCTATACACTGATCCTATATTAAAAAAGGAGAGTGTAATCAGCCTTATGTACGGATATGTTCCGTTTCATTATTTCAATTGGAGACAAAGTCATTCTCAAGGTTGGACAGCAGCGATGGTTGAGCTCAATCAACAATTAAGAACATTATGGGAGCAGCATGTTTTCTGGACCCGCTTAACCATTAACAGTATTGTCGATCGTCTGCCGGACGAACAAGTCACGACAGCCAGACTGCTGCGAAACCCTAAAGATTTTGCCGCGCTGCTGGAGCCATTATATGGTGCAGCTGTAGCTTCGAAATTTAACCAGCTGTTTACAGAACATCTCGCCATTGCGGCGGAGCTTGTCAAAGCTCTCCAAGCAGGGAACACAGCTGCCGCCGAAGATGCCAACAAGCGATGGTATGCGAACGCGGATGCCCTGGCCTTATTTCTAAGTCAGATTAATCCCTACTGGTCCGAGCAGGAATGGCGTCGGATGTTCTACGAGCATCTGAAGCTGACAGCGGAAGAGGCAACGACCCGCCTTGCAGGTCAATATGAACAAAATGTCGCGTTAAGCGATCCCATTGAACAGCAAGCGCTGGTCATGGCGGATATGATGACTCACGGCATTGTCCGACAGTTTCCTGCGCTATTCTAAAAGAGCTGAAAGGGAATGCCTATGCAATTCGAAAAGCCGTAGGGCTCTGACCCTACGGCTTAAAAATATTGTTCTAGTTTCATAAAAAATCCATATTTATGAAGTATAGACGCCTAAAGTGGCATTTCCTCCTTTGAAAGGAGAGATGCCGAATGACATATACAACTGTGGAAGTCATCATGCTTGGTACTTTTCTTCTTGCATTGCTGGGCTATTTGAAACGAAAATAACTCGCCATTGGTTGACGGCCTGACGAGTCATTTTCTTCCACATCATTCGGAGGACATGCCGCCTAAAATGTCTTGGACAGAGAGCGATGACCTCGCTCTCTAATTTCTATTCTAAGCACAGGATTCCCATTTTAGAAGTGGAATTTTTTCAACTTCTTGACCTATTTCCAGCTCTCGTTGTCCGGATACAATAGGAATCCTCTGCTCAGACTGCAAAAAATTCCTTTTCCAAAATGGAGTAAAAAAATTGATCTGTCCATTGATTCCGCCAATATAACTCTTCTTTGAATACAGCTTCCTTAGTCATGCCGATACGTTCCATAAGCACTGCTGAACGTTTGTTTCTGGAGTTGCACATACCGACAACTTTATGGGCCTTCAGTTCTTCAAAAGCAAATTTCAGCAACAGCCCTGCTGCTTCTGAGCCATAGCCATGCCCGCTATATAGTGGAAGAATCGCGAATCCGATCTCCCAGCTCTTTCTATACTCGTTGTAGCTCCATATTTGCGCTAAACCAATAGGTGTTCGAATGCCTTCAGCTTCCAAGCAAACGATGAAATCATACTGATGCTCATCTTCACTATTGATCTTATCAAGAAAAGTCTGACTCACAACCTCACGATCTGACTCCACCGTTTCTTCATATTCCCAAAGCTCGCTATTGCATTCGATATCGCATAGAAAATCCAGATCATCAACCGTTACTCGAAATAACTGCACCTTATCTCCGCTTATATCCATAGATTCCACCTCAATCCCATGTTAACACACTAATATAATGTGTTATGGTCATGGATAGATATAATGAAAGATTACAATTCCTTAGACATTCACAAAAGCTTCTTTAGTTAAATAGATTCTGAGGAGTTAAACCGGTTCAGTACGATTTACTTGAACACTAGGAGTACTTATTTCCTGGTTGACGAGTTTTTGCAGCAAATTAATAATGGTAGACAGAGCTAGAAAAAACAGCCCCGTTATTAATCCAACTACAACAGATGAAATCGTAAGAACAAGCTTCGACTCATATCTTTCTTTTTCCATGAGGTATCGTTCTTCAATGAGATAGTTATCGCTGCTGCGATCTGCTGCTCGTTCCCAATAGCCTACATCTTCTTTTAATTCGTTTAGGCCAGAGATTTGCGTTATACCAAAGATTACCCCTACTAAAATAAAGAAAACTCCTGTAACCTGTAATGCTGTTTTCATTTTACGCTTCTCCTAACTTCATAATATTTATTATAAAACCATATATCGGAAAAAGAAGACGAAAGGTTTAGAAGTTTAGAGATTTAGATATAATTAGTTTTTTGATCTTATTAGACAAGTAAAAAAGCCCTTGCTTTCGCCAGGACTTTCATTGTATGCGGTAGAGAGGACTCGAACCTCCACGAGTATGCCCCCTCAAGATAGCGTATCTGCTATTACATCAATACCGCTAGACTTTGATTAGTGTTTCTTCGTTTAGCCACTAAGCTGTTAGTTTACTATATTTGTAGTCTTTAGTGGTCAGTACAAATGATTTATTTGTCATATACTGGATTGTTATTTTTATCATAAAATTTTACACTAAAATCTTTTTTTGATTGACCATCAATTTTTCTAATACCCTGAATGTTCATTATATGTCCTTTGCTTTTCAATATATCGTCTCCACTTTTAATTATACCATTTTCATCAAAATTACTTTCTGATACAAAAATCTTCGAATACATTCCCCTGAATTCACCGTCATTATCAGCCAATGTTTTCCCAAAAATTATTGCAGCTTCGTCAATCAGATCATATATTTGAGCTTTCGGTAATTTAAAAAAATCACTAGTAACATTTATAGATACTGTGTACATATACATTTTACCCTTAGCATATTCTGTAATTTCTTCTTTATCTTTTTTTAATATGCTTATTGCAAAATCATTATCGATTGGGTCTTTTGTTAAGTATGATACTATTTTGGCAGTTTCTATGAATTCCTTAATTCTTTCATCATGAATCGCAGAATCATATTCGACTTTTGAGCCACAGCCGATGATAAAAATGAATGTTAGCATAATAGAAATAATCTTCTTCAAGTAAACAACCCCATTTTTTATATTATTGTGTAAGCGACTCTACTAGTAGCCTGAATTACGTTTAGGGCTAACGACCTACTTAACTTCCCCTCTCATTTCCCCAACCCTAGATTTTCCAACATACTACCATAATTATACATTCTAGGTCTAGGAAATTATTGGCTTAACGATACCAGTCATGTTCTATATGTTTGTTTGCCCGTATGTAAATGAAAGTACTATATTTTTGCTGCTGAAATAACTTCGACATTCTATACTTCTTCAGTTTCGCAAAAAAAGACCGTTTCCTGATTAGTTAATGAACTAATTAGTAAGCGATCTTACTTATCAAAAGCCAATGCAAACGCACCCGCTAAAGTATTATCTTATAGAAACGACGAAAACCCTTGATATACAAGGGTTTTCAGATTTATGCGGTAGACAGGATTTGAACCTGCACGTCCATTGGACACTACCCCCTCAAGATAGCGTGTCTGCCGTTCCACCACTACCGCACATTTAAAATTGTACCTATCCCTTCATCGCCAGCTGTCTTCGAGGGAAGAAGAAAACTGGTGAGCCATGAAGGACTCGAACCTTCGACACCCTGATTAAAAGTCAGGTGCTCTACCAACTGAGCTAATGGCTCTCATGACGGAAACGAACTCATAAGAGCTGCTTCTTAGAGGATGGTTGGTGACCCGTAGGGGATTCGAACCCCTGTTACCTCCGTGAAAGGGAGGTGTCTTAACCCCTTGACCAACGGGCCACATGTTGTAAATTTACTGCCTTCGCTTTTTGGCGACAAGAATGATTATATCAACTTGTACTCCATATTGCAAGCACTATTTCAAATCATTCATTTCTTCGAACTTGAGACAAATAAAAAAGACCGATACCCGGCCTCCTTACTCATGAGTCCTGAGAAAAAATGTGGCGGAGAAGGAGGGATTCGAACCCTCGCACCACTTACGCAGTCTAACCCCTTAGCAGAGGGTCCCCTTGAGCCACTTGGGTACTTCTCCAGATAATGGCTCCCCGAACAGGACTCGAACCTGTGACAACTCGATTAACAGTCGAGTGCTCTACCAACTGAGCTATCAGGGAATATTAAAGTGACTTCCAATAATTTATCATGGCATGTCTACATTGTCAAGCACAAACAGCTTTAATTTCCCCCTGCATTTACCACAAGCATAACGTGCAGGATCGACCTTCCTTTTCCGCAAATATTCCATTCCGCAATGAATACAAATCAGCTTGTATTTGTACGGCATAGCCTCGCGTCCCGAGCGTTCTGGCAGCGAATTGCAATATCTGGAGCCGCCTACATGCGCCAGCAATGTCTTGAAGTCGGCATCACGATGGCGATAGCCCCGCTTCATCAGATGAAGATGATAGTGGCATAGCTCATGCTTAATAATCTTCTCCGTCTCCTCTACGCCAAATGCGGCAAGCTGATGCGGACTGATCTCGATATAATGAGTGCGGGTGAAATAACGTCCTCCCGTCGCCTTTAACCTGCTGTTGAATGAAGCCTTATGCAGGAACGGCCTGCCGAACGACTCCAGCGACACACGCTCCACCCATTGCTGTAAAACCTGATTATCCATACTTAGCCTCCCCCAACTACTTGAATTTTAACGCTTGTATAAGCTACACTGTCAAGTAGGATTGATGATACGTTGCAAGAAATCGAGCAGCAAAACCGAGGGGAGAGCTACACCATCATGGCTACCATGCGTTATGTATTAATGAAAGAAAAGGATACCCTATCCTTCGTCGAGATGCCAGCATCTCATGCGTACCAACTCAGTGCGCTAAATCTGCGTCTTCATAAAGAAATCGATAAATTGACGGCGGATCGCGTGCCTAGCTTGCCTTATGCTTTGGCAGAATGTGATAATGTCGATCTGCATGATGCCACCATCTCCATCATTGGGGGCCTTCAGTATATTAACAGTCTGGAAAAGGACTTTGCCGGCATTCAGGAAAAATCCTATCCGCTCATCTCGCTCCTGACCGAAATTCGTGCGCTTCAAGCACAGTTAGAGCAATGGTACGAGGAATATGAGGAAGAGCAGCTAGGCTAATTCGGTTGGACCTGCACGGACATCCGCCCTCCGCCATATGGTAGTAGAACAACAGGTAAGGCCCGGGAGGAGGACGATGCGTATGCCGCAGTGGCTGTGCAACCAAATGATGCGCGCATTCCAGCAGAAGGACCGCCGGCAGATTAAGCTGCTGAACGATTGTTGGTATTTCTACCGCACCAAGCAAGCTCCGAAGGAGCATGACAGCGGTTCGGTAATGCAATGACTACGTATATCCATACATCGGTTTCGCATCGTATCGCGTGCAGATGAGTCCCGCAGCTTGCGGGCACACAAAACCCGGCCTCCTCGGAGAAGCCGGGTTTGTACGTTTTATAAAGGTGGATTTGAAAATAATCCAGATTACAACTTGTTGAAAAAGGCAACTTGTTCAATCGGCAGACGCGTAGTCGGATGGCCGGATGCCGCAGCCTTGCCAATTGGCAGCATAAGTGTCGGCAGATAACGACTAGGCACACCAAGCAGCTTAGCCGCCTCTTCGCGGTTATAACCACCCATTGGCACGGTATCATAGCCCTTCGCACGAGCAGCCAGCATTAGCTGCATCGCAACCAGACCGGTGTCGAATACAGCAATCTCCTTCAATCGTTCGGCAGGCAGAGATGAATACAGCTTGGTGGAGTTTTCGATCATACGATTTTTAATTTCCTCGGTCATGTACCCTGCTTCAAATGAGGCCTCATAGATCGGACCTGCCATCTTATACATTTCCAGATCAGCCAAAATCAAGACGATTACAGACGCTTCAACTACTTGCTGCTGATTGTTCGCGATCGGTAACAGCTTTTGCTTAAGTTCGGGGTCTGTCACAACCAGAAAACGCCACGGTTGCATATTGGAGGATGACGGCGCCAGCGTAGCCACCTTCAGCAGCTCAATAATTTCACTATCCGATATCACTGCGCTGCTGTCGTATTTACGCACGGAACGGCGACCCTGCACCACTTCATTGAACGAAGCATCCACCGCATTCTCTACCTTTAACTCTGTAGACATATCATTTCCTCCCCAAATCCTATTTTCTATTTGTTTAATTAAACTGTAACATTTTATATCACAGTATAATTCGATATGCATTCGTTTGTCAATTAACTTACTTATAATTACCAATCGATTTTTTCTATCCATCCGCCACTTTAATAGACCTTTGTAATAAACAATTATAAGCAAGACTTGGCTACTCGCATGTAGTATGTTGAGGTTAGAGCAACACAAAGGAGGATAGGCCAATGAATTGCTGGACAGGGACATCTGTGAGGCTCCGAGCAATTGTAGCAGAGGACTGGCACCAGTTCCACAAAAACGATCAAGATACAGATAGCGCCCGGACATCCGACGCTATCTATTTCCCAAGGTCTGAGGCGGGCACTAGGCAATGGACAGAAGAGACAGCCGCTAAGGGAGCTACAGGGGATTCCATGATGCTTGCCATTGAAAAGCTGGATGGCGAACTGGTAGGGTGCATTAACGCACATAGCTGCGATAGCCGAAACGGGATATTCAAATACGGTGTCGCTATCTTCCGTGATCATTGGCGTATGGGCTACGCCTCCGATGCCATCAACCTCTTGCTTCGTTACTTTTTCAAAGAGCTTCGATATGAGAAAGCTGTCGCAATCGTGTACGGATTCAACGAAAGCTCCATTCGGTTGCAGGAGCGATTGGGCTTTACGCTGGAGGGCCGACTCAGGAGTATGATATTCACACTAGGCAAGCGACATGATGAGCTAGTCTTCGGACTCTTGAAGTCGGAATTCGAAGCGGAACGCATGAGTACAAGCTGACAAAATGCCCATAACAATAGGACAAGGACAGCCTTCGGGCTGTCCTTGTCCTATTGTTATGCTTCCACAGCATCTAACCTGTGCCCTATGTTGATAAACGCCCAAATTCACGTTTAGTCAGGCTTTTTCATCGTTAAGCTGACTCGTCCTTTTTTGGAATCGACACCTAGCACCCACACCGTCACCGTATCGCCTACCGATACGACATCCATCGGATGCTTGACGAACTTATCGCTCAATTGGGAGATGTGGACCAAGCCGTCATTTTTAATGCCGATGTCGACGAATGCCCCAAAATCAATGACGTTGCGTACAGTTCCGTGAAGCTCCATACCGGGCGTCAAATCCTCCATTTGCAGAACATCTGTATGGAAGATAGGCGCCGGTAGCTCCTCACGCGGATCACGTCCGGGCTTCAGCAAGCTGTCTATAATATCCCGAAGCGTTGGCACACCTACATTCAGCTTAGCGGCTATCTCCGCCGCGTTCAGGTCCAGGAGGCGCTCACGTGCCGCCTCTGATCCGATATTATCCGCCTTCAAGTTCAGCTCACCCAACAGGCCATCAACCACCTCGTAGGATTCAGGGTGAATCGGCGTACGATCAAGTGCGTTTCCGCCGTCCGGTATGCGCAGAAAGCCAATACATTGCTCATACGATTTGGCTCCAAGTCTTGGTACCTTCTGGAGCTGCTCCCGCTTCGTGAAGCGTCCATTCTCCTCGCGGAACTTCACGATATTTTTGGCCAGCGTTGCATTCACACCCGCTACGTAAGACAACAGCGAAGCCGACGCCGTATTCACGTCAACGCCAACATGGTTGACGGCAGACTCTACCACGCCGCCAAGCGATTCATCAAGACGCTTCTGGCTGACGTCATGCTGGTATTGTCCAACGCCGATCGCCTTCGGCTCGATCTTGACCAGCTCGGCCAGCGGGTCCTGCAATCGCCTGGCGATGGACACGGCACTGCGCTCTGCAACGTCGAGCTTGGGGAACTCCTCCTGAGCTAGCTTGGAAGCTGAATAGACGGATGCGCCCGCCTCATTGACGATAATATACTTGAGCTCTACAGATTGCTTCCGTCCGCCAATCAAGGATGCGATGAACTGCTCCGTCTCGCGGGAAGCCGTTCCGTTGCCAATGACGATCAGTTCCACCTTATGCTTGTCGATCAAGCTGTTCACCAGCTTCTCAGCTTCGGCCACTTTGTTGTTCGGCGGTGTGGGATAACATACCGCTACATCCAGCAGCTTGCCAATGTCATCGATGACCGCCAGCTTACAGCCCGTCCGGAAAGCCGGATCAACCCCCAACACGACATGCCCGCGAACAGGCGGCTGCAGGAGCAAGTTGCGCAGATTTTCCGAGAAGATCATGATTGCGTGCTCCTCGGCCTTCTCCGTCAATTCACCCCGTACCTCGCGTTCAATCGAAGGGGCAATCAGCCGCTTATACGCATCCTCGATCAGCGTCTCCAGCACTTCGCGTACGGCAGGAGCTGTCCCATTGCGAAGCACCTTACGCTTCATATGCTCATACACGCGCTCAGTCGGCGTATCGAAAGCTACCCGCAGTACCTCTTCTCTCTCGCCTCGGTTAATGGCGAGTGTCCGGTGCGGAGGAAGCTTGCGAACCGGCTCCTGGTATTGATAATACATCTCGTATACGGATTCCGTATCCGCATTTTTCGCTTCTGTGCGCAGCAGCGACTGGTCAAATGTGAACTTGCGCACCCATGACCGGATGGCTGCATCGTCAGCGATATTTTCCGCCAAGATGTCGCTCGCCCCATTCAGAGCATCTTGCGCCGTTGGCACGCCTTTATCCTCACGGACATACCGCGAAGCTTCGGCAAGCGGATCCCCTTGGCGTGGTTGCGACCATAACCACAGTGCAAGCGGCTCAAGTCCCCGCTCCTTCGCTACACTGGCTCTTGTCTTCCGCTTCTGCCGGTATGGTCGATACAGGTCCTCCACCTCTTGAAGCTTGCCAGCGCCTTGAATCGATGACCTTAGTGCATCAGTCAGTTTACCTTGTTCATCAATCAGGCGAATAACCTCACGCTTGCGCTCTTCCAGATTACGCATATACTGCAGCTTTTCTTCAATCGATCTCAGATCGTTTTCATCCAGCTCGCCGGTCATCTCCTTGCGGTAACGGGCGATAAACGGAATCGTATTCCCTTCATCCAGCAAAGCTACAGCCGACTTCACTTTCGTCAGCGGAATGGACAATTGAGCGGCAATACCTGTAATGATGCGTGCGCTCTCCGCTTCCTTCTCTGCCGAAGTAAGCTTGGTCTTACCACTCTGCTCCTCCAATGATTCGCCAGCCGGCCATTTTGTCGCGTCTGCCATCCTTGAGCACCATCCTTTGCTTCGATTCGGCAAGCCTTAAGAAGCATTCCCGAGAGGCCTTCGCCGCCCCTCAGAAATGCTTCCATCGTTAAGCCGTATAGGGATTATTCGCCTTCTCAAATCCAATCGTCGTTCTGCCGCCATGGCCCGGATAGACTGTCGTCTCGGGATCAAGAACATACAGCTTATTGCGGATGGAATCATAGAGATCCCTCTCCTTGCCGCCTGGCAGATCCGTCCTGCCCACTGATTGCCTGAAGAGCACGTCGCCCGAGAACAGGTGGCCGCCGCACAGCAAGCTTACGCTTCCCGGCGAATGGCCCGGCGTGTGCATCACACGGAAGGTATGGCCAATCAGCTCTAATTGCTGTCCCTCATCCAGCGCATATTCTGCCGCATCTGTGGAGAGCGGAGGCGTAACATCCTGCCAGCGCATGGAACCGTTCTTGCGCGGGTCAGTCAGCCAATCGGCCTCCAAATCATGAATATATACTGGGCAGCCCGCTGCCTTCCTTACTTCGTCAACTCCGCCCATGTGATCGAAATGCGCATGCGTAAGCACGATAGCTTCTAGCTTCAACCCCTGGATGCGTTCCAGCAGGCGTCTGGGGTTCATGCCGGGATCGATGACGAAGCCACGCTCTTCTTCACCGTCTTGAACAGTAAGGAGATAAGCATTAGTCTGCAAAGGGCCGAGCGTGAACGTCTCTACTTTGAAAGTTGCGCCGCTCATCGCTTAGAACGACTCCAGCAATTCACGCAGCTCTTTTACGACGTCGGCCTGATAGCCCGGGCCTTCACCATAGCGGCGCATAATTTCCTGACGCGTAAGAGTCAGGTTGTCCTGGTAGTCCGCAGCTTCACGATCTGTATTCGCTTGTTTGAAAGCAACCATAGGCTCTTGCACATAAGTCGAACGAGGGCCCCATTGACCCCGTACAACACCATCTGTACCCGTGAAAATGACAACCGGCACGGAACGGCCGCCCATCGTGAGGAATTGATCCATCGTATCAAGATTTTCTTCCATAATCAGCACTTCGGTTGGAATTCCGCTAACCTCCAGCGCCCCGAATACGACTGGAATGTTGCGAACAACATCACCGCACCAGTCTGCCATTAGAATAAGACATCTCAGATCATCTCGGCTATTCAGCGATTCGAAATACTCGCGGTCTTCCGTAGAAGGCCAATTGAATTGCTCCATCCAGCCGATGAAAGCATCCTTGTTCTTTGTCATCCCGTCTATGAATTGTTGCGGGCTAATGCCTGTTCCCAGCTTGTCTGCTACACTTTTACTCATATGTATCCCTCTTTCTGTATCCTGTATAGGTAAGTTCTATTGTTCGTTCTATTATACTTAAAACTTGCGTGCTCTGCGAATATACAAAATCAATACGATAATAGCTACCAGCGCAATAATCGCATAAGCGATATTGGAATATACATCCATGAATTCAACAATTGCGGTCCAGTTGTCCCCCACAGCGGCACCGACAGTGACGAGGATCGTATTCCAGATCAGCGTTCCGATCGTGGTGAAGAACAGGAATGGCACCAGCTTCATGCCTGACATGCCAGCCGGCAATGAGATGAGACTGCGGATAAGCGGAACCATGCGGCACAGAAAGACAGCCCAATATCCATACTTATCGAACCAAGCGTCCGCTTTTCGGATATCCTCCTTCTTCACACGCAGAAAACGACCCCAACGGTCCACTATTTTCTCCAGACGCTCAACCCCTAACAAACGGCCGATATAGAACAAAATAATAGCTCCAATCAAGGAACCCAGTGTGGCCACCACGATAACACCCAGAGCGGTCAAGCTCGTATACGTGGTCATAAATCCGCCGAATGTAAGGATGACCTCAGAAGGAATCGGCGGGAACAAGTTTTCAAGGGCAATCATCAGCAAGATGCCCAAGTAGCCGAATTGCTCCATGAAATCAGTAATCCAACTATCCATGCGATACCTCCATCTCTGATTTGCGGTCCTAGCAGGCTGGATCGCCCTTCCTATTCTATCATACGCAAGCTGTGCCCATCCACTCTTCAACCTGTCCTATCCTATGCGCCAAGCATGCTGATATGACCGCCCCGGTAGGCCCGTGACCAACCTTGCCGGCGGCGCATACATTGGGAGTGGAGAGGAGTCGATTCATTTGAAGCCTAATGCGCAGAAACATGCCACAGCCTATCCGTCGGCTCGCAAAATCCGAAGATCCTGCAGCAACGAGCTGTATCGTACAGCCAAGCGTCTTAAAGTATGGATTCCCAGCGACAAGATGGAGCAAGCGGAAGCCATCTACTTCAAAAAAGTCGCCGCCAACCTGACCTGGATCTTCGAGCATCGAAGCAACCGCAAGGCGCAAGCCGATTGGTGGGATCAGAACGTCAGCGCCGAAATCGCCGAGCTTTGGGAAGTGGAAAGGCCCGCCCTTTGCGAAGCTTTCCGTGAGGCATACGGCGGTTAGATCCGGACGTCCGGCACACACCCTAAAAAGCCCGAGCGATTCGGCACTTTGCCGCTCCTCTCGGGCCTGATGCTTCGTTCCTATTCCTTCGATTCCTTCAACCGGTCTACAGACACCGTCTGTGTATTAATGGGATTGTTGCCCACCGTCACCGTAGCCATACCGTTCGCTTCATCTACATGCTCGATCCAGACGGAATCCCCCTCCAGATGAACAGCATGCGTATCTTTGGAATCGTAGATTTGCTTAGCTCTTTCCGTATCCATTCCTATTCCCCTTCCAGCTTGGCTTCCATCGTATCGGTAGTGGATTCCGCAACCAGGCCGTTATGAAGCGTAACCTGTCCGCCGCCCAGTCCCTCATTCACCATCCGGTCAATATCCATGTCATATGAATCGCGTCCTTCATAATGCGGCTCAGCAGAAGAATCCTGTCTTTCCTTCACGTTATCCGAATCGCTCATTGAGTCGCCTCCTGATTATGGTCATCATGTTATCCTACGACAAAAATATACCCCATTACGTCCCGGCTCATTCATCGTCATAGTAACGGAGAGAGAATATGCATGATGGCTTCAGCCGCTTTCTGTCCCTTTGATCTTCGGACAAAAGCATCGGGGTTGATCTCCTCGCTATGCGCCAGATCATCCAGAAAATCCTCCTCCAGCTTTCGAATCGGCTTCTCATCAAACAACAAGGCAAGCAGCTCATAATTGCTGTACAAGCTTCTCAAATCCAGATTCGCGGTGCCAATTGAAGCGAGCTCATCGTCTACGAGAAGCACTTTGGAGTGAATGAAGCCTTTTTGATAACGATAGACGCGCACTCCGGCTTCCAGCATCTCTTGCACATACGATAGCGTTGCCAGCAGCACAAGCTTGGAATCTGCAATTCCAGGAATAATCAGCTTAACGTCCAGCCCTCTCCGAGCTGCCGTGCGCAGACTTATCGCGATTGCTGCATCTGGGATAAAGTAAGGGGTAGCCGCATAAATTCGCTTCTTGGCAGAAGCCAACGCAGTGAACAGTGCCCCTTCAATCTCTTGCTCATTAGAGCCCGGCTCGCCAGGTACAATAAGTACCTGTTCTTCATCAATGATCGAAGTCTTCGGCATATACCGTTCCAGCCGCTCCAGCCATTCACCCCTCGCCAATTGCCAATCCCTCAGAAAGGTCTCCTGCAAATACTGAACCGCCTCCCCTTCTATCTGGAGATGCGTGTCACGCCAGAAGCCGAGCTTCGGGTCCAGCCCGATGTATTCGTCTCCTATATTAATGCCGCCCATAAAGCCGATCCTTCCATCGACAACGACAATTTTGCGATGATCGCGATAATTCAATTTCCGGTCCAGCAAAGCCCATTTCGGCGGAGCGAAGCACGCATGCTCCACTCCCGCTTCATCCAAGGATTGAAGATAACGGTCGTCCAGCTTCAAGCTGCCGATGCCATCATATACGACTCGCACGGCAATGCCCATGCGTGCTTTTTCTGTCAACATAGCAAGAAATCGTCGGCCGACTCCATCGTTGCGAATCGTATAATAATCCAGATGAATATGATCCCTAGCAGATGCCATCGCTTCCAGGATGGCCTCGAATGCAGCTTCTCCATTCGTCAAAACCTTTGTGCGGTTATGCCCTGTAATCGGGTAGGTAGTCAGTGTGCCCAGCAACTTCCCTGTTTCACGATAGGGATGCTCCTTCTCTCGTTTAATCATTTTGTGATTTGACGACAATTTGCGATCGGATGGCTTGTCCCGCTTATTCGGTGCTTTGTCCCATAATAAAGGAATCGTATGACCGGATTTTCTTCTTCCGATTAGAAGGTACAAGGCGAAGCCCAGAAATGGACATACCATGCAAATGAACATCCAGGCTGTCATATGCGCCTGACGTCTATGTTCCAGAGCCAATAAGGCTGCCAACTGAGCCGTATAAACCGCCAGCACGACGATAAGTCCCCATAGCCATCCCCCCATATCCGCCACCTCTTCTCCGCTCGCATCAATCAAACGCCGCTGCTTAGTTTAATCCCCTCTCTTCCCATGTATACAAGGAGACAATCAATTTGCTTTTTGCACGATTTTTCTCAGCAATGGCTTATATCCCTCTAGTTATGCCGCTATGAAGGAATAAGTTTTCTGGTATGTTTTATAGCTTCCGAGAATAAATAGTCATAGAACGTTCTGCACGACTATACTGCCGGCCGGAAGGAGTAAACCAGTGAAACGAGCGCGGAGACCGTCATGGTCATTTGTTGTGATGCGCGGCGCCGACAAGACAGTGAAGCAATTCTCCGTATCGAAGCGATCAGTCGTGGTCGCTCCCGTAGCCGCAGCAATTGCGGTGACAGGCGCTATTGCCGGCCTTCAACTGAAGGCTGCCTACGAACTGAGGCATCTGGAGGATCAGCTCTTCTCCCAGTCTGCACAATTCACACAAACGATTACCGGGATGGATGGGGTCATTGCCGGGAAGGATGAAGCGATCGTCTCCTTGCAGCAAGAGATACTGAATTTGTCGCGTCAAGCGCAAGAGATGAAGAGCAAGATGAGTCAGCTTGATGAGCTCGAAAACAAGCTTAAGCTGTTTATCGAGAAATACGGAGGGTCCATCAATGACACAACCAGCAGCGAGCCATCCTCCGGATCAGGCAAACCCTCCAGCGGAGTCGTACAGACTTTGGCCAATCGGTCGGAGAGACAAGCGGCGACGTATACGGCTTCACCTGCCAGCACGATGCAAATCGCCATGCTTGCACAGCACACATCGCTAGATTTGGGAGCTTTAAGCGAAATGGTTGACGCTATGGAAGCTTCCATGGAGCAGACGCTTATTAAAGCCCAACATAAGAGGGCGACGGTGGACGCATACCCGTCCCTCTGGCCCGCTCGATCCAAGCAGCTTACATCAGGGTTTGGCTATCGGAAGGATCCCTTCACAGGAAGAGCCACCTTCCATGCTGGCATTGACATTGACGGCGAGATCGGCGACGTCGTGTTCAGCGCTGCTGACGGAACGGTTAGCGATACGGGATATGATTCGAGACTGGGCAATTACATCGTGATTGATCATCTTGGAGAGCTACAAACCACCTACATGCACTTAAAGCGGATAGATACCAAAATCGGGGAGGATGTCGTCCGTGGAGAGAAGATCGGGCTGATCGGCAACAGCGGGCGAAGTACAGGTCCCCATCTTCATTTTCAAATTATGCAAAGAAACGAGCCCGTCAATCCACTGAAATTTCTCGCGAAGCATAGCTGAAGGACGGCCTCATAGTTCCAGATTCCATGCTGAAGGAGGACTTCATAATATGTTCAAGGAAAATAAGCGCGTCATGGCCACCGATACGCTGATCGGGCAAGGCACGATAGCCGAGGGCAAGATTGTGAGCGAAGCCAATTTGCGAATTGAGGGTGAATACCGCGGAGATATTGAATGCCGGGGGGATGTCATTATTGGCGAATGCGGAATAGCGCGCTCCAATATTACAGCCCAAGACGTCACACTGGCAGGCAAGCTGTTCGGCGATATCCAGACCAAAGGACGGCTCATCATAACCGCTTCCGGCCAGCTCATCGGTAATGTCACAGCCCATTGCCTGATTATTCAGGACGGCGGCATGTTGAACGGTAACTGCCGAATGGAGCAGACTGCCGATAATAAGCATAAGCCGCTCTCTGAGTTGGAATCACAGACGAATGCCAAGCAGGACAACAAAAACGACAATCGCGCGAAATCAAGGCAAGCCGGATAATCGATGCCTGAATGATGCAAAGCCGCGCCGTCCAACCCTTTAGGGAAGAACGGCGCGGCTTGCTTTGCATTGTAGTCATTCGATTGTTTATTGATTAGGAAGCTACATCCCGTTTGTTGAAAATGATCCAAGTCAGCGCTATGAATATCACATAGTATACACCGAGCACCGAGAGTGAAAAGCCGAGCGTCTTCCCATCACTGGCAACATTGCCGCCTACGAATTTGGTCAAATCCAGGTGAACGAACAATACATAATCAATCCATTTGTATTTGACAAATGCCAGCAGTTGCATCAAGTTGTTCACTACAATCTCGATGAACAGAGCCATCGCAATAGCAAGAACGCTGCTGCGGAATACCGTTGAGAGCATGAAGGAAATGGTAACGGTCATAACCGTATTGAGGAACAGCAATCCGTAGTACTTGAACATATATTCGGAATTGGACATGCTCGTAAATTGACTCAGCCTCTCCACGGACTCCCCGTTGCCTAACAAATCAAAGAAAATCCAATTAACTAGCAGCAAGCTTGCCAGAAAAACAATCGCGAAAAACAATGCGAACAGCAGGCTCGAAATATATTTGGACAACAAGATTTTGGAACGATTCCACGGGCGAATAAGCAGCAGCTTAATCGTTCCCGTAGAGAATTCCTCGGCCACTGTTCCTGATGCCACGATAACGGCAAAGATCGTCACGATCCAATAAAGGAACATCGTTTCCGTAATAATGACTTCCCACATGGCGGTCTGACCTTTATCCACTGTAAACCAGACGGAGGAAATGGCAATTACAAGAGCAAGAACAATCCCCAGCATGACGAACAGGCGCGGCGCTCTGAACATCTTCATGTTCTCGTTGCGAATCAGATTCAAGAAATCAACCAATGCCCTCGCCTCCCGTCATCTCCAAAAATTGTTCTTCAAGCGACTTGATATCTGCACGAATGCCATATACCTTAATACCGCTTCTGACAAAGGATTCATTCACTTGCGCTGCAAGCTCTTTGTCTCCCTCTATGGCAATTACGCCTGCCCCTTCACTGATACCCGTCAAGCCTGATGCGGCCAGCACCTCTAAGGCACTCTCAGGCCACTCTACTTCAAATAGGATTCGTAAACTCTTGGCACTATTATCACTGCCTTGAATCGAGCGCACATCGATCAGCTTGCCGTTCTGAATAATAGCAACCCGATCGCACATCAGCTCCATCTCAGATAATAGATGGCTGGATACGAAAACTGCAACACCTTCCTGCCGCGCCATATTGCGTAAGTAATCACGCAGCTCCCGGATTCCCGCTGGATCCAGACCATTCGTCGGCTCATCCAGAATAAGCAGCTTTGGCTTATGCAGAATCGCTTGCGCAACCCCCAGACGCTGCCTCATACCAAGAGAATACGTCTTCACCTTGTCATGAATGCGCGACTCCAATCCGACAAGCGCTACCACTTCTTTCACCCGGTGCGAGGTTATGCCCGGAATCATGCGCGCGAAGTGGATCAGATTCTGATAACCGGACATGTACTTGTACATTTCCGGATTTTCGACGATGGCGCCTACATGGCGAATCGACTTCTCGAACTGCTTGCTGATACTATGTCCATCGATGAGAATATCCCCTGAAGTAATGGACATCAAACCAACCATCATGCGGATGGTCGTTGTTTTGCCCGCGCCATTTGGACCCAGAAATCCGAACACTTCTCCTGACGGCACATCCAGCGTCAGATTGTCAATAATGGTCCGGCTTCCAATCCGCTTTGTTACTCCTTGCAACTGAACGATAGGTTTGCCCATCTTTATGTATGTCCCTCCTCCACTAACCTCGGCTTTCCAATAGAAACTTAGGTCAACTCCCTCATTATAACCGATTCAGGAAAGCCTTGGTAACCGTTCTGCTTGATTATTCATAAACCCTTCCACGCATATAAAAAATCTCGCAATAGAGCAGCTATGCTCCATTGCGAGACCTATTGGTATATCTTATTTGCCGCCTGTGCGCGCCAATTCACGCTTGTTGGCTTCGAATGCCGCAAGCAACGCGTCTCCGCCTTGCAAGCCTGTATCTTCTGCCTTGCGAATTTGCTCCAGCATCCGTTTGTAGTCCTTCGGAATAACCTTCACAAATTTCGCTAGCTCTACATCCCAATCATTCAGAATACGTGTGCCTACTGCACTCTCTGTATATTGGACATGTCTCTCGATCATACCGCGAAGCTCCGCAATATCAACTTCTTCCTCTACACGCTCCAGAAGAACCATCTCCAGATTGGTATGGTTGTAGAAGTCGCCGTTCTCGTCATAGACATAAGCTACGCCGCCGGACATGCCTGCACCGAAGTTGCGGCCTGTTTCGCCCAGAATAACAACGCGGCCGCCAGTCATATATTCACAGCCATGGTCGCCGACACCTTCAACAACGACGTTCACACCGCTATTCCGTACCGCGAAGCGTTCGCCCGCAATACCGCGAATGTAAGCTTGACCGCTCGTTGCGCCGTACAGGGCTGTGTTGCCGATAATGATGTTCTCTTCCGCAGCAAAGGTTGCCTTCGGTGACGGCGCCACAATGATTTTGCCGCCAGACAGGCCTTTACCGAAGTAGTCATTGGAATCGCCTTCTACCGATAGCGTAATCCCATTCGGTACGAATGCGCCAAAGCTTTGGCCTGCCGTTCCGATGAAGTGATACCAGATCGTATCTTCAGGCAGCCCTTTCGCGCCGTAACGGCTCGTTACTTCGGATCCCAGAATCGTGCCGACAACGCGGTTCGTATTCAAGATCGGGAACGTTCCACGAACGCTCTCCCCATTCTCCAGAGCAGGTTTTGCCAGAGGCACTAGCTGCTGCATGTCGATCGACAGCTCCAGACCATGGTTCTGCTCTTGTACTTTGTGGCGTTTCGCGCCTTCGGCAACGCCCGCTTCGTACAAGATACCGGAGAGATCAAGACCTTTCGCTTTGTAATGCTCTGTTAGCTGCTTCGTCTCCAGACGGTCAACACGGCCAACCATCTCTTCGATGGTACGGAAGCCAAGCTCCGCCATAATCTCGCGCAGGTCTTCTGCGATGAAGCGCAGGTAGTTCACGACATGGGACGGATCGCCCATAAATTTCTTTCGAAGCTCTGGATTTTGTGTCGCAACGCCGACCGGACAAGTATCCAGCTGACAGACACGCATCATGACGCAGCCAAGAACGATAAGCGGGGCTGTCGAGAAGCCGTATTCCTCAGCTCCCAGCAATGCCGCAATCGCAACGTCGCGGCCGTTCATCATTTTGCCGTCTGTCTCGATAGTTACGCGGTCGCGCAAATTGTTCAGCATCAGCGTCTGATGGGTCTCGGCTAGACCAAGCTCCCATGGAAGACCTGCGTGACGGATGGAGCCCATAGGGGATGCCCCTGTGCCGCCGTCGTAGCCGCTGACCATAATGACGTCTGCGCGGCCCTTCGCTACACCTGCTGCAATCGTGCCGACGCCAACCTCGGATACGAGCTTAACGTTGATGCGAGCGCGCGGGTTCGCGTTTTTCAGATCGTGGATCAGCTCAGCCAGATCCTCGATGGAATAGATATCGTGATGCGGAGGAGGCGAGATTAGACCCACGCCCGGAGTCGAGCCCCGTACTTCCGCAACCCATGGATATACTTTCAGGCCAGGTAATTGTCCGCCTTCACCAGGCTTCGCGCCTTGGGCCATCTTAATTTGAATCTCGTCAGCATTGACCAGGTATTCGCTCGTTACGCCGAAACGTCCCGATGCGACCTGCTTGATTGCACTGCGGCGGGAATCGCCGTTGCTATCCAATATAAAACGAGCCGGATCTTCGCCGCCCTCGCCCGTATTGGACTTGCCGCCTAGGCGGTTCATCGCAATCGCCAAGCTTTCATGCGCTTCCTTGCTGATGGAGCCGAAGGACATCGCACCTGTCTTGAACCGTTTCACGATAGACTCTACCGATTCTACTTCTTCAAGCGGCACGGACTTAACATCCTTCTTGAAGTCGATAAGCGAGCGAAGCGTCAGGTGCTTCTTGTTCTCGCCCTGTACCAGCTCGGAAAACTTCTTGTACAGCTTATAATCATTCGCACGCGATGCCATCTGAAGCGTATGGATCGTCTGCGGCGTGAACAAATGGTCCTCGCCGTCCTTGCGCCATTGGTAGTCGCCGCCGGAATCCAGTTCCTTCTCGGCGCCTTCCTGCTCGGCATACGCGCGGGTATGAGCATGCAGCGTCTCCTGCGCAATGACATCCAGACCAATGCCGCCAATGCGGGACTGCGTCCACGTAAAGTACTCGTTGATGACATCCTCGCGAAGGCCAAGTGCCTCGAAGATTTGCGCGCCGCGGTACGATTGGATCGTGGAGATGCCCATTTTGGACAATACTTTTACGACGCCTTTCGTAGCAGCTTTAATAAAGTTTTTAACCGCCTTATCATGCGATATGCCTCTAAGCATGCCTTGCTTGATCATGTCATCCATTGATTCGAACGCCAGATAAGGGTTGATCACGTTAACGCCATAACCGAGAAGCAGAGCAAAATGATGCACTTCGCGCGGCTCGCCTGACTCCAGCATAATGCCTACTTTCGTACGCGTGCCTTGACGGATCAGATGGTGATGCAGAGCCGATACGGCCAGCAGGGCCGGAATCGCTGCATTCTCTTTGTCCACGCCACGGTCGGACAAGATGATGATGTTGTGGCCTTTCGCAATAACGCGGTCAGCCGCCTCGCACATGCCTGTCAGCGCTGAACGAAGTCCTTCCTCGCCTTCACTTGCCAAGAAGAAGATCGGCAGCGTAATCGACTTGAAGCCCTCGCGGCGAATATGACGCAGCTTGGCGAATTGCTCATTGGACAAGATCGGCGTATCCAGCTTAATGTGACGGCAGCTCTCCGGCTCCGGGTTAAGCAGGTTGCGCTCAGGTCCGATCGTAGTCGCGGTCGACGTAATGATCTCCTCGCGGATAGCATCAATCGGCGGATTCGTTACTTGTGCAAATAATTGCTTGAAGTAGTTGTATAGACGCTGCGGGCGCTCGGACAATACGGCAAGCGGAGCGTCATAGCCCATAGACGCGATGGGCTCTTGGCCGCCTCCCGCCATTGGCTCCAGCACCTTGCGAATATCCTCGAACGTATAGCCGAATGCCTGCTGACGCAGTTGAACGGTGTCGTGGCTTGGATCCGGAAGCTCAGGCGCTTCAGGCAGATCGTCCAAATTCACCAAATGCTCGTCAAGCCACTCGCGGTAAGGATATTCGGCTGCGATCGCCGACTTTACTTCCTCGTCAGAGATAATGCGGCCTTGCTCTGTATCTACTAGCAGCATACGGCCAGGACGCAGTCTGTCTTTGTATAAAATGTCTTCCGCAGGAATCTCAACTGTTCCCGCCTCAGAGCCAAGAATAATATGGTCGTCCTTCGTTACGTAATAACGGGCAGGGCGAAGACCGTTACGGTCCAGCGTAGCGCCGATTTGCGTGCCGTCGGTAAAGCCCATCGCAGCCGGTCCGTCCCACGGTTCCATCAGAGTGCTGTGGTATTCGTAGAACGCCTTGCGCTCGTCGCTCATGCTCTCATGGTTGGACCATGGCTCAGGAACCATCATCATTGCTACATGCGGCAAGGAGCGGCCAGCCAGGTGCAAGAATTCAAGCGTGTTGTCGAACATCGCCGTATCGGAACCATCCGGGTTGATAACCGGTTTAATCTTCTCCAGATCCTCGCCGAACAGCTCGGAGGCGAACAAGGTCTGGCGAGCATGCATCCAGTTCACATTGCCGCGGAGCGTATTGATCTCGCCGTTATGAATCAGATAATGGAATGGATGAGCTCTCTCCCAGCTAGGGAACGTGTTTGTACTAAAACGGGAATGCACTAAAGCAATAGCAGAAACAACGGACTCATCATTAAGCTCGGTATAGAAGGAACGTACTTGTTCTGTTGTAAGCATGCCTTTGTACACAATTTTTTTGGTGGACAGGCTGGAGAAGTAGAACATGTTTCCGCCTTCTTTGCCTGCATAGCGAATAGCCAACTCCGCGCGCTTGCGGATAACATACAACTTGCGCTCAAAAGCGAGGGTGTCTTTCAATTCTGCATTTTTGCCAATAAATACCTGACGAACGTACGGTTTAACCGCCAGCGCCGATTGGCCCAGCTTCTCATCGTTCGTAGGCACTGTGCGCCATCCGATCATAGTCTGCTTCTCTTCCGCAACAATGCTCTCAAGCTCACGCTCAATTGCTGTGCGGGCAGCTTCGTCTTGCGGCATAAAAATCATGCCGACCGCGTAGTCTCCTTCAGCGGGCAGTTGAATGCCTTGCTTGCTCAGATCAGCGGAGAAAAAGGCATGCGGGATTTGAAGCAGGATGCCCGCTCCGTCACCGGTGTTCGGCTCTGCTCCCTGTCCACCGCGATGCTCCATGTTCTCTAGCAGAGTCAGAGCCTGGCGAATGACCTTATGTGATTTTTTTCCCTTGATGCTGGCTACAAAGCCCATTCCGCAAGCGTCTTTCTCATTCTGCGGATCATAAAGTCCTTGCTTAGGCGGCAATCCCAAAATATTTTCTTTCATTGTGTGCAACCTTTCTATCAGAAGATTTTTGGGCAAGCAATGTAGAATAAACAGGCTTGATCACTTAATTGGCTTCATTTTTGGCTTGAACTATCATAGAATGGTAGGGGGCGAGGCACACCGGCCTGCTCCTTGCCATCCCTCTTGCCATCTACCGTTGCTAAGCGATTATTATATGATTTTAACATCAGGGCAAATCGGAATCAATTTAATATTTTTATAATTGTGATAAGAGTTGTTTGGCGGCGGCGGTTCATGGGACTTGGGACAAGCGGTGTGTAATTATGTTTTCATCTATTTTATCAAAAGGATGTGTGGCAATTGTATAGCAAATTAAGGAATACGTGGAACCGCGCAGCGATCGCGACAATCGTCGCGGGATGTCTGGCCTTCACCGTAACCGCATCGGCTGCTCCGAAGCCGGCTGCAAGTGCAGCACCAAGCGATACATACGACATTGTCGTGCTAGGCGATTCGCTGGCGGCGGGTTATGAGCTGGGCTTTACGGAATCATCCGTACCCTATGGCTTTGCCGAGCATGTGTACGAGCAAGCTCTGTTCCAAGGTCTTCGGGCTGAGTACAACAATTACGGGATTATTGGCTTGCGTTCCGAAGGGCTCAGCAAATGGCTGGATGCCGCGGCCAAGGGACAAGCCGTGAAGGGGGCCGATATTCAAGCTGGCCTGATCGATCCGCGCGCAGCCGCTTTATTCGGCAAAACGACGCAGCTCGCTCAGGACTTGAAGGATGCCGAGCTTGTGCTTATTACAATCGGCGGCAATGACTTCCTGTGGATGCTGAACGATCTTGGTGTCGAGACAGGCTTTCATCAGCTGTCTGCCGACAAGCAGGATTTGCTGAAATCTCAACTCGATACACTTCTTGAGGGCTTCGAGAAGCAGTTGAAGGCCTCGCTCGGCACCATTCAGAAGCTTCAACCAAATGCTGAAATCGTAATCGCCAACCAATATCTACCTATATATATCCAATTCAGAGACCAGAAGACTTACTTCGTGCCAGAGTCGACCGCCAAGTTTCTTACAGACGGCCAAACGCGACTGCTTGAGCGCTTGCAATCCGTTGTCAATGAATTTACGAAGCAAGGATTGAGCGTAAAGATTGCCGATGCATCGTCCGCAATCGAGAAGGATGCGCTTAAATTCACAAGCATCCGCGCAACGGATGAGAAAGGCAATCCGAAGCCAGACATCCATCCAACCGTATACGGCTACACTGCGCTCGGCCAAGCGTTCACCGAGCCGCTATGGGGCGCATACAAAACAGTCAAGCCTCGTAAATCGGGCGTGCCGATCTCGATCGTCGTAGGCGGCAAAGAAGTCGTTACCGACTATGCTCCCGTCATTAAGAAAGGCCGCACTTTCCTCTCATTGCGTGATGTAACCGATGCGCTGGGAGCAGAACTGAAATGGAATGCCGCTACTTCTACCGCTACCATTACTTTGGAAGACCGTACAGTCGCCATTACGGTCGGTGCAGACAAGATCACGATTAACGGGAAAAGTGTACCGCTTAACGCCGAGCCGGCTTATCTCCAGCAATTCAGCGGAGAGAAGAAAACCTACGTTCCGCTCGCCGCGCTTTCAGATGGACTCGGCTTCCAAGTTGTATACCGCGAGACGTTGAAAACCGCCTTTATCAATCGTTAATCCAGCTTATACTCTTTATGCAATCCGATCATGGTTTCGAGACTCTTGGCTGTCCAGCGATTCAGACGGTCGAGAGACTCGATCTCGGCGGCGACTGCCGCTTGAAGCGACTCCCGATAATCCGGCACCGCACCTGCATAGCTTTGCAAATCTCTTATTAGAACTGTCGTTTTCTCCGTATAGCTTAATGCGCGGCGTTCATGAAACATCGCGACGTCCGGGTTATAGGGCTGATGCAAATCGCCCTGCTCCGGATGCTTGATCACCGCCAATACTTTAACCAGCGCACGCGGACCATTTAATTCAACAACCTCTCCTACATATAGGCCCGAACGAACCTTTGCTTTCACTATATTTCCGGCTTCATAGCGGAATTGATCCTCATTAACAGACATCTTGTTTCCTCCTGATCCAATGTTTTTTCACTTCATGATGAATGACTCCATTTGCAACCATGTGATTACAATGTAAATGAACGTTAATTTATTGACAAGAACAACATCTGAACTTGTATTAACCTAACCTGAGAAGTAATATGGAAATAGAAAAGTAGGTGAGTATATGCGCAAGAAGAGAGTGCTGCTGCTCTCAGAGGGGTTCGGCTCAGGCCACACGCAAGCAGCAACCGCGCTGGCGGTAGGATTAAAGCAGCTATGCCCCAGCATCTCGGCTCGGGTTATTGAGCTAGGGAAATTTTTAAACCCGGTTCTCGGACCCTGGATTGTGTCAGCCTACCGTAGAACGGTAAGCTCTCAGCCCAAGATGGTAGGATTCATGTACCGCAGCAATTATAAGAAACCAACGAACCGCTTGGCACAGCTTGCGCTTCATCGTGTATTTTATACGCAAACTACTCAAGTGATCGCACAGCTAAAGCCCGACCTTATCGTATGTACGCATCCTGTCCCTAATACAGTAGTCGCAAGATTGAAGCGGCTTGGATTGGATATTCCTTTATATACGCTTATTACCGATTATGACGCACATGGCTCCTGGGTCAACCAGGAAGTGAATCATTATCTGGTTTCTTCCCCTGATGTGAAAAGCCGTCTTGTCGAAAAGGGCGTGCTGCCCGAACGAATAGAGATAACGGGAATACCTGTTCATCCAAACTTTTGGACAACATACAGCAAAGAAAACGTTCGCGAGGAATACGGGCTTAAAAATATGCCGACGGTTCTCATTATGGGCGGCGGATGGGGCATCCTGTACGAAGATAACGCTTTATCGTACATGACCAAGTGGCGCGAGACGACGCAGTTAATCTTTTGCGTAGGCTCCAATGAGAAGATGAAAGAGAAGATGCTGGGCGATCCCATGTTTCAGCACCCGAACATTCGCATACTAGGCTTTACGCGCGATGTTCACAAGCTGATGGAAGCAGCCGATCTGCTTGTTACCAAGCCCGGCGGCATGACCTGCACGGAAGGCATGAGCAAGGCGCTTCCGATGTTGTTCTACGAGCCGATACCTGGACAAGAAGAAGAGAATTGCGAATACTTCATTAAAAACGGTTTTGGAGAAATGCTGGATTCTAACGATACAGTAGACCGATGGTTTCAGCTTATCCATGACAACGAAGCAGCAGCCGCATTCCGCGATGGTCTGCTGCAGAAGCGCGCGCTTCAATATGACCCCCAAAAGTGTCCTCAGGCCGTACTACAACTCATGTAGTGACGGCTTTGTTTTTCACTCTTGGTTTGGGGCATAATTGAAAATGGCTTGTTCGATACAGCAGCATACTTGAAGGGAGATCGTGACCAACATGCAATCTCAAATGACAGATGGCAAAACGATTATTCTCAGGCTTGAAATCGACACTGAAAAAGCCCAATTCGGCAAGGCTGCTACCGCAATCGAGGGAGCAAAAGGCGACATCATCGCCATTGACGTTATACATACCGACAAAAATAAGAGCGTACGGGATCTAACCGTCAAAATTACAGAGCAGGGCGCCTCCGAAAGGCTGACCGAAGCGCTTAGCTCCGTGCCGGGCATCCGGCTGCTTCATGTCTCGGATCGCACGTTCCTGCTTCACCTTGGCGGCAAAATTACGATTCAACCCAAAACGCCGATCCAAAACCGCGATGATTTGTCCAGAGTATACACACCTGACGTAGCCAGAGTGTGTCAAGCCATTCATGAAGAGCCATCCAAAGCCCATACGCTTACGATCAAGCGCAATACGGTTGCCGTTGTCTCCGACGGCAGCGCTGTACTGGGACTTGGCAACATCGGGCCATACGCTGCAATGCCGGTCATGGAGGGCAAGGCGATGCTGTTCAAGCAATTCGCCGATGTAGACGCCTTCCCGATCTGTCTCGATACGCAAGATACAGAGGAAGTTATTGCGGCTGTCAGGCATCTTGCTCCCGCTTTCGGCGGCATCAACCTGGAGGATATCTCCGCTCCTCGCTGCTTCGAGATCGAGCGGCGGCTGCGTGAGGAGCTGGATATTCCCGTATTCCATGACGATCAGCATGGAACAGCCGTTGTTCTCTATGCGGGTCTGTTGAATGCGCTCAAGCTAACTGGGCGCAGCTTAAGCGAAGCTCATATCGTCGTATGCGGCATCGGAGCAGCAGGTACAGCCTGCACAAAGATGCTTCTGGCTGGAGGCGCGCGCAACGTTATCGGCATAGATCGTCCAGGCATCCTATCGGCTGACGAGACGTATGACCATCCTATGTGGCAATGGTATGCCGAGAATACCAATACGGAACGGCGCAAAGGCGGCTTGAAGGAAGCGCTCGAAGGAGCGGATGTCTTCATTGGCGTATCGGCTGGCGGTTTGTTAACGCGAGAGCATGTCGCAAGCATGGCGCCTGAGCCGATCGTCTTCGCTATGGCGAATCCGGAGCCGGAGATTCGTCCCGAGCTCATCGAGGATATTGTCGGCGTCATCGCCACAGGTCGATCCGACTATCCGAACCAGATCAACAACGTGCTTTGCTTCCCCGGCATCTTCCGGGGCGCACTGGACAGCCGCGCTTCGGAGATCAATGAGCCGATGAAGCTGGCGGCTGCCGAAGCGATCGCTTCTGTCATAAGCGATGAAGAGCTGAACCGCATGTATATTATTCCTAGCGTGTTCAACGCCAAGATTGTCGAGGAAGTCCGGCGCAGAGTCGTAGCTGCCGCCCAGCAAAGCGGCGTATCCCGCCGCCAGCTGCGAGACTAAGCGGGGCTAGGCGCTGGCTGCAGCATGTTGCGATGTAACTAAGTCAATCTGTGCTTCCTACTGGACATCGCGCAGCACACTGCGGGCTTTTAAGTCGATCTGAGCGATCTATTGGACATCGCGCAGCACACTGCGGGCTTTTAAGTCGATCTGAGCGGCCTATTGGACATCGCGCAGCACACTGCGCACTTTTAAGTCGATCTGAGCGATCTATTGGACATCGCGCAGCACACTGCGCACTTTTAAGTCGATCTGAGCGGCCTATTGGACATCGCGCAGCACACTGCGCACTTTTAAGTCGATCTGAGCGATCTATTGGACATCGCGCAGCCCACTGCGCACTTTTAAGTCGATCTGAGCGATCTATTGGACATCGCGCAGCACACTGCGCACTTTTAAGTCGATCTGAGCGATCTATTGGACATCGCGCAGCACACTGCGCACTTTTAAGTCGATCTGAGCGATCTATTGGACATCGCGCAGCACACTGCGCACTTTTAAGTCGATCTGAGCGATCTAATCTAATCCTGGGCATAACTTGCATCAAAATAATAAAAGAACCATATCGACATGGAAGGGAAGAAGGAGACTGACCCCTGTCTCACAAACGGGGGTCAGACCCAAATCCCCGCATGAAGGATATGGTTCTTTTTGAGCTGTAAAACGTAATTATGTCGCTATAAGCGGGCGATAGATCGCTCCCGGCTTCGCTTCATCCAGACGATCAGTCCCGTGCCGGCCATGATGATCCCTGTTGCCACAAAGATTGAGTGGATACCGAGGAATAGCCCCAGCAGACCGCCGATCAACGGCCCAAGCATGGAGCCGAACTGATTCGCTCCGGCCGTCAAGCCGAAGGAGCGACCCCGGAACTGCTCATCCGTATTTTGCACCATAAGCGTATTAATGATCGGTACGATGCCAGCCATAAACAAACCGAATACAAATTGCACCATTGCGAACAGCCACAGCGCTTCTACGAAATACTGCACACAAACAACTGTTCCTCCACACAAGAGACATAGAATCAAAATCCGATAGTATCCCTTTCGTTCGCCAAGCCTGCCCCATAACGGAGACGCAATAATACCGGCAATCCCGATTAACGAGAGGACAAGCCCTGCAGACAACGCCGCGCCCTTCTCGCCGCCCTGCAACTCTGCAATATGGAGAGACAGCAGCGGCTGAATCATATTAAGAGATAACTGAAACACGACGAGGATAAGCAGCATATGAATAAGCGTCCGATTGCGGAGCGCCATTCTGTACGTAATGGGTTGCTTGCTCTTCACTGACTCCTTTGTTTCTCCGCCCTTGCCTTCCTTCACCCAGAAGATGACCGCAAGCGCTGCCGCCAAGATGATAACTGCGGCAACAATAAAAGATCTGCGCATACCGAATGCTTCGGCAAGCAATCCACCGAATAAGGGGCCCAGAATCCCCCCTGTCATCGCTCCGGCTTGCATCATGCCAAGACTCCAGCCGAGCTTCTCCTTCGGTGCAATCATCGCCACTATCGACATAGAGGCCGGGACGAATCCGCCGACTAAGCCGTGCAGCATTCGTACACCTACCAGTTGCCAAGGCGTCTGTACAAAGGCGATTAATGCGTAAATAATAGCCAGGCTAAGTCCTGCCCGAATGACCATTTTGCGTTTGCCGAACTTATCCGCGAGCATACCCCATAGTGGGGCCATAACGGCGCCGACCAGGAAAGCAGAGGAATGTACAATACCCGCCCATAAATTGACGGAGCTCTTGTCCACACCAAGGTCATACAGAAATAAAGGCAGGAACGGCACCGACATCGTATAGCTGGCGCTGCAGAAGAGCACGCCAAACCATAAGATCCACATCGTTCGTTGCCAGGATGGCATATGAGGTCACTCCCTTCTTGCCAAAAACCAAACTGAATCCATCCGAACGTCATTGCGTCATGTACCACTATACGCCCCTTTCCATAGGAGTTCAAAACGTAACAAAGGGAGCAAACCCGAGCAATCCTTAGCGAAGCTCCGCTTAACGCATAAGAATGCGCCTTTAAGCCAAAAAATATTGAAACCAGCAATCCCATCGCACGTAAGTTAACTTATGGGCGTTGTTATGCCATCATGAACAGCCTGTGAAAACGCCATCATAGTGTCTGTGACCTGCGTCCTATATAAAAGGCGACGACTACTCAACGGATATGCTATACTTAGCAGGTATGTTGAACAAAAAGGAGCCTACCTCATGTTCCAAGCTTTTATTGATTTTCTGAAGGATTATGGCCCCTTGGGACTGTTCGTTCATTCCTTTCTAGACGCGGTCATTTTTCCGGTCCCCGCTTTTTTCTTGCAGGTATCGCTAAGTATTATGAATCCGACAACAGCCTTATGGCTCGCAACGGTCGGATACATCGCCTGCCTTATCGGGACACCGGTCGGTTACTATTTGGGCAAAATTATGGGTAAATCCATTCTTTACCGATTTATTAAGACAGAATGGATAGACGCCGCTACAAGCCGGTTTCAAAAAAACGGTGAGGCTGCTATATTAATTGGTTCGTTTACGCCAATTCCGTTTAAAGTATTTACGATTTTATCCGGCGCCTTGAACTTTCCGTTATGGCGACTGATCGGCTACGCTGCGATAGGGCGTGCCGTTAAGTTTTACGCAGTAGGCGCATTGTTCTACTTCTATGGCCGCGCGGCAGAATCAATGGTGAAGGATGTATCGCTCTATACCTTTATTATCGCCGTACCGTTAATTGCTATTTTCCTGTTTGTTCGCAGCAGGATTCGCAAGAAAAAACAACTTCAAGAGGCAGCATCTCAGTCTGCGGCTGAACATCAAGCAGCAGCAACCGAGCTTAGCCATGATCCAACTAAATAAAAGCTATCCCTCAATGTCCGCAAGGAAATGAGGGATAGCTTTTTTTCATATCGGTATATTATGCTGCCCTTAGAGCGCGCTTCCTCCGAATAGGAAACGGTGCTCCCAATGTGTGCCTTTAATAGTACTCGTTCTTACACCGCCGCTTTCTTTGGAGTACGTGTGCAAGATTTTACCGTCCCCCAGATAGATGCCGACATGTGTAATACGTTGAGTCGATTTGTTAACGCTGCTGTATGCGGACGCGCTTGTCCCCTTATAAGACATAAAGAACATCAGATCGCCGCGCTTCAGATTGTTGATATTGGTTGTCGCATTGCCTTTTTTCTTCACATAATCGCCCTGCTGGCGAGAATCCGCCGGAAGCGTAATGCCCGCACCGTCCATGAAGGCTCTTCTTGTAAATGCGGAGCAGTCAAACGTTTTGGTAGAGCTGCGGTTTGAACCGAACTCATATGGCGTCCCCAGATACTTCATACCGGCCGAGATTACTTTTTCAACAGAAGCGTTGGAGGAAGGTGCAGTGGGCTTTGTCTCTGCTTCATTGCCTGGGTTGCTGCCGGAGCCATTCGAACCTGTATTCGTCGAACCAGAACCGGGTGTGTTGCCCAGGGACAGATATTGCGATTGGGTCGACACATAACCTTTTACGCCATTGGAATCAAGAACTTCATACCAGCTGCTGCTTGCTTGTCCCAACACTTGTACTTGCTCATTTGCTTTCAAATAACGAAGGCGCTTTGCGGAAGTGGCAGGACCCTCGCGGAAGGATACCGATTTCTTCACGACAGCATTCATCGCTGGAACGGCTTCATCAGAGGAAGAACCCGAGTTCGGTGAAGAAGAATTGGAAGAAGAGCTTGTTTTCGTATATTGGGACGAAGAGGAGATATAGCCAGATTTGCCGTTAGCGTCGCTAACTTTGTACCAGCCTTTGCCCGCCTCCTCGATAATGCTCACATTCTCGCCCTTCTTCAGCATGCGGATAACCGTGCTGGAAGCCGATGGGGCTGTACGCATGTTAACTCCCCAGATCACTTCAGCCGACTGCGCGGCATATGCTGCCGGTGCCGGGATCACCACTGCGGTGCCTAGCAACAATACGGCCGATATGGTCGCTGCTGCGACTTTGTGCTTCATGGTGTATTTCATTCAATACGCCTCCTTGAGTAATGATTGCTGTGCCGGTGTTCGGCGTGTACATCAACCATTGTAAGTTTGGCGTCTCCATACAAGCATCGACCAATGTTCCTAAATAGGGGACCTTGGAATTGGGAGTATTGCATTACCTAAAAACGCTAAGAAAAAATTAATAAAAGGCGCCTCCATCCATGGAGACGCCTTCCTTTTTCACTTTTTTCAAACATGATAAGCTAAGCGATGATTGGCCGAAATGCCAAATATGAGAATTCTCATAAAGATTAGGGCTTTCTCATATGACCACCGGGACTAAAGACTCATTTTTAGATATCCGCCAAGAATTTGGTCCTATTTACCAACCGTATTATCGGCCCTCCGGATGCAGATTCAAGCCCTCATCAGCCCTCTTTTGGGCCTGATCCAGCGGTTCCACATGGACATGCACGCCCATAATATTGTGCTTCCGACCCATTCTTTGTTCGATTTCATCGCAAATCCGGTGGCTCTCAATCAAGGATAATGCGGGATCTACGAGTACAATAACGTCTACCAGCACATTGCTTCCGTGAATTCTGGCTTTGATGTCCTTGATGGCAATAACTCCTTTGGTTTTGGCAATGGTCGCCCGCAGCGTTGTAAGCTCCTTCTCGTCGAAGCCGTCCGTCAGCGCATGGGTTGATTCGTAGAAGATGCCCCACGCCGTCTTACATATAATGAGGCCGACGAGCAACGCCGCAACGGGGTCCAGCCACGGCATCCCGAACTGGGAGCCGATAATGCCGACCGCAGCTCCGATACTCACCAGAGCATCCGACAGGTTATCCTTCGCCGCCGCCATCAGCGCCTGATTGTTGATCTTGCGTGCCAGACGACTGTTATAGAAGTATACTCCGCCCATACATACAGCCGAAAATAGCGCTACCCACGCTGTTATCATATTTGGTGTCGTATGCTCAGCTGCAATAATCGATCTTACGGCAGTAATGAGGACTTGTATGCCCACGGTCGCCATAATGAAAGATGCAATAAGTGCCGCGATGGTCTCCGCCCGGAAATGGCCGTACGGATGATCCTTGTCGGGCGGCTTCTGCGAGATGCGCAGACCAACAAGCACCGCTATGGATGCCACAATATCCGTTAAGTTATTGTAGCCGTCGGCTACAAGCGCGCCTGATACGAACCAATAACCTGCTACAAGCTTCATGGCGGACAAGACAACGTAAGCTACAATGCTTACCCATGCGCCCTTCTCGCCTTCTTTAATATCCTCATACTGTGTCAAAATGCCAAGCCTCCTGCCAATCTCTTCAAAACGTCTCTCGATATCATACCCGAGCAGTGCCGTGTGGGTCTAGAGAAACAGTGTTGACCTTATGCGAGCTTTTATGCCTCAGGGCAAAAGAGTGAGACAAGGGCCAGAATCGAGGAAGCAGCACTACCGGCTTCATCTCCGTTATGATGGGCGCATTGCAAGTGAATCATTCCCGCTCCACGCAAAAAAAACCGCCCCGAAATGTAACTTCGGAACGGTTCATAGGCTAGCAAGTTTTTAGACAGAGTACATACGCTCGCGAATTGCTTTCACTTCCGCGCTCTCCAGGTACTCGTCATACGTCATCATACGGTCGATTACACCATTCGGCGTAAATTCGATAATACGGTTAGCGATGGTCTGAACAAACTGATGGTCATGCGATGTGAACAAGATCGTACAATCCGTATCGATCAAGCCGTTGTTGAGCGCTGTAATGGACTCCAGATCCAAGTGATTCGTCGGTTCATCCAGAAGGAACACGTTAGCGCCTTCCAGCATCATCTTGGACAGCATGCAGCGAACCTTCTCGCCACCGGACAGAACGCTTGCCTTCTTCATCGCTTCATCGCCAGAGAACAGCATACGGCCCAAGAAACCACGTAGGAATGTCTCGTCCGGATCTTTGGAATATTGGCGCAGCCACTCCACCAGGTTCATATCAACGCCTTCAAAATAGGTCGAGTTGTCCTTAGGGAAATAGGCGCGAGTCGTTGTGACGCCCCATGAATACGTACCTGCGTCAGCCTCAAGCTCGCCTGCGATCAATTGGAAGAATGTTGTCTTCGGCGACCCGTTTGGTCCAACAAAAGCAATTTTGTCGCCTTTGTTAATCGTGATTGTCAGGTTGTCAATCAGCTTCTCGCCTTCGATCGACTTGGACAGGCCTTCTACAAGCAACAGTTGCTTGCCCGCTTCACGCTCGCCTTTGAATAAAATAAACGGGTATTTGCGGTTCGACGGACGAATATCATCCAGCGTAATTTTATCAAGCAGCTTCTTACGCGAAGTTGCTTGCTTCGACTTCGATTTGTTGGCGCTGAAACGTTGTACAAACGCTTGCAGCTCCTTAATCTTGTCTTCCTTCTTCTTGTTCTCCGAACGCATAAGCGAGAGAGCAAGCTGGCTGGACTCGTACCAGAAGTCGTAGTTGCCTACGTACATTTGGATTTTGCCAAAGTCAATGTCCGCAATATGCGTACATACCGTATTCAAGAAGTGACGGTCATGGCTGACTACGACTACTGTGCCTTCATACTTCGCAAGGAAATCCTCTAGCCAACGAATCGATTCAATATCCAAGTGGTTGGTAGGCTCGTCAAGCAGAAGAATCTGTGGAGAACCGAACAAGGCTTGCGCCAACAGGACGCGCACCTTCTCGTTGCCGCCCAGCTCAGACATCAGCTTGTCATGCAGATCAGTGGAGATACCAAGTCCGTTCAGCATCTCTGCCGCCTCGGATTCCGCTTCCCAGCCGTTCATGTCTGCGAATTCAGCCTCAAGCTCTCCCGCGCGCATGCCGTCTTCATCCGTGAAGTCAGCTTTTGCGTAGAGTGTGTCCTTCTCTTTCATCACTTCATACAGCTTCTTATGGCCCATAACGACCGTCTCCAACACTTTGAAGCCATCGTATTCGTAATGGTTCTGCTTCAGAACGGCGAGGCGTTCGCCCGGCGTAATATGCACATCGCCCGAGGACTGCTCTACTTCGCCGGATAGAATCTTGAGGAACGTCGACTTGCCAGCCCCGTTCGCTCCGATCAAGCCGTAGCAGTTGCCCGGCGTAAACTTGATATTCACATCTTCAAAAAGCGCGCGCTTGCCAAAGCGAAGCGTTATGCCACTAGTGCTAATCATGGTTATTAATCCCGTCCTTCACTACAAAATCGCATTTTCTCGAACTATTATAGCATAGTCTGATATAGAAACGAACGTTGAAACCGCTATAGATCGAAAAGATAACCGATTTCTAGCATATTTATGGCCCATCATGCAAAAAACCTCTCCTCGGCATACATACGCGATCGCCGGTAAAGAGGTTCCTGCCTTACATGAATTACAATACCGTTTCGTTGTTAAATTAAGACGTGTGGTCGCTTCAACTTTTCGTCAGCTTCCAGGTCTCGCCTAATGGCAGCACAATAACGCGATCCTCCTCAAGACATCTCCGGCAGCGCTCTGCCTCCAGGCGATCAAGCGCTTCTCGGGGCGTATCATCTGCCAGCTTGAATGCGCCATAATGCATGGGAACAAACCATTTGGCCCCTGTATCCTCGAATGCCTGCAGCGCCTCCTCAGGCGATACATGCTGCGGCCCCATAAACCATTCCGGCTCGTAAGCGCCGATCGGCATAAGCGCCACATCGATTTGGAATCGCCTCCCGATCTCCTTGAAGCCCCGGAAGTAGCCGCTGTCCCCTGCAAAATAGATCGTAGGCGACACAGGCGCAGCAGGGCGCGCTGCAGGGCTATTGCTGTTACTCGTTATTCCGGGATCACCCGCCTTCCAAGCGGAGGCTGCCGCAGTCTCTTCATGCGATGCGGCTACTTGCTCATTACTCGCTCGCTTCTCCCGGTCCTTCTTGGCCGTTCGATGGGTTCCTGACGTCTCCATGACCCAGCCTCCCCAGTGGGAGCTGTTCGTATCCCATGGATTGCGGCGCGTCCAGTGCTGAGACGGCACGAAGGTGAAGGTAACACCCTTTACGGTGACGGATTCCCACCAGTGCAGCTCCCTGACGCTGGTGAATCCCTTCAGCCTAAGCTTGGCGCTAAGTCCAGCAGGTACGAGCAATTGCTTGCCGCCAGTAAGCCTCCTTAACGAAGCAATACTTAAATGATCATAATGAGAATGGGAGACGAGCACGACATCCACCGGGGGCACGTCCTCAATCGGAATGCCGGGCGGGGCCAGCCTCTTCTGGAAAGCCATCTGACCCGACCATACGGGATCGGTTACAATATTTAATCCGCCAAGTTGAATTAGAAATGTAGAATGTCCGATCCATGTAATTGACGGAGTGTCTCTGTTGTCTTTTAGAAAAGGCAAATCCGGTTCCGCTTGGGGTACTCTATACGAATAATCCTTCAGCTTGAGCTTGCGGATTCTCTCTTGGCGCCATCTTTTAAATTGCTTAAAGGAATTATGTTGTTCAACCTGATCTTCATTCGCAAATCTCTTGTTCCTCAAGTTGCGCTTTCCCTCCTCGCTAGCTTGCGGCATACCATTAAGATAACAAGTTAAAGGCATACAATGCAAATCATGACGAACGAAGCCATATTCTATCCAATGTACTCACGTTAGTCGCCGCAGGGTATCGGTTGCTGGGATTATCCGCAGCTATCATGGTATAGTAGAGTGGATGCATCGTACGTGCATATACCTATTCTTAAGGAGGTTTCGCTCAAATGAAACTGTTATCCATAGAACCAACGCCAAGTCCCAACTCCATGAAGCTGAATGTGGACGAGATGCTTCCCCGGGGCAGAAGGCTGACCTATAAAGTGTCAGAAGCCGATAACGCGCCAGAGCCGTTCAAAGCCCTGCTCGCTATCGAAGGTGTGCGAAGCTTGTTCCGTACTGCTGATTTCATCGCGCTGGACCGTAAGCCTGGAGCGGATTGGGCACGGATATTAGCCGATGCTCGGCAACTGCTGCAAGCAGAGGACGGCAACGCGTCGTCCACTGCTAGAGAAGGCATAGCTACAGGGTTTGGCGAAGCGCAAGTGCTCGTGCAGATGTTCCGCGGTATTCCGATCCAGGTCAGAGTACGGATGGATGATCGGGAAGTACGCTCCGCCCTGCCGCCGAAATTCACTGACGCCGTCAGCGCAACAGCGGGTTCCTCGATGATTCGAGAGCGCAAGCTGGAGGAATTCGGCGTTCGTTACGGGGAGCCGGAGGAGATTGCAGAAGAGATTGTACGTGAGCTTGAAGCGACCTACACGGAAGAGCGGCTCCATACGCTCATAGAGGCTTCGCTGCAAGCCGGCCCCGGCGAGCAGGAATCTACTGTCGCTCCAAGACCTGCGCCCCTATCGCTGGAAGAAGCGCTGGAGCAATTCAAGTCCGACAACTGGCAGGTCCGCTATGCGGCACTGGAGCGCTATGTAAGCGAGCCGGAGGGCATCCCGCTGCTTGGACAAGCGATTCGCGACGAGAATGCCTCGATCAAGCGGCTGGCCGTCATCTACTTGGGAGATCTCAAGACGCCTGAAGCGCTGTTGCTGCTGTTCGAAGCGCTGAAGGATTCCTCTTCCTCAGTAAGACGTACAGCCGGCGATACGCTGTCCGACATCGGCGATCCATCGGCAATCGGTCCGATGATAGAAGCGCTGAAGGACAAGAACAAGCTTGTCCGCTGGAGAGCGGCCCGCTTCCTATACGAGGCGGGTGATGAATCTGCCCTCGAGGCGCTTGAGCAAGCAGCGAAGGACAGTGAATTCGAAATTATGCTGCAAGCCCAGATTGCGCTGGAACGCATTCAGCGGGGTGAAGAAGCAGCCGGCTCCGTATGGCAGCAGATGACAGCTGCCCGCAATCAGGAATCGTCATAACGAAACAGAAGAGCCTGGGGATGAAGTATCGAATCACTTCTCTCGCAGGCTCTTTTATGATGCGGACATTCTTTTACGGGTAGTTCAAATGCAATTGAACAAGCAGTGAATCACCGCTGCCGAACTTCTCATAGCTTGCACGATATCCGACAGACACTCCGACACCTTCGAATGCCGCTTTCAGCTCAGCCGGGAAATTAGAGCCTTCCTCGTAGCGGAACTCCAGCTTGCCCTTCCGGGAAGATACGGCCGAGAGGATCTTCTCTCGCAGCTCGGCAGTATCTGCTACCGTATGCTCTTCATCAAGCCAGTGCAGCCCTATCGCAATTTTAAGCTTCTCATAACGATCAGCTTCAGTTCCGTCGCTTCCCTCCGCCAGCTCCTTCAGGGCATCGGCATAGCGGGTAGCAGCTTCCGGATACGTCCGGGTCCATTCATGATCGGCTCTAAGCTCCTCATCCGTCTTCAAATAATACGTATAGCGGATACGATCGTCTTTCGCGCCAACTGGATCATCCCACGTCAGATCAAGATGATACCATTGTCCGTCCAGCTCCACCATGTTCCAGGCGTGCTCTCCGGTATTCACCTTGCCCTCCGCAATTAATACCGGTATTCCCGCCTTCTCCAGCATTCGATAGCCAAGCAGAGAATAGCCCTGACATACCGCCTGGCCAAGCGAGATCGCATGATAGGCCGTATAGTAGCTGAGCGATTGATCATACTCCACGTTGGTGACGATCCAATCATGGATCGCTTTCACTTTCTCATGATTATTCATACCGGGTGTCAAGATAGCGTTAAGCGCATCCTCTACGGCTCTGTCTACCTGCGCCGTCTCTTCCGGCGATTCCCGATACTTCGCTTCCACCGTAATCGTAGATTTGTTGCCCCAGCTTCGAATCGTATATAAGTATGACTCCAATAAGTAAGCGGAGTAATCGTCATGCGTGAGGGCCGCTCTAATAATCGTAGTCATTTGGTCAGACAGCTCCGATTTGTCGCCCGTGTAAGAGGCTGAGAATCGCTCGTCCCGCTCCTTGAACCCTTTTGCCAGCTCAAGCTCCAGCTTCTCATAACGTCCAGGCTCCTCTACCTCTGCAACGGCCAGCTTGCCCGGTGCCTCGACCGTTCTCGCAGCGGGGGGCGGCTCCTGATCCGAGTCAGCATTGGTCGGGAACAAATTCAGTTTCAAATCCAAGCTGTACACAACAGCGACTACGATCGCAATAACCAGCAGCCTGACTGCTCCTTTACGCATAGGTTCCTCCTTCAATCTCTCATACGGCAATGAATGCCTGCGAATGATTAGAGCTTGCTCGCTTTCCTAACATCATATGTTCGTCCACGGAAATGATGCCAGCCCAGCAGCAAATGGATACTCTAGCACAGGCTAACTCAACTGGCTGACCGCATGAGTGAATGCGCGTGCTCGCTCGGCAACTTTAAGAAATTGGCCGTCCTTCACCCATTCCATATGGACCAGCTTGCTGCCAAGTCCGACTCCATTTGCCCCGGAGCGGAAGTATTCCGCAATATTGTCCAGATCGACTCCCCCGGTTGCAAGAATCGGCACTTCCTTGAGCGGACCGCGAATTTCTTTCAAATAGTTGATCCCCAGCGTGCCCATCGGGAATAGCTTGACCGCTTCCGCGCCAGCCTTCATCGCCTTTACGATTTCCGTAGGCGTCATGACGCCCGGCCAGACGGAGATGCCGCGTTCCAAGCCGAATGCGATCACTTCTTCATCCAGATTCGGCGAAATCAGAAATTGGGCTCCTGCTTGAACGGCCAGCTTGGCAGTATCCAGATCAATGACCGTCCCCGCTCCGACATATGCTTCACCGTCGAAACGCTCACGCCAGCGGTTGATCATCGCAGCCGCGCCGTCCGTATTCATTGTAATCTCCATCATCCGGATGCCGCCTTCCAGCAAGGCTCTGGCCGTATCATCAGCCTTATCATTCTCGATGCCCCGCAGAATCGCAACAATCTTATGCTTCAGCAATTCATTCAGCATGCCGCTCATCCCCATTCTACCCCTTTTCCAGCTTATGATTTCCTAATCCAATACTCATTCAACAGCTTCAAGAACAAATTAGGGAACGGAAGCTTGTCCATCTCTTCCCGTGCAATCCAGCGATAGCGTTCTTGCCGCTCATCCTCCAAGCCTGCAACGCCGGCTGCCGCCTCATCAGTCTGACCCCTTGTCAGATACAGCGCGGCGCTTTCTGCGGCGAGTTCACTGGCGACAATGCCCATATCGGCCGCATACACCCTCATCCGCCAGTGGATATGGCTGAAGATGTGGTCCGCATCCGCGAACCACCCTGTCGGGCGAATCAGCAAGCCGGCATCCGTCTCCAGCATCCGAATTGCAGCCTCAGCCAGCTCGCCCTGCTCCTTCGGCGCCGATTCCGCGAATAGCCCGCTCTTATCACCTTCCAGAAGCAAATGCGGCAGCTCCCACATCTGCGCCAGCAGACCGGTATCGGGACGCTGGCGAACGAGCACCTTGCCTGCGTGTTCAGCGACACCCTCGACAATAACCGCCAAGCGATATTCATGCCTAGGCGGCTTGGCTTTGGTCTTGATCGGAAGCTCCGTCTCGCGTCCCGCCATTCGCGCAGCGCAGTGCTCCATTACGGGACACGGCAAGCAGCTAGGCGACTTCGGCGTGCAGACGAGCGCACCAAGCTCCATCAGCGCCTGATTGAAATCTCCTGCCGCCCCTTCCGGGATGAGGCCTCCAGCGAGCTTCTCAATGCCTACTCTTGTAGACGGCTTCGCAATGTCATCTTCCAGACAGAAGTAACGAGAGAGCACCCTCATCACGTTGCCATCTACCGCAGGCTCCGGCCGATTAAAGGCAATGCTCATAATCGCCCCTGTCGTATAAGGTCCGACTCCTTTCAGGCTCGACACTGCATCCTTATCGTCTGGGATAATGCCCATATATCGCTCCATAACCATCTTCGCGCCCGCCTGCAAATTTCTCGCCCTGGAATAATAGCCGAGGCCTTCCCAACATTTCAGCACTTCTTCTTCCGGTGCTTCCGCCAATGCCTGAACAGTCGGGAAATTAGCCATGAATCGCTCGAAGTAAGGAATAACCGTATCGACCCTTGTCTGCTGCAGCATAATTTCGGATACCCATATCCGGTACGGGTCCTTATTCTGTCGCCACGGCAGGTCCCGATTGCCCCTTCTATACCAGGCCAGCAGCTCCTGACTAAAATATTGCTTCTCCACTTGCATTGTCATACTATCGTAATCCTTCCCGTCCTCGGAGTAGTTGTTTGTTCTCGCGCATTACTCTATTATACGGATTATACGCGTTTTTTCCTATGAATAACATGGAAGAGAAAGGAGGAATTCCTTTGATTGCATCTATACATAGCATCAGACTGGTTAAGGGATTTGCCATTCTTGCCTTGATGGCAGCATTGGTTGCGTGCGGCGGCAAGGCAGGAGGGAAGAAGGAGTCGGTACACTTGAAGGACGCTCCATCCAAGGTTGCTGCCGTCTACCAATCCCGCTGCCTGAACTGCCACGGCAATGATTTGCAAGGCCGTGTCGGCGCCAATACGAATTTGCAGCAGGTCGGCTCCCGTATGAGCTTCGAGGAAATTGCCGCCCAGATCGAGCAAGGAAAAGGACTTATGCCGGGCTTCGCTGATTCCTTGTCACAGAACGAAATCGACGGTCTGTCCGAATGGCTGGCTACCAAACAATAGAGCCCTATCGGAAGCGTTAATTGCTCTGACTAGCTACAAAGGGTGAACGAAGGTTGCTTTCTGATCAAGGCGATCATAAGCCGAAAAAAATGGCGGCTCCAGGAAGGAATATCATCCTGAACACCGCCATTTTTTATACGTTTTTCATGAAGTGAACCCTCTGCTTAAGCGAACCTTAAGGATAGCTCATATCTATTTGATCAATAACCGATATAATGCCCGTTGGACTTCGGAGACTTGTGGTCGTAGTGGACTGCGGGACCCGAGTAGAACCAATGGGTTTCCCCCATTTGAGGATGGGCCGGAAATAAGTCGCCTTGAACGAGCAGTAGGTCATCTCCCCAATCGTTGGAATACATTCCGTCATACTGGACCCACTGCCCTGTCTTGAACCGTCGTTTCGCGCTTTGCTGACGTCCTCTGTTCATTGCAATTCTCCTCTCGCCGCATATCTACTACTATTACATTCGCAGTATGGGCCAAAGGTTACAAATTTAACCGTTCCACAACGGCAAAAGCTGAAGCGACAGTGCGTTCATGCGTAATCGTTATATGAACGACGGTTCCCGACTCATGCAGCCCCAATCGACTCCATGAATCCGATGACAGCTTGCAGATTGGCTTGCCGGAAGCATCTCGGCCGATGTCGATATCTCCAAATCCAAGCTGAGCGCCGATGCCGCAGCCAAATGACTTCGAGACCGCTTCCTTTGCGGCGAACCGTCCCGCGACATACTGATGCAAACGCGTTCCTGTATACGCTGCACAAGCGTCCCGTTCGCCAGGAGTCAATATACGCTGCATGAACCGTTCTCCAAGCTTGCTCTCCAGCATTTCGGAGACTCGCGTTACATCCGTCAAATCATGCCCGATCCCTAATATCATGCCTGCGCCCCCTTTTTCCATGAAGGAGACATTAGCAGATGGCATTAAGGATGTCAAGGCGAAAGGCTCGTATCGCTGACCAGCTTCTCGTACATGAATGTTTCTCCGCTTTGATCCTTGAAGCGTACGAGTAGACGTCCGTCCTCAGTTGCGCTGAAATATACGCCTTCGGATTCGTACGTATATTTATTGAACCCTGGGAAGCCGAATGGATCCTTATCACCAGGCTGTTTCTCGACAGGAATGGCGATTGACTCAGCAGCAGCTCCAGTCTCCGGAACAAATTCCACCCGAAGCTCATCCGGTTCGCCTTGATCCTCCCGCAGCCATACATCCAGCTTCGCATGCTGAGCACCGCTCTGGCTTTCATTGACCCGAAGCCGAAGCGTCATGTGCGCATTCTCGCCCATCACATGCCAATAGATAGGCTCTCTAGCTGCATTCGGCGGCGAATAAGGCGGCGGAGACGTTGTCGATAACCAGCCGGCAACGACAATAAGCGCAATCGCAGCCGCAATTTCCGCGCGCACGCCCCATATAAGCGCCCGCTCGCCAGAAGCTTTGTTGCGCAGCAGCCTATGAACGGCTGCAATGCCAACAACGAGCAGAAGCAATACGATTTTGGCAAGAGCAAGCCTGCCGTAATCGCTGCCCCACAGCTGGGTCCAGGATGAGAGATGATCCAGCGTCAGCCATACTCCGCTAATTATAATGAGGACGATGCTAGGCAAAGCATACATCGCGAACTTGTCACCTGCGCGGAGCAAAGCTTCGCTTCCGGCAGGACGATAAGTGAGCATCCATAGGCCGGTCAATCCGCCGAACCAAAGGGCCGCCGTACCCATATGAACGGTATGAGCGATAATCGCAACCATCGCATCTTCAGCCGCTGCATAAGCATGACCCGTCAGCGGGAAGGTGATGATGATGCCAGCCGCAAGCAGCCATTTGACCGGATTGGCCCACACAGCCTCTCGCTTCGGCGCAAACGCAAGCAGCAAAATAATGATGGCAGCGGTCGGCCGCATGAAGGCGACCTTGCCTACCATAGTCTGCGATAAAATATCGTTCCAGGCAATGCCGCTGAACTGTGACGCCAGCATATCGATCCGGCTCCAGCCTGTCGCAATCCAGATAATCGCGGCTGCTGCAATAACGAATTGCTCCGCTCGAAGCGTGAAGCCAGCAGGAGGCTCGATGCTCTCTGATCTCCACAACGCATAACGGAAAAACAAAATACCTCCGGCTGCCATTGCAGCCAGCACCTCTGCAATACGCAGGAATACCATCAGAGAATGGCCTCCCGCATGGTTATGCTCCTCGTCGCTGCCCCCTGCACCCGTTGCCGTTGATCCACCGCTTTCACTTCCAGTCGGCGCCTCCGTCTCGCCTTCGATGACGCCGCTTGCTTCTTCAGCTCCGTCCACATCGTCTGTCGGTTCAGCATCCGCCGGGTCTGGCGCAAGACCGCTGCCTGTGTCAGTCTCTAACGTCTCGCTGCTTGCCGGCTCATCTGGCGAAGAGCCGTCCGTACCGTCAGGCTGCCCCGTTGGAAGGGCACCTTCGCTTGCATCCTGTGTCGGCGTTGACACCGGACTCGCCGAGCCGGCTGCCATTGATGGCTCCTGCTTAAGGGGGCCCTCCGGTGACGGAGTCACGGATGGCTTCGGCGTTACAGTAACGCCCGGTGAAGTCGTTGAACTCGTCGCTGATGGAGCCTGCGACGGTTTAGCAGTCGCAGACGGCTTGACGCTGCCGCCTGAGCCGCCATCCAGCGAAGCTGTATCATCAGGCGCCTTCGTCTCCAGCTCTACGCCGATAGAAAATGAATAGGAGCCGTCCGTCACATGTGTATCAAGAGACAACACCTGCCACTTGACCTTATACACGCCTTGCTCCAGCTTTGGTATCGTCAGAATAAGCGTCTGGTCGCCATCACTGCTGAGCGTCGTTCCCTTCACTTCACCGCCCGAGTCGTTCTGGAGTGTAATGGAGCTCATTTTGGTATCGATTTTTTCAGTAAATGTAAGCTTGATCTGAGATGGCGAGCTATCCAGAACCGCATTGGCCAGCGGGGAGGACTGATAAATATAGGCATGTGCCGAAACGAAGCTCGGCAGGCATGCCCATACCACCAGCAGAATAGCCAGTAAGGAATAACTTTTTTTCATCATGCGTTATTTCGTGTAAATCGCAACTGCGGCTCTGGATTCGCCAACGGCCGGGAAGTATTCCACGGTCGCGCCTGCCGCCTCTGCTATGGCGCGCAGTGCGCCAGCTTCCTGGGAAGCGTAGTTTGAATCGATAAAGTTGCGGATGAAGTCAGCGGATGCTTTCGTTACGCCCTTCTCCACTTTTACAGCGCCCTCCTGCGCGATTACTCCGTCAACATAAACATGCGGAGCACTGGAGGATGGCTTGCCCGGCAGCTTCGGCGATTCATTCTGGACAGTGAACGTCATGGTCGCCTCATAGCTCGTCTGATCGTATTCGCCTTCCTTGGCTTCCTTCGTTGCCGGCTTTGCGCGTACGAGATAGTAGTCTGCCGCGCCAGTCTTAAACGTTACAGTACCGTTCTTGTCCGTTACAAGCTGAGTCGGCTCGGAGTTGCTGCGGCGGATAACATCCACATTCGTGTCCGCCAATGGCTCGCCCTTCAGCAGCAATTGGATGGATACTTCTTCGCCAGCTGTCACGGCTGCCGGATTAAAGAGAGGGATCAGCTCTGCACGATCGGGGCTAACTTCCTTGGAAAAGCCTTGGAGTGCCTTCACGCGCTCAATGACTGGAATATCGCTCACCGCAACGAATGACTTCGCGCTCCGCAGCGTACGGCTGCCTACGCCGCCATGCTTGAAGACGCTGTCTCCTTCAACCGAAACGATATAAGCGCCCGGCGTATTCGACTTGAACGATGCTACAAAATAATTGTTGACCGCAGGCTCAGTCTCCGTAGCTGCTTCCCCTGTGTAGAATCTGGTTCCCGTAATATCGGACTTTACGCCGCCTGGCGTCGTAACGAACACCTTGGATGTATCGGTGCTCCATTGTCCTGCAATGCGATAGCTCTTGTGCTCATTGGAATGATTGCCAAGCATAAGTTCAACATAAGATACTTGCCCCGGCGCCACTATGGGCGAATTGGTCTGCGACCAGCCGTCATGGGCGAATACGGGTATTGCCGCGCTGACCGTCAATACGGCTGCCAGCAGCGCACCTGTCATTTTTTTGCGAATAGACATCCTAAATCAACCTCCATTATCATTTAATATTAACTTACATATTGTAACAAGGGTCGACCATATAGACATGACCCGAACGAGTCATATAAATGTGAACGAATTGTGAACGAACGTCTTTCCCTCCTTTTTTACGGCAAAAAAGTGGCATATCTTCTTGTAAGTCCTATAAACAAAGAAAAAGCTGCTCCTCAGCAACCAGTTACGGTTCCGGGGGACAGCTCTCTTCTATCGTGCTTTATTTCAATTAAATGCCTGGAATGAGCGACCGCTTATGCTCGGTTTTCAAATATTGCTTTTCAAGCTTCTCGCGTGCCTCTTGGGCAATCTCTTTGCCCTCCAGGTAGTCGCTGTTCTCATCGTACTTGATGCCAAGCTCGTCCTCGTCTGTTTGCCCTTCCCATAGACCGGCCGTCGGCGCTTTGTGCAGCACGCTGTCCGGCACTCCCAATTGGGCTGCTAAGAGCTTTACTTGACGTTTATTCAACGTACTTAATGGAGTAAGATCGACGGCTCCATCGCCCCACTTCGTATAGAAGCCGGTAACCGCTTCGGAAGCATGATCCGTTCCGACCACCAGCAAGTTCATATCGAAGGCGAGGGCATACTGCATGACCATACGAGTTCTCGCTTTGACGTTGCCTTTGCCTCCACGGCTAATATGCCGGTGAATGCCAAGCGACTTGAATCCATGCTCAACCTCAAGAGCAATTTCGTCTACGGCCTCGCCGATATTCGTCTCTACCTTATGCTTGAGGTCGAATGCTTCTGCTACAGCATAGCTGTCGGCAATATCGACTTGCTTGTCATAAGGCTGGAACACGCCAAGGGTCAAATAATCCTTGCCCGTCTCCGCACGAAGCTCATCGGTCGCACGCTTGCAAAGTCCCGCAGCGACTGCGCTGTCAATGCCGCCGCTGATGGCGATCAGCAGACCGGCCGCATTTGCGTCCAGCACATATTTCTTCAAGAAATCAACCCGCTTGCGAATTTCCGCTTCCGGATCAATCGCTGGCTGTACGCCGAGACGATTAATTATTTCCTCTTGTAGAGTCATCTGGCAGCTCCTATTAACCGCAATATTTGTTGAATGCGTCCGTCAAGTCTTCTGCAATATCAGCTGCGGAGCGATTCTCGATTTGATGACGTTCAATAAAATGAACCAGCTCTCCGTCCTTCATCAAAGCAATGGAAGGGGAAGACGGCGGGTATGGCGCAAAATATTCGCGTGCTTTGGCAGTAGCTTCCTTATCTTGACCGGCAAACACGGTATACAGATGGTTAGGCAGCTTCTCGTTCTGCAGAGCTTGAGCTACGCCTGGACGACATTGGCCTGCCGCGCATCCGCATACGGAATTGATAACGATCAGCGCCGTTCCTTCCGCGCCGGGTACATGCTCTTCTACTTCTTCTGCTGTGCGAAGCTCCTGAATTCCAAGCTTCGTCAGATCGTCACGCATCGGTTGGACCATATCCAACATATATCTTTCGAATGACATCGACATGCTAACACACTCCTTCAAAGGACTATTTTAAGCTATTATACCGTCCCTTACGAAAATAAAGCAACCGGAGTTGTTACTCCGATTGCTCCTTTCCCGGAGGCCTGTCCCCGAAGCATTGACCTCCACACCGCTAGCGGCATCATGCTTCGGATGAGAGAAGGTTTCTTGCTCCGGCTCAATGCCCCGCTCGAACCAATCCCGTTCTCCGAAGTGAGAAATCCGATGTCCTTAAGGGATGCAGCCATTGATCATCAGCTATAACGGCGGGATCGGCCTCTGTGCTCCATTGCTCCAGCGGCGAATTGGTGATTTCTATTACTGATCGCTCCTGTCCGTCAGGTAGACGGACGATTCGGACCGTTCAGCTTTTTGTCGATGCCCGCTTCGCCTTCAGCTCTATTCGACTTGGACTTATTGCTCGCCGCTTGAGCCTTCTGCTCGAGAGAGCTTCCATCTTCTTTTGCTCGATCAGTCATGCCAGTAGCCTCCTTGTGTGGATCGCGAATGACTGTACATCCGCTATTCTCCAATCAAGACTTAGAATGCCCGGCAGCAGCTTCCATTATGTTGAAGGTTACAATGAATGTGGTGCCATAGCCTTCCGATGTCTGAACATCGATTCTTCCGCCATGACGCTCGGCAATGCTCAGGCAAAGCGGCAGGCCTAGACCTGTCCCGCTAGTTTTCGTCGTAAAGAATGGCTCGAACATATGACTGATCTTGTCTTGTGGGATCCCGGCCCCATCATCCGATATGTAAATGCTGATCTCCTCGTCCCGGTAATCCGTTCTGATGCGGAGAACACCCTTCTCTTCCATAGCCTCCATACCGTTTCTTGCGATATTCAGCAGCATCTGCTTCATTTCACGAGCATTCAGCTTCATTAGCGGCATATCGTCGCACAATGATACTTCCAGCGACTGTCCGCGCAGGTTGGCGTCCGCATGAAGTAGCGGGGCAAGATCATTAATGGTCGTATTAATAGAGGCCAGCTCCATCTTGAGCTCGCGGTTTTGCGCCAGAGACAGAAAATCGTTAATAATCAGATTGGTGCGGTCCAGCTCTTCCATAATGATACGAAAGTAATCATGCTGGCTCTTGGGGCTTCGCTCCTGAATAAGCTGCACGAACCCGCGAATAACAGCCATGGGATTACGAATCTCATGCGTAATGCTTGCAGCCATCTGACCAACCAGACTAAGTCTATCCATTCTGCCGATCTCATCCCGCAACTGACTAAGCTCAGTCACGTCTTGTGCGATTAAAGCGGCTCCTGCCACTTCTTGATTGCATGTATCGCGCAATGTCACAGTCGTATATAACAACATTGCCCCTTCTTCCAGCTGGGGCACGGTCGTCGTCGAGTTCCCGCTCAAAGCCTGCTCCAGCAGCGGCATACAAGCATGGTCTTCACCCGTCTGAAACACATTGTCATACGGCTGTTTTTTCAAGTCTTCAACTGAAGTGAAGCTGTCCTTCATGCCCAGCAGCCTGAAGCTCTCCTCGTTCACGTGTGTAATGATGCCGGCGCGATCAACCATCATAACGGCAATCGGCGCTTTGTCAATGAACTGCTGTAATTTCTCCACTTCATTCCGGTAGCTTGCCGACAATTGAATGACCTTATCATGAAGCTGCTGCTTTTCCTTTACGCCTTCTATTATGTAAATAGACAACCAGACAGCCAGCAAGAGCCCCATCGCAGCTGTCAATACGTTAAGTGTAACGGTTGACGTCCAAGGAACACCGGCTTGATGCATGAAAAAGTAGATAATGGCCGCCAGTACCACTATCAAAATACTGACGATACCAACGCCGATCTTCTCCTTTTTGGCGGCTGCTGCCTTCTGAAAAGGAGCAATAAGGAATAACAGAATAATTAAAAAAAAGATCAAGTAAATAAGAATGCCGTACATTTCTTCCATATTATCCAAGGTTGTCACGCGCATCCCTGCATAAAGAAACGTAAGAGCTACCAATGCGCGATACCCACCGTACAATGAACCGACCACATACGGCACCACTCGGAAATCAATTTCATACTCACTAATAGATGATGTCGTCAGCAAGCACAAGATCATTGAGATGCCGCTTGTAGCAGTAATAAACAGTCTGAAGCCTCTCCAACCACGTTCTTTGTCATGCCAAAGCAGGAAGGCAAACACGGGTAGTACGGATAAAAAGAATTGGAGCAGCAAATCCTTCAGCACAAAAGGCCGTCCTCCTTCAAGAAGTAGTTAGTCAGTAATATGAAAGTCTTCGACGAACCCATTCGATGATAACATTTAACGTTTCCTTGCCATCAATATCATTGTGAAGCTCATGCAACCCGCCTTCTTTGGGGTACCATTCGCAGCTGTTGCCCAGATCGCTTGCCAGACGCCTGCTTGCTTCGAACGAAGTAATCCGGTCTCTGTCGCCGTGAAGAAGCAACAACGGCACATGAAGCTCCGTTCCATTTCTGAGCGCCCATTCGCCGGCAGATTGCACCTCCAGATAAGCTCTAGGCGTGATAGTCGTATGGTTGAGCGGATCTTCACCTATTGGCCGAATGCCTAGATCACTTGGCCTGAACAGATCCTCCGGCTTCAACCCCGTCGACATCGGCAAGGTCGGGAACAATTTCGCTACGCCTTTCCCTATCCATTCCTTAATAGCGGGCGGCTTGAAGGCGAGCTTGAGCCAGGGACTGGTCAAAATGAGTGCGGCAATGTCCGGCTTGCGACGAATCGCGCAATTCAGCGCAATATTACCGCCCATGCTATGTCCATATAATAGAATCGGGATATCAGGATGCCTCTCCCTGGCTTCCTCCATCACTCGCAGCGTGTCATCAATCGCCGCATCCATTGCGCTCATATGCCCGCGCTTTCCCTCCGATCGTCCATGTCCCTGCAAATCGTAGACGACAACGGCATATCCGGTCGCAGTCATCTGCTCGGCTGCATAACGGTAGCGCTCCCCATGCTCCCCATGTCCATGTACAATAAGAACAAGCGCCTGAGGCTTCCCTTTCTCTGGCAGCCATTCTCTGACATACAGTCCCTTCGCTTCCGTCCCAAGCACTTGCCATTCTTCGCGAAGCATAATGAATCGACCTCCTTGCCCCAGTATTATAATTAAATTATACTGGAAACCATGAATTTGAATATAGAGAATGTTTTGATATAGGAGCCATGTCATGAAATATGATGTTATTGTAATTGGAGCCGGATCATCCGGCTTGATGGCAAGTGTAGCCGCAGGCGAAGGCAGAGCAAAGGTTCTTCTGCTGGACAAGGGAGACAAGCTGGGGCGCAAGCTAGGCATATCCGGTGGCGGCCGATGCAACGTAACGAATGCGAAAGAGCTTGATGAATTAATTAAAAATATTCCAGGTAATGGGAAATTTTTGTACGGCGCACTCGCTTCCTTTAATAATAAGCATATTATAGAGTTTTTCGAGGGTCTGGGCATTCGGCTTAAGGAAGAGGATAACGGCAGAATGTTCCCTGTAACCGACAAGGCAAAAACCGTCGTCGATGCGCTGGTCGGCAAGGTCCGTTCACTTGGCGTCGAGGTAAGGGTGAACAGTCCCGTGAACCGTATCTTATACGAGGATGGCCGCGCAGTCGGTGTCTTGCTGAAATCCGGAGAGACCATTCGCGGCGGCACTGTCATTGTCGCAGTAGGAGGGAAATCAGTCCCTCATACCGGCTCGACCGGGGATGGCTATGCTTGGGCCGAGGAAGCCGGTCATACGATCACAGAGCTGTTCCCCACGGAGGTCCCTTTAACATCGCAAGCTTCCTTCATCCGCAGCAAGGAATTGCAGGGTCTTTCTCTTCGCGGTGTAACACTAGCCGTGTGGAACGGCAAAGACAAAAAATTGATCCAGCATACTGGCGACATGATTTTCACTCACTTCGGCATATCCGGCCCGATCGTTCTCCGGTGCAGCCAGTTTGTCGTCAAGGAGCAAAAGAAGAACGGTGGAACGGCTGTCAAAACAACCATTGATCTCTTTCCCGAGCTGTCTGCAGAGGAGGTATATGCGCAATCTCTGGCCCTTTGCAGAGATGAATCTCGAAAAGCGGTCAAAAATGCGTTGAAGGGATTTTTCCCAGAGAAGCTGATACCTCTTCTCTTAGCACAAGTTGGACTGAGGGAAGAGATCACCTACGACAATATCCCGAAGCAAGCCTGGATGGAACTGGCCAAGCTCGCCAAGTCGTTCTCCGTCTCCGTGAACGGGACGCTCTCCATTGAAGAAGCATTCGTTACCGGCGGAGGCGTCAATCTGAAGGAAATCGATCCCAAGACGATGCAATCCAAACGAATGCACGGGCTGTACTTCTGCGGAGAAGTGCTGGACATTCACGGCTATACGGGCGGCTACAACATTACAGCTGCTTTCACAACCGGGTATAATGCCGGCAAGCATGCGGCGGAGACTCGTCCCTAAACCTAACAAAAGGCGCTGCCGGACCTAATGGTTCGGCAGCGCCTTTCTTTCAAGCATGGGTCGAGCTTCACGTATGAACATCGCCTGAGAAATGATTATAGGCTTCGGAATCAGGAAGGAATTCCTCCTCATTAATCGATACGGAATCCCGATTGTGAGGCCCAGCCTCCTCTTCATGAATCAAGTCCTCGTTCACCACATGAGCCGGGATCGTTATACTATCGAGCGCATAGGCCGTATTGGTAATAGCCTCTTCCTCAATAGCAGCCTGCTCCACCAATTGGCCCCCATGCGACTGTGTGATCTCCAGTGCGGACGTCAGATCGCTCCCGTCTACATGAATATGCATGCGGAAGTCGCTGTGCATCACTGGATCGTAACCCAGCTCCTGCAGCATATCCCGCGCCAACTCTGCGCTTCGGTTGTCGCTAAAGTCGAATAAAATTGCCGAATGCTGCTGTGACAAGCACATCTCCCTTTCGTCAGTTGGAATGGTATGCTCCTTGCTTCTCATAGCATGCCAACTTATGGGCAATTTCATGTCATTCACATGAGCTGGTTATGCACGCGGGCTTATTGCGTTTCCTTGCGATCCTTCGGCAGCCATAACGCCAGCAGTCCGAAGAGCGGCAGGAAGCTCGCCAGAAGCATGACAAATTCCATGCCCTGCGCATCCGCCACATTGCCCAGAATGACGGAGCCAAGCGCTCCCATGCCGAACGCCAGACCTGTGATGAGGCCCGATGCTGTGCCAACCTTGCCCGGCATAAGCTCCTGTGCATACACGACGCTGACGGAGAAGCCAGACTGAAGTATAAAGCCAAGCAAAGCAATAACCGGATATGCCCACCCAAGCGGCAAGTGCGGCAGAATGAGAGCAAACGGCGCCGCCCCCAGAATGGAGATAAGCATCATCTTCTTCCGGCCGATCCGGTCGGCAAGGATGCCGCCGAAAAACGTACCTAGCACGCCAAATATCATGAATAGAAACAACAGCACCTGCGCCGACTGAATGGTCAGCGCATAAGAATCCCTGGCGTAGAACTGATAGAAGCTTCCAATCGCTGCTCCGTACCACGATCTTGCGAATACGACCAGCAATAAGATAGACAGCGCAATGGCAACTACCTTATTATTGGCAATGCTTCCAACATTCCGATTCGATGCGCCAGCTTGCTTCTTCGGCGCCTTGCCGCCATGTTCAGCAAGTCTAGCCGCGTACCACGGCACTACTTTGAACAGCACAGCAATAGCGATCGCTGCCAACAGCATCCCCCATGCAGCACCGCGCTGTCCTAATGGAATAAAAATCGCAGCCGTCATAATCGGTCCCAGCGATTGACCGAAATTGCCGCCAACCTGATAGATCGATTGCGCGAACGCACGTCGGTTGCCCGCTGCCATATGAACGACACGCGAGCCTTCCGGATGGAAGACGGCGGAGCCTAATCCGACGAATACGACGGACAACAGCAGCAGCGCATAGTTAGGCGCCACGGCCAGACCTGCCATGCCAGCCATGCTGCACAGCATACCCGCTGGCAGCATCCAGGGGCGCGGCCAGCGGTCCGACATTGCACCCACGACAGGCTGCATAATAGATGAGGTCATATTCAACGTAAAGGCGATCCATCCGATCTGACCGTACGTAAGCTTCAAAGATTGCTCGAAAATCGGAAATAGCGCCGTAACGACCGTCTGCATAGCATCATTAAGCAAATGTACGGAGCTGATGGCGAACAACATCGTATAGACAGTCGCGGATCGCAACGTATCTCCAGCCTTTTTTGCCGCTGGTTGATTAATAGCCAAAGCATAGGACCTGCCTTTCATACTTCTCTTGGTGTTTTCACTTGATGGTTGCTTCTCTACAGATTGCTACAGGCCAAATCGGATGCAGACCGGAATGTTCAGCTCCAGCCCATGGCCCGTCGGAGCAAGCGTTCCTTGCTCCTGATCTCTACGGAGTACGTAGATATTACCCGTCTTGCCGTTAGCGGCCAGCACATACGCGCCATCCGGCGTAATGCCAAAGTTGCGCGGCAGCTCGCCGCCGCAGCTAATATGCTGAATAGGCGTAAGCTCGCCCCTCTCAGACGAAATCGCAAATACGGCGATACTGTTATGTCCGCGGTTGGAGCTATACAGATAACGTCCGTCGGAAGAAATGTGAATATCCGCAGAGTCATTATACCCGTCATAGCCTTCCGGCAAAGTGGAATATGTATGCTCTACACTCAGAACGCCAGCCTTCCGATCAATGCTCAACAGTGTTACGCTTGATGCCAGCTCATTGGCTACATAAGCGACGTCAAGCGATGGATGATAAGCAATATGTCTCGGTCCGGCTCCCCCGAAGAACCCCGCTTCATCCGTCTTCACCAGCGTTTGAGCATCGGCATCATGCCGATAAGTCACAACCGCGTCCATACCGAGGTCAACCGCGCATACAAACGGCGTGCCTGGTATTGGCGAGACACAATGAGCGTGCGGCTTTTCTTGTCTGTCGGCGACAGGCCCGGGCTCACATTCATGCTGCAAGACGGCTGATGCCGCCTCCAGCTCGCCATCAGCCGTAAGCGGATGCAGCGAGATGCTTCCTCCTGTATAGTTAGCAGCGTAGAGCGCTGTGCCCGCTTCATTGACGCTAATATAACAAGGATGTGCGCCCACTGTAGAAGAATAGCTCGTTACGTCGCCCAGTAATCCCGTATCCGGTTGAATCGCAATCGCGACCACTTCACCGCCGGCAACACCACCTGATTCCTCGATTTCCTTAGCGGCATACAGCCGCTTCCCTTCGGGATGCAAGGCTAGAAACGAAGCGTTCTCAACCCCTGCAACACGCTGTACGATGCTAAGCGCTCCCGTTTCCTTGTCTATTTTACATACATGAATTGTCGCATCCTTCTTCTCGCCATATGAGCCTACATAAAAAATCCCTTGGCTCCAACCGTTTGTCGCCGCACTCATATTAACCCAACCCTTCTACTATTAAATCCCTAATGTGAACATAGCACATGCCATGAAGGCATACAATGTCTTTTTTCAGAATATAGCTTCACAGAAAGCCGATAATATGTTACAATGTAAGCGCTAACATTTCAGGTGATCAATTTTCTTAAGGGGGATTTGTGATGAATGTAGCGCTACAGGAACGGAATGTGTATGAGGAATTTGACGTGGAGTCTGATGTACTCTATTTCAAGCTCGGCATGCAGGGGCTCGTCAGCTTTCATGGCAGAAATTATAATAGAAAAAAAAGGATGACTGCCGAGGAATTGAAAAGTCTGATCTCCAAACGAAACTTCGTTCAAATCAGTTCTTCCTGCTACATTAACACAGCAAAGATCTCATCGGTGGGTAGCGGCACCGTATTCTTCGGACCGATGCACTCTGATGCCAAGCAACTGCCGGTCAATCGCAGGAAGCAGCAAGAAATTCAGCAACTCATCTCTACGCGTCAATAACCATTGTCCAATTGAATTCGTACGACAGGCAACCGTCCGATTCCACTGAATCGGGCGGTTGTTTCATTTCCTGGACCCTGCTATTCTAGCGATACAGCTACTTCACTCGAGGAGGACTACATGACATGACAGTACATAGCAAGGCCTATGAGCAACCCTATTACGACGAGCCGGCCATTTGGCTGGAATGGGGACCTTATCAGGCGGCAGTATTACCCCGCGCAGGCGCCAATCTGATAGCCTTCCGCGATACGGAGAAGCATTATGCCATCTTAAGAGAGCCCGCCGCCGATGAGATGGAGCTCTTCCGCAGCAATTCCGTCATCTACGGCATACCGCTCCTGTTTCCTCCCAACCGTTATGAGAACGGCACATTCAATTGGAATGGTCGAACGTATACGTTCCCCATCAACGAAGAGCGCACGGGCAACCATATCCACGGCTTCTTCCTTGACTCCGTCTGGCGTGTAGAGGGCTTCGGCTCTACCGGACAGGAAAGCTTCGTGAACCTCAGCATCACGATAGAAGAAGACCATCCGATCTATGCCTTCCTTCCTCACCGCTTTTCCATTCAGCTACGTTATTCGCTTAGTGCGAACGGCCTGCTGCAGCATGTTATCGTCAAAAATAACGGTGAAGAGGCTATGCCGTGCATGCTGGCTTTCCATACGACGATCAATGCGCCTTTCGCGCCGGAGAGCCTGCCGGGGGATTATCGTTATACCCTGACGATAGACAAGCGCTGGGAGCTGGATGAGCGGATGCTGCCCACAGGGGAGCACCAGCCGCTTCTGGAGGAAGAGGAGCTTATGAAGTCAACCGGTCTGTCTCCTTATTGGAAGCCTATGGATAATCATTATATAAGCGACGTGAACGCGAGCGGCCGCAATGCCATGGAGCTGACGGATACGCGAGAAGGCGTTACACTAGTCTATGACGCCGGGACAGCCTATAAGCATTGGATGATTTGGAACAACGACGCTACCCCTGGCTTCTTCTGTCCCGAGCCGCAAATTAATCTAGTCAACGCTCCCAATGTGAACCTTCCACCGGAGCAGACAGCGCTCCTGGCACTTGAGCCGGGCGGCATATGGGAGGCGACCAGCCGCTTGTATTTCCGATCTGCTAAGTAAAACGCCCCTCCGGGCGTTTTTTTATGCGAAGATATGAGGCTCACGACAATAATCAAATCTAAAACTAACCTTTATGTAAGTATATGAACAAAATGTGCGTACTTACGCAACCATTGCGAAGGCTATATACTCATCATGCAATATAAAAAGGAGGAACACATGATGAGCACGCTTATTATCGTCACACATCCCAATATGGGGGACTCGATTGTCCACAAAAAATGGGTAGAGGAGCTTAAAAAATACCCCGAGAAATATACGGTCCGTGATCTATATAACGAGTACCCCGATGGAAATATAGATGTGGCAAGAGAACAGACATTGATTGAGGAGCATGACGACCTCGTCTTGCAATTCCCAATCTATTGGTTTAACTGTCCGCCTCTTCTGAAAAAGTGGTTGGATGAAGTGCTTCTCTACGGATGGGCATATGGTTCGAAGGGAGATAAACTAAAAAACCGTAAAATTGCCTTGGGTGTTTCTGCAGGCATCAAACAAGAAGATTACAGTCAAAACGGAACATATAAATACACGCTGGAAGAAATTCTGGCACCCTTTGAAATAACTGCTCATTATTGCAAGGCTGATTATCGTTCATTCTTCGCCTTATATAATACTGAATCCGGAATTTCAGCAGAGGACCTGGAAAAAAGCACACGAGACTATATGAGCTTTATTGATCAGATGTAAGCTGACAACCAAGAGGCTTCCCTCTGCAGGGCAAGCTTCTTGGTTGCCAAAATTTCTATAACTGAGCTGCAGTGGCTTCCTGTAATCTGTTTTCTTCTCCCCACTCACACATCATGTTCAGCAATGGGATGAGGGTAAGACCGCGATCAGATAAAGAATATTCTACTCTGGGAGGCACTTGAGGATATTCCTTTCTGATAACAAGCTTGTTTGCCTCAAGCTCTTTCAGCATCAAGCTAAGTGTCTTGAACGAGATCGTTCCGATACTTCGTTTCAGCTCGTTATGCCGCATGACCTTATTTTCAGCTAACCAATACAGAATAATCATTTTATATTTGCCGCCTATTAAAGACAGTGTATGCCCAAAGCCGGTAGCTTTAATATCGATACCTGTCGGTACGCAGGTTTCATCCATAATTACACTCTCCTTTTGACCCATATGATAGTTCACTACGCATATATTGTATACGGGGTTTGTTTATTTGGATAATATTTGTCTATACTCCGTTGGTGATACCCCCATGATTTTTTTGAAAACTTCCGCAAAATAAGTAGAGCTATTAAAACCGCATGCAATAGAGACATCGGTGATGTTGAGACTATTATTGGTCATTAATTCTATGCTTTTCTGTATACGAAAATGGGTTAGATAATCTATCGGCGTTTTCTTTAATGAAACTTTAAACAATCTGCAGCACTTACTGCGACAAACCGCTCCGACCGTTGAAATATCCTGCAAACTGATATTTTCCCCATAATGTATCTGAATAAAGGCTAACATTTTTTTTATTGCAGTGATGTCTTTTGAATGCTCCGTATGGAACCCGTGTTGCGCTACCGTATTTCGATATAAATGTAAAAATAACAGATCAAATTGACTAAGAGCTACTAGCTCATACCCGTCTTCCTGATGATGACATGTTTCATACAACGCGTGTATGAATCGGAGAGCCTCGCTCTGCCAAGGTATCCCTTCATGGAAAACAATAGCGTCGCTATTGGAATCCTGCAGAAAGGGTTTAATATACTTTGATTCTATGTATGGATTTCGCACAAGCAGACTTGGGTTCAGCAACATCACCAGGAAGCTGCAATCCTCATCTTTATAAGAGTAACCGTAGTGCAATCGATTAGAGTTTACAAAGATACCTTCCCCTTTTTGAAGAAGATAATTTTCTCCATTAACAAAATAATTCATTGCCCCGTCCAAAATCAGTATGAATTCCAGATCAATATGCCAGTGGCAGCTCGCACTACGATTATTAAAATAAGACAATTTGGATTGTCTTGTACGAATAGGGAGATATGGCGTGTCGTATTCCACTATTTCCGACAAGTTTTCAACTACGTTTAATTGCACGTATACCACACTCCATAAATACGATTGTTATAAAAATAAGCTTAAATTCGATATATTTAATGGATTTTGTACCCTATCATTATAGAACAGATCAATAAACTATTATATAGGAGGACATCATTCTATGAGTCAACGTGAAAATATAAAATATGGACGGCTCTTCACTGATATGGGCGAAGGATTGCCGGAGGATCGACTTAAAGGGAAAGAACTTGTGTACGACTTTAATCATACAAGACCATCAGAAAAAGAAAGAAGGAATCAATTAGCAACAGAGCTTTTCGGAAGCTATGGGAACAAAAGCTGGATTGAGCCTCCTCTTCACCTTTGCTACGGATCGAACACGTTCATCGGAGACCATTTTTACGCAAATACTAACCTTACCATTATTGATGATACAACGGTCACTATTGGTAATGGCGTCTTGCTTGGCCCTAACGTAACTATTTGTACGGTCGGCCATCCCGTTGACCCAGAATTGCGTGCTACGGGGCAAATGTATGCATTTCCGGTCGTTATTGAAGATGGGGTATGGATTGGCAGCGGTGTGATCATTAATCCCGGAATTACGATTGGGAAAAACAGTGTCATTGGTGCTGGAAGTATGGTTACAAAAGATATTCCTCCGAATGTGATTGCAGTAGGAAATCCTTGCAGAATTCTTCGAGATATTACGCCAGAAGATAAACTCTTTTATTACAAAAATCGAAGAGTATAGCAAAGGAGAAGGCATCACAATGACTTTATTAGTTAAAGAAAAAATGTTCTATATTCATTTTTTTAAATTAACGTTGATCATCGCCTTGCAAAATGTAATTACGATCGGAGTTAACCTTTCGGATAACATCATTCTGGGCGGTTATAGTGAAACAGCATTATCTGCGGCTGCGCTTGCTAATCAAATTCAATTTATCGCATTATTCCTGATCATCGGCTGTTCACAGAGTGTTGTCATTCTTGCATCACGTCTATGGGGATCGAAGCAGCTGCATCTCATTAGAAAAGTTATTGGAGTGGGTATGGCCGCTTCAATTGTTATTGGTTTGATCACAAGTATAACGGTTATTTTATTTTCGACGGAACTGTTGTCTTTATTAACTGCTGATAAAAGTGTGATTCAAGAAGGAGCACACTATTTAAAAATCTCATCATTTTCATACGTATTTTTTGCAATAACTACTATACTGTTAGCTTCCTTACGCAGTATGGAAATTGTAAAGATTGGCTTATTGGTTTCCCTCTTCACGCTCATTATCAATGTCTCGTTAAATTATCTATTTGTTTATGGTCATTTTGGATTACCGAGAATGGGGGTCTTTGGCTCAGCCATCGCTACATTAATCGCGCGTATTTTAGAATGTATCATTGTCATTGTGTACATTGTAAAAAACAATCATAGATTAGGGCTAAAAATGAGACACTTTTTCGAACTGGATACTACCATTCTTAAGCAATATACAAAGATCGCCCTCCCCATTTTATTATCAAGTCTATCGTGGGCTGGAGCAATGGCTGTTCAGAGCGGTATTCTTGGTCATATGGGTACGTCTGCAATAGCAGCCAACAGCGTCGCAACCACGATATTTCAGTTCGTAACAGTCATCATTTATGCTTCTGCCAGCTCAACAGCGATAATTATGGGGAAGACAATAGGAGAAGGCAGCATAGAGAAAGTAAAAGCCTATAGCAGAACCTTGCAAATTTTATATTTATTTATTGGTATATTAACCGCTATTGTCTTATTTGTTACTAAGGATCATGTCCTATTCCTGTATCAAATTTCTGATGAAGCAAAGGCACTTTCCCTATCCTTTATGACCATACTTTCTATCACCGCTATAGGGACCGCTTACGAAATGCCCGCTTTATCAGGAATCATACAAAGTGGCGGAGATACAAAGTTTGTCATGTACAATGATTTTATTTTTATGTGGCTGCTCATTTTGCCGGCGTCTCTGCTAGCTGCATTCGTATTTAATCTCTCGCCCGTTACCCTATTTATCCTGCTTAAGAGTGATCAAATTCTGAAATGTTTTGTAGCCTTTGTTAAAGTAAATCGATACAAATGGATAAAAACAATGCAAGTCCAACGTTAAAATCTAAGCGGGATTATAAAAAAAGCGAAGGATGTTTGTCCGTATGGCAACATTTCCGATTATCATTCAAATGGATGATAAATTGAATAGTAATCAAGCAATACGACATAAAGCTCAAGAAGTCATTTGGGATGGGAAAAATACAACTCGTATTCATACCGCTTGGAAGTTACAGAATGGCCATGTTATGGTTCATGAATACAATTCCGCCAACAATCCTTCAAGTACGATTTGTTTTTTCGATTCTCTCCATGAGTATATGGATGAGTGCAATGAATTAAGTTGGCTGTAATTCAGTTATCTGTTCCTATAGGACTGCGAAAAAAAGAAGCTTATTCGCCGCAGAATGTCAGCTGTGCAAGACAGCCTGACTTTCATTGCCGAATAAGCTTCCGAATTCATGCTACTCCTTGTCTTCAGGGGGGAGAATGACAATCTTGCCTTCATTCATCTCCACTCTTACTTTATTGCTATTCTTCAGACCGATCGTCTCCAGATAGGCCGCCGGTACTTGAAGCCGCCCCGCCTTATCCAGAATCGCATATTCCACATGCGAGCTGCCCTCCAGTTCCAGCTCCGCAAGCTCCTCGGCGTATGAGCGCTTGCGCAACATTTCCGAGGAAATTTTCCCGTCTCGTATGGCCGCTACCCGATCTACCTTTTTGGCCAGCTCCGGGTCATGCGTCACGATAACAATCGTAATGCCGATAGAGCGGTTCAACTCGCGGAACAGATCCAGAATTTGATTCGACATCTTCGTATCGACAGAGCCGGTGGGCTCATCCGCAAGGAGCAGCTTAGGGTGATTAGCGAGTGCAATAGCAATGGCTACGCGCTGCTGCTCACCCCCTGAGAGCTGATACAGCTTATTATTCGCTCTATGGCTTAGCCCCACCGCCTCCAGCAGTTCCTTCGCTCTATATCGTTTGCGGCTGCCTGTCAGCAGAATAGGCAGCTCGACATTCTCCTGTGCGGTCAAATATGGGATGAGGTTGCGCGCATTGTTCTGCCAGACAAAACCAACGCTCTTGCGTTTGTACCGAACCAGATCGCGCTCCTTGAACTTCAACATATCCTTGCCGTCGACAATCAGCTTGCCTGCTGTAGGACGGTCCAGACCGCCAAGCATATTCAACAGCGTCGACTTGCCGCTTCCGCTATTGCCAATGATCGCCATAAGCTCGCCGGATTCGATCTGAAGATCCAGGCCCTGGAGCGCAAACACTTCCAGATCCGCTGTTTTATAAATTTTCACAAGTCCTTCGCAATGGATCATAGCTTAATCCTCCCCGAGTTTCAGAGCCTGATGGATGCGGAGTCTGGACAGCATGTAGGCCAGAATACCGATGCCAATGGTAAGCATGATGCCTACCATCCAATAAATGCGCACCATGTCGCTCGGATCGATCTGAACGAGGAACGGCGGCACGAGGCTGCTTGGATTAAATACGATTTGGAAGTTCGGCACATAGAGCAGGCTTGCCAGATTGCCGACGATAATGCCAAGCAAGACGGCAACTCCGGATGTAAGCACTTGTTCAACGGCCAGCATCGCAATCAGATTGCCTACCGATAATCCGATAGCTCTCAGGATACCGTTCTGCAGGGTTCTACCGCGCAGTGACAACACCCAATAAAGCAGGAAGCCTATAAAGCTGACCAGCAAGGAAATAACAAACCCAAGCGTTAAAATCCCATTCAAAGCCAGCAGGAACGGATCATTTTTGGCGAGTATCAAATCTTCTTTTGTATTGGTAATTTTGCTGATGGCCAGCTTATTTTCTTCAATGCCCTTGTACAGCTCCGCTGTTGAAGCGTCAGGCTTCAGCTTGAGCCATATTTGATAAGGCTCCATTGCCAATTGAAGCTGAATGCGAGACAGATGGCCGACGATCAGCAACGGCGTCTTGCCTACGCCTACGGAGGAATCAATTCCTCTTGTCGGCAAAGGATTAAAGGTCGGGAAATAGTCGATGACGCCGAATACGCGGAATGGCTGCTGGGTGACGCCTTCCCAGCCAATCCATATCGTATCGCCAGCTTTGACTTTCTTCTGCTCTGCAAGCGTACTGGAGATCAGAACCGCGTCCGATTCAGCCGCCATCAGGTTCAAGTAATCATTGAGCGGATAATCCAGCAACGAATCACGGAACCATGTCGTCATCCCGAATTGGTCTGTCTCAATGCCCATCAAGGTTACTTCAGCCGAATCCTTATTGAACGTATAGAATGCCTTCTGCTTGGTGAATACCTTCGCTCCGTATTCTACACCAGGCAAATTCAGATACGGCTCGAACGGAGGCTCCAGGTAATTAACCCGTCGCGGAATCGGCGTAGAATCTCCGCCACCGCCTGGTCCACCGCCGATTGACTGCGGAGGAGGCGCATCGTTGATCCAGTTCACATTCAATACCACGTCTGCTCCGTTGCCGTATTGAATACGATCCTCCGAGTTGAGATTGATCGTTCTTGCCGCGGAGGCGCTGAATACGCCAGTCGCAATCGTCATGATCAGAAAGATCATCAGAAATTGATATTGGCTGCTGGATCGTCCCACCTGAATAAGAGTGGCGTAGATCGATGGCGGCCACCACTTTTTGCCGATCCAATAAACCAGTCGAAGAATCCAGGGGTATAGCCTCAGAAGCAGCAAGCCCCCGCCCATAATAAACAGGGCTGGTACAATAAATTGAAGAGGGTCAATATTAAGATCCGTTGTATTCAGTCCAAGCGACTGCAAATCCTTTAATCTGTTTTTGAATGAGTACAGGCCATACAAGGCTAAACCTAAAGCGATAACATCCAGGAACAGCTTATGCCAGATCGGTGTTCTGACGAGTCTTGCCATCTGTTGCTTATGATCGACAATAGAAACCCGCGTAGCGATAATAATGGGAATCAGAATGATGATCAAGCAAGCCGCTGCGGCATAGGTTCCATACAGGAAAGATTCTTCCGTGATGCGGATAGGAATATTGACGCGCTGAACAAATTCCATAAATCCGTTGGACGCGCCCAATACTCGGGTCAATCCCCCGCCAAGGAACGGACCGATTAGAAGCGCAATGCCGCATAGCAATATTCCTTCTACGAGATAGGCCGCAATGACTTGCCATCTCGCGGCGCCCCGACTTCGCAGGACGGCGATTTCACTCTTCTGCCTGCTTGCAATCAGGTTGGCAACCATAAACATATAGAAGGCAAGCATGATAAGTACCGGGACATTAAGGGCCCACATTAACAAATTCAAATTAGCAGCACGGAACAAGTAATAATCAATCGTATCGTACGCAGTCGCATCCACCTTCATCTGATAGAGAGAGACTATCCGCAGAAGAGATTGGCGCATTTGATCATGCGTATTCAAATAAGCGTCTACATGCTTAAATTCCATCTTCGTGTAATCCATGACCAAAAACCAGCCCGCACTTGCAAGCGGGATGCTCTGGTCGTGCAGCAGAAGCTGCTTGCCTGTCTCATACGGCAGAATGAAGCTGGTGCTCATATCGCTCAGGTTGCCGTAGCGGAAATAGGGATCATCATCTTCCAGCTTCTCGAACACGCCAACCGGCTTGAACTTGACCGGGCCGGCCATCTTGTCGCTTTGCACCAAAAACTCGGTATTCAGCACCGTTTTGAACTGGGCAAGCGCCCGTTCCGTAACAAGGACCTCATATACACCGTCAACGGGGCTTGACGAAGCCATTTTGCCGTCCTTCAGCTTAATATGCTTCTCCAGATCGCTGAACGTTTTGACCGTGACCGCTTGCGAATTTCGATCCGTAATCGGCTCGGGATCATCCGCTCGCTTCATCCTGAGTGAAGACGATGCCATGTCGTTGACCAATTCCTGAATCGGGAGCTGAAAGCCCGGCGCCCCCTCCGTCTTGATGAATGTATCATAGCGATCGAACATTCCATTAAAGCGCTCCGGCTTTTCTGTGAAATGCATCGTCGAATAGACAGCGCCCGGATATTGATTGGATGATTGCTGCGAACGCTCCAAATCTTTTTTCAGCATGCGAGACAGAATGCCTTCCGAATAGATCGGCATGCTGCTTACAAGCGCCACGGACATCAATATGCCGATAAGCAAGCTGAAAACAAGCCATTTATTCTGCACCATCTTGCGAATAATCATAACAAACAAAGCCATGCAACTAACCTCCCAGGTCCAAAGGCATTACAACAAACAGCTGAACGAATCCGTCGTCCCGCACGTATTCTGTCTACTACTGGAGCACGATCAACTGGCCTTCCTCAAGACCTTTCGTAATTTCCACTTCGGTCGAACCAATAATGCCTTGCTCGACATCGACCTCACGTATCTTGTCTCCATCCTCCAGGATGCGTACGAAGATTCTTCCCAAGTAGTTGCGTAAGCCGCTGCGAGGAATAAGCAGCACATCTTCCTTTTCCTGCAATCGAATCGTGACATCCGCTTTCGTGCCGATTGTTGCCGACTCCGGAAGCGCTTCTGTTTCTACGTAGACATGCGAAGCATAACGGGATCGCAGAATCTCATCATCTGTCTGTGGCGCGCTGCTTGGCGTCTGCGTAACTTTGCCCTCAACGAGCTCCGTCCCGAATTTCAACGAAACGTTAAAGCCAACCGTTACCTTCATCGCATCCGAAGAGGTATCGATCTGAAACGAAACGCGGAGCTTGGAAGGATCGGATATCATGACAATGGTCTCGTATGGCTTGACGACATCGCCTTCCACAATCGGTGCAACAAACGTGATCCTGCCATCCATCGTAGCAACCAATTGCTTGTTATTGAAAGACTCCAACAGGCGGTTATATTTCATCTGGTCGATTTCGTATTGAAGCTGGGCAATGCGCAGTTTCTCCTCGTCCTCTTCAAGTCTGGCTTCCCGAAGCTTCACTCGGGACTCTATCATTTTCATCTCATGCGTGCGCAAATTGATATCCATATCCCCAACATCCAATTGGACAAGCGTATCGCCCTTCTTCACTTCATCTCCGGCCCTGACCAATACTTCCTTAACCCGGCCGCCCTCAGCCGTAAATTCGACAGCGTCGGAGAAATAAGATTCAAGCGTGCCATTGCCCTTCACTTCCTGAGCAATCGCCCCTTTCAAGACAGGCGTCGTGCGATAATTTTCTTGCGGCGGCTTGACGAGCGGCGGCTTGAGCGGCTCCTCCTCCGCAGGAAGCAGGGAACAGCCCGATAACGAGATTACGATTATAAGTGCCAGTAATGCTTGAGATTTAAGTCGGAACCACAATTTGTCCATCCTCCAATTCATACACGTGATCTACAATCTCCATAATAGCCGGATCGTGGGTGGTCATAATGATGGTCATTCCCGATGTTTCCACCAAGTCACGGAATACTTTCATAATTTGCAGCCCTGTTCTGCTGTCCAATTCGGCAGTCGGCTCGTCTGCCAGAAGCAGGCTGGGCTTGTGCGCGATAGCTCTTGCAATAGCAGTCCTTTGCTGCTCGCCTCCCGACATCTCAAAGGGTCGATGATGCATCCGAGGGGTCAGCCCTACATGGTCCAGCGCCGCGATGGCCGCCGACTTCCTCTCCGACGCGGGATAACCCGATACACGGAGCACAAATTCCACATTCTCGTAAGCAGACATCAAAGGAATTAACGCGAAGGATTGGAAGATTAGCCCCATTCTGGTTCGTCTGATCGTATCGCGTTCTCGATTCGATAGAGAAGACAACTCTTTTCCTTCAAATAAAATAGAGCCGTCACTAGGGCGGTCCAGCGCACTGAGCAGATTGATCAGCGTTGTTTTGCCAGAGCCCGATCTGCCTTTGAAAGCGATCAGCCCCCCTGAAGGAATGTGAAGATTGACACCCTTTAATACGTGAACAGCGCCTGAGCCCCTCCCGAAAGTCCGTTTGATCCCGCTTGCTACAATGATGTCCGATGATGCTGGCTCCATCGCTTTCGCCTCCATCTCTCGTTAAAAACGTTTACAATATACTTTTCTTACCATTCTACCTTTCCATACTTGGGAGTACAAGTGATTTTATATCAACTTATTAGCATTAATACACTAACAGGGAATCATCCATTAGTATAAAAAATCATCCATATTTATCAATCTTCTGTCATGGCTTCATCTATTTAATCATGCTTTACTCGCGTTACTAACCGCCCCACAACAAAAAAAAGCTTCCAGCTTGCGTCCCGGCAAGTCTGAAAGCTTCTTATTCTCCTACTTTAGGCTTAATGGTCAATGCCCATTCGCTACCGGAAACTGCATATCGTACAGCTCACTGTATCTGCCGCCTCTCGCAAGTAACGAGGTATGGGTGCCATGCTCCTCGATTCGCCCATTCTCCAGCACATAGATGCTATTGGCTTGCTGAATCGTGGACAAGCGATGGGCAATGACGAGACATGTGCGTCCGTTGAGCAGCTCCGCCAGCGCAGTCTGAATCATTTGCTCCGACTCCGTATCCAGGGAGGCGGTGGCCTCGTCCAAAATGATCATTTTCGGATTTTTGAGCAGCGCTCTCGCAATGGACAGCCGCTGCTTCTGACCGCCGGACAGCTTGACGCCCCGTTCGCCGATCTGCGTGTCGTAGCCTTCCTTGAAACTCTCGATAAATTCCGCGGCATGCGCAGCTTTCGCTGCAGCCATTACCTCTTCATCCGTCGCATTTTGGTTGCCATAGCGAATGTTCTCCCCGATTGAGCCGTTGAACAACACAATATCCTGAGTCACAATACCGATCTGCTCCCTCAGAGAATCGAGCTTAACATCGCGCACATCGTAGCCGTCAATCGTGATGCTTCCTTCCCCCACCTCGTAGAATCTCGTAATCAAGTGGGCAATCGTCGTTTTGCCTGAACCGGATGAGCCGACCAGCGCTGTCACTTCGCCAGGCTGTAGCTCCAGCTCGAATTCGCTTAGCACCTCGCCATCCCGGTTGCCCGAATACGAAAACGTCACATCGCGAAACTGGATATGGCCTTTCATCGAAGGCAGCTCGACTGCGCCGGGTTTATCCGTTATTTCCGGCTCCGTATTCATCACCTCGACGATTCGTTCATACGCGGCAGCCGCTTGTTGTATGGAATTGAGAATACGGCTGAAATGACGGACAGGATTTTGCAATAGCCGCAGGTACGCGATAAAAGCGACGATTGTACCAACTGTCATCGTTTCTTTCATCGCCAGCCATGCACCGAATACAAGTACGATTGCCAGCCCTACAAAATTAATAAAATCAATAATGGGCTCGTAAGCCGCACGCAAGCGGGTCACCTGCACGTTCGCATCCATATTGCGCTGCGTCCTCTCGGAGAAACGCCCCGACTCATATTCCTCTGCTGTGAAGGATTTGATCATGCGAATGCCTGTTAACGTGTTTTGCAGATGGTCGCTGACATCGGCTAGCGACTCTTGAACCTTCCGGAACGACGAACGGATGCGTTTGCCGAATACACGGGTAGTCAGAATCATGAATGGAAACGTGGCGAGCAGCATCAAGGTCAGCTTCCAATCCATAAACATCATATAGACGGCAATGGCGGTAAATGTAAACACGTCCGTAAACAATTGCATCATGCTGGACGAGATCAGCTGCTGCAATACGCTGACGTCATTCGTGACCCTCGACATTAGGTCGCCCGTCCGATTGCGGTCATAGTAGGCAACATCCAGTCTCTGCAGATGGCGATACAGGTCATTGCGCAGCCGATACAGCACCTTTTGTCCAATCGCCGCCATAACCGAGGTGCTTAAATAACGCAGCAAGCCGAGCAAGAGAGCCGCACCGATAATACCGGCGCCGATATAAAATAATTGGTTGAACAGCTTCTGTTCAATAACGGTATCGATCGTATATTTGGTCAGCTGCGGCACGACAAATTCAAGCATTGAGATTAGAATTATGCAGGTCAAAGCGGTAATAAGCGCCTTCCATTCTGTACGGGCGTGTTCGAAGATACGCAGAAACATGGTATAAATGCTCGCCGGCTTTACCTTTTCCCCTGTACCGAATTTGCGAGCCACCATGCCTCTAGCAGGACTTTGGTAACCTCTCTCTCCCAGCATGCTCATTTGCCCTCCGTCAATCCGTGCAAAGCGTCTCTTAACTCGTGCAAAATAACGCGCAGACGCTCCGCTTTAGCCCCATCCTCCATCGCCGCCCTCTCTGCTGCCTTCAACTGGTGAAACAGCTCTTTCCCAGCAGGAGTCAGCCTGCGATTACGGCCGCGGCCACGCGTTGGCCATTGTTCTTCCTCCGCAACAGGATGTCCAACGGACTCCAAGCATCGAGCGTTGTCCACAGTTGCATCTATCCGCTCTTCCCGTTCCTGCTGCAGGAACGCTTGGCCGTCTTCCGTTATTTCAAATATCTTTTTCCCTGACTCCTTCTTCGAGGAAACAAAGCCCTGATCACTTAATAACTGGAGTGTCGGATAGATGGAGCCAGCAGATGGCTTATAGGTGCCGGCCGATTGCTCCTCCAAAAGTTTGATCATTTGATAACCATGCATAGGCTCTATCATCAACAATTCCAGCAGGGCGTATTTCACGCCGCCTCTCGAAAAAAACCTTCTGCCGGAAGAACTCCATTCTCTGCCGTCTTCATGGTGCAAAAACAATTGCTCGTCCTCGTTCCAATCTATATTCATCAATTACATCACCCTTTTGCGATATATCGTATTGTCTCACCATTATTCTATACGATATATCGTTAACTTACAATAAAGAAAAACTCTACTCCTTGATGACAGGCTCCCCTCACAAAATATAAATAAAAAAACAGCTCGCATCTGGATAGATACGCGCTGTTTGAATTTCATTACACCTCAATCCGCAGGAAGAAAATGACCGCAGTAACGGTAAATATGCTAATAAGCGTGGAGACAAATACCGTCTGGGAAGCAAACTCCTTCTCATTATCGAACTCCACCGCGAGCAAGACGCTGCTAAGTGAGGTCGGCACCGCAGAGGAGACGATCAAAGCGGCAGCCGTTAGCTTGTCCAGGCCCATAAGCCATACAATCAGCCATGCAAGGGCCGGTCCCGCGATGAGCCTGAGAAAACCGGATAAGCCGACATCGATCATATGCGGACGGCTAATCCGCCACTGCATGCTGCCCAGCTGAACGCCGAGCGTAATGAGCGCCGTCCCGATAAACGCATCCGCCAGATATCCGATCGGCGTCGCAATGGGCTGCGGAATAGGCACCTCGAAGCCGCGCAGCAGAAAGGCTAGCGGTATGACATAAATGACAGGCATCGACAGGATAGTCTTCCATACCTGCCGCATATCCGTCTTATGAGCATTGACGCTGTATACTCCATATGTATTAGGCACCAGCGACTGCGTCATCATAATCAGTACCTGGATCGCCAGCGTCTCCTTGCTGCCTGCAAAAGCCAATTGGTTCAGCGGCACGCCATAGTTGGCGCTATTATAGAACAACACGCTGTTGCGCATCGCGCTTTTCATGCTGGGCTCATAGCCTCTCGCTCGAATTGCCGCCTCCACCAAAATGTACTGCCCAGCCATAAAAATGACGAAAAACAGCATCACCTGGCCAATCACACTAACCGAAATAGCCGTCCGATAGATAAGATCAAACATAATAGCGGGTGAAAACAAATAAAAGTTAAGCTTGGACAGCGTCTTAATATCCAGTGAAAAAGCGCGCTGCAATACGATGCCAAGCGCGACCATAATTCCCATTGGCACTACGTTTGTCACTAAGATGTGAAAAAAAATGCTCATGGCTGCATCCTGCTACTTTCCGATAGAAGTTGCGCTTTAATACGCTGGTTATCATTCTAAACCTGACCAGCTCTCTCGTAAAGAAGCAGTTGTCCATGCATGCGAACATTTTGAGATTCTGATGGATGCTAGCACCCTCTTTTTCAATGGATGGAACATCCCCTGCTCATCTCTCATTCATTTCTTCTTCTGGCTTCCCTCCCTAGACTTCAGGACATCAAATCGGCTTCGTTCTGTCCGGTCAATTTGAACAATTTGCCCATCATGTACGGTAATTTGCACCGTACCATATCCCAGGCCCTGCACTTGTCCGATAATTCGCTTCAACCATACGTCGCTCACTTCAACTGTGCGTCCCATTCCAACATCCTCCTTCAGCATCCATACCTAACTAAAACAACATGCATCATCCTTCAACCCGATGCAAACCGCAAAAAAGATGCATATCCCCCTTGTCCGACTGCGCGCGCTGCACATTCGCTCTAACAAAGAAAACATACATCTCCATGTGAATGGTCAATGCATTTATATAACCAATAATACCAAGTGTTTTAGTTTGATTTATGAACCTTATCTTAGCATCGCCACTACTAGTTGTCAATAAATCGGTAGTGAGCCGCCCCTTCGATCATCCTGCCGAACGCGACGACGGCTTGCTTTCAGACAGATGCTTCAGCCCGGACACCAGCTCGTCCAATCGGATGTATTCCTGCACCATCTTCGCGATCTTCATATGCTGGGTCTCCATACTCGCCAGCACTTCCTCTACCGAAGCCATATTTTGCTGTGTCGTTGAGGCGATGCTATTGATTTCCCCAGCCATTGTCCCATAGCGCTGGTTCAATTTCTCGGCAAATTCGCCAACATGCATCGATTGCTCGCCCGTCCGCTTCGCATTTTCATTCATGCCTTCAAATAGCTCTCGCGCTTGGCGAGTCACTTCGCTGCTCTTGATAACCGTCGTTTGTTCTTGCTCCACATGAGAATAAACATCGTTGATCCCTTTGCGGATAGAGGAGAGAATACTGCCAATCTCATTGGTTGATCTGCGCGAATGATCCGCCAGCTTGCGTACTTCGCCGGACACCACTGCAAATCCTCTGCCGTGCTCGCCTGCTCTGGCCGCCTCGATGGCAGCGTTCAATGCAAGCAAGTTCGTCTGCTCCGCAATATCGCTGATCGTATCTACGATGCTTGTTACCTGTTCATTCTGGTGCTGGAGCGATTGCATCATGGCGACGGTTCCTGCAATCATGCTCCGCAGTTCTTCCATCTCCGTAGACAAGACATCCATCTGGGACTTGTTCTCTTCGGTAAGCTGAACATTTTCCTCCGAATAGCTGCGAAGAAGCGTTGCGCCTTCCAGCAAACGCTTGATGCCTTGCTCGATCTGCTGCGCCGAGTCATTGATCGTCAGCACGTTGCCGGTCTGCTTCTCGATAGCTGTCGTCATCTCGCCGAAGGTACCCGTCACTTCGCGGGAGATTACGCCAGTTGAATGCGCGTGCTCCTGCTGTTCGCGGCTGAACTCCGTAAGCACCCCAATCGAATTGCGCAGTTGAGAGAGCAATTCCTCGGCAAGCTCCTTCGAAGCAAGTGCTTCACGCTGCCGCTCGGTCACTTCTTTCTGCAGACGCTGACTGAAGTGAGCGGAGAATGCAAGGCCAATCGTAGCGAAAGCCAGATACAAATAAAGATAAGCAAGTGACTCGCCCGGGAATAGTCGTTCCTGCAATTCCGGAACAAGGAACAAATAGGTACTTAATGCGGCTCCCAGAATTCCGGTGAAAATAATAGGTTTATAATCCGAATAAAGTGTCATGATAGCCAGATTGACGTAAACGAGAAAATACGTGCTTACGATCGGATTGGGATCAGACAATATGAGCAACGAGACGATGATCGTCAAGTTGCAAGGCACTAAATATTTGACATACTTGCTGCCCATTTTCTTATAAGTCATAAGCGTAGCCGTGCCGCACAGCACCGCGCCTACACCGGCAAGCAACAAGACAAGCTCCATGCTCAAACCTATGACGATGTCGGTCAATATGCCAAGTCCGAGCAATCCCCATACGATTTTGACCAGGAGCCTGTTTCTCTTGTCCAACTCTGTTAACCCCTCAATCATCTAACATTCACCCGTTCCTCAATAGTTAATAGCGTAGGATAACTTAGCCAATCATAATTTTCCTTATGACGGTATATGTCCTCCATATGAAACAATACAGGAACGACATAGTCGCCTTTATAAAAAACTTTTTCTCCTACTTTCTCTAGCGGTACTTTAAACGTAATTCTGAGCGCGCGAAGAAAGACCGGCTCCAGCAAAGAGACGAAATACTTCATTCCTCTCTTCTCCGCACAGTATACGGCAGCTGACAAAATATCCGACAGCATCGTTCCTTTACTTCTATACATTTTAAGCAAAGCAATCTTATCAATCTCCGCTACGGCTCCCACTGCTGATTGTACCTTTGGATGGTCGTGGAAAGGCGCAATTTCATTCATGGGACTTCGAGCTATATCGTAAGGCTTAATCTCAGCTGTACCTCCTCCGTATCCTTCTGTCGTCAGAATTAGATACTTGTCCAGAACATGATCCGCGAACTCCAACTCGTAGCCTTTTTCTCTCCATACGGTTGTCCATATGCCGTTGAACATGGCCAGCTCCAGCTCATTCTCCACTTCCTTAAACATGAATCTCTTAACATGCTCCTTCCTTGATTAATTATTAAATTATCGATATAAAACAGGAATGATCTGTATATTTATCGGTTTAACAACTCCTGTTTTTAATAATTTAAAAATTAATGCTTATAAAATTGCCTATTTCGACTTATTTTCTTTCCATTGTTTATACAAGTTCAAAACTTATGACGTGACCATCCATACTGTGCGCCGCTAGATTGCTATTATTAGAAGGTTCGGGTTGTACATAACCATAACAATCCCTCGATTTTGTGGTCAAATGCTATTTTCCGAAATTCCGCTTGCGGGCCGCAAAAAATAAGGCGCTTCTTCTAAGTTGTCGCGTTGCTGAAACGAAAAAGGACCACCTTGAACAAACGGCTTGCCGCCGCCCTTCAAGATGGTCATCCCGTATTAAATCCATTAGCCTGCTGTTAATTTGTTCGTTGCCGCAAACTGACTATTGTACAGATCGGCATAGAATCCACCCGCCGCTAAAAGTGATTCATGCGTGCCTTGTTCTATAACTGAACCTTTGTCCATCACCAGAATAAGATCCGCGTCGCGAATTGTCGACAGTCTGTGGGCGATTACAAAGCTGGTTCGCCCCGCCATCAGATGTTGCATCGCTTGCTGAATTTGCAGCTCCGTCCGTGTATCGACACTGCTGGTCGCCTCATCCAGAATGAGAATCGAAGGATCTGCCAGAATGGCACGCGCAATCGTCAGAAGCTGCTTTTGGCCTTGCGATATGTTGGAAGCTTCTTCATTCAGCATCGTATCATAACCGTCGGGCATCGTCCGGATAAAGTGGTCGGCATGAGCTGCGATAGCTGCCTCGATGACCTCAGATTCCGCAGCGGACGCGCGTCCGTAAGCGATATTGTCCTTGATCGTGCCGTTGAACAGCCACGTATCCTGAAGCACCATCCCGAACAGACTTCGAAGGCTGCCCCGCTCCATCTCGCGAATATTTTGCCCGTCGATTGTAATCGTGCCGCCGTTCACTTCGTAGAAGCGCATCAGCAAGTTGACGAGCGTCGTCTTTCCGGCTCCGGTTGGACCTACAATAGCGACCGTCTGACCGCTTTTAACAGCAATATTCATATTCTCAATCAGCAAGGCGTCTTCATTGTAGCCGAACTGGACGCCGCGGAATTCCACATCTCCTCTTGGCGAGGACAATACGACTGGGCGAACCGGCTCTGGAGACTCCTCTTCTTCATCAAGCAGCTCAAATACGCGTTCGGCGGATGCAATCGTGGATTGAATAATGTTCGCGATATTCGCTGTTTGTGTAATCGGCATCGTGAATTGACGGGCGTATTGGATGAACGCCTGAATATCGCCGACCGTAATGGTTTGACGTGTCACCAACAAACCGCCGACTACACAGATGAACACATAGCCGATATTGCCAATCAGATTCATTAGCGGCATAATGATGCCGGATATGAACTGTGCGCGCCAGCTTGATTGATAGAGCCTGTCATTAATGCTTTCAAATTGCTTGATCGAGTGGCGCTCGCGTCCGAACGCCTTGACAATGGTATGTCCCGTATACATCTCTTCTACATGCCCGTTCAATTCGCCTAGCTCAGCCTGCTGGCTCTTGAAGTAACGTTGAGATCGCTTGGCTACCAACGCAATGACAATAAAACTAAGCGGCAAGGTCAGCACCAGTATGAGCGTCAGCAGAGGGCTGATCGTCAGCATCATGATGATCACCCCGACAAGCGTTACAACTGAAGTAATAATTTGCGTTAAGCTCTGCTGGAGTGTGTTGCTAATATTGTCGACATCGTTCACAACGCGACTTAAGATATCTCCGTTCGAGCGGGCATCGAATAGCTTGAGCGGAAGCTTGCCAAGCTTCTCGTTCACTTCGTTCCGAAGCCGGTACACCACCTTCTGAGCCACGCCAGCCATCAAGTATTGCTGGAAAAAGGCAAAGATCGCGCTAATGACATAAAGCCCGGCCAGAAGAGCCAGAATGAACGCGATTGCTTCAAAATCGATAGCCGCTCCCGGGACGCCCTTCATTTTGTCCATTAGCCCGTTGAACAGCTCATCGGTCGCTTTCCCTAATATTTTCGGACTGAATATGGAAAAGACGGTACTTAGAATTGCAGCCATAAAAACCAAGCCCAATTGCAGCCTGAACGGCTTCAAGTACCCTGCCAGCCGCTTGAAAGACGCTTTGAACTGCTTGGGCTTCTGGCCAGGCATCATGCCGGGGCCGCCGGGACCGAATCCCATCGGTCTCGGACCGCCGCCAGGTCCGCCCGGCTTGCTGCCGTGCTCTTTGTTCTGGGTGTGCTCGCTCATGCGCTCTCCTCCTCTGACAGCTGCGATGCCACGATCTCACGATATACTTCGCTGTCTTCCATCAGCTCCCGATGAGTACCGACTCCTGCAATACGTCCTTCATCCAGGACAATTATCCGATCCGCATCCATCACGGTGCTCACTCGCTGAGCCACGATCAGGACGGCCGCGTCGCTCGTTACTTCCTTAAGCGCTGCACGCAGTTTGGCGTCGGTCTTGTAGTCAAGCGCAGAGAAGCTATCGTCGAACAGATAAATACGAGGTTTGCGCACCAAGGCACGGGCAATGGACAAGCGCTGCTTCTGCCCGCCGGACAAATTCGTCCCGCCCTGCGCAAGCACGGACTGAAACCCCTCTGGCATAGTCTCTATAAATTCAAGCGCCTGAGCCGTCTCGGCAGCCTGGCGAATTTCCTCATCCGTTGCATCCTCTTTGCCATATCGGATATTGTCTTGTACCGAGCCGGAGAACAAGACTGCCTTCTGCGGCACCAAAGAGATGTACTGCCTCAGCTGGTCCTGCGGCCATTTCGTTACATCCGTTCCCCCAATTTGGACAGAGCCGCCAGCCGCATCAAAAAATCTCGGGATCAGATGGAACAGCGTGCTTTTTCCCGAACCCGTCCCGCCAATGATAGCCGTTACTTCGCCAGGCAACGCACTGAAGCTGATATCTGACAACGCAGGACGCTCCGCTCCGGGATAGTTGAACGAGACGTTGTGGAATTCCACAACACCCGAAGATCCGCGAGAAGACAGCGCCGTTTCGGCGGTATCGGTCACAGATGGCTGAAGCTCCAGTACCTCGCCAATCCGCACAGCAGATGCGGATGCTCTAGGCACCATGACGAACATCATCGAGAACATCAGAAGAGAGAACATAATTTGCATCGCATACTGAATGAATGCCATCAGATCTCCTACGCCCATTGCCCCGCTATCGATGCGCCAGCCGCCGAACCAGACAATCGCAATCGTAGAGATATTCATAATAAGCATCATAACAGGCATCATAACCGCCATTATCTGGTTAACCTTGATCGCGTTATTCATTAGATCACGGTTCGCATCTTCGAATCGAACCTTCTCATGCTCGATCCGATTAAAGGAACGAATGACGCGAATACCGGTCAAGCCTTCGCGCAGCACGAGGTTAAGACGGTCGAGCTTCTTTTGAATAGCCTTGAAGTATGGCAACCCTTTGGACACAATCAGCCATATTGCGCCTGCCAGTACCGGCAGGGCGACGACCAGCACCAGCGTCAGCTCGGCATCCTTGTACAGCGCCATAATGATGCCGCCAATACACATCATTGGGGCCATCACCATCAGACGGAGCATCATCATCAATACTTGCTGCACTTGGTTAATGTCATTGGTCGTTCGCGTAATGAGCGAGGCCGTCCCGATTTTGTCGAACTCGTGCATGGAGAAGCTCTCAACATGCGAAAAAACCTTTCCCCTGACGATACGCCCGAAGCCCGATGCTATTCGCGAAGCATACAGGCTTGCCAGTACAGAGACAACCGTACCGATGATCGTCACCCCCATCATGTAGCCGCCCATGCGCCATATGTAGGAGGTATCCCCCTTCACGACGCCTTCATTGACGATATCGGCCATCAGAGTCGGCAAATAGAGCTCTGCAAGCGACTGCATCAGGATAAGCGCCATCACTAGCACGATGACTATGCGGTATGGCCGAAGAAAGCGAAACAGCTTCAACATGATTCCGATTCATCTCCCTGTAATTCTTTAGTTGTAAACTATTCAATAGTTTAATTATACAGATTAAGAGGCCGGTTTCAATTTTCTATGTAGGAGACGCCCTAAGCTCCGAAAAGCCGCATAAGGAGAATGCCGAGGAACGACAGAACCATGCCGGCAATTTCGGTACGTGTAAACTTATCTTTGACGATAAATCGAGTATATAAAAGTACAATAAGCACATTTAACGCGACGACGGCCGATACCAGACCCGCCTTTCCCAGACCGAATGCCGTAATAATGAGCATCATGCCTAGCGTATTCGTTGTGCCTACTGCCATGCCGATCAGAAAGGTACGGAAATCGCTCCAGCGGATAGCTTTTGCAGGTGTCGCAATGCTGCCACTTGTTAAAGTGGTCGATTCGGAAGATGCCGCAATCTGCGCCGTTGCCGATGACGCCTCTGCTCTCCGATCCTTCAGCCACCAGAGGCCAAAGCAGATCGCTCCCGTCGTGAACAGCATGAACATACTGGGATACAGCTCCGCCCCCATCATCGTCGACCATTTGCCGGATAAGTCATTGCCCGCAAAGAGAAGCGTTGCCAGTATTCCCCATTGCGCCCCCTTTAAATCCCGCAGCGACAAGTCATTGGAATATCGGACGAGAAGCACGCCGCCTACAATAATAAGAAATGCGATGAGCTGCAAAAGATGAAGCTTTTCGTTCCATAGAAAATAAGCCACGATGACAACAACAACGGAAGGAAGCGAAGTCAGCACCGCTACCAATGATGCTTTCCCTACCGCAAACCCTTTGAACATGCTGGCATTGCCTCCAAAGGAGAATAGCCCCATTTGAATGCCGATCAGACAGGCAAGGGACCAAGAGGATGAAATTGAGATTGAAATGATCAAATTGACAAGCGCTCCCATGGCGAACGTCCCGCACAGCAGCGCATTGCGATTAAGCGGCTTCTGGCTGGTCCAGTGATAGAGAATGCCCCGAAGGCCAAAGCTGATTGCCGCAAAGATGGAAAATGTGATCCACATGTAAGATTGCTGCTCCTTCCACTAAGAAGACGAATGAAGTCGTGCTGCGAATGACAGAACACTCCTAATCATAGCATTCATAGAAGCAAGATTCCTACTGCCCCGCAGCGGTATCCGTCTCGAGACCGAGAGAAGAGCAGGCTCTGGACGCTGGGAGCCGTCTTTATAACAGTACTACAATAAAGAGAGGCCACAATATGCTGAAAAAGGAGCGATTAACGACATGCCCGTATTGGAAGTCCAAAACTTGCGCAAGTCATTCGGAGACGTTCGAGCCGTAGAGAGCATTAGCTTCTCCGTCGAGCCCGGTGAAATCTTTACGATTATCGGACCGAACGGCGCTGGCAAAACGACAACTTTGGAAATGATTGAAGGTTTGCAGCCCCCGGATGCCGGATCCATTAAATTCGGGGACAAGAGCTGGGATAAGGATGCCGAGCAGATCAAATACAACATCGGTGTGCAGCCGCAGTCCAGCGCCATATTCGACCTGCTGACTGTTGAGGAAAATTTGGAGCTGTTCGCCACCTTCTATCCGCAGTCCCGTTCTGCCGCCGAAGTGATGGAGATGATCAACCTGACGGATCAACGGAACCGGCATGTCAAAAAGCTGTCTGGCGGTCAACAACAGCGGCTGGCAATCGGTCTGGCTATGGTGAATGATCCGCAGATCATATTCCTGGATGAGCCGACGACTGGACTCGATCCTCAAGCGCGACGCAACATTTGGGATATTATTTTAAAGCTGAAGACGCTAGGCAAGACTACGATTCTGACCACCCATTACATGGAGGAGGCTGAAAAGCTAAGCGATCGTGTCTGCATCGTAGACCAAGGCAAAATCGTGGCGCTCGATACGCCTTCTGCCTTAATAGACAGCCTAACAAAGGAACGCGAAGTACGGCTGTCCTTCCTGGACGGTTCGGCAGCGGCTGTCGCTGCTGAAGATGCAGCGCGCGCGCATCATTCGGTCGCTCGCACCCATTTGGAGGGAGAAGTTCTACAGCTATGGACAACTAAGCCGGAAGAAACCTTGTATGAACTGTTCGGGTTTACAAAAGATCGCGGCTACCGCGTCGAGCAAATCTCGATTCGGGAACTAAGTCTCGAGGACGTATTCATCGCCTTCACAGGCAAAGAATGGAGGGATTAAGGCCATGGCCGCCAAGCAATTCGCCAGTATGTTCACTGCACAGCTGAAGATGATGTTCAGGGAGAAGCAGGTATGGTTCTGGAATATCTTTTTTCCCATTATACTAATGGTCTTATTCATGATTATATTCGGAGGCAACGGCTCCAGCAGCACCTTCAAGGCTACAATCGCTGTCGCTGATCCCGTACCTAACGCTTCTTCGGGCATGCTGCTCTCTCAATTGGGGCAGATCCCGGTATTTGAAATGAAGGAAGAAAACCCAATTACGCTGGAGCAAGGCAGAGAATGGGTCGAAAACAAGGATATCGACGCCTTGATCGTCCTCCCGGAGACAGAGGGGGTATCCGAGGTCGGGTTAATCGTTAATCGTGAGCGAGAAGGCAGCGCGACGACACAAGCGATATCCGGCATTCTGGAGCGATTCATCCAGCAGGCGAACCTTGCCGCTGTAGGTGCTACAGCTACATATACCATTAGCATGGACTCCATTACCTCGGCATCTGAAGACACCAATTACCAAGACTTCCTGATGACGGGCATGATTGGCCTTTCCTTGGCTCAAGGCGGACTGTTTGGGATGGTCGATCTGGTTGATATGCGCAAGCGCGGTCTGCTGAAGCGGTTGCGGATGACACCAGCCAAAATGGGACTGTTCGGGCTTGCAGGCATGATTGTTCGGCTCATGCTCGGCATTATACAGGTAGTCATTCTGGGACTGATCGGCGTGTTTGCCTTTGGTGCGAACCTGCATATTAATTTCGCCAGTCTTGCGGTCGCCTTTTTTATCGGCTCGCTCGTCTTCAATGCAATGGGCTACCTGTTCTCCTCCTTCAGCAAAACAATGGAGGCTTACATGGGCGTCGCCAATATTTCCAGCATGCTAATGATGTTCTTGAGCGGTGTATTCTTCCCGCTGGAGTCGTTGCCGGAATGGCTTCAGCCCGTTCCGAAAATGCTGCCGCTCACTTACTTCGTAGACGGCCTGCGCGACGGTCTCATCTATGCGAACGGCGTGATGTCCAGCAGCTTCTGGCTGGGCATGGGCATCATGGCCATGTGGGGAGTCGTCTGCTTCCTCCTCGGCTCGCAAATCTACCGCTCCAAGTCCATTGCGGCTACGAGGTAGCCGCAATATCAGCCGATCGCTCGATTACCGCGCAGCTTTAATCGGCTGTGCGGTGCGTCCAGGTTCATAAAGAGCAGTTTCTGGTCGCTGGCGGTCAGGAACTGCTCTTTTGGTGCAATAGTGTTGTATGGCAAAGCTACTTCACCTTTTAGGGCGATTCCGAGCATTAGCGTTTTTCAGCAACAATACACCAGGACTCCAGAACAACGACTTGGTTGCTTTTGTGCAATTTCTGTATCCGAGGAGTACCCAATCCAGCCAGCCCTAAAGGGCCTACACTTTTAACTCGGCATGTTGGAGATGCGATTTCTCTACTTGGATGGTTGTATGCTGAATTTGGAACTCCTGCTCGATGCGGCGAATGGCCTCTTGCAAGACATCTTGACTGCTCGCATCAGTTTCAATCAGCACATGGCAAGAAAGTGAATCTAGTCCGGACGTAATCGTCCAAATATGAAGATCATGTACATCCTTCACCCCACTAATCCCGAGCAGCACTTCCTTCACTCTCTCCGCATCAATCGTTATAGGCGTTCCCTCCATCAGAATATGAATGGTGGATTTGATGACTCCCCACGCGCTTTTCAAAATAAGCAAAGCAACAATCACGCTAATGATCGGGTCTGCAATATACCAATTAAACAACATCATTAGTAAACCGGCGATAATTGCACCTACTGATCCAAGCGCGTCGCCCAATACATGCAAATATGCGCTGCGTACATTCAGGTTGCCGTGGACATCGCCTTTTCTCATCAAAATCCATGCACTGGCCAGGTTGGCAAGCAATCCGATGCTCGCGATAATCATCATGGAGCCGCTGGCAACGGTCGGCGGGTCCTGAAATCTCTCAATGGCCTCGGCTACGATAAATCCCGCTATGACGAACAACGTTACACCATTCAATAAGGCAGCGAGTATCTCAAAACGGTAGAAGCCGTATGTTTTGTTGGGAGAGGCCGGCTTAGCCGCAAACCACATGGCGACAAGGCTAAGCCCAAGGGCTCCCGCATCGCTCAGCATATGCCCGGAATCCGACAATAACGCTAATGAATTGGTGACGAGTCCTCCTACAAACTCCAGTACCATAATTGTAGATGTAATAATTAAGGCAATCAGCAGCCCCACCTTATTATTCGGGCCATGATGATGACCATGTGCATGTGAATGACCATGTGAGTGACTATGCGAGCCAGCGTGTTTGTGACCTTCGCCGCTTGGGTGATTATGTACAAGACCATGCTTATGTTCATGAGCCGCTTTAGTCGATGGCTGATCAGGATGATGATGTTGCTTCGTTTTCCATGGACTGAGTTTTTCTGTGCCGGCACTGTTTCCTGGTTTTGTTGAGCTCATACGGTTTTCCTCCCTTGTGACCATTCATTATATCTATATATGAATATATGTTCATATGTATTATATGTTATTCATTTCCGTTTGGCAACCATTGTTTTATTATCCGGAATTGAAAGCCGCTGTCCCAAGACGTTGACACTGATACTCCTATCAGCTTTGCCATAAAGCATACAAAAAACCACGCGCCACCATCTCCATTCAAGGAAATCGGTGATACGCGTGGCAATGCATCTCTGTATCCATTCCACTATTTACTCATGCTTCAAATGCTGAAGTGTTAGAACGATCAATTGCTCTACATGATCATCATCCAGCGAGTAGAAGACGGTTTTGCCAACCTTGCGGCGCTTTACGATACGCATGTTGCGGAGCAGTCGCAGCTGATGGGATATCGCAGATTGCCCCATCCCGAGTACTTCTGTCAAGTCATGCACGCACAGTTCGGACTGAAGCAACGCATGAATAATCCGTATACGCGTCGGATCGCCGAGCGCCTTGAAGAGATCGGCCAGTTCTATTGCGGTCGAATCGTCAACTAGCTTCTGCTTGACGACATCAATATCCGCTTCCGTACCAGCGCATGTATCATCGCATGCTGCTGATGCAATTCCATTTTCCATCCGGCATCCCACCACATCTGATCTAAATGATTGCCCCCATTATAGCATTAGGCTTGCGACACCGCCACTAGGAGCACTGACTTATCGACACTTGCTTGAACCGAACATTTCATCAGAAGCCTGAATCTACTATAATGAAAGCAGGTCAACCTGTCAGCGAACATAGGATACGACGAGAGGAGGCCGGCCGTTATGTTCACGCTTAAGGAAAAACTGTACTTACTAAAGCTGCTTAAATCAGAAAAACGGAAGTCATTTTGGGGTTTTCGCAAAAGAGATTCAGTTCACGATCAGCTCGTCGAAAAGCTGGAGCAAATGGTTCGCAACGAGCAAGTAAACCAAGAGCATCTCTGATAGAATCAACACCGGCAATCTGTCCTATTCCGTTATGCAAGTCTATCCCGTTATACAAGCGCATAGGCATATCACCGTTAGCAGAATCATCAAGAGAGCAACTACGCAACTACTGGAGGTTTCATGAGAGGAAAAACCCATCTGGCAATCGGAGCGGCTGTCGGCGCTGGAGCTGCGGCCTTTTATTCGTCCGATTTGTCGGAAAGTCATATGTATATCGGCATTGCGGCTTTCTCCGCTTTATGCCCTGACCTTGACGGTCCCAGCATCCTGAGCAGCAAGATTACGAAAGTGAGCAAAAAAATCAGAGAAGTCGCGCTCTGGGGCGGCTTATTGTACATCGGCATCATTCTTTATTTATGGTTAACCGGCAAACCCATCTCGCCGCTCGCAGCAGGCGGAAGCCTCGCCGCCGTTCTAATCGGACTCACGATGAAGCAAGGCGTGATTCGCAATGCGCTCGTCAGCGCAGTCGGGCTGTATCTCGTATCATTAGGCACTACTATGGAAGAATTATGGCTGACTGGACTTGGCGTATTTGTCATCATTGCACCTTGGCTGAAGCATCGCGGCATGACCCATACCGTCTGGATGCTCCCCTTGTGGTGGTGGCTGGGACTCGGACTGGAGCAATACTTGAAACTAGACGGAATCGCCTTCACCGCGATGCTGGGGTACTTGTCCCATCTCGCAGCGGACACCCTCACGCCAAGCGGCGTGAAGTGGCTGTATCCGCTAATGAAGAAGTCCTTCAAGCTGAAGCTTTAGAATCGTTCCGAGACAACCTTGGCTTGCATCAACAAGGGCAGATAATCCCCTCCTCCTGTCAAGCCATACTCCGTATTATTCGCAATATCAAGCGCCGCATCGAAATTAGCGGCCTTGATAAAGGCGAGCACCGGCCCAAATATCTCCTCCTGCGTGATCCTATTCCTCGATCGGCAAGGAAATCTGTTCCTTGCAAAATGCTTCGACGAATTGCTCCTCTTCCTCTGTCATTTCCATATCGACATAGGTGCCTTTGGCTGAATTCAAAAACTCATACTTCACTATTCGTGAAGCCTCGTTATCCTTTACGTAGACAACACGCAGCCTTACGCCCTCTTCCGAATATAACTCATCCTCTTCGTCAACCTCTAGATCCAGTAGCAGCTCATAACGCTCCCCGGACAAAATGCCGAACGGGTCCTTCATCCGTTCAATGGTGAATTCTCTAATTTCGAACATGTCAAATCCTCCTGATCTTGCTTCAACTTCATTTGCACATACAAGTATAACGCAAAAAACAGCCCAAAGCTTCATAAAAGAAGCTTTGGGCTGCTACCTAGTAAAAGACTCTTATAGCGCGCTCAGTGTTTCCGTCAGAACGGGAACGATCTGCGATTTGCGCGATACAACGCCTTTCAGCAGTGCTGTGTTGTTTTCCAATGTTACATGGTATGCCTTCTCGACTGCCTCAGCTTTGCCGCCTAGAGCAAGCGCGATAGAGTCGTTGTTCAGAATGTCTGTTACGACAAGCACGAACAGGTCAAGACCTTTCGCCGCGATGATCTCATTCAGCGCGCTCTCAAGCTCCGCTTGACGGTTCAGCACATCATTGGTATCAACCGCATTTACTTGCGCGATTTCTACTTTGTAGCTGCCCATTGCGAATTCCTTCGCATCCAGAGAGATCAGCTGCTGGATCGTCTTATCGCTCAGATCGGCGCCTGCTTTAAGCATGTCCAGTCCGTAAGCTTCGGCATCCACGCCTGCGATTTCAGCCAGCTCGCGAGCTGCCGCAACGTCTTGCTCCGTGCAAGTTGGGGATTTGAACAGAAGGGAATCCGAGATAATAGCAGAAAGCATCAGACCTGCAGTTTCCTTGCGGATCGCCACGCCGTTTTCTTTGTACAGCTTGTTCAGAATTGTAGCTGTGCAACCAACAGGCTCTGCGCGGAAGTACAGTGGGCCTGCCGTCTCAAAGTTAGCGATGCGGTGATGGTCGATGACTTCAACCACACGCACTTTATCGATGTCGTTCGCGCTTTGTTGGCGCTCGTTATGGTCGACAAGAATAACATCCTTCGCTTCGTCCGCTACGTTCTCTACCAAACGCGGCGCTTCAATGCCGAAATAATTGAGCGCATATTGCGTCTCGCCGTTCACTTCCCCGAGGCGAATTGCTTCAACGTCTGCGCCAAGCTTGCTTTTCAACTCCGCATAAGCGATAGCCGATGTGATGGTGTCCGTGTCCGGGTTTTTATGCCCGAAAATAAGCGTTTTTGCCATGATCCCTGCTCCTTAATGAATAGAATTTGACTCCCCGCGACCGTTGGTTCGCGTCAGCCCATTTGAATTGATTATACACTATTACCGATTATAACCTTAAGTGCACCTTATTCCTATACCTTTACACCGAATTAAACGAAAAAAAGCGGTCGTCCTCATGAGGGCAACCGCGATAAGCTCTGCTACTATTAAACAATAAAACGCTTATTTAAAGACGTCAACTCATTGGACATAGCTTTAAGCGATTCCGCAGAGGCGGTTACTTCGTCCATGGATGCAATTTGCGTATTGGAGTTACTCACAATCCCTTGGAAATGCTGTGCAGCTCTTCGTGAGATCTGTTCCATTTCCTCTACAGATGCCGCAACCTCCTCCGATTCCGCGGATACTTCCTGCGATGCGGACGATACCTCCACCAGTTGCTCATGAACTTGCTCTAGCCCTTGCGCAATAGAGTTAAAGGTCATGCCTGCCTCTCTCACGCTGACAAGCCCGGCTTGCACCTTATCCGCATTGCCCTCCATTCCTGCGGAGAGTCGCGCGGTCTGCTCCTGCGTCTTCGAGATCAGCTCTGCAATCTGAACAGCGAAGGATTGGGACTGCGCCGCCAGCTTGCGTACTTGTTCCGCTACAACTGCGAAGCCACGCCCGTTCTCACCAGCATGAGCCGCTTCGATAGCGGCATTCAGCGCGAGCAGATTGGTCTGATCCGCAATATCCGACATAATCGTCGTGATCTCGCCAATCTCATCCGATCTACTCTCCAGTTCTTTCGTAGCTGCAAGCATCGCTTCTGCTGCTTCTCCGATGGTCTCCATCTCCATCATCGCTTGTCCGATCAGCGCGTTGCCGCGATCGGAATGTTCCTTCGTCTCCTGTGCGACATCCGATACGATGCTTGCCGACTCGGTAATGCGAAGCATGCTGCGGGTCATGCCTTCGACCGCCTTGGTCATATCTGTCGCACGATTCACCTGCGTATGGGCACCCCCAGACGCTTCCTCTATACTGACGGCAATATGCCGGCTGGCCTCTGTCGTGGACCTAGCATGCTGCGATACATCCTCCGACGCAGAGAGCAGGCGTTCCGAATTGTCTTTCATACTCCTGATGACCGATCTTGTATTCGTGACAAGCTGTTGAAACGTATGTGCCAGAATCCCGATCTCATCCTTGCGATGAATGGCGATGTCTACAGTCATATCGCCCTCTCGTACTTTGGCAACCTGATTCGTCAATTGATTAAGCGGCCTGGTCAGATAACTGGCCAAGGCAACAACAAGCGCAATTCCAGCCAATATAATCCCAAGGGCCACCCACAATGTCATTCTCGTATTGTTGGACATAAGCGCGTACACATTTGTTGCGTCAAAGTCCGCCCCCATAATGCCCATTAGCTTGCCCGAGTTGTCTCTCAGCGGCACATAAGCCGTAATCGCGGCCCCGTATTCCGAATCATTCGTCAGCTCGCCTACGACAGTCTTGCCCTCAGCGAAAGCCTGAATCATGCCACCATAGCCGATCTCCTCCCGCGTACCGATAGGGGAGAAGTCATCCTCCGCTACATCCTCGGGCGCCCCATCTACCATATAGTAATAATAGGCCTCACCGTTCTCTTCGCCTTGTGCAAGCGTATACAAATATTTCAGTCCATTGATTTCCCTTAGCGCATTCATCTTTGCCCGAAGCTCCTGATAATAAGGCGTCTCTCCAGCTTCTACTGACAACTCTGCATATCTCTCTTTATCAATCAGCGAAGCAGCGCTCTCCGCTACGATCTGTGCCTGTGCGCCAAGCGAATTCTCTACCAGGCTCATCGACGAGCGGTAGATCGTAATACCAAGCACCGCCACCGCGACGATAATCAAGCACGAAAAAAATAATACCATTCTGGTCAACAATCGATTCAAACGAATACCCCTTCCCGAAAATGGAAAAAACCACATGACACTATCTTACAGGATTCGGGCCATTTCGCGCTATAGCAAATAAAAAAGGAGCGCCCATAATAAGACGCTCCTCGCTCATTACCCTCTGAATTTTTTCAAGAAATCAACGGCAAGCTGAATATCAACTTCCGGATTGGTGCCTACCTCGCGCTCAATTGTCAGGTAACCCTTGTAGCCAATATCATTCAGCGCCTGCAGATATCCGTTCCAATCGACACCGCCTTCGCCCAGCGGCACTTCACGGAAAGCTGAACCCGACTCCGCCATCGCAGCAATCTTCTCATGATCAAGTTCAACCTCGTAGCCGTAATCGCCGTAGACATCACGAGGATCGATATGTCCCAGTTTAATGCCATCCTTTGCGTGCGTATGAACGATATAATCCTTTAAATGATAAACGCCTTGCACTGGATCGTCTCCCGTCACCATAACCATGTTCGCGGGATCGAAGTTGACGGATACGCCCTTCGAGCCGAGGCCGTCAAGGAACGACTTCAGGTGAGCGGATGTTTCCGGTCCTGTCTCAATCGCGAAGTAAGCGTTATTGTCGCTCGCAAACCGGCTTAGCTCTTCGCACGCCACATGCATGGTCTCATATACCCGGCTGTTGCGGTCGGCCGGTACGATGCCAATATGCGTCGTCACGATGTTGGTGCCAAGCTCCAGTCCAAGCTCCAGAATACGTTTGGACTTCTCGATTTTCTCCCGGTTTTGCACCGGGTCCTGGAAGCCATGCCCGCCAAGATCACCCACGAGAGCAGATATCTCCAAACCTAGCGATTCAATATAGGACTTCCACTCTTTTCTCGCCGCAGGAGAGAGATTCGCCGGGTCCATCTCGCCTTTGACCGCGTAGATCTGTACGCCGTCCGCGCCAACTTTGCTCGCCTTCACTAGACCTTCCTTCACGCCAACGTGAAAGCTGTCTACAATTACCCCGATTTTATTCGTCATTATTGGTGCTGTCACTTCTATCATCTCCTCACCATCATAATCAATCTCTGAATCTGCCGAGTCACAAGCGTTAAATCTCCGACCAGAGCTTCTTTACGTAGTTGAAGCCTGCTTTCGTTCCTTCGAAGCAATCCTCCATGCCTTCGAATTCGATCGAGATATAGCCGTCATAGCCGCTCTCCTTCACGATGCGCAGCACATGCGGCATATCGATGTCTCCTTGGCCGACGATCGCACCGCGCAGCCAATTGCCAGAGGAAGACTTGAACCAGCCCTCGCCGGGATAACGGTAGGAAGGACGTACATAGAAGTCCTTCACATGCACCATGGAGGCCAGCTTCACATTATTAGCGACCGCTGTCGCCGAATCCTCGTCTGCGCACAGGAAGTTGCCGACATCAAGCGTTGTCCGATAGTTATCGCGTCCGACCGCCTGCACAAGCGCTTGTACGCGATCGCTTTGCTGGATGAAGAAGCCATGATTCTCTACGCTTGTTGTAATGCCCAGCGGCTTCGCGTAATCCGCAATTTCGCGGCATGCATCTGCAAGTCGAGGCAGTTGCGACAGGAAGTTGCCAATAGACAGATCCTGAGAAGACGCAACATCATGTCTCATGAGCTTAATTCCGAGCGCTGCGCATACATCAACTTCTCGCTTCACGCGCGCAATCTCGTTTTCATAAGCCTCGCCTTCAAGCCCCGCGAAATTTGCGCCGATTGCATAATTGGACAGCTCGATGCCATGCTGCTTCGCCGCATTCCGAATATCGTCGATCAGCTCGGGGTTATCCGTTAGAGAGAAGCCCAGCGGCACAATCTCCGCATGCTCCGCCCCGATGCTCGAAATATACTCAATCATACCTGTGAGGCTCAGCTCTCCTGATGCAAATGCCTTATATAGGCTGTATGTGCTGATGCCCAGTTTCATAGCTTCACCTCTTGACCGCTTGCCGCGGACTCGTAGATGCCGCATAGAATCTTCATGATTTCAACGCCATCCTCTACCGGACTGAGCGGCTTCGTACCATTTTGCACATTTTCGATGAAATGGTTGATCTCATTTTGGAATGCGCTTTGGAAGTGGAAGCCCGCATGATCCGTCTGCGGCAAAATGTTGACGATGGTATTGTTCTTCTCCGTGACGATGACCGTCTCCGGATCAATCTCCATGCCGCCCTTGTCTCCATACAGGCGCACGAACATCTCATCCTTCTTGGCATGCAGCGTGAAGCTCGCATCGACCATCAAGGATGCTCCGTTCTCAAAGCGGATCATGGCATTCGCCATATCTTCGATCGTATTTTTTGATGCGTCATAATCCGCCGCTTGGTAGAAGGACAGATGCTCCACGTTGGAGCGGTTGCCAAGCTTGCGGTACGTATTAGCGCTGACGGATACCGGCTTCGGACGGCCCATCATGTACCAGCACAGGTCAATGACATGCACGCCGATGTCGATCAGCGGACCGCCGCCGGAACGCTCAATATCCGAGAACCAGCCGCCCGGATTGCCAAGCCGGCGAATAGCTGTTGCCTTCGCATAATAGATCTCCCCGAATTCACCTTCGTTCGCAAGCGATTTCAAGAGTTGTGCATTTGTGTCATAGCGGCGAACAAAGCCGACTTGCAAAATCTTGCCCGATGCTTCAACCGCGCGTTGTACGTTAAGCGCTTCCTCAACTGTCCGGCAAAGCGGCTTCTCAACCAGTACATGCTTGCCCGCTTCTACCGCCGCGATGCTGATCTCAGCGTGCGTATTGTTCCAAGTACAGATGCTTACCGCCTGAACAACAGGATCAGCCAGCAACTCTCTATAATCCGTATATACTTTCTCAGCGCCGTACTTTTCTGCGGCTGCCCGCGCGCGTTCCTCATTCAAATCGCATACAGCGTAAATATGGGCTTCCTTATTGTTTTTGTAAGCATCAAGATGCAGTGACGAGATTGAACCGGTACCAATGACTCCGATTTGGACAGTAGACATGACCCATCTCTCCTTTAGTAGAATGATAGCGAACACGATGCTGCAACCTTTGCAGGTATATACTTTCGTATTATAATGAATACAGGTGTGAAGGCCATGCAACGGCGTGCGGTTTGTTTGTACAAATGTGCTATTTGGAGGGAATGATCACATATGAAGCTCAATAAAAACGAATCGTTGCGGGAACAGATGAGCATGCCCAATCCGCATTTTCCGATTAAAGTGCATCGCTCGCGCTACAGCCAGGAGGGAATGCTCCTGTTCCACCATCATTGGCACAAGCATCTGGAGTTCCTCTACTTCGAGACGGGCGAAGCCTCTATCGAATGCGGCTCTACGACGATTCACGCCAAGCCGGGCGACTTGATTGTCGTGAACAGCAATGAGCTTCATTACGGCGTCAGTCTTACGCCGAACCTGATTTATTATGTATTGATTGCCGATATCTCACTTCTGCAAAGCGGCTCCGTCGACGCGGCGGAGACCAAATTCATCGCTCCAATCTCTCAAAACCAGCTGCTGCTGCGCAATCATATCCGAGGAGATCAAATCACGATTGCCTGCATGCATAATTTGATTCGTGAATTGGAAAACCGGGAATTCGGCTACGAGCTTGCAATCAAGTCCGAGCTGTATCGCCTCTTGGCGCTGCTGCTGCGAGGACATGTCACAACCGTTCTGACGAAAGACGAATACGCTGAGCGCATGAAAAATGTAGAGCGCTTCGAGCCTGTCTTCCGTTTCATCGCCGAGCATTACCGGGAAGAGCTGACGGTAGAGCAATTGTCCGGCATTGCGGGACTAAGCCGCTATCACTTCAGCAGGCTGTTCAAGGAACTCACTGGACGAACCGTTACGGAATATGTCACCGCAGCACGTCTGGACAAAGCGGATCATCTGCTCCGCCATACACCTCTTACCGTCTCCGAGGTAGCGACGGCATCCGGCTTTAATGATATTTATTACTTCAGCCGAACGTTCAAGAAACATAAGAAGATATCCCCTTCCAAAATACGCGATGCCTAACATTGTATATGTCTTGCCACTAGCAAAGAGCCGTCGACCTGCAGCAGGTCGACGGCTCTCTCTATTCCTATCTCTTATGCGTTATAAAATTGATCCAGTTGCGCTACAATGTCCTCAAGCTTGCCGTCCACAAGAATCTGACTCTGCGGCTTGTCGAACAGCGAGGAGATCTCGTTCGGAAATGATTGCTCAATTCCGCACAAACGGATGGCTTCATCGAACTTCGCCGGGTGAGCCGTAGCAAGCGAGATGCTGATCTCGCCTTCGTCCGCACATTGCTGAACGGCTGCAATCCCGCAAGCGGAATGCGGGTCAAGCAAGTAGCCGTACTTGGTCTGATAATCAGCAATTGTGTCCAAACACTCCTGGCCCAATACGCCATGCGCAGCGAATTCGGACTGCACCTTGCGCAGCGCATCCTCAGAGATCGAGATTTCGCCCTCAGCTTTGAACTGTGCCATCAGACGTTCAATTCCCTCCGCATCTTCACCCAGTACATAATACAGATAACGCTCGAAGTTGCTAGCAACCTGAATATCCATGGATGGGCTGTATGTGGCGCGGAAATCGCCAGGCATATAGACGCCTTCCTGGATGAAGCGCTCCAGAATGTTGTTCTCATTCGTTGCCAGAATCAGCTTGCCTACCGGAAGACCCATACGCTTCGCAAGATAACCGGCAAAGATATCGCCAAAGTTGCCCGTAGGTACACTAAAGTTAACTTTTCCAACATCGCCGCCGTTTGCCTTTGCCACTTGGAAATAAGCATAAAAGTAATAAACGGTTTGCGCCATAATACGCACAAAGTTAATGGAATTGATCGCTGCGAGATGGTTGGACGACTTGTAGTCCAGATCGGCGAACAGCTCCTTGATCATCCGCTGGCAATCATCGAAGTTGCCTTCAACCGACAGATTGAGCACATTATCTTCCTTCACCGTCGTCATCTGCAATTCTTGCACTTTGCTTACCTTGCCGTTCGGATGCAGAATGCAAATTTTAATACCGTCCTTGCCTCGTACCCCTTCGATAGCCGAAGCACCGGTATCTCCGGAAGTTGCGCCTAGAATATGAATTTTCTTGCCTTGCTTCGCCGCAACATAGGAATAAAATTGGCCCATAAATTGCAGGGCAATATCTTTGAACGCAAAGGTCGGACCATGGAACAGCTCAAGCAAATACAAGCCGTCATGAAGGCGACGCACCGGCGTCACTTCAGGATCGCGAAACGTAGAGTAGCTCGCCTCCACCATCGCTTTCAAGTCCGCTTCCGGAATTTCATTATTCGTGTAATACGAGAAAATCTCCAAGACTAGCTCTTGATAGCTTAGCTCCTGCCATGCCTTCAGCGTCTCTGCCGAAATCTGCGGAATTTCGCTTGGCACCAGTAAGCCACCGTCATCTGCAAGTCCCATCATAAAAGCATCAATAAATCCGATTTTGCCTACTTTGCCTCTTGTACTGATGTACTCCATTTGTCCTTCCTCCTACATGCCGTCGCTTTAACGCGTGGAATAGCTCTTTTATGCATTTTATCATCGTTTGCTCTGAAAATCGAATAACTATTTGCATTTGGGCTAATTTTTTTACTATACCGTCCAAACGCGCCATTACAGCGCAAATCATGTGCAGCAGTTATTCCCATTGTCATACAAAGTGCAACATTAACGGACAGCACCACGTTTGTACCAGTGTAAATTCACAAACAAACCAGATACACACCAAGGAGATGAATCACATGAAAAAAAGAGTACTGAACCTGTTGATGATTGTAGCTATGGGGGTTGCCCTGACAGCATGCGGAGGAAACAATTCCGATAAAAACGTTAATGCCGGCAAAGAAACGAACACGTCGCAAAACGGCAGCAATAGCGGTTCCAATGCGGGTGAAGAGACCACTCCGGGCGACGAAGCGAATAAAGAAGACGAAAGCACAGGAATCGTGAAAGCCGATTCGGCCAAAGGAATCGTGGACGCCATTTTGTCCAAAGTGGAGCAGCCTGCACTAGCTCCAATTGAAGGCGAAATGGTGAAAGACCTCTACCATCTCGATCCGTCCATCCTTGAAGACTATGCCATTATGTCCCCGCTCATGAATGTGAAGACCAATGAGGTTGCAGTTCTGAAGGTGAAGGACGCCAAAGATATTGCGACTGTGGAAGAAGCCGTTAAGAAACGTGCTGCCGATGTGCAAAAGCAATTCGAAACGTACCTGCAAGACCAGTATGAGAACGCCAAAAATTTTCAGGTTGTGAAAAAAGGCGACTACGTGCTGTTTGTCATTTCAGAATCGGCAGATGATATCGTGGCCGAATTTGAAACCCTCGTGAAGTAATTGTCGGCCTAGACGATGGTATTCAGCAGCCTGTTATTCCTATTTATCTTTTTGCCGGCTGTATTGCTCGTCTATCATCTCTCCCCAAAACGCATTCGGAATGTCATCCTGTTCATTGCGAGCCTGATCTTCTACGCTTGGGGAGAGCCGATCTACATTGCGCTCATGTTGTTCTCAACATGTACGGATTATGTCTTCGGACTGTTGCTGGACGGGGAGAAGAGGAGCGAGGCAGCTAGAAAATGGATTCTGACGGCGTCCGTTATCGTGAATTTGGGCGTACTCGGATTTTTCAAATATGCGGACTTTCTAATTGGGAATGTGAATGCGCTGTTTGACACAAACATACCGCCGACCGACCTGCCGTTGCCGATCGGCATCTCCTTCTACACGTTCCAATCGATGTCGTATATCTTTGACGTCTATCGCCGCACAGCAAAGGCACAGCGCAACTGGCTGGATTTTGCCACTTTCGTAGCTCTGTTCCCGCAGCTTGTAGCTGGCCCAATCGTCCGATACAACACGATTGCGGAGCAGCTTCGCGAGCGTTTCGTGAACAACGAGATATTCGCAGAAGGCGTGCGCCGATTCACGATCGGCCTTGCCAAGAAAGTGCTGCTGGCGAACAATATCGGCTTGCTGTGGAATGAAATTTCTGCCGGACATCTGAATACGATGCCTGTCTTGACCGCTTGGCTTGGGATTATCGCATTTGCGTTCCAGATTTACTTCGATTTTAGCGGCTATTCCGATATGGCCATTGGTCTGGGGCTTATGTTCGGTTTCCGCTTTAACGAAAATTTCAACAAGCCGTACACCGCGCAAAGCATCACCGATTTCTGGCGAAGATGGCATATCTCGCTTGGCACCTGGTTTCGGGAATACGTCTATATTCCGCTCGGCGGCAACAGACGCGGACTGCTTATCCAGCTTCGCAACATCTTGATCGTATGGGCACTCACCGGCATCTGGCATGGCGCCAGCTGGAACTTCCTGTTCTGGGGTTTGTATTTCGGCACTGTACTGATAATCGAGAAATGGTTTGCGCTAGAGCTGCTTTCGAAGCTGCCAAGATGGCTGCGCCACAGCTATGCGCTGCTGCTCATATTGATCGGCTGGGTATTCTTCGCCTTCGACAAGCTGCCGGACATGACCGCATATTTCGGCGCTATGTTCGGTGCGAACGGCAGCCCGCTCTGGGACCAGCAAACCATCTATTTGTTGTACACAAACGCTATTCTGCTACTATTGCTTATCGTCGCATCGATGCAAAGGCCGCGAGGCGTCCAAGCAGATGGCACATTGCTCCATCCCATAGTGACTCTGATCTGGCATGGCGTATTGTTCCTTGTATCTGTCGCTTATTTGGTAGACGCAACCTTTAACCCATTTCTGTATTTCCGGTTCTAACCGAGAGGGAGTTCGCTGCTTATGAAGAAAGTTATGGACGGGTTCTATACCTGGGGATTCCTATCGCTGCTTGGCATCATATCCGCGTTATTTTTCCTCTTGCCTAAGTCAGCGTTCTCTGAGACGGAGAACCGTAATTTGCAGGAAGCCCCGAAGCTGTCTGGGGAGCGGCTTTGGTCGAAGCAGTTCGCGGATGACTCCGAGCTGTTCGTGACCGATCACTTCCCGTTCCGTTCCGATTGGGTGAGAGCCAAGTCTACGATGGAGCAACTCAGACTGCAGAAGGAAAACAACGGCATCTATTTGGGGAAGGACGGTTATTTGTTCGAGAAGTTCGGGGAGCCGGATTTTGAGGAGCTAGGCAACTATGCGGACGCGATCAGGCAATTCGCAGACAATCATCCCAATGCCGATGTGAAGCTGTTATTGTCGCCGAACTCGGTGGGCGTCTATCCGGAGCGTTTGCCTTGGAAAGCAGCCGCTTATCCGCAAGCGATTGTGCATGACTTTATCGAGGACAGGCTCGGGAATGATGTAGCGTTTCTGGATGGATTCGATTTCTTCAAGACGGCGAATAGTCCGGAAGAAAAGCGCGAGCTCTTTTACAAAACGGATCATCACTGGACTTCATATGGCGCCTATCTAGCTTACAAGGCGTATGCCTCGGACATGGGCTGGAAACCACTGACGGAAGAGGAGTTCCATATCCGCACGCTTACAGATTCATTCTTGGGCAGCTATCATACGCGGGGACAATTCGGATCGGCGAAGCCTGAATCTATTGAGGTGTACGAGCCGAAAAACAAGGTGCATTCGGAAATGTACATCGCCGATACGGACACGACTAAGGATAGCTTGTACGATGAGAGCTACCTTGCGAAGAAAGATAAATACGGCTACTTCCAAGGCGGTGTACATGCCCTCGTAACGGTGAAAACCGATCTCGCGCCGGATCAGGTCGATCTGGACAAGTTGCTGATCGTCAAAGATTCGTATGCGCACTCTATGCTGCCGTTTCTGACGAACCATGTGAAGGAAATTCATATGATCGATATCCGATTTTACAATGGCAATATCGGTGACTATATGGAGCAGAATGGAATCGACGATGCACTGTTGCTGTTCAATACGTCCACTTTTGTGGGAGAGAGAAGTTTGCTGAAGCTGAAGTATTGATGAGGGAGTATGCTAATATCGATAAATAAAATGAAACAGAATATGCTGATCCAAACGGGCGCTGCGCGCGGGATAGTTCTTCCGATCGCTGTTGTAGACGGATTCTTTTGATTTCCTTAACCCTCATAGGGTAAGAATCCGTCTACAAAGGCGAGCACTCCGTTTCTCCAGAACAATCCCGCACTCCACTCCACTTGCATAGCTTTTCAATTAACTTCTATTTCTTCAGTCCGAGGACTACTCTCTAAAAACCTCAACAGCCTGCTTCAATCCAATCACAAGCTCAAATCTAAACATCATGCTGCTTCTTCAAAACTGCTACTACATAAAAGTTCAACCTACTAATCAGTGCGTGACATTCATGCTAACAATCAATGGCGGTTAAATTCTACGAAAATGCCAGTTTTATAGCGGTTTGTCATAGCCATTTTCACATCGGCGAGGGCAACTCATGCCCTAATGGTCACCGTCGTCCGTTATAAGCGAAAATGCAGCGAAATGAGACTATAACGGTCACGGATGCCCCTTATAAGCTGAAAAAGGGGCGATTGCGAGGAAAACGTGTTCTAATGGCCGCGGATGTCCATTAGAACCGGGATTATGTAAAAATCAACCTCTAAAGGTCAGCGGTGACCGTTAGAGGTAAGTCCTTTCCGTATTTGGAAGACAACCTATCTTTCGTCGTTAGGGTAGACGGTTTCTGCATCGGTCTATTCCTCTCTTGTTGTTGGGCAGGACGTTCAACCATACAGGATTAACAGCTGTTTTTCCGTTTTCAACCTTGGTTTATTTCGTCAAGTACTGATTTCTATTTTGAGCCACATTAAAACCTCTGAAACTTCAAAGTGCTACTTCATCAAACCTCAGCTTCTTCAAATCTACTACTACGTTATAACAACTATTGCGTCAAAACAATTCCAACTGCTCCGGACCGGGCGGTGGAGAGTAAAAGGGCTCTCTGCCATCCGGTCTTGTTAGTCCCAGCATCGTCATCATCGTCTTGGCGTTGCCTGCGGCGTGACCGCCTGAGTTGTTGTTGAAGATGACCGCGATATCGCGACTTTGCTGAAGCAGGCTCTCCAGCTTCTCCCGCCATTCCGACAGCTCCGCGTCGGAATAATGATAGAGATATCGCACCTCACGCCAATTAGGACCGCCGCCATTGTTCCAGTTCGCCGCGTTGCGGCCATGGAAACGAACAATGGAGACCTCCCTGTCTGTCGCCTCCAGCACGGTCGGGATGCTGCCAATGCCCGCTTGGGGCTCGTCGCAAATGCTGTGTATCCAGCCTTCCTCCCGCATGAACTGAAGCGTCCGCTCCTTCATGCCCGCCTCGAACCAGCTCTGATGGCGAAATTCCAACGCACATGGAATGCCTTCCATCCTACGCTTCATCTCACGTAACAGCTTCACGTTAGCGCTAATGCAATCGAACCACGGCGGATATTGAAATAATGCTGCAGTCAGCCTTCCCGCCTCCATAGCCGGTTCCAGCATCCGGCGGAAAGCTTCAGCCATAGCGTCAGGATCGTCTCCCTTAGGCGCAGGGCCTCGCAGATGGCCTGTCATCCCCTGGTACGCCTTGACAACGAATCGAAGACTGTCTGGCGTTCCGTTCACCCAAGATTCGAACCGCTCCCGCGGCTGAATCGCGTAAAAGGTGCTGTCCACCTCTACTACCGGAAAGTGGCTTCCATATATATTCAGCTTCTCGCCCGGCTTCGTGCCCTCCGGATATAACGAGTCGTGATCTCCCCAGCCTGCAAGTCCAATTCCTATACTCATAGCTGCCTCCTACAATCACCGGTAAGCGGAGAATGCGGGCCATTCGGTCCTTCCTCCATGCCGTTGTCTTTCTTTCATCATGAAGGAAGGTCAGGCATATTTCAAGCGGTCTCGTCCTGTCTGCTCAGCGGTACGGATATGCGGACCGCCGTGCCGCCCCCGTAGACGCTTCCGATCGTGACGCCGTATTGCTCTCCGTAATGCAGCTTGATTCGATCATCTACATTGCGGATGCCATATCCGATTCGAGTATCGTCATTGGACCAAATGTGATCCACGGTCTCCGGCTTCATCCCGATTCCGTCATCCACAACCGCAAACACCAGCTCTCCATTATGTACGTGCGCGCATACCTTGATATAAATGCGAGGCTGGTACAGCGCATGCTCCAGCACATTTTCGATAAAGGGCTGCAGGATAAGCTTCACCGTCCGGTAACCATACACTTCGGCGCTTATATCGAACATGACGTCCAGACGACTGCCGTATTTGATTTGTTGTATGGCAATATAGGCTTGCGCCTGCTCGATCTCAAGCTGAGCCGGAATAATAAATTTGCCGTTATTCAGCGTCAATCGGTAGAACTTCGCAAGTCCCATTACCATCTGATCCAGCTTGCCGATCTCGCCAAGCTTGCCCAGCCTGCTAATGGAGGATAACGTATTATACAGAAAATGTGGATTGATTTGCGCCTGAAGCGCCTTCAGTTCCGCGCCTTTCTTCTCCATCTGTACCACATACACTTCTTTTATAAGTGTATTGATATAGCCGCCCATCTCGTTAAACGCTTCAGCGATATAATAAAACTCGTCATTGCCGCTGTACTGAATCCGTTTATTGAACCGCCCTTCCCGGAACGCATTAAGAGATTGAATGATCTTGGTGATGCGTACCGTCAAAAATTTCGATACGACCAAACTGCTCACCGCCAGCATAATAAAGCTGCCGATACAGATCAGAATCGTCATCATCTTCACTTTCCCGATCTGCTTCTCCAATTGAACATCGGGGACGAGGGCAACCATCGTCCAATCGATATCAGGGAGCTCCAAGCGAATGGACAGATTATCCTTCTCCCATTCCGGATTCCACTTCTGCAGCAGCGGATAATCCTGGCTGTTAGGCGCGGAAGCATAGATCACTTCATCCCACTCGTTGAGGACAAGCACAGCGCTATTTTCACCAAGCTTCTCGTAATGGACACCGCTGAGCAGCTGATTGATTTTGGTCACGACCCGCATAAAGCCGATCTGACCGCGCTTCTGGTAGTCATACAGGCGCCTCATTAAAGACAAGTTGCCTACGAGACGGTCCTCTTCTATTTGCTGCCAGTACTGAGAGCTGTCGATTTCTCCCGCATCCATGCTGGGCAGTGCCTTATACCAATACTTGTCCTCTATCCGATTTAGATGCAACAGCTCAAAGGTCTCCATCCGCTGCAGCGGATCAGCTCCCGGTGGATGCAGCGCATACATCTCCGGGAATTCCTTATTGCTGATATAGACTCGAAGAAGCGCCTGATGAGGCGTCAGATTAACTGCATTTTGCAGCTTGGGCTCTATCGACTTGATCGTCGTATTGTAAATAGCCCAGCCGTTATTTCTCAATCTCAAATCTTCCTGCAACGCGAAATCCCAATAGATTTGATCAGACGTCCGGCTAAGGAGCTGAAAACGGAAAAGTACATTCTCTTTTGTCTGCTGCAGTGTGCCCTCTATGGAGGAAGCGGCCTGCTCCCTAATCGACTTCACCGATGTCGTATAAGCGTAATACCCGATAATCATGACCGGAATCAATGCCATCATTAAGTAGGAGACCATTAGCTTGTATCCGAACGGCAAGTTTGGCTTCTTCTTCAAGGCATATGCCTCCTAATCACATAGATGCTAGAGATGCTTCCGGTATTCGCCAGGCGTCATGCCGGTATAATCCTTGAACTGCTTGCCGAAGTGGGCGAGCGTGCCGGAGCCAACCCGATCGGCTACTTCATACACCTTTTTGCCCGTATCGGCCAGCAGCCGTTTCGCCAGTTCCATTCGCTTGCGCATCAAGTAATCGCTGAACAGCTCGCCCGTCTCCTCCTTGAAGAGATGGCCCAAGTAATTTGGGGAAAACGAAAAAGCCTGCGCAACCTCCTTAAGCGAGATACTCTCTCCCAGCCGTTGATCGATATAGTTCTGGATTTGTCCGATCAGCTTGACGTTTTTCCGCTGTCTCTTATTATGGAGCTGCTCAGACAGCTCAAATATTTTCCGCCTCAGCCAGGAATGGATATCGTCGATGGTCTCGAATTCGAACAGTTTATCCAGCGCAAATCCGTTTTGTCCGGTTATTGAAAACAAGCTTTCATTCAAGCTATTCAAATAGCCGTCTAATCGACTGATGACAAAAAAGGAATAATTGCGCACCGCCGACGGGTTTTTAATATTTTTGACCTGCTGGAACAAGTCCTCCATACAATCGACGATACGCACTAGCTCGTATTGCGTCATTGCCGCAAACAAGGCATCTACGGTCGTCTCAATATTTAATACGCTCTCCCGCGCTTCTTCTTTAGTCGTCGAGTAAGCTATGATTTTCCCTTTGCCCTGGAACATCTTCATGGAGAGTGCTTTGGTCGCTTCTTCATATGACAGATGAAGCCGCTCAAGCTCCTCTACCGCTTGTCCCAATCCAATCGTCAAGGTTGCATTATGGCTAGCAGACAGCTCTTCCATCATCCTCTCCAACATCGCCGTATCATGCGACTCTTCCATCACAACTGCAAGCCGTCGCGAGGATTGGCGACAGTACATCTCCAGTCCATTCCTGGAACATAGTGAAGTAAGGGCTACCAGAAGTTCCGCCTGAGCGGCTTCCGAATGCTGACTCTCTGTACGCCAATCCTTTTCTTCAATCTCGATAATGGCTGCCCTCAAACTGCCGACCTGTACACCCAAGCGGAACTGCGCCATGAGCTCAATGACAGCATCTCGGTCCGGCGTACCTTCCAGGCATCGCTCCAGTAGTTCGTTTTTTAAATACACCATGGATTGCTGGATGGAGTGCTCGCGCTGCTGCTGCCGATTTTCTCCGTCCAGCGTTGAACGGACCGATTGCAGCGCACCTAATAGCTCGTCATCGTTAATGGGCTTGAGAACATAGCCGCTGGCCTTCATAGACAATGCTTGTTTGGCATATTGAAAATCCTCATAACCGCTGATGAACAATATTTTCAGATTAGGATGAAGGCGCTGGGCTTTACTCGCCAGCTCCAGACCCGACATAATCGGCATCCGAATATCGGAGACAAGCACGTCGACCTCGTTCTCTTCCAAATATTGAAGTGCCGAGAAGCCGTCAGGACAAGCTGCTTTTACTTCCATATGCAGCTCCTTCCAGGGTACAAGCCTTTGAATGCCGGTCAGCTCCAATTCCTCGTCATCTACTAGTACGACTCTGTACATGTTCTCCTCCCGCCTTTCGGACATCATGGAACGCAAAAGCCCAAGAAGAGGATATACGTCGCCGTATATCCTCTTGCTATGGGCTAATCCTGCTTATTTGCCGCTCATCTTCGCAAGATTCTCTTGCCATACTTTCGTTCTGAAGTCGAGCACCTTGTCGTAGCCAAGGCCATTCGTGTCCTTCTTCGCAGCCTCAATGAAGTTCAGCACTTCGCTATCACTCTTCGCGAACAGCATCTTGCCGAAATATTCTTTTGCAAGATCATTCACTTGTTGAAGAATGATGCCTTCATCCGTATCCGGAGCTGGATCGATGTTGTTGAATTGAGTATTGTTATGCGACGTCTTCCAAGCTACATTGAGCTGGGCGACAGCACCCCAATTACGCTGCTCTTCAGGCAGATTGGCTTCGATCTTGGACTTCGTCGTATCGACATACGTTGCATTGCCTGCCCATACGTAAGCTTCCAGCTTATCCTTGTCCTTCTCTTCTTGCGGTGTAGAGAACCACTTGTCATTCGGGATTGGCGCGCCTTCTCCGTCCACTTCATCCCAATAAGAGCCTGGAGGGCCGAAGAACATAATGCGCTGTCCTTCCTCTCCCGTCAGCCAGTCCAGATAAGCAAAGATAGCTTCCGGATTTGCTGCGTTTGTTGTAATGACGTTTACGTTCCAACCGAGTGCGTTATATCCGTTTGGATATACTTTGTTTTTGTCCACGCCTGGCTTGATAAGCGGCCATATAAATTCATAGGCTGCTGTAGGATCTGTACTTCTTAAAGCGTTATGGCCTTCGCGACCCAAGTTCGTTGCATTGCCGCCGACAAATACGGCTACTCTGCCCGTCGCCAGCTTTTCTTTGACCTGATCTTCTTTCTGTGTAAGAGCATCTTGCGTGATCAATCCTTCACGGAACAGCTGACTTGCGTATGTCATCGTTTCTTTGTAGGCGTCGTTATCATAAATCGTAACGAGTTTATCGCCTTGTGTAAAGGCTTTCATATAACTGAATTGGCTTGGGTGGTCATTCGCGAAACCTGCGAACATAACCTCAACGCCCTGACCTTCGCGGCCGACTTCCAGAGGAATGACCTCCGGATGCGTTTCTTGTACTTTTTTCAGATAGGCATGCAAGTCGTCGAACGTCTCCAGCTTAGGTCTACCAAGCTCATCATAAATTTTCTTATTGACGAACCAGCCGTCATTGCCTGTCGGTGCTGCTGTATACCAGTTCGGGAATTGATAGATTTTGCCGTCAGGCGAGCGCAGCATATTCAGCGTCTCTTCCCCGGCCCATTTCTTCAAGTTCGGATATTTATCAATAAAATCGTCAAGCGGTACGAGCGCGCCTGCCTGACGAAGACGTTCCACATCAGGGCCGCGATCCATCATCATTGCATCTGGCAGCTCTTTGGAAGCAATCATCGTACTCAGCTTCTGGGCAGCAGCGCCGCCGGATTGAATCGGTTCAACTGAGACATGCAGGTTTTCCTGCACCCACTTGCTATTCGGACTCGCGCCCCATGGCTCTGTTGTCCACCAGTCATAATTGACATAGTACGTAAAGGTAAATGGCGTTTCTCCGAAATGGAATCCATCCGGCTTTTGATCCGTTTGCTCACCCTTATTCGTTCCTGTGTTCGTCCCGCCTGTCTTCACCGGCTCGCTTTTCCCTGCGCAGCCGCTAAGAGCCAGTGCTCCAGCCAACGCAAGTGTGAACACGCCGGAGAGCAGTTTCTTTGACCTCTTCATTCAGATGAACCTCCCCTAATGATAAATATTCAATCTATATTCATCTCCACCGAACGGCAAAGTCGAATAACGCATACACGCTTACTCTTTCAATGAACCCACTAGCACGCCTTTGACGAAGAAGCGCTGCACAAACGGATACACAAGGATGATCGGCAGCGTTGCTACCATCATCGTCGCCATCGTGAGCGACTTGGTGGTTACACTCTGCATGCGACTCATCGCATCGGCCGCTGCGGCGTTGCCTTTGGTCGCCATGGACAGCTGTTCTGTCATAATGTTGGAGTTCAATATTTGCTGAAGCATCGTCTGGATCGGGAACATCTCCGACTTATTGATGAATATCGTTGCTGTAAACCAATCGTTCCAGTGATACACCGCTGTGAACAGTGACAACGTTGCAATAACGGGCCCAGAAAGTGGTAGCACAATTCGGAAGTAAACACCGAACGTACTGCAGCCGTCTATTCGAGCCGACTCCTCCAGTCCATTGGGCAAGCCCATAAAGAAGGTCCGGAAAATAATCATGTTGTAGACGCTGATAACTGTCGGGATCACCATAACCCAGAAGGTGTTCATAAGACCAAGCTCGCGATTGACGAGATAGAAGGGAATGAGTCCCCCGCTGAAATACATGGTAATAATAGCGAACACCATATAAAACTTTTTGAATAACACGCCTTTGACTGACATGCCGTAAGCGAATACTGACGTGAACAAAATGGATAGGAACGTGCCTGCCAAAGTTCGGAGAACCGAAACGTAGAAGGCCTGTACGATTCGTGTATCCTGAAAGACAATAGCGTAATTGTCGAACGTGAATTGTCTCGGCCAGAACGTAATGCCGCCCTTCGCCGTATCAAGCCCCAAATTAAAGGAGATGACCGCTGAGTTCCAGAATGGGTACAGCGTCAGGAAACCCAATATGACGAGAAAAATGTAGATGACGACATGCAGCGTCTTATCGCCTGTACTCAGCTTCATGATGCCTCACCGCTTTTCCGAATAATCCGTTCGTGTCCTACCATAAGCTTGTGCCCGCCCTTCTGGCTAAGAAATTGGCCAGTGTCAGAAGTCCCACGCTAATCACTGCCTTGAATAATCCGACTGCTGCCGCATAAGAGAAGCGGTTATTGATAATGCCTACCCGGTAGGCGTAAGTATCGATGACATCCGCCACATCTCTGAGCATGGCGCTGTTGCCAAGCAGAAGCAGATCGTCGAACCCGGCATTAAGCAAGCTGCCAATATTTAGAATCAGGAAGATAATGATAACCGGCATAATAGATGGCAGCGTAATGAGAAAGATTTGTTTCAGCTTGCTCGCGCCGTCGATGGAGGCTGCTTCGTACATACTCTGATCAACGCCGGCAATGGCTGCCAGGTAGACGATTGTCGCAAAGCCTACTTCCTTCCATACATTTGTCGTCACGATAATCGTCCAGAAGTATTCGGGCAGAGAAAGGAAATTGACAGGCTTGTCTATCAATCCCAGCTTGTCGAGCAAGATGTTCAAGCTCCCGTTGTCTACTGACAGTAAAGAAATGACGAAGCCCGATACAATGACCCATGACAAGAAATGCGGCAGATAACTGATCGTCTGAATAACTCGCTTGAACACCATATTCCTGACTTCATTCAGCATTAGGGCAAGCAGAATCGGAGCAGGGAATCCGATGAACAGCTTCAGCAAGCTGATGACGATCGTATTGCGCATGACACGGAAGAAGTCCGGTGAGTTGAAAAAGGCTTCAAAATGCTTCATACCCGCCCAGTCACTACCGAAAAAACCTTTGAACAAGCTATAATCCTGAAAAGCCATAAATACACCATACATCGGAAAATAATTGAATATTAAAATGAAAATCAATGCCGGGAAAATCATAACCTGTACTTGCCACTGCATAATGAAGCGCTTCCATAAGGGCTTCTCCTTGTGGGAGACGGCAGCGCCCGTCGCCGCCGAAGTAATCGTTTCTCTTTGCATCCTGCACTTCCTCCCGCCACCACTAATTTAACTTCATTATAAGAGGACGAAAAGGGCGAAACTACTCCCGGTTTCAACGAAAAGTATCGTATATCAACGCTGACGCATATTTTTTCAATAGAATGAAAAAATGGCATTAAATTGTTGGATAACAATTTAATGCCATTCAGTACCTCAATCCATATAGAACGTATTATTTCACTACCAGAGCAGTTACTACCCCTTCACTGCACCTGCTGTAATGCCGCGCGACATCTGCTCTGTGAACATCAGATAGATAATGACAGTTGGCAAAGCAATCATCGTCATAACGGCGAACTGCGCGCCGTAGTTGGATGAATATTGCCCGGCAAACTTCATGATGGAGAATGGAAGCGTCTTGAACTTCTCCGAGGTCAGGAACGTATTGGCCATGATGAATTCATTCCACCAGCTGATAAAATTCATAATGCAAGCTGTCGCCAAGGCAGGCTTGGTCATCGGTAAAATAATGCGGAAGATCACCCCATAGACGGAGCAACCGTCCATAACAGCCGATTCTTCGATACTCTTCGGTATCGTCACCAGGAAGCCTGAAATAATGAGCATGCTGATGGGAAGAGAAAACGCGATATACGGCAAAATCAGCGACAATGGATTGTCCAGAAGATCGAGCCAATTAAACAAAATGAAGTTCGGCAGCAGCGTCGCATGGATCGGAACGATCATGCCTAGCATGATGAATGCCATCGTCACTCCCCGAAGTCTCCACTCCATCCTAGTAAACGCATAACTAAGCATAAGAGACAAGACGGCTGCCACCAAGATGGCTGCGGTCGTAATAAATGCGCTGTTCCATAGAAACTTCGGCACGCTGCCGTAAGTGAATGCATTGATATAGTTGGACCATTCCAGCTTCTCCGGCCACTTCAGAATGCTGCTGCCGAAGAAGTCTCCGCTCTTCAGAAACGAATAGTTGATCAGCCAGATAAGCGGAAAAAGCTGAAGCAAGGCGACAATCCATAGCAACGTGTGCAATGTTATTTTTCTCACCATGGTTACGGTCTCCTCTCTTAAAATTCGCCTACGTCTTTTTTGAATGCACGGTTCATGATGACAGTAATAATGAGACAGACGATGACGAATATAACCGAGATCGCATTGCCGTAGCCGTACAGAGATGACGTGAATGCCGTCTTGTAGAGATAGTTGCCGATGAATTGCGTCGTATTAATGGGTCCTCCGTTCGTCATGAGGAAGATCGTCTCCATCTGCTTCAGACAGGCCGTTACCGCAATGACGACAGCTACACGCACCATAGGCGTCAGCAGCGGAATAACCACTTTCGTATAGAGCTTGACTCGGCCCGCGCCGTCCAGCTCAGCCGCCTCATAGAGATCCTTCGGAATGCCTTGAAGTCCAGCATAATAGAGCAAGAGCGCATAGCCGAAGCCCTGCCACATAATAACGAAGATGACACACCAGATTGCAATGCTAGGATCGCCAAGCCAATCTTGTTTCCAGCTCTCCAGCCCGACAGCGGTCAGAAATTTGTTCAGCACCCCATAGTTGGGATGGAATACGCTGACCCACATCTTGGACGTGACGACAATGGAAATGACGGCCGGTATAAAGAAGATCGTGCGAAACAGCTTCTCGAATCTGCCTGCGTTCGTCACTAGAATCGAGAACAGCAAGGCAATAGGATGCTGGAGCAGCAAGGTCGCCGCCAATAGCAGCAGAGCGTTCATAAGCGACCGCCAGAATACAGGGTCGTTGAACAAAATCTTCATATAATTATCAAGGCCTACGAACTGGTAAGAGCCAATCCCCCGCCAATCCGTCATGCCGTAATAGGCGCTCATCATAATTGGAAAACATACCATGAACAAAAACAGGAATAGTCCCGGCGCGACCAGCGCGAAGATTGTTCTTCGGTTACTTAGCAGCTTATGCATCGTTCTCTCCGCCTCCCGGCTTTGCTTTTCTTTGCTTGTGCCTTGATGTTTTTGAAAAACGGGAGCAGCGAAAGGATTTTCACTGCTCCCGGTTGCTTCACTTTACGTTATGGCAGTAGTGCAACCGCTGCATCAAGCTCTTTCAAGAAGTCTTCAGGAGAAATCGACTTGCCGAACAGCTTTTGGTGCGCATCCATCACTTTTGTTTTGTACTCATCCGTACCCAGATCGTGGAAAGGGGTATTGGATGCAGAAGTCGTGGAACCAAATACGTCTACCAATCCTTTTTGCAGAGCAGACTCTTCGCCAGTCAGGAACTCATCGAACTTCTGTGCAGGCGTGCCGGAGCCAGTCTGCCACAGCTGCTTCGCCCAGTTCTCAGGCTTGAAGAAGTATTGCATGAATTTAACCGCTTCTTCCGGATGCTTCGTGCTCTTCGAGATGGAGTAGCCGCCGCCGAACCATGCCGCCAGGTCGCTTGCTTTGCCTTTGTCGGATGTCGGGTAGGAGATTGCGCCTACATTGTCGCGGAATTCAGCTGGGAAGTTCTCGTCAGTCGCAAGCCCTGCTTCCCAGTTGCCCATGATATACATAGCCGCTTGTCCTTGACCGAACAGGTTGCGGGAAGTGCCGTAGTCTGCTGTCAGGAAGCCGTCTGCGAAAGCTTTGACATCCGCCAGATCAAGAATCGATTGCGCAGCAGCCAGGAAGTCCGCATCGCCGGAGAACGTGCCTTCGCCGTTCAGAACCGCGTCTACTTTATTGAAGTCGCCGCTAGTACGCTGTTGTGCATATTCGAACCAGATCGGAAGGGACCAGCCTTCCATCGCATTGGTCGTAATCGGGTTAATGCCCTTAGCACGGAATTGCTTGGATACTTCAACGAGATCGGATACAGTAGTCGGTACGGAAATGCCATTGTCGTCGAACATTTTTTTGTTATAGTAAAGCACCAGGAAGTCAGTATTGCGCGGCAGGCCATACAGCTTGCCATCTTGCGAGAAGCCGTCTGTCGATCCGGCGATGAAACCGCTGGATTCGAAATCAGCCGAGTTCAGCTCAAGCAGAAGTCCGCTGTCGATAAGCGGCTTAATGAAGGAAGGCTGGCCCCATGACTGCATGATATCAGGCAGTGATTCCGTCGAGGCATATACTTTCGCCTTTGCTTTGTAAGGCTCATCTTGCAGTGCTTCTACTTCAATCTTGACATTCGGATTTTCTTGCATATAGGAGTCGATAATGGCTTGCTCGATCTTGCCCATGCCGTTGGAACGGTCAGCAAGCGCCGAGAAGAACTTCAGCGTGATCTGTTCTAGAGTCTCATTATTTTCGGACGGTGTTGATTCAGGTGCTTTTGTAGCCCCTTCCGTCCCATTGTTTGTAGTTTTGTTGCCGCATGCCGCCATTGTAAAAACAAGAATAATAGCTGCACAGATCGTAAGCCATTTTTTCATGGATACCCCACCTTTTCTAATGTTGAACAAGTCGCTGTCCTGTTCTGCCCTCATTATAGCTCGAAAGAATTCGACAAAAATATGCTTCATATTTTAGAAGAAGTGCTTCATTTTTTTGATCATAAGAGAAAATATGCCCCTGGTCATCCAATTCTTGCTATACTGATTGTACGAAATGTCCAATAGCTGGCGTCTGCCATACAAGGCCGCTGCCTAAGAAATTCGTTCTTCTTATTATGATGACAGCAGGTGATCCGGCATGAGCAAGTTCGCTCCTTTCTTTCGCAATATGCCCCTGCAGCGGAAGCTGCTGGCACTCGTCGTTCCGCTGTTAATCGTAACGGTCGGCATAACGGGGCTATATTCCTATTCCATCGCATCCCGTGAAGTCGTAGACAAAATTCGCCAAGCTCAGCTGAACATGGCTGTGAAGACCAAAGACCAACTCGACCACTTTGCCCAAAATTCCGTCAGCTTCACGAACTATCTCTTCCTGAACGCATCCGTTCAGGAGATGGTATTAAACGGAGACTCGCCCTACCGGCGTGATCTGGTGTTCAAAAGCTTGCTGCCGCTCATGGTAACGGGTGAGACGATTCAGTCGCTCATTCTGTATGCAGTGAAAAACGAAAGCTCGGCAAGCAACCCCTTCGTCATTACACAGACCGGAATTGCAAGCGCTATCAGTTATGATCGTTTCAAGGAAACACCCTATTACGAGAGGGTTCGTTCCTCACCTGGCAACCAGCTCTGGGATATGCTTCGCCCCGAGGATAATGTGCTTCCGGGCGATTATCACCATAAGCTCGTATTTATCAAACAGTACAAAAACTACCGCTATCAGCCAAGCGGGCTTCTGGTCGTCGGTATGGACGCCGACAAGCTCAGCCGCAACCTGTTCCACGAAGCCAAGGACGCGACCCAATTCATCATGAACGATGAAGGCACGGTACTCGCCGCCACCAATGTAGCGTGGATCGGCTTATCTGTCAACGAGCTGCCCATTTATCCGCTTGAGGGAGCGACGGAATCGGCCACGCCTGCGGAGACACTGGATAAGCTAAAGCAGCGAGAGGACTTAATCGTCTCGGATGCTGTCTCCACTATTACAGGTTGGCATTCCGTCGTCATACAGGATCGCAGCAAGCTGGTCGCCGAGCTGAAGAACATCGGCTCCGCCACCATTTCCATCACGATTGCCGTCTGCTTCATTGCCATTTTCTTGTCCTGGATCATCGCTAACATTATTACGAATCCCATGAAAAAGCTGATGCATTCCATGAAAGCATTGCAGATCGGCGACTTCTCGCAACGGGTTGATATTGAGGGCAACGACGAATTCGGACGACTGGGCTATCTGTACAATTCCATGGTCGGGCGGATCAAAGCGTTGATTGATGACGTCTATGCATCCAGCTTAAAGCAGCGGGAAGCCGAGCTTAAGGCGCTGCAATCCCAGATTAACCCGCATTTCTTGTACAACACATTGAATATGATTAATTGGAGCGCCTTGCAGAAGGGCGATAAGGAAATATCCGAGATGGTCGTCTCGCTCTCCCAGGTGTTCCGTCTCAGCTTGAACAGCGGCAACGAATTTGTCGAGCTGGAGCAGGAGGTAGAGTTGGTGCGACACTACTTGTTCCTACAGAAAAAACGTTATCCTGCTCGATTATATTTTGAAATTGAGATGGAGCCGTCGCTGAAGCACTTCCGCATGCCGAAGCTATTGCTCCAGCCGCTGGTAGAAAATGCGATCATCTATTCCATTGAGCAGGCGGAGGGCACAGGCAATATCTTTATCCGGGCAAGCCGTGAAGAGGGATGGATCGTGCTTGAGGTCACCGACAACGGTCCCGGCATGCCCAACGAGTTGGTTCAACGCCTGAACGCCTCTGGCGCTCCGTTATCCGCCAAGCTGCAAAGCGATGGATCAAAATCCGGGATGGCGATCGCCAATATTCGGGAGAGGCTGGCCCTGTTCTATAAGGAAGCCGTCTTCGAGATTGAGAGCAGGGAAGGCATTGGCACCCGCATTCAAGTACGAATCAAAGAGGGGGATTCAGGTCATGACGCTTAAAATGATCGTTGCCGAGGACGAGCAATTTTTCCGCGAGGGCATTGTCGGCTCTATCGATTGGAAATTATACGATATTGAGATAGTCGGTGAAGCTGAGAACGGGCGCCAGGCACTCGACTTGATGCACGAAGCTGGCGCCGACCTGCTTCTGACCGATATTCGGATGCCCTTTATGAACGGGCTTGACCTCATAAGAGCCGCCCAAGATGCAGGCATGTCCTTCCACTCCATATTGCTGACCGGCTATAATGAATTCGACTACGCGAAGGAAGCGATCTCCCTTGGTGTATCCGACTATTTGCTAAAGCCATGCATGCCGCATGATATCCTGCGCGTCGTGCTGGATGTGAAGAAGAAGATTGAGACAGCCGAGCACAAAGGCCGTATGCTCTCTGAGCTGAGCCGTACTTGGAATCGCAGCATCCAGCTGCTGAAGAACGGGATATTGTCCCAATGGATTCAACAGCCGCTTATGCCGCTGGAGGAACGAACCGTCTCCATGCGCGAGCTCAACCTGTCGCTTCAGCCTGAGCCTATCATCGTCGGCCGAATTGAGATAGACGCCGGAGAGAAAGGCACCGGCATTCGAAGCAACCGGGATTTGGAGCTAATGCGCTATGCTATTCTCAACATTACGGACGAGACGCTTCATCCCCAGTTCGGCGGAAAGCTTGAAGTATTCCGGCACGGCGACGAATTGCTCTGGATGGCGAATGGATCAAGCAATCATTCGGACGCCTTCTATCTGGAGGGATTGCGGCTGCTGAAGCAAAATCTGGAGAGTTATCTCAATCTGACAGTCAGCATATCACTCAGTTCCGTCCAGCCGTCCGTCAACGATGCCAAAGCAGCCTACGAGGAAGCCAGCAAGGCGATGGAGGCTCGCTTCTATCAAGGAAAGGGCGGCATCTTTCTCTTCACCGATCTGAAGAGCGAACGTACGGGAGAGCTGTCCATTATGGAGGACCCCTTCCTCGAGCGAATCGAGAAGGAGCTGCTTTCTCATTTGCAGGTAAGCCAGTACGGCGGAGCCGTGGATGCGATTGACGCGGGCATCGCCTATCTGAAGGAAAGAACTACTTATTCTCGCCCCGAAATTATATGGCGTGTAAGCGGTATTGTCATGGAGTTGCAGCGCATTGTGAAGGAGCGCCTCGCCGGGACGATTGAATGGCATAACCATCCCATCAACTGGATCGAAAGTGTGCCCAATATGGAAACGCTGGACGACTGCTCCGTTATTTTGCAGAAGATCGTGCAGAACATCGCGCAGACCTCCTCCAATCAAAAACAACTGCATCGCACCGTACAGGCTACGCTGGAGCTGATTAAAACCAAGTATGATACCAATTTGACGCTGGAGCTTGCGGCCAAAGAAACCTTCGTCAGTAACTCCTACCTAAGCTCCTTGTTCAAGCAAGAGCTTGGCGTCAACTTCCTCGATTACTTGCATCAGTATCGGGTTGAACGCGCCAAGGAGCTGCTGCGGCAGCATTACAAAATCTATGCGGTCGCCAAGCTCGTCGGCTACGGAGAAGAGCGGCATTTCAGCTCCACCTTCAAGAAGTGGACCGGGATGACGCCAAGCCAATACCAGAAAGGAAACGCACAAGAGGGCAGCCCATAGGCTGCCCTCTTGTGCGGCAATGATGTTGCCGTCGTATTGGATAACAACTGCTTATTCGTTCACTTCTTCTCCAATAGAAGCCACTTCGCTCTAATTGAACCGCCGGAGCAGTGAAGCGAGAGGTGATGATCGCCAGGCTTAACATTGCCCAGTTCAATCTTGTCCGTGGTATACCACTTCTCGTCCGTCATCACTAGATGGCCTGCTAGCTCTCCGTCCAGTGTCAACCTCAATTCTCCGCTCCCGCCCGCTGCCTGCAGCTTCAACTGCAGGGTCAGCTCAGCGTCAGAATCGTGATCATCACCGATAAAATCATAGCTGAGCCAATCACCATCCGCCATTTCAACGCACAGCCATTGATCCTGCTCCCATTCCTCGCCGCCTCCATGCGCGAAGGTAGCAGCCGGAAGCTCGCTATCGACAAACCGAATATTCGTGCGATCCCCGATGCGGAAGCCTGTAGAGGATGTATCATCCAGCGCCCTGCCCGAATCGGAACCGAATCCGTAGCTGGCTCCCTCGCCCTTGTAGCCGTAGAAGATAGCCGGAATACGTACCGGAGCTCGACGCAACAGCGCTCTGACGACTTCCGGGAAGTAATCGCAATGAGCAAGTCTCATATGATTCAAATAATCCCATAGGATCCGCTCTGCCGTGACCGAATCCGGCTTTTCGCCGCCCTGTAAGTAGTCGATCAGCAGCTCCCATCCTTCCGGTCTTGGAATCGAGCAAGGCGAATTGGTCGTATCCAGCTTCTTCCACGTCCAGAAGTTCCAAGATATGCGATGATCCTCGAATAGCTGGAACGCGCCTGTATACCAATCCTTATTGTTCTCGCCGCCCTCGCCCATAAAGATCGGCACATTCCACTTGTCGCGAAGCTCCAGATACTGTACGATGCTCTCCGTATCGGGATTGTTCCAATATTTGTGGAATTGCAGCAATACATTGCCGTCGATAGGGTTATCCCCGAACGCTTCTTCGAAGATCGACCAATCTGTCGACCAATGCACCCCTTCCAAAATAATCATATGGCGCTGGTCCACTTCGCGAATCGCTTGCACGATTTCCCGGTAGAGCGGCATCACTTTGTCGTTATGAGAAGAGAACCATTCCGGAAGCGGCTCATTAAGCAGATCGTAGCCTGCGATTATCCAGTCGTCCCTATACCGGGTCGCCAGCATGCGCCATATATCGACGGTTTGACGCCAATGGATCTCATCCGTAAACAAATCCGGTCGGTCAAATTCAGAATCGTCAATGTTGGTTCCCGTCTGTCCGCCGGGTGCGCCATGCAGATCCAGAATGACATACAGGCCATACATTCTGCACCAGTCGATCACTCGATCCAGCAGGACCAGCCGATCCTCTCGATAAGAGGTCAAGCTATTCGTTGCCTGTCCGGAATCCGAAGACATCAGAAACCTGCTATTGATAGGCAAGCGTACGGAATTAAAGCCTTCGTCTGCAATTCTTGCAATGTCTTCTTCCGCAATGTAGCGATAATAATAAGAGGACCAGAACTGCTCTGCTTTTTCCGGGCCAACCAAATTCTCAATCATGCCTTCGATCCGGCGAGGACGATCCCCTTCATTCGGAAATCTCCACATATATCCCTCCGGCAGCAGCCAGCTGCCGAAGCCAACACCACGAAGAATGAACGCCTCTCCTGCTCCGTTGCGAAGCACCTTTCCATCGGCTCTAACAAATCCCGTCACTTCCCGTTTTTTGTCCACTGTCAAAATCGATTTCCCTCCTGTCATTATGAGTTCTGCGTCAAGCTAAGCTTTGATCGCCCCTTCGGCGATTCCGTGCAAAATATACTTTTGAAGCGCCAGATACAAGATAATGACCGGAAGCATGGCCAGCACAAGCGATGCCAATATCGCGGACCAGTCATTGTTGTACTCTCCAAACAACATATTGGTAGAGAGCAGCAGCGTGTAACTTTTGTAATTTGTCAGCATCAAAAGAGGAAGCAAAAAGTCATTCCACATCCACAACGTATTCAAGATTGCAATCGTCGCTGTAATCGGCATCAGCAACGGCAGGATAATCGTAAAAAATAATCGAAATTCCCCGCAGCCGTCCATAACTGCCGCTTCGTCCAGTTCCCTCGGAATGGACTTGACGAATCCGTGGTACAAAAAAATCGCAACCGCAACGCCAAGACCGATATACAACAAGCCAAGCCCTACCGTCGAGCCTTGGAGGCGAAGCTCCTTGCTTATCGTAACGAGCGTAATCATGATCGAATGAAACGGAATTAAAGTTGACATGACGAACAAGCCGAACAATATGGCGCTAAGCTTGCCAGGTGTCCGAGACAGCTTATAGCCTGCCATCGAAGAAAATAAAATAATGCCTGTGAGCCCTACCGCAACGACGATGATCGTGTTGCCCAGACTGCGCAAATATCGGGTTTTCTGAAAGGCATCCACATAGTTGCCAAACTCCGGCATGGATGGCCACGCCAATATATTCGTCAACATCTCTCCCTGCGTTTTCACGGAGTTCAGCAGCGCCATATAAATAGGAAACAGCGTCACGATAGCGGCGATTAGCAGGAACAACAATACGGCTCCTGATCCAATGCGTCTGCCGAGGCGCGGACTGCCTGCTCTGCCGCTGGAATTCATTTTCGGTTTGTTGTCTTTCTGATCGGCCCTGCTAGCTCTATATGTGTTCATGCCCTCACCTCCCGGCGCTTCATCACGGCAAGCTGAATGATAGTGATGATAAGGACAATGCCGAACAAAATCATAGCCTTGGCACTGGCATAGCCGTAACGATTGCTGAAGCTGAAGGCTTCTTCATAGATATTGATGGCAATCACTTGTGTAGACCGCCCCGGTCCTCCGCCAGTCAAGGCATAGACGGAATCGAATACTTTGAAGGAGCTGTTCAGCGTTAGAAATACGCCGATGGTCAGCGCCGGGTAGATCATGGGCAGCGTCACATGGCGGAAGATATGGAACGCATGGGCTCCATCAATCGCTGCCGCTTCCTTTAATTGCTTGGGAACGCCTTGAATAGCCGCGATATAGATGATCATCAAGTAACCGACACCCCCCCATAAGGATAGAGCCAGTATGGCAAAAAAGGAGTAGTTCGGATCGCCAATCCAAGACTGATCAAAGAGCATCCAACCCGTTTTGTCCGCCAAATACGGAAACACTCTGGTGAAGATAAACATCCACATGAATCCGCCAATGATCAGACTAAGCATGTTCGGCATAAAAAATATGGTTCGGAACCACACCTTGCTTCTCCCCAGTGATTCCACCAGCACCGCCAGCAAGATCGCCAGAACGTTCTGAAGCACCAGCATATACAGTACGAATTTCACGGTAAACCATAACGATTTCAAAAAATAACGATCCCCGATTGCCTCCACGTAGTTAGACAAGCCTATTGCCTTATAGGAGGGACCCAGGCCATTCCAATCGGTGAAGCTGTACCACATGCCCCCGAAAGCGGGGGCAAGGGTAAACGCAGCGTAGAAGACAAGCGCCGGCAGCACGAATACAAGCAGTATGGCGTTTCGCTTCCATGTTCTTGATGTCATAAGGCTCACTCCAATCTGGCCGGTTGGCTTAGCATTTGGCTCGTCACTTGCTCTTCACGGCCGTCCGCCACACTTTATCGAGCGCAGCTATGACATCATCCTGTGTAGCATCTTTTACAAAGTAGCTTTGAAGCTGCTTCGCCGTCTCGTCCGTCACACCATTAGGCAGCTTCAGATCGAGATAAGCTTTTCCTTTGGAGACGTATTCGCTGGCTTCATTCACCCATGGGAATACTTCGTACGTATGCACCGTAGAGATTGGATTGAACTTCAGCTCTTCGAATAAGGCTGAGGAATCCTGATCGTCCAGCATGTAATTGAGAAGATCCTGCGCCACCTCTTTGTTTGCACTCTTCGGAGAAAGGGCAAGGGAGGTCGAAGTCGCCAGGTTAATCATCGTATCAGCGGCATTGTTGCTGACTGGCAGAGGAGCGACCCCAAATTCCATGTTCGGATTCACCTTCAGAATCGTCTCCGCATTCCACGGACCTTGTACCCACATCGCCGCTTTACCGTTAGCAAAATCAGCAGAACCCGCTTCATTGCCCGTCTCAAAAGGCTTGTCAGAACCGTTCGCCATAATGAGGTCGATGATGTCAAATACGGATCGCACATCGGCATACGACGCTTCGCCAGCATTCATCTTCTCAATCCAGTCGGGATGCGACGACGAGACAGTGCCCCCAAGAGAGAGCGCCATCATCAGCTGTGGAATCCACGATTCCTGGAACGCCAGCAAAAATGGTTTTACGCCTGCCGCCTGCAGCTTCTCAGCCACATTCTTCATCTCATCCAGCGTCTGAGGAGGCGTCAAACCGTTCTCCTTGAAGATCGTCTTATTGTACAAATACCCCCAAGATAAGCTTTCCATCGGAAGCGCAGCAACCTTGCCATCGTATTTCACCGTCTCGGCAACAGCTTCATACAACTTGCTGACGAACGGCTGTCCCGTCAAATCTGCGATATAGCCAGCTTCATAATACGTAGGGATATCATTGGCATGCAGGGTGAATAGATCCGGCGAGTCACCAGAGGATAACCTCGATTGCAAAATTTGTTTCGCCTGGTCCGCATTCGGCATCTCCAATTGGATCGTAACATCGATGTTTTTCTCCGCGAGCTGTTTCTCCTTGAACCGGGCAAAGTATTGCTCGAATTGATCCTTGAACCGCGGGAAGGTCATAAATACTTTTAGCTCCACCTTTTTGGGAGCCGTCGTGACCGAACCGCCCGTCGGCGTCAACCCTTCTCCGTTTCCTTTATTCCCCGAGCCGCATGCGGATACAAGTGCGACCATCATCGTTAACACAAGCAGTAATTGAAGCGCTCTCTTCATTGTTCATTCCCCCTATGAGTAAGTTGCAGCTTCAGTATACCGAAGGAATAAAGCGCTTTCTTTCTACAATGTTAACCTTTGCTTTTGTACGATATTGATTCGTCACCAGGGAGATCCATGGGCTTAGTCGCTCCGAATCTGTCCAGGCGTCATGCCGTAATGCTTCTTGAATACGCGGTAGAAGTACGCAATATCCTCATACCCCGCAAGTTGTGCAGCATGCTTGATCGACATGCCTTCATCCACGATTAGTCCCCTTGCCTTCTCCATCCGCCTACGTACAATATATTCCGTAAGATTCTCCCCAATAGATGTCTTGAACATGCGGCTAAGATGCTCCTTGCTGACAAGAAACTGTCCCGCAACGGATTCAAGCGATATCGCCTCTTGATAGTGAGCGTCCACGTAATGTTTGACATCGGTCATATCCAGACGATTCCGTGAATGTCTGAACGCAAGCAGCGAATCTATCACCTTCGCGTATAGGACACCAACTTCCCGAATTGCATCTCCTGAACCGAAGTCATGGCCGATGTGCGGTACTGCTTCTGACAGAAGTGCGGCAAGCGACAGCTCCTGCTCTGACAGAAATTGCTCCAGCATAAGCAACAGATCATTGGCGATCCGCAGCATGCTGCCTGCCTCCAAGCCAGCTTCTTCTATGCTAAACTCCTTCATCAGTCTTTCAAATGACGAGGCAACAGCGTCCCTGTTCAGATCCATGAGATAGGTGTACATACGCTCGCGCAGCTCCCCGTACCGCTGCATATCGGCAACGCTTGAGAATATTGGAGCAAGCTCCACCCACGGGGTCGATTGGCTCTGCTCCAACTCGGATTTGCTCTGTGCAAGAGCGGCATCCAGCTCATCCGGCTTGATCGGCTTTAGCAAATATTCTACCGCTTTGGATCGGATCGCCTGCTTCAAATAGACAAAATCGTCATAACCGCTCATTACAATAATTTTCAGCTTCGGATATCGCTCATGCATCGCTTGCAGCAGCTCAACCCCATCCGTTCCCGGCATGCGCATATCCGTAATGACGATATCGGGGCGAAGCTCATCGATTTTACGCAGCCCCTCGTTGCCGTCTTCTGCCTCCCCGACGATGAGAAGCTCCAGGCGGGACCAATGGCCAAGCGCTTTCACAACTTCTCTGGACCACGGTTCGTCATCGATAATGAGAACCTTATACATGGTGCTCCCCCCTTTCTGCTGCTTGTTCCATATCGGGCTTGCTTCTTGTGACGGGCATCGTCAAAATCACCATCGTTCCAATTCCGCTTCTGCTGAACATCCGTACGCCATACTGCTTTCCAAAGCGAAGCTGCAGGCGGGCATGAACGTTTTGCAGACCGATTCCTTTTCTCTCTGTCCGATCTCCCCTTGACGGATAAGACTCCCGTTCTCCTCCATACAATTCCGCTCGCAGCTCTGCCAGCTTGGAGACACTCATCCCGAGTCCCTCATCCTTGACCATCAAAACCAGACGCTGGCCAATGATACGAATTCGCACATCCAGACGCCACTTGCCCTCTTTTCTCTGTAAGCCATGCTCAAATGCGTTTTCAACAATCGGCTGCAGCGTGAACTTCGGAATACGAACGTCTCCGGCAGCTTCATGTGCGACCATCTCGACTGTGCAGCGGCCAATAAACCTTTGCTCTTGGATGAACAAATAGTTCGCAGTATGGGCAAGCTCCTCGCTTAAGTTCACCGTCTGGTCATCATCGGAACGGATCGAGTAGCGAAGCAGATCGCCGATGACATGCGTAATGCGGTAAATCTCCGGCGCCCCTTTGGTTAAGGCCATTCCGCCGATCATATGAAGCGTGTTGTTCAGAAAATGCGGGTTGATCTGAGCTTGCAGAGCAATCAATTGCGCATTTTTCACTTCGATTTGCTGCTGGTATTCATTTTCGATCAGGGCTTTGATCCGCCCCATCATGAAGTTATAGCCTGCCTCTAGCAACCCGATCTCGTCCCTGCTCTGCACGGATTTCATCTCAAAGTCGTGAATATGCGACTTGCGCATCGTCTTAGCCAGGCTGACAATCGGCCGGCTGATTCGAAGGGACACAATAATAGAAAGCAGAATGGATACCGCCGTAAATACGGCCCCTGTCCATAGCCCTGCCGTCATCGTTTTTTGGGCGCTTTGGTTCACAGTCGCCACCGGAATGGCTTTGACCACATCTAGCTGTCCGCTGCCCACACGCTTTGCGAACAAATAATAATTTTCCGTTCTGGAGAAAGAGACCGAAGCCGGCTCTATATCCAGCGCCGACAGACTATCCTTCACTTCGTCCGAAAGGACAGTCAAGGAGGAGCCTGGCAGCAGCTCGCCCTCGTCATTAACGAGAAAAATAACACTTTCAGGTTCAGATTGGAGGATGGTGGACGCTTGCTCCCATACCTTGTCATTAATGCGTACGGAAATGCCCCCGATGAGCGCCTGACCCATAAATTCATTCATGGAGTGGTAAGCGCTGAGCGTATCGCCTGAAGATTTGAAATAAATACCGGCCGGTTCCGCAAGCATGCTGCTCCATGGCCCTTGTCTAATATCAAGCGAATGCAAAATGCCGCTGCTGGCGTAATGGACGGAGTAGGCTCGCTCCGTCGCATGAATGTACAGCGTCAACTGATCGATTTTACGAGAAAACGAATAAAACGCCGTATTCAACGTACCGAACAACTGATTCTGCAATTGAATCCTCTCTCCCGCACCCAACTCATCGACGGCAGACAATCTCTCTATCAGATCCGTATGGATATGAAGCGAATAGAACAACGTATCCATCTGCTGGATGAGCTCGGTTAAATATTGACTGGCCCACATCATACGGGATTCATTGGCGTCTTTCATCTCTTTCTCTACGGAATCCCTCGTATTGTTGGTCGCCTGCCATGTAATCGTAATGACAGGCAGCGTCGTCAAGCAAATCATAAGCAGCATGAGACGGAAGCGAATGCTGATTCCTTTGAACGGCATAATCTCCTCCTGCTCCCAGTTTACGGGTATAATCGGATGCCTCTTTCTTCGACTAAAAGAAAGCGTTTTCCTGCTGATGATTGAGATAATATACACGATGAATGCAGCGGGTGCAATCTACTTTATTAGCCTTCCTTATTGCACAATATTGATGCAGATGTATAGAAACGTCCATGAGCGGGTATTTTCTGCTAATGAAAAACCGCCGCAAAAGGGATTCCTTTTGCGGCGGCCATACATCATGAATCCATTACTACTTGTTGTAGATACGGTATACGATTACAGCTGCTTCAGCACGGGTTGTATGGCCCAGCGGATTCAGCTTGCCGTCGCTTCCCTTTACAATGTCATTCGCCAGCAGAATCGATGCGCTTTCCTTCGCATACGATGCCAGCTCCTTCAAATCGGAGAAGCCGTCCAGCAAGGATGCGTCTCCTCCCTTGAGCGATTTGCCGGACACGGCAAGCGCTCTGGCCGTCATCGCCATCATCTCTTGTCTTGTAATGGATGCGCCCGGATCAAACGTTCCATCTGCGCGTCCAGTTACGATACCAAGAGCTTGGGCCGCTAATACTGCATCATAGTAATAATCATCCTCAGACACATCGGAGAAGCCGATCATGCCATTAACATTTGCCTTTGCTTCCCAACCTAACGCTCTTGCGAGCAACAGCAGGAAATCTGCTCTCTTCACCTGACGTTCAGGAGCATAGGCTTGCTCCGAGATGCCATTAATAACACCTTTGGACGCCATAACTTCGATTTCACGCTTCGCCCAGTCATAACGCTGCAGATCGCCGAAGCTCTTCTCCACATAGACGACCGCGAACGAACTGAAGTGCAAAGTTGTGAACGTCACAGCCTTCGAGGAGGCTGAGTATTTACCACTTGGTACAGCATGGACTGCACCTTGGTTATCGATATACCAGATGGTCAGCAGCTCGTTGTTGTTTTCTTGATTGGTTGGCTGATAAGGCACGGATACTTGTACCGGTGCATCCGGATTGCTCCATGCGATCGGAACGCCGTCAACTGCGAGAAGCAGCTCAACGACTGGACGTGTGCCGATTTGAGCTTTCAACTCATCGCTAAATCTTGCTATGTCAGCATCTCGAATAATGATGGACAGCTTCTTAGCATCAGCAACAGCATCCTTGCTCACCATATGGCTAGGCAATTCAATCGTCCCCGAAGGTGTCACGATCACAAGGTAATAATCAAGATTGCTGTGCGAGATGCTGTCGGTCGGCAGTTCAACCTCGTAGCCCTTCGCTCCGTCGGCTTGCGGCACGCGAATCGTAATTCGCTGCACTGTACCGGATGTGCCGCCTGACAAAGCATCTTCCAGTGATTTGGCTGTAATCGCGGTTGTTGCCATTCCGGTAGCCTCATCAACTACAGGTACAGGCGCTGTAATTTCCTTGCCATCCACTACTTCCGGCTCTTCTGTGACTGGAGGCGTAATGACTTCTCCTCCGCCCGAGCTCCGTGAAATCTGATAGGTGAACGGTGCAACAAAGCTGTCTTCCATGCCTTCCTTCACAGCGATGGCACGAATAACGGTCAATTCGCTCAGTGTGATGGCTCTGCTGTATTTCACGCCATTGTCCTTGCTAGGCAAGCTGCCATCAAGCGTATAGTAGATTTCGGCTCCCTCTGTAGCCGAGCTCAGTGTGACGCTGCGCGATCCGTTATAGACGCCGACTTTGAGAGAAGCTTTCGTCAACGCAACAGTACCGCCAATAACCTCTTCTACCGGCTCCGATGGCTCCAGCGTGAACCAATCCAGATTCGCTCCTTCGCCGCCAAAGTTCAATCTGAGCGTCTGCACGCCTTCAGGAAGCTGTACAACATGAGAAACTTCCTGATAGTTGTTCCATCCGCCTGTTGATCCAAATGGCACCGATCCGTACGGTGCGCCTTCCTCGTTGCCAATCGTCATTCTAACACCTGACTGTGGTGTCGCGTACCGGTATACGACTTTGTAATAACCGGCCTCCCCAATATTTACAGCATAATCGACATGTCCGCCCGCAACCGTGAACCCGATATTGCGGAATTCTGTTGCCGTTCCTGGATTATTGGTTTGAACAGCAGCGCTGCTCGCACTTGTGTACGTCTCTGCTTCTACCTTAAGCGGTCCGTTCGCAGCATCTGTCGCAGGAACCGTAAGCTTCTCGAATTTGATGCCTCTAAGCTCGTAATTGCCCGCTCCAGCAGCAAGCCGGATACGCTGCTCTCCCTTGGAGAGTTCCAGCTCTGTGCGCATTTGCACAACTTGATTGTACAGATGTGGAACAGTGACTGCCTTCTTGTCCGCTCCGCCATTCGTATGCCATATAATTCCGTTGTATGCCTGAGAATTGGAGGTCACTGTGAGCAACGCAACGTAACGGCCGTCCTCCGGCACGTCCACCAAATATTCAACGTAGTCTCCCGCATCAATTCCCGAGAAGCGGCTTGTTGTGCCGGAGCCCGACACGGTTAGACCCTTCATTTGATGGAATTGATCAAGCGCATTCAGATCCAGCAATCCGATTGGATCAGTCACGTTGACCGTTCCTGTCAACAGGGTATGGGCCGTCAATTCACTTCCTCCTGCGGAATCGCCATAAGCCGCTACCGGCACATGAACGTTCAATTGGAGGTCATCGTAATAAGTCGTACCGTTCCAAGCCAGTGTCAGCTTCACTTGCGCAGCCGATACCCACTGGGCTGATGCAAGAGATACACCGCCGCGCGTAACAGCCGGACCGGATACCGTAATCGCATCCACATGATCGGCCAACAGCTTGCCGCCGTTAATGTTCAACACTATTTCTTTGCCTTCCACATCATATGCAACATGTGCAGGTGACAAGGAAATGGATTCCGGATCATTAACCGCTGTGAACAGAATGGAAGCTGTGAGCGATGCGCCCGAGACTGCTCCATCTATTTCCTCCGAAGTTACGAAGAGCAGGGCGCGACGATCTGAATCGTAATCCTCTACAGCAGCGCCGCCAAGCGTTACAACCGCTGTCGTATCATTGTCTCGCTCCACGCCCGCAACAGTTATGCCGTCCAGTCCGACGACGGACCAGTTGCTTGGAGCAAGCTCTGGGGCAAAGGTGCCATTGAGCAGATGTACCGTAATTTTACTACCGGCTTCGCTGCCCTCAACAATGGCTTGCTGCTCTGGAACAAGAGCTGCTCCAATCGCTATGAAGTCGAGACGATCGACCGTCCCTGTGACTTCCAGACGAATTTGGTTAATGCCATCCTCCAATGTTATCGTGCCCGTTGCCCGGCCGACCGTTCCTCCCGTGCTTGGTAAGGATACGACGAACCCTTCCTCATCATTGACTATAACGTTGAGCTCACCGCCGCTCTCAGGAGCCGCGTACTGGTAGGTTACGTTATAAATGCCTGCTGCGGAAGCATCAACCGTGTATTGTACCCAATCATCCTGGTCCCCGCCCACAATCGAAGTTCCTTGTGCCACTACGCCGTAAGCGTTGCTGTAGCGGCTGCCTTCAATCATGCCTGGCAATACCGTAATCCCAGAATCAGCTGCGCTCAGCGAGATGCTGCGGATGCTGTAGCCGCTGCCGGAAGCATTCAGGGTCAGCAACTGTTTGCCGACTTGAAGATCGATCAGGCTGCGAACCTTTGCGGCGCTGCCGCCTGTATCCTGCACAAGCGCAATGACTTCGCCCGTGCCAATCTGAAGCTCCGCTTCCTGCGGCGAACCGATGTATTCGATATCCGCGTAATACGTCCCGCCTTCCTTCACTTCTGTTACATAGCGGAAGGTTGCTTGATCCGTCTCGGAGAAGCCGCCGATGGAATCGCCTTGAACCACGTATTGACCTTCTGCCGCTGCGAATGCGCTGGCAGCGACTGCCGTCTTCGGTTGAAGCGCCTGGGCGCGATCGAAGCGGTAAGTTGCTACCGATTTAGCCGGTAGTGTAGCGTTCATCTGCAGGCCGTCTATCAAAATCTTGAACGGTTGCGGATCGGCTGTACGGTTGATAACTACCGTTACAATCTCCTTGCCGTCCGGGCTTGCAAAAGCAACGTTCGTCACCGTCGATGCGGAGCCGTAATTGCTGTCAATGCGGACGTAGCCCGGCTTCACAAACTTGGTGTAGTGCCCCATCAGGTAGTACTCCGGCAAAATCCAGTAGTTGTCCGGATTCGAAGAGTCTTGAATAATGGGAGTCGGGTCAGGAATGCCTACCCACTGATGAGTAGCGATATCGCTGTCTAGCATCGTAACCCAACTGTTATAGCTTTTTGCATAATTGCGGAAGTATTGCGCAATTCGATCTGCGCCTGTTGTTCCCCATACTGCTCTCTCCGTCAGATAGACGCTCTTCTCAGGGAACATTTCTTGCAGCACGCTCATCATGGACAGCTCGCCGCCGTAATCGTGGAACGCCGTTCCTTCGACTGCGTCGTACGCGCCTTCAACTTCATCACCCAGTACCAATGCAGGGAATGCCATCGTGTCGCCCGGGTTATGGTCGAACATCCAGAGCTTCACCGATTGAATGCGCGGATTGCTGTTCGCATCCAGTCTATCTCTTAGCAGCTTAGCAAGTCTGGATGTCTGCTGCCATGACATTGCCGTACTTGGATAATCGATCTCCAGCAGCGGCTCATTCTGAAGAGTCATGCCTTCGAAGTAAATGCCGTGCCCGGCATAAGCCTCCAAAAACTTTTCATAGTATTTGGCTACTAGCGGCAAGTACTCTTCCTTGACTTGTCCTCTAATCATGCTGTCCGTCGTCTTCATCCAGCCCGGAGGACTCCATGGAGAAGCAAAAAATTGAATATCCGGATTAATTTCCTGAATTTTCTTGACTGTCGGGATAATGCCCAACTCAATATCCTTCTGGATCGAGAAGTTATCCAGATTTACATCCGTTTGTCCCGGCGGCATATCATTGTACGAATAGAACTTTTGCGCCGTAAAATCGGACGTGCCGATCGTTAGACGGATCAAGCTCATGCCTATGCCGTCTTCCGGATGAACGAGCTTAACCAACAATTCTTTCTGCTTCTCCGGTGACATTTTGACCAAGTTGTAGATCGTCGATTCTTCCATGGAAGAACCAATACCAAGCATCGATTGATAGGTTTTGTCCGGATCCAGAGTAATGGCTGTAACATCACCGCTATCCGGCAATCGGAGATCCAGATTAGCCCCCGGCTCCAGCTTCTTGTCGCCAGGCTGGTAACGGTCGTCGTAATACCACTTACGGTCGGCAGCATCGCGCTCGCTGGACACCCACGTTTCAACGCCGCCCGCTACGATAACATCGCCGGTGCCTTCATTGCCTACCGGATCGGTTCCGCCGCCATTACCACCGCCATCTGCCGGTACATCACCGGTACGAGTGAACGTTACCCAGTTGAAGTTCATGTCGCCTGCAATGAACTCCAGGCGCAAGGTCTGCACACCGCTCTTCGGCAGCACGATGTCCTCTACCTCTGCAGTAGCCCAGCTCTGCCAGCCGCCTGTAGAACCGACATTCAGCGTGCCCGCTGTCACGCCGTCATCCCTCTTCACGCGAATGCCCGTCGCTCCTCCATTGCCCGCATAGCGGAATGCTGCCTTATACGTACCCGCTTCCTCAACATTGACTCGGTAATCCAGCCACGCTCCAGCGGATGTCCAACCAATATTGAGGCCATCGCCTTCGTCCTCCGCAACTTGCGTGTTAAGCCCGTTGCTCTTCGCCGCAAATGCCTCCGCCTCGATCTTGCCTGGAATCTTCTCGGCATGAGGTTGAGGCAATGCAGGCGCTACCGGCAGCTCCGGTGTTTCAACGCCGCGCTTCAAACCGTATCCAACGTCGAACAGCAGATTGTCGCTGTTCGCAGTCAACGGATAGTTCGCGTTCACATAAAATGGCCATTCAATAGGATTCGTTCCTTTAAAGTCCCTGCTGCCAAGCAGCACATCAGCTACACCTCGGCCTTCCGTTCCTGGAAGCCATGCAGCCACGAGGCCTTGCCAATCGCTGAGATGCTCGCTGATCGTCATCGGACGACCACTCACCAGCACTACGACAATTGGAATGTTCGGATCGGATTTTCGGATATTAAGAAGTGTCTCTCTATCCACTACATCCAGATCCAGCGCCGTCCGATCTCCGTCAGATTCCGCGTATGGCGTCTCGCCAATCACGACAATTGCTACGTCATGACCCGCTGCGCCGCGTCCATGCCTGTTGTATGTTACCGTCTTCGAAGTTCCGGCTACCGCATCTTGGAACCCTTTCAGAATCGTTGTTCCTTCTGTAATTTTGCCCGTTGCGCCTTGCCAAGTAATCGACCAGCCGCCGGACTGAATTCCGATGTCATCCGCGCTTTTACCTGCTAGATACAGCTTGTTCATCTTCGGAAGCTGAGATAGAATCGGCTCATTGCCAACCTTGTCGTTCTTCAGCAGCACCAGTGATTCCGCGACAGCCTGGCGAGCGATATTCCGATGTGCCGCCGCGCCGACGCTGCCTGCCAAATCCTTGTCCGCCTTCGGATATTCGAACAGACCAGAAGCAATCTTGACCTTCAAGATGCGCAGAACCGCATCATCCAGTCTCTCCTCTGTGACAGCGCCTTCATTTACCAGCGCGATCAGATGATTCAGTGCACTCCTCCAGTCTCCTGTCAGCATGAACATATCAACGCCAGCATTGACTGAGACGCGAACCTGGTTTTTGAGACCGCTTACAGGATTTCCGTCTTGATCTCTGTTAATTTGCTGAATCGCGTTGTAGTCCGAAATGACGAACCCTTTGAAACCCAGCTCGTCCTTCAGCACATCCGTCAGCAATCGCTTGTTGGCATGCATCTTCAGCCCTGCGATACTGTGGTAGGAAGCCATAACCGTCTGCACGCCAGCTGCAATGGCCTCCTTGTACATTTGCAGATCATGAGCTAAAAGCTGCTCTTCCGTATATCCTGTAATGTCACCTTGGTTTCTGCCGTTATCCGTAAAGCCCTCGCCGATAAAATGCTTGGCTGTACCTACGGCTCTGAGAGGGTTCCGACGCTCAGCGTCTGTCTTTCCCTGCAGCCCTTCGATAAACGCAGCACCTAGTTTGCCCGTTCTGTTCGGGTCCGAGCTGAAGCCCTCATACGTTCTTCCCCAGCGAATATCTTGCGGCGCTGCGATCGTTGGCGCGAAATCCCAGTTCGTGCCCGTAGCTCGCATCTCCTTCGCTGTCGCTTGTCCGATTTGCCGCATCAAATCGAGATTGTTGGCCGCACCCAGACCAATATTATGTGGGAACAACGTCGCTCCAATCACATTATTGTGTCCGTGGACCGCATCCACGCCATACAGGAGCGGAATGCCGAGTCTCGTTGACAGCGCCCCATCCTGGAGGCTGTCCGTCAGCTCACGCCACTTCGCCTCCGTGCTGTCCGCTTGTCTGTTGTTCGGGAATGATCCGCCGCCGCTAAGCACCGAACCGATAAAATATTGCTTAACCTCTTGCGGGGTAATATTTGATTTCTCTGGCTGGATCATTTGTCCCGCCCGTTCTTCAATCGTCATTCTGTCCAGCAAGTCTTTTGCCCGCTCATCCACGCTCTTCGCCGGATTCAAATAGACGGGCAGACCAACTGCCGCTTCCGCGGATGGTGCTCCTGCGGCAGCGAATAACCCCGTTACCAGCGTGAATGCCAGAAAGGATGATAACAGTTTCCTAACCTTTCTTCCCATTGCAAAAACCCTCCTCAACCCTTGTAAGTTCTCCCGGGCTTGTCCAGTTGTTGATGGTCAAGGACAAAAAATCGGGACTCCTTACAAGTATAAAATTGATAGGAGGGTGTTTATATGCTTCATTTTTTTGATGACCTGTACCATTTTTGTGAAATGCTAACCATTCGAATTTTGGAACGCCTGATTGTAGCATCTCCGGCAGACCGGCTTGTAATCCTCATTGCCGCCGATCTGAATCTGCTCGCCGGAGTTGACCGGCTTCCCGTCGCGGAACCGGATAACCATCGTTGCCTTGCGATCGCAATACCAGCAGATTGTTTTAATTTCCTCAATTTTATCCGCATGCACCAACAGGTTGTAGCTGCCCTCGAACAGCTCGTTTCGGAAATCATTTTTCAAGCCGAAGGCCATAACAGGAATGTTCAGCTCGTCGACAACACGCGTAAGCTCTAGTATATGATGTCGCATCAGGAATTGCGCTTCGTCGATTAAGACGCAATAGATGCGTCCGGAGGCCGCAACCTGTTCTTTCACATTCTCAAACAGATTGGTCGACTCCTCCACCGGAATCGCCTCGCGCTCGAAGCCGACCCGCGAGCCGACGCGATAGGCGCTTTCTCTGGCGCCAACGGCCGGCGAATAGATGAGTACCGACTTGCCCTGTTCTTCATAGTTATGCGCTACTTTAATAATTTCGAACGATTTGCCGCTGTTCATCGTCCCATATTTGTAATAGAGCTGTGCCAATTGAAATCTCCTCCACTATCCTTTGAGTCGATTCATTATACCGCTTTGACCGATTCCTTGTCTTTACTTCCGGACAAAAACCAGCCCAATGTCGCAATAAGAATCAGAACCGCATAGAAGGTTAGCTTCCAGCCTGTGGATTCTGCAAAATCATGCGAGATAACATGAATTGACGGATGAGCGAGTGTATGAACCGCCAGCTTAACGCCAACCCAGCCGACGATGCAGAATGCCGCAATCTCCAGTCCCGGTCTGCTCTCCAACAGTTTGACAAACAAAGTTGCCGCGAAACGCATAATAAGCAATCCGATAAATCCGCCCAGGAAGATAACGATGAAATGTCCGCCATCCATACCGCCAATCTTCGGCAGATTCGTTGTGGGCAATGCAACCGCGAGTGCAACGGCTGCCAAAATAGAATCCACCGCAAAGGCGATATCTGCAATCTCCACCTTGAATACGGTCATCCAGAAACCGCTCTTTTTCCGTCCCTTGCCTTCTTTTTTATCCGCCGATTCTTCGCCTTTCTTGACAATAACCTTTCGGAAAATATGATTAAGTGCAATAAATAACAGGTACAATGCGCCTATTGCTTGCACTTGCCATACATCTACGAGGAACGAAATGACGAACAACGAAGCTAATCGGAATACAAACGCGCCAGCGAGGCCATAGAACAGAGCCTTCTTCCGCTCTTGATCCGGCAAGTGCTTAACCATAATCGCCAGCACAAGCGCATTATCCGCGGCAAGCAAGCCCTCCAGCGCGATGAGCACCAGCAGTACCCATCCATACTCCAACAATAATCCAACATCCATGACTATTCCTCCTACAATTTGTTATTCCCTAACCCCACCAGTCCATGAACACAAAAAGACCTCTGCCTAAGTGTAAAAAAACACTAGACAAAGGTCTCGCAAACAACGCAAGCTTCATGCGTTGCCAATAAAGCCGGAGAATAAAATTATTCTCGTAATGACGACTTTACTGTATGAGCTACTCCCCTTTGGAGTATATAACATTCATGGTTTTGTGCTGTACATGTGATCTATACGGGGCAACGTTTCATCTGGTTTCATTTTTTTTCGAAAAAAAATGAAAAATTTGATATGATGAAAAACATAAACCCTTGACGGAAAGGAGCATCACGAATTGCCTCTTCAAGAGCTTGCCGAGAAGGAACTGCTTCAACTCAATCACGCCGATATCGCCCGGGCGGCTATTCTGTTCACCACACCAATGTGCGGCACCTGCAAAGTCGCGGAACGTATGCTGGAGATTGCCGAAGCCGCTGGTATCGATTTTCCGCTATATAAGACTAACATCAACTTTACTCCCCGACTAAGAGAGCAGTGGCAAATCGGAAGCGTCCCTTGCCTGATCGTGCTGAGAAACGGCAAACTGATCAGACAGGAATATGCTATGCGCTCTGTGGACTATTTATACCGGTTGCTAAAAGACTAACTGTTCTGCAGGCATGTCCCTCAGCCGCTGACTGGCCTCATATTCATCGAAAGTTCCGTCGAATACTTGCGGCTTGGACAGGCCATCCATTACAACAAGCGACATTGCCAGTCTCTTAGTCAAACAGCGGTCATATGTTATAAGCAAGCATTCTCTATTAACTTGAATACTATGATTGGTTTATTGCTGATCCAGTATTCTTGTTGCTTCAGAACTACTCTTTCATACGGGTCGTTAGCCAATTATGGAGTGCCTTGGTTCAAATACTTAATAGCCGCATGAAGTTGCTCCTCCTTATCCTTCTCACTCACTTCTTTGCGCAAGGCCTCATCCAGAATAGATTGATATTCATCCTTCGTACGTCCGATATATACATCTGGTTTGATTGGTCCATCAATTTTCATCCCATTGGGGCCCTCCATCAAAGAGGTAATAAATAGCAGTGCAGAATCATCCTTGAATTCGCGAATGGAGTAGGCAACCTCCTTCCCGTACGTTTCTGTACCGATAAGGGTCACGTTATCCAGATTTCCAGTTAGCGCTAGAATAAACAGTTCGGATACACTGGCGGTATTATCGTTGATAAGAATGACAATTTGTTCAAACATCAAAGGAGATTCATTAGAAGAGTACATTTTCGTTACACCTTTGCTGGTGGTCAGGCTATACAAATGTGCGTCTTTGGGGACAAACAGTTCTGCAACCTTTGCGAATTCTGTAACATGCCCACCGCCATTATCGCGAAGATCAATAATTAAACGGTTATAGCGTTTCATCTCAGGAACGAGCGACTTTACTTTTTTATAAGTAATTCCGTTATAAAATCGTGGGAGTTGCAAGTAATACGTGTGTTCATCTGATGCATAACCGCTAGTGCTTGCCGACTGGTCGGTAGCATCTTCATGAAATTCGCGCATTCTATCGCTCGACATAAAGGTGTTATAGCGTTTATTCCTCTCAGGTTCGTATTCGGATAATCTTTCGGTCACAATGCTCATTACAAAATGGTCGAAATCCTGCTCCAACTCACCTAAGTAATCCTTGCCCAGTTGTTCCTTCATGATGTCGCGAAGTTTCGTTTCATCATAATAGTTTTGTACAATATCCGTTCGCATCAGACTTAATTTATTTTGATCCATCCATGTTTCCTTGATAATCAATACGATAAATACGATGAATACACCAAGTATGACCATTCCAATATGTTTAAAGGTTCGTTTTAGTTTATGTTTCACTATTTCTTAAAGCAACTCCTCAATTAAGATAATCCTCAAGCGCAAAGCAAAGGCGGCCCATTCAACTGGACCGCCTTGTTTCATAAAGTTAAAGACACTAGATACGTGTAACTGTATATCCTTTTTCTTGCAACAGCGTGACCAAGCCGTCTTTGCCCAGCATATGAAGATATCCAGCTACTACGAAATAAGATTCCTTCTTCTCATTATTCAAGTAACCTTCAATTTTCTCCAGCATGCCAGTATGACGTTTCTTGATCAGCTTCTCGTAAAACTCTTCTTGTTTTTGTATCTCAGAAACTAGAGCTTCCAGTCCTTTATCGTCGCCTTGGATCCATAAGTCGGCCAATGCGTTTATTGTCGGTTCTGTTGTTTCCTTCACACCGAAGATTCCGTCTAAGGTTTCGTTCAACTGCGACTCTTGCAATTCCTTCGAAAAACTATCGAACAATCCCAATTGAGAAGTAAATGACTCCAGCTCCAAAATTGGCTTTTCAGTTGCGAGAGCTCTGTTCAAGTAGTACATATCGATGCCAATTCCGCCTTGGTAGCCGGCTACTGCTGCTGCGTAATTCGTCATATCAAGATTTACAGACCAAGGTTTATAAGTATCATATGCATTACTCTCTAAACCAATCTCTTCAAGAAAAGATTGAACGCGCGCATAAGTATCTCCACTTACATGATCCTTCAATGTTGAACCATCTGAGTATACTTGAATCGCTGCAATTTCTTTTTGTACCGACTCTTCTCCTGCCTTGGTTATATCAACTTCCACTACCAAATGATCGGCATCATCAAAGGCTTGTTCCACTTCATCGCGCAACGGATACAGATTAGGGTCACCTACATGGATGGAACCCATCAGATAAACCTCTGCTCCGTCCTTCTCTACTTTCCATAGATAGCCTTTGCTTGCTTCTTTGGATAATAGAACAGTGCGACTTGCAGCGTCCCATTTCAACTCGTAACCGATAGCTTCACTTATGAAAGCAATTGGGACATACGTGGAACCTTTTAGAATTTGAGGAGCAATCGCGAGTTCCTTTGAAGCCCCGTTAACGCCTCCCACCGGGTTTCCAATTTGTACCGCAATCGAAAAGCCGTACTTTTCAGCAACTACTACTTGCTCATCTTCATCCCAAGCCAGTGCATAGCCTAACGATTCCAGTACAGCTCTTACCGGAACCAGCGTTGTCCCGTTTACTACAACAGGGGCGTTCGCGCCGAATTGAACTTCATCATCGTTAATCCATACTTTCACTGCTTCACTTGCAGTTGCAGTGTTGCCTTGTGCCTGCACGCCTGTTGCCAATACAAAAACCATGACAAAAGCAGCCAATAGCGATGTCCATTTCTTCTTCAAAACTTCCACTCCTTAGATAAATGATAGATTTGGCTACACACAATTTGAAATATACCACATATTCTCTTATATACCTATATCTATTGATGTAAAAATACATTTTTTTTATAACAAAAGACCTAGAACAGCAACGCGTTTTTTCTCTTGCCAAATGTAATAATTTCAATGATGATTAGTTCATTTGCAAACAGTTTCTATTCAGTTAGAAGCAATATTCATTCCTTCGCTCAGCTTGATGTCTTGAACAACCTCAACATATGCTGAATCAGACAAGCCGTGTAATGACATATCCTCGACCTCCGCACGTTGCGTTCAGACCCGGTGTCCATTACGATAGAACCAACTATTTAAGTAAAAGGAGATCGTGAATGGCTCAAATGCAACAAAGCTCGCCTCCGCCGCTGCCTCCTCATTGGCCGCAGCAACGCATTCCTCGACGTCGAAAGCAGCTTCGAAACTGGATTATTTTCTTGTTTATTTTGATGCTTGCAGCCTCCATATACAGAAGTTGGAGCGACCGTGTGGAGCGCTCTATCCCGTTTATTACTAAAGAAGCACCGCCCATTACAGAGCTTCATCCGTATGTATTATTGAAAAAAGAAGAACTAATCGCTGAAGCGGCCGAACTTGGCATTCGCATACTCATTACGGACGGACATCGCAGTCATGAAGATCAAGATGCTTTGTATGAACAAGGACGCACGACCAAAGGACCCATTGTTACTCATGTCAAGGGTGGTGGCTCCTATCACAATTATGGACTTGCTATCGACTTTGCGCTTCTGACACCTAAAGGAAAAGCCATATGGGATCTGGAGTACGATGGAAACCGAAACGGAAAGCCGGATTGGATGGAAGTCGTAGCGATTGCCAAAGATCTTGGTTTCAGTTGGGGAGGCGACTGGGAGGGATTTAAGGACTATCCGCATCTTCAGATGGATTTTGGCTTCTCTATAGCGGAGTTGCGAAGAGGCTTTCGCCCGCCGGACGATTCAACTATGGCAGCAGAATAATATGATCCCATACAAGGATCAAAAACAGTTGCCGCGATGTTTCGTTCGGTAAGTTATTCGGAGTTCGGCTTGAACGAACTTAGTAGTGCATGGCAACGTTAAAGAGGCTAAGTTGACTAATAGAGTAAATTAGCGGTGTGTGGCACAACTAATTGGGCAAAGTCGGCGATTGGAGCGAATTAGTAGTGTATGGCAACCTAATTAAGCTCCGTCGTCGATTGGAGCGTAATAGCGGTGTTCAATTACAACTATCCCCCGCAAAAGTCTTCCCCCCACTCAAAGAGGCTGTCTCAAAAGGTCAATGCAATTGACCTTAGAGACAGCCTCCATTTTATTTGAATGAATCGGTGTTACAATCCGGCAATGATCTCATAGGAGCGCAGACGCGCCGCGTGATCATAGATATGAGCGGCCATCATGATCTCGTCAGCGCCAGTCGCCTCGATAAATTGATCGAGCTTCGCCTTCACCGTCTCTGGACTACCGGCAATGGAGGAGCCAAGCTGCTGCTGCAGCATATGCTTCTCTTGCGTTGTCCACAGTTGGTCGATATCCCGGACTGGAGGCGGCAGCGGACCCGGACGATTGCGGACGAATCCGAGGAATAGCTGCTGCATCGAAGTAGCCAGATATGTGGCTTCTTCATCGGTATCTGCAGCTACCACATTGACCGCAACCATACCATGCGGTTTGTCCAGCACGCCCGGTTGGAAGTTGTTGCGATACAGATTCATAGCGGGAACCGTATACGTAGGCGAGAAGTGGCCCGCGAAGGCGAACGGCAAGCCAAGCTGTGCCGCCAGCATGGCGCTGAAGTCGCTGGAACCAAGCAGCCAGATCGGCAAGTTTGCTCCTTCGCCTGGAATCGCTCTGACCGGCATCGCTACCTCTGCTCCGCTGGGATTAAGATAAGCCCGAAGCTGCTCCAGCTGCTCTGGGAAGTTGCCTCCATTGCTGCCCCTTACGCCGCGCAGCGCTGTTGCCGTCAATTGATCCGTGCCCGGCGCACGGCCCAGCCCCAAATCGATACGCCCTGGGAACAAAGCTTCCAGCGTACCGAACTGCTCCGCAATAACAAGCGGTGCGTGATTGGGCAGCATGATGCCTCCCGATCCAACTCGAATGCTTGATGTGCCGGCAGCGACATGCCCGATTACGACCGATGTAGCCGAGCTTGCGATGCTCGGTGAATTATGATGCTCCGCAAGCCAATAACGGTTATAATTCCAGCGCTCCGCATGCTGTGCCAGATCCAGCGTATTGCGCAACGATTCCGCTACCGTGCCACCTTGCACAATCGGCGATACGTCAAGAACGGATAGCGGTATGCTGAAGGACGGGCCTGCTTTTGCACCATCCTTGTTTTCATTAATCATGGACATGGGACTCACCTCTTGCTGTTTTCTGTTGGCATTGTCTCAATCGTTCCAATACCGTCTGAAGCGTATTGCGCTCCAGATATTCCTCGTAATGAAGTTCTGCTTCCCGAAAAAAACCGTCCATAACAAGCGCCATATTAGCGGATACCAGACACTGTTCCTCCGGGTTGCCCGACGACCAATGCGGCTTCAAGGTGCCTCCGCATATCGCCCGGTACACGACTGCCAGCGTAACCTCGGCCGGATTACAATTCAATTCGTAACCTCCGCCGATCCCTTCTTTTGTTTTCACAAAATCGGACTTTTTGAGCGTGCTCATAATTTTCCGAATACGCGTCGGATTCGTGGATACATTATGGGCAAGAAGCTCGCTGCTGGCCCGATGTTCCGGCAAATAGGCAAGCAGCGCCAGACAATGGACCGCTACCGTAAATTCGCTTCGCATCGTACCGCGGCCTCCTTTCAAACTATACTGTAATAATATTTCATACAGTTAGCAAAGTCAAACCCGTTCCATTTCCATCATGATCTCCAAACAATCTTGTTGGTGGAACGGCTCAGATTAATTCTATCATCTGTTTCCATAATTCCTTATCCTTCTCTATCTCTATTTCCTCCATAAACGAGCACAAATTGAAGCCAGGACCAGTCCCAAAAAGAATCCGCTTATCGGCGACACAACAAGCATTCCGATGTAATTGCCGGACGTAGAGAAAAGAAGCTTGCTCGCAGAAGTTGCCACAACGGTCAACCCAACGATAGCCCAATACAACAGCTTTGCTTTAGCGGATACACGACCTCGGCCAATATCCCTTAAATCTTCGGATGACGGCCGTCTCAGCCAGACCAACGCCATAATGGCGAACACCGCCAAGCCCGTTAACGATAAGCCATGCTGTAGCAGTTTGAATACAGGGAAGCCGAACAATGTCTCCCTCAGTATCGTCCACCTCACAACAAAGTATCCGCCATAGTGGGTAAAGGCATCCAGAAACACATGAGTCGCAAAGCCAATCACAACCGACACAAGGAAGATTGACCAGTCTCCCCATCTCTTCATTCGCCAAGGATAACGGTCAATAATTCCTTTTGCCTTCCCCGAAAGCCCGAGGAATCCGGGCAAGTGATCGGCCAAGGGTGCTTTGATCAGATAATGGAACAATAATGCCAAAAGAAGACTTAACGGTATTGCTTGTATCAACAAGCCAAGCCCGCTATGGCCAATTGTCTGATAAGGCTCTAAAGCTATAAAATATTCAAAATCAGGCGACAAGCTGCCCAGGATCAACCCCGTCAAACTGACCATTCCAGGTTTCACCAGCTTTAGAGGCGCTGCATACAGCGGATGTGCGAATGTAAAAGGCATGACAACGCCTCTCTTTCTAAGTGACTATCAAATAGGTCGATCTTGAACTTCGCAAATATCACATACGAGATCGTGCTGTCCTTCGATACATGCTTCCCGTAAAATCATAGCTGCTCATCGTTATACAAAAGTGATTATATTACATAATGATCCAAATAGCAGTACCCTAATAGCTATGCGGTTTATCGGTTACGCTCCATTTTGTTTCGTAGCAGCTCTACGACGCATGGATAAGGAGTAGACAGCCAGGATGAGCCCAATTGCGACGCCAATTCCGCCAAGCCAACCGACTGCGTTCAGAGAGATGTTTTCTACAACGACGCCGCCGATTACAGCACCTACGGCCATGCCCAACTGAATGATAGAACTGTTCAAACTCAAGATGATCCCCGAAGCTTGGGGAGCCATGCCAATTAAATAAACTTGTTGAACCGGCCCCATCGACCAAGCGAAGAAGGACCACAACATAAGCAACGGCAATACGAAGATGGTCGAATGGGCAAACGCTGTTAATAAAAATAGGATCGCGGAGTGAAAGAGCAAGCTACCAATCATCGTGCGGGGGATACCCCATTTATCTGCACCGAAGCCGCCAACTTGGGAGCCTACGAGACTGGCCAGACCAAATGCAAACAACCCGACGCTTACCATCCGCTCGCTCATCCCCGTAACTGTCAGAAGAAACGGTGTTATATAGGTGTACAGAATCATATATCCTAATATCCAGAAAAAGCTGATGGACAGGGCGATCAGGATGCCTGGATTTTTTAATAAAGCGAGCTGTTCCCGAATCGGAACGGGAACCTCTCCTTCCGATTTCGGAATCGTCAGCAATAGGACAAACATCGCGAGCAAGCTGAGTGCTCCTATCCCCATGAAGATGATTCTCCAATCATACGAGTTCGCAATAATCCTTCCCAGCGGAACCCCGAGAATCAGCGCAAGGTTAAAGCCCAAGAGTACGGTAGCGATAGCGCTGCCCTGTCTTCCAGGTTGAGATATCTTGGCCGCAACGGTCAGAGCGACGACCATAAATACCCCCGTGCTGATCGCCAACAGAATTCTTGCTCCAATCAACATGCCGTATCCTGTAGATGTAATAGTAATCAAATTTCCTACGAAAAATAAACCCAAGGCCAACAACATAAGCTTTCTTCGATCCATTTTTGCCGTGAGCGCAATAAGAATCGGAGTACCGACGGCATAAGCAAGCGAGTAGACAGTTATCAGCTGTCCGGCCGCCGCTACTGACACCCCAAGATCACTTGCCAGCATATCCAAAATGCCGGCAATTACAAATTCCGAAGTTCCGACTAAAAAACTGATTATGGCAAGAATATAAATTTTCCGTGAATTTCTCATCTAAATGATCTCCTCTTTATTTCTATAGTTCTAAATCTATAGAAATCATGTTTAAAAAAATAAGCTGTTCTACTCGCCAACGCTATTTCAAGCTCATTCAGACTCTTTACTCCAACATTCATTCGCGGCTTAAGCGTTACGGCTATCGGACTGACGGGCGAGCTCTTTCCGAACAATCGGCGCTACTTTGGTTCCGAGAAGTTCAATGGTCCGCAGCAAGTCACGATGCGGCAACGAACTGAAATCAACGTACATCAAAAATCGGGTTAAGCCTAGGTTCTGATTCAGCAGTACGATTTTCTCTGCAACATATTCGGGGTCCCCGACATAAAGAGCGCCGTGAAGGCTGCTGGCCGCATCGTATGTGTCACGTGAGTAAGGGTGCCAGCCTCGTTCCCGTCCAATCTTGTTCATTTGAGCGGCCATAACCGAGTAATATCGTTCTGTTGCCTCTTGAGTCTTATCTGAAATAAAGCCATGCGAATGCGTAGCGATTTGCAACTTGCTGGGATCGTGACCAGCTTTCATCGCTGCTTCCTTATACAACTGCACCAAAGGTGCAAATCTCTCCGGCATCCCGCCCAGGATGGAGAAGATAATCGGAAGTCCCAGCCTGCCAGCCCGAATGGCGGATTCCGGACTGCCGCCCGTACCAATCCAGACAGGCAGAAGCTCCTGTTGTGCACGCGGATAAATACCCATGTTATCAATAGCAGGGCGATGACCGCCGGGCCAGGTCACCTTTTCGGAAGCGCGGATTTTTAACAGCAGTTCTAGCTTCTCTTCATACAGTTCCTCGTAATGTTTCAAATCATAGCCGAATAGCGGAAACGACTCAATGAATGAACCTCGTCCGGCCATGATCTCCGCTCGCCCGTTCGTTAGACCATCCAGCGTGGCAAAGTCCTGATATACTCGCACCGGATCATCTGAAGATAGCACCGTCACTGCGCTAGAGAGCCGAATCCTCTTCGTTGTAGCAGCAGCGGTTGCCAGAATGACGGCTGGCGACGCGCTTGTATAATCGATGCGATGATGCTCGCCGATGGCATAGACGTCCAGGCCGACTTGATCAGCCAATTGAATCTCTTCTATCGCCTGGCGCAGCCTCTGGGCGTGCGAGACACCGCCATTTCCGGGATTTGCATGGAGGAATGTGCTAATTCCAATCTCCATCGTATTCGTTTGAACGCTCATAATCATTCTCTCCTTCTTAATAGGGTATACCCTTTAATTCTATAGTTCTAAAAATATAGAAATGATGATCAAAAAAATTACGCCAATAAATAGGGCGCAAATTTTTCCGCGATGTCTCGATTGACGTTATAGTGAATAAACGAACCACTCTTACGAAAATCAATCAAGCCAGACTCCGTCAGTTGCTTCAAATGATGAGATAGCGTCGAGCCTGCAACCGATTCAAGCTGTTCACCGATGGCGGTAAAACATAAATTACTCTCTTTCGCGAGCAGCAAGGCGATTTTCAACCGGGTAGGTTCCCCTAAAGCTTTAAACACTTTAACCGCTTGTCCCATATCTTCTCGATTTACTCCCATTCATGTCACCTCCCAACTTTCATTTCTATAGTTCTATATCTATAGAACTCAATATACCATCACGCTTCTTAAAAGTAAAGAGGTTGGAGATTCGTAAGTTGAACGACCCTATCCGTTAAATGACGGGAGCCGTTCAACAACATTTAATTTTTACGAACCAAATTATATACTGCAAGTCCCGATAGTGCAGCTATCACCCTCCTTTGACAGCTCCATTAATTCCGGTTTTTGATATTTCTCTTCTTCCCAAATCGAGTTCAGTGCACTTAAAAAACGTCCTCTTGTAATATTCAACCTTTTAGCCTCGACAATGTCCCTTTTGACCACATCTTTATATTCATCAGATTCAAGCATACCACCACGCGCTGTTCATTTAACCCCTCTTCACCCCCAAGGAAACAAGCACACTATGGTCGGCGATATCCAAGCGTTGAGAAAGGTATGCGCGATCCTATTCCTCCCATGAATGGATCATTTTTCAAACCTCTCTCGTATACATGTGCTGATCCTGCAATCGAATCAGTACCTTGCCAAAGCGTCCGCCCTCTTGGATGACAACTTTGCCCGAAGGGTACGCTTGCATCAAATAATCGGTAATGATCTTCTCATTCCGCTCATCAACAGGCAGACGACGATGGCCAAGCCATGTCATCGCTTCCTGCAACGCCGTTTCTCTGGAGACTTCCCTCGTCTTCACTTCCCGGGTAATCAATGATTCGTATGCATAACCCTTTAGATACAGTAGATGCTGCAAATATCCCATTTCCGATAGTTCCGAATGAAAAGGTTGACCTGTGACGAGCGGCCAAATCTCACTCACTAGGCTGTGCTCCGTTGGAACTATAGGCATACTGATATAACAGAACTTTCGAGCGCACTGAAGCACCTTCTCGACGCTCTCCCAATTGTGAATAACCGGACTCATGGAGACAAAGACGAGATCAAAGGCCTTGCTCCAGCCGATGGCCTCTACATCAATCTTTTCAAATGGTTCGGGTACAATCTTCACCTGGCCTTCAGCGATTTTCGAAATGTTTTGTTCCAGCAATTCGATCAACGGAGGAGAGGTTTCTACCGCGGTTACACGGGCCCCTCGCTCCACAAACGGCACCGAGAACACGCCCGATGCGGCGCCAATATCCAGAATAGAGGCATTTTCGAATGGCACGCCTTGTCCTTCCAGCCAGTTCATGATTCGTTTCGTTCGTTTTCTTCCCTCTTCGCTAAACGAATGCTCGTTGAATGTCTTGGCCTTTTGATCAAACGTTCGGGTAGGATCGATTCCATTCTTTTTCATCCTGTTGATTTTCAAATCGGATTCGTCTTTCCACACTTTTTCCCAAATGGATGCATTAAAAAAATCGTTCATATATAGTTTCCTCACTTTTCTTATGGTTATGAATGTCTCTAGACGATCGGCCTAATTCATCCTGCCGCCTGTTCATGCTCCGGCGACTTCTCTTTACGGAGAAAGAGACCGAGTGCGAGCGCAATGAGTGCGATGATGACACCGAACCAAAATGCGTTGTTAATACCGAACGCGAGCCCATTCGCGATTTCTGCCGGAGCCTGTGGATCGTTCGCTTCGTTCAAGTACTGCTTCTGTCCACCAGACATAATGCTGATATACAGAGCAGTGCCGATTGCGCCGGATACCTGCTGCAGCGTATTCAAGATCGCAGTTCCGTGGGGGTGCAAATGGCTTGGCAACTGGTTAAGTCCAGCTGTCTGTGCAGGCATCATGACTAGCGCGATGCCAATCATCAGAGCAATATGAACGGCTACCAGGAAGCTCGTGCTTGTCGTTTCGTCGAATCGGGTGAATTGCCACAACGAAATGACGGCAATGGCCAACCCTGGAATGACCAGAACACGAGGCCCAAACTTGTCAAACAGCTTGCCTGAGATCGGAGCCATAATCCCGTTCACAATTCCTCCTGGAAGAAGGATCAATCCGGACTTGAACGCCGTTACCATAAGCACGCCTTGCATAAACATCGGGAGCATAATGGCCGAAGAGAAAAATGTCATCATGAGTACAAAAAGCAGCACTGCGACAAGTGCGAATGTCGGATAACGAAACGCACGCAAATCCATGACAGGCTGCTTTAGTAATAGCTGCCTCCAGATGAACAGCAACAAAGAAACACCGCCAACGGCGATCGTCCAGATGACTTGAGGTTCCGACCAACCATGCTCACCAGCACTGCTGAACCCATAGACGATTCCGCCGAAGCCGATCGTCGACAACACGATGGATAGGAAGTCTACCTTCGGTTTGGTCACTTCCGACACATTCTTCAAGACCGCAGCTCCTATAATAATAGAGAGCAGCGCAAACGGTATTACAAGGTAAAACAGCCACCGCCACGAAAGCCCATCAACTACTAAACCCGATATGGTCGGGCCAATCGCTGGCGCGAACATAACGACGAGTCCTAACATTCCCATTGCGCCTCCCCGCTTTTCCGGCGGATAAATGGTCATGATGACGTTCATGACAAGCGGCAGCAGCATGCCCGTTCCTATCGCTTGAATGACCCGTCCGACCAGCAGCACGCTGAATTCTGGCGAAATCGCCGAGGTGACCGTTCCGACGAAAAACAGTACCATCGCCGACAAAAAGATTTGGCGGGTCGTGAACCATTGCTGCAGGATTGCAGTCACAGGAACAAGCACGCCAACAACGAGCATGTAAGCAGTGGAAAGCCACTGAGCCGTCGCCGCAGACACGTCAAAAGATTTCATCAATTCGGGAAGGGCATTGCCCATTAGCGTCTCATTTAAAGCTGCAACAAACATGCCGATAATCAGAGCAAACATGATCGGGCCGCGCTTCATATTGTGCAAATTACTCATTCGTTTTTCCCCCAAGCCTCTGTTTTCACTTCATCTAATAATTCTTTATAGATCCCTAATATCCATAATTAGAACAGAAGAAGTGTCTGATTTTTTGATTTCCTAAAGCTGCCATACTAGATTTCACACTCCATGTAACTTTCAAAAACCTAAGTGCCGAATATCTCGACGTAAGCACAAGCTTCGCGTTCTCCAAATATTTGACGTCGTGCAGGGAATAATCTGTTCTTTTAGAAAACGGCGTGTTTTACCTCCTCTTTATAATTATAGATAACAAGTATCTCTAATGTCCATAATAAAGGATTCAGTTCAAGTTCGCAATACCTAAGTTGCTCCTTATTCTCAAAAATGATTTATAATGAAGGATGACGGTATTGTATCTCGATCAAACATCAATCCTACCATTTTCCATAAAGGAGATCGCAATGAGTTTTCATATCAATCAAGCCCTCATCCTGAAGCTATGCGGTCCCGATCATTTTGCGGACGGTGCCGTAATCGAACGGAACGGACAAGTATTATCCAATCGTCAAGAGGGTGAGGGGCGTTATGTTGCCCTTGTCGCTAGCGGCAAACGAAACTATGAAGTAAGTCTATGGCAGAGGGCTGACTCTTCCTTTCAAGCGGAGTGTACATGCCTCGCCTTCTATACCGATGATGATTACTGTAAGCATACAGCTGCAGCTTTAATTCATCTCTCGAAATCTATGACAGACTCCCGCCAGCCAGCAAGACGAGTGGGTGAGCCTAAGGGCAAAGTATATTTGAGCAGCGATTCCGATCATGACGTCGTGGAGCATTTGCTAGGTCTGTTCCAAGAGGCGCGTATCTCGCGAACAGCGGCGGCAGGCAAGCTGCGCGATGACCGCGACTTACTGACGGTCGAATTCGGCTGCCGCCTTATGCCCATTGGGAATGGGAAGCATCGGGTTGGCATCGAACTAAAGATTGGCTCCGGACGGTTCTATGTCGTCCAGCGGATTCAGGAGCTGCTGGAGCGAATCCGGGACGGTCAATCCTACCCGTTCACCAAGCTGTTCGCTTATAATCCTGCGCTCCATCGCTTCTCAAGCAAAGATCATGCTGTGCTGGACAAACTCATTCGGATGATCGAGCAGGAGAAGCAGGATGAGAACTCGCTTGCACATGCAGGTACAGCCCCTCGGCGAACATCGGATAGCGAGCGGCTGCTCAATATTCCACCTTTTGCCTGGAATGAACTATTAGCTGCGCTTATGCAAGCATCCCATGTCCGAGTTAGTATTCCGTCCGATTACAGCGGCGGGTTTCAAGATTATCCAATACTAACGCTAGCTCAAGAGCAGGAGAAAGCTCCGTTTCGCTTTCACCTCGGCCTTGCCGCTGACGCCGAAGGTTATGAGCTTGCCGCTGAAGGCTTAAGCGAGTTGGTCGTACTGGATGCTTACGGCATGCTGTTCGCAGAAGGAATTTTCTATCGAGTCCATCACCAGCAATTGGCTCAGCTCGCAAGGCTGAACGCCATCTTCTACTCCGACACCCGTGAATCGGAGAAGATGAGCCGGGTCACGATCGCTCATGAGCAGATCGAACCTTTTATGCAGCGCGTATTGCCCGGTCTTAGGAAGCTGGGCTTTGTCCAAGTATCCGAATCGATTGCCAATCTGATACTTTATCAGCCATTGCAAGCTCGTATGTACCTGGACAGGCTTCGCGGCAAGCTTCTTGCAGGGCTCGAATTCCAGTACGGCGATATCGTACTTAATCCGCTTGAACCCGACAAGCCAAGAGGAGCTGACCGTATCCTCATGCGGGAGCAAGAGAAGGAAGGGGACATCCTCGCCATGATGGAGGATGAGCGCTTTGGCAAGACAGAAGGCGGATATTTGATTGAGGGCGACGATGCGGAGTTTCACTTTCTTCATGAAGTGGTGCCACTGCTGGAGCAGCATCTGGCTGTATACGCCACCTCCGCTGTAAGGCTGCGGCTCGCCACGGATATACCGCCGCCCAAGCTGCACATTACATGGCAGGAACGCACCGACTGGCTTCACTTCCGCTTCCAGATGGACGGCATCAGCGAAGGGGAGATTAAGGCGATCGTACGAGCCGTCGAAGAGAAGAAGCCGTATTACAAACTAGCTCGTGGATCGCTCCTCCCTTTAAACACCGGACAGTTCGATGCTCTCTTGCGGGTCATGAACGGAGTAGGCTTGCATCACCCGACTCTGTTCGGCGAAGGTACAGGCATTCCTGTGGGCCGTGCTATGGCGCTGCTGGATACGCCGATCGAGCATGCCACTATCAAACTTGGACGATCGCTTCGCGAGCTATTGGACGATATGCGTCATCCGGATCAGCTCGACTTTCCGGTTCCCGAGAAGCTGGAGCCCGTTCTGCGCGATTATCAGCGATACGGCTATCAATGGATGAAGACGCTCGCGCATTACCGGTTCGGCGGCATCTTGGCCGACGAGATGGGACTAGGCAAGACCGTTCAGAGCATTGCCTATCTCCTCTCTGTTGCACCGGCCATTCGGGCCTCCGGACAGCCTGCGCTAATCGCTGCGCCTGCATCACTCATCTACAATTGGCGCAATGAGCTGGAGCGATTCGCACCGGAGCTGCATGTTATCGTAGCCGATGGGAGCAAGGAAGAACGCAATGGCGTGCTTTATGATATTCATACCGCCAGAACCGCGACCAGTCTTGGTGAATATGCCGATGAATCAGAGTCAGCAGCTAAGCCCGATATCATCATTACCTCTTATCCGCTGCTGCGAAGAGACTTTGAGCAATATGCCAAGCATCCTTTCCATACAGTGATCTTCGATGAAGCCCAAGCTTTCAAGAACGACACCACCCAGACCGCAAGCGCAGTAAGAGCGATTAAGGCAACCTATCGCTTTGCACTGACAGGCACGCCGATCGAGAACAGGCTGGACGAGCTATGGTCCATCTTCCGAGTCGTCTTCCCTGAGCTGTTCCCTTCCAAAAAGGCGTTCGGCGAGCTGGCGAGAGACGTCGTGGCGAAGCGCAGCAGACCCTTTCTCTTGCGCAGGCTCAAGTCTGATGTGCTGAAGGAGCTGCCGGAGAAGATCGAGACGACAATCTCCACCGAGCTGCTGCCGGAACAGAAGAAGCTATACACCGCTTATCTGGCGAAGCTGCGTCAGGACTCTCTGAAGCATTTGGACAGTGGAGATTACGGGCGAAATCGCATCCGAATATTGGCTGGTATTACGAGATTGCGCCAGCTCTGCTGCCATCCAGCCTTATTCGTTGAAGGGTATAACGGCAGCTCAGCCAAGTTCGAGCAGTTAATGGAGCTGGTAGAGGAATGCCGCAATTCCGGCAAGCGGGCGCTTATCTTCTCCCAATTTACAGAGATGCTGGACATTATCAAGCGGGAGCTCGGCTATCGCGGCGTCAGCTACTTCTATCTGGATGGAACTACGCCGGCGAAGAAGCGTGTGGAGCTTTGCAGCAGATTTAACGAGGGCGAGCGAGAGCTGTTCCTGCTGTCGCTCAAGGCTGGCGGTACCGGGCTTAATCTGACAGGGGCGGATACTGTCATTCTGTATGATCTATGGTGGAATCCCGCCGTTGAGCAGCAAGCCGCTGACCGCGCACACCGAATCGGACAGAAGAATGTCGTCCAGATTATCCGCCTCGTTGCGGAAGGAACGGTAGAAGACAAGATGGTTGAGCTTCAGCTGCGCAAAAAAGGACTGATAGACGACATCGTTGAAGCCGGAAATGAATCCATCTCTTCCTTATCTGAACAGGATCTCCGCGAAATTCTATCGCTAGAGCCCTAGTAAATGGGGTTCTGCAGCAAGAAGAGCAAGACAAGCTACTTATTCTTTGCTTCACTATGCAGGAGGTATAATGAAGATGAAACCTTATCGGATGGGCGTCGATATCGGCACAACCAGCACGAAAGCGGTATTATTTGACACCAAGTGCCATGCACTTAGCCGCCACGGAATGGAATACCCTCTCTTGACTCCCGCGCCAGGAGTCGCAGAGCAAGATCCTGAGCTTATCTTTCAGGCCGTCATCCTTTCCATCCGAGGCTGTCTGGAGCAAGCCGGCGCAGCTGGCGAGGAAGTCGGATTTGTTGCATTCAGCTCCGCCATGCACAGTCTCATTGTCGTAGACGGTGACGGCCTGCCGCTCACACCATCCATTACATGGGCGGACAATCGCAGCGCGGCCTATGCCGATAGGATCAAGACCCATCATAACGGCCATGAAATCTACCGGCGCACAGGCACGCCTATCCATCCGATGTCGCCGCTCGTCAAGCTTGTGTGGCTGCGCAACGAGAGACCGGAGTTGTTCAAGCCGAACCATAAGTTTATCTCTATCAAAGAATTCGTCTTCCATCGTCTGCTTTGCCAATATGTGATCGATCATTCCATTGCTTCCGCAACCGGGCTGCTCAATCTGGAGACATTGGACTGGGACGAGGAAGCGCTCCAGCTTGCTGGCATAACCCGCGAACAATTATCACTGCCGGTGGCTACTACCCACGCCATGTCAGGACTTCATCCAGACTATGCGGCAGCAACAGGGCTTCCCGCCGATATGACGTTTATTACAGGCGCTAATGACGGCGTCCTCTCTAATCTTGGAGTAGCTGCTATCGATCCCGGCGTTGTAGCGGTCACTATCGGCACTAGCGGTGCGGTCCGAACGGTGACGGACAGACCTGTTACCGATCCGGAAGGCCGCGTCTTCTGTTACGCGCTTACCGAGAAGCATTGGGTCATCGGCGGTCCTGTGAACAATGGGGGCATGATTCTTCGATGGGTTCGGGATGAGCTGGCAAGCGCCGAAGTGGAGACAGCCAAGCGGCTGGGCATTGATGCGTACGAGTTGCTGACTGGCATTGCGGCTAAGGTGCCGCCGGGATCGGACGGACTGCTCTTTCACCCCTATCTAGCAGGTGAACGCGCGCCAATCTGGAATTCCAATGCGCGCGGCTCTTACTTTGGCCTCGGTATGCATCATAAGAAAGAGCATATGATCCGAGCGGCCATGGAAGGCGTCATCATGAATTTATATACCGTATTATCGGCTCTGCAAGAGCTGATCGGCCCGCCTGCCCATGTACTTGCAACAGGCGGCTTCGCCCGCTCGGAGCTATGGAGACAGATGCTGGCAGATGTGTTCGGCCAGGACGTGACCGTGCCGGAAAGCTTCGAGAGCTCCTGTCTTGGCGCTGTTGTGCTTGGGATGTACGGACAAGGAGAGATCGAATCGCTTGACGAAGTAAAGGGAATGGTCGGCGGCATTCATACGCATAAGCCAGACGAAGCGGCATCTGAAGCCTACCGCAAGCTGCTTCCCCTCTTCGCTCAGTTGCCGCGATTGCTGGAAGAACCTTATGCCGCCATCGCCGCCTTTCAGAAGGAACAGGGATAACCTATTTCTCTTCCATGATTCAGGTGTCATCCCTATACGATTGGAGCTAATCCCATGAAGCTGGAGAGACTGATCTCCTTGGTCTATATGCTGCTTAATAATGAAATTCTGTCCGCATCCGAGCTGGCAGACAAGTACAACGTATCGCAACGAACGATCTACCGCGATATTGAGACCATCTGTGCCGCAGGCATCCCTGTCGTGTCGTATCAAGGCGTCAACGGCGGTTACGGCATTATGGAGGAATACAAGATGGACCGCAGTCTGCTCGGCAGCTATGACGTTGACTCGCTCGTCACCGTGCTGCAGTCGATGTCTACCGTCTTCCAGGACGAGCGAGCGGCCGAGACCATTCGCAGGCTCAAGACCATTCAGAGCGGACAGCAAGCCTCCCCCCTGTCCCTGGATATCGGGGGACGCAACGTCTACCGCAAATCCTTGCAATTGCTTCGAGACAGTATTTCCGAGCTCAGAGTCGTCCGTTTCCAATATATCAGCTTGAAAAACGAGCGGCTGGAGCGGACCGTAGAGCCGGTGCAGCTGTTATACCGCAACGATTCGTGGTATCTGTACGGCTATTGCCGAAATCGTCAAGATTACCGCGAGTTCAAGCTGTCCCGGATGGAAGAGCTGAAGTCAATCGGCCAGCACTTTGCAGACCGGCATCAGCCGCAAGCCGAACGCGATGAATGGAGCGACTACCGCTCGCAAGAAAGCAAAGCGATTACGGTCGTGATCCATTTCTCCGCCACTTCTCTGGCCAGGGCGCTTGATCGTCTTCATCAGGCGGAGAAGGACTATCATGAAGACGGCTCCTTAACCGTTCGTTTTCAATCGGATGAGCGATCGCTGACGAGCTGGCTGCCGCATCTCATTCTCGGCTTTGGCGAAGACGCCGAAGTCATCGAACCGCCAGCACTGAGGTCCCATATCGCACAGAGGCTGCAGCAAATGCTTGGCAAATATCAATAAAAAAGACTGGATGCGAGGCTGCTATTGTAAGAATAGCCCCGACATCTAGTCTTTTTTTGCTCGTTAACCTTATGCACACATCCGCATGGATGTTGTAGAATACGATTGTCCGGACGTATGATTCGCCCGGAAGGGAGCATGGTAGCCTTGCACGGCATGAGCTGTATAATACGGCTCTCCATAGAGCAGGTAGACCAGATCCGCCACTCGCCCTTCTTCCAGCGCCTTAACTGAACGAATTGCGGCCTCACGATCCTCCGAATCTAGAAGAACGACAGACTCTTCCCCTTTGATGTTCTCTCTGACAGCTCCAAGCGATTGACGCGCGCGATAGAGCGCGGCCTTCACTGCGCCTTCCGTTGTTTCCATCCATTCGGCTGTTTCTGCAATAGAGTAACCGAGCGCTTCTCTTAGTACGAAGACTGTCCGCTGGATCGGGGATAGATGACGGAAGAGTGCTTGCATCGCCAGCTCGGAATCATGCGTCTTCGGCATGGCAGCATCCTGCCGGTACGTATGCACCATTCCATCCAAAAGCTCCTTGTACGCCGCTTTCCTGCGGCAATCGTCAATCCAGCTGTTTTTGGCCGTACGAAGCAGGAACGCTTCTGGATTGTCATGTCCTTGCTCCCGCAGTCGACGAATAGACTTGTTCCAGGCCGTCTGCGACAAGTCCGCCGCATCCCACTCCGAGCCGGTCAGCACCAGACAGTAACGGTATAGGGATGTCTGCAAGCTCTCCCAATCGAGCTCTTGCTGCTCCGTCATGTCCTTCGTAATCATCTTCATTATTGCACAGCCTCCTCGCGCGAAGATAAGCCTCTCCCTTTATAGGATAAACGAATGAAGCATCCCAAAAGATACGCATTTTCTTCTTTATTTTATTTAATATGCACCGTATCTTTCAAGCACTCTGAATCGTTTATCATTCGCTACAACACTTTCACTAGTTGAACGGAGGCCAAACGATGAACATTCCTATACCTTATGTCGTAGAGCAAACTAATCGCGGAGAGCGCTCATACGACATCTATTCCCGTTTGCTTAAGGACCGGATCGTATTTATCGGCTCAGAAATTAACGATGCAGTCGCCAACAGTATCATTGCCCAACTCTTGTTCCTGACCGCTGATGATCCGGAGAAGGACATTCATATGTACATTAACAGTCCAGGCGGCTCGGTGACAGCAGGTCTTGCCATTTATGACACGATGCAGTATATTCAGCCGCAAATTCAAACGATCTGCACAGGGTTCGCTGCTTCCTTCGGAGCTATTCTGCTCCTGGCTGGAGAGAAAGGCAAGCGGCTCGCGTTACCGAACAGCGAGATTATGATTCATCAGCCGCATGGCGGCGCTCAAGGTCAGGCTGCCGATATCGCAATAAGCGCCAAGCGGATATTGGCTAATCGAGAGAAGCTGAACCGGATTACCTCGGAGCGTACCGGGCAGCCTCTAGAGCGTATCGAGAGAGATATGGACCGCGACTATTTCATGTCGGCGGAGGAAGCACTGGCTTACGGGATCATCGATAAAGTGATTGCAAAAGCCTAACTAACAATCCTATTCTGCGAAGGTTGTGACATTCACCTTTAGTCAAGAGTACAAGCAATTGCTAGAGCTCGCTCATAGCATGTAGTACTTTATAAGAAGAAGGTGTATACATGTCAAATAACAGATTATTGTTCACAACCCCCCGTAGAGGTGTTTTCCTTCGTCCTGGTCAAACCAAATTGCTGACTCGCCGTCGTCACGATGGTCATCATGACCACCATCACCATGACCATGATCACGACCACGATCATCATCACCATCACCACCATCATGATCGGGACCGTGACAAAGATCGCGACCGTGACAGAGATCGTGACCGCGACAGAGATCGTGACCGCGACAGAGATCGTGACCGCGATAGAGACCGTGACCGTGATCGTGACAGAGATCGTGACCGCGATAGAGACCGTGACCGTCGCCGTCGTCGTGAAGGTATCGATGTCCGCAACTTCGAGACCATTCGGGTTAATGCAGACAATCGCTTTGAGTCCGTATCCTGTGTCATCATCACGATCTTCTCCAGCTCGGAGCGCGGCCGTGCCGTAGGCCGTCTGAGAAGAATCAAGCTGGCTCCAGGCGAATCGTTCTCCGAGACATTCCGTGTGCCTGGCGAAGTGCTTCATATTAGAGCACATGCCCTCTGCAAAGGGAACCGCAGACTAAGAGGCTTCGATGTCATCGATGTATCCGTGTTCGGACACCGCTAAGATAAGGTAAGTTGAACAAAGAGGCTATCTCCCATGCCGCTGATCTGCTGATTCAGCTTGGGGATAGCCTCTGCTCTCATGAATAAATTGGACAACCTGTCTATCCTAAATGACTGCCTGTCGCACCTGTCTAGTCATTGAGCAAGATCATTTCGCATTCAGTAACAGCCTGGTTCGGTGATACAAAATGGTCATCTTCGTCCTCAGGCCTAGCGGCGTCATGTACTGCTTCATCGGCGGGTCCCACCAAAAATTGAGCGATATTGTATAATCCCGCGTGATCGTTTCCACTGAATGCCACCAGAAAGCCGGAAGGAACAGCATCTCCCCTGCCTTAAGGGTACATTCGATCGCTTGTACTTTTTTATACCTCGGATACCTATCCAGATTGGGATTCAATACATCGACGCGGCTCAGATTGCCGTTAGACGAATGGAACGGGAATGGATACAATCTCGACGTCTGGTTCGGCGCATACAGCATCAGCTTTTTCTCCCCTTTAACCTGAGCCAGGAAGTTGGAGGCAGGGTCAAAGTGCGTAGGCGTAATATTTCCGCCAGAGCCAAGCCAAAGATTAACCTTAATGTCCTTCCCCTGAATGAACTCAGGAACTTGGAAATCCCCCGCCAGCTCCGGAAAGGTTGAAATCGGAATCTGCTGCAAGTAATAAAACAAATCTGCATCCCGCTCGTTACTTGTAATTGTATCCATAAAGGCATGAAAATCCATTTGATTGACTTTAATCGTCTGGTATCCTTTCTCCAGATCACCCAGCGTCAGCCGTTTGTCCGATCTGGCTACTGGCAGCACTTTATTGCCGACCTTCTCTTTCAGATAGTCCGGATTGCTCCATTTGCTCGTCGCCCCCCATTCTTCCATCCAGTCCGTAATAACTACGGGATGATAGGGAGAATAGTATTTTTGGAAAAACTCCTCGGCAGACAGCTTCTGAATACGCGTGATCTCTTCCATATCGTCACTCCTCTTCTTATTTCGGTTCTTCAACCAAATGATGAATAGAAACGGCATGTGAGTCCTCTTGCTCGTCATTAGCCTTGTACAGGTACCTTGCCATTTCCCTAATTGTGCGATGCTTGTAAATATTCAGCCCCTCTGTATCGAGGCCTTCCTTCTCCAACTCAATCTCCAGCCTTATGGCGAGAAGAGAATGCCCGCCTAAGTCAAAGAAATCTTCGGCCAATCCAATTCCGTCTCTCTTCAGCACTTTCTCCCATAGCTTTCGAATCCGGATTTCCTCTGCTGTTGCGTCTGTCGCTTCCGTTTCGTCCCGCGCCTGCATGGCAAGCGGATCTGGCAGCGCGAGCCGATCCACCTTCCCATTTCGGGTCAATGGCAGATAATCCAGACACACATAGAGCGCGGGCACCATGTAGTCCGGCAGCAAGCTATTCATTCCCTTCCTGATGGAAGACGGTTCAATCGCCGTCTCCGCGGCATAATAGGCGACAAGCTGTCGATCGCCATCGTCTTCCCCGGTATAAAGAATGAATGCTTCGGATACTCCCGGCAAGCTCATAAGCACAGCTTCTACTTCACCAAGCTCTACGCGATAACCACGGATTTTCACCTGATCATCACTTCGGCCCAGATACTCCAAAGTTCCATCGCCAAGCCATCTGGCCATATCTCCCGTCCGGTATAAGCGCTCACCCGATGAGGATTTTGCCATGGTGAAGCGATCTTCCGTGAGCTCAGGCAACTGATGGTAGCCGCGAGCGATGCCAGGTCCGGAAACGTACAGCTCTCCGGGTATCCCCACAGGCTGATGCTGACCGCTGCGGCTCAGCAAGTGGATGCGTGTATTCGCAATCGGGCTTCCGATACCCGGAGTTGCCGTAATCGCATCTCCTTGCTTCAATGTCAGATTGGTAATGACATGTGACTCCGTTGGTCCATATTGATTATGCAAATGAACATCGCTGCGCTGCAGCGCCTCGATAAAGGATGGAGTAAGCGCAAGCTGCTCGCCCGCAACGCCTATATGTCTCACTGTACCCAGCAACGGATCGTAAAGAGAAGCAGGCATGGTCTTGAATAGCGCCGTCGGGAAAAATACGGTCCGCAATCGATGTTGCTCAATAAAGGATGCGATGGCAGGCCACTTCTTTTTCTTATCCTCTTCCAGCATATACAGCGTGCCGCCCGAGCAAAGCGTATAGAAGATTTCCAAATAACACATATCAAAGCTTAATGATGCATATTGCATCACTCTCCCTGCGTCCATCTGTAATATCTCTTGATGATAGTGAATCAGATTCACTAGCGACCGGTGCTCCTGCTGGACACCTTTCGGCTTGCCAGTCGTACCGGATGTATACAGAACATGCTGCAAATGATTCGCTTTAGCGGCACTATCGGGATTGGCTGCCGCAGACCAGCCCGGCAGTTCAGCGGAGTCGATAACAACACTTGGAGCATCCCCTGCTTGCCAGCCTCGTGCCCGATCAGCCTGATCATGATCGATGATCCAGATACAGGCTCCGCTATCCTCCAGCATGTAACGGATGCGCTCATCCGGATAGGAGGGATCGATTGGCACATAAGCGCCTCCCGATTTCATAATACCTAACAGACCAACTATGAACTGAGCCGATCTTGTCATCACGATAGCGATAAGATCATCCGGCCGGGCTCCCCGGGCTTGCAGCATCCTGGCGAGGCCATTGGCTTGTTCGTTCAGCTCATGATAGGTCATGCTTGTTTCTTCGAATACAACGGCTATTCTCCCCGGATGTTCACCGGCTTGCTTTTCAACCCATTCATGAATGGTCTCGCTCGGCGGCTCACTGAGGCAAGCTGCTTCATTAAATGCCTGTATTTGCTCCCGTTCCTCAGAGGAAAGCAGATGTACTTCATCCAGCAGCCTGTCAGAATGGCTTGTACATGCAAATTGCTCCAGCACCTCGGTGTAATGCCCTATCATTTGCTGGATCATCATCTCGGTAAAGGCATGCCCGTTATAATCGATCTGCACGCGATAGACAGAATCCGGAATTACCATGATATTCAGATCATAATGAGTCGGCTGGTAGAGCTCGGCAGCTTGAATATGAAAACCAAGCTCATCGTGAAGCTCCGCTGCCGCTTGATCAACCGGATAATTCTCGAAGATGAATAAATGGTTAATCAAAGATTCCTTAAGCGCCGTCATCGACTGTATCGTATACAGCGGGCAATGGTCATGGGATTGAGAGGCGAGATGGTGCTGCTGCATCTCCATGATGGCTTCCCTAACGGTCTGATTTGGGCGGCTGTTCATTCTGACCGGAATCGTATTAATGAATAGTCCTGCCATATTCTCTACGCCAAGCAGTTCTGCCGGACGCCCCGACACGACACTGCCGAATACAACATCGCGCGAATCGTTGTATCGTTGCAGCACCACGCCCCAAGCCGCTTGCATGAGGCTGTTCGCCGTTGCACCGAGTTTTCTCGCTTCCCTGTCGATGCTCTCCGTTAAGGATGAGCTGAGAGAGCAGCCGTATTGTTTGGGCATAGCCTTCCGCTCCATGCGAGTCTGAATAGCTTGAGGAAATACGGTTGTTTGCTCCAAGCCTTGCAGATAGTCCGACCAAAAAGCTGCGGATTCCGGCAATTCTTCGGTTGCGAATCGTCTTAGATAACCGGTATACCGCTCTGGTTGCGGAAGGCGCGGCTGCTCTTGCTTCAGATAGGAGCGGTAAATATGCAGCCATTCCCGCAGCACTAGATGCATGCTCCAGCCGTCCAGAATAATATGATGGAAGCTCCATACGACCCAATGCTTGTCTTCGCCAGTCCGGATAAGCGCCACCCTCATCAAGTCGCCGCACGCCAGATTGAAGCCCTCGGTCCGATCCTCTTGCTTATATTGGTCCAAACGTTCTCGCACGACTGGCTCCTCCGAGCCGCGCCAATCCATATGGCGGAAAGTGATATCCCTGCTTTGGAATATAAGCTGGTAGAGACGTTCTCCGTCGCCCTTGCAATAATTCGTTCGCAGTGCCTGATGCCTGCGAATGACTTCATTCATACTTTCCTCAAGCCAGAGCGGATTCAGAGAGCCTTCGAGTGCAAAGGCGCTTTGGACAAAATAAGCTTCGGACAAAGGATGGTTCGCACTATGGAATAGCAAACCTTCCTGCATGGGAGACAGCAGACTGATATCCTCCAGCTCCCCCCGATGCTCATAGCTTTCGGCCAAATCTTTCAATTGATCTATCGACCATCGGCTGTACGACAAGTCGCTTGGCGTTAATTCGGGCTTCGACCTTGCATGGCAGTGGCGAATGATCGCAACCAGGCTGCTCTGCAAGGCATCGCATAAGCGCTTGATCGTATCCGGTGCAAAGCGGGCGCGGCAATAATCAACCGTAATCCCTAATTTCCCTTCCCGAACCGCGCCGTTAAGCTCGATCTTGTAGGTCCTTCCTTTGCGATCCTCCGGTGACAGTGACGGTCCGCTGGAATGAGGCGACCAGAGAAATACCGATTGCTCATCGTTCCCTTCGTCATCAAATTGTCCCAAATAATTGAAGCAAATATCCCCCTGCGCCGGCTCTATCTTGTCAGCAGCCAAATAGCGAAGGATTCCGTATCCTATCCCTCTGTTGGGAACGGCTCTAAGACGCTCTTTGGTCTCCTTAACCAGAGAGGAAAGCTCTTTGTTATGCGGCAGGACTAATTCGAACGGAAATAAACTCGTAAACCAACCGACCGTTCGCGTGACATTCACATCTGGCAGCACTTCCTCCCGGCCATGCCCTTCCAGATGGATGATAAACCGCTCTTCTCCCGACCATTCAGATAACGCTGCCGTCAAAGCTGCAAGCAAAATATCATTTACTTCCGTACGATATGCCTTATTCGTGCCTGTCAGCAGCAGTCTTGTATCTTCTTCGTTCCATTGTACGATTTGCTGATCGCTTCCCATCAGACTTTCATCGAGCGATTCGAAGTCGACGGGCAATTGATAATCCTGCTGTCCCTGCAGGCATTGCCAATAGTCTCGTTCGGAAGCTAGCCGATCGCTGTGGGCATAGTCGGCCAGTGACTGAGCCCATTTCAAATACGAGTCTGTTTTGGCATCAAAATAAATCTCCTCCAGCAGCAGCTTCTGTCGATAGCCCCGGTTGAAATCTTCGAGCAGGATGCGCCACGAAACTCCGTCCACTACGGAGTGATGGATCGAAATCATCAAATGATCGCCGTCTGCAGCTTGGAACAGTCCAGCACTTAGCAGCAGACCATCCTGGAGCCGCAGACGCCCGTGAATGTCAGGCACTGCCCGCTCTATCGTTTGTCTCACATCAGAATCGTCCCTGCAGCTATAGGTCTCAAAGGCGACAGGCGCTGTGTCGGCGATGCTTCGATTCCAAGCATTCATAACGCCGTCATCCTCCCTCTGAAAGCTCATTCGCAGCGCGTCATGATGTTCAAGCAGCTTCTGTAATACCTGTCTCGTAAACTCTGGATCGAATCCGTCCTTGCGGAATAAAACAACAGCCTGGTGATAATAATCAGGACGGGCCAACTGCATATCGAAAAACCGTTGCTGGATAGGCGTCAGCGGCGCCCTGCCGACAATCTCGCCCTGGTACTCTTGCTTTCGCAGAGGCTGGACCCATCGGCTGAGTTCTTGAATGGCGGGATAGGCGAACAAATTACGAATTTCCATCTTGTATCCGGCCTGATACAGCCGTGCAGAAACTTGTATCGCTTTAATAGAGTCTCCGCCCATATCGAAGAACCTGTCACCTCTGCCAACTCTGCTCACGCCTAATACCTCTTGCCAAATTTGCGACAGCTTCACCTCCAACTCATTCTCTGGCGGTGTATAGACAGCATCGCGCTCTACGCTATCCTCCGGCTTCGGCAGGGCTTGCCGATCGAGCTTGCCGTTGGTTGTGAGCGGAAGATGTTCTACCCGCACAAAATAATGCGGAATCATATACTCCGGCAATCGGCGCGCCAGTATACGGCGCCATTCGGCCTGCGCTCTTGCTTCATTGGCTTCATAATAGACGGCGAGCGACTGTTGTCCTGACGCATCCCGTATGGCGATAACTGCCGCTCCGCGAATGCCCGGCTCCCGCTGCACATGCGCCGCCACCTCGCCCAGCTCAATCCGGTGTCCCCGGATTTTCACCTGATCGTCTATCCGCCCCCTGTATTCCAGCGTCCCGTCCGCCAGCCATCTGGCCAGATCGCCCGTCCGGTACATCCGCTCGCCGGGCCGGTACGGATCGGGAAGGAAGCGTTCGGCCGTCAGCTCTGCCCGGTTCAGATAACCTCTTGCGACCCCTTCGCCCGCTATATACAGCTCGCCTGCCGTCCCGATCGGAGCCAGCCCGTCATTCTCCGGTGACCATATATACGCGCGTAGGGTCGGCAGTGGCTTCCCGATTGAGCTGGCGGTCCCTTCCATGTCCGCCTCCTCCAGCTCTCGGTAAGTGACATGGACTGTCGTCTCTGTAATGCCGTACATGTTCACCAGTTTGATACCCGGATAGCTTTCTCGCCACGGCTTCAATCGGGACGGAGTCAGCGCCTCGCCGCCGAAGATGACGTATCTCAGCGCCAGCTTCCTCGCCGCAGATTCGCTCATCGCCTGGATAAGCGGATAGAACGCTGTCGGCGTCTGGTTCAGCACCGTAATGCCCTCTCGTTCAAGCAGCTCCGCCATCGCTTGCGGGTCCTGCGCCACCGGCTTCGGCACGATATGCAAACTTCCTCCGTAGAGCAAAGCTCCGTACATCTCCCAGACCGAGAAGTCAAAGCAATACGAATGGAACATCGTCCAGCGGTCCGTATCGCCAAAGTCGAAGCGATTGCCGCTGTTCATGAGCAGACGCACCACATTCCGGTGCTCGATCATGACGCCCTTGGGCTTACCTGTCGTTCCTGACGTATAAATGACGTAAGCAAGATCATAAGGGCCGGTATAGTCGGACAAATCCTCTTCCGACTGAAGGTTCACATCGTCCACAGCAGCTTCTATTGCCGCGGCTTGCAACGCGACTACATCTTCCCATACTGGTGAAGCGCTACTGTTCTGCCCCCCGATCTGACCATCCGCAAGCAGCTCCAGCAAGTTGCAGCCGGCAGGCACCACGTTCTGCAGATTACTTCCGCTTCGCGCAAGCAGCAAGCTGGCCCCGCTATCTTCCAGGATGTAGTGAATCCGCTCCTCCGGATAATCCGGATCGATCGGCACGTATGCGCCTCCCGCCTTCAAGATCGCCAAGAGCCCGACAATCATTCCGACCGAGCGGTCTAACAGCACCCCTACAAGCGACTTCCGTCTGATGCCGCAGCTTCTTAGGTCCGAAGCCAACTTGGCTGCACGCTCTTGCAGCTCCACATAACTGATTCTCTCTTCGCCGTGCACCACCGCGATATGGCCCGGCGTCCGCAACGCCTGTTCCTCGAATAAAGCATGCAGCGTCTTCTCCCTCGGATAGGACGCCTCCGTCGCGTTGAACCCCTCCAGCAGCAGCATTCTTTCCTCTTCACTCAGCACTTCCAAATCCTTCAGCTTGGCGTCTGGGCTCTGCGCTGCCGATGCCAGCAGCTCCAAGAGATGGCCGCTCCAGCGTTCCATCGTCGTCCGCTCGAACAGCACCGTGCTATATTCCAGCGTAAACCAAATTTCACCCTCCGCTTCCCACGCCTCCAGCGTCAGATCCGCCTTCGCCACCTTCATCTCCACCGGATACGGCGTGACTTTCATGTCTCCAAGCCGGTAAGGCGGCAGCTCCATGTTCTGCACAACCAGCATGACGTCATACAGCGCATGACGGCTCATGTCCCGCTGTGGCTGTACCCGCTCTACCAGCTTCTCGAACGGGTAATGCTGATGCTCATAAGCCTCCAACGCATTGCGCTTCACCTTCTCCACGAAGGCGCGGAATGTCTGCTCTGGCTCTTGCTTATTGCGCAACGCCAGCGTATGAACGAACATGCCGATCAAGCCTTCCGTCTCCGGCGCATCCCGGCCTGCGACCGGTGTGCCGACGACGATGTCCGTCTGCCCCGTGTACCGCGACAGCAGCACGTTGTACGCTGCGAGCAGCAGCATATGCAGCGTCGCACCCGTCTCCTCCGCCAGCCGCTTCAGCTTGCCGCCCAGCTCTGCTCCCGAGCTGAACGTAATCCGGTCGCCCGCGAAGCTCCGAAGAGGCGGCCTTGGCTTGTCCGTCGGCAGCTCCAGCACCGGCAGCTCCCCGGCGAACTGCGACAGCCAGTACCGCTCCTGTGCCTGCATCGCTTCGCCGGCAAGCTGCTCTTGCTGCCAGACCGCATAATCCTTGTACTGAATGCGTGGCCTCGCCCGCTCCGGTCCGCCGTCGTACTGCTGCATCAGCTCCTCCGCCCAGATGCCCATCGAGACCCCGTCGGCAATGCTATGATGCATGTCCGTCAGCAGCAGGCTGCGCGCATTTCCCAAGTGAACAAGCGCAACCCGCACAAGCGGCGCTTGCGACAAGTCGAACGGCCGAAGGAATTGCCGGATATGCTCTTCCGCGCTCCGCCCTTTGCCGGCAACCTCCTCCAGCGCCAGCTCAGCATCCTCCTGGATCACCTGTACCGGCTCCCCTTCATGCATAACCAGCGCCGTGCGCAGAATATCATGACGCCGGACAAGCGCCGCAAGCGCCTTCGACAGCCGTTCGCTCTCAACTGTCCCTTCCAGCAGCAAGGCATTCGGGATGTTATAGACCGTCGAGCTTCCTTCCAGCCCGCTCAGTACGTACAGCCGTTTCTGCATCGACGTAACGGGATAGAATGCCTGCTCTGATGCTTTCAGAATCGGCTGGTTTTTCCGCTCTGACAGCTCAGCTTCCTCTGCCTGAAGAGCTCGATTTTGTTCGGTCTCCTCCATATGCCTGGCAAGCTTTCGAATCGTGCTGTGCTCGAACAAGGCCGAGATTGGAATGGCACGATTCATCGTCTGATGAATGCGGCTGACGACACGCATCGCCTTAAGCGAATGGCCCCCGCAATCGAAGAAGCTATGATCAATCCCCAGCGGCCATACTTGAAGCACTTGTTGCCAGATGTGCGCAAGCTGCTCCTCCATCTCCGTCTCCGGGGCGGCATAATCTACAGCTTGATTGCCCCTGCCATCCGGTCCCGGCAATGCCTTGCGGTCCAGCTTGCCGCTGACGGTTGTAGGCATCGCATCGAGCCTGACAAAGTGCGTTGGAAGCATATAATCCGGCAGCTCCTTACGCAAGGCTTCTCGCCACTCCAAAGGCTGCCACTCGCCTTTGGCTACAACATAGGCGTACAGCTCCGTCTCGCCCGCTTCATCCTTATGAGCCAGCACTGCCGCTTCCTGCAGCTCGCTCATCTTTCTCAGCTTGCCTTCGATCTCGTCAAGCTCGATTCGGTAACCCCGCACCTTGACCTGATGATCCTTCCGTCCCAAACATTCCAGCAAGCCGTCCTCGCGCCAGCGCGCAAGATCTCCTGTCGCGTACGCCCTCTCGCCTGCTGCGGGAAGCGATACAAATTTCTCGGAGGTCAGCTCCGGCATATTCACATAACCCCGAGCAAGCCCGGTTCCTCCTATATAGAGCTCTCCGACGATGCCTGGCGGCTGCAGATTACCGCTTGCATCCACGATATAGGCGGTCTCTCCCGCGAGCGGACGGCCGATGCTTATATATCTTTGCTCCTTCTCATCATCAAGCAATCGCGAGGTCGACCATACCGTCGTCTCCGTAGGGCCGTACATGTTGTATACTTTCGCCGTTGTATGCTTGCGAATGCCATGAAGCAGCGAATGGGGAAACGGTTCGCCGCCGATACACAGCAGCTCCAGGCGCAGCATCCAATCATTCGCTCCCTCCTGCAATAAAGCATGTATGCGCGTCGGGGTCATTTGAGCCATCGTAACCGGATGCGCTTGCAGCAGCCGATTCAGTGCTTGGGCATCATACCGCTCCTCTTGATTCGCAACGATAACCGTCATGCCATAGGCAAGCGGAAGCAGCGACTCCACTGTGAAAATATCAAAAGCGGGCGTGGTCAGACATAGGATTGCTTCCTGGTCCTCAATCGGCAGCGCCTGCACCATGCTGGCCAAAAATCGGCTCAACGGCTGCTGCTCGATCATCACTCCTTTTGGCTTGCCGGTAGATCCTGAAGTATAGATGATATAAGCAAGCTGATCAGAAGCGATAGGGCGATGAACCCTTTGGGCAGAATAGGGAGCGATCGCATTGCGGTCGTATTGCCATTTATGCCTGCTCCCTTCGATTTCCTTATCCGCTTTGAAGTTGATATCCAGCAGCACATCATAACGGAACCGGGTAAGCTCGTTGCCGATCGAATGGATTTTATTCGAACAGCGAGCCGAGCGGAGCCCGGTCAAGCTGTGAACCAGATCCGTGAAATAAGCTCGCGGGAGGAATAGCTCCTCGCTGTAATCGAGTTTGGTACGCGCCTGAGGATACTGTTGCTTGTACTCACGCAAAGAAGCGAGCAGCTCAGGCTTCTTGTCCATGTCCATCACATCGCCGACCAGAATAACGCCTTCGTCTTTCATCAATCCGATTACCAGCTCCAGCACTCCTCTGAAGTATTGATGGCCATGGAAATATTGAATGACGCTATTCAATATAACGATATCGAAGCGTTGCCCTTGCAATTGGCCAATCTCGTGTGCGGCCAGGGTATGCAGCTCTATTTGGGACAGGGACAACTCCCTTGCCTTGCGCCTTGTCCTCTCAATAGTGGCTGCCGACATATCCGTACCTACATAGCTGCCGACATGGGGGGCGATCCGGAACATCGTTAGTCCCGTGGCGCAGCCGATCTCCAGCACGCGCGAGTCCATTCTCAAGTAAGGCTGCAACTTCTGAAAGGCATTAACGGAAAACTCCTCCATCTCCTCCTCTCCAAGCGGTTCGCCCGTATAGCTGCTTAGCCAGCCTCCCCCTGAAATATCATCCGCAGCCTCAGCTCCCACATGCTCCCATAGCTCCCGTTCCATCAGCTCATTATTTACCCGCTCCTGCTCGTCATAGATATGAAGGGAATCCAGACATAAGTAGCTATGAAGGGAAGGGCATTGCCATTGAAGCCTGTTCAACGATTTGATATTGGACTTGCTGGATATCATCAACTCCATTCCGGAGTCCTCGATAATAGATGCCACTCGTTCCTCTGGGAATAAGGGATCGATTGGAATATAAGGGACGCCTGCTTTCAGGCAGCCAAGCATCGCAGCCAGGACATGGACCGATCCCTCCAGCCATAGGCCGACCGGCCCCTCCCCGGGCTCTCCCTTCCGCTCATCAAAAAAGGCCGCGATCCGATTGGACTCCTCGTCAAGCTGCCGGTAGGTCACGCTTTTGCCCTCGAATATAACTGCGAGTTTGTCCGGATGCCGATCAGCCATTTCCTCAAATTGCTTGTGTACAAGGCGGGATAGACTTAAGTCTGCCATCGCGCCTGCATTCCAGGCTTTCAGCCATTCGCTTTCTTCAGCCGTCAATAGCTCAATCCGCTCAACAGCTATATTGGGGTTAGTCATAATCTGATTCATGATAGCGGTCATATGGCTTTCAATTGCCTTCATTTGACGCTCTTTATACACGTGCCGGTTATAAATAAGTCTGACGGTAATTTGCTTATGAAGCGCAATCATAATGTTGAGGTCGTAGTTGGTTTGTTCGTAGGTTTGAATATCGTCTACGGTGAAGGAGAGCCCGGAAAGGGCAGATTGCTCTGCCGTATCCAGTTCCAGAGGATAGTTTTGAAAAATATAAATATGATCGAGCAGTTGCTGCTTGAGTGCCGACAAATCTTGAATATCCGCCAACGAAGCATAATCGAACTGTTCCGAAGCGACGCTCCCTTTTCTTACCCTGTCGAGCAGGTCCAGGAAAGTCATCCCTTGATCGGATTTTACCCGTACAGGGATCGTATTGATGAATAAGCCGATCATGTGCTCAATGCCTGCAATGTCGGTAGGTCGACCCGATACGACAGAGCCGAATACTACATCGCGTGTGTCGTTGTACTTCTGAAGCAGCACGCCCCATATCGCTTGAAGGACATGATTAATCGTGACCTGGTGGGTTCTGGCTAACCTCACCAGGTTATCCGTGCTCTCCTCGCTCCAAACGAATTGCCAATGGCTTTGCTCATACTCGCGATGATGGACCGGACTGAGCTCCAGCATTGGAATGCCGGACGACTGGTCGAATCCGTCCAAGTAACTATCCCAGTAGTCAAGAGCATCATCTGCCGACCTGGTGCCCAGCCAATGAATATACTCGCTGTAGGGAACCGACGGTGTGATCGCAATCCGCCGGCCCGCTGCTAGCTCACGGTAGAAACCGAATAAATCGTCCAAGATCAACTGGATACACCAGCCGTCCATTACAATATGGTGATGGCAAAGCACGATTCGGAAACGATCAGCCCCTAGCTGCAATAAGGCTGCGCGAATCAATACATCCTTGGCGAGATCAAATCCGCGTTCGCGATCGTTGAGCGCATATTGATCGGCTCCAGCTTCGGCTTCCTCAGAGGACATCCCACGCAAATCTACAGCAGGGACGGCGGTTCTCCTTTCCTTCAGCAATACTTGTCTCGGTTTCTGCACACGATCATGGATAAAAGAGGTTCTTAATATATCATGCTTCTGAATGAGCAGATTAAGGCTTTCCTCTAACATATCGCGGTCGCAACGACCCCTCACAGCAAAGATCATTTGCTGAATGTAGACTTGGGAATCCGGTTCCATCACCGAATGGAACAGCATGCCTTCCTGAGTTGGGGATAGGGAATAAATGCTCTCTATCGCGTTTGTCTTCATCTCATTTCACCTCACGATTCGTTAGTCCAACACATCCAGAATAGCCGTTAGATCATCCATAGACAGCTCCTCGTCGCTTATAGGCCTGGCAGCAGCGTCTCCTTGCAGCATGCAATGCTCGATAATCGCTAGCAGCGAGGACCTGTAACAAGCCGCAAGCCGCTGTATCGACTCTTCCATATACCGGCTGGAATCGTAACCGATTTGGAATTGCAGCTGCTTATTCCGCACAGCTCCATTCAGATCAATCTCATGTGTCCTCTTGTTTTGAACCCCGATCATATGTCCCATTGGCAGGGCGGAAGGCTCGAACCAGTCCGAGCGCATATCCTGGTCCAGCTGTCCGAAATAATTAAAGCTGATGCGCGGAGCGAGACTTCCCATACCCTCTTCCGCAGGGGTTCCCCTTGAAGTCAGATACTTCAGAATGCCGTAACCGATTCCCTTGTAAGGGACCTGTCGCAGCATCTCCTTCGTTTCCGGTACCGACCTATGCGGCTCTCCCCCCCGTAAGACGACGGGATAGGCTGCAGTGAACCATCCGACCGTACGCGACACGTCCACGTCCGGTATCCCTAATTCGCGCCCATGCCCTTCCAATTCAATCGCAACCGCCTCTGAACCCGACCAATGGGTGATTGCTGTACCCAAGGCAGCCAGCAGAATATCCTGGACAACCGTGCCATAAGCGTGATGAATCTTCTTCAGCAGCAGGTCCGTCTCTTCTGCTTGAAGTGCAACAGAGACATGTCCCGATTCCCCGCGTTGCAGCTGGTCTGCAACCAGCTCGCCAGGCGAGCCCAGCGTCTGCTTCACTAATCGGTCTACTTTCTCCCAATAATAGGTTTCTCTAGCAAGCCGTCTGCCAGATCCCATCTGCTCAAGCTGCTTCGCCCAGTAACGGTACGAATGTGTCTTGGCCGGGAAATGAATGCGCTCGCCTCTCACTGCCCCTCCATAACCGGCTGCGAAATCATCCAAAATAATTGTCCAGGAAACGAGATCGACAACCAGATGATGAATAATGATGACGAGATGATCGCCGTCATCCGTCTGGAATAAACCCAATCGCACAAGCGGGCCGCCCACCAGATCGAAGCTCGCCTGCCATTCATTCACGGCTGCTTCCATTCGCTCATGCTGCCAGCCCAGTCCCTTGTAATCACAGATACTCAGCGTATAGCCTTGCGCATCGGCTGCCCGGCTCCATTGCGTCACTTTTCCATCCGCCCGTGAATAAGTCATGCGCAGCGCATCGTGATGCTCGGTCATACGCTGGAACACGGCAGCTACCTTATCCGGATCAAACCCTTGCTTGCCGCGCAGAACCATCGACTGATTCCAATGCGCCTCCTGCGCGAAGCCATGCCGGAAGAACCAATGCTGAATAGGAGTAAGCGGCACTTCGCCTGTAACTGCCTGCTGATCCATATCCCCATCAGAGGCTCTAACATGACCTGCCAGCTCACGGATGACAGGACGGAGGAAAATATCTCTGACCTCCAGCTTGAAGCCCATTGTTTTCAACCGGGACGAAATTTGGATAGCCTTGATGGAGTCTCCTCCCAATTCAAAAAAGTTTTCATTCGTTTGAATGCCCTCTAGTCCCAGCACGTTCTCCCACACGGAAATCAATAGTCGCTCCTCTTCAGTCAAGTCAGCCGCTGATGGTGAAGACGCTCTGCTAATGTTCGGACTTGGCAACGCTTGATGATCCACCTTGCCGTTTGGCGTCATCGGAATTCGGTCCAGCCTCGTTAAATGAGCAGGAACCATGTAGTAGGGCAGCTCACTGGACAGATAACGCTTCACTTCCTCTTCGGAAAGCAGCTCTGCCGAAACATAATAGGCGCAGAGAATTCGGTTCTCCCCTTCTTCTCTGACACTCACAGCCGCGTTCCGAATAGTAGAATAGCTTAATAGAGCCTGTACAATCTCACCCGTTTCTATCCGGTGTCCCCTTATCTTGAGCTGTTCATCCAATCGGGCGAAAAACTCCAATTCCCCTTTCTCGTTCCACCTGGCCAGGTCACCTGTTCGATATAGCCGCTCCCCCTCCAGATAAAGATGGGAACCGAATTTTTCTTCCGTTAATTCGGAGAGACGATGATAACCTCTGGCAAGTCCCGCTCCGCTTACACACAGTTGCCCGATCACGCCGATTGGCGCTAGTCGGTCGTATGCATCCAGCAGATAGACGCGTGTATTGGCAATCGGCTTGCCGATCGACATCTTCACAGACGTCGGATCAATAGGCGCGAAGGTGGTGACGACGCTATTTTCCGTTGGTCCGTATTCGTTGTAGCATTTGATCCCTGTCCCGGCAAAACGGGCAATCAGTCCGGGACGAGCAGCTTCTCCGCCAAGCACAACCGTGTCCAGGGAGATCCGGCTCAAATCAAGATCATGCAGCATAGCCTCGAATAAGCTTGGCGTCGCGGTTATATGGGTGATGCCCTCTTGCCTGATATGCAGTTGAATTGAGTCTTGATTACGTGATTGCTCCTGTGACAGCAGCACTACCTTGCCACCCGATAGCAGCGGTGCGAACAGCTCTGCGGCAAAGGCATCGAATGCCACTGACAGTAGCGGCAGCACCGCGCTGTCTATGCCAAATGCATAGCTGCGTATTCTCCACCATACCGTATTGACGATACCGCGATGCTCGACCATGACGCCTTTCGGCTTTCCTGTCGTACCCGACGTGTAGATCACGTAAGCAAGATCGCTTGGACCGCATGTATCCCCTATTTCCTCATATAAATCGGTCATCACGCTTGTATCATCGGATACGGCTTCTACCGCAGCAGCCTGCAGATAGGCCACATCATCATTCCAGCTGGACGCCTCATAGATCGCATCCCCGTTTTCGCCCTTCTCATGAAGTTCTAGCAGTCTGCAGGCAGCGGGCAACATAGCCTTCGCTTCATGTCCGCTTCGGGCCAATAACAAGCTGGCCCCGGAATTCTCCAATATATAGCGAATTCGCCCTGCCGGATAATCAGGATCGATCGGCACATAAGCGGCCCCTGCCTTCAAGATGGCAAGGAATGAGACAATCAAGTCTGCCGAGCGCTCTGCAAGCACGCCGACCGTCGCTCCTCTGCGCACACCCTGCCGCCTAAGCTCCCATGAAAGCCGGCTGGATCGCGCATTCAGCTCCTCGTAGCTGATCCGTTCCGACCCGAAGACAATTGCCGTACGCGAAGGCGTTCGGGTGACTTGCTCTTCGAACAAGGCATGCAGCGTTTTCCCCCTTGGATAGGGGGCTTCTGTCGCGTTGAACCCTTCTAACAGCAGCATTCTTTCCTCTTCACTCAGCACTTCCAAATCCTTCAGCTTGGCGTATGGGCTTTGCGCTGCCGATGCCAGCAGCTGCAAGAGATGGCCGCTCCAGCGCTCTATCGTCGTCCGTTCGAACAGCGCCGTGCTGTATTCCAGTGCAAATCGGATTTCGCCCTCCGCTTCCCAAGCTTCCAGCGTAAGATCCGCCTTCGCCGCCTTCATCTCTACCGGATACGGCTTAACTTTCAAGCCCCCAAGCCGGTAAGGCGGCAGCTCCATGTTCTGCACGACCAGCATGACGTCATACAGCGCATGACGGCTCATGTCCCGCTGCGGCTGCACCTGCTCCACCAGCTTCTCAAACGGGTATTGCTGATGCTCATAGGCCTCCAGCGTATTGCGCTTCACCTTCTCCACAAAGGAGCGGAATGTCTGCTCCGGCTCTTGCGTGTTGCGCAGCGCAAGCGTATGAACGAACATGCCGATCAAACCTTCCGTCTCTGGCGCATCCCGGCCTGCGGCCGGCGTGCCGACGACGATATCCGTCTGCCCCGTGTAACGCGACAACAACACGTTGTACGCTGCGAGCAGCAGCATATGCAGTGTCGCCCCCGTCTCCTCCGCCAGCCGCTTCAGCTTGCCGCCCAGCTCCGTTCCCGAGCCGAACGCAATCCGGTCGCCCGCGAAGCTGCGGATAAGAGGCCTTGGCTTGTCCGTCGGCAGCTCCAGCACCGGCAGCTCCCCGGAGAATTGCGACAGCCAGTACTGCTCCTGCGCCTTCATCGCTTCGCTGGCGAGCAACTCCTGCTGCCAGACTGCATAATCCTTGTACTGAACGCGCGGCTTCTCCCGCTCCGGCCCGCCATCATACAACTGCATCAGCTCTTCGGCCCAGATGCCCATCGAGACGCCGTCGGCAATACTGTGATGCATATCCGTCAGAAGCAGGCTTCGCGCAGGCCCCAGATGAACGAGCGCAACCCGCACAAGCGGCGCTTGCGACAAGTCGAACGGCCGCAGAAATAATCGGATATGCTCCTCCTCGCTCCGTCCATCGCCGTCCATCTCCTCCAGCACCAGCTCAGCATCCTCCTGGATCACCTGAACCGGCTCTCCTTCCTGCATGACCAGTGCTGTGCGCAGGATATCATGACGCCGGACAAGCGCCACAAGTGCCTTCGACAGCCGCTCGCTTTCTACCGCCCCTTCCAGCATTAGAGCGCTAGGGATGTTGTATAAAAAGCTTTCTTGTTCCAGCTGGCTGATTACGAAAATCCGTTTCTGCGCCGACGATTGCGGATAATAAGGCCTTGGCTGCGCCGATAAGATTGCCTTCCGTTCCCCGCTCTCCACTTGATCCAAATAGTGAGCCAATTCTCTGATGGTAGGCTTCCTGAACAACTCCTGCAAAGGAATCGTTTTGCGGAACACAGCTTGTATACGCGTTATCGCGTTCATCGCTTTTAGTGAATGGCCGCCGAGCTCGAAGAAATGATCCTCTATGCCAATCTGCTTCAAGCCCAGCACGTCGCGCCAAATACGGCACAGCTGCTCTTCTGTCTCGTTTCCAGGCGGCTCGTAAACATCATCCTGCTCGGCAGCATCCTCCGGCATTGGCAGCGCCTTTTGATCGACCTTGCCATTAGAGGTCAGCGGAATACGGTCCATTCGCACGTAATAGCCCGGCAACATATACTCCGGCAGTTTTTGCGCTAAGCTCCGCCTCCATGCTCCTTTGGGCATCGTCTCTTCCGCCTCATAATAGACACAGAGCGATTGCTGCCCCGATGCATCCCGGATGGCGATGACTGCTGCTCCGCGAATGCCCGGCTCCCGCTGCACTTGCGCCGCCACCTCGCCCAGCTCAATCCGGTGTCCCCGGATTTTCACCTGATCGTCTATCCGCCCTCTGTATTCCAGCGTCCCGTCCGCCAGCCATCTGGCCAGATCGCCCGTCCGGTACATCCGCTCGCCGGGCCGGTACGGATCGGGGAAGAATCGTTCGGCCGTCAGCTCTGCCCGGTTCAGATAACCTCTTGCGACCCCTTCGCCCGCTATATACAGCTCGCCTGCCGTCCCGATTGGAGCCAGCCCGCCATTCTCTGGTGACCGTACATACGCGCGCAGGGTCGGCAGCGGCTTTCCGATTGGGCTGGCGGTCCCTTCCATGTCCGCCTCCTCCAGCTCTCGGTAAGTGACATGGACTGTCGTCTCTGTAATGCCGTACATGTTCACCAGCTTGATACCCGGATAGCTTTCTCGCCACGGCTTCAATCGGGACGGAGTCAGCGCCTCGCCGCCGAAGATGACGTATCTCAGCGCCAGCTTCCTCGCCGCAGATTCGCTCATCGCCTGGATAAGCGGATAGAACGCTGTCGGCGTCTGGTTCAGCACCGTAATGCCCTCTCGTTCAAGCAGCTCCGCCATCGCTTGCGGGTCCTGCGCTACCGGCTTCGGCACGATATGCAAACTTCCTCCGTAGAGCAAAGCTCCGTACATCTCCCAGACTGAGAAGTCAAAGCAATAGGAGTGGAACATCGTCCAGCGGTCCGTATCGCCAAAGTCGAAGCGATTGCCGCTGTTCATCAGCAGACGCACCACATTCCGGTGCTCAATCATGACGCCCTTCGGCTTGCCTGTCGTACCCGATGTATAGATCACATAAGCGAGATCCTCCGAACAAGATAATCGGCGCTCATCGACGTCCAAGCATGCCTTCCGTTCTACCGATCGGCCATCCTCCCGCAGCTCCAATATGTTCATCCCGATGGGCAGCACCTGCGTCAGATCATGACTGCTTCGTGCAAGCAGCAAGCTGGCTCCGCTATCTTCCAGGATGTAGCGAATCCGCTCCTCCGGATAATCCGGATCGATCGGCACGTATGCGCCTCCCGCCTCCAAGATTGCCAGCAGTCCGACGATCATTCCGACCGAACGATCCGTCAGTACACATACCAGCGTTCCCTTTGTTACCCCGTACTCTCGGAGTTCCGCTGCAAGGCTGACTACCCGGTGATGCAGCTCCGTATAAGTGAGCTTGTCTTCACCGTGCACCACCGCAATATGGCCTGGCGTCCGTAACGCCTGTTCCTCGAATAAAGCATGCAGCGTTTTCTCCCTCGGATAGGATGCCTCCGTCGCGTTGAACCCCTCCAGCAGCAGCATTCTTTCCTCTTCACTCAGCACTTCCAGATCCATCAGCTTGGCGTCTGGGCTCTGCGCTGCCGATGCCAGCATCTGCAAGAGATGGCCGCTCCAGCGTTCCATCGTCGTCCGCTCGAACAGCGCCGTGCTGTATTCCAGCGTAAACCGAATTTCACCCTCCGCTTCCCACGCCTCCAGCGTCAGATCCGCCTTAGCCACCTTCATCTCCACCGGATACGGCGTGACTTTCAAGCCCCCAAGCCGGTAAGGCGGCAGCTCCATGTTCTGCACAACCAGCATGACGTCATACAGCGCATGACGGCTCATGTCCCGCTGTGGCTGCACCCGCTCTACCAGCTTCTCGAACGGGTAATGCTGATGCTCATAAGCCTCCAGCGCATGGCGCTTCACCTTCTCCACGAAGGCGCGGAATGTCTGCTCTGGCTCTTGCTTATTGCGCAACGCCAGCGTATGAACGAACATGCCGATCAAACCTTCCGTCTCTGGCGCATCCCGGCCTGCGACCGGCGTGCCGACGACGATGTCCGTCTGTCCCGTGTACCGCGACAGCAGCACGTTGTACGCTGCGAGCAGCAGCATATGCAGCGTCGCACCCGTCTCCTCCGCCAGCCGCTTCAGCTTGCCGCCCAGCTCTGCTCCCGAGCTGAACGTAATCCGGTCGCCCGCGAAACTGCGGAGAGGCGGCCTTGGCTTGTCCGTCGGCAGCTCCAGCACCGGCAGCTCCCCGGCGAACTGCGACAGCCAGTACCGCTCCTGCGCCTGCATCGCTTCGCCGGCAAGCTGCTCCTGCTGCCAGATCGCATAATCCTTGTACTGAATGCGCGGCTTGGCCCGCTCCGGCCCGCCGTCGTACTGCTGCATCAGCTCCTCCGCCCAGATGCCCATCGAGACCCCGTCGGCAATGCTGTGATGCATGTCCGTCAGCAGCAGGCTGCGCGCCTGCCCCAAATGGACGAGCGCGACCCGCACAAGCGGCGCCTGCGACAAGTCGAACGGCCGCAGAAATAACCGGATATGCTCCTCTTCGCTTCGCCCTTCGCCAGCGATCTCCTCCAGCACCAGCTCTGCTTCCTCCTGGATCACCTGTACCGGCTCCCCTTCCTGCATAACCAGCGCCGTACGCAGAATGTCATGACGCCGGACAAGCGCCGCAAGCGCCTTCGACAGCCGTTCGCTCTCAACTGTCCCTTCCAGCAGCAAAGCGCTAGGAATGTTGTACACCGTCGAATTCTCCTGCATTCCGCTTAATACATAGATCCGGTTCTGCGAAGAGGTTGCAGGGTAATAAGCCTGCTTCGGCGCTTCGCGAATGGATGGACTGGCAGACTCTCCCCTTCTTGCTGATTCGTTCATTCCCTCTGATGCCGGGAATCGTTCCTGTAATGCCTCATTCATATAAGAAGCTAACTTCCGAATGGTCTCATGCTCGAACAAAGCCGAGATTGGTACTGTACGATTCATGATTTGATGGATACGGCTTATGACACGCATAGCTTTAAGCGAATGTCCTCCGCAATCAAAAAAATGATCGTCAATGCCAATCGACTCGCTCCCGAGCACATCCTGCCATATGTGTACAAGGCTCTTCTCTGTCTCATTCGTCGGAGGAACATAGTCGACTAGCCTCTCCTCATGTTCTGCGGGCTTCGGAAGCGCTCGCTTGTCGATTTTGCCGTTCAGAGTCACGGGTATGCTATCCATTCGTATGAAGTAAGCCGGAATCATAGGTTCAAGCAACGTACGGGATAACCCGACTCTCCAATCGCTGACTGGAATCGGAGCTTCCGACTTGTAATAAGCACAAAGAGACCGCTCGCCGGATGCATCTGAATAGGCTTGCACTGTGGCAGCGCTGACACCCTCCACATGCAGCACCGCGCGCTCTACCTCGCTTAGCTCAATGCGGAATCCGCGTATTTTCACCTGATCGTCCATTCGGCCCAGGTACTCCAGCGTGCCATCCGGCAGCCAGCGGGCAAGATCGCCCGTCCGGTACATGCGAGCGCCCCCCACAAACGGATCGGGAGAAAAACGCTGCTCTGTCAGATCCGGGCGATTCATATACCCTCTTGCTACACTATCGCCAGCGATCCATAGCTCTCCGGGTACACCGGCTGGACGCTGCTTGTAATCCGTATCCATTATATAGGCGCGCGTATTATGGATAGGTTTTCCTATCGGCGGCAATTCGGAGATGTCCTGCTTCGGTTCAAGCGTAAGCATCGTCACCACATGCGTCTCCGAAGGACCGTAATGATTATGCAGCCGTACGCCGTTATGCCTAAGCCACTGCCGAAGCTGCCTTCCAACAATGAGCTGTTCTCCTGCTGCCACGATATGTTCAATACAGACAGGAAGCAGGTCCAGCACTCCGCTGTCTTGCCCTGCAAACTTCACAAGCGACGAGGGAAGGAACAGCACTCCGATCTCTTCCCGCTGCACCATCGCAAACAAGCTTGGCAAATCCTTTTTCATCGAATCCGGCACAATATGCAGTTCTCCGCCTGCGGCAAGCGCCGAAAATATTTCCTGATAGCATACATCGAAGCTGTTTGCCGCATATTGAGTCACTTTACCGCTAAAGTCGATTCCCGAAAGATCGTTCTGGGACTGCAGCAGATTGAGCATGGTCCGATGCTCCAGCATTACGCCCTTCGGCTGCCCCGTCGTTCCCGACGTATAGATGACATTAAACAGCTCGAAAGCGGAACGTTCTTCCTCCTTCCAATCATCCCATTCCACAAGTTCAACTAGATGCGCGCCGGCATCAGGAACACGAATGATGGTTCGATCGTTCAGGACCGGCATCGATTCTGGCTGACGATTCGATACAAGCACGAAGCTGCATCCGGAATCCTCCAGCATATGGCGAATGCGCTCCTGTGGAAGATTCGCTTCAATCGGAAGAAACGCGCCTCCGGCTTTCAGCGCAGCTATAATACTGATAACAAATTCAATAGAACGATCCATCATGATGCCCGCGACACTGCCGGGCTGCATGCCTTGACGGCGCAATTCCGCAGCCAATACCGATGCACGCCGGATCAGTTCATTGTAAGTAATGCGGCGATCGCCCTGGACGACAGCGGTCAACTCGGGAGCAAGCAGAGCCCGTGCCTCAACTTGACCATGCACGGTACTTCTTGGTTCTATTGGCGAAAGGACACCTTGAAATTCGGATAATCTCGTCCTGTCATTTGCCGTAAGCAGGTCCAGCTCTTCTACCTTGATAGATGGATTCAATATGATCTGCTTGGCCGTATGAAGCCAATGCTCCCCCACCAATACCATCATTGCAGGATCATAGACATTGGAGTTAAAGGTCAATTGAATCGATGTCTCTTCCTCTGCACGCACCATGACGTGCAAATCGTAATGGGTCTGTTCGAATACGTCCATGCCGGAGATTCGGAACCCCGTCTCATCCGGATCTCCGGATAGCGCGTCCATATCTAACGGATAGTTTTGAAAGATAAACAGATGGTCAATCAAGCTTTGTCGGGAGCCCGTGCGCTGCTGAATGTCCGCCAGAGACACATGATGATGATTTTGCGATCCGCTAAGCTGCCCATGAACAGAAGCGGCCAACTCATAGAATGACATTCCAGGCTCGCTCTTCATTCGGACTGGGATGGTATTAATAAAGAGTCCTACCATCTGCTCGATACCCTCAATCTCCGGCGGCCTGCCGGAGACGACTGTACCGAACACAACATCGTCAGTCCCGGCATACCGTTGCAGCAGCAATCCCCATAATGCTTGCATGACATGGTTGACTGTTACGCGATGCCGCATTGCCGTTTCCTTTAAAGCGGCTGTGACCTCCCGATCCCATGTAAGTGAAATCCGTTCCTGCCGATAAGTTCCTTCTTGTTTCATCCGTCTGGGTAGTGTCGCTTGTTGCCCGTAGCCGCTTAAGGTCCTCTCCCAATAGTCTAGTGATTCCGACACGGGCCGCTTGCCCAGCCATTTGATATATTCGCTGAAAGAATAGGATCGTTCGATCGACTGAGGCTGTAGCATTCGCTGCCTGCGGTAATGGCCGAACAGGTCGCCAAGCACAAGCTGCACGCACCAACCGTCCATTAGAATATGATGATGGCTTAAGAGAAGCCGATAGTCACTTTCCCCGGTACGAATCAACGCTGCCCGAATCAACACATCGCTGGACAGGTCGAAGCCCCGAAGCCGATCCCTCTCTTGATAGTCCTTTACGTACTCGTCCGCTGCCGGAAGGGGTAGATGCGACACGTCCTCATAGGCCAAGCCGCAAATCCGCTTATGCATGACCACCTGCAGCGGCTGCTCCAATCCTTGATGCAAAAAAACAGTTCGAAACATATCATATTTCTCTACCAATGCCTGAAAACTTAATTGAAGCCTGTCCAAACTTATGGAACCCGCTAGTGATAGGGTCATTTGCTCAAAATAAGCCAGTGACTGCCTATCCCTTAAATAATGATAAAAAATCCCTTTCTGCATCGGAGTCAAATGGTACATGTCCTTCACATTATCTCGACTCAGTTCCATCGATTCACATCACATCCTATTTGAAAATTCCGCCTTGCTCAAGCATAAGAAAAGCCTGTTCCATATCTCTTGAGGTCAATCCTATTGCGGAGAAATCACTTGGCGTATGCACGCTCTCCTCCAAGCCCAGACAGTGATGAAGAACTTGCTTCAGCATAGAATGGAAGCTCTCTGCCAATCTCTCCATGTCCTCCACATCGTGCAGCTTGCGATTATAGCCAATCTCAAATTTCAATCGTTGGTCCACGACCATCCCGATTACTTCAATGGGTTCGGTACGCCTGTTGTCGCCGCCTATCGCGGTCCCTGTACTATAGGAAGAGGGCTGGAATCTGTCGCTGCGGAATTCCTGGTCGAACTGCCCCAAGTAATTGAAGCCAATCGTCGGCTGTGCCGCTAATGAGCTCCTCACAGCCTGCTCCTTGGCTAAGTAACGAAGTGCACTATACCCGACTCCCTTGTTAGGCACGCTGCGCAGCATCTCTTTGGTTGCTCGAATTTGGCCCGATACGTCATCCATCGCGTAAGCTTCGAGCCGAATGGGATAGATGGAGGTGAACCAGCCTACCGTCCTAGATACGTCCGCATGGCGCCCTATATACTCGCGCCCATGGCCTTCCATCAGAACAATCCGCTCCCGTATGCCCTTCCATGCTCTAAGCGCCAGACCAAGCGCTGACAGCACCAGCTCCACTGCTTCCGTCCGGTATGCCTGATTCGCCCCTCGCAGCAGCAGCCCCGTATCCTCTTCTGACAAACGGACCTCCAGCCTGCATGCATCCTTCTGCCAATCATCCCTCAGCGGCTGAATAAGCGGCCTTTCCTCTCTGCACCCTCTGGCTATCTCCTCCCAATAGGGCAGTTCCCTATGCAGCTCACTGCTATAGGCATAGTCTTGAAGCCAAGATGCCCATTGCTGGAACGAGAGTGTCTTGGCAGGCAGTTCCAAGGGCTTGCCTTGCAGCGCCTGCTCGTATCCCTCGATAAAGTCCTCGATCAGAATGCGCCATGATACCCCGTCCATGATCAGATGGTGAACCACCAGCAGCAGATGATCCCCTTCATCCGTCTGGAAGATTGCGGCATGGACAAGCGGTCCCTGGGCCAGACTCAATGATCTTTGCAGCCGATCTGCCCCCTGCTCTATCCATGCCGAGAAGTCACGTCTTCCTCTCAGATCCATGACCGTCAGCTCGAATGCTTCTGAGTCGGGACTTCGGCTTACTTGCCGCCCGTCATAGGCGCCGCTGTCCGGATAGACCATTCTTAACGAATCATGATGTTCGGCCAGTTTTTTCAACACACTCCTTGCTAGCTCGGGCTCCAGAGCTTCCTTGCTAGCGAACATAAAGGACTGGTTCCAGTGGTGAATGTCATGGAATCGCTTCTCAAAAAACCATCTCTGGATCGGCGACAACGGAACCTCCCCGACAACCGGCCTTTGATCGGCCCATGCGGCCACTGGCTTCACGTAAGAGGCTGCGGCGGCAATCGTTGGATATTGGAGCATATCCTTCATCTCCAGCTTGTAGCCTGCCCGGTGCAGGCGGGACGCAATCTGCATGCCTTTAATGGAATCCCCGCCCCACTCAAAGAAGTGGTGCTCCACTCCGATTCCCTCGACTCCCAGCACTTCGCTCCAAATTCGGGCAAGGTGCTTCTCGACCTCCGTTACCGGCTCCCGGTAGATACGGCCGCTCTCCTGGCTGTCCTTTGAAGGCGCGGGCAACTGCTTCAGAGCGATCTTCCCGTTAGGGGACAGCGGGAACTGATCCAGAATCAGGATGAATGCTGGCAGCATATAGCTGGGCAGCGATTCCGCCAAGCGACTTCTGATTGCTTGTTCTCCTATCGGCTCAGTCAGTCTCACATAGGCGCATAGCTGACGCTGACCACCCGCCTCGGGCGCGGTCACGATCGCCTCCTGTATCTCTGCTATATCGAGCAATCTGCTCTGGATCGCCTGCAGCTCAATCCGGTATCCCCTGATTTTCACCTGATCGTCTTCTCTTCCTATATACTCAAGGTTTCCATCGGGCAGCCACCTGGCGAGGTCACCCGTCTTGTACATCCTCTCTCCGCGGCGAAACGGCGAAGGGACAAACTTCTCTTCCGTCAGATCGCGGCGAGCCTGATAGCCTCGTGCAAGCCCCGGACCTTCTAGAGCAACTTCGCCAACAGCACCCATCGGCAGCCGTTGGCCATCCTGATCGAGAATACGTACAATCACATTGGTTATCGGCTTGCCGATTGGGAGGAGGTCATCAGCTTTTAGATGACGATAGAACGTGGAGACCACACTGTTCTCCGTCGGACCGTATTCATTGGTTAACTCAAGACTGGGATACAATTGCTTGCTCTTGGCAACGAGTGAGGAAGCAAGCTTCTCCCCTGCCAAGGTAACGACCTGCAAGGTCGCCATATCGTCTGGTGTACAGTCTTCCAGCAAGGCGTTATATAAGGAAGGAGTCGTGATGAGGTGTGTGATATGCTCCGCCCGTATCGATTCGCGAATGGACAGTACATCCTTGGCAGCATCCTGCCGTAATACAACGGCAGCCGCGCCTGACAGGAGCGGCGTCCATAAGCTAGCCACAAAGCCGTCAAAGGCATATGAAAACAATTGCAGGGCTCTGGCGTCGGGGGACAGAGCGTATTCCTTAACCCGCCATGTCAGAGCGTTGCAGATCGAGCCATGCTCAATCATGACCCCTTTGGGCTGGCCGGTGGAGCCAGAAGTGTAGATGATATACGCCAAATGTCCGGGAGCGGCCAACTGCGGCGGCTCTGAGGCATCACGGTCATACGCGGAAGCCTCTTCCACCTGGAGGCAGGTCGGGAACCCCTCTGTTATAGAGCCGACATTCGCCGTGTCGGTCAGTAGCACCTGCGGCTCGCATTCCCGCAATATAAAGCGAATGTGCTCGTCCGGATAATCGGGATCGATGGGAACATAGCAGCCCCCTGCTTTCATAACAGCCAACAAAGTGGCAATCATGAGAGGAGATCGGTTCATCAGCACCGCCGCACTCCGGTCGGGAGCCATTGCGTAATGCTTCTTCAACGTCCATGCGAGCTGATTCGCCGTGTCATTCAATCTCCTGTACGTCCATCGCTCATCGCCGCAGATGATCGCTTCGTATTCCGGCGTTAATGCCGCTTGCTTCTCGAACAGTCCGTGAAGGGTCGCCGGTTGGACGCTCGCCGCAGAGGTACCATGAAATCCGGCAATCTGGGCCTCGTCCTGAGGCAGGCAAATGCTCATCGCCTCCAGAAGCATATCCGGGTTATTGAGAGTCTGGTCTACCAGGAATAAAAGCTGATCGTGCAGACGTTCAATATCGCTCTTGGTGAAGAGCTCGGTTTTGTAGTCCACTTCCATGCATAACCGATTTTTGTCTCTATGATGGTTCACTCGGACCACCAGCTCATTCTCTTCTTCGTCGGGGAAAATATGCAAGAGCTCGTATTTGATATGATCTGTCTGATAGAGACCGCTTGCGCGGTATTCCATGGACACCCGGAACATCGGATCATGGTTTGCCGTCAGTCCTCTTACTTCCTGATAAAGAAGATTAAACGGATATTGCTGATGCTTGGCGATATTTTTCTTCTTATCGTCAACACTTTGCATAAAAGCAACAATCGGCATCTGCCGATCCAGGGTCATACGGAACGGAATGGTGCTGACCAGCATGCCAATGATCGACTTCTCTTCATCACGCATGCGATTGGCATAAGGGGTTCCAAGAACGAGATCATTCGTTCTCCATAATTTGGACTGCAGCAGAAACAGGAGTGAAATAAACATAGAGTAGGGAGTAATGCCATTGTCGCTGCAAAACGTGAAGATCGCATCACTCCTCTCGCTCGACAGCAATCTGGTGAAGCGAGCGCTTGTCGTAGAAGCAGAGGATGGGCAGTAGTATGGAACTTGAGGTAGGTCCGAGCATTCCGCCAGCCAAAATTTGCGATCCTGCTGAAACTTGTCCGATCGTTCATAGTCGGCTTCCGCGTCCAGAAAATGACTGTAGGAAGCGCCTCCACCTTCTATGATTTCTCTTCCTTCCATCAATGCCTGGTAGAGTTCAATCCATCGTCTAGCCATTAAATCGAGCGTGTAGCCATCGCATAGCAAATGGTGCATCCGCATAAAAACCATGCATTCCCGATCAGTCAGCTTTATTAAGGTGAATGCGCAAAGATCAGCATGCTCTGCATACAGGGGCTTGCGTGATTGCTCCCGAAGCCACATCTCGATATCGAGCCTGGCACCATCCAGCACAGTCAGTGGCGCGCCGTTGAACGGAACCGCATATTGCTCTGGCTCGTCTTCTCCGCGCTCTGCAATTCGAATGCGCAAGCTCGGCGTCTGCACCATAAAGTGCCGGTAGGTCTCTTCCATTCGGGAATAATCAATGTCGCGATCGGTCTGTGTGAGCCTAAGGGTTGCAGGTACCGTATAGATTGAAGTACCGGGGTGGAGCTTTTCGGTATACCATACTCTCTTCTGTGCATGTGACAAAGGGTATCGTTTCCAATCCAGCATCGAATTCAAGTCCTCGCTTCCTGTTCTTGAATATTCGTTCTGTCAGCTCATGGGGAATGTACGGAGTTAAAAATAAAAATAGCAAAGCCATCATTCTCAGGAATGGTTGCTTTGCTAATGCCTCCAGGCGGAGTGACACGCATAATATAATCTTGCCATTTCACTATACACTTTCCAATTCTTGTTATCAATGTATATATCGCCAGATGATAGACAACTGATTAATCCAACGATTCGATTAACCGTACCAGCGCGTTGCCCTCCCGCTCCTCGATCTCCGATATCAGCGTATCGAACTTCTTCTCGATAAGGGAGAAATCCTCCAGCATAAGCGACTTCAGTTGGGCTTGCTTGATTAGCTCAGTCAGGTGCTTGATTTCTTCATATTCCTTCTTGCTAGCTTCGTATCCGATCGTGCTCAGATGTCCTCTCTCATATAAAACCTCGATACGCTGCAGCATACACTTCTTATGTTCCCAGAGCGCGTACATCGGACGGATATCCCCCCAATATTCTCCTGTTCCATAGTTCTTGCGCAAATACGTGTAGGTTTCCATGCCGTAAGCGAAGTCTCGATACTCGAATTCAATCATCGCAAACTGTCTGCTTATATTCCGGCTGCCCAAGTAGCTCTCCAGAGATTCTTTGATCAGAGGCACATCCAGCCCTTCTCGGCTTTTCCGGGAGTCCGGCATCGGCTGGTACGAATACAAATAGAACACGGTATACCAACGCTCCACAGGACAATCCCGGTATGCCTTTTCGAATTGGTCGAAGGATACCTTCTCCGCTCTGAAGAAAGGCGTATACCCTAGAATATCGAATGATCTTTGCTCTCTGTCGTAGCCAAAAATTAAGGTGTCATGATAAAAATGAGTGGGTTCATGGCCGTATTCCTCATCCTTGGGAAGATGATATTGGTCTAGATGAATGTCAACATAGTAACCCAAATCAATACATTGGATAACAAAATCAACCACATTATCCGTCATGCCATTCAGGAGATCCTTCTTGATCACCTGCGAGAAGAGCCAGGGGTTAATGGGGTAAAAAGTGAAATCCTTGGCGGGACCCATATAAAAATCGAGATGAATGCCATTCCCGGTCTTGAAGTCCTTTTGGCAGCACATATGAATGTAGTTGTTGTGAAACCAGCCTTTGAAGCAATCGTCGGTAGCCAGGATGGACAAGATTTTGGCGTGAGAGGAGTAGCAGACGATTTCGGGCTTAAGATGGATAGGCAGCTGTTTTTTTGTAGACAAGCAATTTCCTCCTATTCGCGGATGACGGATGCTAGGACTGAGCTGTCTGACTTACGCCGCAGGTTTGAATCATGCAAAAAAGACATCAGAAATGAAAACTCGTTTCATCACTGATGCCCTTTCGGTAACACGTTCAAAACCAATCGGCTTGCATTATTTAGTTTTCTTGTACTCTTACAATACCCAACAAGGGGGAAGCCCGTCAAGATCGCGATGCAATCTATCGCTTTGGGCAGGCTTACACCATTACTTTGCAAATATCGTTCGTGAACTCAACAGGGTCTTGAATGGTCAAGCCCTCGATCAGCAACGCTTGATTGTACAGCAATTGGGTATAGAGATTAAATTTCTCTGTGTCGTTGCCGTACGCTCTCTTCAAAGATTGGAACACTTCGTGATTCACGTTGATCTCCAGCACTTTGTCAGCTTTCATGTTGCCGCTGTCCGGCATTGCCTTCAAGATTTTCTCCATCTCGATGGACAGCTCGCCCTCGGAGGACAAGCATACCGGATGGCTCTTCAGGCGTTTCGACGCCTTGACGGAGACAACTTTGCTGCCAAGCTGGGCCAGCATGCCTTCGAACAGCTCTTTATTATCATTTTGCTCCGCTTCGGATTTGTCATCCTCTGAATCGGACTCAATACCGAGATCGCCGCTGGATACCGACTTGAATTCCTTCTCCTTGTAATTCGCAATGATCTTGATTGCGAATTCGTCAATATCGTCCGTGAAGTACAGAATTTCATACCCTTTGTCGAGTACCAGCTCGATTTGCGGCAATTTCTCGATCCGGTCGATGGAATCACCTGTTGCGTAATAAATGTACTTCTGATCTTCAGGCATGCGGGAAATATACTCATCCAGGCTAACCAGCCTCTTCTCCTTCGAGGAAGTGAAGAGCAGCAAGTCTTGCAGATCGCCTTTGTTTACGCCGTAATCATTGTACACACCGAACTTCAATTGGCGTCCGAACGCCTGGTAGAAGGTCTCATAGTTGTCGCGCTCGTCTTTCAACATGCTTTGGAGCATGCCTTTGATTTTGTTCTTGATGTTCTTCGCAATCAGCTTGAGTTGACGATCATGCTGCAGAAGCTCTCTGGAGATGTTCAACGAGAGATCCTCGGAATCGACCATTCCTTTCACAAAACTGAAGTAATCCGGAAGCAAATCCGCACACTTATCCATGATGAGCACGCCATTGGAATAAAGCTCCAGCCCTTTGGCATATTCCTTCGTGTAATAATCGAAAGGCGTATTCTCCGGAATATACAGGATCGCGTTGTAGACAACAGCGCCGTCCGCGCTAATGTGAATATGCTTCAGCGGCTTGTCGAAGCCGTAACGCTTCTCGTTGTAGAAAGCGGAATAGTCATCCTCCGTCAGCTCGTTTTTGTTGCGGCGCCAGATCGGCACCATGCTGTTCACGGTCTGCTCTTCTATTACTTCCTCCAGTTCGTCCTCGCTGCCTTCCTTCGGACGCTGGTTCGTCATATCCATCTTGATCGGATAACGGATGAAGTCGGAGTATTTCTTGATGATGGCGCGCAGGCGGTACGACTCCAAGTACTCGTCATACTGCTCGTCTTCGGTATTCTCCTTGATCTTCAATACGATCTCTGTACCGACGCTATCCTTCTCTGCAGCCACGATGGTGTAGCCGTCCGCTCCCTTTGACGTCCAGCGGTACGCTTCTTCGCTGCCAAGCGCCTTGGACGTAACGATAACCTCGTCAGCCACCATGAATGCGGAATAGAATCCGACGCCGAATTGGCCAATGATGTTATGGCCGTCCTTCGCTTCGTTCTCTTTCTTGAACGCAAGGGAACCACTCTTCGCGATGACGCCCAGATTATTTTCCAGATCAGTCTGCGTCATGCCGATACCCGTATCGGTCAGCGTCAGTGTGCGCTTCGATGGATCGACTGCCACTTTTACGTAATAGTCTTCCTTGTTGAATACGAGGCTGTCATCGGATAATGCTTTGTAATATATCTTGTCGATCGCATCGCTCGCATTGGAGATTAGCTCCCTCAAAAAAATTTCCTTCTGCGTATAGATCGAATTGATCATCATCTCTAGCAACCGTTTGGATTCTGCTTTAAATTGCTTTTTAGCCATTGCTCACTTGCTCCTTTCAATCTGATCGTTAGCACTCCTATTGTCAGAGTGCTAATTCTACCTTTTTATATACCATAACCGGAAAAAAGATGTCAACTTTTTAGCGGCTCTCCGTGTTATTTCCTTCAAGCTTTGACAGCCTGTACACATCTTATGATACGATAGAGCTGCCGACAATTTGCAACTCGGTTCGACAATTTATCGCGGCGATCCTACCAAAGACATGGAGCCTGATTATGATAGAATCTCGCATTACCGTCTATATTACGCTCGTCGCCATATCCGGGGTGCTCAGCATCTTTCTGTGCCTGTATTCGGTATACAAAAGAAAGGACATTCCGGGCTCCCATTACCTAATTCTACTGACGGCGCTGCAAGCCGTCTATATCTTCGCCTTTGCCTTCGAGCTGGCCAGCGATACGCTTGAGGAGATCAAGCGCTGGATCGTCGTCGAATATATCGGCATCGGCTTCGCTCCTGTACTTGGGCTGCTGCTCGTCTTCCGCTATATCGGAGCGGTGCTGCCCCGTCTTCTGACCTATTCCTTATTTGTTATACCGACCATCACTCTATTCATGGCCGCCACCAACGAGCGTCATCATCTCTTCTACAAGCTTGTCTATTTGAGAGAAAATTCGCCGACCCCGATGGCCGATGTCGTCATTGGCCAATGGTATATTGTTCAAGGCGCCTTTACATTCGGGTGCTTGCTTGCAGGTGGACTGCTGCTCATTCGCCAGTGGAGGAAAACGAATCGCGCCTATCGCCTTCAGCTCTTCACGCTGATTAGCGGACAGTTTGTGCCGATGATCGCATCCTTCCTCTACTTGATGGGCATAACCCCTGACGGGATGGATCCTGTGCCTTTTGTACTCTGCATAACCTCCACCATGTATATCTGGGCTATGATGTCCACGCATATGCTCAGAATTTCGCCGATTGCAAAGGAAAGCCTGTTCGAAAGCATGGCGGAAGGCGTTCTTGTGCTTGATTTGTCCGAAAAGCTGGTCGATTACAACGGAGCAGCGCAGCGGATGCTGCCGCAATTGAAAGCATCCATGATTGGAGATACATTAGATAAGCTATGGGTGAGAATGTCTGGAAGCAAGTTCCCGATTGAACGGGAAGCAGGCGGTATTCAAGGACATGTGAAGTGGCAGCTCCAGCATTCAAGCTCGGATTATGAAGTTCGCTCATCCGTTATTAAAGGAAAACGCGGTGATAGTGTCGGCAGTCTGCTCATGCTGATTGATGCCACCGAACGTTACCGCCTGCAAGAACAGTTGAGGCAACAGGCCTATTATGACGGCCTGACCGGCATCTACAATCGCGCGCAGTTCATTCGTAGAGCAAGGGCCATGCTGCAAGCTGCTGCTTCTCAAGGGCAGCCCGCCTCACTTGTTCTGTTCGATATCGATTATTTCAAGCAATTCAACGACTCCTACGGACATGATACCGGGGATGCCGTCCTTGTACATGCCGTTACAGCATGCCGCACTCTTCTGCCTGAAGATGCTCTATTTGGCCGCTATGGCGGAGAAGAATTTGTGGTAGGCTTGCCAGGTTATACTCTAGAAGAGGCGGTTAGCTTGGCGAACCAGATTCGCGAAGCATTGCCTGCTGCACCGCTAGCCTCCTCGCATGGGCCGCTTACCGTCACAGCAAGCTTCGGTGTAACGACGGCCGAACACGACTATGACAGCTTGGAGAATTTGCTGCGCGAGGCAGATGCAGCGTTATATGAGGCAAAGCGAAATGGCCGAAACACGGTTCGTACCGCTAATTTTAACCAGTCTCTAACCCAGTCCCAGCCCATTTCTTCTTAATCGCAGCACGAAGTCGGTTAAACGGTATGACTTGCAATAAAGCTGCTCACGATACGATCATAGGTTTCCGGATCCGTATGTCTGGCCAGCCCATGACCGGCCCCCGGTATGATAAGCAGTTCCTTCTGCTCCGGGCCATGCTCGTACAGCTCCTTCACCATAGCCGTCGGAACGAACAGGTCCGTATCACCGTGAATGAACAGAGTCGGTGTCTTTGACTTCTTCACCTGCTCTAGCGCAGATGCTTCGCCGAAGCTGTAGCCCGCTCTCCATTTGGTTACCAGACTTGTGGTCTGAACTAACGGGAAGGACGGGAGCCTGTACATCCTTTTCAACTGGTAAGCCAGCTGATCCTTCGCTGATGTATAGCCGCAATCTTCAATGATCGCCTTAACCTGGGAAGGCAGTGATTCGCCGCTGGTCATCATAACTGTCGCCCCTCCCATAGATACACCGTGCAGGATGATCTGCGAATTCTCTCCGTTCGCAGCGATGACCTCTCTAATCCAGCCTACATAATCCCTTCGCTCCGGCCAGCCAAAACCAATATAGCGTCCTTCACTCCGTCCATGCCCTCTGGCATCCGGCAGCAGGATATGGCAGCCCAGCTTCTCATGGTACATTTGAGCCAGATTACTCATCAATGCAGCATGACCGGAATAACCATGGGCTATAATGACTGTTAGATCGGACGGCTGCTTCGCCTTCAAATAATAGGCGTGCAAGCGCAGTCCATCCTCTGACTCCATATGCCATTCCTGGAATAGCTGATCCTCCCACCATTGTTCGCTGCGCTCATAAGGGTTTTCGGCGCTTGCGCCAACCTCAAGATCCGGATTTCCGCTCAGGAAGCTTTTGTCGGCACGTGCAATGGCAACATTATAGAAATAAAAGCTGGCCCCAACGATGACAGCAGCCAATAGGAGCACAATTATCGTGATGAACATTTGCAACACCCTTCTTGTCTTTATATAATCTGTTGCCTGTATTCTTCATGATAAAGAAAGAACTGACCGAATAGCAAGTTATAGAAACCTGCCATTCAGTCAGTTAGCCACAAACTTAAGCGCACTTCGTTCTTCACTGCGATCGATCTGATGAAGCATCTGAGGGTCAAATTCGGAGCTGGAGAGAACGCCAATGGGATGCTGGAGGACTTTGCAGTTGGAGGACTTTGCAGTTGCAGCCCCTTACAATAAACTAGCCTCCATCTCATCGAGCTTCTCGCAGATCTCATTATGCCATACCATATCTCCTTGTTCATAAGCTACAAAAGCTAGCGACTTCAATGAATCAAGCTTACGGACCAGCTCCAGATTCACCGTCAAGCAATGAGCCAATTCCTGCTTTTCAACCGCAGACAATCGATCGTAATTCCCGCCTGCTGCTTTCGCCTTAAGGGTAAGCTCCGCAAGCCTGCGGTGAGCCGAGTGAATGCCAATCATATTTCCCACCCTACCTTCATACCGGATTACCTGCCAATACTATCAGGATAGCCCGTCTGACGATGTTCATTCATGGATTGGCGTTTTATTCTAAAAGAATCTTATAGAAGCTAGAATTGTAGCGTTAGGTGAAATCCTTAAATTCGGATACCGCCCGCTTCTCGATCATATCGAACGTATCATTGGAGCAGGAGGGACAGCCCTCATTCTTCAACTGCTCGATCGTTGAAATCTGTCCATGTATACCAACATAGATCTGCTGTGCGCATTGCTTACATTGATAGGTTCGCAGCGTCTGTCTGACTTCGCCAGTATACAACGCGTCGGTGAATATCCCGATATGCTCTGGCTCTGTCTGATCCGTCGTACGCAGGATAAACATTTGACTGCGGTTCGCGATCATCTCGGCTGCTTCATATTCGTTGAAATGAGGGAAGTTCGCGCAGACTGTTAGACCCATACGAACAAACTCTCGTTGCATAGCCAACATAAAAGTCGGCGATTTATGCGCAAAAGATAGGAAGATCGGCAAACCCTTTATCCGCTTCATGGCCTGAATGCCGCGCGACACGAACAAGCTCATGCCCTGCAGTGTATATGGCGGATCGGTAAAGAAAGCATCATATTGACCACATAGTTTAAGCGGAAGCTGCTCCCTGAAGTCGACCCGGTGACAATGAATAGGCAGATGATACTCCTTCGCCACCTCTTCAATGTAACGAATAAACCGATCATCGATATCCATCACATCGATTGTTGTCGCTGTATGACCACCACTCGGAAATAACCTCTGGAGCAGCAATCCAATCGCTACGCTAACCAAGTCATCGTCGCCAATGCACAATATTCGTTTGCCAATTAGCGAATGCTGCTTCAGACAAAGGATAGCACGGCGCAAGCTTGTTTCAGGCGTGCACTTGGATTGATCGATGCGCACATCTACGGTTGGACGCAGCGGGAACAGCGTCTCCAGCTCTGCCAATATGGCGTTCAGCTCATCATCCCACTCCGTCTTCTGGAGCAGAGCCTGATGAAAGGAACGGTCAAGTCCCTCATATCCCCACTCCCGCTCAATCCATTCCGCTCCCTCTCCCGTACACCGGACGCCGCGCTCCTGAATCAATGCCCCCGTTTTGATCAGCTCCCGCTTGACGGCAGCAGCTACCGGAACGGGAAGCAGCGTCTTTCTCGCTAACTCTTTCGTAGATATACCGGGGTGCAAATAGCTCTCAAGCAGCAATTGCTCAACCACTTGCGTCCCTTCTTGCAGTGTCATCCGTTCATTCACTTGTTCCACGTAATTTTTCATTCTTTTCATCCTCCTGACTCGTATATAAAAATGGCTGTTCTCCGCTTTACTTTCGTTCGCACAATTAACACTGACATATCATCACTCCCTTTTTTGTGTGAAACGCAAAAAGGGCAGGGATGAACATTCGTCATCCCTGCCCTATATTGCGATACCTATATAAACTCCCCAAAACGCAAAAATCCGCACTGAAAACAGTACGGATAAAGGCGCATAGGTATAGGCGTCCCCTAAGGTTTAGAATAATCCGTTGTTCTTAACTAATTCCGAAGCATCAGCATGACCATGAATAAATAAACCATCCTCAAAATGAGCATAAGGTCCATCTAGCCTGCGTAATACCTCTAATATGGAATTTGGTTAGTTAAGAACGACCTGATTCATAAACTCTCTCCTTAGTGGGAATTAGTTTTATGTTATCCTACTTTGCTTGATGGAGTCAACTTTGGAATTAAGGTAGTATGACTTCTCGTGGTCTTTTGCTATTGAAGATGTAGGCCAGCCCTATCACCTGAACAACGAATACATAAATAGAAGCATCTATACGGTTTATGACAAAGATAAGCGCGGGAGAAAAAATAATCAATGCAATAACAGCCCATCGCGTCGCCCCTTGCTTGCCTAGCTCTCGTTTCACAAAAAAGGACACTATGCTTATAGCAATGGTTATAGCAATTAATATCGTAATGCCCAAAAGCAAGAGATTTGTTTTTACCCATAGAGTTTGCCCAATGTTCACAAGTTTGAAGACCATATAAATGAACAAAACCATTAAAGCTAACACAATAATGGGCCAGACTGGCGCATACAACCTCTGAATATAATGCAGCCACTCGCTATCGTCTTTGTTTTCATTTAATTTCTCCAACTGTCTCGTCAACTTATCTACCTCTGTCATGACTAAAGCATGCAAAGAATACAATAGCGATTAGGTTATTTTAGATTTCCTATTCGCTAGGGACAGCGGTCTTTATACCCCATTAGTTAGGCGATCATGGGAAAATCGACTTAGTTTAGAAGAGCGAATTGGGGAATGGACTGGCTTGCCATCACAAAAGCTCTGGAAATATCTCCCCAACATACAACGTCAAATGCGGAAAAATGCTTTTGTTGTCTCTGTCGTTGCTTCTGCAACCTCTTCTACAGGTCTGCCGATACACCGTGCAACGGTATGAAGAATATGCGGTAGAATCGACGGCTCGTTCCGTCCGTCCGCTAATTTTTCTTTCAAGTCCCGCGGGGTCAAGAACGGCGCGTCCGTCTCGATCATTAAGCGATTCAACGGGATCATACGCACGAGTGCCTGCAAATGTCTGCCTCTTCGTTCATCGCAAATCCAGCCTGTAATGCCGATATGGAAGCCCATATCCAAGTAAGCTTTAAGCTCAGACTGAGTGCCCGTAAAGCAATGAACCACTGCTTTTGACACGGAGTGCTGCTTCAGAATTGTTATAAAGTCTGTGAAAGCATCGCGCTCATGCAAAAACAGCGGCATGTTGAGCTCTTTCGCCAACTGAATTTGTTCCGCAAACCACTTGCGCTGAACATCACGCGGCGAGAAATCCCGGTTGTAATCCAGACCGCATTCACCAATAGCCACGATCTGCGGCGTTTCAGCAAGATCTCCTAATTTCGCAATCGTCTCGTTTGTGCAGCTCTTGGCATCATGCGGATGCACGCCCGCAGTGGCGTACAGCTTCCCGGGATATTGGCTTGCATAACGTGCTGCCTCCACACTGCTTCTTACACTCGTACCTGTAATGATCAGAGGTGTAACCCCCTGCTCAATCGCTCTCTGTACAACCTGCTCACGGTCTTGATGGAATGAACGATGCATTAAGTTGACTCCGATATCCATAATCGGATGAAGATTGGGATCATTCATGAATCGACTCCTCCTTTTCTTTCGTTCCTTTCATAACTGAGCAACTGGCTGCCGGTATATGATCCGCTAACCATACTTCATTTCCCCCATAGTAAAACGTAATTCCCGATTGTTTGGCGCTTAACGTATCCACCTCAAGCATTACTAACTCGCCTCGCCTGCTCCCCGCCACAATCGCAAAATGTGTGCCTTCCGACATATGTACGTACTGCCTGTTCATTGGACTCAGCCCTTCTTTCAAAATCGACGCTAGAGCTTTCTTATTGGTGCCATGATAGAGAATACTCGGCGGATCGGCTGGAGCATAGCTGACTCTATCGTGACTATGTCCGTACCTTGCTCTGATACGAGCATCTATCATTTCAAAACGCTGTTTCTCGGATTGACTTACGACTTGCTCGATATGTTCCTGTACAATCCACGCCCACTTGGGCTGAGCTTGTATCGCTGTCAGTAATGTGTCTATTGAACACGATCCGTCCTCCTGATCCAAAACAATCCCGAATTCCTCAGGCGTATGTCTCAGCATCTTGCTTATCAATTTACTTAAGGATTTCTCCTTAGCTTGATCCAACATATGATCACTTCGCTTTCTAGTTCTAATTCTCAATTACCGATTGCTATTAAATGCATTATAGCCTTTCCGATTGGAATAAGAACGGGAATGTTTGGTTAGATTTAAATATTCCAATGCTTTGAATATGCTAGGACTAAAAAAGAAGCGTGGGGCTATCTCGCTCCTTAATCTAATAAAAACTGTTCTCTCGTCAAAATCACCATATAGATTATGACCCTATTACCCCGATTATTGCGGGAAATCGGCTGCGTTTATTTCAATGCGCAATGTACCCGTATGATAAGTAGAAGCAATCTCCGAAGAATCATTAAATTCTACGTTGGATACAACAAATTCTTCCTCTTGCCTATTGCCTATTGCGCTCGTACCAGACAATCAGTATGCCGTCAGTTAATAAATGATGAGCTTTAAAGGTTTTCATCGTACAGTTGTGCTTGATATGGCTCAACATCTTGAGGTCTATATTGGTTGGTCATTGGATCAACTTTCCTAATTTCTGAAAGCGACACACCAGCTTTAATGTGTTCAAAATCCTTATGCGATAAGGCTTTTGCCGCAAACATTACGCGTCCGGTAAGCCACCATTAATCAGTGCCTGCTCTATCAGTTTCAACTTTATACACCACATAGAGCAAGTTTTCATTTATTTCATGTGTATATTCAATCGGGAATGCTTCATTAACGGCAGATAATGATCTCTTCGCAACGGACAACTCTCCAATCATATCTCCAGTCCTAGTCATTCCTAATAGGCCGAATGCATGGGGACTGTATACTTTAGTAATCGCTTGGTCTCCTCATAACCTAATTTTACCATTTAATTGATCATGCTACAATTTCAATACAATCGGTAATTATATTCCCTAATTTCTGTACTACTTGATTAAATCCCAACAAAAATAGCCCATGCCGTTTCAGCATGAGCGATTTTTAATTGAGTTGTATTAGAGGGTGCGCTACACGTTAATTAATGTAGTTGCACAAGCCGCGCTCCAACGAATTTGTCCAATTATTATCGTGTCTTTTCGCCACTTTCATCGTGGAGAAATTGGAATGCGTAATCACAAGCTCTGTCTTATTGTCCATCTCGACAAAATCAATTGTAACAAGCGTTTCCTCCGAATCGACTCCTTCATTCAGCCATTTCCAAGTAAACGACAGCTTTTCATTCGGAATGATCTCAACATATCGACCTTCCAAAGTATGAACCTTGCCATTGGGAGCTGTCATATGAAACAAGTACTTCCCTCCAACTGAAACGTCCATTTGTTCAATGGTCGTCGTAAAGCCTGTCAGTCCCCACCATTGACCCAACTGTTCTTTCTTCGTCCAAGCCAGGAACACTCTTTCCTTACTCGCGTTATATACATGTTCAAGCTGAAGAAAGAACTTCCCATTCGACGCTGATATCATTAATCGTGCCTCCGTTACTCGTCTTCTTTAGATTGATTATCCAAAAAATGTTCAAGGTTATACACTTGCGCAGTCCAGAACTTCCTCAAGTCCATTAACCACTCGTGAGCGTTTTCGACCAGCTTTGGATTTAGATAATAATACCGATACGTCCCTTCCTTTCGAACCGAAACTAAGCCCGCCTTTTCCAACACCTTCAAGTGTTTAGAAACGGCTGGCAGTGACATCTGAAAAGGTTTAGCTAAATTCATAACCGTCATCTCTCCAACGGCTAGACTTTTTATAATTTCTCTTCTCGTCGGATCCGAGAGAACTTGGAAAACATCATTTAACATTCCATCGTCATATTTAACCATACGTTTAAGTTTAGGCAGGTTTTTATCTAATGTCAAGAAAATATCCCCTCATTATCCATCTAGATAGGCACAAAAAAGAGCCAAACGGATCGAGGTAGATACCTGAATCTCGTTGGCTCTTGTTTGCAATCGTTAGAAGCTTCGAGCAACTTCACGCGCTTGTTGGACTGCTTTTTCTTTGATCTCAGACGCATGATCTGGATTTGCCGCCATACCTTCAACGAAGATCCCTTCAAAGCTAGGAACCTCAAAAAACTCCATAATAGCCTTCAGGTGGCGATGCCCCATTTCAAAATCCCCAAGAGCTGAACCCGGAGATAGAACACTTCCACTCGCTTGTATATGAACCGCCTTTTTATCTCTCAACAGACCAACCCGACCTATATCTTGAACATATTTAAAGGTTTTGCCTGCAACGCAAATGGAGTCAATATAGGCTTTCATAACGGGAGGAAATGAATAATTCCATATCGGATTTACAAAAATATATTTATCTGCGGCGACAAATTGATCAACCAGTCCACCTAGCCTGCCTACTTTCGCTTTTTCTGCATCCGTTAACTGATCAAAACCAGTACCTGCCCCAAGCTTGCCCCACCCGCTAATAATATCGGCATCAATGGCAGGGATATCCATTTTGTATAGATCCAGATGTACAACTTCATCATTTGGATTTGCGGATTGATAAGCCTGTACGAACTCTTTTCCTACTGCCATGCTATAAGATGTTTCATGATTATTGGGATTAGCTGTGATATATAGAACGGTTGTCATAATGAAATTACCTGCCTTCATTTTTTAGTGTGGGATAATCAAAAACAATCAAAAAAAGTAACCTTTCGCTATACGTGCCTCATGTTTCTTCCGAATTGTCTCCTCCATTCCTTCTTTCACTGAGACTAATCCAACAACTAGATCGGTATTTTACCAATCAGTTATTTAACCTTTTGGTTATTTAACTATGTGGTTAAGTATAGGGCGGATTTAATCGATTGTCAAGCAGTAACAGGCTTATGAAGTATGACAAAAAAAAGGATCGTCAACGTCTGGTTTTTCACCAGCATGACGATCCTTCTCTAGAAAAGCAAAGACATTATTCGGAGGTTATGGGTATTTTCTTATTTTTAGCTGCTGCAGTTATTTTAGCTACGAATTTCTTCAAGTCTTGTTCCGGTTTTCCGGACGTTAGTGCTTCTTGTTGGGATAGTGACTTTACTTTTCCGTTATTTATAATCCAAACGCCATCTTCGAAGTTATATGACCAATACGGTCCTGCTTCTGTTCTGTTCAGAATTAGGAGTACTTCTTCTGATGGATTAACCATTCTAATGCGATCAAATTCATCATCCCTAGTACCATGCTGCAGTAACGTGATGGATTGCTCATCTGTTTCACCGTATAGAACTTTGTTTACTTGAATAGTTGCTGGAGTAACAGAGAAAGAATTGTCGTATTGGATAGGGACAATAACACAGTTATTATGAAATGTTTTTTGTTCATAAAAACACCCGTCCTTTCTAATAACAACAACGCCATACGATCTAATAAAAACAACGTCGAAAAATCGTTAGAGAGTTTAGAACATTAGTGTCTACGATCAGTATAGACGATTCACACGATACTGTAAAAAAAGAGACATGGATACATTCATTGGCAATTACTTGTATTTCAAACGAAGCAAAATAACCAGTCACCGATTGATTACAGGCGACTGGTTATTAAAACAGAGCTCAGTTACTATTTATTTTTTTCTACCAACAAATCCGTTATAATATCCAGTTGATGAGACAGACTAATGGGGTCGCTAAGCAGGAACTGCTCAAAATCAATTTGATATACCTTGTCGTTCTTCACCGCAGACGTATTGGTCCACAATTTTTCGTAGCGCTCAAGTGTTTCCCCCGCGTCCTTATTGGTCGCCAGCAGTAGATGGTCACCGATATATTCGGGAACGACCTCGGCAGAAACCTCCCACACCTCACCGTCGAGGACATCAGCTTGCACCTTCTCCAGAGGCTTCAAGCCCAGATACTTATAAATGATCGACCCACCCATATTCACATCGTCGTATATAAAGAACGCGTCCTTACGAACATTCAGGATTGTGAAGGTTTCCTCCCCTCCTATAACAGCGTCAACCTTCTCCTTGGCGGTCTTTACCTTCGCTTCGAAATCAGCCAACCAACGTTCGCCTTCTTCCTTCTTGCCTAATAGGTCCCCGAACATTCGAAGCTCGTCGGCCATGCTTTCAGCATGGTTCGGAATGACCACTGTAGGAGCAATTTTGCTAAATACCTCATAGCCCCCTCCATCACGCCAGGCTTCCGTCAAAATAATCAAATCCGGCTCCAGAGCAGCCAGTTTCTCCAGATTCAGAGGATATATACCCACATCTTCAATGCCTTCGCTATTAATAAAGCCGGTCTGCAAAGGATAAGTGGCGCTGCCAATTGGCTTGACGCCCAATGCCATCATTTGGCCCACCTTCAGATCGGTGAATACCCGCTTCGGCTCTAACGGAATTTCCGTCTCGCCATCCAGATGCTTGTAGATCCGCGTTGTCGCCGGCTCCTCCACTGCTCCTGCAGCAGCAGTTTCTCGTGCCGCAGGAGAAGATGAGCCCTGTATGGTGCTCGTTGCTGCGTTGTTAGCCGTCGACTGACAAGCCCCGAGCAATAAAGCAAAGCACAGTAGCATCGTCATTGCGACAGTTGAGGGTTTCGTATACATCTTTTTCATTTGCTTCTCTCCTTGTATGTACTGATAATAATTCTCAGTATACTGCGAGAAGCTGCCCTGTTCCATATCAATTCCTGCTTTATTGAATGGAGAATACGGGACAGGATGCATATCCGTCGTCCCCGTAAACAGATTACGATAATGCTGGGGTGAATAGCCGGTATGCTTTTTGAACATGCGACTAAAATAAAAACCGTCGGGATAGCCAATTCGATCAGCGATGGTCTTCAGACTGGCCTTGCTGCCCAGCAGCAATTCCTTGGCATGCTCCATCCGTATTTGAATCAAATAATGAATGGGGCTTGCTCCCATCTGATGCTTGAATGCTCGAGACAAATGCGAGACACTGCAGTTGAACATTACTGCAAGCTCGTCCATCGTAATCGACTTCTGATAATTCTCCTGCAAATAGCGCACAGTCAGCTCAACCAGATCAGGCTTGCTTCCTTCTCTCTCCTGTTCATCTAACATTCGCATCAATTCGAACACAAATTGATAGAATGAAGCCTTCACTTTTAGCTTATAAACTGGCAATGGATGCTGCCAATGCCGGATCATATCGGCAAGAAGGCCTTGCAACAAAGATGTCGATGTCAACGAGCAAACGTAAGGAATATCGAACGGTCTGATCTCTGCATACAAACGATGTATTTGTCGGCTGCGGGGATACGTGAGCGTAGCTTTGTACAATATCAGATAAAAAGAAAACCATTCCTCATCGGGCTCAATGACAAGCCTTATCCCTTTACCTCCGTGCAGCAGGTCATGTTGTTCTACCTGGTAAGTATCAGCCTCTGCATGGACTTTCGCTTGCCCGCTAGCTACATACATGAAGCCGCTTGCCGGCAATCGGTAGATGTAAGGCTCAGACCCTCGGGGCAGTGTTAAAAATCGTATATCCATCATTCGAATCAGAGCATGATTCCATAGCAAAGCGTGTTGATTCCAGTCCAAGCCTTCACCACCAAGCATTCGATTTGCTTACTCTTACTTATCATTCTTAATGATACCTAAAACAGAAGCTCCATGCACTCGCTATTTGCTTGTACAAGGCATAGACAAACGACCCACCAGGTAAGCTCCCGACGGATCGTTGTATTCTTTCTTTTCATATTTCCCCGCAGGCCTAGACCCTTAACGAGCCGCGGAATCCCCTTGCAGCATAATAAGATTCAGCTCCATTGTGATAAACAAAGACTGTATCATAACGCCGATCACAGAAGATAGCTCCGCCAAGCTTTCTAATAGCAGCAGGCGTAACTACCCAGCTTGATGTTTTGAGATCATAATTCCCCAGCTCTTGAAGCTCCTGGTATTGCTTCTCCGTTAACAGCTCAATGCCCATGTCTGCCGCCATTTCAACAGCATTATTATGCGGTTTATGCTCTTTCCTTGATTCCAGTGCTTCGCGGTCATAACAGATACTTCTCCGGCCTTTGGGACTTTCCGGCGAACAATCGTAAAAAATATACTCGTCCGTCTTCTCCTCGTAGCCAACGACATCCGGCTCGCCGCCGGACTTCTCCATTTCATGGAGCGACCACAGCTTTTCCGTATGCGCTTCGAGCTTTGCTTGTATATCAGCCCATGTGAGACCTTCATGACGATGCATATTTTTCTCAAAGCGGGCTTTTAATGCTTTCAGCAGTCCTTCATGTTCTTCCGGCGTGAACTCCGTTTTGTTGCCGACTTCGTATTTATTTGACATGTGTGATTCTCCTTCTTATGTGTATTCCCCTACTCAAACAACCTTATATCAGCCGCTTTTACGTGACAAGGCAATTGTTCGTAATTCCCCATCTCCTTTATTATCGGATAAATTTCTTGTAAAGCATCCTTGCTCAGTTTCCCGATTGTTGAATACTTGACCATATCCTTAGATGTCACACCCGAAAAGGCTCTTGCAAAATGGTTAGTCGGCAATACGGCTGTAATTCCTATCCCATAGTTGGCTGCAGAAAAAGGGGTATATTCGCCGATAAGAATTTCACCTGCATTCTTTATGCGCGCCATCGTACGACTTTCAAGTTCTTTATCACATACGATCATCAAGTGTTCCGGTGCAAACCCATTCATAAAATCAAAAGCTTCGTCATCCTCTGATGCTATAACAATTGCTCCCTTACCGTTAACACCAAAAACATTTTGCAAGTATAGCCTTCGTTTTTCATCGACTTCATTCATACATTTCCAAAGGAGAGCTTCTACTTCTTGAGCAAGGTTTGTTGAGGTTGTAACCAAAATTGAAGAAGAATCGGGACCATGCTCCCCTTCATTGATTAAATCATAGACTATTTTCAACGGATCGGCAGTTTCGTCTGCGAAAATGATACATTCAGTCGGACCAAGGCCTAATACACTCTTTTTGCCATATGTCATAGCTACACTCATTGCCGCCGCAATTCCACCTGGTCCCGGCCCAAAAATCCCATCAACTTCCGGAATGGAATCCGTACCTTGTGCAAACCCAGCAATGATGGATACTCCGTTGCCAATCACAAATTGGTCTGCTCCCGCAAGCTTGGCTGCAGCTACCGTGCCTTGATCCCCAAGTCCATTCTTTGTTGGCGGCATCCCTACAACGATTTTCTTAACACCAGCTGTTTTTGCCGCTACAACCAGCATGATTGCAGTAGAGATTAACGGTCCTTTCCTTGCTGGTATCCATATGCCTACCGAGTCTAAAGGAACCACATGTTCACCGATTACGGTTCCAGGTCTAATTTCCTTTTCCCACGTTTTCGGTAACATAGCTAAATTTGCATCTTCCACATTTCTTATTGCTTGTTCTATAGCTGCACGTAATGATGGTGAAAGCGAAGCAATGCACCCTTCAACATAATCATGTGAAAGAACCAGTTCCTCCAAATCAATCTCATCATAATTCTTTGTGAGACTTCTGATTCCTTCATCGCCCTTATGGGCCACCTCATCGAAAATGGATAAAACTCCATGAAGTACATCTCTGTTGAATAGCGTCTTATGTGTTTTGAAACGTTCTGTAAGTTGTTCATTCTGTTCTGGAACTCTGAATACGATTCTTTGATTGTTCATTTCATTCAACCCCCGTTTATTAATAAAACAAAAAGAGCCATGCAGGATAAAAAAACACCTACATGACTCTATGCTTCAAGTCCGTAGGTATAGCGCCAATAAGCGCTTGTACCTACGGAAAAAAATCCGTAATACAAACGCCTAACTGTGATGATGGTTATAGGATTTGGTTAATACAAACAATGAACGGTTCATTCCGTTATCCCCCTAAGCCACACTTGGACATAGTATATATTGCAATCCAATATATGTAAAGAGGTTCTTTAACTTTCTTGATTCCTTAAGCACCAGTTCATCGGCAGCGCCCACGCAGTAACTTGAAAGAAAGCAGCCAACGCAAGTGGAGTCAATTGAATGCCGATTACAAGGAACGACGGGTACAATAAAACACTCATCCGTGAGCCCACTTTGGGTCATTACGATAGGCCTGAAAGCTACTCCCACCAGTTTACAGAAGAATATTCCGATGCTCCTGTGGTTACGATTTCACCTATTTTAGGTGTGGCTAATACAACGTTCTGAAGCTCAGCTGCCCGTGTCGCTCGCTCTATAGGGTCTGTCCAACTATGCAGCGCTAAAGTAAAAGCCCCCCAATGGATAGGGATCATGGCTTTGCCTTGCACATCCAGGTTAGCTTGCAGCGACTCTTCGGGAGTCATATGAATATTCGCCCACTTCTCGTCATATTGTCCCGTTTCGATAAGAGTGAGGTCAAACGGTCCGAACTTATCTCCAATCTCCTTGAAATGCGGCCCGTATCCACTGTCCCCGCTGTAGTATATTCGTGTTTGACCGCTGTCAATCACCCAGGAGCTCCATAGTGTAGCCCCGGCAGCGCTGCCTCCCCGCCCTGAGAAATGTCTTGCTGGCGTACTGGTTAACGTCACCCCATGAATCGGATGCTCGTCCCACCAATCAAGTTCCGTAATACGGTCAGAATCGATTCCCCACTTCGTCAGATGTCCAGCCACTCCTAACGGAACAACAAAGTGTTTCACTTTTCCTTTCAACTTACGGATGGACGCATAGTCCAGATGATCATAATGGTCATGAGATATAATGACGGCGTCCAGTTCAGGCAAATCCTCTATCTCTGCCGGCAGATTGTCGCTGTAGCGTTTCGGACCGAAGAAACGGACAGGGGAGGCATATGGACTGAAAACAGGGTCTATCAATAGCTTCACCCCACCCACCTTCAGCAATAACGTGGAGTGTCCGAACCAGATCACTTGATCTTCCTCATTTTCCGTGAAGGCTTTCGAATCAAATGGCTCGACAGGCATACTTCCTTTTGGCCTGCTGTTCGGAGTGCCTTTTATCGTTTTGATCAGCGCATCGGTGGTATCCTTTAAGCTATAGTCCATCGGCGTTGGAATTTGATTCTGGAACTTCCCGTTGTTAAACTGCGGGGATGCCTGAATTCTTTTTTGACTTTCTGCTGAGCTTTTGCCGCCAAGCGGAGGATAATGATTGAGGATCAGATAAATGACCAATGCGACAACAGCGATAATAGCGACTAAAATGAATAATTTCATTCTCTTTGATCCCAACTTTCTATTTGTTGCATAACTGAACATCCTGTTCCATTGCACCGCATCTCCATCCTTATGGATTATTTATTACAAACCACCTACATTTTAAACGTTAAAGTTCACTTTAAGTCAATAGCTTTTCGCTAGTATTTACTTCAAAACATTATTCACTTACTCATCCAGCTTCTCTATATACTCAAGAAAACTCTCTTCCGGACTGCCGTTTTGAACGTTATTGTAAATCTCCAGCTTTTGACTTACCGCTTCAAAAGCTTCGCTCAATACCTGCTGCTTTTTTACGATCTCAGCTTGATGCGCTTCCAAAATAGCCCTTCTCTGCGCAATCGTCGCTTCTCCCTGCATGGCAAGTTCGACAATTTCTCTGATTCCCGCAATGCTCATTCCCGTAGCTCGGAAGCAAGTCATTAATCGAATCCAGTCCAAATCCCTCTTATCAAACAGGCGGTTGCCTTTGTTGTCCCTGCGAATATTGGGCAGCAGCCCTTCTTTGTCATAATAACGTATAGTATGTGCAGGACAATTTAATTTTTCCGATGCTTCCTTTATGGTAAACAATTCGTTCTCCCTCATTTCAAGTGATTACTTCTACTTACCTCATTAGATTTTAGTACACAATATTATAAATTTATAGGTCCAGGTAAGCAAAAATCCACAACCTCATGCGGTTGTGGATTTACATGGTGAAGGCGAACCGTGGCTGTACACAACCACAATTCGCCGAATTGCGTTAGCTTTTTTTAATCAATAAGCTCAGACTCTCTTAATAGTCTCTGAATCATAACCACAACTTCCGCACGCATGATGAATGCCTTTGGAGCAAGTGTATGGCTGTCTCGCCCCGTGATGATGCCAGCTTTAAGATTGTCTATAATGCTGCTCCGTGCCCATTCCCCAGCCTCATGGGCGTCGTTGAACGCTGCCAATAGCTGTTCCTCGACTTGTGCAGGGAGTTTGACACTCACCCCTGTCAATTTCATTGCATTAGAGAGTATCTTCATCGCTTGCTCTCGTGTCAGCTTACCTTCTGGACGAAATGTACCATCCTCAAATCCAGAAATAAGATCGTACTCATATGCGATTTGGATTACATCACTGTACCAAGCAGAGGGCTGTACATCAGAATAAGGTGATAATGGCTCCCCTTTCATCTTCAGTCCTAAGCCATTTACGAGAATCGTTGCAAACTCGGCACGTGTGATTTCGTGTTCTGGATGGAAGAGCCCCAGGCTGTCTCCCTGTATAATGAGTCGCGCTCCCAACTCATTCACTGCAGATTTTGCCCATTGAGCCTGTACATCTTTAAACGTAAGTGAATGAGACATTAAGACATAGGTATCGTTTGTTAAGCTGCTTACAACTGCGTATCGCTTGCCGTCTACCGTCAACATCTTCGTCGGCACATGCCTGATCGCTCCATCCTTTTCCAAAGCGATGGCTGACGTCACTTGATCGGGTAGTATGCCGTCCGGCAGCTTGATCATTTTCTGCACAAAACGATCTTCCGCTAGCTCCCATTGGTTGTCTCCGTGGTAAGCCAACAAAGTAAAGCTGACTGGCTTTGCAAGGAGAGTCATGCCATTCTCTTCCCCTGCTTTCACAGCAAAATTCAGCAAGGCCTCCTCCGGTTCTGCCACACCCATACGCACTTGCAACTCCTGCAACATCATAATTGGCTTGCCCGCTTCATCATGAATGCGATGAAGATCAATCGCTCCAACAGGCAGTCGATAGATACCTTTAGGAGATTGAAGCTCCAGCACAATTTGTTTTTCATTTAAGTATTCAAGCTGTGTTCCACCTAGCTCGAGGTAGACCTCGGCATCTATTTGACCGCCAACCCCAACCTCTATTACAGCTCCTGGATCCACATTCGCCAATTGTTCCGCTAGCTTGCTCTGATTCAGTATGATCACAAGTTCAGTGCGGCCTTCTCGTGTCGATCGGGTTACCGACACTGTTCCTGCTGCCGCCTCTTTCCCATTCATCCGTAAGTCCACTTCTGTAACCGGCCACTCTGGGTTGATGGGCTTTGACGTCGGTGTCGGCGTTGGTGTTGGTGTTGGTGTCGGTGTTGGTGTCGGTGTTGGCGCCACAGGCTTGATGCTGTTGGAAGCCGCCGACTCTACACTGCTGCCTGCGGCATTGATCGCCTTTACAGTAAACGTGTATGCTTCCCCGTTCGTCAGACCCGTAACAACTATCGGACTGCTAGCTCCGCTTTCGCTCTGTCCTCCCGGGTATACGGTAATCTCATAATCTGTTATTAGACTGCCTCCGTCAAACACCGGTGCATCGAAGGTAAGCGTCGCTTGACGATCACTTGGCACAGCCGCAACGTTCGTTGGTGCTCCTGGTACGGTAAACGGAGTTGCACTTACGATATTGGAGGAAGGACCTTCTCCCTGGACGTTCTCTCCCTTAACTGTAAAATAGTAAGTCGTCCCATTTGCCAATCCCGTAGCCGTATAATCGTACACTGAACCGCCCACCTCACCTATTTCGGTTCCATTCATAGAATTACTCAAGCTTTGATAAATTTTATAGCTCGTAGCATCATCTACAGAATTCCAATTCAAGCTAACTTGCCCATCACCAGCAATAGCGGGCTGCAAGTGAGGCGCTTCCGGTAGTGGCGTCGAGTTACTAATGTCTATCGTGAAAGGCAGCTGAGTTCCTGTGCTAAAATCAAATGTCAATACGACCTGTCCGATCGGCAATGCTGTCAAATATTCCTTTTTGATCGTGAACGTATTTCCCGCTCGCAGATAATCGCTTCCTTCGATTAACGTTACGGTTCCGTTCAGAATACTGGATAGGATATGACCGTTTGTTTCCAAGATCACGTTAACATCCCGGTAGTGTGACCCTGCCTCATTCTTATCGAAAGTTACGCTGTCAGGTGTAATCAACGGTGCGCTTCTGGGCCATCTACCCAGATAGACTCCATTCGGATCAAATTTTTGGATCCGATGGTTACTGGCTTCCGTTACATAGATATGACCACTGCTATCTACTCCCACACTGTTAGGAAAATTAAACTGACCATCTCCATTGCCGGAGCTTCCCCATTGACTAATATAGGCACCGTTGGAATCGAATTTTTGGACTCGATTATTTTGAGCGTCAGGAACATAGACATAGCCGCTATTGTCTATCGCAATATCAAAAGGATACCTAAATTGACCATTTCCAACACCTAGGCTTCCCCATTGACTAATATAAGTGCCATCCGCATCAAATTTTTGGATGCGATGATTTTCACTTTCGGTTACATAAACAATCCCATCCTGATCAATCGCAACACCATATGGTCGATTGAATTCCCCAGCTCCATTGCCTTGGCTTCCCCATTTGCCCAAAAATTGACCATTCAAATCAAACTTTTGAACTCTATGGTTATCCCGATCCGTAACATAGACAATATTAGCGCTGCGGTCAATCTCGATATTTACTGGACTGAAAAACTCCCCATCATTGGTACCACGGCTTCCCCACTTAGTGAGATAATTGCCTTCCGAATCAAATTTTTGGATTCGGTGATTCTCCCTATCCACTACATAGACATTGTCATTGTTATCAAATGCGATTCCACTTGGATAATTAAACTGACCATCTCCGCTTCCTAATCCCCCCCACTCGGTAAGAAAGCCTCCGTTACTGTCCAATTTAACAATCTGGTGGTTACCGTAATTTGCAACATACATATTGCCTCCGTTGTCTATCTCTATAGCGACGGGGCGATCAAGCAAAATTTGTTGAGTTTGAGTAATCGGAATAACTCCACTCCCTCCATCAGCCCAAGCCACTGAATGTGTACCGACCAGTAACGTCAAAACGAGAATTGTACTTACTGCCTTTTTCATAAAGTAATTCCATCTCTGCATCCATTTCATTCTTTACGCTCCCATTATAAATTAATAGTTTTCTTGTGGTTGCCAACTTCTTCTCTCATGTTGGCGGTGCCGCAAGATGAATGATGTATTCAGTCAGCCGAACGAGTGAATACGACTGCTTCCTTTCCACCGCTCGAAACGATTACTGAGCCTGTGAACCTGCATCGTCTTTCAGTATAGTGAGTGCGGAAGAAAAAAGAGTCATACGAAAGTAGTACAAACGCAATAAAATCTACTAAAGTTCTCTATCACACAAAAAGCCCAAGCGTTAACTACGCCTGAGCTTCGATTTGACTGGTCAATGTGGCTTACATGTACTAGTAACACGCAGCACTCTACTTGTATAGAATGCCCATTATCCTTGGCTAAGTCTCCATATCTGATCATTTACATTTACGTTACTTAGTCCCCCGTGATAACAAATTACGGATGTAATGTTAAGGTCGACATATTTTTCCAAAGAAAGACGCGCTTCATTTATATCCAGTGTGGTCGGAACATGAATTCCCCCGAGAGTCCCGTCTACACTGTACATCGAATCCCCGGCAATGAGAATCTTACTTTTCCTTAAATAAAGGCTGATATGACCGGGAGTATGCCCAGGAGTGTGAATGACGCGAATTCCGCCGCAAAACGGCAGTTCTTGCCCATCTATCAGAGTTTCATCCACCTTGCCCTTTGGAGGATTCTCAAGGTGACCATCCTTTATAAGAGGTAGCTCCCCCTGAATATACGGCTTATCTAACTCGTGTGCATATACTTTTACATCATGGCCGGATTCCTTTAAAAGCTCAGGGAGGCTACCTATATGATCTACATCCTGATGCGTCAAAATGACAACTTTTAGGTTGTCGAACGGCACTCCTGCCTTTTCCATGGCGACGCGTAAATCTTCCATTTGCCCTGGGAATCCAGTGTCTATTAATACAGCACTTTCTTGATCCCACAATAGAGTGGGGTGAATAATAATCCCTTGAAAATCTAGATGAAGCATTGCTACACCCGAAGATACTTCCATAATCTTGAACCTCCATAAAATAATGCTTCTGAACCGTACTATCGCATCCGAACTATAAGTTCAGAACCATTCTATTCTTGGTGAATAAATGGTTTATTTTCAAAACGTACTAAGCCGCAGTTCATAAAAATACTGTACAATGGGATGCTTTAACTTTATCGTATCGGACATGTTTATAATTCGTTTTTTCCCAACTCGTCTGTCCACCAAAGCTAGAATATTCAACAAGATATCCTTGCTCTCTATACTTTCCTCTATAGAGGTAGCTAAAAACTTTGTAGCTACAACTGTAAAATTGGATTTGCTAAGTGTAGACTGCGCTGACAAGAGTTCCTTTGCTAGTTCGGACTTTTTTTTACTTCTGGCCATTACTTTTAGACGATCCTCAGGAACTTTTCCGTTCATAGCTTTTCTGATCGCTTCGATTTCTTCATCGCTAATCGGAATATAGATATCTGAATCATTCTTTACTTCCTGCTCCGACTGGTACCATTTAATTACGTTAGATTTATCGCTCATATTGAGTATGTTTTTTTTATCTACCGTAATATAACAAAGCCCCGCTTTATCAGCTACATAACGGTAGCTGGTGGAACTGTATTCAACCTTTCCATCTAATGCAGGGCAGAGAAAACTCTCCAGATTTTGCTTCAATTTGCTCCAGGACATGAAATCCTCCGATGTTTTTTATCCATTATACCTTATTTCTGACCTTTCTTTGCCGGCATAAAAAATACACCCCCTAGCATTTCATCGGAAAGGGGGTTCCAATGTCTATTCCAAGGGGTGCATTTCAGGCAGGTTTGCCTGCTTAATGAGACAGCCCTCTTGATTAAAACAGGATAGAATCAACTCAATCTCTTAATCACTTTTTCCACTCGTTTTCGTTTTGTGTCTTTTTCAATATCGTCGAGTCGTGAAATTAACGTCTTTGTGAATAGTGCTTTGTTTTGGTCGTTAACGATGGATATGGCATTCTCCGCATACATGGGAAGTTGATTTGTGGGACATCTCAATTGGTTATGCTTATAATAGAACCTGAAATCTGCTACCGCTACACATTCATCCACTGCCGCGACTCTGCACTGCGCAACACCGCATCGCATAGTTCTATTTCGCGCAAACCGTCTTCGAATGTCGGAAAAGCAGGTTTGACACCATGCTTGTAATCCTCTCGCATTATGTTGTCGTACACTTGCCTGAACAACTGCTTGCTCGTATCCGGAAACCCTTCGCTATGACCGCCGGGATACGAGGCTGTGGATTTAACGCTGGCATCCATTAATTGCGGATCTTTCACCAGACGTTCATTCGGACGATCGCGCCAACCGATCCATAGCTCGTTCGGATTTTCAGATTGCCAGCCGACAGAGCATGCAGAGCCATTAATTTCGAATCTTAGCTGATTTTTATTGCCTGCAGCTACCTGATTTACAGTGACACTTCCCCGTGCTCCACTCTCGAATTCCAACAGAACGGATGCATAATCCTCCGTTCCAATCGGAATTTCTTCATATTCAGGCTCATTCGACAGCAGTTCGCCATTACCGTCGCTCATCTCTGACACCGTGTAAGTTTTTACCGCTTGAAGCGGCTTCTTACGTATGGGATGGAAGTTCGCAAGCTGCGCACACACTGCCTTAATGCGTTCTCCGGACACATATTCCGCCAGATCGAGTAAATGCGAGCCGATGTCCGCCATAGCTCTCGAGGGACCTCCAATTCCGGGTTCAATCCGCCAATTGTAATCTGTATCGTGAAATAACCAATCCTGCAGGTAGGAGCCGCCGAACGCAAGCATGCGACCGATTTCACCCTTGATCATCATAGCACGCGCTTGTTGAACGAGCGGATAATATCTAAGGTTAAAGTGTATGGCGCCAACAAGTCCGCGGTCTTCGGCGAGACGGATCAGCTTCCTTGCTTCATCCGCATGAAATACAAGCGGCTTCTCGCAGATCACATGCTTTCCGCTCTGGAGAGCCGCCTCGGCAATTTCAAAGTGCAGATGGTTGGGCGTGCATATATGGACGACCTGAATTGCCGGATCATGAACTAGCTCTCTCCAGTCCCCATAGGCCTGCGCGATACCCAGTCGTTCGGCATTCTCGCCAGCACGCCGAGAATTTGATCCTGCAATAGCCGCTACATCAACCATGCCCAATCGGCGCAGTGCTTCGATATGCGCTTCGCCTATAAATCCGGTACCAATAACGCCTGCTTTAATTTTCATCCCAACAACCTCCCCTTACATGCTAGCGAGACATTGCAAAGAGGGGATAATCACTCTCCCCTCGATGCACCACTTCTTATTTCCTCGTCCTATCCGGATCTTTTACGGTGACAAGCGACAGTTATGGGAGTATTGTCCGATTACTTTATCGCTGCCGAAGGAATCAACCTGCTTAAATGTCTGTACCCGAGAATGAGTGCACTTTTGTCCTTGGCATATTGCTTCACAATATCGGACTCTTCCTTGATTTCAGCAATTTCAATATTCTTTACAAATACATCGTCTTCATGTTCAATATCAATATTGCCTTTATAGTTTACTTCGATGAGCGCTGAAATCAGTTTTTGCCAATTAACGTCGCCCCATCCTGGCGTTCTCCCGCGCCACCATCCATGACCGAGACCGTCCGCCTTAGTGAATAACGTACCGTATTGTCCAGTACGCGCTTTAACGTGATGCAATATTTCGACGTCTTTTGCGTGTACGTGAAAAATTTTGTGACCAAACTCACGAATCGCCTGCACATAATCAATGCCTTGCCATACCATGTGCGCCGGATCGATTTCAAGTCCCAAATTATCCGAAGGAACCTCTTGGAACATCACTTCCCACACTTCAGGGCTATGAGCAATATTTAACGAGTGTTGAAGCTTGTAGTTTTCGACCATTGGACAATTCTCGATCGCAATTCGTATATTCCGTTTCTCCGCTTCTTCGCAGAATCTAGAGAACACTTCCTTAAATGCTGGAATATTGTCCACGACCGACTTATAAGGATCTCTGCCGGCAAATGTCGATACGACTGGTACGTTCATCCGCTCCGCGAGCTTCAGCACATTTAGGAAGTAACGTTGCGCCTTCTCGCTTTCCTCCTTGTTCGGGTCCAAGTAATTAGGATAGAAGCCGAGCGTTGATACTTCAATATCGTGTTTCTCCAGATCCTTCTGAATTTCTGCGAGACGCTTGTCCGTAATGGTGTCGGCATTGAGCGAAGAATCCGGCCAGGCGGATAGCTCCATGCATTTGAATCCAACTTCGGCCGCAAAGCGTACCGTCTCCTCCGAATATTCCCCATAGAATCCTAATTTCATTGTTAACATCCTCCCATTTAAATTAAGAATTATTTAAGTTCTTCCATGCGTTTTGGAATGCTGCCAACAGCTCTTCCCTTGTCATCTTTCCTGCAGAATACGCTTGAAGCGCATCCGCAAAGTAATGGCTGGTCGCTTCCGCCGCTGGGAACTTGAACCAGTTCCAGCTAATCGTTTTGCCTTCATCCATATAGCGCATAACATCACCAGCAAGCTGTCCAAGAACTTCCTTATCGCCTCGAACCGTTTCGATGGCTGGGATCTGTTTGAACTCACTCATTAGATAATGCTGGCCTTCTTCGTTGCTAACCATCCAGTTGAGCAGTGCTTTCGCGGCTTTTTTCACTTCAGGATCAGATTTTTTATTCAGAACCCAGTAATTTGGCACGCCGATAGGCAATTTGTTCATGCTTGCCGCGTCATTGTTAATTGGCATAGGCAGAAAGCCGATGTTGAGATCCGGATTCGCTTTCAGCAGCGGAATCGACGCCCAGTTCCCTTGCTGTGTCATCGCGGCTTTTCCCGTTGCAAATTCGGTCAATTGCGTATTGTAATCGACTTGAAGCGGGTTTTTGTTGCCGTATTTCAGAGTCAGATCAACAAGATCCAGCCATTGATTGAACACTTCATTGCTGGCAAACGATTTCGTGCCTTCATTCAATCCTTTAATGAAAGAATTCGGATCTTCTTGATACGCGAACGGGATATTCGCAAGATGATTGCCGATTATCCACCATTCGCCGTAAGGGTTAAGGAATGGAGTGATACCAGCATTCTGCAGTTGATTTGCAACTTCTTCTAATTCAGCCAACGTCTCCGGAACCTTCGTAATGCCCGCTTTCTTAAAAAGATCTTTATTGTAAATGAAGCCGTAGCCTTCTACCTTCAATGGTTGGCCGTACAGCTTTCCATCCCGTGTAATCGGCTCGCGCGCCATTTCGACAACATTCTTCGCCCAGGGCTCGTCCGACAAATCCTCCAGATGGTCAATCCACAGATCCAACTCGGAATAACCGCCGTTCTGGAAAATATCAGGCTCATTACCGGAATTGAACTTGGCCCGCAAGGCCGAAGCAGAATCAGCACCGCTGCCAATCGTCTCGAACATAATGGTTACGCCGGGATTCAGTGCTTCATATTCCTTAAACATCCTCGACAGTTGTTCGGCAATTTCTACTTCGAACGATAAATATCGAATCGTAACTTTCTTCTCTCCGCCTTCTGTACCGCCCGACTCGCCGGTTGCCGCATTATTTTGCCCGCATGCCGCCAATAGCACCGTGATCAACAACATAATTCCAATTAGGATTGGATACCTTTTACTTCTCCGCAATTGCTATCACCTCTGCAATATGTCTTCTGTTTTTCTATTGTACGAATAGACCTTTGAAAACAAACGCATAATTTTAAACAATTGAATGTGTTTTGTGACCACCCCCTCATCCTTTCACCGAACCGCTCATGACACCCGCAATAATATACTTCTGCATGAGCAGAAAGAAGGCAAGCATCGGGATGATACTCATGACGAGTCCAGGCAGCACCAAGTCCCATTGCTTCGTTCGCTCACCGATAAAGGTATAGATCGAAAGCGGGATCGTCTTGATGGACGGGTCGAACAATACGAGCAGGGGAAGCAGGAAATCATTCCATATCCACAGGCTGTTCAGCAGCACAATTGTAATCGACATCGGCTTAAGCAATGGGAAGATCATGCGCCAGAACACCCCATATGGCGTACAACCGTCAATAACAGCCGCTTCTTCGATCTCCTTCGGTATGGACTTAATGAAGCCGTGGTACAAGAATAGATTGAGCGACACTCCGAAGCCGAAGTAGCTTACAATAAGTCCGAACCTGTTGTTTGTCAGTCCGAGCTCCCCCATAACTTTAACAAGCGGAATCATTACCGACTCGAAAGGGATAATCATCGCTGCGACGAATACGGTGAACAGCAACGAGTTCCAACGGGTCGCACGGCGCACCATGCGATAAGCGGCCATCGAACTGATGACGATCAATCCGACGTTGCTCAGCACTGTAATCAGCAAGGAATTCATGAACGCCTTGGAGAATCCAATAAGCTCCCACGAACGGACAAAATTGCTCCAATGAAAGGACTTCGGCCAGGCTACGGCATTCGTCAGCAGATCCCCGATTGATTTTACCGAGTTGACGGCAATGAAATAAAACGGGATGAGAAAAAGTAAAGCAACAGCCCAAGCGAGCACCTCCAGCGCCAACTTGCGCGCAGTATAACGCGTTATTTCTTCCACGTTAAGCCTCCACCTCCTTCTTCTTCGTATATTTCACTTGCAGGATAGTGATTAGCGCAACGACAACGAAGAAGATGAGCGCTTTCGCGGTGCCAAGCCCATACCGATTGTTGCGGAACGCTTCGTTGTAAATATTGAGCGCTACCGATTTGGTGGAGTTGAACGGTCCGCCGCCAGTTAGCGACAAATTGAGATCGAACACCTTGAACGACCAGGAGATAGCTAGGAAGAAACAGACCGTGAATGCGGGCATAATTAACGGCAAGGTAATTCTGAGCAGCATATGCAGTCGGGATGCTCCGTCGATTTGTGCGGCTTCCTTAAGATCCTTAGGGATATTGAGCAGCGCCGCGATATAGATAATCATCAAATAGCCGGAATATTGCCATACCGTCACGATAATAAGCCCCCAGAAAGCGGTTGACGAAGTACCTAGCCAAGGCAGCTGGAACAACCCAATGTTCGTCCATTCGCCTACTGACGCGAAGCCCTTCACAAATATGAAGTGCCAGATATACCCCAACAAAATGCCGCCTATGACATTTGGCATAAAGAATACGCTTCGCAGCAGATAACGTGATTTAAGCGCCTTGGTCAAAAGCAATGCAAGCGACAGTCCGATCAGGTTAATCAATATGACCGTCACTGCACTGTAGCGCGCCGTGAACCAGAATGAATTGCGAAAATCAGTGTCGTGCATTATAATCTGCTTGTAATTGTCGAACCCTGCCCACGTTACGGTTGAGCTGACGCCGTTCCAATTCGTCATACCGTAATAAATGCTTAGCAGAAACGGCACAAGTACAATCAGGGTGAAGAATAACAACGCTGGTCCTACGAATACGAGCTGTTGCTGCATTTCAGAACGATTGAATCGCATAGTTTCCCTCCTCTCTTTTGGTTCGTTGCAATAGTGCGACCGTTCATGAATTTGATTATAGAGGTCGCGCCTGTTAAGCAACACAGACTAATGTGATGTAATAGGTGGAATTTATTGATCTAGCGAGGTGATGAAGTTGATACAATTAATTCGTGGCAGTCTTCGCAATAAACTAATCGTCTTTCTGCTCTTCTCCATCATCATTCCAATTACTTGTTCCATAATCATCTCGTATGTCTATACGAAAGAGGCGTTCAAAAAGGAATCGATCCAAAACAATACAAAACTGATCTATCAAGGATCCTCCAACCTGCTCAATTATCTGGATCGTCTCAATCAGGCCTCTCTGCTCATTTATAGCAACCCCTCCATCACGAACAGCCTGTACAACATTATCCTGACCGGCGCCAGTGGTTTCGCATACGATAAGGAAATAGAGAGCAATCTGCTGTTCATCTATAACACGACGGAGGAAATTCACTCGATTTACTTGTATCTTGAAAAACAGGACAAGTCATTTCGGGTCGCCAACAGCCTGCCACGAAAAATGGCATCCCAGACGTATGACCCCAAGTTTGAGACGGGTGACCATGTACGTATGGATGCGACACATACCAGTCACCACTATGGATTCAACAATTCCTTCGATACTCCCGAGAACGTCATATCATTCCACCGGCAAATTTTGAATGCGCCGTCTCCCGATATTATGGGCTTCATCTCCATTGACGTGACGACCGAAGCCATTGATAAAATCAGCAGCATGTTATTTAATAAAGGTCATGAACAGTTCTATATTGTGGATCAAACTGGAGGCGTCATTTATTCCTCCGAACCGAATGAAGCGAGCGGTCGTATGAATGAAGACTGGGTGAGCGAAGCGATTAATATGCCTGGACAATCAGGTCATTATGAATACAACAGCAGCTCCTTTAAAGGAATTCATATGTATCAGAAGGTTGAGACTCCGGATGTGAGTTGGACAATCGTTAAACGTGTTCCATATGAATATTTGTACCAGAACGCTCGAATGAGCACCTTAATAAACAGCTTAATTATTACGCTTTTTCTTGTCATTGCGGTTATCGCAACTGTCTATATTTCCTTTCGTTTCACAGCGCCAATCAAGCAATTGATCCGTTATATCAGCAAAATTGAAATCGGGCAGCTTGATGTACATTTTGACAGCAATCGTACCGATGAAATCGGGATCTTGTCGAAACGATTCCGTCAGATGATGCAACGTATTAACCATTTGATTATTCGTGAATACCGCTGGGAGTTGTCAAACAAGACGCAGCAGCTAAAAACATTGCAGGCACAAGTAAATCCCCATTTCATGAACAATGCATTGCAATCGATCGGTACGTTGGCGTTGCAGCATGGCGATAAGAAGGTTTACGGTCTTATTTCTTCGCTTGGAAAGATGATGCGATACACGATGAATACGAATGAAACTTTTGTTCCGCTCAAGAAGGAGATCGATCATGTCAGATCATATTTAGCGCTACAGCAGCAGCGTTTTGACGGCAAACAGCAATTTGACATTCAAGCGGATGACGATACACTTTCTATTCAAATCCCGAAGATGATTATTCAACCGCTAGTCGAGAATTGCTTCAAGCACGGGTTTGCCGACTCTCTGACCAGCGATAACTTGCTGATGATAGCTTGCAAACTGGTTGATCAAAACAAGTTGGAGATTACGGTAGAAGATAATGGAGTGGGCATCGAAGAGGATAGGCTGAAGCTTATTCAATCCGCGCTAAACCGTCCGCAGCATGCATTGGACGGCCAACAGTCGGAACAGATCGGAATGATGAACGTACAGTCGAGATTGCAACTGAATAGCGGTAAAGATGCGCAGATGCTTGTGCAGCCTGGCAGCTCTGGGGGGCTGAAGGTAACGCTGCAGATTCCGTTATCGGAAGGGGGAGATTCCGTATGAAAGCGTTGATTGTGGATGATGAGAAACATGTTCGGGAAGCCATCAAAATTTTGGTGGATTGGAAGCGCTATCAAGTCCATACTGTACTGGAAGCAGCCAATGGCATTCAGGCGAAGGAACTGATTAGTATGGAAAATCCGGAGTTCATATTCACCGATATGATGATGCCCCTCATGAATGGTATGGACTTGTTGGAATGGATCCATTGGCACGCCCCGAGAAGTAAAACGATTGTCATCAGCGGACATGACGACTTTCATTTCGTGCGACATACGATGAAATTCGGTGGGATGGACTACCTCCTTAAGCCGATCGATCCGCAACAGCTGGAAGAAACGTTCAGGACAGCCGTCGAAAACTGGGTTGAAGAGGAGCAGCTTCGGAACCGGCAACAAGCGCGTGTGATGGAGATAAACCAAATCAAGCAAGTTTATTGGGACAAAGTATTTTCCAACATGATTCAGGACCCAAAGGTGTATGATTCCATGTCCAATCAATTGGAGTCCGAGTTTGGATTTTCACATACAAGAGAGCAAGGTATGATTGCAATTTTGAACATTGACATGATGTCACAGTCACTTCGGAACAAATATTCGAATAATATGGACATGTTGTTTTATACGCTTGCCAATATTGCCAACGAATACTTGAGAGAGGCACGAATGGGATATGCGTTCAGGTTTTGGGGTACCAGCAATGAGCTGCTTGTTATCTTTTGGGACAATCATGACGCGGCTTATGATGTGCTAATGAGGATAAACGACGGAATAAAGCAAGTGCTTCGAGAGTTGTTCCATATCGGAATCGGCACTATGAAGAGCCTCCCTTCCGAATTAATGAACTCGTATATGGAAGCCCGCAGCGTGCTCAAGCAGCGCAACTTGATGAGCGAAGGCATATGGGTTCATAAATATGCAAGTCACGAAGCTGTCAAAGTACCGGCGATTTCCTTCGATTCCTTCAAGGCCAATATTCAAACTGCCGTTCGCAGCAATAACACCGAGCAGATTCGGGCATCTATAACGGATTGGATTGCATCGCTGTTGCAATTGCCCCATATTTCGACCGAGGAATTGGAGCTGTGGTGGCATGAATATACGAGCTTGAAGATGGGACTGTTGAAAGGAATCAAGCCGCAATCGCTGCCTGACACACTGGCCTCACAGTCATTTGCGATTCCTCTCGACGAACGGGGCCGTCTGAAGCTGCATCACTGGCGAGATCAATTTACGCAAGAAATGCTGACGATTTCGGCCTTACTATTCAACCATCTGGAGAAGGAGAACAATACCGTATTTAATATTGCTGAATATATTGAACAACATTATCAGGAAGATATTACGCTTAAACATTTGTCGGACCGGTTCTTTCTGAGCCGCGAATATATTTCGAGAAAGTTCAAGCAGCAGTTCCAAAAAAATATTTCCGAATTTATCGAGAGCATCCGGATTGAGAAAGCGAAGCTGCTACTGCTTAACCCGCAATACAAAATGGTTCAAATATCGCAAATGATCGGGTACCAAGACGAGAAGTATTTTAGCAAAGTGTTCAAAAAAGCGGTCGGCAAGTCGCCGAATCAATACCGAAACGAAAATAATCTCAGAAGATAAAACCGAGCCTTTTGCTTAGTCTTCAATTTTCTTGCCATTAATAGAGTATAAGGTTGTGGTAGAGGTAAGTTTTCATAAATCAACTGACATTCTTTTAGCGAAATGTTAAGCGTCTAAAATCTTAAAAGATAAAGCAATTCGTCACTGCAATGATCCCGTCCAAACCATATTGCTCAGCAAGGTTTAAGCCTGTTTGTCGGTCAGGATTATCTTCATGATTGCAATTCTATTCCGACATGTTTAGCAATAACACGATCAAATCCCGAAAAATTTCTCCCTGCATGAAAAAAGAAGAGCGCTGCCTCTATCGGCAACACTCTTCTTTGAATCAAATGTATGGGCTGATTGAAAAAAGTTTGCGTTATGGCCGTTGCTTGAGGACAAGGGTCGCTCCATGGCTCTCCTGAGGTTGAATGACCAAGTCTTCGTCAAGCGAATCGGAAGTTATCAAATGAATTTCCGCCATTCGGTATTCATTAGACTTGCGAAGGATGATTTTATGTTGTTTTTCAAAAATCAGCTCGCATTGATTTCCTTGTTGGGAGCGATTGACCTTGGGCCGAAGCGGTTCATATTGTAATATCCATGCCTCAAGATCCGGCACGTCGATCACCAGACAGTCGATGCCATGCACGCCATTGCGATGAGCAAGTTCATGCTCCAGGCAAGCAATCGGAGGATCGTAGGCACTCATTAGAAAAGGCATCGTATATTCTTCGAATACCGAAATCCACCACGTTTGCTTGATGCCATCGGGCAGTTTTTTGCTTAGCTTGATTTTATTGCCCACCCGCGCACCGGCTTGCTTGATTACTTCGAGATTAACCTCAGCCTCTTCAACAGGCACGCTATCCAAGGCGTAGTCCGTAATCCCTTCCTTGCTTGCGATGTAGTGCATATAACGCTTGATCATAGCCGGATTAATGGGTCGAAGAAGCTTAAGCAATGCGAGAATCAGATTGTCGGCCAGATTAATCGGCTTGGGATTAAACAATTCAAGAAAAGAGCCGTCCCGAAAATAAATGAACGCATTGTGAGCTTTCTCAGGCGATACTCGGTAGGTTACCGTAAAGCCCAGACTTTCATAACGGTTTGCGGTTTGCTTTAAGCGGTTGGTTTTGATTAATACATGCCCTATTGCAAATGTGCTCATGCTATATTCTCCCTTCGATTTTTTGCTCGTTGTCGCAATTTCCTTTAATTCGGGGCTGTTTCTTCCCCTTCTTCCAGCAAAGTCTTCCAGCCCGCATGCAAAAAGGGAATCAGATAGCGCATGTAGTCCATCGCTTCCTCGTAGGTCATTCTGGACGCAACGACTTCCAATATAGCCCAATAGCCCTGTTTGACAAAAATGGCGATAACACGCATGGAAGGATCATTTCGCAGCAGTCCCATAGCCACGAGTTTTTCCATATAAAGTCGCGTTGCTTCAATGTCGGCTTCAATCCATTTCTCCGCGAAATTCTCCAGGGACGAGCCTGCCGAGCCGTTCACCAACATATCGAATTCATCAAACCGTTGGTACATATAGTCGACGAATTCAAGCAGCCTACGCGATGCAACGGGCATTCTCGACTCCAGCTCGTTGTTGTCCAATAACTCGGATTGAACGCTTGAGGCTTCCTGGAACAAAACATCGAATTCATCCAACACGGGCTTCATTATGGCTTCGAACATCGCGTTTTTATCTTCGTAATAACGGTAAATGGCGCCTGTCGTCATTCCGGCTCTTTGGGCTATGGACCGTACATTCGCCCCCAAGAAGCCTTTCTCCAGAAACTCGTCTTTTGCGCATTGAAGCAGCTTTTTTTCCGTCTGCTCAGCTTTTTTGCTCATAGTTCGCACCTCTACTCGAAAAAGATAACAACGTTATTTTATCATACCAACCTGCCGCTATTCCAGTCTGTTTACTAAACAACTCTTCTCGCGGTCGCCCTTTCGGGTCCAGTAAAATGACAAAAGAGCCTTCATTCCGCTGTTCAGGCGGTTGGAAGACTCTTCGTTGCACTGGGGTCCGGTTACAGTCAGGATTCATGAAACGGATGATTGTTTTCGCGTAGGAGAAACGATAGCATTAACTCCATTTCTTAATCACTTTCTCTACTCGTTTTCGTTTTGTCTCTTTTTCAATATCGTCGAGTCGTGAAATTAGCGTCTTTGTGAATAGTGCTTTGTTTTGATCGTTAACGATGGATATGGCATTCTCCGCATACATGGGAAGTTGGTTTGTGGGACATCTCTTAAGCTGTTCGATGAGTAAGGCGAATGCATGATCCGCATATGGTTGGACAGAACAAAGCTTAATCAGAATATTCACTCCGTGATCTTTGGTGATTACCGATCCTTTGTCTGTATGATCAACAATTTTTTCAAGCGCAGCATAGATGACTTCCGGATTTTCAAGAATTATCGCATCTAGTGCTGTCATAGCGCCCCAAACCAGTCGATTGTTCCTATGATCAAGCAATGCAACAAATTCGTTGCTATATTCAGCAACTAAAGACGGATTGAGATGTCCAATTTCATAGAGGACTTTAATACAATCGCTCTGAATGTTCTTGTCCTGGTTAGATAAGTGATCAATGTGCTCTCTTACAGCTTCTCTATCTTCTCGTTCGGCAATATCTCTCGCCAGCTCCTGGTTAGGAGCTTCGTCTTTGCGATTAAGTAACGTTGCTAATTTGTCGATTATGGTCATCCCTTTTTCTCCTTTATCGTTTAGGCATTTCACTTTAATGGATGCATATCTATAATTAACCATTCCAATCTTCATTTTCGACCCTATAGTGAATGTCCGAAAATCAGAGTAAGCATTCAATCGCTCAATTGAGCAATTGAATGCTTACTTTTGGAGTACTTAATTCTAAGTATCTTTATCTTGGGAAAAGGATATATAAAAAACAAATGATGCTAGTATACATATTATTATAGATAACACAATAAAAACATCAACTTCTGAAACATAAAGCTGTAGAGATGTCTTTTGATTCTCGGGGTGACTGCTTAGACTTTATCAGAATTTATACTTACTTAAAGATCCTTGGCAATATGCGGCTTACTATAATGACTGGTTCCTCCAGAACCAACTAGAACTTTGCCTCCTTTGTTGAAGATGAGTAATTTACTTGCCCCGGTGCTAAGCAGTACCGTTACTTTGGCCTGATTTCTGGTTGCCGTATAGATGACATACCCGCTTCTACTCACCGTTGTTCTCCAGTTTTTATCGAATTCCGACCTCACAACTCGATTCGAATAAACTTGGTTTTCAAATCCCTTAGCTTGCGTTTTTCTCATAATCCCCCACCCCTTCCCCATTATCTCAAATAAGTTCCATACATCTTATGCGAGACCATTCATTTGGAATGGACAGGTTGCCGTTCACTCTCTTTGCTTGCTTCTCTAATGGATATTTATGGTCGTCATTAAAATGTTGGCTTCGGGCAAAATACATACTTATAACTACTAGTTAGCGGTTATTTCCTGATCGATAAAAAAACACTTGCAATTAGTTTCTCATAGGAATAATATTTGGTTACCACAAAAAGAGTTTACCTAGGGAAACATTTAAGCATTGTGAGGGAGTGCTGTTACAATGAATGGTCAAGATGAGCAAACCAAGGCAGATATAGGATGGCTCCGACATAGCTCTACTGTAAGCTTGGAGGAAGTTAATAATTCCATCCGCATTCCAAACAAAGCGAGATTTTGGCAGAAATTTTTTGCTTTTGCCGGGCCGGGATCTTTAGTGGCTGTAGGTTATGTTGACCCTGGCAACTGGGCGACATCGATTGCAGGAGGGGCACGTTTTGGCTACACCTTATTATCCGTTATTTTAATTTCAAATTTAATTGCGATGTTGCTCCAGTCATTGGCAGCGAAATTAGGAGTTGTGACGGGTCGAGATTTAGCCCAAGCGACTAGAGATGCCGTTGGCATAAAAACGGCCTTTATTCTTTGGATTTTATCAGAGGTTGCGATTATTGCATGTGATTTGGCAGAAGTCATTGGATCAGCCATTGCGCTTCATTTACTATTCGGGATACCTTTATTACTCGGAATTTTAATTACAACGCTGGATGTGCTGCTTTTGTTGCTTTTACAGAAGAAAGGATTTCGTATTATTGAATCCCTCATCATCGTATTAATGGCGACAATATTCGTTGTATTCGTTTTTGAAGTCATCTTCTCAAAACCAGAAATAACGGCGTTACTAGGCGGCTATGTACCGAAATTTGAAATTGTTACAAATCCAGAGATGCTGTTTATCTCTCTAGGAATATTAGGAGCAACAGTTATGCCGCATAATCTTTATTTGCATTCATCCATCGTGCAAACCAGACAATACAAACGAAATAAAGAAGGACGAAAAGAAGCCTTGAAGTTTTCGGTATGGGATTCCAACATTTCATTATTTTTCGCCTTCTTGATCAACTCCGCCATTCTCATTCTAGGCGCAGCTGCTTTCCACGGAATCGGGTTGAATGTGACTGAAATTGAAGGAGCCTATGAGCTGTTAAGCCCAACTGTAGGTATAGGTATCGCAAGTACATTATTTGCGGTTGCTTTGCTTGCCTCTGGTCAAAATTCAACCATCACCGGAACATTAGCAGGGCAAATTGTAATGGAGGGATTTATAAACTTAAAAATTTCTCCTTGGCTCCGTCGGATCGTTACTCGATTAATAGCAGTCGTGCCTGCCTTTGTTGTTACATGGATTGCCGGGTCAAAGGGGACAGGGGATTTACTCTTATGGAGCCAAGTAGTGCTCAGTTTACAATTGCCGTTTGCCGTAATTCCACTCGTCTTATTTACAAGCGATAAAAGGAAGATGGGCGAGTTTGCAAACCGAAAATGGGTTAAATTATTATCTTGGCTTTCTACTGTGATCATTGTAACTTTAAATATTTTTCTAGTCGCATACATCCTCATTACCGGTCATGAATTAGGTTAACTTCTGTAACGGTATCTTCTGACTGAAGCCATGTATGACAGTTTAAACCAAGTCGGAAGCTTAAAGGCTTTTGCCTCTTCATCCATCGTGTTTACCTGATTTTCCGTGCTTTTTTAGATGTAATTGCAACATTAATCGGTCTACCTTCCGACTAATTGCCAGTAGCTCTTCATGTTCAGACAGGGGCATAACTTGTTCAATCAATGCTTCGCCAAGTGTATTCATCTTGCGCCTTTCCTGCTCTATTATTTCATGCAAATAGACCATTATGTAGCCTCCCTTTTCTCATCTGAGCAACGCAGGCACCCAGTACCCGAAATTGTAGGTATAAATTTGTCTCCAAACAAAAATCAGTTCTTGACGAAATAAATCAAGGTTGGACTGCGGTGACCATAAGCACACGTGTTACCCCTCACCGATATGAAATAGCAATGACAAGTTCCGGGCTGCAAGAAAGCTGGCATTCCCTTAGTATTTAACCGCCATCAATGGGTAGCTTGACTGTGAAGAACGGATTATTAGGTTAAGCCATACATGTCATGCGATATTCGAAAGCTATCTAGACTATTAAACAAGCAGAGCCGCACGACTCCATGCGCCTTGACATGAATCGATGCGGCTCCGTGTTTTGTCAAACTTAGCCTACAAGCCCCGTTCTCTCCACGCTTTCTACAAAGTAGCGCTGCGCAAAGAAATACATGACGACAAGCGGCAGAATAGCAAGCAAAATCAGCGTATTGGACAGCATGGACAGATAGAACGGATCTATATTGCCCGTACTGGTTACCATGCCCGCCTCCGTAGCAAGATACGAGGCAATCTGACCGGCTACGGTCGCTACCTTGGCCGACATCAGATCAGGATTGATCAGCACCAGCGTCGAAAAGTACGTATCATTCCACTGCCAGACAAACGCAAACAGCATAACGGTGACAATAGCAGGTACCGCATTAGGCAGCATAACCCGCAAGAAGGTCGTCAGAATGCCCGCTCCGTCCATATAGGCCGCCTCTTCAATTTCTTTCGGAATACCGCGAAAGAACTGTCGGAAAATATAAATAAACAACCCCGTTTTGAGTCCCATCGCCAGCCCCGAGGAAATAATGAACGGCCAGTACGTCCCGATCAGATTAATGCCCGGTTTGCCGGTAAATAGCTCAATAATGCCGAAAATATCAAAGTTTTTGTAGAGCGCATAGGTCGGTACCATAATCGTTTGCGGAGGTACCAGAATGGTGAAAACAACCAGGATGAATAAGAGATTGCTTCCCTTGAACTTCAGCTTCGCAAACGCATAGCCCGCCAGTGCGCAGGTAATCATCTGCAATATCATCGTGCCGCCAGAGAGCAGAACGGTATTCAGCAGCACCTTTGGATAATCGATTACTTGCAGAACAAGCTTAAAATTATCCAGCGTGAAGTTTTTGGGAATCCACACTACCGTTTTGTTATATAGGTCCTGCTTGTCCTTGAAGGCAATCGATATCTTCAGGATAATCGGATAAAGGATGACGTAAGAGATACCGACAAGCAGCACCAGACGCACAAGCTTCCACAGAAATCCGGTCATAAAACGCGTCAGCCAGGCGCTGCGGTTGACAGCTGTCACGGACTTTTGTTGCATTGGCTCCATTAGCCTCACCTCTTATACATTAGTCATAGTAGAATACTTTTCTCGAAATAAGCGAGTACATGATGAACAAGATAATGGATATGCACAAGAAATAAATCCAGGACATAGCGGAGCTTAGTCCAAACTGGAAAGTTCTGAAGGCTGTATCCTGAATTAATACGGTCATTTGACTGCTGGAGAAGGCGTCGATAACTGTGTAAATAACGTTAGTCAAAATAAGAGGGCTAATCATTGGAAACGTAATCTTCCAGAACGCCTCATAGCCTGTCGCACCTTCAATTTTGGCAGCTTCATAGAGCGAAGGCGAAATCGACTGCAGGCCGGCAAGGAAGATCAGAATCTGCACCCCGGAACGGCTGATAATTTCGTAGATCCGGTTGACGGCGTCCGTCAAATAGGAAACGATCGATTCGTTCGCTCCGGATTCAATCAGCATCCGCTCCAGCTCGAAGCTTTTCAACAGAGACATGCTGTCTCCTTGCTGGCTGTTAGCCGACTGCATCACATTTTGCAAAATATCTCCGCCTTCTACGCCCAGCAGCGCTCCTGATGCGAGAATAACCGGCAGGAAGAAAATCGCTCTGGCCAGCCCGCGTCCTCTGAACTTCTGATTCAGCAGCGTAGCTGAGAACAGGCTGAAAAAGATAATGAGCGGCACATTGACTACCATATCAATAACAGCTTCCGTCAATACGCGATTATAGGAGGGATGCTGCGTAAACGCCGCCTGAAAGTTATCGAATCCGATAAAATTCATCGACATGCCCTCGGTGGTCATCTCCAGTTGACTCAAGCTGTAGCGCAGCGACTCTCCAATCGGCAGCGCAAACAGCAGTATAAAACCGATTAACCAAGGGGCGAGGAACAAAATGCCCATTCTGCCCTTCCGCTGGTTCTGTGTCAAACGAGTCCTGGCCATCTATGCTCCCCCCTTCTGCACGTAGCTTAACGCCTCGACGCGCGCCCCATTAATCTGCACGGCCTCTTTATTGTAATTGACAATGAAGGATGCGCCTCCTTCATAGGTCGTCTCGAACACGCCTTCAGCCAGCTTTTCGTGGCGGACGATCGTTTGCGCACGCAGATCGCGCAGCATCGGGCTAAGCTCTTGGTACAGGTCTGCCGCTTCTGCGATCCAGTCGCCGTAATGGGAAGCAAACATGTCGTTGAAGCGCGTCTCCTTCACGGCATGCGATGGCGCATAATACCATTGGTAATAGATGCCTGCTCCTGTCTCCAGCAGCTTCAGCATATTTTTGCGCACATTCTGATCCTCCATCACATTTAGCGGTTCGCCAGCATAATCGATATAGCCATGAATGACCATGCCGTAGAACGGCACACTCTCATCTGTAATATCGAATTTACTCGATGTCAAAGGCGCAAAGACGACACTGTCTGCGTACGGAAGGGACATCGCATTGCCACCAACGACCATCACATGCTCTACTCTCCGGTCAATCTCAGCGATCTGTTCGCTAATCATATCCTTGGTCTGCTGACGATCCACGATTCCCTTGTCTCGGTAATCCGCGTTGACATCGCGTCCCAGATCACGCAGCGACAGGCCACTGATGCCCTGCTTTTCATACTGATTCATAAAGGACTGTACGTAGTCCGGGAGCGCTTTTCCCGACAGAATGTAATAAGGATCGGCCGTCTTGTCCCACTCATAGGTAGCCCGGGAATACGGATACAGCTTGACCGGACTGCGGTTGATGAATCGAGCCGCTTCCTTGGATGGGCTGAAGCCGTTAGACTTGCCGTAAATCGTCGAGAAAGCCGTATCCGGATACAGCCTGACGTCATTTTCACTGGCGTAGTCCGCCAGCTCAGCCAGCCCGCGCGCCCCGCCAAGCGGCTTGTCCACCGATAGCTTGGAAGGCGCTTTATGGTTAATGCCCTTGTTGAACCAACCGGTGTAGCGCAGCTGAATATTGCCGATTCCGTCCTCTTTCATCTGGTTCATAATCTCCTGTGCCTGCTTGAAAGTCGTAAGCGGCTCCAACGACTGGTACGGTATACCAAGCATTGATTTCTTTTTCGTAATGGCTCCGACCAGCTCCAAGAAGAACGGAAGATCTTCTCCCTCCGGCAGCCGATCCAGCTGGTGCTGATTGACCAGATAATCGCGGTACATAGCCGCCATGCCCGAGTAGTCGGCGGAATCGCCGGACAAGAAGCCGTAACGAACCTGGATATCCCCCTCATAGCGGGCGGTCTGGAAGATGGACGTTGTCTGGGTCGTCGCGTTGCCGGTCAGCGTCAGCTCATCCTTTGCCGTCAGCTGATAGCTGGAGAATACAGTGTTGTACGCATGGCGTCGCCCGCTAATATCCGCCTCAATCGAGCTCAGCGCATCGCCCTTCTCAATGATGGCTAGAAAGGCATTATCGTCCTGCTTCAAGCCGAAAACAGGAAGGCGCGAAACTTCGTCATACTGCCTGTTTTCCATCCGGTAGCGGCTATTGTCCGTGCCGTACAGCGCCGCCTGATAACGGTCGGCTTTCAGCTTGCCGTTGTTCAGATGGATCAATGCCCCCGAACCGTCCGGCACAAACATATAGCCCTGACGCGCTTGGCCGGCTGCACCGAAATATTCCAGAAGCCGCAGTGATTGCAGCACATACGCCGACGGGCCCTTGAGCTTGTCCCCCGGAACAGTGACCAGCAGATCAGGTCCGTCCAGCCGGTACTCTACCGTCACGCTAAATAGCGGCTTCTCCTGCACATTTTCCGAATTAAAGCCATTGTCAGCATTATCCTGCCGTACATCCTCCAGCGTGTAATCCACTTCGGCAAAAACATTCATCAATCGCTTCAGATGAACCTCCTGGATGCCGTTGTCTCTGCGTTCATAGACCTGCTCAGCTTCAATAAGCTTAAAGCGCTTGAGCACATCTCTGCGGACACTCTCGTCCTGCAGCTTGCTCAATATTTTACTCTCCATGCGTTCCACGCTGATTCGCTTTGGAACGACATCAATGCCCAGAGACATATCGCCAATCGTATAATGGACGCTCAGCACGCCGTCCTTGATGTCCGATTCAAATTGTCCCTCGCGAACGCTGTCGGTGAAGCTGTCGTACTCCCGCATCAGTCCGGCCGCGTTGTAATACGCCAGCGTCAGCTGAGAACTGAGCTTAGCCTTATTGGGTCCCGAAGCAATGGCATCCTCTTCCCGTTGCGGCGGATTGGACTGCCACACATAATCCGACTTTTTGTCTTTAACAGCCACCTCTGTCGTCTCCGTATCGAAGTAGAGCGTCAAAAATTCATTTTCCGCTACTACTCTCATGCCCGACACGGGGTCTATGGGCTGTGCAACTGCCTGCTCCACCGTCTCGACCGACTCTGTCGGATTCGTTGCAACGGCCTCGCCGTCGCCCATGACCGATCCAAGTATCAGTAAATTGACTAGAATAGCAAGGACAAGCAGACTAGACAGCATCTTCATGCGGTTCATGCTCATAGCACCTCCTGTCCTAAACCCTGAAAATAAGTTCGTAGTAAATGGTGGTGATAAAGTTCGTAATCTGCTGCACCAGACTGAAGAACAGCAGACCGAGAAATACAATAATCCCCATCACAACAAGTGTCAGCAGCATCGTAACCACCGTTTTGCCAGCCGTATACTGATGCGCGTTCATCGTACCGACAAACAATAGAAATATAAACCAGATAAATGCAATGTTCTGCATCAAATAATAGAATGTCGCTTCCTTCAGCGTAATAAAGTTGCTTATAATCGTAAGTGGGATATAAATCAGAATGAACGGAAGCAGCGAGTAGCCTGTTGCAATCACAATATCCCGAAATTTGCCTTCGCCATCCATGAGCGTTGTAAGAGACCAGTTAGCCACACACCACAATACAAAGGGCAGAATGACAAATTGCAGCTCTTCAATGCTGTTGAGATCTGACAGGCGGTTGAAATTGACATGAAATCCGGCCAACTGACGATTCAGAATATTGCTGATGGCAAGTAGGAACAGCAAGGAAAGCGCAAGGGTCAGCCTGCCTTTATTTTCATTCTTCAACTCCCAGAATCCATTGAACGGATGAAAAATAACATAAAACGACTGCTTAAGAAGTTCCATGGACATGGGCATCCAACCTCGCTTTCCTTCTTCTTTTGACAATCCGATAGAATACAATCAACAGCACAAGCACGCTGATTCCCGACAAGACGCTGCCAAAGTGGTCGCGCAGCACATCCTTGCGGTGGCGCTCAAATGCTTTGGAGTGATAACTGCGTGTCATACCCAGCTTGAAGTAATGCATGGCCTCTTCATTCTTCTCCTGCCTGAGCAGCGACTTGCCGATACCGATATACGCAATTTCATAATTGGCATTCAGCCGAAGCACATCCTCCCAAGCCTGCGCCGACTCCTGCTCGCGGCCCTCATAATAGAGCTGGACAGCAGCGTTGACGCGCTGTCCGAACAGCGTAGGCTCGAAAAGCGTAATTTCGTTCAAATCGCGGTCCAGCACCATAATGTCCTCACCCAGCCGCTCGATAGCGACAGGAACCTTAAACGTACCCTCCTGCTTGCCGAGCTTGCCGAAGATATAGAGCAGGTCGCCGTCGTCGCTGTAGGTGAAGATACGACCCCGTTTGATATCGAGCGCGCTGTATACGCCATACTCATTTACGTCAATATCCATAAAGATGGAGCTGCCGCCGTTGCTGGTGTAGGTGTACTCCAGATCGCCTTGCGGCGAATAGTAGCCCTCTCTGCGCAATATATCGATTCCGCTTGGATTAAGACGCTTGATTGGCGTAAGCGAGCCTCTCTCGGAGGTTGTCGTATAAATGAAGCCCTCGGCATCCAGATCCAGATTACTGAATTCAACCGGGATAAATTGCTCCAGCCGCTCGCGCTGCGCCTTAGTCGACAGCGACTTCCAGAAATAATCTAATACGTCTACCTTTACGCGGTTAGCGCCTGTAAACTTGGTGAATTTGCCGTCGGCATCAAATTCGATCAATCCGTCAAACACGCCTCGTCCCACTACGTACATCCGATTGGCCTTGTCGACGGCTACCTTGACCGGGAAAAACTCAAATCCCTTGCGCAATACATCCGATACAGGCGTCTCGATGGTCCGGACGAAGGAGCCATCCTTATCCAACTGCACCACCCGGTGGTTTTCGGTATCCGCTACGTAGATCATGCCTTGACCGGTTACAAATATGCCCTGCGGATTGCGGAAGTGGTCAGGCTTCCCGTCTCGCACGAATGAATCGATGACCTTCACTCCGCTCCAGTCACGGTTCGCCATTACAATTCGGTTGTTGCCTGCATCAAGGATGTAGATGCGGTCAGCTGCAACCAAATCGGACGGCCCGCTGAGCGGCCCTACGCCCAGCGTGCGGCCGTCGATGGTCCGGCTTGGCACATACGCCGAGGGCCCAGGAACCGATTCACCCCAATAGGAATACATGTAGTCTTGAGCACCAGCGGCTTGCGCCGCCGGCGCCTCCAAACCGCTTAAAGCAATGATCAGGGCAAGCATGAGTAAGCAAACCTTTTGATTCATGTTCATCCCTCCCTCATCATTCCTTCATGCCGGATGTCGCCATGGTTTGGATAATTTTGGACTGCGTAAATATAAATAGAAGAATCGGCACAGACATCAACAGCAGCGCTACGGCAGCGCCCGCTCCCGCTCTCGCGATGCCGCCAGCCACAATCTGGCCAAGCGCATAGTTCAGCGTCTTCAGATTTTCGCTGTAAATCATGGTGCCTCCATCCGTTCCCCATAGAAGCTGGAACAGCAGGATGGTCAGCGTCAGCCAGGCTGGCTTGACCAGCGGCATAACAATGGTCCAGAAAATGCGGTATTCATTGGCGCCGTCGATTTTGGCGGCCTCCAGCAAGGCATCCGGTATCTGCTCCATAAACTGCTTCATCAGATACAGGCCAAGCGGAAATGCAAAAGCTGGAATAATAATCGCCCAATAGGTGTCGATCCAGCCAAGCTTGCCAATAACCATATAATTCGGAATAGCGGTAACATGCGGCGAAAACATCAGTGCAAGCACAATAACCGAGAATAGGATTTTCGTGCCGCGAAACTTGTGCTTAGCCAGCGGGTAAGCGGCAGCTGAAGCCAGCAGGACGTGGCCGATCGTGCCTGCCATGGTTATGAATACTGTGTTAAAGGCGTAACGCAGAAACGGTACCCACGTATTAGAAAGCAGGTGAAACAAATCTGAGAAGTTGCTCATCGTCGGATTGCGGACAAAAAAGCGCGGCGGGAACAAGAACAGCTCGTCCAACGGCTTGAATGCATTATTGATCGAATAGACCAGTGGCAGCGCCATATAGCACCCGAATACCCCGAGAAACAGAAACAACAACACATTGCCCCACACGGAGCGGTTTACCTTCGTCTTTCCCCTGAGCGACGAGAGAATTTTCATGCTGTTATTCACCTACCTTTTTGAGCAGCTTTTGTGTCAGCAGGTTCGTGCCGAGCATGATGGCAAACAGGACCGTGGCAATCGTTGAAGCATAGCCCATCTCAAACCGGATAGAGCCATAGTCAATCAGATGCGTGACAATGGTATGACCGGCATACTGTACACTCGGAAAGCCGGCAAGGTTCATCGATACTTCCGCCACAGCAAAGGATGAGGTAATCTGAATGACCGCGCCAAACATCAGCTGAGGACGCATGCTCGGCAGCGTAATGAACCACAGCTCCTGCCAGCGGTTGCGAATACCGTCCATTGCGCCAGCCTCATAGAGTGATGGATCCACGTTCTGAAGGCCGGCAATAAATGCGAGAAAGCTGGTTCCCAGACTTAGCCATACTTGTACGATCATAATAATGATCAGGATATACTGGGGGTCCTGCAGCCACAGGATCGGCTCATCCGCAAAGCCCGCCTTCATCAGAAAGCCGTTCAAGTAACCGTACATATCACCTGAGAAAATAATTAACCAGATGAAATAGATGTTGCCTGAAATCGATGGCGCATAAAAAATTAACGTCACGAATGCTCTGAGCTTAGGCGGCAAGTCGTTGATCAACCAGGCAAAAATAAAACACATGATATAGCTGAGCGGCCCTGTAACGGCGACAAACAGCAGCGTATTTTTCAAAGCGATCAAAAAGACGTCGTCCTCCAAAAACAGCCTGGTATAGTTCTGCCACCCTACCCAGCGCGGAAACTCCAGCATATTAAAATGAGTGAAGCTGATCAAAAACGAAAGAACGACCGGCAGCACCGTGAACAAACAGAACAATAGATAATAAGGAGCCAGTAAGATATAAGAATGCTTCTGACGCTTGATATCATGAAGCAGCAGCGCCATCTTTCCTATCGGTTTGCCGACAGGACTGCCGGATGATACGACAGATGTATCGGACGACTTCATCGAGCAACTTCCTCCCCTTCTGCCGGCAGGCCAAACTCTCTGCGTTTCAATGTAATTTCTTCATTAATATAGCGTACGTAATCAAACAGTGCCTCGCGCGGATTCATGCCGTTGGTTATCACCTCGCGAAATGCATTATCGAGGTGACGGCCCGTAAAGTAGCCGCCCGGCACTTCCGGAATTGCGCGAACCGATTTCCATTGTTCGCTTAAGGAGAGATAATCCTTAACTGGCCATGGCAGTTGCTCCAACGCTTCAACATTCGCAGTCGGATAACGTGCCGCCGCACCCATCAGCCCTTCCATTTCTCGGCCGAAGCGCACCTGTGCATCCTTGTCGGTCCACCACTTCATAAATGCCCATGCAGCTTCCTTCTGCTCGCTGCCCTGGAGCATGATGACGTTGGTTCCGCCGCTTGCGACATCGCGCCGGATTGTGCCGTCCGCTTGCTCCGTGCCCGGAATCGGCGCAAAGTCCCACAATCCCTTGATTTCCGGCGCCGATACCGACAAGTGATTATAGAAGGTATAATCAGCGACGCCAATCGGCATCTCTCCGGTTCTGAAGCGATTAGGGAAATCAAACTGCACTGGAAATTTATAATTTGTATAGAACTCGGTCCATTTCTTGAATGCCTGCATCGACACTTCGCTATTCAAACCGCTGTATTGATGGTTTGGCGAATAGAATTCCCCGTCCATTTGATAGAGCAGCATCGCAAGCGTCGCATTCGGCTCCAGATTCATGGCGATTTGGCCCTGAACCGGCTGGGCGAGCGGCAATGCAAACTCCAGATGATGCTTCTGAAGAACAGGAATCATGGCATAGACATCATCCCAGGTTTGCGGAACGGATAATCCCAACTCTTCCAGAATGTCCTTGCGAAAGAACAGCATACTGAACAGCTGCTGCTCCGGCAGCGCATAGACACCTTCCTCGAAAGCATAAGGCACGAGCGCGCTAGGCTTGAACCGGCTCGCCACCTCCTCATAGTCCGGGAAGATCGTCAAGTCCTGCACCGCCTTGCGGCTCGCATAGTTGACCGGCACATCGTTGCCGATCTGCATAGCGACATCGGGACCCTGTCCGCTCAAGGTCGCCGGGAGCAGGACACCCATATTGACAAGCTTCAGGTTGACCTGAATACCCGTCTGCGGCGTAAAGGTATCGTCAATCATCGCCTTCAGCACCTGTGCCTGGTCGCGGCCGGTTCCGATCCAGATTTCGACGGCCTGTTTTCCATCCACCACATCGCCGATGCTATTATAATCTTCCTTGAATGAGTGGAAGAACGCCGATACCTCGTGAAACATTCTACCCAGGAAAGACGCCTCTGCCTTTGGCAGCTTATGCCCCGGCGAGGTGACAAGCAGGTAGTCGATCTCCAGCGGCTGCTCGCGCGCTTGCAGAATCCAGGTGCCCAGGCCGCCGACATTGACCTTGAACATTTCCAATCTGCGTGGAATGGATTCCGGATTTTGCGCCATGCCGTCAAGCTGGTGGGCCATGGTATTCAATATAGCAACGCGGTCGCTGCTCTCCCCTGTCAGAAGCTTCAGCGTGTTGACCACATCAAACAGCTGCTCGCTCTGACGCTCGAACACCTCGATCATATCCGGAATTTGCTTATCCAGATTGTAGTCTCGGAATCGATCCGGCACAGCGCCGGTCACCATCAGAATTTTACGATATATAGTGTTGAGCTCCAGGACGCTAGACTCCACTTGTCGCAGCAGGGGCGCCAATGTCCCGAGCGTAACTTCCAGCTTGATTTCATGCTTTCCCTTTGTCAAATAGAACAAATAGGGGTCAGCATCGCCTAGCGACTTCATTTGAAACAGATTATCGTAATCAAACGTTACACTCTCCACTTCGCGGAAAGGCACTTTTCCGTCAATATAAAGCTTTCTGGAAGCATACAGCCCGCGAAGCATATTTTGCTTCACCTTCAAATGAATTTCATAGAGTCCATCCTCCGGCGCATCCACTTCCCAGGCAATCCACTGTGATGGCATCCGCCAGTTGAACCCGCCAATTGTATTCATGCGAATTTTGGATACGTCGTAGGGCTCCACCGAAGGACTGCTTCGGTTATTTATCGGGTATAGTGTTGGGTCAGATTTGCGCAGCGCATCTTGTCCCTGAATTTTAATCAATTGCTGCTCCGCTTTGCGGTACCCCGCCTGCTCATAGGCTTTGAGCACATCGTCATAAGATGGGATTTCTTCCTCCTGAAAGAGCATCAAATCTCCAATGACCATCGGCTCGCGCGATGAAACAAGCGTAAGAGTATGGCGTCCTGCGGAAAAGTAAAACAGATACGGCTCATTGTAATAGCCCTGATGATCCTTGAGTGTTACATCCATCCACATCGGCTTCTCCATCTGGCCCGGGCGCAGATCGTTGCCGCGATTATCGCGTTCAATTTCAGACTTGGTATTGACCCAAACACGGGAGAAGGTCAACGTGCGCGCGCCTTCAAATGGCGACTGCCCGTCAATCAACAACTCGCGCTCAATGGCCGAGCTTTTGCCTGCTACAGGGAAGTAACTTAACCCAATGTTGTACATGCCTTCTTGCGGCACGTCGATGTCCCAGCTGACCGAACCTGTTTCGCCGGTCAAAATCGAAGGCGCAGCAGCTCCTTCATAATCATGCAGCTTCTCTACCGTCATCCCCTCGGCATGGCTGTATGAATCGGCCGGAATAATGATTTGCTGCTGTGGACGCGGCTGCTGCTCATGCTCGCGCAGGTAGAAATCGTATCCGTCCTTGCGAAATGAAACGAAATCGTCCGTCTCCGTATTCGCAGCCTCGCTGCCCTCTGCATACAGCTCATTTCGGGTGTCCGATCCGATCGACAGCATGAGGATGGATGTGATCAGGAGGACGAGACAACAAAAGCGCATGGATCGGTTCAACATACTTTTCATACGTTTGCAACGCCCCTCATTCATTACATAATCAGAACAAAATAGAGCCCCATAACCTATGCCTGCATGTCAGGCAAAGTATGGTCCGGGGCTCTTATCATTTCAATAACTACTTCTTCAGAATTTCGTCAATCTTGCCTTGGGCAACCTGTTTGATACGCTCTACAGCAGTAGCCGGCGGCTCTGTTCCGTTAGAAATATTGAGGACGGCTTCAATAAACTCTCCTTCAAACCGATAGCCTCTCCAGCCCTCAAAACGTCCCTTGTTGACCATTGCCTGCGCTGTTTTGATTGAATTTTCATCTGGCAGATTCGTCTCCAGGAAATCCTGGTAGCCTTCGTTCAGGGAATCCCACAGCACAAGGTCTTTCCACAGTTCATAGCTTTCCTTGGCATGAGGTGCACCCTTCGGAATAAAGAACATGTCTGCTATCGTAACTGGAACGACATAGTCACTTGCCTTCGGACCTTTCGGGAAGAACACATAGCCCCACTCGTCGGTCATGTTTTTCATCCGCTCTTCGCCTTCCCATACGCCTGCCTGCGTCATGGCAACCTGACCTTGGGTAAAGAAGTTTTTCGGATCGAGCCAGTCGTTGCCCTCATTGCGCTTCACGACTTTATGCACGTTGTACAATTCATTCATGAAATGAAGCGCTTCCATGGATTCCGAGGAATCAAATGCTACTGCTCCATTGTCAGCATCAACGATTTTACCGTTGTTAGACAAAATAAAGTGTTCCGCAGCAACCGCTTGGTCAAAGCTCAGTCCATACTGATCGATTACACCGTCATTATCTGTGTCCTTGGTCAGTGCTTTCGCTGCACTCAGCATTTGCTCCCAAGTCCATTCGCCCTTCTCTTGCAGCTCGTATGGATCTGGCAGACCCGCTTCCGCAAACATGCGCTTGTTGTACACTATGCCGCTGCTTGGATTAAACGTATCTACGAAGCCGTATTGCATGCCTCCAAACTTGCCAACGCTCTTTACAGAATCAGGAAGCAGCGATTCCTGGCTAACGTCTACAAATTCATCAAGCGGAGTCAAGTAGCCGCCCGCCACCAGGCCAGGCATCCACTTCAGGTCCAGACGAACCATATTCGCAAACGGCTCGCCCGCCATAACCGTGGACGTTACTCTTTCTTCAAGCTCTCCCCACGGAATATTGATGTATTCGATTTCTGCATTGTATTTTTTCTTAATTTCATTGTGTCTTTCAATATTGCGGTCACCCAGTTCTGTTCCGGCTACCGGCGCGCCGTCCCACCACATAGCGAGCCTAATTTTATCGCCTTTAAGATCGTAGGCAGGCTCTTCCTTTTCCTCATTTGGCTCTGCCGCTTCAGTGGCTTTTGGTGCCAATGACGACGTAGGAGCCGGCTTTGAGGAGCCGCTGCACGCGGCCACAAACACAAGACTGAGCAACAATAACAGACTGGCAACTTTCTTTGTCTTTTTCATTTCTTACTTCCTCCCTTTCTCTATGCCTATATTTATCTGAACCGGCGGCCTGCGAGAAGAAAGCCGCCGGTAGAGACCTTGCTTAGCCCTTTTTAGTAATTTGGTAATACCCAACACTGCTCTGGTTATGGAGCGATTTATATTTGAAAGTAATAGTCGAGCCTTCGACCTTGCCCTCCACTTCGCCTATATAACTATCCGCATAGGTATAGGCGGATATATGGGCGTCCTTCCAGGCTGACGGCAATGAAATCGTGAGATTTGTCGCCCATCCGACCGGCTGAAACACTTTGATGCTGTCTTCCGAACGGACTTCCAGTATATAATGCTCCTTGGCATCAAGCGACTTGCCATTGTAAGAATCGAACACCCCGCCGGTGACAGAACCGTCCTTGGCCAATATCGCTGCACCTCCAGGGGAGATGACATTGCTGCCCCACTGGGCCGCTGCCTTCTCATTCCAGTTGGCCATAACCTCAAAGGTATCAAAGTCCGTTTTGGTCAATCCGTCTCCTGCCGGCTCAAAACTGCTAACCAGCTCATCCGCATAACGTGAAAGCGCATACTTTTGGAATGTGCCGATCAGATTCAGCCAAGGATTAATCTCAAAGCTCGACGGTCCGGTTATTTCTCCGCTTAGCAAGTAGCCCTGGGCCAGGTTCCACCTGAACATTTCCTTGTCGTCCGTCCACGTCTCCGCAGCCAGATCATGCTGATACATCAACACTTTATCTCTAGCCAATATCCCCATCAAAGGGTAGTACTGGGTGTATGGGGCAGTCTCTTTCCGAAAGCCGGACATATCCCATAAGTAATTCGTTCCCATGAATCCGACTTCATGTTCCGCAAGGATATCAATGCCGACTTCTGTCATTAAGTGATGTTCTTTATGCGTCCGGGCGTGCTCCAGCACCCCTTCAAAGTATGCGGTTGACGCATCCAGATTCTCCGGTCTATTCGGATTCCAGTCCAGCGGCGCAGTTCGCGCTCCCCATTGATCTTCAAAGATGCCGTCCAGCCCGATCTCCTTCATCAATACATCATGCTGTTCAGCAATGATTCGCTTAACCTGCTCATGATGCGGATTAACAACGTAGCCCCGGTGCGGTCCATACTGCTCAATCACCGGCTGACCATCATCCCCAGATACCATCATGGCCCTAAGCTCATCAGCCGTCAGGTCGTTGACATAGCGCGAATCTACATCCCACCAGGAGAAGTTGGTGTATGGCGCAACCAGATTGCCCCGCTGCTGTGCATAAGCTGTAAAAGCCTTGAATGACTCATTTGTCCCCCACCGTTCGTCCGTTGGAACAAAGTCAGGATAGTTCTGATCATGTCCGCGCTGCTGGAACGCTACCGGATGCACCATGCCCGGTATATCGATCCGGTCAATCACTTGCGGCATCAATTCCTCAAAGGTCAGGCCAACCCGCTCCAGATCCAGCTTGTACATCGCCGATTCCATGTACGCCTGATACTTCGATCCCAGTTTTTCCTGCAAGCTGTCAAACTTGTCAAAGCCGTTATCGATTCGATAGCCTGTGATCGCCTCTGGATAATCCTCTCCAATCCGGATAGCCACCTTTGGTGAGGTCCATGTCGTCTTCGCCTCCGTTCGGAACTCTCGTATGAAGCTAGCCTGCGTCGGGTCCGTCGGGCTTAGCCGGAATCCGATTTGCACCGGCTGCAGTACATCACCCTTAATCCCGTACACGGACAAGCGTCCAACCGCAGCACGTACGCCGACGTAATCGGCTGACATGACACCGGGATATAATGCGCTGAAGGTCTGTCTAGCGTCAAAATATCCTCTGGAGAGCAGCGCCCCCGGCATTAACGGCACGAGTCCATCTTCTATCGATTCAGCTGCAATCGACAGCTCGTGTGGAAGACTGAATCTCTGCAGCACTCGATCCGTACGATTATCCACTGAGGCCTGCATATATATGGCCTTCTCCTCGGTCGGCTCAATCGTTACCTTCACGGCCAGCTCGCCCTCATACTCCAGCACAAGCCGTTTGCCCTTATCTTCCCAGTGATAGTTGAAATGGTGCTCGTAATCGCTGCTGCTGATCGTTCGCCCATCGGAGAGGAACGCTTTCCAAAGCGCTCCCTCTCTGTTCCCTGCCGACACTGCCTCTTCCTGCCCTTGCTCCTTAATGGATATAATTTCACCACGGGCTTTGGAGAAAGCGATTTCAAAATAATCATTTTGCAATTTCACCACATGCTCATCGCTTTGATCAAAAACCATCTTGCTTTCACATCCTGTCATCAAAATAATGAGCACTAGCGAAAAACAATAGAGCAATATGCGATTTTTCAATGCTGTGTGCATGAGTCGCCTCCTTGTTCTTCCTATCCATCGGCACTAGCCGTTAATGCGGGCTGTGCTTTGCCGTACTTTAAGCGTCACTGGAAGAACGATATTTTTCTGGACCGATTCTATGCCTTCAATCTGATTCATTAACAACCGCGTAGCCTGCTGTCCTTTATCTACGATGTTTTGATTAATGGTCGTTAACGGAGGAGCGGAAAATTCTGTAACGCGAATATCGTCAAAACCTAGAACCGACATGCGTTCCGGCACCGAATAGCCGAGCTCATTAAGCCCTTTAATTAGACCGATAGCGGTAACATCTGACAATACAAATACGGCCGTTACATCCTGCCCTTTTTGAAAGACCTGCTGCGCAGCGTGATAGCCGCTATTAAAAGACAGATTGCTCTCAATGATCAAATTCGAGTCATAAGAAATACCATGCTCTTCCAAGGCTGTTTTGTAACCCAGCCAGCGCATGTAGTTCAGCCCTCTGTCCAGCAGTAAATCCGTTACAAAGGCGATACGCCTATGACCGAGATCGATTAAATGCTTGGTGCCCACATAACCGCCCATTTGATCGTCCAGATGTACCTGATGTACTGTCGGATCGGACAAATAACTGTCCAGCACCACGAGTGGCACGCCGTAGCTTTTGAGCTGTGAGACGATCGGCGAATCGTCGCTTGTACCGATTACAATTACTCCATCCAGGTTGCGGTCACGCACAAAGGAAACATCCTGATCATGATCCAGTCCGGTAAAAATGACATGCAGATTGTGGTCACGCACACCGGATTCGATACTCGTGGCCAGCTCCCAGTAAAATGGCGAATCGTGGATCGTCGACTTTTCCAAAAAAGGGACGATCAGCGCAATGAGATGTGATTTTTTCGCTCTCAAATTGCGGGCGGAGCTGTTCGGTATGTAGTTGCGTTCCTTGGCAATTCGCTTAACCTTAAGAATCGTCTCTTCCGCCACACGGCCTGTCCCATTCATTACATTGGATACGGTACCTATCGAGACGCCTGCTTCACTTGCAATGGATTTAATCGTTGTTTTTGAATCTTGATACATTTCATTCTCCTTTTATCCAATATTTGATAAAACGTTTTATCATCATTTCATTATGTATGGTCTTGTTGAGGATAAGGTGATTATACATTCTACGCTTTTAAGGTGTCAATCATTTAATAAAACGTTTCATCATTTTAATTTCCTATGTCTGTTTTTCATGTTTTTTAATCGGGATGCTCTTCAACAAATGTCCGAGTTGAGCGTAGGATGATCAGTTCCGAACACAAATGTAAGATAGAGTACCTTACTGGATATAATAGTCATTACATTATTATTTACAATACTACTTATACCAACTGTTTCAGATTTCTAAAGATTGTCGAATTTATTTAATGAGGAGAACATACCAAATGGAAAAATTGTTGAATCCACAAAAAACAGCATTGGTTGTAGTCGATTTGCAAAATTGGATTGGCAATCAATATGCACCTTATTCCGCCGAGAAGGTGATATCTAACGCAGCAGCCTTGGCAGATGCTTTCCGTGAGTTAGACGCAATGGTTGCTCTGATCCGGGTATCGAGCAAGGATCTAAAGGATATCCCGCGACCCAAGCTCGATTCCCCTGCGCCACCACTAAATCTGCCTGAGGGATGGGATCAAATCGTCCCTGGATTGCGGGTCACCGAGACGGACCATATCATTACTAAGAAGCAGTGGGGAGCATTTTACGGAACGGAGTTGGATCTACAATTGCGACGCCGGGGAATCGACACCATAGTCTTATGCGGCATTGCCACTGGGTTAGGCGTGGATACAACAGCCCGCGAAGCGTTCATGCATGGGTATCAGCTCATATTGGCGATCGATGCCATGACCGGATTTTCCCAAGCAGAGCACGATCACGTAAAAAACTATATTTTCCCACGTATCGGACGTACTCGCACTACACAGGAAATCCTTTCAGCCCTTGCGGAAGCTTGAGCTGGAAACAAGGAAACAATTCCGGATCAATAAACCAAAACTGCTTTTCTGCTGTTTTGGTTTAAGGTGCTGACAATATGGAAAAAGGGGCGTTCCTCCGTCATCATGACTTTTGGAACAGCCCCCAAATTGTATATGAGTAGTCTATGTTAATCTATTCTCTATTTCACTAGCGTAATACCGAAGGAAGAGCCCGCATTTCCGGCAAATACGATATATCCATTCGCAGGCAACACGACTTCATTCTTACCGCTAATGACCGTATTATTGACCAGTGCTCCCATTTCATCGTATACCATAAAAGCACCCTTTTCCGGCATCACAACTACCATTTTCTTGCCAGCAGCTGCTTCTGGAATGCTGAACCATCTGGCATAACCATCAGCTTGTACCGTAGCTTTTGACGATTGGCCGTTATAGAGCGGCTTTACTGCGTCCTCGCTCATATACACGGATGATGTTGCTGTAAGGTACTCTTTACCGTCTTTTTCATAGAAAAGAATATTCAATGCATCTCGTCCTGCTACGCCAGGAATTTGATGCTTGCTCTCGGCAGTATTTGGACCTGTAATTTTCATATCATTGAAATGCCCACCGTTTGTCTGTATCATTGGTGGATTCAAGCTCATATAGGCGGTGGAAGTGAATTTTTCATTAACTGGAAAGTAGAACTTGCCTTCTCTTTTTGCCCACGCATCTGCTGTTTCTTTATTCAATGCTGCGCCTTCTAATTTCTCTGCTTTGTATTCGGAGTACGCAAGCTGCCCTAATTCAGGAACCGAAATATACTGGCTCATCCAGAAATAAGTACGTCCGTTGCTTTCCTTTACAAAACTAACCTTTGTACTGCCATCCTCATCGACAAAAGTTCCATCCGTGGTGTAAATAAATGTCTGAGCCGGAGCAGTCAATCCTGTCAGAACGAGCTCTCCGTCTTTAATAGCCGCATTCCACTGATCGCCTTGCGTACTGTAATTTCCGCCGTACTTCTCGATATCCTTTGGCATGTCAGCCTTAACCGGCTTTCCAAATGATTTTTCCGGTTTAATCTCTTTAATGGTGCCCTTCTCTTTCATCGCCTGAAGGAGCAGTTCACTCGCCAGCAATTGATTAATAGCCGCGCTCCCGCCTGAGGAAATGACTGCTGCAGCCATGTTCTGTTCTGGAAGCACGACAAGGGAGGCATGATACATCTGTGTATCTCCACCTTTAACAAGCGCTTTTATGCCATAATCATTAAACGGGAATAATCGCACGCTGTCCCAGCCAAGTCCGAAGTCCATCGAGTTATCCCCGTCTTTAGGCCAAAATCCCCTTCTAAACTCTTCTTGCTCCATTGCCTTTGCTGATTCGATAGAAAGTACATCTGGTCTCTGCCCAGTAAAGAGCTGAGAGAATCGAACCAAATCCTCCGCAGTAGAATAGATTCCGCCTGTTCCAATCGCATTGGTCGTTTCATTTGGCAGCTGACCCTCATATGCGGGAGAGTAAAGTCCGGCAAATTGGCCTGAATCCACTTTATTTTGTGGCGTCATAGTATGTTTCATACCCAGTGGTGCAGCAAAATGATGTTGAATGAATGCGGTGAATGTCATTTTGCTTACTCTTTCTACCAAAATCTCTGCCAGCGTGAATCCATCGTTGGAATAAACCGAAAAAGCTCCAGGCGCTGCTTTTAATTTCTGTGTAGACAATTGCTCAAGCAGGGTATCATGTACGTAGGTGTCTGGATCATCAAATAGAAATGCACTAGTTAAACTAGAACCTAGGAAACCCGATGAATGATTCAACAACATACGAGGGGTAATCTGTTTATAACGATCATCTTCCATCTTGAAATCCGTAATATATTGAACGACGGGAGTATCTAGATTGATCTTGCCTTCATCTACTAATTTCATGACTGCTGCCGCAGTAAACACTTTGCTCGTAGAGCCAATACCATAGATGGTTTCCTTCGTTAAAGGAATTTTTCCTTCTATGTCGTTAAATCCTGTTTGTCCCGATACTTTGATCACTCCATTGTCGATCAAGGCATACTGGACGCTGGGTACCCCATATTCCGTTATAATTACTGCCTTCTCGGAGGCAATCTGATCTAGTGTCTTTACAGAATTAGAAACTGTACTGCTGGAAGCCATTACTCCTGTAGGAATAAGCGGGGTCAGCACTAAAGCCGCTGCAAGCGTCCAAATGATTCGTTTTTTCATGTCACACACATCCTTCTGTCTCGTATTTTGATTGATTACGAATTTGCATGGTTCATTTCCAGCTTGTACTGATTCTCCTTTCTTACCGTATTCTAGCATTCCAGTCTTACGCGCTATTAAAGTTAACCTTAATTCTATCTGCATATGTATAAGTCAGTTAAGCTTGTGTTAAGGCAAGCATCCCACATGTATAAAAATAAGGCCCCTGCCAACAGCAGGAGCCTGATCAATTCATTGATGAAATAGACAGAAGCGACGATTATTCTACGCCGTCCTTGAAGTTATTACTGTAGTGCTTATCACCTTTATGCTCAAGATCATCAAGCGTTTTTTCAAGTGTTACAACGATGGTTTCCTTGACTTGTGTCAGTGTCTCATAAAATAATGCCTCTTCTGAACCAATAATTCTCACGCCGCTGATCGCTTGTATGGACTGAAAACGACGGTGTTCATCAGCAAGGACATCAATCGCAGCCAAAGTATGTTTCGTTTGCAGGAACAAATCTTTATGATGTTGTTCGACCAGCCTACGTTCCAGTTGTTCCATTCTTAAGTTCATGGGTACGATCTCCTTCACAATAAATTTTATGAGAGTATTGCAAGCAACGCCTTGGATTTCATTGTACAATTTTTTGCTCTCGAAAAACAACTGAGGTACAAGCTGTTGCTTCGTTTTGAGGAAAACTCCCTTTGACCGCTTAAATAGCTTCATTTTTCATATGTAATTAAGGAATACCTATTCCTAAATTGATCGTCATATTACTGTTCAGGAATTAACATTATACGATACTGAACAAAAAAGTCGGTTTCTCCGCCGCTCTTTAATATATCCTCAATACATGTCAACTATTAGTTTCTTCTGATCAACAATTAACAGTACTCCTGGCGACAAAATATTATCGGTTCATGAAGCAAAAGGAATTCTTGGCCAGATTGCAAACAGTCGGGCTAGATAAATATTAATCATTGCCAAGGCGCAAATTCATCACTATTTCCTGAACGACTGTATATAACAGCTTCGCGAACTTAAAGTTTTCTTTATGTTTCATAGATGGACTAATCAACCATGATAAGATTGAAGGTGGAAACTCGATATCATACTTCAGGAGGACAAACGATGAGGAAAAAAATGGTAGGATTATTGATGGCGGTGCTGCTATGCTTTCATCTTTCCGTCAGCTTTGCAGCAGGCGCAACGAAGACTTCAGCCGACTTTACAGACTTGAAGGATCTGGATGCTGCAACGAAAGCCAAGTTCGATGCGTTGATCTCCGCTGGTGTATTCGACGGTGTGAGCGAAGGCAATTTCGGTCTCAAAGAAGAGATGAACCGGGCGCAATTCGCCAAGGTTGCAGCGTCGATTTTCGATTTGAAGGTGGATACGAGCGTAACGACCTCTTCATTCAAAGACGTCAAAGCCGATGACCCATCTAACGGTTACGCTTTGCCTTATATCGAGGCTGTTAAAGCTGCCGGCATTACAGATGGTTATGGCGAGGGGAGCTACAACCCTGCCGGTAAAGTGACGAAGGAGCAGCTCGCGACGTTCCTTATTCGCGGACTCGGCAAGGACACGGACGCCAAGACCACGCCAGGCGTTAACGACGCCACGGTATCCGATTGGGCGAAAGGATATGTTGCGCTTGCGCTGAATTTGAAAGTGCTGTCCAATGACGCCGACGGTAAGTTCGGCGGTACGACCAACGCAACGCGCGATTTGCTTGTGCTAGGCTCATATGAAGCCAAGGGGCAATACGTAGCACAGGTAGAACAGAAGAAGAAAGAGGAAGAAGAAAAGAAGAAGGAAGAAGAGAAAAAGAAGGAAGAAGAAAAGGAAAAGCAGGAAGAGCAGATTTGGTATCCAACTTCGCCGCCAGTACAAGCTACCGTTGAGACTCCTACCGCGCTTCCTGCAGGCGGTGCTGTCGTGTCAGATACGCAAGTATCGCTTAGCGCAACGGGGGGCGCAACGATCTACTATACAACAGATGGCAGCACGCCGACGAGGACGAATGGCCTCGTATATAGCGCTCCGATCGTAGTGGATAGGGCAATGACGGTTAAAGCTCTTGCCGTACAAAACGGTAAGAGAGACAGTGGTATCTTGTCAGCGTCGTACACGATTAGCGTACCGAAATCGGCACTGGATTCCATCAATGAAGCGTCGGAATCCGGTAACTGGACCGATGTGAATGTGACGACTTTTGGCGATGCAGGTGTTACGGGTGTCACACTAGAGCATCTAGCCGCCATTAAAATCTCATTGGAAATCGATTCAGCACCATATCCAAGAACATTGTCACAAATTCAAGCGATTGTCAGCGAGACTATTGAGACACTTATGGTAACTGCAATCTATGATTATTTAAATCCTTTCCGCGGTGAAATTGCTCCTACCTTACAAGTGTTCACCCTTGCTGGTATAACCGGAGTGACAGCTTCGAACCTTGATGAAATCTTAGCTGAACTTCGTTGGGCCTATCAGGATAGCAGATCCGGTCAATTTGGCACAACGCCAATGTCTACTAAACAAGATATCCAGAATGTTGTTGACCGTTTGCTTATTCAACCTTGAGTTGAAGACCGCTCGCGAACGAGAAAATCATATTTTCTGGAAAAATAGCGGCGTAAGGGAGGTGATCCCTGCGCCGCTATTTATGAATGAATTCAATCTCTAGGTTTAACAACCAACATATATCCGCTCCCTCGAATCGTTATGATTCTCTCAGGATTGGCAGGATCAGTCTCGATTTTTTTGCGTAAATTACTGATGTGTACAGCGACCGTTCTCGTATCCTCCAGACTATCCATTCCCCAGATAAGCTGAAATAACGCATCGACACTGACCACACGATTAACGTTTTGTGCCATATAGGACAGTAAACTGAACTCTTTTTTCGATAAAAAGATAGCTTCACTGCCCATGATGACGGATTGTGCATAGAAATCCAGCGTCAAACCTGGCAGCTCCAGCAGTTGTTCCCTTCTGCCCGTCGACGCTCTGCGAAGATGAGCCTTGATCTTGGCCATGAGTACTCCCGGACTGAACGGCTTGGTCACATAATCGTCGCCGCCATAGGATAATGCACTAATTTTCACCTCGTCTTCCTCAAGACTGCTCAGAAAGACGATCGGCGCATTCGTATAACTGCGTGCGTTCATACACCAATCAATGCCGTTTTCATTAGCCAGCAGTACATCCAGTACAATCAAATCCGGCTCGAAGGACGGGAGCAGCTTCATGGCTTCTGTCCCGCTATGACTGCAGGATGATATGAAACCCTCCCTCTCGCAATATACCTGAACAATCTCGCATATATGGGGATCATCATCGACGATCAATATTTTATGAGCGTTCACGACGCTGTCACCTTCCTTCATGTACAATACAAGGAAGCGATACATAGAATATCGATCCCGACTTGCCGTCGCTCTCCGCTCGAACCGTCCCTCCATGCGCTTGTACGATTTCCCTGCAAATCGCCAGCCCGAGCCCGTTGCCCTCTACTTCCTTCTCCACGCCAGGTCGATCATACTTATAATTGCGATCGAAGATTTGCTCAAGCTGATCTGGAGGAATACCCATGCCAGAATCTTGTACGCTAATTATGGTGTAACGGGTATCATTCACCTCGTCCACAGCCAGAGCAATACGCACCAGCCCACCATTAGAGGTGAACTTCATCGCGTTCGACACTAGATTAAACAAAGCCTGCTCTAATCTTTGCGCATCCATCTCGACAACAGGCAAGTCAGTTCGTTGATCTTCCGCATCTCCGATATCCAGTATGAGATTGAGCCCTGCGTCACGCACGACCAGCTCATATTGTTCATAAAAGCCACGCAAGAAGTGACTCACATAAACCGGCTCCATTCGGTACGAGACTTGTCCCGTCTCCAAAAGCGACAAGAAGGACAACTCCTCGATCATGCGGTTAACTCTTATCGTGTTATCCCGGATATACTTCAGGTACTGTTCATTACGTTCCGGCTTGACCCTGTCCTGCACAGCTTCTACATAACCAAGCATGCTGGACAACGGCATACGCAGATCATGCGTAATATAGGCAAGGAGCTTCTTCCTCCCTTGCTCGGAGTGAAGCAACCGGTCATACGAAGTGCGGAGATCATTGTGAGCTGCGGATAAGGCCTGTGTACGTTCCTGCACGGTCCTCTCCAAATTCATATTCATTTCAGTCAGCTTGTTGTTAGCGTCCTGCAGCTCTCGTGCAATTCTCTCCTCGTTCGATGCCGCCCTCGTAAATCTTGAAGAGAGCAGAATCATCTGCGCGATCGTAAATACCAACAGACCAAGCGGAGATGTATTTCCAATGAGCGACCATTCGTTGTAATATAAAAAATCGTTGATAACCGTAACTAAAGCAACCACCGACACCAACAGGAAGATCAGCGCTCCCTCTTTACGCCGCACAGCCGAGTGGACCAGCCCAACCATCAGATACACCATGTGCAGAACAACGATCACACCGATAATCAGTAGTATTTTTGAATAGATTAGTGCAGGGGTCACCGCAACAACTAGACAGAGTGTGCCAGTTGCGATCCGGCTGCCAAGACGAAACCATCGCGACACATAATTCGGGAAAATGTAATCAAAATACTTTGTGATGATGTAACCACCGATGCAAAGAATCAAATACTCGATCTTGAACTGCAATTCCCACGGAAAATGAGGAAACAATTGTGTAATCATGAGCTCGCCAACCAGCAACGACCGGATACCGAACAACAGGGTGAACAGACCAAAATACAATGTAGCCCTGTCTTTGCGTCGCAGGACAAACAACAGCAGATGATACACGCCAATCACTAGCAGGCTTGCGGTGATGAACATTTCAGCGGCGATTCTCAGATTTGTCCTGACCGTTAACACATCGCTGCCGCCAAGCTCTATATACTTGGTGATGCCGCCTCGCTTATGATGGAAGTTGGCTACTTGCATAACCAGCTCCACCCTATCATTCTCGGGCTGGAAGAACACCAGCTTCGTTGACAGAAGCGGTGTCGCGCCACTCTTGTCCTGACCAACAACACCAACTTCTTCCAACAGCTCATCATTAACCCATAATTTATACGCATGAAAAATGGTAGGCAGCCGTAGAGCAAGTCGCTCATTCCTATCCTGCTCGCTAAGCTCTATGACCACCCGAAAGGTTGCAAAGCCTGTACCGGGCAGTTGCTGACCATCTAATCGATAGCCTAGCCAGGAGCTCGGGATGCTAATCCAGTGGTCATGATTTCCGTCCCTTGTAGAACGAATCTGTATGTCCTCAGGCGACAGCAGCTCTTGCCAGTAAAAAGCCCACTCCCCGTTTAACTTTATCGGATTCTCACTGACATGAACCTGCGTTATATCCAGAATGCCTTCTTCACTTTGGAATTTAGGGGAGTCCGGTGCAGAGATGACGGCATAGCTTACAACCAACCCCACAACAATTGCAGCAGCTATATAAAGCAAGATAGGACGAGAACCGAATCGGAGAATACCCCTCATGATGAATTCGACTCCAATCTACAAAATTCGCAATAATGATTATCTAAATAATAACATCATTAAAGGGAAATGTACCCTGCAAATATCTGCGAGGCGTTGAACACAAACAACACGACGAGGTCTTTTTTTGAAAATAAGAAAAACCCGTCCCCTCGGACGGGTTCATTAACGTGAAAATCCAAGTTGTATGCAAGAAGACACAGCCTTTTACTACTACTTTCTACGAGAAACACACCTTCAGCGGCGTCGAGGTTCAGCACTTATATGAACACATTAAATTAAAGTTAGGAGAGTTGGGTAGGGCTTTTTCTAAATGTCCATTAAAGGGGGGCAGTAGTCCGTGTTCACTCTTACTGTGTCTTTTTACTAAATCTCTAGACCATATGCAATTGGTTATTGAAGCAGTATGTACCTCCCGCTTCCAGATTGACAAATATCCTATCATTCCCAAAACGTATGAATATACTGCCTTTGGTATGCGAATAAATGGTCGCTTCTACCAATTGGCCATTCTCCCAGGACACATCCACTTCCATGTTGCCTTTCGCTTGCAATCCCTTGATCGATCCCCTCGACCAAACCTCTGGCAGTGCAGGCAACAAATGAATTTCTCCATTATGACTCTGTAGCAGCATCTCTGCGATCGCAGCAGTCCCGCCATAGTTGCCATCAATAACAAAAATGTTCGTCTCCGCACCTGCGATCCCAGGTTTGGAGTACGTTAATAAATTATCAAAACATAATTCACCGATTAAATGTCCAATATGCTTGTGCGCACGATCCCCGTCATGCAATCTGGCAAAATGGAGGCCAAATAGAGCGGCTGTAAATTCAATATCCTCTAGTTCATCTTGCAGCATTCTGTTCTCTAACGTAACTCTTGAGGCAGCGCTCAATTCCGGCGTCCCTTGTGGAGTGATTTGATTACTAGGATATAATGCGAACAAATGCGACAAATGCCTGTGCTCTGGCTGTGCTTCCTCATAATCCTCCAACCACTCTTGCAGCTGCCCCTTCTTGCCTACTTGCAATGGAGGCAAAATCGCTATGGCATCCGTTAACTGCTTCTGCAGCTCCACATCTCTGTCTAATAATTGTGCTGATTTCAAACAAAAGGTAAACAAATCACGAACTAGCACTTGATCCAAGGTAGATCCCATCGATAATTGCTGAACACCCTGACTCTTATTGCTTGGATAGAAATGATTTTCAGGTGAATTGGATGGCCCAGTAACCAACCAACCGTAGGAGGGATGAATCGTCATATAATCCAGGAAGAAAGCAGCTGCCTCTTTTAACACGGGATAAGCTTGCCCTTCCAAAAATGTACGATCTAGCGTATAGTCGTAATGCTCCATCAGGTGTGTAGCAATCCATAGCCCGCCGGTCACATTAAGTCCCCATGACGTGTCCCATCCTGGTGCCGTGAATCCCCATGCATTCGAGAATACGTGCGCTACCCAGCCTTCGCTGCCATAGAAATTACTCGCAGTAGAACGTCCTGCATGCGAAAGCTCCTCAATATAACGCATTAATGGCAGATGACATTCGCTCAAATTGGCTATTTCGGTGGGATAATAATTCATTTCCGTATTCGTATCCAAATGATAATCACAGCTCCACTCCATACGAGAAGCTTCACCATCATTCCATATTCCCTGTAAGTTCAACGGCAATGGAGAGTCCGCCCGCGAGCCTGCAATCGTCAAATATCTGCCATATTGAAAAAATAAAACAAACAAATCAGGATCATCGATTTGCCCCTGTTTGAACAACTGTATTCTTTCATTCGTAGGCAGAGAGGATTGTGCGGACGTACCCAAATCCAGATCAACTCGTGCATAAAGTTCACGATAGTCCAATATATGATCCTCTCTAAGCTGTGAATATCCCTTGGCAAGTGCTCCTTCTACTTGGCGCTTGGCATCTTCCTCCCAAGGGGCTTCTCTTCGGTAATCCGTATTCACTGCAAAATACACCCAGGCTTCATCGGCTCCCGATACAACCAGCCCTCCCGCTTCACTGCGGAGAGTGCCGCCGGATACTACCACCTTTATGAGACCTTCACTCCATACGCCGCATGTACCATCACTGTGTACTTGCTCCGTAGCCTGGCCTCTGAATGTTAGGGTGTCGTTGTTCACTGTCTCCGTTTGGAAGGCTTCTGTACGCCCTTCGATACCCAACGTGAAAGAAACCGAACCCGGATGATCTCCCCATAAACGGGAAGCCACGAGATCATCCGCATGTGTAGCGAAAACTTCACGTCGGATGGTATGGCCATTCACCTTGTAGGATGTATGCGAAATAGCCTCATCCAAATCCAGCTCGCGCATGAAGCTATCGGAATCAACAACCGTTTCGAAATGAAACTTTATATCACACAGGGGCAGGTTTGTTCCAAAATTCATTTTTTTCGGCTGCAACACTTGTTTGGCAAGTCTATCTCCTGTTGGATAGTCTCCCGCAAAAAAATGCTTTCTCATCTCTTCAAGGTCAGCCTTCCCCTTAGACGGGGTAATGGTTGCTTCCGATTGTCCCGACCAGTAGGTTACTTCAGTCATGCTCCATGTCTCTGAATCTGCGCCCCCATAAATGACAGCACCCATTCTTCCATTTCCGAGAGGAAGTCCCTCTGACCATTTCGAGGCGGGTTGTCTATACCATAGTTTATATTTACTCATAGTGCACTCTCCTTGTTATCTATACTCTGAATCGTGCATTCCAGTCGCCAACTCGATTTCCAAAAACCATTCATAAGTACCGTGTGCTTCTACAACAGCAACAGACTTGTGCTCCATTGCATAAGATAAATCGTCCAGGAAGCCGGTAGCCGGTTCGATCGCCACATGATACTGTCCCTGATATCCGCCAGCATTCGCCCAGATGGACAGGTAAGGAACCTTATCTTTTGGAAATAGCATCGTTAACTGTTCTCCTGTAACCGGGTCGAAAAGCGAGGCCTTCCCTTCGGGCAACTCACCTTGAAAATAATACTTCTCTGCCGTGCGAGCCGTGGCCGCTTCCACCACGTTCAATCGTATCTGTTCTTGATCCCCATAGGGGATTGGCCACTTCTGGACATCTCCCCTCTGGCCCAATCGACCATCTTGTGAATAGGAGACAACAATGGTATTCATTTCGCGGGGTACTATCATTTCCATCCCTTCTTCAACTTGAAACAGCGGATGGGCTGCCCATAAGAACGAAAAGGGAAATGGGCTAAGATTTAGAACCGAATAATCAATCCGTAATCGCTGTTCTTTCGTAAACGAATAGGTTTTCTTCAGATGATACGGCATCCTCACCCCATATACATCGCAACTGAGTTTTCCTTCATGTGCGATGACATGCCAAGGAATCGACCACACCTCTCCATGATCAGGCAATTGTACCTCCTGCCAAGGAAATTCCGGATACTGGCATACATTAATCGTCGGGAACATCTCATCCCAGCCGCTGCCGTCACTATCTGCGAATGAACTCGCATACCCATTGTTGCCAAGCGGGTTATCTGATCTCGATAACCATTCTCTTCCAGTCTTCAGATTTTTCAATGAAATGACTTTGCTCCCTAGATTAGCAGCAATCGTGAGTTCTATGATTGAGTTCGTACCTGTCCATACCACTTGGTCATCCATCTGATGTTGTTTCCACTGCAACATGGTTGCTTTCCCCTTTCTCCTCTGATAAATATGAGAAAACCCCTATCGAGGCCTTTCGTAGATGAGCGACCTGAAAGTTTGCAAAGCAAACTCACTTCGTAAGCATCGGTAGGTTTTATCGCCAATAAGAATTTTATATTTCGTCACCCCGAAACTTATAAATTCTTATGTGGTGAGAAAACCTCTATCACAGACATTCTTGAGGAACGACCGTATGTAGAGGCAGCTTTGCATATTTTGGATTATAGTAAAAATCACTCAAGAACGCGGTTCAACAGCGTTCTTGAGCATAATTAATTTATGAAGCACCCTGAAGCGCAAGCTCCATATGAATGGCAGCACCTTGATGGTTCGGCTCGAGTTCAAGTGCCAGCTTAAAGTTCTTCACCGCTTCTGCTTGGTTTCCAAGACCTAAATGACCCAGCCCCATCATGTAGTAACAATGGATATGATTCTTCTTATTCAGATCCTCATCAAATACCAGGAAGTCTGGTAAAGATACTGCGAAATAATCAATCTTTTGATCGATGAAGATATGTTGTTCTCCATAGTCCACTAGCTTGTTGAACCGGCTGCGAGCCGCTTTCTCATGACCCAATTGACGTAAAGCAACACCTTGATAGAAAATCATGTGCGGCGGTTGGTCATTATAGTACATCGCGCTTGTCGGTTCATCCAACCCTTGGGAAGCTGCCGCAAAATACTGCATAGCTTGCTCCTCTTCTCCAAGCTGTTGATGAGAGAGACCTAAGTAATAATGGATGTTATTTTCTTGGGCCCCTTCTAATTTCCCCTCATTCACATTCAACGGGTACTGCTTCGCTGCGAGCAATTGCTCTATTGCTTCCATCGCTTGGCCTGTTTCTAGCAGCTTCTTCGCCCACTCTACTCGCGCTAACACATATTGTGTCGGCACTTTACCTTCGCCGCCTTCCCACGGGTGGAAGTTGCGATTCATAATCAACGCAATCGCTTCTTCATGACGGCTCAAGGCGTTGTGCAAGGTAATATACTCCAGGTACAAATCATCACGGATGATCACTAATTCCTTGTATTGATCCAATTGGGCTAATCGTTGCTCCGATGGATAATTAAGCTTCTTATACAATTGATCCAGCTCGTAAAATACTCGAGCGTCGGATGTATTCAGAGCAAATGCTTTCTCTAAGGCAGTAAGCGCTGCATCTGAATGATGCTTTTTATTGAAATAAGCTAAAGCCAAGTTACGGTATACGGTTGCAAATGTATCATTCAACGCTACGGATTTCTCCCAGCAGGATACAGCTTCATTATGTCGCTTCTTATCAAACAACAAGTTGCCGAGATAGTAGGGTGCCTTTGAATCATTCTCGCGCAATGCTGTCACATGCTTCAATACGACATAATCCTGAATCGAGTTGGGGAAGCAATACGCAGGATTCGCTTCCTCCGCAAGGCCATAATAGGAATCACATGCAGCGGGATTGTTACACTTCATGTTCAAGTACCCTTGATAGTAACGAACCATTGGATACACGTTGCCGCTTGTACGTTCAGCAATGCGGCCTAATACATCCAGCGCTTCGACATATTGCCCAGCATCCGCATAATCCTGTGCAAGCGCAATATAGTTATGCGCGTCGTCCCGCATCAGGTTCACTAATGTTTGCTTCGCTTGATCTGCTTGCTCTTGATTGCCGGATTGCTCATAGATGTAGATCAATTCATTCTTTGAACCGAATTCAATCGGATCAAGACGTATGGTTTCCTCTGTCAGCCCCTTTGCTTCAGCCAGACGATTGAGTTTTCTCAGAATAACGCTCTTCAGATTACGAGCTTTGTAATTGCGTTGCTGCATCGTAAGAGAACGGTCAATCAGTTCAAGCGCTTCTTCATATTGCTGCTTCTCACTAGCAATTTGCGCTAGCGCATAATACCCGGTTGCTTGCCATGCTGCGGACCAGACTGCCTTATAGAATGTCGTGAACGCTTCCTCCAAGCGGCCTTGCCATTTCAAGGTTTTCCCTAAGTTGTAGAACGGCTCACTGTCATAAGGTCTTGCATTATGGCGAGTCAACGTCTCAATCGCTTTTCTAAAGTACACTTCACTCTCTTCCAGCAGCCCTCTGCGCAGCAGCAATAATCCGTATGCGTTATTCAGGCGAATATCGTCTGGATCACGTTTTAATCCTTCCAAATAATAAGCGTCAGGCTCATACGTAGCATGACGATACTGCTCCAAGTGAAGACCTGCTAAATATAAAGCCTCTGTATTCTTCAACTCTTCCGGCGCGCCGATCGCTTTCGCCGGAGCTGGCGTTTGCTCGATTCCCTTCGGCTTCGGCTGATACGAGATCAGTTCTCTGCCACTTGCAGTTAAGACCGTAAGGATTAAATCTTCCTCAAGTTCATTCTTATCGATCTCCATTTCAGCCAAGAATGTATCAACGGGTGAAAGCTTAAGCGTCTTGTCCAAATACGTTTGACGAGCGCTTTTGAGAATGACATGCGCATCCTCGAATACCGAGGTTGCATAGACATGTACGGTCGCTTGTTGACCGGTCACTTCCAAATTCACAGCCGCATCAATAGAAGCGTTCTTGACCATGCCGACTTGTTTGTATGGCATAAAATATTGCTTAAAGCTCTTCTCTTCATACGGTTGAAGCCATGTGAAATCGGGTTGGTTGTCTGTGTAGACACCGGTCATTAGCTCAATGTAAGGACCATCTTCATCTGTTAAATTACGATCCCATGCTTGACCAAATTCGCCATGCCCCCATGTCCATTGCTTCTTGCCTGGCGAGACATGTTTATTCGCAATATGCAGCAGCCCTGCCTGGACTTTATGATCATAGCCGCCAATAAAATTGTAATCTGACTGATAAGCCATATAGGATGTAGGTACGGGAATATTACTGTATTTGGAAATATCAACGCCTTCTGAGTAATCCATCTTGTAGTACGTTCCGGTTGCAATTGGAAATTTGGATACATCACGTTTCCCATGATCGAATACGGCATGTACATCGGGAGGAAATACCGATTGACTATGATCATTGGCAGCCAATGCCGGATTCGCCCACCATAGGAACGTCTGAGGCTCCGGTGTGCGGTTGTACATTTGCGCATGGATCTCTAAGTAAGCTTTTCCAGGGTACAGCGTGAAGCCTGTTGTTACTTTCGTACCGTACATCCGGTCGATTTCGCCTACCCATACCGTTTTACTGCCATCCTCGTTGGCCTCTATGCTGTATTCAACAGGTCCATACGTATTGGGACGGTGATGCTGCGGCCAGTTAAATTCAATACCGCCTGAGATCCATGGTCCAATCAGACCAACTAATGCAGGCTTGATCACTTGATTGTGATAGACAAAATCATAGTTATTCGTCTTATCGATCGCTCTATAAATTCGTCCGCCAATTTGAGGCATCATTTGAATTTGAACGTATTCGTTTTCCAGGTACACCATTTGATAGGGCTTCATAACCTTATCATCATAGATTTTATCAATAACTGGATGAGGATAGACTCGGCCTGAACTCCCCTGGTAGACGCGTTTCTCCAGAAACATCGGATTTTTATCTGGCTCCCCTACTTCATAAGTAGGAATTTCAATCCTTTCTTCCCATACCTTAACTTCGTCTTGTTGTGTCAATTCGCTCATCCCTTCGTATACAAGATGTATATTCGTTACTCTTATCCTACGAGGTTTCATCACTCAAGACCATTCACTATCAAATGAAGATGATGGATTATATTATGATTTTAGTTGCGTTTAAGAGTTGACAAGCGTTTCTGGAAAAAGCATAGTGTATATTATGGATACTATGAAAAAACAAGACGGATTCATGTCCCAAAAGTTGATTGTGCTGCCTGATGATATTATTGCCGAATACGCGACTCACCCGCTCATTCGTCCACTGTATATAACCGATATAGGCTACTTTCCGCAGGCACTGCATCACTACCGTGAACGTCCTGCGGGCAGCGCTGCTTATATCGTTATGTATTGTATGGCTGGTGAGGGCTGGGTTAGCCTGAGTGGTCAGAAGAAACAGATCCTGCAGAAAGGCTCCGTCATGGTTATCCCAGCAAATATGCCCCATGAATACGGCTCCTCGGAAACCAATCCATGGACTATTTATTGGTTTCATATGAAAGGAGAGAATGCCGATTCCTTCTTTGAAGGCATAGATCAATATACGATACCAACACAGGTATCCGTTGAAAATTCCGCCAAAATCATCGAGCTGTTTCATCAATGTTATGATCTTCTGCAGAAAGGCTACTCCCTCAACCGCATTATTTATGTCTCGCAACTGGCATCTCATCTCGCGGCGCTCATACGATTCTCGCAGCAACAACCCCATGTGCCAGGGAAGCAGAAGAAAAAGCACGATCTGGAGCTCTCGCTCCAATTCATGAGCGATCACTTGGAGCAGAATATATCCCTACAAGAATTAGCGGATCAAGCCCATTTGTCGGTTCCGCATTATACGCATGTGTTCAAAAAAACGACAGGCTACTCCCCCATCGATTACTATTTACGACTTAAGATTCAACTCGCATGCCAATATCTGGACCTGACCGAGCAGAGTATTAAGGAAATTAGCATTCGCCTCGGGTTTCAGGATCCCTATTACTTCTCACGACTCTTCAAAAAAATAATGGGGAAGGCTCCCCTCGTGTATCGAAATACACGAAAGGGGTGACTTCCCCCATTCTTTTCCCGCTTACGTCAAAGCCTTCTTACTCATCTGCAATAATAGCAAAACCGTATATATGAACGGCCCGGCCTTCATCATGGTATAGACGGAATGTATTGCTGCCCGCTTGCATCCAGATGCGAATTTCACGCTGATCTTTGATATCCCAAACAGGGAAGCCCCAGCCGGCTGTGCTGTGCAAATTGGTTTTGTACGTATGCGCTCCTCCGTTAAGCTCTATGCTGAGGTCTCTGCTTTCCCCTGCACAGTAGTCAAAGCGCATTAAATAATAGCCATCCCTAGGCACCATAATACGGTCAAACTTAAGCTCGCCACCATTGCCAAGACCTGTAACCTTCTCCGCGCCTGCTGCGTCCAACACAAATTCTGCGCCACCGCTCAGGCTGCCTTTTCCAACAGGAACATACCATTCTCTTGGCGGATTGTTATCAATAATATGGATTCTTTCCAAAGCCGGCACCGTTCCTGCAATACGCTCCAAGACCAACGCGCACTCGCCGCCAGAGAAAGGAAATATTACATCTTTGGTCATGAATATTTTATTAGAGCCGCTTTGCGGCATGGCCATGTCCACTTTGTTGATTCCGTCACTGACTCGCAGTGTCCAAGGCTCTGTTGCTGCATAGAACAGTCTTATGGTATGAGGCGTATCCGTTGTTTTCACTGAAAACACAAGGCTGCCATTCAGCAATACCGCTTCCTGTTCATTCTCATAAACGACTGGCTCGCTGCCTTGCCGAGTTTGTCCCGCTGTTGCCAAGTACTCGGTTCTTGCATCACTCATGTAACCGGAACAAATCCCTTTTGGCAGGTCAGAGATTTCTTTTGTGATATAAATGCCGGCACCGCCGCCTTTCAGCAGTGGAAGCTCTATAACATCAGAAGAAGTCACTTTGATGCGCTTCACTTTCATCAATTCGCCGCTGTAGTCATCCTCATAAATATCAGCTTCAAACTCACCTTCAGGCAGGAAATCCATACTCAGACGCAGGATCATCGCTTCGTCTGTAATGCAGCCAATCAACCAATCTTCTTGGGAACGGCGCATAATGGCTGCATGATGGCCTGGAAAACCAGACAACACCTTGATCTCATCGTAAACAGGCTTCATGCGGCGTAAAAAATCAGTCCCTTTCCATGCTTCCAAATAATAAATGGATGCTGCAATATGGGCCGCGCCTGATTCATAAACGACGGAAAGCGCCATTTGATGCCCTAGCGTGGTATTGCGGTTTTTGTTCGAGAATCCGGTCGGCGTATAATCCATCGGACCGATGACATTGCGTGTAAACGGAACCGTACAATTGTGCCTTGCGTCCGGCAAGCCGCTCCACATATAATGTTCAATTCCCATAATCCCTTCTGCCGTCATAAAGTTCGGCCATGTGCGTCCTTCGCCCATACATTTGGTTGACCCATGGAAATTAATCATCAACCGATGTTCCGTCATTAAGTTTGCAATCATTTCATATTGCCACATCGTATGCTGAGAATCGTTCTGGAAGAAATCGACCTTAAGCCCGTCTACCCCGCAGCTTGCCCACAACGGAATTTTCTCTTGCGCTTTTTCAGGGGTGTCGATATACTGCATGGCGCTCCACAGCCATACGACTATCCCTTTCGAGTGGGCATAATCGCACAGCTCTTTCAGCCACGTAATATCCCAGTCCGCATCCACGGTGAGTCCTTCAAATCCGACCGCTGCCGCATAATCTACAAAGCGCTTTTGCTCTGTATATAGCTGTGCGCTATTCATATATTCCCACCAACCCCATAAACAACGCCCCGGCTTGATCCAGCTTGTATCTTCCATGACAGAAGGCGGATTCAAGTTATAGTTGATGGTTGTATTCACCAATTCGTTTAAGTCGTCTGTCACCACAATGACGCGCCAAGGAGAGGCGAACGGAAGTTTACAGGAGAGCGGTCGCCCCATTTCTTCCGGAGCGAATTCCAAGGACATGCTTCGCTCTCCGGCTCCGCGCAAATGACAAGAGCAATAGCTGCCATCCGTGTTGTATACCTCTGCTTCTGTAATCATGACCCAGCCGCCATTGTCAGCGTGGAACAAGCTTGGCATCCCGTAATCTCTGCCTTCTTTGTCTTCCCAGCCGGTACGGTCATAGGTACCCTCATAACTGTTCACCCAATGCTGCAGCCACAATTCATTGTAGGCCTCTGCCAAATTAAAGTTTGTTGCTTCACGTAATACTTTCATCGGTTTTTCTTCATTAGACAGTACTTGATAGCGGAAAGCAGCCCCATCATCATAAGCACGCGCGCACAGTACAAACGTATAAGCGCCACACTGGAACTCTAGCATCATCTCATTCGCATGATTCTCATAAACTGCTTTTTTACCCGCTGGTATGGAATAGTTCTCGTCAACAACAGCACGAGCTTCCTTTACAAAACGAAAGCCTCCTGTGAAATCCTCCAAATCACTTTCAAAGCCAAGCTTGCTTTGCTCAATTGCCGCTTGGCCATTGCGCTCAACCGCGTACCATAATTCCTTCTCGGCATTCTCAAACACTGTGAAACTAATAGCATGATTAGGCGAATACAGTTTCCACATAGATGCAATCCCCTGTCCATTCGTATTTTTTATTCCGGCAACAAGCGCACCATACAACTTGCATAATCATGGTTAAGTGTAATCGTGAGACCATTGTTCATCAAAAACGCGCCTGAATAGTTCTGCTGTTGCTGCCCTTCTATGTCGACCCGATAACTAGTTTTCGCATCCAGCCCTCTTGGACGAATCGTAAATGCTGTGCGCCAGCGAGAGGGATGATCAAGGAATGCAAACAATACGCTTTCTTCTCCATTCTCGTACTGCACGGCCTGCAATCCATCCACCGGTAACGAAGCCAAGCGGTGTAATTGCCCAAACTGAATAATGGAACGAACTTCTTTATAGAGCGCCACATATTTGTTCAGAAGCTCCATGTCCTCTACCGTACTCTCATTCAAATTAAGTCCAATGCCAAGCGCACCGCACATGGAGACATGCAATCGGAACAACAGCGGCATGGCGCGTTTGCCATTGCTTCCTGAATCCGTCACCCAGGCGCGCATATATTTGATTGGATATAGATAGCTATACCCTTCTTGAATAGACAAGCGGTCCAGAGGATCCGTGTTATCACTTGGCCAGAATTCGTCAAAGTATGGCATAGCGCCATAATCCACGCGGCCGCCGCCGCTTGCACAAGCTTCCCACTCTACCTCAGGATGCAGCGCCCTTAACGATTGAATAATATGATAAAACCCCTTCGTATGCCGATACCAAATGGTTTTAAATTCACTGCGATCCAACACAGCAGAAGCAACCTCGCTTATCCCTCTGTTCATATCCCATTTGATATAGGAGATATCATTCTCCGTAAGCAACCGATCAATCTCCGCAATGATATAATCCTGTACATCTTGCCTTGTCAGATCAAGCATATACTGGTAACGCCCTTCCATCACCGGACGACTTGCGTAATGATACACCCAGTCCGGATGAGCGCGATACAAGTCACTGTCGGGATTCACCATCTCAGGCTCAATCCACAAACCAAATTGCATGCCGTAGCTCTTCAGCTTTTGGGTCAGGGGAGCCAGTCCGTTTGGAAACTTCACTGTGTTTACTCCCCAATCTCCGAGCCCCGCATGATCATCGCTGCGCTGTCCAAACCATCCATCATCCATGACAAACAGCTCTACACCGATTTGTGCAGCCTTTTCGATAAGCTGAAGCTGCGCCTGTTCATTCACATCAAAATAGGTGGCCTCCCAGGAGTTATATAAAACGGAAAGCGGCTTATCTGCCAACGGCTTTGGCATGACATATGCCCGTGAGAACTCGCCCATTGCATTCGACATTCTGTCAAACCCATCCGGTGAATACCCCAGATACAGAGCCGGTGTTTCCAGAGCTTCCCCGCCTGCCAATCGCCATTCAAAGTCGGTATCACTCATCCCCGCCAAAATATTTAAATATTCGTAGGGTGTTTGCTCCAATACGATTTTGAAATTTCCTGACCATGCCAGTGCCCCATAATAGACCTCTCCGTATGTTTCTCCCGCATTTTGATGCAGAACAAAGCTCGGATTCGCTACATGACCCGTTGCACCGCGCAGACTTTCCAACACCGTTTTTCCGCCCGTAATTTTTTGCTCGAAAGCATCAAAATCAGCATTCCACATGCCGTTAAAGTTTTTCAGATTCCAACCTGCTCCAGGCAACGAACATTCTCCCGAATGCAAACGCTCCACAGAAACGACTTCGGTTCCACTGTTTTTCACGGTGCGACGCTTTTCAATAATATCTACCTCTTCATACACCTTGTAGTGCAAGGACATTTGAAGCGGATATACCGTATCTTCCAGAATCACGGTGAGTTCGTCATTGTCAATCGTATGCCCCGCATAACGATAACGAAAATCTCTGACACCATCGGCAAACGTTACTTTGAAAGAAGTTTCTTTGAACCGCATGGTTCCAAAAGAGGAGCATTCTTCTCGCTTGACATCATTGAGGGGATGAAAACCTTGCTCCCATATATAGGGCTCATTCTTGAAATCCTCAACCGAATCTATGCGTGCACCCCAATAGAGATGCCGCAAGAGTCCTTCCTGATCTACACTAAAGCTATACGAGCAGTTTCTTGTGTTTAACAAAAAAACATTGTTTTTTCCTATGATTATAGCCATCTTATATGTCTCCTTAGAAAGCGAATTCACATTCTCCTAGATTAAAATACACGGGGCAGGGTACAACTTGTCGCACTCCGCCCCGTCATCATAGCGAAACTTTCTTGAATTGCTACATGCTTAATTCTTTTCGGCAGCGTTGTACAAATCCATACGAACCTTGTAGTTAGCTGTATAAATATCTTCAATCTTCACTGCATTATTGGCTTCTAGCTCAGTAATCATTTTTGCATACATACCGTCAATTTCACCCTGTGAATTTGCATACACCATAGAGGAGAAGCTATTGTCGATAATATCCTTGATTTTTTGCTCACTCAATGCGTCGGGTGAGCCTCCCTTTGGACCTAGATCATCATAAAGCGCAGTATCCCAAGTGGAACCTTCCATTGATTTCAGTGCATGTTGATTCACATTATCTCTGTTGTAACGGAACATTAAGTCATAAGGAGTGCCGTCTTCGCCCAATCCATTCTTAACCATCCATGTCCATTTTCGTGCGCCTGTTGTTTTTGAGAATTCTTGCCAGTCAGCTCTAATGGAATCGAGCGCTTCTTGCGTCGGTACATGAACGCCGTTCTCTATATTCCAGTTCATGCCTTCTTTACCCCACATCAGCAAATACTGACCTTCTTCGCTTGCAAGGAAGTCTAGAAATTTGATCGTTTCTACCGGATGCTCATTCGCTACTGTAATACCAATACCGTCCCAACCCAAGGAGCTGCGAGGTCCAAATGTTGTTTTTTCCGGATCAACGCCTGGGGCCGTTACTTTAAACCCGTAGAACAGTTGATTGGTATCCTCGCCGTGTTGAGCGCGGAATGCCGTGTTGGCTTCATTCACGATACCGCCCGCCGTCGCAAACACACGTCCGCTGACTGTTTTCTGCTCATAGTTTTGAGCTTTATTGATGCCCCATTCACGGTCAAGCAACCCTTCTGCATAAAGAGTGTTGATGAACTTTATCATTTCTAAGTAACGCGGATCTCTTACTATAAACTCAAGCCGGCCATCTTTCTCATAATACGTTTTCATCCCATACATCGCCTTGAATGAACCAATGATAGTAGGCATATGATCGGCGTTCACGGTCATCGGTATAGAAGGATTTCCGTCTACAGTTGGATATTTCGCTTTAAATTTTCTTAGCAAGTCCAGAAATTCATCCTGTGTAAAGGAATCTCCGGCCAATGCGCGCTCGCCATATCCGAACTCTTCAAGGATATCCATACGCATATTGATTGCCCAGTTTGGATCTGGATCCAAGCCGTACCAGTTGTTCAAGTAATAATTTTTGCCATCCTCATAGACGCTTTTGGAAAGCACGTCACCATAACGCGCCTTGATGTTCGGAGCGTGCTCCTCAATCAAATCATTCAGCGGAATCAATGCTTTACCGGCAATGTATTTGTTCATGGTTGCTTCACGTCTGTCAATGACAGCAATATCAGGCAAATCTCCGCTGACTAACATCAAATTCAGTTTCTCATCCGGATTACCGGTAGGTTGCTGAATCTCAATAAAAACACCTGTACGTTCTGTAATTTCTTTTGCAACAGGGTTAGTAAACGGATCGCCCACATTTTTGTCAAACAACGTTAATGTAATAGGCTTCTTCGTTGTACCGTTTGCTTCTCCCCCTTTGGGAACGTTTTCATTTTTGTCTCCGGTACTGCATGCGCTCATAAGCATAGTGCATGCAAGTAGCGCTGCCATAACGATTCTTTTTCTCATTCTGATACCCTCCTATGAATGAAATAGCTTCTTGAGCTTCCAACTTGCTTCCCTCTGCTTATGCAGGGGGATATATATTTCAACCATAACCTGAACCGTATGTCAGATTCGGGATATGGGCGAAAGCACAATCTTTGATTAGTAACGCTTAGCCCTTTACTGCCCCAATAAGCATTCCTTTTAGGAGATACTTTTGCAGTAATGGATACATAAGAATGATGGGCAATGTCGCTACCATCGTAACAGTCATACGGATACTCTCGCTGGATACCGGCATCTTACGCTGTTCATTGGCAAGCTGCTGTGCCGCACTTAACATGTCATTGGTCTGGAATTGATTCAGAATTTTCACCAAAACAGCTGATAACGTTTTCAAATTAGGATTATAGGTGTAAATGTAAGAATCATACCATGCATTCCAATGAACAATAGCTGAAAACAAGGTGATCGTAGCCAGTACCGGAATACATACAGGTATAATGACTTTTAAAAAAATCTGAATGTCATTTGCACCTTCTAGTTGTGCCGCTTCCTCCATTTCTTTGGGCAAACCCTCCATGTAGGTGCGAACTAATATCATCCAAAATATACTCATAATCCCGGGGAAGATAAAAACCCAGAAACTGTCGATCAGATTCAAGCTGCGAACGACCATGTAAGTGGGAATCAATCCGCCGCTGAAATACATCGTAAATACAAAAAATAAATTAATGCTGCGCCAGCCTACCAGTTCTCTTTTACTTAGCGAGTAAGCCAGCATGGAAATGCAAGCCAGCGTAAGAGGCACTCCAATCACCGTTCGAGCGACCGTCACTCCGATGGAATTCAAAATTTCTGAATCCTTCAAAACCGTTTTGTAACTGTCGAGGCTGAATTCGGTTGGCCACAGCATAAATTGTCCGTATGTTGGGTCAGAAGCATCATTCAGGGACAATATGAAAATATGCCAGAACGGAAAGAATGTAACAATGAACAATAACAATAAAAATCCGTAAACGATCATATTCCCCGTAATGGTTGCCAGCGTATAGCGCTGTGACCACTTGCTTCTAGCGCCTGTCTTGTTCCACCGTGCAACTTCATTATTCATTTTTCCATTCCTCTCCCAGCCGTATGCACAATGGTTAGAACAGATGCGTTTGGCCCATTTTTTTAGATATTTGGTTTACCGTTATCACCAGAATAAAGGCTATAACTGATTTGAACATACTTACAGCAGCTGCATAGGAGAACATGCCATTCTGAATGCCATAACGGAACGCATAGGTATCAATGACATCAGAATAGGATCGGTTCAGTGAATTACCAAGTAAGAAATATTGATCAAATCCGGTATTCATCAAGTTGCCGATGTTCAAAATCAACAGAATAATAATGGTAGGCCGCAGCATCGGCAGTAAAATGTGCCAGATTTGCTTCAAACGATTGGCTCCGTCCACTTTCGCAGCTTCGAACAACTCCGTTGGAATGGCAGCGATAGCAGCCATATACATGATGGAATTGTAACCCATATCCTTCCAAGCATTCGAAAGGGCTATAATGATCCAGAACATCTTGCCTTCCTGCATAAACAAAATACCCTGTTCTATAAATCCGATTTTCATCAGCAGCTGATTGACAGGTCCCTCAGCGGACAACAAGGTAATCACAATACTTGCAGCAACAACCCATGAAATAAAAAACGGTAAATAGGAGGCTGTTTGGACCGTCCGTTTGAACCAGGTTATTCTTACTTCATTCAGCATGATGGCAATGATAATAGGAAGAATAAACCCTATCGAGAGCGTTAACACACTCGATACCAACGTATTGCGCATCACGATCCAAAAATCTTGTCCTGAAAAGAAGTATTGGAACCACTGTAATCCCACAAATTCCGCTTTAAAAAGCGAGCCCCAGAAATCCCCTAACGTCGGCTGATAATCTACAAATGCCATGTACAAACCAACCATTGGAGCGTAAGCAAACAATGCTGCCCATACAACTCCCGGAATTAGAAGCAAATAAAAATATCGCTGTCGCACCATTTTTTTAATTGTAGGATGTTTAAGAAACGGAATTTTCTTGTTGCTTCTATCCATCTCAACTTCCATTCTCCCGCCTCCTTATCTCCAATTTAAGTTTATGAATTCATCATATAAAATCTTGTATGGTATCGCTATATCACGATTTTCCGATTTCTATCACAATAAAACGAACTATCACAATAGCAAGTGTTTTAGTTAAAAAGCAACGTCAAATAGCCCCGCCTATTCAATTAGATGAGGGCTAATGTACCCGATCTATTTCAATTGACATTGCCTACATTGGAACTTATACTCTGTTCTAAGCAAAGCTATCATCTATAACGACATATGATTATGCAAGGAGGATCTATGTACACGATTATTTTAGTTGATGACGAACGACTCACTTTAGACACTCTTGCAAATTATATAGATTGGGAACAAATGTCCTGCCGTGTCATTGCCACTGCCAGCAACGGACGAGATGCATGGAGCAAAATAGAGTCCCTGCAACCGGATATTCTCATTACCGACGTGAAAATGCCTGTCATGGACGGCATTGAACTCTGTAAACAAGTTCATACTCGCTTCCCTAACATTCAAATTGTTTTTCTAAGCGGATACAATGAATTTGAATATGCTTGTGCCGCACTGCAACATGGTGCCTGCGGCTATTTGCTGAAGCCCATTGACCACGAAGAACTGGCTGCCACGATGAGGATGGTTCGTCAACGTTGTGAAGAGCAGAAAAATCGATTCAATTCCACCTTATTAACGTCGGGAGAATACCTGCGTGAACTTCTTCAAATCGGGGGTAATCTGCTCTCCGGCTTAGCGGACGAAGTTACTGCTGTATACAACCACTATTTGCATCTTCCTGCGGATAACAAAACATTCCACTTTGTATTTATCAGTATAGACGAATATACTCTGCTCGCAGAGAATCCGCTTGTATTCGACGCGCCTTCCGGTGATTTTTCCACTGTGGAAAGATTAGAATTTTTCATCGCCGGATTGTCCAGCCACTCTCCCGGTGTACTGACCAAACTGCGCGATGGCCAATGGCTTTTCGTCACAAAGGAATCAGACCGTACCGTGTTTACGCATTGGAGAGATCAGTCAGCGAATGCGCAACGTTGGATATCCCTATTCCTGACAGACCACCCGCAAACCCTGCTCTCCTTTACAAAACAATGGCCAAAGATGCTGCAAACACGCAATCAACTGGTTGCTATTCACGGCACAGGACTGATCCATGACAACTGGGAGAACATGCACGCCATATTGCGCAAGGAACCATTTCCCAGAACAGAGCACTTGATTGCCGCCGTGCAACAAAATCGCAGAGACCAAGTGGAAGAATGGCTCCATGACTTTTTTGATGGTGGTCTGCCACCCGGAAATATCAGTCAAGTTTTTGTAGACAGCGTTTCCGTATTTAATGCGGTACTGTCTGCGGTTGCGGCTAACAACCGTCCTTTGCAAGAAATATTTGAAAGCGATTCCAAATTTTTAGAGCGCCTTTCCCTGATGGAAAGCATGCAATCTATGAAGACACACATGCGGCAATTACTGAGCATTATGATGGATGAGCTGGAAGCATCTCCCGTCGATCGACATATCGAGATTGTCAACGAAGTATGTGATATCATACAAAAAAATTATGGAGGGGTGATTTCGATTGATGTGCTTGCTGAACTCATCTACCTTTCACCCAACTATCTCCGAACGATATTTAAAGATGTTACCGGAAAAACATTACTCGAATATGTAACTCAGATCCGCATGGATCATGCTTGCCTCATGCTGCAGGAAACCAATCATAGAATTCATGAGGTTGCCAAACAAGTCGGCTATGAAAGCCCGTCCTATTTCGGCTCTGTCTTTTTCAAACGCACGGGGCTCACCCCTAACCAATACCGTACACACGCCAAAAAGAGACAACGAACATGAAGACATTGAAAAAGCTGTTCAACAATTCGTCTTTGCTGCAGAAGTTGCTGGTCATATTTCTTACCGTCACGATCACCCCACTTATATTTATTACGGTTTTCTTCTATGATCGTACGGAGCAACGGCTGCTCGAATTGACTTATGAAAATATGTCTAGCAGCAACCAACAAATCAGCAGTAATGTCAACGCTCACTTGAATAATCTTCGCCAAATTTCATCTCTGATTTATACAGATGAAACCTTACAAGCCTATCTTACGCAAACTTATACAAATGACTATTCTTTTGTCGAAGCTTACCGATATATCGATGGACTCTTATACAGCTTGCTTACTGCGAACAACAACATTGCCAGCATCAACCTTTATGTAGACAATAAAACGCTTCCGGAGGATGGTCTGTTTCTCAAACATATTACACTTGAAAATTTACCGCTTGAGTACTTAATTCAATTACAACAAACCTACGGCAACAATATATTCAGTAACGTGATTCAGGACAAAAATGGGAAAAATGTGATCTATCTTGGGCGTATTCTCAACTTTAATACACAAAGCCAATTTTACGGCATGGTGACGATCGGTCTTTATGAAGAATTACTCTACAAGTTAATCGAAAAAGAAGAGCAGAACAAAAGTGTCTACTTGCTCAATGAAAAAAATCAAATTATCTCAGCATCTGATAAATCGCTTTTAAACCTGTCATTCAGCGCAGCCATCGGCCCTGAGTTGTCCGTCAATCAAGAGGTTGTCACCATTAACGGAGATCCCCATTTGCTTGTGTATAACACCATGCTTCATGGTTGGAAAACCGTTTCTCTCACACCCATTGACGAAATCATGCGTTCATCTCGTCAAACCGCTATGCAAATTGTTGTCATTGCGCTTTTTAGTCTTGTCTTATCCATCTTAATGATCATTGTCATTGCCAAATACCTTTCGCTCCGCCTGCGTAAATTAAACCGTCAAGCAGCGCAAGTCGAGCAAGGAAATTTCACCCCCTTGCTCACTGATTCCAGCAAGGATGAAATTGGTCAATTAAGCGCGGCTTTCAACAAGATGAGCACACGTCTCAAAGATTTGATTGAAAAGCTGTATGTCAAGGAACTTGCCAAGCGCGATGCGGAACTTTATGCCTTGCAAAGCCAGATCAATCCGCATTTTCTGTACAATACGCTGTCAGGCATTTCCTCTCTCGCCATCCAAAATAATGATATTGAAGTAAGCAAAATTGTAAACCATCTCGCAAGATTTTATCAAACATCGCTAAATATGGGGCATCAATATATTACGCTGGAAAAAGAAATCGCCCTTACCAAGCACTATCTCGCCATCCAGCATATGCGCTTTGAGGATAGCTTTATTGAACGCTGGGAAGTTGACGAAAGCTTGTCAACCTATGAAACGATAAAATTGTTGTTGCAGCCTTTTGTCGAAAACGCCATTAATCACGCCATAGATGATGATCAACAATGTCTGGAAATCTCCATCCGTGTCTACCAATCCATGCACGTTGGTGTCCCAGCGCTCTTACTTGAAGTAGAAGATGACGGTTGCGGAATGTCTTCTGAACAAGTAGAAACACTGTTATCCTCAGAATCGAAAGCAGGATATGGCATCAAAAATGTTCATGAACGTGTGCAGCTTGCTTATGGAGAAAACTACGGTGTAACCATTCATAGTGAAGCTGGATTGGGCACAAAAATTACCATTATGCTGCCTTTGCAACAGCAAAATTGAGTAAATGTGATTTTTAGGCTGGTCAATCGGCTTCATAGGAGTAGTATAGTCAAGTTCGTGCTATAATGGTGTTCACATAACTAACATTCATCATTCTGCCGAGATGGCGATGATTAAGGAGATTAAACGTTGACAAACAACCATAATGCTGGAGCAATTAGCGAACTGCCGGAAAACTTCGAGGAGCTCAAACGAGCTTCCAATCGAACGGGAAGCTGGAGAGAAAGACTGAATGCGGTGAACGAATTAGGGAACTGGGATACAGCCCCTACCATTAAGTTGCTGCAGCATGTATTGACAGGTGATCAAGTGTTCCAGGTACGCGAAGCCGCATACCGCAAGCTGAAGCAGTTGGGTGAAGATGTGCAAATGCCTGCCAAAAATAAGGGCGAGCTGTTTAAAGGCCTCAACAAAATTTTGCTCCGGATTAAGAAAAGCCTACCTGTTGGTCACACCTTCGAGCAATTTAAGGAAAAACTGCAAAAGACGCGTCTGGATATTTATGATACTTACGAGGGCGACAAAGGTGCTGAGTTCGACTCCTGGCTTCGTGAAATTTGGGAGACGCCTGCTAGAAGATAGCCGCCAAGTCGGGGGATATTAGCCCACAACCTGCCTAAAATAATGGCGGGCCTCCGCCTCGCTGCATGCCTGCAAAAGCAGAAACACAAAAAGGCTGGACGGAAAACTTTACGTTTTCTCGTCCAGCTTTTTTATTTTTGGGGCTTATTGGCCCCTTTTGTCAGTTGCCTACGGTATCAGAACTCCGATGTTGTCGATTTCAGCGCCCCAATTCGGATAGGATAACTTAATCGTATTGCTACCGGCGTTCAAGTTCATCGTTGTAACATGACTTCGAACAACATTCCAGCTTCCTGAATCCAGCCTAATTTTAAGTAATGTGTTAGGGCCGCCATTCAGACTGTAGTTGGGCCACCTCTCGCCCACTGCCAGATAATTTATCTTCACTTTGTAAGTACCCGCTGTTGGTACGGTCACATTAAATTCCACAGCGCCTGCATTACTGCCCATGTTGCCAACTTTATAGCCGTTCGAGCAATTGACGCAGCTTACAACATTGGCAGAACCGGTAAGAGTAGCGCTTTCCGCTTCATAGTAAGTATAAGGATCATCAGGCATACTTGGTACGGTAGTCTTTGAAATCAAAACCGCGGCTCCTCCAGTTGCTAGAAGAGGAATCGTCAGCGTTGAAGAGGCTGTCACTGTACTTATTTCTTTAGTGATGGATTCTCCTGTCGCTCCGTCCTTATACACATAAGCCGTGTAGTCGCCCGGATCAAGGTTAAGACTTGAAAGAGGAATCGTTATGGTCCTCGCGCCGACGGTCATCGCCCCGATATACCAATCCGAACCGCTTCGCCTTGCCATAACAGCGTGAGTCCCCGGGAAACCGTCAAGGAGCTTTGTCTCGTCCCATGAGGCAGGCACAACCCGCAGAAGCTCCGTACCTTTCCAATTTGCGTATATGTCTATGGAGTCGGCATAGTTTTGAATTTTGGATTCATACACAACAGACATCGCCAATTGGTGACCCTGTGTTGTGTTTTTGTTCGTGTTGCTAAGAGCAACCGGTGTGTAGTCCATTGAACCCAGCACGTTTCTTGTGAACGGAAGCGTGGTATTGTGTGCAGCGGTTGGAGCCGGCGGCCAATACAATTTATAGCGCTCGGAGCCAAGCACCCCTTCCGAACTTATGACATTAGGCCAAGTACGCTCTTCTCCGCCCGGTTTTGTGGAGTTGTGGAAATATACCATAAGCTTAAGCTCCGCAGCATAATCAGCTACCGTCTCCAGAAAGCTCATTCCGACCTGCGATTCATTAGCCGTCATGTCCACTTTTACTCCTTTAATGCCCCAGCTCGCCCATTTACGCAGATTCATCCTGCTCGCGCCATATGGGGTATGGACATACGGACTTGCCCATATGAATATGCCCACATCCTTTGTCGCGGCGTATTGGACTAGATCCTCGATCGTACCGTCAGTCCATTTCACCCATCCGGCGTCAACGGAAACATAATCCCATCCCATTGAAGCTGCGAAATCCACATAATCTTTTTGTCGTTCGTAGGAATAAGGCACTTCACGATAGCCTTCAGGCACATTCGGGTCGCCGTAATAATCCTCGCTCCACCAAGACCATGCTGAGATACCCGGTTTTATCCAACTGGTGTCATCGATTTTTGACTCCGGGTTCAGGTTTTGCACCAGGGTTGAATTGACCAGATCATTCAGATTGTCAGTGACTATCACTGCCCGATAGGGACTCTGAAAAGGCAAAGCAACCTGAATCTGTGTTCCATACAAAGCTTGGTCGGCACCGCAGGAAAATCTCATGTTCTGTCCTGCGCTCCCGGTGAGAATCGAGGGGCAATAAGTCCCGTCAGCGTTAAATACATTCGCTTCGGTAAATAAAGCCCAATAAGAGTTGTTGTTAATCGAGGCCAAAAAAGGCATTGAAATCGTACTGGTATTTAACGCTGTGGGACTGTAATACTGCCAAGTTCCCTCGTAAGTATTTACTGGCGGGTGACCCCATCCGCCTGTCCCGTTAGGGAAATTGTATTCGGTATATTCCTTCTCGATGAAAGCCTCTCCCATCCCAGGAATAGCGTATCTGAAACCGAATCCATCATCATATACCCTCATGTATATGATAAGCTGAGCCGAGCCTTTCGACACGGCATATTCCCTTTGTACCGCGTTATCTTGGTTTTCACTTTTTTTGCCGCCCGGTATAGAATAAGTATTGTTCCAAGAGGTTGTGCTGGTGGATACGAATGACATTCCCGAGTAGAAGTCCGTATCGCTGGTCTTTAGGCCCAACCGCGATTTTTCGACGATTGTCGCACCATTTTTTGTAATGGTGTAGTATAATCCCCCACCTTCCAAGTACATAGTCGCCGTGAGTGAGCCATCAGGCGAGGATGTGGAGTACTCCGTTCCTGTATCAATGGCAAAGGCTGAAGGAACAAACGTAAAGATCATAGTCAATACTAGTATGAGACTTACTGCTTTCTTAAATGACATTCTTTTTCCTCCTCAATTAATCGCTCAAAGCTAAAGAAGTACCAAAACCAATCGAACCGTGCAAACTTGCTGCTAAGAAAGACCAGATTTTTCGGAAGCTTGGCTGATCATCTACGAATGCCCTATAAAGTCAAAGCATCGGTCCGTAGGAAAGTAATTTTGTTAGGTTGTTTTGCAAGGGTTAGTTGGGCAAGCGCTTTCATTTTTACCCCCTCCTTTTCACACCTAAGACCGATCACCTAACTCTATTATCGGTGGAACAAAGAGAGAGATTCCATAATAATTTCCTCTGAAATCTATCGGAAACGAACAATCTTATATGAGCGTTAGATGTTAATTGACATGAATTCTGGGGAAATAGAAAGACAGCCCTCATGAATGCAAGGCTGTCTTCGCCGTTTAATATGTTATTTCATTAACAATTATCCTTTAATAACTTCAACCTTTTTAGCTCCTGCTGACTTCTCCAACACTATCGTAGTCTGATTTGTAGCAGACTGATCCGTTGCTGAAACTGTTGTTTTACTTTGAACATTAAGTATGCTGCCTGTAACCAGTATAGACACGACTAGAGCCGTGCTGAGGGCTATGGAAAACCTATTTCTATTGCGATTGACCATGACCATACCTCCAATATCTACTATTTGATAAGCGGCACAAGCTATTTGGTGATTATATTATAACGCACTGAAAGTGGTTGTAAAAGGTTTTTTTTCCTTAAGAAGGGTTTAATGCAGGAGGATCTTTGAGCTTTGCTAAGCCTGTAACTTGACATCAATTCTGCCATTACTTCAAGGTCTCTAGTTCCATCAGTTCTCTTTCGAGTAGCTTTCGGCTATTTTTTCAAAGCACATCATTTATTCAACCTCTACCCACGCTATCTCCTCTTCTTAATAACCACAAAGCTGCGACAATAAATACCGCTCCTACAACATAAAATAAAGCTTTACTTGCCTCACCCGTTTTAGGAAGGACGTTTATTTCTTCCTGCTCGATTGTCAGTGCAGATTGTGTTGGCGTTGGTATTGGCTCTTCTACTAGTTCTGCTTCTTCTGTTAGCGTTGGCGTTGGTGTTGGTGTTAGCTCTTCCACTATTTCTGGTTCTTCTGTTGGCGTTGGTGTTGGTGTTGGCTCTCCTACTAGTTCTGGTTCTTCTGTTGGTGTCGGTGTTGGCGTTGGTGTCGGTGTTGGCGTTGGTGTTGGTGTTGGCGTCGGTGTTGGCGTCGGCGTTGGCGTCGGCGTTGGCGTTGGCGTCACGGGAATATTAAAGTTCAATAGCATATTCCTTTGCACATCCAATACATTGACTGCGAACGCACCTAAATCTTGAACATCATCGGCATATTTCACTGACGAAGTGACGAACACATCGTTGACAGATTGACGCAGCATAAATTGGAGTCCAATATCTACATTCGAAGCCGTATTATCATAATCACCGTTAGCGATTGTAATCGTAATCGTCCTACTGTCAGGACTTACATTGTTGTACATTGATTCAACTACAGTGGCATTTGGATATCTAGCCCCCGTAGCACTATCTAGTTGGACTGATGGTAAAATGACAGTTCCATCATAGTTCTTCTCTGTCGCTTTATAAGATACCGATACAACAAGGTTATCACTCGCATCAAATGATAATTGCTGATCAAATACATTTACATCCGTTTCTGCATACGTTGGACCCATAGGATTTAAACTGATGTAGTAATTAAACAAATCCTCTCCCGCTTGTGTTGGCGGAAAATGCTGAATACGCCAGTTAGCCAAAGTTGCTCCATTCGTGTAATGCCAAATGGCAAATTGCGTGGCCCGAAGTGCCATGCTGTCGTCCAAACCAGTAATACCAGTGGCCGCTTGTATATCTGCAACACTTTTCGTTGGAAAACCATTGAGTAGAATCGCTCTTATCATATCCCCATTAATCGCCCTTCCGTTAATGGAGTAGTTATTAATTTCTTCAAGAGGCGAAAAGAACTCTTCATCGGCACGATAACCGTGAAGATATTTCGTAAGTGGATAATCACTCGACCTATCAAAGCAATAAGCTAAAATGCCGTCAGGAAGACCTGCTCCGTTCGGCCTTCTTTCATAAACCCCGTTATTATTTTCAGCTAAAACAATGATAGGGTACATTAGCACATCAGGAAACCAATACTCTACGACCTCAAACTTATCAACAGCTTGAGGAGCTGCTTGGATAAATTGAAATGAGGTTGATCCTAGTAGAATAATCAGAAATACGGTTAACTTCACTTTTATGTTACTCATTTGACAGCTCTCCCTTCTATGATCATAGTAAATAACAGAACACTTCTAGAAAGTGTTCTGTTATTATTTATATCGGTTATCGATATCGTTTTTTGAATGCTTTTATCGAATATGATTAACAATTAATGGTTTGATATGTATTCCACCTTCTTCGATATTCCAAAAAATACAAATAACACACGGACTAATTGAAGTTGCTAATGGAAGTAAACCAATTCATTGCTATGCTGGGATGCGGCTCTGAACTACTTGCTCACGAGCGATACACTGCACTTCACATGTGTTGTTGTATCCCTATGCTGTCATTGGATTGAGCTCATTAGCTCGTAGAAGTATTTAGGTTCATGAGTTTTGTTAAGACGATACCAAGCGTCTAATGTTTTGGGAGAACATACATCTAGCACTTTTAAAACATGAACAGAAAATTCTAATGGAGCTACTCCGGATGCAGTGACCAATCTCTCATCGGTGACAGCAGATTCCATCTTGTAATATTCTTCGCCCGTGTAAGAATGACAAATCATTTTAAGGTAGGCCAAATCATTGCTTGTGTGCCAACGTGAATCTAACAATCCTGCTTGAGCAAGTCCTATGGTAGCACCGCAAATTGCTCCAACTACTATCCCTTCCTTTAAACACATCTCGGCAATTTTTAATATGGGTGCGTGAACAGCTTCTGTCCATGTATTTCCACCAGGTAAAATTAGGGCATCTATGCTTTTAATGCTGCACTCATCCACTTTAACATCAGGCATTATTTTCAATCCGCCCATTGTAGTTACTGGAGTCTTTTCTAATCCAACGGTGACTATTTTTACTGGAGCCAGCCCCTGTCTGAAGTATCTTCCAGAGTTCAGTTCGGCGGTTAAATAACCGATTTCCCAATCGGACATGGTATCAAACACATAAAGATATACTTTACTATTCATTTTCAGCTCTCCTCATAAAGTTCGTTAGGTAACAGCAACCTTTCATCTATAATGAGTGGTTATCTTTATAATAAAACAACTTCACTGACAGCTACTGTCAGTGAAGTTGTTACGCTTGATAATATTCCATGATCTCTGAAGCAACAGCCACAAGCTTATCCTTTAGACTTTGTGGTTCAATTACTTTAATGGATTTCCCGTAAGATAAAATCATGTAAGGCATATGTGCATACATTATTTCTTCCTCTAGTAAAAAGTTTGCTTGCGTTGAAGTTCGCTCTTGCAAATGATGCTCTAAAAACCAATGCATGCATAAATCATCTAACGCCTCTTCCCTGCCACTTATAATTACGGAAACTAATCCCGATTTACCTAGTACTTCTGGCAACAGATTTTTCATAAAAAAAGTACGCGCTGAAAACTCATTGGGACGCCTAAATGAGAATGACGTGCGTGTGATGTTCAGAATTCGTTCTGCCCTAAAGCTGCGAATCTCATTCCGTAAGTGGCAAAATGCAACGGTGTACCACTTATTGTTCCAGTTAACCACACCATAGGGGTCTATTACCCTATTTTGAGATTGCTTATCACGACTGTTGCGATAAGAAATTTCTACAGACCATTCATTTGCTACAGCGTGCTCCAATTCCAATAATACCGGCTGCACCGCAGGATATCCCCTGCGGTTTATGACTTCAAATCCAGCTATATGATGGCTTAATATACTTTCCTGCTCCTGATTCGAATACATTTTTAACTTGGATGTTGCATTCTCTAATGTCTCACTCAAAGGATATCCAGCTTCTTTTGCAAATAGTGCAGCATGAAGCAGTGTCTTTTTTTCATCCATACTAAATAGCAGGGGAGATTTGATAAATTTGTGCAGTAAGCTATATCCGCCATTGTGACCTGCGTCAGATATGATAGGGACACCACTGGCACATAGAGCATCAATGTAACGATAAACTGTCCTTATATTTATCTCTAACTTTTCGGATATTTGTTTTGCCGTCCATTTCTCTCCTGAATTCAACATCCATAGAATAGTTAGCATATTATCGTTTTTTGGCATAACATAACCCTCACCTTTGATTAACACTATACTTAAATTCTAACAAATACTTTAACACACGGAACGCCCCAATGTTGAAAAACGCAGCCCCGACGGACTACGTGCGTTTATCGTGTATGGTCGACCTTAGCGGGATCGAACCCCTGACCTCATCGCTGCCAGCGAAGCTCTCTCAGCTGAGTTAAGTCTTCTAAACCTTCATCAACATTACATTTGAGCGAACCTGTTACATCTCATTTTCGAACCATCAATATGACCGCATGATTATGGTCTGCACCTAGTCGTTTTCTTTCCAAATTGCATGTTCCCCATAACCTAGAAACTCACGTACTTCAAGAACTTCCTTGGCTTTGATAATAATTTCAATACCATCTTCAAAATCCCATTCCATACCAGCCGAAACGCTTGCTCCAAATAGGGGATCATTTTTATCATAAGGATTTCTGTAGATATAAATATCGCTTACTGAAATAAAACGTAGGATATCTCTGCCTTGAGCATCCGCCAAACCATTTGGACATTTCATATCTGGATAACAATCTGTCAGTATATGATCTTTCCAAACGCACATTTTTTCACATAATTCGTCGACCGTTTCATCGGGTAAATGATTTAAAAAATTTTCGATATAAGACTCCGCTTCGTCTAAACTCATGTCCTCCTCTCTAAAATGGTATTCAATGCGTTCATTAGACAAAACAAACAAGCCGAATCCTGAAGTAGCTTCTCCGTTTGATGCGTAAATGTCATCCTCTTTTCCAACATTCTCTAAATGAAATTTTCTATTAATCGGATATTCCCTCCAAAAATAATAGTAGCGATAAAACGATAACTGATGGAAACTACTTTGCAGTAGATTCGACATTCTCATTTATACCCCTTTAGGCTGTGAGATGACTTTGATTGCTATTCACAACTACTCTCTCACCAGCAACACACAGCACTCTACATGGGATGAGTGCTTATATTTGAAAAGCCATCTGTGATTTTCAGCAGGGAAATCTGGCGCCGAACCACTTGTTGGACGTTAAGGATCACTTTATAGGCACTTGTTGAGGAATTCCTGCCAAATAGCCTTTTATGACAGAGTTGATCATTTCAGTGACAAGTTGACAACATAATATGATATCCGTTTCCCGGAGAATGCCCTGTTTCTGACCCTGTTCAAGGATTGAGAAAATTCCGATGGCTGAGGGAACGAGAAAGGGCGAAGCTATATCACAGATGGAACCTCCAATTATTGGCTAGCTCAAAACGCTCCCTTTCTCACACGAAAATTTACGGCCATCATGACCGAGCTAATGACGCGTCCTGCTTCATCTAAGAATGCCGTTTCAATACTAGCTTCGGGTAAATCCAAATCGCTTGTTTGGTAGAAGCAGACTCGATAATAATCGCTAGATGCTATTTTTTGCATAACATCACAAAGTGCAAGACGACCTTTCCAATTCTTCCAATTGTACGTCATACAATGCCATTTTGTAGTTGATTCTTCCTAAGGTTTTAATTAACTGATGTATTTGTTCCTCGACTTTTACTTTGTGATCGTTCATTATCTCTTTTCGCTTTTTTAGAGTACTATCCCCTTCTTTATATAAATCTACATATAGTTTTAATTCAGCTAAAGGTATTCCAGTCGAACGCAGCGCCAAAATTGTTTCTATCCACTCAATACTTGACTCGCCAAACATTCGGATTCCTTGTTCAGTTCGTTCTGCATAAGGCAGGACTCCCTGTTTTTCATAGAAACGCAGTGTATGAGCTGTTATCCCTGTTCTTGTTGAAATATCCTTGATGGTATAGGCCATTTATTTATCACACTCCTTAATAGTTATAGTTACTCTAACAAATTTTACACTTTTATGACTATTTACTCAACGATAATGGCCTATTTGACTTAGACAATACTTTAACAGATATGATTATAAAGAATCCAAAACAAGGATCAGGAAAGGGAGATGAAGAATTTTGAGCAGTAATAAGATTTGGTTTGTAACCGGTGCTTCCAAGGGAATGGGATTGACACTAGTCAGAAAGCTATTAGAGCAAGGATATAAAGTAGCTGCAACCTCAAGAACCAAAGCTGACTTGGAAAAAGTAGTCGGAAGCCATGATCGCTTTCTTCCTATAAACCTCGACCTATCAGATGAGAAGGAAGTCCAAACAGCCATTTCTGCAACAATTGAACATTTTGGCGGGCTTGATGTCGTCGTCAATAACGCCGGTTATGGTCAAATAGGATTTATTGAGGAGGTTCCGGATGAATTAGTCCGTAAAAACTTTGAAATTAATGTGTTTGGTACACTTAACGTTTTACGGCAAGCACTCCCTCAATTGCGAAAGCAAAGATCTGGGCATATTATTAACTTCTCTTCCGTAGGTGGTTTTTATGGCTTTGCGGGAGGTGGTATTTATGGAGCAACTAAATTTGCCGTAGATGGGATTAGTGAGGCACTGTCTCAAGAGCTTCAGCCATTCGGAATTCATGTAACTGCCATTAAACCAGGGTATTTTCGTACGAATTTCCTCTCTGAGGGCTCAATTAGTGGAACTACCACAAACCTAATTGACGATTATAAAACCATGCGGGATGGACAAGAAGCTTTTCTGAAAGATTTTGATAAGAACCAACCCGGTGATCCAGAAAAAGCGATGGATGTATTGATCAAAGTAACAGAGTCAGAGCATCCACCCGTACATCTTTTCCTTGGACAGGATGCCTATGATGTAGCTAACAATAAAATCGTAAATGTTCAAAAAGATTTGACTGAATGGGAAACTCTTGGTACATCCACAGATTTTATTTAATTACCAAATTATTATTTCTAGGAGGTAGACTGGATGAGTTCGGAAGCTATACAGAAAAGAACGCTTGGGCGTGAGGGATTAGAGGTTTCAGCATTGGGCCTTGGAACCATGATGATGCCGAATAACGAGGAATCGGTTCGCGTGATTCATGAGGCGCTGGATATCGGCGTCACTATGTTTGACACAGCGGATATTTATGGTGAATTTTCTCAGCAGCGGTTTGGAGAAAACGAGAAGCTGGTAGGGCGAGCGCTTAAGAATAGACGGGATAAAGCGGTAATTGCCACGAAATTTGGTGTAACGCATACCCAGGGGCCCAAAGGTGATCGGGCGTATATCAAAAAATCTGTGGATGCTAGCTTATACCATCTCGGATTGGATTACATCGACCTCTATTACCAACACCGCTACGATCCGAATACCCCTATTGAAGAAACCATTGGAACGATGGCCGACTTGGTCAAAGATGGGAAAATTCGTTTTATCGGTCTATCCGAAGCACCTGCTGATATCATCCGTCGTGCGCATGCCATTCATCCCATTACTGCAGTGGAAACGGAGTATTCTTTATGGAGTAGAGAAGTGGAAGATGAAGTGCTTCCGGTTCTCAAAGAATTGGGAATTGGCTTTGTACCTTATAGTCCGCTGGGACGGGGATTCCTAACAGGACAAATTAAGAAGTTCGAGGATTTGGCAGAGGATGATTATAGGCGGCATTATGAACGGTTCCAAGGCGATAACTTCATTAAAAATGTGGAAGTCGCAACGCTGATTGAAGAGATGGCTTCAAAAAAAAGGTGTACATCTGCTCAACTTGCATTGGCATGGCTGCTCGCCCAAGGAGACTTCATTGTGCCAATCCCTGGTACAAAGCGAATAGATCGGGTGAAGGAGAATCTTGACGCTCTGCAGGTTCAACTTACTCCAGCGGATTTCGAAGAAATTGATCGTATTTCTCCAAAAGGCTTCGCTGCCGGGGGGCGTTTCTAAATTTATAGTAGCCATTCATGCGCTAACATTGCTTATCAAAAAAACTCCTATATAGGAGTTTTTTTGATTTTTACAAACACATTCAAGATGAGTCGCCAATTACTATAGAGGCAGGTCCGAAGTACTGCTAATAGGATCATCTCCACCTTGTAATGTTTCCATTTGAATAAATTATCTTACGATCCCATACTGTTTCCCATCCGTTGATTTCCTATCCATTATCGCCGCTTAGCCCACAGTTTCAATGAACTGACTTATAGACGTGTTGAGCAATACTGCCACACCTCATTTTCCAACCATCAATATTAAGCACTCCACATGTGTTGTATGCTTAATATAAAAAAATTGCAAGGGGGCAACTTAAGCCACATTAACAAAGGATTTTTGAAATTTTATTGGATGACAGAAATACGGTAAATGCTGTTTTATCAGTACCTACCGTATTCATGTAATATGAAACTACTATGTTAGACCTTGCAATCAGCCAACTAAGACTTGCAGAGCTGAATCGGATTTTAACCCGTACCGAAAAAGTGGTGCTGAATCTTCTAGTCAAAGGTTACACAAGAAACCAAATTACGGAAGCATTGAACATGTCGCCAAATACCGTTAGGTTCCATGTGCGGGGATTGTTCAGTTAAAGAAAAATGTTTATCTTTCAAGAAGAAAAGATTCTTCAGTACAGATAGATTTCATATGATAGGTCACCACATTTACGATTCGTTCATAATCTACTCGCTTCGTATCCAGCAATGCGTGCAGCGCTATGCCATCAATAAAAGCGTATAACCGTTCCGTCTCCAGTGTATAGTCAAGTTCAGGCCGCAGCAATCCCGACTCTTTCAAGCTATGAAGCAGACGCTCAACAAGGTCCTGCACGCCATCGTGCTGCGCGTCATATGTGGTGCCACTGCTTCTATAATGAGCTGTGAATGCAAACCACACCTCCATTTCTGCCAGCTTGTTGTCATCTGTAGGTAACAGTTCCAGCAAAATCCGCAGCACCTTTTGAAACAGCGGCATGTCTATAGAGACAAGTTCATTAATACGAACTGTTGCCCGCTCCTTCACCAACCTCATGGAAAAATTAAGCAACTCATCCTGGGTCGAGAAATAATGGCGCAAGGCGCCAAGCGACAAGCCCGACTCCTGAGCAATATTTCTAACGGTCGCTCCTTTCATGCCCATCTGTCTGATAATACGCAAAGTAGCCTCGGCAATTAGTAATCTTCTTTGATCGTGATCTACAATTTTTGTCATGTCTCCATTGTAGCAAAGGTAACTTTTACACACAACTAAATAATACAGTTGTATTATTTGAGTGCAGATGATATACTTTTTTCAATTCAAATAATACACGTGTATTAATCGTGTGTATTATGATAGGGGTGTTTTATTGAATTTTGTTGCTTGGATGATTGTGTCATGCGAGGTTGCTTTCTGGGTTGTCATCATTCTAGGTTTAACGGTACGGTACCTGCTGCGCAAGGAACGATTAGGCTTCCTTCTGCTTGCGTTTACTCCCATAATTGATTTAATTCTGCTTATTATTACAGGATTTGACCTGTATCGTGGCTCTATTGCAACACCCGCGCATGCGATTGCAGCCGTCTATATCGGTGTATCCATCGTTTTCGGCAAAAGCATAATTGCATGGGCAGACGAACGATTCCGCTACTATATCGTCAAACAGGGAGATAAACCGATCAAACGCTATGGGAATGACTATGCACGTCATTATTTAAAGAGCTGGCTCAAACATGTTCTTGCGTACGCAATTGGTATAGGCTGCCTGTTCGGACTCATTTACCTAGTTCAGGACCCGGAACGAACCGAAGCACTAACGAGTACGATACGTTGGTGGTCACGGGTATTGGGCATCGATCTGTTAATTACCATCGCCTATTTTGTTTGGCCCAAAAAAGCACCTATCCGGCATAAAAACAATGACTGAAAATGACTGATGTCACTTTAGTTTGGCGCATCACAATTTATATGAAAGGAAGTAGATACAATGAGCAAAAGCAGTATTGAGTTTATTTGGGGTACAATCTTTCTCATCACTGGTACGATACTCCAATTTATGCCAAAAAAAAAAAACGAAAGCAACCATTTCATCCTCTCAAACCTTCCAGGGACGGGACGATTCCTGCTCATCTTCGGAGCTGGATTTGTAATTTACGGTATGTATCTTCGTTCTAAAGAGAAACGGAACGGCCATAAATGATGTTCCTGTCAACATGTTAATGTGGTAACGAATTCAGTAGGACGACCGACTAGATGATTCTTTTCCTGAAAGGATAGATTTCATGAGAACCTCAGCCAGAATAAGTAAATCAATTCATATGATTTGGTGTGCAGCAAGGTGGGCCGTCACTGTCACGATGGCGATCTCTCTGCTCGGATGCAGCGGATCCGTGGCTAAGAGCGGCATCGTGAAGTACGTCATCGAGAGCGATGCACCCACTGCGGATAGTGTCTCCGTCGAATTGACAACGCGAGACGGCACGGACTCGCGAGAAGAAGCCGACATAGCACTTCCCTATACTCTTGAGCTCTCAGTTGACTATAGTAAACCATTCAACTTCAAGTCCGCGAAAATTTCAGCCACAGCATCCCCTTCGGCTAGTTTCATTACCTGTCGTATTTTCTACGATGACAAACAAATGACCGAGAGTACCGCAAAAGGCAACGCCCCCGTAACCTGCCTAAGCGACAAATGGCCCAGCGCGGTTCGGTCCCTTAGAGAATGAACGCTTTTATTGTGAGATCCGACAGCGCTGGTTTGGCGTGAGTACGTTTGTTCTTGAGTGGACTCGGGGCGTCTAGGAGCGTGGCCATACTGTTACCATCACCAGTCTGAAACATGGCTCACGGCGAGAACAAACACATTCATGAGGAGCACTGGAACGCGCTTAGGCATTGATGGCAGCTGACTACTTAAGGTGTTTGTGATGCGTTTCACACTGTATGGCTATGAGCTCTACTGTCACATCTCAGTTATTCTTTTAGCACCATCAATATTAAGCACTCCACATGTGTGGAGTTGTACAAAAAAATACGCCAACTATCTAATCCCTCATACTTTCGATTCGTCTTAGGTTCTCCGTGTCCCTGGCTGGAGATGAACCGAAGAAGCGAGAATACTCTCGATTAAACTGTGAGGGACTCTGATACCCAACATGATATGCGGCGCTGGCTACTGGATAGCCTTCGAATGCAATGAGGTTTCTTGCCTCCAATAGCCTTAATTGCTTTTGAAATTGAATAGGACTTAAACCCGTTGCCTTTTTAAACTGACGATGGAAGGTATTGATAGCCATGCCGGATTTTGATGCCATCTCGCCAATATCTATTGACCTCGTAAAATTATGACGAAACCATTTTACAACCTGAGAAATCTTGGATAAATTACTTTCCCTCAGACCAAATTGCCTCAGATACCCTCCTTGTGGTCCCATTAGAACGCGGTAAAGAATTTCGCGCTCATAAGCCGGTGCAAGAGCTGGAATATCTCTTGTTGTTTTCGATAATCTTAATAAGCGCAGCCATGCCTCCATAAATTCAACGTTTATTTCACAAGCTGCGAAATGCTCAGAAGCAGTTGGTATTAAATTGTCAGGAAGATCCCTTAACAAACTCTGAAGAACATTCTGATTCAATTTAAGACCAAGGGACATGTAAGGCCGTCCATCGCGATCTGGGTGTACACTGGCAGTTGCAGGAACATGTACCGGTAACACAAAATAGGATGGTCCATTCAGGTTAATGCTACGCTCTCCGATTGAAAGGATCTTTGTTCCTTGGACCGTAAAACCTATCATCGGCTCGTAGAGCGCTGCGAGTTGATGTGCTGGAATGTCTCCCTTAATCTTACTTAACCCCGGTACTCCAGTTTCAATTTGTCGAGTGTCCGCGCCTTGCATTAGTTCAATGATTTCATCAAGTACTTTATTCATGTCCTTATGTTATCACATGACTTCTTGCCCCTCAACACAACTCTGAAGCACCACGGCATTTTTAGGCACTTCATGTTACATAAATAAGCAATAATACAGGTTAATATAACAGTAACGAGGTGCTTTTAGGCAATCAAAAGGCATTATTAGATCTATATTGATTCAACAGATCCGACTAAAATTGAATTCAGATCGAACACATTATTAAGGAGGATCTTTATGAAAATTGCAATTGTAACCGGCGGAAGTAATGGCATTGGAAAAGCGACGGCTCTTGAGCTTGGCAAGCGCGGAATTAGCGTCATTCTCACCTACAATTCCTATAAGGATCGTGCAGAAGCTGTCGTTAAGGAAATTGAGAAGAATCATGGAGTTCGGGCATTCGCATTGAAGCTGGATTTGACTCAAATATCAACCTTCGAAGGTTTTGTTGTAGAAGTAAAAAAGAGCCTCAAAGATATTTGGAACAGAACAACATTTGATTACTTGGTTAATAATGGCGGTATCGGTGGGCCAATGATGTTTACTGAGATGAGCGAAGAATACTTCGACAAGATTCTGAATACGAACTTCAAAGGACCGATTTTTTTGACACAACAACTTGTCGGATTCATGAATGATGCCGGAGCCATTGTAAATACTACGAGTTCGTCTAAAAACCAATCATTCCCAGGATACTCCACCTATGGCTCGTTAAAAGCAGCATTTTCAACTTGGACTCGCTACATCGCCAAAGAACTTGCACCTCGACAAATTCGGGTCAACGCAATTTCGCCTGGTCCTACGCACAGCAATTTTGGTGATGGAGTATTCGATAAACATCCTGAATTCATTCAGCCGCTGGCTGAGCAATCTGTATTTGGACGAATCGGCCAACCCGAAGATATGGCGAAGGTCATTGTGAACGTATTATCCGACGATTTCAGCTGGGTTACAGCACAGGACATTGAAGTGTCTGGCGGACATTTGCTGTAAGAACTCGGTATTCCCCATGTGAATTAACCTAAAAAATAGCGGCTTACGGGAACTGATCCCTAGGCCGCTATTTGTTCATTATGACGCCGAAGGTGACGTCTTGCTTCAAAGATATTTCCTATAATTTTTCGGGGGCTCCATAACTAACCTATAGTTTTTCCTTTTCTCCAAATAGCCTCGCAGTAACAATGGTCTGCTGATTAAATGACTCAGGCCATTTCCAAAGTATCTGCCCTAACTCAAGAACAGCGGGTTGATTCGCTAACGAATATCATTAGTTTCTTTAGTTGTCCTTTCCCTTTTAACTTCTACTGCTCACGTCCCCTTCTTTAGATTCCATTTTTTTATATTTTTGAAATTAATAGAAACTAAAAAGGAACTGGAAGCGTTTAACATGTGAATTGACTAAAGTACAACAGACACTGCCCCCAGTCAAAATGGTAGCAATACCATCACTACTGGTTATGAGGGTTTTACTACTTTTTGGGGAATAGTATATGCTTATAATTCAAGGATAGATGGTCTTGTTATCGAGCATTTGAGTCATTTATTAGATGGTAGAATAAAAGGAGGGTTATAAATTATGAAAAAAGTAAGTGGAATAATTCTTATCATACTTATTATGTTAATTGCAGTCGCTTGCGGAATAGACAAAAATAAAAACGTAATTGATAAAAATAAAAACGTAATTGATAAAAATGTTGTTTCTACTGATGTAAGTATTCTAAAACGGGATAAACACTCTTTAGTAGAAATAGCAGATGTGATAATTAGAGGAACAGTCACATCACAAGAAGTACAAACGGATTATATGGGTTTCCCGGCAACAGATACATTCATTCAAGTAACTCAGGTATACAAAGGTAAGCCAGAAGTGCAAGTCGAGGTTCGGACTATTGGCGGAGAAACAAACGATACAATTCTTAGTATTGATTCACATTCTATACCCAGCTTCAAAATGGGTGAGGACGTTATCGTTTTCTTAACTAGCCAAAAAGGAACACGCCCTGACAGGGATGATTTTGGCTATTATGTAGTAGGTCAAGCACAAGGCAAGTTTTCAATAAATAATAACAAGTCAATAGAAAGTGAATCAAATAATGAATATGGATTTAAACTTAATAAAATAAATAAACAAATCAAGGAGATCATGAAAGAAAATGAAAAGAATCCACCACAAAGGGATTATCGTCTAGAAGATGAACCAGACTTTCTTACAGATTAACTCCCTCTTTAATTAAAGGTTTGAAGCCCGCTAAACCTAATGGTTGGCGGGCTATTATTTAATTAGGGTAAACAAGGTAACGGTATCTGATCAGCTTATTGAAACGTTGATTTACTGTTAACTTCGTCCGGCATGTATCAACCTTCCTCGAAAAAGCAAGGGTTACCCTGAGGCAGTTTGGTGAACCACCTTCAGTGTAACCCGCCATTAGTTAAACTATTTATTCTGTTGCTCCAACATTCTCAACAGAATGGTTGCTGCTTCAGCTCTGGTTGCTTTCGCATCAGAATCAAATCTATTTGCTACTTGTCTTTGCATAATGCCAAGCCTCTTCATTGCCGCCGCCACACCTTTCGCCCATGACGGGATGTTCTTTTCGTCTGTAAAGCCGGTTGGCTCATTCTCTTCGATCGTCAACTTTAGCGCATACGCGATCATCACTGCCATCTCTGCGCGCGTTATTTCTGCATCTGGACGAAATGAGGGCTAGGCTTTTATTAGATATTGACGCGCTTTAAGCGTCCCGTTATTCGTCAATACGATTTATTGACACTACGCACTTCACATGTGTGGATAAGCAAAGTTAACGCAAATAATCAACGAGGGATGCCTTATCCGCTCCTGTTTTGTCGCTGCTCAACTGGAGCTTATTAACCATTCACTGGCAGTTACGCCCCATCTGACCTCAGCGAGGCATACTTGCTCGATCGAATGAACTCGCGATGGGCTTCCTGAATCGAGTTCACGCGCATCAACTGCTCCTCGGAACCACCATGCTTCAGTTGCCCAGCAATCTGCATCAGCTTGAAGGTTTTGTAATAACTCGCATCCGCTTTGCTCCGACTTTGCTGCAATGCGTCTTTATACGCTTGGCGTTCCATCGAGAGGCTGATTGCTTGATTATATAAAGTAGAATCCTTTCGCTGCAAGTAGTCCATTTCGTCGGTGCGCAGCATCTTTCCCTGTATGAGTATATTTCGAATAGATGCCAAACGCGTCTGATCATTCGTCGCATGAGCGTCCTTGCCTTGCTGCCTCGCTTTGAAATAATCACTGACCAGCTGCACAGATTTTACATTCACGCCATTTCCCCCTAATTACAAATATCGTCATATGCAACGATGCCTTGGCCCAAGCACACAGCTGCTTCTGCCGTCTCCCACGACAGCTAACTCTTCTTCGTCAAAAACCTACAAATATTACTTCTAATTTATCATGATGGATTGCTCCATATATGAAATGTAAAGAAAACTTTATGTCCGCGCCAATAGGAATGAAAGCTAACTCTATGAAAAGAATAAATTATGAAGTATAGTAATTAAGGATATGTCGAAATATGGTTAAAATTGTGTTAATTTTGCGAATTAACTCTATGCAGGAAGAAAAAAGATGACCACTTCATACGAATCATTGAAAATATTTCTAATACGGAAAGGAAGAACATGTGATGGGCAAAAAGTTTGTTTCCAGAGGAAGCATGCTACTCGTAATCTTCTGTATGGCAATTATCGTATTTTTAAATAGTCAAAGCGTAGCTTCAGCTAACATACCTCCAACACCTATCTTTGCATCTGAAGATACAACGATCATTTACGAGGGTATTAATGCTAGCTTGATTTATGAGAATGGAGATCTCGGATATCTGGATGTTGGCTATCGGGGAACATTTGGTGTTCCTGTGGAGGCTCAAGTATTGCTTAAGTATGATTTACCGCCAATCCCTGCAGGATACGAGATTGAAACGGCCAGTCTATATATTCCTGTATCAGGCGGCAATTTACAACCAACAACTAATTTTTCGCTAAAGATTTCTACGAGCACCAATCATAGCTGGACCCAGGATAGCAATATAACTTCGCCGCCAGCTCCAACTTCGGGTTCTACACAAACAAGAATATTAGCCAATAATGCCCCCCTACTAAAACCTACGCTAGCTCCCTTTAATTTTACCAGCTACATAGTAGATGAATCCTTGAAGGCTAATCCTAAAGCAACCTTTATTTTATCGGGAATGAATGCTCAAGAAGCGGCTAGTAATGGAATCAACAATCTTGAACATTATATTCAGATGACCGAAACGAATGTAGGCAATGGTACTTTGGGTCCGTATTTAATTATTTCGTATTCACAACTCCCTACTATTGAAATAACAGGCGTGACGGACGGCGGTCTTTACAACACGAATGTTACGCCTCAATTTAATGCAGGAACAGCAACATTAAATGGTAGTCCTTTTGTAAGCGGAACGGCAGTCTCCAGTGAAGGCGCCTATACGTTAACCGTCACGGCTGGCAGCCAACAAAAAACCGTACAATTTCGAATAGATAAGACTCCCCCGACAGGGACGATCATTGTAAATCTAGGCAACCAATACACGAATAGTTCGGCTGTATCTATTTCAATAAGTCCAGATGCCGGAGTAACTGATATCACGCATATCCAATATTCGGTTAACGGAAACCCATTTACACAGATGCCTTATGTACCAAGCTTTATGCTATCAATAGGAAATAATGATGGAGATAAAGTTTTAAAATTTAAGTTAGTTGATGGTGCAGGGAACGCATCCATTGAATATGAAAGAACTATAACACGGGATACCGAAGTGCCAACAGGCTCTATTGTTATTAATAATGGCAACGTGTATACAACTACTTCTGGAGTAACGCTTAATCTATCTTTAGGCAACGGTGTAACAGATGTGGTAGGGGTACAATTTTCTGATAACAATAGTTCTTGGTCAGGAGTTGAAGCCTTTAGTCCCATAAAAAGCTATACGTTACCAGTAGGAGATGGAAATAAAACGGTGTATGTACGTTTAATCGATCGAGCAGATAATATTACCATAATACAAGACAGTATTATTTTGGATACAACAGTGCCAACTGGTACGGTCGTTGTGAATAATGGTAGTGATTATACAAATAATGCCAACGTATACGTTAATATAACACCAGATGCTGGTGTAACGGATATAGCGAGTATTCGCTACAGTATCAACGGAGGATTACCAACTACAATTGCGTATACAAGCAGTTTTACCATCCATGTAGGCAGCACAGATGGACTGAAGGCAATTACTCTTCAACTCATTGACAATGCAGGTAATGAATCGCCTGTATACAACTCAAATGTGACGTTAGATACGGAACCGCCAACAGGAACAGTGGCGATTAATGGAGGAGCTACTTATGCAACAGACCAAGAAGTGACGCTTGATTTCACTTTAGGAGCAGATGTAACGGATGTGGTAAGCGTACAGTTCTCCAATGATAACCTTACGTGGTCATCTGAACAGGCCTATAGCGCAAGCATGAGCTACACGCTGCCGGCAGGCGATGGCAACAAGACGGTTTATGTTCGTTTCATTGACCGGGCAGGAAATACGGGCACGGCTCAAGCAAGTATTGTACTGGACACGACAGCGCCGACAGGTACGATAACGCTTTTAACACCAAGTATAACGAATTCACTTCACGTATCATTTACGGTATCAAGCAGTAATGCCGATTATATGGAGTTTGGTGAGACAGGTCTAGCTTACGGTGCTTTAGCAGCCTATAGCGCTAGTCCACAGTCGTATACGCTGCAGGAAACAGTGGATGGCGTGAAAACTTTACAGGTTCGTTTATCTGACCTGGCAGGGAATACAACCGTGCTTACGTTGGACGTAACGCTTGATCGCACGCTTCCAACAGGTGCGGTGTCCGTCAATAATGGCAATGCCTACACGATTGATTCGAATGTTATCGTGGATATAACGCCAGATGCAGGCGTAACGGATATTGCAAATATTCGCTATAGCATCAACGGAGGAACAGCAACGACAATTGCTTATACGAGCAGTTTCCAGATAGACGTAGGTAGCACAGATGGATTGAAGGCAATTACCATTCGTCTCATTGATCATGCAGGCAATGAATCCCCTGTATACAGCTCAAATGTGACGTTAGATACGGAACCGCCAACAGGAACAGTGGCGATTAATGGAGGAGCTACTTATGCAACAGACCAAGAAGTGACGCTTGATTTCACTTTAGGAGCAGGTGTAACGGATGTGGTAAGCGTACAGTTCTCCAATGATAACCTTACGTGGTCATCTGAACAGGCCTTTAGCGCAAGCATGAGCTATACGCTGCCGGCAGGCGATGGCAACAAGGCGGTTTATGTTCGTTTCATTGACCGGGCAGGAAATACAGGTTTGGATCAATCAAGTATAACACTGGACAACACTGCGCCAATCGTTACGGGCGTAGCGGATGGAGAGAGCTATGGCTCCTTGCGAACAATTGCCTTTAATGAAGGGACAGCAACATTAAACGGCAACGTTTTTATAAACGGCTCGACTGTGAGCGCCGAGGGCTCCTATGTGCTTATCGTTACGGATGAAGCAGGTAATTCAATCACCATTACGTTCAGTATCTTCAAATATCGAGTAAGCTACGACGGAAATGGAGCTACGGAAGGGCTTGTACCCGTTGATATTCAAACTTATGAAACCGGGAATACCGTTTCAGTCGTTAATCATATAGGAAGTCTCGTAAAGACTGGATTTACGTTTATTGGTTGGAATACTGAAGCAGATGGAAGCGGGACAAGCTATGTCGCCAATGATACTTTTACGATAAGCACAGTTAATGTCACGCTGTATGCAACCTGGGAAATGAATCATTATACAGTGTCTTTTGAGTCCGATGGAGGAAATGTCGTGGCAAATCAGACGAAATCATACAATGAATGGGCAACAGAGCCTGATGTACCAACGAAGTCGGGATTTACATTTGGTGGCTGGTATAAAGAAATTACATTAACAAACCAATGGAGCTTCGACAATGATCGGGTCACGGCGAATACGACGTTGTATGCAAAGTGGACTGCGAATAATTCCTCTGGGGGCTATGTGCCACCGCCAATACTTCGTTATACGGTACATTTTGAAACAAATGGCGCGGACGTTATAGGCAGTCTCGTTATTGTGAATGATTCAAAGTTAACGGAGCTTCCAACACCAGTTAAGGAAGGATTTATTTTTGGAGGCTGGTATCACGATACAGCATTGACCCAAAAGTGGGATTATGAAAAGGATCGTGTGACAACAAACACCACATTGTATGCGAAATGGATTGCAGTCATGACACCAGATCCGAAGCCGGTTGTGAAATTTAAAGACATCTCGGGACATTGGGCACAAGAAATGATTGAGGAATTGGCTAGTCAAGGTATCATAACGGGGTACGCAGATGGCTCGTTTAAACCGAATGAATCCATTCAGCGACAACATATGGCTCTGATATTCATGCGTGCTTTCGAGCTCGAGCCCGTACGTGAATTGGAATCGTTCTCTGATGTATCGCCTAACCATGCGAATTATGAAGCCATCGCGTTACTGCAGCAAGCCGGAATCGTAGATGGAACAAATGGCAGATTTAATCCAAGCGAACCCGTAACACGGGCGCAGATGGCAAAAATTGTGGCGCTTGCCCTTAAGATCGAGTTAAGCGGAACAAGTCCATTCCAAGACGTGCCATCTACGCATTGGAGCTATGCTTATGTCGCTGCATTAGCAGAACTAGAGATTTTACTAGGCGATAACGGCAAATTCAACCCGGATGAACCCGTTACGCGCGCGCAGTTTGTCGCAATGATGTACAGGGCATTGCAGCTAAAGCAAGAAGTCGCACAAGAGGTTTAGTAAGCCGGTTTGATCAAGGATCTTTCATTTCGACCATAACGACATGAATTCAAAAATAGGGGCTGTCCGGAAAGTACCAAAATAAAAGGGCTGGGCGAGGAATTGCTTTTTCTAGATGCCTTAAAGTTTTATTCTCCTATATGCGAATAACTGGGATACCACAGAGATGATTATAAAGGAAGTAACAGCAACAAAGACAGTGGCATCTTTCCGTGTGTTATCCATAGTGTTGACACTTTCGTCATATGCTTTTTAAACAATAAAAATCCGTCTATGATAAGAGTGATTAATTATTAACTATCGTTCTTCATTACATCAGCTTCGCAATAAGAGGATGTTCCAGGAGTCTGTCCGACGAAAACCGCAACTTGTATAACTCACGCATCATTCGCAAGCAGCACCGTCGGACAGACGCCTTGGGTATTCACTTATATCGAATTCATATGCAAGGAAATCAATAGATAGGTATCTGAAAGCGACTGTGCGATATAATCCGTTTGATCTGAGCGAATCCATCACTCAGCGTCAAAATTCGCAACCTTCGTAAAGTAACCATTGCTTGAACCCAGATATATTACGCCGTCCAGTCCGGTGATCATCCCGTACTCGAAATACGGATAAGGCGAATCAATCCCGCCTGCTCTGGCATCGCTCAGTCTCCAGGCAATCGACCCGTCGGCCTTGTTCAAGGCGACTACATCCCCGGCATGATTGTTGACAAGCAAATAGTCCCGATAAGGCACAAAAGCAATGCTGTTTACATCCGCCTCCCAAATGACTTTGCCTGTCGCAAGCTGCGCCATTCGAACGTGTTCGTTTATCGAATAATAGATATAGCCGCCGTCCACTTTTCCGCGCCACCCGCTGCCGTTAACCGTCCAGATCGCGTCGCCGCTCTTGGTTTCAATTAGGGACGTAGCGGTGTCCCCGCTCAAGTGCAAGGGCTTACCGTCCCGCGACTTCACCTGAAGGATATACCGGTCATTGATAGGGGAGTACATATAATGGCCTTCTTCGTAAGGCAAACTCAGCTTCGCCTTGCCTGTTGCGATTTCGGTCAGCACCCACGCGTCTCCAGAAAACGTCCATACTTCTCCGGTTCTCGGCTTAAAGTTCCGCCCGTCACCGTCAAGACCGTGTAAGGTTCTGAGTTCCCTCTTCCTGTTCGTCCATGCGGTCTTGCCACTGATCGGGTCAAGCCCGATCACACCCGCGCTAATGCCGCCATCGAGTCCGGACTGCCCGATCTGAGCCAGCAAGCGCGACTCGGCAAAGTAGCCGGTATGCAGATAGACGGCCTGATCGAAGGAGCGCTCCCACATCGGTTCACCGCTATCCATCTCCCACGTCTCAATTTTCCCTCGCCTGCCGCCGGAGTCATCGCCAAGCTCCACGCCTACAGCCAGCGTCTGCCCGGCTGCGGCGATCCCGATGCCCCAAACCCGGTCTTTATCGGTCGCATATCGCAGTTCTTTCTCCCAGCGTTTCTTCCCGGTCTGCGTGTCGATCACATGGACTCTGTAGATCGTCTTCCCCTCATATTTAGGATTGGAATCATAGCTCATGAAGGCGATATGCTTCTCATTCTCAGACATCACATAGCCCATGAGACTGTAATCCAGATCGACCTGCCATACCTTCGCGCCCGAGTGACGATTAACCGCATACAAGTTGGAGTCGTAATGCATCCCGCTGAATCCGCCGTCATGACCGGCGATGAGCAGCAATTTTCCCGCCTGCCCAATCAGGAAATTGTACGCCATATCGCTTTGAACGCGCCATTGCCAATCGAGTCTACGCGATGCGATGGATGGATGCTCGGCATCCTCTGCTTCAAAGACGTAATCGCGAAGTCCCCCGTCTTCATCCCACGTCACGACAAGCAGCGTGTCTGCATGTTCATACCGCCATTGTTCCAGCGTCTTCATCGGCTCGCCAGTAGACATCACATTATTAGAAGTCTCGATAAAATGGGGCTCGCCGAACACTTCGCGAATGTGCTTCTTGGACTCCCCAAGCCGCAACAGGCTGTTCACGGCTATTTCCAGCAAGGTGGAATCAAGCTCTGTGTCTGCGGACAAGAGCGGCGTATATCGGCTGCCCGCCTCATCATCTGATCGCAAGAGTGACTTCTTGATCCATACCAATCCGGGAGATTGGCCGGCTTTCTTCGACAACGGCGCGATGGCGCCATAATAATCACCGTACTCTTCAAAGATATAGATGGAATCCCCCTGCACCAGTTCTGCCACGGACAACCCCGAATTCGGGTACCATTCCGCCGTGCCCGATCCGGTCATAATCATTCGTTGCGGTTTGATCTCTCTGATTTCCATCGCTTTCTCGGTCAGATACCATAAAGGCACCCAACCGCGGCTACCCTCTAGGTCCAACTCGGCGAAGTGCGCCATCAACGATTTGATTTGATACGATTCCGACATGCTTGTCAGGAATGCAAACTGCGGCGTTGGCGCGGATTTCAGGTCGTACGCCGCTCCATTGCGCTTCACGCCGACGGTTTGTCCGATCTTGATCCCGTTCTTGGCGGCCAGCCGGCTGTCCTCCGACGATGACCCGGGTAAATTTCCGAAGGCCGGAATATAGTTATGTACATTGCCGTCCGCGTCTTCATAATATAAGACCGCATAGATCAGCTTGCCTTCTTTGGACCATTCAAGGAACAATTGCGCCTGCAGCACGTCATTCTGAAATGCGGTTAAATCCGGCGTAATCAGGCCCTCACCCTCCCGAAAATCAAAACGGTAATCCTTATTCGCGTAATCATAGCGCCATACATCGACTTCGATCCATTGTCCGTTCAGGTAATCGCTCAACGTATAGGCATCATAAGCCGGGCCCAATTGTCGCGTGGCTTCCTGCTGCGTCATCCCAGCATGGAGAAGACGGCTGATTTGGGCTGTCGTTCGCAGCGCACTGCCCTCTACTGCCGAAGACTGCAACGGTTGCTCCCAATCCGCCTGACCATCCCGCAATGTCATATCCGGCCGGACGCCAATCGGGTCGTCCGCCGCAGGTCGCTTGTCCTCGCATCCTCCGGCTAAGGCCGCTGCCGTCAACCCTATCATTAGAACCGCAATCCACCTGATATGCACCATCACCGCGCCTCCGTCCAACGTTATATTTAATACTTAGAGCTTGCTAAGAAATGCCCTCTTTCATATGCAATCCATTCGCTCGAACGTAATTTGCCATTCCGATGAACCAATTTCCGGCTAGGAGTCAACCATAGGGGGTTCCCGCTCTCTTTTCTGAACGTTTTTCCCTTTTTTCTGTTCAGCATCGAGCCGTTAATTCGCTCTTTTTCTCGCTTAAGTAAGTCGGAAATCCGTTTTGCTTCGTCGTTATCACCTATTCAATAGACGCGTCAGAATGAAGATATGTTGCCTGTTTGCTTGTGTGCGAAGAGGCCTTTGCTCGTTAAGCCAGGAAGAAAGTCGTCAAGCCTAACGGTAACAGGTTTACACGGAAACTGGCACTGTAAAAAATAATAGACTTTATTGTTGAGAAAATAATATGGATGGATGATTATCAGTTTGGTGATATTGTTGTATTTTATCCACCTATACCCGAGAAAGTTAACGAAAGGTATGTATACAGACTCATAGGAATTCCTGGTGATGTGATTGAAATTAGAACAGAGTACTGATTCATAATGGTGTAAAAGTATTGGAAAGTTACTTAAACGAGCCAATTCAGTATGAATTCGGTCCGATTACAGTCCCCGAAAACAAATACTTTTTTTTAGGTGACAACCGTAATGAAAGTTCGGACTCTCATTTGTGGGCTAACCCTTTCGTGCATAAAGAAAAGTTGATAGGGAAGGTAGTTTTAAAAATTTCAACGCATTTAATTGATAAAAGGGATCTAAGGTAAACTTTTTACTATTTCAGCTTCGCTCTGTTAACGAGATGAGTCGATGATTTCGTGAAATAGAACTTCAACGAGTAGGTTAAATGTGGCTCTACATCACTGCGTTCTTACTAGAGACACATAGCACTCCACATGAACCGTCCAAGGAAACATATCCACCGGAGTTACTTTCACCGTCTTATACCCGCCATCCTCCAGGATGCGCTGATCACGCGCGAGTGTGGACGGGTTGCAGCGGACGTAGGCGCTTCGGCTGGAGCTCGAGATTGTCTTCTGCGGCGTCGAGGTGTAGCGCTTAAGTGACGCATTAAGGATTTTATTCCATTGCTTCTGAACCTATAATTTTCACGCCGCTGATCGCTTGTATGGACTGAAAACGACTGTGTTCATCAGCAAGGATATCAATCGCCGGTATTATCTCCTTCATAATGAGATTTTTTCTAGCAACACCTTGGATTTCATTGTAAAATTATTTACTCCCCAAAAACACCTGATGTACAAACTGCTCAAACAGGGCAGTTCCTTCATTAATAATCTTATTCTTCCTTCTCCTGTTCATCATCCATAATCAACGCCATGATGACATATGCAAGCTGTGCTCCGTCCTGCATCCCCTGCCAGTACAAGTATTCATTCTCTATTTCTTGCTTATAATGACTTATATCTTCCCATTCAGAGAATTCTGGTTTATTTATAATAGTTGGATCTGAAAATAGCCTTTGAAATGCCAAGTCCTTTTCTTCCCGTATTCTCCTAAACTCAGGATCCAGTGCTACGCGAGCAAAAACATCATCCAGTCTGCTTTGCAGGACACTTTTAAACCATGTCGGAAGCTTCAAGGCGTTTTCCTCCTCGCGTAGTGTCCTTCTGTTAGATGTAGTCGCAGCATTAACTTATCTACTTTGCGACTAATGGCTAGAAGCTCTTCATGTTCAGACAAAGGAATAACTTGTTCAATCAACGCTTCACCAAGCGTATTCATCTTGCGCCTTTCCTGCTCTATTCTTTTATGCAAATAGATCATTGATTAACCTCCTTTTTCTCATCTGCTAGGAGGTTCTTTTGGATGCTTCATTATGTGTCTCCTCGCGTTTACTAATTGTACGAAAAGACACTATTGTTTTAATGCGAATATCGCATTAAAACAATAAAATATTATCGGACCACAAGTCTTCAATACGTAAGGTTTAAAGGGATGGAGCCTTGGCCAGATTGGCTAGATATCAGTCCAACCAGCCTTTCACGATTGGAAGGCCAGCATTAACTTGTTCAAGACTATGAAATATTAATCATCGCCAAGGCTTTAGAAATTTATGTAGGTGAAATGCTAGGAGAGAAAACGGAGTAATGACAACATTTCTACAATCACTTGATTCATCGCGCAATACGATCTGCCATCCTTAACAATGAACGAGAAGTACATTTAAGATCAATTCCCCCGATATATACAGACTGGAATGGAGGCATTTCGACTGGATACCTCGCTGCTCCAGCAAAGTGTAGACCAGAAAATCCAAAAAATATCACAACTCTTCGCGGATCTGGTGAAATAGCATAACCAATATGCCTACCGAATGAATGAGTTGGACAATATAGAATATGGTTGGAAGGACTGTAAGAGCGAGGATAATAAACGTTAGTTCGTGTTCTGTCAAGTAGTAGGGACGTCGTTTCATCACAAACTCCCTTACCAGTTTCGCGGCTTCGTCTAAAATATGACTTGCGCTGTATCTGCTTCCACGATCTGCGCCATACACCATCTACCCTGCATATCAACATTCAAGGTCATTGCAGAAACTGCTAAAACACGACAGTATCACCACGACGATGTACATCTACGGTCAAACCGCTGCCGACAAGTTTAGAACCCTGTTTACATTGATGCAAAAGAAAAAAAGACGTTGGGTTAGTGGTTTCCCAGCATCTTAAGACTAGTTATTACAACTGGTTAGACCAATAGTTTCTATCAGCCCTCTAAGGAATAATTAAGAGATTCAAAAAGAATTGAAATCCACCTACTACGTATAACTATGACTCTTACAGAAAAGAGGCCTCATTACACACTTTCTACATGTATTTATTTTTTAGAAGTCTGGCAACCCCTACATGAGCAACATTGGAACTATTATATAATTCTTCCACTACATCTGGAATAGTCTTTCCTTCAAAAATGCCTTTGTTATCCCCCTCCGTATCTATGCTATAATAGTTTAAAAACGTTTTACTTAACCAACCTTTGTAGTTTTCCGTCTTAAAAAGCTTTAATTCAATTTGAGTCAAGCTAAGACCTTGAAATAAATAATAATACATAATTTCTGGAATTAAATCATCTAGATTGCGGTGATCAAATAAATCAAACGTCTTAAACATCTGTCACTTCCCCCCTTTCATAAAGCCATTTAATTACTAAGTGAGGAGAAAGAGGCGAAGATGTGCTTAAATTAGAATTATACTCCGTTTGAGTTACTCCTTCTGGCTGGGCCTCATTAAATTTAGGAATGCTGGAGGCTGGATAAAAACGGATATTATTTTCAAGATAGATTTCATCATACATGAATCCGCTAAGGACTTCTTCAGGAATATTTTTAATTAACTGTTCAATATAAAGCAGCGTTTTAAAATCCTCTGCTGCAATTGCTCTCACCTCTTGAATTAATTTATACAATGATAATCCCGCATCATCGCCTCGTAGAAGACAGGAAACAATCACGATATCATATAATTCTGATAGTAATTGTTCATGCTTAAAATGGTGAATTCTAGTCCCTTGTGTTGTAGATTTAACTTCCATCCGCTTGATACGATTAATTGTAAAGTCGAAGTTCATCTTATTATTTTTTTGCCAAAAGGAACTTATATTAATGCCTAAATTAAAAAAATATTTAATAACATAAAGTTCAGCATACATTCCTTGTAATTCAATGTCAGCAGTTTTTCTACCCTGATCAAATAGGCTTACCAAAGCAGAAAAAAGTTCATTCAACATATATGAATTATTTGAAACAAGATGTTTTGAAAAGGCTTCTGTTAGTCGTATAAATGCTAATTGCTCTTCTTGTACTTCACTCAAGCATGTAAGAATATGAACTGTTTTTTCAAACGTTGCATCACTTATTATCATTTCACATTTAGTATTCGAACTAAAAAATAACTTTTTTGTACTCTGCATTTGGGAACTCATTTGTGGATTTGTAGATTCTATTACAAAAACAAGGTTCTTACTACTATTAATACCATAATAGACATTCGAAGATATATCAGGTATTCGAAACAGAACGAATTTGTCAAATGGATTAGTACTTTGAAGTACATTTATCTGTTTTAAAATAAGTTCAGTATTCACATTTTCTCCTCCTATCTTTTATATTTGTCCAACTAGTCGCTCCATTTTTTCAGCATATTGAACTGGCACATAAAGCGCAAAAGCAGGGCTGTAGTAATTTATTTCAGGCATATTTTTGGGTCTGATAAAGTGTATCTGTAACTGCATTACTCCACTTCTTGAGACAGAAACCATGCTACTATCTCCTGGGTAGTAAGTCTCACTTCCTGGAGTAGAGTTTCTACCTTGGAATAATTGATTTATTTTTCCTGTACTACTTATAGTACGAGTTTCATGCTCTTTGTCTCTTATCCATAAGATATCAACCACGGGATTAATTTCACTCTTTATTATTGCTTCCTCCAGTTTATTGAAAAAGGCACTATCTAAATTGCTACTCTGTGGAAAAAACAAGTTTCCTAATAAACTATTTTTAACTTCAAAGAAATTTAATCCTTTTATCAATACATGTTTATTTACTCCGCGATGATTTAATAACTCAATTAAATCATGATGCTTTTCTCTAAAATCATTAATATACGCGATGTTACGTTCTACACTTGAGCGATTTAACAAGAGTAAATCTTGTTTATTCCATTCAGAAAAACTAAATCGTTCAGCTTTAGCTACATTTTTTCGAGTCATAGTAAGCATTTTGTTAGCTAAAACAAAAACTCGAGGTATCTCCTTAAAAGGAATTCCTCTATGTTCCGCACGTTCAATTGTTGCCCATAGGTCATCATCATGTTCTAATATAGATGAAAAGTCATCTTTAATAGGCTGTGTTGTAAAAACTCTGCACACATCCAGAAAACTGCGTTTATAACCAAACCACCTTGCTCGCTGTTCTGTGTTATCTACATTTGATACTCCACGTGCTCGTCTAATAATGTACGTTACTGCTAAACCTTTGATTGTTAATCCACGTTCAACTAAATTACCGCCTACAAAGATATTAATTTTGTAAAATCTTGAATTCTCACTTGCGTCTTCATCCCCGTTACAAATATGAGCGTCCGGACACATTACAATGCACTCCAGAATATTCTTCTCTAATTCATTGAAACTTGGGAGTATTACTCCATCATTTTTGAAATCAAGATAAGCATTATATAAATGAGTTAAAAGACTTTGATATGATATATCATCTATGCCTTCGAGCTTAGTCCGAGCTATATCCGTCCATTCATTTAGTACACTATTTACTTTTCTCAATACAATTTGATGGTCAAATTTCCGCTGGCTCGGGTGAATTAACATAGCATGATTACCACTATCTGCACGATATCTTCTAACTGCACCACCGACAAAGAAAGTAGCAAGGGCCTTGTAGAAGGAGATGGGCAAACCCATATCTTCTAAAATATTTGGCTCACTGTCAGGAATTAATTTAATGTAGGTATCCTGATTCTCACCATGAAATTCTTCTAGTCCACAATAATCATCTCCTGGGTATACCAATGAACCAAAATCAGGCGATAATTGATCACATGTTTTTATTAGAATATTTGCTTGTGGAGTTGCAGTAATAGATAAAAAGCAATGTCTCTTTAGACGTTCCTTTAGGGTAACAGCTGCTTCATATGTTGCACTCATAGAGTTACGAGATACTTGCGTATTAAGTGTTGCTTGGTCCCCCTCATCATCAATGACTAATGTTGGAACATTGCATAATATAGGGTCAGAAAAAATCCTTGTAATTGTATTTATTCTAACCCTACCTTTTAAACCAACTATTACAACTTTTCTCTTTTCAATTATAAATTGTTTTATCGCTGCTGGATTAAGAATAGATTCATTTGCGTTTGTAGCCAAAATCACTAGTTTTTCTACTGGAATGTTGCTAAAGTAAGAGCTGATCCGTGCTACATTCTGTCCTAAAAGTATATTCTTTGTACCACCTAAGACCACAATAATATCGTAGTTATTGTCGAAAGCTAAAGCCATCAATGAGATAAAATTTGACGTTTTTCCGCTCTGTACCTTTCCAATTACGATCCCAGTTTTTGAATTTGGAGCCTCATCTTTAGGATTAGGACAATTCGAAAGGATATTTATTGAATTTTGAAAAATTTTATCTATGGCATTTAAAGGTATTTCATCCTTAATCAATTGTTCTGTCATCTTCTTACGAAAAAAACCATCAGAAATAATAGGCCAGTTATTATGATTACTTTTTATTTTCATTTCAATAGTATTTTCCATCAATGAAGCCTCCTTTCTAAGATTGTAATGCAAGATCCGCCAAAATATTATTCATTTTATTTCTAATTGAACTTGCCTCTACTCGCCCATCGTGTGATATTTTAAGAGCCTCAATTTCTGCTAAAATGATTGCAATTACTAATTTCGTCATAACCACACTGAACTCTTTATTGTCTATAAATGGTTTGAAAAAGGTATGCCTCATATTTAATTTAATTTTATATACTTCATCCATCGATTTAGACAAGGTAACCCATGGAGACAGTTGGTTAGATGTTTCAAACTCAACGATGAAAGTATATTTAATTTTCATGTATTCAAAATTTGTTTGATAACTAGTTGGTCCACTAATTATTAAACCTCTATCGATAGCGCTTTCATTAACATCGCGTTTCATATTACTTGCTTCAGTTTGATTAAGATCCTTATCTGATTTGGAATTTGAATTTTCTGAAGATGCAATCTCACTACTTGCGCCTATAAAAGGCTCCACGCTAACTTGCTGAATGATATGAGCTTTTTTTAACCCCTCAACAACTTTCCCAATAACATCTGTTGTTTGGACTCGTTGCCGTACCCGAATTTGTTCTGCCTTTGCCCGAAAAGGCTTTGAATATTTTTGTAACTTTTCTATAAATTTTTCTTCCAAACCACTTGTATGCCAGTCAAAGTCGTCTTTTGCCTGCGTGACAGGCCAGTTATCCATATGAAGTTCACCAAAAAGCCGCTGGGATGGGTATAAATTTGAATCGCCAAAAAGCTCTATCGGCCTGTAATTCTTTTCTGGTCCTCCCACAATAACCCGCCCTCTTCTAAGAAGGGTGAATCCAGCATCTCTTACACTGGCAGGTATTCTAATTGCAATAAACCCTTTAACTGTAAGTTCTTTTCCTTCATGGTCTATACTAAAATCAATATCTTTTTTCCAGCGTTCCACACTACCGTCAGCCAACTCTTCTTCGTAAATAACGGGATCAATATATTTTAATTCTGTTCCATTATAAGTAATAACTACCTCACAACTTCTTAAATCATGCCTATAAATGTTACCCAAAAGTTCTTTAATCTTTGAAACCGTTCGAGGAGCTGTAAGCTTTTTATTCAGGTTTTCTATTTTAATTATAGTATAGTGCTCAGAAGTATTAGCTTCAAAAATATCTGCGTCTATTTCATCAATACTCTCGTCCCTTAGCTTATCTACATCAATAGTTGCGCTATATCCAAATTCTGAACCTAACTGAGTTGAAACAACACTCCATTTTTTCCCAAACCAACATGCAGCAGTTTTTAGCCCCATGCCAAATTCATTCCGCCCCTCCGTATTTTGAGGTGTCTTATCCAAGATTATTGCTCTCTCAAAATCTTCCCATTCCATCCCAAATGCAGAGTCCGTAATTGTTAAAATGTCATTACCATCAGCGTTACTCTCATAAGAGATATTAATAGCTAATTTTTGGAAGTCCGATGATGCCAATAATTCTTCTTTATGGTCAAAATAACTTTGTGTGGAATTGTCCACAAATTCTGCAATAGCCGTCCATGGCTGATAACTAAGTCGCTTATATGTTGCATAAACAGCACTAGTGGGACGAATATTAATCTTCGCCATTAAGCACACCTTCTCTCTAATTATTCCAATAAAAAAAGAAAGATTAATTCTCAAAATTACCCCATCGTATCTTTAAACAGCCTGTATCTGCTGCTTTGATATAGGATTAGCGTTTTCTTTTTCTTCCTCTAATATTAAAGATCGAGCAATTCTATGAACTACTTCAACATTTAAAGCATTGCCTAGAGCTTTATATGCAGATGTTAACCCCTCTGGTAAATATCTCAAATCCTCCATGCTTTGAAGCCGGGCACATTCCTTTGGAGTCATATATCTATTTTCCCAGGCAATTATAGGGACTTGTGTGGCAGTCATTGCAACTAGAGAAGGTGAAGTAGTCGGCCATTTGGCTCTAAGTCCCGATGCTCTACATTGCAATACTAAGTTAGTTAGGTTTCTTTCTGCACCCTTACAATTCCATTCAAACTTTTGAAAACTTGAAGGAAAGTCTAAAATATTCGGGAGCCACTCATCAATCCATTCTTTATTGTCCTCATATAGTTGACGATTTTGTTTAATAAAACGAATTTTCCAGTCAGGAAATTTATCTTCTTTTGTCCGTGCATATGACGGGAGAGTTGAAAAGAGTTCCTCATCAGTTAGGGATTCTAGAGACTTGCCATGGGCCCCCAAATACCTTCTAAGTTTTTCAGCACCCATCTTCCAAGGGGTCTCTTCTTCAAATGGATACGTTGCGCCAAATTCCATTGACCAGATTGGAAACGAAGGAAGATTTACAGTCTCAGGATAAGTATCAAGAAACAGTTGCCATGCAGCAATACACCTAATTACTTGGTCAGATAAATATCTAGCGCCAGCTGGTAAGGAATCAAGTACAGACCTAATTGTAATCTCCCTCTCACCAATTTGCTTTTCTGGCCATGTAAAGTGAGCAAGTCCCTTTCTGCTCCCAACTATAAAAACACGTTCACGTATCTGGGGTATCCCAAACCAGTGTGGAGATATTTTTTTTATGTCTACTTCGTAACCTAAATCAGTTAGAATTTTTTTGGCAATTATCCAAGTCCTGCCATCATCGTGTCGTTCAAAGTTTGCAACATTCTCAAGCATAATATAAGTTGGTTTACGTAGTCTTAATATCTTGATAATATGATAAAAAAGATCTCCTGATTTTTCATCTTTAAAGCCATTTTGTTCACCAGCTTTTGAGAACGGCTGGCAGGGAAAGCCACCACATAAAATATCATGTTCAGGTACTTCTTTAGCTTTAATTGCTTTTATGTCTCCCCCAGGTAATAAACCGTGGTTTTGTAAATAAATTTTTCTTAAACCTTCATCAATTTCTGATGCAAATACACATTCATGACCATCCTTCGATAATGCTAAATTGAACCCACCCAAACCTGCAAATAAATCTATGAATTTCATTTATTTCCACCGCCATTAATTTATTCAGAAGAAGTATAAATTTCTCTCTCCAGAGCAAAAAACTCAACAGAGATGGATAATTACATAATTCTACATTTTCCTCATAATTCCTGTACAATCAACGCATTTTAAAAAAGTTATTAAAATCGGTGATAAAAATCGAACTGGAGTTCGTATACTTTTATTTTATAGAGTTATGCTGCTACAATCAATAAATAATATTAAAAAATGAAAAGTCGACGTTTGGATAGTGGTCATCCAACGTCGGCTTCTTCATTCTCCCTTATTCACTTTTACTCTGCTCTCTCTACAGTTTACGGCAAATTTAAGGCAACTCTCTAAAATCGTCCTGTTACACTCATTTTAGAAAAACTGTACAACATGAATCCCTTGTACATCAAACCTTCTCATCCTCTATACCATCCCGCTCCAACAAAGCCACACTCTCCACATGAACCGTCCAAGGAAACATATCCACCGGAGTCACTTCCACCGTCTTATACCCACCATCCTCCAGGATGCGCAGATCACGCGCTAGCGTGGATGGATTACAGCTCACGTAGACGACGCGCTTCGGCTGGAGCGCGAGGATCGTCTCCAGCAGCGCCGGGTCGCAGCCCTTGCGCGGCGGGTCGACGACGACGACGTCGGCTTCTACGCCTTCCTTGCGCCAGCGAGGCATGACGACCTCGGCGGGACCCGCTTCGAAGCTGGCGTTATCGATGCCGTTCAGCGCCGCGTTGCGCTTCGCGTCTTCGATCGCCTCCGGCACAATCTCGACGCCGTAGACATGGCCGGCTTGTCTCGCCAGGAATAGCGAGATCGTACCAATGCCGCAATACGCGTCAATGACCCTCTCCTTGCCGCTAAGCGCCGCATATTCCACCGCCTTGCGGTACAGAGCCACCGTCTGAGCCGGATTGATCTGATAGAACGAGCGCGCCGAGATCGCGAATCGAATCCCATCCAGCTCATCATAGATGAACTCACTTCCCCACAGGACGCGTGTCTCATCACCGAAGATCGCGTTCGTATGCTCTTCGTTCACGTTCTGCACGATGCTCTTCAGTCCCGGCAGCGAAGCGCGCAGATGCTCGATCCACTCCGGCTGGCGAGGCAGCCTCTTGCCGTTCGTCACAAGCACGACCATAATCTCGCCCGTCACAACGCCGGTCCGAGCCATAATATGGCGCAGGACACCCTTGCCCGTCGATTCATCGTACGGCTGGATACGCAGCTCACGCGCAACCTTCTTCACGACGCGAACGACCTCGTCGTTATGCTCATGCTGAATCAGGCAATCATCCATATCGATAATGCGGTGAGTACCGCGCGCGTAGAAGCCGGCAACCAGCTCGCCATTCTCCCCTGCCGCACCGACAGGCACAGCCGCCTTGTTGCGATAGCGCCACGGATCATCCATACCGATGGTCGGATGTACGATAACGCCATCCTGAGCGTCTTTCTCACCAACCACGCTTAGCTTGCCAATGCGCGTCAAGTTATCGATGACATGCTGCCGCTTCCAGGCTAGCTGCGCTTCATAGTCGAAGTGCTGCAACTGGCAGCCACCGCATTCCTTGTAGATATCGCATGGCGGGTTAATGCGATCCGGGCTGGCCTTCACCAGCTCCTGCAAGCGAGCGTAGCCGTATTGCTTCTTCAGCTTCATAACACGCACGCGCGCCTGCTCGCCGGGAAGCCCTCCCTGAACAAAAAGGGTAAAGCCGTTCGCCCGGCCCACCCCGTCACCATCATGTGTCAGGCCGACCAGGTCGACTGTGACTTCTTCATTTTTTTGAAACGGAGTGTTGTAGCTCGCCTTAGTCGGTCTTACGCTCCTCGCGCTTCTTCCAGATTTTCTAGTCATAATTTCTCCGTTCTCTCTAGCTTGCTATGGACTGTCCTATTAACGGTACGTCGATACACCCGTCTCGTCTGCGAAGATACGCAGATGCGAAGGCAGCACCGAGAAGTGGGCTGGCAATACGCCGCCGTATTCACCGTCAAGGTTAATCTGTACGTAATCCGGTGTCGTTACCTTCAGACTATTCGTGCGCAAATGAATGACATGCGGATCTGACAAGTGCTCGCCTCGAAGAGCCAGCGTAACAAGCCGGATAAACTCCGCCAAGTTCATCTTCCGAATCAGCAGCACGTCGAGCAAGCCGTCATCCAGCTTGGAATCCGGTGCAAGACGCTCGAAGCCCCCTACGGAGTTGCTGTTACAGATCAGGAACATCATAAACTCATCGTGAAATTCACCGACGCCCTCTGCCACAAATTTCAGCTCGGTCGGACGCAGACGTGTCATCTTCTCCAGACCCTTCATATAATAAGCCAATTGCCCAACCATCGTCTTCAGCTTGCTTGGCACATCATAGGTCAGCTCTGTTAGTGATCCGCCGCCGGCAATATTAATGAAATAACGCTCATTCGCCACGCCCACATCGACTGGTCTTGTATATTGGCCGATGATGAGATCGCATGCGTATTCCCAATGCTTCGGAATGCCCGTCGCTCGCGCAAAGTCATTCGTTGTTCCGACAGGCAGTATGCCCAGAGGCGGACGGTTCGGCTTATTCGCCAGACCGTTGATGACCTCATAGAGCGTCCCGTCGCCGCCCGCCGCGATGATCATATCATAGCCTCGATCCGCCGCATCGGCAGCAGCAAGCGTGGCGTCACCTTCTCCAATCGTAGCATGACAGGTCGCCTCAATACCGCCTTGGTCAAGCCGCTGCAAAATATCCGGGAGCCGTTTTTTCATCTCTTCTCTTCCGGATGTCGGATTATAGATTAGCCTCGCGCGTTTCATTGCAACTCGCTCCTCCTTATGGAACACTAGCAATAACCGTTTCGGGACAGCCAGTCGGTCATCTGCCGTTTGAGCCAATTCTCGATAGCTGGATGAGGCAGCATGGCGCGGCTGTTGTACCGGTAGGCTAATCCTTGAAGCCTTGCGGGTATTACTTTATTCGTGAAATATCCTTGACTCAGAAAAACAGGTACAACGATGACATCATCGACTTCACTCTGCTGCTGGAGCGCATCCAGCTTGCCCGCTGCTTGATCGGGCAGCAGCATCGCATAATCCGCCTTACGGAATCCGCCGCGCCTCCCTACACGCTCGGCAAGACCGGACAATCCGGTCTGCCAACGCTCATGGAAGACAGGCTCCTTGCTGCCATGGCCAATCAGCAGCACGGCCTCCCGTTCCGGGCACGTCGACAGCTCCTGAATATGCGACCACAGCATCTCTGCGATGTCTTCGTCATCGTCAATCGGGGAGCCGTAATGCACATTCGCCTCCACACGAAACAAACCCAAGTCTCCTTCAAAATCAGTCAACGGGGAAAATCCAAACGCTTGACCGATCTCATCGACATGGGTGCTGCCGGAAGAAACGAATAACGGGAGTACGAACATGTCCGTTACTCCCTGTTTCTCTAGCTCGTCTATACCATCCTGAATAAGTCTTCCTCCGACGATCTCCAGAAACGCAGAAACAACGGGCACGTTCATGCTGCCCGATGCTTGGCGTACGGCTTCATCTAAAAGGTTAACCCAATTATTTTCCCTGGAACCGTGACTAACGACCAGAATGCCGGGATTCATATGGAGCCCTTCCCCTAGCGGCCCAGTCTCTCTAATGTCATCTTATATCCATCGTTGCCGTAGTTCAGACAACGCTTAACCCTCGAGATTGTCGCTGTGCTGGCACCCGTCTCCGCTTCGATCTGGTTATAGGTGCTGCCTTTGCCAAGCATACGGGCTACCTCCAGTCGTTGGGACAACGATTGAATCTCATTAACCGTACACAAATCATCAAAGAAAACATAACATTCCTCAACCGATTTCAATGTAAGGATGGCTTCAAATAATTGGTCTATTGCTTTATCATTCAGCTTCTTCAGCTGCATTCGCATTCACTCCCATGAGTACTATTGCTATCATTGTAAAGGTTTAAGGATTATTTTTCAAACGTTACCGTATTCACGCTTTATAGGATGTAAGAAGAAAGCCCGTCTGATGCGGCATTGTCATCCTGCGACAGGGCATATATCTATAATTTTATTCCAAATCCGGGCATTCGTCCAATCCACTGTATCGCCTATCCCATAGACTATTAAAAAAAGGGTTGTGATCTCCTTGAATTATCATCAATATCCCGGCGTCGGCAATCGTGGAGGCGCTGGGCGCAACCAGGATTATGCGCAGCAGCAAGGGCAAAATCCGTTAAGCCGTCCTTACAACGGGCAGCAAGAAGCCTTTCATCATACCGGCGATGCCACACCGCCGCAAAACGTCCATATCTCGCAGACACAGGCAAGCCCGAGCCTGCTGCCGGCCGTTATACCGCCGAGCCAGACACTGGAGGTGCAGCCGAAGAAGGGCTTCTCGCTTTCTAATCTGACCAGTCTTGCCAATCTGAATGAAATCAAAGGCTTTGTCGACCGGATGGGCGGTCTGGACGGCATACTAACTACCATCACCAAAGTTCAAAAGGTTGTCGGCAGCATCACGCAGATGGCTCCGCTGGCGAAAGTATTTATGGGCACATTCGGCAAAAAATCCAAGGAAAGCAGCGGCGGCTCAAGCAGTGAGCGCAGACCGAGCAGGCGCAAGAGCCGCCGAAGCGGTACCGGCAGCGGAAGATCCAAGAGCGGCACGACCAGCAGAAGGCGCGGCTCCAGACGAAAACGTTAAGCTCCTCAGAAGCACGCAAGAAGGACAGCTGCGCCCATACCTGGGAGCAGCTGTCCTTCGTCTTCTTACGAAGTCCGATTTTACAAGAACAACGCTTTAATAATCCAGAAGAAAATCATAGCAAGAAATACGGTGATTGGAATCGTAATGACCCAAGCAACGAGAATTCGGCCTGCTACTCCCCAACGCACTGCGGAGAACCGCTTGGCGCTGCCTACGCCCAGAATGGACGAGGTAATGACATGAGTTGTACTTACAGGAAGATGGAATAGCGTCGCGGTCAAAATAACAGCTGCAGAGCCCATGTCTGCGGCAAATCCGTTAATTGGCTCGATTTTGAAAATCTTCGTTCCCATCGTCTTGATAATCTTCCAGCCGCCCACGGAAGTTCCCAGCGCCATAGCTGTCGCTGCCGAGAGCTTAACCCACAGCGGAACGTCCATATTCGTCTGAACGCCAGCCGCAACAAGGGCAAATACGATAATACCCATTGCCTTCTGCGCGTCATTCGTACCATGCGAGAACGATTGGAACATGGCTGTAATGACCTGACCAGAGCGGAAGCCTTTGTTCACGGTATGCGGACTGGCATTCGCAAATACGCGTTTAAGCACCCACATGAGGATAAAACCTGCTGCAAAAGCGATCAGCGGCGATATGAGCAGAGCTTTCAAGATATCGGTAAAACCCGATGCATTGATCGAGCCCATCCCTGCACCCGCAATAACCGCTCCGGCAAGGGAGCCGATCAGCGCATGAGAGGAGGACGAAGGAATGCCGAACCACCACGTGATTAAATTCCAAACGATTGCGGCAAGAAGCGCAGCAATGACAATTTCGACCCCGAACTCCAGGTCAGCAGGATTGGCAACGCCGCCTCCGATCGTCTTGGCGACACCCGTAAAGGTAAGCGCGCCGAGGAAGTTCATGACAGCGGCCATCAATACCGCAAATCTTGGCTTCAGCGCACGAGTAGATACGGATGTGGCAATCGCATTGGCTGTATCGTGAAACCCGTTAATAAAGTCAAACGAAAGCGCCAAAAAAACAACGATCCATAATATATACAATTCCATAATGACGACCCCTACTCCCTAAAGTTAGCTATTGCGCATGATGATCGATTCCAGCGTATTGGCTACATCCTCGCAGTAGTCGGTCGTCTGCTCAAGTCTTTCATAGATTTCCTTGCGCTTGATCAGCTCAATTGGATCCTTTACGTTAGCGAACAATGTCGTAATCGACACGCGAAGCACATCATCGCCTTGATTCTCAAGCTCATTAATAGCGATACAGTGCTCGCGGATCGCGAGTAGTTTTTTCTGTGTCAACAGGTAGATTGCGCTCTTGATCTGATGCGTAGAACGTACGATAACGTCCGCGAACAACGTAATGTACTCGTCTTTCTCACGGATGTGGTACATTTCGAATCGGGAAGCACATGCCTCGATACCATCCAGTACATCGTCAAGGGAAGTCGTGAGTGCCATAATGTCCTCACGTTCGATTGGTGTAATGAACGTCTTGTTCAATTCCTTCAGTATCGTATGCGTGTACTGATCGCACTGGCTCTCGAATTCCTTCATTCTTTTGGCGAAAGCCGATACGTCAGATAAATCGGATACACCTTTCGCAAAGTATTCCGTCGCCTCAACTATTGTGTCTGCCATCTCTTCGAGCGTTTTAAAGAAAATATCCTTCTTCTTGAACATGTCAATCCCCTTATCGACTTAGAATGTTAAGCTGTCTGTGACACATACCTGAATCAGTTTACTACCGAATTGTTAACGGAGTGTAAACGTTCATGAAAAATTTAATCATATTTCTTGAACCTTAACAATAAAAAAATATATTTTTGTCCCAAAATGACGAAAAAAGATGCAATCCCGTCCGGGATCGCATCTTCGCGCCGATCTTTAGAACGCATGCGAGGCAAACTCGCTTCGTTCTTAGTATTGCCCATTGCATCCTAATTATTGCTGATTTAGAACCACATGGTCGGCGAGGGCCGGCTTATTCGGTACAATGTGAATGTACGTCTTACCCGGCAAGAACGGAACCTCGCTGCCATCCTTGCTGAATCGAACCATGCCATCGGGACTGCGAACCCATTCGATATCGATTCGTTTGCCCTTTTGGAACAAATAGCCTGCTCCTCCAGATTGCAGATCTACCGCTAGCCTGCCGACGTTGTCCAGTGTCTTGTGACCGGTCTCGAACACGACGAGATTAGTGGCGCTAAGCTGTTCATTATTGTTCAGATCAATATGAGGCTCGTCATTGATGCTTCTTTTATAAAGTCCGGTTGCTTCGTCATACAGATATCCTACCTTATAGCTTTGCATCAAAAAGGTTATGTCGATTTTTGTAGCCGATTCCGCAGCAGCTTCTGCGCTTCCCGTAATGGCTCCTTCCGCTGTGAACGGATACGTCGCAACTGGAAGATCGTTCTTATAGCCTTTCTTCTCCGCACCTTGATGCATCTTCTCCAAGTTGGAGTACAGATTATGCGGGGCCTTTCGCTCTTTGCTACGCCAGTAGTAAGGTCCTGCGTTCGTAATTTCATCCAAATACGGCTTTCCTTGCTTTTGTAGAATGCCATACGCTTCTGGACTGCCGCCAGCATGAACCATTACAGCGCCGTATGTATCCGCGATATCGATCAGATAAGCCCGATTGCTTCGAATGGGTCCAACCGTATCCTCCATAGCATCCGTGCTTTGATAGACCGCTACCAGCCTTGTTATGCCTCCCTCGGCCAGAACCTCCCACACCACGTCCGCGTTGGTCAGACCTGACTGCGGTCGAGCTGCCGAGAAGTTGTTGATTAATACCGCAATGGGACGATCCTTAGCTTCATCATCTCGTTCCACGCCAGTTAGCGGGGCAGAGAACGGCTTCGGCGTCGGCTCCGTACTTGGCAATTCCGTCTCAATGGGGGCAGGCGAATCAGTAGGATTCGTAATAGCCGCTTTGTCGCCGCTGCATGCCGCCAATAACAAGAAGAGGCTTGCCAGTGCGGCAGCCGTAGAAGTTCGCAATCCGAATTTCATTCCATAACCCGCCTTTACTAGATTAATAGTAGGACATCACACAGCACTTTCGAATCCGCTTACACCTCATTTTTATTTAATCATAGAATGATGCGGCTTGTCTCGACAAAATTACGGTTTATTTGATTAAAATTCCATTAACCGAGTTAATTCCCTCCATCTCCCAACGAAAACTCCATCAGGCAAATCGATTTACAGCTCTCAATTCCCTGCAACTGAAAGTACAAGTGCATCTCTACGACGCTGCCTACAGAAGAACGCGCCCTCCAGAAGGAAGACGCGTCTTGGGATTGTTCGGATTATTGCAGTCGTCATTAGATAGACCAGTGATGCCATTCTTGCTGCTGGCGGTCAAGTCTCTCCAGCCATTCCGTGGTGACCCGAATCGCTTCCTCCTGATGCGGGCGGCTGGAGTACGTATGGTTGGCTTGGAATATAATTTCCTTGTCGCACAGCCCCTCGCTGCGCGTCCAGAACACCTTCTGATACAGGAAGCTGTAATCGACCGGGATCAGCTCGTCGCTTGTGCCATGGACCAACAGTACCTCTCCGCCGAAGCGTGTCGCGGACTGGAACGGCTGATGCTGCATAAGAGAATCGAAGAAGACCGGCTGCAGCGTATAGCCGGCATGATCGGTGCTGCCAGATTGGACTGCTTCGTCATAGCTGCCCCGTCCGACAATTCGTACAATATCGTTGAATGGATAAGCGACTGGAGACCACAGCACTAGCCGTTTAACCCGTTTGTCCTTAACCGCAGTCATTATGGATATGGCGCCGCCCAGACTGTGGCCGAGCAATACGATGCGGCGGGGATCCACGCAGTCCATGCCGGCAATATAATCAATAGCTGTTCTCGTCTGGTCCACCATAGCGTCGAAGCCAAGCGATCCGTAATCGCCATTGCTCTCGCCGCAGCCGCCATAATCGAATCGCAGCACGAAGGAGCCTTGCTCAGCCAGCGCCCTTGCTGTCTTCACGAACAATCGATCAACGCCGACTCGGCTTCCTATAAAGCCATGGCAGATAATGATCGCTTGCCGCTTGCCCGAATCCTTGCTGCCCTTCTTGCTCTCGACCTCTACTGGATAGTGAAGCGTTGCCGTAAGCTCCAATCCCTCATGTCGTAAGATCAACTGCTTCTCCATGTCCATACCTCCGCTTTCCTATATATACAATAATTCCTACCCGTATACTATGAATTAACTAAAGCTATAGTAACATCGATCGTTTTCACTGTCAATGCTAAGAATAACTTCTGCATATCGCATTAGTAAAAAGGGGTAACCTAGAGAAGATTTCCTCGGCTTTTCCCATAAATCAGGACCTCCCATTGAGGAGGTCCATCTTATACGGAGGTGTTATATGCCCCCCTGGGTTGCTTGGCTCAAAGAAAATTGGCTGTCCATTATGTTAGGAGCAGGAGCTCTGATTGCGGTCATCTACGTCATCGCAAACCGCAAGCTGCTGTTCTATAAAGAATAGCGCGGCTAGCCGTCATCCCTCTGCAAGAGCGGCAAATGAATCGTTACAATCGTTCCGGCTCCACGTTCGCTGTCAATCGACATCCTGCCGCCGTGGAGCTCGACGATCTCCTTCGAAATTGCCAGTCCGAGCCCTGAACCGCCGTGGCTGTTGCTCGCCTTGTAGAACTTCTCCATCACATGCGGCAGATCTTCCCCTGCAATTCCGCTCCCTGTGTCGCTCACTGTCACAACCGCCGATCCCCCTTCCAGGGTGGTCGATACTCGAATCGTTCCCTCTGCCGGCGTGAACTTGAACGCATTGTCGATCAGGTTAATAATAACCTGCTTCAGACGGTTCGCATCTCCATTCACAACGAGCGAACCGTTGACATAGGATGCGATCAGCTTAACCTTCGTCCCTTCCTCGCGTACGGCAAGCTGACGGACCGTCTCCTTGACGGGTCCGTTCAAATCCAGCGTCTCCGTGTGAAGCTCCATCGTACTTGCCGACAGCTTCGAAAAGTCCAGCAGGTCCTCAACCAGACCCGCAAGCCTCTCTGTTTCTTTGCTAATAATCGAGAGGCCCATCTTGACTTCCTCGTCATCCTCTTGGGGCTCGCTTTCCTTAAGCGTCTCGCTCCAGCCCTTAATGGAGGTAAGAGGCGTGCGTAGCTCATGGGAGATAGAAGAGATAAAATCGTTTTTGAGCTTTTCCCTTTTGTTCAGCTCACTCACCATCGTGTTGAACGTCTCAGCCAGCTGCCCGATCTCATCATCGCCTCGTTTCATTGCCCGCTTAGACCAATCGCCCTCCGCCATATAGCGGGCTGCTCTTGTGAGCTCCCGAATGGGCATGACAATTCGCTGAGCCAGGAACAGGCTCAAACCAAGGAACAACAGAACGACCGCGACGCCTACAATGAACGTCATCCGAATAAGCTGAGCAACCATGTCATCCACCTGCTGAAGCGAGGACGTATATCGAATCATTGAGACTACTCTCGCTTCGTTCCATAGAGGGGCCGTCACCGATATGACCCGTTGGCCGAAGTAGGGGTCCACCCCTGTCCAGCTTCCCACCTCACCGGTAGCCGCCGACCTGACGTCGCCTGTCGTGTATCGGATATTGGGTGAGAAGCCATCCGAATCAATGCGCAGCTCGCCTGCGCTATTCAGCAATTGAATGCGGGTAGGTCCTCCCTCTGACATGTACTGGAGCAAATAATCCGCTTGATCCTGCAGCGTCAAGGAAGACAATGACCGGCTATGCAGAGCCATTGCCGACTCCACCCGCTGCTTGACGGAGCTTTGCGCGCTGCCATAATAATAATTCCACATCAAAGCTGCGAAGGCTGCACCCAGCACGCTGACGACCAGCACAATAAGCAACAAATAGCTCCAAACCATCCGGGTCTGAACGCTTCTCATTCCGGCACGCTCCGTTTCCAGCGGTAGCCATACCCCCATACCGTCTCAATGATAGACGGCACCGAGGGATTGAATTCGATTTTTTGCCGAATTCTGCGAATATTGACGTCTACGACCTTCAAGTCGCCTACATAATAGCGTCCCCAGACCTCGGTCAGAATATGGTCTCGACTGACGCTCTCTCCTTCCCGCTCCATAAGCAGCCGCACAAGCGTCCATTCTGTAGGTGTCAGAATCACTTCTTCCTCGTTCTTCCACAGTCTTCTCTCCGCGATCGACAGCCGGAAGCGACCGCTCACAAGCTCCCGCTCCACGTACAGTTTCTTTATATCCGCCCCATGCCCGCTGCGCTGCTCAGAGACGCTGCTGCTTCCTCCTGGCTGCTCCGCCAATCCGGCTTCGCTCACTTCTGCCCCACCTGGCTCAGCGGTATCGTGGGCTGGCAATACATCGGCGTGCATGCGGCGATGAAGCGACTTAATTCTGGCGATTAATTCTCCCGGACTGAACGGCTTCTGCACATAATCATCTGCGCCAAGCTCCAGTCCCCTAATTTTATCCTCTTCCTGCGACTTGGCCGTCAGCATAATGATTCCGATGCGGGGATACTTTGTCCGCAGTTGCTCACATACTTCGAAGCCGTCGATCGTGGGCAGCATGACATCCAGCAGCGCAATATCGAATGGCCCTTCCGAGTCGGCCAGCGCAAGCGCGTCCTCCCCGTTCTCCGCTTCCGTCACTTCCATATCGTTTCTTTTCAAATTAATTCGAACAAACCCGCGTATAGACTCCTCATCTTCCAGCAACAAGATACGCATTGTTTCACCGCCATTCATCTCTGTCATCATGCACTATTTTCAAGTAGGAAGAGAATTGCATCTCAACCTTCTTCATATTCAGCCAAATCTCCTTGTCCCCTTCCAGGAGCGAATCCGGCACGTTTGCTGCGAACGAAACCAGATAGACATTGCCGCTGTCCAACGCAATCTGACGATAAGACCGATGCTCTTCCTTCCAGGCCGCTTCCACGTTGCCCCACTGCTTGATCGGGACGACATACAGCGTAGCCAGCTCCGCCTTTAGCCTCGCAGCCTCATTCCAGTAGTGAAACGTAACAATGCCATACGATGCCGCCGAAGGCCTGTTCATGGTATAGGTTCCCGTCCACTCCTCTGGTATATCCAGCTTCACGCCATACGTATAATCAAGGAATTGCTCCGCAACTAATTCAAAATCGTCTTTCCCGTCCCATTGCACCCACTCATTCATCCAGATGCTGTCCGCGTAGGGCACTTCCTCAAAGCCAGGCGATTCCTTCGTCCATTGCAGCTCTAGGATGGCATCTCCATTCATATCTCCGCTGACAGTAGGCCTTCCGCTCAAGCCGTCCAGACCGCGACTTTCATTGGGATAAACCAGCTTCAGCCCCCCGTTCTCCCAAGCATACATATAGGTGAGCGTACTATGGGCGCCTGTGCCTCCTTCAAGCAAGAGGCCGTTATGATACTCCGACACTCTGCCTACAAGCAGACGCTCGAACGCATTGGTTCCTTGTGGCAGTGACATATTCAGTACACGGTTCAGCGTGTTTTTTTGCCAGGAGTATATGCTCAAATAATGCGATGGCATCTCATACTCGCCGCTTGTGCCAAGCGAATCGATGACGACAAGCTCTTGCCTGCTGTTGCCGATCAAATCGCCGACCTCCGCCTGACTGTACGGCAACGACTGAATCGGCTTCAGCGTCAGTCGGCCCTTGTCGTTGCGCACCGCTTTGGAATTGAACGAATACAGCTCCAGCACATTAGGACTGTCGAACGCTCCAATCCAGCCAACTAGCAGCTCGTACTCCCCGTCGCGGTCCATATCCACCAGCTTGAGCCAAGCGATGTCCCTTGCGAGCGGCTGCTCCACCAGAACAGACTGACGCCAGCCGTATTCCGTCTGCCGCAGCACAACAATCTCAGGCGTACTGTATTCATTGTAGTAGGTGACCACTGCTTCATCGATGCCGTCGCCATTGAGGTCCAGCAATCGGATCGCTTCCTTGTAGTCGTCTCGATGAGGAATCATCAGCATGCTGAACCGCGGCAACGCCTTCTCAATGGCAGCAGACAGCTCCTCTTTATCCTTTGCAATAGCCGGCTTCTGCAGCAAATCCGCCGGAGCTGCCGTATATTTGCAGCCTGCAGCAACAAACGCAAGCGCAAGCAACGCGAAGAGGAGCAGGGATGACCGGCTCCCGCTCCTGATACGTGAATCTATTTTCTGATGCCGGAAGCGCTTCTCCATGGAGTCTCCTTTTCAATTGGCGGCTAGTGGGGTATCTCGTCAACGGTGACCATCGTATATCCCATCTTCTGAAGATCGTCGATTACACCCGGAAGCATATCCACCGTATTGCGTATATGTTTCCCACCGAATGAATGCATCAATATTATACCATTAGCCTTTGTTCCTTTTCGAATCATCTCTCTCATATCAGCGACAGACGTGCCTGCCCAGTCCCGTGTGTCGACTGTCCAGCCCACTAATCGGCGATTTTGTTCCTTCATCACTTTTTTCAGCGTATCTGATACAGCGCCGTACGGTGCGCGGAATAGTGTCGGTGTCCAGCCCAAAGCGTCGTGAAGCGCTTTGTCGGCAAGACTGACTTGGGATAGAATGTCTGACTTGCCCAGCTTGCTAAGATCCTTATGAGACTGTGAATGATTGCCGATCGCATGGCCTTCATCTTCCATGCGTTTCATGATTTCCGGATATTTCTCCACCTGTGTGCCTACTACAAAGAAAGTCGCTTTGACACCCTTCTCCTTCAAAATATCCAGAATCGCTGTCGTATACTTCAAATCCGGCCCATCGTCGAACGTAAGCGCGACGCGTTTCTCTTCCGTTCCTGGCGGTGTGACGACAGATTTGCCGTCATCTTTGCCGCCCGTCGTTCCCTCTCCATTCTGATTGCCAGCGGTATTGCCATTATGTTCATTCCCTTCTGATCCAGAGCCAGTGCTTCCGCCCTTTTCATCAGGGTCATTATATTCGTTGTTATCCTTGCCTTGCCCATCCTTGTTTCCTGTCCCTTGCTCCCCTTGATGACCGTTGCTTCCATCATCTCCAGGCTTCTCCGTGTTTCCGCCTTGCTCACCTGATTGTCCTTTACTGCCATTTCCCTTATTTTCTCCGGGCACGTAACCAATGGTCGTGCCTCCCTTGTCAACGTTATTTCCCCCTCCCGATGCATGCTCTCCAATAACCTGCGAGCCTTTTTCCTTCGAAGGTATGATGGCCGATAATCCAAATGAGCTTCCTGCCGTACATCCTCCAACCCAAGCGACAATTGCGACCATAATGATGAAAGCTGCCAGTCTGCGATGTTGTTTTCTTCTTGTTTTCATCTCATTCACCTTCTATTCCGCTGATACATCTATCATAGTAAATTAGAACAATGAGAGAGTTACAAATTAGTAACACCTTTCGGGAATAAATGACAAAAAGGTCCCACTGCTGCACGAGAGCTCGGACCTTTTTGTCACCGCCATTTTCAGTTGTTCGCCATACGCAATCACACGCCTGTTAATCACCAATTAAATAAATCATACTATGACTCATAAAATGACTCACAACATCATCTTCAGTTTCTGAGGCTCCATCATTTTTCTTTTTTTCATAATTAAATTCTTTAATTTGTTCTTTTGCCCAATCCGCATGCACTAATTGAAAATCAAATCAAAAATAGCTTGTTGCATGAGCACTTTTCCTTGTGACAGAAGAGCAGGTGATTGAGTCAGTGCATTCGTAGTATTCTCTGCATAGACGATGCAGAGTTCGTCTATCACAACGACGAAAGATAGGTTGTCTTCCAAATACAGAAAGGGCCAGCATCTAACTCTAACGGTCACCGCTGACCTTTAGAGGCTGATTTTTACATACTCCCGATCCTAAAGGACATCCGCGGCCATTAGAAAACGTTTTTCCCCGCAATCGTCCCTTTTCAGCCTGTAAGGGTCATCCGTGACCGTTATCATCTCATTTTGCTGCATTTTCGCTTCTAACGGACTACGGTGACCATTAGGGCACTTGTTGCCCTCGCCGATGTGAAAATAGCGATGACACACCGCTATAAAGCAGACATTTTCGTAAAATTTAACCGCGATCGATTGATAGCTTGACTATCAAGCACGGATTAGTAGGTTAAGCCTTATTTCATCTCCCTTCATTGTAGGTTAAGAAACATGTTCAATTGTGTAGACTGGTGCTCCTCTCCTTAGAACCTATTAACGACCAATAAAGTTGCAGACCATGCAATAATTCACAAGAAAAGCCCATTCTCTCCTGAAATCAGGAAAGAACGAGCTTTTCTTAAAAGTCCCTTATTCGTTTGTGATATGCGTTAGACAAGCGCCTTCGCGGCAATATCCGTGCGGTTCTGCTTACCTTCGAACTGAATAACGCTATTTGCCTCATAAGCTCTTGCGCGAGCTTCTGCGATATCGCGGCCGAGGCCGACAATACCAAGCACGCGTCCGCCGCTTGTGACCAATTCTCCGTCCTTCAATGCTGTGCCTGCATGGAACACAAGCGCTCCCTGTGCTTCCGCGTCGGCAATGCCCGTAATGACGCGGCCCTTCGGATAAGTTGCCGGGTAGCCTTCAGATGCCGCTACGACGCACACTGCCGCCTCATCGCTCCACTCGATATCGAGATCGGCCAATCTGCCGTTCATAGCCGCAAGCACGATATCTACCAAATCGGTCTTCAGTCTTGGCAATACAACCTGAGTCTCCGGATCGCCCATACGCGCATTGAACTCAATGGTCTTCGGACCGTCCTTCGTAATCATCAGGCCTGCGAACAGTACACCGCGGAACGGACGTCCCTCGCTCACCATCGCTTTGGCTGTCAGGTTAATGATGTTGACGATTGACTCGTCGATGATGCTTTGCTCGATATGCGGCAGCGGCGTGTATGTACCCATGCCGCCTGTATTGGGACCCTTGTCGCCATCGAAGATTGGCTTATGGTCTTGCGCCGGCACCATTGGCTTTACCGTCTCGCCGTCTACGAACGCCAGAATGGACATCTCTTGTCCTTCCAGGAATTCTTCAATCACGATCTGGTTGCCAGCGTCGCCGAACACCTTGTCCACCATCGCCTCACGAAGCGCCTTCTCGGCTTCCTCCATCGTTGCTGCGACCGTCACACCCTTGCCTGCTGCAAGACCGTCTGCCTTGATGACGATCGGAGTCGCTTGCTCTTTCAAATAAGCCAGCGCCGACTCATACTCCGTGAACGTCTCGTATTTGGCCGTTGGGATATTGTATTTTTTGAGCAGATTTTTCATAAAGATTTTGCTGCCCTCGATTTCAGCCGCTTTCTTATCCGGTCCAAAAGCCGGAATGCCCGCCGCTTCGAACGCGTCCACAATGCCATCTGCCAGCGGATCATCCGGACCTACAAATACGAGGTCGATCGAAGCTTCTTTTGCAAACTGAGTCAATTCGTCGAATTGAGATACAGCCAGCGGCACGCATTCCGCGATTTGCCCGATGCCCGCGTTGCCCGGTGCGCAGAACAGCTCCTTCACCTTTTCGCTTTTTTTCAATGCCCAGCAAATCGCATGCTCGCGTCCGCCGCCGCCAATAACCAAAATACGCATGTTCGCAAACCTCCCAAATAATTGAACGGAACTTCTCTTAGTGCTTGAAGTGTCTTACGCTTGTGAACACCATTGCGATATTGTTCGCGTTAGCCGCAGCGATGGATTCCTCATCCTTAATGGAGCCGCCTGGCTGAATGATCGCTGTAATGCCTGCTTTTGCCGCCAGTTCCACCGTGTCTCCCATTGGGAAAAACGCATCGGAAGCCAGTGCAGAGCCAACAGCTTTCTCTCCGGCTTGCTCAATGGCAATGCGAGCTGCGCCTACACGGTTCATTTGGCCTGCGCCTACGCCTACCGTGGTATCGCCTTTCGCCAGCAGAATAGCATTGGACTTCACGTGCTTAACGACTTTCCAGCCGAATAGAAGCTGCTTCATTTCTTCTTCTGTCGGCTTGCGGTTCGTGACCACTTTCAGATCGGCCTCTGTCAGGCTATGCACATCGCTCTCCTGTACGAGCATGCCGCCGTCTACCGAAGTTACGAGCCATTCCGGCTTGCGCTCAGCGGCTGCCTTCAGCTCGCCCAGCTTCATCAGACGAATATTCTTTTTCTTCGTCAAAATCTCCAGCGCTTCCGGTGTAAAGTCAGGCGCGATGATGATCTCCAGGAAGATGCTCCCCAGCAGCTCAGCCGTATCTGCGCCGATTGTGCGGTTCGCCGCTACAATACCGCCGAAGATGGACGTCGGGTCCGCTTCATACGCTTTTTGGTAGGCTTCATGGATCGTTGCACCGATGCCTACGCCGCAAGGATTCATATGCTTAACCGCCACAACAGCCGGCTCATCGAATTCTTTCAGAATAGCCAGTGCCGCGTTGGCGTCATTGATATTATTATAGGACAATTCTTTGCCGTGCAGCTGCTCCGCCGTCGTCACATTGCCGGAAGCGGCAAGCGGCTTGCGGTAGAAGGCAGCCTTCTGATGCGGGTTCTCTCCATAACGAAGATCCTGTACCTTCTCGTAGGTAACCGTATACGATTCAGGCAGCGGCTCGCCTGTCTGCTTCGACAGGTAATCGGCGATAAGCGCATCGTAAGATCCAGTGTGGCGGAATACTTTTGCCGCGAGGCGCTTGCGCGTCTGGAGCGTCGTATCGCCTTGCTCCTTCACTTCTTCCAGTACGGAAGCATAATCGGAAGCATCCACAACAACCGTTACAAACGCGTGGTTTTTCGCAGCGGAGCGAAGCATAGTCGGACCGCCGATATCGATGTTCTCGATGGCGTCCTCATAAGTCACATCCGGCTTGGCGATTGTTTCTTTGAACGGATACAGATTGACGATAACAAGGTCGATGTAATCCAGACCAAGCTCCTTCATCGCCTTCTGATGCTCTTCGTCGTCACGCACAGCCAGCAGTCCGCTGTGGACAGCCGGATGAAGCGTCTTGACGCGTCCGTCGAGAATTTCCGGGAAACCAGTAACGTCGGAGATGCCGATGACCGGTACGCCTTCCTTTTGCAACAGGTTGAACGTGCCCCCTGTCGAAATAATTTGAACGCCTTGGTTCGCAAGCTCTCTGGAAAACTCTACAATGCCCGTCTTGTCGGAAACGCTAATTAACGCTCTGCGAATAGCCACGCCAATGTCCTCCTTTTATTTGACCAATTGGATATGATGTTCTTTCATTTATCGAATAGCCTCTCATTTGAAGCTTTGCTTTCGGGTATTACTGACGAACCAACCCATACATGCTATTAGCGCTTGCCAACGGCCACTCTGCGACCCTCGATCGTGACGGTGCCTTGCGCGATGAGCCGGATCGCTTCAGGATACAGCTCCCGCTCAGCCGCCTGAATCCGGACGGTAAGCGAAGCCTCGTCATCCTCTTCCGTAATCGCGACAGCCGTCTGTGCAAGGATCGGACCGCTATCAAGACCGCCATCGACATAATGAACGGTGACGCCTGTAATCTTCACGCCATGCTCCAGCGCTTGTCCAATGGCATTCATGCCTGGGAATGATGGCAGGAGCGACGGGTGGATATTAATCATGCGGCCCATAAAAGGCTCCACCAGCGTAGGAGTCAGAATGCGCATATAGCCGGCCAGGACAATCAGATCCACCTGACGTGCCCGCAGCTCCTCCAGAATCTCACTCTCGTAAGCCTCGCGCGACGGGTAATCCTTGGGTTTGAATACAAAGGCGTCTACTCCCGCTTGCGACGCCCGCTCGATGACGGGAGCAGACGGCTTGTCACAAACAAGAAGCTCGATTGTGACATCGAGCTTCCCCTCCCGCACCGCATCGGCAATCGTCTGGAAGTTCGTTCCCTGTCCCGACGCGAATATCGCGATGCGAAGCGCCGCCATTACACGTCAGCTCCTTGGAACGTTACGATCCGGCTGCCTTCCGTAACGGTACCGATACGGTACGCTTTCTCGCCAAGCTCGGCTGCAACGCTAAGCGCTTGCTCCGCTTGCTCTTCCGGAACGACAATAACCAGGCCAATACCCATATTGAAAGTTGTGAACATATCGCGGTTGCTGATGCTGCCTTTCTTCTGCATCAAGTCGAAGATAGGCAGAATTGGCCACGAGCCGTAATTAATCTCCACATTTACGCCTTCAGGCAGGACACGCGGAATGTTCTCGATAAAGCCGCCGCCTGTAATATGAGCCATACCCTTAACGTTAACTTTCTCGATCAACGCCAAAGCTTGCTTCACATAGATGCGCGTTGGCTCAAGCAGCACGTCGCCCAGCTTTGCTCCGCCCAGCTCGTCCACCTGCTGCTCCAGCGAGTAGCCCGCTTCTTCCAGCAACAGACGGCGAACAAGCGAGAAGCCGTTGCTGTGGATGCCGCTTGAAGCGAAGCCCAATACGACGTCGCCCGGCTTGATTGTGGAGCCGTCGATCATTTTTTTCTTGTCGACGATGCCGACCGTGAACCCTGCCATATCATATTCGTCTACGGAATACATGCCCGGCATTTCCGCCGTCTCTCCGCCGATCAGCGCACAACCGGCTTGCACGCAGCCTTCAGAGATGCCTTTGACAATCGCTTCGATCTTCTCCGGCACAACCTTGCCGCATGCCAGATAGTCGAGGAAGAAGAGCGGCTCCGCGCCTTGTACGATAATGTCATTGACGCACATCGCGACCGCATCGATGCCGATCGTATCATGCTTGTCCATCGCAAAAGCCAGCATCAGCTTCGTGCCAACGCCATCCGTTCCCGATACGAGCACCGGCTCCTCGTACTTATCCTTGTTCAGGCCGAACAGACCGCCGAAGCCGCCCAGCTCCGCCATCACTTCAGGACGGTACGTTCTCTTCACATGCTTCTTCATCCGTTCGACGGCTTCGTTGCCTGCGGCAATATCAACGCCGGCCTTTTTGTACGCTTCTGACAAATGGGTCCACTCCTTTAGTGTATATCAATCATGAAATTATCCCTGTTAACAGCTGCAACTCTTCTCCGACTCTTCGTTCACCGGCGTTGGATAGTCATTGTCGAAGCAAGCGAGACACATCCCGCGATTGTAGGCGCCCTCGTTGCCGCCGACAGAATCAACGAATCCATTATCGCTTAGGAACGCCAGCGAATCCGCGTTGATCTCTTTGCGAATCTCCTCAATCGTACGGTACGAAGCGATCAATTCCTTGCGATCCGGCGTGTCGATGCCGTAATAGCATGGGTTTTTGAACGGAGGCGACGTAATGCGCACATGTACTTCAGTCGCTCCCGCTTCACGCAGCAGGTTCACGATGCGGCGGGAAGTGGTGCCGCGAACGATGGAGTCGTCGATCATGACGACGCGTTTGCCTTCCACGACCTTGCGGACGGCGGACAGCTTCATCTTGACGCCTTTCTCGCGCAGCTCTTGGGACGGCTGAATGAACGTGCGTCCTGTATATTTGTTTTTGATCAGTCCAAGCTCATAAGGAATGCCCGTCTGCTCAGCGTAGCCGATTGCAGCAGAGATACTGGAATCCGGCACGCCGGTTACGATATCCGCGTCCATGAAGGACTCGATGGCCAGCTGTTGTCCCATCCGCTTCCGTGCGGAATGGATGTTGATGCCGTTAATATCACTATCCGGGCGGGCAAAATAAATATATTCCATCGCGCAAGTAGCGCGGCGTTCAATCGTTGCGTATCGTTCAATTTGCAGGCCGCTGTCATCCAAAATCAACAGCTCGCCAGGTTGTACGTCACGCACATACTCTGCGCCGATCGTCTCGAATGCGCATGTCTCGGAAGAGAACACGTAGCTGTCGCCAAGACGGCCCATAGCCAGCGGTCGCAAACCATGCGGGTCGGAAGCGACCAGCAGCTTGTCGTTCGTCATGATGAGGAATGCGAATCCTCCCACGATACGCTGCAAAGCTTCCTTAGCCGCTGTCACAAAATCTTTGGACGAGCGAGCGATCAAATGCGCGATAACTTCCGTGTCGCTGGACGTTTGGAAGATAGAGCCGCTCATCTCCAGCTCGCGGCGAATCTCCGGCGCATTGACGATATTACCATTCGTCGCAACTGCAAGATCACCGTCGCGATAGCGAAAGATCAGCGGCTGAGCATTGCTCAGCCGGCTTTCACCAGCAGTGGAATAGCGGACATGTCCGATAGAGCGATCGCCAGAGAGAAGCTCCAACTGATCCTTGGTGAACACTTCCTTCACCAATCCCATGCCCCGGTAGTAATTGAACTTGCCGCTGTCCTTCGAATCCGCGGTGCAGATGCCTGCACTCTCCTCGCCCCGATGCTGCAGAGCGTGAAGGCCATAGTACGAAAGGCCAGCAGCGTCGGGATGTCCGAACACGCCGAACACCCCGCACTCCTCACGCAGCTTGTCAAAAATATCGTCACGGCCGATGCCTTCATTATAATGATCGCCTGTCCAGAGTACTGGAGCAGACTTTATTTCATGAGACATGGAATCGCATCCTTCCAGACCTTCTCCAGTTGTTGTACCGGTGCGTTGACGCCGGCTTTGCCATTGACGTTAATGGTCAGGCTGCTACCTGATACAGTTCCGATAGTCGCATGTGTCACGCCTTGCTCCGACAACCAAGCTGTCAAAGCGTCCGCTTGATCCGGCTTAGCCGACAGCAGAATGCGGGATTGCGATTCGCTGAATAGAAGATGGTCAGGACGCAGATCGCTTGCAAGCGATACGCTCGCGCCAATGCTGCCGCTGATGCAAGACTCAGCTAATGCGACAGCGATGCCGCCCTCGGACAAGTCATGCGCCGAAGCGACCAGACCTTTTTGAATCGCGCCAAGGACTGCGCCTTGTACGTTTTTCTCAAGGGCCAGATCAATGACTGGCGGTCTGCCGGAAGCAGCGCCGTTCAATACGTATTGCAGCTCGCTGCCGCCGAACTCCGCTTTTGTCTCGCCGACAAGGATAATAACATCGCCTTCGGACTTGAATTTTTGCGTCGTGATATGGTCATGATCATGCACAAGGCCTACCATGCCGATAACCGGCGTCGGGTAGATCGCGCCTTTTGCGTTCTCGTTATACAAGCTGACGTTGCCGCCGATAACCGGCGTATCCAGCACCACGCAAGCCTCGGACATGCCATCGGCGGATTTCTCCAGCTGCCAGAACACTTCCGGCTTCTCCGGGCTGCCGAAGTTCAGGTTGTCTGTAACCGCGAGCGGCTCTGCACCGGAGCAAATGATATTGCGCGCTGCTTCCGCAACAGCAATACGTCCGCCCATCTCTGGATCAAGGTATACGTAACGTCCGTTGCAGTCCGTTGTCATCGCCAGCGCTTTGCGCGTACCGTCAATTGTTACGACAGCTGCGTCGGAGCCTGGCTGAACAGCCGTTGCTGTACGAACCATATAATCATATTGGTTGTAAACCCACTCTTTGCTCGCCACCGTTGGGGAACCCAGCACTTTCTCAAGAGCGCCGTTCAGGTCGGTAATTTCCGCAAAATCAGCCGTATCGATTGATGCGCTTTCGCGGAAGTAAGCAGGCTCTTCAGAAGGCTTGTTGTATACCGGGCACTCGTCAACAAGTGCTGTGACCGGCATGTCAGCCACTTCTGCACCTTGATGGAACAAGCGAAGACGTCCGTCATCCGTTACTTTACCTACTTTGGCGCAAATGATGCCCCAACGATCAAAGATCTCCTTCGCTTGCTCTTCATGCCGCGGCTCAACAACGAACAGCATTCTCTCTTGCGATTCGGACAACATCATCTCGTAAGGCGTCATGCCCGTCTCGCGTTGCGGTACTTCGTCGAGATACAGCTCAAGGCCGTTGCCTGCTTTCGAAGCCATCTCCGCACTGGAGCATGTCAGGCCTGCTGCGCCCATATCCTGGATGCCAAGCACGATGCCGGAGTTGATCAGTTCAAGCGTTGCTTCCATAACCAGTTTCTCCATGAACGGATCGCCAACTTGGACAGCCGTACGCTTCTCCTCGGACTCCTCGGACAGCTCGACCGATGCGAATGTCGCTCCATGGATACCGTCGCGGCCCGTAGCCGGTCCGACGTAAAATACAGGGTTACCTACACCTTTGGCGACGCCGCGCTGGATTTTATCGTGATCGATCAAGCCTACGCACATCGCGTTAACGAGCGGATTGCCCTCGTAGCTCTCGTCAAACATGACTTCACCTGCGACCGTCGGAATACCGATACAGTTGCCGTAGCCTGCGATGCCGCTGACTACATTTTCGAACAGGTATTTCACCCGGTCATTCTTCAGGTTGCCGAAGCGCAAGCTGTTCAGCAAAGCTACTGGACGCGCGCCCATCGAGAAGATATCGCGAATGATACCGCCCACGCCAGTAGCAGCGCCTTGATACGGCTCAACCGCCGAGGGATGGTTATGCGATTCGATTTTGAACACGACCGCTTGGTTGTCGCCGATGTCGACGATACCTGCGCCTTCGCCAGGTCCCATCAGGACGCGAGGGCCTGTGATCGGGAACTTTTTCAAGATCGGCTTGGAGTTCTTGTAGGAGCAATGCTCCGACCACATGACGCTAAATACGCCAATCTCCGTGTAGTTCGGCTTGCGGCCCAAAAATCCGCAAATCAGTTCATATTCATGGTCTGTCACGCCGAATTGCGTGTAAATGCGTTGATCTGCGATTTGTTCCGCTGTCGGCTCCTTAGCCGTTAACTGCTGCGCCATGTTGTTCCCTCCATGCATTCAAAATCGATGTAAACATCCGTTTGCCGTCTTCTGAGCCGAGCAATTGATCAACCGCGCGCTCTGGATGCGGCATCATGCCGACTACGTTGCCCGCTTTGTTGCTAACGCCGGCAATTTTGTCGACGGAGCCGTTCGGATTGGTATCGCCTGCGTAACGGAATACGATTTGGTTGTTCGCTTTCAGCTCAGCCAATGTCGCATCGTCACAGTAGTAGTTGCCTTCGCCGTGAGCGATAGGAATATCGATAATCTCGCCTTGCGAGAATTGGTTCGTGAATGGATTTGCGTTGTTCACCACTTCAAGAGGCGTGTTATGACATCGGAATTTAAGTCCATTGTTGCGAATCAGGGCGCCCGGGAGCAAGCCTGCTTCCGTCAGGATTTGGAACCCGTTGCAGATGCCGAGAATGAACTTGCCTTGCTCAGCCGCCTTCTTCACTTCATTCATCACGTTCGCGAAGCGCGCGATTGCGCCGCAACGAAGGTAGTCGCCATAGGAGAAGCCGCCCGGCACTAGAATCCCATCATAGGCGGACAAGTCTGTTGCAGTATGCCACACATAATCAACCGGTTGGCCGATGGTGGACTCTACTGCTTTGTAGCAATCGATGTCACAGTTGGAGCCTGGAAATACGAGTACGGCAAACTTCATGTCTTATCCCTCCAGCTCAAAGCGATAATCTTCTACGACTGTATTGGCCAGCAGCTTCTCGCACATTTCCTTCAGGCGTGCCTCGGCTTCAGCGCGGTCGTTCGTGTCTAGCTCAACCTCGAGATATTTGCCGATGCGCACTTTGCCCACTTCTGCAAAACCCATGGAATGTAGCGCGCCTTGTACTGCTGTTCCTTGCGGGTCCAATACGTTTTCCTTGATCGTGACGTAGACGGTTGCCTTCATAATTGCCTCCTGAGTATGGTTGAATTTTGGATAAGTATTCCTATAGCTTGCGGGACGATTGCAGCTTGGTGCGCTGCTTTGCTCATCAGTGCAAGGCAGGTCGATGAAATCGACTTATAGCTAGTTGATGTGACTCGCCGATTTCATTAAGTCGGTATGAGCGACTTAATTCACTACTATAGCTCCCACTGAGTCAGTTAAGTCGATTGTATCGACCTATTCGACTCTTACCCGTGTCTCTGTGACTTTTAAGTCGGTCTGACCGACTTAATTCACTACTATAGCTCGCACTGAGTCAGTTAAGTCGATTGTATCGACCTATTCGACTCTTACCAGTGTCTCTGTGACTTTTAAGTCGGTCTGACCGACTTAATTCACTACTGTAGCTCGCACTGAGTCAGTTAAGTCGATTGTATCGACCTATTCGACTCTTACCCGTGTCTCTGTAACTTTTAAGTCGGTCTGACCGACTTAATTAACGGAAAGTAACTGAATATCCACCTACGAGCCGAAGCTCTCGGCTCAGCGCTCCGGCCGAAGCAGCCATGCCAGCACCGTGTCAAACAGCACTCCGACGCCAATGACTACTTCAGCTCGCCGCCAGTTAAGCGGCGGTAGATCTCGCGATAGCGGGCAGTCGTCGCGATGACGACTGTCTCCGGCAGCGGATCCGGCATGCTGTTGCGGTCCCAATTGGAGCCAAGCAGGTAAGTACGGACCGGCTCTTTGTCCATGCTGTCAATCTCCACATCGAACGCGTAGTTGCCCTCGGACCAGAAGCGCGAGGCATCCGGCGTGAAAATCTCGTCAATCAGAATGACTTTGCCATCAATAAGTCCAAACTCGAATTTGCAATCCGCTAGAATGATGCCGCGTTCCTTGCAATATTCATGCGCGAAGCGATATAGCTCCAAGCTGCGATCGCGAAGCTCAGCAGCCAGATCGGCTCCCACCAGCTCGCTCATCCGCTCGAACGAGATGTCCTCGTCGTGGCCGACGTCGTTCTTGGCAGCAGGCGTAAAGATCGGCTCCGGGAAACGCTCGTTTTTGCGAAGGCCCTCGGGCAGCTCGATGCCGTTGATTGCCGATGTCGCCTCATACTGCCTCCAGCCGCCGCCCGTTATATAGCCGCGCACGACGCATTCGATATCGATGCGTTCTGCTTTGCGCGTCACCATAATCCGGTTCCTCAGAAGTTCAGGCGCAGTAACAACATCGCCCAGCAGCTCCACGTCTGTGTGCACGACATGGTTCGTCTGCATCTCCTTCGTAACGTCGAACCAGAATGCGGACAACCGATTGAGCACATTGCCCTTGTCCGGCACCGCCGGCTCCAGCACATAATCGAATGCGGAGATACGGTCCGTCACAACGATCAGAAAGTGTTCTCCCAAATCGTACAGCTCGCGTACCTTGCCTTTGTAGACAAGCGGAGCTTTCACATAATCCACAGCGGTGGACAAAGCTTGCGATTGAACAGCCATGAACTCCAACTCCCCCTTAGTTCAAGCCCAAACGTGCAAATATCGTGTCAACATGCTTCAGATGCCATGTCGGGTTAAAGCAATCGTCAATCTCCTCGGCGCTAAGCACCGATGTAATTTCAGGCGTTTCTTCAATGATAGAGCGGAACTGGCGTTGCTCCTCCCAAGCCTGCATCGCACGAGGCTGAACCGTGTCGTATGCCTGCTCGCGGCTGAGACCTTTGTCGATCAGCTTCGTCATGACTCGTCCGGAGAATGGCACACCGTACGTCGCGCTCATATTGCGCTTCATATTTTCCGGGAAAACGGTCAAGTTATGGATGATGTTGCCCAGACGGTTCAGCATGTAGTTCAGCAGCATCGTAGCATCCGGCAAAATAACGCGTTCCGCCGAAGAGTGGCTGATATCGCGCTCATGCCACAGCGGCACGTTCTCGTATGCTGTCAGCATATGGCCGCGAATAACGCGGGACAGGCCGGACATGTTCTCAGCGCCGATCGGGTTGCGCTTATGCGGCATCGCGGACGAGCCCTTCTGACCCTTCGCGAACGGCTCTTCCACCTCGCGGAATTCACTCTTCTGCAAAGCGCGAATCTCAGTTGCAAACTTATCCAGCGATGTCGCAATTAGAGCGATCGTCGCCATATATTCGGCATGACGGTCACGCTGCAGCGTCTGTGTGGAGATCGGAGCAGCCGTAATGCCCAGCTTCTCGCAGACGAATTGCTCAACAGACGGATCAATATTGGCATAAGTGCCTACCGCGCCGGACATTTTACCGAATTGCACGCCGTTCGCCGCATGTTGGAATCTTTCCAGATTACGTTTCATTTCTTCATGCCACAGTGCCATTTTCAGACCAAAAGTCGTTGGCTCCGCATGTACGCCATGCGTACGTCCCATCATCGGTGTATCCCTGTATTGGATAGCCTTCTCACGCAAGATAGCGATGAAGCGCTCAATGTCCTTCAGCAATATTTCGTTCGCTTGGCGAAGCAGATAGCCCGTTGCCGTATCGACAACGTCGGTTGAAGTCAGTCCGTAGTGAACCCACTTGCGCTCAGGTCCTACTGTTTCAGACACGGCGCGTGTGAACGCGATTACGTCATGACGCGTCTCTTGCTCGATCTCATAGATACGGTCGATATCGAAGCTTGCCGATTTGCGAAGCGCGACTACGTCTTCCTTCGGAATAATGCCCAGCTCCGCCCATGCCTCGCATGCGCAAAGCTCAACTTCCAGCCATGCCTTGAACTTGTTCTCCTCGGTCCAGATCGCTCTCATTTCCGGTCTGCTGTAACGCTCTAACATTGAACCTTCACACCTTCCAAATCTTAGTTTCGTTTATCCAATCAAGCGCCGCTTCCGTCGATTCAGCAAGCACATTCACATGCCCCATCTTCCGTTTGTACACGGCGTCTTTTTTTCCATACAAATGTACTTTCGGTGCCACATTCAGCCGCTCTGCCGCCTCGTCTCTCACGGCCAATCTCTCAAGCAAAGGCTCTACATGCTGGCCCAGCACATTCACCATAACGACGGGGCTTAACAGCGCTGTGTCGCCAAGCGGCAAGCCGCATACGGCTCTTACATGCTGCTCGAACTGCGACGTCCGGCAAGCTTCCATCGTATAATGGCCGCTGTTATGCGGGCGCGGCGCAAGCTCGTTCACATAGAGCTCGCCATCTCGCGTCACGAACATCTCCACCGCGATCAGGCCAACGACGCCAAGTCCTTCTGCCAGTCTTATCGCAAGGCGCTCTGCCTCGCGAAGCACACTATCCTCCAGCCGAGCAGGCACAATCGAAAGATGCAAAATATTTTCCACATGAATATTTTCCGCAGGCGGGAAAGCTTTTATTTCCCCTTTGGAGCTTCTCGCCGCAATGACAGATATCTCCATCGCGAAGTCGATGAACTGCTCCAAAACAAGCTGCGTTCCTGCTTTGGACAAAGTCGCGAACGCTTCATCCGATTCCGAGGAATCGCGGATCACCCATTGTCCTTTGCCGTCATAGCCGCCTGTCGCCGTCTTCAGTACGCATGGCGTACCGAATCGCTCTACCGCTTCACGTAGCTCTTCCACGCTGCTAATCTCGCTATAGGGAGCGACTTGTACGCCTGCCGCTTCAATCGCCCGCTTCTCGCGAAGACGGTGCTGCGTCGTATACAACAATTCGCTGCCTTGCGGAACATAGGATTCCGACATCAGCATAGCCGCTACATCCGCGTCCACATTCTCGAACTCGTATGTGATGACGTCCGAGCGGGCTGCGAGCTCGCGAGCAGCGTCTCTGTCGTTGTACGCGGCAACAATCTGGTCAGCAACTTGTCCCATCGGAGCGTCCGGAGTGGGATCGAGTGCGACAAATCGGTAGCCCATCGCACTGCCAGCGTTCGCAAGCATTCTGCCCAGTTGACCGCCGCCAAGTATGCCGATAGTTGCTCCAGGGAGAATCGTTGCGGCATTCGATGAAGCGGCAGCCTCAGCAGCAGCTTCCCTGCTCACGTTATCCGTGCCTTCGATCATAAAGTTTCACTGCTTTCCAGCACTTCCTGCTTAATGCGATCGCGTCTCGCTTGCACACGATCTTGAATTGCCGGATCGAAAGCGCCCAGGATTTGAGCTGCCAGCAAGCCTGCATTGGTGCCTCCTGCATTGCCAATCGCAACAGTCGCAACCGGGATACCGCCTGGCATCTGTACGATTGACAGCAAGGAATCCAGACCGTTCAAATTCGAAGATTTAACGGGAACGCCAATAACCGGCAAAGTCGTTTTTGATGCGACCATGCCGGGTAGATGAGCGGCGCCGCCTGCTCCCGCGATAATGACCTTAAGTCCGCGCTCCGCAGCTGACTCCGCATATTCGAACATAAGGTCCGGCGTACGATGCGCCGAGACGACCCCTTTCTCATAAGGAATATTCAATTCCTCCAGAACGTCGCAGGCTAATTTCATTGTGTCCCAATCCGACTTGCTGCCCATAATGACGCCCACCTTAGCAGACATGTGCTCAAACCCACTTTCTTTATTGAGATTATCTTATAAGCAAATAAAAAAGACCCCAAGCAATCTTAACGACGATATGCCAAGGACCTCTCGAGGAAACATTCCTTTAAGGAAAGCTTCAAATGAATGAATGCTACATTTGCCCTGTACGCGCCCGCTATAAACAGCAAAAACTGCTCCTGATGAGAGCAACCCCTCTATCGGCTTGCGGATCGATACGTTCTGGCGATATATAGCCTCCATACATCCGCAATCGGGGTGCATAGATGACTGATCACCTCTAGCTAACACATGTAGATTATTCAAACTCGTAGTCCAGAAATAACTGGTTCCGGGTAGAGACATTCGGGCCTGCCCCGAATATATACGAGAATACGAATGGGCGGCATGTTCCGCCTCAAACCTATTCTAGTTTATCGAATCGTCACTAGCCTGTCAACAAAATACGAACATTAAAAGGAGATCAATTGTTAAAGTTCGTTTTTTAGTCGTTTTAAAGCCGTGAAAACTGTAATTAGTTGTCAACACTAACGGTAGCTTGCTTAAATCATCCCTTTTTGATCTTTATGACTACGAGCCTGCATTGGTGAATATAGATGAAAGTAGAGAGCAATTTTTGGGAGGGTTTCGTATGCAGATCCATACGGTCAAAAAAGGGGATTCGTTATGGGAGCTATCGCAGCGGTATGACGTGCCGCTTGAGCATATTTATGCCGCAAATAGCTTCACGGCGCAAAGCCCGCTTGTCATCGGCCAGGCCGTCATCATCCCGTCTCCTGGCGACGGACTCCAGCATAAAGTGCTGGTTGGCGAATCTTTATGGAAAATTGGGCAGCGGTACGGTGTATCCATCAGGCAACTTGTGGAAGCCAATCATCTTACAAATCCTGCCCTTATCATGCCCGGACAGCTATTAACCATTCCAAAGGCTGCCAAGCCCATCATAGAAGTGAACGCCTACACCGAGAAGTTGGGCAGCAATGGCATTGAGCTCGTCAACCAAATCGGCGATTATCTTACCTACCTCAGCCCTTTCAGCTACAGAGTGCAGATGAACGGCTCGCTTACCCCGCTCGACGATTCAGCTATAATCAACGCCGCATATAGCAAGCGGGTTGCTCCGATGATGGTCATTACTAATTTCGAGAATGGAACCTTCAAGCCCGATATTGCACACGCCGTTCTCTCTGATTCCAACTATCAGTCCTCCTTAATCGCTAACATACTGAATGTGATGAGAGAGAAGGGCTACCTCGCCATTAACGTCGACTTCGAATATGTGCCCCCGGCTGATCGCGAACTTTACAATGAATTTTTGCAGCGTTTAGTCGATGCCCTCCATCCTTACAACTTACAAGTATCTACGGCACTTGCCCCCAAACTTTCAGCAAATCAAACGGGGACCTTATATGAAGCGCATGATTACGCCGCACACGGCAGAATTGTTGACTTCGTGATCCTCATGACCTATGAGTGGGGCTGGTCCGGCGGTCCGCCAAGAGCGGTTGCTCCGCTGAACGAGGTCGTCAAAGTGCTGAACTTCGCTCTTTCCGTCATCCCTTCGGAGAAGATTGTGATGGGCATGCCCCTGTACGGCTATGACTGGAAGCTGCCTTACGTGCAAGGAGGCGGATGGGCCCCGACGGTCAGTCCGTACGAAGCCGTCAACCGCGCCGCCAAGTATGGGGCTACGATTCGTTATGACGAGGAGTCACAGTCTCCTTACTATCATTATTATGACGAGGAAGGCAGGGAGCATGTCGTCTGGTACGAGGATGCCCGCAGCGTGCAAGCCAAGTTCGATATCGTCAAAGCCTATAAACTGCGGGGCGTGAGTTATTGGGTGCTTGGCGTCAACTTCCCGCAAAACTGGTTCGTCCTTGGTGAAAACTTCACCATCAAGAAGCTGGTGTAAGTCTATTCCCTCAAAAAGAAAAGGGCCGCGGCATCATCTGCCGTCGGCCCTTCAATTGTCTATACTCTTGTTACGGTATAACCCTTCTGCTCAAGCAAAGGAACCAGTCCATGCTCGCCTACCATATGGAGCGCTCCAACTACGACAAAATAAGTTTCGGATTTGTCGCCGCTAAGGAAAGCGTCGATCTTCTCAGCCATCAGCACGTTGCGGTCTTGCAGCATCGCTTTGTAATACTCCGCATCGCTCTTCTGAGTTTGTACAGCCATATCAGTAAGCATGTCGAGGTTTCCGTCGATCCACATATCGGACAAATCTTTCACTGGCTCTTCTTCGACATAGAAGCTAACGATAGAACCAAACAACATCTCCTCTTGAATACGATCCGAGAAGTTGTTCAGCATATTCAGTTGGGACTTGGAAGACTCCAGACCGATAATAGGCAGTTTCGATTTTTCCGCAAGCTTCATGAAGTAGTCATCAATGCCAAGCTCTGACTTATATTCGCTATCTTCTCGTCTTTCGGCGTCAAGAAGCATGGATGCATACCATGGCTTAAATTGATCGAGCGCATACGTTGGGTAGCCCAGGTCCGTTAGCAACTCGACGACGTATTGATACGTTTTAGCTGAGATATGATTTTGCAGCGTCGTCCCATCATTATAAGTGCTTATACTATTGAGAAAGTCAGAGATATTTTCTTCCGAAGTAAAGTCAATCTCCAGTGCTAGATGATCGGCTTCCATGAAAGCATCCATAATTTCGTCTCTGAGCGGATACATCGCTTCGTTCGCTACATGGATAGAGCCGAGCATATAGACGGTATTGCCGCCTTTCTCAACCTTCCACATGAAGCCGCGGCTTTCCTGAATGGTGTCGATGGAGATTTTACGCTCTGCATCATTCCAATCGATCTCATAGCCTGTTGCTTCTACAATAAAGCGAAGCGGCACATAAGTCGCTTTGTTTTGAATCTTAGGCGCTACCGCCAGTTGCTGTGGCTGGCTGTTGACGTATGCTGTTGTATGGTCAATCTGCAAGCTGATGATTGCTTGATTTCTAGGATTAGTGCTTGTCGCCGTTACGACGCGGTTCTCTTCATTCCAGTCAATCTTGAAGCTCAGCTTCTCCAGAAGCATTCTAACTGGAACTAGCGTGGTGCCTTTCTCCACAATCGGCGTATTAGAGCCGAATTGTACTTGCTCGCCGTCTACCCAAATGGATAATGGGTTCGAAGCGGCTTGAGTGCCCGTTGCAAAGCTGAGTGCCATAACGATGGCAATAAGAATAGAAATAAACTTTTTCATTTGATGCCTACTTTCTCTTTAATAGGATAATAGTCTTGCTCCAAAAGTAGCAACACCACCTCTAACTATACCGAGGAATTAAATGGAAGGGTAGCTATAGTTTTGTATAGTGGTGTTCAAAAAAAAGAGCCCCGCACTCGGCGAAGCCCTTTGTCACACGACCTATTAACGTTACGCTTATCCTTGCACCCAAATCGTCTTGTCCGTAACCGGCGTACGCTTTGGCTCTGGCGCAGTCATATCGGGATAACCCAGATAGATGAATGCGACAAGCTCTTCATCCTCACGAAGCTCGAACGTTTCTTTCATACGCGGATGGAACATCGGCGCTCCCGAGCGCCAGATGGCGCCAAGTCCGTAAGCATGCGCGGCAAGCAGCAAGTTCTGCACCGCGACCTGCGCAGCCGCAAGCTCCTCCTCGCGAACCGCTCTCGGGTCGTCAGCCGGAGAACAAATCGCTGCAATGACAACAGGCGCACGATTCGCTTTCACACGTTCCTTCCGCAGCCGCTCCTCAAGCTCCTCGCCTTCCAGCTCAGGCACATTCGCTGCTGTTACTCTGGCATAGCCCTCGCCTAACAGCGATCTTCCTTCTCCCGTCATAACGACAAAACGCCAAGGCTGTGTATTATGATGGCTCGGCGCCCAGGACGCCGCCTCCAATAACGCTTCAATAATCTCCCGCTCTACAGCATCCGGCTTAAGCCGGCCGATGGAACGGCGGCCTCGGATAGCGTCCAGCACCCCTACTGCGTTCGCCTTGATATGAAGCTCCCCTAAATCTGTTGTAGTCATTTCCGTCTCTCCCTTTATTCAAATAACGAGCGATATTGACCGTACCCTTCTTCCTCCAGCTTATCCTTCGATACAAACCGCAAGGATGCGGAATTGATGCAATACCGAAGTCCGGTTGGCTGGGGTCCATCATCGAATACATGACCTAGATGGGAGTCGCCTTCTTGGCTGCGCACCTCAACCCTGACCATGAAATGGCTATTGTCCGAATGCTCAGTTACAGCCGATTTCTGCAATGGCTTCGTGAAGCTAGGCCAGCCGCAGCCTGCATCGTACTTATCCTTGGAGCTGAACAGAGGTTCGCCCGATACGATGTCGACATAGATGCCCTCTTCGATATGATCCCAATATTCGCCGGTGAACGGACGTTCAGTGCCGCTATTTTGCGTCACTTCATATTGAATCGGTGTCAGGTTCTTCTTCAACTCGCCAAGATCCTTCTTCAGCTTCCAATTGCTTGCGATGAAGCTGTCGCGACCGGAGCCTTTGCGGTACATTTTATAACGGTACGGATTTTTCTTATGGTAGTCCTGATGATAATCTTCAGCGGGATAAAAGTCTCCGGCAGGCTCGATCTCCGTCACGATCGGCTTATCGAAACGGCCGCTGGACTGAAGAGCTCCCTTCGATGCTTCCGCTTGTTGACGCTGTTCTTCCGTATAATAATAGATTCCAGACCGGTAAGAGGAGCCCCGATCATGGAATTGTCCTCCTGCATCCGTCGGATCAATCTGACGCCAGAAGATGTCGAGCAGCCGCTCGTATGAGAACAGAGAAGGATCATAGGCAATCTGTACGGCTTCGGTATGTCCAGTCGTGTCGGAGCATACTTCCTCGTACGTTGGGTTGACGGTATGTCCGCCCGTATAACCTGATACGACGGATAGAATACCCGGCATTTCCTCGAACGGCGTAACCATGCACCAGAAGCAGCCTCCCGCGAACATGGCCAACTCTTTATTTTGCTGTCCCATGAGGATCATCCTTTCCATTTGGCATTTCATGCTTAACTCTTTCATTATACAACACGAACTCGCGCCCTACAAAAAAGCAATTCTCGCATAACCAATAATTGTCTTCCGTCAAGTTGTCCGTTGGTGGCGACAGCCATCCTGCCGTTTGTTACAATAGGATGACATTCGCAACCTTTTTGCCGCTTTTTGTCGTTAGTAGTAGAGATGGACAAGCAGCGACAGATGATTATGCCGTGTAAAGGTGCGGCCGCATTTCATAAGGACATCCCGTTTCACGTTCGTTCATCCATCACAGCGTACCCGAATTGACAGAATAAAGAGGTGAATGAACACAATGAATGATTTGCAAGTAGATAGTGCAACTGTAAGCCGTCAGTCCACGGGCACACGCAAGAAAAGAGGAAAGGCCCCGTTACTGATCTTTATCGGCATATGGATTCTATTGATCGGAGGCGGCTTGCTGGGCGCCAAGCTCTATACAGACAAGCTGCAGCGCGATATCACCGCCGATATCGAACGGCAGACCTCGGCCCAAATCGCCGATATGCAGAAGACCTACGATTCCCGGCTAACTGCTCTGGAGTCCACGTATGCAGGCGAGATTGCGCTGCTGAAAGAAAAGATAGATGCGCTTAACGAGCTTCTTACCTTCACGAAGGATAATGCCGACAATAAAACGGATAATAGCAACAAGCTGTATACGCAGCTTAATGAAGTGAAGAAACAGTTGAACGAACTGAAAAAAAGCTTGGATGTCCTCAAATGAACATAACCGTAAAAACATTGAACCGTACAGCATTGCTGGCGCTTTCTCCCTTTATCGGCATACTGCTATGGCTGCTCTTCTCCACGATAGCTATCGAGTTGACGCAAGGCGGCATCACCGAGCCTGGCGCGGAGGAGCATGCTCCAGACCGCGTGTATATGAATGAAGCTGCAGCAGGCCTTGACCAGGCAAGAGACACCGCCGTACATACCAGCGAATCGATTAAGACGGAGATCGAGCTGTACAACAAAACCAATGCGGAAATGAATGCGATCGCCAAGACGGCAACCGCTCAAGCCAAACGTCCTCTTCAAATCTATGACAACAACATAACAGCCAAGCTTGGCAAGCCCGCAGCTACTATTAATTCCGACAAGCTGAGAGCCCAGCTCTTCTATCTCAAGAATGACAATTTCCGGAGCTATGCGGTCAAAATCCAGCTGAAATCGGATGATGCGATGAAAATGGTCATGGGCGGCTCAGAAATCGGCACGTCCATGACCACACTGGACGCGGTCAAGCAGCATAAAGCGGCGGTCGGCGTCAATGCCGGCGGCTTCGCGGACGGCGGCGGCAAGCGATATCCGCTGAGCACCACGATTGCGGATGGCGAATATGTATCCGGCTTCCAAGCTTCCTATTCCGATCTCTTCTTCGTGGGGTTGAGTGAGAAGAACAAGCTGATCGGCGGCCTGTTTGCAAGCAAGGATCAATTGGATGCCAAAAAACCGAAATTCGGCGCTTCCTTCGTACCGGTCTTGTTAAAAGGAGGCGTGTCGCAGCAGATTCCAGCCAAGTGGCAGACGAGTCCAAAGCGTGCGCCAAGGACTGTTATCGCCAATTACAAGGACGATCAGCTCCTCTTGCTAGTAACAGACGGCTACAATGAAGCTGGCAGCTCCGGCGCTACGCTCGCCGAATTGCAGACGCTGCTTCGAGGATACGGCACAATAGATGCCTATAATCTCGACGGCGGCGGATCTTCTTCCCTTATCTTTAATGGCAAAGTAATTAACAAACCATCAGACGGCGGCAAGCTGCGAAAGCTGCCGACGCACTTCTTATTCTTCAAATAAGGGCGGAACGCCTCGGTCCGGAGAGAATCAACAAGCTCTCCGGCCAGGCACTCCGCCCTTATGTTTTATGATGCAGCTTTAAAGCGATTATCGTGCGCAGTTGATTCATGTCCAGCTCTGACTCCAGCTTTAACCGCTCGGACTCGATAGGCGTAACCGAATAAAATCGGATGCGATCTCCAGGCTTCAACTGGGCGAATACCGGAATATCGACCGATGCGACTTGGCCGATGCGCGGATATCCGCCTGTTGTCTGCCGATCAGCCAGCAGCACGATCGGATTCCCGTCCGGCGGCAGCTGAATCGTGCCATGGACGACAGGTTCGGTTATAAGTTCCGATGCCTGCTCTCCGAATTTCAACTTGCGTTCGCTTTGAAGACGATATCCCATACGGTCAGACGAAGGGCCAATGCGAAATACCTCATGATACAAATTCCGAAGTGCTTCGGCTGTCAGCAGATTCTGATGCTCGCCCTGCATCAGCCGTACGGTATGCACCTCTCTTGGGGCGACCGCAAATCCGCCCGCATGCCATAACGGCCACTTCAACCTGCCCGATGACGATACCTCCAGCTTATCAATCGCCAAAGCTTCTCTACCCCTCTGTCTGATCTCCAGGCGATCTCCGGTTCCCAGCGTTCTGCCATCCAAGCCGCCTATTGCTCCGCGCAAGTACGTGCTGCGGCTGCCCATGCTCACATTTGCCTCCAACCCTCCGGCAATGGCCACATACGTTCGACAGCCGGATTGATAGTGACGGAACGACAGAATCGTTCCTTCGGCTATCCATACCGGACGCCATAGCGGTACGACTTCTCCAGCATCCGTCCGGGCTCCCATATCGCCGCCGCATACAGCGAGCCACATATCCTGATCTACCCTTAGCTCCGTACCAGTCAAAGTAAGCTCCAGCACAGCTTCGGCATCCTCGTTGCCGACGAGCCAGTTCGCGACTCGCGCCGCCGGCTCATCCATCGCTCCGCCTACTGCAACGCCATACTTCTGATAGCCGTAGCGTCCAAGGTCTTGCACGGTCGCCAGCAGTCCGGGCTTTAGCACCGTCAAGCTCATAGCTGCTCTGCCCCTTCCCATTCCTTATATTGCTGCTCGCTGATCGCCTCGAACCTCACATGATCTCCCGCTTCAAGCAAGCTCGGAATTTGCTGGTCCGGCCGGAATAGGGGGAGCGGCGTTCTGCCGATCAACTGCCAACCGCCGGGCGTTGCCAGCGGGTATACACCCGTCTGCGCACCCGCTATGCCGACACTTCCGGCCGGTATGACGATTCTCGGCGTCTTATGTCTAGGCGCAGCGATACTGGGCGGCATACCGCCCAAATATGGAAAACCCGGCGCAAACCCAATCATATAGACGCTGTATGAACCGCTTGTATGAAGCGAGACAACCTCTTCAGCAGATAACCCGCAATGCTCGGCAACCTCCTGCAGATCAGGACCGTAATCGCCCCCGTAGCAGACAGGGATCGTAACGACTCGTTCCGGCAATCTATTGTCCTCTTTTTCCGACAAAAGGGATAGACACTGCTCCAAACGCTTGCATACCGTTTCATATACCGACGCATGTCCTTTTTCCTGCAGCGATCGGCTGCGCCATACGACAAGAGGATCGTAATGAACGGCAATAGAGGCGAATGCCGGCACACATTCGATCATCCCATCGAATCGCTGAGCCTCAAGAAGCTGCATGACAGACATAATCCATCGATGTGTACCTTTATCAATGGTTGTTCCCTTACGAATAAGTACGCTTGAATCTCCCAATGGCAAAAACGAATCGTTCAGGCTTTGATTCATGAAAAACTCCCCCTTATCGCAGCAGCTTGCCGGGTGGCTGGACCCCAATGGCCGCTTTACTCAGCGCCTCCCTTAATGCCAGTACATGCTTAACCGCCTCAGGCGTATCTCCATGCACACATACGGTATCCGCTTGAAGCGCTAGCGGAGTTCCCTGCCTCGTCATTACTTGGCCCTTGACGATCATGTCAACAGCCTGTGACGCCGCAACGGCTGAATCGGCAATAACGGCCCCTGGCAGCGACCGATGAGTCAAGGTACCGTCCGCTTCGTAGGAACGATCTGCAAACACTTCCTGAGCAGCCGTAAGACCTATTTTCTCCGCTGCACGAATAAGCGCACTTCCTGCCAACCCATACAGCAGCGCATTTCCCTCTACTTTGTACACGGCTTCGGCGATCGCCTCCGCCAGCGCTTCGTCTTGAGCCGCCATATTATACAGCGCGCCATGAGGCTTCACATGCGTAAGGGTAGCGCCCTCCGCTCGAACAAAAGCTTGCACTGCCCCGATCTGATACACCGTCATCTCAAAAGCTTCACGCGGCGCAATCTCCATTCTCCGTCTCCCGAAGCCCGCCAGATCAGGCAAGCCGGGATGCGCGCCAATGGCTACCCCGCAGCTCATAGCAAGCTGGACCGTTCTTCTAATCGTGCCTGGGTCTCCTGCGTGGAAGCCGCAAGCTATATTGGCCGAAGATATATGCTTCATGATTATCTCGTCCTGCCCCAATCGATAGGCGCCGAAGCTCTCTCCCATATCGCAATTCAAATCTATACGGTTCATGCTCTCCCCATCACTCCTGCCCATCGTCTTCCTTCATTATAACGTATGGCATTACCCGCATAAAAAAAAGAGACAGCGCCGGCCCAGCGCTGCCTCTGCCAAACTCTATTATTCGCTGCCCATAAAGGCGTAGCGAGCGATAATCAGAATGGCTAGTATCCACATAAGCACGTGGATTTTGTATTTGCCTTTGCCAGCAATATTGGCTACAGCCGCCAACAGTACGTACGAAACGATACCGAAGGAAATGCCGTTTGCAATGCTGTACGTGAAAGGCATCATAGCGAATGTCAGGAACGCTGGAATTGCATAGACCATATCGGAGAAGTCAATCTCCTTCACGGATTGCATCATCAGCACGCCGACGATAATCAGTGCAGCAGCCGTAGCTGTACCTGGCACCAACGCTACAAGAGGAGAGAGGAAGATCGCAAGCAGGAAGCAGATGCCCGTCGTCACAGCCGTCAGACCGGAACGGCCGCCTTGCGCGATACCTGCGGAGCTCTCGACGAAAGCCGTTACGGTGCTTGTACCGAGAATAGCGCCGCCGCCAACGCCAATTGCGTCAACCATCATCGCTTTGCCTACGCGTTTCTTGCCTTCTTCAGGGTTCTTCATAATGCCTGCGCGGTTTGCCGTGCCGACAAGTGTGCCGAATGTATCGAACAATTCAACAAACGTAAAGGTAAGAATGACGGTGATCAGACCTACTTCCAGTACGCCGGCAAAATCGAAATGCCATACGTTCATCGTGGAGAAGTCAGGAATCCAAGTCTTGCCGTTTAACGCTTCGCTAATGTTCACGTGACCCGAGATTAGTGCGATAATCGTCGTACCCAGAATACCGAATAGGATGGCACCTGGCACGCGCAGCACCATCAGAATCGCAATCAACGCGATCGCAATGACCGTGAACACAACATTTTCATTATGGAAGCTGCCAAGGGAGATCAGCGTATCTCCGTTGTCGAATGCGATAATCGTCATCAGTCCGCTGTTTTTAAGACCGATTACAGCGATGAATAGACCAATACCGACCGTAATCGCATGCTTCAAGCTGTCCGGTACAGCTGTAATTAACAACTGGCGAACCTGTGTTACGGTAAGGATGATAAAGAGAATACCGGAAATAAAGACGGCTGTAAGTCCCATAGCCGGAGAAATCGGAACATCCGAAGCGGCCGAAGCCAAGATGACGGAAGCAAAATATGCATTAAGACCCATACCTGGCGCCAAAGCAACCGGGAAGTTTACGAATAAACCCATTGCGATGGTGAAAATACCTGCGGAAAGCGCCGTAGCCAGGAAGACCGCTGTCCAGTCCAGGCCAGTCGGCGTCAAGATTGCCGGGTTGACAGCTAGTATGTAGGCCATCGTCATGAAAGTCGTCAGCCCCGCCATAATTTCAGTTCTGACATTTGTTCCCAGTTCCTTCAATCGAAAGAAACGTTCCATTTTGATAATACCCTCCCAAAATTGTGTTGGAACAAACAAAGAAACCTAGCTTCAAATGCTGGAATGCGCATTTCGACTAGGCTCTGCAAAAAGGGGAAACGCCATGCGCAGGGCCGCTGCGATGGGCTTCCACTCTCTTCGTAGCCTGATCATTTACGGTGATCGAGTAGAGACTCTCAAGCCGATTCTTGAGATTATACGAAAAGTTCTATGCGGTTGTTGTTATCCGTAATCAATTTTAAAGAGAATGTGAACGTTTTGTCAACATTTTTCACGAATATTCACCATGGAATTTCTACAATCATTCGTAAAAAGAGCGTTTTCAATCGTATTTCAACAAAAGTCATGCTTTTTTATCCCTATTCCATGTCGGACTAAGCTTATCCCCCTCCTAAAACCGTCATATACTACTGATAGAGCCGACAAAGCCCGCAGGACGCATCCTCTCACTCGAAAGCGAGAAGAGCGCTTCTGCGGGCTTATATGTTATTCAATAATGTAAGGCAGTGAAATCGACAGTCCCACGATGACGATGATAAACAACCAGCCCAGCTTATTGCCAAAGTTGAGCGTCCATCCGATTCCGAACCTTTTTTCGACGAAGATTGCTGGATCCTTGGGATTGAAATAAATTTGTCCCATCTTCCAATATTGGTCCATATCCTGCGTCGCTACCGTCTGGCCTTGATGATCCGACGAATGCTTCAGCCTGCTGCCCCCTTGCCCGGTAACAAAGGAGAGGACAATGGACGAGATCGTAATAAAGCCGACAATGCTGAATGTCGCAATCATCGTTGCGTTAATACTCCACTCTTGCAGCTGACCAATTGGAAACAGAGCCATAAGGGCCATAACGGCAAAGCCGGTAAAAATAATATAACCAGACCATATTCTGCGGAATTTGATATTGCGGGCCAACGAGCCTTCAGGATCGCTCCCCTCCACAATCTGCTTACTAAGGCTGATCGCGTAATTGCAGAATAGAAATACAATGAGCAAGAAGGATTGCACGATAACCGGCCACATGACAGCCATATAGCTTTTCTCTACGCTGCGCGTCACTTCACCATCTATACCGTATTGCATCGCAATTTGCGCAGGGAACTGATCATAATACAATACGCATATCAGCACCGTCGCCAAAATGAGAAGCACATGGGGAGCGAACCAAAAATTCGAAAGCGTGAGCTTGGAATTACGAAATTTCGTGCTTACAACGACACGCTGCACACTCTCCGTTTTCCATCCTTTGCTGGACTTCATACGCTTGACGGCATAATGATTTTTCAGATACATCGCAAATGAGAAGATCAGATATCCAAATACATGCGCCAGCAGCACTATACTCCACTTCTTTTCATCCGACATTCCGCTAGATAGGAAAAACAGAGAAGCCGTAAGAAGGACGCCTACACTCCCGTTTAGCCATAAAAACTGATTGCGGAGCCCTTTAATATCCGGATCCTGCTGCGCCGCCTCCGGCACCGTTACGCCGAAACTCTCAATCCGCCGGGTAAGAAACGGGATAACCGTCGATATAAAAACGATTGGCAACATGAGCGTCAATACCAGTATCATCATCCATCCATCATTCATCTTTAAACGCCTCCCTGTTCATTAGCTCTCATATCATCGTATACAGCCGAGCATACTGCTTCGAGTTCAGCCTTCGTCATGCCTCTGCAGATCGCATCCGCGAGCAGCGGCCGAAGCTGCCGGGCAAGTCGATCCTTGAACGCTTCGTCTGCAGGTGGGAAAGCATCCGGCTCGATCACGACCCCTTGCTTCCGATTGATCTGCACATAGCCCTCTTGCTTCAACAGATGATAGGCTTTGTTGACGGTATGCAGGTTAATGCCAAGATCGGCAGCCAGTGATCGGACCGAAGGCAACGCTTCACCGGGCAGCAGCTGTCTTCTGGCAATGCCTTCAATAATGCCATTAACCAGCTGCGTATAAATCGGTGTCTCCGACTGGAGATCGATATCAAGCATCAAAGTCTCATCACCTCAATTGTTTGTCTGTTATATTTCAAGTATAACAACTATAACGAATATACGCAATAACCTTTTTTATCAAAAGACAGATCGGCATACATTGTACTTATACAGAAGAAGGCGACGGTCCTATACGTTCAGGACCATCGCCTTTTGCTTCGTTCTTTGCTCGCCATTTAGTGTAGCGCTCTCCTATGCTTGCTCTTAACGAACGGGACGCTTGTCTCAATCCAATGCCGCCTTAATAAACGAGATAAGCTCGCTTCTCAGCTTTTCACCTTCTTCGCCTCTATGGTACATATCCGTTCCGTGGTAGCCGCTCTTATCCACAATCAATGTTTTATCGGCTGCTCCGGACGCTTTGTACAGCTGACGCACATGCTTCTCAATGGAACCGCCGTAGTCGCCAGGCGAAAAAACAAACAGGGATGGCACCTTTATCTCTTTGACGCCCGGTATGGCATCATGAGAACCGCACTGGGCAGGCGAAGAGAGAATGATTAAGCCTTCAATGGGCAGCTCTTGACGAACGCCTGCGATGATAGCCGTGGAGCCGCCGCACGATGCCCCCGCCAGAAAGACTCGTTCCGCGCCAAGCCGGGCGAGTTCGCTCAGCGCAGCGTCTGCATCAAGGTCAATGGGCTGGGTGTCTCCCGTGCTCTGAGAGGCGCCATGATCGCGGTATTCCGGGATAACGACCAGATAGCCGTGATCGGCAAGCTCCACCCCCATATCAAGAAAGGAACATATATTATAGCCCTGCTCATGGGCAAGCAATACTCCCTTGGTGCCGCTGCCCAGTACAAGCGCCGATAGATGCACCCCGTCGCTGGTCGTCAGTGTGGTTGCCTTGTCCCTAAGACTGTCCGGAACACAACTATTGACCAGATGCCCGCTGGACGAAGTAACCGTTAAGTCCGGCCAAGCCGTCTTATACTCGACCGGCGGATTCGATGGAATATTAGCTTCTTCAGCAGGCGGAGATACCGTCTCCTTTTCTTCGTCCGGTAGGTTCGGAGTTGATGTCTCACCGTTCGGAATGGACGGATTGTCCGGGTTTGCCGGAGCAATGGCACAACCTGCAAGCGCAGCGGTTATCAATAGGAACAGCAACGTGATGCAGATAGATCCCCATATCCCTTGTTTCAGGCGCCATTCTACTGCCTTGTCCTTGTGGCTGTATAATGGAGTGGATACATTCTTGAGCGTGAACATGAAAGTTCCTCCTTATGGATGCTTCTTATTGGACTCCTGTGAATCTCATCAAGAGCCAAGCATACCTGCAAGATGTATCCGATTCTCCATAAACATGTCACCAACTTGTAATCATTCGTTAAAAAAAGGCTGACCCGAAAGCCAGCTATTCGCCGCTTTCAGGTCAGCCCATTAAAGGTTTATATTATTTGAAGAAGTTAGGCAGGTATTCTTTGTTTGCTTCCAGCATCTCTTCAAGCAGCGTTTTCGCTACGGATACGCTTGGTACAAGCGGATGGTGAACCAACGCTTGCAGTGCGATGCCTTTGTCGCCGGAGATAGCTGCTTCGATAGTCAAAGACTCATACGTCTTCACAGCGTGCAGCAGGCCTGTCACATGCGCAGGCACGTTTTGCAGTGGAATCGGGATTGGTCCTTGCGCCGTTACGACACAGTTAACCTCAATGCTTGCGTCCTCTGGCAAGAAGTCGATGATGTTGCCATTGCGAACGTTCAGCGTCTGAATATCGCGTTTGTCCGTGTAAAGGGAATGCATCAGGTTAACCGCAGCTTCGGAGTAGTAAGCTCCACCGCGTTGCTCCAATTGCTTCGGCTTTTCTTTCAGATTAACGTCCTTGTACAGCTCGAACAGCTCGGACTCCACACGGCTTACAACGTCAGCGCGCGTGCCGTTTTTCTCCATCGATTCCTTCATGTCTTCCAGCATTTTGTCAGTCATGTAGAAGTAACGCAGGTAGTATGTCGGAATCGAACCAAGCGAGCTTAGGAAATCAGCATCCCAGTCAAATGCTGTTACGTTCGAAGCTGTGTACTCACGGCCTTTGCCGATCAGCTCAGGCAGCTTGTCTTCGCCGTTTACATAGGCAGCCGTTACCCAGTGCAGATGGTTGATGCCTACGAATTCCGGCAATACGTCACGCTCAGTTACACCGTATTCCTTCGCCAGGAACTTGTAGAAGTTGATTGGCGAGTTACATAGGCCAACTGTTTTAACTTTACTGTATTTTTGAACAGCCTCTGTTACGATACCAGCAGGGTTCGTGAAGTTGAATAGCCATGCGTCCGGAGCCAGTTCTTCGATATCTTTGCAGATATCCAGAATAACCGGAACGGTACGAAGCGCCTTGAACATGCCGCCTGGGCCTGTTGTTTCTTGACCGATTACACCGTGCGAGATTGGAATATGCTCGTCGCGCTTTCTAGCTTCCAGCAATCCGACACGCATTTGCGTCGTAATGAAGTCTGCGCCTGCAATCGCTTCGCGGCGATCCAGCGTCAGGTGAACCTCGATTGGCAGGCCAGCCTCTTTAACCATGCGTTTTGCCAAATCCCCTACAATTTCAAGCTTGTGCTTGCCTTGTTCAATATCAACGAGCCAAAGCTCGCGGATAGGCATTTCGTCGTAACGCTTGATAAAGCCCTCTACGATTTCCGGTGTGTAAGAAGAGCCGCCGCCAATAACGGCGATTTTCAATGCTTTTTTGTTAGACATATCAGTGTTGCCTCCCTTAATAATGTGGTTTGTGCCCCTGGCATCTATAGTTGCGGGTGACTGTTGTTTGTTATTAAAAAGTAATGCTTCTCAGTGTTGCATCCGTAGCGTCGTCGATCTTAACGCCGCTGCTGTCCATCGCACTCATAACGGCGCCGATAACAGGATCAACATTCAGCCTTACTATGCTGGCATTCGGAGCCGTCTTAGCCACTGCTTCCTTGATCGCGTCAACCATGTGCGGCGAACTGCCGCGCGACATCACACTGCCGATCAGCACAACATCGAACGTATCCTCTTCCATGCCGAGACGTTTAATTAACGCATTGACCGCATTGGCATGCTCGAATCCAGCTTCGCGCAAAATGCGAATCGCAACCGCGTCGCCTTGGCCCGCCGCTTCAAATACCAGCTTCGCCAGATCCTTTGGAGGACGCTTGCCGTTGTCCAGCGCGTCGTCGTACATCGCTTGTACCGATTCATAGCCTAGCGTCTCAGGCACCAGCTTGGTTAGGATGGAATATTCCTCGCGTCCTTCCCAGCTTCTGATTGCCGTACGGAATGCATGTACAGCCAGATCGGAGCCCGAGCCTTGTCCGTCGCCGAACAAGTAGCCGAAGCCGCCATATTGCAATTCTTCGCCATTCGCATTGCGCGCAGCGGCGTTGAAGCCTGTCCCGCTAATAATAACCGCGCCGTGCGAGCGGCTAGTGCCAGCTCTCATGCCGATCATTGTATCGCATGCAATCGCATGTCTATCATACCCCAATGAAGCAATCATTGGTCTTAAAATGTTGTAATCCGGTTCGCGATCCGCTCCGGCAAGGCCAAAATAGGCAAAAGTCACTTGCTCTTTCGTGATGCCTGCTTCACTCAATGCAGCATTACATGCGGATTCGATATTGGTGCGCGCGTCTTCAAACGCCGTCTGATGATTGCCATTGCCGCTGAGGCCTTGGCCAAGCACCTTACCCTTCTCGTCTACCAGCAAGGCATGCGTCTTGGTGCCTCCTGCGTCTATACCAAGAAAAATAATATGTTCCACGCTCCTTAGCTATTCGATAACTTGCTCTTCGTCAGCTTTTTATCTTACTGTACTTATCATAAAACAAAAAACACCGTCTCTCTAATAAGAAAGAACGATGTTCTAATACTATTTTACTGTTTTATATCCTTAGCTCGGAGGGAAGCTTCCCGATATGCTGCTTGAACAAGCGGTTGAAATTCGACAAATTGCGGAATCCGCATTCCGAGGCAATATCAATGATCTTCCCATCGGTGGTTTCAATCAGCTCCACCGCCTTCGATAACCGAAGCTGAATCAGATAGTCCATTGGTGAGGTGCCAACAACTTGCGTAAATAGCGAGCTGAATCGCGAGGTGCTGAGATGCGCGCGATCCGACAATTCTTTCAGTGTCCATGGATGATCCATTCTCACTTCCATCTCATGCAGCACGTTCCGGATCGTCTCCGTACCTCTTGCATGGAGCGAACCATTGCCGGCATCCTTGGAGAAATATCGGTTAACGTACGCCAGGAATCGAACAAGTTGAGCCCGAACGACCGCTTCGTAATGCGGCTCCTTGCGCAAGTACTCTTCCCTCATCTCTGCCAGCAGCGACCAAAGCTTCATGAGTTCGGGATGATCTCTGTTGAGTACATTATCGAATCGGAAGCCCATCTCGCGGAATGGAACCAGCAGTTCTGTATCGTACCGCTGCTCCAGCGCCAGATAGGCAGGATCGAACATGACGATACCCATCACAAGCGACTCCGTCTCCACAGCCCGGTGAAGATCGTTGGAGTTAATCAGAACAATATCTCCCTGCCGGAAGTCATACCGGCCGCCGTTGATCAGATAATAGCCGCTTCCGCTATAGATGAAATTGATTTCCAATGGAGTATGCCAATGCAGCCGCTGGAACGGCGGACTTACACCTTCGGTTTGCGACACAAGAATCGGAAAGCCTTGCGGCAAATCAATATGATCCCGGACAACGGTTGGTGACAGCTTCATGAAATGGTGCCTCCTGTTAGTATGCCTGCAATTACTTCATTATAGCAGAGGAGTGGCCGGAGGAGCCATGGCTGCTCGTTCAAGCTCAAAAATTCAAAAGTATAGTTTGACTACATCTTCAACGGATCTCCAACCCATACAAGGAAGTTCGCAAAAATTCCGGGATCGTGCTTTGAATAAACCTTAATTGAGGCTAGCCCTGCTTTTAAGCCTACAACGACCCCATTGGAATCTACACTAGCAATATGCGGATAAAAGCTTTCCCATACCAATTCAACATCGGTTGCTTTTTCAGGCAACAATTGATAAGGGATAGCTAATGATTCGCCGACTGCTATTTTATAATTTCCGGCTGGAATAGAAATCTTCTTTAAGGGAACATCTGTCGTTACATTTTGATCATCAAGAAAACCATACCAGTGAAAATCACTTATTTCTGTTTCATGGTAGTAATACGCTTGGTCAGGCGTATAGTTTGACCAGGTCAAAAATTGATTAATAGAGGAACCGTATACTTCCAGAGCAAGTTGACGTAGTTCAATAGGTATACCTTGGGGGACATAGGAAGTGAATTTATAGAAACCTCCCGTTATTTTTTTGCCCGGCATCCATGCCATCGTTATTTTGGCTGTGTCCTCCGTAAACTCTCTTAATTGCCTAAAGAACTCCACTTTTTGTGTTTCTGTAAATTTTATATTGTCGAATATATTCTCAATGGCAATATGGTTCATGCCTGTTTCAAGTTTATTATCGACCAAAACCTCGCCTGAAAAATTAACTTTAATATCGTACAAGTAAAGTCTACTCGTATTCTCATCAATTGAATACCCCAATCTCACAATACCTAAATTTGTGCTTAACCTAGTATGATACGCATCCAAATAATTTCTAAGCTCCTTGATATCTCTCACCGAAACTCCATTTGGAACCGGAACTTCAGCCATAGTTTTTGCTTTGTGGGCTAACAGATCATAAATATCCATTTCTTTCATTTCATAAGCCAGGTTCATTGGCGTGAAGTAAAAGTTGTTGATTTCTTTCCCTGTTCCGTTTGAATACTTTTTGGCCGGATCTGCACCATGGCTTAATAGCAAACGGACCATTTCCTTGTCTTTGTTCTTAATCGCCATTACAAGCGCAGAACTTGTTAAATAATTCAACTCAAGATCAACATATATGCCGTTTTCTATTAACATTGACATCGTGTCAAAGAAACGATTATCTAAAGCTATTTTTAATAGTGTTTTTTGTTCTTCTACCGATAATTTTCTAAGATCATATCCATGTGTAATTAATAATTTGGCTATAACCGTTCTATCATTCTTTACCGACAATTCAAATTGTTTATGGGTAACGATTGTATTTGGTTTCAGCATCTCTTTTACCGATTTTTCATTACCCAAATCTATGCAATTGGTTAGCGTTTTACAAGCAATATTGTTTTGATCATCATTTGATGTGATTTTAATTTCTCTTTTTATCGAATCCCATTTCACGAGCTTCCCGCTGTATTCACTAATAAATCTGACAGGAACTAGCGTATTCCCTTTTGTAATGTAAGGCGGGTCTTTGATCTCCTTAACGACTCCATTAATGGCTACGGATGTACTGCCCACTGTCAAAATCATTTCAGTCTCATCATTATGAGCAGTAATTCGTTTTTTTGCAGGATCCCATGCTATCTCATATCCAAGCGTTTCAAAAATAGGTCTGAATTGCACAAATGTCGTTCCATTTTTTAATATAGGATCACTGCTAAAGTTGACTTTCACTCCATCAATATAAACAGTAATAACCTTTTCACTGGCATTTGCGTGTTGCAAAAGCGGCGTACACAATAGTACAGCTACTAATACAATCCATAACTTCTTCATTACCTTCTCCTCCATTATGCTTGTTAGTTTCCTTCATCCTATCTTCTTATCGGCATATGATGGATATTTTTAAAATTATTGATGTTGCTTAAAGTCGAGCATTTTCGTGAAACATTGGATAACGATTCATAAATTTCGACCAAAACTTTGATCTTCTTTTTTTCCACATTAGAAACACCCTCTTTTATTTGCTCATTAGCAAATAAAAGAGGGTGTAAAGTTAATGGATATATACTATTCTCACTTGATCGTCGCTGGTGGTGGCATCATGATACATGAATATTTTTGCATCATCACTCATTGCTGCAGTAGATGCATAATTTGTGCTGCTTGCCATCTATCGTTCTAAGTAGATTGATCAACATTGAGCACATCAAGCAAAAACATAAAGATTGGAATTCCGATAATCAGTCCCCATATGCCCATGAAATGCTGTGCAAATATAAGAATAATAAACGTATAGAACATAGGCAATTTTGTTTTTTGAGCGTATAGTCTTGGATTTAGAACATAAGTCTCCACTCCATGAATAAAGACAATCATCACAATTGTCCAAATAACCAATGTAATTCCGCCAATTTGATATCCAATAATACCTATTGGAATGAAAGAAATGATAACACCTGCAACAGGGATGAGGCTTAATAGGAACACCATAATGGTAAGTGCAAAGAGATACGGAAAACCTAATATCCATAAACCAATGATGGTTAAAACCGTATTAAACAGGGCAATCATGAGCTGCACTTCGATTACTTTACCGAAAGAAGATGTGAATTTTCTACCGAAATATTCAAATTCTTTATACAGCCAGCCTACTTTGCTATCACGAAATTTCTCTGTAAACTGAGTAACTTTCTTTTTTTGTATTAAATAAAAGAAGCTTAGGACAATGACAAAAAGAATCATTTCAACCCATTTGCCAAGCTTTAAAACATAGTTGATTGTGCTGCCCCAATACTTTTGAAAATCCAGCTTCTCAAGCATAGCGACAATCATCTGAGCAGCATCATTTTGTTGCGGTGAATTGAGAAAACGGATGGTGTAGTTATACATGTCTGCAACTTGATTCGCGAGCTTAGGCACATAATTTAAAAAGCCAATGACTATGCTTGAAATAAGGAGCACGTACAGTACAATATTTACTGCTACAGGAGAGACAGGAAAAAAGCGAGAGAGTTTCTTTGTAATAAATCCCTCTAAGCGCCCCAATACAAACGTAACGAGGAATAATAGAAGCAGTAAATTGATCATACTCCTAAAAATAAATAGCAGCATCGCAACTAGTGCTAAAAACATTATTCTCTTCACAATGTGATGGGTAAAAAACTCTCTTAAAAATACCATTAGCCTTCCTCACTTCTCGCATCAATTTTCCAAATAGGTTATAAACTATTTTTACTTATATGTAGCTTTATTATACTGCTTACGTGCGCAATGTTCATCTGTTCCTAAAAGCCTTCTTTTTAAAAAATACGCTCTTTTATCTGCTAAACCGTGCAGATAAAGGAGCGTATTCGAGACTGAGTTTGATGTCATACAGCTTATATTGCAAAGCATATGACAGGTTTGAAAAATGTAGATGGTTGATCTACTCCCACTCAATGGTCGCAGGCGGTTTGGAAGTCACGTCGTACACGATACGGTTGACGTTGTCGACCTCGTTGACGATACGAACGGAGATTTTCTCCAGCACATCCCAAGGGATACGCGCCCAGTCCGCTGTCATGCCGTCGATGGACGTAACAGCACGAATACCTACCGTGTAGGAATACGTACGAGCATCGCCCATAACGCCAACGCTCTTCATGTTAGGAAGAGCCGTGAAGTATTGCCAGATCTCGCGATCCAGTCCCGCTTTCGCAATCTCGTCGCGCAGAATAGCATCGGATTCACGTACGATTTCGAGTTTTTCATCCGTCACTTCACCAAGTACGCGAATCGCAAGACCCGGACCTGGGAACGGCTGACGCCATACGATAGCTTCAGGCAATCCGCACTCTTCGCCGACTTTACGAACCTCATCCTTGAACAGAGCCTTAAGCGGCTCAACAAGTGTAAACTTGATATCTTCAGGCAGCCCGCCTACGTTGTGATGCGATTTGATCGTTTGGGCAGTAGCTGTACCGCTCTCTACGATATCCGTATACAACGTACCTTGCGCCAAGAATTCAAATTCGTCCAGCTTATCCGATTCTTCCTGGAACACGTAAATAAATTCGTTGCCGATAATTTTACGTTTTTGCTCAGGATCTTCGACGCCCTTCAGCTTGCCAAGGAAACGGTCTTTCGCATCGATTTTGAGCACTTTCATATCGAATTTGCCCACAAATGTCTCCATTACACCTTCAGCTTCACCTTTGCGGAGAAGACCATGGTCAATGAACATGCAAGTGAGTTGATCGCCGATTGCTTTATGAAGCAGGATCGCAACAACTGAAGAGTCTACGCCGCCGGAAAGCGCGCACAGCACTTTTTTGTTGCCTACCTGGTTGCGGATGTCTTGTATCGTATCATCGATGAAGGATTCCATCGTCCAATCCCCATCGCAATCGCAGATATTATAAAGGAAGTTGCGGATCATCTCATTGCCGAACTGGGAGTGACGCACTTCCGGGTGGAATTGTACCGCATACAGCTTACGGTCTGCATTGCTCATGCCCGCGATCGGAGCATGCTCCGTGCTCGCATCTATGCTGAAGCCGGCAGGCGGCTCGATAACAAGATCGCTGTGGCTCATCCATACCGTTTGGACACGGTCAAGGCCATGGGCGATGTGGCTGCCCTCTATGAATTCAACCTCTGCTTTGCCGTATTCGCGTTTGCCTGCGCGCTCGACTTTGCCGTTCAGCTGATGGGACATCAGCTGCATACCGTAGCAGATTCCGAAAATTGGAATGTTCAGATCATAAATCGCCGGGTCGACGAGTGGAGAATTTTCTTCATATACGCTTGCCGGTCCTCCCGAGAACACAATGCCCTTAGGCTGCAATTCACGGATCCGTTCTACCGACGTGTTGTAAGGCAGCAGCTCGCTATATACGCCCAAATCGCGAATACGGCGTGCAATCAGCTGGTTGTATTGTCCTCCAAAATCAAGAACAACGATCATTTCATTTTGCTTCGTCATTACCGAGCCTCCCTCAATTGATGTAGTAATTATATATAAGGCCCTTCGAGGGAGTCAAGGCGATATAACTTGCCATTTCTATAAGATGACCATTTTGACTATCGGGCGGTTGCCTTCGTTGTTGCCAAGTTGGATTGATTACCGAAATATGGTGCGTTTTTGGTGTATGTAATGATGATATCGCCGTCTCTGGAATGGATCTGTTGTTCGTATACATCTGTGTGCCGCTCCTCCAAGCTGCCCTACAAAAAAACTGCCCCGTCAACAATAAGGAACGATGGGACAGTTTTTAAGTTCAGGCTACCTGGCTACTGAGCGTCGCCAGTGAACATGGGTGATGATTGCTTCTTGTCGTGCTTAGTGTCCTTCCAAGCAGAAAGCTTCGTACAGACGGCGCGCAGTTCTTCGTATGCGGGCATATTAGCTAACTGCCCCGGCGCACCAAAACTTGCCGCTTCTAGCCACATAGACAGTTTGTTTAACTCCAGCCCCGTCTCCGCATCCATACGCAAGCTGAACAAACGGGCTAACTCGCGGATCGTAATCGCGTCAGTTAATTGCTCCAGCTCTTCGTTTCTGTTGCGCAGAAGTTTTTTGCGCCTGTGCCACAGCAGTTCGAGAGAAGCTTCTGCGACATCGATCAAACTGCTGCGCTGCCACTCCACGGCAGCTATAGCCGCGATAGCGGCCCTTGGTCTTCTTGGCCCGAGGCTCCCTGCTCCATCTTCACTCCATGACAATGGAGCTGAAGACCTCTTCTCGCTCCACGCCGAGGGATCGTTTGATGAAGCAGGACGAATGTCCTCTGCTTCATCCTTAGTTGATGCGCGGGCAAGCGCCGCTACTTCGGCGCTTGCCGCGCGATAGCGGCGCAGCGCCAGCAGCAGGCGCAGCTGCTGCCGCTGCGCGCCAATAAGCGCGGCGGCGACTAGCGCCAGCGCAACAAGCACCGCCGCGGCAGCCGCAATCGGCGCCTCCGCTGCGCGGTCCCAAGCTTGCGCCGCTGCGCCCATGGCGGCGCGCGCTCCGCGGGAGATGGCTGCGGCGCTTCTCTCCGCAGCCGCCTCCAGGCGCTCGACCAGCGAGGCGTTGCCCGCGCCGGTCGCAGCGCTTCCGGCAGCGGCACCGCTCCCCGCCGCTGCCGCAATACCCTGCCCGCCGCTGAAACCATTGGCAGCGAAAGCAACCCCGGCGACGCCGTCATAACCCGGCGTCGGATCAAACGGCACCCAGCCTGCGCCTGGGAAATACACCTCTACCCAGGCGTGGGCATCCGTGCCTTTCACTTCGTAGAGCTGCGCAGCTTGTTTTGCTGCGCTTCCGCTTGCTTTCCGGGCATTCTCTTCGCTAACTGGCGTGCCTGGCGCAAACCCTTTAACCCATCTGGCAGGTATGCCCTCCGCTCGAAGCATCACCACCATCGCAGTCGAGAAATGGACGCAATACCCGCTCTTTTGCTCGAACAGAAAATGATCTGCAAAATCTTCGCCAACAGACGGGATCTGGCTTTCCGACTTGGAGTAACGGTACGAAGACTTCAAATACTGCTCGATCGCCTTCGCTCGATCATAACGGCTTGTAACCCCGCCACCTGCAATTTCCGAGGCCAGCGCGCGAACACGGTCAGGCAATGTATCCGGCAGTTGGAGGAAGGGCTCCAGCTCTTCCTCCGCCAGCTCCTTCCCTCCACCCCCCTGTCCTTGCGCAAGCTCCGAATCGGGCTCCAGAGCTCTCAATGTCTCTGCGTCCGTGACGGGCAGCCGGCTTTGTACCGTATATTGCTCCAGCTTAACCATTTCCGACTGTGCATAAAAAGCATCCAGCTTTTCATTAACCGCATAGCTGCTCAGCTTCCGCCGCGGGTCAGAGGCGATCAGCTCCGTTACCTTGCCTTCGATTCCCGACATAAAGATCGGCATAGCAGGAATTGGACGATCCCACATAATCGTCTGCGAGATGAACTCGCTTTTCACCGCACCCGAATTACGCTCCCCTTTTTCTCCGGCTGTTGCGTCCGAAATTGCTTGTTCATCCTTCATCCGAACCGGCAGCAATCCAAGCTCGCTATCAGAGTTGCTCCAGCCTCTCCCGTCATAGACCGCCTTTGCCTCGCCGCGCCAATAAGTACGCAGAGGAGAGTAACCCCAAAATACTACGTTCGCTTGATCGCTTATCGCCCCGCCCAAAGCTGTATCATCAAAGCCATAGCCGGTCAGACCGCTGCCTAGCGCTGTGGAATTCATCCCTCTAAGCGTCGTCACACTGCCTCCATCACGACCTAGCGAAGCGATGCCGCGTTCCAGCCGTTCCGTCACAGAGGACGTCCATCGCGCCGGCTCCATCGTCCGCTCTTTGCCTCCTGCAGCAAGCAGCGCGATACCGACGATAATAATCAAAGTGAACAAGGAGCCGGCTAACCATTTCCCCTCCACTTGCTTCAATCTCTCCATACCCGCGTCCAAAATACGTCTGGCCCTGGGCAACGATACGATCGTTGACAGCAGCAGCCCTTCTGCCGCTGCGCGAATCAGCCCCCCCAGCACATCCATGCCAAGCCAAGCATGCAGCGTCAGCAAGTAAACGATGGTCACAGCAGCGATCCCAAGCGCCGCCTGGCGCAGCCAAATCAAAGACTGCAAGGCCGGCGCAAGCATCGCCCAACCTACGAATAACATCAATGTCCGTAATTCTCCCGACATGACCCATAGCCCGCTTTTTACAATCATCGCTACTTGCTCGCCTATAAGAACAGGGAAGCTCACTATCCATTCCATCATGCTCTGATCATGGCTTTTGAACAGCCACATTAAACTAAGCACTATTAGCACCGTATGTACCACAACGGACCAAAAGCCCTTCATACGGAATATGCCAGCCGCCAATATACAACCGATGACAGCAAGCAAAGGCACAGGCCGATAGATAACCGGCCACTCTCCGGCGGTCGTCCATGGAAGCAGCCATTCCGCCAGCAAGCCGAACAACAGCAGGCTCGTCATGAATCTGAAGAAGATGGAATCCTCTGAGGCCGAGCGACCCCCTCCTTTATCCCAAAGCATAGGCGTCTTCCCCCTTACCGGCGGAAGTCCACGCTTCCTTGCTTTGCGTAACATGCAGCCAGTAACAGTCCATGCCGCTTGCCTCCAGAAGACGCCCCGTCTCTCGCATGGCATATGACGGAACAGCGCTTCTCGATATCCAATACAACTCCAGCGTACAGCCCCATTCGCTGACACGATCCGCCAGCTTCAGCCAGCGCCCCGCATGATGCCAGTCCGCTGAATACACGGTTAACACACGATCCCTGCTAGTTTGGTCCTCATCCAAATCGGCAACTCCCGGCCATTCCGACCCCACTTCCGAAGGGGTCAAGCGAGCGAGCATATGCTTCAGCTCTGACATTCGAGCCAATTGTTCGTGGCCAGAGACTCCCGATACATGATAAGTCCATTCATCCGCATACAGCCTGACAGCGGCGCCCGCTTCTACGTTTTGCTGAACATCAAGCAAAGCGTGGCTAATACAAGCATCGAAGAGTCCGCTGTCTCCTTTAAAAGATGCCTTGAATGAATCCACGACAACGAACCGTTCCGTCCTAGTCTCATCGCCATCATACAGCTTGGTATACATGCCGCGCCCTCTTGCCGCCGCTCTGAAATCAAGATGCCGAAGCGAGTCTCCTTCGCGATAGGGACGGCTATCCGGCCCCAACCCAGCTTTGCCCAACAACCCCGCGTACGCATCCGTACCTTCGCCGCCTCCTCTGGCAGACACCGCATATGCGGACGAGTCCGATTGCCCCTGACCCGATGGCTGAAACAGTCCCCCTTCTTCATACAGCGGCAATGAAGGCAGCACAACGAACTCCGTCGTAAGCGATATCTCTTTTCGAAAGGCTGTCAGCCCAAAGAGATCGCCGCAAGTAACCGTAACTGCACCAAACTGATGAACACCGCGCGCCAGTTCCTTGATCGAATAGTGCAAAGCGGCCCTTTTGCCGAACATCGGAGCTATGACCGTAGTATAAGGAACGGTCCGTTCACCCAGCGAACTCGTATTCCTCACACTTTCCTCGATTGCTATCCACACCATCGGGATTCGCCACATACGCTCTATGCGCAAAGAGACTTGAACCGACTCTCCGGCTGTTAATTCCGTCTCGGACACCAGGCGTTCTAACGTTATGCTTCTGGAAGCTGCTAGCGGCAACCAGCCGCTTAAAGCCGCTATGCCAGCTAATAATACAAACATAAACCACTCCACAGCCCCGCCCCGGATGACAGCCGCAAACCCCGCGCCTATCAGCCCGACTACCAAGACCGTCCACGCCGCCCATCTCGTACGGTATCGGACACCGCTTGTCATGGCCGTCTCCCTCTTCCTGAGCCGGGGGATACTTCCTTCGGAAACGGCGTCTCTCTCGTAATACGGCGGATCAGCGCCGCAGCGCTTCCCCCTTGACGAGCGGACCCGGCGCGCAACGCCATGCGATGAGCCAGCACTGGCTCGGATACAGCAAGCAAATCATCGGGAATGACATACCCTCTGCCCTCCACATAGGCATGAGCCTGCGATGCGCGAAGCCAATCCCTAAGCGCGCGTGGGCTTAGCCCAAGCAACACGTCCGGTGATCTTCTTGTCGCTTCGCCAATTGCTACCATGTAGCGCATAAGTGCGGGATGGACATGAACTTGCCTCGCTTCGGCTTGCATTTGCAGCCATTCCTGTACAGCGACGACCGGCCGCAGCCGCTCTGGCTCCAGTCTTTTTCCATCGGCATATTGCTCCAGCATACGTTGTTCATGCTCCACACCGGGATAACCGATCGATAATCTCATCATAAAACGGTCAAGCTGAGCTTCCGGCAGGCTACTCGTTCCTTCAAAGCTAAGCGGGTTCTGTGTAGCAATAAGCATGAATGGCACAGGCAGCCTTCTCGTCTTGCCTTCAATGGTTACTCTGCGCTCTTCCATCGCTTCCAGCAGCGCTGATTGCGTGCGTGATGAAGCACGGTTAATCTCATCTGCCAACACGACATTGGCCATAATTGGCCCCGGCCGATAGACCAAGTCCTGGGTGCGCGTATCCAATACGACGCCGCCAATCACATCCGCAGGCAGCATATCGGATGTAAATTGTATCCGTTTGAACTCACCGCCAACCGCACGCGCAAAAGCACCCGCCAGCAGCGTTTTGCCAACGCCCGGCACATCCTCCAGCAGCACATGCCCGCCTGCCAGCGAAGCTGTCAGCGTATATTTAATCGTATCTTGTTTGCCCAGCAGCACCGAATCTACCTTGTGCAATAGCCGGCGAAGCAGCGTCTGCGGCGGCTCGGCCCAATGAATCGCATGCTCCGGTCGCGGGTTGTCTTCATGGCCCTCATATAAATGGGAAGTGATCATGTACTCTCGCCTCCTGAAAAATAAATCTATCTATTTTTCAGTGTCGCCAGCTTTATCACCCTTTAGACCTGCTAGATTCGTATTCTGTCCCATAAAAACGCCTCAATTGCCACTCTCCCATTCTTTCTTTAATTCTCAAACTCGCTTTTACCTATCTAATTCTCAAATCCTCTATTGTTTGATCCAGACCTCGCGTCGATCCTTCGTGATCGCATAATCCTCAATATCAATGCCGAACTGTCCAAGCATGGACCGCAATGGCACCTCTGGACGTGCACTTTCATGATCGGACGGCGGCCATGAATCCATCATCCAGAACAGTTTTTTACCTGACAGACTTGCTTCCACAACTCCGGATTGCTCATCTTGCTCAGCAGCTCCTCCCATCCATTCCACCAGTTCCATAAGCGGAACATGGATAGAGCCTTTAATGAGTTGATATTGCCCTGCCCGGAGCACCAAGGACTCCTCGCCGCGATGAACAATGAGAGAAGGCTCTTTATCTGCCCACTGTTGACGCGCACCGCTTGCGTCGAGCGCTTTGCCGAATTGGACAATCGCCGTCTTATCTCCCTCTTTCACTTTCCCTCTCGCCCATTTCGACTTGCTTGCCAATTGGAATTGTATAGGCTTCACGTTGTGGTCAAGGGTCTCAAATGAAAATCCTAACTGTTTGTAATAGTGAATAATGGCAGGCAATGCCTTTACGGATTCTTCATGGCCTGCGCTGTCATGGACAAGCACATTAAGTGTGTCAGGCAGTTTGGACTTTTTAATGTTCGCCATAATCTCCGAAGACGGAACGCCTCGACGCTTGGAGTCACCGCTATCCACATTCCAATCATGTACGCGATATCCTGCTGCTCCCAGCGCATCAAAGTAACCTTGATCAAAGTTCGAATAAGTGCCACCCGGCGCCCGAACCAACGTCGTCCGCACTCCCGTTGCGGCATAGATCGCATCGTCGGTCCGCATCACCTGCTTGGCAAATTCAGAAAAGCTGCCATAAAGCTTATCATAATGATGATCGTACGTATGATTGCCGATGGCATGGCCTTCCTCTACGATCCTTTTGGCTATGTCTGGATTGCGCTCCACTTGCTCGCCCAGTACAAAAAACGTCGCCTTTATCCCCTCGCGCTGCAAAATATCAAGTACCTCAGGCGTGTGCTTGCTCGGACCGTCATCAATCGTCAAATAGATAACTTTTTTGTTTACCGCAGATTCCGGCTCGGAGGGTTGATTCGCTGTTTTGGAGGTCTGATTAACACTGTCTCCCTCGCCTGTCGTTCCATGGTTGCTATGGCCCCCTTCCGCCTTGTTGCTGACACTGCCGTCTTGAGTAACCGACCGATCGTCGCTGTCGTTCTCTATATGTCCATTTTTTTGTGGAATGTTACCGATATCGGCTTTCTTGCCTCTGGAGAGCAAGATCAGTTGTTCCTTCCCGTTTTTAGCCTCAATAGGCTCCCGATTCCCCTGAACCTCACCGGAGGACGGTTCCCCAAGCAACGGACGCGCATCATATTGGTGGGAGACGGTCTGGACATAGCTGGAATGCTCCAAATTGCGAGCCGCTTCACTTTTGTACAACAGACTGCCACCAAACTCCATCACACCAAACCAAAATACTGCCGCACAAATGGATGCTTTCACTACTCGTTGCATCGTCATTTCCACCCTTCTCTATCATCAAAATGGTTCTTATTCGAATTGATAGAGTATATGAAACAAGCCTCTAGTAAATGCCACTAATTATCATATTTCGCACTAACGCCAAAAGCCTACTCCCACGCCTATTCTTCAACGTTCACACGCTGTTATCTGACTTGTTTTCACACATTGCTTCACCCTATTAATCCGCCTCAGCCCATTTTGACGACTTATTTCATCACTCTATTGATTAATCGAGCTAATTATCGTTTTTCCTAACTCCCATCCTACTGCTCGTCAGAACATCTAAGACGTTCTCAGCGACCTAACTTCCGCTCAAACACCATATCGGTGCTTCTAAGTCGTTTTCAACGACCTAACTACCGCTCGGACGCTACATCCGTGCATCTAAGTCGTTCTCAGCGACCTAATTACCGTTCGAGCGCCATATCGGTGCTTCTAAGTCGTTCTCAACGACCTAACCACCGCTCGGACGCTACATCCGTGTATCTAAGTCGTTCTCAGCGACCTAATTACCGTTCGAGCGCCATATCGGTGCTTCTAAGTCGTTCTCAACGACCTAACCACCGCTCGGACGCTACATCCGTGCATCTAAGACGTTCTCAGCGACCTAACTTCCGCTCAAACACCATATCGGTGCTTCTAAGTCGTTTTCAACGACCTAACCACCGCTCGGACGCTACATCCGTGCATCTAAGTCGTTCTCAGCGACCTAATTACCGTTCGAACGCCACATCGGAGTATCTAAGTCGTTTTCAACGACCTAACTACTTTTCCGCAGCCACACGCTCATTCTCTGCGCTCACACCCTCAAGCTGTCCCACCCTCATACTACTTACTAAACAAAAAGAGCGAGATTCGACGCTGTTACAACGTCGAATCTCGCTCTTATTTACATGATATTACTCCCCACGGCAGCAGAGGGCAGCTTGCAGTAAGCACAACCGCTAATTACCAGCTAATAGCCATGGAAGAGTAAGTTACTTCAAACTTCGCGCCGCTTCCAACACTTCCTGAGCATGTCCGTTCACCTTTACCTTGCGCCACTCGCGCACAAGATTGCCTTTGGCGTCAATAAGGAACGTAGAACGAACGATGCCCATGTACTCTCTACCGTACAGTTTTTTCAGCTGCCATACGCCGTATTGCTCGCATACCCGATGCTCCTCATCAGCCAGCAGCAAGTAAGGCAGCTCCTTCTTCGCAATAAAGTTCAAATGCGATTTGACACTGTCCCCGCTTATGCCAAGGACAACCGTATTCGCATCGACAAACTCCGAGTAGACGTCTCGCATATCGCAAGCCTGCACCGTACAGGTCGCCGTCATATCCTTCGGATAGAAAAAGATGACAACATTGCGCCCTCTCAAATCGATAAGGGATACCGTCTCCCCATTTGAAGCAGGAAGCTTGAACTTTGGTGCTTTTTTCCCCAATTCAAGTGACATTGCGTGCTCTCCTTCCTATTGCTATGACCCCGCTCCACTTGGCCAGGACCCTGTACCGCTTGGCTGGTCCCCGCTCTGCGTGCTATGAACCCGCTCCGCGATATCGCTTCACGCCATGATTCCAGAAAGCTAGACCCAGCCCGAATACGATCAAGCCCATAACCGGGGTTAACAGCGCCAACTGGGAAAGATCATCGCTCTTCTGTTCCAGGAAATAAGAAGCCGGAATAACGCCGACAAAAGCAAATGGCAGCAGCCAGGTCAGCATAAAACGGATAATTTTATTGTAAATATTAACGGGATATCGGCCATAGTTTTGTATGTTGTACATGAGTGGTACAATGCCCGTCGGCGCGTCGCTGTAGAACGAAATCGCATTGAGCGCCGTATACAAGCCCGCATAGATCAAGACCGCCCCGATAATGAACAAGAACAGCATGACTAAATCCATGAAGCTGAACGGCAGTCCCATCTGCCCCCAACAATACGCCATAATGCCTGCGCCAACGAGCGAACCAATCAGCGATTGCGGATCGACATTCTCGAACAGCACCTGGAACAGGCTATGAGCCGGCCGAGTCAGAACCCGATCCATCTCTCCCTTTACGATATAGCGTTCGCTGAAGTTCCAGATACTGAACAGTGTGCCGAAGATGCCGTACGGAATCATGAAGAAGCCATAGACGAATACCACTTCAAGCTCTGACCATCCGCCAAGCGAAGCCGTATGCTGGAACACGATCAGAATAAAGATCAGATTCATCCCTTGGAACAGCAGATCGGAGATCACCTCGATCCAGAAGTCGGCACGATAGGTAAGCCGGGTTTTGGCGTAGTTCTTAATGTACTCCCAAAATAACGATGCATATCTCACTCTCGGTTACCCTCCTTGCACGAACAGACGCTTGCGCGCTGAACGCCATGTCAGCCAGATCGGAATTAGCAGCAGCAAGAACCAGAACAGCTGCAGCAATATAACGCTCCCCGCCTCTTCAAGCGGCGTTCTGCCGGTGAAGAACGAGCTGGGCAAATAGGTGATGGCCTGGAACGGCAGCCACTCCATAATGCCCGACAGCCAGCCGGGGAAAAACGCGATCGGCACAACTACGCCGGAGAACAGATCGACCATGACACGTTTCATCCGCATCATGCCCTCGTTATTTTCCACGAAGAACGCGAACAGGCCGGTCATAATATTGATCTGGGAGTTGATCAGAAAGCTTAGAAACAGCATGACGAGATAAATCAGCCATACCTTCGGATCTGTAGGTAGTGATACCGGGAAAATCAGACAGACGATGAACAAGCCAGGCACCATAAAGAGCAGCAGTCGGAACAACCCTTCTCCAAAGCCCTGCATCATCTTCACAAACAAATAGTTATACGGACGGATCAATTGCACCGCTACGCTGCCGTCCCTAATTTCATTCGCAATCTCGCGGTCGAGATTGTTGAAGTAGAACGCACGTGCCATCCATGATACGGCGATATAGGTTGTCATCTGCGCCACGGTAAAGCCAGCTAGCGTATCCTGGCTTCCGTAGATGGCCTGCCACAAGAAATAATAAGCACCAATATTAATGGCATAAATAATAATCCCGCTGTAATAGTTGACCCGGTAAGCCAGCATCATCAGAAACCGGATTCGTATGAAATCGAAATACGCGCTCATCATGACGTGGCGACTTCCTTCTTAGCAACATCTGCCGAACCCGACTGGTAGATGCCCCGGACAATCTCGTCCGTATTCGTCTCAAATATTTTAATGTCGCGAATATCCGCTCCGCCGACGACTCTCGCCATCGCCTCCGAAACGCTTACTTCATGCGGAACGAACAGCTTGGCCGTTACGTCGTTTTCGATCGTCCAGCCCACGTTGATGCCTTCCGTTAATTGCTTCAGCTTCGCGATTGGCGTCTGATTGGCGAATTGGAACTGGATCTCCCGCCCTTTGCTCCACTTCGTCTTCAGCTCGTCCAATCCGCCGTCATAGATAACACGACCGTCGTCGAGCATAATAACCCGCGAGCACAGTGCTTCAATATCCTGCAAATCATGCGTGGTCAACAGAATGGTCGTGCCTTCTTCTCGGTTCATCTGCATCAGAAAATCTCTGATCTCCGTCTTTACCACAATATCAAGGCCGATGGTCGGCTCATCCAAGAACAGGATAGAGGGATTATGCAGCAGTGATGCCACAAGCTCACAGCGCATCCGCTGTCCAAGACTTAGCTTCCGGACAGGACGATTCAGCAGATCGCCAAGCTCCAGCCGTTCCACCAGATTGTTAAGCCGCTTGCGGAAGTCGGCCTCCGGTACTCTATACACCTTGCGAAGCAGTTGGAACGATTCGATAACGCCAATATCCCACCATAGCTGCGATCGCTGACCGAATACGACACCAATGCCATTTACAAACTTTTCGCGATCCTTATAAGGCACATAGCCGTTCACCTTCAGCTCGCCCGCAGTCGGCACAAGAATGCCGGTCAGCATTTTAATGGTAGTTGACTTGCCCGCTCCGTTCTCTCCAATGTAACCGCAAATCTCACCTTGCGGAATTTGGAATGAAATATCTTTGACTGCCCTTACTTCTCTATACTCACGTTTAAACAGATCTTTGAGTGCGCCTGATAAGCCTTCGCGGTTTTTTTGTACGCGAAACTCTTTGCGCAGATCCTTAACGTCTATCGCCAGCATACTGTTAACAGCTCCTCTCGCTTCGACATTTCCTGGGAAATAGCGACTATATTGTTCCCTAATTGATAAAACTTGCATCAGGTTGGTCCTGAGCTTTATAATTTTATGATATGTAATCATACATCAGTTATCTCGATGCGTAAACTGTGCTAAACCGATCCCAAGGTTCCATTCCAGGATACGGATATGTAGTACTCTAGCAGGCAGACACTATCGAAGACGAAACAATTCTAATCGGCGTAGAGTGAAAGGAGACCAACGAACGCAATGCGTACACGGTCAAGCAGCAAAGACAATAACAATTGGAAGTGGATTTGGATAAGCGTCTCTGTCGTTGTGGTGCTTCTTCTAGCGGGAGCTGCCGTTTGGGGCGCCGGTATCATCAGCGGGCTGGATAGCTTCCAAAAGGACCCGGAAGAATCGATATTCAAAGGCATAGAACCGGAGAAAACAGTCGAAATTCCAAAATGGGAAGGCAAAGAGCGAGTCAACATCATGCTTCTCGGTGGAGATGCGCGTGATGCGAAAGAAGGCGAAGTAGCGCGCTCGGACTCTATATTGGTTGCTTCCTTCGATCCCGTTACGAAAAAAGCCCATCTATTCTCTGTCCTGCGGGATACTTACGGTGAAAAAGGCTTCAAAGGACGAATTAATTCCGCTATTACGATAGGCGGACCATCACTGGCTATGAAGACGGTTGGCGATCTGCTCGGCCTTGAAATTCAATATTTTGTCTATACCGATTTTGAAGGATTCAAATCGCTTATCGACACGATCGGCGGCATTTACTTCGAGGTTGAAAAGGACATGCGTTACACAGACAATGCGGACAAAAACCGCTACGATATTAATTTGAAAAAAGGCTATCAATTGCTTGACGGCGACAAAGCGCTTCAGTACGTCCGCTTCCGTCACGACGCAATGAGCGACTACACACGGACAGAGCGCCAGCGCAATTTCCTAAAGGCTCTAGCCGGTGAGCTTCAGTCCACGTGGAACCTGATTCGCATGAAGGAAATTTTGAACAGCATTTCGCCTTATATCGAAACGAATCTGAGTGTATCCGATATGCTGAAGCTAGCTCAGCTTGGCCTCGACAGCCATGTAGGCGGCACCGCACAAATCCCGCCAATGGAGCTGGTACAAGAGAAAATAGTCGCCGGCGCATCTGTCATCGGAATTAGGGACACCGATGCGCTCCTGGGATACGTACAGGAAGTACTCTCCAAGGACGATTCGATTCCGGAGCCATCCGAGACGCCTGACGAGAATGGCAGTAATGCCGGCACCTCCGCAAGCGGCGGCGGCGTATCGGGAAGCACAGGCAGCGCGGTAAGCAGCAGGTAGTTCATCATCTATTTTTGAAAAAGAGCACATCCCGTGCTCTTTTTCTTTTTCTCTTTCTCCGATTCGGTTAAACTAGTTAAGTTGAAAGAATGCTTGCACACCGAAAGGAATGATCGTCATGTCCAAACATAGACCCACATCCGAGCTTCTCTATGAGGAGGCTCTGCAGCATATTGTAGGAGGCGTAAACAGCCCTTCCCGTTCATTCAAAGCCGTAGGCGGAGGGGCTCCAGTATTCATGAAACGTGCCGAAGGCGCTTATTTCTGGGATGTAGATGACAACCGCTATATCGATTATTTGGCCGCTTATGGTCCTATTATTACCGGACATGCCCATCCCCATATTACAGAAGCTATCGTACGCGCTGCACAAAACGGGACGCTCTACGGCACCCCGACGGAGCTTGAGATCAAGCTGGCCCACATGCTGAAGGAAGCCATTCCTTCGATGGACAAGGTGCGATTCGTAAACTCCGGTACAGAGGCGGTTATGACGACTATTCGGGTAGCCAGAGCCTATACCAAACGCAACAAAATCATTAAATTCGCCGGCTGCTACCACGGTCATTCCGACCTCGTTCTGGTAGCCGCAGGCTCGGGCCCTTCCACGCTCGGCATCCCGGACAGCGCAGGCATCCCGACCAGCATCGCAAACGAAGTCATTACGGTGCCCTTCAACGATCTGGCCGCCCTAGAGCAAGCCTTACAGCGTTGGGGCGACGACACGGCAGCGGTTATGGTAGAGCCGATTGTCGGCAACTTCGGTATGGTCATGCCGCATGAAGGTTTCTTAGAAGGCCTGTGCAAGCTGACCCGCGAAGCCGGGGCGCTTGTCATCTATGACGAGGTAATCAGCGCGTTCCGCTTCCACTACGGCTCGTCGCAAACCTATCACGCTTTCGCCGACCATGCGGCAATCGAACCAGACTTGACGGCGCTGGGCAAAATCATCGGCGGCGGGCTGCCGATCGGCGCCTATGGCGGACGCCGCCATATTATGGAGCAGGTGGCCCCGCTTGGTCCTGCCTATCAGGCAGGCACAATGGCCGGCAATCCTGCATCCATCTCCGCAGGCATCGCTTGTCTGGAGGTGCTGCAGGAAGCAGGCATCTATGACCGAATGGATCGGCTCGCTTCGAAGCTGGCTGATGGCCTACATGCGGCAGCCAAGAAGAATGGCATCCCGCTGACGATCAATCAGATCCGCGGCTCCTTCTCCGCTCACTTCTGCGATCATCCCGTCACGAATTACGACGAAGCGCTGGATACCGACGGCGAGCGGTTCGGCAAGTTTTTCCGCTTGATGCTGGATCAGGGTGTTAATCTTGCCCCTTCCAAATACGAGGCCTGGTTCCTGACGATTGCTCATACGGATGAGGATATTGAAGCGACTATCGAAGCAGCGGAACGCGCTATGGCTGCACTATAGAAAGGAGATGTATCCAACATGACTATTATCACTCGCTTATCCGAAGCTGATGATTTTCCATCTCTAGTCGAACTGAACAATGTGTTATGGAACGAAGAAAACTCACCGCTCCCCATTCATTGGGACAGTCCAGAGGAATACGGGAAGTTCAATCCGCCCGGTTCTGAGATTGTGGCCCTGTGCGACGGTCAGCTTTGCGGCTACGTTAGTCTTCAACAAGGCAAGATGGATTCGAACATCCATGTAATTACACTGGCCATTGGCGTCGACTCGCAATTCAGAGGAGCAGGCGCCGGAAGACTGCTGCTGGATGCAGCTTATGACTGGGGGAAGCAGCACGGCAAGCGCAAGCTGTCCCTGCGCGTTCTGGCAACCAACACGTCTGCTATCGCTTTTTATGAAAAATGCGGGTTCCACATACAGGGCAGGCTGATAGAAGAGTTTTTCCTTAACGGCCAGTACGTAGATGACATCTTCATGTACAAGAGAATTGAGTCCTAATCAGCAAGGGACGAAAGGGTCTGTCCCAAAATCCGGAATAGCCGTGCCACACACTACTAATTGCGCCAAAAGGACAGAAAACCGAAAAAGTATCGCAGAGCAATGCTAAATGCTCGGAATCGCCCCAAAAGGGAAGAAGGCGGCAAACAAACGGAAAGCAGAAATAGCGAGACAGGGAGAACTACCCCGAATCGCTATTTCTTTTTCTCGTATGATTTTTTATCAAGCGAGCTGTCTCCTTAAGCAAACATACCTACTTTGGGGTCAGCGTCTCTTTCTATTTCTTCTATCGTTTGCAGCTTGCTATTGGTACGGTATAGCGATAAGTCGATCATCCGTACTGGATGGCTGACCGCGACCATCACGGTTATTCGTTATGAAATATAAAGTCCCATTCCTCAGCGCCAGGTCGCGTATCCGGCCCTCTCCTTCATGAATCGCTTCTATTTCACCGCTCTCCGGCGTATAACGATAGATTGCTTCACCGCGCAGTGCAGCAATGAGTAGTCTGCCTTGGTCATCGATAATCGTACCGGACGGCGCGATCGCTTCATCACCTGTATGATAGAGCGGCGCAATCATTCCCTCTGAATGGTCATCCCCGATGACGACAGGCCAGCCATAGTTGCCGCCCCGCTCAATCCGGTTAATCTCATCATGTCCGCCCGGCCTGCCCGATGGCCCGTGCTCCGTACTGTACATGATGCCATCCTTCGTCCACGCCAGTCCTTGCGGATTGCGATGACCGTATGAATACATATAAGAACCTGGAATCGGATTATCGTCAGGAACGCCGCCTTCCAGCGTCATCCTAAGGATTTTTCCGGCCAGACTGTCCTTATTCTGGGATAGCGAGGTCACTTGCGCATCCCCCGTCGTCACGTAAAGCATGCCGTCAGGACCAAAGGCCATTCGTCCGCCGTTATGGTACATATCGCCCGGAATGCCCTCCAGCAATGCCCGTTCCTCTGCCCATTCCGAGCCTTCCCGCTTTAGCAGAACAACCCGGTTCATCGTACCCTCTGATCCGCGATAAGTATGATAGGCATAAGCAAGTCCCGAATCGTGAAAATCAGGAGCGAGCAGCAAGCCTAGAAACCCGCCCTCTCCGTCATGATGAACGGATTTGCCGAGGCGCACCGCTTGGCGTTTGATTTCGCCATCCTTTACTTGAACGATATTGCCTTCCCGTTCGCTCAAATAAATATCGTCGCCATCCCATACAATCGACCAAGGTATGCGAAGACCAGCGCTAATCTGAATTGGGGACGATTCTTTTGCCCCTTCAGACGAGTTAGGCTCCTCCGGATTGGAGACGACTGGCGACTTCTGATCCGTAGCGACAGGTGCTTGTATCGTATTCCCTTCACTAGGCTTATCTCCTGTACCGCTGCACGCAATTAGCGTAACAAACAGCAGCAATAGAACTGCCCCAAGCTTCACCAGACGAATGCTCATCCCATCGACCTCCCTTTCCGAATCTACTCCGCCGCTTCCGCTTTCTTCAATGCTTCCACCAGCTCTTTATGCAATAACCCGTTGCTGGCTACAACATCGCGTACGCCAAGCGTATACGGCGCCCCGCTCGTATCCGTCACCACTCCGCCCGACTCCTGAATAAGCAGCACGCCTGCTGCCATATCCCAGCTATTCAGTCCGATCTCCCAAAAACCGCTCAGTCGTCCTGAGGCGACATAGGCCAAATGCAGCGCGGCCGAGCCCGCCACTCGCAAATTGCGTACCTGAGGGGCCAGTTCACTGATTCCCTTTAAATTAAGCGGCAGTGCATACTCCCTCTCCGCAGGCAATCCTGTAGCGATCAAGCTTTCCTTCAGCGATGCATCCTCAGCTACCTGCATTCGCTTGCCATGCACGTAAGCGCCTTTGCCCTTCTCAGCAATAAACAGCTCATCCTTTATAGGGTCGTACACGACGCCAACGATGACCTCTCCTCGATAAGCGAGGGCAATAGACACGCAGAAGAAAGGGAAGCCGTGCACGAAATTAGTCGTGCCGTCTATAGGGTCCACAATCCATAAGTATTCCGAATCCTGTGCCTCCTCCAGCGCCTTCGCTGAAGCTTCCGGACCAGGCTCGCATCCTTCCTCCCCCAGAAAAGAATGGTGGGGAAAATGTGTACCGATCAGCTTACGGATAAGCCGCTCGGAACCCTTGTCCACCTCAGTTACAAGGTCGTGCTCCGAATATTTTATTTCAAGGCTGGCGTAATTGCCCAGCTTGGTCATGATCCATTCCCCGGCCTTCGCTGCGCAATTAATGGCAACAGCAGTAAAGCTCTTGCTTCCAACCACGAAGGCATTGTTCCCTTCCGTCACTTTCAATCACTCTCCTTGCCTAACAATTTGGCATCCCACTATCATTTATGAATTTGCAACAATACATCTATCTTATTTCTATACGTAGATTGCCCGTGCTGCGTTTCGCCTGCTGCGCTAAAGATCGGGCCTCACCAATGAGCGATTCCTTCCCAAATCAGCTGAACCGACAAAGCGAGCAGCGTTACCCGAAGAAGCCACAACAGCCCCTTCCCGCTCATGCGCATCGCTATGTATGCACCCAGCTTCCCGCCTATCCATGCACCGGGAGCAAGGGCCAATACGAGCAGCCAGTTCATCTCCCCGAGCGCGACATGCATGCCGCTTCCCAATATGGACGAGAGAAAAATAACAAACATAGACGTGGCCGTCGCCACATGCGCCGGAAACCGGAACAATAATACCATCAAGGGCACGAACAGCGACCCGCCCCCGATTCCGAACAGTCCAGATATAAGGCCAACGCCAAATCCGATAGCCAGCGCTGGCAGCATTCCATAGCTGTAGCTGTGTCGAACACCTGATGCATCGATCAGCTCTCGCTTAATCGGCCACTCTTTCGTAAACGGTTTCATATAATCCCGAGCAATCAATAAACCAGCCATACCGAACATAAAAATGCCAAATCCGAGCTGAAACACGCCCATCGGCAGCATGCCCGTTATAGCTGCACCCACCAAGGCTCCCGGTCCGCTCGTCGCAAAAAACAACCATGCGCTCCGCTTATCTACAAGTCCCCGCTTAGCATAGGATACCGTAGATGCAAGCGCTGTCACAACGAGTACGGACAGAGATACCCCTACCGCAACCGCATGGTCGATAGGGGCTCCAATAAGCGACGGGCCGATGTACAACAGAGCGGGAACGATAATAATACCGCCTCCCAGCCCAACAATGCTGCCGAACATGGCCGCTACAACGCCCAATAAGACGAGTAATATCCATTCCATAGCTAATCAGGAGAAATCTCGACGCTTGCTCCGTCCAAGACCTTAACTCCTACACCTCTCTTCTCGAGCTCCTTCATATCCTCCATAAGCCGAAGCAGAGCAGCATCCTTGCTCTTCGCCTCCAGCATGCAATCGACCGCTGAAGCCTTTCGTGCAGCCCCCTTCAGAAACCGGAGCAATGGCTCAGCCTCCACAAAATCGGCATGACCTCTGGGGTCGGACAAGCTTTTCGGACTGGATGCATGAATTTTCGGAGGCAAATCGCTCTCTTTAGCAAGACCAAGCCGCTTACGCTCCAGTTCCCAAGTGCGCATAATACGAGGCCAGAAGCCGCTTAGAAGCTCGTCCTCCTCTATACCGCCCGTATTGACGGCATGATGATGGATATCCAGCACCATCGGGACACCAACCGTCTCTGCGGCTGCCAGCGTTTCTGCGACATTGAATGTCTTGTCGTCATTCTCCAGCGTAACCCGGTTCCTGATGCGTGCGGACAATGCGCCGAATTGCTCGATGAATCTGGCGCCGGAGACGATCTTGTCGCCGTAGGCGCCGCCCATGTGGATGTTGCACTTGCTTCGCTCGTCCAGTTCCATAAGCTCAAGCATGCGGACGTGATGCTCCAAATCCAGCTCCGATTTCACCAGCACCTCCGGTCTCGGCGTACTGAATACGCAGAAGTGATCAGGATGGAACGACACTCTCATTCCGGTCTTCTTCACGTAATCGCCAACATCCCGAAAGGACGGTGCCAAGGGCGCGTAAGCGTCCCAATCCGCCACCCCTTCATGGGTAGCAAGCGGAATCAGCTTGGATGAAAAACGGTACATCGCAATTTCATGAGCATGGCTATGCTTCAAAATGCGCAGCGTGCTCGCCAGATTCTCCTCCGCAATTCGCTCAAGCCGCCTCAGGCCAGCTTCCCGATCGTCCATCCCGGACAACGTTTTGTACGTCATTGTCCGGGATGGGGAGACGTTCTCCAGCAACAGGGTCATGGCCACGAAGCCGAATCTGACTATCATACGTTAGCCCCGCTCTCCGAAAAACATCTCATATGCCAGCGCAGTCTGCACCCGCGCCTCTTCATCCGTAAGCTTGCGCACCAGCCCCATCTCGACCTGTGTCACTTCTTCGCCTTGAAAGTTGATTTCTGCTATCGAAGCCGAAATGCGCACAATCGCAATCGCCTCGTTATTAGGCGTGTAGGCAATGACCTTCTGTCCCGTCGGATAGACGCGGAATCCGCTCTTTACCATTTTACCCTTGCCGTATTCCAACAATTCATATAGCTCCTGCTCCGACTTGAATTTGCATACCGAATTAAACTCCGTCTGAAATCCCATGCAACTTCATCCTCTCTTCACTCTATAATGGCATAGCCGCGCAACAGACTCCTTGTCGGGAGCATTGCGCGGCTTGTTTCGAAACCAACATACGTCTTAGCCTTTAAGCGACTCTCCCGTAAAATCGATTCGCTGCTTGTCCCTATGCCGCTCAAGCGCCAAATGAATCAGCGTGCTTAAAAGCTCCTTATAGGAAACGCCTGTCTCGCGCCACAGCAGCGGATACATGCTAAATGGGGTAAAGCCCGGCAGCGTATTCACCTCATTGATCAGCAGTTGATTGTCTTCCTTCCGCAAGAAAAAGTCGACGCGAGACAGCCCCGATCCATCTATAGCCTGGAAAGCACGGACGGCCATCTCCCTGGCTGATTCCGTCAATTCAGGAGACAGCTCCGCCGGAATGGCCATTGTGGACTTGCCATCAATATATTTGGCCTTATAATCGTAAAATTCATTAGATGGAGCAATCTCGCCCGGAAGGGACGCCTTTGCTTCATCGTTCCCCAGCACGCTGACTTCAATCTCGCGCGCATCAACAAATTCCTCCACAATGACCTTGCGGTCGAATTGGAATGCGTAATTGACAGCCGCGATCAATTCCTCGCGGTTCCTCGCCTTGGATACGCCGACGCTGGACCCCAGATTGGCCGGTTTAATGAAGCACGGATAACCAAGGGAAATTTCGCATTCCATCACAAAGAAGGAAGCATCCTTCTCCCATTGCGTCCGATTGAAATGACGATAGATGCATTGCGGCAAGCCTTCCTGCGCAAAAACCTTCTTCATCATAATCTTGTCCATCCCTACAGCAGAAGCCAGAACTCCTGCTCCGACATAAGGAACGTTGGCCATCTCGAATAAGCCTTGGATGGTGCCGTCTTCTCCGAATGTGCCGTGAAGGAGCGGGAACATGACATCCACGCTCTCGCTCCTCTGTTCGGTCACCGCCGGTTGTCCACTGATCTTTGCTTGACCTGCCGCCGGAAGAGCGGTTAAGGCTGACTGGTCCAACGCGCTGAACAATGGGGCAAGCGAATGGCTGGACGTTGCGCCCTGTACATCTCCGAAGCGCAGCGATTCCACCGATTCAGGCGCCGCCAGAAACGTCTCACCGCTTCTCCATTCGCCTTGTTTCGTAATATAGAAAGGTTTGATTTCGTATTGGTTGTAATCAAATTCGCGCATGACAGCGAATGCCGTCTGCAGCGAAACCTCGTGCTCTCCGGATTTCCCTCCGTACACGAGTCCGACTTTTGCTTTGCTCCCCATAGTCTATCCTCCGGTATAATATAATTTCCATTACAAGCTTACATGCTCAAAGTAGATCGGGTATATGAAAATAACGGTAACGAGTTCTTTGGGTCCAAGCGTAAGAATCCCGATAATCCCAATAACGATGCCTGCTGGCAACCGTATTAGCGTTTACAAGAGGTTGACCGGTTGCATCGAAGGCCGTCACAATCGTACTGTGCTGATACCTTCCGTCACCGGCCCAGTCATATGTAATGACATCGCCAAGCTGCAATTGATCGGCCGATTGCACTTGCTCGGCCCGAAGACCTGACTTGCGCGCAGTCGACAGATATTGGGTCAGCGCGTTCGAGACCGCCCAGCTGTAGCTCCACCATTCCTCGCCTTTGCTTCGTCCCTTGTACCACCATCCGCTTCCCCTTTTACCAGTATAGTTCATAGGGGCATTGCCTGCAAAGATACACTGGGACACATAATTCGTGCAATTCACGTCGAATAGCTCATAGGATGGATTCCCGTCATTCCACCATCTGTCCGCATAGGCCGCAGCCAAATCTCTCCTGTAGCGAATGCCGGTAATCCGGTTTTTGAATGGAGGCATTAGGTCATAATTTAAGTAGGGTAATGACGGCATGAGGTAGACTTCGTCATGCGAAGGCGAATCCGACTCCGAGTGCCAATCAAGCGTCGACACACCAAAGCGAGGCCTGCGCTCCGCAATGATCGGCTCGACCTGCAGCACATCCCAATGACGGCCTGATGCAGAGAGCCACAGCCGCTCGTATTCATAACGCTCTTCCATATAATAACTCCCGCCCTGCTCTACTCTGCGCTTTACATGCAGCTTCAACAGCACGGACACTTCGTTTGCGGATTCGTTCACCCGCACAAGCTCCGCCTTCGTCTCGCTGCCGGCGGACAGAGCGCCGCGCAGCAAATCCCGCTCGCGCATCCTCTCCAGCCTGCTCGTTAGCCTGTGACCGTGGACTAGATCAGTCATATAATCGGTAAGCACGCGAGAATGCTGTTCCGTCTCAGCTTGATTATAAAGACTGACATATCGATGGATGGAGGACTTCCACTCCTCACGGTCTCCGGCAATATGAACGCGCGGAGGGGATGCCTGTATGAGGGTTGTTGGTTTTGGACGTGTCTCATGAATGTCGTGCCCGGCACTTTGCTCCATTCGGACAGAGGCGGCGGGGGCCGCTGGCTTCCACTCCCGTTCAAGCACAGTAGATGGCGCGGCGGCACGGTTTTTGGGCACACGCTCCGCGCGCTTCTTCCGTCCGCCTGCGGATGGGCGGCTACTTGATTTGGACATCGTGTTCCCTCCGATTCTGCCTGGCGTAGGCGCTTTCTGCCTGAACGCCCCTGCGGCAAGGATTGACTGCTTCATTATATGAAGACACACGACCATTCATGTGATATTTCTGTAAGCGAGGAACCTCTAATCGGGGCATGGCATAAGCGGAGAAAGGCTAACATGGGACTTTACGTACCCCTGCTTTTAACGTTATACTAGAAACATAAGGTTTTTGAAATCGTGTTTCGTCTAATGAAACAACAATCTTTGCACACGAAAAGGAGAATAGCGATGTCTAAACAAAATCAATATTCTGTTCGCACAACGCTGGAGTCGGGCGGCAAATCGTACGCCTACTACCGTCTAGGCGGATTGGAAGAGCAAGGCCTTGGCGACATTTCCAAGCTTCCTTTCTCAATCAAAGTATTGCTGGAAGCAGCGGTACGTCAATTCGACGGACGCGCCATCACGCCTGAGCATGTGAAGCAGCTTGCCAACTGGGCTAACGGTCGCGAAGACAAAGAAATTCCATTCATTCCTGCACGTATCGTGCTTCAAGACTTTACGGGCGTACCGGTTGTCGTTGACCTTGCCGCTATGCGCGACACGGTGAAGAAAGCCGGCGGAGATCCGAAGAAAATCAACCCGCTCGTCCCTGTCGATCTCGTTATCGACCACTCGATCATGGTTGATGCTTTCGGTACTCCAGAAGCTCTGGAATACAATACAAAAGTAGAATTCGAGCGTAACGAAGAGCGTTACCGTTTCCTTCGCTGGGCACAAACCGCATTCGATAACTTCCGCGCTGTTCCTCCTGGAACTGGTATCGTTCACCAGGTTAACCTGGAGTACCTGGCATCCGTGGCAGCTACGAAAACGATTGACGGCGAGACGGTCGTCTATCCGGACTCCCTGGTAGGTACGGACTCCCATACCACCATGATCAACGGTCTTGGCGTAGTGGGCTGGGGCGTAGGCGGCATCGAGGCGGAAGCCGGCATGCTTGGCCAGCCGCTATACTTCGTTATGCCTGAGGTTATCGGCTTCAAGCTGACAGGCAGCCTGGCAGAAGGCTCCACAGCGACTGACCTGGCTCTGACGGTTACAGAAACACTTCGTAAAAAAGGCGTTGTAGGCAAGTTCGTCGAGTTCTTCGGCCCAGGCTTGTCCAACATCAGCTTGGCTGACCGCGCTACGGTTGCCAACATGGCTCCAGAGTATGGCGCTACAGTCGGCTTCTTCCCGGTTGACAGCGAGACGCTTGACTTCATGCGCCAGACTGGCCGCCAAGAAGAGCAAATCAAGCTCGTTGAAGCTTACTACAAAGCACAAGACATGTTCCGCACCGATGCTACGCCAGATCCTGTATTCTCCGACGTCATCGAGCTTGACCTGTCGACAATCGTGCCTTCCCTGGCTGGACCGAAGCGTCCGCAGGACCGCGTAGAGCTGACTGCGATGAAAGAAGCATTCAACAGTATTATCCGCACGCCGATCGACAAAGGCGGCTATGGCCTGTCCGATGAGAAGATCGAGCAAGTGGTTCCTGTACAGCACAATGACGGCGTTCAGTCCAAAATGGGCACTGGCGCAGTTGTGATCGCTGCGATCACAAGCTGTACGAACACATCCAACCCTAGCGTAATGCTGGGCGCAGGTCTCGTGGCGAAAAAAGCCGTTGAGCGTGGCCTGACTAAGCCAGCTTACGTGAAGAGCTCCCTGACGCCAGGCTCCCTGGTCGTTACGGAATATTTGAAAAAAGCAAACTTGCTTGAATCGCTTGAAGCGCTTGGCTTCCACCTTGCAGGCTACGGTTGCGCGACTTGTATCGGCAACTCCGGTCCGCTTCCTGACGAAGTAAGCAAAGCGATCGCAGACAACGATATGACGGTAGCGGCTGTATTATCCGGTAACCGTAACTTCGAAGGCCGCGTTCACGCTCAAGTGAAAGCGAACTACTTGGCTTCTCCTCCGCTTGTTGTCGCTTATGCGCTGGCAGGAACAGTGAACATCGACTTGGCTAATGATCCAATCGGACACGACCAAGACGGACAGCCTGTATACCTGAAAGACATCTGGCCGACAAACGCTGAGATCAAGGAAGCTGTAGCCAAATCCTTGAACCCAGAAATGTTTAACGAGAAGTACGAGAACGTATTTACGCAAAACGAGCGTTGGAACGCCATCGACGTACCGGAAGGCGAAAGCTACGAGTGGGATGCGAAGTCCACTTATATCCAAAACCCTCCATTCTTCGAGAGCCTTGGCTCCGAGCTGAATGACATTGCCAATATTCCTGCAGCTAACGTACTGGCGCTAATGGGCGATTCCGTTACAACGGATCATATCTCCCCTGCCGGCAACATTACGGTTAATAGCCCAGGCGGCAAATACCTGATCGACAACGGCGTAGATCGCAAGGACTTCAACTCCTACGGCTCCCGCCGCGGTAACCATGAAGTAATGATGCGCGGTACATTCGCGAATATCCGTATCCGTAACCAAGTAGCTCCGGGCACGGAAGGCGGCGTAACGACTTACCTGCCTACCGGCGAAGTCATGTCCATCTACGACGCTTCCATGAAGTATCAGGAAGAAGGCAAAAACCTTGTTGTTATTGCCGGCAAAGAATATGGCACAGGAAGCTCGCGTGACTGGGCTGCCAAAGGTACTTACCTCCTTGGCGTAAAAGCCGTTATCGCAGAAAGCTTCGAGCGTATTCACCGCTCCAACCTGGTAGGCATGGGCGTACTTCCGCTTCAGTTCCAAGCGGGCCAAAGCTGGAAGACACTTGGCATTACAGGAACAGAGAAGTTCGACATCTCCGGACTTTCCAACGATGTTCAGCCTAGTCAGACGGTAACCGTTAAGGCTACTCGCGAAGACGGCTCGACCTTCGAATTCCTGGCTATCGTTCGTCTGGACTCCCTCGTTGACGTAGACTACTACCGTAACGGCGGCATCCTGCAAACGGTGCTTCGTCAAATGATCGCCAATATGCAATAATAATTGCGGATAGCTGCTCGGCTTCGCCCTGCCGCTGTCACCGCTATACAAAAACTCCGTTCCATCGCTTATGCGAAGGAACGGAGTTTTTTGTACATCGAGAAGATACTCCTCACCATGATTAACGTGTCATCGTTCCCATTCGTCTAGCCGATTCCATCATAACGGGCGCATAGTCGCGCATCGTGGAAATCTTCAGCCGACTAGCGGGACCGGATACGGACAAGGCAGCGATCATAGCGCCCGACCGGTCAAAGATTGGCGAGGATAGCGCTGCTGCTCCCTCCTCCCGCTCTTCGAAGCTAGTCGCATACCCTTGAGCCAGAACCTCCTGCAACTGCTGTCTATATGGCTCCATCTCAATGGCAGAGGGCCATGTCGGTGCCTCCAAGATGCTCTCTTGCGTCGCTGGATCAGCGTAGGCAATAAGTACCTTGCTGGAGGCGCCCGCATACAACGGCAATCTGACGCCTACAGGAGCAACCCTTCTGACCGCCTGGTTGCTCTGAACGGCCTGACGCCTGATCCGCTCTGCGCCATCCCGCACGTAGATGCTGACCGTCTCGCCCAATTGATCGCGAAGTCTGACCATCTCAGGAAGCCAGATCGTGGCCAGATCGTCCGAGCGCGACAGATTCGCAGACAGCTCCCATACTTTGAGGCCCAGGTGATAGCGATCTGTCTCCCGGTCACGCTCAATGAATCCCTTCTCTTCAAGCGTAGCGAGCATTCGATGTACGGTACTCTTATGAAGACCGACATGCTCCGCAATTTCCGTCATCGCCCAGTCTGTCTTCGATGTGAAGCAAAGCAATATATCAAGCGCGCGATCCACTGCCCGGACCGTAGACTTTCCCTCTTCCAACTCTCAGCACCTCCTTGTTCTTTCTGATTAAGCCCCTTATTGGCATCCTGTTAGGATCTATTCTTAAATCTATATCTTACATTTCGAGTTTCACCGTCTGAAACCCTTTTTCAAAACTATTGAAATTGATTCTCAATTAGTATACCTCATTCGATCAGCAATCGTAAAGCAGCTTCTCAACATTACAGATCGATTACAGAGCCCTTACAATCGAATGAAACGAATTGACAGGCTGCCGGGACTTTACTACCATTAATAGTAGACGATACGATAACGCTTTCATGATAGATTTCGACAAGGGGGATGCTAGCATGGACACCACGATCACGACGACACGCCCTCTGGAGAGCTTCGCTCCTGCGCATCCGGCGCTGCCCGCTCCCCTCATGCAGACCGATTCGGTCGCAGCTCTTCTTCGGGAGAAGACCCGCGGGAGACGCAAGCATCTCCTATTCGCTGCTATTGCCGCCCTGTTTGCGACCATCCTCATTGCCATCATCGTATTTCACGGTTATGTGGCCTGGATGCTGGCTAATCCTTACGTTGCTCCGCTGTCATCGAATCCGCAGGACGCAATCGGCACAACCTATGAGGATGTTGTGTTCCCTAGTCACAGCGGCGAGACAACCGTCAGCGGCTGGTATGTCCCTGCTGCTGCAGACGGCGAGCAAGACGTATATTCCGCCAGAACGGTCATATTCAGCCATGGATATGGGGCCAATCGCGAGGAAAATTGGGTACCCATGTACGACTTGACGAAACTGCTGCACGATTTGAGATATAATGTGCTGCTTTTTGACTACGGTTATGCTTCCAAGCACTACAAGGCTCCTGCAACAGGCGGGAGAGAAGAATCCCAGCAGCTGCTTGCGGCTGTCGAATACGCCAAGTCACGAGGCGCTGAAGACGTCGTCGTATGGGGCTTCTCCATGGGTGCCGGCACAGCACTGCAGACCGCGCTTTTGACAGACGACATTGATGCGATGATTCTTGATAGTCTCTTTATTCCAAGCTCAGAGGCTTTGTTTGATAATCTTAATCAATTTGTTCCGCTGCCGAAATTCCCTTCGCTGCCCTTGATCGAATCGATGATACCGCTTTGGACAGGAAGCAGCTTCGGCTCCATTCCCGCTGAAGAAGTTGTCGGCACGCCCTATGATATGCCCCTCTATATTATTCATGGAACAAATGATGTGAAAGCGCCTTTCGATATAGCTGAAGCCATCGCTGCGAATCAGAGCAACGCCCTATCGCGATCCTGGATTGTGCAGGACGGACAGCATGAGTTGCTGTTCCGAGCCCACCCTCGGGAGTATGTCCAGCGCACCGCGCTTTTCCTCAGTCAAGTGGACGGACAAGTGGGAACCAAGAGCCATGAATAATAATTACGATAGCATAAAAACGAGCATGCCCTCCTGACCGCATCTTGCGGAGTAGGAAGGCATGCTCGCTTGCTGTTTAAGTAATCATAATGATCTATTGCTTAAGCAAAGCCAGAAACTCGGAACGAAGTGCAGAGCTTGAGCGGAATTCTCCGCGTACGGCAGAGGTTACCGTCTTGCTTCCCGGCTTCTTCACACCGCGGGCGCACATGCAGAGATGCTCGCCTTCCACGACGACCATAACGCCATGAGGCGCAAGCTCTTCATCCAGAATGTCGGCGATCTGCGATGTGATGCGCTCTTGTACCTGAAGCTTGCGAGTAACAGCTTCTACTAGTCTCGCCAGCTTGCTAAGCCCGGCAATCTTGCCGCTAGGAAGATAACCGATATGCGCTTTACCGTAGAACGGAGCCATGTGATGCTCGCACTGGCTGTAGTAGACGATATCCCGGACGATAACCAGCTCTTCATGCTGTTCATCAAACGTAACGCCAAGCACCTCGCGAGGATCTACTTCGTAACCGGCGAATATTTCTTCGTACATACGAGTTACGCGTGCAGGTGTATCCAGCAGGCCTTCACGCTCTACATCTTCCCCGATCAGCTTCAAAATTTCTTTCACATGAAACTCAATTTGCTCCCGGTTGTCCGATACCTTCGAATTGACGTAGTCTTTTCTGCCCGCCATTCGTCTTCCGCTCCTTCCGGCTCCTCCAATAATTCTTATTTGCGAGGAAGTTTTTGATTTTTCATCATATTTTGGGCACGCGTCATTTGTTGTTTATTCAGGTTATACCCCATTTGCTTAGCCATGCGCTGAATCATCTCAGGATCGTTCTGCATTTTCTCGAGCTGCTTGCGCAAATAGAATACGCCTACAAAAAAGCCGCCTACAGCACCGACGATCAGCGTTACGATAGGGATTACGATATTATACCATGCCATCTATGTCACCTAGCCCTTTCAATATTTGTCGATAGATTATCATTTTGAACCTAACATCCCTGTATCATAGCATGTTCGTGCTTGTTCCGCAACGAATCAAACACGACATCATACAGAAAAAATCAAGCCATACCCCAGGCATACAAATCAGGGCGAATGGCTCGATTAGCGGTACGTTATTCCTGCTCCGAAGCCAGCATATGAATCGCAGAAGCAATCGCGTCGCGCGCTTCCGCATCGCTCTCCCCGCGCATCGCCTCATGCAGTGCCGTGGCAGCTTCTTCCCCGCCGATTCTGCCCAGCGACCACGCCGCCGTCCCGCGAAGCACAGGCCTCGGATCATGCTTCAGCACGCCGATCAGATCGGGAACAGCCGTCTTCTCCTTAAAGTTGCCAAGTGCGATGACCGCATTCCGTTGAATCGGCTTCTTGCCTCTCCAGGCCGAGGAGGTGAATCCGTACATATCCTTAAACTCCCGATTCCCGATCGTCAGCATCGGTACCAATAACGGCTTCGCCAGCTCATTATCGGGCTGCAGCTCGGGCTGATGCGTCCAGTTTTTGCCCCGATTCACGGGACAGACGACCTGACAGGTATCGCAGCCGTATAGCCGATTGCCGATCTTGCGCATATATTCGTCTTCCACCATGCCTTTGGTCTGTGTAATGAAGGAGATGCATTTTTTCGCATCCAACTGACCCGGTCCGACTAGCGCTCCGGTCGGACAGGCATCGATACATTTGGTGCATGTTCCGCAGCTCTCCGTTATGGGCTGATCGGGAGGCAGCGGCAAATTCGCAATCATCTCGCCCAGGTAGATCCAGGAACCAAATTCGGGCGATATAATGGCGCAATTTTTTGCGCTCCAGCCGATCCCTGCCCGCTCCGCTACAGCACGGTCAGACAGGGCGCCCGTATCGACCATACTCTCCACCCGGGTCTCCGGCACGCGCTCTCTCAGCCAAGCTTCAAGCCGCTCCAATCGGTTGCGAAGCACCTTATGATAGTCTTCGCCCCATGCCGACCTCGCCATAATGCCTCTCCTGGCGCCAGGCTCGGACTTCGGCGGATCCATCAGCTTGGAGGGGTAAGCAATTGCAATCGCAATGATGCTCTGCGGATCGTCGAAGAGAAGCGACGGATCGGTGCGCTTGTCCAGATCGGGCTCTTCGAAGCCCGACTCTCTCCCTAACTCCCGGTGCCGGATGAGCCGGGCCTTCAACGTTGTGAATACTTCTGCCGACGCAACGCCAATCGAATCGATACCCAGCTCCTTGGCAGCGTCCTTCATTTCCTGCTTTAGCTTAATCCAGTCGTAATTCATAGGCTATAACCGCTTTATCGCTTCTCGTGCGAGCTCATCGCATCGATTATTGTATTCATTATCGCTATGGCCTTTCACCTTCACATACTCCACCGTATGCAGCTTCATCAGCTCCCATAGCTGCTTCCACAAATCCTGGTTCTCCACGGGTTCCTTCTTGCTGTTCTTCCAGCCATTGCGCAGCCAGCCGTGAATCCAACCCTTCTGGAAGCAATTCACGACATAAGCGGAATCACTGTATACATGCACTCTGCAAGGCTCCTTGAGCAGCCTGAGCCCCTCTATGACCGCTTGAATCTCCATCCGGTTGTTCGTCGACGCCTTTTCTCCGCCCGAGATTTCCTTCTTATGCGCGCCGTAGAACAGAATAGCCCCCCATCCACCGGGACCGGGATTGCCTGAGCAGGCGCCGTCCGTATAGATCATCACATCTTTCAACTTCCGCACCTCCTGCTACAGCGTTTTGATTTCTTTGAGCGGCCACACAATAAAGTCAGCCCTGCCGGTAATCCAATCGCTCTGCACGGGACCGAAGCTTCTGCTATCCAGGCTCGCCCGCTCATGCCGATTGTCTCCCAGCACAAAATATAGTCCTTTCCCAATGACAACGGGTCCGTAGCTTTCTCCTTCTATCATCGTATCCGTATAGCTCTCGTCTACGAGTTCTCCATTCCGGTACAGCTGTCCTCCCGCAATCTCGATTCGATCGCCTTCCTTGCCTACGACGCGCTTCACAAGCAGACGCTTCCCGTCCTCCGCAACGTACGGGTCCTTCAGCACAACGACATCGCCAATATCGGGACTTCCGAACAGATAGACAAATTTGTTGACGTACAGCCACTCCTTCTCCTGAAGGGTCGGCTCCATGGAATGCCCTTCGACCGTAGACAGATGGAAAACAAAATAATGAAGAAACAATACGATAGCAATGGCGATGACAATCGTCTTCACCCAGTCCAGCAGCATAGTCTTTAGACTCATTCACTCACCTCATTGCAGCACGACAGCCATTGCTTGTAATAAGTGACAGCCGTTATGTCCGAGAAAGGAGAAGAGCCGCGCTCGACACGCCCCAGCAGCTCGTTCATGCCCTCCCTTACCTTAAGAAGAACGGACTGCGGATAATGGTACTGCTGCTTGTGCAGCTCAAATTCATCCTGATCGACGATATGTCGGTTGCCGTCGGCCGTCCGGATTACGTCCAGATCATAATCGATATAAGTCAGAGTGCCTTCATGAAGATAAGGAGGCGATGCGATATTGCAATAATAACGTACGCCACCCCGTTCAAGCAGCGCGACGACATTAAACCATTGTCCTGGGATAAAAAAAGAGACAGCCGGCACCCGGCTTACCCACTGCTTCCCATCCGATTCCTGTATCGGCGTCTGCCGGTTAATGAGGACGATAACGGATTCCTCTTGATGTTCTTCTATGAGCAAATGGCTTGGCACGATCCAATTCTGCTGCCAAAGCCGATGAATATGACCATCATGCTTGAAGCTTTTGATGATGCAGGGTTCATATACGGATTCCATACCTTTCGTGCTCCTCAAATTCCTTATAATGCGTGTTCAAAAAGTCCGGTTTTCAGCACCGAGAAGATGGGATGAAGCCAGGAAATGAGGAGCGGAGCGTAGTGGAGGCTACGTGAGCACCGAAAGTTCCGGCTGAATGCCATATTCGATGTCGAGTCAGCTTCCCGATCCCCTTCGTGATCAAAATCAAAAGTGGACTTTTTGAACAACCTCTTATAGTAATAAGAAAAGCATATCCGCAAGCCAAATGCAATGGCCTTACAGATATGCCCATGTAAAACACGAATGAATAACAATCTCTATCTAACCTGTTACGATACTAAGCTTTTGGAACGCCCGGAAAAAATCCGAGGTTGCAAAACCCATTGATTCATAGAGCGGCAGAACCGGTTCGTTATGCTCGTCCGCCGTAATCAGAATCTTGGATACATTGCGTTGAACGAAGCGCTGGCGCAAAGCGGTTACCAATCCTTTGCCTACGCCGCTTCGCTGATGCTCGGGCGATACCGCAATTCGGTAGTAATAGCCTTTGTTGTTATCGATCGTGCCGATAATCATGCCTACGATTTCTGAATCCTTGACAGCGACAAGAACAAGATCGCTATCCCATGATAATTGACGAGCAAATGCTTCCATCGTTTGCTCATAACATTCCGTTGTCAGAACTTCCTCTAGCAGTTCCGTAAGCGGTTTGTAGTCGGACAACTGGAAGGAACGAACATTCATTCAATTAACACCTTCTACCATGTCATAGTCTCGTACCCGTATATAATACGACGAAATGATACGTATTCCTTCTTTTTTCTTTAAAATTCTTTAAAAAATGTTTAAAATCGCCCCTTTTTTCATGTAAGCGCTTAATAATAAACGCTTACATAATTATTAATCCTATTAATTCATAATATTTTCTCCCAAATGCAGCTGCCGTTCTGAAGAGCTAATTCCATACAATGCTTCCGATCCTGCGCCAATCGTTCCTTGTTTACGTTGTCCTGTTTCGCCAGACGCATAATTGTCTATTGAATAGGAGACGCTACTTTGCGGGCTTATAGAGAGCCCTGCATAACCGCCCGCAACGGCCCGCGACTTTTTCAACATAAATGTTGATTTATTCGCTCCGATAAGGGATAATGGAGTTGTCCAACTACATATTCGGGAGGTAATAATAATGGCACATCAACTACCTGCTTTGCCTTATGCACACAATGCACTTGAGCCGCACATCGATGCGACTACAATGGAAATTCACCACGGACGTCACCATAACGCATACGTGACGAACCTGAACGCTGCTCTGGAATCGGCTCCTGAGCTGCAAGGCAAATCGATCGAAGAGCTGATCGGCGACCTGGCTAGCGTGCCTGAGTCCATCCGTACAGCTGTGCGCAACAACGGCGGCGGCCATGCGAACCACAGCCTGTTCTGGGAAACAATCGCTCCTAACGCTGGCGGCGCTCCTACTGGCGCACTTGCAGCGGCAATCGAGGGCGAGCTGGGCGGCTTCGAAGCGTTCAAAGCTGACTTTGCAAAAGCGGCTGCAACTCGTTTCGGCAGCGGCTGGTCATTCCTAGCTGTAGCGAACGGCAAGCTGAAAGTATACAGCCTTCCGAACCAAGACAGCCCAATCATGGAAGGCGAAACGCCAATCCTTGGTCTGGACGTATGGGAGCATGCTTACTACCTGAACTACCAAAACAAACGCCCTGACTACATTGCAGCTTTCTGGAACGTAGTGAACTGGGACGAAGTTGGCAAGCGTTACGAAGCTGCCGTTAAATAATCGAACCATACAAACAAGCCTCCATTCCGCTAAGCGGAAGGAGGCTTTTCTTTGCTGTAAGCATCCATTAGATGTTCGACTTCTCTGCACGAAAGTGACTGGGCGTACAGTCATAATGTTTGCGGAACACCTGTGTGAAATGGCGTACATCGGGATAACCGACAAGCTCTGCAATCCGAGTGATCGACAACTCAGGATCGCTCAACAATTCCTCCGACCTCTCCATCCGCAGCTTCGTTACATATTCCTTGTACCCGGTTCCTGTTTTTTGCTTGAAAAGCTTGCTGAAGTAGACGGGATTCAAATACACAACGGAGGAAACAATCTCCAGCGACAGATTCTCTTGGAAGTTGCTTTTCATATATTGAATGGCAATGTCGATCACATCGCTTTTGCCTGCAGGGACATGATCCTCGTCGGCCTCCGCTTCCTTATCCGTCTTATGAAACTTGCGAATCTCCTCTGGAATGGAATAGAAGTCGAGCAGCAGCTCACTCATATAGAATTGGTAAGGGACTTGCAGGCAACGATCCAATTGCTTCACTGCCTCTTGCTTGAATTCCTCGCCTCTCATATCTCCCGCAAGTGTAATGACACCGACGAGGAAATCGCCGTCCAGATTAACGAGAAATCCTTTCCCATGCCGTTCGATCAGCTCGGCCGTCACATTCTCTACGATGAAATTGCCCAGCGTCAGCTCCGGGTTGCTATTGAGCTTAATCGCCAGCAGATGAAACAGCTCATGCTCCTCCCGAATCGATCGCAGGTCAAAATTTCCAATGTCCAGCCCCTGTACCCATCTGCGGAACACAGCCTCGCGCAAATAGTTCAGATTCTGCTCCAGCAATCCCCTGCCCGTAGGCTTGGCCTTCTCCAGCCTCCACTCCTCCAGCAGCGTCGTAACCGATTGGACAACCTGATCCCTGCCGAACGGCTTCAGTATGTAATCCTTCGCCCCCAATCGCAGCGCTTCCTGCGCATAGGCGAATTCGGAATAAGCCGATACGACGATCCATTTGATTCCCTTATGGGTATGACGCGCCTCTGCGAGCAGCTCGAGGCCATTCATGCCCGGCATCATAATATCCAGGAAGACGACATGGATGTGCTCGCGAAGAAGTAATTGGAGCGCATCATCCGCCGATGCAGCCGTACTGACGTTGACGTCCTGAAACACGCTGCCAATCGTTCGTTTCAACCCTTCCCGGATCGTCCTTTCATCGTCAACGATGAGTATATGCATGCCTCTCCCCCCTTGACGAACTTAAGTAACGCTATGCTCTAGACATGATCGAAGGCACCATGACGGTTACGGTAGTGCCTGCCTGTTCCTCGCTCTCAATTCGCAGACCATACCCTGCCCCATACTCCAGCACAAGCCTGCGGTGCACATTCAGGAATCCCGCTCCGGAGCCTTGCGACTCGCCATAGATGGCAGGCTCCACGCTCAGACTTTGGCGCTCTTCCTCCTTCAATTGACTCCACTCCAGCCGTTCCGCACGCTTCAGAGATAGCTGCAGCTCCTTCAGCTTCTCGGGAGGGATGCCTACGCCATCATCGTGAATCTGGATAAAAACCGTCTGCCCTTCCCCGCTTGCCGTTATCGTAATCGTTCCTTCGCCCGACTTGATTGACAACCCGTGAATCACCGCGTTTTCAATAAGCGGCTGCAGCGTCATCTTAGGAAGAAGGGTATCCATCAAATCCTCATCCACCCGGTGCACCACATGTATGCGTCCGTCAGACCGGGCTCCAATAATGGTCATATAGTAATGAATCTGCTCCAATTCTTCCTTCAGCATGGCTGTTGAACTGCGCCAATCGCTGCTGTAGCGGAACATGCGGGAGAGCGAGTTGATCAGATTGGCCAGCTTCTCGTTCTCTTGCTCATCGAGCAGCCAGTAGATCATCTCCAGTGTATTGTAGAGAAAATGCGGATTGACCTGTGATTGCAGCGCATGAATCTGGGCGTTCTTCTCACTCGCTGTAGCGATTTTATTGCGTTCTACCAGCCCGTTAATTTCACTAACCATCCGGTTGAAATGCTCGTTCATATAGTTAATCTCATCATAGGAAGCGCGAGTATGCAATTGCGGACTCAAGTCCCCCCGTTCCACTCGTCTCATCTCCTGCACGATTGACTTGATTGGCTTGGATACCGAGCGGGACAACAGAAATGCAATGACGATGGCGGCAATCACAATGACAACCGATACAATGACAAAATATCGGTTCGCCGCAGCCTGCTCGACCTTAGCAACGGGCTTCGGCGTGACCGATAGCAGCTTCCACCCCCGCTTGGGGTCCATAGCTGTCACAATCAGACGATCTTTATCGCTGGCGTCAGTTGCATCTTCCATGAACGGAAAACGATCCAAATCCATGAATTCCACAGGAGCCTGCTCTTCATCCGGATGCGAGGTGACAAGCAGGGAGCCTGATGCCGAATAGACGTAGGATCGGCTCTCAGGCTTGATCATCAGATTGTTCATCGAAGAAATGAAGGTACGCGGGTCCGCCTCAATGACGAGGATGCCAAGCGGCCTTGTCGTATAGAGATTCGTCATGACACGTCCGAAAGTGAAGACAGGGTCCTCTTGCTCTTCCCGGATCGTCAAAGAACTTTCGCCGAGCATCCCGCCCCACACGAGCGAGCCATCCGATTCGCGCAGCTCCTTCAGCCATTCGCTTTTCATGAAGCTATGGTTAATTTTGTGCGTGGTCGATTCATAACTATATACATTGCCCACCGGTGAAATAATATGAATGCTCTTCACATCGTTATAGCTGTAATAAATCGTTCCCAGCGCCCCCATCATGAGCAGCTGCTTATTGAACTCATCCATGACCGTCGGCTCTTCGCGAGACAGCAAGCGTTGAATTTCCGCATTGCTCATAATCGACTTGGTCAGACTGTCATAACCTCTGGCAAGCAACGAGAAGTTATCCATCGCTTGAGACACGTTCCGCTGCGCGGCTTCGCCGACTCGCATATCGATCTGTTGAGCTGTGTATTGATAAAAAACGCCGGTCAGAACGATCAACAAAGTGAGCGTAGACAATAATATCCATAATAAGAGACGCGCGCGAAACGTATTCAGTCGAATTCCCAACAAAGCGTTGCCTCCCAGCATACGGGCCGCTTACCCTTTGACGGCTCCTGCCACCATGCCTTTCGTGATTTTGTCCGAAAGGATGAAGTAGAACGTGATGACAGGCAGCGCTCCAAGCACCAGGTATGCCCCGATGGAGCCATAATTCGCCGTGTACTGCCCCACAAAGCTGTTCACGCCGAATGGCAGTGTCTTGAGCGAATCTGCCGACAGGAAGGTAGCCGCAATAATGTATTCATTCCAGATGGAGATAAAAGTCAGTATAGTAACGGTCATGATCGGCGGAACCGTAATCGGAAGCACAATGCTGAAAAAGATCCGATAGATAGAAGCTCCGTCGATCATGGCGGATTCTTCGATTTCATGCGGAATTCCTCTCAGGAAGCCCGATAGAATAAATACCGCAAGCGGTATGGAAAAGGCGACATATGGAATGATAATAGCAGCATGCGTGTTCAGGATACTCATATTTTTGAAAATGACCATCAAAGGCAGCAAGGTCGACTGGATCGGAATCATGATGCCGACCAAGAATACCAGCATCACGATGTTGCCGTAACGCCATTTGAATCGGGTAATGGCATAAGATACCATTCCGCTAAGCACAAGCGTAAGCACGAGTGTAATGCCCGTCACCCATATACTATTGCCAATATACTTCAAATAATTGCCCGAAGTAAATGCATCTACATAGTTCTCCCACATAAACCTCTTCGGCAAGGCAAAGAATTGCCCCGAGACAATCTCGCTGCTCGTCTTAAACGAATACAGCAAAAGCCAAACCAGCGGATACAGCTGGGTAACGACCAATATGCTCATAAAAATCCATGCGCCCGCGCGCCTTGCAATTCGGAAATCCATCCTCGTCATTCTCCTTTCTCTAAGAAGCGGCTTCTTCCGCGCGCTTGAACGCCAGATTCAACAATACCGTCATCACAAGACAGAAGGCGACCAGGAAAGTAGAAATTGCGCTTCCATATCCGTATTTGAAGGAATTGAACGTCATGTAGTACATATGCGTCGAGATAACCTCTGTCGTATTGGCTGGTCCTCCGCCCGTCATGACCACGATCAGGTCAAAGGCTTTGAGCGAGCCGATAGCGGCCAGAACAACTGAAATTTTAATAACGGGCGAGAGCAGCGGCAGCGTAATGTAACGGTCGGCCTTGAAGCCTTCCGCCCCGTCAATGCTGGCAGCCTCGTAGATATCGCTCGAAATATTTTGCACGCCGGTAAATTGGATCAACACATGATAGCCGATGTACTGCCAGAAAATAACGAAGCAGAGCGCAAAAATCGCCCAGTCGGTGTCTCCAAGCCATGTTTTTGTCCATGACTCCAATCCGAACTTAATGAGCATCTGGTTCAGCATACCCCCAAGCGATGCAGGGTTATAGATCGACTTCCACAATTGACCGATGACGACAACGGACAATATGACCGGAAGAAAATAGCTCGAAATGAGGAAATTCGGACGTCTGACATAGCGGCTGACCAGAATAGCGACTACGATAGCAATCGGTACCTGCAGCAACGATGCGAGCGAGATATAAAGCGTCCGCAACACGGACGGCCAGAAGATCGGGTCCTGCGTGAACAATACTTTGTAGTTGTTCAGTCCGACGAATACTTGATCGCCCATTCCTGCCCATTCCACTAAGGAGTAATAGACAGATACCATAATTGGCGCAAATACGAACGCCAGATAAAACAACAGACAGGGAAGGACGAACACCGCTAAAGTCCATTTGCCTACTTTCAATACTCCGTTCACTAGCTTACCCTCCCATACGCTTGGAGCCACAAAGGGAACCTCACGGCTCCCTTTGTGTCACGCCTCTTTATTTTTTGTTCAATTCCCATGTTTTCTGATGCTCAGCTGCCAACTCCTCAACGTTCACATCTTTGATCAGCAAGCTTTGCAGACCTGTCAGATGAGTTTGAGTCGTAGCCGGCTCGATCACATTGTCAAAGTTCATGTCGCCGCCTTGAACTTCATTAAAGCGTTGCATAGCGTCAACTGCCAGATCGGAGTAGCCAGCAGCCTTGAAGTCGCCGTCCACTTTTTGAGCCAGACCTACAGCCGCTTTATTGTCAAATGCCACTTTCGGGTAGTTAATCAGCAAGTATTTCAGGAATTTCTTGCTTTCATCCAAATGATCGCTGTTTGCGCCCAGTGCATAAGCTGTACCCGGTGCAATAACATAATCCTTCGAATCGCCTTTGCCGCCTACTGTCGGGAATGGCAGGAAGCCAACTTTGCCGCTTACCGTCTCGGATGCGTCAATGGAGGAAATTTCCCATGTACCCATGAAGTACATAGCTGCTTTACCGTCGCGGAACTGCTGGGAAGCCGTATTGTTGTCGTACGTGGCTGCGCCCTCTTGGTAAGCGCCTGCATCGATTAGCTCTTTTGTTTTTTGCAGAGCTTCCACGAATACCGGATCCGTGAATTGCTTGTTGCCAGCTACAACTTCATCCAGGAATTTCGGTCCGCCGTTCACACGCTGCAATACGTTCGTGAACATGAAGGATAGCGGCCATTTGTCTTTGCCGCCCAGCATCATTGCTGGAATGCCGGCTTCTTTGAACTTCGGAACCGAAGCGACGAGATCTTCGAATGTCGTTGGCACCGGTACTCCAGCTTTCTCGAACAGCTCTTTATTATAGAAAATGCCTGCGAGGTTCATGTTGTAAGGAAGTGCGAATACGTTGCCGTCGAAGGAGTAGTATTCCAGTACGCCTTCCAGGAACGTGCCTTTCAGCTCGGCGTCGTCTAGCAGATCGTTCAGCGGAGCAAGCACTTTGCCATTCGCGAACGGTTGCAGCTGCGCGCCCGGGTTAACCATCGTAATGTCAGCTACTTCGCTGGAAGCTGCTTGCGTTTTCAGCTTAACCTTTTGCTGCTCCGTATCTAGACGATCCCATTCGATTTTGACGTTCGGGTTTTCTTTCATGTAGTTGTTTACGATTATTTCTTCCACTTGATACTGAGGAGTCGACTTGTCCGTTTGCAGAGTTTGGAGAGTCAGTGTTATTTTTTTGCCCTCCGACTTTCCGTCAGCCGGTTTATTGGTCGAGCCTGGCTCTTTGGCGCCTCCGCATGCGGCAAGCGTAAAGGTCAGTGCTGTTGCGAGCACCAAGCTGATCGCGCGTCTTTTTTTCATTTTTAAAATCCCCCTCGAGTTGATATCGCTTACAAGTATTACTCTACCCTTTTAGCCCCCTGCTTCGAAATACAAAAAATCAACTTCTTGTGTTGAATTTTTCTATATTGTTCTCCGGACATGATCAGTTAAGCACACCGGATTAGGGATGCCGCATAAGATGCAGGAGTATAAACGCCCAATGTTGAAGGAGATGGAAGGATCGCATGACGGATACTTACGACACGACCAATGAATTGCCTGTACCTCCGCAACAGGCACAGACTTACACCGTGAAGAACGGCTGCGGCTGCGGCGGAGAACGTGCACTGCTGCCTATACCCGGCGTTCTGCCGGGACCTTACTACCCGGGACCTTGGGGACCTGGACTAGGACCATGGGGACCAGGGCCTTGGGGACCGGGGACTTGGGGGCCTGGACCAGGCGGACCTCATGGTCATGGACCTTGGGGACCTGGACCGGGCGGACCTCACGGCCATGGACCTTGGGGGCCTGGACCAGGCGGACCTCACGGTCATGGACCTTGGGGGCCTGGACCAGGCGGACCTCACGGTCATGGACCTTGGGGGCCTGGAGGACCGGGCGGTCCTCACGGGCCGGGCTCTGGCGGACACCACGGACCGAGGCCATTAGAGCTGCCGGACTCCCGGCCGCCTGCGCATCCTCCCGGACAGCATGGCTCTGGACATCAAGGTTCTGGGCAGCATGGATCAGGGCAGCATAGCTCTGGACATCAGGGTTCTGGACACCATGGATCAGGGCAGCATGGATCAGGACACCATGGACAGCATCACCCTGGCCCGCCCCATCATCCACACCATCACGGACCTTGGCCGGGTCCGGGTCCTTGGGGCCCAGGACCGTGGGGAGGACCGTTCGCCCTGCCGCTCCCGATTCCAGTACCTATTCCTGTTCCCGGTCCGCCTGGACCCGTACAGCAGGGCTTCATATCGGTTGTTGTGAACGGTGGGAATATTTATCCCGCGATCTCGAACAGCTATACCATCGGCTTCCGTCCAGGCCTGACCATAGGCGGCGCATTGGCCCAATCCGGCGTCATTACGTTCGCTGCCGACAGCACTATCACTGCCATTAGCGGATATCCGATTTCCGGCAATATCGGTTATCAGCTGCGATTGAACGGTCGTATTATACCGTCCACTACGCTTAATCTGCCCATCCAGCCATCCGACACAGTTGCGATAGATATCATATACCGATAATCAGAACAAAAAAACGCCGAGAGCCTGCGCTCTCGGCGTTTACCTTATTTGCGTATCGCTTTCCCTTTGCCGGACTGCAGCTTAAGCTGATCATTTTCATAGCCGACCTTGTACGTTACCTGGTATTTGCTAAGCACGTTTTCGCTATTTTTACGCTCATCTACGGACAACACCGCTGTAACCGTCGCCTCATCGCCACTGTTCGAGACATGCAGGTTGTCAATGACGACATTGCGCGTCGTAAGATATCCTTCGCGGAACTTGATATAGCTCGTGCCTTCCTTCCAAGTGCCGCCCAACAGGGAATAGGCGTACACATAGTCGCGGCTGTTCAAGCTGTCGTAGAAATGCCGGACCAAATAGTCCGCAAGCTGCTCCAGCGTTGCCTCCTTCTGATGCTCCTCTCTATCCTCTGCAAGCGATAGATTCGGCAGCATCTCCATCGGCTCCCGCGACCAGCCCTCCGCCATTGCCAGCACGGCGGATATCGGTATGCTGAAGCCGATCGTCCCTTCCTCCAAACCAGCCGAATTAATGCCTAGCACAGCGCCGGTCTTCATATCAACAAGCGGACCGCCGCTATTGCCCGGTGCGATAGGCGCCGAAATCTGATAAAGATCACTATACGTATACGGCTCAATATGGAAGCTGCGGCCGACACCGCTAATGATACCGGTTGTTACTGTATTCTGAAATCCAAGCGGACTGCCGACAGCCAGCACGTCGTCTCCTACTTCCCCACGCTCATATTTCACAAGCGAAAGCGGCTCCACTCCGGCCAATTCCTGCACACGCACCACAGCTATATCCGTATCTGTGCTGATGCCGATAACCTCGCCATCCAGTTCGCGGGCATCCGACGTTTTCACCCTCACGTGTCTCACGCCCGATACGACATGGGCATTCGTAATCAAATCCCCCTCATGGTTGTAGAGAAATCCAGAGCCTTGCGATCCGGTATCCGTCTCTATCATGACAACGAGCTTTTGAGTCTCGAAGATGACATCCTTCAGCAGCTTCTTCACTTCACCCACAGCAAGCAAAGGAGAGCCTTCCAGTTGCTTGGGCATCTCCGTCCGGACAGCGAAGCCGGCAGCAGTGCCCGCTCCTAAGATAAGAAGGGAGCCCAGAATGCCGATCCATAATTTTTTGTTCATTCTGCCACCCCTCCTAATCCAGATACCACTCTGCTTTGTCCACCACAATATTCGTATCTTCTGAATAAATGCCGTAGACCGTTGTCGTGAATGTCATAAGCTCCCCGGATTCGATATATTCCGGCGTTACAGTCGCTTTTCCTCTGCTGAGCACATCTCCATCCTTCGACTGGACGATGACCTCTACCGCTACGGAATAGATCGCTCTTGTAGCAATATTTTTGAGCGTTCCTTCAATTGTCAGATCGCCGAATTCATCCAGCGTCTTCTCCAGACTGATCACTTCGACGGCAGCCGTTCGATTGATCAAGTCTTCCTCAGCCGCTCGCTGCATGGCTTGCTCAATCCGCTGCTGCTCCAGTCGCTCATATCTGGCCTGCTCATCCTTGATCTTCTTGAGCAGACCAAGCAGCTCCTTATCCTCTCTCGCCCATGCCAGAGAACGATTGACGGCAGAAATGGCGCCGGTGTAATTTTTCCTAACCAGCAGCTGCTCGATTTCTCTTGCCGTAATGTCTCGTATAGAGCCGACGATTTGCTGGCGAAGCTCTGCCGCTTCCTCTCCAATCAATCCATTCACGACGTTGAGCATCTCGCCAAGCTCTTTGACCGTCGTTAATGCCTCGTACTCTTTCGTAAGCTTCAGAAGCGTCAGCTTCATATTAAGCTCGTCCAGCTTTTCTCTAAGCTTATCGTAGATCGGCTCCTTATGGCCCCCAAACTCGGTCTTCAGCCGATTCAGGCCAGCCTCTGCCTCATCCGTCATTCCTACGGAGAGCCTCGTCCCGATTTGGGCGATCATACGCTCAAGCTCCAGCACATGTCCAATAATCTCTACATCAGCAGCAAGCGCATTGAATTTGGGACGGGCCTCCAAGGCATCCTCCAGCTTCTCAAGCGCTACTATGTATTCGCCGCTCAGAGCGGCCGTCCTCGCTTCCGACTGAAGCCGGAGCACGGTCTCGTTCACATTCTTCTCGTAATGATAATAGAGAAAGACAGAGGTGGTGACGAGAAAGGCAAGCAAGACAAGCCCAATCGGAAGCGGCCAAGTCAAGCCGCGCTTGCTCTCGCCTTCAGTCGGTACAGACTGTCCGCTTATGACAGCAGCTTCTCCCGCTAGCTCAAGCGACGCTGCTCCTTCGGAGAGCGCTTCTTCCCAGTGGACTGCCTCTATAATTCTATGAGAATAGAGCCTTCTACCGCATTGACTGCAATATTTGGCATCCTCCGTATAGCTTCTTACGCAATGATGGCAATACACCTGCGTTCAACTCCCAGTCCTATCTTCTCTTCTCTCTATGAATACAGACTCTATTTTATAACAAATAGTAAATAATCTCCATTTTAAAATAGTGGAAGATAAAATAAGCGCCGTCCTCGATTAGGAGATCGGAAGACGACGCCTGTTATCCTTAACCTTTGCTCATTTGTCCCAGTCGCTCAAGCATATATTTTCGCACATCCGCAGCCAAGTCTTCCCGCTCCAGAGCAAAATCGATCGTCGCCTGCACGAACCCGAGCTTATCGCCCACGTCATGACGACGCCCGCCAAAGCGGAAAGCTTGGAGGCCATTGGTACGGTTCAACTCCTGCAGACTGTCGGTCAGCTGAATTTCGCCCGCCTTGCCAGGCTGTGCCCCCTCCAGCAAGCCAAAGATCGCGGGATGAAGCACATAACGGCCAACAACCGCATAATTGGACGGCGCCAGACCCGGGCCCGGCTTCTCCACAATATCTCTAACGGGAGCGAAGGAATGGCTTCCTTGCTCGATATCAACAATGCCGTATTTGTGAGTCTGATCCCACGGCACTTCCATAACGGCAACAATTGAAGACTGCGACTGCTCATACTCATCCATCATTTCTTTCAGACAGGGCTTCTCCGAAGTCAGAATATCGTCGCCCAGCAGCACGGCGAACGGCTCGTCTCCGATGAAGCGCCTTGCGCACAGCACCGCATGCCCAAGCCCAAGCGGTTCCTTCTGACGAACGTAATAAATATCAGCTAATTGGGAGATCGCTTTCACAACGGAAAGCATTTCTTCATTATGCCTCGCTTCAAGCTCCGATTCTAGCTCCACTGACTTGTCAAAATGATCCTCAATGGCACGCTTATGCCGGCCGCTAATGATGACAATACTCTCGATGCCGGACTCGACGGCTTCCTCTACAATATACTGAATGGCCGGCTTATCGATGAGAGGCAGCATTTCCTTCGGCTGCGCCTTCGTCGCAGGGAGAAACCTTGTGCCGAGACCGCCCGCTGGAATGACCGCTTTTCTGATTTTGTTCGTCATGGCTACGACATGCTCCTCTCTTCACTTAAGAGTTGCTGCTTTCAACTATCATATCATTTCTGCTAAGCCAGGGCCATTGGAAGGCGCCTATCTTATTAGAAAGTCCCCCCTATTTCCGCTTATCCCCAGCTTGATCATGAAGGTTGGATGAACTGTATTGACATTCGTTACAGTTTATAATAGGTTTAGATTATACAAATGTTCAACTCATTATTCCATTCCCACATTGGAGGATTATCCCATGAACAAAACTATAATCATCGGAACCGGCCCTGCCGGATTGACAGCAGCTATCTACCTGGCCCGTGCGAATATGGAGCCGCTTGTTATTGAAGGCTGGCAGCCTGGCGGACAATTGACCACGACAACGGAAGTGGAGAACTTCCCTGGATTCCCGGACGGCATATTGGGTAGCGAGCTTATGTCCAATATGCGCAAGCAAGCGCAACGCTTCGGCGCAACGTTCAAAACAGGCTCTGTGAAAAGCGTCGACTTCAGCAAGCGCCCCTATACGCTGGAGGTTGAAGGGCTTGGTCAACTGCAAGCGGAATCCATCATCATTTCAACTGGAGCATCGGCCAAATACTTGGGCATCCCTGGCGAGCAGGAAAATCTGGGGCGCGGCGTCAGCACATGCGCAACCTGTGATGGATTTTTCTTCCGCGGCAAAAAGCTCATCGTCATTGGCGGCGGCGACTCCGCCATGGAGGAAGCCGGCTTCCTGACCCGCTTCGCAACGGATGTACAGCTTGTTAATCGCCGCGAGGAATTGCGCGCGTCCAAGATCATGCAGGACCGCGCCCGCGGGAATGACAAAATTTCCTGGAGCCTGAATCGTACACCGCTGGAAGTGGTCGGCGGCGAGAACGGACTTCAGGGACTCCGTGTCCGCAATAACGAAACCGGCGAAGAAGAGCTGCTCCAGGCGGATGGCGTATTTGTAGCGATCGGTCATACGCCGAATACCGGATTCCTCGGCGGCCAGGTTACGACGGATGAGCAAGGTTATATTATTGTTAAGCCTGGCACCTCGGAGACAAATATTCCCGGCGTGTTCGCTTGCGGCGACGTACAGGACAATATTTATCGCCAAGCCATTACAGCAGCAGGCAGCGGTTGCATGGCGGCACTCGACTGCGAGCGGTATTTGGAAGCGGCAGCGCATGAAGCGGTTCATTCTTGATCAAAAATCCTGATTTTTTTCGCCCAAGCTACTGGCGTTAAATGTGCAATTCATGTATAATTAAACACGTTGAGAGTTCAAAATATAAAGGCACTGCTACCGCATACCTATTGTTCGATATACGCTTCTCGAGAGCGGCGCTGAACATTTTCAGGAAAAGGTACAACCTCGGCTGAGTAAGCGGAGGTTGTGCCTTTTTTCGTTTTTCCACTAACTTTCGGAAGGGGAACTATCATGTTATTAGAAGCTATGTATCATCGCCCCAAGCAAAATTGGGCCTATGCCTACGACGGGCAAACCATCCACCTACGTGTCCGTTCCAAACGTAATGATGTTAATCGCGTTGAAGCCATTGTAGGTGACAAGTACGCCTGGAATCAAACGGTCATTTCTGTGGATATGCGCCTGCTTAGCTCTGATGAGAAATTCGATTATTGGGAAACTTCCGTTAAGCCGCCATTCCGCCGACTGCGCTACGCCTTCCGTTTTCATAGCAGCGAGGAAACGATCATTATGACCGAAAAGGAATTTGTTCGCGAGCTTCCGGACAATCCCAATACGTTTTTCGACTACCCTTTCATCAATCCAGTAGATGTTTTCGAACCGCCGGCATGGGTGAAGGACGCTGTCTTCTATCAAATCTTCCCGGAGCGCTTCGCCAGCGGCGACCCTTCGCTTAATCCGGAAACCGTAGAGCCTTGGGGCGGCAAGCCGACGCCAAGCAATTTCTTCGGCGGAGATCTGCAAGGGGTTATCGACCATCTGGATCATCTAAGCAGCCTTGGCATTAATGCCATCTACTTTACGCCGTTGTTCGAAGCAACGACGAACCATAAATATGACACGCAAGATTATTTGAAGGTCGATCCTCAATTCGGCAGCAATGAGAAATTGAAGGAACTGGTGGACGCCTGTCATAAGCGCGGCATTCGTGTGCTTCTCGATGCGGTGTTCAATCACTCCGGGCGAACCTTCGCTCCATTCGTGGACGCGCAGAAGAACGGCAAGCAATCCAAGTATGCGGACTGGTTTCACGTCAGAGAGTGGCCGCTTCAAGTTGTAGACGGCGTGCCAAGCTACGATACTTTCGCATTCGAGCCGCTTATGCCAAAGCTCAATACGGAGAATTCGGAAGTGAAAGCGTACCTCTTCGAGGTAGCCCGTTATTGGATCGAAGAAATCGGCATCGACGGCTGGCGTTTGGATGTAGCCAATGAAGTCGACCATCAATTTTGGCGCGAGTTCCGCCAAGTCGTCAAGTCGGTTAATCCGGAGGCGTACATTCTCGGCGAGATCTGGCATGACTCCATGACTTGGCTGCAAGGCGACCAATTTGATGCCGTCATGAACTATCCGTTCACAAATGCCGTGCTGGACTTTTTCGCTTACGGCACGATTGACGCTTCAACATTCGCCCATACGATTGGAACGCAGCTTGCCGCCTATCCGCAGCAAGTAACGGAAGCGACTTTCAATTTGCTGGACAGCCACGATACGCCGAGACTGCTGACGATCTGCGGGGACAATATCGGCAAGCTGAAGCTGGCGGCTCTGTTCCAGTTCACATACCCCGGCACGCCTTGCCTCTACTACGGTGACGAAGTCGGCATGAACGGCGGAGGCGACCCCGACTGCCGCAAATGCATGGTATGGGATGAGGAGGATCAGGATCAGGAGCTGCTCCGCTTCTATCAGGATACGATCGGCTTGCGCCACAATTCCGAGGCGCTTCGCTCGACCCATCTGGCTTTCGCATATGCAGGTCAAGAGGACGGGCTGCTCGCTTACGAGCGTCGCTCGGACGGAGAGCGTATCCTGATTGCCCTTAATGCGCGCGAGGCAGAAGCAACGCTCGATCTTACGATCCCTTCGGCAGTAGAGTCGGCAGGAGCAGCGCATACGATTCCATTCCGCGGCTTTGCCCCCGCTGCTGAAGCGGCTGCTGATACAGCATCCGTTGCTGCTACCGTCATTGCTGAAGACGAGGCTCTTGCAGCAGCAACGGCAGTTGCTGGAGCTTCCGCTCAAGCAACGAACCTGCCCGCAAGCTTAGGCTCCTCGAAGTGGACCGTGCTTCACTCTAATGTAGAAGCCGTTGCAAAGGGCACCGAGCTTGAGACAAACAGAGACGGACAGCTCCAATTGCAGCTTGGCGGCTACGGCTATATCGTTCTAACGCAAAAATAAGCAGTTTTTAAAGGGCCGTCTTGTCATAGACAGACAAGACGGCCCTATGCCATAATCAACTTAAACGATTAAGTCAATGAATGGAGTTATGCTCATGAACCAATCCGGCGCTAAAAAAGCAACGATGAAGGATATCGCCAAAGCAGCCCAGGTATCGGTTGCTACGGTCAGCTATGTTTTGAACAACGTATCTGGTCAGACGATACCTGAAGAAACAAGGCAGCGCGTGCTGGATGCTGCAAGCGAGCTGAACTATGTACCTAATCTGGCGGCTCGCTCACTCATTAAGCGGCAATCCGGACTTGCGGGCATTCTCGTCATCCGCCGTCATGATGAGCAATGGTGGGAGCGCGCCGCCTATTCTCCGTTCATCGATGCGATGGAAAGGGAGCTGACCTCGCTCGGCTATCACGTCGTCTTATCCAGTCTGGATGCCAAAGCCCCTAATATGGCTATTATCGCGGAACGAAAGCTGGATGCCGTCTTTGTACTCGGGGCGGTGCAGGATACCTTTCATCAAATATCCCGCCATTTCCCTACCGGAGTACCGCTTGTCGCCATAGACAGTCATATTGAAGATCCGCTATTTTATCGTGTTCAGTATGATTATGAACGAGCAGCATTAACCGCAATTGAACGGAACAATCAGCATTGCCGTTTCCTTGTCGCTGACCGCGGCTCCATAGACGCTGCTGCCCAACTGACGGCGTTGCTCTCCCTGCCTACATCCCAAGTGCTTGTGCTGGAGACGGAGGAGCAGCTTCAACCCTTTCTCGCTAGGCAAACGGGAGATGGTCTCATCCTGAACGAATACGTCGGTCTGCTCGCTTCCCGGTGGATGGCCCCTTCCCGCTACACCGTCATCTGTACGGCGGGAACGCCGGAATTGCTCCGCTCGCTTCCAAGCTCTTCCTCCCTATTGTTCGAGGATCGGAAACATCTTGCGGCGCTGGAGCTTATGCAGTCCCTGCGGAACGACAGCTATTCCGGCCCGCCCCACAAGAGCATCCTTATACGGCCGCTTACCTGAAAGCACTATTCTATAGCATTTGAACCGGCTATAGACCTTAACTCGCTCCTTCGACTCACGAATCAGCTATTAGCTTATGCATCGCCTGTTCACTACTCCCTGTTCACATCAGAAATCATACCCAAACCTCATGCAGAGCACGCCAAGCTCTGCATCATTTCATAATAACTTAAACGTTTAAGCTTGGATTTGACCTTCATTTCTCTCATAGTTAAATAAACCATTAGGAGGGGCTTTCATGTCGGAATTAGTAAGAATCGTGCTTGACCATCATCCCATTCAATCGGCGCCCGAGGAAGTGAGCATCTGGCGCAACCGGACATTCCGGACTGTCTTCGCCAGCTACAGCTTATCTCTGCTAGGCAATACCTTTCACAGCATTGCGCTGAACCTGTGGGTGCTCCAGACGACTGGCAGCGCCAAGCTGATGTCGCTTGTTCTCATTACCCATCTGGTCGTCAGCATGCTCTTCGGCTCCATCGCCGGTACGGTGGCAGACCGCGTGAATCGCCGCCGTCTGATGGTTGCGACTGACTTGTTCCGCTTCATCATCGTCGGAGGAATTGCCTTGTGCATGGCGCTCCCTGATATCCCGTTTTTTCTCATCCTGCTGCTGACCGCCATCGTCGCCTTGGCCGGAGCATTCCGCGGCCCAGCGTTCCAAGCTTCTTTAATTGAAGTTGTCGGAAAGAGGGGCGTTGCACAAGCGGTAGCCGCCATTAGCGTATCCGATAACTTGATTCGCATTGCAGGCTTCGCCGCGGGAGGTACGGCGGTTGCTATGTTCGGGGGCGTTTTTGCCGTAGCCATCGACGCCTCCACCTTCCTCTTGTCCGGCATGCTGCTCTTGTTCGCAGGCCGCTTCCCATATGCAGCTCCTGAGCGGCAGGACAGGGAAAAAACGTCGTTTCGCACCGATTTTATCGAAGGCTTCCGCGTGGTATGGCATAACCGGTTTATTCGGGGAGTTGTGGCGCTGCTACCGCTCGTCATGTTTTTCTTTCTGTCGACGTTTATGCTAATTCAAGTTATGGCGGTGCAAGTATGGCAAGCCTCGCCATTCGTCTTCGGCCTGCTCGAAGCCTGCATCCCTCTTGGTTATGTGCTTGGTTCAATCATCATTATGAAGTTTGACAAGCGGATACGTCATCGCGGTAAGCTCGCGTTGATTAGTATTACACTAATGGGGCCATTATTTGTTGCGATATCATGGCTTCCTACCGCAGCCGCGGCGCTCCCTCTTATCGGGCTCGTTGGCGTGCTGTTCTCATTCAGTACGACCATCCTATTTATTTTGCTAAGAGTCGCCATCGATCCCTCCCTGCAAGGCCGCGTATTCGGCCTGCTTGGCACACTGACGAGCATCGCACCGCCTGTTGGGCTTGCCGTCTTCTCCGCTTTGTCCGATAGCTTCGGGCCGGCCATTATTATGATGTATAGTGGTGCAGCCATGTTAGTCGCAGGCATCGCAGCTTATATGGGATTGCGATCGATGCGAGAGTACAGTTAGCTAGCGAACTAAACGAACCGATAATAACCAGTATGATGGCCCATTCAAAATGAATAATCGCAGTTATCTGTAAGCTGCTTCATGACAGAAGGGCATTCCCACATCATCGGGAATGCCCTTCTTCATTCAACGTTACTTCAACACAACAGTGCTATAAGGCGGTATCGTCAAAGTTGTCCCGCTGAGCTTGGCATCTGCTGCCGTACTCCGTGTAAGCTGAGTAAACTCGCCATACGCAGCAGTCGCTGCCAGCTCCGCCGTCTGCGCTTCACTCGACAGATTGTGAATGACGAGTACACGCTCCGTCTTCGTAACGCGAACAAATGCGCTTAGCTTACCGTTCACCGGCTCCAGCTTATACTCCCCGATCGTGCCATTGCGAAGAGCCGCTTCATCATTGCGCCAGCCAATCAATGTCCGGTAATGCTCCAGAAGCGAACCGCTTTGGCCAAGCTGCGCCTCGACAGATACATCTCCCGCTTCCTTATGATGCTTCGATGCGATCCAGGACGTCTGCCCTACTCCCCCTGCCGGATCGCGGTGCCACAGCATTGGCTCGCGGATATATTCATCCGGCTTCATCCCCTGCATGCCTATCTCTTCTCCATAGTACACATAGGGAGTACCCGGCAAGGTCAGCAGCAGCGCCGCCGCCATCTTCGCATGGTCTGCATTACCGCGCAGCTCGCTCATCACCCGATTCTGGTCATGATTGCTTAAGAATGGGGCATCTACGAACGTGCCGCCCGATGACTTCTCGTACACTTTGTACGCCCGCTCCAGCGAAAAGGCAAGATCGGGATCGCTTTCGCTGCGCGTCGCGCCGATCAGCTTATCGGCCAGATCGAAGTGGAACGCAGAATCCAGCGCCTGATCGAAATACGGTGCGATGATGGCGAGCGAATCCCACACTTCACCTATTAAATAGGCATCCGGATTCACTTCGTTCATGCCCGCCCGAAACTCCTGCCACCACTTCTTGTTGGCTGCCTGAACTTCGGGTGAGTTGACCGTTGACTTGAAGTCGCCGTAAATATGCTTGGCCGCATCAAGCCGGAAGCCGTCGAGGCCTTGCTCCAGCCAATATTGGCCGATCTTGATCATTTCCTCGCGAACCTTCGGCTCGTCAAAATTCAGATCCGGCATGCCGCCCCAAAAGATGCCCAAATAGCGCTGGCTGCCATAGCTATGCCATGGATTGCCGTCTACCGCTCCGTCCGTCTGCAGCTTATCTCCTGCTTCAGCGAAGGAATACCAGTTGCGGTAAGGACTGCTCCCATCCGCAAGCGCCTCCTTGAACCAAGGATGCTCGCTGCTGGAGTGATTGACGACAAGATCCATAATAACCTTGATATCCCGCTTATGCGCTTCGTCCAACAGCCGTCTCAAATCATCCAACGTGCCGTATTCGGGGTTTATCGCATAATAATCCGTTACATCGTATCCATGATAGCTCGGCGACTCGTTGATCGGCATGAGCCAAATTCCCCCGACACCAAGCTCCTGCAAATAATCAAGCTTCGCCGTTACCCCGTTCAAATCCCCTATTCCGTCCCCGTCACTATCGTAGAATGATCGGACGAAGATTTCATAATAAATCCGCGACGGCTGTTCATCGACATCATAACCTGTCTGCACAACCGATGACGGATTACTGCTTCCTTCAATTAAACCATCATTAGAACCGCTTGGCCCTACGTTCTCACCGCTTGCACAGCCTGTCAACAGAACAAATACTAGACCTGCGTGAAGACAAGCGGTCAGCAACCTTCTCCCATGGCGCTTCATTCCGTTATCCCTTCGAAGCGCCGGATGTCAGACCTTGCACCAGGAAGCGCTGCAGGAAGACGAACAACAGCGTAATCGGAATTGCGATCAACACCGCGCCGGCTGCGAACAACGTAAAGTTGCTGTTTTGATAAGAGTTGACGAGATCCCACATGCCGACTGCCAGCGTCCAATTCTCCTTGCTCCGCAATACGAGACGAGCAAAGATAAAGTCGACCCAAGCCCCTGTAAATGTCGTCAGCGCGACATACGTCAGCATCGGCTTTGACAGCGGTAGCATGATTTTCAGAAACACCTGCAGATGTGTGGCGCCGTCAATTCGGGCCGCTTCGTCAAGACTGCGCGGAATCGTATCGTAGAAACCTTTCACCACAAAGCCGCCAAGCACAGATCCTGCCGAGTACACCAGAATAAGCGCCGCATGCGTGTCGAGCAAATTCAATTGAAGCAATACGATAAAAATCGCGATCATGCTCATGAAGCCCGGGAACATACCCAGAATGAGCATAAGCGTAAGCGAAGACTTTCTCCCGCGGAAGCGGAATCTGGACAACGCGTACATGGACAATGTAACCAGAATCGTGGAAAAGACCATGGTCAGCGTAGCAATTTTCAGCGTATTCAAGTACCAAACGCCGTATTTAAAGCTTTGATTCGTAAACAACTCTTTATAATGAACAAACGTAAATTTCTCAGGTATAAGCGTTTCACTGAACAAGCTCGTTCCCGGACGAAGCGAGGAGAGGAGAACCCATACAGCCGGATATAAAGCGCAGACCGCAATCAGGATGAGTATGATGTAGCTGAAGGTCAGACGCAACGCGGTACCTGATTTCCGTCCCATTTTCATTGGATCATATCCTCCTCTTTGTACGATTTCGTCCGGCGATAGCTCCAGATCGACAGCGATGCCACGATGATGAATATAATAATGCCGATAGCCGCGGACATATTGAACTGGCTATTGTTCAGCGTTAGCTTATACAGCCAGGTAACGAGCAAGTCGGTACTGCCTGCATATTGATAATCGCCTTTGACCGGATCACCGTTCGTAAGCAAGAAGATGACGTTGAAGTTGTTGATGTTTCCGGCAAATTGCGTAATCAGAATCGGTGCCGTCGAGAATAGAATGAACGGCATCGTGATAATCCTGAACTTCTGGAAGGCTGTTGCGCCATCCACATCAGCGGCTTCATACATATCTCTAGGAATCGCGGTCAAAATGCCCATAATCAGAACCATGGAAACCGGGATGCCCACCCACATGTTAACCATAATAACCGTTACTTTCGCCCAGAAAGGATCAGTCAGCCATGGCAGCTTGCCAAGTCCAAAGTAACTCAAATATTGGTTAATCGGTCCGAATTGGCCGTTGAACAAATTCCGCATCACCAGCAAGGAAATTAATTGCGGGATGGCATAGGGCAAAATAAAGATTGTGCGCCACATTTTTTTGAAACGAATACCCTTGGATTCTACCAGCAATGCGACAAGCATACCGCCAAAATACGTAGTAACGGTCGCTATGATTGCCCATATAATGGTCCAGGTAAATACGCCAAAAAACGTTTTACTCCATGTTTTCAGCGTAAGCAGGTTCAAGAACGTATCAAATCCGACCCAGTCCACCAGAGACTTCGGCGGAATATGATTAGGCGCTGCGTAGTTGGTGAACGCCAGCATGATCATGAAGATAATCGGCATAATCGTGAAGAATAGAACACCGATTACGGGAATCGACAGCATCAGATATGGAAACTTCTTATCCGTCATATGTGCCCACGACTGTCTGAACGTTGCAGGCATCTCCCCATTGTCTCGTTGGCTTCCCGTACGATACGCATCGCGGATATTCATGATGTAGATAACCAGAAAAACAAACAGCGCAAAAATCGTAATAAGTCCACTGATCAACAAGTAAATGGAATGGTCTCCCGCCACACGGACGGTGAGTTTTCCGACAACCTCAAGTCTTTGAGTATTTTCCCCTAGCGTCACAACGCCCCAAATCGCTTTGCCGAGATTAGGTATAAAGTAGAATAAAGCTGCCGCTTTGACAGCTATCAAAAACAAGCCTTTTATGATCTGGCGGTTATACAATTGGCCAAGTCCCATAAAGAGAACAGACAAAGTAGCCGCAATGCCGCGATGACGATTCATACCGCCTGGCTCCCTTCCTTTCATGTAGACATCGGTTCACCCGCCGAATGGATCGACGGGTGATCGCGATGCTTCATCGTCTTATTGAGCTGCTTTAGCGCCATTGTTGGCGTCTTTAATTTGCTGTACAGCATTATCGAGTGCTTCTTTCGCACCTTTGCCGGAGTTCCATACATCGGAGAACGCCGCAGCGATCGGGCTCCATACATTGCCCATCTCTGGAATGGACGGCATTGGCGTCGATTGCTCGAACTGCTGCAAGAAGCCTTTTACAATTTCATTGCTTTGGACGCTAGAATCAGCGGCTGCTTCTTTGTTCGCTGGAAGCGCGCCCGTAATTTCAAAGTCTTTCAGCTGTGCTTCTTTCGTGGATGCAAAGCGAGCGAACAGACGAGCCGCATTCGGATAATCCGAGAAGCTGTTGACGTACCATGCTTTGATGCCGGAGAAGGAAGAAGCCGGCTTGCCGTTGATGCTTGGCAGCGGAGCTACACCGAAATCAATGCCTTCATTTCTGTAATCAGCGATTGTCCACGGGCCGTTAATGTCGAGTGCCAACGTTCCGCCAGTGAACAAGCCTTTTTTGATGTCATACGTAATATCGCCAGAGTTCATAGGAAGGATATTTTTCAGAGAACCGTAAAATTCCATACCTGCAACTGCGCCTTCGTTGTTCAAGCCGATGTCGTCTTTGTTCTGGCCATTGTCGCCGTATACGTAACCGCCAGTGGAGATGAACGGATAGTTGAAGTAGAAGTTGCCTACTTCCCACATTAAGGCGTATTTGTTGCTCTTCGGTTCGTTGAATGTTTTTGCGAACTCAACAATTTCTTCAAACGTTTTCGGCGCTTCAGGGATTAGCGCTTTATTATAGAACAGTGCATATGTCTCTACCGAACGCGGGTAGCCGTACAACACGCCATCATAGGATACCGCATTAACGGCAAGCTCGGAGTTTTCGCTGCTGGACTCCTCACCGAAATAGTCGTTCGGCAGCACAAGTCCAGCGGATACCGCTTTACCAAGGTTATCATGAGGGAACAGCACAACGTCGGCGCCAAGGCCTGCCGGTCCGTCGGAAATCAGCTTGTTGACTTGATCGCCAGCGCCCAGTTCTTCGAACTTGATTTCAACGCCATATTTCTCTGTGAATTCCTTTGCGATAGCTTCCACGAATGGACGCTCTTCTTTGGATTCCCATACGAGCAGCTTTGCGCCAGGCTCAGGTGCAAGCTCTTCGTCGTCCTCGCCGCCAGCGTTATTCGTAGGAGCGTTCGTTGCGGGGTTGCTCGGAGTGTTCGTTCCGGTATTGCCTCCTTTATTCCCATTGCCGCAAGCTGCAACAACGAACAAAGCAACGATCAGCGTCATAACAAACCATTTTTTCATTCTAGTGATCCCCTTCCCAAATATGTGGATATGATCGAATGAATTCGCTTTCTTTCTGTCACAGCCACAAACGTTTCTATCCTTAAAATGCGATATTCCCCCGCATCTTATGCGATTCAGCATGAGAAGCTCTGTGAAGCTCTCCTGTTCATTCAGAATCTCATGCGTGCAAAATGCGCAAACGTTTGTACACTTTTCTCAAAAAATGGCGAATTTCAATATGTCGAGTATTGAAATCGCTTGCTTTTTGGAAATATCACCGTTTGAAAGCGTTCTATTCGTGTAATCAATATACAACATGCCATGTCATTTGTTAAAACGTTTGCACAGTTCATTTTCAATCAACTTTTCTAGGTTCGCTTCGTTTTTCTTTGTTTTCCTCTCTTTTACTCAGTTTTTTGTCATTTGTGAAAGATGGCTCCAAGATATATATTTACATATGAGCAAAAGTTGCATTAGGATGAACATAATATTCATTATTAGCGCAGTCAATTAAGGTTGCTCGAGTGGGGGCTCGCAAGATGGTTACAATAAAAGATATAGCGAAGGCTGCAGGAGTGTCGCCTTCCACGGTATCCAGGGTGGTCTCGAACCATCCCCGAATTAGTAAAGCGACATCTATGAAAGTAAAAAAAATTATGGATGAGATGGGCTATCACCCCAATCTTATGGCGAAAAGCCTCGTGTCCAAGTCGACACGGACGCTTGCCATTATGCTTCCGCGTCCTGCAGAGGAACTCTTCCAAGACTTCTTCTTCGGCGAATTGTTGCGCGGTATTCTGACGCAATCCACGAGAGCGGGTTACGATATGCTGCTTGCGGCGGCCACTTCTCCACAAGATGAGAACGAAACGATTTCTCGCCTTGTTTTTGGCCGCAGAGTCGATGGCGTTATTTTGTTGTCGGCAAGAACGAATGACCCTCTCATCGATATATTAAACAATCATAACTTTCCTACCGTTCTGATCGGCCGCTCGGAAGGCCACCAAAATATTCTCTCGGTGGACAATGACAATGAACAAGCAGCCTACGATGCAACCCAACATATGATTATTCAAGGACATGAGCGGATCGGCTTTGTCAGCGGACCGCCCAATTTGACCGTATCGCATGATCGAATGGCCGGGTACCGAAAAGCGATGAAGGATGCCGGACTTGCTATGCGATCCGAATGGATTGTCGAAGGCGAATTTCTGCAGCAAAGCGGCTATCGCGCCATGTCCTTCATGATGAGCTTGCCGGAGCGGCCAAGCGGACTTGTTGTCATCGACGATGTGGTCGGCTTCGGCGTGCTTCGCGGGCTCAATGAGCTTGGCTACTCCGTACCGAATGACATTAGTCTCGTAAGCTTTAACAATATCGCATTATCCGAGCTGGCTACACCGCCTATCAGTTCCATTGACATCGGTACCTACCAATTGGGATATACCGCCTCGCAGTTGCTCATTAGACGCATCATGGGAGAAGATATCCATCAGCCGCGCATGATCATCCCTCACCGGCTAATTGTACGGGATTCCTCCATACAAGCTGTACACAAAAGGAGCTAAACACATGAACAACAAACCTTTTTTAGTGGACGCCATTATTGGCAATTCATCATTTCTGGCATCACTCGGCCGGACTGGACGAATGTATCGTCTCTGGTGGCCGAACATTGATACGCCGCAGCATGTCGACGCCATGCGTGTCGGTTTGCAAGTAGAAGGTAAAGCGCTCACATGGTTCGACGGCGAACAGGATGGCTGGCAGCATGACACTGCATATGTCAAGCGCAGCAACGTGCTTCGAGTAGACGCTCGTTCTTCCGAGCAGCCGATTTCGGTGGAAAGCCTGCATTTCGCCGTGCCGGAAGGCAACGTTATCGTGCGTCAGTATACCTTCAGAAATGAGGGAGAAGAGACGGTTAGCTTCCGCTTCCTGCTTCACTCCTGCTTCCTCATCAGTGAAAATGGACTCTACAATACAACGATGTTCCAGCCATCAGCGGATGCCTTGATTCATTTCCGTAACGGGTACTTTTTTGCGCTTTCAAGTGCAAACGTATGCGCAAAGTTCCAGGCCGGACTATCCTGGGATGAAGTGCAACTCGGCGAGTTGAATGGCAATAAGATCGATATGCGTCCTGATGGCGCAATGTCATGGGATGTGTCGGATTTGCAGCCGGGAGAGAGTGTCACAATCCCTGTATACATTGCGGCTGGACGCAATGAGGAGCAGGCGCTGGAGGAATTGGCGGCTGCCAAAGGAAAAACTAGCGAAGAGCTGCTGGTTTTGACAAATGGCTATTGGAATGATTTTGTCGATGCGGCAGCGCCTTGTCCAATTGAAGGCGAGGATATTAAAGAACTGTATGAGCGTTCTGTACTCATGTTCAAGCTCATGTCTGACGAGAAGACCGGAAGCATTATAGCCGCTCCCGAATTCGATGAAAACTTCCAGCGCTGCGGCGGCTATTCCTTCTGCTGGGGCCGCGATGCGGCGTTCATTACGACTGCGCTCGATAAGGCAGGGCTCTCGGAGCTGTCCGACCGCTTCTATGCCTGGACCTTGACGGCACAATCGCCCGACGGCTCGTGGCAGCAGCGCCATTATCACGATGGCGGACTTGCCCCGTCGTGGGGGCTGCAAATTGATGAAGGCTCCTCCATCCTTTGGGGCATGTGGCAGCATTATATCGAGAAGCAGGATCTCGCTTTCGCCAACGAAGTATGGCCGTCTGTAGAAAGAGGCGCCGGATTCCTGCTGTCCTTCATCGAGGAAGAGAGCGGCTTGCCGAAGCCAAGCATCGATCTCTGGGAGGAGCGCGAAGCTTCCCACACGTACTCCTCTGCGGCCGTATATGGCGGCCTAACGTCCGCAGCGAGCTTCGCTGAGCTATTGGGCCACTCTAAGCTGGCGAAGGAATGGCGAAGCGCTGCAGCCCGTGTCGCATTCGTCATAATGGATGAATGCTGGAACGAGGAAGGGAGCAGCTTCTATCGCGGTCTGAATTTGAAAGTAAGCGAGGACAAATACGAAGCTGCGATCGCCTCCGGCCTAAGCGGCCATATCGAGCAATTGGACAAGGGTTATGCGAAGCATGTCCTGAAGCATGACCCGATCATCGATATCAGCTTGCTCGGCATCGCTGTTCCGTTCGGCGCGGTAGCACCGGAGCATGAACGCATGCGCCGTACTGCCGATACGATTGAAGCGGCATTGACCGTACCTGGTGTAGGCGGCATCAAGCGCTACGAGGACGACATCTACATCGGCGGCAATCCATGGATTCTGACAACGCTATGGCTTGCCCACTATCGTGTGGCAACTGGCGACTTGGCAGCCGCGCGCAAGCTGCTCGACTGGGCGGTTGCCCATCGCACTGAGGTCGGCTTGTTGCCCGAGCAAATTGACAAAGTGACCGGCGAGACTGCTTGGGTCGTACCGCTGACCTGGTCGCATGCCATGTTCGTACTCACCATCTTCATGCTTGCTGAAGCCGAGGAAAAAGCAGTGTCTGCGGCAGGGACGGTTGCAAATTAAGCTGTGAGCGATTTAAGGGGATTAGGTCGACCTAATCCCCCTGAAGCCAGCACCTGCTCAACAAGTAGGGCGTTCACACCGACTTAAATCGTCAAATCTGCACTCGCGCACCATGCAAGGCGTTCACACCAACTTAAATCGTCAAATCTGCACTCGCGCACCATGTAAGGCGATCACACCGACTTAAATCGTCAAATCTGCACTCGCGCACCATGCAAGGCGTTCACACCGACTTAAATCGTCAACTCTGCATTCGCGCACCATCCAAGGCGATCACACCGACTTAAATCGTCAACTCTGCATTCGCGCACCATGCAAGGCGATCACACCGACTTAAATCGTCAAATCTGCACTCGCGCACCATGCAAGGCGATCACACCGACTTAAATCGTCAAATCTGCACTCGCGCACCATGCAAGGCGTTCACACCGACTTAAATCGTCAACTCTGCACTCGCGCACCATGCAAGGCGTTCACACCGACTTAAATCGTCAAATCTGCACTCTCGCACCATGCAAGGCGTTCACACCAACTTAAATCGTCAAATCTGCACTCGCACACCATGCAAGGCGTTCACACCGACTTAAATCGTCAAATCTGCACTCGCGCACCATGCAAGGCGTTCACACCGACTTAAATCGTCAAATCTGCACTCGAGCACCATGCAAGGCGATCACACCAACTTATTTGTACCAAATGTGTGATAAGAGTATAGCACCCCATACTAAGCTCACGAAGCTGCAACCTTGCTTATGAAAAACAAGGTTGCAGCTTCGTTTCAGTATAGGCACAACAACCCTCCTATGCATTCTTCCTCAACCATTTTTCCTCAACCACTTCAACCTTTCTACCTCAACCAGTATCCCAAAACCATTCATCGCTGCCTCCCGCCGTTTCAAAGCCCATCCATTGGGGTAAACAATAAAACGTGTCCAACCAACTAGTTATCCTTAAAAAGTGCTGCTGCCACTCACCCTTGACAAATAACTATTATTTTGTAATAATTATAAACAAGGAATTGATCTAAATTCATCAATTAAAGGTTCATTCGTTTCGTTCATCACACTTGTATTCCCCTCCTTCATTTGGCACAAACTAGCGGGAGAACGGAATATAAAGCGCATTGAACGGCGGTCGAAGCAACAGCAAACTTAATATTTCACCAACCGAAAGGATGATCATTATGCATACTGTACAATCTACTCTAAACCGTCAAATCGCCAACTGGAGCGTCCTATATATTAAGCTCCACAACTACCATTGGTACGTAAAGGGCTCGCAATTTTTCACGCTGCATGCCAAGTTCCAGGAATTTTACGAAGAAGCGGCACTTCATGTTGATGAGATTGCAGAGCGTCTCCTTGCGGTAAAAGGTCAACCGATCGCCAAAATGAGCGACTATCTGGAAGAGTCCAGTATCAAAGAAGCGACAGGCAACGAAACAGCCGTCGAGATGGTAGACCAACTGATCCATGACTTCACCGTCATTATCGACGAGTTGAAGCAAGGCATGGAGGTGGCGCAGCATTCCGGAGACGAGACGACAGCTGATATGCTGCTCGCGATCCATACGTCTCTGGAGAAACATGTCTGGATGCTGAGCGCATTTAACGGCAGATAAACAAGAGCGAATGTCCCGCCTACAGTCAGGCATCCACCAAAGGGAAAGCGGACCAGATCACACTGGCCCGCCTTCCCTTTTTCGAGTGATCTACTATCCCTCATCCTTACTCGTTTTTCATCCTAAGCGCATCCGCCGCCTTCAGCTTCAGCGCTGCTCTCGCAGGTGCGATATTCATCAACAGCGAGACGATGAGCAGCCCGGTCAAAATAAGCAAAATCCATTCATGTGGATAGTTAACTGCCCCTTGCTCATACGAAGGCTGATCCTTCATCGTTGCTTCAATAAACAACCGACTTCCGGTTGCCCCGATCGCCCAGCCCGACAATAATCCAATTGCGCCAATAACAAAGCCCTCAACTACAAACATCCAATAAATTTGTTTGCCCGCCACTCCGACACAACGCATCATGGCGATCCCTTTGCTCCGCTCCTTTACCGCCCTATACTGAATAATGGCAAGCCCCATCAAGCCGATTAATCCCGAAAAAACGGTAAAACCGATAAACGCCACACTAAGCTGCTTATTCATCAGTTGTTCGGCGCTATTGTTGACATACGGCACGGTAAATCTCATAAAACCGTTCAATATAAACCTCTTTTCAAGCTCCTGAGCCAATGAGATGTTCGTATGATCAAAGCGGAACAGCACGTATCCTTTCGCCGTTTGATTCACCCACTTAAATCCGAAGGGCTTCAGTTCTTCTACTGTTGCCGGGTTCACAAACGTGACCCCGTACAGGTCGCTCACATGGATTCGGCCAGCTACACCTTGAATGATGCCTGCTATCGTAAATGCCTTTTCGTAGACGGGTGTCCATTCCTCTTTCAGCCCTCGCAGCTTATTTTCATAGACCGGGAACGTGAACGTATCTCCCGCTTTTAGTGGCCCCACATCAGGAAAAAACGTCGTGTTTCCCAAATAGGAGGACGGCAAAATGATATACGAAGGATCGGCCGCTACCGCCTCCCACGCTTCGCGGTCACTCTTGAACGCACCAGATCGTTCGAGCAGCGGCAGCTCAGGTCCGCGCAACAAATCTTCCGATACCGGAACAACAGCCTGCGCCGCTCCATTTTTCACAAAACTGATCATAAAGGGCTCTACATAAGTCATGCCGGTCAGCTTATCTGAAATCCCCTTATCCTCCGAGGCCATATTCATTAGAGCTGTTCGCTCACTTTCATGCTGATAAACCGCATATCCACCGTAACCAAATATCGTCTGATCCACCCGGTTCACATCGTTGGAGCTCATAACGATGGACGTAATGGCAACGGTAAATGAAACAATCATCATAACGAGCGCAAACAGCAGTCCGATCGTATAGGTTCTTCCCCCGTGCACCCTTGGATACTTGAAAGCCAGCATGGCGGAAATCCGTGGTATGCCCATCAAAGACAGCAGCATAATCATTGGTTTTTCCAGCAGCCTCAGCATTCGGATAGCCAAAAACAGCACTGTGCAACAAGACGCAATCCAGAACAGCACAATCCACAATAGGCTAGCCCCTCCCTCCAAGCTCGGCGGAGCTACAAAAACCATCAATAAATGTGAAATAGTCATAAAAATACCGAGGCCAAGCATCACTTTCTTCCCGTAGCGCATCGGGCGTCCGCCCGAATGTTCCTCAGGCGTCTCTCCGCGCAGTGTCTCGACAACGCTGAATCGGCTTGCTTTGGCTTCTGCCATTAACGATACAATGACCAGCAACAAGAAGATGGTCCCGAATACGATTACTGCTCCTCCAAGTGTAAGATGAGGCTCGATTGGAATGATTTCCCCCGTCATGCGGGATAATTGGTCGCTAAAGGATTGATAGAATAAACGTACGAGTCCATAACCCGCTCCCATTCCGACAATGACAGCTGCCGAAGCCGACAGCGATGAAAGGATAAAAGCTTCCACTAGAAACATCATGCCGACACTGCGCTTCGGCATACCAATGGCTCTGAACATGCCGTACATCTCGCGCCTGGAATCTGCAACCATAATAAGCGACTGCCTCATAAAAAGCAGGCTGGATACAATCGCAACCGCGCTTATTAGCCCCATGATGATAGATAGATTCATTTTCGCTACTTTATTTTGATACTCCACTTTAATCGTCTGGATTTGATACTTGACCTCGTTCAGATAGAACATGCCGGCTTTAGACCTGGCCAAATCATGGTTGCCCATTAAAATAGCAGGATAACTGGTAGACTTCAAGTCCCCTTTCAGCATACGGATCGTCTTCTCCGTAGCAATGGCGTTCCCGACAAACCTTCCCGAATCCCGGTAACCGGTCAGTCCCTGCTCATTCGCAATATCCTTGACCCGCATCAGCAAGCTCTGTTCACCTGATACCAGCTTCACCGCATCTCCCTTGCGGACGGCTAGCAGGTCCGCCATCCGCTTGCTCAGGATAAGCTCATCGTCGCCGAGACCGCTCCCCCACAGCCTTGCCCGCTGCGGATCCGCCCGGATGGCATCCTCATGCTGAAACCCCATCAGCATGACCGACTTAAGCGCGCGTCCCTCACCGCCCCCATCCGCTTCCTGAGCGACAAGAGCGGCTTCCGCCGCAACATACGGCAGCATGAAAAACGATCGTTCCTGTTTGATACGATTACGTATCGCTCCTATTTCCGTTGTTGTAAATTCGCCGCTATCCGGGTTCTCCGGGACAATGCGCCAGTCAATTGGGCCAAGTCTTGTCTCCATCCAGTCCTTGCCGCTTTGCTGAACAGACGTGTAGTTCACGAAGCTGATCGCGATCAGAATGGCTCCAATCGATCCCGCGAATACCGTGAGCAGCGTCTCCTTCCAATGCTTGCGCAAATTGCCCAGCGCCATCCGCCATACGATGCTGGAATCAATCATAACGCAGCGCCTCCGTCATGGACGATCCTTCCGTTCTGCAGCCTAATAATTCTTGACATGCGATCGGCTACCTTCGGATCGTGAGTGACGATGACAAGCGTTGTGCCGTAATGCCGATTCAGCATTTCCAGCAGACCGATGATCTGATCGGCCGTATCGCTGTCCAGTGCGCCAGTCGGCTCGTCCGCCCAGATAATACTGGGCTTGCCTATGATTGCTCTAGCAATAGCGACCCGCTGGTTTTGTCCGCCCGATAATTGAGAGGGATACCGATGCGCCTTATCTGCCAGGCCAACCTCTTTCAGCGCTTCCATTGCCCGCGTACGTGCCTCTTTGGTAGATACACCCGATGCAATAAGCGGCAATGCGGCATTCTCCCAAGCCGTCAAGACTGGCACAAGATGATAGGTCTGAAAGACGAAGCCCATGCGAGACAGCCTGATCTTCGCAATCTCCTGGTCATCCAATTGCGTAATCAGAGCTTCGCCCGCCCAGATCTCGCCTTTCTCGGCCTCTTCCAGTCCTGCCAACAGATGAAGCAGCGTCGTTTTGCCGCAGCCGGACGGCCCTGTTATTGCAACGGTCTCTCCCTTAGCGATTGTCAGCGAGACGTCCCTGAGCGCCCTCGTCGCCGCCTCACCTTTACCGTACGTTTTGGATACTTCCGATACCCGGATCAACATGCATGCTCACCTCTATCCTCTATATGCCTCTACTCTAGCAAAAAGATATGCATACCTGATGAAGCCAATATGCAGAACTTGTGCAGATTTGTCATTCGGCAAAGACAGGCAAGGTGATCGTAAAAGTCGTGCCCTCTCCATAGACACTGGATACCTCGGCCACCCCGCCGTGGGCCGTTATCAATTCCTTGACAATCGCAAGACCCAGGCCCAGCCCCGATGAGCGGCGGCGGTCGCGATGCGTCTCTCCCCGGTAGAATCGGTCGAATACACGCTTGCGTTCTTCCTCCTCAATACCGCGTCCGTCATCGCTTACGCTTGCATACACATCACCAAGTGAGCTTAAGCCCACATGGACCGACACCTTGCTCTTCGCATGATGGAACGCATTACCGATCAGATTGATTAACACGCCTCTGATCCGATTTATGTCGGCGTATACCCGAATGTCTCCGCTGCAGGACCATTCCGTTTCGACAAGAGACGGGTCGTCCTGAACGGCGAGCGTCTCCAACACATCGCCAGCCAGCTCCGTCAGTGAAAACCATGTTTTAGACAGAGGCAAATGTCCGCTCTCCGCCAGCGCAAGCTCCTGCATGTCGCGCACAAGGCGCGTTAATCGGATCGTCTCATCATGAAGCGGCAGCAGCTTCTCCAGCGGAAGAGCCTCTCCTGCCCCAATCGCATGATCTAGCTTGGTTCGCATAATGGCAATTGGCGTTCTCAGCTCATGAGCAATATCAGCTACCATTGTACGCCGAACCGTTTCCAGTTTCTCTTTCCGCACCTTCAAGTCTCCGATCGCCTCGTGAACGGCTGCAACTGCCGCTTCCGCACCCTTCCGCATCGCTCCCTGCGCTTTAATATCCTCAATGAATCTGCCTGTTGCTTGGTTGTCTTCCGTCGTATCCAACTGCTTCAAGCAAGAATAAGCCACCTCATAAGCTAACTCCTCGCGCGACCTTGCAAGACGTCTCCTATGCCACAAGCCTGCAAAGCCGACTAGCAGCGCAGTCAGTACTCCCCCCAACAGGACATACCCATACGTTTGCAGAGATGTCGACATACGAACAACCGTATAGCCGACAACTCCTCCATCCGTCAACACGGGCATCTTGCGTTCTGCAAACGCCATTCCTTCGCCCTTCACTTCCGCTACAGGCTTCTCCGGCTTTGCGCCTTCATAGAAGCTGATCGACATCGAGGACTGTCCGGCATACATGTAGCCATCCAGTTGCAGCCGCTCCTGTAGTCCATTCCAACCGCCGCTCTCCTCGATATACAGCTTGGCATAGCCGTTCCAAAACAACGCAATCCGTTGCAGCTCGTCGCTATGCCAACTGCGAAGCGCAGCTTGCGTGAGCAGGAAGATGGCCAAGCCTGCCGCCAGACTCACTCCGATCAGCAACATTCTCTTGATCCGTTCATTCTTCATTCCTATCGTCAGATGCCTCTCCCCGCTCCGGTCCGCAATTGACATTTCAGTTCCCCTCGGCGAATCGGTAGCCGACTCCATATACGGTCTGTACGAACGGCGAGTCCGATTCATGCTCGCCCAGCTTGCGGCGAAGGTTGCGTATGTGAGAGTCAAGCGTCCGCTCGTAGCCAATATAGCCCTCGCCCAGCGCCTCATCCATCAGATGCGCTCTTGTGAATACTCGTCCCGGATATGAGGCGAGCTTCCACAGCAGCAGAAATTCGGTCCGGGTCAGCTCCAGCTTCTCACCGTTTCTTTGGACAAGGAAGCGGTCCATATCCAGGGTCAGTTCCGCTCGGCGCAGTACCTTCTCCTCCCGTATACCGGGATCTAGGCTTCGCCCGCCTTGGCTTGCTCGTCGCATCACGGCTTTGATTCGGGCACTTAATTCCCTCAGTCCAAAAGGTTTGGTCAAATAATCATCGGCTCCAAGCTCCAGAGCCAGCACTTTATCGAATTCATCGCCTCTGGCGGTCACCATAATAAGGGGAAGCTGCCAGTGCTTCAAATTGTATTTACATATATCAATACCGTTCATCTCGCCGGGCAGCGTCCAGTCCACCAATAGCAAATCCGGACGCGAGCGCTCAATTACGGTTCGCGCCTCTTCAAACTCAACTGCTCCGGTTACCTCAATCGACTCCCTGCGGAGATAATCCGCGCATTCTTGCAGCAGGGCATGCTCATCTTCAATCCATACGATATGCACCAGATCCAGCTCCTTTCTGTAGACAGGTAAATTATTGCATAAGTCTTGCAAGCTGTCATTAAGGGGGCGGAGTATTGCGCTGGCTGAGGGGCGCAGCCGCAGAGCTCTTTTCTCACAGAACAACAAAAATAACCGGTTGATGAATCGACCGGCCAGAGTGTCGATAAAGTCATATGGACTTTTCGACACCTTATTTTTATAGAGTGGGAGGACTCCACTTGCAAAGGGAAATTAATGTAAACCGTTCTGGGAATTAAGCACTGAGAATTAATTTGTAATAACGAAACTCAGATTACGAAGCTCAGATTACGAAACTTATAACCACCTTTTGTTTCTCTCATTTGATAAAAAATAATAGGCTTCTCTCCAGACTGAAGGCGTTGAAACCGACTTAGAGCGCCTCCGAGAGCACATGAAGGAGATTAAGGCGTTGAAACCGACTTAGAGCGCCTCCGAGAGCACATGAAGGAGATTAAGGCGTTGAAACCGACTTAATGCGCATCCGAGAGCACATCAAGGAGATTAAGGCGTTGAAACCGATTTAATGCGCACCCGAGAAGCGCATCAAGGAGATTAAGGCGTTGAAACCGACTTAGAGCGCCTCCCAAAAACACATAAAGGAGATTAAGGCGTTGAACCGATTAAAAAAACTACAACCAACCTCATAAAGATAGCGTCATCTCAATCGCCGTCAGTGACAGTTTCCATTACCAAAACCCAGCTCCTGGCTCTATGTCAGGCCACTTCAGGTATTCTCAAATTATTGCGTGTTGGGAGGGGACTTCTCAACAGAATGACCGGTCGATGAATCGACCGGTCATTTATTCTCACCACATTTAATCTTCCGCTATTTCAGTATTCCAGTATTCCTCTATTCCGCATTACCGCATTGCGATACGACAATCGCCAAGCTTCTCTCCCGCCCAGATCGCTTCCAGCACATCGCCATCATGCAGCGCCGCTACACCGGCAGGCGTGCCTGTATAGATCAGGTCTCCGGCTCCAAGGCCGTAATGCTCCTCAATATAGTGTACCAGCTCAGTAATGCCGAACAGCATGTCTTTGGAACAGCCAACTTGGGCGTCCTCTCCATTACGCACCAGCTTGAATGTACTCTCCGCAAGTGCAGCTTCACCCGGATACGGAATCCAGCGTCCAAGCGGAGCGGAGTTTTTGAAGCCTTTGGCCGGGAGCCAAGGCTGGCCTTTCGCCTTCAGCTTAGATTGCACATCGCGCAGCGTCATGTCCAGTCCAAGCGTCATCGCGTCGAAGCACTCGCTATCCGTTGCTCCGGGACGATAAGATTCGCTTACGCGCAGCACGATCTCCAGCTCGAAATGCACCTCGCCGACATGAGCGGGCAATACGATCTCGTTGCCATTCATCGCCGTTGCCGCATGGGATGGCTTCGTAAATACGAGCGGCTCCTCCGGCACTTCATTGCCAAGTTCCAACGCATGCAGCCGATAATTCCGGCCAATGCAATAGATGTTCCGAATGCTTGTATTATTTGCCACGTCCGTATGACCACCCTGTCGTTCATAATGTGTACAATCTCTTCCTCATAGGCTCACCGCTTTTTTCCGCACCACGTGCTCCTGGCGCGCGGTATCATCAGGCACGCGGTGCTCGGTCACACGTCGGCGATCAAACCTGGTCGGTTGCCCCTTCCATCCACACGTTTTGCCTATCTTCCTACTACCCGCGTTTCTGAGCTTCAATCTTCTCCGCAAGCTCATTGAGCTCCGTCCAACGATCCATCAACGCTTCCAGCTTCTCTTCTGCCTGTTGCTGCTCAGCAGACAACTCTTGCAGCCTTGCAGAATCACTGCTGGCTGCCTCCATCGCTGCGGCTATGCGGGATAGTTCGCCCTCAGCGTCTTCAATCCAGCCATCGATCGCCTCAAAGTCCTTCTGATCCTTGTATGACATCTTAAGCGCCCGTTCTCTTGGCTGCCCTTTTGCCGCTTCGCCCTGTCCCGACGCCGCTGCAACTTTGCCAGCTCCTGTCTTGCCTGCTGCGGGTTCTGCCTGATCCCGTTTCTCCGCACCGGCTTGATAGTCCGAATAGTTGCCCGTATGATGCGTAATGACGCCATTCTCAAAAGCAATAATCTTCTCTACCGTACGATCCAGGAAGTAACGGTCATGGGAGACCACGAACACGACGCCGGGGAAGTCATCCAAATAATCCTCCAAAACGGTGAGCGTCGCAATATCCAAATCATTCGTCGGCTCATCGAGCAGCAGCACGTTGGGCGCGCTCATCAAGACGCGCAGAAGCTGCAGTCTGCGCTTCTCTCCACCCGACAGCTTGGCGATCGGCGTCCACTGCATCGTTGGAGAAAACAAGAAACGCTCCAGCATCTGCCCCGCTGAGATAGTCGTTCCGTCTGCCGTCTTTACCTGTTCCGCTTCCTCGCGAATATATTCGATGACTCGAAGCGTATCATCCATCTCCTCACGCTCCTGCGAGAACCAGCCCAGCTTAACCGTGGTACCAAGCTCTACCGTGCCGGAGTCAGGCGCAAGCTTGCCCGCGATAAGTCTAAGCAGCGTCGACTTGCCGCTCCCGTTCCGGCCTACGATGCCGACACGATCCTCAGGTACCGCTATGTAGCTGAAGTCACGAATTAGCGTACGATCGCCATAGCCCTTCGAGATCACTTCGACCTCTACGATTTTTTTGCCTAGCCTCGAAGAGGCAACCGATAGATCAAGCTTGCCGTCCGAAGCTTTCGGTCCTGCCGCCTTTAATGTCTCGAAGCGGTCGATGCGCGCTTTCTGCTTCGTCGTCCGTGCTTTTGCGCCGCGACGAATCCATGCAAGCTCATTGCGGAGCAAGTTTTGACGCTTCGACTCGGAAGCGGCTTCGCGCTCCTCCCGCTCCAGCTTCAGCTCCAGGAAGCGGCTATAGTTGGCTTGATAGAAATGCGCTTCTCCGCGATCAAGCTCGATGACCCGGTTGCTGACACGGTCGAGGAAATACCGGTCATGCGTAATCATCAGCAGTGCGCCTCTGCGCTTCTGAAGCATCCCCTCCAGCCATGCGACAGAATCATTGTCGATATGGTTGGTCGGCTCGTCGAGGATTAACACATCGGACGGCAGCAGAAGCGCCGCCGCCATCGCAACCCGCTTCCGCTGGCCGCCTGACAGCGTATCAACCTTAGCATCATATTGCTGGATGCCGAGCTTCGAGAGCGCGGTCTTCGCTTCATTTTCAAGCTGCCAAGCCTCCAGCTCATCCATGCGCTGGTTCGCGGCAATAAGCGCGGCCTGATGCGCTTCGCTCTCAGGATTCAGCGCAATAGCCTCCATCGCTGCTGCATAGCCCTGTACAGCTTTGAGCTGCGGCGAATCGCCGCCCAGCACATGCTCCAACGCCGTCTCACCGGGCTGGAACAGCGGGTCCTGCGCCAGCATCCGCACGACAACCCGGTTACCGATGGAGATGGAGCCGGAATCGGCCTGGTCGACGCCTGCAATAACGTTCAGAAACGTCGATTTCCCCGTTCCGTTGACGCCGATGATACCAATCTTGTCGCCATCCTCTACGCCGAACGTTACATCCTGGAACAGTACTTTTTCGCCATAGGTTTTTGATATATGTTCAACTGATAATAAATGCATGTCGTTACCCTACTTTACCCCGTAATAGAGCCGTAAAATCCGGCTATTTGTATCATAGCACAGATCGTCTTTCTTCCGCACCGCATACTCCGCCAATGAAAGAACCAATCACCGCACGCTCGGAGCTGCGCACAGTATAGGAGCATCCGAGCTGAAACCATCAACATGCCCTGGGCGACACACCCATTTTCAAAAAAAACCATCCCCCAAAGCATTACGCTTCAGGAGATGGCCACTAGCTTATTCTATCGTTTATGATTAGCGTTTCCCGATCATGTTCTCAGGACGAACATACTCATCGAATTGCTCCGAAGTCAGAAGGCCGCTTGCGATCGCCGATTCTTTCAGCGTCAGACCTTTCTTATGGGCATTCTTCGCGATTGCCGCCGCATTCTCGTAGCCGATATGCGGGTTCAGCGCTGTAACTAGCATCAACGACTGATCCAGATTGCGCTTGATTACTTCTTCATTTGGCTCGATGCCTACCGCACAGTTGTCGTTGAAGGAAATCATCGAATCTGCCATCAAGGCTACGGATTGAATGAAGTTATACAGAATGACCGGCTTGAAGACGTTCAACTCGAAGTTTCCTTGGCTTGCCGCCATGCCGATTGCCGCATCGTTGCCGATGACTTGGCATACAGCCATCGTCAGCGCTTCGCTTTGCGTCGGATTTACTTTGCCCGGCATGATGGAGCTGCCCGGCTCGTTCTCCGGAATCGTCAACTCGCCGATACCGCAGCGTGGACCGCTTGCCAGCCATCTGACGTCGTTGGCGATCTTCATCAGGTTCGCAGCCAGCGCCTTGATTGCGCCGTGCGTGTAGACCATTTGGTCATGGCTCGTCAAGGAATGGAACTTGTTTCTCGCCGTGATGAATTTTTTGCCTGTCAGCGCCGTTACTTCCTCAGCAACCGCAATAGCATAGTCCGGGTGCGCGTTAAGTCCCGTGCCCACCGCAGTGCCGCCCAGAGCAAGCTCACGCATCGTATCGACGCTTTGAATCAGCATCGCGCGCGTATTGTCCAGCATGGAGTACCAGCCGCTAATTTCTTGGCCAAGCGTAATAGGAGTCGCATCTTGAAGATGGGTACGGCCGATTTTAACCAGATCGTTAAACTTCTCTGCCTTCGCATACAACGTGCCGTTCAGCAGGTCCAGCGCCGGAAGCAGCCGATCCTCTACCGCGATGACGCCGGCAATATGCATGGCCGCAGGGAATGTATCATTGGAGCTTTGGGAACGGTTCACGTCATCGTTCGGGTGGATGCGCGTGTCGCTGCCCCTTGCCTCAAGCAATTGGTTGGCGCGGCGAGCGACAACCTCGTTCACGTTCATGTTCGTTTGCGTACCGCTGCCAGTCTGCCAGACGACGAGTGGGAATTCCTCGTCCCACTTGCCGCTTAGAATCTCATCGACGGCTTCACCGATTACGACAGCTTTTTCTTCGTCCAAAACGCCCAGCTTGTGGTTGGCAAACGCGGACGCTTTTTTCACGATCGCCATTCCGTATACGACTTCGATCGGCATGCGCTCGCCGCTAATTTTGAAGTTTTGCAAGCTGCGCTGCGTTTGCGCGCCCCATAGCTTGTCCGCAGGAACTTTGATTTCGCCCATTGTGTCCTTCTCAATACGGTAATCCATTCAACAAACGACTCCTTTACCTATTAAGATTAGTCCAGCTTTATACATCTGTTTCTGTTATAACGCTAATCGCCATTGGAAGCAAGCGCTCCCAAGACTCATCCGTGGAAGGAAGGGCTAGATGCCCTTCGCTTCACGGTATGCTGTAACATAAGCAGCAGATTTCTGTTCAATAATGGAGAAGTCTCCCGTTTTTACGGCTTCCTTCGTCAGATCCGATCCGATTCCGACTGCAACAGCACCAGCCTTGATCCAATCCTTCAGGTTATCCAGCGATACACCGCCTGTTGGCATAATGTTCGCTTGCGGCATCGGACCTTTGATGGATGGGATGACGCTTGGCGAGTACAGGTTGCCTGGGAACAGCTTCACGACATCAACGCCCAGCTCAAGTGCCGTCTGAATTTCCTGAATCGTCATCGTACCTGGCATAACCGGTATCGCATAACGATTGCAAAGCTTAATTGTATCAGCATTCAGTGCAGGAGCTACGACATATTCTGCTCCAGCCAAGATTGCAGCACGAGCCGTCTCCGGATCAAGGACAGTACCAACGCCGATAATAGCGTAGTTATCAGCGTCCGGCGATACGTCGCTGGAATATTCTTTGGACAATTGCTCAATCGCTCTAAGCGCGAACGGCACCGTCATCGTAATTTCAATCGCTTTAATTCCGCCTTTGATGGCACGACGGGCCATCTCCGCTACTTCTTCCGCCGAATCTGCGCGCAAAACCGCAACAACTCCCGCTTCCGTCAGTTGCTGCAATACTCTAAGCTTTTTCATGATCCAATCCCTCTTCCCTTTATGTGCTTCTTTGTTCGATAATAGACTTAACCTACGGCCCATTATAGACCTTTTCGGGAAGCGCATCAATCCGAAAGACTTGCGGAACTTGTCATGCCGTGGAAAAACGATAGGTGAGGATGCGATGGATAATGGGCGATTTACTTCCGACTAACCGCACACTTTCATTAAAAAGATTAAACCGCGCTCTGCTGGAACGCCAGCTGTTGCTGCAGCGAAGCCGAATCTCGCCGCTTGAAGCAATCGAACATCTGGCCGGCATTCAATCTCAAGCGCCAATGCCACCCTATTACGCTTTGTGGAGCAGATTGGAGAACTTCGAGCCAGGGTCACTTGTGAAATTATTGGCTGGCCGACAAGCCATTCGCATCGCTTTGATGCGATCAACGATCCATCTGGTGTCCGCGCGGGATGCCCGATTATTTCGGGCGGCACTTACCCCGATGATGGAGCGCACGATCAATAGCTTTAATGGCAAAAAGCTGCACGGTGTGGATCTGACTCAACTGGCTGTAAAAACCATTAGCTACGCTACAGAAAATGCCGTTACCTTTGAAGAGCTGGGCAAGCATCTGCACCAGTATTGGCCGGAGCATGAACCTTCCGTCCTCTCGTCGACGGCACGCAATCTCGTACCGCTCGCTCAAATCCCGCCCCGGGGACTCTGGGGACAAGGCGGCGCTGCCAGACACGTGCCTCTAGCTCATTGGCTCGCGAGCGGGCGTGATCATCAAACGAGTGAGGGAATCACCAAGGTGTGCACAATTAACCTCGCAGGCACAGCTCGAGGCGACACGGACGCCGCTATTAAGTCGATGTTGTTTCGGTATTTGGGTGCGTTCGGACCCGCCTCCATCAAAGATATGCAGGTGTGGTCGGGGTTGACCAGGCTAAAGCCTTATATCGAGGAATGGTCATCGGAGCTCGAATGCTTCAAGGACGAAGCAGGCAACGAGCTGTATGATCTGCCCGGTGCCCCGCTTCCACCAGAGGATACGCCTGCTCCACCGCGTTATCTATCCGAATTTGACAACATGCTGCTCTCCTACTATGACCGTAAGCGGATTATGCCCGCAGCTTATAAGTCTAAAATTATTACGATCAACGGCTTGGTCAGATCGACGTTTCTGACAGATGGCTTCGTGCGCGGTACTTGGACGATCGAAGAAAACAAAGACGCGGCGACTCTTCGACTCCAGCCTTTCGAACCGGTCAGCGATGACGATCTCGTGGCGCTTCGGGAGGAAGGAGTGCGCTTGCTTCGTTTCGCCGCACCGGACAAGCAGCATTATTTTGAGGTTGATGCTGAGAGTTGATCAACGGGATTGAATAGTGCTCTATCCTATACAGCATTGACACATGTAAAACGCTTTTTCAGATCGCAGACTTGTTATTGTATTGACTTTATGAATCAATGCGGTAGCGAGGCTGCTATTAGTTTGTTTATAGTTATAAACTATATATTTTATTAGTTTTATATATTTCAACTATGAGTTTTATACAGTTATGATGAAGGTATCGAATCGATTCGACATGTAACGGCCAGTCCTTTTTCTGAAGTTAAAAGCTTTCAAAAGACGAGGAGGATTTAACATGGAGAATAACGTAAAAAAGCAATTTGATCAAGCCGCGCCAACCTATGATGATAAACACGGAAAGCTAATCCCCTGTTATCAGGATTTCTACGGTGCTGCGGTTACCTGGACGGAAGTAGCTGGCGATTCGCCTCTTATTCTGGATTTAGGCGCGGGTACGGGAAGGCTGTCCGCCATGATGCTCAACAAATATCCCGGTGCGCAAGTGACGCTGGTCGATTTCAGCGAGGATATGCTGGAGAAAGCCAAAGCAAGGTTTGCAGATAATGACAACCTAACCTATATTGCTGCGGACTACTTAACTTATGAATTCGGACGTACTTATGATGCTGTTGTATCGTCACTCTCCATCCACCATCTTACTCATGAAGACAAGCAGGTCTTATTCCGAAAAATCCACTCGTTGCTTAAACCCGGCGGAGTGTTCGTCAATGCAGATCAGGCAGCCGGTTCCTCTCCCGCTTTCGTCGCTGAGTTCAAGCGGTTATGGGTGGAGTCGGTAACCGCCACCGATTTGGATCCGGAAGATATTGAAGCTTCGAAGAAACGCAGATTACTGGACATCGATGCCACGCTCACCGACCAGTTGCAATGGCTGCGCGATGCTGGCTTCGCTGAGGTCGATTGCGTATACCGCAACCGTGAGTTCACCGTGTTTGTGGCTAGGATTTGAGGTTAGTGGGTAGAGGAATTAGGAGTTTCTCACAGAGATATTTCGCCATTCTGAGCGCTGTCAGACGATTAAGCGTTTCTCACGACACTAATTCGCCATCTTGACCATTCCAACTTGAGCGGACGATTAAACGTATCACACATCGCTCCCCCGCTACCAATCAGAATGAGCCGCACCTTTACCGGTGCGGCTCATTCTGATTGTCTTTACTTTATCACATTATTTTTCACTTCAACTACTTCCGTTTCGTCAGCAACGCGTAGCAGATGAAGGCAGCCAGCACGAGCGATGACATGACGATGGCGAGCGGCACGGCTGTGCCTTCACCGCCTAATCCTACGAGCGGCGCAGCAAGGCCGCCGAAGATAAAGGACAGCATACCGAGCAAGGCCGAAGCGCTGCCTGCGGTTTGCCCCTGATCCTGCAGCGCCAGCGAAGTGGTGGTAGCGGATGTAATGCCCAGGCTGGATACGACCAAGAAGAAGCCCGCGACCATCATCGTGAGATCCAGCTTCATAAAAGCAGTCACAAGCAGCAGCACAGAGCCGCAGCCCGCCATCGCGAGTCCGCTAATTAGCAGCTTGCGCGCTTCCACTTTTCCTGCCAGACGCCCAGCTATTTGACTGGCAATAATAATGCCGATCCCGTTCAGACCAAAGATTAAGCTGTACGTTCTTGGCGTAACGTTATAGATTTCTTGAAGCACGAAGGATGAGCCCGAAATGTACGCGAACATCGCTGCCATCATAAAACCTTGCGTCGTGGCATATCCCATGAAGACGCGATCGCCCGTCAACTTGCGGAAGATCCGAAGCGTATTCCCAAGTCCTCCGGACTGACGGCGCTCCATCGGAAGCGTCTCTTTCATACCAAAGTAGATCGCAGCCAACATCAGCAGTCCGGATACGCTAAGAACCGCGAATACGCCTCTCCACGAAGTGAAGTTCAATATTTCTGCTCCAATCATTGGAGCGAGGATCGGGGCAGCCCCGTTAATAAGCATCAATAAGGCAAAAAACTTCGTCAACTCTACTCCGGAATACAAGTCCCGCACGCTCGCACGGGCAATGACAATACCCGCCGCACCGGCAAGACCTTGCATGAACCGAAGGGCGATAAATGACCATATATTCGGAGAAATAACACATAACAAAGATACGACCGCATAGACGGCAATACCAATTAGAAGCGGCTTTCTTCTCCCTATCACATCACTTATAGGTCCGACAATCAGCTGCCCTAGCGCAATGCCGAGCAAGCAGGCGGTAAGACTGAGCTGCGCGATTGAAGCCGAAGCTCCGAGATCTCCGGCAAGCGCAGGCAGCGCAGGCAGATACATATCAATGGATAGCGGTCCGATACTGGACAGCGCTCCTAATATTAACGCAATCCATAACCGCTTGGATCGACCGACTGGTGTAGTTGTCGCCTGATTAAGGGCAGACTTTGCGGTATTCATGATAGCAACCCTTCTCTCTTCTCTATAGCAGCACAAAAAACATAAGTCCAATTGTACTCCTGAAACTTTAATCTGACAACCGCGTAGAGGGAATCATACATTTCCCAGAAAGAGGTGATTTCATGACCGATCGACCAATCATACGCATTCCTAAGACGAAGTTTGAATGGCTGCTCGATGGGTTGTCGCTGCTTGCTTTGCTGCTGCCTGTAATCTATTTATTTGTCGTATGGGCGGAGCTTCCGGCACAAGTGCCCATTCATTTCAACGCAGTTGGAGAGCCTGACGGATGGGGCAGCAAAGGTATCTCCCTGATTCTTCCGATTGTTGGACTTCTCCTATATGGCGGACTTACACTGCTGCGCAAAATTCCTCATCATTTCAACTATCCCGTCGCGCTAACTAAAGAAAACGCTGAGCAAAAGTACCGTCTCTCCATTCAATTGATTGCCTGGATGAAGTTCCAAATCTCGTTGCTTTTCGGCTTCATTTTATGGAATGTTATTCGTACCGCTCAAGGTCAATCCGGAGGCTTAGGCTGGTTAATGCCCGCTGCGCTCATCGTTATTTTTGGTACCATCATTTATTTCACCGTCCGAATAGCCAAAGAATGAACAGAAACCCTGAATCGAATCAGCACTGGTCAATTCATACTGCGATCTTAAAAGCGCACCGCAAGATAGAATGCAATTAACCTAAGTGCGCAGACTTCCATCCCACAATTCTCCAATAAAATAAGCTCGCCGCTCCCACGCCGGGAGAGACGAGCTTATTTTCGTTCAGACAGGTTATCCAGCGGCCGTGCCTTCCGCTGCTACGCCAGAGCGGCGCACCATGACATACAAAGCGGCAAAACCAACTACGCCGATCGCCGCCAAAATCACACCCGAGATATACATCGACTGGGCGCCCATGTTCTGGAACAACCAGCCGCCGATGACGCCAGCCGCCATTCCGGAGATGCCTCCATAGATCAGTGCGTACACAGCCTGTCCCGATGCGCGATATTGCGCCGGTACAAGCAAGGCTGTGAGCTGCGTGCCGATGTAATAGAATCCACCGAACGTCACACAGTGCAGCAATTGCACGAATATGATCTGCATGCCGCTGGCCGCCCCCGCCATCAACGCCCATCTAATGATGAATAACACGCTGATGAAGATCATACAGAAAATCATCGTCTTCGTATTTCGTTTCAAGTAGCGATCCAGCAGCAGGAACACCGGAATTTCGAATATCGAAGAGAAAAACGCCGCCCACCCTATCATGTCGGCTTGTCCGCCAAGCTCGGCGATATACAAGGCGATAAAAGTATGGTTCATCGAATTGGGGATGGACAATACAAGTCCCAAGAGGAGGAAGAACAGAAACGCCCGATTCGCAAAAATAGAGCGGTAGTTCGTTTTCTCTGTCTTGACGACAATCTTGGACTCTCCCTTCGGCAAGCCAAACGCGAATACAATAGAAATAACCATCATGGCCGTATATAAAATCCACAGCCGCTCCACGCCAATCACTCCGATGATCGGTCCTGATGCAGCCGCCAGAACGGCCCAGCCCATCGAACCCCATAACCGGAATGAGCCGAATTTGTACTTCGTTCCCTCAATTGCATTCAGAATCAGACTGTTCGTCTGCGAGAACATCGGCATTTGGAAGAAGAAGAAAAACAGCATCGCTGTATATATGACGGTATACGATTGGGTGAGAAACACGACTTGCATAATGACCGTTGCGCCAGCCATCATAATGAGAATAACTAACCGAATGTTCCGGAATCGGTCGCTTAAGTAGCCCCATAGTGGATTAGCGATGATCGATACGATAGGGCCGCCTGCGAGCAGCGTGCCAATCTCCAGCGTTGACCATCCGATCTTTTGCAAATATAGGGCAAAAAACGTGCTGTATACTGACAAAGCGCCATAGATGAAGAAGTTAAACGCCTTAATGACGTTGTAGGATCCCTTCATTACAAGAATAGAAGCAACAAAATACCTGCCGCAAAGCAATAATAGGCGAAATATTTCAAGTTGCCTTTCTCCATGATGTTCATCAGCCACTTCATTGCGAAATAAGTTAAGACAAGCGAAGCCAAGAAGGCGATCGCGTAAGGGCCAACCAATGATGACGAGATCGGATCGCTGGAGAAGTCTTTCAGCCCCAATACGACACCGCCCAGACTGATCGGAATATACAGCATGAAGGAGAAGCGCAATGCCGTCTCTTGTCTCATGCCTACCGCAATCGAAGCGATTACGGTCGAGCCGGATCTGCTAATGCCGGGAATAAGCGCTACTGCCTGTGCCAAGCCGACGATGATCGCATCCTTCGCGCTCAGATCGCCTTCGCGTTTCTTTCCTCGCAAGTTACGTATCAGCCACAAGGCTAGGCCCGTCACCAGCAGCGATATCGCCACCACTTTCGCGTGGGAGAAGATGCGCTCGATGTGATCCTGGAAGAGGTAACCGATTAATCCAGCAGGAATTGTGCCCAGAATAACGTAAACGATAAACATAAAGTCCGACTTGTACTCCCCTTTGCGAGTACGAATGAATCGATATCCATTCACGATGAGTCGACCGATCATCGCCCGATAGATGAATAAAATCGCGATCAAGGATGCCGTATTTAGAAACACCTCGAATGAAAGACCTTCCTGCTCCATGCCCATTAACTCCCGGGCAATAATTACATGTCCGCTCGACGAGATCGGAATCGGCTCCGTAAAGCCTTGAACCGCGCCCAGCACCAAATACTTCAGCCACAAAATAACCTGTTCCATATGCTTTTTCGCTTCCTCCACTCTCTGCCTCTTAAGCTTTCTACCGTTCCTAGTATATACGATTTCAATAGCCATTGAAATTACAATACTGTCACATTGCGATGTCAAGGCTAAGCATTCATGGCGCAAATCTGCTAAAATGTATAGTGCACGTCACTAAGCGGAGGTTATCGAATTGGATTACATCGTGTTGGACATTGAATTTAACGGTCGCAAATTCGCCAGCGATTTGCCCATGGAAGTGATTGAGATCGGGGCTGTACGCCTGGACGCCTCTCTTCAACCTATAGACGAATTTACCGCATTCATCAAACCGGTCTACTTTTCCAAACTGAACTCATTTATTCAGAAAAAAACGGGTATCCCGCAGGAATCCATTAATACGGCATCCGGATTTCCCAAAGTCATACGCCAATTTCTTGAATGGCTTGGCAAAAGCGAGCAACCCCTGCTTTTCACTTGGGGCGGCGAAGACTTGAAGCGGATTGTGCTGGATACGCGCATGCATAAGATGGACGATGCCTACTGGCTCGCCACACCTTACTACGATTTGCTCAAAGGGTATATCCGTATCAAGGGATTGACCAACGACGTAAGCGTCGAGGCTGCCTTAGCCGAGCTTGGTTTGTCTTCGGACGGCTCGGCCCATCGCGCGCTGGATGATGCACGCATGACGGCCGATATCTTGCGCAGCGTATATAAAGAGCTGGACTTCAGCTATACGCAACATTACAAAGACTTGTATACAAATGCCAAGGAGCGCAGGCTGGTTAAGAATTCCATCCGTCTTCTTCGCTCCCAGAAGCTGGAGCCGACATGGGAATCGTTCCTTGAGCATGTTCTGAAGGATAAAGTGAAGCTGGAAGACCCTCGCAAGGAAGCCGAGTTGAAGAATTATTTCCTTGCGGAACTGGAGAAGAAGGCGAACAAGCCGGAGAAAGAAGATGCTGCCTTGCCAACCGAGGAATCTGTACGAGAGCACACAGAGCACACATCCGATACAGAGGGCTTAAGTCAGCCGGATGACCGCTCCCCTTCTGCTTCCTCTTCGGATGCCTCTGATTCAAACAAGGCTTAAGGATATCCTCTCTTCCTCTCAGCGCAATAAGCTCGCGAATATGCCTACAGTGGCGCATTCGCGAGCTTTCTTTTTGCCCGGTTAAGGTAGTCAATAACGCCTGTTCTTATCTGCAAAATTATCTTTGACAGCAGAAAGGCTGCGGGAGTATGATCTTCGTTGTGCCTTATACAACTATTGATCAACGACTGGAGAGAGTAACATCTATGACACGCCGTTTGAAAAGCTTTACCGGTATTGAGTTTCTGTATCTGGTCGGTATTGTAGCGATATCTTTTTCCTCTATTTTTGTCCGGTGGTCTGAGGCTGATGTAGCTGTTATTGCCATGTACCGACTCTATCTGACGAATGTGTTGCTTCTGCCCTTTGTATGGAAGTATCGCTCGTCGCTTTTCCGGCTGAGTAAGCGGCAGTGGGGCTGGCTTGCCGTTTCCGGGGCTATGCTTGCCCTTCATTTTCTGCTGTGGATGGCTTCGCTCCGCTATACGACCGTAGCCAGCTCCACCGTCATCCTGACGCTGGAGCCGCTCATGGTTATGCTGGGCTCCTACTGGCTATTCCGAGCAAAGGCGAACGCGATGATGTTATGGGGAATGGGCATCGCCATTGCCGGCTCCATTGTCATTGGCGCAGGAGACTTTCAGTTATCCGGGACGGCACTCTATGGAGATGCTCTCTCCTTTTTCGGCACAATCGCCGTTGCGCTCCATATGCTCATTGGCAAGAAGCTGCGTGAAGGTATAGATGCCTTTCCTTATAATTTCTGGGTATTCGCCTTCGCGGCGTCCTTCCTGGCTGTCTATAATGTGGCGCAAGGCAATGCCTTTACCGGCTATGAAGCTTCCGAATGGGGTATCTTCCTGCTTCTCGCTATCATCCCTACGCTCTTCGGGCATTACTTGTTCAACTGGCTGCTGAAATATATGAATGCAACCGCCGTCTCCATGTCCGTGCTTGGCGAGCCCGTCATCGCCTCTCTGCTGGCATGGCTGCTGCTGAAGGAGTCGTTAACCGCCTATCAGCTTGGAGCAGGAGTATTTATTTTGTTTGGCGTATGGTTGTTTCTTCGTTATGGCGAGAAGTCCAATCGCTCTGTTCCCGCATCTGAATCATGAAGTTTGCTTTGACAGAAACGAGAACAAAATTGTATAATTTTTGTGAATAATCGAATAAAATTCCGAACGTGTTACCGCATGGGCATTAGTTCAAGAAGAGATAGCATTCTTGAGCTATGCCTTTTTTTCTTACATAAAATGGGGTGAATACCAACAAATGAGTTATATTCAGCGCATCGGACGTTCATTCATGATTCCCATTGCAGTAATGCCTGCGGCTGCGATATTGTTCCGCTTCGGAAAGATTGAGTTCCAGCACCCTTTTCTGATCAAGCTTGCGGCGATCTGCGAAGCGGCTGGTGGGGCGATCTTCGACCATCTTCCCCTGCTCTTCGCCATCGGCATCGCGATTGGCCTGACACAGGGGAAAGGCGTCGCTGCATTATCCGCCGCACTCGGTTACATGGTTTTCCAGGAAGTCATGCGCACATTCGAAATCATGCAAACGAATGATCTGGCGGAAACCAATATGCAGATGGGTGTACTCGGCGGATTGATTACTGGTGGCATTACCGCATATTTGTACAACCGTTTCAAAGATATTCAATTGCCTCAGGCGCTGGGCTTCTTCGCAGGCAGACGTTTTGTGCCCATCATTACAGCACTTACCATGACCGTGCTCGGGGGACTGCTCGGCTTCATCTGGATGCCGATACAGGACATCATTACCGGCTTCGGATTGTGGCTTGAATCGACTGGCGGCATCGGAACGTTCCTGTACGGCACCATTAACCGCCTGCTTATTCCGACCGGACTCCATCACATCGTGAATCATATCTTATGGTTCCAGATTGGTGAATTCGCGGAAGCCGGCGGCAAGATCGCACAGGGCGATCTGACCCGGTTTTACGCAGGTGATCCTACAGCGGGCACGTATATGACTGGCTTCTTCCCGATCATGATGTTCGGCCTGCCGGGCGCCGCTATCGCAATGGCGAGATGCGCAAAGCCGGAAAACCGCAAGGTCATCATGTCCATCATGCTAAGCGCTGCCTTAACCTCGTTCCTGACGGGCATTACGGAGCCGATTGAATTCGCTTTTATGCTGGTAGCTCCTGCCTTATTCATCGTTCATGCCGTTCTGACAGGCTTATCTATGACGATCATGCACCTGCTGGAGGTTAAGGTTGGATTCGGGTTTTCCGCCGGCTTCATTGACCTCGCCATCAACTGGAGCCAGTCGACGAATCCTTGGCTGGTATTTCCGATTGGAGCAGCCTACTTTATCCTCTATTATTTTGTATTCTACATCTTGATTCGCACCTTTAACTTTGCTACGCCAGGTAGAGCCGACGACAAAACGGAAGCGCTTGCGGAAGGGAATCTCCTATCATCCGTCCCTTCATCCCAGCCTCTTCACGAGGCTGTCTCTGAGGCGGCGGCCTCTGGCTCTATACCGGTCGTCACGGCGCTCAGAACACCCAATATCAAGCTGATTGTCTACAAAGCTGCAGAAGTGACGGAATTGATCGGCGGATACGGGAATATGATCGATATCGATGCTTGTATTACGAGGCTGCGCCTGACACTTCACGATCCCAGCCTGGTCCAGGAGCAGAAGCTTCGTGAACTAGGCGCGGCCGGGATCATCCGCATTGGAAAAAATGGGGTTCATGTCGTCTTCGGCACAGATTCCGAGCTGATCAAGGAAGAGATTCTGAAAGCCCAAGTCAACCATAACCCAGAGTGATTGGAGGGTAAGTAAAGATGACCGCAATTGAAAGAAAGATCATTCATGTGCTTTCCAACAATGTCGTGATGACCAAGCTATCCTCCGGCAAAAATTCCATTGCGTTCGGCAAAGGAATCGGCTTCAAACGGCAGCCAGGCATGGCCATCGCCGAATCCCAAATTTCACAGGAGTTTTTATTGCATACTATGGAAACCATCGAACACTACGAGCAAATCCTGAACAATGTCGATACCCGTATCGTAGGCGTAACGGAAGAGGTCATCGCCATGGCCCAGCAGCGGCTGGAGGGCGAGTTCTCCGAGCGGATTCATGCCGCGCTCGTCGACCATATCAACTTTGCCATTGAGCGCTGTCGCCAGGGTGTCCTCATTACGAATCCCTTCTCGTATGAGATCAGATTGATGTATAAAGACGAATACGACGTTGCTGCCGAAGCAGTCAGTTACTTGAATGATAAGCTGGACGCCGGACTCCCCGAGGACGAGATCGCATTTTTGGCCATGCATTTTCATGGCGCGCGCAACCGTGAGCGCGGCACTGAAACGCTTGCTGTGGTCAGACTTGTCGCCACAATTATGGACGAAGCGAAGGAGCTTGGCCTCGTATTCAGCGACTCCTTCTCCTCCATCCGTTTTCTTTCGCATTTAAAGGGATTAATAGATCGCATCCGCAAGGAAGCGCATATTAAAAACCCGCTCCTGCACAAAATCAAGATCGAATATCCGCTGTCCTACAGCCGCTCCCTTACGCTTAGCGCCATTCTGGAGGAGCAACTTAAAAAGCCCGTTCCTGACGATGAAATCGGCTTTCTCACCTTGCATATTGAACGTCTGAATCAACGCGAGCACCCATGATAAAAAATAAATGATTGACAGATTAGTTATTATTTATTAGTATTTGACTCGTAAAACCTCATACATTTCACGATAATGTGTTACCGAAAGGGCATTAGTTATCGAAGCAGGCAAGACTCGCTTCGTTTCTAATGTCCTTTTTTGACGTGAGGAAGGGAGGATCGTGATCGTACAGGTACACAGGCAGCATGACCAATCCGCATTGCAAGCGTTTTCCACACCAAACATATCTAAGGGGAGATTGAATCTATGAACACTTGGAAAAACAAGTCCATCCTGATCGCTTTGATTCTGACGCTGGCATTCAGCATGCTGGCAGCCTGTTCAGGCGCTAACAAAGAGAAGCCCGCTCCAAGCAGCACCAACCAAGGAAGCAGCAACGGCGGCAATGACAGCGGCAAATCTGAAGGATTGACAGGCGACTTTGAAATTCAATACTTTGTCGGCGGCTACGGCGACACATGGTGGAAGCATGTAATCGGGGAGTTCCAGAAACAGAACCCGAATCTTAACATTAAGCAGACCGCAGGCTCCCAAATCAACGATCAAATGAGACCACGCTGGATTCAAGGCAACCCGCCGGATTTCGTCTACATCGACGGCGCAGGCTCCAACGAGGCTCAAATGGTAACGGACGAACAACTGCTGGATCTAACCGATTTCCTGAAAGGCGCAACGAACGGCGACGGAGAAAAAATTCTCGACATCGCTATCGCAGGGCCAACGGACTACAGTGGCAAGAACTTTACACTGCCGCTCGTATTCGGTTCATGGGGAACGTTCTACGACAAAGCATGGTTCAAACAACAAGGCTGGGACACTCCAACTGACTTCGAGAGCTTCATGGCTGTCAGCGAAAAGATCAAAGCATCTGGCGTATCCCCGTACATCCATACAGGCGTCTACCCTTACTACATCAACGGCGGTTTGGTCAACTCCGCAATCGTTGCGGCTAACGGCGGAGACACTTCCATCATCTCCAGAATGGCAAGCCTGGAGGAAGGCATCTTCAAGAGTGAGCCGGTTATGAAGGCTCTGAACAGAATCGTCCAAGTCCGCGACGCCGGCTTTGTCGATCCGGGCGCGATTGCGCTGAACCATACCGACTCCCAAATGGCATTCCTCCAGCATAAAGCGGCATTCATCCCGAATGGACTGTGGTTGGAGAATGAAATGAGCAAAGATGTGCCGGAAGGCTTTGAGTTCGACTTCATTCCATCCGTTATGCAAGACAAAGGCGAGAAATATGTAGCCATTCCTTACACTGCTTCTGTAGCTATCGCAGCAAAAGCCAAAAATCAGGAAGCAGCGAAAGCGTTCCTCGAGTTCATCTTCACGAAGCAATTCGCGGTAGATTGGGCTGAGATGACAGGCGCCATCATGAACGTGAAGGCAGACCTGGAGAACTCTACAGCCGGACCGGTCGTGAAGACAGCTATGAACTACTTCAACAGCGATAATCTGGTCGTAGCGCCAGCCTTGATCGTGAATGCCGATGTAGAGACGGCTCTGCAAGACAGCATCATCGCCTTGCTGGACAAACGCATCACGCCGGAAGAGTGGGGCGACCGACTGGAGAAGGCAGCAGCAGCGGCTAGATAATATTGGATTGCATGGCGGGCAGCGGCAGGTTCTCTCCTCCCTGCCCGCATAATGATTTCACAAGGGGCGTGTAAGCCATGACAGCCAAACCAACATCCTATCGACTGAGACGTTCCCTGTTCATTCTGGGATTTATATTGCCGACCTTCATCCTGTTCAGTGTGATTACCGCTTATCCGATGCTAAGAGGCCTATACATCAGCTTATTCAAGTGGTCTGGATATTCAGGCAATATGACGTTTATCGGTCTGGATAATTACAAGAGAATGCTCAAGGACGACATTATCGGCACAGCCATCTTCAACGACTACTTCCTCGTATTTTGGAAAGTGGTATTCATATTGGCTATTGCAACCTTTCTGGCGGTAGCGCTGACTCGTATGAGTATCAAGCGAACCGGTGTGTTCCGGGTTATTCTGTTCTTTCCTAACCTGATCTCTGTCGTTGTTATCGGCGTCCTATGGAGGTATATCTATAACCCATCCGATATCGGATTTCTTAATGCCTTTCTTTCCCTGTTCACGAGTGAAGCCGTTACGACCGTATGGCTAGGCCAGACTAATACAGCCATGTGGTCCATTCTAGCACCTGCTGTATGGGCCGGTATAGGCTTCTATATGATTCTGCTCATGGCCGCGATCATGAACATTCCTGAGTCGCTGTACGAGGCTGCAGGTATCGACGGCGCCTCCAGGTGGCATCAGTTCAAACATATTACCATTCCGCTTATCTGGGAGCAGATGAAAGTATCTATCATCCATATCGTTATCACAACACTGAATGGCTCCTTCATTATCATCTTCCTGATGACTGAGGGCGGTCCCGACAATTCAACGCAAGTTATGGGCTCCTATCTGTACCAAATCGGCTTCCAGCAATACCATATGGGATATGCCTCCGCTATCGGCGTGCTCATTCTGACGCTGACGCTGATTACGTCCCTCATACTGAACCGCTTGCTCAAGCGGGAAACGATCGAAATGTAGGAGGCCTTGCAAATGAAACTGACCAAAAAAGAATGGCTCGTCACATGGGTCGTCCGCTTGCTGCTCCTGATATGGACAGTCGCAGTCGTGTATCCACTCATATGGACGCTGCTCTCATCGTTGAAGGACAACAAACAGTTCTATGGCAACAAGCCTTGGGTGCTGCCAGAGTTCCCGCTTCAGTGGTCCAACTTCTCCTACGTGTGGACAGAATATAAATTCGGCGTATACTTCTTGAATTCTGTAGGCGTCACCTTTGCAGCTACGACGCTTGCCGTGCTGCTCTCGGCCATGACCGCTTATGTCATCGCCCGGTATCCGTTCAAAGGCAGCAGTGTCCTGTACTTTATTTATGTGTCGGCTATGATGATTCCGCTAATTCTGAGTCTGATTCCGTTATTCTTCCTCTTGGACAGCATCAGACTGACGAACAATCTCCTTGGCCTCATACTCGTCTATGGCGCAGGCGCACTTCCATTTGGAATCTTCGTGCTAGTCGCTTTCTACAAGTCACTGCCGAAGGAAATGGAGGAAGCCGCGGCCATCGACGGAAGCTCGGAGGCAGGCACGTTCTTCCGGATCATGCTTCCGCTCTCAAAGCCGGGACTGATAACGGTGGCCATCATGAACATTTTGACCATTTGGAACGAATACATCTTGGGTACGGTCATTATGAATGACCCGCTGAAGAAGATCTATACCTTACCTGTCGGTATCGCCGTTATGCAGGGCGAGATGCAATACCGTACAGAATGGGGCCCTCTCTTCGCAGGACTGGTCATCTCCATGGTTCCGATCATCATCCTGTATTCACTGTTCCAGAGACAAATTACAGGCGGCATAACGGCAGGCGCTGTCAAATAAACCATGCAACTATACAGTGTCTGAATCTGTAGCCTGCGCAACCAACCGTTTTTCTGATTACTTGCTTTTTTAGTAATAGTTCCTGATCTGTTAGTTTAGTGGCAGGCATGTTTGTAGAGGCGAATTAGGTCGACGTGAGCGACTTAAATGGTCTTATGGAGGTCACGTGTGCGATTTAGGTCGATGAGACCGACTTAAACGGTCTATGGAGGTCACGTGTGCGATTTAGGTCGATGAGACCGACTTAAATGGTCTTACGGAGGTCACGTGTACGATTTAGGTCGATGAGACCGACTTAAACGGTCTATGGAGGTCACGTGTGCGATTTAGGTCGATGAGACCGACTTAAACGGTTTATGGAGGTCACGTGTGCGATTTAGATCGATGAGACCGACTTAAACGGTCTTATGGAAGTCACGTGTGCGATTTAGGTCGATGAGACCGACTTAAATGGTCTATGGAATCCGTGCGATTTAGGTCGATGAGACCGACTTAAACGGTCTATGGAGGTCATCCGTGCGATTTATGTCGATGAGACCGACTTAAACGGTCTTATGGAGGTCATGTGTGCGATTTAGGTCGATGAGACCGTCTTAAATGGTCTATGGAGGTCATCCGTGCGATTTAGGTCAATGAGACCGACTTAAACGGTCTTATGGAGGTCATCCGTGCGATTTAGGTCGATGAGACCGACTTAAACGGTCTTATGGAGGTCATCCGTGCGATTTAGGTCGATGAGACCGACTTAAATGGTCTATAGAGGTCATCCGTGCGATTTAGGTCGATGAGACCGACTTAAACGGTCTTATGGAGGTCACGTGTGCGATTTAGATCGATGAGATCGACTTAAATGGTCTTATGGAGGTCAAACGAACAGCAAAAAAAGCCGTACCTTGGAAATGGGCGTTTCTAGCTACCATTTCGTGAGGGGGCTTCTTTTGTGTTGCTTATCTATTCAACGTCGACCATTAATTAATTTTCAAGTTTGCAGGCTTTTCTGTCGGAATGCGAATGAGTACCGTCGTACCAATCCCCAGTCGGCTGAAAATACTAACGCCAAAGGCCTGTCCATAATACAGCTTGATTCTTTGATTCACGTTGCGAATGCCATAACCCACGCTTATGCTCTCTTCCGGATCATTCATCTGCTCTAGCAGATCAGCGCTGATGCCGACACCGTCGTCGATGATTTTGAACACGATATGATTATCCTCCATCTCGCCTACGATGCGCATATGAATGCGGTCGCCGCACCATGCATGCTCCAATACATTCTCGATAAACGGCTGAATAATCAGCTTGATCGTGGAATACTGAAGAATCTGCGGATCGATATCGAACGTGACACCCATTCGTTCCTCATACTTGATCTTCTGGATGTTAATATAGGCTTTCGCCTGCTCCAATTCCTCGCCAATCGGCAGCATTATACGCCCTTCATTCAGAGACAAACGATAGAACTTCGCCAAATCGATGACCATACGCTGCAGCTTATCCAACTCGCCGAATTTGGCCAGACGGCTAATCGAAGACAACGTATTGTACAAGAAATGCGGATTGATCTGCGCTTGCAGCATATCCAGCTCCGCCTCTTTCTTATCCAGATCAGCCACATAAACTTTGTGAATCAGCTCGCCGATATTTTGCCCCATTTCATTGAGCGCACGGGATATTTGGCTAAACTCGTCATTTCCTTTGAAGTTCGTCCGCTTATGAAAGTTACCTTCCTGAAAGGAATCCAGAACGGATACAATTTTGTTTACTTTCCTGGAGAAATAATTAGATAAGAGCGCTCCGGATACAAAATAAACGATTGTAAAGATCAAGCAAATAATAAAGGTCAACAACCGAACTTCATTGATCTTCTCCTGGAAGATCGTGTTCGGAATAACTGCAGCGACATTCCATTCCAACGATGGGACGACATTTTCAATGACCATGTAGTCCTTGAAATCCGTTGCATCCCATACATCGCCCGACCGATAGCTTGATGGACCGGATATCATCTTAACTCTCTCGTCTTCGTCAATAATATAAATCGTCGCATCGCTGCCAATTTTCGTATAATCAATCGCCTGGAACAAATCGGACAAATACACGCTTTGACGAATAAAGCCTATTTCTTGAAGCTTCCCGGATATTTGCATATTTACGAGTCTGCGAAGGAGCGAGATGCGGCCGAACTTCGTATCGTCCTCGATCTGCTTCCACACCATCGTCTCACCGTATAATTCTTCTGAATGGTTCAGGTACCATATTTTTTTCTGGATACGGTCGATATGATAAATATCATAGGGATTGTCCGAATTGCCCCTCAGCGGATCGTTCCCTTGGTAATTTCTATACATCTCTGAGAACAACTTGTTATGCAAATAAATCGACAGCCACGTATTTACACTCGACGCCTGCTTATAAGCCTCTATCTTCGGATAAAAGAAGTTAGTCGTAGCTTCATAACCGACCCAGCCCTCTTCAAAATTACGAAGCTGTCTAGCGATCGTATAGTCAAAGTAGAAAAAATTCGATACACGGATAACGTCCCCGGCTTTATAGGATACATTATCGATCATTTGGCTGACTGTACCATGCACACTGCTCTCAAGCTGTTCGCGAATCGACTTCACGTATACAGAGTTAGCGAAAAAACTGATGACAATTACCGGAATAATAATAAAGACACAATAAGACAGCATCAGCTTATAGCCGAACGGTAAGTAGCGGTATTTGCGGATCATCTTCATAGCTTTCTTCTATACTCTAACGGCGTTTTGCCATGATAGTCTTTGAATTGGCGGCTGAAATAAGGCAGATAGCGGTAGCCGATTAAGTTCGCGATTTCATATACCTTTAAGTTCGTATTGACCAAGAGTTCACCGGCCTTCTCCATTCTTAGCATGGATACATAATCGCTAAAGTTGGTCTTCATTTCTTCCTTAAAAATCTGTCCCAAATAGTTTGGTGAGAATGAATATTTCTCGGCTACATCTTTAAGCGTGATGTTTTCATGCAGCCGCAGTTTTACATCATCAACAATATCTTGAACCAGCTTCCAATTCTTCTTATGCTTCTTCGTTTGAAGCATCTCTGACAGCTCATACACTCGATAGCGAAGCCACGAATGAATCTCGTCCATGGTCTCGTAACGCAGCAATATATCCAAACTGCCCAAATCCAGGTTCAGCATTCGGAACAGATCTTCGTTCATTTTTTGTAAATACGCATCAAGCTTCATGAGCAAAAACATCGTAAAGTTCTGTATCGTAAACTTGGATCTCATGTTATTAGCCAGACTGTAGAGCATCTCCAGTTCGTCATGAACCTTTACCAATTCATAGTTCGTCATCGCTTCGAACAATGCGTCAAGCTGAATATCAAGACTTTGTACATCCTTCATTTGCGTGGATTGAACAGCATCATGATGAATGATTTTCCCTTTACCATAAAAAACCTTATAATCAAGTGCCGTCTGCGCCTTGCGATAGGAATCCTTTAACTCCGTTATTTGCGATACTGCGCCACCTACGCCTGTCGTCACCGAAATTGGTGTTGGACCTGACACTTCATTAAACTTATCTCTGAGCTTGTCCAATTCCATGCCGTTTTCGATTAAGAGCGCCATCCGTTTATCCGTTACTCTGCAGTAATGTAGGATGTCCAAATCTTTGCATAAAGAAAAAAGGCCATTCCAAAAAGCGTTGGACAACTCGGTTTCATCGAAGTTTTCTTCAACATTCCGCTTGCGCATCCAATCATCACGTTCCACTACGACCACACGAACAGGCCATTTCAATTGATTGAATTGGTAATTATCCAGCAGTGAATCTATCGATTCTTTGTCCCAGGTACCTTCAAGCAACTGAAGCAAATACTCCGTCTTTACAATAGGGAACATCCGTTTATAAAGCTGCTCCGTCTCTAACTGCTTGCGTTCTTCATTCAGGTCAACCTGAAGCTTGCGCAGAGATTCAATTAATTCATTATCGTCCATCGGCTTGACGACATAGCTGCATGCATTCAGCGACAGCGCTTGCTTGACATAGTGAAAGTCTTGATAACCGCTTACAAAAATGATCTTAATAGTTGGATACAGATCAAGCGCTTTACGCGCCAGCTCCAAACCAGACATGTTCGGCATCCGAACATCCGTAATGAGAATATCAATTTTTTCTCTCTCTATCACTTCGCTTGCCGCAAAACCGTTCGTTACGGCTGCGAAAACTTCCATGCCAAGCTCCTGCCAAGGAATAAATGTCTGCATCCCTTTCAAATCGAGAATTTCATCATCGACCAGCAGCACCTTGTACATTAGCATCATCTCCAGATCTTCGGCTAGTATCACGAATAGTAATGGATTCGGACTAAGCCATAATCCAAAAAGGGTATACTATTATAGTATACCCTTTCGGACAACATTTTTTAATTAGCCACCAGCGATAATTTCGATGTTTTTCTTCCACTCAACAGTACGCCATTCTAGCAACTCACCGTAGCCTGCTGCTTGAGCGTCTTTTTCCGCTTTGTCGAGGATGCTTTCAACTTCAGCATCGTCTTTAGCCATTACGGATTGAGCGTAAGCTTGAGTATAGATATCATCTACACGTTGCTTCACGATACCCAGCTCGCTGTCCGGTTGTGGTACCAAGTTGATGAACTCAGTAGCATTGGATTGAGTAGGCCATGTGATTTCACTTTGGTAACGAGCAGCCCAGTTTTGTTCATGAGCTGGCAGTTTGCTTTCGTATTTCATTTTCGCTGGATCGATGAAACCAGTGTTACCGTTCCACATGATTGGGTCATGTGCTTTTTGAAGCTCTAGAACTTCTTCAGCATTGTAGTCGTCAGTGAAGATCGGGTGACCTTCAGAGTCGAAACCTTTCCAGTTCTTGCCCTCAGGACCGAAGAACAACAGGGATTGACCTTCTGGACCAGTATACCAGTCAAGGAATGCGAAGATTTTCTCTGGATCTTTTGCAGCCTTCGTAATAACGTTTACGTTCCAACCAAGTGCCGTGTAAGTACCTGGGAAGATTTTGTTTTTATCCAAACCTTCTTTGTGGATAGGCCAGATCATGAAATAACCTGATTCAGGATCTTTCTTAACCATTTCTTGGTGTGCATTCATTGCAACAACTGTTGGGTTTGCACCAGCATATACTGCAACGCGACCTTGCATGATTCTCTCTTCGATTTGGTCACGAGTTTGCGTGAACGCATCTTGAGTGATCAGTTTCTCTCTGTAAAGCTTAGCGATATACTTCTGTGCTTCACGGAACGTTGGATCCGTGAACAGGGAAGTCAAGTTGTCGCCTTGTGGTACAGCACGTACGTTTGCATGAAGATGTGTGTACGAAGCATTTTCCTTAAATGCTGTATACAGTACGCCAAGTCCTTGGCTATCTTTTGCAAGGTCTGGATCGAATGGTACTACAGTGTCGCCGTATTTAGCTTTAACAGCTACAAGGTAGTTGTACAGGTCGTCAGTTGTTTCCAACTTAGGTTGACCCAGCTCGTCGTAGATCTTTTTGTTGATTACATAACCAGCGTTACCGTTCGCACGGCCAGTGTACCAGTTAGGGAACTGATAAAGCTTGCCATCGGAAGAACGAAGCAGGTTAAGGTCTTTACCCATCCATGTTTTCAGGTTAGGGTATTTGTCCAGGTAATCGTCGAATGCAACCAGTTGGCCAGCTTCGCGAAGTCTTTCAACGTCAGCGCCGCGGTCCATCCACATTACGTCAGGAAGCGATTTGGAAGCGATCATTGTGCTCAATTTTTGCTCTGGGTTGCCACCAGCAGAAATTGGAGTGATGTTAAGCTTCTTATTTTCTTTCAACCATCTGCCAGCAACTGTGCTGTCCCATGCAGGAACGTCGTACCAGCTGTAGTGGCCATACATAGAGAACTCAAGCGCCTCGGAACCAAACTCCCATACGTCAGAAGCCGGCTCTTCAGGGTTGTTGCTCGGTGTGTTAGTAGCATTGCTCGACGGCGAAGGACTTGGTTTGTTCTTCGAGTCAGAGCTGCAGCCTGCAAGTACTGTTGCAAGCACAAGAATTGCGGATACGATAAGCATCGTTGTCTTTCTAGCTTTCGTCATGCTTGTACTACCCCTCTCGTAAACTTTTTTTATGTCCAAAGCGGTTAGCCGCCTCAAACCAACGGAATACTACTCTTTCAGCGAGCCGATAAGCACGCCTTTTACGAAGTACTTCTGAACGAATGGATACACCATTACAATTGGCAGAGTCGCGACCATCATCGTCGCCATGGTGAGTGATTTGGTTGTAATGGTTCTCATTTGGTCAAGACGGGCAATGGATGCCGTATCCATATTGCTTGCCATATCCGTTACGATATTCGCATTCAAAATCTGGCGCAGCATCGTCTGAATCGGAATCAAATTCTCATTCGTGATGTAGATACTTGGAGTAAACCAGTCATTCCAGTGCGCAACCGCTGTAAACAACGATAGAGTTGCAATAACAGGACCGGAGAGCGGAAGTACAATTCGGAAAAAGATTCCCCAGTTCGTCGCGCCGTCAATTTGAGCCGATTCTTCGAGACCTAAAGGCAAGCTCTTGAAGAAGGTTCTGAATATGATCATATTCCATACGCTGATAAGCGCTGGGATAATGAAAACCAGGAATTTGTTCATCAGGCCCAAGGAGCTGATGAGCAAGTACGACGGAATGAGGCCGCCGCCAAAGTACATCGTGAATACGAAGAAGAACATAAAGTAGTTTCTGCCGATCAGCTCACGTCTTGTCATACCGTAAGCCAGAATCGCGGTCATCAGGATGGCCGTAATCGTGCCGACAACTGTACGGGAAACCGATACAAAGAAACCATTAATGAGTCGATCATCCTTAAATACAATTTGGTAGTTCTCCAAAGTGAAAACCCTTGGCCAGAACGTAACGCCACCTTTAGTTGTATCAATACCCAAGTTGAAGGATACGACAAGCGCGTTCCAGAATGGATAGAATGCGCTGAATGAAAGTACAATCAAAAATACGTAGATAAAAATCATCATGAGTTTATCGCTAAATCCCAATCGCGCCAAAGCTGTTCGCCTCCTTGTTCGTCAAATTCCTTCTACCACAAGCTGTTGCCTGATCTGCGAGCAATGTAATTCGCCATCGTGAGCAATCCAATACTGATAACAGCCTTGAACAGCCCCACCGCTGTAGCATAGGAATAGCGGAAGTTGGACAAACCTACGCGATAGACATACGTATCAATAACGTCTGAGACCGGCCTTAATACCGGGTTATTCGCGAGCAAGAGGATATCCTCGAAGCCTGCGTTCAACAGGTTACCAATCGACAGAATCATGAAGATAATAACAACCGGCATGATTGTCGGAATTGTGATGAGATAAATTTGTTTAAATTTGCTTGCACCGTCGATATCAGCCGCTTCATAGAGATGCGGATCGACGCCTGAGATTGCCGCCAAGTATACGATTGAGCCAAAGCCGATTTCCTTCCATACGTTAGCCGAGATCAGAATCGACCAGAAGTACTCCTTCATGGAGAGGAAGTTGATAGGCTCATCGATCATATTAACCGATTTGAGCAGCATGTTTACGCTGCCGTTCTCCGTGGATAGCATCGACATAACGAGGCCAGCTACGATTACCCACGACATAAAATGTGGAAGATACGTAACTGTCTGTACGATACGCTTGAACATCATATGCCTGATTTCATTCAGCATAAGTGCCAAGATAATCGGAGCAGGGAAGCCAATTACAAATTTCAGTAAGCTGATTACAATGGTGTTGCGCATAACATTATAGAACTCGGGTGAATCAAAAAACATTTGGAAATGCTTGAATCCTACCCAAGGGTTAGCCCATATGTTGCCACCTGTGAAAATGTTGTAATCCATAAATGAGGTTAAAATTCCGTACATCGGCAAATACGCGAAGACGAAAATGAGCAAAATACCCGGCCATACCATAAGCTGAATATCCCATTGCTTCAAGAAGCGCACGAAAATATTCTTTTTAGGCTTTGGTTGTTGTTCCAACCGCGTGCGTTGCTCTGTTGTTGCTTGCGCCATTTGTATCCTCCTTGCTGCATAGTTGATAGTTTTATTGTAACGGACAGCTTCGGAGGGATACTATTTGCCTGATCAACAAAAAATGATACTTTACAACGATTATGTATAAAAGATAGTCATATTGCCCCAGAAAAATATAACAACTTCCCGCAATGTCAGCCTAGAAGCCACGTTTTGACACAAGCGGATATGAAAAACTAGAAAACCGCAATTTCCGTCATGGACTGCGGTTTATCCAATCGTTGAATAGAATCATAAACATATGACTCGAGAGAAACCAAAGAACAGGGTCTACTTCAACACTTTGCGGAACAGCTTCAACTTGCCTTCATATGGCGGAAATAGAATGCCCGGCTCGAACTTGGTCGTGCGCTTGAGTACGCTCTTCCGATGGGAGAACAGATCGAAACTATGTTTGCCGTGATAGCCGCCAATACCGCTATGGCCAACACCTCCGAAAGGAAGGTGGTGATTAATAAGATGCGAAAGCGTATCATTCACGCAGCCTCCCCCGAAGGACAACGTTCCCATCACGCGGTTCTGCACGTTGCGATCTTCCGAAAACACATAAAGCGCCAACGGCTTAGGCTTTTTCTGTACTAGTCCTATTGCGTCCTCGAGATCAGAGTAGGTCAGCACCGGCAACAACGGGCCGAACAATTCATCCTCCATGGAAGCAGCCGCAATCTTGCTATCTGCTGCATTTCCCGCTTCAATCAAAGTAGGCTCTATGTAAAGATCATCTCGGTCGGTGCGGCCTCCGTGTGCGATCCCACCCTGATCCTGCTGCAGAATCGTCGCGAGCCGATCGAACTGCCGATCATTAACGATTCGGCCGTAATCAGTGCTTGCCTGCGGATCATCTCCGTAAAAGGAGCGGATAACTTCCCGAAGCTTGCGAATAAAAGGCTCCTTCACCGACTCATGAACAATGAGATAATCCGGGGCGATGCAAGTTTGACCGGCGTTCATCCATTTGCCCCATGCAATGCGCTTTGCCGCCAGCTCCAGATTTGCGGTCCCGTCGATAATGGCCGGGCTCTTGCCGCCAAGCTCCAACGTAACCGGAACCAAATTGCGGGCCGCAGCTTCCATCACGATCTTCCCGACAGCGACACTACCCGTGAAAAAGAGATAGTCAAAGGGCGCATGAATCAACTCCGACGTCACGTCCTTATCCCCTTCTACAACCCTTATATAGGACGAGTCGAATGTATCTCCTATCATACGGGCAATGACTCCCGATACATGAGGCGCAGTCTCAGATGGCTTGATGACCGCGCAATTGCCCGCCGCAATAACGCCAAGCAGCGGCTCCAGCACTAGCTGGACCGGATAATTGAACGGACCCACAATCAGAACCGTTCCATAGGGCTCCGAAATAATCCGGCTCTTCGTCCCGAACAAATGCAGGGGAGCCTTCACCTTTTTCGGCTTCATCCATTTGCGGAGATGCTTAATCATATAGGAGATGCTGCCCAGCACAAGCCCAAGCTCCGAGCTGTAGGCTTCCGTCTCGCTCTTGCGCAAATCCTTGTATAGCGCATCCAGCAAGTCCCGCTCATAAAGATGGATAGCCGCTTTCAGCTTCTTCAGCTGTGCAATCCGAAAAGCCGCATCTGCAGTTGCACCTAGCCGAAAAAATTGTTTATGCTGCTCCAACATTTCCGTTACTCCGAGATTACCTGTCATATCCCTTGTCCCCCTCATCCGTCGCTAGTCCTCTTACGCTACTAGTTGGATTCTCCGCGGGACATTGCAATTCCTTCCATGCTCCTTGACTAGTTGCCCCTCTTATACACTTTCGATGACGTTTGACCCATTCCCACCCTGAAGCCCCTTTTGCACACGCATAAGCCGCAGCAGGAAACCTACGGCTGCAAATGTAAGTCCGATTATAATGCCCGCCCAGAAACCGTAAGCGTTCATATCGGTATAGACTGCCAGCAAATACCCGGAAGGCAGCCCCACAATCCAATAAGAGACAAAGGCAATCAGGAACGGCTTCTGTACATCCTTATAGCCGCGAAGTACACCAAGCAGCGAAGCTTGCGCCGCATCCGAAATCTGATAGAAGATCGCAAAAATCAGAAATTGGGCGGCCAGCTTGGCTACGTCCGAATCTTGCGTATACAGGTATGCAATCGGCTCGCGCAGGAAAAACAATACGAATGCGGATAAGCCCATAAGTCCTACGCCACCGCCTACTCCAAGCAGGCTGTACTGCCGGGCAGCTTTCATCTTCCCGCTTCCAACGGAATAACCGACAACGATCGTAAGAGCCATGGATATACTCAGCGGCACCATAAATACTAGCGACGAAAAGCTTAATGCGATCTGGTGCGAAGCAATTGTCCCCGTATCGAACAGCAGCCCCATTAGCAGCGTAACGACAGAGAAGATGCTCACTTCAAAAAAGATACCCAGCCCAATCGGTATGCCAATCGTTAAAATTTCCTTCCAGACTTTCAAAGAAGGTGCAGCCCACTCGATGAACAGCCTATAGGATCGTACAGCAGACACCTTGAACGTCATAACCACGCTAATAATGAATATGAGCCAATACGTAATCGCTGTAGCGTATCCCGAACCAATACCGCCGTAAGCAGGAACACCAAACTTCCCGAATATGAACACATAATTTAACAAGACATTAAACGGAACGGCTAGCAGTGTTATAAACATCGAGATTCGAGTAAAGCCTTGTGCGTCAAAGAAGTACCGCAGCACATTCGAAGCAAATAGCGGTACAATGCCGAACAACAGCGCAATCAAATAATAAAAGGCAATATGGGCGACCTTATCTTCCAAGCCCATCAAACCAATCACTGGCTTAAATAAGAAGGAGCCAACTATGATGACCGTCAGCGCCACAATCAACGAGACATACAGGGCTTGGCTAATAAACTTGGCAATTCCATTCCGCTTGCCGCTACCGATCATCTGCGACACAATCGGCGTTACCGCCAGCAAAATACCGTTAATCCCTGTAATAATAGGCATCCACAGGCTTGAGCCTATCGCAACGCCTGCCAGATCCTCCTTGCTCACCCAGCCCGACATGATGATATCGGTTAGATTCATAGCATAGAGACCTAGTTGAGTCACCAAAATCGGCCATAATATTTTGAAAAGGAGCCCTGTTTTCTCGCTCCATGTCTCTGCATGATACATATCCATTCCCCTTTATGTCTAAAATGCTGCTTCATGCCAATCTGTTGGTTATCGAAAACATACCAAAAACACCCTCCAATTCATACGTCGGAGGGTGCTTCGTTCGCTTGCTATTACGCGAGTTAACGTTTTGGCAGCAGCTTCATATATTCATCCGACAGCTTCATGAGCTCCAGTACGTAATCGTAATCTGCACGGTACTTGCTGAAATCCTTTACAGGTTCCAGTGTCTTCAAGTCAATAGCTGTGCCGTCTTCAAAGCCTTTGCCAGGAACGAACATAATATCATCGTTAAAGAAAGATCCTGTCGGCATGTAATATCTCATGCCAATCACATTCTTCTTCGTATTCAACAAATCCTTGCCGAAGACGGTATGATCTTCTTCCTTCAAGGAAATGCCGAGCAGATTGGCTACAGTCGGCATCATATCGACCTGTCCCGCTACGCCTTCCATCGTCTTGCCTTCTACTCCCGGAACATGAATGAGCAACGGAATGTTGAAGCGGCTAGCCTGATCATCGTACTTCACGCCCAGCACTTCTTCAATCCAATCCGAATCATTTTCCTTGATCTGCAGTCCAAAATGGTCTCCGTACGCGACAAGAATCGTATCTTCCCAGATGCCCTTTTCCTTCAATTGTTCGATAAATTCACCAAGCGCCTTATCGGTATAATTGATTGCTGTCACATAATGCCCCATCTGTGTGCCGCTCAATTCCGTCGGCAGCTTGATGTTCAGAAAATCTGCTTTCACCCAGAATGGATGATGGCTAGACGTCGAAATGAATTGCGCATAGAAAGGCTTCCCTTGGTTATGAAGCTCTGTCAGCTTCTCCAGTCCTACACGGTACATCTCCCCGTCAGAAGCGCCAAAGCCATTGAACTTATCATCCTTGAACGATGGTCTGTCGTAATATTTGTCAAAGCCAAGGGCAGGATATAGCTTATCCCGATCCCAGAACGTAACATCGTTCACATGGAACGTATTGGAAACATAATTGTGCTCCGCCAGCAAACGCGGCATGCTAGGAATTTCCCGATCCCCATACCCCTTGGACATCGCAATCGACCCTGTTGGATAAATGCCGGTATTGGAAATAAACTCGGCATCGGACGTGTTGCCTTGTCCGATCTGCTGGAATGTCTTCGGGAAGTAGAAGCTTCCATTGGCAATCAGATCATTCAGAACGGGAGTTACCTCCTGCCCGTTCACCTTCAGACCGATCATCAGATTCTGGAACGACTCCAATTGGATAACAATGACGTTTTTTCCTTTGGCTACGCCATAATAGTTCGGAGTGCCGGCTTCCACCGCGCTGCCATAAAAGCTATTTTCCAGCTGCTCCAGCGCCTGTCTAGTCTCTGAGGCAGACCCGTGCTTGATTAAGTCGTTCTCGTTCTTCTCCTTCATTGCCGTAGCTACCTGATAATTCAATACGCCCAGACGCTCCGCCTGCACAAGCTCGTTAGGAATATCGAGGTCCGAACGAATATAGAAGAATGAAGCGCCGATCGCAATCATTAGCGCTACACCGACATACACAGGTTTTGCTGCCGGCCGACTTGCCGACTTATCGCCTTTACTCCAGAACGACAACAAGTATAAGACGAGCAGAATAGCCAAATCCAAAAACAGAACATAAAATTTCAATTCGATCGCCGATTCGACGCTATCCTTAACTTGTCCAACCTGACCCAGACCATGCAGGGCCGTATAGGTCGGAATGCTGCCGAAAAAAGAGAAATAAACCGAGCATGCAAATAAAATAAATGAAAGGATTGCATTGCAGACGCCCATGACCAGCGTCTTCCATCTCGAAGTTGTGATAAGCTCAAGTACGCACAGGAGCACCAGCACCGCTGCCGCATCAGACAGCAAGCGGCCTACTTGTACCCCATCAAAGGTAAATTGACGAAATAAGGTCATTTTCAACATAATAAGAATAAAGGTTGTCCAGAAGGGCGCTTTGCGGTAAACGTTCAATATTGAGTTCATTGTTCTCACTCCCTATAATCCCTTGCCAAAAAGAAAAACCGTCCCAATTGACGGTCTCACGCAGCACAAATGTTAACACTATATTAACGTATTTTGAGAGAGAAATAAATAGGGAATGATAGGAGGCCTCACCATGAAAGTTCATATTTTGACGGCAGATGACGATCCGCACATTCGTGAGCTTCTAGGATTCTACTTACGGAAGGAAGGGTATTCCGTGCAAGAAGCGGAGAATGGAGCAGCAGCGGCAAGGCTGCTTGAGCATACGCCGGTGCATTTGGCTATAGTCGACGTCATGTTGCCGCTGAAGAACGGCTGGGAGCTATGCGAGGAAATCCGCCGTTACTACGATATTCCAGTCATCCTGCTCACTGCCAAGGGAGAGCAGCGGGACAAAGCAAAAGGCTTTCGCTCCGGAACGGACGATTATATCGTGAAGCCCTTCGAGCCGGAGGAACTGCTCTTTCGCGTGAAGGCGCTTCTTCGCCGCTATCAGATGGTATCATCTGATTTGATCACTCTTCGGAATACGGTCATCAATCGCAGAAGCTATGAAATCACTGTTAACGGCGAGCCGCTTCAGCTCCCGCTCAAAGAGTTCGAGCTGTTGGCCCAGCTTGCCGCCCATCCCGGACAGCTGTTTACCCGGGAGCAGCTATTGCGGCTGGTATGGGGAGAAGGCTACAGGGGCGACAGCCGTACCATCGACGTCCATATTAAGAGGCTGCGCGAGAGGTTCGCCGATATATGCGAGGATGTAGTCATTAAGACGGTGAGAGGCATCGGCTATAAGCTCGAGGCTCCTGTAGGATGAAGACGCTTTATGTCCGAATTGTCGCTATCTTTATTCTGATTGCAGCTATTAGTTCCGTACTCGCCCTATTTATCGCCAACGCTTATTATGCCAACCGCCTGAAAACCTACAACGAAGATCAACTGCTGCCTGTTGCTATACAGGTTCGCGATTTATACGAAGCAGCCCCGGATATGGATATTGATGCATACTTTGACCGCGTGGGCGCCATGGGATTTCAGATTTATTTGGTAGATGAGAACTTAACGGGACACATCTACGGAGCGCCATTCAAGCATACCGCCTTTGATCCTGCGATTGCGGAATCCGTATTCGCCGGAAAAACGTATCTGGGCTTGCAAGGCGAAAGACGTTTTCTGGAAATTATCGGTTACTTCGAGAACAGCATTCGCAATACTGTCGGTATACCGCTTCAGTCCGAGGACGGGGTCTACGCCATGTTCCTCCGTCCAAACTTGCTGCAACAGCTAGGCGAAATTCGTATTCTTCTAGCCATATTGCTAGGTCATGCCTTCCTTCTTATTCTAGCCCTTATTGTCATTCTGACCCGCACGATTGTGAAGCCGCTAAAAGCGCTGAAGGCGGCCACCCGCAAAATCGTCGGAGGCGACTACCGCATCGAGCTGGACGTAAAGCGCAAAGATGAAATCGGCGAGCTGGCGAGAGACTTCTCCCATATGGCTCAGGGATTGGAACGGCTGGACGACATGAGGCAGGAATTCGTGGCTAATGTGTCGCATGAATTCCAGACGCCAGTCACGACTATTCAAGGCTTCGCCCAAGCGATCCTGGACAACAAGACCTCAGCAGAGGAGCAGCGCGATTATTTGAACATTATCCATATGGAATCGGGACGATTATCGTCACTCAGCAAGCAGCTTCTTACCCTTGCAGCTCTGGACAAGGAAACAGCACTGATTCAGAGAGAGACTTTTCGGCTAGATGAGCAGATTCGCCAGGTGTTGATCATGACGGAATGGCAATGGTCGAAGAAGCAGCTCGAATTAGCGCTTGAGCTTCCGGAAGTGATGATTGCCGCCGATAAGAACTTGCTGTATCAAGTATGGATGAACCTGATTGGGAACGGAATGAAATTCACCCGTCCCGGCGACTGCATTACGATAGACATCAACGTTCGTCAAGCTGTCGTCGTCACCATCTCCGATACAGGGATCGGCATATCGCAGGAGGAGCTTCCATACATCTTCGACCGTTTTTTCAAAGCAGACCAGTCAAGAGGTCGCTCGCATTCAGGCAGCGGCCTGGGTCTGTCGATCAGCCGCAAGATCGTCGAGCTGCACGGCGGCACCATTACGGTAAGCAGCGAGCCGAGCAAAGGAACAAGCTTTACCGTAACGCTCCCCCAATTGTAATACTCCGTTCATCCATCGTTCATATTCCTGTTCTACGATGAGCCATATCGCTAGAACAGGAGGTATTACGTATACTCATGCATTCCTTTTTTTATGGATTGGCTCGCGTCGTCAGCAGCCGCAAGGGCAGCCTGTCGATTCTCATCATTTGGCTGGCCCTTGTCATTATACTGTCTGCGCTAGCTCCAGGCTCCAGAGAACACGCAATCAGCAGCAGCGAAGACAGTATTCACCTGAATACGCCTTCTGCCGAAGCTCGCGCATTGGCACAAGAGCATTTCCCTTCCAATGACGGACTTATTGCTCTATTGCTATTTCATGACGATTCCGCCCTAACGGAAGAACAACGGACTGCCATCTCAACGATAAGCGAGTGGCTGTCTTCCGATCAGAAACCAGAATATCTCGCAGGCGCGATGCCTTATCATTTATTCCCGGAAGAAACTCAAAAGCGCTTGTATGCCGAGGACGGCAGCACGATGCTATTGAGCGCCGCGCTTCAGAAAGGAGCCGACTCCAAGGCAATCAGCGCTACGCTGGACGAAATACGGGGCTATGCGGATTCCATTGGCCTTCACGGGATGCGTCTGGAAGTGACGGGACCAGCCGGCATTGCTGCAGATACGACCAAGCTGTTCCAGAATGCGGATATGGTCCTGCTTTTCTCGACTGTTGCACTCATTCTGGTCATACTGGTCATCATTTATCGTTCACCGCTGCTGGCCGTCCTCCCGCTCGTTATTGCCGGCATCGTATACGGCGTCGTTGATCGGGTGATCGGCATTGCCGCTTCGAATGGCTGGATTGTAGTGGATAAGCAAGCCATCTCCATTATGATGATCCTTCTCTTCGCCGTCCTGACTGACTATTGTTTGTTTGTAGTCTCCCGCTATCGCGAGGAACTGGCACGACTTGCTTCCAAGCACGATGCCATGAAGGCCGCGATGACGGGCGTCGGCGAGCCGATTCTATTCAGCGGCGGAACCGTGCTGCTGGCCGTCATCTCTCTCTTCGCCGCTGTCTTCCAGCCCTACCACTACTTCGCTCCGGTATTCGCGATCGCGATGGTCGTCCTGTTACTGGGCGGACTGACGCTTATTCCTGCCGTATTCACGCTTACAGGCAGAGCCGCCTTCTGGCCGTTCAAGCCGAAGCTGGTATCCCCTGCTAAGCATCGCGAAGGACTGTGGTCAGCGATCGGGCGCTTCGTGACCAAACGATCCGCATTCACGGCCATCAGCGTTACAATATTCATGTTGCTCGCTGCAGCCAATGTGGCAAGCATTTCTTTTTCATTCAATCTGATGAAATCCTTTCCTCAAGAACTCTCCTCCCGACAAGGCTTCGAGCTTCTGGAGGAACACTATCCCAAAGGACGGCTGGCTCCTGTAACCGTATTGTTGGAGAGCAGCGGCAAGATTGAACCGTCGGAGGAATGGCTGAACAGTCTCAGAGCGCTTGGCGACCGGATAAAAGCTGTGAACGGCGTGGAGAGCTTGACGCCTGATCCGGCAGCCATCGCCGCAGCCGGCGACGCGGCTTCCCTGCCGCGCGACTTCTTGTCGAGCGATGGAGGGGCGATCAAGCTGGAGCTGACGCTGACCGAGCATCCTTATGAAGCAGAAGCTCTGTCAACCGTGAAGCAGCTTCGCGACACAAGCGACGATATGCTTCAGAGCAGCGGCTTCAGCCCAGGAAGCGCGAAGCTTCACTATGCCGGAGCCACTGCGCAGCAGCTCGATGTGCGGGACATGAACCGGCAAGACACTATCGTCGTATTCTCGATTGTGATCGTACTCATTACCGTCATGCTGATCTTCCAGGCCAGGTCTATATGGATTGCACTTACAATGATGGGTACGATGCTGCTTTCCTACGTCGCTTCTTTCGGCATCGGTTGGGCTATTCTGCACTATGGACTGGGGTATGACACAATCAGCTACCGTCTTCCTCTTTACGCTTTTGTGTTCTCGATTGCGCTGGGCGTTGACTACAACATTATGCTGGTATCCCGCATTATAGAGGAATCGCGCAAGCGGGATTGGAGGGAAGCCGTAAGAGTCGGCGTATCGCGTACAGGCAGCGTCATCTCGTCCGCAGGCATTATATTGGCAGCCACCTTCTGCGTACTCATGACACAGCCGCTGCAGGAGCTTTTCTTATTCGGGTTCATCATGGCAATTGGCATCTTGCTGGATACGTTTGTCGTACGCGGCATGCTGCTGCCCTCTCTGTTGGTACTCATGCGCAACCGGCTATCCATCTCTCATTCGGTAAAACTTAAACCGAGCCCATCCCATTCTGAACGGTCTTAAATGCAGGCTGTTTCCATCAGCTGTTGCTCCATTCAAAAGAAAGCCGCTTCGTGCAGACGATCTAATCGTCCGCCGCGAAGCGGCTTTCTTATGTTTCTATTAGCGTCGATTAATGATTTTCGTCGCCTTGCCACAACCGGCGGAACGATTCGCTTGAAGCTAGGAGATCCTCCAGTTTCCCTTCCGCCTCCACTTGCCCGTCCTTCATCATCAGAATATGGTCAGCTTGCGCAAGCGCAGCCTTTCGATGCGAGATCACAAGACAAGTCGCATCTCCGCGCTCCTGGAATAATCTGGCCCATAGCTTCTGCTCCGTCTCCACATCCAGCGCGCTGGACAGATCGTCGAACACATATAACTCTGCTTCTCTAACGAGCATTCTTGCCGCTGCCGTACGTTGAGCCTGACCTCCCGACAGCTTGACGCCACGCGGACCTATCACAGTCCCAAGTCCGAGCGGCAAGCCTGCCAAGTCTTCGGTCATAACCGCTGTATGAATGGCCCGCTGCAATTGATCCCCCTGCTCGGCCTGCCCCAGCAGAATATTCTCCTTTAAGGTATCGCTATAGAGCCTTGGCACTTGAGCGGTATAGGCGCTTCGCGGAGGAACGAAGAACGAACCCGCATCTTCCACAGGCTTGCCGTTCCAACATACCGTACCGGCATCCTTCGGCAGCAATCCAAGCAGTGCGCGGACAAGCGTTGTTTTGCCTGAGCCGATCGGTCCGGTCACGACCGTAAACGATCCTCTTTTCAACTGAAAATCAATGCCCTCAATGCCTCTTCCCGTCTCGGGATATCGGTACGTCAGCCCTTGCGCAGATAGCATCTGCAACTTCTCGCTAGATGACAACGACTCTGAATGGGGATCTGCCGCACTATTGTCTTTGCGAAGATGTAGTGACTTGAATGCCGTCAGCAGCTTGGCCGGAGCCCCCTGCAATATCCAGGTCAGTCGTGATATCGCAACACCCATCTGCTTGAAGTACGTCAGAAACTTGCCGAAGTTGGCGATAAACTGCGTGACGAAGGTCAAATAATAGACAAACAACGCAAAGTCGCCAACAGCAAACTCTCCTCCGCGCATCTTGGTACCCGCCAGCAGTAGTATGAGACCGGTTCCCAAGTTAACGGTGTTGGAGAAAATCGAATCGAGCCCCTCTGTCATCAGCTTGTCCTTCAGCATCGTCTTGCGGCGAGTGTCATTCAACGCGCGGAAGCGGTCTACGACCCGCTTCTCCGCTCCAGCCACCTGAATAGCCTGTACATTGCCGAACATATCGCTAATGGCTCCCGTCACTTGGGAGGTCGCTTCGCGGCTTGCGGAGCGATACCTCTGCAATCTTGTTGTCGCAAGCTGGGCTGCAATAACTATAAGCACAAGCGGCAAGAATACCAGCATCGTCATCTGCGCATCAATCCGAACGAGGATAAAACAGGATACCACTGCAAAACATGTCATGCCAAACACATCGACTGACCAGCTCACCGCTTCCTCCGACTGATCAACATCGTCACGAAAGTGGCTAATAGCCTCGCCTGGCGAACAAGGGATTGCCTTGGCCCCAGGTTCCTTCAGCACATGCTCTAATAGATTACGACGAAGCAGCATACCCATACGGAAACGGAAATTCACATCCGTTATAAAACCGATCCATATACTGGCGCTCCTTGCCATCGCGGCCCCAAGCAGCAGGGCAATAATCGTCCCCGTGCCGATTGCGGCAGCGCCGCTCAGCTCAAGGGAATCAAAAAACATCTTCATAATAAGGCCAGGGAAAATGGGCATCAAATAAATAATCGTCCACATCAAGGCATTGGCTATATACCAGCCCTTCCGATAGCCGATCAAACGCATCATAAATTGAAAGGAACTCATACCGTCACCTCCTCCAATCCTGCCGCCAGCATACGACTGAATCTTGAGGTCGGATCGCTTGCCAATTCGGCACGGCCGCCGGATTCCACCATACGCCCTTGCTCCAATATCACAATGCGGTCCGCCCGCTGAATCGTGGCGAGACGATGTGCAATAATGACACAAGTTCGCTCGCGCAGCAGCTTGTCAATCGCCTTCTCCAGTCGATGCTCAGTAATGGGATCAAGACGTGATGAGGCTTCATCCAAAATGACAAGACCAGGGTTGTTCAGGAACACTCTCGCAAAGGCCAACAACTGTGCCTCCCCGGCAGACAAGCTGCCGCCTCCCGAGTCAAGCCGCGTATCAAGCCCCTCTGGCAACGCCTCATACCAAGAGCTCAAGCCCAAATCACTCAATACCTCTACAATCTTCTCATCGTGAATCTCTTCATTATAAAAGGTCAGATTGTCTCTGACGCTGCCTTGAATAATCTCGATATTTTGGGTGACGATGGCTACCTTGTCTCTGACTTCCGACAAGCGGCAATCCCGAATATCAACTCCGCTAAGCTTAACGCTGCCCTGTTGCGGATCGTAGAACCGAAGCAGCAGTCGGCCGATCGTCGTCTTGCCGCTGCCCGTTCGTCCGAGCAAGCCCAATACTTCGCCTGGCTTCAACTGAATATCCAAGTTCGAGAGCGTTGGCTGTTCGTCGTAACCGAAGGTGAGGTTGTCGATGTGTACGGCAAGCGGCCCGTCCGGGAGCGATTCGCCTCGACCGTCCAGCACCTTGGGCTGGAGCGCGAACAACTCCTTAATCCGCTGCAAGCTTGCGTCCGCCTTCTGAAGATCCTCAATTTGTGTCCTGATTTTCTCGATTGGCTTCGCCAGCAGCTCCGTATAGAAGAAAATCAAATAAACGGTTCCAAGTGTTATGCTTCCCGACTTCCATAGTACGGCGCTAATCGCAAAAGCCATGGCATTGCCGAGCGCAAAGATGATAATCGTCGTAATCCACATCGAAGCGAAACCCAGGAACGCTTTCCTACGAAGCGGAAGCATGCGGCGAAGCAGCGAATAGAACCGACGCATGACGAACCCGGACGCGCCATTGGCACGAGTATCCTCTGTACCTTCCAGGTGCTCGCCAATAAACCCGTAGAACTCTGCATTCACACCTCGCCATTGCTGCCAGACGGGAGCCGCAAACTTCCGAATCCATTGGATAATGAATATCGCGAATACGACGAACAGCAGCATCCCGGCTCCAATCCATATATTTTCGCGGAACAGCAGCACAATAATCCCGATCATCAGTATCAGGTTGCCGGCAAGATGAATAATAAAGCTGGAAAAAAAATTCGCCAGCGCATTTACGTCCCCGTCTACCCGTTCTATAAGAGACCCGGAAGTATTCGACTTGTGGAAGGACATATCAAGCCGGAGGCAATGCTCCGCCAAGTCACCTCTGAGCTTATTCGTGGTGCGCCATGCCAGATTCTCGCTTACATATGTAGCGATAACGTTGATGACTTGCCCTACTAAAGAAAAACCAATAAAGATAAGTGCCGCGTACATAAGCAGCTCCAGCGGCTTATCCGACTGAGCCGTATCGATAAAGAATCGAATAATTTGGGGATTGACCAGTTGCAACCCTATGGAGATGAACAATAATAGGGCGAGTCCAATCAAAGTTGATCTCTGGGGCAGCAAATAGCGACTTAACATACTATAATAATGATTGACGGCTTCCGTCCCTGCCTTCTTCTTCATGACCATTCCTTTCCTCTCTTGCCTGACAATAATTTGTTGTATGCAATAGACATGTTTGATATGATTTTTACAGATTAGGCGTCAATGACGATACTCGCCTGGTTAGACAAAAGGAGGAACCGATTTGAGTCACTATCCGAATAACGATCAACAGCAGCAACACTATCAATCGGGCGGCTACTCGCAGCAACAGCAGAACTATCAGCAGCCCCCGCATTTTCAACCTTATTATCAGCAGCCCAAAACGAATGGCAAATCAATTGCGGCCTTGATTCTTGGCATCTGCTCGATCATTGTTCCTTATATTGGCTTTCTATCCGGCATCGTAGGCATCATCCTCAGCACTCTCTCGCTGAAAGAGATTAAAAATTCTGGCAATCAGGAGCAAGGCCGCGGACTTGCTATCGCCGGAATGGTCTGCAGCATCATCGGCACCATTCTTTGGGGCATTGTCCTGCTGATCATATTACTGGCAATCGCCTTTTTCGCTTCAGAAAGCAGCAGCTATTATTACTAAATGGCATTATTCAAGAAGGAGCCTTACCCGATGACCACATTTATATCATGGAACGTGAACGGTCTTCGAGCCTGCGTAAATAAAGGATTTATGGATTATTTCGCATCGAGCGATGCCGACTTCTTCTGTCTGCAGGAGACAAAGCTCCAGCTTGGACAGATTGAGCTTCCGCTTGGAGATCAGTACCGCCAATATTGGAACTATGCCGAGAAGAAAGGTTATTCCGGCACAGCGATTTTCACCAAAAAAGAGCCGCTATCGGTCTGGTACGGCCTGGAAGAAAACGATGAGTTCGAAGGCAGGGTCATTACACTCGAATTCGAAGACTATTACCTGCTTAATGTATATACGCCTAATGCGCGGCGTGACCTCTCTCGACTCGACTATCGACTCGAATGGGAGAATCGCTTCCTTGGTTACATCAAGGAACTCGATAGCCGCAAGCCCGTTATCCTATGCGGTGACCTTAATGTCGCCCATCAGGAAATCGATCTGAAAAACGCCAAGTCCAATCATGGCAATTCCGGCTTCACCGCAGAGGAACGCTCCTGCATGACGCGCCTGCTGGAATCTGGCTTTGTCGATTCGTTCCGCTATCTCCATCCTGATCAGACGGACGCCTATTCCTGGTGGTCGTACATGCCTAAGGTACGGGAGCGAAATGTCGGTTGGCGTATCGACTACTTCCTTGTCTCGGAGCGGCTGGCCTCGAAAATAGCTGACGCCCGCATTGATGCTTCTGTAATGGGCAGCGATCATTGCCCCATTGGTCTGGTTCTCGAATAAAGAGGTCCTTCTTCATGAATGCAGACTGGTCGTACCCGTCTGGATGAAGAGGGACCTTTTTGTCATGCCTATTGAAGGTTAGCTGGATGAAGTAGGGATAAATCGTTGTATCCAATTGCCAAAGGCTCCGGGGTTACGACTCTGGATAAGAATAGTCCCTTCACCGCGGAATCGGCAAACCAGCATCTCTCCGCTCTTCCAACTGGATACCCAACCCTTCGAGGACTTCTCGATACTGTAAGCCATCGTACTCGGCCAGGCAACAAGATGTCCGTTATCAATGACTATCTCTTCACCCGGACCCAGCTTCACCTCATGAATCGCGCCGAAGGAAGACAGAAACACTGTTCCGCGCCCCCTCACCTCCACTACAAAAAAACCTTCGCCCGAGAACAAGCCTCGGCTCAAGTTTTGCATCTTGGTGCTGACTTCTATTCCGTCTGTCCCTGCCAGAAATCCGTCCTTCTGCACTAGCAATGTGTAGGAGCCGTCCAGTTGCACAGCCTCAATATCGCCAAGTGTCTTGGGAGCCAGCGTCAGCTCGCCTCCGCCCCGCATAGCGTTCACTTCCTGGAAGAAGAAGCTCTCACCGCTAAGCATTCTGCCCAGCCCTCGCATGATGCCGCCATCCGTCGTTCCTTTCAGCTCAAGCGATGTGGACATGGATACCATGGCCCCGGATTCCGCCTTCACACGTTCGCCTTGCTCAAGCTTCAGACGAAGCATGGCAAAGGCTCCTTTGTTCAGCACCTCGTACTGCAAGCGATCTCCCTCCTTCAATAGTATCTATAGATCAATGTTTGTTGTGTTCATCCTGATGCAGATTCAGTATAAACGATATACACGAACACGTGTATTTATTTTCATTGTATGTCTAGACTGTCATCCAGACAAGGTAGAGATTGACTATAGCGTTTGTTTTACCTTGCGTGGTTAGAACCACTTGCCTTAAAGTTCAAATTATCATTTGTCATTCGGTCGCTCGGCTGCAGTCACCGTAAGAAAAAGGAGAAAACTAATCATGCAAGGTTCCCACTGGGAGAACAGTCCACCGGACATTAGGCGTCAAGCCCTTATCATCAACAACTATATAAAAGATTACTTGGGAGATGCGCTGGTTGGCCTGTATGTGCACGGCTCGCTATGTCTCGGCGCTTATTATTCCGGACGCAGCGATCTCGATATGCTTGCCGTCATCAATCGCCCGCTAACGCTTGATGAAAAAGAACGGCTTATGATCGCTTTTCTTAGCTTCCACCGTACGCCGGCACCGATCGAAATCAGCTTTGTGGTGCATCATGATCTGAAGCTATGGAGACATCCTGCTCCCTATCAATTTCATTTCAGCGACTTTTGGAGAAAACGGTATGCTGATATGGCCTACTGGGGAAATCGTGAATTCTGGCAATATGATGGAGAACGCACCGATCCCGATCTGGCTTGCCATGTTACGCTTACCCGGCAGCTTGGCGTCGCCTTGTACGGTCCTCCACTTGCCGTCATATCCTCAGCTGTGCCACATTCCGACTTCTGGGATTCGCTTCGCAGCGATGCCGAAGATCAGATGACTTCATATATATCCCAGGATGAGGAAGATCGGACTGTGCATACGACGGATGCGTTGGGCGTCCTGACACTAGTACGTATCTGCTCTTATCGCGAGGAAAGTTTGATCTATTCCAAGCTGGAAGCTGCGGAATGGGCGGTCTCCCGTCTTCCGCTAAAGCTTCGTCCCATTGTTAGCGGAGCAATGGAGATTTATAAAGGAACAATCGACTCCTATCCATGTCCGATCTCGGATTGGAATGAGCTGCGGGCAGTGCTTCTGACCTCTTGTCCGCTTTCACATACCGATTAATGCTGCCCTATATATGTATATTAGCCTAATTACAATGCAAAATCCTGCTTCAACTACCCATAACCTCCGCCTAAAGATGTAGGTTCATTCATTCCGAAGGGGCTATTAAGTTCTTCCCATTTATGACATTATTGGTTATAGAACACTTTCGGAGGTGCGAATTTGAATACTTCATCGAAGCAGAGATCCCTATCTATCATTATTCATATGCTAAGACGCGCAAAGAAGCATTGGCTCTCCTATGCCAGCGTCAGCTTGATCGCAATTTTCGCATCGCTCCTCCCGGTCGGCTGGGCTGAAGCTATGAGGCAGCTCTTCGATGCGGCTTATGCACTGGACGGAAACGCGTTATCGACGGCGGCGCTTTGGTTCGGAGCCATATTCGCAGCCGAGCTCATCATCTCGTTCGCAAAAGCGTTCCTGATGCAGCGCCTATCCAATCGAACAACGCTCAATCTGCAACGCGATATTTTAAATGGATTGTTTCTCATGCGTCTGGCCAAATATAATAGCTGGCATACCGGCGATAAGCTACAGCGAATGAATCAGTCAGCGGAAAGCGCCCAGACCGGCATGAATGAGAAACTGCCGGAGCTTCTGCAAAACGTATTGTCCATCGTTTTCTTGTTTGCTTACCTGACCGTGCTTTCCTGGCAGCTCATGGCGGGCGCAATCGTCATTGCTCTGCTTATCCCTCTGCTCAGCAACCTGCTTGGCAAGCCTATTCGTCTGAACCAGGAGCGAACGAACACGGAGCAGGCTGTGACGGATGCCGCTTTGCTTGATCAGTTGCAAGGCGCGGAGGTTACCCGCAGCTTCAACAAGCGGTCAGATTTTAATAGGAAGTGGGTACAGCAGGTAGAGAAAACGAGACGGCGCTGGCTTCGAACCGAGATGTACCGTGCTGTGACGAACTCCTCCATTGTGGTCGGATTCCTCCTCGGACAAACCTATATTTTCGGCATGGGAGCCTGGATGGTCGTTCAAGGCACGCTGGGCATCGGTGCGATCGCAGCCTTCATTCTCTCCTATGAACGAATCATTTTCCCGCTTGCCCACATAGCCAACACGTGGGCGGCCGTCCAGGATGCAATCGCCCATGCGGGTCGCGTGCTTGAATTGGCAGAACAGCCCGCAGACTCAGACTCCAGGGCACAAGGATCCGACATCGTCCAAAAAATAGCGGCTTGGCAAGAAGAAGCGGACATCCGGCTTGAAGAATGTACGTTTCGTTATGGCGACAAGCCTGTACTTCAGAACTTCTCTGCGACCTTCCGCTTCGGACATAAGACGGCGATCGTAGGCCCCAGCGGAAGCGGTAAGAGCACGCTGTTAAAACTGCTGCTCGGACTGTATCCGCCAGATGGTGGCATAATCCGGTATGGCTCGACTCCGCTTCATGAAGGCAACTGGAAGGACTGGCGGGAGTTGGCGGCTTACTTGCCGCAGGACTCTGTCATCCTCGACGCCTCCGTCGCAGACAATATCCGCATCGGCAAGCTCGATGCCAGTGATGAAGAGATTAGACAAGCGGCCATGCTGGCCAATGCGCATACATTTATCGAGGAATTGCCAGGCGGATATGAGCATCGTCTAGGTGAGGGCGGAGGACGGCTCTCCGGCGGGCAAAAACAACGGCTTGCCTTGGCGCGGGCTTACATACGCAATCCCCGCGTATTACTGCTTGACGAACCCACAAGCGCCCTCGATGCCGCCAATGAAGCGGCCATGCAAGAAGCGCTGCGAACCATTGCGAGAGGCCGCACTGTTATTGTGGTAGCCCATCGTCTCTCTACCATACGGGATGCAGATTGTATTCTCTACGTGGAAGACGGCCAGTGCGTGGAATCCGGCACACATCAGGAGTTAATGCATCAGCAAGGCCGTTATGCCGCCCTCGTTCAAGCAGGCGAATGGCAGGACACCGATACGGAAGGGAGGATTGCCCAATGAAACAAGCACCGCGAATTAGCGCCACCCCGCGTATTCGGGAACTTATTCCGCTCCTTTGGAGCCGGCTCGGCAACAGCCGGATGTTATTCATACTGGCGATCCTGCTCTGTCTGACCGATATGGTCATACACTTGATTATTCCGATGATGATGGAATTTTACTTTGATTTTTTGGAGACGGGCGAACTGGTCAAGGTCAAATACTTGCTTATCGGCTTTAACGTCGCCCTGCTTGCACTAACTGTATTGGGACTGATCGGACATTATTTGAAGCAAAACCAAATCAGCATCCTGCACCGCAATGTTGCGCTCGAATTGGCTGATCATGCGCAGCGGCTGCCGCTTGAGAAAGCGCAGGCCTCGCATTCGGCCGACCTGCAGCAGCGTATTTATTGGGATTCGAACAAAGTCACCTCCCTGCTTGCCACAATCTTCAACAGCATGGGCACTCAAATTCTAATGCTTTTCTTTGCCTGCATCTATATGTTCACGCTGCAATGGCAGGTTGCGCTCGGCGTCCTGCTGCTGATGCCGCTTTGTCTGCTAGGCAGCCATCTCCTGCGCAACCGTCTCATGAACATCGGCAAGCGTGTGGCCGATCAGGAAAGCGTGATGAAGCAGTGTCAGCAGGACGCCCTTCAGAGCATGGATATGCTGCGAGCCTTTGATGTCCAGGACTGGATGAGCGAGCGCTTCGTCCGGGAGCGCAAAAAGCTTAACAAGCTGTATATGCGCAGAATGTGGTGGCAACTGCTTGTCCAGACCCTGTCGGACACATCCGCTTTGCTAATTGCATGGGGAACGATCCTTGTCGTCGCCTGGCTAGCCGTAGAGGGCAAAATTCATATCGGAGCACTAATGGCTTTCTTCATTCTTATTTGGAGAGTGTACGGTCCGCTGCTTTCACTCGGAAAACTATGGGGAGAAATTCAGGAATCAAAAGGAGCCGCCATCCGGATCGCCAGCATATGGAATGCAGAGAAAGAACCGGAGCGCGAGCTCGATAAGGAGAGCGTAATGCCAGCAGCCGGCGCAGTCCAGGAAGCCAGCCTGACTTGGCACAACGTAAGCTTCGGCTACGATGAGCATGCCGGAATACAGGAAGCTGAGAAGCAAGCGGCAGAGGAAGATAATACGCCAAGCCCTCCTTTGCTTGACCAGTTCAGACTTTCGCTCAAACCTGCATCGTTTATGGCTATAGTAGGATCAAGCGGCTCAGGAAAGTCGACAGTTGCCAAGCTTGGGGCAGGGCTGCTCTTCCCTGCTTCCGGCACCGTAGAGGTATGTGGAGCGGCGACGATGGAGAGCGCCGAGCAGGCTCGACAATATGTGTCCTATGTGCCGCAGCGCCCTTATCTATATGCCGGGTCGATCCGGGATAACCTCTTGCTGGCGAAGCCGGAAGCAAGCGAGGCAGAGTTGATCGAAGCGGCGACGATTGCTGAAGCCCATACCTTCATTCATGAGCTGCCAGACGGCTATCATACCGTCATGAGCGAGCATGGCAATTCATTAAGCGGGGGCCAGAAGCAGCGGCTCGCTATTGCCAGAGCTGTACTAGCAGACCGACCTGTCTGGATCTTCGATGAGGCGACCTCCGCGCTGGATCTGGAGACGGAGCGCAAGGTCATGGAAGCCATACTCAAGCGGGCCAAAGAACGCGGAAGTGCCGTGCTCGTCATCGCTCACAGACTGACGACAGTTCAAGAAGCCGATACGATTGTCGCGATGGAGAATGGCTCCATCGTCGAGACCGGAACGCATGCCGAACTGCTGCACCGGGAAGATGGACTCTATCGCAGCCTTTGGAGGCAAATGGATGGCAGCCGTGAAACGGCCTTGCACTCCGCATAACGTCCGACAACCGGGACTGTATACTTCCGGGTCGCTTCGACCCAGGAGATTGCCGCCAAGCTGCATATCTCCGCTTATACGGTTCCGGATTAACCTTAATAGCTCGCTTACAAGAGGGGGCAATACCGACACATGTCCCTCCCCATCGAATGTTCGTCCTGCTCCTTGCATGATTTGGAGACTTGCCGCACAGAAAAAAATAGCCCTGAGCCATCGATCGGCCCAAGGCTATTCGTTCATTCATATACAACTCCAACATAATATTGAACTATATCCCGCACGAGAGAGAACGTCTCTCCGTATGTCAGGTTATTCGGGTTGGCAATAGATCCGATCGTCTCTTCCGTCAGCCACCCGCGCTTCTTTAATTCATCCAGCGCGGAATCGCGATTAACTTCCACACCTGCCGTAACAGCAGCTGTATAAGCAAGCTGTTCCAAAGTGAGCGGCACCTGACCTGGCTCCTCCAGCCCCTCTAACGCTGCATAAGGATTGCCTGAGAAGAAATCGGAATGAATCGTCTTCACCATCAACATGCTGTTCGAGAAATGTCCTGCCTTCGCCTCGGCATCCAGTTGGAACGCTTCGTTAAAATCGCCGCCGAATGTCAGAAGCATGCTGACCGCCGCCAGCAATCCCTTGTAATGCTTATGCTTCGTATAGTCCGGCTGCTTGAAGCTGGCCCATGTTAAGTCCATACCCTTCTCGGTAAGCCGATCCCTCAGTTCGGCAATCGCTCCCTCGGACTTCGACAATTCACGGAAAGTCATTCCCTTCTCCGCTGCCAACTTGACTGCCTCGCCTGCCGCCTGACCTGTTGCCATTCCCAGCGGAATAACGCGGGCGCTTCCGTGCGGAATGCTGTCGAAGCTGGCTGCCCGTCCTACAACAAGCAATTGATCAATCTCCAGCGGTACAAGCGATCGGAACGGAACGCCATACTGCTTGGGCGCCACGATAATAGCCCCTCTGTCTACGGAGTTGATCCGCTGCATGTCCACCCTGTACGAACCGTAAGCAACGGCATCCCAGAAATCCCGATTATCTACGACGTCAACCGCAGACAGCCGGTATTCGCCGTGTATATGCCGCGTCTCGCGAACGTACAGTTCCGGCGCCGTTCCCGCAAACTCGACATTCGCCAACTGCTTGAATGTCTTGCGCAAATAATCTGTAATGAGCGGCGCTTCCTTGCTTCCGATCTCCAGCGCTTCTTGTACGGACGCCGGGTCCAGCGGATCAATATCAAAGATGTGCATGGCATTAATAAGCACCGTCTCGTCGTTCTCCCTGCCGATGTTGAGCGCTCGGATGCCAACCCGATCCGGATTGGACGAGACATAATCCCGAGCTGCCATGAATCCCCATGCGCTCATCTTGTCGATGCCTGTTCCATCGCCGACCGTCGCGAAGGAATCCCATACCTCTTGCGTGACGCCGCTTAGCCGGAATACTAGCGTTACCGCCATCTGCGCGTCTGGTCTGCCGACATCGGCGCGTCCGATCGTATAGGGTACGCCCGCAGCGGCGGCAATATCTCCATCCTGCGTGGCATCGATGACGGCGGCAGCCTTAACTTGCTTGGCAATGCCCTCTGAGGTCACAAGGCTTAAGCCGGTTATACGCTTGGATTCGCCGGATCGCTCCACGATAGGCGCCATGCTCTGGACCTTTAACAGCAGATCAACATTTGGCTCCGCCAGCAGCATTCTGTAGAACACATTGGCTGCTGTATGCGTATCGAATGATGTCCCTTCAATCTGGTCATACCATTCCTGGAATATGCCTTTGTTCAAAAATTGATGCTTGTCCGACAGCTTGGATTGCTCCGGCGCATAATTCAGATCGAGCGAATTAAGCCATCCCATCGTCATAAGGCCGCCCACTATATCCCGTTCGCGTCCGTCTGTCAACAAAACTGATAATCCGTTGCGAGCAGCGGACAAGGCCGCTACGATCCCTTCCGGATCGGTACCCGCCACAATCACATCATAAGATGGCTTTAGCACTTCAACGGACTCCACCTTAATCAGCGCTTGCCTGGGATGCGAATTGCGCGTATCGCCTTTCTTCTTGTACAGCATCCACCCCGCCGTGGCCCCTGCCGCCAGCAAGCAGATAACTAGGACAACGACAGCGGCTGCCAACTTCCTGTTTCTCCTCAACCTAATGCCTCCCTCTATGCAACCTCTTGACTAAAGTTAACTCTTTATCCAATAATGGGTCTAAGGCTTATCTGGAAATCTATTACTCTATTAGGAGAGACAATCATGGACCCTGCCATAGTCAAGCAAGCAAAAGGAAGCCGATTATCTGAAATCGACCTTGTGCGCGCGATTGCTATTATCGGCGTGCTTGCCGTACATGCGACTTCTTTCTCCACAATCGAGATGCTAGCTTATCCAAATTCTTATTCCATCTATAACTTCATCAATATATTTCTGAAATTTGGTACGCCCGTGTTTATTTTCCTGAGCAGCTTTGTCCTGTTTTTCAATTATTATCGCCGCCCCATGTCGAAGGAAATGATCCTTTCCTTTTACAAGAAGAGGTTGATTCACATCATTATACCATATCTTGTATTTTCGACAATCTACTACTTATTGGTGATCGTTACCCGCGATCCTACCGCCCTTCCGCCTAATCTTCTCTATGATTTTACAGCAAAGCTAATGACAGGAGACGCTTATTCTCATCTGTACTTCGTCTTTATCAGCATCCAATTCTATCTCTTATTTCCACTCGTTCTATGGTCGCTTCAGCGCTGGCCTAGATATATGCCGTGGATTATTCCGCTTGGACTGCTTCTCCAATGGCTTTTTGTAGGCTTGAACGAGTGGCTCGACATCCAACGCGCAAGCAGCTGGGCATTATCCTACATAAGCTTTTATATGCTGGGCGCTTACTGGGGTATTCGATATCCCGCTATCCAAAAATGGACCGTTAACCGACAAGCTGCCGTCTCTGCTATGCGAAAATGGGCACTTGCAGCCTTCTGGTGCCTATGGCTGATTGCCGGACTATGGCATGTGGGCGTATGGCTAGATTTGCGGATACATGCCACCGTTCGGCCCACCTACGTCTATACCTTGTTGTGGAACATCTATACGATGCTCTCGGGGCTTCTGTTCCTGTGGGCGGCCTCCAGGCTAATCCATTCCATTACGCCAAATCGCTTCTGGTTGACGAAAATGAGGGAGCTTGGCGCGCTTTCATTCGGCATTTACCTGATCCACCCGCTGTTTCTGGCCGCTTACCGCCAGCTTCGCCCGGCAGACGCATCGGAGATGCTGCTGCATCTATGGTATGCAGGCGGATTTCTGCTCGCGCTAGGGGGTTCATGGTTGACGGTACGGCTCGCGCATCGTTTCCTGCCTGCTGTATCCAGTCTTATTTTCGGCAAAAACGAGCTGCCCGCGCTCTCTGCCCATCCCGTAAAATCGAATGCCGCTTCAACCGGCTTATAACCGTCGCCGCACCAAAAAATCCGGCTCGCATCATCGCGAGCCGGATGTTCTATGACAGCTCAGAGAAGGATTAGTATCCCACCTCTACCGAAGCAATAACGACATAAGCCAGATCATTCGCATCCTGCTTGTCTGGCAGCACGATACCGCTTGTCGTCAGCATGCCTCCGTCTACTACCTCGAATGTCACTTGTCCATATGGCAGCTTTTCCCGTACTTCATCCAGGTCCAGCTTCTCCTTATCGGCAGGGACGGCCAGCCGCACATTCACTTTCATCCGGTTCAAATCACCGTGGGGCAAGACGGTGCGAATGCCGGGCATGGAGTTATGGTGAATCGCGTTCTGCACAGCACGAACGGCCGCTTTCGTCACATTTTGCCCATGCAGGTCAATGCCCATTCCGATCTCCACGAACATGAGTTGCTCCATCGGGTATTCCTCCTTCCTTATTGCGATGTCCAGCCGCCGTCTACTAGCAGCAGCGTGCCTGTCACCAAATCAGCGGCAGGAGAAGCTAGGTAGATGACAGCGCCGGCTACGTCATCAATCGATCCGATGCGGCCTGCCGGAATGCGTGAGAGTACATTGTCGCGGAAGTCTGGAGTATCCAGTCTCTCCGCCGTTCCAGGCGTATAAATAAATGTGGGACCAACAGCATTAATATTGACGCCTCTGCTTGACCACTCCAGTGCCAGAACTTTCGTCAGCTGGTTCACGCCGCCCTTCGACGCGCAATAGGCGACGCCCTCCGGAATCCCAACGATACTGACTTGTGAGCTAACGTTAACGATCTTGCCATAGCCCTGCTCCAGCATATACTTCCCTGCCGCCTGGCAGCAGAAAAACACGCCCTTCAGATTCACGTCGAGCATATCGTCCCAATATTCCTCCGTTACATCCTCTGCCAGCATTCCTTCGCCAAGTCCCGCATTATTGACCAGAATATCAATGCGCCCGTAGTCTGCCGCAATCTGTCCGAAGGTCTCCTTAATCCCGGCAACTTGCCGAACATCCAGCGCATAAGCCGCCGCTTTCCCACCAGCCTTCTGGATTTCATCCACTAGTGAAGCCAGGTCCTCCTTCTTGCGAGCTGTTGCCGCTACAATCGCCCCGGAGGCTGCAAGTGCCTTCGCCAGCCCATAGCCGATCCCTTTGCTCGCACCTGTAACTATAGCGATTTTGCCTTCTATACTGAAATTTGGCCCCTTCAATCTCATCGCTCCTTTATCTCTCGCTTACGCTTCCTTCAATAAGTTACGGATACGCATATTTTATCATAAGGATCGTTCGCGGAGCCATTTTGCGGGGATCATAATGCCAGCGCCAATGGTTGCCGGGTCTGTACTGTAAGCCCGGTTTTCAAAAAAAAGTTGCACCTCACGTTACGTGAGGAGCTATGATGGAGTCATGCCACATCCATATAAAGGAAAGGGAGATGAATATGAACAATTCATCAAAACATTACACCGTTGGAGAGTTGGCCAAGATTACAGGCTTATCCATTCGGACGCTTCATTACTACGACGAGATCGGCTTGCTCGCAGCTTACAAGGACCCCCAGAGCGGGCATCGGCATTATGGAGATGACGACATCGTCGCTCTCCAAAAGATCATTACTATGAAGTTTCTGGGCTACAGCCTGGAAGATATTCAAGCGCTGCTGCAGCATCCCCGATTCGACACCAGCTTGCTGGAATCGTTCCGCGCACAGAAGGAAGCGCTGGAGCAACAGCGCAGGCGAATTGATATAGCTATTAAGGCAATTACTAGAGCTGCCACGCTGCTCGAGAACAAGAAGGAAGTCGACAGCCAAACTATGATCGGCATTATTCAAAGCATTCAGACCGAAGATGAGCAGCGCGAATGGCTGCAGCAATTTTTGGAGCCTGCTCTTGTTCACGAGCTGTTCGACAAGCCGTTCGAAGAGCAAGAGCAGTTGGACAAACAATATGTAAAGATGGTCAATGAAGTGAAGCGCCTCTTCGGCAGGCCTATCGACGATCCGGAAGTACAGGCACTGATAGCCGAGCAGCTAAAGATCAGCTTGAATTACGTCGGCACCGAGAATGTCCAAGACCTGACCGTATTATCGGAAATTAACGAGGAGCAGCTGAAGGAGCTGGAGGCCATGATGCCATCGCCGTTCACGCCCGAAGAAGAGCAATGGCTCCATCAGGCGAATGACTTTTTTATGAGAAAAAACGGCATGCTGTAGTCATTCAACCCTAGCACTATTCTCTGAAAATATAGTAGTTCGAGAATTGAATGCCTCGCAGAATAGGATAGCCTTCCGGAATCGCAGCTTTCATGGGATCAATGTCTTTTACTTCCCTGGTAATGTAGTTTAGGAAGCTTGGAATCGTGAGATGCCTGATGCCATTCCCGAAATCAATGTTGGATTTCGCGGTGCCCACAATAGCAATTTGCTCGACCGTCGACACTTCCGTATTTAGATACAGATTGTATTTTTCGATGGATATAGCAAATTTCCGGGTAAATCTCTCTATTCGTATCGCATTGGAATCGGCATCCATCGAGGCTTCCACATGAATCAGCTTGTTGGACTTGTAGTCCAATGCAACGACGTCCATCTCCCCGCCATATCCTCCATTTGGACGCTTATCATATTTAATATTGCTTCTGACGAAATATCCCGAATACGAATACCATTCATACGCAAGCTGCTCCAAAAAATTCATGGTTAGATGCTCCCCTGTTCATTAATATGCACACCTGTTCATATGCCGTCAAAAAGCCGCATACAAAAACAAACCTCTCCTTGTTAATCGGCAAGGTTCGTCAAGAATTTATATAGAATGCTAAAAAATGGCGTAATAAAGAAGCTATGTTCATAGCGAACCTAATACTTACAATTTTACCATCCAAAAGATGGATGAGTAGCTTTATTTTTTGAGGGATCACTTTAGGTATAAGAGGTTGGCTGTTGCTCCTTCTAATCGTCAACCTTGTATCGAATCGTACGCAGAAGAACAACAAGACGAGCGAGGACAATAGCTTACTTCGCAATCCGCTGTAAAAAAAATCCCCCATCCAATCCGCAGCGATGTGCGGATGAATGGGGGGATTCCTCTATTAGTTGAAGCCTTTCGCATGGCGTCCATGCCACTCGATAAAGTTGTTCACCACTTGATCAAGGAACGCAATGGTAGGCTCATGCGTCAATTCGCCTTCTGCATTGAATTTCTCGTGAGCTGCGCCTACGTATACTTCGTTGCCAGGCAGCAGCGGCGAGTTCACGCCAGGAGCGAAGAGAATATCGCGAAGATGCATTTGCGCTTTCACCGTGCCGAGAAGCCCCATGGAAGCCCCTGCGATGATGGATGGTTTGCCTACAAGCACTCTCTCGCCTCTGGACAACCAATCGATCGCGTTATGCAGAACGCCGGAGATAGAACCATTGTATTCAGGCGTAACCCACAGTACCGCATCCGCTTGCTTCACTTTATCTACAACAGATTGAATGCCCGTCGGAGGCACCGCTTCAATGTCCTGGTTGTACATTTCAACTTCATTCAACGTTACAATTTCGATATCGAGACGACCAGCGTAACGCTTTTGCATATGACGGGCCAAACTCAGGTTGTATGACTCTTTGCGGACGCTGCCGATAATTGCTGCTACTTTCATCTTGGTTCCCTCCATCATGTATGATCTGGCTGATCGATCAACTTCAAGTCGGATAGCAAGGACTACGATTTCCGGTCAGCGGACTGGACATTCATCCGAAATTTCGCAAGCAAGCGAATAAGCTCTTCCTTCTCTTCCTTTGAGAAATCACGTTCGAATTGTTCCTTTGTCGTCTCTGTGATCATATCGATATAACCTCTAAGGGACTCGCCCTCATCCGTCAAATAAACCTTCATGCAGCGACGGTCATTCGGACAGCCCTCTCTCTTAATGAAGCCCTTCTTCTCCAAACTGGCCAGCATACGGGTCATGCTAGACTTATCCTTGCGGAGCTGATCCGCAATCTCATTCTGAGTCAAGCCTTGCTGCTTGAGCAGCAAAGCCATCACCAAATGCTGTTCGGGCGCAAGCTGAAACTTGCCAAGACGATGCTTCAAATAATTCGTTATTTCAAGGTCAATCGTATGAATCATCACGCCGACATGCTCTGTCCCTTGCTCGCTCATCGCATACCGCCTCATTTAGTTGATATATCAATCATCTCTCGCCAGTATGCCAGATGCAATAACTCTCTGTCAACAAACAGCGTCCCCTACTCCTTTATTTCTTCGAACTTGGCATCATATAAGCGGAACATCGTTTTATAGCCGGATTCGTCCACTTTGACGCCAACATCCAAACGCCCCGTCAGCTTGAGCGGCTTTGACGTATAGCGTAATTTGGAGCCGTCTTTCACGAATACGATCATAATTTTGTTCCAATACGTCTCGTCCCCATTGTCGAATGGACACTCCGCTCCAGGCTCGGGAATAAGCAGAAACCAATTTTGGTTAAACGAAAGCACTTCGCCCATAAACCCTTTAATTTGAACCGACTTCCGCTCTTCGGATAAATCCCAGAATCGGTCTGACGGCGTTGTCTGATCCCCGTTATCGAAAAAATCATTCCATCCAATTTGCGCAAATTTGCTGGAGGACGTCCCCCCGGACTTAACAGACTGCTCCCCTTTCGTTCCATTCGCAGAGCCTGGCTTCCCTGCAGTGCCAGCCCCTTTGCCTGCCGATTCATCCGCTTTGCCAGTTGTTCCTTGATTCGCCGTCCCTGCATTTGTCTTGTTGCCTGGGTTTACGTCTGCTTGCGTTGAATGGCCCGAGCCCGGCTTTGAGTCCGCAGGTGCTTTCACATCTGATCCTTCAGCATCCTGACTCTTACCCTCACCAGCATGCTTGGCACCCGTTTCCGTATCGGCAGAGCTGTTTTTCTTCCCATCATCCACCGCGTCCTCAGCGCTTCCATTAGTCTGGATTTCATCCTTGCCAGGCTGCGTTGAGCCGACTTGCTCATCCCCTTCATTAGCAGGGGGCTCGTCAGAACCAGAAGCGTGCTCATCGCTGTCACTTTTGAACGCGTCGCCAGCATCTCCATTTGCTCCAGCAGCGCTTTCCCCATCAGCATAAACAATTGCATCACCAAAAGAAGCAGCGTCGCCCCCTTCGGGCTTGGCTGCTCCGCAGCCGCTCAGCATAATTAACGCGGCCAGCACTCCCATGCCAGTCCGAACTATACGATTGCGATAATTCATTATCCATGCCCCTCCTTAATTTCTGAATAATGTGAGTGCATCTGTCCGATACACACGGAATGCAGGTCCAACAGAGGCGACTAAACCCAGAAGCAAAGCGACTGCAATCAATTGCCATTCGTTCGAAGCCATCTGCAAAGGCTGCACTTGAACGCCAGTTTCCGTGAACATGAAGTCACCCAGCCACCATGCCGCCAATCTGCTCAATGCCAGCCCCAGCACGATGCCCGCTGCTGTCAATGCAATCCCTTCCCCGATCAGACACGATAAGATATAAGCCCTCGACTTTCCAATTAGACGGAGCAAGCCTACGTCCCGCTTCCGCTCCTGTATAGAAGACGTTAGCGCCAGCAGCAACGTAGACGCAGCAAGAAGCGCACAAATCAGCATAACGATCATTAGGAGCTGCGATCCGCTGTCCATCACATTCAACACATCGGCAACCGCTTTGCTGGAGTAGACTGCCTGAACGTTGTCGAGAGCGTCATATTCAAGCTTCAGCGACTGTGCGCCCAGCAGCGACCCCGGCTTGATCATGATCGCTGTAATTTCGCGATGGGCTTCATCCGTCGCATGCACCGCCCATGCGTAGTCCATCGTCGTGAAGATCGCCCGGTCATCTGCCGTATTCAGCCTGGGCAATATACCAACGACCGTATAAAGAAAACTTTCATGAGCGTCACCTGCATGATCCATGTGAGCGGAAGTTTCCTCATGCTCCTCATCGTCATGGTCATCTTCCGAATGTCCCGTATCTATATGTCCTCCAGAAGCATGGGCTACCAGTCCATGCGCTCCGCTGAAGGAATCACCGACTTTCAGATTCAACGCTTTGGCAGCAGCCGCACCCACTGTAACTTCACCTTGACCGCTATATAGCTTCCCGGCAGCGAGCGTCCGATCCTCGTAACGTGTCATAAAATAAGCCGGATCTACCCCTACAATCGGAAAACCGTTATGGCTATCGCCAGTCGTCATGCCGAATGCCGTGTCCGCTTCTCCGCTGCTGCGGATTTCATCCAACAGCTGCAATGGAATATTGCCCGTAGGCGCGCCTACCCGGTAGAACGTGTTCAATACGAGCTGTGACTCGCTTCCATCCGCGCCAATAACCAGCTCGAATGGTCCGTAGCCCTTCCGGGCACCTTGCTCCACACCGTCCTTGCTCATTAGCAGCAATGAAAACAAGGCTACTGTAATAGTGACAGCCATGACGGTCAACACCGTTAGAAATGCGCGATGCTTCATATTGCTCCATACATAGGTCCAGCCGCTCATGCCCTGACACCTCCAGCCTCAGATATACGACTATCGATTGGCGTCAGACCAGTCTGATGAACGCTCAGGCATTGGTTTATGCTAGCGAAGTCGAGCTTCGTCTTGAACAGCTCCGCCAAATGGCGATCATGCGTCACCGTTACGAGCGTCGATCCGCTCTCCGCACATATATCAAGCAGCAGCCCCATAATATCCGCAGCCGTCTCCCAATCCAAACTTCCTGTCGGCTCATCTGCCAGTATGAGCGGCGGACGATTAATCATCGCTCTGATGATAGCCACCCGCTGCTGCTGGCCCCTGGACAGCTTGGACGGCAGCTGGTTCATCCTCTCCAGCAGCCCAACCCGCTCGAACCAGCTCTCCAGCAGCCCGTCGCGCTCCGCTTTTCCAAGCCCGCGGGGCAGCACCAGCTCGACGTTCTGGCGGACGGTCAGCGACGGCATAAGATAAAAGTCTTGAAAGACATAGCCGACCAAGCGGGCCCGATAAGCATCCCGCTCCGATTCTCTCATCCCGCTAACGCTTTGCCCGCCTACCTCAAGTATGCCTTCGTCTATGGGCAACACGCCGCCTAGCAAATGAAGAAATGTGCTCTTTCCGCTGCCGCTTGGGCCAAGCAATGCGATTGCATCGCCGCTCTTTGCCGACCATTCCTCCATATCAATAATGAGCTGCGTGCCATGCTGATGCCGGAATGACTTCTGCAAGCCCTTTACTTTAATCATATCTGACATACCGCTCCCCCCTGCCTTAGCTCCCTTGCCGATCCAAACAACAAACAGGAGAGCGATGCTCCCCTGTTTGTGATCTACCCTGTTTCTGAGCTTGTTGCTACTTTACGATTCTCTCGGACAATGTGTCCCACTTCATGTTTTGACCAGTCAGTGCGTTGAAGGCTTCCAGCGGCAAGTACAGCTTGCCGTTGTCCACATCGCTTGCATGGCTGGATGCAGCTCCATTCACTGTTACTTTCTTCGTGTCCAAATGAACCGTCAACGTATTCCCGCCATGTGTAATGGATGCTGTGCGTGTCGATTCGCTCCATGCTACTTTCGCGCCAAGTGTCTCGGCTAGCGCTTTTGCAGGATACAGCACTTGACCGTCTCTTGTCACTTTGAATTTCGGATACAGGTACTTAGCTTGCAGCTTAGCCGTCGCATCAGCCAGGTCTACGCCGATGATTTCTGCAGATGCTGTTGCGATGCGTGTATTGTCGATTTGGCCTTTCACCAAATCCGCGATTGGTCCGTATGCCCATACGCCTACGTCCACTGCGGAGTGGCCATGACCGCTCCAGCCGATCAGCAGTCTTTTGCTAATAACCGCGTTATAGCCGCCCTCTTGTGCATAGGAAGAACCGTCGCCTGCCAGGATGTATGCTGCTTCTTCATCCGACAAATCCTTGATCCACGTGTTGGCATGTACAATCGCCTTTACGTCTGCGATCGTTTTAGCTTCTTTCAGCTTGCCTGCAATAAATTCGGAAGAATTTTTCTGCTGGTCCCACAGGTCCAGGTTCAGCTCATAGATATTGTCGCGGGACAGGGACAAGCCGCCTGTCTCATGGTCGGCTGTGATCACAACGGAAGTGTTGCCATCCTTCTTCGCGAAATCCAGCGCTACTTTAACCGCAGCGTCGAAGTCCAGCACCTCTTGCACCGTTGTCGGGAAATCGTTGGCATGGGAAGCGTGGTCGATACGTCCGCCTTCGATCATGACAGCAAAGCCCTTTTCTTCTTTGGACAAAATGCTCAGCGCCTTGTTCGTCATATCAGCCAAAGTAGGAACCGCATCCGTACGGTCAGGCACATAAGAGACGTGGGAACTGCCGAACAATCCCAGCACCTTGCCTTTATCAGCGTTCAATGCGTTAAGACCCGCTTTGTCGCTTACATAAGCGTAGCCTTTCGATTCAAAATCTGCGATGATGCTCTTGTCGGAGCGTTTGCCCTTCTCATCCTTGCTCAGGAAGAAGGAGCTGCCGCCGCCCAGAAGCACGTCTACGCCGCTCTCCAGATATTGCGAAGCGATAGCCACTTCGTTGTCGCGGCTTCTTACATGGGAAGCATAAACAGCGGGCGTTGCATGTGTGATGCGTGCCGTAGTAACAAGGCCTGTCGACTTGCCAGCCAGCTCAGCCGCTTCGATAACAGAAGCGAAGGGAACGGCCACATCTTCATTGGAAATGCTGATTGCTGCATTATATGTCTTGTTGCCCGTCGCAAAAGCTGTGCCCGCAGAAGCGGAATCTGTCACGACACCGGATACGATGGTGCCGCCATCTTCGCCGCGGTCCGCGTAAGTCGTCGCTTGTCCGACATAGATGCTGTCGAGCGTCAGATGATCAATGCCTTTGTTGTACATCAGATAGTTGCGTGCCGCGCTCACTTGCGCAGGACCCATGCCATCGCCGATGAGTACGATCAAATTCTTCGATGGGGAGGCTTTGACCGGAGCCACGTCTTCAGCGGATACCGTTGATGCCGATAGAACGGATAATGCCATAAAGCCTGCGAGAATCGTGCGTACTGCCTTTTTCTTCAAAACAATCTCCTCCAAATCGAATACATAATGTCTAGCAGAATTAATTTCAATTATGAGAGTAAAATATAAACGGCATATTATGGGGGCGTTAAGATATCGTAAATCGGCGAACGGGCTGACGCAGCCATCGGAACAAAAAACGAACGACCCTTAAGCGGCGAATGGCTTAAGGGTCGTTCGTTATAAGAGGGGGTTTGGAGAACGTATAGTTAAGTTTATTGTGCGTAATACCAGTTCGTATCGAGGCCAGTCACGGGACAGTATGGAAACTTATCACCTTCCTTGAGCAAAGTGCGGCGGCCTGCTTCGCAAATATAGTCGCCTTCTTGCTGAACATATTCACCCGTTCGGTAAGCCGTATCTGTTGAACTCATCGGACATGCACCTCTTTCCATTTGGTTGCAAGCCGTCGCCGGTTCCGGTACCCCCGCAACGACTTGCTTGTTTTTTCTTAACCCGATTCTACCCATTTGAAACAGTGAACGGCATATATTCTCATTTATTTCATACCCATGGCAATGTCCTATACGCTTCTGTAAGAAGAACAACAGGCTTCATAACAAAAAAACCGTCCGGCTATTGTTGCCAAACGGTCTCTTTCTCTTATAGACAATGATTGCCCCGATATGAATATGTCCTTCACAGCTCCGCTTATAGCGGAATTCGGTACTCCGAGTTCAACTCGATAATATGCTCGCCTTCATTGTAAACCCAGCTGAAATGGAAGGTATCTCCTTCATACCGGGTCCGCGTACGAATATCAGGAACGATCGTAGAGTTCATATGACTGATAACAATCTCTTCCATCTCCCGCAGCTTGTTCAAGGTGTCCACCGCAAGCGTCTCGGCAACATCCTCCGGCTGAGAATGAAGGAAGTAGCGCAGTGCAATTTCCTCTTGCGACAATCCGTCTTCCAGCGTGTAGCCAGAGTTGCTCAGCACTTCCTTGACCGTATTGATCCAATCGCTGACCAGGTCCATTGTAATTTCATACATGATGCATACCCCTATTCCCATAATCCATGCTTTTGTTTACCCTATCACAACCGCACAAGAGCGCGCAACAAAGCTAGATAAGCCCATCCCACTCCGCATGGAATTGCTGCACATACTGTTCCATAAAACGATGTCTCTCTTCGGCAATTATTTTGGCTGAGGGCGTATTAATCCGATCCTTCAGCTTCAACAGCTTCTCGTAGAAATGGTTGATCGCCGTACTGCCTTCATTGCGATACTGCTCCTTCGTGATTGAATCGCGAGGCTTAATGGCCGGATCGTAGATCGGGTCGCCAATCTTGCCTGCGTACAAGAAACAACGCGCGATCGCAATTGAGCCGATGGCATCCAGCCGATCCGCATCCTGCACCACTTGTCCTTCCAAGGTGCGCATCGGCGGATTCAGCCCCGCATTGTAGGACATCGTAGAGATTATCTCAATGACATGCCCGCGATCCTCCACGGCAACAGGCTGGCTCACCAGCCAGTCCCGCACCCGCTGCAAGCCGATTTCCTTGGAATCATTCAACTTCTCGTCAGCCACATCATGCAGCAGTGCAGCGAGCAGCGCGACGAACCGGTCTGCACCTTCCGCCTCTGCAAGCCGCTCCGTCATCTTCGACACACGATGAATATGCCACCAGTCATGTCCTGTATCATCCTTCTCATGGAAAGCTCTTGCAAAGGCAATAGCCGCCGCAATAGTGTCGTCTTGCTGTGCTTTAACCGTGTTTGCTGCCATCCTCATCACCTCTTAATCGAACAAAATAAGATAAGATATAGGATACCAAAAGCAACAGCAAAGGTACAACCGATATCAATACACGGAAAGTCGTCTCGGGATCATCCCCAGGCTTATCGCCGCTCTCATAGCCGAATATCATACCTACAATGAGAAAAGCGAGCGCAGAGATCAGTCCGCTGGAACGGATAATAAAACCGCTGACCGCCGTGTAGACACCCTCGCGTCTGCGCCCTGTCTCCGCGAAGTCTCGATCAATAATTAGACTATTGACAACAGGCGGCGTGACGAGGAAGCCTGCCAATCCGAAGCCCACAATGATGCCGGCCAGAATGCCGCCCAGCAGCGTGCTGCCGAACCAGAGCGGAATGACTGACACCGCATATGCAAGCAGAGACAAGCGCCATGCTTTGACAGGGTCCATCCGTTTAATAATCCAAAACCAGACGCCAACAAGCGGGATAACCGACACGAAGATAGACGCCAGCAGGAACGTAACCATACCTTCTTCCACATGAAGCACATACTTCGCATAGAACGGAATCATCGCGCTCAGCAAACCGTTTACCGTCTGGGCGAATGAATTGGATATATTGAATATCCAAAACGGCTTATTCGTCAGTGTGGCCGCAAACGACTCCCTCAGCCCCATCTTCGGTGTGTCACGACGAGTCGTATCTTCCTGTGTAAAGCGCATACATAGAATCATAAATACAACAAACATCAAGCCAAAAATAATGGACATGCTGCTATACCCAAACGAATTGTACAAAATAGGCCCAGCGGCAGATGCAATTAGAATCGCCACAATTTGATAACCTTGCTGAATCGCGGATGCTTTCTTGCGAATGGAGTCGCCGCGGAACAATTCAGGGAATAGGGCACCGTAATTGACCCAGAGGATCGTCGCTATGGCTTCATAGAACAACAGAGCAACGAGAAACCAGGTGAATAGCCCGATCTGACTCATACCCTCAGGAGCACTGAATATAAGCATAAAGGAAATCATGAACAATGGAATTGATGCATAGATCCAAGGCTTTCTGCGCCCGTACTTGCTGTTCGTCCGGTCCGAGAAGTAGCCGGCCAGCGGCTGGTTCACCGCATCCCAGATCATGAAGATCGTTTTAGCAAGCGTAACCAGAGCAATTCCCAGGCCGAGCTTTTCCAAGTAATAATAATTGTAAAATGCGCTGAACGCCTGACTGGGAATCATCATCGCCAGCATGCCGAACGCATACATCCACGGCGAATTAATCGCCTTTCCTCGTCCCATACCGCTTCACCCGTCCCATGAGAGATTGACATTACTTCCTCCAGCATACTTGTATTGCTACATACTGGCAATGAAAAAATCGACACGGAAATTACCATTGAATCATGACTGTATCCCAAAACAACTTAAAAAGGCTCCTCCGCAATCAGAGGGCCTCATCGACGTTTCTATTAAGCGGTTAATCCGACGTGCCTGCATCAGAAGTAGGCATATCTGGCTGCAATACTGACGGCTTCGGTGCTCGACTGCGCTCCGAGCTTTTCGAAGATCACCTTCTTATGATGATTGACTGTCGATTCCTTTATTTGCAGCTTGTGCGCAATGGATTTTACAGTCTGCCCCTCGGAGATGAGCCTGAGTACATTCATTTGCCTATCTGTCAGTGCCGGCTTGTTCACTTCATTCTCGATATCCGGAATACTGCGCATATGCATAGAGATTAGCTTGGCAATCGCAATAAGCTCGCTCTTCAGCTCCTCGTCGATGGTAGAGACGTCTAGATAGCCCAGCAGCGTATCGCCCATCTTCAACGGCATCGCGTAGCAGTGCCATTTTTGGAAAAGGGGACTTTCGTGCTCCTCCGGTTTCAAGTATACAGAGCTGCCGCGTTCCATCGCTTCAGAAATCGCATTGACGCCGCAATTTTCTCTGGAGAATATAAGCCCCGTCTTAATTGGAGTCTGTTCGACCAGCTCTTTCATCTCCGCGCATGTATCCATCACAAGCAATTCGCCCTTATCATCCGTTAATAAAAATAAGTATGCGCCGGTTATATGCTCCTTCGCAACCTGAATGGCTTCCAAAAATGTGCTCGTCCAAATGTTCATACCTTCATTCCCCAACCTTCACGAACGCGTGCCCCCCGATTATTTATCTCACCAATCGCACTTTCCAGTATATTCCATACAAGAAATGCTCGTCCTTCCTAGTCTAGCCTATCTTTAAACCGCTTTCAATATATGGAAGTCGATATCTATCGTCAATTTTCAGGCTCGATAATGATTCATTCCTCATCACAATGTAAAGAATCAGCGATTCACGAAATAAAACCTAACATGAATATAACTCAACCCTTCATTTAACTGCTATTATGTTATATTATATGACATATAGATTACGGATCGGAGCGGTCGATTGACTTGACTCCAGGCCGAAAGGGAGTGGTTCATCATGAAGATTGCATTAATCGCGCATGATTCCAAGAAAAACGAGATGGTCAACTTTGTTATCGCCTACAAGCATATTTTCGAAAAGCATGACATCTACGCCACTGGCACAACAGGCTCCCGGATCATGATGGAGAGCAAGGTTACCGTAAACCGACTGAAGTCCGGCCCTCTCGGAGGGGATCAACAGATCGGCTCCATGGTCGCTTCCAACGAAATCGACCTCGTTATCTTCCTTCGTGATCCATTGGTTGCCCAGCCGCATGAACCTGATATTACCGCCCTTCTTCGGCTATGCGACGTACAGTGCATCCCGCTTGCCACCAATATCGCCACCGCAGAGCTTCTAATCAAATCGATGGAACGAGCGGATTTTGCATGGAGAGACATTGTGAAAGAGAAATACAAATACGTAGCCCCAACCGGAACAGAAGGTTAAGCCGGATCAAATACCATATCCCCTCATAAGGGCCTCCTCTCGGATCGACTTTCGAATCCGATAGGCGGCCCTTATCTCTGTTTCGACTTGCATGAGCAGCCGGAATGGGATACACTACTTATAAAATTAGAGTAATTACTCTAAATCATGAGGTGAACCATGAGCCAGACCAAAGAACGTATTTTGCACACAGCGACTGAGCTATTCAATGCAAGCGGGACTGGCCCCGTATCGACGAATCATATCGCAGATGCCGCAGGCATTAGTCCTGGCAATCTCTATTACCACTATCCCAATAAAGCAGCCATTATCCGGTCCATCATGGAGGCGATGTATACGGATTGGGATGCCGTCTGGGAATTGCCTTCCGATCGGGAAGCAAGCTTAGCCGATCTGCACATCAAACTGCATGACAACTTCAAGCTGCTGTGGCACTATCGCTTCTTCTACCGTGAAGCGATCGCCTTATTCCAGCAAGATGAGGAACTAAAAAATCGGCATATCGCCATGACAAAGCAGCGGTTCCTCGATCAAGGCGCTTTTGCCAAGCGATTCATCGCCTCTGGCGTGCTTCACTCTTTCCGCGATGATGCCCATATCGAAGAAACGTTAACCGTCTGCTGGATGATCGCCATGAATTGGCTGTCTTTCTTGGAGATGAACGGTATGGAAGTTACAGAACAGCAATTTGCCAAGGGCGTCTCGCTTATTGAGAGATTGCTTGAACCCCATTTCACACTCGAAAAAGGAGATCATAATGATGGATAACTTAGAAGCTAAAACTCAGTCTCCTATTTCCAGACGGACCTTTCTTAAAGCCGCTCTTGCTGGAGCCGTATTAGTCTCCGGCGGTACCGTATGGAAGGCTATTGATCAAGGTGTTTTCTCTGCCGGCAAAGGTCCCGCCTATGAAGCATGGAGAGATTGGGATGCCGCCATGGACGCCGCCCCTCATCCTATGCCGCTAATCAGAGCCGCCATTCTGGCAGCCAATGCGCATAATTCACAGCCATGGCTATTCCGGGTCACCGATGACACAATTGATCTATACGCAGATATCTCAAGAAATTTAGGCTCTATGGATCCTCTGCTTCGAGAGATGCATATTAGCTTGGGCTGCGCCGTGGAAAATCTGACTCTAGCCGCGCAAGCAAATGGTTACAAGCCTGAAGTGATATTGATGTCCGGGGAGCATGAGCAAATTCATGTCGCCAGAATCGTCTTAACCCCCGGGGAGAAACAAATAACCGAGCTATACCAGGCCATCCCGTTCAGACATACAGATCGCTCCGCCTTCCATAGCAAGAAGGAACTGCCGCCGAGCCTCTACGCTTCCTTGCAAGAGCAAATTCAGGAGGGGGACAACGTTGCGTTTGTCTGGCTGCAGGATGAGCCGTTAAGAACAGCTATGGGCGAGATGATCGTCCGTGCCACTGAGGCCATCATCTCGGATGCCGAACAATCCAGAGACAGTCATCGGTGGTACCGTCATGACCGTGAAGTGCTTCATGCCATGAAGGACGGCACAACACTGGATGCAACCGGCAGTCCTGTGCTTACGCGGGCAATCGGCAAGCTGTTCCCGGTCTCCGAAGCGACCTCCAACCAATATTGGCTGAAATCGACACGAGATACGCAAGTGCCGACAGCGGGCGCATTCGGGGGCCTACTTGTCCAAAGCCGCGATCGCGCGAGTCTGATGAGGGTTGGTCAAGTCTTTCAACGCATGCACCTGTGGGCTGCGGCTAATGGCTGGGCGATTCAGCCGATGAATCAGCCCAATGAACGGATGGACCGAGAGCAAGCCTCGAAGCTCACTCCACACTTCAGAGAAGCGATGGAGAAGCTCATAGAGCGTCCGACTTGGCATCAGGTGTTCACATTCCGTATCGGGTATCCCGCGAACCATGCGATGCCAAGTCCTCGCCGCCCTGCCGAAGAAGTACTTTGGAAGAGCATTACACATAACTAGGGTGTGTCTGAGAACGCTGAGGGCAGCAAATTTTGCCGAATTTCTGTTCCATGCAAGGCGCGTTTGTGAAGGCGTACCGGGGGTACGTCAAGCAAACGGAACGAAGCAGGGGGCGGAAAGGCGGTGAAAGGTGCCACTGAACGGGTTTTCAGACACGCCCTAGACGCAATTCTCATTGCCGCCGTTACGGCTTGGTCCCTTTGTACTTTCCAGTCGTTTGCAGGTGTACATGAACATCGATGTTTTTAATGGAATGCTTGTCCAAAAAGTAAGGCGTACCCGTGCTGATTTGGCGAAACACTTTTGGTTTGGATCGATACAGTATCTGACCCAGCTGAAAAGGATCGCTTCTAATGTGAAGACCATTCCGATAGGTCAATTCGATCTCCTCGCGAATGTCTTCTTTGGCATACTCAGTCAACGTCAACAGATCGGTATCTTGCACCATTTCCATCACATATCCGTCTGTATCTACCCGGATATCGAATCGGGCCTGCCCGTTCTCCAAGGAGGGACGAATACGCATCTTGGGATGCTCTAGCATGATCGTTGCAACAGCCTTTCCCTCCCTGTCTACCTCTATTGGTGTTCGCTCTAATCGGGGATCGGCCCATCTAATGCCGGTCAGTTGTTCAGTAGACAACCAGCCGAACATCTTCATGTCACGGAAGAAATAAGCGCCGGAGATCATGAACATCGGCTTGGCTTTCTTATCTTCCGTCCAATCCACTGTGTCGAAGTCAATAGAAGGCATGTACCCCGGTTCTCCCTCTTCATTCAAATAAGCAATAATCTGATTGCCGGTTACCGGAAGTACGATGGATTGCACGGAGCTCATCTGCGATGCGGTGAACATCGCGGTGTCCAAGGGTGACATATTCAGAATGGATTTTTGCGTAAAAATATCTTTGATCGACCGTCTGGTGCCATAGACGAGCACATTGTAACGGACTTCTCTGTAACGGTTAATGGTTCCGTATATGTTATTAACGCCCATTTTAAGCGCATTTTCCGACATGACGACTACTTTCACATGTCCCCAGAACATCCGCAGCTGGGCTGTTCTTCCGACATCTGTCAGGGCAAGGGACAATGTATCTCCCTTGCCCTCGCCTACCCATACCGGGAAGCTTTTGCCCAGCGCAATCTCTTCCGTTCTCGCAACGGTGGCAAAGTTGAGAATCTGTGCATAAGCAATCCACTTGCCATCCTTATAGTCAACGCCGATCGCCGTTGCATAAGCCATGTTTTGAATTTCCGGCATTCGGCCGCATCCTCCGACAAGCAAGCAGACAAGAATAAGAATGCCCATCTGCCTGATCCGCATCATCCCCCTCCTCCTTTTTGCTTGTCAGAATCAATGGTATGCAGGGCACTCGGCCGTTTCTTCATCAGACGATAAGGCAGACGAAGGAAGGAGGCTGCCAATTCCTTCACATTCAGAGGAGAGAGCGGCGACAGATACGGCATGCCGAAGGAGCGTAAGCTTGCCATATAGCTGATGAGCAGTACCATGCCTAGTATTACCCCGTACATGCCGAGCAGCGCTGACAAAAGGAAGAAGAAAAATCTCATAATGCTGACTTGCGTGCTCAGCGTCTGATTGACCAGCGTTACGCCAGAGACAGCGGTAATGGCGCCAACCACTACGACAGAAGGCGATACCATCCCCGCCCGAATGGCAGCATCGCCGATAATCAAACCTCCGATCGACGTCAAGGTCTGGCCGATGGAGCTGGGCAGCCTAACGCCAGCCTCACGGAATATCTCCAGCAGCGTTAATAGCAGAAACATCTCCATATGCGATGACAACGGCAATCCGAGCCGTGATACCGAGATCGTGGCCATCATACGGAACGGGATTTGATCCTGATGGAAGGACATCAGCGCTACCCATATCGCAGGAAGAAAGATAGAGAGAAACAGACTGATTCCGCGGATGATTCTAGCAAATGACACATACGTGTAATTGAAGTGAGCATCTTCCGGTGATTTCAAGATAAGCGATAAGCCAGCAGGCGCCATCAATACCATAGGCAGCCCATCCACAATCAAGACCGCCCTGCCGGACAGCAGACTATTGACTGCAAAATCCGGACGACCTGTAAAATCCATCGTCGGAAGGAGCTTAAAGCTTGAATCCGTCATCAGCTCTTCAAGCTGGCTTATGCTCATGATGCTATCGACATCAATGCTGTTCAGTTGCTTCCGCATTTCTTGCACAATAGACGGATTAATGATATCTATGAAATAAAGCAGCCCAATCCGTGTACGCGATCTTCTGCCCAGCACCAGCTCCTCTACTTGCAGCGACTGGGACCTAAGCCGCTTCCGGATTAGCGCAATATTTACCGTTATATCTTCTACAAAGCCGTCTCTCGGTCCCTTCACCGATATCTCTGTACTGGATTCGTACGGTTGCCTTGTCGGCTTATCGGCTATGCTCAAGCTGCCTATTATTCCGGTTTCCACAAACAACAGAAGCAAGTCTCCCTCGAACAATGACTCCGACAGCGCATCAACCGAATAGTCCTGCAGCTCTTGGATAGGCAGCGTACTGGATAAGCGCTCGACGGAATTCTCGAACGTACCCTGCTTCGCATAGAGCCGGTTAAGCTCCGGAAGAACAAATTGCCCAATATCACTTGACCGGGTCAATCCCTCTGCATAAGCCATAACGACACGTGAACTCCCATCACCATAACTGCAAGCTTGGAACATCACATCGGCTGAACCTTTGAACAATACCCTCAAGCTCTCTTCGGTCCATGCCGTTTCGTCCCCATTCTTATGGTTCATGTCGCTTCCTCCCTTTTGGCCGTTCCCGCAATTAAAGCTACAATCATCCAGATGAACGATAACGCCAGCAGTACCGTCAACGATATGGGCATATAATACTTGTACATCCATATGTAAAAGGAATACTCATTCACCTTCACTTGAGTCAGTATCGTATAGCTCAACATGATCACAATAATCGCCCAGTACTTTCCTTTCTTCCGTTTAAACTGAAGAAGCTCCACTAGCAGAAAGACGGAGAGGCTAATGCGTATACTCGCTCCCGACAGCCATTGGAAGATAGACAGAAAGTCCAGATGCTCGATAAATTGGCCGGCCTGAACGAGCCGCCACTGTTCGTAAGGCGACGTCATCTGATGCGATGCTTCCACTGGGCCAAATTCCGTTATGGCGCCAATAATAGGTCCTAGCGTAATCATGATTGAAAATATACCGTACAGCAGCAGCTGCCATAGCTTGATTTTCGATTTCAAATGATGTTGGAGCACAATGAGCGCCAGCAGCTCCACATACCCGGCCCCCGCATAAACCATCCCATCCACAACCGGCTGCATGCCGTGCTCCAGAATAGGACGCAGCAAAGCATAATCCTTATGGGGTCCATTCAAGGCGCTCACGAATATACCAAGACCAGCCACAATCGGAAGAAGAACTCCTGAGACAATTGCAATAACTCTGATGCCCCATAGCACAATTGCGGAACAAAACAAAATGAGGCAGCTTACCATCAACAGCTTGGGCGTATAGGGCAAATAATTGGTAATATGCCATGTTGCCGTATGAATGACGGTCATCCCGCCAATCAAGTACATCTGAATGATGATTGGAATAACGAGCAGCCACGCCACAAACGGCGACACTCGACTGGACAGCCACGACTTCCAGTGCTGCTGTCCAGAGCGCTTCATAATGACATATAGAAGCAGCATCCAGATCAGGAATACGCCACCCGATACAAGTGCCGTTATCCAGGAATCTCTGCCGGAGGCATCCAGAATCATCGGATTCACAATGACATGGCTTGCAAGGCCGTTCATTAAGGAAAACATCATAAAAACTTGCGAAAAATTGATTTTGTCGCCGCCGTTCTTCATGACCCGCTCCCCTCTTAACCTCATACGCTTCCATCCTTGACACCCCTTATTTATGCCCCTGCCCAAAATTTTCTATGCCAAAATAATGAAGAAAGCTGCCCATCTCGAGGCAGCTTTACGATCTGGTGTATGAGGAGCCGCGTCAGCCTACAAGTCTCAACGCAAAAGAACCCTCGATGCATGCGATGATGCGCCAAGGGTTTACTTTTCTTCTGCTCAAGTCCATATGTAATTACATTACAAGATTAGCGAATACGCCTGCCAAAATCACATACAGAGTAATCGAAACAACCAAATACGAAGCCGTACGCTCTTTGCTGATGCCGCTGACTTCCAACCCGCCCTGCAGTGAAAGCGCAAGAGTGGACAACAACGTAATCGCCAGCACGATCATCGATAGTGTAAAGTGGAACGACAAAATGCCGGCGAGCAGAAATCCCGCTCCAGTTATGTACTGAATACCGCCCATTCGAATCACGAACAGTTTCCAAGCCGGCTGTACGCCGCTTCTCCACCATCCAGCCAGCCATAGAGCTGCGAGCAACGCAACGAGCGACAATAAGCCAAGCAGGAACATACGGCTGAAAATCGCAAAGGAAAGGGAACTCGGTGCAAATAACTTGCCGAAAGGCATTGCGTTGTAGAACAGTCCTGTAATTTTACTTCCCAGAATCATAACCCAAACCAGATATCCGACAAATGATGCCGCTAGTCCCAATGCTCCGTATATCCATTCTTTCGTTGTCAGTTGCAGACTCTCAAGCGGGTTTTTGAGCAGCGTTAACAGCTTGTTGCGTTCCACATTTTTGAGAGAGTCTGTCACTTCGTTAAAGGCGTGATTGCTTTTCGGTTCCATGTCCATCCTCCTAGTCGTGATTTGGCACTATTGTATCGCATCGCTCTCCCATTCGTATATTAAAATTTTCAATATTTTCACAATTTCTGACAACATTCCTTATCAACAAGTTTGATTATTCTGTAATCGGATCCCAGAAAGCTATTCTGGCCAGCCTTCTTTTATATACAGCAGCTCTAATACCGCTTCCGTTACAGCTTGCGGTCGATAGATTTGTATGGAGTGCCAGCTGTCCTCTACGATCGTGTGCTTTACCCTGTTCGATAAGAATAGAAGCGGCTGTTGATCCTGCTTCCATTCCTCGCTTTGTTTGCCGGCAGTCAATACCAGGACAGGGGTACCGGAATGGATCGGCTCCGCCCGCTCAAGTTCCATGGCGCTTTGCTCCATATGCAGAAACTCCTCATAAGCCGCTTGATACGCGTGATTCCGCAACCCTGCCGATACAACCATCGCTTGCAGATGAGCCGGAAGCCCATTATGGCCAACATGCTTCCTCAGCAGGCGCGGAATGCCAAGCGGAGATAGCCGATATCCCCATTTGTACATGCGTTCCCTCGACTTTCTCACTACTGCCCTGGACTCTGATTGGTCCGCCGAGAGAAAGCGACACTCATGCGCGGCGTCGACTAGGACGATGCCGAGCACATCAGCCGGATAGCGTGACGCGAACATACGCATAATCATTCCTCCGAACGAATGACCGACCAGCAAGTATGGCGGCTTCAATTGGAGCGCTTCGAGAAGACGCTTCAAGTCATCGACGTAGGCATCGCATGTCGGCTTCCCCAGCGGCTGCATGCTCCAGCCAAAGCCTGCCCGATCATAAGACAGCACCGTGGAATGTCGAGACAGCTCTTGTTGAACCAGTGACCAGCCGATCGAGCAGCCGCCCATGCCGGCCTCCAGAATAACGGTAGGCCCTCCCTCGCCTGTAACATGGGCATGAAGCTGTCGCGAGCCAATGTCCACTAATTTGCCTGTCGGCTTGTTAGTGCGGAGAGAGCGCCAGGATGCCGCCGCTTGGAACAGCGTTAGCGGGAGCAGAATCGTAGCAAGAACAGAGCGTATCCATCTATCTTTGTGAGCAATAAGAGTCATCTTCTATCAACACCCCTATCCCAGTAGAATGATCGTATGATCTTCTTCATCGTAGGGGAAAAACCATTTTCAAAAAAGTGTTAATTGGTTTCGCAAAGTTTCATATTTTCCTCAGCGAGCTAATTTGGTAGACAACCCAGACCACTCCGGTCACGATCATCATGTCGAAGATCGCATTGAACAGGAATAGATGCTTGCCCATATCGGCTTGTCCGTCTCCGACAATCGGGATCAGGAAACTGAAAACGCCCGTCAGCCCCAGCAACATAAACAATTCGACTGCCGCACGCCGCGTTCTGTCCGCACTCCTGGTCCATTCCCATGCCGCCGCCGCGAAATAAGCTAGACAGACAACAGCAATGAACCAAAGCTGATTAGGTAGAGCCCCTTTCTTGAACTCGCTCCAGCCGCTGTATTGGAACGACAGCGCACCTGCCGGCTTTCCTTCGCTCTTCTCGAAATTGCCCAAATAGTAAGGGCGAATCATCAGACCGTTCTGGGCAGCATATTCCATGTTCTCGATCAGCCTGCCGGGATGCTTGAGATAGAACCACAAAACATCGGCATGCGAAATACGATCATAGAAGTCCGCCTTCAAAGAGGGATCGTTCTGCTTGATAGCCGTATCCGATTGAAAATAATTCGTGCCCGCCAGCACGGACAAATGAGCCGGCAGCCCCAGCTCCTTTAAATCTCCCTCAATGTCGGGAGAATCCTTCAACACGCCGAAAAATACGGTTTGATACATATTAATATTTTTGAAGTCCTTGGGAGCAGCAATGTACATTGCTCCCGAGAGAATAAGCGTAAGCACGGACAAGGAGAGGCCCAGATTGCGCCACGACTTCTCTCGCTTGAGCGTAGCGTATCGCAGACCAAGCAGCGCAAAGCCGACACCGACTGGTGCGTTCTGCGTCTTGGAGCATACCAGCAGCAGGGCCGATACAAAAAACAATACCAGCACAGCTCGCGAAGGTTCCGATTGCCGCGTCAGCATCAATCCGAATGCCATCGTCAGCAGCAGGAATACAAGCGATGTCGGCTCGCCGTACAGCGAGTTGAAATAAGCCAGATAGGCGATATCGAAAAAGACAAACAAAATGAGCGCAGCCAGCACAATTCCTGTAAGAGCGGACTTGGTTTTATTAAATTTGATCAGCAAATAACTTGCTGTGATGAGCAAGAAGGCATATATGGCGCCCAGCACCCGAACATCAAACGCTTCTCCATTGAACAGCTTGGCTATTCCTCTAGCCAAGGCGACCAATATCAGCTGTGACGTCAAATAAAATCCGCGAAAAAATTCATCATAAGCGAAATTTGCATGAGCAAAGCGGAAAAAACGATCCTCATACGTTTCGCTGGCATCATAATAATTTAATCCGATAGATCCCATAATGCGAAGAAAGTCACCATTGTCTGCGACACCAACAAATGTCCTCGCGAACAAAAGTACGATAACCGCTACGATAGCGGCGAGCAGAAAAACTCGCTCGATGGATAGCCATTTTTTAAACATAATCACCAATCCTATTACAAGTATGTAGAACAAATTGCCAATTATAACTTATATATGGTAGCATGTTATTCGAACGATTTCTAGCTACGTACGTTTAGGAGGAGTTATAAGAATGAATCCTTATGTAGGCATCGAGATTGACGGGGACCATATGGTCCTGCTTGCAGACACGCCGGAAGGCTTACTGAAACATTCAGTCCCAACAGGAAAAGACTGCGAGCTTGCACATTTGCAGCGGGAAGTTGAGCTTTTTGTCCAGCGTTTGCCCTATACGCCGAAGGGAATCGGCATGGGTATGCCCGGGCTTGTAGCTGGTCATGACAAGGTAGAGCTGAGCCATGTCGTACCTGCACTGAACGGCGTCACTGCCGGACAATTCTCTACCGCAGCGAACCTGCCGGTCGCCTTCATCAATGATGTGAAAGCGGCTACTTTGGCAGAGGCGGCCCATCACGCGGACCGCGATACCGTCATCGTCGTTATGATTGACACGTTTATGGCATCAGGGGTCGTCGTACAAGGTAATCTATTGCGGGGGGCCAAGGGCTGGAGCGGCGAATTCGGCTACATGGTGATGTCGGTTGACGGTGAGCCGAAATTACTGGATCTGCTCGCAAGCGGCTATGCCATTACGAGCCAGACCGGTGTGGACAGCGCAACCATCCGTCAATTGCTGAAACAAAATGATGCCAATGCCTTGGAAACGGTGCGGAAAGCTGGAACCTATCTAGGCTATGCGCTGACAAACCTGATTCATCTGTATAACCCGGACGTGCTCGTTATCGGCGGAAGCACGCCTGCGTACAGGGGGTACATGGAAGCTGCCCAGTCTGCACTAGAAGCCCAGGCGCTTCCCGAACTGCTGAAGTGCTGCTCCATTGAAGCACCAAGAGTAAAGAGCCATTCCATGGCTTACGGCGCAAGGGAATGGATACAGAAACTCGAATCCGCTACATAAGAACTTATACCTCATTCTTTGAATAACCAAAAAGCCCGGCATACGCCGGGCTTTACTATTTCAATCTACGCATGTGTGACTAGGACTTCTGTCCCTCAAGCTCCGCTTTAAGCGCCGCAAGCTCGTCGTCGATTTCGGTATGCTTGGCATCCTTCTCGAGCTGATCGAACTTATCGTCAATGGATTTGCCTTCATTGGCAAGCTCGTAAGCTGCGTCTGCCTGATCATGCATTTGCTTGATCTTCTCTTCCATGCGAGTGAACGTCGCACCCAGGTTGTCTACGCCGACGCCGCTCATCGTCTTGTTGATGCGCTCTTGCGCTTTAGCCGCTTCGGCTTGGGCAATGAGTGAGCTGCGCTGCGTCTTCATCTCCTGAACCTTCGTCTTCATTTCCTTCAGCTGCGCACGAAGCTTATCCGCCGTCGCTTTCGCACGGTCATAGTTCGCTTGAAGCGTGTCGCGCTTGTCCGCATGGCGCTTCTTGTCTGCCAGCGCTTCGCGTGCGAGCGACTCGTTGCTGCTTGCAAGTGCTTGACGAGCCTGCTGATCACGCTTGCCTACAATCTCGGTCGCTTCCTGAAGCTCACGCTCGAAACGCTTCTCCACAGCAATCTGCGAAGTGACGGCAGCCGTTACCTTCTCAATATCTTCATCCAGCTCACGCAGCACCTGATCAATCATTTTCACCGGATCTTCCATCTTGTCGATTGCCGCATTGACATTCGCCTTGCCTACTCTGAACAGACGTTGAAAAATACTCATGTCTCTGGCCTCCCCATTCGATACAATGTATACATAGTTATACGCTTCTGCCAGCAATTTGGTTTCATTCGCCATTATATTACCTGTGTCAACGAAGCTCAACCTCTTTCTTTTTTTGTTCTGCCAAATATGCTTTTAAAATGTTGATTTCTTTTCCAAGCGCTCCTCTAATCTCTTTCTCCGCATCTTTAATGATAGCGTCTGCCGTTCGCTCGCGTTCAATACCTTGATTGATCACCTTGGACCATATCGCTTTGGCTTGCACATCGATAGGAGTCGGCATCATCTCCTCCATCTGCTTGGCAAGCGTTTCATTCAAGCTATACAAATTTTGTCCGCCAAAAAAGTCGTTTTTGCGCTCCAAGCGTTCCGCCTTTCCTCTCGCCGGATAATAGGACGGTACACTGTTGCTCTTGATCGCCCTCATGCTCCACTCCGTTACACAAAACTCGATAAAGGTATAGGCCCACCGCTTGTTCTTCGCAGCAGTAGGAAGCATGAAGCTTGAGCTGTTGACCCAGCCGTACAGATCAAATGGCAGACGCGTCTGCCTCCACAGCCCGGCAGTCTCCGGGGCCCATAGCTCGATTTGGCCTGCTCCCCATGTCCCCATGTATAACATTGCGACCTTTCCTTTTCTGATCGCTTGCGAACCGAACTGCGTCCATATGTCCGAGGATGAAAGAAGCCCTTCATCATACACGGTCTTGGCAATATCAATTGCCGTCCTCGACGCATCCGTATTTCTTCCGAGCTCCATATTATCGACGAACATCGGTTGAGTGCTGTCGAATAATTGAATAACATCCATCGGCCAGGTTGTAATATAACTGTTGCTTTCCTTCAGAGCCCGCGCTATATTGAGCCAATTCTTCGGATCCTCCATAAACACGCCAAGCTCCTCCGGCTCTGATGGGAAGCCGTGCTCCTCCAAGATGTCGGCGCGATAATAAGTAACCATTGGCGAACTGCCGGATGGAAGTCCGATCAAAGCGCTCCGGTCAAACGATAGATTGCTGCTCCATAGACTCTCGCTGAAATCGTCCTGGTATTGGCCTGCACCGTAATCAAGCAAATTTTCCAAACCCGCGATCGCGCTGAACTGTCCGAAGTGCTCGCTGTCGGCTATCATAACGTCCGGTGATTTCCCTTCCGCCATCGCTTGCTGATAAGCGTTTACATAAGCATCGTTCGAAAAGGTCTCCACATGCACCGTCACATTGGGATGCTTGATCTGGAAGGCCTCGACTATAGGCTCCCAACCTCCATAGTAGGACCAGAACTCAAGCTCTACCGGGTCCTTCGACATTTGAACAGGCGTCGCTCTCAGGTTATCCTCCTCATGACTCGGAGCGATTGCGGCCTGATCACAAGCTGTTAGCGCAATTAATATAGCAAGAATAATCATTCGTACGTTTCTCATGCTTCCGCCCCTCGTCTTTGAAAAGGTAAGCTGCGCATTTCGTTTCGGATGTAACGCTCGAATTGCTCGCTGCGAAGCGGCTTGCTGAAATAATAGCCCTGCAATTCATCGCAATGCAGTCCTGCGAAGAAAACTCTTTCCTCCTCTGTCTCAATCCCCTCTGCAACTACTCTCAGCCCCATGCTGTGTGCCAGCTCGATCACCGCTCGTACGACAGAGGACTTGCGCACATCATGCTCAGCGTCCTTAATAAAGGTCCGATCCAGCTTTACGATGGAGACCGGAAGGCGCTGAAGCTGACTGAGCGACGAATATCCTGTTCCGAAATCGTCGATAGAGATTTGAATGCCGAGCTGCTGCAGCTCGGTCAGCATATCAATAACACTCTCCATCTGACGGATAAAGACGCTCTCCGTAATCTCGATCACGACCATATGAGGATCGATTCGCGTATCTTTCAATATCTCGACAATTCCCTCTACCAGATTCCGTTGGTCAAAGTGCTTTGCCGACAAGTTAATGGACACCGGAAGCAACGGAAATCCGCGCTCCTGCCATTTCTTCGCTTGCCTGCAGGCTTCCCTGAACACCCACATGTCAATATCCAGAATCAGTCCCGAGGCTTCAGCCAGCGGAATAAATCTGTATGGAGGGATAAGTCCAAGCTCATGATGCTCCCAGCGCACAAGCGCCTCGAATCCAATCGTTGCCCCCGTACCCGGACAGACCTTAGGTTGATACATCAGGAAAAATTGTTTATTCTCAAGCGCTCGGCGCATCCCGTTCTCCAGATGCATCTTGTCATTCATCGATTGCTCCATCTCATGGTCGAAGAAGTGATAGCTGCTCCTGCCCTGCTCTTTGGCTTTGTACATCGCCATATCCGCCTTCTTCACAATATCATCGATGGTAGAGCCGTTCTCCGGATACAGGCTAATACCGACGCTGGTCGTCGTATAGATGACCGATTCATTCAACTCAAATGGCAGGTTAAAACAAGCGCAAATGCGTTCAGCAAACTCAACAGGCGACGCAGAATTCAGATAATGAAGCACGAATACAAATTCATCTCCGCCCAGTCTGAACACATGACAATTCTCCTCCGCGATATCGGTGAACCGCATCGCCACCGCTTGTAGAAGAACATCGCCAGTCGCATGCCCGAGCGAATCGTTAATCTGCTTGAATCGATTCAAGTCGACGAACATGACAGCGAATTTCTGGTCGCTGTGTCCGGAATCGGCCAACATAGCCTCCAGCGTCTGCTGGAAGTGATGACGGTTCGGCAAACCGGTCAAATTATCAAAGTAGGCCATCACATGGAGCTGCTCTTCTGAGTTGCGCAATTGCTGATTCATTCGCTCTGCGTCCTGCAGCATTAGCGATAGGTTGAGGGACATATCCTTGAAATTGTGGACTAGCGAGTCGATCTCCAATATTCCGCTATTAGGCCACTCCAGCGGTACGCCCGTCGTCAGCTTGATAGGCAGATTTGTCGTAGAGCCGGCTAGCTGCCGCAGGCCGCGGCTAAGCCAGCGATTAATTCCGTATGCCAATATCCCCGCCACAAGAACGCTCCCTAGCGTATAGAGCAGATGATAGATGTATTCCAAAAAAATCTGTTCCTTGAACGTCTCTACCGGTACGCTTACGGCAATCAAGATCGGCATGTTCTCCATCTGGAGTCGATAGACGTAATTCGCGTCTCGCCATTGCTCGGTAGGCATAAGCATAATACTCTGCTGCTGCGGCATCTCGATCCCGAAGTTCTCGGCGATCGGTTGAAGGGCAACGACTTTCTGACGATCAGCCTCCCTCTTCAGCGATGTCGTCGCCATCAGATTCTCGCTTTCGCCCTTCATCGTAATATCGAACAGCTTTTGAGACGTATGCCGATTAATGATTTCATTTAAATATCCAATCTGAATTACGTTATGAAGACGGACTCCGAGTATATCCTCGTCACTCCATTGGATGAGCTCGTCGGATATGCTGGATGCGGTATTGCTGACAGTCTGGAGTGTAGAGTTCGTAGAGGAGTGGTATGAATTCCAGCCGCTAATGATCATAATGACCAGAAATGGCAAAGCAACGATGGTAATGGACAAGTGAAACAGCGCACGACTAAAGGGGATCGGCTTATGCTTGTCCACATCCAGATTAAGCCATCTGCGCAGCGGAAGATAATCGACCAGAATTTCTGATATTAACGCATTGAACATGCCGTTGGCGGCCGTAACGGCCAATAGGAGAATAAATTCGGTCGTAGAGAACGGGCCGGACAGGTAGCAGCCCAGCAAGGTAAGCGGCGTGCCCATGATGATCCAGAAGGCTATGCCAGGCACCAGGACGGGAACCTGCTTCCTGCGCTGCCAGATCCCGATCCAGCAAGCTTCGAGCAGGAAGATAACCATATATAGAGGAGAATTGAACAAAAGCACAGCAGCGCTGTACGTGACGACTCCCGCGGTCAGGCCAATACGAAGACCGAAGAGCCGAATGAGCAGGAGAAGCATAATATTCGTAAATGTAAACGTGATTCCATAGATCAGTTGAAGCTGCTCCGAGGCGCTGATCAGTGCCATTATGACAATACATGCAATAAACAGCGTGCTGCGTCTGGTACGGGAGCTGTCTATATGTCTCAACATGTGAACACGACCCTTTCAAACCGAATCCTGCACTAGCCTAATAGCATTTGAGACTTCTCTCCCAAATCATACCATAAGTCGCTAGACTAGACACGGGTTATGTTCATCATCAATAGGGATATTTTTCTATTATTTCATGTTTTGGGGTTTCTCGCGAATAATGACTTACGACTTGCTAGACTTGCGCAGTCGGCGGTCATTATATAGAACAGTCCCAGCTCGTCGGTTAGCTGGAACTTAGAGTGTGTTAAAGTGCGATTGGACTCCTCGCACTTTATGTTTATGTGATGAATTGGATTTAGGCAGCCATCAGGGAAATTGGTTTGATTGGTTTGATGCGTCTCAGAATTAAGCTGGTCTGGGAGCTAAAGTTATGGGTCTGGTTTTTTGTCATTTGATTTAAAAAAGAATGAGTTCCTCATCATGCTGAAGTCGTTGAGCGTGCTCAATGCGTACTCGGAGCATACTTGGAGCGTCCTACCATGGGAGTAAGACGTTGATGGGAGTTAAGTCGTTCTGTGCGACTTGGAGTGTGCGAGGAGAGACATACATAGACATTAAGGCGTTGAAACCGACCTAAATCGCACTCGGAGCGTCCTTCAAGGGCATTAAGGCGTTGAAACCGACTTAGAGCGCACTTGGAACGTCCTACCATGAGATTAAGACGTTGAAACCGACCTAAATCGCACTCGGAGCGTCCTTCAAGGGCATTAAGGCGCTGAAACCGACTTAGAGCACACTCCGAGCGTACTACCATGAGAGTAAGACGTTGAAAACGACCTAAATCGCACTCGGAGCGTCCTTCAAGGGCATAAAGGCGTTGAAATCGACTTAGAGCGCACTTGGAACGTCCTACCATGAGAGTAAGACGTTGAAACCGACCTAAATCGCACTCGGAGCGTCCTTCAAGAGCATTAAGGCGTTGAAACCGACTTAGAGCGCACTCCGAGCGTACTACCATGAGAGTAAGACGTTGAAACCGACCTAAATCGCACTCGGAGCGTCCTTCAAGGGCATTAAGGCGTTGAAACCGACTTAGAGCGCACTCCGAGCGTACTACCATGAGAGTAAGACGTTGAAACCGACTAAAAAGTCTGCAAACAGGCTCATGAATACACGACAGCCATATCGGCGTCAGTGGCAGTAGCAATCTCCAGACAACTTTCAGCCCAAAGAGAGGCAGTTTCAGCTCCCCCTCAGGTTGTTGCGTGTTGGGACTTTTACAACACGCTGAGTTATAAATCGACCGCGCTCTTAAAACCGTTCATTGTTTTGGCGTGCAAGGCTGATAGTGAAGTTAGCGTTTCTCACTAACTCTATTTTGGAATTTCTGCCCCCTGGCGCGATTAGTGTTGTGTGGCGAAGCTAATGCGCCTTTTGGAGCGATTCCGAGCATTTAACGTTTCTCAGCAACACTAAATTAGCATTTTCCACCTTTTGGCGCGATTAGTGTTGTGTGGCCAAGCTAATTCGCCTTTTGGAGCGAGTCCGAGCATTTAACGTTTCTCAGCAACACTAAATTAGCATTTTCCACCTTTTGGCGCGATTAGTGTTGTGTGGCGAAGCTAATTTGCCTATTGGAGCGATTCCGAGCATTTAGCGTTTCTCAGCAACTCTAATTTCGGATTTCTGTCCCTCTGGACTATTTTCGCGTTTCCACCCTTTTGACGCAATTAGTTGTGCGTGGCACTCTAATATCACCTTTGAGACTGTCCTCTAGATGGTGGGTCGCACTCTAATATCACCTTTTAAGATTGTCCTCTAGATGGTGGGTCGCACTCTAATATCACCTTTTAAGACTGTCCTCTAGATGGTGGGTCGCACTCTAATATCACCTTTTAAGACTGTCCTCTGAATGTTAGCCGTTGGCGACAGCTACCCAATGTCCCTTTTTCACTTCCACGAATTCGGAACGCTCCAGCCCGTATGGATCGGCCTTGGACGCTTCGGCATTCAGGATCAGCTTTTTCTTCGACTCCACTTTCGGGTCCGGTACAGGAATCGCGGAAAGCAGCGATTTGGTGTACTCATGCATCGGATTAGCATACAGCTCTTCGCTCTCGGCCAGCTCCACGATTTTGCCCCGATACATCACCGCAACCCGATCGCTGATATGCTTTACCATCGACAGGTCATGCGCAATGAACAAATACGTTAGTCCCAGGCGCTGCTGAAGCTCCTCCAGAAGCTTCACAATCTGGGCCTGAATTGACACGTCCAGTGCCGACAGCGGTTCGTCGCAAATAATGAATTCAGGCTCGACAGCCAGTGTCCTCGCAATGCCGATCCGCTGGCGCTGGCCGCCGGAGAATTCATGCGGATATCGTAGCGCATGGGAGGCGTTCAGACCGACCATCTCGAGCAGCTCTTCCACCCGCTTCTGTCTCTGCGCCTTGCCCATGGACATCCCATGCACGTCCAGCGCTTCTCCAATAATGTCGATAATGCGAAGCCTTGGATTAAGCGAGGCATATGGGTCCTGGAAGATGATGCCCATATGACGCCTCATCTTCTTCATCTCGCTGCGGTTCAATTGCTGAAGCGGAATACCGCGGAAGAGCACCTCTCCGCCTGTCGCTTCATGGAGCCTCAGAATCGTCCTGCCGGTAGTCGACTTGCCGCTGCCGGATTCGCCTACGACGCCAAGCGTCTCTCCTGCCTGAATATCAAAGCTGATATTGTTGACCGCCTTGACGATCTGCCCTTTGCCCAGGTCAAAATGCTGCTTCAGCGACCGGACCTGCAACAGAGGTACGTCGTCCTCCTCGCGGATGAAGCTTGGCGCCGGCTTCAGCTTCTTCTTCTCATCCAGCCTCGGCAGAGCATTAAGCAACCGTAGCGTATAAGGATGCTGCGGATTCGAGAAGATCTCCTCCGTAGTGCCCGTCTCGACAATTTCGCCTTCCTTCATGACAACGACTCGGTCGCACATACTCGCTACTACGCCGAGGTCATGCGTGATCAATATAATGGATGTGCCAAGCTGTTTCTGGATATCCTTCATTTGTTGAAGAATTTGGGCTTGTATCGTCACATCCAGCGAAGTGGTGGGCTCATCGGCAATCAAGAGGGCTGGTCTGCAGGCCAAAGCGATGGCAATCATAACCCGCTGGCGCATGCCGCCCGAAAACTCATGCGGATATTGATAGTAACGAGCTTCAGGATTTGTAATGCCCACCAGCTTCAGCATCTCGATCGCTTCCTTGCGCGCTTCCGACTTGCCCAGCTTGCGGTGTTTGATCAAGCTTTCCTCAATTTGATTGCCAATCCGCATGGTCGGATTAAGTGAGGACATCGGGTCCTGAAAGATCATGCCGATATCCCTGCCGCGGATGGCTTCCATCTCTGCATCGGTTTTGTCGGCCAGATTCTGTCCCTTAAAGTAGACCTCTCCACCCTTGACAATAGAAGGAGGAGACGGCAACAGACGCATAATGGTACGGGCGGTCACGCTTTTTCCGCTTCCGGACTCGCCTACGATACCAAGCGTTTCTCCCTCTTTTACATCGAAGCTAACCTTGCGGACAGCCTCTACCTCTTTATCTCGCGAATAAAAGGAAACAGATAAATCATTCACTTTTAATAATATATTCATGTTGTCACCCGCATTGTTATGATTTTCCATTCGAATAAATGGTTTCGATCATCGTTATTCTTCTCTATTGCTTATTATATAATGTATAATATAGATTGTGTATTTACCAATAATAAGGATGTTGACTTTTTGAATTCCTTAAAATAAAATCTACTATATTGATCGGAATAATGCAATTAAAAAATGCTGGAATGAAAAGGGGCGGACTTGCTTGATAGGGCACGCTACTACAACGGATAACGGCATGGCTGAACGAATAGCCTCCGTATATCGCAAAATGTTATTACATCCAACCTATAGGCTGCTCTTATTGCTTGCTGGAGCGCCCGTGACCGCCATCGTATACATCTTCTATCAATATCGCAGATCCGCCCAAGGATACCGCGGCGTGATGGATCATGAAAGAAGTGAGCTGCTGCAATCAGGATTCCGAGACCGGCTTCTGTCGGAGGCGAGGGACCAGCTCCGAAGGAAACATCGCTTCTTCGGCAACTCAGTCAGCGAGAAGCATCAGGAAGCAGAGGCAGCAAAAATAGCCGACCTAAAATTCGATATTCGCTTGAAGGAACGTCTGGAAGAACGATTAAGCGGCGAGAAAGGGATGCAATATTCCTTCGGCGATACGTATCAGCGACTGGCTCAGCAGCCTCTCTTCTTCGCTTTGTCGCTGATCATCGGTTTCCCGATGTATCTGATTATGGCGGTATACGCCAACCCTTATATGAAATACATTGCGGAACGCTTGGTCATGGCGATCTTTGTTATTTTCGGCGTCGCCTTTGTCGTCTTCACCATCTTGTACATTTCGCCGATGAATCCGGCCACCAACATACTGGGTGAGACGGCGACCGCTGAGCAGATCGCGGCTTTCAATCATTTGTACGGACTCGATCAGCCCTATCTCAACCAATTATGGAATACGATTAAGGGCATACTAACGTTCGATCTGGGCAAGTCGTTCGCAGGCAATGAGCTTGTATCTAATGCCATCTCGAACAAATTCCCGGTGACACTGACGCTGACCGTCATATCGACCTTGATTGCAGTGCTGATTGCATTGCCTATCGGCATCATATCGGCTACGCGGCCCAATTCGTTTTTCGATTATACGTTTATGTTCATTGCCTTGCTCGGTTTGTCTATTCCGAACTTTTGGCAAGGTCTAATCTTCATTTTGAATTTCTCAATCAAGCTTCCTTGGTTCCCTGCAACCTACAATCCCGCTAACTGGATGTCAGCCATTATGCCGATTGTCGTGCTTGGTACAGGACTCACCGCCGCTGTTGCACGGATGACCAGATCCTCTACGCTGGAGGTCATCCACGAAGACTACATTACAACGGCGAAAGCGAAAGGCCTTGCTCGCAGGCATGTGCTGTGGAAGCACGCAGTCGGCAATGCCTTGATACCGATTATTACAGTCATTGGCCTGCAATTCGGCGCCATGCTCGGCGGCGCTGCGGTTACGGAGAAAGTGTTCAACATTAGCGGTATCGGAAGCTATATTGTAGACAAACAATTTATTCCCGACATTCCGGCCATTATGGGCGGCGTCGTCTACACTGCGATCACGATATCGATCGTCAATGTCATTGTCGATCTTCTGTACGCCTTCTTCGATCCTAGAATACGGTCCAAGATGAAACAATACTAAAGCAGGTGCTACCCGTGACAAATTCATCGATCACCAAGCAAGAAATACGCTTCAGGCTGAAGTCCAGCTCGGAATACGGCCAGTCCAGCTTCGCTGGCATTGTGTCCCTGTTCCTAGCTATCGTATTTCTGCTGAACAGCTATTCGCCTGCCGAAGGCAGCTTCAAGCCAGCTGTACTTACGGTAAGCATCGTCTATTTCTTCTTTACGCTGCTTCAGTTCGCGGCCTGGTATCTGATCCGCAAAAACTTGATGGAGACTGGCGAGATCAAGCGCTCTACAAGAGCTCTTGGCTATGTACTGATGCTCAGCCTTCTGTCTGCGAATGTATTCGTAGCGACTACCGCCTTCCAACTAGTCAAACGGAAGAAGAGCGCCTCTTATACGCTTGCAGTCTATATGCTCATTACCACACTGCTCGTATTCGCGGTATCTGCGCTAAATGTATTCAAGCCTTATGTAGCGGATAACTTCCTGCTGGGCATGTTCTTGTTAATTCTATCAGCGGTCATCCAATTGATCGGCTTGCTGCTCGTTGCGAAGTATGATGATCGTAAAGTACTTCCCGGGTGGCTCGGACTTATCGCATTTTTATTAGTTCTGACATCCGTATCAGGCAATCTGTTCGCACTTGGCCTAGGTCTTCTGATCTTCTCCAAGCTCCGGGACAAGGACTATACATCCGGCTCCAAGCTGGGAGATGTAATCGAGAAGCTGTCCAGAAGCTCGACTTCCATGCTTGGACTTATGTTCATCCTGTTCTTGCTTACGATATCCATTACCAGTTATCTAACGTTTGATTACAACATGGCGGTTGAGAACAATTACAGCAGTATCCTTCAGTCGCCAAACTTGGCACAGCCGCTGGGTACAGATAATTTCGGAAGAGACCTGTTCTCGCGTATCGTCTTTGGCGCACGGATATCGTTGATCGTCGGCTTGCTGTCCACACTCATTCCCGTCATTATTGGCGGAGGGCTGGGTGCAATATCCGGATACTACGGCAAACAGACGGACAACGTGATCATGCGCGCGCTTGATATCCTTTATGCGATTCCTGGCTTTCTACTGGCTATCGCTATTATCGCAGCTTTTGGCGCCAGCACTGTTAATCTGATCATTGCGCTTAGTGTAGGCGCAATACCGACCTATGCTCGGACGATGAGAGCGAATGTCATGCTCGTATCCACATTGGAATATGTGCAGGCAGCACGCGCCTTCGGTTCCAGTGACCGTATCATTCTGTTCAAACACATCGTGCCAAATTCGATCGCTCCTATGATCGTCAAATCCACGCTTACGATCGGTACGGCAGTCATCTCGACTAGCAGCCTTAGCTACCTCGGTCTCGGCGTAGAGCCGCATATTCCGGAATGGGGCAACATCTTGAAGCTGGGCAGCGCTTATCTGGAGACGCATGCTTTTACCGCCATTTATCCGGGGCTTGCTATTATTGCGCTTGTGCTTTCGTTCAACTTCCTTGGAGACGGCTTGCGCGACGCGCTGGACCCTAAGCTCGATTAGAGCGGGGATGCCTTAACTTTTCGTAACCTCATTCATATTCCATCGACTTCTACGTTTCGATACCAGGACCGGACGATGAATGAATGTGAGTTAACATACACCATTTTTATATATTGCAGGAGGGGAATACCATGAAGAAAAAAGGCAAATTTGCCTTGTTGCTGCTGCTTAGCCTTATGATTGTACTTAGCGGTTGCACCTTGTCCACCAAGAACGACGGGAAAGAGTCTCCAAGTCCCACTGACGGAGCGCCTGTAGTAGACGGCACGCCGGTCACGATCGAACTGCTCGGTATGAGCGCGAATGAAGCGGATCTGAACATCGTCCGCGACCAACTGACGAAAAACGGCTTTAACGTCAAGCTGAACATGCAAGCTGATTATGGCAGCTTCAAAGCTCAACAAGACGCAGGCAATTACGACGTTGCCCTGTCCGGTTGGACAACCGTTACCGGCAACCCTGACTACGCAGTTCGCTCCCTGTTCAAAACAGGCGGCGACTACAGCATTTTAGCGGATTCCGAGATCGACGCGCTGATCGAAAAAGCTTCGACCCAGACACCTGAGGAGTTCCAAGCGACCTACAAGGAGTTCGATCAGAAGCTGGTATTCGACAAAGCTTATATCGCTCCGCTTTACAGCTCGCTTAAAGCACAAGCTTTGAACCAAGATGTACTGAATCTGGATTCCGTGCGCATCTCGAAATCGCGTTCGCTTCCTTGGGAAGCTGTAGACTTCAAAGACACTTCGAAGCGTACAACCGAATCTCTGGTGCTGCAATCGATAACGCCAACACTAACGTCGCTTGACCCGATCAAAGGCAACGACGGCTCCATCAACATCATCAACACGAACATGTATGTTCGTCTGCTTAACTTGACGGATGACGACAAAATCACGTCGGAAGGCTCCCTGTCTTACAACCATGCCATTGCCGACGGCAATTCCGACTACTACTTCATTCTGCGCGACGATATTAACTTCGCTCAGATTAAAGACAAAAAAGCTGTCGATACAGGCGAGCGCGTAGGCTCGGACGACGTGATCTTCGCTCTGAACCGTGCGAAGGACAAAAACTCCGTACCGGATCACCGTACGTACACGTTGCATGAGCACATCAAAAACGTTGAAGTTGTAACGGATATCGCAGCTCTTGAAGGCGTGAACGTATCCGGCGGCAGCGACAACGTAAAAGCCGCTCTGGAGAAGGGTCTTCCAACGAAGATCTCCCAGCTCGTAGGCGACAAAAATCAAGCAAACACCAAAGACGGCAAATATCAGGTTGTGAAACTGACGACGACTGTTCCGTTCCCTCAGGTTCTGAACTATCTGGCTCACCAATCTGCTGGTATCGTATCCAAAAAGCAAGTAGAAAGCATCAATACCTATGACGTTGAAAAGTTCGACGTGAACAAGGACATTCCTTACGGCGACCAAAACACGGTAACCGAAGGCAGCCAGTACAACAATACGCTGTACACAAGCGGCCCTTACATTCTGTCGCACAAAAACGATTACGAAGCGATCTTCCTGAAAAACCCGGCTTACATGCCTGGCACCGACCATGAGCCGAATATCAGCAACATTAAAGTCCGGTTCATCAAAGACGCAGACAGCTCTCTAGCTGCTCTCCGCAGCGGAGAGATTCATCTGTACTACGGCATTAGCGAGACGAAATTCGACGTTGTGAAAGGCGACAGCAAGCTGGCGCTTCAAACATTGCCAAGCAACGCAGTGTCGTACCTGCTGTTCAACACGAAGAACCGTCCAGTAGCAGACAGTGTCGACTTGAGAAAAGCTGTTCTCTACTCCATCAACCAAGACGAGTTCCTGGCGTACTACGGCGGCAACAAGTTCAAAGCTGTATCCACGCTTAGCACGCTCGTTAACACGGGACTTGAATTGAAAGCTGATTCGGCTAAAGTGAAGGAACATCTGAACGCATACAAAACAAGCAAATAAAAGGCAAGCGAACTGAAAGAGACTGAGGCCGACATCGCTGATGGCGGGGAGGTCTCTTTCTCCTATAGCCTGACAAATGAAATAAAGGAGCGATAGAGTAATGGGAATTGGAACGGAATCGGAAGTGAAATTGTCTCAATGGGACGCCCTTTCGCTTGAATCGCTGAAAGCGCAAGGCTGGTCTGACGAAGATTTGATTAGCCGCGTTCATGGGGGCCATCTGCCGAAGGATGAAAGCAAATTCAAATTCGATTACGCTGGATTGATTGCTTTGGCGGCTGAACAGGCTGACTTCTTCGCTCAAGCGGTTCGTGAAGGCTACCAGATCAAATACAATACTATTCGCGGCATTCATAGCTGGATCTTGATCGTATTCGGCCAAGAAGCTGAGCTGGTACTGGAGTCTGGCGCCGAAGCGGTCATCTCCTCCTTATCGACGGAAGAAGCACATCGCCTGGAATCGGTTCTCTCCTTTGGCTGGACGCTGAACCTGCAAGAAGAATCTGCAGCCAACGGCAAACACACCTACAAGGTAGTTCCGGCTCAAAGCTAACGACTCTTAAGTATAGATTTAAGACAGAACTGGACAGCTGCCCTGTAGCAGCTGTCCAGTTCTGTCTACTCTAGCGACAATTAAATTTGAAGCTATGTTATACTAAACGTTACATAATAGGTATAAAGTCTATCAAAAGGAGTGTAGTACCATTACCAACCTGTCCTTTTTAAGCAAAATAATAATGTATGTCCTTGTTTTTTTCGTTTGCTTTTTTTTAATCTCGCTAGGTATGCCTAAGTTCTACGTGTTCATAATTGTATTCGTGCTTGTCTTCTCCTCCTTTGCTCCTTACTTTTATTCGCTCTTGCGAGAGACCCGCATTAATCGGCTAGAGCAGTTTTTAATCAAGCAACAAAAAAATCCGAATCTTTATCTCTGTTATTTGATGGCCAACAATCGAACGACTGAGGCAGAAGCTCTGCTGGAGAAGCTGCTTGCCAAACATAAAAACCCGACTCGGAAGGCACTCTATACCGCCATGTACGCTGTGCATCAAAAAAATACGGCAGCTATCCGAAACGTTCTGACCGATCTTCCCGCGGGTCAATTCCGATCCTATTACGAAGCGGTCGTGTGCGTCTGGGAAGGCAATCTAGAGGAAGCGAGCCGCTTGACTGCAACTCTATCCAAGCCTTGGATGAGAGACATTGTACTCTCGGAAATCGAGCTTAGCAAGGGTAATCGGCATGAGGCCATTGCATATGCCCGTCAAGCTTGGCTAGCTTGCCGCGGTCTACAGCGCTATGTCTCTTACAAGACTTATGAACGCGATCTGCCGGAAGCACTTACCGGCTCTTAGAACACCAACAACCGCCTGACTCCAGGCGGTTGTTGCTATTCTATAGGAAATGCAGGCCTGCCTTGCTTCTGTCTCCGGTTCAACCAAAACCCCAATGATACAGGCAATGCAAGATAGAACGGATAAGCAATCGTCATGGCGATAATGATCAGTCCCGTAACAGGAGCAGGATGATCTCCCTGATACGTCATAGGAAATAGTTGCGCGAACAGGGAGACGAACAGCACAAAATAAGGAATCCATAAGAGCAGCGACCAATAACACGCAACTCTGCCGTCTAGCCATTTCCATACGATAAAGGCCCCTAAGATTGGCACTATTGCAGCTACCCCGATATTGATCCGATCCACGCTGCTGACAACCGTGCCAAGCTCCCACTCCCATACTCTGCTTATTCGATAAACGTTCACCATCAGCTCCGCGCATAGAAATAACAACAAGCCGAATATAGCGCTTACCAGATTCAACTTCCAGAAATACTTCATTTGCTTCTCCCTTCTTCTGCTCAGCAGCAATCTCCTATAGTCGTCTAGTTCTACAAAGTTTTGGAGGTAATGTTTATACAACGTAGGACGATGTGAAATGGTTGCCGAAAATTCCATCTTTACCCCTTTTACTACTCCAGATGTGCAGTAAGCGGACCCGCCCTCCACTCTGTTTTTAACCATTTATAAAGAAATGTTCCGCTTTAGATAAGCAAAAGTGATTAGCTTCCTCACATGATGCGTGATACGTTCAAATTGCCTAGTATAACTATGCAAATAATATGAATAATTTGGAGGGGTTCCCTATGTTGTTATCCCGCATCCTGCCAGTCAGCGCCGGACTGCAGCCAGATCGTATTGCGATGAAACGCGGTGATGAGACGCTTACCTATGGGCAGATATGGCTTCATACCCGCTGTGCAGCCCACGCCCTGCGCGAGCTCGGCATCGGTCCCGGAGACCGCGTCGCCTTAATCGGCCATCCCTCGCCTCTGCTTGCCGTCGCAGAGCTTGCAGTCGTCACGATTGGCGCCATTCCTGTCACTCTCTTCCCCGGCCTAGCGCCATCGGAGCTTATTCAGATGCTTCAGGATGCGAAGCCTCGTGCCGTTATTCATGATGAGAGCCACGTCGACATTCATCCAATTTTCGCTGACATTGGTGACGCGGATCGCGATATCCTCTCCATTAGCTGCCGATCGGGCAAGGCTCCTTACTCCATAGAGGGCTTTATCGAGAGCCAGCCTCCACTCGAGGATGTTCATGAGGCGTTGCCGGACGACGTCGCCATCATCATCTATACAGGTGGAACGACGGGACGCTCCAAAGGGGTGATGCATTCGCATCGATCGATCAGCCGATGGTCTTTTCTACGCCCTGAGCTAGGGGGTGGGCACTATCCGACCAAAGTATCCATCGTCTACAATCAGGCACATCTGACCGGCCAGTTCGTTCTATGGACCACTCTTTACGATGGTGGCTGTCTGCTTTATCCCGAACGTTTCCCGCTTCGTGCAGAAGAGGTTGCCGATCTGATCGAACAAGAGCACATCCAATTTCTTGGCACGGTAGGCCTTCTATTCCGTGATCTGATCTATCTCGACGGCATGATGGCCCGCAACCTTCACTCCCTCCAAAGAATCTCCTGCGGCGGAGCTCCCATCAACGAAGCCACATTCCGCAAAGCAAAGGAAGTGTTCCCCAACACTCAGCTGACCGAAGTCTACTCGCAGACTGAAAGCGGCCAATTTATCAGCTTCCTGTCCGTGGATCAATGCTTCGAAGAAGAGAAGCCGCATCGGCTGCAATCCGTTGGAAGACCGTCTGATCTGGCGTACTGGGGCCAGACGCCTTTCCAGGTTCGAATTGTGAATGAGTTCGGAAAAGAGCTGCCGCAAGGCGAAGCAGGGGAAATCGTATGCAAGGGTGAAGGCATGATGCTTGGCTATTGGAACAATCGGGAGGAGACGGACAAAGCAATCAGGAATGGATGGCTGTATACCGGAGACGTTGGCTACTTCGACGAGGATGGCTTTCTCTATTTGACGGATCGAAAAAAAGACATCATTATCCTTAACGCCTCCAATGTATACGGTTCAGAGGTTGAGAGTGCTCTCGGATCGCACCCTAATATTAGTGAGCTCGCTGTCATTGGAACACCTCTGCATGAAGAAGGCGAGGAGGTTACGGCCGTTATCGTCATGCGTGACCCGTCGACCTCTATCGAGTTGGAGGAGCTGCGATGCTATGGCTCAGGAAGATTGGCCGAGTACAAGCTGCCTACTCGCCTAGTTATCGTGGAGCAGTTCCCCCGTACTCCGGTAGGCAAGATCGACAAAGCCGCCATTCGCAGACCCTACTGGCAAGGGAGAACACGTATGATTCAATAATCATCAATGCAACGCGATCCCCTTCCTCCATCCCATGCCAAAAAGACAGCGCCCCAACCAAATGTCGGGGCGCTGCCTTAAAGGGGCTAAAGCTTGTATTTAAGCCTTCACATCGGCCTTATTTTGGATCTTCGCTTGCTTCGCCTTTAAGCCATTCATTCAAAAGCCGGAATGCTTCCTCCAGCTTGGCCTTCGGAGCATCAGCATAACGATCCCCAATACTTACTTCGAAATAAACACCGCCTGCCTTATGTTCGCGTATCGTGCTAACCAAGCCAACTCCAGTCTCCTGCGATACCTGGATAAAGGCTGCTTCCAGTTGTTCCTTCTTCAAGTCGGAATGAACATGGAACATGTTCGATACTGGCACTTCCGGCCTCACACGAAGAGCGTCGCTTGTTCGATACAATCCCGCAAGCTCGACAGCATCCCGGTAATATCGCTCCATACGCGGCAATCGCTGCTTTAAATAATAATCAGCAACAACAATATACGGATATAAGCTGATCAAATCGCCGCCATGCCTTCTCTTCCATATTTTCGACTGCTTTATGAAGCTTTTGTCTCCCGCGAGCACGGCGCCCGCGATTCCTCCGATTCCTTTGTAGACCGAGATATAGACGCTGTCGAACAATGCACATACTTCCGCGGCAGACTTGCCGTAATAGGGCAGCACTTCGAGCAGTCTGGCACCGTCCAGATGAAGCTTGATGCCTCGTTCCCTGCAGTAAGCCGACATCGCTTCAAGCTCCTCGTATTCCGGCAATTGGCCGCCGATCTCCCGCTGCGGCAGCTCCAGCAGCACGGCGGAGATATCTTCAGGCAATCCATGAAGATCACGAAGCAAGACAGGACGGTTCTCGTCCGCCAATAGCAACGGCTCCAGATGATGAAGCTCCTTCGGCCCGTCTTCCTCATGGATTTCGAGATGACTTAGCGGATGATAGCCAATCTTCCTTGAGCCCTTCTCATCGCTCCATATCCGCAGAGCAATCTGCTGCGCCATCGTGCCGCTTGGGAAAAACACCGCCGCTTCCTTGCCCAGAAGCTTCGCCATCCGATCCTGGAATTGCTCAATCACCTTGCCCGAACCGTACGTATCGCCGTCCAAGGAGTCGTCTATGTTCGCGAACGCCTCTTTCAACACTTGCGCATTCCGTTTCCCGTGTCCAATGAGCGGATAGTTCGATTGATTATATGCCGTGAATAACGTCAACGTCTTCTCCATGATGTTGTCCTTCTTTCGCATGATATGTATGTATGATAGCAACGCAGCCCTACATGTGCAAACTTCTTCCTTACGACCTTCCCCTACTGGAGTGAGCCCATCGATCAGCAGCATACACAACCCATATGCCGACAACGTATCTGATCAAATCCACGAACAGGAACCCTCTGCCTAATATAAGTCCGCCTAGTCTTGTCTCTCTAACTGCTTGAATCCAGTCGGCCTGATACAACTGGCTTAACTCAATAGCGAAGCAAAAGCCAATGCTGCATGCTACTGCCCATTCCAGCCTTCTATGTGTGCCTAATACACGAAACCCACCATAGATCATAGCTGCCCACAGCGCATCACCGGCATGCAGCGCCACAAATTCCGGCAGATAGCCCGCCCACTCCCTTGTAGCAAGTCCGGCAGCAAGTATAAGGACGGTCACCCCAGCGTAGACCAACCTGTTTTTAATAGAACTCATATGCGTAACCCCTTCCAATGATTGGGACGCAGATTCCCTTTATTCCCAAAATGGTATCCCTGAGTACAGGAACGGCTCATCTTGAATATATCGGGTGCACTCTCTGGACGCAAGCTTGGAGAGATGTTCTGGCACCCAAGACGTTGCGTCCGGCAGGCCGAGCCAGAAATTCAACGTACTAAGCTGTGCCATCACAAAACAAGCCTCAAGGAGTCGTTCATAATTTGGCGGAAGAGAGAATTGCTCCGAATAGGCATCCACCAGCGAACCTCGATGCATAGGATGTATGAAAGAAAACGACCATGCCAAATCGTATAGAAAATAACCCGGCCCGCATGCGCCAAAATCAATCGGACGACATTCCTGACCATGAAACAAGAAATTGCTTGGTATAAGATCGCCGTGAATCATTCCCCAATGCTCTGCCGTCCGCTCCACATGATGCAGGATGTCCTGTGCCCTTTCACTCGCTCGAACGAGCAGATTGAAGATGTCCTCACTTAATAACCCCGTTTCTACCCATGGCTCCACTTTCCCCAGCGCTTCCATCATCGCTTGGCTATCTGATTCTGGACGAACAAAGGCTGCAGGCGGCTGCCAGACGGAGGCCTGCTTATGCAGCTTCCCCATCATGATGCCAACTAATCTTGCATCGTCGGCAGAAGGAACAAACGGCTTTTGCTCTCCCTCGACCCAACATAGCAAGGAGCACGGCATGCCGTCAACATCCGTAATGTACTCACCCCTAGAATTCTTATTGGGAACTGGAAGCACCAGATCCGTTCCTTCAGCCAATGCTTGAAGCCACAACATCTCCGAACGAATAACATCAGGATCGGACCAATAACTTTCCAGCGTATCGCTTTTAGACTGATGAAGCCTTAAGCTGTATACCGCTCCACTTTTATCGGTCACTTTATAAATCATGCTGGCGCTTTGCGCGATAGCTTCTAATGACTCGACATCTACTCCGTAATGGGATAACGCTCTATTCGCGATTCCAGACCAATCCATCAATAAACTCCCCATTCTTTTCGTTTCATTTTCTTCATCATAGCAGAGCGCTACATCATTTTTTGGTAGAAAATACCTATATAAGAAGTTTCACAACTCATTGTATTTTCGACGCTTATTGTCAGAGAAATAGGAGTAGAATCTATATGCTTAACAGATCAGTACAAAATAGATATGCTGGCAGTATGTACGCAGAATGCAAAGATAGGGAAGAGAAATTTTGATAAGTAAAGCGGGCGACCTCGGGAATTTAAGGACGTAGCTATCATCGATACGGCAATAGAGGCACTCTGGTCCAATGGCTACGAAGCCTGCTCCACGGAGGCTCTTTGCAAGAAACGGGACTTGGCCCAAGACAGCCTATACAATGCCTTCGGCAGCGAGCATGATCAAGCTATGCTTACTTCGGATGACTGCCCCTTGTAATTGAAAAAGGCCGCAATATGCGGCCTTTGCTTTATCTGTTTCACGCCTTAACTGCTGCAATAAGCAGAAAAATCGGCCGCCGGGCCTCATCCTTCATCTCCGGATACTGCAGCAGCACTTCTTCGGTCGGCTGCGGCTCCGCAACCCTCGTAATGACAAATCCGGCATCGATTATATGATTCATAATCGTCGCAACGGTCCTGTGGTACTTTACGACATCATGGCCCAAAAACCTAGCCACTCTCATTCCCTCTTCCTGATAGCCGTCAACCGGCCAGTGGAGCCGTTCCCCCTCCGGTCCGTAATGCCAATCCTGTTCCGCGCGAGCCGTAAAGACGGGATGTTCCACGGAGAAGATGAATGCTCCGCCATGCGCCAGACTATGATAGACCTTCCGGCAAGTCAGCTCGAACGATTCGACATAATGAAGCGCAAGCGAGCTCAGAATAACGTCAAATTGCCCTTCTTCAGAGTCGAAATCCTCGATGGCCAATCGGCGGTACTCGATATGCGGGTCGTCGGTCATCTCTCTGGCGCGCTTCAGCATATTGTCAGACAGATCAACGCCAACTACACTCTTTGCTCCCATCTCCATCGCATAGCGGCAATGCCAGCCATAACCGCAGCCGAGATCCAGCACTCGTTGGCCCTGAAGATCAGGCAGCATCCCTCGCAGTACAGGCCACTCCCCCGCTGCATCCAGTCCGCCCACCGATCGCGCCATTCCACTATATTGATCAAAAAAACCTTGATCGTCGTATTTGTTTTGTTTCATCAGCGTCGTTCCTTTCCGCTTGTGAGTCACTCTTGCGTTATTGGAATTCCACGCCGCGTACCTTGGCATAGATTCGTGTATGGCTTAACATCCCATAGACATCGCACTTCTCATTGCGTAATGTGCCCTCCAGCGTATAGCCGAGCCGTTCTGCGACATGGATGCTTCTCTCATTGCGTGAATCGATACGAATCTCAATTCGGTTGGCTTGCAGCTCTTGAATAGCAAACTCCGCTATACGTTCTACCGCTTCCGTCATATAGCCTTGTCCACTATGCGGCGTATTCAGCCAGTAGCCAATTTCAAACTTACGAGCCTGCCAATCGATGCGGAGAAGACCGCTGCTCCCGATGAATTGCCCCGTTTCCTTATGAATCAGATACATCCTGAGGTCGGAACGCTCCAAGTAGTGGATTCGCCCTTCCCGTGAAATCACTTCCGATTGCTCCTCCGTTGGCACATGGCGCGCCCATGGCATCCATGGACGCAGCTCGTCGATGCTCCCTTGCACAGCCGCGTTAACCATTGGGCCGTCATTCAGCAGCGGGGCCCGTATGATGAGTCGTTTGCTTTCGATACGTTCAGGAATGGCCAGAAGAATAGGATTAGTCGAATGGGTATCCATGGAACTCCTCCCTATTAAAAGAATTCCAATTACTATAGCGCACGTGCTTGCGGCTTTCAAGAACAATTTGTCACAACGCAAAAAACCGGAAGCCTATTCGCTTCCGGTTCTTCTCATGCCTCTTATTTCACGAAGAAGGATACGATCTTCGCAATTTCCGCTCTAGAAATGGACTGCTTCGGATTCAGCTTGCCGCTCGCATTGCCTTCCAGCACGCCCCCTTGCGTCAGCGCCTTAACGGCTTCAACCGCCCAAGCCGACACATCCGCTTCATCGGTATATTCCGCACTTGGCCCGGCCTTAACATCCAGCTTATCCTTCAGCGCACGGTACAGCAGAACGAATGCTTGTTCACGCGTAATTTCGCTTCCTGGGCGGAAGCTTCCATCCGGGAAGCCGGATATAATGCCCGCTGCGCTCAAGCTGCGAACATCAGCGCTATACCAGGCTTGGTTCGGTACGTCCTGGAATATCGCTTCCGCCTGCTGCGGCTTGAGGCCAAGCAGTCTGTTCAGAACGGCCGCATATTCCGCTCTGGTCATCTTCTGATCCGGCTGGAAGCTGCCATCCGGCTTGCCCAGCAAGATGCCTGCCTTAGCCAGCTTGCCGATAGCATCCTTCGCCCAATGTCCACTCACATCTGTAAAGACCGGCGTCTCCGGTGTTGGCTCTGGAGTCGGCTCAGGCGTTGGTTCCGGTGTTGGCTCCGGACTTGGCGTGCTGCCTCCCCCGCTGCTTGCGGATACCGTCACCGTTGCTTCCGCGCTGCCATATCCATCAGCGCTGATTGCCGTAATGACCGCTTTGCCTGCTCGGAGCGGACGGATTGTACCGTTTGCATCCACCTTCGCAACCGTTTCATCGGAGCTGGACCATGTGGCGGTCGCTTCACCGTCAGCCATCGGCTCTACCTTAGCAGTCAACTTAACCGCCGCGCCTCCTGCCGTTAAGGATACTGTCTTGCGGTCAAGACTTACCTTGGTAACCTCCAATTGGAAGATGCCTACCTTGCCGCCTACTTCAAAGGCGACAAGCAGGAGCGGCAAACCAGTTGGACTGAGCGATGCCGGAATAAACTCCAGTCCCTCTGGTCCGGTATCCGTATCCAGATTCACCTTACCGCTCTCATTCAGGAACACGCGTGAATTCGTATAATTCACGAATGATGGCGCTTGTGGATTCGTCACATCGTACGTCATAAAGCCGCCGACGCGTTCCAGACCGACAAAGGCCATAACCCGGTTGCCAACGATGCCTGTCTTAATATCCTCCGGCTCAGGTCCCTTTTTCGTGCTGCGGTCATCCATTGTAATCTTGCTGTTGCTGACATTAAAATAATCCGGCAGTCTCTGGCCCGTAATCGTTTCGAAATCACTGCCGCTGTCATAGACCAGTTCCATCGTATCCGCGTTCCATATGGAGAAGGAACGCCCGCCATACATATAGAGACCGTCATGCCCCATATCCGATACCACTTCTACACTGTCATACTTGCTAGTGCCATTCAGAAATTTGTAAGCTTCGGAATCCGGATTCAATAGACCCTTCATTGCTCCAATCGTGCTGGCATTCGTACGTCCCGGCCATTCCGTCGCATCGCCCTCGTTCGCCGTGAACAAATACGTCTGACCGTTAATCGTATGTGAAGCCATGCCGTCAGGCATGTAGATGCCGTGGAACGGCACGTTCTCCAGCAAGATCGCTCCGTCGCGCTGTACATCGAGAGCATTGGCTGCAAGACTGAAATCTTTAAGGCCAAGACCTTTTACCGCCTCTACTTTTTTGCTCTCAATATCGATTACAGCAATGGCGTTATTCTCTTGAAGAGCTACATACGCTTTTTTGTAGTCTTTGGATAATGCGATATACTCCGGCTCCAGATCGTAATACGCATCTTCCTTTGTGCCTTTGCTCTTAATGCGGCCGTCGGCAGGATCTGCCGCTCCGCGAATATGGACCAGATCGTCGATCACAGTCGGATCGTCAAAGTATACTTGAGTCGACTGTCCCGATTTCGTATCGACAATCGTAACGCTGCCCGGCGGGTCCTGCGTGCCAAGACGAGGCTCCGCTTCATCGGCAGTCATCACATAACGACCATCCGGCGTTGACTTGATCATATCCGGCTGAATACCGGCCGCATATTCCGCCATCAGATTGCCGTTATAATCCAGTGCAAGAATTTTCCCAGCTTTAAGGGGGTTCGCCTCTTGGACCGCGACATAGATACGCTTGGTCGTCGTATTAATATCGACGCTTGTCAAATCTCCGAATGTAAAACCATTCTTCTCAGCCAGCACCTGCACCAGAACGCTTTTTTCCTTCTGAAGCTTGCCAGTTGCATTGCCCAAGTTGACAATATCCAGACTTGGCGGATTCGCCGCGCCGTTCACCAAATAAAATCGGCCATTGTCGCTGTTGAACTTAACAATCTCGGCTACGCCGCCATCAGCGCTGAATTGTCCCACGGAATATTCACCGATTTTAGTGATTTCGAATTGATCTTCCACAACAGCACGATAGGGCTGTACGTTCAAAGTTATTTCCTTAGTCAGAACAGATGCCGGCGTATTGCCGTCTCTTACCGTAACAGCAACTGCAAAACTGCCAGTTGCTGCAGTAGTACCGCTAATCGCACCCTCCGCAGTTATCGTCAATCCTGCAGGCAGTCCTGCAGCTTCAAACCCGTATGGAGCTACGCCGCCCGCAGCCGTCACCGTGACGGAATAAGGTTGTCCGGCATAGGCCGTAGGAAGAGAAGTCGTCTCCAATGCAAGCGGATCAGGCATATTCGCCCAGTCGCCATCAGAGCCGTCGCGAGGACTAATAGCTGCCAACTCCACTCCGACAGCTGTCTCATAGTCAACCTGTTTGAAATCTGCTTTGTTATTGTCCGAATCCTTGAAATCGACGCGGCGCACCGCTTTTTTCTTGGAGGTTCCTTCCGCGGAGCCTGTCGGATACTCGGTCTCGAATCCGTCAATTGTGCTTCCCTTATCATTGCTCGCCGTACCCAGCATGTCGACGTAACCTTCCGGCTTCGACTGGAACGGATTGATGTCAAGCACATCATCCAGCGGCTGCTGGTTGCTCATTAGTACAACCTTCAACCCTTTATTGTTAATGTAGCGATCCCATTCCAAGTCGCCTTTGTCCGCGAGATCAAGCTTGGGGTTTGCAGAGCCGGTTGCCTTGCCTTTAACCAAATAAGACGACTTCGCTTTAATTACGCCCGTCAGATCAAGCTGCTGCCATCCCAGCGTCGGCCCTGTCTGTGCATTGCTTCCGCGATCCGCATAATGAAGCGACCAGCCGGAGAGATCGACATCTTGCTCTGTAGGGTTGAACAGCTCAATAAAACCATGCGACACGAGTACCCCTGAGTCCTCCGTGAGGCCTGCACCGTACACCTGATTGATGATGACATGCGGCACTTCTGAATTATAGAGGCTGCCTATTCCATATGGCGTACCGGGAATAGGATTCTCTCCCGGTTCCGCTGCCACGACTCCTGCCATAATAGAACCGACGGTCATCTGCGCGGCAAGCGCAAAGGTCAACACTTTTTTCGTCGTTCTGTTCACTCTGCAATCACTCCTAGCTATCGTTATTATTCTTTAGTCTAAGGAGCAACTATTTGTCCATTGTTATCGATTGGGTTAAACTATTGTAAATCCGTTAACAAAACGTTAATCAAAAATGAAAAACCGTATACGCCAGCCCGTCACTTCTGCTACACTACTACTAATATTCCACATCTTGTCTTCAAGGAGAAACCTATGTGCTGCATAAGCTGAAAAATTACTTGACCTATTACGGCATACGAATGCTGCGCATCAAAAAAGGCGATCATCGGATCGCCTTAGGCTTTGCAATCGGTTTTTTCCATTGCTGGTTTCCAACCTTCGGCATCGGTCTGCCGCTTTCGATTGGAATGGCACGTCTGGTTCGGGGCAATATGCCTTCAGCGATATTAGCTTCAACGCTCGGTTCCGTTCTGTGGCCGTTATTATTTTATTTGAACTATTGGACAGGCCATCTCATTACCGAATTGTTCACCTCGTCATCTTTCGATCTGGAGGATGTGATCAATGAACAGATGCCGGAGCCTGATTATGTAGAGACAGTCGGTCATTTCAAAGATATTAGCGATATCGGTCTGGATTTTCTAATCGGATCGATCATAAACAGCATCCTGTCTACGTTCATTCTATATGCAGTCTGCCGGATTCTTGTCAGACGCTATCGTGTTCCGTTGCTCAAGCTGCTTAGACGCAAATAAGCGGCATCCGCGCAGCTATCGTGTATAATCCGATTCAAATGCTCAGTTTTGTCTTAACAGCAAAGATAGCCGCCTGAGTTCGATCCCGGAATTGCATTTTGGACATCATATTGGAGATATGAATTTTCACTGTACCTTCCGAAATATACAGATGCTCCGCAATCTCCTTGTTGCTGCAGCCTTCACTAACCAGCTTGAGTACTTCCAGCTCTCTTTCCGTTAAAGTTCTCAATGCTGCTTGTGAAAGCTCGTCCGAATTAGCTCGTTCATTTTTCTTCAGCTCTGACATTAGCTGAGCCGTAATTGTTGGTTGAAGGACCACACCTCCCGCTTGCACGGTAGCAATTGCGCTTACGATCATCTCCGAAGGGGTCTCTTTCAACAAGTAACCGCTAGCCCCATGTTCAAGCGCCTTTGTCATATAATCCATGTCATTAAATGTAGTCAGGATCAACACCTGCGTGTTCCAAAACTCTTCTTTAATCAGTCTTGTCCCTTCCACACCGTCGACTATGGGCATCCGTATGTCCATAAGTACAACATCTGGCAGGCAATTTTTAACCATCTCATAAGCCTCTCGACCATTGCCTGCAGTCCCGACTACTTCAATGTTTGTCTCTAGCTGCAAAATGGTCGCGAGCCCTTCGCGCATCAGATGCTGATCGTCTACAACCAATACTTTGATCATTACCTTCACCTCCCCATCTCATTGTGCAATAGGAATTTGTATGGCAACCGTAAACCCTTGCCCTCTCTCACTGGTTATATCGATAGATCCCAATTGTCCTTCCACTCGTTCTCTCATGCTCCGCAGACCGAAGCCCTCTTCCACACGATCCGTGCCTACCCCATCATCTCGCAGCGTTATACGAAGAATCCCATCCGAATTGCATAGAGTAAGATCAAGCCGATGTGCATGACCGTGTTTTCTGGCATTGGTCATCGCCTCCTGAATGATTCGGAAGCAAGCTAACATAATGGTTGGCTGGATAGAATCCAGGCTGCCTTCTACCTTCATCTGAATGTTCATTCCCGATATGTCCGAGAAATCTTGAATAAAGGCTTGTATATTTTGTTCCATGGAGGCGGATATCCAAGCCTCGTCATTCATCGCTCTGACGGACAGCCTCAAATCCTGCAAAGTAGAACGTGCCAACAGCTCGCACTTCATGAGAACACTATCGCTTCTCTCAGGCTCGACTTCTCTTAATTTGCGCGCTGCTTGAAGTTGAATCAGTAATGAAGTTAGACTATGGCCCACATTGTCATGAATGTCTCGAGCGATTCGGTTTCGCTCATTCGTTGTAGCAAGAGCCTCAATCTCCTTCGAATAATGCAGCAATTGCTCGTTCAATCGAATCGTTTCATTGCGAGATTGCTGATAATGCCGCAAGAGGGCTCCCATGATGGATGTGTATAAAATAAACACGGTGAAAATAATGATATCGACAACATATACCGGTACGCCTTTGTACAATCCGAAAGAAGCAAAAATAATCCAATACATAAGCAGCAAAATAAAAAAACTAATCATAGCCCGGCGCGATCGAATTTTATAAAACATAGAAATGCCAACAGCAGCGATTAGTGCCTGTGAAGGCATGTTCGTATGTATAAAAACAAAACTATAGCTGCTGGCAGCCGCAAAATCTAATAAAGCAATAAGAGTAACCATCGTTGAGGATGCCACTCGCATGTATAAAAAATGATTTATCGTAAATAAAATCATGGTAGAGGCTACGAAAATTATGGTCCAATGATCCCATCGATGAACAAAATAAAAGAAGTAGATCAAACAAATCGTTAGTATGAATCCTAGTCGAAGATAATAGAGAGTGCGTTCGTAGATTGAAAAATCCGCAGAATGAGTCCTCACATTTCCCCTCCTTATGCTGTCCTCTTATTATAGCGTGTCTGATCTTTCTATACATATCACTTAAGTAATAGTTTGGATCTTTTAATCTATATCGAATGCCAGATGTGGCTTTCATCTTTTCTCCGGTATGATGATTGCAAACGAATTCCGGATAAAGGAGCTATGATCCTATGATTAAGAAAATAGTATTTTTTATTTTTTTGTATGCTTTAAGCATGCTGCCCTGGATACCTGTGTATATCGCTAAAAATCCAGTAGTCAAAGAAATCGCGTGGCTGCTTGGCGCTGTCTTCTCTCTCCCTCTGTTGCTTCTTCTTATTCGCAAATCCAAGATGATCCCATCCCATCAACTCTCCATGCGAGATCGGCCTTGGAAGCATCATATTGGTCCTGGCTTTATCATTGGCTTATCAGGATTCATCCTGTATTTTGGATTAAGATGGCTGCTAGGCGGTTTTATAGTCGAGAATACGCTGCCGCTAATGCAATTGATTCCAACCTTGCTCATGACTTTGATCTATACGCTCTATATCGCCATTACCGAAGAATTCATATACAGAGGATATCTGTTGTCTGCTATGCGTGAGGCCATGACATTATCACATGCTATTCTACTATCAATCGGGATCTTTTTACTGGGACATCTTCCGCAGGGGCATCATTTGCTCCATTCTCCATATGCCGTCCACATTGTCACGATGGGTCTGGTCTTCACCTATGCCTATCTATGCACAGGATCCATCTGGTTGGGAATCGGGATTCATTGGGGCTGGAATATGGGAGGATTCACCGAGGACCGAGTACTCATTCTGGACCATAAAACCATGAGCTCATGGGGAAACCCCCTGAGCTGGATTTATATAGCTGTGGATCTGCTTTTACTTCTAATGATTATGCAAAGATATGGACGAAACAAGAGACGTTCCTTCACGAACGATACGCCTTCGTAAGGATTGGATTGTACCCAATTGAAAAAGCCGGGGATAGCGTATCCCCGGCTAGTCAACGGCTGATCTTATTTTCTGGAGACCGGCACCCACAGCTCATTTTTATTCGCTTCTGGCGGCAAATACACTTCGATTGCAGGCAAGTTCCCAAGCTCAAACGCTGCGACGGGCAACCACTCCGTATATAGCCTCCGCCATAAGTCAGGAAGATGATCGGGGGGACCTTCTGCTTCGAAGACCACCCACGTGGATGCGGCAAAATCCCTCTTGACCATACCAGCCGGCGGTTCATGCTGCGAGGCAATCGATAAGATGTATAGAAACTCATCGTTCTGGCCCCAGGCGCCGTCCGCACAGACACCCAAAATGCCTCCTATTGGATGCTCGCTATCCCTGATCTGCCATAGATCGTCGAATAAGCCTTCTTCCCGCGCAACAGCCCATAAACCTGGTATCGTGTTGTAAGCCTGCTCCGTACTCACCATGGTCTGCTTGCCTACAATAGAAAACCGTCCTAACTCCTCGACTCTGTAATCCATCTCCTGCACTCCCTTTATCGTCATTTGGAAGGAGATTAGCGGATAGGCTTTAAGCTTGATTCCGACATTGCGCGCTTTCGTAGGCGTTGTGCCGTGCAGTTGCTGGAATGCCCGGGCGAAGGCTTCCGGTGATTCATAACCGTACTTCAAGGCAATATCGATCACTTTCTCATTGCCGTTCTGCAGATCGAACGCCGCAAGCGTCAATCTCCGCCTCCGAATGTATTCCGATAACGACACATCCGTCATATATGGAAACATACGCTGGAAATGATAGGTCGAGCAGTTCGCCACCTTGGCTGCCTCTCCATAATCAATCTCATCCATAATATGATCCTCTATATACGCAATTGCCTGATTCATTCGCTCAACCCAATCCATATACGTTCATCCTCCCCAAACTCAATATAAAGGTTTTTCGTAGACAGAGCCGTGCATTTCTTGCACCAAACTGCATGGCTTGGAGTTCCATTTTTTTCTTGGACGTAATCTCGATAACCTATAAATAAAACCTCCGAGCCTGCCTGCTCTTGGAGGCTCAGAGGTTTTAGACTACTCCTTTTCTATAATATTTGAGCTAATCCACGTCTCCAGTTCCCTGCTCTCGATTCGATACACATGATCCTCTCCGTTAGGATGAAGCTCAATGCCGCCGGTTGGCCCAAACAGAATGAGATCAACATTCTCGCCATCCTGGAAGGTAATGTTGCCGGAGCCGGAAGAACCATACGACATACTGCGATTAGAGCGTATGAGCGGCGCTCCTTTTATCATCTCTACGATTAAATCCTGCTCTTCGACTGTTATGCTCTGGCGATTAAAAGAGATCTTATTCACTTCTCCTGCTTCTATTTTCTGTTGGAATTGCTTTTCCCACTTGGTGTTCACAATTCCAGACGAACAACTCGACACGATAAGGATGAAGCCAACAATTACGCCTATAATGCCCGTTATCCGGTGCATGGTCAGTGCCGCATCGCTCGGCTCCGCATCCTTGATCTTCCAACCGATCGACATATACCAGGCCGATTGCGGAGATAAGGCAGCAACAGCGCTGAATAGAAGTAAAATAAATCCCATTAATCCATTCATGTGAAAATCCCCTTTGTCTCATCTATTGCTCTTCTTACGTACAGAGATAGGGAAATGTTCCATGTTTTCATTATTAATGCAAAGGTTATTATGCCATCACCTCTACGGTAAAACCTCCCGGTGCCTCCACATAAAACGTCCACGCATGTGCTCTTTGCGGCGGGTCAATGAGGAAGCCGTCATCTACCAGCCGACTGTATATCTCGTTTACTTTCTCCTCACTCTCCTGACTGAAACCAATATGGAACGTCGCCGGATACTTCACATCTTTTGCTTTCATTAAAGTTAACATCATTCCATTGTCGTCAAACAAAGCCGCGAAGGAACGCCCCCGCTCTCCACCCAGCTTAAGCCCAAAATATTGCATCAAAAAATCTCTAGCTGCCGATACATCCGTTACGGTAAGATTAATGTGATTCAGCTTCATTCTATCCACTCCTTAATCAGCCCTTCATTTACGTTCATCTTCATTATCTTACATTCATGCAAATGATAAGCTTTCAGTCAATATGATATATGATACGGGGAGGGAGCCGTCATATTACAATATCCTTCTACATTCCCTCTCGCACCTGTTGCTTCACTGGTAAAGAAGCGTTCTCGCATGACAAAGAGAGAGCCGTACATCGCACGACTCTCTCTTCCCCCTATAAAACTATGAACCATCCTCTAAGACTTCAACATACGAATCATGACCGTTATCGCTTCAGCTCTTGTAGCTGTTCCCTGCGGAGCAAAACGATTGTTCGAACGCCCTTGCACAATTCCTTTTGCAATCAACTCATTGACTGCGCCTTTAGCCCAAACAGGGATCGACGCATCGTCAGCAAATTCGGTAGCTGCGCCCGTCGCGGCGTTCAGCCCCATAGCTCTTCCAATCATGACCACCATCTCTGTCCGCGAAATGTTGCCGTCCGGCCGGAACGTCCCATCCGGATAGCCGCTAATAATGCCTAGCTTCACTGCTTGCGCAATAGCATTCTTCGCCCATACTCCAATAGAGTTTGCATCTGAGAAAGCCGGCGTTTCTCCGTCTCCTCCTTGCTTCATCGCTTTCATCAGCAGTACAGTGAATTCGGCACGGCTAACCGTTTTGTCCGGCTTAAAGCTGCCATCAGGATAACCCGATGTAATGCCAAGCGCGATCGCTTCCTTCACTAGGGCTTCCGACCAATGACCGGCTACGTCTGTGAACGATATAGGCTCTTCATGCCCGCCTCCATGTTCACCTGACTCGCCGCCACCCTGTTCTTCTCCGCCTGTCTCTCCAGGATCGGAAGGACTGCCAGGGGTTACCGATAGGGTAGAGAAACTGCCGCTTAATTTCACGCTCTTCATCCCCCGATTATCTACGGCAATTACATAGAAACCATAAGCCGTGCCGGAGTTTAAACCTGTTACACGGAAGGTGGTATGATCGGCAGTCAACTGTGCGATTGGACTTGTTCCGCTCGATTGATAGACTTCGTAACCAGCTACACCCCCATCGTCCAGTGCCTGTGGCCAGCTTAGCGTAATGCTGGAGCCTGAACGGGCTGTAGCGCTTAGCACGCTGTCGACCGGCCAGGCCGGAGCGCTGTTGTCCAGTGCGGTTACATCAACATCCTGCGTACCTACTGTCTCGAACCAGCCCTTCATTGTAGTGAAGTTATCTGTGAAGGCCAGCGACAGCATCAGCATAATTCGAGCATGCTGCGGATTCAGGTTGTCTCCAGCAATAATACCGTTGCCTCCGCTATAGATGGAGCCTGATCCCGTACGTGTCGTCGAGACGAACGTAACGCCTTTCTTGATCGCTTCCGAACGGGCAGCGCTCATCTTCGAGGAGATACCGCCAGCACCTGTGCCAGCTGTTACGATACCTTTCGCGCCATCCTCGACCAATGCCCGGATCGCTCCTCCACCAGCTTCCTGATAGTTATAGACGATCTCTACAAGCGGCAGTTCATCCTTTGAGATCGTTCTCAGATCGAACGGTGTAGCCCAATTCGCTTGACCCGCTTTCAACGCTCGCGCGTTCAGACGATAGATCCGAACTGCCGCATCGTCCACGTATCCCAACGCTCCAAGCATAGGCGTCTCGAACGTATCCATCCGGTGCGAATTGGATTTCGTCACCTCACGCGCTGCATGAATGACATCATTTAACATGATGACCGTGCCGTACCACTTGGTCTTGCCGCTGCTTGCGACTTTGATCGCCTGATACAGGTTGGCGGGACCATCCGTACCAATGACATCCCATGGACGCATAGCCCCTGTTACAACTACAGGCTTCTCGCTGCGAACGGTAAGATCAAGAAAATATGCAATTTCCTCCATCGTGTCGGTACCCGTCGTAACAACGGCGCTATCGTAGATTTCTAGCGCCGCATCCACCGCCAACGACAAATCGTATAGTTCCTTCATAGAATAACCGCCCGAGCCTTTGTTGCCGAATTGATAGGTTGCGACATCGGCGGTCTTATGTTTGGGCAATTGCGCTACTAATTCCGCCATCGGATAAGTGCCTGCGGCATAGCTTTGGAAATTCGTCTTGTCTCCGTTTCTAGCCGCCCCTGCCAACGTGCCGCCTGTAGCTACTACGATAACGTTAGGTAGCGGTGAGTTTTGATGCTCCTCCGACAAAGCCGGAATCGGAAAGGTCGGCAATACGGGAGTCTGCTCCTCGCCGAACGCTCTGTCCCCATAAAGAGGCAGCAAAGTAACGAGGAGGACAAGGGTCAGCAGCATTGCCAAAAGCCGCTTCATTGTCCTGCTGTTCGAGATCGTCATGTCGGCCATCCTCCTTCGTTATTATGGCGTTACTTCTATCAGCTCTGGCGTCTCCGTCGGCTCGATTACCGGCGTCTCTGCCCCAGGCGACTCTGTTCCACTCTCAGTCTCTCCTCCGCTTTCTTCCGGCGCTGTTGTCTCACTGCCTGTCTCTGGACCCGTCACAACAGGCTCTTCTTCCTCAACAGAGGTCGTTACGACTGTGTCGGCATCTACCGAGATTTCCACATCTTGCGTGCCGAATGTGGTGAACCAGCCCCGAATCGTCGGAACATCATTTGTAAAGGCCAAGGACAGAAGCAACAGCATGCGGGCATGCGCCGCATTCAGATTGTCGCCGCCAATCGTATTGCCGCTGCCGCTGTCATAGATCGAGCCGGAACCGGTTCTCGTCGTGGAGACAAACACAACACCGTGATCTCTGATCGCTGACGAACGCGCTGCGCTCATTTTCGAGGAGATGCCTCCGGCACCTGTGCCCGCTGTCACAATCCCTTTTGCACCGTCTTCTACAAAACCGCGAATGGCGCCGCCGCCCGCCTCCTGATAGTTATAGGCAATTTCGACAACAGGCAGATTGTCCTTCGCAATCTTCGTCAGGTCGAACGGCGATTTCCATGCTTCCGTGCCCGCTTTCATCGCTCTTGCCGGGGCGCGATAGATTCTGACGGCTGGATCGTCCACGTAACCAAGCGCACCGAACATGGGGGTATCGAATGTGTCCATCCGGTGAGAGTTCGACTTCGTCACCTCACGAGCTGCGAAGATGACGTCGTTCAGCATAACGACCGTGCCAAACCATTTCGTTTTATTGCTGCTTGCTACTTTAATAGCCTGATAGAGATTCGCCGGCCCGTCTGTTCCGATGACATCCCAAGGTCTCATCGCCCCCGTCACAACGACCGGCTTCTCGCTGCGAACCGTGAGGTCCAGGAAGTAAGCGATCTCCTCCATCGTATCTGTGCCAGTCGTCACGACCGCGCTATCGTAGATTTCAAGAGCGGCGTCTACAGCCAGAGAAAGATCATACAGCTCCTTAATCGAGTATCCGCCTGATCCCTTATTACCGAATTGGAAGGTCGACACGTCCGCTGTCTTATGAACCGGCAGCTGCGCTACCAGATCCGCCATCGGATATGTGCCTGCCGCGTAGCTTTGAAAATTCGTCTTATCGCCATTCCGAGCAGCGCCAGCAAGGGTACCGCCTGTTGCAACAACAATGACATTAGGCAAAGAAGATGCTTTGTGAGCTTCTGAAATAGCCGGGATATCAAAAGTCGGCAATTGGACAGGCTCAGCAGCGCTAACCAGGCTTCTGGTTAACAGTGTCCCTGTCATCGTTGCAAGCAGTGCAAGGATCAGCAATGGGATAAGTACTTTCTTTTGTAACATACTACTAACTCGTTGTGTCATAATCATCAGCTCCTCAACCTATTTTTCTATCAAATTTGATTATGATCATAGCACGTGTTATGTAATCTAACAATGAAATTACATGGATAATGTGGTTATTTCTAGTGTTTTGCGAGGTTTATCGTAAAATAAAATATTTATATGTTATATCAATGTTATGTATAGCTGAATCAATGTCATGTAACGTGTCATGAAAATTTTACTTCATCAGGTTAATGAACTCCCTATACTAAGCACTGATCAGAGGGCATATAGTTATAGCGCTATACCAAAAAATCCATTTTCAGGGGGAATTATGTATGCGTAAAAGGATGACAAAGGTGACCGCTTTATGGCTTACACTTGCTTTTCTTATGGTGTCGCTCTTCACTCCAATTGCCGGTGCACAATCCAGCGCCCCGCTTCAAGTGTCTGCACAAGGAATCGCTTGGGGAATTGGCACCAGCTATGAAACGGCTGTCATAGATTTGCGTATTACGAATTTCTATGTAGACCCCGCCAGAAACCATACGATTTCCCCATGGGTGCTTCAATTCGATTTTGGCGGTGATATTGAATCGGTCACAGGCGCAATCATAACGGCCAAGGAAGGAAATCGCTATACGTTGAAGGGGGATACCGACACGGATCTTTCATACGGGGAAACGCTGGACCTGCGAATCACAACCAAGCTGAACGGAGCAGCGTCAGCTTCATTCCAGAACCTTACACTGCGTCCGGAAGTGATTGCGGCTCCTTGGCGGTGGCTGGGCACATACAAGGCGAATGACATTGTGGAGTATAACGGCGTCTATTACAAAGCGATTCAAGCCCATACTGCTTACGCTACGAACTGGACGCCCTCTCAGACACCGGCGTTATGGCAACCAACGAGCATTGAATCCTACTCTTACACGGCATCGGCTGAGGTCGATCTGACTATTATAGATACATGGGCACTCGGAGGCACGTACACTGCTGGGCAAATTATATTCCATGAAGGCCTGTTCTACAGCTGCGTACAATCTCATGTCGCATACGCCCCGAACTGGTATCCAGGCCCTCAAACCGCAAGCTTATGGAAGAAAGCTTCACTTGTATTCTAAATAAGACCGCGGTCAGAGAAATAACCAATTGTATAGCAAAAAAGAGACAGGACCGAATTCAAACGGCCTGTCTCTTTTATGGAAGGCTGCAAAATTGCAACTAGTAATGAGGATCATCTATTCATGCCGTACACTATACGATAAATGGAATAATAGCTTTTGTCCCAGTCTTATTTGCCTTCAAAATATTGCTTTAACCCATCTACAATCGCCTGGGCAACGCGGTCTTGCCTCGCATTATCGAGCATCTTCGCCTCTTCCTGCGGATTCGTCATAAACCCGACTTCCAGTAGAATCGATGGCCGTTCACTACCTACCAGAACGCGCCACTGCTCTTGTTTCACTCCCCGATCCGGAAAGCCTGTTGCCTCGATCAGCTTGCTGTGAATCGTCTCGGCAAGCGGTATGCTGATTAAGGAATCGTAGTAGGTCTCCGTCCCGGAAATGTTCGGATTCGTATACGTATTGCCATGAATAGAGAGGAACGCATCAGCCTCCAATTGATTCGAATAAGCAGAGCGCTCATCCAGATCCAGAAACGTATCATCATTCCGGGTCATATAGGGATCAAACTTGGGATCTTGCTGAAGCAGAGCATACACTTTCTTGGCCAGCGCCAACGTATAGTCCTTCTCCTCTGCTCCGCTTGCTCCGTTGGCACCAGGGTCCTTGCCGCCATGTCCTGCATCGATGACGATCGTATGTCCACTCTTATGGCTGGCAACGGTCACATCACGTTCGCCTATTGGTGCCGATAAGACAGGGTCCACAACCAGCCTTCCTGTGGAATTCAAATCAAATTGATTCAAGAAGATCGCAATCAACGCGACAACTCCGAGTAGAATGACCATGTTGCGAAACCATAGTCCTTTGCGATAGGCCGGCCTTTGTCTTATATTCGGATCAATCATCTTGTGCGCTCACACCCATCTGTGACATCGTATCCTGATAGGATCGTTCCATCCTTGCCTTGAAGGCAGGCGGCAGATCAAGGTTGCTGCTATAATCTTCGGCGGGAAGAATCCGGTAGGTGAAGGCCGTCTGCCCCTGCTCTACATCCCGGTACACCCATGTCGGTACATAATCGACCTTGTGAATGCTTGTTGCGCCTGACTGCTTGTCCTTGCGAATCTCGAATTGAACAATAACGCCGTCCTCCGTGAAGACATTATCCAGCGTCTCCTGTCGCTGATTGGAGATGAAATTGCCCATGGAGTAGACGACGAACGTCTTATGATCTCCACTCTCCAGCCAATCGGACTTCTGGATGACATGAGGATGACTGCCCAGTATAATATCTACGCCGAAACTCGATAATCGTTGCGCGAGATTGATCTGTCCGCTTGAAGGCTCACGTTCATATTCACTGCCCCAATGAAGCGAAGCAACGATGAGATCAGCTCCTTGTTCCTTGGCGTAGTCGATATCTTCCTTCATCTTCGCCTCATCCACTTTGTTCATCATCGCATCCAGCTCCTCCGGGGTCAGCAGGCTCTCCAAGCCATTCAAGCTTTCTGTGTAGGACATAAAGGCGAGCTTGATTCCCTTCACTTCTTTCATCAGCACTCTTGTACCAGGACGGCTTGCATAAGTGCCGACTGTGTCCAATCCACGGCTCTTAATCGTATCCAATGTCCGTATGACACCCTGTCTCCCTGTATCCAGGCTGTGGTTATTGGCTGTCGTCAAAATATCGAACCCTGCATCCTTCAGCGCATCCACCGCTTCATCCGGCGAGTTGAATCTTGGATATCCTTGATGCCTATAAGGATCGGTGCCTGCCGTCGTCGTCTCGAAGTTGGCGATAGCGATATCTGCCCCGGCGATTATGGGCTTCACTTGTTCAAAGACCGGCTTGAAATCATACCCGCCCGATGTCAATCTTGCGCTCTCCAGCTGGGCATTATGAAACATCACATCGCCTACAGCCACCATATGAATGGTCTCGTACGTAGCCTCCCCGTTCGCAATCGGTGCAGGCGACTCGGAAGCGCCCGTTCCGTCCGTTCCCTGCGTTCTTACATGCTGGAGCCAGCTAACCGCTCCGATTGCAAGACCAATTACGGCAATAGTTGCAATGCCTCCGACGAGCCATTTTCGCTTCCCGTTGCCCCTTCTGCTCCTGCTCCTCATTTCGCTTGCTTCCCGCTTGTATATTCTTCATACGTCTGCCCGCTCTCGAACACTTTCGTCGCCAGCTCGATGCCCAGGTAACGGATATGCCATGGCTCATAGATATAACCCGTTATGCCCTCTTGGCCTTTGGGATATCGGATAATGAAGCCATACAGATGGGCGTTATCCGCCAGCCAGCGGCCTTCGTCCGTCTCTCCGAATGCCTCCTGCAATCCCTTGGACACGCTGTCGCTTGTCACATCCATCGCCAGCCCTGTCTGGTGCTCACTCTGTCCGGCCTTAGCGCTATAGCGGTTAGCTGCCGCCTCTCCTTCCCTGCTCACATAATCAGCGAACAAGGCCTGCTGCGTCTCATAGGAACGATAACCTGAGCGTGCATAAAGCTTGTACCCCTTTTTCTCCGCCCCATCGAACAACTGTTTAAGCGCCTTAGCAGCATCTTCCCTCAATTGGTTCACTTCTGGATTCTTGAACACTGTCGGTACATCTACCGCTACCAGATCATCGGGCGCATAAGAATTTTGCAGGGGATGAGTCTTATTTACAAGCGCGGCAAGCGCAGGATCAGCTAGCTCCTCCTCGCCTTGCGAGCCGGAAGGGTTGTTACTTGTTACCGGATCAATCTGGGAAGAGCCTCCCGCTTTCGTCCCGCTCTCTCCACCCTTCATCGTCCCATCCGAGCATGCGGCCATCATAATGGAAAGAGCTAGAACAGCCGTGCATACAGTCAGATAGGTCCATCTTTTTTTCCTCATATCAGGTACTCCTTTTCGTCTATCGTGGTTGACATGCTGTAAATGTAACAGAGCCAAATATGAGAAGTTAGATGAAGTTGTAATGGAGTTGTAAAATCTATTGCTTATTATTTTTCTCGTACATATAAGTCATCTTCACCTTATTCAACAAAAACTGCAAAACGGTCATCATATCCTTATAGAAACCAACGGTCTGACCTGTCGGAGCGTTCAGCATCACACTTAAAACGACCTCGTCAGTGCCCTTCTTCGTATAATAAAACTCAACACTCCCGCGATAATAAAAATTGTCGCCAAGTTGGAGATCACTGAGCTTATAGTCCCCGATATCCTTCACGAACTCATCGGCATAGCCTACAAGCTGATTATGCGAAAGCTCATTCTTCGACATCGTCTTGCCTAGATCGTTCACCTTCGATAATCCAAGCACTTCCCCATCCTTCGCGTTAATAACGACGCCGTATACATCCGAAGGATCATAGATGTTCAAGACGGTAGCCATATAAATGCCACTAGCCACTTTCTTCAAAGGCTCCTTGTATTCAACCAGAAAGCCCCTTTCCCTATCGACATTCTGGGTAGCATCGGCTAGAAGCGACTTGATTCCTTGCTGGTCCATGAAATACATTTCGAACTGAATATCGTCAAGCGACAGATTGTTCTCAAAATATTTGTTTACCGCGTTCATGCTAAGCGTCTTAACCGTCTCTTCGGATAATACGCCATTGTACTCCACAACATCGCCCGGCTTCTCCTGTGGAATTTCTTTGACCATAACCGTGTCCTTCGGTATACCCGAAAAAAAGTCGGCACAGCCGCTCAAGGTCATGCTCATCAACGAAATAATAATGGCTATAGCCGTAAACTTTACACCTTTCATGGAGCATCCTCACTTCCTTCACGACACGGCGGAAAGACGATCCTAATCGTCGTACCAACTCCAACCTCGCTGTCGACTTCAATCTCGGCATGATGGATGTCGGCTATGCTTCGGCATATGGACAACCCCAGCCCCGCTCCATTGTTATTGCGCGTTCTAGCCTTGTCTGCCATATAGAATGGCTCGAAGATCTTGTCAATATGCTCTTGCGATATCCCGCTGCCTTCATCCGCGACCTCCAGTATACAACTGCCCCTCTGATCCAACGTGCGAATCATCACTTTGCCTTCCTCGCTGGAAGCCTTCACGGCATTGTCGATGAGATTAAAAATAACGATTTTGATCAAATCCTTCTCCAGTGGAAGCCGGCAATCCTGACAATCCATCTCAAGCTGAATCCCCTTGGACGCCACAATTTGCTTGAGCGAAGGCTCCAGCTCCGTTACGACATCCTTCAGATTACCCTTCTTCATCTGGAATTGATGGTCCTTCAGCAAGATCAAGTCCATTAATTTAGTGGCCAGCGACTCCAGCCGCTTTCCTTCGCTATAAATGACGTTCAAGCCCTCCAGAAAGGTTGCTTCATCATATTTGGTCGACCTCATATAATTGGCATATCCAATAATGGAGGTTAACGGGGTTTTCAATTCATGCGTAATATTGTTAATAAATCGCTGCTTCTCGCCATTATTGCGTTCCAACTCAATGATTTTGTCTTCGACGACCGCAGCCATCTCATTGAAATTCGTTGCCAACACGCCAATCTCATCCCTGGATTTGAGATGTACCCGCTCCGAGAAGTCGCCTTGCGCAATCTCCTTGGCGCTGCGAACCATCGTCTCAATCGGCTTGGTCAACCCTTTACTGATGAAAAACATGACAATAATGTAGATCAGACACGCGACAACATCCATCTGCACAAAAAACGTATACTGATCCATCCGCTCCGCATAGAGCGGGGTTACATCTTTGATATAACTGAACACATAGCTCTTGTGATTAATGTCTGTCACGTTCGCCGTGAACAGCAGGGTTCGCTCGCCAATGTCCCGCAATATATATTTGATTTCCCCCGGCGCCAGTTTATTGCGCTCCTCGCGCTCGGAGGGCATGGCAAAGTCCAGATTGCTGAATACCGTCTTGTCCTTGTCGTCGGCAATCTCCAGATAGCTGCCCTGGTCGCTGTTACGCCTTACGAACTGATTGGCAATATTCGTCAGTACGGTCTTCTCATAGTCGATGGAATCATAAATGCGCAAGATCGGTACAACCGCATTGACACTGGAATTGATGCTCATATTCGCGCTTAGCGTATTCGTAATCTCCTGCTGAAGCATCTTGCTGTGATTGCGCTCAATGACCATGATGGAAGCCGCATTAAAAATAATGATGAAGGTCAGAATGGAGAACAGGCATATTTTTTGCCAAAATTTCATCGGCTAATCCTCCAGCCTGTATCCGATTTTATAAATCGTCTTAATATGATCCTGCAGGTTCAGCTTCTTCCTGAGAGACTTGATATGCATGTCCACTGTACGGGTCTCCCCGTAGAAATCTCCGCCCCATACCTTCTCGATGAATTGTTCCCGAGATAGAGCGATATTTTTATTTTTGAGCAAAACAAGAAGCAGCTCGTATTCCTTGGGCGTTAGCTCGACGACCTCCTCGCGGACAGTCACCTCCCGCTTGTCTATATACACGTTGATATCTTGAAACGACATAATCGTTTCTTCTTTTCCATATCGCCGAAGCACAGTCTCCATGCGAGCCAGCAGCTCAATCGCTTCGAACGGCTTGACCATATAATCATCCGCCCCCAGCTTCAAACCGATTACTTTGTCGAAGACGGCGTTTTTGGCAGTTAGGAAAATAACCGGAATTTGCATGGGACGTATCTTCTCCATCAGCTCGAAACCATCCATGCGCGGAATCATGACATCCAGCAAAATCAGATCAAACTTTCCGCCCTTGATTCGATCCAGCGCCTCCATGCCGTCATACACTTGCTCCGTCTCATAACCTACAAGTGTCAGGTTCATCTTAATAATATTGGATATATGAATGTCGTCCTCGACGATTAGAATGCGTTTCTTCATCTTCGTTCCTCCCTGCCCCAATCATCCGAGCTGGCTACATCTTATTGTATACGAGCCGCCATGCCGGCTGGAGCTGCAATTTCTTCCACTCTTCTTCAACATAGCATAGATGGACAAGAGGAGGAAAGCCCGCTGTGATTGCATGCACAGCAAAAAGCCCGGCAGCGGCTTCGTCTAGAAGCGCTGTCGGACTCTTTTGGTTCAGCTATGATGCCTTACCCGTGCAATGCAGCCTGTCTCTTGTAATGATCCTCCAGAACGAGGCTGGCCATCGCTTCCACAACAGGGACAATTCTCGGACAAATACAAGGATCATGTCTTCCTTCGGTGCGGATCTCCCGCTCCTCGCCCTCTTTGTTAATCGTCCGTTGCGGAGACGAAATCGACGAAGTCGGTTTGACCGCTACCCGGAAGATGATCTCCTCGCCTGTGCTGATGCCGCCGACGATGCCCCCTGCGTGGTTGGTCAAAAATCCGTTCTTGTCCATCGCGTCGTTATGCTCGCTGCCCTGCATGGAGGCCGCAGCAAAGCCTTCGCCAAATTCAATGCCCTTTACCGCTCCGATGGAGAGCATCGCCTTCGCCAGCTCGGCATCCAGCTTATCGAAGGTAGGCTCGCCAATACCAGGCGCTACGCCTCTGATTCGGCATTCTACGATACCGCCGCAGCTATCTCCGATCGCCGCCAGTGATTCAATCTTCTGCACCATTTTCACAGCGACTTCCGGGTCGCATGCCCGAACGGGATTTTGCTCAATAATACTCTCGTCAAAGGTCTGGCACTTGATGTCTCCAACCTGTGTCGTGTAGGCGACGATCGATACGCCTCTGCCCTCCAGCGACTTGCGGGCTACAGCTCCTCCGGCTACCCTTCCAGCTGTCTCTCTGCCCGACGCTCTTCCGCTGCCCCGGTAATCCCGGTGTCCGTACTTCTGATCGTACGTAAAGTCGGCATGTCCCGGCCGATACAGCAGCTTGATATCACTATAAGCTTCGGGTCTCATATCCGTGTTCTGCAATTGAATGCTGAGCGGAGCTCCCGTCGTCTTGCCTTCGAACACGCCGGACAGAATACGGATCTTGTCGTATTCCTTCCGCGGAGTCGTAACGGAGGATTGACCCGGCTTTCTGCGGTCCATCTGCACCTGTATATAGGCTTCATCTATTTCCATTCCCGGCGTTACCCCGTCGACAATAACACCGACCGCAACGCCATGGGATTCGCCAAACGTAGTAATTTTGAAACGTTCTCCGAATGTACTTCCCGCCATACTGATTCACCTCGTTAAATTTATGATCTTACTCTCATTGTAGAGAATGAATTGAAATTAATGAAATCACAATTTCCTATAGCAGTCATAGATTGAATCTATAACACCATCCTATCGATGATACCGATCTATTCACGGCTCGCTTCTTACACTTTGCCTTCTTTCAGCGATTCCACCGCTTTGTGAATGCGGCGCTCGCGTGTCTCGGCTGTCTTCGCTTGCCCGATTTGGTACACGATTCGGTTCTTATTGCTGTAATTCAAACCTGCAAAAAACGATGCCGCCGCTTCCTCTTGAGCCAGCGCTGCCGCAAGATCATGGGGCACTACGATCTCCCTTGGCTCCGTATCCAGCGTTAGCTCTACCTCTACCTGATCGCCTGCCGCAACGCCCGCGCCTTGGCGATTCTCCGCGCTAAGCGGCAGCATGAATTTGCCGTCCATCACAGCAACGGTGCTTCGGTACGTATAGTCGCCAATCTTCACGACAACGCGAGGCTTCTTGGTTGGGCCCATAGCCTCCACTACTTCACGAGGCACCTCGAAGCCCGTCGCCGTCTTGCCTCCCAATATAATTTCCGTACGAAACTTCATCAATCATTCCCCTCCCATGACTGGTACATATCTAATGGCGCTTTATCCAAAAATAACGACAGTAGACTGGTGAAGCGTTGCAAGTCAACGTTCGGCGCCTGTTGGCGTCATTAAATCATTTGCATCTCGTCCGCTATACGTTGTTCTTATCTTTATTGTTTAATATATTGTCCTCAAGAACGGCAAACTTGTCGCCATATTCCCGAATAATATGGTGCTCACCCCAATTGCATAAAGCATCCAGTATGGTCCGGAGACTGTTGCCATATTCGCTAAGCTCATATTCAACCTTGGGAGGCACCTGGTTGTAGACAATCCGGTTCACGATGCCGTCATCCTCCAGTTCTCTTAGCTGCTGCGTCAGCATCTTTTGAGTAATGCCAGGCATAAGTCGTTTAAGATCGCTTGTCCGTCTCTTGCCATGCGTAAGATGGCATAAGATGACGCACTTCCACTTACCCCCAATGACCTCCAGCGTCGCTTCGACCGATATATTATATTTTTTCTTAAGTGCCGCTTCTTTGGCCATCATCGCTTCCTCCTTGCCATACGCTATGGGTACTTTTCAGTGCCTATATTACTTAAAAGTACGTACTGTTCAATTTGGTCTGTGTCATTGATAATAGCACTTACCGGCCGGATATCACAATACGACAGAGAAGGGGTCGACTCATGACAACAGACAAAAAAAGAAGTACGCTGGCGCTGCTCGCTTTGGCTGTCAGCGCCTTTGCAATCGGAACAACCGAGTTTATCAGCGTGGGACTGCTTCCGCTCATTGCCGATGACCTTCATATATCCGTTACCACCGCTGGTCTAACCGTGACCCTATATGCGCTGGGCGTCATGTTCGGAGCACCGGTGCTCACGTCCATGACCTCTCAGGTTCCACGGAAGACGCTGCTCTTCTGGATTATGATCGTATTTATCGCAGGGAATATACTCGCTGCCTTCGCAGGCAGCGTGGCTGTCCTGCTGACTGCCCGCATCATATCGGCGCTGTCGCATGGTGTTTTTATGTCGATCGGCTCCACGATCGCTGCGGATCTCGTGCCGGAGAACCGCCGGGCAAGCGCGATTTCCATTATGTTCTCTGGCCTGACCATCGCCACCGTAACCGGCGTGCCGCTCGGCACCTTCATCGGCCAGCAGCTTGGCTGGCGCGCCGCATTCGTCGCAATCGTCGCTGTCGGCTTGGTCGCACTTTTCGCGAATATGCTGCTAGTGCCTTCCAACCTTCAGAAAGGGGTTAAAGTTCGTCTCGGAGACCAATGGAAGCTGGTGACGAATGGTCGGCTGCTCCTTGCCTTTGCAATTACAGCGTTAGGCTACGGAGGAACGTTTGTCGTCTTTACCTATTTATCTCCTCTGCTTCATGATATTACAGGATTCAACGAGGGGACTGTGGCTGTTTTACTGCTGCTGTACGGTATCGCCATTGCCATCGGCAACATCATCGGTGGCAAAGCGGCCAACCGCAAGCCGACTCAAGCGCTATTCTATATGTTCGCCATTCAGGCGGTCGTTCTGGTTATCCTGGCATTTACCGCACCATACAAGGTCGCCGGGCTGATCACCATATTTTTTATGGGCTTGTTCGCCTTTATGAACGTTCCCGGGCTGCAAGTATATGTCGTGATGCTCGCCGAGCGATTCGCCCCGGAAGGGAAAGACGTAGCTTCCGCAGTCAATATCGCCGCCTTTAACGCCGGTATTGCAATCGGCGCTTACTTGGGGGGCATCATTACCGATTCCATCGGCTTGATCCATACTACATGGATCGGAGCCATCATGGTGGGAGCCGCCGTCTTGCTGACGGGCTGGGCCCGTGTGCTGGACAAACGGGATGAAGGCACTGTGTCTGCATCCCAACAAGTAGCGTAAAGCTAACAAATCACCCTATCTATCATTACTTTTAACCAACTAAACCCTATTGGAGGACTATCATGATGTTGAATCATTTGCAAGATACTGTTACTTTGCACAATGGCGTAGCTATGCCGGGCTTTGGACTTGGCGTATTTAAGGTGGAAGAAGGTCCGACGGTCGTTCAAGCGGTGAAGGCAGCTATCGCGAATGGCTACCGAAGCATCGATACAGCTGCGATCTATGGCAACGAACAAACCGTAGGCCAAGGCATCCAAGAAGCGTTGGCAGAAAACCATCTGACTAGAGAAGACATCTTCGTGACATCCAAGGTGTGGAATGCAGATCTGGGTTACGAAGCAACCTTGGCCGCTTACGAGACGAGCCTTCAGAAGCTTGGGCTCGACTACCTTGATCTCTACCTCATTCACTGGCCTGTACAAGGTAAATATAAAGACGCATGGAGAGCTCTAGAGACCCTATATGAAGCTGGCAAAGTGAAAGCCATCGGCGTCAGCAACTTCCAGATCCATCATCTTCAGGATGTGATAGCTGATGCAAAGATCAAGCCGATGGTCAATCAAGTGGAGCTTCATCCGCGTCTAACACAGAAGGAACTGCTGAACTTTACGAGAGAGCAGGGCATTCAGCTCGAGGCATGGTCGCCGCTTATGCAAGGTGAGCTGCTGGGTAACGAAGTATTGTCGGAAATCGGAGCGAAATACGGCAAGTCGGTGGCGCAAGTTATTTTGCGCTGGGATGTACAACATGGCATCGTCACGATTCCAAAATCGATCAAGGAGCATCGCATCATCGAAAATGCCTCCATCTTTGACTTCGAGCTGAGCCCTGAAGATATGGAGCGCATTGACGCGCTGAACGAGAATCGCCGCGTGGGTCCAGACCCTGACAACTTTGACTTCTAATCCGAGACTACTCAAAGCAATATCCTTTTATAAAGGCAAATGGCCGCTTCCTGATCGATCAGGAAGCGGCCATTGTTGTCACAAGTTAAACTCCACTATCGACTGCGCCATCACAGGATAGTCGGTAATGATGCCATCGATCTGGAATTTCAACACTTCCTTCATATTGCGCCTCGTGTTGACCGTCCACACCCACACCTCGCGTCCGGAGGCATGCGCTTGCTTTACCAGTTGATCCGTCAGCATGACTTGCTCAATCGTGTAGAAGTCTACGTCCAGCGCGGACAGATTGCCCAGCGCAAAATATAAGATCTGGCCGATCTTAATATCCGGCGCAAGCTCTCGAATCAGCTTCAGCGAGTAGCTATCAAAGGACTGGATGTAGACCTCCCCCTCCATCCCATAAGCCTGGACCAGACTGACTACCTCCCTGACAAGCTCGTCGCCCGGCCCGTAAGGCTTCAAGTCAAGCAGCAGCTTAATGCGTCCTTGCGCCTCCGCCAGCGCGTAAGCCAGCGTCGGGATAGGGATGGATTCCATGTGCTCATCCTGCCCGATAGCGAGGCGGCTTAGCTCCTCGTAGGTCAGGTCGGACACGCGGTGGGACACGCCAGCCATCCGGCGCAGATTATAATCATGATGCAGCACGGCTATGCCGTCTTTGGTCAATTGCACGTCTACTTCTACCGACTGAATCCCCTTGTCGATCGCAGCGATAATGGAAGGAATCGAGTTCTCCGGGGCGCTCTCCGCATCGCCGCGATGAGCCGAGATCAGTACATTCCACTTCGCGTAGACGAGACTGTCATTAGCTCTAATCCCTACAAATACAGCCAATCCGATATAGATCACCGCAAGGGATGCATAGATAAGATTCGTCCGTTTCCTTCCCTTTAGAAGGGATACGATTCGCTGCTCCAGCCTGCCCAGCCTGCTCCGATAGATATGCAGGCGATCCTTAGGCTTCCCTCCTTTGGTATGGCCAAAAGAATAGAACAGGCGCGTCAAGAAGATGATGTTGATCGGCATAAGCAACAGCGCAAACATATAAGTCAGTATCGTAGACAACGTCAAGGAATAGTGATTCGAAAACGCCTTAAGCACGTTCATATCCATCCACGCCGGCAAATAAGAGAGCGACGAAATGACCAGAAAACCGGTGCCGAATACGACCGCATTCAGCACGAACAGCCAAAAGAAGAGCTGGAGCCTTCTCCCCCGTGTCAAAGCCTGACTGCTGCGGATCGCTTCCGTAATAGACTTGCCGTCCAGCACGATAAAATGGAGTACAAATATCCACCGCAGCACAGTGTAAAGTACAACTGCAAGCAACAGCACATAGACGATGGTCATCGTATAGGAAGCGTCTAGCACTCTGCTCTGCATGAAGATCGGAAAATTAAAAAGCGCATAAAAAGAAGCCGATAAGGGCGAATCGATAAAGGGGATCAAAATCAGCAGGAAGACGAACAACTGGATAATACCGAAGCCAAGCAGCCTCGGTGTCTGGCGCAGCGTGGTCAAGAGCGCATCCGCGATATTGACCTGCTTGCCGAAGTACCGTTGCTGAACGAGAATGACGAGGACGCACAATTCGATGAACAGCGCAAAAGAAGCGACCAGGCCAATCATGATAAGCCCGAGCACTCCTTCGTAGGTGTAGCCCAGCCGGTATACCTCGCTGTTGAGCAGCGAGCCAGAGCCGACTACGGTTAATATTCGGTTGAAGATAAACGTAATAACAGGAATGATAATGACGCTCGTAAGCAGCATGTACAAGTATTCAAAGAGCAGCAGCTTAGTATAGGAAGTGCGGAAATCGCGAATACTTCTGCCGAGCAACCTGAGCATGTGAATTCATCCTATCTGTGGAAGATGGTTACATACCCATTATACCCTCCAAGCCGCCGCTCCTTGAAGTGATTTTTCATTAACGTACAGATTCAGTCTTGCCCGCGCCTACTTCGCGAGTCCAGCCGAACGGGTCCTCTACCGTTCCGTACTGAATGCCCGTAAGCGTATCGTACAGCTTGTTCGTCAACTCGCCTGTCCGGCCCTCGCCGATAACAAGCTTCTGACCGCCCCAGTTCACTTCGCCAATCGGAGAAATAACGGCAGCCGTTCCTGTGCCGAATGCTTCCTCCAGCAAGCCTTGCTCGGCCGCCTCATAAATTTCGTCGATGGACAATCTTCTTTCCTCTACCGAGATGCCCCAGTGCTTCAATAATTGAAGAACGGAGTTGCGCGTAATACCAGCCAAGATGCTGCCATTCAGCGCCGGAGTAATGACCTTGCCGCCGATCTTGAAGAACACGTTCATGCTGCCGACTTCTTCAATGTACTTGTGCTCTGCGCCGTCCAGCCATAGCACTTGCGTATAGCCCTGCTCCTTCGCGATCTGCTGGGATTTCAAAGCTGCGGCATAGTTGCCGGCTGTCTTCGCCTCACCCACACCACCGACCATCGCGCGAACATAATCGGACTCTACGTAAATTTTCACGGGATTCATGCCTTCCGGATAGTACGCTCCCACCGGAGACATGATGATAATAAATTGATAGTTCTCAGAGGGAGCGACGCCCAGCGTTGCTTGGGTAGCGAACACATAGGGGCGGATATAGAGCGATGTGCCAGGCTCCGTCGGAACCCAATCGGCATCGACTTCGATCAGTCGCTCGAGTGCAGTAATAGCGGTATCAATATCAAGCTCAGGCACACTCATACGATCGTTGGAACGATTCATGCGGGCAAAGTTATCGCGAGGGCGGAATAAGCGAATCCGGCCATCAGCGGTCTTGTATGCCTTCAGCCCTTCGAAGATCGTTTGACCGTAATGAAAGACTTTGGCAGCGGGGTCCAACACGATCGGCTGGTACGGAACAATACGCGGATTATGCCACTCCTGCTCCACGCTGTAGTCCAGTATAAACATATGATCCGTGAAATGAATGCCGAAGCCAAGCCCATCCTGCGGCGGCTTTGCTTTCTTCTGTAGTGTCGTTTCAACGGCTATCGATTGGCTTTGAATCATGAGAGTCCAACTCCTTCGTTCCATACATTGTGATTGAATACTACCATCTTCTGAGGTATATATAAAATATCTAAACTATTCATCATCCATACCTTTAGAGTATGTTAAAGGAGAGCATGACGATGGACATCCGGCAATTGAAATATTTCCTCGCGATCGCGCAGGAAAAGCAAATTACACGCGCAGCAAAACTGCTGCATATGGAGCAGCCTCCCTTGAGCAGACAGCTTATGCTGATGGAGGAGGAGCTTGGGACCCAATTGTTCGAGCGCAGTCGCAAGCAGCTTACGCTGACCGCTGCCGGAGAAGTGCTCCAGGAGCGCGCGGAACAGCTGCTGCTGCAGCTCGACGAGACCATAAAGGAAGTAAAGGAGATCGAATCCGGCGTGCGCGGCACTCTATCGATCGGTGCCGTCGTATCCTGCGTCTCCATTCTGCCGAAGCCAATCCAGCTGCTGCGTGAGACCTATCCTCAAATCACCTTCAAAATCTCTGAAGGCGACCACTTTATTATGGGGCAACTGCTGGAGAAACGATCGGTAGAGCTGGTCATCTCGCGGCTTCCGTTCGAAACGAATATTTTGCCAGGCAAATTAGAGGTTCTTCCGCTGCCATCCGATCCCTACGTAGCCCTTATGCCATCTTCGTGGGCTCCGTCTATCGAGGACAAAAGCATCAGCATGGAAGAGCTTGCGACCTATCCTCTGCTGACACTAAAGACGGACAAGACCACGCGCATGCATGAACAGGTGGTCAATGAGTTCAGACGTCATGGCATCGAGCCTACGATCATATGCGAATGCTCCAGCGTCGCTATTATTATGTCGCTCGTCGCCGCCGGGATCGGAGCCACCGTCTTCCCGAAATCCACGCTGTCTTCGTTTCCTCTGGAAACTGTGACAATGCTCGCTATACGCGATGCCGATTTCCAATCCGAAGTAGGCATTCTATGGCTGAAAGATCAGCGCTTATCGAGGCGCGCCCAACATTTTATCGAATGTTTTCTGTCGGTGGAATCATGAGTAGTCAAGTCACTCTATTACTATACTAAGTTTAACAGGTATAACGTCTGGATCAAAGAGATACATAATAGCAATCGGTAAGAAAGATAAACCAATGCCAATTGTGCTGAAGAAATATTTTCACCTGGATGGTCCTATCTTACCGTTGCACCAAGCCCTAACAACGAGACGGTACTTGAATTAGTTAAGGCAGACACTCCCGAGAGAGAGGCGCTCATCGGAAGACAGGCTGCCGATCAAGTTCATATCATGTTCGCATCGGATGATATCGATGCCGATTACCGGCGTTTGAAGGAACGCGGCGTGAACTTCCATGGACAACCACAATCTGTTCCCGGCGGCAGAGGTGTAGGATTCCAGGATTTATACGGAAATCTGTTCGATTTATATCAATCCGACAAATAAAAAAACCAGTGGCGTTCACTGGTTTTGCACCGGTTGCTTGCGCGAAGCCTTCGGCGTCATGCCGACATGCTTCTTGAATAGCCGATTGAAATTGGTGAGCGAGCGGAAGCCGCATTCCATGGCGACATCGGTCACCTTCATACCGCCTCCCTCCAGCATCGCCACCGCCTGCTCCAGCCGAATATGGATGAGGTACAGCAGAGGAGGAATACCGACAGCCCGCTTGAAGATTTCGCTGAAGCGTGACGGGCTTAAGTACACCAAGGCGGCAAGCTCCTCCAGCGTCCAGGGGTGGGAAAAGTTGTTCTCCATCGTCATTATAACCTGACGCATCTTCTCCAGTTGCTGCTCACTAATGCTGGGCTCCTGCAGGAGAGCGCCAACAGCCCGGCATTCCCGATTAACGGTGGCAAGAAATCGAAGCAGCAGCGAATAGACAATCGATCCGTAAGAGCGCTGCTCCCGTTCATGCTCTTGCTGAAGCTCCATCAGAATACTGCGCAGCTTGCCCATGGACGGATGCTCGCGGTCAATTAAATTCGAAAAACATTTGCCGACATCCCGGAATGGGCTAAGCAGCTCAGGGTCGAATCTGAGATTGCGGACGAACCAGGTAGGATCGAATGTAATAACCGTCATAACAAGATCTTTGCTTTCGTAGGCACAGTGCAGATCGTTGGAATTGATTAGCAGGATATCCCCCTGCTGAAATTCATACTTCTGTCCGTTAATCATGTAGTAGCCCGTTCCGGACTTAATATAATTAATCTCCAGCACGTCATGCCAATGCAGCTTCTGATACAGATGCGTTACGCCAATCGTATCAATGACGAATACAGGATAGTTTTTGTCCAAAATCACTTTTTCCTTCGGAATAGCTTCTTCCCTCATAATCGCTGGCATCGCAAGTCCCCCGTCTTTCGTCTCTTCTAACAGGAACAGCTGCCCCGGCCACAATCTGGGGCAAGGACAGCTTTATGACACAATCAGATGCGAATTTAACTCACTTCATCAGCTCGGATAAAGCCTGTTTTGCGGAATAATTTGCTTCGGCTGGGAGGCCGATGACCAGGACAGCTTGGCTATGGCATCTTCGGTATTATCATAATACTCCAGCTTGATATCATACTTCTGACCAGCCGTCAGATAGATAGTACCTGACCATTCAGTTTCTGCCTGATCCATCCACTTGTCGATAATAAGCTGATTGTTCACCCATAATCTGACACCGTCATCCGTACTCGTATGGAAGGTATAGGTTCCTGTATACTGCGGCTTCACTTTGCCCGTCCAGCGAACAGAGAAGGTGTCTGCGCCCATTGAAGAAATCGGCGCTCCGTAGCCCCAATTGAAGTTTACCGTCGCGTCTACTCTTGTTGTCTTCAAGGAAGTGAAATTCATGTTGTCGTAATATTGGCCTGTCAGCCCGGTTCCGTTGTCCGCCGGAAGCTGGCTTGCCGGCGTGAACTTGATCCAGTCGTAGTAAGCGCGAACCGGCGCTCCCGGATAGTTGAACTTACCCGTCCATATCTCTGCCGGGCCCGAACCCGACCAAAGATTAACCATGATGTGTCCAGGATTGGTCGGCAGCGCGCCTCTTGATCCGTTCTCCGTATGCACCAGAGTTCCGTCTACGTACCACTTAATGTAGGTAGGCGACCACTCGAATGCATAATCATGGAAATCAAGCGAAGCATCGAAGCCCAGATCGATGATCGTGCTGTGATTGCCGACGCCGTTCGTGAAGTAGTTTGTCTCCAGCTTGGTGGTGTCTTTGCCCAAAATCTCAATATCGATCTCGTCATTGGATGAGCCTGGCGCTTGACCGGAATACGTAAAGAGACTCGTTACCAGCCCGGTTCCTTTCGCTGCTTTCATCCGCGCTTCCACTCTGCCATAGCCATACTTCACATTTGTGGCGTATTCGGCTGAGGCGTAGCTCTTGCCCGAGCAGCTAGCGGGACATCCCGCATTATCCAATCGCAAGGCCATAATGCCATTCGAAAATTCCTGGTTGACCGCTTTCCATCCGACGCCGAAGTCGACGCCATTGGCCCAGCCGTCCGAAGTGTAAAACATACTTGGATTCGTCCCGTTCAGCGGTTCAAGAAATGCAACATCAGCAGCCGATATGGGTTTCGGCAGGAGCAAAACGGCAAGCATTGCAGCAGCCGTAAGCCAAACTGTCATTCTTTTTCTGATAGACATCACCTTGTTGTTCATACCTACACACCTCTTTCATGGAATGTAATCGATGGATAACAAGCGCAAGTTAAGCCAAGCTTCTGGAAATCTTAATAAATTGCTTCTGAGCGTCCCTGTCAATCTTCGCGCCGATGGCATCCGCAAGCGCTTGGAGCGGCACGTATGCATGACCATTCCTTAGCGTAACAGGTTCAGCCAGCGTAATTTTTTTACCATTCACCGTCGCAGACTTGGAGCCTGCCTTGAAGATCAGCGTTGTATCTGTAGCTTCATCGATAACGTGAATTTCCTGTTTCGCACCGTTCCACTCTATCTTTGCATTCAAGGACTCCATCAGATAGCGAAGCGGTGCCATCTCGGTCTGACCAATGCGGTAGATCTGCGGTTTGTTCGGATCTTCTACTTGCAGCTCGACCGACTGCACGCCGCCTTGCGGCTGCTCCGCTTTTGTATAAGCGATCCGGTCGAACTCGGCAACTAGTGTCTGACCTTGATGCGTATAGTCACCCGCCCAACCGTTCGTCTTCGTTGCCGGCCACACATTGGCAATGATATGGCCCGGTGTAGAAGGCAATGTGCCTCTCTCGCCCGTCTCGGTGTGAACCAGCTTGCCATCCACATACCACTTGATGTAATCCGGCGACCATTCAAAGGCATAATCGTGGAAGTCATCTGCCGCATCGAAGCCCAGCGGAATTATCGTGGAGTGCATGCCTACGCTTTTCGTAAAATAGTTCGTTTCCAGCTTTGTTGTGTCTTTGCCCAAAATCTCAACGTCAATCTCATGTGCTGTGCCGTCCGGATCGGTGCCATACGTGAAGAAGCCTGTTACAACACCTTCTCCTTTAACCGCTTTCATTCTTACTTCGAATTTGCCGTAACCGTACCGCTTGGTCGTCGCATATTCTCCTGCTGCATAGGGCTGACCAGAGCATAGGGCTTGATCGTCCACACAAGGCTTATCGTCGAGCAGCAGCTTCATCTTGCCGTCCTCGAATACGACATGGTCGTCTCTCCACCCGTTTAAGAAAGTCCCTCCATTGCCCCATCCATTCGACGAGTAAAAACGGTCCGTATCCTTCTTGTCGAGGTGATCCTCAAAGTTCGTACCGAGAACCTCCGGCGCCGCCTCCTCCGCCATTGCTGTTAGCGGCATAAGAAGTGCCACCGTCGTGAAAGCGGATACAACTAATGTTGTCCATTTGCGTCTAAGCTTCATGAATCGTCTTCCTCCTTCTTTTCAATTCTTGAAATCAGAAACATCAATCCACTTAATCCTACATGCTATCGCGCCTATGATCTCAGCCATTTCAACCATAAACCTGCACTATTTAACGGATATTTAAATGAAATGTAAATGTCGAGCCACAATAAAAGGCCGGATAATAGGACGACCTTCCGTCCTTATCCGACCTTTATAACTTACATTACCTGATTCTATGAGTCTTTCTTTTGAAAGCAATACATGAAGAGCAGTCCAACCGCAACACTAAAAGATTCCAGGCTTAATGGAGACTGTGGGCTCGATGCCGGTAACAATTGGTCCACTGCATTAATCAAGGGAGCAACGTTGTAATGCAACCGGAAGAGCATAGCAGGTACTGGGAGCAGCAACAACGGGAGCACAACGATCAGGAACAAGGCCCAATTGAACTTCCACTTCCCTAGCTTTGCACGAAGTTGAACAATGCGAATCACACCAAGCAACAGCCCTAACATAACCGGCAGTAGTACAGGAACAGCGGCCGCTGCGAAATGCTTCAGCTGCCTCTTTCCTCCTATAGGGAAAAACGGGTGGTACTGAACTGTCGCGCTTAGATTGGAGATATAGGTAAAAAGATGCATAAGACCAAAAATCGCGATTAGCAAGCCCACGTATTTCGCTATTTGATTCATCATCTTCGGTACCTCCTGCTTAGCGATAGGATGGCTTCCGACCGAACGCTCCCCTATCGGTGCTTCCACTTATGATAGCTGAGGCGACTCTTTGAACACTGTTCGATTGATCACTTCCGCCACGAGCCATAATCCCAGAATCGAAATATAGACCGAGACCGTGTAACTGGTCGTAAAGGATAGACTGAATGCTTTCTGGAGCAACGTCAAGGATAGGTGAGTGACCGCATTGGTAAAGCAAAATACATAGCTTCGCACCATCCACTGCCGATGGCTGTTCGTCTGTTTCTTTCTAATTTTGGATATTGCGATAACCGTAATAATCGGCCAGGCAATATTTAATAGATTGAACGGAATACTCGTGGCCTTGCCACCAGTAGAATAAGGGGCCATGTAGCCCGACGTGATATCTACAATGAGGATTGCAATCAGATACAAGTATCCATTCATTCGATGGAACTTCTTGTGTTTCCTCAGCACTGCATTTGAAAAGTTGACCGCCCCTGCCAATAACGCGATACAAGCGAAAGCGACATGAACATACATGACATTCAGCCAAATAGGGGGCTGGAGCGTACGCTTCAGATCAATCTTATGACTGAGAAATCGGGATGCGGACGGATCATAGATATAGTTAACGACTACAGCATACAACACAGCGCCGATAGCAGCTGCAATGACTAGCTTGTACAGAAGCCTGGAGTTGAACATGTACATAAGCCTCACTTCATGGTGCATTTGGCAAACAGATTAGCTCTGCCATTCACCATTTTATCGTAAGGCTTCTGCCGAGTATAGCATCTTTGCCAACCAACGCTTGCGAACTCATTCTTTTACATATGAAACATGACGAATCCAACTGCTGTCCAGTACGTTCTCACTTTCGTGCTCAATCTAACCCCTTCTTATTTACAATTAAATCAGTTAGCATGTCGATTGATTGTTCTTCGACCATCTGGATGGAGATTAACTGACCGTCTTTTTGGACATTGTCTAGCTCTAAAACGATAAGATTCGCTTGAATTCCATGCTCCGGGTATTGTTTAAAACCTAGGACGGAAGATACATCTTCATCATAAATTCGTATTGTGGGATACATTGGATTCGTTTTTTCTATGCCTACGTTTTGTATGCTGTATTCCCATGTCAGCAGTATTTCGTTCTCTTCATGCAGTTGCACAAAAGTGGCGCTCGTTTCATCGGTTTGAAATTTTGTGTGATTTCCAGGATCCTGATAGTTTGAAGCTGAAGAACAGCCTGCCAGCAATCCAACCAATACCGGTACAATAATTAATTTATTGATTTTCACCCCTCCGCTTCTTAGAGCAAATAAGTCTCCAGCAACGTCTTGAAAGACTGGTCATTCTCTCCGAGCCAGCGATCTCTATCACGGAACTGACGCATCATATAAGTGAAATTGGGTTCAACATTGCTCCCTGCATAATGCTGGCCAATGTAAATATGAAGAACCGCAATATGGTAGATTCGAGTCATGTAGCGAAGCTGGGCAATCTCTTGAGAGGAGCTTCTGCAGAATATGGAGTAGCTCTTAACGAAAGCCTCCAGCAACCGCCAGGAACCATCCGACTCCTGCAGAACATGATTCAGACAGATCGCAAGCTCCATGCACCTGACATCCATTGCGATAAAGTCAAAGTCCAATACCCCGCAAATTGAGTGATCCTTTGCCAATAGGTTGAATATAAGCAAATCATGATGCACTAATTGCGAAGGCAATTCGTTCAAGATAGACGGGGATGATTGTACCGACACTACCATTTCTGTATAGAATGCCAAGTCTGCGTCATCTATCGGAAAGGGCGGCTGTTCGAAAAATGATTGGATCCTATCCCAATCTGCAAGCGGATGCAGGCTGTAGAAACGGGAGAAGGGTTGTCCCTTATAGGCGAGCTTCTCGGTTGCAACGGTACTGAGCACAGCGGAGATTTCGCCGACCACACGCCCAAATTCGGCTGCATGCCTCTCCTCAGATAGCGGCGGCACGCTCCCCTCGATAAAGGAAACCATTGCGCCAAGCGTTCCGTCGGGCAACTGTACATACTCATCCCCTTTGTTGGTAGACAGGAAAGCCGGCACCTGGAAGGAAAGGTTGGCATGATTCAGATAGGAAGTAACTCTCGCCTCCAGCTCCAGGCTTTCTTTGTTTTTGGTATAGCGATTATAGATTCGGGCGATATACTTCACATCATTAACTTCAATCAATTGAGTCAGATTCGTAAGCCCGAAGGGCACCGGCTCCACCTTGCAATGGGAATAGTCCTTAAAATAATAGCTTAACAGCTCGCGTATTTTATCTTCCATGGATATCCCCTTTCTATGCTCCAGCAGCATGCGGGCTTTACATTAGACCAAATAACCTTCATTCATCATCGTCCTACATTTGCTCTTGCCGGTTTTTCTGAAAGGCAATATATTCTTTCGGGACATACTTCGACCGTTCATAAAATTTTTGCGCATGTACATTAGATTTACCGGTTATAATCTTCACTTCTTCAACCCCCTGCTCATACAGCTCTGTCTCCAAAAATGCGAGCAACATCTTTGCGTGTCCATTGCCTCGGAAGTTTTCTTTCATGTACATTTCGGTTATTTCGCCTTGGGCATGACTATAGCAGAACGATCGAAAGATTTGAGCACATGCGAAACCAACCAGTTCCCCCTTCACTACGACAACCGCCACCAGCTCACTCCCTTCAAGGAGACTCTGTTCAATGTCTGCAACTCTACGCAATTCCCCATTGAAATCATCGTTCAGAGCAGCCAGTCCTGCTGCATCTATGACCCCAGCCCATCTCACCGCAACATTGGCTTTCTCCAGTTACTCTCTCCCCCAACCGTTGCAGGGATTGCAAAAACGCAACCCCTGCCTTTTTCTCGTATTATTCTCAGAATATAACAAGTCCCATTAGTTGTACACCTTAAATTCCCTAATCGACCACCAGTTGGATGCTGTTCCCGTCTGCACAATCTTGATATACCGTGCCCCCATTTGCGGGAATTGTACGGTTACAAGCGGCCCGCTTCCTAGGCCGCTCGCAATGACGTTGCCATAGCTCACGCCATCTTGCGACACATACAACTCGTATCCTCTAGCAAAGTCATCATTACTGCCTGTGGAGTCCATAATAATCTTGCTGAAACGTTGCGGGGAACCCATATCGACCGTCAGCGATTGGCCCGGAGCCATCGCCGCTCCTGTGCTCCAGCGAGTCGACATATCTCCGTCGAGCAGATTGACCGCAGCATCGCCGCTTGATGGCGATGAAGCTGCTGCCCATCCGGAACGAGACAATTCAGCGCCTGAACTGCCGCCATTGTTGCCTCCGCTGCCATTCGTATACACGTTCAGCTCCCTGATCGACCACCAGTTGGACGCCGTTCCGGTCTGCACAATCTTGATATAGCGTGCTGACTGTACAGGGAAGACGGCTGCCACAACCGGGCCGCTGCCTGTACCGCTGACGACCGCACTGCCATAGTTCACGCCGTCATTCGATACATAGACCTCGTAGCTGCGAGCATAATCGTCATTGCTCCCTGTGGAATCCATGACGATCTTGTTGAAGCTCTTCGCCGCCTTCATATCGATGATTAGCGATTGGCCCGGAGCCATCGCTGTACCTGCGCTCCAGCGCGTCTGCATGCTTCCGTCCAGCAGATTCAGAGCCTCATCGCCGCTCGAAGGAGATGAAGAGGCCGTCCAGCCGGTGCGGTTCAGAGCGGTCTCCCCTCCTACGGGACCACCAGGACCATTCTCTCCTGTATGCTCCATCGGATTTGTCTTGATCAGACTTAACGGATCGACGACCACTGAACCAGTCACACCGGACGCATTGCGGAACTGTACGGTGATAGGCGCCGATGTTGGATTCCAGACTTGCGCCGTATACAGATTGCCCTTCTTGTATACGCCGACCGAAGACCAGTTGTCGGCCCAGACATCGGTCGTACGATGTCCGTAGCTCTCCATGTTATGAATGAACCAGTAGGCATTAAATACTTCATTTTGCTGCATAACGCCCGGATTCCATTTGGCAATGACCGCTCCCGGATCGCTAAGCGCCTGATAAGGCCATATGATATGCTCCCAGCCCTCTTCCGGCCCGTCATTATCCTGAAGGAACGCGCCATACAGCATCGCTGCCTTCTGCGGTTCCTTGCCGTAGTAGCTCATCCACTCCGCAGTCGGCAGCCAGTGAATACCGTAAATATTTTCGGGAGCGCCAGAGAAGTAGGTCCCGTACAGATAAGCGCTTCCCCATACTTGGCCCGCGACGCCATGCTCATACTCCGGTATCCAGTTATCGCCGTCATAATTGAACCAGTATTGCTCGATCGCCTTCAGCTCCGTCGTGAAGCCCCATGCTCCGGCATCCCGGTATGCATCATTTCCTGTTACCACTCCCCACAGATAAAGCCCTGCCCAGCCATTCAACGCCTCGCCCGCCGCTTCCTGATTATTGCCGTTGTTATTGTCCGCATAAGCGCCCGCCCATGAATGTCCTTCATAGGGATCAAAACTGCGAAACCAAGGATACATGCTGTCCGTTCTGGACGGGTTGGCATAGTCTCGAATCAAATGCTCAACCATCCCTCCGTATTCACGTTCAAAAGAGGGATCAAAAGCCGCCAGTATCGCAGACGCATAGACGAAATAACCATACGTATAATGATGGTCGGTCAGTCCTGTATTGATGCCCCATCCCGCTGCCCAAGGGAAAATCGAACCCCAGTCCGGCGAATAGTGGAAATAATACGTGTGAAGCGCATCTTCCTCCGAGTAGGTATACCAATCAACGAGCACCTTCCGCAGCTTGCCAAGGAAAAAATCTCTACGCTCCGTATCGCCCATGCTGTCGCTGATCATAGCCGCCAGCGCTGCAGGATGCAGCACTTTGCCCTGCCAATAAGGGTCTTGGTTCATTAGGCCGCCTTCATTGTTCAGTTCATTCTCCAGAACTGTCAGATAAGTGCTCAAGCTGTCCCTTGAATAAGCAGCGTTATTCGGCTCGGCGAACTGAGGCAATATCCCGTTAAATCGATCAACAGTCGTAAAGGCATTGCCTTCATGCACCCTAAGCGTTCCTCTTATCGAGGGATAGGTCCTCCCCGTCGCGGATGCGTTCGACGCCTTCCACTGATGCGGCAGCATAGCCATAAGCGTATCCCCGGAGAATCCGCCTCGTTTGACCTCCGTCACTGATTGGAATGTCGTTGTGACTGATGCCTGCGGCATGTCATAGTTGTAACTGACGAGCGTATCGGTTATGAAAGCATAGCCGTGCTGGTAAAACAGATTCAAATCTGTACTGGTTGGCAAAGCCGCGATGGACATATAGTTCTGCCCGCTGCCCAGCCCAATCTTGAGCTTGTTCCCAGCCTTCGTAAATATGGTGCCTGGCGGCGCGAACACGCCGTAGGGCCGTAGGAAGGTTTGCGGCGGCGATGCTCCATCCGTATTCGTAATCTCCAGACCGAGATGGTCTCCCGTTATGCTCTGGCCATCCGCAAGCGTAATGGTCTCATTGTTGCGATTAAAAAGTCTGGTAATGCCAGGAGAATACAACTCCACGCTGGAAGGATTAGAAAAGGTGTGATAGGTGTACGGTGAGCCCTTTACTAGTGTAGAACGCATCTTAGGAGAGTTGTCGTCACTTAGAATGACGTCAACGGAGTAGTCACCGTAGCCGTCGACCTTGCTCTCAATCGTACTCATATCGGTGATGTTGCTTGCCATAACGAAGAGATCGGGCGGTCCGTCGGCATTGACCGCACCGCCGTCGCCGTTAATGAAGCCCGCTCCGGGATTCATCAAGCCCAAGCCGTTTTTCGTATATTTGCTCTTAAGCGGCAGAGTGATAATTCCTGTACCATTGCCCAAATGCTCCACGAGCAGATTTTGCCACCAGTCATTGGATGGAATGGGCGATTGGATATTGGCGGTCCGATTGCGCGGATACAGAGGCTCAAGCTGCCGGATATCGTTGATTTCATAGCTGCCGCTGCCGACCGTCACGCGAGAGATGGCCGGGATGACCGGGATGGAGTAGATGGGCTGCAGATCTCCGGCGCGATAAGGAAATACCTCAAATTCGAACAAGGAATAACCGAATCCGGTGCCCCTGCCGATGCCGAGTAATCTAACATATCTCCCCTCCGCATATAGCGATATTTCATCCGTACCTCCGGAGCCGTGCAGCTCGCGATAGACGGTAGTCCAGTTGCTTGCGTCATTCGATACTTGAATATCATAAGCTCTGCCGAAGGCCGCTTCCCAGCGCAGGATCACCTTGCCAATCGTGGTGGTTCCTCCGAGATCGACATACACCCACTGCGGGTCCGAGTGCAGCGAAGACCAGCGCGTAGAGCGGTTGCCGTCCGTCACATTCCGCGTCTCGTAATCTTTGGGCTGCAGGTACCAGGCGTCATTCTGCTCGGAGGAGGAGACTGCCGGCTTGTTCAGCGCAATATTGGCGACCGGGGGCTTCGGAGGCGCGTTGACGCCGCCTGTGCCATACACTTCAAATTCATAGACCGACACGCCGTAGCTCGTCAGCGCACGTTCTACCACATAAAGCCGGACATAGCGGCCGATGCCGCTCACCGCTACATCTGTCGTCCCCCCGCCAAAATTCGTATTGGTATAGATCGGTGTCCATGTATATTCGTCATTGGATACTTCTACGCGAAAATGCTTCGCATAAGCACCTTCCCATTTAATAAGTATTCGGGAAATCGAAGCTACCGCTCCAAGATCCACATACATCCATTGATTGTTTTGGCCAAACTGCGTCTCCCAACGGGTGTCTGTAGGATTGCCGTCCACGGCCAGCTCAGGGCCGTTCGCCCCCAATGAAGTAGAGGCATAAGCGGGCCTATTCTGGGATAACAAATAAGGCTCGGGTGCCGCCGCTGCCGGAGTAAGGGTCAAGCAGCTTACCAGTAGACATAGCAACGTCCATATTGAGACTGTTCTGCGAGTCTTTATCATGGGCTTCCCTATCATTTTCGTATCCTCCCTTGTCTTATGCATATCCTCTTAAAGCAACGAGACCGAGGAAAAATTCCCCGGCCCCGTGTTCACTGGCTGCTAGTTGTATACTTTGAACTCGCGAATGGACCACCAGTTGGATACCGTTCCCGTCTGTACAACTTTGATATATCTCGCGTTCGTCTGCGAGAATTGGGCCGTCACCACTGGGCCGTCCCCCGTGCCGCTCGCAATGGCGCTGCCATAGGTCACGCCATCTTGCGAGACGTACACCTCATAGCCACGCGCGTAGTCGTCATTGCTGCCTGTAGAGTCCATAACAATCTTGCTGAAGCTTTGCGAAGAGCCCATGTCAATCGTCAGTGATTGGCCTGGTGCCATCGCTGCGCCTGTACTCCAGCGTGTCGCCATGTTACCGTCAAGCAAATTGGCCGCAACGTCTCCGCTCGACGGCGATGAAGCTGCAACCCAGCCGCTTCGCGACAACTCCGCACCAGTACCTCCGCCATTGTTGCCTCCGTTGCCGTTTGTATACACGTTCAGCTCCCGGATCGACCACCAGTTGGAAGCTGTACCGGTCTGTACGATCTTGATATAGCGTGCCGACTGTACGGGGAAGGCAGCATCCACAATCGGTCCGCTGCCTGTTCCGCTTGCTACCGCACTGCCATAATTTACACCGTCGCTCGATACATAAATATCGTAGCCGCGAGCGTAGTCGTCATTGCTGCCTGTAGAGTTCATGACGACTTTATTGAAGCTCTTGGCCGCTTTCATGTCGATCGTCAGCGACTGTCCCGGTGCCATCGCTGTGCCTGCGCTCCAGCGTGTTGCCATGCTGCCATCCAACAGATTTGCCGCTACATCGCCACTTGAAGGTGAAGATGATGCCGTCCAGCCCGTACGATCCAGCGCAGTCTCCGGTCCTCCGGGAACTCCCGGTCCGCCTGTACCCGTACCGATAAATTCGTTCACCGTCTGCCTCATGCCCTCAGCAGGCGAGTTAGCATAGACGCGGCCTCCCAGCTTATTGATAACATGCGTAATTTCACTGCCTGGGGTGCCCGCGAGCCATATCGACGTCGCATGATGAACCTTGACGCCCGCCGTATCCGGCACTTCAATACCGCTCTCCAGCTTCACAGGCGCATCTCTGAAGAAGGAATAAACGCCAAGTCCCCATACCTCATGGTCTGTAACATGGTCGGCCACCTTATAGGAGGCGTAGCCGTTCACTGTTCCGTTCTGACTCATCCATCCGGCCTGACTCGGCACATCATAAGGAATCTCGGATTGATAGAAGTAGACCCGTCCGCCATTGCCGTTCCATAAGGTCTGGTATTCATGATGATGCTCGTTGAACAGGCCGTAGATCGTAACCTGATTACCGTTCACGATCAGACCATTCTTCGATATATTCTCCGTCCAGCCTACACCTGCGCCATGGTCGGCGCGCCAGATCCAGAAGTGATCGCCGATAACATGGTTGCTGTTTATTATTAAACTCGCGTCGTTTTTGCCAATGGCTGCTCCGCCGATCCGGAAGAACAGATCATGTAGCGACGTCGGATTGGCGGCATGATTGCCATTGCTGCCGCTTGGGCCAACTTCCAGCAAGGAAGTGGAATTAACCGGACCTGCGTCCAATACAAGACCCGCTACCTTCACTCCATCTACATCCGCGACCTTCATCGTCACTTGACCGTTGGTAGGAATGATCGTAGGCAATCCAATGCCGAGCACAACCGTATTGGCCCGGTTCACTTGAATCGTTTCGCTCAAATGATAAATGCCCGGGGTAAAGATCAAGTTTTTCCCTTGGCTCAGCGCCGCATTGATATTGGCAGATGTCGCAGTCTCCGGACGTGCAATATGGAACGTATCGATCGATAGCGATTCGCCTGACGTGGAGCCGCCCACCCAGCTGACGCCCTTCCGATCATGCTGCAGGGAAGGCACGAATACGCGATATTGTCCTGAACCATCAACATACAGATATGGCTTCTCCCGTAGAACCGGCGCCTCGTCGACGACCGTATACGGAGGGTCTGGGAACTGACCAGTCGGTGGATTCGTATCTCCGACGAATACCATATTCCATACGCCGTTCGTCCAGTTGCCGTATTGGCTGTTGCGCGAGAACCACTGCTGCTGAGAGCCCGGAACGATAGTGCCGTTGACCACGGAATCAGCCAGCAATCCGCCGCTCGCCCAGCCTGCGTTCCAGTTATTATCGAAGTCGAACAATTGAAGCTCGCCGTTAATGTTCAGCCGGCGCAGCGGCGCTGCCTGCGATACAGCGATACGCGTCATGCCGCTTGCCGGGGTGATCGACAAGTTCTCAATCGCCCGCCAGAAGTTGCGTGTAGCGTTGCCGTTATCCCACTTGGCGTCTACATTAAGTGCGCCGCCTGTCAGATTCACCTGCCCAGGATTTTGCCCGAGCCCCGCTACATGAGTGAAAAAGCCTACTTTCATATCAATGTTGTACGTGCCCGGCTTGAAGAGAAGCGCATATCTCTGATTGCTGAACTCATTACTTTCCTGTTCATTAAACACAGCACTCGTAACGGCTTGAATGTCGGCTGCCGGCATCGATGGATCAAAAACATAAACGTTCGGCCCAAATATCGTCTGATTGGCGGTCGAAGGCGGCGGTGCCGCTTCGGAGCGGTCGGGAGACACGGCATACGTACTGACAAGAAGCGCTAATGTTGCAATTATAGCTATCCATTTCTTCAAATTAATTCCCTCCAATTGTTGTGTAGTATCAATCGGCTCAAAACGGAATCATGCCATTGCTGCTTGCCTGCTCCTCCTTTCCCGCATAATGGGTAAACGAGACAGCGTCTTCGTCCATTTCCGTAATCAATAGCACAAACAAACGAAAACGCTTACATTTATCATAGTAGGATGTGCTGCCCGTAGACAGGTGGGATAATTTAGATCGATAGCTGAATTTTTTAGATCATGTAAAGATGAAGAAGACCATTAAGCTCACTTTTTTCGTAAATACGCAACGTTTTCGCTTGAGTACAAGTAGAATCATATATTGTGCCGTACAACCAAAATTGTATATAATCACCATAAAACGACCACAGGAGGAATTCCATGCTCAAAGAGAAAATCCCTTGGTAAGCCCGTGCCCCGCCACCTCTCGCTTCATACGCGCCAACTAACCTAAACAGAATCGAGAGGATGACGAACATGTGGCCTAAATTAGTAGACTGGAAAAACTTAACCTTTGGTGTAGAAATCGAATTTGCAGGGGGCCAGCCCGAGCAGCTAGAGCTGTTGCCTGGCTGGATCATGTCGCTGGATGAGCGGCAGTTGGATGAGAGCGGTCTGGAGTCTGGCAGCGAACTGAAGCCTCCCCCATTGCTATGGGCAGAGCGGGAGCAAATCGGCATCATGCTGAATCGTCTTCAAGCGCAAGGTGCGACAGTGAATTGGAGCTGCGGCCTTCATGTCCATGTTGGACTGAAGCCATGGGGACAAAATATCGTCCCTCCACTGCTGAATGCAGCACTTCAATATCAGGATGCCATTCAAAAGCTGCTCGCAACGAGTCCTCATCGCTTGATCTTCTGTCCGCCTGTCACGCAGGAGATGCGAGATCGCTACGAGACCTCGCCTGAGGAGGAATCCGTCCGTCTATTCGGACGTCCTCAATCTCATCGATGCGGCATCAATACGGCTGCCTGGTTCGATATGGGAACCGTTGAAATCCGTTATCCGAATGCTTCATTGGCCTATGAAGAAATTCTAGCAACCGTGGAGCTTTGCCTTCGTTTCGTTGCTGCGATCGGAGAAGACCGCTCGTTATCCAGCACCCCCAAGGAACTGGCTATGCAGCTAGGCGCGCCGCTGGGTGGATATCCTCCCCCGTTGCCGCCACCAAGATGGTTTCATGAGAGGACCTGGCTGGAAAACAGTTTAATTCCTGTATTAAGTGCTATGGCAGGGGACCTTGTACAGGATGGCGAAATCCATCATATTCTTCCCGTCCCGGACGGATTATTGTTAGCGATTGAAGATCGTGACGGACATCTCTCCAAATTCATCATTCAGCCGCCAGCTACGGAATGGAAGGTCCTGCGGCACATCATAGAGTAAAGAATAAGACTATACCGCTTCATAGCGGTATAGTCTCTTCATGACGGTTGACCTTGCATTTAAATGGACTATAACCGCAAGGCATTTCGTACGATAAAAGATATAGTGGACAAAGGGAGGAACAACCATGTGGGAACGCAAGGAATTAAAGGCTAATGCCAAATATGTGCTTAGAACATCGTATTGGAAAGCTTTTCTGGTCAGCCTTATTCTAGCCTTTGTGGGCGGAGGAATTAATGCGCCTGATTTAAACTTCAATTTCGGATCGTCGGACTCATCGTTTGATTCTCAAGCCGGACTTGACTGGGGGTTATTAGCACCTATTCTTGCCCTCTTAACTGGTGTATTCATCTTTATCATTCTACTCGCGCTAGCGTTCAGAATTTTCGTAGGGTGTCCTCTTGAAGTGGGTTCAATGAAGTATTTCAAAGGAGCTGCGGAACAGGATGTAAACCTCAATCATCTGGGTTATGCGTTCAATGGGCAGCGTTACATGGATATTGTAGTGGCGATGCTTTGGCGAGGGTTCCTTAATTTCCTATGGTATCTGTTGCTCATTATTCCAGGCATCGTGAAATCCTACGCCTATAGCATGGTTCCGTTCATACTGGCGAACAACCCGAATATCGGATACAAGCGAGCCGTTGATTTGAGCAATCAAATGACTAGAGGGCATAAGTTCCGCATCTTTGTATTGGATCTCAGCTTTCTTGGCTGGATATTCCTAGGCCTACTGGCTTGCGGCATAGGTGTTTTGTTCGTACTGCCTTATATTAATGCTACGAAAGCGGAGCTTTATCTTGCATTGCGCAAAGAATCGCTGGAACGCAATCTGACGACAGAAGAGGAACTTCGGTTAGTACCTCCGCCACTTCTATAATTCGGATCACTGCAAAACCCTGTCATTTCTCTACATGCACAAGGCCGGCAACCCATCAGAGGGTGCCGGCCTTGTCTGCTCTATTCTAAATCCATCCACGTTCATGCGCCTTCTCTGTCGCCTGTTGTCTCGTCTCTACCCCCAGCTTCTGAATAGCTGTAGACAAATAATTGCGGACTGTGCCATTGGTCAAATAAAGCTGCTTCGCTATCTCGCTCGTGGACATTCCCGCTCTGGACAGCCGGAGTACATCGCTTTCTCTATCGGTCAGCGGATTCTCTTCTTTCACAAAAAGAGCCGTTGCCAGCTCCTTACTAATGACATGCCCGCCACTCATGACCTTCCGTATCGCATCGATTAGACATTCAATCGGTTCATCCTTGAGCAAATAGCCCTCTACCTTCAAATCTCTGGCCTTTTGCAAAAACCCGGGACGAGCGAAGGTGGTAACCATAATAATCTTGGATGCAGCTCCCTCTTGCTTCAACTTCTCCGCAATTTCGAGACCGGATAGAAACGGAATCTCAATGTCCAGCAGACAGAGATCGGGCTCGCATCCCCGAATGACCTCCAAAGCTTCTATCCCATCCTCCGCTTCCCCTACTACTTCGATATCGTCTTCCAGGGATAATAGCGACCTAAGTGTCCCTCTAAGCAGCTTCTGATCTTCAGCAATTACGATTCGGATCACTCTTAAACCCTCCCATTGTTCATGAACGGAAGCTTCAACGTCACGACCGCGCCTTTGTCCGGGTTAGCCGTCATGTACGCTTCCCCATGCAGCATAGCCATTCGTTCTCTCATGGATTGCAGTCCGTTCCCTTGGCCCTGCTGATTCAAGCCTTTGCCATTATCGATGATTTGAATATAATAGTGCTCCCCTTGCTCGTAATGGGTAAGGGTACATATAGTAGCTTCACTATGTTTGATCATATTGGTTACCGCCTCCCGAAGGGAGAGCGCCACCATCGTCTCAGCTACATCGGTTAAGGACCTCGGACCTTCGCCTATTACGGACATGTCGATATCAGCAGCTCTCAGCAGCTCCCTGGATCGTACGATCTCCTTCGCCAGAGAGACAAACCTCATATCGGTCACCAACTCCCGCACTTGCCTCAGCGCGTAGCGTGACGTGTCCAATATATCGTTCAGTTCAACCTTCGCCTTCTCCGGATGCTTCTCTACCAATCTGATCGTCAGCTCACTCTTCAATTTTATCATCGTCAGCGTCTGTCCCAGTGTATCGTGAAGATCCCTGGCGATCCGGTTACGTTCCTCTTCTTGAATATAATGCTCCAGCTGCGCGCTGGCGATATCCAGCTTTTCCTTCATATGCTTCGTCTTTTCCTTAGTATGTACTACGATTGTTGTTGTCAGCTGCATGATCATACTCGCGAAGAACAGGTCCTTAAATAGCGCAAAGAAACTTCCCGTATCCAGCCAACTATGCACCAGATACATCACTACAATGCCGGCCATCCCGCCCATTATGACCCACAAGCGCTTAGTACGGCCTAGCAGATCGGCAAATACAAATCCATTGAGCAGCATCCATTTGTCGATATAAAGGCCAAGCCACGCAAAAAGGACACACCAAACGAGACTGGCAGCAAGCAATCGCCAGTCCCGATACCATAAGCCAACATAAAAGGTTGCTAAAAATAACAGAAATGCCGCTATCTTCCCGACGGGCTGGATTGAATTACTCACTATGAACACCTGATAGATGAATAAGACTACAACCAGCACGTCGAAAATCAAATATTTCTCAATCTGATCCCGGGGATAAATCTTTTTCCACATGGTTCCCCAACACACCTTATCTGTTTCGGTTTACACTTTCGACTTTGTAATCAAGACCGTAGCGAATCTCCGCGCCGACTCCATCGGACCAAGCTTGAAGCGTCCCAGCCATACATAAGCGAACAACATTTGAACGCAGCTAATCATAATCCATACGCCAACTACGGCAGTCGGGTTCAGCTTGTTGCCAAATCCCATTCCCCATCCGTAGAATATGACGCTGGAGATTACATTTTGCAGTACGTAGCAGCTGAGCGACATTTGACCGACCTGTTCTAATCTCGTCCATAGCCATAGCTTCTCGCTACCCTCTACCATTCTAGCAATCAATCCCATATAGCCGAGCGCAAGAATCGGCGCGAACAAATAACGTACCGGCAGATCGAAGTAGCCGCCAGGGACGAATATTAGCATATTAAGCGGAAGACCCAGGCATAGCCCCCACTGCAGAAGCTTCTGTCTCTTCTTCTTTCCCTCTTCATCCACTGCAAAATAACCGGATCGCATGAGCCGTATGCCGAGCAGGAACAAGAAGATATTCATCGGAATAACGAACAGAGCTTCCATTCGGAATATGATGAAATGAGACAAGCGATACTCTACTTGCTGCAGCCAGCTTCCATCCTTGTATAATAACACTGTTTCTTTCATATCGCCTAAACTCACATTTCCCCCGCTCAAGCCGAGCAAGATGCCGCTAATTAGTATAAACAGCATAACAACAATATGAAATCCTCCGAAGACTTTCATCGCTCTCCGAATAGCTTTGTCTCCGCCTTTGATGATAAAAGCTGCAATAATAGCTGTTATGCCATAGCTCATCAAGATGTCATACTCCATGACCAATGTAAAGTGAATAAAGCCCTCTGCCATCAGAATAACGGCTGTCCAGATATAGACGCCGGGCCACGCATTGCCGTGTCTTAAAGACTGCTGATACTTCATCTCCAGCCCGACACCAAACATGATCGTCAGCAAGCTCAAAAGTTTCCCGTTCATCAAAAATAGTACGAATACTTTTACAAACTCCCCAAAGGACGTCCACCACGCATCGGCATGAAAGGTGAACATGACATTCAAATCGCCTAAATATGCGAATAGCCATATATTCGTACCCAGCGTCCCCATTACCGCAAATCCCCTCAATATGTCGAGCAACCGCAATCTTCCGCTTTTCTCCGCCATGGCAATCCCCTCTTCGTTCCGTTAATACCTTTATTGTATGGATCAACGGATAGTGGCGGTATTCACAGCAGTCAGCAGATTAATATGACAGTGTCATATTGGTAAACAATAAATCAAACTTAAAACTGGCTATGGCACAAAACCAGAACATTTGAATCGCCAGCATGTTCCTCACTTGCTTGGCCCTCAGCCCCATACTTATGTATACTGCCATCTTTCTTTTGCGACTTTGTACAAAAGCAATCAGGCAATTATATGGAGCAAGGTTGTTTTTCCCGAGCCGCTAGTGCCCATTCCAAATTCGTATTTTGCATCGTCGCTTTTTTATTTCTTATTGACGACTTTCTCCAACTCCATAATTCGGTTTCTCAGAAAAGTCACTTCATCCTCCAGCGCCTCTCTTGTCTTGCGAGTCAACAGCGTTATTAAGATAGTCAGCGCGCTAACGGATAGGATGGAGAAGGCGCCGAAGAAGATGACTTCTGAGTCTATGTGGCGGTCAAATAACAGAATAAATCCATAACAAGAAAACACGATGATGACGATACTGATCACTGTACAGGCTGCGGCCATCTTTTTAAAACTTGTCTCGGAAAACATCTCATCACTCCTTACACCCTTTTATCAGAACATCCAGTATATTCCTAATCACCCTGACAATAATAACGCTGCATAGTACTTGTTGGTTTCGTGGCGATGGTTTAATTATGCCAAAAAGCCCCCTCGGAAGGGGGCTAAGAAGTGAAAGCTGTTGATTAACGGGATTGGCTGCTGCGGCTCTTGCGATTCACAAAATAGATGCTAACCAATATGCAAGCCAATCCCATCACCAATGTTAGCGTAAGAGGCTCATGCAAGAATACAGTACCGATCAGGATCGCCACAACTGGAATAAGGAACGTGAAGGAAGCTATCTTGCCCGCTTCGCCGGAATCCATTAATTTGTAGAAGACCAGCCAACCCAGAACAATGACAAAGATCGAGATGAATAGCAGGCTGCCGATAAAGGCGGTATCCCAATGCACATCTCCCCAACTCTCCAATCCGCTGCCTGTCGCTGTCATAAACACGCCGCCAATCAGGAGCTGGAGCGTGACAAGCCAGATCGGATCGACACTGCCGCTTTTTCGCTTGACGTAGACCGTTCCGAGTGCCCAGCTCAGCGCTGAGCCAAGAGCAAGCAGTACGCCTTCAACCGATATATGGCCGGACATTCCCCCTGCCCCGCTGCTGATCAAACCAACTCCGGCAAAACCGAGAAGCAGGCCTGTCAGTTTCATACCATTCATCGTCTCACCCAGCCACATCCAGGAGAATAGTCCCACCAGCACTGGCTGGAGAAACACAATCGCAGAGAATAAGCCTGATGGCAAATAGTTCAAGCCAATCGTCTGAAGGCCATAATATAAAATGACATTGACGATAGCGGAGATAACATATACTGGCCAAGTCTGGCCAAAGTTAAGCTTCTTGTACCTCGGAATAGCGAACATAAGAAGCAGAATACCGCCTAAGAGCGTTCTCGTTCCCGAGAATAGCACCGGCGGCATGTAAGATAGCGCAAACTTGGATAAAGGCCAATTGATTCCCCATACGAGAACGAGGAACACAATGAGCAAAGCCGTGTTCGTCTTGGACAGTTGTTGCATGGTGCAGGACTCCTTGCTGTAAGTTCACATGTGGGCTTTTCGAGCCATTACATCCATCATCATACTCCTGTCTCCTGCCCAAATCAACAGTCCTTTCCAAGAAAAAACTAGAACGTACGATCTCATTGAGTTATAATGGAATAGAATTACCAAGCCTCTCTTACGGCCGTTCTGCCGAATCCGGAGGACTAACCCCCTATCAGGAGGAAATCGAATGGAATTTCGTATCGTGACCAAACCAGGCTTTGATGTAATCGGCTACGCGATTCGTACCCGTATAGCGGACGGACAGAACCATCGTGACATCCCGGCATTCTGGCAGGGCTACAAAAAGGAAAAACTAGACGAGACCTTGTACGAGCAAGCTATATCTACGGCTGAATATGGCATCTGCGACAATTTCGATATGGAGACAGGCGAATTCAGCTATATTATTGGCGTCGAAGCCAGAGAAGGCGCAGAAGCGCCTGAAGGTACGGTTCGCTGCCATTACCCGGAGCAAACTTATGCGGTGTTCACTATTCCGAAGAGCACACCCCAGCAATTTTCCGATTCCATTCAGCGCACATGGGGCTTTATCATGGAGGAATGGCTCCCTCATGCCCCTTATGTGCACGGAGGGACAGCTGAATTCGAATACTATGACGAGCGCTGCTGGCCGGACCGCAACGAACTGCTGGAGATGGATATCTATATTCCGATACAACCAAAAATCGAAGAGGCATAATGCTTGAAGAGCGAAACCCTCATCGTTCACACATAAAAAACAAGGTGCCATAAAGACACCTTGCAAGAAACTGCATCAGGCTGGGGTTACCGCTACCCAGTCTATTTCTACTTGTACTGGAACTGCTCAATTCCGCTTTGCAGGGCAACAGTCATGTTTTGCAATTCATTCGAGGCTGCCGCAACCTCCTCTACCATCGCGTTTTGCTCCTGTACCGAAGCTGAAATCTTGCCCAGTTTGTCCGCATTTTCTCTGGCGGCATCCGCAACCTGCTCCGCATCGAGAAGCATCGTTCCCATCTTCGCGGACTGTATATCCATAAGCCCGGCAACACGATCAATCGCTGTAACGGTACGATCAACAGATTGCGAAATGAGCTGCAGATGTCCAATCGTCTCTGTCGTTTTGGCCGCTCCCGCATGTGTATGCAAAGCTTGCGACTCCATCCGGCTCACCGCATTGCTGAGGTCGGCGTGAATAGCTTCAATCAGATTGCCGATATGCTTCACTTCCCACGATGTATGGTTAGCCAGCTTTCTGATTTCAATCGCGACCACCTGGAAGCCTTGGCCATGCTCCCCTGCATGAGCCGCTTCAATCGAAGCATTCAATGCAAGCAAATTCGTTCTAGATGAAATCTCTTCTACGGCATGAATGATATTGCCGATTTGATCCGCATGCTCCTTGAGCTTCGTCATAATAATGGCCGTCTCTTCACCCTCCGCAGCAAGCCGATTCATTGTGGACGACAAGTCATCGACCGACTCGCTGCTTCTAATCATGGCAAGCGACATGTGCTGGGCATCCTGCTGGGCAGTCTCCGTACAAGCAGATGCATCAGCTGACAGTCCCGCGATGTCTTGAATGGACGCGTACATCGCATCCGACAATTGGGCCTGCGTGTCCGTATTGGAGGAAATCTCCCCTACGCGCTCCGTCACCACAGTCAGCAGCGTCGCCACCTGCTCCAGAGCAAGTCTCAAATGCTCCACTTCGGTGCCTGTTGCTTTGGAATGCGTATCGATATTTGCAATAATGCCCCTAAGGCTCGTAATCATCTGGTTAAACGAGGTTGCCAGCTGCGACAATTCATCGCCCGACTTCGGAATCGACACGCCAGCCTTCAAATCTCCCTTGGCCGCAATATCCGCCGCCTTGTGCAGGTCATTAAGCGGCTTGACCAGCCATTTTGCGGTCAACCACCCTAGAAACCCGGTCCAGAATACGCCTAACCCAAAGGTCAAACTTGTAAAAAGCCATGCTTCCATATTCGGAGCCAAATAATCCTTCAGTACGAAAATAAAAAATGCGCTTGTCCCATACGTAGCTGTTGCCACGAGACTGATCCCTGCCACAATTTTGGTAACCAAGCTTGTTGACCTCTTCATCTGACAGCCCTCCGCAAGTGAATATTGTACTCGCCTTGCTACTTACCCTGATCCATTATGACCCTTCTCCGGGCCAAGCACTGTGACGGAAGTCACAAAATATGTCGAACTATAGAAACAATATTTGAGCCATTCGTCACAACGCAACCTAAAAAGCGCATAAAAAAACATCGCCGCTAGGGCGATGTTTTTGAAAGGAGCGCATGCTCCATTGTTATTTTCCGTTCTTAGCCTCATCCAGAATGGAGAGATCCAGGAACTTGCTCAGATCAAGCGTATCTACCGTTACATCCTTGATATAGCCTGCCTCGATCGATACTCTTGCCATTTCTTCAATCGCTTCCTGGCTTACGTCGGATGTCAGTCTCATATGCGACAGAGCCGCCTTGATCAGAGCTACATCAAGTCCTTTGCCGCTAAGATCGCTCAGGCGTTTATTGATCAGCTCATACGACTCGTCCGGATTGGCTCCGATAAATTCGATGGCTTCCAGGTTGCCTTTCACAATCGCTTTGGCAAGGTCTCTATGCTCGCTAATGAACTTATCGCTGGCTACCAGAATAACTAGCGGGTAATCGCCGTTGTTCGGCGGAATTTGATCCCAAGGCACGATGACCTTGCCGATGCCTTCCTGCTCAATTTGCGTACCCCATGGCTCCGGGATTAGCGTCGCATGCACTTCGTTTTGACGAAGAGCGACTAATGTATCGGAAGGTGCGCGCGCTACGATCTGAGCGCCTGAGCTGTCCGTTGTAACCGGGACACCCTCTTGCTCCAGCAATAGACGCAGCGAAATTTCGTTGGTGCTGCCTTTAGTCGGAATTGCGATGGTTTTGCCTACGAGATCCTTGACCGTCTCTACGCCGGAATCCTTGCCTGCGACAAGAACGGCACCGCCGTTATCCGCGCCGGAGATGACACGGAAGTTGCTGCTCTTCAAGAACTGGTTCGTCGATGGACCAGGGCCTACATAACCGATATCGATCTGACCTGTCGCAATAGCCGTCGAAAAGTCGGAACCGTTATCAAAGGCTTGAACCTCTATCTTTACGTTATCACCAAGCTGCTTCTGGAAAAACTCCTTCTCCAGGCCGATGTAGCCCGCTGCATGCGTTACGTTTTTGAAAATGCCGAGTTTCACCGTTACTTGATCCTTGGAGCCCGAACCTCCCGATTTCCCGCCACAAGCTGCCAGCGTGAATACCAGAACAAATGCCATAACCAGTATACCGATTTTTCTCATAGACAACCCCTTCTCTCTCCCTATAATCTATCAAACTATCTTATTCCGACTAATTATATATGATTACTTCAAAATGTCAACTCTTACTATTACTTTCCAATCCATACCTGACGAGCAGACGGTCCTCCAACTTCTTAAAGCAGAAGTGATCGGACAACGTACCCAATACGGCGATAATAATAACAACGTTCAACATTAAGGCAGTATCTCCCAAACCTCTGCCGTCTTGCAGCAATTGTCCAAGGCCTGCACCATTAGCAATAAGCTCACCCGCTACAAGTGCGCGCCAAGCAAAAGCCCACGATACCCGCACGCCAGTCATCAGATGCGGAAATGCCCCTGGAATCAGGATTTGGGTGAACATACGCCAGCCGTTGCCGGTGCCCAACGTTTGAGCTGCTCTCAGATAGATCGGAGGAATGTTCTTGATCCCCGTTCTGGTCGCAATCGACATCGTCCAGGTCGCGCCCAGCGCTGTAATGAAGATGACGGACACGTCATTGAACCCGAACCAAATAATCGCAAATGGAAGCCACGCGATACTAGGCACTGTCTGTAGCGCAATAACTAGAAATCCTATCGTATCGTCAACGGCTTTAAACTTGGCAAACATAAGTCCAAGCACCATCCCGATGGAGAGGGAGATCGCAAAGGCAATGAACAGCCTTCTAAGCGAGTTGTAGATGGCATCCAGCAATTGGCCGTGAACGAAGCCGGAGTAGAACGACTCCACCGTCTGGAACAGGGAAGGGAACTTCCACGATTCCCAGCCGATTAGCCTATATGCCGCCTCCCATGTCACTAATATCACGATTATGAAAATCGTTCTTCTTAAAGCTGTAGTTGTCATCGTCCATTTCCTCCTTGATCACTTTCTCCATCTCATCCGCCAAGCAATCCATAACTGACCGTTCCACATGATGAATGAGCGGGTCGGCGCTGTCTCTAGGTCTTGCGGCTTGTACCGTAAATTCCTTCTTGATCGTGCCAGGCCGAGTGGACATTACGAGTACTCGATCGGACAACATCACAGCTTCCCGAATGTTATGCGTAATAAACAGGATCGTCTTGCCTGTCCTCATCCATATATCTTCAAGCTCCTTGTGCAGCACAAGCCGAGTCTGCTCGTCAAGCGCAGCAAAGGGCTCGTCCATGAGCAAAATCTTCGGATTCATAATAAGTGCCCGTGCAATTGCGGCGCGTTGCTTCATCCCGCCGGAGAGCTCATGCGGATAACGATCGGCGAATTTGCCCAGATGGACATAGCGGATCTGCTCTCTCGCCCGCTCCAGCCGTTCCTTCTTTCCAACTCCCTGCTGCTTCAGTCCAAAAGCTACATTTTCCAGCACCGTCAGCCATGGAAATAGTCCATGCTCTTGAAACACGACGACCCGGTCAGGTCCAGGAGTCTTGATACTCTCGCCGTTCACCCCGATGGTGCCTTCGTATTGCCGATCGAAACCGGCGATCAAATTCAGAATTGTCGATTTCCCGCAGCCGGACGGACCAAGCAACGAGACGAATTCGCCTTCTTTAATGGTGATACTCACATCATCGATAGCCTTAAAGCGGTTCCCGTCACGCTGCTGAAACTGCTTACTCACGTGGTCAATGACAATCATCGTGTTGAACCCCATTTCATAAAAACTATATTTCTATATAATTCTTATTGGTTATGTATGAATTGTCAATTAGAAATGTAGAAAAAGCTGTTAGAAAAGGACAAAATACCTTTTTGCTACTTCTGAATGAGGACAGTTTGACTACCGATTAGGCAATAAAAAGCCGCCAATGCTCTCGTTTCCGAGTAACATCGACGGCTTATTCGCAATTATGATGAACGAGGACTATTGCAGCCCGAATTGGGCCTTAGTCTGCAGCTTATTGTTTAAAAATGTAAGACTGGCGGAGGAGCCCATCTCTCCAGTACCTTCATACGTTACAATGAATACATAGAGATCGCTGCCTTTCTCACCGCTTTCCGCCATAATCTCCCCTTCACTGCCCACAATCTCAATGATTTCCTCATAGGTCATGCCGTTCTCGATGTTGCTGTATTGCTCCTTCGTGATAACGCCGCTCTTTGCCTCAGAATCGCCGTCCGAAGGCGGTGTCGATTCAGATGCAACTGGACTCTCCACAGGTGGTGCCGATTCGGTTACAACCGGACTGTTCACCGGTTCTTTAATACTGTCGTTGGTCGCATTGCTGCAAGCCGCAGCCATAAGCATCAAGCTGGCTGCCATAATAATACGTATGATTTTCATAGCTCCTCCTATATTTCTGCAGGCATATATTTCCTTCTCACAAGATTATAGGCCATCTCTACCGTCCATTATCAGGTACAAAGTGACTAATTCAGGTATCCTGGGCTTTGCCCGTATGACACTCAAGTCGTCAGAATGAACGATTCCAGCGCCACTCCCTGTTCCTGCAAAAGATAACGAACGCCTTGATACGTCGCTTCAATCTCAACGATATCAAAGCAGAATCCAATCATTATAACCTATTACGCACAGAAAACGTCTCTCAGCCTAGGTTTCCTAGTCTAAAAGGCGCATGGCAATTTCTAAAGCCGCAGATGGGCAGGCATCTTCAAAATATATATAAAAAAGACCTGAAATTGTGGCGATCCCGTGAATTTTCTATTTTCAACATCTCTATTATACCATAAAATGACATAAAAACGAAGTATAGTTTCATGTTTGCACGGAGTGCTACAACTCCGTGGGACACTCCAATTCTCACAAAAAGCAGGAGCTATTCCCGAAAGAATAGCTCCTGCTCCTTCTATTACGCTTTAGGCTGAATATAACCTTCAGCTTTCAGCAGCTCGGCGATCAATACCGCGCCGCCTGCCGCGCCGCGAAGCGTGTTGTGCGAAAGTCCGACGAACTTGAAATCGTACAAGGAATCTTCGCGCAGTCTGCCTGCGGATACGCCCATGCCGCCTTCGATGTTGCGGTCCTGGTTCGTCTGCGGTCTGTTCTCTTCCTCGAAGTAGGTGATGAACTGCTTAGGCGCGCTTGGAAGCTCCAGCTCCTGCGGGCGGCCTTTGAAGGATTTCCACAGTTCCAAAATTTGTTCTTTCGAAGGTTTGTTCTCGAATGATACGAATACGGTAGCCAAGTGTCCGTCCGTTACAGGAACGCGAATACACTGGGTTGTAATATGCGGCTCACTTGCTTTCACAATCGCGCCGTCCTCTACGCTGCCCCAGATGCGAAGCGGCTCCTGCTCGCTCTTCTCTTCCTCGCCGCCGATGTATGGAATCACGTTGTCGAGCATTTCCGGCCAGTCCGTGAAGTTTTTGCCTGCGCCGGAGATCGCTTGATAAGTCGAAGCGACAACCGTCTTTGGCTTGAACGCTTGCAGCGCATGCAGCATCGGTACGTAGCTTTGGATCGAGCAGTTCGGTTTTACGGCGATGAAGCCAGTCTCTGTGCCCAGACGTTTGCGCTGAGCAGCAATTACGTCCAGATGACCCGGGTTAATCTCTGGAATCACCATCGGCACATCCGCTGTCCAGCGGTGAGCGGAGTTATTCGAGACGACAGGCGTTCCTGTCTTCGCATACGCTTCTTCCAGCGCCTTGATTTCATCCTTCTTCATATCTACCGCACAGAAGATAAAGTCGACGTCAGCCGCGACTTCTTCTACTTTGGAAGCATCCTGTACGACGATGGACTTTACCTCTTCCGGAATCGGCGTGTCCAGCTTCCATCTGCCCTGTACGGATTGCTCATATGTCTTGCCCGCCGAGCTTGCACTAGCGGCGATCGCCGTTACTTTAAACCAAGGATGTCCATCCAGCAGCTGTACGAAGCGCTGCCCAACCATTCCCGTACCACCGACAATGCCAACTTTCAGTAATTGTGCCATAAGATTTATCTCCTCCTAAGTAGTATCCACTCGTCATGTCTGTCTTATTATTACATGTCATCCGCTATACTTTCGGAACAATAAAAAAAATCCCACCCCCAAGACTGCTATCAGTCTCAGGGACGAGATTGGATTCTCGCGGTACCACCCTAGATTCGCGTATATGTCGCCATATCCGCCTCTTCAAGTACGGCATGAACGGACCATGCTTATACTCTAGCTCTGTAACAGGAGCTCCTGGCACACCACCCCCTGTAACGATTACAGGTTCCGATGCGCTGCTCTGAGTCTTTTTTCGATCATGGTTTCTTTACTCCTTTTCAGCTGCCGGAGCTCTCTGCGAAAGAATGGTCCATCATCTACTCGTCTCTTCATCGCATTTCTTGTGATTTATCTTATCAAGTATCAGGCCGCAGGTAAACCTTCTTTTTCAAAAAAGTAAAAATTTTTGTGTAATCCATTAGTGGAAGATCAAATACCAGTAGATCGCAACCTCTGTACTATCCTTATGCAGACCGCGATAAACGCGTGTATCGAATCCGCCGATGATAAAGCCGCAGCTTTCGTACAAGCGGCAAGCGCGCACATTATGATTTTGCGTCTCCAGCATAATACCGGGCATTCCACCGTCTTTTGCCCATTGAATAGCCTGCTCCACCAGCCGCCGTCCGATGCCGCCGCCCCTATGATTTGCATCCACCGCAATATCCTCGATTAGCGCATACCGATTCCAATTCCGCTTCAGTATGATGCGTCCGACAGCTTGATTCCCGGCGTAAGCCACATATAGAGTCTTATCGGCATGATCGATATAGTCCGCCATATCCTCTTCTTCCGTCGCTTCTTTTGCCGAGACCTCTGCATAGCTTTTCACATAACTCGGTATTTCTTGCACGGTATAGCTAATTTCCCCATCCTTCATGGAGAGAAGGAGAGCCGAATTCACCGTAAAGCGGTCATCGATATCCTTCCACGTATCGCCATCGTCCATCGTCAGCCTTCGAATGTCGATCATCCGGTTCCCTCCCTGTAATGCTTATGTCGATATATTTTTCCACTTGCAAGTATTCCAGTTTCTTCTATAATCAAAATATTATGAAGCAGATTCAACGATCACTTTGCTGGCGATGCCTTCGGTAAAATCAGTTCCTAACGATAGACCAATGTGGAATCAGCCTGCGATAACGATGAAAGATTGCTTCCAGATACGGAGAGAACCTGTCCTAACGGTCACTACTGACCATTAGAGGCTGATTTTTACCTATTCTCGATTCTAAAGGACATCCCCGGCCATTAGAAGGCGTTTCCCCCTTAATCGCCCCATTTTCAGCCTGTAAGGGACATACGTGACAGTTACAATCTCCATTCGATACATTTCCGCTTCTAACGGACAGCGATGTCCATGATGTTGATGACTCTGCTATGAAGAAGGGACACAACCCCGTTATTTATCCGTCAAACTGGCCGTAACGACCGTTTGAGACAACTCATTATTGCTGACTTTGATATGAATAAATCTCGTCGTGATATTGCCATCGCGATCTGTAATGATGATTGTAACGGTATCCTCCGTCAGTTCTTCCGGGTAGTCATCCAGTTGAATATGACCTATCCCCGACAGACTGCCCGCTGCCATTTCCCTTTCTTCTGCTGTTCCTTTAGGCGGCGGTGCCATTCCAGCCCCGAGAAAACGTGAAAAATTATTTTCTGAAGCCCACTGATGCATATTCCACGCGGTCCAGCGATACCATATCTCACCGTAATCCGTAAAATCTTCATCAAAGGTCATCGTCATCTTCTTATCGTACAGTAGACTGAAATCGGCAATGGAAATCTGCCGCTCCTCATCAAAAGTTTGATAATATTCGTCATTCCAATATTTCTCATGCTGTGTTTTCGTCCAATCAGCGGCGTACAAGTACTCGTTTTCGGCAGATATTTCGATTTTGGCGATATTGTCGCCTTCGATATAAAATTCTAACCCCGGACGAGAATCGACGTTGCTAACCGTTGTACTGAATTGATCCCGGCTGTTCTGACGATCCGCAAGCTTGAAGCTATGTGCTTCTTCACCGACTTTAAGATAAATGGCGTATGCTGGCGCTGCTCCTCCAAAAGAACCGCTCAAAAAAACGGCCAAAGCCAGTACAAAGCACGCCGCAGGCGCAGCCCACCATATGTATCGACGCCTTACAGGCCGCGCCTCGTTAGCAACCGAAGATTGCTTGTGGTTCACGAGATAACTCCTCATCCTCTTCTTCTGAATCTCGTCTGGCGACATATTTTCAAATAATGAATTCAATTCTTCTTTACTCATACCCCTCATCCCCCATCTGCAATTTCAGACGTTTCCGCGCGCTTCTCATCTGTGACTTCACCGTGTTAGGATTCAGCTTTAACATAACAGCGATTTCGGCTACTTTATAACCTTCGTAATAATGCAGGTACAGGATCAATCTGTACGATGATGGCAACTTACGCAGGTTGTCCTCGAGCTCACGGCTCTCAAGGGGGGTTGCCCCAACCAGTTCCAGCGTGCTCGGATCGAGGTCTACGACTTTTTTCTTCCACCATTTGCGATGCAAATCACGACAATGATTCCGGGCGGTCACGATCAACCATGCTTTCTCATGCTCGGCGTCGGCGAATGGCTTTCCGCTTTCCATCAACTTGACGAACACCGACTGCGCCGCATCTTCCGCATCCTGCTTGTTGCCCATAAGCGAATAGCATACCCTGTACACCGTATCGATGTGCCGGTCATACACATCAGGAATTGCTCTTTCCATACCATCAGTCTGGTTATTATCAACATGGTTATGGTGTACGACTAACGAGGATATTTTCACCCTGTTCTCCTCCTTTCCCCCTTAACACGATACAAGAGGCCAAATGGTTTTCCGTTCGACCGTAATATTTGAACATTTTCTGATAACTGGAAATCAATATTTTCCTTCCATTATGATCGGTTGTAATGAAAAGCGCTAACTCTGCCTGATGGAACAGTAGCTTGTCCCCTTCCCCGGCCATTAAAAAAAGCATCCAGTTCGATAGGATGCTTTGGTTCATATAATTATTGGATCAATCCTTTTCTTCTGATTGCGTATGACCAGAAATAATTCCCCCGCTTTCCACTCCATGTTTCTCAGCAAAATGAATATCGCAAATAGGATCTGATCCCATTGCTCTTCCCAAACCTCTGCAGAGCCTCAAAAGGACAATCGATGCTTCTAAAGTACACGCTAACATAGCGATGAATCCAACGATCAACGCCCTTTGAATGGCAATCCCGCCATTCCAGAATAGTTTATTGAACTCGTCCCTAGACTGCTAAAAGAGGCTGCGAGAGCTAGCCATAGAGCTAACCGCCACAACCTCTTTTTCATAGTGGGCGTCTCCTGCGTCTCACACCAACTTACAAGCTTAAGCTGATTCCGCTTCGGATGACTGCTGTTCAGCCGACTTATAAAGGGCAACGCTGCGTCGTCCATCGATGCTCACCGGAACATCGCCGTCTACCGTCACGCGGCGTACTACACGATGTTGATCGCCATAATCATTAACGGCGTAATGCTGTGTCGCCCGGTTATCCCAGATAACCACATCGCCTGCGGACCACCGCCAGCGAACGGTGTTTTCCAGCTTGGTCACATGGTTTTGCAGCAGGTTGAAGAGCTGGGCGGAGTCCGCCTTGGACAAGCCGATAATTTGCTTCACGAAGTGCCCCAGTAACAAGGTCCGCTCTCCTGTCTCCGGATGGACGCGGACGACCGGATGCTCCGTCTCATAAAGCGTGGACCTGAACACTTCCCTATGATAGCGCTGAGCTTCCTCAGAGACATGGTTGCGCTGTGCCGCATAATCGTAGTCATTGCTATGAACGGCCCATAATCCGTTCACCAATTGCTTCAAATCATCCGGCAGCCCTTCATAAGCTGCCGCTGTATTCGCCCAGACCGTATCCCCTCCGGATTGGGGTATAACAACTGCCCGCAACACCGACGCCTGCGGATAAGCATCAACAAAGGAAACGTCGGTATGCCAGGAATCAGCTCTGCCGCCATGAGCGGAGTTCAGCTCCAGCACGTATTCGGTGCCCTGCTTGATCGGAACGGTAGGATGAGCGACTGGGTCGCCAAGCTGCTGGGCGAAGGCCTCTTGTCCAGCATCGTCCAGATGCTGCTGATCTCGCAAGAAGATAACCTTATACTTCAGCAGCGCTTCGCGAAGCTCCGTCAGTGTCTCCTGGGAAAGTTCGGCCCCAAGTCGAACGCCTCTAATCTCCGCTCCAATACGACCTGCTACCGGATGAATCGATAATTGCGCTTCTTGTTTCTGAATCGATTGCTCTGCTTTGCTCATCTCATTACCTCCATTTGTGTTCCCTTCAGCAAGGGTTAATGACTGAACTCCTTCAACGATACGTTCTTCCGTTATACATTTACCCTGTAAGCTTTACGCTTATTGCGAGATGGCGGCAGCCGTCGCAGCAGGAATAACAGGATGGTTCGGCCGCTGCAAGCCCAGGTTTCCACGCAGCGTATTGCCTTCATACTCGGTGCGGAATAATCCTCGGCGCTGCAACTCCGGTATGACGCTTTCGGCGAATTCATCCAGACCGCCCGGCAAGTATGGCGGCATGACATTGAAGCCGTCCGCGCCGTCCGATACGAACCATTCCTCAAGCTGATCAGCGATCTGCGTTGCCGTGCCGGCATACGTACGGTGGCCCCGACCTCCCGCAAGCCGGTGAAGCAGTTGGCGAATCGTGAGCTGCTCCCGCTCGGCCAAATCCACAACCAGTTGGAAGCGGCTTTTATTTCCGTTGATGTCTTCCAGCTTCGGCAGTTCTGGCAATGGTCCGTCCAGCGGATAAGTGTATAAATCAACGCCCAGCATATTAGACAGCTGATTCAGCCCGTATTCCGGCACCGTCAGCTCGTTGATCTCCTGCTCCTTCTCTTTCGCTTCGCTCTCCGTCACACCGATAATCGGGCAGATGCCCGGCAGAATGAGCAGCTGATCCGGCGTTCTGCCGTAGCGCAGCAGCCTGCCTTTCACATCTCCATAGAATTGCTGCGCTTCCACCAGCGTCTGCTGCGCCGTGAAGATTGCCTCCGCATACTGCGCAGCGAATTCCTTGCCGTCATCGGAGGAGCCTGCCTGAACAAGCACAGGATATCCTTGAGGTGGACGGGGAATATTGAGCGGCCCCCGAACTTGGAAGTGCTCGCCATTATGCGAGATCGGCCCTACCTTTTGCGGATCGGCGAAGACGCCAGAGTCCCGGTCGATAATTAGCGCATCGTCCTGCCAGCTGTCCCACAGCGCCGTCGTCACATCGAGGAACTCTTTGGCCCGTTCATAACGCTTCGCATGCTCCGGATGCGTATCGCGATTGAAGTTATGCGCCTCGTGGATACTGCCTGACGTTACGATATTCCAGCCCGCGCGGCCATTGCTGATATGATCAAGCGAAGCGAACTTTCGTGCCACATGGAAGGGTTCATTGTATGTCGTCGATACGGTGCCGATCAGGCCGATATGCTCCGTTACCGCAGCTAAAGCCGACAACAAAGTGAACGGCTCCAATCCGACAAAAGCCCCGTGCTTCACATGTTTGTTGATCGCCAGTCCATCGGCTAAGAAGACAGAATCGAACTTTGCCGCCTCCGCCGTCTGGGCCAGCCGCTGATAATGCTTCAGATCGGTAATCCGCTCCGGCTCGGTTCCCTTATATCTCCAGGCCGCCTCATGATGACCGACATTCATAATAAACAGGTTCAAATGCAATTGCCGTTGTGTCTTTCCCATTCTCCCTCTACCCCTTCCATTTGCCAGCATATCGCTGAATCTAATCTCTTACGTTCTGCTTCCAGCCAGTCAGCCGTTTCTCCAACGTCACCAGCAAATAGTTCACAATGAGGCCAATAACAGAAATCGTAATAATGCCCGCGTACATCTCGGTGATCAAAAAGCTGAACTGAGCGTATTGGATCAAATAACCCAGCCCCGAGGTCGCGCCTACCATCTCAGCCGCCACCAGCACCAGAATGGAGCTGGCTCCCGCCTGTCTAATGCCGACGAAGATCGTAGGGATCGAAGCCGGAACAATCACTTTGCGGAAAAGACTGATAGCATTCAGCCCCATGGAACGGGCCGACTTGATAAGCAGCGGATCGACGTTCTTCACCCCGCTAATCGTATTGAGCAGCAACGGGAAGATACATGCGTAGAACACGATTGCCACCTTCGACGTCTCGCCAAGACCGAGCAGCAAGATGAATACCGGCAGAATAGCCAGTGCAGCTGTATTGCGCATCAATTCCAGGAACGGATTCAAATATTCAGCGACCGGCCTCCACCATCCGATGGCAAGACCAAGCGGAATGCTGACCGCAATAGCGAGCAAGAGGCCGCCGATGGAGCGCGTCAGACTGGCAACCGTATGGTCAAGCAGATCACCCGACAGCAGCAGTTGCCACCATGTCGCGAGTACCTTGGAGATAGGCGGAAAAAACGTAATATTGATAATGCCAAGCCTCGGCGTAATTTCCCAGATCGCCAGTAGGACTACAATCACAATCGATTTTTTGAACAGCTTGCGCAGAGCGGCGAATGACCAGCGCACAGCGTCTACATTTTTTGCTTTAGGCCAGGCCAGCTCTCCCACTCTTCCATTAGCCATGTCCAACCACTCCTTTCCTCGAGCCCGCTGACGACTTGAAGCTGTCCAGTGTCTTTGTCTTCTCCTGCTCCTGTGCGCGGACTACCTCATCCTTCAGCAGCTCCCATATCTCGTGGCGCAGTCGGACGAACTCCGGATTTGCGCGCAAATCCTCTTCCTTGCTGCGGGATTCGAATGGAATATCAATCACTTGCTTGATCCTCCCCGGACGAGAGGACATGACCGCCACTCGCTGGCCGAGATATACCGCTTCTTCAATGCCATGCGTAATAAAAATGATCGTCTTCTTCGTCGTCTCCCAAATGCGCAGCAGCTCGCTCTGCAGCGTTTCCCTTGTCTGGGCATCCAGCGCCGCGAACGGCTCATCCATCAGCAGCACTTCAGGATCGTATGCCAGACTGCGCGCAATCGCCACGCGCTGCTTCATGCCGCCCGACAGCTCATGAGGATAGCGATGCTCGAAGCCGGAGAGTCCCACCAGATCGATATAGGCTCTGGCCTTTTTCCTGCGCTCCTCGCGCCCAACGCCTTTCGCTTCCAGACCAAACTCCACATTGCCAAGCGCGGTCTTCCACGGGAACAAGGCATATTGTTGAAATACGATTCCCCTATCCAGATTAGGGCCGGTAATCGGCTTGCCGTCTAGCAGAATGCGACCGCTATTGGGTGTGGTCAATCCTGCTAATAGATCAAGCAAAGTTGATTTGCCGCAGCCGCTCGGACCTACGATGACCATAAACTCCCCTTGCCGGACTTCAAGATTAATATCATGCAAGGCTGACAACGGCTGAGCGTCCTCCTTCAGTGCCCCCATATTCCGCTTGATCCGAAATGATTTCTGCACATGCTCTATACTTATCTTGACGGTCATTGCTTGCTCCCCCTTCTACTAGCTCTCATTTATGGAAAGGATTTAGCTCATTCGTGTACAGGTCAGACGAGTTGTATTCTCCTGCCTTCAACTCTCCTTCGTTGACTAGCCAGTCGATCCAGGTTCCAAATTCCTTCTCCGCAATTAGACCACCTTCACCTGCTACGCCGGTGCTTTTCCAATACTTGACGGTATCCTTGTCTTCCTTGCGATCCCGCTTCTGGACGATACTTTCGTATCGTGCAATCACTTCATCTCTCGGAGTAAGACGCGCCCATTCGATTGCTTTGGCTGTCGCTTCTACGAACTTGCGGGCGGTATTGGGATTCTCCTCGATAAATTTGTTCGTTAGCACGTAGCTTCCCGCGCTGAAGTTGCCGAACAGCTCCTTATCTGTGAATAGCGGCCGGATATCGCCCCGCTCCAGCGCCTTGTCGCGCAATAGACCGCCTAACGTCGCCACATCGATCTGCTTGGCCCGCAGCGTCTGCTCCGAAGTAACCGGAGGCACGACCACAAGCGCTACTTGCTTGATTTCCTCTGCCGTCAGTCCTTCCCGGTGCAAATATTCCTTAATGACAAATTCATGATGAGCACCAAGCGTATTGACTGCGATTCGCTTGCCTATCAAATCCCGCGCCGACTTGATCGGACTGTCATCAAGCACGTAATATCCCGTCCAGGTGTTGTCATCGACACCATAGTAGCTGATGACCGACTTAATTGGCGCTTTGGCGGCAATAAGCTTCACAATAGCTCCATTAAACGCCCCGCCAAACTCCGTGTCACCGGTGACAACGGCTTGAATATCTTGCGGACCGCTGATCGTATTGCCTATAAATTTCAGCTTCAGCGGCGCCAGATAACCCAGATCCTCCGCCAGCTCTGGAAAAGTTACCGCCCCTACGCTGCCTTGATAACGAAGCTCCGTCACCTCCAGCTTCTCGCCACTGGTCGAAGCTGATACAGCAGAATCTGATTTGCCGCCGCATGCGCTGAGCGTCACTGCTGCTGCAAGCAGCACTAGAAATAGCCAAATAGAACTTGCGCCTGTATGGTTCTGAACCCTTTTCTTCATACTTGAATCCCCACCCTATTTGTCATATTATTCTGTCTATTTGTTGTAAAGCTCTTCCCATGTGCACCCGCAGTCACTGTCTCTGCGTGCTTCAGCATGCCAGACAACAATAGAAATCCCACATCACTTCCCAGCCGGGACTTCTCTGCTTACTCGTCATCGGCTCTCTCCCCCTCAGCCTGCATGGTCTATAAGCGACGTTTTTCAACAATCACATATATACTTATATTCCTATATACTTACTATGTTTAATTTCTTATAATTGACTATATGATTCCAAATTTCTTCTGTCAACGAAGCAAGCGCAAGTGACCACGTATGACCATGAATGACCACAAACGATCAATTGAAGCGGCGGCAAGTTGCTTGAAGGAGGGCGTATCCGATGTCATTACAGCAGTTTAATTTGCTTACTCTGCACGAGGCGATGGATTTGCTTGGTATCAGCAGATCCACCTTCGACCGTTGGCGGAGACAGAAGCAGCTTCCCTTTCGCAAGATCGGCAAAGAAATCTGGATTGACAAGACGGAGCTGGAGCTCTGGATTCATCGGCATGCCACCATTCTTCATAACGCAGCTTTGTTGAAGGAAAGCGTGAGGAACATGTCGAGCGGGCAACAGCCTTTCCCTGAAAGTGAGACCGTTTCACATGGACGACACGGTGCCTATGACGAGCCGCCGTTGGTCGTTGAAGTAGGTTTTCAGAGCCGTTCCGCACAAATTTGGACTTCCCTGATCATGAAAGAACTCGGTTGGTTCGAGGAAGAATTGTCCCATACCATGCCGGGTAAGGCCATTCAAGTGCAATGGACGGATGCGCCAAACGGGCCGGAGCTTGTTCAGGGCATGATCGGCGGGCGTATTCATATCGCCTCGCTTGGCGATTATCCTATTGCGCTATGCTCTTCGCTCGGCCAAGTGCTCCCCTCCTTTCGCCCAGTCCTGCTGGCTTGCGACGGCAAGACTGGGGCTGGTCAAGGGATTGCGCTCGTCATCCGCAATGGCATTCAGCTGAAAACCGCTTCCCACTTCGAAAGCTTGACGATATCAGCAGTCGCCCAATCCAGCTCCGGAGGACGCATGGCTAACATCTTGCAAGCTTTCGGCATTGAAGACAGCCAGGTTTTGCATAAGGAACTGGATGACAGTATAGTCAGCATGATGAGGGGGGAAATTTCGGGAAGTGTATTGAATGAACCTTACATCAGCCTCGCCAGACATCATGGACTGGGACGTGTACTGGTACAGGAAGAGCAAGGGGATGACTTTCTGACCGGTATTGTCGTTGATGAAGATTGGGCTAATCGTCATCCTGCCGTCATTGTGGCTTATCTCAAGGCGCATATACGCGTTCATCAATATGTGCGAACGTACCCGATACAAGCAGCCGGCATCATCTCCCGCCTTCAGGGCATTCCCGCCGAAGTCGCTGCATCCATCGTCTCCAGCGTGCGCTGGGATTCGACCCTGTACGAGAAGGAGCTGCATAGCTTGAACCGGCTGAATCAGGAACAATCTCGGAATAACGGCTGGCTCACTGCCGGTCACGGCATCCAGTACCGCTTCGAATATTTGTACGAGGCGATGGAAGCGCTCCGGCTGCCTGTCCCAGGAAGCGCGCTGCTCCATGAAGACTGGGCCGCTCGCTCGTTATACTAGTGAATCCATCCCAAAAGTAGATATGCTTGCTTAAGGAAACAGCTCGCTTGATGAAAATCATACGAAAAACAAAGAAATAGCGATGCGGGATGGTTATCCCTGCATCGCTATTTCTGCCTTCCCGTTGGTTACCGCCTTTTTTACCTTTTTGAGCGATTCCGAGCATTTAGTGTTGCCCTGCAGATTACTGCTCCTCTGGCGCGATTAGCAGCGCACGTCCTATCTGCGCAATGACAGAATCTCAGCTCTCCAACTGACGAACCTCACCATTTTCTTCGCTTAGCTCATAGCTCACTCTTGCCTGCTGTACGGATGGATAATGTTCGGCAGCCCATTCCTTCAACATTTTCATACAAGGAATCAGCGTTTTCCCAAGCGGGGTTAGCGTATAGTCTACGATAGGCGGAACAGATGGCGTCACCTTCCGTGTGACCAGACCGTCCCGCTCCAGTTGTCTAAGCGTTTGCGTCAGCATTTTTTGCGAGATGCCCTCGATACGTTTCTTGATCTCTCCATACCGAATGGTGCCTTCCTCCAGAGAGTAGATAACAAGCGCAGTCCATTTATTCGAGATGATCTCAAGCACATGGGTATAGCTGCAAGCTGTCAACGAAATATCCGCAGGCTTCATAAGCTCCGCCTCCTTACGCACCTTCAGGTTCGTAACCGACCTTAAAGTGCCGTCTAGCTACATCTTAGTCTATGGATTATGGTGTGTCTACAACCGTATAAGGAGTGTTGTACCATGAAGGCATACGTTATTCAAGGAGGTTTTGGCCTCGATCACGTCACAGAAGCGGACCTGCCAATCCCGTCCCCTGCACGGGGTGAAGTGCTCATTCGAATGAAAGCCGTTTCACTGAATGCGCGCGATATCGGTGTCATCGACGGGTTCTACAACCCTGAGCTGAGCGAGCCGCTTATTCCGGTGTCGGATGGAGTAGGCGAGGTTATCGCATTAGGGGAACAGGCCGGCAAGTTTCAGGTAGGCGAACGAGTAAGTCCGATTTTCACCCAAAGCTGGAAGTCCGGCGAGGCTACCCGAGAGAACTGGATCACTTCGTTAGGAAGTCCTCTTCAAGGACTACTTGCGGAATATGTGGTGTTTCCCGAGGAAGGTCTGGTTCGCGTCCCAGAGCATTTGACCGATATCGAAGCGGCGACGCTGCCCTGCGCCGGAGTTACCGCCTGGCATGCTATTGTCGAGGAAGGCAAGGTTAAGGAGGGAGATACTATCGTCGTACAAGGAACCGGTGGCGTCTCCCTATTCGCCCTTCAATTCGCCAAGCTTCAAGGTGCCAAAGTCATTGTCACTTCAAGCAGCGATATCAAATTAGCTCGGGCGAAAGCCTTAGGCGCCGATTACGGTATTCATTACAAGGATACGGAGCAATGGGACGAGGCCGTGTTGACTTACACAGAAGGACGAGGAGCCGATCATATCGTTGATCTCGGCGGCGGGACAACGCTCAATCGCTCCATCTCCGCATTGAGGGTTGGCGGCCAGATCAGCATGATCGGGATATTGTCGGGAGCGAGCGTCGATAGCCTCGCCATCGTCCCCGCCATCCTGAGAAGGGCAAGACTTCAAGCCATCAACGTAGGCAGCAGGGACATGTTCGAACGTATGAATGCCGCCATCGCTTATCATCAGCTTCGCCCTGTCGTTGATACCGTCTATCCATTCACGCAGGCTCTCGAAGCACTTAGCCATTTGGCGAAAGGATCGTACTTCGGCAAACTCGCCATCCAGTTCTAACCGTTTACGTCATTGTCCTCCTTCGCTCCGTGTCCGTACGTCTCCTGATAGTAGCTAGGCGTGCAGCCCGCGTATTTTTTGAATATGGCTATAAAATATTTATAATCCTTAAAGCCGACATCGGCGGCAATTGCGTACACTTTTTCATTGCTGCGCTGAAGCATCTCCATCGCTTTTTGAATACGGTATCGGTTCAGGAAATCGTTGAAGGTGTAGGTCGTCTCGCTCTTGAACTTCTGGTTCAGGTACGTCGCGCTGACCTCCAGCTTCTCCACCAAATCCTTAATGCTGATCTTCTCTGCATAATGCTCCTGTACGTATTGAATCATCTTTGACACGTAACGGGACGACGACTTGCCTGGCAGCTTCACGACTGAAGCCTGCTGGGCTTCCCCGCTTCCTGCACCGGATGTTATCATGGCGGCGTACTGTCGCTTCAACTCCACCTGGCTTTTGGCTCGCTCCAGAGCGGCCAGCAACTGCTCCTGCTCCAGCGGTTTGAGCAAGTATTCCGTCACGCCTAGCCGAATGGCAGCCTTGGCAAGCCGGAATTCATCGTAGCCCGATAGAATGATATAGCTGCAAGACGCTCCTTCTACGCTTTGTTCGATCATGGCGATTCCATCCATCAGCGGCATATTCACATCGACAATGACGATATCCGGCCGAAGCGCAGCAATCTGGCGCAATCCTTCTTCGCCATTCTCCGCTTCCCCCACGACGACACAGCCTGCACCCACCCAGTCAAAGGTAAAGCGCAGTCCTTTGCGAATCATCTCCTCATCTTCCACTAGAAGCACCTTGAACATCCGCTTCCTCCTTCCGGTATGGCAGCACAAAGGTAACCGCCGTCCCTTCCCCCTCGATGCTATCGATGCAGATGCCGTACCGTTCCCCGTACATCAGCACTAATCTTCTATGCAAATTATGAAGGCCAATATGAGGAGCGCGATTATCCTGCGACAGCATGATCGTCCGTACTTCCTCCAGTCGCTCCTTGCTCATCCCGCCGCCATCATCCTTCACTTCAATGATCAGATCATCGTCCTTCACATAGCCGACCACCGAGATCGAGACGGATTGACGCCGGCGATACCCGTATTTGATTGCGTTTTCAATGACTGGTTGCAGCATGAGCCGGGGAACCAACGCAGCCTTGGCCGCTTCCCCAACCTTCTCTCGGTATTGCAGCCTGTCCTTGAATCTCATCTGCTGCAGCTTCATATACCCTGCGATATATTCCAGATCGGTACCAAGCACAACCTGATCTCTTTCATTGCCGATGCTATAGCGCAAATGCCGAGAAAGCGTCAACACAATATCTTGAGCGAGCTTGTCATCCACGACAATGGCATACCTCAACATCTCCAGCACGTTAAAAATAAAATGGGGGTGAAACTGCGACTGCAGGTGCTTCACTTCAATGACTCTGCGCAAATCTGAAAGTTCCTCGTTTTTGGCGACCAACTCATTCAGCCGCCTTAGCATCAGATTGTATTGATTCGCAAGCGTATCGAATTCATCACCGGTCCCGATATAGACATACGAATCCATGTTGCCGGACTGCAGCTCCCTGACGGCATAGGTCAGCTTGTCCATCGCACGCGACTGACGAGTCGAGATCAAACGTGCAGAATACCGAATGAGCACCCACAGCAGCAAGCTGGCGAGTGCAAAAAATACGGCTAGTGACAAATAAGCGGCATGATTCCATTGAGCAGCGCTTAACGTATAGATTCGCCATTGCGTCAAAGGCACATACGTTTCCTTACTATAATATCTGCTGCCTTTGTCGATCCAGACATAGCCTTGTGATTGTCCGGCCAGGCTATATTTGTTCATCAGCCCCCGCGTCAAATTGTTTGTGCTGGCAATGATGTTGTGGTAAGGATCCGTTACGACAGCGATTTCATTATTTTGCACAAATATTAACTTCTGCAGGTCTTCCTCATACAACTGGTAAATCAGGTAACCGACTATTCCCCTGGCGTCTCGAATTTCTTGGGCAAAGGTATACGCCGTAAAACGATCATGGGAGAAGCGCAGATGGTTGGTCTCCGCCAATGCGGGTAAGCCTTGGCGATACATCCGTCTGGCAATGGCTTGCAGGGCGATATCTGTCGATTCCGAACCGTAATTGGCGGAGGAGGCTAACATATTCCCATCCGAGCCCAGGATATGCATTATACTCTTGACTGACTGACGGTTATTGAAAGTGTAAAAGCGTTCAAACACTTCCGGTCTGTCCTGCCGAGTCTTGACGAAGGAAATAACCGATTCCAGTTCAGCTGCTTCCTTCATTTCATTTTGATAGGAGCTGTATACGTCCTCCATGGCCGTTTTGATCTTTTTGCCCGCATCCGTCGTTTGACTCATCAAGATCAGCCGCGAATTAATCATCATAAACAACAGAAACAACACAAACAGAATCGAAATCGGTACAAGAGTATGAAGCAGAAACATTCGCCGAAGCGAATCTTTGAAACTCCCTTTGGCCACTTCCGCCCCTCCCCTAGTCTGGTTGTTCTAATATGATATACGATACACCGAAAAAGTCCATGCTCTCTTTCATCCCAAATGGACAAAAGGCCGGAACTCGCTTCCGCGAGTCCCGGTCCGGACTTACATGGTTACTTCTTTTTTACCCGACAGCTTGAAGAACAGGAGCAGTGAGATGACCGTAATAACTGTCAGCATCGTAGACAATGCGGCTGCAACGCCGTAATTGCCGCGCACGACTTCCGTATAGACTGCAACAGTCATCGTTCGAGTATTCCCGGTGTAGAGAATAATCGAAGTGCTGAGTTCGGTTATAATGCTGATCCAACTGATGATCGCACCAGCGAAGACGCCGGAGATCATCATCGGAACGGTAATCTTGAAGAATGTTCTCATCGTCGAGGAACCCAGGCTAATCGCCGCTTCCTCAATGCTATCGTTCACCTGATGCAGCACAGCTGCGCTAGAACGGATCGTATAAGGCAGACGCCGGATGACGAATGCCGCAATCAGGATGACAATCGTCCCGCTTAGCACCAGCGGAGGCTTGTTGAATGTGACAAGCAACGCAATACCGAGAATGGAGCCTGGCACAATGTACGGAAGCATCGTGAACGTGTCCAACAGATTGGCAACCGCACCTTTACGCTTCACTGTCACATATGCAATGAGCATCGCTGCCATCGTAATGATCACAATAGTAATACCTGCGATCAAAAAGGTATTGTAAATGGAATCGCCTACCTTGGAGAAGGCAGCCCGGTAACTATCCAGGGAATAACCGTCTACAAAGATTTTGCCTGACGTCTTCTGGAAGGACGTATAGGCGACATACGCTTGCGGCATCATTGCCAGAATCGTAAACAAGTAGACGTAGATATGAGCCGCTACGTTCGCAGCGCCCTTCAGCTTCTTGGGCTCGATCGGATTCAAGGCACTCATGCTGTAGGACTTCCGGTTCGCTACAAACTTCTGCAACAGGAACACAGCAGTCGCGAACACCACAACGATGACGCTTATCGCAGCAGCAAAGCCATCATCGCCGCCGACCTCGCTTATAAATTCGTTGAAGATCAACACCGGCACTGTACGGAATCCTTCGCCGATCAGCATCGGCGTTCCGAAGTCTGCGAATGCTCTCATGAAGACGAGCAAGCCGCCTGCCAGAAGCGTCGGCGTGATCAACGGCACGAGAATTTTCCACATTTTTTTAAGACCTGTGCAATTCATGCTTTCTGCGGCTTCCATAAGAGAGTTATCAACATTCTTGAGCGCTCCCGACACATACATGAAGATGAGCGGTGACAATTGAAGCGTCAGTACAAGCAGAATACCTGTAAATCCATAAATGTCTGGCAAGCGGAAACCAAAAACATCAAAGATGAAGTTAGTGATGACGCCATTGCGTCCAAGCAGCAGAATCCAAGCATACGCTCCGATAAACGGAGCAGACATCGACGAAATCAGAATCAAAATGCGCACCGTACCGCTGCCCTTGATTTTGGCAATCGTCATAATGTAAGCGAGCGGGCCAGCTACTATAACAGAAAGCAGAGTAACACTTACCGTTACCTTTATACTGTTCCAAACAGCGTTCATATAGTAGGCTTTACTGAAAAATTTCGTGAAGTATGCAAGAGAAAACTCGCCTGTAGATCCGTCAAAAAAGCTTTTGATCAGAAGCATGAACAAAGGCAAAGCTAAAAAGATTAAATACCCGGCAAAAATGACAAACGTAATCAGGGACCAAATGTCCCAGCGTTTCATCCGGCCGATCATTGTCCCGTCCCCCGATTCAAATTACGCTCACCGGTTGCATCGTATACATTGATCGTGTCTGACAGGATCGCCAGCCTTACAGTCTGCCCGATATCCGCCGTCTCAGCCGCGGTCGACTGCTGAATAATCTCGACCTCTTGTCCGTTATCAAGCAGAACGATCAAGTGCGTGTTCAGACCCAGGAAGACATTGTTGATCACTTTGCCCGCAAGTCCTTTGCCGTCCTCGGACAACACAAGCTCCTCCGGTCGAACAGAAAGTCGGACATCTAAGGACTGTCCTGGCTTCGCCTTTGAGCTTAGCACCGGCATCGACAGCGTATAATCACGACCGACGTGGACTACTGCGCCGCCCCCCTCTACGCTCTCAAGTTTAGCGTCGATCACGTTCGTCCGTCCAATGAAAGTCGCTACGAACAGATTGGCTGGACGCTGATAAATATCCCTAGGCGTGCCGATCTGCTGGATAACTCCCGAATTCATGATGGCAATACGATCGGAAACGGCCATCGCCTCTTCTTGGTCATGCGTTACATACACAGTTGTAATGCCTACTTCTCGTTGAATGGACTTGATCGCATTACGCATATCTACGCGAAGCTTCGCATCCAGATTGGAGAGCGGCTCATCCATCAGCAGAACGTCAGGATTGATGACAATCGCTCTTGCCAGCGCTACACGCTGCTGCTGACCGCCGGACAAGTTTTTCGGCATTCTGTTTTTATATTGATCGATTTGCACGGTATACAACATTTCGCTTACTCTGCGCTGCTGTTCCGCTTTGGCTACTTTACGGTTTTGCAAACCAAATGCGACATTCTCGGATACGCTCAAGTGAGGGAAGATCGCATAATTCTGGAATACCATGCCGATATTCCGTTTTCCCGGAGCAACATCATTCATCACCTTGTCATTAAAAGCGAGAGCCCCGCCTTCAATGCTATTGAAACCCGCTACCATGCGAAGCAACGTTGTTTTCCCGCAACCCGAAGGACCCAGAAGGGTGAAGAACTCACCCTTCTTAATGTCCAAATTCAGCTCGGGGATAACGGTAGTGTCGCCATATTTTTTTACGATGTCTTGGAAGGATATCGCAACGCTCATGTTATGCACCCGCTTTCCCTTAATTCGTTTGTATTTCTATTATTTCGCGATTTTTGTGAAGAGGTCCGTATAGCGCTCTACAATGGACGCTTTGTTTTCAGCAACGTAAGCTACGTCTTCTTGAATGACTTTAATTTGATCGATTGGCGTCATGAAGTCGCCGATTGCTGCTTCAGAGTGAAGCGGACGATTCGTCGTTTGCTGTCCAAGCGCATCTTGTCCTTCTTTAGATGTCAGGAAGTCGAGAAACTTCTTGGCGTTCTCTTGGTTTTTGGAGCCTTTCACGACTCCAGCGCCTGCATCCAGGAATACCGCGCCTTCCTTCGGATACACTACCTTCACCGGAGCGCCGTCTTTCACATAGCTGACAGCTGGGTCTTCATAAGTCAAAGCTACAACATATTCGCCGTCGGCTACGCTCTTATGCGCTTTGCTGGAGCTGCCGGCGATTTTGCCGTCCAGATTCTCAAGCAATTTCGCTACATAGTCCCAACCAGCGTCGGATGTGTAATCGCCGCCAATTGCTTTCAGCATGTTGGTCAGTTGGGCAAACGCGGAGCTGGAGTTCGCAGGGTCTGCCATCGCGATTTTGCCTTTCAGCGCCGGATTGAGCAAGTCCTCATAACCGTTGATTTCAAGGTCGCCCGCCAGGTTCGTGTTCACCAGCATTACGCTTCCGTCCGATACATAAGGTGTCATAAAGCCCGTCGAATTCCGATGGCCTTCAAGCAAGTCTTTGTCGTTCGCCGATACATAGTTCTCGAACAGATCGGCGTTATCGCTGAACAATGCAAATGCGCCACCGAACATAACGTCTGCGTAAGGATTCGCTTTTTCAGACTGGATACGCTTGATCAACTCACCGCTACCTGCAGATACCAGCTCTACAGTAATGCCTGTTTGTTTCTCAAACGTTGGAATAAGTGCATTCAGCATAGCTTCACTGTTCGGCGTATAGATGACCAGCTTATTCGATCCGCCCGATGAGCCGTTGCCCGAATTGCCGCCGCCGCATGCCGCAAGCATAGCCACTAACATTGTAAGAATAATTGACGTGCTCAACCACTTTTTCATTATTCCTTCACCCCTTATTTGAATGTAGGTTCATTCTAATCCGAATGTAAGCGCATTAAAATCCTATTATTCAACACAATCATCTAAAATTCGAAACTCTTCACGTTTTGCGTTACTATATGTTACATCAAATTATGGGTGGATGATCGATTGTTTGATTCGTAGTGTTTGTCGATATGGCGGGGATCAACCAAAAAAAGCCGATTCCGGCAAAGTGCCGAAACCAGCTTTCTAGGCTGTGATACAAATATATATAGAGGGATATTCGTGAAACCTCGATCCCCTCTGGGATTGTTGTTCGTTGCAATCGTTTAAGTAGATGATATGTTTAGTTTGCTTAAGCCGATACTCTGGTTCTCCAATGGACAACGCCTGCAATGAGCAAATGGATAGCCAGCAGTATGCCTAACAGCATGAAGGTGACAATATCGGCAATACCGCTGTATCCTTTCTGGAAGAAGGCAAATTTGATTCCAGTACCCGCCAGGCCTGCCACAATAACAAGTGAAGGGATCCAAACAAACTTCCTTGGGACCTCCGGACGTACAGCCCAGATATAATATAATGCCGACAACAGCCCTACGGCCAACATGACCAACATCCAAAACTGGTTCATTCCGTCACCGCCTCTCTGTTCATTCTTGTGCGTTGTAGCTGTAATGAGTTATATGGCTCTCTTCTGCTGCTTGTCACTCTTCTACCGCTTGCCTCTTTCATGCTGCTACCTCACTTTTACCGCATGCCGAGCTTCTCAGCTTCCATCTCTCTCTATGCATTCACAGCTCCCCTTTTGAATGACATATTTAACTATATTTTACGATAGCCACGACGTAATTGTTTCATTTCATAAAAAAAATCCCGCAATCGCATTCTCACAGAACATGATTGGGGATTTGGTGTGCTGCCAAGCAATAAGCTTTGACTCGCAACACTAATCCGATTTTCTCTCATTAGAGAGCATCAGCATTGCCTCTCAATGCTAACGCCGACCTTCACACAGCCTATGCTGCGTGAAGGTCGGCGTGTGCCTCCTGCTCAAGCACTCGAGCGGCATCTTCCGCTTAAAGCTCTCCTTAGCTTCCTGTTCCCCTACTCAATCGGAATATAAATGTCGACTTCCGAGCTGTCGGACTCTGGTCCATGGAACCGCTCATCGTAACGCTCAAAGTCGATGCCCTTGGTCAACTTAAGTCCTTGCAGCGACAGCCATTTTCCGTAGATCAGCTCATATGTTTCACCCATGCTTTCTGTCTTTCCTTTATGGGTGAACACCGCATAGCGCTGAGCAGGTACATCCACCTTTGTCATACCTGCAGGAGGCTGCTCCCCATATGCTTCATAGCTTGCGACATAAGTGAAATCTTCACACTCATCCATCGGAATGCAGATGCCGTAGCTCACCTTCGGTTCACGTTTGCCCTCGATCTCATGTTCCCGCTGAATAAAACTTCCCCACATTGTAGGGATATCCCCTTCACGGGACTGGCTGTTCCAAGCAATTCCCACAACGGTAAACGCTTCTTTCTCCACTACTTTTGGTTCCATAGGTATTCCTCCCGTACTCGTCATATACTCGACCATGCGATGAATATCATGGAGCTGCCTATTCAGGGAACCCACCTCGTCTTGAATAGCATCCGCCCGCTGTTGCAGGAGCCTTTTGATGTAATCGGCGTCCTTCAGCGTACCGTTGCGCTTCATCTCCTGAATAGAATCGATGCTTAAGCCCATCGACCGTAAAAATAGAATTGTGCGCAATTCCGGCAATTGCTCAGGCGCATACAGACGATAGAGGTTATCCGCCCCTACTTGAGCAGGTGTAAAAAGCCCTATCGCATCATAATGCCGGAGCGTCTTCGCCGTGATGCCATACAAACGCGCGACAAGTCCAATCGTTAGCATATCCATAACTTCCTTTCATCGTGGCCGGTAATCACATCGTACTGCCTTGCCCTTGGGGCAAGGTCAACACCTATTTCACAAAAAGTTTTCGGCTATGAAAGTACCGGAAACTTCTGCGCAACTAACTATATATTTGTTTCAAATCAAACGTCAAAAAATCAAGTATAAGAGGCAAAAAATAGCTTCATTCCTAAAACAACGTTCGACAAGAAGAAACGGTTTCCTTTTTATTGGAGTAAAAGTTGAATAGTCCCGCTTTGCCCAATCATTCAGTCTGTTGCTCGCAACATCGCCAATTCCGCACGTTGCCCCCGGTATGCAGTGTCGTGGTAATCGTAGACTAACAAAAAATCCAAAAAGGCTGCGCCAGTCGCCAACACGACTTATCGCAACCTTCTCATTCTACAACGAATGCACCGATCTCAATTCATACGTACACGAACCGCCGCCGGTTAGGCAATAGGCGTTCCGTTCGGAACAGGCGCATCCGGCCTTAACAGAACCACGTCGCCTTCCTCCGGCATGCCGCCCAGCACCAGCACTTCCGACTTGAAGCCGGCAATTCGCCGCACTGGAAAGTTCACAACGGCTGTAACCTGACGTCCAATCAGCCCCTCCGGTTCATATCGCCGTGTAATCTGAGCGGAAGACTGCTTGATGCCAAGCGGGCCAAAGTCAATCCTTAGTTTAATCGCCGGATTCCGCGCTTCCGGGAAAGGCTCCGCCTCAACAATCGTTCCTATCCGAATATCCAACTTCATGAAATCCTCAATCTCAGCCATTTTTCCATACCTCCTGCTTCAGGTTTTTCCTGTCTACGCTTCCGAATGACCTCATTCCGCAAGCGAGCCATCAATCTATCCCCATGTTACTTTCTGGATAAGGAGCCCTGCCGGATGCCAGTCTGGAACAGCTTCATCGGATTCAACTGAATATTGCCTGACATGAATAACCCCGTCACGACAAACATCGTCGCCACTATATCGAAAGCTGTAATCTTCTCATGCAACAGTACCGCTGCCAACATATAGCCAAAGATCGGTGTCATGAACAACCAATTATTTGCCTTGACCGCATCCCGCTTCAGCATGTAGAACCAGAGAAGCATACTCCCAATTGAAATCACGAGCACTAGCCACAGCAGCGAACCTGCCAGATTCAAGTCCAGTTTTAAGAAAAATTGATCCTTCTCTATGAAATAAGCCAGCGGTACAGACACCGCCCCACCAATAGATAGCTGCCATGTATTAATGACAATGCCCGGAAGCTGCAAATTCGCTTTCTTGAAATACACGCTGCCGAGCGCCATAGAGGTCATACCGATACCGATCAGCAGGAAGCCGATCAGCTTGCCTTCCGCGCTTGCAAGAGCTGGCCAGACCGCAATCAATAATCCAAATGCGGCGACACCCATTCCTATCCATTCTTTGATGGAGATGCTGCGCTTCAACCATATGTAGGACAGAAAAGCAACGAGGAATGGATTGACAGCCACAAACAAATTAAATAATCCAGCAGACACATAGTTCAGCGCCCATAAAGTCGCTCCTATATATATGGTCGTATTAAGTAATCCCAATACAATAAGCGGTCCGAATTCCTTCCGACTCGGCCAAGGATATTTGCGGCTAATCCCATAAACAAATATCAACATCAACGTGCCCGCTAGTATAAATCGAATCGAGGCGAGCGCAAGCGGCGTCGTAGATTGCAGGCCGAACTTGATCGCAATCGAAGCTGACGACCATAACAATGAAAATAATAAGCCTAATACCGTTTCCATGTCTTACTCCTTTACATGTGCAGATACAATGTTCGCTGCTGCGTAGACCGGTTCCGGCAATCGCATTCAGCACCCTCCCATATAAAAAATAACCGTGGCGCTTTCCTCACAGTTATCAAAGAGGTTCCCGTCAAACCGGGATCTATTTCATTGTATCCCTCTGCAAAAATCGGTTTTGACCGATTGCCGGACACTTTTTACCGGATGTCGCCAGGTTGGTTGAAAAGCACAAAAAAAGCCCGCCTGCCGATTAGGACAAGCGAGCGGGATTCAATTTCCGGAATTGACTTGGCGTGACTCGTTCGTACTGCTGGAACAATCTCGTCAAGGAGGATTGATGCTCCAGACCGACCTGAACCGCAATATTCAGAATCGACAGATTCGTGTCCCTCAGCAGCTCCTTTGCTTTGCTCAGGCGAACTTCCTGGATATAAGCCGAAGGCGTCTTGCCTGTCTCCTTCAAAAACCAGTCGGAATAATACGATCGGTTGTAATGCTCCATCTCAGCCAGCTTTTGCACCGTTAACGGTTCATCATAATGCTCATGAATATATTGAATGGATCTTGGCTTCTGCTCCTGAACCAAACAATGCGAGATATAAGGGAACAGCTCCTTCAACGCCGGCCCATGCTCCGACTGACGTTCCAACTCGCTTAAAATAAGGTAGCGGATGCCCTTCCACTGATTATTCACCGGACATGAAATCCCCCGGTCCCCCAATTCAATCGAAGACAGCATGAAATGAGGAATGTCCAGCACCAAAAACTCGTTGCGAACGACGGAGTGATACGTATGCTCGCAGGCTGGCGGCACGTAGAGCAGCGTGTCCGTGTTCATCATCATGCTGCTGGGACCGGCCGTAATCTGGAGCTCCCCCTGGAGCGGAATAATCAGCTGTCCGTAGCCATGGCTATGGGTATGTTTGTTAGCGGTATAGGTACGCCGTTCGGCGATAATGTCTCTAAAGGTGTCCATCTCATCTTGCTCCTCTAATCTTCTCCCTATGATCATAACAAATTATACACTAGCTTTAAACCTGGAAGTTAGAACCGCAAGCAGTGAATTTTAGGGCTCGAATGGTCTGCTCCCGGCACATTCAACGTTTATAAAGCAGCCATGACATAAGTTGCCATCGGTCCGACTCCATGCCGCTCCACAGTCTCCTCCAACAGATAGACTTGCGCTTCGATCAAATCACGCAGCTTTTCGGGCAAATGGGAGATAGCCTCCAGCTCATGACGGTGCTCGGCCAACGTATATTCAGCCTCCCACTTCCCATCCTGTAACTCCGATGACAGAATCGACTGCTCCTCGCTGACGCTCCAGCCCGCCTTTTCAGCTATTGCGTTGATCTGGGGAGGCGTGAACAGCGTCCGCACATTAGAGCTGCTGGATGTCTTGTACACTTCGTATTGCGCTTGAATCAGTACCGCAAGAAAATGCGCATACTGCTGCTGGCTGCTGATCCGCGCATCCCATTCGGCGAAGCACAGCCGCCTGGCCCAAGGACGGACCTTGGCTAACAAGCTGCCTAGCTGAGCGGCCGATTGAAAATACCAGGAGCAATGCGACAACACGATTACATCGAAAGAATCAGGAGGAAATTCCACCCCGGAATGAAGCACATCCTTCTCGAAATCAATCTGTATCCGGCTGCCCAGCGGAGAGCTCTTCAATCGCAGTGCCGCTTCACCTAATGTAACGGGAGCGCCGTAGTCGGGCGGTGCAATGTCAATACCGTGAATAAATCCGCTCTCTCCGGTCAAATAAGCCAGAACAGCCGTCGTGTCTCCTTGCCCGCAGCCAATCTCAAGGACCCGTTCTCCCTCCCTAATGCCCCATATCCCGGCAAGCTTCAAACGGTGTTCGGTCTGTATCCGCTGTATTTCTGCGCCCTCTCCGCTGGCGCCCATGCACTCGATAATAAATGAAACGGGATGAATCATGATGCCTCCTATGAACAACGATTATGCTTGTCTTGAGGACTGCATAATTCGGATATACTTTGATTGTACTACTCAAGATGCAGCTGTACCAATCCCAATACCGCTGTCGTCTCTCTATCACATACCTTTTCCAAATCAACATGCAGCAGCTCCGTCCCTACTATTATCCGAAGGAGTGATGATATGTGTTTACGATCGATTATACTCGTTAGGCAATGGGAGGCAAAACGGAAATGATGACTAAGAAGATGCACTTTAAGGCTTCCGATCGAATGAGGGAACGGTTCAGTCCTTCGGTAGAACTTCAGCCAATCACTCAGCATAACTGGTATGCATGCACTCAGTTGGAAGTCACAGCAGAACAAACAAACGTTTTCCCTGTCCCGACGGTTTATTGGCTTGCGGAGTCGGCTTATTGCGGCTTTACGCCTCTGGCTATGTACCATTCCGAGCAGCTTATAGGCTTGGCGGTATATGCTATCGATCCGGAAGACGGAAGCTATTGGATCATGGCTTATTTGATTGATCATCGACATCAACGAAAGGGCTTGGGATTAAGCGGCATGAAGGAGCTTATCTGTCATATCAGCGAGAAGCATGGCTGCGACACGATCGTGCTGGGGCACCGGATCGAGAATAGGCAAGCTGCCAAATTATACGAAGCTCTGGGATTTGCAGAAGTGAGCCGTGACGACCATGAAGTGAGGCGGGAGCTGCGCCTAGGGAAGGAATAAATGACTATAAGCCACCGTGAATACGGCGGCCTGATAGTGCCAACGGTAGAATACCGATTTATTCGGTTTTAGTTTAACGAAATTCCGTAATCGGATTATTGGTCTGCCAAAGGAAAAGGCCACGACGAGCTGCCAGACGGCAGCCAGTCACAGCCTTCTATCTTTAGTTGCGTTTGTTCACTAAAAACAGGTCGCCGAATGCGTTTGCGTCCTTGTAGCCGATGCCGCTGTTGTACTCAATCCAGCCCTTGCGACCCTGACCGTCGTTATCATTCACAAGCAGCGAAAACTTCAAATGCATCCCTTCTGTCGGAGCCGCTACCCCCAGTTCAGCCCATGGCAATGCGATCTCGTATACCGTCTGATCATTGGAGCGGCTAATGCCGGTCTTCATCGCATGTACTTTACCCGGCCTAAATTCCGGCGGTGCGAGCCAACGGAAGTTGGCAGGTGAGCCGTTCTCATGCAGCGCAACGCCAAACTCATGAACGCCCTGCGGTGTGCCCGACTGATCGACAAGTCGTAACGAGAACTGCACACTGTCCCCCATATAAATGCCGAAAGCCGTTTCCTGCTGCACATGCCGGTCATCCTTCATTTCCAGAGCCAAATATACATATTCTTCATCCCATGCGACATAGCCTTGCCCGCTCAGATCATCAGCTCCCGCGTATTCTTTCATATGCAATTGAGATTCGCCGTTCAGCGGAAACGGGTAGTCTCTTCTCCAATCCTCCAGAGAGCCATCGATGGTGAGCGGACCGGTCCTTTTTTCAGCAGCATATACATAGGTCATCAGCGACGTTTCTTGAAGAACGGCACCAGCCGAATTCTCATAGACAACCACTGGCGCTTCTTCCGAATAGAATGGCATCGTCAGCTTCTTGACTGCGCCAGGCTGAATCGACTTCAGCTCGTAAGACTCGACACGGCTTCCTTCCGAATCCTGATAGCGAATCGTAACCTTTCCTTGCAATGCGGTCGGATAGCTATTCTTAATTGAGAGATTGGTGTGTAGCTGTTGTTCCCCCGCATTGTAAAACACCGTTCGCTCATAGCTCAGCCGATCCTTCACCTTTATATACAGCGTTAATGGCAACGAGCCAGACTGATCTGTCCCGATTCGAACCGGATAGACCCCCGACGCCGCATCCTCCGGGATCGCCACTTGCACCTCCGCATTTTCACCGGAAGAGAAGGCTGTCTGACCTACCAATTCCCAGCCCTTTGGCAGCTTCGCCTGGAGTTGGCCCGATGTCTCAACGAAAAACGCTTGTCTCAACAGCTGAAGCTGAGCGTACTCTCCGGCAAATGCACCAAGCTCCGTATCCTCCGGTAAAAAGATCTGCTGCGAGGCGGTTATCGCATTTCTCAAGAAGTGAGTTGTAGACTGCACTACCTGCTCCCACACTTTAGGATCCTGATAGCTATGCCCTCCACCTTCCATCGTGACCAACTGACGATAGACATTGGCCGCTCCCAGCATGTCGAACAGCCGCACGCTCTGCTCATAAGGAACCAGCTGATCCTCCGTGCCGTGAATGATCAGAGTAGAAGGATAGTTCTCCGTAATCTCCCCCCTGAAGAGCGGACCATAAATATCAATCACGGCAAATAATCGGGGGGCATCCTCTTCCTCCACAGCCTTGTATCGGCTGGCAAACGTAACTGCGAGCTGCCCGCCCGCCGAATCGCCGCCAACAGCTGTATAACGGGTATCGATTCGATACGATTCCTGGTTGTCCTTAAGCCATGCCAAGGCATCCCCCATATCTTCTATCGCGTCCGCAATCGTTCCTTTCATATCGGCCTGCGGACTGACACGCAATCGATAATTGGCCGATGCTACCACATATCCGCGGCTAACCCATTCCTCGGCAATCGCTTCTGCATCCCTCTTATCTCCAGAGTTGAAGCCTCCGCCATGAATGAACAAGATAAGCGGCCGTGACGCAGCTTCCTCTTGAAGCGGCTCATAAATATCCAATGCCAGCGATTCCTGTCTGCCATGCTCGTTCTCTTTGGTCGCATAGACCAAATCTTTGTGCGAGTTCACCTTATAAAGGGGTTCCAACAGCCAGTCTTCCTGATGCTCTGAGTTCATTGGCTTACCCGTTTCCTGAGGATTCATCGCCTCTTCCCTCCCATCGCCGCGTCCCGCTCCTCCAAGCGAACCGAATACAACGGCTAAGATCGTCAATACGGCAAGACCTAAAACAGCCAAGTATACCCTTTTAGCTCGCAACGTTCATTCCTCCCCAACCCTATTAATTGGATGCCGATACCTTAATTCTTCCAAACTCGGAATAGGGAATGAAGTGGTTAAACTATGCAAGTTATGCTCGTTTCTATCTTCTTTTTGGGGGAATACACCTTCTGCTTGGCATTCATGTCAGTTCACGCTTTCGAAAGAGTCCGGTATTGCTCATCAACTGCTTTCTGTAAGCAAAGCCGGCAGCCTTTCCAACAACTTCTCTCTCGTAAAGGCGTCTCCGATATTCCATTTCGATTCCTCTACGAGATAGGCATGTCCTTCCTGCACGGCCTCCAAGCTATTCCATAGCGAGCTGCTCCACAACGCTTCCGTCGATTCTCTCGATGTGGGATCAGCAGGCAAAATCAAAAATACGCGATTTCCCGCATAGTCCCGAATTTGGGATTCGCTAATTTCCTGATAAGCCCGGTGCTGATTGCGGAGCGATTGAACGCGTTTGGTTGGTCTAAATCCAAGCGGATGATAAAGCGTTTCGGTTAATCCGATTGTTCCCATGACGAATAAACGATTCCCCCGATGATAGGTGAATACGGATGCAGTCTCATCATTCCGGATAGCAGGCTCCAGTTCTCTCCACATCTCCTCCGATTGATGCTCAAACCGATGAAGCCATGTCTCTGCTTCCCGGCGCTTGCCAAACCAATGACCAAGCGTAATCAACCGGTCCTCCAGTGGCTGAAAACTATCAAAAGTAACCGTCGGCGCAATCTTGGCAACGTCCTTATATTGTCCCTCATCCGTGTTCGCATAAATAATCAGATCAGGACTAAGCTCCTCGACGGTGCCGAGTTCAAGCGGGGTCCCCACATTTACAATGGCTTGCAATTCTTCTTCGTACCAAGTACCTTTCAAGCTGTAACTGCACCCCACCGGCTTGATGCCAAGGGAAAGCAGATCGCCAATGGTTTCCCCATAAAAGACGATGCGATTAGGATGAGCGGGAATATGCACCTCATGACCTGTCCAGTCTCGAACGGATATTTTTTTCCTCATCGCCGCTACATATTGCCTTGGAGCAAACCCTGTCGACTGCCGGAACCTTCTGCTAAAATAGTATTCATCCACAAAACCCGTCTGACTAGCAATCTCCCTGAGAGGCGCATCCGTTCTGAGCAGCATCTCCTTCGCCCGCGTCATGCGCAGCTCTGCGATATAATCATTTGGCTTCACTCCGGTAAGTTCCCTGAAGATAGAGGAGTATTGCCAATAAGGCAATTCCGCCCTGCTGGCAAGCTCTCTAACGGTGAGCGAATCCGTGAAATGATGATTGACATATTGAATGGACGACTCCACCGCATGCAGCGGAGAATCCGTCCCCTTCGAATCATGATGTTGCTCCAGCAGAAAACCAATCAGCTCCTGAAATAATTGGTTTCTCTTGAATCGCTCAATGCCGTCCATCTCTACCACACACTCCACTAATTGCTCTGCAATTTGCATCATTCGAGTGAAGGGGTAGGCCTTGAGCGGACCCTGATCCGACCACAATGGACCCGCATATGGATCCATCCTGCCTTCTTCCGAATAAATCACCCGAAAGGATAATTGGAAGTACTGCAAAACGGATCTCCCTTTATTTTCAATGCTAAAGTTCATCCCGGGAAGCAGGCAAAACGACTGTTTCGCCTGAATGCGGTACAAATCGTCACCTATGATTAGCTGCCCTTCGCCCTTCCGGAATACGAGCAGAAGATAAGAATCGGATACGCTCCGTTCGATTCTCTCTATCTCCACGCTATGTATAAGGGTGCTGTCTGTTAATTGGAATAATAACGAACCGATCGGTATCGATGAATGGCTAGCTCTCATGTCTCTCCGCCTCTTGTCAGTGATAATCATTATCAATAAATTGATTTTAACGAAAAAAAAGAAGCTTTTCAACGTTAGTCGAAAGCTTCTTGCTTCATTTAGCAGATATTAGGTTCTATTATGGCTTCATTAGAAGCTGAGGCAGTTCATCCAATAGCAATTGCCGGGAAGTGGCATCGCTTGATGCTTTGTTAATCGGCAACTCATACACATAGCCGTTCTTCACTGCCGGAAGCCCTTTCCACAATGCACTGTCTATCAATGCTTTTGTATCTCCCTTAGCCTCTTCTGACTCCGGCGTCAGGACGAATATGCGGTCTCCTACAAATTCAGGAAGCTTCTCCATCGAAATTTCGACGAATCCGACTCCTTCGCTTATCGAGCTCTTGATCGGTTCCGTCATCTTGAAGCCGCCTTCGCTATAGAGCAGTTGCGGCAATCCAGCAGCTAACATGATGAATAGGCGATTGCCTGGATAAAACGTAATAACCGAAGCCGTCTCGTCTTCACTTACGCCACTTGCGCGAAGAGACTTCCACATTTCCGTTTCCTGTTGCTTGTACTTCTCCAGCCATTCCTGAGCTTCCTTCTCTTTGCCCAGCAATTCACCAAGCGTAGCCATCCGCTCGGGCAGCGTTGCGAACGTATCGAACGTCACCGTCGGCGCAACTTTGGACAACTTCTGGTACTGCTCCTCGTCATTGTTGGCCACGATAATTAAGTCCGCGTCGAGTTCAATTGCCTTTTCTACATTTAACGGGAATCCGACGTCTTCGACATTGGCCATACGTTCTTCGAATACGGCGCCACTAATGCTAGCTTGCATTATACCAACTGGCATGATGCCAAGCGCCAGCAAATCTCCAGTTGTCTCTCCATGGAAGACGATTCGTTTTGGATCATTCGGTACCTCGACGTCATGTCCCCCCCAGTCCTTGAACATACGCACAGCCGAACCTTCATTTTCAGTTACCTCTGCTTTTCCCCCATTGGAAGCAACCTCTGGCGAAGCAGATGGTTTAGTTACCGAATTTGTTTCGTTGCCGCATGCGCTTAAGGCAAGCGCCGCGACAGCCGCCAGCATCATGAGCTTCCAAGGTTGAGTAAGGCGGTTTTTTTGCTTATTCATGTTAAATCCCCTTTTCTTCTGTCAATGTTAATGATAATCATTATCACTTTGTCAGTATAGACGGGGATTCATTTTTCATCAATGGACATTTTGAAATCGGTTGTTTTGTTTTATACAAATTGATTCCGAGCTGCGCGTAGCCCTTCCCGGTTGATATATCTCTATGAACGGCTCGCCCGGGAAGAACTATGGTGCACGGCTTGTAATCTAGCTGACAAATGTCCTCAACATATTGGCCTCATCTCTAAATGCCTCATCGGCATCTTCCAATCGATCCGCAATGGCATCGCACTGCTCGGCCTGCTCTGGGGTTAGTTTTCCCGAGAAATGCAGGGCTTCCAGATAGAAACTCATTTTCTCCCGGACCTCCCCATCAAAACCTTGCAAATCGGCAGCTATCTCTGTCAGCCGCTCGATACTCTCTTGCGCCAGCTCGTTCCCAAAACGGCTAAGCTGCACAAAGATTTCCATAAACGGTTTCTGGAATGAATAGGGTTCGGAACCTAAAGATTCTCTTAGAATGCCATCGGACCAATAGGCTATAGATTCGGCTAAAGACAAGTTTTCGTTGCCTTTCATAACTTCCTCGAATTTGGAATCCAACTCTTTCACATCAGGGAACACTTGGTAGAACAAATCCTCATCAATGGTCTTTCTCATGGTAATGCTATAATCGACATAATCATCACCGCATGCCGCAAACGCAATAAAATCGCTTGTGGTATTAAGAAGACCAAACGCTTGATCAGCGATGAGCCGTTTCACTGTGTTTAACACACATACATAATAGCCATCATCTATAACCCCTGACTCAATTGCCGCAACAGGAACTCCGATGACCGCCTCTTCGATTGTCTCCTTAGACTCATAAGAGACAGCACTATGGACCTTCACGAAATGATCGATATGCCTGCCTGACTCGCTTGCTGTGTCAAACCAAAACTGAAAGTCGAAATCCCCGGAATTATATTTAAGCTGAATGGTTCGATCTCTATCATATTCATCCTCTTTTTCGTTTTGATAGGAGCTCAGCGTTTCCTTAAAGCAGCTCTCCGTATTCATATAGACATATAAACCCCGATGTTCATCAGTATATAAGTTAAACGCATAAACTTCTTTGTTATCAGCGCTGTCGGCGAATTCTTGAATTATTCGCTTGCACTCCTCGACCAAGGCATCTGTGAAGCTCTCTAACGTTGTGACTTCTACAGAAGGACGAATTGTACTATAACTAACCTGACCATCTTCATCTAGCATGTAATAGCCCGTACTCGCCACCGGCGTTCTTCCGTCCAACAAGCGGCCAATCATAGAATAATAGTAGTTGCTCACTTCAAATCTCCTCTCAAATACAATCTTGGCATCTGAATCCTGTAAAAATCAGCTATATCATTCCAAAACCTTCATCGTATAGATCGGCAAAATCATCGTAAATATGAACACAATTGGATATTTATGGATCACTCTATTAAAATAGATATAATGTAAGTCATAATCGATTTAACTAGGGAGGTACCACTTTGAAGAAATGGTTCATCCTACTAGGTTCATTGTTGCTAGGGTTGAGCGCTTGTTTCATTTATATGAATCTTCCATATGAATTCAAATACGAAGAGGGAGAATTGCGGGAAGAGGTCACCTCGCCTTCCGGCCGCTATACTGCGCAATATTATGACCAGATGTACGGAGGCGCCGCAGGGGGCGTTAATCTTTTCGTCAATATCGTCTCTCATTTGGAGGACGACGCTGTGAGAACCGTATATTTCAGCGATGCCAACTCTTACTTTCATATCCATTGGTTAAATGATGATCAGCTTGCAATCAGGCACTTGGGCGGAGGAGATCAGAGCATCGTCCTTACGATCGGACAAGAAATCTATGATGGGACAGGAAAGGCTTGCCGCAACTATGCGATAACGAAACATTATACTTGTTACTCCAAAAAATCACTTTAAATAAGAGCCGAGTCGGCCGTTCGATGGAACGCTGGTCAGGCTCTTTTTGTTGCCCGCAGGCAGCCACAGCTGAGGCAAAGAAGACTAATTGAAATCTGTATAACTCCCATGATGCATTGCACGCAAGCTATCAATTATATAGCCAATTTGGTATTGGATTGGTTGATTCATCACTGGTACAGTAGTACCAATATGCGACATATCATAGTGGAATAGTATGAATTTAAAGAAAGGAGTGGACCTAATGTTGCATGAACATGCTCCCATTTTGTCGGTTGACGGCGTCACCGTAGCATTCAAAAGTCCCGGTCAAGCTGCGGACAGGCATGTCTTGAATCGGCTAAAGCTCTCTGTGGAAGCCGGACAGTTCATATGTCTGCTCGGCCCCAGCGGCTGCGGAAAAACGACGCTGCTGAATTGCGTAGCCGGATTTCAGCCTTATGAAGGCCATATCTATTTTAACGGTGCAAAAATTGAGAAGCCCGGGAAGGAGCGCGGAGTCGTCTTTCAGGAATATGCTCTGTTTCCTTGGTTTACGGTTGAGCAAAACGTGGAGTTCGGTCTGCGAGTGAACGGAGTTCCGGCAGCGGAGCGCAAGGAGCAAGCCCGGCATTATATTAGGATGGTTGGCTTGGCCGGCTTCGAGAAGCACTATCCCGGCAAGCTGTCGGGCGGCATGAAGCAGCGCGCTGGACTGGCAAGGGTGCTCGCCAATGAACCGAGCATGTTGTTGATGGATGAGCCGTTCGCGGCACTTGATGAGCAGACCCGCGAGAAGCTGCAGACGGAATTGCTGGGCATATGGGAAAAACAGCGCAAAACCTGCCTGTTTGTCACCCATAGCATACAGGAGGCGGTTTATTTGGCTGATCGAGTGATCGTCCTGCAGCCGAATCCCGCGCATATTGCTCTGGACCTTCGCATTGATCTGCCGAGATTGCGGAATCGCCATGACGAGAAGCTGCTTCAGTATCAAGCACGAATTAGCGAAGCATTGCGAGAAGGAGAGCGCGAGTATGGAGAACACCTTTCCGTCATTACCGCATAAGCGAGTACGTCCTTCCCTTATCCGGCGTTTTCTGCCCATACAAGGCAAGGCGTGGTTGCGGCTTCTAATTAGACTGTCCGGCCTATCCCTGCTGCTGCTTGCTTGGGGACTGATCACCGGCCTCGGCTATGTCGCTCCCGCCCAACTGCCCAGTCCAGTTGCCACGCTGGAAACGATGTCGCATATGCTTGGAGACGGCTCACTTGTCCTTCATGCGCTGTCCAGCTTAAAGCGTGTCTTCTTCGGCTTCGGCGTTGCCTTTGCGATTGCACTCCCGCTGGGACTGATGCTTGGCTCCTCCCGCTTGCTTCGGGATGCGATTAATCCTGTCATTGAGCTGCTTCGTCCGATACCGCCGCTCGCCTTTATTTCCTTGGCCATCTTGTGGCTCGGTATCGACGAATGGTCCAAAATATCCATTATTATTTACGGAGCTTTCTTCCCCCTCCTTCTGAACATTACAGGAGGGATCAGTCAAGTCGATCCCGTGCATATTCGGGCGGCGCAATCGCTCGGGGCACGCAAACTGCATATTTTTTGGTACGTCACGCTTCGCGCCGCTATTCCGAACATGATGATCGGCATTCGCTCGGGCATGGGCATGGCCTTTATTTGCCTGGTCGGATCTGAGCTGATCGCTGCGAACGAAGGGCTTGGCTTCCTTATCCAGGAAGGACGATACATGTTTAAAACCGATCAAGTGCTTGTCGGCATGATCACGATTGGCATCATCGGTTATTTAATTAATTTGCTGCTTACCACGCTGGAGAAGATTCTGCTGCGCTGGAAATAAACTATTTTGGAGGCTAACCCTATGTCCAAGAATCGCACATCGCACTCATCTCTTCTTATTCTGTTTGTCGCCTTAACCTTGCTGCTCGCCGCTTGCGGAGGGGGCAACAAACCAGCCGCAGCCCCTTCGCCGCAGCCCTCGGCTTCGCCTGCTCCCACTGCGGAAGGAACACCTGCCGCCACAATCGAGCCGTCCGAGCCGCCTGCGCCGGCGCTGGAAACGACCAGCTTATCCATCGGGTCAGCACGCGATACACAATTGTCACCGCTTATTGTTATTGCGCTTGAGGAAGGCTACTTCAAAGAGGAAGGGCTGGAGGTCAAGCTTGAGCTGTTCCCGGCCGGTCCTGATGTGACCGCAGCACTAGGCTCGAAGAGCATCCAGCTTGGCTCATCCGGCGACATTCCCCCGATTATCGCCAAGGCGTCCGGCCTTCCAATCACCATCATCGCTCAACAGGCCGACATATCCGGCGTGCAAACGCTGGTCGTCAATCCCGACAAGATCAAAACGCCAAGCGATTTGAACGGGAAAAAGGTCGCCTACGTGCCAGGCACAGTATCTGAAGCGTTCTTCCTGCGCATTGTCGAGAAATACGGCCTTGATGCGAAATCGATTGAACCGTTCAAAATCGGCCCGACGGAGCTGGTTCCCGCTTTCCAGGCAGGCAATATCGACGCATTTGCTATCTGGCAGCCTGTTGCCCTGAACGGCGTCAAAAACGGTGGCGTCGCACTTCTGACTGGCAGGGAATCTCATGTCCCTGGCGAGGAAGGGCCTCAGCAGTTGATCAACTCCTACTCCATTCTGGTCGGCCATAACGACTTCGTGGACAAACATCCGGAGACGGTCAAAGCGGTGCTGCGAGCGCTCAACAAATCCGTCGCCTTTATTAAATCGAACCCTGACGGGGCTTCCGCCCATATCGGCAAGACATTAGGCCAAGAAGCGGCCGATATTAAAACCTTGATCGCGCTCAACCAATACGCGCTCGATCTGACGCCTGAGCTGGTCGGCGCCTTGGAGAGCATCTCCAAGTTTCTGCTGGACAACGAGAAGATTAAAGAAGTGCCGGATTTCAAAACGTTTATTAACTCAACCTATTTGAAAGCCGTAGCTTCGGAACTGGTTACGATTCCTTAAGCGGCGGCCCAAACAAAGAACCTTCACCGCTGCCTCATAGGCAGAGTTGAAGGTTCTTTTCAATGATGAAGATTATTGCATGCGATAGACATGTCCTAGTCTTATGCTGGATCGACAACTTCCGGAGACACTCCGGCAAAGGTATAGAAGCTTGCGTCGAACGGCGTTGGCCCGCCTGTCGTTACGAATCTTGCCGCTCCTTCACCCGTATAGAGATTACGCGTACCGTGGAAGATGCCCTGCGGCACATACAGCAAATCGCCCGCTTCGAACGGATGCCATTCTCCGTTCAAATGAATCTCACCTCTGCCCTCCACGCCGATGAACAACTCGCTGGAATGCGGATGCTGGTGAACGGCAAAACTCTGTCCCGGTTCCTGTATGCCGCAATGCAGCGATAGTCTGGCGCTGCCGGTGCCCGGCCAGAATAAGAAGTTCATATTGGCCGGATTGGTGATCGTTTGCGAAGGATCGTTGCCCGTGAAGCCCTTGAGCTGGGTTTCGTCGTTGTACAGATGATTGAACAATCGTGGCTTCGAGGCGACTGGCGACCCTTCCGGCAGGACCGACTGCCAAATGTACAGCGTAATCTCCTCCCCCTTGTCCGCCTTCACCTCATAATCGGCGCCGGATGGGGCATACAGCGCAGAGGAAGGCTCCAGGTCGCTCGTCTCATCGCCTACGCGCGCGCTGCCCTGCCCTTTCCATATGACGCCTACTACTTCCTGGGCCTTGCCTTTCTCGCAGCTGCTCCAGACGCCACCGGGCTTGATGCGAACGACCAGCCCTTTGACTAACGCCGCCCCCTTTTCTTCGCTTACTGGAATGGCGACCAGCAATTGGCCCCGATCCTCCCAATTCAATTCCGACCATCTGATGACCGCGCCGGTTGTTAACGGTTTTGCCGCAGTTGTCATTGTCATTCCTCCTCCATAATGATGGTTACGCCAATACACGATAAGGGCTTCCCGCCGTTCGCTGGAAGACATCCGCCAACTCCCGCCGAAGGGTGATTCGTTGCCCGATTTCCTCGCCAAACTGTCCTCTGTCGTACACCACTTGTCCTCTTACAATCGTCACCAGCGCTTCTCCCTCAAGCTCAAGCCCTTCATAAGCCGACCAGCCGCTGGCTGACAACACGCGATCTCCGGTTAGCGTCCACTTCTTCTCGTCGTCTATGATCAGCAGGTCGGCATCAAGACCCGCTTCGATGCTCCCCTTCCGATGATCGAGACCGAATCGGACGGCAGGCCCAGCGGCAAGCAATCTCGCTACGGCAAGCAATCTCTCTTCTCTCGTCAACTCGGGAAGATGACGCTTCAGTCCCGTCAGCAGCGCGGGCAATAGCTCCTGTACACCCGGCAGGCCGGGCGGTGCATCATGAAATTCAAAGCTCTTCTCCTCGCTGGAATGAGGCGCATGATCGCTCCCTACTGCCGTCAGCGTGCCGCGAACGATAGACTGCCACAGCCTGTCCCGATCGCGCGGCTCCCGGATGGCGGGACTGAGCTTAACCTTCGTGCCCAGCGGCTGGGCGCTTGCATGATCGAACCATAATTGATGCGCGGTCGTCTCGTACGTGACGGGATACCCCCCTGCCGAAGCAGCGTCCAGCAGATCTGCTTCCTCCGCCGACGATACATGCAGCACATGTACAGAAGTGCCATACTTGCGGACGAGCCGGAGCGCTCGCGCAACCGCCGCAATGGCTCCAATGCGCGGGTATGCCGCTTCATAATCCGTTAGATTAGCAGGTTCGCCGCGTGATTGGCGAAACAGCCGCAGCACAAAATCATCCTCTGCATGCAGCGTCAATAGAATGGATTTGTCCGCTGCCAGTCGGAAAATATAATCCAGCTCCGCTTCATCGTCAATAATGTGTTTGGCGGTGCGATGGCCGGTAAGGAAAAGCTTAATGCTAGCCGCTTCCCCGCGAGTCAGTGCCTGAAGCGCTCCTGCCTTCCCCGGTGCAACGCCGATATGAAAGCCATAATCGACATAGGACTGTCCGTGCACCAGCGCCGCTTTTTGCCGCAGTCTGTCCACCGTGTCCGTATACGGATTCGTATTGGGCATATCCAGCACCGTCGTTACTCCTCCAGCTGCTGCAGCCTTCGAGGCTGAATGCCAATTCTCCTTATGCTCGTATCCCGGCGTCCGGAAGTGAACATGCGAATCAATCAGTCCCGGCAGTACATATCGCCCTTCTGCATCGATCACAAGCTCCGCAGCCGCTGCTTCATTCTGATGCAGCAGCTTCGCAATCTTCCCGTCCTGAATAGCGATCCCGCCGTTCAAAATGCGATCACGATAGACGATGCGGGCGTTCGCAATGACAAGATCATACGCCGCCCCACTCATGAGATCAGCTCCCTTCCGATAATTTCCCGGGCCAGCCGGTTCACGGGCCCCATCAGCGAGACAGCTCTGGCGTCGCGCAGCAAACGCTCGATTTTCTTCCCCCGCACATAACCTGAGCCGCCGACAATTTGCTGCGCTTCACGGACGATCCTTTCGCTGAATTCCGATGCGAAGATTTTAGACTGGTAGGCAATCTGGCTAAGCCGGTCGCCCCCTTCCTTCGCCGCGACCTTCTCCACCAGTGCGCGCACCGCTTCTAGCTGCATATGCAGCTCGGACAATGCCGCTTGCAGCAACGGATTGCCCTGCTGCCCTCTTGCAAGCACTTGCTCCAGCGCCAGTCTATAGGCCGCTTCGCTAATGCCAAGCGACACGGAACCCAGCGTCAGTCCGCATTCCCGAATGCCGTTAATGACGGTCGGCGCTCCTCCCAGTGGCCCGATTAACTGTTCACTGGCTACTTCACATTGATGCAGGTTAATAAAGCCGGTCGAGGAGCCCCGCATCCCGGACAAATTCGTATCTGCATCAGCGGTAATCCCTTGCGTCGTCTCAATTAGAAAAAAAGATTGACCCGAATTGCCGTACAGCGAACCGCTGTCACCCGTCCCCGTCTGGACAAGCACCAGATACAAGTCAGCCAGCCCAGCCCCGGTCGTGAACGACTTCACGCCTTTAATGATCCAATTGCCGTTCGCAGTTCGATCTGCCATTGTCGAAATATTCTGTTTATTAGCTCCAGCACCAGTCTCCGACCAAGCCGATGCAGCCAGCCATTGTCCATTCGCGAGTTTTGGCAAATAATCGCTTCTTTGCTTGAGACTGCCCCATTCCAGAATCCGGGATACGACCGAAAAATGCTGAAAGACGATAATAGCGATCGAAGGATCTGCCTCTGCAATCGAAGCGATTAATCTTCCTGCAAATAAGGAATCGTAGCCAAGACCTCCATATTCCTCCGGCACCAGGCTGCCGAGCAACCCCGATGCCTTAAGCGCGTCAAGCGACCCTTGCTGTGTTCGGCCCGTCTCGTCCGCAAGAGCGGCAAAACGGTCCAACTCCTCCAGCAACGTCTCTATGCGTATACCTTGCGTTGCCACTCCCATTCGTAAGTTGCTCCTTTCTTAAAAGGTAACGCTCCCAGCAGACGCACGTTCTTTTCAGAAATGCTGCTGTACAGTAAATCATCCGAGAGCTTGCCGCCTGTCGTAGCGGTCGAGATATAGGTGGTCCCGCCTTTCGTATTCACTCTTAAACGGTATCCTGCAGCTAGCGTGTCCCCAATCAGCCTATGAACGACGGTGCCCTCTATCGCTGCGGCTGCGCCAATGCATGCCGCGCCTGTAAGCGCAATTGTGGGATGCCAGGACGGAATCGAAATCGCTCTGAACGCAATCGTCCCCGGTTCATAGCTGGCGATAGCTGCCGCCTTCGGAAAGACACCATCCGGATTCCATCCCAGCAGCTGCGCTGCTGCCCGGCGAATGGCATTCAGCCGCACCAGCGTGTCCTCCCCTGCCCCAAACAACGCCTGTTCTGTATGGATATCCAGCTCCGAGGCATTCACAAACATATACGGATTGCCAGAGGAGACAAGCGATATGTCATACTCTCCGAATTCCGTAGCAAGCCGATCCCTCAGTGCGCCGGATGGCAGCAGACTAGCGAGTGACGTGCCGCCTTCCACGATGAAGTGTGCCGTGCAATTCATGCCGGAACGCACTGCATGATCCACTTCACAGACGAGAGAGTCCCCGACATTCTCCACATAGACCCGAACACGGAGTCCCGGGCTTGCGCTCGGCAACCAGCCCCACTTCATCGCAACTTGTATGGCAGCCAGTATGGAATGCCCGCAGCTTCCAGAATAATCGAACGTTACCGGATTGCCCGGCACAAGCTGAAAAAACAAATAGTTTAAGTCGTACATGGGATGCTTGGACGGCCGGATGACGACAAATTTGGAGATCAGGCCATACGGCCTCTCCTCATGATCCAGATCGTCATTAATTCCCCTTAAGATTGGAATGATGGCATCAGGCGAAGCAGGCAACTCCGTTCCATCAATAATGATGGATGAAGACACACTCCCTTCGGCATGTGCCAAATACGTTTGCATGTGAATCACCCCTCAAACTGATATTGTTTGGAAGCACCGATATGAACGTTGTATTGACTAATCCATAACTGGAATATGACGAGCGACCAGAGCGTCAATGCCGTCTTGCCATCAGGCTGCGTCGCCTGTTTGTGCAGCAGCTTCTCTACCGCTGCGGGGTTGAACAGATTGTGCCTGCGCAGCGTATCCCCATCAAGCACCCGCTTCACCGCCTCGTACAGCGGTAGTCCTTTGCGCATCATGGCATCAATGGGAAGGGTGAAGGGCTGCTTCTTCCGGTTCAGAATCGACTCCGGCAGTTGACCTTCCGCTGCTCGATACAGCAGACGCTTCACCTTGCCTTCCCCAATTCGCCAGTCGACGGGCAGCTTGCCCGCCAAGTCCAGAATGCGCGGCTGGCAATAAGGCACTCTCACTTCAACGGAATGCGCCATGCTGAGATGATCAACGCGCCTTAAGTGATACGAAGGCAGCCGGTATTCCCGCTCGAAGTCCAGGATAGCATCCAGTCGTCCCTTCCGGTGATGGGCCGTACGCAGACTATCCGCAATCTGATCCCCGATAGAGCCGTTATCGTGAATAAAGGCACGGTAATCATCGCTGTACAACTCGTTGCGCAGCTCCGGTGAAGCGACGCCCAGCGCGTTCACATAAGGCTTAATCCAATCGTCTGCCGCCTCGAACGCCTCCAGGAAGCGGTCGTAGCCGGCGAACATCTCGTCGGCGCCGTCGCCGGAGATCGTGACCTTGAAGCCTGCTTGATGAATCGCTTCGAACAGGGCGTAGCTGCTCAGCGTAATAGGATCGGCATTGGGCTGCCCTAGCCGCTCCGCCACAAGCGGCAGCAGCCTCTCGAAGTCACGCGGATCAACCAGCACCTCATGATGTGTTGTTCCGTATCGCTCGGAAACTTCTCTGGCGTATATCTTCTCATCCAGCGGCCAGTCGCCAACGTAGGATAAATTAAAGGAATGAATGCCAGCTTGTCTCCTGCTTGCCAGTGCGGTCACAAGGCTTGAATCCAGTCCGCCGCTATTGATCGTCGATACGGGAACATCGGCAAGCAGCAACGCCCTCACTTCGTAATCAAGCTGCTCCCTCAGCGATGAAGCAGCGGCAGCAGGATCATCGCCCAGCGATTCCGATGCCAGCAGTGTTTTCCAGCGGCGAAGGGAAGGCCGCTCTCCCAACCTGGCTTGCAGCAGTGACGAAGGCGGTAGCGCATAGACGCCGTCGAACAGCGTCCGCTCGCCGAACACAACCTTTGTCGTCAAATAAAAGTCCACTCCCGGCAGCCACAGGCTCGAAGGAACACGCCCAAATGCCAGCAAGGACGGCAGCTCCGACGAGAAATACAGCGTTTCATTCCTTTCATCCCAATAGTAATACAAGGATTTAATGCCAGACGGATCCGTCGCCAAGGTCAGTGTGGTCTTTTCCCGCAAATCGATGACCGCAATGGCAAACATGCCGTCCAGGTAGCGGACAAAATCCAGCCCGTATTCCGCATACAGAGCGGGCAAAATCGAACCGTCACAATGGTCCCTGAACGTGTAGCCTTTCGCTTCAAGCTTGTTCCTAAGCTCACGATGGTTATAGATTTCACCATTCAATACGATACGTATGGATTCGCCCAGGCTATACGGCTGTTCGCCTCCATCAAGCCCGACAATTGCAAGCCGGTTGTTGCCGATCGCCCAGTTTCTCTCCGCCAATACCGACTGCTGATCGGGTCCGCCTGCCAGTTGCAAATCGGAGACCGCCTTCAATCGCCCCGGATCGACGTCATCATTACCGATATACCCGAATATTCGGCACATCATTTACCACTCCCTATCTGCTTTATCCACTCCAATCTATCAATTCGGGCTTCACCCCCTTTCTCATATAAAACTTCACAAAATGTTAATAATTAGTCATTTTCCCAAGAAGGTTTTGTAATTAGACTGTACTCCCCCTCTTCCCGAGCCGTCCAATATTACTTATCCAATCAATCGCATTACGAGAAAGCTATCATTCCGACATTAAGTGACATCATAGGTCGGATCTTCTACCTTATAAGTGATCGACGAGGCTTCGCCTTCGAACAATCGGACAACGATGAATTGCGGTCGCTCTGACAAGCGGAAGGCATGTGGCCTCCGGGCAGGCACCACAACGACGTCGCCGGGCAATGCCTTCAGCTCGAAGTAGCCCGTGTCCCCCTCCCCTTTAATCGTAAAAATGCCTCCTCCTCCCAGCACGATCCTCACTTCATCATCCAGATGATAATGCAGCGAGCCGAACTTCTGCAGCATATCGGGAGTCTGCTCCGACAAGATCACAATATCCCACTGCTTGTAGCCCCTTCGCTTCGCGAAATCCGCTATCGAATCTTCATAGATGCGCAGTAGCTCCGCCTTTTCCTCCCCCGACAACAACAGCTGATCCTCATAGGACAACGGGGTGAGGCTCTTCTCCCATCTCTCGTAATAGACGCCTTGCTCTTCAAGGAAAGGGCGCAGCAGAGAATCCCTTACCTTCTCCGAAACGCCGCGTATTCGCAATTCAGCCATGTAATTCCTCCTTTTCCAATATGAATTGTCAATTATCATAAAGGGGAATAATTGATTCTGTCAATCAAAAATATAAACGATAGTTTGGGAGCAATATGCTCATAATCTGCGGTCTATCAAACCTATTGTGATTTTGGTATTGGAAGTTATTTTCATTCGCTCGTTATAATACTAATAAACCCGGAATAGGTGGTTTTAGAGGACAACTAATCTTGATATGGAGCGTGTAAAAAATGAGTAAAAATGTTTTGTTCATTAGCGGAAGCCCTCGCGCCGGAGCCAATACCAAAGCCGTTGTCAATGTCGTGTACCGTTTGCTGAGGGATAAGCAAGGCAACTCCCAACTGCTGGATCTTCACCGCCATGTACTGCCGCTGTTCAACGGCGATCCTGCCCAGCAGGAGCTGGATACTGTCGTGCAGCTCCGGAAGCTTGCCAAAGAGGCCGACGCTTTCTTTATCGTGACGCCGGAGTATCATAACGGCATTAGCGGCGCGCTGAAAAACGCGCTGGACTTCCTGAACAGCGACTACTTCCAAGGCAAGCCGGTGGCCATTGCGGCCGCAGCCGGGGGCGGTAAAGGCGGCATCAATGCGCTGAACAACCTGCGCCTTGTTCTGCGCGGCGTTCAGGCAAACGTACTGTCCACTCAATACGTCGCCGACCCGAATCAAATCGACCAGCACGGCATCTTTATCGACGAAGCCGGGGTTCAGGCGCTTCAGGCGCTTGTCCTTGACCTGGCATCCGCACTGAAGACGGAAGCGAGTGTATGAGCACGGCCGCCAATTGCCCCATAAAGGAGCTCATGGCCCTTGAGAACGCTGCTTGATTCACTTCAATGGGCTTTCTTTCTTCTTACGGGCGGCCTTGTGGCGCCGATTGTCGTCGCGGCAGCTTTCGGGCTGTCAGATGCCGACACCATCAGTCTTTTGCAAAGAACGCTGACTGTCATCGGCATATCGTCCTTGCTGCAAGTGACGCTCGGTCATAAGCTGCCGATTCTGGAGGGCCCTGCCGGTGTATGGTGGGGCGTCTTCATCCTGCTTGCAGCCAACTTGTCGCCGGGAGCATCCGGGACCGAGCTGCTAAGGCAGATGGAGATGGGCTTGCTGCTGGGCGGGGTCATTATTTTGCTTCTGAGCGTGTTTCATATCCTCCGCCATCTGAAGAAGCTGTTCACGCCGGTGGTCACCGGCACTTATTTGCTGCTGCTCATCTTTCAGTTCAGCTCTCCCATTGTGAAAGGCATTCTGGGCATCGGTTACACCGACTCTTACATCCATGCGGGCATCGCCGTTCCCGCTATAGCAACTCTTCTGCTAACGTTTCTGTGCGGTCGAAGCAAGACCGCCTGGCTGCGCAATTATTCTGCTCTGATTGGGATTGCCGCAGGCTACGGCCTGTTCCTGCTCCTTGGCCATATTCCCGCATTGCCCAAGCTTCCGGATACAGTCGTGCTCATTCCTCAGCTATTCGCCTGGGGAGCGCCTCTATTCGATTCAGGCATTGCGCTTACGACGCTCGTTATTACACTTCCGCTTCTTATCAACATGATCGCAGCTATCGTCGTCATGGAGAAGACGATTGGACTTAAGCCAGAGGACCGCTATCGGCGATCCGGCATCGTCATGGGCATTAATCAGCTGTTATCGGGCGCCTTCTCTGCTGTAGGTTGTGTGTCCAATTCCCATTCCGCCGGCTTTGTCGCGTCGACCCGAATGACGAGACGACTGCCCTTTATAATCGGCTGTCTGCTGCTGATCGTGGCCGGATTATTTCCGTTTCTGACCGCAGCGCTTGCATCTGTGCCCGTACCTGTCGCGTTTGCCGTTATCTTCTGCTCCTTCGCGCATCTGTTGTCAGCCGGTCTTAAGGAGCTTGGCGCAGTTCTGCATGACGAGAAGAAGCTGACCATTGTAGCGTTCTCGTTGTTCGCCGGAGTCGGCAGCATGTTCATTCCCGCTGGGAGCCTCGCGGTACTGCCTGATGTGCTAAAGCCCATCTTGAACAATGGATTAGTTGTCGGCGTTCTAGCATCTATTCTGCTGGAGCAGGCTTGGCAGTGGAAGGATGCTCTCTCCTCCGGCTCCGGATTCGGCCCTTGGAGACACAAGCATCCCCCTATCGAAAGGAGCACCGGCCATGCCGTTAACGATCAAAGTGTACTCTGATTATGTCTGTCCATTCTGCTTGTTGGCCGATGGCCAACTAAGGGCAGCGGCAGCGGAACGAGATGTGATCATCGAGCATCTGCCCTTCGAGCTGAGACCTTATCCCACGCCGACTCTCCGTCCCGAGGACGGCTATATGCAAACCAGTTGGAGAGAGAAGGTCTCTCCCATCGCGGAGCAGCTTGGCGTTCCAATTCACATGCCGACGATCTCCCCTCAGCCCTATACCCACCTTGCCTTCGAAGGCTATCAATTCGCCAAGCAAGCGGGTATTGGTGAAACCTATCATTCTCGCATGTACAAGGCTTTCTTCCAAGACGGCCTCGATATCGGCGACATTAGCGTGTTGACGGAGCTTGCAGAGGAGCTGGGTCTGGACGGCCGTGCATACCAGGAGGCGTTAGAAGCTGGCACCTACCGGGAGGCGCACAAGGGAGCGCTCCATCATGCGCTATATGAAGCCCATATTACCGCAGCGCCCACTTATGTCATCGGGAAGACATCCATCAAGTGGCTTCTCTACAAGGAACAATTTCTCGAAGCAATCGATGCAGAGTTAAAGCAACAGAGGCTGGAACAATGGAGCACAGGCATGAGCTGCACCATTGACGGCTGTTCTTAAATTTTTGGAGAGGAGCTATTATTCATGACCTTGAAACTTCAAGTGTATTCCGATTTTGTGTGCCCTTATTGCATTCTTGCCGAAGGCGAACTGGAGGCGGCCGCCGCCGAAAAAGGAATCGAGGTGGAGTACTTACCGTTCGAGCTTCGCCCCTACCCAACACCTACCCTTCGCCCCGAGGGCGAATATATTACGAAGGATTGGAGAGAGCGGGTTTTTCCTATCGCGGCAGAGCTGGGCATTCCGATTGTAAAACCGCCCTTCTCTCCCCAGCCGTATACGCATTTGGCCTTTGAGGGCTATCAGTTCGCCATTGAGCATGGCAAGGCAAAGGAATACAACAAGCGGATGTACGAAGCCTTTTTCCTGGAGAGCAAAAACATCGGAGAAATCGACGTTCTCACTGAGCTTGCCGGAGAAATCGGCCTGGATCGCGCCGCTTACCGCAAAGCGTTGGAGGATCGCACCTACCGCGAGAAGCATCGCGAAGCGCTGCATCATGCTTACTATGTCGCCAACATCAATTCGGCTCCCAGCTTCATTATTGGGGAGACGATTATTCGCGGCATGGCATTCAAGCATCAGTTTCTGGAAGTGATCGAGCGCGAGCAGCAGAGAGAGCTGGAGGCAGCCGCAGGATAAGCGTTCAGCAGGGCATGACATGCTGGTTAAGCAGCCCCCTATGAGGGAGAACAGCAAAGAAGGAAGCGTGTATGATGCACGCTTCCTTCTTTCAGAGTGTCGATAAAGTCATATGGACTTTTCGACACTTTATTTTTATGTAATAGAACTCCGCTTGCAAAGGAAAATCGATTTAAACCACTCTGGGAACGAAGTGCTGAGAATTAATCTTTAATAACGAAGCTCTGATAACGAAACGTATAACAAATTTTTATTTCTCTCATTTGATAAAAAAATAGCTACTCACCAGACTTAAGGCGTTGAAACCGACTTAGAGTGTCCTCAGGGCGCGCATCAAGGAGATTAAGGCGTTGAAACCGACTTAAATTGTCCTCAGAGCGTGTATCAAGGAGATTAAGGCGTTGAAACCGACTTAGAGTGTCCTCAGAGAGCGTATCAAGGAGATTAAGGCGTTGAAACCGACTTAGAGTGTCCTCAGAGCGTGTATCAAGGAGATTAAGGCGTTGAAACCGACTTAGAGTGCCCTCAGAGCGCGCATCAAGGTGATTAAGGCGTTGAAACCGACTTAAAGTGTCCTCAGGGCGCGTATCAAGGAGATTAAGGCGTTGAAACCGACTTAGAGTGTCCTCAGAGCGCGCATCAAGGTGATTAAGGCGTTGAAACCGATTAAAAAAGACACAACTAACCTCATAAAGATAGCACAATCTCAATCGACGCCAGTGACAGTCAGTGACAGTTGCCTTCGCCTAATCCACTTCCAGGTTATGTAAGACCACTACTGGTATTCTCATGTTATTGTGTGTTGTGACTTTCTCAACAGGCTGAAAGAAGGAAGCGTGCATGATGCACGCTTCCTTCTTTGTCATTGACGTCTATGTTATTGCCAACTTGTTATTACCGTCTTTGTCTTTACCAACTCTATCATTACCGTCTTTGTCTTTACCAACTCTATCATTACCGTCTTATCTACTTTGCCGCGTCTTGCCCTGACACCGATCATTCGCCTATCCCTTATGCCCGCTTGCTTCGCTTCCCTTTTGTTCGTACAAGCGTCCCGGATATTTGCTGCGGTTGCTGCAACAGGTTCAATATCGGGCAAGCCAGCTCGATCGCCTCATGCAGCTCCGCAAGCTCCTTCGACGTGGCGCTGGATTCAATGCGCAGCGTATAGCCGATATTATGAGGATAGACCGGGATATCCTCATATCCCGGCTTGCCTGCCAGAGGATGTAGCTCTCCCGTAATCTCGACCTCCACAGCCTCCAGCGGCACGCCGCGCTCCGCTGCTTGAATCAGCGTAATGTGCGACAGGCAGCTTCCCAAGACACCAAGCTGAAGCTCGGGGGAGCTAGGACCGAGCCCATGTCCCGCAAGCTCAGGTCCGCTGTCGCTGATGACTTGAAAATCACGTATGCGGATTTCACGCACGCCGCTTCGTCCGGCAACCCGAATACCCGCCTTCAGCTTCTGCGGGACGACTTCGCTCTCCTGCGCCAATTTCTGCTTGCGGGCGTCCAGCGCCGACTTTTTATCCAGCAAATAATCATTTAACCTGCTCATTTCATTCCACTCCTTGTATTCCGCATCATCGGTTATACTTCATGGCCGTAAGGACGATTGACCCTCTTCTCCATGGCAGCTTGAATATAGCCGTACACAATGGCTGCCAGCCAATATAAAATTGCCGCCGCCAGGAACGATTCCAGAAACTTGTAGGTATCGGCCGCCATCAGCTTAGCCTGCGCCATGGTCTCCGTTAAGCCGAGGGTGAAGCCAAGCGACGTCTCCTTCACCACGGTCACGAATTGATTGCCGAAGGAAGGCAGCGCGATGCGGAGCGCCTGCGGCAGGATGACCCGCCGCATGCTCTGCCAGCGAGTCATGCCAATCGACTGGCAAGCCTCCCACTGTCCGTAATCGATGGATCGGATTGCTCCCCGAATTATTTCCGCCAAGTAAGCCGCGCAATTCATGCTGATGCCAATCACGGTTGCCCAATACGCATTGATCTCGCCAAACGCGGGAATGACTTGCGGAATCCCATAGTACAAAATAAATAATTGCACAAGCAAAGGCGTCGCCCGAAAGAACGAAATGTACACCTTCGAGAGGGTAGACAGCAGAAACACCTTTCGCCTGATCGCCGTCTCCAGCAGCAGCCCGAGTATCAACCCAAACAGCATGGAAAGCACGGCGATCGTAATCGTCAGATACATAAATTGCAGCAGCCGGGGAAGCGCCGACAGCAAATATCCCAAATCAAACATGAATGGCCTCTCGCCCCTTCCAACGCGCTACCTGCGTCAGTTATCCGGATTCGTCAAATCCTGCGTAAACCACTTGGTCGAAATCTCGGCCAGCTTCCCATTCTCGCGAAGTTGCTTCAGAGCATCATTCACTGCGTTGATTAATTCCTTATTCTCTTCCTTGTTCAGGAACGGATTGGCGGCTGGTATGGTCGTCAGCTGCTTGCCTCCTAGCTGCAGAGGCAGCTTCGTCTTCTGAATCGTGCCGAGTGCAGAAGCCTTCGTCGCGAAGGTCGCATCAATACGTCCGATGGACACATCTTGAAAGCCTGCTTCCGCCGACTCGTAGTTTACGATTTCGATCTCGCCGTTCTTATCGAAGTCCTTGACCAAATTCGCGAAGTTGGTTCCCAGCTGGATACCGATTTTTTTACCTTTCAAATCCTCCAGAGACTGTATCGAGTCATTCCCTTCCTTAACCACCAGTTGAGCGCCGGAATAGACGTAAGGCTCGCTGAACAGATACTTTTTCTTCCTCTCCTCCGTCACAGCGATGGAATTGGCAATCGTATCGATCTTCCCTGTGTCCAGCAGACCGAACAGGCCGCTGAATTCTGATGTTGTCCATTCCACTTCATAACCTGTCAGCTTGGCGATCTCGGTCCACAGATCCACCTCGAAGCCTTCCAGCTTATTCGTGTCGCTATTCTGGAACACGTAAGGGTAGAAGCCTCCCGTTGAACCAATCACCAGCTTTTTGGCCGGAGCCTCCTCCGCGGCCTTCGTCGTTGCCTTTGATGGTACCTTTGCCGATTCCCCCTCTACCGGTTTCTTCTCTCCGCACGCCGTCAGCAGCAAGACAAAAGCAAGCATGGCCAGCGCAACTGCCTTTTGAGTTCCACGCGTTTTTCTGTACATGATCGAACACTCCCTCATCTGTCATTTTGTCGCCCCTATCCGCGTGCCGCCCAATGAACACCTGCTTGCCAGACTGCTTCAACGGATAGGGCATCCCCTATTACCATAGTTAACCTATGAATTTAATGGGTATTTTGGCTACAAAATGATTATAAGGTTGCCCGTCATTTCCTATCCAATACCAAAATCGATATTATATTAATCGTTCCAAGCCTATAATGGAGCGTGAGTTCTCTGCAACTGCGGGAGCAGCATCCACCAATCGCTGCTGCAGCTTATGAAAGTATTCGATGACATAGATACGGAAGCGTTCAAAGCCTGGCGATAGCTCCTGCCGCTCCGACCAGGTCAGACTGAGTGTCCGGAAGCAGTTCGGGTCCGCGATCCGTACAGATACAGTCGCAGGATCAGAATTATCCATATCCCATAGGGCGGGAATAAACGCAATGCCAATACCGGCGCGAACAAGCTTGTGAAGCAGGGCAGGGTCCTCCACCTCAAAAATCACATTTGGCGTAAAACCTGCCCTACGGCTCATTCCATCCGTCGCATCCCGCAGTCCGAAACCAGCCTTCAGTCCGATAAAGGCCTCTTTCTCTGCCTCGATCAAATGCACCGACTCCCGGGAAGCAAGACGATGACCAATCGGTACCAGAAGTCTAAGCTCTTCCGTCAGCAGAGTGATGCTAGTTGTATTCGGCAGCTCGATAGGAGGCGCGGATACGCATAAGTCGATGTCCTTATCCTTCAGAAGCTGCTTCATGGAGCTATAGCAGCCTTGCTGAAACCGAAATCTCGTCTCCGGATTCTTCGCTACGAACGAAGCCAGCATCTCCGACACAAACGGCAAATGAATCGAAGCCACCGTGATTACTTCCTCATACTTTCCTGTAATCCGGATTGCCTCCCGTTTCCCCTTCTCTAGCTCTGCGAATGCGCGCTCTACATGCTGCAAGAAGATTCTCCCTGCCTCATTCAGCCGAATATTGCGTCCGAGTCGATCGAACAAGGATACACCCAAATCGTCCTCCAGCCTGGCTATCGTCTGACTTAGGGACGGCTGCGCAATATTCAGCTCTTTGGCCGCTTGTGTAATATGCTCCCGACGGGCAACCGTTTGAAAATATTTCAATTGCAGCAGGTCCATTCTCCTTCACCTCTCTCTTTAAATCATCCGCAAAAAGCAAAAAAAGCCGAAGCGGGTTGCTTCGAGCCTACAGATGTCTGTTCGACTTGAATATGGAATCAATTGTATGATCTTGATGATTAATTCCATTCTAGACGCGATAACAGGATTGGTCAATACAATCTCGTTGCGACACAAATAGAAATGACGATGACGCTTGTTCCGCACGCTTGTAGCGAGTAGGCCAAACGTCGATTGTAACTGGATTGGATAGACAGGTTAGCGGTTAGCGAAGCGATCCATCCGTCTTCCCCACCGTGGTCGCTTGATTCAGCTCTCGCCGGACGACCGGCATCACTTTCGTGGCCAGCAGCTCAATGGAACGAGCCACCCCAGCGTACGGCACGCCTCCGATATCCAATTGGAGTATATAGCGACTATGACCAATCTGTTCATGCTGGTATAGGATCTTCTCCACAATTTGCTCGGGACTGCCGACAGCCAGTGCAAAGCTCGCGCCAGTCGACAGCTCGAACTCTTCACGGGACAGACGCTCCGCCGGATTGCGTTTTTGCATAATATGCTCGAAGTAGTTGGCATGATACGGAAAATATTCGTCCAGCGCCTGGCGCGGTGTAGGCGCAATATAGCCATGCCCGCATATCGCGATCGGAAGCTGCTCCGGCGTATATCCAGCGGCCTTGCCTGCGGCCCGATAAGCATCCGCCAACGGCTTCAGCCGGCTGGGATCGCCGCTGAGCTGTGCGAATGTCAGCCCTGTCCCCAATCTCCCCGCCCTCTCTGCGCTCTCCAGCGTTCTTCCCACGCCAATCCATAGAGGCAGCTTGCCTCCAAGAGGCCGGGGCGCAACCCCCGCCTCGATAAGCTCGGGACGAAAACGTCCGTTCCATGACAATCTCTCATTCTCATTAATGTGAAGCAGCAGTCCGATCTTCTCTTGGAACAGCTCATCATAATCAGCCAGCTCATATCCGAACAAGCTGTACGTATCCAAAAACGCCATCGCCCCGCGTCCCGCGATAATCTCCGCTCTACCGTCCGACAGCAGATCCAGCGTCGCAAAATCTTCATACAGCCTCACAGGGTCCGCAGTGCTTAATACCGTTGTTGCGCTTGTCAGCTTAATGCGCTTCGTATGCCGGGCGATTGCAGCTAATACAACAGGCGGCGCCGTCACTGCAAAATTCGGCGTATGATGCTCGCCTAGTCCAAATACGTCAAGACCGACTTCCTCGGCAAGCTGTGCCGCGGCCACAATCTCCTCCAGCCTCTGCTTCGCATTGATCGGACGACCGCTATGCGGATCATTCGTCAAATCACCGAATGTGTACACTCCAAACTCAAAGCTCAATGATTGTTCCTCCCTATCACTACCCATAAAATAGATTTCTCTCACCCCATTCATCTTAATGGGAGGCTGCGCGTGAACACCAATATCAATTTTCATATCGAATTAATAGGCTAGGCCAATGAAAGCAATAGCGATCTTAATATTGGATTTATTTACGAGGATAGACCTATAATTACACCCATAAACCAATTAAACCTATAAGAATAAAAGGAAAGGGGTTTCCGCAATGACCGTTTCTTTGCATACACCCGGTCGAATCAACAAGCTCCAACTCAAAAACCGGCTTATTCTTGCGCCGATGCAGCAGCATAAGGGTACGCCGGACGGGCATGCGACGGATTATCATGTCGAACATTACGGACGGCGCGCGGCCGATGTCGGCCTGGTTGTGATTGAATCCACCGCCGTATCGCCAGAGGGCCGTCTGTATCAGGATGATATCGGCATCTATTCCGATTCCCACATTAAGCCGCTAAGCGAGGTGGTGAAGGCTGTTCATGCGAAGGACGCGCGCGTATTTATCCAGCTATCGCATGGGGGACGCAAGTCTCATCTCCTGCCAGGAGAGAGAGTGCTCGCTCCAAGCTCGATTGCGTTCAACGACGAATATGGACTGCCCTTCGAAGCCAGCAATGAAGAACTGGAACAGTTGGTCGGCCGTTATCGCGAGGCAGCGCTTCGCAGCCAAGAGGCCGGGTTCGACGGCATTGAGCTCCATGCGGCGCACGGCTACTTGCTGCATCAATTTCTATCGCCAATCACTAACCTTCGTACGGATTCCTATGGCGGGAGTGTGAATCGAAGATTGCAATTTGTCCTTCAAGTCGCGATTGCCGTACGCGAGGCGGTAGGCCCGGATTATCCCGTCCAAATTCGGGTATCCGCGTCGGATTACAGTCCGGACGGCCTTATCCCGCTCCATGTTGCGAACATCGTCAAGAGGCTGGAGCCCCTGCTGGATGCTGTACATGTCAGCTCCGGCGGCATAACGCCCGCCCGTCCGCAGGATGTCCATCCCGGCTATCAGATTCCTTATGCGGCCATTCTGAAATCCGAGACTACGTTGCCCGTCATCGCTGTAGGCGGCATTCATCAAAGGACTCTGGCGGAACGTGTCGTCACCGAGCAGCTCGCGGATTTCGTGGCGATTGGGCGGCCTATGCTGGAAGATCCGGATTTCGCAGGACGGCTGCTCGGCAAGCAGCTCTACTCCATCCAGAACGGAGCCTAAACCTAAGTAACATCCACTACTATACGATAAAAAAGGCGGTAATCATGGTGTCGATAAAAAAGAGTAAATGGTATCTATTCAAAAGAATGCTCGCAGGAGCAGTGCTAGCGGTTGTTGCCGCTTCACTGCTGGCCGCTTGTGGGGCCAGTGCGGGAAAACCGGCTTCCGGCTCAGCGAAAGAACAGAAGGTCGTTCGCATTGGAACAAACGGAGCGTTCTATCCCTACTCCTTCAAAAACACGGAAAATGGAGATAAGCTGGAAGGCTATGAAATCGAGATTTGGGAAAAGATCGCAGAGGAGCTGGATTTCACAATCGAATACGTATTAACCGATTTTGCAAGTTTATTCGGTGCGCTGGAATCCAAGAAGATCGACACCATCGTCAATTCGATCGCGCTATCAGAGGAGCGGAAAACGAAATATTTGTTCACTGATCCTTACGTATATTCCGGCGCGCAGCTCGTCGTCAAAGAAGAGAATACGACGGTTAACTCGCTGGAAGATTTGAAGGGCAAAAAAATCGGTCTCGTCGCAGGCAATAAAATTATGCTGAACTACATCAAAGAAGCCGATCCCGAAGGAAAAATAGAAGTCGTCACTTACGAGACAGGAGAAGGCGCATTCCGCGATGTGCTGCTCGGCCGATTAGACGCTACCTTCTCTACCAAAGCGGCCGCGCTTGCTCAAATTAAAAAAACCGGACAGCCTATTCGTCTCGCTGGAGAGCAATTCGTGGTTATTCCGGCCGGGAGCCCGTTTCTCATCAACGACGACAACAAAGCTTTCGTACAAGAGGTGAATACCACTCTCAAGAAACTTCGTGATAACGGTACGATCAAACAAATTGCGGAAAAGTGGTATGGCGAAGACATAAGCAAGCCGGCGGAGTAAGGCGATGAACTTCGACCTTTCTTATTTTATAAGAAGCCTTCCGCAGTTGCTGAGCTATCTGCCTATTACACTGATGCTGTCCGTGCTGTCCATGGTGTTTTCCGTCATGCTTGGCATTATCATTGAGTCGATGATTCGCTCGCGGATTAGAGCAGTGAATGCCGGAGCGAATGCCTATATCTTATTCTTCCGCTCTACGCCGCTGCTCGTCCAGCTCTTCCTGCTCTATTACGGTCTGCCGCAAATCATTCCGGAGCTTAGCGCGATGAATGCGTTCCAGGCTACAGTGATCGGGATCAGCTTGAACAACGGAGCTTATCTGGCGGAGATATTCCGGGGAGCCATCGATTCGGTGGATCGCGGTCAGGCGGAGGCCGCGCAATCCATCGGCATGACCCGGCTGCAGACGTTCCGGCGCATCGTCTTTCCGCAGGCATACCGGATTGCCTTGCCCTCGCTCGGCAATACTTTTCTCATCATTATCAAGGAAACATCGCTAGGCTTCACGCTGGGCTTAACCGAAATGATGGGCCAAGCAAAGCTGATGGCCGCCGACACGTTAAAGGTGATGGAAGCCTTCCTCTCCGTCAGCCTGCTCTACCTCATCGTCGCCCTCTTTTTCGGCAAGCTCCAGGGTGCGCTAGAGAAGAAGGTCGGCAAGCCTTACGTGCAGTGAGCTACTGCCGAACATCTTGCTGACCGAAGCGTGAGAGAGACAGCGACATTGGACTTTACTTTGACCAAAAGCCAGCTTGCAATAAGAATAGTCTCGAAAGGCGAATTAGTGTCGCCACACACTGCTAATCGCATTATCGCGCAATAGATGGCAGTACCAGCAGTCATCATTAGAGAGGTTCGTTCGCTACTTCATTTACTCTGTTTCGCTCGCATGCAACTTACTCAAGGTGGCGACAATCGAGCGAATACGAGAAATGGCGATGTCAGGGATAAACCTCCTTGATATCGCCATTTTTTGCTTTATTCATGAAGCGAGCCCTATCGTCAAGGGTGCAGTCCTGCTTTGGACCTCGAATCAGCAGGATCTCATTCCGCTCATTCAGCACAACGGCCGCCGCCGACACAATATGTTTGGGAATCACTGCATCTTCCTCCCGCTATTCCTTCATTCCGTTAGTTAATCGCAATGTTCAAGAGATCGTTGTTCAACTCCTCACATTGAACGTTTCGATTCAACCACTTGAAGTATTTCACGAACACATTGCTCAACATCCCTGTTGGAACAATCGATCTTGTGGTCACTATATTTGATGTAGAGAGGTAGTCGTTCTTCATAAACATCCTTAAGACTAAGTGCATTCTTCATCACTATGCCTCTTGTCGCTATGTTTGTTAATCTTCTGCTAATCTCCTCAAAAGAGACATGCAAATATAGGACCAGCCCGTTCTGCTTGAGAGCTTTCATCGCTTGTTCTGAATAGATCGCACTTCCCCCCGTTGATATCATGCAATTGTTTAGCTGCAACTTAGACAAAACAGCTTCTTCCACAGCCATAAAATGGTCAATACCATCCTGATCCATGATGTCTTGCAGTAATCTATCTTCCTGCTGTTCAATAACGAGATCTGTATCTACAAAATCCATTTTCAGCGCTTGTGCCAGCAATAGGCCTAATGTGCTTTTACCCGCCCCGGACATTCCGATTAAAACGATATTCATACGTTTCCCCGCTTTTAATAATTTGTATAGCGAATGCCACTTTCGATTTCCAAAAATTATATTTATAATAAATGAACGATTACTACGCTGCCACAACCAACTCATTTTAATGGGATGGCCCCTGACCGCATCTCTGGATCTTTGGATTTATATGTCTCGGCGATGCTTTTCATAAAAAACGATTGTCATGTTCTCGTTAATGACTTTCGTCTCCCCTGTTTTTTGATAGCCCAGCTTTTCGTATAAATAGCAGTTCCCGCGTTCCTGTAAAATCGTATCCAACTCCCACATTTTTGCATCGTTATAGATTAGTTCAATTAGTGCAAAAACGCGCTGTGCAATTCCTTTCCCTTGATGCTCTGGCAGAATGAAAATAGGACTTACACGATACACCTTATTTCCCCTCTTTACGATTCGAATGCCGCCGACAGCCGTATTCGACTTTTTAATAATGTAATAATCGGTAACGGATTGATTCATTCGAGTTACAATTCTGTCTAACGTTTCATTGGCAGGGCTAGTTTCATAGTCTTGATATTTCTCCAATAAAGGCATAAACGATCGAATTTGCATGTCATGGATCAATTCAGCATCTTTTAGATCGGATTTACTTAAAGAAATATCCATTCATCCAACCTCCCGCTAGGTTATCATTATCGTCTAAAATTGATATCTATTATCTATTACAACAGAACGATCCAGCGGCCGCCATAACGACTAGAGCCAGCATACCTATCCATTCAACTCCCATCACCAAAATGAAAATGTTCATGATGGATGGCATCCATCCCAACCAGTTCTCCGCTTTTTTTGTGATAATAGGCGAAGCTGTTGTTTAGCGGCATTTGAAGCAATTGATAGTGGTGTTCTCTTGGCAATGCTTTGATCTGTTTCATCGCTAATTCACGTGTTGTATACATACCTATCGGAAAAAAGTTCGGAAAATGACTTGAGCTGTTGGCAACAAAAATTCCCCAAACATAATCTTTAGTCATAGGCTCCCCCTTACCGCTCTTCATGAATTGACCTTAATGTCATGTATTCTTTATTGAGTTAACAGCATCGACCATCCCCTGATTATGGTATATTAGGAACGTGATTACTCATAAAGGCGGTGGTCTCATTGAAACAAGTTAGCGGTCGTTTAAAGCTGCTTTCGGCGGTTGGGGCTTTACTTATCCTTGCCATAATTGCGACTATCATTTGGTATCAGCGCACTGAACCCTTGATGGATGACGGTTTGACCGTATATCAGAATCCTGACAGCAAGATTAAGTTTTATACGATGATGATTGTGAACAAAAGTAATTCTACTATTGATATTCAAAGGGTAACGGTTAATGGTGAAAAGATACCAGATAACGTTCAGCTTGGCATCACTTTTGATTCCGGTCGCCTTGTTCAATATTTGGGAGACGAAACGTATCCCGCAACCAAAATGATGAATTTGCATGACGCATCTATTTTACCGCAACTGCCGGTACAAGAGATTGGGGCGATTATTGCAAGTGAAGTGAAAAAACATACGCCCATCCATTACGGGATCGTCGTTCGTTACGATCAAGAAGCCATTCAGGAAATGACAATTCGATTTACGTATTTGGGCTTTACGAAAACAAAGCGTATAACCAAATGGTTCGCGAATGAGACTCTATAACCCTGACCAACCTAGCAAATTCCATTAGTTCAGATACAATTAGAATGCAACTTGCGTCCGAAAAAGGAGAGCTCTTCCGGAGCGCCTTAGAATTGCCGAAATCCCTCGCTCAGATGTAAATCCCGTTTGTAATATTTTAAAATATTGTACATTTTTTCTTTGACTCTTAATAGCCCCTATTACTTGTTTCTAATCTCTCCAGCTCCAACGCAAAAAACCGCCCTCGTACAGCTGCATACTGTACGAGGGCGGTTCTGCTCTTCCCCTTATTTTTTATCCGTTAAGCCGCTAAGGAGATCATCATAATAAAATACCAACTCGCTAGACGGCTTAATGCTCAGCTCTTTTGCGAGCAAACGAACATAACTAGTGTACTGTGCTGTCAGCGCTTTTTTGTCAGCTGCGAGCACATGGCCCTTCATGAGCAGCCGAACGGCGGATTCGTTCAGCGGGTTGCGATCATGCAGGTTGAGCAGCAGCTTCATAGCGCCGGCAGTATCCATAGTGCCCAACATCGCATCCGCCAGCTTTAGCACAAATGAAGTGTAAAGCTCCGCTAGTCGCTCTGTCTCACGAATCGCCCATACGTAAGCACGGTCCCCAAACAGCTCCCCCGTATACATGCGCTCTACATGCTGCGCCTCTGCCAGGTTTGTTGCATCCACAAACTTGATTCGTTCTGCCTGGTAGACGAACCTCTCATAGTCAATGACCACGTCGTTCAGCTCAAGCGCATAGCCGTCATTCTCGGAGCGGACGGCCTCGCGCAACTGAAGCGGCTCTAACGATTTACGAAGCTGGTATACGGTTGTATTCAGATAATTTTCCGCATTGGCTGGTGTCATACCGCCGAATATATCTGCCAGCAGACGTGAACGTGGAACCCGTCTGCCCTTGTACAGCAGCAAATACGCGAACAACTCAGCGCTTTTGCGAGAAATCCACTTCACGCGGCATTCTCCGCTTTGCACGAAGACGTCTCCAAGCACGGTTACGACAGCAGCCGCAGCATTCCCTTCCTTCTGATGCACGCGAGGTGACTGCGGCAACTTTTGACGTCCAGCCAGCACCCGGTTTACCGTCCGCTCCAGCCGCTCCTGAGATACCGGCTTGACCAGATAATCGATGACGGATAGATCGTATGCTTGCAACGCATAATCTTTATGCGAGGTAACGAATACAATTTGCGCTCTGAATTCTCCCGCTTCAGCCCTCGCGGCAAACGCCATTCCATCTTCACCGGGCATAGAGATATCGACAAATGCAAGATCAATATCGTGGTGCTCCTGCAAAAATGCCGCTGCCGATTGCGTATCTGTAAACGCTGCGGAAACTTCCACCCCAGGCAGCTTATCCAGCATCCTCCGCATAATCAAATGCATGGCCAATTCATCATCCACTAATATAACCTTCATCCGTCTCCCCCTATAAGGTTACGAATTCGCTCTCGCAATAATCGTAGCGATCATTTTGCCCAGCTTGTAATAATTATTAAATTCGGAGAGATAGTTCCCTACAACCTTATCCAGCATTTTCTGAATGATCATAATTCCGATAATATCGCGATAGACATCCCACACACTATCCATCGTATCACCGATATTAAAGCCGGACAATATCATTAGCTTGATCGCAGGTTCAAACATGATGGCCTCGGTCCTTCTCAATTGCCCCGTCACTTGATCGATCTTAATGCCAGCGTTGCGGAGAGCGGAAATCGTAATCATAATGGCGATTTCGTTATTGCTGAGCAGCCTGCGCTCCACTGAGCTTAGCTCATCGTAAAGCGCCTGCCTCTCGCGTACAGAAATTTCTTTGATAATTAGATAAGTTTCCTTCAAATTATTTCCGTTAGCCATCTGCAGCGCTTGAACCAGCTCGACAAGCGAGATGAGTCCCGAATCCAGCATGCCCTTTGCCACATCCTTGAGCGTCCATCCGCCAATCTCTTGCAACTCGCCAAGAACCCAATGCGGACGATCTCTCGCTGCGATCAGTGCACCTGCCACATCAGCAACCTCCGTAAATCCTCCATTGTACAGAGATAGGGCAATCGAGTAATAACTCATCGTTGTACTTTTGGAAAGCGTGATCGCAAGATCGTCTGCAGAATAGCCGCTTTCTCTCAATACGGTAATGACACGGCCCGATGAGAAGTTAAAGTATTTCAAATACTCCATCAGCGTGTAACCGTTATGAATGAGCCAACGCACCTGCTCCTCTTCTGACCGGTTCTTCAAATAATACAGAGCTTCCATTCCGTTTAAACCAAGCTTCTTAAGAACGGCAGCGACATCATCACCGTTCAGGTCCCAGTAGCTGAGCGCCCCCATAATTGCAGCCTTGTCATAGCCTTGGTCGCGCATGGTCAGCGCTGTATCCGCCATCGACGCATTCGGCAATGCGATTCTTACTACCTCAATAACCTGAATCGCATGTGGACGACTTCTCGACCTCATGTACTGCACGATGGCAGACGGGGTATTCGCTCCCAGACGAACCAGTTGCGCTGCCTGCTCGGACGCGCTCCCTGCATTTTGCAGATAAGAATTGTAGTATAAATATCTTGCAGTCAAAATGCTTCCATGATCAAAACCGAGATTAAGCAAGGTATCTACCAGATAATTGGTATCTGGGGCCGTCTCCAACAATCCTCGCCTATCAAGCTCTGCGGCAATAGAAGCTGCATTCGCTCCGTTATCCTTCATCTGTTTCAGATAAGCAAACAACGGATCGGTTCCGAATACTTCGGTAACCGCGGCGCGAATCTGCTCATCCGGCAATGCGCCTGACATCACATTCGTTATCTCCAGTGCATCCATTTGGAACAGCACTCTCAAAGCAAGTACGATATCCGTCGCTTTGAATGTTCCCTTCATGTATCCCACCACGCCAGTCCCTGACGAGACATAGCCCGGCGGAATCAATCGAATCAGGTTGCCGATATTTTGACTGCTGTAATAGACGGCAATAATAGCCCAACCTACATCAAGTGCAGCATAATAAGGCATGACCAGCGTTGTTGCTTCATCAGCGCTGAGCTGATGATGATCCTTCAAATACTGCAGGATATCCTTGAGCGGGAAGCCCTGCTGATGCAAGACGGAGACAGCCCCTTCCGCAGTCTTGACGCCATACAGCCGCAGTGCTTCCTCCAGAATATAGGATGAGGTATCGACCGAACCATATACCTGCTCGACAGTGGACTGAATGGCTGCTTCAGCATATTTGCCAAGCCCCGCCAAAATCTCCTTCGCCTCTGCTGATTTCTTGCCGTAGCTCGTTTTTAACAGCTGGACAATGGCATCCAGGCGATAGCCTCCTGCACTGAATACTCTTGCTGCATCCTCCGCTGAAAGCAGAAGTCCTGCCGATTTGAAAGCCGTCATCATGCTGTCATCGACAGTCCCTCCGTAGACTGCGTTCATGGCACTGAGTAGGATGCTTGTATCCTTAACACCACTTGCCATAATCAATTGAACTGCTTCTGCTGCGGATTGGCTGTAATGGCTCTTCAGCGTTGCCGCAATTTCAAGCATAGTAAAGCCTTTATTCCACAAATAAGGTACGGCAGCCGCGGCAGTTGCAACACCGCCTTCCTCCAGCGCCTGGATCACAGCTTTCATCCCCGATAGCTGATCTCCGCCCTCTCCGTAAATATGCTGGACGGCCAACGTAATGATGCTCTCGCTTTCGAGCTGCTGGCTTTTCAGCGCTTCAATCGTGGCAGCAGCAGTGCTGCCGTAATAATTTTTGGCGACGCCAATGACATCCTCCAGTCCATAACCCATGGAGCGGAGCAACGGTGCTGCGTCGATGAACTGGGTCATGCCGCTTTGCTGAAGCAGTTCCTCCAAGCTTTGTGTGATCGGCTTGCCGTACACACGGCCGACCGCTTCCACAATATCCGTGCTTTTGTAACGGCCGGATTGCATTAAGGCATAAGTGGCTTCACCAGGGGACTCCTTATAGTAGTCTTTGGCTGCCAGCACGATATCGCCTAACGCAAACTGTCTTTTTTCCAATTCGGAGATCACATCGGCAAATGTCGTAATCCCCATTGCAGTCAGCGCATCCAGCATAGTCTGCGCAAGTGTCTGTCCATAGATAGAGGCGACGCCTGCTTCGACATCCGACTGGCCGAAATAGCCCGTTGCCATTAACTCTGTTGTAGCCTCCCCAGCGGTCAGGCCATAATGCTCTTTGCCTACGCGAATGATATCCCGTAAGCCAAAACTCATTTTTTGCAAATACAGTACCGCATCGCCGAGCGTATCCAGATGATTGGCCTTCAACGAATCCACGATGCTGTCTCTTTGTGTGCTTCCATAGATTTCTGCAATCAGAGTAACAATATCGGACTGACGGTACAGATTGGATGCAAGCAGATTCTGCATTGCTTCCCCTGCCGATAGACCGTATCCGTTCTTCGCTACCTTAATACTTGTTGCCAGCATGAATTGCGACTGGTAGACGAACACAATGGCATCGGCGTAAGATGTCTTGCCCTGCTCGGTCAGCATGCCGTGAATGACAGGCTCCACAGATAATCCGTATGCCGCGGCAACAGCGGTCACCAACGCATTGTTGCTGCTTGTCATACGCTTTTGGGCAAATAGCGCCGCAGTCTGGCCCGCTGTCAGGCCGAAACGCTCCTTGGCCAGATTCGCGACATCCTGCAGGGCATAGCCTTCACTGCGCAAGAAATCGATCGCGGCATCCACCGTTGTAATGCCGGCCTTATCAAGTGCCTCCGCAATTGTCGTCTCCAGCTTCTGGCCGTAGAGATTAGCCAGCCCTGTCAGAATAAGCTTCTGATCGTACGGATAAGCGGCCAGCAGCAATTGCGCCGATTCCCCTGCGGATAGACCGTAATGGTTCTTCAAAGCACCGGCAACATCTGCCAGCTTATAACCTGCATTTTTCAAGAAAATAATTCCGGCTTGCGGCGATTCGCTGGACGAACTGTCCAGCAGTTGCGAAATGCTGATTTGCTGTTGACCGTACATTTGCTGCAGCAATCTGACGGTTTCCTTCAAATTGCCCGCTGAGGAACGGGAGATCAGCGCCCCCATAACCTCTTCCTGCCCGAATCCGCCCTGCATCAATGCGCGGCCCACTTTATCCGCTTGCCAGTAGGAAGGATATCTGGCGCCAAGCGTGTTGATGACCGAGGCCGCTGTTGCGCCCTGAGCACGAAGCGATTGAATCCAGAGCGGGATCGGATCGCCTCCGTACGCCCAAGCTACGGCCTGGCTAATATCTTCCTTGTCTTCATTCGTTAGTTGGACGAGCAGCGATACAGCTGCCGCTTGATCCAATTCATAGCTTTCACGCAGTACCAGCGCTCTGTCCTTCAACGGATACGGAGCCAGGCGTACGATAACTTCCTCCATATCAACCCGGATGCTTTGCAGATAGGCCGTCACATCACTTGCCGCAATACTATGTTTGCTGAAGGCCTCAATCCAATCCGTCCACCCTTTTTGATCGAATACTGCGGCTACCTGCTCGAACGGGTATCCTCCGTTTTTGAGCGCTGCCGTCAGATAAGGCAGTCCCTTAGCTCTAACGCCGCCTGTAGGGTAGAAGTTAATCGTCCCCTCAATAATTTCATCCAGCGTAAACAGCTTGGACATGCTCATTGCTACCGTAATGGCTTCAATAGTCGTTCCCGGGAATACATATTGCGTATCCCTGACAATGTCAGAAACCGCGCACGGACAATTAAATACGGGTTTAAAGGCATCCGTACGCTCTAACTCCACCCATTGCTCCATGGTCATGCCGATTTGTGCTTGCAAAGCTTTGGCAATCGCAAATTTATCAAACATATGGACGCTATTCATCGCCGTGGCAAGAGTAGTGGCGTTCAACGTTACCCCTGCATCCTGGGCAAAAACTATCCGCAATGCCTCCAGAACCTCGTTCGCTTCATAACGGTTCATTGTATCTTTGTTGAAGATGAGAACAGCATCTATCATCGTGAATGGCATCTCGTCTTTGATCAGAGCGTCTCGCAGCGCCGACATCGCCTGTGCGTTGGTCAATCCCGCCAGCTTAAGCTGCCTGAACACTTCAATGCGCCTACCTAACTGCGCCGTGTCGTTCATAAAATAAAGCGCAAGCCCGTCAGGCTCATATCCGCCCCTCAACAAATATTGAAGCATGCCGTTTCTTTGACTCTGTGTCGCTTTTTCATTTAATACTCCTGCAGCCGTTGCAATGTCTGCTTCGTATACTTCACGCAGCAGCATCGCCTGCTTCACCAGATCATAGCCATTCGTCCCAAATTGCTGCATCACTTCGGATAAGGCTGTTCCGGTGCTGCCCCATAGCTCTTTCACAACTTTGGCTATGTCATGAAGATCATATTTTTCATGGTTCATAGCGCTAATGATTACCCCCGGCTTGTCGCCGGACGCGATCACGGCAGCACCTGTCTCTATCGGGCCAAAGCCCGCCTTGAGCAACGCTGTTGCTGCATCCTTCTGAGAATACGCGCCTCGTGCAATCGCATAAACCTCAGCGGCAGAGAAGTCGGCATCAAGGAAAAGCTTTGTAAACGCGGTTGCGTTGTCGAAGCTATAATGCTGCTTGACCGCTGCCCCTGAATCACTGGCTGTAAAGCCCGCTTGAGAGAGCCAATAGAGGCTTTCAGTCGCATCTGCGTGGTACAGCTCTTTGATAACCGCCACGATCTCGGCCGCGGATTGCTTGCCTTCCGCCAGCGCCTCGACAACGCCCTCATTCGTCAGTTTGTAGAGAGGCTGTATGATCAAAGCAATATCCTTCGTGCTCACCTGAATCGCCTTCAGCCATTCCACCGTTTTCTCCGAAGGCTCGCGATAGACGGAGCTCAGTACGCTAGCGGTATCCTGGGCTGAGATACCAACACGTTGGAACACGTGTGTCAACTGATTGCTGCCTACGCCGAACTTGCGCAGTGCTGGTCCGATCTCTTCTGCAGTAAAGCCGGCTGAAATCAGCGCCCCGACTCCTTCACTCATAAAAGCAAAATAACGGAAACCTACAGCGTTAAGCGCATCATATAGCGTCAAAGCATCCATATCCATCGCATGAAGAAGTCTTGCATATTCCGACCAATTGTCCACGCGATATTCGTAGTAGACCGCACTATAGAGATTTGCCGTCTTAAAGCCGCCGGCTGTCAGTAGTCGTGCCGTCTCCAGCGCAGACTTGCCGTATTGGTTATGAAGCACCTCTGCCACATATCTGGCATTACTGGTAGTTGCATAGCCCATCACAAATCCGGTTGCGGTAGCTGTGTTCGCTACAGGCGTCTCTTCAAAGACAGCCAAAAACTGTTCATTGCGCGCCTTAATACGATTAATGCCGCTAAATGCCACACCCACAGCCGACTTGGAATCAATCGTCTGCCCATTGGCATTCCACGTCAAGATGATTTGAGTTGGATCGGCTCCCAGCGCAGAGTGTACGCCCGTCTGCCATTTTCCGTTGATCTTGACACCGAATCCAGAAGAAAGGGGCACTTCTGTCAGCGATTTGTCAAAGGTCAGGATGACCTGTGCCCCGCTCTCGCTAGTTACTGCAGAGAGCAGCATTGGAGGCGTACTGACATGATTTGCTTTCAGGTCAGCCCCGAAATCATGCCCGGGCTTGTCCAGCTTCAAGGTATGCTCCCTGTTGTAGCCAAGACCCGCTTCAATACGGTACGTCAAGCCGTTATCGGAGGCTGTCACCGACTTTATCGTGACCGGATTGCCTCCCTGCATCAGTGTAAATTTCAAATCCTGTACCGGAGCGGACAAGGAAATCGTCAACCCGTTTTCGTTCACAGTGGCAATCGCCGCATCCACTTGAATAGGTACGTATACGTCGAGTGTATGTCCAAACGCATACTTCTTATTGTCTAGCTGCAGCGTATAGGTGCTTCCCTCTGCCAAGACGACTGCAATCTTGTAAGTTCCAGCAGACTCTCCTGGAATAATCTCACTTACTGCAACGATTTCGCCATCTTCTCGCTTCAGCTGTACCATATCGGCTTGCAAAGAGATGGACGACGATAGCGATAAAGTAATACCTTCCCTGTCTGCGCTTATCACCTGACTGCGGACGGCAAGCGGCACAACCACTTCCAGCGGCCCTTCTACAGGGTAAGATGGATGATTCACAATCATCGTATAGAGGGTGCCGGGTGCAAGGGGAACAGAAACGGTATACCCTTTGCCAGCATTGGCATGATTAGCGTCACTATCGAAGAAAGTAGACGGATTAAGCGCAACTGTGTTGCCCGCCTCGTCCTTCAGTTCTACCTGCGCTGGACTCAATTTCGGAATAGCTATGCTCAGCTTCAGCGTGAATCCGTTTGGTCTGATGTCGGCAGCCGACAGACGTCGCACATGGAGCTGCAAAGGCACTCCAAAATCATAGCCCTGTGCCTTAATAGCGAGCTTGTAGCTATCCCCGCCAGTTAGGTCGGCGGCGGCGGAATACTTCAGGCCTCCATCTGCCGTGGTCACACTACCGATTGCGATTTCCACCCCATCCTGGTTAACCAGTGAGAGATTGGTTGCTGTCAAACCGACAACAGCAGTCGGCAGCTGCAGCGTAAAGCCTTTGCTTGTAAGTGCTGTTAAAACAGCCGTAAGCTGAACTGGAACAACTACCTGCTTACTCATACCGAAATCAAACCCGTTGCGTGAGACCGACAACGTATACGCTTGTCCTTCTGCCAGTAGAGCTTGCACTTGATAAGACAGCCCTCCATCCAGGCTGATCGCTGATTGAAGCGCAACGGGCTCTCCCTTATGGTTCTTCAACAGGAAGCTTGTCTCGTTTAACCCTGTCACTGCCTTGCTCATGTTCACCGTAAAACCTGTTTTGCGAATCTCTGCAATGATCTGCTCTACCGTGACTGCTACATCCGCAGTCAGCGATGGTCCAAAGGTATAACCAGGAGCAGTCAGCGCAAGCGTATAAGATTCACCTTCATTCAGCGCAGCTGATAATGTATATGCCGCTCCGCCATTAAGTTCAATAGCAGTGACGGTTATATTCTTGCCACTAGCATCACGAAGCGTAAAGTTGGCCGTGGACAAGCCGCTGACCGCTGGAGCAAACTGCACAGTCAGACGCTCGGCATTAACATCACCTATAACAGCAGCAATCTCGCTCGGGAAGAACACGGATAGCTTTTCGCCCAAATCATAACCGGTCTTCTCTATCGCTACTGTATAGGTCTGGCCGCCCGCAAAAGAAGACGTTAGGCGGTACGTTGCTCCGCCATCTGTCGTCACGGCTGATACCGCCGACAGCAAGCGACCAGCGCTGTCCTCTACTTTGAAGTTACCGGCGTTCAGGCCCGGCACTGGCGGAGATAATCCGATATCCGTATACGTGCCGCCAGCGCGTATGACTGCCGTATTCACAATGACCGGAATGTCCATCTTAACCGGCTCACCGAAATCATAGCCGCTCTTAAGCGGCAACACGGTATAAGTCTCGCCTCCCCAGAAGCTGGATTCGATTTTGTAACTATAACCGCCATCGGTTGTCGTTACTTGATGAATAGGGATATCCGTGTGGTTCCCGCTGCGCCTGATTTTGAAATCGCTGACCCGCATACCGGGCACCGGCTCTGTGAATCGCAGCGTAAATGCATGATTATTGCCGCTCTCCGTACCCTCGAACGATGCGATAACGGGTTTGATATAAATCGGGATCGGCTGTCCAAAATCATAACCCCATTTGTTGACATTCAATGTATAGCGTACTCCCGCGGCTAACGTAGCAGAGACATGATAGGTTAATCCGCCATCTCCAGAAGCGTAATACAGCTTTGTTTGCCGGCCTTGATCATCGACCATGCTTAAGCTGTCCATCGATATCGGAGATGCAAAATGCAGCATAAAGCCCTTTACGGAAAGCTCACTGATCGAAGCTTGTCCGGTGTTTAATGTAATTGTCGCTGGAGTGCCGAATCGGTAGCGGTCTTTGCTCAATGTGACCGTGTATGTTTTGCCGCCGGCAAGCGGAACCATGACATCATATATTCTGCCGGCATCTGCTGTAGCAAGACTCTGTACCGGAATTCGGGTTCCCTCATTGTCTTGTACGATAATGTCCGATGCTGCCAAATTGGGAATAGCCGGTGTAAGCGCCATGCGGAAGCCTGTTTGCTTAGCGGCGAATACATAAGCATCGGCACGCAGCTCCAGACCAATCTTGAGAGGCTCACCGAAATCGAAACCCGGATAGACCGTTTCGAGCATATACGTATCGGACAAATTGAAGCTCCCTGACAGATGATAGAGACCTGCTCCCGCCTTAACAACGGTAAACGGCACCTTTCTGCCCTGGCTGTCATACAAAGTGAACTGCTCCTCGGTCAGATCCGGCGGACCTTGCGTCACGTGAATCATGATCAAGCCGGGTCTTGTGTCCTCCAAACTGACTTGAACCGAGACTGGAATATCGAATGTAACCGGAGCGGCCAGCCTGAAGTCATCCCGAACCAAATCAAGCGTATATCCCGGACCAGGCACAGCGCTGAATCCAAAGCTAAACGTATAGCTAAGTCCCTGATCCGTTGTCTTCATTTCATAGTGAGCATTCGGGATGATACTGCCATCCGGACTACGGAGTACGATCTGATCGTACTTTAATCCCGCTACCCTCTCACTGAACTGAACCTTCATCCCTCTCCATGTCACTTGGCTTGGAGTCGCCGTAATGGTTTTCATAACGGAGAACGATACGGGATGATTCAATTGATACGAGACATCCGGCTTGTACTGCACGGTGTAATACTTGCCTGATGCAAGCGTGCCCGCAAGCGTATAGCTGGCACCGGCATCATCCGTTGCCGCTGACGACAGCGCAATGTTTTCACCGGATGCGCTTCGAACTATAAAGTGATTTCTAGTCAATCCCGGAATCGGTCCCGCAAGCTTAACCTTCAAGCCGGAAGCAGACGCTTCCATCACGATCAGTGACGGCGGCAATACAAACGATACCGGACTCATGACGAAGTCATCCAAACTTAATGTAAAGGTATACGCGGCTCCCGGCTCTAGCCGACTAGGGAAGTAGAGGCGATAGCTGGCCCCGCCGTCGGTAGACTCGAATAAATTAGGATAATATACATGGCCATCCAGATCCTTTAACGACAAGCCCAAGTAATTTTCGATTTCAGGCAAGGCTGGTGAGAACCTTAGTGTCATATGACCGTCAAGCTCGACATTCGCGATGCTACCCTTCACAAACCGACCGACATGAAAGGTAACGGCCTCGCCGAAAATCACGTAATCCATCTGGAGCTTCAGGGTATAATCCTGTTGGCTCTTCAGGTTCACTTTGACATGATAGCTTTCGCCGCTGTCTTCGGTAGTCATCGTGATACCCGTTAAACGGTTGTTGTTGGCATCGCGAATACTCAGATTAGCGGGAAGCAAGCCTGGAACAGCATTCTCAAACATCAGGTCAAAGCCCGTATTAGATACATTCGAAACCAGAGTTTCCCCCGCAACAATGGCTGCCTCTGCCACGAAATCGACTCCCGCCTCCGGCAGATGTCCGCTCAGCTTCAGATTGTATCGTCCCCCGGAAAGAATTGCCTCCAGCCGGTACGAGCCTCCTTGATCTGTAGTTACGGCGGATTGAATATGCACCGGATCACCCGTGCCGCTATCCACCAGGATAAATCGATCTGTGCTAAGTCCGTTAACCGGATTGCTCAGCTTCGCGGTTACCCCCTTATTCGTGACTGCTTCGACGGATAATGTGGCAATCACCGGAACCGAAAAGGAAAACACGTTCACATCGATATCGGCATCTACGGTCAATTGATAGCCGCCCGGCTTCAGGCTTGCTGCAATCTGGTAGCTGCCTCCCCCGTCATCCGTTACCACTGAGTGGATCGAGACCGGAGTGCCGTCATCACGGATAAGCTTAAATCCATGTTCGGTATTAATAGCTGCAGGCGGATTAAGCCCTAGCGTAAATCCGGAAGATGTAGCGTTAATGATTTCATTGCGGGCATAAATCTGAATGGTCCGCGGCTCGCCGAAATCATAGCCGGAGGCGTGAGCCGATACCCTATAGCTGTGCCCTGGCTTGCCGTCGAAACCCACCACATAGATGCGCTGTCGGCTGTCCCATTGGACATCTACGACCGCAACCTCTTGGCCTGCTCTATCTTTAACTGTAAAGTTTTCTTTATCCATATCCGGGACAGCAGGGTTAAACCCAGCCATAAATTGTGTAATCTTGCCGCCGCCCCAGCGGTTGATTGTCGCGTTCACCAGCCTTGCGGGAGCGCCAAAGTCATAGCCGTCTGCCGTAATAGCCAGCACATAAGGGCCGCCCGAATTCAACGCAGACGATATTAAGCTGTAGCTTTTGCCGTCATCGCTGGCTGTTACAGCATCCAGTAAAGCCGGATTGCCGTCCGTCCTCTTTAATTGGAATGCGCTGGCCTCAAGGCCGCGTACCGGATGTGCAAAATGAACGGTCAATCCGGTAATCCCGCCAAACGGTCCGTTAAAGGTTGTATACTTGTCGACGAAGATTGCTGACGGGACATCAATCGTACCTTCCGCATAACGGTCGTCTTCCGTCTCCAGGCGGTATTGGTAGATGCCTGCGACAGATAAATCGGCTTCCAAAACAGCAACGCGGCCCCTCTCGTCCAGGGTAACGTCCTCTACCTCAACATCATTGCCGGATGGATCCGTTAAGGTGATATCTTCCTTAGATAGACTGTTTACTGTATGCTCGAATCGAAGCTGGAGCTCTTGACGGGCAATCCAGTCCGTCTCTGTGTGTATAAGAATAGGCTCTACCTTCAACGATACAGGCTCGGCGAACACATACCCTTCCTTGCTCAAGGACAGGATGTACGTATCATTCTTATCCAGTCCGGCCCAAACCTCATATTCTCTGCCTGCAACAACAGCGCTAAGCATGTCGATGCCCACCATATCGTTGTTGCTGTTTCTCAAATCCAGATGCAAGGGGTCCAAATCCGCAACCGACGGATCAATCAACAGGATGAATCCGTTCCGTGTCACGTAGCTGACTGTCGGGACGATAACCTCAATCGACTCGCCAGGTATAACGATTTGCTGTGCCGCTCCAAAGCTGTATCCCTCTTTGACAATCGCAAACGTATAGACTTTGCCTGCTGCAAGCAGCGTCGTAATGCTATAGGAGACGCCATCGTCATCGGTGATAGCCTCGCTAATCCCAACTTTAGAGTTGCTTTGGTCTGTCAGATTGAAATTCCCCTTGCTTAATCCCGTTACCGGCTCGCTAAATGTGACGGTGAAGCTTGTTTCGCTTATGTCGCTAACAACTGACGTAACCTGAATAATCTCCGGTGTCGTTACCTCCACATAGACCGTAAGCGGGCTCCCGAAGCTGTAGCCTGTCTTAGTAATCGTCAGGACATACGTTATACCCTCTGTGAGAGCGGCTGACAATAGATAGGAAGCTCCGTTATCCGTTGTTTCTGCTGATGCAATCGCGACGCTATTCCCCGTACCGCTCTGTGTTAACGAAAAATTTGCCGCTGACAAACCGGCTACCGGTTGGTCCAAGCTTACACGGAAACCAGCAGCATCAATGGTATCTGCTGTCGGTACGACGTTGATATCCGGCATCGGCGTGACTGGAACTTGAAGAGGGACTGCCGAACCAAAATCAAAACCGGTTTTCGCAAGCGTGACGGTATAGATTTCTCCCTCCAGCAAGGAGGCCGTAATCCGGTAAGAAGCACCGTCCGTCAGTGTTGCTACCGATTCGACAGCTATGGATGTACCAGCAGCCGTTCTCACCATTACAGAAGCTGCAGTCAGATTCGGAACAGCCGGGCTAAGTTCCAGCCTGAATCCAGTAACAGTCGGCTGGCTAGCTCTCACATTCACCTTCGTATTTGTGCCGCCCGGTGAAGGTATCACGGGTCCGCCGCCTCCCGGATCGCCTGAAGGTTCGTCTCGCTCCTTCGTGATGACGGAGTCCGGCTGCGTCTCGAACAGGACATCCTTGGCGTCTACAAGTGCCAAGACAATTTTGCCCGTTCCCTTTACATGGGAAGAGCCGTACAGCTCCATTTTCTCTACGTTAACTTCCTGGTTCAATGTAATAACAGAGGACTTAACACCCTCTCTCACGATGATTGAATTCACCGTACCTGAGGTGACGTTCAGCTTCACATCGCTTTCAATCTCCACCTTGCCGAATGTGCCGGATAGTATAACCTCTCCGCTCGTCGTAATTGTAATCCCTTCAATCCCGCCGGTTGTCTGGGTATCCGATTCAATACGGGCATCCGTCAGGACACTCATATGTCGGATAATAGTTGTCCCGCCGACAGACACTCGGATGACGCCATCTTTTCGGTCGACAATAACCGTATCAAGCTGTGAGTTATCGATGTGCACACTATGCTCTCCGCCGCCGTTGATCGTCGTAGTTCCGCGAACCGTCACCTGCTGGAGGAAGACATCACCATCTCCGACCGATTTGCCGATGATCAGATTTCCCTTCACCATTACATTGCGAAGAGTGGTGCCAGGCGCATTGATAATCAGGTCACCTGCAACGGTGAATGTCCCATCCGCTGGTCCGTATGTACCTGCAGTATCCAATGTCTTGGCCTCAGGCACGATCCCCCCGCTCTCGCCGGCAGATGCTTGCTTCGTGGCCCGATCCAGCAGAACGACCGCTTCGGCCCGTGTCAACGCCTTAGAAGGACGAATCGTCCCGTCATTGTAGCCTTGTATGTAACCCGCTTCCAGTACAGCAATGAGCGGGATGCGCCCATATTCCGGCACCTTGTCCCAATCCTTGAATGCATGAGAAACACCCGTGGAATCGTTCACGATCAAAGGAACCAGCTTTGACAGCATGACAGCAGCCTCTACACGCAGAAGCGGCTTATCCGGACGAAAGGTATTGTCGGCGTAGCCTTGAACGTAGCCATCCTTCACAGCTGCCTCTACCTGAGCAGCAAACCATGAATCCGCAGGCACATCCTTAAAGGCTGTATCAGCCGTTCCTGAGTAGCCGAACAGCCTGTTCGCCAGAGTGACGAATTCAATTCGGTTAATGAGGTTGTCTGGACGGACAGTTCCGTCGCTATACCCTTGAATAAGTCCTCTCTTCATCCAATCGGTTATCTGCTTCTCAGCCCAATGGCCCTTCAGATCCGATGGAACCCGGAACACGTTCTCCCTTCCGGCGTTCTCACTTGCTATGACGATGCCGGGCTGAATCAGTCCGCAGATCAGGCTCATAATAAGAAGCCAGCTGAGAACGGGAAACGCCCGCTTACCAAACCATATTTTTCCCACTATCTATTACCCCTTTTCATAAAAACTGGTCTTAGACTGCTGCATGCCCGCTCAAATGAGTGAACAGGCTACGATCGCTGCATCCCAAGACTTGGTTTTGTCCATTGAAGAATAATGTTCAACTATTACTCTACCGGGGTCTAATAAAAGAATTATGAAAAAAAGTGTCGTAAAATATCGAAAACCCGTTCAGCACAAGGCGTCACGGGTTTTTAGTAGTTTTATATTTTTTCTAAACTATGATTCGATCTTACCTGCTGCTGCCGCTTCGTTCTCAATATACTCTATCTCTCGTTGTCCACTAGCAGTGCAAGGTAAAGTAAAGGAGAATGTTGTTCCCTTGCCGGGCATACTGTCAAACCACAGGCTGCCGCCTTGAATACGAACAAACTCGCGAGTCAGCACCAGCCCGAATCTCGTATCTCCAGTATCATCCCCATTCGCCTTCACCTTAAAGAACGGTTCCTCCATGCGCAGCATCTCCGCCGTCTGCTCATCAATTCCCGATCCATTGTCGCTTACATGAACAATGACCGAATCGCCCTCCAGCACGGCGCTGATTCTAATCTCGCCGCCAATGTCTGTATATTTGATCGCATTCGAGAGTAAATTTCGCAAAATAAGATCCAGCATCTCTTTATCCGCAACAACGGTCAGTTGATCGCCTACCTGCTCACTCAGCTGAATCTGCTTCATGCCTGCTTTCGTTCCTGCAAGCGTCACGGCCTGACGGACAACCTGCTGCAAATTCCAGCCTACCGGGCGAAACGCAACTCTTCCCTTCTGGCTGCGATACCAGTCCAACAGATTATCGACAAGGTAGAAGGTGCTCTGCACTTGTCCTCTCAACTCCCGCATCAGCTCTGCATGCTCCGTATCCGCAGCGGTCAGTTCATCTCCAAGAAGCTCGGTCAGACTGACCAGGAGTGCGATCGGATCTCGGATTTCATGCGCCATAACCGTAAACAGCTTGTCCTTGAACGCATTAAGCTCTGACAGCTGTCGAGCATTCTCACGCAGCCGGGCCTCGTTCTCCTTCATTTCCGTAATATCGCTGAACATCAGAATTTTCCCGATCGGTACCTTGCCTGCATCGTAGATAAACGATAAGCTGCAATGATAATAGCTGGTTCTGCCGGCATGCTGCCTTTCGAACGGAAAGCGATCATCGTTTGTGCCGGCTGCTTCAATACGGGCCAGCAGTTCTGCTCGATCCGGCAAAACCTCTGTTACTAGCGAGGGGTAGCGCCTAGCTGTACCAAGCTCGGGCAATACAGTCTCGGCCGCGCCATTGTAGCTCACGACCCGGTTCTCATAATCTAGCAGAACAATTCCGTCCCGAATGGTCTCGAATACTTTGGCAAGGGCGAGCGGTGTTAATCGCAACAGGTTAAATCGCAGAATGCCCCACATATAAGCGACACCCGAAATGACAAACCCGAATGGCGTCAGGTCGACGGTAACTCCAAGCCAAAAACAAAGATTAAGCACCATCGGCGCAAGCGCACCTAACAACAGAATCGCGATCTGCTTGCGAACCATCGGCAACGCGCGGAGAAACATCTGCACGGACAACAAAATCCCGCACAGAAGCACAGCATAATTGTATACGGTGTGCAGTCCATACCATGGTCCTTTGACCGTTAAATATAAGGGAATTTGACCTGCTGCATTGGGTACATAACGTTCGTAGAGGAGATGATGCCAGTCATTCGTCAGATGGACGATGAAGACAGAGCATGGAATGATAAACAGCGCAAGCGTAAGCTGCTTCCGGTAACGAGTCGCTGTCCCGGTGAATTGGATGATCTGAAGGAGCCAGAGTGTGGTTACAAACGGAATGCCAACATACTGAATATGCAGAGACAGCTTGACCTCGCTCAAGCTTCGGCTCATTAGCTCTATTGCATAGCCGGAGGCATAACATGCCGCTCCCAGCATGATCAGAATCATGGTTTTGGCAACCGGGAGATGCCGTTTTCGGTAAGATAAACAAGCAACTACCACCATCAGTCCCGCCGATAGAAATAGCAAGATCGACATCCATTGTCTGGTATCCACGCCTGAGGCCTCCTGTACGCATAATAAACGGGCTGTTAGCGACTCCGTTCGACAAAGCTTCCTACAAAATCATAGCATCTTCGCGATGTTGTTGCTAGATGACAATATGTGAGAGAAGATTCTTCCTTTGTCTTATATGAAAAATCTTCATCCATTTCGCATACTACCCACAGTGCCAGCGCCTACCGAAAAATAAGCAATTTTCAGTCTGTTAATTTCTCTTTTTCCGAACAGTCCGCCCCCTTATGATAAGGAATGACCAAAGCCTTTTAAATTCATGTGTGGGGAGAACACCCAATGAAACCTGTTATTCAACTGTTGCATTTTGGCTATCACCAGGCGATGAGCTGTATCTTTCCTGTTGCGATCTTCGGAACCTTGGCGATCTCCAGTGTCGTAGATATCCCTTTCATTCATCGTTATGATGCCATTTTGCTTATCTTGCTTGGCGTGCAATACCTCATGTACCGCACTGGACTGGAGACGCTGGATGAGATTAAAGTCATCTGTCTCTTTCACGTAATTGGACTTGCGCTGGAGTTGTATAAGGTGCATATGGGATCATGGGCATACCCAGACCCGGGATATACGAAGCTGTTCGGAGTTCCGCTCTACAGCGGGTTTATGTATGCCAGCGTAGCAAGCTTTTTGTGTCAGGTATGGCGGAGGCTGCGGATGGATATGACAGGCTGGCCCGGAATCGCACCTTCTATGCTGCTGGGTGCGGCCATCTATCTGAACTTTTTCACCCATCACTTTATTCCTGATTTTCGTTGGTGGCTGACGGGGCTGGTGTTCATCGTGTTCTGGAAAACACGGATTATATACCGGGTGCGGGATGCGACTTATCGCATGCCTCTGTCGCTTGCCTTTATCCTTGTTGGCTTCTTCATCTGGCTGGCCGAAAATATCGCCACCTTCTTCAATGCCTGGAAGTACCCGGACCAGCACGAAACCTGGCAGCTCGTCAGCTTCAGCAAAATCAGCTCGTGGTTTCTTCTTGTCATCATTAGCGTCATCATTGTGGCGCAGCTGAAGCATGTGAAGGCTAGTCGACCGAAGAATACAGGATAGCAAGGAGCTGTCCCCTAGAAAGCACGTTAATAAGGCGGTCTCGCCGACTTAATTCCCTTTATAGAGGGGGACGACTCTTTTAAGGCGGTCTCAACGACTTATTTCTCTCTAAAGAGGGATAGCGACCACTCTAAGGCGATCTCAACGACTTAATTCCTTTTATAGAGGGGGGACGACACTTTTAAGGCGATCTCAACGACTTATTTCTCTCTAAAGAGGGATAGCGACCACTCTAAGGCGGTCTCGCCGACTTAATTCCCTTTATAGAGGGGGACGACGCTTTTAAGGTGGTCTCAACGACTTATTTCTCTCTAAAGAGGGATAGCGACCACTCTAAGGCGATCTCAACGACTTAATTCCCTTTATAGAGGGGGACGACGCTTTTAAGGCGGTCTGGCCGACTTATTCCCTTGCCCCCGAGTAGTCTGCACTATTTTATTGCTAGCTCATATGCAAAGCATTCATCCGACTCCAGTCTTGTATAACACGCAGCAGAAAAGGCATCGCTTCAGATCTGAAGCGATGTCTTTCCTGTCCAATCTATCATTACGTTAATTGTTTCTCCAAACAATCAACGCCCTTCCCTCTCCAAGAACTAGTTCCGTATTGGTGGAAGTGGAATGACTTCCAAAAGGCCAGTGCTTTAACGTTATCGTGAAAAACGCCAATACGCAGCTTAGGAAATTGTTGATGGATAAAGGTTTCTTCGAAAGAGGCGTACGCCTCTCTCCCATATCCAGAAGCATGATAATCGCCATGAATCATCAGCAGACCGAGCCATGGGCAGTTGTCTCTTGGATTATTTCTTAGAAAATCGATAAGCCCTATTGGCTTATCGCCCTCGATAATGAAATAGCTTTCGCTCTCTTCGTTCAGAAATTCACTCTTAACCTCTTCCAATGTTCTGGAGGGGTTATCATTTTCCATCGTATTGTAAGCCGGATTGGAATTGACAATATCGAGGACAGTATCTAGCGTCTCCGCCGTAACACGTTCAAATCTCATACATATCTCCTTATACTTCGTTTTTATTTGAACAAGCTTATATACACAAGGCATATCTTCCAATCATAAACACAAATCATAGTTCATTAGCAACATAGCAGTGGCAACGAGGAAACTTCTTCTCCATCTATACGTATTGATTTACAATTAGCGGAAATGTTGATCAATAGACGAGGTGACCGATTATGAGTGCTATCTGGCATGCTTCTATACAAGGAGTTCCTTGGGATGCAGAGAAGATGATTCATGCTGTTAATCATTTGCGAAACCGGGCAACCGTAAGCTTCAGAGTTGGCGCGGACACAATAGATGATTTGATTGAACTGGACACGAAGGTATTTGCCAAGCGGCCCGATCTGATTCTGTTTATTTCAACTATGGATCAGAAAACCCGCTACACGGAGGAGTTCCTGAAGACACTCGCTTCTTTGAAGCACGTAGCCGCTTTGCGACTGGACCTCCGTGAACAACAAGATTTAACCCTGCTGGGCGCGATGACTCATATGCAATTTTTGAACATAAGCTCGCCCAAAAAGGCGATTAACCTGGCATTCATTCAAAACTATAAGCAGCTAAACTATCTTGAGCTGCACGGAAAATTCAATGATCTAGCACCGATTGCAGAGTGCATTCGCCTGGAGACGCTTGTACTCAACTGCACAGTAGAGCAGTTGAATTTCGTAAACGAACTTCCGCTCATCAAGTATCTGTCCATCGACAGCTGTGACTTGTTGGGGCCACTCGATGCGATAGCCGAATCCAATGTCAGTATACTGAGACTGTCAGTTGTGCGCAATCTGACGGATATCGCAGCACTAGGAAAGCTTCGCAACTTGGTATTTCTTCAACTATCGTTGCCCAAGGTTGAGCGTTTGTGCGACTTCTCCGGGATGGACAAGCTCAAGCAGTTGGAGCTGGACTATATGAAAGCGTTAAAGGACATTGAAAATCTCTGGACGGCCAAGCAGCTTGAGGTTCTTAGTCTGAAGGATATCCATACCGCCATCAAAGCAGACGCCTTCGATCCCTTGAAGGATATGGAGAGTCTGCGGCAAATAGACTTCCGCTTTATCGATACCGGCAAGAAACGTAGTGCAGCCATGATCCAGCAACTAGAAAAAGGAGGCAAAGGCTCCCTTCTATACGATCACATTCCGGAATCCGACCGCATCCGTTCCATCGCAATTGAACATTTGAACCCAATCTTGACGTAAAAATAAAACGGCCATTCCCACTACAAAACAGGGAGTGGCCGTTTTTGTCTGGAGTATTCCGTCCATTTCCTCTACTCTTCTAATCCTTCACTTGCTTCAAATGACGCACCGCATGAATGGCCACACGAATGAGCAGAACTGCGCTAATTAAGATGCCCGTATATCCGAACATGGTCACCATATTGAATTCATCCCCCGTGGAACGCCCGCCCAAGCTCAACAACCCGATGGAAATTCCCCCGAACGCCGTTCCGACAAAAGCAAGCAGCGCTTGCGAAATCCATTTAGTCACAAAGGACGTGTTCGCCTTGTCGGAGAAAAAGCCCACTTTTACGGAAAACTCGCCCTTCTCCAGCATGGAGCCAAGATGATCGAGCCGCCGCGGCAGCCTGCGCATGACGGGCAGCAATTCAAGCAGTTCATTTGTCGCTGTCTCTTTCAAGTCGGCGGTGGAGCTGATCGGAAGAAATTGCGCAGTATGCTCTCTCGCAAAACGCCGCGATTCGTCCATCAGGCTGAAGGATGGATTCAGCTGCATCATCGTCCCCTCAAGCGTAATGAGCGAGCGGAACGCGCCTGCTACATTCGGGTAAAACGATAGTCCGAACTCCCCGATCATACGGAACAGCCCTTGAATGAACGCATCCGAGCCGCCCGACGCATCATAAGCGGTCTGAACGAGCAGTTGGCTGAGCGCTTGCTCCAGATCATCCTGATCAATCTCCTGCTTCGTCTCCACTAGTTGCAGAAGCGCATCCTTGATCATATAAGGGCTTCGTTTCTCAAACCCGATTAGCAATCGCTTCAGCGCATCAAGCTGTAGCGTTCCCAGCCGCCCAACCGAGCCAAAGTCAAGCAGAGCTGGCGTTCCGTCACTCAGAATATAGACGTTGCCGGGATGAGGATCGGCATGAAAGATGCCTTTGAAAAAGATTTGTTCCAGCATGCAATCGAAGATTCGCCTCTGGACTTCTAAGCGATCTATGCCACGTTCATCCAATATGGCAGTACCGCTCTTAACGCTTGCCCCCTCCATATATTCCATCACAAGCACCTTCGCATTGCTATGTTCGCGGTATACATGCGGGATTTTCACTTTAGAAGGACTATTCACGAGCGATGCCGTCACTTGTGCGAAATTACGGGCCTCAATTCGAAAATCGGTCTCTTCTTTCATAGCTGCAGAAAATCCCTTTGCCAGCTCAAGGAAGCCGATATTTCTGGCCCAGGCGGATTTGCCCGCCGCCCAGGCTGCGAAACGGACCAGAATATCCAGATCGCGCTGTAGCTTAGAAGATATATCCGGACGAAGCAGCTTGACGACTACTTGCTTCCTGCCCTCGCGCAAAGTAGCGCGATGGACTTGTCCAATCGACGCCGCAGCAAGCGGCTCCATCTCAAATGTCTCGAAGATTTCATCTTTGGGACGATCCAGCTCCTTGGTCAATAGGTCTTCCACTTGAGCCGTCGTTAGACGGACGACATTCTCTTGCAAATGCGACAACTCTTCCACGATGGCCGGAGGCAAGAGATCCGAGCGCGTCGATAGCACCTGACCGAATTTAATGAAAAACCCGCCGCAAGCCTCAAGGGTTTTGCGGAGCGATACCGCCAGCTTTTGATCCGAAGCAGGGGTTCGCTTGAGCGCCAAATTTTTGCCTACGCCGTATCGAATTGCGATAATCAGCACCTGGACGTATCTACGCTGCCGATTCCACCAGGCAGATAGTCGTTTGAACGGATTTTGGGTATCGGCAAGCCGCTCTCCCCTCTCCCCGATCGGAAGGGGATCGAACATCTCGAAAAATAAATAAAAGAGGAGCGAGACAATCACCATGCTAAGCAGCCACAGCCATCCGGCCACTCCGAATTCATCGGCCTCGTAAATTGGCATGTACCCATAATAGTAGACCGTAGACGTTACGATGACACTAAGCAGCGAGGCCATCACTTGTTTCTTAAAACTGATCTTGGTCCCAATCAATCGGCCGATTACAAAAATCATAATAACCGCTAATAAAATGAACTGAGAATACATCTTCTCTCTCCTCTCAGCAAAGGATTGCCTTCTAACGTTATACGTAATGTTGTATCGGCAACACGATCTGATATATGAAGCAGTTGTTCCCGGTTTCCCGCCCACTCGATCATACTACAGAACATTCCATATCAAAAACGGCAGCTTCAATTGCCAATCAAGCCTTCAGCAATCGAAGTGCAGTTTCTCGTGTCCGGTTTGTCTACAATTGCCTCACATTCATCGGTTTCCTTGCCATAAACAATGCCGCTCCAAGCAAGGCAAGCGCTACAAATATTCCGGATTCTCCTGTCCAAAGCAGCGCATTCTCGCCCTTGGAGAAAGCGTCGAAGACATCTTGAATGACGGCATTCCACGTCGCATGCAGGAAGATCGCAGGCCATACGCTGCCGGTCGTGAGACGCAAACGCCCAAGAATGCAACTAAAGGAGGTCACCGATATCATAAATAACACAATGGATAAAGCGAGGATCGGGCCGGAATAATAGGCTCCGAATATCATGACCGGCAGATGCCATACTCCCCAGATGATCCCGCTGATCAGCATCGGGTTCGGAATCTTGGCATCGATCATCCGTGTCAGCATATAACCCCGCCAGCCGATCTCCTCTCCGGCGCCGCCGATCAAACCTTCCAACGAGCCTACAACCAGTTGCAAGAGCAAGACTCCTAAAAAGATAACCGCTGGATGAGCCTTCATGAGCGTGTCCGGCGTGACATAATCCACTAGCCCTGTTATCCAGGCTAAGCCGTAAGCGATCAGTCCAATTACGATAGGAAGCAAAAGAATGACGGGCCATGTCTTCAGCGTTCGCCGCCCTCCGAACCGCAAAGAAATATCCTTAAAACCCTCGTGCAATACCAATCTGGTGAAGATAGAAGCCAAGCCCGGTGCCCACATCAAGAGCAGAATAAAGATCTCGATTTTCATCGCAAGCACATAGCCAAGTACCGTAAGCGGAACGAGCAGGGCGAAAAATACGAGAAGCCCCCGCCTCGCCAAGCGAATGCGCTCCTTCTCCTCATTTAACCCTATGGCAGGGGTGCTGCTAAAGTTTGTTCTCATGGTTGTAGCCCCTTCTGATCAAAGTATGTATTGCCATGTAGAAGTATAGCAACTCCTTCAATCCCATCAGAACATACTAAGGCCTAGTTTTGCCCCCGGCCATGAGCCCAGTATGCTTTGGACTAAAGGACAGGCGGAACCTATAGAAAACGACAACCGAACGCTTAGGTTCGACTGCCGTTATACGCTTAAGCGGATGGTAGCATCCATGAACACGAATGTTCTCCTATAGACTAATAATGCACGCTGCTATAGTTTGGCCGGTACCAGTTCCACCAATCAGTCTCACCTAGAGCAGGACGCGTGACATGCTCATGCTCCCGCAGTTTAAGCAACTCTTTTGTAGGACCAGTAACAACAAGACCGTAGCTTCTGGCTCCATGCTCGCTTACATAATCGATGCGTTCCTGAAGCTTGGGATCGGTGTAAACCATTTTGAGGACCCAGCGTTCATGCTTTTGCAGTTCTTTAAGACCCTGCAGGAAGGCCTGCTCCTTGGCTGGGCCATCGCCCCATACTTGCAGCCCGTTACGTTTAACATACTGGAGCATTAGGCTGTCACTCATGCCCCATAACTCCCCGCTCCATCCAGATAGTACGTTGCCTCTCTTCTCACTCGTCTGCTCAAGCCCGGTATCGAACGCATACCAGACAACATCCATGTCATAATTGTTGAACATGGCATAGATTTCTTCCAGCGAATAAGTCGCATCCAGCGAGATGGCCAGTTCTGACACTGTGCCTTCCGGAAGCATCTCCAGAGCTTTCCATACACCGTCATCTGAAATCCCTTGATTTTGTCGTTTCTCTTCTGTAACCGTCTGTTTAGCATCGGGATAGGCAAAGTATAGGGAACTCTGATGTCCTCCAGCGAACCATTCCCGCTTCACATTGAGCAAATTGAATCGCATCTCCCCGCGCAAGTTGCCCAGCAGCTCATTTCCATATCCAACTCTCTTACTCATCTTATAATTCATCGAGAGATTGAAGTAAAAGCCCGTGTTGACTACACCGCTCTCCACATTCAGATTGGGCACGGTCATGCCGACGGCTGTTCCCAATACTCGGGGCAATCGATCGTTGGTACTCGATGAACCGCCTACGCCATAGAGCAACCCGGTCGCGATACCGGAGAGGATGGACAGCAAGATAAATGCGCAAAGCAGATTAACTGCCGTGCTTACACGATTCCTCCACTTGGCTCTTCTCATCCAACGCTGCTGCTTGCCAGCTGATGGGGCAGCCGGTTCAGACGGCATCGAAGGAACTAGCGGCGTTTGGCCAGCCATGGCCCCGTCCAGTCTTTCCTGGCACGTCGGACATTGCTCCAGATGCGCTTCGGCCAGACGCTCTTCCTCCGGTGTACATTCTCCTCTCAGGTATCGATCCCAGAGCGGCTCCATCTCTTTACATAATCGCTTGGTCATAGGTCATCCCCTCCTCCGTAAATGTGCTGGATCAGACGCCGCAGTTCCTCGCGTCCGCGATGAATGTTTATTTTGACACTGGAGATCGACAAGCCTGTAATATCGGCAATCTCCTGGTAGGATAGCTGATAATGGTCGCGCAGCAGTACGACATGCCGCTTGTTCATCGCGAGCCTGCCCAGCAGGCTCATCCAACTCTCTTCCGCTTCACGCGCCAGCACCTCTTGCTCGGCGCTCCGTGCCGTCTCGCTGGAGGCAACCCTCTGCTCCATCCATTCAGGCTCAAAGGGCGTGCTTCGCCGCTCCTTGCGCTGCCAGTCGATAAAGGCGTGATAAGCGACTTTAAATAGCCAAGGTTTGATTCGTTCATTGTCATAGCTGTCCAGATAGACATAGGCTTTGTAAAAAGTATCCTGCATCAGATCCTCGGCCACCTGGGGGCTGGCGGCGAGTGAGCATAGATAGCGGTACAAATCTTGTCCATATTGACGATAAATATGATCCAGTGCGTGTGTCTCGACCGTGCATCCCCCTTTTCTGCAAGCTGATGGCGCCATTCTCTGTTATACTCACGTCTCAGAAATGAAAAAGTTACACCACATTTCCAAAAACCGCTTTTTAGGTGAACTAAAATAAATCCGCCCGCGATTCCCATTGAAGCATGAAAAAACGGCCTGCACCATTATAATTGTGCAGGCTTTAAGCTCAACATGAATTTCTTTTAACAATATAGTTACATACTGCTGAAATTGAGCCGATTGCCGTCAGGATCATACGCATGAAAGCTGACCAACCCTCTGGTTAAAAATCCGCCTACATCCGAGGTTTCAATACCGCTTTCGGATAAGAAAGTACGGTAATGGAAAAACGCTTCCCGATCACCAACCCAGCAAACTGGCCGAACAGGACCATCTACCTTGCCTATGTAGGCATCATCCGTTACTTGTTCCAATACCCATAAGGACTTATGATTGGGCTGATGGTTGAGACGAAGGCTCATGATGGCATAACCATCTTGGCTGGAGTCGTTCTCCACCTCCATCCCCAAGTAACTGCAGTACCACTGGACTGATGCGGACAGATTACTAACGCCTATTCGAATCCAAGAGTGGACGAATCCCTCCTCCTGTATACCTTTGTCCTCCTGAGCCGTAAATCGAATGCCCTCGCCTGTTGCCCAGAAGTCAAAATAAGACGTGTGGCCAGGCCCTTTATAAATAGCAGTAACCCGAACTCCGTTTGATTGATAGTGACTATGAAGCCGCTTGAGGTTTTTTGTCCTCCAGCACAATCGAATGTTGGACTCTACCGTCCCGCGTTCGGCAAAATGATGGGGCAATCTTACGGACGACAAGCTGGAGATCAACCAAGTGCCCCAGTTCAATCGAGTCATTTTGCCATGTGTGCATCTAGGATCAGGCTTCCAGTTCTCCTGTTGACCTACTTCCCACATCATAAATCGCTCATACCAACGAATGGCCTCTTCATGATTATCCCAAAGCACGTCGACAACCGATCCATCAAAATATAATGGAGGCAGCACAAAAGTTGTCATTTGTAATCCCCCTATCTATGAATTCGGGAAAATTTCCCTGCACCTATTTTAAACAAACCCATTCCCCATCGTTTAACGAATCTTGCTATTATGCAACAAACAAACTATTTGCTCTTAATTGGCAGGCACCATTGCCCGCGATAATGACGTTCGGGATCTGTAAGCGGATTGTTAAGATGCTTTTCAATGACAGGACGATTGTCCAGCACATATCCGCTCTGCGGCAGCCAATATTGAACAAGCAATTCACAGAGCAGCCAGAAGAGAGGAATGCTTCCTCTAACATCTATTACGGCATACTTGCCGCCGGGCAAGACTGCAATGTCCAGACCGTCCCTCGACTCCGCATGAGGCGAAAGAGTCACGCAGGCATCATATCGGCATAAGGGTTGTGGAGTTATGTAGGGATCGTCGTATGACATACCAATCATCTCCGGCTCGGAGTGGAGCAAGCCATGATGATGAGCCTGTCGATAAGCCTCGTCAAAGGCATGTGACAGCTCCCTGCTCAATCCCTTATCGGATATACCGCTATGACGCACGGCAAGCACTTTGACCGGAACCATATGGATAATTCGGACCTTATGAATATAGTCGAGTGCCCAAGCGATCATGTTATCTATATCCCTGGAGGAATAGGAATCCGCCTGCATCTTGAGCCTAAATCGCTCCTCCGCCATTGTGGCGGCTCGGGGCTTGAACAGATGAAACCGTTGACGGTAGCAGGTAGGGGTCATACCGTAAAATATTTTGAACGATCGAGAGAACCCCGCTATGGACGAGTAGCCGCATTCCAATCCAATCTCAGTAAGCGACATGTTTTCATGGAAAATAAGGTGCCTGGAGGCTTTTTCGATACGAACTCGGCTCACATACCTATTGAGAGTCTCTTTCACGATCAGCTTAAATATTCGATGAAAATGATAGGGTGAGAATCCAGCAATCTCGGCAAGCCGCTCTAAGGATAGCGACTCGTCCAGATGTTCGTGGATATAATCCAGAACCGTATTCACTCGTACAGTATAAACAGCCAGTTCATGAATATTGGGACGATCCCCTGTCTTCATTGACCTTCCTCGCTTCATATACTCTTTGCTTTTGTTACGTTCTCATCCATTACCCAAGAAGCAGAGAACGCATTAATTAATGTGTGGAAAAAATACACAGCCATATGCTTCTGCTAATCCGATAGATGACGGCAAGAGCGAACGACATGCCCACTATCGAAATACAAAATAGTCCAAAGCTCCAGTTGAATTGACTTGTGCCGGGAATGAAAAACAGCGGCAAATGCCAGAGTGCCCAGATGCAGGATGTTAGCAGAGCCGACGTGATAGAGCTAAAGCGCGTTTCCAAAAAAGGCTGCAGAATGTACCGCCAGCCCAGCTCCTCTAATCCTCCCCCAATAATCAGCACAGGGATAGACAGAACGGCTATATAGATCGGAAAATCATATGTAATGCTACCCATAAGTGCAGGTATTCCAAAGTACGCAGCTATTAATATGAAAACGAGGATATACACCGCAAATGGTTTTTTTACATCAAAAGCGATCTTCATAAAAGCTTTGAATCCAGTCACTTTACCATATTTCCTCAGCATCAAATAGGCAACGATTGGCGGGGCATTGCCTCCCATAATAAAAAGGGTCAAATGTATACTTCATATCATGACTACATTAAGTATAAGCATCTTCGCGTAAAGCAGCATTCTGCCTCGGATTTGTTCTATGCCGTAACGCCGGAGCTTCAATTCTTTGACAAAGACAATAAACGATTAAATGCTACCGAGGAACAGGATCTTGAATTGATCAGCATTTTGTTGGAACACGGGGCCGATGTCAACAAACTTGGCAAAATAGCCGACTTATCCCTAGCCATCAGAGGTCCGGTAAGCGTTGGACATACTGCCACTGTAAAAGCTTTATTGGATGCGGGTGCGCGAATTGAAACAAGAAGCGAAACGGGTTCCCCCGCTTTGTTTGAAGCCATTTTTAATCATACAGGTGATCCAAAAGGATACCCCGACATGGTGAAGCTGCTTTTAGACTATGGTGCAAATGCTAATATTACGTACCAACACCCAGGCTTCGGTCCATTAAGCGCACTGGCCTATGCCTGTATGGAGCTGTTTGGACTTGGTGAAGTCAATGGTCAAATCGTTCAAAAAACTGTGAAGAGGCCTAATAAAGAGATCATCGAGCTGTTGCTTACATACGGCGCAAATCCTCAAGATGCAAAAGCGCTGGATTATGCCAAACAGGCTGAAGATGCCTCTATCATTCAGTTGCTTCAAAATGCTGCATCTAAATAAAATCTAGCTAGGGAGTCCTACAAAAACAAAAGCAGTCTATCCTGTTCTTAGGAAGGACTGCTTTTTCTCTTATTGCTCAACCTTTAGCAAATAGACTGTCCAATCTATAAACAATTGATTAATCGTCGTATTCAGCACCCGCTCCAGTTGCTTCTGTTCAGGATTCCGAATCATTTCGTTTAATGCATCTATCCCATATTGATCTATAATGTATTGAATGATTGTTCCGCTATAGAAGTAGGCTCTGCCACCCGCATTTTCGAAATAGTTGGGACTTGAAAACTGCTCAAATGTAGGCTGGTCATAGAAGACTGTCTTCATTTGAAGCTCCTTTTCAAGCTGTCCCGACGCATAATAGGCGATGCCTTCATCAAGCCATTTTACCCTGCCAACATCAGGATTGATGCTTTGAATGACCGCATGAACAAATTCATGAACGACTTGATCGGTAAATAGAGCTTCGGCTTCTGGAGAAGTTAGATTTGCAGGCGTATACACTTTAATGATATTTTCTGAGGCTACGTAAGTCCCTTCCGTATCCCGACCTATCATTTTCTGAAAATCAGCTTTATTCGTATATACGTGGATGCTCATCTTGTCCGCAGATTCATATTGAAAAAAGTTCGTTATTCGAGAGTAATTGGCTTCGAATGCTTCTGCCAGCTTAGATATTGCGTCCCCATCTCCAGCATGCTCCTCCGGACTAAAGAATCGGCTATGGTCCGTTTCCTTGATGAGCGACAATCCTCGATTGGGATCATGCCCCGTGCAAGCAGTCACGAAAATCAACAAAAGGAACAGGATTCCTGCGGTGATTGCGCTCCCTCTCATGTCGCTTCGCACCTTCCAGTAAAATAAATCTAATTATAGCATGTATATCCTTCCCCTTTCTATATTCCTTCCCGCTTCAGTCTCTCTATTTACTCATTTATCATAAGTTTTACAGTCAACTCGTCCAGCAATTGAATATCCTCTCTGGTCATTGTAGCAGCCACGTATTGCTTATGCGAATCAAGTGCGGGATACTCCAGCACATAATCATAGGTATTGTCGCTTATTCGGGATCGCTTCCCATTATCGATAATGATCCTTTCACCGTCAGCCGTTTCCAACCATAATGAGGTTAACTGGTTATAAGGGTCCTTGCCTTTCACCTCATAGTAAATCAGAGTCTTATCGTTATGAAAAATGATGTCTTTCACCATAACTTCTCCGATATCCCCTTGTGATAAAACAATAGGAAATGAGTCGCTTACATTCTCTGATATTTTCTTACTGTCTCCTTTCCCTGCAAGTGAAATGTATGGAGTTATGCTCACTTCCTTCGTACCGTTAGGAAGAGGAACGAAACGGACGGTTCCACTCGTCATCCCATTATTATCCGTTCTAAACCTCGTATCTAGCTTTTCGATCAGCATACCCTGATCGTCCCTGAGCTGAAAGTCTAGCCCATTCGTACTGCCGACCATGCGAAAATCAAGCTTTGTCGTTTGCGCTGTAAGGAGGTAGCCGGTTAGTTGAAGCTTCCTGTTCTTGGACGCTGCGGTAAATCCGTCTGCAAGGGAGTGGTAGCGGCTATCTTCCGATTCATGGTTGGTGACAGCAAAGCTGAAGTTCCATTCGCCCGCTACCCCATTTTGCTCAGCGGAGTATTCCGACTTAAAGCCTGTCACTTCACGGATCGTAAGATCCATCTCGAAGCTGTCCATTGGCTCGGTATCATCACCGATATCGAAAGTCATAATGCCAATAGATTGATTGGCATTGATACGATGCGGCTTCGCACTATATGTAATCTCTGAATGCCGCACTCCGTTAATCGCCACAGCAACTTCGCCTAAAAACATAAGATTATCGGGCTGTTCAGCATGAATTTCATACCCGATAGACAGTCTTGCGCCATCGTAGATGACATCCTGCAGCTTTATCGTAACCCCTTGGTCGCTCGCTTCCTTGTTAATAAGTCCTGCATCAGGGCTACTCGCAATGCCGGTATCGCCCGCGAATGAAAAAATATTACCCTCAAACAGCTTGCCTACACCCGGTAATTTTCTGATATGCTCTGCCGAAGCCGGGAAGATAGACAGCCCGCCGAGCAGAAGAGCCGCAGCGATAAAGGAATAAACCGCAGCAAGCAACCTGTTGCGATAGATTGGCTTCTTCTTGTTTTCAATTGTTGTTTCTCCCGTTTGCGCAAGCACTCGGGCCTCCAAATGAATGTGAGGCAACCTGGTTTCATTAAATCTCTTCTTCAGTTCCAATTCATCAGTATGAAAACCGCCGCTCATCCGCTGCTTCCTCCTTTTGGATCAAATCCCGCTTCAATTGATTTTTCGCCCGCTCATAACGTTTTCGCACTGCCGCATAGCTCATATCCAGCTGCTGGGCAATCTCTTCGAACGGTCTCTCCTCCACAATACGCTGTAAAATAATATGCCGATCCACGGGACGCAGCCGCAGCAGCGCCTCACATAGTTCAGCATTGTACTCTACTCCTCCTGCTGCTTGATCGATATGCATCACGGGCACTGTCCGGCTAAATATGCGGAGGAGCCGAGAATAGGTCTGCATTCGCTTCAGCTTGTTCAAGCATTCATGATACGCGATGCGATACAGCCATGCCTCGTAAGAGGTGTTCTCACGATATTGCCCCAGCCTCTCCAGCCCTTTGACAAATACATCCTGCGTCACATCCTCCGCTTCCTGCAACTGACCGAGCATATGGAAGCAGTAGCGATAGATGCGCTGCTGGTATTGTTGAACCAGTGGTCCATACTGTTTCCGGTTTCCTGCCTTTACCGCTCGTACGAGCTGTTCCACCTCCGCGGGTTCCACTTCGTTCCCCCTTTCTCGTATCAACCTGTTTTCGTATATACAACAATCAAACCATCGAATTTGGGACATCTCTCTATAGCGAACTTTATAATACCACTTTCCATAGCTAACCAATCAACAAAATCAGTACGCTCCACCTCTTTACTACCGATAGTATATGTAGTATATTATCGGTAGTAAAGAGGTAACCTTACTTAACAAAGGAGGATTTTCCATGTACAAAACAGGCTTAACCGTATGGTACAGTGTGACGAACTTAGAGCAAACGTTGAAATTCTATTCAGAGAAACTTAGTTTTGAGGTCATTTTTCATGATTCGTCAAGCGGGATGGCAATGGTGAATACCAATACCCAGGATTGTGTTCTTGGATTTTCAGAGGCAGAGGCGGTTGAAGCCTCAACTTCTTCAACTGTATTTGAAGTACATAATATTGAAGAAGCAATGAAGCAGTTGGAGGAGAAAGGCGTGTCATTTATTGGAGAGGTAGAACATATTCCTGACATGGTCAAATTAGCTACATTTGTGGATCCTGATGGGCATAATCTGATGTTAGCTGAATCCATTACTGAGCTTTGAACAAAGAAGAACGAGTGTTGAGATTGAGTCGGGAGCTGGACGGACAATGGACTCTTCCCATCCTGTTATCGCTCGACGAAAAAGGCGGACGGTTCACACCTCTTCAGAACAAACTTGACATAGCCCCCTCTCGACTTAGCGCTAATCTGAAGAAAATGGTGTCTGATGGTTTACTCATCCATCTTACACCACAAGAACGACGACACCCACTCTTGCCCGAGTATGTATTGACAGAAAAAGGGCAGCTCCACCGCCAAGCAGCCCGAGCTGTTCAACTAAGTGAAGAGCAGATTGGGCACGGAAGGCTTTCCGACAAGACATGGGGGATGCCAATCCTGCTGACACTAAGCTTTGAACACGGCCGATTTCAAGAAATTCGTCAATCGCTGGACGGTATCACACCACGAATATTATCCATGCGTTTGCAAGAGTTTCACAATGACAGGTTAATCTGCAAGCAGCTTTTAGAGGAACCTCGCCCTTCATTTCTCTATCAGTTGGAAGCTCAAGTTCAACGGCCGGTCCATCAGCTTTCGATTGATTTGGCATCGTTAGTTTAAAACGAGATGTAAGATCGCAGTCGCTAAACGATAAAAAGGGAGCCTAATGTAGCTACGTCTCAGCTAAACTAGGCTCCCTTTATTTTGCATGGAATGACTCTGTGCGCTTCTTTCAAAAAAATCAAGTTAACAATCCTATATGAAGTTCCTTATTTCTTGTTTTTGTCCACATCAGATTCTTCACCTGCTGCAGCTTCAGCCTGTTTGGTTGCTTCACTCTTCGCCATATACTTATTAAGCAATTCAGCCAGCTGTGGCGGCCCTTCTTCTTGTTCACATAGCCTTTTATAAAACTCGATCGCTTCAGTAATAATACTTGGCTGTTTCTTTAAAAAGACAGTTATGTTTTCAATATAGTGATCAGTATGTTCTATAAATTCGGCTTGAATTAAATCCTCGATACTTTCCTTTGCACGGCCTAGTCTATTGTAGGATAAATGTCTGTTCCAATAATATATATTATTGTGTTCTATTGAAATAGATTGATTAAACTCCTCTATCGCTTGTTCTAATAGGTTTGTTTTATTTTGACTCTTCTTTAAATCGCTTAATTCCATGTAACATAAGCCTCTATTATTGTAGAAAGCTTTCGAGTTATAAGAGCAGGTTTTTGCTAGTTCAATCCCTTGGGACATCCATTCTATTGCTTTTCTAAATTCATTCTCTTCATTCAATTGCAATGCATGCGAACGGTAGCTCATCCCTATTCTACCCATATAATTACATTTAACTTTATCATTTCCTTCTGCTTTAAGAGCTGTCTCATAAATCTTAATGGCATCTTCATATTTCTCTATACCATTGTAGCAATCCCCTAACATATAATAATTTCGGGGAAGAATGTAGCTGTTTTCCGCTCGTATTCTTCCATATTCGAAGAAATCGATCGCTCTTTCGTAGTTCCCATTATTAACGTACTCTTCAGCAATGTTAAACAACCAATCGCAGTCGACAATTTTGGAATTTAGAATAAAATTCTCCTTCCCTTCCAGCTTGTCAGAATCAGGATTTTCTTCATTAATCGTATCGATAATATATTCCGCTATCGCTAACAGCATATCTTCGTGCTCGGATTCCGGAATCAGATCTACCATACCATCCTCTGAAATGATGACAATGACGCATTTCTTTTCTTCTTCATTATCGTCTTTTAGCTTATGCAAATAACGGTGTGCGGAATTATACCTTGCCCCTCGGCTAGCATCTCCAACATCCTCCTTGGCTATGCCGTCCAAAATCACCCCAATGGCGCGGCAATTTCCATCCGTGTCGAAATAGATCGCACCATCAATTGCCGTTAAAAATTTGATATATTCTGAGTTTATAACTTCGGGCTCTATGAGCGTTGACTGTTTACTTAGCAATTTCAATTCTTGCTTGGCTACCGACTCTTCGGTGATAACCACCATTGTACCGTGCTTTTGCTCCCGGGCTTTGCTTACAATTTTTTCGAGCCTTTCTATTTTTCGATTAACCTGATGGTCATCTGCATCGTTTTCCCAAAATGTCTTCTTTAAGAGGTGTGTGAATTTCTCAGCACTGTAGCCTTCCTCTCCCATTCTGGGATCCTTGAAGTTGACGGATACGAGCTTCAACTCGACGAAGTTAAGATCAGAACGATAATACTTCTTGTCATTTTGAATAAAGAGCTTGCCGCCACTCAAAGGCTCAGCCTCTGTCCGCACAAGAACGAAATTATATTTTGACAGTCCCGTGAAATCGAACCTCAGCGCTAGTGCATCTCTTTGCATATTCCAGTTCACTTCGCCTAAACCGTATATTTCGTTTTCATCTGCTATCAGATACAAGTCCTTATCCACATTCGTAAGCTCTAACAACTTTCGTATCCGCTTAGCATCCTCTAATCGTATGCGATCCTCTTCTGTAAATGTAATTGTAAAGTGAATTAATGTCCGCTCCGCTATGATGTCTTTATTAATGAATAAGATTGAACCAAAGGGGCTGGCATTTTCATAAGTCAGGCAAGAGATATCGTCCAATTTTTCGAGCAAACTATTGACGTAATATTCATTGCGTTGCTCATTATCAAATTCATCTCCAAAATCATCAAATTTGGTGTTGTTCTGGAGTAATGTTTGCATTTTCCCGAAAAACAGCCTTGTTAGCCTTCTGTTGAACTGGATGCTGTCCTCGTTGTATTTTCGCGTAATCGTATCGTCTTTATTTATCTCAACCCCATTAGTGGTTGTCGCAAAATAGTCTCTGAAGAAATAGTCCAATGCCATTCTCAAAAAAGAGATTTCTGGCTTTGTGTAAAACAGCTTCCGGGTCTCGTGCTCAATATTTCGCATTTCTAGTATGTACACGACAGAATAAGAAGTTTGATTAACATGAAAAGGGAATTGATTCACGTATAGCAAACGGTTATCGTTAACTTGATTTTTAACGCTTAATGTCTGCCCCTTGGAATCAGCAGGAGTAGACGCTGAGGTAACTTCGCTATGAATTAATTCTGACTTTAGCTGCTGCTTGTACCAAACTTTGTTCACATAATCTTTAATAGATTCATAGGTATCGCCAGCATCCGCAGTATCGATTTTAAGCTCCGCAAAAACATTCATTATTGTTTGTAGCTGATCCTGAGATGTCGAAAGTATGTTTTCCCCATTAGAAACAGTCTTTTTAATACGGATTCTCTCAACCAAAGCTTGATTATTGTCATATACTAGCGCATACAGCTTAATATGAATTCGTTTGTTCAGCTTTTTTAAAGTTTTCGTCAGGTTATCGTAAGTGAGGCTGTTCAGAATCTCAAGATTTTTTTCTAGTATTTTCATATTATCTCCTCAACATCAATGGTGAATTATTCCTTATTATCTCAACTACATAATACTACAAATTATTGCAGGTTTCACCAAATCATTTAGTGACTAGAGGAAGCTTGACCCCCATTTGATTGGACAGAAAAACTGGTGGTCAGTAAAATGATAGGTGTGATCAAAGACAAAGGAGATATACGATGGCAGTCTATGATAAAGCAAAATATCACTATGATAACGACTTCCCTAAAGAATTATCTCGAGATCAAGCTTATGTGCATAGCGGTTTTTTCTTAGGGTGGTTAATTGATAGAAATCTTTGCAGCGAAGAATTTCTGGAGGATTATGAAGAAGAGATCAAAGACTTCAAAGCAAGGAAGTTACTAAGCTCACAGCTCTTTAAAAAAGCGGCTGGCGTACTAGCCTCCGATATGCTGAATGAGGTAGGAAATGCATTTGCCGAAAGCAAATACGACAGCTATATGAGCGACTATCTCTACGTTCTGAATCTAGAAGAAGTCGAATCCGTTTATCATGTTCCGGATACTTGGGACAATTATGAGCTAATATGCGATGAGTTGGATATCGTGTATGAGATGTGGTGTGAGAAGAGAGAAGGCCAATAGAATGATAGGCCTGACAGAGGAGCCAAATGGCTCCTTTTTGCATGCAGATATATGCTCCAAGGCTGTTCAGTTAGATGGAAACTATACAGCATTCTAAAAACAAATCCCTTTGCCTGAACAAACGCCTCTCCTTTATACTTTAATGTAGAAAGGCATCGTAGAAGGAGCTGACACTCACATGAACCATTCCGGCTATCCTGTTCTCAAAAACATGTCTATATATGCGGACTCAATGGAAACCGGGCACTATAGCTATCACCAAGCTACACCTAGTTTAGTATTCATACATGCACATGCGGTGACTCTCACGATAAACGACCAGACCCACGCACTAAAGAATTTCGGTTGTTTGTTTCTGCCGCAAAGTACAACCGTAACGATTCAATGGGATATAACCAACAATCAGCCAGTAACTCTGGAACCGCTTTGTCTATATGCCTGCAGCTACGAATGGATCTGCGAGGAAGCGTCTACGGATACTCCTCCCGGGCCAGTGCTAGCTGAACTTAGCCATTCCAATCTGTTTGACCGGGCATCAGCCCTATTTGATGCATACGACAATAAGTTATATAACAGCCTCTCTCAGCGTCTCCCTATCCAAGCACAATTCTTGACCCTGTTTGCGGATGCAAGCTGGGAACTGGAACAACCCCAGTCTGTTTCTTTTGTCCCGCAGCTAGACGGCATGGAGCAGGTCATTACTTATTTGCATAATCATTATGATCGTAAAATTGGGAGAGATGATGCAGTAGACATATCTGGATTAAGCCTTCGACAATTCACAGCAAGCTTCAAGCAGCGCACCGGCTTTACATTTAACGAATATCTCAATCGCATACGGATCGATAAGGTGAAGGCTATTATGCTGCAATCCCGAAGTTCGCTAAACGAGGTTGCGCGCCAGGTAGGATATTCCGATGAGTTTTATTTAAGCCGCAAGTTCAAGCAAGTCACGGGCATGTCCCCTACTATTTATTTGCGAAAGCCCCATAAAATTGCCTCCATGGATCATGCGTATACTCTGGATTTACTCTCGCTGGGTGTTACACCATGTGCGGCTATTACAGATACTTGGGTGAATAATCGGTTTCGATTGCCACAATCGGCAAGTTCGTTCCAACCCCTCTATTGGCAGACAGAGCCTTCCAGAAGACTGCAAATACTTCAGCATATCAAACCTGATATTATTCTTCATCCTATGGTAGAGGATGATGAGTACCAACAAATTGAGCCATATCGCCATGTGGGCTTGGTTATCCAAATTCCGTGGCGCGGCATTCATTGGAAGCAGCATTTTATGAGTATAGCTGACATAACGGGCATGGAACAGCAAGCCCGCAATTGGCTGGACTATTTCGATCATAGATCCGGACAGGTACGGGAAGCACTCCGTCGAACGCTGCACCCGCGCGCTACAGTTGCCATTATTAATGTCCGCAGTGACCGCACGCTTATCTATGCTTATGGCTACATGGGAGCTGATTTGCTCTACGATACTTTGCAGCTCACACCCCCTCAGGCCGTTACATCCATGCGCATTCAAGGGTTAGAGCACCCGGAATTTTCTATTCCCGAGTTGGTCCATTATGATGCGGATCATTATTTTGTATCCATTGAAAATAATCAAGCAGCCAGACTACGTGCCATGACGATGATGAACAGTCCAGAATGGCTTGCCCGAACTGCCGTAAAGCAGCAATGTGTGTATCAGGTTGATATGACTAAATGGTATGGCTACGGTCCCGCTGCATTAGATGCGCAGTTGGATGATGTGATGAATTGCCTTCTGCCCAAATATCCAAAGAAACATCGTTCAATCTGACATGTACATGGATAAATGAACTTGTTATCATTGTTACTGATAATGAGAATCATTATATTCGGGAGGGCAATTAAGAATGGATAGAAAGAGAAGGATACTGGTATGCTTCATGGCAATCATAATGCTTGTAGGAATGGTTGCTTGCAGCAATACTGAGGAAACAGACAAGAAAGAAGAAACATCGGCAGCCAGCAACACACCCGTAAGCACAGAAACGGATAAACCGAGTAAGGAAGCAGCTACTCGCTTATATGAACATATGACAGGCAGTTCAGAGATTCCCGTCAAGGCAGAGCGTGTCGTAACGGATTGGTATTATGGCCAGCTTGTCGCCCTTGGACTTAAGCCGATAGGGACTGACGATTATGTACTGAACAACCATCCTTTCATCGAAAAAGCCGGAACGGAGAGCATTGGGCAATCGTTGGAGAAGGTCATTGATCTTCAGCCCGATCTGATCATTTCGTGGGGGGCCTCAAAATATGATAGCTTCTCCCAAATCGCACCCACGATTCCACTTGAGCTAAGCGGAGGGCCAAAAGATTCCGTCCGCATCTTTGGCGATATTCTTGGCCGGGAGACTGAAGCCGAGCAATGGATTACGCAATTTGATCAAAAAGTAGAAGCTGCTCGGGAAAAGGTGGCCAGCAAAATCAGTAAAGAAGAAACCTTCACCATCTTTAACATCTGGAAAGATAAATTGCGCGTATACGGATTCGTTAATATGGGCGGCTATGCTCTATATGAAGCGCTGCAAGTAACGCCCGCTCCGAAGGTAGACAAGGAGTTCCGCAATTCGGAGGAGTGGTATCGCGAAGTTTCATTCGAGGTTCTGTCCGAATACGCTGGTGATCATATCATCTTGACTACCTACGATCCAGAGGGCACCTCGACCGTGTTGCAAGATCTTGAAAATAGTGCGATCTGGAACAATCTTGATGCGGTCAAAAAAGGAAATGTCCATGTCATTGACTATAATTATTTGTATAATGATGACCCTATCGCAATTGAAAATCAGGTGGAAATTCTGGCCGAGGCGATTTTAGCCGGCCGCTAAGCTAGACTAGGGGAGCCAAACGGCTCCCTTTTTCTATATTTAGATATGGACAGCCTCTATGTAAAATAAACTTGACAATGGATCTATTTTTCATTACATTATGTATAGTTTATTTTACATGTTGTGAATCACATATTCATTAGGAGGTCCGTATGTCTTATCAAGAGAAAAAAGTGATCGTGTCCATTATCAGCGGTATACTCATCTTTACCCTCTACACGTTATATGCAATTAATAATGCCGAGGAAGGCAGTATCACTTCGGCTAACGACTTTAGTTTTTGGGGTTCCTTTATTCTAGTGTTGCTCCCGGTGTCCATTGTAGCTAAGATTATCATTCATATCGTCTTTGTCATTTCCAATAAAATAGCCACCAATGAAGATGAGCCCTCTATTGAAGATGAGTTTGATAAAATGGTCGAGTTGAAGGCAGACCGCATTTCGCTTTATGTATTTTCTATCGGGTTTATCCTTGCCATGATCCCTCTCGTGACCGATTTCCCAACGTACTTCACGTTTCTGTTGTTAATCTGCTTCGGTTTTTTATCCGATCTCATGGGACGAATCGCTCAATTATACTTTTACAGAAAAGGAGTTTGACATGGGAAAAGATGCGATCAGCAATCAAATACGAAATCTTCGCTTTCATCATAATGAGATGACCCAGCAGCAATTAGCGGATAAGGCTGGAGTAACCAGACAAACGATTGTTGCTATCGAAAAAGGCAATTATTCACCTTCATTGGAGCTCGCTTTTCGCATCGCACGTGTTTTCGGAAAGCCTCTTGAAGAAGTCTTTCAATACGATGATAAGCAATGAGGTGGGTCAGGATGAGGAAGAGTGTCAACGTAGATAGAATGTCTGCAACAGCCACTGGCTTATTATTAATAGCCGGATTAGTTACAGGTATCTTTAGTGTCGTGCCTGTCATCGATGGAGCAGATTACCTTATGCAGGCTTCTACAAATGAATATCAGGTGCTGCTAGGAGCGTTGTTCCAGTTATTGATGGTGGTTTCGTATGTTGGCATTCCCGTTTTGATGTATCCGATATTAAGCAGGCATAATAAAGGTTTCGCTCTTGGATCTGTTGCTTTCGGCATCATAGCGGGTGTGTTCATTATAATCGGCGTAATCCTTCTTCTTCTGTTACTGACATTAACTCATGAATTTGCGAAGTTTGGTGTTCTCGATGCATCGTATTTTCAGACACTGGGTGGATTGTTACGAGAAGGACGCGATCTGGTGAACCATGTGGCAACGACACTGGCCTTTGCTGTAGCTATGTTCTTATTCAACTTCCAATTTTATCAAGCTAAATTAGTTCCACGTTGGTTGTCGCTTTGGGGTCTTATTGGATCTGCATTGTCCATTTTGGCTAGCCTTCTATTTATGATTCGCTTCATTGATCTGAATGCGACCTATATGATGTTGAACCTTCTGATAGCCCTCCACCAATTGGTATTGGCCATATGGCTAATCTGGAAAGGATTCAATTCTACGACAAAGAATTCCTCATCTAACTTAAGATGAATGCTCAAGAAAAGAGGTGCAACAGAAATGAGTACATCTGAAAAGTTTTGGGACAAAACAGCGAGTAACTATGATCAATTAGAGAAGAAGGATGAACAGACTTACATCCATATTATTGAAAGTACGAAAACCCATCTCAAAACAAGCGATGTAGTCTTGGATTTCGGCTGTGCAACTGGACGGATATCCAACGAAATGGCGAAGTATGTGACCGAGATTCACGGGATTGATACCTCAGCTAATATGATCGGAATTGCGGAAAATAAAGCAAAAGAAAGCAACATTACGAATATTAACTATGCTCATACAACTATTTTCGATGAACGGTATAAGGAAGGCACATTTGATGTGATCCTAGTCTTTCATGTTCTGCATTTGCTGGACGATGCACCTATCGCTCTACAAAGAATGAATGAACTGTTGAAACCGGGCGGATTACTGATTACGGCAACTCCTTGCGTCGGAGAAAAGATATTTCTAAAAAGCTTATTGTCCTTTGCAGGCAGAGTTGGCTTTGCGCCGAAAATACAATCATTTAAACTCCCCCATTTGATCGATACCATTGAGGGAGGCCATTTCTCCATTATCGAAACAAATGGCTTGCGGAAAAGCTCACAGGAGTATTACATTGTAGCCAGGAAGATTTGATCGGTTTCGCCTTCTTATCCATGCGAAAAGGCCATCAAGGAAAGGATGGCCTCGTTCTCGTTGGTTTGGCTATAAGCAAGTATTCGACCTCGGTGGGCTCCCTATTCCCTGTTTTCAAATATTTCTCTCAACCCGATATGAGTCGCTATCTGGAAAGTCTTACTCGTCTATCGGTTTTAAGTTTTCTTTTGGTATCCAACCTTCCTCAGAATCAAGTAATCTTATCCCGAGAAACTTACTCTCCGTTTGCCATAGATAGACTTGTACATATACAATAAGAAAATATCAAAGGCTAAAGTCATATCGACAGGAGGATATTAGATGCCGCAATTAATTTTTAGAGGAATTCCAGCCGAAGGCATACGTGCAATCAGCATACCTCTCGTAGAGGAGATGGCCGCAATCTGTCAATGCGGAACGGATAATTTCACCTTAGAGTGCTTGCATGTCACCGCTATATTTGACGGAAAATATACCGATTCGTACCCTTTCATCGACGTATGGTGGTTTGAACGCGGGGACGAAGTGCGCGATAAGATGGCCGAGGCCATCGATAGGCATGTCCGGTCACTCGGCATACCCGATCTGGAGCTCTCCTTCCGGGTTGGCCGCGAGGACAACTTCTACATGAATGGACGCCGGTACGGTTCCTAGCTCCACATTCATAATCCTGCAAATCCGAAATACACAAGAAGGCGACCCTATCGGGGTCGCCTTTCACGATTTTGGGAATAGTTTCATTTTAACAAACTTTTAATTGGATGGAATAATTCGAATATCCTTATCCAAATTAACAAGCATCATGTAATTGCGATTGAACGTAAAGATGCGTTTTACCTGATAATAGGACATAGTGACAGCTGTTAATGCCTCACCGAGAGAGAAACGAAGCTCAGGTCTGTCTATAAGCAGTCTGCGTGATTCCCTCACAAATTCGGGACCGCTGGAGATGACTTCAAGCTTGCCATTACTCACTGCTTTATCAATTGCATTCAGAAAAAATTCCGCCTGCTGATAGCTGTATTCATTGCAGAGCCATTCGTGAAGATCGAATATAATGGCGTTGGTCGTCACAAAATTACGTTCAAGATCATGCAAATCCAGAAACAGGGAACGAGCTTTCATATAGCGGGGGTCTTCAGGGTTCATAAAAGCCGCTAAAGCTGATTCATCCAGAAAAATGATATTCTGAACGTTCAAATGGTTATTCATATGTCAGTACTCCTTAATCCTCTAGTTTGCAAATACCATCCAAATACAGAAGCGGATTATCTTCCTTTTGCTCCAGTGTGATGGGGGTTGATTTATTCTGGGTGTTTACGCTTACCAGGTACTGGACAATGATTTCATTTACGATAGCTTGCACGTTCGTACCTTGCTTATCGGCGATTGCTTTCAACTCAACATAATATTGCGAATTGAGCTCTATAGTACCCTCTTCTTCTTCATTTCTTGAAGCTATGAATCCGGAAGCGGTAGACTTCGCTTTTTCGTATTGACTCTGAATGAAGCGTTTATATTTATTCACTATCGTGATTCACTCCTTCTATATAACTTTTATATAGATTCGTCAAATTTTGCCGATTTCAGGGGGCAATGCGAGGCGGAAATCCAGGTTCTGGCTTCATTCAAAGTGGCTCCACGCTTCTCGCAATACAAGCACATAGTATGCTGTGGCGGAACTATCACGTTTACAGTGCGTTCGATCGTATACAAATAAATATAGGATGAAGTGAGTAGGCGATCATTTTTGATAGCTTACTCACTTCTTTCTTTATTTTAATTTCTCTGGTATGCAAGTGTCATTGACAGATTTTCTTTGATACAATTATATTTCCAAAAAGTAACGCATTGAGAAGAAAGTCAATGAAATTGCCGCTAAGATTGATAGGTTAAATGAATGAATTTCGTATGGAATTATAGGAGCCGTTCCGTGATAGCTGTATGGCTCCTATCTATTAAGCCCTTAATGGGATTTGAGTCTAGTACATCATTGCATTCGACATATATTTTCTCACCAGATACACAAAGGCCGACAGTCGCTTCAAAGCGAAAACTGCCGGCCTTCTCTGTGTGCATACAGCGTCAAGGAAGCTCATGTCCTGGTGGTCTGCGCAATGTATCGAGCAAGGTCGAGCTAAAGCTCGGCCCGGACTCGGTTCGGGGCCGCATAAACATGTTTTCAAAAGTCGAGCATGGACTCCCTGTTGACTTCGTCGTCCTTAAGCACAACGCAAAGAAGTACATCGCCACACTTCCGATGTACTTCAAGTCACAGACTATTTCCCCGTTTACGCCTTCTCCTCGTCCCCCACTGCCACCCGGTTCTCCTCACTGCTACTCCAATCGCTCCAACTATCACATCTAGCTAATAGGCTTTGCTCATGCCTTTATCATTTGCGGCAGCTCCTTAAGCTGTCCTAATCTTGAGATCGGGTCTACGTACAGCCAGTCTGTTGTCAGCAGATAGACGCGCCCTGCCTGTACCGCTTGCAAATTTCGCCAAATGAAGCTTTGACGCAACTGTTCGAACAGCCGCCTAGCCTTGCTATCAACCACGACAAACATATGATCACCTGCATATAAAGGCATTTCCGAGACATCCTTGCTCTGCTTAAAAGGAAGCTTCGGCTGCTCCTTCCTCGCTCGCTCAATAGCAGGAGGGGGATTTAGTCCCAGATCGTCATACATCATTTCCCGATCATAATACACATCAAATTGATTCGGAAACTCTCGAATGTACCAGAAGGACACGGTCTTCTCCGCACCTAACGACTTCTTCAACTGACGGCGCACATCCTGAACGTGATCCGCGTAGAGCTGAATCCATTCATCAGCCTGCCGCTCCCTTCCCATTAGAGATGCAACTTGCTTGAAGCGGCTAAAAGCCGGCTGCGACCACTCAATATTCAAGGTTGGCGCAATTTGGCTATATTGATCAAAGTGATAACCGTCAAATGTAAAGATGGCATCAGGCGTTACTCCCCTGAGCCGCTCCATATCCGGCATAACGACCGTACTTCCTGTCTCGACGATACCATCCACCAAGTGACGCACATATTTGCCGGACAATAACAGCTTAGGAGCGCCGACCGGTTTCACGCCCAATGCCAGCAGCTCGCCCAGATACTGATAGACCGCCACACGACTCTGCTCTCTGTGAAGGTTCACATACAGACGAGGGGACATGCCTACATGCCGCTTAAAGGTACGACTAAAATGAAACGGATCGGTAAAGCCGCTTTTTACCGCAACCTGCTGAACAGATTCCGAAGTAGAGGTTAGCAGCTTCTTGGCCGCCGTAATCCGACTGCGAATAATATAATTCATTGGACTTAAACCTGTCAGCTTCCTGAATAGTCGTGAGTAATGTCTCGGAGAAAGTCGGCAATTATTCGCCAAATCAACATAATCGATCGGCTCAGCATACGCATGATTGATATAGGCAATGCTTCTTCTCACACCCGACATCGCCCCATCATCGTGACTCTCATCGCTCGTACTTACCGCTAAGAGCACCAAATGCATCATTTTCTGAAAAAGGGTATGCAGTCTATAAGCCTCAGGCTCATTCGTCTCATGACGTCGCTCATATAATTGCTCTGCCAGACGAATCATTCTGCTGCCGGATGACGTATAGAGCTCATGCACCCCATCTGCCGTTAAACAATCGTCCAAATGTTGACCCTCATGATCGACTATAGCCACACTTCTAAAAGAAATGAGAAAAGCGCTCCAGGAATGTCCTGAAGCGTTCTCGAAGCTCATTGTGGTATGAGAAGGCAGTACATATGCATCTGCCAACATCTTTTCTGAATCCTGCCCGTTCAACTGCCAGCAAGCTTTTCCTGATAGAGGCAAGAGCAGCGCTGGAGAGTCAGGGCAGCGATATTCCCCTTCCTTAACAAGAGCAATATCCGTCCATACATATATACGGTGCACCATCATACCTGAAACTCCTTTAACCCGAACCCTTACTCTTGTGTCAACAATTTAACTACATCATCCAACTGTTGATCAAGCGACAATGCATCAAGCGGGAACCACAGTGCACTTTCCAATACGTACACCCTGTTGTTTTTGACAGCGGGAAGGTTCTTCCACAAGCTGCTTTCCAATACCTGATCCAAGAAGCCAGGGTCATTATCAAATTTCACGACGAATAGTCGATCTGCGGATGCGTATTCCGGAAGCAATTCCATGGAAATATCCATGCCTAATGGACGCTTCTCCTTCTCCCACTCGGATTTCACGGAATCAAGCATTGGAAATCCTAGTGCATGGAAGAAAGTGTAACCTACGTTCTGATCCGCATAAACCCGAAGCTGTGCTTCTTTGTACCCGCCGATCACAACCGTGCCGAATGTTTCATCTGAAGATACAGACGGAGCAAGCTTCTCTTTTGTTTCTGCCACTTTCTTCTTGTAATCTGCGATCCACTGCTCTGCCTGATCAGACAGGCCCAATACATCGGCAGTATCTTTGAGATGATCAAATGCGTCCTTGCCATTCCATGTAACGACAACGGTCGGGGCAATTTTGCTTAGCTTATCAATAAGCTCCTGATCATCTTCCATCGTCAAGATTAGGTCCGGATTCAGTGCCAATGCCTTCTCCACATTTAGTTCGTTTACCGCACCCAGATCCTCAATACCATCAATTTTATCACGTACAGATGCAAAATTGGTAAGCAAGTGTCTAGGGGCAGCAATCGGTTTTACACCCAGAGCAAGCATCTCCGGCAAATATTGTGTCGTAATAACACGTTGCGGATTAACCGGGATTTCCACTTCACGGCCACTGCCATCCGTCCACTTCCGTGTGGTTGCGGCTTCCTCCCTTTGCTTTGTTTCATTCCCTGGTTGATTTCCATTGCCTTGTGTATTCCCAGTGTTTCCGCAAGCGGCTAACACCAATGTTACGGACATAATTAAAACGGCTATACGGAAAAAATGAAATCTCATGATGTGCTTACTCCTTTAATTTATAATGATAATCATTCCCAATTAAGCTAGTATAGCAGATTGATCACTGATCGAACATGCGTGATCTGGACATCTATCTGAATCATTCGGACATATTTCCTTGCGCTAATCTTAGATTTAACTTTTCACCAAAAGGAAAAGCTGTTATGATAATGGCTGTCTGTATCGGCAGCCGCGGTTCGTAACCATCCCGCGTTACCAAAACTAAGGAGGATTTTTTGTTATGTTTAATTTGCTGTGGGGCGTGCTATTTATGCTCGTCCACTTCGGCCTCTTTTTGCTGTGCTATCGCATGTTTGGCAAAAAAGGGCTGTACGCCTGGATCGGCTTTGCGACGGTTATCGCCAACATCCAGGTTACCAAAACGATTGAGATGTCCATCGGCACATTTGCTATTGTGATGACGCTGGGCAATACGATCTACACGTCCATCTATATGACGACGGACCTGCTGAATGAAAGGTACGGCCAGCAAGCGGCCAAACAAGCCGTCTGGTTCGGCTTCTTCACGCTCATCGCTTCGAATATATTGATGCAGATGACGCTTGGGTTCATTCCGCAAGCAGAGGACTTTGCCCATGAGCCGCTGACAGCCATCTTCGGTTTTCTACCGCAGGTTGCGGCAGGAAGCTTATGCGCTTATTTTGTCAGTCAGTTCCTGGATGTACGGGTATTCAGCTATCTGAAGAAAAAGTTCCCAGTGCGCAATCAGTTCTGGATTCGGATTAACGGCAGCTCGCTTGTCAGCCAGCTTCTCGATTCCCTTGTGTTTTGCACGATTGCTTTCTACAAGGTGCATACATTCGATATCTGGATTCAAATCTTCCTGACCACTTATTTGCTCAAGCTGCTCATTTCCTTCCTGGCCACGCCGGTACTATACTTGGCGAGAAACATGAAGGTGAAGGAAGACTAAGCTTCGCTCATGAGGGCTGGGCTACTCACGAAAATTCGGTGAGCTAAAAAGGGAGCTAATCTGCTCCCTTTTTTTATATCCACCTGGCAGTTCTTCCACAAATAAAGACAGCTGTTCCTTCAACTTAAGATAAGCCTCAAGATCAAAATCCTCTGCATGCAATAGTTGTGTACTTACGATCACAAACACCGGACACAAAGCTCGCTAAGGAGTTCGGAATTGTCTAACCTTTGTCCCTACCTATCACAACCCCCAATATCGCCAAACCATCGAAACAGTGGTATTATAAATAAATTCAAAATAATGAAAAAGGAATGATCACATGCTGCCAACTAGTGCTGAATACTGGATTTCTAAACTTCAATTAAACGCTCATCCCGAGGGTGGATATTATAAAAGGACCTACCAAGGCGAGGAAAAAATTACGGACCAGGAACTATCCGTTCAATTCGATGGACATCGTTGGCTCTACACCAGCATCTATTTTCTATTGCGCTCACAGGATATTTCGCATTTCCATCGCTTGAAATCGGATGAACTATGGTACTATCACGCAGGAAGTCCGTTAACGGTCCATGTCATTCACGAAGACGGCTCCTATGAAGAAGTCAAACTAGGAACGAATTTAGAAAACAACGAAACCCTTCAATATTTGGTTCCGAAAAACTCCATCTTCGGCTCTTCCGTTCTAGAGCCAGACACCTTCTCGCTTGTCGGATGTATGGTAGCACCCGGATTTGATTTTCAGGATTTCGAACTATTTACACAGGAACAATTGCTGGCTCAATACCCTGAGCATCACGAAGTCATTAAAAAAATTGCCTACGAAAAAATACCGGATGGCGTGCTATAAACGAAGCCTCTTTCTCGCAATAGCTTTTGCAAAAAGACTGGGCAAGCATAGGCTTGTCCAGTCTTTTTTTCTGTCTGTATCGTTTAACCAAAATTGTCCCATTTCTAAAACATAGTTTCGTTCACTTAAAGGGGATTAACGTGCGGCTACAGAAAAAATGAAACAGCCTTAGCCCGATGGAAGCTCGAGCTAAGACTGCTTAATCATTTTTAAATATGTCGTTGTCGCCAATCTTAGAGACGGTAAGGCATCAAATCTTGATTTAATTCACGTGTTTGAGTATAAACTTGTTGATAGACTCGAAACAGCCCTTTGTACGTCTGAACCGCATCTGCTTGCGGCGCATATGATTCCGCATGCTTGACGAATACCTCCGCACACTCTGACAAGCTATCGAACCACCCACAACCGTAGGCAGCGAGCATAGCTGCGCCTAAGCCCGGACCTTGCTCATTCTCCAGTGCTACAACGGTTGTGTTAAAGATATCGGCTTGCATTTGCAGCCATTCCGGACTTTGCGCACCTCCGCCTATGGATACAATCGTGTGGATCTGCTTTCCGGAGCTTCTTAATAAATCAACAGACTCATTCAATGAGAACGTGATTCCTTCCATAATGGCTCGGACAAAATGAACACGCTCATGCGCTCCATCAACACCGATAAAGCTCGCGCGAATGGCCGCATCCGCATATGGCGTACGTTCGCCAACCAGATAAGGGGTGAACAGCAGACCGCCGGCTCCAGGCCTCACTTCGCCAACACCTGCAAGCAGCTCGTCAAACGACTCATTAGCCGCAAATGTTTTTTTGAACCAGCTCAGACTGTAGCCCGCCGCAAGCGTTACCCCCATCGCATAAAAGGAGTTTTCTTGCCCGTGGTTAAAGAAATGCACCTTGCCTGCGTAGTCCTTCGACTTATCGTTCTCATATGCGAGAATGACTCCCGAAGTACCGATGCTACATAGCGTTAGCCCTTCGGACAAGATCCCGGAGCCGATTGCTCCGCAAGCATTGTCAGCCCCGCCTGCAAATACTTTTGTTGCAGCCGATAAGCCTGTGCGTTCCGCATATTGCGGCAACAGCATGCCGACAAGACTATGCGATTCTACGAGCGATGGGCAGAAGCTAGCCTGAAGCTCGAATGCATCCAGCACTTCTCCGCTCCACGCTTTGCCTGCCACATCGAGCAGCAATGTGCCGGCTGCATCGGAATAATCCATATGGAGCTCGCCCGTGAGGCGGTAACGGACATAATCCTTCGGCAGTAAGAATAGCTCTGCCTGGGCGAAAACTTCTGGCTCATTCTCACGAACCCACAAAATCTTGGGAAGTGTAAAGCCCTCAAGCGCCGGGTTTCGTGTAATGCTCAGCAGTTTCTCTCCAAGCGTCCGCTCAATCTCACGGCATTGCTCCGTTGTACGAGTGTCATTCCATAGAATGGCATTGCGGATCGGATTGCCTTCGCCATTCAGCAATACAAGTCCATGCATTTGTCCAGAGAAGCTGATCCCTTCAATCACAGCAGCATCCATGCCTTCTGCTTCAGTAAGCTCGCGAAGCGCAGCAATTGTTCCGTCTACCCAGTCATCCGCTCGCTGCTCGCTCCAGCCTGTCTGTTCATGAAACATCGGGTAGCTGCGCGTTGCTTCTGCCGCTACTGTACCGTTCTTATCCACGAGCAGTACCTTGACGGCGCTTGTTCCTAAATCCACACCAATAACATAGCTCATTTGCCTGCCATCCTCCCGGACTTAAACGCTGAATATAACTTCGGACAAGATAAGGCTAATTCGCTCTTGGCGACCCGATTCATTTTTGATCGGATTGTTTTGCAGTGCGTATTGCTCCAGCGAAGCAAGGGTAGCCTTGCCCGAAACAATGTCCGCGCCAATGCCTTCTTTGAAGCTGCGGTAACGATTTTCTACGATGCTGTCGAGTATTTTCTCTTCCGTCAATTTCGCAGCCGCTTTCAACCCCCATGCGAAGCTGTCCATACCTGCAATGTGGCCCAAGAACAGATCTTCCAATTCGAAGGATCCACGACGTAATTTCGCATCAAAGTTGATACCACCGCGGCCGATACCGCCAGCTTTCAATACTTCAAACATCGTTAGTGTAGTGGAGTACAGGTTAACCGGGAATTCATCTGTATCCCAACCGAGCAACAGATCCCCTTGGTTCGCATCAAGCGAGCCCAACATGCCGTTAATCGCAGCCGTACGAATTTCGTGCTCAAACGTATGGCCTGCAAGCGTAGCATGGTTGGCTTCAAGGTTTAGCTTGAAGTAATCTTTCAAGTCATATTTTTGCAAGAAAGAGATCGTAGTGGCCGCATCAAAGTCATATTGATGCTTCGTTGGCTCTTTCGGTTTTGGCTCAATCAGGAACTGTGCATCAAAGCCAATTTCTTTCGCGTAAGCAATCGCCATATGGTATAGGCGAGCAAGGTTGTCCAGTTCGAAGCCCATGTCTGTGTTCAGAAGGGTTTCATATCCTTCGCGGCCTCCCCAGAACACATAGTTTTCCGCGCCAAGCTCTTTACCGACCTCAAGACCTTTTTTCACTTGTGCGCCTGCATAAGCATACACATCAGCATGTACTGCCGTTCCTGCACCATGTACGAAGCGCGGATTCGAGAACATGTTAGCCGTATTCCAAAGCAGTTTTTTGCCAGACGATTTCATGTTCTCCTTTATAAGAGCAACGATAACATCAAGATTTTTATTCGTTTCTTGCAGCGTTTCTCCTTCTGGAGCGATGTCGACATCGTGGAACGCGAAGTAAGGAACATTCAATTTATCCAAAAATTCAAAGTTGGCTTCAACACGCGCTTTCGCACGGTCAAGTCCACTATACTGATCCCATCCCCGTACCATTGTAGGTGCTCCGAATGGGTCTGTACCGTTTGCGTTAAAGGTATGCCAGTAAGCAACCGCGAAGCGAAGATGCTCTTCCATGGTTTTGCCCATAATGACTTGGGTTGGATCATAATGTTTGAATGCCAGCGGATTGTCCGAGCCCTTACCTTCGAATTGAATCTTACCGATATTTGCGAAATAACTCATGTTGAATAGCCTCCTTAATAGTAGGGAAATAGTTCAAATGAAAACGCTCACCCCAAGCATAACACACCTAAACTTAGTTTGTCTAATAAACAAACTAAGTTTAGGTGTGTTATGCTTGCTTCTATGATTTAAACGCTCTAATCATGGTAAAATGACTGTACAAGAATAAAGTTGACGGAGGCTGCAGCTTTTGAAAGTGACAACGACAGGCGATCTAACGCTAATTAAAAAGATAAATACAGCTATTGTGTTGGAAGCATTAGTGAAGAACGCTCCTCTTTCCCGAGCGAAAATATCCGAACTAACAGGCCTTAATAAAGCGACCGTGTCCAATTTGGTTCAAGATTTGATCAACAGCAACCTCGCGCTGGAGATTGGCACAGGCGAATCAAGCGGCGGCCGCAAACCAGTCATGTTACTATTTAACGGACAAGCAGGATATGCAATTGGCATTGATCTGGGCGTCAATTATATTCGAGGAGTGTTAACGGATCTAGAGGGAGCGCTCATAGCCGAGACTAATCTGACTCTCAAGAATCAACAACAAGATTTTGTTCTCGACAAGCTTGTTCACTGCATTTCCACTTTAATCGATAAAGCGCCCGAAAGCGCATATGGCATTGTTGGTATAGGCGTGGGCGTGCCTGGTATTGTGGACGACCATGGAACGATGTTTTTCGCCCCTAATTTGAAATGGGGACAACTTGAGCTACAGCGCATGCTGGAGGATAAGTTTAACTTGCCAGTCACTATCGACAACGAAGCCAATGCTGGAGCACAAGGTGAGCAAAATTATGGCGCAGGCCGCGGTGTAGCGCATCAAATTTATGTGAGCGTAGGAATCGGAATCGGTACGGGTATCATTTTGAACAACGAGTTGTATAAGGGTGCGTCCGGATTCTCCGGGGAACTAGGACATCTCTCCATTGAATATAAAGGAAAACGATGCAGCTGCGGAAATGATGGCTGTTGGGAGCTGTACGCTTCGGAAAACGCCCTTCTCCAAATGGCCGAGCCCCTCGGCTTTGATAGCTTGGATGACATGCTGCAAGCAGCCCAAGAAGGAAACGAAGAAGTACGCGCGCTCTTTAGTTCCGTTGGCGATTTTCTGGGAATAGGCATCTCCAGCATCGTGAATATATTCAATCCCGAGCTAGTCATCATCGGCAACCGAATGAGTCGCGCCAAGCTTTGGCTGGAGGAGGCCATTCAAGCGTCAGTCGCTCGTCGGACACTGCCACACCATCGCAACAAGCTGAGAATTCTATTTGCTGAGCTTCAAGAACAATCCGCCGTGCGGGGAGCTGCTTATTATGCCATCCATCATTTTTTCACAAAAATGAAATCAAACTGACCCTCCCTCACAAGAGTAACCAGACAGGACAAAAAAGGCTTTTACTGTACATGCTGTGCTGCATGTGTTCAGTAAAAGCCTTTTGCATTTATCTAATCCGCTAATTGTGCTGAGTCCATTTCCAATGGATCGACTTGAGGCGGGGTGTTAGAGTCCTCTGAGATGGCATAGGAAACAATCTCTAACGAACCACTATTGGCATCAGCCGTTGCATCTCCTGAAGAATCAATAAAGAACTCGATTCTACGCAGCCTGTCTATACCAGGATTCGCAGCATATATGTCCAATTCATAGTCTGTAATCAAATTAGGCTCCAGACGGATAACGCCATAGCCCTCCTGTCCGTTCTCTCCAATTAACTTAATCAGAATATGCTTGGTGCTGCTGTCGTGATTATGAATGGAGAGCTGCAAATATTTGAATGTCTCTGAATGTCCTGTAATTGTGCTGTAGATATTGGCATACGTGTTCTTGCCAACATTACTATAGGATACACTGGCAGAGCCGTTCTCACCATTAGTTATGATGTAGCCTCCTGGTGTTGCCCAGTCTCCCAAATCCAGTCCTGGCTGAACGACAGGCGGGGTCGTATTCGAAACTTCTGCAAGCGCATATGACTCGATAACTAATGATCCCGCATTCGTATCGGCCGTTGCATCGCCGGAAGAATCGATAAACAATTCAATTCTTTTCAAAGTATCCATATCTGAATTAGTTGCATATACGTCAATCTCATGATCAGTCACAGCATCAGGCTCCAAGGTCATCACATCGTAGCCCTCTTGATTATTGGCTCCAATTAACTTGACCAGAATATGTTTGGAGGTATGGTCTTTATTGCGAATGGAGAACTGTAAATATTTTTTGGCAGCCGTATGATTGTCGATGGATCTATTAATATTGGCGTACGAGTTCTTGGCAACGTTCGAATAAGTGACTGTAATATGTCCTGACGAATTTGCTTTCAGAGCATATTTCCCGTCAGTACCCCATCCTTTTAAATCTACTATCGGTGGGTTAGACGTACCTGGCCCAGGATGGTGCTGCTCTAGATCAGTGCTTGGCACTTCCTCCTCCTCTAAGGACGAATGATTAGCAAAGGTCACAGCAAGCAATTCCAACTTGCCCCTGTTAACGTCTGCACCAGCTTCCCCAGATGAATCAATGAACAGCTCGATTTTAGCAATGATATCCATATCGGGATTAGCTCCATAGATGTCCATTTCATAATCGGTTGTTGCATTCGGCTTTAAGACCATTAAGCCATAGCCTTCTTTTCCATTCTTGCCAATGATCTTAATTAATACATACTTGGAGGTACCGTCCAAGTTCTTCATCGTAAAATGAAGATACTTTTTCTCCTTCGAATGGCCGCTAATTGCACTGTATACATTCTGATACGTATTGCGACCAATGCTTTCATAAGAAATGTCGATTGAGCCGTCTTTCCCTGCGTTTAGCGTGTATTCTCCATCTGTTTTCCATTCGCCGATTGTCAGCTCTTTGACTTCTTCTTCATTGTCATTTCTAGAATTCTCGTCAAAGCTCACGTCTAAAATCTCAAGCTTTCCTTCATTTAAATCTGCCCCTGCCTCACTCGAGGTATCAATAAACAGCTCGATTCTAGAAATAACATCAATATCAGGGTTAGCGCTATACACATCCATTTCATAATCTGTTGTTGCATTCGGCTTTAATACCATTAAGCCATAGCCTTCTTGACCGTTCTTGCCAATCGTCTTAATTAATACATGCTTGGACGCACTGTCCAAGTTCTTCAGCGTGAACCGGAGATATTTTTTCTCCGCAGAATGTCCGCTAATCGTACTGTACACATTCTCATAAGTGCTGCGTCCCATATTTTTATAAGAAATTTCGATTGTTCCATCTTTCCTTGGATTTAATGTATAGCTTCCATCTGTCTTCCATATTCCTATCATTTCCTCGTTGCTTTCCATTTCTTCATCTGAAGGCTGCGGTTTCTTAGGTGGTTGCGAGCCTACTTTACTAAAAGATACGGAGATAATCTTCAGTTCCCCTGTTCGATCTTTGGTTGGAAGCAGAGGACTGGAATCAATGAATAATTCCATTTTTACAACCCTGTCGATTCTCGGATTTGTCGCGTATATATCCATCTCATAGTTTACAACTGACTCTTTGTAGTCCATGAGATTGATTACTCCATATCCCTCTTCGCCATTAGCACCCAATAATTTAACCAATACATTCTCAGCACTGTGATCCAGACGATCAAACGTAATGGTCAGGTTGCCATACTCTTTCGCATGATGATTTACAGTCGTATAAATATTGGCATAATCACTGAGCCCATCGTTTTTATAGCTGACATGTGTCGAGCCATCCTTCTGCTGTATCGTATATCCGCCAGCCGTGTTCCAAGCATCAATAGTGACACCTTTCCCTTTAGAAGGTGGTACTGATACTTCGGCAGCTTGCTGTGTAGCAGCCTTCATAAGAGAAGCAGAGGCAATGGTTAGTTTCCCTTTCCGATTGGTCGGCTCATTAAGCGGATTACTATCAATAAATAATTCAACTCTCGCAAGCTTACCGATCATCGTATTAACAGCTATCGTATCCACCTCGTAAACGAAAGTATCGGTGTTGATCTTTGTAAGATCAATAACATCGTAGCCCTCTTGTCCATTAGTTCCTAAAAGCTTAACTGTGATGTTCTCTGTGCTTCTATCACCCCGCTCCAGAACAAGCTTTAAGAATGAATAGGCTTTATTGTGATTCTTGATTTCAGCGCTGACGTTAGCGTAATCCGTAGGATTGTCATAAGAAATTAGCGTTCGTCCATTTTGGACAGACAATTTGTATCCGCCATCTGTACGCCATGGCATAATGGTATTCTCATGAAATACTGTCCTTTTCGCTTCGTTTGCTTTTGTTGTTAAAGTTACGGATTGTACGATCATTTCGCCTTTTCTGTCATAACTAGCCGTAGAATTCGGATGCGATTCTATCATCATGACGAGTTGAACACCATCGGACAGATTGCCATGCAATTCTGATAGCGCTCCCGAAATATCATAAGTGAGTCGGACTGTCTCTTTCTGACTACCCTCTGCCTTATAGTCGCCTACAAATGCTTCATGATAAAGCCAGTACCCGCCGTTAGCATCATCTACAAATTGCTTTTTATCGCCTCTAAGATATAACTCCAAATGTGTAATGCTCTGATTCAGATTCACAAACTGAAGAGCTAACTGATTTTCATTTCCTATATTCATTTTCCGCCGTACGCTTGCATAATCTGCTGTATGATCAAACTTGATCGAAACTTCTCCCTCTTCAGATGGAGATAAATGATACCCTGTCCATACCGCCTCATTAATCCATTCGCCAACATGTTGCTCCGTTAAGGGAACCTCCTCTTCGAGTGGAGGCGCCGTTGCTGATACAGGCACAGGCTGCGGAATCTGTTTATTATCCGTATTGACTTCAGAAACGGCTGGCTCAATATTATTGCTATTATCGCGGGACATGATCGTAACAACTGAAAATATTGAAATAATGACAGCCATTGAAATCATAATGGAGAGGCCTAGCTTGGATTTCATCCAAATCCACATTGAATTCATGTCCAACCTCCTTTTTATCTTGCTTTAAATCTAGCTAAGCTCTCTTTTTCCTTACTAAAAAAGCTGCTACGACTAACAACAAAACAATTGCAGCTCCAACATACATCATCCAGCTGCTAGAACCGCTGCTGCTATTATCTTCTTTATTTGAAGATTCTGTAGGATTAGGCGAAGGTTTAGTAGGCTCTTCCGATCCAGCGTCATCTGAATGATTAGTAGCATTTTCCTCTGGTTGCTCAACTACAGCAGCTGCCAGTGAGCCAATCGTATAAGCAAACTCACCGGTATAAAGAGTGCTGTCAGGATTTCCGATGTTCGCTCCAGTTACAATATAAGCTTCATCGTTCGTTAAAAACGTATCCCAGTTGATCGTCGTAATCTCTTGCTCATTATGATTGAAAACAAGCTTCTGACCATCCAGGCTTAGCTCGTACCCCGTGTCGGCTTTTGTAAATTCAAACTTCAACTCGTCTCCAATGTTATACGGAATCTCAGCATTTCCTATAAAAGTCCAGTCCCCTGGCACAGCATGGGTATGCGGCATAATCTGGAGAGTATGGCTTTCCTGATTGTAGAAGAATAGGATAAAACCCGCTTTCACAGGATCTTGACCGTCCCAGTTGTTGAACAATCTAGGTTGATCAGCAAAAGAAACAACAATCCAGCGATCATCCGCATATTCCATAGGTGAATCAATAGCGAACTGCCACTTTAAGCCGTTCAGATCATATTTTTGAACACTCTTAACTCCAACTGCTGAAGGCTCCGGTATATTTCCGGTATCCGGCCAATCCAGGCCTCCTTTGCCTGTTACCTTGACCGCACTATCCCCTACTTGTTGTACACTCTGTTCAATATAAGAGCCATTCAAAAATCCTCCCTTCATATGCGGAGTAAATCCATTCACGCTTTCAGCAGCAGCAAAACTACTCATACTCAGACCTAAAGACAATAACAGTATTACCATCAAAGATAATAATTTTTTCATAGATCAAAACCCCTTTATTCATTCTCATTAGCAGTCGAATGTATATATTTATCCCTCTGCATTTCCATCATGTAATGATTCAGTACAATCTCATTTTCTTGTAAGCGGGCATCTCCCCAGTTGCTCCAATGGGGATACTTACTCCATTGCCAATTGATATAACAGATTGCTTTAATTTCCTTATGGGCGTCTACCCACTCAAAGAAAGGCTTAAAGAAGGCATTCCAGCTGTGTATACCGTTCGTGACTCCGACAAATCTGGGGGTAACCTCCCCGATCATGACCGGGTAACCTCTTTTTCTAGCCTCATTCATATAGCTGATCGTATCTTGCTGGGTCGTTTTATGAATTTCAAAGATATCCACTCCCCACCAATCGACATATTCATCGCCTGGATAAAAGGACATAAAGTCCTTGTTATTCGCATCCGGTGAATAGGTCCACACCGTTGCCACTTGGTCCAGCTCCGCTTCCCTAATGGCTTCCGTAATCCGGATGAATGCCTGCTTGTAGGATTCAGGACTATAGCCATTCCACTCGCCATTAAATTCATAGCCAATTCGCAGAAATACCGGCCTGTTAAGCGCTTTCAGTTTATTCACCAATACCTCAATGTTAGCATCCACCCTACCCTCTGCGACCTCTTGTTCATAGGCCTCCTCCGGGTAACCGTCCTTCGTCATGTATAAACCAATCTGTGGAATAACATCGTCGCCATATTGGTTTAAGTCAATCTGGAGCCACTCGAAGAAGTGCTCCAGATTATCCTTAAGTCCTACGTAATACATACTGATGATCGGCTTAACATCATCCCCCATGGCCATGTTATACTCGGCAAAGGCTTCCGTGTCTTGACCTGCACCATGCAGCACCTTGTCCCCCACCGGCTCCAATCGCTTTTGTGGTACAGTACCAATGGTATAAGCAAATTCTTCTTCATAAAGAATACTTCCGGGATTCCCGATGTTCGCTCCAGTTACGATATAGGCTTCATCATTCGGTAGCAAAGCGCTCCAGTTGATCGTTGTAATGTCTTGTCCATTACGATTGAAAACAAGCTTTTGGCCGTTCAAGCTGAGTTCATACCCCGTGTTGACTTTAGTAAATGTAAACTTCAACTCGTCTCCAACGTTATACGAAATCTCAGCATTGCCAATAAAGGTCCAATCCCCTGGTGCAGCATGTGTATGCGGCATAATTTGGAGGGTATGGCTTGCCTGGTTATAGAAGAACAGAATAAAGCCTGCCTTCACCGGATCTTGACCGTCCCAGTTGTTGAACAATCTAGGTTGATCAGCAAAAGAAACAACGATCCAGCGATCACTCGCATACTCCATAGGAGAATCAATAGAGAACTTCCACTTCAGACCCTTCAGGTCATAGGGATGAACACTCTTAACTCCAACTGCAGAAGGCTCCGCTATGTTTCCAGTATCCGGCCAACTGAGGCCTCCTTTGCCTGTTACCTGGACCGCGGTATCCCCTGCTTGTTCTACGCTTTGTTCAAAATAAGTTCCGTTCAAAAATCCTCCCTGTTCAAGCGGAGTAAATCCATTCACACTTTCAGCAGCAGCAAAACTATTCATACTCAGGCCCAAAGACAGTAACAGTATCATCATCAAAGATAGTGAATTTTTCATAGATCAAAACCCCCGTCCATGATTTTGGATGACTACTTGGATCTGGAATGTATATATTTGTCCTTCTGCATTTCCTTCAAATAATTGGTCAGAACAACCTCATTGGTTTGTAAGCGGGCATCTCCCCAGTTGCTCCAGTTCGGATACTTACTCCATTGCCAATTGATATAACAAATGGCTTTAATCCCCTTATGGGCATCTACCCATTCAAAGAATGGCTTAAAGAAAGTATCCCAGCTCTTCATGCCATCTGTAACTCCCACAAATCTTGGAGTAACCTCGCCGATCATAACCGGATACCCACGTTTTTCAGCCTCATTCATATAGTCGATGGTATCTTGCTGGGTCGTTCTCTGAATTTCAAAGATATCAACGCCCCACCAGTCGACATATTCGTCACCTGGATAAAAGGACATAAAGTCCTTGTTATTCGCATCTGGCGAATAGTTCCACACCGTTGCTACTTGATCCAGCCCTGCTTCTCTGATCGCCTTCGTAATTCGGATGAATGCCTGCTTGTAGGATTCCGGCTTGTAGCCATTCCACTCGCCATTAAATTCATAGCCAATTCTTAAGAATACGGGTCTGTTCAGCGCCTTCAGCTCATTTACCAATATCTCAATGTTATAGTCAACCTTGCCTTCCGCGACTTCGTGATCAAAAGCTTTCTCCGGATGACCATCCATAGTCATATATAAGCCAATCTGTGGAATAACGTCATCGCCATAATCATACAGATCACTCTGGACACCTTTGAAAAAGTGGTCCAGCTTATCCTTCAGTCCTACGTAATACATACTGAGGATAGGCTTAATATCGTCCCCCATGGCCATGTTGTACTCGGCAAATGCTCCCATGTCCTGACCTGCACCATGAAGCACCTTGTTGCCTGCTGGCTCCAACCGTTTCAAGTCGCCTGAGGTCTTATAGCTAGTCGGGCTTTTAGAGCTGTCCGAGCATGCAGTGATTACGAGCATAAGGGCAAGTATGATGAGTAAGCCTGATTGTCTAGTCATTTCATTCCTCCTCCTTAATCACCGCTATACTTGAAGTATTCAAAGTCAGCATACATCGTTTGATTGTTCAGATCCTGACAGCACATTCCGACGAATGCTCCTGTAAAACCCAATGGATTCGCATACTCATCCGAAAGAATGGTAGTGTCGAACTGCTCCCCTACCTTATTCCAATTCGTTGCATCGGTCGAATAGTAGAACTGACCGGATTCATAATTGACTTCAAGTCGGAGATAAATATCGGAATTGAAATGAACGGAATGCTCCGGGGTTAATACACGATAATTCCCATTGTCCATCGACATGACATGGAGTACCTTGCTAGAAGCCCCTTCATCATAGGATGCATACAGGTAGTAAAGATTATCTTCGTTATATCGATAGATGAGTCCAGCCATGTGTTGAAAGCTTGTCGGGTGGAAATCAAGCTTGGTCTCGGCCTGGAATACGAAAGTGTCCTGTCTTCTGCAGACCATGCTTTGCGTATGCATCGAAACAACGGATTCCCTGCCATGCAATCGCAAATACCCTGGTCTCTCCGTTGTATTCATAATCTCAGCACCAAGCGGGATTCTTAAGGTTTGGAAATCTCTCAAATAATCATCATTGTGAAATGGGTAGAGCGTCTCCGGATTCCGGGGTAACGGTTGCGCGTCGATATCGATTTCGATTTCATCACTTGGGAACAGAGTTCCATTAGCCAGGTATGGCCAACCCTCTCTCCATACAACCTCCTGAAGGCTCGTTTCACGTCCCAGTACACATCGTAAATTGGCATTAACAGGTCTACCGCATAAATGCGCAAAATACCATTTACCGTCTTTTCCTTGACACAGACTGCCATGTCCTGCTTTTTGGATCTTGCCCGAATATCCTTTGGAAGTAATCAGATGCGTGTTGGGATGCATCTCATAAGGGCCTGTAAGATTCTTACTTCTTGCAACCGTTTCTGCATGATCATAGGAGGTTCCCCCCTCGGCAGTAAACAGATAATAATAATCCCCCACTTTGTAAATATGAGGGCCTTCCACCAAGCTCAGCTCAGAACCTTTAAATATTTTATGAACAGGCCCTACTAGCTGCTGCTCTCTTTCGCAGTACTCTTGCAATAGAATACCCGAGAATTGATCCCCGCCTGCATATCTATAATCCCATTCCATATTCAAAAACCATTTTCTTCCGTCCTCATCATGAAAAAGCGAAGGGTCAAATCCACTGCTGTTCAAGTAAACCGGATCGCTCCACGGCCCCTCCACACTCTCAGAGGTAACAAGATAATTATGCGTATCCTTAAACGGATGGCTGCCCCATGCCTTTACATCCGTATAGATCAAATAAAATTTTCCATCGGCATACGATAAGCATGGCGCCCAAATGCCTCCTGATGCCGGATTTCCCCTCATATCCAAATGAGCCGGTCTATTTAACGGTCTGGCAACGACTTCCCAATTCACTAAATCTGTGGATGCATGAATCTGTACACCAGGAAACCACTCAAACGTAGAGGTCGCAATATAGTACGTATCTCCAACTAGCAAGAAAGAGGGGTCTGGATTAAAGCCTCGTAAGATTGGGTTAGTTATTTTAAGCATGTTGTCTACTCCTTCACTCCACCTAAAGCAACACCGGATATAATATATTTAGACAAGCTGAAGTATACGATTAGCAGAGGCAATACCGTCAGCATAATTCCAAGATACATGCTTCCCAGTTCCGTTCGATAGATGTCTGTTTTTAATAGTTGAACCATCATCGGCAAGGTATATTTTTCTTGCGAGTTAATCAGGATCAAAGGCATAAGATAGTTATTCCAAGAACCGACAACGCTAAAGATAGCGATTGTAGCAAGCGCCGGCTTCATTAAAGGGAGATTGATTCGATGGAAGATCGCCAATTCCGATGCGCCATCCATTCTTGCCGCTTGAATGATCTCCGGTTGTAAGGTAGCATCCAGATACTGCTTGAAAAAGAATACAGCTGTTGCTGTAGAGATAGCAGGTACAATGAGCGGAATAAAGCTGTCCGTCAAATTCAATCTGAGCATAAACTGGTAGAAACCGATCATCCCCAGCTGTCCGGGGATCATGATAATACCAAGAACAACCGCGAACAAAAAACGATTTCCTTTGAAACGATAGGTGACAAATCCATATGCAGTCATCGCTGAGAAATAAATCGTTAACAATGCACTAGAGAAAGCAATAAATGCGCTGTTTAAAAAACCAGTGATGACATTAAACCCTTTACCGACCAGCACATCCCAATTGGTTAATAGATAGTGGCTGGGGATTAAAGAAAAAGATTGCTGAATTTGCTCCGTTGATCGGGTAGCGTTAACAATCATGATCCAGAATGGCATTAGGCTTGCGGCGCAAAGTACCAAACACAACAGATAAATGAACAGGCTTCGTGCGGTCAGGTTATTGTTCATTTGACGCCCTTCCTTTTTCTCTCGGGTTCCATGTGAAAGAACTTAAATATAATGGCACTTAACAGAATTACAACAAGGAATAGAACAACAGAGGCAGCAGAAGCAATGTAATAGTTGTTAGCGCCTGTAAAGGCTTGTTTGTAAATAAACATAGCTATGGTCTCTGTGCTGTAGTCCGGAGCTCCTCCCAGCAATAGGAACGGGATATCAAACATTTGTGTTCCCCCGATTAACGAAGTAATCAAGTTGTACAATAAGATCGGTTTGATTAACGGCAATGTTATTTTGAAGAAGATTTTTGTATTTGACGCACCGTCAACCATTGCCGACTCATAGAGAGAAGGACTAATGCCAAGCATCGCAGCAATCAGAATCAACATATTGCTTCCATACCACATCCAAAATTGAATGAAGGCTACAATGGAGCGAGACGCCAGCTTATCTCTAAAGAAGTTATAAGGCTCCTCCAAAATGCCGAAGTTCACAAGCAATTGATTGATTGGCCCGGTAGGATGATTAAACAATACATAGAACAGTACAGACACTGATGCGGCGGTAATGATATTGGGCAGGTAGAAAAGCACTTTGAATATTCCCTGTCCTCTAAGCTTCAGTCGAGGATTCGTAAACATCGCCGCCAAAATAATCGCTAATGTAATTTGAGGAACAAAGTTCATAATCCAGATAATGAAGGTGTTATAGAATGACTTCATAAACAATGGATTATGAAATAAATCCACGAAGTTTTTGAATCCAACGTAATTGTAATCCCTGTTCCAGCCCTTTAAATCCGTAAAGCTCAAATTAAACGTGTAGACCATTGAATATAATCCAAATACAAGAAACACGATAAAGAAAGGAGCGATGAAGAAATAGCCGTAACGATCATAATTAAGCTTTGAACTGCGCGACTTCATGAACTTTTACCTCCTAACGCTACTCCACCTGATAATCTGGAAATGCGTTTTTGACCGCTAATTTGAAATCTTCAATCGCTTGTTCTTTCTGTTTTTCGCCCAGTGCATAAGCAATTACCTGTTCAGATAATAGCCCGCCTATCGTTCCATCATCACCGCTAACAATCGATGCATCAATATCGCCTGCATGGCTCGCGAAGAGCTCATAGTGATTTTGTCCGCCAAGGAAGTCCTCTTTGAAGTCACCCTTGATTTGTTCTACTACCTTCTTATTGGACAGGAAATCCCCGGTGTCTTTTGCCCAGCTTTTTAAGAAACCCTCATTGCTAGTAATGTATTCTACCAGTGCCTTTGCTTCTTCTTTCATATTGGACTTATCATACACACTGAGCCATGTTCCACCGCTAAAATAAGGTGCGGGCCCTTGGGTTACTGCCCAATCATTTTCAGATGTTGTCGAGCCATCAGCCTTCTTGGCATTTGGTTTCAACACATAGCTAAGTCCCCAAGTCGGAAGGAAATATCCGAAAGCCGAATCACCGGACATGTCTGCAAACCATCCTTCAGACCACTCGACTGTTTCGTTTGTTAATTTTTTCTCTTGCAACGCTTTGGTTGTCTCCATGAGTTCATCGATTTTCGGATCAATAACCAGCTTGTTATCAACGATCCAAGGGCTAGTTCTGGCTGCATAGAACACTTTGTACAGATCAGAGAAGGAGGAGACAATTTTCACTTTCCCGTTGGATTGAATATTTAATTGTTCGCCAGTAGCAATAAAAGTACTGAAATCCTTCACATACTGTTGAACCCCTGCCGGATCGGAAGTCCCCAAGTATTGTTCAGCCAAGCTCCTTCTGTAATAGAATGCTCCCGGAGTAGCCTGGAAGGTAGCACCTCGAAGAACACCGTCCTTGCCCCTCATCATGTCCACTACATAAGGATATTGCTCTTCAACAAGCTCACCTTCAAGATTCAAACCGTCGGCCGACAAGCTTGCGAGGTGACCGGAGTTTATATATTTCTTTGCGTAAGCGCCTTCAAGCGCAAACACATCAGGAGCACCTTTTCCTGTACTGAACACAGGATCAAGCTTCGTCTGGTATTGCTCGTTCGGAATAACTCGAACAACAATGTCATAAGGAAGGTCCGGATGATCCTTCTTATAGTAGTTGTTTACAATCTTTTCGATCTCGTCTGTAAATGTCCAGACAACCAGTTCTTTTTTCTCGTTCTTTTTGCCGCAGCCTGCAAAAATGGATACTGACATGATCAAAGCTAGAATAAGAAGACTCATTTTTTTGGTTCTTTTCATATACAATGACCCCCGCAACGAATAGTTTTTGAAAATCGAAATCGATTTCGATTTTGAATATAAAGCAATTTACTCTTTATTTTTGCAACTATCCCCTATGATGATACTAGGAAGCATGACTAATGTTTCCCTTTCCTCGTCCTTTTGCTCAATCAAACGAACCAGCTTCTCTGCCGCCAACGCACCCATTTTCTCAGCGTCTTGTTTGACTGTTGTAACCCTCGGTCTTAATAATTGAGAAATTTGTATGCCATCATAACCAACGATTGAAATATCTTCTGGAATACTCAAACCGCTATCAATGGATGCGTTAATAGCTCCTAATGCTGTGAAGTCATCACATACCATGACCGCTGTCGGTCTTTCATCACGCTGCAACAGTTCCTTCATTACACTGTAGCCTGTTTTTACAGAATAATATTTGGCTTCGATTAGTTGCTCATCATTGAAGCTCTCTCCTCTTTTTTCTGCTGCTTTCTTTAAGGCTTTAATTCTATCCAATGTAATGTAGGTCAACTCACCATGCAAGTAAACGATATCCCGATGCCCCAAATCATAAAGATGGTCATAAAGCAAAGTCATTCCTGCCATACTGTCTGTGGTTACACAACTCACCCTCTCGTCGGAGTAATCAATCGCTATGATCGGCAAGTCGCTATCCAATAACTCATTAATCTCATCACTATAAAAATCAGTACAAGCAATGACCAGCCCATCTACTTGTCTGTATTTGCAGTGACCTAGATAAGATAGCCTTGTATCACCTATTTTGTTTGAAATAAACGTGACATCGTAGCCATGAGATTCAGCCACTTTTTTGAAGCTCTCCAAAATCTCCGCAAACAGCGGATGCGTTATCCCAATATTCTCGCCATCTTGAAATAAAACACCAATGTTCCATGCTTTTCTTTTGATTAATGCTTTGGCTTGAGAGTTAGGGTAATAGCCCATCTCATCTGCCGTTTGTTTGATAAGCCTTCTTGTCTTCTCTTTAACATCCGAATATCCATTTAGCGCCTTAGACACTGTTGTCGGAGAAAATCCGCATGCTTTAGCAATATCATAAATCGTTACCACACGAATTCCCCCAGAAGTAAATCGAAATCGATTTCGAAATAATATTTAGTAAAAAAATCAGCAATTATTCTTTACTGACAACCTAAATTAACCTGTTTATCGAAGTATATGACGGATACATTCATTTGTAAACCCTTTCTTTTTAATTTTTTAACTTTAGGCAATAAACATCGCCAAGTTACCCCCGCAACTTGGCGATGTTCTCCAATTCAATATATGTTCCTGCCTGTGTTCTAGCTCATCCTCTAGATGCTGAAAAAAAGACTTGAATCGGGCCTTCCCAGCCATCTTCTGTTGCTTCATTGTAATTGCCATGTGTATACCTATCAATAGTCTTTCTCCAGAAAGCTTGTGCGGGTATATTCGTTTCCATTTGGGCCACTTTCCAGGAGCCAGGAAATTGATCAAACAATTGATGGGCAGCCGTCTGCCCGACTTTCAACCTTCTGTATTTCTTCAACACAAAAAACTCTGCCATGGAATATACGACGTTATTCTCTTCGGCGGCTCCCATATTTCTAATAAGCGCAAAACCCGCTAGTTTCCCGTCTACCTTAATGAAGAATGGATACCTGCCGTCCTCCGTCCAATAATGATCTAAGAACATGTAACCATATAAACCATTTGAATTTATATCGTCATCAGAATCAAACTCACTGAAATCATATTTATAGAGTTCAAGCAAATTTTGCAAAACACTTTTTTGTTCGTAACCCACTTCTTCAATTGAGATCATGTTGGTTCCCCTTTCTAAGCAACCTGCCTTGGAACTGAATCGACATGACTCCATTTTACTTAATAAAACCTATATCGTATTTATACTTTTTCACTATAATTAATTTTTCCATATCCCTCACTTCGAACGCATCAACAGGTATAAAAAATACGGTACGCTCAGCATAGTTACAATAACACCTGCCGGGATATCCGCCTTAAAGCTGACTGTGCGGGCTATCGTATCCGCTGCCAGCAGCAGCAGTGCGCCAATTAGCGCTGAAGTCGGCAGCAGCACCTTATAGTCGGAACCAACCAGCTTGCGTGCCACATGCGGACTAATGAGTCCTATAAAGAAGATAGATCCTCCGAGTGCTACGCAGCCAGAAGCTATCGCCACAGCCGCAATAGCCAGCAACAGGAATTTTCGTTTAACGGCCACTCCTAAGCTCGTTGATATCTCGTGTCCCAATTCCAGCGTGTTCAATGTCCGGGCATGGCTCACAATAACGATAAACAGCAACAAAACCCAAGGAGCCAATAAGCCGATATAGGACCATTTGTCACCCCATAAGTAACCCGCTTGCCATCTCTGTGCAAACTCATATTTGTCACTATCCAGCTTTAACGTTAAAAATAACGTCAGTGCGCTTAATCCGACATTAATGGCAACACCAGTTAACACTAATCGGGTCGAGGACAGTATACGGTTCCTTCTGTAGGCCAGAAGGTAAATCAGGACAGCCGCCAGCAAGCCGCCGCCGAATGCCATTAAGGGCAGAAGGAAAGCTATGGCAGCACCTTGAATACCTATTGTTGTGATAAACACCAACACCATGAGACCGGAGCCTGCACTTATGCCAAGCATACCAGGATCAGCCAGATCATTACGAAGCAAAGCCTGCATAACAGAGCCTGCTAGGGCCATCCCGAAGCCAACAAGAGCAGCCAGTACAATTCGAGGAAGACGGAACTTATAGACGACGAGATGATGATCCTCCGGACCTTGTCCCAGCAGCACCTGAAGCACTTCCATCGGTCGCAGTGACATTTTCCCCATGTTAAGACTGAGGATAGCACCAGCGATAAGCAGAGCGAAAAGCAATAGAATCAGCAGCCTCGCTTTGTAAGCTCGAAACATAATCATTTGAAGGCTCTCCTCTCTCTGCTGGCAATCAGCAAGAAGAAGGGAACGCCAATAATGGCGAAGATAATGCCAAGTGCTGTCTCAGACGGACGATTAATCAACCTGCCCGCTAGATCCGCCACCACCATGAGTACGCCTCCGTAAAGGGCTGATGCCGGAATAATATAGCGATAATCTACGCCAACGAAAAAACGCATCATATGGGGCACGATAAGTCCTACAAACCCTATAGGGCCTACCAATGCAACAGACACTCCTGCAAGCAAGAGCACGGCCAGCGTAGCTAGCAATTTCACAAGAACGATACGTTGTCCAAAGCCCTTCGCCAGCTCCTCGCCCAAACTTAACGCGGTGATCGATCGCGCGATAAATAGCGATAGCCCAAGACCGCCTAAGAACCAAGGGATCACGAGTTTGATTTCCGTCCATGTCGCTCCTGCTACGCTGCCCGATGTCCAGTAAGCAAGGGCATGTCCAATCCCATAATTCAGCGATATAAATGTACCTAGAGCACCAAATAGCATCGTAATCGACAGCCCAGCCAGTACAAGACGTTGGGGTGTCATCCCCCGGCGGCTCATGGACACAGCAAGATAAGTCAGCCCTGCTCCCAATCCCGCGCCGGCGAAGCTAATGAGCAGGGTTGACGTTTGCAATTGGCCCGGCAGGAAGGCCAGTGCGATGGCCATGGCAAAAGCTGCTCCTGCGTTTACGCCCATTAATCCCGAATCAGCCAGCGGATTTCGCGTATAACCTTGCATAACGGCCCCAGCTACCGCTAAGCACATGCCAGCAATCATATCTGCCGCCGTGCGCGGAATACGAAGAGACTGAATGATTTGATGCTCCGTTAGATTAGGGTCAAAATGGAATACGGCAGTCCACGCTGTTGCCAAGTTCATGCGAGCAGCTCCATAAGAAAGAGAAGCTGCTGCCGCAAGCAGCAGCAACAGCACCCCGATTACCATAAACAGACCAAAGTATGACCTGCTGCCTAAAGGACGTATAACGGCTTCCCTGTCGTCCAGATTGCTATTCTCCTTAGTTCTTCCCATTGGCTTCCAGCAACTTCTCGACTATAAAATCCAGCTGTTTATCGAGAGAATAGATATCGGAGTAATACGAGAAATCAAATCCAATCTCGATCAATCTGCCTTCCTTAATAGCCGGAATACTATTCCAGACTGGGTTTTCCGACAGGTCATCCGCCCCATCCCATACCGAGCGGAATACAAAGTCGCCTATATAATCAGAGAGCACTTCCAAGGAAACGGTGTTGCCTGTCGCCTCTTTGGATGAATCCATCTTTTTCTGAATGACTTCCGGCGCCTTCAGCTCCAAATATTCATAGATAATTTGAGAGCCCCGTCCGTACAGCTTGCTCTCTATGACCGACATCTCTTTCTTACCGCCCTCGATAATGGTTACGGTCTTATCCAGAATTCCCTGCTCTGCAAGCTTCTTCTTGCTATCTTCCACTTTCGCGTGGAAGTTGTCCAGCAGCGCTGTTGCCTCCTGCTCCTTGCCAAATACTTTGCCAATCATCATCACACGCTCATCGGTCGCCATCTTGTCGAATGGAACCAACACCGTTGGTGCAATGTCCTTGAGCTTCTCGTAAGTCTCCTCGGAAGGAACCAGTATCAAATCCGGCTTTAATGCCATGACTTCTTCCGGATTAGGCTCGAACCAAACGCCCAAATCTTCTATTCCCTCCAGGGCTCCTGCGAAGGCTGCTCCTTCATACACATCAGAAGTGCCTATCGGCTTGATACCAAGTGCGATAAGATCCCCTTGCAAATAAAGAACGACTACACGTTCCGGGTTAGCTGGAACGACCACATCTCCTTTGACGGTAGACACTGTTCTCGTCCCACTCTCCTTATTGGCACCGCCCTCTACGGACGACGAACTGGTTGGTTCTGATGTGACTACAGAAGGTGAGCTTACATTCGCTGACCCGCAGGCACTTAAAAGTAAAGCAAGGCTGAGCATCATGGCTAGGATAAAACTTGATTTCTTTGTTATTTGCATTGGTGAAGACCCTCCGACTGTTTTGTTTTGATAATGATTATCATACTCAACAACATTATAACGAGGGACCCTGCTTTCGCCAATGGAGAATCTGGAGATGCTAAATGGAGAATTGTCCGACTTACCCTGTTGTCTGCTTGCCTTCCGGTATCGGATTGGAGACTGCCCCATATATTTGCGGAACATTCGACTGAAGTAATACACATCCGTATATCCAACCTCTGCTGCGATATCCCGCAGGGAGGCGTCCGTATTACGCAACAGCTCTTCTGCATGATGAAGCCGAAAACGAATCAAATATTCGATCAGACTCGATCCCGTGTGCCCCTTGAAGAGCATCGACAAATGACGAGGACTGTAATTGAATTGCTCCGCAATCGACTCCAATGATAGATTCTGGCGATAATGTTCATGTATATGGCGGACGACCTGCTGGATGACATCCGGCTTGCGAGAATGGACTCTGTCGTTTTTGAACTGCTTCATCAACTCATGTATGAATTGGTAGAACAAGCCTTTTACTTGGATTCTCTCCAGCGGACTCGCCTGTGCCCAAAACTGCTCCATTGCAATGAGATGATAATGCAGCGGCAAAGGCTCCGATGGCTCAAAGCCATATTGCATCCGAAAGGGATTGCTTCGTTCTATCAGCCTTGCTATATCCTTTCTGCCTGGCAGAGAGGTTCTGTAGAATAGCAGAAAGTATTCAAACATCTCCTTCGCCTCTATGTTCAGACGCATGCCTTTGCCGCCATGCAGAATATAATGACGGTCAGCATCATAATCTATGCCATCCAGATTCACACTAGCCGAACCGCGCACACCATAGATAAACCCGCTTGCCGGCAGTACATAGGCATGCAGCTTGTCTCCAGGATTCATCACAGCGTGCCGGATATCCAGCACTTTAACAGCGGCATGATTCCATGCAGCTATATGATCTTCCAGTCTCATCTTTCCATACCACTCCGATCTACTCCACAATCCCAAGGGGTTATTCTATGACCCCTATAATTGATAATGATTATCATTTATACTCCCTAGTATTAGGCAGGTTGCCTTTTTTGTCAATTGGTACTTGGTGTCATTCCTTTAGATTCTCTGTTGGTTTTCACGCAAAAAATACACCGCCCAAGGTAAAGGACCCTTGTAACGATGTATTCCAACTGCCTATTCGGTACTTCGTTCTGTTGAGTCTACGCTTCTCTCGTTCCAATGAATCTCCTATAAATACTTTCGAAGCTTGTAAACTTTGAATAAAAACAGAACCAGTTCAAAAAGAAAGATCAATACAATGAGATAAATAAAATAGCTGGTTACGTTGTTCCACATCGACAGAACCGTATTGAAATCTTTGCCGTTCGCCAGTTGCTCAGCAATCCCTTGCAATTGAACAGTCAATTGTTCATTCCAAATTGTACCGTCAGAAAACATGACTAAAGCCGCAATAAACAGAAGTACGTTGATGATGATGTGGGAAGTCATTAGCTGTTTCGACCACTTCCCAGAAACAAACTTCGGACTTTCTCTCAATACTACAAGGGCTATGCAGCCCCAAATTAGCGGAGCATAAGACGCTAATATCTCTACATCAAAGATTGGGATAGGATGGGAATAATAATACGAAACATATATACTTATCCATTCAGGAGAGCTAATCAACACGATGCCAAACAGTACAGTAAATATAATGCTGAAGACGGGCTCCAACCGTTTGATCTGCAACTCAGAATGGGGGATCGGCGCTAAATCCGATGGACGCCAAGCCTTTTTGCCCGAGGATAGTCCATCTTCTCTAATTCCTTTATATTCGAGCAAGCCAAAAATAACGGTAACCCACACAAAACCCTGCATTCCCGCTTCGATCAGCGAACCAATCCAACTAGTGAATATGCTGCCGAATGACACGGCAACGTCGGTGCCATCCGGCTTCAACAGGCCAATCATCAATACAACGCTCATCGCAATAAAGATGGCCATGCCTACAACCTTTAGCACGCGAATATACGTATCAAATAACCCCGGTCCAATCAAATAACGTCCGCCGCCATTGTATTTGGCTGCCAATTCCGCTGGAGAACCTAATTCAATCAGTACAGCTTCAATCTGTTCAGCGTCTGCCGACCGGCTGTCTAGCCCCGTCCGCTCCTCCAGCATATCCTCGATCAGCCCGTGCAGCTCCTTCTCAATCTCATCACGCTGCTCTGAAGGCAATTTGCTGATCACCGCATGTACATACCTTGCTACCAATTCCATATGCTTCTCCCCCTTTGCCTTGGTTCATCCCTATTAAGATCAGCTCACTCTGAACGGATCATTTGATCCATGCTTGCCACCATTGCTCTCCATTCCTTGCAAAGCTGATCGTATACCTCAGTCCCCAATGGACTGAGCAAATAATATTTGCGGGGGCGTGTCTCCTGGGTATCCCACTCGCTCTGTAGAAGTCCCTGCTTCTCAAGTCTGCGCAATAGCGGATATAGAGTTCCCGGATCAATCGTTATACCCTTTGACTCCAGCATTGTGACAAGTGAATAGCCATATTGCGGTTCAGACAGTTGGCTTAACACGCTAATAATAAGAGTGCCCCGCCGAAGCTCCTGCAACAGACCGCCTAGAACCTCGTTTACTTCCGTCATATGATCAACTCCTGACAACATTATACTGTGTGTCGCACACTATTGTAAATAACACAATATAATGGTTCATACATTATTTTTTTAAGTGCAAAATTGTTGAAGCACGTATGGATCTCTGATTTCGCGTGAGTGCAGGATGAACTCTCAAGTTATTCATAACAAAAAAACACATCGCCCAAGGCACGCAAGCCTACAAAGCGATATGTTCTTCAATATTTATATGGTTATTTGCATCGTTGTTGTTGCGCAACTTAAGCACGTGAAAGCTAGTCCAACCGAACGCAACCATCCCATTGAATCATCAAAGAGTTCAACCCGGAACTATATGATGTCACTCATTAGTTCCTCTGCATTACAAACATGAACACCAATATTTTTCATTTCTTGAATACCTTTTTCGTAAACTTGCGACATCGAATCAGCTACCATCACTACACGGAAATCACGTTCGCTGGCTTCGTACATGGACGTTCGTGGACAGTTCGGAAAGTTGCACCCTATAAATACAGTAGTGTCGATGTTACGCTCTTGGAGAAACCATTCTAAACTGGTTTTATAAAAAGCACCCCACCGTGATTTATACATAATCCACTCATTTTCTCCAACCAACTGAAACTCACCATTTAGCAACTTGTCAGCATCCAATAAACTATAATTAGATGAGTGGATTGCGCTGACCAACTCGGCACCAATCGTATTTGGAGCAACAATCTTGGCGCCTTGCTCAATAACTTCTCTCCTGCAGATATCAACATTTGAGCCATCTTCTTTGTACAAGCGAATGACATGGATGATCGGCAGACCTTGTGCACGATACGCTTCTAACAGACTCTTCATTCTCGGTAATACCTCAGCAGTTCCTTCGATTCGGGCAGGAGCGTTCGGCAAGGTGAAATCATTCTGCGTGTCAATCGTAATCAACACAGAAGTGCTCCAATTCGGACTTGTATAACTCATATACTTAGTTCACCTCTTCATATGGATTTTTCCCAATCGTATCATTTTGACAGGGTGCCTGCAGCATTAATTTACCAGATATTATCAACCCTATTTGTCCATGAGAAAAACCCCCTCCAAGCAAACGTTAGTGCTCTTCTTAAGCACTTGTCTACTCAAAGGGGATTATATGAAATACTTATCGCTTATTGCTCTTTTATTCGCAACATGACTACCGCAGCTTCCGCTCTAGTCATCGCTCCATTAGGCGCGAACTGATTGCCATTCCGTCCTTCAACAATGCCCAACTCTCGCAGCGCGTGTACCGCTTGCTGAGCCCAGGCTGGAATGTCCTGCTCATCAGCGAACGGAGTTGTCTCCCCTGGAGAAGCTAGCTTAAGCGCTCTTGCGATCATGGTTGCCATCTCTGCTCGTTTAATCTGCGTTTGTGGACGGAAGCTGCCATTCTCATTGCCGTTCACGATACCAAGTTGAACAGCTTGTGCTATAGAAGCTTTAGCCCATGTCCCAATCGCAGCTTCATCCGAAAACGCAACCTGCAAAGCATCGCTGGTTTCCTTCTTCTGTAGCAGATTCATGAGCATATGAACAAACTCCGCTCGAGTCACCGTTCTGTCAGGGCGAAACGTTCCATCCGGATATCCACTCACGATGCGCTGCTCGATAGCCCGCTTAATGGAGGCTGCAGCCCAGTGTGCAGTAATATCTGTAGGCTTGAACGTATCTGTCTGGTTCTCATTACCTTGTTCTGTATCCACTTCCTCTTCGTCCACTTTTTCTTCTTCGCTATTTGTTTGCTCGTTGTCATCAGACGGATTTGGATTAGGGCGGACTACAACCGGGGCCTGAACGATCACGACCGTTTCCGCATATAGACCTGTCAGAGCGTTCAAGGCACGAATCTTTACCTCGCCCGCTTTCAGCGCTTTTACTTCACCTGCTTCATTAACCGTTGCAATAGCGGAGTCACTGCTGCTCCACACTAGTCCAATGTCCGTTGCATGTACTGGTGCGAAAGTCGCTTGCAACACGGAGCTTTGACCAATCGATAGCTTTACTTGCTCTGGTTCTATATCGATTTCTGTTATTGGCGTTAATTCGAATCTAGCTGCGTCGGCCCGCAACGGACGATCATGAGCCGGATTAGCATCCTCCAGTATCACATAGCTAGCGGATCCAGCCGGCAATTGATAAATGCCCAGCTCCTGCCATGATCCTTGAAGCGAGAATTGATTCAGCTCTACCTGATCGATCAACTCATCATTCGAGTAAATCGAATATCGGGCTGCCGTCGTTGTATGTGCCGGCGTTCCTGGATTGCCTGGCAAATACACAGAAATCCGATAGTCGCCCGCCTGTGTCAGCTCTGGAGTCCATTTTGCAGATGCATCAGTAGGATGGGTAACTGCTCGCGAAATACCCCCATGATAACCTTTTAATACAGTAGAAGTGACCCATTTATTCGTCGGTGTACCCAAGCTGCCATTTTGCTCCGAATACCCGGTAGTATTGAAGTGGCTGTCTATGGTGACTGGAGAAATAATGGGATGATCGACTACTTTAACGGCTGCTTCAGCAGACTTGCCTGTTGCAGGATGGACAACAAGAATCGTCGTCTCGCCGGATTGAAGCGCTTTCAATTTACCTGCAGCATCAATGGCTGCTACTTCTGGATGAGAGCTTGTCCACACGACATCCCTATTCGTTGCATCAACCGGAGTAAAGATCGGCAAGAAGCTATATTCTTCTCCAGCTTGAATAGTAAGAGACTGTACCTCTAGCTCTATGTCTGTAGCCGGAATCAAATCAAGCTTTAACGCATCCGCACGTAACGGTCTATCATGCAGTTGACTGCTATCTTCGAGAACGATATAGCTGTTTGCTCCCCGCGGCATATCATAAATGCCAAGCTCCAGCCATTTCCCTTGTTCTTTAAATTGATTGATTTCGACTTCATCAACCTTCACGTCATTCACATATATCGAATACATCGCTTGTTGAGTCGTATGTGCAGGCGCTGCGGGATTGCCTGGCAAATAGACAGATATCCGATAAGGTCCAGGTACGGAGATGGCCGGCAGCCACTTCACCGAAGCGCCGGTTGGGTGTGTAACCGCCCTCGAACCGCGCCCGTCATATCCCTTCAATACAGAAGAAGTGACCCATTTGTTTGTATTTGTGCCTAGCGTGCCATTCACCTCGGCATAACCACCGTCAAAGAAACTGTAAAGCAAAGAAACAGGCTCTTCCATTTCAGGCACAACGTCATTGATTTCCGTCACTTGCCCCTTCACATAGAGGGGATCCTGCGTCAAAGAAAGGGTGACTACGCCATCTACTGGCTCCACTTGTGTACTGTTCCCCATCATATCCGTTACTTGAATAGCTTCTGTCGTATGCAGCTCAACCCCTGTGCCGGATGGCGCATACATGACGCGAATATCGTCAGTGCCGTTATTGAACTTGTACACGTAAGCGATGCCAGGAGCAACATCCTCGATTTCAACAAACTGTGCATCCGACAATTGTCTAATGATTGAAGCATACGAAACAAATGACGGCTTAGGCACATAAGCGCCCTTCACATCATTCGGATGACGGATCATACCGAAGGATCCTTCAAAGTCATTCGGAATCGTCGATCGATTTTGCAAATTATAAATGTTGATGGATTTAATGCCTTGTGTCAGAGCTGACGCCACTCTGCGAGCTGTATAATTGGCTTGAACATATTCATCGAAATTGAAATTGGTAAACCCGGTTTCCGATAGATTCAGTGGAATGACCTGATCATTGTTGTATTGTTTCATCAAATCTTTATGCTTCTCAATTTCGGTTATAATTTGCTCAGGCACTCGAACATAGGAATGGAAGGAATACTCATCCATATAATCAAGCGAGCCCTTCTCGTACAAGTCCTCCAAAAATGCACCGTCGCCAAACTCGCCGATATCAATACCGGAGAAAATAACATCCGGGTACAGGGGTTTCAACTCTTCATACGTTGTTTTGAGCAGATTAAAGTAAAATTCCGTTCTCTCTTCATCTGTCGTCAGACCTTTGCTGAATGATGGGATATCCGGCTCATTCCATACCTCGACCCACGTTACTTCAGGATAATTCTGCAGCAGTGCCTTCGCATAGTTGGCAAATGCCAGTCTAGCTTCCTCACTGGTAGGCGACAAGCCGTTATCATAGAGAGCATTGTATAAAGCCAGAGTCATAAAAGGCTTAATGCCATAAGCTTCTAACAGGCTGAGATACTTGTCGTGAAAGTCTTGAAACACATGCACATCCCTCGACAGCTCTACGTCTTCCCAACGAAAGGCATCACGCAAATATTTTACACCCAGCTTAGCCGCAATTGGAACCAGAGCCTCCGAGCTTTGAGCAATGATGTCGGTACGTGCGGCATGAGTTTGAATCGAAAATGGCGATTGTTCAATCGTACTGATATCGAAAGGAGCCACGACTGCAAATGACGTTTCCTTGCTCGTCAACACAACGCCGCTTTGCTTGGACGTAATGATCAATCGAAACCAGCCGTTGCGTGCCGGATCAACCGTCAGCTCAGCCGTTCCACCGGTAACCGCCAGCTGGCCGTCCTCCACCTTGACTCCCCAGTAGTCATAATAAACCCAATCTATTTCATCTCCTGAGGTGTTGATTTCGAAGCTCTTCACATCCGTGCTGTAAAAGATATTGCCCGTAACCTTCTGGACAATCTGCAAAGAATCCGCATGCGCTACATTCCCTGTCGAAACGATTCCCCAGCTCTCGAATCCAAACAGTAAGCATACGGCGAGTACCACAGAAATAACCTTGCGTTTAACCATGGCTTATGTTCCTCCTTATGATCATTTTACGTTGCTATTGAGGCTATAGCTTGCTCCTGATCCCACACTCACCCCCTTGAACAAAGTCCATCTTATACTTGTTAGTATAAGATGGCGCCACGCTTCAACAGCTCTTCCTGAACAAGTCCTGCCTTCACCTCACCCGGCGACATTGATTGCTTGACGGACAACGCGGCCGTAACGCCTGCTGCCTCGCCCAGCGCTATCGATATAGACATAACCCGCAGGGAACTGAACGCTTCATGCGTAGCGGAAATACATCTGCCTGCGGTGATCAGATTGCTTACCTTATCCTGCAGCAAGCAGCGAAGCGGAATATCGTAGGAGGTTCCCTTGCTTAGCTCTACATAATGAGTTCCTTGACCGGTCGGATCATGAATATCGATCATATAATGCGCTTGAGCTATCACATCGTCGAATTGCTTCAACTGAACAACATCTATCTCGGTTAAGGTGTAGCTTCCTCTTATTCTGCGGCTTTCGCGAATGCCTACCTGTGTGGCGACCCTTAGCAAGTAGCTTTGCTCAAACCCAGGAATATACGCCTTCAGAAACTTCACGCATTCTTCAATTTGATAGCGTCCTTCGATTTCTGCCCGGGTCAGGTCATCCGTCTTCGTGCCGTTCACTCCCTGAATGCGAGTCATATTCAAATACACCACATCCGGTCTGCCAGGCAACGTCCAAGCGATGGCAATCGATTGCCGAGGTACATTGAACAGGAAGCCATCTGCCTTCGCCTTTGCCACTCTCTCCTCCTGACCGCCGAAAATAACATGATGCATACCTGAGATATGACCATCAAACGGCGCTCCCTCAATTTGCTCAATCTCTCGAATGAGACGGTCCGCATTCACGCCTCCGACGGCAAACATCAAGGAAACCGGCTGCATCAAGCCGTCCGAAGCTCTGCCAATATCATAGGGAACACCCGCACGCGCGCACACATCCGCATCGCCCGTTGCATCAATATAAGTCGTGGCCCGAATGGCTTGCCGACCGGATTTGCTCTCTACGATAAGCGCCTCCACGCGATCCCCTTTCATCACCGCATCCACCACCCAGGTATGAAGCAATAGCTCTACACCGGCATCCAGCAAGGATTTCATATAATAAAAAGCTAACGCTTCGGGATCGAACGGCTCATAATTATTTGTCTTCACTAACGCGCCTTGCTGATACAGCTTCTCTCTCATCTCCTGATAGAGTCCACCGATGATCATTCGCTCCCCATCATGAAACCCGCTGGAAAATCCGGAGACAAGACTGTTCGTGCCTACCCCGCCCAAATAACCGTAGCGCTCAATCAGCAGCGTCTTGGCCCCGCTTCTGGCTGCTGCCAAGGCGGCAGCATATCCGGCAGGCCCGCCCCCCGCAACAACAACCTCCGCCTCTCTTATCACTTCAATAGATTGCTCAGGAACTCTAATGAACATAACTCGCACACTCCTTCGGGAAATTTATTTCAAGCCAGTATTCGAGATGCCTTCCACAAACCACTTTTGGAAGAAGGCGACGATCAGAATGAGTGGAACGAGCGCCGATACGGAAGCAGCCATCATCAAGGTATAATCTGTTCCGTTCTCATCCACAAAGTTGGTTAGCCCCAGCGGCAAGGTGTACAAGCTTGTATCGCGCAGGAAAATCAGCGGATTCTCATACTCATTCCATGTCCATGTGAACGTTAATATCAACAGGGAAACTAATGCCGGCTTCGCGAGCGGTATAAAGATTTGCCAATAGATCCGCCAATACCCCGCTCCGTCTACCTTGCCCGCTTCCAGCAGCTCACCAGGAATCGTCATGAAAAATTGCCGCATCAGGAAGGTGCCAATAACCGAAAAGATACCCGGCAAAATGATAGATAGATGTGTATTCACCAGACCTACATAGTCAAATACGATAAAGCGCGGAACAAGCAAAATTTGTGATGGAATAATCATCGTGGCCAAATAAAGCAGGAACAGGACATCTCTGCCTTTGAACTTCAGCTTGGCAAAAGCAAAGCCCGCAAGCGAACTGGTCAGCAATGAGCCGATTACAGTGATCACCGTAATTTTGATCGTGTTCCAATAGTATTGGGCGAATTGATATTTCTCTCCCCACACCGTCGCATAGTTGCGCAAATTGAATGTTTTCGGTATCCACTCGATTGGATAATTGAATACATCCGCCTGAATTTTGAAGGATGCGGACAGCATCCATAGAAATGGTGATAGTATGACAACGGCTAACAGCAGCATGGCGGAAGTTATGACCGTTTTCACAAACATGGAGTTCAGTCGTAGTTTTGTCATTGTCGTTAGTTCACTCCTTCATTAAAAATGCTGCTGCCATTTTTTCTGACTTCTCCATTGCACGAGAGTTACGATGAAGATCATACAGAACAATAGCCAGGATAAGGTTGCGGCATAGCCCATCTTGTAATATTGGAACGCCTGCAGGTAAATATGGTAAGCCATCACCATCGTTGAATTAAGCGGTCCGCCTTGCGTCATTACATTAATGACCGCAAATACTTGGAAGGTGGATATGATCAGCGTTATGGCGATAAGGAAGCTTGTAGGCTTCAGCATAGGCACCGTAATTTTGAAAAATTGAGTCGTGCGATTCGCCCCGTCAATAGAAGCAGCCTCATACAAATCCTTAGGAATTCCTTGTAATCCCGCCATATACAGAACGAGCGTATAGCCGATATACGTCCATGCGACGAGAATGATGATAGCGATCAATGCCCATTGCGGGCTGGCTAGCCAGCCTGGCGGATTCTCGATGCCGATATCGCGAAGAAAGGAATTGATCGGACCGCTTCTGGAATTGTAGAGCACGCTCCATACGATGGATACCGCCACTAAGCTGCTCACATACGGCAGGAAAAAGATCGTCCTTAGCATATTTTTCAAATACACAAACCGATTAATGACGACTGCCAGCATCAGCCCCATCACCATAGCTAATGGAACGGTAACCGCTGTAAATATCGCATTATTGATCAATGCTCTAGCCAAATATTCATCCTTTGCCATTCTAATAATATTGTCGAGTCCGGCGAACGTAAGCCCGCCAAATCCCTTTAAGTAGTCCCAATCCATAAATACGAGATACAGACTGAACAGCAAAGGCAATACGATGAAAAAGAATACCCCTAATAGATTAGGCAATATAAATAAATATCCCGCGATATTTTCCTTCATATCCTCTCTGAACAGCCTCGCTGTTGCTTTATTAAGCATGCCTATCCACTCCTCATGTTGAATATAGGCTTTATACTAATGACTTCGATCCTGTAATGAAACGTAGTATTTTAGGGGTTTTCCGTCTTTTTTTTAGCTAGTACATGAAAGTTCGAGCATAAAAAAACACCTGCTTATGACAATTGTCAAAGCAGATGCTTTTTTTTCATTAAGGGATGAATTATTTACTTTCAGCTTGAATCGCTTGATCCGCTCGCGCTTTCACTCGTTCCATCGTTTTATCCAGCGGCTGTGCATTCATCATATATTTCTCTGATTCTTCCGACAAGATTTTCGTCAACTCCGCATAAGCTACCGATTTCACTTGCTTAGGGAACACATAATCTATGCTCAGTACTTGCTTTAATGACTCCACATCAATCAAGTCCTCTGCTTCGCCTACGAACAACTCCACCAGTTTGTCCATATCCGCTTGCTTATTGGTCGGAATACGTCCGCCTGGAATCATCGCCGTATTGCCCTCTGTCAAATACCAAGAGATAAATGACATCGCTTCTTCCTTATTCGCACTCTTGCTGTTGATGGACATTAGATCATTGAAGCCCGCAATATTTACGTTTCCACCCTTCTCAAATTGAGGGTTTGGCGCAAAAGCGACCTTAAAGTCACGCGGGAACTCTTCCGTGTTTTTCACATAACGCATCAAATGCGTGCCGCCCAGAATCATGTTGGCTTGGCCAGTAAATAATTCACTATATGGTTTAAGATTATTGGAGATCGACTCGGGCCAGCTAATCATCGACTTCTCGTCATAAAGCTGTTTTTGAAGCTGCATGCCTTTCTCAACAGCGGCGCTGCCAAAGCTTGATAAGCCATCTGCGTCATAATAAGAGTCCTGTGGCTGGCTTAACGTCAACAAAATTTTCGGCAAAATTTCTCCCGGCGCTTCAATAAAGCTGCCAAATACATTCCCCGTAGTCAGCTTGCCCGCAAGCGCCACATAATCATCCCATGTCCAATCTACCGGCAATTCCTCTCCCGCCGATGTCAAGGCTGATTGATTCATTAGCACCATCGCAATTTGTTTCATAGCCGGCAAATAGAAGATTTGACCATCATGCTTAATGACATTATCTTCACCAATGACTGCTTCTACATCAAAACCTGTCTTCTGGATCAGCTCATCCATGGAAGCCGTCATGCCCGCATGCATTCTGCGGTTGAAATACGTTTCGCCATAGCTGATAAAGATATCTGGCGCATCGGTACTGCTAATCAAAGCCGTATCCAGCTTCGTATTCCCACTATCATCATTTACATAGCGTACATACTCGACTTGGATCCCTGGATTGTTGGCATTCCAGTTCGCAACGACATCGCCTGGGCCGCTTTCCTCTGGTACGCCGCCCCAAATTTTCAGCTTTACAACCTTATCCGTACCATTTTCCGTCGTCTGTTCCTTAGTGCCCGATCCATTGCTGCCTGTATTTGTTTTCCCATTACCGCTACTCGAGCATGCGCTCAATATCGTACTTAGTGCGAGCACACCAACAAGCATCATTAACAACATGCTTTTTCTCAAAGTTAGTCCCCTCCATATGGCTGTATTGGTTGTCGTCCATCGACATGTCAAGAATACCAAGCCGGTTTCCTTCTTTGAAGGGAATATTCCCCTATAAATCCGTCTCTTTCACTTATATATTAAAATAGATTTTTCTATATTCTTGAGGATAAATCCCCTCTATTTTCCTGAAAAATTTACCGAAATAATTGGAATCCGTATAGCCTACCGCCTCGGAAATTTCATAGATTTTCAACGTTTTATCCTTTAGCAGCTCCTTCGCCTTTTTCAGCCGATATCTAGTAATGGAATCCATAATCGTTTCACCGGTTTCCTTCTTATACAGTACACTTAAGTACGATTCCGAGTAGCCCACGGCTTTTGCCAAATCCATCAATTTAATATTAGTCGCGTATTGTTCCTTGATCGTCTGCGCCACTAGCTTGATCTCCGGACGCCATTGATGATTCACACAATGATTCAGATATTGAAAATAAACGTCAATCCACCCCTTCAGCCAAGACACGATTTCATCCATCGTTTCTGCATTGCGAATAGCCTGGAATGGAAATTTGCCTTGGTACGGCGCAATCGAATAGATATCCCCGCCAACTTCGCTTAGCGATTGTGAGAACGTATGAATAATCTTGATCCACTGCTCCTTAACCTCGCTTGGCTCCACCGCTCGATACTGCGACATTCGCACACCGATCCCGTTAATAAACATCTGAACGGCATCCTGATTGCGTTGCTCCAGCAATCTCGACAGCTCTTCATCGCTCCAGCTTATTCTTTCTGGGCTTTCCCCCGACACAGCTAGCGAATCCACATAAATAATCTTGTCGTCACCACCATAAAAGTTAAAGCTCAGCGCATATTCGCCTTCAGTGAAAGCTTTATGCACCTTATAAATATCGGAAAAAGATGCCGAGACGCCGCAGCTTATGGCCAGCTTCAAATACCTTTTCATGCTATCTCTGATTTCTTCCAGCAGCTTCTCAGAAAAGCTCCCTAACAGCAGGGAGAATCTCCCTGATTCCAGCAGAATCAGCTCCCCGCCTCCTCTGCCTCTCATGAGCTCCATCATGATATTGGCTACGGATTGAACAAGGAGCTTCTCGCTCTTTAATGTATTCGTTTCCAGCACCCCCTGATAGTTGTCGATTTGAAGCACCACGTTGCGGTAGCTTTCACTCTCAGGGAATTGAAATTCCTGCAGAACCTCCGCAATTTCTCGTTTACTGCAAGCTTTCGTAATGATGTCATAAAATCTTTTTTCGCGAATTTCCTTTTGAAACATTTCGATTTTGAAGTTCAATCGCTTCACTTGGCTTAGTTCAGAGCGTTCCTGTTCAATTTGCGCCTGTACCGCGCGAAGCTTATGGATAAGCTCTTGCGGCTCCATAGTCAGCTTCAGGACATAATCCATCGCCCCAAGCTGAAGCGCTGTTCGTACCATTTCAAAGTCATCGTGATTGGATAAAATGATGCTTTTAATAGAAGGATACAATTCCTTCACTCGGCGCAATAACGTCAACCCATCCATTTGCGGCATTTGAATATCCGTTAGCAACAAGTCACATTCCTCACGCTCCAAGATGCCAAGCGCCTCCACCCCGTTGGCTGCCTCCGCGATTAATTCAAACCCTTCCTCTTCCCAAGCTATTAACGTTTTCAAGCCTACTCTAACTAAGAATTCGTCTTCAATTATGAGCACCTTGATCACCTTATTGTTCTCCTCTCTGCAAAGGCAATTGAAGTGTCACTTCAAATCCCTCATTCTTGATGTTCCGAACGGTTAAACCATAGGCTACTCCAAAATGCAATTTGATGCGTTCATGGATATTTTTCAGTCCAATGCCGCTAAACTTGGAAACTGTAATCGATGCATGATGTTCCACACTGTTTTCGCCGGTTCCATCCCCTGCGCTAAGACTTCCCCCGCCGTTATCTCGAATCGAGATCGTAACTATCCCATCTTTAATGCCCCCATGAATCGAAATCAATAACGGGTCGTTTCGCCCATGAATAATGCTGTTCTCTACAATGGGCTGCAAAGTAAACTTCAAGATGGGCACCGCCAGAAGCTCCGATGAGAGATCTACCTCCAGGCGCACACTGTTATTGAATCTAAGATTTTGCAAGGATACATAACTGCTGAGAAAATCGATCTCTTCTGACAGCAAAGCTTGCTCCTTATCATTTTTCATCGAGTAGCTTAATAGCTTTCCTAGAGAAGTAATCATCTCACTAACATGCTCTGCGCCTGATAACTTGGCCGACCATTTGATCGATGTTAAGGTATTAAACAAAAAATGCGGCTTCACTTGGGCCTGTAGCGCTTGAAACTTAGCCTCTTCTTTTTTCTTCTGTTCTTCCGCGACATTTTTGACTAGTACACTTAAATTCGAGACCATATCATTGAATTTACGGCTAAGCAATACAAGCTCATCATCGCCTGCACCGATTGGAATCGGAGTAAAATTCCCGATGCCTACCTTGCTCATCGAGCTATGCAGCATCTTTAACCGCTTCATAATTCGCAGCATGATCATGATAAAGATAAAGCAACAGCACACTAACAACAGAACAAGCCAAAACATAGATTGATTGCGCAAGGATTGTAGCTTTTCGGAAAACAGATTGCTCGGTGTAGCTTCAATCAAGCTCCAGCCCAACTGATTGATGTGCTGCTCATTGATCAAAAAACGTTGGTCCAGCGCCGCATATGCCCCTTTGTTCCCTAGCAGCAGTTCCTGATCCTTCACTAAAAACAGCTTAATGCCGGTCCCTTCCTCAGCAGGCAGCTCCGCTATCATCTCAGGCAGCATCGAAGAAATTGGAACCGCTATCAAAACAATGCCGTAACCCTTGCCTGTACTGCCCGCTACCAGTCTTGTCATCGTTAAATAGGTTTCCGTCTTAGAGCCTTGTACAATACTCATATCCTGCTCGTTAAAGATATTCCATAGCGGTACGCCTTGCATAGCTTTCGTAGCCTCGAACCATGGTTCCAGCTGCATCTGCTCATAGATTTGATTAGATTGCTGCATCGTCCAGGTTGAGGTCAAATGACCTCTGAAATCGAAAACAGCCACATAGGCTTCCGTTTCCAATAAAAAGTCTCTAATGTTGATCATTTTTTTTGAAAAGGCTTTATATTTTTGAAAGGTGTCGTACTCGACTAACCAGCTTTTATCCGGTAATTGCAGGAACTCAATCATTTCTGGATCATTAATCATCAAATGCGAGGCTTGGTACATCCGTTCAGCAGTCGTATTCACCCGATCGGCTAACTTAGCCAGCATCTCGGCGCTAGATTGATGAACTTCCGTCATTAAGAGGCGATTGGAGGATTCATAATACAACATGACCGCAATTAGGATTGGGATCATAATTAAGATTAGGAAGGACAACAAGAGCTTTGTTTGAATGCGTGTCAAAAAAACCTTTAGCTTATGCACCATGCGAATTCTCCTCGGTCGTAGATGAACTGGCAGAAGCATCGACAAGCGCCCTTCATCATAAGGCGCTAAATAATTATACTACTTGTAGTATAATTGGGCCCGAATCAAGCGAAAAGGTTTTTTTCTATTGTTTATCTAGATTATTATTGGAAAACCGGACTCTGATTAAAATCGGCAACCGGCTGCTTAAAGATACTTCTGCATAAATGTCATAATTTCTTTATTATTTTTGACGATTGTTCTTTTTTCTGAATCTTCCTCTGTTAATTTCAAGATTTCTTTAATTCCTTCGTTATCGAATCCTCTGTTCCATATGAACAGCATGTCGTATAAATTCTTGAATGTTTGCTTATAATTGCTTGGCTCTAATCCTAGTCTTGTCCTAATGAACCTTGCTATTACCCTCATATTTCTTACATATTTATTAGGGTTAATTAAAAATATGCAATCAGCTTGCTTAAAGCTTTCCACTCCCCAATTATAATGTACGCCTTCTATAATCCATGCTTCTGTCAGTACTGCTTCATTCAATTTGAGGTCTCGAACTTCAACCGGATATCTTGTATTCTCTACCGTTCTATCCCAAACAAAGTTATCCATCTCATAGTATTTTATGCCGTACGTCTTCGATAATTGTTTTGCAATATAAGACTTCCCACTCCCACAAGCCCCAATAATGCGGATTTTAATATAGATCGCTCCCTTATATGCGTAATAGCCTCACTTCTAATACGTTGAGTTCAATACTTCATACATCATCATCAGACAACACCGCTATTATGTCTCCTGCCAATTGTATTACCAAGTCATTCTCTATGACAAAGCTTTTGCAAAAGCCAAGTAATATTATTATAATATCTTCACCACATAATAGGCTGGCTTCAGCAGCTCACGGAAGGAAGACAACTCTCCATTGAAAGCAACCGTGAATGTACAAGAGCACATACTGATCTGGAATGATGCTACACTCCACATCATAGATGTACGACATATCGACATACAAGCCGGCGAGTGCGTGCCTCCTTACTTGTTTCCAACGAGTGCCTTTCTGTACGTAACGCATGGCAGTGCAACTCTTCTGTTGGACGGAAATAAGCATGCTGCAAAAGGATTCTATATCCTTCATGGTGGCAAAGGTACCCGTCTGGACATTATCCTAACGGACGAATCCTTTCATTATTACCTGATCCTCTATAAAGCCTCCTTGCCGCAGACTGGTAAGCAGCACACACTTCGACATATGGATCAATCATTGCCCTTCCATCTCCAGTACGGTTTTATTCCGCTTCACCCTGCCATCCTCTACGAACTGGCTGAACGAATGCTGGGCGAATGGCTTGTAGAGGGACGATTGGAGCGACTCCATACCAAAACACTATTCTATCAATTTGTATATGAGCTGCTTCGACAAATGGATCAACAGCAGGTCAGCATCGTTAGGCCTAACCTTAGCTCTCAGCTTACTCGCTATTTACAGGAGCACTATGCAGAGCCGCTGACCCGGGAATCACTGGCGCGCACGTTCCATTACAGCGTGCCCTATCTGTCCAAACATTTCCGACGCGAAACTGGCGCAAGTATTATCGATTACTTAATCCGCATTAGGATGAACAGAGCAGAAGTGCTGCTGCAACAGACCGATTTATCTCTGCAAGAAATAGCAGCAAGCGTCGGATATGCAGACGTATCCTATTTCATCAGAATGTTCAAAAAGCAAACCGGAGTGACACCCAAACAATTCAAGGATAAGTCTTTAGAAGCAGCAAGAAGCTCTCATCGTCCTATCATTAGGCTTCGATCATCCCTTGTTCCGCGCAGGCTTCGTCGTTATATTGATATCAGAGATGATAATCATTATCAATATGGCGAAAAAGGAGATTTACAGATGTATAGAAGCAAATTACCTGTTGGAATTACGTTGCTGTTGTGCCTGACTCTATTACTTAGCGCGTGCTCCGGACCAACGAACACGAACGGAAGAACTGCGTTAAGCCCAACTGTAGGCACGGAGAGTAATGCCAACAATTCCGGCAATGCAGCAATTGGAAATACAACCGGCAGCTCGGAGATGGTAACCTATTCCGCTGTTAACGGCGAGGTGCAAATCCCCAAAAACCCTCAAAGGATCGTCATGGTGGCAGGAGCCTTCACTGGGCATTTGCTAGCACTAGGCCTAAAACCTGTCGGAACCGGTGATGAGTCCTTTAACAACTATACAGAAGGAATACTGGACGACGTTGTCAACATCGGCAACGATGTACCCTACGAGAGAATCATGGAGCTGCAGCCGGATTTAATTGTAGTCTGGAACGACTCTGCCACTATCGAAAATCTGTCCAAAATCGCACCGACCGTAGCTGTTGAATACGGAGTCCCTCTACGGGAGCAATTAATGGATTTCGGTAAAATGACAGGCAGAGAAGAGCAGGCGAAAGCCTGGATCGCAGAGTGGGACGCTAAAATTGCCGAATACAAACCACTCGTGAAGCAAGCAGTAGGTGATCGCACCGTTTCGATCTTCGATTCGGGAAGTGCCAAGGAGCTTTATGCCTACGGCAGCTTTGGCAGAGGAGGAGATATTATTTATGGCGAATTCGGTCTGAAGGCACCGCCCATTATTCAGAAGGAAGCCATCGACAGCGGCCAGGGCTGGGCCAAGTTATCGCTTGAGTTGTTGCCGGAATTCGCAGGAGATTATATCTTTATTAGTGGGTGGACTGGCGATCAAAACGCGGCTTCGGTTTTTGAAGGCAGTATCTGGGATAACCTCCCTGCTGTCCAAAATAATCACGTTTATCGCGAGAACAGCCGCGGCTTCGTATTTAGTGACCCCATTTCGTTGGAAGCCCAGCTTAAATTTGTCGTAGACAGCTTAGCAAAAACAGAGTGAAAATCAATAGACTTGCTTTTTCTCTGCTGCAAGGTTTCGTCTCCGCGCATATAAAGCTCAGATAAACCTGTCCAGAAAAATGATCAGCCAACGCACAATAAGTCCTGTCTCGAAAGGAGACAGGACTTTCTTATAACCATAGCTGTGAAGCATGTCTTATTCGTTCAAAAAGGTAGTGGTTCGGTTTTGGATCAGCTTGGCTGCTTCCTCCGCAGACTTCTGGCCGCTGAAGTAAGCGAGGGATTCCTCCCCCACGATCGCAATCACTTTCCCGTCGAGAACCGAGTATTGATCTGCCATGTCCAGAAGCTGCGTAAACCGGGTAAATTCTTCATCCTCCGCCTGGACGGATTGACCGTCAGGCAGCTGATAGGTACCCGTTTTAATTTGCCCCCTAATCTCGTCCAGCTTCTGTTCGTTCACCGATTTGAGCAGCGAAAATCCCCCGCGTTCCGGCATCGACTGTCCCTCTTCGGATAGGAGGAAGCTCAGCAGCTTCCATGCCTCCTCCTGCGCGGGCGCATTCGCCCGAATGGCGAACTTGGCGGACGGGATAATCCGCATCATGCCGGACTGCTCTGCGCTATGCGGCTTTTGCATTAGCCGAGGACGGTCAAATACCATATGCGTTACATTAATGACGTCGGCCGGCTCGCGCAATACGGCAGAATAAAATAATTGCTTATCAAGCTCCGCCGACTCTGCGGTCATCACGCCGTCATCGTACATGTTCTTCACTTGTTTCAGCAAGGCCACAAACTCTGGGGAATCGAACTTTGCTCTTTTTGCTGCCTTATCCACATATAAGCTGTAATTGTCGACCGTCATTTCCTGCATGAGCATATCCGGCGTATAATCAGCCATCGCATACAAGCCATCCTTGCCTTGCGTCAACCCCTTAGCCATGTCTGCAAAGTGCTGCCACGTCCAGGTCTGCTCATTAATGGCAGCATCCTTGAGCAGATCTCCATCCCCAATGAACGCCCTTAAGTAAAATCCGGATGGAATCACATACGTTCCGCTTGTTTGCTTCATAGCCTGTAATACATTCATGTGCATATTGTCTTGCTTCAACGTGTCATCTTGGCTCAGCAAATGATCCATGTTAAGAAGAAGCCCCTTCTTGACATATTCGTCAGCAGGCAATCCGTCCTGCAATTCGAGAACATCCGAACCTTTTCCGGATAATAAAGCGGTGTTCATCGACTTCCGGTATTCCTCCCAATCCTCGTATTTCGTCTCTTCCCCAGCCTGCTTATAAGCCTGAATCTGTAAATCGATGTCCGGATACTTGGCCTCGAATTTTTTCTCCAACGCTTCATAATAGGGCGTGGATTGCATAATAGACAAAGTGAGGACGGTTTTTCCGTCTTCCGTTACTATTTTCCCTCCCGTCTCGGCCCCGCTGCCTCCGGTACTGCATGCGGACATAGCCATTAATATGAGAACTGCCACTACCATTGTCATACCTGATCTTTTGAACATAGATTGTACCTCCATACCTCTCCATTTTGTTTTGTTTTTTATTGCAGACGAATTCGGTTCCCGTTCTGCAGCGGCTCACTGCTTTCCAGAATGATCAGATCCCCTTCGTACAGCCGATCCGCCGGAATCATCGTCTCCCATTCCGTTGCCTCAATTGCCTCGATTAGAACCTTACGGGCTACAAATACATTGCCCAATGCCCCCCGCTGCTGTTCCACTTTGAGTATAAACCGCCTCTCGCCTTCCCGATGAATCGCCTCGTTCGGGACAAGCCATCCCCTCCCGGACGATGCCCGCTCCAGCTTGACCGTAACCTGCTCACCCCCTTTCAGGTCAGCATCGGCTACATGGATGCGCAGCTGCTTCTGCCGAACTGTCGCTGTTGCTCCCGCGCCTCCCTCCGGCGAGTCTACCATTCGCGAGTCCGCATCAGTAATCTCAACGATTGTACCCTCCAGCGAACGAGCCGGTTGATTCCCCTCCTCCGATGCAACTCTTAGCTCAATAGGCTGCCTGACCACAAGCGTGAAGCGGTCAACAAGCTCCCCATCGGCCACGAAAGTCAGCTGATAACCTAAGTCGAGATTCGAGACCACTATATCCGGCTGACCATTGGAAGCAAGACCTTCTACTGCGTTCAATTTCATCACAATTCCGTTAAACGGAGCAGTGAGTTCCTTTTGCCGGTTCAACTGCTCCCGCAGCCCGTCGATTTTGCGTTGCTGCATCGATATATCGATATTCCGCGTTGCCAATTCACGTCTAACCGACCGGATAGCAGACTCATCCCCGTCGACCATCGATAGTTTAAATTGGTCCTGTATGTTCTCCAACGCGATGGATTGCTTTTTCAATTGTGCAATCTCGTCCTCCAGTTCCCTCTCAGCAGATGAACTGTCGTACAGGACGAGCTTCTGTCCTTTCTTGACTGCCTCCCCTTCCTTCACAAGAACTTTCTGAATCCTCCAGCCGGCCAGATTCAGCAGATCCGCCTGATTGACCGGCTGCAATACGCCGCTGCGCTCCAATTTATAAGTGACTCCTCCGCTCGCGGCCGGCTCTGCCCTTACCTTCGGCAAAGTAACCGACTGCAGCGTATTGCTGAATAACGTAAAGAACAACAGCAATCCGATCAACAGCAATAACACGGCGGATATCCATTTTTTTCGTTTACGATCAACCTGCTCCTTTGACAGCTCCATATCCTTCACTTTTCCTCCTACCCCTTGATCCCGGACAATTGAACGCCTTCGATGAAATACGTCTCCGCATACAGAAACAACAGCACCATCGGAGCCATGTATAGCATGGATGCTGCAAAAACCGTATCCCATTCGCCGCTTAATCTCGACAGAAACACCGATAGCGGCTGCTTGAACGGATCGTTTATGAAAATCAGCGGCTGCTCGACCATATTCCAATAATCGACGAATAACAAAATAACCAGTGCAGCAAGACCCGATTTGACCATCGGAAGGATAATCGTCAAGAAGATCCTAAAATGACCGGCCCCGTCCATTTTGGCTGCCTCTATATAGGCGTACGGAATATGCAACATGAATTGACGCAGCATAAATACACCGAAAGCAGCAAAGACGCCCGGAAGGATTACAGCCCCCGTACTATGCAGCAAGCCGAGCTTATCTGCCATGATATAGTTAGGAACCAGAGTGACCTGAAAAGGCATCAGCATCGTCAACAGGTACACCAGAAACAGGGAATCGCGACCGCGGAAATTCAGCTTCGCAAACGCATAGGCCGCCAGCGCCGCGACCACCGTTTGTCCGATGATAATCGGTACAACCAGACCTGCCGAGTTCCAAAATAGCAGCAAATAATTAGGAGAATACACCAGCAACTCGCCGTATTGCTCCAGGGTCACCTTATCCGGCAGCCATTTCAGATTGACGAACGTTTCGGCACCCGAAGACGTCACCTCTGTGAGCTTTCCGATTACCCCGTAGTTGATGGTTAATTCCTGTTCGGTCATCAGCGAATTGGTGAAAGTAATAACAATCGGGAACAGGAGCAGCAATCCAAAGACCCCCATCAACGCTGTTAGCAGACCTTTTTGTATCATCCTTATGACTCGCAAGACGCCACCTCCTACTCCATAAACTGCCGGTACCGACGTTCCAGTCCGAACAGTCCGAAGACAATCACCATAATGCCGCACACCATCAAAGCGGCCGCCGCTGTCAGCTTCTGTATATCCAGCGATATGAACATGTTGTTCATGTAATGCTGCAGCATGTAGATGCTGTCGTGCGGATAATCACCAGCCATCAAATACGTCTCCCTGAACACTTTGAAGGAATTAATGATTGACATGATGACCACGAAGAACGTAGTTGTAGTCAAATAGACCAGCGTAACTCCAAAGAACTGACGGAAGCGCCCGGCACCCTCGATCTGAGCGGTTTCATAATAATCCTTCGGGATTTGCTGGAGTCCCGCCAGGAACAAGATGACGTTGTACCCGATGTTTTTCCATAGATACACCGCTATCACCACATTCCGTGCCGATTCCGTCTTCATCCAGTCCACCCGATCGATGCCGAACCAACTGAGTATGTAGTTCAAAGCCCCATTCCAATCAAAGATCATCTGCCAGATGATAATGACAGAGGCCACTGGAACAACAAGCGGCAATACATAAGAGGTGCGCAACCATTTCCGGAAGTAGATTTGCCGATTCAGCAATAACGCTAGCCCCAGGGACAACGCCAACATAAGCGGAACGCTTACCGCACTGAAATAAAAGGTGTTGTAAGCCGCTTTCCGGAAGGAATCACTGGCCAGCAGCTCCCGGTAATTCGCTAGACCCGCGAATTGTCCTCCGGAGGTGTTGCTCATGAACGAATACATCACCCCCATGACAAAGGGGATCAAATAAAACACGGCAAACCCTGCTGCGCTTGGAGCGAGAAACAGCCATGCCGCCGCAGCGTCCCGGCGCATCCACCGGGCCCAGCCCAGCGGAACACACAAAAAACCCCACTTCTTCATCTTCCAGTCCTCCTGCCGTTGATGCTCTAAGCATAGGCGAGACTGTTAAAATAAGAAGTAGGGTAATTCTTAACTTTTCCTAAAATGGATTGTTTTCGTTTATGACAAATAAGGCAAACGCACTTCGAATTCGGTACGGATGATATCGCTTTGCACGGATATGACACCTTCATGCTGTTCTACGATATTTTTGGCGATAAACAGGCCAAGCCCCGTACTCCCTTCCTGATGGGTTCGCGAACGATCCCCGGTAAAAAACATATCAAACACATGAGGAGCCTCATCAGGAGGGATGAGTCTGCCATAATTGATGACTTGAATGACGACGTGCCCCTCCTCCCGACTGCCGCGAATATCGATGTATTCGCCGTCTTGGCCGTAACGGACGGCATTGGACAGCAGGTTCTCGAACACGCGTGCGAGCAAGTCTCCGTCACCGGAAATCATCAGATTTGGATTAATGTCAAGTCGTGCGGTCAGCTCACTTTTTTCGAATACCGGGTACATCTCTTCCGTTAATTGAGTCAGCAGCTCACTCAGGTCGAGGGGCCTGCGGTAGATATTCAGCTTGCCGTAATTCAACCGTGTAATTTCGAATAGCTCGTCGATCAGCTTCTCTAGCCGCTGCGATTTCGTATAGGCGATCATCGTGTAGTGCTTCATTTGATCGGCAGTCAAATCCTTGCCTTGAAGGATAAAATCCAAATACCCGATGACGGAAGTCAGCGGAGTGCGCAAATCATGGGCAAGGTTAAGCACCAGCTGCTCCTTGCTATTCTCCGCGAAATCCCCCCGTTCCACCGCCTGCCTCAGCCCTTCGCTGGCTAAGTTGATGTCCCGAGCAATGTCGCCGATTTCATCCTTGGATGGAATATGGACCCGATGGGAGAAGTCGCCCCCGGCCAATTGATTAATCCCGCGAGAAATCTCTCGGAAATATGCAACGTAGCGCCGGGTAAACAGATAGAAGTAGAAAAACGAAATCGGGAAAAAGAGGATCAGGAATGCGTTAATATCGCCGATATCTCTCATCACTTCGCGGATTTGGAACATCGGGTTTTCGCGCGGGAGCGTATAATAATATTGCTGCAGCACCAAGTAGATCAGAAAGGTTGTAGCGGCGGACAGCAGCATGCTGAGCCCGAATAGACGGATCATTTGGAAACGGAAACTTCGGAAATTGGGTTTAGCCATTGAACGCATAACCTACTCCCCAAACCGTCCTGATCAACTTGTTCTTATGCTGGTCCTCCCCAAGCTTCTTACGCAACGTTCGGATATGCACCATCACCGTATTCCCGCTTTCATAATACGCCTCGCCCCACACTCGCTGAAAAATATGCTCCGAGCTGAATACCTTCTTCGGATGACTGGCCAGCAGTACCAATATGTCGAACTCCTTGGGCGTAAGCTCGACCGGATTACCGTACAAGAACACATTACGCTGCTCGGGATAGATCACAAGCCCTCCGGCCTCCAGCATGGACGTATCCGCAGTTGGAGCAGCCATCGACGGATTCAGCTGAATGAAGCGACGCAGTTGAGCGTTCACTCTAGCTACCAGCTCCATAGGGTTAAACGGCTTGGTCATATAATCATCAGCACCGCGAACCAGACCGGTGATTTTATCCAGATCGGTCGTCTTGGCACTTAGAAAAATAATCGGCAGATGAAACTTCTCTCGGATTATCCGAGTCAGCTCGTATCCGTCGATCTTGGGCATCATAATATCCAATATCGCCAAATCCACGGATTGTGTCCAGATCATGCCGAGTGCTTCTTGTCCGTCAACAGCTTTTAGGCAACGATAGCCCTCTTTGACCAGATGCAGCTCGATCAGATCGGCAATTTCGGCCTCGTCATCCGCAATTAGAATGGTGATCGATTTCATGACATTCTCTCCTTTTCAAGGACAAGCATAACCGAGTTCCGCTTGCGATTTCAAATGCTTGTTCAACTCGAAGTCCTGAGGAAGGGGACGATCATTATTCGGTATATGATGAAGCCGAGACATCCTCCCAAGGTATTGAGCAAAATATCATCAACGTCAAATTGACCGATCATGAACAGAAGCTGTGCGGTCTCGAGGCCCAGACTTAGGAAGAACGCATAGCCCCCTATTTTCAGCCCTGACATCCCCTCATGATTGAACATCAGTCCCAGCAAAATACCAAGCGGCATAAAAATCGCCACATTGCCAAGCAGATTATAGAGATTGTGGTCGTTTAATGAATGCAGCGATCTGGAGATTTCCCGGAATGGAACCAAATTGCCTGTATCCAGCCACTGGGAGAGCAAGCTGGGCTGCTGCAGACCAGACATCAGTCGTCCCCAAAGAAAAGCCAAATCTACAGAATGAAACTTCAATAAAATGATTTTGACTAACATATATACATAAAGGACGAGAAGAGCTCTGAGGCTAAGATTGCTCAGATGCCCCCACTGCTTCCCTTCCCTATCGTTTATCTTGTCGTTTACATTCCTCTTTATCTCGGTTGATGTCACCGTCCCTATTTTTGTATTCATTCTGCCTCGTCACCCTCCTTGTCCCGCTTATTCGCGTACCGTAACAATAACGCCGTCCTGATTATTTCCGGATATCTCATATTGTCCTTGTGCCGGCACATCGATCGTGTGATTTTCGGTTACTGGAAAGTAAAAGACTTGGTACTTCTCCTTGCCAATTGTTGTACGAACCGACTTCTGCTGTCTCAAAAAATCCAGGTACTGCTCCAGAACGAGGTTCTTCTCCCACATGATCGCGCTATGCGGCAAACCGACGTAACGGAAATGCCATGGTTCATATTGAATGCCCGTCACCGCTGTTTTGTCCTCGGGATAACGCAGAATAAACCCATACTTCCAAGAATGATCTTTCAGCCACTTTCCTTCCGGGGCGCGATTCATCTCGGCCTGTGAGGAGCCGATATCCATCGATAACCCAAGGTTATGCTCGCTATATCCCGCTGGCAGGGCAAGCTTTGCTCCCATCGTACGATACAGCTCTTCTTGCTTTTCCTTGTTCCGATAACCGCTGCTGATCATGAATTGGACGACTCCTTCCTTTGCCGCGTCCTTAATCATGGTACGGAATTTGTCTACTAATCGAGGCGATAACAGAACCGTATTATCCAGCACGCTGAAACCATCAATCAGCTCGGAGTTCCGGACCAAACTCACAGCTTCCAATTCAGGCTTTAGACTATCCGGGACGGGATGGTCCTTGTTGACTAGCAGCAGATCCCCCTGTTCTATCATGTCTTTCGTTACTTTTATCGTAAGCCCGTCCGCGTGCGATGTCGCTTCTGGCACTTCTATGCTCTCCGTGCGAAGCTTCAGTTCATCGGGCAGAGTCATACCCGTCTTCAACTTTGTCAATCCAAAGCCCATCAGCAACAAAACAAAAAGACAAAAAACCCATTTCTTCATGCTCCAGCTTCCTCCTTATCCTTCGTATGATTGAAGGATAAAGAAAACTGTTAAAAAAGAAATGGGGTCAAACCTAAAATTTTTCTTAAATTGAAGTGCGAACTCGCTTATGGGTCGATCAGTCCTAGCCCTCCTTGTATAGCTTCTGCGCTATCATAGCCAACGGTGTTATCACCGATAACGAAATCCAATCGCTCCAGTTGTCAGATTGCTTCTAGATCAATCAAACCTTCTACTCGGCGTGTCAAGTAATTCGCCTTCCCTACTAACGACCGCCGACAGTGCGGACAATCGCAATTATGCTATCAGTAACTTCCTTCCGCTTTAATTGGTCTCTATCACTCACATCAATTCCAGACTTATCAATAAGTTCAGTTGCTTTAGTGAATATCTCCAAACATTTAGTTGGATTATTCAGTGCAGATATGATGGCATTCGCATATCTTTCAATCTGTCTACTTCCCAGTTCTGGTTGAATCCCATTGTCAACAAGCAATTTGAACATCATCAAGAGATGGTACCTTGCCTGTTTATACTTGCTTGGCAAGCCACCAGTACGGTACAAGGTTTCAAGTCTATAATACGCCAATCCACTAGCATAATATGGGGAGAATTTATGATCTTTCTTAAAGATTCTATCGCTCAATCTGCTAGCTATAGTTCCATAATATCCTGTAACTGCGTGTGGATTTTCAAGAAACATTGCCGAAAAAACTTTGATTTGTATTGGAATCGATATGATTTTTGTTTTAATAATTGTGCTATCAGAATTAAACTGATTGGTACGTCGTTCATAAAAAAGCTTGCTATCACCTTCAATTGTATTGTAGTGTTTCTCTAGGCTTTTCTGAAAATCCGAAAGCGACTCAAGTTGCTCTTGCTTTACCTCAGTCTGATTATTAGTAGCTTTTGTTATTTCATTTTTAATATCATCATTCTCAGTTACAATTAACCGTAACGGTACATTTACTTTGTCAATTCCCGTTAAATTACGGTTATTAAAGAGTACATTGCTTGTTTGGCAACCATTAACCACCTGATAATTAAAAATTGTAAACCGGTCACCTGTAGCCCCAAGTTTGTCAGCAACGATCGTAACGCCATTATTTAGGACACTAAAAAAATCATATTTCCCTTCTTTCAGCGTTTGGTCAATGCTCGTGTTTACATCATTCTCCCCTAAGTAATCTCGGATATTCTCGTAAAATAGGATGTTTCTGATCACATCGTTTTCTGATGAAACAATCTTTAAAAATTCATTATATGGTGTTATACCAAAATATGCCTCTTGAATACCATCAATTGTAGGTATAGTAACTCTTTTTTCGAATTGAAATGTTGTTTGGACACTTTCTTTTGTTTTCCGATAATACTTTTGAATCACTCTTGCATCACATGGTTCAAACACAACGTCAGAAAACAGATTTGTTTCAACGAGTTCATCCACCCTTCGCTGAACAATAGAAGTAAGTGTTGTGTCATCTTGCCAATTACCCGTTGTCACATAGTAAAGCTTACATATAGGGTTTCCCTTTGTCATGAAAGCTGAGTTTTCAAAGATGTATGTCATCAAATTAATAAATGCTTTCATACGTTCGCCTTTGAAAATGGTAGTATCCCCCGAAAAAAAAGCTTTTACCGTTTCTATAAATAGTCCAATCTCTGTCGCTTCAAATTTGCCTGAGGTCTTTGTTTGAACAAAGGCAAATGTAGCTTCAATCGTGTTATTGCTGCGAACTAAATCATTAATTATATCAATAGAATCAACTAGTTTGCCATTAACAATAATACCAACCGCGTCAATTCCGATAGTTCCAGGATCTGTTAAGCAGTCTTCTACATCAAAAAGGGCATTATACTCTTTCATAATCACACAATGAGTTCCGAATTTTTCGAAATCAGTGGATTCGTTTACAGAATTAAGCTCATTTAATTTAATAAACTCGTTAACAAAGCCTTTTGTAATCATATCCATTAGTACTCCACCCTCAATCTCCAAAATTTATACAATATAATATATCATTTGAATTGGTAAACTGACAATTTATTATTAAATAATTAGAGTTTTGACAGCGGGTTCAGCATACTCAATTCTGTATATTTACATACCATAAATTTTCAATATAATTATAATCATAAATAAAATGATTACATAATTTTATTTCGTTTACCTTTAAAGGTTTTCTTTTCCTACTCAAACTTAGAGATATCTACTTCAAACTATTTTGTTTATGTTCTTCAATTAGTGATAGTTATAATATAATACTAATATAAATTTTAAATACATATGTTGACTCTACGTTGACTTTCTACGCATAAAAATACAGAGCATTGGCATTACTCTTACCGTGCTCTGTATAAGAATTCACACAATACTATTCGCTTTTCCGCTCTTATTAGAACTCCGATCGTTTCAACTACCCGCATACAGCTTCACTTTCGTGAAGTTGTTACAAATCAAGTATATTCAACCTGTGGCATCATTCGAGTTGCCGACATTCAGATCTACAATCACAACTTTCGCTAAATGGATTAATGTCCATAAACAGGTCTAAAGTATTGATTTTAAATTTATTCCATATGACCCTGTTTCAAAATAGCGATATCGTTTATATTCTTAAAAACTGCACAATAAGGAGGCTTGATCAAGACGATGACAGCTTACAAGCACTCGGCTGGCGTATCCCGTCTATGGATGGGAACCATAGCACTGCTCGTAATTATAATTTCTCTCGTCGCATGGCAAGGCCGTGCAGCGGCTGAAGCAACTGCTAATCCCATACAAGTTCAACTGGATGAAAAAGTGATTACGTTCGAAAAAGACCCCTTCAAAATCGAGGGAACCACACTTGTTCAGTTCCGCCCACTATTTGAAGCATTGGGGATGGACGTGGAGTGGGACAGTGCCAATCGGATGGTTACCGGGACAAAAGACGGTCTAGCCATTGTTTTGAAAATTGGCAGCACTCAAGCGACTGTAAATGGGACACCCGTTACGTTGCTGCAAGCACCACAAATTCAGAATGGTCATACGATGGTACCGCTTCGTTTTGTTAGCGAAGCGACCGATGCTCTGGTCGCCTGGAATCCGTATAAGCCCCAAATTTTGATTTATACAGCCTCTTTCCTGGATTCCGTCGGCTTGTCGAAAGAACAGGTCCAAGCCGCAATTGATAAAGAACTGGAACGGATCAAAGCCGAGTATGAAGCTGAGCAGGAAGCCAATGCTCCTGTGAAGCCGGTAACCGTCCCCCCTGTTCCCAAGGGAAGTGGTGAATACAAGCCCGCCGCTTCGGATACGGTTGATTTAAGCAAACTGCAAGGGATGTACTATGGATTCCGTTCAGATTATGGCGGCTATGATTGCGGTGGAATCTGCTGGGATCTGTACACGTTTCTGCCTAACAGCAAGTTATTAATCGGCGAGCCAAGCAATGGCGGACCGGAGACGATTGATTGTACGAAGGACAAATGCAATAGCTATACGATCAAGAATAATGTTTTGACACTCGACAATGGTGATACCTATAGCATCAGTAAGAAAGATGGAAACCTGGTCATCGACGATGTTGTCTTATTAAGGGTGAAGACATCAACAAATAATCTGAAGCTTTCCAAAGAATATGTCTACAGAGGTTATTGGGGATTGATCGGCATTACCGGTGGCTCAACCTCCTGGACCGAAAAAATCACTTTCTATGCCAATGGCACATTCAAAAGCAATCGTTTGATGCTCGGCACGGTCCAAGGGGGAGGTACGACTACGGGCACATCCAGCAAAAACCTTTCCGGGTCATACCGTATTACAGGCAATACGATCGTCCTTGCTTATAGCGACGGTAAAGTCGCCAATCGGTTGTTCTTCCTTCATGAGGATAAGAAACGGGGAGAGCTGGGCAGTATTCAGATTGGTGATAACAATTTCTATGTCGATAGTAAAGACTAATCGAAGTTCAGCATCAAGCCGCCTCCAGCCATGGAGGCGGCTTTCTGGTAATTGGCTGTTCTTGCCGTTCCTATGGGAAGGCATCTGCCGAGCTTATGGCAAGCATTCATGAGATCATGGGCAGAGATGCCAGTGTATGCAACGTTAAGACGCGTAATCCGCCGACTGATACAGCTCATTAAGCTCTAATAAGGCTTTAATATATATCTTTAACGCGGTTAATAAATTCGGAATGGACTGCACCTCATCGGGTCCGTGAATATGTCCATGACCTTGGGGCAATTGGAGCGGTGACAAGTCCGTCGGCAATCCCGGTCCAAAGCCAACCGCATGAGACAGCTTTCTGGCATACGTACCGCCACCCATGACAAAAGGCTCCGCTTGCTCTCCTGTAACGTCCCGGTAGACGTTCGTGAGTCGGCCAACTTCTGGTGTATCGGGATTATAGTAGTTCGGCTCACTGACATGCACATGAGACAGTGTAAATCCGCTCTTCTCCAACTGCTTCAGCAAGATCTCGGAGGACTGTTGAATCGGATAACGAATATTTAATTCCAGCTCGAGTCTCCCCTCTTGTCCTTGCAGCTTCGTCCCTATACATGTTAACGCTCCAGAGATCGTATCCTCGCACTGTATGCCTAATGCCCGGCCATCATGATACTTGCAAATTTCATAAATTCGCTCAAGCTGCTTGCGTGCAGGCTCCCCAAACCATGCACCGTGGAGCAAAGGCTCCAGAAGGACCGCTATCGCATTTTGAGTGCCCTCAGGAAAGGCCGCATGCCCCGCTTTGCCGACAGCGGATAATATAATCGTCTCTTCGCTCTCGCTGTAAGGAATAGAAGCCGGCAGAGCGCTTAGCTTTGCCGTCGCATCACCATCACGTGATACTACAAGCTCAGCGTAACCAGGCACGCTATTGGAGGCTTCTCCTCCCTGCATTCGAAGAATTGAAGGATCAGATAGGTCACAGCCTAACGTTACCGAGAGCATTCCCTTCTCTCCATAGCACACCGGAAAGCCGCTATCCGCAACTATATTAAAGTCGGGAGTCGTATAATGCTTGCGATAGTACGCAACATCATGCATGCCGATTTCCTCACCGCTGCCGATCATATGCCGAAGATGATAGTTCAAGGGGATGCCTAGCTCCTTAATGAATCTGAGAGCATAGAGCACAGCAATCACTGCCCCTTTATTGTCCTGCACCCCTCTGCCAATCAGAAAGTCATCCCTGACTGTACAAGCAAAGGGAGGATATATCCAGCCCTCTCCTGCTGGCACGACATCCGCGTGGCCCCATATGCCAACCGAGCGCTTCGCTGCATCTCCTAGGCTAATTTCTGCACAATAATACTCACGGTTAATGGTTTGGAAGCCAAAGCGTTGACCTAAATTCAATACATATTGAATCGCTTCCGCGCAACGTTCTCCGAACGGATAAGGAGAGGATGGATCATAGCTAGCTACACTTGGAATGTTCACGAATCCGGCAATATCCTCTAGCAACGCGCTCTTATGCTCCTGGATCCATTGCCCAATCTTCTCATCAATCACGATGTCACTCATCTTGATCCTCCTGTCCCGAACTCCGGCTTAGCCTTTAATAGCCCCTTCAGTCAATCCAGCAATAATGTACTTCTGTCCCGCAGCATACACCACAATGATGGGAAGCATCGCCATCAAGTAAGAAGTGAACGCCATTGTATAGTTAAAGGAATACTCCGTCTTGAAGTTATATTGAAACAACGGCAGCGTCCAAAATTCCTTCGATTTATTCAAAATGAGCAATGGCAGCATAAAATCATTCCAAAACCATAACGCATCCATAATAATGAGCGTCACTAGCATCGGCATAATTAATCGCAAAATAATAGAATAATAGATTTGGAAGGTGCTGCAGCCGTCAATTCTAGCCGCCTCTTCGATCTCCATCGGCATGCCTTCAATATAATTGACAAGCAGGAATACCCCTCTCGTTAAGCTCAACGCACCATACAATAAGATCAGGCCCACAGGATTAAGCAGGCTGAGATTGGTCATGATTTTCGTCAGAGGAAGCATAATGACCTGGAACGGGACAAACAGTCCTAACAAAATATAAAGGTATACAAAGTTGTAATATTTTTTGTGCCGATTGCGGGCAATCGCATAAGCGACGGTAGGATTAATAAGCAGAACCATCACGATCGATCCAATCGTAATGAACGTCGTATTCCATACATATCTCCAGTAGTTGCCTTTGGACAACAGTTCTGCGTAATTGGAGAAATCTAGAGCTCGAGGCAGGTTGAAGAAGCCTTGACCCGCTTCCTCCAATGACTTAAGGGAATTAATGACAACCAGATACATCGGTCCCAATATGATGATGATGCCAATAAGCAAAATAAGGTTTCGAAGAATGCGCCAGCCGAGTCCTTCTTGTCGTATCGATACATTCATCCTTAATGAACACCGCCTTTGCGACCTAGCTTGATTTGAACGAAGGAAAGCACTGCGATAATGACAAACAAGATGACGGCTTCCGCATTCGCCATCGCAAATCTCAAGTTCTGAAACGCATCATTATAGATCATAATGCCAATCACATTCGTAGATTTCACCGGCCCTCCGCCTGTCAGCGTATAGGCATAGTCGAAGGAGGTAATGCCTGCTTTAATCGCAAGCACCATATTCACGGTAATCGTAGGAATGAGAAACGGAAACGTAATATAACGAAAACGGTTGAAGGTGCTCGCTCCATCAATCCTTCCCGCTTCGTACAGCTCAGAAGGAACCGATTGCAGACCCGCGATAAAAATAAGAGTTGGCAGTGCCACAGCCTGCCAGATGTTGACGATCACGACCGCAATCAGAGCATACTTCGGATGAGCTAGAGGACTTTGATAAAATGCTGCTATATCGAACGCCTCGCCAATGAGAGGAACAACCCGGACGAATAGCTGATCCCAAATTAATGAAATCGTGACTGCACTAATCATAGCCGGCAAGAAATACACCGATTTGGCGAAAGTTTGAAGCTTCTTTAACGAGTTTAGGCTTAGCGCCAGAATGAGCGATAGAATCATGACGCCGGCTACAAGCATAATGGCATATTGGCCAGTGACGATTAAGGACTGCTTGAAGTTGGGGTTGTTCCATAGATCCACATAGTTGCTGAAGCCTACATAATTATAGCCAGAACTGATCCCATTCCAATCCGTGAAGCTATATTGAATACCTACAAAAACTGCATAAGCAAAAAACAATGTATACAGAATGACAGCAGGAAGAGTGAATAAGAAGTAAGTCGAGCGTTCCAGAAATTTGCTTGCCATGCTGCACCTTCCTCCTCTCATAATGCCTTGAACGGGGGACAAAGCTGAACGACAACTTGATGGACTCAAATTGCCGTTCAGATTCATGCTATTGAATTTACTTAACTGCGTTAAGCTTGATCGTCTCATCTATGTTTTTCAAATACTGCTCAGGTGTCTCGTTATTGATCAGATAACCTTGAGTCGTACCATACAATTCAGTGACGATGGCGCTTGGAAGCGTAGAAGACATCCAGTCATGGACATTGCCATTATCGATAAAATCCAGCAGCGGCTGCAGATACTTATCCTCATAGGTTGTACCATTAATGATCGACGGTTCACCGGATAGATCCGACCACTTCTGAGCCACCTCTGGGCGGGCCAAATACTTCAGGAACGTAAGCGCAGCTTCCTTCTCCTCAGGCTTAGCTTTCGCAGAGATGGATAGAGAAGCATTAACGCCCGACAGAGCTGTTGTCGTATCTGCTGTATCATTCGGCAGCGGGAATGCGCCGAACTTCAAATTAGGATTAGCCAGCTTAATATTGCCGCGGCCGTAGGAGCCGGAAATAATCATGGCAGCTTGTCCATTCGCGAATGCTTCTTGCATCATCTGAGCGCTCACGCCAAATGCATCCTTGTTGGCATACTCCGTTAGCTCTCTCAGCTTTTTCGCAAACTCCAGAAACACCGTGTTGCCTTCAATTTGCCCTTCGCCTTTGGCTACTTTGGCCATCTCTTCAACGCCGCCAGGCGCAAAGGCAATGTTCGTCGCTTGGAAAATATGGCCTACATCCTTCAGCGGAAGGTACAGCGGCGTAATGCCCTTGCTTTGGAACACTTTACTCGCCTCAATAAACTCGGCATAGGTTGTTGGAATTTCTACACTGTTTTGCTCAAATAGATCGACATTATAGTAGACGGCCATGTAGTTGCGAGCATAGGGCAGAGAATAGTAGCCGCCGTCATCTGCCGGTGTCATATCCAAATATTTTTGATTAACGTTTTTAATGAATGGTTGATCGCTCAGGTTTTCGATAAATCCGTTTTTCACTTTTTCCTTGAACTGAAGCTGCGTCGGAAAATCCGTGAAGAGGGGCGGAATATCGTTCGTCGCAAAGCGAGCGGTTAACACTTTAACGGGATCCGGCACGGTATTCATATCGATCACAATATTGGGATATTCCTTGGAGAAGTCGGCAATAACCTCGCGATAGGCGCTCTGAATCGCTTCTTCACCCTGCTGCTGGAAAAATTCAATTTTGACCACATCGCCCTTGCCGTTATCGCTATTAGACGGCGTGCTTTCTTTGCCGCAAGCGGTCATCACCAATGAAGCAAGCAATACCGCTATAATGGATAGTTTTGTTCTTCTTTTCATCCCTATCTCCCCTGACTTTAAGCTGTTTATTTGCACCTATAACGCTTATCTCCCTAATGCACGATTAGCCAAATTCGTAATGACCACATCGTCCATTGGCGGATTATGAAGCCCAGCCCGAACATCGCGATACATGCGCTCAAGCGGAAAAGACCGCGACAGGCTTAACCCTCCTACAATTCTCATAGCTTGATCTACGATACGCACGGCTGCATTCGTCGCAATATACTTCGCAACCCCCAGCTCAGTTTTCAACTCCGCTCGATGCTCTACTTCCTTATCCCAGCGCTCCGCCGTATGGTACAGGTAAGTTCTTGCCGTAATGAGATCAAGCTCCATCTCGCCGATTTGCCGCTGAATATGAGGAAGCTCCGCGATAGGAACTTGCAACGAATTAGGCTTATGCTTGGCTGCGAAGGCAATCGCGAAATCCCGGGCGCCATGCGCAATCCCCAGATAACAAGCCGGAATATGAAGCATATTCCCATCCGTTGGCACCGGTTTGCGCAACTGGCTATTGGCTCCGCCGCGAATCAGATGCCGATCCGGGACAAATACCCCGTCCATGACGATGTCATGACTGCCGGTAGAACGCATGCCAAGCGTGTTCCATGTCTCCAGAATCTGAACCCCTTCTCCCGCTTCGATGAGAAAAGAGCCCACCGTATCGCTATCTGTCATCGTTGCAGAAATAATAAACTTCCTCAGAATCGGACTTAATGTACAGAACGATTTCTGGCCTGAAATCAACCAGCCTCCGTCCACCTTTTCCGCTTTCGTCTGAGGCTTTCCGCCGCGAGATGGGCTGCCTGTTGCCCGCTCGCTTGCCAATTCATTCAGAATAAGTCCATCCTGTACAACTTCGCGGCATAGCTCGCGGAACAACTCCTCCGGACAAGCGCCCGATAGATGAAGCTGCTTCAATAAACCAATATGCCAGCCGATCGCCAGTGCTGTGGAGCCGTCTCCTCTAGCCAGACGTTCTTGAGATAGAACGAGTTCATAGATGGATGCTTCCTCTCCTCCATATGCCCTCGGTACGGTAAGAGCCAGATAGCCGGAATCTCTTAAATCATCGAAATTCTCGAAGGGAAATGCTCCTTCAAGATCATGCTTAGGAGCCCGCTCTGCAAATATCGCCGCTAAACGATCTGCTCTCGCTGCAATGCTTGCTTCCCGTTCATTTCGTATAAAGCGATCAGAAGGATCAGAGTATGTCACCATGAACAACGCCTTTCTTATAAACCTCATTGGTTTACTTTGTTTTATAGTAATCGCATTCCATTCCTAATAAAAGATAAAAAAACCGAGCTTTTTATTGTAAAAAACCGAACTAGTCCTCGCCACATTGCTGTTTGCGATAATCATTAGGAGTACATCCGGAAAACTTTTTAAATACATTGGAGAAGTACTGCGGATCTTGGTCAAAGCCGCATTGATCCGCGACTTCATAGATCTTTAATGCAGGATATGAACGCAGCAGCTCCTTTGCCTTTTTCATCCGCACAGAGGTCAGAAACTGGGTATACTTCTCTCCTGTATCCTGACGAAACAGCTTCCCCAAATACTCGGAGTTCAGGAACAAATAATGCTGGGCAAGCCACTGCAAGGAAAGCTGCCTATTCTGAATATGCTCTACGGTTAACTGTTTTATTTTGAGAACGAGCATCGCTTTTTTATCCACTTTGCGGAAATGATAGCTTGCATACAGCCTGCCGAGTTCCTGCTGGAACGCTTGCAGGTCCTGTCCTTCTACATCCGTATGTGCGATGCGGACGCTATATTCTGCATTCAACTGATGGCAGATATAGGCCAGAACATCGTTACTATTTACCTGGATGGCACTCATTGGCACGCCTTCGCTCAGCAATTGCTCGATCCAGCTTCTCGATACCTTTATTAATTGAGCTTCATCCGCTTGAACAATGGCCTGCAGCAAATCACTAGGTACGGAAGAAGAAATGATGGCTTGTTGATCTGCTTGTGCTGCTTTTGTTGCTTTGACGGGCTGTGTTTGATGCTTATAATGGCTGCGGGCAGCGTCTACCTCTTGCTTGGACCACTGCAGCGCCTCTGTAATCTCATTTTCGTCGCTTGGCTTGAGCAAATATCGGCGTACCCCAAAGCGCATCGCCTGCGTAGCCAACTCGAATTCACCAAATCCGGACAACACAATAAACACGGTATGGGGGTAAAGCTGTAACCCCTGCTCGATCAATTGAAGTCCATTCATAATCGGCATCTTAATATCCGTAATAACCACATCAGGCTGAAGCTCTTGAAGCATCTCCAAAGCTTGCTGCCCATTAACAGCAGTTCCGGCTAATATCATGCCAAGAGAAGTCCAGTTAATCGCTTCCGCAATCCCCTCTCTCGCCATTCGTTCATCGTCCACAATTAATACCCGATAGCTACTCATGATGATCTTCCCCCTTTAATAAAACAGGAATTCGAATTCGGATAATCGTTCCTTGATCGATGCCTTCCAATATGGCAATGCCATACGGCTCGCCATAGAGCAATTGAAGCCGTTCATGAATGCTTCTGAGACCAATCCCGTCTCCAGAGTCTTGCTCCAAGTAATGCGTGTCCATCCCCGGGCCTTGATCTGCGATCCATATATCGAGCTGCTCTCCGAAGCGTTCTCCACTAAGCGTAATATGGCATTCTCCTGTCCGCTCATCCATGCCGTACTTAATGGCATTCTCCACAATCGGCTGCAGAATCATCGTTGGAATATAGCAGCTCGTAAGCTCATCGGGGATATTAATCTCACAGTGCAACCGTTCTTCAAAACGGTATTTCTGAATCAGCAAATAATTGTCCACATGCTGAATTTCTTCCTGGAGCATGACCATTTCCTTCTTGCTAGTTGTGCTTCTCAGCATATCGCCCAGCGCTTTGACCATGCTGGAGATGCGCTCCTGCCTGTTGCGCCGAGCCAGCCAATTAATCGAATCCAGTGTGTTGTAGAGAAAATGAGGATTAAGCTTGGCCTTGAGCGCCTCATATTGAGACTCCTTGATATGAATTTGCTTAATATAGTTATCCTTAATCAGCCGGTCCAATGAAGCTGTCATCTTATCGAAGTTGTTCGTCAACCAGCCGATTTCATCCATATTTTTCGCTGGCAGTTCACGATGGATAACAAAATCTCCTTGCTCCACTTTGCTCATCCGGTTAGCCAGCTTCTCAAGCGGACGCGTAATGCTTCTGGCAAAAATAAAGCCGATCCATATAAGCGATACCAAAATGAACGTATAGAGAAGCAGCAATACATTTTTCATCAGAATGGCTTTCTGGAATAAGGATTCATAGGGTACTAGATTCACTAAGGTCCAGCCTGTGAAGCTCATCGTCGATAAGGTGGTCAAATACTTATGATGATCCAATGTCAGCATCTCATAGCGTTGACCTGACCGTTCATTCTGAATTAGCGAGCTTGGCATCATTTCCTGCTTCCATTGCTCATCATTCCAGTAGATGGGCACATGATCTTCATAGATAATCAATGAATTGTTGGAGCTTGAAGAAGGCGGATTAGAGCCGATGGAATCTATCAAATCATCAGCATTTACTCGAACAATGAACGTCCCTAGTCTAGGGAAATCCATGCTTTTGAGCCCTCTAATCTCCCTTAAAGAAGTGAAAATTTTGGAGTCGCGTTCCCCGCCCTTCCACAGACTTCCGCCCTCCTTCTCAGTCGCCATATCAATAAATTGCTTAATATAGGCTGGCGCAGCCGCATCCTTCGTAGTGCCGAGCCAATAGTCATTGCCCCAATAATCGATAATCGCCACAGAGCGAATCGTATAATTAAAGATCCGATACGAGAACAGCTTCTCTTCGATGGCCTTAATCGCATAATAGGTTTCACTGCTATTCGTGCCTTTCTTGATCTTCTCCAGCTCTTGCTGAATGTCAATATCGCTTGCGATCGCTTGCGTCATTCGGTCAATCGCTGCCAGCTTATCCTCGATCCGTTCGGCATATAAGTACAGCTTCTCGCTTGTTTGCTCATAGACAAGCTGCTCATACAGCTTATGCGTCTTTTGCACGTATAAAAGGCTAATGCTGCTCGTGAACAGAACACCGATCAGTACAAACAGTACCAGCTTATGCCTTATTCTTATGTTCATTCCGCACTCTCCCTTTGCCTTATCGCCGACTCATAACCCTTGAAAGGAGCAGAGTATCTCAAATAAAAAATACTCTATATTCCCCAGTAAAACAATAGGAAATAAGAGTATTTTAATGGATTATCCACGCTCAATTGACCGGCACGCTATCATAATGCCCAAATCTCATCCCGTCAAGAGATTTTTTGCAAATATGCGACAATGCGGGAGGAGCCCCTCTTTTTCTTCGAGAGGAGCATGTATATGCCCGTATAAGGAGCCATACCGCATTTTCCAATCCACATGGTTTCACGTAAAATTTGCATTAGATATGACTTTATTCAAAAGGAGAATGAAGATGCACCGAGTGGACAAGATCAAATTTGTGCTCTTTTTCGGCAAACCGCTTGAGGAACCTTGTTACGGGTATATGGAGATGAACTCGGATGGCCAATTGATTGCGCTCTTTAATAAGCATGGCGAGGAACTGGACATGAATGGCGGACATGAAGTAATCAAGGTGAAGACGTTGGGCAAATTCGATAATGAAGACCGCGATAACTTCTATGACTTGCTGGAGAGCGATGGTGTTGGTTAACCGTACAACAACAAAAGCCGCTCCTTATGAACTGCTCCTTTAGATTGAAAATTGGAGGTGCAGTTCAATAAGGAGCGGACTTTCAGTGTGTGGCAGAGCCAATCTATTTCATTTGCTCTTGTGTAATCTTTTTGTTCTTTTCATTAAACCGTTCATTATGAGAAGACACGCCGGCCATATCCGAAGCAGCCGGGTCCAGATAGAGCTTCGCGCTGTTCACGGCCAACACCGCATCGTTGAATGCGCCAGCGATCAATCGTACTTTACTGCCATAAGTGATGAAATCTCCCGCTCCGAAAATACCAGAAATGTTGGTCCGCATTCGCTGATCAACCGTCAGCCCATAGTCTTCCTTGGCTAATCCCCAGTTCAGCAAAGCGCCAAAATCACGATCAAATCCATGATTCACGACCACTTCGTCAGCTTCGATACGTACAAGCTCACCGGTCTCTGCATGTTCCAGCGTGATGCTTTCAAGCTGATCCCCAGCGCCGTGCAGACGGAAGATTCGATAAGGAGTCATAATTGTAGCGGTTGCTTTCATTTGCTCGACAGGCTGCTCGTGTGCCGAAAATTCATTACGCCTATGAACGACGATAACTTGTTTCGCTAACTTCGCAATTTCGTTGGCCCAATCTACCGCAGAATCTCCTCCGCCGGAAATCAGGACGCGCTTATCCTTGAATCTCGCCAAACTCGTAATCGTATAATGAAGGTTCGTCAATTCGTACCGATTCGCGCCTTCAATATCCAGCTTCTGAACTTGCGTCATGCCTCTGCCTGCGCATAAAAGAATCGTGCGCGTGTAGTGGCGCTCGCCCGTTTTGGATGTCAATTCGAAGATGCCATCCTCCTGGCGATTGACATGAGCCATCTCCTGACCCAGTACAATGGTAGGATCGAATGTTCTCGCTTGCTCCTCCAATATCTCAATCATCTTCTCGCAACGAACCGGCCCCACTGCGCCAACATCCCAAATCATCTTTTCAGGATAGGTACGCATGAATCCCCCTAGCTCCTCTTTCGCCTCGATTAATTTGGTTCGCATCGCTCTCATTCCGCTATAGAACGCGGCATACATCCCGGCAGGTCCTCCGCCAATGATGGTGACATCATAGATATCCCTTTCGTTCGCCTCCATTTAAGACACCAACTTTTCTACAATGTAGTCAATGAGCAGGCTGGTTCCAATTGGACCTTTCGCTTGAACATAATCATTCGTATTCAGCGGGAATACATGCTTGTTTTTAACCGCGGCCATATTTCTCCACAACGAATTCCCTTCCAATTGCTTCAAGGAATCGGTGCTGTCATAGTTCTCCATCGCTCTTTTCTCCAGGAAAATATAGTCCGCCTTAATATCCGGCAAGATCTCGAGTGAGAACGGTGTGAACCAATCTGTCGAATCTTTGAAAATTTCGGGACTCTTCAGTCCAAGCGTTTCGTAGAAGAATCTGCTGATTTCGTCATCCGCTTTTGGCCCTAAGTAACGGTAACGTTCCGGCTCTACTCTTAGCACAAGCACGGATTTGTCCCCGATGGCTTCGGCTATTTTCTCTTTTGCCGCTTTCGCCTTTTCGTCAAATGCAGCCAATATCTTATTAGCCTCTTCCTTTTTATCGAAAAGGATAGCCAACTCATGCATCTCGCTGTGCATGGCATTGCTTCCTTTCAAGGCAACAGTCGGCGCGGTTTTGGACAACCCTTCATACGCTGTGGCTTCCAAGCCTCCTCCCGGCACAATTATCATGTCTGGCGCCAAACTGAGGATTTGCTCAAAATTGTAGATATACTGCGCAGTCGGAATCATTTCAACGCCGTTTTCCTCAAAATACGATGCTCGGTAGGCAGGTTCAAGCTCAGGCACGACCAGAACATACTTTGGCTTAATTCCCATCTCGATTAAATACTCCGCATAGGTGGAGCTTGTTACGAACAGGTTTTTAGGTTCCGCAGGAATGGTCACCTCTCCAAATAGATCTGTCACCACTTTTGTTGCACTGCTCCCTTTATCCCCCTCTATCGCCGAAGTTCCCTCTTTCGTATTCGATGAGCTGGAACAAGCCGCAAGGATAACAGCCAGCACTACCGTCCCCAATAAAATAATCAATCGTTTAACCATCTTGCTTTCTCTCCTCTTATTGAAAATAATTATCATTATCAAATACTATCAAATAAGAGGACAACGTTCCATAGCGGATGGTGCATATTCGATTGCATTATTGTGCTCACTCATTCTGACGTCCTAGTAAGCTGCTAATCACTTGGCCTAGCATCTTCGTATGCCCGATGACTCCGCAGCCATCCACCCAAAGGCGCGTATCCATGTAGAAAACTCGATCATGATGTACCGCCTTTAACTTTTTCCAGTGATGACTCTCTAACAGTTTATCCATATAGTCGTCTGAGTTAAAATGTTCCATCACGCGTTTTTCTATGAATAAATAATCGGGATTGGCCCTCTCCAGCAACTCGATGGGACAAGGGTTAAACCACGCCTCCCCCGTCTGCAAGGGCACTGGAAGCGACAAGTTCAACTTTTTATAAAGCAATTGAGACATGCCGCTTGAGTTCCCGCCTAAGTACCGGTACCCGAAAGGCTCTACTCGCAACACCATGACGGTAGCAGAGGAATCCGCCAAAGCTTTTAGCTGATCCCGTGCCGTATCCAATTCATGACCGACTTGAGCTTGGAGCATGGCTGCTTGTTCTTCTTTATTAAATAAAGTCGCAAGTTGATTCAGCAGAACTTCGATATCCCGGGATAATCCCGTTATAACCGGTGCGATTGTGCGCAGCTTCTTCTTCATGGCTTCCGTTACAAAATGCCCAATAATTAATTCAGGCTGTTCTTGCTCCATGCATTCGAAATGAATGACATATTGCGGAACTTCCAGCAGCTTAATACGATGTTCATGAAAGAGCTGTCGTTGATGATCAGCTAATAGCAAGGGCGTTACAACTACAGCATGTGGAATGACGCCGAGTCCGATCAACACTTCAGCGCAAAGTGGTGAAAGAGAGATCAGTCTGCGCTCGCTCAACGTTCGAGCGTAATTTCTCGGCGATACGCCCGCCAATTGTTTGAAACGACGACTGAAATAAGGAGCGTCTTCAAAACCTGCTTTTTTCGCGATTTCTTGCGTTCTCGCTGAGGTTAGCAGCAGTTCCTCCTGTGCGCGATAAATCCTATAGTTAGCCAAATAATCCAAGGGCGGCTTGCCGTATCGCTCATTAAACTTTCGAGAGTAATGCCACTGGCTGATTCCCGCGATTTGGGCCAATTGTTTGCGGGTAATCACCCTATCGTAATGCTCTTGCATATAAGCGATTGAACGCATCATACCTTTTTCGATCGTTTGCTGCTCGCTAGGTTGCTTTTGATATAATTGATTTAATAATCCATAGAGAAAATGCTGGTTTTCAACCATCCTGCCGCTGCTATCCTCAAGCCATTCTTCATTCAACCGATCACTGATGCTGGATAAGAAACCGCCTGTCAGCCCGATTTTCATAACCATATTTCCATCGGGTACACGCCATTCGAAGCTCTGGCCTCCTCCTTCTTTATGAAATAACGTATAAGTATGAAACTGAATTTGCCAGCCCGCTAAATCCAAATCTCCCCCTTCTACTACTTCGATAACCAAATCCCTCTCCATCGCGATTAAATGTCCAGGTGCCACATGAACATGTTGCCCATTTATATTCCAGATCGCTTGACCATCGGTAATTAAGACCAATGTGGGACTGGGCATATGATGAATAGCGCCCACAGTCATCCATTTACCCGTTAGTGGTGCAGTCGACTCCCATTGGGCAATCCATTGTCCCGCATTCAGCTGCGGTTCTCCCACGTTCAACATGCATAACCTCCTTTAATCCAACTTTCATATGCTCAAAGAGGGCCGCAGCAGGCCTCTGCTCTTAACCTGTCACAGCCCCTATCCTTACATCAGTCACGTCTTCTCAGATCTCCAGCGTGTGAGAAAATTCATCCGAAACGTTAAAAAGAAGATCCTGCTGCCAATTTCAGTCCCTTTACGGTATTCGACATTTTGCAGCCCTTCTGCTGATAAGCATCTCAGGCAATCCTCCTGTTTTCATCGCTGGTTTCACCTTCTCCATCCTAGTAAATTATAATTGATAACTATTATCAATTACAACGGAAGGCTTTAACAGAAAACAAAAAAGACCATGATAGGTCGCTTGCCCATAGCCTGTTAGCGTATCTTTGTAATGAAGCGGAGCTTCTCAAATTGAATGCATGCAACATTGTGAGGAGACTGAAAAAAAATATCCCTGACCGCTTAAAGAAAGCGCAGGGAATGTATGTTTGCCAGCAGGCAAGAATCAGCGTATCGTCTCGACAAGCAGTGAATCATATGCTCGGAGCATTCGTGAGCCATTCAGGCGATTTGGTGGATAGACCATACAATACCTAGACCTGAAGGACCACCCAAGTTCAAATTCAAGGTGAGACCGCCGGTAACATACACTAAAGTAATCTGATCGCCAGCGTTCAATGCGAGATCGCCAGCAAGCGCAACATCTCCGGAAGCAAGAATAACTCTAAGTGTCAAAATCAATAAGGTTACATCCACTATAGACAACGCTCCGTTAAGAACATCCGTAATGACAGGGCCCGGAGCGGTTCGTCTTATACGGAAGGACGGAAAAATCCCTGCTCCCAACTGCACATTAATAGTGGCTGTTGTTGCATAGTTAATCGTAGCTTTAATAGAATATCTTCCCGTATTCGGAACGGTAAATATGCCGGTAACTGGGTTAAAGCTTGCATTTCCATAGTATGGACTTGCTACAGACCAATTATTTAACACCGTAGTGTTGTTCACAGTCAGGCTCGTAATTAGCGCCGAAAAACCCGTCGTGGCAAAATTAGGTCCGGTTGCTCCTGTTTCGCCGGTGGGACCTGTGGGACCCGTTGCACCGGTTGGACCTGTCGGGCCGGTTGCTCCTGTGGCCCCGGTTGCTCCCGTCGGGCCAGTGGGACCTGTTGCTCCCGTTGCACCGGTTGCTCCTGTCGGGCCAGTGGGGCCGGTTGCTCCTGTTGGACCTGTCGGGCCAGTGGGGCCTGTTGCTCCCGTTGCACCTGTCGGGCCTGTTGGGCCGGTTGCTCCCGTTGCACCTGTCGGGCCTGTTGGGCCCGTCGGCCCGGTTGCTCCCGTTGCACCACTCGGACCTGTCGGTCCTGTTGCGCCTGTGGCGCCGGTTGGACCCGTCGGGCCAGTGGGGCCGGTTGCTCCCGTTGCACCGGTTGCTCCTGTCGGGCCAGTGGGGCCTGTTGCTCCTGTGGCACCGGTCGGACCTGTCGGGCCGGTCGCTCCCGTTGCACCTGTTGCTCCGGTTGGACCTGTCGGGCCCGTTGCTCCTGTGGCCCCGGTTGCTCCCGTCGGGCCAGTGGGGCCTGTTGCTCCTGTCGGGCCTGTTGGGCCGGTTGCACCACTCGGACCTGTCGGTCCTGTTGCACCTGTTGCTCCTGTGGCGCCGGTTGCACCGGTTGGACCCGTCGGGCCAGTGGGGCCTGTTGCTCCTGTGGCGCCGGTTGCACCGGTTGGACCCGTCGGGCCAGTGGGGCCTGTTGCTCCTGTGGCACCGGTCGAACCTGTCGGACCCGTAGGGCCGGTTGCACCTGTCGGACCCGTGGGGCCAGTTGCACCGGTTGCACCTGTCGGACCTGTCGGGCCCGTTGCACCGGTTGCACCTGTCGGACCTGTCGGGCCCGTTGCACCGGTTGCACCTGTCGGGCCTGTTGGGCCTGTTGCTCCCGTTGCTCCCGTTGCTCCTGTTGCTCCTGTTGGACCCGTAGGGCCGGTTGCACCTGTCGGACCCGTGGGGCCGGTTGCACCTGTCGCTCCTGTTACTCCCGTTGGACCCGTCGGTCCCGTTGCACCTGTCTCACCTGTTGCTCCCGTTGCTCCTGTCGGACCCGTCGGGCCGGTCGGACAAACCTTTTCGTCCGTTCCATCGCAATATAAAGGGCAACAATTGTTATGTCTTTTACTGGTCCCATCCGCAATCCCCTCGACACCATATTCACAGCCCGGACCGCATCCAGAGCTGCAGCCCGTCTTGCACCCGCATGATTTCATATGCGACCCTCCTTCTTTCAAGTCACATGGACAGCCATTATCATTACATGTTGAAACTTGACATGTTGCTTATGCCATTGACCTCCTTCAGCCGTAATTTAATAGAATAGGCGGATGACACAATTATGACCATTATCCTTTAAACGAATAACCAATTACCCCATCCAAACATCTAATATAGTCAGGGATACTGCAAATCGGGCAGGAAAGGAAGTGAATAGGCTTGAAACAATTCGGGCGCTCTCCAAAAAAAAACCTTGTTTATCTCATCATTTTATTATCCCTGCTGGAGTCGAGGAGATCTCGCATATCTGCCAGACGCAGAAAAAGAAACCAGACTTCCCATTGGCCTATGTTTGTACCCGTAAAAAAAACGCCAAGGCGCCGCTGCACCAAAAAGGTACCCTGCCGCCAGCACCCTTTCGATCCCCCGGCTTGGACACTCCCTCCAGTCGACCCGCCTATTGAGCAAGCTGCTCCGTCAAGTCGATTACTCGAAAAGGAATGCTGCGGCAATCTCTTGTTTCAGGAAAACCAGTATGTCCCGCAGCAAATATGGAAAAGCGCCCCCCTTGTTCAGGCGGCGCTTACGCAAGTGTCAGTTTATAATGAGCGATCAAGTTCCGGGTATATGGAGGTCGTCGTAACGGGACAGAATAAATCCAGCATGCAGGTCCACCCCGGCAATACCGGAACCTTGACCGCACGTAATGTCAGCTCGATTCAAGTATCAGCGCCAAACAACCCTTCTGACCAAATTGAAGGAAAATATTTGATTACCTCATTTTTCAAGCTTAGAGCTCACAAAAGGGGCCGATCATGCTAAGCCGTTCAAAAATAACGGAAGATGCCGCTTAGGCGAAAGCGTGCCCCTATTGCGTTTTAAGCGTAGCAAGGCTAAGCCGTTAAGCAAGCGGATAACGGACCGTCGCGCAGAACTCGCCTGCAAAGGGTCCTTCGCCAGCAGCAGCCACGGGGAGTATGACTTGCAATTCATTAAATCTACGGAAGGTAAATGAAGTGCTCGTGCCCGGTGTAAGCGTTATGGGAGTGCCAATAACAGTATTATTTGCTCCGATCGCTTGAACCGTAATGGGTTCCGGGCCAGAATCATATTGCAAATACCCGGTGGCAACCAAATTCTGACCGAAATTATTGGTATACACGCTAACCGTAACGACTGCCGCCGCACCAGTGGGGACCTCCCCCGCCCAAGGCATACACACCTTGTCTTGCACATATTCCTGATCCTTACAACATGTCAATGATCCGCTTGAACAGTTGCATGCCATCTTAAAATCCACTCCCTAACATTTTAGTCAGATATAAAAACTAAGCGACGGGGTACCGAGTCGTGATGCAAAACTCTCCCTGGTAATCTCCGGCCGTAGCCGGAATAGCAACCTGTATAGACGTGAAACGGCGACTCGTAAAAGAAGTACTCTGTCCGGGAGAAAGAATAAACGTTTCCAAAGCCGTGCCTGCGCTATCGAGAATTTCGAGAGTGATATTAGCGGGTCCGGTATTATACTGAAGATATCCTGTTCCGACAATATTGCGATTGATGTTATTGGAATAAACGACTACATCGTTTGCCGCTGCGCCGCTTCCATTCCAGGGGTTGCACACTTTGTCTTGCACATACTTCCTGTCGGGGCAACAATACAGTGAGGATGAAGAACTCTTGCATCCCATATGCAGAGCAACTCCTTTATTAAATAGTTTCCTTTACATATGAAATGCCGAATATGCTTACTTTGCGTGGATTTATACCTACGATTGTTATTTTTTGATAGCTTTCAAAACTTCGGCCTCTTAAGAGACATAGGGAGTCCCCTACAGCAAAACAAACCGTCAAGGAAACTTACATTCCCTGACGGTTTGTTGTGGATGATACGATTGTTACTATATCTCATTCATCTGTAGGTGTATAGAATGCTTTTGAACCCAACTATTCTTTATTCAAAGACGCTCTTTGCAACCGATATCGCAGAGGCTGCACGCGGCCACCCCGTGTAAAATGCCAAGTGCGTGATGGCTTCCACCATTTCTTCTGGTTTCAGTCCATTTTCCTCAGCTAAACGAAGGTGATACGGAAGTTGCTCAGTCATGCCCCCCGCGACCAAAGCCGCCACGGTAATCAGACTGCGATCTCGCAGAGAGAGTTCCTCTCTTCGCCACACGTCCCCGAATAACATCTCTTCCGAATAGCGGACGAATGCCGAAGCGAAATCTCCATACGCTTTCCTTGCGTTAGATTCAATCTTCCGATGCTCCATCGCTTACTTCTCTCCCTTCCCTTCTCTGAAGCATCTGGGCGACTCCATTCCCGAACGACCAATCCTCGAATTCCGTCTCGAGTAGCACAATAAACACATCTTCTTTTCTCATCGGAACAGCCGTTGACAGCTTTGTTGCTAACGTGTCGTAGAGACTCCTCTTTTGTTCGACTGTTCGACCGGACTTGCAAGTGATTTGAATGAACAACAAACCGTTGCTCCGCTCTATATTCAAATAGTTTCTGTTGTAGAAGAATTCCTCTCGTTTGTGAGCATGAAAGACTTGGAACAAATCATCCTCCGGCACATGAAAATGTTGAATCAAGGCCTCCATGATAGTTTGACTAATCTGCTCCAACTGACGGGATTCATACTGCTGTTCCATATAGCTGACTCGAATGAAAGGCATCAGAACCACTCCTTGCTTGTGTTGGTCTCATTGTACCTCTCCATTCTCCATCTGTATAATGGAATAAGATGATGAACTTAATCAAATTATTCGATTGAGGTGATGTAAATGGATTTAAAAGAACTGACCGCCTTTCAAACCATTGTTCAGGAAGGAACTTTCTCTCGAGCAGCAGAAAAATTAAACTATGCCCAATCGACGGTAACGAATCAGATTCAGCGGTTAGAGAAGGAGCTGGGCGTGCAGTTGTTTGACAGACGATGGGATGTACAACTGACAAGTGCCGGGCGGTTATTCGCGTCGCAGGTGGATAACCTGATTCGGCATTGGAACGATGTTGCTGGGCTAGCACGAGCACTTCAACACGATGAAGTCGGGCTTGTGCGCGCGGGAGGAATTGAATCTGTAATGGAGACCGTGATTGCTGATTCTGTACGCCGATTCCAGCAGCAAAAGCCACGCATGGCTTGCCAGATCGTCACAGGTAATACCGACTCCTTGGCCAAGTCACTTCTGAATGACGAGCTGGATTTTGCCATCTGCGGAGAACCCTCTGATCATACGGCCTTCTACTTCGAGCCTTTTTATCATGAGCATACCGTTCTCATCGCGGATCACAATCACCCGTTGTGCCAAAGAAGCCTGGTCTCTTTTGAGGACATCTTGGCGTATCCGATTGCTACAGGGGGGAGCACTTGCCTGTATCATCTTCAATTCTCCAAATATCTATCCCGGTTCAAGGGGGAGCCCCTTCTGCACCATATCGTTAATCGAATTCCAACCATCCCCTATTTCCTCAAACAAACGCTCGCTATCGGCCTCGTGCTGGAGTCTACTCCTTTGATTCCTGAAGTCAAGCGAATTGAAGTAAAGCTGGATTTGCCGCGTATTCCAATCGGCCTTCTGCAGCTTCGACACCGAGAATACGCGGCTGAATCTTCCGTACACATGCTTCAAAGCATGATTAAAGAGGAGTTTATAGGGGTATAAGACATTTCTACAGACGAGTACTAAGAAGATCGCATCAACAAATAGATGAAATAAGGCACACTTACAATGGTCACGATCACGCCAGCCGGTATGCCCATGAAAAAGCTTGCTGTACGGACAATCGTATCCGATGCCAGAAGGATCATCCCCCCGATAATTCCGGCTGTAGGCAGCAGTAATTTGTGATCGGGACCCACTAGCTTGCGCGCCATATGCGGACTAATTAGTCCGATGAAAAAAATCGAGCCGCCGAGCGCTACGCTTCCAGAGGCAATTGCCACAGCGGCGAGCGTAAGACCGACAAACGATCGATTTACGGGTACACCGACGCCTGTCGCAATTTCATAACCCATTCCTATCGTGTTCAGTGTGCGCGATTTATACCAGACATAGCCGAATAACAGCAGAACCCATGGCGCGAGAATCGCAATGTAAATCCATTTATCGCCCCATAAGTAACCTGCCTGCCACTTTTGGGCGAACGCATATTGATTCTCATCAAGCTTAAGTGTCAAAAATAGCGACACTGCACCTAAACCTACATTAATCGCCACACCGGTCAAAATGAGTCGAGTAGAGGATGGAAATTTTCCTTTTCGGTATGAGAACAAATAGATTAAGAGTGCCGCAAACAACCCTCCGATAAATGCCAGCAGCGGGAGCATGATGGAAGAGGATAGACTCCCCACCCCCGCTACCGATATAAACGTGAGCACTACAAGGCCAGATCCCGCGCTAATGCCTAGAATGCCGGGATCAGCAAGATCATTGCGGAGAAGCCCTTGGAGTACCGTGCCTGACGTTGCCATTCCTATCCCAACCAGCACAGCTAACGCGATGCGCGGCAAGCGAAATTCGAACAGCACCAGTTGATTATCGGCTGTCCCCTGTCCGAATAAGGTTGTGATAACTTCAATCGGACTAAGCGCCATTTTGCCCAGATTAATACTGATAATGGCACCAGCTATTAGTAATACTAATAGTCCGCTTATAATGGATATGGATGAGTTTCTCATTAAAATGCCCTCTTCTCTCTACGGGAAATGAACAGAAAGAATGGCACTCCGATAATGGCAAATATAATGCCGAGCGCCAGTTCATTCGGACGAGCAAGAATCCGTCCTGTCACATCTGCCAACAGCATGAATACTCCGCCATAGATGGCCGATGCCGGAACAATTCGTCTGTAGTCAATGCCGACGATGAATCGCATCATATGAGGGACAATGAGTCCGACGAAGCTGACAGGCCCGACGAGCGAGGTGGACAAGCCAGCCAACAACAACACGGCGAGTAGGGACAATAGCTTCACTAGTTTTGTACGTTGTCCGACACTGACCGCAATATCGTCTCCAAGACTTAGAATGGCTATTGATGGAGATAAGCAGAGTGCGAGAACAACACCTGCAACAAACCATGGAAAGACAAAAAGAAGCTCTTCCCATGAAGCTCCTGCTACGCTGCCCGAAGTCCAGTAAACAAGTGCCTTGCCTATATTGAATTTCATGGATACGAACGTACCAAGAGCGGAGAACAGCATAGTAATTGATATGCCTGCAAGGACAAGCCGCTCCGGTGTCATGCCCCGTCGATTGAGTGCCGCAGCCAAATAGGTCGTGCCCGCTCCAAGTCCAGCCCCAGCAAAACCAATGAGCAGCATCTGCGTGTGACTGCTTCCAGGTAAGAACGCAAAAGCAAGCGCAACTGCAAATGCAGCGCCCGAATTGACACCCATCAATCCAGAATCAGCGAGTGCATTTCGGGTAGTACCTTGCATAATCGCTCCTGCTATGGCGAGACTTACACCCACCATAACGTCTGCAATTGTACGGGGGATTCGCGCAGATTGAATAATCTGATGCTCCGTTAAGGCAGGGTCAAATGCGAAGACAGCCTCCCATGCCGTAACTATATTAATTCGGGCGGCTCCAAACGAAATCGAGGCGGCTGCACATAGAAGCAGCAGTACAAATCCGAGTAGTAGAAACAGCATATAAATGAAACTGCCCCGGTTAACCGAGGCAGATTTGTCCTTCATCATCGTATTCATCCTTACTTCCCTGCTGTTTCCAACATTTTCTCGGCCAACACATCAAGCTGCTTATTGAGCGACAATGGATCGGTATAGAAGAACAAGCCGAACTCTGCTTCAATAACACGACCCGCTTTCACCGCATCTATGCTATTCCAGATATTATTATTCGATAAATCGTCCATCCCTTCCCATGAAGAACGAACTACGAAATCACCAGCATACTCAGGAAGCACTTCCATAGATACAGATTTACCAGCTTCAGTTTCTGAAGCGTTCATATTCTTCTGAATAATGTCTGGAGCTTTCATGCCGAGATATTCATAGAGCACCTGGGAACCCCGTCCGAAATGTGTCGATTGAGTAACGAACATTTCCTTGGCTCCTCCCTCCAAAATCGTAACCGTTTTATCCATTAAGCCCGCTTCCTTCAGCTTCTGCTTGCTTGCTTCGACCTTAGATTGAAAATCCTCAAGTAGAGCCTTTGCCTCTTGTTCCTTGCCAAATACTTTACCCAGCATCTCGATACGTTGTTCCGTAGTTAGCTTATCGTAAGGGACGTATACTGTAGGGGCGATCGATTTCAACTTATCATAGGTAAACTCGGTTGCCACAATAATTAAATCCGGTTTCATCGCCATAACGGATTCAGGATTAACCTCATATTCGGGCCCAAGGGAATCCGCATCGGCCAAATGTTCCGTAAACGCAGCGCCTTCGTAGATTTCGGAAATACCGACTGGTTTAATGCCAAGAGCTGCAATATCGCCAATCAAATACATAACAACTACCCGTTTAGGATTAAGAGGAACTTCCACATCGCCTTTTTCAGTTGAGATGACTCTCACCGTAGTCTTGTTTGTTATTGCGTTTTCTACGACGGCGGTTGGTGACGCAGACGGAGTGATCGCAGCTGAGTTCGTGCTGTTTCCGGCTCCTCCCCCTGACATACAGGCACTAAGCACCACCGTCAAGCTTATAAGCATACTGAGCAGTATGGCTGATTTAGAATTCCTTTTCATGTAAATAGACCCTCCAGCGTTATATTGATAATGATTATCATTACCACGATTAGTGTAACGCAGAGTTCTCTTTGTGCCAATGTGCAATTCTGATACAATAAATGGACGATCCTTTGCTCCTGGCTGCTGGCGCTCTTGCGTCTGATAACGAGCGGGTGACAAGCCGGTTTGTTTCTTGAAGATTCGGCTAAAATAGTACACGTCGGGATAACCAACCTGCGACGCAATCTCCCGCAGCGATGCGTCCGTCTCTACCAGCAGCTTACACGCATGGCTGATTCGAATTCGGATCAAATATTCAATCGGGCTTATGCCGATTTGCTGCTTGAAGCTGACCGCTAAATGCCGAACGCTATAGTTCAATTGCTCAGCAAGGGATTGAAGCGTAATGACATCCTGATAATGATCATGCATATAACGGGTTGCGATTGTAACGAAATCCGGTTTGACGAGTTTTCCTTCATTATTTTTCAGCAGCCACAACAGCTCATGTACGAATTGATAGAACAACCCTGTAGCTTGAATTCTGCCAAGCTTATCTCCATTCTTCCATGCACACTCCAACGAACTCAGGCAGCTATACAAGCCAAGGGGCTCATCAGGTCGGAATCCGTATTGCATGTTGAATGGGTTGCTGCGCTCAAGCAGTCTTCCTATTTCCTTCCAGCGTGAGAATACGAGAGTTGTTCTATAGAAAAGCAAATAATAATGGAATGCTTCCTTCGCTTCTATATCCAGCCTCATGCCTTTGGCGCCATGCAATAAATAGAATGGCTCAGCCTGGTGCGTCACATCATTAAGTGCCACACTAGCAGAACCGCGCGTACTGTATATGAAACAGCTTGCTGGTAGACGGTAGCCCTCCATCACTTCCCCATCGTTCATCCTTATGTGGCGAATATCAGATATTTTGACAGCTATATGGTTCCATATCGTCGTATACTCATCTACCCTCATGTTGTCCTCGCTCCTTCTAATTCCTTCTACATCCTATCATAAATGATAATAGTTCTCAATGAAATCATGTGTAAATAGCCGATAGATATGCGTGGACAGAGGCTGGAAGGAATTGAGGTTATCTGTCTTATCAACATTGAAGTCTTTAGTCGTATAGTCTCTTAAATAAATAAAAAAAATACAGAGCCGCAGCCTTTAACTAGCTGTGCTCTGTATTTAGCATTCATTTATTACCCGCCCTTGCTTACGCAGCGGTTAAACAAGAAGCCCGTACACGACGATCAGTTTTCTCCTGCCGGCATGGTAGCCATCGCAGACCGCATGATGGAGGTGTACGGATAAAGGCAGCAGTACCTTTCCGTCCCGTTGATCGAATATTCTCATCGTAAATATGGGCAGCAAGTAGGTTCCCACGCTATAAACATTCAGATTAAATCCCGTAAAGTGAACCCAAGGAATGCTGGAAATCGGGAACGTATTCAGCGGTTCGCTTGGATCAGGGCTGGATATACCTTCATTCCCCTGTTGCTGAGTTCTGCGCGCAGTACTGTAATGTCGATATTAGCGGTCATGCTGTAGGTGCATCTTACCTGATTCAAATAGTATTCAAAATAGGGTTTTCATGGTTCACCCTCCTAAAATGTTTGTATTTTAGGAGGGACTATCGACTGCTTTAACCATTTCCGATTCACATTCCTCATCATTTTTTAATGAGATATCGTTCGTTCAGAAGTTAGTCGTCATCTTTCCATATTATCTTAATTCTCTCATATAAAGTTTAACGTTAGTTCTTCAACCCTAGCAGTGAGCCATGCATCAAGCAGCAAGCTCCTGCTTGTGCTTCAGCTCGACGAGCAGCGCGTGTAATTGCTCCGTCGCGAGTCCATGCAGCACAAGCCGGAAGCCTGCGCTCAGCGTCGTCATCGGCACCATCGGATGCTTGTTGTTAATGAGCGCGAGCCGGTCGTTGCTGCCGATGATTTTCGAAGCGAGAATGCCAATCGTTTCGTCTAATTGCAAGGAATTCGTAGCACGCCAGAAGTCGTTGTCGGACAGAAACAACTGGTACACCGGCGTGAAGCATTCGATTGCCGTCGTGAGGTCCATGAAGTTCGTCCACCGCTTCGGCATAGGCTCCATAGGCAGAGGCGTAGACGTAATGGCTGCGAAGTTCAGACGTTCTTGCTTGGTGACCTCTACTCCTTTCTCCCGCAATTCCTTGTTCAAATTGATAACGAAGTTGTATAAGTTCAAGTCATGGATAAGGAACAGATCATCCTTCACTGGCTCCAGATTCGTAGGTTTAAGCGGATTCATCGTAATAGTCACGCCCGGCACATTGTCACGGATGAACTGCAGCACCTCCGATCCAAGGTAGAAGTGACGCAGGATCATATAGTTGGCGCTCGGACTGACGAATGTTTTCATGCCCCCATGCAGCACTCGGTGCAGCAATCGGGAAGAGGTGAACGCCTTTGGTACGATGATCTTATAGACTTGCAGTAAAATGATCATGAGACGGGCAAGCGGACGAAGCAGCGGAAGCAGAAACTGCCGTGACCGGCTGGAGCAATCCTTCAAATAGGCCGCTTTTGCTTCTTCATTGAACGGAATGCTCTGATCGAGATAAATGGCGAGAAAAGGATTCGGGTCATCCCGATCATGCGTCATATTGCGAAAGTAGTCCGACTCGCTCATACAGAGTTCAACTCCTCTAATTGCAGTAAATACAGCCGTGCGGTCGTCTTGGCCGTCTTGACGATTCGGGCGGCAATCTCTGCCGTCAACAGCGGGTGCTGTACAACAGCCTCCAACCGTTCGAAGTGCAGCTCGTCGGAATCGCTATGATAAAGCAAGAAAGACACCTGCTCGTCGTTCAGCCCAAGCTGATCGCGAATCATTTCGCCCCAATAACGGGCCATCCGGCAGCCCAGTCCCTCGATAATCCACATAGCGCCGATAAGGTCGACGGGATTATCGCGGCTCGCACGCTGGAATAGGTAAGCGGACAACGCCTCGCTGCCGATATTTTTCTCCCCTGCCTGAATGGCTGCCAGATCACCCCCGACTGAAACGTAATTGCGCTCCAAAATTTGAAAATCGCGGTGTTCGTCGCTGGCATGGGCAATGAACATCGAACGCAGATCGATATGCTCAATCGGTATGTAGGACGCTGCGCGCGCGATCCATTGCGAGCCGTCGATGACTTGCTGGCGAATATTTTCCATTAGCGACTTATAATCGTTTATTGTGAATTTCCCTTGGTATAGCTTATGAATAACGGGAACACGGGCAAGCTTCTGCTCGAAGTCGATCCATACGCGCACAAGCTGGCGAACCAGTTGGGCCTGTACATCATCTGTGCTGTCGTACTTCAATTTCGGCGCTTCTGGCACCCGCTCCTCGATAGAAACCCGAGGCACTTCATCCTTAGAGCCAACAACGGTCATCATCATATACGATGTCTGGAATCGGCCACTCTCCGGCACCATGCACAATACGCGTTCACCGGGCGACAGCTTGCCGCTGACAAGCAGTTCCTCCAGCATAATGTAGATCGATGCCGCTCCCGTATTGCCTCGCGTATACAGATTGGTGAACCATTTCTCCTCCGGAATCGTTAAGCCTCCAAGCTTCAGCAGGCGGAATATTTCATCACGGAAGAAGTGCGAGGAATAGTGGCATACCATCCAATCAATCGAAGACGGATCGACCACGCCTTCCTCTACAAGCTCGAAGAAGCGATCAACTCCGACCTTCGGCATTTCGTTCACGAGCCGGATATCCTGCTTCAGATTAATTGCGCCGTCGTCGGCTGCGTCATGTACCGACTGGTATTCATGCCAATTGGCATGCTCTTTGTTGTTCTTGTTAAACCCTGCGTACATGCATACGTCATAGCTGTTCGCATAAGACTTGTTGTCGATCCACTCGATGCGAAGCGACAAGCCGCTAGGAGCAGGGCTATTTTGCAAAATGGCCGCTCCTGCGCCATCCGACAACATGAAGCGGAGAAAGTCAGTATCGAATGGTACCGCGCTATCCCGGTAGGCCTGTTGCGCTTCGAATCTCGTATGCTTGAAAGTGCGGCTGGGAAACTCGCTTGCGCAGGATATGGCTATGCGGCTCTCGCCTGACAGCACTTGCAGGTAGGCATTCTTCATCGCCTGCATGCCGCTGGCGCATACGCCGTGATGGGTTGCGATTTCCATGACAGGCAAGCCGGTCTCGGCATGAACCATACTCGCGAAGCCGGGAACAAGCAGGTCACCCTGTGTCGTGCCCACCGCCAGGAAGTCGATATCGTTCTCCTCTACATTCGAATTGCGATTCAGCGCATCGCGGATCGCTAGAGCCGCCATCTCGGCGTTGCTGTACAAGCTGCGCTGCTCCTTATCGATAGCATAATGGCGATAGCGAATTTTATTTTGCTCAAGGATGCGTCGCATGGACTTGGAGCTCTTGCCGTTAATTCGGCCCAAGTAATCTTCAATCTCTTCATTTCCGATAGGCTCACCCGGCAGAAACTTCCCCATGCTTGTCACATAAACGTCGTTCATCCTGCACACCTCCTATAGGTTATGGATATATCATCCATAATCGCTGATGAGGCGCTGTACAGGTAGTTCCATCTTTTCGTAGTACTGGTGTGTTGTGCATGCCCAGAATCAGTTTAGTGACATGACGAGTTATTCTTCTTTCTATCCTTTCGGCCAACGATGAGGCGTGACATGCTGCAGCATACTGCAAAAAAGGGATGCCCACTGTTCCATGGATAATGAAAGAACGGTTTGCTCTCGGTCAACGTTTGCCAGTTTCAAAGAAGCTTTGATCTGCGCAGGCGTGAAAATCCCCTTTAACGCATGAACCGCTGCAATTCGGGGCTCGCGCAGCAAGAGCTTGGCAAATCCCACAAACCTGGCACCTTGCTGGATGGGAATCAGCGGACGCTCTCTTCGCTCAATTCGCAACACGGCAGCATCCACCCGCGGCGGCGGAGCAAAGTGAGTGCGGGGAATAACCGATCGCATTTCCAATACAAAATGCATTCTCCACAATAACAAACGAGGATCCACCATCTCGGTCTGCGTTAACCTGCGTGCTGCTCCTTTTTCTATAATCAACATTCCCCGTTGAAACGCCCTTCCCTCGGGACCGAGCAGCTTCTCAAGAATAGGCGTTGTGATGGAAAACGGAATGTTCGCTACCACATGAAATGCTTCCTTCGGCAGCCGCAGCAATCTGATGTCCCCTTGGATAATCCGTATGCGGGGATCTCCTTCCGCTTTTGCGCGGAGAAAGCGAACAAATTCCGCATCCATCTCCACTGCAATCACTTTCCCCGCTTGATCAGCAAGCGGGAAGGTCAAGCTTCCTTTGCCTGCGCCGATATCAAGCACAGTGTCGGATGAGCTTAATCGGGCAGAACGAATGAATTGCCGAATCGTCTCTGGATGATGCAGCAAATGCTGTGCAGAGAAATTGGGGCCGGATTTATGTGCTCTTGCGTTACCTTGCTTCTTATTTTGTTTTCGCATATGATTCTCCCGTTTCGTTAATTTTTCGCAAAACAAAAAAAACGCAGGCATATGCCTGCGGCGAAAAAACGGAAGAAAAAAGTTAAATAGTGCGCATGTAAACAAACGTAAGGCACAATACGAAAATGGGCAGACGTTTCCCATGCACCTATACACTTTTACACACGCAAAAAAGAGACAGACTGGCTGTCCCTTGTTCTCCGATACGATCGGGGATGTCCTAAAATGGGCAGACTGATTCCGTTTTACTCCGCACGCAGGCAGAGCCTTTGCTCACTATGAAATTTAGTGGGACAAAGGAACAAAACGAATTCTTCTAGTCAAAGCACCCAACATTAGAACAACCCTCCTTATACTTGAAGTAGACCAAATATAGCATAAACATATGCAAGACGGCAAGAAATATGGTTGGTTCCATTTCAAGTTAACATGAATGATAATATACATATTGCCGATTACACCAAAGCTTATCCTGACGGATCTATCTATACTGGCCAAATACGCGAGCAGCAGGCTAACGGTATCGGAGAAAAACAATATCCGGATGGAAAAACGTTCACAGGCACATGGAAGAACGATGCCATCAGCGGATTTGGACAAGCGCTCTCCCCAAATGGAGCCTACTATATCGGAAAGTGGTCGGAAGGCAAACATGATGAGGTCGGCATACGCCGGGACATGAGAGGAAACTTCTACTATGGAGAATTTTCGCGAGGGCAAGAAAGCGGTCAGGGTGCCCTCTTTTTAACGAGCAATGATGCATATATCGGTACTTGGAATGACGGTCAACGAAACGGTTATGGCACTTATATCTACGAAGACGGAAGCATCTACTCCGGATATTGGGAAGACGGGGAGAAATCCGGATCGGGCAAGGAATTTTTTGAGGACGGCGATCATTATGTCGGTGAATATAAATCCGGGCTGTTTGACGGAAAGGGCATTTATACTTATCGGAATGGCACTCTATTCGACGGAGTCTGGATGGCAGGCAAGAAAAACGGAGAAGGAACGCTGACAGACATAAATCGCACAACCTACACAGGGCAATGGTATGGTGAATGGTACGAACATACTGCTGAGGGCATTGTAGTCGCAAATTACGTGAATGGCGAAAGTACTCGGGGACGATACATAGACGGGGAATTTATTAGAGAATAAAATTGTCGTGGTCAGCCCCGTCTTCATACGGAATTTCGGCTGCCAGTTCACCGGGATTTATACACGTCACAGCTCATCGTTATCGAAGGTATAGTGATCCTCAAAACCTTCCCTCTCCCAAATGACTACATTGTAGATAAGAACATCCAAGGTTTCGTTCTGCAGCTTTCCCTTAACAAGTGCGGCTGAATGGAGTTCAGATCCATATTCGCCTTCATTTGAATTGAGCTCTACCCTCTGCTCTTCATACGTTCGATCGACTCTTATTTTGCAAATGTCAGTTGCATGGTAAAGTTTGGTTTAAACCATGTGTCGGCTCGGATTTTTATTCCCAACTTTGGAAACATATGATACCTTTGAATAGCAGAAGATTTTACCTGTCTGCACCGTTTTTCCATACTTTTTATAGTTATTGAAGGGAGCTGTTTCTCAAATGACAATTCATGTAATGGTGATAAACTCTTAAAACCGAATACGGGCAGCATGCGCCTTTAGGCAGCATCTTTGCGTTCCGGCTCCAGCTAGTTTTTCAGGAGTTGTGTGTGCGTCTATTTGAGCTTGCATGTATGCCCACGTTGTCAAAGTAACCTTTCGTGAATACTGTTAACTGCAGGCACACTCGTTGAGGTGTGTTTTTTGTTTTTCCCAATGAAGCGCAGCAGAGCAGCCTATGCATAGGAATGGCTGCTTGCTGCGCTTTTTTGTCATGCTTTTTTCCTTAAAGCATGGCCATGAATTTGTATGAAACCAACCATGAGCACTTACGCATGAATACGAAATTAACGATGTGGAGGCAAAAAAACATGAACACGAACGTTGAAGATTACGGTATCTCCCCTATTGATGAAACAACAGCTTCCTCCGGTCTCATTCCGGGACGAATTACCGCTGTCCACAGGGAGCGCTATGAGGTTGTCTGTCAGCATGGAGAAATTGGAGCAAGGCTCAAATCCGGTATTTACTTTAGCGGGACTGCAGATGAACGGTTTCCTACAGTTGGAGATTATGTCCTGCTTCAATATAATTCCGGCGGTGACAGCCTGATTGTAAAAACCGGTGAACGCAAGTCATCTTTTTCCCGCAGTGATTATTCCGGTCACGGTGCAGCCTATGCGAAGAGCATACTGGAACAACTGGTTGCGGCAAACTTCGATTATGTATTTATTATGGCTTCGCTCAATTATGATTTTAACGTGAAACGGATTGAACGTTATCTGACGATGGCCTGGCAAAGTGGAGCTCAGCCTGTTATTGTGCTGACCAAGGCCGATCTGTCCCATCAAGTATCCGAACAGCTTCAGCAGGTCAGAGAGATTGCAATCGGTGCAGACGTATTTGCCATTAGCTCCAAGACTGGCGACGGACTTGACGAGTTGAAAGGCTATTTGCAGCCGCGCAAAACTATTGTATTTCTTGGCTCATCCGGTGTCGGCAAATCCAGCCTGGTTAATGCACTAGCCGAGGAAGAAATTATGAAGGTATCCGGCATTCGTGAGGAAGACTCCAAAGGCCGCCATACCACGACCCACCGCCAGCTCACACTGCTGAACAATCGCGTGATGGTGATCGACACACCCGGCATGCGTGAGCTAGGGCTGTGGGATGCCGATAGCGGAATTAGCGAGACGTTCTCTGATGTGGAAGCACTGTTCCAACAATGCAAATTTGCTGATTGCACACATGAGAGAGAGCCAGGCTGCGCAGTCAAGCAATCTATGCAAAACGGTGCGCTTAATGAGGATCGTTGGCAGCGCTACTTGCAATTGAAGAAGGAAAATTTGTTCGTAACCAATAAAGCTGCCTACCTTCGTGAGAAGGATAAATGGCATAAATTATCCGTCATAAACAAGCGAAGAAAATAGTAATGAAACATCTGGATAAACAATAAGCGAGGGCATATCAAGCAGTCATGACAACAGCTTGATATGCCTTTTTTTCGTATGGAAGAAATAGTTGTACGACTAGGACTTGAATCTTCACCTACTGGAGGTTGTAAGCTTTGAAATAGCTAGCAGCTAGCAGTTAACTGAACATGGAGGTTTAATGATGATGAGGTCTTTAGAAATGTTGTTACTAGTCTTCAATATTGTAATGCTGGGGTGGATTCTGTTCGCCAAAAACAAGCGGCGGCGCTCCCTTCTCATCGGTTTCGGCGTTTCTTCCATTATGATGCTGCTGCATGGAGTCATAGATGGGATGCGCTGGCCGATGATTCCTGCTTATATTATAACGGCACTGCCGCTTCTGATCGCCGCTTCCATATGGGTGCGCAGAGACAAAAAAGATGAGAAACGGACGGGACGAAAAGTCCAGCTGTTGAAGCGCATTCTAGCGACGACAATGACCGTTATTTATTCAGCCGTCGCTGTAGCATTGCCGCTCTTGCTTCCGGTATTCACTTTTGAGAAGCCAGCAGGTCCCTACAAAATCGGCACCGTCACCTATGACTGGACCGATCAAGAAAGGGACGAAATCTTTACACCTGATACAAACGATAAGCGTCAATTAATGGTACAAATCTGGTATCCTGCTGACGCAAAGGCAAAAGGAAAGACGCAAGCCTATCATTCCGACATCAATGTGTTTGCCGAGGGCTATAGCCAGATGCTCAATTTCCCTAAGCTGTTGTTCAGTTCTATCGGCTACGTCAAGACACACGCTATAGTAAATGTAGATATCTCCAAGGAGGAGCCGTCCTATCCGGTGCTTCTTTTTTCACACGGCCTCACGGGGAATAAAATGCAAAACACCTTCCAGGTCGAACAATTGGTCAGCCAGGGTTACATCGTAGTCGGCATCGACCATACCTATAGCAGCACCGCCTCCATTTTCCCGGATGGACGTGTAGCCCCTTTAATGATGCCAGACATTACGTCCATCGCCGACTTGGATAAGGCTAATGCACAATGGGTAGAAGATATCCAATTCGTACTGGATCAGATCGAGGAGCTGGCAGCGAATGACCCGGACCAGCGTTTTACCGGCCGAATGGATATGGATCATGTGGGGATGTTCGGTCATTCCTTCGGCGGGGCGACAAGCATGCAAGTATTAATGAGGGATTCAAGAGTAAAGGCAGCGCTCAATATGGATGGCGCATTATATGGTGAACTGCGTATTCCCGAAGAAGGGCTGAACAAACCTTTTATGATGATGAGTGCTGATTCCAGTGTAGAGAATATGAAGAAAACCACAGAAGGCAGCCCAATTGATATGACGAAGGAAGTGCTGCCACGGTTCGATCATATCACCAAAGGCGGCAACTACTGGATGATCCTAAAAGAGACGACACACATCAGCTTCACCGACTTTGTTCTGTTCTCCCCCCTGTTCCAATTGATGCAGGGACGTGATATTCAAGAGGGCTTTAACCTCATTAACGATTATTCGCAGGACTTCTTTGATCATTATTTAAAACAACAGCCATTCCGGCTAATCGAGCAACATATTGGAGAAAATTCGGATTTTACACTTATAAAAGACTGAATAAACATGTGAACAGCCCAAAGGCCTTAGCCTTTGGGCTGCTCACATATTTAGGTTACGAATTCAACTTCCTTTGCAGGTTTTCGAAAAAAACGTGATTTCCTTCTGAGAGCAAGTTTAATTGCGGACTCATAATGGCACACAGCCTATTGATGCGCTCAATAAGAGGCGACCGAGTCTGCTCGGCATGCTCGAAAAAAGCTTTAAGAAAATCAGCGTTATAGATGGTTTGCTCGGTAATTGCATATAACGAGACTGTCTCTTCAATAATTGCCTGAACCTCAGGACTGTCGGCAGACTTTTTGGCCTCCAACGCTTGTGTCAATCGAGCATAGATATGATCCAGCTTCTTGATCCATGTAGCTGCGTCATAGCGGGGTTGAAGCTCCTTAGTAAAGTATGAAAAATTGGTGTTTTTTACATCCTGAATGAATTGAGTGTCGTTTATGATCTCTTGCAGTTCATTCCAGGCTGCTATTTGTTGAGCTGTCGTTTTTTCTTGATTGACAATATATTTGTTAAAGTAATGCAGCATAGGATCTTGCCATTCTGAAGGAACTTCGTCAAAGAGACCTGTTGCCACCACCTTCTCGGCAATAAACTGGTTTCGTTTTTCGACATTTGATGCTTTAGCTTGGACAAAATCATAGAGGTGTCGCATGGAATCCCCTTGTTGCTGCTTGGCTTGTTGTAAAATAGAGATCATATTGGTAAGCGCACTTACCTGTATGGAAAGAGATTCAATCTGCCAGTCAAGCGCTTTATCGACGGATAAAACTCCGGATAAGAGCTTACTGATTTCTTCAATGCTGAAATCCAGATATCGCAACGTTGACGTAAGCTCTAAACGCCAAGTATCCTCCCCCGTATATAGCCGATGCCCTCCTTCGGTATGACTGGTCGGCTTTACTAACCCAATCTCATCGTAGTAACGAATCGTTCTAACTTTAGATCCAATCATTTTAGCTACTTCACCAATCAGATAAGTTCTCTCTCCTATCCCAGAATCAGCAGACATTTGATTCCGCGTCTCGCTGTCTTCATTCGAATGCAAGAAATCCGCCTCCTATTTCCCAAATAAATATCTTCAGCAACTGAAGCTTTAGAACAATTATAACAGCAGCCCATGCCTGCTTGACGGCAGTGATCTGTTCTGGCTCCCACTTGGAGATAAATTGCTTTGAAACGGATATGATGCTCCAAGCGTAAACACTTCTAATAATCTAAATATTTCCCATCACACTAGGAGCGATTGATTTGAATAAAAAATTTATTATTTTTGGCGGAATCATTGTAGTTGCGATTATACTACAATTTATTAATGTTGGTTTAGTAGGCAACAGTGTTGTAAGTAACATCCCCGTTTTGGGGGAGCTACTCACTTTAATTGATTTTTTATTTATATTCGACCATCTTAACCAAGGTCTTACTATTAGTAACATGCAACAATTCTTACTAAGAGTAGTAAGCCTTATTGCAACTTTATACACTGCAATAAAAATAAATGACCTTGGGCTTAATCGATTTAATGAGTTTTTCGGGGATGAGCGAATAATAAAATATATAACTATAGTTGCAGCAATCGTTATACATATGGTTATCTACTTCATCTTTCACAAAATGTACATTGAGACCATCTTTGCACTTTTACATAGAATAACGGATGAACTAAATAAAATTAATGAGTTGTTAACGACATTCTAGAAAAATATCGGAAACGTACGATGCCATTCAACAACCTGTCACAGCCCTCCAACCCGCGTCCGACGCGTCCTTATGCCCTCTACTCTTCCCCTGTCGCTACCAGATTCTCTCTATACGAGATCCCATCGCTCCAGCATAATAATACTTAGAGTGGACGGAACTTGCAGCTGATTCTACTATTAAAGCATTAAATAATAGGCTACAAGCAACCATACTTACTGCATTTTAATACGAGCTGTCACAAAACATACATTGCGGTGTTTAATAAATAGAATCAAAAAGAAAGGAGAGTCAATGCTAGTGCAAGAGCAACCATACGAAGACTCTGATGAAGCATTAATTCGTGCAGTTCGAGACGGACAATTAGAGCAATATGCTGCGCTCATTAAAAGATATCAGCAGCGATTATATGTATACTGCTATCATCTGCTTATGCAAAGAGAGGAAGCAGAAGATGCTGTGCAGGACGTACTTATTAAGGGGTATGAGAAGCTGTCTTTGTATACGTACAATCAATCTTTTTCAGCATGGCTATATAAGATTGCTTATTATCATTGCCTTAACTTGCTTAGAAAACGGAAAGTGACCACCTTGATGATGAAGCTGCTTAAACCACTTGGTAATGAAAATGTAGATGATGGATATGCAATAGCAAGGCAAAAGGAAGTATTAACCCAAATGGAGTTTGCGCTACAGCAACTAACGTTAGTAGAAAGATCGCTAATTGTGCTCAGAGTGATAGAGAGACAATCCTATGACGAGATTAGCCAGAGTTTTCCCCAGTCGCCCACGGCACTACGCAAAAAAGCAGGACGATCCTTATCGAAGCTAAAGAAAATTTGGAAGGAACTGGAGGGAGTAGAAATTGAAGAACCGCACACACGCAGATTGGCACACGAATCTGACATTATTGGAAGAGCAATTACCCCAGATCGATAGAACAGAAAGCATTATGGCTGCGATTCGATATAATAGCCAAAGCGGGCAACGGCATACGAGTACTTCGATCAAAAGCCTGAACAGAAAAAAAGTATGGTATATCTCCTTGATTGGGGCAACGATGTTGTTTGCATGCGGCTTTGGCTTCGCGGCGGCACAATCCTGGAAACTATTCACTCCGGATGGCGCGGTTACTGTAGAGCTTAGAAGTCTTCTTCATAACGAAGAGTCTGATTCTACATTAGATATCGCTGCATTGCAAAATATGCTTGCCGAAGGTGAAGCAGCTACATTCTACATAAAGGACCAAAATCGTTACATCAGCCTGGCAAACGAACGACTCTATACAGATTATAAACCTTTTTCCTCGCAAATTGGCGACCGAGCACCATTAAATGAGATTGGAGACAGCTTTGTATTTCAATCGGGTTTGTTGTTCCATGATTTGAACGATGAGATACCAAACGTAACTTCATGGAAAAATTCAATCACCATAGGTGAAATTAGTTATCAATTGAAGGTGCTTGGTGAAGCGGTCGGCTATCAAGCAAACTACAAAAATGATTACGGAAAACAAGTATCTCTAAAAGTATGGTTTCATGTACCTGACCAGACCATTTTTTCGACCGAAATGAATGATTTAGAGGTGGAGAAGATCAAAATCGGCGTAACAGAAGCCTTTTATTTAAAAGGACTCCATAGTTCCGCTCAACGTCTTATTTGGGGAGAAAATGATAACCAAAGTTACTATCGCCTTGATGACCTTTCTGTGGAAAAATTGTCTCGCGAACATCTGATCGACATTGCATCTCCTTTGATCAACTATGAGAAATCCAATTAAGCAATGAATCGATACGTCCAAAGAGAAAAGACAGTTCAGAAAAATGCTGATAGGTTGACTTTTTAATATGAAAGGCCGGTTACAGCCTCTCTCCAGTGAAGGGGCTAACCGGCCTTCTCTGTGTACATGGAAGGGAGAGCGATGAATTGCTGGCGACGTATTGTTTGCGGCTTGTTGATAGTTGTCTGCACCAAAAAGGTTTGACATCCAATTAATACCATGATACCATCCATATGGATGGTATATAGATGATATTTGGAAGGATGTGCTTTCATGTCGGAGACCGAGAAAATTACGCTAAATCTAGGTGCTGTTGATTTAGGTCAGATTGACCTACTGGTGGAGCAAGGCTTTTATACTAATCGAACAGATTTGATAAGAACTGGAATACGCAACCAAATCAACTTGCATGCCCATGAAATTAAGCAAATGACTCAACAAAAAGCCATAACTATTGGTGTTCAGGTTCTAACCAATGACCACCTTGAATCCCTTTTAAAGCAAGACCAGAAACTTAATCTCAAGGTCGTTGGTATGCTTATCGTCGAACCATCTGTCTCCATAGACTTGTTTAGAAAAGTCGTTGAAACAGCCAAAGTGTATGGCATTATTAAAGCTGACAATGAGATTAAAAAGGAAATTAGCCGACATTAGTATAACCTTCTAAACGCTGATCTTCGTTATATGAGTTATAGTCATACTTGTTCGCTTCTTTACTATAAACCTACTTGTTGCCGCCATCCTTTGGCGGCATTTTTTCATTCATATTGAGGGGAGCGATTCATATGCAGATGTAACAGCAACGATTAACGCTTCTCTTCGTCCCCTACCGAAACCGGATTCTCCTCATAAGGTATCCATTAAAAATGGGGACTACGCTTTTATGCCTTTGGAACTGCTAGGCACTTGAAAAAGGAACAACAAAGAGGACTGCAACAGCCTGCCTCTCAGCAGCCTGTCGCAGCCCCAAACTCGCATATGATGCAACGACAATATTAATATTTTGGCTGTAAATAAAACATAGGAACAGATCCATAGCTACCTTGGAATTGGGCTTGTATAACTACAGGATTACCATAGGGAAAAGTATGAGTTGCTGAACAGCAATAAAGATCGGGACTGTTAACCGTAGCGTATCCGCCGGCGTTGAGCGTGACGGTAAGGGTGGAGCCGTAGACAGGTTCGCGCTGCCCCCAAGGTCCTTTGTACATCAAAGTGACGGTCACTTGAGTATTCGGTTCTCCCGAAAGAGTCACTGAATAGGAATACTTAGAGTGATCTGGCAGCCCATATCTTGTATCTACTGATTCTGCAGTATAAGCGGCAGAAGCCGAGCTGGAGAAAGCAAACATAGCAATGAGGACCATTAATATTACCTTTTTCATTATTCTCACCTCCTCTCTGTGAAGGGTAATCATAAAGAAATCAGCGCGCTCGTCGATGGAATAACTAGTAAATTAATTACATTATATAAAAAAAGGGATAAATAAGAAACAAAAACTTCATTCCGCGATGCATCCTATTGAAACGGACACGCGTCGATGCCTTTCCAGTTTCTTAACGCACGGATGAACAATTGGGCCTTAATCTATATTCACATCCCTCGCCACAACCCACGGGGAATAAGATAGAAATTAGGGACAGCTATTTCAAGTGGCTTGTGTTTGACGTTAATAAATTTTCAATCTGGTCCATATGATGCTGATCATGCTCAATTAAACCAACCACAAAATCAAAAATAACAAAGGTTGTCCCATCTGCGTCCACGAAAGAATGCCTTAGACTTTGCTCTGAAATTTGGTTCAGCTTTTGTATGAACAGCTCTCTTGTTTCAATTACAAGCTCAAAAAGCTCATTAGCAGCTCGCTCCTTGGCAATTTGCATAGAGTTGTGATTAAAACTGTCGACTTCTATTAAATCACTTGATGTAATGACCGCTTTTTCCTGACGCGCTGCTACTGGAGTAATCGCGTATTCGAAATAATATTGATCCCAAACCATAATATGAGCCATGATCTCCTTAGGAGACCACTTCCCTGGTGCAATCGGACTTGACAACTCCGCCTCAGAATACGATTTTAATCCTTCTGCAAATGTAATAAGACGCTTAAATTCATGCACTAGTTGTTCTCTATTTTCCATAAGAATCCCCTTTGCTAGGTTTATTTAATTTACTACGCTTAAAGAATTGTATCCCTTAAAGTGAACTTTAAGTCAAGTTGTTACAAAAACAAAAAAAGAGCCGTAACAGCCTGCCCACTGGCAATCTGCTGCAGCCCCACACACGCGTCCTACGTACCTTCCTTCCGCGTCCGCAAACCGGTTGATCATCATTTGATTTTTGCTCAGAAGCGATTTAAACGGCTCACGTCTTTTATCCAATATTTCTTTGCTCATCCGACTCATCCGTACATGAACGATTGACTTCAGTTGAAATCATCTTAGATCGCCATTTTTTCACTAAATCCAATCGCTCCAACTATTGATTCTGTCCTGAACCTGGTTACAGACTTGAAGTCGTGGCATGTACAGACTCTTTGAATCGACAGCTTCATTACATTGCCGCCACAGTTAACCAAGGATCGTCTTTCCCGCCAACAAGCAAAAACGTGGATTACGACACGCCAGCGCCATTGGCTCGGAGAGATCGGGGCGAGGCGAAACGGTACAACCCTACGTTGCACGTCAGATGGTGGGAAAACTCCACGAACTCAGCAAAAGGCTTGCATAAACGAGCGTAAACCATAAAGATACCCTAGAGACCGTACCAGAAAGAGTCGCGTAAAAAGAGTAAGAAAAGTAAACCTAAATACATCTCAAAGAAAAAATGTATCCAAACATACATAGCTACAAAAAGGTATGTATTAGAGCTTACTCTTTTTACGCCGCGCCTGACCCTCGGGCGCCGCTGTGGCCATTCTCTGGAACAGAACGAAGCAGTCCTACACCATCTACTTGAGGGGACCCTCCCTTTATGCTGTATCGCTACCCATGTATTATGTCCTCTGCAAACCTTCTTCTTCTTTAGCTCCCTGAGCTTGGCGGCTCTAAGAGCATGTAGCTCTTGCCCTGACTAAGAAGAGGAATACATCGTCCACGCCTCTTCAACTGCCCACCACCAGCGGGCTCCTTAATTCCTGCTACTGCTTTTGCCAGTATTTTAAACTTCATTTGGCTTCTTCGTAAATGTTCATACTAGTAACTTAAAAAAGCCTGGAACACATGTTCCAGGCTAAAGTCCATTATCTCCATAAAAAAAGATTACTGGCTTAACGTATACAGATAAAAACCATAGTCTGTCGGTGTTCCCGGATGTCCCAATTGCCGAAGCATGGCGGTCACATTACCGCGGTGGTATGTTCCATGGTTCACGAGATGCTGAATATAATCCACACACCGGGCATTGAACGCTCCGGAAGGGTAAATGACCTCGATGTCCTCATGCTGTTCAATGAATAACCGAAACTTATCGGTCAGATCAATCATCATCTGACTTAACTCTTCGATGCGCCTTCCTTTGGTTTCTGCTACTGCAGAATCGATCGAGTCTTTCAGGTTCTCCAAATACTCAGCCGACATGTCAGTGACGCCACCCGCAACAAAAAAAGACAACCAACCTCGATCAATTACGTAAATATGAACCATTGTATCGAAGATAGTCGGAAATACACTGACAATCTCCTTGCGGTATACTTCCTCTGAAAGCTGCTGTAAATATTCGCAAATCTTCCGGTTCGCCCAAACGTGATATTCGAACTGCTGCAATGCATACTTCTTCAAATCGGTTTCCCCTTTCGATTGGGGAATCACGCAGTTTAAGGGCGATTATGCGCTAGTCCCTTTACAAATTTGCCCGTAGTTAATTGTTGTTTTCATTTTAAACGCCTCCTGGATATTCATCTGAGTCCATGCTAACACAATCGATTATCAAGTACAATTGGGCAGGACATGTACAAATTAGAGTTCATCCGAAAATGGAATTTGGAAGCATGGGAGCGTTGACTTTCTGTTGACTTCGACACACCCCAGCCCAACGCAAAGAAGTACATCGCCACATGAACGATGTACTCCGAATCACATACTGCTATGTTCATTAAGCGTTCTCTTCGTCCCCCGTCGCCACCGGATTCTCGCTATACGAGATCCAATCGCTCCAGCTACCTGCGTACAACTTCACATTGGTAAAACCCGCTTCCTGCAGAGCGATCACATTCGGAGTCGCCGTAACGCCTGAGCCGCAATACACGATGAGCTCGCGGTTTTTGTCCAAATCGGCGAAGCGCTCAGCTTGCTCATCTGCAACCTTCCAGCTGCCGGTTACCGTCAGTCCGTCCTTCCAGAAGCGATTAATAGCTCCCGGAATATGGCCTGCCACTCGGTCAATCGGTTCCACCTCGCCACGATAACGTGGCGTCTCTCGGGAATCGATCAGCGTGACGCCTTCTCTCCCCAGCAGCTCCTGTACCTGATCCATCTCTACCAGCATCGTATGTTCAACGATTGCCAGGAATTTCACAGGAGTCGGCTCCGCAATCTCATCCGTTACCGGATGCCCGGCACTCGTCCACGCAGCGAATCCTTGGTCCATCACATATACATGCTCATGGCCCAAATACTTCAACAGCCACCACAGCCGGGAAGCCATCGCTCCACCTTGGTCATCATAAGCCACTACTTTCGTCTCATTGCCAATCCCTGCGAGACTAAGCGCAACCGTCAGATCAAATATATCCGGCAACGGATGCCGACCGCCATGCTCATCCACAGGTGCGGATAGATCCTTCTCTAAATCCAAATAGACGGCCCCCGGAATATGCGATGCTTCATAAGCCTCACGTCCAGCGTCCGGTTTGCCAAGCACAAAGCGGCAATCCGCGATAACGACATTTGGCTCTCCCATATGTTCCTTAACCCATGCCATTGATACGATATTATTCATATTATATTCCGTCCTTTCTCATACAACCCATGCGTCCTATTATACGGATTTTTGCCTCCGCACAAAAGTCCGCTATGTCTTATTTATAGCGATCATAAAAAATCCGCTGCGCATGTAAAGATACAGCGCAACGGATTCGGATTATTTACAAAAAATTCTATGAATCTTATAGCCAGAAACGATACGCAGCTTGCAGCCGCGCCCAGTTTCGTTGTATCATGGATATGAAACACAAATAGCCCTTTGTGCGAAAAAGGGACATGCGAGCGATGACAAGGTGCGAACTTGGATATCGCCTTGCTGTATTCCATTTGTGTCTTCCATTAACCCCATAAGGAGGTGTCCGCAATGGCTAAAGACGTTCTTTGTGAAGTCAACTCCTGCCGTCACTGGAGCAACGGCAACAAGTGTGCTGCTGAACAGATTTACATCGTATCCAAGCAGCAAGCAAGCACATCGTCGGAAACAGATTGCCAAACGTTCGAAATTAAATAAAGCAATACGGAGAAGGAATACTTCAGGTGTTCCTTCTTCTTTTTTGATTTTATCAAGAACGATAATTATTATCAAGTCTTTTTTTGCTGGAAAGTCAGATTACACCTTCAATCCCCGTCATATCTCTATAGCCTAAAAGCTTCTGTCACATAGACGACATGCCCTCTCCTGCTCAACTCTACCACTATACGTTCCACTGCTCACGCATTCGATCACAAGCCAAGCAAAAATATTATCACTTCTCAAACATTTTTTTGAAAAACCACTTGAAATCCCGCTAATTCCTAGTATAATACTCGGTATAAGAGGTTGCAACGATTGGAGCTGTTGAACATGTCACACCCCGATAAAGCTATAGCGACAAAATGGATCGATGATTATTTGGATCTATATAACTTGGCGGTATCCATTGGTGATACGGCGTGGCAGCAGGATATCCTGCAGTCGCTGCGAGATAGAGACAGTCACATTCGGGCAGAAATCGCTCACAATGTACAAGTGGAGTTATGGCTGCGCTTCGACAGCATAAATCGTAAGATGCTTGATCTGTACGAACAGCTTCGCAGTTCTGCCAACACGGACAACGAGAAGCGGCAATTGCAAGAGCAAGTGTGGGAATTCAAAATCCAGAGGGTTACTATCTCCAATAAGCTGAAGGCACAGTATACTGCCCAGCAACTATAATAAACAAAGAAAAACAAAAAAAGCCGGCATGCAGCTATCTGCTTTGCCAACCTATGTACCAAGACCCTGTTCAATAAATGCATGCAGGCGACTGCTCTGCAGTAAAGGCGAAGACCGCCTCTTCAATCGCTATGAATGGCCAGATTCATAGACGATTACATCGATACTTGCTCCATCTCACGCATCATTTTCATCATCATTGTCATCATTTCATCGCATTCCTGCATTTTCATCATCATCATGTTGGTATCCATGCAGTCCATCATGTTCATTTCTGTCATCTTGTCCATCATCATCTTCATGGAGTTCATCTTGCACATCATTTCATCCATGCACATAGTCATCATCATTTGCATCGCCATCTTTTCCACGTCCGTTCACCTCCCTATATTTCCTACATCTAAAAAGATACTACAGCCCGCCCAAATTTTCAATACTTTTTTTGAAAAAAGTATTTCTTTTTATTTTCCGATATGATATAAATAAAGATTGCACTTAAAATCTGACTAAGCCACTTGGTATAATATACCTTAACCTCCCCCTTCGTTTTCACTTCCATAAGCTAAAAAACCAGGGCATCTTGCCCTGGCCAGAGTGTCGATAAAGTCATATGGACTTTTCGACACTTATTTATGTATGTAATAAGACTCCGCTTGCAAAGGAAAATCGATTTAAACCGCTTTGGGGAACGAAGCTCTGAGAATGAATCTTTAATAATGAAGCTCTGATAACGAAACGTATAACAAACTTTTAACTCATTTGATAAAAAAATAGGCTTCTCACCAGACTTAAGGCGTTGAAACCGACTTAAAGCGCATCGGAGAGTACTCCAAGGAGATTAAGGCGTTGAAACCGACTTAGAGTGTCCTCAGAGCGCGTATCAAGGTGATTAAGGCGTTGAAACCGACTTAGAGTGTCCTCAGAGAGCGTATCAAGGTGATTAAGGCGTTGAAACCGACTTAGAGTGTCCTCAGAGCGTGCATTAAGGAGATTAAGGCGTTGAAACCGACTTAGAGCGTCCTCAGAGCGTGCATTAAGGAGATTAAGGCGTTGAAACCGACTTAGAGTGTCCTCAGAGAGCGTATCAAGAAGATTAAGGCGTTGAATGGACCTCTTTCAAGAAAGTGGACAACACATAACGTTACTCATGCGATGGTTTTGTAGTACGCCTCTTCGAATCGAACGGGGGATAAATACCCCAGCGACCCATGGATTCGCTTCCGGTTGTAAAAG
>NZ_QUBQ01000003.1 GCF_003388735.1 Paenibacillus paeoniae
GTAGCCAAGTACGGACGGGATAAGCGCTGAAAGCATCTAAGCGTGAAGCCCCCCTCAAGATGAGATTTCCCAGTATGTAAGACCCCTTGAAGACGACGAGGTTGATAGGTTCGGGGTGGAAGCACAGTAATGTGTGGAGCTGACGAATACTAATCGGTCGAGGGCTTATCCTAATCGTTTGTGGTTCATACAAGCCACAGACAAGCTAAAGTGAAAAAACAGCTACTTTCGTATCCAGTTTTCAGGGCGCAATTCTTTTCTCTGGATGGACAAGTTCCATCTAGATGAACTCAGTTGCACATGATATTTGGTGATATCATTGCCTGACCTTGCAAGCGACCCCGAGCGCAGCGAGAGACTATTTCGGGGACATGTGGCGGTGTAGCTCAGCTGGCTAGAGCGTACGGTTCATACCCGTGAGGTCGGGGGTTCGATCCCCTTCGCCGCTACCATATGGAGGATTAGCTCAGCTGGGAGAGCATCTGCCTTACAAGCAGAGGGTCGGCGGTTCGATCCCGTCATCCTCCACCATTCAAATCCTGGAGCTGTGGTGTAGAGGCCTAACATGCCTGCCTGTCACGCAGGAGACCGCGGGTTCGAATCCCGTCAGCTCCGCCATTTTTTTCAATAAAGTAAGGCTCGGTAGCTCAGTCGGTAGAGCAGAGGACTGAAAATCCTCGTGTCGGCGGTTCGATTCCGTCCCGAGCCACCACTTTTTTCTGAAGCAATCAGGAAAAAGGTTGTATATGGAGGATTAGCGAAGTGGCCAAACGCGGGAGACTGTAAATCTCTTCCTTCGGGTTCGGTGGTTCAAATCCATCATCCTCCACCATTTTCTTTATGAGAGCCATTAGCTCAGTTGGTAGAGCACCTGACTTTTAATCAGGGTGTCGTAGGTTCGAGTCCTACATGGCTCACCAGTTTTTTTATAAAACTGAAGATGCAAACAGGCAGAGAGTCTTAGCTCTCTTTTTTTGTTTTTTAAAGACTTCCTCGATGAGGGGGTCTTTTTTGTTTTGATCGTGAAAAAATGATTCCGAATGTCTGGCAGACAATCTGGCTAGTCTAAATGCTAACTATAATTTATATGTCCTGATTGAAAAGGATTCCAAGCTTCGTGTAAAGGAGGAATTGGGCCATGAAGAAGATATTAAAGAAACGAGATATCCGAATTCAATGGATCAACGCATTATGTATCATGATGATTGTTGTGTGGTGTATTCCCTTTGAACTAGGACAGGTACACGCAGCGGGAAGCAATCTGTTTGATGGAAAAAGCTATACATTCAGCATGACCGCGAATACGTCTATACCTGACACTCATGGTATGGAACTGACCGATGGGATCACTGCGGCACTGCTGCTTACGGATACACCCATTCCTGCATGTTATGTGACAATGACCATGCCCGGCACGCCAGGCAGTTGGTCTTTCGTGGATGAAAGGAGTGTGCTGGAGACTGAACCGGTGAATACAGGGGTACTTAAATTAAACGGCTCGTTCCTGCAGCCGGAGTTGGGCGATCATTGGAGCCAAGCGCAATGGGAAAAAGAATTTCAATATATGAAGGACGTCGGCATGGATCATCTGATTCTCCAGTGGTCGGCCAATACGGAATTTGGAACAGCCGTTTATCCGACGACAGTAGCCGGTTTGACGCAGAGCTCATCACAAGACGTTGTTGCGAAGGCGTTGCAGATGGGAGAGAAGTATGACTTCGATATTTATATGGGGCTTCAGCTCAATCATGAATGGTTCTCCAACTATACGAACAATGTCGCATGGCTGGAAGAAGAAGCGGACATTGCAGGTGATTTAATTGAGGATTTGTGGAATCAATATGGCAGCTATGACTCCTTCAAGGGCTGGTATTTAAGCTTCGAGGTAGATAATTCGAATTTGCCTGACATCACGTCATGGCAGCGCATGGCGGAATTCTATAACGATGTTACGACTGTAGCCCATACGGTATCGCCAGGGCTTCCGATTATGATCTCGCCGTTTTACAATGTATCCGGCGGGCTTATGCCTTCTGGCTGGGAGACAATGTGGAGCTATATCTTAAGTCATACGGATATTGACATCATTGCTCTGCAGGACGGAATCGGCGCTGGCCATGCGGCTACATCTGATCTGGACAGTTGGTTCGCCGCGACGAAAAGGGCTATTGCGTCTTCAAGTCCGAGTACGGCTCTATGGGCCGACACGGAGACGTTCAATATAGACTTCAGACCAATGGACATGAGGATTATGCTGGACAATATGCTGGTCGTGGAACCGTATGTAAGCCACTATACGAGCTTCAGCTTCAACCATTATATGAGTCCTCAGACTGTAAATCCGCTGTATTATAAGACTTACGCTGACTATCTCGCGACGGGTATGATGGATACGGCAGCCCCGAGAATTCCTACGAGACTAACAGCGAACGTAATCGACTCCATGACCATTCATTTGAACTGGGGTTCATCTACGGATAATACAGGCGTAGTGGGTTATCAGATTTATCGCAATGGCGAGCATGTTCATTCCAGTTATGCAACTGCAGCGAGCTTTGTTGATAAACAGTTAACACCGGGCACTTCTTATACCTATGCCGTCAGAGCATTCGATGCCGCAGGCAATCTGTCGCCGCTGACTGCGGCCGTATCCGCCGCAACCCCGACGCGAATGATCTATCCGAACCTTTGGTAGGTAACGTCGTTCTATGTCTGGTTGCCGAAGGAAGTGCGACTCTCTGCATCCTCAGCCAATGTCAACTTTACGAATGTTGGAACAATCGAGAAGCCTGCGAATAACAGCTCCGATCAGACGGGAAAATATCGTATGAACGAATTGTCAGACGTGACAGGCCTTTATGTCAAGGTCGAAGTCATGCCAGCCAGCAGTGCATGGACGTTCATTGATGAAATCCAAGTTCATAATTAAACGGGTGTACGAGGTCAAAAAAAAGAAGCTGCATAAGAGTCGCTATGACTCGTTATGCAGCTTTTTCTTTCATTACTGTGCAACGCGGCTGCGCAGAACGAGCTCCTCAACCAACTCTTGCACGGAAGCTTGAAGCCGCTCAGCAAGATCCTCAATCACCTCGAACTTCGTTTCGTTGCTTCCGTCTTGGATGCGGTTCACTTGATTATCCGTCGCATAGACGCCTCGGATGAAGTGACGCGCTCCCATGGATGCAAGCACTGGCTTGAGGGAATAATCGATAGACAACAGATGAGCGAGCGTACCACCAATGAAGAGAGGCAATACAAGCTTGCCCTCCAGCCCTTTTTGCGGCAGTAAATCAATATAAGATTTCAAGACGCCGGTAAAGGAAGCCTTGTAGACCGGACTGGCGATAATAACAGCTGCTGCATCCTCAACGAGCTTATTCGCTTCCACAATGGCCGGACTGCCAAAGCGGGAATGGACCAGATCCTCCGCAGGTAAAGTGACAACCGTAATGGTCTTGGAGGGGTAGCCTTGAAGGTCCAGTTCTCTTCGTACGAAATCAATAATGCCGTTCAGCCGCGAAGTTGCGTTCGGACTTCCCGAGATGATGACAATAGAGTTGGACATAAAACATGCATCTCCTTTATAGTAAGCACGTATATACGTATGAGTACGTGATATAGTCGTCTTATCCGATAAGATTTCTCTGCTAGAGAATACCATGAAAGCCTTATTCGGTCAAACGGCAGACAAAGCTGTATTAGGCAGAACGATATGATACAATGACGAAAAAGAGCGCTTATTTTTCATGGGAGTGGAATCGAATGAGCACATATGAATGGTTGAAGCCTCTAGAGAAAATTATGAACAGACCGTTAACGGTAATGACCATCAAAGTGCCGGAATGGAAAGAGATTGCCGATCGGGCGGAAACGGTCTCGGTAGAATCCCCGGATGAAGCCGTGTCGGTAGGAGCTTGGATTGAACACGACAGAAAGCTCTGGATGGTAGCTGAATCGAATGAGAAGCAATTGGCCGTCCTGGAAATGGAAGCGCTTGACCTGGATTTGAAGGACAAGGAATTGATGGGCTGGTCCTTACGTCATGCTGCCAATGGATTGAAGTCGGGATCCGAACAAGGCGCTTCGGAGTCGGAGAAGCTGGCCTTCAAGCTGGGTGAATGGCTTCAGAAGCAGCTCGAAGCAGAGGAGCCTGTCTATTCGCTTCCTGATCTTATGACAGTGGGTAGTCGTTTGTACCATGATATGATCCCGTTTTTGCTAGTAGCCGAGCAGTCTAGTGTCAAACAAGACGTCTATCCGGAGCTAGAGAAGCTGCTTCGCTCTTTCCTGTCCGACGATATCTTGCTCATTCCGCTCAAGAGCCGAGAGTGGCTGATATGGGGGCCATTGTCTCTTCTGAAGGATGAGGATGCAGAGATGCTTGAGCATGCGGAGGAAGAAACGATGGAAGACAGTCTTGCTTCGATCGCCATCGGTCTGCATGAGATGCTGGCAAGCGAATGGCTGGGCGAGTGCCATCTGGCCGTAACGCATCCCATATCTCCGGCAAAAGGAATGGTTGAAGCGGCAATTATGCTGCGTGAGACGATTCATCTGGGCCGCAAGTTTCACATCGGGACTAATATTCATTTGCCATGGATGCTGCAATTGGAGCGGCTCCTTAATGCGATCCCGGAGTCGAACCGTTCCAAGTATTTGGAGCAATCGTTGAAGCGGGCGGATTTGTTCGTAGAAGCGGAGATGCTCAGTACGCTGGAAACCTTCTTCTCCCTGGACTGCAACGTAAGCGAGACGGCGAAGAAGCTGTACATTCACCGCAATACGCTGTTATACCGGCTGGACAAGCTGAAGCAGGAGACAGGTCTTGATGTTAGACAGTTCCGTGATGCCGTTTTGGTAAAGATTATATTGCTATTGTACAAAGTTACGAAAAGAAATTAAATTTTTTGTAAGGTATGTGCATAGTCATCCGCCTCCCTGTGGGATAAGATAGATGCATATCGAAATTCTTTTTTAGGGGGAAATTGATCATGGCAGGCGTACGCTTAGAAGGCATTTACAAAAAATATCCGGGTTCGGACAAAGCATCTGTAACCGATGTAAACCTAGACATCCAGGACAAAGAATTCCTCGTATTGGTCGGACCATCCGGTTGCGGTAAATCGACGACTCTTCGTATGATCGCGGGTCTTGAAGAAATCTCGGAAGGTAAATTGTTCATCGGCGACCGTCTTGTGAACGACGTTGCTCCTAAAGATCGCGATATCGCGATGGTATTCCAATCCTATGCCTTGTATCCGCACATGAACGTGTACCAAAACATGGCATTCGGTCTTAAACTTCGTAAATTCAAAAAAGCAGACATCGACAAACGTGTTCGTGAAGCTGCTAAAATTCTTGATATCGAGCATTTGCTTGACCGTAAACCAAAAGCACTTTCCGGTGGTCAGCGTCAGCGCGTAGCCTTGGGCCGTGCGATCGTTCGTGAGCCTCAAGTATTCTTGATGGACGAACCGCTTTCCAACCTTGATGCTAAGCTTCGTGGCCAAATGCGCGCGGAAATCAGCAAACTGACAAAGCGTCTGGAAACAACGACAATCTACGTAACGCATGACCAGATCGAAGCCATGACAATGGGTGATCGTATCGTCGTTATGAAAGACGGCTTCATTCAACAAACAGATTCTCCGGAGCAACTGTACAACAATCCGAAGAACATTTTTGTTGCTGGTTTCATCGGCGCTCCATCCATGAACTTCATTACGGGCACTATTTCTGAGCAAGGCGGCGCAGTTCGCTTCAAAGCTCCAGGTGTTGACGTTTCCGTACCAGAAGGCAAAGCGGCTACGCTTCGCTCCAAGGGCTACATCGGCAAAGAATTGATCATGGGCGTACGTCCTGAGGACATTCATGAAGAGCCTGTATTCCTGGAAGCATCCCCTAACTCGATCGTGAACGCGAACGTTGAGGTTGCTGAGAATCTTGGTCACGAAATGTATCTGTACCTGAACGGTATTGGTTCCGACACAGTTATCGCACGCGTAGACGGCCGATCCGGAATTCGTGATGGCGCAAGCGTGAAACTGGCTCTTGATATGAACAAGGTTCACCTGTTCGACAAAGAGACTGAACTGAACATTTTTGATAACTAATAGCCTAATATACCAAGGAGTCTCCGGTTCATTCCGGAGGCTCTTTTTTATTTTTTTTCGATAAAGCAAAACCGTTTGCGGAGTTGAACGGTCTAATACATACGACAAGATGGAAATCGGCAGGAGTGGAGGGAAGAAATGGGGAGTGAAGGACGCAATGGCGCGGACCTGCGTAAGGATGATGTCGCGTTATTGGAGCGAATACAGAAGGAAAAGAACAAGATGTATGGCATCGCTTATGCGTATATGCGCAATGAGACGGATGCGCTTGAAGCGGTGCAGGAGACAGTATGCCGCGTCTGGGTGAAACGGCGCAGCTTGCGGAATGAGCAATATTTTGCAACGTGGATGATACGAATATTGATCAATGTCTGTATGAATGAACGGAAAAAAAGGGATCGGGAGCGGCCATCACCTGCGGAGAGATTGGAGAGGACAACGGATACCGATCGACTGATTGAGTCAATCGGAATGGCGGAGCAGATTGCCAAGCTTCCTTCGCAGTACCGGATGATTGTTGTGCTGAAGTATTACAGAGATATGACCATTACAGAGATAGCAGATTTGCTTGAGAAGCCGGATGGCACCATCCGGACATGGCTGCACAAGGCATTGAAGCAATTGCGGCAGGATATGGAACAGGGGAAGGAGGGGAGAGCGCATGAGCGAGTCGTGGAAGAAGGATGGGGAAGAGGTTAAGGGCGAAGAGTCACTTGCTTCGATGAAGGAGGCTGAGGTCCACGGACACAGCTTGCAGGAATCGTTGGAGAGAAACGATGAGCTGGCATTTGAACCAGAGTTTGTCGAGCTGCTGGACAGTCTTAGGAGTGATCGCCAACGAGTAGAGGGGAAGATGGCGCTGAATAGCGAATCTGACCTAGACTCTCGGTTGGATCTTGCTTTAAGTAATGGTTACACAAGCGGACGCAGACGAAGTGTCTCCGCTCGGAGGAAGAGAATCAGTCTGCGAACGGGTATCGCGGCAATCAGTCTGATGCTTCTGCTAACGGCCTTCGTGCGAATCTCTCCGACTTTCGCAGCGATCGTGAAGGACATTCCCGGATTTGGTCGCTTTGTGGAATTGGTATCCTACGACAGCTCTTTAAAGACCGCTTTAGACCATGAGTATTTTCAGCTCGTGAATCAATCGGATGAGAAAAATGGTTATAAATTTACCGTTAATGGTGTGCTTGCCGATTCGGAACGGATTGTTCTCCTGTACACGGCGGAAGGTCCGGGAATAACGGAAGAGGATACAACCTTTCTGGCTTATAAGCTGAAAGACCAAAACGGAGCGGATCTTCAAGCGATGTCCTCAAGCGCTCATTTTTTCCGTGATGCGACCCAAAGAGAAGGAGTTCTGCAAGATTATCTCGACATTCGATTTGCACCCGGAGAGACCATACCTCAGGAGCTGGGTGTTATGATGCAACTAGGGGACGAATGGCTGGAAGTAAAGGTTCCAATCGATCATGAGAAATTTGCTGAGCTGGAAGAAACGCAGGAGTTGAACGAAACGATTGAGGTAGCGGGTCAGAGGATTACGATCACGAAGGTCAGAATTACACCGCTTCAGGTCACTGTAGACTTCAAGGAAGATCCGCTCAACACGAAGGAACTCATTGACCTAATAGATGTAAGACTGATAGATGATAAGGGAAGAAGCTATACTTCATCGACCGGCATGGGAAGCTTGGAGAATTCAATGAGAAAGTATTACCAGCTTAACAGTTTCCAGAAGATCAAGTCCTTGACGCTTGTGGCAACAGGAGTTTTTATGAATGATCGCAATATGAAGGTTGTGATCGATACGGAGAAGAAGCAACTGATCAGCGCGCCTGACGAGAGGCTCTCTCTGGGAGAGGTTATACAATGGGAGGATGGAGTCGATCTCAAATTTGAGTTGCTGCTGGATGCTCCGGCTCCCGGAGCCAGTTATGGCGGATTTATGTTATTCGAATATGGAGGTTTGTTCCGCGATGCTTCAGGGAATAGCTATCAAATTAACTATGGGGATACTCATGGGCAAAATTATGTAGCCATTCGAGTCAGTGAAGAGCACACGGGTTTTTATTACTTCCATATTCCTAACGAAGACTATGTTCAGCCGCTGACATTAGATGTGAAGCAATATTATGGTTATGCTCTTCAAGATATATCCGTCCGAATTAAATAAAGGAAAGGCGCCAAGCAGCGGGAAACGTTGCGTTCGGCGTCTTTTTGCATTACGATGAAGACATTGGAAATATTCATGTACATACGGACAGATCATAGCTTGTACGCGCAGATGAAGGGGGTCCATACCGTGCCGAAAAAAGTGAAAGTTTCTGAACTCGTCCGGCAGTTCCAGCTGGAAATTATAGCAGGTGAGGACGGACTTAAACGCAACATAACAGTAGACGACTTGTACCGTCCGGGCCTTGAGATGGCGGGTTACTTCCATTACTTCCCGAGCGAGCGGGTACAGCTTTTGGGACGTACGGAAATCTCGTTCCTTAATATGCTGGATAGCGAGGAGAGGAAGAACCGCATGGTGCGTCTGTGCAACGAGGACACGCCGTGCATTATTCTGACACGCGGACTGGAAGCTCCCAAAGAGTTAATTGAGCAGTCCAATGCGATGCAAGTGCCTGTGCTGCGCAGCAATACAGCAACTACGATTCTTTCCAGCCGCATTACGGACTTCCTGGAGCATAAGCTTGCCCCGACGGCTACTATTCATGGAGTTTTGGTCGATGTATACGGCGTAGGCATGCTGATTACAGGCGGAAGCGGCATCGGTAAGAGCGAGACGGCATTGGAGCTGGTGAAGCGAAGCCACCGTCTGATTGCGGACGATGCGGTCGAAATTCGTCAAACCTCCGACGGACAATTGCACGGGACGGCCCCTGAGCTGATTCGCCATTTGCTTGAAATCCGCGGTCTAGGCATCATTAACGTGATGACGCTATTCGGAGCGGGTGCTGTCCGTACACAGAAGCGGATCGGTCTTGTAATCAAGCTGGAGAATTGGCAGCAGGATAAGCAGTATGACCGCTTGGGCCTTGATGAAGAGGTAACGCGCATCATCGATACAGACATACCGCTCGTTACTATTCCGGTTCGTCCGGGACGAAATTTGGCCGTTATTATCGAAGTAGCCGCCATGAACTTCCGTTTGAAGCGGATGGGCTATAATGCTGCCCTGCAATTCACAAACAAACTCACCGAGACGATAGCCGATGATATGGATGATTACGACTGAAGATAAGGTTTTCGCAAGTACGCTAATTATGGAATGAGGGAGTAGATCAAACCAATGGATACGTTCGCGATTAATCCAGTTCTATTCGAGATCGGCAGCTTCTCAATCAAATGGTACGGCCTAATATTAGGTTTGGGCGCGCTGGCGGGTCTGATGCTCGCCGTGCAGGAAGGCAAGAGGTTCGGCATCAAGCCGGATTTCTTCATGGACTTGCTCTTGCTTGGAGCGCCATCGGCTATTATTGTGGCGCGTATTTATTACGTAGCGTTCAAGTGGGAAGATTATAAGGACAATCCGCTTAGTGTGTTTAAAATATGGGAGGGCGGTATCGCCATCTATGGCGCCATTATCGGGGCTTTCATATGCGGTATTATTTATGCAAGATATAAAGGTTACCGCTTCTTAAGAATTGCGGACATTGCTGTTCCTTCCATTCTGGTAGGACAAATGATTGGCCGCTGGGGCAACTTCATGAACCAAGAGGCATACGGCGGACCTGTTAGCGAAGACTTCCTTCGCAATACGCTGCATATTCCGTCCTTTATCGTGAACCATATGTTTATTGTAGATTCCGCGATTCCGGAAGGCGCATTCCGTCACCCGGCGTTTCTCTATGAATCGCTATGGAGCTTAGTGGGACTAGCTGTCTTATTTATTATTCGTCGTCAGAAGTTTATTCGCGTCGGTGAAATGACAGCTGCTTACTTCATCTGGTATTCCATTGGCCGCTTCTTTATTGAAGCACTTCGTACAGACAGCCTAGCCTTTATGGGACCAAGCTGGTTGGCTTCTATGATGAACGGGCTATGGGCACCAATGAGCGGACTATTCGATAAAGGGTTCCTGGATCCGGCGTACGGCAATATCCGGATATCGCAATTGCTGGCTCTCCTGTTGATTATCGCAGCGATCATATTCATTATTGTACGACGCGTGACCGGAAAAGCGGATGTGCGCTACTCTGATCCGATTGTAACGACGAAGCCGGAGCGTAACGGATTAACAGCAGATGGACAAGAGATCGCAGCTGAAGCGGGCGCAGGCAAAGATAAGAAATAAATGAACGGTTTGAGGGATAGCTTAGGAGGCAAGTCAACATGAATGGAATTCGTACGATGTTATTCGATCTGGACGGCACGATTCTGGATACGAATGAGCTTATTATCCGTTCTTTTCTGGAGTCGCTGAAGGGTTATGTGCCTGAAGATTTCGGCAGGGATCATATCATCCCCAGCATGGGGCTTAAATTGTCTGATCAGATGAAGCTGTTCTCGGGATTGGACGATGTAGAGCATCTTGTGAAGGCGTACCGTGACGTCAATTTGAGGCTGCACGATGATTTGGTCCAAGCTTTCGCTTATGTGAATGAGGTGCTGGAGAGGCTTCATCGCGAAGGTGTACAGATCGGTATTGTAACGACAAAGATGAGGCTTACGACAGAAAGGGGCCTCAAGTTCGTCGGCATCTACGATTATATTGATGCCATTGTGACGATCGATGATGTTACGCATGCTAAACCGCATCCGGAGCCGGTACTGAAAGCGATGGAGCTGCTGAAGGCGGAGCCTGCTACAACGATGATGGTCGGCGACAGCACGGTCGACATTCAGTCTGCAGTTGCAGCTGGAGCGATTGGTGTCGGCGTCGCATGGTCGCTTAAGGGAGGCCAGATTCTGAGGGATGCCGGTGCATCGTATGTCATTGATGATATGCGGGAGCTGTATGCTTTTACGGGATCGGAGCTGGGGACGCTTGAGAGACGTTGAACGTTACCCCGTTGAGGGGCCGAATGCCCTATGGCAGGTCTACTCAACTGTAAGCAGAATAAAGGCGGTACGAAATTTCATATTCATTCAATTGGCTCGATATTGTCCCGTGCTGCCCTGGAAAAATTGGATTTACCGCCGTGTGCTGGGGATGAGGGTCGGCGAGCATACGGCTTTTGCCTTGATGGTTATGGTGGACGTATTTTTCCCGGAGCGAATTACGGTAGGGAACAATTCGATTATCGGGTATAATACGACGATTCTGACGCATGAATATTTGATCAAAGAATATCGGCTCGGCCATGTACATATCGGCGATCATGTCATGATTGGCGCGAACACGACCATTCTCCCCGGTGTCACCATTGGTGATCATGCTGTTGTCGCAGCGGGTTCAGTCGTTCATAAGGATGTGCCGCCCCATGCTTTTGTTGGCGGTAATCCGATGAGGCTGATCGAGCGCAGTTCTGACTCCTAGTCATTTTTGTGCGGTGATATCCGCAATATATCATAAGAGTGATTCAGCAGCAGGGATGTCCTTCATGCGGGGTGCGAACGGCGAAGCAGACGCTGAACGCAGTCGCAGGAGGATGTCCTTTTTTTCTATGAAAGAGGATGATTCTTCTATTAAATAGTAGGGGATCTGCCGATACAAGGAGAAGCTGGGTCAACAGGTCACGAATTGGGGCTGTGACGGCTTGACGGAAGAGCGTTAATCATGCTACGATAACGACTAATATCTTTATTTTGGTAGTATGGTAACACTTTAAATCACTAAAGCATTAATGAAGGAGAACGGTTATGTCTAAACCAAAGATGTTCGAGAAGCCAACTGGCGCTAAGGACTATTTGCCGGAGGCGGTTCGCAAGCTTCGTCATATCGAGCGCGAAGCGCTGGCCTGCATGCGCGGCTGGGGCTATGAACAAATTATTACGCCAACGATGGAATATTACGATACGGTGGGGGCAGCGAGCTCCACATCTGACCATAAATTATATAAGCTGCTCAATAACCGCGGAACGACGCTGGTCCTGCGCTCCGATATGACGTCCCCTATTGCGAGGGTCGTCTCTTCGCTGCTTAAGGAATCTGAATTCCCTCTGAGATTGTCCTATCATTCCAATGTATTCCGTTCCATTGAAGAAGAAGCTGGGCGGGAGGTCGAGTTTTTCCAGACGGGTGTAGAGCTTGTGGGCGATTCCTCTGCGGAGGCTGATGCCGAAGTTGTCGCTTTGGCCATCGCTTCGCTAAAGGCTGCTGGCGTGGAACGCTTCAAGATAGCCATCGGTCATGTTGGGTTCTTGAACGGCTTGCTCGGAGAAGCATTGCCAAATCGTACGGAAGAGCAAGAACTGCTCAAATCATGCCTGCTTGGGCGTGATTATGTAGGCTACCGCGATCAACTGCGGAAGCTGTCGCTGGAGGAGCCGGTACGAAGTGAGCTTGAAGGCATCTTAAGATTGCGCGGAGGCGGAGAAATCTGCGATCAGGCGCTGCAACTGAGTTTGGATGAGACAGCAAGGGAGTCGATCAGCCATCTGTGCGAAATCTGGGATGCACTGAAGGCCTATGGAGTCAGCGAGCATGTCTTGATTGATTTGACGATGATTGGTGACTTCTCTTATTACACGGGTATGACCTTTGAAGGGTATGCTGCTGATCTAGGCTTCCCTGTTGTAAGCGGAGGCCGTTATGATAATCTGCTGGCTCAGTTCGGACGTCCTGCCGGCGCGACAGGCTTTGCGCTGAAGACGACGAGAGTGCTTGAGCTTCTGGGTGCGGAGAATGACAATGAAGAAGAGCGCACGCTCATCGTATACGATTCAACCGGTCGTGATGAAGCGCTGGCGGAGGCACAGCGGCTTCGCGGAGAAGGGGCGCTTGTTGTAACCGTAAGAGAGGACTCGCTCTCGAATGAGCTGCAGGAGGCGGCTCATTCCGATCACTTCGAATATAAAGGGCTTCGATATACTAATCTTTTGGTTTATCTAGCAGGCCAAGGGACGAATGGGGGCAGCGCAACATGAACAGCGATAAGGAAATATTGAAGGTTGCGATGCCGAAGGGCAGAATTTACAAGCAAGCGCTCAAGCTGTTCCGTGAAGCGGGCATTCCGATTCCGGGCGACTTCGACGATACGCGCAAGCTGATTATTGAACAGCCGGAAGCGAAGATGGAATTTATTATGGCGAAGCCGGTCGATGTGCCGACGTTCGTGGAATACGGCGTAGCCGATATTGGCATTGTCGGTAAAGACGTCTTGATGGAAGAAGACAAGGATGTCTATGAGCTTCTTGATCTGGGCATTGCTAAGTGCCGGATGTCCGTTATCGGGCTCCCGGACTGGAAGCCGACGATTCAGCCTCGCGTGGCGACGAAATACCCAAGCGTAGCATCCGCTTACTTCCGTGAGCAGGGACAGCAGGTTGAGGTTATCAAGCTGAACGGATCAATTGAGCTTGCGCCGCTGATCGGATTGGCTGATCGGATCGTCGATATGGTGGAGACGGGGCAGACGCTGAGAGAGAACGGACTTATTGAGATGGAGACGATCTTCGGTATTACGAGCCGGCTCATTGCCAATCGGGTGAGCTACCGAATGAAGAACGATAGCATTCAGAGCCTGTGCGACAGATTGCAGGAGACGATTGCAACGAAGGGTTAATTGGAGTGAATGATTGGCAGACGTTTCGCCTAGTTCTTCGTGAGTCGGAGGGATCGCTGGGTTGTCAGCTTGAAGATAGAGCAAGATGCGCGGCAACTGAGCGCAGGGAGAGGAGAGACGGAACATGCGTATTATGCGTGCAGAGCAATTTGGATTGAAGCGTGAAGTGGAATACGGTACGCCGGAGCAGAATGAAAGTGCGCTGCGAATTGTGGCAGAAGTGAAGGCGGAAGGCGATGCAGCTTTGCTGCGCTACACGGAGCAGCATGACAAAGTGAAGCTGGATGCTTCTTTGCTGCGTGTGACGCAGGAGGAGATTGAGGCGGCTTACGACCGTGTTGATGCCCTTTTCCTGACAGCATTGCGCGAAGCAGCCGTCAATATCCGCCGATTCCATGAGAAGCAATTGCGCAATTCATGGACGGACCTTCAGCCCGACGGGACAATGCTGGGACAAATTATGCGTCCTCTGAAACGCGTTGGCGTCTATGTGCCAGGCGGCAAAGCGGCATACCCTTCGTCTGTGCTGATGAATGTGATTCCGGCTCAAGTGGCAGGTGTACCTGAGATCGTCATGGTGACGCCGCCGGCTACAGGGGGCAAGGAAGGCATCGACCCTTATATTCTGGTCGCCGCTGCTGAAGCGGGAGTGAAGGAGCTGTATCGCGTCGGCGGGGCGCAAGCGATTGCGGCTCTTGCTTACGGGACGGAGACGATTGCTCCGGTTGATAAAATATGCGGACCCGGCAACATCTACGTGGCACTGGCGAAGCGCGCCGTATTCGGTGCTGTCGATATCGACAGCATTGCAGGGCCGAGTGAAATCGTCGTGCTGGCAGATGAAGCGGCGAATCCGGCCTATATTGCAGCCGATCTGCTGTCCCAAGCGGAGCATGACGAGATGGCTTCATCTATATTGGTGACTCCGTCGGAGTCACTAGCTCAAGCGGTAGCGGAAGAGGTGGAACGTCAGTTGTCTACGCTGCCGAGAGAAGACATCGCAAGAAGCTCTATTGACCATTACGGTGCGATCTTGCTGGTGGATTCGATTAGAGCGGGTATTGATGTGGTGAATCAGTTAGCTCCGGAGCATCTGGAGGTGCTGATCGAGGAGCCGATGAGGGTGTTGGGCTTAATTGAGAATGCGGGAGCAATCTTCCTGGGGCCTTATAGCTCAGAACCGGTAGGCGATTATTTTGCGGGACCGAATCACATTATTCCGACGAACGGTACGGCTCGTTTTTCCTCGCCGGTGAACGTGGACGACTTTATGAAGAAATCGAGCTTAATCTACTATAGCAAAGAAGCTCTGATGAAAAACGGCGAGAACATTATGACGCTGGCTCGTCACGAAGGGCTGGAAGGTCACGCCAGAGCGATTCAGGTGCGTCTGGATCATGAGAACGACACGAGGTAGCTCGGAATTAGAGAACAGGTTGCTGGCGTACGGCTAGCTTTTTGAACGCAAGCGTTAAATGAAGGAACCCATAGATGGAGGTAGGAGTTACAATGACAGAACAAGCGGTGCGCGAGGCTTCGGTTGCGCGGAAGACGAATGAAACGGATATTAAGCTCAAATTTGCGGTGGACGGTACAGGACAATCTCAGCTGGAGACGGATGTTCCGTTCCTGAACCATATGCTCGATCTATTCGCCAAGCACGGACAATTCGATCTAACGGTCGATGCGAAAGGCGATATTGAGATCGATGATCATCATACGGTAGAGGATATCGGCATTTGCCTGGGTCAGACGCTTCGCGAGGCGCTGGGCGACAAGCGCGGAATCAAGCGTTACGCCAGTGTATTCGTGCCGATGGACGAGGCATTGGCACAGGTCGTGATCGACGTGAGCAACCGGCCGCACTTTGAATACCGCGCGCAATATCCATCTGCTCAGGTAGGGAGCTTCTCTACCGAGCTTGTTCATGAGTTTCTATGGAAGCTTGCGCTGGAGTCGCGCATTACGCTGCATGTCATTGTGCACTATGGCCAAAACACGCATCATATGATCGAAGCCATATTCAAGGCTCTGGGCAGAGCGCTTGACGAGGCGACCAGCATTGATCCTCGCGTACAAGGAGTGCCTTCGACGAAGGGAGTGCTGTAGGATGATCGCCATTATTGACTACGGCATGGGAAATCTCCACAGTGTGAGCAAAGCTGTAGAGCGTCTCGGTTATGAAGCGGTCGTAACGGCCGATCCCCAGCAAATTGTGGAGGCCGACGGCGCGATTCTGCCGGGTGTGGGCGCATTTGGCGACGCTATGGCGAACTTGCGCGATACCGGACTGGATGAAGTTGTGAAATTGTACGCGGCCTCCGGCAAGCCGATTCTTGGTATTTGTCTGGGCATGCAGTTGCTGTTCAGCGAGAGCGAGGAGTATGGCAAAAACGAAGGTCTCGGATTGCTTCCCGGTGAAGTCATCCGATTCAGCGGCGACTTCAAGATTCCGCATATGGGTTGGAACAAGTTGAGCTTTCTGCAAGGGAATTCCCCGTTATTCCGCGGACTTGAGGGAGGACATGTCTATTTCGTTCACTCCTTCCACGCGAAGACGGGCTTGGCGTCCGACTTGCTGGCAACGACAGATTATTATGGGCCGGTTACTGCAATCGTAGGCCGCGGCAACGTATATGGCATGCAGTTCCACCCGGAGAAAAGCGGAGACTTGGGTATGGCTCTGCTGGGCAACTTCCTCGCATTGTCGGGAAGCGGCAAGCCGCAGACGGCAATGGCCTGATCAGGAGAGGGGAGAGAGAACATGCTGGCAAAACGAATTATTCCTTGTCTGGATGTGAAGGACGGCCGCGTCGTGAAAGGCGTGAATTTCGTGAATCTTCGCGATGCGGGAGATCCGGTAGAGCTCGCGGCGACTTATGATCGCGAGGGTGCAGATGAGCTTGTGTTTCTGGACATCTCAGCCTCCGTTGAAGGCAGGGCGACGATGATTGAGGTGGTGAAGCGTACGGCTGGGGAGATTACGATTCCTTTCACCGTAGGCGGGGGCATCTCGCATGTCGATGATATGACCAGACTGCTGCGCGCTGGTGCGGACAAGATCGGCATTAATACGGCAGCCATTAAAAATAAATCGCTTGTATCCGATGGCGCTCGCCGATTCGGCTCGCAATGTATTGTAGTAGCCATTGATGCCAAGTTCAATTCCGAATGGGGCGAGTGGGAAGTCTACACGCATGGCGGCCGTCAATCGACGGGCATTCGTGCGCTGGAATGGGCTCGCGAGGCGGAGAAGCTGGGAGCGGGCGAGCTGTTGCTGACGAGCATGGACGCGGACGGTACGAAGGACGGCTTCGATGTGAAGCTGACCGCAGCTGTATCTAATTCCGTAGGCATTCCGGTTATAGCATCCGGCGGGGCGGGACTGATTCAGCACTTCCATGAAGTGTTCGAGGAAGCGCGCGCAGATGCGGCTCTCGCGGCAACGATATTCCACTACAAGGAAATGACGATACAAGAAGTGAAGGAAGATCTGCGCAAGAAGGGAGTCGAGGTCAGATAATGGGAACGTTAGAGATTCAGGAACAGATTAAGTGGGATGCTGATGGCCTCGTACCGGCAGTTGTACAGGATGCGCAAAGCAAAGAAGTGCTTATGCTTGCTTACATGAACCGGGAGTCGCTTCAGCGCTCTATTACATCGGGGACAACGTGGTTCTGGAGCCGCTCGCGAGGCGAACTCTGGAATAAAGGCGCGACGAGCGGGCATACACAAGGGATCGTCTCCATGGCCTATGACTGTGACGGCGATACCTTGCTGGTCCGCGTGAATCAGCATGGGCCGGCTTGTCACACAGGCAGCTATAGCTGTTTCTTCAATTCCATTGCCGTTGAGGGCGACGGGGCCAAAGAAGGCGTGGAACCGGCTGCTGACCGATTCGGTATCTTGGGTCGTCTGGAAGGTGTCATTGCGCAGCGTTATGCGGAGCGTCCGTCCGGCACATACACGACGTATCTCTTCGACAAAGGCGTCGACAAAATCCTGAAAAAAGTAGGAGAAGAATCCGCCGAAGTCATCATCGCGGCCAAAAATAAAGACAACGACGAGCTGCGCAGCGAGGCAGGCGACTTGCTCTTCCATCTCATGGTGCTGCTCCGTGAAAGGGGACTTCCGCTTGATGCTATCATGTCCGAGCTGGAGAACCGCCACGGCAAACCAACGACGAATAAAATGCGGTAAATGTCGGAAGTCATGACTTTGTCGAAAAATAGTAGCAATACCTTTTTGAATTATCGGTAAATCAATGTATAATAGGACAAGTAAGAATGATGGAATGATTAAAGTTTTAAATTATTTGGTTGAAACGCTCAGGAGGGTATCATGTTAAGCGACAAGGTGCGTATTTTTTCGGGTTCGTCAAATCCGGTATTGGCTCAGAAAATTAGCAGCGATCTGGGGCTGAACCTAGGTGCAATCAAGCTGTCCCGTTTCAAGAGCGGCGAGATCTATGTCCACTACGAAGAAACGATACGGAATTGCGATGTGTTTCTGGTTCAATCGTTCTCGCATCCCATTAACGAGCACTTCGTTGAATTGCTTGTCATGATTGATGCAGCGAAACGCGCTTCCGCAAGAACAATTAACATTATCATGCCGTACTATGGATATGCGCGCCAGGAACGCAAGGCAGCTCCAAGGGAGCCGATCTCGGCGAAAATGCTGGCAGATGTGTTGACGACAGTAGGCGCAACGCGCGTCATTACGATCGATCTGCATGCTCCGGCTATTCAAGGCTTCTTCAATATTCCGGTAGACCACATGACGGCGCTGGATCTGATCAGCGACTATCTGAAGTCCAAGAACATTAAGAACCCGGTTGTCGTTTCACCGGACGCAGGCCGTGCATCCACGGCGGAGAAGCTGGCCAATTACCTGGACACTTCGTTTGCCATTATGATCAAGAAACGCCCAGCCCACAATGAATCGTCCATTACACACGTCATCGGCGATGTTGCAGGCCAGACACCGATTATTATTGAAGATCTGATTGATACGGGCAATACGATTGTTAATGTTGTCGAGGGCTTGAAAGAAAGAGGCGCTGAGGATGTATACGTCTGCGCGACGCACCCGCTCTTCTCAGGAACCGCAATTGAGCGTTTAGATCATCCCAATATTAAAGAAGTGATCGTAACCGACTCCATCATGTTGCCGGAGACGACGCCGGAACGCTTCAAGATCCTGTCGGTCGCGCCTCTTTTAGCGGAAGCGACACGCATTATTTTGGACGGCGGATCGATTAGTACGCTGTTCAAAAACAAAGGCGTATAGCGCTTATCTGCACCGTAATTGCATAGGAATGAAGAGAGAATCGCGGGCGGCCCTTGCTGTCCGCGATCTTTTCGACTTTCGGGATATCCAATAATCTTACGTGTTGAGTTCCGTGGGGCTATGGTATAATCTTAAAAACCGATACAGGTGTGTTTTTTGCTGTTGTAGCCGAAGATGTACGTTATCGTGCGCAAAGGTTTGCGCTCCGCTGCTGCCCTATGCTTTCCAAGCAATCACAGAAAACCAGCAGCAACTTTTTTGCAGTTGCCCTATTGCATGTCATCGGACATGGAAAGCATATACTTTTCGAAGGATACGCTATATAGATCGATAAAGCTCTACAAAGATAAATAGAGCAAGGCTTGAAATTGCGTTGTGCATGCGCAAAACATGACGATGGCCGCCAGGTGGTTGTGCTTGTCTCCTGCAGGAGCGTGCGCTACACTCTAGGGTTGTTTTGCTCATGCAGAACGTAATTTAACGATAACGAATAGAAACACAGGCTGTTTTGCTTCAGCGAAACCATGCCAGAACGTACAATTGTGGTTTGCACAAGCAAAACATACAGGGAGGTGCCTTGCGAATGAAGGAAAAGAAACGTATGGCTGTTAATGAAGGAGCAGGAACCAAGATTATACCTATACAATGGGACGCTACGTTTTTTTTCGAGCGCGCGGTTCGTTCGCTGGATCGATATCATTACGACAAGGCACTGAAGTATTTTCGCAGAGCCGTCGAGTATGAACCGGAAAATCCTGTGAATCATTGCAATATGGCGGGCATTATGTCAGAGATGGGCAATTACAAGGAGTCCAATGAGATTCTGAAGTGGATCATTGAGGAGCTTGACCCGGAGATGACCGAATGCCACTTCTATATGGCGAATAACTTTGCCAATATGGAAATGTACGAATTGGCCGAGCAGTCGCTGGTCCAGTATTTGCAAGAGGATGCGGAAGGGCATTATTTGGATGAGGCGGAAGAGATGATGGGGCTGCTCCAGTATGAGCTGGAGAGACCCGCGCCGTTAAAAAATATTAAATCCCGTCAAGGGATGATTGAGCACGATCAAGCACGATCGTTGCTGGAGGAAGGGAAGTTTACCGAGGCTGTTCGCATTCTGGAAGAGATTGCGGAGCAGCAGCCCGACTTCCTTGCAGCACGCAACAATCTCGCGCTGGCGTATTATTATATGGGATTATTCGAAAAGGCCAAGACTTGTATCCAGGGCGTATTGGAGCATGAGCCGGGCAATCTTCACGCCTTGTGCAACCTCGCGATCTTCTATCAACATGAGGAAGATATCGAAAGCTTGAAAGGGCTGACCGCATTGCTGGTCAAAACCGTGCCGTTCCATCAGGAGCATGCATTTAAGTTGGCGACCACAATGGGAATACTAGGGGAGCATGATGTCGCTCGCCGTCACTTCATGAGATTGATCAAAGACGGGGAAGCGCAACAGGACCCATGTCTGCATCATTATGCGGCTGTGGCTGCCTTTAATTCAGGACGGCTGAATGACGCTGAGCGTTTATGGAGGGGAACGATGAAGCTGGATCCCGCCTCTGGTGTGGCCCATTACTACTTGGAGCAGCTTCAGCTCATCCGCAGCGGAGAAGCGGCCTCGCCCCTAAGCTATCATTACCATCTGCCGTTCGAGGAGCAGTTCAAGCTATGGGAGAAATCAACGGATGGGATGCCAGATCATCTGAAGCGCGATCCGCTTGTTCGTTCGTCCTTCTTCTGGGCGCTGCGTCATGGCGATAAGCATACGAAGCTGCAAGTAATTCAAGCTTTCGGCATGATTGCCGATAATGAAGTGAAGGATGTGCTTCGCGCATTCCTGTTAGAGCCGGAGGAAGACGATTATTTGAAAAAGATTGCGGTGTTCGTGCTTCGTACGATGGGCGTTCAGGAGCCGCTTCAAGTTGTGCTGGAGGGTAAGGAGACGGTCATTGAGCCGAACCGTGTACCGTCCAGACTGCCGGAATGGGATGATAAGTGGGAAGCGGTGGCCCAGGCGGCTATTAGCCGCATGAGCAAGCATTATGATCTTGTTCAGCAGCATGATATGATGACCCTATGGGTTGAATTTCTAACCAGGGTCTATCCCAATGTTCCAAAGCTCGCGAAGCCGGAGGGGTGGGCGGCAGCACTGGAATATTTGACAGCCAAGATGCATCGCCGCGCGATATCTTATCATGAGGTATCGCTTCGATACGGAACCTCCATAGCAACGGTTAGCAAGCATGTGAAGCTGATCGACGAGGCTTGCGGCATTAAGGAGAAGATGAAGTCCATCAACTCTGTATTTTTCTCGCAGCAACCAAAAGAAGACTAATCTGATCATGAGGTGAAGCAGATGTACAAATCCATTATTATCGGTACGGGTCCTGCTGGACTGACGGCTGCTATCTACTTGGCGCGCGCCAATATGAATCCGCTTATTATCGAAGGACCTGAGCCGGGCGGCCAACTGACAACTACGACGGATGTGGAAAATTTCCCAGGCTTCCCGGAAGGCATCATGGGACCGGAGCTAATGGACAATATGCGTAAACAAGCGGAGCGCTTCGGCGCGAAGTTTATCACGGGCTGGGTGAACAGCGTGGATATGTCGCAGCGTCCATTCAAGCTTCAAGTAGAGGGACAAGGCGAGATCGTAGGCGAAAGCCTGATCATCTCTACCGGCGCTTCCGCGAAGTATCTTGGCATCCCAGGCGAGAAGGACAATGTGGGCAAGGGCGTCAGCACATGCGCGACATGCGACGGCTTCTTCTTCCGTGGGAAGAAGATTATCGTAGTAGGCGGCGGCGACTCCGCGATGGAGGAAGCCAGCTTCCTGACTCGTTTCGCGACGAATGTCGAGCTGGTCAATCGCCGTACGGAGCTGCGGGCATCGAAGATCATGCAGGATCGCGCACGCGAGAATGAGAAGATCGGCTGGAGCCTTAACCGCACGCCGGTTGAAGTTGTGGCGAACGGTATGGGCGTTACTGGCCTGAAGGTCAAGAACAATGAGACGGGCGAAGAAGAAGTCATCGAGACGAACGGCATCTTCATCGCGATCGGCCATACGCCGAATACGAAGTTCCTCGGCGGCCAAATCGACACCGATGAGCAGGGCTATATTCAAGTAAAGCCGGGAACATCCGAGACGAATGTGCCGGGCGTGTTCGCTTGCGGCGACGTGCAGGACAACAAGTATCGCCAAGCGATTACAGCAGCAGGCAGCGGCTGCATGGCGGCGCTCGACTGCGAGCGTTTCCTGGAGGGGCATGTTACGCACGATTGGAGCCAATCGCTTTAAGTTATTGAAGCAAGCGGAAAGGACTGCGGGGTTGATTCCAATCCGGCAGTCCTTTTCATATACAATTGAAAAATCATCTCTCCTCCCAATTGTTAAGTGTTACAATATTTGGAGAAGGGAGTGGGGTGATGCTTGTAACTTCAAGGCGGATGATGATCGGAGTCGTCGTTTTATTAATGGTAGTCATGTTACCGCAATGGATAAATGAATCGAGGGAACAAGAGGTTCCAAGCTTGAACGCGGAGCAAATCGAGAGTCTAAGAGTAGAGTACCCTTTGTATAACCAAATGCCTCCACTATATGACGGAAGATTGCCGAGTTTTGAAGAGATCGTCCATAGATCAGAGTCGTTGGTCTTAGCAGAGGTTGTTCAAGCTTTGTCTGATACGGAATTCGTGTTGTCGAATCCTCTAGCAGATAATCCTGAATGGAACGAAAAAAAGACACGATTGGGCCTTGAGGACGCGGTTCTCGCATACGAGCGCTATGAACTAAGCGTGATCCGGTTTATCGCAGGCAAGGAGATAGAAGGGCGCTTCATCCTTCTTAGCCTGCCATGGAATAGTGGGTATGAGCCACAGTACAAACCAGGGATGAAGGTTATTCTGCCATTAGGTCCGGAGAGTGGGGATCGGGCTGGGATGTATAGCACATCAAAATTCGGGTTTTTTTATGTAATAGATGATACGAATGTCCTGACTGCGGTTGAACACAGCTCGATCGATCGATGGAACGGGGAGCCTGTCTCTAAGGTGATTCAAGCGATACAAGAAATGAAGAAAACATGATGTCAGCGGGGTATTCGCACCGTCGGCGTCTGCTAGAGCGAGAAGGCTCAAGAGCGTCTCGGATTCGGTGTGAAAAGGGTTGTTTTGCGATGTGAAATGTCAGCTGTAATGCGGCAAATGGGCTCTTTTTGCAAGAGTTCGGAGTGTTGGATTGCGCTTGACCGAAGCGGTTACAACGCTTATAGTTGGAACAGAGAACGTTAACTTTATGGATGAGGTGGCTTTGTCATGTCTGAGAAGATTTACATTGGAGTCGATGTCGGCGGTACTACGATCAAGGTAGGCATCTGCGATGCGGAGGGACATTTGCTCCACACGTTTGAAGGGCCGACAGGAACAGGTAAAGGAACGGACGTCATCCTTCATAATATTGCGAATTATGCACGGGAGATAGTGAAAGAGTCGCCTTTCGAATGGGAACAGGTTGAGGGTGTGGGCGTAGGTATTGCCGGCTTCCTTGATATCCCTAGAGGCTTTGTGAAGTTTTCTGCAAACCTATACATTGAAAATACGGATCTGAGAGGCTTCCTGGAGCAAGAATTGCAGAAGCCGATCAAGGTCAATAATGATGCTAACGTGGCGGCGCTTGGCGAAGCATGGGCAGGAGCGGGCAAAGGCATCGACAACTGCGTATGTTATACGCTGGGTACTGGCGTAGGCGGAGGCATTATTATCGGCGGCCGTATCGTAGAAGGCTTCGCAAGTATGGCGGGCGAGCTTGGCCACGCCGCAATTGTGCCTGATCTGGAAGCGATTCAGTGCGGCTGCGGCAAGATGGGCTGCCTGGAGACCGTATCCTCCGCTACGGGTATTATCCGTATGGCGAAGGATGCCGTAGAGCGCGGAGATCGTACGACATTGTCGAGTCTTGAAGTGATTACGGCAAAGGATGTTGTCGATGCAGCCAAAGTCGGTGACGAAGTGGCGGCACGCATCGTGAGCCGTGCAGCATTCTATCTGGGCAAATCGATGGCGACGCTTGCTATCTTGCTAAACCCGCAATATTTCATTATCGGTGGCGGCGTCTCCAAAGCAGGCGACTTCCTGTTCGACCAAATTCGTGAAGTATTCGAGAAGTACACACTGGAGCAGGCTAAGGAAGGCGTGAAAATCGTTCCGGCTACGCTGGGCAATAACGCTGGCATTGTTGGAGCGGCAGGACTTATTCTAAGAGGATAGTAGGTGTCTCTCATGGAATCGACAGCAACATTGGCGAAGCTTGTCATAATTACCGGTATGTCGGGTGCGGGCAAAACAATCGCTGTCCAGAGCCTTGAGGATCTCGGTTTCTTCTGTGTTGATAATCTGCCTCCGGTACTCATTCCGAAGTTTGCAGAATTAATCGAGCAGTCAAATGGTAAGATAGGAAAAGTAGCGCTCGTGATTGATCTTCGCGGCCGGGAGTTTTTCACTGCGCTGGCGGAGTCGTTGGCGTATATTAAAGAACATCATACGATCAGTTGTGAGATTCTGTTCCTGGACGCGACGGACGAGGTGCTGGTGCAGCGTTATAAGGAAAGCCGTCGCCGTCACCCGCTTGCGCCGCAAGGCTTGCCACTCGACGGCATTCACAATGAGCGTCGTTTGTTGGAGGACTTGAAGGGTTCTGCCTCGCAAGTTATAGACACAAGCATCCTGAAGCCGCTTCAATTGAAAGAGCGGATTATTAATCATTTTACCCATCTGGAGCAAAGCAGCTTGTCGGTCAATGTGACCTCGTTCGGCTTTAAGTACGGTATTCCAATCGACGCCGATCTGATCTATGATGTTCGATTTTTGCCGAACCCGCATTATGTGGAGCATCTGCGCCCTAATACGGGACAAAATCCGGATGTTTATGAATACGTGATGAAGTGGCCGGAAACCCAACAGTTTCTGACCAAGCTTCTTGATATGCTGCAATTCCTGATACCTCTCTACCGTAAGGAAGGGAAGAGCCAAGTAGTGATTGGCATTGGCTGTACGGGCGGAAAGCACCGCTCCGTCGCCATCGCGGAATATTTAGGCCGCATGCTTGGCAGCAGCGATACGGAGCGGGTGCGTGTCAGCCACCGCGATTCCGAGCGAGATAAGCACTGACACGGGGTGAGAGTATGCAGACCATACAGAAAATAGTCAGGCGTCCCAAAATTGTCGTGATCGGCGGCGGTACGGGACTGTCTGTCATGTTGCGGGGGTTGAAGGAGAAGCCGCTCGACATTACAGCTATCGTCACGGTAGCCGATGATGGCGGCAGCTCGGGTATTCTGCGCAATGAGCTGCAGATTCCTCCCCCTGGAGACATCCGTAACGTTCTGACGGCGCTTGCGGATGCGGAACCACTTCTTACTGAAGTACTCAAGTATCGGTTCCCCCACGGTACTGGGCTGGCGGGGCATAGCCTTGGCAATTTGATGCTGGCAGCGATGACGGATATCTCTGGAGACTTCGTGTCGGGCATCCGTCAACTCAGCCAGGTGCTTGCGGTCAAGGGACGAGTGCTGCCTGCCGCAGAAAGAGCCATTGTGCTGAAAGCGGAGATGGCTGACGGGACGATTATTACGGGGGAATCGAGGATTCCGAAGGCGGGTCAAGCGATTAAGCGTGTGTTCCTGGAACCGGCTGACGTGGAACCGCTGGCTGAGGCAGTCGAGGCGATCGAGAGCGCAGATGCGATTCTGATCGGCCCAGGCAGTCTCTATACGAGTATTATGCCGAACCTGATTGTGCCGAAGCTGGCCCAAGCAATCGTGGAGTCGGAAGCAGTGAAACTGTTCGTCTGCAACGTCATGACACAGCCTGGCGAGACGGACAATTATTCAGTCAGCAATCATTTGGATGCGATTCATGCGCATATCGGTCATCATTTATTCGATTATGTTATTGTGAATGACGGTGAAATTCCGCCGCAGGTGGAGAGCCAGTACGCGGAGCTGGGCGCAAAAGCGGTTCATCTCGACATGGCAGAGGTTGAAAGCAGAGGCTATAAAGTAATTGCCGACAGGCTTGTGCTGTTTCGAAAGTTTCTGCGCCATGACGCGGAACGTTTAAGCCATCATATTTATAAGCTAGTGGAGAACTGGATGTTAAGAAAGAGGTGAGGAAGAATGTCTTTTGCGGCGCAGACCAAGAAGGAACTGACGTTAATCGAATCGGACAGCTGTTGTGAGCGTGCCGAGTTATCGGCCCTTATCCGGATGAACGGTTCGGTCAGCCTATCCAGCCGCAAGGTCGTTCTGGACATCTCGACGGAGAACGCGGCCATTGCCAGAAGAATATATACCTTGATCAAAAAGCATTTTGACGTGCACGTAGAGCTTCTTGTTCGCAAAAAGATGCGGCTGAAGAAAAATAATGTGTATATCGTGCGTATGCCGACTCAAGTGCAAGAGATACTTAGTGAGCTTTGCATCGTATCCGAAGGTTTTATGTTCAACGACGGTATCGATAGGGATATCGTACGTAAGCCTTGCTGCAAGCGATCATATCTGAGGGGAGCATTCCTCGCAGGGGGTTCGGTCAACAATCCGGAGGGCTCTTCTTACCATCTGGAGATTTCATCGATGTATGAGCAGCATTGCGGCGCGCTTGTGGACCTTGCGAATAAGTTCGATCTGAATGCGCGATGTATTGAACGCAAGAAGGGTTTCATCTTCTATATCAAAGAAGGTGAAAAAATTATCGAGCTGCTCAACATTATCGGAGCTCATCAAGCGCTGTTCAAATTCGAGGATGTACGAATTATGCGCGATATGCGCAACTCGGTCAATCGGATCGTGAACTGCGAGACGGCGAATCTGAACAAAACGATCGGGGCAGCCGTAAGACAAATTGAAAATATCAAGCTGCTACAGAGGGAGATTGGACTGGAAAGCCTGCCTGAGAAACTGCGTGAAGTGGCGGAAATCAGACTTCAGCATCCGGATCTGAACCTGACAGAAGTGGGCGAGATGCTTCGCGGGAAGGTCAGTAAATCCGGTGTCAATCATCGACTTCGCAAAATCGACGATTTGGCTGAAAAAATCCGAGGCGGTTCAACTTTTGCCTAGTGCAACGGCTTGTATGATGATATAATAAGGTGTAATTGGCTTATATTAATCAACATTTCCCATGTGATAAAGCTTTTAGTAAAATATAGGGGGTAAGATTTCCATGACCAAGCTTCCGGTTGTCGTTCGTCTGAAGACGGGGCTTCATGCGAGACCAGCAGCGTTATTCGTACAAGAAGCGAACAAATTCTCCTCCGAGGTATTTGTAGAGAAAGACGATAAGAAGGTTAACGCCAAATCCATTATGGGGATTATGAGTCTGGCAATCAGCTCTGGCACAGAAATTTCAATCAGCGCAGACGGGTCGGACGCGGAACAGGCTGTAAACGCTTTAGTCGCCCTTGTCAGCAAAGAGGAACTGGATAACCAATAAGAGGAAAGAAGTGGCTTTGTCGCATGACTTGTTCGCGCGCCCAAAGCGGCTTCTTTTTTATTTGAACGTCTGTTTACCGGTAAAAGCAAGAAGCCTCTCCTTACACCCAAGTCGTCGATATCTCGCAAGCATAAGCTTGGCGTAGATTGTCGTCTGGGAGTTGAGGAAAGGCTTCTTTTTTAACGTCCATTTATATGTTGGCGTATGGTTGTGTGGATATGCTCTGATGTATGTTCAAATGCGTGCTGTTAAAGGCTTAGTTATCCAGTGTCTCAAGAATGTTTTTCAGTTTATCTGCGGACTGGGTAAAGAGATCCTGTTCTTGATCGGTTAGGTCCAGTTCCAGCGTGGAGCGAATACCGTTGCGGTCGATGATGCAAGGAATACCCAAATAGGTGTCTGATACGCCGCGGTAGTTCTGCAGCAGTGTCGATACATTCAACACGGCGCCTTCATCGTCCAGAATCGCTGTACAGATGCGGTCCAGAGCGAGAGCGATGGCATAATAGGTTGCTCCTTTGGCCTGAATGATTTGGTAAGCGGCGTCCCTCGTATTGACGAAGATTTCGTTCTTGTCCTCAGCGCTAAGCTGCAGCTCGGTTCCGGCTACATTGGCCAGGCTCCATACGGGCAGCTCGGAATCGCCATGTTCGCCAATGATATGCGCATGAACGCTGCGAGGATCGATATGCAGCTTCTGGCCGATCAGATAGCGGAAGCGCGCGCTGTCGAGTAAGGTGCCGGAGCCAATTACGCGATTGGCTGGCAAGCCCGACTTTTTCCATGATCTGTAGCTCATAATATCGACTGGATTGGATGCGATGAGTAAGATCGCGTCTCTAGTATGAAGCAGTACTTGGTCAATGATGCTATCGAAGATGGCAATGTTGCGCTTTAGAAGGTCGATGCGCGACTCGCCAGGCTTTTGAGCAGCCCCAGCCGTAATGATGATGATGTCGGCCGATGCGCAATCTTCATATGTGCCAGCCCATACTTTGGCTCCGCCGAGATAAGGCATGCCATGGTTCATATCAAGCGCGTCGCCGGCTGCTTTATCGGCATTGGCGTCAATGAGCACCAGCTCATCCATTCGGTTGCGAAGCAGCAATGTGTAAGCAGTAGTGGATCCTACGGCCCCCGTACCAATAATAACAATTCTAGATTTCTTCATTTGCAATAGTCTCCTTTATTCCTCTATAAAAGGTTTATTCACGTAGTAGTACATCGCCGCCATAAGCAGGCTTCCCCCGATCAGATTGCCGATTGTGACCGGTATTAGGTTGTGCAGGATGCCGTCCAGCGATATTGTTCCCGGCTGCTCTAATACGAGCGCGATGGCGAAGGTACACATATTCGCAATGCTATGCTCATAACCGGAGATAAAGAAGCAGAATACGAAGAGCATCATGGCGAACATTTTGGCGCCATCGCCCTTCAGCCCCATGGGCACGAAGAAGGCTAGACAGACTAGCCAATTACACAAGATGGCACGGAAGAACAGCTCAAGCATGGGCGTATGCATCTTTTTGTCCACGACTTCCAGCAGAAATCCGTTTACGTTCGGGTCAGCGAATAGCCCTGTTGCCCAGATTAGAAAGGCAAATACGACAGCGCCAAGAACATTGCCGCCGTAGCTGAGAAGCCACAGCTTGGTGGTATCGCTCCAACGCATCTTTTTCCGCAAGGCGGCGTAGCTGTAATAGAAGGTGTTGCCGGTAAACAAATCGCCTCCGCCATAGCTGATCAGAATGATCGCTGTACCGAATGTCAGGGCGGCCATGGGATAGGTGAGTGGAGAATGCTCCACGTAAAAGAAACTGCCTGTCTTAAAAGCAACGATTACGCCGAATCCGATAAACATGCTGGCCAGCATGGAACGTGACAGGTAACGCCACAGGCTTTGGCGGAAAATGCGCAGCTTCTTCAGGGCAAGCTGTTCCACCTTGAGCAGCGCTTCGATCTCCATAAGTACTCCTCCTGTCTATCTCTTTGTTGCATCTGTCGTGTGTTGCTGTGAAGTCAATATAGCATGCGCAGGAATTGGAAGGATGTGATAAAAGTCACTATCGGTGAGGAAGAAATGGAGGGGGTGGAGTGATATTAGGCTGTGTGCCCGGAAAATACCCTTGCGAGAAGCGACAAATTGTAGGAAGTGGCTGGAGTAGGCAGCCAGGAAAGCCTAATTATGTGAAAGTGGCTGGAATGGGAAATTAGTGGTGCGAGGAACGCTTAATCGAGTGAAGTAGCTAGAATGGGCAATTAATGGTGCGAGGAACGCTTAATCCTATGAGAGTAGCTGAAACGAGGATTTACCGCTGAGGGATGCGATAGAACTGAAGAAACCTCCCGACCACAAAAGTGGAAGGGAGGTTTCTTGGCAATTAAATCAATTAGACCTTCTCGATGACTTTGTCGACTAGGCCATACTCTTTGGCTTCGGCCGCACTCATGAAATAGTCGCGGTCGGTATCTTGCTCGATACGGCTGAGCGGCTGGCCGGAGCGATCCGCCAGGATGTTGTTCAGCTTGTCGCGCATCTTCAGGATGCGGCGAGCGCGGATCTCGATGTCGCTGGCTTGACCTTCGGCGCCGCCAAGCGGCTGATGGATCATAACCTCGCTGTTCGGCAGCGCATAACGCTTGCCTTTCGCGCCTGCCGTCAGCAGGAACGCGCCCATGGACGCGGCCATACCTACGCAGATCGTCGATACATCCGGCTTGATGTATTGCATCGTATCATAAATCGCCATTCCGGCTGTAATGGAACCGCCAGGGCTGTTGATGTATAGGGAGATATCTTTATCCGGGTCTTCCGCTGCCAGGAACAGCATTTGCGCAATGATGGAGTTGGCTACCACGTCATTCACGCCCGAGCCTAGAAATATAATGCGATCTTTCAACAGGCGGGAGTAAATATCATATGAACGTTCCCCCCGATTGCTTTGCTCAATAACCATAGGCACAAAATTCATTTCGAACCAATCCTCCTTCGTCTACGTAAAAGCATGAATCTAAAATTCGTATTCCTATCATAACGGATCCAAATTAAAAAGTCAAAGATGGTCAAAGAAATTGATTTTTCAGGCTGCCGTCCATTGTTAACCTATCATTAAACCTCTTTTTGTTCTGTAAAGTAGGTACCGTTTTGCAAATCATCCACGAACCGCTGCAGCCACTCATAATAGCCCACGGCATGCTTCAGCTTGTGCAGATCCTCCAGACATAGCTTCCGCTCTTCCTCAGACGTATCGAGTTCAAGGATCATCTCACTGAGCTTAGGGATAACCGCTTGGATCGCCCCCAGCATAACATCGATCTCCCGTTGAAGCTTGAAGGTGAAGAAGGATTGGAACGCTTTGAAGAAATCTGTCTCCGCAGCGTACAGATCTTTACGATCCTCTTTTTCATTCAGCTTGCTGATCATTTTGGATTCTGTTAACGATCTGACCGCGTAGCTCATATTGCTTTTGCTCATATTCATACTTGTCTGCATGTTCTCCAGCGTCATCGGCCTGTCTTCGAAAAACATGATGCCGTACAATTGGCCGAACGTATAGTTGACGCCATACAAATCCATCGTCTCCGCGATTGCGTCAATGACCTGCGCTCTCCATTCTTCACGGGGGGACAAGGGCTCCTTCATCTGTCCAAAAGTAGCTTTTCTCACAACTTCTCCTCCACCTGCTAATCATTCTTCTCTCATTTTTGCTTTTACATAATCTTTACGTCAATTTAACGCAGGAATAACCATTCTCCTCACAAATGAACGTACAATTATTTTTGAACAGAGGTGTTGATGATGACTTATCTATCAATATCCTATCATAAATTAAACTATTTTTGAACGAAAAGGGAGGATCCATGAAACGATTCAAACTTGCAGGCGATCTGAAGGCATTCCTGTTTACTTTGCCCGCTTTGGCGCCTCTGACACTATTCTGGTTTATCCCGCTTGGGTACGTCGTGTACCTCAGTTTCATGGAATGGGATTTCATGAGTCCGGACAAGCTGTTTGTCGGCTTGGACAATTATCGGTATCTGTTTCAAAATCCGGCATTCTATCAGTCGCTTCGGGTGACACTGTGGTTCTGCTTGGGCAGCGTTATTCCAAGTATGACACTCGGGCTGCTGCTGGCCTTACTGCTAGGCGGACAAGGAAAGGGCGGGGCGCTTTACCGCACGATGATGTTCGCTCCATGGGTGACGCCTACGGTGGCGGTATCGATCGTATGGTCATGGATTTACGAGCCGGAGGTGGGACTCGCCAACAGCATGCTGAATCTCATCGGCCTGGACGGCGTTGGCTGGCTTAAGGATCCCAACTGGGCGCTACTCGGCGTTCTCATCATGACGGTGTGGAAATCGGCGGGCTGGTGCATGATTTTCTACTTGATCGCGATTCGCAACGTTCCCGCTGATTTGCTGGAAGCGGCTGATTTGGACGGAGCGAACAGATGGAGGAAATTCCGCAGCGTGACGCTGCCGCTTATTTCTCCGACGACCTTCTTCCTCGTCATTGTTCAATTGATCGCGGCCATTCAAACGTATGACCAGATTAATATTTTGACGCAGGGCGGACCATCGGGTTCCACACGGACCCTCTTGTATCTCTATTATCAATCAGCTTTTACTTCCTTCCAGATTGGCGAAGCGTCTTCAGTGGCGGTGACCATCATCTTCGGATGCGGAGCCTTGTCTCTGATTGCGTTCATGGCGGGAAGAAAAACGGTTCATTATCATTAATCATTTTGAAAGGGGCAAAAAAATGCCGTACAACAGAGTTTTCTTTAAGATTCTTCGGCATCTGCTGCTGGCGGCTGCAGCAATCATAATGGCGTTCCCGTTCTATTGGCTGGTGATGAGCGCCTTAAAAACGAATGACGAGATCTGGCAGTTCCCGCCAGCGCTATGGCCGGATACCCCTTTGTGGAGCAATTTTGTGGACGCCTGGCAAGCGGCGCCGTTCGCGCAATATTTGTTCAATAGCATCTTTGTCGCAGGATCGATTGTAGTCATTCAAGTGATCAATTCCGGCATGATGGCTTATGCCCTGACGCATATGAAGTTTCGGTTAAAAGGCGCCATGACGATGATGATCCTCATTGGTTACATGGTACCGGCTACTGCGGTGTATTTGCCGGGCTACATTATACTTGGCAAGCTACAACTGTTGGACTCCTATGGAGGGTTGATTTTATCGAACTGCGTAAGCGTGTTTTCGATTTTTTTGATCAGACAAGCCTTCTTGCAAGTGAATCATGAGCTGGTTGAGGCGGGACAGATTGACGGAGCCTCGCATATGCGGATTTTGTGGACGATTCTTGTTCCGCTGACGCGCTCCTCCTTCGCTGTACTCGCACTCATAACCTTTATCGATCAATACAACAACTACTTCTGGCCGATGCTCATTACGCGCAATCCCGATCTCCAGCTCATCTCGGCGGGACTGCGGAGCTTCTTCGTGGAAGGAGGTGCCTACGGACTGAAGTGGCCGCTTATTATGGCAGCCAGCGCATTCACAATCGCGCCTCTGCTCGTTCTGTTCTTGTTGACGCAGAAGCTGATTATTCAGAGCGTTAATCTGACGGCGGGCTCAAGCAAGGGATAGTGTCAAGTCAATCATAAGCAACAACCATTCGAAGGGAGCACGAACTACAATGAAAAAATGGTTATCCGGGGTTATCTTGCTGTCTATTCTATTGCTGTCCGCCTGTGGCGCCAATCAAGGAGGGAATGGAGGCAAGCCTTCATCCCAAGGAGATGGAGCAACGCCACCTCCAGCTGCTGCTGAACCCGTGACGATTGAGTTCTGGTATGGACTTGGCGGTAAGCTTGGCGAGAATATGGGAGTGCTTATCGATAAATTCAACGCTTCCCAGAACGAAGTTATTGTAAAACCAGTGGTACAAGCTGACTATTCCGAGACGGAGAAGAAGCTTCAAGCGGCGATTGCTTCCGGCAAGGTGCCGGCTGCTGTCTTGTCTTCCAACGTGGACTGGGCGCGCAAAGGTTACTACGCTTCGCTCGATGAGCTGATGGCTGGACAATCGGATTTCAACAAAGATGATGTGATTGCTACGTTCTTGGAGCAAGGCACTGTGGACGGGAAGCAATATTTTCTACCGATGTACGGCACGACACAAGTCATGTATTACCGCAAGGATGCACTGGAGAAGCACAATATTAAGCCCGAAGACCTGAAGACATGGGAAGCGCTGGCGGAAGCGGCTAAGACAATGACCGTGAAGGAAGGCGGCAAAACGTCGTTCTACGGCTGGGAGCCAATGTGGGGCGCGGAAAATATGATGGATGCAGTATATGGAAAAGGTGGACGCGTCATTAGCGAAGACGGCAAGCAGGTGCTGGTCGACTCGCCGGAATGGATCGAGACTTGGGATTCCTTCCGCAAGTGGATTCATGAAGATGGCATTATGCGTATTCACTCCGGCGGTCAAGGCTGGGAGTACTGGTACAAAACGATTGACGATGTCATGAAAGGCAATGCGGGTGGATATACAGGCTCTAGCGGCGACCAAGGCGATCTGGACTTCGGCATCGTGGGAGCTATGGAGCAGCCAGGCTGGGAAGGCAAGGGCCCGGGCAAGCCAGTCGCAAGTGCGATAATGGCAGGTATCCCGGCATTGGCGGACGCTAAGCAGCAGCAAGCGGCTTTCAAATGGTTTAGCTTCTTCATGAGTCCGGAGAATACGGCATTCTGGTCAATGAATACAGGCTATATCGCAGTGCGTCAATCTGCACTGGACGATCCGGCGATGGTAGAATTCAGCAAGGAAAATCCGCAAATTACGATACCGTTGAAACAAGCGGCTCACGCATCTATGCCTTTCCAGGACCCGACGGGCGGCAAAATCTTCGATGCGCTGAAAATCGCAGCGGATAAGGTTCAAATCGGCAACGTACCGGCAGAGCAGGCTTTGAAGGAAGCGAAAGAAACCGCTCAGCGTGAGCTGGACCGGATGAACAAGTAGGAGGAGAGGGCAATGCGGCAAGCAGTAGTAGATGGAATCGCCAGCCGCTTCGACGCCGTCTTGTTCGACAAGGATGGAACATTGATGGATTTTGCCTTTACGTGGGGGAAGTGGAGCGAGCGAATGCTCGCTTCCTGCTCCGGCAGGCTGGGGCTTAACAATGAGCCCTCCGTATTGGACAGGCTGCTTGGCACGCGTCACGGGGATGTCGGGGCTATCATCGATTACGATCGAAGCGGACCGCTTGCGATGGGTACCGTGGAGGACATTACAGCTATATTGGCATGGCAAGGCTATGAAAATGGATTGACTTGGGGCGAAGCGAGGGAAGCCGCACTGGACGGCAAACGCGCAGCGGACCAGTCTATTGAAGAAGAACGGGCCGTGCGTCTGCTTCCTCATGTGCTACCGTTCCTGGTGCAATGCCGCGCGGCGGGTCTCAAGCTCGCTGTTGTGACAGCCGATGAGACTTCGGCGGCGGAGAAACATCTGGAGTGGCTCGGTATCCGCCATCTGTTCGACGCTTGTATCGGTACGGACCGGGCGGAGCGCGGCAAGCCGTTCCCCGATCTGGTGCTGCTGGCTTGCCATGAGCTGTCCGTTCGGCCGGAGCGTGTCGTTGTAATCGGCGATACGGATGGAGATATGAAGATGGCAAAAGCCGCAGGTGCCGGCCTCGCCATTGGCATTCGAGATGACAATTTGGACCATTTGGCACAACTGCCGCATGCGGATGTAACCATCCGATTCATGGATGAGCTGTCCGTAGAGGATGCGCAAGATGAAAGCTGATACCGGAATGGGATGGCTGCTGCTGGCGATTGCAATTGTCCTGGAAGTATCGGGCACCATCAGCATGAAATTTTCAGAGAGCTTCACCAGATGGCTACCGTCCGTTCTGATGTTTCTGTTTTACGGAGCGAGCTTCACTTGTCTGAACTTTGCGATGGGCTACTTGCAGGTTAGTGTCGTCTACGCGGTGTGGTCAGGTGTGGGCATTGTGCTGATCGCTTTATTCGGATATTTCGTATTTCAGGAAAAGATGCCGCTGTCTTCGCTCTTGTGGATCGGCGTAATTGTGGCGGGAGTCATCGGCTTGAATATAAGCAGTAAAGGTCATGGATAATGGTCAAGGAGGGTTGGCTTCATGGATAACATCAGAGAATCGGCAGTGGCTGGGGCAGCTGTCATGCATCAGGCGGAGACGGAAGCGGCGGTGGCTGCTGAGGCGCCTCTATTTTCCTTTCAGGTCATTACGGATACGCATGTGACAGAGGATGCGGGGCATACGCATAATGGGAACTTCGACGGAGCGCTGCAGCAAATTAAGGAGCTTGCCCCGCATTCGAAGGGAATTATGCATGTCGGCGATGTGACGGATCACGGTTTCCCGGGTGAATATGCGGAATTCCAACGGATATGGAACAAACATAGGAGCGAGCTGCCGGAGATGATCATGACGATGGGCAATCATGACGTTGGCCTTGGCGTATGGGAGGATCGGATCGGACGTTTCTTGTCCAATACGGATACTGCTGCACCATACCATGCGCACTGGATTGAAGGTCATCTGTTCATTTTCCTCGGTACGGAGCGGAATCTGAAAATATATTGTTCCTTGTCGGAAGAGCAGTTGAACTGGCTTAAGAGCAGATTAGAGGAGGAAGCTGCGTCGGGACGACCAATCTTTATCTTCCTGCATCAACCGCTCAAAAATACAGTGGCGGGCTCTTATGAAGAGCAGCAGTGGCACGGCGTCGAAGAGGATGACGAGCTGCGGGCTGTGCTGGAGGGGTATCTCCAAGCGATTCTCTTTACGGGCCATACTCATTGGGAGTTGGAGGCGGGCCACACATTCTTCGACGGGGGCGGCAAGCTTCCTGCGATGGTGAATGCCGTCTCGACAGCTTATCTTTGGACGGACGAGGATCAACATAAGGACGGCAGCCAAGGGTTATTTGTCGATGTGTATCAGGATCGTGTCGTGGTGAGAGGAAGAGATTTTGACCAAGCTGTCTGGGTAGAATCGGCTCATTATGAGATCCCGTATCCTGGACGATAAGATAGAAGTTGTTTTGGAGAGAGGGTATACGCAGACGCGTATGCTCTTTTTCGTGACATTTCCATCACTTATTCGCTGTATTATTCGGCAGAGAGTTAATCACGGGGTATGCTGTCTTACGATTTCATCTTTGAAAATGAGGAGAAAGAGGCGTTGTTGTTCCAAGCTGGGTTGGAGAAGGCAGGGATCGCTTATCGTATGGACGCAATTGAGCCCTCCGGCTTCAAGACACATTTGGCGACGGGGCAAAGGGGAAGCACGGCAATCTATTGCTGCTTCCGGCTGAACTCTTGCAGAGAAGCGGTGCGGATATAGATGTTCCGAGACCTGGCGAGGCGGTCTGGTACAAGGGGCAGCGGAATGCGCTCGAACGGGTGTCGGTTGCAGATGCCTTTCCGATGACGGCCCGCCTGGGAGACAGAATCAGCCAACAATCACAACGACTAAAGATATCTTCCATATACGGAAAGAACCTGTCCTAAAGGTCACCGCTGACCTTTAGAGGCTGATAGTTACCTATTCCCGATTGTAATGGCCATTCGTGACCATTAGAAGACGTTTTCCCTCTCAAGCGCCCCTTTTTCAGCCTTTAAGGGACTTTAGTGACCGTTACAATCTACATTCGCTATCTTTCCGCCTCTAACGGACAGCGGTGACCGTGAGCACACTTGTTACTCCCTCACCGACATGAACATAGTTATGACAAGTGCCGAGCTGCAATAAAACTGGCATTTTCGTAGAATATACCGCCATCGAATCGTAACTTGACGGTCAAGCACTAACTGTCAGGTTGACCTTTTATTTTTATGTTCTTTTACAATGATATAGCTTTTCCTTTAAAAGGATATAGGGACGTCCTGTTGCTTGCAGAACGCAAAAAAGCCGCTTAGCAGAGGGCTAAACGGCTCGATTAAATTCATATAGTGGCGCGCCCGCTAGGAATCGAACCTAGATCTCAGGCTCCGGAGGCCTACGTCATATCCATTGGACCACGGGCGCACGCTGCCAAAAAACAGTAGCAGAGATGATTATATGATATTCATGCAGTTAAAGCAAGCAGGATGGAAAAATTAAATTTGTGAAAAAGGTGTCGGAAATCGTTTTCAAATAAGATAGGGCTCTTGCAGACCGCTCTTATTTTCGTTAAAATAAAGGTGGGACTTAAAATGAACATATGGGACGAAACGAGTCCCGGTCATATTATGAATCCCATTATGTTAATGACCGATGGAGTGAAGGATAAGAGATGCGACAGCTCATTGAACTGCAGCAGCAGCTTGTGCCGGATCTTCTGGGAGTCATGCGGAAGAGGTACATGATCCTGCATCAGGTGATGCTCTCGGACACGATCGGCCGTAGGACGCTGGCGAATGCGCTGGATATGACGGAACGGGTGCTCCGGGCAGAGACCGACTTCCTGAAAGAGCAAGGCTTGCTGGAGATTCATACGGCAGGCATGAGGATCAGCGAGCAAGGCCGACGTGCTTTGGAGCAGTTGGAGCCTCTGTATAAGTCGATGTTCGGCTTGTCTGATCTGGAGGAGAAGCTGCGCAGGGCGTACGGACTATCCCAGGTTGTCATTGTACAGGGCGATTCCGATACTTCGGTGCAAACGAAAAGGGAGCTGGGCCGGGCGGCATGCCAGGTGCTTCGTACCGCGTTGAGACCAAGGGATGTTGTCGCTGTAACTGGTGGAACAACAATCGTACAGGTGGCCAATCAGCTCACAACTACGACAGTCATGAAGGATATCTGGTTCGTGCCGGCAAGAGGCGGACTTGGCGAAAGCCTGGATTATCAGGCCAATACGCTGGCTTCTACGATGGCGAAGCGGACAGGTGGACATTACCGACTGTTGCATGTGCCGGATCACTTGGGTGAAGAGGCATTCGCTTCACTGATGCAAGAGCCCAATATTCGGGAGATTGTGGACGTGATTCGCAGTGCGCGCATTGTCGTACACGGAATCGGAGACGCCATGATTATGGCGAGAAGGCGGAAGCTGGATGACGAGGTCGTGTCAGCCATTGAGGCGGAGGGTGCGCTGGCTGAGGCATTCGGGTTTTATTTCGACCGAAACGGGGCCGTCGTTCACCAAATGCAGACGGTAGGGTTACGGCTCGAGGATATCGTAAACACTGAACTAGTGATTGGCGTTGCCGGGGGTAAGAACAAAGGCGAGGCAATCGCGGCAGTGATGCGATTCGGCCATAACGACGTGCTGGTCACGGACGAAGCTGCCGCGCTGGAGATGGTCAGACTTTTGGAAGAGAGCCAGATGCCAGACAAGGAACTTTAAGCAAGGCATCATGACGAGGAACGGCCTGCGGTGCAGCCGCCGGGACACGTCTTGAAATATATTTATAGCAATTCAAAAACGCTTAGGAGGAACAAACAATGGTTAAAGTTGGTATTAATGGATTTGGACGTATCGGCCGTAACGTATTCCGTGCAGCACTGAACAATTCTGAGGTGGAAATCGTAGCAGTCAACGATCTGACAGATGTTAACACGCTGGCTCACCTGTTGAAATACGATACAACTCATGGCGTTCTTGACGCTGTTGTTGAAGCAAAAGAAGGCGCTTTGGTTGTAAACGGCAAAGAAATCAAAGTATTTGCTGAGCGCAACCCTGCTGATCTGCCTTGGGGTTCCGTAGGCGCTGAGATCGTTGTTGAGTCCACTGGTATCTTCACAGCGAAAGAAAAAGCTGAGCTTCACTTGCAAGGCGGCGCTAAAAAAGTTATCATCTCCGCTCCTGCAACAAACGAAGACATCACTGTGGTTATCGGCGTTAACGAAGACCAATACGATGCAGCTGCTCACACCATCATTTCCAACGCTTCTTGCACAACCAACTGTCTTGCTCCATTCGCTAAAGTGTTGAACGATAAATTCGGTATCGTTAAAGGTATGATGACAACGATTCACTCGTACACAAACGACCAAGCTGTACTTGACGTACCGCACAAAGATCTGCGCCGCGCTCGTGCTGCTGCAGAGAACATCATTCCTTCTTCCACAGGCGCTGCGAAAGCTGTTTCGCTGGTACTGCCTGAGCTGAAAGGCAAGCTGAACGGTATGGCTATGCGTGTTCCTACGCCTAACGTATCCGTAACTGATTTGGTTGCTGAGCTGAAAGTTAACGTAACGGTTGAAGAAGTTAACGCAGCGTTCAAAGAAGCTTCCGAAGGCGCTTTGAAAGGTATCCTGAACTACAACGAATTGCCACTGGTATCCAGCGACTACAACGGCGACCCAGCTTCCTCCACAATCGACGCTCTGTCGACTATGGTAGTTGAAGGCAACATGGTTAAAGTTATTTCCTGGTATGACAACGAGTGGGGCTACTCCAACCGTGTAGTTGATCTTGCTGCTTACATCGCAAGCAAAGGTCTGTAAGGAAAGAAAGCTGACGGGCCGCGGCTCCTTACGTAAGAGCTTCGGCCCTTGGTTTGCGCCCTCGCAGGGCCAGACCTATGGGCGTTCCTTCCTCAAGAGTGAAGGGACGCCTTTTCTTATAGAGATATGGGCCGATAAGCCGGCAGACAACCATTATTGGGGAGGATTTCAACCATGAACAAGAAGAGTGTACGTGACGTAGCAGAATTGACAGGCAAGCGCGTATTCGTCCGCGTTGACTTCAACGTGCCGCTTGAAAACGGCAAAATTACGGATGACAAGCGTATTCGCGAGACGCTTCCAACGATTAACTATTTGATCGAAAAAGGCGCAAAAGTCATTCTGGCGAGCCACCTTGGCCGTCCGAACGGACAAGTAGTAGAAGAACTTCGCCACACAGCATCGGCAGTACGTCTGTCGGAACTGTTGGGCAAGCCGGTAACGAAAGCGAACGAAGCAATTGGTGAAGCTGTAGAAGCTCAAGTCGCTGCATTGGAGAACGGGGACGTTCTTCTACTTGAAAACGTACGTTTCTACCCAGGCGAAGAGAGCAACGATCCGGAGCTTGCAAAATCGTTTGCCAAGCTGGCTGATCTATTCGTTAACGACGCATTCGGAGCTGCTCACCGTGCTCATGCTTCCACAGAAGGCATCGCTCACATCCTGCCAGCTGTATCCGGCTTGCTGATGGAGAGAGAGCTTGACGTACTTGGTAAAGCATTGAACAACCCTGAGCGTCCGTTCACGGCGATCGTAGGCGGTTCGAAGGTTAAGGACAAAATCGCAGTTATCGACAAAATGCTGGAAATCGCTGACAACATCATTATCGGCGGCGGCTTATCCTATACATTCTTCAAAGCACAAGGCCATGAAATCGGCAAATCCCTGGTGGACAACAGCAAGCTGGACCTGGCGCTTGAGTTCATCGAAAAAGCGAAAAAACTGGGCAAAAACTTCTACATTCCAGTAGATATCGTTGTAACAGACGATTTCAGCGCTGATGCGAACACGCAAATCGTAGACGTTGACGGCATTCCGGCTGAATGGGAAGGCATCGACATCGGTCCTAAGACGCGCGAGCTTTATGCGGACGTGATCAAAAACTCCAAGCTGGTTGTATGGAACGGACCAATGGGCGTATTCGAAATCGAGCCATTCTCGCACGGTACGCGCGCTGTAGCGCAAGCGACTGCTGAGACTTCGGCTTACACGGTTATCGGCGGCGGCGACTCTGCTGCTGCAGCAGAGAAGTTCGGTCTTGCTGATCAAATGAACTTCATCTCTACTGGCGGCGGTGCTTCCCTGGAATTCATGGAAGGCAAAGTGCTTCCAGGAGTAGTCGCTCTTAACGACAAGTAAATCTTGAGAAGATAGAAACAGGAGGTCATCCTATGAGCAGAACACCGATTATCGCAGGCAACTGGAAAATGTTCAAAACCGTATCCGAAGCAACGGCATTTTTTGCCGAAGTGAAAGGCAAAGCGGAAGTGGCTGGCGTAGAGAGCGTTATCTGCGCACCTTTCACGGCGCTGCCTGCATTGGTAGAAGCGGCTAAAGGAACAACTATCGCTATCGGCGCGCAAAACGTTCACTTCGAGGACAATGGCGCTTACACAGGTGAAGTCAGCGGCCTTATGCTGAAAGATCTTGGCGTGAAATATGTTATTATTGGTCACTCTGAGCGCCGCGCTTATTTCGCGGAGAGCGACGAAATCGTGAACAAGAAGACCGTTGCGGCATTCAAGCACGGCCTCACGCCAATCGTATGCGTAGGCGAGAAGCTGGAAGAGCGTGAGTCCGGCGCTACGAAAGAAGTTTGCAAAGTGCAGACAGAAGCTGCATTCCAAGGCCTATCGGCTGAGCAAGCGGCTGAAGTGGTTGTCGCTTATGAACCAATCTGGGCGATTGGCACAGGCAAATCCTCCACGTCTGATGATGCACAAGACGTCATCGGCTACATCCGCGGCGTTATCGCGGGTCTGTACGACGAAGCGGTTGCGGCTAAGGTTCGCATCCAATACGGCGGCAGCGTGAAGCCGAACAACGTATCAGAGTACCTGGGCCAAGCGGACATCGACGGCGCGCTGGTAGGCGGAGCGAGCCTTGAGCCTGCTTCCTACATCGCTCTGATCGAGGGGGCCAAGTAATATGGCCTCCCGCAAACCGGTAGCACTGATTATTTTGGACGGATTCGGTCTTCGCGACGATGTGACGGGCAACGCGGTCGCACAAGCGAACAAGCCGAATTACGATCGTTACCTGGAACAATACCCGAACACGACATTGACTGCATGCGGTGAAGCTGTAGGCCTGCCAGAGGGGCAAATGGGCAATTCCGAAGTCGGTCATCTGAACATCGGTGCAGGTCGTATCGTGTATCAGGATCTGACTCGCATCAGCAAGTCGATCCGCGATGGCGAATTCTTCGACAACGAGACGCTGCTGGCGGCAGTGAATCATGCGAAGACGACGGGAAAGAAGCTTCATCTATACGGATTGTTGTCCGACGGGGGCGTTCACAGCCACATCGCTCACTTGTTCGCTCTGCTGGAGCTAGCGAAGAAGGAAGGCTTGACGGACGTATACATTCATGCTTTCTTGGATGGGCGCGACGTATCGCCGGATAGCGCGAAAGGCTATGTTGAACAGCTTCAAGCGAAGATTGAAGAGCTCGGCGTAGGCCGCATTGCGACGGTACAAGGCCGTTATTATGCGATGGACCGCGACAAGCGCTGGGAGCGTGTAGAGAAGTCCTACCGTGCTATGGTATATGGTGAAGGACCTCAACACACCGATCCTGTGCAAGCGGTAGTTGAATCGTACCAGAAATCGGTTTATGATGAATTCGTTATGCCGACGGTGATCACTGGCCAAGACGGCAAGCCGGTAGGGCTTGTGGAGTCGGAGGACGCGGTTGTGTTCTTCAACTTCCGACCGGATCGCGCGATTCAACTGTCGCAAGTGTTCACAAACGATGATTTCCGGGGCTTCGATCGTGGTGCAAATCATCCTGTTGGCCTGCACTTCGTGTGCTTGACGTTGTTCAGCGAGACGGTAGGGGGCTATGTAGCCTACTCTCCTAAGAACCTCGACAATACGCTGGGTGAAGTGCTTGCACAGAATGGCAAGACACAGCTCCGTACGGCGGAGACAGAGAAGTATCCGCACGTCACGTTCTTCTTTAGCGGCGGCCGCGATAAGGAGCTTCCGGGCGAGACGCGTGTGCTGATCAATTCGCCGAAGGTTGCAACTTACGATCTTCAGCCGGAGATGAGCGCGTATGAGCTGGCGGAGTCCACTGTACGCGAGATCGAAGCGGATAAGCATGATGTAATCATCTTGAACTTCGCGAACCCCGATATGGTCGGCCACTCCGGCATGCTGGAGCCAACAATCAAGGCGGTCGAAGCGACGGATGAATGTTTGGGCAAAGTAGTGGAAGCCGTTCTTGCCAAAGGCGGCGTCTGCATCATTACGGCAGACCATGGCAACGCAGATATGGTGTTCGACGAGAATGGCCGTCCGCATACGGCACATACGACGAACCCGGTTCCTTTTATCGTAACGAGAGAAGGAGCAACGCTTCGCGATGGCGGCATCCTGGCTGATATCGCACCGACGATGTTGGACCTGCTTGGTCTGGCGAAGCCGACTGAGATGACAGGCTCGACATTGCTTGGCCAATAATAGTAGACTAGTGGAATGAAGATTTGTTTATTCCCGATATAATGAAAAAGGAGTGTTTACCTAAATGTCAATTATCGTTGATGTATATGCACGCGAAGTGCTGGATTCCCGCGGGAATCCAACTGTTGAAGTAGAAGTAGCTCTTGAGTCCGGCGGCAAAGGCCGCGCTATCGTTCCATCCGGCGCGTCCACTGGCGCATACGAGGCGGTAGAGCTTCGTGACGGCGACAAATCCCGTTACCTGGGCAAAGGCGTAATTAAAGCAGTAGAAAACGTAAACGCGATTATCGCTCCTGAGATCATCGGTCTGGACGCACTTGATCAAGTAGCAATCGACCGCAAAATGATCCAGCTTGACGGCACGCCTAACAAAGCTAAACTGGGCGCTAACGCAATTCTAGCTGTATCCATGGCTGTTGCTCGCGCAGCGGCTGACGCTCTGGATGTTCCTCTATACACGTACCTGGGCGGATTCAACGCAAAAACTTTGCCAGTTCCGATGATGAACATCATCAATGGCGGAGAGCATGCAGACAACAACATCGACGTACAAGAGTTCATGGTACTGCCTGTTGGCGCTTCCGACTTCAAAGAAGCTCTTCGCATCGGCGCAGAGATCTTCCACAACCTGAAAGCTGTACTGCATGACAAAGGTCTGAACACAGCTGTTGGCGACGAAGGCGGCTTCGCTCCGAACCTGGGTTCCAACGAAGAAGCAATCACAACGATCATCTCCGCTATCGAGCGCGCAGGCTACAAGCCAGGCGTTGACGTATTCCTGGGTATGGACGTTGCTTCCACTGAGTTCTTCAAAGACGGCAAATACGTACTGGCTGGCGAAGGCAAATCCTTCACGCCTGCTGAGTTCGTTGACTTGCTTGCTTCGTGGGTTGATAAGTATCCGATCGTATCGATCGAAGACGGCTGCTCCGAAGACGATTGGGATGGCTGGAAGCTTCTAACTGAGAAGCTGGGCAACAAAGTCCAATTGGTTGGCGACGACCTGTTCGTAACGAACACAGAGCGTCTGTACGACGGTATCGAAAAAGGCGTAGGCAACTCTATTCTGGTTAAAGTTAACCAAATCGGTACGCTTACAGAAACATTCGACGCGATTGAGATGGCGAAACGCGCTGGTTACACAGCTGTTATCTCCCACCGTTCCGGCGAAAGCGAAGACAGCACAATTGCTGACATCGCAGTTGCGACTAACGCTGGCCAAATCAAAACAGGCGCTCCTTCCCGTACGGACCGCGTAGCGAAGTACAACCAATTGCTTCGTATCGAGGACCAACTGGGCTCCACAGCTCAATACGGCGGCAAAGCGGCATTCTACAACCTGAAAAACTTCAAATAAGAACGGGCAGCTCCGCTGCTTGAATGAAAAAGAACCTCCAATCCGCTAGTCGGATTGGAGGTTTTTGCGTCATGTTGCTGCGTTTTTATTGGTAGTAAATTAGATCTTTAAGTAAATAAGCGAATTAACGCAAAGTGATCTTTGCTTCTTCTTTGTCTAGAGACAATTGCAGAACAAGGCTATCTCCAGCTTCTGCTACGCTGTCTGGAACCTCCACCACGATAAAGCCTTTTTTCGTGGAAAGCGGCTTAACGCTTTCGTTGCTCAAGTCGCCATCAATCATAGTCATCGAAGTGTTATACTCGTAATTGTCTTTGAAAATAGCTTTAATGGATACGCCATCGAACATGGATTTGAACTGTGCTGCTGATGTGCCATTATTCGTCAGGGCAAAGTTCAGTACCAGGAACTTATTGCCTTCATCAGCACTGGAAGACATATATTTATCCGTTACCTTTTGATCAAAAGCAAAGGACTCCAGATTCACTTCCCAATCGCCAAACGTGAATTTTTCACCAGGCGCGTATGTAGTTTCTGGCTCTGGTGTTGGCTCAGGCGTAGGTTCAACAGTAGGTTCAACAGTAGGTTCTGTGCTTGGCTCTTGACTGTTCAATGCTTTATTTGAACCATCGGTGCTTGAAGAGTCTTTAGATGTTCCTCCACAAGCTGTGACTACTGCCACAATGAGTGCCATCATCAAAAATAAGTAACTTTTTTTCATCTCTCTCTCATTCTCCTTTTTAGCAACATTTCTGCATATTACCATACAATACGACATATTTCTATTGATGTTTCATAATTTTTAAACATATTTTCCTGATATTTCTTCTCAATTAGATAATATATGACAAAAGAACAGCGAACTTGTAAAAAGGATATTTAAATAGTTGTTTATATCTCATTTCTTAATGGCTATGTTAGGGAATACTGATCTTCTTATAGTGCATTAATATTCCGCAAGAAAAATCCTCAATGGGATGTTTGGTTATGTTGATAATGGATGAATTAGATCGGCGCTCTCAGGATCCATCGTTTGTATCATTGTATCGATAAGCGGTAATGCCTGCCACGTAGTCCGGCCCTAGCAGGGTAAGTTGTACCAGAATCAATGCTACTTCCTAGGCGGTGTCTATAGGCCGCTGTCGAGCCAGCTTAATCCTACTGATGCTATCCGCGTTCAAACCTGGGGAAACATAATAATGGTTCAGAAAGGAAGGTCTAGGGTCTTCCTTTTTGCTTGTTGCTGGGGTAGTCTCTAATAGATTAGATCGGTGGTTGAGGAGTGGGGGAGAAAGATGCTAATCGAAGTAATTGCCATTCGAGCGGAGGATGTCGAGGCGGCGGCAGAAGGCGGTGCAGACCGTATCGAGTTAGTGACTGGCATAGCGGAAGGTGGATTGACACCCAGCTTGGGCTTGGTGGAAGCAGCGGTGAAGGCTTCTACATTGCCGGTTCAAGTGATGGTGCGGCCCCATAGTCAGTCCTTCTGCTATAGTGACGCGGACACAAGGGTTATGCTGCGGGATATTGAAGCGATTAAGGGGGCGGGTGCGGCTGGCATCGTGGTGGGCATGCTGACAACGGATCGTATATTGGATCGATTATTTTTGGAGCGGGTGCTGCGTGCAGCGGAAGGACTCGATGTAACGTTCCACCGCGCTTTCGATGAAATCGACGATCAGTTAAAGGCGCTTGAACAGCTCGCTGAATATCCATCCGTTAGCCGTGTATTGACTGCCGGCGGCTTAAAGCCGGCTCTACAATCGGCAGAGCGTATTCGACTTCTACGAGAAGCCGGAGATCGTCTGGGGATATCCATTTTGGGCGGATACGGCTTGAATGCAGGCAACATAAAAGATTTTGCAGGTATGACGGGAGTTCATGAGGTCCACTTCGGTTCCGGCGTTAGGCGGAATGGGAGCTTTATGGAACGGCTGCTTCCCTCCAGCATAGTTGAAATACGCAGTATTTTGAACGAGAGAAACTAAGGAGATCACTTTAAAAGTTTAAGTATTCTAGCAACCTCCAACGTGCATAATGAAGGTGAAGCCCACTGGGATAACTGGATGTGCAGGAATGGAGGCGACTGTATGGGTAAGCCTATAGCGGGAATTCAAATGTATTCGCTGCGGGATGAAGCGGAACGGGACATATTAAGTACGATTGAGCAGGTGGCAGAGATGGGGTATAAGGCTATCGAATCGATAGGCTACTTCAACGCACCGCCAGACCAATTTAAGAAAAGAGCAGATGAGCTTGGGCTCGCCATTCCGTCCAAACTGATCTCGCTCAACTTCAAGACGCTTGCCAAGTTGGACAAGGACTTTGCCACAGATGTCGAGATTGCTGCACGGCTTGGCGTTTCTTATGTGTCTATACCATGGGTACCTATGCATGAACAGCCGACCATAGATGACATGTATTTTTTAGCGGATGTACTTATTCGATGTGGGGAACAAACAAAAGCGGCGGGGATGAAGCTGGCTCTTCATAATCATGATTATGAATTGAAGCTGGTGGAAGGGAGACCTGCCTTTGATCGCTTATTGGAGCTGGTGCCTGAGGAATTGATGGTTGCGGAGTTGGATCTGGGTTGGGTATTTATGGCGGGATATGATCCTGCAGAATACTTGAAAAAGCATCAGTCCCGGACGCCGCTGGTTCATATTCGTGATTTTAAAATCGGACGGAAAGATACCGAGCTTGGAAAAGGGTTGGTTGGCATAGACAAGCTTCTGGAAGTTATAGAGCAGATGGATGTGGAGTATATGTTCGTGGAGCAGGAGGATTTTTTGACCAGCTCGCTGGACAGCGCAAAAGCGAATATTCTCTATTTGAAGAAATTGGGTTATGCTTAACACGCATCCCTAAGCTTGTACTATTGTCAATACTGTGCAGCTATGGTACAATAACGTTATATGTTTTACGAGCGGCTACGCTGGAGGTGGATTGAATGGAAATCGCATTGAAGATCCTGCTTGTATTATTCTCAATCGGATTGATTGCAGTCGTTTTGTTGCAGAAGGGTAAGAGCGCTGGTTTGTCCGGAGCGATTAGCGGCGGCGCAGAGCATTTGTTCGGTAAACAGAAGGCTCGTGGATTGGACCTGTTCCTACAGCGTCTGACGGTAGCACTGGCTGCTGGATTCTTTGTATTAGCGTTGATTGTTTCATATTTCGTACAAAAATAATAGTGAACTAACGAAAGACGAGGAGTTGATTCCTCGTCTTTTTTTGATGTCATTTTTTAATACCATCACATAAGAGAAAGTAGAATGGAGGAGTGGTTAGACACAACGGAATACAGATGCGTGAAAAAGTGTTTTGGATTGGCGTATTTGGGCGTATATACTTGTACCGGCCTTGTTAGATTTAAAGGCTTGTATCGCGGACAATGGCTGGACACGCCAGAATAGGCTTTCATCCGTTCCTTGGTCGAGGTACTTATGGAGAAGGCTGACGGGCAAGGCGGAAGGTGCAGAGGTTAGCGGAAGTTGAGGGAGAGAGCCGTACTTCGTTTTTTTCGCAAATGGGGATGTGTCGCAGTCATTTCGTGTATACTACATGGTATATGATAATCTATCAACCGCTTGCAAGAGCGCAAGCTTTAAGCGGTTCATGAGGAGAAGGGCCATTCATGATGGAACGCGAGCAAGAGTTACTAGACTTTATGAGAGAAACGGCATATAAGCCGATGACGTACCAAGAGCTGGAGGTTCACTTCGGTATCGAGGGAGCGGGAGAGTTCAAGGATTTCCTTAAGCTGCTCAATAAATTGGAGGAAGAAGGCAAGATCATTCGCACACGCAACGAACGGTACGGCGTGCCGGAGAGGATGAACTTGCTGCGGGGTAAGCTGCAGGCACATGCCAAGGGTTTCGCCTTTCTGTTGCCTGACGAGAAGGATCATCCCGATGTATATATTCACTCTAATGATCTGAAAAGCGCAATGAACGGGGATATCGTTCTTGTACGGATCACATCGAAGAGTGAGGGCGGCGGCCGGATGGAAGGCGAAGTCGTTCGTATTGTTCAGCGTGCCGTGACGCAGATCGTGGGTACATTTGAGAATCAAGAAGCATACGGATTTGTTATTCCAGACGACAAGCGGATCAATCGAGATATCTTTATTCCTAAGGGCGGATTCCAGGGCGCAGTTACCGGGCAGAAGGTTGTTGTCCGCATTGTGTCTTATCCGGAAGGACGCAGTGCAGCTGAGGGTGAGATTCTGGAGATTCTGGGTCATAAGAATGATCCTGGCGTAGACATTTTGTCCATTATCCGCAAGCATCAATTGCCTGAAAGCTTCCCGGACGAAGTCACGGCAGAAGCGGAAGCTGCGCCGGATACCATCACGGAAGAAGAGATTAAGGAGCAAGGACGCCGGGATCTTAGAGATGAGATCATCGTTACGATCGACGGCGAAGATGCGAAGGACCTTGATGATGCGGTGCATGTGAAGGTGCTGGAGAATGGCAACTATCTGCTTGGTGTTCATATTGCCGATGTAGGCTACTATGTACGGGAGAAATCTGCGCTCGATCAGGAAGCGTTCCGCAGAGGATGCAGCGTCTACTTGACCGACCGTGTTATCCCCATGCTGCCGCATCGCCTGTCGAACGGCATTTGCTCACTCAATCCGCAAGTGGATCGTCTAACGCTTTCGTGTGAGATGGAGTTCGAGCCGAAGTCACTGAAGCGGGTTAGACATGAGGTATTCACGAGTGTTATTCGTACGAAAGAACGAATGACGTATACAAATGTACGGCGTATTCTGGCTGCAAATGAAGAAGAGCCTGAGACTGAATTGAAAGAGCGTTATGCAGAGCTGCTTCCGATGTTCACACTAATGGAGAACCTGGCTATGCGGCTTCGTTCCAAACGTATGAAGCGAGGCGCCATCGACTTTGACTTCCAAGAGTCGAAGATTATCGTCGATGAGAACGGCAAAGCGGTCGATATCGTGAAGCGGGAGCGTTCTGTTGCGGAACAGATCATCGAGGAGTTCATGCTTGTTGCGAACGAGACTGTTGCGGAACACTTCCATTGGCTGCGTGTGCCGTTCTTGTACCGGATTCACGAAGATCCGGATCAGGAGAAGCTGCTGACGTTCATGCAGTTTGCGGCTAACTTCGGCTATGTGGTGAAGGGCGGGAAAGGAAACAATTCTGTCCATCCACGGGCTTTGCAGACGCTGCTTGATGAGCTTCAAGGTACGAAGGAATCGACAGTGATCTCTACCATGATGCTGCGTTCGATGAAGCAGGCGAAGTATGACGCGGAGAGCCTGGGGCACTTTGGACTGGCCGCGGAATTCTACTCACACTTCACGTCGCCGATTCGTCGTTACCCCGATCTGGTTATCCATCGCATCATTCGCGAAGTTATCGAGGGAGGCGGCGCGCTGACGGAAGCGCGTCATGAGGCGTTGACGGCACGAATGCCTGATGTTGCACAGCATTCCTCGGAGCGCGAGCGAGCAGCGGTCGATGCAGAGCGGGATACGGATAAGCTGAAGAAATGCGAATACATGCAGGATAAGGTCGGTGAGGAATTCGACGGCATGATTAGCAGTGTAACGAGCTTCGGCATGTTCATTGAATTGGAGAATACGGTAGAAGGTTTGGTCCGATTAAGTGATCTGACGGATGATTACTACCACTTCCACGAACTCCATATGGTACTCATTGGAGAGAGGACCTCGAAGGTGTATCGTATCGGCGATGAAGTGAAAATTCGTATCGCACGCGTTGATATGAATGAATATAATATAGACTTCGAGATGGTCGATATGAAGCCTCGCGGCAGCTACAAAGGGGTAGCGGATGCCGGATTTGGAGTCGGTGGTGGACGCAAGCGCGGTGGTTATGGCAAGCGTGAGGGTGGCAATGCCGGCGGTCGATCAGGCAGCCGTGAAGGATCTGGTGGTGGACGCGGCAATTTCGGCGGCAAGGGTGGTCGAGGCAAAGGTGTAGGCACAGGCTCAGGTGGAGCCGGGCGTGGTGGCGAGGCTGGAAACAATCGTCCAGGCAGCGGCAACGGTAAGGATCGGGATCGCTCAGGTGCTGCGAGTAATGCTGCAGGCGGCAGATTCAAACGTGGCGGGAAAGATGCCGCCGCACCTGCCAATCAAGGCGGCGGCAACCCTTGGGGCAATGATAAGGGCATTGACAATGGAGATTGGATCGAAGCAAGAGCTGCGGAACGCGAAGCAGAAGGCAAAGCATCTCGTACAGATATGTGGGGGCTCCCGATCCGTGAGGGTGGTGGAGATTCACGTAAGGATGGCCGAGGCAAAGGAGGCGGACGTTCCGGCGGCCAAGGAAATTCTGGCAGACCAGGCGGTAAAAAAGGAAAGAGCGGCGGTCATCGTAAGAATACTACTACAAATGGCGTAATTAACGCCGGTGAAGCGGGGGCTGCAGCGTCAGCACCATCTGGAGAAGCCAAGAAGAAGAAACAGAAGAAAAAAGGTGATCTGAACAACGCTACTGCGGCTTTTGTACGCAAGAAACGGAAGTAGTCGTAGGTGGTATTGCCGTACAAGTAGCGAAGAGCACCAACAGATTCTTTAGTAAAGAACATATTGAACTGTTCTTAAAGAAATGGATGTTGGATACAGTTTACTGGATGCTTTTTACTCTTTAATGTCCCGTGAAGGCGGTGCTGAGTTTCCCTCGAACTGGGAATGAAAGTGCCGCCAACTGGACATAATGGGAAAATATATTTAAGCTTGTTGCTTGCTTTTTGGCGGCTGGGATAGTATACTCAAGGCAAACGGATGAGATGAACCTGAATTCACATATTGAAAAGGGTGTCATTAGAGTCGTCATGAAACCCTTTTCAATGTGTGAATATTTTTTTTTCAAAGAACAAATAGGCGCATATTAATTTAATTTTTTGGAGGTAATTCCACATGCAACAAGGTACAGTTAAATGGTTCAACGCTGAGAAAGGTTTCGGCTTCATCGAAGTTGAAGGCGGAAACGACGTTTTCGTACATTTCTCCGCAATCGTTGGCGACGGCTTCAAAACTCTTGAAGAAGGCCAACGCGTTGAGTTCAACGTTGTTCAAGGCAACCGCGGACCACAAGCTGAAAACGTAGTTAAGCTGTAATAGCTTAATATCGGAGAGACCGCTTCGACCTCGAGTCGGGCGGTCTTTTGCTTCATGTAAGCCCTCTTATGGGGCTTTAAGCCTCATATAGAAGCTCAATAAGGTGAAGATCAATTTAAAGGAAACAGTCCCCTTCCTGGTTGTTGATTTTGGCAGGTAAAGTTGCTACAATGAACCAACAGAGACGCTGGTCTTGAAGAAGAAACGAGGTGAATTAGCATGGTTGCCAAGAAGAACGACGGTAAACAGCTCGCGCAGAACAAGAAGGCCTCTCATGACTATTTCATTGAGGAGACCTTCGAGGCAGGTATGGTCCTGATGGGAACGGAGATTAAGTCGCTGCGCAATGGCAGAGCGAATATAGGCGATTCGTTCGCTACGATTCGTAATGGTGAAATCTTCATTCACAACATGCACATCAGCCCTTTCGAGCAGGGCAACATCCATAACCCGACCGATCCAACACGTGCAAGGAAGCTGTTGCTGCATAAGGCACAGATTCACAAGCTGCTGGGATTGTCCAAGCAAGAAGGCTATGCTATTGTGCCGCTGAAGATCTACGTGCGCAACGGCTACGCCAAGCTGCTGATCGGGCTGGGCAAAGGCAAGAAGCAATACGACAAGCGCGACACCGCCGCCAAGCGGGATGCGCAGCGCGATATTCAGCGCGCGCTTCGTGAGAAGCAGAAGGTGGCTAGATAATTCCGTTCTTCCATGGATGGATCGGCCAACACTGCCAACAACATTCCCGAACAAGAGCAGGGTGTTTGTGGTATACTAGGTATACGGCAACGGTGGGTTGCCAATCGGTTAGAGAGCAAGTTTGGACTCAACCGAATTTCAGATGTACATGACTTGTGCGATTCAGTCATACATCGCCTCAATCCAGAGGTCCCGTTTAGCTAGACGTTGATGCTCGGGTAAGAGCATAAGCAGCGTTTATGCCCATTCGGGGGCGTTTATGGATTCGACGGGGATTGGACGAGCGCGAGCCAGCGGGTAGCAGGGAGTCGTCTGCTTCATCAACGCTAAAGCCTATTAAACGGCAAACAACAAACAAACTACGCTTTCGCAGCCTAAGAAACTGTGTGCGTGCTTCTACCCAGCATCGTCCATGTGACTGGACTAGAGGCTAACAAGTAGTGGAATACGCTGTCACATCTCCGCCTGGGGTGTGCTGAAGAAGACAATCAGGCTGACCTGAATTGAAGCTGGTTACGAAGCGTCAGCTCAGGTGACATCAAACTCGTGACTACACCCGTAGAAAGCCGTGTGGCGTGATCTTCGGACAGGGGTTCAAATCCCCTCGCCTCCACCAAATGAGAAACCCGACCGCAAGAGGTCGGGTTTTTGCTTTTTAAGATCTGTGAATCGTCATGCAGTGAGCTTCAATGATCGCAACTGCGTGTTGACGGTCGAATCGATGATTAACCATATCCACCGTAAAATCCTCAGCTTTTTTTGTATCCATCTTAAAGTGTAGGCCATTATAACGTAGGAATATAACCAGCGCTGTAAAAGCTGTTCGTTTATTTGCATTGTGAAAAGGATGGTTTTGCCCCAGCGATTCGAATAAAGCAGCAGCCTTCTCAAAAATAGTGGGATAAGCATCTTCTCCAAAGACAGAAGATTGAGGTCGATGAACAGCTGATTCGAGCAAACCAACTTCTTTAACTCCTATATGTTCACCAGGGCTGTAACGTTGAATCATGCTTACATTGATAGCTATTACTTCTTGGACGGATAAATAGCGAATGGATGTCATCTGTCTTTAAGTCCTCGAAGCGTTTGATCGTATTCCGCAATGACATCAGTCAATGTATCCATGAAGTCTGCACTAATTCCATCAGGTAATGAAACTTTCGTTGATTTCTTGATGACGATTTCTCCTGTGGCAGGGCTAACATCAATGCTGACTATATCACCTTGATCCAATCCAATTTGCTTTAAAGCGTCCGTCATGGTTATACCTAAGCTGTTACCGAATTTGGTCACTTTTCGTTCCATTTCAACCATCCTGTTCATTAGAGTTCCTCCTTATCATCATATTCAACTGTTATAACAATTATACAACTAAATTAGTGTCTTATGAAAGAGCAGTCCATTAAATTAATATACCAAGGAAAATGTCTATATGGTACCATATGGTAAACGGATAAGGGAGTACTTGACTTGAACAAACGGCTATTCTTCCTAGATAACATACGAATTTTTCTAACCATACTGGTCATCATATTCCATACATCTATTGCTTATGGAGCGGCTGGATCTTGGATTTTAGAGGATGTCGATAAAAGTGAGATTAATGCAACGATAGTACTGTTAACGATTTTTACCGCAGTATGTCAGTCTTTTTTCATGGGACTCTTTTTCTTCATTTCTTCATATTTTTTTCCGATTTCTTATGAGAGAAAAGGAGCTGTTCAGTTTCTAAGGGGACGACTTGTACGCTTAGGGATTCCTCTGCTCATTTATTATTTTGTAATAGGTCCAATGACGGTATGGTTTGCAAAATTTCGAGATCACCAGACACTAGTTCAGTTTTATAAGGATAACGTTTGGAGCTTTCGCTGGACGTTTTTTGGTCCTACATGGTTTCTAGAGGCCTCTATTTTCTTCGCATTGTTTTATATTCTGTTTAGATTCATTACGAAAGGTAGGCTTAAGAAGAAATCGATTCTATTTCCTAATGGTAAGACGTTGGTTGCAGTGGCGTTTGCTCTTGGACTGATTGCATTTGTTGTACGTCTAGTTTATCCGACTGGCACAGGGCCTTTGGAATTGCAGCTGGGTTACTTTCCATCCTATATTTTGTTATTCATTGCAGGTATCATCGCACAAAAGCAAGGATGGTTGGAACAAATTCCAGAGAAATTACAACGGATTTGGACGTGGGTCGCGATTGGTATGATTCCCGTTTTGCCTCTTGGACTGATCTTAACCGGTGGATTAGAGGGAGATATCCATTTTGAGGGCGGGTTTAACATTCAGGCATTGCTTTACGCGATGTGGGAGCCATTCATCTGTTTGGGTATTATTTTATTTCTGCTTTCTTTTTTTCAAAGAAGGTTCAATAAGACGAATAGATTATCTAAATGGTTATCCGAAAATGCTTATACGGTCTATTTGATTCACCCGCCGATTATTGTCGGATGGACACTTGCTTTTCATGGAATTGGCTTACCGGCGATCGTGAAATGGATTATCGTCTCCGCTCTTTCTGTCTGCGCTTGTTTTATTGTTGCAAGCGCCATTCGAGCGCTGCCTTACGTTAGACGAGTGCTGTAATAGAATGTCCTGGCATCAGATTGCTCAGCATAATCCAGCGAATTATGGTTTTGCACGTCCATGTTTCGCCTCCATCAAAGTACTGAAAAAATGGTCAAAGAGAAATAATCAGAAATGAATCAGACGGTTAGCATATCGACGATATGCCAACCGTCTGATTTTTTATGGTAATGCTTTTAAAGCGGGATTTTCTGATTTGTTTTTGCACAAGAAACGTCCAGAACATCCCAATTATTATTGAAGTTCTCGGAAGGCGGCGGATCGTATTGCAGTCATGGAGATAGTATGCACTGGTTCCGGTTTAATTTCCTCCCGCAGCTTGTTTATTCTGGTGTCTTTTCATATTATCAGTTACTCCCCATTGCTCCTCTGTAAAAAGGTCGACATCTCCTTTTATAGATTCGTATATTCTATTTTATAGGTGTAAGAAGCAGCGGCTGCAAAGCGAATAGTTAAAGTCAAAAGCTATAGGTTCAAAGCCCCGGCATAGGCGGCGTTTGGACTTTTTTATGGGTTTATGCAAGTACGGTGGCCAAAAAGGAATCTATTGGTCGATTAATTGAGCAACTGCTCAGTGGAGGTAAAATATTTTTACTTTTGGTCAAATCTCTTACTTTTGCGAGAGACAGTGAAAGGGTTTAAATAAAGCTAAGGAATGAAACACAGAAAGGGGAAGCATTCAATGAAACAAGAAGCGCATAATTTTGTAGAGCAGCTCCATAATCAGTCTTATGAGGATCAATATCTGAAGAAACTGATCACACATCATAGCATGATCAGCGACCGGGGAAGACAGAAAGAGTCCCTGAACGGGGCGTGGAATTTCGGAGTGGACCAATACGATACTTGTCTCAGGGCGAAATGGTATGAGGAGAATTACGTGGATGCTGATGGTCTTAGCAACCCCATGGATTTCGAATTTGATCGTTGGGAGACGATGAAAGTTCCTGCCAGCTGGAATACGCAACAGGAGAAGCTATTTTATTATGAAGGCAGCGGGTTGTATACCCGGAAGTTTTCCTACGTGAATCATGGTGAGGAGAGAGTCTTCATCAAATTTGGCGCAGTGAATTATAATGCCAAAATCTTTTTGAATCGCCAGTATCTTGGCTGTCACAAAGGCGGGTCCACGCCATTTTTTATAGAAGTAACAGGATTTCTGGAGCCTGAGAACCGATTGCTCGTTATAGCCAATAATACGCGCAAGCCCAGCAATGTTCCGACAGAGAATACCGACTGGTTTAACTATGGCGGCATCTATCGGGATGTGGAAATACTTAGGCTGCCTGCAACCTTTATTAAGGATTTCGTAGTAGGCCTGGTACCGGACGGTTCATATTCGCAAATTAAGCTCGATTTATCCGTTGAGGGCATCGAACGTGATGGCGAAGGGGAAATATCCATTCCTGAGCTGGGGATCAAGCTGCCGATTACTGCAATAGGCGGTTCAGCATCGCTTGTATTTGCAGCTAAGCCGGAGTTATGGAGCCCGGACAATCCTAAGTTGTACGAAGTAAAGGTTAGCTATGGAAAGGATACGCTTCAGGACAAAATAGGCTTTAGGGAAATTCGTGTAGAAGGTACCGATATTTACTTGAATGGCAGCAAGATTTATCTTAAAGGTATTAGCGCCCATGAGGAAAGCGTGCCTAATGGCAAGGCGATTACAGAAGCAGAGATCATGGAGAACTTCCGGCTAGCCAAGGAAATGAATTGCAATTATATGCGGCTGGCTCATTATCCTCATACGGAGAAGGCAGCTCAACTTGCTGATGAAATGGGGATTATGCTGTGGGAGGAAATTCCCGTTTATTGGGCTATTGAATTCAACAATGAGGGGACGTATCAGGACGCTGAGAATCAGTTGGCTGAGTTGATCATCCGAGACCGTAATCGGGCTAGCGTCATCATATGGTCGGTTGGCAACGAGAATGCCGATACCGACGCAAGGTTGAAATTCATGAGTTCACTTGCTCTAAAGGCTAAGGAGCTGGACCCAACCCGGCTTGTGTCAGCAGCGTGCATTTTGGATCACGTAAATCATGTCATTGATGATAGATTGGCGGTTTATCTGGATGTGATCGGAGCCAATCAGTATTATGGCTGGTACCAGACTGATTTTAATCATTTAATCACATTATTTGAGAACAGTCGTCCCGACAAGCCGGTTATTATTACGGAATTTGGTGCTGATGCCAAGGCAGGACACCGGGGAACTTCCGATGAGAAGGGAACGGAAGATTGTCAGCTTGATATTTACAGGAAGCAGGTAGCTGTTCTAGGTCAAATTCCGTATGTCAAAGGAACCAGTCCGTGGATCCTGTATGATTTCCGTTGTCCCCGCCGACTACACCCTGTAACTCAAAATTATTACAATACCAAAGGGCTGCTGTCCGAGGATAAGAGCTATAAGAAACCGGCTTTCTACGTGATGCAGGAATTCTACAAGCATAAATAAGGAACGACTATGCTCAGGCAATTTATAAAATGATCTGATGGGGTGGACACACTTTGAATACGAAAACAAGCGTTAAGACAAAGCCGCGGAAGATCATCAGGGAGCGGGAAGAGAATTTGGCCGGTTATGTATTCATCGCTCCCATGATGATTGGGCTGATTGTGCTAACCATTATCCCTACTATTATTACACTTATTCTAAGTTTCACCGAATGGAGCTTTATTGCCGGAATCAATAAGATCAAATTCAATGGACTCGAAAACTATGTGAAGCTGTTTAAAGATCAGGTATTTATCACTTCATTTCGCAATAACCTGATTTTGCTGCTGGTTGTCCCTCTGCAATTAATTCTCTCTTTGGTAATCGCTGTTATCGTCGACAAATATGTTTATTTTAAAAGTTTGCTAAAGGTTATGTTCTTCATGCCTTATATCTCAAGTATTGTTGCCGTGGCTATTGTATTTCAATTGCTGTTTCACCCATCCTTTGGTCCTATTAATCAGACCTTGAAGGCACTCGGAATGGCTAATCCTCCGAAATGGCTAGCTGATATTCATTATGCCTTGCCATCCGTCATGATCATCATGATCTGGGTGGGTATAGGGTTCAGCATGATCATTTATCTGGCTGCTTTGCAAGCGATCCCCAGGGATTTGTATGAGTCGGCCGAAATTGACGGAGCGAGCACGAGCAAGAAATTCTGGAAGATCACGTTCCCGCTCGTATCTCCAACGACTTTCTTTTTATTGGTTACAGGTCTGATCAGCAGTTTCAAGGCATTTGACATTATTAAAGTACTAACGAATGGTGGTCCGGCTTATTCTACCTCGGTAGTGACACATTATTTGTATAATACGGCTTTTGAGGGTTTGAAGACGGGGTATGCATCCTCTATAGCCATGCTGTTATTCGGATGTGTCCTGCTAATTACGGTCATTCAGCTGTACGGACAGAAGAAATGGGTCAATTATTAATAATGTCAGGATGGGGTTGCAAATGAAGAAGACATACAATTCGGGGAAAATAGTCACCACTGCGCTTATGCTTCTGTTGGGACTAGTATTCTTGTTACCTTTCCTGTGGATGATCTCAGCTTCCTTTAAACCGGAAGTCGATGTGTTTAAGTATCCAATTGAATGGATTCCGAAGCAATGGCAAGTTTATCAGAATTATAAAGAAGTATGGATGGGTCAGCATAACTTTGCTTTATTCTATTGGAATACGATAAAGGTCACGCTGCTGACTACAGTCGTCTCTGTAGGTGTCTCCAGTATGGCGGCCTATGCATTCTCACATGTCCATTTTAAAGGGAGAGATGCCTTGTTCGTGGTTGTGCTTATGACCTTTATGGTTCCTAATTTGTCTATTACGGTTCCGCAATTTATGATATTGAAATGGCTTCATTTAATTGATTCGCATGTTGGGCTTGTTCTTGTAGGCTCATTCAGTGCCCTAGGAACATTTATGCTACGCCAGTTTTTTATGGGGATTCATAAGGATTATTTGGATGCCGCAAGGATGGATGGAGCAGGACAGTATAGACTATTCATGGGCGTGGCCGTTCCCCTGGTGAAACCAGCTCTGGTCACGTATGGAATTCTGCGTTTTATCTGGACCTGGAATGACTATTCCAACCCGCTTATCTTTATCCGCAGCCCCCAGCTTGAGACCATTCAAATCGGGATTCAGAAATTTGCCTCGGAGAGCGGAGCTTTCTATTCGTTGATCATGGCCGGTACAGTATCGGCGATTATCCCATTGCTCCTCATCTTCATTATTGGACAAAAACAAGTCATTGAAGGTATCGCTTTAGGTGGGGTAAAAGGGTAAAAATAGTGTGAAAAGGGTAAAAATATTGGATTTGTTCATCGCCTGTACGATGTTAAAGTTCAGATGTACAAAGAAATATGATTGAAACAGGGAGGTTTAATGATGAAGAAAAAGTGGCTAGCCCTTATGACTTCAATTGTTTTACTAACGGGCTTATTAGCAGGATGTAGCGGTACAGGCAATCAGGGGCCGGATAATTCCAGTCAGCCAGTCAATACTCCTGGACAACCGAAAGATGTAACGATCAAATTTGTTAACTGGGAGCCTGCTTCAGTATACCAGCCAGCGATCGATGCTTTTCAACAGAAATTTCCCCATATTAAAGTGGAATATGTTCCGCTTGTAGAGAATGATTCCAATGAGACGTTGAAAAAGCTTGATATGATGTATGCCTCCGGGACTGATTTTGACGTGTTCTCTCTGAACTCTACTCCTAACTTCAGTCAAAGAGCTGCCAATGGCATGCTGGAGCCACTGGATGAATATCTGGGCAAAGAGGGAGTTAAGTACGAGGACGAATACAAAGCTGAGCAAATGAAAGTAGATGGCAAGCGCTATTCCTTGCCGGGCAAGTTTGGACCATGGCTTATTCTGTTAAATAAAGATCAATTGGATGCAGCGGGTCTTCCAGTGCCAAAGGACTGGACGTGGGATGACTTCCGCAGTTATGCGAAAGCGCTAACAAGTGGTGAAGGGCCTGACAAGCATTACGGAGCCTTCTTCCACTCCTGGAAGGATTACTTCCTGTTGAGACAATACAGTGCTTCCAGTAACCAAGGCATTATGAAGGATGACGGTTTGCAGTTGAATGCCGATAATCCGTTGATGAAGCAATCCCTTCAGCTTCGTTACGATATGGAGCATGCGGACGGCTCTGCAACACCGTATCAGGATGTCATTACACAGAAGATTCCTTATCGTGATCAGTATTTCCAAGGCAAGGCAAGAATGCTTCCGACAGGTCCATGGATGATCGCAGAATCCGGAGGCACCGACAAGATTCCGGCGACATTTGTATCGGCGTTCGCACCATGGCCTTCCAATAACAAGGGTGATGAGATTTATTCTTTTGGCGGCGCGGACTCCATTGTCATCTCAGCCAATTCAAAGCATAAACAGGAATCCTACGAATTTATTAGATTCCTATCCACAGAGGGCATGTCTTTAACGAAGCAATTATCAGCGTGGAGCAAGGCTGATCTGGAGAAAGAAGTAGATGCCATTATTGCGTCTACCCAATCTCCGGACAAAATTGATAAAGCGTCACTGATGAATACATTAAGCGTGACGAAGCTGCCTAATCCGCCTAATGTCGTATCATACAGCGGTGATCTGGAGAATGCATACATTGCCGAGTCAGAGAACTATATGCTGGGCGTGACGGATCTGGATACTACGATGAATAACATCAGTACTAACTTGCAGAAGATAATCGATGCAAACAAGAAATAACTAAGATATACTAAAATGGAGGATGTCCTATAAGCAGGGGCATCCCTATTTTTTCATTTCAGCGTGGAATGGAGACCCTGCATGAGAATTCCTGCACTGAGTTGGCGACAAAAGCTGATCACGACTTCTCTCTTATGCCTTGTTCTGCCCTCCATTATTACTTTGGCGCTAACTGGCTTTCAAACCAAGGCGGAATTCAAGAAGAAGGCTGTATTAAAGGCTGAACAATCTCTGGAAGTGGCTGATTTATATGTCTCCAATCTTGTGGATGATATGCTTATCAATTTCAATTCGATTCAGTATGATAGCGAATTGATTACAGCTTTACGATCCGCATCGAATAAATATGATAAGGATAAGACAGGGATCGTAGATTTTTTTTATTTTAAGCGAATAACGGAGAAGCTGGATCATCTGTCGTTGTTCGGGGAACGGTCCTATATCACCATTTTGCTGCCGAATGGACTTTATTTCACCAACTACTCTACTTATAAAATGGATTTATCGCAAATGTATGATGTGCCTTGGTTGGAGGAAATGGCTAATGCTCCGATTAATACGACCCGTTGGCTGGGGGCCCAAGACAATTATGTATACTCGGACATTAATAATTCTCCGAATATTGTAACTATAGTGAGGACGATCCGATTATTTGCCGGCAGTCCCAATGCTTATATTATCCTCAGCAGGCCTGAAGAGCAGTTTCATCAGATTTTCAGCAAATATGCTCCTGATCAAATCATGATGCTGCAGGATGCAGAAGGAAGGATTATCTCCCAACCCGATCGTCAATTACTTGGAACTAAGCTGCCGCAGCCCGTTACCCGTGGGAAAGACAACTTGGTTCATTGGAATGGCAAGGACTATATTTCTGTTGAATATCCTTTGCGCTACGCGGGATGGAATATGCAGAGCTTAACTTCTTATCAAGATGTTACCGGAAACATCAGTAGTATTATGAACTATACGTTTATCCAACAGATTATTTTCTTCCTGGTGTTCTCTATTGTCATGTTGTATTTACTAAGGCAATTAACCTTCCCTATCATCCGGCTGGCCAAGACGGCCAGAAAGGTGGAGGCCGATAATCTGGATATACGGTCCGAGGTAAGGGGACGTGATGAAGTCGGTCAGCTAGGTTTGTACTTTGACAAAATGCTGGATCGGATCAAAGAAATGGTCCGGCAAATTGAATTGGAGCAGAATCGCAAACGCATAGCTGAAATCGAACTTCTGCAAGCCCAAATTAATCCTCATTTCTTGTTTAACACGCTAAATTCGATCCAGCTGCAGGTTATGATGAAGGGTGAGAATGAAATTGCCCAGATGATTGGGTCGCTGTCTACCCTGCTTCGTATGACCATTAATAGAAATAATGAGTTTCTTCCCTTACATGAGGAAGTCCGCACGGTTGAGCATTATATGAAACTCATGAATTTTCGCCACCTGGAACGAGTGCAGCTTACGATTAATTTAGCCTCCGATACCTTGCTGGAGATGGTTCCCCGTTTTACACTGCAGCCTTTAATCGAGAATGCTTATATCCATGGCTTAAGCCAGAAGCAGGGTGAAATATCTGTATCTTCAAGAAGCCAAGGGAATTCGTTATATCTTACCGTTCAGGATGATGGCAAGGGAATGACGAGGGAGGAACTGGATAACGTGATGAGCTTGTTCCGGGATAGATCACAGGAAGACGTTTCCCTGCTCACTCACGAACAGGAATCAGGTATCGGACTTCGCAATGTGCATGAGCGGTTACGGATTATTTATGGTTCGGCTTATGATATTACCCTGGAGAGTGAACCCGGCAGGGGTTTGAAAATTACATTAAGGATACCAATTTCAGCAAAAGGGGAGGGAGTCTGACATGTATAGAGTTCTGATCGTGGATGATGATGTGGCGGTCCTTACCTTTTTGCAGACCATGGTTCCGTGGGGGCAGTACGGTTTCTCTGTTCAAGGAGCCTATACAAATGCTCGCGACGCATTGGCAGCATGTACGATCATGCTGCCGGATCTTGTGATTACAGACATCGGAATGCCGGATATAGACGGACTGGCATTCATAAGGATGCTTAAGGAAACAAGCGGTCATCCCCGCTTTCTTATTCTATCCTGCCATGATGAGTTCAAATATGCCAAGCAGGCTGTGCAATTAGGCGTTCAGGATTATGTCTTGAAGGAAACGCTTAGTACTGATGTCCTTAATGAGCAGCTGGAGCGTCTGCATCAATCCCTTGCCGTTGAAGATCATCACCAACAAAAGGTAGAGAAGCTGCATTGGCAAGCATCGCAGAGCAAGTCGGCGCTAAAGGAGCAATGGCTGCGCGAGTATCTTGCCGCACCTTTTTCCGATCAAGTCAAATGGCGTGGACAACTTGCTGATTACGGTTTGAAACCGGAGTTAAGTCATTATATTCCCGTAATTGGGCGTGTATCGCTTCAGGAAGCATTGGTTCGATATATGAACGAGGATATGGTGAAGTTTATCATTTATAATGCTGCTGAGGAATTGCTGCAGACGGAGTCGGACGTTATCTTCTTTCCCCATACAGCCAAGGAGTTCTGCCTGTTGTTCGCATTCAAGAAAGATCTGCATTTCAATCCTTATGTATGGGTTCATGGTGTATGTCAAATGGTTCAGCGCTCATTGTCCCAGACACTGAAGTTCCCAATTTCATTTCTTATAGGAGAGGAAGGCTCTGACTCTGAACGGATTAGACGACAGTTGGCAGGATTGCTGCGGGCAACGGATGTGTTCTTTTATTCCGGGCAATCTGAGATTCTGGTCAGTAATCAGCTTCTGCCGCTGGACAATCAGGAGGAGTTATTGGCTTATTATCCTAAGTACTTCGAAGAAGTGAATCAGATGATTCTGGAGGGAAACAAGAACGTCCGTCCCATTGCGGATTCATTTCTGAAGTTTATTGCCTGTCATCGATTTCCGCCCATCGCCGTCAAGCATTTTTTGATTAAACTTATGCTCGACGTTCAAATGAAATTGAAGTTTGGTCACCAATACAGCAATGTAAAGGCACAGCAGCACCTGGAACAAATGGACCATGTCAGCCAGTTGGATGCATGGATGATTCACTTTTTGATAGAATCGGTATCCTTGATGGAACAAATCTCAATGAGGAGCAAAAAAGTAGAGATCATCGATGCCCAGAAATATATTCTCTTGAACATGGACCAGAAAATAACCTTGGGCGAAGTAGCGGAACGCTTATATTTGAACTCCAGCTATTTCAGCCGGCTGTTCAAAAAGGAAACAGGTGAAAACTTCATCGAGTATGTGAACCGCGTAAAGATGGAGCGGGCCAAAGAACTGCTGAGTAAGTCAGACATGACGGTGGAGGAAATCTCACAATCGCTAGGATATGATAATAAGGGCTATTTCGTGAAGCTATTCAAGGATCATTATGGTGTACCGCCTAGACAATATATATAGGATGCAATAGAGAATAACAAGCGCAATCCATCCCACCGTGGATAGATCGCGCTTGTTTTCATTTCAGCAATATTAATGATTACTTGACCTTTCGGGCGTCGAGTTCGAAATAGGCATTGGCATTGTTGTAGCAGATATCCTCGACAATTCGACCCAGGAAAGGCAAATCATCCGGCACTTCACCACATTGAGCCCAGCCGCCTAGAATATTGCACAGGATACGGCGGAAGTATTCATGCCGGGTATAGGACAGAAATGATCTTGAATCGGTAAGCATGCCCACAAAGCAGCTGAGCAGTCCGAGATTTGACAAAGCCGTAATTTGCTTGGTCATGCCCTCTTTCTGATCATTGTACCACCAGCCGGAGCCGAACTGGACTTTGCCGCGAATTCCGCTTTGCTGGAAGGAACCAATCATGGCGGCAAGTACATCGTTTTGTACGGCATTCAGATTGTACAGAATCGTCTTAGGCAGCTCAGATGTTTGTTCCAACGCATCTAACAACTGGCATAAAGCATCGGCATAAGTGATATCGCCTATCGTATCGAAGCCGGTATCCGGGCCAAGCTCTTTGAATCGGCGGGTATTGGGGTTACGGATCGCACCGATGTGCAATTGCATAGCCCAACCTAGATTAGCGTATTTCCGTCCTAATGCCAGAAACAAGGAAGTTGTATATTGGTCGCATTCCTCTTTGGATAGCTCTGCCCCGTCTAGCCGTTTGGCGAACAGCATTTCCAATTGTGCTGGTGTCGATTCGGCATATGGCAAGGTAGAGAAGCCATGGTCCGAGATGAAGCAGCCGCAGCTTGCGAAGTATTCTGCTCGATCGAGCAGTGCTTTCTCTATATCATCGTAAGAGACGATCTCGTACCCCACAACCTGCTCCAACTGCTTCACATAGTCAAGGAAGGATGACGCACCGATCTGAAGCGCTTTATCCGGCCGGAAGGTCGGCGTCACATGCGTCTTGAATGCTGTTTGCTCTGCGATTTGTTTATGGTAGCGCAGGTCGTCAATGGGATCATCCGTCGTACAAATCCATTTTACGTTAGAGCGGGTGATCAGTTCCTGGGTTGTAAAGTCCGGTTGTGAGATTGCCTCATTACATTGTTGGTAAATGTCCTGCCAATTGTCATGTGACAGCAGAGACTCCACACCGAAATAAGTTTTTAATTCCAGTGCCGACCAATGAAACAGAGGGTTGCCGATCGTAAAAGGCAATACCTCACTCCATTTCTCAAACTTCTCCTCATCCGAGGCATTGCCGGTGATATACTGCTCGTCAATCCCATAGGTACGCAAGGCGCGCCATTTGTAATGGTCACCGCCCAGCCAAATATCGGTGATATTTCTAAACCTTTGATTCTCCGCAATTGCCTTGGGATCAAGATGACAGTGATAGTCGATAATGGGCAAATGCTTGGCATAATCATGGTACAACTTCTTGGCTATTTCCGATTGCAGCAGGAAATCATCTTGGATAAAGGCTGTCATCATACACCTGAATAGGCGGAGAATGCGCCGTCAACTGGAATGATTACACCATTTACAAAGCTCGAAGCCTCTTCACTCACGAGATACAGCAAGGTGCCCACCAATTCATTGGCTTCGCCGAAGCGGGCCATTGGGGTATTACGGATAATCTTTTCCGCGCGCTCTGTAAACGTGCCATCCTCATTTTTCAACAGTTTCTCATTTTGAGCCGTTACAAAAAATCCCGGAGCAATGGCGTTGACGCGGATGCCTACCTTGGACATATGCACGGCGAGCCATTGTGTGAAGTTGCTTACTGCGGCTTTGGCGCCGCTGTAGGCAGGTATCTTGGTCAATGGGGTGAATGCGTTCATCGACGAAATGTTGATGATTGTAGCCCCGGAACGCTGAACCATATCTTTGGCGAACTCCTGGGAAGGGAGCAGCGTACCCAGATAATTCAGATTGAACACAGATTCAATCTTGTCAGCCTCCAAATCGAAGAAAGTAACAACATCCTCCAATTTCTCCGCCAAATCCTCCTGAAACAGATACTCCTTGGTCGTTGTGCCCATGGGGTGGTTCCCCCCTGCGCCATTAATCAAGATATCGCAAGGTCCCAGCTTCTCCAAGATTTCTGCATGAGCCGTTTGAAGGCTTGCTTTATCCAGGACATCTGCACGCACACCGATGGCAATTCCGCCGTTTTGCACCACCTCTGCGGCTTTGCGTTCAGCCGATTCGAGAGAGCGGCCCAGGATCGCCACTTTTGCACCACAGGCAGCCAGGGCATCTACAAATTGCGCGCAGAGTACACCGGCGCCTCCGGTAACAACGGCAACCTTTCCCGTGAGATCGACTTTAAAAGGCAATGAGTTCATTGAGGCGCCAGCTCCTTTATTTTTGTGATGATTTCTTGACGGCTTCCGTCAGGCCGTTAATATAGACGGCACCCAGAGCACGGTCATACAGCCCGTAGCCAGCCCGGCCCTTCTCGCCCCATATCATCCGTCCATGATCCGGGCGGAACGGACCGTCAAAACCGTAATCCACGTAAGCTTTGACAATTTCATAGAAATCCAGTGAGCCCCATTCGGATAAATGTCCAGATTCCCAGAATGATTTCTCACCTGTAATTTTAACATTACGCAGGTGGGCAAAGTGAATACGATTCTTGACGCCGCCGAAATAGTTAACCATTTCCACATAATCATTTTTAGGGTCGCAACCCAGGGAGCCTGAGCACAGGGTTAGTCCGTGGTAAGGCGAATCATATAGATCCAGGAATCGATCCAGGTTCTCTTTGTTAGTGATGATGCGCGGTAGTCCAAAAATCGGCCAAGGCGGATCATCCGGATGGATGGCCATTTTGACTTCACTCTCTACAGCCGCAGGCATAATACCCCGAATAAAATAGCCAAGGTTCTCCCACAACTTCTCCTCATCTACTTCCTCGTACTGTTCCAGCAGACCTGCCAGGCCACCTTCGCCATATGAGGTATCCCAGCCAGGCAGGGACAAGTCTCCCAGCCGCGGATTCATCCGCTGCACGGTTTCTTCCTCATAGATCAGCGTGGTGGAGCCGTCCGGGAGTTCAAATTCCAGATCGGAACGGGTCCAGTCGAATACAGGCATAAAGTTGTAGCAGATGACCGGAATGCCAGCGCTGCCTAAATTGCGAATCGTTTGCTTGTAGTTCTCCATGTACTTATCCCGGGAGGGCAGCCCAAGCTTGATATCCTCATGAACGGGAACGCTTTCAATAACGGATATTTTTAGGCCGACACTCTCGATTCGTGCCTTCAATGCGTTGATTTTGTCCATCGGCCAGGTCTCTCCGACCGGAACATCGTAAATCGCAGTGACAATTCCTTTCATTCCAGGAATTTGAGCAATGTATTCCAGTTTGACCGGATCATCCTCACCATACCAGCGAAATGACATTTCCATTTCTGCATAGCTCCCTTAGCAAAATTATTTAATATCTTGTATACTAGTATACTAGCATGTCGGCTTAAAGGTGTAAACCCCGGGGGAGCATCTGCTTAATTCCTTAGACGGAAGTCCCTGGCAGTTCAATCTTGGAAGACAAGTCAAAGAAACGGGCGTAGGCGCTGTCGGCCTGATACAGCTCCGGCCAATGCTTGATCGGCTTAAGGATATGCTCTCTGACGATGTTCTCCACCTGATGTGTCTCTTTATTCTCAATGAGAGTAATGATGTTCTTGTGCTGAAGGATGGCCTCGTCAAAGCGATGCTCCATTTCAAAAAGCAATCTCATCCGGTTGTAGTGGGTACTGAGCCGGGTGATCGAAGTCCATACATGCTCCTTGGAATTCCCCCTGAAAATAATATGATGAAATTCCGTATCAAGCTTATGAAATTCCAGTTCCATTCCCTGCTGATGGAGGAGCAGCTCCTGCAGTGCTACATTCTTTTTCAGCTCCTGTAACTCTGCCGGAGGGAAGGATTTACAGGATAATGTCAAAATCTCTTTCTCCAAGGTAAAACGCATAAAGGCAGCTTCATTAATCAACTGCGCGGTGATTTTGGATACATAGGTTCCCACTTGGGGATACACTTCTACCAGATGCTCTTCCTTCAGCTTGGAGAGGACCTCTCTAACCGGGGTGCGGGAGAGCTGCAGCGATGCCGCGAGATCAATTTCGCTGATTTCTTGCCCGGGCTGAAGCTGGAGTGACATCATATTCTCTTTGATTACTCTATACGCATATTCTTTATTGTTCTCACCGGATAGCTTTGGCGTTACTTTCATCATGTGCTCTACACTCCTAAACGTTACAACTTGCATGATAGATTAATTATACATGTTGTATCTATTGAGGCAACCTAATCTCTGGGAGGATTGCCGAAGAGGCTCCTTGAAGAGGAAATCACCTATTTTCTTACAGTACTCATCAACCCTATCTTCTTTTATGCATGTTAATTGTCCCTACACTTCAAATACAACTCGCTCAAGCAAATGAACGTTTACATTGTATTCCCAGAGGTGACATCGGCTCGCTACGAGACAAGCCTATTTGCTGACACAGAAAGGAGCTTTGCTACTGTACAGATTGCAAGTTCCTTTTTTAATTTCATTGCAAGTTCAAGCTTGGAATTACAGGAAAAGAAAAGTATAGGCATTTTCATCAGTAACAAGTGCGGAGATTCATTCATATGTTGTCATTAGAATTGGCGGATCTCATTGGGATGGTTGGTTCTGTTCTTCTTCCAGTGCGAGGTTATGCTGCCAGCAATATAAAATATGGAGGCAAGAGAATGAATAATTTCCAAAATGAATTATCGAATTTAAATGTTTCTGAAATTAATGCCAGTGAGGCGACTCCTTGGAACGTACAGCACGAGCAGCCCGCCCGCCTATGCTTCTTCAGTTGTTTTAACTGCTTCCTCAATTGTTTTAATTGCTTCAATTGCTTCAATTGTCATAACTGCCAAGGCTGCCATAACTGTCATAACTGCCATAACTGTCAAGGCTGTCACAACTGCCATAACTGTCATCGCGGGGGACAATAAGACGCTTTTATCGGCAGTGGTTGTATCTACTTAAGGAGAAAAGAAAGGCCTTTGAATCAATTTGATGTACGCCCTCTAAAATAGATTTTAGAGAAGCCTCCGGGTCAATCTAGTCTATTTTAGGGGGTGTTTTGTGTTGGCAGTGAAAGGACAGAAGGTACAACGTTACTGACATGAGGGACAAATAGCTAGACATAAAATTATATGTAAAGTATTGGGGCAGATCGAGAACAGCTTATGAGGAGGAATAGAATGATAAAGTTAAATCCTTCCATGCGTCTGAAGGTGAAACGGGATACGTTTTTTCTCCCTGATTCGAGCGGTGTGTATTTCCGTAACAATGTAAGCTCGTTCCGCATGGAAGGTGTAGCGATCGATCGGTGGATTGAAAAGCTGATACCCATATTCAACGGGGAGCATAGATTGGGGGATTTAACAGACGGATTGCCAGAGCAGCACCGGAACCAGGTATACAACATTGCAGAAGTTCTGTATCGCAACGGCTATGCTCGGGATGTGAGCCAAGATGCACCACATCAATTACCGGAAGAGGTTCTCAAAAGATATGCTTCTCAAATTGAATTTTTGGATCATTTCGGAGATTCGGGTGCGTACAGGTTTCAATTCTATCGTCAAGCTAGCGTATTGTTGGTCGGCTCAGGCCCATTTTTGATATCGGCGATTTCTGCGCTGCTTGAATCCGGGCTGCCCAAGTTTTATGTTCTGGTCTCGGGCCCGGATTCTACTGATCGGCAACGAATCGCGGACTTGGCAGCACATGCCCGTAAGTCGGATTCCGAGGTGGCTGTTGTGGAAGTTACCTTGCAAAAGGAGGAGGAGAGTGGCTGGCGGGAAATTGTAAGGTCGTTTGATTCGATATTGTTCGTGTCGCGAGAGGACGATATCGAGGGACTTCTCGCTCTTCATGCCGCTTGCAGGGAAGAGAAAAAGGTATTTCTTTCTGCTGTAATCGTGCAGCAATCCGGTGTGGCGGGACCGCTAGTGCATCCGGACGCTGAGGGATGCTGGGAGTCGGCATGGCGCCGCATACACCAATCGGCGATTTCTAAAGACCCACAATTGCATGTCTTTTCTTCTACAGCGGGAGCGCTATTGGCTAATGTGACTGTGTTTGAATTATTTAAAAAGTTGACGGGAGCGGACGATTCGGAACAAAACAATCGATTTTATCTATTGGATCTGGAGACTCTGGAAGGAAAGTGGCATTCGTTCCTGCCTCATCCGCTTGTTACCGGACTGCACACGCCCCAATGGATTCATGATTTGGACCGAAAGCTTGAACGGAGATCGGACCAAAGTGAGAACGGATTAATTCCTTACTTTATCCGACTGACATCCGCGGAATCAGGGATTTTTCATGTTTGGGAGGAGGGGGATTTAAAGCAGCTGCCGCTAGCTCAATGTCGCGTTCAGGCAATCGATCCGCTAACGGAAGGGCCGGCCGGTCTGCTTCCGAAGATTATCTGTACCGATCTGACGCATGAGGAGGCACGGCGGGAAGCGGGATTAGCCGGGATCGAAGCCTATGTATCGAGAATAGCCGGTCTGTCCGTATCTATGCTGTCCCCTCATCAGGAAGTAAAGGTCAGCAGTATAGAAACGAAGGAGTTTATTGGCATAGGAGCAGGAGAAACGGTTGCGGAAGGGATTGGCCGAGGGCTGCAAAGGTGTTTGGACAAAGAGCTGGCCATACGGCAGGCGCCTCAGTTATCTGTTGTCTCCCAGGTACAGTTAGGTAGGGTAGATGACCAGCACTGCTCTTATTATCTGCAGGCATTGACGACCGTGAAGGGAGAGCCGCTCATTGCCTTGGGAGAGGAAGTGTTCGGATTTCCTGTGATATGGATCGGAATGAGGGATGGCTGGTATGGACATGCAGGCTTAAATGTGACATTAGCTTTGCGGAAGGCATTGCAACAAGCTCTGCTAGCTGCACAAAACCAACCGGATTGCCTCAACTCGCAAGCATTAGTGTGTTCATCCGTACATCTGGAAGAGCAGGTGCCGTTAAGACTAATCGAGATCCCTGCCTGTGATGAGTCACAACAAGAGGTGCTTCAGTCCGCCTTTCAAGTGCTCAATCGGAACAGTATGAGGCTCTTGGCTCTCGATCTGGCAATTGAACCGTTTTTGAAAGAAGAAATAGCAGGGGTATTTGGTGTGGTGCTGCGAGAGGAGGAATCGCGGTGAGCGCTATGATTGCGATTGTGGGAGAAGGAGTGTTGGCAGACTGCGTGTATGGGGAGCTGTCAGCCCAATTTGAGGTTGTTCGCCAGATTGATTTCGAGGCAGGAGTACCTGAAGCGGTGGATTTGGTGCTAGTGCTGCACGATGCTTGGTATCCTTACGTTCATCAAAAGGCGGAAGAGACACTGCAGCCGGCCGGCGTCCCTTGGCTGCGCGGTTTCGTTTCGTTTGGTGAAGGCGTGGTCGGACCGTTAGTTAGTCCGGGTACACCAGGCTGCTCCCAGTGTGCAGACACGCGGCGCATCATGGCGGGACGTGAACGCAAAGAGATGAGGGGGCTGCAGCAGAGGCTGGCAACGCATGGGGGAATTTCGCGTGATGCATGGGCGTCACGTACAGGGCTTTTCCAGGTCACTCACTTGCTGGCAGAAGAGACACGAAGGGTATTGCTAGGTAGAACGGCTCAATCGGCAGGGAAAACTTTTTTGATCAATATGAAAACGCTGGAGAGCACTCTTCACCTCATTCTCCCTGACCCGCTATGCCCGTTTTGTAGTCAATTATCTGATGATTCATCTACAGCTGCCCATATTTCGCTGCAACCAAGCCCTAAGATTAGCGCAGACAGTTACCGCTGTCGCTCCATCGATGAGTTGAGTAAAGTGTTGGCCAAAGACTACATGGATTACCGAACTGGCTTTTTGAATTTTAAAATGGCTAATCTTAAGTCGCTATTTGCCGATGTGAGTGTGAATTTGCCGTTATTCAGAGAGGATGTGGGAACGGCCGGCCGGTCTCATTCTTATGCGGCGAGTGAGTTGACCGCTATATTGGAGGGGCTCGAGCGGTACTGCGGTTTGGCCCCCCGAAGCAAACGGACGATAGTCCATGGCAGCTACCGCAGCCTACAAGATCAAGCACTCGACCCTGTTACAGTAGGGGTGCATACAGAGGAGCAATATGCCCAGCCGGGGGCTTCGATCACCGCGTTTGATCCCGATCAGCCGATCAATTGGGTATGGGGTTATTCGTTTTTGCAAGAGCGTCCAATCTTGGTTCCAGAGCAGCTTGCCTATTACAGTATGGGCTGCGGGCACAACTTCGTGTTTGAAACGTCCAACGGTTGCGCGTTAGGCGGGAGTTTGGAGGAGGCTGTTTTTTACGGCATATTGGAAGTGGTGGAGCGGGATTCGTTCCTGATGACCTGGTATGGGCAGCTGCCACTCCCGCGCCTTGACCTCAATTCAGCTAATGACCCAGAATTGCGATTGATGATCGACCGTTTGCAGGCAGTGGCAGGGTTTGAAGTGCATTTCTTTAACTCGACAATGGAGAATGGGATTCCAAGTGTATGGGGAGTAGCGAATAACAGGAAGCAAACAGGAGTGAATCTTATCTGTGCGGCCGGAGCTCATCCGGATCCGGTACGGGCCGTGAAGGGGGCGGTTCTCGAGCTGGCCGGCATGATGCAGTCGCTTGACGAGAAATTGGATGCGAACCGCGAGTCGTATGTTCGAATGTTCCATGATTCATCCCTGGTGCAGCAGATGGAGGATCATTCCCTGCTTTACGGATTGCCGCAAGCGCAGGAGCGTCTAAACTTTCTGCTGGATGACAATCGCCCAGTACGAACGTTTGAAGAGGAATTCGAGCGGGGAGCAAGGCATAGTGATTTGACGAATGACCTGAAGGACATTCTTCATACATTCCGCCGACTTCATCTCGATGTGATCGTGGTAGATGTAACAGCGCCAGAAATTCAACGAAATGGTCTGCATTGTGTGAAAGTGCTGATCCCTGGGATGCTGCCGATGACATTTGGACACCAGTTTACCCGCCTGGCAGGGCTTGAGCGAGTGCTCCGGGTACCTGCGGAGCTTGGGTACGTGAAGGAACCGCTTGAGCTAGATGATCTCAATCCATATCCGCATCCGTTTCCATAAGCATAAAGATGTGGCGTAGTTGACCACCCTCGTTCATATAAGGAGGGACAAAGGATGAGTCTGGAAGTCTTTTTGTACAATCTGCATTACGATATTGATAAGACCAAACCGTCAGGCATGGCGGTGGATTGGGAAGACGGGCCGCTTGCCTATAAGCTCTATCGCGGTTTGCCTGTGGTTCCGCTATCTCCGGAAGTACCGCTGACGCTCGAAGGCAGTGAAGCGAAGCTGTTGCCCGACCTTCGCCAGATGGGTCATTTTCTCTGGCACGTATTCGGGCTCACTCAATTGTCCCAGGCAGTCCTTGCCTCGAATTCCATGATGCAATCCATGGGCCTGCTTCAGCTGTACCGGCGGTTTGCTCCTTCTGGGGGAGCATTATATCCGAATGAATTATATGTATATCTAAAAATAGAAGATTTGCCTGCGGGGGTCTATCATTATGATGTGGCGCATCATCGTTTGGTGTTGCTGCGAGAAGGCGACTTCGATTCCTATTTGGCACAGGTTCTTGGTAATCGCTATGACGAGTCGGCTTGCTTTGGCGCTGTATTTGTATCGAGTATGTTTTGGAAAAACTTTTTTAAATACAATAACTTTTCCTACCGCCTGCAAGGGCTTGATGCGGGTGCGCTGATCGGGCAGCTCTTGGAAGTGGCCAAACGGTTCGGCTTTGCATCGGGGGTATATTTCCGGTTTCTTGATCGAGCCGTGAATCATCTTCTCGGGGTATCCGAACAAGAGGAGAGCGTGTATGCGGTTATTCCGCTGTCGCTGGATCCAGGGATTTATCGGGTTGCGAATTCGGATGAGAGTGAGGAGATGGTCTCCGCTACCGAATTATGCCGAAGGCTGAAGGCGGTTCAGCATGACCATTATGTCCGGTCCCGGAGGGTCAAGGAATTTCCGATGCTCATTAGAATGAACGAGGCTTCCCTGCTCGAATCACTTCCGTCGATACCGCGCATTAGGGAAGAGAAGATCGTTCACGGCGAGGATTCAGTAGTAGCTCTGCCCCGCATGAAGCGGTTGGTGTATGATCTGGCGTCTGTGAGCCGAAAGCGGTATTCGCCGGACAGTGATTTTATGATGAGCAAGGTAAGCCAAGAGCAGCTGGCCTTACTATTGCAGGAGACGACGGCTTCCTTCAAGTATTGGAATGATATAGATGGAGGCGATGAGAACTCCGTTCCCCGCGTCTCACTATACGTATGTTTGTATAATGTGGATGGTATTCCAGCAGGTGCTTACCATTATGACAGTGCCGCGCATGCATTACGATTGATACGTAATGGGGATTATCGGCTCCAATTGCAGCGGGGAATGCCTTCAGATAATGTGAACCTGTTCCAAGTGCCGTTATGCTTTCATATAGCGGGGAGCAGGGATCATCTTACATCAACGATGGGGTACAGGGGATACCGCATCCAGCAGATGGAAGCAGGGATGCTGGTACAGCGATTGCTGTTAACAGCATCAACTATCGGGTTAGGCGGGCATCCGCTCCTCGGATTTGACGCCCGATTATGTGATGAAATCTACAAGATGAATTCGCAAGGATTAACCAGCCTAATTCAAGTCCCGGTAGGATCCTATCGTCATAGTCCTCGTTTAACGGGAGGGTTGCATGGCTAGAAGAGCATGGGCAATGCTTCTGTGAATAGGATAGTCGTTAAGTGACTGATGAGCACTGTTTCTCTCATTCTGAGGAGAGGCGCAGTGCTCATACTTCCCGAAAGGTTCGCCCTTTCCTTGCCATAACGAAAAGCACGTTTATAGCTTCATCGGTAAAATGGGCTTTTTTAAGCTTAAATTTACTTATTTACTTCCGATCACAACTGTTATCACCATGATCATCGTCATCATAGCGGTCATAATCAACCAAGAGGACTTTAGCATTCGCCGCATGAATCTCTACTTCAATGCCTTCGCTTGTTCTCAGCTTGATTTCATGCTTCTGAATGCCATCATCCCGTTCGAGAATTATTTCTCTGTTTCCTCTTGGGATAACAGCTTATCGCTGCTTAATCGCGAGATAGCAAAAAGCAGGATCCTCCTATTAATTACCTGATAGTTGAGTGAGTTGTTCAGTATTTAGTGGGTCGCGAGACATCTCGCCTCCATCATGTAAATCCACTACCGCATGAGGCAGTGGATTTTTTCTGTTTCCTCCATTACATAGCCAGAACCTTATGGAATATTTAGTAAACTAAACTAATGTATAAAGGAAAATGTTTGTATGATACGATGTGTTAAAAAAGAAAGTATCGTATGAATAACGTTATTTAGTGTCCACTTTCTTGACATAGGTTCAGTTACGGCATTGCACGCAATATGCACCGCAAGCTGTTCAAATGGACTTACTTCTATTTGGTAAGCGGCATGTTTATTCCTTTCAACATTATTATGCTTCCGCTGATCAAGCTGCTTTACGCTACAGGCTTGAATAGCTATGTCGGGCTGATTCTTGGTTACGTGTTTTATGGGCTTCCCGCTAATGTATTTTTGACGGTAGGGTATTTGCATTCTGTGCCAAGAGAGCTGGAGGAGTCTGCTGTTATTGACGGCGCAACGGTTTGGCAGACCTTCTGGAGAGTTATTTTTCCATTAATGAAACCCATTAATGCGACTATTACTATCTTTACGATGCTGAATGCTTGGAACGACTTCATGCTGCCGATGCTTCTAATTCGAGATAAGAGCCTCATGACTTTGCCGCTTATCCAGTACGCTTTCCAAGGCCAATATAACACCGATTACGGACTGGCCTTTGCGTCGTATTTGATGGCTTTGCTGCCTGCAGTTATTTTCTTCCTCTTTGCCCAACGGTGGATTGTTAGCGGCTTAGTATCCGGCGCAGTTAAAAGTTAGTAACGAGGGGGAACGATTATGAGATTATACAATAAAGCGATCGTAGATTCATTACAGACGTAGCAGGAAGAAGTGAATGGTAGTGGCACGGCAAGTTTCCTAACGGCTTTAATGATGGTTACAATGCTCTTCAGCATATCTACGACCATGCTGAAGAGTACGGCATCGATAGGAACAAAATTGCAGTCGGCGGCGATAGTGCAGGCGCAAATTTGACGGCAGCGATCGCAGTTAAAGACAGAGATCAAGGAATGAATAAGGTTGCGCTTCAGATCCTAATTTATCCTTGTGTGTCCTTCTTCACGAAAGGAGTGAGACTAAACAACGAAGAAGCGAACGGGTTTGTAATTGCAGATGAGCAGAAACAGACGATAGATCGCATATTGAGTGCAGGCAGCCCATCCGAGGATCAAGAGGATGAACCGATACTGGCGATGTTCGGTGATTTGTATTTTGATGACCGAGGGGATGCAGAAAGCCCTTATGCCAGCCCGATGCTTGCTGACAGCAAAGGTCTTCCGAGAGCACTTTGTGTCAGTGCGGAGTTCGATCGTCTTCGTTTCCAGACGGAGTCTTACGGTAAGAAGCTTAATGAGGCTGGGGTGTCAGTAAAAACGATCCGTTACCAAGGCTGTGTGCATGCTTTCTTTGACCGATTAGGTTTTGTGCCACAGGCTGAGGATCTTTGTATCGAAATCACAAATGCAATTAAGACTATGTAAGATGTTTCGTTTCCTTATTGTATAATCATCGTACTGCGGCGAATTGTGGTTTTGCACAGCCACAGTTCGTCTCCACCGAACACCATCCGCATGAGGAGGGTGTTTTTGCTTTATCTTTTTAGACGAATTTGGTGGAATGTATATACTTAATAAAAGTTATTACAGTTATAAGGTGTAACTGATGGAGTGTGGATTATACTTATAGAGAGGAGAATAACAATGAATGGTGTGGTCAAGGTGACAAAGAATAAACCGAATGTGATGCGATATGCGCGTAAAATAGGTCGAATGGGTAACAGTCTTGGAGTGAGCTTGCCAAAAACTTTGGCTGAAAAGCTGAGTGTTTCTCAAGGCGATGAGATTGAATTTGTTGAAAATGATCGCGGCGAAGTTGTCTTAAAAAAGGTTCGAAAAAATCAATTCCCCGATAATGTAAGGCCAGAAGTTCTTGAAGCGTTTTTTGACGTATTTGAAGAAGATGAAGGTATTCTTGAAGACTTAAGGGACCGATGAAATGAGTATATTCCTAACTAAAGAAGAGGTCATTTCAGCCCACTATTTCATGATGCGAAAAATGAACGACGCAGATCAGTCAGGAGTGAGATCACGGCTTGCTAGAATCTGCGGTACATAGACCGCAATAAAGTATATTTGGAGAAGATGCTTATCCTGACTTATTTGAAAAAGCTGCGGCTTTCCTAAAGTCTCTGGTGAAGAATCATTGCTTCCACAATGGTGATATACGTACAGCCTATTTGGTTACTAAATCATTCCTTATGATTAATGGTGAACATTTAAAGATGGAACGCGAATATGCTGTGGAGTTTATTGTAGATATCGCCAAAGGAATTCATTCAATAGATGCTACGGCAAGAATATTAAAACAGTTTCCGGCAGATAGATAATTCATAGGGCGTCTGCTAGGGTTACATCAAAACTGCAGCTACACCCGTAGAAAGCCGAATGGCGTGATCTTCGGATAGGGGGACAACCGCGCGCAGGGAATGAATAAGAGACTTCTCTGTGGAGCATCATGGACGAGCACGGTATTGAAATTTACCGCTAAGGTTTTCATTACTGAAATACTTCTTCAGCAAGATGGATCAGGATTTCAATAATCCCCTCGCCTCCACCATCATTAACCCGACCACATGGGGTCGGGTTTTTGCTATTTAGAGGCTGATTTTAATCCCATTAAGTCTGAAGAGGAAAGGGGTTCAACTGCGCGTAGGCAATGATGAGATGATGAGCATGGCATTGAAATCTACCTCAGCGCTTTGCTTCGGAATAGTTATTATCAGGTTTTCAATATCCCCTTGCATCTACTTAAAATAGAGGAAAGGTATTTATTGATAAGTTGACCGGTGCGGTTTTTGACAGGCTGCAGTACCAAGCTATGCGCTTACTGCTTAGAGCAGGAGAGCTGCTCTATTTAGATGCATTAGATCGATTAGGAAGGGGTTATGACGACGTTATTTCGAATGGCAGTACATCGCAAGAGATCTTGGATTTATTTAAATAAATTAGGAAATATGACTTTAGTAAAGTACTTGATGATCAGTTTCTTAGCCTATTGGTATTTTATCATACTTAATAATCGACCATACGGCCGTTGCCGCGTTTGGCGGCAGGCGGCAGCCCAAACGTAGCTTGATTTTTGAGTTTATTGATCTGATGAGGTTTTAATCCCAACCACTCGCCGACTTGATCGGCTGACTGGAAGCCGCCGTTGGCTTTGCGTTCTTGTAAGATTCGCTTGGCACCAACTATTCCGATACCCGGAAGCTCCTGTAACTGCTCTTCGGTTGCCTGATTAAAATCAACAGGTGTGTCGACGCCGTCGGCAACGGTCGTATCCCAAGTTTCTTGGAAAGGAGTGGCGGTTGACGCTGCGGGTGGAATAAAAAATTGATTCGTTGGCAGGGGCGGAGGCATAGGTGGAGGCTGAACAGACGGAGCGACCAACGCCGCCATCTCGGGCTGCTTTAAAAATTCGACCCACTCCGGCATACCTGATTTCCATACGTGAGCGGTCTCAGGACGTATTTGCCTAATTTGTACCAATTCCTGAATGATATTGATCTCAAATGGTCCATACTGCTGACCAGCAACTGCAACCATCCACTCTTCACTTTCAGGTTCGTCGTATTCGAGCACTCCTGCATCATAATCCAGTTTAATTTTTTGAAGAATAAGATTCTGAATGTCCTGTAACAATTGAAACGCGCGCTCTATGCGGTTTGGGACGTGAATGTAGTTATCTTGCCCTATTACTATCATGTGCATTCCAGTTTGTGAGATTTTATTTAGAGTGAAATTTCCCCAGCTTATATGTGCCTGATCGCGTTGTAAGCTATTCCGCCAATACAACCCGTTGTCAGTGATGGCCAGACCGCTTTTGCCGTTTCCAAAAAAAGAGGTGTCAATTAACGCAATGACATATACATCCCTGGGAATGGGAAAAGTGACGTAAGCATTTTCTAATCTATCTGGAGGAATATGCTCCTCTGCTACAAAATAGCCTCGTCCCAAATATTTCTTGCATATTTCAGTAAAATGTTCTGGATATAAATCGATACTCACTTTTAATCAACTCCTATATTTAACGTTAGCATAATGAATGTTCTATTAAAACCTCTTCACTTTCGATGTTTTTTGCTCCTTTGCATAAATCAGGCGAATTGTTGTTAACATCACATCGGTATCTGATATTGCTGGCTACTCTCTCGGTGTCATATCCGGCCATATGAATCGTGCGAATGAGATCATGCTCGCTCTTGAAGGAGGTGGGTACGATGAATAGTATGGCTGTAACCCATTGTCAAGTTTTGTTCCTCCATTACCAGTTTTAGTGTCAGTACAGTTGGAACCATAGAGAGACATCAGACTATTAGTTATATTTATTTGTCTGTGTCGAAGGACGGTCAGTTCTGCGTCATAGTATTTCGAGGTATAGACCGAATCGACGGTTTCCGCATCCAATAATTACTCTAACAGCTCGAGATCGTTCATGACCGCTTTGCCTTAATGCCTATAACCTCGGCTTTAATTTGACCGCCGCCGAAAAAATACACATGATTTTTTTCAACATGAGCCTCTCCTTATTTCTTTAAAGTTAGAGGTCGACGATCCTGCCCCGCGGAATGAATGCATCTATTTTAGGTTCATGGGTCTCCGATTACAGAGTTCGTTTTCTATTTTTCAATTTATTTCTCTTGCAGCGTTACCAGAAAGCACGATTGTCGCAAACGCTTTGTAAGAACTGTCCACTCTATGGAACGACTCTTCGAAAATGTATCGAACAAAGAGGTTATGACCGCTAGTTTTACCTCGGCGCCTACATAGCCCTCTGTTCGGTTTTGTTTTCTCCTACATCTATGTTAGGAGACTGCCGAAGATCTGACTTGAGTCTCCTCAAAATTATAAACGATCACAACATTATAGTTGTATTCGATAATAAAGGAAAATTCCCTCTATTAATCGACTTTATTCTGAGGTATCACTACTGATCAAAACCCAAGACGTCTGGGTGATTTTGAATTGGATGATACTATGGGAAATTGGATATTCTCATGATGTTGGTTTTAATTATTCAGGTTATATTGTATTAGATGAACCTGCTTTCATTGGAGATTAGCCAAGGTGTTTGGGGAAAAGGCGCTATAAAGGTGATGAAAAATTTATTCCATTCAATAACACCATCTCGATGTGATCATGATAAATATAAATAGCGCCAAAAATGATCTCAATCCATATCCGCATCCGTTTCCTAAGCACAAAAATGCGTTATGGTTGACCACCCTCGTTTATGAGGGATAAGGATGAGTCTGGAAGCATTATTGCAGAATCGGCATTGTGACATTGCTAAGACCAAACCGCCGTTGAAGCCCGATCATCATCGAATGGATTATTTCCTCTGGCAACGTATTTGGTCTCTCGATTGTCCAAGTCATTCCTTGCCTTGAATTCTATGATGCAAACCATGGACCTGCTTTAGCTGTATCGGCGGTTTGCACTTGCCGGGGGAGCGTTATATCCGCTAAAAATAGAAGATTTGCTTGCGGCTCTTGATAATCAGCTGCGTGGCGTGATCTTCGGATAGAGGTTCCTTAAACTGTTTTTTTATAGGGTTCAATTAGATAGGAAGTATTAAATGTGAGAATACAACAAGACTGGTTATACATAAACGCTACCCTTTCATTGTTCTTCGATCTTTTGGTAAAATGAAGAATAATTCATCCTAGCAGTCTTGAATGCAGCTAGATTATGGATGATTCTTTTACAAGCAGGTGAACAATGATGAGCGAGGTTTCAAAGGTTCCGATTCACAAGCAGATTACCGATGTTTTTCGTATTCTTGCTTTTTCGTACCGGGAAATACTTGTTTTTGAACTTCTATATAAGACGTTAACGTTATTTGTTTTTATTCCGGCCATTTCATCCATATTTCGTGGGTTTCTCCGCTTAGGTGGATTTGCCGGAGCTACTAATTACGAACTGCTGCAATTTGCAATGAGCAAGTATGGCTTGATATGCATGCTGATTCTAATTCCTATCGCCACGGTGCTGATTTTTTTAGAGTTTTCAGTTCTCATTATTCTTTCGTATTACGGTCAAAAAAGGCAGCGAATCGGACTTGTTCCGGCGTTTTTGCAGTCGCTTTCCTATCTGCCGTCCCTGTTCAAATATGGATTTTTAGGGATGGCGATCTATTTGCTGCTGTTTCTTCCGTTAGGGGCGGGTTTCGGAGCTACGCTGCTGCCTTCATTGGACATTCCCAATTTCATCACGGGGGAGCTGGTCAAAACAAGCGGAGGCACATTGCTGCTTATTGGCGTGCTCGGGGTTATGTTGTTCTTTAATATTCGCTGGACCTTCTTGCTTCAAATTGTGGTAATTGAAGGGGTATCCAGCTTTCGGAAGGCGGCAAAAAAGAGTGCTGCGCTCCTTAAAAAAAGGTATATTCGCATAGTAGTGGTCATGCTGTCGGTGCTGCTATTATATCTGCTCTTCGTCATTCTGCTCATGGTCATCATAGTGGGCGCTGTTGGGCTTCTATACTTCCTATGGGAGCAGCAAACGGTATTTGCTGGCGTTGTGCGGGTAGTCGCTTTGAAGAGCCTGATCCTATCCTTCTATTTGGCGACATTATTTTTTATGCCGCTTTACTTGACCACGATTACGCGGTTATACATGGTGAAGGCGAACCCGGATCATGCCGTGCTGCAGCTTCCAGAACCAAAGAATCAGGAAGAACGTACTTTCAAGAATCAGAATCAAGGAATGCTGCAGAGGCATAAAAAGGGGCTAATCGTACTTGGCTCCGTTACTGTATTTGCAGTGATCATTGCTGTACTGCCAATTATCGGTGAAGAGCAGATCGCTGATCATAAAGCTGAGATTATGGCCCATAGGGGATACATTTCTAAGGGACCTGAGAATACAATCGAAGCCATACAGGGCGCTATTGAGGCAGGGGCAGATTATGTGGAAATTGACGTATTGGAAACCAAGGATGGGGACCTTGCTGTCATACATGATACGAACTTGAAGCGACTGACAGGTGTCCAGGCACAGGTGTATGATCTGACAATGGATGAATTGCGAAGGCTGGAAGTGAAGCAGGGTAATTTCACAGGACGAATTAGTAGTCTGGCAGAAGTGATGGATATGGCTAGAGGCAAAATAAAGCTAAACATTGAAATCAAAACACATGGCATGGAAAAAAATCTCGTGGATACATTCATTCGGATTGTACAGGATAATTATTTTGAAAATGATTGTATTGTGCAGTCGCTGGATTATGAAATCGTGCAGCAAGTCAAATCTGCGGCTCCCGAGCTTCAGGTGGGGTACATTGTGTTCGCTGGTGTCCCTGATATGGAGCGGATTCGTGCCGATTTTGTTGTTATGGAAGAATATATGGTTAAACAATCGGTCATCGATTCAGCTAAACGGCATCACAAGCCTATCTATGTGTGGACAGTAAATAACAAAGATAACATGAGACGATTTTTCAGCATGGGTGTCGACGGTATCATAACCGATTATCCTGAGGATGCGTTCTCTATTGAAGAAGAGCTTAGAACGGGACCGCTGTCGGCGTTGACCCATTGGCTTATGAATTTGGATTTTTGATTAAAAGGTATCGTCATTAACCCGACCACATGAGGTCGGGTTTTTGTTGCTTAGGCAATCCTCTTCGAATCGACAGAGTATTTTATTTTTCGACATTATTGATCAATATTACCAATCTGTTTATAGTAGTAGGAAGATGGTTTTATTTCCCTATAAAAATGGATCCAAATACATAAGTCGAGAGAAGGAATCTTGTGGCACTAATCGGTATTGATTTGGGCACTTCAAACAGTTTAATTGCTTATTGGACAGAGGATGGTCCGAAGCTCATTCCGAATGCGCTAGGGAGCATGTTGACCCCATCCGTCATTAGCGTAGACGATAATGGGGAGATCATCGTGGGGCAAATTGCTAAGGAGCGCCTTATCACACATCCTCATTTGACGGCAGCAACATTCAAAAGATTCATGGGGACGGAGAAGCAATATCATCTCAAAAACTATGTTTTTTCGGCTGCGGAGCTTTCATCATTTGTATTGAGGTCGCTGAAGGCGGATGCGGAAGCTTTTCTTGGAGCAGAAGTGGCCGAGGCAGTCATAAGCGTTCCCGCTTATTTCAATGACGCACAGCGTAAAGCTACTAAATATGCTGCTGAGATTGCGGGTTTCAAAGTGGAGCGGCTCATTAGTGAGCCTACGGCGGCAGCTCTTTCTTACGGATTGCACGAAAGAAAGGACAACACGCAATTTTTGATATTCGACCTGGGTGGAGGAACGTTTGACGTATCGATACTTGAATATTTTGAAGGCATCATGGAAGTCAAATCGGTTGCAGGCGACAACTTTCTGGGCGGCGAGGATTTCACTGAATTGCTTGCCAGCTATTTTGTCGAGAATAGCGGAATCGTATTTGACAGCTTGGACAGCAAAGCCAAGTCGATTATTTTTAATCAGGCCGAACTATGCAAGAGGGATCTCGGCCTAGGTACGACAGGTAAGATGCGGTATGAAACGCCAGAACAAACGTATGAAGTTGTTATCAGCTACCCGCTGTTCGAGAAAATCGCTGCTTCGTTAATTATGCGATTAAGAAATCCAATTGAACGGGCGCTAAGCGATGCCTCACTGACACCCAAAGATTTGGACACGGTTATATTAATCGGCGGCGCTACCCGGATGCAACTGATCAAGTCGGTGGTAGGCAAAATGTTCGGACTCTTCCCGTTCTCAAACATAAATCCTGACGAAGCTGTTGCGCTGGGAGCGGCGATTCAAGCGGCACTGAAAAAGCGTGACCAGGCGCTGAACGAGATGATTTTAACGGATGTCTGCCCCTATACATTGGGTATCGAAACTACCAAAAAAATTGGAGAGCCCGATCACTATGAGGCTGGGTACTTCTCTCCAATCATTGAACGAAATAATCCGATTCCGATCAGCAGAGTCGAACGGTATAGCACCATAAACGATTATCAGGAAACGATTCATCTGGAAATATTCCAGGGAGAGAGTATGCGAGTAGCTAACAACTTGTTATTAGGGGAAATGGACATCGCGGTCCCGCGCATGCAAAGAGGGGAGGCCTACATTGATGTGCGATTCACCTATGATATTAACGGCATTTTAGAAGTAGAGGTCACTTCAGTATTATCCGGCGTTACCAAAACGCTCGTGATCGAAAAAAATGCGGAGAAAATGTCTCCTGAAATATTAGCCGCACGGCTTGGCGCATTGAAGGATATTAAAATTCATCCTCGTGACCGGTCGGAAAACCGGTTGCTTCTTGCAAGAGCTGAACGGTTGTACGAGGAATCAATCGGCATGAAGCGGGAAATCATTGCGGACCATTTGGCGAAGTTCGATGGTATTCTTGCAGGGCAAGATCCGCGAAAAATTGCTCAGGCTGCTAAAGAGTTCAAAGCTTTTTTGGACGACATTGAACAGTTTCGCGGTTAATAAGTAGCTAAGATAAGGGTGGGCGCAAAATGGATTGCTGGGCAGTATTAGGAATTAATCAAACGGCAGATACAGCAGTAATCAGAAAAGCCTACAAGCAGCAGCTTCTCGTCTACCATCCTGAAGACGACCCCGCAGGCTATCAGAAAGTTAGAGCAGCGTATTCGGCAGCAATGAACGAAGCGAAGTTTCTGACTAAGGTGGATATAGAGAGAACAGAGGTTGAAGCTAAAATACAAGCTGACGAGGATACACAAGCTGGAGTGTATATACAAACGGAAGCCAATACACAAACAGAAACGTATACACGAGTTACAATGTATACACAAGCCGAAGCGAATACAACTGAAGCTCCTTCGGACGCGGATAATCGAAGCTACCGTCGACTGTTCGTGACCGAGAGCGTTGGCTTTCAAGAAGATGATTCATCGCAAGATGGAGGACATGAGAACGAAGAACACCAAACCGTAACGCGCCATTTTTTTACCCAGCAAGAGCAAGTCCAGGATAAGACGAAGGCGGAAAATGACTTTATGGTGCGTCTGGAGAATCTTCTGAACGATCACGGGAGAAGAAATGACCCTGAGACTTGGAAGGCGCTGCTAAGCGACGATGTACTATGGGACATCCAATCAAAGTCGAGAATCGATGACTATATGTTGCGAGTGTTCTCACAACATTATAGCGGGCTGAACAATCATATTTGGGTAATCATCGAGTCTCATATAGGGCTATTTGATAAAATCAATAGAAAAATCGACGAGTACCCTGCCAGCTTTGTGGACACATATGCACTAGCGACTCAAAATATAGCTCCCCCTCAGAGATTGAAGCATATAAAAATATCAGAGGAGCAAATTATAAAGAAACCCGACGTCAATGGGTGGAGATATTGTTTTGGAATCCCGATTTTTGTAATTATACTGATATTTATTGGGAATGTTCTTTTATTGCCGTTGTATCTTCTTTCGGTATTGGTGCGGGGATTACTGCTCATATTCAGACGCAATTGGAAAATTATTATGTGGGAATATACATTCACTCATATCAATCGTTGGGGCAAACGGTATGACTACAAATATATCGATATTATCAAAATCGAACCGTACTCAGATGAAGTAGTCATTTATCTCAAAGGGAAGCGAATTATAATCAAGACTGAATCTCATGTAAATGTTCCTTATCTGCTTGCTAAGTTGAGCCGGTATTAGATTGCAAGGGTGATTGCGGCGAATCTTGGTTTTGTTAGACCACTATTCGCCTTCACCAAGAGCATCCACTGGTAACGCTCAATAGATAAAGATTGCTCATTATAAAGCTCCTGAGGGACAAGTAAGAGCTAAAGTATTTGTGCAGTATATAATACTTCATAAATGGGCTGGTGATCCAAATGAGTGAAAAATTTTGGTTAGCGGTACAGTATCCACTGAAAAGTGCAAAAGGCAGCCAGCGTGACCACTGGTTAAAAGATAAAGTAAGGGAATACGTAGAGCTCTCTCTAGCAGATGCTAACTTAGGCCATGTAGATGGCTTTGATATGGGAAAATGCATGTCTGATCCAAAAAAATATGCTCTTAATATATTCTGTGTCGTTACGGAAGAAGAACGGAGTATATCCTTGGTAAAGAGAGTCTTAAGAGAAAGCAGGCTTGATTATACTCGTATAAAAATAGCTACAATGCCTTATGGAATAGAAGCAGGAACGTATACTTTGAAATATGCTTATAGAAAGGGTGTTACTGATTTTTCGCTTTAGCTTGGTATTGTTGAGACGCGTAGTTACTCCCGTAAACAGCCGCAAGACGTGATCTTTGGAGACTTTTACATGACTCCACTCAACCTGTTAGAGAGTACCGCATGAGGTACTCTCTTTCTTTAAGTTCAAATATTCTCTAGAAAGACTTCTATTCCATTCGATACACTTCCATCAGGTGATAGACTAATCTCAGGTCGGTTGGGATTGGTGTTCAATTGTTTTTGCGGCGAACCCATTGATAGTCGCGTGGGGTGATTTTCGAACGGCAGTTCCAACATTCTCACCTCGACCATGTAAAGCCACAACCACATGTGAACTGCACCCCATTTGTTAGACACAACTAACAAGTAGGGTGTATTTTTGTGGGGAAGTTTTCTGAAGAGGAGAAGTATCAAGCTGTGCAAACCTATTTAGAAGGCAAAGAATCCTTCAGGGAGATAGGTGTACGTATCGGTGTAGATCATAAAGCTGTTGAAAAGTGGGTAGCCCTTTACCGAGTGAATGGCATGGAAGGTTTGGCCAAAAGATATGCAACCTACTCAAAAGCGTTTAAACTAGACGTACTGAATTTTATGAATGAGTCAGGGACGTCCATTTTAGAAACAGCTGCTAGGTTTAACATTCCTACACCTTCAACCATTCTGCAGTGGAAGAAGGTTCTTGAGCAGCGAGGTGAAGACGCCCTAATACCGAAGAAAAAGGGGCGTCCATCCATGAAGGAAGAACCGAAGAAAGCAACTCCAGTTGAAGGCTCTGTCGAAGCGTTACAAGCCGAATTAGAACGTCTACGTATGGAGAACGCCTACTTAAAAAAGTTGAATGCCTTCGTTCAAAGCAAGGAAAAATTACAAAGCAAGACAAAGCGCAAGTGATCTTTGAACTGAGGTTAGAATATCCTGTTACATCCTTGCTTGAGTTGGCTCAAATTCCGCGTAGCACATTCTATTACTGGGTTAGCACCTTTAAACGGCCTGACAAAGACGCAGCCTTAAAAGCTCGTATTACAGCGATTTATCACGAACACAAGGGCCGCTATGGGTATCGCCGTATTACAGATGTGTTGCACAATGAAGATGAGTGTGTAAACCATAAGAAGGTGCAACGCATCATGCAGGAGCTTGGCTTGAAATCCATTGTGCGTATGAAGAAATATCGTTCATATAAAGGGAATGTGGGTAAAATTGCGCCAAACATACTAGAGAGGAACTTCAGCGCATCAAAACCAAACGAAAAGTGGGTAACCGATATCACGGAGTTCAAGCTATTCGGAGAGAAGCTGTATCTATCGCCGATGCTCGATTTGTTTAACGGTGAAGTCATCACCTACACCGTGAATTCCCGCCCCGTCTACTCCCTTATTTCAAAGATGCTAGATCACGCGTTTGAAAGATTGGATAATCAAGATGGCCTTATTATCCATTCCGATCAGGGCTGGCATTATCAAATGCGTCAGTATCAGCAAGCTTTAAAGGAACATGGGGTCACACAGAGTATGTCACGCAAAGGAATCGGTTATGATCATGCCGTTATCGAAAGCTTCTTTGGTACGTTAAAGTCCGAATTCTTATACATACAGGAATTTGAAAGTGTTGAGCAATTTAAAACAGAATTAGATCAATATATCACGTACTACAATCACAAGCGGATTAAAGCAAAACCAAAGGGCGTGAGCCCGGTACAGTACCGGACTCACGCCCTGGAAGTCGCCTAATAATATAGTGTCTAACTTTTGGGGGTCACATCAGATCCGGTCGGGTTTTTGTTATTCAATCGTTCCCAATCTCCAATGGAAGGGAGAAAGGGCCAGGTAGATCTCTTTCTAGTTACTATGAGGTCGATATCCTTAAATTAAATTCCGGAACAGTGCCTCCAAATCCTTCACCTTAGCCAGTCCGTTGACAGAAACTCTTCCGTCGGTTGCCAGACGAACTTCAAGTCGGTTGGGGATGGTACTGAGCTGTTTTTCAAGATCACGATATCGATCCGTAAGAAAATGATATCTTTGATTAGAGGAGCCCACCCAAGGCCGACTGGTATCAAGAAGTTCTCTCTTGAACGGTCCATCGATCAGTAAATCTGTAACCGACAATAGTTCCAGTGTGTCTGGGTTTCCAGTTTTCAGCAATTCTTCGTACACGTAACCAGTGAAGGTCATCACTGAGAGACCGTTAGACTTTAATGCTCTCGCTAGTTTGGCCAACTCTCTGGCCTGAGCAAACGGTTCTCCGCCCAAAAATGTAATTCCTTCGACTTTGGGGCCGCTCAAAATTTTTTCGGCCAATTCTGGCACTTCGACAATGATTCCTCCATCTTTCGGCCAAGTAAATGGAACGGCGCAGCCCAGACAATGAATGGGACAACCCTGTACTTGCAAGCAAGCACGAGTCCCCGGTCCTTCGACCTTTGTAGAGGGTAAGAAACGATGTATACGAAGCGACATTCTTAATAGTCCACCATTCGACCACTGCCTTGTTTGGTAGCTGACGGCCTAAAAATGGTTTGTTTTTTGAGTTTATCGACTTGATGCGGCTTTAATCCTAGCCACTCCCCGACTTGCTCCGCAGATTGGAAGCCGCCGTTGACATCGCGTTCTTGCAATATTCGTTTGGCACCGACTATGCCGATACCCGGAAGCTCTTGCAAGTGTTCTTCGGTTGCCTGATTGAAATCAACAGGTGCTTCATCGTTGATACCCACAGTCGCAAGCAATGGGTCTTGGGAAGGATTAGCTACTGGCGATACAGGCGGAATAACAGGTTGAGCTGTTGGCAGAGGCGGAGGTGAAACAGATGGAGCGGCGAGAGCCGCCATTTCGGGCTGTTTCGAGAATTCGATCCAATCTGGCATACCTGGTTTCCATACGTGTGTGTTCTCAGGTCGGACTTGTTTTATTTGCACCATTTCCCGAATTACGCTGAGCTCAAACGGTCCATACTGCTGGCCGGCAACCGCGAGCATCCACTCCTCGTTTTCAGACGCATCTTCTGCATCGAACTTCATTTCTAACTCCGCTGCAATTCTTTCCCAATTATCATCATCCAAATCCAGATCAAAATCCAAATTTAATCCGGTTGAGCCTGTAAAAGAATCATGGATTTCCTCCAACAGTTGAACTACACGCTCAATTTGGAAAGAGCCGTTCGAGATGTAAAAGTAGTTATCGTAGCCAATTTCTACTTTTCGTTTTCCTTCTTGCCAGACAGACTCAGAGCTAAAATCATCCCAGCTAATATACGTTTTGGAGAATCCCGTTAAATTTCCATTCCGCCAAAACAGGCCTTTGTCTGTAATGGCGAGACCAGTCTTGCCGCTTCCAAGCAAGGTGGTGTCAATAAATGCAATGACGTATACATCTTTAGGCATAGGGAAGGCTGCGCGAGCATTCTCTAATCTTCGATTGGGAATATGCTCCTCCACGTAATAGCCTCTGCCTGAATATCGCCTGCAAATTTCAGAAATTCGTTCCCTTGAAAATGGGATCATTTTAATCAGCCCCTATGTTTAACGTAAGCACAATTGAATTGTCTTCCAAAACCTCTTCACTCTCGATAGCAATATTTTGTTCTGCTGTACGAGCTTTTAGTTTTTTGTATACAGCCTCTTGCAGGCAGCGCCTATAATCGGCATCTATATCGGACAAATATTCGAATACTTTGCGCAAATCAGGCGCATTGTGAATCTCAACCTGAAATGGATGGTCCCCCGATTGTCGGAAAGTTAAATGAGATTGTTCAACCTTGCACACAATCTCTGAACCACGGCGAGTCGGATTAATGCCGAGCTCCTTGAGCGTCTTAAATAAAAGCTCTCCGTCTCGAAAATTAGTTGGAAAAGCCGAAAGGGAATTATTGCGGGTTTCCGACAAAGTGCCTCGATCAATGATTTGCCTGCCAACCGCTTTGTTTAGATCATTTATGAAGACTTCGATTTTTTGCTTTGAATCAGACTTGCTGAAGACTGCAGTCCACTGTCCGTTTATATGCTCCCAGAAGAAATGAGATCTGCCAAAATCAAGATCGGTGATAATACTACCAGCCAATTTCTCAGTATCATAGCCGGCTTTTCGAACTGTTCGAATGATCTCATGCTCATTGCTGAAAGAGGTGGGCACAGTAACTTGCATGGAAGTAACCCAATTGTCAAAGGTTTGTTTCCCCATAACCATTCTCAGTGTTAGCGCTGCTGGAACCATGGAGAGAGATACAGACACTAGATCGCCTCCTTTAGTTGTTCTTAATCGTATTGATGTGCCGATGCTGAAGGACAGTCTGTTCGGTTTCATAATATTCCGAAGTATAGGTTGAATCGATGGCATCCGCATCCAATAACTGCTCTAAAAGTTCGATGTAGTCCATGCAAGCTTTTCCTTTGACACCGATTACTTCGGCTGAAATTTGACCATCGGCGAATATCTGTACTCGAATTTGTTTTTTCGACATGGGACAACTCCCTTATTCCTTCAAATTAGAAGTCGACAGTTCTTCCGCCGCGTGTGGCATGAATGTCTTCTATTTTAGGTTCCTGAGCCTCAGATCCCGGAACTTCTTTTCTATATTCGATGCGATCCACTTGTGGTGTTGCAGCAACCGCACGAACGTTAGCCCACTCGCGGATGGCATGAATTTGCTCGGCCTGCGTAATCGAAAGCGGTACGGTTGCCGCAAACGCTTTGTGAAAATCATCCAATCTAATGGCACGATTCTCAGAGAACGCCTCGAACAATGCGGTTATAACCGCTTGCTCTACTTCAGCGCCCACATAGCCCTCTGTGGACTCAGCCAACAATTCCAAAATTTCTTCGGTTAGCTTGAACTCCCCGATAACTTTTGGGTTCCCTAGCCGCTTGCCGATATGGAGACGGAAAATTTCTACTCGTTCCTTCTTCGTCGGCAGATCGACAAAAAAGATTTCATCAAATCTTCCTTTACGCATCAGTTCTGCCGGCAGCGCGTGAATGTTGTTTGCTGTAGCGATGACGAATACCGGCTTCGTTTTTTCCTGCATCCAAGTCAAGAAGGTACCAAAAATGCGACTTGAGGTGCCGCTGTCACCGTTGCTTGAGATGCCACTGAAACCTTTCTCGATCTCATCAATCCATAAAATCGAAGGTGAGATCGCTTCAGCTGTTTGGATTGCTTTCCGCATGTTTTCTTCGCTGCTGCCGACAAGGCCGCTGAATATTTGACCTAGGTCCAGACGCAGCAGCGGCAAATGCCACATCGCGCTAACCGCTTTGGCAATCAAGCTCTTGCCGCAGCCTGGTACTCCAGTGATAAGGACGCCTTTAGGTGCAGGCAAGCCATACTGTGCGGCAGAATCGAGCCAGGATTTATTGCGTTTCTGTAACCAACGTTTTAAGTTTTCCAGCCCGCCGACGTCTTCAATTTTAAGATCTGTTTTAACAAACTCGAGGATTTCCGACTTTTTAATAATTTGCCGCTTCTCCTCCAGAATGATATCGACGTCTCGTTTGTCCAAACGTCCGTCCTCCACCATAGCGCGGGCAAAGGCATTCTCCGCTTCATCCAAAGTAAGACCAAGCGCTGCTTTGGCCAGTCGTTCTTCGTCTTCTGGCAGCAGATCAAACGTGATTCTCTCATTTGCTTGGTTTGTTTGAATCATTTCATCAAGTATGTTTTTGATTTCACTAAAAGAAGGCAGATCGAAATCCACGATTGTAATTTGTTTTTGCAATTCAATAGGCAGTTGTAAGATAGGACTGACAATAATAACATTTTTGGGATTTGGGCTTTGCTTCAAAGCCGGAACTAGATCGCGAATTTTACGAATTACCTGTTGATCAGGAACTCTTCCTCCTATGCCGAAGTAAGCATGAAAATCTTTTAAAATAAATACGGCGGGTTGGTCGAATGACTCGATGAATTCCAAGCCTTTGAGTGGAGCTTTTGAATCCTCCCTGCCTTTTTGGCCGATCTCAGCCATCCCGTTTGTTACGCTCCATGTAAATACTTTGCGTTGCGTTTTGATCAGACTTTCATTCGTGGAGGCATCGTGGATTAATGATATAGCACGGTCCTCTTCCCATGTTGAAATGTATATAAATGAAAATCGGGCTCGCATCAAGTTAGATATGTGTGTCTTAAAAGCTAGGTTTGATGAGCTTTCCAATTAACTTCTCCTCCAAATCAAAAAACGATCACAATATCATTAGTTGTATTCGACAATTGAGGGAAATTTCCTCTTTTATTCGACTTTTTTTGGGAGTTTAAGACCATTTATTGTAAAAACAGCATACTGTTGCAGTCATAGAACTATACGAATTGAGGGTCTCATGGTTCTGAATATTTGGCGAAGTAAATCCACAACCAAATGAGGTTGTGGATTTTTGCTATTCAAGGATAACCCGCTCAATTATCGATAATAAGGATTATTTTGCGCAAAAAGTAGAGTTATAAGTTTAATTGAACCTATGTGTTAAAAAGTGTATGATTAGGAAGATTACTAGATGCGACTATAGAATTAAGAAATAGGACTTCAGTAGCGAAAAGGGAGGGTCCGATGAATTCATTTGTCCAGTATTTGGATCAATTCAACGTCCTGTCTCCTAGCCATTCCAAAATCTATGACGAGTACACAGGGCAAGGGGATGTCTATCAATTCTCGATTGATACGAAGATCGAGGAGTTTTTGTTGACCGGTTATTCGAAAGCTCCTTGCAGTGTCATTATGACCGGGAACGCCGGTGACGGGAAAACTCGATTGTGTCGCGTTGTTTACGAATCGTTGACCGGCAATAAATTGTCAGAATGGCCTGACAGCGGCATTCTGGATGTACCGTTCGATGGCGGCACGGTTGTTATCGTCAAAGATTTGTCCGAGTTAAAGGATGAAGTCATTTTCAATGTGCTGCTCCGTTTGCAAGAGTTTATACGAGAGGGGCATGCGGAGAATCGTTATTTTTTGATTGCCGCCAACGAAGGCAAACTAACTAAATTTTTGTCGATGCACTCCGAACTGGAAGAGCTTGCGGCGATGGTTAAGCAACGTTTCCTGTACCATGGCCACAATGATTCGCAGCTCCATCTTGTCAATCTACAGGACGTTACATCCTCCATCTACGCTGAGCGAATTATGGAGGAGTGGAACAAGGAAGAGTATTGGAGCGACTGCGGTTCCTGCGGCAAAGCAAGCAACTGTATCATTTTGCTTAATCACCGTCGGATGGCCCGGAAGCAGGTGAGAGACAGGCTTGCGGAGCAATACAGATTGCTTGATTGTCTCGGCATTCATCTGACGATGCGGGAAATTTTAATACATATCAGCTATACATTAACCGGTGGGTTAACCTGTTCTGACGTACAAAGGGCGGGATATTTGGATATTGAAAAACATTCTAAGCGAGTATATTTCAACAACTTTTACGGGGTTGGCATGCCAGGGCTCGAATCCATCGAACAGGGTGCAGTTCGACATTTCGGTGAACTAGATCCTGGTCAAGCTTCCATATCGTTTATTGATGATTATTTGCTAAACGGAGATATAAGCGGTGAGAATGTTATTGCAGAACGCCACGCACGATTGTTCGGCGAGGAATTAGACTTGTTGTTTGGCTATTATCGCAAGCAGATTGAGGTGTATCGCAGTCAAGGCAATGGCGGCGAAGAAGAAATCGCAGAACTGATGCCCGGATTCCGCAGGAAATACTTTTTTGAATCAGAAGAGGAAGGCGAATTGCGACGCAAGCTGATTCCTTACGTCCATTTCTATACGTTTATGGAAAGCTTGGAGAGCCGACAGAAGCAGACACAGGTTAGGCGCGATTTGATTCGCGGCTTGAATTACGCCTTTACTAAAAAGTTGATGGATGCATCGGAGACACAATTATTTGCCGTGAACGACAACTTGTTAGTGCATGAGGCTTATTCCATGGGACAGGTTGTACTTACGGTTGATGAGTCCCGTGATGATCTTGATCGATTACCTTCGCGGCTGTTCCTGACCGTCGACCATGAGACGAGGCTAGAGATGAAGCTACCGGTATTTGAATATTTGATGAGACTAGCCGACGGCGGTCTGAACTGCACGCTTAAGCAAGAGGTTGATATTTTGCTTGGAACTTTCCGGAATGATCTGATCAGCCATAGCAAACTGGATGAGTTTTTGTTGGTAGTGTTTGCTCTCGATCCGGTTAAGGGCGTATATGTGCGACGGGAAATCAATATGTAAATGGAGGACCGTGATATGACAATAGTCGATGAAACAGACAAGCTGGATGATGTCACTTCTCAGCTGTCGGCGCATATATGGGGGCATCGCTTTAAGGACGGTCAACGCGGTCCAGAATATGTGCTGGAATTTTTGAATGTACTGAGCGGAACGGAATATTCCTTTAGGAGCGACCGCTATTATCGTCGTCGCTCGATAGGGCTGCGCGAATTCATTTTCGAAGGCGTCAAGGAAGGCAGAGGAGCGGGCAGCACGCTTGAGCTGAACGAAGCCAAGAAGGAGAAATTGATACAGGCGGTTCAGGAAAACAATGTGACTGTTCTGAAGCAGTTTCTGCGAAATTTGGAAATCGTGCTCTATGATACGGATGGCAAGGAGGCCGATCGTTCCTGGTTCGCACGTTCGCTATATCCGCTTCACGAATCGCTGCTTTATGTGGAGCTTCGCAAAAAGAACGGAAATTACAGCATCGAACGCAATTTTTTTGCGCGGGGAGGAGAGCTGTATTTCCTGATGCTTGGACATGGGACGGAACACTATCAGCAACGGAGATTGTTTATCGAGCAGAGATTTCATCAATTGCTGACGCGTAACAAGATTATTGAGAAGGTTGTTGGCAAAATATCGGCTGTATTCGATGATTCCGAGCAAACGCCGGACCGGAATGCGGGGCAGCTTCGCTCCGTCGGTTATGAAGGCCGTACCCCTATGCTGCCGCATCAAGCGGAGATCGACAATAGAGCGCTTTTCGAGCAATTTGGAGTAGAAATGGAAAACTTGCTGCTTATGGATATGGACGTCCACGAGATGTTCCACCTGCTTACCTCCCTGGTTTGTTTTCAACTGGCTCGCTACATGCATGTTCGTTCGCAAGCTGACATGAAGTCGGCAACTTATTTCTTTGATTGCATGGACGGAACAAATACGCACATCTACCGTCAAGCTGCAATGAGTCTCGAACAGCACGAAGCGATGTTAAAGGAACGTTATTTGATAGAGTTTGAGAGAAAGTCGAATGAGACGTTTGGGAACACTGATCAGATCGAGCAATTGCTTCCTCAATGGCAGGAGAGTCCGGATATGTTTTACGAAACCATGGGATTAAGGAAACTGCGAACCCGCAAAGAGACGATCAAGCGAATTTTGCTGAAATGCCGTACGGTGTCCGACGTGCAAACCAAACTCAAAAGCAGTGTTCGCGAGGTAGTTACGTCCCAGCTCGATCAGGTACAGGTAACCCGAGTTATCGCACGGGATGGAGGTTTTGCCACTTATCGACGGGGCTCGGCATCCAATTACCGTTATACGATCTCGGACAGCTTCCTGCAAATGCTTGTCTTTACGATCGTGCAGCCGGGAGACAAGATGGAGTTTCATGAATTTTTGAATCGAGTACATATGGATTATGGCATCGTAATTGGAGAGCAGCAGGCAAAGGAAACGGGCATTTATGAGAAGTCTGGCTTTAATGTGCGTTACTTTCAGGATAATGAGCGCGCGCTTCGAAAGAAGCTTCGACACAACGGCTTGCTGATCGAATTTTCCGACGCGACGGCGATGATTCAAAATCCGTATGCCCGTTGCAGCCAGGAGGTAGGTTTGCATGTTTAATACAACCGGCAAATTGCTAGGCGCCTGGATTGTGGAGATGTTGTCTGGTCACTTCTCTGCTCGAAAGGAGGCAGGGGGCGACAAACTGTTCACACGCGTGGCGGGTATGGATGATCAAGCTTGGGGAGATGTGCTGGAGGCGTTCCGTGAGGCGGAATTCCGCTTGACGACGCATTACCGGCTTATTTTGCGCACCTTGTCGAGGGTGGAAGGGTATCAGGAATATGAATGCCAGGAGCATGAGACAAGCACTTGGCTGCGCAATAATAATCCGCAAGGCAGTGCGCTTGTCATCTTTATGAATGATCGGGCATCCGAGGCACAAAGCCTTGAAAATATTTTTATGATTGACGAGGCGCGGCTGCTGAGTGCGGAAGGGCTGGAAGTACTCTATCGGCTGCTTGCGGACCGACATCGCCTATTTGGCACCGAGATGGAGTCGCTTAAGGTGTTTATGACGATGTACGGCGATCTCGCGGAACCGCAACTACGCAATGTGCTGGCCTTTTTGATTGCTGTACTGGGGAATCCATCCCTATCCATACTAGACAGCATTCAGCGAAATTTGGACAAGCTGCTGCTGTTCCGCGACAGCACGCTCCCCTTCAAGGCAACGGAAGGCAAAGCGAAGCTGAAGCGCAATTATCAGCTGTCGCGGCTGGAGAGGGAAGGGCGCGCCGTCAGCAAAGAAGACTTTGTTGATAATTTGTATGCATTTGTGGAGCGGGCAACGGACGAAAGCGAAGCGAATGAGCTGTGGGAGCGCGTGGAGCCGGATCAGTTCCGTCAACAGGCGTTGGATTTTATTCATAATCGATCAAATGAGCTGCTTCAATATGAGTTTGATATGATAGCATCCGCTCTGCATTTCAAGCCGGGCAAAAAAAAGTGGAACGAGAAGATTAATGACTTTAAGACGCTCATTGAAACGAAGCAGACTCTTGAAGAGAAGCAAGAGCATCTCATTCGGGAAACGCTGGAGGCTATTGAGGTCGCGAACGATCCAGATAAGATTCAAGAGTTTATTGATGAGTTTATAGTCGAGCTGCAGGAACATCCGAAGCTGCGCAAGGATCTGGAGCGAACGATGCTCCGCCAGCGGCAGCTTGCTGAATATACGGAGCTGACAGACGCGCTTATTCGTGAAAGCGTCTTGCTGCTTGAAGGGCTGGAAGAGGAGAGGCCAGAGGGAGCCAGCCTTGTCTTGCGAATTGTCGAGGCGAGCTTAAGTGAGCAACAGATAACAGCGTTGCGCTTCCATCTGAATGGCATTGAACGGTTGTTGGTGCACATAACCTGCGAGGTTGACGAGTGGCCGGAGTCGAGTAACAAGCCAAAGGGGGAAGTGACCTGTCAGCTTGTATTGCGTGTTGAGGGTCACGAGCTGGCAAGCAGCAAATTTAAGCTGGTCAATGCATTCGGCGGCATGCTAGGGCGCATGCTGGAGAGGCTTGCGTCTGAAAGGCGCATTCCGTATTTGCAGTTATTTGACGGAGAGGATATACGGTCTGCTGATATACTCCAGGATGTCAAGACCAATGCAGCAGCGTATGCCCTGCAAGGTCGGCAAGAAGTGGCGGAAGCAGCGGTTTCTTTTTGTCAATTGGTCGACCAATTGCGCTCTGAACTAGAAGAAGCCTTGGTAAGCGGTTTAAGCACAATCGATTTCGTGCGTTTGGAGAGCGAACTGGAGCAATTGTTGCGGGATGCGGGACAATCTCCTTTAATTGTGAACCATATATATCGGCATATCGGTCTGTTGGGCGTCTGCGATAGTTATGACTGCAAAGCAGGAGACCGTGTTGGAACCGCTCGAGAGAGAGTGGTGACACTGCTTAATCCGATTCGACTGTTAGGATATTCAAAACGGCTTGCTTCCGTCCGGGATGTACTCGGCAAGTGGCTGGGGCAGGGTGGCGCCGTCTTCGAGGAATCTAGTGACCTGGATACGTATTTCCGCCAGCAGCAGGAGAAAACAACCCTACTTGCGCCGCATTATTTTTCCAATTTCGGAGAAGCGGATCAGTTTTTAATAGAGCGACAAGAGCGTATGGGAGAAGGGGTTTTTACGCCCAATGGCCGAAGCAGCGGAGAGGAGCATCTGGTCGGTACGTTCGGAGATGAGTTTATGCCGACGGTCAAGACTTATCTCGAAGTATATCCTTATGCGAGAGATTGTCTGGACGTTATCTTTCTGTATTGTACACATAGCGATTACGTCAAGAGGGCTATTGAAACGATTTTCCGTTCAACGAAAGTACGTAAGGTTAAGGCTATCATTCACAGTGAGACGCGCGGTGCGGCGATATACGAGGAGCTTAATGTCTGGCTGACTCAGGAGGAGCGCTATTCGGAGAAATATTATGCATTCCCTAAGGTGGAGATTAGTGTAATCGCGGAGAGCTCCGTCAACAAACTGATGAGCACGCTTGATCACACATTGCTGGATGCAGATATTGGGGTGCTGGTCAACTATTTCGGTCAATCGTCCAGCGTACAGTACAAGCTGGAGAAGGTTGCCGTACAGGACTCAGATAACTGGTTTGATTCGATTTACCGGGAGCCGCTCTATCGAAACGACAATATTAAACGGGTTAATTTAATAAGCGAGAGTCTGCCAAAGTTGATGCAGCATTTTTATCGAATGCAGTTCATGTTAAACAACGGCGGCATGCTGACATCTGACGAGCATTACTTGCTGCGTAATGTTATTGCTCTCAATCGTCAAGCGGATATGCAATTGTTGGACTATATGCATCAGAAATTCAATTGGTCGCTAATTATTGACCGACATCTGGACAAGTCCCTGCTTAAGTATGTATCGCCTCAAGCGCAGATTATTAAATATAAGTCAAATGCAGGCAAGGACAAGGGGTTGAGGACACTCGTCTCTTCCTCCAAATATATTCGAAGACTGGTCAATGAGCAGAACGATCACGAATATTTCGATCGACTCTATCAGAAGTTCGTAGGATTGCTTAAAAATGATCAATTGAATCGTTCCATTGTGCATAGAGTCATCGAGCGGGTTAAGGAAATTTCCGGCGGAATCGTGCTGAGGGCGATTGGTCCCGGCAAGTTCGCGCATGAATTGTTGGCGATCTATTTGTCTACTGAAGCCAGAGCGCCGGAGGATGGAGAACTTGTCGTCTGGGCGGTATGCGACGAGTTGCCTTGGTTCAACGAAGCGGGGCGCAGACCTGATCTTGTCCGCACTTCCATACGGCGCGCGGGTGACAAGCTAGAGCTCCGTTTCGAACTAGTCGAATTGAAATTTATTTCGCATACCATTTTCGAGCAGGAACGTTACGACGCTATTAAGCAAGTGCAAGCGGGGCTTGATGTATACCGCAATCGCTTTGACTTCTCCCGTAGTACGGCCAGCGCCGAGCTTTGGCGTAAAGAACTGCTCTACTATTTGCTGGAATACAATGCTTACGATTTGGATGAGGGTCAGTTGCTAAAAGAACTGCAGAGAATTCCGATTGATCGAATCGAATTGTCCTTTAGCGGATCTATCGATACGTTTGTATATACTTCCAATTTGCTGGAGCGCAGTATTATGGAAGGACATAAGGGCGGTTATCAGAAGGAATTGCTTCATCAGGAGTTTGTGAATCACATCTACAATCGTTCTTACGTGTTGAAGGCTTTGGGAGCTATGCAAGAAGCGGAAGTGCCAAGCTTCGATGAGCCTCAGGGGATGATTGACTACGTGTCGGCCAAGTTGGGACTTGAGCCTGAAACATTGCCGGATAGTGTAGTACTATCGTCAAGTGAATCATTGGATGAGGAAAACTCACAAGAAACGAAGCAATATGGTGATAAGGACGCTTTTTCCATAAATAATTGGAATGTCCCGGAGATTGCGGCTGAGAATAAAGAAAAATACGAGAATGAGTCAGGGTCTATCGACAGTCTTCCGTTTGTGGCAGCATCGTTGGAGAATTCCGTGGTGCCAGTCCTCCAATATCCGGAGGAGATTGCACTGTACGGATTGGAGAAGTCGGAGGAGCCTGCGGCGGATGATGTCGCCGCTTTGGTCGAGGAGTACAAGAAAAAGCTCCGCTACAGCTTCAATCAGGTTGGCATTGACATTCGTGTCGTGGACTCGTTTGTAGGTGTTAGTGTCATTCGGTTGGTAATGGAGATTCCGCTGAACAAAACCTTCCGCAGCATCGAAAGCCGTGCTGAAGATATTTATTTGTGGCTGAAGCTGTCTGCCATACCGCTCATTGCGCTGCGCAATGGCCGGATTACTATTGATATTAATCGGGATGCTCCGGAGACGGTTTATTTTGAGCGGTTCGTACAGCAGGTCAGGGAGCAGTACCCGCCCGCTCGATTAAAGGGCAAGCTTGTTACGCCAATTGGCGTGGGACAGCTGCGTGAGCTGATCGCGATGGATTTCTCCAGCTCCAATACACCGCATCTGTTAATTGGCGGCACGACGGGCAGCGGTAAAAGCGTAACGATGAACGCTATTATTTTGGGACTGATGTGTCTGTATGGGCCGGAGGAAGTACAGTTTATCTTTGTCGATCCCAAGAAGGTAGAGTTTATGCCTTATGAGAATCGCACCCATACTCGCGAAGTCATTACCGAAATCGAAGAAGCGATTGTGGCGTTGGAGCAACTGGTGGAAGAGATGGAGCAGCGTTATCGTATATTCGCCCAGGAAGGCGTGTCCAGTATCGATGAATACGCGGAGTTGGCGTGTGGCGTTATGCCGCGGCTTGTCGTGGTGTTCGATGAATTTGCCGATTTCATGGAGCGGGAGAAGTCACTGAGCAGCCTCGTGGAAAGCGCCATCTTAAGATTGGGCGCCAAGGCTCGAGCAGCCGGTATTCATTTGCTTATTTGCACACAAAATCCGAAGGCGGATATTGTGCCGACCAATATTCGCAACAATTTGCCTGCTCGACTAGCACTTAAGGCAGCGGATCATCATGCTTCCAAAATTATCATTAATGAGGAAGGTGCAGAGACGTTGGGCGGCAAGGGAGATTTTCTAATGAAGCTGGACGCGCCGGAGACGATAAGGGGCAAGAGCCCGTTTTTGACGCCGGCAGTTAAGCGGGCGTTGCTGCAATATTTTCGCAAGGCTGGGGGACAGATATGAAATTCGGACATCATCAGAGCTTCTACCTTCGGATCAATTGGTTAGCCAAAGCTTTCAAAATGCACAAAGAAGAACCTAATTTCTTCTATAGCGATTTTGGTTTCGAGAGAATCGGGCTAGGTAGAAATATGGTTAAGGCGCTTAGATATTGGGTAGTGGCTACGTCTGTTATGAAAGAGGCTAAGAATAAAGATATCGGGTCTGTGCATGAGTTGACTCCGTTCGGACAATTGATTATGAATCAAGACCGTTTCATTAGACTTCCGCTGACGTCCGTTGCCCTCCATAGCCTGTTGGCCTCCAATCGGGAGCAGGTGACAACCTGGTACTGGTACTTCAATGAGTACGGACATCGAACCGGCTCGAATGAAGACTTGCTTCGCATGCTGGACGAGTGGGTAAAACTGCACCATAGCCGTACGGTGTCCCTGAATACGCTCAAGCGGGATCTGGATTGTCTGAAGCTGATGTATACGGCGCAGGCCCGAATTGAAGACGATCCAGAAGAGGTGGTGGCTAGTCCGTTGTCTGCGCTTTGTTTGCTTCATGACTCCAGGGATCAATTCGTGAAGCGCAGCCCTGAACTGGCGGAGCTGGATCTCGACGGTTTATATTTCAATTTGCTGCACTATTGCCAGTGCCATGAGGTCAATAGCGTGACGTTAGAGGAATTGCTTGTAAAGCCGGGGCTATGGGGCAGACTGTTCCACCTTTCCTCTAACCAAATATTGGAGGCGCTAGAACGGCTACAGGAATTGCCTTATTACCCAGTCCGTTTCGTGCGTACCAATCAGCTCTACAGCTTAAGTATCGAATCAGAGGATGCATGCAGCTTTCTGCGCAAAGCGTATGCACGGAAGGCGGCCTATTGAATGCAAGGATTTCGCGCAAGCATTAATTTGCAATTTGATATGTATGACGAGGAACTCCTGAATCGTTATGTGCTGACCTCCTCGCACGGGGAGGTGCTGCGCGGCGTCATGGAGGGCGTGACGCAGAATGGGGCGCATGCTCATCTGCTGATCGGTCCCTACGGAACGGGCAAGTCGCTGCTCGCCACCATTCTATGCCAATATCTCGTCAAGTCGTTTCACAGTCGCTGGGATGATTCTCTTCTGGCGCAGGCGGAGCAGCTTGATGGCAAGCTTGCGGCGCAATTACGTGAAGCGCGGAACGCGCCAACAACCTATCTTCCCGTCATCATCAACGGCAGAACAGGGAGCTTGCGCAATATCGTGAACGGTGCCATTCACAGGACGCTTCTAAGTGCGGGTATCGACATTGAGACGCCAAACGAGGCTACAAGCGTATTGAATACTGTGGATCGTTGGAAACGGGATTACCCGGATACATATGATGCATTTCTCGAGCACTTACGAGGTCGGAATTGGAGCCAATCGGAGTGGAGTGCATTAATTGCCAATTATGAAGAAGGCGCCCTTGGCGACTTTATCGCTTTTTATCCCACCGTTACGGCGGGTACGCCTTGGGCGATTGAGCATGAGGTCTATTTTCTCGAGAATCTAGAGCGGATTGCAAGCGAGCTTCAAAGGCGAGAACTAGGATTGTTTATCGTCTACGACGAGTTTGGACGTTTCCTGCAATCGCTTGACGGTACCGATGCTGTAGTCAACATGCGAGATCTTCAGGACTTCGCCGAATTTGTCGAACGAATGGACAACGTGCAGTTGTTAGTCATCGGACATAAACATATTCGCCAATATGCTGCAAGCGAAGGAGAGAGTGTCCGAGGCGAGTTCGAAAAGGTTGAGAAACGTTTCCGTTTCTATTCTTTGGAGACTGACGCCGCAACTTATTTGCGTCTTGCACAGGAAGCGATAGCACCGACTAACCGCCAGTTGCTTGACCTTGACGCCATAAGGAATTTGCCTCATCAGGCCGCAAGGTTTTCGTTGTTCGCGGAGCTGACGAACTACCAACTGGAGCAGGGAATTGTACGAATGTTGTACCCGCTGCACCCTGTGACCGTTATGCTGTTACCACAGTTGTCCAATATATTTGGACAAAACGAAAGAACCCTATTTTCCTTTTTGACTGACAATGAGCGTTATAGCTTGGCGGATCATGTGCATCGGTCGGACGATTATTATTATTCCGATCAGCTATTTTATTTCTTTCAGGTGGAGTCTGTTGATGACGATGAACAGCCCAGCTTGCAACTTTATCATGTGATAGCGCCTTATCTCACTGGCCAGCAGTTAATGCAGCGGCGCCTCGTTGAGTTTCTGACCTTATGGACAGCGGGACGAATGACCCAGAGGCAGCCGGCAACGCTGCCGTTTATTGCATTTGCGCTTGGTATGTCCGAGGAAGCCGCATTGCATTCACTTGAGGAGTTATCCAGTTCTAAGTTGGTACGCCATAATGCCATCCGCGATATGTGGGAGTTGTATGACGGCAGTTCCGTCGATATTCATGCAGTAGTAGTGTCTCGTATGGCGACAGTTACGCTGAATGACAGAGAAAGTCTAGCTCTGTTGCAGCGCCATTTGCCGCTTACTTATGTTATGCCTTTCGAATATAACGACGAAGTCGATATGCTGCGTTATGCCGATGTAAAATTTATAATGCCAGGGGAATTAAAGTCGGCATCGAATATAGAAGCTTTTACGGCTGATGATCGAATCTGGCTGGTAATATATCGGGATGGTGAAGATATTGAAGATCCCGCTGCTGTTATGCGGGAACTGGCGGCATCATACCTGATTGCCTTCCCTAGCTTCACAGCGGAGAGTATACGGCCAGCGCTGTTGCATTACAAAATTTTGGAGGGTCTTCTGCATGATCCCGTTTTTCTCGCTCAAGATGCCCGAGTGAAAAATGAACTGGTTTATATGCTGCATGAGACCAGCCTTCGGATTAGAGTATTTGTGGAGCGGTACTTCATGTTTGAAGAGATGGAATGGCGAAGCGGCAGCGAGAGAAGGCGGATTAAAGATTTAAGAGGACTTGAAACAGTCGTTACCGAAAGATTGCGACAGACGTATCAGAGCACTCCGATTATTCGCAATGAATCATTTAATCGAAATCGTATATCGGCTATTCAGAGACGTGCGTTGATCGATGTTATTGATCGCATTATTCGCGATCCTGGCGAAGATAACCTTGGCATATCCGGTTATGGTCCCAACTATTTGATTTACGCCAGCGCTCTCAAAAATAACAATTATAGCTATATCATGTCTGAAGGTATAACATGCAACGATAAACTGACCGCTGTGCGAAACGAACTGCTGCATCGTCTGGAACAGACCCCTGTCGGCAAGCTGTCTACACTTATACAAATGATGGAGGAACCGCCCTACGGCATTCGTGCGGCTGTCGTGCCGCTGCTTTTCGTTGCACTTCTTCGTGACCGCTGGAACCAGCTGTTTTTTTATTCACATGATATGTTAACCACGCATTTAAGCGGTTCTTCTGTACTGGAAATTGTAGAGTTGGCAGACGCTTTTGAATATCGCTATTACGAATGGACACCGGAAGAGCAGCGGCAGCTTGAGCGAATAAGCCGCATCTTCGAGCTTCCGACGGAGGCTGGAGTCAGCTTCGTGCATACTTCAGAAATGCTATTGAAGTGGCTTCGTGCGTTTCCGAAATATACACAGATCAGTAAGCGCCATACATCTGTTGCTATGATGGTTCGAGATCATATTCGATCCTCGGAAAGTGACCCCTATAGCCATATGAAACTGCTGGCCGGCGATGAAATGGAGCTTGCTGCTGTCCGCATAGAACTGGAATCATTTATGGATCGTAATGCAAATGAGTTGGAGCAGGTAGTACTGGGGATCACGGGATTGAAGTCATTAACTGAAATGTTCCAGGCGTTGCCCGGTATTCGCAGGGAGGCAATTGGGAAGAACAGCAAGCTGCTGACCTTCGACCCGGGAGACGACAGTACGGTTTGTATCGATTTGCTAGCAGAACATCTGGTAGGAGTGCCCCGCACGGAATGGTCTGATGCGACAGAGGATTTATTCTTAGGCCAGATGAAGTATGAGTGGCAATTGTTGCATATGCAAAGTGAGACCGCTGCATCAAGGGCTGATTTTACTGCCGAGGCTCCGATTGAGTTGTCCAAGAAGTCGCTTACGGTATACGCCAACGTTAAAAATATGTTGAAATATGCGGGTAAAGATATCGCGCCTCAAGAGATTCGGGGATTATTGCTCAAGTTGCTGCATGAGCTAGATGAAGTGCCCGGGGAAGGAGAACATTCATGACAAGGAAACCGGTTCATGTCGCCATGTATAGCGGAGGTGCTTCCTCCGCTTACGTGGCTAATCATATGGTGCAGACCTACGGACGTGAGAACAGCATTCTTTTCTTTACCAACACGTTATGGGAACACGAGGATAACTACCGCTTCATGCATGAGGTTGCCGATTATTTGGGATTGGAGATTACCTACCGAACTGATGGAAGAACGCCAGAGCAGGTATTTTACGATTATCGTTTTATGGGAAATTCGCGGTTAGCCAAATGCTCGGAGGAGCTAAAGGTGAGACAGACGATTATTTTCTTGGAGGAGCTGAGGGATGAGCATGGTCTAGAGCCGATACTGTACTTTGGCATTGGCAGACATGAGCAGCATCGGGCCGAAAATCTGAAGGAATTTTACTCCCATGTTCCATTGGAGCCGGTAGAGACTAGATTCCCACTCATTTCTACATTTCGAGAAGAGATCGACGCTAAACGTATTATTGAAGAAAATTGGGGTATTCGATTGCCCGTTATGTACGAGCTTGGTTTCTCGCATGCCAATTGCGGAGGCCGATGCGTCAGAGGCGGCTTTCAGCATTATGCACAACTATACCGGACATGGCCAGAGGTTTACCGAGAGCAAGAAGAGATGGAAGAAGAGTTCAGGCGTCACTTCGACAAAGATGTCTCCATTCTGAAACGTAATGGGGGTCCTTACACGCTGCGAGAATATCGCGAAACACTAGAGCGGGACGGCTTGGAATCCTATCTTAGCAAAGAGGGCGATACCGTTCCATGCGTTTGTACAATATAATATACGTATTTTTGGGTTAGTTGAGTTTTAAAACCGCATACTCTTCGCATAATAATTAGTAATATCGATAGATAGGACTGAGTATGATGCGGAGAGAGACGGATTTATTAGATTTGGAGAATGGGCAGCAGGTGATGATTGCATTTCATCTGCACAAAAAATGCTTTTCCATTCGTCTTGTCTCCACTCGCAAAGTGGTGGGATATACGGATCGAATTGTCGTTCGGAATGTCTCTTTTCCTATATCCGCTTCCGGAAGGATGCGCGTATTGCGCGAAAGAAGAAAGAATGTGCATGCATTTGTGCGAGGCAATTATGAAAAGGACTTGCAGTACAATGATGGACATGGATTTCGTGAAGCCTATTATAATCCCTATGAAGTCGCGGCATTCGTAGATCGAGAAACTCTAGAGCCGATTGGGGCAGCTGATGTTGTTCTATGCGAGCGAGGCCAGGTATATTACTGGCGCGTCGATATAGACGGATAAGTAGCAATGCATAACTTGAACCTATGGGTTCAAGTTATTTTTTTGGCTATGTAATCAATTGGTTGTGTTTGGTATATTCGGGTTGGGTGTTGACTGTGAAATTAACCGAACAAGAGTTGAAAGAACGCGTAAGCAAGATGACGATATGGAAGAAGAGAGAACAGCGGGCGCCACATAAGCCGCTGTTGCTTTTGCTTGCTTTGTCCAAGTTGCAGGCTGGAGAGAAGCGTCTCACGTATGAAGAGACGCGCTTGAAACTAAAAGAATTGCTAATGGAGTTCGGACCGAGACGACGGCGATATTGTCCGGAGGAGCCTTTTGTACGACTGACGACGGATGGGCTATGGGAATTAAGCGAATCTGTAAATAAAAATCAAATTCAGGATAAGTTATTGCTGGAAAAGCGTATTTCGGGAGGTTTTAATCCGGAGGTTTTGACGTTGCTGGAGAAGCGCCCTGCTATGCGGCAGGAGATTGCTGAGCAGCTGTTGTATGCCCATTTTCCTGAAACGATGCATCAAGAGATCCTGCAAGCGGTCGGTTTCGAACTCGCGACTACGCCTCGGAAGAGACGAGATCCGGAGTTTCGCAATCGAATTTTGAAGGCATATGAATACAGCTGCGCCATTTGCGGCTTCAACGTTAGGCTGGGCAGTCAACTGGTTGCCATCGACGCCGCTCATATTCAGTGGCATCAGGCCGGTGGTCCCGATCAAGAGGAAAACGGTATCGCTTTATGTACGCTCCATCATAAGTTGTTTGATCGCGGTGTATTTACGATTACAAATGACCGCACGTTGCTTGTCTCTGAGGAGGCGCATGGTACGAGTGGCTTCAAGGAGTGGTTGATGCGTTACCATGGTACTGAAATCCGCAGCCCGATCAGCCCTATGTACCGACCTAAGTTGGTCTTTCTGGAGTGGCATGTTCGAGAGGTGTTCAAGGGGACGGCAAGACATATCTACAGGTGATAAACTTTCACTAGAAGCCATGGTTTGTGAACTTTCTAGTAGTTCACAAACTTCAGTAATCGGATATTGAGGGCAACACGGCCAAATCAAAACAACCGTCACTCTTTACTGAAGACGGTTGTTTGGTTTAATCCACAACGCTACTTTTCCGGGAATTCGATAATCGGTTTAATAATTTGGGCAATCAGTCTGATCTTCTCCGGAGAGCAGCCTTCCAACATGGCTACGATCTCATTGCGCAAATAATCATCCGAAGCGTTGTCGGAGCCTCGTAACATGTATACGGGCGATTCTTCTAAAACGCGGCATAGATCGGACAATCGATCTAGGCTTATTGGAGTTTTCCCACGTTCGATTTTACTGATATAGGCATTTGAAACGTCCAGTTCCTCGGCTAAGTTCTCCTGGGTCATTCCTTTTTTCTCGCGTGCGGTCTTGATCCGGCTTCCAATGATTCCATAATCATAGCTCAAGTTTATCCCCCATTTTGAATATAGCAAGCGCTGGTCGCGGAATACATGTACGTCAAGTTAAATTAAACTTATTGGTCCAATATTTTCGTGGTGTACAACGTCATCATACGGCCGTATCGTCTTACGAAATGCTGCTAAGGCATATTTGGCCACGCATTCGGTAGGACGATACGGTTATGTTAGAGCTGATAGAAGAGAAGAACCTATCGGCTTATTTTGATAACAAATTTGCAACAGAAGTACGGTTCACGGAGGATATTGATTAGAAGATGCTGAGTCCATTTCATTATTTTGGCGTAAGAATTTGATTTCTCATATGCGTAGAGCATGTGCAAAATACAGTATAAGTATACCGGGAGGTAGGCATTACAGGTTCAAAATGATGATTTAGTGGACCTCTACGATTATGAAAGTGTCGATATCTCCTCTGCTAGTTTTATTTTTCACTCTTCAACATCGTTATAATACAAGGCATCTCTTCTACTATCTCTGGAAGTGAATGACGATAGATTTTTCGAGCACTATTTATGTCTATAACGGCGCTCGCGTATTGGGCTTTACAATATGGATAACATCAAGGTGATCTAGATATAAGAATATATTTTACAATTAGGATCTTATTGGAGTGAAGGTAGCATGATTAGAGGTCCCCATATACTTAAGAAACCCGACCGGATCCGGTCGGGTTTCTTAAGTATATGGGACGACGGTTTGAAGCCTATCAAACCCGAAGAGAGCAGAGACAACCCTAAGATACATATTTCATATCAGCTAAATAATCGACTCCAACCGATAAGCCCACAAATAACCTTTGGTCTCCAGAAGGAGCGCGTCCGGTTTTTCTTTAGGTTCGATTACGATACTGCTATTGGTGTTCATCATGTAGCCATCATTGATTCGGTCGATTACGATGGGCATATCCAGTTCCATGAATAGTTGGCGCATGCGGTATATCGTATTGTATAGATTGGGGAGCGCTCGTTTTTCTTCCACATTAGGCCAAAGATCATCGATGATTCTCCACTTCAAGCACAATTTATATTCATGAAGCAGAAAGTAGTAGAACAGCTCCTCTGTGATACGAGTAGGCCACTTGATGAGGTGACCTCCATGCTTAGCATATGCTTCTCCATAAAGCTGGACGTAAAGCTCCTTCTTACTGATCGGCTTCTGTTTCTGCCCATAATATTTCTGAAGGCGTTCATCTAACTGCCTAACCGTATTGGGGGTCATCGGCTTTAAAATATAATCCAGTGCTTGTACACGAAAAGCCTGTACGGCATATTGCTGGTGAGCTGTCGAGAAAATGACAGGCACGTCAATACCATCCTCCACTAAAGTTTGAGCTAGTTGAAGTCCCGTCATTCTCGGCATCTCAATGTCGAGCAGGAGTGCGTCCACATCCAGCTTTGGTATTTCCTGCAGCGCATCGAATGGCGATTCGAAGCAACCCACTACTTGAAAGGGGCCGTAGGTTTCCAGCAATCTGGCGTGCAACCCCAGAATCGGTTTTTCATCCTCTACGATGATGACTCTCCACATGATCTCGGCCCTCCTTAATAGGAATTTTTAGTTGAACGGTTGTGCCTTTGCCCGGTAAGGAGATGATCTCCAGACTGCCTCGTGTGAGATCATGTACACGCCGCCGCACATTTGTAAATCCGATCCCCACATGAGAAGTCCCTCCTCCCATTAATTGAGCGCATTGCTCTGCTGACATGCCTACACCATCATCGTCGACGTGTATGCTTAAGAAAGATTCGTGCGAATAAATCGAAACCTGAACATGTCCCGACCCTTCTTTGTCGAACAGACCATGGCGAATAGCATTTTCCACCAAAGGCTGCAAGAGCAAGCTAGGAATGAGAACATTCTCGGCATCAACTTGTGGATCGATGTCATAAGCGAAAGTTAGTCGTTCACCGAATCTAGCTTTCTCTACCTCTACATAAGCTTCAATAATCTCCAATTCCTTCTGAAGGGAAGAATATTGCCCATCCCGACTTGTCTCGAATATATAACGCAGGAATGAACTGAGCATCGTCAGAAGATAAGCGGCACGCTCTCCATCCGTATAACAGAAAGCAATAATATTGCTTAATGCGTTATATAAAAAATGAGGTTTGATCTGAGTTTGCAGAAAAGCCATCTCATACTCGATCGCCTTCAGCATAGACTGCTTCGTTTGTTCAGCGGCATTCAGTCGAGCCATCAAGGTCTCTTTCGAGAAAGGTTTGATGATATAGTCATTAGCGCCCGCAGCAAAGATCTTCTCAATATGTCTTGGATATTCGGAAGAAATCATCATAATGATCGGAAGCTCCATCAAAGTCGCTTTTAAGCGGATTTGCTGTAGCATTTCGAGACTGTTCAGGTTGCCTGGGATAATGTCATCAATGATCATCATCGCGATCTCCGGGTGATTATGATAATATTCAAGCGCCTCTTGAGCCGTATAAGCAATTCGCACTTTGTAAGTATCGCTCAGCATGCCTTTCATGACTTCCGCGTGCATTACATCGTCATCTACAATGAGGAGCGTCCCTGGCTCTCGTTCTTCTGCTGGTATGAGGGTCTGGATGTTGTCTTCATATTTTGTTGCGGTAGCCGGATGTTTGAACTCACTAAAAGCTAGCTTGAGTGTGAAGCGGATACCATGTTCCGTGCGTTCATATGCTATACTTCCATTCATTTGCCGGACAAGCTCTTCCGTCATCATAAGACCCGAAGAATGCTGTCTATCCCTAATGGGTGTCGTTGACTTTCGGGTTGTCGTTATATAAAGGAAGGCTTCCTCTCCAATCTGCTTTGATTCAATGGTCAGAGTATCCTCTGCAGTATCGTAAGAGACCTCTGTCATCATGCGTATTAGAACCTGAGTCAGACATTGCTCATCCGCCCACACATATAGCTGCTTCGATAAATTTTCGTTGATATGAACCTTCTTCTTCGCAAATGTAAGCTGCATCAGCTGTAGAACATGAAGCATGACCATCCGGAGATTGGTCGATTTAAGCTGAATGGTGTAATCATCGAATCGTATGCGAGTGAAGTCGTGCAAATCTCTCAGTAGATAAACCATGTTGCCTATTAATTGCTCTGCTAAGTATAATTGCTCACCTTGCTTTTGGTGATCAGGCTCGCGAGTAATGGACTTGATCAGATGGACCGTATCATGAAGAGGTCTCTGCAAATCTTGTGTAGCAACCTTCAAGAAATCGTCTTTCGTATCATTGGCCTTCTGCAGTCGAACGGTCAGCTGTTCCGATTCCTCCGCTCGATTCATGAGGCGCATGCCGAGGAAAACGTTCATCCCCATAACCCCGCCGATCAATCCGATTCTGTTCATACTGTTGCGTCCGGAGAAGAATAAGCTATCCGACGAACCGCTTATCGCGAATAGAGCCAGAAATAAAAGCATCAGCAGGAGAATAATAGCTTCGTTTCTACGTATAACAATCCGGTTTTTAATCGTTAAATAGAACAAACGAAAGATAATGATGAGGAATAATACATCCATGTAATAAAAGAACTCATATTGCAAGGACGACAAGGTTCTAGCCGGGAGAATGGCATTCAGGCATGTATAGGTCAGAACCGGAAGAAAAAGCAGAAACAATGTCTTTCGATTCATAATGGAAGGAATCATGTTCACAATAAAAGCAATCAGCAAAATGCCGGTCAAATAGGTGCTGGTGTCTTGCAAACGAAAGTAGAGCTCGTAGGGTATCGTTGGGAATTCGCGCAACAATAGTCGTTCCCCGCGCAGCACAATGACTAATGCCAACAGCAGAAAGTGCAGTCCACTGTATAAGAAGGCCTCATCCTTCGTTCGTAGTAAGTAGATGGTCAAATGGAATACGCCAAATAGAAGCAAGCATAAAGCTGCTGCCCATTCCAGAGCAAGATCTCGCTGCACATCCTCTTTCATATGTATGGCATCGCCGATATCGATCGGCAGTACAATGCCGCCTCTTGCGTTGTAGAAGTTGGATACATGAACGGTGATTAGAAGCTGCCGGTCTTCTGGCTTAAAGTACACCTCATATGTAGGGTTATCCAAAATCATTTCTTGTTTAGTCGTGGCTACTTTTCCTTGCTCTGAGATTATTGCGCCATCGACATAGAGGGTATGAGCGGACCAAATATTTCGAACACGAAGTCCGATTTCGGACCAATGATCGGGTAGCTGCACGATTAATTGATAAGATCCCCACTGCACATTGGATGTCCAGGGACCTGGTACCGGCACATTATTCGCATCTTTCGCAAAGTCAGTTGGAACGACAAAGGATTCGTCAATGAATTTCCAATCGCCGGCTAGAGATACAAAGGGAGAATCAGCCAGCTCTCGCAAGTCAAGCACGCCATCTACAGCTTTGATTGAGACAGCGCCTGTATCTTTGTCGCTAAAAATCATATAGAGAAGAGCGATTAAGGCGCATGCCGCTCCCAGGCAGCCAATCCATTTCTTCATGTCTAGTCACACCCCTATGGATACTATCATACGTTAAAGATCTCTCGAAAAACTACCATTTGTAGTTGAGAGATTTTTGAGAGATGTATTTGATATGTTGTAAGGAGCAACTTGAACAATTTGGAAGGGCGTTTGTTTTTGCAAGGTGCCTAATTCTTATTTTGGATGGTGTTGCCTTCGAAGAAGATTGTCGAATGGGATTGAAGACACAAGACGTTATTACTAAATCTTACAGGATGGGTGGAACAGATGAAGAAAAAAACGATTGCAATGGTAATGGCTTTCATTCTTGTTGTGATGAATGCCTCGATGGCGCATGCACTGGCGCCAGTAGCAGAGATTTACTATAATGCCGGAACTAGTGTATATAATTCCAACGATTTTGAAAGCAAGCTAAATGATGCGATTAAAGTTAAGCTGCAAGAGGGAGGCGTTAATCCTAAATATGTATCTATTATGGATGCAAGCGCCAACCCTGCAGAAGTAACGGACACGACGCATGTTCATTCCGGATATGATAGCTGGTATATCAACAACGGGGTTTTTGTGACTACTCCAGAAATTGAAACGGGCGACTACAATCATGTTCAAATTTTAAATAACGGCAAAACATTAGCCTTCTATGGTTATACCGCACCAGCCTACAAGGATTTTATGCTGACGAACGGTAGTCCTACTGGCAAAAAAATTATCACCTTCGACATGGATGAATCCAAAGTGAATTATCATAGCATGGAAGGCGGAGGTTTCCTCTTCAATACGAAGATTGATAGCGAAGAGAAATTAAGCGGCTACGCTATTTTATATGTTAGTGGTTCTATCAAGGTCTATCAGATTAATGAAGTGAATGCAATTGCTTTGCACAATGAGAAATTGAAAGCTTTGAGTATGGTTACAGGTGTTACCGAAATCGGAAGCTATCCAAAAGGGGCCTCGACTCACCACACAATCAAAATTAATGTAACGGATACAAAGCTGAATATGTGGGATAATGGGGCGCAAATCATTAAAGATTTAAGTCTCCCTAAAGTGTACGGAGATGAATTTGGTCCTATCGTTAGCCACAATTCTCATGGTTGCGGCGTTATCTCCATTTTTGTGTATGACAATATGAAGCTCTTCTCTACTTCGAGCAAGACGCTAGATGAAGCGGCAGAACAAATCAATTGGGAGACGAATACTCCTTTGCGCTATGTTGTAGACATTAACGACGATCCTAGTGTCATTTTGGATGGCGGACCGAAGCAATCTGATTTGAAGGACTCGCTCAATAACAAGGGCGCGCAATATATTGGGGTATCTGATCCGGGGCACAAGGAAAAAGGCGAAAGCTTTATCGAAGACCTTGCTAAGGGCGGATTTCTTGTCGATTCCACAAAAAATAGCGAGGAAATCATTGAAAAAATAGCAGAACGTATTGCAGAGAAAATCATTTCGGATTATAAAGAAGCGATTTTGTTCATTGAGAAAGCCGAGAATAAGACCGATATCAAATTTAAAACTGGCGACAATAAAAATACGGTGACTAGCCATATTACGCTGCAAGAAGATGAAGATGTAACTACAGTTTGGTCCTCTGATCAGCCATCGATCATCTCGCCAGACGGAACGGTTACGAGGCCGGTTATGGATCAATCCGGTACTTACGTAACATTAACAGCGACTATTACAAAGGATGGACTGACAAGCGAAAAATCGTTTACGGTTTTTGTTAAAGCGGCAGCTCCAGGTCCTTTAACCACACTATCCGCTACAGCAGGAAACGGTCAGGTGACACTGAACTTCCCGCCGCTGAATGATGCAGAAGAGGACGATATTGTCGTGGAACAATCCCTGGATGGTGTCGACTTTACGCCGGTAGATCTAGCAGAGACATTGGACGCTGATTCAACAAGCGCAACCATTACGGATTTAACGAATGGTGAAACCTATTATTTCCGAGTAGTAGTGAAATCAGGCTTTTATACAGGCACATCCAATGTGGTTAAAGTCTCGCCATCCGAATCATTGACTACGTTGAAAGCTGTTGCAGGCAATAAGCAAGTTACTTTGAAATTCCCGGTTTTGACAGGGGCAACGAATATTGTTGTGGAGCAATCTGAAGACGGTGAAACTTTCACGCCAGCTACTACAACGGGTACGTTGGATGATACTTCTACGAGCGCAACGGTAACGGGATTAACTAATGGCGTAACGTACCATATTCGCTTGTCCGTTGAATCGGGCCAATTTGCAGGCGTATCTAATGTAGTGACAGTTAAACCAAGCTCTCCACCTGCACCAACGGTAGAGGAACCGCCTGCCATGAATACAAAAGTCACGGTATCCGATCAATCCAATGGTGGTCAAATCGTGCAGGACAAAATCACAAAGCTGGTTGGTGACAACCTGAAAGTTACAGGCAAAGTGAAGTCGGCAAACGGACAAGAGCTTAATCTGCCGAATGTTACGATGAATCCAGATGGCAGCTTCACGATTCCTCACCTTCCAGCTGGCGAATATAAATTGTCGTTAAACGTTATTGCGCCGAATGGCGAAAAGCTGGCTGGTCCTGTTGGCAAATTGACTGTAGGTGCTAACGGAAGTGCAAATCTGTCGGTTGATCTGGTCGATCCATATGGTACGATCCTCGATGTCATTACCAATCAACCTGTTGCAGGTGTGAATATGCAACTTTATTGGGCAGATACAGAACTGAACCGCTCCAAAGGCAGAGTGCCTGGTACGCTTGTTAATCTGCCTGAGTTATCGGATTTTGCACCAAATCAAAACCACAACCCGCAAATTAGCTCAGCTGACGGCGAATACGGTTGGATGGTTTACGCAGATGGTGATTATTATTTCTTAGGCGAGAGGGATGGATACATCGTTTTTGATAGCCGCAACGATAAACGCGACGAGCGTTTCGGAGATGACAGCTACATTAAAGATGGAATCATTCATGTCGGTGAAACGATCGTGAAATTCAGCTTCTCCTCGCAGCCGAAATTGAAAGAGGCAGGCGACCATAGCCCATTCATGGTTGGCTATCCTGACGGAACGTTCCAACCGGATCGCGGAATCGTTCGTTCTGAGGTCGCGGCAATTTTGTCCCGTTTGTATACAGATGCAGCGAAAGCTAATAAAGTATCGTATTCCGATGTGAGCGAGAAACATTGGGCAGCGGATGCAATCACAATTGCAACTAACAACAAATGGATGGTTGGCACCGGCGACAATAAGTTCCAACCGAAGAAACAGATTACTCGTGCGGAATTTGCTCAATTGCTCACGAATCTGTACAAATGGGATGTTGTTCAGAAAAGCAGCTATAATGATGTAACTGGACACTGGGCTGAAAAAGCGATTGCAACAGTGGAAAAACAAGGTATGCTATTTGATTTCAAGGAAAAGACTTTCAACCCGAACCAACCTATCACAAGAGTAGAAGTGGTTCGTATCTTCAACCAACTGATGGACCGCAAGCCATGGGATGTCCAGGTTGGGCAGAAGTGGACAGATGTATCGGAGAACCATGAGTTCTATAGGGACATTATGGAAGCTTCGATTCCACATCCATTCGAGCAATTCGAGACGGGAATTGAAAGCTGGAAGAAATAAGTACAGCGAGTGAAACAGGACTTTGAGGGATAGATGAGAGAATGGCTGCGTATGTAACTGAGCAGCCATTCTCCAATATCCTATTCATTTTTTTACAGCTACGGTTCAGCTCGTATCATGAACGCATCCGAAGTTTTTGGGAATTCGATTATAAAAGAACGAAAAAGGCGAAAGTAAGTTGTAAGGCAGAGGTGAATGTGTTATAATTAGTATATTGGAATTTCGACCTGAGATCATATATTGTAGAGGGTTATGATTTTAATGTGTAACCTTATATAATGTGTGATTTTTTTTTCAAAATTTTAATAAGAGATCAATACGAAAATATGGAGGTAATGAATCATGGAACAAGGTACAGTAAAATGGTTTAACGCAGAAAAAGGTTTTGGTTTTATCGAGGTTGAAGGCGGCAACGACGTATTTGTTCATTTCAGCGCAATTACTGGTGACGGCTTCAAATCGTTGGACGAAGGTCAACGCGTTGAATTTAACGTAGTTCAAGGCAACCGTGGTCCACAAGCAGAAAACGTTGTAAAACTGTAAATTTAAAAGTAGGTTACAGTGCCCCAGACATCGTGATGGGGCTCTTTTTTCGCCAATTATTCAAGGAGACAAAGAGGGGGATGCGGCTTGTATTATTCACGGAAGAGACTAATGGATGATGTTCCACAGGAATTAACACCTATTTGGTCATGCACCAATGAAAAGTGCAACGGATGGACGCGTGATAACTTTGTTTTTCTAGCACAACCAGTGTGTGTTCAATGCAGTTCTCTCATGGAGAAAGGCGAGAAAATGCTTGCCATCCTGGAAAACACAAGTTTTAATCAGTCCAAGCAATAACACTGTGATTACACCCGTAGAAGCCTATATGGCATTGTCTTGAGACAGGAATTGGTTCTCCTCGTCTCCACTATGAAAAGCCCGACCTCATGAGGTCGGGCTTTTTTTGTAGTATGCCCGGTATGAGCGGCATCTCCTGGATGAAATGTCCCGAGCGAAGGCTGAAATGAAATCGTTTTCTGGGATGCTACTACTTTAGTATGACTCTTTCTCCGCTCAAAACAACTATACTGTGACTTGTGATTGCATATGGATTAAAAGTCTGTGTTGAGAGGAGAAGGTGTGAAAGTGAGTAAAGTTTTCATTACAGGCGGTACCGGATATGTAGGCAGTCGATTAATGAATGAAGTGATAAAAGAGGGAAAAGAAGCAGTCGTGCTTACTCGTTCCGCAGAAAAAGCCAGAGAGTTGGAAGCGAAAGGCGTAGAAGCGATTGTTGGCGACCTTCTATCAGACGGAGTCTGGCAGGATGCTGCCCGGCAGGCCGAATATATCATTCATCTTGCAGCGCCTCCTACTTGGGGGAAGAAGGTTACGAAGAAGGTCGCAACGACTTTTAGCAAGGGTCATTATGAAATGACGGTAAGGCTGTTGGACCATGTCAATCCGGCAATCATCAAAAAGATTGTCTACGTCGCAGGAACGAGCTTCTATGGGGATACAGGTTCGAAAGTGCCCAGAGACAGCCATTATATTAGTGAGCCGAAAGGCTGGGGTCCCTATATCGCCGAATCGGTTCATGTTCTGGACCGGTATTTAAAGAGCGGGCTGCCGATTGTTACAGCCTTCCCAGCCCAAATATACGGACCCGATTCCTGGATGCCGCAATTGTACATCCAGCCGCTATATGAGAGGAAACCTGTGTATTCGTTGAAAGGGTATGAGCCTTATTTTTCACCCATTCATGTGGAGGACACTGCACGCGCTTGTCTATATCTAACCGAACACGGCGTAGCGGGAGAGCGGTATATCTTATGTGATAACATGCCAATGACCTCCAAAGCGTTCAAACGCCTAATTGAGCAGGAACTGCAAGTGACGGGGAGGGTCAGGGTAATTCCAAGATGGCTATGCCAATTGATTCTGGGGCCGGTGCTGACGGAATATGCTACCGCGCATACTTATTTCACGAACAAAGAGCTGAAGGAAATCGGGTTTCAATTTCGATACCCAACGGCTGTAGAGGGTGTGCCGGGTGTTGTACGGGAATGGACTGCCAATCAAACACAAGCAGAGGGGTAAGGACAATGAAGAAAGCAATGCTGTATGTGCTCATGACCATGCTAATCTTAACCGCGATTCCACATGCTGCAGCGGAGGGGAATACCAATAGGAAGAGCGATGGGACGATTGATCTAAGGTCTAACAAAGATAGACCAAACATTTTGACAAGTGTATCAGTCATTGCTGGAAATGGAGAATTTGATGATCGGGATGGAGCGGTGCTGGAGGCCTCTTTCCGTATTCCGCAAGGTATTGCGGTATTGAAGGATGGTTCTATGCTTGTGACAGATGGCCAAAACCATCTTGTCCGAAAGATTGCGAATGGGCAGGTTTCTACATATGCGGGCTTTATGCTGGACAAAGATGATAACGGAATTCCGGGCGGAGGCTGGAATGACGGGAATCAACAAACGGCCCTATTCAACAATCCATCAGGTATGACTGCGGATTCAGAAGGCAACGTCTATATCGCGGATACAGAAAATCATGTGATTCGAAAAATTTCAAAAGACGGAATGGTTTCAACTGTTGCCGGAGACGGCATTCTGGGAACTAAAGACGGAGCAGGCTCGGGAGCGAGATTCCATTCCCCTAAGGATGTCGCTGTTGCTGAGAACGGAACGTTGTATGTCGCGGATACCTTGAATCATGCCATTCGCCGGATAACGCCGGATGGACAGGTAACTACCCTTAATGCTCCATCTGATCGTATCATTGAGGTTACTGCCGGCTATGCGGTTCTTGCAGGCGATTTTGCAGACGGCAAGTTGTCGGAAGCTAAGTTTAATGAACCCGCCAGCATTGCACTAGACGACAAGGGCAACTTGTATGTAAGCGATACTGGAAATCAGGTTATACGATATATCGATTTCACTGAAGGCACGGTAACGACGGCAGCAGGATTGTCACAAGGGGAGCAGCCTGTATACAAGCCGGGGGCATTGTATGCTGAAGGTGGTTATGCGGATGGTTCCAGCTCAGAGGCACGCTTTTATTCTCCAAGAGGCATCGCTGTATCGGAGGAACAAGGTCTTATCATTGCGGACAGCTTGAACCACACTATTCGTTATCTGGTTAACGGTCAAGTGAGCACAATAGCTGGTGTACCTGCACAATTCGGGCAGGTGGACGGCATTAACGGCCATAACCTGCTTCATCATCCCACGGATGTAGCCGTTCTTCCAGGTGGAAATGTACTTATTGCGGACAGCTACAACAACCAAATTCGTAAGCTTGAATGGTACAAGCTTCCGATCGATTTGCCTGAAAATGATCAAGTGAAGGTTGTATTTGAGAATCAGCTTATTCCGTTTGACGCGCAGCCTGAGATTGTGCAGGGACGCACGATGGTTCCCGTTAGTGCGCTAAGCGAAAGGCTGGGCTACGAGGTTGAATTCGCTGACAACGAGCGTGCTATTGAATTAACTAAGGGAGATCTAAGAGTTACATTGCAGGTTGGGAGTCGTGTATTTGCGACTGGAGAAGCTGCGACGGATGCGCTAGAACAGCGTGAGATGGAGACTGCCCCTTATATTAAAGCCGGCAGAGCCTATGTCCCGCTCAGGTTTTTTAGTGAGGCGTTTGGGGCAGATGTAGCATGGGACCGGAATACGAAAACGGTTATTTTGAGAGAAATTGCAGAAGCCGTCGATAAACTTCCTCCAGCGGATCGCAATTCGAGAGAAGCAACACTTGACCAGATTAAAGGAACGGTATGGATAAGCCAGGCAGGCGGTTCATTCACCTATAGAGCCTATAATGGAATGAATCTTCATCATGGTGATCGTATCATCGCTGAATTGAATTCAAGCGCAATATTGATCACGGCTGATCGTAAGGACGAAATAACGATCAGCGAAAACTCAGAGCTGTATATTTCCAATTTGAGCAACGCTTCGCATATCAAGCATACGAGCTTTGTTCTTTGGAGCGGATTGGTTGTGGCTAGTGTGTCCCCGCTGACAGATGCTAAGGATACGTTCAAAGTAATAACTCCGACAGCTATGACTGATGTTCGCGGAACACATTTTATGGTGGGAATCGATCCGGTTACAGGGGCTTCGAGACTTTTTGTAAGCAGCGGCCTTGTCCAGGGCAGCGGCAGCGGAACCGCTCAGAATCCCGTTCCTGTATATCCTGCCCAGCAGTTAAGCTTAATTCCTGGATCGGCCGCTGCAGAGCCTAATGGCCCTTCAATCATTAATCCGGCAGATCTGATCAATCAAGCGTCGCCTGCTGTCATTGAAGCGTTATTGAAGCAAAAGCAACAAATCGATCAAGAGAATGCGGCGATGCTGGAACGAATGAAAAATGGGGCTGCAGGTTCTAACCCTGGAAGCAACCCGTATAATTTGCCTCCTTACGAGCTTGAACAATTCCAGAAAAATCTGGAGAACTTGCTCGCAAATATCGCCAAGCAAGCCCTTGACCAATGGGTACTGGACAAGGATCGCTTTCAGGCCTTGATCGATGAAGCCAACAAGCAATCAGATACGAAAATCGATTTAGATCAAGTCGCTCCGCTTCAATTAACAGAGGAGCAAAAACAGCAGCAGGAAAAGCTGAAACAACTGGAAGAGAAAATGAAAAGACAGCAAGCAGAGCAAAACAAGCAACGTGAGCAACAACGCGATCAAGCGGCTTCCTTGTTGGAAAAGCTAAAGCAAGAAAAAGAGAGGCTTGAGCAGGAGAACAAGAAGCAGCAGGAGGAAGCGGCGAAAAGAGCGGCGGAGTTGCTTGCGCAGAAGCTTCCGGAAGCCGAAAGACTGAAATTCGAAGAACAGCGGCAAGCTTTGGAAAGACAAAAGCAACAGCAAGAGGCAGCGCAGCAGCCTCAGGTGCTTACGCCGCCATCGGATTCTGCGCCGTCCATTCCGGCTGCGCCAAGAGCAGCAAGGCCGGCGGCAAGTATCGAAGGCGGAAGTGTGGAGTTGAACACTGCGATTGAGATTACGACTTCGACACCAGGTGCAGTCATTTATTATACAACGGATGGAAGCACGCCAGCGGCAAGCAATGGCACGCTTTATGCAGAGCCAATAGTTATTGAGCAAGATACAACCGTTAAGGCAATTGCCGTAAAATCGGGGTATACAAGCAGCCTAATTCTTACCGTTAGCTATACGGTTAACATTCCGGGGGAAGAACGGTCTGAATTTGCTGAAGGCTATCCCAAGACGTACGCCGATATAATGGATGAACATACACAGATAAACGTCCTCGTGCAAACGAATCAATCGGGTATGGTATATTTCGCTGTGGTACCGCGTAACGGGGCTGCACCTACAGCAGAGCAAATATTTGCAGGCTTCGATAGCCCGGACCCAAGCTGGCTAGCCTATTATTATGCAGATATTGCAGCGGACCGGGAGTTTCATTATGATGTTGTGATTGAGGAGCAGGTTGAGGAGTACGACGTTTATGTTGTAACGGTAATAGGTTTTGATGGGGCGGCTAGCAAGGTGCGCAAAGCGACTGCCATAACTCCGCCAATCATTAATCAGCCTGAAGAGGAATTGCACTGATCAACAACCCTCTGGTTTAATCGAACTCATCGTCCAACTATATTTAACATTCGGGAAAGCAAAAATACCATCCTCACGAGGATGCTCAGAGTGTCGATAAAGTCATTTGGACTTTTCGACACTTATTTTTATGTAATAGGACTTCGCTTGCAAAGGAAGATCGATTTAAACCGCTCTGGGAACGAAGCGCTGAGCATTAATCTTTAATAACGAAGCTCTGATCACGAAACGTGTAACAAACTTTTATTTCTCTCATTTGATAAAAAATAGGCTTCTTACCAGACTTAAGGCGTTGAAACCGACTTAGAGTGTCCTTAGAGAGCGTATCAAGGAGATTAAGGCGTTGAAACCGACTTAGAGTGTCCTCAGAGAGCACATCAAGGAGATTAAGGCGTTGAAACCGACTTAGAGTTTCCCCGAGAGTCCATCAAGCAAATTAAGACGATAAAACCGATTTAAAAAGATACAACCAACCTCATAAAGATAGCACCATCTCAATCACGCCAGTGACAGTTGCCTTCGCCTAGATCCACCTCCAGGTTATGTCAGGACATTGCAGGTATTCTCATGCTATTGAGTGTTGGGACTTTCTCAACAGGCTGACCATCCTCATGAGGATGGTATTTTTATTTTCGAAAGCCTATGAATAGCTTATGAATTTGCTTTATGCAGAAGGTTCTTTGTTTCACGAAGCTAGAGAGATGCAGAGTCTTTTAAATTGCCTCTATAGTGTGTTCCTGCAAAGAGGCTCCTTGACAGTATCATGGCGTATTCGTTATCGTTAATTAAATGATATTGATAATCATATTCACTCAGGTGAATTTGTACAAGGCAATGAAAGGAGCAGCTACGGGTAGGGGAATAGCCGCGGCGCAAAGAATATGAGCATGAGCGAGCAAATTCATTTATGGAATCAAGTGATTGTTCGGGTATTGGATATTCGCTTGAAACGAATAGGTCAGGGCGACGAAATTCGCAATTATGTTGCTCCGGCTAGTATGTTTATCTTTTCGGCAAATGGACATGCGGAGATGTGGGCAGATGAACATGTGTGGCTGTCGGAGCGGTTCCATCTGCTGCATGTTGGCAAGGGGACGAGGATAACGGTCCAATCCGGTGGAACACTTGATGTCTATATGGTCTTGTATAAAGCTTCGTTGCCGGATTCAGCTTTAAGGGAGTTTCATATGATGCTGCAATCTGACAATCCGTTTATGGAATGCTGGGGGCTGGCGCCTTCCGAGCCGCTTATTTTACTGGGGATGCTCAAAATGATGCTAGCCGAGTGGCAAAGGACGGATAGAGCTAGCGACTCGCAGCCCGGCACAGGAATAAGGACAAGCTTCGGGGAAAGTGAGAGCTTGAGAAGGTTAAAGGCGAAAGGTGATTTCATCCGGTTCACGCATGCAGCATTGCTGGAGCGAATGGAGTATATAGGCGTCCCGTCGTTAGCCGAGCAAGTCATTCGTTATTTGGCGAGGAATTATCGTGGGACGATCTCTGTAGAGCAACTGGCTCAGCACCTGAATTATACGCCGCAATATGTGTCGCGGAAATTCAAGGAACAGATAGGATGCAGTCCGCTTGATTATATCATTCGGATGCGGATGGACGCGGCGCGAAGGCTGCTGAGCGAGACTGCAGCTACGTTACAGGAAGCAGCCACTTATGTCGGCTACCCGGACACGATTTATTTCAGCCGCATGTTCAAGAAGCAAACCGGGATTACGCCTGGGCAATACCGTAAACAATTTCGTCATGCAGTTTCGAAAAGTGCAATGAAGTGGTCAGATTTGTCCGTTGTGGCGCCTCATCCGGCAATGTATCATGTTAATAATGATATTCATTATCATTTAGAGTGGGATGGGGGAATTGATATGGCTATGAGTAAAAAAAATCTGTTGGCGACGGCGTTATTATGTCTGACCTTGGCAGCATCAGCTTGCCAAGCATCGTCGGTCAACACAGGAGGAAATAATGGCACAGCGCTTCAGAGCAACAACGGCGCCGCAACGGATGCTGTGAATGCGGGGCAGACATCGGCAAACGTCGAAACACGGATCATCAAGGCGTCGAATGGCGATGTGGAAGTGCCTGCGCTTTCGCAGCGTGTGGCTGCGCCGGCGTACTTGGGAACTTTGCTGGCGCTTGGCGTTAAGCCGATTGGGTCCGAATCGCTTCTGATGGAAAGCCCATATTTGGAAGGAATGCTGGACGGCGTAACCGCAATGGGAGAATCGTTGGAAGTGCTGCTTGATCTGGAGCCGGATTTAATTGTTACGCATTCGGCTCAGGCGGAAACGGTGGACAGGTTTTCGTTAATTGCGCCGACGGTAGCCATGCCTTACAACAGCTTTGCGTCCATTCAGGAGGAGATGCGATATTTCGGTGATTTGCTGGGGAAACAGGATGCCGCCGAACAGTGGATTGAACGATTTGAGAGCCAGTCCGGTGAATTGCGCGATGCGGTGCAAGCGGCGCTTGATGAGGGAGAGACCGTGTCTGTAATGCAGGAATATGATGGCACGGCTTTTTTATTCGGACCGAAGGCCGGACGCGGCGGGCGGATCATGTATGAAATGTTGGGAGCGAATCCGCCTTCCATCATTCCCGATTATATGTTGGATGGTTCCTATTATGAATTCTCGTTGGAAATGCTGCCCGAATACACAGGAGACTATTTGGTTCTGACGACATATTCGACATTGGAGGATTTGCAAGCCGATCCGATTTGGGGCAATCTGCCTGCAGTCCGGAATGGAAAAGTGTTCATTTGGAATGAAAATCAGTCCTGGTACCGCGATCCAATTGCGGTGGAAGGGCAAATAAACAGTCTGGCCGCGTGGATCATTGAAGCCGCCAAAAAATAAAGTATACCGAAAACTTATACAAGAGCAAATGCCAAGGATCGCAGGAGGTGATCCCAGGTGTTTGCTTTTGTTTTTGTGAGCAACATGAGCAATCATGACCAGAACAGACGCCATTGCCACATAAGTTTCACATATTGCTCATTGTGCAAGTTTGCTCATTGGGCAATAATGAAAGGGAGGAGCAATCATGTATACAATTATTATGATGATCTTGAAAAGGAGTGTACACGTAGCTGGAATATGATGAACAAACCAGGTCTTCGCCATATCAAAAGAGAAGCAACCGCGAGTGCGCTTGCCGATGCAGCATTTTCTCTCGCACTTGAGAAGGGGCTCGATGGTTTCATCGTTGAAGAGGTCGTTCAACAGGCAGGCTATTCTCGAAGGACGTTCGCCAACTATTTCTCCTGCAAAGAAGAAGCAGTGGCGGCAGCTGCAGCAGCCGTTAACTTTAAAGGAGCAGATGAGGTTATTGCATGGATTGAGGCATTGGACGAGGGGATGTCCCCGTTAGACATTATGTATCAATTATTGAAAATGCAAATGACAACGGAGCATATCCACAAATTGCAGCAGCTTGTATCACTATCGAAGAAGTATCCAACGCTTGAGCCGTATATGCTTAGCGCTCTTCATGAATTGCAAAAAAGTGCGCAGGAGATGCTAAACTACCTGTCTCGCGGACGTTATCCGGAAGGCTATACCCATCTTCTAACGGGAGCGGTCTACGGAGCCATTATGCCATTGCTTGACGGCAACGTGAATGTATTATTCCCGAAACATTCAACCGTCGATACTGCCGATGCCGTAACGTTCGAGCATTATTTGGATACTATGTTCAGTTATTTGCGTAAAGGTCTCTAACCTATTGTTATTCGTGATTACAGTATGAAAAGGAGCAACATGAGCCCATGTCCACATTCTTGTACAAACTAGGCAAGTCCGCATATACCAAGCCTTGGACCTTTGTTATCAGTTGGATTGCAATTCTCGGGGTTGTGCTTGCGATTCTCGGGGTTAACGGTATTCATGTCACTTCCGACATGAAAATAGAAGGAACAGAGTCTCAGAAGGTGCTAGACAAACTGGCGGAAGAATTGCCGGAAGCGTCTGGCGGACAAGCAAGTATCTTATTCAAGGCACCTCAAAGCGAGCGCTTGGATACGGAGGAGCGTCTAGCCTCCATTATTGAAGCTATTAATAAGGTATATAACTTGGAATACGTCATCAATCCCATTGAATTGGCTCAGAAAGCCGGAGTCTCAGCAGGTGACACAGCCGCAGGTGCAGGAGCAACTCAAGGGGATGCAACACAGGGAGCGGGTGCTGCGCAAGGTAGTGATGCTGCCGGAGAGGGTGCAGTACAGGGAAGTGAAGCTGTCCAGAATGGGGGAGCAACAGCTGGCGAGCTGCCTCCATTCGGCCCGCTTATGGTCAACGGAATGCCGGTTCCAGGCGTCATGCTCGCAAACGACGGCAGTGTAGCCCTGTTCCAATTCCAATTCACGGTTCAGCAGATGTCACTGCCGGATTCGGTTCCGGATTCCGTCATTGAGGCGGCTAAAGCTGTAGAGAGCACAGGCATTCAAGCCTTGCCAAGCGACTCGTTGATGAGCAAGCCTGCAATTGGTTCTACGGAAGCTATCGGTATTGCCGTTGCTGCGGTTGTGCTGTTTATGACACTTGGTTCCGTAGTTGCAGCCGGACTGCCGTTGCTGACTGCTCTTATGGGCGTTGGCATTAGTGTAGGGGGAGCATATGCTTTCTCGAAAATGTTCCACATGACCGATCTTACGCCGGTTTTGGCGCTTATGGTAGGCCTCGCTGTCGGGATCGACTATTCGCTGTTTATCGTCAATCGTCAGCGCCGTATGATTCTGGAGCAGGGGCTTAGCGCTAAGGAAGCGGCGAGCCGTGCAGTAGGAACCGCGGGCAGTGCCGTCTTTTTTGCCGGATTAACGGTTATTATTGCGTTATGCGGCATGCTGGTCATTGGCATTGGCTTCTTGTCTGCCATGGCGCTTGTAGCGGCAGTGGCCGTTCTCGTCAATGTGCTGGTTGCGCTAACCTTGCTGCCGGCATTGCTATCCTTTGTAGGTGAACGGATCTGTTCGGAAAAAGCTCGTGCGAAGAGCAGGGAAGCGGCAAAACAGCCTCGGAATGGGGCTGCACAGCGCTGGGTAACCTCTGTTGTGAAAGGCCGCTGGGTCATTATTATTGGTGTAATCGTTATCCTTGGAGCGGCTGCGCTTCCGGTAGCGAAGATGGAGATGGGTATCCCCTCCGGCGCAACGGCGAATCTGGATACCCCGGCACGTCAAAGCTATGACGCGATTTCGGATGGATTTGGCGAAGGCTTCAACGGACCGTTGCTTCTGGTCGCCGAGCCTCAAGGTTCCTCGGAAACGCTATCGCCAGAGACGCTTGGTTTGTTGATTCATGAGCTGCAGCAGCACGACAATGTATCGTTAGTCATGCCGATGGGTATGAACCAAACGGGCGATATGGCGATTATTAGCCTTATTCCCAAGACCGGACCAACCGATGTAGAGACCAGGAACCTGGTTCAAGAGCTTCGCGCTTCTGACTCCGGAATGGCGCAAGCTCATAATATCAAGCTTGGCGTTACTGGATTTACAGCGATTAATATTGATATGTCGTCAAGACTGGCAGAGGTATTCCCGCTTTACGTGGGCATTATCGTCATTCTCTCGCTTATTATCTTGTTGCTCGTCTTCCGCTCCATTATCGTGCCCATTAAAGCGACTGTCGGCTTCCTCCTCAGCGTACTTGCCACATTCGGGGTAACGACAGCCGTATTCCAATGGGGCTGGATGCACTCGCTCTTCGGCTTTGACACAGGCGGTCCGCTGCTTAGCTTTATGCCGATTATGGTTACTGGCATTCTATATGGTCTTGCCATGGATTATCAGGTGTTCCTGGTTAGTTCTATGCGTGAGTCCTACGTACATGGCCATCATGGTACGAAGAGCGTCATTGACGGGTATGATCAAGCAAGTCGTGTTGTCGTAGCGGCAGCTGTCATCATGGTATCTGTATTTGCAGGCTTTATCTTCGCCCATGATATTATGATCAAACAGATTGGTTTTGCACTGGCAATCGGTATCCTGATTGATGCATTCATTATTCGAATGGCGCTGGTTCCTGCCGTTATGGCAGTATTCGGCGACAAAGCTTGGTGGCTGCCAAAATGGCTGGACCGTATGCTCCCTAACCTGGACGTTGAAGGCGATAAACTTATTGCTGAGCTGAAGTCCCAGGGAGAAGGATTAGCCAAAGTGGCTTCAGTGCCGAAGCGGTCTCGTTAAGCAAAGGGACGCTGAGTTAAAGAAAAAATAAAGCAATGAAAAACACCTTCAAGGGTCTGAGTACCTGTCGCGAGACATGGATTCTACCTTGGAGGTGTTTTGACGTTGGAGGTTCGTGCGAAGGATCAACCTTGTGATAGATTATTTTCTGCCAAAATCTGCCTTGATCTCGCCCCAGACTTCGGTATTCCACTTCAGTACTTTGTTGTTGTAAGTATTGGACTCAAGCCATCTTATCGCTCGATCGGCCAGCTCCCATATTTCCTTTGTGGAAGCGTCTCGCACAAGACTGGAGTTGATGCTTTTCTTTTTGAGCCAGCTAAGAGCGGTTCTAGAGTCAGAGTACACTGTCTGATTGCTTCCCTTTTGTTGAAGATAGGCCAGTCCGTGTACGATCGCAATGAACTCCCCGATATTATTGGTTCCTTTTGCGATAGGGCCGTGATAGAAGAGGATCTCGCCTGTTTGTGTATGTACGCCCTTGTACTCCACAATCCCCGGATTGCCGCTGCAGCCGACATCGACACTGATGCTGTCCCAATCAATTTCCTCTACGATATCCTGTCCAATTACAGCAGACTTCTTCCGAACGGGTTTATCTGCGCTTTTCTGTCCCCAGTGAAGCCGCCATCCATCCCGGTAGGCTTTCTCGGCTTCCTCACTAGAGCCAAATGATTTATATTTCGCATCTGTGAAATGATTCGTATGTTCCTGGCATTCAGCCCAACTCTTATAGATACCCGGTTTATGCCCGGCCCAAACGACATAGTATTTTTGTTTTGCCATCTTCGTCACCTTCTTGGTTCATAATTCGAAAGGTATAAACTTCGATAGAGGCCTGCTTAGTTCCTTTATTATTTTGAATAGTAAAGGAACTAATCATTCCTCCATCATTCTGTACTTGGACATGTTCATGTCGCCGGAGCAGATTAGCCGTAGGAAGAAAAAGTGGTTTTGAACTGCTGCAGTTCGTGTTTTTCTTATTGTGATGTTACTTAATATCTGTTAACCTTAAATTAAGTAACATTATTCGGAGGGATTCTCTGTGCAATTTGTTAATCCGATTCGGGACTTGAAAACCATTCAAGCGATGAAAGAAGAGTTGAGAAAACACTCGATAAGGGACCTGTTACTTTTTGTGCTGGGCATTAACACGGGGATTAGTCTCCTTGATTTACTGAATCTTACGGTACAGGACGTTTGGGATGGCCAGAAAGCTAAATCGTTTCTTTACACTAAGGATGAGAAGACAGGAGAAGAAAAGGCTCATTACTTGAACAGCAAAATTGCAGAGATACTAACCGAGCACTTATCTAACATCAATTGGAAACCTGAGGATTATTTATTTAAATCCAAAAAGGATTGTCGTCCCATTACCCGCCAGCAAGCGTATAGAATTATAAACCACTCGGCAAGGGAGGTAGGCATTTCTGAGAAAATCGGAACACATACGCTGAGAAAGACGTTTGGTTACCATGCGTATTATAGGGGAGTGGCCATCTCCATCTTAAAGTCGATTTTTCATCATCATTCCACCGCAGAAACGCTAAAGTATTTGGGAATCGACAGGGCTGAGAAGAAACCCATTCAAGTAGATGTTAATTTGTAAATGGTTCCTGTTTTGAAGGCATAAAAAAACTCTCCGCATAGAGCATGCGAAGAGGGAGAGTTTCTTTAACCTTTATTCGACAGAGTCGTCTAGACCCATTGCTGTAGAAATATCTACGTTTTTTAATTCAGTGACCATCCCGTCACTAACGAGCACGTGTAAAGTTGCGGCGTCCTTCATAAAACGGAAAATTCCGTTATCGAAATCTGTATCGACTTCTTTGAAGAAAATGCCCTCATATTCGGTATGTTTTTCATGATTGAAGCTCAGCTTATAGTGCTCCCCATCTTTGACCAAATAAGCACGGACTCCTTTTTCATAAATACCTTCTTCATCCCGAATATAACGGGCAACGGAAACAATATGCAGATCGACAAATGGGATCTCGCGTACTAAGGAATTAATAATAGATCCCTTCGTAATTTGTTCCCACCGGCTGTGCGCCGTCTGACCAAGAATGATCTGTGTAATGTTGTTATCTCTGGCTACTTCTGCAATGACCTTAGAGACAGGGCGGCTTTCATTGTCCTTCATAATAAATTGAGCCGTTGCATGAGAGTGGGCATATTCTTTCCATTGTTCGATATAAAATAATTTTTCGGCATCAAGCTCGTCGAACGGCTTGGGATCAATGGTCAATATATATAGCGGAGATTTCATCATATTAGCGATTGCACAACCGCGCTTGATTAGTCTTTCGCCATTGGGACCATAATAAACGCAAACAAGTATGCTCTCATTATACACGTTGTTCATTTTAAATATTTCACCTCAATACTAAATAGTAGGTCTTGGTTAAACTATGTAAGACTATAGTTGATGTTACGCGAAGAGTCAATACGTAGATAAGGAAGCAGAAGTCGAATAAGGAGGAGTACGCTTGACTATATTCTATACATTTATTTTTCTCCCGTTGATCAGTGCAATGCTTGTACCCTTACTTTATAAGTATTTGAATCGCCGAGTACATACGGGATGGTTTGTTTTACTCGTACCACTATCTATTTTTATCTATTTGCTACAGTATATACCTGGAGTTGCGGCTGGGAACACCTATAAATACACATTATCTTGGATTCCGTCCCTGGATATGAATTTTACCTCCTACGTAGATGGGCTTAGCCTGTTATTTGGTCTTCTCATCAGCGGAATCGGTACATTGGTTATTATTTATTCCATTTTTTACATGTCCAAGGTTCGTGAGGCTCTCCATAGCTTCTATGTCTATTTGCTTATGTTCATGGGTGCCATGCTGGGGTTGGTATTCTCGGATCACCTCTTAGTCCTGTACGGGTTCTGGGAGTTAACGAGCGTCTCTTCCTTCTTATTAATATCCTATTGGTACGAGCGCAAGAGTTCTCGCCAAGGCGCCTTAAAGGCGATGCTCATTACTGTCCTAGGCGGATTCGGCATGTTAGCCGGATTTATTATGCTGATCATGATGGCGGATACGTACAGTATTCGGGAAATGATCGCTAATCTGGATGTCATCCAAGGCCATACGTTGTTCATTCCTGCCATGCTATGTGTTTTGCTAGGCGCATTTACGAAATCCGCGCAATTTCCGTTCGGCATTTGGTTGCCGGATGCGATGGAGGCGCCAACCCCGGTGAGCAGCTACCTCCACTCGGCTACGATGGTCAAGGCTGGCATTTATTTAGTGGCTCGCATGACTCCGCTTTTCGGTGGAAGCTCCGTGTGGTTCTGGCTTGTGGCCGGCATTGGTCTCGTTACCTTGCTTTACGGTTCTTTGACCGCGCTGAGACAGACGGATCTAAAGGCGATGTTAGCTTATTCTACAATTAGCCAATTGGGATTAATCATGTGTCTGCTTGGGATCGGTTCCTTAGCGATCTATTTTGGACCTGGTGATAGTGGTACTGTCTTTACGGTAGCTACATTTGCCGCTCTGTTCCATCTCTTCAATCACTCGACCTTTAAAGGAAGTTTGTTTATGGTTGTAGGTATTATTGACCATGAGACAGGACGGCGTGATATTCGCTATTTAGGCGGTTTGATGCAAGTGATGCCGATCACGTTCACGATCGCTTTAATTGGCGGCTTATCTATGGCGGGATTACCGCCGTTTAATGGTTTTTTAAGTAAGGAAATGTTTTTTGCGGCGGTGAATGACGTATCTCAATCCGGTATTTTCGGTTTGAGTAACATCGGTATTCTATTCCCAATCATTGCTTGGGTAGCCAGTATATTTACGTTCGTCTACTGCCTGATTTTTGTATTCAAAACCTTTGGAGGAACATATCGCCCTGAAAAACTGACACGAAAAGTGCATGAAGCGCCTTGGGGTATGCTGTTTTCTCCAGCCATTTTGGCATTACTCGTGATATTGATTTTCTTCTTCCCGAATGTATTAGGAAAGTATATTCTAACTCCGGCATTAACCGCTATTTTGCCTACGATGCCGATTTCTCCATACGACCTGAAAATTAGTCCATGGCATGGGCCGAACATGGAGCTTCTAATGACGATCGGTGTCATTGTTATCGGCTTCCTTCTCTTCAAAACAATGAAGCGGTGGATACAGGTCTTGCGAAATTATCCGCAGGGATTAACGTTGAATCATTGGTACAATCAGGGCTTGTCAGGTACGGAGAAGCTCTCGGCATCTCTGACGAATCGGTATATGACAGGCTCGCTCAGACATTATTTGATCTATATTTTCTCTTTCTTCGTCATTGTATTGCTGAGCTCGCTTCTGCTGCAACATGGTATCCAGTTCGATACCTCCAATGATGCAGTAATCAGTATTTTTGATGCCGGGCTTGTGCTCGGGATGGTGATCGCCGCACTTACCGTCTTACTTGCCGGCAATCGAATCATGGCTATTGCTGCGCTAGGTGCGTTAGGCTATATGGTTTCTATGTTCTTTGTCATCTTTAGAGCGCCTGACCTGGCTTTGACGCAAATGGTGGTGGAGACGGTGACAACGGTTCTGTTCCTGCTATGCTTCTACCATTTACCGAAGCTTGAGAAAAGGATCGAGCGTGTTCCTTTCAAGCTGACGAACTTGATCATATCGATTGCAATGGGTTTAACGGTGACTCTGTTGGCATTGTCCGCAAATGGACATAAATTATTTGAACCAATTTCATCATTTTTTGAAAATGCCTATGAGCTGGCGGGCGCCAAAAATATTGTCAACGCGATATTAGTGGATTTCCGTGGTTTCGACACAATGCTGGAAATATCCGTGCTTGCCATTGCTGGGCTAGGTGTGTATGTATTGGTTCATCAGCGTTCCAAAAGGAGGGAACAACGTGAAACCGAATGATGTCATTTTAAAAAGTGTAACTCAAGTGGCTGCTGTGATCATATTGACCTTTTCGATATATTTATTTATGAATGGTCACCATCATCCAGGAGGGGGATTTATTGGGGGATTGAGTATGGCATCAGCCATTGTCCTGCTGTATCTTTCTTTTGGAATCGAGAAGGTAAGGGAAAATATACGTGTTGATTTCAAAAAGCTTGCGGCGATCGGCGTATTGATTGCGATTGGAACCGGGATGGCGGGCGTAGTATTCGGCCAACCTTTTTTAACCCAGGCCTTTGGTTATCGTGATTTGCCTATATTCGGGACTACCGAGCTCGCGTCTGCTTTGATTTTTGATACCGGAGTCGCTCTGGCTGTTATAGGCACCGCAGTCAATATTATTTTAAGCATAAGTGAGGACCGCTAATATGGAGACACTCATGGTCATACTTGTCGGTATTTTAGTATCCATTGGAACCTATTTGATTCTATCCAAGCAATTGCTGCGGATTGTGCTCGGTATATCGATTGTGGGTCATGCGGTCAATTTATTGATCATTACTTCCGGCGGTCTGAAGACGGGGAGTGCACCTCTGCTGGGAGAGAAAGCCGCGGGCTTTACGGATGCCATTCCTCAAGCATTGGTTTTAACTGCGATCGTCATTAATTTTGCCGTGACAGCGGTAGTACTTGTTTTATGTTACCGCGCCTATCAGAGCTTCGGGACGGATGATATGGAGCAATTAAGGGGAGATGAGCATGAATAATTTATTGATCGCACCGATTATCACTCCTCTGTTGACTGGAATGGTCCTCATTGTATTCCAGAAAAATGTAATGCTTCAGCGGATTCTTAGTTTGGTTGCATTGGTAGCCACCATTGTCATTTCGGTTCTATTGATGAATCAGATCAGAGATGGCGGGATTCAATCTTTACAGCTGGGCGGTTGGGAAGCGCCTTATGGTATTAGTTTAGTGGGTGACATGTTCAGCGCTTTATTGCTGCTGGCTGCCTCTATTGTCTCGGTATGCTGCCTGATCTATGCCTTTTCATCCATTGGACGAAAGCAAGAAAAACTTTATTTCTATCCTTTATTTTTGTTCTTGATCGCAGGTGTCAACGGTTCGTTTTTGACAGGGGACTTGTTTAATTTATATGTCTGTTTTGAATTGTTTCTAGTTGCTTCCTATGTACTAATCACATTGGGGGGAGCCAAGAGGCAACTTCGCGAGTCGCTGAAGTATATTTTTACGAACATTATTGCATCGGCGTTTTTCTTGATTGGTGTTGCTTATTTATACTCGATGACAGGCACTTTGAACCTCGCTCAATTATCGATCAGAATCGCAGAGGTTGGCCAAGACGGGCTAATAACCACTGTCTCAATCGTATTCCTGATCGTTTTCGCCATGAAGGCGGGATTACTGCTCTTTTTCTGGCTACCCGGATCGTATAGTGTACCGCCAACGGCAATCGCTGCTATTTTCGCTGCGTTACTCACTAAGGTAGGGATATATGCCATTTTCAGAATGTTTACACTCATCTTTTATCATGAGCCTCAGATTACCCATTTGTTTATCGGGATATTAGCCGCAATAACGATGATTTTAGGCGGACTTGGGGCGAGTGGTTTTTCGGATTTGAGAAAAATATTAACCTACAATGTAATCATAAGTGTCGGATTTATTATGGCTGGACTTGTCTCTTTCACATCTGCCGGCCTAACGGGTTCTATTTATTATTTGATTCACGACATCTTGATTAAAGCGATTGTATTTATGATTGGGGGAACCATTGTTCATCTCACGGGTACAAGCAACTTGAAGAATATTAGCGGCTTGATTCGGCTTCACCCCCAATTAGGCTGGATGTTCTTCATCGCGGCATTGTCCATGGTTGGAATTCCTCCGTTAAGCGGTTTTCTTGGCAAAGTATTTACGACGCAAGGCGTCTTTGAAGCCGGTTATTACTGGCTGGGTGTAATCGGGCTAGTGGCCAGCTTGCTCATTCTGTACTCGATGATCAAACTGTTTATGAACGCTTTTTGGGGTGAAACGATTCTGAGTGTAGAAGAGGAGAAGGGGACGACGAAAGGCTTGTTGTTTCCGATCGCTCTATTGACGTTGGCTAGTGTTGCCCTTGGATTCGGCGCTGAGGCGATTACGGGTTATGTGGCTCAAGCTGCGGAGGAATTGCTGAATCCAAATTTATATATTCAAGCCGTGTTTGAATAAAGGGGGAAACAGCTATGCCCGTTCAGGTGCTACTCAACATATTCATTGCTTACTTGTGGATGTTTCTGAAAGAGGAAATGACCATATTAAACTTTTTTAGCGGTTACTTAGTCGGTCTGTTTATTTTACTATGTATCCGCCGATTCTTTAAAAAACGGTTTTATCTATTCTCGCTAGCTGCAATCGGCAAGCTGTTCATTCTGTTTATCCATGAGCTGAATATTTCTGCGATGGCGGTGATGAAGCATGTACTCCGTCCTAAAATTGATGTCAAGCCGGGCATTTTTAAGGTAGAAACGGATCTGGAGGGGGATTTGGAAATTACGCTCCTGTCCTTATTAATATGCTTAACACCAGGCTCGGTCATCATGGAGGTCACCCCTGATTCCAAGGCGATGTACGTTCACGGTCTGAACATGCCTGAGTCCAAGGAATCTGTATTAAAATCAATATCTGTTTTTGAAAAGGCGATAAAGGATGTGACGAGAAAATGATATTTGAGACGGTGTTAATTACTGCATTATGTATATTAATGCTGGCCATCCTGGCCAATTTATATCGGGTTGTAAAAGGACCGTCCAGTGCGGACCGAGTGATAGCGCTGGATTCGGTCGGTATAAATCTGATCGCCAGTATTGCCGTGTTCTCTGTGCTGCTGCACACTCATGCCTTCTTTGATCTTATCTTATTGATCGGAATCTTGTCCTTTATTGGTACGATCGCCTTTGCCAGATTTATTGAAAGAGGTGTTGTGATTGAGCGGAAGCGGTGAAGTAATCGGGGCGATTCTCATCCTTATTGGCGCTATATTCAGCTTGATCAGCGCGATAGGGAATGTGCGTTTGCCCGATGTGTATACCAGATCTCATGCTGCATCTAAAAGTTCTACGCTCGGCGTATTGTGTGCGCTCGTTGGAACCTTGCTGTATTTTTTAATTACTGACGGTTTCTTCAGCATCCGCCTCATCTTGGGAATCTTCTTTGTATTTCTGACAGCTCCAGTGGCCGCCCATGTGATCTGCCGGGCCGCTTACCGACACAAGGTGCCGCTAGCCGAGCAGAGCGCACAAGATGAATTGAAGGACTATTATAGGGAGAAAGAGATCCTTAAGGCAGAAGAGAAGGCCAACTTTGTTACGGATCAAGTAAAATAAAGAAAACGAACTTCATTGAAATTGGACAAGAGAGTATCCATAGGGTACTCTTTTTTTTTTGAAGTCATACGGATAGCTTTTTACTTGGGTACATCGATTTTCTCATTTCAAAAATTAGTTATTGCCTGACCTTTGTTAAACTGGGTTGTATAGAGAAAGATTTAAAGATAAAAAACAGGGTGATCATAATGAAGCTTAGCCAGATTGAGAATATCATAGATCCGAAGTTTCTTAAGCGAGGGGAAGCATATCGAGAAAATGATCATAGCCTTTCCATTCATGAAGTTAAAATTAAATTAGCGGAATGAATCTTTCACTAGAGCCATTCATCGTAATTTGGGTTGAATTCGCGATATGGGTATGAACGGCATTCGCGGTGCGGATGTTAAAGGGATGATCCTGCTCAGCAACGATATTCATGCTACTTAAATCAAATTGGGTAAATAAAAAGCGACCATAATTGGCCGCTTTTTTTGTTTGTAGGAATGGCTAAAAACGACGGGATTTAAATTGCTAATCGGATGAAATCAAATAGATAAGCGACACTAAAGATGAGAGAAAGGATAAGGAGGATGCTTCCGTACATTTTTTTGGCTGGTTGTCTCAACAAATACAAAGAAATCAAAATGAAAATCAACCAGATTAGAGTCCCTGATCCTTTGTTGATTAGAGTAAGAGTCGTCGAATCCCCTATGCGAATAAAGCGCGAGGTTAGAAATAGAAGTCCAATAATAAGAGAAATACAGCCCAGCATGATCTCCCTTGAGGAAAGCTTTGTTTTCATAGATCGTTTCTCCCAACGTTAGAAAGGTATTAAAGTATTTTACGACACCTATGTAATTGATCTTGACGTTCGCTATATAGAAGAATACCATAAGAGTATTAAAATCCTTTATAATTCCAATTATGGATGGTTTATGTTGGCGGATTACAGACTTGTACATATGGTTTGGTAGAATTAGACCACTAGGATTGAAGAAGGGGGATGGCATGGAAACAGCGGCCGTAGTCGAGGATATTATCTTAGACATCCAGGGACGGACACTATTTCACAAGTATAACAAAAATGATGGCAGTGAGCTGCTGACGGTCATTAATTTGCCACATCGTATGAAACAGTTCAGCTGGGGAATTCTATATTTATATCTACGTTCTTTTAAGAGAGAGTCAATAACCCCGGCCAGCATTGAGGCGGCAGCGAATATTGAACTGCTTTGTTTGGCATCCAAAATTATGGACGATGTGCTAGATGGGGACAATGTCGAATTGGAAGAGTATATAGGCAGGAGCAACGCCATTATACTGATTACCGATTTAATGTTCGAGTCGCTTAAGAATTTGCACGACCTGTCACCTGGTGAAGAGGGCTACGGCTACTTGCAGAGTGCCTTGTCAGGGGAATGGGTAGATGTGAATCGGACCGTGCTGGACGGAATGAGCGAGAAGTTGTATTACAATGAGATTTTGCCCAAAACAGTAGGTGTGCTTAAGTATGTAGCTGCGGTAGCGGATGTGGATAGGAAGGTATTCTGGGAGGAGTTTTTTACGCATGCGGGCATCGCGCTGCAGATCGGGAACGATCTTCATGCCGTGTTCGATGAACGGAAAAGCGATATTGCGAGGCTGAAGCCTACTCTGCCGCTGTTGAAAGCGATGGACCACGCCGATGAATCGAAGAGAGCGGAATTAAAGGCGCTGTACGCTTCATTTGCGGAGGGGCGATGCTCGATGGAAGAGGTCAAGAAAGCCATCATAGAGAGCGGGGCGCTTGAATACTGTATCTTGATCCGTGAAATGTGCAAGGAAACCTGCACACGCATGCTGCTCGTTCACTTCCCGGAGGATCGGGTGCTTGTGCATGAATTTCTGACTTATTTGAGATTGGCAGGTGAATCATGAGTCATAACCGATGGGTAGGCTTGCTGCTCATCAATGCCTTGTTGATGGCGGCGGTTATTGTTTATTTCCAGAGCTTAGGACCGTACAATTTCACCTTCGATGCGATGTATGCCATATGCTTGATCGTGATCGGTACTTTTGTCTATTTGAACACAACGGCCGTGTCTTCGGTCAAATGGTTTATTCTCATGATGTATATGGTCGCCTGGATCATCATTTTGTTGAACGGACGAGACTATTTGTACTATGGCATCGCCCGGATATTGATGAGCTTTGCACCGAATGTGCTATTTATGTTCTATATTCATTTTACCCATATCCCCAAGAAACGGCTTTATTACAAATGGAGCACATTGCTGCTCATATCCACGGTAGTGACCTCATTCGCATTGCTCAGCTTCGTAACTAATTTGAGCTATGTGCTGTTTATTCATATTTTGTTCGCGATATGCATTTGCTTCGGGCTTTCGATTCATTACAATGCCAGGCAACGGGAGGCGCTTGGGAAGGATCGCAAGGTGCTGAACATCTCGATTGCGATTTCGCTATTTCCGTTTATCGCTTCCTATACGTTTCTGAGAAACTTCATTCCGGGTGAGCTGAAATCCTATTCGATCTTTACCATCATCGCACTGCCGATCGTCGTCGCTTATCTACTGATCAAACGTAACGGCTTGCAGGTGAGCTTCAACTATCGCCTGCTGGGGAAGCTGGCACTGCTGGGCATCGGCGTGATGACCTTATTTTATTTCTTTTGCGTCTATGCGATGGAGCTGTCCCCAACCCAGACATTGCTGCTTATAGCAGTCGCAAGTACGCTGATCTACGGGTATATGCTGCTGCAGGGATACCTGTCCACGAGACAACTCTATGCGCTTAACCAGACAAAGGAACGGCTGGAGAAGGAACGGCAGGAAATTCTGCGGAAGATGAGTTATGACGATTACCTTAGCACCCTGAGCAATATGATCCGGCAATTTATTGACCGTACGATCTCATTGGACGGATCGCTCGTTATTTGGAAAGAAAATAATCGCTGTTATGTACTGGAGCAAAACGGTGTGTTTGAACCATTTTCGCTCAAAAAGTTTGATCTGAATCAGCTGAAGGATGAAATGTCTTCATTAACTTATCGAGAATCGTCCTATCTTTCTTTTCCGCTAACCTACAAAAAAACGGTGAACGGGTGGCTGGTTATCGGACATAAGATAGATCGAAACAAGTTTACCGACAAAGAGATTCAGACGTTGAACATGCTGTCCGATACGGTATCCGAAATTTTGAAAACGACGGAAATTCTGCATGAGCACCAGCAGAGGTTTCTGTATTTGCCTAGCATTAGCTACGAGGAATATGTCAATGTATCGCTGGTTCAGAAGGTAGAGGATATTCGCAAAAGTTTGTCCTATTATCTTCACGACGAAGTTTTGCAGATTATATTGGCCGCGCGTAACATGACAGAGGCGATGAGCACGCAGGACAAAGACATTCAGAAGCTGCTTCTGGATACATTAAATGAGCTGAATGCGTCCATTCGGGAGAAGCTTTTTGATATTTATCCAACCACGCTGGCGGACCTGGGGCTGTATCAAAGCTTGAGCGTATTATGCGGCAAATTAAAGGCGGCGGCAGTGCAGCAGCCGCAACTTAGGATCAGGCTGGAATCGGACCCGAACCTGGAGGTGGACGAAGAACTGCAATATATGGTATTCAGAACGGCGAAGGAGCTGCTTCAGAATGCGGTCAAACATGCGCGCGCGAATGAAATTGTCGTCTCGCTTAATGTCACGGACGATCGGCTCATTCTGCTGGATGTCGTGGATGACGGGATAGGCTTTGACTTTGGCGGAGCCGGGAAGGAAGGCGCGGTTACGTCCCATATCGGGTTGTTGTCGATCAAGCAGGAGACCAAGCTCGTTCACGGCGAGTTCTCCATTAGGAGGAACGATGGATCTGGCATGCATATTCATATCAAAATTCCGATGAAAGGTGGAACGGGGAGTGGACATGCACATTATGCTGTTTGATGATCATAAGCTTTTTGCCAAAAGCCTTGAAATTGCTATGAAAGGGCTTGTCAGCAAGTTCGAGACGTATACGGACACATCCAAGGCGATTCAGATTCTGGAGATAAAACAGCCGGATGTCATCCTTATGGATGTGCATATGGGAGAGGTGAACGGTTTGGAGGTGGCGCGTACCATTTTACAGCGGTTCCCCGATCAGAAGCTGCTATTTCTATCCGGCTATGACTTGGTCGAATACTGCAATCAGGCCATTAAGATGGGAGCGCGAGGATTTATTAACAAAAGCGTCTCGATCCATGATCTGATCGACCAGATTCAGCGAGTCGCGGCAGGGGCGATCATTTTTCCTAAGCATGATTCCAAGGTTGAGGCGTTGACGGAACGGGAGAAGGAAATTCTACAATTAACAGCCGAGGGATTGAAGCAGCAGGAGGTGGCGGATCGGCTCTACATTAGTAGAAGAACGGTCAATAACCATCTGCAGACGATAAACGATAAGCTCGGCGTCCATTCCACGGTAGCCGCGATCATTCGAGGTATAGAGCTTGGCAGCGTTACATTAAAGTCAATGAAGTGAAGGATGGGAAGACAGGCGGAGAGAATGCCTGTCTTTTTGTTTAGATCAGAGGCAGGATAGGCAAGTTTTTAATTTGAACTGGAAAAGTATGCACAAAATACTCATTTGATCCTTCTAATCCCGGCGTATACTGAGAACAAGAAAACAAAGGAGGATGAAATGATGAAGGATGGATTGTGGCAATTGATTCAAGAAATGAAAGGGGATCAACTTCAATTAGCCGACCTCCAAGTTGCAGCTTCCCCCTCGTTCATGCAAAAGTTCGGATCGATGTTCGACAATAGAGATCATTCCAAGGTGATGAAAATCATAGAGCCAATGAAAGGCGGCGAGTGGCCGATGTAATCTACCAGGCCGCAGATCAAAATTTACTAGCTTAAAAGGGGCAATGATGATGTTGAAACTGACCAATATAAGTTTTGGATATGCGCAACCCATTTTAAATGAAGTGAACTTTACGTTCAATCCCGGCAGACTATATTTTTTGCTCGCTAAGAATGGAGCGGGAAAGAGCACGCTGTTCCGCCTGCTCACACAAGACCTGAAACCGGAAACTGGCCATGTGCAGGCGGGAGGAGATGTCATTTTACATCGCCAGACCCCTGTATACTTCGAGGATATGACGGTAAAGGAGAATATCGAATGTTTTCTGGAGCTGCTGAAAAGCCGGAAGAAGTACGATGATGTCAAAACGAAGTTTGCACTGGGGGAGATTGAAAGCAAGGTGGCGCGCAAGCTATCCGGCGGAGAGAAGCAGCGACTGTATCTGGCCATCACGGAAATGAGCGATGACGATATCCGATTGTACGATGAAGCGGATGCTGCGCTGGATGCCATGACCCGGACTCAGTATTACAGCGAGGTGCTGCAGCGTGATGCAGCCGCCGGGAAGACGGTCATTGCAATCAGCCATCACATTAGCGAAAGCTTGAAGTATGCGGATCGCATTTGCTTCCTTGCTAACCAAAAACTCTACGAGATTGATCCGGCAGCGTTGCCACCTGACCTGGCAGATAAGAACGAAGATAAAATCATGGAAATTTTGGAAAAGGAATGTGAGGCAATTTGAAAAAACTAACGATCAATTTCTTAAAAGCTGATTTGCGAATGCCGCACTTAATGTTCTGGGATTGGATGTTCCCGCTCATTTTGATTATCGCCTTTAGCCTGTTCGTGAAGTCTCAAGAGTTTTCGAGCTTCCTGCTCCCGGGTTTCGTCAGTCTGTTCATCCTGCAGAGCATAATCTTCTCGCTGCCGTACCGACTGGCCCAGTATCGTGAGCAAGGCATTCTGGATCTGATATCGAAGAAAGGGTCCCCGACAAAGCTGCTAACCGGATTTTACCTCAGCCGTATCGTCATCTTGGTTATTCAGACAGCGCTTGTCATCGTGCTCGGCACATTTTCGCTCGGCGTGACGCTGGACGTGAACGGGGTAATGCTGCTAGCGTCGCTTGCGATTTCGATCTTGTTGTTTCTGCTGCTGGGCAGCTTATGCGGATGGATTGTGAAGTCGCAAAATTCGGCGTTAGGCTTGGCGCAGGCCGTATACTTCTGGTTGCTCGGCACCTCAGGCATCTTTTATCCCATCGAAAAGAGTCCTGAGTTTCTAAAGATATTAGCTCAGATTTCGCCGCTATACTACGTCAACAATCTGTGGAGTCACGCATTGGTGCGCCAAGAAATCGATATACTCGGCAATGCCGGCGCCAGCGGCATCTTCCTCATTCTGTTCCTGGCCGTGCTGGCGGTGCTTGTCAAAGGAATCAAAAAAGGTGGTCCGAAGCATGAAACTGTTGCACAAGTTGAGAAATAGCGATTTTCAACATAGCCGTGAGCTGATGCGGGTATTTGAGAAAGCATCGGTCAGTGAGTATAAAGCCGAGGTCAACTGTACATTCCAAGTCTCATTAGCTGGAGAGGGCCCGGGAATTGTACGCCTGAGAGGCGAACTGGAACTGTATAACGTAAAGGGCAGCTCGCCGGTTCTGACAAAAGCGATGGTGTACTTCCCGGAGCGAAATTACGGCTTGGAATTTATTAAAGAAGCATCCACGTTTACGATTGAATGGGTGTTCGAGCTGAGGGATCCGAAGGAGTATTTCAACCTGGTGCTCTTCGATAAGAACGGTTTTCTAGTCAGTTCCGCTACTTACGTCTTTAATGCCGAGCATGTCGTTGCCTACCCGATCCGAGAGAAGGACTTGTCTTTGGCCGCCTGCGACAGCGAACTGCTGGAGGATGGGGATCGCCTCGTGTTTCGGACATCGACACTAACGTCGGTACGGGGAGCAGGGCAAGGAGGTATCACGCATACTTGGCAAAACGTGGGCCAGCATGTCAGATTGGCAGCGCAGCCGAGCGACCAGGCAGAGGTTTATGAGAGCAGCTTGTCGCGGCGGGATATGTGCGCGGGAATCTGGATGATTATTGCGACCGACGAGCACGACAAGCTAATTACACAGTATGTCGTTCAGGTGTAACTAGGGGGGGATCGATATGGGGACTTTCTCCGCTACAGTTACGGAAGAGAGGATAGGAGCAGGCTTGCATCGGTATCTGAATAGCTGCTCTGGCATAGACGATATGTATTATCAGTTCGATGAAATCTATTTCCTTCACGTTCTGCTCGCTCGTTACCGGCAGCAGTTGCATGCTATTCTATCTGATCAGGATATGCTTCAGCTATATGCTCGGCGGAACTACTTGGAGCAGGAACTGATGGACAGATTATGCGGACGTGACGCTGCCGGGGGAACTACTAGATTTTATGAAAGAAGCCAGCTGTTGTTCTGTCGACTTGGCTTTCATTACTACTTAAAGCTCACAGGGAATTCGAAGTTCGCAGACGATGCGGAGCTGAAGAAGATGGCGCTTGAGATCATTCCCCGGGTGCGAGGTTATTCGCTCACGTATGACTACATGTCTCTGAAGTTCTGTGAGGCGCTAGATATTGATCTCTCTCCCTATGAACATATCAAGCTAGCTGGGGGCACCGCCGAAGAACGAATCTATGTGGACACCCATTACTTTCTACTTCAGTCCGATTATTTGACCAAAGAAAGTTCGGAGCATAACGTCCCGAGTTTGCTGGAAGACATTCAATATGTGCTTGCGTATCCTTCGGGCGATCTTGTAGCTGAATTGTATTGGGCGCTTCATTATTACGGTTATCGCGGCGTCCAACTGGACGTTCTCGGTCACTACATCGACCAGTCCTATTGCGGTGGAGTGTGGCATTACCCTGAACGCGATAAACGCCGGCATCTCCACGCCCAATACTCCACCATCGCGGCTTTGCTGGAGAGCCTGAGAAGCGGGCGGGGCGGGACAGGACATGAGTAATAGAAGGGCAATTAGCACTCTTACCCTGTCGTATCCTATTGGCAGCAAGGATGATCCTTGCGGCAAAGAAGGAATTACGCATCTGCTGGAGCATATGCTGGTCAAGTCCAAGGCCGGAGACGTAAGTTTGATTGAGTTGTGCAGCAGGTACGGCTGCGAGATTCATGCTTCGACTTCTAAGGAACGGTTGACCCTGAAAATGGAGGGGAGTCGTGCAAGGTTTGTGTCATGCTACTCCGCTTTTATCGATCATATGGCAAAGCTGGAGGCATGCGCCGAATTATCGGCTGATCTGCTGGAGGATGAGAAACAGGTAATCTTGAATGAGATGGATTACAAAATGCAGGACCTAGCTTATCGGAACCGACAGATTTATTTTACCGAGCGATGGAACGGCACCTCTCTGGAGCATCCCGTTCTGGGCAGCGCCACCACCTTGCAAGGGATAGGCCCGGAGGATCTCCATGCGCAATTCCGCCAATTGCTTCGCGCTTATCCCGATTTAGAACTCGTACATTCCGGCCGGGAAGAACGAGCGCAGCTGGAACGTCTGACGGCCAACTTTCTGGATCACAAGGCAATAGTTACTGAAGATGAGTACCGCAAGGCGCTGTATGATGTGATGGTGTACGCAGCCAGGCAGCTGGGAGTAGAACATGTCAGCATTCATTATTGCGGGTCCATCTGCAGACTCCTGTTAAGTCTAGAAGCAAGACAACGATTAGTGGATGTCGATCGAAAGGAAGCTGAGCGAATTATTGGGGGATATCCCGGTAATCCCGAAGCAAATACCGAGCATCTACGACTGCTGGCTCACGATCAACCTGCATTTGTCTGGAAGGAAATCAATAGATTATTAGGCGCAGTATCGATCAAAACGATTTCCGAAGGGAACTGCTTAGCTATTAATCATACTTTTCATATAAGTTTAGTTGGTTCACATCATTGGTGTCAACTAACGAACGAAAATCACGATCAGGAATATGCGGCGATATCGATTCGTCCCGATCCGGTTATTCGGCAACATGTCAGGAAAGTGACGAAGGCGCTAATGCGATATGTGCAATCGGGTCATACCGCAGATATCTATGCATCCAGCGAGTTGGGGCTGATTAGTTTGTTCATCCGAGGCAGCCGCAACGGAGTGACGAAGGCACTTCATGCTTTGTTCTTTCTCGAACCAGGGAAGCTGGAGGCATGTATGGTTAGCGAACGTGTACCGGAATCGAGAATTCATAGCGTTCAGCGGGTATGCGATTACTACGTACACAACAACGATTGGCGTATTGGCGGTAAGCCGATGCAGGTTACGCATCAGGAATTGGCTTTGCGTTTCTCAAAGCAATTATCGAACGGCATCTCGGTTGTGACCAGTATCCAGGCCAGTCAGGCTTACAGTGACTCTACGGATCACGCTGGAATGGAGGCAAAAGATACTGCCGACAAAGCGCATGCGTTCGGCAATGAGAATACTGCCCCTCCGTTTCTCATCGGGCCGCATGAATATATCGAGATTTGGCCAGGGACCAGCTATTTTGCGCCAGATAAGTATTTCTCTCATGTCCTATGGTCGCTTATGTCCGGCATGGACGGTCAGATGTTTCGGGCTCTTACGCTAGAGACATCGCAGGCATACAGTCATACGTTCTTCTCCAGAGAGCTGTACGATTTCGGTTATATGCTGTTGTATGCTCATTGTCCCGATCCAAAGGCCAGAAATGAATTAGGCACGAGCTTCCGAGCGATGCTGGAGGAGATACAGGAAGGGCTGAGTCAGCCGATGTTGGAGAAGGCCAAGGATAAAATCCGACTCCAACGGGAGAAGTCCAATCGGGCTTCGGCGCAAAGTCTGATTCAAATGTCAGCGAACTTGTTGTGTGAAGGCAATATGGACGCTTATTTATCCTACAAGAATCAACTTGATCGGGTTCATCCTGACAGTATGCACACATTCGTGTCGGAGATGCTGATGAATTCAACGATTAGATGGGAAACGGAGGTAGAAGGAAATGCTGAACTGCATTCTGGCTGAAGAGGAACGTGTGTTATTTGATGCAAGTGACAAAATCTGGGGGATACAGCGAGACCCTTATCTGGTCTCTATCCTTCATAAGCTTACGGCGGAGGAGATGCCGGAGCTCGACCCGGATGAAGCTTTGTACTGGGGGAAGCTTGTGCAGAAGATGCAATTGAATCATCGAAATACGCTGAAAACGCGCAACACCGCGGTGAAGGAGATCGAGACGGAAGGTGCGTATTGCCCGATTATTTCTCCATACGAGCTTCATAATGTATGGGCTATTGCATCCGAGTCCGGCCTGCCCGTTATTCCGGTTTTGCTGAATGGCGACACCATTTATGTCGGCCCTCTGGTGGAGAAAGCTGCCGATTACGACGTTTTTGTGAGAAAAGCGGCTTCCAACAATCCGCTGCTCGCCGACAAGATCAAGATCGGCTCGCGCGGCAAAGGGAATGTACTGTTTTATGTGAACAAGGAGCATGTTCATCGTCAACGCAGTCAAATTGAGCAGGCCATAACACGATTATTGGATGAACAGTCACCGGATACCGTATGGGTTATCGAGCAAGGGGCAGCCAGCCGTCACACCTTTGTGAACCGTTTATCGAGTGCTTCACACGAAGGAGAAAGGGACTTGATGAATGCCGTAGATGCCAGATTGGGCATTGTATCGGAGCTGCAATCAGAATCCTTCCGATTCAAAGGTCGGGATATCTTCATCTCCGTCAGCACGACCAGCGATTTATCGTCTTATCATCCCGACTTGTTCGCGCAGTCGAATAGCGGAGCCGGCTTTCATCAGTCCGATGCCGATTATTCGGCGGTAGGAGAGAGCATTGAACGGCTTGCCGCAGGATGCTTCGATAGCGCCAGGAAGCTTGCGGCATGGCAGGATCTGAGCGGGAAGGCTGTGGATCCAGATGACTTCATCTTATTTTCGCAAGAGCAGTATGAAGCTGCCGGCTTTCCTTACCGTCCCTTTACACGGGAGGCATCAGTCCATTGGTTGCTCTCTCGCAGCCTAATGACAGGCGAGGAAGTGTATGTTCCGGCGGCATTGGTGCAGTTGCCCTACCGAGCGGCGAGTGGTGAGACACGCATATCACCTGCCATCTCAACGGGATTGGCGCTTGGCGCAAGCCAGCCGCAATCCATTCTAAGCGGAATATTTGAAGTCGTGGAGAGGGATGCTTTTGCCTCCAGCTGGTTTCTTCGGCTTCCGCCCAATGAGCGGCTCGACCTGAAGGATTACCTGGACGATTATGCTGCGGAATTAGATGAGCATTGTGTCTGCCAGGCTTATGATATTACGCTCGATCGACTCTTTGCCACCGTTGTGGTGACGATACACGATAATCAATCGGGACGTTTTATGGTTGGTGCAGCTACTCGATTTACGAGGAAAGAAGCCGTAGCCAAAGCTTTTCTGGAAGCGGCGCAAGGTATTTCTTATGTAGAGATGCTAGCGGCGAAATATAAGACGTATGGCTTGAAAGAAGACTTCAATAAGGTAGATAGCTTCCAGAAGCATGCCGCATTTTATTCGATTCATCCAGAGCTGCGTGGCGAGGCCGGTTACGTCCTCAACGAAGGCTATGTCTTTCAGCCGCGAAATGAGCAGCCCTTTGACTATACAGAGAATGATCCGCAGGACGATGAAGAAAGGTTGAAGCTTGCCATCAGCACGTTGCAGCATGCCGGTTACGATGCGTACTGGGTGGATATGACAAACCGGGAGCTTGAACAACTGGGAGCCTGGTGCTCCAGAGTTATCATTCCGGGCTTGCAGCCTCTTCACGGCACCCATCGCTACCGCTTTCTGAATCCCGCACGACTGAAGGCTGTCCGTGACAAGTATAGCTGGTCAGGGCCGCTTAATCCTTACCCGCATCCCTTTCCTTAGCGATTATTAAATGCAGATTTGACGCCGCGATTTGTACATAAGGCGACTATGAGGAGCGAGTTGAACTGCATTTTATAATAAATAAATTATACATTGGAGGAATTGAAATGATGGAAAAGAACATGGAACTGGAAATTCTGAGTGAGAAGAACCGCAAAAACGTGGTAGACGAAGAGAACTGCTTCCTGGGCTGCACAACAACATCGGTCGACGTAAACGACATTGAGCTGGAAGTCGTAACGGAGCAAAGCCGCAAAAACGTGGTAGACGAAGAGAACTGCTTCCTGGGCTGCACAACGACTTCGGTCGACGTAAACGACATTGAGCTGGAAGTTGTAACGGAGCAAAGCCGCAAAAACGTGGTAGACGAAGAGAATTGCTTCTTAGGCTGTACTACAACATCGGTCGACGTAAACGATATTGAGCTGGAAGTCGTAACGGAGCAAAACCGCAAAAACGTGGTGGACGAAGAGAACTGCTTCCTGGGCTGCACAACGACTTCGGTCGATGTCAATGATATTGAGCTGGAACATGATACGAAGAAATAATGCATTCTTATTCCCTTCAAGGTGTAAAAAGCAAATGCTTTTTACACCTTGATTACCCTAAGGCTATACGGAAAGGAGAAGCCCATGGAAGCGAATTATGCTTATACGCTGCCTTACCGGATCACTGAGGACGATAGGGGCCGACAAGCGGAGTTTATTACGCAGAAGAGCTCCTTCACAATGAAAAACAACGAAATGTATGGGGTTATACGCGATATGCTGCAGGCTCTTGAACGGGATGCTGCTTTGTCTTGGATTAGTGAGGCATACAAGGAACAACTAAGTCCCTCGAAGCTGAAGGATATTTTGGCCTTCTTGAGCAAGCAGGAGCTTGTGTTTCTTAGCGAGCAACCCATCGATGAGTCTGAAAGAAACTTGTTGATCTTTCTCTCGCAATATACAAGCAATCTTCGATTGTATGCCGAGAAGATGAGAGCCGTTACCTTTTGCATCTATGCTGGGGGCAACCATACTCATAAGCTTGCTGGTCTACTAGCAGAGCTAGGGTTGATCTACCGGTACGTGGAGCTGGATGAGCTGGAGAAGCTGCAGGCCTTCGACTTCGTGCTGGTTAGCGTAGATTCCACGCAGTTATCGATCCTAGATGAAATTCATGAACGGTTATACGGGCGTGCGCCAAGCTTATGGTCCTTCGTCTTATTCTACAGCGACTCGTTTATGATCAGTCCCATCCTCAATCAGCAAAACCATATAGATTATTCTTGCTTGAAAAACCAGCTGAAGCTGCCGGCGGGACAGCACGGCATCTCCCGAAATGTGTTGCTGGAGAATATGGGCATCAATGAACTGCTGCTAGAGGCGATTATTTCGCTGACAAAGCTGAATATTAAAACAAGCTACGGCAAGGCAATCATCTTCAACGCTTCCGACCGAACGCTGGATGTAGAGAAGGTGTATTATATGCCGCGGTATAACTTCAAACAAAAAGCCGTCTATCTTAAAAGATGGGATGCGGAACGATGAACAAAAGCACAAAGCAATATATCAATGTGGCGGGGAGCGGACAGCAGCTTCAATATGTGAAAGTAAATGGCCAGAAAATTCCCGTACTAATCGATTCGGATTGCCAGCCTAATCAGGCCGCTATCGATAACGTAGAGAAGACGTTGCGGTTTTTTCAAATCGAAGACAGCAATCAAGCAATTCGAATTGCTAATTTCATCTACGATCTGCTCAAGGTCGAGGATGTTGATCTGGAGATGGAGACGATCGCCCATCGCTTAGAACGATGGGTGGGCGAGTCGGAGATGATGAGGCTTCACTCGAGCGAAGAGACGGCTATTTATTTATTCCAGAAGGGGCGGGCACCCGAGAATGAGCGGGATCTTTTTCAGAGGAATAAGCTTGTCGTATCCCGTTTTGACAGCACAAGCAGAGAGCAATACGAGAGGCTTGCTTTGGTCTGGAACGGTATAGAGAAGATCCCTGCTGATATCACGCTAGAGGACGCGGCAGATCTGTATACGCTCGCCAATCCTGCTGTGCTGCTGCTTCATGAGAGCAATATTGTGGAGAAGGATTTAAGCGAGGAGACGAGGTTGTCGCGACTTTATCATGAGAATTCCAAGCTGCATCTATTCTATCAGCAGGGGGATTTCATGAAGCCGCTGGATGAAATCGATGATGGCGTGAAGAAGCTGACTTTACGAGCGCGGAAGACCTTTTACGAGAAGTCGTATATCGAGCTTCCCGAGCCTACCAGAGGGAATGCCCTCGCCTTGGAAGAGATTATTTTGCAGAGAAGGTCGAAGCGGCATTATTCCAATGAACCTGTTGAGCTGCAGACCTTGAGCAATATTCTGTATTACTCCTATGGCGTAACCGGCAAAATGAAGAGCGGATTAGAAGTTCGGGCTGTTCCATCGGGTGGAGGGTTGTATCCGGTCGATATCTATCTGGCCATTCAGCATGTGAGCGGAATTGAGACGGGTATCTATTACTACGATCCGCTTGATCATCGGCTAGCGTGTATCAACGATCATAATCTGAAGAGCATATCCAAAAACCTAAGCGGCTATTCGGGCATGCTGGATCAGGCTGCATTTACCGTTATACTGGGAGCGAACTTCTGGAGAAATCAATGGAAGTATCATGAACGAGGGTATCGGGTGATCTTGCTGGACTGTGGGCATGTGGCGCAAAATCTTCATTTGATGTGCACGGCCTATGGGCTCGGCTCCTGTTGCTTGATGGGTTTTGTCGATAATGAGTTGAATCAATTGCTGAATCTCGACGGAATCTCGGAGCATTCCATGTATTTAATTACAGCTGGGAAGACAGCGAAAGGTTGAGATGCGTGTGGGATATATCATTGAAACAACATCGCTAAGCAAGCAATATGGACATGAAACCGTCGTTAACCAGGTCAATCTTAAAGTTCAACCGGGCACTATCTACGGATTGCTAGGGGAGAATGGAGCGGGAAAAACGACGTTGATGAAGATGCTTACGACGCTGGCCTTGCCCACGCAAGGGGCTATCAAGCTATTCGGGACAACACTCGAGCGCAATAGCGACTTAATGAGCGAGGTAGGCGCGATGATTGAGACACCGGTTTTTTATTCCTCGCTAAGCGCGGAAGAAAACCTGATGATTCATTGCCGATACAAGAAAGTGCCGCTCTCCGATATGAAAGAATATCTGGAGATGTTGGGAATCTATAAGCATAGGGACAAGAAAGTGAAGCAGTTTTCACTGGGAATGAAACAGAGATTGGGGCTTGCTCGCTCGCTCATTGGCAATCCCCGGCTCTTAATCTTGGATGAGCCGATTAACGGACTTGACCCGTCCGGCATCAAGGAGATTCGCGAGTTGCTCATCCGGCTGAAAAAGGAAAGAGGGACAACGATCCTGCTATCCAGCCATATTTTGAATGAAATTGAGCATTGTGCCGATACAATCGGGTTTATGCATAAAGGAGTTCTGTGCAAGGAGAAAGGGATAGGGGAGCTGCAGGATGCCGAAATCCGGCTCTATGAGATTAAAATCAAACATCTGGATCTACATGTGGAGAAGCTTAAGAAAGTGTTCGAAGTGGTGAATATCTATCATCAGACCGTTGTCGTGTCTGCAGCCGGTCTTACAGCGACAGAGGCTATCAAGCGTCTCATCGAGAATGAAATCGAGATGATTGAAATGAAAGCTTTGACGGAAAGTTTGGAAGATTACTATATGACGATGATCGCAGAGCGAAAAGAGGGGGAAGCGATATGAATTTGCTGAGAATGGAATGGGTTAAATTTAAACCCGGCAAAATATTGTTGACCTTCCTGCTCTTTAACGGGGCTGCGTTTTTGATGCTTTACGCTTTGGGGATGAGTACGGGCGGCATGGCCATGTTTCCGGATATGAAAGTAGCGATCAGGGAGATTAACAACTCCATTGTATGGCCAGGATGCTTCATCTTCGCAGGTGTGTGGGGGGCCAAAATTTTCATACAGGAATTTAGGAACAAGACAATTACGACCATATGGGCGAGCGGCATCCATCGCAGCAGGCTGGCAGCAGTTAAGCTGATTCTGATCAGTGCGCTTGGCATACTGGCTACCGTACTGTCGACGTTGCTCCAAAATTCGCTTCTTCTGTTGTTGTCTCCCTATACCTATTACGCCGAGCAGCCGATGTCAATCGTCTCGCATATGTCAGTTGCGTATATGGGGGCAGTAGGATGGAGCGCCTTATGTATTGGACTGACGGTTTTGCTGGCAGTAGCTCTTGGAATAAGAAGCTTTTCGACCACAGTAACTATTGTGGCTGCCATGGCTTTTGGCGTGATTTGGGCATTTCAGCTTGGTTTCCCCGGCACGTATTTTAACGTGGAGAGCGTGAGGCTGCTGTTTGTACTGGCAGGGTTGTTCAGTACCGGTTTTCTGATGCGTCATATTCATCGGCTGGATTTATGATCGACATTTCTCTAGAACGAAGCCAGCAGCCCCGAAGTCCTCGGTGATGAACGCCCGGGGGCTATTTTTTTTGTTTAACGGAGTTATTCCACCACAGGAGGGTTCGTATGCAGATCAGCGTCCGGGGCAGTATGAACCCAGCGGGTAAAGACGACTTCTAGGCCTGAGCGGGTAGGGGCGCAGAAGAAGGGACCGGCTTGTTTGTCTGTTAGGTAAGGAAACCGTGCCACGCGAATCGTTCGCCAGCCTTCCGATCCCGAGCGGGCACGCAGAATAACGGCATCCTTCATACGGGAAGCGCGAATAGTTACCTCTTGTCCCACCCACTCAGGCACGGGGGCCAGCGACCAGTCCGAATAGCCGTTGGTAACTACGACAGCCAGGTGTGGAACGCCATCGTTGAGCTCGACGCCAGCTTTGATCCATTGCTCTTGACCGTGCCACAGCATAAGTCCTGCCTGATCATATAATTCAGTGAATGATGCAAGCTGGAAGGTTACTTCAATCGCTTGGCTATCCTCCCAAGGCGCCAGCAGCGCGTGTCCGTTGCGGTGTTGGAATTCATACAGCGTTTTCTCCCAATAGTCGCTTCCGTTCTCTGCGGTGACTTTCAGAAAGCCGTCTTCGACCTTAATCATGACCGGCTCGGTCGTCCATGTTCCTTGATCCCAAGGAATGCTTTTTGTATCCATCTCACTTCACTCCTTGTCTTTGTATAACGTACTGCTATATTCCCATGCTAGAGCACTCTTCCAGTCGTTGTCAAATTCGTCTCGTCCTTGCGCGGATGCAATAACATTGGGCATTTGGTATGCTAGATATACAGGTTTTTGTAATGAATGGCAGTATAGACATCTTAGAATGAAGCAACAGACGGAAGGGGAATAACAATGGACACATTCGAACAGCAGTTAACTAAATATGCGGAGCTGGTCGTCCGAGTAGGCGTGAACATCCAGGCAGGGCAGGTACTAATTGTCCATGCGCCGATCGAGACGGCTGAGCTTACGCGATTGATCGTAGCCAAGGCGTATGGGGCAGGGGCCAAGTACGTTATCGTAGAATGGGATGATGATGCCGTTACCCGCGCGCGGTATGAGAACGCATCGGACGATTCCTTTGACTACTACCCGCAGTGGCAGGCGGACAGCATGGTTCATTTTGCGGAAGAGGGCGGAGCCATTCTTCATATTAAAGTACCTAACCCGGAACTGTTCCAAGGTATCGATTCCTCCAAAGTATCGAGAGCAGTCAAGGCGGCAGCTATCGCACGCAAGGAATATTCGACGTATACGCGGAACAGCAAGATCAGTTGGTCGCTGATCAAAGCGCCTACCCGGGCATGGGCGGACAAAGTATACGCCGATCTTCCGGAGGAAGAGCGTGTGAATGCGATGTGGGAAGCGGTATTCCGTATGGCGCGTGTCAATACGGAAGATCCGATCGCTGCTTGGCACGACCATATCGCTCAATTAAAGAAGAGTCAGAACCAATTGAACGAGAAGCGGTACAAGAGTCTTCATTACCGCGCGCCGGGCACGGACATTCGCATAGAGCTGCCAGAGGGACATATTTGGCGCGGAGGCGGTGGAGAGAACGAAAAAGGCGTGTATTTCGTCGCCAATATGCCGACTGAAGAAGTGTATACCATGCCGCATCGACTGGGTGTGAATGGAACGGTGAAGAGTACGCTGCCGCTGAACTTGAACGGCCGTTTGGTCGAAGGCATTACCTTCACATTCAAGGATGGCAAGGTTGTGGCATATGATGCAGAATCGGGCAAGGAGCATCTAACGTCGTTGTTGGAGACGGATGAGGGTGCGGCTTACCTGGGGGAAATCGCTTTGGTGCCGCATGATTCGCCGATCTCGAATATGAACCGGGTGTTCTACAATACGGGCATCGACGAGAACGCCTCCTGTCATTTTGCGCTGGGCAGCGCTTATCCCGTTAACTTGGAGGGCGGCACGAAGCTTACCAATGAACAACTGGTGGAGCGTGGCGCGAACGTCAGCTTGACGCATGTGGATTTCATGATCGGCTGCGGGGACCTCGATATTGACGGGGAGCTGCCGGACGGCGCCATTGAGCCTGTCTTCCGTAAAGGGAATTGGGCGTATTAAATCAACGTAAAGAAACCGTCAGCACGGTGGTCCGCATCTCCAATGATCTAACCATTGGGGTGCAGTCACAGGGCTGACGGTTTCTTATTGTTTAAGTATTAGAGAAACTGTACGTATGTCGTTAAATCTGCAAGCGATCCGCTATGTGAATAGCGAATAATATAGGTGCCTTGCGTGAAATTTGTATTGAAGTTAATCGTGTAGCTGACGACGTTCGGATTCGAGAAAATATTCGAACGGCTGCTCTCCACCAGTACTTCTGTGCCGCCTGTTACGCGATAGACACTAGCGAAGAGAACCCCTGCAGCAGGAGATCCGCTGAAGTAGGCACTGCCCGTAATCTTTAGCGTGCCTTGGCCCGTAATCGTATCCGTGCGGTTGAGTGGAACGGATGCGCTTGCGACAGCAGAAGTCATGAGAAGCATAATAACCGTAGTGAACAGGATAGCTAACTTTTTCAATTTCATTCTTATCGTCCTTTCAAAGTGGGGGATTGTAGAAGGAGTTTCTATCTAGGTGCATGAATGCTGGCCAGCGTTCTGTTCGGTTGTAAAAATCCTTCTGTCCATTATATTTAGCGTACCAGCAGAATATGAGGGAAATTTTGTTGTGATTTTGTATGATGCAGTATGATATTAGAGTTAATGCTTCAATCGTAATGAGCCGAATAATAAGAAGTTTAAAATCCAGAATGAAATAATCGCCGTAACTCCTGTAATTCCTAAAATGATGGCTACATAAATAATGATTTTTTTTCAGGGAACTTTTTTTAATAATATGAAATTCACGCTTATCCATAGCAAAGGATAGAAAACGGATAGTAATAGCACTCTTCCGTTAAATTCACTGTCCAGCGTGATAATAATGACCATCGGGATAGGTATTCCGATTACAGTATTGAATAGAATCAAAAGTAATTTGCGCAGTATTGTTTTCATTCCTTCATCCCAGGTTAAGAACACATCTTTTATGCTTGCTACTATCAAGAATTGAATGAATAATTCAATCCATAGCAATTAATATTCTTCTCACAATCGTATCTTTATCACTTGTGCTTGCTGAACCGTAAAAATGACATGAAATTACGAATGAGATTTGATATACATGCCATCGAAACGCGTTCTATCAGAAGGATATATTTTGTTCAATAAAAAAAATAACCAATTATCCCATGTCATCAATTCAGCCGCAACTCAACAAGATATAGAAATTAAGGGTATGGCGGAAACAAATAAGTGAATCCTTTCACCCACAAATCAGGTACTATTAGAGTAGGAAATACGAATGTTGAAGGAGGGATCAGTCTAATGGGCATCCTGTCCAGATTTAAAATGATCATGTCGAGCAATGTGAATGCTGGCCTGAACCGGTCGGAGGACCCGATCAAGGCATTGAACGAATATATGAGAGGCCTGAATTCGGATTTGGGCAAAGTGAACGCAGAGATGGCGTCGATGCTGGCCGATGAGAGTCGGGCGAGAAGAGAGCTTGACGAATGCCGTGCCGAGATTCGGAAGCTGCAGCGTTACGCGGAGAAGATGGTCCAGGATGGCAGAGATGATGAAGCACTTCGTTTTCTGGAGATGAAGGCGGCAGAAGCGAAGAAGGAAATGACTCTGCAATTCGCCTATGAGACGACGGCTGCGAATGTACAACGCATGAGACAGCTGCAGGATAAATTGTCGGCTGATATCGGAGTATTGGAAGCACGCGCGCTCGAAGCCAAGGGACGGTTGACCGCAGCCCAAGCCCAGCACAACACAAGCGGGGCAGCGCTGAAGGCTGTGGAAGATAAAGCGGAGCAGGCGTATTACGAAGCGCTTGCGATCGCAGAGCTGCAGAAGGATGAGGGCAGCGATCTGGATGAGCGATTCGCCGAACTTGAACGGGAGCAGGACAAAGCTGAAGATCCTGTGGATGAGCTGGCTGAACTCAAAAACAAACTGAATAATCGAAATAGTTGATTATGACATCGGGCAGGTGAAGGAATTGGCAGTATTAGATTATAAATGTCCGAATTGCGGCGGGGAAATGGCATTTGACAGCGCATCGGGCATGCTGTCCTGCGGAAGCTGTGGCAGAAAGGACAACATCGAGCAATCCTCGGATGCCCCGAATCCTTCTGTATTCGCACATGGCGAGGCGAAGGAATATCAGTGCAACAGCTGCGGAGCAGTCATTGTTACTGAGCCGGAGACAACGGCAACGATGTGCAGCTTCTGCAACTCCAGCGTTGTGCTGATCGACCGGATGGCGGGCGGATTTGCCCCGGCCAAAGTAATTCCGTTCGCGATCAGCAAGGCAGAGGCACAGAAGGCATTCCAGAAGTGGTGCAAGAATGGTCGTCTGACGCCGGGGGCTTTCATGAAGGCGAACCGGATTAAAGGCGTAACAGGTCTGTACGTCCCATTCTGGTTGTACGATTTGCACAGCGATGTCGAGGTTCGGGCACATGGCACGAAAGTAAGATCCTACACTAGAGGCGACTATATGTATACCGAGACTCAGCATTTCGATGTCTACCGGGATATCGTACTGGATTATGTGAAGGTTCCGGTTGACGCGTCGGAGAAGATGAATGATGAGCTTATGGATAAGCTGGAGCCATTCCCGTATGACCAATTGAAAAACTTCAAAACCCCTTATCTCGCAGGATTCATCGCTGAGAAATACAATTTCGATGACCGTCAATTGATGCCGCGTGCTCAGCATAAGGTGGACGGTTACATTGATTCTTATGTGCGCTCAACCATGTCGCATTATCATACGGTTACGTATCAGAGCAAGGATGTCGATACAACGTCGCGTAAGGCGGAGCATGTGCTGCTTCCGGTATGGATGTTCCACTATGATTACAATCGGAAGAAATACACATTTGCGATGAACGGCCAGACAGGCAAAGTGGTGGGTCGCCCGCCGATCAGCCTAGGCAAAATGACATTGTGGTTCTCAGGGATTTTCTTGGCTTCGCTTATATCCGTGAAGATTCTCTCCGCGGCGATGGGAGGCGGTTTCTGGTGATGAAAAGGAGACGGTTCATAGGAGCTGCCTTGCTCATTGCAATGATGGTCGTACTGGTTTCCCCATTTTTCTCTTTCACTGCGTATGCGGCAGAGGGGAAGCGGATGATCTATGATGATGCCAATTTGATGGATGGGAATCAAAGAGAGCTGCTCGAAAGTGCCGCAGCAAAGTATGCCCAGAAACGGGAAACGGATTTCATTATTTATACTACGAATAATGAGAATAATGTCGATGTGGAGAAGTTGACTCAAGATTTCTACGATAATAAGCAGTTCGGCTATGACAAGCCTCATGGCAACGCAGTTATTTTGACGCTGGATATGAAGAATAGAGATATCTATCTTGCTGGCTTCTACAAAGCGGAGACGTTTCTGGATGAAAGAAGGCTGGATAAAATCCGAAACAAGATTACGCCGAATTTGACTAACGGTAATTATTACTCCGCTTTTTCCAATTATTTAAGTACCGCGGATCGCTATATGGGGTTTAAGCCGGGCGTTAACCCGGATAACATTGTATTTAATGGCTGGTTCCAGTTGTCAGTAGCTTTCTTTATCGCGTTCTTCGTTGTATGGGGTATGAGGGCGAATGCCGGCGGACGTGTAACGGTCAATGCCGGAACATACGCGAACGCTGGTACATCAGGCATTGTCAACAAGCACGACATCTACCTGCGCACGACGGTTACGAAGAAGCCGATACCGAAGCCGACCAATACCAGTGGTGGCGGTGGCGGAGGAGGCCGGACTTCGGGCGGCCATTCGCATAGCGGCAGCAGAGGAAAATTTTAATTAGAGAGGAATGATCGATCTTATGGTATTTTTCAAAAATCAATTTGCCAATGTTGTGGAATGGGAAGAGTTCCGTGATGATATGATTTTTTGGAAGTGGAGCAACAACGAGATCAAAAAAGGGAGCAAGCTGATCATTCGTCCTGGACAAGATGCGATTTTTGTTCATAACGGGAAAATCGAGGGTATCTTCCAGGATGAAGGGGAGTACGCGGTTGATTCGCAAATCATCCCGTTCCTCTCTACGTTGAAAGGTTTTAAGTTTGGATTTAACAGTGGCATGCGAGTGGAAGTTGTATTTGTGAATACGAAAGAATTTACCGTCCGCTGGGGAACGCAAAATCCGATACTCATCCCGACGCCGCAGCTTCCAGGCGGCTTGCCGATTCGCGCGAATGGTACCTTTGTATTTAAAGTCAAGGATTACGTGACGTTCATTGATAAAATCGCGGGTGTCAGAGAGAGCTATCTGGTGGAGGACGTACGCCTCAGAATCGTGTCGGCGCTGGATCAGTTGCTGATGAAGTGGATCAGCACTGAAGGCAAAGATATGTTCAATCTGCAAGCGAATGCCCATGCGATCTCCAGAGGCATCCGTGAGGACCTCGATATGGAGTTGCTGGCAAGCGGCATTAACATTACTGGCTTCCAAGTGATGAGCTTCAACTATCCGCCGGAAATTCAACAGATGATTACGAAGACCGCTTCTCACAGCATGATCGGCGATATGCAGCGTTACCAGCAAGTATCGATGGTCGACGGTATGGCTTCTGGTAAAATGCAAGGTGGCGGCGCTGCGGCGGATATGGCGAGCATGATGATGGGTATGAATATCGCCAAAGAGATGATGCAGAACATGGGCCAGAATCCGAATGGCGAAGGCGGGAATGCTCAGCAGCCTGCTTCGGGCTCTGGGCAGCAGCAGCCTGCGGGTCAGCAGCAATCGGGGGATCAGCAGCAGCCGACAGGGCAGCCGGCTTCCCAAGGCGGCGCCAAGCCGAACTTCTGTCCGAATTGCGGAACCAAAACGGAAGGTGCGAACTTCTGTCCCAATTGCGGCCAGAAGCTGGGGTAGACGATTTCGGTTAAAAGAGACTGTCAACAGCGGTTTATTCTCCTGCTCAGCGGATATAGACCATACCTGGCTGATTCCGGTTTATTCCGGAGTCAGCTTTTTGCTGCCGCAGGCACAGGACGTTTGTTTTGCTTATAATGGACGTTCTATTATAATAGAGAAAGTGAGTATGACGGACTGAATATGCGGAAGAGAGGGGCTGCAACCAATGGAGATTGATGACCCGAGGCAAGTCGTGCTGCAAGTGGGCTCCGTCCTCAAGAAGCTGCGAAAGGACAAGGGGCTGAGCTTGGAGGAGCTGGCGCAAGTGTCGGGTGTCAGCAAGCTGACGCTTGGCAATATTGAGCGGGGAGATACGAATCCAACCATCGGTATGCTGTGGAAAATATCCAAAAGTCTCTCGGTTCCTCTGATGGCGCTCTTCTCGGATCAAAGCGGCGTTCAAGTGTCGCGTGCGGGGGAAGGACTCAGAATAGCCGGCGACGGCGATACCTGGTTAATCGAACCGATCTTTCAGCAGAGCAGCCAGGATGTCGAGATATGCCGGGCGTATTTGCAGCCGAACAGTTCTTATTATCCGGAGATGCATCATCCGCACACGACGGAGATTGCTACGGTGATGTCCGGTATGATCGAGATCAATGTGAATGATGAGACGTATACGCTGAATGCCTATGATTCCATCAGCTTCCGCGCAGACGATGCCCATTCCTATACGAATCCGAGTGATGAGCTTGCCGTACTGCACCTTATTTTGAAATACAACTAATGTGCAGCTTTCGGGCTATGAATATACGTTTTAATTCCTCAATCCGCATGGGTTGAGTTTTTTTGTGCTTCAGCAATTGCGTTCAGTTATGCAGAAGTGGGGCAGAATATGGATATGGACAAAAGGATTTTCATATATTATGATATACAATATCAAACGTTAAATATATTATAATATAAAATTATCTCTAATGGATTGTGAGATAAAAGGAGGAAGTCAACATGAATGCAACAAAACGCATGCAAGAGCATACAAGGGAACATCGTGCTTTGGGCGGCCCTTCGGCTGCTTTTTGGCTCATAGCGGGAATTGTCTTTATTGCCATGAATATGAGAGCTCCTCTAACATCGGTAGGCCCTTTGTCGGAGCTCATTCGAGGGGATTTGCAATTGACCGGCACTTGGGCCGGAATGATTACAACACTGCCATTGCTGGCATTTGCCTTGCTGTCTCCGTTCGTGCCTCGGCTTGGAAGACGATATGGCATGGAGCGGGTATTGCTCGTCGCGATTTTGTTTTTGTTCATAGGCACTGTACTGCGTTCCGCATCCGGCACAGCGGCTTTATTCGGGGGTACAGCGATATTGGGACTAGCTATTGCGGTGTGCAATGTATTGCTGCCGGGATTGATTAAGCGGGATTTTCCCGATCGGCTGGGCGTCATGACGGGTGTATACTCCATCTCCATGAATCTGTGCGGAGCCATTGCTTCAGGCATCAGCGTACCGCTTGCGGTGGGCGCAGGATTGGGATGGAAGGGTGCGCTTGGCGTATGGGGTATTTTAAGTTTCGTTGCTCTATTGGTGTGGCTGCCGCAGCTTCGCTCCCGCCAGGCGGCAATCGCTTCGGTGAGTTCGGAAAGCGAGCGCCGAGTGAATGTATGGCGATCCCCGCTTGCGTGGCAAATCACTTTGTTCATGGGGATTCAGTCTATGTTGTTTTATGTGCTGATTGCATGGCTTCCTGATATGCTCCGCCTGCAAGGCGTGAGCTCCGATCAATCCGGCTGGCTGCTGTCCATGATGCAATTGGCTGTGCTTCCTTTTACCTTTATCGTACCAGTCCTTGCAGCCCGTATGTCCAACCAGCGCATTTTGGTTGTGTTTACGTCCGTTTTTATATTGGCGGGAACGCTTGGTTTGCTGTACGGAAGCTCGAACTTGTTGATGGCTTGGATTATCTTGCTCGGTATGGGCATAGGGTTCGCCTTCAGCTTGTCCATGATGTTTTTTGGCTTGCGCACCAGGACCTCCAGGCAAGCGGCGGAGTTATCCGGTATGGCGCAATCAGTAGGATATTTGCTCGCTGCGACAGGTCCGACGCTATTCGGATTTCTGCATGACGCCACACAAAGCTGGAAGGCTCCTCTAATGATTTTGGTTGCTGCATCCGTCTTGCTCGGCATAGTGGGTCTTGGCGCAGCGAAGAATCGGTACGTGGAATAAAGGGAAGAAGCTTGGTGTGCATAGGGGATGGGCTTTGAGGGATTATCAAGGAAATGTTGTGACGATATAGGGGAGCTTTCATGATGTGTGAGAGGTCGTCGTGAATAGGGAGATCGCGTGGAAATAGCTCTGTGCTGCGGAATAAGTTATGACGCCAGAGCTTCATTCGTAATTTTCGCGATATCGATAGGGGATCTTGAGCCTTCGTTGACCATGTCGGGCAGGATGTTCTGGAGAAAATAGGTGACGCAATGCAGATTAATGCCTTTGATTTTGATCAGTGCGCTTCTGTACATGACGATAAATTCCTTCTCAGTGTTGCCTCGTTGCAGCTCCGCGAACGCTTCATAGATCTGGTCGAGCTTATCGGCAACTTCGAGAATTTGACCTTCTACAGAATGATCTTTGCCTTCGCGCAGCTGTCTGCGGAATATCGGTTTAAGTTCCTCAGGAATATGTTCATCGATAAAGTGTGCGACCATGCCTTCTTCCACCTGTTGCAGCATCGAACGCAGCTCCAGCGAATAATGTTTGACGGGCGTTTTAATATCTCCGATGAAGATTTCGCCATAATCATGACTGCTTGTAATCTCGTATAGCTTCTTCCAGTCAACCGTTACGCCATTGCTTTCTTCAATGTCTGCCAATGTCTTGGCGTATTGAACGACCTTCCAGGAGTGTGCGGATACGCTATGCTCTTGAAATTTGAATTTGCCTGGGCAACGAATGATGCGCTCCAGATCGGTTAGCGATTGAAAATACGTATGAATTCCCATAATGTAATGTCCTTTCCTCATTGGATATAATAATTGCTTTATGAGGCTTAGTATAAATGTCGATTGTTAATGGATGATTAATTTAATTGCGATAAATGTAAAACCCGTAAAATGGACGGTTGTCCACCTTACGGGTTGCAGATCGCACGGTTTTTTTGCGACAGAGAATTTGCAATCTACGAATAAAGGCAGCATAGGATGGATTAGATTTCGCGGATAAGTCTGCGAAGACGTCTAATGAGGCGTCTCAATCTGCGAATTTCACGGCGGTCAGCCCCACGGCGAATCAATCTGCGCAGGCGAATACGAAGGCGTCTGATGAGGCGTCTGATTCTGCGATTTCTACGATTACGTCCCCGTCTGTTCCGGCATCCGGATTCGCGGTCAAAACGATCGAATTCTTCAAACCCATCGAAGCCGTCGAAATCAAAATCATTGAAATCGTCAAATCCATCAAAATCATCATCATCGTCAAATCGGTTGCTGATCTCTACTTTTTTGCTCATAACCATCCCCCTCTCTGCAAGATTAGTTCATTCTATTCAGTAGATTTGAGATGGTATAGATAGATTGATAGGGAGATTAATTGATTTAATTCCGCTTTTATACGGAAAAGCAGACGACTGTCTTGCTATCCCCAAAAGTCCGCTCTCCGATGTGGATAGGCTGGACACGACATGCGAGAAACCTGTAAGAGGGATGTTTGTCATCTTACAGGTTTTGTTTTGCCTTAAGGGCGATCTTCCAGTCTGCGAATGAGTCTGCGGATGCGTCTAATGAGGCGTCTTAATCTGCGGATCTCACGGCGGTCAGCGCCGCGGCGAATCAATCTGCGAAGTTGTCTAATGAGTCGTCTCAACAGGCGTCTGAGTCTGCGGAGCTGACGGCGTCTGTCACGGTCGCTTCGGCGTGCGATACGTTCCGCTTCTTCGAAGTCAAAGTCATCAATATCATCAAAGTCGTCGTCATCGTCAAAACGCTGGCTGATCTGTACTTTTTTGCTCATGCTTATTCTCCCTTCTACTAGCGAATAGTACATCGTATTCAGAAGTGAATAGATGGTATAGATAGATGAATAGGGAGATTTAACGGAATCTTTCAGCAAAATGCGTGAAAATTAAAACGATTAATAATATTCGGGGAAGAAGCATTTCAGTGAAGGTAATGGTATAGTAGTCAGTAGGTAAGGCATGACCGTTTATTTTTGCAACAGAGATGGAGAGGAATATTACAATCGTGAACAAGGAACAAAACATAGCAATGAATCGTGATTATGTATTGGAGTCCGTATCGGAATTTGGGTTGAACCATGTATTTATGCAGCAAAAAAAAGATAGCCTCATGCAAAAAGCAAGCGCCAATGCCATTGTTGGACGCTCCAAAATGAACAAGTCGGATCTTGTGTCTGCATTGAAAGAGGCGGTTGTCCAGCCGGAGGCCTTGCAAGAGATGCTCCTGCTTATGCATAGTGATGAATTCAGCTTTTACCAGGAGCTATTGGCTTCGGAAGCTGTAACCGTAAGTGAATTTATGCCTGTTAAGTTCAGGTTTCTGATTGATAAAGGCGTCCTTGTCTGCGTGATGCAAGAGGGTCAGTACGGCTACTTCATACCTCTTGAATTGAAGGAAGCGTTGAAGAAGCAGGATTGGGCACAGGTGAACCAGACCAGAGCATATGAGCAACTGGTGCTTGATTATATGAGTGCTGCAGTTCATCTGTACGGCGCTTGCAAGCCGGAGCGGGTTGTGGACATTTATAATTCTCATCAAGCCGATCCCATTACGCTTCAAGCTATGCGTTCGATTAGCCGGACTCACAGCATCAGGCAGCAGCCTTTTGTATGGCACAAGAAGGGTTATCTAATCGACACGTATTATGAAGATGGAAAGATGTCCGAGCTCGAAGAGCTGTTGGCTAAACTAAAGGACAAGCCTTATTATTTGCCGAATCAGGAGGAGTTTCATGCATATGCCAATCCGGTCTATTACGAAATGACTCCGCAGTTGCACAGGCTTAAGCTGTTTATTCAGAAGGAGCTTGAGCAGAGGGAAGGAATTGCTTCTCTGATGATGGGGAATATCCAGCTCATGCTTTCTTGGGAAAGCGGTATGGAAGAGGTTCTAAACGAGCTTACGGACAGAGGGATTGCGTTCCAGGATCTGAATCAAGCTAAAAAGTTTGTCAGCCTGGTTTCGGACGCAGCTCATCATACAAGAGTGTGGTCCAATGGGGGATATACAGCGGCTGAACTAAGTGAGGCAGCGAATCCTGCCAAAACAGCGACACGCCAGCATTTGAACCCGGTGAAAATTGGACGCAACGATGCTTGTTACTGCGGAAGCGGCAAGAAATTCAAAAAATGCTGCAGCGCCTAGCCACATACCAACAAGTGGCTGCCTCCCATGGCGAATAGTTGTGCCACACACCACTAATCGCGTCAAATGGGCAGAAACTCGCAAATAGTGGTGCTGAAAACGCTAAATGTTCGAACTCGCTCCAAATGGTGAAACAGAGTTGTCACACACAACTAATTATACTGAGAAAAGGGCAGTTCCAGATGTGGTCTGGAACTGCCCTTTGTTATGTTCTCCCATCTTGCTTGTTCGGCAAGATACAAATGGGGTTGTCACAAGTTATCGCTAAGATGACCGAGGGACGCCCTTTTTTGCATCTATTAAACATTGTTCCTTGATAAAGTGGAGAATGCCCGCCCCTTACCAAAAACAGTTTCTTTGTGCATTCAATAAATTGTATCGAGTAGGTTTTTGCTTGCCGACCATTTGCTCTATAATGCAAGCAGAAGTCAGTTATTTGAACAGTAAGATCTGAACTTGAGAAGAGTGGCAGCGAAGTTGCGGCATCAGCTTCTTCAGAGAAATGTACTTGTGGTTATCTTTAAAATACACTGACTCATGTCCGTTTAAATGACTTCAATATCTCTTCTGATATGCGATGAATTGCTCTAATATCCTCAACAGACTTACTCCGCAAAAACTCTTTATGTACCGTTAAAATATATTCTTTATTCGTTTCTGTATCCTCAATCGGCTGATCCTCTGCGTTCTCAAAAGGAAAGAACTTAGAAAAATCCACTTCGAGCGCAATCAGGATTTTTTCCAGGGAATCGATAGAGATGTTGCGTGTCCCGCGTTCAACACCGCTAATATATTGATACATCATATCTGCTTTTTCAGCTAATTCTTCTTGAGTTAAGCCTCGTTGCTTGCGAAGGGTGCGAATTCGATTTCCGATGAATTTTTTAAGTGTCTCCATTGACTTATTTCACCTCAATAGTTTGAGGGTAGGTAAAAGAAAGCTCATTTATAAGGTCATTATTGGTTAAATTATCGACAACTAAACTTATAAGTTATATAATTGATTTGTTCACATGAAATGAGGGATGTCCTATGGATCTTCTTATACGCGGGATTCCGGCAAAAGCGTTGTTTTATCATTCTGATAGCAACGAAGCCTATGACGTGTTCGTTTCGATCGAGCATGGCTGGCCTGACGCGCCTCGTTATTGTCGTAGATATGGGGACGAGAATATTCTAGAGGTGGAGCGCTGCGATTATGAGTTCATCCACTATGTCCATGATCGAACGTTGAAGCGTTATTTTGTGGAGAAGATGATTATGGATACGGAGAGTGAAATCCAGCTCTACGAAAAGGAAATTATGCATTGCCCGATCATTCATTTGGCTCAAAGATGGAGTGAGACAGATCGTGATAAATGGTGGACGCAACTCTATCCTTCACGATTTGAATTGCTTCGATTGAATAAGCAACGAGCGTTAAGGCGGCTTAAGCGCTATCTGAAGCTGCGCAAAGAATGCTGAACGAATTATTGACCGGACAGGCACAAATAGAAGAATTCACCTAATTAATGAGGCGTATCGCTGCCCAGTGGAATGAAAATCTGACCGATTTTGGTCAGGTTTTTTGTTTTTTTGGCCAACTTCGATAATCGTATTGTTCAAGTGAATGATTCCTGCTATGATCATGAAGGCTTATTAAACGCATTTAAAAAGTTTTTCTACTCCGAGGCAGGTGAGAGTGGTGAATGAAATACCTTCTCCGCAGGATACGAAGTTAGCCATCATACGAGGCATTCGATCGGTATTGTTGGACATGGGCAGTGCCACGAAGGCGGAACTGAGTGGGGCCTTGCAAATAAGTTTCCCAACGGTGAGCAAGTTTCTATTGCAAATGGAGAAGACGGGAGAAGTTTCTTTGGTTGGGTTGGATGAGTCCAGTGGGGGACGAAGGGCGCAAAGGTATGCCTACAATCCAAACTATCGGTTGGGCTTAGCTATTTTTTTGGAGCGTAACGAAACAAACTATATCATATTCAATGCCTCGGGTGAACGAATCGATGATGGCAATACAGGTAGTCTGATCGTGGAAGAGGTGTCGAGCTTAACGAAGCTTATTGAGACGATCAAGCTTGCCTATCCAGCCATTCATGCCGTATCGATCGGCGTACCGGGGGCGGTTAATAACGGAAAAATAATTCTTATCCCGGGATATCGGAACTACCACGATTTGAATTTGAAGCTGTATCTCGAGGAACATCTATCTATTCCCGTTGTCGTCGAAAACGATATGAATGCCGCTGTTCTAGGCTATCAGGATCATCACAAGATGCAGGATAAAGCGTCGTTGGCCTACCTCTATTTAGGGCAAAATGGTCCAGGCGCAGGGATTATCGTGGGTGGTGAGATTGTGCGGGGGAAGTCGTATTTTTCGGGAGAAGTTTCCTTTATTCCGCAGTATGATCAACAAAACTTCCAACAGTCATTATCTAGAGGGGAGAGCGGGGGAGCAGCTTCATCGGCGACGGAGGAACGAATCGATGCGATAAGCCGTACCGTTGCTGCAATCACTGCCATCTTGAACCCTCATGCGATCATCTTCGGGAAAGAAGAAGTGAATTCAACCATGCTCCATCAAATCGCGGAGAGAAGCGCAATATATGTTCCGGAGGAGCATCTCCCGGAGCTGGCCGTAAGCGATTGGAAGCAGGATTATCTATACGGATTGCAGCGGCTTGGACTTGACTTGCTGATTTCATGCAACACCCATACGTAACCATCACGAAGGAGCACAGATACCTCATGGCAACATTTTTCTTAATTATTATTTATTTGGCGTTTATTAGCCTCGGGCTGCCGGATTCCATGCTGGGGTCGGCTTGGCCTGTTATGAGACTGGATATGGATGCGTCATTAGGCACTGCGGGCGTTCTATCCATGGTTATTGCAGCCAATACGATTATATCCAGTTTATTAAGCGGGACTGTGCTAAGAATGTTCGGGACCGGGAAAGTGACACTAGTCAGCTGTATTCTGACAGCTGGAGCGTTGCTCGGCTTTTCATGGTCGCCTTCCTTGATCTGGCTTGTCTTGTTTGCGATCCCGCTGGGACTGGGCGCAGGTTCTGTCGATGCGGGGTTGAACAGCTATGTCGCAGCCCATTACAAAGCCCATCATATGAGCTGGCTGCACTGCTTCTGGGGTGTCGGCGCATCGCTTGGTCCGATTATAATGGCGTCATTCATGGCTGGCGATAACTTGTGGAGACAAGGTTATCTTGCTGTTGCGGGCATTCAATTCCTGCTTGTCATCATTTTGTTCGTCACGCTTCCATTATGGGATAAGGTGGCGAAGATTAGCTCTGTGACACGGAACGATCATGAAGCTCAGGAGCGTGAGGAGGGGGCAACAGCAGCTTCCGGTACGGTCAAGTCTTGGCGTGTAAAAGGGGTTAACTTAGCCCTGCTTACTTTCTTGTTCTACAGCGGCGTCGAGGCCAGCGTAGGTTTGTGGGGAAGCAGCTTCTTGGTTAATATCAAGGATTTGCCCGCGGCGACTGCGGCTCAGTGGGTATCCTTGTTTTATGTAGGGATTACGGTTGGCCGGATGCTGACTGGCTTCATTACGTTTAAAGTGAACAACCGTATGCTGATTCGATACGGTCAATGGATCGCTTTGGCTGGCACGGTGCTTTTGGTTTTGCCGCTCCCGTCCATTGTCTCGCTGGTGGGATTGTTGGTTATCGGGCTAGGACTTGCACCGATCTTCCCATGTATGCTGCATGAGACGCCTGCCCGGTTCGGCAAGCATCATGCTCCTCCGATTATCGGCTATCAGATGGCGGCAGCCTATACGGGTACCACATTGGTACCTCCACTTCTGGGCTTGCTCGCGTCCAACTCGACGATTGGCATCTTCCCGATGTTCATCGTATTGTTCGCCGTAGCTATGATTCTGTGTACGGAACGGTTGAATTATTTTGTAAGAAAAGTACGGGTTGGATAAGTACTTCATTGATTGTCATAGCCGTCCTCCATGTTTGAAACATAACCATTAGGGTAAAGGCATAACATACCCAGTACAAGGGCTGTACAAGTCCGGTGCATAATGGGATTGAAAACATGGAGGCTGCCTATGAAGCAGATGAACGCATGGCTTAATTTGATCGGTTTTGCAGGCATGATTATAGTGAACTTCTTGGCGAATAAGCTGCCCATTGGCGGCAAAACGACGGGGGAGATCTCGGCACAACATCCGGTGCTTATCACGCCTGCCGGGTATGCTTTTTCGATTTGGTCCATCATCTATATGCTGTTGTTTCTGTTTATCATCTACGGATTTACGAAAGACGGGAGAGCCAGCAGCAGGATCTCTTCGATAGGGATATTCTTTTTCATTTCCTGTTTGTTTAACATAAGTTGGCTATTGCTGTGGCATTATGAGCAGCTGACGAGCAGTGTGTTTATCATGTTTGCTTTGCTAATTACCTTATGTATTGTGTATGGGAAAATCAACCGGACAAAGCCGGCACGTCATGCGGAGAGATGGACAGTTCGGCTGCCGTTCAGCATCTATTTGGGATGGATATGCGTAGCGACGATCGTGAATGTAGCGGTGGCTCTATCTGCTCGGGGATGGGACGGATTTGGCCTGCCGGATACGGTATGGGCGATCATCATGTTAGGCGTCGCGACTGTGGTCGCTTTGGCATTAGGACTCAACTATAAAGACGTCGCCTATATGCTCGTATTTGTCTGGGCATTTATTGCGATTGGCATCAAGCAGCAGGCGTACCCGGCGGTTGCTTACACGAGCTACGCTTTAGCAGCATTGCTAGTTCTCGTGGTATTGTTCATCGTTATGAAAATGGTGCAGGGGACGGGAGAAGAGAGAGCAGCGTAACAAATTCTGTTCATAGTTAATAAGTTAAAAGCTTGGCGTAATGAATAATAGGGGCTATCCCGCAGGTCAATAACATGACCTGCGGGACAGCCCCTTCATAATGAACAGAGTATTTACCTCGCCCCAGCTTGCTCCAAGCTCTTTATCATCTCTTGGTAGCCATGCTTCTTCGCATGTTGCAGCGGAGTGACGCCTGCGGAATCGCCGAGGTTGACATCGGCTCCGTGCTTGATCAACAGGTCCACAATGCGTTGGTGCCGCTGACCGCCATCGCCTAGAATGACTGCTTCCAGCAGAGCAGTCCAGCCCAGGTTGTTGACGTGATCGATGTTTACATCAGAAGTCGTCAGCAGTTCTTCCACAATCTCTACATGACCGCGATCCGCAGCGGGGATAAGGGCTGTGCCGCCAAAACGGTTCGTCAGCGTCGTATCCGCTCCTGCTGCAATGGCAGCCCGGACAAACGGAAGCAGACCTTCGGCTCCTGCATAAAGAAGCGGGTTATCGGAACGCTGGTCCCTAAGGTTGATATCCGCGCCATGACGGATGAGCAGGTTGAATACATCCAATTGATTCGAATGGACGGCGATCATGGCGGATGTTCGTCCTTTCTCATCGGTAGCATTCGGATCGGCGCCTTCAGCCAGAAGCTTCAAGACAGCTTCCTGATTTCCTTCTGCGACTGCGGTCCATAGTACCCCATTTTGGTCAAGGTTTTCCAAATCATTCACCGTGTGGGAGGATTGCGGCCGGCCTTCCGTCTGAGAGCCGCGGCCGCTCTGGCAGCCGGAGACGGTCAGGGCAAGAGCTAGCAGGATCAAGACGCTTATTCGCAACATGTCCCATCCTTTCTTTCAAGATTAACGTTGATCTATGATTGCAGAGTTACATCTGTTGCCGTTGCCCAGCTGCCGACAGGAGTTACTTCATACGTAACGCCTTCTGCAAGCTTGCCGTCATTCTGCAGTTCGAATACGCCAACTGCGCCTTTGCGGGTTTGCACTTTATACTGAGCGGTCAGCATCGTACCATCAGAGCCTTTCAATTGAATCGAGCGGTAACCGAACAGCTCATCGCCAGGGTCTGCTGTCAGTGTCACATTCAGAGTTGCCGTATCTACCTTCGATACGGAAGCAATTTCAAGCGGCGATATAGCTTCAGCTGTGAACGTATTGTTTTTAAGCTCGAACCAGTCGGAGGATACGGTATACTTCACACCAGGTTCAAGCATTGTGCCAGCCGGTAGACGGAACTTCGGCTCTTGCTTGCCGTCTGTCGATTGCGTGAAACCTACGTAGTTCACCGTGATCGGCGCTCCGTTTTCTGGTGTGAGTGTAGCTTGTCTTGTTGCCAGAGATGAGATGATTTGTAGATGCTGACCATTCCACTCGTTATTCTCATCTACGATAATAGCATTAGCGCCGCGGCCTCCAGCATAAGCGGAGATGAGGTAGCCATAGTCGACGACACCGTCAGCTCGGAAGGAGTCTACCTCGAACGTATCTGCCGTCACTTGGCGGACGCTCTGAAGCCGGATCATCTCATCGCTTGCTTGTACCGTATGCGTATGCTGGCTTTTATAGTTTGTCGTATAGGCCGTACCCGGTGTCATCGTCTGTACCGGAACGATGTAAGTGGCAATCGATCCCGTCTTCAAGCGCGGCTGATTGACGAGCTTCAGACCATGGTCGAAAGCAAAGTTGGCATTAGCTGCAGCTGTTGTCTCATCCTCCAGTATAAGCGGCGCGGAGAACGTCACTTCCAGTGTTATTTTGTTCAGCGCTTTGATAGATTCGATCTCGGCGGATTCGGTACGAATTGCTTTTTCGGACAACACTAGAAGCTGAGCAGCTTGTCCGCGGGTCAAGCTTTCCTGCCCGACGCCGATTTGCTCCATCCAATATTGCACGGACTTGGTATCGCGCTGCAGTGCTTTGGCGATAATTGCAGAGATTTCGGAGCTCGCTGCCGGCGCGTTCGGTTGCAAGGCTTCGACGCTTTCCACTAGCCCGCTTGATGTTGCCGCCTCCAGATACGAGGTGTACCAGTGGTCTTGCTTGCCTTCGAGCTGCTGTGCGGCTTTGCCTTGATCAGGATTCAGCGCAAGCAGGATCATTTTCATCAACTCGGCATTGGTTACTTGCTTCTCGACTCGCATGCTTCCGTCGGTATATCCTCTAAGCACGCCTTGATTGATTAACTGCTGAATGGCTTGCTCAGCTTGCTGATTGAAATTCGTGATTGCGGATTGCTGAATATTGGCTACCGGCGCCAGTGATGCCGCTTTGGCCGTGAACGGAAGCAACGCGCCCCCGCCTATAAGTGCTGATAGAGCGACGATAGCCGCTTTTTGATTGATCGTTTTCATTGCGTATCTTCCTCTCCGTTAATAGTGTGTGACTTATATTCATCTTAAGCGACCACTCTAAATCGGCAGATAAGAAAGTATAAACAATTTCTAAACGAAAGGATAACTTTTTGCAAAATCAACTGTCTGCCATCAGATTGTAAAGCGATAACCGGCGCCCCAGACGGTCTCGATGAACTGCGGGTTGGATGGATCAGCCTCGATTTTTTCTCTGATTCTGGAGATGTGAACTGTCACCGTAGCGATATCGCCGTTCGATTCCAGCCCCCAGATTCGTTCGAACAGCTCATCTTTATTAAACACCCGATTCGGATTTGAAGCCATGAACAGAAGCACCTCGAATTCCTTGACGGTGAGTGATACTTCCTTACCATGCACGAAAACCCGATGCGACGACTTGTGGATGGATAGCTCCCGAATATCGATGCGATCCGTGCTTGCGGCTTTTTGACCGCTTGTGAACCGTTCATATCGGGCCAGATGCGCCTTCGCTCGGGCGACCAGCTCGTTGGGACTGAACGGCTTTGTGACAAAGTCGTCCGCTCCGAGGCCGAAGCCACGGATTTTATCGATATCCTCTTTCTTGGCGGATACAATCAGAATCGGCACATCCAGCTCTCCACGGATCATCCGGCAGATCTCGAAGCCGTCCATGCCTGGCAGCTGAAGATCGAGGATGATCAGATCATAGCTGCCGCCAAGCGCCTTCTCCGCGCCTTCGCGCCCCTCGTGGCATACATCCACGCCGAAATCATGCAGCAGGAAGTAGTCCTTTTGCAGTTCCGCAATATAAGGGTCATCTTCAATGATTAAAATTTGCTTCATGCTTCATCACCGACGATCTACAAAGTTTTTTAGTGTAAAACAGATGGTCGTACCTTTTCCAGGCTCGCTATTGGCCCATATCTCGCCGCCGTGTCCTTCGATGATTTGCCTTGCAATAGCAAGCCCTAGTCCGCTTCCGCGAACAGATGGGCTTCGGGACGCTTCCTCCCGGTAGAACCGCTCGAAGATATAGGGCAGGGAGTCCGGGTGAATGCCGGGACCATTATCCTTGAGAACTACCATGACCTGATCTTCCAGGCGCTTGATGCCGATCGTTAATTGCTTGGGCTGCTGATTCATATACTTCAGGGCATTATCCAGCAGGTTCATCAGAACACGCTTCAGCTTCTCGCGATCAGCGAGCACGAACAGCGGCTGAGGCTGTTTTTCCTCATCCCAGCGAACCTCCACGGCATGATTGTCCAATTCGATCGACAGCTCGCTCACTATTCGATGCAGGAACGGACTCAGCTCCACTTGCTCGAACGAGAAAGGCTCCTTGTTCAGATCAAGCTTGGAATAGAAGAGCAGTTCGTCGACCAGCCGTTCCATGTCGGATGCTCTTGTGTGGATAGCGGCCACGTACTTATCCAGCTTCTCCTGCGTATGTGTTACGCCGTCCCGGATCCCTTCGGCATAACCCTTAATTGTCGTAATCGGCGTTCGCAAGTCATGCGAGATATTCGAGAGCAGCTGCTTGCGATTATCTTCATAGTGGAGCTGAAGTTGGACCGATTGATGCAGTTTCTCGCGCATTTGGTCGAAGGTTTGAACAAGCTGTCCCACTTCATCACGCGAGGAAGCCTTTAGTTCATACGTCAGATCGCCATCCTTGATATGTTCGGCCGACTTGCGGAGCTGATCCAGCGGGTGGACAATCTTCCGAGTGACATAGCGGTAGAGCAGGAAGCCGGTTAATAATAAAATGGCGACAAAGACGAATATTAACAGGGGAAGCAAAGTTCTGATCATCTCGGCAAAGGGGCTTCTCTCCCGCAGGACAAAGACACTGCCTTTAACATCCGACTCGGGGGAGAAGTAGAAATCAAACTTTGCATACGAGAAAAAGTGGCTGCCCACATTCATCGTATGGCGAATGGTGTTGTTATACATATCGTAAGGCGGCAATACTGCGTCCAGATTAATATCTTTAAGCTTAGGAGCTGCATAGAGAATCTTATTGTTTTCCCGGACGACGAGCATCGCTTGCACCATCTTTAACTGATAATCATACTCCTCGAGTATTTGCCGGTTTTTGAGCTGTGCCGGGTCATGCTTGGCCAAATATTTCATGTCGAGAAATAAATTCTCCTCCTCCTCGGACAGAGGATGGAGTGAAAGATGGATCTTGTAAAAGCTGCTGATGCTGCGGAAGTCGCCGGTCACAGCTACCGACAGCAGATACGCGGCAAGCACGAACAAGATGACGGAGATTACGACGACCGATGTGAACGACAAGAGCAGTCTGAAGCGAATCGACATATGCAAGCCCTCCTTTCCCGGTGGATTACTCGACACGAATAGCTGCGCAGCGCGCATTAATAAAGAATTGTAGTGGAGATTGTTATTCTTCGCAACCGCGAGACTTATCATCACCCTGTTTTCTATTGTTTGCCTTCCCATGCTATGATGGTGTCAAATCAAACGTAGATCAGGAGATTCATATGGAGAAGACCAAAATACTCATCATCGAGGATGAAGCGGCTATTGCCGATCTGCTCGCTTATGGATTGACCAGAGAAGGGTATGCCACGCGGACGGCGTCCAATGGTGAGGAAGGATTGCGCGAGGTAGAGCGATTCCAGCCTGACCTGCTTCTATTGGACTGGATGCTGCCGGATACGAGCGGGTTGGATATATGCAAAAAAGTAACCGCGGAGTTCAACCTTCCCATTCTGATGATTACCGCCAAATCGGATATTACAGACAAAATTCTCGGCCTCGAATTCGGGGCGGATGATTATATTACGAAGCCGTTCGATCTAAGGGAGGTCATTGCCCGGATTCGAACAATTCTCCGCCGACTGGCTCAGGTGGGTCGATCTGGGCAGGAAGAGAACAATAGCAATGCCATACAGATCAAGCATATCGAGATTAACCGCAGCGAGCGTATCGTGAGGAACCAAGGGGCGGCTATCGAATTGACGCCCAAGGAATATGATCTGTTGCTGAAGCTAAGCGGCAACCGGGGCCGGATCTTTTCGCGGGATGAACTGCTGGAGCTGGTGTGGGGCTATGATTATGCGGGCGAGACACGGACGGTCGACAATCATATTCAGCGGCTGCGCAAGAAGCTGGATGCCAGCGACTTGATTACGACCGTGTTTGGCGTCGGCTACAAATTCGAAAAGGATGCAGAATAGCGATGAAGCCTCGCATTCGATCGATTCGGACCAAGTTTCTCGTCGGTTTTTTTCTAATCTTCGCAGTATCCTTCGCACTGCTCAACGGGACCGTCACGAGCATTATTCGGACAAGCAACCAAACTATCATTACGGATGATCTTATCGGGTTGAAAAAGACAGGCAGCAGCTATGTGCGCCAAGCCTTTCTGATGAATCATTTCGGCAACGACGATATCTACTTCGAACAAATCGCGCAGGAGATGATTCGCGATCTCTACTATGCGACGTCCAGTGAGGTCAGCGCTTATTCCACGGACGGCAAGCTGATCCATGCCTCTGATTCTTCCGTATTCATCGGCACTACGGTGGATGATCTAGAGGAGGCCATTCGCGGCCATACAGCCTATACCATCTCCTATGAGGGAGGGACCGCCAGCGTTTTGTATGCTTACCCAGTCGTCATCGACGGCGTCAAGGTCGGCATTCTTCGATATGCGAAGCCGTTCCACCTGCTCTATGAGCAGTCGGGCCGTATTCTGAACGCGGTCTTCTATATTGCGCTGGCCATCTTCGCGGCAGCGTTCCTGTTCTCGTACCTTTTGTCGCGTCATATTTCGATTCCGCTTACGAAGCTTGCTGCTGCTTCGAATGAGGTGTCGAAAGGCAATCTGGACGTACGCCTGTCCATGGAGCGGCAAGATGAGATCGGCAGGCTCGCCGCCAACTTCAACGATATGATAGACCGTTTGAAGAGTCAGATTGGTAAAATCGAGCGGGACCGAGACCATCTGGAGAAGCTGCATTTGCAGAACAAGCATTTTTTTGACCATGTGACGCATGAGCTGAAGACGCCGCTCACCTCGATATTGGGCTATGCGGAGCTGATTAAGGAGAATGGGAAGAGCGATCCCGCATTCTTCGCTAAAGGCATGAATCATATCGTGGATGAAAGCCGCCGGCTGCAAAACATGGTCGCGTCGTTGCTGGAGACGTCGAAGGAGCAGGGGCGCTGGGAGGAGACAGGGCGGATTGAAGCAGGACAGCTTTTGAGGGATGTATGCGATGCGATGTCCTTCAAGGCGCAGCGTTACAAAAAGACAATTCGCGTCGAGGCAGCCGGGCAGCTCTATGTAGAGGGTCAGCCGGACAAGCTTCGCCAGTTGTTCATCAATCTCATTGACAATGCGATCAAGTACGGACATCCCCAGTCGCAAATTGAGATAAAGACGAGCACTGATTCCGGCATGATCCGCTTTGAATTCGCCAATGCGAGCGATCCCATATCATCTGAGCGGCAGGCGAGCTTGTTTGAACCGTTCCGCACTGACGACGAGAGGCAGGCTAGAGAGCAAGGCAGTGTAGGGCTTGGCCTTCATATTGCGCAATCGATTGTGGATGGGATGCGCGGCTCCATCTCGATGACAAGCGGGGACGGAACGACTCGTGTAACGGTGCTGTTGCCGATTGCGGCGGAGGGGGTGGAATGGTCATGAAAGCGAAGCGAGCGCCATGGTCTGCTTGGATCGCTGGGACGGTTGTAATGATGCTGCTATCAGGCTGCGCGGGAGGACTGCGCACGGAGACGATCATTATTCCCGATCAAGCAGGGACCGTACCAGACACGGGAGTGGGACATGCCTTCGAAGTGAATACGATATACCGGTTGTCGGACATAGAAGAATTTAAAGTGAATCCGTGGCGGTGGATGGCGCCGGATACGCTCGCTCGGCAATCCTGGGGGAGAAGCGGCTGGGAGAGAATCGACCGCTATTCGTTGCCGTACGAGAAAGCGGAGAAGCTGATGGAGCTGGATGTCTATCCGTTTGACTTCAGCGATTTATCTCCGAATGGCCGTTATTTCGCTAGTCTGTCTTTAGGGAATAGAGAGCACCCGGGATCTCTATTAACGTTGATATCGATTCCGGAAGGCGTCAAGACAGAGGTCAACGCGGCACATCTCCTTCCAAGATGGGCTGAGCGCAAGCTGATGTGGTCGGGCAATAGCCGGTTTGTGTCTTATTTTTTTATGGACGAGCAAGGGGGAATCGGCATTGCGGCCTATGATACGGAGCACGAAGAGCTTAAGCAGTATACCATGCCGGATCAGAATAAGTCGGCGATCCTCCATAGCGTCAAACTGTCGGAAGGAGGAGACGGCGTAATTGTGGTGAGGTCAGAGCCGGGCAAGCTGAGAAGCTTTGTATTAGGCCGGTGGAAGGGGGACCAACTCGTCAGTGAATACGAGCATTCGCTGCATGAGGACGGACGGGTGGAGTGGCTCGATCCTAATCGTGTCGTGTTTGTCGGTACGGATGGAACACTTTTCGTCTATGATCGGCGCAATGGCGACCTCTCCGTGCTGATGGATCAGGCAGGCTCATTCGCCTTGTCCGCCGACAGGCAGTACATCGCTTATACGACCAATGAAGCGACCATTGACGTTGCGAAGCTGCAAGGGAACAATCTGCTGAACAGAACTACGGTGTATCACGGACTGATTGGAGACGAGATGGCGTGGAACCCGGACAACAGCGCGTTATTGGTACAGGGGCGCAAGCCATATGAGGCGCCGACGGTCGTGGCGCCGGGCGTTGCGGCTGAAGAGCCGCTTCCTGCTGCGAGTCAACGGGACCTGTACGGTCAACAAGCGATTATTATTACATTTAAGAGCAGCAAGTAGGTCATCTACACATGAGCATTTTCCGAGGCGTGGCTTTGCCGTACGGCGAGTCGTTGACGGAGGATGCTTTTTTTTTGTGACAACTTGTAGACATCTCCCACAAGCTTTGATGACATCGCTGCCTTACAGTGAAGAAGTCGATGACAGGCGCACAGACTGAAGGGAGACGCTATACGATGAGAACAAAATGGATAGGTATACTAATGAGTTTCATGTTAATCTTCGCATTGGCCGCTTGCAGCGGATCGAATGGAGCGGGGAAAGGCGGACAGCCTGCGAATACCTCCGGCAATAACCAGCCGGGAAGTGGAAATGGCGGGGGAGTGGACAAGCCTCAGAGCGGCAGCGGATCAAGCACACCTAAGGGTGAGAAAAAAACGGTCGTATTCTCCACCTTCTGGAAGGATGAAAAATTTGCGGAAGCCAAGAAGCGGTACGAAGCGCTTCATCCCAATATAGAGATCAAGCTGGAATATATCGATACAGACAATGAGCATGTAGAGGCTGATCTGGAGAAGTTCGCCACGACCACCAACACGGCGATGCTGGCGGGCAAAGGACCGGATTTGCTGGAGATGGACAAGCTACCGATCGACAGCTACGTGAAGAACGGCCTGCTGGTCGATCTGGAGACGATGATTGAGCGGGATCAGGAGTTCAAGCGTGGAGATTATTTCACGAACATTTTGGATAATGCCAAGGTGGGAGGCGGACTGTACGGCATGCCGCTTTCATTCTTCCTGATGGGCTTCGCAGGGGATGCGGATGCCATCGCCAAGGCGGGCGTGCAGGTCGATGACAAGAGTTGGTCTTGGGCGGATTTCGCTCAAATCGGGAACAAGTTGATGAAGGATGGTGAATTCTCGAATGTAATATGGACTACCCCAGGGAGCCTGCTGACGATGATGGTTACAGATCATTATGCCAGCTTCGTCGATGTGAAGAACAAGAAGGCTAGCTTCGACTCTGCGGCGTTCATCGCGATGATGGAGCAGGTGAAGAAGATGAAGGAGGACGGCGTTATCGGTGAAGGACGTCCTTACTTCTTTCCGACTCAGATCAATTCGGCGGGCGATTACGTGACGACCATGCAAGAATATCTCTCTAAAAACATGCATCTATATGCCAAGCCGCATACAAAGGAAACAACGCCCGGCGGTTACTTCCGTTCGTATCGGACAATCGGTCTGAACGCCAAATCCGATGTGAAGCAAGAGGCGTGGGATTTCATCAAATTTATGATGTCGGAGGAGATGGCGTATTCGCCGCTATCGGCCGGATTCCCGATTAATAAGAATGTATATGCGAAGGGCCTGGAGGAGCTGAAGAAGATGGGCTCGGTAAAGGGGCATGAGGATGGCGCGCTCAAGGGAGCAGCAGTAAAGGTAGATGAAGCGCGCATCGAGAGATTGAATGGTTACGTGAATGGGGCGATTCATCCCGTGGCGTATCAATCGGACAAAATCGAGGAGATCGTCTATCAGGAGACGCTGGCTTTCTTCAGCGGACAGAAGTCGGCGGAGGCTGTTGCGAAGCTGATTCAGAACAAGGCGACCACCTATCTTAATGAATAAGGGGAAGCTTCAACTGCAACGTTGGATGCGCAGGGATACAGCGGCCGCGCTGCTATTCCTTGCGCCAAGCGTAATCGGATTCGGGATCTTCTATGCGATCCCGTTTCTGCTTGGCATCTACGAATCGTTCACGGACCGGACTATGGGCGGCGCGTTTGTCGGCTTGGACAATTACAAGGAGCTGTTGGACAGCGGCTCGTTCCGCAAGGCGGCAGGCAATACACTGCTCTTTACCGCTGTAGGTGTTCCGTTATTGATCGTGACATCACTTGGCCTGGCAATGTTGCTAAACCGCAGCTTATATTTTCGCAATGGACTGCGAACGGCGTTTATCATACCGCTCGTTGTGCCGGTTGCTTCCATCGTGATGATCTGGCAAATCTTTTTCGATTGGAACGGAACGCTTAATGCCTGGCTGAACGCGCTAGGTAAGGAGCGGGTTGATTGGCTGCAATCGGATTGGTCAATGGGCATCATTGTCATGATGTATGTATGGAAGAACATTGGGTACAACATGATTTTATTTCTGGCTGGGCTTCAGTCGATTCCGAAGGATTATTACGAGACGGCGCGGATTGAAGGGGCGGGGCGACTCCGCCAGCTATTTGGCATCACGCTTGTGTATCTGACGCCAACCCTGTTTTTTGTTGTGCTGATCTCGGTGATCAATTCTTTCAAGGTATTCCGGGAGACGTACCTGCTTGCGGGCGATTATCCGTATGATCGCATTTATATGCTGCAGCATTTTATGAACAATATGTTTTTTGCGCTCGACATTCAGAAGCTGACGGCTGCGGCTACGCTGATGGTTGGCTGTATTGTACTGCTCGTATCGGGAATGCTTCGGGTGGAGCGGCGATTCCGCGAGGATATGGAGTGAGGGAGGGGATGCAAGTGAGGAAGAGATGGGTTTGGCTTCCCCGACTGGCTCTGTCGCTATGGCTCGGATCGCTTGCGATACTGATGCTGGTGCCTATTCTGCTAACGGTAACGAATTCGCTGATGACGGAGCGGGAGATCGGGCTGAACTACGGCTTACTGGGGCAGATGGTCGATACGGCTTCGGGTGGGAAGGATGCTTTTGTCAATCTGAAAATACTGCCCGATTGGCTGTCGCTGGAGCAATATAGGCATGTGTTGGTGCTTGCGCCCAAGTTTTTGCGCATGTTCTGGAATTCGGCAGCAATGGTTTTGCCGATCATTGTCGGACAAGTCGCCGTAGCCGCTCTCGCTGCTTATGCTTTCGCCAAACTGCGTTTTTTCGGTCGGGACAAGCTGTTCCTGGTGTACTTGATGACGATGCTGATGCCGTTCCAAGTGACGCTGGTGCCCAATTATATGGTGATAGACTGGCTAGGGCTGATGAACAGCGAAGCGGCGATTATATTGCCTGGCATCTTCGGCGCGTTCGGCGTCTTTATGCTGCGACAGTTCATGGCTCATATTCCGTTCGCATATACCGAAGCGGCCAAGATGGATGGAGCGGGGCAATGGACGATCTTTCTGCGCATTATTTTGCCGCTGGCGAAGCCGGGACTCGCGGCGCTCGTTGTGCTGCTGTTCGTCGATTACTGGAATATGATCGAGCAGCCGATTATTTTTTTGCAAGAGGCTGCAAGGCAGCCATTGTCCCTCTATCTGTCCTATATCGACAAGGAGGCGAGAGGCGTCGCGTTCGCCGCGTCCGTGCTGTATATGACGCCAATGGTACTGCTATTCCTTTATGCGGAATCTTATTTTGTCGAGGGCGTACAATTGTCGGGCATTAAAGGGTAGATGAGTTCGGGAGTGATGAAGTGTGGATAGGGAAGAGATGGCGGCACAGGCGAAAAAAAGAGGAATCCGTATCACGGCCGGCATATTCATATGCCTGCTGGTAGGATTTACGTTGGCGGGGAACACGCTGCAATCCTTGACGCTGCCAAAGGTATATACAGTGGAAACGAGCAAAGGCGAGCTGGTACACGCCTACCAAGGGACATCCGTGGTGTATCCGTCTGAAGTGAAGGAACTAGCCAATCCGGCCGGTTGGAAGGTTGAGAAGGTGCTGGTGAAAAAGGGGGAAATGGTGCAAAAAGGGCAGACACTTGTCGAATATAACGATTCGGAAACGAAGGGACAGCTCCAGGAGCAATATTCCGCCTTGAAGAAGCAGCAGATGTCGATGGAGGGGCTGGAGCATAACTACAAGCTGGCCTATATATCGGAGGATGAATCGGCCAAGCAAAGCGCCAAGCTCGCGATTGAGGCTGCCAAGCTGGATATCGCCGACCAGAAGCGGCGTATTGAACGGCTGGAGTCGGAAGCGAGCGAGCATCGCCGATTGTCGGCTCCATTCGACGGCCTTGTATTGGAGGTGCTTGCAGAGGAGGGATTCGGCGGCTCCGGCTCGCCGGATGTACGGCTATCCAATGCTGCAAGAGGTTTTCAAGCGGAATTCATCATTCCGCAGTCATTGTCCGAACTGCTTCTTGAAGGAGAAGAGCTTGAGATAACGGTGGATGGTGAGCATAGCCGGACAATTACAGGGCGATTGGCGGAATGGTCTGCCATTAACTCTTCTATAGGGGAGTCGGCCGGTGGAATAGATAGCGCTGGGGGAGGGCAGAATGCCCAGACCAGGGCTATCAAGCTGCTGCTGGACGACCAAGAGCTTCGTGGAGGAGAGCGGGTGAGTCTGAATCTGAACAGATCGAAGACATCGGACAGCGTGCTGGTGCCGAATGAAGCGATTCGCAAAGACCTGGAAGGCGCATATGTGTATACGTTGAATGAACAGCAAGGTCCGTTGGGCAACGCTTACTACGTTGTGCGCGTGCCGATAATTATTGCGGATGCCAACGACACGACCACCGCTGTCAACTCTGGACTTTTCGCGAAGCAGCGCGTAATCATAAGCAGCAGCGAGCCGGTTGTGGATGGGGTGCGGGTGCGGTATTGATGTTATGATCGCGCACGATGCTGAAGTTGTAATTATGCATGATCCCTATGCAGTAACATGAGTGGAAAATAACATGCATCTTATGCAGCAATGGTGAGTCTGAGGAGCACTTTCCAATCAAACAAGCGACAAGATTTACGTCACTAATGTTGACATAAATTACGCCATAATATATATTTGAGACATAATTTATGTCAGTGGGTGATAACGATGGTGAGAGAAGCGCATCAAGTACAGACTGTACTGGAATATTTGGTTATGATAAATGATCAGTCGTATTCCGGGGTTGGACGGAAGCTGAACATTACGCCGCAGCAGTTCTCCGATTGGATTAAGAAGCGCAGGCCGATTCCGAGGGAGAGGCTTCATGAGCTTGCTCATTATTTTGATATTGAGCAAGACGCACTTATCGATTCGAATTACTATGCGAAGCCGCTGACGTTGAGTGGACGGATCCAGCTTCACATGCGGTTTGTGCAGCATAAGATCGCCTCTATGGAACATGATGGCGCGGACCGTGGAGACATTGTGCCTTATTACGAGAAGCAGAGGCAGCTTCAGCGGGAGTTGAAGGATGAAATCCGTCTAGCGAGAGTAGCGGAGTTGCTGATAAAGGGAAACCCTCAGATTGATTCGATCATCGATGATGTGCTGGATGAGTTGGAAGCGGGTCGTTGGGATGAGCTTAGCAGCAGGTTGAATAGGGAGGACTCTTAGATGAGTACGGCAATTTATCTAAGCAGAGGCGAAGTGAAGATAATGGGCAAAAATCAGGATGTTCCCTACGAGGGCGTGTACTTGTTTACCAATAAGCGTGGAATTGCCAAAAAGGCGATGATCATGTCCCCGGTAATGCCAATGGAGTGGATGTCGCGTTTAGGAAGCGTCACGGTCTCTCAGGTTGGCAAGGAATACCCGAACGGGGGCATGAATGAAGCAGGTCTTGTCGTAGAGCAGACAACGTTACGGAGCTCAGTCTATCCTGAGGTTGGCACGTTTCCAGCGATTGGTGAATTGCCATTCATTCAGCTATTGCTGGATACATGTGAAAATGTTCAGGAGGCAATAGAAATGGCTGCAAGGGTACGTATTGTTGACCCTATGTCCCGTCTTCACTATATGATGGGCGATGCGCTAGGAAATTGCGCTGTTCTGGAATATGTGAATGGAGAGATGAAGGTGTATGACAAGGAGTCGCTGCCGAAGACGATTCTAGCGAATACGCCATATTGCGATGCGCTTGCCGATCTGGAGGATACGCACAATGGCTGGCAACGATCCTATGATGATTATGCGCGCAATTCTATGGAGCGCTTCACAATTGCCGCCGCTGCTGCATCATTGCCTGTGCCGTCAGGCAGAAACTCAAGGACGGTCTATATGCTGGATGCGCTGACGGCAGCGAAGAGAGAGGATACAGCTTACAGCCTCATGTATGACATTGCGGACAAACGACTCTACTTCAGAACGGAGCGATCCCCGTCACTGAAGATGCTGGATTTGGCTCACCTGGATTTCTCGCCAGAGGCTACTGCGCTAGCGCTTGATCTCCAGCAGCCGGAGGGAGGCGACGCGGGGAGCCGCTTGGCGACATACGATAGGTCTCTCAACTTTCGAGTTGTCCAATCTTTCTTCCGTGACCCGACTCTGACCGAGGCATTCGGCTGGAATCTGTCAGATGAGATGTTGGAGTTCTTGTCAGCTATTCCTGATTCCTATGAGGCAGTTGCCCAGAAGAGAGAGTTCTAGACCAGAGAGCCAGGATGCGACTAATACCTGTCCAAGAGTATGGCCTTGTAAATCGTATCGCAGAGCAACAACACTAAACGCTCGGAATCGCACCAAAAGGTGAAATAGCTGTGCCACACACCACTAATCACACCAAAGGGCAGAAACCCGCACGGAAAGCAGAAATAGCGATGAGGGATAACCACCCTGCATCGCTATTTCTTTGTTTTTCGTATGATTTTCATCAAGCGAGCTGTCTTCTTAAGCAAGCATACCTACTATTAGGAGAGACCCCTTTTACGTCAATATGAGCATGAATAGTTTTGAGAACAGTTCGATGTGTAGTCAGGAAGTAAATAATGGCAGCAGGTAGGACTAGGAATCGAAATAAGATCACATCAGGCTTCATATTTTTTGAAAAGACCATTTGAATCGCTGCCCCTCTCTTTGAAGCCAAATTTATAAATAGATGATACTGCTCATCTGGAGCTCTGTCATAGATAGGCCATCCCATTCCTGCTTACAAGTGCTACATGCACACAAACCGCTGCGTCAACCAACAAATAATTCGCGAAAATGTCCTTTCCCTCTCAAACAAATTCATAATAAAGCGAATTCCCGTCCTGTAAAATTAAGGAGCCTATATAGGCAAACTCTGCTAAAATAACTAAGGAATACGGACTGGCAGCAATATGTTGTCTTGTAAATTTTGCATCGATTTGGAACGTTGCACGTAATTAATTTTATGGAGCCCATTCGAATGAATGGAGGGGGTGTGTCGGATGAAGGCGGTTAAGCTGTTTGGATTAATGATCGGCATCGTAATCCTCAATATTGTAGTATTGTCTCCGGGACTTCTTGGGGTCGAGATTGGTGGAGACAGCGTTATGGAGACAGCCTCTGGCATTACACTGCTGGTTGTAAGTTTCCTGTTGCTCGTGTATGGAAGCTACACGTTACTCATCAAGCCTCCCTATATGCCGCCTGTAAGAGACATGAAGACACATGAGGATTATGTGGCTGCGCTTATGCATTTTCGGAATGTGAAGGGCCTTAAGAAAGAGATCGCCCTTGCTCTGGATCAACTGGAGCGAATGGATAAGAAGAAGGATACGCTGCTGGAGGTGCTCGGGCAACGATTCGAGCCTTCAGAATTAAGCTATAAGAAGTTTATATCGGTCATTGATGAGGTTCGCAAGCTCTTCTATTTGAATATTCGTGGTATCTTGAACAAACTTAACGTCTTTGACGAGAAGGAATATGCCAGCTTTACCGCCGGCCAGCAGAAGAAGCATGGTGCATTCTCCAGCAGGCTGGTTGAGGAGAAGGCAGCACTCTATCAGGAATATTTGGCCTACATGTCTGGATACCTTGGAGTTAATGAGGAGATTTTGCTGAAGCTGGATAAATTGATGCTGGAGATTTCATTGCTGGGCAGCACGGATTATCGTGATGTGGATGAGATGCCTTGCATGAAGGAAATCGATCAATTGATCAAACAGACTAAATACTACAAGCAATAAGGGGGAGTGGAACATGGCAAGCAAAGGCAAGGCGTTTTTTGTACTGATTGTTATAGCTGCAGTTGTCTTTGGACTCGTATATGCAGGGATTACGTTAACCTCTAATCTGGGCAAGTCGGATTCGCAGGTGACCTTGGAAGATTCGGGCAAACGTCTGGATAAGCTGTACAAAAAAATTAACGTCAATGTCGTCGATCCTGTCAAAGGACAGATTGACCTCGACCCGGTAGCCGTAGGGGATTCCTTGCCCGATATCTCGAAGTTCACCGTATCGGTCGAGAATACGACAGACAGCTTTATCGAGATTTTCTCCTCCACGGAGAAGTCCGGCACCGGTATCGACGGCTGGCTGAATGAAGTGGCTCAGGCCTTCAATCAATCCAATACGCAGGTGAACGGCAAGTCTGTATCCGTCAAGATTCGCAATATTGCCTCGGGTACGGCTTCGGATTACATACGTTCGGGCAAATATATCCCCGATGCGTTCACACCATCCAATGAGCTATGGGGCGAGATGGTTAAGGCCGAGGGAATACCGACCGAGCTTGTCTCCAAGCGTCTAGTCGGCAACGTGACAGGGATCGTTACGCGGAAAGCGAAGTACGATGAACTGGTTGAGAAGTACGGCTCCATCAATGTAAAGACGATTACGGATGCTATTGCGGATAATGAGCTATCTATGGGCTATACCGATCCTTTTGCAAGCTCGACAGGTCTTAATTTCCTTGTGACTTCACTGCGCACGTTCGATCATACGAATCTGCTTGGAGAGACAGCGGTTCAAGGGTTCGAGCGCTTCCAAGCGAATGTGCCGTTTATCGCATCAACTACAATTCAAATGCGTGATGCGGCGAAGACAGGCATGCTGGATTCCTTTGTATTGGAATATCAGACCTATGTGAATGCGGCTGATCTGAAGAGTGGATATGTGTTCACGCCATTTGGTGTAAGGCATGACAGTCCATTGTACGCGCTTGGCGATTTGCCGCAGGAGAAGCGGGATATTGTTAAGGCGTTTGCGGATTTCGTAGCTTTGGATAAGAATCAGAAGCTAGGGACGGAGAAAGGCTTTAACGGCTTGGAAGAATACCTGGCAGAGCTTGAGGCAGTCGATGGCGGTACGTTAATATCTGCGCAGAAGCTGTGGAAAGAGAAGAAGGACGGCAGCAAGCCGATTGCAGCTGTATTCGTAGCGGACGTATCCGGAAGCATGGACGGCGAGCCGCTGAACCGTTTGAAGGAATCGCTTCTGCAAGGACAGAAGTATCTCGGTCGTGACAATAGTATAGGATTCGTATCCTATTCCAGCGACGTGTCCATTAATCTGCCCATTGCGAAGTATGATACGAATCAGCAGTCCATGTTCGTCGGAGCGATTAACAGCTTGCAGGCAAGCGGCGGGACGGCTACATTCGACGGTATTGTCGTTGCGATGAAGCTGCTGCAGGACGAAGTCGCGCTGAACCCTGACGTGAAGCCGGTGATCTTCGTTCTAAGCGACGGGGAGACGAATGAAGGCCACTCGCTTAAGGATGTTAGAGGACTGATCGAGACGTATAAAATTCCCGTCTACACAATCGGCTACAACGCTAATATCGAGGCGCTGAAGAGCATATCCAGTATTAATGAGGCGGCCAGTATTAATGCTGACACTGACGATGTCGTCTACAAAATTGGCAATCTGCTGAACGTTCAAATGTAAGGGAATGGCGAGGTTTGGAGCAAGCGTTTGATATAGACGGATTATCCATTAGCTGAGGAGGGATTGCATGTCGTTTACGATGGAAGTCATTAAGCCGGAGGAAATAAAATCCGCGATCGAAGAGCAGGTGAAGCCGGAGCCGGAGGAAGTTACCCAATTGAAGGAGCTCGCGCAAAATAACGTCTCTTCGATTATGGAGCTCGACATCGAGTCTTTGGAGAAGCGCAAAGAAATCCTGCAATCGATCGACAAGTTCGGCATGAGCACAATGAGATCATCTTCGGACAAAAACTCTCTTCTGCAGATTTCCGTAGGAAAGCTGTCCAAGACGGGAGATGAAGGCGGGGAAGTGGCCAAGGGGCTGATGGAGCTGCATACGCAGCTTAAGGATTTGGACCCAAGCGCCTTGGACTTTGCCAAAAGCGGACTTCTTGGCAAGCTGTTTAATCCCTTGCGTCAGTATTTTGCCAAATATCAGAAGGCGGACTCGGTCATCTCCGATATTATTATTTCCTTGGATAAGGGTAAAACCGTACTCAGGAATGACAACACGACGCTGGAGTTCGAACAGCAGACGCTTCGGGAATTAACCAAGCGGCTGCAGAAGGAGATTCAGCTCGGCATGTTGATGGATCAGGAGATCGAATCCCAGATCGAAGCGGCGAAGCTTCGTATGGAGGCGGAGGACAAAGTTCGTTTTATTACGGAGGAAATCTTGTTCCCGCTGCGCCAGCGGGTGATGGATCTGCAGCAGATGCAGGTTGTGAACCAGCAAGGGATTATGGCCATCGAGGTCGTTATGCGGAACAATAAGGAGCTTATCCGCGGGGTTGATCGCGCCCGGAACGTAACAGTCTCCGCTTTGAGAATTTCTGTAACGGTTGCGAGTGCCCTTTATAATCAAAAGATTGTATTGCAGAAGATCGAGCTGCTTAATGAAACGACGGACAATCTGATCAGCGGCACGTCCAAGATGCTGAAAAATCAGGGTGCGGCGATTCACAAGCAATCGCTGGAGACGAGTATTTCGGTCGATACGTTGAAGGAGGCTTTCTCCGATGTGCTGGAAGCGCTGGATTCCATCAGTACCTACAAGCAGGACGCTTTGCCGAAAATGAGAGATACGATCATCCAGTTCAGAGAGCTGGCCGACACAGGGGAGAAGCAAATCCTTCGTCTAGAGAAAGGGCATAAGCTGGGTCTCTAGTGTGTGATATGCTCTATCCTATATGCTCGTTGTTCCAACCACAGCCGGAAGGCTGTGGTTTCTTATTTAGGAAGCAGAAAAGGTCTACAAGCTAAAGGATAGTTGTGTTCAATGCAAGCGATGCTATAATGAACGAAGTGAAAGGGGGGAAGCGGGCAGCTGAAGGAGCTTTAGTAGAACATTCGGCTGCTTATTCCTATGACGGCTAATGATTTGCCTTTAACGAAAGAAGAGATACTGGATGCCGCGGAGCAAGTGCTGAGGCGCTTCGGACCAGACAAGACGTCGGTCGTTGATATTGCAAAGGTGCTGAAGGTCAGCCATGGTACCTTATACAGACATTTCGCGAGCAAGGTTTCCATTCGGGAGGCGGTGACGGAGAGATGGCTGCGTTTGAGTATTACAGTGCCGCTGGATACTCTTGCAGAGCAGACAGGGGGCAGTGCTGCGGCACACTTGCGCCTGTGGATGGAAACTCTGATAGGTCTTAAGCGAACCTTCTCTGTGGAGGACGCGGAGATGTTCAAGATGTATGCTGCCGTCACGCTGAGCGAAGTGGAAATAATTGAGGCTCATGTGAATCGGCTTATCACACAGATGGGGAGATTGATTGACAGTGGCATGCTGACGGGGGAGTTTAAGGAAGGGAATTCGGAGCAACTGGCCAGAGCTCTTTTTCTGGCGACATCCCCATTCCACCATCCGGCTCATGCGAAGGCATGGATATCCGACAGTCATACTGCTGACTTTGACGCTGTGTGGCAACTGTTGATGTCCGGTCTGTTAAAAAAATAATGTTCTGTCTCATACAACCTTCGAATCCAAGCGTACGATTCGGAGGTTTTTTGGTTTGTTTTGAAATGGTGGGGACTGCAAGCTTAAGGGGGTTATCGGCCAGACATAACCCTTGAATGACAAATAATAAAAAATGTCATTTGACATTCGTTATTGGCATGGGCTATGATGATCTCACATCGCGTACGATAGAGTATTCAACTCGGAGATGAGGAAAGAATAGCTAAAGATGAATAGCCGTATGCGTGTAATCTGTGATTTCCAGCATGAATGACAATATAAAGGTGGGATAGGGATGGAACGGTCTTTAATTGGGAAAGTAGCATTGGTTACAGGCGCATCAAGAGGGATGGGCAAGCGGATAGCCGAGGATTTGGCGCAGCATGGCGCCAAGGTAGTGGTCAACTATGCAAACAGCCCAGGCAAAGCTGAGGAAGTCGTAGCGGGCATTGTGCAACGCGGGGGCGAGGCCATCGCTATCAGGGCGGACATTAGCCAAGTAGCAGAGGTAGAGCGCTTATTCCGGGAAACGCTGGAGGCATACGGAAGAGTGGATATACTAGTGAATAATGCAGGCATCATGATCACGAAGCCGCTTTCTCCAGACGACCGAAGAAGACTTCGACAAGCAATTCGATATTAATGTGAAGGGGACCTTCTTTGCGATCCAGCAAGCGGTGAAGCATATGGGAGAGGGCGGACGCATTATCAATTTCTCTACTTCGGTGACGGGGCAAATCTTCCCGGCTTACAGCTCTTACGCAGGATCGAAAGGCGCAGTCGAGCAATTCACGCGCCAGCTTGCGAAGGAACTAGGCCCTAAAGGCATTACGATCAACGCAGTCTCCCCAGGTCCTGTGACCACCGAGCTATTTACGGTTGGGAAGACGGAAGAACAAGTCAAGACCATAGGCAGCATGAACGCTTTTGGACGCATCGGAGAACCGGAGGATATCTCGGAGGTTGTGTTGTTTCTGGCTAGCGAGCAGTCTCGCTGGGTGACGGGACAGACGCTTCGTGTGAACGGCGGTTTTATATAAGAATTTTAGCGTAATGGGAAATATGGAGGGAACAGTCGGATCTAAGGATCTGGCTGTTTTTTTGTTTGAATCCACCCTATAGTATTGAAATAGATGTTGATAGGAATCGGGAATGAGGAGCGTATTAGCTTGTAGTATCAAACATGGAAGCAAAGGAGGGCAGGCAGGGTGGGCATAACAGAGGACAACGTAGTGAAGCACATCAAGAAACGCAATGAAAGGGCGCTGGCGTTCATCGTGAAGACGTACGGCGGATTGCTTGCGGCGATTATTAAGCGGCATGTGCAATTCAATGAGCAAGAGTATGAGGAGTGTCTCGATGATGTGTTGCTGGCGATCTGGCATCATATCGACGCGTTCGATGAGGAGAGAAACACATTCAAGCAATGGATAGCTGCTATTGCGAAGCACCGTGCAATCGATTACCAGCGCAAAATGTCTAGAAGAAGGCAGCATGTTGTCACAGCAGACATCACGGATGTGCTCTATCACAAGCATCCTGAAGCCACGCCATCGCATGATGTAGAAGATGTACTGGAGCAATTGTCGGATACGGAACGCGTTGTGTTCCAAAAGTATTATCTCGAAGGCGTGCCTTCGCATGAAATGGCACAGCAATTGAATGTGAAAGAATCATGGATTCATAACAAGCTGTCGCGAGGACGCAGTAAGCTGCGGGACATATTGATTCCGAGGAAGGTGTAGAGGAATGTCGATTTTTGAAAAATGGAATGAGATGAATCTGGACATATCACAGTATGAGACGGAGCCGTTGTCTGACTTAGAGCAGAAGAGATGGGTGAATCGAGTAAAAAATAAGTTGGGGCGCCACCGCATGATGACTGCGAGAAGATGGGTAGGTTTTGCCGCAGTGCTTATTCTCGCGATGGGCGTTACATTATCATACGGTAAGCTGACACTTGCCAAAATCCCGGCCACAGCGGGTCAGATCGAACGATTTATTCATAGCGAGACTCCGCCCGATTATTCCGCTTATAAGACCGTATTTGGCGAATCCGCCGAGAATGCGTATGGCAAGCTTACACTGAACGAAGTGCTTGTCGATTCAGATCGACTGCTCATCAGCTCGACCTTCGAGCCTGCGAAGGGGATTGACTTCAGCTATCAGACGCAGCTCATGCCAAGTGTGCTGGTGGATGGTGAGGATATCCAGCTTACGAGGGGCTCGCAGTCGATTAAGGTTGTGGAAGGGATGTACACCGTATATGGCGATATTAGTGTGCGGGAGCTGCCGCGGAACGGGCAACCGCTTCAACTGACAATTGCCTACGATCGAATCAGTGGAAAAGGCGAGTATGAGATAACAGGCAAACCAATCGAACAGCCTTGGATATTCCACGTCGAGGTTTCTTCTAGTGAGCTTAATGCCGCTATGAAAACCATTGATATGAATGAAACAATATCGCTTCCTCAAGGGCAGACTGTCACGATCGAAAGAGCCATTCTGACGCCGATATCGACACTTATTTATTTTGATGCAGCAGGGGCATCGGATTCACTAAGATGGAAGCTTGTCTCGGACAGCGGTCAAGAGATTTTGGAATCGAAGGGTTATGTATCGGAGGAACCGGGGGAGAGATCGTATATCCGATTCGGACCGATTGATAGCAGTCAAGGTTCATATCGCATCGTTCCGATTGGCTTTAATGATCGTGAGGAGCTTGGATCAGGCGTTCAAATTCCATAAATGAAACAAAGGATAGCCGCAGAAAGAAGCTGCGAGCTATCCTTTTTGTTGTGAGTTATATCTCGATAATAATAGGGAGAATCATCGGTCTTCTTTTTGTTTTCGCATAGAGGAAAGCGCCGACGGAGTCTTTTGTTTTGGTCTTTAAGATCGCCCACTTCCAGTCATTACCTAATTCTTGGAGCTCCTCAATGGTACGAATCACGATTCGACTAACCTCGCTAAGCAAGCCTTCCGATTCCTTCACATAGACGAAGCCTCTCGAGATAACATCCGGGTCGGACAGCAGCGCATTTTCCTGGCGGCTTAATGTAATGACGATGACGATAATGCCGTCCTCGGACAGGTGCTTGCGATCCCTCAGTACAATGTTGCCGACATCGCCGATGCCGAAACCGTCCACCAACGTGTTTCCTGCCGGAATCTGCCTGTTGCTGACTGCTTGGCCGCCGCTGATGTCCAGTACATCGCCATTTCGCAAGATGAAGACATGCTCCCGTTCGACTCCGACGTCTACGGCAAGCTGACGATGCTGGTGCAGCATGCGGTATTCCCCGTGAATCGGAACAAAATAGGTCGGCTTCATGAGGGTAAGCATCAGCTTCAGCTCCTCCTGACTGCCATGCCCGGACACATGCATCCCGTTCGAACCGCTGCCGCCGTGGATCACATGCGCCCCCAGCAAATACAGATGATCCAGCGTGCTGGCAACATTCCGTTCATTGCCGGGTATCGGAGATGAGGCGAAGATGACCGTATCGTCAGGGTCAATCGTAATTAAGGGATGTGTGGAGCTGGCCAGACGCGATAAGGCTGCCAAGGGCTCGCCTTGGCTACCGGTACATAATACCGCGATACGATCACGAGTGAACTGCCCGGTCTCTCTGGGCTCAATGAGCATACCATCCGGTACATCCAGATAACCAAGCTCCCGGGACACCCGGACGACATTCACCATGCTGCGCCCGAGCAACAGCAGCTTGCGGCCCGTTTTGCGCGCAGCGTTGATCACTTGCTGCAGCCGGTTTACATTGGAAGCGAAGGTTGTGAGAAATATTTTGTTTGTCGCTTTTTGGAAGGCTTCTTCGATGCGCTCTCCCACCAGCTTCTCGGAGGGGGTGAACCCGGGCCGCTCCGCATTGGTGCTCTCGGATAACAGAAGAAGCACGCCGCGTTCGCCGATCCGGGCCATTTTATGCACATCGGGAAATTGCTTGTTGGCGGGCGAGAGGTCGAACTTGAAATCTCCGGTATGAACGACTGTTCCTTCCGGAGTATCAATGGCGATGCCTACACAATCCGGAATGCTATGATTCGTGCGGAAGAAGGACAGCGTGAGCGTACCCAGCTCGATGATGCTGTCGGTGTTAATATTATGCAATCCTTTATCGCTCAGGTTATGCTCCTTCAATTTGCCTTTGATCAGACCGAGTGTCAGCGGAGTTCCGTATACAGGCATATCTAGCTGCTTCAAAATGTAAGGAATAGCTCCGATATGATCCTCATGTCCATGCGTAATAAATAGACCTCTGATACGCTGCTTGTTGTCCAGCAAATATGTAATGTCGGGAACGATGAGATCGATGCCGAGCAGGGTTTCGTCCGGGAATTTGGAGCCGCAGTCAATGACGACGAGATCATCTCCGTATTGCACGACATACATGTTTTTTCCAATCTCGAATACGCCGCCTAGCGCAAATACGGACAGCTTGCTTGTTTGTTGCGGATTTACTTGATTTTGATTCATCATATCTGTCCTCCCAAAAGGATGCCATGAATGGATGTTCGATGTTCAGTGTACGCCCAAGATGCCGGATATCCTTAATATTTTGATTAATCGGCTAATCTATTCACTTACTTCCATCGAAGATATAACTGAACGGTATACGGCTTGAGGGCTATAGATTTTTGGGTGTTCAAGTGCTAGGCTGGATAAAAGAGGTTACACATGTGAATCATGTTGCGAAGGAGGCAGCTTATGCATGCGAATGGCTTAATACTGGAAGGCGGAGGCATGCGCGGCGTTTATACAGCGGGCGTGCTGGAGTATTTTTCAGAGCATGGGCTTTACTTTCCCTATACAATCGGCGTGTCGGCAGGAGCCTGCATGGGAGCAAGCTATTTGTCCAGGCAGCTTGGACGCAATCGTATCGTTAATGTGAATTGGGTGAGTGATCCGCGATATTTGTCTTGGAGCAATCTATGGAAGAATGGGCAGCTGTTTGGCATGGATTTTATATTTGATGAAATTCCGAATAAGCTGGTGCCGTTCGATTATGATGCTTTTCAGAACAGTCCGGAGGAATATGTCATCGGTACGACGGATTGCACCACAGGGGAGCCTGTTTATTATCATAAGAACGATCCCGGTTATGATTTATTAAAGCTGCTACGGGCGTCAAGCTCGCTTCCCTTTATCGCTCCGATCGTCGAGTTCGGCGGCAGGAAGCTGCTCGATGGCGGCATTGCCGATCCCATCCCGTTGCGAGAGGCCGAGAGACAAGGCTACCAGCGCAATGTGCTTATTCTGACGCGCAACAGCGACTATCGCAAATCCCGCTCTCGCTTTCCCTGGATGCTGAAGCGCGCTTATACCAAATATCCGAAGCTCGTTGAGACGATGCTGCGCAGGTATGAGGTCTATAATGAGACATTGGATTATATCGAAAGTCAGGAGAAGGCAGGCAACGTATTTGTTATTCGGCCTCAAGAGACCTTGACGGTTGGCAGAATGGAGCGGAATAAAGAGAAGCTGGATGCGCTCTACATGCAGGGCTATCGCGATGCGGACAAGCTGATGCCATCTCTTCAAGATTGGATGAAGGTTACTGAAGTATAAGGTCAGCCAATGATTTGGCTGCCTTTTTTCGTACCCTTTTCGGTCCATACGAGCCGCTTATGTGCATCATTTTTTTCGTTGTAATACTTTCGCCATGTTCGCTTTTGCCGGATTCTGGCATGATGAAGGAGGTTAATCGTTAGCAGCAAGGTTCCAGGGCGTGAACTTCTAACGTTCCGCAGTGCCGGTCCGATTCGGCTCCGGTATACTGAACGCTTGTGCAACATTAATCCTCCAAAATTATTATTGGGTTCAAATCCCAATCGTCTTTACAGACGCCAGGTTGGACACTCGATTAAGGATCGAGCAATTGAGCAAGTCTGAACAGGTCTTCCAGGGAACGGTCGGAGCAGCAGCGACCCTTTGCATTCCTGTCCCCCTTCGTAAGGAGAGGCGGCAAACGGATGCAGGGAAGCGGTGAATTCCGCTTTGGCCGGACTATGCAATCGGAGGATACCGAATCACGAAAGCTATCCGCGCAGGGCTGACAGAAGACCGAGGCAGGTACGGGTGGCAAGGACCCCGACGCCTCCTCGTTACAGATGCGGTCAACTGGAGGCAAAAGCGATTCTGAATCCGATTCCGTCCCGATGTCGAAGGACCGCTCCTGCGGAAGATCAAATGAAGAAGAGGTGTATAGGATGAAAAAAATGATCAAAACAATAGTCATCAAATCGGATGAGCGAGGATTGCTCTTTCATAAAGGCAGCTATATCCATCATTTAAAGCCGGGAACGTATCGCTACACGTCTTGGTCTGGAAACGAAGTGATCGTACAGGAGGTGACCAGACCATTTGCGGTGCCAGGCAAAGAGCTTGCTCTATTTCGTCATGATGCGGAATTGGGCCTGGAGCTTGCGGTTGTGGATGTCCAGGATCACGAGTATGTGCTTCATTATGAGGATGGCCGATTCGTCTCCTTATTAGGGGCAGGCAGCTATGCCTATTGGAATGTGCTGAAAAAGCATCGCTTCGTACATATCGATATCCGTCAGCCTGAGCTTCCGTCCGATCTGATTGCTGCGCTTCCTCAGCGGCTGCTGCCTTACTGTACGGTCATTGAAGTGGCCAATCATGAAAGAGGGCTCCTGCACTATAATCACGTTTTTCAAAGAGAGCTTGCGCCCGGTAAATATTACTTTTGGAAACATGCTCCTGTTAGCGTACAAGTGAAAATGGCCGACCTGCGTCAGCAGCAGCTTGATTTGACCGGACAGGAGATGATGACGGAAGACAAAATTACGCTTCGACTCAATTTTGTATGCCAGTATCAGATCGTAAGTCCAAGCAAAACGTTGGAGATCAAAGGCTTTGATGAGCAGGTTTATATTACGCTGCAGCTGATTCTGCGTGAATACATTGGCACGATGAAGCTGGATGATCTGCTCCGCGTGAAGCAAGAGATCGGCGCCTATGTGCTGAGTCGTCTGAATGAGCATAGCGATCGATTCGGGGTCCGATTTGCTGCCGCAGGCGTGAAGGATATTATTTTGCCTGGCGAGGTGAAGGATATCTTGAATACCGTGCTGCTGGCGGAGAAGAGAGCGCAGGCCAATCTCATTACGCGCCGTGAAGAGACGGCTTCCACTAGAAGCTTGCTCAATACGGCAAAGCTGATGGAGGAGAACAGTACGCTGTATCGGTTGAAGGAGCTGGAGTATCTGGAGAAGATATGCGATCGGGTAGGCAGCATCTCCTTGACTGGCGGAGGCAACCTGTTGGAGCAGCTCAACGCTTTGGTCGGTGTGAAGAAAGCCGGAGATCATTCGTGATATAATGATCTTCGGCTTTTATTTTGTACTTAAGATGTCGCGGATGAACCTGGCTTGGAGAGGATGACAGGCGTATTGGATAACTCATTTGCAGAGAAGGATAGCGCTCAATTGGTATCGGGAACAGAGCGGATCACGTTAGGCATGGGCTGCTTTTGGAGTCCGGAAGCGCTGTTCGGTGCGATGCCGGGAGTGATTCGCACACGCGTTGGCTACACGGGAGGTCAGTCCGCTCAGCCGACGTACCGTAATTTGGGGGATCATACGGAAAGTGTTCAAATTGAATTTGATTCCAGCATACGATCCTTTGAGGAGCTGGCCGCCTACTTTTGGGAGCATCATAATCCAGTTAATATTAATGGTTACAGGGGCCGGCAATATCACTCGCTGCTCCTTTATGAGAATGAGAGCCAACGCACTGCGATTGATCGCGTGCTGCTTGATCGAGAGCGCCGAGGATACGCTAGACCGGACACGGACATTGTGCTGTACAGCAACTTTTATAGCGCCGAGGAGCGTCATCAGAAATATTACTTAAAGCGGTATGCGCAAGCGGTCGAATCGCTCAGCGCACGATATCCCTCACATAGCCAGTTGAATGACGCCACCGTTGCCGCTAGGCTGAATGGTCTTGCGAAGGGCTATACCAGCATGGAAAGAATCAAAAATGAGATAGAGGCATGGAGAATCAGCGACGCGGAGAAAAGTGATATAATAGACTTGATATCCTCCATTCGATGGTAGGAGACCTTAGTATTTGTTGTCCTTGATTAAGGGGGAGACGCATGAAGGTATATCTGATTCTTACTCAAATTTTATATGTGATTGGTTTACTGCCCTGGTTTGTTTTCTGGGGATTGTCGTTTATGAGTTTTGACAGTGGCGTCGGGGCTGCCAATTTAGGCTTCGTCCTTGCGATTACGATTTATCCTATTGCCGTTGTGGCTTGTTCGATTATCGCATGGGTCATTCACAAACGGAAGAAACGGGCTGCGGTTATCGTCAATTTGATACCGATGCTATGGGTATTGGGGCTGGGATCCCTCTTTTTGTTATAATAGGGCGTATGTTTAGGACCGTTAGGGTGAGGTGACTCGCTGCTGACGGTTTTTTTCATTATCGGTTATTCCCTTTTGATGCGGGAGCGGTAGCGTTCCGGTTCACATAAGAGTGGGGTACGCTGCCGATCTTTTAAGCGACTGCATGTATGGAGGGATCGTGCCATACAGATGCTGTATAGTCGACAACGTAAGGAGAAGAACTCTGCCGCACAGATGCGATTAGCTTCCCAGATGCTGCAGATATGCAGAGAAGCTCTTCCCCTGCTGAATCGGCAATATGCAGATATTTCGGCCGAGCCTCTTCTGAGGAGGTTGCCAGCCCGCACATGGAGTTGACGGAACGGGAGAAAGAAGTTTTGCTGCTGATGGCCGAAGGAGCTTCCAACAAGGAAATTGCCGTCAAGTTGACGGTTACGAGCGAGACGGTGAAAACTCACGTTCGCAATATATTCAAGAAGCTGAATGTAGATCGCCGGATAAGGGCCGTTGCTGTGGCTGAAAAGCTGAAGCTATTGCAATCATAATGGCTCCAAAACAGCTATAGCTGTTTTTTACATTGAAGCAGCGGCAGGCATCGATTATGATAACTCTATCACATTTGGAAAGGAGGCCGAGGGCCATGTTCGTTACGATCATGTTAGACCGCATAGTTAAGAAAGCAAACCATACATTCATTGTCCATCGGCCTCTACGGGCCTGAGCAAGGAGAAGCGGAAGCACGTGACCACATGTGGTTGCTGGTGCGAACCGCTCCTATTTTCCGCATGCTTGAAGACCGTAAGCGACCTAGGCTTACGGTCTTCTTTTTTATTTCTACTAAACGAGAGTGAGTGAAATTTCATTATGAATAACAACGAAACGTATTACAGGCAGATTGATCTGCCGGCAGGCGATCTGCACATCTATGCCAGCGATAGATTATTCCAGGATATGGGATCCAAGGTGCTGGAGATGGCGAACAACAATTTGCAAATTCCAAATATTCGCTACATGAGCTATACGCCGGATGCACATGTTGGAGTCGGTACATGTATCGGCACGACAGCTGTATGGGGAGCGGAGAATGGCTATGTCTCGCCCTCCATCGTAGGCAGCGACATCGGCTGCGGCATGCGCGTCCATGTGACGAATATGCAGGCCGAGGATTTGAAGGATGTGAGGCTTCGCCGGAAGCTGGTGAAAGCGATAGAGAAACTTATTCCGGTCGAGAGCCATGCCAGAGGCTACTTCTCCGACATTAGACTTGAGCATGTGCTTCGCAAAGGGCTTCACGGGCTGCCGGGCAAATATGTGCCGGACTCGTATACGCCTAGAAAGGCCACTTCCCTAACGCATGTCGAAAGCAGCGGCTTTCGATTCAATGAAGATGTGCTGGATCGCTTGCCGGAGCATGTGTGGCACCGATCACATCGTCAACTGGGCACGCTTGGAGGAGGCAATCACTTCGTCGAGATTCAGTCCATTCAGCTTCATGAAGACAATTATGACGTTGCGCAGCAATGGGGACTTAAGGATGGACAGGTCATTGTCATGATACACAGCGGCTCCCGCGCATGGGGCGGCGCCGTCAACCAATATTGCAGCTCGGAAGTGGCCAAGACGATGCGCCAGCTAGGTCATGGCACTGCCGATCCCAAGCTTCAGTTCGCACCGATCGGCAGTGCGGCGGGAGACACCTATATAAACTTGATGTATTCTGCTCTGAACTTCGCCATTGTGAATCGTCACCTGCTTGCTTACGCGGTCCGAGAAGCCTTCCGCGACACGATCGGATCCGGCGTGGAGCTGCGGACGCTTTATGATCTGATGCATAATTACGCTTGTGGAGAAGAAGAAGGAGAGGATAGCTATTTCATTCATCGGAAGGGTGCAACCCGGGCGCTGCCGGGAGGACATCCCGGCAATCCTGCCCCGTATCTGACGACAGGGCATCCGGCGCTTATACCGGGATCGATGGGGACGGCCTCCTACTTGATGGTCGGCGCTGCCGGCGGTGCGGACAACTATTACTCCATCTGCCATGGAGCGGGACGGATTCGTTCCCGCAATGCGACAAAGCAGCTAGTGTCAGTAGATGAATTTGCCGCCTCTATGCGCGTAGGGTGCGAGGATGAGATTGTGGTAAACCATCGGGCGCTGGAATCGATTCTGGATGAATCCCCGCAAGCTTACAAAGACGTAGATCAAATCATAGAAAGCGTCGTTGGAGCCGGACTTGCCACTGTTGTGGCGAAGTGCAGCCCGCTTGCGACGGTCAAAGGAGTATAACGATGAGAGCAGCAGCAAAATTAACGCAAGCGGTTAAAGATAAGGCTATGTCGAGCGAAAGGGCTTCCTTCATCGCTCCTTCTGGCCAAGGTCCGGTCTCCATTGGCAAAACTTATTTCGATTATGCGGAAACAGTCAGACGCATCTTCCGCTATCTGGAGGAAAGATTCGGCGGCGCTTTCCGTCTCTATTACCAAGAGGATAGCAATGATATGTGGGACTCGCTGGAGGAGGATGTGCGAAGGGGCTACCCCGGTGTGGAGCATGCGGCGAGCCTGTACGATCTCGTAGAGACCGATGTATTCCGTTACGAGTCGGACACGGCAATGTCGCCTCGTCAGGGCAGCTATGAGATTAGACCGGCCGTCCGTAATAACTTGCTTCTCTACCCTGCGTTTCAAGTTGCATTTGCCCGCGTTCCGAAAGAAATGAATCATGGACTCGGATACGAGAATTTGATTTTTGCGGCAAGCGAAGAGAGCATGGGTGAATTTCTGGCTGATATGCGTCAGCGTCAGCTTGCCGAGCGGAAAATCATGTTATATAGCGATACAAGAGATGGATTGGAGCGTGAGCATCTTAGCGCGACCCATCCTGTCGCTCGAAGCGACGTTTTTATGGATGAGACGCTTAAGGCGCATATTTATCGATCGGTGGATGAGTTTTTCGATAAGGAAGGATCTTTTTTCGAAACCTATAATATCCCGTACAAACGAGGGATTCTGCTCTACGGCAAGCCGGGCAATGGAAAAACGACATTAGTAAAGTCAATCTCAGGTACGGTGAGCGCACCGGTAACCTATTGGCAAATTACAGAGTATACGAACAGCGAGTCCATCAGCGAGGTATTCTCTGCTGCGGTACGTATGGCGCCGATGGTGCTGGTTATTGAAGATATAGACTCCATGCCGGAATCGTGCAGATCCTACTTCCTCAACATTTTGGATGGCGTAGCTTCCAAGGAAGGGATTTTCCTCATCGGGACGACCAACTACCCGGAGCGCATCGACCCGGCACTGATGAACCGAGCAGGGCGATTCGATCGGGCTTACGAGGTAAAGTCGCCGGATCAGTCGATGCGCCTTGATTATTTGCAGCGCAAGGGGATGGCGCAATTAGTTGATCAGGAGACGCTTGCGGAAGCGGCCAGACGCACGGACGGATTCACCTTTGCGCAGCTTGGTGAACTCTATGTATCTGCCGCCTTGCAGAAGCATTACGAGAATGAAGTGAGGTTGATGGATATGATTAACGAGATGAATTCTGACTACTCGAAGAGCCGCAGCGGCGATTGGATGAAAGATAGAAATACAATGGGATTTATGTAAATCATGAACGGTCAAGCTTTCTTCTTTTGCCATTGAGAATTTTAATCCAAACCTTCTGATGGTCGTCCCGGCATATACGAATACCAAGATGTTTTAGTAGTGTCCAGACTTCCTGAAAGTAGTAATAGGGCATCTTATCAAGAATGTTGCTACAGCCCTAAGTTGTTGTACAGATATGAAAGTTTAAGACGGTTTCCCCGGTCAAACGGAGGCAGTCGTCTTATTTCTTTTCTTCCCTGGGCGTCTGCCGTGTAACGGGCTTCTGCCTGCACATAAACTAAGTTAAACCGTCAGACGAATCCCTTGAAGGAAGGACACTCATCATGGCCAAGAAGCAAAAAACGGAATCAACTCCTACGGTATCAGAGAGCCTTCTCCTTATTTCCTCCATCATTATGGTTATTTATGGAGCATTCGCCATCACAGCGTTATCCAAAGCCAAGGAGGAGAAAGATACGAGTATCATTTCCCCTATTGCCTCGGGGTTGTAATGTCGTCGATTGTCCATGCATCCAGTAGAGATAATCTTCTCATATGAAAGATACTCACGGACTTCTGCGCGCAGCGGCTACCGCGTGCCTGGCAAGTCTCAACTGGAATGTCTGTGATTAATTCGGTATGCGAATGCTCATCAGGCTCCATGAAGCGGTGTCGAATGGCTGCATCTTCTGCGCCAAAGTACCTCCTCTTAGCTTGGGGCAGCATGCTGATTGGAAATACGCGATGCATGAGCGCTCTGTCGTCATACGTGTTGGCCAGGAAAAAGGTATTGATTGTATCATACGGGTCAAGCTCGCTCATAAAGGAGCCAAGCGTGCCTGACGCCTTCGCTATCATGAGCTGATGGCCTAGATCGATATTTCCTTTGCCGTGTGTGGTGCTGCCTTGAAAGTGGATGCAGAAGTGGCCGCTGAAGCCATTGCCCGGAATGCCGTCTCCGCCATGCGGCATTCCGTGCATGGAAGCGGCTAACGTGCGGCCGTTCGCTTCGACGAGTATAGCTCTGCGATGCCAGCTCCAAGTGCCGTTATAAATTTGCTTCATCGTTTCGGTGTCTGCCTTTGTCAACGGCTGAACGTCCGCATGACTGCTGCCCGCTCTTCGCTGAGCGTTGAATCGCAGTCCCGTCTCCAGATCGATGACGGTCAAGTTGGTTTTTCGCGGAATAACCCTTTTCGCTTCCTGCCAAGACAGCAGTTCCCCGTAATGCTTGGCCCGAAGCTGACGGGCCTCATTCAGCAGCTTGCTTCGTGCTATAGGACGCAGGACAATCGTCTTTCCATGATCCCCATGAAGATTTCCGAAGGAGTCCACAGAATAATTAATGATTTGTCCAGTAGGTTGCTTGATCGTCACATAAAGATCAGAGGCCAGGAAGGGGCTGCTTCCCTCGCTTGCCGATCCTTCCAATAGGGAGGGAGACAGAGACTTTACGGATTTGTGCTGTGCATCGGAGGAGGATTGGACAAGCAATTCTGCCTGTGATGGAGCGGCTATTGCGTAATTCCATGCATAAGCCAGGGAAATAGTGAAGCAGAACAGGGTGAGATAAGTTGCCCTTCTCGCTATGGATGGAACAGTCCGCAATCGATGGTTCATAATCATTCTCCTTTTGAAGGGTATAGCTTTGCGTTGAACAAGGAAATCCTACTCGGTAGGCATCTTGATTCCAAATGTAGAGGTGAGTATGGTGAAATGGAAAGCGGCAACGACTTGTTTTTGCGTCATGATGATGATATCCGTGCCTGCCTTGGCAACTCCTGCAGCGGGTGCGAAGGAGCGAAAATATTATGAGACGAGAGGCGAGATCGTCTGGGAAGTGCCAACGGAAGAGAAGGTCATCGCTTTGACGTTCGACGATGGTCCGAGCCCGGAGGATACGCCGGAAATTTTGAAGCTGCTGGAACAATATCAGGCGAAGGCCACGTTTTTTATTATTGGAAAACATGCCGAGCGCTATCCAGATATCGTGAGACAAGAGGTGGAAGCAGGTCACGAGCTTGCTAATCATACGTTCAACCATCCTTTTTTCAACAACCGCTCTTCCCTGGAGGCCATGAAAAAGGAGATCGAACAAACCGAGGAGACACTTACGCGCATTACAGGACAGAAACCCGCATTATTCCGTCCTCCGGGCGGTTATTATAGCGATCGGCTGATCGACGCGGCCAAAGCGTTTCATTATCAGGTTGTGTTATGGTCCTGGCATCAGGATACAGAGGATTGGAAACGTCCCGGTGTACATAAAATTGTGAATAAGGTGCTTCGCAATGCGAGGAATGGAGACATTATTCTCTTCCATGATTTTGTAGGCGGACAGTCTCAGACGGTATCCGCTCTGAAGCGCATACTGCCAGAACTGAGTGATCGGGGCTTTCGCTTCGTTACGGTATCCGAGTTGATCGGATATGATCAAGTGCTTCATCATTAATTTGTACGGATTTTCACAGGCCCGGCGGAAACGTCGGGTTTTTTGTATGGCGTCATTAGTGAACATTGCGGGAATGAAGGAAGGTAAAGAGCGCGGTGCCAGTGTATGATACGTTGCTGGGAAAGCTTCGTAGTTTTCCTGTTCGAGGACTTGCTCATATGCAGCGCAAGGAGAATTAAGATTATTCATGATCTGCAAAGGGAAGCTTTTCAATTCGCCATTGAAAAGCTTCCCTTTTTCATTTAGACTGGTATTTTAAAAAGAGATATTGATAATCATTCTCATGTATATATTGCGATAGCGCAAGCTGGATAGTGTCTCATACACTAGGTCAGCAGAAAGGAGTCTTTCACATGATCGATAGAGACAAGCACCTGCTAATGTGGAATTATGCCTATATTAAAATATTGGATATTCGCCAAATCCGGATGGAGAAGGGACAAGCGCTGCCTCTTTATCAGTTGCCTGCCCATTCTTACTTATTTGCTATTAATGGATCGGCTTATATTGATTTGGGCGGCGAGCGGCATAAGGTGAGCAGCTTTCAGCTGCTGCATGGCGGCAAGGGGTTGGCGATCAGTATTGAAGCTGTAGACGATTTTAAATACTTCATGATCATGTACAAAGCGATACTGCCGTTCACCTTCAGGGCTGATGTTATGCAGCTGTGGCAAAAACAGAATCCGTTCTATGACCACTATGCGATCAAGCCCAGCCATCCGCTGCCTCTCTACAGCCTAGCAGAAGGCATGTTCAATCATTGGCAGTCTAGCAGCTCCTGGCACAGGCTGCAGGTCAAATCGTCCATGTATCAATTTGTTGTCGAGCTAATGGATCAATTGGAGGAAGAGAATACGACGGTTATTAAGCCTGATCTGCTTACTCATGTGCGGGGTTATATGCATGATCATTATCATGAGCCCATCTCTCTGGATTCGATCGCGGCAACGACAGGCTATAGCGCCGGGTATATATCCAGGCAGTTCAAGGAGCAGCTGAATATGAGCCCTATTTATTATTTGGGCAAAATCAGAATCGAGCATGCCAGCCGGCTGCTCCTGCAATCGAATGCTACGCTGCAGCAGATCGCCGAGCAGGTCGGTTACCCGGACGGTTTTACGCTTAGCCGCAGCTTTAAACGTTATAAAGGGGTGTCGCCTGCTGTTTTTAGAGAACGGAAGAATGATAGCCTTGATGAAGATTTGCTATACAACAGATCAAAAATTGCTATTCTCCCCAAACGTTCAAACCGATATAGTGAGTTTGAGGTTGATAATCATTATCAACTAAAGGGAGATGTGAGTAAGACCATGTATAAGAGTTTTAAAGTGACAGCAATGACCGTTATGCTGTGCATTACGTTGCTGTTGAGCGCTTGTTCCGGCGCTGCCAATCAAGCGGTTAATCCCGGAACGGCTGTTATATCGGAGGCCGGCAATCAAGGACAGCAGGAGCAGAAGGAGCCTGCGCAGCAAAAGACGACAAGAACAGTATCTACGCTGAGAGGGGATGTTGAGGTTCCTCTCAATCCAGAGCGCGTTGCGGCGGATCAATATATGGGCCACTTGGTTAAACTCGGCATTATTCCTGTTGGTGTAAGGGAAGAGATGCTGGATGAAGCTTGGATGGAGAAGGCAGGATTAACCGAGGAGATTCTCTCCAAGATTGAAAACCTGGGCGCCTTCCCGATGAATCCGGAGAAGTTGATAATGCTTGAGCCGGATCTGATTATCGGGTCCATCGAGGACAGCATCGAGCAGTATCAAAAAATCAGTACGACTGTATTTCTTCCTTATTGGGAAGAGCTGTCGACGGCTGGCCCGATTGAGAAGTTCAAAAGTATTGCCAAAATCTTCGGCAAAGAGCAGGAAGCCGATGAGTGGGTCAAAGGTTATGAGCAAGAAGTAGCCAAATCGAAGGAGCAAATCGCCGGAGTGATCAAAGAAGGCGAGACGGTATCGGTTGTGCAGTTTGCTTACAATGGGCTCTATGTACTTGCTGCGGAAGGAGGCAACTATGGCAGCTCTACCATCTATCAAATGATGGATTTGCCACCAACGGAGCAGGCGAAAAACATGCCTCAAGGCTTTGCAAGCATATCCCTCGAGGCGTTGCCGGAGTATCTGGGCGATCATGTATTTGTCTATATCAGTACGCCAGAGGATGCGAAAGAAATTATGGATAGCGCAGTATGGAAAAGTGCCGAGGCAGTCAAAAAAGGCAATGTCTATCTGTACGGCCAGTCTGGCGACGAGTTTGTCATGGAGGACCCGTATTCCCTGGAGATGCAGCTGCAGAAAATCACTTCGTTATTGTTGGCGAAAAAGCAATAACGTCATTCCATACCCAAGAAGCCGAAGGCCGAACAGCCTCCGGCTTTTTACTGGGCAGTGATGATTACCTATCACATAGCGTATAGGTACACGATAATGGTCCATCGACCGCTTTGAGCTTCGTATCAGGTCTGTGTTGGTGATTGCAGGGAAATGGAACGCCCCATCATATCCTTCCGTCTGTAAACGTTAAGCATGAGACCGACCAGAGCGAACTCCAGGACGGATACGGAACTCAGGTGCAGGAAAGGCAACTCGATGCCCATAATAGGGAGCAATCCCAGACACATAAGCAAATTCCAGATGAGTCGGATGCCAAAGACAGCACATAAACCGATTACGAGGCCCCTTCCGTAAAAATCGGCAGTCTTGAAGCCCATACGGACTATGCGAACGATAAAAGCCAAAACGATAAAGGCAATTAAAGCTCCGAATACCCAGCCGAGGCTATAAATAAGGTAAGAATACATCATTTCGCTGTGTGAAAACGGCAAACGTGTATTGGGAACACCTATTCCTTGTCCCCACATGCCGCCGGACTGGATGGCTTCCATTGAGCGTATAGTTTGGTAGTTGGTATCCGTTTCTTGTCCCCAAAATCCTGCAAATCTCTGCCAAATATAATACAGACGATAAGGGTTCATACCATTCCAAAGAACAAAAAGTACTGCTGTTGCCATTGTAGCGATCGATACCCATAAAAAATGGAGCTTCCGATAGAGAATGAGCAGGATCATCAAGCCAAAAGAATATACGGCTAGCTGAGCAAGCTCAGGAGCGCCCATGTACAAATAGGCAGGTATCAGGATAAAGGTGATGACTTGTTTGATTCCTTTAATGAATTGGCTGCGAAGATCGAGGCTGTCAACATGCCGCGCCTTTTCCTTCTGCATATAGAGAATGCCTGCAAGTGCTACGATGAGCAGATAAGGAGAGTAGGAAAAGATATTAATCGCTACAGGACCTATTACAATCCATTGTCTTGAACCATTAATCTGAGGCCCGTACAATTGGGCCAATGCCATCAAGATTGCTGTTGCCCAATATAGTGGCCATGATAGTTTCAGCAGCTTGCGATAATTAGCGAAGTAGAGAACAAGCAGCAAGAGGCCCCCGATTACTCCATACACTACTTTTGGAAGGAAAGATGAACTGGCTTGCGACGATTCCGGAAGGGCGAACAAAATCGTGAACAACGCAATTCCAATCATCGTGGCAATGAGACCGATTACGCTCCACTCTGGCTTCGGCTTATGCGCGGCATTGAGGCCTATGCCGACCTGCTTCGCATCGCCCATTTGCTCCACAGCTGCCTGGATCGCATCTTCCTCCGACAGTGACTCTGATTCTATCCGTTCTTCCATTCGTTCAGTGAGATGCCCGAGCAGCTCCAGCTTAATATCTTCATGCACATCTTTTGCCTTCACATGTGCGCATATCTCATCTATGTAAGCGACGACTAGAGGATGGTTAGCGATGTTGCTGGTCATACGCTGCCCTCCCCAATTACGCGGTCAACTGTTGTGCGGAATAGCGTCCACTCCTTATGCTTCTCTTCCAGTTGACGACGTCCTTCATCTGTAATTCGATAATATTTGCGCTTTCGTCCACCTTCCTCATCCCAATAAGCTTCCACCATATGCTCAACCTCCAGCGTATGCAGAATAGGATACAACGTACCCTCTTTGAAGGTGAACACATTGGCTGAGCTTCGTTCAATCTCCTTCGTCATTTCATAACCATACATATCCTTCCTGCTCAGCAATGACAGGATCAGGATGACGGTGCTGCCCTTCATCAGTTCTTTATTGATTTTCATAGCGTCTTTCATCTCTCCCTACACCTATATGATCAATGCATCGAATATCTAGGTATAGTATATATCCAGATTTGTACAAATTCAAGCCCCTATTTTCAATCTCAGAACGTGTTCAGCTCCGGTGCTATGACCAAAGCTGAACATGGGTGAAAGGCGCTAGACGGGGTTCGCTAGACGAACCAACTGTGTGGTTGTCCCATCCAGATGTAGATCGACATCAGCCCGAATAGCAGCAGTACAAATGAAACCAGTACGCTGGCATGCCGCAGTATGGCATTCGGCATAAGGCGGTGCAGCGTGGTAGAGGCGTCCCTGCCTCCGATGATGAATACAAGAAGAAGCGTGTGGACAACAGCATGCCCGATAATTTCGGTAATACCGAATATGGTTGTAGTCATCAGGAAGAGCCCGGTTAAGATAAGCGCGCTGAATCGGTTCATTAAGCCCGCAATAAAGGCCCAGGCCAGTCCAAGCTCGATAAAGGCGCTAATCAGGACAAAATCTTCTACCGTAAAGCCTAAAGAAGGAATACCGTATTCATGCATCAGCGAGCAAGCAAGCTTGGCAAGTGTGAACTTCTCCATCGCCAGCCAGGCGAGCGAGATTCCCGAGAACAGATAGAGTACGATGGGGTAGGTGTGGTGAAGACGGGTATTGGCGACGAATAACGTGTAGATGATGCCGAGGTAAAACATATAGTCAAACGCATGGAACAAACCATATTGGCGTGAAACGATAAGGTAAAGCGTAAGAATAGCGGCTCCGCTTATGACGAGCGTTCTTTTATGAATCAAACCTAGAATGGCAAGGATGAGTACGACGTAGACTCCGGGATCATGGGATACAAGCGTTGGCGCCAGATATGTGCCGGTGAAGAGCTGCATCATAAGCCCGATTCCGAGTCCTATGCGAAGAAAAGTGAGCATATGGGGCTTAAGTCGATTCATGAACCGGTCGATGGCTATGCTCCATGCATGCCGATTCATATAGGGGGTGCTTAATGAAGCGATTAACAATATGATTAAAGTAAAGCCTAGCCAAAAGTGAAACGTAGGGGTGATGACGCGTGATATGGCCTGCGGTGTCCAGTCATGGTCTCGAATGAACCATTTGACATGGAGGAGTACCGGAACATAGGCCGGCGAAGCAGGGAACATCTTATAAACCTCCTTCTATCATCCGATTCATGATTTTGAATGCGCTAGATTGTCCCCTCCTTTACAAGAAATTGCTATAAAAAACGTAATTAGCATACTCCCTATACAATTCGTTTTTCAACAGCTAAAATGACTAATTCAAGCAAGATGATTGAAATTTCCCCCAATTCTCACAAAAATCACCCTTACAAAAGTTGTATTCATTAACTACGATAAGGGTGGGACAATGAGGCTAGATGCATGTCCAAAGACCGACATGGAGCGAGGGTGTTAAACAAGTTGAAGGTTGAAATTATGGTGTTGAATATCCCGTCCGTCATGGGGACGGATGATTATAACTGGCTGCTTGGTTTGGTATCCGAGGAGAAGCGTGCGAGAGTGAAAAAACTGAGGTTTTTGAGGGATGCTTACCGTACGCTGCTGGGGGAAGCGCTTGTGCGCGCTGCTATTGCAAGCAGGCTGGAGATTGGCAACGAGCGCATTCATTTTGCGCGAAATGAGTATGGCAAGCCTTCTTTAATCGGCCATGAGTCGCTGCAATTTAACGTTTCTCATTCGGGGGATTGGGTAGCCTTATTCGTAAGTGATGTCCCGGTAGGCATCGACGTGGAAGAAATCCGGCCAATTGATATGAATATTGCAGAATCGTTTCTGTCCGTTCTTGAGTACAATCGGCTTATGTCCCATAACCAGGGGGAGCGATTGGCGCATTTCTATGAATTGTGGACGCTCAAGGAGAGCTACATCAAGTGCAAAGGAGAGGGACTATCTATTCCCTTGCATTCTTTTTCCATTCTGGTCAATGAGGATCGTTCCGTCTCGCTGGAGCCGTCTGGCGGACATCACTTTTTTAAGACTTATGAACTGGATAGAAACTATAAGCTCGCCGCTTGCGCCGAAGTGGACCGATTCCCGCCATCTATTACGAAGTGGAGCTTTGAGGAGCTGCGGACGATATTGGAGTGGGATTGGTCGAAAGGAATCATTTGAGGAACGGCGAGTGAGCGAGCGCATAAACAGGAATTAAGGAAGCGGCTCGCTTGCTGCGTATCTCATGAGCGCTTTTGTGGATGCCTCCAGCATTCTTTTTTTCATATAGCCCTCGTCTATTACTTTCACGCGGAGGCCGAGGAAACGTATCTTGGAAAGCAGAAATTCAGTTTCGTCTGCGAGATGCTGAATGTGGATACGATACGTATCTGTTTCTTCCATGTAGGACACCTTCTTGTCGAAGCAGGAGAAGGCGGAGAGAACTCGGGACAACTCCACGTTATACAACGGATTTACTTCGATGAGAGCCCCTCGCTTGCGCATCTCCAGCAGCTCGAAGAGTCTGGCTTTGGCTGCCGCTGCGCGCTCTGCAGACAAGTTCCACGCATGAATCTCCACGATATTGCGAAGCTTGGTCGACATGAGACTATGCTGCCGCGTACCATACCACAGCAAGTACCATTCCCGTTTGACCATGGAATACTCCAGCTTGTAAGGAATGCCGGTTTGATCGACCTTATGTCCGCCATGCTTCAGCTTCATTGTCAATCGAAATCCCTGTCCCCCTGTGATAAAGCGCCGAAGCTGGCGGAGCAGGGGATGATATACATGTCTTTCCTTATTTCGCCCCTTCTCGATAATAATGTGCTGAAGATGGAAGGGCTCCTCGTCTTGAAGCAGGGTATGCAGCTTATCCAGCGTTTCTGGTGTGAAGGCGTGCTCTGCGGCCTCCAGTTGAAGCATAGATTTGAGCCATACCCGCTCCTGCGAGGTAAGGGCGAATGCGCCTGTCTCGTCCAGACGCGACAGGATTTGATAATTAAAGATCTTCTCGAACGGGTTCATAATACGACTGGATCTCCTTCCACTCCGCGATAAATTCCTTGCGCAGCCATGAGGGAGCAAGCACCTCGCAGCTGGAGCCGAAGCTCCTCAGCCATGGTTTAATTTCCGTAATGCCGTTTACGACAATGTGATAGATAAAGGTGGTCTCCGATTCATCCGTAATCGTCCCCCATTGCCCTTGAAGCTCCACACGCTCTCGGACGAAATCATGCTTTGATCCTTCTGGTCGGAAAAAACGCACCTTGACGGGAATCGGCCTCATCGTGTCGATTACCCAGCTTTGTTGCAGGTTTCTCTCGGCATGGGCAAGCCGTATATCGAATTCTTCTGCCGTTACGGCATCGCTCAACTCCACACCCGTTAATCCTTCCATCCGGAATTTCATGACGCCTTGCTTGGTCTGATGAGCAATCAGGTACCATCTCCCATACTGATGGTCATAGATGACGCGAAGCGGAAGGACGGTTAGCCATATGCCTTCGGATTCCCGCTCGAAGAGCGGATTCGTATTTTTGGAGGCGTATCGCTTCTCCTTCTTGGGCGAGAGATAGAGAAAGGTCAGCTTGCGTCTGGCCTCAATCGCTTGATAGATGGTATAGAGATGTGCCTCGTCCAGAATACGAGAGTGAAAGTGGTACTTATAGACATGCGACTCGGTGATGTCGGTATCCAAGCCTCTTAGCCGAAGCGCCTTTTTCAGTGTATCGCGGAGCAGATAGCCCTGTACCGAAGGAATCTGCGTATTCGCCAGAATATCGACAAAATCATAGAGATCAATCAATTCATCTTCAGATAACGCGTCGACCAGCCCGGTAGAAGCACGGTAGCGGAAGGGACGTTTGCCGTCCGTTCGGAAGATGACCCCGATTTCCTCCATATATTTTAGATCGCCGCGTATCGTCTTTTCGTCGGGTACAGGGTAGTCGGCGGGCATCGCCTCGCTGCATATATCCATTAATTCCATGGCCGTTAGCGCTTGCTCGCGCATAGAAGAGAGCAGGAGCGCGAACCGTACGCCTTCCGATGCCTTGATTGACTTTGCCCGATAGAGGAACAGTAGTAGCGGGTCGGCAGATTCATAGTGGTTATACCTAATGGCCTCAGACAATTCCATGTCTTGCTCGCTCGTAAGGCCCTGTTGATTGGCGTTCATCATTTCCTTCAAGTACCGCAGCGTTTTGTCATAGGTATGTACGGAGATGCCGAGACGGGCGGCGAACTGCTGTCGATTGTATGCGTCCCCTGTCAGCGCAAGCAGCCGAAGAAACTGTATTTCCTTGTCAAAGCTCTCTCTTGCCATAGCAGCATCTCCTTGTCCCTTGGAATCTTGAAAGGTTTACGTTTTATTCTATCAAAAGGATAGAGTAGTGGAAATGGAGGATTTTTTCTGCGGGTTGCCATACTTTCGCCCTGTTCGCGTACGCGTATATGGAAGACAATGAGATCAACAAGAACAAGCGGTGTGCAGCAGGAGGGCTGAGTGATGACAGAGATGACGATGAAGATCAGGCAAGAGCTTGATGCTCTGGAACAAGAAGAAGGCATTCGCATCTTGTACGCGTGCGAATCAGGAAGCAGAGCATGGGGCTTTCCGTCGAAGGACAGTGACTATGACGTACGTTTCATCTACGTACGTCCTGTGGACTGGTACCTCTCTATCTTCGACAAGCGGGACGTTATTGAACGGCCAATTAGCGAGATGCTGGATATAAGCGGATGGGATCTCAGAAAGGGACTGAACTTGTTCCGCAAGTCCAATCCGCCGTTAATGGAGTGGCTGGACTCTCCGATTGTCTATGCCGAGGCGTGCCATACGGCGGAGCGGCTACGTCAGCTCAGCTCGCAAGCCTATTCACCCAAAGCGAGTATCTATCATTATTTGCACATGGCGCGTGGCAACTATCGGACCTATCTGCAAGGGGAAGTCGTTCGGATCAAAAAATATTTCTACGTACTCCGGCCTATTCTCGCTTGCGAATGGATATTGCGCAAAGGCACGATGCCGCCAATAGCCTTCGAAAGTTTGATAGAGGCGCTGCTGCCTAAGGACGGCGAGCTTAGCCGTCAGATTGAAGAGCTGCTGATACGCAAGAAGTCGGGCGATGAATGGGATGATCAACCTAGAATTTCGGTTCTAAATGCATATATCGAAGAGCAGCTGGCTTCATTGGAGCAAGCCGCGGCGCAATTGCCGGGCGCAAAGTCCGGGATTGACAGCGAGCTGGATGAACTGTTCCGTGACTTGCTCAGGGAAGCATGGAACTAAGCGAAACAAAACGTTTTTGACGACTATCGCTTCCCGCACAAATACAATAAGCTGATGAAGCAAAAAAATATAATGCCGAAGCTGAAAACCTCACTAAATGAATACCAGCTTGGCAAGAACCTGCTGGGAATTAGGCTGGAGGATATATCGCCGGAAAATGAGGAATACAAGGAATGTGCGGCCAAGATTTTGTTCGAAGTTGCCAAAGAAAAGGAAATGGATCCTAGATTATAGGACGAAGATTCATGTAAGGAGAGATTGACAATGGCTTACCAGACGATAGACGGCGTGCGCGTATGGGGCAACCCTGAGAGCGGCGCGCTGTCGCAAGCAATAACCTGTGCCGAGCATGGCCAAGTTGTACAGACGCTGTTAATGGCTGACCATCATAAAGGATATAGCCAGCCAATCGGCGGGGTAGTCGTATACGACGGGCAAATATCGCCCTCAGGCGTCGGCTATGATATTGGCTGCGGCAACAAGGCGGTTCGTACAAACCTAATGGCGGCAGATGTACTCCCGCGATTGAATGACATTATGAATGAACTAGCTCGTACCATCTCCTTCGGCATCGGCCGTGTAAATAGCGAGCGGGTGGACCATGAGCTGTTCGATGATCCCGATTGGAGCGTCTATGCCGGGGTGGGACAACAGGAGCATAACAAGCTGAAGGAACTGGCTCGTAATCAGCTGGGGACGGTCGGAAGCGGCAATCATTATGTAGATTTGTTCGTGGAAGAGGAGAGCGGAAGGCTGTGGATCGGGAATCACTTCGGCAGCCGGGGCTTCGGTCATAAGACGGCAAGCGGTTTTCTGAATCTGGCGGCCGGACGCGAATTTCTGGGGAAGGCGCCGGGCGAGAGCATGGATCAAGCTCCTGTATTGTTCGACCTGAACAGCGAGCTTGGCGACATGTACTACCGTGCCATGAAGCTGGCGGGCAGGTATGCCTATGCCGGAAGGGATTATGTGATCCGCCAGGTGCTGGCCATCTTGGGAGCGGAAGCGGATTTCGAAGTGCATAATCATCATAATTATGCCTGGAAGGAAACCCATGACGGAGCCGAGCGAATCGTGGTCCGCAAGGGCGCTACGCCTTCCGCGCCGGGGCAGCTCGGTTTTATCGGGGGCAGCATGGGCGATATCTCTGTCATTGTGAGAGGGAAGGATACGGCGGAGAACAAGGATTCCTACTATAGCACTGTGCATGGTGCCGGACGTATTATGAGTCGGACACAAGCGGCGGGCAAAATGAATTGGAAGACGCGCAGCCGCTCAGGCGGAGCGATATCGCCGGAGCAGATGAGAGAGGCAGTGAGGGAGTACGGCGTCATGCTTAAGGGTGCAGGAACAGACGAGAGTCCGTTCGTCTACCGCAGGCTGAAGCAAGTACTCGACGCCCACTCTGAGACGATCGATGTCCTCCATGTACTGAAGCCGATCGGCGTCTGCATGGCGGGTGCGGATGAATTCGATCCTTATAAAGACTAGGGAATGATCGATAAGTGTGCAGTAGGCAGAGTTAGCGGCGGTTCTATCCGGATATTCCGGATGAGAATCGCCGCTTTTTTTGTAATAAAAGACGGATACGACTAATCGATCAAGTAATGGCAAATGAGCGAATGTGCTTTTCAAATAAAAGAAGTCGAAAAATTACAAAAAAATCCTGTTGCCTAGTGACAGAAAATATGACATATTGATGTGTACGTTAAGCGTTTACAATTTTTCAGGCATAGCGGAGGCGAAAAATGATGGAGGCTAATCTACGAGAAGGAACCATTCCGAAAGAAAAAGTAAAATTAGCTCAAAAATATCCCTTAATTGTCGTCGAAACAGTTGGTGTCACAAGCCTGTATCAGAAGCTGCACTGGCACGATGTGCTGGAGATTAATCTGATCAAATCCGGGACTGGTTATTACATTATTAACGGTCAAAGCTATCAATTTGAGCAAGGCGATATTTTTCTTATGAATTCCAATGATTTGCACCGCGCTTACGAGTCTAATGATCTTGTCATGCTGGTCATTACGTTCGATCCCTCCTGGTTTATCCACGGCCTGCGTATCGATCCGGAGCTGCTTAGTCCGTTCCGCGAGATGGGGAGGCACTTCACCAATCGTCTCGATCGAGACCACCCACATATTCAAAAGCTGCGAGAGCTTCTTCTGGAGTTGCAGCAAGAACATGATCAAGAACGGCGTTCCTACGCCACTATCGTCCATTCCATTATGCTACGTTTCTTGGCTACAGTGAATCGGGACTTTCGCAGCGACGGCTCATTTCGTCATGATAACGGGATTAGCGAGGGGCAGCTTGAGAAGATGAGACAAGTGATCATGGTGATGGAGCAGCATTACGCTCACCCATGGACGCTTGAGGAGTTGGCTTCACTCGTCTACTTAAGTCCTTCGCGATTCAGTGATATTTTCAAGCGGTCGGTCGGTATGCCGCCACTGTTGTACCTGATTCAGATTCGTCTGGAGAGAGCGGTTACACTTCTCGAAAACGGAAATATGAAAATTACGGACATCGCTCTTGAATGCGGTTTCCGCACCCTCACTAATTTCAATAGGCTCTTCAAGAAACATGTCGGTGTCACGCCGAAAGTCTCTAGAAAGCTCCAATGTTAAAAACCAGTGAAATAGTGCTGGTTTTTAATTGTTTAGGCAGAGAAACAAGGAAAGGTCTCCTTTACAATAAAGATACAGACATCACGAGATTGTGTCATGAATGCTGACGCTAATCTCACTTGTTAATTAGAGGGGGGAAAGCCGATGCCACAAGCCAAATTGGTTGTTGAGAGGCAGACGCATCGCAAAAAGAGTCCTTTCATTCGCTTTTTGAAGCAATGGGACATTCAACTGATGGCATTGCCGGCACTGCTGTTTATTTTTGTCTTCAGCTACATTCCGATGTACGGCGTCATGATGGCATTCCAGGACTACAGCTTGTTCAAAGGTTTTCTTCAGAGCCCGTGGGTCGGATTCAAGCATTTCGAGATGTTTTTCAACGCACCTGAGTTTTGGACGGTCATACGCAATACGCTGGTTATTAGCATACTCAAGCTTTGTATTGGCTTTCCGGCTCCTATCCTGCTCGCTCTCATGCTGAATGAGATTGGCAGGCGGTTTTTCAAGCGGCTCGTTCAGACGATCAGCTACTTGCCCCACTTCTTGTCGTGGGTAATCGTCTCGGGCTTTGTCACGTCGATTCTGTCTACGGATAACGGAAGCCTGAATCTGCTGCTGCAGAAGCTGAGCTTAATCGATGATCCCATTAACTTCTTATCCGAACCGAGCTACTTCTGGAGCATTCTGGTCGCTACGAATGTATGGAAGGAAATTGGTTTCTCCTCCATCGTCTATTTGGCAGCGATTGCAGGAATTAATCCGCATCTCTACGAGGCGGCGTCCATTGATGGAGCGAGCCGGATCAGACAGATCGTGTCTATCACGATTCCATCCATTATGCCGGTTGTAATCGTCTTCTCTATTCTGGCTATCGGTAACTTCCTGAATGCAGGCTTTGAGGATATCTTGCTGCTTGCCGGCAATCCTGTGCTGCGGGATGTCAGTGATGTTCTGGATACGTATGTGTACCGGATCGGGATACAGAACAGCAGGTTCTCCTACGCTACAGCGGCCGGATTGTTCAAGGCTGTCATCAGCGTAGCGATGCTTGCGGGAGCCAACTACTTGGCGAGAAGATCGGGGAACAGCTTATGGTAGCAGGAAGGGGCGAGTGGCAATGAGGCTGTCTTACGGGGACCGATTATTTGTTGGCGTGAACTATACGCTGCTTTTCTTATTGGGTTTTGTGGCATTTTATCCATTCTGGAACGCTGCCGTCATTTCGTTCAACGCTGGCAGCGACACGATGCTGGGCGGTATTACGTTCTGGCCTCGCGAATTTACACTATCCAACTATGAGGTTGTATTCAAGGATAAGCGATTGATCGACGGATTCGTTATCTCGGTTCTTCGCACAGGAATCGGAACGTTGCTTTCCATTATTGCAACTGCAATTTTTGCTTACGGCATGACGAAGCGCGATATGATGGGTCGCAAATTTTATATGGTCATGTGTATCATCACGATGTATTTCAGCGGAGGCCTGATTCCGAGTTACTTGCTTATCCGTGAGCTGGGATTGATGAACTCCTTCTGGGTTATGGTTATCCCTGGCTTAATCAGCGTATGGAACATGATTATATTCCGTACTTTCTTCAAGGGTATTCCGGCTGGGCTCGAAGAGTCGGCATCCATTGACGGCGCATCGAACTGGGGCATATTTTTCCGGATCATACTTCCCTTATCCGGGCCGGTCATTGCGACGCTGTCGTTATTCACGGCAGTCTACCATTGGAACGACTGGTTTGCGCCGAGCATCTACATCTCTAATGTCGATTTGTTGCCGATTCAGACAAAGCTGCAGCAAATCTTGAACTCTAATATCATGCTGGAGCAGATGCAGAACATGGACTCCGCTGCGCAAGGCCGTATGGGCGCGATGCGAGCTGTGACGACTAAGTCGCTGTCTATGGCGACGATGATGGTGGCGACTGTACCGATCCTTTGCGTGTATCCATTCGTACAGAAGTATTTTGTAAAAGGCGTATTGATAGGTTCGCTTAAAGAGTAGCAAAGGGTGTAGAGCCATTGGCTTTGACCATAGATGAACTTGTGAAGGGAGCGCATGCAATGAACAGATGGAAAGGGAAGCTTCTAACAGCATTGTCAGTCACGCTTGTCATCGTTACAGCTTTAACGGGGTGTTCGGATTCTAAAGGAAAGAACAATACGGAGGGGCCGTCGTCTAAGCCTTCCGAGCCGACAGAAAATGCTTCTGGCGTATTCGAGCTAGGCGCAGAGCCATTGGAATTCTCCTTCTATGGCCACTATGACTGGTATACGATGCCGGAGTGGGGAGCCGATCTTGCGACGCAATGGATCAAAGAGAATAAAAAGGTCAACGTCGTACCGGTCAGCTCCGGCGGTGCAGCCAAAAACAAGCTGAGCACGATGATCGTATCCGGCGAGCTGCCGGACGTCATGTGGATGGAGCGCGGCGCAGATGTGGAGAAGCTGCGTGCAGAAGGCATGTTGGTGCCATTCGATGATTACCTGGATAAGTATCCGAACCTGAAGAAATGGGCAGGCGATGCTACTCTGGACATGCTTCGTTCCCCGGACGGCAAGCTATATCAGTTCCCGAACTGGTATACGACACAGCCGAACGGAAATGCCGGCTACCTGGTCAACAAAAAAATCTACAATGAGCTTGGCGCGCCAAGCTTGGAGACAACAGACGATCTGTATAGCTATTTGAAGCAGGTAAAAGCGAAATATCCAGACGTAACTCCTCTGGAAGTAGGTCAGACGGCGTCTGGTGTGGACATTATGGTTTCGGCTTTTGCAGAGAACAGACCGTTCACGTTCAATCCGATGCTGGCTGTACCGCAAGACAATGAACTGGTATCGCTGTTCACCGATCCGGTCTATCGCGAATTGATTCAATATGCCAGCCGTTTGTATCGTGAGAAGCTGATGACTCAGGATGCTTTCACGCAAAAGCTGGAGCAGGTAGAGCAGAAGATCGTAACGGGCAAGGTAGCTGTGTATGTAGCTTCCAGCCCGACAGAGTTTGGTTCCAAGGGTAACATGGAACTATCCACTCATGATCCAGAGGCAGGTTATATCATGGTATGGCCGGTTCACAAGGAAGGGCTCGACCGGAACAAAATATTCCCTGGCGATTACAAGCAGCTGGGCTGGAACGTTAACGTCATTACGAAATCCGCAGATAATCCGGAAGCGATCTTCGCATTCCTGGACTGGCTGACTGGTCCGGAAGGCCAGCGTACAATCATGTGGGGACCTGAAGGCTTGTACTGGGATGGTGTAGACGGTGAAGAAGTTCCGCTCTTCACGGATAAATTCACTAGCGATCCGAAGGGACGCGACGAGTTGATGAACTCCACCGTCAACTTCCAATGGAACGGCAATACGGTATATGTCGATAATTCCAAAATGAAATTCGAATCGACTCTGCCGCCAGAAAAGCGCAATTGGGAAACGTACTGGCAGTCAGAGATTACATGGAAAACGCAATTCAATACAACGGCTTATGTCAACCTAGATCCTGCTGGCGATTCCGATGAAGGCATCATCGCACAGCGCGTTCTGGAAATCTATGAGCAAGCAAGAGCGAAAGCCATCAGTACAGCTTCGTCTGATGAGCAAGTACTTGCGATTCTTGACAAAGCGGAAGCTGATGCTCAGCAAGCGGGCTATGCCAAGCTGCTGAAGTTCAAAACAGAGAGATGGCAAGAAAACGTAAGCAAGCTTGAAGCAACGAAATAATGACCCTGGCTGAGGCCGGCGTACATTGGGGGATCATGTGGATACGAGCGCATGTGAGCCAATGGAGCCGGCTTCATCAGTCAGGTGGTATGGGAGAGATCATACTTGACGTATTACTTGGGTGTGGATGGCGGCGGAAGCAAGACGCTCGCTGTCGTGTCGGATGGAACAGGCCGCATCTTGGGAAGAGGGAAGAGCGGCTGTGGCAATCATCAGCTTGGTGTAGATCTTGCTGATCGCAATATACGGGAAGCGGCTTCGATAGCTTTGGCTGAAGCCGGTCTGAAGCAGGAAGATATCGCGTATGCGATGTTCGGTCTGGCTGGCGCGGATCGGGAAGCGGACTTTCAAATTTTAAGACCCATGATTGCATCGATGGGTTATCGCAAACATGGGATCGTGTGTGACACCGTTATTGGGTTGCGCGCAGGAACAAGACAATCGGATGGCGTCGTACTGATCTGCGGAAGCGGGACAAATTGCTATGGCGCTAATGCTTGGGGAGAAGAGCTGCAAGTTGGCGGATTTGGTTATGAGTTCGGAGACTTTGGCGGAGGCGGGGAATTGGCGAGGGAAGTATTCCGCGGCGTCGTTCGTTCATGGGAAGGCAGAGAGAAGCCGACCGCTCTAACAGAACTAGTACTGGCTGCTGTCGGATATGAAAGTGTCTCAGACATGTTCCACGGATTTTTGGACGAAGGCAAGAGGGCTCCTCATACGCTGGCGAAGCTGCTGTTCCAGGTAGCAGAACATGATGAGCTTGCCCGCTCCATACTGGAGAAGCAAGGCGTGGAATTGGGCCGTGCGGCCAGTGCCGTTATCCACAAGCTGAACATGGAGGCAGACACGTTCGATGTCGTGCTGGCTGGCAGCATACTGACCCGTGGAGAAAGAAAATTTGTTATGCCGTTCATCGAGCGGCAAGTGAAAGAAGTGGCTCCGAACTGTCGTCTGCAAATATTGGAGCTGGAACCGGCTGCGGGAGCGTTATTGCTTGCAATGGATAGAGAAGAATCGAGCATTGGCACAGAGGTTTATGAGAACCTAGTGAATCATCTATCGGTGAAGGAGAGGAACGTCGAATGGGTAACGGACTAAAGGTAGCAGTCATCGGAGGAGGTTCTTCATATACACCAGAGCTAATAGAAGGATTTATCCAAAGGCATGAGTCATTTCCGGTAAGCAAGATTGTACTTGTAGACATACCGGAGGGGCGTCATAAGCTTGCAATTGTAGGGGCACTGGCACAACGCATGGTCGAGAAAAGCGGCTTGCCGATTAGTATCGAGCTTACGCTGGACCGGAGAGCTGCGCTTGAGGGAGCGGATTTTGTCTCTACACAGATGCGAGTAGGGCAGCTCGAAGCCAGAGGATGGGATGAGTCAATCCCGGTCAAATACGGAATGCTCGGACAGGAGACGACTGGCGCTGGAGGAATGATGAAGGCGCTGCGTACGATTCCCGTCCTGCTGGATATATGCAAAGACATGGAGGAGCTCTGCCCGGATGCGTGGCTTTTGAACTTCACGAATCCTGCGGGCATGGTGACGGAAGCGATTCTGAATCATTCCCGAATTCGCTCTATTGGACTATGCAATTCGCCGATTGCGGCGTACAAGTGGCTCTCGTCCCTGTACAACGTACCGATTGACCGCATTTATTGCGAGTTTGCGGGCCTTAACCATCTGCACTGGATTAGCCGCATTGAGATCGACGGCGAGTCGAAGCTGGAGGAGCTGCTGGATCGTCAAAGCTCCTACTCCGCATCCAACGTGCCTCAGCTAGCTTGGAACGACACGCTGATGAGGGAACTGGGAGCGATTCCGTCCTACTACTTAAAATACTTCTATCTGCACCGGGAGATGGTTGAGGAGGGCAAGGCAGCCGCAGCCAGGGGCGAGAATCGCGCGGCTACGGTGAAGCGGCTGGAGGAAGAACTGTTCGAGATTTACAAGCAGCCGGAGCTTGCGGAGAAGCCGAAGCAGCTGGAGCAGCGCGGCGGCGCTTATTATTCGGAGGCGGCAGTCAAGCTGATGCATTCCATCTACAACAATACGGGCGATATTCAGACGTTGAACGTGCGCAATGGCGGCACCTTGGACTTCTTGCCCGATGACGCGGCGATTGAAGTCAATTGCGTCGTTACAAGCGAGGGTGCGTCCCCCGTTCATGTGAAGCGGGTACCGGAAGGAACGAAGGGCCTTATTCATGCCGTTAAAACCTATGAAAGCTTAGCAATTGAAGCAGCCATAACCGGCAGCAAAGAGAAGGCGCTCCTTGCGCTTGCAAGTCATCCGCTGACGGATTCTGCTAATGTGGCGGAGGCGCTGCTAGAAGAGATGCTGGAGAGAAACAAAGCGTACCTGCCTCGTTTCTTTAAGGTATAACAAAAAAGACGATCCGCTGTCGGGCTGTTGTCCGGGAGGGATCGTCTTTTTGGTTTCTCTTGTATGTTAAATGATTAGACCTTCATATCGGCGCCCGTTTGTGATGGGCGCTGCTTCAGCTTGCCCTTCCAGCTCCAGTATGTTCCCATACGAAGCAGCGACTCGACGGGACCGATGCGGAACCGTTTCAAGTAGAGCGCGCTGCCCAGCCACTGAACGATGTATACTGCGATGCCAATCCCTATGCCGGCCAGGATGCCCAGCTTGCCAAACCAGCCTAACCCGTACCCGTAGAACAGCGTTGTGCAGATTACGGTCTGCATCAAATAGTTGGTGAGCGACAATCGACCGACCGCCTCGAATCCTTTCCGCAAGGATGCCGCTTTGCCAAGGGAGAGCAGCCACCCAAAGCCCATTAAATAGCCGATCGCCAGAATTGTCATTCCGCTAATCTCACCTACGCCGCTCAGAATGAAATGGGGCCAAATATACTTAAGTGACTTCATAATAAGCCCTGCGATCAGGAAGATAACCGCCCATTTGGCATAGAAGGAACGTTTGGTCTGGGCTTCATGAAACCAGCCCTTTCTGGCGGCATACATGCCGAATAAGAACATAGGCGCGGTCAAGAGTGGAACGAGCAGAGCAATGAAGACTAACAAGACCTTATTTGCTTCAAGGGGAGGTTCCTCATTGTTGCGAAAATGGAGTATGTCTGAATAGCTGCCGTTCTGATAGACCTCGACCGATTTTTGTACATATGGCTCTGATTTGCTCTTATCGATGAGCGTGCTGCTAGCAGAGTCCGTTGCGCCGATTCCCCCAAGGCTGAGCAGCGTCAGCAGTACGATCCCCCATATGAGGACGGTTTTTGCTTTGCGTTTCAGGAATAGCAAGAGGAATAAGCTCATGAATCCGTAAAACATCAGAATATCGCCTTCCCATAGCAGGAGCGAATGAGCTAACCCGAGCAAAGCCAGCATCACAGCCCGCCGCACAAGCACTCTTCTGAACTTGGCTCCTTTGGCCTCAAGTCCTTCCATCATCTTAAGCATGCCATAGCCGAATAGAAAGGCGAAAATGGGCATGAAGCTGCCCTCAATCAAAATTTTCAGTAGTGTATGAGCTATGCTGTCAGCGCGGGATAAATCGAATAACGATAGTTCCTCCAGACCCCACATGCCGTATTGGAAGAATAGCATATTAGCCAAAAGGATACCTAACAGGCTCATGCCGCGGATTTCATCGACGATGCTTTGTCTTCCTGTTTTTCGAATCATTTTCCATCACCTCCAGTCCATTATAGGAGTTGTTATTTATCGGAAGATTATGTAAGCCTTATTATTTGCTTAAGTCATCGATATCCGTTCAACGGAAATTAAGGTTTCTATAGTAGAATGAGATTCAGGAGGGATTCAAAGTGGATGTATCGAATGCGAGAATATTGATGATAGATGATGAGCGGGCTATTACAAAGTTATTGGAGATGACGCTCCGCAAGGAGGGCTTCCGACAATTGTACGCGGCCCATAATGCAACTGATGCATTGAAGTTGCTTGGGAAGCATGGCGCCGATATTATATTGCTAGACGTTATGCTGCCGGATCAGACCGGATTTGATCTATGTCCCAAAATCCGGGAGATTTCGGATGCCCATATTATTTATTTGACGGCGAGAGCTTCTGATCTCGACGTATTAACCGGCTTTGCGACAGGCGGAGACGATTATGTGACGAAGCCGTTTAACCCGTTGGAGATTGCGGCCCGGATCAAGGCCAGGCTGCGCCGGGGAAGCGTGCCGGCTGTACAGGTCGTATTCGAGGATAAACAGCGACAGCGTTATGATTTCGGACGATTTGTCCTTGATGATGCGGCTGGAGAGCTGATCGTGGAAGGTCAGCAAGTGGCTTGTCCCGCTATGGCCTATCAGCTGCTGCTTTTTCTATGCAAAAGTCCGGGCATTGTTTTCTCCAAAAGTCAATTGTATGAGGCGGTATGGGGCTTGGAGGGTGACGGGGACGATAACACCGTCATGGTGCATATTCGTAAAATCCGCGAGAGAATCGAGCGCAATCCAAGTGAGCCGAATCATTTGCTCACCATGCGCGGTCTAGGCTACAAGCTGGCGAAGGGTAAACAGCTATGAAGAAGCAAAACGTGAAGAGAAGGCTTACTCTTCACTTCACCTACCAAATGCTGCTGTTGTTCGTTTTTGTACTGCTGGGGGTATTGGCAGTCCTGTTTGTCATGTCCCAGTCCATGATTAACGAAGATATGAAACGCCGTTTTCCAGTCGGAGCGCTGGAATTGATTATTATAGAAACTTACCTGAATGAGGGTAAAGCCAATGTGCCAGCGAGGTGGGAGAAGCAGCTCGTCGAGCAGCATTACTGGCTTCAGGTGGTGAATTCCGAAGGGCAAGTTACGAAGTCGATTAATGCGCCTGATGATCTGCCTCAATCGTATGGATCGGGTGAATTGCTTACTATACAGAAGACGAAACGATTCGGCACATACGATGTCCTGATGTCTCTGGATGATACGTATCTGAATGAGAATACTTATCTTTTTATGTTAGGGTATATGAACGAAGGCGCTATTGATTTGCAGAATCTGTATGATCAGTATGCGAAGGACGGCATGGTCAAGGAGGGCGCATTGGGGCGTTTGGATGAAGAGCTGAAGGCATCGAGTCGTACGTTGCAAGTCATGACTACCGATGGTCAGGTGCGCCTGTCGGTCGGCTTGCCGATGGAACGCACAGCGTACAATCCGCTTGAGCTATTGATGATGGAAGAGGCGAAGGGCAGCTATCCGACCAGTGTCTCGGTTTATGCCGTTCCCGAATCCCATACCTATTGGGTTCTCCATGAGAGCAAAAATGGAGAGTATGTCCAGTATCCGCTCATGAAGAGTTTAATTATCATCCTTGTTTCGCTTGGAGGAGTCGTTCTGTTGACGACGCTCGTATTCTCCATTTACCACGGTTATCGGTACGGAAGACCATTGCTGCTGTTCATCGACTGGTTCGAGCGACTTGGCAAAGGACAGTATGATGCTACGGTGTCGAAGAAGGATCGGAAGCAAATCTACCGTAAGAATGGCTTGCTGCGGGGCAAATATAAGCTGTACAAGGAAGTTATCGACGGCTTTAGCGATATGACGGCTAGGCTGCATGCATCGGAGCAAGACCGTACCCGGCTGGAGAAGACCCGCGAGGAATGGATGACGGGCATCTCTCATGATTTGCGGACACCGCTCAGCTCTATTCAAGGATACGGTCATCTGCTGGAGAGCGGGCAGTATAGCTTTACAGAGGAGGAATTGAAAGAGATGGGCGGCACGATCCGGGATAAAAGCGATTATATGATCGATCTTATTCAGGACTTCTCGCTGGCGTTCCAGCTCAAGAACAAGCAAGTTCCCTTTACTGTGAAGCCCATTGAGCTTCAGGAATTCGTCAGACGGATTGTACTTAATTACGTCAATGATATGACGATGGAAGGCACAACGTTCCAATACGAGAATGAAGAGAGTGAGACGACGTCAATCCGGGTGTTGGCCAATGATAAGTGGTTCGCCCGTATGCTGGACAATATTATGATTAATGCCGTCAGGCATAATCCGGAAGGAACGATCATTACGGTACGTGTGGCACTGTCGGGAGATTATGCTGTTCTTACGGTGGAGGATGACGGCATCGGAATGGATGAGGAGACGCTTCTGAACCTGTTCGAGCGCTACTATCGCGGTACCAATACAGAGGAAAAGACAGGCGCAGGGTTAGGCATGAGTATCGCAAAGTCGATTGTTCTTGCGCATAACGGCACGATTAAAGCGGAATCCGAGGTTGGCCGCGGCACGACGGTAACCATTTCCCTTCCGATTCTGCTGGGATCAAATGTTAGCTGATGCAGTTGCTATTCCGGCATGGAGAAGCTATATTACCTCTAGGGGTATATGGTTCGGAAATACGATTCCAAACAGGCTGGAGAGTGTGACATGGAGTACGACGAGAGCGTCATGCGAAGATTGAAACGAATGGAAGGCCAGATTCGCGGTGTCTTGCGAATGATGGAGGAAGGCAAGGAATGCAAGGACGTGGTTGCTCAATTGTCCGCCGTGCGCAGCGCAGCCGACAAGGCTATGGCTTATATCGTCGCACATAATTTGGAGCAATGTATTACAGAAGAGAAAGAAAAGGGCGGAGATACCAGTAAGCTGGTGAAGGAAGCCGTAGAGTTGTTAGTCAAAAGCCGTTAATCACGTCAAGGATTGTTGACATATGGAAGCCCCATGCGCCGAATAGCGACATGGGGCTTCTAGTTTGTAATCTGACGATTCAGAAAAGTTATCAACAGTCTGCGCTTGTTTTCGTTGAAAATAAATGATCAACATGTGTATAACTTGTTTTATCAGATCATCAACAATTTCATCCACATATCCATAGGGCGGGCGTTATTTGCTCCAAACGCGGTCACCGTTCAAATATTTTTCCGTCAAGATAGAGAGCAACTGGATGCCGACCTGATTATGTCCGCCTTCCGGCAGAATAATGTCCGCGTACTTTTTGGAAGGCTCGATGAAAGCTTCATGCATCGGCTTTACCGTGTTCAAATATTGATCGTGAATGGATTGAATCGTGCGTCCGCGCTCCTCGATGTCACGCAATACACGGCGCAGAATACGAACATCCGGATCGGTGTCGACGAATACTTTAATATCAAGAAGCTCACGCAGACGTTCGTCGAACAAGACATGCAGACCTTCCAGAATGACGATGCGGCTCGGGAGAAGCTCGATTTGCCGATCCTTGAACCGGGCATGCGTTGTAAAGTCATAGACGGGAGCGTAAGCGGGCTGCCCTTGCTTCAGCAAAAGCAGATGCTCGATCATCAGCTCGTTGTCGAAGGCCAGAGGGTGGTCGTAATTCACGATTTCCCGCTCCTCCATGCTTAGCTGCGATTGCTCCTTGTAATAATTGTCTTGCGAGATAAATGTTACTTTATCGGTTCCTTGGTTGTCGATAACAGAGCGGGCGACGGTCGTTTTGCCCGATCCTGTGCCGCCTGCGATTCCTATAATAAGCATGAGCGTAGTGAAGCCTCCTGGGACAATATTCGGTTTATAACTTTCGTATTGTAGCACAGCCCGCCATTGTTTTCATCCCCGTAATGAATAGGGAACGGATTTCTGCTCGTATTTGCTTGCAGGAGCCGCAACGAAAATCGAATAATAGAGGCGGATGAAATACGGTTTGAAGTTTTGTAAAATAAGGTATACCTTTTATAACAGGATTGTAAGCGTTTTATAGATGGGGGGATCTGAATGGATCAACAATATATGTTGGCGATCGATCAGGGGACGACGAGCACGCGGGCGTTGCTGGTGGATCGGAAGGGGAACATCGCGTCCATCGCGCAAGAAGAGTTGCCTTTGAGCTACCCGGTGCCAGGTACTGTAGAAGCGGATGCCGCTTTCATATGGGAATCTACGACACGAGTGCTGGAGGACGTCTTGAAGAGGAACGGCGTGACCGCAGACCAGATCGCAGCGATCGGGATAACGAATCAGCGAGAGACGACGGTGGTGTGGGACAAAGTGACTGGAGAGCCGATTCATCCTGCTATCGTGTGGCAATCCCGGCAGTCCTCCGACATTTGCGAGCGTCTTCGCGCAGGCGGCTGGGCGGATGAGATTCGCGCGAGGACAGGTCTGCTGATCGATCCGTATTTCTCCGGCACGAAGGTTACGTGGCTGCTGGAGCGGGTGGAGGGAGCGCGTGAGCGGGCAGAGCGAGGAGAGCTGCTGTTTGGCACGATTGAAACCTGGCTGATCTGGAAGCTGACCGGAGGCCAGGTGCATGTGACGGATGTCTCCAACGCATCTCGGACTCTTATGTTCAATATTCATGAACGACAGTGGGATGAGAAGCTGCTCGCTATGCTTGGTGTCCCTGCAGTCATGCTGCCGGAGGTTAAGTCCTCCTCGGAGGTGTACGGCAAGCTGGATATATCGGTGATCGGCAAGGAGATTCCGATAGCCGGGGCGGCAGGCGACCAGCAGTCGGCTTTGTTCGGGCAAAATGCGTTCTCGCGCGGCTCGACCAAAAATACGTATGGCACGGGCTGCTTTATGCTGATGAATACCGGAGAGAAGGCTATTCTGTCGGAGAAAGGGCTGTTGACAACCATCGCATGGGAGATCGATGGCAAGCTGGAGTATGCGCTAGAAGGCAGCGTCTTTGTCGCAGGGGCAGCTATTCAGTGGCTGCGTGACGGACTGGAGCTGATCGAATCGGCTGCCGAATCGGAGACGCTTGCCGCCGAAGTGGAGTCGACGGAAGGAGTTTATGTCGTGCCTGCTTTTGTCGGGCTGGGTACTCCTTATTGGAACAGCGATGTTAGAGGTTCGATCTTCGGCCTCACACGGGGTACGAGCAAAGCGCATTTTGTCAGAGCTGTACTGGAATCGCTTGCCTACCAAACGAAGGATGTTCTGTCTGTCATGGCGGAGGAGTCCGGCCTTCAGCTGAGTACTTTGGCAGTAGACGGCGGGGCCGTTGCCAACGATTTGCTTATGCAATTCCAGAGCGATCTGCTCGGCGTGCCGGTCGAACGACCGGTTATCGGGGAATCCACCGCGCTCGGAGCAGCGTTCCTTGCTGGACTTGCGGTCGGATTCTGGAAGGACCGCGAGGAGATCGCCTCCTTGCGCCAAGTGGATCGGCTGTTCCAGCCGAATATGGCCGATTTACGTAGAGAAGAGCTGTACGACGGTTGGAAGAGAGCTGTTCGTGCTGCCATGGCTTTTTCGCAGCATTGAAGATATAGGTTAGAGGAAGCCGCAGGGTTCTCCGCTGTTCCAGAAGAACATGACGGACGCTTGCGGTTTTTATATTTGGGAATAGGTGATGGCGGCAAAGTAGAGGGATAGCCATATGCTAATAGGAGCGTGACAGGAGGGAATACGATGGGTAATGAAAGAATGGGCGGAACGACTTTTCATGCGGACAGTCGTCTGCGAATGCTGGAAGGAATGACAGAAGAGCGACTGGATGTGCTCGTGATCGGCGGAGGCATTACGGGGGCAGGCATTGCGCTTGATGCCGCAAGTCGGGGAATGAAGGTGGGGCTTGTGGAGATGCAAGACTTTGCGTCTGGCACCTCCAGCCGCTCGACCAAGCTGATTCACGGCGGATTGCGCTACTTGAAACAACTGGAGATTGGGGTAGTCGCGGAAGTGGGCAAGGAGAGAGCGGTCGTCTATGAGAACGGCCCGCATGTGACGACGCCGGAGCGGATGCTGCTGCCCCTCTACCAAGGGGGCAGCTTCGGCAAGCTGACGACGTCGATGGCGCTGCGCTTCTATGACTTCCTGGCAGGAGTGAAGAAGGCTGAGCGCCGCAAGATGCTCAGCAGCACCACGACCTTGCAGCGAGAGCCGCTATTGAAGCGAATGGGCCTGAAGGGCGGCGGACTTTATGTGGAATACCGGACGGATGATGCAAGACTCACGATTGAAGTGATGAAGAAGGCCGTCTCGCTCGGCGCGCGGGCTGTCAATTATGCGAAGGCGGAGCAGCTATGGCACGGCTCGGACGGAAAGCTCGCCGGAGCGACAATTCGAGATGTCATTGGCGGAGAGCTGTTCCGCGTGGAGGCGGGAATCGTCATCAATGCAACCGGTCCGTGGGTCGATGAAATACGGGAGTCGGACGGCTCCAGAGGAGGTAAAACACTTCATCTCACAAAAGGCGTGCATGTGGTGTTCGACGGCGTTCGGTTCCCGCTTCGCCAAGCCGTCTACTTCGATACGCCGGATGGACGCATGATATTCGCGATACCACGCGAAGGCAAGACCTATCTAGGCACTACGGATACGAATTATGCGGGGGATACAGCGAATCCGACGATGACGAAGGAGGATCGTACCTATCTGCTGAAAGCCGCAAATGCCATGTTCCCGACACTAAAGCTGACGTCAGCGGATGTGGAATCCAGTTGGGCGGGATTGCGTCCGCTCGTCCATCAGGAAGGAAAGTCCCCGTCGGAAATTTCGCGGCGTGATGAAATATTCGTCTCCGCGTCGGGCCTTGTATCCATTGCCGGGGGCAAGCTGACCGGCTATCGCAAGATGGCGGAAGCGGTCGTGGATCGAGCGGCGAAGCTGGGACAGGCAGCAGGCGCTTCGGGCTTTGGGCCAAGCCGAACTAAAGCGATGCCGATTTCCGGAGGCGATACAGGCGGGTCGGAGGGCTTCGAGGCATATGTGGCGGGGAAGACAGCTGCGGGCATCGCGCTTGGACTGGACGGAGCAGCAGCTTCTCGATTGACTCGTCGATACGGCTCGAATACGGATGCCTTATGGCGAATGTACCCGGACGCGGTGAAGCTGCATGGGAAGTATGGCTTGCCGAATGAGCTGGCTATTCAGCTTCTCTATTCGATCAGGGAGGAGATGACGGTGAAGGCAGTCGACTTCTATATCCGCCGAACGGGATTACTCTACTTTGATATCCATGAGGTGCGCAGATGGAAGTCCGTTGTATTGCATGCCATGGGAGACGAGCTTGGCTGGAGCAGGTCCGACATGGCATCGCATGAGAGAGAGCTGGATATAGCCTTGGAATCGGCAACTATGCCATCGCCACAATAGCACCCAAAAACTTCTCTATTATTGGAATCTTTCAAATGACAGCAATCGACAAAAATATGATAGAATAAGGGAATAAACTGTGCGAATATCTTTCGTGCCATCTCTTCCAAGAAGCAGGTGATTCCCATGAGACTGACCAAAGCTATCATAATCGTATTATTGCTATTCATCATATCGTTCCCTATGGCCTCCTCCAAGGCGCATGCTGGTATGTTCGACCGGCTGAAGGACATCTATCAGGCGCCGGATAAGCTGGCCGAGCTGAAGGGTCAGTACGAGTCCACCAAGCAGATGCTGGAAGGGCAACTGGAGGCGCAGCGCGAGCAGCTTGAGCTTACCCGCCAGCAAGCTTCGGATTTGCTTGCCCAGCAAGAAGCGCTGCTGGCTCAACAAGAAGGCCTAATCGCCGAGCAGGAGGAATTGCTGAAGAATAATGAAGCACTGAAGCTGGACAATCAGACGCTGATTGCCCAGATGGAGGCAGCAGAAGCGAAGAAGCAATCGCTATTCAGCAAGGCGATCCTTATTGCCGTCTCGCTCATTGCCGTCCTTGCAGCTTACGCCTTGTCGGTCAGAATATGGCGCTTCGTCGTATGGCGCAAGCAGAGACGCAGCGGCCATGGTCATGAGGCTATGCTGCCATGAAGATCACCACGCCTTCGCCGATCGGCTATGTGCGGGTGCAGTTGGATCAGGGAGATGCTCTGCATGTGCTTCACCCCAAGTCCATTGTTGCGTATCAGGGCGAGCCGCGCAGCCGAGAAGACCGCTTTATGAATATTGGCGGCGCGTATCGCAAGCGGAAGTGGATTCGCTCCCGCTTGCAAGGGACAAGCGAGTTCCTGCTAGGTCTTCCTCCCGGCTGTTCACTGGAGTCGATTGAAATTCCGGAGGACAGCAACCTGCTGTTTGACTTCCGCCATGTGGCGATGTTCTCTGACGGCATGACCTTCAAGAGCAAAATTTTGAAATGGAAAACGGCCTGGATTACAAGAGAACTGATTCGAATCAAATTCAGCGGACCGGGTACGCTCGGTGTACTGACTGCGGGCGATCTGGCGGCGATCCAGCTTCATCCCGAGCGGCCGCTCTTCGTTGACAAGAGCGCACTGGTGGCCTATCCCGAGGATGCGGAGATCAAGCTGTCCGTCTATGGCAACTCTCTGGCGAGCCAGCATATGAACGTGCAATGGGAGCTGCGGGGGAAGGGGCCTGTGCTCATTCAGACCGGATCTCGCGATTCCGGCTTGCAGGACAAGCTGACAGGCGATGGCTGGTTTAAGCGGCTGCTCAGAGAAGTGCTTCCATTCGGCAGTGTATATATCAAATAGATTTTTTGCATGGAATGAATAATAATGTTTTACATCAATATGTAAACGATTCCAATTAGTTGAGTGATTGAATGAGATGGAAGGGGGAAGCTGAGATGTACAAGGTTCTGCTTGTCGACGATGAAGCCGATGTCAGAGAAGGGCTGCTCGGAGAGATTGATTGGGATCAGCATGGCTTTACGATTGTCGGTACGGCCGAGAACGGTCAAGAAGCATTGGAACTATGCGAGAGACTTGCTCCTGACGTCGTCATTACCGATATTAGCATGCCCTTCATGAACGGACTGGAGCTGTCTCATTGGCTGCGCCAGCATCAACCGCTGGTGAAGATCGTCATTCTTACGGGATACGATGAATTCGATTATGCGAGGCAAGCGGTCAGATTGAGCGTAGATGAATATTTGCTTAAGCCTTTCTCTTCGGATACCTTTTCCGAATTGCTGGACAAGATCAAGCACCGGATTGAAGCCGAGGTGGCGGAGCGGGAGGATATACATCGGCTGGAGGAGCATTACCGCACCAGCTTGCCGTTGCTCGGAGAAGGGTTTCTTGCCTCCTTGCTTACGCGTAAGCTGTCCAGGTCCGTCATTGAGGAGAAGGCGCATAGCTATGGCTTACGATTGAAGGGAAGCGGATATGCTGCGGCAGTCCTGGCGCTTCATCACGGAGAGGATGGCGAGAGGGCCACCGATTCCGACTCGCTTCGCGGCTCTGGCGATATGGAGCTGATGCTGCAAGCGATGCTGAATATCGTCAGGGAATGGTGGGATGCGGGTCAATTGGGCAACGTATTTATCCATCAGGAGAGCGTGGCGCTTATTGGCATAGACAGCGAATGCGAAGGAGAAGCGTGGGAGAGACGAATGAGCGAGACGCTGGACAATATTGTACGAAGCATTCGCCATTACTTGAAGCTGTCGACAACAATCGGCGTTGGTTCCGTCACGACAGATTTATCTCATTTGAAGGACTCCTATTCGGATGCTTTGCTTGCGCTTGATTACCGGCTGGTGCTAGGCTCCGGCAAAGTTATCTATATCGGAGATATGGAGCATCGTATTGGCAAGAAGCTGCGACTTGATGAGTTGAAGGCGAGCGCGCTCATTCGAGGCTTGAAGGTTGGCACGCCAGCGGAGCTGAGGGAGGCGGTATCGGTTATCTTTGCAGAGCCGGCCCAATATGCTTATGCCTACGGTGATATTCAAGTATATCTGCTGGAGGTATGCACGACCGTGTGGCGCACGGCTCAGGATGCGGGACTTGCGCTGGATGACCTGTTCGGGCAGAGCTTCCAGCTGCATATGGAGCTGTTCCGGTATGCGGGGATGCAGGAGATGGAGCTATGGTTCCATGACATTTGCCTTCGGATTCTGCAAGCGATTGCGAGCAAGCGCCAATACACCTACAAGGACTTGGTAGAGAAGGCTATTCTCTATACGAAGGAACATTACGGAGATCCCGATCTGTCGATTCAACAGGTATGCGCTATGCTGCATATTAGCGCGGGGTATTTCAGCGGCGTATTCAAGAAGGAGACGCGTATGACGTTCGGGCAATACCTGATGCATATACGGATGGAGGCGGCTATGGCGTTGCTCAGAGAGACGGAGCTTAAGGCATTCGAAATCGCTGAGCGGGTCGGATTCGCCGATCCCAATTACTTCAGCTTCTGCTTCAAAAAACGGCTCGGCATATCGCCGAAGGAATACCGCAGCCGCCCCGAGGCGAACCACGGAGAGCTATCGTCATGAAAAGTGGATGCCTGAGTCTGCTGCGCCATCTGGGGCTGCAGCGTTGGCGGGACCAGCTTCGGACGAGCAGCATCCAATCGATCATCATGTGGTCATTTTCCCTGTGTTTGCTGCTTATCGTGATGTTGGCCGCCGTTTTGCTCTACAACAAGTTTTCGCGCACAGCAGAAGAGAATGTGCTGCTTGGCACAAGTCAGATCGTAGATCAGGTTGGCTACAACCTGGAGGATTACGTGGACGGCATGGCGCAGCTCTATCGGACGATCGAACAGCATATGCTGGTCGGAGCTTCCTGGGATGACGAGAAGGTGGCCGAGCAGCTTGATATTTTGATGAGCAGCAGGGATGACGTAGTCTCGATTGCGTTATTCGATGAGCAGGGCGAGCTGCTTCGCAATCATCCTGCGGCTCCAGTTCGTCCAAGCGCGCGTGTATCGGCGCAAAGCTGGTTTCATTCCGCGATGCGGGTATCCAATCATTTGAGCTTTTCGCTGCCTCATGTTCAGAACTTGTACGATGGTACCTACAAGTGGGTCGTCTCGATGAGCAAGGGACTCACAATCGAGAAGGAAGGCAAGCCGATGAATGTCGTGCTGCTTGTGGACATCAATTTCAAAAAAATTGATGAGCTGAGCAGTCGGATTAGTCTGGGCAAACGGGGGTACGTCTATATTATCGACGAGGGAGCGGGCAATATTGTCTACCATCCGCAGCAGCAATTGATCTATATGGGACTGCGAAATGAAAACGTGGAGAAGGCACTTACATCAAGCGGTAGCTATATGGATAAGGTGGATGGCGTAAAACGGCTCAATACTGTCAGATCGGTCTATAACATCGGCTGGAAGGTCGTCGGTGTAGCTTATTTGGACGAAATGATGACAACCCGGGAAGAGATGAACCGTTATTTGATTCAGGTTGTGGTGATCGTTCTAGTCTTGTCTATTCTAATTTCAATGCTGCTTGCCTCCATGCTTGCTCGGCCTATTCGACGAATGGGTGCGACGATGAAAGCTGTAGAGCGGGGGGACTTCGATGTGGAGCTGCCGCTGCGTGGACCGCTTGAGGTCGTCCAGCTGTCGAGCCGCTTCAATCTCATGCTGGACAAGATTCGGGGACTGATGCGGCAAATTATTGTAGAGCAGGAATCGAAGCGGAAGTATGAGCTGGAAGCTTTGCAGGCGCAGATCAATCCGCATTTTTTGTACAATACGCTTAATTCGGTCGTGCGGATGGTCGGCATGAGCAAAAACGAGGACATTATTACGATGATTACATCACTGTCCAAGCTGTTCAGGATTAGTCTGAGCAAAGGGAGGACCGTAATTAAAGTCAGCGAGGAATTGGAGCATGCGCGACATTACCTTACGATCCAGCAGATGCGATTCAAGCAAAAATTCAAGTTCGAGATTGAAGCGGAGGAATCGGTACTGGATTGCTATACGTTAAAACTTGTCTTGCAGCCGTTGATCGAAAATGCGATTGTTCATGGCATTGAATATTTGGTTGACGAAGGAACGATTCGGATTGGGGCGAGATTGGAAGGGGAGACGCTGGTGCTGGAGGTTGCCGATAACGGAGTTGGCATGTCGCAGCATCAGCTTGCGGGACTGCTGGAGCCTGGCGAGAGCAGGGATGAGGATGTGCGTTCTGCCTCTAGCGGGGGATCCGGGGTAGCGGTGCGCAATGTGCATGACCGAATTCAGCTGTATTATGGTGTACGGTATGGCTTGTCTTATACAAGCGAGCGTGAGGAAGGAACGGTCGTACATATTCGAATGCCTGCCGTGCATCAGGCGGAGGGGGAGATTGTCCATGAAGACTAGCAATCGCGAGAAATGCCCTCACTATAGGCCGTGGCGCCGCCTGACAGCTGTTTTAATGGGAGGGGCAATATGGATTACAGGGCTGACGGGATGCTTGACATCCGATATCGATTCTGGCAAGCCGGAGCCGCCTGCGCATACCATTGCGCTTATTGCACCGGTGCATGCGGGCGAGCAGGGTGATGCGATGAGGCTTGGCGCAGAAGCGGCAGCGAAGGAATTTGGCATACAGCTGCAGTACGCTTCCTTCAAGCCGAATGAGGATGCCAGCGAGCAGTTGGCTGCCGCTTTACGGATGGTTGAAGAGGGATCGTCGGCTATCCTGATCGATCCCGCCAATGAGCACGTACTGGAGCAACTCGCGGCGGTGGCTTCGGCAAAAGGCGTTCCAGTTGTGGCGCTTAATGATGAGCGACTGATCAAGGGTGTACAAAGCGCCATCACGGTCGATCATGTGGAGGCCGGGCGGCAAGCGGGAGAGGCGCTGGCCAAGCTGATCGACGACAAGGGCACAGTGGCCATTATGCGATCCGACCGTACGGACCCGGACTTGGATCTGCGAGAAGCGGGCATACGGGAGTCGTTCGCTCGCCATCCTTCTATCCGAATTGCAGAGAGCGCAAGCTGCGGCAATTTACGAGATGCTTGCTGGAACGCAGCCAAGGGTATGCTTGATGCATCGCCGATTGACGGTGCTATTGCCCTGGAATCCGGTGCTTCGCTGGGACTGGCGGATGAGGCCAAGCGACGGGGCGAGGCGGGCAATCTGAAAATCGTGGCATTCGGCAGCCAGGTGGAGCAGCTGTCCCTGCTTCAGGATGGGGTCATTCATCAGCTTGTCGTACAGAATGATTTCAGTTTTGGCTATATCGGCTTGGAGCAGGCGGTTGCGCTGCTGACGGGCAAGGAGACGCCAGGCCATCCGACGATGCTGGGGACGAAGGTCGTCAATGCGGACAATATGTTTTGGATGAATAATCAGAAGCTGCTCTTTCCATTCGTTCAGTGAAGGGTCCTTTTACTATTGCTTTAGCTGCTCGTTGCGAGGCGACATGTTGGGAGCTGGGAGCGGGATTGGGGCAGCAGGCCGGGTGGAAGAAAGTGATGAGAATTTTGCTAGAAGACATGAGAATTTTGAATTCGCTTACATGGAGGGATCAGGCATAATGACCTTAGCGGGCGGATGGCAGGGCGAAAAAGCGTCGGCGGTTCGGCCGAATCGAATGAATGAAATGGGGGCTATGGGATGAAAAAAAAGGGATGGGCGATGCTGGCGATGGCAACGATGCTGGCCATGACAGCTTGCAGTAACGGAGGCGGGAAAGAGTCTTCCGGCGGCGGTGCGAAAATGGGGGTAGCCATCTACAAGTTTGACGATACGTTCATGACGGGCGTCCGAAATGCAATGTCGGCAGCAGCTGAAGGCAAGGTTTCGCTCGATATTGTCGACAGCCAGAACGCGCAGCCGACCCAGAACGAGAAGGTTGACCTGTTTATCTCCAAAAAATATAAAGCCATGATTATTAATCCGGTTGACCGTACAGCGGCAGGCGTCATTATCGACAAAGCGAAGGACGCGAACATTCCAGTAGTGTTCCTGAATCGGGAACCAATCGCCGAGGATATGAACAAGTGGGATAAAGTGTTTTATGTGGGAGCGAAGGCGGAGGAATCCGGCACAATCTCCGGGCAGTTGCTGGTGGACTACTGGAAGGCGAATCCGGGAGCAGACAAAAACGGAGACGGCAAGCTGCAATATGTTATGCTCCAAGGCGAGCCGGGCCATCAGGACGCGGAGCTGCGGACGAAATTCTCCGTTCAGGCCATTCAGGATGCGGGCATTGAAGTAGAGGCGCTTGCGGAAGATACGGCGATGTGGGATCGCGTGAAAGGCCAAGAGAAAATGCAAGCGTTCCTAGCTTCTCATGGCGACAAGATTGAAGCGGTTATCGCCAATAACGACGACATGGCACTTGGCGCTATCGAAGCGCTCAAGGCGGCAGGTTATTTCAATGGCGACAAGTTTATACCAGTAATCGGCGTAGATGCAACAGCTCCAGCGATCCAAGCGTTGGAAGACGGCACGCTGCTCGGCACCGTGCTGAATGATGCGAAGAACCAAGGTGCGGCATCGGTTGCGCTGGCGGATGTGCTGGCGAAAGGCGAGACGCCGACCAAAGATAATACGGGCTTCGACATTACCGACGGCAAATATGTCTGGATCGCCTATAAGAAAATTACGAAAGACAATGTAGCCGACGCTAAATAAATGACAGTTGGGAAGGGGCAACGGCATTCCATGGCGTTGCCCCTTTCATATCAATGGACGGCATAAGAACGACTGACGTGGAGGGAATGCAATGACGATGACAGAGCCGTACGTACTCGAGATGCGGGGGATTTCCAAAGCGTTCCCCGGTGTACAGGCGCTAAGCGACGTTACGCTGAAGGTAAGGCCGGGAACTGTCCATGCGCTGATGGGGGAGAACGGAGCCGGGAAATCGACTCTGATGAAATGCTTGTTCGGCATTTACAAGCCGGATGAAGGAGAGATTGTACTGGATGGCCGCAAAGCGGCAATTAGCAGTTCCAGGGACGCGATTGCCAGCGGCATCTCCATGATTCATCAGGAGCTTCATCCCGTGCAGCATCGCAGCGTGATGGAGAATATATGGCTCGGACGATTCCCGATGTTCTGGATGGGGCCATTTAGGCTGGTAAACGAAAAGCGGATGTATCAGGATACGTTGGACCTGTTCCGCGATCTGGATCTTGATATTGACCCCAAGGCCCGGACGGGCTCGCTGTCGGTATCGAAAATTCAGTCGCTGGAAATTGCCAAAGCAGTGTCATTCAACTCCAAAGTGATTGTTATGGATGAACCAACCTCCTCGCTGACTGGCAATGAAGTGGAGCAGCTATTTACGATTATCAATCGCTTGCGCATGCGCGGTGTCTCCATCATCTATATCTCTCACAAAATGGAGGAGATTCTGCGCATTGCCGACGAGGTGACGATTATGAGAGATGGCTGTCTCATCGGCACGTGGCCTTCGACAGAGCTGACGACCGACCTGATTATTACCCGCATGGTAGGGCGGGACTTGAAGGAGAGATTTCCGCAGCGAACTCATACCCCTGGCGCTCCGCTGCTCAAGGTGGAGGGGCTGTGCTCGGTTAATCCGAAGTCATTCCAGGACGTCTCTTTCGAGCTGCGCCGCGGAGAAATATTGGGCCTTGGCGGACTGGTCGGCGCACAGCGAACGGAGCTGGTCGAGGCGCTGTTCGGCATGCGGGGCTTAGCCTCCGGCAAGCTAGTAATGGATGGGAGACCAATACGGATCAAATCCCCGTCCGATGCGAAGCGGCACAATATTGCGCTGCTGACGGAGGAGCGGCGCGTGACCGGTATTTTCCCGGTATTGTCTGTCTATGAGAATACGATTATTGCTAACCTGGGCCGATATCGGAACCGCCTCGGGTTGCTGGATGAGCGAAAGGGCAGAGAGGAAGCGGAGCGCAATGTGGAGCTGCTGCGCACGAAGACTCCCTCGGTAAGTACGCTCATTCGCAATTTATCCGGCGGCAACCAGCAGAAGGTGCTGCTGGCGAGATGGCTGCTGACGGAGCCAGATATTCTGCTGCTGGACGAACCGACCAGGGGGATCGATGTCGGAGCCAAGTTCGAGATTTATACGATCATTGCAGGGCTTGCGAAGGAAGGGAAAAGCATCATCATGATCTCGTCTGAGATGCCGGAGCTGCTGGGTATGTCCGACCGAATTATGGTGATGAGCGAAGGACGGGTAACGGGCATTGTTGAAGGCAAAGGAGCTACGGAAGCGGAGATCATGCGCTTAGCCGCGCAGCAGCGCAGGACGGAGGCAAAGGGGAATAGCCATGAACTTACAATCCAATTTTAGAGTGAAGGAATATGTGGCGCAGCGTGCTATTTTCATTGTACTGATTGCGCTTGTCGTCGGCATTGCGATAGCTGATCCCAACTTTTTGGCGTTCTCGACGCTCCGGGATATATTGCAGCAATCTTCAACGAGGTTAATTATTGCGCTGGGTGCAGCTTTCATTCTCATTACCGGCGGCGTTGACCTGTCAGCGGGGCGTGTTGTGGGACTGACTGCGGTCATCTCGGCATCGATGCTGCAGATTGATACGTATGCGAACCGCTTCTTTCCGGACTTGCCGCAGCTATGGGTCGGCATCCCGATCGTTATCGGTATTGTGGCAGGACTTTTGGTGGGTTTAATTAACGGCATTATTATTGCCAAGCTGCATGTGCCGCCATTCATCGCAACGCTTGGTACAATGGTCGGCATCTATGGCGTCAACTCCATCTATTTCAATATGGATCCGAATCAGTCCCAGCCGATTGGCGGACTGCGCAAGGATTTTACGCAATGGGGCTCGGGCTATATTGATCTTGGAGGAGGTTACTCAATTCCGTATATCGTGCTGATCGCTATTGCGGTTGCTTCGATATGCTGGGTCATTTTCAACAAAACCCGTCTCGGCAAAAACATGTACGCTATTGGCGGCAATGTGCAGGCAGCGCATGTATCGGGTATTAACGTGGCGCGCAACCTGATTATGATCTATGCGATTTCCGGCGCACTGTACGGATTGGCTGGAGTGCTGGAAGCCGCGCGTACCGGCGGTGCAACAAACAATTACGGCAATATGTACGAATTGGATGCGATCGCAGCCTGCGTAGTTGGGGGCGTCTCGACGGCAGGCGGCATCGGGACAGTGCCGGGCGTGATGGCGGGGGTGCTTATCTTCGGCGTCATCAACTACGGTCTGACGTTCATCGGCGTCAGTCCGTACTGGCAGCTCATCATCAAAGGCTTGATCATCGTATCAGCCGTCGCGTTCGATATACGCAAATACATGGCGAAGAAATAGCTGCTTACGTGCAAAGGCGTCCAGCCGTCGATTAAACGACGGCTGGACGCCTTTTTTAGCTCTGCGCCAGTGCAGGTGAACCGGCTTTTTGGATAGTGGGTGATTCTCGGCCAATTTGATAGCCCCTGCGTCGCTGAGCAGAATCGCCGATTGGATCGAAATAGCGTTGCGTGACACAACTAAATGGTCAAAAACGTGGAAGTGGGCGAAATAGTGTTGCGTGACACAACTATGATTAGAGGGTCGCTGAGAGAGTAAATAACGGGATAAGGCACCGCTCCCTCTATAGGCCTCGTCTCATTACTTGGATGAGGGCAGGGGAGCGGTGCCATGTGTTTCAGCCACAATAGTCAGTGGCGGCAACCAGAAACGATCGATCCAATAGTGAGGAGAGAAACGAGTTGCTTTCTCCCTACTCTTCGTAGCGGCGAAGCGCAATAACCGCGTTATGTCCGCCGAAGCCGAAGGAATTGGACAAGCCGATGGTAAGTTCGGCTTGCCGCGCCACATTCGGCACATAGTCCAGATCACAAGCCGGATCAGGCGATTCCTGATTGATCGTCGGCGGAATGATGCCTTCTTGCAGACTCTTCACCAGCGCGATCGCTTCCGCGCCGCCCGCCGCGCCGAACATATGGCCAATCATGGACTTGTTGGCCGTCACCGGAATGCTGCGGGCATGCTTGCCGAACAGTCGCTTGATGGCGGCAGTCTCGGAGCGGTCGCCAAGCTCCGTGCTGGTAGCATGGGCGCTGATGACATCGATTTCCTCCGGCTGCAGCTCGGCACTGCGAAGCGCTTGCTTCATCGCGAGGTAGGCGCCTGTTCCTTCCGGATGGGTGGCGACCATATGGTATGCATCGGAGCTGGCGCCATAGCCGATCACCTCGGCATGGATACGAGCACCTCTTTGCAGAGCGTGGGACAGCGACTCCAAGATGACGATACCGGCACCCTCGCCCATTACGAAGCCATCGCGTCCGGAATCGAACGGCCTGCTGGCTCGCGTCGGATCGTCATTGCGCGTCGACAGCGACGTTGCATTGCCGAAGCTGGCGAGAGAGATGTCAGTGATAGCCGCTTCCGCACCCCCTGCAACGACGGCATCGGCTTCCCCGGAGCGGATCAAGCGCCAAGCTTCGCCGATTGCCGTATTGCCGATCGAGCAAGCCGTGACGGGAGACAGCGTTGGGCCGGTGAAGCCGTACCGGATACTAATTGTAGCTGCAGCCATATTAGAAATAAGCATCGGTACGAGCGTAGGACTGACGCGCTCCGGCCCTCTCTCCGTCAGCACCTTGGCTTGTTCGAGCAGCGTCCCGATGCCGCCAATGCCAGAGCCGACATATACACCGATGCGCTCTTTGTCCGCCTGATTGAGGTCCAGCCCCGAGTCCAATAACGCATCCTCTGCAGCCGCAAGGGCGAATTGGGTAAAGCGGTCCATCCGCCGCGCTTCTTTGCGGCCGAAGCGTCCCTCTGCATCGAAGTCCTTTACGAGTCCGGCAATTTTGGTTTTATGTCTGGAGGTGTCGAAGGCATCAATGACGCCAATACCCGACTCACCCCGAATCAATCGCTGCCAAAAGGTTTCTGTGTCGTTGCCGAGCGGCGACAGCACACCCATTCCAGTAATAACGACTCTCTCCATTCAGTCTCCTCCTCCTTGGTTTGTTTCCTGAATTGAACCTAGTGTGTCATAGATGTTATCCTATTACCAGTTTTCGTTTATACTAGTATTAATAGCACTATGATAATAGCTTGGAGGAATACACCATGAATTCTGAAGCGAGACTGCATGCCTTATCCGAGTTTCTAAAAACCAAGCGTGCGATGCTTCGTCCGGAGTCGTTCGGCATGATAGCAGGGTCCCGAAGAAGAACGCCGGGGTTGAGGCGGGAAGAGGTCGCCCAGCTTGCCGATGTCAGCTTGACCTGGTATACATGGCTGGAGCAGGGGAGAGATATTCGCGTATCTCCATCCGTCTTGAACAGTGTAGCCAAAGCGTTACAGCTTAATGAGGATGAGCGGAAATATATGTTGACCTTGGCGTTGGAGTCAGACAACGAGCAGCCGGAGCCGGACATCGCATCTCCTGCCGTCCCATCGTCGCTAAAGTATATTATTGATGAGCTGAGGCATTGCCCGGTGATTGTATCGGATCGTCGCTGCGGAATCGTGGGCTGGAATGACGCGGCAGCCTATGTCTTTCTGGATTTCGCTGAAGTGCCGATAAACGAGCGGAATATGGTTAAGCTGCTTTTTGCCAGAAAAGAGCTTCGCAGGCTTGCCGCCAATTGGGAGCAATTTGCGGGCGGCTTCCTTGCGATGTTCCGTTCTTATTACGGCCAATACGTCAAGGACGAATGGTACGAACAATTTATAAGCGAGATGAAAGCCGGCTATCCGGACTTCACAAGATTATGGGAGCATAGCGGGGTTAGCTACGCACCTGAGGTTTCTCTTGAATTTCGCCATGCTCAAGCGGGGAAGATGCTGTTCCATTTGACTTCCATGCAGGCACAGGGCAGCTCGGAGCTGCGTTGCAGCATCTACACACCGGCGCCGGGTTCGGCAACAGAATCCAAGTTAAGACAGCGGCTGGCTCGCAAAGAAAGCTACGGTAGCCATGATCAGCAGCATGACCCCGGTGAACAATAAAAAAATGACGAGCCAGACTGCAATCAGTCGGCACGTCATTTTTTGCTGAAATGTAACTTACACACGTAAGCAGATCCCGCTGCTTATTGGAATAACAGTAGTGATAGAAAAGCTGTACTACTTAACGAATTTGGCCGCGAATCTCTCCGTCCGGATTCTGTCGAGTATGCACGTTCACATAAGCATTGCCGCGCTCGAACTCGCGAATCAGGCGGCGAATCGAAGATCCGGCCAAAGGTCCTACAAGATCGCTGTCTCGTAATGTGCCGGTAATGACACCGCGTCTGAACGATATGCCTTGATTGTTCGGGCCGAACAGGAACGCGACGACAGGGCCGTTCTCGCCCGGGCGTCCCAAATGGATATGGGCGGCAGTAGCTCGTCTGATATTCCGAAGGACAAGCCGGAATCTAAGGCGGCGATTGCGTCTGTTCCCGTTATTGCGATCTTCTTCATTGCGGTTATTGCCATTGCGCCGTTCGATTTCACGGAAAATCACATTGCCGGAAGCGTTCGTACGTACAGGCGGCACTTCATTCCGTCCCCTAAGGAAGGCTCTGAAGGTTGCGATAGGACACTCCTCCTTTGCGGTTCATACTGTAGCGTATTCACCAGCAAGCGGAGCATCCTGTTTTCCTGTACCCGAGGCGTGAATGGATTTTCATAGATTGTGTAAACGAAACACCATGCAGCTACTGGACTAAAGTTTCCGGATCAGTGTAGACATTGTTCACTAGCATCTGAAATTTCAAGTGCGTTCCCGTGCTTTGGCCAGTCGAGCCTATAGTTCCAATTTGCTGTCCTTGTTTCACTTCCTCACCCGCTTGTACAACAATATCACTCAAATGGCTGTACACCGATTGGACATCAGCGGCATGAGATATGACGATTTGGTTGCCTTCTGCGCTTCCATATCCGGCTATCCCAATGACGCCATCTGCCGCGGCATATACCGGAGTCCCCTCTTCATTGATAATTTCAATGCCATTGCTGGTCTGCGTTTCATTCTTGCTTATCTTTTTCGTATCGCCAAAATGCAATGCAATGCGACCTTCCGCCGGGAGAATATACGAGTCGCTCGCTAAAGCATATGGAGGCTCGGCATCTTGCGAGTTGCTGTCTGAAGCCGGCTGTTGCTTGGCGTGAATCGTCACACCGGAGAAAATAGCGATGGAGAAAACAGCAACAATAATAGCAGCTTTTATGGTAAAAGCAGGTTTCTTTTTCATGGCGATCATGGTAACTCTCCTTTTTATAAGTTTGGTTTTTCCCGAGATAAAGGGAATTAACGCATTTTGTCTGGAAGATGGCATTAACTCAAGCACTTTAATCATAGCGCTGCCGTAGCTTTTTTTATCAACCATGCCAGTAGCCAAGGCGTCACAAGACAGTTCTTGATCTTCCCGCATTCTGAGCCAAGCGAGCCACATGAACGGGTTGAACCAATGCAAGAGGAGGAGTAACGTCATAAGTCCATTCCAAAATGCATCCCTTCTTCGGATATGGATAAGCTCATGCAGCAAGATGCATGTCCAATCTTCCTTATCCAATTGGCCGATCATGCGGGCAGGGATAAGTATTTTAGGCCTCCACCAGCCATAAGTGGCAGGCGTTGAGATGTGAGCTGTCATTTGAAGCTCCACACGCATCCCTATATTCAACTGCTTCTTGCATGCGGTTAGCCATTCCAATAGGATAGGCGGCACCTCTACGGGTTTTTCAGAGGCCAGCATCCGTCTCCATTTGAAATAGATATAGCCAAAGATAAGCATGAGGATGCCAACACCGGCGAGCCATACGTGGAGCAGCACATCCTTCCAGAGAATCGCTTTGGACTGATAATTTGTCGCTGGCTGTGATGCCATCACACTTTGATTATACGGAGCGTCCTGCGCAGCATCTACGATGCGTCCATCGTAAAGGCCTATACCGCCTTCTTGAAACGCGCCCACAGGGAAAGACAAACTTATAAAATCTACAGACGGAACCCAGGGAGAAAGAAAACGAATCAGCATGACGAGCCATAAGAAATAGAATATCCTGGCGGAAATCTGATAGCGCAGCAAACTTCTTGCGGTCATGAGAATGAGTGTGGCAAGCACGGCTGCCGGAGTAGCAGCCAGCGTCCAGTTGAATAAGTCAGCGAGCAGGAAGGGAACTCCCATTACAGACTACTCCTTCTCATTCAAAATGCGTTTAAGCTCTTGAATTTCTTCTTTCGTAAGCTGTTCATCCTCCAGGAAATGAATAAGCATGGGGGCAGGCGCCCCTTTGTAAAACCGCTGCAAAAATGACTTGCGCTCTGAACGGTAGCATTCATCCTCGGACAGGGCAGGGGAGTAATAATAGGTTTTTCCCTCCGCTACAAATGAGACGGCTCCCTTTTTCAATAATCTGCTGATGAGCGCTTTGATCGTCTTCGGCATCCAGGCCTTGTCGTCTTCAAGCGTCTCAATGACTTCCTGTGCAGTGATAGGGGATTTGCGCCATAATACGGTCATGACCTCCCACTCCGCCTCGGAGATGGATGGAATTTTGCGCATGCTGAAACGCTCCTTTCAAAATGAATTACACGTGTAATCCTTAATAGATTACATCTGTAATCGTATGTTGTCAACTTCTGTAATTATAGATTCATAATCGTTGTGACTCCGTCCCTTTTTATTCGCGTGATTCAGAAGGTATAATGGTGTAGATATCATATAAGCTGGAAGGAGAATCGTTATGAAGTATAGACGTTTGGGCAGTACGGGGCTGCATGTGTCGGTTATCGGCATCGGAACCTGGCAGTTCGGCGGAGAGTGGGGCCGCGAATACACGCAAGCGGAAGCAGATGCAATTCTGGATAAAGGGCATGAGCTCGGCATCAATCTGATCGACACGGCGGAATGCTACGGCGATCACCTGTCGGAGAGCTTGATTGGCGATTATTTGAGCCGGAGAAATCGCGAGGATTGGATCGTCGCGACCAAGTTCGGCCATCACTTCCATAACCTTTTCACGCGTACAGACGTGTATGATGCTGCTGGTGTAACCGCTCAGCTCGACGCTTCGCTGAAGGCGCTGAAGCTGGATTACATTGATCTGTATCAATTCCATTCCGGGCCGGATGTCGCATTCGATAATGATGAGCTTTGGACGACGCTGGACAAGCAGGTTCAAGCGGGTAAAATTCGTTTCCTCGGTACGTCGATCGGCAAAAATAACAATTTGCATCAAACCGATGCGTCAACAAGCGTGAATTCTCGTACGATTCAGGTCGTGTACAACCGCTTGGACCGCAATCCGGAGGAGGAGGTCTTCCCGTCCTGTGAACGCCAGGATCTTGGTGTACTTGCCCGCGTACCGCTTGCGAGCGGATACTTAAGCGGCAAATACAAACCGGGCGCGGTATTCGCAAATAATGATGTGCGCCATCGCCATGATGCCGAAGCGACACGCCAGAGGCTGGAGGAAGTGGAGCGTATCGCCCGCGAGGAAGTGCCTGCCGGTGTAGATATGGCGAGCTGGGCGCTGGCATGGTGTCTGAAGCATCCGGCAGTAACGACTGTTATTCCAGGCTGCAAGGACCCGGCTCAAGTCGAATCCAATGCGCGCGCAGCAGAACTTCTGACGGAGCCTCATCAGCAAGACGTGGCCGGCAAATAAGAGTTAGTTACGAAGATGACAAGAAGCTCTTGATTCCTTATGCATGAAGGAATTGGAGGGCTTCTTTTCTTTTTGCAAATCGGCCATACGGATAAATTCATAGACTTTCTTCGCGAATTAATTGCAGAGCTAACCGGACTGCCGAACGCTTTTCATAATCGAAAATGCCCTGGGCACCTTCATATAGCTTAGGTCAATCAGACACTTCTGGTTGGCCTTTTTGGACAGGGTGCCAGAGACTCATTTTTTTCGGTGGAAATCGATAATTTATGCTATATTTGGGTTGATATGCCGCTATAAAGAAGATCAATAGATGGTTAAGGGGGCTTATATGGATCTCTTTCTCAAAGATTTTCTTTTGAATGTGCTCATTATCTCATCCCCATTCGTTCTGTTCCCCTATCTGTACAAGTTGAAAAACCGTCTGTTTTATTATCGTCTGCTTCTGTACTTCGTTTTCGCGCTGTCTATGATCGTCACCATGTGCTTCCCTGTAAAAGTCAGCGGCTTCAATTATGACTTCCGATCCATACCGCTCACGATCGGCTCCTTGTACGGGGGTAGCGTCGTCGCTCTGCTGCTCTATGGCACGCTTATTACCGTTCGATTTTTTTTAGGAGGTCCGGAAAATGTAGTCTATACCCTCTCTATCTTGCCTACTTTTCTTCTTGTCTATATTGCCATTCGCAAATTCCAGCATGCATCGCTAGCCTGGAAGATTGCGTGGGCCGTCATCCTCAGCATCCTCATCAAATTTATTACGCTTGTTCTGTTTCTCACGTTTACGAATCAGCTGCAGCTTTTGTTCAATAAGCCACTTCATACGCTGACTACATATGCCATGCAAGCCTTTATCTCCGGTATTACAGTCTATACAATGGAATTTTTGAACAGGCATTATCATATGCAAGAAGAAGTTGTGAAGAGCGAGAAGATGCGGCTTGTCAGTGATATGGCAGCATCGGTAGCTCATGAAATTCGAAATCCGTTAACGGCTGTGAGGGGGTTTATCCATCTGCTCGGTTCACCAGGCATTCAGCCGGAAAAGAAAGAATTCTATAAAAACATTTGTTTCTCCGAGCTGGATCGGGCGGAGCATATTATTGCGGATTATTTGTCGCTGGCCAGAACGGATCCTGAGCTGCTGGAAGCGATTGATGTAAATGTCGAAGTCGAATACTTGTCGAACATTCTGCTTACCTATGCGAATTTCAATAACGTTCATCTATCCGTTCAACTGTCGAAGGGAGAAGCGCCGGTAACGATGGGTGACCGGTATAAGTTTCGCCAGGCGCTGATCAATATCGGAAAAAACGCGATTGAGGCTATGCCGAACGGTGGAACGCTGGAGCTTGTAACCGAATGCCGCAACGACACGGCAACGGTAATCATTCGCGATACGGGCAGCGGTATGTCTGCCGATCAGCTGAAGCGTCTTGGCACGCCTTATTATTCGACCAAGGAGAAGGGGACGGGTCTCGGTACGATGATATCCTTCAGCATCATTAAGAAGATGCACGGCAAGATCGATGTGAGAAGCGAGGTTGGCAAGGGAACTCGCTTTATGCTTGATTTTCCCCAGCATAAGGTCGTAAGTGTGATATAGAAGGATGTACGAGGGTAACTTTCGGCGACATCGGGTCTTCCTAAGAAAAAATTTTCGGAAAAATAGGGGAAATCTATTGACGATCCTCAGTATATCCGATAGGATTACTTGTATTAAAGCGATGAAAGAATGAGGCAGAAGGAGAGAGTTAAAGCATGTTTAAGAAAAATAAATTAAGCGTTGCTCTTGTGCTATTGCTGGCGATCGTAATCGCGGCAACAGGCTGTGGAGCGGATCCCGGCAAATCTTCCGGAGGTTCCGTGAAAGAGGTAGAGAATCTGCCTGCAGCTTTGAAAGAAAAGGGCGATATTAAAATTAAAGTTATCCGCAAAATCGGCGGCGACGATCATACAGCACAATTCCTTGCAGGCGCGAAGCAAGAAGGCGAAGCGCTGGGCTTTAAAGTCGATACGTTCTCGGCGAACGGCGACACGGCGAAGTATCTGGACGCAATCGAACAAGCGGCTAACAGTGATGTAGACGCGGTTGTCCTGTCCCATGCGGAGGATGCAGCGGTAGTTGAACTGGCGCAAAAGCTGAGAGATAAAGGTATTGAAGTAGTCGCCTTTGATTCCATCGGCGATCTGGGTACGATAGAAGGCGTGACGCTGACATCCCAGAAGGATGAAGCGTTAGCGCAATACGCACTGGACGAGCTGGTGAAGCAGCATGGCGAAGAAGCGAAGATCGTATATCTGTGGGTAGACGGCTTCCCGCCAATGGTTCGCCGCAACCATGTCTATCAAGACGTATTGGCAAAGCATCCGGGCATCAAGGAAGTAGGCCGCTTTGGCGTTGCTAATGACAACACAACGGTTGAAACGCAAAACGCGGTAGCTGCCATGCTGACGCAATATCCGAAAGGCGAGATCGACGCGATCTTTGCCACTTGGGACGCATTCGCCATCGGCGCTACTCGCGCTCTGGTAGAAGCGGGACGCACAGAGATCAAGGTCTATGGCATCGACGTATCCAATGCCGATCTGCAAGCGATGCAAGAAGAGAATAGCCCGTGGGCAGCTACGGCTGCTGTAGACGCGAAAATGATTGGTGCGGTTAACGTACGTATCGCAGCGAAGAAGCTGGCTGGCGAAGAGACGCCTGCAACCTTCGATCTGGATGCGGCTCTCATCACGCAAGAGGAGCTGAAGAAGTCGAGCGAAGCGGTGAACGTTGTAACGCTTGCGGACATTATTCCAGGCTGGGGCACGACGGATGCTTTTGAAGAAGATTGGATGAAAGCACTCAAGAAAGCTAACGCCAAGTAAGCTTGCAGGATGCTATAATAGGACAACATACAGGCGCCCTTATCCGATGGATGGGGGCGCTCAATCCTGTTTGGAGAGGGAGGTGCGCCTCTTGGCGGATCACAATAGAACGCGACTGGAGATGAAAGGCATCTCGATTGCCTTCCCCGGAGTACAGGCACTGACCGAGGTGGATTTCCATACGGAGAGCGGAAGATCACATGCGCTGATCGGCGCAAACGGAGCAGGCAAATCAACATTGATGAAGGTGCTGTCCGGCGCCTACAACCATTATACAGGCGAGATTTTGCTGGATGGTCAGCTTGCCAATATTCGCAGCCCCAAGGATGCGAAGGGTTATGGCATTCAAGTTGTCTATCAGGAAGTGGATACGGCACTTATCCCGAATCTGTCTGTTGGCGAAAATATTATGATGGAGCATACCGTACACGGCATGCGCGGCAAGCATATGGTCAACTGGAGACAATTGCACCGGTCGGCGCAGGCGGTATTGGACCGATTGCGGGTGAAGGTGCCAACGAAGAAGTTGGTCCAAGAATTGACGCTTGCAGAGAAACAGATGGTACTCATTGCCCGGTCTGTCTCGATGGAGTGCAAGTTTCTCGTACTGGACGAGCCTACCGCGCCGCTTAGCATTAGCGAGACGGAGGCGCTCTTCTCTCTGGTCAGGCTGCTGAAGTCGGAAGGCGTCGGCATCATCTTTATTTCGCATCGACTGCCGGAATTGTACGAGATTTGCGACGATATCACCATTATGAGGGATGGGCGGTTGGTTACGCGCGACGAGATTGCGAAGCTGGAGCAGCAGGATATTGTAGAGCATATGCTGGGAGCCAAGCTCGATGGTCAATTCCCTGAGCGGTGGAGCCGAATTGGCGAGGTTGCGTTTGAAGCCAGGGAAATCTATGACAGCGGCAAGGTGAACGGGGTTTCTTTGTCCGTTCGGAAAGGCGAGATCGTGGGTCTGGCAGGGTTGGTAGGAGCTGGAAAGACGGAGCTGTGCCGAGCGTTGTTCGGTGCGTCGGAGACAGCAAGGGGCGATCTGTTCCTCCATGGCGCCAAGCTGAATGTGCGGAGTCCGCATCAGGCCGTCCGCAGCGGGCTGGCGTTGGTGCCGGAGGAGCGACGCCGCGAAGGCATCTTCGTCGAGGAGTCGGTCGTGGTGAACGTGACGGCTGCCAGTCTCTCCAAATATGCAAACGGCGCATCCTGGGTTAGCAGCCGGAAGGAGCGTATCGCAGCACAGGAGATTATTCACAGTCTTGGCGTGAAGACGCCGGGTCAGCAGGCCAAGGTTCGTAACCTGTCCGGCGGCAACCAGCAGAAGATTGCGATTGGCAAGTGGCTGCTGACAGACGCGGATGTCTATATCTTCGATGAGCCTACGAAAGGCGTCGATGTAGGTGCCAAGCGGGATATCTACAATCTCATTGCGGAGCTTGCAGGCAAGGGCAAGAGCATCTTGTATGCCTCTAGCGAAATCGCGGAGATTATGGGCATTACGGACCGCATCTATGTGATGTACGATGGGGCGATCTTGAAGGAGCTGGATACGGCTCGAACCAACGAAGAAGAAATTATGCTGCACAGCACGGGGGGCTTAATCATATGAACAAGGCCAACACGATTCGGCCCAGCCGAGGCGGAGGAACATTCCAGTTTTTCTACAAATATGGAACCTTAATTACGATCTTGCTGCTGATTATCTTTTTCGGCGCAATGACAGACAGTTTTTTGAACTATACCAATATTATTAGTATCCTTCGCTCAATCTCGATCGTAACGATTATTGCTATCGGCTTAACAGTATCGCTGGCTGTCGGAGGTTTTGACTTATCGGTTGGCTCCACCGCCTCTGTTGCGAACGCGCTAGTTATGTCGTTGTTTGTCTGGCATGGACAGAGTATTGGCGTTAGTCTGGCGATTACGATCTTCTTCTGCTTGATCGTAGGCTTGGTGAATGCGTTCTTGGTCATTAATTTCAAGATACAGGATATGCTCATGACGTTGGCGACCATGTTTATTTTCCAAGGGCTGGCGCTTACGTATACTAGGGGCGCGACCATCTCGCAAAACATGATTATGCCAAACGGCGATTTTGCAACGGGTGTCATTCCGAAAGCGTTCGGCAACCTCGGCAAGGTGCCGTGGATCATTATCATTATGATCGTTGTCGTGCTGCTTGTGCATATCTTCCTGACCTATACGAAGCATGGCCGGTATATGTATATGATCGGCGGGAACGTTGAGGCGGCCAAGCTGTCCGGCATTGCGGTGAGCAAGTACCGATTGCTGGCGTACCTCATTTCCGCGTTGTTCGCGGGCATCGGCGGTATTATTCTGGCATCGCGCGTCATGACGGCAGAAGTGAATGCCGGTGGATCGTATCTCATGGATGCGGTAGCTGCCGCCTTTATTGGCTACTCGGTGCTGGGCGCGGGCAAGCCCAATGCATTCGGCACGTTCGTCGGCGCCGTCCTGATCGGCATCTTGTCCAACGGACTCGTCATGATGTCGATTCCCTATTATTCGATGGATATCGTAAAAGGCTCTGTCCTGGCGCTAGCGCTGGCCATTACGTACTATAAGCGCAAACATTAGCATTGGGAGGCGATAGCAAATTGACCGGGTCTGTGGTTTCCTGCGGTTAAGTAAGAGCTAGACGAGCCCAATGTAAAAAAATGCCCCTCACATGCGAAGTCTGCATAAGTGGGGCATTTTTTAATGGAATAAGAGTTCTTTACGCTATGATGTGCAGCAAAGCCTCATACACCGAGAACCTCGGCCACAATCTGCTGCTTAGCCTTCCAATTCGGTGAAGTCTTTCCGATGGCGTTCGTAATCGGGCAGGCTGCACTCGATCTTCATGCGTGTGCCGCCTTCTTCGTAGCTGGTTTCCAAGACATTGGCACGCTCATTGAAGTAGGCGACAAGACGTCCCTGATCGTATGGAATCAAAATATCTTTCTGAACGTAGTCGTTGAAGATATGCTTCTTCACGACCTCTACAAGCTCCGCAATACCTTCGCGTTCCTTCACCGACATATACACACTGCGTTCGGTTGCCACAGGATAGGCATGCTCAGTCAGATCGCACTTGTTGTAAGCATAGACGGTCGTAATGTCTCCCGCTCCCAACGCATCAAGTGTCTCATTCGTCACACTAACGAGCTGTTCGTAGTCCTCGTGAGCATAATCCACCACATGCACAAGCAAGTCGGCTTCCGTCACTTCCTCTAGTGTGGATCGGAACGCTTTGATCAAGTGATGGGGAAGCTGGCTCACGAAACCGACCGTATCAGTCAGCAGGAAGGACTTATTGTCGGGCAGATCGATGTTTCTGACGGAAGTCTCAAGAGTAGCGAACAACATATCCTTGGCAAAAACTTGCTTGGTTGTCTCGGGATCGAACGTCTCCAGAAAGGCGTTCATTAAGCTGGATTTGCCCGTATTCGTATAGCCGACAAGACAGACGACGGGCACGTCGTTTTTCTTCCGTTGCTTCCGCTGCTGCTGACGTGTGGCGACGAGCTTCTCCAGCTCTGCTTGCAAAGCGGTAATCCGTTCTTCAATCCGCCGCCGGTCAAGCTCTAGCTTGGTCTCCCCGGCGCCTCTGTTTCTAAGCCCGGCGCCACCGCCGCCGCCCTGTCTGCCCAGCGAGGCTCGCAGACCGATGAGTCGCGGCAAGGAATATTGAAGTCGTGCCACTTCAACCTGCAACTGGGCTTCACGCGTTTTGGCGCGTTCTGCAAAAATGTCCAGGATGAGCATCGTACGGTCCATTACGACGCATTCCAGCTCGGACTCCAAATTCCGGATTTGAGAAGGGGAGAGCTCGTGGTTAAAGATGGCAAGCTCTATCTCATGTCCTGCAAGCAGAGCCTTTAGCTCCTGGATTTTGCCTGTTCCGATATAATGCGATGGATTGACCCGATCCGCTTTCTGATTTAATTCATCCACGACATCAATATAACGAGCGGCGGCAAGATTGCGCAGCTCCAGCATGGAATATTCAAAGTCTGTATCCTTCTGGAGCTGGACACCGACGACGATCGCTTTTTGAACCAATTGTTCCGTTAATTCTTGCATAGATTCAACCTCCTAATAATCGTAAATAGTATCAAAAAAACACAGGCAGACGGCCTGTGTTCACATTATCGCAAGAGGAGATCAGCATCGGTAGAGGATATAAATCCTCATCACGGATGAATGAATGGTCTTCTATAGCTAGCATATACAACGTCCGTCCCATACGATGACATGTCTCGCTGATGGCAGAGCACAGCATACCGTATGAAAGAGAGGGGTTGCTTCATATGTCTTGCTATAGATGGTTACGATGAATGTAGACAGACCAATCCTGAGTCCTCTGCGCACAGGCAGAGCTTCGGCGCTATTCAATTAGCCGCGCAAAGACCTAACTCGGATGTAATCATTCACCACGTAACCCTCCATTCCTTGGAATGAACCAAGTGTAGCATAATCGCAAATCTGGATGCAACCGGCGGATGAGACATTTCTCAGTAATGTTTAATTATAATCATTTCTTTCTTTTTCATTGTGTGCCGATTGAGGGTTCAGCGGGATCAATCCATTGTTCCGCCCAGCCGGCAATATTGGAGAACAACGGGGATAATGCTTGTCCCTTCTCTGTAAGCGAATATTCGATACGGACAGGCATCTCCGGGTAGACATCACGGCGAATCAGCCCTTCCGCTTCCAACTCCTTCAGCCGATCTGACAGAACCTTTCCGCTTAGATTAGGAAGACTGTTATCAATATCGGAAAAACGCTGGGGACCGGACAAGAGCCGGTAAATAATGAATGCAACCCATCGTTTGCTTAATAGTTCGACTGCTTTCTCGAATCGTGCGCATAGTTGCTTCTGTTCCATACTTGAACACCCTTTCTGTCATTCTATTATAGTACCAGTATCAGAATGGGACAATGCAAGGGTCTTAGCAGATAAAAAAGAATTGACGCGTGCTCACAAGGATCATAAACTAAGTTACAAATAGTAAGTAAATAATATGAGGTAACGAAAGGCGGTGCAATCATGAGCTTCGCATTGTGGGCTATTCAAATTTTTGTTGGACTCATGTTTCTTATGGCGGGTGTTATGAAGTCAACGATCAACGAGAAGTCGAGGGAGAAGCTTCCCTGGACAAAAGAGTATTCGGACGGCTATGTTCGTTTTGTCGGTATTTCGGAGCTGCTGGGCGGGTTAGGTCTTATTCTCCCTGGCGCACTTGGTATTGCGACCATACTTACACCTATCGCCGCCGCAGGACTTGCCGTCATTATGGTGCTTGCGATCGTATTCCATGTGAAACGCAAGGAGAATCAGGCCATTGGGATGAATGTCGTGCTGTTGCTGCTTGTATTGTTCGTCGTTGTTGGAAGGCTGTGGATCGCACCCTTTTAAGGTTGCAGGATATATGGGATCATGTTACATTATTAGTAACAAATTGAACGCGGAGGCACCGTGACTTCAGGACATTGTTCTGTTAGACACGGTGTTTTTTTATTTCCTTAGGAGGTGTAAGAGATGGATATACAAACCCGGAATACGTGTCCGCACGCTCCGATCCAGCTTTTTTTGGAAAAAACACATCCTGCTGAGATCAGCGCGTTGATGGGCTACTTGCAATATGACGGAGACGGCGCGGACGGGTATCGCTATCGGAACAAGGTTACGCGTTCCTTGATCGTAGTAGACAGGAATGGTTCATTGGTCTCATGCGACAAGAATGCTCTGCATACAATCGCAATCTACAAGAGTGTCTTCCCCAAGCGGAAATACAGGAGGAAAGAACAGCGGGCATAAGGAGCGTTGATCATAAGGAATCAATGCCGGTTTGGAACAGTTGCGAATGTAGATCAATTGGACATGGGACACTGCTTTATGCGACAGAAGGACTAATGAATGCGGTTGCTACCGAAACATTGTGACTTTCGGCGCGTCTATTCATACATAAGGCTGATGAGTGAAGGAGAGATAACGATGAAATGGATTCCCGCGGCAAGAAGCGGTAAGTGGTGGGGTATCGCGGCAGGATCAACTCTAATCGTCGGCGCGGCGATATGGCTCATTCGTTTTGTGCATATGGGACAAGCCTTCACAGGGGTACATGCCTTTCGAATGCTGCTGCTGGCAGCCATAGTATCATTCGCTTTTAGTACAGCCGGTTGGTTCGGAGCACGCTGGATATGGGGATTTTCAAATGTAGGATTACTTGCAGGGCTTGCAGCTATGGCCTTATACGGATCGGAAAAGACAGGCTGGGAAGACTTGATCAGCTTCCTCTCCTTCCTGATGGTTACGATCGGCGGCATTGCCGTCGGCATCGTTGCGGAGGTTGTTGCGGCAGTCATACGTTACAGGAAGATTAGATAGAGACAAGAGGGGTTGGGAGCAGCCCTTCTTTTTTTATTGTAAGAATAGACATATAAAGCTTAATAATACGCCTAGTGATGGACGGCGAGGGTGCCGTATAGTGTAAGTGACCGGGAAGCTGAGAAGATGGGGAGGAGGCGTGAGTAAAGCGACATACGGCAAGAAACAGTTGTTAGGATTGGCTCGGGATTTGAATATGAATAGAGGAGGAAGATGATGAGAATACATTCCTACCCTAGGCACAGAGCTATACTGATTGTTTTGCTTGCATGTACACTTTTATTGTCACAGCTTACGCTTTATCCGTCAGCCATTTCTGCGGCCAGTAACCTGGCTGCGGGCAAGTCGATGTCCGCCAGTTCGTTCGTACCCCCTTATGGCCCGGGCAATGCCAATGACGGCAACCAGGGATCCTATTGGGAAAGCTCGAATCAAGCATTTCCGCAGTGGATTGGAGTAGATCTTGGAGGTTTATCCAGTATAACTCGCGTCACGCTCCAACTTCCGGGAAGTTGGGAGTCCAGAAGCCAAACATTATCTATTCAAGGCAGCACAAATGGTAGCGCTTACAACACAATCGTCGCCTCATCGACGTATACGTTTAACCCCAATACCGGCAATACGGTGAATATAGATCTGCCCTCGACCGACACACGGTTCGTGCGTGTCATCTACACCGCCAATACCGGATGGCCGGCAGGCCAACTATCCGAGCTGGAGGTTATCGGAACATCGGTCGTCCATACCGGCGTATACGAGGCAGAATCAGCGGGGCTAACGGGAGGCGCCAAGATCAATAATGATCATACCGGTTATAGCGGTTCCGGCTTCGTAGACGGTTATTGGCAGCAGGGCGCCACTACGACATTCCAGGTACAGGTTTCTTCGGCCGAGCAATATGATGTCGCCTTAAGGTATGGCAACGCGTCGGGCGGCAGTAAAACAGTCAGCGTCTATGTGAATGGCACCAAAGTAAAACAAACCTCGCTGGCTAATCAATCTTCATGGTCGCAATGGGCTACGCAAAAGGAAACCGTTGCTCTTAATGCAGGTACAAACACAATTGCTTACAAATACGATCCGGGAGATAGCGGGAACGTCAATTTGGATTCGATCACAGTAACCGCTTCAACTTCGCCGACACCAACACCGACACCAACACCGACACCAACACCGACACCAACACCGACACCGACACCGACACCAACACCAACACCAACCGTGTCCCCTACACCCACCCCCACTCCTGGTACTGGAAACAATTTGGCAGTAGGCAAGCCGATAACGGGCTCATCTTATGTTCATACGTTCATCGCCACAAACGCGAATGACAATAATGCCAACACCTATTGGGAAGGTGCAGGAGGCTCTTACCCCAACTTGCTGACAGTCGATCTCGGAGCCAATGCCAATGTCACATCCATTGTATTGAAGCTGAATCCTAGCTCCGCATGGGGTACAAGAACGCAGACACTAGAGGTGCAGGGCCGTGAACAGAGCGCAGCAGGCTTCACCACGATGGTCGCTTCTGCCAACTATACATTTAATCCTGCTACGGGCAATACGGTAACCATTTCGGTCTCTGCGACAGCTAAGGAGGTTCGTCTGCGCATCACAGCCAATACGGGATCAAGCGCCGGACAAGTGGCGGAGTTCCAAGTGATCGGCACGCCGGCACCGAATCCGGATTTGACGATTACCGGCCTGACTTGGACACCGCAATCGCCAATCGAGACCGACACGATTACGCTTCAAGCAACCGTTGCGAACACAGGTACTTTAGCCTCTGGGGCAACGAACGTTAACTTCTATCTTGGCACGACGCTGGTGGGAACCGCTCCTGTGGGCGCCCTGGCAGCGGGAGCCTCTTCGAACGTATCCGTTAATACCGGCAGCCGCAATGCAGGCAGCTATACAGTGACGGCCAAGGTAGATGAGGCTAACAGCATCATTGAGCTGAATGAGAATAACAATAGCTACACCAGTCAGTCACAGCTTGTCGTCAGTCCGGTCGCCAGCTCCGACCTTGTTGCATCGTCTGTCAGCTGGTCTCCGAGCAATCCGTCAGCAGGCAATACGGTGTCCTTCTCCGTCGCGCTGAAAAATCAAGGAACGATTGCTTCTGCGGGTGGAGCGCATAACATTACGCTGACGATTACTGACGTTACAACCAATGCTGTTCTTAAGACATTAACAGGTGCGTATACAGGCATAATCGTCAGCGGTGCCACTACGGCTCCGGTTGCACTGGGAACCTGGACCGCAGGCAATGGCAAATACAACGTAAATGTACAGGTTGCGATAGATGCCAACGAGCTTCCTGTGAAGCAGGGCAACAATACAAGCAGCCAGCCTTTCTTTGTAGGGCGTGGAGCTAACATGCCATACGACATGTATGAGGCGGAGGATGCAACAGTTGGCGGCGGAGCAAATATTGTCGGCCCTAACCGCATCATCGGCGATCTGGCGGGCGAAGCTTCCGGTCGCAAAGCCGTTACGCTTAATACAACAGGCAGTTATGTCGAATTCACAACCAAAGCAAGTACGAACACGCTTGTGGCGCGGTACTCCATTCCGGATTCCGCCAACGGCACAGGCCAGAACTCCACGCTGAATGTCTATGTTGACGGGGTGTTTGCGAAAGCCATACCGTTAACCTCAAAGCATACATGGCATTACGGCAACGAGGCTAATCCTTCGAACAATCCGTCGGACGGGTCGCCGCGCCATATTTATGATGAGGCTAATATTATGTTCGATACGACGATTCCGCAAGGCAGCAAGATTAGGCTGCAAAAGGATGCGGCCAACACGACAACCTACGCCATCGACTTCATTAACCTGGAGCAAGTATCGCCAATTGCCAATCCGGACCCTGCCAAATATGTGACGCCATCAGGCTTCACGCATCAAGCGGTTCTGAATGCGCTGGATCAAGTGCGCATGGATACGACGGGCAATCTGGTAGGCGTCTATCTGCCGCCGGGCAGTTATGAGACAGCGAATAAGTTCCAGGTGTACGGCAAGCCTGTTCAAATCGTCGGAGCGGGTCCTTGGTATACGCGCTTCTATGCTCCGTCGAACCAGAACAATACGGATATCGGCTTCCGGGCGGAAAGCTCGGCGAACGGCTCCACGTTCAAAGGCTTTGCGTATTTCGGCAATTATACGTCGCGTATTGACGGTCCGGGCAAAGTATTCGATTTCAGCAATGTCGCCAATATGACGATCGACAACATCTGGGCGGAGCATATGGTCTGCCTCTACTGGGGCGCCAATACCGATTATATGAAGATTACGAATTCGCGTATCCGCAACATGTATGCAGATGGCATCAACATGACGAATGGCAGTACGCATAATCTGGTGTCCAACGTCGAGGCCAGATCGACAGGCGACGACAGCTTCGCGCTATTCTCCGCGATCGACGCGGGCGGTGCGGATATGCACAGCAACGTCTATGAGAATCTGACGGCCATACTGCCATGGCGTGCTGCGGGTGTGGCGGTTTACGGCGGCTATGGCAATACATTCCGCAATATCTACATTGCCGATACGCTGACGTACTCAGGCATTACAATTAGCTCGCTGGACTTCGGCTATCCGATGAACGGCTTTGGAGCTTCGCCTACGACGAACTTCGAGAATATCTCGATCGTAAGGGCGGGCGGCCACTTCTGGAACGGCCAGACATTCCCGGGCATCTGGGTATTCTCGGCTTCGAAGGTGTTCCAGGGCATTCGGGTTAATAATGTCGATATTATCGATCCGACTTACTCCGGGATCATGTTCCAGACGAAGTATACGGGCTCCCAGCCGGAAAATCCGGTCACGGATACCGTCTTCAACAATATTACGATTTCCGGGGCGCAGAAGAGCGGCGATGCATTCGATGCGAAGTCGGGCTACGGCATTTGGGTGAACGAGATGCCGGAGGCGGGCCAAGGCCCGGCAGTCGGCTCCGTCACGTTCAATAATTTGAAGCTCATTAATAATCATCAAGATATTAAAAATACGACGTCAACCTTTAACATCATTATTAATCCGTAAAGTAAAGGAATGCCAGGGACGGCTCCAGCACGCGATAGCGGACTGGAGCCGTTTCTCTATGTTGAGTAGAACGAAGTTATGCCAAGCTGCGCACAGATTAATTAGTAGCTCTTCAGCTTGGTCTCTGCTTTGGCAATTACGGAAGCAATCTGCGTCTCGTAATAATGAATATTCGTTTTGTTGATGAGGATTTGTCTGATGTGCACAAGCATCCGCGACAGGGAGGAGGAGGTTCCGCTTCCGTCGCCGCCGCGCACCGTCTGCAGCAGCACCTTGGATTCGGCGGTGAACAGCTTCTTCGTCTGGCTAGCGGCGCTTTTGGCGGCTTTGATCCGCGATTCTATAGCCTTGTTGGCATCGAGGATGTCGCGCACAGCTTTCGTTTTGGCAGTGGCATCCGACTTCGCTTTCTTTACGGCAGCTTCTTTGGCGCTAATATCCTTTTTGGCTGCTTGCACGGCGATTTTGGTTACTTGGACTTTAGCATTTACGATAGAGGTCAGTTCTTTGTTTTTGGCGGCCTTGGCCAGACTGAGCTGTGATCTCTGCGTGTCATACAGATCGAACAACGGTTTGTATCTTTGCTTTGCCTTGGCGACGTCTCCGTCCAGTGAAGCGATTTTGCTCTTGTCGATTTCCTTGATTTGTTTGCGGATGAGCGTATCCTTTTCCTGATTCTTGTAGCGAAGGGAGCTGATTCTGGTATCAAAGTTAATATCCTGTTTCTGGAGAGACTGGAGTTCTGCATAATTCTTCTTGAGCTGCGTTGCGGCGGATGCGCTGGCGCTATCCACGATCTTGTCGAACGACTTCTTGGCGGTAGCCGAAAATTCAAACGGAGCTGCAAGCGCAATGGCTGAACCGACTAGCGACATAACAAGGATGAGGCAAAACATTCGAAGCATGAATGGGGCTTTCAAGATAAATACCTCCTTTGGCAAATAGGGCCGAAAACGCAAAGAAGCACCCGCAAGGCTGACATAAATGTCAATCCTTGCGGGTGCTTCCCACTTTTCCGTTCCTTATTTTCCCTTACTATAACGCACACCTTGGCCGGAGGTCAACTCTCGGAGGGAAGGGAGTACTGGTCAATCCTCCTCAGTAATCTGAAAACCTATGTCGAGACGGGCAAGTCACTAGATTTTGGCTGGCAGCAGGGCTAGCCGCCATCTCTACTATTCTTTATACTAAGAGGAAAAAGGATAGGAGCATGACAGCATGAGCTACAAAATCGTGTTTTTTGATATTGACGGTACGCTGGTGAACGAGGCGAAGGAAATTCCTGCTGATACCATTAAGGCAATTAACGAACTGAAGGATAAGGGAATTGAGCCTGTTATCGCAACGGGCCGGGCGCCATATTTCATTAAGCCGCTGGCTGAGACGCTGGGCATCGAGTCATATGTGTGCATGAACGGAGCATATGTCGTGTACAAGGGACAACCTCTGTACAAGAGAGAGATTGGGAAGGATGCATTGGAGATGCTAGTCGCGCTTGCGGCGCAGAATGATCATAGCCTTGTATTTGAAGGTGAGCATCAATATTTTACCGATCGTGATAATCATCCATTTGTTACAGAATCCGTTCAGTCGCTCAAAATAGAGCTACCAGGCTTTGATCCGGAGTTTTGGCGCGGCAATGAAATTTTCCAGGTCTTCCTGCATTGTGAGGGCCGCGACGAACATTTGTATGAATCTTTGAAATCCGAATTTACGCTTATTCGCTGGCATCCTCAAGCGATGGACGTTCTTCCTCTGGGAGGCTCCAAGGCGCAAGGCATTGCGGCTCTATTGGACAAGCTTGGCTATGTGGCAGACGATGCAGCAGCCTTTGGCGACGGCCTAAATGATAAAGAGATGCTGGAGTATGTCGGCTTCGGCGTGGCGATGGGCAATTCACATCCGGAATTGCTGCCATTTGCCAACTTCGTTACGACGCATGTGGACGAGAAAGGAATACGCAACGGGCTGATTGAGGCCGGATTGTTAACGGTATAAATAGCCCGATCGCGCCAGATCGCTGTTTTTTTAACTCACCAATCGACGATTGCCCACGTACAATAACCTAATCATACGAACAGCTTGGGGGAAATGACGTGATCGTAATCTCGGACGGCAGCCCCGTACAGTTCCCGCCGCGGATGCTGACGGAGCTTGAGAATAAGACATTGCGGCAGAAACAGGCCAGTCCCGTCCTATACGGGTATCCGTCGCTGGAAGCATTGCTCTTCGAACTGAAGATGAGGACGAATATCGTGGAGGCGGCGAAGGCGATGTACCGGAGTGGCGTCAGCTTCGCCACCTTCAGCAATTCCCGCGCCAACCCGAGGTACTGGATCCGTACGCCGGATGGAGGCTTTCTGCTGAGGCCGGGCGTGCCGCCTTCCGTTGGGGTAAACGATATCTTCGAGCAAGGGCATTTGTATGCCTTCGAATGCGCTGGGGCTATCATTATTATGCTGTACAAAGCGGTGCTGGAGACGATTGGAGAAGCCGCGTTCAACCGGCATTTTCAAAATCTGTTTCTCCGTGACTGGCAATATGACAAGGATCTTCGCCTGACGACGAGCAATAACCTGAACGAGACGTATGCGGGAGATGTGATGTATTTCAAAAATCCCGATCATGATCCCGGCTCGCCGGAGTGGCAGGGCGAGAATGTGATCAAGCTCGATGATAATCTGTTCTTTGGCCATGGGATCGGCATCGGTACCGGTCAGGACATTATTGCTCAATTGAACAGAGCAAGAGTTCCGGGCAGCATGGTTTCGGCGTATTTGCAGGATCTGGTATTGAGGCCAGACTTCGAAGCGGTGCGCATGCTGACGATGCGCGAGGATAAAGAAGCGCTCGTATAACGGAGATGAAGAAGGCTGGGCAGCGGATTAACCGCGGCTCAGCCTTTTTGCACGAAGCTGTTTGTATTGGAAATAGATCGTGCAGCCGATGCAGTAGCCGAGCAAAGCGCCAAGCGCCGCGGCTCCCATCATGCCGGCGAAGACATATCCGGCCACGCCCCAGCCCAGCAGGAAGCTGAGCAGTGAGCAGGTTAGAAACAGGATGCCGAGCGAGTTGTTGAAGCGCTGTAGCTCCGCCGCTTCGGTCGCGCCGGATGCCGCATATTTCGATACGAACGGCCGTGCAATCGCGATAAATACATTTGCTTTTGGTCCGAGCAGCAAGCCGAGCAGCTGTACGATCCATAGCGCGACGATCAGCCACGGCAATTGGAGGATGATGGCGATCAGCAATGTCGCGACGATGCCAGCCTGGTTGCTGCGAACGTAGGCGAGAGGAATTTCTTTCATATTATTACCTACCTTTCCGATAGGATTTATTTAATCCTATTATAGGGCAGGGGAGAGGCAATTACAATTGAAAAAATAAGGCTGGACTACGCTTTTTGCCATACATCGGATTGATCGGGCTTGTCACTCATCGTCCACCAGCGTGCAGTGTAGGTTACGCCGTTATACGTGACACGATCGCCGCCAAGATAAGCTTTGGAGCTGTTCCACTCTACAGTAACATTGCTCAGCAGCTTCCATGCAGCGGAAGCGTCCGGCGCATTGTTTTGCGTCCAGTATTGCGCTTCATATTCCAGTCCCTTGTACTGAACTTTATGGCCTTTCAGATAGACGATTTTGGTATCCCATTGCGGAAGCTGGCTGTTGCCGTTTTCTCCGCCGTTATGGCCACCGCCTTCGTTGCCGCCGCCATTCTCTTCTTTAAGTGTACGTACAGTTAGCGGAGTGGAGAGAGGGGATGTCTTCCCGTTCACGTCAACGGCCCGTACGGTGTATGTGTATGCTTTGTCCGCCAGCAAGCCTTCATCCGTAATTGTCGTGTGCGCTGTCGAGCCGCAAAGAACGCCGTCACGGTATACGTCGTACTTCTGGATTTTCAGCTCTGATGAGGAGGGCAGCCAGCTCAGTACAATGGATTTTGCCGTCTGCAGCGCGGACTCCAGCTTGCCAGGGGCGCTAGGCGGCTCAGGCTGTGGCTGAGGCGTGGAGCCATCGTTCGTCAGATTGACGTCAATGACTTGGTAGAACGCGTTCACCGTGTCTGCGATTTCCCATACGCCCAGAATGAGGTGATAGCCGCTGCGGTCTGTCGGTACGTTGCACTCGTGGGAGACCGTGAACGGCGGCTTGGCGCCCTTGTAATCGATGTAGCAGAAAGGCTCCGGCTCAAGGTTCGCGCGTGTCAGCGGCTTGCTTGGGTCCCAATCTTTTTTCGTAATATAGTATCGCCAGTTGTCTGACACATGCGCAGCAGTCAGCTTCCAAGTGAAGGTCTGTTTGCCGCCTGTCATATTTACTTTTTTCCAGCGGGTATTCGTTTGCTCGTATAGCTCCTTGAAGATGCCAGCTCCGGTAATTTGACCGTCTGCAGGTCCCGATTTCGGGAAACCGCCGATCGCTTCCAGGCTTTGCGGTTCGTATTGAACGGCGCCGCAGTTCGTATTTTGTTTATCTTTGCAGAGCAAGGCGCGGCTAGCCGGGGATTCCATGTAGCCATGCGCGGATGCGCTCTCGGATAACACGATAGATAAGAGCAGGGTGAAGGCCAGGGCGCCAAGCGCCATGAATAAGGTTGACGCAGTGTTCGAGCGTCGTGGTGCAGTCTGCAAGTTCATGATTGATTCCTCCTAAAAGTTTTGTGAAGCAAAACTGGCTTCGAGAGCATACGCTTAAGTTTTGTGAAGCAAAACTTGCTTCGAAAGCATGGCAGAGACTGGAATAGCGCCTTCGGGTCAGAGTATAGCATGTGCATGATTTAATGGTAAATGATGCTTTATACATGGGTGAAAATTGTCTTATACAGGGTAAAAAATAGATGATTTATTAATACTATTCGTAAATTAATGCTGTTTTATCGTGGTGTGAGCTGATTTATTTTATAGTATTATTGGACTATTTTTTTGCGAGAGAAGGGAGGAGGAGAACCACTAAACGAAACGACGCCTTCTCTTTAGCACTAAAAAAAGACTGCCGGCAATAAGCCGACAGCCTCCCTATTATGGTTACATAGCCGCAATGGAAAGACTATTCCTTCACTAAGATGTTCTTTCTAAATAGCTCGATCAGCTCGGAAGCAGCGTTGCCTTCTTCGATGGTGTGCGAGATGCTGGCGAACGGCCCTGTCGGCGAGCAATAGCCGGCCGGAATGCCGAATACTTGCTCGATCAGCAGCTTGATGCCAGGCAGCGAGCCGATTTCTGCGCGGGAATACGCCTCAGCGACGTCGTTGGCGCGGTATTGCAGTTCCCGGGCTTCCTCGTAGCGCCCCTCGTTTATCTTCTCCATCATCACTTTGAAATGATAGCAAGTAACGGCTTGCAGCGCTCCGATATTGCCGTCAGAGCCCATGTACTGCGAGCAGATGGCCAATTGGTCTGCACCGGTTAGAATGTTAAGGTCAGGACGGTATTTTTTGAACCGCTCCAAAATGTAGAAGTTATTGTCCGTAAACTTGATGCCGCGGAATGTCGGAACCTCTGCCAATGCTTCAAGCAGCACTGGCGGGTCAATCTCCTTGCCGGCCGTTAACGTTTTGCCCATCGCCACCCAGTAAATGTAGAACGGAACGTTCGGCGCCGCAGCTGCAATCCGTTTGAAATACGCGATATTGTCCGCCAGGGAAGCCTCTTCGGAAATGCCAACGGAGGCAACCGCATAAGCGCCGTGCTCGGCGGCATGCGCAGCAAGCTCTACAGAGTCGTCCAGGTTTTGGTTGTAGCCCACATGAACGAATACGGGAAGCTTATCCTTCGCTGCGGACAGCACCGCTGCCGCCCATTGCTTTCTCTTCTCGACGCTCAAATGCTCGCCTTCACCCGTCCAACCGAGCATATACAATCCGTCGGCTTGTTGGTTGACGTACATATCGATCAAAGGCTGCGCCAATTCCGTCTTCACATTGCCGTCCTTGTCCAAAGGTGTAATAAGCGCCGGAAGTACTCCTGTAATTAACTGTTCAGTCATTGTGTATGTCCCCTGTTCTTAATGGATTTTGTATAGCCGTTACCCTTTCACGGCGCCGCTTGTGAGCCCCGAAACAAAATATTTGTTCAATGCAATGAAGACAACGAGCATCGGAATAACAGCCATGACAGTGCCCGCCATCATGAGATCCCATGAGGTAACGGACTCGCCTGAGCTCTTCATCGACACGATGCCGACAACGAGCGGCTGCTTATCCGGATTGCCCAGTGTGAACACCATCGGCAGCAAATAATCGTTCCATGAGTTCATGAAGGCGAGCAGTCCGACGGTGGCGATAAGCGGCTTGGTCAGCGGGAAGATAATGCTCCAGAAGATTCGGAAGAAGCTGCAGCCGTCTACCCTAGCCGCCTCGTCGATCTCTCTCGGAATGCCGTCGATAAAACCTTTCGCCAAATACAGATTGGTAACGTTGATCCCGAAGATATAAATAATAATGACGCCCCACAACGAGTTGTTGAGGTTGAGCGCTTTGGCGATATTGAGCTGCGGATAAAGAAACAAACTGCCCGCCGAGATGAACATCGAGAATGTAATGAGCGCAAGCAGCGGCTTTTTGCCCATAAACCGCCCGCGTGAAAACACATAGCCCGATGAAATCGAAGTGGCGATCGTGCCGATCACGATAATGGCGCACATATAAATGCTGTTCCACGTATACACTTTGAAGTTGGATAAGTTCCATGCCCGGATGTAATTATCCCAAGACAATGTTTTTGGAAAAAACGAGCTGGAAGCCAAAATGCCTGCCGTATTTTTAAAAGAACTGACCACTACATAAAAGATGGGGAAAATGACCAGGGCGGCGAGCAAGGTAAGAAAAATATATGTCGGGATGGCTTCTAGCATCTGTCTCTTCTTCATCTGTAGGCCCCCTTAGTAATGATTTCCCATGTTTCGGGTCAGTCTCAAATACAAGCTTACGATTACGGTAAGAATCAGTGCCGTTATTACGGCAAGTGCCGAGGAATAGCCGTATTGGCTGATAGAATCGGCTGCGCCGTAAGAGAAGAAGTATTTGAACGTATACGACATGACGACCTCGGTAGAACCGCCCGGCTGTCCGTTCGTCAAGACGAGGACAAGGTCGGACATTTTAATGCTGTTAACGATAAAGAGCATCATGACGACTTTCCCGGTCGATGCCAGCATCGGCAGTGTGATTTTCGTAAATCGGTTCCATTTGTTGACACCATCGATATCTGCGCACTCATAAATTTCCTGAGAGATGTTCTGCAGTCCCATAATGAAGAAAATCATATTGATGCCGAAGCCTTTCCATACGCTAGCGATAACGATGACCAGGTCGGCCAGCCATTTGTTGCTGAACCAGTTAATGTTGGTATCAATCATGCCGAACGCCTTCAGCAACTGGTTGACGGAGCCGAGAAACGGTTCGAACATCAGGAAAAACACGATGCCTACGATAGCGGTACTTACGATCGTTGGAGAGAAAAACAGCGTTCGGAAAAAGGAATTGATTTTCTTGTTGCCGTTTAGAACAATCGCTAGAAATAAGGCAAGCGGAATTTCGATGATAAACTTGGCAATGACGATAATAAACGTATTCTCTAGTGAAGCCCAGTAATGCGGATCGCGAGTAAAGGCGCGAATATAGTTTTCGAATCCAATAAATGTGGGTGTGCTCATGCCGTCATAGTCGAACCACGACCATTGAATCAGCCAGAACATCGGGTAGACTGTGAACAAAGCAAATCCGATGAGCATGGGAGCAAGCATGAGATAGGATTGAATGGCATCTTTCCGATACAGGCTTTGATGCTTCGCCGAGGCTTTATTCCGTTTGAAAAATGTCATAGCTGGGTGCCTCCTTTCTGTGAAGAAGCGGAGAGGATGAGAACATCCTCTTCGCCATTGCTGCGTTAGGTGTTATTTCGCTTTTGTATCCCAGTTCTTATCAAGATAGATGGTCATATCCAGACCGCCGGCAATCGCTTTCTCAAGCGCGGTGTTGTAGCGTTTGTCCAAGTCAGCGAGAACAGCTCCAACGTCTGCATTAGTCGACCCGGCAATGATATTGACCAGCGTATTCTGATAAGGCTGTCCCTCGACCGTAATGCCTCCGTCTGGCGGTGTCAGCGTAAAGTACGAGTTGGACGTGTCACTGAACTCGGCATATCCCGCTTTTTTGAAGGAGGAAGGAGCCTGTGCCTGAATGTCCTCTCTTGCGATGAATTCCAGTTCATTGTTTTGAATCTCTTTCAAAATTTCATCGTCATGGAACAATTGATATACCTTCATTGCTTTTTCTGGCATTTTACTTGCGCTAGGACCTACGCATAGCACATCGGCGATTTGCGCGTAGTTCCTATATTTATTGGCCTTATCGATAACCGGTGTATCGCTTACGCCAAGCTCAAAGCTGGTGCCGATCTCTTTCCAGAACTTATCGATGGACGTCACATCCCAGTTCACGCCTGGTAGCATGGCAATTCGTCCTGCCGCAAACTGTGCGATCAGCTCGTCGTTGCCCATTCCTTCTCCGCCTGGGAATATGCTTCCGTCTGCTTTCATTTGCAGAATTTTCTCTATGTTCGTCTTGAAGTCGGAGAAGGTGAATTTGCCTTCGTTGAAGTTATAGCCCATGTGGCCGACCGAGCTGGCGAACTGAGCAGCAAAGTACCATTTGCCCGATGGAGCCGAATCCTTCAAGTGAACGCCGTAGCCGTAAGCGTTTCCTTTATTGTCCTCGGTAATTTTTTTAGCGTAGGCGATGACATCATCCCAGGTCTCAGGCGCTTGCTCGAAACCGGATTTTTTGAGCAAATCCTTGTTGTACATAAATTTAGTCGTCAGCACTTTGTACGGCACACTGTACGTTTTGCCGCCCATCGTCGTATAGCCGTTGATCAGAATATCTTTATAAGTTTCCAGAAATTCCGGCCCGCCCGGCAAATCGTTGATTGGCAACATCCATCCTGATTTGATGAACGGCTCCTTGACGGTGCCTACGAATTTGTACAGTTCAGGAGCTTGGTTAGCGGCAAGCGCAACCTTGAGCACATCGTTGTAGTCTCCGCCGAACACTTTATATTCGATGTGGATGCCGTCCTGCAATCCTTGCCCTTTGTTGTACGCTTCGATCGCCGACTCCATAACCGGCTTGTAGCTGGCGTCGTTGGTCCATACGCGAACCGTTTCCATCTTTGTATTGCCTGTAGCGTCCGGATTGGCTGATTGGTTTGGAGAATTATCTTTCCCGCCGCAGCCTGCCAAGACGCTCATCAGCAGTACAAGGCTCAGAAACGTTTGAACTATTCTTGCACGTCCTTGGAATCGCATACTGTTCATAATAGTTCCTCCTTTTGTCGTGTTTGAAGCGCTTTCAAGAGCAATGATAGCAAGAATATTCCGGGGTTGAAATACAAAAACTTGAGCAAAAAAGTTAGATATATTACACAGTTTGCCCATCCTCCTTGTCGTTCATGATTAGGCATTGCTATACTGGAACTGGAATGATTCAATGACGAAAGGGGCCCATTCGGACGCCGTGCATATGAGTATTCGCAACAGGCTGGTGCTTTATTTTCTCGCCTCCATTCTTATCCCGTCCATTATTATTACCGTTGTCGTCTATATGAGTTCCACGGGCATTATTACGAAAAAAATGAACGATCTGATTGAAAAAAACGTCGAGTCGGCTCGGCTGATCGTTCAAACGAGATTGGCTTTTATTGATGAAATGACAACGCTCATTTCGCTCAATCCGATGATTCAAGAAGTGTTAAGCGCCAGCCCGACAACTAATATGTCCGATAACATTTTGCAAATTATCAAGCTCGATCGCGCGCTCGACAGTTACTATCTATCGAATTACTATGCGTCGCCGAACTCGTCCATTGTGCCGATGATTCACATGATCGACAGACCGGAGTACCGGAAATACGATATCTCTACCAAAGTACAGGATATCAACTCTATTGAGAACGAATCGTGGTATAGGGATATGGACAATCATAACCAATCCGTCTACGCGCAGCCGGGAGACGCGCCGGTCGTCATCGCAAGACGCCTGTTCAGCTTGCAAAACGCGGATAAGTACGATTATGCGGCTGTGCTCACGATTGAACTGGAGAAATCTAGTCTGAACGACATGCTCTCCAATTACAAGCCCTCCAATGGGAGCCGGATTTTTATTCTGAACGAACAAAATCAAATTATTATGAGCAGCGATTCATATTCGAGTGAAGAGGAGCAGTTCATTCATTCGCTCGATCCAGCCGCAACCGGCTTGAAAAGAGTGGACATGAGGGGCGATAAGGTCATTCTTTCTTCCAAGCAACTGGACAACATTGAGTGGAAAATCATTAATATGACGCGGTTAAGCGAAATCAACTCTGACCAGATCCGTCTGACTCGAATTGTCATGCTTGTCCTCATCATTAGCATGACGACCGCATTGCTTGCTGCTTTCCTGCTGTCGCGCAATATTTCCAGTCCAATCACGAAGCTGGTCGCTTCCATGCGCACCGTGCGAGGTCAGAATTTCGATATCGACATCGCCTATCATAAGAAGGATGAATTCGGCTATTTAATTCAGCAATATAAACGGATGATCCGCCAAATCAAAGAGTTGATTGATATGCTGTATGTCAGCGATTTGAAAAAGCAAAAAGCCGAGCTGCTGGCCAAAGACGCGCAGCTTCGAGCCTTACAAGCGCAAATTAATCCGCATTTTCTATATAATACGCTAGACTCCATCAACTTGTATGCGATCAAGTACAAAACGCCCGTCATCAGCGATATGATCGGCTCCTTGGCTAACTTCTACCGCTATTCGCTCAGTAAAGGGCGGAATATCATTTCGCTCGAAGAGGAGCTGAACCATACGAGCAGCTACCTCGACATTCAGTCGATGCGGCTTGGGCCCAAATTGCATTATTCCATTGACGTGCCGCGCGAGCTGAGAAAGACGAAGACGGTGAAGCTTGTCATTCAGCCGTTGGTGGAAAACTCGATTATTCACGGCTTTCATCAAAAAACGGGTCAATTTGAAATCGCTATCATAGCCAAACAAGAGGCCGATAAAGTCTTGGTCTGCATCTCGGACAACGGCATCGGCACGCAGGAGAAGGCAGACGCGCTCAATCATCTGCTTGCTTCCGACGATCCGGAGCAACAATCTTTTGCCATTACCAATGTGCACCGACGGCTTCAACATGCTTTCGGCGAAGACTATGGTCTTCGTTACAGGCATAATCCGGCGGACGGAATCACCGTTGAAATTACGATTCCGGCAAGCTATAACATGGGGGATAACGATGCTAACGGTAATATTGGCTGATGATGATTACCTGGTCAAAGAGATATTATGCGATACGATTCCTTGGAGCGAGTTGGGGATGGAGGTCATCGGCCTCGCGGAGAATGGGCAGGAGGCGCTGGAGCTTTGCATGGAGCGGCAGCCGGATATTTTGGTGACGGATATCAAGATGCCCTTCTACAACGGGCTTGAGGTCGCCAATCAACTGATGGAGAGCGGCATGCGCACGAAGACGGTGCTGATTAGCGGCGTCCAGGATTTCAACTATGCCAGACTTGCGCTGAACGTGCAGGCGGCCGGTTACATTTTAAAACCGATTCAACTGAAGGAAGTTGTCTCCGTGCTCAAAAAAGTGCGTGATGCGATCGAAATGGAGTTTCAGAGAGAGCAGGTACTAAAGCGTCTGGAGCAGCAGTTGGAAGAAAATATGGCGCTGATGCGCGACAAGTTTTTGAATCAGCTCATGATGGAGCAAGTCGGAAGCGATGAAGAGCTGCAGGAGAGGCTTGATTACTTCCGACTGCCGTTTCAGGCTGGTCAAGATATGGTCGTGGCGGTAGCGGAAATTGACGAGTATGACTTGAAGGTGAAAAACAAAGGGGTCGAACGCGTTCATTTTTTCAACTTTTCGATCAAAAATTTAATCGAGCAGGTGCTGGACAATTATCAGGCAGGCATCTGCTTCACGACCGCGCGGGAGAATGAATTCGTCATCCTCTTGAGCGGAGACTATTGCCATGAAATGCGGATGGCGCAAATTTTCGAGAGCATTGAGCAGCTGCTGCTCGAATTCGACGGGATTACCATATCGATCGGGGTCGGCCATTGCGTCAGTATGGAAGCGGCGAGCCTATCCTATAACCGCGCATGCAATGCGATCGGTTACAAGTTCTATACGGGCAATGGTTCCATTATTCATATCAATGACATCGCTGATTCGAATGCCATGGGCACATTGAACGATATGAATGGCAGCGCCAAGCTTGGGGAGCTGCAAAAGCTGCTGCTGGACGAGATCAAGATGGGCAACAAGCCGAGAGTCAAGCAGGCGCTGGAGCAATATGGAATGTTGCTTACGGGAGCGACTCAGCTTTCACAGGATTATATTCGTGGGCTGTTTCTGGAGCTGATTATTACCGCTTACCGTGAAATATGCGAGACCGAAGGAGAGTCCGCGGAGGTTACGGCCAACTATTCGACCTCCATGGAGTCAATTATGCGTGACGAGACGCTTACCGATATTAAAAAGCATGTCAGCGCCATGCTTCTGTGCATCGCCGATTATTACGGCGCCAAGTACAATAAAAAGCACCATGTGCTGGTAGAGCGAATCAAAAACTATGTCAATCAGAACTATATGGACAATATTTCGCTCGCCGATATTGCGAACGAAATCTATATGTCGACGAGCTATTTGTGCGCTGTATTCAAGCGGGAAACCGGCGAAACCATTAACGAATACATTATCGAAACGAAAATGGGCTCGGCGAAAAAACTGCTTAAAAACACGAAAATGAAGGTGCACGAAATCGCCGAGCATTTGGGCTACGAGAATGCTCACTATTTCAGCTATTCCTTCAAGAAGTATGCGGGCGAAACGCCGCAGCAGTACCGGAACAAGCAGCAGCTTGGGTAGGCGCGTGATGAAGGTGAAGATTGCTGCATGAAAGACACTGCAGCAGTACCAGAACAAGCAGGACCCTGAATAGGCGCATGAAAAAAGCATGTACGGCCTTTTCCTTGAAGGAAAAGGTCGCACATGCTTTTGTTCGTTATGGATTGGAGGATGGTACAGGAATCGTCTCAGGCTGCTCGAAGGTCATGTCCTTTTTGTCGACGGTAACCTTTTTCATGGATAGAGGCTCCAGCGGCTTGTCATCCGCATCGCGCTTCTGATTGACGATCACATCGACCGTCTCCATGCCTTCAATCACTTTGCCGAATGCGGCATATTGGTTGTCCAGATGCGGAGAGTCTTCCGTCATAATGAAAAACTGCGATCCCGCGGAGTCTGGAACCATCGTCCGTGCCATAGAGATGACGCCTTTCGTATGCGTCAGATTGTTAGTAAAGTCGTTAAACGTAAATTCCCCTTTGATCGTGTAGCCGGGACCGCCGGTGCCGGTGCCTTGCGGATCACCGCCTTGAATCATAAAGCCTGGAATGACACGGTGGAAGATGACGCCGTCATAGTAGCCTTTGTCAATCAGCGAGATAAAGTTGTTGACGGTATTGGGTGCAACCTCCGGGTACAGCTCGACTTTGATGATTTCATCATTGCTCATCTCGATCGTGACGACTGGATGCTTCTCTGGTCCAAGCAGCTCCAGCTCAACAGCAGGCTCCTCGGAAGGAGAAGGCGACGGAGACGGAGTTGGTGACGGCGTAGCTGTAGCTGTCTCTGTCGGCGTTGCCCCGCCTTGCTCATTTTTAACGGGTTTGCCTTGATCTACTCCGCAGCCTGACATGATCAGCGCGAATACGATAGACAGTAGCAGAGCGGCGCCAAAGCTTCTTTTTAACCTGAAACGTTGCATAGACTGGATTCCTCCCAAAAGGTTCGTTAGAACGATGATTTTGTAGTTGGTTGTATGGCGGACACCGACCTTATTCTACCATAGAGCCGGCTCTAAAATCTAACCTGCTATTAGGCTCATGCCAGTCCTTGCGAAGCGCGCTTCTTCAGCCATAGACGATATGCGCCCAAGGAAATGATGAGAAAAACACCGTAAACGGCCACCGTCGTCAGGCTGCTCCTGGGATCGCTCATCAGATTGTCGCCGACCATGGCAAAGAGGAGCATCGCCGGAATTTTGCCGATGGAGGAAGCGATAGCATAGGAGAGAAAGCTGACACGGCTGAGCGCCGCGTATACATTGATGATGATGGACGGGATGAAGGGCAGCAGCCGGGCGAACAGAATCGCGAGGAACGCATTCCGCTCGAACAGTGTGGTTACTTTGTCGATGCTTTTGTACCGGTGGAGCGCTCTCTCCCCCCACTCTTGAAAGCCGTACCGCACGAACAAAAACATCAGAATAGAAGCGGCAGCCGATCCGGTCCATGTAATGGCGGCCCCCAAAGTCGGTCCCAGTGCGGCCCCGATTACTCCGCCAATGACGGGATAGGGGATGATGGGGAAAAGCGCCATGACGGTAGCCATCAGGGCGACCAGAAGCAGATTCTCGCTCTGCTTGAACCAGGATAGGATGGCCTCCCCGTACAAATAAATGACAATGGCGACGCTTATGTAGCTTAGCGCCATTAGAAGCTTTTTGCGCACACGTATACCTCCGAATTAGTCTCCCGCCTATTATAGCATGTCTGGTATCGGAAATAACCTTGGTGACGCCGCTTGACCTTCTCGTAACGGCAACGATTAGAGTGGGGGGGGAAATACAGCAAGGGGGATTGTTTGGAATGCCGAACCATGAGGAGATTTATAGAAGGGAAGCGGAGCGGTACGGTACGATCAGTTGATTGCTTCGCAGCCTGATTTGCTTGGAGTTGTGAATGAGCTGAGGCCGCTTGCGGGTTTGGATGTATTGGATATGGGAGCAGGAACGGGTAGACTGACTCTGGCGCTTGCACCAAGCGTGAAGTCGATCCTGGCGACAGATGCGTCTGCTGCGATGTTGAAGCTGACGGGAGAGCGTCTGAGGACATCAGCGATGCAGCACTGGGGGACGGCGGTTGCTGATCATCGCAGCTTGCCGCTGGAGATTGACTGCGTCGATCTGGTCGTGTCGGGCTGGAGTATCTGCTACTTATGCACGTCTGATGTGCCGGAGTGGAGAGAGAACCTGAGGCAGGTCATAAGCGAGATGGAGAGAGTGCTGCGTCCGGGCGGGACAGTAATTATTTTCGAAACGATGGGGACGGGGTACGAAACACCTCATCCACCTGAGTTTCTGCTCGGCTATTATCGAGCGTTAGAGGAAGAGTATGGTTTTCAGCATCACTGGCTGCGTATGGACTACCAATTCGAATCGGTGGAGCAAGCAGAGGCGTTGACGGCTTTTTTCTTCGGGGAGGAGCTGTCTGTACATGTGCGGCGGGAGCGTCTGACGGCGCTGCCTGAATGCGCAGGCGTCTGGTGGCGGCGGTTTGTGTGAGTGCGGGGGAGCGGGAAAGTCAGTCGGTAGATAGGATTGGCTTACGTGTGCTTTTGGGCATTAGGTGGAGGGAGCGAAATAGTAATTTGTCGCAAAGCTAAATGAGCTGAATCGGCGGATGGGGCGAAATAGCGTTGTGTGGCCAAGCTAAATGGAAAAGAAAAAGGAAGCGAGTGTTTACTCGCCTCCTTCAGCCTGTTGAGAAAGTCTCAACAGGCTGAGAATACCTATAAGTAACCCCTCTAAGAGTTGAAAGCTGTCTGGCAGCTACACATTGTCACTGCTGCCCATAGAAGGTGGGCGCTGATGCTGATCATAGATGTTTTAGTCGGCTAATGTCCATGAAGACCGCTCCGAGTCTGCTCTAAGTCGTTCTCACCGCCCTAATGTCCACGAAGGCCGCTTCGAGTCCGCTTTAAGTCGGTTTCACCGCCCTAATGTCCACGAAGGCCGCTTCGAGTCTGCTCTAAGTCGTTCTCACCGCCCTAATGTCCATGAAGGCCGCTTCGAGTCCGCATTAAGTCGGTTTCACCGCCTTAATGCCCATGAAGGCCACTCTGAGTCCGCTTTAAGTCGGTTTCACCGCCCTAATGTCTATGAAGGTCGCTCCGAGTCCGCTTTAAGTCGGTTTCACCGCCCTAATGTCCACGAAGGCCGCTCCGAGTCTGCTCTAAGTCGTTCTCACCGCCCTAATGTCCACAAAGGCCGCTTCGAGTCCGCTTTAAGTCGGTTTCACCGCCCTAATGCCCATGAAGGCCGCTCCGAGTCCGCTTTAAGTCGGTTTCACCGCCCTAATGTCCACGAAGGCCGCTCCGAGTCCGCTTTAAGTCGGTTTCACCGTCCTAATGTCCATGAAGGCCGCTTCGAGTCCGCTTTAAGTCGGTTTCACCGCCTTAATGCCTATGAAGGCCGCTCCGAGTCATCCTTAAGTCGGTCTCAACGCCTTCAGTCAGATGAGATATTCGTTGCTTCTAAAACAAATGACAGAAAAACAAAATGAGTAATAATCTTAGTTCTTGGAGCGATTTGGATCAAATTTTCTCCTATGAGCCGAGCCACCGCATAAAAATAGCCGAAAAGTCCAAAGGACTTTATCGACACTCTGAAGGAGGCGAGGGTTTACTCGTCTCCTTCCGTATTCGCTTCGACAGGCGCACGCTGCTGCATGCGTGCCATGAGCTCTTGTATTTGCATGAGCATGAGGGTGCCTTCCTCGGGTGATGCATTAAGCTGGCACAGCAGCTTCTCAGGAATATCGACGGCTTTCTCGCGAAGCAAGCTGCCTTGCTCCGTGAGGGCAATAACGACATTGCGCTCGTCGTTTTTGTCCCGATTACGGGTGATGAAGCCTGCCGCCTCCAGTTTTTTCAGCAAGGGGGTCAAGGTGCCGGAGTCGAGATAGAGTCTGGCTCCGAGCGCGCTGACTGTAACCTGATCTTTTTCCCATAGAGCGATCATAGTGACATATTGCGTATAGGTGAGCCCGATCTCTTGCAAGAGCGGGCGATAGAGCTTAGTCAATTCTCGCGAGCAAGCATAGATTGCAAAGCATATTTGATTTTCCAGCTTCAAAGTTTGGTCCGTTTCCATATGAGGGCCTCCAACATGGGCTCAGGCGAAAGAGCAACCAACATCATCTATTTTAATGTATTCAATTAAATTGTATTAAATCAAATAGTAGCGAACAGCCCCCTATTTGTCAACGAGGAATCATTCCACTACATTCGTGAAGATGGAGTTCGATGATTGAGGTATTTCATAGGGAGTGCTCGCTTTTGAAGAGCGCTAGACTGAGCGCTAGAACGCTCTATTGTCAGAGCTAGCCTCGTACCCGAACCACCCTTTAGTCCAGCCATGTCCCGATGCCAAGCGAGTTCCCTTGCTGGACGAACCAATGGGCGATCGCGACATCGAAGGCGGCCATGCCCATGGGACAAAACAGCACTGTCTCCTCATCAGCCAGTCCGGACAGCGCATTCCGACAGCCGACGTCGCCGAGCGTCATGACATCTGACGCTTGCAGACCCGTTTCGCGGTGCAGCAGCTCGATATCGGTATCCTCCCGGCATATTTCTGTCCAGTCGTCCACGACGATAGATCGGATCGCTTGGATCGCCTCCAGTTGATAGTCGCGGAGGGAGACATCCAGAAGAAGCGTTCCAGGTGTGGGAGGAACATTCACATAGCGAGCCGAGCCTGCCGTACAGGTAATCACGACGTTGCAATGCGGGTACCAGGACTGCCAGCTGTCCGCTATGGTTACTCGGTCTAGAAGCTCATCTCGTCCATTCGGGCTAAGCTCACCAGTTATCTCTATACCCCGAATATCTGTCAAGTAGATATGGTCGATGCTGTCACCAAATAGCGTACGGCACATCTCATAATGGATTTGCCCGATCGGTCCCCATCCGATAATGCCGATTCGCAGCTTTCGATTGACCGGCGAACGGCTGGCGAGCCATCGTTCCAGCATAAAGCAGCTGACAGCTGCTGTGCGGACAGCACTGACTGTCGCGGTGTTCAGAATCGCAGAAGGCTTGCCAGTGTCGGCGTCGTTCAATATGGTGACGCTATGCGCTCGCGGAAGCCCGGCGGAGAGATTGCCGGGAAAGCTGGCAATCCACTTGATGCCGGCTGCATGAATGCCGCCGCCGATATAGGCGGGCATGGCAATGATGCGATTGGCAGAATTGCCGTAGCGCAAATAAGGCTTAAGCGGCTGGGCATAATCGCCTTTATCGATGGAGGCAATAGCTTTTCCGATGACGCCTGCCAGCTCCGGCCAGCGGAAGCCGATAGCGCGCAAGTCCTTTTCGCTCAAATGGAGCAAGCTCAAGCATCTCCCTCCGCAAGTATTGTCGCGCCGAATTGCTCGCGCATCCACTCATCGTTAAAGACGGTATCCATATAGCGTTCTCCGCGATCGTGCAGAATCACGACGCAGGTCGAGCCATCCGGGATGCTATCAAGCATCTCGGTTAACGCAGCGATAACAGCGCCGGAGGACGGTCCCGCCAGGATGGCTTCCGTCTCTGCCAGTCTGCGGCAACCCGCGGCCATCTCCAAATCGGTGATATTCACAGCATAGTCCATGAAGCGGGTCTCGCCGAAAGGTGGGACGATACCCGCTCCAAGGCCGGGAAAGCGGCGCGGCCCTTTCTCGCCGCCGAAGATGACGCTGCCCGCCGCATCCACGGCGATCACTTTTGTCGCCAATTCGTGATCAGCGATGTACCTGGAGCAGCCTAGCATAGTGCCGCATGTGCTGACGCCTCCAGCGACATAATCGACCTTGCCTAGCGAAGCCGCGATCTCAGGCATGATGCCATCGTAATGCGCCAGATAGTTGTTCGGATTGGCATATTGATTCGGCCAGAAGCTGCCGGGCAAGGCTTCCCGCAGCTGCCTTACACGCTCCAGCCGGGCAGGCAGAAATTCGCCAGTTTCCGGGTCGGGTGTATCTACGTAGGACACCTCGGCGCCATATGCTTTCATAATGGCAATATTGGCAGAGGCGGTACGCGGATCGATGACGCTTATGAACCGAATGCCCAATATGGAGCTGATGGCCGCAAGGCTGATCGCCATATTGCCGGAGCTTGATTCAATCATGACGGAGCCGGGACCAATGAGCCCCTCATCCCAAGCGCTGCGCACAATACGCAGCGCCGGGCGGTCCTTGGCGCTGCCGCTTGGATTCATCAGCTCCAGCTTGCCGAAGACACGTATGCCGCGCGTATTGGCGAACAACCTGTTCAGCGGGACGAGCGGCGTATTTCCGATTCCATCCAACCAGCTATGCCTCATAGTCAGCAGCACCTTTCATTGATATAGCTTCTTGGCTTTCACAGCTCCGGCGGGAAGCCGATCCCGCTCGCTTATCTGTATAATCTCAATGCCCTGCAGCAGACGATTGCGGATCATCATAGCGATATCCTCGATCCGGTGCTCGACGTCATGCTGAATAGCGGCTGCGGCAGACTTGTCTAGCCGGCTGCTCATGATATACAGCTTCAGCTTGTTGGATTCTACCTGAACTCTTAACGTGGCGTCCTCCAGATGTCTATTCACAGCCACTTCGATATCGTACAGGCTGATTTTCTCTCCGTGCTTTAATTCGGGTCCGATGCGTTTGGTTATGCAAGTGAAAGTATGAAGCGTTCGTCCTTTGTGGACAACAACCCGGAAGTCCCGGACGACATCATATGTGACGTATCGTACAGCAGGGAAGAGAGAGCGGGAGAAGGAGGTCAGCACCAGAATACCTTCACCATGTCCTAAGGGTTCATACCCCTCTCCAAGCGCGTCAGCGGGCAAAGACTCGCCGTATACACCGTCGGACAATACATAACGTCCAAGCTCGTGAGAAAATGCGGCGATGGCGCCGATCTCGATCGAGCCGTACGTATCCAGTACATCACCCACACCTATGCCGAAACGGGACGCCATATTCGCTTGCCACTCGCTTGAGGCCAGCTCGCCGACGAGAATAATTTTGCGCAGGCCAAGGGAACGAGGAGAAGGATGCGCATCTGCAATAGCTTCCAAAATCGACGGCATCGTATAGAGCAACTGAGGACGAAATTGATTCAACTTCGCGACATGCTCCTCGACGGGTGCTGTAAAAGGAATAGCCTCCGCCTCTATGCCAAGCTCTTGAAAGATCGTAATAGCGGTGCTGGCGGCATGGCCTGTGCCGAGATCTGCCATCGCTCTCGTCATACCGTGACGAGGACCAAGCCAATCCAGATAGGAAGCCTTCTTCGCTTCCATATATTGAAGGTCATCTTCGGGGGAGTAGTAGATGGCTTTGCGAATACCTGTAGAGGTACCAGAAGTGCGATAGACGGACAAGTCGGGCTCGGTACGTGCGTGCTGTAAATAATAATGGAGATTCAGCACATCTGCGGTTACGAGCGGCAGCTCTGCCAGAGCGGGAGGGCTGCTATCTATTTTTGAGAGAGAGATGCCGGATTGGCGCAATAACGGTTCATACCAAGGATGCAGCTGTGCAATAAGGCGCAGCTGATCGGTTAGCTTCCGTTCCAACATGCGATAGTCATCCTCCTAGCGTACTAATGCGATCGTCTATTATGCCGTTACTAAAGCATATGTGCGAGCGTACCGATGGTTCGGCTATGACGACAGCGGCCTAAAGCGATTTTTATATATTTTCGTATAGTAGTAATAGAACGAGATTAAGAGAGATACAAGTCTATAGGCAGGAGATGGAGACGACAAAATATAATCGCCGTTCACGCGGGCGGCGTGAAGGGAGCAAGATTGAGGACAATGGCTAAGCTTAGAGTGAAAGCCAGCGGAAAGCTATATCGTGTATCCGACAAATGGGCCAAAACGAATGTAATGATGCGGGATGAAGGGCTGCGAGGGTATATTCCTTCGACCAGGAAGTTCAGCCGTCTGACGCTGCATAATCTCCTTCATGCACACCAGATGGTCTATGTGAAGCCGACTTACGGGTCGCTGGGACGGGGAGTCATGCGGGTAGAGAAGCAAAGCCCGGGTGAATATGTCTATCAGCTTGGAGGCAATCGCAAGACGTTCCATAGCTTCGATGGGCTCTACCATTCTCTGAAAAGGGACACGCTGGGCAAAAGCTACCTTGTGCAAAGAGGCGTCCATCTGCTGAAATACGAAGGAAGACGCTTTGACCTGCGCGTCGTCGTACAACGCGCTCCGCAGGGCGGGTGGGAGATGACAGGGGTAGTCGCGAGGATCGCTCATCCGGAGAAGATTGTCACCAACGGCAGCCAGGGAGGATCGATTCTGACGGCGGAGCAGGTGCTGAGCGCCCATATGAGCTCGTCGCAACTGGATAATCTGAAGAAACGGCTGGAGGACATCGGCATCAGCACCATTAAGCGTCTGTACCGCAAGTACCCGCGACTGAATGAAATCGGCCTGGATATCGCCATCGATAGCCAGTTCAGGCCATGGATTCTGGAAGTGAATACGACGCCGGATCATTGCCCATTCGCAATCTTGCCGGATCAGACGATGATTCGCCGAATTATTCATTATGGTAGCAGATATGGCAGGCACTATAAGTTGAATTGCTTCAAGGCGAAAAATACACTTTAGCCGAATATATAGACAGGGCAGCATGCGAATGTGCATGCTGCCCTGTCATGTCATCGTGAAGCGGAGTTATTCGCAAGCATCGAACGTTACTTTTTGGCTGCGATCGAGAAGATCACTTGCTTCTGCTTGCTGTCGATCAGAATATTGATCGTATCGTTGCCGATGGATACATGGGTCTGTGTAACCGTCTCGCCTTTCTCTATCTTCTCGCAGATTTCACTGAATAGCTGCTTGAAAGCGATAGCGTTAAAGCCGAACAGTCCGTTGGCGAACATCTCGACGGCTTCCTTGTTGCGCGCCAGTGAACCGTCGCGCAGTCTCATCGTGATGCCGTACGTATTGTATTGCGGGTCCAGCCAGATCGCGGCTTCCTCGTTGATAGCCGAAGTGCCTGCCGGACGGTTCAGAACGTTTTCCTTCTCGGTTTGATCCTTGAACAGGCGTAGCGTCGTATCGTAGAGATCGTGATTGGCACCTCTGAGCTGCCCTACGAGCAACAGCGATTCATAAGCGTCCCACATCCGTTTGTCCGGGAATACGATCACTTTGCTGCCGCCGCCGAACGTAGGCACGATACGCTCCAGCTTGTCAGGAGAAACATTGATCTTAAGACGCTTCGACTTAACCGTCAGACGCTCCAGGATGACAAGCGCCTGAGCGCGTGTCACCTTCTGGCCGACGCCGAAGAATCCGTTCGGGTAACCTTCCATGATGCCTTTCACAAGCGATTCGGCAATAAATCGCTGTTCCCGCTCCGTAGCACCTTTAATATCGCCGAAGGCTTGCGCCATTTTTTGCCCATACATGCTGTCTTCCAGAAACTCCGTCTCCTGCAGCGTATAGTAGACAACCTCTGCCACGTTCTCGCGCGTCATGTCCATTTGGAAATCGGAATAGCGGCTTTTGTTCAAGAAGTGAAGATCGCTTGCAATATCGATAAAGTCCTTCGCCCAGTAACCGACTGTATTCGGAGCGAAGGTGAAATAGCGGTAATCCTGCTTCAGAATGGCCTGGTTCTCCAGACTCAGAGAATTCATGAATCCAGCGTTCCAACTGCGCGAGCCGTTCTGGTGAAGATCGGTGTACGAGAGAATGAGCATTTTGACGAATTGATCGACTTTCACCGTTTCCTCTGGTCGGAAAGTCCCGTCCGGGTAGCCTTCCAGAATGCCGCGATTGACCATATCGGCAATCGTTTTCTCCGCCCAATGGCCTTGTGTGTCTTTGAATGGAGAGTCTTTAGTTGCTGCAACTGCCTTCTCGTATGCTGAAGTGGGCATAATGGCCGCCCAAACCATCGTGATGCTTATTATAAGTAGTGCCAACCGTTTCATCAATCTATGTCCTCCCAAATCGATTTATTCCGACATCCTCTAGATAACCACAACTGAGCGTTATTGAGAATGGGCTGAATGATGCAACCTGCAAGGTCGGGAAAGCCCTACTGGTGCTAGCGCTTCCAGCATGGGGAAGTGTAAAGGCTATAGTTATATTTACATATATTTGGCAAAATAGACTGAGGGCCAGAAGACGCAATAACGAACAGCGGGCATAGGTATTAAGGGATAGTGCTCATGCGTGCGCATGAACGGCAAAAAAGGCTCCAAGAGCGGGTTAAGCTCTTGAAGCCTTCTTGAAAGTAGGTAGTTGCGATTAGTCCAATACAGCGCTTATGTGGGCTTTGGTAACGGACCAGTGGGACGCCGTCCATACTTTTGCCTTCTTATTGATATAAATAATTTGCGGAGACTCGTGCTTCACGCCAGTGTCTTCAGCAATTTTATTGGAGACTGGGCGGGATTCGATGACCTTCACCAGCACGTAGTCAATATCATCCTTAGGACTGCCGCCGAGGTAGTTGCTGAACTCTTCATGCGCATTGGTGCTGACTGGACAAGTGGTGCTGTGCTTGAATACAACGAGGGGTTTGGTCTCGGACTCTTGGAATACGTTATCCCATTCTTCGGCGGTTGTGATTTCTCTGTATGTCATGTGCGTGACACTCCTTCATCTATAGGTGGATTGAATCGGCTCATACCGTATCCTGTCGTTATTATATCTCTAGTGGGCGATTAAAGTCATCTATTGGCTTCAACTGTCGATGGAGAATGTAAACTGTTAAAAAAATCACAGTTGGGGTTGATTTTCGAAAATGAATCGTGCTACTATGTGTACATCAACAAAATGACCGTTTTAGTATTTTGGTCATTTGGTCACGAAGTCAGAGGAAGAGGAGGCGTTGCAAGTGGCCATTGATCGACGACAGCTCATTGTAGATGCGGCAGCGAAGTCATTTTCGTTATTTGGATACAAAGCGACGACCATGGACGGGGTAGCCAAGATCGCCAATGTCGGCAAGGGCACCATCTATACGTTCTTTACGAACAAGGAAGAGCTGTTCCAGGAAATCATGAACCGGATGATCGGGGACATGAAGCGGCTCGCAGAGAAGGCGATCGATCCCGAGAGGAAGTTCTTCGATAATTTGAATGCGGCGCTGGAGCTGCTGCTCGACTTCCGTGAGGAACATGAGCTGGCGCTGAAGCTGTCACAGGAGATGCGGGAGATTGGTACGCCGATGGCGCTTGAGGGCTTGCAGCAATTGGAGAGGGCTGTAGTCCGCTACATTGCGAGCCAAGTGAAGGCTGCGGTAGAGAAAGGCGAGATCAAGCCTTGCGAGCCGGAGCTGACGGCGTTTGTCATGCTGAAACTGTACATGGCGCTTACAGTGGACTGGAAGAAAACGCATGAGCCGCTAAAGAAAGAAGAAGTGTCGCTAAGATTAAGGTTTTATTTGGAGCAAGGCCTGGCGCCGGCGTAAGCGGGATGCCTTTTTTTACGGCATAAAATGACCAAATGTCCAAATCAGTCATTACGTACTGGTTATCATACACAGACAAACAGGGAGTGGGAAATATGAAGTTCAAAGGTTTGCGGCAATTCGGCAAAGAGCTGTCGGCGATCGCACGAAACAAGAAGGTGCTGATACCGGTTATAGCGGTTCTGACGGTCCCGGTTATGTATACAGCGATGTTCCTCGGCGCGTTCTGGGATCCATACGCACAGATGGAGGACCTGCCGGTAGCAATCATTAATTCTGACCAAGGTACAGAGTTTGATGGCAAGCAGATGCATATTGGCGATGACTTTGAGGAAAAGTTAAGAGAAAATCCGAAGTTCGATTGGGCTTTTGTAACGAGGGAAGAAGCTGTCCAAGGGATGAAGGACAACAAGTATTATATGGCGATTGAAATTCCGGAGGACTTCTCCGAGAAAACAACGTCGCTTACCTCGGAACAGCCGGAACCGGCCAAACTTGTGTTTCTGCCGAACGAAAGCTACAACTTCCTGGCAGCACAGATCGGTAATACGGCCGTTGAGCAGATGAAGGGCATGCTAAATAAAGAAGTAACGGAAGTCTATACAAGAACGGTATTCGAAAAGCTGGAGTCGGCTGCTGACGGAATAGTGAAAGCAAGCGACGGAGCGGGTAAAATTGCTGACGGCACGACCAAAGCAAAGGACGGCGCACAACTGCTGGAACAGAACTTAACCAAGCTGACAAGCGGTACGGTGACTATGCAGGATGGCGTCTCCAAGCTCAACACGGCAGGCAAGCAATTGCAAAGCGGCGCATCGGAGTTAAATGACGGTGCGGCATCGCTAGATAACGGTGTGGGATTGCTGGCGGATGCAAGCGGCCAATTGGCAAGCGGCGCAGCCGGTGCTCAAGACGGCGCATCGAAGCTTGCCGGAGGTCTCACGGCATCCGCAGCGGGAGCAGCAGAACTGGAGCAAGGTGCTGCTAAGCTTACCGCTGGATTGGAAGGACTCGCGGCGCAGAATGAAGCGCTAGCCGCCGACCCTAACTTTCAAGCGTTAATTGCGGCTAGCAAAGGAATTGCCGGCGGGCTAGAGAAATCATCCGCGGGCCAACAGGAGTTGCTGGCGGGTGCGCATAGCCTGGAAGCTGGACTGAAGCAGCTTACTGCCGGCGCTGGCACTCTGCAAGATAAGCTTGGTGAAGCGAAGACGGGAGCAAGCACATTGGCCGGCGGCCTTACCAAACTGTCGGGAGGCGCAGTCGAGCTGTCTCAAGGACTTGGCAAGCTTAATGACTCCGTAGGCTCCATGACATCCGGCGCGAAGCAGCTGGAAGAAGGCGCGACGAAGATGACATCCGGTCTTTTAGAGCTGGAGGATGGCACGCATGAGCTGTCCACGAAGCTGAGCGACGCATCGTCGCAAACTTCGGAGCTGTCCTTGACCGATGAAATGGTGGGCATGTTCGCCGAACCGATCCAGCTTGATGTGGACCGAGTAACGGAAGTGCCGAACTATGGTACAGGCTTTGCCCCTTATTTCTTGTCGCTGGGCCTGTATGTTGGAGCACTATTGATCACGATTGTTTATTCCGTTAGAGAGCCGGCTATCCGACCAGCCAATGGCTGGAGCTGGTTCTGGAGCAAAGCGTTGACGCTGATGCTGGTCGGAACGATTCAGGCCTTGATTGCAGACGCTGCGCTTATCTTCTTATTGAAGCTTGAAGTACAGAACATGGGCTTGTTCCTTCTGTTCTCAATCATTACAAGCATCACATTCATGATGCTGATTCAATTTTTCGTTGCTTCGATGGGCAACCCGGGACGCTTCGTAGCAATCGTGCTGCTCATCCTGCAACTGACAAGCTCCGCAGGCACTTTCCCGCTGGAATTGATCCCGGGCTGGCTGCAGCATGTAACACCATGGCTGCCGATGACCTATTCGGTCGCAGGGCTCAAGGATGTCATCTCCAGCGGAGAAACGACCCGCATGTGGGGGGACGCTGGCTTGCTGGCCATCTACGCGGTGGTATTTGCAGCATTGACGCTGACATACTTCATCGCCAGCCATCGCAAGGAAGGCGGAGAAACAAGAGAAGCCACCGCTGTTTAAATAAATGGAACAATCCAAGGGAGCATCGTGCTTTAGTAGCGATGCTCCTTCAATTTAGGTGTTCACCTCCTTAAGAGAGGATACCCGTTTTCTTATTGACAATGGGGTTCGATAGGAATAAACTTTAAAATACGATTTTGATAATCATTATCAATAAAGAGGAGTAGCTTTTTCAATAACACCAAGGGCGACGTTCCAACACGTCGCCTTTAGCTTATCTAGGGTATGTTCATAATTAATGAGGACGCACGAATCATTCAAATGAACACAGACACCATGGGGGGTTTACGAGTTGACTTCACGAATTGAAACAATTTCACGGTTTTATTCCCGGCTATTGCAGAACGAAAGGGATATTTTTGTATATCTGCCCCCTAGTTATGATACAGATCTTACCGCCTCTTTCCCTGTATTGTACATGCATGATGGGCAGCATGTTTTTGCTCATGATCGTTTTGGTCAATCTTGGAACGTTCATATGACGGTTGATCGGTTAATTGAAGAAGGCAGGCTTGACGAGATTATGGTTGTTGCCGTGTCTTCGCTCCCCCATCGGGAGAGGCTATCCGAATACTTCCATGATGTTCCGTCTGCCAGGGGAGCATTCCCATCGGAATGGAACGGATCCTTGTTCGAACGTTTTCTAATTGATGAAGTTAAAGCGCATATTGATCGCACGTACCGGACGTTGCCTGATAGACAGCATACTGGGATGATGGGTGCTTCTGCAGGCGGATTGCTCACGTATCATATTGGTTTTAGACGTCCCGACGTATTCGGTCAGATCGGGATTATGTCGCCGTTTTTCTTTCATACCGTCTGGGAGGGCGAACATCGATCGGAGATACCGCTATATGAACAGTTCCCTGACCACCCTCCGATCCGGATATGGGTGGACATGGGGGGGGCCGAAGGACTGCTCAATGTTTCACAAGCGAGACGAGTGGCTGACGAATGGATTGAAGCGGGGGTTAAATGGGGCCGTGATTTTGCGTTCTACTTCGATCCTGAGGCAGCGCATACACCGCAAGCTTGGTCTGATCGTGTTCACGCGCCCTTGCTCTATATGTTCGGCAAGCTGGGGACACCTCAAACCCTTCAGGTGTACGGTAGGACGAAGATAGGTTTGAGAGGGGTAAAGGCTCGCCTCTATCCCAATGTCCAGTACGATAGCGGCTTTGTTATGAGTTTATTGGAAGCGAAATATGATGTTGCCTATCCTGGTATTGCCACTGTTGAAGCGGACGGCAGCATGATTGCCCATCATAAGGGGACGACGCAAGTAACGGTGCAGTATGCCGGGCTTCAATCTACGCTGACCATCCATGTTGTTCCAGAAGTGACGGAGACAGTAACGCTTGACATTACGGTTGAAGTTCCGCTCGATACGCCAAAGGATGACCGCATTTACGCCGGTTTCGAAATCCCGAAAGCTGGAGACGGACTGTATCGTGGCTCTTTTGTTTTACCGCGCGATTTGAAGTTTGATGTGCCGCTTATTAACCAGTATGGTCGTTTTGAAAAAAATGCTTTTAATAGACGATTTTCAACGGAAAATGATGCTTCGCTGCATTTAAAGATTAAGGAGTGGGAGCTGTCGTAAATTGGACAGTGACAAGAACCAGTGTCATTGGGTGCTGCTCCAGTACCCAGACCATTAACTACCGCTCTGCGAGAGAAGCTTCCACTGGCCCTCTTCCTATGTCATCATATCAATCTCTTGGCGAATGGACTCGGACCTCCAGTTCGGGATTAAAGTATTCGTTGGTACCTTAATGGCTGCTCTTGGGTGCAAGATGCATAGCCTTGCAAGTCGAAAAATTCGTGAGCCTTAGACGCAAGTTTCCACTTGCCCTTTTGCGGGGATGCTGTATAATCACTATGATTTCTTTTATATAGGATGAAGGGGCTGGTGGGATTGGAAGAGACGATCATTCGTTTCGAACATGTGACTAAACAATACGATCATAACGACCCTGCGGTACTCAAGGATGTAAGCTTTGAGATTCAGCGGGGCAAATTTTATACACTGCTAGGGCCGTCAGGCTGCGGCAAGACAACGATCTTGCGCCTGATTGCCGGATTTACGGAGCCGTCGAAGGGCAATATTTATTTTAACGGCAAAGTGATTAACCGTGTGCCGGCGAATGAGCGGCAAGTGAATACCGTGTTCCAGGACTATGCACTGTTCCCGCACCTCAATGTGTTCGAGAACGTGGCGTTTGGCCTGCGCATTAAAGGGCTCAAAAACGATGCGATCAAGGAAAAGGTGCTTGAAGCGCTGCGTTTCGTAAACTTGACCGGCTACGAAAACCGTGAGATTACGGAGATGTCCGGCGGCCAGCGTCAGCGCGTTGCGATTGCCCGCGCGATCGTGAATGAGCCGGAGATTCTGTTGCTGGACGAGCCGTTGTCCGCGCTTGATCTGAAGCTGAGAACGGAGATGCAGTACGAGCTGCGCGAGCTGCAGCGCCGTCTTGGCATTACATTTATCTTCGTCACGCATGACCAGGAAGAAGCGCTTGCGATGTCGGATGAAATCTTCGTCTTGAACGAAGGAACGATCCAGCAGTCAGGTACGCCGACCGATATTTATGACGAGCCGATTAACCGCTTCGTTGCCGATTTTATTGGCGAATCGAATATCGTTAAAGGCCGCATGCTGCGGGACTTCGAGGTGGAGATCGCGGGCCGCACGTTCGAGTGCGTCGACCAAGGACTTAACGAAGGAGAGACGATTGATATCGTAATCCGACCGGAGGATCTGGAGATTACTTCGCATGAGAGCGGCAAGCTTCAGGTGCGTGTAGACACACAGTTGTTCCGCGGTGTGCATTACGAGATTAGCTGTTATGATGACTCGGACAATGAATGGCTCGTTCATTCCACGCGCAAGGCGACAGTTGGCGAGCGAATCGGCCTGATGTTCGAGCCGGAAGCGATTCATGTCATGCGTCTGGGCGAGACGGAAGAGGAGTTCGACAAACGTCTGGAGTCATACGAGGAAAGCAGCGGTGGGGATAGCCATGGAAGCTAGAGCCCGCAATCTGTACCTCGTTCCTTATGTGCTCTGGATTGTTCTGTTCGTTATCGCGCCGATCCTGCTGATCGCGTATTATTCCTTCTTCAATGTCGAGGGACAGTTCACGTTCGAGAACTATGCGAAGTTTTTTACGCCGGTTTATTTGCGCATGACGCTCAGCTCGTTTTGGTATGCTTTTCTGATTACCTTATTTTCACTGCTGGTTGCATATCCGACGGCTTACTTGCTGACGAAAACGAAGCATAAGGCGCTATGGCTGTTGCTCATCATCTTGCCAAGCTGGATCAATCTGCTGCTGAAAGCTTATGCTTTCATCGGTTTGTTCGGTACATACGGCTTCGTCAATACGATCCTGGAAGTGACAGGCATCGGCAAGAAGCAGATCCTGTTCACCGATTTCAGCTTCGTATTCGTGTCGGTCTATATCTTTATTCCGTTCATGATCTTGCCGGTCTACAATGCACTGGAGAAAATGAATCCGACGCTGATCGACGCCGCGCGCGATTTGGGCGCTTCGCCCTGGATGACGTTCCGACGCGTTGTATTCCCACTGACGATTGACGGCGTTAAGGCGGGGTGCATGGCTGTATTTATTCCGGCGCTGTCACTATTTATGATTACAAGATTGATTGCGGGCAACCGAGTCATTACGCTCGGCACAGCGATCGAGCAACATTTCCTTGTGACGCAGGACTGGGGCATGGGGGCAACCATTGCCGTGTTCCTCATTATCGCCATGGCGATTCTGATGCTGCTGACCGGGAATCGAAAGCGAGGGCTGATCGACATTGTCAAAAGGTAAATGGCGCTTGTCCAATCTGTACCTGATCGCTGTGTTCGTCATCCTGTACGCGCCGATCTTCTATCTGATGTTCTATTCCTTTAACAGCGGCGGGGCCATGAGGAATTTCGAAGGCTTCACGCTGGAGTACTACGGCGAAGTGTTTCAGGATACAAGGTTGTTAATTATTGTATTGAATACATTCATCATCGCTCTGCTGTCTGCGGCGATCTCGACGATTATCGGGGTTATGGGCGCAATTGCGATCCACTATATTCGCAGCAATCGTCCGAAGGGTACGCTATTGACGCTGAACAACGTCTTGATCGTTAGTCCTGACGTCATTATCGGGGCGTCGTTCCTGATTCTGTTCACGATTGCGGGCGTTCAGCTTGGCTTTGTCTCGGTGCTGTTGTCCCATATCGCGTTCAGCATTCCGATCGTCGTCATTATGGTGCTGCCGAAGCTGCAAGAGATGGGCGGCTCGCTGCTGGATGCTGCGCGCGATCTCGGCGCAAGCTCCTGGCAGGTGCTGACGAAGGTCATTCTGCCTTACATTAAACCCGGTATTTTTGCCGGATTCTTTATGGCGTTAACGTATTCGTTGGATGACTTCGCGGTCACATTCTTCGTAACGGGCAACGGCTTCTCGACGCTGTCGGTTGAGATCTACTCGCGGGCGCGGCAAGGCGTGTCGCTATCGATCAATGCCTTGTCCACACTCATCTTCCTGTTCACGGTGCTGCTGGTTATCGGTTACTACTTTATTAACCGCCGCAACAGTCGTCCGACAGGGAAGGAGGTACGTACATGACCCAGCTAGTCCGCATGTTTCTGCTTGTGTTTATCGTCGCATTCGGCTTAATGTACTTGACATCGTACCTGAACTCCAGTGCTGGCTACTCCGGAGGCAATACGCTGACGGTCTACAACTGGGGCGATTATATCGATCCTGAGCTGATCGCACAATTTGAGGAAGAGACGGGCATTAAGGTTATTTATCAAACGTTCGATTCCAACGAAGCGATGATGACGAAGATTAAGCAGGGCGGCACGACTTTCGATGTGGCGATTCCATCCGAATATGCCATCAGCAAGATGAAGGAAGACGACTTGCTCTTGAAGCTTGATCATTCGAAGCTGCCTAACTTGGAGCATATCGACTCCCGCTTCATGCATTTGTCCTTTGATCCCGAAAATGCTTATTCTGTGCCTTACTTCTGGGGAACTGTTGGCATCGTCTTCAACCCTGATCTGGTTGGCGATCTGACCTTCGACAGCTGGGATGATCTGTGGGACGAGAGCTTGCGCAACAATGTCTTCTTGCTCGACGGCGCGCGCGAAGTGATCGGTATGGGACTGAACAGCCTCGGCTATTCGTTAAATGATACGAACGAGGAGCATCTGCAAGAAGCGCTTGCGAAGCTGTCCAAGCTGACGCCGAACGTGAAGGCGATCGTGGGTGACGAGATCAAGATGCTGATGGCGAACGAAGAAGCGGCAGTTGGACTCGTATGGTCCGGGGATGCCTCGGAAATTATGGACGAGAATGAAGCACTCGACTATATTGTGCCGGAAGAGGGCTCCAACCTGTGGTTCGACAATATGGTCATTCCGAAGACGGCCCGCAATCTAGATGGAGCGCATCAGTTCATCAACTTTATGCTGAACCCCGAGGTTGCAGCGCAGAATACCGAATATGTCGGTTATTCCACACCGAACAAGGACGCGCTTGCTATACTGCCCGAAGACATTTCCGGCGATGAGCGCTTCTATCCCGACGAGGAGCTGACGGAGCGGCTTGAAGTGTATGATAATCTTGGACCTCGCATGCTGTCGCATTACAATGAGTTATTCCTGGAATTCAAGATGCACCGGAAGTAAGAGATGAACGAGCAACATAGCTTTAAATCCTATCTGGTAACCATCCAAGAAAGCCGACGTTTACGTGAAACGTCGGCTTTCTTGCGTCCTGACAGTGGCGTCCGCCCAGATAAGGGAAGAAGAAACGCAGGGCTGCATACGAATACCCCATCCTAAGATGCAAGGGTACTCAGCCTTTAGACCGATTTCTAGCGTAACAATGTTATGTTACACTAACTTCAGTTACAGGAGGTGAATCCATGGATATCGAGCTCATATCCAAGAAAGAACTGCTGGAGGCAACAGGCATCTCTTACGGCCAGTTATACCGTTGGAAGCGGAAGCAGTTAATTCCGGAGGAGTGGTTCATACGAAAGTCGGCATATACGGGACAAGAAACGTTTTTTCCAAGGGCGTTAATGTTGGCGAGAATCGATAAAATCGTCAACATGAAGGATGATCTGTCGTTGGACGAATTGGCAGATAGACTGACAGGCCAGCAGGCAGGAATTGAAATGCGGAAAAGGGAATTTGCAGCACTACAGCTTGTTTCGGAAATGGTGATGAAGCGATGGGGAGATTGGGATAACGAGGAGTGCATGTTTGGCTTTCAAGACATGCTTTATCTATATACGGTCGATGCTTTACTCAAGGCGGGCGAGATAAGCATGGAGGAAGGGGACACGCTAATGAGCGTATTGCGCAACCACTATGTTTCCTTCAAGGGCATGCCATGCGAGTTGGTGCTCATTAGAAGACAGGGTGTGGCTTCCTTTGCACTCGTATCCGCTTCTGCGGAGTTGTATTTCGACAGCGCTGTGAAAGTAGCTACACGGGTAGTGATGGCTGATCAAATCGAGAAGCTGAAGGAATATTTGGCATAAAGGAAGGAGTGTTGATGATGAGACAGGAGCAACAGTCTTGGCCCGGAGGATTGCCGAATCTCAGGATGAACGGTGTTATTCGGGCAGCTGGAGGATTTTACGATAACGTGCTTGTAGATGGAGTCGGACGTGTGTCGGGAGATGTACATGCTGCGACTGCTGCACGAGTGAACGGTGTTCTAACCGTTGAAGGCAGCATGGAGACGCCTGAATTAAAAGCCGATGGCAAGCTTTCGATAGAGGGCGCTCTTAAGAGCGGGATCCTACACGGCAACGGAATTGTGAAGACTGGCAGTCACGTTACGGCGGATTCTGTCAAACTGAGCGGTATTCTTAAAGCAGGCGGCAACGTGGAAGCGGAGCTGCTTCATCTTAACGGTGCAATAACGGTCCAAGGGCTGCTTAACGCTGGTGAAATTGAACTCGGACTCTCCCATGTGGAGAGCAGGGCCCACGAGATTGGCGGGGAAACGATCCGCGTCCGTCGTATTAGCAGCAATAGCTGGAAGTGGCTTTGGAAGTGGGCTATTCCAGGAAGTGAGACAAGGCTAGTCGCAGGAGTGATCGAAGGTGATGACATCCAATTGGAGTATACGCATGCGGATATTGTTAGGGGACAACGGGTGACCATCGGGAAAGGATGTAAGATCGGCCGCGTAGAGTATCGAGAACAGTTGACGAGACATCCCGGCTCCGAGATTGGGAAGGAGGAGAGAATATATGGCTGAGAAGCTGCGAGATATGAGATTGATCGGCGATACGGAGTCGCTGGGAGGCCGATTCAGACGAGTCCGGATTACCGGCGATGCGATATTGGCGGGCGATGTGGAATGCGAAGGGTATGATTTGACAGGGACATCGCATATTAAAGGGAGTCTGACTTCCGCATATGTAAAGTTTACGGGGGAAGTATCGGTAGACGGTCCCATGAGTAGCAAAAGCTTGCGAGGGACGGGGGAGCTGCGGATTGGACGGCATTTCCGAGGGGATCAGGTTCGGATATCGGGTCATCTGTCCGCACCCGGAACAATCGAAGCCGAGAAGTTTGAGCTGCGAGGAGCCGTAACGGGCGGAAGCATTAATGCTGGTCAAACGCTGATCAAGCTATATGGCCCATCTGCAGCCAATGAAATTGTAGGCGGTTTGGTCACGGTTCGCAGAAGCAGAGGCGCGCGGATTAAGGAGCTGTTCCAGCAGCATTCCGTTACAGAGCTGCGGGCAGGTCTAATTGAAGGCGATCGCCTTGATCTGGAGCATACAATCGCGGATGTCGTCCGCGGCAATACCGTGCGGATCGGTCCGGGCTGTGTCATTGGCCGGGTGGAATATCGCGACACATACGAGAAGAGCGGTAACGCCAAGGCAGAGTCGGAGTACCGCGTGTAAGTCATGAGGCTCGCAAAGAGTCGGATAGTTGATTATAGAGGAGAGGTCGCATAACTTATGTCGACATTACAAAAGAAGAATCGTCTGGGCATCGTCATTGCCGGATTACTGCTCGCAATATTGATGGCATCGATGGACAACACGATTGTCGCAACCGCAATGGGCAACATTGTGGGAGAATTGGGCGGACTCGACAAGTTTGTATGGGTGACCTCTGCTTACATGGTTGCGGAAATGGCTGGCATGCCGATATTCGGCAAGCTGTCCGATATGTACGGCAGGAAACGTTTCTTCATATTTGGGCTGATCGTCTTTATGATCGGATCGGCATTATGCGGAACAGCGTCTACGATTACGGAGCTGGCTCTATTCAGGGCCATTCAAGGCATCGGAGCTGGAGCGCTTATCCCGACATCGTTCACCATTATGTTTGATGCCGTGCCGCTGGAGTCCCGAGGCAAGCTAGGCGGTTTGTTTGGCGCCGTATTTGGCATGTCCAGCATATTTGGCCCACTGCTTGGCGCGTACATTACGGACCATATTGCATGGCAATGGGTGTTTTATATTAACTTGCCGCTCGGGGTTATTGCTCTCTGTATGATCGCTTTCTTTTACAAGGAGTCGCATGACCGGTCCAAGCAGCCGATTGACTGGCTGGGAGCCGCCACGTTGATCGGGGCAGTCGTTGGCTTGATGCTGGGCCTTGAGCTAGGCGGCAAGACGTTCCCTTGGGGATCATGGGAAATTATCGGGATGTTCGCGGCTAGCGCCATCCTGCTGGCCATCTTCCTGTACGTGGAGACAAAGGCGAAGGAGCCGATTATTACGTACGGCCTGTTCAAAAATCGGGTATATGCAACCAGTATTTTGACTTCGTTCTTTAGCGGTGCTGCGTTTATTGTCGCATCGGTATATATTCCGATTTTCATCCAAGGCGTGCTTGGCGGAACGGCGACAAATTCAGGATTGGTGCTGCTGCCCATGATGGTGGGCTCTGTCGTAACGGCTTCGTTAGGCGGCTTCTTAATGACTAAGATGCCTTACCGCAATATTATGGTGTCTACGTTGATCCTGCTGGTCGCAGGTACGCTGCTCGTGACGACCTTGTCACCGGACTCCAGCCGTCTTCAAGTCACCCTGTTTATGATTTTGATCGGTCTTGGCATCGGCGCATCGTTCTCTGTGCTAAGCAATGCCGCTATTCATGGCATATCGACGCGTCAGCGAGGAACGGCCAGCTCAACGCTAACATTTATCCGGTCGCTCGGCATGACGGTCGGCATTACGCTGTTCGGCATTGTTCAAAGCAACGCGTTTACGAATAAGTTGGCCGATGCATTCGCTGCCAGCGGGGGGCCGGGCGGAGGGGATATGGCCTTCGGAGATCCGCGCGAGTTGTTGAAGCCCGAGACACGAGCAAGCTTCCCCGCAGAGGTGTTGGATGTGATCACGTCGGCATTGTCATCATCCATTACTCTCATATTTGCGCTTGCTGCCATTCCGGCGGCACTTGCACTATTCGTGGCATTTTTTATGGGCAGAAGCAAGCTTGATCTGTCCGCAATCGCCGAGGGTGAAGAGGGGGAGCATGTCTCTCATCCTTAGCTTCATTAATGATGAAGGACGTCAAATAACAACCTAAGACCAACCGATCCGACTAATGCTGAACCGAAGCTGTGCATGCTGCATAGCTTCGGTTTTCATTTTTTTTATAAAAAAATATTCTGAAAAATGAAAACGTTTTTCGAATACGCTTCCAATGCAGTCTTATCAACGGATGCCGCCGATTCACGAACAGGGCTGTAATCCCTGAATAGAGTGGGGGCACTAGGCGGATTGCCTTGACGGGGCTGTTTTTGTCGTGTTACGGTTTTGTTAACATAACTAACGCGAGATGATGAGGGAGGAGCAACTATATGATAAAAGCAATGATCTTTGATTTTGACGGTACAATTATTGACACAGAGACGCCTTGGTTCTACGCATTCCGTGATGCATACAAGGAGCATGGTGTTGAATTGACGTCAGAACAATATTCACAGTGCGTGGGCACGCATAATCATACCTTTAACCCTTATAAGTATTTGATAACGGAGCTGGGCTTGCCTGTCGATGAAGAGAAACTCCGCAGCAAGATTCATGCTGATCATACCGCTTTGATGGAGAAGGAAGTGGTGCGTGAGGGCATCCTTGACTATTTGAAGCTGGCCAAGGAGGCGGGATTGCGAATCGGTCTGGCTACAAGCTCTGATAGAAGCTGGATTGACCGTCATCTGGAGGCGCTTGGGATCGGTCATTACTTTGAGGTCATCTGCACGTCGGACGATGTGAGCCAAGTGAAGCCTGATCCGGAGCTGTATGTGAAGGCTATGGAGAAGCTTGGCGTGAAGCCTCATGAAGCGATTGCTATTGAGGATTCGCCGAATGGGGCAAGAGCGGCTGCAGCGGCAGGCATGTCCTGTGTAATTGTGCCTAACTCGCTTACGAAGCTGCTTTCATTCGATCAGGAGCCTGGTTATATTCATGCTGAATCGCTGGCAAAGGTAGACTTTGCTGAGCTTGTATCGCGAAACTACGAATAATTGAAGGCGAAGGAGAGGCAAATGATCCTCTTCGGTCGTCGTCTATCTCATTTAGTCAGAATATTCAGTTAATAATTGCGCAAAAGGAGAGATTTTCGATAAGGGGGAACAGACGATGAAAGCCGTACATTTTGGACCCGGCAATATTGGCAGGGGGTTTATCGGATTGTTGCTGTCGCAGTCCGGATTCGAAGTGACGTTCGTAGTCAGAAATGAGCGCCAGTTGAATATGCTGCAACAGAAGAAGAAATACATCGTTACGCTTGCGAACGAAGACAAGGATAAGAAGGTCGTCAGCAATGTATCAGCCATCAGCAGTCAACATCGCGCGGAGGTTGCAAGAGCTATCGCAGAGACCGATCTGGTTACGACAGCCGTTGGACTGGGTGCGCTTAAGCATCTTGCCGAATCGATCGCAGAGGGGATCGAGCTGCGGCTCAGGTTTGGCGTTAGGAAGCCGCTCCATATTATCGCCTGTGAGAATGCGATGGATGGCAGCTCTCAGCTCAGGAGCAGGGTTATGAAGCATTTGTCGCCGGGCTCCAAGGCTCTGGCAGAGAAATACGTAGCGTTTCCCAATACAGCTGTCGACCGAATTGTACCTATTCAGGATGGGAGCGATTCGCTTCAAGTGACCGTGGAAGCCTATTACGAATGGGTTATCGACAAATCGGCTATGCTGGAGGGTTTTCCTGAAATTAAAGGGGTTAAATATGTCGATCAATTAGCGCCCTACATCGAGAGAAAGCTGTTCACCGTCAATACGGGACACTGCGTAGCCGCTTACCATGGTTATCTGGAAGGTTATGAGACGATTCAAGAGGCGATGGAGGACGAAGGGCTGAAGCGCCGAGTCGTCAGTGCCATGCAGGAGACCGGACGGTTGTTAACGTCAAAGTACCACTGGGAAAAGGAGAATCACAGCACATACATTAATCGGATGCTCGATCGATTCACCAACCCGCTGTTGTCTGACGACATCGTCCGAGTGGGACGCTCGCCGCTGCGGAAGCTCTCACTGAATGACAGGCTAGTTCGCCCGGCGCTTCAAGCTCATGGCCTGGGCTTTGATATTCCCCATTTGACCTCAGCTATTGCGGCTGCGCTATTATTCGACCACAAAGAAGACCCGGAAGCGGTATCGTTGCAGAGTGAGCTGAAGCTGCGCGGTGTAGATGAGGTGATCACGCAAGTGATGGGCATTCCGCAGAAGCATGCCATTCACCCGAGTATTGTCAGTCGGTACCATGAGATGAGACGTGTTTATGGCGCTTCTCTGCGCGCATCAGGCTCCTGAACGGCTGTGGTCTTGCGATTGCCGCCCGGTTTGCCCATAATAAGGGCAAGGTATCATCCAGTGAAGCTGCGATGATCGGAATGGACAGACGATGAAGGAGAAGAGTCATGGCATCGAAATTAGTGATGAATGAAGCGATCAAGGCGGCCGAGGTATGGCTGACAGGTCTGGATGGCGAGCGTATTGGTGTCGTGTCCAGGCAGGAAGCGCTGGATCTGGCGAAGGAGCTTAAGGCGGATCTGGTCTGCGATTCGCTGATGAGCAGTCCCCCGCCATGCCGACTGGTCAGCCGCGGAGCGGCGAAGCGGGAGAAGGACCAGGCCGGGAAGGAAGCTCGTCAGCAGGAGGGTCAGGTCAAAGTGAAGGAAATTCGCTTGACCGCGAACATTGAAGAGCATGATTACGATACGAAGCGCAGGCAAGCGGAGAAGCTGCTGGACTCCGGCCATGGCGTGCTGCTCGTGGTGCGTATTCAAGGCAAAGAAGGGCAGGCTGCCAAAGCGATGCTGGAGGGGCTTGCAACGGATCTGAAAGCGAGCGGAACCCGCAAGACCGGCATTCAACTAAGCGGCAAGCAAGCTGCTCTTGAGCTGATACCGAAGTAACTGCTCAATGAGCCAACTGTTCATTATAGGAGATAGGATTAAGCTGCTAACCGGTCTTAGGTAGCTGCACAGCTTTATACCGATATTTAAGGGCTCACTCAACTGTTAAAAAGTTTCTATGCCGTGCCAATCAGGCAGCCTGTTCATTCAGGCTGCCTTTGCTGCGCATTGTCATGTAACCGTTTTCTTGATAAACTGGGCTGAATCGAACCATTCCATTTATGTATGATAAGACTGCCTGAAATGAGCTTTGGAGTGGGGACACTTGGGATCATTGCGAAAGCGGTCTTTTTTCGATCGTTGCTTGATAGATTGGGATTGGGAGGGGGATGAGTATGGGCAAAACAAAACATACCGGACGCATCAGGCTGCCGAAGAGCTGGGATTCTCGGCTATGGGTGAGCAAGCGTCCGTTCGGACTTGGGCTTGTAAAGCCGAAACATATTCGTGATACGTTCAAGACCGTATGGGATAACCGCGACAATCTGCCTTACGCTTACCGAATCTTGACGCAAGGGGTGTGTGATGGCTGTGCGCTTGGCGTGTCCGGGTTATATGACCAGACGCTGGAGGGACCGCATGTCTGCACGACTCGCTTGAATGTGCTGCGTCTCAATACGATGCCGGCGATCAAGGAGCGCTGGCTGTACGCAGATATTGAGGATCTGCGGAAGCTGAGCAGCGCGGAACTTCGAAAGCTGGGCCGATTGCCTTATCCGCTGATCCGGCGAAGAGGCGAATCCCGCTTCAGCCGGTTAAGCTGGGATGAGGCTCTATCGCGAATCGCCGATAAAGCACGTGCCATCGATCCCAAGGGCATCGCCTTTTATTTGACCGGGAGAGGGATTACGAATGAGACCTATTATGCGGCAGCGAAGGCTGCCAGGGCTATCGGCACGAATCATATCGACAACGCTTCCCGTATTTGTCATTCCCCGTCCAAGACCGCTTTGAAGCGTTCCATAGGAGTCGGCGCCTCTACCTGCAACTATAAAGATTGGATCGGAACCGATGTGCTGCTGTTTTGGGGCAGTGTGGCGGCGAACAATCAGCCGGTGTCGACCAAATATATGTATGCTGCCAAGCGCAAGGGTACGAAAATCATTGTCATCAACCCATATCGTGAGCCGGCGATGGGCGGATATTGGATTCCTTCCATTGCAGAATCCGCGCTGTTCGGTACGAAGCTTGCCGATGACTTCTACCAAGTAAATATTGGCGGAGATATCGCATTTATGCATGGTATTATGAAACGCTGGTTCGAAGCGGAGGAGACGGAGCCAGGCTCAGCAATCGATCATGACTTCGTCGGCCGTCATACGAGCGGCTACGATGCGCTTCGCTCGCATGTGGAAGCTCTGGAGTGGACGGAGATCGAGCGTTCATCTGGGCTGACGCGCTCCCGGATGGAGGAGCTGGCCAACTTGCTGGCCAGCGCCCGCTCCGGTGTCTTCGTATGGAGCATGGGGCTGACGCAGCATCGCTTCGGGACGGATAACATCTCTCAAGTTGCCAACCTGGCCTTGTTGCGAGGCTTTCTGGGAAGGGAGCATTGCGGGCTGATGCCCATCCGAGGGCATAGCGGTGTCCAGGGCTCCGGCGAGATGGGAGCGGACCCCTTCAGCTTGCCGGCAGGGGAGATTGGCTCGGCGGAGGATCGCACGAGAATCGAAGCGGTGTGGGGTTTCCCTCTGCCGGAATGGCAAGGGGATATCGTCGGTGTGTCGCTGGAGAACGCCTTGCATCCGGAGGGGCATGAGAGCAAGCTGCGGTTATTCTATACTTCCGGCGGGAATTTCCTGGAGACGATGCCGGACCCGAGACATGTTCAGTCCTGTTTGGAGGCGGTGGAGCTGCGCGTGCATCAGGATATTGTGCTGAACAGCTCGGCGCTCGCTGACGCCGCAGAGGAGGTTGTGCTGCTCCCGGCCATGACTCGTTATGAACAGCCTGGGGGAGGCACGTCGACTTCAACGGAGCGAATGGTCTATTTCTCTCCGGCAATCGAAGGGCCGCGCATTGGGGAAGCGCGTGCGGAATGGGACATATTCGGGGAGCTGGCTGAGCGTATCAGCGAAGGTCAAGGCGGACTGGCCCGCTTCCGCAGCGCTGAAGATATTCGTAAGGAGATAGCCATTGCCGCGCCGAATTATGACGGTATTCAGCATCTTCACCATCGCGGAGATGTGTTCCAGTGGGGCAATGCTTGGCTGTGCGAAGGAGGCGTTTGTCCAACTCCGGATGGAAGAGGGCAATTGATTCCCATCCCGATTCCAGATTTGCAACGGTCTGTGGGGCGGATGTATGCGACTACGAGAAGGGGAAAGCAGTTTAACTCTATGATCTACGGGGAGCAAGACAGCTTTAATGCAGCTGGCCGATATGACGTGCTTATTAGTGCTCAAGATGCCCAAAGGCTGGATCTGGAGGATGAGGATGCTATTGTGGTGCATAACCGTAACGGTTTATTCCATGGGCGTGCGAAGCTGGCTCCGGTCGCGAGCGGAAATATCGAGCTGTATTGGCCGGAGAGCAACATGCTGTTCAAGCGAGGCGTCTATGAGCCCCATGCCGGAATCCCGGAATACAATGCGTCAGTACAAGTGGAGAGAGCGGATAGATATTATGCACATAAGGATATGCACTATGTGGAGAAGGCGGTCGCCGAACTGGATATGGAGCCGCCGACTTGATGGAAGGGGGAACGATGGATGGAGAGAGGCAATCTATCGGTATGGGGAGCACTGCGATACCGTGGCGATACGGGGCAATTCGAAGCTCTGGACGATCAGATCGCAACCGAATATGCGCTTACGGTCAAGCTGGATGGCGAGGAATTTGCGACGATCGTCTGTTCACCTACCCATCTTCGTGAGCTTGTCTACGGGTTTCTCGCTTCTGAGGGGATGATACGGGAGGCTGCTCAGGTGAAGCATTTGCATATGGATGAGGATAGCGGGTACGCCTATGCGGAGCTGGCAGGCCAGCCTTCCGTGGCGCGGGAGAAGGTGTCGAAGCGATTCATTGGAAGCTGCTGCGGGAAGAGCCGCCAGTTTTATTTTCATACCGACATGCTGACTGCGCGTACGATTATGACCAGGAGGACGATAACGCCGGAGCAGTGTATCTCATATATGGTGCAGCTTCAGAAGAGATCCAGTGACTTCCATAGCTCGGGAGGTGTGCATAATGCTGCGCTGGCTGAAGGTGATGGGCTGCTTGCCGTCATGACGGATGTCGGCCGTCATAATGCGCTGGATAAGCTGTACGGTCATTGCCTGTTGCAGCGGATCCATACGTCAGGGAAAGCGATCGTATTCAGTGGAAGGCTGTCATCGGAGGTTGTTTTGAAGGCAGCCAAGATGGGCTGCGACATTGTGTTAAGCAAGTCGGCGCCGACTGATTTGGCCCTTCGGCTGGCAGACGATCTCGGGATTACATGCGTAGGGTTTATTCGTGGCAGCCAATTTACGGTCTATACACATACAGAGCGAATTGCTATAAACCATTCCTTACCTTGACAGTATAAAAGGGATTGGGTATGATTTTTCTATTGAAAACCATTATCATTTGGTCCCGCTGACAGAAGAAGGACAGAATTGGAGTTTATGATGTTAAGACGTTTTTTCTCGTATTACAAGCCTTACAAACGTTTGTTTATCCTCGATTTCACCGCTGCGGTTATTCTTGCTGTATTGGAGCTGGTATTCCCGCTCGCGGTCGGATATGTCATCAAGACGCTGCTGCCGGACGAAAACTGGGGGTTAATCGTCTCCGCTTGCGCTGTACTGCTCGTTATTTATGTCATTAATACGTTTCTTAGTTACGTAGTTAATTATTGGGGCCATATGCTTGGCATCAATATTGAGACGGACATGCGCCGCAAATTGTTTGATCATGTGCAAAAGCTGTCCTTCCGCTTCTTCGACAACACGAAGACGGGGCATCTGCTCTCCCGATTGACGAATGATTTGTTCGAGATCGGCGAGGTGGCCCATCACGGACCGGAGGATATGTTCATTGCGACGATGACATTAGTTGGCGCCTTCGGCATCATGTTGTTCATTCAACCTGAGCTGGCGATCATGACCTTTGTCATTATACCGATCATTATGTGGCTGGTGCTGTACTTCAACAAACGGATGACGAAGGCATCAACACGCCTGTTCACGGACATGGCCGACTTCAATGCGCGCGTCGAGGATACCGTTGGCGGCATTCGCGTCGTGCAGGCATTCGGAAACGAGAAGCATGAGGGCAAGCTGTTCAAAGGCAACAACTTGCGATTCCGTGAGGCGAAGCTGATCGCGTACAAAATTATCGGCTTGAACGCATCGGTTTCTTATATGTTGATGAGGCTGGTGTCGCTGTTTGTGCTCATAGCAGGAGCCTATTACGTCTTGAAGAAAGGAATGCCGTACGCCGATTTCATTACCTTCATTTTGCTCACGAACATTTTCTTCAAGCCGATTGAAAAGATTAATGCGGTTATTGAGAGCTATCCGAAAGGCATTGCGGGCTTCAAACGTTATATCGAACTGATGGATACCGCACCTGATGTCGCAGATTCACCGAATGCGATTGCAGTCGACCGTTTGCATGGTGATATCCGATATAAAGATGTTACGTTTGGATACGAGGGCGAAGCGAAAGTGCTTCAAGATATTGATCTGTCGATTCGAGCAGGGGAGACGATAGCGTTCGTTGGTCCCTCCGGAGCGGGCAAGACGACGCTCTGCAGCCTGCTGCCAAGGTTTTATGAGATTGAGGGCGGCAGCATTACGATCGACGGACATGATATTCGTGATATGAAGCTGGAATCGCTCCGCAAAGGAATTGGCATCGTGCAGCAGGATGTGTTTTTGTTCGCGGGCACCATCCGGGAGAATATTGCTTACGGCAAGCTTGGCGCCGATGATTGGGATATTATGGAGGCGGCAAGACGAGCAAGGCTGGAGGAATTTATTGCTTCCTTGCCAAACGGGCTGGACACCATTATTGGCGAGCGCGGCGTGAAGCTGTCCGGCGGCCAGAAGCAGCGGCTTGCGATTGCTAGGATGTTCCTGAAGAATCCGCCGATTCTGATCCTGGACGAAGCGACTTCGGCGCTGGATACAGAGACTGAAGCAGCGATACAGCAATCGCTTGCGGAATTGTCAGAGGGAAGAACGACGCTGGTTATCGCGCATCGCCTGGCTACAATCAAGAACGCGGATCGCATTGTCGTTGTGACCGAGCAGGGCATTACCGAGCAAGGCCGTCATGAAGAGCTTGTAGCGGCAGGAGGCATCTACAGTCGTCTGCATACCGCACAGTTCGGTCGGTAGGCCGATATGGCACAAGAGTAGAATAGCATAAGAAAAGGGCGAGGCAGACGGGATCTGCTTCGCCCTTTCCTAATGATCTAGACCAATTGATCGAGGGTTGCGTCTAAAATGAGGTTAGCTTCATCTACTTTCATCAAACGTCAGATGCAGCAGAATTAAATCTGAAAAGCACGCACCGATGCTTTGACCAGCGAGATGAACCTCGGACGCGTCTCATTGGCAACTTTGACCACCTGTTCATGCGACAGTGGCTCCAGTTCCTCTCCAATTGCCATGTCGGTAATACAGGTTATGCCCACTACGCGAATGCCGCAATAATTGGCCGCAATGACCTCAGGCGCAGTGGACATGCCGACTGCATCAGCACCCCAACGGGCCATCATCGTAAGCTCTGCAGGCGTGCAATAAGTGGGGCCGGTAATGCTCACATAGACGCCTTGCTGAAGCTTGATGTCCAGCGACTGAGCTTGCTCAGCTACAATAGCCCGCAACTCTTTGTTGTAGGCGCTCGACATATCCGGGAAACGCGGGCCAAGCTCAGGAATATTGGCTCCGATCAACGGATTATCGCCGGTATTGTTGATATGATCGGTGATGAGCATCAGATCGCCTGCCGCGAAAGCTCGGTTCATGCCGCCTGCGGCATTGGTAACGAGCAGCGTGCCGATTCCGAGCTGCTTCATGACGTAGACAGGGAAGACAACTTCCTTCATGCTGTACCCCTCGTAGTAGTGGAAGCGGCCTTTCATGACGAGAACGGTCTTGCCTTCCAGCTCTCCGATGACCAATTCGCCGGAATGCCCCTCAACGGTGGATACCGGGAAGTGTGGAATTTCTCCGTAAGGAATGACGATGGCGTTCTCTACCTCGTCGGCCATAACGCCAAGTCCGGAACCGAGAATCATGCCGAGTTGAGGCTTCGACTGCAGCTTGCTTTCAATATAAGCTGCCGCTTCTTTTATTTTGCCAAGCAAATTGTTCATCAATAAACTCTCCTTTGTATATAGTCGCATGCCAGGCGGTCCTGTGCTCGACATACATGGTATGTAAGGCAACCTCATAATAGCGTAGTGAAAGAGTAAAGTAAACCTTGGTTTCCGGTCGCAGCTATATGCCAATAGAGATTGTCGGTCAGAGGATTGGCAGCGCAGTTGTTGTTTGTTGGAAAGCTTCGTATAATAGTACGTGACAGTCACCCTGGGTTTAAGGGAATGGAGGAAGAACAGTGAATCAAAAGACAAGCTGGTCATCTGCAGAAGTAGCAGCGATGATCGATCATACCATATTAAAGGCAGATGCGACGAAATCAGATATTCTCGTCATCTGCAAGGAAGCAAGAGAGCATCGTTTCGCGACAGTCTGCGTCAATGCGGGCTGGGTAGCGCTTGCCGCGGAAGAGCTTAAGGGATCAGGCGTCGGCATTACGACCGTTGTCGGATTCCCGCTGGGTGCGACTACTACAGCGTCCAAAGCATTCGAGGCAGAGCAGGCGATTAAAGAAGGCGCAACGGAGATCGATATGGTGCTGAACATCGGCCTGTTGAAATCCGGCGATTACGAAGGCGTTCAGCGTGATGTTGAAGGCGTCGTAGCAGCCTGCAAAGACAAAGCGGTACTTAAGGTCATTCTGGAGACGGGACTGCTTTCGGACGAGGAAAAAGTGAAGGCATGCGAGCTGTGCGTCGCGGCTGGCGCGGACTTCGTCAAGACGTCTACGGGCTTCGGAAAAGGCGGAGCTACACCTGAGGATATCGCGCTTATGCGTCGTACAGTGGGACCGAATATTGGCGTGAAAGCATCTGGAGGCGTTCGCGATCTGGAGACAGCCGTGCAGATGTTTAACTCCGGCGCAACACGTATCGGTGCAAGCTCTAGTGTCGCTATCGTAACTGGCGGCCAGGGCGAGGGATACTAAATCATAGCGCGATAAGAGATGAGGCCTCCCGAGCCGCTGGCAGGGGAGGCCTCTTCATCTTATGCCCTCTTATTTCTTGTCGCAGCCAATGATGAAGTCCGCTCGAAGCTCAGCGCCCGGCTCGACGTAAAGCAATTCTTCACGGCGGTTCATCTCGAATGGCATTCCCATCCAAGGCTCAACGCATACGAATGGACGCTCCTTCACCGACCAGATCACGACATACTTGAACAGATCATCGTAACGAAGACGAACGGTCACACCTTCACGAACCGGGAAGGAGATACTGCTTTCTTTTGCGCCAAATAGACAAATAGAATCGATAAACTCATCCATATTAGCGCGTCCGGTATAAGCCGCCTCTTCTTTTGTGGTCAAGTCAATATAGCGCGGCGCATCGGTCTCGTAAGGTATGTCCTTGCCGCCTTCGATGGCAAAGTAAGGATGGAAGCCGGCATAGAAAGGCATTGAATCAGCCTCACCGATGTTGCGATATTGCTGATGGGTATGCAGCTCGCCATTCACTAGTGCGTAGGTGAAGATCAGTTCAAAGTGAAAGGGGTAAGAGGAGAGAGTAGCCTCGTTCGCATGCAAGCGAAGGGTGATGGAGGCTTCGCCCTCTGTCGAAGTGCTCACGACTTCCCACGGCAAAATGCGAGCAACGCCATGCTGCCCCATGTTGTACGTCTTACCGTTCCATTCGTAGGCAGAATCATGAACGGGGCCGCAGATCGGGAAGAGGATAGGATTGCCGCCGCGGATATTGGAGGCAGGATTCTCGAATGTTGCTTTATCCAAATAGAAGAGCTCCTCGCCGTTCAATTGGCAGCCGATCACGATGCCGCCGCGTTCCGGGCATACGAGAACGCGAGAAGACGTGGCATTCTCCTTCAACTCATAGATCGTATACGTGTCTTGATATTGGCTTACTTCAAATGTACTCACGCTGCTACCTCCAAAGTGAAATCATAATTTCTACTTATTGTGCCTTAATTCGGTCCATGAGTAAAGGGTCCGGTACAAGGCAGCTTGTATAGCCGCTTTGTGCCGGACCCTGGTATAACGGGATATTCATTGAAGAGAAATGCTTTATCGGCTGCGCTTGAATGAATTATTTTGCAGCAGCGTTGTCTGCTGGCGCGGAAGCTTCAGGCGCGAGCTTGTTGGTAATGGTCGCTTTTTCACGGATTTCGCTAATCCATGGACCGGATAACGTAAGCACCTCAGCGGCAACCAGTTTTTGACGAATCAGATGTTTGTGCTCATCGAAATTCGCCTTTGCGGGTGCACGGGTATCGGTTTTCTTGATGATATGGAAACCAAACTGGGTTTGCACCACATCACTAATTGCTCCTACCTCCATTTCAAATGCAACTTTGGAGAAAGGCTCAACCATTCCTTCTTTGGAGAAGAATCCGAGATCTCCGCCTTGTGGCGCGGCTCCATCGCCTGATTTGGCTTTGGCTGTCTCGGCAAAGTCGGCGCCGCCTTTGAGCTCGGCAAGAATCGCCTCCGCTTCTTCCTTCGTCTCTACGATGATATGGGAAGCGCGGACCTGATCGTCATGCTCGCCGAACCTGGCTAGATTCTCATCGAAATAAGCCTTTACGTCTTCGTCCGTTACCGATGTTTTTGGCTCAAGCACTTTGCGAATCAACGCGCTCATGTGTCTGTCTTCGCGCAGTTCTTCTATTGTCAGGTTATTTTTCTCTAGTACATTATTGAATTCCTCTTCCGAAGGGAAGTCCAGCTTGATGATATCGATCTCGTCTGTCAAATCCTGATCTGTAAATTTAATACTGGCAGCGTCAGCTTGCTGTTGCACCAGCTTCTCCAGAATGAGATTGTCGAGAGCGGGTTCGCCGCTTACTTTTATAAGCAGATCATAGAGCTCTTGCTTCTTAATGTTAGCGCCGTTAACCGTGGCGACGGTTTCGCTGCCTTCGCCTCCTCCGAATGGAGGTTTAATCAAGACAACGATAAGAGCGATTGCGAGTACGGCGGATAGTACGATCCAACCTGTCGCGCCTTTCTTAGCAGGAGCAGGACTCTCCTGGCTCGGCGTTACGACTGCTGCAGCGGATGCAGAAGCGTCTATCGGAGTTCCGTTCTCGGAGTCGCTCGCTACTTCAGGCTTGTCCGTTTCGACAACGTTCTCTTGTGTTTCGCCGTTCGTTTCGTTCTCTTGAGCTTTGTTTTCTTCTTTCGCAGTTTCGTTGTCTGTAGGTATATCGTTGGACTGCGATTCCTTGTTATTCATTCCATAAACTCCCTTCAAAATGCAATTCTTCACCTACTATATCAAAACATGAACAAAAAAACCTTAATCTAAAATAAAAAAGCTTGCATTGCTTGTCGAATCGTATTAATTGTATAGGTAGACGAAAAAAAAGAACGTATAACAAGCTTTGACACGGAGGGATATATTGATCAGATTACTGGGGAGCTACGATAGCTGGATCGTGTTGCTGTCGCTTGTTATCGCGTTGTTCACTTCTTATTCCGCACTCAATCTTTCCTATAAAATATCGCACTCGAACGGCAAGTCCAAGCTGGGGTGGCTTATCATCTCCGGATTTGTCATGGGCTGCGGAATATGGACGATGCATTTTGTCGGGATGATGGCCTTCCATCTAGGTGTTGAAGTGACTTATGACGCTTGGACGACCGTGATTTCTATATTGGCCAGTATTATGGCTTCGCTGCTTGCTTTTTACGTGACAATGGCGAAGCAGGTCACTAAGATGAAGCTGCTCATTGGCAGCCTGTTTATGGGATCGGGCATTGTTACGATGCATTATACTGGGATGGCCTCTATGGAATCCTCGCTGCTGCGAATTACTTATAATGAAACGTTATGGGTGGTCTCTGCAGTTATTGCAGTTATTGCTTCCTATGCTGCGCTGTATCTGCTTACCCGCTTCCGCAGCGAGAGCAAGGCGCACTGGTTCAAGCTTGCTGCTGCCTTGCTGATGGGACTAGCAGTGACGGGAATGCATTACACCGGCATGGAAGCAGCTATGTTCTGGTGCTCCACACCTGAAGCGCTTGATCTATTGAGAGAAAAAAGCATGGACTTGTCGCTGATCATTGCGGTATCAAGCGTTATGATTCTAGTTGTCCTCGTCACATGGACAGCTCTGTATTGGGAGAGGCTTGTCCTGCGGCGGATGGCCTACAGTGATCCGCTCACGGGATTGCCTAACCGCCATGCGATGAATCACGAATTCGACGAGACGCTACGAGGCGATCAGGAGTATTCGGTTCTGTTTATCGATCTGGATCAATTCAAGCTTATTAATGATACGCTAGGCCACGATGTAGGCGACCTCCTTGTGAAGGAGGTCGGCAACCGGATCAGCCAGTTTGTTAACAAGAAAAGACGTATCTTCAGGCTGGGCGGGGATGAGTTTCTACTGCTGACTACGGACTTGCAGCAGCTTTCGGCGGAGTCGCTGGCTGAGCAGATTCTGGAGGAATTAAGACGCCCGTTTTGGCTGGAGGGCAATGAGCTGTATGTCACAAGCAGCATTGGCATCAGCTATGCGCCTCAGCATGGGCAGAGCCGGACGGAGCTGCTTAAGGCGGCAGATACGGCCATGTATTATGCCAAGAGCCAGGGGAAGAACCAGTATTGCGCATACAATGAGGAATTGGACCGTAAGCTGGCCAGACGGATGGAGATTGAAAAGGGACTTCGCACGGCGCTTATGCTTGGTCAACTGTCTACCTTTTATCAGCCGAAGTGGAATGCCGTAACGAATAAGCCTATCGGCTTTGAAGCGCTGCTGCGGTGGAAGCATCCCCAGCTCGGTGCGATTGCCCCCGATGAATTCATCCCGATTGCCGAGGAGACGGGACTAATTGTTCCGATAACGAGATGGGTACTGGATCAGGCCTGCAAGGACTGCAAAGCCTGGAATGTCAAAGGCAGCAGCCGGTTAGGTGTCTCTGTCAATTTGTCAGCAAATGTATTCGAAAGCCGCAACCTTCAGGATATGGTCAATGATGCGCTGCTTCGTTCCGGATTGCGTCCGGAGCTGCTTGAGCTGGAAATTACGGAATCGACTGTCATGTATCACGCCGCTGAAGCGACTGAGCAGCTCATACCGCTTCAAGAGGCCGGTGTGCGCGTTTCTATGGACAACTTCGGATCCGGTTATTCCTTCCTCGGATCGATTGATCGCATCCCGTTCCAGACTTTGAAAATCGACAAGCTGTATATGCAAGATTACGAATCACCTTCCAAAAGAGCAATTGTCAATACGATCATTACGCTTGCCCAGCAGCTCAATATTGAGCTTGTGGCCGAAGGCGTGGAGAATGAGCGTCAGCTCCAGTTCCTGCGCCAGGCTGGATGTTCCATTATGCAAGGCTATTATTTCAAGAAGCCAATGCCCCGCGAGGAAGTGGACGCTTGGCTGGATGGATTAAGCGCTTAAGCTATTGACAATGGTTGGAGGAGGATAGCTTTTGAGAAGAGACACTCGCATATTAGCCAGGCTTGCCGTGTTCACGCTGCTGCCGCTCGTCGGTTATTTTCTATATCAGCTGTCACCGTTTGATAAGAATATTTATACCCCTTTCGGTCACTTCTATATTGTCAGCCTGGTCTCTGTACTAGCGCTGGCAGTTGCGACGGCTATTGGAATTGTAGCGATCCGTATCCGGAATATAAAGGTTAGCTTCCTGTCCTTATCCTATGTATCCTTGGCAGCTATGTTTATCCTTCATGGCTTGTCTACACCCGGATTTCTGATGCATCACTCCTCCATCTCGGGCAATGTTGCCCAACTCAGCGTATTATTGTCGGCATTCTGGCTTTGGATGTGCTCTATATCGGCTGATCACAAGCTTGTCCGCTGGTTATCTATTCGTCAGAAATGGCTGCTGCCAGTCTGGTCCTCTATTTTGCTGCTGTCCGGTCTGTATTTATGGTTTAACCCCGATCTTGTTCATCTTCTTTATTTGAAGGGGGATATCAGCAAATGGGTAACGACGGCTCTGATTCTTCTGATGAACTGCTGGACTATCTATCGCAATCTGCAAACGTATCTGGCTTCCCGTTTCCCGCTCCAGCTTGCAATCGTTTATAGTACGGGCTGGATGTTCAGTGCGCAGGTTATTATGGTCACCGGGGAAGCGTGGATGGCGAGCTGGTGGCTGTACCACTTCCTGTTGCTTGCATCGGTTATTGTGATGGTGATTGGCATTGTAAGAGAGCATTTGAATACGGGTTCCATTACCGCATCGGTTAAGATGCTGTTTCGCGCTAATCCTCAGGATTGGATACATACTTATATTTCCCCAAGCGTTAGGGAATTGGTGATGGCTACGGAGGCGAAGGACTCTTACACAGCGGGACATAATTATCGGGTTGCCTTGTATGCTTTGAAGCTGGGGGAAGAGATGGGACTCTCCTCCTCGCAGCTTCGTGCGATTGCCCAGGGCGGCATTGTCCATGATATTGGCAAGCTATACATACCAGATGGCATCTTGAACAAACCAGGAAAGCTGTCCGAAGAAGAACGCTCTGTCATCGAGTCTCATCCCGTTTCCGGCTACAACGTCTGCAAACGGCTTGGTTTTATGGTAGAAGAGCTGTCCGTTATTCGATCTCATCATGAGAAATGGAACGGCAGCGGTTATCCGGATCGGCTCTCGGGTGAAGAGATTCCGCTTGTCGCCAGAATAACGGCAGTAGCGGATGTCTATGATGCTCTCACTTCATCCCGCTCCTACCGGCAAGCGATGACTCACGAGGAAGCGATGGAGGTTTTGCTGCAAGAGAGCGGAAGACACTTTGATCCACGGTGCATTCATGCCTGGCAACGGCTTGCGACAGAACAGGAAGCCTTCTTCCGGGAGACGCTGCTGAATAGTCCGAACTTCAAGCTGGAGAAAAGACTGGCCCGGTAGTGTTTTATTGCCGATAAATCATTTAGAATGAATAGGGTATAAACCTATACTAGGAGGAACGAACATGAGCTATAGGGCAGATCACGCGCGTTACGATACAATGAAGTACAATCGGGTAGGCAGAAGCGGGCTTAAGCTCCCTGCCATCTCGCTGGGGCTCTGGCATAATTTCGGAGGCAATGACCGTTACGAGAACAGCAGGGCGATGGCGAGACGTGCATTCGACCTGGGCATTACCCACTTCGATCTGGCGAACAACTATGGGCCTCCTCCAGGATCGGCGGAGGAAGCGTTCGGCGCTATTCTTCAGCATGATCTGGCGCCCTACCGCGATGAGCTGATTATATCTACGAAAGCAGGCTACGGCATGTGGCCCGGCCCTTACGGTGAGTGGGGTTCCCGCAAATATATGCTGTCCAGCCTGGATCAGAGCTTGAAGCGGATGAAGCTGGACTATGTTGATATCTTCTATTCGCATCGTCCGGACCCGGATACGCCGTTGGAGGAAACCATGGGGGCGCTTGATCATGCGGTGCGCCAAGGGAAGGCCCTTTATGTCGGCATTTCCAATTACAGCGCAGAACAGACCGCAGAGGCTGCACGCATTCTGAAGGAGCTCGGTACGCCGTGCCTGATCCATCAGCCGTCGTATTCCATGTTCAACCGCTGGATTGAAGGCGGCTTGCAGGATGTGTTGGACGAGCAAGGCATTGGTTCTATTGTATTCTCGCCACTTGCAGGAGGACTGCTTACGAATCGCTATCTGAACGGCATTCCTGTTGACTCCCGCGCAGGCGGACCTAGCATATTCCTGAAGTCGGATCAAATAACGGAAGGCAAGCTGAACAAAGTGAAGGCACTGAATGAACTGGCGCAAGAGAGAGGGCAGACGCTCGCCGGCTTGTCTCTAGCCTGGGTGCTTAGAGGCGGCAAGGTTACGTCCGCATTGATCGGCGCAAGCCGCGTGGAGCAAATTGATGACAATGTGGCCGCGCTTGGCCATCTGTCCTTTACGGAAGAAGAATTAAGCCGAATCGAAAGCATTCTCTCTGAGGAGGAATAGGGACGAGTTCCTAAGACAGACTGGTTAGGCCGTAATGGAGGGGATATGCGATGTCGAACATGTCGCTTAGAACGAAAGGTTTAATTCTAATCGTACTCATATCGTTTATCCCTCTCCTGCTGGCCGGATGGGGCAATTATTCCACAGCCAAGGACGCCATGATGCGTTCGGAGATGGAGAAGATCAGCAGCAGGTTATCCAGCCAAGCGGCCAATATCGCTGCCTGGATGGATATTCGCCGTGCTGAGGTGCTTGTTATGAGCCGTACGTCTGTTGTTCGTTATGGAACAAATGCCGAGCGGCTAAGTTACTTTCAGCGGGAACTGGTACGCAGCGGGTTTACCTACCATGCTATTGGCTTCATAGGCCAGGACGGAATCGCGTATCGCAGCGATGGAGCGTCCCGGTATATGAAGGGGGAGCCGTTCTACGAACCGGCGATTAATGGCACGATTACGATTACCGATCCTTACAAGCCGGGTTTCTCCATCGTGGAGCAAACCTTTATTGCTGTGCCCGTATACGGGGTGGGAACTCAGATCGAGGGCATTATTTATGCTTCGATTCCCTTTACTTCGTTTAACCGTTTTTTTGATTTCGCAGATGAAAAAGCCCCAGTACGGTTCTATAACGACGAGGGTCAAATTATATATGGGTCGGCTCCAGGCGTCGCACGTATGTCCACGCTCCGGTCAGATTCCGCTTTAAGCGCTGTGGCGCAAGAGATTTTGAGTCATAATGAAGGCAAAGTATCGATTCGTGCAAATGGCGATGAATTCATCGTGTTCTATGCCAAGGTTGCGGGCACGCCTTGGCGTATTGCTTTGCAAGAGCCGTACTCTAACTTGAAGGAGATGCTCACGCCGATTTTCTGGCGGATTGTATCCACGATTGCAATTGCGGAAGTTTTTATCGCCTTAAGTTTCTATCTCTATTTCAATCAAATTATTAAGCGTCTGGAACGGATTCTGTCTGTTACGAAACAAGCGGCGGCAGGAGAGTTCCAGGCCGAGCATCTGGATACATCGCAATATGACGAGATCGGCAAGCTTGCCCACTCCGTGAACGGCATGATGGAGCATCTGCAGGAGATGTTCGATCGTCTTAATGCGATTATCAATCAAAACCAATATGGCTTCATCGTACTCGATAATGAATACAAGGTTGCTTATTTGAACAAGGCAGCCGAAGAAATGCTGGGATATACCACCCAGGAGCTGGCAGGGCATGCGACACCACTTTTATTTATGGATCGCGATGAGATTGCGGAAGAGGCTGAACGACTGTCGGAGCAATTGGGAAGGGAAGTGCAACCCGGCCTGGAGGTATTCCGGGTATTGCGCGACGATAAGTTCTCGTATGAGCGAGAGTGGACGTTCATTCATAAGGACGGCCATCGCATACCGACTCTGCACAGCTCGAACGGGCTTCGCGATCGCAACGGCAAGTTCTCCGGAGTGGTTGGCATGGTTCGCGATATCTCGGATCGCAAGCAAGTCGAGAAGACGCGCAACCGGCTTCTGAACATCGTAGAATCTGCTAAAGATTTGATTGCTTCCGTCGATACGAAGGGAAGGCTCATCTATATGAACCGGGCTGGCAGGGACATGCTTGAACTGCCCGGCGACGGCGAGGATGCTTCAACGGTCAAAGATCATGTGGATCCTCGTATGTACGAGCAGATTCTTCAAGGCGCCGAGCTTGCAAGAGAACACGGTTATTGGGAGAGCAATACGCAATTGATGAAGAGCAACGGGGAGCCGCTGTTCGTCTCAATGGTGGTCGTTACTCATGTGGACGCATCTAATGGGGAGTTGTTTTTCTCATGCATCGCCCGCGACATATCCGAGCAGAAGCTTGTGCAGGAAGAGCTTGTCCGCGCTACGCTGGAGGCTGAGGAAGCAAATCAGGCCAAGAGCCGCTTCCTGGCTCTGATGAGCCATGAGATACGGACTCCATTGAACGGCATTATTGGACTGACGCAGCTTCTTCGCAAGACTGAATTGTCGATCGTGCAGAAGGATTATTTGGACAAAATGAGCATGTCGTCGGAGACGCTGCATCGTATGATTAGCGATGTGCTTGACTTGTCGAAAATCGAAGCGGATAAGATTGAGATGGAACGACTGCCGTTCCAGCTCGAAGAGTTGCTTCACAGGCTGGCGAATGGACTAAGCGTATTCCTTGGCGGGAAAGAGCAATTCGAATTTATGATCAAGACACCGGATAAGCTGCCGCAGACATTGATCGGTGATTCGCTGCGTCTGGAGCAGGTGCTGCTGAATCTATGTGTGAATGCGATCAAGTTTACGGAGAAGGGACTTGTGAAGCTGGAGCTGGATATGGTGGAGCAGCATGCAGATACAGTAAGGCTGCGGTTTCTCATTGCAGACACAGGAATTGGCATGAGCAAGGATGTAATGGAGAAGCTGTTCAAGCCGTTCACGCAGGCGGACAGCTCCACAACACGAAAATACGGCGGCACCGGATTGGGGCTTGTCATATCCAAGAGTCTAGTAGAGATGATGGGCGGCGAGCTGCATGTAAGCAGCAAGGAAGGGGTAGGCAGCCGATTCTCCTTCACACTGTCTTTCAAGATGAATCCCTATGAGTCGGAACTTGCAGAGGAGACGCCCGTACCTGAAGGAACGGTATGGATTGTTGAAGATGATACCAAAATGCGTGATCACTGGACCTATATGTTCGATTCTATCGGTTGGTCTGCAATCTCGTACAGCAGTTGGCAACAGGCCAGGGAAAGATTGCAGCGTGTCGGGGAAGGCGTGCTTCCTGATCTGCTGCTGATGGATATGGAGATGCCGGATATGTATGGGATTGAGACCTGGCGTGCGTTTCACTTGGAAGCGGAGAAGGCGAGCGTGCCCATTATCTCTCTTACGACAACATATGGCAGGGACGAGCTGCAGCAACTAGAGGAAGAGGAACGCCCCGTGGCGATTCTGACCAAGCCGGTCACAAGAGAAGCGATTGTCAGATCACTGAATGAAGCGATGAGAAGCAGACTGGCTGTGAGGAAGCAAGCGTTCCGGGAGGAATACGCCGATGAGCCCCCTGCTGGGGATTCCTCGAATACGAAGCGGGTGTTGCTGGCTGAGGATAATAAGATCAATCAATTGGTAGCTATTGAACTGTTGAAAGAGAATGGCTACGAGGTTGGCCTGGCCGAGACGGGGGAGGAAGTGCTGCGCATGCTGGATGCCGGTTCATGGGACATCATCATGATGGATATTCACATGCCGGTCATGGACGGTACGGAAGCTGTCCGCCTCATTCGAAGTCAGGAGCGATATAAGCATATTCCTATTATCGCGGTCACAGCTAACGCAGTGAAGAAGGATCATGATCGCTATATCCGTATGGGCATGAATGCTGTCATGACCAAGCCCCTTTCCGGGGAAAGCTTGTCGGAGGTTATGAAGTTTTGGCTGGATAAGTCGTTCACATTGCTTAAAAACCAGTCTTTGTCGGGAGTTCGAAGCAGCGAAAGCCATGTAGAAATGAAGAAGCGGGGCGGGAGTTTTGCTGGAGCCGTTGCATTTGCGCCGATTGGCGGCATGGACGTGGACAGCGCTTTAGAACGCGTCAACGGCAAGCATCAGATACTGTTCCATATGATGGAGCAGTTCCTTCTTGATTATGATTCCTTCATGGATCAACTGAGGAAGATACTGGGTCAATCCGACACTCACACGGCGCTTCGCATGCTTCATACGCTGAAGGGGGCGGCAGGTTATTTGTCCGCTCGCGAGCTTGGCGAGGCAGCGCATGAAACTAGTGAAGCGATCAAGCGTGAAGAGGAACCGAGTGATCTGACATCCATCCTAGCTCATCTGGAAAAGGAGCTTGGATGGCTGCTAGCAAGTCTGAATGAAGCGGTGCATCGTTTCGACAATTAAATCTAACAATTCTCTAACATTCTGTTGTTCCTAATCTTTCCGTATTGTATAGTAGAGTTACGATACGACTACTCGACAGAAATCTTCAATTTATTAAAGGGTGACGCCAATGTATAAAGTTTTGGTTATTGAAGATGACGTCATGATGAGCAATATGCTGTCCATGTATCTGCAAGAAGAGGGTTACAAGGTCAAGCAGGCTTATCGCGGGAATGAAGGGCTACAGCTTGCGGATTCATTCGATCCGCACCTGGTTTTGCTTGATCTTATGCTGCCGGATGTGGATGGTATTGAGGTATGCGCGCAGATACGCAGCGTCTCTCAAGTACCGATTATGATACTGTCCATGAAGAGTGAAGTGTCTGAGCGTGTGCAAGCGTTGAAGACCGGAGCGGATGATTACTTATGCAAGCCATTCAGCATGCATGAGCTTACGGCGAGAGTCGAAGCACTAATTCGAAGATCGCATACCGTGTTTGGAGAGTCAACCGCACAGGTCGCCGCAGCTTCAACGGCAGTAGAGGAAGAAGAGCCAATTCAGCTTGACGTTGAGAGACGTCTGCTTCTCGTTCGCGGACAATTGGTCGAGACTACCTTCTCGGAATATGAACTGATGAAGCTGTTCCTTGCGCATCCAGGCAAGGTGTTCAGCCGGGAAGAATTGATTAATGCCATTAGAGGCTTTGATTCATTTGTCACCGACCGTGCGATTGACGTACATATTGTAAATCTTCGCAAGAAGATCGAACAGAATCCGAAGGAGCCTAAGCTAATTCGGACGGTATGGGGGTTTGGCTATAAGTATACGGCACAGGCGGCTACGTAAGAACCGGGTGAAAGTATGCATTGAACCGATTCCAGTCCCTCCGTATGAGTTGAAAGATCGTATTCCGCCTGAAGCGGAGTACTTTTTTTTTTGCCATTAACCCCTGTACATGCCGTTTTTAGGTAATCCGTTAATATTTCTAACATTCTTCTAAAAGTCTGTTCTGCACATTTCTAATACTTATATGCGACTATAGAAGCACGACAATGGAACGATAAAAGAGACGGAGGGATCCGAATGGAAGGGCCAATCGAATTATCTGGGCGCGGCAAAACATTTATGCAACTAGAGCTCTCGATACATAGCGCACGCGCAGCAGGTAAACGATTGCTGGTTGCATTGGTGGATTTGGACAAATTTTATCGGGTGAATGAGACAAGAGGAACAGCCTTCGGCAATGACGTATTAAAGATTGTGGCATCCCGCCTGGAGCAAACGGAAGCGACGTATGCGGAAGCGTCGAAGTCAGGTGTGTGCAAGGTCGACGGAAATACGTTTCTTGTTATGATGGAGGTTGAGAAGGACGCTCCACAATACTGGAAAGCGGTCGATGCAATCAAGCATGCAGTGGAACAGCCAGTCTCAGATTCCGGGAAGGAGCTCTATATGACTTGCAGCATCGGCGTCAGCCTATTTCCTCAGGACGGGCTTACGAGCGAGAGGTTGCTTTGCCGTACAGAATCTGCGTTATATCAAGCGAAAGAAATAGGCGGTAATCGTACAGTGTTCTACAATACGGAGGACACAGATCGTATGAACAGGCGCATCGCGATTGAAATGGGACTTCGACCTGCCTTGTTCCTGCGACAATTCCATCTCAGCTATCAGCCGATCTACCGGCTATCGGACGGCCGGTTGAAAGGATTCGAGGCGCTTATCCGCTGGCAGCATCCCGAGCTTGGGTTGATCTCGCCGAATGAATTTATTCCTATCGCCGAATATAACGGATTAATTAATCCGATTGGAGAGTGGGTACTGCGAGAGGCCTGCAAGATGCTGAAAGGCATGACAACTTACGGGTTGAATGAACTGACGATGTCCGTCAATATCTCGCCAGTCCAGCTTCAGGACGCCTCTTTTGTCCAAACGGTATGGAATATCCTTCAGGAATTCGGTATGTCACGCCAATCGCTTGAGCTTGATATTACCGAGCATAGTACGATGCATTCGTCCAAGCTCTCCATTACCGCGATTACTCAGTTGAGGGCAGGCGGCGTTCGTATCGCACTGGATGGATTCGGAGCCGGATTTTCATCGCTTCATCATCTCATGGATCTGCCGGTTCATTGCCTCAAGCTCGACAAAAGCTATATCCGTCGAATTGATCTGCAGAGTGCGGAGAGGCATGTCGTAGAGGCGATCATTGGTCTGATGCGGAAGCTGGGACTGGAAGTGGTCGCAGAAGGCGTAGAATACAAGGAGCAATATGAGCTGCTGCAGAAGTGGGGCTGTCATTATGTGCAGGGCTATCTGTTAGGTATGCCATTAGATCCAACGGTAATCGATATGTCGATGCTTGCTAGCTGCGTACCGACGCCAGGAATGGATGAACTGGAGAAACAAACGGCAGGCCGCACATAAGTCTGCGACATCACAAAAAGCAAAAACCAGCCGGAGTCTTTGAGGACCCGGCTGGTTTTTTTTCCTAATTGGCACGATGACTGGCTCTAGCTGACTTCCAGATATAACTTGGTACCGTCGTTGTACTGGAATATGGCAACATCTCGCACCATCTCGACCGATTTGATTCGTTTCCATTTCTTCCTGAAATCAAAGTCTAATTCCATCTCGTACAATTTATGATGAAGCATATCTACAGATGCTGATTGTTCGTTAGGGTAATAGACAGGTACTGAACGATTTTTGAAGGTAATGACTCGCATCATTGTATTATGCACCTCCGATTGCGTTTTTCCCATTTTACCGTGAACATTTTAGCCTCTTATGAATCTGTGGTCAGGAGAATGTTTATTTTGCTCACACTTTCCTAACAAATGTTAGGAACTGCTGTATTTCCACTTTTTCTTGTAATAGCCGTGGCCGTAATGATGATTGTACCGATGGGGCGGATGCGGCGGATAATACGGCTGACCACTCGGATAAGGCGGCTGTCCCGGTGGATATTGATTTGGGTAAGGCTGCTGGCCTTGCGGATACGGTGGCTGTCCCGGCGCATGCTGATTCGGGTAAGGCGGGTGCCCGTTCGGATAGGGCGGCTGTCCCGGTGGATATTGATTTGGGTAAGGCTGCTGGCCCTGCGGATACGGTGGCTGTCCCGGCGCATGCTGATTTGGGTAAGGCGGGTGCCCGTTCGGATAGGGCGGATGCTGAGGGTGCGGATAATGCGGCGGCGGATAATAGCCTTTCTTGAAGTCGCTGCTGCTGTAATGATGATAGCCGTGACGCTGCCGTCCCGTTAAGGAATATAGAATACGTTTGAGCATGCGAGATCCTCCTTTATTGAATGGGATAAAACATTAATGGCGTTGTTAGATTATACGTGATCACCATCAACTGGTTTCTGGGGAGAATGTTATTTCTCACACTCGACAGGCTCCGTACTCGTCTGTAAGCTAGTGAAAGGAGCTGATTCGTATATGTGGGGCAAAGTTGCTGTAAGATTCAAGGAGATTATCGATGCTTGGCGCGATTATCCGCTACAGTCAGGCTATATTTGGCAAGGCAGCTACCGGGTTGAGCGTCTGCTTGGCATGGGCAGCTATGGTCAGGCTTATGTTTGTACGAATCTGTCTACAGGGGGCATAGTGCTGTTAAAGCGCAATAAGCCCAGCAAAGGCAGCACAGGCATCGAGCTGCTGAGAAGAGAAAGCGACTTGATGAGATCGCTCGAACATCCCCAAATCCCAAGCTGGCTGGACTATAGCGTAAGGAGGCGGGATGAAGCACTCATCATGCCATATATTGAGGGGTATAATCTGGAGCACATGATCTACGAGCAACAATTGGCATACACCGCCGTGGAGGCGCTCTCTATTCTTCAGTCTCTGTTGCGACCGCTGGCTTATCTGCACGAACAAGGATACGTTCACCGGGACGTTCGAATTCCGAATGTCATGCAGCAGCCAGAGAAGCTGTTCTTAATTGATCTTGGGCTTGCTTGCCGGATCGGTGAGCAACTTCCGCCCAAGCTGCAGGCAGCTCTGGGTGAAGCGGACGGCACTAATACCGAAGGCAGCGCTTTCGCAATTAAGCGACGGATGAGAACCCCGCTTCCGTCCAGCGATTGGTTCGGTCTGGGCCATCTGTTCCTGTTCCTGATGTACGCCGGTTACAAGCATCCGGAAGGACAGCAAGAACAGAGCTGGGAGGAAGAGCTGCATCTTCAGCCTGTAGTGCGAGACTTTGTCTCCAAGCTGCTGAACGACGAGTCGGCTTGGGAGACGACGGAACAATGCCGGCAAGAGTTAGATGAACTGTTAGCTGCGCTTAAGGCTGCTGAAAAGCCCGAGATGTAAGCTTTATTATGATCAGTTAAGTGTTCATCGCATAATAGACGACTGCAATAATGAGCAGGTGAACCGGATAGAAACCTCGCCACAGGATACGCGGAATGCGTATGTTGTCCATGCTCCGCATCAGATCAGGCATATACACGATCCATAACGTCGACAGCAAGCTGAACAACTGAAGGGTCCAGCCTTTATAGAATATACTAAACACATTAAGCGCCAAATGAAGCAACACCATCATGTGAGGTGTGGCATAACGGTAAGTGAGCATTAATAATAATGCATATCCGCCATAATCGAATGGCAGGGCTTCCAGCAGAATCAAGGCCGCAGCTACGACCGACGCGGCAGCTAGCAGTTTTCCCTTCAGACTGTCCAGCATGAGCAAGGTTAGCAGACAAAAGAACAGCGTTGCGATAACATTGATCTCCAGCACCTGGAATGCAAGCTGATAGGGAATCTGGGAGATGACCGCCAATATGCCTACTCTGGTCAAATAGCGGGTAACGTCGCGCGTTCGGGAGTAGCCGATGACCATGGCATAAATATAGAAAGGCATGGCCAGTCTTCCAATAACGCGCCAGGCCGTTTCATCCGGGTGCCACACCACTCCGATATGGTCAATTAACATCGTTAACATGGCCAAAAATTGAATAGAAATCACCTTCATCCGTTGCGAGTAAGGACCTCATTCAGTATATCACAAGGCAGCTTACCGTTAAGGATACAGAGAAGGCGAAGACCTCATGACGCATAGCAGCGGTCAAGAGGCCTAGGGTAGCATGGGCAGCATGTGATGGGACAGGATGCCGTTATAAACCGGCGTTTTTTTTCAACCTTTGTGCGATTTCCATAAATTCCTCTGGCGATATGCCTGGAGCGAACTCTTCAGGCAAGCCGCTTAAATCCGGTACGGGTGCCCCTTCTGGCGTGCCCTGAATGACTTCGAGCTTAGCGCCCGTCTGCGGGTTCTGGCCGTTCCAGATGAGCACGACGTCTTTGAAGTCATGCGGACTGAACGTGTACAGCTTGTTGCCGAGTCCCATTGCTTCATATTTGCGGGCAGCCTCGAAGTGGTCATTGCTTAGGTTTGGAATCGGGATAAGCTTCTTGATATCCACGCCGGTTGCGACTTCAAGCGCCTTGGCGTAGGCAAGCACATGCACGCCGCCTCGTACGAGCAAATAACCGATCATGGCACGGGCGGTAGGATGATCCGTCATCTCATAGACACGCATTTTATGCGTCCGTGCGCCACACTCCAGGAAGAAGTTATGCAGCAGATCCAGTACGAGATTGCCGCTGCTGAATACATAGTCGCCAGCCCATGGACGTCCCATAGAATCACCTGCTAGCGCCGTCTGTGCTGTGCTAATAAAAAAGTAGCTGTTGCGTTTGTCTACCCCCGGCTTAAGCGGCGTGCTATCCGGATCGCCAGGACTGGTCGTGCCGGTCAATACCATATTGATGGTCGTTGCGACTAGCTCAACATGGCCGATTTCCTCAGCGGTAATGCTGGCTACCAGATCGTAGAAGGGCTTGAGCTTCTTTTTCTCCCTGAAATTGAATGACTGATACAGGTAGTTGTTGAGCGTCGACATTTCGCCGAACTTGCCGCCAAGCAGCTCCTGTACGGCGGCAGCGGCATTGGCGTCGGCATAAGGGGAGGGAGGAAGCTCGATCTGCAGCCTGTTTTGGCGTTGGAACATGGGAGGCATCACCTCTTTGTCATAGAATTATTACATATTTAACAAAGTATTATTACATAGGTATGCGAGAAGAAGCGGCGGCATACGTATCGGGGGGAGTTACATTAACATCTTCCGGCTGTCGCAGGATGTGTTCGGCCTCTTCAAAGCCCTCCGCCGATTTGGCGCCCCAGAGGGCCAGTGCAAAACAGACTCCGGCTTGCTTGGCGCATTGCAGATCGTATATGGAATCTCCGATATACACAACCTCATTGGGCTGGATTTGCAATAATTGCAGGCGTTTCAACAGCGGCTTCGGATGAGGCTTATGTTTTTCCGTGTCACTGGCAGATATGATGCATTGAAAGTGTTTACTTAGCCCGAAGGGATCAAATTCATCCATGACTTCCTGTCTAGTTTTTGAAGTGACAATGTCTAACTTTAATGTAGCAGCAGATAGATGATGAATGACAGAATCTAGTTCCGCAAAAAGAGACACTTCATCCGCAAAGTCCAGTACGGCTGCCGACCACTTTGAATGAACCTGCTCGATATTGTCCACTCCCAATTTCCGCAAAGCGTCTTCCCCCGGAATTCCCAGTACAAAGCGCAGCTCCTCTGAAATGATAGTCTTGTAGCTTCTCCAAAGCATCGAATCCGGTCATATGACGAGAAGATTTATTAAATGTACCGCCCAGGAAATGCATCGTAATATGTTCAAAATGACTGAGCGTAAAAGCGATATCGATAGAATTGGTGACGATACTTATTTCTTTTTCTTCCAGAAAGGGCGCTATAGCGTGTATGGTTGTTGACACGTCCAAATAGATCATTTCATTGTTGCCAACCCTATTTGCAGCGAATTGACCGATAAATAAGGGATTATCTCTCAAATCATTTATTATTTATGTGCGACAAATCCTGACAAAGCTAGACTCTATTCGCAGCAAGCATTAGAATTTAGATAAACACACTACTTTATTTATCACTAAGGTTTAGACAGGTGAGAACATGAATAGAAATGACATGATGCTTAAGGAATATAGGTCTGACACGTCCATCAAAGGGTTGGACTTTATAAGGCTTGCCGTTGTATTGACGGAGATGGTCTGCCGCGAGCATCATCGGACGACTGTCATCGGTAATTTGAATCCTGGGAATATAAGAATGTTAAAGGGCGGCAAGGAAGCTCGTCTGACTGGAAGTGTGGGTGTTCAGAGCGCATACCGGTCGCCGGAACAATCGGGACGACTTAATCATATGCCCGATAACCGGTCTGATTTATACACGTTAGGCGTCATTTTATATGAATTACTGTCGGGACAGTTGCCGCTGCAGCCTGATGACGGGGATTGGGACACTGCGCATATTTTTAAGGCCCCGCTTCCGCTTTCCGACATACGGTCTGAATGGAGCGGCCCGATATCTTCTATAGTGATGAAGCTGTTGTCCAAATCGCCTGATTATCGTTATCAGAGCGCTTATGGTTTGCTGGACGACTTGAATCAATGCCTGGTTATGCTGGAGGATGACGGCAAGCTGGTTTCTTTCGAGCTTGGTCGGCTGGACCAGGTTCGTATGTATCGCCAACCTGAGGCTTTGTATGGGCGGGAGGTGGACATGACCAAGCTGGAGTCCGGTCTTGTGCAGGCATCGCAAGGACGACAAGTGATTCGATGGATTACCGGTCCTGAAGGCAGCGGTAAAACAGCGCTGATTCACCGTCTGAGAGCTAATGTGGTGCGGCAAGGCGGTTGGTTCATTGAAGGCCAATTGATTCGAGATGGAACTGCTGTGCCTTATGAGCCGTTCATCCAAGCATTGCAAGTGTGGCTGCAGCAGCTTTGGAGGGAACCAGCCGACGTCATTGAACGGTTCAGGGAGAAACTCCACTCAGCGTTTGGACAAGACGCGAGTGTTATCGTGTCGATATTGCCCGGAATGCGGCAGTTATTCGGAAGTACAGCGGGGCAGGATCATGTTCCTGATGCAATGAAGCGGAAGCGAATGGGAGAGCTTCTGCCGGGATTGATCGGTTGCCTGGCCGACAGCTTCCCTCCGCTTGTTATTTTTATCGATAACCTGGAGTGCGCAGACAGTGGCACCCGAGAAGTAATAGGGGCGTTAGCGCAGCAGGAAATGGCTCGAGGGCTGCTTATTATCGGGGCGGTCCGTACAGATGAATGGAACACCACCCATGGCGGTGATTCGGGAGAGATAACAAGCGATCCTTGGCATACCGTGAGCAGCCTCTCCACTTATGATGAGCGAGTGGACTTGCAGCCCCTGTGTTTTGAGGATGTTCGACGTTATGTAGCGGACGCGTTGTATGAAGGAACGCCGCGCCTCCGTATGTTGGCCAGCACTCTTTACTACAAGACGGGTGGAAGTCCCGGCATGATCGCAGAAATGATGGACGGCTGGCTGCAGGAGAATAGACTGAGTTTTGATGAAAACCAGCGACAATGGGTTTGGGACTCTGAAGTATTGCAACAAAGCTATGGTTCGGACATGGATTATCACTTGATGAAGGCGGGCTTTGCTCAATTAACGGTTCCAGCAAAAAGAATGCTGGTGATGGCTGCTGCTATAGGTCGAACATTTACTTTGTCTCTGTTAGCCGAGGCTTGCGAGTGTACAGTGAATGAGGCTGCGCTAATGCTTCGTGATGCAGAGCTCGGCGGCATGATTGGATACGAGGACAACACGGAAGTGGAAGACACAAGAGGGAAAAGCTATTTGTTCCTGCATCATCAACTACGTGAAATTGCCTATGCTTTCGATCGCGAAGGGAATGCGCTGCGTCACTTGACGATTGGAAGACTGCTGCGACGCTCCCAAAAGGAGGGCGGGGGCCATGCGTTGCTAGCGGCTGTCGATCAGTTGAATTTAGGTGCTGAAGCTATGTCGCTGCAAGAAAGAGAGCAATTGCTTGAGCTTAATCTTCAAGTCGGGCACAGCGCGCTTGATGAAGGGCAGTTTGTCAAGAGCAAACATTACGGGCAGGCCGGGCTTATGCTTTCGGAAGAAGAGCAGGTGCCCCAACCAGGATCCCTATACGTTCAATTGCGATTACTAACGGCTTGGTCGGAGTATATGAGTGGCAATACCGAGCAGGCTCGTCAGAATTTGCTTGATTTGAAGAAGCGCAATCATAATTTGAGCCTATTGGAGCGTTCAAAAATTTGGCTTCCATTAATTCAAATTCATACGTTTGCAGAAAATGATTTGGCTGTTCAATATGGGAAAGAAGCTTTGGAGGCATACGGCTGGGAATACAGGGAAGGGGTATCCAAGCTTGGGGTTATCAAGGAAGTGATGAGAACGCAAACGGTGCTATACCGAAAGCGCAGCAAACTGCCCTTGCTGCCATTCAATACAGATGAAGAGTATTTGAACCTGTGCAAGTATATGGAGTATTGCTTCCTGCCGATGCTTACCCACAATGCGGAGGCTCTTATTGAACTATGCGCCCGATTTATTCGTTATGGAATAGGCAGGGGAATGAACGGGTCACTGGCTATGTTAATTTGCAGTTACAGTCTCTTAATGCAGAGAGTGCTTCCAAGTTATGCTGGTGTTGTTCCTGCCTTGGACTTGGAGATGATTGCAGCCGCCGATGATGAAGATGATTCCCGTGTTTATCGCATTCTGTTGATTGTCGGGATGGCCAGGCAATTGGACAATCCGACTGAAGCATCCGTTCTATTGAATAAGGCTCTTCGTCGGAGTCTCGAACAAGGGGACAAAAATTTTGCCAACGTAATGTTTATTACTTGTCTGATCACACATAATGGGAATTTGCAAGATATCACCGATTTGTTGACTATTTTCACTGAACATTTAGAACCAATCGCTAGTAATAAGACGCTTGAAATTGCTAATATCTCCAGACGTTATTTGGCGGCACTGCAGGGTGAGTCATCCATGGAGGATTTTACGGCCATTCCGGACGATGCAGACCAGAATAGCTGGCTTATCGATGAGGACAATTACAGCTGTATGTGCAAGCTTGAGGTTGCTTATTTGGCGGGCAGATACCATGAAGCGCTTTATTGGTCGAGAAGGAGCAAGGAAAGCGAGCTGGCGGCGGATTGGGTGCGTATTCGGAAGCAGCGTACATATGAAGCGTTGACGCTGGCAGCCATGCACCCCGAAGCAGTCCCGGAGGAGCAAAAGCGTATTCGAAAGATACTGAGCGCGCAATTGCGAAGCATGAAAAAGTGGAAAGGCTTTCTCGGCATCGGCTCTTCGGCTTATCTGCTTATGAAAGCGGAATGCGCTCGACTAGCTGGAAATCAGTTGAAGACGCTTCGCCTTTATCTCGATGCGATTAAGCAAGCCAGAATGGAGAAATACGGCTTGATGGAGGGGATCGCCTGCGAACGGCTTGCGATATGTTATGAGCAGGATCTGATCAGCAATGGGGGAGCTATGATCGCCATGCTGGATGCAGGCACAGCTTATTCGCTATGGGGTGTTACCTCCAAAGTGACGCAAATTCGAAGCGAGCATGCACATTTGTTAAGCGCTGGACCCAAGCTGTATGAAGTTGAAACGATCAGACTGCAAAAGTATGAGGGGGAGTCCGTTCATCCTCGTTTGCCTCAGCAGGAAACCTTTAAGAAGCCGGAAGCATCTATGGGGGAAGAGGAGCTGCTGCAGCAACTCTTATATGGGTTCGGGGAGCTGCGGAAGGGGCAATGGGCGGAAAGTCTCTTGAATACGGCCATCCGTCAATCAGGCGCTGATCGTGGATTAATCTTACGCAATGAGAAAGGACGCTTTGCAGTAGTCAGCTCGTTTCATAAGGAAGATAACGGATATGCAGAAAGTGTATTGCGTTATACGGTTGCGACTGATGAACCAATCGTGATTCATGATGCGGTGCAGGGCTATTGGATGAGGGATGACGATATTGCTTTGAGGAAGCCCCGCTCCATTTTTTGCATGCCAGTCTCGGTCCCGGGTGAACCTTTCGGTTATTTTGTTTATCTGGAAAATAGTCATGTGCCTGGCGTATTTACCGAGCGTGACTTGAAAGTGCTTGAATGGATGGCTATACGCATGATTTATTTTAATCTGCTTGATGGGGAATCAAAGGATACTGCAACAATTGAGGAGCCTTCGCCGTTCGTTCGGAGTGGCGATCAAGGACACATGATAGAGTCATTGACCAAGCGGGAATTGGAAATTCTAGAAGCTATTTCTGAAGGATTGTCCAACAAAGACATCGCGGAGCTTCTTGGAATTACGGAAACGACGGTGAAGACGCATGTATCCAGAATTTTTGGCAAATTGGGGGTCAAGCGACGCGGGCAAGCCGTTGTGCGGGCGAATGAGCTTGATTTGATCCGAAAATAGATGAAGCGCAGAAGTTTTTCTCAGACTACAACTTTAGTAGGACTACATCTCCTAGTATTCGATCTATGATGTTCTATAGTGTCGAATACTAGGAGATTTTTTTTGCTGAAGGGACGGATAGATGTTGAGAAGCTTTTTGAAACTTAAAAAATGGGTCGCATGTATGCTGGTAGTTGTGCTTGTGATCAGTATGACATTCACAGTGGGTGCCGCCCCGTTCACAGAAGCGGAAGCTAACCGCAGTTATAGTGAGTTGATGCAGTTTCTAGAGAGCGAATATGGCGTCGAGCAAGCTCCGGCGATGCTGGAGACGATTCAGAAGCTGGGGTTGGTTGATGCCAAGGGGCAGTTAGTGAGCCATCCTATTGATGTGGATGGGAAGAGCTATACCCTTGGTGGAATAAAGCAGCTTATAGAGGATGAGAACACCGATCTTACTCAAATCGCGGTCATAGACGGTAGAGAGGTCAGCCTTGGCGCGCTGAAGCAAATTATCGGCATAGAGGATCGCCTTGCACAATTTGAGCAGGTGTCCAATATAGACGGGGTGAGCTTAACGCCGGAGCATCTGGACAGTTTGCAATCGCTTGTGGGGCATGCCGGAAGCGAGGGGCTTAGTTTTACTTCGGCTGATGCGGGCGAGGATAGGGGTTATGACGACGATGTTATTGTTACTGTGGTCGGTTATCAATACACGCCTTCAGCGACCCCGGACAGTTATCAGCAGAAAGGCGGTTACGGCAACCTTGTTGTTACGTTCCGATTGAACAGGTCGCAGCCGCGCGCTGTTTCTTTCGATTATGAGCTGCTGCAAGGATCATTCCCTACACAGCGTCCAAAAACGAGCGGAACCGTTACGTTTCAGCCCGGACAAGTGGAACAGAAGCTGCAGCTCAATGGCTGGGTTAATAACTTTGAGGAGTTTTACTCGGCAGGTTGGGACAATATGGCTCCTAAACTTTGGTCAGGGATTACAGCAAATAAGTTTTATACATGGGAACAGGTTCAACAGATGTTCAGGGAGAGGGTTTGGGCAGGTTTTGCGAAGGCAGGTTATATCCACTTCCACAACTATAAAAATGTGGATGAAATCAACTTCGATCTTTGGCAGATTGAAAATTGGTATAAGTATGACTATCGTCCATTTAATCATGCTTATGAGGGAGGGGCGTATTTAGGCTACACGCTGGCACCAGGCAAAGCGGGATTGTCTAATTACAGCTACATGAATGCCTCGACGACGAGTCCTGATTATTTCTATTACGGGAAAACAGGCGGTTATACGATACCACGAAGTACGCTGAACGATTACGAGATTCGGGAAGTCAAAGCGCAGGGCGGCACGTACACGTCAGGTCAACTCATTCCGATGCAGGTTACGTTCGATAATGCGGTTGTGCGTAAAGGGTATTGGCCGTGGACGTATTTGCATGAACAATATGGCGATCTAAGCAGGCTGCAGTTGGCTAATGGCAGTATTGCCAAGCCGGATATTATTAACTATAGCGATGACAATCGTTCTCTCAGTAAGGTTGCAATGTCTCAAATATTCGGATTTGGTGCCATTGTAGGCAAGGGTGATAAGCCTGAGGACTTCCAGGTGGTTGCGGTGAAGGACATGATTAAGGGCGAAATATATAACCGTCCAAAAAGTGTCACAACACCGATTACCGTTCCGGCTGAGGCTCAAATCAAAGAGATGACGTGGGGGAAGGACTTTACCAATCAACCCGTGATTACGATTCATTATGCGCGAGCGGACGCATTTCCGGCGCAGCCGCTTATATTGGACAAATCCACTTATAAGATTGGGGAAACGGCTGTCGTTACGGTAAATATCCATGACGGCGACGAGTCGGACTGGATCATTGACGGGGCGCTTACGCCAGGAGAGATTAGCAAACGTCTGAAAGTGTCCATCGGCAACAGGGACAATGGACTGATAGAGCTGGATTGGAAGCGTGGTGTGGACGGCCTGCCTGTCAGCCCTCTTGCGCTGGAAGGCAAGGTACTGATTACGAAAGCGCTGGTAGATACGTTGACGGATGCAAATCCATTTTCCCCTGGCACACAGCTTCGGGCTAAATTGTACTATAACCAAAGCCCGCTGAATGACGGGTCAAATGGGGATGATTTTAAGCTTCTGACCCGTTCTTTTGTACCTTTTTCTGTCCCGGCTATCAAATACATCGAGCCTCGAGATCTCAGGATTGTTTATCCGAAATCCTGGTCCTCCGGCACAAGTCATGTTGTCACCTTGACGGATATGGAAGCGACCACACTCGCCTTTACGTATCCGCAGGATGCAACCTATACGATGCCGGATCAATTTCAATGGCGCAGTAGCGATGAGACGATCGCTGCGATTGCGGCAGACGGCAGGATCATTCCGAAGCGTCCAGGATCCGTCACCTTCACGGTTGTCGCCAAAAACAATGGGGAGCTGGCCACAGAGACTGCGATCACTTCGCAGTCGATTACAATTGGCGCAGGCGGCTCAGCGGCGATTGTCGTACCTGGCCATGCCTACCGGGTGTATGCCTACCCGGACGATGCGGCCGTTATGACTTGGACAACAAATGTGATGCACAAGTATGCAGAGCAGGCAGCGGCGGGAACAACTCCCAAGCAGGCGAATTTTAAAATCGAGTTGTATAGCGGTCATCTTAATGAAGCACAGCTGGCGGGACAAACGCCTATTGAGACATGGACGGCACCGGGAACGTCTGAACTGGTCAATGCTACAAGCTTTAGCATACCGGGCTCATACATTACGAATCTGTCTAGTCAATTTGTTCCGAGCTACACCGTCAGAATCAGCACGGACAATCCGGAATACCCGGATATTCCGAATCCTACTTTGTCGGCAATGGCTTATATTGTGGTAAAGAAGCCGCCTGCAATCGTGACGCTGGACAAAACGAAGGGACAGTTCGTAACGGACGATATCGGCGTGTTGACGCTCAACTGGAAGCTTGAACATTTCGACCTCCAGAACAAAGGCGACTTCGAGTTCATGGTGACAAAGAACGGAGTACTTATTCCCGATAGCCACATTACGTTTGATAGCGTTACAGGAGCATTTAAACGCAGCGGCGCTGCAGCAACAGGGGTAACGACGAGTGGCGGTACGTACGCGCTGGCTATAGATCCGGTAACGGGAAGCAAGCAGATCAAGGATGTGTATGCCATTACACTCTCGGCCCAAAACGGCCTGGATTCAACCAAATCCTACGATTCCTTGTATCTGCAAGTGTATAAGCACGATGCGCTCAACATTGAAGTGGATGGGCAAGCTGCAACCACGCTTACGATGAGCAACCGGGATACGATTAAAAATATGACGAGCGATGACATTATCGCATTGAATCGGAAGATCAGCCTGAAAAACGAGCTGCAAATCAACAATCGCGATTTTACCGATCTTGGTGCAATTACTGATCAGATCGCCTGGAAGTCCAGCGATAATGATGTGGCTGGTCTGTATTTTAATAGCAATGGTCTGGTTGAGAATATTGAGAACTTTCACTATTCGTCTTACCAGCCGAAGCAGAAGCTCCTGTTGTCTGGTCTTGACAACGGCCCTGCGAAGATTACGGCAACGCATGCGCATACAGGCATGAAGACAGAGCTTGATGTGACGGTCGAGACACTGAAGGATAAACTGTACTTGTTCCAGTTCTATCCAAAGACGGAAACTGTAATTACGTATACGAACAGCACCGGTGCCGAGAAGTCGGTGACGAGCAATGGCGACGGGGAGCTGGCATTGTATGAGGAGAGCGGCATTGTCAGCGATGTTTATGTGACGTCTACTTTCAACGGTACGACTTATACGGGCATAATCGATCGCTATATGCTCCAGACGAAGGAAGGCAATGCAGCGAATCTGGAGCTTTATCCGATCAACATCTTGCAGCTGCGCCAGCTTGCGCAGGTTGAACTGTTCTTTAAGAAGCCGGACGGCAGCCCTTATACAGGTGGATTGACGTATCGGGGCGGCGTCTACAAAAACGGTCATTATGCTGAAGCGACTGAAATCAGCGGTACGGGCGTAACGACAAAGCTGGGCGCTGACGGCAAGCTGCAGATTATTTTTGATACGACAGACTTCTATTCGATGGAAGCAGGCGAATTGAATGCAGCAACTTTGTCCGCGAAGGACCAGATTGAGTTTGTTCTGGAAATCATGTTCGAGGATGATCGGTACACGCCGCAATTGTTCACGTTCGACGGCAATACGAATCCGGTCGATATGATCGCCTTCGGCGGGAAAATATCGCGGTTGAATGAAAATTCGACGGGCCAGAAATCGCCGCTCATTGTGAACCAATATGTGACGAGCGGCCAGTCGACCCAAAGAACGTATGTGACGCAATATAGCGGGAAGTTCGGGCCGGGGAATCAGCACCCTAGCATTACGCTGACAAGCGAAATGCTGTGGTGGGGCGAAACCGTCGATGAGACCGCTTATGCAGAACTGATGAATGAATCCGGATTGAAGCCGCAAGGTCAGTCCTATCAAACGATCAAGTACCCGTTCTCCGACACCTATATAACCCGTCATGTGCAGGTGTTCAATAAAGATACAATTTGGCTCAAAAAGGCGGAGAGCGGCTCGGTGCATTTTAAGCTGTACGATAAGCCGGACAGCTTCAGAAAGAGCTTCGTTTCGGCCGCGACGCTCGTCAATATGATCGGGGTTGCCGAGATCAGCCAGGCAGAGCTGCAGAGACGGCTCGGAAAATTGAAGCAAGATATGGATGGGACAAACGGCAGATCCGGTAAGCCAAGTAATAACGACAGGATGATGCTGGAAACCTTGGAGCTGATGAGCGGCTTGAAATTGGATGCCGGTCCTCTATCCATGCGCGTGTACCCGACGGACGATCCGCTAGTATATAAGACGATCATTTCCGCCTCATTGGGCGAGATGCCGAATTCGCAAGGCAGCGGCGGAGCAGTGGATTTCTTCAAGTCAGATAATAACTATGCGCCTGGCGCCGGGGATCTGTATGGCATTGCGATGAAAAATTATATACAAGATCAGAAGAGAGAATATACGAAGAGTAAGGCGTCGCATTCCAACAATAATGTTTTGTTTCATGCAAGCGGATATTACACAGGCGAAATCAAGTACAACCCGAAGACAGCCGCATGGGAAGCAATTGTGCACAACGGAGGCTTCACCGCAGGCGGCGGCTTCGAATATACACAGAACTGGAACATGATGGCGGGATTTGTGCCTGTCACATTCTCGCTGACAATTGGCGGCGGTGTTGAAGTTGATTTTAAGGCTTCGGCACTGTTTGATGAGTTGCCGGGGCATTCGTGGAAGGACCCCCGCTCGGAGAGCGTGAACGATTATTTGACCTCGCTGCGTATTATCGCTTATGTGGAAGCATTCGGCGGCATCGGGTTCGACTATTCCGTTATAGCAGCCAAGATCGGTGTGTTCGGACGTGTAACCATCGAGAACAAGAGCACGTGGCTGAATCGGGATTACTTGCAGGATTCAGGCCAGCGCGTGTTATATGGAAATAAGTTGACTCTGGAAGGCATCGTCGGCGTCAGAGTCGTGTTGAAATTTTTATTTATATCGATTAAGCATGATTTTGCATCGCTGCGCTACAGCCATTCGTGGGTATTCAACAATTGGAACAAGATTTATGACTACTGGAATGAGAATGCCTCGATGCCTCTGACGGCAGCGAATATGGAAGTGGCGATTGCAGCTTATATGGAACATATCGGGGAGGACCCGATGCAGGTCATAGAATCGCAAACGATTGAAGACAGAAGCTATCTGGGGCGCTATGCCCGTTCCTGGAATTCACAAGAGGACAGCGCTAAGGCGAGAAGTGTGTCCACGTTGTCAGCCGGACCTGATGTGATCGAAAGCAATTCGTATCCGTACTCTAATCCGCAAGTTACGCAAGAAGGGAATATGCTTGTTTACTTGTCGGATGGCAATAGCACCGATATCGAGGATACGGTTGCTTCATGGGCGTTGCGAAACGGCAATGGCTATTTGAAGAAAGGCGCCATAGCTACGAACCCTGCGCACAAGGGTTATGGGGATACAGGCTTGCAAGTGGCTGGAGAATACAATACTGTGGCTGCTGTCTGGGTAACCCAGAAGGAGAAGCAGAATAAGGCAGCCGGAGAAGTGCTAACGAATGAAGAGATGCTGGAGATGGCCAACAGCTCTGAAATTATGGTTGGGATTTATGATGGCGTAGGTAGATGGACAACGCATCAACTGACGAACAACCAGCATGCTGATGTTGCTCCGGTGGTGGCGGTTGAGAACGGCAAAGTATTTGTTGCTTACCGTAGCGTGAACTCCTCGAATCCCGACAATCCACTCGATTTCTCGGAATCGGATAGCATCGTCTATACCGTATACGATATAGCCAAGCGGCAGTGGAGCGACGTCGAAACGCTGTATAACGGAACGAACGGTACGGTGATGGGATTATCGGCTGATATGCTGCGTGACGGGAAGGCGGCTGTCGTCTATACGGTCAATAAAGGCAACGTCGATGGAACCTCGGCAGACGACTATGTAGCCGCATCGGACAATGAAATCATCTATGCGGTGATCGATACGGCCGATGCTGGAGCGACGGATGCCACGATGTGGAGAACGAAGGGAGTTGTGAAAAATCTGCAGCTCACCCATGATGACAGCACGAATGAAAACCCGCAGATCACAAGTGCCAATCTTGCTGACGGCATTGAGAGGTTCATTATTGCATGGCATGCGACAAGTGAAGCAGCCGGCGTGGTGACGCAGGACATTAAACTGGCAGCTGTCAACGGGGATGGGGAAGTGTATACCGATTTTATCGACAGCTTAAATACACTGAACGCGCATCAGGAGCTTAAGATCAATCCGAACTTTACGTTCTCCAAGAGACGCAGTTTGTGGGATGGCATTGAACATCTATCTATTCTGTGGAAAGAAGCTGAAGCCGATATTAGCCCGACTGAGGTGGTCACTCGCGATGTGCTGAAGGCTGTGAAATTTGGCATACGGGACGGAGAATTGTATTTGTCAGGTGTGAATACCATTACCGTCATGCCGGATTATACAGAGCTTGATACCATTAACGCCTTTGTGACCGACCCTAGACGGATGCGGGTGGTACTGCTTGGCACAACGTATACAACAGATACAGACGTGGTCGGCAGCATCAAGCCAAATGGCGATGGGGACGATGTTCCGGTTCACGTATCTCAGACGGTCAGTGCCATGTACACGACACTTGGCACTTACGAGAATCAGTTTGAGGCGGACAAGGTGCTCTTTAATCCAGCAGAGGTCGTAGCTGGCTATGACTTGCCGATACAGTTTCAGGTCATAAACAAAGGCCTGGGCAACATGGAATCCGTCGAAATCACGATTGACGGCCAGCGAACCGAGTTCAGCAATTTGGAGCTTGCGCCGAATAGCAGCGGAACCTTTACGGCTTACTATGCTGTGCCAGCTGACATTAAGGATGTATCGTTTCAAGTTGACGCAACCTTTGCCCCTGTTACAGGTGTCGTTAATAAAGAGACATTATCGGCATCGGGCGAGGTTAAGCTGGATATTCCGGATATCGGTATTTCACAAATACAGCTGTTGAAGGAAGCGGACGGCAAGCGTACCTTGTCTGTGCCTATTTACAACAAAAATGATACTACCCTGGTGAATAAGGGCAGAGCCGTCAAGCTCGGCCTGTACAAGAACAATCAGTACGAAGCTGACCAGTTGATCGGCAATGTCATGTCCATCTCTGATGGGGCAACATTGGATTTGATTGAACAAGGGGCGTATGCCCATCGGGTTGATGGGGACCTGACGGTGTACTTGCAAGAGCTTGGTTTGACGGAGATACCGGAGAAAGGCATTACGGTATATTTGCGCAGCTGGGTTGAGGATGCCAATGGCGACATGATCTCTGAGTTCGATAAAACGAATAATGAAGCCAAAGTGACACTCCATAATTTGTCAGTTAAAAATAATAACCGTAATGTCTTGCTGACATTGGAGCAGTTGAATTCCGCTTCCAGTACCAGTGTCAATCTGACGATGCAAAATATGAATATGGCGCCGGTAGCTTCTGGGAACGTTCTACTGAATCTGTTGGATGCCGACGGCCATATCTTGGAGACTGCCTATTTGGCAACGGATCGTTCGCAATTGCTGTCTTTCTCCGCGGAGGAGAAGAAAAAGGCAGACGTACAGTTCAGTCAAATCGGTGATTCCGTTCAAGCTGTATTTTTCTATGAAAATGCGGATGCCATGGATTCCGCGTTGAGTACAGTGACGTTCAGCGGTATTCCGCTTCACTTCTCGGCAGGTCAAACGACGTACCAGCTGCAAGCCGCCGATCTGCGCAGAACGCAGCTCATTGCAGCGGCTGCTAATAGCGGTTCGACGGTAACATTGCTGGACGGAGCGGGCAATCCGATTGCTTCGGAGACGGGGTTTGTCTCCGGGCAGCTTGAGCTTATGCTCTCGGAAGCTGGTGCAATAAATGATTTTGTTGTGCGTGTAGAGCCGGAAAGTCCAGCAGGAACGGCAACCGAATATCGATTCCAGATTACAAATATGCAAACGGAAAAACCAGCTCTTGAACTGCTGGTGAAAGGGTCGAAGGGAGCGGATGGCAAGTATACCGGTGTTGTCGAATTGTCTCTGTCTCCATACGATGTTGAAGATTTCGGCATGGAGAAGGCCTTTTATAAGGTGAATGATGGTAACTGGGTAACCGTGGCCTATGACGGAACAACTGAGCAGGCCTTGACCACGCTATCCATTGAAACCAGCTATAAGGTTGAGGCCAAAGTTGTATTGGCATCGGGTTTGGAATACACCCTTGATCATGCCATGTTCGAGATTGGCTCGACACCGATTGAAATGGTGGACCCAGTTCATTCCATTGTGACGGTATCTGTCGCACAGGTAGTAGCGGATGGAAAGGAAGAGGCAACAATCAAGGTAAGTTTGGTGAATAGCGCGGGAGACGTTATGAGCGGACGCCAGATCTCTCTAACTGCAGATATGGGCAACTCCACGATTACGGAGGTAACGCCAATTACCGATCACATGGGTGAAGCGGGATTTACAGTGACCAATACGGTTGAGGAAACAGTCTGGTATACGGCAACGGACGTTGTAAGCGGAGTTGCCCTGTCTCCTGTACAGGTAGAATTTGTGGAAGTGCCTGTTACGCCGACGCCAACACCGACGCCGACGCCGACGCCGACGCCGACGCCAACACCAACACCGACACCAACACCGACGCCAACACCAACACCGACACCAACACCGACGCCAACACCGACGCCGACGCCAACACCGACGCCGACGCCAACGCCGACGCCAACACCGACGCCAACACCAACACCAACGCCAACACCAACGCCGACGCCGACGCCAACACCGACGCCGACGCCAACGCCGACGCCAACACCAACGCCAACACCGACGCCGACGGCAACACCGACGCCGACGCCAACACCGACGGTGAAACCTACGCCGGAGCCGACTGATCCGCCGAAGTCGGTGTTCAAATTAGAGTTTATTTCGTTGGAGGAGCTAATTCGGTCCATTAAGGAGAGACTCTGGGGCGCAGCTTCGGTTGATGTGAAGAGCTTTAGCGACCTTAGAGAGCATTGGGCAATGAAGTCCATTGAGTTGCTAGTGAAGCTTAACGTCATAAAGGGGTATGACGATGACAGCTTTAGACCGGATCATTCCATCACGAGAGCGGAGTTTACCGCTATGCTTACAAGGCTGTTCAGGTTTGAGCAGACAGATGCGCCGTCGGCAGCCTTTGGGGATGTGCAAGGACATTGGGCAGAGAAAGAAATCCAAACCTTGGCTGGTTACGGCATTGTCAAGGGATATGCAGACGGAAGCTTCCAGCCGAATGCTACGATAACGAGAGAAGAAATGATTGTCATGATGATGAGGCTGGTCAATGAAGAAGAGCTTCCTCAAGCGAGTAACGCATCATTTCAGGATTTGTCCCATTCAGGACTTTATGCAAGACGTTCCATTGAGGCTGCTGTGAAAGCAGGAGTGATTACAGGCTATGATCAATTCATACGTCCAAAAGGAAATGCAAGCCGTGCAGAGACGGCAACGATGCTGCTGAGGCTGCTGCAGTTGGAGCCTGAACTAAAAGAGATATTGAGAAACGAATAAACTATTCAGTCAACCGCCTAATTCCGCGAAAGCTAAAGCCGCCGCTGTTGGGCGGTTTTGTTGTCGGTACGATTCAATCTACATACATAGATGAAAATTTATGCATAAAAAGGTGAGGCCTGAACAAAATAAGTTGGGCAATTCAAACAAACTTTCAAGGAGGCAACACATGAACCAGTTTCAATCAGGCCAAACATCCAGTCAAGTGCAACAAATCGAAGGTATCGTACAGCAATTGATTCAACAAACGCAGCGGGCATCCGCACAGTATGAGCAGCTGTTAAAGCAAGAGCAGGAAAATGCTCAGCTGCTTCAGCAGATTGCTCAGCGCGAACAGCAAGCGGCGCAAATCATTCAAACGGCTTTACAAGGCCATCAGACGGCCGTGCAACAAATGCAGCATATTACTAGCCTATGCAACCAAATCTCACACTCAACCTCAACCGCTGGCAGCTATGTTGCGAGCACACAACAGCCATACACGAATTACAGTGGCTCCAGCTACTACCGGCAATAAGCTGAATTATTTGGCATGATTGTACCCCCTGATTGCATCACAATCAGGGGGTTATTGCTTTGTGTTAATGCTGCTCAGAAAGAAGGGGGAGAGGTCTCTCTGCCGGCCCTTCCATGACTTCGCCAGTAATGGAGAATCTGGAGCCATGGCAAGGGCAATCCCATGTCCGATCTCCGTTATTCCATTCGACCTCACAGCCCATATGTGTGCATGTGGTATCAACGATGTAAAGCTTTCCTTCCTTGTCGCGGTAAGCACCGGCTCTTCGTCCATGTAAGGTGACGGCTGCACCCTCATCCGGTTCCAGATCGTCAGGCTTGCGGTGAACCATCTCCAACTTGCCGCTGATGAGATGCTTGGCGACGTCGAAATTGTCGACGACCAGGTTTTTGAGCGTTTTGACGGAGAGGGATCTGGATGGTGAGAACAGCTCTTCGTAGCGATTCTCTTTCTCTTGAATGAGATCACTGATGATCATAGCGGCTGCGGTGCCGGTGGTCATACCCCACTTTTGATAGCCGGTAGCGATATAAATATTCGACTTGGAATCAGCATCGGTAATACGACCGATATACGGAAGTTTATCGCCTGTAACCAGGTCTTGCGCCGACCATCGGTAGAGGATCTCTTCGGTCTTAAATTGGTTAGCGGCATATTCTTGCAAGGCTTCGTAGTGATTAATGGTACATATGCCCTGGCCTGTCTTATGCTTCTGCCCGCCGATAATGAGGAGGGGTGAACCGTCTTCTGCAGTCGCGCTCCGAATAGAGCGCTTCGGATCCTCCGCGCTAATATACATGCCGCCAGGATAGTCGATATTGGATTTCACACCAAGCGCGTAAGAACGCTCCGCATGCATACGGGCAAAAAAGAACCCGAATCCATCGTAAAACGGGAAGTGTGAGCAGATGGCAACATGCTTGCACGTGACGGCATGTCCATCGGCCGTACGCACAGTGGGCAACTGCCCTTTCTCAATATCTATGGCAGTAGTTCCTTCGTACAGATGGCCTCCGGCTTCAGTGATCTGACGGACTAACGATTCTAAATAGCGTAGAGGATGGAATTGGGCTTGGTCATCCATCCTGATTGCTGCTCTCGATGAGATGGATGTTAAAGGAATGTGATCCACATATGCTGCAGGAATGCCGATTGACTCATAGGCGGTCATCTCTTTCTCCAGCTTGCGGATGTAATCTTCCGAGTTGGTGAACACATACGCATCCTGCCGCAGCAGGCTGCAGTCGATAGCGTGCTGATTAACGGTACGTTCAATAAACCGAAGCGCATCCTGATTCGCCTGGAAGTAAAGCGAGGCTTTCTCTATTCCTTCTTGATTAATTAGCTCGTCGTAGATCAGATCATGCTGTGCTGTTATTTTGGCTGTGGTATGGCCTGTTGTTCCATGAAGCAGCTTGCCGGCTTCCAGCAGAATGACGCTGAGGCCCTCTTTTGCCAGCAAATAAGCGGTTGTAATGCCGGAGATGCCTCCTCCAATGACAGCTACATCGGCTTCTGTATCATGCTGAAGCTTGGTGTAAGCGGGCAGTCCATTGAGAGATTGGAGCCAATAGGATTCCGGATAAGTCGGCAGCGGTGGCAATTTGGCCATCGTAATCCCCTTCCTGAAGTAAGGTGCTCCATACATTTCTTCCCTAAATCAGGCATTCTATTCGACTATGAACGATCCCATTGCAGCTGTTGGCGGATCTCGAATTGAAGCGTGTCTTCAATGTCGGAAATACGAAGCATCAGCCGCGAGAGATCGTGAAGCGAGAAAGGCTGCTCGGCTACGGCTGCAATTTGTTCGACGTAAGCTTGCAGCCTCGGAAGATGGATGCCGAATGTAGTTGAATCATCGACCTTGCGAACATAGACATGGTCGGGAACGGATAAGGCCATGCTGTCCATATCGCATTCATCGAACAGATATTGCTCGAAGGGAGCGTCTAAGCTCAGATATAATGTATGGCTCCAGTCAAGGGATTCTGTTCCGTCTAGCATGAACCATACAGGAACCAGCTGGCCCGTATCACCGTCCTGCTCGTAAAAAACAGCTTGTCTCATCGCTAATGGGTCGCTCCTTTCTTCATATAGGTCTGCTGTTGCAGTTGCCTCAGCAGCTTGGTTGTCGCTTCGGAATAACCCTGATCGCAAGGGGGTTGAGCGGCCAATCTGGCGCGCATATTGCGGTCCCTTCGTTCCTGGTTCACCCGTCTGGATATCCGTTCGAGCCTTGCTTGCGCAAAGGCGGCAGGCACGCCGAAGGCTTCGGCTATTTGGCGATAACAAGAGGGCTGCTGCGGGATAGCTGCTGCATCTTGAAGCATATGAACGGGCATGGCGCTGTATAGCTGAAACAATCCCGCCTGGGTCTCTTGCAAACTTACGAAAGAGGGGGGAAGCTCTCGCTGATTGCCAGCATGCATAGCGGGGTGACATAACTCATGGAAAAAAGCGAGACGCTGTTCATATCGATCCAGATGAATGTTCAAAAAAATTAAGCAGTCTCCATCTTCATCATAAAGTACTTTCGTCTCGCCTTCCGTATAAGCAATAAAGGCATCAAAAAGGGAAGCGATATGATCCAAATCCTCCAAATCCCCGGGAACCAGTATGCCACCTTCTTTAAATTTGGCTTGAATCCACAGCTCCATAGCCGTAGGTCGATAGAGTTCGAAGTTCAGAAGCTCCATGCGGCTCCTCCTTGAATGAGAATGTGTGTTCGCTTATTGGGCGAAAAATTAAACCCCTTGGGGTTTAATGACAAATGGCCATGCCGGCCAGCTAATCTATGTAGTTCAACCTATCATTTATTCTTTTAAGGATTCTCGTTCCCTGCGACGTTTTTCCTTGAATGCCCGAAACATCTCCAGTTCACGCTTCAAATGCTCGGCTTCTTCCTCATCCATTTCTTCTGGTGGGCCGCCTAAGTATGCAATATAGACGCCTGAATCCGGCTGGGTGTTTTGACCAACTGCAGTCTTCGACGCGGAAGAGAAGCTTGTATTTTGTAAAGATTTTGAATCGGGATTGTCGGAGAGATCCAGCAAATAATCGGCGTTCGTATGGAGCGCGTCTACCAGAGCAGCCAACGTCTCATGCGGAGGTGCGCTGCGCCCTTGCTCATAGTTGCTGATTGCGGCCTTGGTCAGGTTAACTTTGTGCGCGAGCTGCTCTTGCGTAAGCTTACGAAGCTTTCTGCATTCTGTTAACCGATCGGCTCTAAACACGATTATCTCTCCTTAATGGTTTTGCAAAGCAAAATTTGCTAAACACAATTCTCTTTTTGGGTACAAGTATATTGTACTACAAATCGATAGAATTACAAGTGGAATACAAATTATATGTATTTCTATCTTGACATACAAGAATCTTGTACCTAAAATAAAGGCAGACAGTACAAGAATCTTGTACAGCGGAGGCGATGCAATGATTAGCGGACAGGCAGCACTAGCTTATTTGACAAAACCTACGACGGAGGAAAAAAAGCAGGCACAACGCATGCTTAGGAAATATAGTGAGCTGAAAATGATTGTGGAAGACTACAAAGCACATGAAGAACTGCTCAGACAAACGATCTATGGAAGCGAGATTACGCGACGACTGGATGGTGAGGAGCTCTATGCCAACAAGACCGTTAATGCGGTACAGCTTGCTCAGAATCAAAAGCGGGCTGCCGAGGAATGCGAACTCATTCGAAGCGCGATTGAGAGAGCGGTCTCGATGATTCCCGACGATGAGGCACGGCAGGCGATTACGCTGCGATATTTGCGAGGACATACGTATTCGGAAACACTCTATTATATGAAGCGGGGCGACAAAAGCTCCACCGTAGACCGGCGAATGAACGATGGAATGTTATCCGTAGCACATACGCTGAAGATGTGGGGACTGTTGAATTGGGATCTACATAGTGAGAGTGAGTGAGGCAAAGCGTTACAAAGTGAGATCGATATCTTCCGGGTATCGATTTTTTGTTTTCATATGCTCGGCTCTATTGGGGGCAAGTTGAGGGTAGATTGGGGAGCACACGGGGAAATTCCTATGATAAGCTTTAGTTGTCGAAAAAGCGAACAAACGTTCCTGTTTTGAAAAAGTTTCGGCAGCAACAATTGTAACGCATCGACAGAAAGGAGGGCCACGCACCATGACCGTTACGGCAAATAGCGTCAGGGAAGATATGCTCCATCTGTTAGCTAATCATTTTCCTCTGCTTACTGTCACAGGCGAAACTTCGCAGATAACGGTAAATCCGAGAACGATGCTGCTTGAGCTTAAAGCGATGTCTCAGACGGCGATGCTCGGCGGTTACAACAGCCGGGCGCATTCATTCGGCATTACTTACCCGGAGCCGGCAAGCTCGGATACTAGTATCGCGGAGCTGCATGATTTGGCAGAAGAATTGTATGAACTGTTTCAGCTAGTCGAGATTGGCGGTACACGATATCGCGTATCGGATCTGAAGCATGAAGTACGGGATGGAAAGCTTCATTTCACCATGGGAATCACCATTCGAGTGAAGCGTGTGGAGCCGCAGGCGCCGAGAATGGGCGTTATTGAACAGAAGGCGGTGATGAAATGAACGGCGAATCCGAAGAGATCGTGGAGCGAGCGTTCACGAAAGACCAATTGCTGCGAGCCAGAAGCTGGTCCGCACGGGAAAGAAATTTGCTGGACGCATTGCTTGAGAACGGGGAGACCTATTCCATTCCTCAAGTAAAGCAACTGGCGCAAACATTTATGAATAGGAGAGTGGAATAGTATGACCGGAGGAAATTGGACGGCAACGAATAAAGTAAGACCAGGTGTATATGTAAATTTCAATAGCGCACCGCAGCCGCTGGGAGCAGTTGGTGAGCGTGGTATCGTAACGATGCCTGTGACGCTTCCGTGGGGTGAAGCCAAGCGGATTATCACTATCGAAGCGGGAGAAAACACAACGGAGAAGCTCGGCTACCCTGTGTCGGCACCGGAGCTGCTGCTTGTACGCGAAGCGCTGAAACGCGCCAAGACATTGTTGCTATACCGGGTAAACGAAGGCGTGAAAGCATCGGCAACTCTGGGTGAACTGATTGTAACGGCTCGTTACGGCGGCGAGAGAGGCAATGATATTACCGTTGTGGTTGAGGCCAATGCGGATAGCCCGGCATTGTTCGATGTGAGTACGCTTGTTGCAGGCGTGGAGAGAGATCGCCAGACGGCAGCTCATATTGCCGGCTTGAAGGCTAATGCATGGGTAACCTGGAATGCTTCCGGCAGCTTGACCGAAAGCGCGGGCATCCCGCTAACGGGCGGTTCCAACGGCAATGCCGTTAACCAGAATTATATCGATTACCTTGATGCCATTGAGACACAACAGTTTCACACCCTGGCACTTCCTTCTACGGATGCGGAATTGAAGGCTCTGTTCGTCTCCTTTATTAATAATTTGCGTGACAACGAAGGCCGCAAGGTTGTCTTGGTGGTAGAAAACTATCCGGCAGCCAATAACGAAGGCGTCATCAGTGTGAAAAACGGCGTTGTACTGGCAGACGGCAAGTCAGTTTATGCTGCCCAAGCGACCGCATGGGTCGCAGGCGCATCCGCCGCAGCCGGAGCTAACGAGTCGCTCACTTATGCGGGTTATGACGGCGCAGTCGACGCTTCTCCAAGATATACCCATACCCAGACCGTTGCAGCTTTGCAAAACGGCGAGCTCTTGTTCTCGCAGGATGGCACACGCGCATTTGTCGAGCAGGATATCAATACGTTTACAGCTTTTACGCCGGACAAAGGACGCTACTTCAGCAAAAACCGTGTCGTTCGCGTACTAGATGCGATCAACAATGATATTTCCCGCGTGTTCAGCTCTTACTACATCGGCAAAGTAGCAAATAATGCAGATGGCCGCACGCTGCTCAAAAACGAAATTGTCAACTATATGACGAATCTGCAAAACATCGGCGCGATTCAAAACCTGGATTCCGATGCGGATATTACCGTAGCGCCAGTTGAAGGCCAGTCGGATGGCGTCCTTGTGGGACTCTATATTCAACCGGTAGACGCTGTCGAAAAAATCTATATTTCCGTGGAGGTAAAATAATATGTCATACATGAACGTACAAGATACGATTAGCGGCAAGCAGGCGAAAGCAACGGTCAGCATTGACGGTATGATGGAGGAACTGTTTTATGCCAAAACAGGCGAAGCAACGATCGAGAAGACTAAGGCCGACGTGCCTATGCTGGGCAAAACAACGGTGGGCAAGAAGACGGTAGGCTGGACAGGTACGGGTACGCTTACGCTTTACTACATCACATCCAAGTTTCGTGAGCTGACGAAGGAGTACGTAAAGTCGGGCAAAGATTTCTACTTCGATCTGACTATCGTGAATGAAGACCCGGCTTCCAGAGCGGGCAAGCAGACCATTGTGCTGCGCCGCTGCAACCTGGACAGCATTCTGCTTACGAAGTTCGACGCAACGGCGGAGGACTCCTTGGAAGAAGAGCTTCCGTTCACCTTTGAGGATTTCGACATCCCGGACAAGTTCAACTCGCTTCAATCCTAAGATTTTAAACTTTTGAGGAGGCCATTATTTTATGAGTACATTGCAAGATTTTTTGAACAGTCACCCTGTAGATAATTTGACGGAGGAGGTTGTCATTTCCGACCGATTCAAAGACAAGGACGGCAAGCTGATGAAGTTTACGATCCGTGCGATGAGCGCGGACGATATGGCATCGTACCAAAAGCGTGCAATGAAGATCAATCCGAAGAGCAAGGATCGTAAGGTGGAAATTGATTCTGGCGCAATTTCGAAAGCCATTGTCATTAATCATACGGTTGTTCCTAACTTCAAGGATGCGGCCAGCATTCAGAAGCTGGGCTGCTTTGATTCGGACGGTTACTTGCAAAAGGTGCTGCTGGCTGGCGAAGTCGAAGAATTGTCGAAGGAAATTCAACGGATCTCCGGTTACAATACGAACTTCGAGGAGCTCGTAGACGAAGCAAAAAACTAATTCGCGAGGGCGACAGCGACGCCAATTATGCGTACTACGCCCTCATGAAGTTCCACATGACGCCTCGCGAATACATGAGCCAGACCCGGGAGGAGAAGGCCTTCATGATTGCCTGCATCCAGGAACGCATAGCAGCTGAGCGGAAGCAGAACGCGAGGAAGAAGTGATTGTTCATATACAGGGACTGATTCTCTTAACAGGGAGCAGTCCCTTTGATCGTACCCGAAAGGTGGTGAATCGATGAGTTCGACAAAAGCTTTGGTTAGGGGACAAAAGCAGCTGTTAGGCGTCGTTCGAGGCATGATGGGCTCCATGAACCTCGCTGCTTTGGCCGTGGATGGCATGCAGCGTTCCATGATAGTAGCAGAGCGCAAAGCAGCGGAGCGGATGCAGAGTAGCATGAGCGCTATGGAACGTGCGGTCACAGCTATTGTCACTCCTTTGGATGAAGCGGCTAAAGGAATAGCGGCCTTGGCGGAGGCGATTGATGCAGCTGGCAAACGTATGATAAGCGTCTCTCAACCGATAGCTTCGGCGGGGATATCTACAGCAATTCAGCTTCCAAGTTTTGTTCCCGCAGAGCCTCCGGCACAGGAAACTAAAGCGGTATCGTTAGAGTCGGAACGAGCCAAGCTGGAAGAGAAAATCAAAAAAGAGGTTATTCCTAAGTTTGGGGAGTTTATTGGAATAATCGGCTCCAACATTCCGGATATCAAGTCGATTACAGAGGATGAAAAGAAAAAGACAGAAGAAAAGAAGAAGCAAGAAACCGAGATGGCTGCGAGTAAGCAAATGGAAGCCATACTAAGCAGTCAGGGTGCCATTTTTGAAGAGATGTCCACTAAGTTGACTGGTCTTGCAGCTCTCCAAATGTCATTTGGCACCCAATTGAAAGAATGGCTGGATTCCATGCATAAAACGATCCAAAGCGGATTCAACGCAGCCAATGATTCCCTAAGCGGCATTTTGGCCAAAATTTCGAGTATCGTCTCTTTCATTACGCAATTTTCTTCCGGGCGTGGCTCTGGAACAATGGAGGCTCTTCCCTACGGCGGGTCTTCCAATTTATTGCCGGTTCCTTATAAAGAACCGGAGAATAGCGTTGTACTGGCGAACAAGGCCACTAGTGGTCTGCAAACTGCCAATGCCATGTCTGCAATGGATGTTATAGAACATTCCCCAAGCAATACGCTTGCTTTGCCGGCGCCTGCGGTCGAAGGGGCTGCGGCTGGAGCTGATCAAGCAGTTGAGGCGACTGCAGCCGAGGAGAAAAAAAAGAAGCTGGATGCACTGCCAGGTGTCGCAGAGTCGGTTTCGGTACTTAAAAATAATTTGACTGCTCTCATGTCGGAAAATGCAGCTGTCGTTGGTTTTATGGCTGATAACTGGTCCGCTTTCGGCTCTGTATTTGATGGTGTTAATAAAGCAGTCAATATTTATAACACGCTACAAATGATCAGCCAATCCTACATGGCAATTTCAGCTATTGCAATGAGGGTATTGACAGTTGCTACTACTGGTTTGAAAACAGCATGGAATGGTATGAATACAGCAATGAAAGCCAATGTCATTATATTAATTATTTCATTAGTCGCTGGCTTGGTTACAGCAATTGTAGGGCTATGGAAGACCAATGATTCCTTCGCAATGTTCTTCTATAGGATTTGGAACGGTGTTTTAAACTTCATAGATCAAATACCAGTAATCATTAATGAAACGATACTGGCAGTCATGTTGGTCTTTCAGAAGCTGGCAAGCTTCTTTAGTGATTTCTTTGAAACATTATTTGGTTTTTTCAAAAAAGTGGCGAATTTTGTTTTAGACCTACTGGGAATAAAGGTGGACATACCGGAATCACTTACGTTTGATACTGTGGTGAATCATGCAGTTGAAACGCAGAGAGCAAAAGTGAACAATGCTAAAGAAAAGGCAGCACAAAATGCTACAGACCGTGAAAATAAATTACAACAGTTTTTTAGCGATCGCGAGAATGAACGTAATAAAGAGAAAATGGCTGAAGAAAAAATAGCTGAAGAGAAAGCTGCGAACGCATATGAAGATCCAGGCACTCAATTTCAGCAAGATGCGATAGTAACAGTTGGAGGCGGCCGTCTGGACGAGGTCGGCAAAATCAACGATACCGTTGATATCAGCAGTGAAGACCTGAAGACGATGCGCGAGTTGGCCGAACTGAAAAATATCCAAAACTTCGTTACGCTGCAGCCGTCCGTTAATGTGCAAACCGGCGATATCAGAAACGGGATGGACGTCAGCTCTATGGTTCAAGCGATTACGACGGTGCTGCAAGAGGAGATCGCTGTTTCGGCAGAGGGGGTATATCGATGAGCTATCGGATGCAGCTGAGCTTTAACAATGGCACTGAAGTGCTTGATATTCAGGTGCTGCCTTCTTCGATCGAGATTTCTGACGGGGGAAAGGGCAATACGTACGATGTTGTAGGCTTGGGCGAGATTAATGTCATTAAGGAACGCAAGCTGTCCGAGTATGCGTTCAGCAGCTTTTTTCCTGCAAAATTATACCCATTCATGCTTCCCCCTCATGATGATAAAAAAAATGACCCGGAGCCAGTCGTTAAGGTCGTGCCGCCAATTGAACAAGTTCGCAAAATTTCCCGATGGATGGAGAGCAAACGCCCCATCCGTTTTATATTTCAAGGCGGTACTACCGCTTCTGATGTGGTCATTAACACTCCGGCTACGATCGAATCCTTCCAGTGGAAGGAGGTAGCCGGGGGCATAGGTGATATTGAATATTCCATTAAGCTGAAGCACTACCGATTCTATGCGGCGAAAAAAGTCGTGGTACAGAATAACGCAGTTGTGCCAAAAGGGGAGCAACGCCCGGATGATCGCGCCAAGGCGAAGACGTATACGCTTGTGGCCGGAGATACGCTTTGGAAAGTAGCAAAGTCCAAGCTTGGTGACGGCAACCGCTGGCGCGAGATTCAAAAGCTGAACGGCATTAGCGACGCTGAGACGAAGCGGCTGCAGGTTGGAAGGGTGCTGAAGCTGCCATGATTCGAGTGATGATTGACAATAAGAACGGCAATGTATGGGATATTTCTGACATCGTTGGGGACTTGACTTGGAAGACAAGCCGGATCGGCAAAGCGGGTACCCTTGATTTTACGCTGATCAAAGGCGGGCTTTATGAGCTTCAGGCTTTTCAGATTCAAAACGGTGATATCATTCATGTGACCAAGGATGACAAGCCAGTGTTCTACGGCTATGTTTTCAGTGTTGAGGGAGGCAGCGAGGAGGCGGTCAAGGTGAAGGCCTACGATCAGATTCGTTATTTGCTGTCCTCCGACACGTTTGTTTTCGAAAACAAACGGGCTTCTGAGATTATTCGAACAGTTGCCAACAAGCTGAAGCTGAAAGTCGGTCATCTGGCCGAGACGCCATATGTTATTCCTGAGATGGTGGAGGATGGGCAGAAGCTGCTGGATGTCTGCGACAAGGCGTTAACGCTGACGCTTATTCACAAAGGGCAAAATTTCGTTCTCTATGATGACTTTGGCTCACTGACACTTCGTAACATCGAAGACATGCTTGTTGATTTCTATATTGGCGAAGGCAGCTTACTGACAGATTACAGTCTGTCCACATCGATTGATCAAGACACGTACAACCGCATTGTTCTCTATCAAGACAACAAGAAAACGGGAAAACGGGAGCTCCATGTGAAGCAGGATAGCAGTAATATCGCCAAATGGGGAACGCTTCAGCTCTATCAATCGGTCGACGAGAAAAAGAATCAGACCCAGATTAATGAGCTTCTTGATCAGTTAACCACTCTGCACAACAGGGAGAGCAAGACGCTCAAGCTGAGTGCGATCGGTGACATGCGCGTGCGTGCAGGCTGCTATGTTCGGGTATGGATCAAGGAATACGGCGTGAATCAGCCTTTTCTTGTGAATGAATGCACGCATAAATTCGATAGCGCCTCCCATACGATGGCGCTGGATGTGAAGGTGATTGGATGAGTATGTTGGAGCTGATCAAAAAAGCCGGAGCAGGAGCCGTGGAAGCAAGTAATCCCGTCAATATCCTGTACGGCGAAGTTGTATCTGTTCATCCGCTGAGCGTGCGAGTCGATCAACGATTCACGCTGCCGGCGGGTTTTTTAATCTTGACGGAAAGCTTGGCGCTGCGCGGATTGGAGCAGGGGGATCGAGTCCTCTTGCTTCGGATGCAAGGCGGTCAGCGATATGTGGTGCTTGATCGGACGGTGAGCGCATGATTCCTCAAGGAGGCGTATTAAGCCAAATAATCGAGGTTGGCGAACAGCCTTCCCGTACATGGAAGCTGGATGTGGATCGCGGACGTGTGACAGGCATGACCGATGGCATGGATGCTTTGCGGCAAGCCGTCTACAAAATATTACAGACTGATCGATTCAGGCATCTGATTTACAGCACAGATTACGGGCATGAATTAAAAAGTTTATTTGGCAGGCATCCCTCCATTGCAGCGGCTGAAGCAAGGCGAATGCTTGAAGAAGCGTTGACGCAGGATGATCGCATTGAAGCGGTTGAAGGAGTCAGCGCCAGCATGGAAGGCGACCGGATGATGCTTTCGTTTACTGTAGTCTCGCAATATGGGGCGTTTGATGCCGCGATGGAGGTGAGTTAGTTGGATAATGTTCAAACGATGGAAGTCATTTTAGAGCGTATGTTGGACCGGGTTCCGGGCAGCATCGACAAGCGTGAAGGCAGCGTAATTTACGATGCACTTGCCCCGGCAGCAGCCGAGCTGGCGCAGCTTTATGCAGAGATGGAATTGCAGCAGCGACTGGGTTTTGGTATTACGTCAAGCGGCGAATACCTGGAGCTTCGTACAGCTGATTTTGGCGTGAATAGGCAGCCGGCGACAACAGCCCAGCGCAAAGGGTTGTTTTACGGTGAGAATCAGGCCCCGTTAGATATTCCGATTGGCAGTCGGTATGGAGGCGAAGGAATCAATTATGTGGTTCGCGAGCGATTGTCCGCTGGCGTATTTAGAATGGAATGCGAAATGCCCGGAGCGGGAGGGAATCTCTATTATGGCCCGTTGCTTCCGCTAGATTTTATTAATGGCCTCGTAAGGGCTGAACTGTCGGATGTCATTGTGCATGGGGAGGATCTGGAATCCGATGACTCGCTGCGAGCGAGATATTTGCATCGGGTGCGCAACCCGTCAAGCGGCGGCAATGCGGCTGATTATCGAAACTGGGCGCAGGAGGTTCCGGGCGTTGGCGGTGCTAGAGTATATCCGCTATGGAATGGTGCGGGATCGGTGAAGGTCGTTATTTTCGATAGCCAAATGAAGCCGGCTGCGCCGGTACTGGTGAATACGACAAAGGCTTACATCGATACGGTCCGTCCAATTGGTGCTGCGGTTACAGTCGTTTCTGCCGCGGCTAAGTCGATTTTGCTCAGAGCTAAGGTAAGACTGGCGGATGGCTATGTTTTGCAGGATGTAACAGAGGCGCTCGCTTCATCCGTCCAGGCTTATCTGAGAAGCGTGACCATTGATTCTGATTATGTGAGTATTGCCCAGATCGGGACGCTTTTGCTGCGTACCCAAGGGGTAATCGATTATACCAATTTGACGCTGAACGGAGCGGCAGCGAACGTCGAGTTGGCCTCGGAAGAGCTTCCCGATCTGACCGGCGTGGAATTGGAGGTGTAGGCTATGGCTTATCCAACAGCAATAGATCGCTATACCGAGAAGCTGAATAAGAAGCCAGACGGCAGTTTTTACACCATTGAAGAAGCCATTACGCTGACAGATGGCAAATACGAAGGTCCACTGGCCCATGACAACATTGCCATTAGCTCGATCAAAGCGTACACAGGTCCGTTGTTCACGGGAAAGGCCATTACTGACTATGTTGTATCCATTCCTGCGGAGACTCCGTGGAAAAGGTTGCTGAGGATCTTTTCCGATTCGCCGAAGGTTTATGTGACGTATCAGACGCAAGGTGATCAAGTAGAAGCAGACGATATTAACTCTGTTCAATCGGCTATTACGGCTACTCAGAACGAAGTAGATCGTTACAAGCTTGCGAATGATGCACTGACGGGTAATTTGAATAGCCGACTGACCGCTGGAGAATCTTCCAAGGCGGATAAAACATATGTGGATACTCAACTGTTAACAAAAGCGGACAAAGCTTCAATCTATACGAAAAGCGAGACGGATCAGCGCATTCAGAATGTAATTGGCGCGGCGCCTGAGGCGCTGGATACGCTTCAGGAGCTGGCGGATGCCCTGAACAATGATCCGAACTTTGCCGCTACCGTAACGACACACCTTGCTGGCAAGGTGGACAAAGCATCTGGAAAAGGACTTTCTTCGGAAGATTACACAGCAGCTGAGAAGAATAAACTGGCAGGAATTGCTACGGGAGCTAATAACTACACGCATCCGTCATCACATCCGCCGTCCATGATTGCACAAGATGCAAATAACAAATTTGTCTCCGATACGGAGAAAAACGTTTGGAATGCTAAGGCTAGCAACTCAAATGCGACCGCATCCACAGCCGGACTTATGTCTTCTGTAGATAAAACCAAACTGGACGGAATTGCCGAAGGTGCTCAAGTGAACAGTGTGTCGAGCGTAGCGGGCAAGACTGGTGCAGTCACGCTATCGAAGGCGGATGTCGGACTTGGCGGCGTCGAAAATTATGGCGTTGCCTCGCAAGCGCAGGCGGAAGCCGGGACAGCCGCCAATCTGTATATGACGCCTCAAAGAACGGCGCAGGCTATTGCCGTAAGACTGAGTGGTACTGGCAATGGAGATATGCTGAAGTCCGTGTACGACACCAATGACGACGGCAAAGTGAATGCAGCCGATGCGGCTGACAGCGTACCTTGGACAGGGGTATCGGGAAAGCCATCTACATTCCCACCAACTGCTCACCAGCATAGCGCGGCAGATATTACGGCTGGCACGATGGCAGCAGCCCGATTGCCTGCGGCATCCGCGAGCGCTGCTGGAATCGTACAGCTATCAGCGGCTGTTAACAGCACCAGCACAACGGTTGCCGCAACGGCCAGCGCGGTTAAAATCGCTTATGATTTGGCGGCAAGCAAGCTCTCTACGGGTGTTTCTTGGGGACAATTGCGAGGTGATTCCTGATGGTATACGGAGAATCACAACATGGGCTTTTTTCGTATGGCAGTTCATTGAAAGCTGCAGAGCTGCCAGAAACAGAGAAGGTACAGCTTATCGATTATTTGCCTCATTATTGGCGGCAAATCCGCGATATGGTTGAGCTTCAAGCTACATTGTCGGAAGAGGTTGGACAAGCTTGGTCGAATGGTGCCGACGGTTTGCTCCAACAGTTCGTATCGACAGCGACTTGGGGACTCGATAACTGGGAGAAGGAACTGGGCTTGTCGACAGACATCTCGATGACGCCGGAGTGGCGCCGCGAGATCATTATTGCCAAGCTGCGCGGTCACGGCACGTTAACCAAGCAAAAGCTGATTGCTATTGCCTCTGCGTTCTCTGGCGGTGAGGTTGATGTGAAGGAGTTTCCAGCAGAAAATCGATTTGTCGTTCAGTTTATCGGCATACTCGGTGTTCCTGCTAATATGGCGGGCTTCGTCCAGACGCTGGAGGCGATTAAGCCGGCACATCTTTCCGTATCTTTTGTCTACACATTTACGACTTGGGACATGGTGTCTGGCCTCAATTGGCAGCAAGCGGGTACACGAACTTGGAATCAATTAAGAACATACGGGGGTGAGTGATCGATGCAATTAACACCGAATTTGAAATTAAAGAAGCCTGAAGGAACAGACAACGTCAACATCGATGACTTTAACGGAAACGCGGATCTTCTGGATGCCGCGATTACGGGGAAGGTCGATAAGGTCACAGGGAAGGGGCTTTCTACGGAGGATTATACATCAGCGGAGAAGTCCAAGCTTGCTGGTATTGCGGCGGGGGCGAATAACTATGCGCATCCAGCCTCTCATCCTTCCTCTATGATTACGCAGGACGCTAGCAACCGGTTTGTAACGGATGCGGAGAAAACAGCGTGGAATGCGAAAGCTGGCACAGCTCAGGCTACAGGCTCTGCCGCAGGACTAATGTCGGCAGCGGACAAGAGCAAGCTCGACGGCGTTGCAGCAGGCGCTAACAATTACGTGCACCCGGCGACACATGCTCCTTCTGTTATTGCGCAGGACGCCAACAATCGCTTTGTAACGGATGCGGAAAAAGCGACATGGAATGCGAAAGCCAACACGACGGCGGCTACGACAACAACCGCAGGTCTCATGTCCGGCGCGGATAAGTCGAAGCTGGATAGTGTAGCGGTGGGTGCTCAAGTGAATACCGTGACAAGTGTAGCGGGAAGAACGGGGGCAGTTGCGCTGGCAAAGGGCGATGTTGGCTTAGGAAATGTCGACAACGTTCAGCAAGCGCCGCTTGCAACGTATAACGCTCATTTGGCCGATTACGTTCGTCAGCCTGGTTATGGAACAACGGCGGGTACAGGTGTGGCATACACAGTAACATTAACTCCTGCTTTGACTGCATATGCGGATGGAGTGGCTGTTGCAATCAAAACGCATGTTGCAAATACGGGAACGGCAACATTAAATGTCAATGGTCTGGGGGCCAAATCGGTTCTGGATTCTAAAGGCAGAGCTCTAATTGCAGGCAAGCTAGCCGCCAGCGGTGTATACACGCTTCGTTACAATGGCACGGCTTTTATCTTACAGGGTGAAGGGGGTGATTATGGAACCGCAATCGCTGCGGACGTTCTTGCTGGTAAGACGATCGGGACGGATAATGGGATTATTTCAGGAACAATGGTGGATCGGGCTGGAGATACCGCGGCATTATCAGCTGCTGTAAGCGGCACTACCTTAAGGCTAAGGACATCAGAGGGTTATCGGGATGGAATCAATGACTTCGTGACAGCGACGGCTGCTCAGCTAAATGCTGTAGGCATTGGTAACATTGAAATGGCGCGAGTCTTTGTCCAGAGCACGTTTCCTAACAATCCACAATTGCATGATATCTTGGTGAAAACATCAAACTCTATCAGTAACTACGTCATTTCGGACAATATCAATGAAACTAAAGTAAATGGAAATGCTCAAATTCTGTTCACTGAACCTGTTGTTAAAGGGACTGTACAAAAAACCAAAATTGTCACAACTGATACAACTGGCAAACAACGAATTATAAACGGGTTGTTGGAGATTTATGGACGCTTAAGTATAGCTAAACTATGGAATGGCTCGAAATGGATTTATGAAGATGCATATTATTATAATGGTACGACATGGGTCAAGTTCAGTTCAGCAAATAACTATGATGTTATTGTAGCAACAAATAGCATATCAAATTCATTAAAAAAGTTCGATTCTACTATGAATGCCAAATGGAGCAGTAATGTTGCTTCATATCATCCTGGTAATAATTACACGCATTTAGCGATGGACGAAAATGGAAGTGTTTACTGGCATGGTCATGTTACTAATAATGTTGATATTGGTTTTTATATTTCGAAATACGATAGTAATGGTAATAGACTCATTTCTGCGTATGTTCAAAGTAATATAAGAAGTTTTGCTGTAGGAAATAAATACATGTATTGGGGGACTGGCAACTTAAATCCAAATTTTTCAGTTGTGCAGGTAGGTCGTAGAAATAAAAATGATTTAACAGCTCCACAAGGAACTAACCATCTCCATTATTACGATACATCAACTATTTTTAGTTTAGAAGCAAGTTCTGCAGATATGTTGTACGCTGCATTTAATTTATCTGGATCGCTTGCTGTAAAGCAATTTGACTGTAGTAGTGAAAAAGATGGTGTTGTCTTTATTAAGTCTACTTCAGGATCTTCGAAGCCTTTTAATACTCAACCTTTTGGGATTGCCCTCAGTGCTGACGGTCAATATGTTTTTATTGTAAGTGGTACTCAAATTAGTAAAAAAAGAACTAGCGATTTTTCGGTTGTTGGTACGGACGTAGAGTCCAATAGAGGTGGTCTTGATTTTAAAAACATAGTTTGTGACAGTGAATATCTTTATGTTACTAGTGAGGCAACTAAGACGTTTGAGAAGTACAGACAATCCGACATGTCTTTTATTTTATCGGGTAAGGCACAATGGCTAGCAAGTGAAAATACCGCTCAATGTATTGATATTACCCCTGATGGCATTGTTTCTATCGGCTTGGCATCAGGTCATATCTATAGATACGATGCGGAGACTGGGAATCTACTTTCCACAAGTACGCCGATGGGTAATCAGATAATCAGATCAATAATTTCTCATCCACGTATCGGTGCATTCCCAACATTTTGGTAAGAATATAAAGGAGGAATTTACATGCAGTATATTAACGTACTAGAAGGTCCACGTGAAAAACGTCCGGTTGATGTCATTTGGTCAGAAGAAGGGTTGGCTTATGCTAATCGTAACGGTATTAATACAAGTAAATTAATTAAAGTAGATGAGCTTCCTGAACCTGCTAGCAATCCTGGTGAAGCTCCATTGATGTATTACAATGAAATCACGAATGAAGTGTTCTACGATTACGTCCCAATCCCGCTAACAAGTGAACAAAAGATTGAGCAATTGGAAGTGCAACTTGCCGCTGCTGAAGAAGCTAAATTAACAACTCTTGAGGCTGTTGCTGAGTTGTATGAAATGATGAATGGAGCTAAGTAGGTTGATCTAATAATGATCATCTATCAGGCTCTTTTTTTATCCAAAATTGAGGAGGAATAATAATTATGGCAATCGTATCAGTATATGCTGCTCTTGTCGCAGCAGGCAGAAGAGGATTTTCTCAAGTACCTGCCAACCTTCAGGTTGCAGTTGAATCTGAGCTTCAGTCTCAAGGTCTTGGTGTCGATGGTAAACCGGTGGGCTCCGCATAAGCGGAGCTCTTTTCATATTTTCATAGAAAGAGGGGGAATGTTATGTCAGGTAATACAGGAGAGATGTTATCGGAGATCCGAGAGAGGATCGTTCGTGTCGAGACGAAAATCGATGTGATGACGGAGACGAAGGAAACGGCTATGGTAGCAGCCAGAAATGCCGCAGAAGCGCTACAAAGCGTAAAGGCGGCACATCATATTATTAATGACGTACAGGATAATCAAAAATGGCTCTGGAGAACGGTCATTGGCGGAATTGTGGCAGCTGTCGTTTCCTTCTTTTTTCGGGGTTTGTAATATGTATAAGGAAGGAGCAATCGCATGAAACCCACAGGAGTTACGAAACCCGAACTAATCATCGATCCCGGGCATGGAGGCAGCGACCCGGGAGCTAGCGGGAACGGGATTGTGGAGAAGGCCATGAATCTGGATATCTCGCTGTATCAGTTCCAGCGCTTCAAGGAGCTTGGCGTTAAAGTCGCGCTGACCCGTGACTCGGACCTTACATTAGCGTCATCGGTCCGAGCCGAGCTGGTGAAGAACAGCGGGGCGAAATATTGTATCAGCAACCACATCAATGCGGCGCCGTCGAGCGCCGCTTTCGGTGCGGAGACGATATATAGCGTTTACTCTAACGGTAAAATGGCTACAGCCGTGCTTAATGCCATTAAGAATGAGGGACAGCCGACCCGTAGAGCATTTTCCCGATCCAATGAATCGGGCGGGGATTATTACTTTATGCACCGTTTGACCGGGGCAGTAGCAACGGTCATCGTGGAATATGGTTTTTGCACAAATCCATCTGATGCGGATAGGCTCAGACAGCATTGGAAGAAATACGCCGAAGCGGTCGTGGAAGGGTATTGTCGTTTTGTCGGGCATTCCTATAGCCCGCCCAATCTCTCTCCTGCCCAGCCAGTGCCGAGTCCACCAGCGGAGCCGGCCCAGCCGGAAGGCTTCAACGACATTCTGGGCCACTGGGCAGAACCGTCCATTCGCAAAGCAAACCAGGTTGGGCTGCTGAATGGCGTATCACCCCAGCGCTTTGCACCAGATGAACCTCTGACTAGGGCGCAGGCCGCAGTGCTGCTGGACCGTCTTGGACTGCTGGAAAAAGGAGGAGCGCTGAGTGATTAACGAATTTATTCAATATGTAACCGAGGAAGCGCTGGTCCTGATGCCGGTGCTTTTTATTATGGGGCTGCTGCTCAAAAATACGCCGCGAGTTCCTAATTGGACGATTCCGTGGGTACTCCTGGTAATCGGTATGACTGGCGGTATCGTCATTGTCGGTTCGCCCGTCCAAGGTATTATTCAAGGTGTTCTGGTCACAGGAGCCACAGTATTGACTCATCAATTAGTTAAGCAGACAACCGAGAAGTAGGGAGCAAGGCTATTTTCTACCGGAATATCTAAAATGTCGATATTTTATCACTTGCTTATATAAATTTATATAGATTATGCTTGGAATCATATGTTAGATCTGATTGGTGCTACTGTAAATTCTGCCACGCAGACAATATATTTGTAGGCAGAGAATAATCAGTTGATATAAATCATGCTGCGCATGAAAAATACAGGCAAGCTAGGTTTTATGATACAAAAATCGAAATGATGCAGGCTATTAAAGGAAGGGGAGAAGAGAAAGAACCATGAACCTTCACACCAACAAATGGATTCAATACGGCGTGATAGCCCTGTATCCGGCAGTGGCATTTGGGTTGTTGTTTTTCGGAGAGTACCTATTGCGATCATGGATGATTCCGGTGCTCGCCGTCTTGTTGTTTTGTTTCCTGTGGAGGGGCATGCGGCAAGTGCTGTGGTCCAACTTGCTGCTATGGGTGGCCGCCTTGCCGATTTGGCTCTTCTCCCTTGAAGCAGGAGGAGGGGAGCAAATGATGGCTAATCTGGCCTTTATCATCATGATGTTCCTTCCAGTACTTTTAATCCCGCAGCTGCTCATTGTTGATATTCGCAATAGAATTTACGATAAGTTTGTCCGTAAGCAAGCATAGCCGGCTTCATAGGTAAAGCTATAAACTTCTTGTAAACGCAGCCTTGCGACTTCAAGTCAGCCCCGCACAAATCCACACAACCAAGAGCCCTCTCAAGGAGAAGGCCGGAATGATTGCCGCATCATGATCTCTTTCAAAAAGTATCATGCAGCGAATAGCCATTCCGAGCTTTCGCCCCTTAGAGGGCTCTTTTTCATGCTTAAAAATCACACTAAACGTTATGATAGCTGACGCAACATTTATGACAAAAATGTTCACCAATGATTAATACAGGGAGCGAAAAAGGATCAAACAGGGAGCATTCCTGTAAAAAAGGCCCATTGTTATCGCTTTCTTACTTTTAAATCCGATTTTACAGATGAGTACCGTTGGGATAGGGTATTAGAACAAACAAAAAACAATTATTGGTTACATGGGAAAACACTTCTTGATATAGGCTGAACTTGGATCGAGCTGGCGATTGCCCGGTCTTACCTTCCTAACGATTTTAAAACCCCGTAACCAGGAAGGAGCGAATGTCCATGTATTTGATGCTATATCTGACGACGGGGAGCTTTCTTTTGTTTCAAATGCTGTACACGGTAATTCCACTCCTGTATAGCAAGGTGAAGAAGCTCGATATCACCTTGGATGAAAAATCTCTATCTGTCTTAGTCCCAGCTTACAACGAAGAGAAAACGATTCAAAATTGCCTGGATGCGATGGACGGTCTGCATTACCGCAATTATGAAATTATAATCGTCAACGATGGCTCCAGAGATCGTACCTTCGACCGGCTGCAGGAACTGCTGGATCTTCGCATCAATTACCGCAAGCCGAATCTTCAGTTGAAGTATAAGCGGGTTCGTGGATTTTACCAGTCCGCGCTGTACCCGCATATCTTTGTTCTGGATAAGCTGAATGGCGGCAAGGCAGATTCGCTGAACGCCGGAATCGATTATGCAGATGGCGAGATTGTCATTACGCTGGACGCTGACAGTATGCTGGAGTCTAATTCGCTCAAGTACGTCAACCAGTATTTTCATGATCCAACGATTGTAGCGCTGGGCGGTACGGTCAAGATAGCGCAAGGAGCGAAGCGGAAAAACGGCGAAATTCACGAGACCTTTACAGGCAAAGGAATCGTACGCAGCCAAATGATCAACTACATCCATAGCTTCTACGTTAGAAAGCTGACGCAGTCATACTTCAACTCCATCGTCGTGATTTCCGGCGCATTTGGCGCCTTTTACAAAGAGCTGATGTATGAGGTCAACGGCTTCCGCAGTACGGTTGGCGAGGATATCGATATCACGCTGAAGATTCATGAATATATCAAGACACACAAGCTGAACCAGAGGCTAGTCTACGCGCCGGAAGCCGTGTGCTACACCGAGTGTCCGGAAGATTTGAAAAACTTCTACAAGCAGCGCATCCGCTGGCAAAAGGCGTTTGTAGACTGCGTGCTCATCTATTGGTCGAAGCTCTCTCGCAGTTTTAAGCCGGGCATCAGCATCTTTTTTGCTATTGACGGTTTCATTATGGGGACGGTGACTGTATTTACAACCTTCTTTTATTTGATCGATGCGGCATTCTCCGGCAGCAGTCTATTGATCGCCTTCATGCTGTTCATCATTACTACCATCATTAACGCCTTGCAGCTCGCCATATCCTTTCTGCTATGCAGGAAGTACGGCAGCCATTTCACGCTATGGGAGTATACCAAGATGATGGTGTTCAGCCAGTACGATTTGATCTCATACAGGCTGGTGCTAATGTACGTCAACATCATCGGCACAATCAAATATTTCGATAACGATAACGGCTGGGGCTTTGTCGAACGCAAAGGCGTCGCTTCCATCGGACGCAATACATCGGCTAGCGCCAGATAATTGGACGGAGGCAGAACATGAGCAGCGCAAGCACCGCCAAAGTGGCGGGAAAACGAATTATTTATATTGATTTATTGCGTATTATTTCCATTGTAGCCGTCATCGTGCTGCATATCTCGGCTTCGCTGCTTACCCGTACGAATGATTTCTCGACGACTTCCTGGTGGGTCAGCAACGTGTTCAATTCGATTTGCCGATTCGCGGTGCCGGTATTCTTCATGATTAGCGGCGCGATGATTCTGCGCTCGGAAGTGAAGTCTTTGAAGGAGTTTTATTTGAAAAGGGTGTGGCCGCTCGTCGTAGCCCTGCTTTCCTGGTCGCTCATCTACGGGTTGTTCTATCAATATTATTTGTTGAAGAGCAAGATGAACGCACTGGAGTTCGTTATGGACTTCGGCTACAAGCTGCTCACCGATCAGAACTATGTGCATCTCTGGTTTCTCTACGCGATTATCGCGGTGTACATGACCGTGCCGCTTATCTCCAAATTTGTGAAGGCCTGCAGCGAAAAGGATCTGCGCTATTATTTGCTGCTATGGTTCATCGTGAGTATTTTGTACCGGCTTGTCTCGGATATCATTTATCGATTAACAGAGCAGTATTTCTATATTGCCAGTATGAACATTCCGTTTTTTATGGGATATATTGGTTACTTTATACTGGGTTACTACTTATTCCACTATGAGTTGCCGACGATATTGAAGCATATTTTGTACAATTTGGGCATCTTATCGTTCGTATTAGCGCCTGTTCTGACATATGGCGTATCGAAGCTCAGCGGTACGCTGGATGAAATGTTTTACGGCAACTATTCCATTACAAGCTTTCTAATGGCGGTAGGACTCTTCCTATTCTTCAAGGAGAAAGACGCAGCCATCTCGCGTAAAACCAACGACAAGGTGAGGAAAGTAGTCAGTTCCGTCTCCGGGGCAAGCTTCAGCATCTACTTGATTCATTTGCTGGTGGAGACGATGGTTGCGCGCAGTGTAGGAATAGAGGCGTCTTTCATCGAAACGGCGGGAAGTCTGATCTTTAATCTGACGGTTGTATTCGCAATTAGTTACCTTGCGGTCAAAGTGCTTAATCTGAGTCGTTATGTGACGGCGGTATTATTCGGCGGGAGAGGGTGACGAATCTGAGAGCGAACAAAGCAGTCAAAATCAATGCATGGACAAAACTTATTGTCGCAGTCGTATTTATCGGCTTGGCCATCTACTACGTGCAAGGCATCGGCGGGGAAGAGAGGCGTGTTAACACCGTATATATCGAAGCTTGGCGAGATCCGGCTAATGTGAAGCTGACGGAGAAGGGTGTCGATATCGCCTTTGTTGCCTTTGCGAAGATTGCGGGCACGGACTTGTTTTTTCATGAGGATGAGGCGGCTAACGAACAGATAAAAAACAATATCAAACAGTTGAAGGCAAGCAACCCCGGGACCAAGCTGGTCTTAGCGGTCGGCGGTTACGGCGTGGACGGCTTCTCCGATGCGTCCATGGATGGTACACGTTACTTGTTCACCCAAAGCATCATTGAATTGGTGAAGGAATTGGATTTGGACGGAGTCGATATCGATTGGGAGTTCCCCGCACATGACGGCTGGGGGACGGTGAAAGCAAGTCCCAAGGATACGGTCAATTTCACCAGCTTAATGAGGGAGCTGCGCGAGAAGCTTAATCTGCTTCCTCATAAAGGGGACAAGCGGTATATTCTGACGTTCGCAGCGGGTTCGCAGGACTGGTACTTTGACAAGGTGGAGTTGAAGGAAGTTGAGAAGTACGTCGACTACATTAATGTCATGACCTATGACCTCACGGGCAGATGGTCAGACAAGACAGGCTTCAACGCTAATCTGTATACCGATAGCCAGGAGCAATCGCCGCTCAGCATTGACCGGATTATTACGGATTACTTGAAGCATGGCGTGGACAGCAAAAAACTGCTGCTTGGCATACCGGCTTATTCGTATGGCTGGTCGGGTGTGAAGAAGAAGGATGATGGTTTGTTCCAGACGGGCAAGCCGATTGATATTGTGAAGACGGATCTCAGCTATAAAACCATTGTCGCCGATTATTTGAACAAGAATGGCTTTCAACGTTATTTTGATGAAGAAGCAAAGGCGGCGTATCTCTATGACGGCGATACGTTCATCAGCTACGAGGATCCGGAAGCATTGAAAGCGAAGATTAATTACATTAAAAAGAAGAATTTAGCCGGTGCAATGGTATGGGAGTATGCCCAGGACGCGGAGAACGGCATTATTCAATATTTGACGGATAACCTGAACAAAGACTGACCTTTCCGGTATGCTGCCGGGTAAGGGAGGGCTGGTCTTATTTTCAGCGATTGTCGGACATGATCTACCCATACGCCTCTCTTAATCTTGCATATGATGAAGTAAGCATGATAGAGAGGAGGATCTACATGTCCACAAAAGCAGAAGTTAGTGGTTTGAGGAATGGCAGAGGGGTTGCCGGAGTATCTACAGGGCGCCGCAGACATCACCGGAAGCATCATCACAGACATGATGATTTTGCAGTGGAAGGCATTCAAGACATGGGGGCTGATTTAAGCAGATCATTCGCCAAGCTGCGGAAGCGCTGCAAAGCCCGCAGACTGGTTGCTGCCATTCGCCATTGTGATCGCAGAGCTGTCAACGAAATATTTGACTGGAGATGCCGGGAGATTTGTTTCTTTCGCAAACCTGGATTTGATTGTGTGAAGATCAGCTGTTGCTTTGGACGAGGCTCCGCATTCGTCACTTTTGATATTTGTGTAAGAAGCTTACATCGTTGTCACGGTTACGGTAATCGAGGCGGCTACGGTTTCTATTAATTCGCGGGACTTCTTATCAATGCGAGAAGCCCGGTCTGCATGGAGCAGACCGGGCTTTTCACGGTTTTGTCAGGTTAGCTTGGCTAACTGGTTCATAACATCAATATAGTAGGTAGTCTCTCGCGGCACGAACTCGCTCGCACGGATGACGCAGATGTCAGGCGCGAGACGGTAGCCCCCCGTTGCAGGATCTTCGTTCAACCTCATGCCTCTGACTGACAATTCGTCTACTGATCCCTCCAGTAGTCTAATCATATCAGCAATAGTAGCTTCATAGACGCCGACCACTTCCTCAGGCTGCAGGCGAAACGCTGCCAGCGGCAACTCGCATACAAGCGCGAATACGTCGCTAACCTCCCGGTCGATGATCGTCATTCCGCGCACTATGCCTTCTGCTTCCTCACGGATTTGTCCAAGTGGGACAAGCTCGTCGAACTCGGCCTGGATGCCGAGTTCTTCCTCTAGTTCGCGGACGGCGTCCCGGATCGTCTCGCCGGCCGTCAGATGGCCGGCCGCAGTAGTATCGAAGCTGCCCGGATTGGTATCCTTGCTAAGCTGACGTTGTTGGAACACGACATATGGATGTCCTTCGATTCGTCTTGTCAGCCAGCAGTGGAACGACCGATGCCAATACCCGTGCTTGTGGGTGTCGGAGCGGGTCGCCGTACCGATGGGATTCATCGCTTCATCATAGATATCGAATCGTTCCTCAGCCATTAGCTGCGGTCTCTAACTGCGAAGTGCAATGCTTGCAGCGGGTAGCCTTCACAGGCACCTGGGACATGCAGTACGGGCACTCCTTTTCTGTTGGCTCTGCTTTGGCTGCAGGGGGAGCTTCCTTCTTGCGGCGCAGCGCATTAATCCCTTTGACCAACAGAAAGATACAGAATGCAACGATCATGAAGTCGAGGATAGTATTAATGAATTCTCCGTATCGAATAACAGCCGGGGCGGCATCGCCAGCTGTTTCTTTGCCGAGTGTAATCTGCAAATCTCGGAAATCCACTTCTCCGAGTAGGTATCCGATAGGAGGCATAATCATGTCGTTCACCAGGGAGGTGACGATCTTCCCGAACGCGCCCCCGATAATGACACCTACCGCAAGGTCCACGACATTGCCCCGCATCGCAAATTCTTTAAATTCGTTCACAAACTTCACGTTCATCATTCCTCCGTTTTTTTCTCAAATCCCTATTAACTCTAGTATGAACCAAATCTAGCATTGCTAATCCGGAATATCAAGACCTAACCATGAAGGACGAACGCCCTATTTCAACAAAAAGCGTCAGGATATCCTCGAAAGAAAAAGGATATTTTGGTAATTTGTCGAACTCACTTAAGATGTAACCTATTCAGTAGCAGAGGAGGAGCGCAAGTGAGCCATCCTATTTTGTACGGCAACCCTTACTATTTGCTGCTATCTCTTTCGATCATGTGTTTTGCCTCCTTTACGATGATGAGTATGATTGACCATATGAAGCCGCAAGCGGAGCGTCAGTCTGTGTATTGGATGCTGGGTGCGGCGTTAGTATTCAGTCTGGGGTTATGGACGATGCATGTCGTATCCATGATGGCCTCCGACTATATACTGGTCGTAGACTGGAGCATGATTGCGACATTCGGCGCATGCGTGGCTTCTACATTCGCGGCCTTGTACATTGTATTTCATCGTGCCGATATTTCGCGGTTCTGTGAAGGGATTGCGGCCTTCGTGCTTGCCTGTTCCGCTATGCTGCTCCATTATCTGTCCATTCTTTCAAACTCCATTCAAGCTTATTCGATTCATTATGGCTGGTTTGCGCTTTCCTTCGTTATCAGCTTCGCCGGTTCGTATACTGCCATCCTCTTGCTCAAAAAGAAACCTGCTTCCTATAAACTTATCAATGGCATCGTGCTCGGAATTTCCAGTATGGGCATGCATCAGATTGGCATGCATGCGATGACAATTCAATATCGACATCTTATGACGATGGAGCGATTCAACGAATATTTGCTGTTGCTTGCGTTCATTCTTTGCATGACTACGCTTCTTATTATTAGCTTCAGCTTGACGACATGGTTCAATATTAAGAAGTTTTCGGTCATTCACGGACGGTATAAGCTGCTGGTCGAGAACTCGTTGGATACCATCGCGCTGATTAAGGATGACAAGTGGGAGTATATGAACCCATCCGGACTTGCGTTGTTCGAGGCGAGACATGAACGGGAACTGATTGGTGTCAGTGTGTATGAAATGCTGGAGTCGAATCACCATGCCGATATCGCAGAATGGATGGATGCGGAGCTTCCAGCAGACGGAGCCCCCGCTCTGACGACCGAGCTCAGATGGAGAACGCTGCGAGGCAGACTCATTCATACGGAGATGGTGCGAGTTCGCGCTTCCTTCTATGGCGCGCCAGTTGAGCAAGTTATTATTCGGGACATCTCAGAGAGGAAGAAGAATGAGGAACTGCTTATCAAAGCTGAGAAGCTATCCATTGCGGGACAACTGGCGGCTGGAATTGCCCATGAAATTCGGAATCCGCTCACTTCTCTGAAAGGGTTCATGCAGCTTCTCTCATCGGGCCGGATTCATAATAGCCATTACTACACCATTATGAAATCCGATCTGATCCAAATTGAGACCATTATCAGTGAACTGCTAATGTTGTCCAAGCCTCAAGTGTATGAGTACGCGCATATCGATCTTAGAGGGCTGCTTATGGAGGCGATCTCCAGCTTGAGAGCGCATGCGGATATGTATCGGGTCAAATTGGAGTACGGACAGGTCCAGCATCCAATATGGGTAATGGGGGTTCAGAGCCAATTGAAGCAAGTGTTCATTAATGTCATTAAAAATGCGATTGAATCGATGCAAGACGGCGGCACCGTTCGTGTAGACGTAGGCGTAAGCGATCGGGGAATGAACATTATCCGTATTCGCGATGAAGGGTCAGGCATCTCGAAGGAACAGCTGGCGAACATGGGACAGCCCTTCTATACAACCAAAGAAAAGGGAACGGGCCTCGGCCTCATGGTCTCCTACAAAATAATCGATAATCATGAAGGCTTTATCACTGCTGATAGCGAGCTGGGGATTGGAACGACCTTCACCATCCGACTGCCCCAGCGTTGTCCGGCAACAGGCAAGCTGGAGCTACTCAATCGTCATGCATAAGTTGCAATCACCCGTCATTACGTGGTATATCTCTAGTATACAAACATACGTTCCTAAGGGGTAGAAGGTGTTCTATCCTTTTGATGAAGGAGATTAGAGATGGCAGAACCGCTAAAGTTGATGTATGACGGTGAATTCCTGGAGCAGTTCGGGACAAGAGTGAAGGAAGCCTGGCAGCCGTTCGATGTGCAGCGCTTTCTGAATGAGGCAAGAAGAGAGGATTGGGCGGAGCTGGAGTTGAAGCCCCGTATTCGCAGAATTGCCGAGGCGCTGGGAGCTGTATTGCCAAGCGACTATCCCGAAGCGCTTGATGTGCTGTATCGAATAGATGCGGATTGCGTAGGTTTTCCTTATCTGTTCTTCCCTGACTTTGTAGAGGTATACGGAAGAAGGGAGGAGCACTGTGAGCGGTCCATGGAGGCACTCGCCAGGTTCACTAGGCGCTCCAGCGCGGAATTTGCTGTAAGACCGTTTATTATGGAGCATCCGGAGCGAATGATTCCACAATTGCTGGAATGGGCCGATGATTCGGACGAGCATGTCCGGAGACTTGCGAGTGAAGGCTCGAGGCCAAGACTTCCCTGGGGGCAAGCCATTGAGATGTTCAAGAAGGACCCTTCACCAATGATACCGCTCTTAGAGAAGCTGAAGAGGGATCCTTCCTTGTATGTGCGCAAAAGTGTCGCCAATCATTTGAACGATATCGCCAAGGATCATCCCGAGCTTGTCTTGTCTGTTGCCGAGAAGTGGTTGGGGCAGCATGAGTGGACGGACTGGATTGTCAGACATGCTTGCCGTACGTTAGTGAAGCGCGCCGATCCGCGAGCTATGGCTCTATTCGGATATGCTGCTCATGATGAATCTGCTGCTTCATTGGTGCAAGCTGCGGATTTGACTCTATCCGACTCTAATATTTCCATTGGTGAAGAAGTGCTGCTGCATTACCGCATTCAGTTCAAAGATGACGGCTCTTCGGGGCGATTCAAGCTCCGGGTGGAATATGGCATTGCATTTGTGAAGTCAGCTGGCAAAACCTCGCTGAAGCGATTCCTGTTGTCGGATCGCGAATTCAGTCCAGGCGAGGTTATTGAACATACGAGAGTGCATCGATTTGCAGATTTGACAACACGTAAGCATTACCCTGGCACGCATGTCGTCACGTTATGGGTGAATGGCATAGAGACAGCCAGAACGGAGCTTGAGCTTCGTTCCGAATAGCAAGAGAAGGACGGGAGCGGCCTGGCGTATAAGCCTGGCTTCTCCCGTCCTGTCATGTTCGTATGGATAGATGGCGCGATCAGTCTTTATCCTTGTTGCTTGTCGTATGACGTCTTGGATGCTGCATGTGAGCCTCCGGATTGTCATCGTCATCATGAGGAGTAAGTCTTGGATCTGTTCGACCTTCATGATGGTTATCGAACTCCAGCTCCACCTGTCTCCACTCTGTCGTTCCTAGCATGGGATCGGCAGGGAAGATATCTCCACGCTCCAGCTTCTCGTCACGTCCCCACTCATTGCGGTACACGCCGTCCGCTTCCACCGGTTCGCCGGAAATCGGCTCCATCCGTTGGTCTTCATGAGAGTTGTTGCTCATATGCCTTTATCCTCCTTAGGCTGTCTTCGAGAAGCTTATAGGCCGTGCTTGGGCACAGCCGCACGATCTGCTTCCGATTGCAGCTCGCTGGCTTGTTCTTTGCTTGTCTTGTTGCGATCAGCGAGCGACTGGGCTTTGCTTGCGGCTTTTTGTCGATCGGATGGATGCTTGCCGGACATAGGCTATCGCTCCTTTGCAGGAATATGATCTTGTAATGAGGAAGATCAGCATTAGTGTGCCACAGGAGGAAGGAAGATATGAGTTCGTTACAACAATCGAAGCTCGCAAGAAGGGCAGGTGACATCACGTTCGGTAACTTCCTCACCGCAGCCGGGACAAGGCTCGCGATAAGTGGCTAGTGGCGTTCCGTTCTGTGTGGAGGAGGAAGCGGGTGTCTCATCTTGTCCATTTCGCAGATGAGCGGGATTTCCGAAGATGGCTTCCACCATGCCGCGGATCGTCTTGAAGTTATCGGAGTCATCCGACATCACTCGAATGACAAGAAACATGGCTCCCAGCAGTCCGCATGCAAGAATTAATACAAGTGCTGTTGCTCCAATGTTTAACCAGAGGGACAAAGGGGGGAGAGCTGCGTAAGGACTCCATAAGATCAAGTTTTGCATCGCACTCACCTCACCCGTTCACCTGATAGCGTTTCTCCAGCGTCTTCCCTCCGAACCACATTACAAGTACAGCCGTAATGGAAACGAAGATACGCCAAGGCTCATTCACCAAATTGGTAATATCAAAACTGATGAGCGAAATGACAAAGATCATGACTGCCTTGCCCATCAGGGTTGCCAGCAGAAAGGTGTGAAAGGGAACCTTGCTAAGGCCCGATACGACCGTAATGACGACAGATGGCGTAAAGGGAAAGCAGGCGAGCAGGAACAAAGGGGTGAAGCCTCGCTTCTCTATCCAATTGAAGAATCGTTCCGACTTCGGAAATCTCCGCATCAGCTTCGTCTTTACGTTGCGTCCGAGCGCGCGGCATAGGAGGAAGACGCATATCGCACCACCAGTCACACCAATCCAGGAGAACAGAAATCCAAGACCCAGTCCGTAAATGTTCACATTAGCCGCAATAATAAGAATAAGCGGCAAGAAGGGAAGGAACGATTCAACGAATGGCAGCAGTATGCCAGGCAGCGGACCGAACTGCGAATAGCTCTCCAGCGTTTGCTGAATATGAGCAATGTCCATATTTTTCAAGTCATTTATCCAGTCCTGCCAATTGCTCATCAATCACCTAACCCCGATCTTCTTAAGTGTCAAATAGTAAAGGCCGATGAGGCCGAATAGGACAGCGCTTGTCCAGAAAACAGCCGTTTCTCCGCCCCAAAGAGCAATGACGCCCCCCAGTATAGGGCCAATCATGACGCCTACGCCCTCAAAGGTGGACAGAAGTCCCCAGCCAACTCCTTCTTGCTTAGGAGGCACATAGGTAGCTAGCAAGGCGTTCCAGGTTGGCAAGATTGCCGAATAGGACAATCCAAGACCCACCGCTATAACTAAACAATACCAGAATGATAGTCCCCATGCCAATACGTACAAACCAAGCGCGAAAGCGATGAATCCAATGACGAGAAACCAGCGATTGCCGCCGAGTTTATCCGACAGCTTGCCCATCGGAATGAGCCCTCCTACCGCACACAATCCGCCTACTGTCAACAGTATGGAATATTGCGCTCCGGATAATCCAAGTTCATGGGTCGCGAAGCCTGGCAGAATCGGAATGAGCATACTGGAGCCGGTGGTCTGTAGAATCATGCCTGGAAGCAATTGTTTCATGCTGGCGAGTTTTTCACGAAGAGCACGAATTTGCGCTTTGATCGGGATATGGTGAGTGGATGTCTGCTTGCTTTTTTTCATGAAGAAGGAAAGCAGCATTGCAAGAACGGACAACACAACCAGCAGGTTATAGGTGAGCGTAGAGCTGTAATCCAGCAAAATGTTGCATATGATGGGCCCGCTGCCCAAGCCGACTAGCCAGATGGTATAGAGAAATCCCATCTGTGTCGCGCGATGCTCCTCCGAAACTCTGGTTAGGCAGACGATCCAGAGGGGGGACATGCCAATCCCGTAGATAGCCGCCGCACCGATAAACATCCAGGGCAGCTCGGCGAATTGGAGAGCAACTACGCCAGCAAGCGCCACGATCAGACTAATCTGTACAATAAGCCTGGGAGAGAACCTGTCGAGCAAATAGCCGATGGCGATCTTCAGGACTGTGTCCGTAATGTAGTGAGCAGATATGGCAATCCCAATAATGTCAGGGGACAGACCTAGCGTTCGTGCCCCATAAATGGGAAGGAGGCTGACCAGTACAGCCCCGCGCACGAATTCGACGAAAAACAGAATGACGGAAAGCAGTCGCATGTCTGCTCCCATCCAATGGTTACGACGCATAAGCATGATTAGACTCCTTTTCCAAAACCAACATTAAAAGACGGAAACTTTGTTTGGAACGTTTGATTTGGTTACAATATCCATTATAATCGTCTCAGCGGCAGAATGGGAGGACCCCTTCGCTTGCAGGCTGCGTATACGCATACGGCTGTTCAACAGCTGAAGAGGATCATTGACGAGTTGAAGCAGTTCTTCGACTAATGCATCGATATCTTTGGCAATAAATGCAGCACCCTTGGACTGCAGGTAAAGCGCGTTCTGCTTTTCTTGGCCGGGAACAGGGCGGTAGATGAAGGTAGGCAATTCGCTTGCAATGGCTTCAGCGAGCGTCAACCCTCCTGGCTTGGTCACCAAGCCATCTGCCAGCGTCATGAGTTCATGGATACGATTCATATATCCAAAGGTTATGAGTCGATGAGAGGAAGGATGGGAGTGGAATCGTTCCTCCACCAGTTGTTTCAATGGAATGTTATGTCCACAAACGAGAGCAATCTGTATGTCCGGGTGCAGCAGAAGTTGTTCGCACATCTGTATAATGTTTGGCATGACGCCTTGTGCACCTGCCATAATGAGTACAGTAGCGCGGTTGGATTGCAGCCTGTATCGCTCATATAGCTCAGGTGAGCGTTTGATCGATTGGAAATCCTTCTTCAGAGGCAGTCCGCTGACCTTGATTGCATTACTGCGTATGCCGAGTTGTTGAAGCTCATGTCGTAGATCTTTGGTTGCAACGTAGTAGCGATCAATACTGGGATGGACCCAGCGCCGATGCAAGTCGAAGTCGGTAATAACGGCGTAAGATGGAATGGAACTCAGCTTTTTCAAGCTTTGCAGTGCGTAGAAGGGAAATGTATAGATCACGGCATTAGGCTTTTCTTGAAGCAGCAGTTGTTTTACTTTTTGACGACCGAAGGAGTGAAGCCAACTGCCGAGCAAAGAATCATGCTTCATAGGTTTCGTAATGCCGTACATCCAGCCGTAGAGAAAGGGCAGATGCGTATAGCTTTTTTGATAAAAGCGCTTTGTCATTTCATTCAGCCAAGGATGTGATTCGGCCATTAGATCGTACATCACGACCTGATGATTGCCGAATTCGAGATATGCATCACGTAACGCTTTGGCAGCTTGAATATGTCCTTCGCCATATGAGGCATATACAATTAACAACTTGGATTTCCTGTCAGGGGATTGAATCAGCATGGCGCACCTCCTACAGCATAGTCTAAGGATGATTTGTAACACGCATATGAACGACAAGTGGATCCTATATATTATTTTTGTAGAGTTATTGTAATATCCGCCTTCATCCAAAAAGAAAAGGAGCAATGGAAATGAAACATACATATCTCGGACAATCCGGGCTGAAGGTCAGCCGGTTATGCCTCGGCACGATGAATTTTGGAGTAGACACGGAAGAGAAAGAAGCATTCCGCATTATGGATGCGGCGCTTGACGCCGGTATTAATTTCTTCGATACCGCGAATATTTATGGATGGGGAGCCAATGCCGGACGCACGGAGGAAATTATCGGAAAATGGTTCAAGGAAGGAAGCGGCAGGAGGGAACGTACGGTTCTCGCTACTAAAGTGTATGGAGATATGCATGATACTTATGACGGACCTAACCGTGAGCAGGGATTGTCCGCTTACAAAATCCGGAGGCATCTGGAAGGGTCGCTCAAGCGGCTGCAGACCGATCATATTGAGCTTTATCAAATGCATCATGTAGATCGCAGAGTGAATTGGAGCGAGCTATGGGGAGCTTTTGAGACGGCACAGGTACAGGGCAAGATCGGTTATGTCGGATCCAGCAATTTCGCCGGTTGGGATATTGCTGTGGCACAAGGAGAAGCGAAAGCTAGAGGGATACTGGGACTCGTATCCGAGCAGCATAAGTACAACTTGCTATGCCGACTGCCAGAGTTGGAGGTGCTACCGGCTTCGCAGACGCTGGGATTGGGCGTTATTCCATGGAGCCCGCTGGATGGCGGCTTGCTTGCCGGGAACCAGCGCCGGAATAAAGGCGGGGGACGCCGAAGCGGGGATGAGAAGCGCCTGGCAAAGCATCAAGACCAGCTTGAAGCATACGCCAAGCTTTGCGATGAACTGGGGGAGCCGGAGGATGTTGTGTCTCTGGCATGGCTGCTGAGTAATCCGGCCGTAACGGCTCCCATTATCGGCGTCCGTACGAGTGAGCAATTCGAGCGTTCACTCCGTGCTTTGGAAGTGGAACTGGACGAAGAGACGCTCAAGCGAATCGATGACATTTTTCCAGGGCCTGGCGGAGATGCACCGACCGCATATGCCTGGTAGAAAAAACGATAGCATCTAACGAAAATAGCCCGAGAGCGTTCTCTCGGGCTATCATTTTACAGTTGTAATTCAGATCAGCAAGTTGAATAGGACAGGGTCTTTGTTCAGCTCTACGAACTGAAAACCTTTCTTCTGCATTCGTTCGACGAGAGGCTCATAATCTTGGCGATGCTTGAGCTCGACTCCGACCAAAGCAGGGCCATTATCCTTATTGGATTTTTTCGTGTATTCGAAGCGGGTAATATCGTCGTTCGGACCTAGCACCTGGTCCAGGAATTCTCTCAGCGCTCCCGCTCTCTGAGGGAAGCTGACCATGAAATAATGCTTGTAACCTTCATAGATTAAGGAACGCTCCTTAATTTCTTGCATCCGATCCACATCGTTATTGCCCCCGCTGACGACGCAGACCACTGTCTTGCCCGCGATTTGATCCCGGTATAAGTCGAGTGCTGTGATCGGAAGGGCCCCTGCAGGCTCGGCCACGATAGCATTCTCATTGTAGAGATCTAATAGAGTTGTACATACTTTGCCTTCTGGTACAGTTACGACATCGTCCAGCAGCTCCTGGCAGATTGAGAAAGTGAGGTCGCCAATCCGCTTTACGGCGGCACCGTCTACGAACTTGTCGATCGACTCTAGCGGGATGACTTCCCCGGCGTCAAGCGATATACGCAGGGAAGGTGCTCCTTCGGGCTCTACACCAATAATGCTAGTCTGCGGAGCGACGATCTTCACATAGGACGCGACGCCTGCGGCAAGACCTCCTCCTCCGACCGTAACAAAGATATAGTCAGGGGCGCTATCTGCCTTTTCCATTAATTCTTGGCCGATCGTACCGTTGCCCGCAATAATCTTGCGATCGTCAAAAGGATGGATGAACGCCAGTCCGCTGCGCTGAGATTCCGCCATTGCTTCGGCGTAAGCATCGTCGAACGTGTCTCCGGTCAAGACAACCTCAACCATGTCTCCGCCGAAGAAAGCGACTTGTTTAACCTTCTGTCTCGGTGTAGTGCTCGGCATGTAGATTTTTCCTGGTATACCCAGCGTTTGGCAGGAGTAAGCAACCCCTTGAGCGTGGTTGCCCGCGCTGGCGCAGACAACGCCTTTAATCGTTTCTTCCGGAGACAGGGAGCGCATCAGGTGGTAGGCTCCTCTAATTTTGAACGAACGGACGACTTGCAAGTCTTCGCGCTTGAGCCATACCTGGCAATTATAGCGTTCTGACAATACTCGATTATATTGAAGAGGCGTTCGTGAAATGACATCCTTCAGATGCATTTGCGCCTGCACAATTTCTTCTAGACGTATACTGTTATGGGATAGGGGATGAACACTCATAGAGGGACCTTCCTTCCGTAAAAACCTAAGCGGCTTGGATAATTAGTGGATTCATTATACCATTATGTCAGGAAGAATGAAGGGACTGGCTACAAAATACTTATTCTGTGGAGTAGAAGCTGGTCGAGGAGGCAGGTTATGGGGAAGTTTTTTAAAAGATTGTTTATAACGTTAATCGTACTGCTAGTCCTAATAGGCGGTGCTGCTTGGTGGCTTCTTTCTTATATCAAGCCGGAGCAATCTCTTCATCTTAATTATAGTCCCATTGATGTGAGACAGAAGGCCGTAGATATGGTGAAGCGTCTTAAGCCGGAGCTCGTACTGTCCGAAAAGGAAGTGAATGATTTAATCAAGAAGCATCTGGACCCGGACATTTCTGAGGATGTCAGGGTAGATGGGGCGCAGTTCATGCTGGAGGAGAACAAACTGCTCGCTGATTTGAATATTACATACGGTGACCGAATCCCGGCTCAGATTCGTGCGGAGTATCGATTGGAATGGCAAAATCCGAACTTGGTATTACGACCGCAGTCGCTTTCGATTAAGGGATTTCAATTGCCGCTCAAGATGTTGGAGACAGTCATTGTTCCATTAGACCTGCCTACAGGGGATATGGTCACCGTGCAAGATGTAAAATTCGAAAGCAAACAGATTAAGGTTCTTTTCAATATAAAGCTGCCTTTCTAGCGGTAAGAGAAAAAACCCCCTTCTGCCAAGTCAGAAGGGGGTTTTGAAGTTAGACAACTAACAGCGAATTTAAGCGATTTGATGAATTGACCATACAATTCCTTCATTTCCCGTGCCGCCGAGTGACAGACCTATCGTCAAACCGTTCGACACGTAGAAAAGTCCGATTGCATCTCCTGCGGTAAGGGCGACATCGCCTGCCAAAGTAACGGCTCCGCTCCCGAGAATCGTTCTTAAGCTTAATAGAAGTGCGATATTGACGTTTAGGATAGGGAAGTCTCCTACGATAAGATCCGTCGTTCCTGGGGAGAATCGCCTCACGCGGAAGGAAGGGAAGATACTCGCTCCTAATGCAATGGAAATAACAGCTGTCGTTGTATAGTTAATAGTGGCTTTAACGGAGTATCTTCCGGTCGTTGGAACGGTGAATGTGCCAGTCGTTGCATTGAAAGCAGCGTTGCCATAGTAAGGACTCGTTACCGTCCAGTTCGCAAGTTGGGTATCGGCGGAGACCGTTGCGCTATTAATTCGTCCAGAGAAGCCAGTTGTAGCAAAGTTCGGGCCTGTTTCCCCCGTAACTCCGGTCGGTCCAGTCGGCCCAGTGGGTCCAGTGGGTCCTGTAGCTCCGGTCGGCCCAGTGGGTCCAGTGGGTCCGGTTGCTCCAGTTGTTCCAGTCGGCCCGGTGGGTCCAGTCACTCCGGTAGCGCCAGTAGGTCCCGTCGGTCCGGTAACGCCAGTGTTCCCTGTTGGCCCCGTAGGGCCTGTTGCTCCGGTCGGCCCAGTAGCGCCAGTGTTTCCAGTTGGCCCCGTCGGTCCAGTCGCACCTGTAGCACCAGTTGGCCCCGTTGGTCCAGTGGCACCTGTAGCACCAGTTGGTCCAGTGACGCCAGTGGCTCCAGTTGGCCCCGTTGGTCCAGTCGCACCGGTAGCTCCAGTCGGTCCAGTAGCGCCAGTGTTTCCAGTTGGCCCCGTCGGTCCAGTCGCTCCTGTGTCACCCGTCGGTCCAGTCGCACCTGTAGCACCAGTTGGTCCAGTGACGCCAGTGGCTCCAGTCGCTCCCGTGTCACCCGTCGGTCCAGTCGCACCTGTAGCACCGGTTGGTCCAGTGACACCAGTTTCTCCTGTCGGTCCTGTAGCTCCGGTCAGCCCAGTAGCGCCAGTGTTTCCAGTTGGTCCAGTCGCACCTGTAGCACCAGTTGGTCCAGTGACGCCAGTGGCTCCAGTAGGGCCTGTAGCTCCGGTCGGCCCAGTAGCGCCAGTGTTTCCAGTTGGCCCTGTTGGTCCAGTCACTCCGGTAGCACCCGTCGGTCCAGTCGCACCAGTCGCACCAGTTGGTCCAGTGACGCCAGTGGCTCCAGTCGCTCCTGTGTCACCCGTCGGTCCAGTCACTCCGGTCGGCCCAGTAGCGCCAGTGTTTCCAGTTGGCCCCGTTGGTCCAGTCACTCCGGTAGCACCCGTCGGTCCAGTCGCACCAGTTGGTCCAGTGACGCCAGTGGCTCCAGTAGGGCCTGTAGCTCCGGTCGGCCCAGTAGCGCCAGTGTTTCCAGTTGGTCCAGTCGGTCCAGTCGCACCTGTAGTACCAGTTGGTCCAGTGACACCAGTGACACCAGTGGCTCCAGTCGCTCCTGTGTCACCCGTCGGTCCAGTCGCACCTGTAGCACCAGTTGGTCCAGTGGCTCCAGTCGCTCCCGTGTCACCTGTCGCTCCCGTTGGTCCAGTGACACCAGTTTCTCCTGTAGGTCCTGTAGCTCCAGTCGGCCCAGTAGCGCCAGTGTTTCCAGTTGGCCCCGTTGGTCCAGTCACTCCGGTAGCACCAGTCGGTCCAGTAGCGCCAGTGTTTCCAGTTGGCCCCGTTGGCCCGGTCGCTCCTGTAGCTCCTGTCGGTCCAGTGACGCCAGTGGCTCCAGTCGCACCGGTAGCACCGGTTGGTCCAGTGACACCAGTTTCTCCTGTAGGTCCTGTAGCTCCGGTCAGCCCAGTAGCGCCAGTGTTTCCAGTTGGTCCAGTCGCACCGGTAGCACCAGTTGGTCCAGTGGCACCAGTTTCTCCAGTAGGGCCTGTTGCTCCGGTCGGCCCAGTAGCGCCAGTGTTTCCAGTTGGCCCCGTTGGTCCAGTCACTCCAGTCGCACCAGTTGGTCCAGTGACGCCAGTGGCTCCAGTCGCTCCTGTGTCACCCGTCGGTCCAGTCACTCCGGTCGGCCCAGTAGCGCCAGTGTTTCCCGTTGGTCCCGTCGGTCCAGTCGCACCTGTAGCACCAGTTGGTCCAGTGACGCCAGTGGCTCCAGTCGCTCCTGTGTCACCCGTTGGTCCAGTCGCACCGGTAGTACCGGTCGGCCCTGTAACGCCAGTGTTTCCAGTTGGCCCCGTCGGTCCCGTTGGCCCGGTAACACCTGTCGCTCCAGTGGCTCCCGTGTCACCCGTCGGTCCAGTCGCACCGGTAGTACCGGTCGGCCCTGTAACGCCAGTGTTTCCCGTTGACCCCGTCGGTCCAGTAACACCAGTTTCTCCAGTAGGGCCTGTAGCTCCGGTCGGCCCAGTAGCGCCAGTGTTTCCCGTTGGCCCCGTGGGTCCAGTCGCACCAGTCGCACCAGTCGCTCCCGTGTCACCCGTGGGTCCAGTCGCACCTGTAGCACCCGTTGGTCCAGTGACACCAGTTTCTCCTGTAGGGCCTGTAGCTCCGGTCGGCCCAGTAGCGCCAGTGTTTCCCGTTGGTCCCGTCGGTCCAGTCGCACCTGTCGCACCAGTTGGTCCAGTGACGCCAGTGGCTCCAGTCGCTCCAGTGGCTCCCGTGTCACCCGTTGGTCCAGTCGCACCGGTAGTACCGGTCGGCCCAGTAGCGCCAGTGTTTCCAGTTAGCCCCGTTGGTCCAGTCGCACCTGTAGCTCCAGTCGGCCCAGTAGCGCCAGTGTTTCCGGTTGGCCCCGTCGGTCCAGTCGCACCTGTAGCACCAGTTGGTCCAGTAACGCCAGTGGCTCCAGTCGCTCCCGTGTCACCTGTCGATCCAGTAGCGCCAGTGTTTCCAGTTGGCCCCGTCGATCCAGTGGCTCCCGTGTCACCTGTAGCTCCAGTCGGTCCAGTCGCACCTGTAGCACCAGTTGGTCCAGTGACGCCAGTGGCTCCAGTCGCTCCCGTATCACCAGTCGGTCCAGTCGCACCAGTGTTTCCAGTTGGTCCCGTTGGCCCGGTAACACCTGTCGCTCCAGTGGCTCCCGTGTTACCCGTCGGTCCAGTCGCACCGGTTGGTCCAGTGACACCAGTTTCTCCTGTAGGTCCTGTAGCTCCAGTCGGCCCAGTAGCGCCAGTGTTTCCCGTTGGCCCGGTCGCTCCTGTAGCTCCTGTCGGTCCAGTGACACCAGTTTCTCCAGTAGGGCCTGTAGCTCCGGTCGGCCCAGTAGCGCCAGTGTTTCCCGTTGGCCCCGTCGGTCCAGTCGCACCTGTAGCACCAGTTGGTCCAGTGGCGCCAGTGTTTCCCGTTGGCCCCGTCGGTCCAGTCGCACCTGTCGCTCCAGTAGCGCCAGTGTTTCCCGTTGGTCCCGTCGGTCCAGTCGCACCGGTAGCACCAGTTGGTCCAGTGACACCAGTTGCTCCTGTGTCACCCGTCGGTCCAGTCGCGCCTGTAGCACCAGTTGGTCCCGTTGGCCCGGTAACACCTGTCCCTCCAGTTGCTCCCGTGTCACCCGTCGGTCCAGTCGCACCGGTAGTACCGGTCGGCCCTGTAACGCCAGTGTTTCCCGTTGGCCCCGTCGGTCCAGTAACACCAGTTTCTCCAGTAGGGCCTGTTGCTCCGGTCGGCCCAGTAGCGCCAGTGTTTCCCGTTGGCCCCGTTGGTCCAGTTGCACCTGTAGCACCTGTCAATCCAGTGGCTCCCGTGTCACCTGTAGCCCCAGTCGGTCCAGTAGCGCCAGTGTTTCCTGTTGGCCCCGTGGGCCCGGTAACACCTGTAGCACCAGTTGGTCCAGTGAAGCCAGTGGCTCCAGTCGCTCCCGTGTCACCTGTCGCTCCAGTAGCGCCAGTGTTTCCCGTTGGCCCCGTTGGTCCAGTCGCACCTGTAGCTCCTGTCAATCCAGTGGCTCCCGTGTCACCTGTAGCCCCAGTCGGTCCAGTGATACCAGTTTCTCCAGTAGGGCCTGTAGCTCCAGTCGGTCCAGTAGCGCCAGTGTTTCCCGTTGGCCCCGTTGGCCCGGTAACACCTGTAGCACCAGTTGGTCCATTGAAGCCAGTGGCTCCAGTCGCTCCCGTGTCACCCGTGGTTCCAGTGACACCAGTGGTTCCAGCTGCTCCTGTGCCACCCGTGGGTCCAGTCGCACCTGTAGTACCAGTTGATCCAGTGACGCCGGTGGCTCCAGTCGCTCCTGTGTCACCCGTCGGTCCAGTCGCACCTGTAGTACCAGTTGGTCCAGTGACGCCAGTGGCTCCAGTCGCACCTGTCGCACCAGTTGGTCCCGTTGGCCCGATAACACCTGTCGCTCCAGTTGATCCCGTGTCACCCGTGGGTCCAGTCGCACCGATTGCACCGGTTGGTCCAGTGACACCAGTTTCTCCTGTAGGTCCTGTAGCTCCGGTCAGCCCAGTAGCGCCAGTGTTTCCAGTCGCACCTGTAGCACCAGTTGGTCCAGTGACACCAGTGGTTCCAGTTTCTCCTGTGTCACCCATCGGTCCAGTGGCACCAGTTTCTCCTGTAGCACCTGTAGCTCCGGTCAGCCCAGTAGCGCCAGTGTTTCCAGTCGCACCTGTCGCACCAGTTGGTCCAGTGACGCCAGTGGCTCCAGTCGCTCCCGTGTCACCCGTCGGTCCAGTCGCACCAGTTGGTCCAGTGACACCAGTGTTTCCAGTTTCTCCTGTGTCACCCATCGGTCCAGTCGCACCTGTAGTACCAGTTGGTCCAGTGGCTCCAGTCGGTCCAGTGGCACCTGTAGCACCAGTTGGTCCAGTGACACCAGTGGCTCCAGTTGCTCCTGTGTCACCCGTGGGTCCAGTCGCACCTGTAGCACCAGTTGGTCCAGTGACACCAGTGGCTCCAGTCGCTCCTGTGTTACCCGTGGGTCCAGTCGCACCGATAGCACCGGTTGGTCCAGTGACACCAGTGGTTCCAGTTGCTCCTGTGTCACCCGTCGGTCCAGTCGCACCAGTCGCACCAGTCGCACCAGTTGGTCCAGTGACACCAGTGGTTCCAGTTGCTCCTGTGTCACCCGTGGGTCCAGTCGCACCTGTAGTACCAGTTGGTCCAGTGACACCAGTGGTTCCAGTTGCTCCTGTGTCACCCGTGGGTCCAGTCGCACCTGTAGCACCAGTTGGTCCAGTGACGCCGGTGGCTCCAGTCGCTCCTGTGTCACCCGTCGGTCCAGTCGCACCTGTAATACCAGTTGGTCCAGTGACGCCAGTGACTCCAGTCGCTCCCGTGTCACCCGTGGGTCCAGTCGCACCAGTTGGTCCAGTGACGCCAGTGGCTCCAGTCGCACCGGTAGCACCGGTTGGTCCAGTGACACCAGTTTCTCCTGTAGGGCCTGTAGCTCCGGTCGGCCCTGTAACGCCAGTGTTTCCCGTTGGCCCCGTCGGTCCAGTAACACCAGTTTCTCCAGTAGGGCCTGTTGCTCCGGTCGGCCCAGTAGCGCCAGTGTTTCCCGTTGGCCCCGTTGGTCCAGTTGCACCTGTAGCACCTGTCAATCCAGTGGCTCCCGTGTCACCTGTAGCCCCAGTCGGTCCAGTAGCGCCAGTGTTTCCTGTTGGCCCCGTGGGCCCGGTAACACCTGTAGCACCAGTTGGTCCAGTGAAGCCAGTGGCTCCAGTCGCTCCCGTGTCACCTGTCGCTCCAGTAGCGCCAGTGTTTCCCGTTGGCCCCGTTGGTCCAGTCGCACCTGTAGCTCCTGTCAATCCAGTGGCTCCCGTGTCACCTGTAGCCCCAGTCGGTCCAGTGATACCAGTTTCTCCAGTAGGGCCTGTAGCTCCAGTCGGTCCAGTAGCGCCAGTGTTTCCCGTTGGCCCCGTTGGCCCGGTAACACCTGTAGCACCAGTTGGTCCATTGAAGCCAGTGGCTCCAGTCGCTCCCGTGTCACCCGTGGTTCCAGTGACACCAGTGGTTCCAGTGGCTCCTGTGTCACCCGTCGGTCCAGTCGCACCTGTAGCACCAGTTGGTCCCGTGTCACCCGTCGGTCCAGTCGCACCAGTTGGTCCAGTGACGCCAGTGGCTCCAGTCGCACCGGTAGCACCGGTTGGTCCAGTGACACCAGTTTCTCCTGTAGGGCCTGTAGCTCCGGTCGGCCCAGTAGCGCCAGTGTTTCCCGTTGGTCCAGTCGCACCTGTAGCACCGGTTGGTCCAGTGACACCAGTTTCTCCTGTAGGTCCTGTAGCTCCGGTCGGCCCAGTAGCGCCATTGTTTCCCGTTGGTCCAGTCGCACCTGTAGCACCAGTGGTTCCAGTGACACCAGTTTCTCCAGTAGCGCCTGTAGCTCCGGTGGTTCCAGTGACGCCATTGTTTCCAGTTGGCCCCGTCGGTCCAGTCGCACCGGTAGCACCTGTCAATCCAGTGGCTCCCGTGTCACCTGTAGCTCCAGTAGGGCCTGTTGCTCCTGTCGGCCCAGTAGCGCCGGTGTCACCCGTCGGTCCAGTCGCACCGGTAGCGCCAGTGTTTCCGGTTGGTCCCGTTGGCCCGGTAACACCTGTCGCTCCCGTTGGTCCAGTGACACCAGTTTCTCCAGTAGCGCCTGTAGCTCCGGTGGGGCCTGTGACGCCAGTGTTTCCAGTTGATCCCGACGGTCCAGTTGCACCGGTAGCACCAGTCGGTCCAGTGGTTCCAGTATCGCCAGTATTTCCTGTTGGTCCCGACGGCCCAGTTGTTCCTGTAGCGCCCGTCGGTCCAATGTTTCCATTTGGTCCCGACGGTCCAGTCGCACCGGTAGCACCAGTCGGTCCAATGATGCCAGTGGCTCCAGTCGCACCAATTGCTCCAGTAGCGCCCGTAGCTCCAGTAACGCCAGTGTTTCCTATTGATCCCGTTGGTCCGGTCGACCCAGTAGCTCCGGTAGAACCAGTTGTTCCAGTAATACCAGTTTCTCCAGTAGAGCCTGTAACTCCGTTGGGGCCTGTCACGCCAGTGTTTCCTGTTGGTCCCGTCGGTCCAGTCGCTCCCGTAGCGCCCGTCGGTCCAGATGTGCCAGTTTCTCCAGTAGCACCGGTCGGCCCAGTAACGCCAGTGTTTCCTGTAGATCCCGTCTGTCCAGTCGAGCCCGTTGTTCCAGTTGGCCCGGTAAGTCCAGGATTTTGAACTTCTAATCTTACGATAGCTGATCCTTCGGATACCTCGATTTGAATGGTATTTGATTCGAATATTAATTGATCTTGAAAATCTACTGTTGCTGAACCTACAGGTCCAACCACATAAAAGAGAGGATTTACCTCAATTGTTCCTGTCGGCCCAGTAGCCCCTTTTTTTCCTCGTTTTCCTTTACTTCCAGCTTCACCTTTTGGTCCAGTAGGTCCAGTTGGTCCTTCTGTACAACATTTTGCATGTTTTTTTTTCTCTGAAAAAGGATGGTCTTTTCGAAGTGTTTTTTTCTTCTTTGAAGATTTTCCACATGCATTTTTAGGAGAGCGGGTGTTTGGTGCATTATCGGAATTGTCGTTCATAATTCTCCTCAACTTTCAATATATTTGCCTATCTATACATATGTACTTACAGGTCAAATTGGGAAAAAATTTATCAAGGTGTAGTGTGGGGGAAGGGAGTTTGTTTTGGGAAATAGTACTCGGAAAGATAAATCGATAGTTAATGTTTGGGAGACAAAGCACATCATTGGATTTAGCTGAAGAAGGGGCACAAAATATTCTTTCTTTTTCTCAAATCGAAAGTGAGCAAAAAAGAACTCTCGAATAGATCAGTGGGTTAAAGGGGGATAGAGACATTCAAGCAATTTGCTGCATGGACTAAACAATGTCTTCGTTGGATGTTCTGGAAGGTGAAAGAACACATGTTAGACCATTAGATACATAGACGAGTCCAATTGTTTTGTTTAGCAATACATCTCATTTTCCTCAAAAATGTTTTAAAGTTTAAGGGCAAGTGCGCCTTACTCGAAAGGAAGGTCTTGTCCTTGGAAATATTGGGAGTTTGATAAGCCGTCAGTATGATAGTTTAGATGTATCCCGACGATGGGGAATTTATATGTACAGGAGAGGGTAGTCCAATTCGTTAAAAAAGAACAAGTGGAGTTTTTAATGAATAAGGGGTATATTTGAGTGTTTGTAAAACTATATAAAAGATAGTGTCATGTTTAAAAATCTGAAGTTACCACTTTAGATTATTGTAGTTGATGTAGAAAAACCCCTTAGTCGCTTCTTCTCGAAGAAGGGACTAAGGGCATTTGAATTCATTTTCTTTATTAACTGGAAGATCTCAATTTAATTAAACTAGTTGGTTAATGGACCAGAAGATACCGCTACCCGCTCCACCTATATCTAGTGCTATTGTCAAACCATCAGCAACATAGAACAATCCAATTGTATCACCGGCATTAAGAGCAGCTTCACCAGCAAGCGTTACGGTCCCATTTCCAAGGACAGCCCGTAGTGTAAGAACCAAGGCAATGTTAACGTTCAATACAGGGAAAAGACCAGTAACCAGAGCAGCTGAGTCTGCAATTCTTTGTACGACGAATGCGGGATCGATACCAGCTCCTAAGCTTATAGTTAAAGCAGCAGTAGTAGTGTAGCTTACTGTTGCAGTGATCAGATACCTGCCTGTAGTAGGAACTGTGTAAACTCCTGTCACTGGGTTAAAGTTGACGCTCGCAAAGCGAGGGGAAGCAACTGACCAGCCAGTAATTTGTTGTGATGCCGCAACGCCTGCCGCAGTTGTAGTTGCAGAAAAGCCTTCAGTAGTCACAGTCAGTCCAGTAGCGCCAGTAGCTCCAGTAGCTCCAGTGGCTCCAGTAGCTCCAGTAGCTCCAGTAGCTCCAGTAGCTCCAGTAGCTCCAGTGGCTCCAGTAGCCCCAGTAGCTCCAGTAGCGCCCGTCGGTCCAGTCGGTCCAGTCGGTCCGGTGTCACCAGTAGCCCCTGTTGGTCCAGTGGCTCCCGTAGCACCCGTAGCGCCCGTTGGCCCAGTCGGTCCAGTGGCACCAGTGGCACCTGTAGCCCCAGTAGCGCCCGTCGGTCCAGTCGGTCCGGTGTCACCAGTAGCCCCTGTTGGTCCAGTGGCACCTGTAGCCCCAGTAGCGCCCGTCGGTCCAGTCGGTCCGGTGTCACCAGTAGCCCCTGTTGGTCCAGTGGCTCCCGTTGCACCCGTAGCGCCAGTTGGTCCAGTTGGTCCGGTGTCACCAGTAGCTCCAGTCGGTCCAGTGGCACCTGTAGCCCCAGTAGCGCCCGTCGGTCCAGTCGGTCCGGTGTCACCAGTAGCCCCCGTCGGTCCAGTGGCACCCGTAGCGCCAGTAGCGCCCGTTGGTCCAGTCGGTCCGGTGTCACCAGTAGCCCCAGTTGGTCCAGTAGCACCCGTAGCGCCAGTAGCGCCCGTTGGTCCAGTCGGTCCGGTGTCACCAGTAGCCCCAGTCGGTCCAGTGGCTCCTGTTGCACCCGTAGCGCCCGTTGGTCCAGTCGGTCCGATGTCACCAGTAGCTCCTGTAGCTCCTGTCGGTCCAGTAGCTCCTGTAGCTCCTGTCGGTCCAGTGGCTCCTGTTGCACCCGTTGAGCCAGTAGCGCCAGTAGCGCCCGTTGGTCCAGTTGGTCCGATGTCACCTGTAGCTCCTGTAGCTCCTGTCGGTCCAGTGGCTCCTGTTGCACCCGTTGAGCCAGTAGCGCCAGTAGCGCCCGTTGGTCCAGTCGTTCCGGTGTCACCAGTAGCCCCTGTTGGTCCAGTGGCACCCGTAGCGCCAGTAGCGCCAGTAGCGCCAGTAGCGCCCGTTGGTCCAGTCGGTCCAGTGGCTCCCGTAGCGCCAGTAGCGCCCGTTGGTCCAGTCGGTCCAGTGGCTCCCGTAGCGCCAGTAGCGCCCGTTGGTCCAGTTGGTCCGATGTCACCTGTAGCACCTGTAGCTCCTGTTGCACCCGTAGCGCCAGTAGCGCCCGTTGGTCCAGTCGGTCCGGTGTCACCTGTAGCACCTGTAGCCCCAGTCGGTCCAGTGGCTCCTGTTGCACCCGTTGAGCCAGTAGCGCCCGTTGGTCCAGTCGGTCCGGTGTCACCTGTAGCTCCTGTAGCTCCTGTCGGTCCAGTGGCACCCGTAGCGCCCGTTGGTCCAGTCGGTCCGATGTCACCAGTAGCCCCCGTCGATCCAGTGGCTCCCGTTGCACCAGTAGTGCCCGTTGGTCCAGTAGCTCCAGTTACCCCAGTAGCGCCAGTCGGTCCAGTGTCGCCCGTAGCGCCGGTTGCACCCGTCGATCCAGTAGATCCAGTGGCACCCGTTGCCCCCGTAGCGCCAGTCGGTCCAGTGTCGCCCGTAGCGCCGGTTGCACCAGTCGGCCCAGTAGATCCAGTGACACCCGTTGCCCCCGTAGCGCCGGTTACACCCGTCGATCCAGTAGATCCAGTGGCACCCGTTGCCCCCGTAGCGCCAGTCGGTCCAGTGTCGCCCGTAGCGCCGGTTACACCCGTCGATCCAGTAGATCCAGTGGCACCCGTAGCCCCAGTCGGTCCAGTGTCGCCTGTAGCGCCAGTTGCACCCGTCGATCCAGTAGATCCAGTAGATCCAGTGGCACCCGTAGCGCCAGTCGGTCCAGTGTCGCCCGTAGCGCCGGTTACACCCGTCGACCCAGTAGATCCAGTGACACCCGTTGCCCCCGTAGCGCCAGTCGGTCCAGTGTCGCCTGTAGCGCCGGTTACACCCGTCGATCCAGTGGCTCCCGTTGCACCCGTAGCCCCAGTCGGTCCAGTGTCGCCCGTAGCGCCAGTTACACCCGTCGATCCAGTGGCTCCCGTTGCACCCGTAGCCCCAGTCGATCCAGTGTCGCCCGTTGCACCCGTAGCCCCAGTCGGTCCAGTGTCGCCCGTTGCGCCCGTTGCGCCCGTAGCGCCAGTCGGCCCAGTGTCGCCCGTAGCGCCGGTTGCTCCCGTCGATCCAGTCGATCCAGTGGCTCCCGTTGCCCCCGTTGGTCCAGTCGGTCCAGTGTCGCCCGTAGCGCCGGTTGCACCCGTCGATCCAGTAGATCCAGTGGCTCCCGTTGCACCCGTAGTCCCGGTCGGTCCAGTGTCGCCCGTAGCGCCTGTTGGACCAGTTGGTCCGGTGTCACCTGTAGCGCCAGTAACACCCGTCGGTCCCGTAGCTCCGGTGTCACCCGTAGCGCCAGTAACGCCCGTCGGTCCCGTAGCCCCGGTGTCACCCGTAGCGCCAGTCACTCCAGTAGCGCCAGTCGCCCCTGTAGCACCCGTCGATCCAGCAGTACCCGTAGCACCAGTCGCCCCTGTAGCACCCGTCGATCCAGCAGTACCCGTAGCACCAGTCGCCCCTGTAGCACCCGTCGATCCAGCAGTACCCGTAGCGCCAGTCGCCCCTGTAGCACCCGTCGATCCAGCAGTACCCGTAGCGCCAGTCGCCCCTGTAGCACCCGTCGATCCAGCAGTACCCGTAGCGCCAGTCGCTCCTGTAGCACCCGTCGATCCAGCAGTACCCGTAGCGCCAGTCGCTCCTGTAGCACCCGTCGATCCAGCAGTACCCGTAGCGCCAGTCGCCCCTGTAGCACCCGTCGATCCAGCAGTACCCGTAGCGCCAGTCGCCCCTGTAGCACCCGTCGATCCAGCGGTACCCGTAGCGCCAGTCGCCCCCGTAGCGCCGGTTATTCCAGTGCTTCCTGTAGGAACTTCAAGACGAACTATAGCAGAGCCTTGGGTGACGACAATATCAATAGTGTCGGATTCGAAAATTAAGTCATCACCAAGTCCTACAGTTGCAGATCCAATTGTTCCAATGACATTGAAAAGCTCGCCACCATCAAATGATCCGGTAGGCCCCGTAGGCCCTGTGGGTCCAGTACGACCTCTTTTTCCTCGTTCACCATCTTTTCCATCCTTACCTCTTTTACCTCTTCTTCCTCGAGGACCCTCCGGTCCTTCAGGCCCAGGTGGTCCTGGTGGTCCTCTATGGCCGCGAGGTCCTCTGATAAAAGATACTCTCTTGCCATCCTTCCCTCTGCATCTTTTCTTTTTCTTCTTGTCGAAGTGAAGTTCATTAGAGTGAATAGATAATGAACTGTCTGTTTTTCGCTTAATTATTTTGATAGATTTCTTTTTCTTTGATGAATAGTCCAGGTGGAACACCTCCTTATTTTCTTCCTTATATTACGAGGGGGTGCTAGATTCCGCATGTGCATTCAACGATTTCTTTTACTTTTATTAGAAAATGTGCGAATGCACAAATCATAAAATGAACCGATGAACTAGCCGGATATACAAGATAAACTAGTGATCCCTCTTAAACTTTCTGCACCTCTTTTGTCATTAAGTATCCCCTCCAGATTCACTCTATTCCTCACATTAAAACTAGGGCATTTAGAGTGCTTACTGAAGGGGATAGCATCTGCAACTTAGTCTGTTATATAGATAATGAAGAGTAATTGGTTATACGATGTTTACGCCTGCGCTACCATAACCTGCAACTGTATTAATAAGTGTTAATCCGGCAGCAGTCGCGGAGAAGGCGAGCAGAAGGCGGGTCTGAGCTGTTACTGGAATATTCAAACCTGTTATTATGGCGTTGCTCGTGGTGCCTAGGGCTAAGATGCCAGTTAAAGGCGGAGCCAACGATACATTCGTCCCAGCGATCGGACTGAATATATTGTCTGGCGTCGTTGAACTGTAAAGCTGTGCATGAATAGTTACTGTACTGCCAATCAAACTGAGAGCTATTGTCGTACTGAAATAAGCAGCGATAGATGTGATAACTCCATCACGAGGAACGGAGAAGGCGAAGTTCAAGAGGGTGCCGGCAGCGCCGGTAAGATCTATCGTTGCGCCGAGAACGCTTAAAGTCGGAGCGCTTGCTCCAAATCCGACTAATCCACCGGTGCCGGCAAGTCCGCCGAGTATAGTGGTCAAGACGAGCGGTATTCCAGAAGCAAATGGAATTATAGCTCCGCTGCCCGTCGCACCAGTTGCACCAGTCGAACCAGTCGAACCAGTAGCACCCGTCGCACCCGTCACGCCAGTAGCACCAACATCACCAGTCGGTCCGGTCGCACCTGTAACGCCGGTAACACCGGTCGAACCAGTCGCACCCGTCGCACCCGTCACGCCAGTAGCACCAACATCACCTGTTGGTCCGGTCGCACCTGTAACGCCGGTAACACCGGTCGAACCAGTCGCACCCGTCGCACCCGTCACGCCAGTAGCACCAGCATCACCAGTCGGTCCGGTCGCACCTGTAACGCCAGTAGCACCGGTCGAACCAGTAGCACCCGTCGCACCCGTCACGCCAGTAGCACCAGCATCACCAGTCGGTCCGGTAGCACCTGTAACGCCCGTCGCACCGGTCGAACCAGTAGCACCCGTCGCACCCGTCGCACCCGTCACGCCAGTAGCACCAGCATCACCAGTCGGTCCGGTAGCACCTGTAACGCCAGTCACACCGGTCGAACCAGTAGCACCCGTCGCACCCGTCACGCCAGTAGCACCAACATCGCCTGTCGGTCCGGTAGCGCCTGTCACACCGGTCGCACCTGTAACGCCAGTAGCACCGACATCACCAGTCGGTCCGGTAGCGCCTGTCACACCGGTCGCACCCGTCACGCCAGTAGCACCAATATCACCAGTCGGTCCGGTCGCACCTGTAACGCCGGTCGCACCGGTTGCGCCCGTCGCACTAGTGGCACCCGTCGCTCCCGTAGCACCAGTATCACCGGTTGCTCCAGTAGCTCCTGTCACACCCGTAGCACCAGTATCACTAGTTGCACCCGTAGCGCCCGTAGCGCCCGTAGCGCCAGTCGCACCCGTCACGCCTGTAGTACCTGTAACGCCCGTAGCACCCGTAGCACCTGTAGCACTAGTGGCACCCGTAGTACCCGTAGCGCCCGTTGTGCCAGTCGCACCCGTAGCCCCCGTCAGGCCAGTAGCTCCAGTCGCACCCACAGTTCCCGTCGCACCAGTTGCTCCAGTAGCACCGGGGTCACCAGTCGTACCTGTAGCCCCCGTATTACCCGTCGCTCCAGTCGCACCCGCAGTTCCTGTCGCACCAGTTGCTCCAGTAGCACCGGGATCACCAGGATCACCAGTCGTACCTGTAGCCCCTGTAGCCCCTGTATTACCCATAGCTCCCGTAGCACCAGTCGCTCCTCTGCGACCTCTTTTGCCTCTATCACCGTCATGGCCCTTTTTACCGCGCGGGCCTCTAGGTCCTGTCGGTCCAGTAGGTCCGACAGGATCTCTGTGACAACGAGCACCGTCGAGAAAGAGTAGATCTTCCTCTTTTAATTTCTTTTCTTTTTTCTTGCCGCCGTTGGAAGATTCTTTAGAGTGAATGGATAGTGTAAGGTTTGTCCGGTTTTTCGTAATTCTAATTGATTTCTTATTGCTAGATGGATATTCCAATTTAAACACCTCCCTGTCTTATTCGTATCCTATGTGAGAGTGATAGATTATGTATGTGTGTTTAACATCTGAGTGCCTTTATATTAGAAATTGTGCCAATGTACGCCCCATGGGGTAGTTTAAATTCAGCTAGTTTTCAATAAGATCATTCAGTTAAAACCGACTCTGAAATCTGTTTCTTCTATAAAATAGGATTTAAAGAATAGGGAAGGAGATATGTCAGCATCAATATGAATAGGATGCAGGAATAGGTAAAATGAAAGTGTTCCTACAAATGAAACGAAGGATTAACACAAAGAAACAGACCAAGCCTGTAACTTGGTCTGTTATATAATGGTGGGTCGTTAACGGTTATACGATGTTTACGCCTGCGCTGCCATAACCTGCAACTGTATTAATAAGCGATATTCCGGTAGCAGTCGCGGAGAAGACGAGAAGAAGGCGAGTTTGAGCCGTTACTGGAATATTCAGGCCTGTTAGTATGGCGTTGCTTGTGGTACCTAGGGCTAACAAGCCAGTTAAAGGCGGAGCCAACGTTACATTCGTTCCAGCGATCGGACTGAATATATTGTCTGGCGTCGTTGAACTGTAAAGCTGTGCTTGAACAGTTATCGTACTGCCAATCAAATTTAGAGCCAAAGTCGTGCTGAAATACGCGGCGATGGATGTGATAACCCCGTCTCGAGGAACGGAGAAGGCGAAGTTCAAGAGGGTGCCGGCAGCGCCGGTAAGATCTATCGTTGCACCGAGAATGCTTAAAGTCGGAGCGCTTGCTCCAAATCCGACTAATCCACCAGTGCCGGCAAGCCCGCCGAGTATAGTGGTCAAGACGAGTGGTATTCCGGAAGCAAATGGGATGATAGCTCCGCTGCCAGTCGTCCCTGTAGATCCTGTCGCACCTGTTCCCCCGGTTGCACCCGTAGCGCCAGTCACGCCGGTTACCCCTGTAGCACCAGTTGCTCCAGTGTCACCAGTTACACCCGTAGCACCCGTACCGGCAGCACCCGTAGCACCAGTCACACCGGTAACCCCAGTCGCCCCGGTTGCGCCAGTCACACCCGTAGCACCCGTACCTGTCGCACCCGTAGCGCCGGTCGCCCCTGTGCCCCCAGTCGCCCCGGTTGCGCCAGTATCGCCAGTCACACCCGTAGCACCCGTACCTGTCGCACCCGTAGCGCCGGTCGCCCCTGTGCCCCCAGTCGCCCCGGTTGCGCCAGTATCGCCAGTCACACCAGTTGCACCCGTACCTGTAGCACCCGTAGCGCCAGTCGCCCCTGTGTCCCCAGTCGCTCCGGTTGCACCCGTAGCTCCTGTAACACCAGTCGCCCCAGTCGCACCTGTATTACCAGTTGTTCCAGTGGCTCCAGTATCACCAGTCGTTCCTGTAGCGCCAGTTACGCCTATACCCGTAGCTCCTGTGGAGCCAGTTGCTCCCGTAATCCCTGTACTTCCTATAGGTCCTTGTGCTCCTTGAGGTCCTTGAGGTCCTGCAGGTCCTTGAGGTCCGGCCGGACCTTGCTGGCCGGCTACACCTTGAGGTCCTTGTGGACCAACAGGTCCTTGATTTCCCGCAGCCCCAGTAGCTCCGGTCACTCCCGCAGCCCCAGTCGTTCCTGTTGCCCCAGTTACGCCAGTTGCTCCGGAAGGACCTGCGATGCCTTGAGGCCCTTGAGCTCCCTGTGGACCGGCAACGCCTTGAGGTCCCTGTGGTCCTTGAGGTCCCTGTGGCCCCTGCTGTCCGGGATCGCCTTGTGTTCCTTGAGGCCCTTGAGGTCCGACAGCTCCTTGAGCTCCTTGTGGACCCTGAGGACCTACCGGGCCTTGTGAGCCTGTTGTACCAGTTGCGCCCGTTGCGCCCGTTGCTCCGGGAGGACCTCCTGATGGACCGGTGGCCCCTGTAGCCCCCGTGGCCCCTGGAGTTCCAGGGGAACCTGGAGTCCCTGGAGCACCTGGAGTCCCTGGAGCACCTGGTGCCCCTGGAGCTCCCGGAGTCCCAGGAGTTCCTTGAGGACCTTGAGTTCCTTGAGGACCTTGAGGACCAGTGGCTCCGTCACGGCCACGCTTGCCTCGATCGCCATCATCCCCTTTTTTGCCGCGCTCACCTTCGGGGCCCTGCGGTCCTATTGGACCTATCGGGCCTCTGTGCTCGCAATGCTCATTGCAATGATGGTCACACTGATGATGTTCATGACGGTGATGAGGACGGTGTCTGCGTCTTGTGCCCGAGATGTAGATCCGTTTTCTCTTCGCAGCAACTATTTTCTTATGTCTTTTCGGATAGTTGCCGCTATTGGACGTTTTGATTTTTAACGTTTGTTTTTTGGCTGAACGTTTGCGGTAACGACGATTGGACTCGTTCAGTTGAAGCACCTCCTAGGTGTTTTATTTATACTACGGGCTAATGTGGAGGTTTGCTTGGGTGCGGGGAGGTGCAGGCGTAGGCATTAACCTATTTTTCGGAAAATGGGCGCTTAGAACAAGGTTGACAACTTGATATGAGAATGGTTATCATTTAATTGATAATAATTATCAACAAATAGCCGGATAAATAGGTATGCGTAACCGAATGAGATGAAACATCCCTTGTTTAGTACGCGGAAAGGTGTTTAAATCAATGCAGACGGGAACTACACAGCCATGGAATTGGCTTTTATTCCCATTCTCCGCTGTGACGGCAGGGCCTTATGGCGTGTTCGCTGCTACGGTCGGGCATGGTGTATATTCGATTGATGTTGAATCCGAGTGGGATAAGCTTGGTGCGGGCTTACCTGATACGACCGGTATTCATCGACTTCAACTTCATCAGGAGCTGCTGCATGCTTGTACGAACAGCGGTCTGTATGAATGGAATGGGGAGTCATGGGAACAGGATGGGTTAACGCTGCCTTGCTATCAGTATCGGAGGCTTGGAGGTGCATGTTATGCCTCGACGTCAGACGGGCTTTGGATTCGGACAGGAGCGAAGTGGGGCCAGCTCTCATGCGAAGGGAAACACGCATATGATTTTATTAGTCTCCCGCAATATGTCATTGTCGGACATGATACAGGCATATCCTTATATGATCGTTTCATGGATGAGTGGGTGAATTTCGAATTGCAGCGGAGGATTACCAGTCTTGCCGTCTATCGGGGACATCTGATCGGAGCGACCGATCAGGGAGAGCTAGTGGTGGGCGATAAGAAAGGGCGGTTCGATCGGATTCAATTTGGCAAAAAGATCATTTATTCTATTGTCGCGAAGCGGGGCGGAATCTATGTGTGTACAGATCAAGGTCTGTTCAAGCTTGTGTACATAGCGGATCGTCTGGTGCTATTATCAGTCAAGTTAGGTTTTCCGGTTACGGATATCGACATTATGGACGATCATATTTATATGGCGACGATGTTCAACGGGATTCAGACCGTATCGCTATAACACTCCATCCATATAAGCTGGTATCGAACTCGAGCTTTCGTATTCGATGCCAGATAAGGGCCTTGATTCTGCGATGAACCATCGTTAGAAACCAAGGTTCTTTTTGCTGGATGGACAGGGACGGAACTTGTAAGCAATTAGAGTATGGACAAACGATCTGCACTTCAAGTAACATGGCAGTATTCAAGGGAATTCATGCAGTTATGTATTAGGGAGAGGGATCAGCTTGTCAGAAGATTTATTGCTAACGTTTCGTTCACCGCCTCTGCCTTTTTTTGTAGAGTCGAACCGAATTACTTATAGACCCGGCGAGGAGCATCCCAATCGAACGAATTTGGGAGTTTTTGATCTGTTGTTCGTGAATGAGGGAACGCTTTATGTCGCCGAGGAAAACTATAAATGGATATTGAAGCCGGGAGACGTACTCATTTTGAGGCCGGATCGCTGGCATTATTCTTTCCGTCCATGCGATGAAGAGACTATATTCGATTGGGTTCACTTCCAGACCGTTGGCGCATGGGAGGAGACCGAAGACAATCAACCCGGCAGCATTCTGGGAGATTATTATACGTATGCCATCCGTCTGCCCAAGAAGATGAAGCTGAATTATCCGGATGAAGCCAAGCTTATCTTCTCTCAGCTTCATGAAGCTGCGAAAAGCTCTTCGCACGGAGCATTCTGGGATCGGCAGCAGCGCTTTCTGCATCTGCTTCAAATGCTCGATGAAGGCTGGCGCTCAGATGCGGCCAAAGCGGCTGTATCGGTAGCCGAGAGAGCAGCGGCCTATTTGAAACTGAATTATCGGACCTCCATCAGCAATACGATGCTGAGCGAGGTGCTTGATCTTCATACGAACTATATCACGCGTTGCATGTCGGAAGTGTTTGGCTGTACACCGCAGCAATATTTGCTTTATTATCGCCTTGACCAAGCAAAATTGCTGCTAATCAAGACCGATTGGACGATTGCGAGAGTAGCGGAGGAGACGGGCTTCCGACAAACTCCGCATTTCTCCCGTCTGTTCGCATCAAATACTGGAATGCCTCCGCTGAAGTTCCGGAAACGATTTACGACCTAAACGATTACTATCGATAAATAATTCTAACCGCTTAAAAATCGTTTAAAAAACTCGCATGCATAATTTTCCTCCAACCTACAAAAACTGGATTCAACTACGAGGCCAAGAGGCTAAAGGAGCGATCCAGCGATGATTGAACGGTTTTCGTTGACGGCGGATGTGAGTGAGATTGTAGAGCGGTTTGGAATCAAAAAAGTGGTGGTTGGACATACGAATCGGTTCAACGTAGCGCCGACTCAGAACGTGTCCATTATAATGAACGACCGGCACGACACACGCGTGCTGCAGGAAGCGAGATGGGGATTGTTTCCGTTCTGGGCCAAAGATTCGGTGAACGCTGACTATGCGGCTTTGCCGAATAAGCCATTCCTGCATCGGATGATGAAGCGCCAGCGCTGCGTCATTCCATGCAGCGGATTTTATGGACAGAAGATCTTCGGCAAGGAGCGGGAGCCGAGAGCGATGCATACGGTTCTGCCCGGTCATACCGTGCTTGGCATAGCTGGCATGTATGATTGCTGGCGTCATTCAAGCGGCAAAGAAGTACGTGCTTTCACCATGCTGACAGCAGCAACCAGCGGATCGATGTCCGTCTGGCAGTCAAGTCTGCCGATCGTACTGGACGAGGAAGGCATCGAGGATTGGCTGAATCCCAAGCAGACGGAATTCAGCAAGCTGCGCAAGCATATGGAAGCGCCCGAGAGCTACTTGCTCCGTTCTTATCCCGTTACGAACGCCGTTCATGATGAATGGTACGAAGCGCCTGATTGCATAAGAGAAATCGTGTTGCCTGACTTCGCATAATGGAGCGATAAGATAAGCTGGTTCTGAACAGATTTCAATCTGTCGGGATCAGCTTTTTTGGTGAATCGACTAATCTCGAAGGATAGGATATCTCTAATTATTTCCTATTCGTTCATAATATCCCTTATAATAGAGGGAGCTGAACTTTTTGCCGCAAATTCAATGAGAATAGATGCAGAGAGGGTGAAGCCGTTGGACATGATTTTTACGGTTGATCTGGAAGACTGGTTTTGCAGCCCGGAGTTGTCACTTGCCGATTGGAAGCGCTATCCGTTCAGGTTGGAGAAGCCAACGCATCTGCTGCTTGATATGCTAGACGAAAAGAATGCGAAAGGCACGTTTTTTGTATTGGGCTGGATAGCGGAGCATAAGCCTGAGCTGGTGAAGGAGATTCATCGTCGAGGTCATGAGATTGCGTCCCATGGCTATGCGCATCGGCTGGTCTATAAGCAATCACGGCTTGAATTCAAGAAGGATATCCGACATTCAAAATCCTTATTGGAGCAACTGACCGGCTCTGAGGTTCGCGGATACCGAGCGCCATGCTTTTCCATGACGGAATGGGGGCTGGATCTGCTGGAGGAAGAAGGCTTCAACTATGATTCCAGCTTAATGCCCAACTCGTTCGCAGAGGAATCGAGTGGGCTAGGGGGATATACCAATCCAGGTTCCCCATTTCGAATAAAAGAGGGACTGATTGAATATCCGTTGCCGGCGCATAGAATCGGGAGCTTCCATATCCCGTGGGCAGGCGGGGGGTATTACCGATTATATCCCTATGAAATGTTCCGCTATGGCGCAAAGTCATGGATGAAGCATCATCGTTACTTTTTGTTCTATATTCATCCTTATGACTTGGATAAAGAGCAGCCGCGCATCTTCCAGTCGACGTGGACCAGTAGCATCAGAAGATATTACGGGCTGGGCGGGACGCATCGGAAAATCGAACGGATGTTAACCGATTATGACTGCACGTCAATAGAGCATTACGAGCATCAAGCTGTAGGCAGGGTCCAACATGGGTGACCGGTCAGAGCGGTTGATGGACAAGCAGCCTTATGAAGGAGTAGGAGAGATATTCCGGGAGTTTGATCTCTTGGCAGGAATGGCTTATTTGTTCGCCAGCGAATCGGGCATTCGTTTGTCGGGAGCAGAGGGGAATAGAAATTCTGCACAGGATAGACTTATGGAACAAGGATGGGTATCACCAACTGGAAGATTAATAGACACGCAGCTTGCTTACAGCTGTTACGAATATTATCGTCAAATGTACCGCCAGGAACCTCTTGATCTATTGTTAATAGAAGAGGCTTCAGGAAGACGCAGAATTGTGGATATTTGCTGCGGCGGGGGCGCTACGATCTTTGCTTTGCTGAAGGCTGAGCGGCGGGAGCGGGTATGTGGAATTGACGCTGCTAGCGAGCCAATTGAGCTGTTGCAGACGCTGCTGGAGACAGAAGGTTGTGATGTACGGGGGAGTACGAGCGCCGCAGGTACGGCAGTTTATAGGATGAACGACGCAGCAGGCGGACAGCAAATCGACACACATATCGGCGACATTCACCAACTGCCTTGGAGGGAAGCTAGCTTTGATATGGCAATATGCCGGGCTTCGCTGCACTATTTGAACGTGAAGAGGGCAATTGGTGAGATGCATCGTGTGCTTGAACCTGGAGGGAGATTGTTTTTGCTCGTGCATGGTTCGGGTTATCCGCTGGATTACTTGATTCATAGGCGAGGGATATGGAGTAGGAAGACGATAGTGTACGCTCTTCGGAAATGGAGGGCGGCATGGGGTGGAGGTCATGCTCCGGTCCATTCGAAAGGACGTTATTTGAGCCGGAAGCAAGTGGAGAACCTTTTAACGGATAATGGGTTTGGACATATACGCTATTACACAGACAAGAATCGTATGATAGGGGGAAGATTCCCTGTTTATTTTGCTATTGCAGCGGAGAAGATGGGGTGAATGACTGTAACTAGGTTAAGAGAGTAGGCTGATAGAAACAAGAAAACCTCCGAACTATTCGGAGGTTTTCTTGTTGATTCTTTAGCGAAAGGAGCTTGCTTTAGCGCGTACTAGCTCTTCCGGTTAGTTGGCCTGCTGGTTGGTCCGAAGCACTTCGGAAGTGAGCAATGGCACGACTTCGAACAAATCGCCGACGATGCCATAATCCGCGATGCTGAAGATCGGAGCGTCGGCGTCCTTGTTAATGGCGACGATGGTGCGGGACTGGCTCATGCCCGCAAGATGCTGAATCGCGCCGCTGATGCCGCAGGCGATATACAATTGCGGCGTCACGACTTTGCCCGTTTGCCCAATCTGGAGGGCATAGTCGCAGTAGCCAGCGTCGCAAGCGGCGCGGGACGCGCCTACCGCGCCGCCGAACGCAGCGGCGAGCGCCTGTAGCGGCTCGAAGCCCGCCGCGCTGCGCACGCCTCGTCCGCCCGATACGACGACGTCGGCCTCGGCGAGATCAAGCTGTCCGCCGGCGCGGCGCAGCAAGCCTCGCACGGCGGTCCACAGCTGCGGCGGCGCGTACGTCAGCGCCTGTACCGAGCCGCCGCTTCTGCCGCCGGCATCTTGGGGCTCTGCCGGCGGAAGATTGTTCGGGCGCACCGTGACGACCCACGGGTGCCCCGGCAGGAAGCTGCGCCGCTCGAACGCCTTGCCGGCGTAGAGCGGGCGAATGAAGCCGACGTCACCGCCATCCTCGAATGGCTCGATGGCGGTGACGTCGGCGATGTGGCCGGCGCCATAGGCCGCGGCCACCCGGGGCGCGAGCTCGCGCCCCGCAGCGGTATGGCCGAGCAGCAGCGCGTCCGGCCTGACCGCATCCATGGCTGCGCGCAGCACGGCGAGGTACGCCTCGGGCGCGTAATCTTGAAGGGTGGGATCGTCGGCGATATGCACGACATCCGCCCCTCTGGCTTGGAGCGCGGCGGCGTCCTCCGCCGCGCCGCCGCTTCCGGCGAGGACGGCGTGCACTGAGCCGCCCTCGCCCGCGAGGCGCCTGGCTGCGCCGAGCGCCTCAAAGGCGACGCGGCGCAGCAATCCGTCGCGCCGCTCGGCATAAACTAGTATCGTTCTGGACATGCGATACAGCTCCTTTCACATCTGGAATAGGCGTTGGGGGGTCTAATTTCAGCTCTTACAGAACTTTCGCTTCCGTGCGCAGCAGCTCTACCAATCCCTTGGCCTGCTCCTCTGGAGATCCGGCAAGCTGCTTGCCAGTAGCGCGCGGCGGAGGAGGGGAGAGTGCGGCCCTCTGCGTGCGCGAAGAACCCCTTGCACCTGTACCTAGTCCCAACTCCGACAGCGTAACGGTGCGCAGCGGCTTGCGCTTGGCCTTCATAATGCCCGGCAGGGACGGATAGCGGGGCTCGTTCAATCCCTGCTGGGCGGTAATAAGCGCGGGAAGAGGGATGGCGACCGTCTCGGTGTCGCCTTCCGCATCTCGTTCGATCAGCGCGTATTGCGCCGCTTGTACGGAATTGGTCAGCCCGAGTTCCGCAGCTGTACCCAGCGTCAGCTTCACCGCTGCGGAAGCATGCGGCAGGCCCAGACGCTCGGCCACCTGTAATGCGACGCTGCCGGAGCCGCTGTCTACGGCGAAGAGTCCCGCCAGCAGCAGATCGGGGGACAGGGGGCTGATGACCGCCGCTAACGCTTCCGCGACTGCATAGCTGTCGTCTCCCAATCCTTCGTTGTCCAGCCGGACTGCTTCATCCGCGCCGACGGCAAGCGCCGTCCGCAGCGCCTCCTGCGCCCGTTCCGTTCCGCAGGTGACGACGATAACCTCGCCGCCTAGTTTCTCTTTCAACTGAATGGCTTCTTCCAGCGCATATTCGTCATAAGGATTAATGACGAACTTGGCCTCGCGCTCGTCTACGCCTTGTGGCGTGACGATTATTTTTTCCTCAGTGTCGAAGGTTTGCTTGAGCAACACGACTATTTTAGGCAAAGTAGCTTCCCTCCCGGTCGTTCAAAAGTAGGGCCCTGCGTAAGACCAACAAGTATTGTCCATCAGTGCTACCTTATGACGTATGGGGGATGAATAGACCGCCGGGCATTCATCGCTCCGAAGCATGTTCATCGGATGCCGTTCATATACTTGGAGCACCGCGGCCATTTTTGAAAGCGCTTTATAAGCTTGTCCGACCAATCCGGAGGACGGCCATAGCCGGTGAGGCTGGGGCAATACGGGAGACGGGGAGGGCTGTGCGAATGACAGGGATATGGGGGACGCTGGCTGCCGGCGCAGACGTGACGCGCGGGTTGGCTGCGCCGCTTACGGCCGATACGGCTGCGCTACTACTGGCAGGTTATCCAGACGTCATCAGGTGGGGGAGGTGGATTTTGTTTGCGGCGCTGACAGGGAGCGCAGTATGGATGTTCGCCGCTGTCGTGCTTCGCCGTATCGGATATATGCGGCTTGGAGAGCCGGCGGTGTTCGAGCGGCACAAGCCTGTGGGACACAAGGGCATTGCGGGCGAGGTGCTCGCTCATCGCAGACTGCTGAACGATGTTCGCAGCGGCGTTATGCATCTCGTCTATTTCTACGGCTTCATCATGCTTCAATTTGGAGCGCTTGATCTGATTTGGAAAGGGCTGAGCGGAGGCAAGCCGCTGCCTTTGCCGTATTACGGCGCGTTCTCTTTGATACAAGAGATTACGGTTGCACTGGTGCTCGCGGCTGTGCTGTACGGGGCATACCGCCGTTACGGCGAGAAGCTGACTCGGCTGAAGCGGGGATGGAAACCGTCGCTGGTCATGTGGTTTATCGGTACGCTTATGCTGACAGTGCTGCTGTCTCTGGCCTTTGAGCGGCTGGCGGCGGGAGCGGAGGAGTCGGTGGCAGCTCCCTTCGCGCCTATCAGCGAGTCGGTCTCTCAACTGCTGCTGATGCTTGGTGTACAGGAGAAAAGCGTACTGGCCATGGCCGGGTTCGAGCTGTTCTGGTGGCTGCACTTGCTGGTCCTGCTCGGCTTTCTGGTCTATGTGCCGCAATCGAAACACTTTCATCTGCTAACCGCTCCAGTCAATTTGTGGTTCAGGCGGAATGAACCGCCGGGACGTCTGATCCCGCTTGATCTGGAGAATGAGGAAGCGGAGTCATTCGGCGCCGGGAAGATTGAGGATTTCAACCAGAAGCAGCTGCTTGATCTGTATGCATGCGTCGAATGCGGGCGCTGCACGAATGTGTGTCCGGCGGCAAGCACAGGGAAGCTGCTTTCGCCCATGCATCTTATTGTGAAGCTGAGAGATCATTTGACGGAGAAGGGAGCTGCCCTTACTTCCAAATCGCCATGGCTTCCAGCCGGATTATGGCCCGGCAAAGGAGCGGGCGGCGGGGCGCATGTGATGGGCGCGGTTATGCCAGCTTGGGAGGCGGCGACCGGGGAAGGCGAGGAGTCGCAGTATCGTACCGATATTGGGCCGACGATGGCGGTACAGGGCGCGGCATGGGCCAAGCGGGAAGGCGCGGGTCCGGTTGAGCTGGAGCTGATCGGGGATGTCATCACCGAGGATGAGCTGTGGTCCTGCACGACCTGTCGCAATTGCGAGGATCAATGTCCGGTAGGCAACGAGCACGTAGACAAAATTATCGAGATGCGGAGATACCTGGTGCTGATGGAGGGACGCATGCCGTCCGACGGCCAGCGCGCATTGCAGAACATCGAACGCCAGAGCAATCCATGGGGGCTTCCACGCGCGGAGCGGGCAGCCTGGATTGAGGAGTGCGAGCGCAAGACAGGCATTCGAGTAGATACGATGAGCGAACGCAAGTCGCAGGGCCGGATGCCGGCGGTGCTGCTGTGGGCCGGTTCCATGGGATCGTACGATACGCGCAGCAGACGCGTGCTGTTCGATCTGGTCCGCTTGCTTGCGGCGGCAGGCGTAGACTTCGGGACGCTGGGTCATGAGGAGCGCAGCTCAGGAGATACCGCCCGCCGCATTGGCAACGAGCTGCTGTTCCAGGAGCTGTGTCGTGACAATATTGCCGTGCTCGCGAAGTACGGCGTCAAGCATATCGTCACGGCTTGCCCCCATACGTACAACACCTTCAAGAACGAATATCCAGACTTCGGACTGCGGGGGGATGTGCGCGTTACGCATCATACCGAGCTGTTGGCGGAGCTGCTGTCGAAGGGCAGGCTTACACCAAAATTCGCTGTGGAGGAACGCGTGACGGTGCATGATTCCTGTTATCTCGGAAGGTACAACGATACGTATGAAGCGCCAAGAGCTGTATTGAAAGCTATTCCCGGCTTGTTCATCGAGGAGATGGAGCGTTCGGGCAAAAACGGCATGTGCTGCGGAGCGGGCGGCGGCTTGATGTGGATGGAGGAGCATGCCGGGACGCGGGTTAATTATGCGCGGACTGCGCAAGCGCTTGCTGTTAAGCCTTCTGTGATCAGCTCAGCCTGTCCATATTGTCTGACGATGATGGAGGATGGCCTGAAGTCGCTGCAGGAAGGAGAAAAAGTCATCGCGCGCGATGTAGCGGAATTGCTCGCTGACAGCGTGTTCGGGTAGTGCCAGCAAGCGGGATAACGCAGCTGGATTCTAAAAACGTGAGGTGAGGCGATACGATGACCAACCAACAGACCCGTACAAAAAATGCGGGTTCCATTCGCAATGCGGCCGTCATCGGCTCCGGCGTGATGGGAGCGGGAATTGCCGCGCATTTGGCGAACGCCGGCATGAACGTCTTGCTGCTTGACGTCGTGCCGAAGAAGCTGACCGAAGCGGAGGAGAAGAAGGGACTTGCGCTAACTGATACCATCGTGCGCAATCGATTGTCTGCCGCGGCGGTAGCCAAAATGGCGAAGGCGCAGCCGGCCCAGCTGTATGATAGCGCATGGGTGAAGCGTGTGACGCCAGGCAATCTGACCGACCATCTGACCCATTTAGGCGATGTGGATTGGATCGTCGAGGTGGTTGTGGAGCGGCTCGACATCAAGCAGGAAATTCTCGCCGCCATCGAGTCGGCAAGGCGTCCCGGCACGCTGGTCAGCACGAATACGTCGGGGTTGTCGGTCGCGGCGATGGCGGAAGGAAGGAGCCTGGAGTTCAGGCGGCATTTCGCCGCTACGCATTTCTTCAACCCGCCGCGTTATATGAAGCTGGTGGAGGTCGTTCCGACGGACGATACGGACCCGGAGACAATCGATCTGCTGACAGAGCTATGCGAGAAGCGGCTGGGCAAAGGCGTAGTGCTCGCGAAGGATACGCCGAATTTCATCGCCAACCGGATCGGCTCCTACGGCATGATGGTGACACTGGCCGCTACGGAGACCTACGGTCTTACGGTAGAAGAGGCCGATGCCCTGACGGGACCGGCGCTCGGCAGGCCCAAGACCGCTACCTTCCGCATGCTGGATCTGGTCGGACTCGATACGCTCCTGCATGTCGTGGACAACGTACGGGAGAGAAGCGCAGATGATGAAGAGCGGGCGACCTTCGAGAGACCGGAGCTGCTGGCCAGGCTTGTATCGCTTGGCAGGCTCGGCGAGAAGACGGGCGCGGGTTTCTATCGCAAGCTGAAGGGCGAGGATGGCCGCAGCCGGATCGAGTCGCTACGACTGGATACGCTGGAGTATGGCGAACAGCGGCGCGTGTCATCTCCGGTCATCGATGCGGCCAAGTCGGCGAAGGGTGCAGCTGCTAAGGCTCGTGCGCTGCTTGCCGCCGACCCGGATCATAAGCATGCCCGGTTCGCATGGTCAACGTTGAAAAAGACGCTGCTGTATACAGCAGCCCAAGTCGGCGTTATAGCGGATTCCATTATAGAGATTGATCGGGCGATGCGCTGGGGCTTTAATTGGGAGCTGGGCCCCTTCGAGTTATGGGACGCGATTGGTCTGGAAGAGTCAGTCTCGCGAATGAAGCAGGAGGGCGATACGATTCCGGCTTGGGTAGAGGAATGGCTGGCCGAGGGACATACGAGCTTCTACCGCGTATCCGGCGAGAAGCGGTTCCATGCGACGAGGGGCGGCTTCACGGCAGAGAAGGAAGAAGAGGATGTGATCTCGCTGACGGCGCTGAAGTCTGCGGGACGCACTGTATTCTCCACGCCAGGCGCCAGCTTGATCGACCTTGGCGATGAGGTAGTCTGCCTGGAATTCCATTCGCAGAACAATGCCATTGGGGGCGAGGTGCTGACGGCAATCCGGCAATCGGTGCAGGAGGTGTCCCGCAACTGGCGCGGGCTGGTGCTGGCTAATGAAGGCCGGAACTTCTGTGTGGGCGCCAATCTCGTTCTGCTGCTTATGGAAGCGCAGAACGGCGAATGGGATGAAGTCGAGGAGATTATTCGCTTCTTCCAGGACAGCATGCTGCGGCTGAAACGGCTGGATCGTCCCGTTGTAGCCGCTCCTCATCGGATGACGCTCGGCGGCGGTGTGGAGGCATGCTTGCCGGCCGATCAGATTATTCTGTCGCCGGAGACTTACTTTGGACTGGTGGAGACAGGTGTTGGTCTTATTCCTGCAGGCGGGGGCTGCAAGGAAGCGTCGGCGCTGGCTGCCCAGCGGGCGTTGGCCGCATCGGGCGGACAAAGGGGAAGTGTAGATTTTCAGCAGCCGCTTAATGCGTTGTTTGAGACCATCGCTATGGCAAAGGCATCGACAAGCGGTCATGATGCGAAGCGGCTCGGACTGCTCCGTCCGCAGGATCGTGTCCTATCTAGACAGGATGCCCGCATATCGGAGGCTAAGCGGGCGGTGCTGGAGCTAGACCGTGCGGGTTATGCGGCCCCTCCGGAGGAGCGAATTGCCGTTGCCGGCAAGGAGGGCAAGGCGGTGCTGAAGATGGCAGTTGAGTCCATGCGCTTATCTGGACTAATCAGCGGGCACGATGCGCTTATCGGGGGCAAGCTTGCGCATGTGCTTGCCGGCGGAGATGTGAAGCAGGGATCGGAAGTAAGCGAGCAATACTTGCTTGATTTGGAATGCGAGGCGTTCCTTAGTCTGTGCGGAGAGCGCAAGACGCAGGAACGCATGAGTCATTTGCTTGCCACGGGCAAGCCGCTTCGCAATTGAGAGGGGGAGTGCGATGAGGGGGCAGGAGAGGTTTGAGCAGCATGAACGGGATGCCGTTATCGTATCGGCTGTCCGGACGGCGGTAGGGAAAGCATCGAAGGGAAGCCTGGCGGAGACGAGGGCGGAGGATTTGGGCAGAGCGGTCATCCAAGGGGCGCTGGAGCGGGTGCCGGGTCTTCCGAAGGAAGCCATTGAGGATGTAATTTTCGGTTGCGCGATGCCAGAGGGCGAGCAAGGGCTTAACGTGGCGCGGGTCATCTCGCTGTATGCGGGCTTGCCGGTGACGACGCCGGCTGTTACGGTGAACCGGTTCTGCGCGTCGGGGCTGCAGGCGATCGCTTATGCGGCGGAGCGGATCAGGCTTGGTGAAGCAGACGCGGTCATTGCTGGCGGCGTCGAGAGTATGAGTCATGTGCCCATGACCGGCTTCCGGCTGTCGCCGCATCCCGGTATTGTGGATGCGCTGCCGGAGGTGTATATGGGGATGGGGCATACAGCGGAGGAGGTTGCCCGCAGGTATGGCGTATCCAGAGAGCAGCAGGACGCCTTCGCCGCTGCCAGTCACCAGAAGGCGGCCACGGCGATCGCTGCCGGATTATTTCAGGCCGAGATTATACCCATTACGGCGAGCAGATCCGGCACGGATGATAATGGACGTCCCTGGCAGAAGACATTTACCTATACGATTGACGAAGGGGTAAGACCGGAGACGACGGTGCAGACGCTATCTACACTCAAGCCTTCTTTTGCTCGTGAGGGGACGGTTACAGCGGGCAACGCATCGCAAATGAGCGACGGGGCGGCGGCTGTCATCGTTATGAGTCGCAGTCGCGCGGAGGAGCTTGGTTTGAAGCCGCTCGCCGTGTTCCGCAGCTTTAGCGTAGCGGGGGTAGCACCGGAGATTATGGGCATCGGTCCGATCGAGGCAATCCCGAAGGCGCTACAGAAAGCGGGCATTACGAAGGAAGATGTGGATTTGTTCGAGTTGAACGAGGCGTTCGCTGCCCAGTGCGTGCCTATCATTCGCGAACTGGGGCTTAATCCAGAGCGGATCAATGTGAACGGAGGAGCGATTGCACTCGGTCACCCGCTCGGCTGTACGGGTACGAAGATGTCTGTGTCGCTTATTCATGAATTGGGGAGACGCGGAGGCGGAATTGGCGTTGTGACGATGTGCATCGGCGGCGGTATGGGAGCGGCAGGCGTGTTGGAAGTGTACGCAGGGCAGTAGAGACGAAGATCGGATGAAGACATGTACTTGACATTGCAAGCTATAGGGAGGGCATTGGCATGACGGATACGAGACGATTCGGCGGACGGTTCATCATTGAAGACAGCAAGCCGGAAGCGGTCGTGACGCCCGAGGACTTCACAGAAGAACAACGGTTGATGCATCATGCCGCCTCGCAGTTTCTGGAGACGGAGCTCGTTCCCAAGGATGCGGAAATCGAGGCTCTGAATTATGAGCTGACCGTGGAGCTGATGCGGAAGGCTGGAGATTTGGGCTTGCTTGGCGCGGACATCCCGGAGGCGTACGGCGGCATAGGGCTGGATAAGGTTAGCACAACCTTGTTGGCGGAGACGCTGGCGCGTTCTTCTTCCTTTGCGCTATCAGTAGGCGCGCATACGGGCATCGGGACGCTGCCGATCGTGTTTTTCGGAACGCCGGAGCAGAAGAGTAAGTATTTGCCGGACCTCGCTACGGGAACGAAGATCGCGGCTTACTGTCTGACGGAGCCCGCATCGGGCTCTGACGCGCTTGGAGCTCGGACGACGGCAAAGCTGTCGGGTGATGGGAAGCATTATATTCTGAACGGTTCCAAGCTGTATATTACGAACGCCGGCTTCGCCGATCTCTTTATCGTCTATGCGAAGGTGGATGGCGATAAGTTCACCGCTTTTATTGTCGAACGGGATACGCCGGGGTTCAGTGTCGGTCCTGAGGAGCATAAGATGGGCATTAAGGGATCATCAACCTGCCCGCTCTTCTTCGAGGATGTTGCCGTCCCCATTTCTCATGTGCTGGGGGAGGTTGGGAAGGGGCATCATATTGCCTTCAATATTTTGAACATTGGACGCTTCAAGCTGGGAGCCGCATGTCTCGGTTCGTCCAAGGAGACGATTGAGCTCGCTTCCGGTTATGCCAACACGCGTAAGCAATTCGGGCAGGCTATATCGGGCTTTCCCCTCATTGCCGCCAAGTTCGCGGACATGAATATTCGCACGTTTGCTCTGGAGAGTCTGCTCTATCGCACAGCCGGTTTTATCGACGACACGCTTAGACTGTCCGATGTGGAGGCGGGGGAGGAGGGCGAATCGTCAGCTGTCGATGAGGGTAGAAGAGCCGCCAAAGCAATAAGCGAATATGCGATCGAATGCTCGATGGTGAAAGTATTTGCTTCGGAGACGCTGGACGCCGTCGTCGATGAGGGGGTGCAGATTCACGGAGGATACGGGTACATCCGAGAATACAAGGTGGAGCGGATCTACCGGGATTCACGCATTAACCGGATATTCGAAGGCACGAACGAAATCAATCGCATGCTCATTCCGGGCACTCTGCTCAAGAAGGCGATGAAGGGTGAATTGCCGCTGCTCCAAAGCGCCCAGACGTTGCAGGGCGTGCTATTGCAGCCTATGCCGCTGCCGCTATTCACTGAGCCGCTGGAGAAGGAAGCTTACCGGGTTGGCCAAGCGAAAAAAACGTTCCTTGCCATCGGCGGGCTTGCCATTCAGAAGCTTGGCTTACGGCTGGAACAAGAGCAGGAGGTGCTTTGCGTATTAGCCGACCTGATGATACAGACATTCGCGATGGAGAGCGTCTTGCTGCGGACGCAGAAGATGCAGGGCAGGAACGGAAGCAGGAACGCGGAGCAAGCCGAGCTTGCGCAGACGATGACCGTGGTATTCATTCAGGAGGCTATGGAGAAGGTAGAAGGCCTTGCCAAAACTGCGCTGGCTGCTCTGGAGAGCGGAGATGGCTTGCAGATGCAGTTGTCCATCTTGAAGAAGCTGATGCGGGCACCGCTCGTCAATACGATCGCGCTGAAGAGGGAGATTGCGGCCAGAGTGATTCGAAGTGAGCAATATGTCGTGTAGAGGGGGAGAGGCAGCATGGAATCGCATAGACCTGAAGACCCGCTTGTACCCGCACAATCGCCAGTTGAGGAGGAGGTGGCCGGAGCCGAGGAGGAAGCACGCTCCGACGGGATTCCGGAGACCGCCTCCGCTATCGAATCAGAGCCTGCACAGCCAGCGGAAGATCCTGTGACAAATGTGGAAGACTCTGCGCAGGAGGTTGAAGTCGATTTGTCACAGGAGAAAAAGCAGACCGAGCCGATTACGGAAGACGCGGAGCTTGATCATAATGAAGCGCCGCAAGCGACGCATGAGTCGAAGGATGCGCATACTGAACATACGGAAGAGGGACGGGAACAGGAAATAGTTCAAGGCGAGGATGATCAGCAGGAGCTTGAGCCGGAGCTAAGCGATGCCGAGCAAGAGGAGCCTGCGGCGGAGGAGCAGCCGCTTGTACGACCATGGCTGAAGTATTATCCGGATGAAGTTCCAGCGACACTGACGTACCCGGACTGCAGCATAGCGGAGTTTCTGTCGGATGCGGCTAAGCGGTTCCCGGATCATGACGCGGTGTATTTCATGGGCAAAAGAGTGACTTATCGAGAAGTTCATGTCTCTGCAATTCGATTAGCCAAGGAGCTGACGGTGCGGGGAGTCGCCAAGGGAGACAGGGTTGCCATTATGCTTCCCAATTGCCCGCAGGCGGTAATCGCCTATTATGCCGTCCTATTCGCAGGAGCTGTAGTCGTGCAGACTAACCCTTTATATGTAGAGCGGGAGCTGGAGCATCAGTTGAAGGATAGCGGCGCGTCAGCGATCATTACGCTGGATCTCCTCTATGACCGATTGTCCCGCGTGCGCGGCGAAATTCCGGAGGAAGGCCCTATACCGGAGCTGAGACATATTATTGTGACGTCTCTCAAGGACGGATTGCCGTTTCCGAAAAGTATGCTGTACCCGATCAAGCAGCGGAAGGAGGGCTTTCGCTCCAATATCCCTTACGGGAAAGAGGGTGTTATCGCGTACCGCAGCTTGCTGAAGGGAACGGGACCTAACGTAAGCTTGCCGGAGCTGGGCAAAGGCGATGAGCTGGCGGCCCTGCAATATACGGGAGGCACAACGGGTACGCCTAAAGGAGTTATGCTGACGCATGCCAATTTTGTAGCGAATTCACTTCAGACCTCGGCTTGGTGTTACAAAGCGGAGGATGGCAAGGAGCGGTTTCTTGCGGCACTGCCGTTATTTCATGTTTTTGGGCTGACGGTCGCCATGAACATGTCCGTCTTGAAGGCAGGGACGCTCATCCTACTGCCCCGATTCGAGACGGAGACGGTTCTGAAGACGATAGCCGAGCGGAAGCCTACGATCTTCCCTGGAGCGCCTACGATGTATGTTGCCCTAATTAATCATCCCAATGCCTCCAAGTTCGACTTGTCTTCCATTAACGTCTGTATAAGCGGCTCTGCTGCACTGCCGCTGGAGGTGCAGGAGCAATTCGAGGCGCTTAGCGATGGGCGACTGATTGAGGGTTACGGCCTTACAGAGGCAACGCCGGTTACGCATGCCAATCCCATATGGGGGCATCGGAAGATCGGAACCATCGGCGTACCGTTCCCGGATACCGACGCCGCTATTATGGACCCTGTATCCGGCAAGCTGCTTCCTTCGGGAGAGCTCGGCGAGCTGATTATACGGGGGCCGCAAGTGATGAAGGGCTATTGGAGCCGCCCCAAGGATACGAAGGATGCGCTTCGCAACGGCTGGCTTCGAACGGGCGATCTCGCAACCATGGACGAAGACGGATATTTTACAATTATGGACCGGATTAAGGATGTTATTATTGCAAGCGGATTTAATATCTATCCGAGGGAGGTCGAGGAGGTGCTGTTCGAGCATCCTGCCGTGAGGGAAGCCGCGGTACTCGGCGTCAAGGACGAATATAGAGGGGAAACGGTGAAAGCTTATATCGTGCTGAAGGAGGGCTGGCAGGTGTCGCGCAGTCAGTTGGACCGCTGGTGCCGAGAACGACTTGCGGCTTTTAAGGTGCCACAATACTATGCGTTTAGGGAAACGCTTCCAAAAACGATGGTGGGCAAGGTGCTTAGGCGCAAGCTGGCCGAGGAGGATATGGAGTCGACCAATGTTTTGGGGGACGATAAGGAATGAAGGAGATGGATGAGAAGTGGTTTCACCAGCAAGCCGATGATGCCGGACAGCTGACTCGGCTAGCCGAACGTGCCCAAGAGACGTTCTGGGGATTGCTCGGCTGCGAAGTCGTCAAGGCGGACGGTCAAAAAGCAACGATTTGCTTGGATTTGATTCCATCCCATCTAAATTTGCTTGGCATCGTTCATGGCGGTGTGCTGATGTCGCTAATGGATAATGCCATGGGTTTGGTGGTGATGCTGGCTGAGACAACGGGTCGTGCAGTTACCGCTAATATGAACACACATTTTCTAGCCAGCACATCGAGCGGCTTGCTGCTGTGTGAAGCGGAATTATTGCATCGTTCGGGGAGAACGATCACGTTGCAAGCTGAAGTGAAAGATGAGGATGGGAAGCTGCTTGCTTGGGGGAGCGGGGCATATCGGCTCATTTAAAGGGTGTTACGAAGGAAATGGAAGTAACCATTATAAAGTTCCATTGGTTGCCAGGAATTTTTGAGTTCGATATAATTGAAGAAAATATTGGAAGTAATCTTGTGCAGTTTGTACATCAAGCGCAGGGCACAATGAACCGATATTAATGATAAATGAAAGGAGGGCGAGGAGATGGCGGAGGGCTGGATTACAACGGTGTTATTAGCATTCGGTATCGCGGTTGGTATCGTTGGCGTCGTGGCGTATTTGCGAATGCTGCGCAAGGAAAAAGGGGGAGCTTCAGTCCAACCGGATGCCGAATCCTCGCCTTCTGACGGTCTTTCTGGCGATCAACAATCCAAATCCGAAGGTGAATCCACAGGGGGAACGTAATTGTTCACTTTCCTATTCGCAGTCAAAATGATATAATAGTAAGAAAAGTGAAAACATTGTGACTCATTGGCCATGGAGTTGCCTGCACCGAAGGGGGTTCTTGCGGTGTAAGAGCCGCATACGTTCTCGGATATTGCTGTTTAGGACGACCATCCATCGTATAAGGGAGGAGATTTCATGGCGAAACATAGCCAGAATGAAGTCAAGGAAAGCCTGAAAGAACTTACGAGAATTTTCCAGCCTAAGGATCCGCGGAAATTTGTGAAGGATTATATTCGCAAATACCGCATCACAGGCGGGTATGAGGATGAGTTAACGTCTTTGGTGGAAGATGAACTGGGCAGAATCAACTCTTCGGTCGGATGAGATTAACATTTAGAGGCTTTGCTTACCCGAGGTTTGGGTGACGAAGCCTTTTTGTTTGCAAAAAAATGAATGTTTTATTGAGAATTGCTATCAGTTAAGGTATAGTTTAGATAATGATTATCATTACCGCAGAGATAAGCGTATCTATAGGCGCTATGGGAGGAAGATATGAACGAGCAGCAGGAGCTTTATGATGTGACGATTATCGGCGGAGGGCCCGCCGGATTATATACGGCTTTCTACAGCGGCATGAGGGAGATGAAGACCAAAATCATCGAGGCTCAGGATCAGCTAGGTGGCCGGATGCTGCTATATCCGGAGAAGATTGTGTGGGATGTTGGCGGTGTGCCTCCGATGCGTGCCGAGAAACTTCTGGAGCATATTATCCAGCAGGGCATGACTTTCGAGCCAACGCTCGTGATGGGTGAGCAAATTGTAGGAATGGATCGTCAGGAAGACGGGACGTTTGTGCTGACTGCAGCAAGCGGACAGCTGCATCATACGCGCTCTGTCATTATGGCCTGCGGCTACGGTATTCGAAAGCTGACGAAGCTTGAAATTGAAGGTGCGGACCGTTATGAGGTATCGAACCTGTACTATACAGTGCAAAATCTGGAGACCTTCCGCGGCCAACGGGTCTTGATCTCTGGCGGCGGGGACTCTGCGGTCGATTGGGCGAATGAATTGGTGAAGGTTGCAGCCAGCGTGACGGTTGTCCATCGCCGCGACACCTTCGGAGGTCTGGAGCGCAACGTAACCATGATGAAGGAGTCCTCGGCCGATGTTCGGACTTTACATGCCGTTAGTGCTCTACATAGTGCCGATGGGGAATCGATCGGGCAGGTGACCATTAAGCATGTGGAGACGGAGGAAGAGATTAAGCTGGATGTGGATGCGGTAATCGTCAACCACGGGATGAAGACAGATTTCGGACCGATTCGGGATTGGGGCTTCGATATGGGCGAATGGAAAGCGAATGTAAGCTCTAAGATGGAGACGAACATTCCCGGCATATTCGGAGCAGGTGACTTTGTAGGACACGAAAGCAAGGTTGGGCTGATTGCAGGAACGTTCACAGATGCGATTATTGCGCTGAATAGCGCCAAGGTTTATTTGGAGCCGGAAGCGACTCCTTATGCGTATGTGTCTTCTCATAACGATCGGTTCAAGGAGAAGAACAAGCAGCTTGAGGTGCATAGTTAGACTTGTCATTCGTTAAGTTCTGAAATCTTTCGCAGAATCGCCGCCATTGCCTTGCATGAGTTCTGGGTTCGTGGAATAGGGTAAAGCATAGACTCCCAATATCTGTTATCCACGACTAAGAAGGAGGTACGCACATGGCGGTGGAATTAAAGACCCGCGAACATATCAGAGGGATTCGCAAGGCGGGACGTATCGTTGCGTCATGCCACAAGGCATTGTCTCAGCGGCTTGCGCCCGGGGTGACGACAAGGGAGATTGATCGATTCGTTGAGCGGTTCATGCTGGATCGCGGAGCCACGCCCGCACAGAAGGGATACAAAGGCTATCCCTACGCCACTTGCGCATCCGTAAATGATGTTGTCTGTCACGGATTTCCCGATACGGAGCCGCTGGAATCCGGAGATGTGGTTACGATTGATATGGTAGCGGATGTGAACGGATGGAAGGCGGATTCCGCCTGGACGTATATTATTGGCAAGTCGACGACTGCAACGGAGAAGCTGCTGCGTGTGGCGAAACAAGCGATGCAAGACGGCATTAAGATGGCGCAGCCGGGCCATTATATCGGAGATATCGGGCATGCTGTCCAGGTGCGGGCAGAGCGGGAAGGCTACAATGTCGTGCGTATGTTCGTCGGTCACGGTATCGGACGTCAAATGCATGAGTATCCCAATGTGGAGCATTATGGTCCACCAGGCCAAGGCGTCAAGCTGGAGGAAGGCATGGTGCTGACAGTAGAGCCGATTATTACATCGGGACGTGCCGATGTCTACATCGCCCGCGACGGCTGGACAGCCCGAACGGTGGACGGCTCCTGGTCCGCCCAGTTCGAGCATACTATCGCGATTACAAAGGATGGACCGATTGTACTTACTCGATGGGACTAGTAAAAAAGGTGTAACGGTCAATTGAATGTTGAATAGCTGTCTCTTAAAAGAAAGAGCGCACCCTGCTGGGTGCGCTCTTTCTGACTTTAGTGAATGTGTAAGGAGCATCCTTTATGCATTCATCTGGTGCTTCCATTCCTCATGCTGCAAGCGTACTTTGCTCCATATAGCATCACGGTCTGTCATGTCGTAGGCGACCATCGTCTCTCCGAATACGTCTCCTAACACGTCAAGCCACTGGGATTGTGTGCGAAGCTCGGTTTTTATGATTCCATGATCATCTCTTTGTGCCCATATGCAGCCTCGAAGCTCGTTGCTGCCTTGCGCGTGTCTTTGGCGCAGCAAAAAGGTATTGACCCACGGTGACTCAGGCGAGGTGCTGTAATGCTCATGCTTCGGAACAAAGGCTGAGATTTGGTCTATGACCGCTGGTGCAATGTCGACCCCAAGAAAGGTTGCTTTCGGATCATGCTCCAGTCTCCATCCCCCAGCGACCACATCGGATTCCATCACTTTGTACGTATAAGGCCCTTGTTGATGAATGCCGGCAGCTAGCGGCAGTGGATCATAAGGCATGTCGCCAAGACCGGCGTCAATGATCCATCGCTCTTCTTGCTGCTGGTCATTGAACAGTGTAACGGTAAGGGCAAGATGAAAGCCGTTCACACGTGGTGACTCTCCCATGGGCTGAACTCCGGCCTGATGCCAGGCAACGCGATATCCTAGCGAACGCAGAAGCATGCTGAAGGCACCATTCAAGTGGAAGCAATACCCGCTGCGACCGTTCAAGATGAGCGATAAGGATTGTTGCGGATCGATGGAAGCAGGGCGACCTGCGAATATATCGAGAGACTGCCAGGATAGGCGCTCTACATGTGCGCGGTGAAGCTGGAACAGGTATGGAAGAGTAGGCTTCTCGATCTCGGAAATACCTAATCGATTCAAATAGCCTTTGACCTCAGATTTCGTTAACATGACAATCCCTCCTTAAAGACGTAAATGATTAGCGGAATAAATGATGATTGTTGCGTCGTTGATCTTATTTTATACTGGAACTGACTTTTATTGAACGGTCAGATTGGCAACGATATAAAAGACAGATGGAAGAGAGGAACAAACGAATGATTGAAATTGTCATATCCGACCAGACGGATCAGCCGCAATATATGCAGCTATACAGTCAACTTCGCGATCATATCCGAAACGGCATTATACGCAATGGAACGAAGCTGCCGTCTGTACGCGCTCTACAGGCACAGCTTAATTGCAGCAAGACGCCTATAGAGACCGCGTATCAGATGCTTGTAGTAGAAGGGTATGCCGTAAGCAAGCCAAGATCGGGTTTATATGCGGTTGCGCCCCATGTAGCTTCTCCATTGGATAGGCTGGCTCATCCAGAAAGTGAAAGCTTGCGATCAGACAGTCTGCCGCTCAGAGATACCCCAGCTCCTCCGTACCCAATCACTATTGACTTTGACCCTGCAGCCGTAGATAAAGAGGCCTTTCCCGTGCGTACGTGGAAGAAAGTGCTTCATGATACGTTGGAGAGCAAGGTTGCCAGCTATTGCGGCTATGGCGATCTGAAAGGTGAGTATGAATTGCGCTCTGTGCTGGCGGATTATGTGCGACAGGCGAGGGGAGTGGAGTGCACGCCTGATCAAATCGTCATCAGCGTAGGCATTGCCAGCAGCATCCGACTCCTGACGGCACTGCTTGACAGCATCAGCAGCATAGCGATAGAAGAACCAGGATTTCGGAAGGTGCGAGAGCAATTGCTGCATGAAGGATTAAAGGTAGTGCCTGTTCCCGTAGGTGATCTAGGCATCTCAGTGGAATTGGTAAAGAAAAGTGGAGCGGAAGCTGTGTATGTGACGCCTTCTCATCAATACCCTACGGGAAGCATTATGCCGTATGCGGAGCGGGAGAGGCTGCTTGAATGGGCTAACGCTACGGCCTCGTATATTATCGAAGATGATTATGACGGCGAATTTCGGTATCAGGGCAGACCAATTCCCTCTCTTCAAAGTTTGGACCGGCACGGAAGAGTAATCTACATCGGTACGTTCTCCAAAGCGTTCACCCCTGCGCTCCGTATGAACTATATGGTGCTGCCGCGTCAGCTGTCATCCCGATTGGAGTCCTTCCGCCACTTAATGCTGATTCCTTCAAGAATTGATCAAATGGCGATGAAGAGCTTTATCGAGCAAGGGCATTGGTATCGACATATCCGGCGAATGCGCAAGGTGTATCGGAGAAAGCATCATCATTTAATTGAGTTATTGAGCCAGAATTTTGGCGATAAAGTGACTATAACCGGGCATAGCGCCGGACTTCATATTGGGGTAGAAGTGCGAACAGGTCACAGTGCAGCAGAATTGCTGGAGCGTGCGGCAAAGGCAGGTGTGCGCGTCTATGATTTTGGGCACTTGTGGATGACGAATGGGCCACATGAAAGGGCAAATCCGAATGTTTACTTCGGATTCGCCGGAATTAACGAGAAGGAGATGGAGCAGGGCATTAAACTGCTTCACGAAGCCTGGAAGGGGATATAGTTGAACGCTGCCTCTGTCTAGTCTTAGGTCATTCTGTACGGTATGGCAACTTTAACTATCGGATTGTTGAAGAGGAAATAAGGTGAATGGAATTGGGCACCCCTAACGATAAAAAACCCGCAAGGGGCACTTGTAGAGTGTCCGCCTTGCGGGTAGTTGTGTCATGCTCTTATACGCGGTAGACAACAGCCTCGTAGGGCTGCAATTCCATCACGGTTTCTTGATTGGTTCTTGCGGAATGATTGCTGATGACGATATCGCCCAGCTCAGCTGCACCGCAATCTGCTGTATTGACGGTCGCCGGCTGCTCCGAGATGTTCAGAAGGACGAGCCAAGCTTCGTCGCCAAGCGTACGGGTATAAGCATAGATCTGATCATGATCGTCAAGATGAGTAGTGAAGCTGCCGTATATCATGACCTCATTGCGCTTGCGCAGTTCGATAAGTTTCTTATAGTAGTAGAATACGGAATTTGGGTCCGCCAAAGCTTGCTCGACGTTGATCGCCTTGTGATTCGGATTGACGCCCATCCACGGTTGACCAGTCGTGAAACCGCCTTGCTGCGAGCTGTCCCACTGCATTGGCGTACGAGAATTATCGCGCGACAGATGCTGCAGCTCTTTCAGTACTTCCTCCGAATCACGGCCTTTGCCGACTTCTTCCTTGTACTTGTTCTTCATCGAGATATCGTTGTATTCGTCGATGGAGGAGAAGCGGATGCCTGTCATGCCAATTTCCTCGCCTTGGTATACATAAGGCATGCCCGGCAAAGTATGAATCAGAGTTGCAAAGCAGGTAGCGGATTGTTCCCGGTATTCGGCATCGTTGCCGAAGCGAGTCACGACCCGTGTATGATCATGGTTGTTCAGGAACTGCGAGTTCCAGCCCTTGCCCCACATGCCGTCATACCAGCGAGCCTGAATTTGCTTGAAGCGCTTCATGTCCCAATAAGCCATATAGTCGCAAACTTCAAAGTGGAACATGGTATTCAATTCATTGCGATCCTCGCCAACATAGAGCAAGCCGTCCTCAGGATTGACGAACGGAATCTCACCAACAGTGAACGCATCGTAATGCTGGAGCACCTTCTCATGCATTTCCTGCAAGTATTCGTGAATCCCCGGGTTGTTGCCCAGATAAGAAATATCGGATGGGTTCTCAGCGTCCGGGAAGCCTGGAATCTTGGCCAGCAGGTTGATGACGTCCATGCGGAAACCGTCAATTCCTTTATCTAGCCAGAAGCGCATCAGACTATATACTTCCTCGCGAACCTTCTCGTTCTCCCAGTTCAGATCAGGCTGCTCGGAGGAAAAGGAATGGAAGTAGTATTCGCTCGTGGCTTCGTCGTATGTCCAAGCGGACGGAGCGAAGTAGGAGCGCCAATTGTTCGCTTCCTTGCGCCAGATGTAATAGTCGCGTTTCGAATTGTCGATCGAAGAACGTGACTCCTTGAACCAGGAATGCTGATCGGATGTATGATTCACGACCAAGTCCATAATGAGCTTCATTCCGCGATCATGTACGGCTGACAAAAGCTTGTCGAATGTACCCATCGTCCCGGCCTTCGCCATAACGGAACGATAATCCGCGATGTCGTAGCCATTGTCCACGTCAGGTGATTCGTAGCACGGATTGAGCCAAATGACGTCTACGCCCAAGCTTTGAATATAATCCAGCTTCTGATAGACGCCCTCCAAATCTCCGTATCCGTCGCCATTGCTGTCATAAAAGCTGCGCCAATATACTTGATAGACGACTGCTTCTTTCCACCAGGTTTTATTCATGTTGTTATCTACCCTTTCCAACTTCAACCGCATAGCCCGTTGTATTGCTGAGCACATTCACATGCAGGTCATCATTCGTCGTTAATCGTTGTACTTCAATGCTAAGATGGCCTTCGCCAATGGGAATTCGTTCGATCTTCAGCTTGTTCATGCCTTCAGGAAGAGCAGGATGCAGGTTAATCATGCGCTTCAAGGCATCCGGGAACAATCCCAGCGCCGTCTGCGCGATGACGACGGATACCGCCGCTGACCAAGCTTGCGGTGAGCATGTCGTCGGATAAGGAACGACGCCTTCACCTTCGTTGGTATAACCGCAGAACAGCTCAGGGAATCTTGCGTCCGCGAAGGAGCGTGAAGCTTCCAATAAGCTATCAATCAGCTGCACGGCTTCGCTTTCATAGCCGAGACGGCTTAGGCCGAGCAGGATAAATCCGTTATCATGAGGCCATACACTTCCATTGTGATAGCTCATCGGATAGTAGCCAGCGGCATCTGTACTCATCGTACGGATACCGAAGCCTCCGTTCATATCAGGTGAGCTTAGGCGCTCGGCTACTTTCGCCGCGCGTACCTTCTTCGGCAGCTCGCAGAAGAGCAAATGACCGGGATTGGAGGTGACGGAATGAACCGGATTCTGGTCTCGCTCCAATGCGATGGCGTAATACTGTTCTTCTTCCATCCAATAACGAGACTCGAATTGAGTCTGCAATTGAAGGGCTTCTTGTCGCAGCTTCGCTCCCAGCTCGGCATTTCCGAGGTGGTCATAGATAGCGGCAAGCTGCTCCTTGGCGTAATAGACATAACCCTGAACTTCGCTTAGCGCGATAGGGGAGGTGGCGAGCTCGCCGCTTGGATGGACGATGCAATTCGGCGAATCCTTCCAGCCCTGATTCGGGAAGCCTTGCTCCGCTTCTTGATGATAAGAGAGGAAGCCGCCGTATTGCTCGCTGTTCTCGTCGATCCAAGCCAGCGCTTTCGAGACAGCGGGGGTCAATTCTTGGACCAGTGCCAGATCACCTGTCCACTTCACGTATTCGGCGAGAACCACGAGAAATAGCGGTGTCGCATCGACGGTGCCGAAGTAAGGACCAAATGGGGATTGTCCCGAAGCTACTAGTTCACCGAAGCGCATTTCATGCATGATTTTGCCCGGCTGCTCGTCTCGCGTAGCGTCATACTTGGTGCCTTGCGATGAAGCAAGCGTACGTAAGGTTGCTTTGGCCGTCTCAGGTTGCAGCATCAGCATATAAAGGGAAGTAATCAAGCTGTCCCTGCCAAACGGTGCAGCAAACCATGGTAAGCCTGCTGTAGGCATCTTGCCATAGCCATAATCGGTCAGCAGCATCTTCAGATCCTGTACGCTGCGGCTGAATACGCGCTGGAATGCAGGATGATCCGTGTCCACGGTCATCGTATCTTCCTTCCAGGATCGGTAGTTCTCGGCAAGAGAAGCCAATCCGTTCTCGAAGGGAGGGAGGGACCTCTTGTGAAGCGCCTCCCAGTCTGGCGTAATCATAAAATGAATGGACACCGATTCGCGCGGCTGCAATACCTGGTTGAACCGGACATGCCCGGCTTCACTCACATCGGCAAGCTCCGAATCCCACTGAATATGAATGAAACGCTCCATGTCGTCTTTGCCAGAGTATTGCAGTGTAATGCCGTCCCTGTTGTACTCGGTATGACTGACATGTCCAACATCGCCGGTACGGTATCGGCGAACGAGGAACATATCTTGAAAGTCTGCTCCGAACAACATATCGATATCGGCTGGTCTGGCATCCGGGAAGAAGTTCGTCACGGTAATTCGTTCATGCAGCGATCCTTCATAGATATAGCGCTCCCGGATAATCTCCATTGCACCAACGTCTTTCGTCTGATTCATAAGCCGAAGCTTAGTATAGTAGCTTTGGTCCAGATGGGAGGAGAGCAGCTCCGGCAGCTCTCCATTCATTCTCAATTCCATCTCGCTCAGGAAGCGAGTATCTCTTGCATAGAGACCGTAACCGTCCTCAGAGCCTGCGGACATATCTCCGTTAGGCGCTGTCAGGCAGAACAAATCTCCTTCTTTCATTACGCAGTTATTCATGTTGTCAGTTCCTCCTGCTTACTTCACTGCGCCTTCGGCGACACCTTTAATGATGTGTTTTTGTGCTATGAAATAGAAGATGACAACCGGAATAATGGACAGCACGAGGCCGGCCATCGCCAGGTTCCATACAATCGTAAACTCTCCAAAGAAGTAGAACGTGGAAAGCGGAATGGTACGCAAGCCTTTATCCGAAAGAGTCAGGGATGGGAGCAGATAGTCGTTCCACATCATGATGACGTCCAGAATGGCAACGGTAATCGTGATCGTCTTCAGCATCGGAAATACGATGCGCCAGAATACGCCGAACTTGGTGCAGCCGTCAAGCGTAGCGGCTTCTTCGAGCGCAATTGGAACAGACTTGATAAAGCCGTGATACAAGAAGACAGCCATACTTGCATGGAAGCCTACGTTCATGAAGATCAGGCCGCCGTGCGTATTAAGCATCGGGATATGCAGAGTATTGCCAATCCAGCCCATGACCTGCATAAGCGGCATCATAAGTGTCTGGAACGGAATAAGCATGGTCGATACGAGCACCATGAAAATGATCTGGCTCAGTCTGTTGTTCGAGCGTACGAGCATCCATGCAGTCATGGAGGCCAGCACCACGATGAACAGAAGAGAGATGAGCGTAACGAACAACGAGTTGCCGAACGCCGTCAGGAAGTTCATCTTCTGCATCGCTTGAGCATAATACTCAAAGCTGAAGGAGGATGGCAGCGCCAGAGCGTTCTCGTACAGCTCGGATCGAGTTTTGAACGAGTTCACGATCATGATGTAGATCGGCGACAAAAAGAGGATGGCGATGACGACAAGCAAGGCTTCCAGAATAAATTTGCTTGTTTTCTTCATTACATTTGCACCTCTCTTTTCTTCGTGATGTACACCTGAACAAGCGTTACTACGGCTACAATTACGAAGAAGACAATCGCTTTCGCTTGACCGATACCGTAACGGCTATAGCCGAAGATTTCGTTGAAAATGTTCATAGCGAACATTTCAGTGGAGTTGATCGGACCGCCGCCGGTGAGCGACAGGTTGACATCGAATATTTTGAATGCGCCGGATAGCGTCAAGAATAGGCAAATGGTAAAGGATGGCATCAGCAGCGGGAAAATAATCTTGGTCAGTCTGTGCCAAGCATTGGCTCCATCGACCTTCGCCGCTTCCATCATGTCATCAGGAATGCCTTGAATTCCCGCAATGTAAATAATCATGGTATAACCAGCCATCTGCCATGCAAACACGACCGCAATCGCGTACAGGGCATAATCGGGATTAAGCAGCCAGTTGAAGAAGACGCCGCCCATGCCTGTATTTTCCCCGACATACTTGAATACATCGGTAAAAATAAATTTCCAGATGTAACCTAAAATCAGGCCGCCGATCAGGTTCGGCATAAAGAACAATGTTCTTGCAATGTTGCTTGTGCGCAGCTTGGATGTCACAAGCAGAGATAGGGCAAGGCCCATGACATTGACAATGATAAGAGCTAGAAATGTAAATTTAATCGTGAGCCAAGCCGACTTCATAAAACGTTCGTCTTGGAAGATATGAACGTAGTTGTCGAAACCCACAAATACCTTCGGATTGGCCGGGATACCGTCCCAGCTAATGAAGGAGTAATAGATGCCTATGGCAAAGGGGATGAGGACAACGATGGAAAAAATCGTAAGCAGGGGCAATGTAAATAAAGCGTACCAGGCTCTATTTTTGCTCGCATTCATGTGCATTCACTCATTTCGGAGTAATTTCGGTCCGTACGGAAGTTCAAAGAGAGAAAACTAACCTGGACCCTGCCAGGTTAGTTTTCCGTTAATCAGCATTTGCCGGTTATGACAAGAGAAGCTTATTGCTTAGGAGCTTTCGCCCATACTTCGTCAAGCTTCTGTAGCAATTGTGCGCCAGTCATAGACTTGTTCAGGAAAAACTCTTGTGTAACAGGTGCCAGATCGTTCTGGATGATGCCTTGCGGGAAGTGAGTCAGAGCCCAAGGAATGGTGTTGCCGCTCACTGTAGCTTCGGATACCGCTTGGGACAGCGGATCCAGATCTTTTGTTTCGATATTCGTCATCGCTGGAATGAATTTGAATTCGTTTACGATGATGTTTTTGCCTGTCTCGCTGTTGTACAGCCATTCCAGGAATGCGTTAGCCGCTTTAATCTGGTCGGCGGATGCTTTGTTGTTGATAACCCAGATCCCAGGGATATCTACAGCCAGCTTCGTGTTGCCTGCAAGCGGCATAGCCATCATGCTCGCATTAATGTCCTTGTAGTCTTGCAGCATGCCGTAGCTCCAGTTGCCTTGGTGGACAATAGCTGTCTTGCCGGTTGCGAAGTCGCCCATTTGCGTATCGTAAGTGACTTCAAGCGGATTTTTAGCCAGGTCGCGAATGGCTTCCATGAATTGACCAAACTCTTGGAATTCTTTTGTATCAGCCATCTTCACTTCGCCTTTGTTCAACTTCTCGATGAACGCTACAGGATCTGCTTGAAGAGCGAAAGGCGTGTTCAGGATGTGACCGATTAGGAAGTATGCTTCCTGAGAAAGGCTGAAGCCGTTAATGCCTTTGGCTTTGCTTTCTTCCAGGAATGCCTTGAAGGATGCAAGGTCCGTAATTTTGGCAGGATCAACAAGGTCTTTGTTGTAGACGAAGCCGAAGCCTTCTACGCCAATCGGAACACCGATGTTCTTGTCGTCAATCTTCACGTCCATGTTCGGAGCGATGTTCTTAATGTAAGACTCATTGCTCATGTCATAGTAGTAAGATTTGAACTTGTTGGTCTCTGCACCGGGTTGAACGCCGAAGATTGTAGGACCTTCGCCTGCGTTCAGCTTCGCTTGAAGCTGAGTCAGGTAGTTGTCGCCAGCGGAACCCCAAACCTCGATTTCGTTGCCTGTTTCTTCCTTATACTTCTTGGCCATTGCTTCCAATTGGTCTGCGATTTCAACTTTGGATTGGAACAGCGAGATCTTAGGAAGCTTCTGGCTTCCGCCTTCGCCGTTTGAACCGCCGTTATTGGTATTGTTCCCGCCGCATGCAGCGAGGATGGTAAGTAGCATAACGGAACTGATCATGATGGAAATAAAGCGCTTTACATTTGTCACTTGCAAGGTCCCCCTTTTGATGGATGTACCATTGATTATAAACAGCCAGGTGATAAAGTCAATAAAAAACTTATGAATTTTAGATATTTTACTTAATAAAATGTAGTTGTTTTAAGTAAAACTTAGACTATAATAGTAGGTAAAACTGAGTATCATTTTACTAATCGCAGAATGTGACCCTTTTTAACAGGTCCTGTCGTTTCAATGGTTTTGGTCATTTTTTCGCTGTTGAAATGTGTAGGTAAAATGATTGTAAAGTGATATAATAGGTTTTACTTATGGATTAAGGATGAGGAGGTTTACGGATGAGCAGTTTGAAAGAGATTGCCCAGCTTACGGGCGTATCTATTTCGACCGTATCCAACGTACTGAATGGACGGAAAAATGTATCGCAAGAAACAAGAGATCGAATAATGCGATGCTGCGAAGAGCAAGGTTATGTGCACGACGCCTCGCCCAAAAAATCCAAATCGGATAAAGATAAACGAATCGTATTTATTTTTAGCGATTTTGACCGCGAGTTTTATTTGAAAATTATTGAAGGGGTCAGCACCTGCCTGAACGAAAATGGGTACGACCTCATCATTTGTACAAATAAATCAAGTGATAACTTCCTGAAAAGCAACTTCGCTCGCGGAACCATTAGCCTGGACGGCAGCCTGTCGGACGAGTTCTTCCAGACGGTGGCGAAACCGGAATTCCCAGTTGTGCTTATGGACAGGGTGCTCGATAACGTCAATAAAAATACAAAAAGCGTAGTGGTCGACAATTATCCGGTGATGTGCCAGCTTGTGCAGTCTCTAGTGGACAGAGGTTTGAAGCGCTTTGGCTTCCTGGGCGGACAAGCTGCCACACTGGATAACAAGGAGCGGTTCTCCGGCTTCATGGAAACGCTGCAAGCGAACGGCATCGCCTTCGACCAGTCGTATTATTACCATGGCAATTACCGGGAGAAGAGCGGTTATCAAGCCGCTAAGCTGATGATTTTGAGCAACGACTACCCGGAAGTGTTAGTGTGCGCCAACGACAATATGGCGGTCGGTGCAATCAAGGCGTTCGAGGAGCATGGCATTTCTGTGCCGCGCGACATCTCCATTACCGGCTTCGACGATTCAGATGCAGCAGCCCTGGCAGGATTGACGACGATCAAAATTCCTCGTTACGAAAGCGGGTTTCTGGCAGCCAAGGAGCTGCTGGAATTGATCAAAGGCAACGTTAATCGCGACACAGTTAAGATCGGTGCGTCGATTATTTGGCGTCAATCTGTTCGCTCCTAAGACGGTAACTTTTTTCCATTATAGAGATGTTTGTTCCAACCAGCTTGAGCGACGGATGATCGCTCAAGCTGGTTTTTTAAGTTAAACCAAAAAGCTCTGCATGCGAGTTCATTTTAACTTACCCCGTATTTGGCTCCTCTAATCATGTTCTCCTCTGATTCCAGAACATATAGCAGTGCCGGATTCTGGAATTGCCGGAAGTGATGGTGATGGGGGAGCTGCCTTTGGAAGGTGGGTATGGTAGCTGGTCAGGGGCACACTATCCCATCAGCTCAGAAGACCTGCAGCACAGGGTAGATGTTGAGAGACAAGAAGCCGATTAACCACGGCAGAAGATTACACCATGAGCTTTGTGCCATTGGACGCATGTTTCATGCTTCAAGTCAAGGAACGAAGGAGCTGCCTCGGCAGCTCCTTACGTATTTACGCAAGTATACCTTTAAAGCAGAGCTGTACTATGAGGTGACAGCGAAAAATGAGGTTATGGGGAACGAGAGAGTGTGTGGAGGGATAACGTGTGAAAATATTGATCCATTTGGGCTAAGCTCACCCGATCCGGGTTTTTGCGCCACCATTCGCTTAAAGTAACCATTGCGGATACATGAAATTGCTGTAACTGAACAATTAACAGCATCTGTCGGAGGCTATAGTGACACGTTCATGCTGGGCTTTATTATTTCGATTATTGCCGTGGTAGTGGCTGTCTTTTTAAGGAAAAACGTAAAAGAAAAACAAACGGGTTAATCTCTTCCGCTAGTCATTAGACTGCTCTGCCGCAATAAGCAGGGCAGTTTTTTTCTATATAAGTAAAGGACGTGAGAGTGGCGATGCCAAACTCACGCCCAGATGGCGCGTCAGTTCAATATTCAATTGGTTAAAAGCATTAGGATTTTACTGAATAACGCAGTTGAACCATTTGTCCGTAACGTTTGGTCTCGGCCAGGAACAGCTTCAATTCCGGATTATCTTTCTTGAAAAGTGGAATTCCTTTTCCTAAAATTGTAGGCATCATAGTAATGATAAACTCATCAACGAGCTTGCTTTTCAAGAGTACATCGAGAATTTCGGCTCCACCGACGATCCAGATTTTAGATCCGTCATGCTCCTTCAGCTTCTCAATGAACCCTGTTACATCTCCGGTGACAAAGGTCACATGCGAAGTTGGCTCCTGTTCGGAACGTGAGAACACGTAGCACTTCTTATCTGGATAGGGAAATTGATCAGCTAATTCAAAGGTATGCTCGTATGTTTTGTTTCCCATTAACACCGTATCAATCGTCTCATAAAATTCGCTATAACCGTTGTCTCCCTCACCTTCTATCTCATAGAGCCAATCAATCTCTCCATTTTCTCGGGCAATATATCCATCTAAAGATATTGCAATGTATAATGCGACGGGGCGTTTCATTCCTGCATCTCCTTTTCGAATGTTAAATTTCTGCTGTCTATTCATCATAGTATTTATATAGGTCACCTTATGTCATATATGCTCGTAGTCATATTAGTATTAACATTTCATAATAGAAGATGTGCGGGGAAGCAAAAGCCGTTTAGGGTTTGGGTTAGACAGCGTATGAGGATCAACGATGAAACAGAAAACCTGGTCATTCGTTATTTTGGGAAAAATTTAAAATTGTGAATCGAAATGATGGGTGAATAGAGTCTAATCATAGAGAGGAGGGGTTTTCATTATCAGGAATCAGATTTTGCTTATTGAACAAGCGAAAAAAGGTGATGCGGAAGCCTTTTATCATCTTATTCATCAAAAAAAGACAGAGCTTTACCGTATGGCCTATGTGTATGTTCAAAATGAAAATGATGCCGTTGATATATACCAGCAAACGATAATTCGTGCTTTTGAAGGTTTGCCCAAGCTTCATGATCCAACCTATTTCTCTACGTGGATTACACGTATTTTAATTAATTGCAGCAAAACCTACCTGTCAAAACAAAAAAATGTAGAACTCGTTGAACCCGTACATATTGAAAATTTGAGATCCATGTCCCATTCCAATATAGAAGAGCATCTTGATTTGTGGCAAGCCCTTCAACTGCTGGATGAGAAGTATAAAACCGTACTGTTATTACGTTTTTATCAGGACTATTCCGTCAATCAAATTGCTGACATCATACAATGTCCCGAAGGAACAGTGAAAACGCATATTCGAAGAGGATTGCACATGTTGCGACAACAGTTAAAGGGGGCGTATATCGATGAATGGGTTCAATCCGTTGAAAGAAATAATTGATGCACTTCCAGTTCCAGAGGAGCGATTAACGGAAGTATTGCGCATTGAAGGGATGTCAAAAATCTTTCAACAGAAAGAACATCATGTGACAGCTCTGAAAAATATCCATTGCACCATCTATGAAGGAGAAATGGTTGCGATCATGGGTACGAGCGGCTCTGGAAAAAGCACACTGCTTAATATGATTAGTGCCATTGATAAACCGACCGAAGGTGCGCTTTTTTTATTCGGGAAGCAGGCGAACAACGTATATAGGGAACCGGAGGCCTCGAATTTCAGGAAAGAAAATATCGGCTTTATCTTTCAATCCTTTCATTTGCTAAAAGATTTGTCCGTTGAAGACAATATTGCATTGCCGCTTATTCTCAATGATATGTCAAGCAAGGAAATTAAAAAGAACGTACAAACCATAATGGAAAAATTACAAATTTCAGCTTGGCGCAAGCATCTTCCGCATGAATTATCCGGTGGACAAAAACAGCGTGTGGCCATTGCTCGCGCCATTATTACGAATCCCCCGATTTTACTGGCAGACGAGCCGACAGGAGCGCTTGATGTCAATACAACCGATGATATTTTACAGCTGCTTGTTCAGCTGCAAAAAGATATGAAGCAAACGATTTTACTTGTCACTCATGATCCATACGTGGCGACTTTCGCAAACAGAGTCCTCTTTTTTCATGACGGTACGATTGTGGATTCCTATCAGAATAGGAGAGCACCCGATGATCTGGATAACATCTTGGAAAAGTTTAAATCGAGTGCGCGAGGTGAACGCTAATGTTTACCATGCGGAGCATTGCCATGAAGCTTTTTCGTGCCGCTTGGGCGCATGTGTCCACGAGTGTAAGTATTATCGCTATTTCTATTTGCTTGATCATGACGATGAGCCTATATATTTGGAATGCAAATGCAAAAATGAAAGAAGAAATTCATGCTCAGTTTGGATATGCAGACTTAACGATTGGTTACAATCTTGATCAGGAAAAGACACTTACTGCAGGCTTGCTCGAACACATTGGATCACGGCAAGGAGTCGGCGAGATTTCCCCCGTTTCATTAACGCATACAACGGTAGATCATATGAAAACCGTCTATACCCTCGGTGTGGAGAATGATGATCTTGTGAAAAGCCGATATCATTTTGCTAGCGACCTAAAGCTGAATGAAGTCATTATATCGGAGGGATTGGCGAAGGTTTTAAAGAAAGAGATCGGGGACTCCGTTCTTGTTCACAATGAAACTTTTGTCATTAAGGAAATACTGCCAACGATGAAGTCTGCGGAATCCATGAGTTTCGTTCTTTTGCCCAACTCGATTGTGAAAGGGTGGATGCCATATGCAAACGATGAAACACAGGGTTTATTCGCTTTAATAACGGCTGATCATCCTTCAGCTTTGGGTATAGAACTTAAGCAACTAGACGGCTCATTGAGGGTTGATATTACAAGCAATGAAGGCTTTGTGAAACAGAACTTGCAGTCTTTAATGGTTTTTATCCTTGTTTTGTCGGTCTTTATTCTAATCATTACAGGCATGTTATTGCTTTCAACCTTCCAATTGCTATTCTACAAATTAAAGGAACAACTTATGGTTTTGAGATCGCTTGGTGCATCTTCCAGGCAAATTGGACGTATGATCAACACTCAGCTTTCTGTCATCGTTCTATTGGGAGTCCTATTGGGGACTGCAGCTGGCGTGCTTATCATTAAAATTTGGCTGCCCCAGCTAGTGTCCTTATTATCCTTGCCTATTGCTAAAAATAATTTTCCGGCCATTCTCGTGTTGGCTATTGCTATAGCCAGTTTTTGTTTTCTTCAACTTTTTACAAAATCTCAGGTTAAAAAAGCGATGGGGCTACTGCCATTGCAAATGGCGAGTGACAATGAAGAGGTATCTTTGAAATGGACGGCTTGGAAAAAGATATTGGTTAGTGTGATGACGATCCTTTCTCTGTTATGTTTGCTTATAGGGCAATCGACGGATAATGGGGCATTACTCATCATCGTGGGGTCACTGCTGTTATGCGGAGTGGTTCTTCTTCTTATCCCGTTGGTTTTTAAAGCACTATTACATCTCACCTTACAGCCCGTACGTGCTTTGTTAGGAAAAGAGGTCTACATGGCTTTCCAGCAATTGTTGCCGCAAATCAAAAGGAATTCGACGGTTGTGCTCAGTTTAATTGGCTTGATGGTCATCTTAATATTTGGCAGCTCCTTGTTCAAAACGGTTCAATTTAACGACCAAAGCTATATTAACGAAAGATTTAAAACATCGATCATACTAAAAAATCAAATGATAGACAGTTCGATTACACCTTCTATTGTAGAAGAAATAGAAAATCTGCCCTCCGTAACCTACGCCTATACGAAAAGTTATATTCATGGGTTGCATTTTACACATAACGGTAACCGTGTTTACGGTGATTATGCAGCCATTGATGTTGCGAAATATAGTGAGCGGGGTCTAATAAAGCCGGTCGTCGGCGATTTAACAAATGGTGTCATTATTACCGAACCGTTTGCTAAGAAACATCATCTGTCTCTGGGAGATTCACTAATGGAATTTAGTGATACGACATCACTAGTGCCATCATCGGCAGGGACATATCAAGTACTAGCGATTATTCCAGAACCTTTGAATTATGTGGGTGTGTATATCGATTTATCATCGACGATGGCGAAACAGGTGCCTCAGATGATTGCTGAAGTCATGGTGGAAACGGCAGATACACCACAGGCTATAGCGCAATTACAAGATATTTTACAACGGTACCCTACTTTCCTGTTAAGCGATAAAGAGACATTGATTAACCAGTCGAATGAAATGTTCTATCAGCGCTGGAGTCTTTTTGTAGCGGTATTTATGGTATTAATTTCGGCAACTAGCCTGGGTGTGATCCAAACCTTGCTCCATACGATTTATGTGAAGCGTAATGACTACGCTATCCAACGGCTCATTGGACTTTCACCGAATGGTTTGATGAAACTCATCCTTACACAAGTATTATCATTTGTACTGTATGGCCTAACGACAGGCACCATTCTAGGACTGATGTTAACACGCTTGTTAGCTTTCATTGATTCTGAAGCTGCATATGTTTTTGATTTTTCTACACTCCTAACGGTCAGCCTTGTCTTAATCCTCTCGATACTGTGTGTTTTTACAGCGCAAGGCTACTGGATTAGCCGAAGTAAACTGTCGATTGAAATGAAAAATATATAGACAATTATAAGCGGGTTTTGTATAACTGCACATATTAAGGCAGGAACTAGGAATGGTCTAGTTCCTGCCTTATTTTTGTCGATGACATGGATATAAATAATTTTATGGGGAGCAAAGGGGACTAGGTAGTAGTTTGCTAACATGGAGGAGAACGAATGGTAAGTATACGATTAGCTACGTTAAACGATGTGGATGAACTTGTTCAAATGTGCTGGGATATGTAATCAATGTCTACACTCGTCCTGCTTTCAGAAGTCAAGGCTTCAGATCTAAGATTCATATCGCTATGGAAAAGCACTGGTAATGGAAGCAAGGTCATTCTTTAAAGAAAGGCCCTCACTCTGTACAATCAGCTTCAAGATTCCGTTCAAGCAATGTCCCCAACCGCCACGCCATAAAGAATGGAGGGAGAGGCCTGCCATTCTTGAACCACCATTCCACTACCCCTACGATAGCCGCGCCTAAAAATTGAATATCCACATTTTCGCGGTCAGATACTCCTTGATAGCTCCCTTCAGGCATCGTATTTTCTAATTCTTGAAGAAAAAAATCAAGGAAACGATTGCGGAAAAAAGGGCTCCCTTTACTCGCTAGCAACGCAGAGAAGAATAAATAATGACTTTCAAAATACTCGAACCATACTAACCCCATATCTATAAAATCGGCGTTATCCTCTGTCGAATCGCAGAGTTCCCGTTCATCAGTTCGATAACAGCCATTTTTATGGCTTCTTGTGATTTGCGTATCCTTCGATCGACCTTTTGCACTTGAATATCACCTGCTTTTTCTTTAAATAAATACACAATGATAGAGGATTTGTGAACTAATGCACGGAAGCTGCTTTTTTAAGAATTGCAGACTTTCTATTTCTGTTTAGTTTTATACATAGTTGTTTCTTATTACACTAATGTGCATGTTACTTTCGTATATAGAAATTGAGTTAATCATGAGGACTACTCCAAGGGGGGATTTCAATGAAAATTGCAATTATTGGAGCAACAGGGGGAACTGGAAGGAAAGTGATGGAGCGGGCACTTGCATTGGGACATGAGGTTGTTGCCGTGGCTCGCCGACCAGAAGTCATTAGCCCCATCGAGCGGCTTAGTACCCGGCAGGGAGATGTATTCGATGCGTCAAGTATAGCCAAAGCCATTGCCGGTACGGATGTAGTAATCAGTTGTATAGGTCCATCCAGCAACTTCTCACCGGGTGCCGAAAAGAAGGGACTTCTGAATATTAGGGCAGCAAGGAATGTCATGGCCGCAAACTTCTCACCGGGTACGGTTATGTCGGAAGGAATCCCGAACATGCTTGCGGCCTGTGAGCGTGCTGGAGTTAAGCGTCTAGTTATGCAGAGCGGCATTAATTTGACCGATGGGAAAGAGCTTTCTGCCGTCAATCGGTGGGCGGTAGGCATAATGCGCCGCATCTTTTGGAAGGCGATCGAGGATAAGAGCATTGCCGAGCATGCGGTAATAGGGAGTGACCTGGAATGGGTCATTGTACGAGCGTCAGCGCTTAAATACGCGGGTGAGACTCTGAAATACAGGGCAGGTCCATCAGCTCGCATCGCTCCACTCCAGGCACTGTCCTATGCAGACTGTGCCGACTGCCTTGTGCGGGCGGCGACGAGTGAGCCTTCATGGATCAGAGAGATCGTTAATGTTGGGCGATAGTCCGGGATCATCCAAGACATGAATAAGGAGAATGACTATGGCAGAAAGTAAATGGACATATGATCATATTCCCAACCAGAGCGGGCGGGTTGTCCTCATTACGGGGGCAAACTCAGGGCTAGGATATCAGGAAGCGCTTATGATGGCCAAAAAAGGAGCGGAGGTTATCCTAGCAGGCCGTGACCGAAATAAAGTCCATACGGCTCTAAATACGATTGCAAAGCAGGCTCCTAACGCAAAGCTGTCCCATGTCATGCTGGATTTAGCTGATTTGAATTCTGTATCCGAGTGCGTCAAAGAAGTTCAACGGAAATATGAACGCCTCGACATGCTGATCAACAACGCTGGCGTAATGATTCCCCCTTTTTCCCATACCAAGCAGGGTTTTGAGCTTCAGTTTGGAACGAACCATTTGGGCCATTTTGCACTCACAGGTCAATTGCTCCCGCTTATTCTACAAACGCCCAACTCGCGAATCGCATCGATGACGAGTTTAGCAGGCATGGCGGGGTCTATCGATTTTAGCGATCTCCATTATGAGAATAGGCGCTATATAAAGATGCTTGCCTATGGACAGAGCAAGCTTGCGAATCTCATGTTTATCAACGGATTGGCTATTCGGTTAAAAAATGCTGGCTCAAAAACAATAGCGGTTGCAGCGCATCCTGGAGGTTCCACTACAAATCTACAGAAAAGCGGTGGATTTTTCTTTCGGCGAATATTAACGCCTTTAACTTCACAACCAGCATCTGAAGGCGCCCTTCCCATTCTTCGTGCTGTTTGTGACCCAAAGGCCGCTAATGGTTCTTTTTAGGCACCTTCCGGCTTATTCGGCTTAACCGGATCGCCGGTGGAAGTGAAAATGCCATCGAAAGCAGTGAATAAAACCCAATGTAATCAGCTATGGGATATCAGTGAACAATTAACCGGTGTATCTTATGCGAAGTTCTTACCTACGGATAGGTAGTCTGCAGTTCTATGACCCCATGTTAGGACCCGCTGCTTCGCCGGTTTCCTTCGCGGGCAGCAAACGATACGGTATAGATATGCTGCATATTTATTGATGGGTTATTCTTGGGAAAACCGTTCTATTAGCTGGAGAGTATACGGTTCCTTTTTCATCTTGGTGGAGGTGGCTCTGAAGCTACTCGGAAATGGGATACTGCCAAATAGACAAGTCTTCTCTTAGGAGAGAGCTTGTCTTTTTTCTGTGAGACAAATGATTGTGTACCCAAATTCGATGATGTAGCTGCTTTCGGATAATAGAATAAGGGAAGGCAAGAGGAACCTATTCCAGTAGGTATGGAATGCAGGGGAATTCCAGAATCAGAATACTGCCTGAAGGATAACGGACTGTCAGGAGGACAAATGGATTGAAGTTGGTTGTAAACAGTGTTACTCTAACAACGGTAAAACTTATCATCTATGCTCTTCAATACATGCAATAATAGTCACCATTTTAGTTATAAGAAAGGTCATACTATGATAAAAGTTGAAAACTTATCCTTCTCATTTCCACAAAAAGAGCTATATAAAAACATTTCATTTACGTTAGAAGAGGCACAACATTGTGCTTTTATAGGAACAAGTGGCAGTGGGAAAAGTACACTGATAGATATTCTGATGGATACAGAAAGATATTTGTTCGAGGGCCTGTTAGAGATGGAACCATCTTGTACACTCGGGTATGTAAGTCAATTCTCACATCTAGACCAAACTAAAGAAACAACCGTTTTTGAATATATCGGAGAAGAATTCATTAAGATACAAAATGAAATACAATCTATTTGTACCGAAATGGAAACATCATCGGATATTGAGCCGTTACTCGAAAAGTATCAATTAGCTTTAGACGCATTTGATTCAATCGGCGGAGATCATTTTGAAAGCAATATTAATAAGAAACTAAATCTAGCAAACCTTTTGAAGCTAAAAGATAGTAGAGTATCCGACCTGAGTGGTGGGGAATTCAAACTTATTCAAGTGATGAAGGAAATGCTTAATAGTCCCGACTTAATGATTATGGACGAACCTGATGTATTTTTAGATTTTGAAAACCTAAATGCGCTTAAAAATCTTATTAATGCTCACAAAGGAATACTGTTAGTTATTACCCATAACCGATATTTATTGAATCATTGTTTCAACAAAATCATACACCTTGAAAACATGGAAATCCAAGAGTTTGATGGGCGATATCTGGAGTATAATTTCTCACTACTTCAGACTAAAATTGAGTTACAGGAACTCACAGTCGCAGAGAAAGAAGAAATGGAAAGAAACGAGAACATTATCGATAATCTTAGAGCGATCGCAACCTATAATTCTGAAGCATCTAGAGGAAGAGCGTTGAAAGCAAGAGTTAGGTTTCAAGAGAGATTGGAAGCGCGTAGACTTAAAGCCCCATTCGTTGATATTAAGCAACCGATAATTAGTTTCGGTATTGATCATGAGATTCAAGACAGCGTGGTTGTAAATGTCAATAATTATAGTGTAGCCTTTGATGAGTTGTTGTTAGAGAATGTTAACTTTGAGATAAAATCTACGGATAAAGTAGCTCTTATCGGTGCGAATGGTACTGGAAAAACGACGTTGCTTCGAGAAATATTTAACAATAATCATGATTCCATTGAAATAAATGCGGATGCTAAGGTAGCTTATTTATCTCAACTTCAAGGTGAAATGCTAAAGGATTCCAATACAATCCTTGAAGAATTCATTGATGCTGGGTTTAACACGTATGATGAGATCAGATCGTATCTTGCAAACTATGGCTTTGAAGGAGAAATCCTTAATCAAAAGATAGCCTCTCTCTCTGGTGGAGAAAGAAATATTCTTCAGTTGGCTAAAGTTTCTGGTAGTAAAGCAAACGTATTGCTTCTTGATGAACCGACAAGCCATTTAGACACTTATACACAAATCGCGCTGGAAAAAGCTATTACAGACTATAAAGGTGCGATTATCATGATATCTCATGATTTCTATTCTGTTGTAAATGGTATGGATTATGTATTAATCATTGACGATAAGACGATTAGAAAAATGAGTATGCGAAAATTTAGACAGATGATTTATGCTAGTCATTTTGATAAAGACTATTTAGAAACAGAGCAAAAGAAAAAATCAGTTGAAATGAAAATAGAATTGGCTTTAAAAGATACTGATTTCGAACGTGCAAAAGGATTGGTAGATGAGCTAGAAGCACTGATTAAGTTGCTTTAAATAACGAAGTCGGTTACAGCGAACAGGGCTAAAGTGAATCAGTCGAGTTTTATGATAAAACATGATGTTGGCGAAAAGTATTTAATGTAGTAAAAAGACACTGATGAATAGAACCTCAGTGTCTTTTTGCTGCATTGAGTTTTTGATAGCTCTTGCTGTGGTCAGTGGTTCACTTATTATTTATGTCACGCTTGTTGATTAAATAATTATTGCGTCTTTAAGGATGAATTCAACACTTGCCGTTACAGACAGCGCGGAGATGCGTATCGCGCAAGCTGGTACAGCAAGAGTTGAGCTGAATGTAGAAGCAGCAATGCTAATAGTGACAGTAGGCATGTAGGTCACAGCACCCAACACATGTGGAGTGTTGCTCACTGTTGGTCAGGAAAGACTAATAGTTGAGATGTATTGGCGGAAATAGGTAGAGAGGGGCGCTGAACCCCTCTTTTTTGTTGGGTCTGTTATCGTGCTGTGTTGATTCTTGAACAAAAAATGACCGCCATTTATGTACAGGCGGTCATGTGATTATTACACTAACATTTACCCTTTTTGGAATATATGGTGAATTAGTATTCTTGGAATACAATTTTTGTTAGATCATTTCTAATCTGTTCCACATTTGTAGTTGATAAATTGTTCAAAATTATGATTGTAATCCTGTCATTTACATAACGGATGATCTCATTTTTGAAACCGACAATTCCGCCGCCATGAAAAAATCTTCTCCGATCCTGATCTACATCTATAAACCAACCATAACCATATCCAAAGCCATGGGGAGCGAATATTGTTTCAAGGCTTTCCCTTGTAACTAATCTCTCTGTATACAATGATTGGTCCCACTTGAATAAATCTTCAGTTGTAGAATAAAGATTTCCACCACCAATTGGGAAACTCATATCAATATACTCTGCATTAACAATGCCATTATCGTATTCATAACCCTGCGCCCTGTTAGGTATTATTTCTTTATGGTTATCACAGCCTGAATTCTTCATACCCAAGGGTGAAAAGATTTGGTTACTTAAAAAGTCTTCATAAGTAAGTCCTGTAGTCTTTTCTATAATATAAGCCAATAAAATATAGCCTGAATTACTATATTGGAATTTAGAACTAGGAACAAACTCAGGTTCCAAGTCCATTATTAAACGAACTGTTTTTTCAGTCGTGGTTGGTTGCTTCATTAATTCTTTAATATTAGGGAGTTGTGTAATATTGGGGATACCTGATGAATGTGTTAATAAATGATGCAATTTAATTTGATCACCGTATTTATATGAGGGTATAAACTTTGAGACATTATCTACTACGTTTAGTTCACCATGCTCCTGAAGTATTGTGATAGCCATTGCTGTAAACTGCTTTGTTATCGATCCAATTCTGAACTTAGTCTCAGGTGTATTCTTTACTTGGTGCTCTCGATTGGCAAAGCTATATCCACGATTAAACAATATTTTTTCATCCTTAGAGATCAACACACTTCCACTGTATTCTTCGTTCTTTTCCAAAGATGTAAAGAAATCATGAATTTCGCTTTCTAGAGTTCGCAATGATTCATCCCCCAGTATCCCAAAGTTATATCTTTTATCATATAGGAAATCATTGGTAAAACAAGCCTTATAGTTTTTTCACCGTTGTGGTAAAATAGAATTAAGGAGGTCTACTCAGATCTCCTTTTTCATTTGCAATTAAACTAAACTATCCTACCTGTAAGATTATTTACATCTATCGAATATTCAAAAAATCTCAGGCGCGTCAAACAGCCATAAACTCTATCATAGCTTGCATTTGTCTATGGCTAGGCAATGGGAGGGGGTATACAATACCTTGCTCAGAAGCTAAATATGAACGTCTGAGCAAAGAATACTATGAACCCTTACTTCATCCTGCATGTTGATGATATGATTCATCAATTATTAAAGGAGCAGTAAGACCATCAAACATGAATCCGTCAATGTCTCCTTCTATATATTTGAGGAAAAGCTTAAGCATATCAGTTGTTCTGTCCTTGACCGCCGCTGTTATCTCCTGCTTGTCTTTCCGCCCAAGCGTTTTCCATTCACGTTTCCCGTTGGTTATGCTTTTAAGTAAGCATCTCAAGCCTGTCATCTCCTTCGTATTCGAGACAAAGTGAAACCCCTCCATTTTGGCAAAGTCCTTCTTCTCGTACTGTGTTATCGGCTTGAGTTTAGGTTTTAATCGAAACTCAATTCTTGTCAAAGGTACAGAATCAACTTCAAGAACTTCTTTTAGTTGCTTCTGCTTGTTGTACTGACAGACCGTACATACTGACCTGACCGCCCCATAGTACAGGGTTGTGTTGTAACGATTGATTTTTATGTTTGTTGGCGGCGGCAATAGAAAGCAGTCTTCATATGGCGTCAGGAAGTCAAATGCAACATCCAGTCGACTAACCTTCCATCGTTCAGGCTCAATCATATTGAAAATCTCTAAAGCTTCAATCGGTGGGTTAGCAGGATTAAAAGAAAGCATAGCGTTGAAGTGACGGTAAACATATCCTTTCATCGGTAATAACCATACTGCAAAGAAGTTGGGCTTACGCTGATAATAACAATGATGAAAGTAGAGGTTACGCCGTTTACTAGGATACAGTATCTTGATGTGTTCTATTTCCTCAGCAGTTAGAGATGCAACGACTCTTAGTTTGTCTTTAACGATTCTCATATCTTCATATCCCTTCTGTATGCTCTCCTATATTACAAGGAGAGTTTTCTTTATCTGTCGGTGCTTCTCTGATGCCCACCCGAGCCTTCACTACGTGAAGTCTCATGTTAGCTTTATAGGTAAGCAGGGCATAAAAAATCGAGGATAAAAACCTGTAGTTACCTAGGAATAATATGATTTTGGTATACAAGCATTTGTATTATTCTTATAAAGCTTCGGATAATGGAGATTGTATCCACATGAAAGAACCTATTCTTGACTACTATTTTTATTCACAGGACATTCCTATGTTGGAAATTCAGACGGAGAACGAAGCTAACATTATTCAGCATAAAACATGAAGGTAACTGTAAATTTGCAGGACATTAAACATGTGATTGGAACTAACAATATGTGAGTAATCAAGGTGCTAGACTAATGAAATGATTAGGTTACTATATCGACCTAGTTATCGAGATTAAATATCGGTTCGTTGCATTAGCCGCCCGACTTGTAGGGTGTAAAAAAACAAGAAACTATTTCGCAATTATTTACTACCCTGCCGCGATTGTTAGCCTGATAACGCTCAGGGAGGAATCAACATATGAAAGTTGAAAAAACTTATGGAGATAACGTAACGTTTCATGAACTGCGTATGCCGCTTATTAACTCGGAGATTGACAGATTGATAGAACAAGAAGCAGTCTTCCAGTATAATGAAAGTAACGCCAATACATCTCATAGTGAAGAGGTGGCGTAACTATGAGATGTGCAGTATATATTCGTGTTTCGACAGATAAAGAAGAACAAAAAAACGTCATTACAAAATCAAAGAAGCTTATTTTACGAATACCTTGAGAAACAAGGGTGGGATGTATTTGACTTCTATGTTGACGTTGAAAGTGGAACAACTGGTAAAAGAGAAATTTACAACGTCTGATACAGGATGCTAAAGAACGTAAATTTGACGTTATCGCGGCAAAAGAACTGTCACGACTTGCTCGGAATGGCGGTCTTTCCTATCAAATTAGGGATACAGCTATGGAGAACCCGTATTCACATAGTCACAATTGACAATGCAATCAATACGCTTAAGGGCAAAGGTGAGATGTTTGGGCTATATGCTTGGATGTATGAACAGGAATCACAGCGAACGTCCAATCGAATCAAAGCCGCCCTCAGCAGTAAAGCAAGAAAAGGTGAGTTTAAAGGCTCAGTTCCGCCATATGGTTACAGACTGATAAGTGGAAAGCTTGTTCTTGCTGAGGACGATACGCCCAATAATGTAAAACGGATATTCCGAATGTATTTAGAAGGAAAGGGATTTGACGCTATTGCACGTACTTTAACCCGTGAAGGATGTCCAACACCTGCTCAAGTCATCGGTAAGAAAAATGCAGGGCTATACTGGCAAGGCACATCTATCAAGAAAATCTTGACTAACCCCCATTATGTAGGTGACTTAGTTCAAGGAAGGCAGACAACAGTAAACGTTACGTCAAAAGTACGTGAAGAAGTCCCAAGGGAAAAACAAATTATTACTGAAAACGCCCACCAAGCCCTTATCTCAAGAGGGGACTTTGAAGCTACCCAACAATACATGGAGGGGCGGAGGCGACTAGAAGCAAAGCCCAAGGCTAAGAAGCACCTTTTTACTAACTATCTCTACTGCGCTGATTGTGCCAAGGCTCTATGGTACGTTCATTATCGTAAGGGTTATGTGTGCGGCAACTACTACAAGTATGGTAAGCACGTTTGCAGTCAGCATAGCGTGAAGGAAATGGAACTCATTGGGGTTATCCTTGCTGACATTCGCAAAAGTGCTGAGACCCTTAATAAGAATGAAGTTATGGGGAGGCTAGAGGCAAAGACCTTACAAGCAAGAAAGCAAGCAGAGAAGCAAATGCAGTCTTTACAGGGGCGTATTGAAAAGTTGAAGGAACAAAAAACAGGCATAATCAGACTGTTAGCAAGCGGTACGATTACTGAGACCGAATATAAGGAAGCAACGGAGAGTGGCAATGCAGAATTGTATAGCCTTCAAGACCAGTTAAAAGGTTTCCAGTCTTTACAAGCTAATAATAGTACGGGGGAAAGTATCGTTCGATTGAAAAAAGAACTCAAGCAGTTTTTGAAGTTGAGCGAACTGACTCCTGAAATGGTTCATAGGTTTATTGATAGGATAGAAGTACAGGCGGATGGCTCGGTAAACATTCATTATAAGTTTACCGCCACCGCCCTTCTTACGGCTTAAATTACAGTGACCGACACTCAAGTCATGTGGAGTGCTGTGTGTCGCTCGTAAGGAAGTAGTAGCTAAGAGCCGTTTGCCCGAATGTATTTAGTATGTATTCTTCTATTTGCCTTTCAGCAATCTCAGGCGATCCACAAAAATCGGCCACAGCAGGATTCGCTGTGGCCGATCACATTCTTGTTTAGATTAATCCGGATTGCTCCAGCAGCTGCTGAATCGCCGCTGCAACTTCGGCGCGGGTCATGTATCCTTTCGGTGCAAGCGTAGTTGCGCTCCTGCCGGATACGATACCGGCTTGCACGACTTCCGCGACACCGTTCTTTGCCCATGACCCTACCGCTGCCGCATCTACGAATGGACGCAGCGTCTCTTCCGCTGATTGCGCGTTCAGCTTGTCCCATAGCCCGGTCAGCTTCATTGATTTGGCGATAATCGCCATCGCCTGTTCCCGCGTGATCCTGTCGTTCGGGCGGAATGTCCCGTCGTTATACCCGTCGATCAGACCGTAGGCATGAGCTGTCTGGATTGCGCTGTTATACCAGTCCGTTGTGTTCACATCCGAGAAGGACGTTGAACCGTTCTCCAGCTTCAGTCCTAATCCGCGAACTAAAATCGTCGCAAACTCAGCTCTAGTGATGTCCCGGTCCGGGTTGAACTGGCCGTCTCCCGTTCCTTCGATGACCATCCGCGAGCCCATGTCATTCACGGCGTCCTTCGCCCAGTGGTTGGCAACGTCACTGAAAGTTAGCGGATTCCATACGACGGAATACGTGCTGTTGGTCATACTGTTGATGATAGCATAGTATTTGCCGTCGACCAGCTTGACTTGAGTTGGCACATGGCGGACTGTACCGTCGGCTTCGACAGCTACGCCTGTCGTAATTTTGTTCGGATCAACGCCTTCCGGGATTGCAATCGTTCTTGCCACGTAAGCGGTGAACTTCGATACTTCAACTGTCGTGTCTCCGTACGTCGCTTTCACTGTGAAGTGTACCGAAGGAACGACTAATGTAAACTCGCCTTTCGCTGCCACATTCTCTACGACTTTTGCCGCTTCTGCCGTTGGCGCGGCAATCTCGATTTGGACCTTGATGTCCTGCAGAGCAACCGACTTGCCGACTTTGTCGGATATGGCGTCGATATTGATCTGCTGCGCAGGGAGCGTGTATGCTACGTTGCCCGTTTGAATTGTTACAACCGCATGCTTGTTTTCCATGTTTTTGACTATTTGACCGTTCAGTTCGCCGATGACGATGTCGGACTTGGCACTCACCAGAATCGTGAGAATTGCGCCTTTCCCTTCAAGAGCGAGCTTGGCGTCCAGTTTCTTCTGATCAATGGCAATTGTCGTGACGGTTTGGTTGTTCCGTTTGCCAGTTGAAGCGGTTCCCGCATTTTCTTGCTTGCCGTTCACCAATATGATGCCTGTATCATCGCTTGAGCTGTCGGGAGCAGGAGGTGATCCAGCGTCATCACCCTTTGAAGGCGCTGATTTTGCTTTTACCGTGACCGTGAATGTTTTCGTTACGGTTGCGCCACCTTTCGTAATGGTTGCCGTGAGCGTTACTGTTTTGTCTCCTGCTGTATAGGATGGACGGGTCACTTTGCCGTCATTGGCAATGACGACTTGATCGCTGGACGACCAACTGATCGTCGTGCCGCTTGCTCCAGTTACAGGAAGAATCAGATCTGAGGTGACACTTGTTACGCTATCTCCACTTTTAAAGTCGATTGCCAATGCAGACTTAGCCTCGGCTACGGCTTCCGCATCGGTCTGCGTCGTGTTGTTGACCGTGATCGTCAGCGTTTGCGTATTGCCCGCGCTAAACGTAAACGTCAGGCTCGTCGTGCCAGTCGGCTGCTCCGCCAAGTATTCTTTCTTGATCGTTACTGTGCTGCCCGACACCGTATAGTCCGTGTCCGGCATCAGCGCCGTTGTGCCATTCGCGATGCTGGTCAGCGTATTGCCGTTCAGCGTCAGCGTCGTCGATACGTCTGCTTGCAGCGAAGCATTCTGGTCGAAACTGCCTGCGTTCGGACTGAGCGTACTGTTACCCGGCGTCGTATCGCTGACCGTGATCGTCAGCGTTTGCGTATTGCCCGCGCTAAACGTAAACGTCAGGCTCGTCGTGCCGGTCGGCTGCTCCGCCAAGTATTCTTTCTTGATCGTTACTGTGCTGCCCGACACCGTATAGTCCGTGTCCGCTACCAGCGCCGTTGCGCCATTCGAGATGCTGGTCAGCGTATTGCCGTTCAGCGTCAGCGTCGTCGTTACGTCTGCTTGCAGCAAAGCATTCTGATCGAAGCCGCCTGCGTTCGGACTGATCGTACTGTTACCCGGCGTCGTATCGCTGACTGTGATTGTCAGCGTCTTCGTATTGCCCGCGCTGAAGTTAAACGTCAGGCTTGTCGTACCGGTCGATTGTTGCGCCAGGTATTCTTTCTTAATCGTTACCATGTTGCCCGACACCGTATAGTCCGTGTCTGCTACCAGCGCCGTTGCAACATTCGCGATGCTGGTCAGCGTATTGCCGTTCAACGTCAGCGTCGTCGTTACGTCTGCTTGCAGTGAAGCATTCTGGTCGAAGCTGCCTGCGTTCGGGCTGATCGTGCTGTTCTCCGGCGTCGTATCGCTGACTGTGATTGTCAGCGTTTGCGTATTGCCCGCGCTAAACGTAAACGTCAGGCTCGTCGTGCCGGTCGGCTGCTCCGCCAAGTATTCTTTCTTGATCGTTACTGCGCTGCCCGACACCGTATAGTCCGTATCCGGCATCAGCGCCGTTGCGCCATTCGCGATGCTGGTCAGCGTATTGCCGTTCAGCGTCAACGTCGTCGTTACGTCTGCTTGCAGCGAAGCATTCTGGTCAAAGCTGCCTGCGTTCGGGCTGATCGTACTGTTCTCCGGCGACGTATCGCGGACCGTGATCGTCAGCGACTGCGTTTTACCCGCGCTGAAGTTAAACGTCAGGGTTGTCGTGCCGGTCGATTGTTGTGCCAAGTATTCTTTATTAATCGTTACCGTGTTGCCCGACACCGTATAGTCCGTATCCGGCACCAGCGCCGTTGCGCCATTCGCGATGCTGGTCAGCGTATTGCCGTTCAGCGTCAGCGTCGTCGTTACGTCTGCTTGCAGCAACGCGTTCTTGTCGAAGCTGCCTGTGCTTGGGCTGATCTTGCTGTTCTGCACTGTGGTTGAGTCGGATTGCAGGATTGTTCCTGTTGCACCCACCGCTACATATGTGTCATTTCCGTAGGTCACACCACTTAAATTCTTCGTAGTACCGCTCCCGCGGTTTGTCCAGTTCGCTCCGTCGCTGGAGGTTACAATCGTTCCAGATTGTCCCACCGCCACATACGTGCTATTTCCGTAGGTGACGCCTGTTAAATTCTTCGTAGTGCCACTTGTTTGCGTTGCCCAATTCACTCCATCGCTGGAGGTTATAATCGTTCCAGATTGCCCCACCGCCACATACATCCCGTTTGCGTAGGCAATGCCTGTTAGACTATTCGTAGTTCCGCTTGTTTGCCTTGTCCAATTCACTCCATCGTTGGAGGCTACAATTCCTCCCCCTCCCGATATCGCCACATACATGCTGTTTCCGTAAGTGACGCCAGTTAGATTCATTGAAGCGCCGCTCCGTTGTTCTGTCCAGTTCACTCCATCATTGGAGGTCAATATCGTTCCAAATTGCCCCACCGTCACATACATACTGTTTCCGTAGGTGACGCCATTTAGATTACTTGATTCACCGCTTGTTTGCTTTGTCCAGCTCACTCCATCACTGGAGGTCACAATCGTTCCACTATTCCCAACCGCCACATATTTACCGTTTCCATAGGTGATCCCATTAAGAGCACCAAAATTCGATGTGCTGCTCCTCCAGTTCTCTCCATCACTGGAGGTCACAATCGTTCCGCTTCCCACTGCCACATACATGCTGTTTTCGTAAGTGACGCCAGTTAGATTATTCATAATGCGGCTTCCTTGGGTCGTCCAGTTCGCTCCGTTGCTGGAGGTTACAATCGTCCCATTGCTTCCCACCGCCACATACATGTTGTTTCCGTAGGTGACGCCAGTTAGAATACTTATAATGCCGCTTGTTTGCGTTATCCAGGTCATGCCGTCGCTGGAGGTTACAATTGTTCCCATGCCCCCTAGCGCCACATACATGTTGTTTCCGTAGGTGACACCAGTTAGATCACTTCTAGTGCCGCTTGTTTGCGTTGTCCAGGTCATGCCGTCGCTGGAGGTTACAATTGTTCCCATGTCTCCCACTGCCACATATTCACGATTTCCATAGATGATATTACTAAGATTACCAGAATTCGAAGTGCCGACCGTCCAGTTCACTCCATCACTGGAGGTTACAATCGTTCCACTATTCCCAACCGCCACATACATACTGTTTCCGTAGGTGACGCCAAGTAGATGATTTGAAGTACCGCTCGTTTGCTTTGTCCAGTTCGCTCCATCGCTGGAGGTTATAATCGTTCCACTATTCCCAACCGCCACATACATGCTGTTTCCGTAGGTAACGCGAATTAGATAATCCGTATTGCTGCCGCTTGCTTGCGTTGTCCAGGTCATTCCGTCGCTGGAGGTTACAATCGTTCCACCGGGTCCCACTGCTACATATTTACCGTTTCCATAGGTGACCCCAAGGAGACTACCAGAATTCGATGTACTTCCCGCCCAGTTCACTCCGTCACTGGAGATTACAATCGTTCCATTGTCCCCAACCCCTACGTACTTACCGTTTCCGTAGGTAATACTACTTAAATGATTACTTGTGGGCAACGGATTCCGGACGTTCCACTCATCAAGAGCATCTGCAAAAGCATACTGTGGAAGATTGACCGCAAGCATTAACAATACCATGCACATTGATATCCAACGTTTGATCGATGCTACAGCTATTCTTTTTTCTTCCTTTCTCAATTCCCATCTTCCTTCCCCTAGTTGAAATGACAAAAATCCCTTCCAAACGACAACACTTGCTCATAACCTGTCACAGCTTCCCAACCCGCGCTCGACAAGGCCTTACACCTTTTTTCTCTTCCCCCGTCGCCATCGGATTCCCCTCATGCTAATCCAATCGCTCTCACTTCTTATCCCTCGAATGGTTTCGAAAAGAATAGGGGTCTCGGATCAGTGCGGCGGGAATGCTTTGGAGGATAGCCAACGCCCCTATGCAACAGCTTCCCTTGGCTGAGCTTGGGAGGACTTAGGGGTTAACAAGTTATATGCAACATTGTTCCGCCCCAACAACTCTTTCGGGTGCTACTTTACTTTGCGACTTCCGTGACAATCCGTTCGGCTTGTCACGACCACAGACGGATACAGAATAATAGTATCAAACGCCTCTCACAAAATTCTCACAAACGATCTTCTCTTATAAATCTTCGGGAAGTTTTACTGGGATTTCATTGACAAGCGGCTTACCGCTTATTATGAAGGGGATTTGACACTGCCCGCTCTCAATCTGGATTGGGAGCAGCCATTACCGCTGTCACCGAGCGCTTTGACAACTTCAAAGGCATCGAAACCACTGAACGAGAAGATCTTGGTGAAGGGGGATGGCAACTCAGCCAGTCTGACCACCTGATTGGCCAGCCTATAACAGAGGAGATGGCCCAAAGCTGGTTCGATGCAGCGCGCGATTATTGAATGCACAGTTTATTTTATTTACCACTTCAAGAGATCAATAGGAATAAACACTTTTGTGGTACAATGATACGAGCAAATCAAGGGCTATATATGTTTTAACAATGGTGCTTACATGAATGGAGATAAAGAAAAATGAGTTTGTTAACGGTTGAGCAATTATCACATACGTTTGGCGATCGGGTATTGTTTAAAAATGTGTCGTTCCGTTTGCTTGAGGGAGAGCATGTCGGCCTGGTTGGCGCGAATGGTACAGGGAAATCTACGCTTATGAATATTTTGACAGGCAAGCTCCTGAAGGACGAAGGCAAGGTAGAATGGACGCCTCGCGTTCGCTACGGTTATTTGGATCAGCATACGAAGCTTGAAGCAGGTAAAACGATTCGGGATGTCTTGAAGGATGCGTTTTTGCCTTTACTTGTATTAGAAGAAGAACTTAACGATATAACGGGGCAAATGGGCGATGCCGATTCGGATACGTTAGATCAGCTTCTTGAGCGTATGGGAGAAATTCAAGAGGAGCTTGAAATTGGGGACTTCTATTTAATCGACGTGAAGATCGATGACATGTCCAATGGTTTAGGCCTGAATGTGATCGGGCTTGATCGTGACGTCACCTCGCTTAGCGGCGGACAGCGGACGAAGGTTCTGCTCGCCAAGCTGCTGCTTGAGAAGCCTGGAGTTTTATTGCTTGACGAGCCTACGAACTATTTGGATGAAGAGCATATTAACTGGCTGACTAATTATTTGAAAAATTATCCGTATGCGTTTGTTCTTATTTCTCATGAAACAGGCTTTATGAATCAGATCGTTGACGTGATCTATCATCTTGAATTTACGAAGTTGACGCGTTACTCGTCCAATTATGAGAAGTTTCTGGAAATGGCTGAGTTGAACAAAGCGCAGCATATCGACGCTTACGAGCGGCAAAAGGATTATATTAAGAAGCAAGAGGAATTTATTCAAAAAAACAAGGCGCGCGCTTCAACCTCTGGCCGTGCAAAGAGCCGCGAGAAGCAGCTCGACCGTATCGATCGCATCGACAAGCCGGAGGAAGCGGCAAAGCCGACCTTTAACTTTAAAGAGTCCAGAACTAGCGGCAAGACCGTATTTGAAGCAGAGGGAATGGTTATCGGCTACAATAAGCCGCTCCTTCCCAAGATGGATATGGTTATTGAGCGAGGCGATAAAATTGCAATTGTGGGCTGCAACGGCGTCGGGAAATCAACGCTCTTAAAGACGATTCTTGGCGTTATTTCTCCACTGGAAGGCAAAACGTATCTGGGCGATTATTTATCTCCTGCTTACTTCGAGCAGGAAGCAAAGGCGCCGACCATGACTCCGCTAGAGGACGTGTGGGATGAGTTTTCCTTTATGAACCAGCATGAGGTTCGGGCAGCGCTAGCCCGCTGCGGCCTAAAGAATGAGCATATTACACGTTCGCTTAACCAACTCAGTGGCGGAGAGCAAGCGAAGGTTCGTTTGTGCAAGCTGATGATGCGAGAGAGCAACTGGATTTTGTTCGATGAGCCGACGAACCATTTGGACGTAGTCGCCAAAGCCGAATTGAAGCGTGCGTTAAAGGCATATAAGGGTACTGTCGTTCTGGTCTCTCATGAGCCTGATTTTTATATGGATTGGGTTACAAAAACATGGGATGTAGAGGCCTGGTCGATGAAAAGCCTGACATAAGAGATAGAGGGACCGCCTAGCTTAGATATAATCCGGTGATAGTGGTGAAGGTTAGCGATTAAGTGTTGGATAATTGCTTATACGCAGTTGCAAAAGTTGCCGTAATAACGGCAGCTTTTTTTGTATGGCTATTATCCTGACATCGCGGTTCTTGGATCACCACTCCAGCTTCAAAAAAGGCGTTTTGCCATAGCCAATAGCCTGTTCCTCTATCGCACCTACAAGAATTTACTATTAACAGAGGGTGAATTTCGATAGGCAGAGGTGATAGATATGGCAATCATAGATGTGTTTCCGGGCAGTCCGGCTGCCATTCAAGATGCGGTGGATTTGGCGAACGAAGGGGACGTTATTCTGGTGCATAGGGGCACTTACCATGAAAGCGTAAGGCTACACGGCAATAAAAACAACCTCCGCATTGTTGCCAAGCATAAGCACCGCGTGATACTCGACGGGAAGCATGGCTTGCCGGAGGCGTTCGTTTTGGATAGCATCGCAGGTGTGGAGATTGCCGGATTCAGGATAAAAAACTACGTTACCGGCGGTATTCGAATCTTGAATGGAAAATCTCACCGCATCTTGGAAAACCAAATTAGTGAAATGAGCGGAGTCAGAGGCGACATTAGAGCTTTTGGCATATTCGTGAATCATTCTGAAGGCAATCTGCTCATGAAGAACAAAATTGAACGAATCGGAAGAGCAGAGGCGGGCAACGGGATTCAGATTGATGATTCCATTGGAACGTGGGTCCTGAGAAACAAACTGTTGAACAATTATTTACACGGGGTAGAGGTGGCTCTCGGCTTTCATAATGCCATTGCAGGGAATCAGATTTCTGGGAATAAGAGAGAGGGAATCATGATTAGCGGGTCAGACAACAACCTGTTTCTAGACAACAAGCTCAAGCGTAACGGGGAAAATGGACTGTTCGCTCGTTCCACCAATAATTACATGATAGGTAGCGATATTAAAGACAATCGTCTCAATGGCTTGCAGCTTACCTTTAATTACAATATGGCGTTCAATAACAAAATCAAAAACAACCGCCAAAGCGGGTTGTCGATCCTGTCGGACTTCAACGATATCCAGCAGAATAAAATAGAGAAGAACAGGAGTAACGGCGTAGTTATCCATCCCTCACATACAGCCAACTTCGTGTTTGAAAACAAATTTAAGAACAACAAACCGCAAAATATGAAAGATCAAGGCGTGGACAATAATATCCTTCAAAATGACAGCGATGAGCGTTATCGGGATAATTACTGTCCTCAGCAGCGACTGTAATAATCATGTTCTGAAGGGTGTGCAATGATATAATTTAAGAAACACAGAAAAGGCGGTCACTTGCGGCATGGACTTAAGGGATCTTATTGATTTGTGGAATCACACTCACTGCAAAGTTATAGATATTCGCCGTATCAACCTTAGGGCTGGTGAATCCATACGTTCTTATTTTGTACCCTCAAACATGTTTCTCATGTCGATTCGCGGCAATGCCACCGTCCATCTAGGACTGAATTTTCATCGTATGCAGCGATTTACAGTGCTCCATGCAGGAAAAGGCGTAATGCTCGACATGACTGCAGGCAGCGATGGTCTGGAGTATTATAGCGTTTATTATAAAATGAGTCTCCAACCTCCAATGCCCTCAGAACTTGACGGGCTTCTCAAACAGGCCCACACCTTGGGCCATACGTACAGCATAGCTCCGGACAAACCTGTAGAGCTGTATCGGATACTGAGCGACATGTATAAGGAATGGGTGAAGCAGCAGCCGCTTGTGAAATTACGCGTTCGGACTTTACTTAATCAGTTCGCCCATGAGATTCTCCATCAAATGCAAGTGCAGGGAGCAGCCTCGACTAAGCGAGATTTAGCCGCTCAGATTGCGGACATTATCCATAAACATTACCCGAAATCCATTACATTGGAATCGCTATCGGAGAGCCTGAACTATAGCGTTGCCCATATATCCTCTTACTTCAAAATACGTACAGGATATAGCCCGATTGACTACTTAATCAAGGTTCGCATCGATAGGGCGGCAGCGCTTCTTCTTGAAACGGATGCTACATTGAAGGAGATTGCTCTTAGCGTCGGCTATCAAGATCCATACTATTTGGGCAGACTGTTCAAGAAGCACAAGGGAGTTTCTCCTATGCGCTATAAAGCCATGCATATTGCAAAGAAACTAGAAGATCGTCCTGCCTTATGGAAGGAATCCTCCATTGTCTTAAGTGAGTCATTTCATTATAGTAATAATATTGATAATGATTATCATTACAAGGTTGATGGAGAGGAAGATTTATTCATGTTCAAGCATTCAAAGCCGAAGCTCGCTTCGGTATTACTGCTGAGTTTCATGCTAGTGCTGAGCGCATGCGGCACGAATGGTGCTGCAGAGGTTGCTACATCACAGCCAAGTCCAAGCGCTACGCCGGCTCCTGCGGAACAGCCGCAGACTAAAATAGTGAAGACCGTTAACGGTGATGTGGAGGTACCCCTTCATCCCCAACGAATTGTTGCAGGTGAGTATCTGGGCAGTCTGATTGCACTTGGGGTTACGCCTATCGGAACCTCCGAGCATCATATTAAAAATCCTTATTTTCAGGAATATTTGAAGGACGTTGAAGGAATAGGAGACGGTAACGGCAACGTAGAGAAAATCTTGTCGCTGGAGCCGGATTTGATTATTATGGACGACTTCTACCCTGAGCTGAATGAGCAGATGTCCAAGATTGCGCCTACTGTCGTCGTCCCATACGCTTCCTTAAAGACAGTACATGAGGAGGTTGCTTACTTCAGCGAGCTGCTTGGCCGTGATGAAGAGGGGAAAACCTGGCTCGCCGACTATGACAAGCGCATGGCAAAGGCTAAGGAAGACGTGCTAAAGGTTATACCTGCGGACAGCACATTCTCTGTTATTGAGCTCAGTGGCAAGGATCTTATGGCTGTCGGAACCGACTACGGCAAAGGCGGACAACCGATCTATAATGGATTCGGGTTCCTGCCGCCTGCGGAAATAGCTGAGGAAATGGCTGATCCGGGTTGGGCAGCATTCTCTGCAGAAGCATTGCCAGAGTTTGCAGGGGACTATGTCATTCTGACCGCCGATTCGATGACACTGGATGAGCTTAAGGCTGAGCCAGTCTGGAGCACACTTCCGGCCGTGAAAAATAATCATGTGTTTTTATGGACGAGTGATCGCTCCGGCTACTGGGACCCGATTGCTATTTTAAGCCAGACAGAAGAATTGGCAGCGTGGCTGACTGGTCTTTAAGTTATTTTTCATTGTAAAAGCTTGCCTGATTAAGCCCCTGAGACTTTGCGTTTCAGGGGCTTTTTGTCAGTTTAAAAGCGGTCCATCGCAACCCTTAAAGCTAACGCAAGGAAAATGATGTTTACGATAATATCCCGGTACTCCTTGCGTGCAAGATGAAAGATGACGCCGAGAAGAACGACTGTGCCAAGCCCGGTGGCGGCTATTGACGTCGGTTTTGCAATATTGACCACTCGAAGCAATCGTGATATGTTATCTTTGGAGATGATGGAGAGGGGAATTAACCGATGTAAGAAACTTTGTAATGGCGATGTAGTTACGAAAGCACGATCCTTAGGGATAGTGTGCCTTCTTATGCCATTATAAGGGACGCAAGGTTAATGAGTTATTCAACCCGTGCGGACACCCCTGTGTTCGCTTTTTTTATTGGGAGTACACATCTCCTGTAACTCTTATCAGTGTGCCTTCTTAACAATAGGAGGAATCATAGATGAATCGTTTGCAAGGGAAAATGGCCATTATTACAGGTGTAAGCCGAAATAGAGGGATAGGGAGTGCCATTGCGCGAGTTTTGGCCTCTGAAGGGGCAGATATATTTTTTACCCATTGGTGCCGCTACGACAAGGATCAGCCATATGGCGCCGAGTATGAGTGGCCCAGGGAATTCGCTGAGGAGCTTCGTTCCTGCGGAGTCCGGGTTGAATCGATGGAGTTGGATCTATCTGATCCGTTATCGCCAGTGCAACTGCTGGATGAAGCAGAGCGCAAGCTAGGTTTGCCAAGTCTATTGGTTAATAATGCTACCTACTGTAAAGAAGCAGACTACCGAGAGTTGAGCGCTGAAATTCTGAATACGCATTGCGCAGTCAACATAACGGGTACCTGTATGCTCTCTGTGGAGTTTGCAAGAAGACAGGCAGAGGGTAATGGAGGACGAATTATTAACATGGTCTCAGGGCAGGACAAAGGGCCAATGCCGGGCAATCTGGCATATGTCGCGACTAAGGGAGCGATCTCGGCCTTCACGGTATCGCTGGCGGCTGAGCTTGCTCCATTGCGCATTACGGTTAACGCTGTTGATCCGGGACCGACAGATTCCGGATGGATGGACGATTCCTTGAAGCAATATTTGCTCCCAAAGTTTCCGATGGGAAGAGTGGGACAGCCAGATGATGCGGCGAAGCTGATCAGCTTTCTCTGCCAGAACGATGCGCAGTGGATTACTGGGCAGATTATACACTCGGATGGCGGCTTTTGGGGTTAAGTAGTATTGCGGCAAGAATTAGGTTAGCCCATTAAATGTTAATTCAATTAAGATACATCGCCAGCAAGGCAGCGTGCCTTGGGCGATGTATTTTTTTGCACGAAATCAACAGAGAGTAATGGTAGTAAGAACTTCCGAGCATGCATCTGTACAATACATGTATTGGAGCGCTATAGTAATAGTCAATGACAACGAGATGTAGTTCGGGAGGTAAAGATGGAATTATTAGTAGTGGGTGATGTGCACGGTTGTTTTCATACGTTCTCCAAGTTGCTGGACGAGCATTGGGATAGCGACAAGCAGATTCTGGTGCAGCTTGGGGATTTATTGGATAGAGGGAACTTCTCGCCTGAGATTCTTCTATATGCAATCGAATTGCAGCAAAAGTTTCCTGATAAAGCCTGTTTTTTGAAGGGGAATCATGAGTTTGAGGCTATTGTGCATGTAGAAGAAGGAAATGAAAATTGGCTGAGACAATGCGGAGAAGAGACGCTAAAGCAATTTGAAAGAAAATCCATAGAGCTGGCTAGCTATATGCCTTGGATGAAGTCACTGCCGTTATATTATGAAACAGACCATGTATTCATTAGTCATGCGGGTATTTCGCAGAGTGTAGACGATCCATTTGAAGAAGCACATCCAGAGAGTGTGTTATGGACGAGGTCGCCATTAAAGAATATTGGCAAATTACAGATTATCGGGCATACGCCCTGCCAATCAGGAAGGGCTGAATTTGATGCTGAGAGCCATACGTTAAATATTGACACATGGGCATATCGGCCAAACGGGCTTTCAGCTGTAAAAATAAATGATGAGGGCCAAGTGGATGAAATCCTTTTTGTACCTACTCTAGCTATTGATGTATCCGTTTAAAAGATGAGCGTTTAAGGTCGAAAAAAGCTTCGGGAGTAATTCCTTGTAAAACAATATGAATTTAAGGCTATTCAAGTGCTATAATCCGTGTTATAGTAATTTTGTAATTTTAATTACATGTAACCGATGAGGAGTACCATGCCAAAGAAAAAAAGTACCGCTGTGCTTTCCATCAGATTGGATGACGAGGCGCTTAAGGCTGTGGATCTGCTTGTTGAGTCGGGACTCGAGTCCAATCGCTCAAGAGCGGTCACCCATTTCGTCAATATGGGGATACGCGCTTCCCATGACCTGCTAGTGCGGGCTCAAGAGCAAGCCGATAATCTTCAACGGCTGCGCAATGAAATGTTCGAGGCAGTCAAGCTGCGGGACATTGGCAAGGTTGCCGAGCTAATCGACAAGGATGCAAGTCTGGTGAACGCCAGCAACATGCAAGGGGAGACTCCCGTACTGCTGGCTGCGTTCATGAGGGCGAACGATATTAAGGAGCTGCTGCTTCAGAACGGCGCAGGCAGGTTGAATGTATTCGAAGCTGCCGCTGTCGGGTACAGCTTGAGGGTGAGGGAGCTGCTGGACAAATCCCCGGCGCTGCTGAACAGCTACAGTCACGACGGGTTCCCGCTGCTGTCTCTGGCTACTCACTTTGGCAATACGGAGACGGTAGAGCTATTGCTGAGCCGTGGTGTTGATGTGAACGCCCGCAGTCGCGACGGCAGTCTGAATAACACGGCGATCCATGCTACCGTATTCGGTGGATACGGTCATCTCGTAGACCTGCTGATAAAGGGTGGAGCCAATATTCATGCCAAATGTGAAGGTGAGCTGAGAAGAGGCTTCAACGTCTTGCATGTAGCGGCTTACTTCGATCATGCGCCGCTTATTGAAAAGTTCCTGAGCTACGGGGCTGACAAGACGGAGAAGAATGACAATGGCGAGACGCCATATGAGCTGGCCATATCGCTCGGCCATACAGCTTCTGCGGAATTGCTGAACATTTGACAGACATCTAACAATTACATACGACAATTCGACCGAACAGACGGAGAAAACGCTAGATATGTGAAGCGGCCTTCGTCTGTTTTTTTGTCGTATTCGGAAGGAGAGAACGTAGTATGCAATACCGAAAACTAGGAAGAACGGGCCTAAAGGTATCCGAAGTCAGCTTGGGAACGATGGCGTTCGGGAGATGGATCGACGAGAAAGCGTCGGAGGAGGTACTGGACACGGCTCTTGGAGCGGGAATTAATCTGATCGATACCGCGGATGTATACGGCAGCGGAATGGATACGCAAGACCGTTCGAGATTCGGCGAAGCCGAAGAGATTCTGGGCAGGCAGTTGCGAGGCCGCCGCAATGATATCTTGCTGGCGACGAAGTTCAGCGCCCATATAGGGGCGGGAGTGAACGATGGCGGGCAGAGCCGCTACCATGTCTACCGCGCATTGGAGAACAGCTTGCGCCGATTGCAAACTGACCACATCGATCTGTATCAGGTGCATGTGTTCGATCCTGACACGCCGATCGAGGAGACGCTGCGGGCGCTCGACGATCTGGTGAAGCAGGGCAAGATCCGGTACTTGGGCTGCTCCAACCATGCAGCTTGGCAATTGGCGAAGGCACACGGGATAAGCGCGCTGCATGGCTTGCATCGGTTCGAGAGCGTACAGCCGGAATACAGTCTCATTACAAGAGGGATTGAACGCGAGCTTGTTCCGTTCGTCGAATCGGAGAAGGTGGGCATCATCAGCTATAGTCCGCTGGGCAGAGGGATCTTGAGCGGCAAGTACCGCCAAGGCGAAGCTCCGCCGACGGATTCCAGACTCGCACTAGGCGAGAAGAGGCTGGAGCTGCTGCTGGAATCGAATCCGGCGTACGCGCTCGTGGACAAGATTAGGCCGCTGGCTGAAGCGAGAGGTTGGACACTGGCGCAATTCGCACTTTCCTGGGTGCTGAGCCATTCTTATGTAACCTCCGCGATTCTCGGAGCTTCGAAACCGGAGCAGATTCAAGATGCTTTGCAGCATGCCGAAGAGAGGCTGTCGGCAGATGAGCTTGCTGCAATCGATGAGGCTTCCCGAACTATTGGTCTTTTTTCGAAATAAAACCTACTTTTCCAATAGATAAACTAAAATATTAGGAGGATGAAAACCATGACTCAACCTAAGCGGCAACTCCATCTCGGTCTATTCCTGTTTTCGACCGGCTATCACCCGGCTGGCTGGCGGCTGCCGGAAGCGGCAACGGACGGGGCATTTGACCCCAAATTTCTGCATAGGGTCGCTCAGCGATTGGAGGAAGCGAAATTCGACTTCTTCTTCCTTGGGGATGCGCTCGCCACAAGCCCGGATATGCAGCATACCTTCCCGTCGCAGATGGTGCGCCTTGAGCCGTTCACGATGATTGCAAACATTGCGGCAGTAACCGAGAAGATTGGACTCATCGTCACGGCGAATACGACGTACTCTGAGCCGTACACGATCGCACGCCAGACAGCATCTCTCGATTATTTGAGCGGGGGGCGGCTTGCGTGGAATGTCGTAACGGGTATGGATGTGCGGGCGGCTCAGAACTTCAGTCGTGAGAAGCATTGGGACAACTCCAAGCGCTACGATTACGCAGATGAATTTGTGGAAATCGTACAGCAGCTGTGGGATTCCTGGGAGGATGAGGCTTTCGTCCGGAACAAAGAGAGCGGTGAGTTCGTCGACGGGAGCAAGGTACACCGGATCAATCACGAAGGGGAGCACTTCTCCGTCGCCGGTCCGCTGAACGTAGCCCGGCCGCCGCAGGGGCAGATTCCGCTCCTGAACGCAGGGACGTCGGAGCGAAGCCGCGATCTGGGCGCCAAGCTCTCAAGCGCCGTCTTCTCGGGACAGATTCTGCTGGAGGTGTCGAAGCAGTTTTATGCTGAGATCAAATCGAAGGCTGTGGCCTATGGAAGAAATCCCGATGAAGTATTTATCCTTCCGGGTCTTGTTCCTCTCGTCGGTCGGACCAAAGAAGAAGCACACGACAAGTACCGCGAGCTCAACAGTCTGCTCGTGACGAACTACGATGTAACACCCCTGTCTGCGAGAATCGGCATTGATTTATCCGGTTATCCGCTTGACGGACCGCTGCCGGATTTATCACTGTCGGTCCTTCCAGGCGATGAGGTGAAGTGGCTAGTATCGCTCGCTCAGCGTGCGGAAGGACACGAAGACATTACCGTGCGGGAGCTGTTCCATTATTTCGCGGCTACGTCGAGAGGACATCTGCTGATCGTCGGCAATCCAGAGGAGATCGCGGATCAGATGGAAGAATGGTTTGTGGAGCGGGCGGCCGACGGCTTCAATATTTGCCCTCCATACATGATGGGCGGTATCGATCTCTTCATTGATTTGGTTGTGCCGATTCTACAGCGCCGAGGGCTGTTCCGTTCAGAATACGATGCGGACACGTTCAGAGGACACTTCGGCTTGTCTCGCCCGGAGAACCGCTTCGCCAAGAGGGCTGCGTTGCAAGGTGTTGGCGAGTAACGCGAGGAGCCTCTATGAGACGGCGGGCTGGAAAGGGAGAACCGAATGAGCAATTACGATAGCAACAAGCGCTACAGATGGCGCATTATTATTGGACAGGTCGTGCTGCTGCTCGCCTGCTTGGGCATTATCGAATACATCGTCCGAGCGGAGATTGTCGGCAGCTTGTATCTGTCGAAGCCGACCCAAGTGATTGAAGAAATCTATAAGTTGTTCGCGGACGGCGAGATCTTCCATCATCTCATCGTGACGCTCAAGGAATTTGCAGCGGGGTATCTGCTTAGCGCGTTCACCGGCATTGCAACGGGGCTGTTCCTAGTTCTCGTTCCGCATGCGGAGTCATTCTTCCGGCCGTTCCTGTCGGCGCTGCTCGCTATCCCGAAAGTGACGATTATTCCACTGCTGATGCTTTGGCTCGGAATAGGGTTATCGCACAAGGTCGCGATTGTATTCCTGTTCTGCTTTTTCACCATTGCATTTAATACCATTACAGGCATTAAGCAGACGGCGGAAGCTCACCTCAAGGTAGCCAGGGTATTCGAAGCTTCTAAGCTGCAGACGATTGTGAAGGTCATTCTGCCCTCAGCGGCACCGACCATCTTCGTCTCGCTTCGAGTATCGGCGGCTACTGGTCTTGTCGGAGCGCTGTTTGGTGAGATGGTAGCATCCAAGGACGGGCTTGGCAATCTACTGGTGCAAGCCACTTCCCTATACGATACGGCGAAGGCTTTTGCGATTATTACGGTTGTGACGGTCGTCTCTGTGCTCATTATTGCTGCAATCGATCTGCTGGAGAAACGGGTCGTGCTTAAATGGAAGTCAACTTAAACGAGCTTCAATTCAAAGGAGAGAGTCATCATGTTAAAGAGAAAATGGATAGGAACTGGAATCGTAACGATGGCACTTGCGCTTGTGCTTGCAGGCTGCGGCGGCAGCAATAACTCGCCAGGCACGGCCCCTTCGGCTTCGAGTGGCGCATCGCCGACAGATACAGTATCGGGGGAAGAGAAGACGACGGAGCTTCAGAAAATTAGATATTCGCCCTTTAACGGAGTGAGCGGTCTAGCTGTACGGTTCGGCATTGAGAAGGGCTTCTTCAAGGAAGAAGGACTGGACATCGAGCTGATCTCCACGCAGAATCCAATTGAAGCTCTGACGAGCAAGGACGTCGATATCGCTGACAGCGCAACGACGAACGTTATCGTTGCTGCCGGTAAGGGAGCGCCGCTGAAGATCGTCTCGTCGATGTTCCGCACGAAAGGACCGTTCTACCTGATTGCAAAGCCGGGTATCGAGAGCGTGGAGGATTTGAAGGGCAAGAATGTCGGGGCAGCCGTGCTTGGCAGCGGTCTGGATGCATACACCCAGACGATTCTGAACAAGCATGGCCTGAGCAAGAACGATGTTACGTATCTGGCTAACGGAGTGAACGAAGCGGCTTATGCCAGCCTTACTTCGGGACAGGTCGACGCTACAATTATTCATGAGCCATTCGCTTCGCTTGCAGAGTTCGAGGGCACAGGCACCATTCTCGCGAAAGGCTGGGACTATCTGCCGACCTTCCATACGGGCGTTCTGGTTTCCCGCAATGATTTTATCGAGAAGCACCCGGATCTCGTGGAGAAGCTGCTGCGCGCTTACTTCAAGTCGCAGGACTATGCTAAGAGCAATCTGGATGAGTACAAGGCTTATTTTCTCAAAAATGTGAAGGTGGATTCGGCTGTAGTAGACAAGGCATTCGAGCGCGAGAATGTGCTGTGGGAGAACAACCCGGATGTGAATTTGGAAGCGTTGCAGGATACGCAGCAGGTGCAGGTCGATCTCGGCTTCCAGGATCAAATTTATGACATTAAGGATCTGCTGGATCTAAGTTTTATTCCGAAAAAATAAGCGTAAGCGGGGTGATCGTATGGAGGCTTTCTCCATCCGCGGCGTATCAAAGGTATACGGGGGATCAACTCCTACAGAGACGCTTTCTGATATTCATCTGACGATTCAGGATGGGGAATTTCTCAGCATCCTTGGGCCAAGCGGCTGCGGCAAAAGCACGCTTCTCGAAATTTTGGCCGGCCTCCAACTGCCCACCTCGGGTGAAGTTTGGTTTGGCGGGGAGAAGCTGAAGGGAACAGGAATTGAACGAGGTGTGGTGTTTCAAGATCCATCGTTATATCCATGGAGAACGATATACAAGAACGTAGAGCTGGGGCTCGAATTTCGGGGTATTCCGAAGAAAGAGCGCCGGGAGGCGGCGCAGCGTTATCTTGATCTGGTCGGGCTGCGCGGGTTCGAGCATAAGTATCCCCATCATCTGTCCGGCGGCATGAAGCAGCGGGCGGGCATCGCCCGGGCGCTGGCGAATAGCCCTGAGGTGCTGCTTATGGACGAGCCGTTCGGCGCAGTTGATCATCTGACGAGGCTGCAGTTGCAAGATGACCTGCTGAAGATTTGGGAAGCGGAGAAGAAGACGGTTGTGTTCGTTACGCATGACGTATCGGAAGCAGTGTTTCTGGGAGATCGGGTCGTACTGCTTTCTCCGAGACCGGGACGGATTAATCAGATCTTCCAAGTGTCGAAACCCCGTCCGCGCAAGCGTGATGATGTGGAACTCTTGAAGATTCAGAATGATATCTACGCCGCTATTCACGACGTGAAGTCGCAGGACAGTCTGGAATTTACGATCTAATTAAAAAAGAAGAGGAGCGTGAAGGGTGATGTCGTCTAATGTGGTGAGTGTGGATCAATTGAAGGCAAGGCTGAATAGCGGAGAGAGGATCGTGCTTTTGGACGTACGATTTAATCCGAAGGAAGCTTCGTATGGCCGTGAGGCTTATGCGAAGGGACATCTGCCTGGCGCACATTTTATCGACTTCAAGGCTGACTTGACTCGTCCGGCACAGGAGCATGGGGGACGCAGCCCGTTGCCATCGCCGGAGGAGCTGGCTTCCTTGTTCGGGTCTCTTGGCATCGACCGTGATACGGCTGTCGTTGCTTATGAAGATGGCAATGGCCCAGCGGCTTCGAGACTATGGTGGGTGCTACGTTATGTTGGCGCGGAGCAAGTGCAGGTGCTGGACGGCGGATATGCCGCTTGGACGGCTGCTGGCGGAGAGGTATCGACGGAGGCGTCGGTCGTCGCCGAACAGCGCGAATTCGTGCCAGCCGTTCAAGCTGACTGGCTCGTTGGAATAGACGAAGTGCGCGCAGCATCCGCTGGAGGCGACCAAGTGGGAGCGAAGCTGGTGGATTCGCGCGATGCCGCGCAATACGCAGGCTTGGAGGCACCGTTCGACCCGGTTGCGGGGTATATTCCGGGAGCGCTCAATTACTTCTGGAAGGGAGCGCTTCACGATGACGGCTCCTGGAAGTCGCCGGAGCTGCTCCGCGAACAGTTCGCTAATCTGCCGAAGGAAGAGGAAATCATCGTCTACTGCGGCTCTGGCATCTCGGCAACGCCTAATGTGTTGGCGCTCCGCGAAGCGGGGTATGAGAACGTGAAGCTGTATGCGGGGAGCTGGAGTGATTGGATTTCGTACGAGAACAATCCCATCGCTACCGGAGGCTGAGGATAACTTAAAGCTGTATAGCAGTATTTATACGATGAACAAATCGCTGTGAGCCTGTTGGCTCCAGCGATTTGTTTTTTATGCCTTGAAGTCAATAAGGAGTCAACATTCCACTTCTAAAAATGCTTACAACGCATTGCAGAACCTAAGATTATACATAAACGTCGAGTCTCTTCGAGTTTGAGGAGTCCGGTATTATTTGTTCCCTCGTTAATACGGAAATCAACATACTGATCCTCTTATAGGCCGAATCAACAAGGAGTAAATATAGTGACTATTTAAGGCTAACAATCAATTGAAAAGGTACTATTATAAATTGGTACTATGGAAATTGTAATTATTCCCTTACTATGAAATCGATATTCATAAAGAGATTACATATGGAAATAACTGTTTTTAAGGGAGGTTTTCGTATTTTTGTTATTAACCGTAGACTCTTACTTGTCGTTCTCATTTCTTGGATTATCGGAAGATTTTTTTTGGAGATGCTTCACTTTGAGATTATGTCTCCAACTCGTATCTCGCAAACGGAATTTACGTTGATGTACGGTTTCGTGATATGTACAGGGCTACTTGTTTTTGCCTGGAATGTTAGCAAATACGGATTCAAGTCTGCAAAATACGGAATATTCATCCTCCTCGGAACGTTGTCTTTACTTTTTTATTTAGATATAGGACATAAATATGTAGACCAGTGGAGAGAGGAGCGTGAAAGTCAAAAAGAAATACAATTGATGAACTCAACACAAGCGTACTATAAAAAGAATTTAGATCCGATTTATTCGTTCAGGGAATATGTGGGGTATTCGAAAGTCCAAACGTATTACATTTTTGAAAAGAATGGCGATGTTAGCCAGAAAGACATGGACTACATCGTAAATATATTGAAGCCTCTTGATAAATTGGATATCAGTATACAGTTATACAGCCTCACTACTCCCAACGAATTGGTCATGAGATTTACAAATGAGAAGGCCTATATTGGCTGTACGAATCCCATGTATAGGAATTTAGATAAGATTAATATTTGTAACATAAAAAAATATTCAGAAAGACAATCGGATACAAATTCAATGATCCAATCCGATAGCTAGAGCGATTGGATTTCGTATAGTGAGAATCTGATTACGACTGGGGACGAAGAAGGCTGCAAAGACGCATAGCAGTACTAGCTCAAAAAATACATCGCTATGCGGCTTGTGCGCTCTGGCGATGTATTTTTTATGTGCCGAAGTCAATAGGGAGTTAGCAATCTGCTTCACAATGAAATAATTTTATGTTTCATTTAACGAAGGAGCTGGGATGATAAGACAGCGGAACAATACGTTTAAAGAGGTGCGATATAAGGCAGCGCAAGAGATTAAGCAGGGGTATTGGGTCGGAAATATGAGGTGACAAGACAGAGCATTGGGATCTGGATCAAGGAGCTTCAAGAAACGTGCGGGGAAGATGCAGTCCCTACGGTTGAAAAGCAGGACAATTAGCTGAATTGGAATAAAACACAATCAAGCCTTGAGAGCACTCGGCGAAAAAAATTGGAGAACAAGGTGCTGCATGAACTTGTAAAAAAGATCAACCCTGCCCCGAAGACCGACTCTGCTTGAACAAGTCTCCGGAATTAGGGTGTCAAACTGCGTATATCTTCATATCATCGATCTATCGGGCAAGTTACTCTATCTTTATTGTATGAATTCCGAACTTCCTGATTTTGTCCAACTGCTCTTTCGTTAATCTCACTCCTGCCGGAAGAAGTACCATGCCCGTAGGCGCCGTTACCTTTGCCGCCAAAACACTACCTGGATAAGCCTCTCTTAGTGTTACCGTCCTTGCCATTCACGATCTACCTTTCCCTGTAATATTTCGTTCTTGCCGAACGTACAAGATACATGATAGAAAAGTAAAGTAAAATAGCGGTAAAATAATATGATGCTGCCTAAGATTAATGGGTTTGTGTTCATTCAAGAGACTAGGAGGCAGGGAGTGAGGACTCCGATCCTTTAAGAGTGGACTCTTACGGAAAAGGAATAGGAGTTCATTACCTTCGGAAGAAGCTAATCTCCTGGCACGCGGATCAATGTATTCGAACGGCTTGAGGCTTGGGCTACAAGCTCAAGATGTAGTCGCTCTTCAAAGGGAAATCAAAGGTTCATCCATTATAATCCATCTTAATATATAAGTAAGGGGGATACAGAGCATGAGCTTTCTACGACAGGCCTTTAAGCATACTCGCTTGACCTTCCTGGTATTACTAGCTTTCTGTTTATTACTAACCTCTTGTGATAGAGACTATACACCAGTAGAGACGCAGAATTCGACGATGGTGCCGAATACGTCCGAGTTAACCGATCCGAACGAGGCTGTGTTCAACTACGAAGAAACCCGGAAAGTTGCAAGGGAGAAGGCTGATTTTCTCACGAAAGCATACGACACGAACAGTGTGCAGTACGCCATTATCGATCAAGGCAATATCATCGTATCCGGCCAATTTGGGAAGAACGATGAGCAAGGACAGAAGCCGCTCTCGAAAGACACGATGTATGGGATCGGCTCGACGAGCAAAATGTTCACCACAGTTGCTGTCATGCAGTTGGTCGACTTAGGGAAAATCGATCTCGATACGCCGGTCGTCCAGTATATCCCCGAGTTTACGATGAAAGATGAGCGCTATAAAGGGATTACACCGCGTATGCTGTTAAATCATTCTTCCGGTCTGCACGGAACGGTGCAAAATGTCTATCTATTCGAAGATAACGATACTTACGCCCACGATACACTGCTAGAGCAACTGGCCGGACAAGTTTTAAAAGCAGACCCGGGCGCTTTTTCGGCATACAGCAATGTCGGATTTGGGCTGGCCGAGATTCTGGTCGAGTATGTCAGCGGTGTGGACTTTACCTCTTATATCCATCGATATATTACGGAGCCTCTAGGTATGGCCCATACGGTGACGCCGCTCGATTCTCCGAACACGGCTGAGATGGCGGGACTCTATTATCCTGACTATACTGGACAAATGCCCAACGAGGCGGCCAATCGCATCGGATCTGGAGGCATCTATTCTACTGCAGAGGATTTAGTTCGATTCTCGCAACTATTTACAGGGGGAGCAGAACAATTATTGTCCAGTCAATCAGCTGCTGCAATGACACAGAACGCATTCAGGAAGCCTTTGTGGCCTGAGGATACGGAATACGGCCTCGGCTGGGAAAGTGTTAATCTGTATCCCTTCAGCGAATATGGGATGAAAGCGCTGAGCAAAGGAGGGGACCTTGTTTTCTATCACGCGTCGCTCGTTGTGCTTCCCGAGCAGGATATAGCGGCAGCTGTCGTCACTTCCGGCGGAAACAGCGGATACAACGAGCTTATGGCGAACGAGATTCTGCTTCAGGCGCTGAAAGAGAAAGGGACAATTACCGAGTTCAAGACCGAGAAGTCGTACGGCGTGCCGGTAAAGGCCGATATGCCGGAGTCCATGCTGCAGTATTCGGGGATCTATGGCTCGTCTGATGCAACGATGAAAATTCATATTACGGAAGGCGGTAACATGTCCGTCACTTCGGAGAAGTCCAATAATCACTCCCAGAGCTATAAATATTCGGCGGACGGCACGTTCCGGAGTGCGGACGGAAAAGTGATGGCCAGCTTCGTAACGGAGGAGAACGGCCGCACCTACTTCCGGGTTAGCTTATATTCTTCGTTGCCAGGTATTGGACAGACAGCCTATTCGATGTACGTTGGCGAGAAGCTTCAGCCCCAAGATCTTCCTTCAGAGACAACAGAGGCATGGAATAAGCGCGATGGCAAAAAATATTATTTGTTAAATGAGAAGTATACGTCAGTCCTTTATTTGATCATGCCGTCCTATCAATTGAATGTGTCCAAGCAATTGCCGGGGTATGTTTTGGATAAACGAATAACAGGCCCCCATACGGCAATCTCCGAATTGCAAATTCCGGGAATGAGTGGGCGGGATATCTCAGGTTTAACGTTCTTTACGGAGGAGGACGTTGAGTACCTGGAACAACGTGGAATGATCTTAGTGAGCGAGGATAACGTAAAGTCCCTGAATGTCGCTGAGAAGTCAGTCGTTACCATTCCATCGAGCGGATATGCCGAGTGGTATACGATAAGTGACAAAGACGGGGATAGTACCATTAAGGTGAGCATGCCCTTGAACGCCTCCTTCGCGGTTTATGATGCGAATGGAAAATGCGTCTACTTTAGCATTATCGAGGACAAGGATCAGGTTACGTTGCCCGCGGGAGGATCCATTGTTTTTGTCGGAGATGCCGGTGCACAGTTCGAGATTTCAGCTCAGTAACTAATCCAATACTGAAACAGCAATTGAAGTATCCAAAATTATAAGGGAGCGCTGGAAAGGATTCCATTTCTATGATCCGGACGGGAATCGATTAAACATGTGAAGTTATTATTAATGAGGGTGGTAGGAGGAGGAACCGTTGTAAACAAACATGACCATACAAGACTTTTCTGAGTGGACGGGTCTTCCTACCAGCATGCTTCGTCATTACGACAAAGAAGGACTGCTGCATTACCAATGGATGATTCCTGTAGTTCATGGTTAAGAAACCGGACCTTATTCATCAAACTAATGAAAACCAATTCTACAATTGGAGCGATTGAATCTCGTATAGCGAGAATCCGTCGTTTGTATCATGATATATTGTACAGTTCTTTGTACGAATATAAAGAAGGCCGACAGTTCCCGCTCTTGTAGCTGCTGTCGGTCTTTGTGTGTTGCTGCATAGATTGATAAATTTAAGTCAACAACTCGAAAATCAACATTTTGCGTTTTTGCTATCCTATTCCCAATTCGTATAAATGCCTTCCTACCTGTGCTACATTGGGTTCACATGAACATCTGGAGGGGGAATGAGCGTTATGAGTATGTCTACGCATGTTGAAATCGAACCTAAAATCCTTTATTTTGGCTCATCTGTTGTACGGATCAGTACGATAAATGAAGATGGAACTCCAAACTTGGCGCCTATGTCATCGGCCTGGTGGTTGAATCGATCTTGCATGCTCGGGCTAAGCCACAAATCGCAGACTGCTCGGAATATGATTAGGGAGGGAGAATGCGTGCTGAACTTACCGTCCATCGACTTTATTCCGGCGATCGAACGTCTCACCTTAATAACCGGACGAAATCCGGTCCCGGAATCCAAGGCAGAGAGGGGCTATCGATTGGAAGCGGATAAATTCGGGGTGTCAAAATTGACCCCTCTACCATCCTGGGAGGTCATGGCGCCACGGGTGCAACAATGTCCCATTCACTTGGAGGCAAGCTCGTCAAGATACACCCATTCGAGCCAAGCTCACTAGTAGCCTTGGAGGTCCGCATTGGGAAAATTCACGTCGCACATCACTTGACGATGAGAGATCATTCGAATTATGTTGATCCGTCCAAATGGAACCCGATGATCATGAATTTCTGCGAATATTTTGGCCTAAGCGAGCAACTATCCAATTCCCGGCTAGCCCCGGTGTTCGGACCGGCTGCAACGTAATAACAGGTGTGTTGGTCTCTAGCCGGAGCGATTGGATTAGCTATAAGAGAAATCCGATTGGCGTGGGAGAAGAACAAGCGTAGACAGATATATAATAGGATATAAGTTTTGAATACATCGCCATGTAGCCTAAGCGCCCCGGGGATGTTTTTTTATGCTTCGAAGTGAGCAAAGAGTCAATAAACGAGTTCCCCTGGCACGCGGATCAATTTAATCAAACGGCTTGAGGCTTGGGCTACAAGTTCAAGATGTAGTTGTTTTTCAAAGGGAAATCAAAGGTTTATCCATTATAATCTATCTTAATATAAATAAGGGGGGATACAGAGCTTGAGCTTTCTACGACAGGCCTTTAAGAATACTCGCTTGACCTTCCTGGTATTACTAGCTTTCTGTTTACTGCTAACCTCTTGTGATGGAGACTCTACACCGGTAGAGACGCAAACCGATTCGAACGAGGCTGTGTTCAACTACGAAGAAACCCGGAAAGTTGCAAGGGAGAAGGCTGAACTTCTCACGAAAGCATACGACACGAACAGTGTGCAGTACGCCATTATCGATCAAGGCAATATCGTCGTATCCGGCCAACTTGGGAAGAATGATGAGCAGGGACAGAAGCCGCTCACGAAAGACACGATGTATGGGATCGGCTCGGTAAGCAAAATATTCACCACGGTTGCCGTCATGCAGTTGGTCGACCTAGGAGAAATCGATCTCGATACGCCAGTCGTCCACTATATTCCCGAGTTTACGATGAAGGATGAGCGCTATAAGCAGATTACGCCGCGTATGTTGTTAAATCACTCTTCCGGTTTGAACGGAACGTCGGGGGGAAATATCTTTCTATTCGAAGATAACGATACTTACGCCCACGACACACTGCTGACGCAATTGGCCGGACAGACCTTGAAGGCGGACCCAGGCGCATTTTCGGTATACTGCAATGACGGATTTACATTGGCCGAGATTCTGGTCGAGCATGTCAGCGGCATGGACTTTACCTCTTATATCCATCGATATATTACGGAGCCTCTAGGTATGGCCAATACAGTGACGCCGCTCGACTCTCCGAACACGGCCGAGATGGCGGGACTCTATTATCCTGGCTATACAGGACAACTTCCTAACGAAACGACCAACGTAATCGGATCTGGGGGCATCTATTCTACTGCGGAGGACTTGGTTCGATTCTCGCAACTATTTACAGGGGGAGCAGATCAATTATTATCCGGCCAATCAGCCGCGGCTATGATCCAGAACGAATACAAGACGCCTTTGTGGCCTGATGATGCGGATAACTCAATGGAATATGGTCTCGGCTGGGACAGTGTTAATCTGTATCCCTTCGGCGAATATGGGATGAAGGCGCTGGCCAAAGGCGGGGCCACGGTTCTCTATCAAGCGGCGCTCGTTGTGCTTCCCGAGCAGGATATAGCGGCAGCTGTCGTCACTTCTGGTGGATCCGGCGCATACAACCAGCTTCTGGCGAACGAGATTCTGCTTCAGGCGCTGAAGGAGAAAGGGATAATTGCCGAGTTCAAGACTGAGAAGTCGTATGGCGTGCCGGTAAAGGCTGATATGCCGAAGTCCATGCTCCAGTATTCTGGGATCTATGGCTCGTCTAATGCAACGATGAAAATTCATATTATGGAAGGCGGTAACATGTCAGTCACTTCGGAGCAGACCAATAATCACTCCCAGAGTTATAAATATTCGGAGGACGGCACGTTCCGGAGTGCGGACGGAAAAGTGATGACCAGCTTCGTAACGGAAGAGAACGGCCGCACCTATTTCCGGGTTAGCTTATATTCTTCGTTGCCGGGTTTTGGGCAGACAGCCCATTCTATGTACTCTGCCGAGAAGCTTCAGCCCCAAGCTCTTCCGTCAGGGATAATAGAGGCATGGAATAGGCGCGATGGCAAAAAATATTATTTGCTGAATGAGAAGTACACGTCGGTCGTTTATTTGGTCATGCCGCCTTATCAATTGAATGTGTCCAAGCAATTGCCGGGGTACGTTTTGGATAAACGTATAACAGGCCCCCATACGGCAATCTCCGAATTGCAAATTCCGGGAGCGGATGGACGGGATCTCTCAGGTTTAACTTTCTTTACGGAGGAAGGCGTTGAGTACCTGGAACAACGTGGAATGATCTTAGTGAGCGAGGATAACGTAAAGTCCCTGAATGTCGCTGAGAAGTCAGTCGTTACCATTCCATCGAGCGGATATGCCGAGTGGTATACGATAAGCGACAAAGACAAGGGCAATACCGTTAAGGTGAGTATGTCCTCGAATGCCTCCTTCGCGGTTTATGATGCGAATGGAAAATGCGTCTACTTCAGCATTATCGAGGACAAGGATCAGGTTACGTTGCCCGCGGGAGGATCCATTGTTTTTGTCGGAGATGCCGGTGCACAGTTCGAGATTTCAGCTCAGTAACTAATCCAATGGCTGGCGCGATTGGATTAACTAGGAGTAGAATCAATTGCGGTGGGGGACGAGGAGAAGGTGTAAGGCCGCGTCGGACGCGGGTTTGGGGGCTGTGACAGGTTAGGAGTAATTGACCTGTTGCGGCCCTCTTTTTGCGTTTTCATTCAACAACTTGCAAATAAAAAGTTGGAGAAAGCAGCTGTAAGAAGCCCAAAGCCAGCCACTGCCCGGCAGCCGGAACAGATTGTCGATGAACGCACAATGGTTTCGCTTTGTGTCTCACAAAGAACAAAACATTGAGCCAACCGCAGTCCAAAGTAGCGAGGACGAAAGCCATGCGGAGCGGTAAGGTTCCAGCAGTCCAGACGATAATAATTATTATCAATAATGTGAGAACAGACATTTTGTTATCTTACCCTTAAAACTCCATACAACACATGCTCATCGCATATTTTAGCCAATAGAACTTCCTACATGGAATAGACAGGTATGTCCATGATAGATAAAATATAACCTAGACACTATAACATATTAATTCGATGTTACTTAAATAAAAGGGGTTTACTTATGAGTGAGCAAGGATTTAAAGACTATAGGTTAGGCGAGGAAATTACCCGTTCTTTAGACAGTTTGGGATATCATCAACCAACGGAAGTTCAACGCAAGGTGATTCCCTTCGCGCTTGAGAGAAAGGATATGACCGTTAAGTCCCATACGGGAAGCGGGAAGACCGCAGCTTATGGTATTCCAATCTGCGAACTGCTGGAATGGCAAGAAAACCGGCCTCAGGCCCTGATCTTAACGCCAACTCGCGAACTTGCCGATCAGGTTACGCAGGATATCATGAATATCGGCACATATAAACGGATAAAGGCAACCGCTATTTATGGAAAGCAGCCTTTCTACAGGCAGAAGGTGCAGCTGCAGCAGAGGAATCACGTCATCGTAGGCACGCCGGGGCGGCTAATCGATCATATTGAGAAGCAGACCATTGATTTGGAACAAATCAAGTTTCTTGTGATCGATGAAGCCGATGAGATGCTGAATATGGGTTTCATTGAGCATGTGGAGAAGATTATCCGCGAGCTGCCCCAGAATCGAATGACCATGCTTTTTTCGGCGACGCTGCCCAAGGACGTGGAGCATTTATGCCGCAAATATATGAATCATCCATTGAACATAGAGGTGCAGACCGAGGCAAGAACGACAAGCCAAATCGAGCATTACATTTATTCGGTCAGGGACGAGAACAAGCTTAATTTGCTGCGTGATGTCACCATCGTCGAGAATCCGGATAGCTGCATTATCTTTTGCCGGACACAGCTTAGGGTTGAAGTCGTATTTAAAGAATTGGAAAAGAGCGGATACCCCTGCGGCAGAATCCATGGGGGAATGGAGCAGGATGATCGCACAGAGATGATGAACGCGTTCAAACAAGGAGAGTTCCGCTATCTGATTGCGACGGATGTCGCTGCGAGAGGGATCGATATCGAGAACATCAGCCATGTCATCAACTATGATTTTCCGCAAGAGAACGAAAGCTATGTTCATCGAATCGGTCGTACGGGAAGAGCCGGAAAGTCGGGGACAGCGATCTCCTTCGCCACGCCGTCCGAAGACAAGTTCGTTGCCAATGTCCAGCAATATATAGGGTTCGAGATTCCTAAGAGTAACCCGCCATCCAAAGAAGTCCTCGCACGTACCAGTGCTGCTTTTGAAGAGAAGCTAAGGATTCAGGGAACGGTCAAGAAGGACCGAAGCTCCCGTAGGAATCAGGAGATCCTGAAGCTATACTTCAACGGGGGGAAGAAAAAGAAGATCAGAGCAGTAGACTTCGTTGGCACGATTGCTAAGATTGACGGGGTATCGGCGGGTGACATAGGGATTATTACGATAGAGGATAACGCCTCCTACGTGGATATCCTCAATGGCAAAGGACACCTCGTTCTTAATATAATGAAAAATACAACGATTAAAGGTAAGCTGCTGAAAGTACATCAGGCAAACCGAAAATAATAATGACAGTATCCATTCATTTAATAGCTAACGAAAAAATGCCTCTAATCCACGTTTGTTCAGTGGTTTAGGGGCATTCTCATATACGTGTCGAGATAGAATGATGGGTTAGTTACTTAGTCATTCGATGATAGAGCATGCTGCGGCTGCTCTTTTTATATTTTTGCAAATAGACTCGCTTAAGCTGGCCTTCAGTTTGATTTAGATCTTTCCAAAATAATGCCATTGACTTCAAACAAAAACCGCGCTAAATTATATTCAATTAATCCAATTTGTTAACTTGGTTTTGTGATTCGTCTGTAGCTGCTGCCGCGGCAAGGAAGTTATGCTTTAGGGGCAGCTCGTTATGTACAAAGGGGGAGTAGGGTTCATTTTTTATAGTCAGCCTGTTTCAGTCATTATAAAAAAAATTATGAATCCCCTTAGGAGGTACAAACCATGAATCAGAGAACCTTGGTTCTAACACTCGGTGCGTTGGCGATTGCCATTAATGTAATTGCAGGTACCGTAGTCAGCAATTTGAAAATTCCGTTTCTTTTCCTCGATACGGTAGGCACGATCTTTATCGCCATGGTCTTCGGACCGTTCTGGGGCGCGCTTGTGGGATTGTTAACCAATCTTGTCCTTGGTGTTACTTCCGGCTATACAGCTATTCCATTTGCACTTGTCAATGTGATCGTAGGTCTTGTCGTTGGATATATGGTTCGTAAAAAGGGGTTTCGCTTTTCTACGTCTTTAATTTCGGGTATTCTTCTCGGTATACTATGCCCTGCTGTTGGCTCTGTTATTGCCATCGGATTGTTCGGCGGCCTGACAGGCAGCGTTCAAGATGTTGCAGTACTGTGGCTTAAGCAAGCTGGCACGAGCTTGTTCGCAGCAACCTTCCTGCCCCGTCTTGGCGAAAATCTGATTGATAAAATTTTGTCTGTCCTGCTTGTTTATTATGTTGTAAAAAACCTGCCGCAATCCCTGATTAAACGCCCTTCGGTGAAGAAAAGAGATTCCTATGAAAAGAGGTAAAACGATTATCGTCGCCTCGCACTGTGTCATTAATCAAAATGCAGTCGTAGGCGGCGAAGCTCGCAGTCCAGGCGTCATGAAAGCGGCAGTCGACTGGACGCATGAGCAGGGATACGGCATGTTTCAATTGCCTTGTCCCGAATTTACCTTTCTCGGTCCTGAGCGGCCTCCAATGACGGTGGAAGAGTATGATACACCGGAGTTCCGTGCGCATAACCGCAAAATTTTGCAGCCGGTCGTGGAGCAGCTAAAGACGTATCAGGATTACGGATATACGATTGCGGGAGGTCTCGGCATCTCCGGCAGCCCTTCCTGCGATCCCGGAAAAGGCGTTTATATGAGGGACTTTCTGGAGCTAGCAGCGGAATGGGGCGTGGAGATTGATTTCTTCTGGCAAATTCCGAATACGGCAGATGGCATCTTTGACCCGAATTCGCCAAGCAGTGTATTTGGTCCGGTAGGAGTAAAAACTGGTGCCAAGCAAGGCCGCGAGGAGGCTTCTGCCGTTGCCAATGCTGCAAGCAGCAAGGAGGATCATCCATCATGATCGATATCCGCGACACAACCTTCTATTATAATATGCCACAAGATGATGAAGAGGATGCCGGCCGCAAGCCGGCATTATCTCATATCTCGTTGACTATTGCTGCGGGAGAGTTCGTTGCGTTCCTGGGGCGCAATGGCTCAGGCAAATCCTCGTTATCCAGATTGTTGAACGGTATTGAACTGCCTACCGAGGGGACTGTCAGTGTCGAAGGACATGTTACATCGGACAAAGCTGCACTTTCGGCGGTTAGACGGATTGTACAGATTGTTTTCCAGAACCCGGAGAATCAGCAGGTCGGCATTACAGTCGGTGAAGATATTGCGTTTGGCCTGTCCAATATCGGCTGGCCACAGCATGATATTGCAAACCGGGTAGCGTGGGCGATCAACCTGGTTGGACTGGACGCCGATGAAGATCGTCCGGTGTCGAACCTCTCCGGGGGCGAGAAACAGAAGCTCGCTCTTGCAGCTGTGCTTGCCCTTGCTCCACGCTGCCTCATTCTTGATGAGGCGACCTCGATGCTGGACCCGGTAGCCAGACGCCAGTTTGTAGCCACCTTGCATGAAGTACGGAAGCAGTACCCTTTTACATTAATTTATATTACCCATCATCTTGAAGAGGTGACGGATGCGGACCGCTGGTTACTGTTCCGGGCTGGCAAAGTTGTAGCCTCCGGAACTCCGAATGTACTCGCGCAGGATACGCGGCTATTGGAGGATTGCGGATTGGAGCTTCCTTACTACTGGAAGCTTGCCGGACTGCTTCGGGAGAGCGGGATTTCTGTGCCGTCTGATATGAATGAATTGGAATTGAGGGAGCTGTTATGCAAATCAAGCTAGATCGCGTATCCTTCACCTACAGCAAACGAAAACGGAATACACCGTCGGGGCCGGATGTGCTGAAACAGCTCGATTTGACCGTTGAAAGTGGCGAGATGCTGGCGATAGCCGGGAAGTCGGGCTCGGGCAAGTCAACCTTTCTTCAACTTCTGAAGGGTTTTCTTGCTCCATCGGATGGAGCCGTCCTGCTGGATGATGTGAATCCCCGTGGAGTCCGGAGACCAGAGTTGTTTGATAAGGTCGGATTTATATTTCAATATCCGGAGCATCAGCTTTTCTCAACAACCGTATTTGACGATATTGCCTTCGGACTGCAAAGTGCCGGGCTATCGGACGAAGAGAAGGAAGCTAGAGTGCGGCAGGCGATGGCGGCGGTACAATTGGATTATGAAGCGTTCAAGGACTGCAGCCCGTTCGAGCTGAGCGGAGGGGAAAAGCGCCGCGTGGCTATTGCTGGTGTCGTCGTTCTGGAGCCGGAGGTACTGATTCTGGATGAGCCGACTGCAGGTTTGGACCTGCAATCTCGGAGGGCGCTCTTTGACTTGCTTCATACGATGAACCAAGAGCGGGGTATTACCGTCATGTGGGTGAGCCACCAATTGGAGGAGATACTGGAGCATGCCACCCGTCTGATTGCACTGAAAGAGGGAGCTTTTCTGGCAGACGGACATCCTCACATACTGCTGTCCGATCGGGGGCTGCTGAATACATTTGGCTGGGAGGAGCCGCCAGCACTAGTCGTATCTCGTTTACTTGGTGAGTTGGGGGCCGTTGATGAAGGTAGATATACAGCTGCATTGACACCGCATGGGGCCTCGGAGGCTATTATAAAGCTGCTGGGCAAACCGCGCGTCACAGTATAATGTAAATGAGGGAATGGATATGGCCGGAGCAAGCTTTTTACTGTATCAAAAACGCGATTCTTTGCTGGAGCGCTGGGATCCACGGATGAAAATCGTGGCTGTTCTGTTGTTCGGGGCTGCGCTTTTACTGACTCATAGTTTAGGACTGAAGACGGTCCAATTGCTGCTGTTGATTGTGCTGTGGGGTATGGCCAAGCTGTCTTGGCGGGTGCTGGTATTCACTTTGCTGTCGTTGTCCCTCTTCTTCGCCTCCACTATGATCTACCAGTCTGTACTTACAGCAGTTCCTGGGGAAAGTATGATCACATGGGGTTGGCTCAGTTTCTCGTCACAGGGCGTGATCCGGGGCATTATGATGTGCGAACAGATTGCAGGCATCGTGCTGCTGCTCGCACTGCTAGTAAGAACGACCTCACCAATTATACTGGCAGAAGGACTGGAGATGCTGCTCAAGCCGCTCAAAAAGTGGCGCTTGCCTGTCCATGAAGCAGTCATGATGTTCTCGATAGCCTTGCGCTTCCTCCCGATTCTGATTGAGGAGTTTGATAAAATCCGCAAAGCCCAGCTTGCGCGTGGGGGCGGTTTTCATCGCAAGGGCGTATCGACGCGTTTTCGCGGTGTATTGCCGATGCTGATGCCTTTGTTCGTCATGTCGATCATCCGGGCGAAGGATCTGGCTGTAGCGATGGAATCTCGCTGTTATCAGGGGGATGAGGGGCGGACGCCAATTCGGGTATATCGGCTTCGTGTTAGCGATTATGCGGTGTTCAGCTTCTCTATTGTGAATTTGGCGGCGATATTCGTCTGGTAGTCGGGTACTTGAAACAGCAGAACCTCGCAATAGCATTAGGCATATGCTGAATGATGTTGATTGGAGAGGATGTTTTTGCATGTTTTCATATCCCCCACAAGTTCACTATTTCCCTTATCCCGATTGCCGGTTTATACTTCAAGGCTACTATAATGCTCCTTATTCCCCTGGCGGATGGCCCTGGCCATATGATACCAGGGAAGTAGAAGAAAACTACCTGCTGCCTCCGCAGCAATTACTTACCTTTGTGCTTGTGCATGGCTCCTGGGCTGATGCGCACTTCTGGGACGGTATTGCAGCGGAGCTTCGCAGGAGCGGACACACCGTCTATGCTCCAGAATATGCAGGACACGGCGATGATCCGAACAAAGCCGTTACGCATTCAATGATTACGAAGTCTGTTGTCGACTTTATAACAGGGATGAATTTGCATGAGATCATTCTCGTTGGGCATAGCTTCGGTGGAACCGTCATTCAGAAGGTTGCGGAGCAGGTGCCGGATCGCATCAAACGTCTCGTCTTTTGGGATGCATTTGTATTAAGGGACGGAGAGGCTGCTGCCGACGAGCTGCCGCCTGCAACCAGGCAAGGCTTCGAGCAGCTCAGAGCCGCATCGCATGATGATACGATTATGCTCCCATTTCCGCTGTTTCGGGATTTATTCGTGAATACCGCGACCTTGGAGGTAGCCAAGCAGATATATGAGCGTATTACACCGGAACCAGCGAAGCCGCTCTTCGAGAAGCTGGACCTTAAAGCGTTCTATACGCTTCCTACGCCCAAAAGCTATGTCTTTTTTTATCAGGACAACGTTTTTGCAGCAGGTGAGGGCTATGGCTGGTATCCGCGTATGTCCTCGCGACTTGGATTGTACCGCCTAATTGTAGGCGACGGGGACCATATGACTGACTCGGTTACAAGACCAGCTATGGTGGCACAGAAGTTGTACGAGGCAGGCAGGGATTGATCGGCTTTCAGTCGGGCGAGTAAGGCGAATCCCGATGATTCGGTATACTTCGTACGAGGGAAGTCTAATCGTGACGAGAGAAGAGTAAAAGCCAGAAGCCGCGTTATACGCGGGTTTGGGGGCTGCGACAGGTCATGAGCAACTGACCTGTTGCAGCCCTTTGTGGCTTTCTGTTCAATATCTTGCAGGCAAAATCTAAGACAAGCAGTTTTCGAAGTCGAAAGCAACAGTCGGAATCTGATTAAGATCGGATGAATTCACATTGCCAATGACTCAATAGAGTGAAACGGTAAACGAAATTTACCCCTTCATATTTATCCCTTTTTTTATATAATATGATTGATCCACTACTTTTTTCATCATAGAGTACACTGATTTCTTTATCTTTCATAGAAAGGAGGTTAGAAGAATGAAGAAAGTTATATTATTAGTCCTCATTGCGATGTTAGCTTTCTCCAGCTCGGTCTCAGCCGCGTATACCGTGGAATCAACAGAGACGAGATATGGACAGCCGGGTTACTCTCAATATTACTATGAAGCGATTTTGACGGGACAACCGAATACCCAAGTGACCGTCACTTTGATGTCCAAAGGACCATTGGGGCAACGCGAACCTATCTCCGGTTCCACTCTTACCGTCACGTTAGACTCCACTGGCTCCGCTTCGATTTATGGTCCGGTTGTTTACTGCTGTCAGGCACCTTTCACTAATCCTTATGCTAGTCCGGTAGTACTGCAAGCCCAATTCCAAGGCAACTCTGGATCTATTAATTGGTTTTTCCTGCACGTTAAATATTAGTTTTGAGGATAGGGCAAAGGATACGATACGATACGAGTTGTAGATACATCGCTTATTAGGCTTAGTGCCTTGGCGATGTATTTTTTATGTTCAAAGTGAACAGTGCTAGGAATGAGGATTCACAAATAGTTGACAAGAAAACTTGGCAAGTATATAGTTATAGCATGCCAAGAAAACTTGGCAAATATCTTGGGAGGGATTCTCATTAACAGGGATGAAATTTTAGCGAAGAGCAGAAAAGAAAACAAGGATAAGGATTTATTTAAGATAGAAGTTCAAATAAATGCGGGAAATGTGGGGTCGATTGCGGCGACCATATTGGCTACCATCTTATTTGTGACGCAAAGTCTGCTTGGCGGTGGTATGGATTTTGGCTTATATGCCATCATTTTTTCTATTCCGGCAGCTGGTTTCATCGTCAAAGCAATCCGGATGAAACGCAAACGCGATTGGGTGCTTTCAATTATTTATACACTTGCGACGCTGATATTATCAGTTGCTCATATTTATCAATTGATAACAGCTAATGCGAATTAATAGGGTGAGCTGATGGAAGATGAATTGATCCTGAAAAATAATTTGAGAGAAGCAAGGACTGAAAAAAAATTATCACAGGCACAGCTAGCAAAATTAGTCGGTGTTTCTCGGAATACCATTAGTTCCATTGAAACAGGACAATTTAATCCAACCGCAAAACTGGCCTTGATTCTTTGTATTGCTTTGGACAAGAAGTTTGAAGAACTATTTTATTTCTGATTAAACATACTAGAGAGGAGTTCGCATATGATACAACAATTTCAGGAGTTTTATTTGAACTTATTACCGGGTCTTGAAGGGAATTTATTTTTACAACTGTTAAGCATCTCCATCCTTTCTCTAATACCATTCATTGAATCCTACGGTGCCATACCAATGGGGATTGTTCTTCTCGGATTCCCTCCTATACCGGTCATTGTAACGGCAGCAGTAGGTAACTGGGCCTCTGTAATGGCATTTATATGGATTATTAGCAAACTTCGTTCCAAGGTAGTGAAAAACAAGGAAACTAAAGAGCCGAGTAAACGTGCAATAAAAGCAAGACGATATTTCGAAAAGTATGGTGTTCCAGGAGTTTCGTTAGCAGGTATCTTATTAGCGTTTCACCTATCCGCTGGTATTGCACTCGCAGCAGGAGCCAAGAAGAGTTATGTAAGTTTGTGGATTACGATCTCTATAGCTGTGTGGTCTGTCGTAATTGGCGGTTTGTTAATGCTTGGAGTAGAACACATTTTCTAATCTGGATCGATTGATAGATACAAGCCAGGGCAAGATGCCCTGGTCAGCCTGTTGAGAAAGTCCCAGCACTCCATAACAGGAGAATACCCGCAGTGGTTTGACATAACCTGGAGGTGGATTTAGGCGAAGGCTACTGTCACTGGCGCAGATTGAGATGGTGCTATCTTTATGAGGTTGGTTGTACCTTTTTTAATCGGTTTCAACGCCTTAATCTCCTTGATGCGCTCTCTGAGGACACTCTAAGTCGGTTTCTGCAGTTAGAATAAAAAGTGGACGCCTCCTAACGTTAATTAGATAATAAACCTAATACAAGGTGAGGTGTTCACAATGAGGAATACGAGACAACACTACAACGATGAATTCAAGCGGCAGACGGTGAAGTATATTCAGGAGCAAACGAAGAACATCCCACAGATTGCAGAGGAGCTTAATATTCCGGAAGGCACCCTGCAGCAATGGATGGCCAAACATCGTAAGTTCGAGAATGAACCTCTGCTCACGCCGGATGCCTTACGAGAAAAAAACCGTACCATTCAAAGCCAAGCCAAAGAGATTGCCGATCT
>NZ_QUBQ01000004.1 GCF_003388735.1 Paenibacillus paeoniae
CAAGCTGATTAAGTAAACTTCGTTATCGATTCAATCTTGCGATTGTATCGGGCAGTTTCGCTCGTTGTTCAGTTTTCAAAGAACAATCTCTTGTCTTTCGTTTCTTGCGTGTCAGCCGTTTGTCTCAGCGGCGACTTTTATAATATATCACAGCTGCCTAGGTTAATGCAAGCATTTTTTTAAATTCTTTTTTCATGCTTTCTTGCATAATTCCTTGGCGCGAACATTAATGTAGCATAATCAATAAGGACTCGTCAACCACCTTATTCATATTCGGAACATTCAGAGTTGGGTGATCATTCCATCCTTTTTCTCAAACGATAAACAATTGGACACCCGCCAACATGAAGACCCCCGGCACACCTAATACAACTGCTGTACTAATCGTAATAGGATTAAGCGGAATATGCAGCCCCTCAATAACTCCTAATTCATTAACGATGTAGAGCAGCCCCGCAGCCACAACCAGATGCAGGGCAAATCCCCGGAGCCAGCTCCAGGATAGCTTATGCCTCAGCAGGATCCCTATCAACAATAAAGATGAAACAATCAATATAGAAAGCCATACGATTTTCATTGCCCAACTACCTCCCATTGGGGCCATGGCCCCTTCATTTTTTTGGCCTTATGAATGAGCATCGCATATCTCTTCTCTGCCGTAATAATCGCATGAATAGCATAATCCACTTGTTCGTGCCCTAATGCATGCTCGAAAAATCGTTTTGCATTCTCCCATTCCCGCAATGTCTCCCTTATCTCTTCCTTGATACGGCGCTTGTGCGTTGCTTCTGCATCCGTCTTGATCGTTAACTCCATAACCGTCCCTCCTTGTCCATCCCTTAATGGCTTCCTTCATATGTGTATAAGCCAGTGGACAAGATTAGAACGATAATATGAAAGGATCTTCCTTCGGATAAAACAAAAACCGAACTCCCCATTGAAGGAAGTTCGGTTTATAGTAGAAACCATTCATTTAAGTTAAATTAATTCACGTCTGCCTTCCAGCGCTTTGGATAGCGTAACCTCATCGGCATACTCCAGATCGCCGCCGACCGGCAAGCCGTGTGCGATTCTGGTTACTTTCAGACCGAACGGCTTGACTAGTCGAGACAAATACATCGCGGTCGCTTCACCTTCGATGTTCGGATTCGTGGCCAGAATAAGCTCCTGTACCTTCTCATCACTAAGCCTTCTCAGAAGCTCAGCTATCCGAATTTCATCCGGCCCGATTCCCTCCATTGGAGAGATCGCTCCTTGCAGCACATGATAGTAGCCGTCAAATTCCTTCATACGTTCCAGAGCCACAAGATCCTTGGATTCCTGTACCACACAAATAACAGAACCATCGCGAGACTTGTCTTGGCAAATTCTGCACGGGTCCGTATCCGTAATATTGCAGCATACGGAGCAATAAAATAAATTCCGCTTTACGCTTACCAACGCTTTGGCAAAGTCGATGACATCATCTTCTTTCATCCGCAACACGTGGAAAGCAAGCCTTGCAGCCGTCTTGGGGCCAATACCAGGCAAGCGCGTGAATGAGTCGATCAATTTCGCTATCGGTTCCGGGTAATGCAAAAGGGTACAGCTCCTCTCAGGCCTTCAGCAAAGCTTCAGCCTGTTATTAGAACAGACCCGGGATTTTCATGCCGCCCGTAAATTTGCCCATATCTTGGTTTGCAAGCTCATCTGCTTTTGTAAGAGCGTCATTAACAGCTGTCATAACTAGGTCTTGCAGCATTTCTACATCGTCAGGATCTACCGCTTCCGGCTTAATGATAATATTAAGAAGCTTCTTGTGTCCATTGACAGCAACTGTAACAACGCCGCCGCCAGCCGTTCCTTCAACCGATTTGGTTTCCAGTTGCTCCTGTGCTTTCAACATTTGCTCCTGCATCTTCTTCACTTGCTTCATCATCTGATTCATATTGTTCATGTTCATTCACCCCATCGATTTAGTAGTTATAGATTGTCCTTCACAACGACAAGCTCTTCACCGAATAGCTTAACGGCTTCTTCCACCCATTCAGGACGCCTGCTTACCGACTCGGGACCGCCTTCTCCTTCAGGCACAAGCTCTAACGGCTCACTCGCCGCCTCACCTGCCCCATCCAAGGCTGTTTGCCAGTCCTTCAGCATCACCGTGACCAAATGATACGCAGTACCAAGTACCTCTTGCGCTATGCGCTCGATAATTTCTCGATGGTTCGGCTTTTCAGTCGTTTCCCTATGAATATCATTCTTGAATGCCAGAAGCAAATTGCCGCCGTCGACGGACACGAGTTCCCCGTCTTTCAGCCACGCATGAAGCGTCACTTTGGCATCCTTCACGCGGCCTAGTACATCGCCCCAACGCGAACGCGCTATGCCTGACTCCGGACTGCCTGCCGCTGCTATATAACCCTCAAGCTTTACTTTGGAACGGGCAATGCCGCCACCGCTGCCGAAAGCACCTCGAATGGCGCCTCTGGAACCTGGCCCCGAATTGCGGGAAGCTCCTGCTCCTGCGTCTTGCCCCGCTTGAGGCTGAACACCGCCTTGCAACAAGCCCTCAAGCTTGCGTTCTAGAGCATTTACTTGCTGGCGAAGCCGTGTCACCTCAGCTGATGAGGCATTATCCGCGCTGCCGGAATCACTCGATCCGTGGGCAACTTGACTGGAAGTCTGCTCATTTCCTATGGCACAAAGCTTCATCAACGCCACTTCGAATAACGTCTGCGGCTGTGAGGCATGCTTTAATTCTACTTGATAACGATTAAGAACATCAATCATGGCAAACAATCGTTGGGAAGAGTAGGCTTCCGCCATAGCCACGAACCGATCGCGATCCACCACTCGCTCCGTTACTGCGCCTCCTGAGGGAGCAAGCTTTAGAACAAGCAAATCACGGAAGTAGTACATTAGATTCTCCATGCACTTATCCGCAGCCTTGCCTGCTTGCATCAAGCCCTCTACAAGCGGCATAAGGGCAGCTACGTTGCGATCCCGGAGGGCTTCAGCCAATTGGTAGAATTGATCAGCAGCCATGCCTCCTGTAACATCTATTGCTGCATCTAACGTAATTCGCCGATCGCCGAACGCCGCAACTTGCTCCAGCAGACTGATGGCATCCCGCATTCCGCCTTCGGACAACCGAGAAATATAAGCCAGCGCATCCTCATCCGCGACTATGCCTTCATCTTGGCAGATTTGCATCAGCCTGCCCGATTGTTCCTCCAGCGAAACTTGCCTGAAGTCGAACCGCTGACATCTGGATATAATCGTTGCCGGAAGCTTATGCGGCTCTGTTGTCGCCAATATAAAGATAACATGACCGGGCGGCTCCTCAAGCGTCTTGAGAAGCGCATTGAACGCCTCGGTAGTGAGCATATGCACCTCGTCAATAATGTACACTTTGAAGCGCACTTCCGACGGAGCATACCTTACCTTGTCTCGTATTTCCCTAATTTCATCAATGCCGCGATTGGATGCGGCGTCAATCTCGATAACGTCCATAATGTGTCCTGCTGTAATTCCTCGACAGGCAGCGCATTCATTACAGGGCTCCACAGTTGGTCCACGCTCACAGTTCACTGCTTTAGCGAGCACCTTGGCTGTCGTTGTCTTACCTGTTCCCCGCGGTCCATTGAATAGATAGGCATGAGACACACGATTCTCCCGAATCGCATTTTGAAGCGTCTGTATAATATGCTGCTGTCCAACCATGTCCTGAAACGTCTGAGGACGCCAGGCACGATATAACGCGATATGTGACACGCGACCCTTCCCTTTCAGCTTGCCTGATCTTCTCAAAGCAGCTTTTTCTGATGCCTCTATTATACTACATCGCAGCACCAAGCAAAATGTTAAAAAGCTTATAGAAGCAAAAAGTCCCGCAGCTTTCGTTCTCTCAAGCATCAATAGCTCGATGAACTGCAACTGCGGGACTTTCATGGTATGGGCATCCGCTGCCCTTCACATCTATGGTTAGAACCGTGCACCTGCCCCTGATAAATACGATCCAAGCGGCATTCTTGCTGCACAGCTCGAGCCAGGCACTCCCCCGGCACATGAACTAACTTGCTTACGGCTGCTTCCTTCCGGACCTGACCGAGTTCACAAGCGTCCATTGCGGAGGACCCAACTGTCAACACTGCTTGCAAGCGCCAAGCCTCACATCAGCATAACCTCAGACAGGAATTCAACCTCGCTACAGCGGATTGCGAGTTACAGGGCACCGCTACCTCCCCATCTAGCACGGCAAAGACAAGTATAGTACATTCCAGAGCAAAGCGCAACCTATGGAGTTTTTTGCATGTCGTAGACTGTGAAAAAGCGCCCTGGAGTTTTTTGCATGTCGTAAGGCTGTAAAAAATCCTCTGCCTAGCTCCGAACCTTCACATGCACGTCGTAACGTGGAAAGTTGGACTGGAGGATGCTCTGCGCTTCAGCCCTTATACGTTCCCGATCGGCGTCCGACAATCCCCGATTGATGCGCAACGTCACATTGGCATCGTCCCCGTTAAATCCAACCTCGGTCTTGCGTATGCCCTTCACAGGCTCCAGCAATTGCCCCATAAACTGAATATCCTTCTCATATAATGTACCGCTGCGATTAAGCAGGTTCGGATTGCTGTTCGAATAGCCGAGGTAACCGTCATTCTGGTACGACTGAGCTTTATCAGACGCCTGTTTGGCACAGCCGCCAAGCATAATTGCCGCTCCGAACAAGCCGATCCAAAGCAGCTTCCACATCCTTCGTCCTCTTCTATATCCCTTGAAATAACCCATAAAAAAACCTCCCTTATAACCATAGGATGGCTGAGGGAGGCTCTTGTATTCTGCCAAATAAAGGCTGAATGATTGTAATAAATTAAATGCCGTATTTCTTCTTGAAACGGTCGACGCGGCCGCCGGCATCCAGGAACTTCTGCTTACCCGTGAAGAATGGGTGACATGCGGAGCAAACCTCAACACGAAGGGTCGATTTGATCGAACCTGTCTCGAACGTATTGCCGCAAGCGCAAGTTGCTGTAACGACGTGGTATGTCGGATGAATACCTTGTTTCATCTCGTTCACCTCTTTCTGCCCTGAGCCACATGCGGGCCCAGAATTAAATCACACATGCGAATTATAGCATGGATAAGCAAGATGGCGCAATGGTGCGCCGTGCGAATCCTTCTATATTGGATCGAACTGCTATCTCATCACAATCGGCCTGCGCATTCCCACTGGGGGAACATGCGTATACGAGCCGATCACGACATCAGGAAGCTCCTGACGGTAAATTTCAAGCATCTGTTTCATCCCGTAGATCTCACCTTGCGCCTTCGGTATAAGAGCCAGATAACTCTCCGGATCAATATTCAGATTGCGCATCTGGATAAGTTTCAGTCCCGTTCGCTTGACGAAGCCGATCATCGCCTCGATCTCTTCTTCCCGGTCCGTAACGCCTGGGAAAATCAAGTAGTTGATGGAGGTGTATACTCCTTGGTCCGTCGCATACTTGAGCGATCGCTCCACATTCTGCAGCGTATACGCACGCGGCTTATAATACGCATTATAATGGTCGTCAAGCGCACTAATCGTACTTACCCGCATCAGATCAAGACCAGCATCTACGATTGCTCTCATAAAATCGGTCAGGCCCGCATTGGTATTGATGTTGATATACCCGAGTGAGGTTTGCGCTCTTACCCGATTCATCGCTTCCACGATGATCTTCATCTGCGTCGATGGTTCTCCCTCGCAGCCTTGGCCGAAGCTGATAATCGATTCCGGCTCCTTCAGCTGCTCCAGCATAATCTCCACTACTTCATCCACAGTCGGCTTGAAATTCATGCGCGTCTGCGGCGCTACGAAGCCGCTGTCATCCGGCTGCTCTGAGATACAGCCGAAGCATCCTGCGTTGCAGGAATACGATACGGGAACCGCACCTTCCCAGCGGCTTAGAAACGTGTTGGATGCCGTGAGGCACTCATAACCGAGCGCACAGTTGGACAAGTGCTTGTACAGCCGGTTATCGGGATACTTCTGAAGCAGCCTCTCCACTTGCACATTCAATTCGTTCCGATCGCAATTAAGCGGATCCCAGCGTTCAGGGTCGTCGCACTGCTCGGCTGTCACAAAAAATTGCCCGTTCTTCCAGACAACAGCCGTGTAACCGAACAGAGGCAGCTTCTCATTCTTATCTGACTTCACATAACCAGGCAGACATAAACGAGTGTAGCCCTGCGGCAATAACGCCCCTACCGCTTGAGCCCCGCCGGGCAGCGCCTGCATTTGGCCCGAGTCTGGATCTAGTCCTATCGGTCTCGTGAATGGGAGACTTACGAGCGTCGCTCCTTCCGGAAGCGGAATAAGCTCGTCCTCCATCAGCTCTACAATCATATCGCCGCTTCGTCCAAGTCCGATATAGTCAGGATGGTCGAACACATTGCCGTGTTCATCCGCATATACGAGATTCATGATGTTCTCCTTTCCACGGAACCTTAAGAGGTATGCGTCGTTCTGTTCACCGGTCTGCGGCTTGCCGAAGACGCTGAATTGCTCTTCATGGCGTGGCGCTCGTTCTTAGGCGGTTCGGCCGAAGTGTCGAGCGACATAAGAAACTGCTCATTATTATCCGATTCCTTCAGCTTCTTAAGGAAGTTATCAACGAAGTCAGGCGTATCCGTCAAGCTTCTCCGAATAGCCCAGATCTTGTCCAGCTCTTCCTTGCTCAGGAGCAACTCTTCACGACGCGTACCCGATCTGCGCATATCCAGCGCAGGGAAGATGCGACGTTCAGCCAACTTCCGATCCAGATGAAGCTCCATGTTGCCGGTGCCTTTAAATTCTTCATATATAATATCGTCCATACGTGAGCCGGTCTCGATCAATGCCGTTGCAAGAATCGTTAAGCTGCCGCCCTCTTCCACATTACGAGCCGAGCCGAAGAAACGCTTCGGACGATGGAAGGCTGCTGGATCAATACCGCCGCTTAAGGTCCGTCCGGATGGAGGAATGACCAAGTTGTATGCTCTCGCCAGACGTGTAATGCTGTCTAGCAAAATAACGACATCCTTCTTATGCTCCACCAATCGAAGCGCTCTCTCCAGGACAAGCTCCGCTACCTTGATATGATTCTCCGGCAGCTCATCGAAAGTCGACGATACAACCTCTCCTTTTACGGAGCGCTGCATATCTGTCACTTCCTCTGGACGCTCATCAATTAGCAGCACAAAAAGCTCAATGTCCGGATGATTCTCCGAGATGCTATTGGCAATTTCCTTCAACAAAAGGGTTTTGCCCGCTTTGGGCGGCGCGACGATCAGACCCCTCTGACCTAGTCCAACAGGTGCCAGTAGATCCATCATACGGGTGGATAGCTTCGACTGCGAGGTTTCGAGCACTAATTTCTTCTCGGGATATAGAGGAGTAAGGGCAGGAAAATGAAGTCGTTCAGACGCTGTGTCAGGATTCTCTCCATTTACAGCATTGACTTGAAGCAGACCGAAGTAACGTTCGTTTTCTTTCGGCGGCCGGCACTTGCCGGATACGAGATCGCCGCTCCTCAGATCGAATCTGCGGATCTGGGAAGCCGAGATATAAATGTCTTCTTTGCTTGGCAAGTAATTAATAGGGCGCAGGAAGCCGAAGCCTTCTTGCAGGATATCAAGTACGCCTTCCATGAACATCAGTCCGCTCTTCTCTGCTTGCGCACGAAGAATAGCGAAGATGAGCTCTTTCTTCTTAAGCTGACCGTAATAGGCGATCTGGTACTGCTTCGCCAGCTTGTACAGTTCCGTCAGCTTCAATCCTTCCAGATCCGCGATCTGTAGATCCGACATATTCTCACCACTTTATTCAAATTATATAGAGTATGACTGATTAATCATCTTTACCATTCTATGCCAGTTCTATTCCGCGAGGAAAGTCGGAGTCCCTTTAGGACTCCGTCTCACGCCATACTTCCGCACCCAGTCTGGTTAAATTCTCAACGAGATGATCATATCCGCGATCAATGTATTCCACATTCGAAATTTCCGTGACGCCATCCTCTACGGTTAGTGCAGCTACGACAAGCGCGGCTCCCGCTCTGAGGTCTGCAGCTTTTACCTTGGCAGCGTTAAGCTTCGTCCCCTCGATAATAGCGGAGCGGCCTTCCATTCGAATGTTCGCTCCCATGCGCGACAGCTCCGGCACATGCTTGAACCTTGTTCCATACACATAGTCCGACAGAATGCTGACACCCTTTGCCTGGGTCAACAAGGTCGTCATCGGGGATTGCAGATCCGTCGCGAATCCCGGATAAATCAATGCCTTGACATCAATAGCCGTATATTCAGGCGCTCCAACAATACGGATCGCTTCATCCATCTCTTCCACTTGCACGCCCATCTCTTCAAGCTTGGCGGTCAGTGCCTCCAAGTGTTTCGGGATAACGTTATCAATAAGAACATCACCGCGGGTTGCCGCAGCCATAATCATATAAGTGCCTGCCTGGATTCGGTCGGGAATAATGGAGTGACGGCAGCCGTGAAGCCGCTCGACCCCTTCAATACGGATCGTTTCGGTTCCGGCACCTTTAATGGTGGCGCCCATGGCGTTCAGGAGAGTAGCTACATCTATAATTTCAGGCTCTTTTGCCGCGTTTTCAATAATTGTGGAGCCTTTGGCTCTTGAGGCCGCCAGCATAATATTAATCGTCGCGCCTACACTTGCGACGTCCAGATAAATTTTTGCCCCGCGCAGTTCCTTGGCGGCAATTCGTATCGAACCATGTTCATTCGTTACGGTAGCGCCCAGTGCTTCAAATCCTTTTATATGCTGGTCAATAGGTCGCGGTTCGAAGTTGCAGCCGCCCGGAAGTCCGATCGTCGCTTCGCCGAAACGCCCCAGTAATGCCCCCATCATATAATAAGAAGCTCTAAGCAGCTTCACCTTGCCATTAGGCATCGGCTTTGAGATCAGCTGGGAAGGATCGATTCGCATCGTATCGCCATCCCGTTTCACAACAGCACCCAGCTCTTGCAATATTTCACTATACACTGCCACATCGCTAATAAGCGGCAAATTGTCGAGCACAACTTCAGATTCTGCCAAGATGGCCGCTGGCACAAGAGCCACTGCACTGTTCTTGGCCCCGCTAATCTGGACAGTTCCGCGCAGCGGACGTCCGCCGCGTATCATGAGTTTCTCCATCAAATCAATAATCCTCCTGTTAGTTGGAAGATAACAAAGGAAAAACCGCCGAAGCTAGCGGCCGTAAAGCCGCTAGTCCTGTTCAGGCGGTTTGTCCTCCCTTGTTCCTGTTGCTTAAGCTTGATTGTTACTTCCGAACAAGCGGATTTTTTCTTGAATAACAGCCTTCATCGCAGCGCGTGCAGGCGTTAGGTATTTACGTGGATCGAACACTTCACCGTTAGCGCTCAGCACTTCGCGGATCGTCGTTGTGAAAGCCACTTGGTTTTCTGTATTCACGTTGATTTTACCAACGCCAGCTTGGACCGACAGACGAATCGCTTCGTCTGGAACGCCCGAACCGCCGTGAAGTACAACCGGTACTGGAATAGCGTCAGCTACTTTTTGAATAATATCGTAATGGATTTTTGGCTCGCCTTTATACATGCCGTGAGCTGTACCAACAGCGATAGCCAGACAGTCTACACCAGTCTCCTCGTAGAAGCGAATTGCTTCTTCTGCGTTAGCCAATGTAGCATCAGCTTCATCAACGCTCAGGTCATCCTCTACGCCGCCGATTGTTCCAAGCTCGCCCTCTACGGATACGCCCATAGCGCGCGCTGCCTTTACAACTTCTTTCGTCAATGCAATGTTCTCTTCAAGGCCATAGTGGGAGCCGTCGAACATAACAGACGAGAAGCCTGCACGGATACACTTCATTGCAACTTCAAAGCTGCTTCCGTGGTCAAGGTGAAGCGCGATTGGCAGACCGGATTTTTTAGCAGCCGCTTCAGCCATTGCTACAGTAAATTCGATACCCATGTATTTAAGAGCGCCTTCGCTGACCCCGTAAATAAATGGCGAATTCTCTTCCATAGCAGCCTCGACAGTCGCTTGCGCGAACTCCAGGTTGTTCATGTTGAATTGACCTACTGCGAATTTGTTTGCTTTTGCTTTTGGCAAAAACTCATTCATAGACACGAGTGGCATAGTTCTGTTTCCTCCTATAGTTAGCTTTCTGTCTCAAGCCCGTTCCGACTTGTCATTCTGAGCTATTATATCATACTGCGGCTGCAAATAGTAAAGCTTGTTTTATAAGGCTGGAAAAGGGTTGGGACGCTTCATCCAGGATGAGTTATTTTCATCATCAAATAGAGCCGGAAGCAGGACAAGCCTTCTCCCTCCCAAGCAAAAAACGGCACCGACGCCTATTCAGCATCGGTACCGTTCCATATCTCGTTATGAACCTACCGCGAAACGGCCTGAAGAGTTGCCTCCATGCAGCTGCCGGTTCACTTCCATTCTCATTTCGTCGATGTCGAACGGCTTCGTGAAGTGCATGAGCGCTCCCAGGTCGGTCGCTTCCTTAATCATATCCAATTCGCCATATGCGGTCATCATGATGACTTTAATCGAAGGGTCTATGGCCTTGATATGCTTCAGAATCTCCAGTCCGTCCATGCCAGGAATCTTCATATCCAATAAAACCAAATCCGGCGCTTCCAGCCTCACGATTTCCAAAGCAAGCTTGCCATTGGCCGCTTGAAATGTATGATAGCCCTCGCTGCTGAACACTTCCAGTAGCAGCACGCGGATTCCGTTCTGATCGTCAACAATAAGTACCTTCTTCTTATCCAAGCTTCATCTACCCCCCGAGACTAAACTCCATATAAAAAATTGACATCCTCGAAAATACTCATTTTTTATATATTCGTGAAGCTAAGGGATTTTCCTTCTAATCTATACAAAAACTTACTGTCTTTGATAGAAAGTCGAACATCAACGCAAGTCACCGATCCATTAACGCTCGGAATAACCCAGGGATGCTTGGACAAAGCCTTGGAACAACGGTTGCGGACGGTTAGGTCTTGATGTAAACTCCGGATGGAATTGAACAGCAAGGAACCAAGGATGATCCGCAAGCTCAACCATCTCCACCAAACGTCCGTCCGGCGAAGTACCGGAGATGATAAGTCCAGCCGCCTCAATAGCCTCGCGGTATTCGTTATTGAATTCATAACGATGACGATGACGCTCGTATACAAGCTCATCCGAATATTCGCGAGCAGCGATCGTCTCAGGGACGATCTTACAAGGGTACAGACCAAGACGCATCGTTCCGCCCAGATCCTCGATGTCCTTCTGATCCGGAAGCAGATCAATAACCGGGTACGGCGTAGCGGAATTAATCTCCGAGCTGTTGGCGTTAGCCAATCCTACGACGTTGCGCGCGTACTCGATGACCGCAACTTGCATGCCTAGACAAATACCGAAGAACGGTACGCCTTGTTCACGCGCATAACGAATCGCGCTGATCTTGCCTTCGATGCCGCGGTCGCCGAAGCCCCCTGGCACGAGAATGCCGTGAATGCCCTTCAGATTGTCCGCTACGTTGGCATCTGTCAGCAGTTCCGCATCCACCCAGCGGATCTTGATCTCGGAATCAAGCGCAATGCCTGCATGTCCGAGCGATTCCACGATACTGAGGTACGCATCATGAAGAGCTACGTATTTGCCGACAATAGCAATTTCAGTCGTCTTATGCAGTGACTTGACACGAGCAACCATGCTTTCCCATTCGCGCATATCTGGTTGATCTGTCGTCAGCTTCAGATGATTAACCACGATTTCATCAAGACCTTGCTCTCTGAGCATAAGAGGTACTTCATAAAGGGTCGATGCATCGCGGCATTCCACAACAGCATTAGCGTCGATATCGCAGAACAAGCCGATTTTGCGCTTCATATCCTCAGCAAGCGGATATTCCGTCCGGCATACGATAACGTTCGGCTGAATGCCGATGCTGCGCAATTCTTTTACACTATGTTGCGTAGGCTTTGTCTTCACTTCGCCTGCCGCTTTAATGTAAGGAATAAGTGTTACGTGAATATACATCACATTGTCGCGACCGATATCACTCTTGATCTGACGAATCGCTTCCAGGAACGGCAAGCTCTCAATATCGCCAACCGTACCGCCAATCTCCGTAATGACAACATCGGAGCCCGCTTCGCGTCCTGCACGGAAGACACGGTCCTTGATTTCATTCGTAATGTGAGGAATGACTTGGACTGTGCCACCGAGGTAATCCCCGCGGCGCTCTTTCGTAATAACATTGGAGTAGATCTTGCCCGATGTTACGTTGCTGTTCTTCGATAGGTTGATATCGATAAAGCGTTCATAGTGACCAAGATCAAGGTCAGTTTCTGCTCCGTCGTCGGTTACGAATACTTCACCATGCTGATAAGGGCTCATCGTTCCCGGGTCCACGTTAATGTACGGATCGAACTTTTGAATCGTAACTTTCAGGCCTCTATTCTTCAGCAATCTGCCGAGAGAAGCCGCTGTTATTCCCTTGCCCAAGGATGAGACTACGCCGCCGGTTACAAATATATATTTGGTCACTGTGATGATACCCTCCATGCTCCTATGTTAATTTCAGTTTGCCCTTACAGAGACCGTTTAAAAAGCGTTTTATGAAAGCAAGTTCTTTTTAAACGTACACTATCAGGTCAAATCATTGCTTCTTCAACTTGTCCCTTCAAACAAAAAAAGTGACACCCGTAGCACCGGGGGCACTTTTCTCATCTGCATATCAAATGCGTTATTTGTTAACTTAATCTTAAAGCCCATGCAATAGTTTACTCTGCCCTCATGGGGCATGTCAAGCAAAACTAGCTTCCATCTCGGACTATCGATCTTCCTCGTCTTCCTCGTCTTCTAATGCCTCATCCTCGTCTTCTTCCCCGGCATCCAGCTCTTCGCCTTCACCCGCTTCTTCGAGGTCCTCGTCTTCGATTTCGACATCTTCATCAACTTCCGATTCCTCTTCCGATTCCTCGAAGTCTTCGCTGTCTTCATCGTATGCATCGTAGTCTTCATCATCCGATGCGTAGCTGTCGTCTTCCTCATCCGCAAAGATATCCTCGTCTTCCAGATCATCATCATCATTAATGATACGAGTACGCTTCGCATTGCCTACAGGATCTTCAGAACGTTCAACCGGATACCAACGCTTCAGGCCCCACATATTGCTGCCTACGCAAGCGAATCGTCCGTCAATGTTGATCTCCGTATACACTTGTGCGATGAACTGATTGATGCCATCTTCGGAAAGACCTCGTATCTTAGCGATCTCCATCATCAGATCGCGATAATAATAAGGTTTATTAGCTGCTTTCAGAACCTCGAACGCCAGGTCGACCATTGGCATTTCCTTCACGCGCTCAGGATCCAGCTTCAATGTATAGTTGCTTCCGCTCATATCGACACATCCTCTCTTGCCAAAAATTATGTACACATTCATTAGTCGCTTACAGGCTAGTCACAGTATAGTAAAACCTATTTCATGCAAAAAATCAAGCAGGCTTCCATCTTACCCCCCCAACAACAAAAAGCGAAGGAGCGACCCTTCGCTTTGACTGTATCCATCCGACAAGCCGCAAGCGGAATTATCGGAAATGCAAGAGCATGGTAAGCTCTTCATTTATCCTATGTCCTTTGGAGCAAATTGACACGGTATTCGGCCTATTTCTCGGAAAAAAGGCAAGTTGCTCATGCGGCTTCTCATGCGAATTCATAAGATGATGAAGCATCGTCCTTCGGGAGGGGAAGCCAAAATTGGATACCGCCGCATTATTACGCTGGTTACAGCAATCGACAATGAATAGCCAAATTGCCACAACCAAAAGAATTATACGATTCCAGAATGGCAGCGAGTATCGGCGCTTCCTTCGCCATCTATCCGAGGCTGCTTCATCGGCAGCCCGTCTGAAAGCGATCAAACCTCTGCCCTTCATTCGGGGCATCTCCTGCAGGCTGCCGCCCGATGCCAGACTGCTGGAATCCTGTTCCGGAAGGATATGGATGGAGCAGGACTGCAAAATCAGCGTCAGCCCTTCTGGCCAACGAGGACTCGCGCTAGAAAACGGTATTCCATGGGGCATTCAACAAATAAGAGCCCCGCAAGCATGGGGCATCACAACCGGCCACCGAGTCAAAGTTGGCGTCATTGATACCGGCGTCGATTTCAACCACCCCGATCTACACCACTCCCTGCTGCGAGGTATTAACTTATTAAATCGAAGCAAGATGCCTTATGACGACAACGGTCACGGTACGCATATCGCAGGCACCATTGCGGCAGCCAACCAAATGCATGGCATGATCGGCGTAGCTCCAAGAGCCCTTATCGCGCCTGTGAAAGCCTTCGATCATAACGGAAGCGCCTTTGTCTCCGACATTATTCTCGGCATCGAATGGTGTGTTCGCAACGGAATGAATGTCATTAATATGAGCTTTGGCATGAAGACTCGAAGCAAGGCTTTACTTGGCGCCGTAACGAACGCCTACAATTCCGGCGTTATTATCGTTGCCTCCTCCGGCAATGACGGAAAGCTCAGATCCGTGGATTACCCGGCACGTTATCCGCAAACCATCTCCGTGGGAGCAACGAACCGGCATCGGCGCGTTGCACCTTTCAGCAACCGCGGCACTTATATCGACATCTACGCTCCGGGCGACAAAATAACGTCAGCCTGGCTCCGAGGCAAATACAATGAGATGAGCGGCACCTCGATGGCCACCTCTCATGTCAGCGGCGCAATAGCTCTCCTGCTGTCGCTGCGTCCAGGATTATCTCCAGGCGAGATCAAATCCATTATGAAGCGATCCATGCAGCCTCTCAAAAACAGCAAAGCCCGCCGAAACATCGGCGAGCTGGATGTCATACGTATGCTGCAAGCCGCTGAGCGGAAATAGCTCTGCGGTTTGTTTTATTTCAAAGAAAACGACCTACATCCGCTCCGGCGTTGATACTCCAACTAAGCGAAGCACATTCGCGATCGCGATGCGCACAGCACCAAGGAGCGCCAATCTAGCCGCTGTCTGATCAGCGTCTTCGGTAATGACGCGCTCTGCACGGTAGTAGCTGTGTAATTCCGCAGCCAGCTCATACACATAACGAATCAGGCGATGCGGCGCATATTGCGCAGCAGCTTCCGCTATTTCCTGCGGCAGCTCGCCGATTTTGCGAATCAAATCATATTCCGCTTCGCTGTTCAGCTTGGCGTAATTTACGCTGCCTGCATCTGGAATAGCGATGCCCTGCTCTTCCGCCTGTCTGAATATGCTGCAGATTCTGGCATGCGCATACTGAACGTAGAAGACCGGGTTTTCGTTCGAAGTCGAAATCGCCAGATCCATATCAAAGTCCAGATGAGAGTCCATGCTTCTCATCGAGAAGAAATAGCGGATCGCATCCACGCCAACCTCATCCATCAAGTCTTCCATCGTCACCGCTTTGCCAGTCCGCTTCGACATCTTCATCTTCTCGCCGTTCTGGAATAAGCTAACCATCTGGGCGATCAATACCGTCAGTTTCTCCGGATCGTTGCCTAACGCCGCCATCGCAGCCTTCACGCGCGGAATATAGCCATGATGATCCGCTCCCCAGATGTTGATCATCTGGTCAAACCCTCGGCCGTACTTATTGCGGTGGTACGCAATATCTGGCGTCAGGTAGGTGTACGATCCGTCATTTTTCACAAGCACGCGGTTTTTGTCGTCACCAAATGGCATGGTTGACAACCAAGTTGCGCCCTCTTCCTCATAGACATGTCCGGATGCCTTCAGTGCTTCCAGTCCCTGTTCTACCTGGCCGCTCTCATAGAGCGAAGTCTCGCTGTACCAGACATCGAAGCCGACGCGGAAGCGTCCGAGATCGCGCTTGATCTTATCCAGCTCCTTCTCCAGGCCGAAGCTGCGGAAGTACGTGAAGCGCTCCTTATCGGACAATTGAAGCAGCTTGTCACCTTCTTGCTCCGCCAGCCCTTTGGCAAAAACGATAATGTCTTCCCCGTAATAGCCGTCCTCCGGCATCTCCGCCTCTTGGCCGAGCGCTTGACGATAACGCGCCTCCAGTGACAATGCCAGATTCTCTACCTGTTTGCCGGCATCGTTAATATAATATTCGCGTGTCACTTCATAACCCGCGAAGTCTAGTACATTACACAGCGAATCGCCGACTGCTGCGCCGCGCGCATGGCCTAGATGTAGGCTGCCCGTGGGGTTGGCGCTGACGAACTCCACTTGTACACGCGAGCCTTGACCAGCAGACACACGACCGTAATCTTCTCCTGCCTTTAGCGCATCCGCAATGATCGGATACAGATAGCTTTTGTTCATACGGAAGTTAATGAAGCCCGGTCCTGCAATCTCTGCCGATTGAATAGAAGCTCCCTTATGATCCAAATGCTCGATAATCGCTTCGGCAATTGCGCGAGGATTCTTCTTCGCCAGCTTGGTTAGCTGCATAGCCGCATTCGTCGCCAGATCGCCATGGGATTTGTCCTTCGGCACTTCAAGCACGAACACCGGAAGGTCTTCTCTCGCCGCCAGTCCAGCTGCTACTGCTGCATCCGCAATAGCTGATTTTACTTGCTCATACAATTTGTCCAATACGTTCGCACTCATGATTCGTGATCCTCCTGTATATGGAGACGGATATGGAACCGTCCCGATAGTTGCTCGCTTACATATAGATCGTAACGCCATTCCAAGGTGAACGGCGGCGCAGTCGGCAATAACGCGCCCGGCTGATCCTGAGTCGCCTTCGCATGCAGCGTCAGTGACTTCGTCCGCGTCTCCAGCTCGAATATCGTCACCGCAGATTGATAACGCCCGATCCGGCTTTGACCAGAAACGAACAACTGATCCGATTGCACCGCGCCACTCCGCTTAAGTGACAGCTCGCCCGGGGAATACCGAATGAGCGCGCGTGTCGCTTCGTCTTCCGCATAACGGATGAACAGCGACTTCTCCTTGCGAAACCATTCTCCCTTGTAACGATGTGTCCCTTTTTCTCCGTCCGCTTTGCTTTCCAATAAAATGATGGCCTTGCCGCTATCCCTCATTGCCCCGCTCCCGCTATCGTTCTTTCGTATGTTACTACTATATACAGGAAGCCCTCCAATTTCAACGCCTGAATCCGCGAAAAACTAGCGATCCATGGCAAAAGGAACGATGGCACGCCAAACGTTGATCCGATCCTCCAGGCTCCGCATATGCTTAGTTGGAATCGGACTTGAGGAGGGCAGTTTTATTTTTGCAACCTGCTGAAGGGAAGGATGGTCGCCGAAAGTTTTGCGGAAGGTGTCATACGCTTTACTCCCGTTGAATGCAATCGCCTGAATGCCAGGATAACGCTCCAGCAGTCCGGGGAAGTCATTGGGAATCTCTTCTTTTATATTGGCATCCAGGCTCCCTTCCCTCTCGCAGGAGTGAATGACATCCCATACCGCGAGCCGATGTTCCCGGAGAAAGGCAATTCGATTCTCATAGATAGGGTCAGGGGGCGGGTATTCCGAATCGCCTGGTGCGCTCTCTTGAAACAAGCCATATAGAATACGCCAAAAATAATTTTGCGGATGTCCATAGAACTGCCCGTACTCCAGCGACTTTACGCTTGGCGCCGTACCGGCAATGAGCACCCGCGAACGTTCATCGACAACAGGCGGGAATGAATAAATCATCGTCATGAGAGACGCCTCCTTTCATCTATCCATTATATCCTGCAGGGCGCTGCCCATGCGAAAGAAGGGGACTGCCATGCAACGCGGCAAACATACTTACTTTATATAGGATGTTATAAAATTGTAATAGCAATGGTTAAATTTCTCAGTTATACTAGATCGAGTATTCACAATCGTCGTAAAATATATATTTACCTATGTAATTCATCATACATAGTTGTTATTACATATGCATGTTATGGATTATTCTACACGATCTAATAATGAATCCCTTCCGTTCATAATTGCAGCTCGGACGTATGGCAAGCCGTTGTTAAGTCCCAGGACTTCAACATATATCATTTCATACACACACAGAGGAGATGGCTTTATGAAAAAGTTTTTCACCAAAAAAGTGCTGGTTATGACGACGGCGCTTTCGCTCGCTTTGAGTGCAGGCTCGATCGCTTATTCAGCGACGACACTCAAAAAAATTACGGCCTATCAAAACTATGCCATTGGCATTGAAGTTGGCGGCAAAAAAGTGGATCTCAGCATGGATGGCAAAAAGCTGTATCCCATTACGTTCGAAGGCAGAACTTACGTCCCAGCTCGGATCGTAGCCGACTCGCTCGGCGCAAATGTTCAATGGGATGAGAAACGCCAGACCGTTGTTCTTACACCTGAAGGACAGACACCACCGAAAATCGACACCGGCTCTTCGACGACTACGTCTCCAAGCGGCTCTGCTTCAGCATCCAGCAACAAAGGCTCATTGAAAGACCCGATTAAATTCAATACGGCATTCACTTATAAAGAGCTGATCAACTACAAGCCGGAGGAGTATGATACCAGCTCCGCCGATTACACCGTAACGGTCACGAAGTCTGTCCCTATTACGAAGGAGCAGATCGTCGATTATGGCTTCAAGCGTCCGGAAGACAATCCGGATCTGGAGTACAGAATGGTAACCCTTAACCTCAAGGTCAAAAACGCAACCATGAAAAGCAGCGGAAAAGACAGCGGCTATAGGTACCTGACTACCTACAGACCTTATATCATGGGAGCAGAGACAGCGAAGGGGGATTATGTCATCGGCGCTACTGACTATGGCTTCGATGGCTCTATGAGCGAAGCAGCCTATGAAGCCCTGCCGGACTTCCCGAAGGTGACGCCTTCGACCAAGGGCAGCTCCTACGAAGTAAACGGAAATGTCATTCTTCCTGTTATTAAAGGGCAAGAGAATTATTTGGTTATTACCAAAAGCGATTCTACGATAGAGTACTCCGATCGTAAAATTTACTTCAAGCTTCAATAGGTCAATCTGGGCGTTCAAAGTCATAAGTCTTGATCAAGCCAAAAAGAACGAAGCAGCGATATCACGCTGCTTCGTTCTTTTTTGGCCGCATTCTGTTGGCTTCGCTTCTTCTTACTTCACCAAATCCTCTACGAATTTAGGAAGGATGAACGCCGCCTTATGCAAGCGAGGTGTGTAATATTTTGTATCCAGCTCCGGAATGGAAGACTCGTCCACTTGAAGCGGATCATGTTTTTTGCTGCCCATTGTGAATGTCCATAGACCGGACGGGTAAGTCGGAATGTTCGCGCCGTATACGCGTACGATCGGGAATACTTCCTTCACATCGCGGTTTACGCTTTGAATCAAGTCAGCTTTAAACCAAGGGTTGTCCGTCTGTGCGACGAAGATGCCGTCTTCCTTCAACGCCTCGTAGATGCCTTGATAGAAGCCGCGCGTGAACAGGTTCGCCGCTGGCCCTACCGGCTCGGTAGAGTCGACCATGATAACGTCATAAGTGTTCTTATGATCATGGATATGCATGAAGCCGTCATTGACAAGCACCTCTACGCGAGGGTTGTCCAGCTCGCCTGCAATCGTCGGCAGGTATTTTTTCGAATACTCAATAACCTTGCCGTCGATATCGACCAGAACCGCTTTTTTGACCTTCGGGTGCTTCATCACTTCACGGATAACACCGCCGTCGCCGCCGCCTACTACAAGCACGTTCTCAGGGTTTGGATGCGTGAAGAGAACCGGATGCGCCACCATCTCATGGTAGACGAATTCATCCTTTACCGTTGTCATGACCATGCCGTCGAGAACGAGCATTGTGCCGAACTCTTCCGTCTCGATCATATCCAATTGTTGAAACTCCGTTTGTTCATGTACATAGCTTTTAGTAATCTTCGCCGTAATGCCGAAGTTTTCGGTTTGTTTCTCGGTATACCATAATTCCATGAGATTGATCCCTTCTTTCCATCAATGGTTCAACCTGTATTATAGTATTTCAAGCCGAAAATGCAACCTTTTGGACCGTCCTGCACAAAAAATTAATGAAATCCTCCATTATCCGCTGACTGACGCTTGGTTTGATACTCTTTTGGCCCGATTAAGCCCGAACAAGAGCACGACTGCTCCCAAAGTAAAGATGGCGCAAGTCAGATACACATTGCGGTAGCCGAAAGCGTCCGCGATCAGACCGAACAGCACAAAACCAAGCATGTTGCCTGCCTTGCTCGAATTGGAGTATAAGTTCGTTGCAGTCCCTGGCATCTCCGGCAAGAAGTCCTGAAAATACGTGATCGCAATTCCTGATGTGATTGAGATGTAAGCCGCACTTAGAATTTGTACCGAGAAGATATGCCAAGTCGAATTGGCGAAAAATAATAGACAGAAATAGATAAGAGCCAGCACCGCACCCAGACGTATTAGCCGGTCGCTCTTCATTCTCGTAGCCATATAGCCAAAGCCCAGCATGAACGGAATTTCAAAAATCGGCGGAATGCTGAAAATGATTCCGATATCTTCCTTGCCGCCGCCGAGCACCTTCGTTACAAACTGTGCCATATTCATCGAGCTGAGCGTAGTCGCCGCCGAGATAAACGTAAAGGCGACCAGATTGATGAAGATGGTCGGCTGGAACACGATTTTTTTGAGCGGAATATTGGCTTTCTCCGACTTGGCCCCGGCGGCTTCTGTACGGCGATGCAGGAACAACAGCGCAATGATCGCTACGATCGCATTACAGGTAGCGGCGACGACGAACAGTCCTGTGAAGCCCATAAATAGCAGGACATAAGAAGCAATGGCAGGACCGACTGTCCAAGACAGGGCAAAGATCGTCCGCAAGATGTTCATGTACAGAGGAACCTGCTTAGCAGGCACCTCGGACCTAGTCAGCGCTTCTCTGCCGATCGCGAACATTTGGGAGAACGTCGAGGACGCAATCCCGAGGAATACTGCTGAAAATACAAGCAACACATAGTAGTTGCGCGAGTAGGCAAAGCCCATATAGCCGATTATTCCCGCTACCGCGCAAAGAATCAAAATGAACTTACGATCCGACACGCGGTCGGACAGCTTCGCTATTGCCGTGCTGAGCACAATGCCGCATAACGACGAGACCAGCATGAAGATGCCGAAGGTCGTATTGCTCATTCCTACTTCATCGATGCCGAATAGAGAATTGAAGGGCAAGATGAAAGCATGAGATATGCCCAGAAAAATGTTGATAACCATAATGATCGGGAATCCTTGAATTCCCCATGCCGTTTTAGCATGATGCTTCATTGACGCGATAAAGTTACTCATCCTACCATCCCCGTATTTTTCTATATCTATAGGAACAGCCAGTCCTTTTTCACCGTTTGTCAAAAAATATGACGACATGCTGTCGTCAGTACAGTGAGGCTAGCCGCAGTATTTCTCTCTCTCCTATTACGAACGCTCAATTCCGATCAGATCGTTATTCTCAACATACTCGCATAAACCTTCGCAGAGTTCAAGATAATAATGTGTTTATAACCATCCTGAATCAAACATTTATTCGATATCTATTGATCATTGAATAGCTGATTCCGCATTTTTCCATACTAAAGAATAGATCAGCAACACGCGGAAGGGAGTCGGCAGCATGTTCAAAAGGATACCTCCGATCTTCAGACGAAAAAGCAAGACTAAACGCCGCTCAGCCTTTCCTCATATCTCCGAGCGGTTTCTTCCCTATATGCTGAGGCTGCAGAAGTGGCTTAGACGGATAAGCATGGCTCTGCTTGCAGCTGCTGTCATCGTGGCGGGACTTTACCTATACTTGCGCACGCAGGCGCTGCCCCTCTCGAAAATTAGTCAAACCTCCCAGATGCTCGACATACAGGGCCACATTATTGATACCTTCCATGCTGGGGAGAACCGCCGTTCAGTCGCTTTGAGCGATATCTCCCACTATGTTGTGGATGCGACGCTTGCGATTGAAGATCGGAGATTCTATCGTCACTCCGGCTTCGATCTGAAGGGCATGGCCCGTGCGGTCGTCGTGAACGTGCAAAGTATGTCGGCCAGGCAAGGGGCCAGCACACTCACTCAACAGCTTGCGCGCAATCTCTATCTCAGCCATGAACGAACCTGGCAGCGTAAGCTCAAGGAAGCCATGTATACCGCTCAACTGGAGATGAAATATAGCAAAGACGATATTCTTGGGATGTATTTGAACCAAATTTATTACGGGCATGGCTCTTATGGCATCGAAGCGGCATCCATGATGTACTTCGACAAGCACGCCTCCGAGCTCTCGCTGGCCGAAAGCGCCATGTTGGCCGGAATTCCGAAGGGGCCCAAATATTATTCTCCTTATTTAAATATGAAGGCCGCCAAGGACCGGCAATCGCTCATCCTGGAAGCCATGAAGGAAGGCGGCTCTATTACCGAAGAGCAGGCTCAAGCTGCATATGGCGAGATGCTGACCTTTCAGCCGCAAGGCTCTCAGCAGCAGGAGGGCTTTGCCCCTTATTTCCGAGACTATATCCGTTTTCTTGCGGTGGAGCAGCTCGGCATCGATTCATCGCTCCTGAATGAGGGCGGCATCACCATCTATACGACGCTTGATCAGGCGGCGCAGGCGGCTGCGGAAGAATCCATTAAGCAGATTATGCCGTCAGGCTCAGAGCAGCAAGCGGCGTTAGTCGCAATCGATCCTCGTACCGGCTACATCAAAGCCATGGTCGGCGGCAGAGATTATGCCAAAAATCAATACAACCGCGTGTTCGCCAGTACACGCCAGCCAGGCTCCGCCTTCAAGCCGTTCCTGTATATGTCGGCGCTGCAAAGCGGCTTCATGTCTCCGGTTACGCGCTTCAAGAGCGAGCCAACCGTATTCAGCTATGATGAAGGCCGCAAGACGTATGAACCGCATAATTATGGTGACAAGTACGCGGAGGATTATATCGACATGCGCACCGCCATCAGCGGCTCCGACAATATCTATGCGGTCAATACGATTATGACGGTTGGCGCAGACAAGGTAATTGAGACTGCACGTAAGCTCGGCATTCGCAGCCGTATGCAGCCTGTTCCTTCGCTTGCGCTGGGGACATTCCCGGCCAGTCCGTTCGAGATGGCATCTGCATACGGCGTATTCGCCAATGCCGGGCTTCGATTGGAGCCGATCGCCATTCTGCGTATTGAAGACCGAAAGGGAAACGTATTATATGAAGCGAAGTCTGCGGAGGAGCAGGTCATTACGGCTGCGGAGGCTTATGTCATGACGAGCCTGCTGGAGAGCGTGTTCGACGATGGCGGTACGGCGCACCGGGTATCGGCGACGATCAAGCGCCCCGTCGCCGGCAAGACGGGCACAACAGCCACCGACGCATGGCTCGTTGGCTATACGCCAGAGCTGGCGGCCGCTGTCTGGGTCGGTTACGACAAGGACCGGATGCTGACCGTCGCGGAGGCACATCGTGCGGCGCCGATCTTTGCCCGATTTATCGAAGGCACGCTATCCGCTGTGCCGCCGAAGTACTTCCCCGTGCCGGAGGGCGTCGTGAACATCTTCATCGATCCCGCATCCGGCAAGTTAGCCGCGGCGACTTGCCCAAGCCGACGGCTGGAATCGTTCCTCGCCGGCACGGAGCCGACAGAGGTATGCGGCTCGCCTGCGGACGCCGGCAACGGAACTGGCCGCGAGAACAGCAGCAGCGGGCAAGGCAAGTTTGAGAACGGCAAGCCGCAGAAGCAACGCTCTTGGTGGAATGACCTGAAGCGGTGGTGGACGGACTAACACTCTGTTGGCTGGAGCTTTGTTGGTGGGAGCTTTGTTGGTTGTAGCTTTGTTTGCCAGGAGCTTTTTTGGAGGAAGTGGTTCTTGAAGCTAACTTGCATGCGAGTACGATTGCATCTTGCTTGCGAATGAACAATATTAGGAAGTGAACGCGGCGCGGCCTGCAGCATGTTGCTGCAGGCCGCGCTTATGACAGGATGATGTTGTGCCCAAGATCAGCGCCTCCTCACACTTAACATTTCCTCGCGACACTAATTCCCCATTTTCGTCTCATTCCCACATTTAACGTTTCCTCACAACACTAACGCCCAGATACTTGCCCCTTTCAGTGATTGTTCGTTCACAGTTACTCCCGGTTGCTTCCAAGCCGGTCGCCTTTTTCATCTTCTTCTAAGCTTTTTGTCTAATTTATGTGCAAAAAGTGAATTTTCTTTGAACAAACTGCATAATATGTGGTATAGTATGGTTAAGTAAGCACTTTCATTATCTAAGGAGTGTTTGATATGACTACAAAAACAGCAACAATCAGCCAACTTGGCCCAACAAAATCCGACGTGAAACGTCTAGTAAATGTAATGACTGCGATGGCTTGGGGTGTTCTCGGCATCGGCTTTCTCTTATGCCTCATTAACTTAAGTCATTTCAGCGATAAGAATATCGGCCTTATGGTCGGAATCGGATTCCTGATCGGCAGCGTTCACATTTATGTGATTGGCACAGCCATCGGTCTTGTTCATGCCAGATTGAACAGCAACAACCATAACCAATCGGAGACGAACACCTCTGAAGTATCAGATAAGGAACACTAAAGTCATTCATGACTATTAACAAACAAGCCCTCCAACTTCTCATGAAGAAGTTGGAGGGCTTGTTCCGTTTCCTCCCATTGTCCATTTCCTTATAACTACATAGGGATAGTTCCCGTAAATTTCCTAGATATGACTGTTTATCAGGCTATATTCAACCATATGTCTAACTCGTGACTAATATATGGCGGAAAAAAGTCAAATTGTTTACGTAATTGTTAACCCTACAGTCACAGCGTTTCGAATCTGCTATGTTAGTCGTAAGCTATTTTTAAGTGTTTGCGGACGAAGCTAGACGACTGTGAGTATTCCAGCATGTGCTTTGATTCACAAACCTTAACACATGCTCTCAAAGCGTATATGCTTCTCACGCCTCGGCATAAGCTTTGCTACACAAACCTAAGCGATACTTTTCGTAGCTAGGTTTGTTCACATGTCATCAAAGTGACTTTTGCTTCACAAACCTAAGCGAATGCTTCCGTAGCTAGGTTTGTTTACAAGCCAGCCTTTCATTGCCTGGCTTTATGCTTCACAAACCTTAGCGATTGCTTCCGTAGCTAGGTTTGCTCATAAGCCAGCATTTCATTGCTTGGCTTTAGCTTCACAAACCTTTAAGGAGTTGGAACCGTGATGAGACGTAATTATCGAATGCTGACAGCAGGGCTCTTCCTAGCGATGGTCTTCCTGCTCTCAGGCTGCAGCGAGCAGTATATTGTGCTCGATCCGAAAGGACCGATTGGGCAATCCCAGAAAGACTTGATTATCATATCAACCGTTCTGTGCGCAGTCATCATTATTCCGGTGCTTGTCATGACGGCTGTTATCGTGTGGCGCTACCGTGACCGCCCAGGCAGCAAAGCGAAATACAAGCCGAACTGGGAACACAATACGAAGCTGGAAGTGACATGGTGGAGCGTTCCGATCGTGGTCATCATTATCCTTGCAGCCATAACGGTCAACTATACTTATAAGCTGGAGCCTTCTCGGGCGATCGAGTCTGAAAAGGCGCCGATTACGATACAGGTAACCTCAATGGATTGGAAGTGGCTGTTCAAATATCCGGATGAAGATATCGCAACAGTCAACTATGTGAAGTTCCCGGAAGGCGTGCCGGTTCGCTTCCAACTGACATCCGACACAGCGATGAACTCCTTCTGGATTCCACAGCTTGGCGGCCAACTCTACTCCATGTCCGGCATGGCGATGACATTGTATCTGCAAGCCGATGAACTAGGAAGCTACTATGGCTCGGGCGCCAACTTTAACGGCAAAGATTTTGCCCAAATGACCTTCAAGGCCGATGCCGTATCCCAAGAGGAATACGATGCGTGGGTTCAGGAAGTGAAGAAAGACGCTCCAGCACTAACTATGGATGGTTATAAGAAATTGCAAAGGCCGGGCCGCTCTGACGTACAGCAATTCTCCAGCTTCCCGGACGGACTGTTCGAGCACATCGTAACGCAATATGTCGAAAAAGGCAGCAGCGGCGCGCACTCGCATCATGGCGTCAGCTCGGACACTTCGAAGACTGAAGCAACTAGCAAGAACAACGATAGCGGAACCGACAAGGCCGACGCATCAGACCAACACAACGGACACGCAGGCCATTAACGTACCGTTATCGAAAGGAGAACTAGCTCATGTGGGATAAGATCAAAGATTTTTCATCCGAGTTTTTCGTGACGGGCGACCCGCTCATTCTCGGAGCTCAAGTATCGATTGCGATTACGATGGTAGCTATCGTTTTCGTACTCACGTATTTCAAAAAATGGCGCTGGCTATGGACGGAATGGCTAACCTCCGTCGATCATAAAAAAATCGGCATCATGTATATCATCGCATCCATTCTGATGTTGTTCCGCGGCGGGGTTGACGCCCTGCTCATGCGTATGCAACTGGCTGCCCCGCAATTGGAATTCCTGAATGCGGAGCATTATAATCAGATATTCACAACGCATGGCGTTATCATGATCTTGTTCATGGCCATGCCGCTCATGTTCGGCTTGTTCAACATTGTCGTACCGCTCCAGATCGGCGCGCGCGACGTCGCATTCCCGTTCCTGAACTCCTTAAGCTTCTGGATGTTCTTCTTCGGGGCAATGCTATTCAACATGTCATTCGTTATCGGCGGTTCGCCTGATGCAGGCTGGCTCGCTTACCCGCCATTGTCAGGATTGTCAGGCAGTCCGGGCGTCGGTCAGGACTTCTATATATGGGGCATACAGATATCCGGTATCGGCTCCTTGGCAACAGGCATTAACTTTATCGTCACGATCCTGAAGATGCGCGCGCCAGGCATGAAGCTTATGAAAATGCCCATGTTCACCTGGTCCGTTCTGTCTTCCTGTACAACGATCATTTTCGCATTCCCAATCTTGACGGTTACTCTGTTCCTGCTATTCCTGGATCGCTACATGGGTGCACACTTCTTCACCCTCGACGGCGGCGGCAACCCGATGATGTATATTAACCTCATCTGGATGTGGGGACACCCTGAAGTATATATTGTTATTTTGCCGGCATTCGGTATCTTCTCCGAGATCGTCTCGGCATTCTCGAAGAAAAAACTGTTTGGTTACAAATCGATGGTATTTGCTCTAATGTCCATCAGCTTCTTCTCCTTCTTTACTTGGGCGCATCACTTCTTCACGATGGGCACCGGCGCGAATGTCAATGCATTCTTCGCCGTCACGACCATGTTGATCGCGATACCTACCGGTGTCAAAGTGTTCAACTGGCTGTTCACCATGTATCGAGGCAAGCTTAGCTTCCCTACACCGATGATGTGGACGGTTGCCTTTATCCCATGTTTCGTCATTGGGGGCATGACCGGGGTGCTGCTATCCGTAGCGCCTGCGGACTTCCAGTTCCACAACAGTTACTTCTTGATCGCTCACTTCCACCAAGTGTTGATCGGCGGCGTCGTATTCGGTTACTTCGCAGGTCTATACTACTGGTGGCCAAAAATGTTCGGCTTCAAGCTTCATGAAGGTTTGGGCAAATGGGCATTCTGGTTCTGGAATATTGGCTTCTATGTCTGCTTCATGCCGCAATACGCGCTTGGCCTAATGGGTATGACTCGCCGCTTCAACGAATACAACTTCGATATGGGCTGGCAGCCGCTCAACGTCGTATCGACGGTAGGCGGATTCCTGATGGGTATCGCGTTCCTGTTCCAGGTATGGCAGATTGCGCATAGCATCAAGTTCTACAAGAAAGAGAAAACGGGAGATACTTGGGATGGCCGTACACTGGAATGGTCAATTCCATCGCCTGCGCCAATGTACAACTTCGCTCGTACGCCTATCGTTACAGAGCAAGATGATTGGTGGGAGAAGAAGCAGCGCCGCTTGAGAGGCGAAGCCGATGCTCCTGAGGTTGTCCAAGCAGAGCAAGCGCCGCTGGAGCCAATCCACATGCCGCGCAACTCCGGTGTACCGTTCGTCATGTCTGCTTTCTGGTTCACTGCCGGCTTCGGCTTTGTCTGGGATTGGAAATGGATGATTGTACTTGGACTCGGCGGCGTTATCGTAACTATGCTAGTTCGATCCTTTACCTATAATACGGATTACTATATTCCGGTCGAAGAAATTGAGCGGACCGAAGCCGCTGCAAGGGGGGCTCACTAATGGCAGAAGCAATAAAACAAAAGGGGCACCTTGCCCATGCCGGTCACGGTAGCCACGATAGTGGCGACCACGGTCACGGTCATGACCATCATGACCAGGAAGAGATGAAGACCTTTGGCTTCTGGCTCTTCCTGATTACCGACGTTATTCTGTTCGGCGTATTATTCGCCACTTATGTCGTCCTGCGGAACAACACCGCAGGCGGCCCGCTTGGCAGCGAGCTGATCGAAATGCCAGGCATTATCGCATCTACGTTTATCTTGCTCACAAGCAGCTTCACCAGCGGCATCGCGCTGCTGGAGATGAACAAAGGCAACAAAAAGGGACTGATCACTTGGCTGATCATCACCGCATTGCTAGGCGCTTCCTTTATCTATCTGGAAGTGAACGAATTTATTCACCTTGTACATGAAGGCGCGAATATCGGTACAAGCGCGTACTGGTCCGCATTCTTCACGCTTGTCGGAACGCATGGACTTCATGTATCGCTTGGTCTTGTGTGGATGACGGTGCTTATTGTTCAGATCAGACGACGCGGTATTACTCCGGTCACAAAGCGTAAAGTCAACATCGTCAGCTTGTACTGGCATTTCCTTGACGTCGTATGGATCTTTGTCTTCACAATCGTGTATCTGATGGGGGTGATGTAGGATGGCGAACCATAATGCTCACACAGAGCATGGAGATCACGGCGGTCATGAAGGCGGCCACGGCTCCATGAAGTCGTATGTCATCGGCTTCCTGCTCTCGATCGTACTGACGATCATCCCGCTTGTGGCTGTTATGAACGACATGTTCAGCAAGCAAGTGACGACAGTCATTATTCTCATCATGGCTATTCTGCAATTCGCCGTCCAGCTCTTGTTCTTCATGCATATCCGAGACGAGAAGAAACCTCGCTACAACCTGATCTCCCTGATCTTCGGCCTTGTCATTATGCTGACGATCGTCGCAGGTTCGATCTGGATCATGACATACAATGCGGTAGCAACTTAAATCAATAGCCTTTACGTATAGAAGCTTTGCGGATATTGAAATCCGTGAAGCTTCTTTTTATGCCAGTAACAATTGGTTCAAAAGCAATCTTTCCCTACCTTCCTCTCCTTCGTTGCCTCATACTTTGAGCTATATAAAGGGAAAGATGGTGGATCCATGTTATTTCGTACAAGAGAATTAATGCTACCCCAAGATTATGAACAGCTTGCCGGACTGCTCAGCGGCCATTGGTCGGAGCCAACCTCCGCAGAACGACTGGAAGAAGATGACCGCAAGCTATTTGAAGTAGGCGAAACCTGGAAGGATGAGAACGGGCTGCTGGTCGGTTATGACCGTACACGCCGTGTGGCTGTTAACGTGAACGACGATATCATCGGGTACGTGTGGGCCTGGCGGGCGCCTTGGACGGAACCGGGCTATATATGCATAACGCTGGTGGTTACTCCTGATTCGCGCGGGCATGGAGTCGGGGAAGCTCTGCTGCGTCACGCTTATGAATGGGCGGAGCAACTCGGCGCCTCCTCTCTAATCTCTGAAGTATGGGATGACCAACCCCGCTCATTAGAATTTGCCCATCGAAGAGGCTTTCTGGTCGAACGTCATGCCTATCAATCGGTCCTTCAACTAAAGGATACGACAATGGAAGTAATGGAGATGGAACCTGAGGCTATACTGGCTCATAACGGCCTGCGTCTTCTGTCCTTGGCCGATGAGCCTGGAGAAGACAGCGAGCGTAAGTTGTACCAACTGGCATGTGAGACGATGAGGGATATTCCAAGTTTCCTCGGAGATGTGCCTGACTTTGTAGAATGGAGAAAGTGGTATTTGCAAGTAGACGGTTTTACACCTGAGCTTGTCCTGATTGCCGCTGATGGCGACCGTTTCGTCGGGATGACTAATGTGCTCCATAACTCCGCTACTAACGGGCTTTATCATGAGTACACGGGCGTAGATCGAGCGTACCACGGCAAGAAAGTTGCGCGTGCCCTTAAGCTGGAGGCGATCCGCGCCGGTAAAAACCGAGGGGCAGATTATATTCGTACGGACAATGATTCTATGAATGATCCGATTCTATCCATTAACCGCGAGTTAGGATACGTTCCGCTAAGGGGCAACTATCGCATTATTGCGTCCATGGAGAAGGTGGAGGAAGCTTTAAACATGAACAAGTTGCATCCGTAATTCAAGTCACCCTCATAGTCACAAATTGTTGCGGATTACTGTGATTGCAATCACTTCCGTAATTGCTTCAATCTACCTATTGCCGGAGGACAGCCGCGAGATCGCCGATTTCAGCCAGGTCAATATGTGAGCGTATATTCAAAGGTTGAAAATTGAATACGAATGAATTAGTATGATACTAGATTTACATACATATATTATCAAAATTTACATATAGACATACATTCCGACTCCTCGATGAAAGGGGGGTCTTGCAATAAACAAGTAAGTCGCCATGTACAATGTGTAGGCGTGTAAAAGGGGGAGTTTCATGTATAGCATCAAGTCGATTACCATCATGTTAGTATCATCAATCATGATAGGCTTATTGTCAGGATGCACCAAAACCGAACCGCCGCCGCAAGAGGCTATCCTTAAGTTGATGGTCGATAACCTTTACTCTTTTCCGTATGAGCCGCTTATTATCGGACAATTTCCACATATCACCCTAGAAATTATAGATGTGTCGCAAGCAAGAACCTTTCGGTCAGGAGACACGCCTGAAATCGTAGAAAAACGTGTGCGCGATCTCATCAACTCCGAGAACCCGGATATCTTCTATAATCTAAATCCCGCCCAATACGGAACTAGGCTTGTGAATCTAGAGCCTCTGATTTCGCGGGATAAATTTGAACTGAGCGAAGTTCATAACTATCATATTAATAATCTGAAGGCGAATGAAATGCCGATCACTCAGTTGTCCCCGACCTTCGATCGGTACGCATTGTATTTAAATCATAACGTTTTTAAGCAAGCTAGCGTGGATATTCCGCAGACATCTGTCAACTGGGAGCAACTTCATCACACCGCACAACTTTTTGCCGGACAAGAATATAATGATAAGCCTGTGTACGGCTACTATATAGGGAACTATTGGTACCAAATATGGTCTGATGTTGGGGCTATGAATAGTATGCGATTGTTTGATCGTGGCGGCAATATAACCAATGACCTGGAGCCATGGCGCAAGTTGTTAGAGCAACTTGCACAGGATGCCTTATCAGGTGCTATGTTAACCTCTCAAGAAGTGAATTATGAAACAATGAAGCAAACAGCAATGTTCATTGGCAACTCTATGCCATTATCCTGGTTGGCAAGCAACAATGAATCGCCGGACGATTGGAGCATCATTTCATATCCAATGGATACAAGGAACCCTCAGCCCTATCCGTACTATATGACAGGGAATCTCTACATCAACCAGGCCAGTCCCTATGAAGATCAAGCATGGGAAGTCATAAAATATATAAACAGTCCAGCAGCGGCCAAATTGATTTCAGCATCCAGCTCTGGACTTTCTGTGTATAAGGAATACATTCCGCTAAAACCATTTGCAATCGATGCGTTTCTCGATAATCCCGGATCACCTAGACTTTATGGGACGAACCCCGACTCAGACAAACTCTCCGAATTTGCGGGGGATCTGCAATCGGGCATGGCTGCAGTTGTTGCGGAACAGCAAACATTCGAAGAACTATGGAGTTTGTTAGAGCATAAAAGCAAGGAGTTATTCCTATCGGAATAACTCCTTGCTTTATCTAAAATCCTTTAGCATGTGACGAGACCGCTATTCTTCGTCATCTCCTGGCTAATAAGGGCGCCGTTCCACTTCCAGGCCACTCGGTATGGTTACAATCAAGCCGGAATTTATCGAATCAGAGGTCAGGAAACCGCCCCTTCTGTCCGGTGCATCTACGAATACATACAACGAAGAGCCTACTCTGTTCGTATGAATGAGTTCATTCAGGTTCGACAGCGGTTCCGTTGAACGATAACGGATCTGCCCCATGAGCTGCAGTTCATTTGTCTCTGCTTCCTCCACGCTTACATACAGAGCAGCCTGCACAATAATGGTACTAATCTCCTCAGGCACTTCAAGTTTTCCGCTTTCAATGTAAGCCGTCCTGTAAGTCATATCGATCTCACGCTGTATCTCGCCGTAGATACCTGACGACATTAACAGTGAAAGCATCAAGCTCCCCGTACCAAGCACACCTACAAAAAACACGCTGAGCCAATCATATCGAATAATCGCATTAGATTTGCCTACCGTTATCAAATAAATCAAGAGCTCCACGCCAAGCAAAATAAATACAACAGGTGCTACCCATAGCAGCAACTCATAAGCCTTCGCATCCTGCCAGATCGATACGGCAAAGGCTGTGCCGATTAGAATGAGCGTAATACCCATCGACAACGATCCTACCCGCCACTCCCTGACCGGCTTTGCGGCCGGATACGGCTCCTTCACAGCTGCAGAGGAATAAGACTCGGCAGGGTACGGGTTTATAGGTCTATCCATATTCATCTCGTGTCCCCTCCCCTGTCTTCATACCGCGGCGGCGGCTCGCTGGGGGATGGTGTTCTGTTGCCAACTAAGCTGCGGCGGCCAAACGCTAGACGCAAGCCGATGACGATCATTACAAATGAGATAATGGCTGTTGGAATCATATAGGTGAATTGTTTAAACTGATGGTACAGCTCCGGCCGAATTCTGGAAATGACATCAAGCAGAATACGATCAAAGATAAAATAGAAGCCGAAGACGAACAGACCTATACCAAGCCAACGTTGGTATGGAACAAATGCAGGCAACAGCGGCTCGTCTTTCATTTGCTGGCGCCCATAGCGGGAAAGCTGCGCTAAAGCATCGAAGAAGGCGAAGAACCAAAATAACGGCAGTAGGAACAGAAATAACGAGAGCCGCAAATTATCCATAATGTAGATCGCTAGAAGGAATCCCCCCATCAGCTGCAGGCCTCTTTTTTGCAAGCCGAGATAAAGATGCCCCGCTCCCGGGAAGATCGCCAGCGCGATCGTTAGCACCCGATTCTTTTGACCAGAAGCAATATGTGTTTCGATTCCCTCGAATAGCGATTTGTCCTCCAGCGTCTCGCCACGCATCTTCCGCTGCACCAGACTGGATGCATCAGACATGCTGTAGATCCAAATGACGGGCAGCGCCAGCAGAAATACAAGCAACGAACCCGAATTCATAATAAAGGTTAAAAATAGTGTAATCGCGAACAAGCCTACAAACGAAACCATAAATGTAATGCCTCGTTGCATCAAACCCAGATTCATATGGCCAAGTCCAGGAATAATAGACATCATGATTGTTTTATTTTTCAAATGTTCGAGCTCGTAATGGGGTCGCTGGCCATAGTCCTGTCCTGATCCTGCTGCTTGCTGATTGCTTGCAGCGCCTTGAAAAGCTGCAGATCCGTATGGCGGCGGAGGGCCGACGCTGGATGCGCTGCTGCCGGCATAATCGCCTTGCGGCATATAACCATGCGGCACCGGCGGCATGAACACCTTACCCGATAGCAACGTTATAATCATGTCCAACATATTTACAAACCCGAATACAGCTGCAACGAACATGAATAAGATCACAAATTCCTCGTTGCGATAGCCTCCGCTTACAAACCAAATAAATAGAGCCAAGGCAATAGAACCAAAGAAACCTCCCCCATAGAGCAAACCCCGGATCGGCCTTCTCAGATACAGATGCCCCACGCCGGGAATAAAAGATAGAAAAAACGCAACTAGCGGGCTTTTGTCCATCATATCTCATCCTTCCTTTCATTCCTCATTATTTGAACCGCCATGATTGAATACCGTCGAGCCAGTTCCCCGCTTGATTAACCAACCGATCCGACCAGGACGGCTCCCCCAGCCACTCCGCTCCAACGTTATAGGGCGGGATGTTGTTCCGATGTTGCTCATTAAGCTCCTGCAGCGATTGAGAGAAGCTGGACAATGCGCCTGTGGCCAACAGCATAAGAGTAATGGAAGCTGCAATAGTATAATGCGTGACAGGGTGCTGCAGCCATGAACCGCGTCTTGCCGCAGGCTTCTGCACTTGCTTCTGCTCTTCTTGCTTCTTCTCCAGCGGCGAATGTGTTGCATCTCCTGCAAGCTCAAGCGGTTTCTTCTCCTGAGTCGCCCCTTCAATCAAGACTAGAGGGTTGGGGTCCGGCACTGGCTCAAGAGCGACTTCTAACGATTGGGCAGTATGCATCGTTTCTATTACATCAGTACGCATTAGAGCAGCCATTACTTCTTCTTCCATTCGCACCATGTCTGGCAGTCCGGCTTCCATCCATAACGGATCATCTGCTTGATCCACTTCCTCCATCATGGCCATGAACCGCCACAGGCAGCCCTCGCATAGTTCCAGCTCCGAGTCCACTTGATCCCGGTCCTGTGGAGACAGCTCATTGCGAATATATCGCTGTAATTGCTCATCTGTCAGATGTCCTGCTTCCATTCCGTTCATTCAAAGTCCTCCTCTCGCCAATGCCGCCTCATCCAATTCCGGGCACGATAGAGCCTGGATTCAACACTTTTGCGTTCCAGCCCCGTTTCGGCCGCTATTTGCTCATAGCTTTTTTCCTCTATATAAAAGGCATGTATAACTTCGCGATAACGATCCGGCAGTTCATCTACTTTAGCTTGTATGTAGCTAAGCTCCTCTTGGCGTATCGCAATGGATTCCGCAGCCGGTGCAGGCATGGCGCTCAGCATACCATCCGCTAGAAATTCCGTCTTCTGCCGATCGACGCCTTCCTGTTCCATCAGCTGCTCAGGCCTTCTTGCTTTGCTTCGCTTGAAATCAATGGCCCGATTAACGGCAATTCGGGTAATCCAGGTTTTCAGCCCATCCATTCGGTAATTCGGGAGAGAGCGATAGATGAGGAGAAGCACTTCCTGGGTCACATCTTCCGCATCATGCGGCGAATGCAGCACGGCGTAGACGGTTTTGTAGATATAAGGTCCATAGGCTTGTACGAACGGTCGATACTGCTCGGGCCCGCCGCCCTGCACTGCTATGAGCCAAGCTTCGTCTTGAATTGCGCTCTCCTCCCTTCCCGATATAGATAGACGTTCGAACAACCTCGGAACCCTGCACATTCCCTAAAAAGCTTTTTTAGCCAAACAAACATCTGGTTCATTCTACAGCGCAGCCACTAGAAACTGCAACTTGGTCAAGGAAATTATTCACAGCGGAACAGGATCTCGGCACCACTAAAATACTGATAGACACAACTCGCTTACCCTTGTATAATTCCCAAAAAAGGAAAAAGGGGAGGACTACCATGATTACGTATCCGACTTTGAGACAAAACGCTACGATTGGGGTTACTGCGCCGTCATCCGGCGTGCAAAAAGAAATTCAGTTCATTCTGACAGAAGCTGTTGCCAAGATGAATAAGGAAGGATTCGCCGTCGTTATTGGAGAGACGCCATGGAAACAGCTTAAAGCCAAGTCCTCTCCTGCTATGGAGAGAGCGACGGAATTAAACGCCATGATGGCTGACAAGAACATCGATATCATTATTCCACCTTGGGGCGGAGAACTGCTTATTGAGCTATTGGAGCATTTGGATTTCGCCAATTACTCAGCAAAGTGGCTGCTGGGCTACTCTGATACGAGCCTTCTGTTGCTCGCCGTAACACTTGCTACAGGGATCGCAACGGCACATGGCACGAATCTGGTGGATTTGCGCGGAGAGTTTTGGGACGACACCACCGCAGCATGGCTCCAGGCTCTGCGCACGAAGACGGGGAAGTCCATCGTACAGCAATCGTCTCCCTTCTATCAGAAGGAATGGAACTTCGAGGAACCGTCTCCCTGTGTCTTTCACTTGACGGAACCTACGAGCTGGAAGACCGTCTCCGGTAAATCCGTTCATATGGAAGGACGCTTGCTTGGCGGTTGTATCGATATCATTCGCCATCTGGCGGGGACACCGTTTGGAGATATTCATGGATTCCGGAAGAAGCATATTCCGGGCGAGCGGATCGTATGGTATTTCGAGAACTGCGAATTGCGCACGACGGATCTTAAACGATCATTGGTGCAGCTAAAGCTTGCCGGATGGTTTGACCATTGTTCGGGCCTTATGTTTGGCAGAAGCGCAGCGAACGCGCCTGTAGAGGACTATGAGATCGAGGACGTGTACCGGGATCTTGCGGAGGAACTTGATGTGCCGATCATCTACGATATCGATTGCGGACATGTTCCGCCCCAGATGACGTTCATCAATGGAGCTTATGGAGAAATCGCTGTATCGGATGGCAAAGGAACCGTTACACAATACTTCAAGCCTTAGTATAGGCATAAATGAAGAAAGCAGCGCTTCACCAAAAACGACCCGGCTCCTAGGAACCAGGTCGTTTCTTTATGCAAAAGCATTATTATCCGCCCAGAACATCCTTCAGCTCAGCCGGCGTACGCTCCCACCATTCCGCATTATGTTCTACCAGCAGCTTGCGAAGCGCTGCCTTATCCCCATCACCAAGGTTATCTACCATATAACGGCGCTTGATCGCATAGTCTAGACGATTCACATGGTCGGCAAGAAGCTTCCATCCACGGCGCGCCTCCGTATCGATCAACATCTCACATGCCGTTGCTCCGGCATAGTAAGAGCCTTCCTCATTGCGATCGACCGCTACCCAGACGATCCAGCATTGGCGTCCGTTCGGCGTATCTTCCTTGTTCGGCGTGAACTTGATGCCTCGCTCAATCTTGCTCTTCGCATGCATTGCACCTACATCGATATAGGCGACGCCCTCGTCAATCATTACACAGGCCACATCGCTAAGATCGATAGAGCCTGCGCCAAAGCCTCTATGTTTCTTGCTGCTCACTACGTTGAGCGACAAGGATTTCTTCTCTTTAACCTCCGGCTGAACCGGCGTATTTTCTTGCTCCGTCATGCTTATCCCACCTTCCCATACAATAATTCCATTTTAGCTAATAATCTTGGAATTGCAAACATATACATGCTTTAGATGCTTGTCAACGGGAGGGAAACGTTCAATGACTCCACGCTATATCAAACAAATTCTATTCGGTTCGCTCGCAGTCGTCTTCCTCGTCACCTCGATGAAGTACGGCTTCGGAGAAGCATGGCTATCCCAATATACGTATGCGCTTGCCCCTGCCGCCGATGTCATGCAGCCAGCTTCACCTGCTCCAAATTCGGCCAAGCCGCAAGTTGTCCAGCAGCCGGACACAGCCCTGCCGCCTAAGCCGCAGCCGCTGAGCAAGCGGGTAGTGGAATACCACATTAACGTCTCGCTTCGCGACGATGGCCAACATCTCGACGGAGCGCAGGATGTCACCTGGACGAATCCTGGCAAAAAAACAGTGTCCGAGCTCTACTTCCACTTGTACCCGAACGCCTTCCAATCTCCCAAGACGACGTTCATGACCGAATCCCACGGCATGCTGCGCAAGGATAAGGCGACTCCGAACAGCAGAAGCCATATAAAGCTGCTTGCGCTGCAGACGCTTGAGGGCGAGAGCCTGCTTCCGCGACTGCAATACACGCAGCCCGATGACGGCAATCCAAGCGATTATACGCTCGCGAGACTGCGTCTGCCGGAGCCTGTTCCTCCAGGCAAATCGGTGACACTGCGCATGAGTTATGAAGTGAAATTGCCAGAGGTCTTTGCCAGAATGGGTTATTCCGGGGACTTCATCATGGCAGGGCAATGGTTCCCGAAGCTGGCCGTGTATGAAACGCAGGGGACAAGAGGTCGAACGTCCGAAGGCTGGAATGTTCACCAATATCATGGAAACTCGGAGTTTTATAGCGACTTCGGCATCTATAGCGTGCGCATTCAAGTGCCGGAAACCTACACGGTTGCGGCTACCGGATTCCAGACCAAACCGATTGTGCAACAAGACGGGACTAAGATATTCCAGTTCTATGCCGAGGATGTTCACGACTTCGCCTGGGCTGCATCGCCGAATTTCATCTACGAGGAGGTTGCTTTCTCGGACAAGGGCATTCCGGGCGTAAGGATCAAGCTCTACCTGGATCCCGCGCACGCGGAGCTGAAGGACCGCTACATGCACGCGGCCAAGTCCGCGCTGGCCAATTACTCCAGATGGTACGGCACCTATCCATACAATACGCTATCCGTCGTCGTCCCCCCGAAGGGAGCAGCTGGCGCTGGCGGTATGGAGTATCCGACGCTAATCACCGCTTTTGCCGCCGAGAACAGTGATCCTGGGTATGAGCTGGAGCGTACTGTCGTGCATGAGATCGGCCATCAGTTCTGGTACGGCATGGTCGCCTCCAACGAATTCGAGGAAGCTTGGCTGGATGAAGGCTTCACCTCCTATGCCGAGGACAAAGTGATGGAAGCAGCTTACGGCATAACGTCTAACCTGCGGCTTGAAGCCAGCTATATGACGCATCCCGCTCCACTGAAACAGCCGTCTTGGGCATATGGCAATCATCTTCAGTATGCCGAAAATGTGTACATGCGTGCCAAGCTGGTGCTGGTGGATATCGAGAACAAGGTCGGAGAGAAGATGATGAACCGCATCATGCGGACCTACTTCCAGAAGTACAAGTTCAAGCACCCGGCCACAGTAGACTTCCAGCGTGTCGTGGAGCAAGTAACGAAAGCCGACTGGACGGAATATTTCAATCAGTTTGTCTACAGCAACCGTATGGCCGACTTTTCTGTGGATGCGATCGAGGTCAAGTCGATTGAACGTGAAGAAGGCCAGCTATACGAGTCTACCGTGCTCATCAAGAAGAATGGCGGAACATCCGGCCCGATCCCCATTTTATTCAAGTTCATTGACGGATCGACCATCACGAAGGAATGGGCAGGAGACGAATCCCATATTCAATATACCGAAGTGACGACCGTGCCTTTGGAATGGGTCATGGTCGACCCCGATCATACCAATGTACTGGATAATAAGCTTATCAATAACTTTATGCTGGCCGAGCTCCCAGGCGAGACGCGCACGCGATGGAACGTTGGTGTATCCAAGTTCATTCAGGGTGTATTGAGTATGTTCGGCTGGTAGCGGCTTTGCCTGTCCGCGCTACATATTCGCTTTCCAAGGAGAGATCGAGATGAAACAAAACATGTTGCAAGGCTGGCAGCTGACATTCAAACATATGAATCTGGTTATCCTGCTGTTTCTGTACCAGCTGCTATGGGGATTTCTCGTCTATCGCACGATTGACGATACCGTCTCGCCGTTGCTCAGACGTTTCCCCGCCTCTATTCCAACCGAACAAGCGGTGCAGTCATTCCTTGCGGAAGCGCAATTCCAGCTATTCAAGACGGATCTGATTACGCCTTATCTATGGCTGCTTGGCGGTCTGTTTCTGGCACGCATGCTAATCACGCCTCTCTTCAACGCCGGTTTATTCTACTCGCTCCATCATCAATATGATAGAGGAGAAGGGACCCGCATTCTGGAAGGTATCCGTAAAACGTGGAAGCCAATTATGCTGCTGTATTGGATCAGCTCTGCGTTGATGCTTGCACCGGCATGGTGGCTCGTGCCGAAGGCGCTGGACGCGCTCCGTCACGGTCTGTCGCCAGCCTTCCTGGCGGCTGTTGCTCCAGGAGCTGCCCTCTGGGCGGTATGGGTTGCTATTATCCACCTCCTGTTCCTTTCCATGCAATTCGGCGCAGTGTCGGGCGAAGGCGTCTTTCCGGCACTCTGGCGCTCCGTCAGACGTTTCCTGCCTTATGCCGCTATTTCCCTTCTCATGTGGGGCATTGTAGCGCTGCTTGGTCTCGCTTTTACGAGCATGTCTATGATCTGGACGGGCCTGTTCGCCCTTATCGTTCATCAAGGCTATCCGCTCATTCAGACGCTGCTTCGGGTATGGACCATTGCGGCGCAATACAATTGCTTGAAGTCTGATTCCTGATCGTCAGCCCTTCGTATAACAGAAAAGCTGCTTCCTTTGGCACAATGCCGAAGGTAGCAGCTTCTTCATGTTGTTATCGTATCGGACAGCCAGCTTGCTTATGCTGCGACACCCGCGCTTAGCTTTCGAGCTTTTTGGATCCGTATGGACATCAAGGAAGCGAACAAGCATAGGAAGCCTGCTACCACAAAAGGAACAGTATAGCTGCCAAGTGCTTCTCTCACTACGCCCGCCCCGTACGCCGCAAGGGATGCGCCCAGCTGATGCGCCACAATAATCCATCCGAATACCATGCCTGCCTTTTCCTTGCCGAATGCATCCGAAGCAAGCTTCGCTGTAGGCGGTACAGTCGCGATCCAGTCCAGCCCGTAGAATACGGAGAAGATCAGCAGCTGCGTATAGCCCATTCCCAAAGCGTATGGCAAGAAGATCAACGATAGCCCCCGAAGCCCGTAATACCAGAACAGCAGCCAACGGCTGTCGAATCGATCCGTCAGCCAGCCTGAGAAGGTCGTGCCGATCAGATCGAATAAGCCCATCAGTGATAGAAGCCCTGCAGCGATGACGATCGGGATGCCGAAGTCTCCGCAAGCCGGAATCAGATGCGTGCCAATCAGGCCATTTGTAGAAAACCCGCAGAGGAAGAAGGTCCCGGCAAGCAGCCAGAACGTTCCGCTCTTCGCGGCGGAACCAAGCGCTTTGATCGGAGTAGTAAACAAATTGCCTGTGAATGGAACCGGCTTCTCCACATGCTCCTCGCCGAGTGCCGGCTTTCCTACATCAGAGGGATGATTCTTCATGCCGAAGCCAACCAATGGAATGAGCAGCAACAGAGCGCCTGTAATCAGGTAGATGGAGAAGCGCCATCCCATAGCTTCCGTAGCTTGAGCCAGCAGCGGAAGGAACAGGAGCTGCCCCGTTGCGGCACTGGCTGTCAGCAGTCCAATAACAACTCCCTTATGTTTGACAAACCACCGATTCGCTACGGACACACCGAGCACATTGGCGAGTGAACCGGTCCCTAGCCCAACCAGCACGCCCCACAACACAATATAATGCCACACCTCCGACATTAAAGGAGTAAATAGTATGCTTACCACTAACAATGCAATAGAAAGGATCATGATTCTTTTTATACCAAACCTCAGCATGAAAGCCGCAGAGAACGGACCCATTAAGCCATAAAGCAATATTCGAATCGACGCTGCTGCAGAGACGGAGCCGCGGTCCCAGCCGAATTCATCCTCCAACGATAGCATAAGCACGCTCGGTAAGGAGTTGATTGCCGCTGATACAAGAAGCGTAATAAAGACGACCCCTACAACAACCCAGCCATAATAAAAACGCGATGTGCGCTGACCTATATTCATTCCTGTCCTCACCCTGCCCTTATGGTTCTATTCAATACTTATTCCTCGCTTGACCATCATCTCATCCTAATCTAATCTCTCATTAATGTAACTACTATAGTTACATTAATGACCAAAAAAACTTAGTCCCCTTATGCACGCTCCATGATATCCTGATAAACCGTCTCCAGCGTTGTAGTGGCGAGTTGATTGCGAAAGGCCTGCTCAGCCTGGTCGTAATACAATTTCAAGGTTGGTTTTATCCCCCTGCCCACCGGACAGTTGTCATTCGGCTCACTATGATGGAGTTCCTGAAGCGGCCCTCCGTTGACGGCATCATATACATCCAGAAGCGTGATGTCCCCGGCTTCCTTCGCCAGCTTCCATCCGCCATTCACACTGCCACGACGAACCTGAACCAAGCCCGCTTTGTTCAATGCAGACAAAATACGTCTGATAAATACCGGGTTCGTATTTACGCTCCGAGCAATGACCTCTGAAGAAATATAAATATCGCTTCTATCTAGTTCATATCGAATGCGGGACAATATATGCAACGCAATCGTTGATTGACTATTGGCGCTCATACTCTCCCCCCTTAATAGAACTATCATAGTTACATTTCAAGCCACTGTCAATCCTATCTTGGATCAAACAGCCAAATGCGTGATCAGCCAGCAGCTCAAGCAAAACATTGCCAACACCGACAGTTGGCGTCGCCGTGCCGAGCGACTATTAATCATAAAAAACACCCATCGCAATAAAGATTCGCTAATAGGCAGTATGACCGAGCAATCGTTTAGGCCTCCAATTTTTGAAGACGCAAATAATCGCCCACCATCGCCAGTCGCCATGGTACAATCATTCCGAAAGCAAGCAAGTAAAAGATGGCTCCCGTCTGAGGAATCGACAAATATTGCTCCACCACACTATGAAGCATAAGACGCAGCAAGAAGAGCACTAACATGATCGCAATAAATGCTTTCGAGCGGCGAACGAATATATTGGAGTCCACCTTCTCCATGCTGGTGGTGACGATTAACGGGAACGAAAAGAGCAGCATGCCCGTACCAAAAGCAGACAGCCCCCATAACCATGGAATATGTGTAACGGGAACCGCAAACATAATAAAACCCGTAGCCATGCCGAGAGGAGGGATGACGATCTTCTTCAGCGTCGTCGGCCGCTTGCCTGCTCGCAATCTCAATACGATCAAGCTAAGCCCCGCCAGGACCGAGAAGACGATCGCACCTGTCTGTACGATTGGATTGGACCACAGCATCCTTTGTAACCTCCATTGCTTCTATGTAAAAGTTTATCTATTTCCCTAATCATTTGCTTAACATCTTCGCCAACTCTATCTGATATCGGTCACATATACTTCTCCCTTAGTTTAACCTCCAGCGACGCTCACAGGCAAACACGATCTTCATATTCGATGATTTCTCAAGAAAGTTGGTGATTCAATGAAACGCTGCATCTATTCAGTCTTGTTGTTCCTACTCCCTCTATTAGCGGGATGCGGGAATACTGCTCCTGCCGAAAAAGCCTTACTTCCTTATCCTCCAGTTGTAGTATGGGACAATAAAGCTTATGTAGTGACAGACAAGATCGTATTGAGCGAGAACGTGGGGGATCAAATAGGGGCGGTCAAACGATATATAGATCCTGCGAAAAACTTTCCGGAGCGAGACGAGGATTCTACTTCAGCGCCAGTAGGAAGCGGGTTATTCCAGATACAAGGACTGAACCTGAAACAAACGCTTGCGGTGGAGTGGAACGGAGTCTTCTTTCAAGCTGAGCATGATGAGCCATAAGGATACGTCTACTCGCTAGAGAAGCAGCTTCCATTCCATAACATGTACACCCATTCTGATTTAGCGGATCATACAACAAACCGCTCCGACAGCGACTATCGCCATCGGAGCGGTATTTCACATCCACCTTTGGTATCTCGTCCCGCGACTACCCCTGCGGAATAAACTTCTTGATATCAACGCCAAGCTCCTCAGACAGCTTCGTCCCTAGTACCCGATCGGCACGGAAGAAGTTGCAGATCGCACGCAAGCGGATGTCATCAGTCGTCGCTTGCAGATCGTTTACCAGATTGGCAATGAGATTTTGTTGCTGCCCCCCAGGCAATCCGCGGTAACGCTCACCCGCCTGTGTGAAATCATCCGTCTTGTCAATCTTCTGGCGACCGGCATTGCCTTGAAGCGGGATATAAGAATCCTGGTATGCAGCGTCCTCACTGGGACTGCCGGAATCGCTATTCGGCTCGTAATTGACCGGCGACGGATCAGCCTTCATCGTCATTGCTCCGTCACGCTGATAGTTGCGTACCGGCGCATACGGGCAGTTGACCGGAATGTTCAAATAGTTGGCTCCAAGGCGGTAACGCTGCGTGTCCGGGTAAGAGAACAAGCGTCCTTGCAGCAGCTTATCCTCCGAAGGCTCAATGCCGGGCACCAATACGCTAGGCGCGAAGGCCGACTGCTCCACTTCGGAGAAATAATTAACCGGATTGCGGTTTAGGGACATTGTGCCAACCTTCCGCAGTGGGTACATATCCTCCGGCCATACTTTGGTCGGATCCAGCGGATCGAAGGCATAACGATCGACATGCTCGATCGGCATCAACTGCACATGCAGCTCCCACTCCGGATAATGGCCAAGCTCGATCGCTTCATACAAATCACGTGTTGCGTGATTGAAGTCCTTCGCCTGCATCTCCGCCGCTTCCTTCGCGGTGAAGTTCCGTACGCCCTGGAGCGACTTCCATGTGTACTTTACATACGTTTGCTTCCCTGCTGCGTTGATCCACTTGTATGCATGAACGCCAAAGCCGTCCATCTCGCGATAGGACGCAGGCGTTCCATCATCGGAGAACAGCCAGGTCAGCATATGTGTCGATTCCGGAGAGAGCGTCATGAAATCCCAGTAGCGCGCCGGTTCCTGAATATTCGTGTTCGGAGCCGGCTTCAGGGAGTGCACCATATCCGGGAACTTGAGCGCATCACGGATAAAGAATACGGGAAGATGGTTACCCACCAGGTCATAGTTGCCTTCCTGCGTATAGAACTTCACGGCGAAGCCGCGCGGGTCCCGTGCCGTCTCGGGAGAACCTGTACCATGAATAACGGTAGAGAATCTGACGAATACCGGCGTCTCGGTACCGACAGCTCCAAGGAAATGCGCTTTCGTATGCTCCTCCATACCATTCTCCAACCGGAATAGGCCATGCGCCCCAGCGCCGCGCGCATGCACAACGCGCTCCGGAATACGCTCACGATCGAAATGCGCAATCTTCTCCAGCAAATGATAATCTTCCAATAATGTCGGGCCGCGCTGCCCTGCCGTTCTTGAATTCTGATTATCGCCTACAGGCGCGCCTTGATTAGTCGTCAATCGATTGTTCATTATTTCCACCTCATTAGTTGTATATTTAGACTTGATCTAAATCTTTAAACTAATTGTAACGATACGGTGTCCGGTTGTCATGAAATCATGATGAACGGTGCATGAACATTAGATGAAAACGGTACGAGTGCGTCAACGGACTAGTGTCTGACATCATCCGCAAGCCTATAGCCGGCTCCACGGACCGTGACGATATAGCGAGGCGATACCGCGCTATCCTTCAGCTTCTTGCGCAGCGTCTTGATATGCACATCCACTACGTTGCTGCCGCCGTAGAACTGTGATCCCCAGACACTGTCCAGCAGCATCTCCCTTGTAAGCACAGAGCCGTCCGAATGGAGGAAGTAGAGAAGCAAATCATATTCCGTCTTGGTCAGCTCGACCCGTGCCCCTCCCCGCTCTACCTTCATCTTACGAAGATCGATGCGAATATCCTTGAAGATGCGCACCTCTTCCCCGCTTCCTGCTGGCTTAACAGGTCGATTCTCAAGCATATGATGAATGCGGGCAAGCGCTTGCTCCGACATAGCGGGCCATTGCAGCAATTCTAAGCCAGTCTGCACACGGTCTTTATGCTCCTCGAATGAAGCAGCATCCAGAAGCACCAGCACCGGTACACTGTAGTCGCCAGCAGCTTCCAGCAGTTCAGCGCCACCCTCCAGCGTATGGCCTACGGATGGCAATGGCAGCGGCAATGCGTCATAGACGAGCAGCTCCGGCTGCAGTGCAGGCAACATGCCCCTATTGAATTCATGCAGAGAGAACACATCGAAGCAGTCCGTCGATAACGCCACCAACAGACTGCGTACACGATCAGGCAGCGGACTAATAATCATAACTCTCTGCGTCAATGAGCAGAGAACGCCTTCTTGCGACGACGGCTCCGTCACGAAGTTTTGCTCGCGCATGTCTCGCACACTCCTTCGAGAACGACATGGGCATGCTCGATTCGGTAATGGGTTTCCTTCGCTACACTCGATATCCAGTCCTGTGGTACGTCGACCAATACCTCATCCACTCGCCCGCACTTCGCGCACACGATATGCTGATGATCTTCCATTCGGGCGTCGTAGCGGCTTACCGCCTCCCCTAGCTTCAGCTCACGAATCAATCCTGCGTCCGTCAAGTAGCGAAGAGAATTGTAGACCGTGCCATACGCGAAGTTGTGACCCTGTCCCCGTAATCTCTCAATAACATCCGCCGCTGTCGGGTGATCGAACGCCTGTTGTACAACTTCATACACGGCTTTCCTCTGTATAGTTAAGTTTATTTTGTTCATCACTTCTTCATGCCGCCTTTATACCTGACTTTAGACTAAGTATAAATTCATATCTAACAACCGTCAACCGTCCCCACTTCTTAACACCATCGTAACGGATTTGACACACTCAATGGTTGTCTGAATATTTACAAAATTAAAATAATGGGCTATAATGATGACATAACCAACGAGAGGGGATAGTCCATTGAAGTAAGTTAGCGATGCGTGTTCCACTAACTCGGGAAGGAGTTGACCGTGCACAGGGACATGCGGGAACTCGGCGGGTATAGAACAGTGAGCAGTGGATGACATACTTGAAAGGACTATGTAACAATAATTCAAGAGGCTGTGCAAGCAGTAGAATGGAGAGTCTGAAGAAATTGAATAGTTGTTGTGCAGAAACATAAGGGATTTCGGTTATCATCGATAAGCGAAATCCCTTTTTATGTTATATAGAGATCTACAGAATCGGGCTAAGCAGCCGGGAGATCGATTCTTTGAACCGGTTGAACAGCGGACGCTTGTCGTAGTCCTCCTGGGTTAGCGCTCTTGAATGATGGACATCTTGCTTGAAGATGTCATTTAACCGCGATGCCGTTTCCCGGTCATAGATGAAGGCATTCATCTCGAAATTGAGCTTGAAGCTGCGTATATCCAGATTAGCCGTGCCTACCGACGCAATCTTGCCATCCACCACTAGCGTCTTGGCATGCAGGAAGCCCTTTTCGTACAAATATACGTGAACCCCGCTCTTCAGCAATTCCCCCAAATACGAATGTGTAGCCCAGTAGACGAAGAAATGATCCTGTTTGCTCGGAAGCATGATGCTGACCTTCACGCCAGACAGCGCCGCGATGCGCAGAGCCGTCATCAGACTTTCGTCCGGTACAAAGTAAGGCGTCTGCAGCTTGATGTTATTTTTAGCGGAATAGATCATTTTAATATAGGCGTTTTTGATTTCCTGATATTCCGTATCCGGACCGCTCGCTACCAACTGCATACCAATCCTCCCGTCCACAAAAGGAACAACGGGGAAATACGACTCGCTCAAATTGATTCGCCCGGAGGATGCGAGGTTCCAGTCCATGAGGAATTGCGCCTGCATCTGCAGAACAGCGCCGCCCGTAACTTTCAAGTGCGTATCCCGCCATTCTCCAAAATGTTTATTCAGGCCCAAATATTCGTCACCGATATTGAAGCCGCCTATATAACCGGCCTCGCCATCAATGATGGCTAATTTTCTGTGGTTGCGATAGTTGATCTTCAAGTTCACGTAAGGGATGCGGGAAGGGAAAAATGCCGCTTCCATCCCTCCAGCCTCGCGGAGCTCATGGAAGAACCGCCTTGGCAAGTTGGAGCTGCCAATATGATCATACAAGAATCGGACCTCGACGCCCTGCGCCGCCTTCTTCGTCAGCGCCCCGACCAGCTTCCTGCCAAGCACATCATCGCGAACGATATAGTACACCAGATGGATATGATGCTGTGCCGCCTCGATATCTGCGATCAAAGCATCGAACTTTTGATTGCCTTCGGTAAAGATCTCGATGGAGTTATTGCTCGTATACAGAGCATAGCTCGTAATTAGGTTCATATAGATCATATCCTGATATTCAGACAGAACGTTGGAAGCCGGAAGCAGTCTTTGCTCCAGCAGATCAAGCCGTTGCTTCTCTAACGTATCCTCCAGTATTCGCTGGCTATCTCCAAGCAGCTTGTTGAGCTGCCGTTTCCGAACCTTCTGTCCAAGCACCAGATACATAATAAATCCCAGGACCGGAATGAAAAACAAGACCATGAGCCACGCCCATGTCGAGCTGGCATTGCGCCGCTCCAGGAAGATGACTGTAATCGCCAGAAAAATATTGAGCAGCATAATGATCAAATATATATTTTGAAGCATAGTAATGTGCACGCTCGGCACCCCCGTGTCGCCACAAATCCGATTTGTACTAAGTATAAAAGAGGCTTGTCCTTGACCATCCTATTCATAGGAGGTGAGTGGACGATGGCAAAAGACGTATTGTGTGAAGTGAACTCATGCAAGTTTTGGGCGGCAGGGAACAATTGCGGTGCGAGCAGAATCTATGTAGTCAGCAATCGCGGCAAACAGGCAAGCCATTCCGAAGAAACCGACTGCAAAACATTTGAATCAAAGATTTAAAGAACCGCCTCATTGGCGCAGCTCAGGGACAAGCGTCTATTTCCCTTGAACGTACTGCTTATCCCCACAGCTGCGCCGTTTCTCTATTGTGCGTCTGCCTTCACGTTATCATTCTTCTAATTCGCTCCGCTAACCGGAACGGCATTGTAGTACTCCTCCAGCGTCGAATCATCGGCCGCAATCTCAACAGCGATATCTGCACCTACATAACGCAAATGCCAAGGCTCATACTGATAGCCGGTAATATCCTGCTTCCCTTCCGGGTAACGAATAATAAATCCGTAGTCCGCGGCATTCTTCTTTAGCCAAGCCGCTTCCTTCGTATCGCCGAAGCAATCTGCCGCAGCACATTTCCCATCGCTGCTCGTAACATCTACCGCAAGCCCTGTCTCATGTTCGCTGGTACCAGGCAATGCGCTGTACGTTCTGGCTTTTTCATAGCCATCCCGCTTGACATAACGCTCGAACAACGCCTTCTGCGTTTTGTGGGAACGGTATGCGGATACGCCAGCTAGATAGATGTCGTCTTTCTCGGCACCGGCGAACAGATTCTCAAGCGCCTCTGCCGCTTCCTTCCGCATCATCCGTTTCTCAATCTTCTCTTTGAAAATAAATCGGACCTCCGGATAGACCAGATCACTTGGCACATACTCATCCGGCAGCCTATTTAATGGATTCACAAGCGCTGCTAAGCTTTCCGGCTGGCCAATAACCGCAATCGCTTCATCATCACCCTTGGCGCCCCCTGCTTGTCCGCCTTTAGAATCACTCGGTTTTTCCGTTGCAGGAGGTGTTGTCGCTTCGCCCCCGGCAGGCTTGTCCGTCGAAGGTGGTGTTGTCACTTCGCTCTCATTGGAAGAATCCGTGCCGTCTTCTGGCGTCTGGCTTCCAGTCGGCTCTTCTCCCTGCTCGCCGTTCGGTTCATCCGGTGTTTGTCCGACTACTTGCCCGCCGCTTTCACCGCCGCCATCTTCCGCGCCTTCTGCCAGCATGGGGGGTGTCTCCGTGACCGCTCCTTTCCTCTCCAATACCGCATATGAGCCCAACACGACTGCAGCCGCCAGCGCAACTAACATTAAAAACTTTCCTCTGCCCATTCTAGTCCCTCCTGATCGTAACTTGGCATATCCAATCTATTGACGTTGGCAAGCATCAGGATGATGCGACAAATGCTTATTAAATTTCGACAACATAACTAAGGGCCCTTTTGCCTTTTGACATTTACCTCCCAGAAGGAGCATAATGAAAGTGGATTTACAATACGATTATAATTATAGAAAAAAGGCGCAGGCGGCTCACTCGGAGAGATGGCCGGTTTTTGCTGTGAAAGGTAGGGTCAAAGTGTCAATCATATCATCGAAACGGCTATTGAGCACTCGTCCCATTTTGTTTTTTTCGCTCATTATGCTTCTGAAAAGCTACTTGGCTTGGATGGTCATTTTCGAAGGCGGCCCGTCCTGGACGACCTTGCTCAAGGAAATCCCATTCGTACTCATCGTCTATTGTCTCATTGAATGGTTCGCAAGCAAGAGAAAGCTTCTCTATTATCTCATAGCGAACGTGACCATGACATCTATTCTATTTGCAGTCATCATGTATTACAAGTATTACGGTGTGATTGTCACCTATTTCGCACTAGCGCAGGTCAATCAGGTTACAGCGGTCAAAAACAGCGTATTTTCCCTGATGGACCCTTATTTTCTCTTCATCTACACAGACGTCGTCGTCCTCATGTTCCTCATGTTCCGCAAGAATAGGGCGGTAGAGTGGAAAAATTCGTTTAAACGCAAAGAGAATACAAGATTTGTTGTCGGCTTGCTAACCGTCTCGCTTGTCATCTGTCTGTTCAACGTATTACCGAATCGCGCGAGCATGAACGAAATTGTCAAAGCGGAGCAAATGGGCATTCTTAATTATGAAGCCTACACCATCTTCTCCAACAAAGAGATCGAATACGTCGATTCAGATCAAATCTCGCAAGAGAAAATCAACTCCGTCAAGAAGACTCAGACTCCTGCAGAACCGCTGTTGCAGGCAACCGCCAAGGGCAAAAACCTGATAGTATTGCAGATGGAATCCATGCAAAACTTCTTAGTAGGTTTAGAGATTGAAGGACAGGAAATTACACCGAATCTGAATAAGCTGGTGAAGGAAAACAGCTACTTCAAGCACTTCTATCAACAGGTAGGCCAAGGCAATACATCCGACGCGGAATTCGTCGTCAATACATCGCTGTACATCCCGCCTCGCGGCGCAGCGACCCAGATGTATGCAGGCAAAGAGCTGCCGAGCTTGCCCAAGCTGCTAAAGTCGCACGGCTATGATTCGGCTACGTTCCATACTAACGTCGTCGAATTCTGGAATCGCGGCGAATTGTACAAAGCGATTGGTTTTGACCGTTTTTACGATGCTGAATTTTTCGGCGAAGAAGATACTGTATTTTTCGGTGCTTCCGATGACATGTTGTACAAGAAAACGATAGATGAGCTGGAGCGTATGGATCAGAACGACAATCCGTTCTATGCTCAAGTGATCTCCATGACAGCTCATCATCCCTACACGATTCCGGATGAGAAGCGCTTGATCACTCTCCCTGAGCGGTTCAACAACACGCTTGTTGGCGATTATATGGTCTCGCAGAACTATGCCGACCACGCGCTTGGCACGTTCATCGAAGATTTGAAAGCACGCGGCATATGGGATAATAGCTTGATCGTATTATATGGCGACCATCTGGGACTGCCTATCTACTCGCTGGATCGTCACGAAAAGGATCTGATGGCGGAGATTTATTCCCGTGAATATACGTACACGGATATGATCAATATCCCGCTAGTCATCGTCAATCCGGATAAGAACGTTCAGCCCGCACAATATGACCAACTCGGCGGACAGGTTGATCTGCTGCCAACTGTCGCTAATCTGCTTGGTGCGCCTTTGGACGACCAAGTCCATTTTGGCCAAGATTTGTTCAATCAAACGTATAACATCTTGCCACAGCGCTACTATCTGCCTAGCGGATCGTTCTTGAGCAGCCAAGAGCTATTCATGTCAGGCAGCGGCTTCGAGGACGGAAGGCATTATCCGCTTGCCGGTGACGGCAACGATGAGAGCAAGACGACTGAAGACGAATTCGATCGCGCACTTGAGCTGCTGAATTTGTCCGACAGCTTTGTGAATCACCTGCCTAATTGGAAAACAGAACAGAAATAACAAAAAGGTCCTCCCCTCAAGGCTGGTAACTGCAGCTTTGAGAGGAGGACCTTTTTAATTAGGTATCGGCAAAGCAAGGAGTAGCTTAATGCTACCGTTTAACAGCACTCGCTTTCTTGGGCCAGTTGGACGGCATTAGCTACATTGCGCCGACTTGACCGTATTCGTACGATTAAGCCTTTACCGCTTCCAGCACCTCTGCTGCATGGCCGTCTACGCTCACGCTGCGCCATTCGCGCGCCAAATTGCCCTCTTCATCGATGATAAAGGTCGAGCGCTCCACGCCTAGGAATGTTTTGCCACCCCAGCTCAGCTCTTTCCACACGCCGAACAGCTCCGCCACTTGATGATCCGTATCCGACAGAAGCAGGAACGGAAGCTTGTATTCATTGACGAACTGCTCATGGGAAGCAAGATCATCCGGGCTAATGCCGATAACTTCCGTATTGTTCGCCGCAAATTCCCCATTAAAATCACGGAAGTCGCATGATTCCGCCGTACAACCTGGCGTCATGTCCCTTGGGTAGAAATAAATGACCAGCTTCTTGCCCTCGTAATCACTAAGCGATACATCCTTGCCGTTCGACGCATGTAGAGTGAAATTCGGTACTTTCTCTCCCAAGCTAACTGTTCCATTGCTCATCCTATTCGCTCCTCCTCAATCCTCATTTATTCCGCAACTAATTCTCTGCGTATTACAAGTCCTGTCTTGTCTTCTTCAAACATCAGCTTGCCTATTCCCCGTACATGCATCTGGAATGGAAAACATGCTGCATTCAAATTCGTGAAGTGCCATCTGCGTCCCGGCTTCACGACGATCAAGATCCCTTCCTCGTCGCCAACCGGATTAAAGACGGAATCCCGCCTTTTGTAGGTAGGGATGCCTATAGCCTCTAACTCATCTACTGCGCGCGGCACATCCTTCGTTGGCAGCCCCATCTCGCTAATACCGAGCAAATCCCGCTCCGGATCAAACGGCCGGTCTACCGCATTGCTCATCGTATGACGAGCGATCAACTCTAGGATATTGCCTCCCGTGTCAATGAAATAGACGGAATGAGAATTCCACAGCTCGCTATAGGAAATATCCTCTCCATCCTCCGTACCAAGCTGAATCCGACTCTCGACCCACTGTTTCGCCTCATCCAGCTTATTCTCCGGAATATTAATGGCAAAGTGGTAATAAGGCGCCTCTGCCGCCTCCACTGATTGATGAAGAAAGGTTAAACGGGTATATCCTACTTGTATGGTGAATCGATGTTCCACAAACTCCAATACAGGCAAGCCCAGAATATCCCTATAGAATGGTAGTAGCTCCTCGGGACGCTTATTCGAGAACAGCGTGACCGACTCCATAATCATGACAACACCTCAAGCTTCTCGTAATAAATGGACGCGCTTCGAATGAATGCATCTCGCGCTCCGTCCTCCTCGATCATGCCGTAGGCCAGCATCAACTTGGTTAAAGCAGCCTCGATGGATATATTTTCTATGAAACGAGCGCCAGCGTCAATCAGCCGATGTGAGGAATCGTACAACGCATCAGATGCATTGGTGATGGGGCATAAGTAGCAATCGATCTCTAGCTCCCGAATTTTCTCGATAAAAGCGGTCAACGAATAAGGACCCGCTTCCAGCGCGTTAGCCGTACCCGAATGATGGAGATCATGAAGGATCACTCTCGGCTTCTGTTTGCTAAAGTCATATAGGTCATAGTTCAAGCCGGGATATGGCTTTATGTATAACACGGCATCCTCAAGCTGCAGCGTCAACGGCTCCCATGACAATGTACTGGCGCGCGGACTTAAGCTCGCCGGATCCGGATTGCGCCGATCCTCCACCAGTTGAAACGTCCTGTCACTAGCCATCATGCCGTATACAAGCTCATAAGGGCTAAGGAATTGATCCGTGAAGGACTCGTTCTGAAATATTCTTGTGCCCAAGTACACAAGCGGCTCGCCTTTGTTGTTTTCGTAGACGACGAACGTGCCTGGCAAAGAAGCATTTACGATAAAATCAATCGAGCTCGACAGATTGCGCAAGCCATTGCTTCGTACATCGGCAATCGGATAGTTGCTTGCCGTCAATACGAGCGGAATCGGAACGTCTGCGAACAAATAACTCATCATCGCAGCCGTATAAGCCAGTGTGTCCGAGCCGTGCGTGACGATCAGACCCTCGTAAAGGCTCCAATCGACCTCCCGAATGGCTTTCGCCAGGACAAGCCAATCCTGCGGGGTTAAGTTCTCGCTGAGCAGATTCAGCGGCTGAATCGTATCCAGCTGTACATCATTTCTATAGAAAGGTTGCTTGCGATACTCCTCCAGCAGTGTATAAGAGCCGCTGTCGCTTACGTTGATCGCCAGCCCTTCCGCCTTGCTTCCAATTGTGCCTCCCGTGAAAATTACCAAAAGCCGCTTCATAAGCAGCCTCCCTCCACTCATCATGCTGTCATTGTTCAAGCTTGCCCTCTTCGGGCAACGCAATACGTCCATCTTACTACCTGCAAAGACGAATGTCTAAATGCATTTTAGCTTTGCCACACAACACTATTTCCGCATTTCGGACCGGCTGAGCGATTTAGTGTTTTCTCACAACGCTATTCGCCAGGTCGGGACCGAATTCGCCTTTCTCATAAAAAAGAACCCGAGCCCCAGTATTGAGGCTCGAGTTTCCAAGCTAATATCCTAGCTACTTTCCTTCTTTATTGGAACTAATGAATGCATACTGCTTCAATTCTCTGCTTGATTGCTCTTGCCTTGGCATGAACGGCCACCAATTGGCCTGGCCAAAGGTCCGCACCATGACCGGAATGAATAGCGGCAAAATCACGAGTGCATAAAGGAACAGTCCGCACAAGACGACAGTCGCAATCTGCAGCAGCGACATAACGCCCGACGGCAGCATGGCTGCGAACGTACCGCCCAGAATAACGGCTGCGGACATAATAACCGCTCCCATATTCTTCATCGCCTCCAAGATGGCCTTCTTCGGATCCAGATCCTTGTATTCCTTGAAGCGGTCCATCAAGAAGATACTGTAGTCGACGCCAAGCGCGATCAGCAAGACGAAGCCGAAGAACGGCACCGCCCAGCTAATGCCGGACAATCCCAGCATGCGGACGAAGATGACCTCTGTCATCGCAAGCGATGTGAAGAACGTAACGAGCAGCGATGCTACGATATACAGAGGAATAATAATGGAACGGAACAGCACGATCAATATAATGGAGATGCCAATCAGCATAAGCATGACCGTTCTCGCATAGTCGCTTTTCGAGATTGTGCTCAAATCATGGTTCATACTCGTGACGCCGCCAATTGCCACTTCTGCGCCGGACAGCGATGTGCCTTGGAATGCCCGCTGAACCGCAGCATTCAGCGATTCAATCTCAGCCATAGTATCCTGCGCATACGGATTGCTCTCGAAGATGACATCGAGCTTCGCCGTCTTACGGTCTGAGGACATATAGACATCGAGTGAGGTTTGGAACTGCTCATTCTCAATCGCTTCTTGCGGGATGTGCCAGCCGGTCATGTTCTTATTAGGCGCACCTGCCAAACCTTGCAGGTAGCCCCCTGCAGAGGCAAGACCGTCTGTGACTTGCGTCAGTCCGTCTACACTTTGATCCAAACCGCTTGTCAATTCGCCTAGCTGGTCGCCTAAGGAAGCAAATCCCACCTTGAGCTCTTCCTGCCCTTTGGCAAGCTCTCCAAGCCCTTGCGTGACGCCCGGAAGCTGACCTACGATCTGGCCTTGACCAGCGGCTGCCTGGCCGATGCCATTCTTTAGCTCCCCAAGCCCTTTCGCTAATTGCGCCAAACCTTCCGCCAATGCGGATTGACCAGCAGACGCTTCCGTGAATCCTTTGTTGGCTTGATCGACACCGGCAGAAATACCGGTGAGACCTTTGTTCATCTCTGCAAGCTGTGCACCCAGCGCAGCAGCGCCCTGCTGCATGCCATTCAACGCGCCCAGCGCTTGCTGGAACGCTTCGTCTTGCTTCAGTTCAGGGTAGCTCTCTTGAAGACCATCTAAGCCTGCTGTTACGCCAGCCAGACCTTCAGCCAGCTTCGCTTGCTCGGTAGCAATCGTATCGTAACCGGCGCTGAGCTGTGATAATCCGCCGCCAAGGCCCTGATAACCTGCCAGCAATTCAGCGCTGCCGGCGGCAAGCTTCTCCGCGCTTTCCTGTGCTTGCGTCAGACCGCTCAGCAGTTTTTCTGCTCCGACGGTTCCGTCGTCCATGCCCTTCTGAATGGCTTTTAGACCCGCCGACAATGCTGTAATACCGGTTTTCAGCTCTTGCGTTCCACTGACAAGCTGGCCAGCGCCATCCGCCGCTTCCGCAAGCTTCGGTGCGTTTTCGTTCAGTGCGCTGCTGGCACTCGCCAATCCGCTGCTGATCTCGCCGAGACCTTCGCCGCTCTTGCCTAATCCCTCATCAAGGGTCAGCACTTGATCTGCTACGAGGAAGTCCTCCAGAATGGCGCCCGTTGGACGTGTCGCGCTTCGGATCGTCTTCACGCCCTCGACCTTGGATAGCTCGCGGCTCGCCTGCTCAATTGCCGCAAGGCCTTCCGGCGTATCCAGCGGCTCTTTCGACCTCACAATGACGCCAGTCGGCAGCGATTCACCAGGACCGAAACTGTCGGCAATGATATTAAATCCTTTGACCGAATCGTATTTTTCTCCGATCTCATCTAGCGAGTTGAAGGAGATTGTACCTTTATAAGCCGTTAGGAACGGTACGATAATAACCGCTAATATGAGTAGTGCCCAGATCGGACGCTTGAGCGAGAAGCGGCCCACCACATCCCAGAGCCGACTTGGCTTATGCTCCAGCGAGCCCTTGGACGGCCAGAACAGCGCATTGCCAAGGAGGCTCAAGAATACTGGCACCAGCGTGTACAGAGCAAGCAGCAAGATGAGTATGCCTACAGCTACTGCTACCGCCGAACGATACAGTACGAAGGTGGAGAATCCGATTGAGGCAAAGCCGACCAGTACCGCCAGACCGGAGAATAAAACCGTTTTTCCTGCTGTACGATACGTATGCACGATAGCTTCCGTACGTTCGCCCCGATGTGCAAGCTCTTCCTTATAACGACTGATCAGCAAAATGCAATAATCGGTTCCGATGCCGAACAAGACAGCTACCAGGAAAATTTGCGTAAAATTCGATAGCGGGAAGTCCGCATACTTCACCAGGTACGCCACAATCGATTGTGATACCAGATACGTAAAGCCGACTGCCAGCAACGGTACTAGAGGCGCTGCCGCCGAGCGGAACACTAAGAACAAAATAACAAGAATAAACCCTACGGTTATAAATTCTGTCTTCTTCAGGCCATCCTGAGAGCTCTGAATGACATCTTCATTAATAATCCAATTGCCTGTGTAGTAATGGTCTACCGGCACGCCTTCCAGCGCTTGATACAATTCATTTTGCACATCTTTTAATTCACGGTCGCCCGCTTCGACAGTCAACAGCGACAGAATGGTGCTGCCGTCCTCCGAGACCATCTGCTCCTTCAGCTCCGGTATGTCAAAGTGAGTCATGACGGAGGTTACACCGAGCTTCTTCCCATCAGAGTCCAGCTTTCCAAGCGCCTGCTCGACCTCCTTCAGGTCTGGCTCGCTTAATCCGCCATCCCGATGAAAGACAAGGACCGTCGACATCCCCGAGTCGCCTCCCCCTTCAGTCCCTGTGGCGCCAATCGCCTTCTCCAGTTGTCCCGCTACCGAAGAGGAATAACCCTCCGGCACCGTAATCTGGCCCTTGTCGCGCACAAGCTCCTCCATCGCTGGCGCACTCAGCATAAGACCTACCGCTCCAAGAACCCAAAGGGCAAGGACCAGCCATTTCAACTTCAATACTACCCTCATTCACGATCTTCCTCTCTTCTCCATGTAGATCTCTCTAGGCACTACAGAGCCTTCACCACTTCAGCCAGCTTCTCGAAGGTCTCAATAAACATAATTGCTTCCTTCTCATCGAAATGCTCGATAATATCCGAAAGAACTCTATGAACACGTTCCTCCAACAAACCGCTTATCCGTTCTCCCTCCTCTGTCAGCATCAAATGAGTGACTCTGCGATCATCGTCGTCCGGCACACGCTCAATCAGCCCTTTATCCGACAAACGGGTAATAATGGCCGTAATTGAGCTTTTGCCCACGCAAAAGTATTGTGATAGCTCCGACGCCGTACTATTTTCGTTATGTCTAAGAAATCGCAGCGTCTTGAACTGATCGACGGTCAATTCCTCGGGCATCAAGTCCTTTACCCTGACATGGAGCCCACGCTCCACGACAAAGTTAGCCACCTCATAACGGTGAATCAAAGCTTTCAGCAAGTTTGGGTCTTGTTTCATATCTCTACCTCTCCCAAATTAATTCTATTATTGAACTATTCGATAATAGAACTATATCACGGCCTATACAAGCATGCAAATTTTCGTCATTACCCCCCTCTTTTTGAAAGGAGGAATTAAGAAAATTTTGTCGAATATTAGGGAATTAACACGATAAACACGGATCTAAAATACGCAGCTATACCTACCGTATCTATCATTCAATACATCGCTTCTTACAGCAACAGGAGGACGCACTTGAGCAATCCAACTCATCAACCTCGCAACAAATGGATGATTGCTGTATCTCTCACCCTTTGCGCCTTGCTGGCCGTAGTGGGAGAAATGGGTCAGTTCCATTTCATATACGGAATTAGCTTTTCGCTCACAAGCTTATTTGTCCTTCTCTCTGTCCGGCTGTTCGGCATCGGGGGAGGGCTCCTGACAGCCTTCGCCGCTTTTCTGGCAAGCGCCGCCGCTGCGGACCATCTCATGTTCCAGGCCATTGGTCTGCTGGAGGCATTCGTGGTCGGTCTGATGATGCTCCGGTATCGCGGTCGACTGTTTATGACGGATCTCTGCTTCTGGCTGTTTGTCGGTATGCCACTTACTTATTTCTTCTATAATCAACATTATTCAAATACAGGAGTCGATATTAAGCTTATTGCTTGCCTAATCGCAATTAATGGCTTATTTAATGCGTTGTTCGCAGAAATTCTCCACCAATACTTGCCGTTAAGCCGCTGGAGCGGTCTCTCCAGCATCAAGCGACTGCCCCGTTCCATGAGCCAATTGCTGCTGCATTTGTCGCTTGGCATTGTACTCGTCAGCTTCTTGCTGAATATGCTGGTGAACAGCATCAACTCCTTCAAGGAAGTTACCTACTACGTAGAGGATATCGCACAACAAGCTACCAATACCATCACAAAAGAATGGGGAGCATCCAACGTTCCGTACACCATCCCCATGGATGATGTGTCAACTCGCACACTGCAGTTCCTCATTGACCGCTATACGACGGATACGTATGCATTCAGCCTGATCGACGATCAGCATCGCGTCGTCGCATCGAATCATCACGGACTAATCGGTACGCATCTGGATGCCTTCGGGGAAAAGAACTATCGTCCGATTAGTGAGTATCTCTATTTCTCCTCCAACTATAATAGCTTTAGCCAGTTAAAGCTTCACACTTGGAATGATGAACAGTTTCTTTATCAATCCAAGCTCGGCAACGGGACGGGACATATTATCATTACATTCCCGCTGGAGTACTACCAAAACTATTTGTTCAGCAAATATTTCATACATATTTTCTACTTAATCGGATTTGCGCTGGTTGCCGCTTTCGTCTCGCTGCTCATTAACCGCTCGTTTACCCGCAGCTTGCAAAGACTCGCCGTCGCGACCACGAATCTCCCGCTTAAGCTCAAGCATAATAATTCACTAGAGCTGCCTAAAAGCAATACCGTCGAAATTCACTCGCTCATCATGAACATCAAACATATGTCGAGCAGCCTGCTTTATCTGTTCCGTGAAACGCAGAGCAACAACGAACGACTAGAAATGCAAGCACAGCTTCTGCAAGAGTCTGAAGAAAGACTGCATCAGTTGGCCTATTACGATATGTTGACCGGACTGCCCAATCGTCATCAGTTTACCCGGCATTTCCAGGAGCTGATTGTCATGAATACGGGCACGGCTCAGCACCTGAAGATCGGCGTACTGTTCGCGGACATCAACCGTTTCAAGCAAATCAACGATACGCTTGGCCATGCCTTCGGCGACAAGCTGCTTCAGTTGGTAGCACAAAGATTCCAGTCTATCGCATGCAAGTCCTGCGACGTCTTCCGGTTCGGCGGAGACGAGTTCGTATTTCTCGTCCGTTATCGCGAGGAGGAGCTGTCAAGCTACGCGGAGCCCATCCTTAAATGCTTCATAGAGCCTTTCCTCATCGATGGGATGCCGCTATTCCTGACGGTCAGCATCGGGATCAGCTCCCATCCGCAGGATGGCGAAGATATGGATACAATTGTACGCAACGCGGATATTGCGATGTACAACGCGAAGGAAGAAGGCGACGGATGCTACCGCTTCTTCAAGCCGAATCTGCTGCCTCTTATTGAAGAGAAGATGCGACTCGAGAACGGTCTGTATAAAGCGCTGCAAGAGAATCAATTCTCGCTCTATTACCAACCGAAGATTAACGCTGCCACTGGCGAGCTATGCGGCATTGAGGCTTTGATTCGCTGGAAGCATCCCGACCTGGGGCTTGTGCCGCCGGATAAGTTCATTCCGCTGGCGGAGGAATCCGGCTTCATTCTGGAAATCGACCGTTGGGTCTTCCGCGAGGCTTGCCGCCAGAACAAGGTTTGGCAAGATGCCGGACTGAAGCAGATCAGCGTTTCGGTCAACATTTCAGCGCGGCACTTCTATCAAGGCAATTTAAAGGAAATGATTTTAAGCGAGTTAAAGGCGACAGGGCTTGATCCGCATTATGTAAGCCTTGAAATTACGGAGGGCGTCTTCATGCGCAATATCGATCAAGTGATCGATACAATTCTGTACTTGCGCAACCTCGGTATTCAGATTTCGATCGACGATTTCGGCACAGGCTATTCGTCACTGAATCAGTTGCAGCGACTTCCGATCTCCGATGTGAAGCTTGACCGCTCCTTCATCCAGGGCATTACGAGCGATGACAAAAAGTCATCGATTGTGCGAGCCATCATCGAGCTTGTCCATAGCATGAACATGAAGGTGGTAGCGGAAGGCGTCGAGACGCTAGATGAATCACGCTTCTGCAAAGAGCTCAAGTGCGATGAGCTGCAAGGTTATTTGTTCAGCCGTCCGCTTCCCGCAGACGAACTGGAGGTTATGCTGGCCCAAGCAGATCCAGAACGCTAGCTGCAACCGGATTGATCTGATACTTTCCTAACATTAGCTGCTTAACTTTTCTAATAATTGCGTGATAGTGTAAGATACTAGGCGGGACCGGTCTGTCCTAACCTTACCTATCACCACGGACAGCCAACAGTCTTGCCAGCCTTTACAACAATCGAGAGGTGTGGCATTCATGTTCAAATGGAAAGATCGCAGTTTGGTTGTGACAAGCTCTCTGGTATTAGCCATGATTCTGCTCGTGCTTATTAACGCGATGCAATGGCTATCTTACAACTCCCAGAAAGCAGCTTTCATGGAAGAGATAGAAAACTTGGGCGTGACGCTAGGCTATCAGCTTGAATTCGAATACGATCATGTCACAGTCGGTCATGATGAATTGCAGCAGAATGGAACAAGCGAATCCGCTTCCTTCTCCATCCTGAAAAATAAATTTGACGCCATGGTACGCAACGATCGGGTAGCTAATGCCTATATCTATATGCCTGAAATTAAAGAAGAGGGCGAGCAACGATTTGTCACTATGCTTCAAGGCAACCAGGAGCTTACGAATTCAGGCATTGGTCCAGGTAGCACGTATCCATTGTCGGGTAGCTTTGAGGAGGCGTTTCGGAAGGCGCTGGCCCAAGAATCGGCTTGGACCGACGTCTATGAAGATGATAATGGCGAATGGATGACGTACATAAAACGAATCGAGGATACGAGCGGCAAACCCGTTGGCCTCTTCGGTATCGACTTTGATTACGATAAAATGGATGATGAGCTAGGCTCTATGCTACTGAAGAGTATGCTTATAGCCTTGATCTTGTCAGCCGGGGCTATTCTAATCATCACGATACTCGTGCGCCTTGTCATTAGGCCGCTTCGCCGTCTGGCCGAAGTATCCGAGTTAGCCGCTGCCGGAGACCTCACCATTGCCGTTAATGCGAAAAACAACAACGAAATTGGACAGCTGTCCAAATCGTTTAATGCGATGATTGCAAGCCTGCGCAACCTGACGGGCGATATCCGCAGCAGCACGTCGGAAGTAGCCGGTTCAGCGGAAAATATGCAGCAAAGCGCGGAGATGACCTCAAAAGCAACCGAGGAAGTAACCGAAGCTATTCAGGAAGTAGCATCCGGCTCGGAGTCGCAGCTGCAGAGCTTCCAGGAATGTCAGCGCGCGATGGGAGAGATGGCGGTCGGCATCGGACGAATCGCCGAGTCATCGGCTATCGTATCGGAGATGGCATCGGATGCTACTCATCTAGCTACGGATGGCGAAAGCGTGATGGAACAAACCCAAAGCCAAATGAAAGAGCTGGAACGAAATATGGAGCAGACGGTTGTCACGCTTCGCGAGCTCAGAGACCATAGCGAAAAGATTGAAGGGATTCTTAGCCTCATCGGAGAAGTTGCCGATCAGACAAATCTGCTAGCACTGAATGCTTCAATCGAAGCTGCACGCGCTGGTGAGCATGGCAAAGGCTTTGCGGTGGTCGCCGTCGAAATTCGCAAGCTGGCCGAGAGAACAAAAGATTCGTCGGAGCAGATCAACGAGATTTTGAACACGATTGGCAGCCGTACCAGAGAAGCTGCAAGTTCGATGGAACGCTCATCCATCTCGGCCAGAGAAGGTTCTGCTGTGGCTACGCAAGCGGGCGAATCCTTCCGCTCCATCGTTGATTCCATCAAGCAAGTATCCGCCCAGGTGCAAGAAGTTTCCGCTGCAGCCGAGCAGATGTCGGCAGGCAGCGAAGAAATTGCAGCATCGCTCGATCAGTTGTCGTATATCGCACAGTCTACTGCATCGAATGCACAGCGAGTAGCAGCCGCATCGGAAGAGCAGCTGGCCTCCATGCAAGAAGTAGCAAGCGGCTCTGTCCAGCTCCGAAGCCTGGCCACAAGCTTGAACCAAGTGGTAGGTCGCTTCAAAACCTAACCAAACTCTTATATAGATAAAAGGCCCGCAATACGCCGTAACGGCATATTGCGGGCCTTTCTTTCCCGAGTTATTGGCTAGTTACTATTCAATTCTAGCAGCCAGAGGCATTAAGCCGTCTGTACCGAGCCTTGCTGTAGCTGGTACATCGCGTAGTACTTCCCGCGGTGGTCCATTAATTGATCGTGATTGCCTCTCTCCACAATGACGCCGCGGTCGAGCACCAGAATCTGATCGGCCTGACGGATGGTCGACAACCGGTGAGCAATAACAAAGGTCGTACGACCTTTCTTCAAGACGCTCAGCGCTTCCTGAATAATCGCCTCTGTCTCCGTATCGATGCTTGCCGTCGCTTCATCCAGAATGAGGATTGCTGGATCGAAGGCTAGCGCACGAGCGAATGAGATCAACTGACGCTGGCCAGCGGAGAGCGTACTTCCCTTCTCGATCACTTCAGCATCAATACCGCCTGGCAATTGACTGAACATCTCGTACGCACCAACATCCTTCAGCGCTTGAACTACTTTCTCCCTTGTGATCGACGGATCATCCAGGCTGACATTGGATGCGATCGTTCCCGTGAACAGGAACGGGTCCTGCAGGACGATGCCCATATGCTGACGAAGCATCTGCTTCGGAATATCCCGCACATCTCGGCCGTCTACGACGATGCGGCCTTTCCCATCCTTAATATCGTAGAAGCGGAACAGCAGGTTCAGAATCGAGCTTTTGCCTGATCCCGTATGTCCAACCAGCGCAACCGTCTCTCCTTGGCTCGCATGGAAGTCAATGTTCTTCAGCACGTATTCTTCCTTCTTATAAGCGAACGATACGTCCTCGAACGTGACATTCCCTTTGTAACGCTCCATCTTTCCTTTGGTTACATCGATGCCTTCCTCATCCATCAGCTTGAATACACGCTCGGCTGAGACGCGAGCCGTCTCCAGATTGGAGAGCTGGTTCACGATACCGACAATCGGCGAAAACATCCGGTTCATGTAGTCGATATAAGCAAACAGAACGCCAACCGTTACCAACGTCCCGAGCGTACCGCCCCAGAACATCCAGAGAACAATGAGGAACAGAATATTCCTTACGACATTGACTAGGTTATGGGACGTCAACGAATTCAAATTCAGCAATTTGTTCTGATATTTGAAGTAATGATCGTTCATCTCAGCGAATTCCTTGGACGTCTCCTTCTGGCGACGGAATGCTTGAATAATCGTCATGCCCTGAATTGATTCATTGATCATCGCGTTAATCTCGCTAAGCTTGGCACGGATGATGCGGTTATACTTGGCTGCGAACTTCCGGTACACGATAATCCACACGATCAGCAGCGGGATGAGCGGCAGCGTAATAAGCGCAAGTCGTGGGTCCAGAAAGAATAATGCTCCGAATATAGCGACCATGTAGATCGTGCCTGTAAAAAAGTTCGCCAATACCCCTACATACAGCTCGCGAATCGCTTCCGTATCGTTCGTAATGCGGGATACGACCTGGCCAGCGGCCAAATTATCATAATAATTGACCGGCAGCCGCTGCGTATGTGCGTATACGTCATTACGCATCTTCTGAACGATACGGTTGGCCGACGTCTGCAGCATAAGCCGCTGACCGTAAGTCAAGCCTGCCACGACCAGCAACAATCCGAAATAAATGGCTGCCAGCACGAGAAGCCCCGGCACCTCAGGTTCATAGAAGCTATACAGTTCTTTCGAGGTCAGTTTCGTAACGGGATAGATGCTCTGCTCACCAGTGATGCCATTCGTCACCGTCAGCTCATTGCCCGTCACTTCACGCTTTCCTGTCTCATTCTCCAGCGTACCGGCCAGGAAGTAGAAGCTTCTGCCTACTTGCAGCACGCGAACCTCCTGCCCCTTCTCTCCGTTCTCCTCGCCGGAGAAGCGGTCCGTCCGTTTGTACCAGCTATCTTGATAGTGAACGGCGTAAGGCTGATCGCCTTCTATCTGATGCCATTTCTTCTCAATGCCAAGAATGTTCTGATCGATCATTCGCTTCGCAATCAGCGGTCCCGTAAGCTCCGCGCATACCGCCAGCACGAGAAGCGCCAAGGCGATCAGAATCGTTTTCTTATACAGCATGGCGTATTGAAACAATCGTTTGCCTGTTGTACCCATTGCTCTTCACGCCTCCTATCTATTCAGTCTCGATTGATGCTTCCAGTTGCTGACGGTCGTATTGCTCGCGATACCAGCCGCCGCCTGCGAGCAGACGATCATGCGTGCCTTCCTCTACGATCTTGCCGTCTTCCATCACGATAATCCAATCGGCATGCTGCACGGCAGACAGCCTATGCGTTGTAATCAATGTCGTTTTGCCTGCACGCTCTGTACGAATGCCATCAATAATCTCCGCCTCCGTCTTGGCATCAACGGCGGATAATGCATCGTCTAGCATCAGAATTTCCGGATCGGCTATCAGCGCACGCGCGATGCTCACCCTTTGCTTCTGTCCGCCGGACAGCGCCACTCCTTTTTCGCCGACCATCGTATCCAGCCCATCCGGCAGGAAGACGATGTCCTTCGCGAAGGAAGCACGCTCCAGCGCACGCTGGAGATCGTCATCCGACGCATCGATGCGGCCGAAGAAAATGTTCTCGCGAATCGTCTTGGAGAAGAGAATCGGCTGCTGCGGCACATAGCCGATCCAGCCCAACACTTGATCAATCTTCACGTTGCCAATCGGCTCGCCTGAGATCCGGATATGGCCTTTCCCCAGTGGGTATTCGCGCAGCAACTGCTTGAGCAGCGTCGTCTTGCCGCTGCCTGTGCGGCCGACAATACCCAGCGTCCCACCCTGGCGGAGCTTGAGAGACACGCCCACCAGATTGTCGACCTCCGAGGAAGGATAGCGGAACGTCACCTTATCGAATTCCAGCAGTGCCGGCTCACTGACAACAGCCGGCTTCTCCGACTCCTTCACATCTTGCTTGTAGCCCAATGTCTCGTTCACCCGATCCAATGAAGCATTGCCGCGTTGCATAATATTAATCAACTCGCCGATGGCGAACATCGGCCAGATCAGCATACCAAGGAAGATATTGAACGAGACGAGCTCGCCCAGCGTAATCTCGTTATGGAATACGAGAAAACCCCCATAACCCAGTCCAATCAAATAGCTGCTGCCGACGAGAATTTTCATCGTTGGCTCGAAGAGCGCATCGATTTTGGCTACGGCAATATTTTTGCCCAATACCTCATTCGTCTTGGCGTTGAATCGCCCTTCGCTTGCTTCCTCCTGCACGAATGCACGAATGACTCGCACGCCTGCTACCGATTCCAGCACCTGATCGTTCATCTCGCCGAAAGCATCCTGTGCTTCTGTGAAGCGTTCATGAATCTTCTTGCCATAATAGGACATCGCAATGGCCATAAGCGGCAATGGCAGAAGCGCAGCCAGCGTCAGCTTCAAGCTAATCGCGGCAGCCATCACGATCAGGATGGTGATCATGAACAGGGTCGAATCGACCAGCGTCAGAATGCCGAAGCCTGCAGTCGTCGCCACAGCCCCCAAGTCGTTCGTCGAACGAGCCATCAAGTCACCCGTCCGATTCCGTTCATAGAAAGTCGGCGTCATGCGCAGGAAGTGACCCATCATACTGGAGCGAAGCAGCCTCTCCAGCACAAACGCGCCGCCGAACAGCTTATAGTGCCATACATAAGTGATCAGATAGCCGACTATCGTCAATCCGATCCACAGATACATAATGCGGTTGAACTCGGCTGTACCGAGCACATTCTGACTAATTCCGTCTACCAAGTAACCGAGCAGCCAAGGCGGAATAATATCAATGATTCCGGTTAATACAAGCAGCGTGATTGCCAGCGTGTATCGCTTCCATTCCTTGCGAAAGAACCAACCTAATTTTTTCAATACGCCAAACATCGCTTATTACCACACCTTCCGTCTCGCATCCATAAGTGGGATGCTTCTCTTTCTGCCACTGATCCTTGCCCGCTCTTCTCGCTTTTTACCGAAACAAAAAGAGCCTGTCGCCGCAACGACACGCTCTTTATTAGACCTGAGAATTTCCCGCGCGGCGCGCGGAAGCCCTTCAGGATACAATAAAGGCGCATGATTACGGTCACGTAATCCTGCGCCTTTGATATCGGGAAACCCCTGACATACAAAGCTATTGTTCGCGCAGTTGGATTACGTTGTGGAATCCGTTATTAAAGTGACCGTTCAAATCGTTATTCCGCATCTTCGTAATCCTCCCTCTTTTCTAGAAATTTCTTGAAATCTATTTGTCACTTTATCATCTCAATTAAGAAACTGTCAATCCAAAAATTCGCTATAGCCATTCTTTACCGCTTGCAGCCATTCCTCCGGCAAAAGCTGACGATAATCAGGCTCCAGGTAACGATCGTCGACCAACACAAGCCGTCCATGGTCCGTCTCAGACCGGATCAACCTCCCGCCTGCCTGCAACACCTTGTTCATGCCGGGAATAACATAAGCATAATGAAACCCTCTATTGCCCCGCTGCTGATAGTACGCTCTCAACGCATCTCGTTCCGATCCCAGCTGGGGCATGCCCACACCTACAACGACGACGCCTATCAGCCGATCCCCAGGCAAATCAACGCCTTCTGAGAACACGCCGCCCATAACGGCAAAGCCAACAAGCGAACGTTCTCCTCCCGCCCGGAACGCTCCCAGGAAGGCGTCTCGCTCCTCTTCTGTCATGTCGCTTCGCTGTGCTTGAACGATAGGACGTGCCTCAGGCGCTATCCCGGCACTGTCCATCCACTCTATATATGCTTCATGAACTGCATTCATGTAAGCATAGGACGGGAAAAACACAAAATAATTGCCTGTCTGGGATGATACCGTGCTGTGTATAATGCCAGCGATAGGCCGATAGGATTGTTCACGATTCTGATAGCGGGTGGAGACCGCTTGAATCGAGACGTCCAACTGCTTGCTGTCAAAGGGAGAGGCCAGTGAAATCGTATAATCGTTCTCCGCACCGCCAAGCATGTCCATGTAATACCCGAGCGGCGTTAGCGTTGCCGAGAAATAAATAGCCGAACGATAGCCTTTCATCATGCCCTTCAGCAACTCCGAAGGGTCCAGGCAATAGAGCTTCATGCTGACATCGTTGCGCATAACTTCCGTCAATGTTGCATAACGGTCATCATACAGCTTCGCAGCCCGCAGGAATTGCTGGGACTGGAAGTATAGATCCAGCCATTCGGAGCCGGCACCCTCAAGCAGAGGCTCTAGCTTCTCTGCGAAACGCTCCACGAGCGCAATAAGCTCCTCCGGCTTATCCCTCTCCAAAGCTGACGGTCTCCCGTCACCTAGGAGCTTGCGCTTCGCGATGAAGTAATCATTCACCGCTTTCGCCGCGCTATGGGCGCCCGAATGCTTGCCCTTCAGCTCGCGCTGCATAGCAAGGAAAGGCGCTTTCGTCAGCATGCCGGAGAACATCTCCCTGCCGCGATCGGGAAGGTGATGCGCCTCGTCTACAAGAAGCGCCGTCCGCTTCTTCACCTCGCCATGCAGTCGCTTGAACGATATCCGCGGATCGAAGACGTAATTGTAATCGCAAATAACCATATCGGCGGCATACGCCAGATCCAGTGAATATTCGAACGGACATACCCGATGCTTGCGCGCATAGCGCTCAATAACGGGCCGAGTGAGCAGTGTCTCCTCCCTCAGAATATCCATAACAGCCTCATTGATGCGATCATAGTAGCCGTCTGCGTAAGGACAATGCTCCTTCTCGCAGCGGGTCTCCTCTTGGAAGCATATCTTATCCTTCGCCGTAATCGTCACAGCATGAAGCCGAAGACCCTGCGACTCCATTAGCCGCAAGGCATCCTCAGCCGCCGCTCTCGTCGTCGTTCTGGCTGTCAAATAATACAACCGCTGCAGCAAACCCCGGCCTATCGCTTTGATCGCCGGGTAGGTGGTGGAGATCGTCTTGCCAATGCCTGTAGGCGCCCTTGCGAACAAGGACACGCCTTCCTCAATCGACTTGAACACGGCCCCAGCCAGCTTCCGCTGCCCGGTCCGGTAGGTATGGAATGGGAACGGAAGCTGCTCGATGCTGGCATCGCGGCGCAGACCATGCTCTCTGCGAAGCCGAGCATACGGAGCATACTGTTCGATCATGCTCAGAATATCCAGCTCCAGCTCCTCGAAGCTTGCTTCCCGATGAAAGCGAATCACCTCTTCTGTCACCGTATGAACATACGTGAGCTGTACGCTCATCCTTGGTGCGCCCATTTCTCTCGCATGCATGTAGGCGTAGAACCAAGCCTGAGCCCAGTGAACAGGCAAGCCGCCCACTTCCTTCACACGAGCAAGGTCGCCTCTCGTCGACTTGATCTCGTCAATCATCGGCACAGGTCCGGAGGCTAGCAGCCCGTCGCATCGTCCATCAATGGCAAATTGCATATCGTCCGACCAAGGAATATCCGCTTTCAGATACACTTCCTTCTGATCGTCCTCGCCATATTCTCCCTGTACGCGCTGATGCGCCTTTGTTCCCTCCAGCATGGCGTCCGCGCTCTGCAGCCGGATATCTATACTGCCGCTGGAGTAGACATATTCAACTAGTTGTCTAACTGATAGGGATACTACATACGTCTCTGCCATACTCTCTCCTTAAGGTCCGCCCAAAAGAACACTTGTTCCCTAAGTTTAGCATATATCCCGATGTTGTCCAACGATCCCAACGATTCATTGGCCAAGCCCGCTGTAGAAAAAAAGAACACCGCTGCATGACGGGAATCCCGTTCATGCAGCGGTGTTCGATGTTGCAATAACCTAGCTCTTCAATTCTGCCGTCGAATTCACCAGCATTGGCAGCATTTTTTCGCCGCTTACCATTGGCGCGTTGCACATAATACAGCTTGGCACATTCTCGAATGAAAAATTATCCCTCATCCAGCTGTTGCAGCCCTCAGTCTCGCATGTCCATACTTTCGTGTTTTCAAGCGGAATTTCTTCTAGCGGTTTTTTACGATTGTACATGGCCAGCCTCCTTCGCGCCAGCGCCAACGCAACCGATCCCGGTCGCGTCCGCCTCGCAGATATGTGTAATGTTCGTTCCCGTCACCTTGTCATCCCGACATCCCTGGACAAAACGGAAAACTGCCTCAAACACTAGGTCAGCGGGCAGTTTTCATCTATGTGTCTCTGTCGTCGTTCAAGGTGACAACAGGAAGATAAGTATTAAATTTCCGTCATTGTACCATGTTCACCGGAATAAGGCAAATTCCTTCCTCGCTTGTTTTTACCGACCTATTTATTCATTTTTATTCATGAGAATGGAATTTCATGACTCAGGGGAAAGTGGAGGGGAGGAGGTGAGCCAATGAGCCGGGCTGATTCATTCATCGACAAGGTAAAGAACACGCAGAAAAAAGCCGAGCGGAACAAACACAGCAACGGACAGGGATCCCCAGGAGAGCAACTCTCCAACAAACAGCACGGCACCAATAAGTAACACATTAAGAAGTGAAAGAGGCTCCCCCGACTATGCGGGGAAGCCTCTTTTGTGCAATGGAATAGGTACATAGCATCCATAGCCAGCCATACTTGTGGAAATTCGGTATGGAGTAGCAATCAATGTTCAGGCTCTGCTCTTGCGGGTCTTGGGACTGGGCACTACGCTGTTGTCTGGTGCAGGCGCCACCGGATATAACTTTGCGAGCAGGAAGGACTGTCCGATCATAAACAATCCTCCCGTTACCCAATAAAGCGATATGGCCGCCGGAGCCCACAGAGCAAAAACTCCCATTAGCACCGGAGAGAGATAGCCCATGAACGCCAGCTGTTTGTTCGCCGTGTTGTCTACCCCTCTCTGAGATACCTTAAATTGCAGGAAATAGACAAATGCCGCAATGAGAGGCAGCAGCAGATCCGGCTCTCCCAGCTTGAACCAAAGGAAGGCATGCGTAGACATCTCCGGTGTCATCCGGATAGCCGAATACAGTCCCGTCAATATCGGGAGTTGAATAAGCATCGGCAGGCAGCCAATCGCAAGCGGATTGACGTTGTGCTTCTGATAAAGCTCCATCGTCTCCTGCTGCTTCTTCGCAAGCGTATCCTGGTCCTTTTTGTCCTTATATTTCGCCTCCAAGACCTTTAGCTCGGGCTGAAGCGCAGCCATCTTCACCTTCATGCTTTGCTGCGACTTGTACTGCCTCAACATCAGAGGGAACAGGACAAGTCGGATGAGGATCGTAATAGCCATAATCGCGAGACCGTAATTATCGCCCAACGCTCCCGCTATTCCGCTGATCAACTCCGATAAAGGGTAAATGACATAATGATTGAATACGCCCGGCGTATCCTCAGTGATCGTTCCAGTTGCCGAGCCGCAGCCAGGCAAAATAACAAGCAGTGCCAGCACGGCCAGCACTAATGTGTACTTTCTTATCCGGCTGTTCCGGGAAGAAAGGAATGATGAATTGTTGGACATATAGCCCCTCCTCGTTGATTGGATGTTGCGCGAATCAACGAGGAGCTGCACTCTGGATCATCTTCTTCCGGCGCGTCTTTGCGTTTCACATGCCGGACCAGCCGCTTCCGCACCACTGCGGCAATTGCCACGGTATGCCTTTCTGTAGCCATAAGCATGCTGCTTTCATCATCGCTATGGAGAATGAATGCGGCTTCGGTATGCGCATGGACGGAATACAAGCCGGCTACCGCGCATATCCAACCGATCGTTAATAAATACGGCAGCCAATCATGGAGTTCCAACTCGAACATTTCATTTCCTCCCTTCTCCGAAATACGAATCGTTTTTCATTATACGAATGCTAACTGGTTATAGTAACAGTAATTCACAATGATTGGGAGAGGAACCATGCGACGAACAACCTTAATGCGAATGATCTATCTCTTTCTTATTATCTTCGTCGCTGTTGGCGCGCTATGGCCAGGCCTTCCCGAAGATGCTCGTCCAGAGCACCATCGTTATGCATCGACAGCTGATGCGCCTTCAGCCCTTAGTGTCGGTGAGAAAGGTACAATCGTGCTGGGCACATCGCCCGACTATCCGCCCTATGAGAATGTAGATGCCAAGAACAACGGTGACATTGTGGGCATGGACATGGATATCGCCAAGTTTATTGCGGCACAGCTGGGTTATAAGCTGGAGATCGCCGCGATGGACTTCAATGGGCTGATCGCCGCCTTGCAGACAGGGCGCGTCGACTTCGTCATGTCCGCGATGTCAGTCACCGAAGAACGCAAGAGGAACGTCGATTTCTCTTCTACCTATTATGTAGCGCGGAACACCATTGTGTCCAGAAAGAAAGAGCCCTATGAGTCAAGTGAATCACTGGGAGGAAAAATCGTCGGCACCCAGCTTGGTTCAACACAGGATCTCTATGCCCAGACGCTGGATGGGATTCAGCTAAAGAAGCTGAACCGGATACCGGATCTCATCCAGGAGCTGAAGACGGGACGCATTCAGGCAGCTATTGTAGAGGATGCCGTGGCGGTAGAGATGACTGCAGCGAATTCTGATCTCTTGTTGAGCTTTCTTCCGCCCGGAAGCACGGAGAACGGGTATGCAATCGCATTCCCCAAAGGGTCTGCGTTAGTTGAACCCTTTAATGACGTCCTGAAAGAGATGAAGGAGAGCGGAAGGATCGACGCAATCATAGACAAATGGTTTGCTTCCGAACGAGAACCTCAAGCAAGTAACGTGCTCAATCTGAATTTTGGCATACTAAAGGGATACATTCCGTACATGTTGAAGGGCGTCTACGTGACGCTGCTCTTCACACTCGTATCCGCTGCATTTGGCTTCCTATGGGGCACCATCCTGTCCCTATTCAAAATATCCGGCATCAAGCCGCTGGAATGGTTCGCAACCGCCTATACCTCCGTTTTGCGCGGAACGCCGCTGCTCCTCCAGCTTTTCCTGATCTATTACGCAACACCGCAATTGTTTCAGTATGACATATCGCCGTTAATGGCAGCGGGACTGGCATTCGGCCTCAACTCGGCAGCCTATCTCTCGGAGACGATTCGCGGCGGCATTATGGCTGTCGACAAGGGACAGCGGGAAGCCGCCCTGTCTCTCGGCATCCCGTATCGGATGATGATGATCAGCATCATCCTGCCGCAAGCCGTGCGGACTATCCTTCCCGCACTTGTGAACGAATGTGTCGCCTTGCTGAAAGAATCGTCGCTTGTTTCCGTCATTGGCGTGCAGGACATTATGCGCAGAGCCAATGTTGTACAAGCAACGGAATTTCGAGCACTGGAAGCACTCCTCTTCGCCGGAGTTATCTATTATGTCCTTGTGCTAGTGCTTACGTCGCTTGCCCATCTGCTGGAAAGGAGGCTCCGCCGCAGTGATTAACGTAACGGAACTGACCAAAACATTCGGTAAGCATCAGGTGCTGAAGGGAATCACGACATCTGTTCGAAAAGGAGAAGTCGTGGCATTAATCGGTCCGTCCGGCTCCGGCAAGTCTACCTTCCTGCGCTGCCTGAATCTGCTGGAGACGCCCACCTCTGGCATTATAACCATTAATGATGCCGAGCTAACGAATCGACATACGAACATTGGCAAGGTGAGACAACGCATCGGCATGGTCTTCCAGCACTTTCACTTGTTCCCGCACATGACGGTGATGGAGAATATTACGTTCGCACCACGAAGGGTGAAGGGACAATCTGCATCAGCAGCAAGAGAGAAGGCAATCGCATTACTGGAACGCGTAGGCTTGGCCGACAAGGCAGACAGCTATCCCTCCCGACTGTCCGGCGGCCAGAAACAACGTGTCGCCATCGCTCGCAGCCTCGCTATGGAGCCGGATATTATGTTGTTCGACGAGCCGACCTCGGCATTGGACCCCGAGATGGTCAAGGAGGTGCTGGCCGTCATCCAAGGATTGGCCAGCACGGGCATGACTATGCTCATCGTTACGCATGAAATGAAGTTCGCCCGTGAAGCCGCCGATACGATCTACTTCATGGATGACGGCAGACTGATCGAGAAGACCCCTCCCGCCCAATTTTTCGACAACCCCCAAAGCGAGCGTGCCAAGCGATTTTTGGAGAAGGTGCTGTGAGCGAAGGAACTGTATGATTCAAAGAACCTTGTCAGGATTCCCCGGCAAGGTTCTTTGAGCTTTATTGAGCTATCAAACATGCTCTCGCGGACGCTCTTCAGGAGAACGAAGCTCGGTCAGCCCGTTCATATAAGGTCTGAGAGCCAGCGGTATGTGAATCGATCCGTCCTCCCGCTGATGATTCTCCAGCAGCGGGATCAGGATGCGTGGACTGGCCACCGCCGTATTATTCAGCGTATGGCAATAGCGAAGCGCACCTTGCTCATCCCGATAGCGAATGTTGGCGCGGCGTGCCTGGAAGTCGTGCAGGTTGGACGACGAATGCGTCTCTCCGTACGCGTCGCGGCTCGGCATCCATGTCTCCAGATCATATTGCTTATACGTCTTCTGCGACATATCCCCGGTACAAACAGCCATCTGTCGGTACGGCAGCTCGAGCTTCTGCAGCAGCATCTCCGCATTAGCGGTAATCTCCTGCAGCATCGTATTCGACAGAGCTGGATCAGCCTTGCAGATGACGACCTGTTCCACTTTGGCGAATTGATGAACGCGATAGAGTCCTCGTACATCCCTGCCTGCCGAGCCGACTTCGCTGCGGAAGCACATCGAAGCTGCCGCTAGCCGAATCGGCGCCTCAACCTCTACTACCTCACCGGCATAATACATAATCAGGGGCACTTCCGATGTGCCTGCCAGATAACCATCAACCTCGTTCAACTTGTAAGCCTGATCACGGCCAAGCGGGAAGTAACCCGTGTGCTGCATCGCTTCTTCCTTCACCATCAGCGGCACATCAAGCAGCAAGAAATCCTGTTCCAGCAGCATATCCAGCGCGAGCTGCTGAACGGCCCGATGAAGCTGCGCTCCCGCACCCTTCAAATAGTAATGACGGCTGCCGCCCGTCTTCACGCCTCTCGGCACGTCGATCAAGCCATGCAGTTCTCCCAGCTCAATATGGTCCCTTGGCTGGAATGGAAATATCGGAGTCTCGCCAACCCGCTTCACTTCTACATTGTCTTCATCCGAGCGGCCTACAGGCGAATCGGGCGAAACGACGTTAGGAACAAGCTCATACAACACGCCGAATCGCTCTTCCGCCGCTCTAAGCTCTGTCTCCAACTCCGCTAGCCGGGCATTCACAGTTTTCGTCTCCAACCGACTCGCTTCAGCCTGCTCTCGCCGCTTTTCTTGCATAAGCCGGCCCACTTCGGCCGATAGACGATTGCGTCGCTCTCGCAGCACATCCGTCTCCCGCTTCAGCCTGCGACGCTCCTCATCTTCAATCAGCAATTCGTCCACCGACAGCTCGATACCCTTATGCCTTACGGTCACCCTTACCTCTTCCGCATGTTCTCTAATCCACTTCATGTCCAACATGACACCGCGCTCCTTTTCGCATAGAAATACAAAAAGCGCCCTCATCCCAATGGGACGAGGAGCGCTTATCTCGCGGTGCCACCCAAATTAACCGGACCAGGCAGAGGGTCCGATTCTCTTTGTTCCGCGGTAACGGGCGGATTCCGGCAAACTTAGGGGGATGATGAATGTCATGCTTCCCCTTGACGAGTACGCCTCCGAGTTGGATTCTCTTCAATGGCATAGTGTCCGTATCGTTTTTTTGTATTATAAATAGGATTGCCTCGTAATGCAAGCCCTATTCGCTCTCAAGATTAAGCTTGTTGCAAAGCTTCAATCTCCAGCGTAATTTTCACTTCATCGCCAATCATCACGCCGCCTGTTTCCAGAGCCGCATTGTAAGTCAGGCCGTAGTCGCTGCGCTTGATTGCGCCTGTCGCGCTGAAGCCCGCTTTGGTGTTGCCCCATGGATCACGGCTCGTTCCTTCGAACGTCACATCGAATGATTCGGAACGCGTAACACCGTGCAAGCTTACGTCTCCGGATACGATATATTCACCTTCACCCTTTTTCGAGATGGCTGTCGCTTTGAAGCTCAGCGCAGGAAACTGCTCCGTATCGAAGAAGTCAGCAGATTTCAAATGCGCATCCCGATCACCATTGCGCGTATCAACGCTGCTCAGCTCAATGGTGAAGGCAATGTCTGCGGAGGTCAAATCATTAGGATCAGCAGCGATGCTGGCATCGAATGTATGGAACGTGCCCTTTACCTTGGCGATCATCAAGTGTCTCACAGAAAATCCTACCTCGCTGTGCGAAGCATCTACAACCCATTGCGCTTTTGTCATTGGTATAACCTCCATATGTGATTTTATTTACTAACATTTAATAATTAACTAACTTATGATTATGAGGTTATCTTAAAACAAAGATATAATCCTGTCAACTCTTTTTTCATTGTTGGCTGTTCAACTAAAAAAAGCTGCCCCGATCGCTGCAAGGCGACAAGGACAGCTTCCATTCTATTTGTAAATAATAAAAAATTATTCCGCTTCTTCTTGGGATACTTCCTCGGCTTCGGCTTCTTCTTCCACCGATGCAGCCGCCTCTTCCAATTCTTCTTCCAGTTCCACTTCCACCGCTTCCACGGCTTCTGCTTCTACTGATTCCTCGGCTTCAGCCTCTTCTGCCGCTTCTTCTGCAGCAGGGGCATCTTCAGAAATCAATTCCACGACTTCTTCAGCGCTCTCTTGAACAATTTCTTGCTCTTGGCTCATATCTCTCACCTCCCTACCATTTTGTACCTTAATTGTAGCGTTTTCATAGGTACTGGGATAGAGGTGTAAAATGTCGTTTCATAGGAAGTTTTTCCGCTTTTCCATGCGGTTTTTGCCGCTTGTCCGCCTCCCCCGTCTGAGGTCTAGGTAAAGGATGAGACTCACGCAGGTTCCAAGCAAATCGCTCAAGGGATACGATATTAACGAAAGCAATTGAACAGGAGGATTATTTGCAGGCCAGCGCTGTATGATACAATTAATGGAATTATATTCCTTAAGACGGCGTAATGACGCATAATCATCCGAAATAGGGCAGCTTAGCTTTGAACGGGCCCTCTTATCCTATATAATTATAATGAAGAACGGAGTGTTCATCAGTATGAAAATCAAAACGATTGGCGGGGTTCTCCTGCTGCTGCTTGGCATTATTTTGCTTCTGAATCAAGGCGAGACCTTTGGTCCGGGCAAAATCTTTACGTACTTCTGGCCGTCCCTGTTCGTCATCCCGCTCGGATTGTTTTTCCACTGGCTGTATTTCAGCGTAACGGAACGCCGGGCCTCTGGACTGCTTATTCCAGGCGGCGTGCTGCTTACTGCAGGTTTTGTCTGCCAGATCGCCATGCTGTTCGGCAACTGGGCATACATGTGGCCGGGGTTCATTCTGGCGCCGGCAGTCGGGCTGTTCGAGTTCTACTGGTTCGGCAACCGCAACAAGTGGCTGCTTATCCCGATTAATATTTTGACCGTACTGTCGCTGCTATTCTTTATCGTCTTCTCCTTCAGCTCGCTCTTTGACGTGCTGCTGACGAAACAACCGTACTTCGCCATCCTGCTTATTATCGGCGGTGCGGCCATTCTGACGCTGCGCAAGAAATCTGACTGAGAGACGGCACTGATAATAGCCCGACCATCCAAGGAGGATTAACCTACATTATGCTTAACTTTGATCAAAAGCTTGCTATTATCACGTCCTTTCCTGAGCTTCAGCGAAAGGACGTTTCGCTTGGGCGCGTAAACTTTCATTATGAAGAAAGTGTCCATGAGAAAAAAACCGTCGTCTACCACCTTCATCCGAACGGGAACGGTTTCGTCTTCGCCGGTCTGCTGGATGGCGTTGATGCCGACGCGAAAGGACTCGTCAACATTCGCGACTATGACGAGGAAGAGCTTAAACAATTGATTGCCCGTTCTATTGCCTCACTGTCTGCAACGGACACAGAGGAAGCCCAGCCAGCGGAGGAAGCTGGCTATCGCCCTTCACAAGCCGAATTCTGGCGCGGAGCCGGCGGCACCCGCCTCACGCTGCTATTCCAGGACGATCTATGGTACGTCTATGCCGGCAAAGAGCTGGATATGGCATTCGAGACGTATGACGAAGCGACGCAGTATTTGGCAGATGAAGGGTTTCGACGCGAGTAGACAGGAATTTGCCCTCCCGTTGTCTAATTGTATGAAGACAACTAGATTTCGGGAGGAACATCCGTGTCCATCAAAGCCAAGCTATCCGTGTCCATCTCTGCAATCGTAGCTGCGATTCTTGCTTTAAATATTATGTTTTCCTATATTAGCACCAAGGTGGCGCAAGAAGCCGCCCTAGAGCAGCAGATTCAGTCGATCGTCGAACAGCTGGGTGTTACACTCGAAGTGATAGAGACGACTCGTGAAGCCATGGACGCCGAGCTCGGTCAGAAGCTTCGCATGGCAGCTATCGTTGTGAAAGAGAAGCTCCATCCTAATATTAAATTTGTGAGCAATGAACAATTAGTCTCTCTGAGCAAAGAACTGAATCTGGACGATATTACGCTATGGCAAAGAATCGACGGCGAAGTCGTCTCCGTCCTCTCCTCCAACCCGGAGGAGATTAATCTAAGCTCCAAGACCTGGGATTATTGGGACAGAGCCTTCCACCAGCTTTTTGATCTGAAGGACGTATCCGTAGGCAAAGGAGATGCTCTCCAACATTACTGGTCCGGGCCTATCAATTACGCGGTGTCTGATCCTACTCAGATTAACAAATGGGGCTATTTCTTTGACGGAACAACCAATTACATGATCAATACGATCATCAATACGGATGAAAATTTTTCATTCGATCTAGTTGGCGGCACTACTGATGTGATCGCCAAGCTCAAGACCCAGCAGCCAAGCTTGCTGGAGGTAACCGGGTTCGACCCGCAGTTTTTTGGAACAAAGCCGATTATTAAGATGAAGAAAGGGATTCCCGTCTACAATTTGGACGTTCGGGACATCCCTTTTGGCCAATACGAATACCGCAACACCCAAGACGATACGCTGTTTATTCAAACGGTGCTGAAGGACGGCGGCATGCAGACCGGGAAGTATACGATCAATGGCAAAGAGGTGCTGCGCAGCTTCATTCCGCTTAAGATCAACGCTGACAAAACCTATGTCATCGGCGTCGCCTTCGACAAAGCGGAGCTGAAGGAGCCTATCCACAGGCAACTGCTTGCCCATGTATTGATTTCTTTATGTCTTCTCATGTTTGCGATGCTTGCCAGTTATTTTATCGCGGGTTATATGCTCCGCTCGCTGAATCAGATCATACACAAAGTAAATGCGATCGCTGACGGAAAGTTTGACGTAAGCATCTCCATCCAGAACAAGGATGAGCTAGGCTTGCTTGCTTCACGCGTCAACTCCATGGGCGTTCGGTTGTTGAACTATACGACACAATTGAAGGAAACCGCCCGGGAGCTGCAAAGCACCAAACAATATTTGGAATCCTTTGTCAACCATACATCGGATGCCATTCATGTTGTCGATCTGGACGGCCATATTATCCAGGTCAATCATGCTTTTGAGGCGATCTATGGCTGGAGCAGCGAAGAAGTAACGGGTCAGTTGCTGCCTAACTTGCCCAATAGCCAGTTTGAATCGCATGAAATCCTGATTGCCACGATTATGGAGGGCGGCTCAGTCACCGACTTCGAGACGGTTCGTTATACGAAGGACGGCGGACTCATCGACGTATCCATTACGATATCGGCTATTCGGGATGAACTGGATGAAATTATGGCCATTGCAACGATATCCCGGAATATAACATCGCGTAAGCAATCCGAAGAGATGATAAGGCGGTCTGACAAGCTTGCCGTTGTTGGCCAGTTGGCCGCCGGAGTCGCCCATGAGGTGCGCAATCCGCTCACAACGCTGCGCGGGTTCGTCCAGCTTCAGAAGCAGACCGGTTCGCTATCCATGTCGCATCTGGACCTCATGTTATCCGAGCTGGATCAAATCAATATGATTGTGAGCGAGTTCCTTGTTCTCGCTAAGCCGCAGGCGATCCGGCATGATTACTTGAATGTAGGCGATCTGCTTAAGGATATCGTCATGCTGATGGATTCGGAGGCGCGGATGAACAAGGTTAATTTGACCATTCATCAAATTACGGATATTCCCGTCATCAGTGGCGTAGGAAGCCAATTAAAACAAGTATTCGTCAATATGATCAAAAACGGCGTAGAAGCTATGCCTGATGGCGGCGAGCTGACAATCGAGCTGTCCGCTGCCGAGGATAGCCACGAGATGGTGATCCGCTTCACCGACCAGGGCCTCGGCATTACGGAGGAAGACATGGCGCGTCTCGGAGAACCTTTCTTCACGCGGAAAGAAGGCGGCAATGGTCTTGGCGTTATGATCTGCCAGCAGATCATTCGCAATCATAATGGCAAATTGAGCTATCGGAGTCTGGTCGGCGAAGGAACTTGCGTGGAAATTCGTCTGCCTATGAACAAGGCGGCGGAGATTTAAGCTTAACTGCAAAGGAGTAATCAACATGTCTCAACTTCTCACGAGCGATAGTATGGAAACGCGCATTTTAGTCGTTACTGCTGTAGAAGCCGAGCGGGAAGCTGTTCTTCGCGGCCTGTCAGCAGCCTCCACTGCGAGGTTTGATGTGATCGCAGGCGGCGTCGGGCCTGCTGCAGTAGCGGCACGAACAGCAACGTTGCTAGCAAGCTCCAAAGGAACCTATAACCTAGTTGTCAGTGCCGGAATCGGCGGTGGATTCCCTGGCCGAGCCGGAATCGGAGAGTTGGTGTTGGCCGATGTGATGGTGTCGGCCGATCTAGGCGCGGAGACGCCTGACGGCTTCCTGAGCGTGGACGAGCTTGGCTTCGGCTCATCCCGAATCTCCTCCGACATGGAATGGAATCAGAGGCTCTTGGCCCAACTATCGAACGCCGCTCTGACATGTACGCTTGCTCCCATTCTAACCGTCTCTTCGGCGACGGGTACGGCGGCGACAGCCAAGCTCCGTGAGCGACTCGTGCCTGGAGCCGCCGCAGAAGGCATGGAGGGCTTCGGCGTAGCAATTGCTGCGGCACAGCATGGCCTGGCCGCTACGGAGCTGCGCGCCATCTCTAATGCGGTGGGACCACGGGACCGATCCGCGTGGCGAATCGGCGAAGCGCTCAAGGCGCTGGAGAACGCCTTTGGCGCCTTCGCTTCCATCACACCATGAGGGAGCTTCCCCATGATCAGATTTATACATCAAAGAGTTGCAGAGGGAGGGAAATGATGTGAATCAACAACTTCAGATTGCCTATTCGCCTTGTCCCAATGATACATTTATATTCCACGCTTGGGCCAATGGATTGCTGCCGGACGCGCCCCTGCTTGACGTAACCTATGCGGACATCGATATTACGAACCATCTGGCTGCCCGTCGCGAGGGACCGGAAGTCATGAAAATCTCCTATGCCGCTTTGCCTTGGGTGCTTTCGGATTACCGTCTGCTTCCATGCGGAGGCGCGCTTGGCAGAGGCTGCGGACCCCTTGTATTAACACAAGGCGGCAGCGATTCAATAGATGGAACGACTCTAACCGGCAAGCGCATCGCCGTTCCAAGCGAACGCTCAACTGCTTATCTGCTGTTCCGGCTATGGGCAGCCCAGCAAGTTCCAGGCGGTGTAGGCGAGATCGTCATTATGCCCTTCCACGAAATTATGCCGGCCGTCCGTGACGGCAAGATTGACGCTGGCCTTGTCATCCATGAAGCCCGCTTCACGTATGGCCGTTATGGACTTCATAAGCTCGCCGATCTGGGCAGCTGGTGGGAAGAAGATACAGGTCTGCCGATTCCGCTTGGCGCCATTATCGCTCGCCGCTCGCTAGACGCAGATGCAATTAGCGGGTGGATTCGCTCATCGCTCCAGCATGCCTGGAACGATCCCTCTGCCTCTACAGCATATGTGATGGCTCACGCACAGGAATTATCGCCTGACGTTGCACAATCGCATATCGAGTTATATGTCAATTCCTTCAGCCATGATCTGGGTGAAGACGGCTACGGAGCCATTGAAGCATTGCTGGGTCGCGCAGCCAAGCTTGGGCTTGTGCCGGAGTTCGATCTGCGGCTATTAAGAGAATAGGCAGTTCGCTTTATATCATGAATAGGGTCCCGTCGGCTGCGAAGCTGACGGGACCTTTCTGCATCCTTGATGCAAGACTAGTTATTCTCTTCCTCCACATATTGCTTGAGGGCAGCCAGCTTGTTGTCCCAATATCTCTCGAAGTAAGCAAGCCATTGCTGCAGCTCGCGCAGCGGCTCGGCCTCCAGCCTATACCTCGTCTCTCTGCCTACCTTGCGATCCTTGACCAAGCCGGCCTCCGCCAAAACACGCAAATGCTTGGACACAGCTGTCCGGCTCATGGGGAACTGTACGCTTATAACCGTGACAGGCAGTTCACCGTCACCAAGGAGATGCAGCAGCTTCCGTCTCGTGGGATCAGCAATGGCTTGGAAGACATCATACTTTGGCAATGTCTCTCCCATATCAGCCCTCCACAGTCTGGACAAGCTTCTGCAAGATGCCTACCCAGCCGCCAGCCATTCTCTCCCGGACAACAGTGTGCTTCTCTCCGAAAGCGGTAGCCGTATCCTCATTCCAGCCACCATGAATAAGCGTAAACCTGGTGTCCTCGCCCATCTCCTCCAGTTGAAAGGTCACCGTCCAATCCTTGTCCCAGGAGAATACTAAACGGTTGGGCGGATCAAGCTCCAGCACCTTGCATAGCGATTGCCCGAATGGCCCCGCGTTTAAATGAAACTCGTGCCCCAGAATCGGTTCGAAGTTGTTCGGCATGAACCAGACGGCGATACCTTCCGCTGTAGCGACTGCTTTCCATACTTTCGCAATAGGAGCTTTTATCATCACTTCCTTGACTACATCGGTCAGGGCGTCCTGTTGTTGATGCGACATACATTTTCCCTCCTGAAATGATAAATATGAAGCTAGTATTGCACGATTAACCTGACTCATCTGTTTCATCGCCGGTTTTATGCTGTAAAACTATGTTTCGCCAACTAAATGAATAATTACGAAACCTTTTGGTTTCGTTTCACAACTATATGACACCCTAAGGTTTCCTGTCAACAGTCTTTCATTGACGAGCGGCGTCATTGTATGAATAATAGATAAAAAGCACGATCTGTACGAGTTTCCATTGCTAAAAGGAGGATCACCCATGTCTATCGTTTCACAATTGATGGCATTCAACAAAACATTCGTCGAGGAAAAGCAATACGAGGCTTACTTGACGGACAAGTTCCCGGAGAAAAAAATCGCCATCCTTACCTGTATGGACACCAGACTCGTTGAGCTCCTTCCCAAAGCGCTTAATCTTCGCAACGGAGACGCCAAGTTTATTAAAAACGCTGGCGCTATCCTGACGCAGCCTTTCGGGAGCGCCATGCGAAGCATTCTGGTCGCGGTGTACGAGCTTGGCGCACGCGAGGTGCTCGTTATCGGTCATCATGGCTGCGGCATGACGAACCTGGATACCAAGGGCATGATCGAGAAGTTCAGCCAGCATGGCATTGATCCGCTCGCACTAGAGACGCTGGAGAACTCCGGCATCCGTATGGAGAAGTTCCTTCGCGGCTTCAGCAGCGCAGAAGAAGGCGTGATGCACAGCGTCCGCATGATTCGCAACCATCCTCTATTCCCGAAAGCGATCCCCGTTCACGGATTCGTTATCGATCCGGGTACGGGTGAACTGGAAGTTATCGTCGAGGACTACAGAGCAGAGTAAGCTATTGGCTGCAAAAAAGCTGCCTAATAACCGGACATTACGTCCCGTTTGCCAGGCAGCTTTTTTTATGGTGCGCAATCGCATCTGATTCGTTAGAGAACACCGGATAAGACTAGATATACGGAAAGGAGGCCGGCATATGCTCATCAGAAAAGCTATTGCATCTTATTTGACCTCATTTGCTGTCGTCATCTACATGTCCTTGGTTCTTACCGGAGTAGAGGCGCATGCAACTTTCCCTCGTTTCGATCAATTCATGACATGGACAACCTTTATTAGCTTATATGTATTTCCTATCGTACTCATATACGGCTCGCTCATATCGATGGCGATGGAGGTGGTCACGAACCGGCGCGTGCATAGCCGCACGCTGGAGATCGTGCTTCCGATTGCCGGACATCTGCTGTTCGGCACCCTGCTCAGTATTCCATTCCGGTCGGCCAGCTTTACCTGGCTTTGCCTTTCGGCTGCCTTTCTATACTGGCTGACAGATCGGCTCTTTGCCTGGAGTGACGAACGGGGATGGAGAAGAAAGGGCATACTGCTCGCCCTCGCTCTGCCGCTCGTCTTCATCGCGATCATCGGCCTTCTCTCTCTCTGGAACGACAAAACGCCCGTGCAGCAGCCGTTCACGAAAGAAGCTGCTGTTCGAACCGCTACATCCGGCACTAGCGGAACTGAGCTGGATGTGTTCCCGAAGCAAATAGGAGCCACCCAATTGGAGCTGAACGGCTATAAAGTGACTCGTGAAACATCCGTTGCTCGAATCGGCGATGAACAATATGAGGTAACCTTCCGAGAACAATGGAGCAAAGACGATGAGGAAGAAAGTCGCTCGATGATCTATTCTGTCACTCGCGGCGGCATCACCTTAAAGAATAGCGAAGGCAGCGTCCCACCTTATGTGAAGGATCCTTGAAGCCTCTCGCACGACCGACGACCGATACTTTTCCACAGCAAAAAGAACCTTCGACTTTACCCGTTCAGATGAGGCAAGTCTCCCTGATCAGCCTTTGGCTAAACCACAGGTTTATGCCGTTGCTGCTCAAGGAGCGCATCACTCGGGAAGCTCGAACGTTCTTTTCTTTTTGTGCTGGAGTAAGGGGAGCAGAATCAGTTACGGCAAAGCCAGCTTGCCCATTACCGTCGGATAAGCCGCCCCGGTAGCGGCCGGCACATTGTTCGGCTCGCCGCGCAGGAAGCTATGACCAAGCAAGGCGAAAATCACAGCTTCCTTGGCATCGTCCGCAAGTCCCAGCGATCCGGCATTCATAATGGCCTGCTCCGGCAGCAGCTGGGCCAGTGTAGCCATAAGCGTGCGGTTATGAGCCCCGCCACCGCTGACGATCACTTCATCAATCCGGCAGCGCGGCACAACAAGCTCCTTGCACGCATTGGCGATGGAATGAGCCGTGAATGCCGTTGCAGTCGCTACCGTATCCGCGCCATCCAATCCGCGCTCTTCCGCTCTGTGCAAGAATGCCTCAGTATACGCAGCGCCGAACAGCTCCCTTCCCGTCGACTTCGGCGGGAGCTGGCGGAAGTAAGGATGCGACAGCAGCTCAGCGAGCAGCTCCTCATCCGGCGTGCCAAGAGCCCCCCATGCGCCGCCCTTGTCGTAGCTTAATCGTCCGTCGGTGAGCGTGAGAACCGTCTGGTCGATAATCATATTGCCTGGCCCGGTATCGAAGGCAAATACCTCATCCAGCCCCGCCCCTGGAGGCAGTGCCGTACAGTTGCCAATGCCGCCGATGTTCTGCAGCAGCCTTCCCTTGTCCGGAGCTCCGAACAGGATCAAGTCGCCGTACGGCACTAGAGGGGCTCCTTGGCCGCCGACAGCCATATCCGCTGGTCTGAAGTCGCCTGTTGTGAGCCATCCCGTCCGCTTCGCAATAACCGATAAGTCGCCGATCTGCAAGGTGGATCTACGCAGGTAATCATCCTGCCCTGTCTCTTCCGGCATATGCCAGATCGTCTGTCCATGCGAGCTGACGAAATCAATCTCCTCCTTCGCCAGTCCCGCCTCGCGCGCTGCTTCCATCGCCGCTTCAGCGAATAATTCGCCCATATAGACGTTCATTCCGCATATGTTCATGACATTGGATGTAGCAGGATCGCATAGTTCTTTGATCCTCCCACGCAATTGCTCAGAATAGGGCTTTGTATAATAATGCAATAGGCGAACCTTGGATTGCAGTCCGCTTCCTTCGATCTCGACCACAGCGGCATCCACCCCGTCCAGCGATGTACCAGACATTAACCCGATGCCAATAACAGAAGATTTCTCCGCCAACCCCGTCAACATGCTTCGCCACGCTCCTCTTCGTTCATCTCCAGCGCTGTCTGCCCTTTATTTTGGTTCCGAGCGCCCCATTCCGTACAGCAAGAGGCCGACAGATCGTTCTGCCGGCCTCTTCATGCTTCAGCTTATGCCGGAACTGTCCGTGCGGACGGAACCCTGCGTCCGCACGGTACACTGCAGCCAATGCCGTCTATACTTCCCTATTGCCCTGCAGCTTCTCAAGCGCGAGCAATACGGCGCCGTAGGAGGCGTCCCGCTTCGGCTCGATACAGCTCAGCTTCGGCTGCAGGCGACCCATCGTCTCCACGAGCATCCCCCTAATAGGACGGTTGCGCGTCAGTACGCTGCCCAGCAACGCCAGCTCCCCGTCATGCAAGGCAAGTCGCTCGATGACAGCCGATGCTGTCTCCGCGAGATCATCAGCGTTCTTCTGCGCGATGCGCAGAGCTGTTCTGTCGCCGCTCTCGCAAGCTTCCGATAAGAGAGGCGCTATAGCGGCGATCTCTTTCTTATTCCGATTTTTGTCATAGACAAACCCTACGATCTCACGAACGGAGCTTATTCCCAGTCGATTGTATACCAGTTCCGTGATGATAGAGGACTCCGCGCGGCCATCAGACGCGCGGACCACTGCCGTCAACAGGTCGCGGCCAATGCTATAGCCGCTGCCCTCATCGTCAATAAGATGGCCGAAGCCTCCAGCACGATGGGTATCACCGCTTGGGCTGCGACCGTAAGCAATAGAACCAGTGCCCGCAATTAGAACAGCACCGTACAACCCGTCATGCGCGCCGCATAGAGCAGTCTCATGATCGCCTACCAGCACCAGCTCGCCCGGATAGCCGCCTTCACGCAGACCCGAGGTCATCAGACCGCTTACAACCGGATTGCTGATGCCCGCCGCACCCAGGCAGATGACCGAGCAGTCAGCAAGCCCGCCTGGCAAAGCCCGGCCAATCTCCGCGCAGATCTCGGCAAGCGCCGCTCTTACGCTAGCCTCGTCCTGACCGTTATAGTTCAAGGCGCCTACAGCAAACTCGTGTACAATCGATCCACTCTCATCCGCTATCGCAACCGCCGTCTTCGTGCCTCCGCCATCCAGTCCCGCAACGTATCTCATGTTCCAATCACTCCGGCTTCGTTATCATTCATATAAGTGAAATTGAGCCTTGCGCACCTCGAAGGAACGACTTTCCTCGCGGAACTGCTCCAACAGTGCCGGAACATCCACCGATTCCGCACGATATGCCTGATCCCCGCACAGCAGATCGATGAACGGTCTTCCGTTCTCCTTCACAGGAGGCAGGAAGACAAATTCCGCGAATAGCTTCTTCACGGTAAACAGCAGTTCGACGCCCAGCTCCACCGGCCTCAGCGCCCGCTCATCCAGTACATGCGCATACACGCCTCTGCACAGCTCACCCTCATGCTTCGAGAAGGTCGGCTTGAAGTAAGATGGGCGGAAATAGACGCCCGGCAAGCCTTTGGCATTCATCTCCTTCGCGAGCAGCTCCGCATCTACGAATGGAGCCCCGATCAGCTCGAATGGAGCTGTCGTGCCGCGTCCTTCGGACAGATTCGTCCCCTCGAACAGACAAGTGCCCGGATAGAGCAGTGCCGTATGGAACCGAGGAATGCCCATGGAAGGCGGTATCCATGCACGTCCCGTCTCCGGGAACGTCATCTTGCGGTTCCACCCCTCGCAAGGCACAACATGTAGCTCGGCGTTCAGATTCATCTCGCTGTTGGCCATTATAGCCACCTCGCCGGCTGTTAACCCGTAACGCACAGCGAGCGGATAATTGCCTACAAACGATGTGAATCCTTCCTTCAGCACATTCCCCTCTACCGTCACCCCATTGAGCGGATTGATCCGATCCAGCACGACAAGCGGCTTGCCTGCCCTCGCACAGTCTTCCAACGCATAGAGCATCGTGTAGATAAACGTATAATAGCGCGCGCCAACATCTTGAATATCATAGACGACCATATCAACAGCGTCCAGCATCTCCGGCGTCAGTCGTTTGGAATCCTTGCGGTACAAGCTGTACACCGGCACGCCAGTCGCGGGATCCTCATACGTATCTACCAAGGCACCCGCAGCCAGATCGCCCCGAACGCCGTGTTCAGGAGAGAACATAGCTGCAAGATGAAATTTCTCATGCAAAATATCAATCGTCGAGCGGAACTCCGCATTCAGCCCTGTCGGCGCTGTGATGAGACCAAGACGTCGGCCTCTGAAGAGATCCGCATATGCATCGATATTGTCAATTCCGTTTCGTATCATCAGCTTCACCTCTTGATCCCTGTATTACAGCTCGGATTGACGCAAGCGCATCGTCTCCGCTGGAATCATGAATGTCTCCGCATATTCCTTCCTGGCTTCCAGTCCTCTTACGCGGGCAAGAGACTTGTAATAATCCATGTAGTTGAAAGACTTGCTGCCCGTCACGAACCAGTGTGTGGACAGCGCTTTGATCCATAGGTCGAATGCTTCTTGGTTGAAGTCCACATAGACATACGGCACGTAGTCAACCGCATCCTCCCAGTTCTCGCCATAATACAGCTTCGCTGCAAAGTGTGGCGGATGCTCACGCTCCATGGCTCGCAGACCGGCGAAGAAACGTGCATCGTTGACAATACGATGTGTCGTTGCATGATCCTTATGCATGCTGTTGCAATGATGCGTAATGATAATGTTCGGTTTCACTTCACGGATCACGTCACAGACACGCAGACGAATCTCTTGATCATCCGGAACTTCGCCATCCGGAATCTCGAATACGCGTGCTTCGCCACCCAGCATGTTGGCGAAGGTATGGGCTTCACGCACCTTTTGCTCCCGGTATTCGTTCACGTCCTGCCAGTCCGGCACGCCGCGCTCCCCAGCTGTCAGAGCCAGCGTCGCGATTTTGTCGCCTTTCAAGCAATGGCTCGCAAGCACGCCTCCAGCTACTAATTCCACGTCACCTACATGGGCCCCAATGCCCAGAATCGTAATCGGTTCTCTTTCACTCATGGTTATGCAAGCTCCTTCCTCATGATAGCGAATGTTTTCACAGTCTGGAATCCGGCTTTCTCATAAATGCGAATGGCAGGATTGCTGCTGCCCGTATATAAGGACATATAATCAGTACCCATATTCTGAAAGGCTTCGCATAGACGGAAGAATAGGCTTGAGCCAAGCCCATGGCCCTCATGCTGAGGCATAACCCCGATCCCGGCAAAATAGCCGCGTCCGTTAGGCTGCCTGATGACCGGTCCCGCAAAGCCGACGGCCTTTCCTTCATGCGCTGCAATAACAACTGGCGTCCCCGACTCCGCGCTGCTTCCAATCTCTCTCTTCCACAACGGGTTGCCAAGCGTCTCCAGCATATCGGCAACACTCGTATGCTTAGCCATATCCAGCAATTCTACGGTATAGCCGTCGGCTGCCGCTTTCTCTTCCTTCGCGATCATGCTCTCCGGCACCTCAAAGGCTCCTAGCTTCAAATACATCGCGCATTGTGTCGCTCGTTCAGCGTACCCCTCCTGAATCAAAAAGGTATGCAGGCCGCTGTCGACAGGCACGCCGGGCGCATTATTATGCTCATGGCGCTCCGTATTGGGGATGTACCACGGCAATGGCATGGGATTAAAAAACAACATCTCTGCCTGCCGCTTGCCCAGCTCCAAGAAGCGGACTTCCAGAGCTTCCAGCAACCCGGTATATCGATCCTGCTTGGCTGAAGCTGAACCCAAATTCACCACGATGCAGGTAATATATCCGGCTATGTCGCCTAGCGGAAGTTCATCTCCTGTACAGCCGCAGGCAAAGCCCGTTACCCGGCCTGCCTCCAGCCATACGAACGTGCAAGTTGGATCGAAGCTGGCATGATCCGTGAAAATACGAGAAAAGTCCTCTTCCGTCATCTCCTTGTAGCCGTCCTTAACGGCTTCCTTATTCCACAAATCGATCACTTCCGAGCAGTATCGCTCATTCCAGGTTTCAATCATGCTGCTTCTCCCCTTCCTTGAACCGCACCTAATACCAAGGCTGCGGCAGGAGCCGCAGCCTTGTCAGTGTGCATGTTAACCTTTGACCGCGCCGACTGTTACACCCTCCAGGAAGTAACGCTGCAGGCTGAAGAACAGTATGAACATCGGAACCGCAGAGATGGTCGCGCCCGCCATCATCGGAGCAAAGTACGTTGTGTTGGCGAAACGGAAGTTTTTCAGACCGACCTGAATGGTCTGCATATCCATCGTGTTCGTAACCAGGAACGGCCAGAAGAACGTATTCCAATTTTCCATGAACGTCAGGATTGCCATAACGGCCATGACGGTTTTGGACAGGGGCATAATAATTTTAGTCAGAATTTTGAACTGACTTGCACCCTCTACCTTGGCGCTTTCCAATATTTCATTTGGAATGGAGCTCATGAACTGCTTCGCAAGGAAGATATTATAGACCGTAACGAGCGACGGCAGAATAAGAGCTTGATACGTATTCTGAATCTCGAAAATGTTCACAATCAGAATGTACAGCGGCACTTGCGTAACTTGGTAAGGAATCATCATCGCAGCCAGCAATACGGCGAACAGCACCTTGCGTCCTTTGAAGTTGATCTTGCCGAACGCATAACCCGCCATCGTGGCAAATATGACGTTAGAAACCATAACGACAGTAGCCACGATCAAAGAGTTCAGTAACCAGCGATACGAGTACTCACTAAATTTGAAGAAAAATTTATACGATTCGAACGAGAACTTCCCGGGCCAGATGGAATAGCTGATTGCTCCGGCTTCAACGGGATCCCCGAAGGATGACATAACCATGAAATAGATAGGGAACAAAGTTGCTAACGCGAACAGCAGAAGGAGGACAACAATGATCGTGTTGCGTGTGTATCTGGCTGCGCGATTTCCCAAGTGGTTGTTAAACAGGGCCAATTCGGGTCCCTCCTTCTACTAGTATTCCACGTCTTTGCCCAGGAACTTGAACTGGATAAACGCGATGATGCCGATAATTAGGGCAAGAATAAGCGATTGAGCTGCCGCTTTGCCGAATTCGAAATATTTGAACGCGGTATCAAAGATAAGCAAGCCTACCATTGTGGTAGAATGGTCCGGTCCGCCTCCCGTCATCAGGTACGCATTCTGGAATACCTGGAAGGAGCCGATAACGCCGGTTACGAGCAAGAACAAAGTGGTTGGCTTCAGGCATGGAATGACGATATGCCACATCTTCTGCCAGAACGTTGCACCATCAATCTCCGCCGCTTCATAGTAGCTTTCGTCGATGCCGAGCAGCGCGGCTACATAGATGATGATGCTTGTTCCGTGGCTCGACAGCCAGGACATCAGTACGAGAGAGAACATGGATGTGGAGCTGGAGCCCAGCCAGTTCTGGTTCTCTATGCCAAGAAGTCCAATCAGTTGATTGAGTATGCCGCCTGGCATTGGATCATAGATCCATAGCCATACAACGGACAGAGCTACGCCGGAGGCAACAGCAGGCAAGTAATAGATTGCCTTGAACGTCGTCTGCGCCCATTTTTTAAGCGGCATAATCATGATGGCTACACCGAATGAAAGAATCAGCGCAACCGGAACCGTCAGTACCGTATAGACTAGCGTGTTCCACAAAGCTTTGCCGAATAGCTCGCTTTTGAAGATACTCGCGTAATTGTCAATTCCATTAAAGCTGGAGCCTAAAGGACGGTATTCTTGAAAGCTGATAAGTAATGCACTAATAACGGGATACGCTGTGAATAGCGCATATACGACAAGCGCTATCGCAATAAATCCATATGCCCAGGCGCCGTCGCCCTTATTAAGACGATTCTTGATGTTTGATGCTCGAGCCATCATGCAGGACTCCTTTCACTACCGCTAACTTCTCCGAAAACATAATCGGATAGCCTCCCGCTCAGGGCGGCTATCCGAGCGTTCATCTTGCCGAATTCTATCGGCGTTCAAAACCTCCGCTCAAACGCGGACACTCACCTTCGAATCACTTCGACCCAAGCAAGTTTTACTCTTGTACAACTCCATCCGCGCCAAAGGCGTCGATTGCAGCTTTCTTAACCGCTGCGTACATGTCTTCCGGCGAAATCTCGCCAGCAAGCAAAGCTTGAAGCTTCGGAATGACGACTTCATTTTCTACTTTGATCGCTTTCGCGCCAAGCTCTACCGGGATGTCTGGACGAGCCGGTGCAGCATGCTCCAGCATTTTCTCTACAGCTGCGATGTTGTCAGGATTGCGTGTGGACTCCATCGTTTTAGCAATTTCACGAGCGCTGTCTGTAATGTGAGCTGCGAACAGGTCCGCATTTGTTGTTGCTGCTACTTGACCGCTTGCCAGGAAGTACGCTGCTTTCACAATGTTTGCTTTATGCTCTTCTGTTGGTTCTTTCTTGCCGCGGAAGGCTACATATCCGTCTACAACAGCGTGGGATACGGCTTCTTGGCCCGCGAAGGAAGGCACAGGCAATACAAGGTAATCTACCGCGATGCTGTCCGCTACAGCGCTTCCATCATTGGCTTCGATTTTCTTGTTGTTTTGGTTAGCGGAGTTCTCGAATACCGCCAGGCCTTTACCCGTGATCATCGTTTGGCCTGTCAGGAACATGTTCCAGCGTTTGCCCGCATCAACGGAGCTCAGCTCTTTCGGCATGGAGCCGTCGTCGATCATTTGACGAATTGCTTTCAATACTTCCAGGTAGTTTTTGCTTGTATAGGAATACTTATGGTCCTTAGTGAACGGCGATGGCATACCTGCGTTTTTCACCAAAATGCTCAGGTAGTCTTTGGATGCTACGCCAGCTGTTGCGAATACGAAACCATAGCGCGTTTTGCCGTTTTCCGTAACCACGCCCGCTTTGATCGCTTCACGGAATTCTTCATACGTCCAGCCTTGTTGCTGTACTTTCTTCCAATCGATGTTCGCTTGCTCAAGCATCTGCTTGTTGCCGCCGATCGCATGAACTTCCATGTATGCCGGCATGCCGTACAGGCCGTCGCCGTTCTTCATGTATTCCAGCGGAGCTTCGTCGAAGTCAGCTGCCATCTCTGGTGTAACTAGGCCTTTAATATCCAGCAGCATGCCCATTTGCGCATACTTGGAGATGCCGTCGGAGCCGATGAAAGCAAGATCAGGAGGGCTGCCCGCATTCACTTGCGTATCCAGCTTTTGCGTCATGTCTTCCCAGCTTGCAGGTTCGATTTTCAATGTCAGGTTAGGATAAAGCTTGTTGAAGTCGGCTTCCATTTGCTTGAAGTTCTCTTGGTACTTTGGAGACACCGGCGGAAGAAGCGCCGTAATGGTGTCTTTAGCAGCTTCGCCTTCCGTTCCAGTGGAAGCGGACGGGCTAGGCGAGTTGCTTGGACCAGCATTGTTGTTGTTACTGGATCCGCAAGCGGAAAGTGCGCTTACAGAAAGCATGAGAGCCAAAACAGTTGCAGCAAATTTCGTTTTTCTTTTCATTGCTAAGATCCTCCCTTTAATCATTTCATTCTATATACCCACATCCGGCCAAGCAACCTACATTACTTTAGCGCAAACGCGAATAGCTTTCTTCAGGCTGCCTCCGCATTGTGACAGCATCTTCCGAGCATCGTCAGCTTCAAGCCCGGATTTGATCATCATAATCGCAAGCTTGCAGTCCATGGACGCCTGTTGCAACGTTTCTTGTGCAGTATCATGGCTGGCTCCGGTTGTCGTCCTGATCATACGAACGGCCCGATCATATAGCTTCTTATTGCTGGCCCGCATATCGACCATCAAGTTGTTGTACGTCTTGCCCAGCTTCACCATCGTACCTGTCGTCAGCATGTTCAGCACCAGCTTCTGCGCTGTACCCGCTTTCAATCTGGTCGAGCCTGCAATCACCTCCGGTCCAACGACTGGCGCAATCGTAATCGAGCTCACTTCTCCCAGCTTTGTTCCTTTGTTATTCACGACACTGATGGTCAAAGCGCCAATCTCACCCGCTCTGCGCAATCCTTCGATTACAAATTCGGCGCTTCCGCTTGCCGATATGCCGATTACCGCGTCTTTGTTCGTCACACCAATTCGATCCATGAGTGCCTTGCCTTCTTCTCCATCGTCCTCGCAGCCTTCCACAGCGACCCGCAGTGCGATATCACCGCCTGCGATATGACCCTGTACCAGTGAGGGATCGGTTCCGAAGGTCGGCGGACATTCCGAAGCGTCAAGCACACCAAGTCTTCCTGATGTTCCCGCGCCGATGTAGAACATTCGGCCACCGCTTGCCAGCACCCGATGAAGCGCTTCCACAGCAGCTGCAATGTGAGACAGCTCCGCGGCAACCGCCGTAGGTACCGTCGCGTCTTCTTGATTGATAAGTTTCAACATTTGCTCCGTCGTCAACTCGTCAATCATAGCCGTCTCGGCATTAATCCCCTCCGTCGTTAAGCTTGCAAGATAGTCATTCATAGTGATTCCCCTAACGTGATCATGGCCTACGGTTCGTTTCCCTGTGTCAGCCCGTATGATCGTTTCATTTCTGTTGTATTTCTGACTCTATATTAAAACTTTTATTTCATCCTCGTCAATACATTTTGAAATAAATTTTTATATTGAAAATTATATTTGGCATTTTATATCATCATTTGTGCTTCCTGCACAGCCTTTGTCGACAATATCCCTCGGCGATCCCGGCAACATGCTGGATGATCACGCATTCTCGTAGAATGAAATAAAAAACCACCATCCAAAAGGACAGTGGTTAACATTCATGACCAGGTTGTCAGCCGCTTTATCTTCTCCGCTTGTTCGCAATGATGCTCCGGCTCTTCGATAGATACTTCTTCACTTGCTGATAGTCTGCGCTCGCCACCCCGGCGAATAACATATCAATAATCGTCAGCATGGCGATGCGCGAACCCATAGCTCCGCTTCGGATGGATATCTCCGGCGTTGAGATGCTTAGCAGTGTATCCGCACGGCTGGACAGCTCGCTCTTGCCGTATTTGGTAATCGCCACGATGTGCGCGCCATTCTTCTTCGCAATTTCAAGCGCATCCAAAATTTCGATCGTATCGCCCGAATTGGAGATAAAGATCGCTACATCTTCTTTGGACAGCAGCGCAGCCGCCGTAAGCTGACTATGCCCGTCTAGAAAAGCATGGCACATCATATTGATGCGCGTGAACTTCTGCTCTGCATCCTGCGCTACAAGTCCCGAAGCGCCGATCCCAAAGAAGATGATCCGCTTACTCGTACGCAGCGCATGAACAGCCCGCTCCACGGCCGACCGATCGAGCACGCTCAGTGTATCCTCGATAGAACGCATATTATTGCGACTGATGTTGGAGATGATCGTTGTAAGCTCATCGCCAGGCTGAATATCCGTATACTGATCGCCCGAATCTTCATCCATCGAACCGAGAGAAGCCGAGATGCTCACGATAAAGCTCCGGTAGCCATTGTATCCCATCGTCTTGCAGAAGCGCAGGACAGATGCATCGCTCGTCTTGCTCGCTTGCGCCAGGCTTTTGATCGACAGATGCGGGATCTCTTCTTTATTGGCTAATATATACTCCGCGACTAACCGTTCAACAGGCGTCAGACTGTCCTTGCGTTCGCGGATTTTAATCAAGACGTTATCATTAATCGCCATGTGCCGCTCCCTATTCCGTGTCATGTTTTCGCAACTAAATACTATACGTAATAGACACAAATTACAAGCACTTTTCGGCTCAAACGTTTGCACTCATCTCTATTTTTTAAAATTTTATTTCAAAACTTTTCAATCATATTGATATTTATTGTCGGAAATAGTGCCTCGTGTTATACTGGCCATACTAATGCAGCAAAGGATGAGTGACATGGAGAGAAAGCTTAAAATCGCGATTATCGGCGCTGGCAGCACGTATACGCCTGAACTTATGGAAGGCATCATCAAGAGGAAAAGCGCTCTTCCTCTTCACGAACTTGCCCTGATGGATATCGACGATAGAAAACTATCAATTGTCGGAGGACTGTGCGAGCGGATGACCGCCGCAGCGGGCATGAACTGCGGGGTCATCCAGACGCAGGATCTCGATGAAGCACTGCGCGGCGCAGACTTTGTACTCGGACAGATCCGTGTTGGCAAGCTGCCTGCGCGCGTCCTTGACGAACAGATTCCCCTCCAATACGGCTTGATCGGACAAGAAACATGCGGCATTGGCGGCTTCTTCAAAGCGATGCGTACGATCCCGGTTATGCTGGATATCGCAAAAAGAATGGAAGAGCTATGTCCTGACGCTTGGCTTATCAACTTCTCTAATCCAGCGGGTATCATTACCGAAGCGATTCTGAATCATACGAAGGTGAAAATGCTGGGCTTGTGCAACGTTCCGTATAATATGAACAAAAGTATTCGTGAAAGCATGGAGCTTCCGAATGCAGAGCTTACGTATGTCGGTCTGAATCACCTGAGCTGGATCACGGCGATTGAGCAAGACGGCAAGGACTATTTGAAGACGGCGCTGGATAGGGGTCTGAACAGCGAGACGATGAAGAACATTCCTTCCACTGGCTTCAGCAAAGAGCTTGTTCAGTTAGTCGGTGCCATTCCTTCCTCCTATCTTGAATATTATTACTACAAGGATAAGAAGCTGAAATTGTTGAAGGACGCGGAGCTGTCTCGCGGCGAGAAGTGCATGCAGATCGAAGAAGAACTGCTGGACATCTACTCCAACGCCAATCTGCATTCCAAGCCGGAGCTGCTCTCTTCCCGTGGCGGCGCCAACTATTCCGAAGTCGCAATCAGCTTGGTGGACGCCATCTTCAATGACAAGCAAGAAAAGCATGTCGTAAACCTGCTGAACCATGGCGCACTTCCGTTCATGGAAGACAACGATGCTATTGAAGTAACGGCTGTAATCGGCAAGGACGGCGCGAAGCCGATTGCCGTGCCTGACTTCGACAACAAGCATATCATCGACTATATGCGTATGGTAAAAGCTTACGAGCGCGAGACGGTCGCGGCGGCTGTAGAAGGAAGTGAAGCGGCGGCGATGCGCGCTTTGATGATGAACCCGCTGGTGGGCGACTATCAGACGGCGCATGATTGCTTCCATGAACTGAAGGAAGCGCATAAGGACTATTTGCCTCAATTCAAATAAATGCAGCACGAATAAGGAGCATGACCTGCTATGAAAGGTAATTATGTAATTGGCGTTGACGGCGGCAACAGCAAGACGGACTACTTCTTATTCCATCTAGACGGCACGTTCGTCGATCATATCCGCTCGGGCACATGCAGTCATGAGCAGTTCAAGGACAGCTATGCCGAGGCCTATCGCGTGATGAATGAACAAATTACACTGCTGCTATCAAGAAACGGACTATCGATGGAAGATGTAGCAACGGGAGCATTTGGCCTCGCCGGTGCGGACATCCCTGTCCAGAAGCGCAACCTGAATGAAGTGGTGGAGCGAATCGGCTTCACCTCCTATGCACTGGACAATGACTCCTTCCTTGGCATCAAAGTCGGCAGCGAGAAGGGCTACGGCATCTGCTCCATTAACGGCTCCGGCGTTTGCACAGGCGGCATCTCACCGACTGGGCAGCGCCTGCAAGTCGGCGGCGTAGGCAGCGAGCTATCTGGCGACGAAGGCGGCGGCTTCTATCTGACTCGCCGCGTTATTCGCGCGATCTATGATAGCTTCTACCGTCTCGCTCCCGAGACAAGCATGACAGAACCCGCCATGAAGCTGATTGGTGCTAGCGGCAAAGAAAACTTCATGGATCATGCGCTGGAGCAGTTGGTGACCCGCAAGCTTCCTTTCACGGATCTCGTTACATTGCTATTCGAATCAGCGGAGAACGGCGATCCTGTCGCATCGGTGATCGTGGAGCATTCCGCGCGCCAGCTCGCTTACTCCACCGTTGGCTGCATCAGTCATCTGGACTTTGACGAGCAGCCTGTCGATATCGTCATGGCCGGCTCGGTATGGGTGAAAGCAGCATCTCCCATCATGCGCGACCGCTACAAGCAATTCGTGTTGGAACTGACCGAACGCGCATGCCATTTCATTCTCCTCCAGGAGCCGCCAGCCGCAGGCGCAGTCATCTGGGCACTGGAACTCGCGCACGGCGGCGGTCCGCTAAGTGCGGAGCTGCGTAAAAAGATTATAGATGCGCTTCAATAGTTAAAACACCTCCTATGAGCAGCATGAGAAAATCCCCTAGCGACAAAGGTTCATCCAATGAACTCCGTTGTTTCCAGGGGATTTCCAGTTAATCCCCGTCATTCTGTACAGCTATCGCTCATTTTTTCTTTATAATAGACACAAACTAATCGGCAAGAGTTGTACGGTTTGGACTCCTGTTACTCCCAATCTATTTCAATGAAAATCTAGTGATAGAAAGTTGGCACATGAATGTCTCCTTCTCGAATTTCAACGTTTGCGCAACCAATTGCCCACCTGCCAGAACGAGCTTGGCAACGCGAAGACCTTCTAATCGATGACCTTTTACTGGAGCAAGAAAATGATCTATCCCTCTACTACGCGCCATACGATTACGTGAATCCTTCCGCCAGGGTCACTATCGTCGGCATTACACCAGGGTTTACGCAAATGTCGCTGTCGCTTCGCCAAGCAAAGGATGACTTGGCTTCTGGCATAAGCCTTGCGGACATCGATCGGCGAGCGAAATATGTAGCCAGCTTCGCCGGAACGATGCGCCGCCATCTGGTGGACATGCTGAATGAGCTTGGCTTGCCAGAGCTGCTGAATGTCACAGATAGCAGCGAATTGTTCGATACACACCGAGAGTTCATTCATACGACCTCTGTCATCCGTTACCCTCTATTCCGCAAAGGGGACAACTATACAGGCCATCAGCCTCGGATGTTGTCATCCGGCCTGATTCGCAAGTATGCTCTAAACGACTTTGCCAGCGAGCTTGCAGCCGTGCAGGACTCCGTCATTATTCCGCTCGGAAAATCCGTCTCGGATGTGCTGCGTTACATTGACGACGAACAGCCGCTCCCAGGGGAACGGCTTCATAAACGCTGCTTGTTCGACTTCCCCCATCCTTCCGGCGCGAATGGTCATCGCAAGAAGCAATTTGAATTACTGAAGGACCAACACCGTGAGATTTTACGGCACAAGCTGAACAATTCATGACTTAGGTATTGAGAAAGTCTGGATAATGGCCGGTTCAGTTCATACTTAAGATCAGCAACAAGGTAAACAATAGAATTAACCCTGTCAATAACGATCCCCAGCCTGTTTGGTTTGCTGTATTCTTTCCTTCTTTCATATTTTTCAGCAGCTTCACGGTATTGATATACAGCATCATGCCTAAAATCGGGATAATAAATACCAAATAAATCACCAAAACACGCCCCCCGAAAATGGCTCACCCTACTTGAAACAGCTGACGGATGGGACTCTCATTGAGAACTTTTATATTCAACTCTTCCATATCTGCCTATCCTTAAATATCCCGGGTTTTTGAAATCATACGAACCACCTATCCTTCTCAAAAATCCTCCTGGATTAAATCCGCGTTAATCCCGATCGCGGCCTTGCTGCCTTCTCCCGCCGCAATGACCGCTTGGGCAGGCGCGATGACGGAGGAATCACCGGCTGCGTAAACGCCGTATACACTTGTACGTCCAAGGCGGTCAGTCTGAATGCCGCCTTGCTCATTGGCTGCACAACCCAGCCAATCCCCGAACGGAGCAGCCTGCCGCCAGACTGGCGATACAAAGCCGCCGGAGCGCCGCACCTGCGCACCGCCCTCAAGCCGAATAGAATGAAGCTCCCCATCCTTTCCCTCCAACCCTGCGACTCGCCGTTTCGTGATCCGAATACCATGACTCTTCAACTGGTTCAGCTCTTCTTCATTTAACGTGCCTTCTGCACCGTTCGTACATAGGAGCAAATCCTTGCTCCATTGATACGCAAGCCTGGTCAGCGTGAATGCGTTCATGCCGTCAGCGATCACGATTAATGGGCGGTCGCGCAGCTCCCAGCCATCGCAATACGGACAATTGAACAAGCTCCGGCCATAAAAGCTGTCGATATCCGGCACCTGTGGCAGTGTCTCCCGAAGTCCCGTCGCCAGCAGCACTTTCCGAGCAGCATACCAGCTCCCATCCCCCGTCCCTATATGGAATCCGGCACCCGCGCGCCATATTTCCGTCACCCGTCTATGCTCCATTGCAACTGTCGGATAGGCGGCAAGCTCCCTCTGTGCCAGCCCTCTTAGCTTGCCAGGCGTTACGCCATCCCTGGTCAGGAAGCCATGTGTATGCTGAGTCACTGCATGACGCGGCTGATTATCGTCCAATACAATAACGCTTCTTCTAGCTCTCCCGAGCACCAGCGCCGCGTTTAATCCCGCCGGTCCGCCGCCGATAATGACGCAATCCACTGCCATGCTCCAACCACCCTTCATGTCCTTGCCCTGACTCTTCGAAAGTTCCCATCTGATTATGTATATCGAAGGCCGGGGCGCGTCATGCTTTCATGAACAGCAATTGAGAGCAAAAAAATAACCCGTGCATCAGCACGGGCATAAAACAAGGAATATACAATAGCTCTACCTACAATCTTATATAAAAGCGTGCAATAAGCGATCGACCGCAAGCGCAGCATCCACATTCGTACATACGTTAATCGGTGAGCCAATCAGCGATTTGCGGCGCAAATCGGCTACCGTCATGCCCGAGCACAGTTCGCTATCGCATACGACCTTCACATTCATCTGTTGCGTGGTCACGATCGATGGATCTTCCGCTATCAGTATGGTAAGTGGATCATGAATCGGAGCTGCATCGATAAAGTAATTGCTGGAACGATAGAAATCAAAATAGAATCGGTGCGATTCCCGAATGAAATTCACCATCTCATCATTTTCTTCCCCGCATGCTTGCTGCAGCCTGTCCAGATGCTCGCCCGTCAGCAGCGTCTTCATCGTCACGTCGAGACCGACCATCGTGAGCGGAACGCCGGAATCAAATACAAGCTCAGCCGCTTCGGGATCTCCCCAAATGTTAGCCTCCGATACCGGTGTAACGTTGCCGGGAACGGCTACAGCCCCACCCATCACGTACACATGCTTGATGCGCTGGCATACGTCAGGATCCTTCTCTATCGCGTGCGCCAGATTCGTCATCCGACCTAGCGTCACTAGAATCAACTCGCCTTCCAGCTCATGCGACTTACGCAATATAAAGTCTGCCGCCGCTTCGTCCAGTACCTGCTGTGCAGAAGCCGGAATCTCCACATTGCCGATGCCGTTCGCTCCGTGAACGTGCGTTCCGAATTGGGGGTTGCCCCGCTTCAGCGGCTTACCCGCTCCCTGTGCTACGGGCACCTCGTAAGATGGAGCAGCCAATTGAATCATTCTTAGCGTATTGTCTGTTGCCTTCTCCACGTTAATATTGCCGAATACCGTCGTTATGCCTTCAACCTTAATGGAAGGCGATTTCAATGCGTATAGAATGGCAAGCGCGTCATCGATGCCTGTATCCGCATCGATGATCATTTTTTTCATCTGTCTCACATGCAGCCCTCGCTATTCATTCATGAAAATATGTCTCTACATCCGCCATCGTCGGCATTCCGTCCTGCGCCCCGAACTTCGTAACGGCGAGTCCGGACACCTTGGCGGCAAAAGCAACTGCGTCTCCAATTCCACGGTCCGCGCTTATATCATAAGCCAATCCCGCGTTAAATGCATCCCCTGCTCCGGTTGTATCGACAACTTCCATGCGATAAGCAGACTGGCGCTGCAGCGAGCCGTCTCTGCGCTTCCACAGCGACCCTTCCGAACCTAACGTCGTTACGACGCAGTGAACCCCGCTATCCAGCAGCTTGTCGACCGCCTCTTCCAGCGGGCGCTCATCGAGATCAATCCCGGTCAGAGCTTCAAGCTCTGTACGATTCGGCGTCATGACATGAACCCGTCTCAGCAGACTCTCCGGCAGCGGACGCGCCGGCGCCGGATTCAGAATGACGAATTTGCCGTGCTTCTCTGCCAGCGCCGCAGCATATTCCACCGTTGCAAGCGGAACCTCCAGCTGCAGCAATACCGCATCCGCCGCTTGAATGAGCGTTTCAACCTGCTTGACGTCACGTGCCTCCAGCTTGGTGTTCGCCCCAGGCACCACAACGATATTATTCTCGTCCGGTGTCAGCGTAATCGAGGCAGTGCCAGTAGAAGCTTGCTCTGTAATTTTAATATAGTCGCAGTTCACGCCATTATCGGCCATCGCCGTCATAAGTGTACGACCGAACGAATCGAGACCCACCGCGCCGACCATAGTTACCTGTGCGCCCAGGCGAGCCAGGGCAACCGCCTGATTGGCGCCTTTGCCACCGGATATGAAGTGAAGCTCGTCGCCCAGAATCGTCTCTCCGCCCCCCGGGAATCGGGAAGTCTTTACGACAATATCCATATTCATACTGCCTACGACGACGATATTGGGCTGCTTCATACTCCGTTAACCTTCCTGTCGACCAACCGCTCCATCAACAGCGCTACCGCACGGGTATGATCAACATCCAGACAAACCTCGACGTTGCCCTTCTCGTCTAGTGTGCCAATCGTCTGACCAGTCTGCGGGCGATGGTCATAATCTACACGGATGTTCATGCGCTCCGTCCGGACAAGCGTACGATCAATCAATAACGCGATTGTGAGCGGATCGTGCATGAACGACTTCTCTTCCTTCGCAAAATCAAACCATTTGCTGATCATACGAGCCAGCGCCATATTCAGCGGATCGCCTGTAGCATGAAGCTTCGCTCGCTCCGCCTCCGTAATAATAACTTTAAGCGTTACATCCAGCCCAGCCATCAGAATAGGAGCGCCGCTGCGGAATACGAGCGAAGCCGCTTCCGGATCGCAGACGATGTTGTGCTCGACAATTCGCATATGCATGCCGTTGTCACCGAGACGGGTTACGCCGCCCATAATGACGATCTCCTTCACATTCTGGGCCACGCGAGGCTCGCGGATCAAACAAGCCGCAATGTTCGTCAGCGGGCCGATCGCTACAAGCGTAATTTCGCCAGGATTGCTCATAACCGTATCAATCATGAAGTCGACTGCATGCCGATCCTCATACGCCAGGTTGTCATCCTCAGCCAGAAGACCGTCACCCTCATGGCCAGCCATCCAGATCTCGCGGTTGCCCAGCAAGGTCTGGTTAAGGCCGGCATAGACGCGAACCTCCGGATGTCCGCCGTATTGCAGCATTTTTTTCGCCATGCGCGCACGCAGCTCTACGTTTCCATAGACCGTTGTCACGCCTTCGATTTGTATTTCTTCCGAATGCATCGCCAAGGCTAACGCCATTGCGTCATCCACGTCGCTCCCAATATCGGTATCTAGTATAATTCGTGCCATAATTGTCAGTCTCCTTAGCCTTTAAATTCCCTTTTTCCGTTTCTTTCGCTTGCTCTCAATCATTGCGTAAACGAGCAATCCCACTACCGTCGCCACATACGGGAACGTCGAGATAAGCTCTGATGGTATATTCAAAATTTGCAGCGCATTCGCCATGGCATTTGTCGCCCCGAATATTAACGAAGCAACAAACGTTCCAATCGTGCTGCCTCCGCCCAGTGCTTCAGCCGCAATAGCGATCCAGCCCCGACCGGCCGTCATGTCTCTTGAGAAGAGGGACAGATAGCCCATAGACATGAACGCGCCGCCGAGGGAAGCAAAAAATCCGCTTAGCAATAGCGCGATAAATTGAATTTTGGCCACGCTGATGCCGACCGATTGAGCCGCTTGAGGATTTTCGCCGACCGAACGAATTTGCAGACCCAGCGGTGTTCTCTTCAGCATATAGTACACGCCCGCCACAGCCAGCAATGAGACATACGTCAATACGTTATGACCGGAGAGAATCGGTCCGATTAACGGAATATCCTGCAGCAGCGGAATATGAAGGTTCGGCAGCACTTTGCTTTGCAGAGAAGTCGATGTACCCTTGTCCCCGCTTACCAAATAAAGAATAAAGACCGTTCCGCCCGAGGCGAACATATTAATCGCAATACCGCCCAAAATAATATGCGTCTTGATCTTCAGTGTGAAATAGGCCAGAATGGCCGACAACGTAATACCGGACATGACCGCTCCAAGCAGTCCGATCCAGGCACTGCCCGTGTAGGCGCTCACGATAACGCCCGTCAAGGCGCCAACGAGCATCGTGCCCTCCATCCCGATATTGACGATACCGGCTTTGTTGGAGATCAGCGCGCCTAACGCAGCAAGCAAGATCGGTGTTGTAACCCGAAGGACGGAGAAAGCAAAATCAGTCGAAAAAAGTACGCTCCAGAAGCTATCCAAGTTTCTCCGCCTCCTTCAGCAGCTGTCTATTCTTCCACATCTTCAGGAATTGCTCCGCTGAGATGAGCAATATAATAATCGCCTGAATGATCGAGATAAGCTCTGCCGGAACATCCGACATGATAGACATCTGGTCAGCACCGATCCGAATATAGGCCAGGAAGAGCGCTGCACCAACGACCGACAGCGGGTTGTTTTTCGCCAGCAAAGCGACCAACGCGCCGTCCAGGCCATAGCCAGGAAGACTGGACCATTGGAATCGGGAATACATCCCCAGCACTTCCACCGCTCCGCCCATTCCCGCAAGGAACCCGGCGATCAGATGCACCGTAATGATGACCCGTGCCGTCTTAATGCCCGAAAACTCGGCGAAAGCGCGGTTGGAGCCCGTCATGCGCAGCTCATAACCCCATCTTGTGTGATACATGAAGTAATGCGTAGCCACAATGCAGCAGAGCACCAGAATCAGTCCCGTATGGATTCGCGTGCCCGGAATCAAATTCGCAAGCCTTGCCGTCTCCTGGAACTTGTAGGACACATTGGCGAAGGCCGCTGCATCCCGTAGATGATAATTCAAGATATAAAGGCCGATACCGGACAGTATGCTGTTGAACATCAGAGATGTAACGAGCACTTCCGCGTTCCACTTCGCTTTCATAATGCCGGGAATCGCCGATAGAAGAGCACCAACCGTCGAGCCTCCAAGTATCGCTACAACGGGATGGATAAAGCTGTTCATGCTGGCGTAGATCGCAATAATAGCGGCAATCACACCCGATATATAAAACAATCCTTCCGCACCCAAGTTGAACAATCCGCTGCGGAATAGCAGGACGACCGACAGGCCTGTGAACATAAGCGGAATCGACATCTCGACCACATTGCCGATCTGTGCCGTAGTCGAGATCGGTCCAAGCAAGAAAATCGAAATCGTCTCCAGCGGCTGTTCGCTGATCATAGCAATGATGAGGAAGGCGATAACTAGCGCGATCGCAACCGATATCAGTGTTCTTATGGCATCAAAGTACTTGAGCATCTGACGTTACGCCCCTCCCTGTGTGTTCACCCTGCTGTTTTTTCAATCCGAGCATATACAGTCCCAGCTCTTCTTCCGTCACTTCGGACGGTTTATCGAATGCAGCGACCAACTCACCGCCGTACATCACATACAGCGTATCGCTCAGCTCCATAATTTCATTCAAGTCGGCCGAGATAAGCAATATCGCGCAATTCTGGTCTCTCATCTCCAGCAGCTTCTTGTGGACCAGCTGTGCGGCTCCAATATCGACACCCCGGGTCGGCTGCTCGGCAATAAGCAGGATGGGATCGGTGGAGCATTCTCTCGCTACGATCACCTTCTGCATGTTGCCGCCGGACAGCATCCCGATCGGCTGTGCAGGGCCTGAGCATCTGACCTTAAACTCCTCAATCAGCTTCTCTGCCAGACGTACAATCGACTTGCCCTTCAGGAATAACCCTTTATTCCAGTCCCGGCTGCGGTAACGCGTAGAAATAATATTGTCGGAGATGCTCTCCTCCTTGGCCGCCCCTTGGCTCATACGGTCCTCCGGGACATACGAGATGCCAAGCTCCCGGATCGAACGCATATCCAGGCTGATGAGCTCGGACCCATTCACCTTGGCCGATCCTTTCACCCGGCCGCCAAGCCCGCCGGTAAGCGCCTTGACCAGCTCGGCTTGTCCGTTCCCCTCTACACCGGCTATGCCGACAATCTCTCCTGTGCGAATAGAGAGACGAATATCGTTCAGCGCTTTTTTGTCCAGCGCATTCACGTACGTAAGTCCTTGAACATCCAGCACCGGAGGTCCATAGAACGATTCGGCCTTGTCATACTTGAGCACGACATCCCGGCCGACCATCAGCCGCGATATTTCCTGCTCGGTGACGTCCGCCATATCGAATACACCAGCACTTGTGCCGCTGCGCATAATCGTAATGCGGTCGCAGATCGCCTTCACTTCCTTCAATTTGTGCGAGATGAAGACGATCGTATGGCCTTCCTGCTTCAGCACAAGCAATTGCTTGAACAGCTCTTCCGTCTCCTGCGGAGTCAGTACAGCTGTCGGCTCATCCAGAATAAGAATCTTTGCTCCACGTAGGAGCGCTTTCAAAATTTCCACCTTTTGCTTCATGCCGACCGACAGGGACTCTACCTTCGCCCGTGGATCAACCGTCAGCTGATACTTGTCAGACAGCTCCTGCGTCATACGCACCGCTTCTTCGTAATGAATGCCGAGACCTCGCTTCGGCTCCATCCCAAGCACCATATTTTCCGCAACCGTAAAGGACGGCACCAGCATAAAGTGCTGGTGAACCATACCGATGCCCTTCTCAATCGCATCCTGCGGCGTCTGGAAGCGCATCCCCTCGCCTCGCAGCCGGATTTCTCCGTCGCTTGGCGCTTCCATGCCGAACAGAATTTTCATCAGAGTCGATTTGCCGGCCCCGTTCTCTCCGGCCAGAGCATGGATTTCGCCTTCCCTCAGCGAGAAGTCGACGTTGCGGTTGGCTGTAACGCCATTCTGATAGACCTTGGTGATATTGCGCATCTCCAGCACATTCTGCCGCATCACTGTTCTCCCCTTAGCCCCTCGCCAGCCTAGCGATGGTGGCCTGATAGAATTGAAGGGAATTCTTCGCATTCGAAGAACTCCCTTGGTTATTTTAGCCTAAAGCTCGTATGAATCCGTATGTTATGGCTTAACGGAATTGCGGATTTGATCAACTTCAGATGTTTCCATACCCATCGCGTTGCTGACTTTGATCTCGCCGGCAATCAGTTTCTTCTCGATTTCAACCAATTGAGCCTTGATGTCCTCGGACACAACCGAGTTGAAAATGCTGTTGCGTACGATGCCTACGCCGTCTTGCTCAAGGCCTACAACATCCAGCTTGCCAAGCTCCAGCGTTCCAGCTTTAATGCCGCGTACGGCATGAACAATGGCTTGGTCAATTTTTTTCACGGAAGAGGTAATGATCAGGTTCGCTTTGTCTTTATCCGTGCCTGCGATCATCGTGCCTTGATCGGAGTCCACACCGATTGCGTAGCGGCTCTTCTCTTTCGCTGCATCGAACACGCCTAGGCCTGTTCCGCCTGCAACGTTGAAGATCACGTCAACGCCGGAGTTGTATTGCAGCAAGGACAATTCCTTGCCTTTGCCCGGATCGGCGAAGTTGCCTGCGTAAGATACGGCTACTTTGATGTCTGGTACTGCATACTTGGCGCCTTCGATGTAACCAACCAGGAAAGCGTTAATGGCAGGAATGTCCATGCCGCCCAAGAAACCGATCTTCTTCTCTTCGTTCGCATTTGTCATGTCGGACACGCTTGTCAAAGCTGCTGTCGCGCCTGCGAGGAAGGATACTTCATTGGTTGCGTAAGAAATCGCGTATACGTTTGGTGCTGCTTCTGGGATGTCTGTGTCATAGTTGATGAATTTTTTATCAGGGTGCTTCTCAGCTGTAGCGTTCAGCAGTTCCGTAATTTGCGATCCGCCTGAGATGATTACATCCCAGTCTTGTCCAGCTACAGAATTGAATGTCGGCTCCCACTTCGTCGTGTCGACGCCCATCTCGATAACTTTAGTTTCTGCTTGCAAGCTGTTCGCAACTTGCTCAAGTCCGCTGTTCGCCGCATCGAAAAACGATTTGTCTCCAAGCGTGCCCGGTACAAGCAAAACAACTTTCAGGTTATCCGATTTGGAACCGGAATTGCCTGGTGTTTCATTCGCCGGACCGGCATTTTTGCCCCCGCCCGAACAGGCCGCAATCAACATAACAGCAGCCAGCACTAAAGCCAATAAACTTCTTTTCATCATTATGCCCCCTAGAAGTAGGTTTGGTTATCACTCCACAGCTCATCTTCTCTATCCGCTATGAAGTTTACGATATGCTTCTATCAATGATATGATTGTACCAAACAACGCCCTGATGTTTTATCTTGATTCGCTCATATTTCTTATAGGATTTGGCTAAATCAAACGATGGGAGCTACGGGCATGAACAATATGGATTTTCTGTTCTTCTCCAAGCGCGAGGAGCAGAAGTATATCCCTTCTCATTTTCACGAGTGCTTCGAGCTCGTTTATTATTATGGCAAAGGCCATACAAAGATCGGAACCACTTCCTACACCTTCCGCAAAAACACCTTCGCCCTCGTCTCTCCCTACACCGAGCATGACGAGCTGCATATCAATGAAGCGGATGTGTTGTTTGTCGGCTTCAACAGTGAGCGGGAGGGTCTTTCTCACTTGAACGGCGTATTCGAGGACGATAAGGATTGCACGATAGAAAATATATTGCTTCGCATGAAAACAGAATTCATACAGCAGCAGGATGATTTCTCGGACATGCTTAATTTGCTTGTTGGCGAGTTATCTATTCATTTGCTGCGAGTGATCGGAACCCGCCGGGCACCCAAGCAGCAATCGGATCGGATGCATTATGTGCTTAACTTTATGGATGAGCATTTTCGCCAAAAAATATCCATTCAAGCGCTCGCTGACTTGGCGGGGTACAGCTACGGAAGGTTTCGTCATCTGTTCAAAGAAAAATATGGCGTTGCCCCGCTTCAATATTTGTACGTAAAGCGGCTTAACTACGCTAGGTCCGCCCTTATTTTGCATCCAGAGAAGCTCATCTCGGAAGTTGCGCTTGATGCCGGATTTGTCAATGACGCGCAATTCTGCAGCATGTTCAAGCGAGAGAACGGAATCTCTCCCAAGCAATACAGACTGTCTAAAGCCTGGAAAAACGACTGACGGCAGGATGAGCTTCTTTTCTGGCAGCTCGCAACAGAGGATGATGCTCATCTCACTCAAGCCAAAAAAGCAGCACCCCCATATTTAGGGATGCTGCTTGGGAGATACCACGTACAGAGAGATCATTACAAGGGACGCATGAGTGTAAATTTCTCCCCGAGCGCGGCATAGTCATCGCCCGCGAGCCGGCTGACCGGGTTCAAGCTATCGGTATCAATTCGCCCCTTCTCGTACAACGAGTCTGCGATATGGAAGCGCACGACTCTGCCGATCAGAAGATCGCACGCAGGGGAGCCATCCGTTCCTCCGAGCGGCAAGGCATGCTCCAGAACGCATTCCATGCGGATGCGCGCTTCACGCACGCCTGGTACCCCGATTCTATCGCTGGCTATCGGCGTCAGTCCTGCTAGCTCTACCTCACTGACATCCGGTGCCGTCGCTGCTGCCGTCTGATTGACCGCCTCCACGTTATGCTCATCGACGATATGAATAACGAACGCGCCTTGTGCCTCCGCATTTCGCGTCGTGTCCTTGCATATCCCATCTCTGCGTTGTACGGATAGAGACACCATAGGCGGGTTGGAGGACACGATATTGAAGAAGCTGAACGGAGCTGCATTGAGAACTCCGGCTGACGATAAAGTGGTAACCAAAGCAATGGGACGGGGAATAATGCTGCCGATTAACAGCTTGTAATTGTCCTGTGCACTCTGCAGCTCGGGATCAATGGCGATCATACCGCTTCCTCCTCAAAACGTTCTATGGAACCATTCCGCTGCGGCGGCTACCTCTGTTCCGGTTAACTGGTGACCGAAGCTCTCCCAATGCGTCGTTACATGCGCTCCAGCACCGATGAGCAGCGCCTCCAAATCTCTTGTTTCTCCCGGCGGGCAGATCGGATCGTTCTCCCCTGCTCCGATGAAGACAGGCAGTTGCACCATGGAAGGCAGTTCTATCCCTCGTATAGGAACCATCGGATGATGCAGAATAGCTCCCTTCAGCGTATCCCTATAATGGAAGAGTAAGCTGCCTGCGATATTCGCTCCGTTGGAATAACCTACCGCCACGATATTGCCGCGATCGAAACCGTATTCCTTTGCCGCGCTGCCCAAAAATTCACAAAGTTCTTGCGTGCGGAAGATCAAATCTTCGATGTCAAATACGCCCTCCGCCAATCTGCGGAAAAATCGCGGCATGCCGTTCTCCGATACGTTGCCTCTGACGCTTAGGACGGAGGAAGAAGGAGAAAGCCTCTGCGCGAGCGGCAGCAAATCACGCTCCGTTCCTCCTGTCCCATGCAGCAGCAGCAATACCGGCGCCTTCGGGTCAGTGCCTTTCGTGAATAGATGCTTCATGACTCACGCTCCTCCAATTCTCTCACTTCAAATGGCAACAACAGCTTCTCGATCTCGTCCCGATGTTTCTCATACCACTCCGGCAGCATCAATTGCTCACCCAGATGCTCTGGCTCTTCATCCCGTGTGAAGCCCGGTGGATCAGTCGCAATCTCGAATAGAATACCGCCTTCCTCACGGAAATAGAGCGCGTTGAAATATTGACGGTCTACGATTGGCGTCGGCTGATAGCCATGTGCAGCCACATGATGCCTCCAGATCGCATGCTCTGCATCATCGGCCGCTCTCATCGCGATATGATGGACCGTTCCGTGGCCTCCATGGCCGTGAGCCATCGGGGCAGCGTTCACTTCAATGACATTGCCCAGATCGCCGAACGCACGGTAGCGCACGAAGCCGGCATCCTCGCCTACTCTCGTCAAGCCCATGACGTCTTCTAGCAGCTTGCCTGTCGATTCCGGCGCTGTGCTGAACAGTACTGCGCCACCAAATCCTTTAATCGCCTTGTCAGCCGGAATGCCGCCGAACGCCCAGTCGCTGCCTAGTCCTTCCTCCCGCGCTACAATTTCGCCGCGCAAGCCGTCCGGATCAGCGAATTGGAGGTAACGCTCACCAAAACGTTCCACCTCCTGGGTCTCTACGCCAAGTCTGGTCAGGCGCTCCCTCCAGAATTCATACGCGTCAGCCGGTACAACGTAGCTCGTGATGCCCACTTGTCCGCCGCCGATCCGGCCTTTTCGCGAATCCGCCCAAGGGAAGAACGTAATAATGGTCCCCGGACTCCCCATCCGGTCGCCGAAGTACAGATGGTACACCTCAGGAGCGTCAAAGTTGATCGTTTTTTTCACCAGCCGCAGTCCCAGTACTCCCGCATAAAAGTCGGTGGTTTGCTGCGGGTTGCGCACGAATGCTGTAATATGGTGAATGCCTGCCGTTTTTGTAGTCATGTCCATCTCTCCTTATTATCTTTAAATTAAGATATATGTCCTGCAAAAGCAGTCCATCTTCTCATAGCCCATCGAATAACGGATCGACAAGCTCTATTGAAAGGACTGCTGTGCGTATTTCCCTAGTTTCTTCAACAGCTCGCTGACTATCCCCTTCTCTTCGTTGGACAATCCGCTGGAGGCTTGCTCTATCACGGTCGTATGCGCCGGGAATATCTCATCGATAAACTTGCAGCCTGCATCGGTAACTTCCGCATAGATCAAGCGGCGGTCTTCCGTGGAAGCACGTCTGACCACAAACCCCTTCTTCTCAAGCTTATCCACCACATACGTGATGTTGCCGCTGCTCATCAGCACCTTGCCTCCGATTTGCTGCAAGGGCTGCGGTCCTTTATGGTAAAGCAGCTCCAGTACGCCGAATTCAGTCCGGTTCAGTCCATGTCGGCGTATATCGCGATCAGCGTGTGCATTCATCCACTGGCTTGCACGAGATAAGGCGATGTACATATCCAACGCGTCATTCGTATCTTTGTTCGACATATGGATTAACTCCCTTATTTCAGTTTGTGTTATCTTAATTTAAAGATATCAGAACATAAGCCTTATGTCAACCTGTGCCTCAGCAGCCTGCTATTCAACCTCTTGTTACTAGCATTCCTTAAGATAGTCCCTCTATTCTCCACCTAACCCAACTTGTGCACCACAAATAAGTGTGATGCCCTACAACAAAAAAACGTGCTGTCTACCGCGACAATGATTACAGTCGAGGCAGACAGCACGCTTGTAGTCTTCCGATTACATGTGTACGGCTGGTCGTTCAGGTTCCTTATCTGGCAGCACAAGTGCATGCTTCTCCCATGCCCGGCTCTTCCAGCGGAAATAGAAGATGAAGGCTCTGAGCCATTCATCGGCCGCAATAGCCAGCCAAATACCGACGAGTCCCATATTGAAATGGAAAACGAACAAATAACCAAGCGATAAGCTCATCCCCACCATCGAGAACATACCGATGAATAGCGGATATTTGGCATCGCCGGATGCGCGCAGCGCATTGACAAGAACAAGATTTATGGTACGGCCAGTCTCCAGCAGCAAGCTGTACAGCAGCACTTGCGCTCCGATACGCAGGACATCGGCATCCTCCGTGAACATACCGACAAGCTGTTCCCGGAACAGCATAACGAGTGCTACGACAATCAATGTACCGATGCTTGCCGATCGGACGCTCAGCCAGACACGCTGGTAAGCGTCTTTGGGACGTCCTTCACCAACCAGACGACCCACGATAATGGAGGTTCCCATCCCGATCGCAAGCGCGAACAGATAGATGAACATCGAGATACTTGTTGCGTATTGCTTGGCTGCGAGAGCCGCCTCACCCAGGAATGTCGTATAGAAAATGAAGATAATCTGGCAACTTTGATACATTACCTGCTCCAGTGCGGACGGAACACCGATCTTCAATATCTTGCTGATATATTCCTTAGATAGATTAAAGTAATAACTGATCTGGATCCGTACCTCCATAATGCGGTACAACAGCCAGAAGAACACCACAATAGCCAGCAAACGGCTCGCCACTGTCGAGATTGCCGCGCCCTCCACACCCAGCGCCGGCATGCCGAAGTTGCCGAAGATAAGCGCATAGTTGCCGATAATGTGAATAACGTTCATGCCAAGCGATACGAGCATCGCTTCCTTCGTAAAACCATGTACGCGAATAATGGCAGCAAGCGAGTTAATGATCGCTTGCAGGAAAATCGCTCCCCCTACGATGGCCAGATAGCTGTGCGCGAACTCATAGACTTCTCCTTGCAAGTTCAGCGAGCGGAGTAAATATCCGTTGAACACAACGAACAGTACGCTCATTACAATGCCGACCAAGAGGTTGAGCGTAACGGCTAATGCCGATATTTTGGCCGCTTCAAAAAACTTCCGCGATCCAATGTATTGCGCCACTACGATAGATGCTCCGTTGCCAATGACCTCCAGCAGCAGTATGGAAATATGCAAAAACTGATTCGCCGCGCCGACACCTGATACCGCATTGTCGGAAATCGAGCTTAGCATGAACGTATCTGCAATACCCATCATCATAAATAACGAGATTTCTAAAAATATAGGCCATGTCAGGTAGAACAGCTTTAAATCTTTCGTACCCTTGCCTTTGCCTGTTGCTGTCTCTCCAGCATGCCCTTCCATGTCATCACCTTCACTCTTCATCATGCGCTATGCCTGCTAGAGGCTCTGCCGTATCGTATCGTAGCACACAAACGAAAAAGTTACATCAGTGATTATTGGTAAAAAAGAATGTGATTTTGTGTTGCTCTATTTTTTCTTGCGAATAGCATGAACTCCGAGTAAAACAAGGGGAAGGAAAAAACAAAACGTCGCAATAAATGGCACCCACGCATTTTCCTCATATTCACTGCTATGCATCACATTAGGGTGTACCACGAGTGACAAAGCAACGAAAAGCATGCCCAAAGGGAGCACCACAGGACGATATTCCTTTAGATTAAAGAGCTGCTGCAGACCTAATACGGCACCATAAAAGTAAAAGCACAACCGGTAAAAAATAGTGATAAACCACATAATAGCCATGACGATCTCGATTCGCTGCAGAAAGTGGCCGACGTTGATTTTTTTGGCAAGCGCATAGCTGGGATAGGTTTGTCTGGCGGTCATATCGGGACCTAGAACCGTAATGCACAGCACAATAATTAGCAACAGAGCTATCCCTGCTATCGTGATGCCTTGATAAAACCCTTTAACTGCGGCTTGCGGTTGATCAATATCTGAAGGAAAGACGGAAAGCAGCAAAAATGAAGTCATTGAAAATACACTGGTGTAATACATGGTTGCCCAGACCAAGCTCTTCATACTTGTCTCCATAACAGGCTGAAGACGTTCAATATGAATCTGCGGAGTTACGAATAGCGCCAAAATGACGATTAATAACACGAACACGGGAAACAACAGTTCTGCGGAGCGCGCCAATGTCTCAATGCCCATATAAATCGCCATCACGACAACAAGGGCAAACATAATATTGAAAGCCTGTACCGGTGTTGATTGCATAATCTGGGTGGTCATGAAATTACCAACATAAAATAAAACCTCAGAAGCCGTCACCAGGCAAAAGAAAACAAGAGCTGCGATGACTACCTTCCCCAGCCATTTTCCCAATACATGCTCAATGGTTGCAAACAACGGTCTTTGGCCAGGCAAACGTCCTACCGAGACATACAGCTTGGTCAGTGCAAGTCCAATCAGGAGTCCAAGAGCTGAAGCAATCCAACCATCCTGCTTGGCAATAGAGGCGAGAGCTGCAGGAATGATAAGTATGGGCGTACCAATGGTATAGAGAATAACGAGAATGGTGAATTGCCTAGCACTAATCTTTTCCTTTGTTCTCATGTCCAAGCTCCTCCCTTCTGCCCGCAGCGGAACGACGCATAGCGTATGCAGCAAGCAGCGCCAACGACAGGATGACGCTGAACGTCATATCCATATATGGCCAGTATTGATCCACTTCATGAAAATCGAGAATATTCGACGAAATGAGCAAGGCGAAAAAAACAAGCAGCATACTGAACGGGAGCTCCATTCCCTTATCGGTGCGCATTCCAGTCGTCTGGGCAAAAGCAGTCTGGAGCACCTTAAAGAAAACAGCTGATTTGATAAAGGAGGACAGTAGCCACATGAAGGCCAATATCACTTCCAACCGTTGAAAAAATTTGCCAATACTGATTTTTTTGGCAAGCGCGTAGCTGGGATAGATGCTTCTTGACGCATAATCAGGGCCAAGCACCAGTATGGATAATAAAATGATGGAGAGCAGCACAATCCCCCCAAACAAGGCTCCCTTCACCATATTAGAGCGCATCACTTCCGGCTTCCGCACGCCAGGAATAACCATAAACAGCACTGCCAGCTCCATGAAAGGATAGGCCGTCATTGTAATGGAGCCCCGCAAGATCGGCTTCAAACCCCCGTCCCATACGGGGAGCAAGTTGTTCAGCTTGATCTCAGGAATCAGGAACAAAATGAACACAATAAGAAACAAAAGGAAAAACGAGAACAAAAACTCCCCCGTTCGCGCAATGGTTTCTAACCCCAAACGTGCCGCCATCGCCATAATGCCCGCGTACATAATATGAATCGCTTGAATAGGGGTTTCCGGCATCATCTGCGTCGTCATGAAATCACCGATTTCACGGGTATGGGCACTAATCGAGAGAAACAAGTACATCACAAAGCAGCCGGATACCGCCTTCCCCACCCATTTTCCGAACAGCCTCTCCGAAGATTGCATCAGGGTCATACGAGGATATAGTCTGCCGGCAGCACTTATCAGCCATACAACGATCATTCCGGCCGCAAGACCGATTATTGCAGATATCCAGGCATTCTGCTTCGCCGCATTGGCCGGTATAGAGGGAAGAACGAGCATAGAATCCCCGATTGAAATATACGCGGCCAATAATGCGAATTGCCTGCCGCTCAGCCCTTCAGTCAACTTCATCGCTTCATCCCCTGTTAATTCAGCACGCTATCCAACAGCCGTCCGATTGGCCCGTACACGCTTGAGACCCAGTCGAGCGGATTCGGAAGCGGAATATGCATGCTTTGAACTATGCCAATCCCTGTAGCGAGCAATAAAATCATCGAGAAGAGAACCAGCTCCTTCTTCAGACGTTTCTTCCATAGGGCAGGTACTTCCAACATCGCAATCGTCACAGCTGTCAACAGGATGCCCGTAATGGAGAGCATAGCCATCTACTCCTTTAGGTCGTTCAAAAATGATTCGCCAATTGTTCCGATTCGCCTGATTTTCACATCAACATTGAACCGGATCTTCATCTTGGAGAACTGTTCATCCCAGTGCTCCTTGTTTCCCCTCCAGTAGCCCGGCGCAGCCCGGTGCACAGCGTCTCCGAATCCGAACACATCGCACTTCATCTTCTGCGCTTTCAATACGGCACGCTCAGCATGCTTCTGCATGACAGCTTCGGCAGCCTTTTCGATCTCGTACAACGTTTGGGATGTGGTCAGCTTGACTTTACACTCGACGTCCGCAACGTTGGCTTCCGTATACATAACTACCTCTGCCTCCGGTTGTCCGTTCTTCACTTTAGCTTTGATAGCAGCCTTAGAGCGGATGACCTCGATGGCGAGCTTTCCCCCCTTGGGGCACGTCGTTTCAACTACGGTGCTGTGCAGCCGATCCGTAATGTTGCTAAAGCCCTTGCTTTCCTCCTCATTCATCCAGCCGACCAGCTTATCTTCTCTGAATATCGCAATGCCTTTGTACTGGATATGGGTAGGTGTTTCCGGAGTCTCAATGTTTTTCCGTTTGCTCCCCATCTCAGGATCTCCATCAATCATAATGCCTGTCAGAGTAGCCTGAATGCCGGGACTTACGATGTTGGTAATCAGCTCGTCCAGCTGTACAGCAACCGTCGGCGCCCATGATTTGGCTGACACCTCCAGAGACGCATACAATTTGGATGCCGGAATCTTTTCGATTGGTGTCAAAATATTCAACACCTGTTGCGCCGTCGTATCCTTGGCGACAACAATATAGAAATCTGTGCGCCCCTCCTGATCCCGTGACATCAAGTCCAGCACCTCACCCATGCCTTTCCTGGCTAGTTCCTCCCCGATCACAAATATTCTCAGATGAGAGAAGTACAGCTTGCGCGGCGTCACCGTTGTCATCTTCCTGATCGCCTCGAATACCGTATCTCCAGTCTCATGATAAGTCGTCACCGGCGATAGCCCGATGCTGCCGCGGCGCGACGCTACCTCGCCGGGATCGACGACCTGAACCGTAACCAAATATTTGCCCTTGACCGTATCTATACCAACTGCAGCGACAATGGCAAGATCGTTCAATTCGCGACGATTCCAGCAGCCTGACAGCAGTGGAGTCAGAATGAGTAAAAGGACAAAGAGCCATATCGCTTTTCGTGCCACTGCCTCTTTCCTCCTTACAATCGATAATGGCGTTCAAGGTTTGGGCTTTGCCGACGCTGGCTTCTGCTGGCGTCTCTTGTTGTTCCGATTCATAAGCTTAGGACGGGTAACTTGCGCCCAGTGAGGCATTCGAAATATGGCATCCTTTTGATCGCTTATAATAAGCGGGGCGAACGGGCCCATATACGGTACGCCGAAGGAGCGCAAACTGCTGACATGCAGCACAATAGCGAACGTACCGATGATAATGCCATACAATCCAAAGGTTGCCGCAAGCCCCATTAGCGGGAATCGCAGCATCCGCATCGTATTAGCCAAGCTGTATGACGGGAATACAAAACTGGCAATGGCAGTCGTCGAAACCACGATAACCATAGCCGCGGATATAATCCCTGCCTCGACGGCTGCCTGACCGATGACCAAAGTGCCAACGATAGAGACCGCAGGGCCGATGGATCGCGGCATCCGAAGGCCTGCCTCCCGCAATATTTCGAAAGCCACTTCCATCATGATCGCCTCGATGAAAGCCGGGAACGGTATCCCTTCCCTTTGTGCCGCCAAGCTGTATAGCAGCTGAGTCGGAATCATCTCTTGATGATAGGTCGTTATCGCCACATAAAGGGACGGTCCAAACAACGCGATAAATACGCCGATATACCGCAAAATCCGGATCAAGGTGCTAATATCGAACCGATGATAATAATCCTCTGCCGAATGAAGAAAAGAAACAAATAAGGCGGGCACAATAAGCACCATCGGCGTTCCGTCCACCAAGATGGCAATCTTGCCCTCCAGCAGCTCCGCAGCAACCACATCCGGACGCTCGCTATTATAGATCGTCGGGAACGGCGTATACGTCTCATCCTGTATCAGTTCCTCGATATAGCCGCTCTCCAATATGCCGTCGATATCAATACGTTCAAGCCGGATACGAACCTCTTCCACTACTTTGTCTTCTGCGATGCCTTTGATGAACATAACAGACACCTCAGTCCCTGTTACGCGCCCGATCTGACGAGTTTCCAGCCATAAATTCGGGTCTTTGATTTTCCTGCGGATCATTGCCGTATTCGTACGAAGCGTCTCGGTAAAGGCCTCTTTGGGGCCCCTTACCACTGTCTCCGTCAACGTCTCGCTAATTCCGCGGTCTCTCCAGCCTCTCGTTCCTGCTGTAATAGCAGCGGCGTGGCCGTCTACAAGCACCACGGATTCACCAGACAGCAACGAGGTGAATAGCTGACCGAAGTTCGAAATTTCTTTCGTCTCGCCAATCGCTAGTACGTTACTCGCCAACAATTGGGGACTGATAGAGGCAGGGTCATGCTTGCTCTCTTCCTTCACTCGATCATGGAGCATAGCTGATTCCAATATAAATTCGGACACCAATTGCTTGTCCGCCAAGCCGTCCGTATATACGACGGCCCATGCGATTTCGCCCGGCAGCCCTACTTGGCGGATAACAATGTCAGAGCTGTTGCCAAGCTGCTGTCTGATCAGCTCCAAGTTATCTGGAAGGCTGGCCATAATCGATTTCTCTTTTAACGCTTGTTCCTTAAGATTCTGACTGGAGGTCTGGGGCTGTTTTTCCTTTTTTTCCTTCATCACGAATCACCCTCGAGGTTGTATGCTAATAGTCCATTATGAACATGATTAGACAATTTTAGACATTTTCTTCAAGCACAAAATCCGTTTGCACCCGCTTGACTCCATTCTTGTTTCCCGCTATTCTTATAATCAATACTTGAAATATACAACTACAGCCAAGATGGGAAGTAGTACCCGATAAAGCGTATGCTTATAGCGAGCCGGCGATTGGTGAAAGGTCCGGCGCATCCGCATTCGGCGAATGGATCCCATCGCTTCAAACCGAACACTGGGGCCTCGGAATGGCTTAAGTCAGTAGGCTTTGACGGACTCTCCCCCCGTTATTCAGGGAGACATGATCGAAAGTATGCAAGGGACGCGGCAACGCGCTTATTGCTCCGTTCATGGCTAAGAGCGGCCAATGGCCGAATTCGGGTGGTATCGCGGAGTTTAACGCTTCGTCCCTTGCAGGGGGACGGGCGTTTTTTTATTGCCTTGGTTCCCCAATCTGTTCAAACTATTGGAGAAAAGAGGAGTTTCAGATGAGCAAACGTATCTTATCCGGCATCAAGCCAAGCGGTGATCTTAACATTGGAGGTTATGTAGGAGCGCTTCAGCAGTTCGTGAAGCTTCAAGAGGAGTACGAGGGTTACTTCTTCGTGCCCGACCTGCATGCCATTACCGTTCCGCAAGACCCTAAGGAGCTGCGCGAGCGTTCCCGTCAGATCGCTGCGCTGTACATTGCCGCAGGAGTAGATCCTGTACGCAACACCATCTTCATGCAGTCGCATGTGCCTGCTCATGTCGAGCTGGGATGGATTATGGAGACGCAGGCTTACTTCGGCGAGATGAGCCGCATGACTCAATTCAAGGAGAAATCGGACGGCAAAGACGCTGTCAGCTCCGCCCTGTTCACGTATCCTGCGTTGATGGCAGCAGACATTCTGCTCTACCAGGCGACGCATGTTCCTGTCGGTGAAGACCAGAAGCAGCATCTGGAACTGACGCGCGATCTGGCAACCCGATTCAATAACCGCTTTGGCAAAACATTCATTTTGCCGGAGCCGGTCATTCAGGAAGTTGGAGCCCGAGTGATGGGACTCGACGATCCTTCGAAAAAAATGAGCAAAAGCAATCCGAACCAGAACAGCTACGTCCTTCTTCTGGACACACCTGCCGCCATTCGCAAGAAGTTCTCCAAAGCGGTGACGGACTCCGATATGAGCGTCCGCTACGACTGGGATAACAAGCCGGCCGTCAGCAATCTGATTGAAATCTATTCCGTCTTCTCCGATGAAGAGATTCCCGTAATCGAGAAGCGTTATGAAGGTCAAGGTTACGGCGCCTTCAAGAAGGATCTGGCTGAAGCTGTCATCCAGAAGCTGACTCCGCTTCAAGAAAGATATCATGAGCTCGTCCATTCCGAAGAGTTGGACCGCATTCTCAAGGACGGCGCACGCAAAGCCTCCGAGGAAGCGCACAAAACACTGGACGCGGCCAAACGGGCGATGGGGTTGCTGACATTCTAAGGTTCGCGCACAGGAAGAAAGGGCTCCCGACGGGAGCCCTTTCTTCCTGATTCATCCTTTAGGTGTTATCGATGGCGGTATAATATCCGTTTTGTTTATGAAAAACATAACCTCGCCCTAGTTCGTCCTGAAACAGATAATGCGTCTCATCATCTCCGACATAGCTGAGATTTTCATTAATGGACATTAGAATGTGCTCGGCATCTTCTTTCGTAAAGGCATACTGAGCTGCCCGGCTCTTAATATCGCCGATTCGCCAGCTCTCTCCCGAACGCAGCAGTTCGATCTCCATATGTCTGGATACGGTATACGGCTGGTAAGAGTGGCCGAATGTCTTGAAGTTCAGCCGTACTTTATCTTCATCGTCCCTGGACAGCTCCAGACTTGGCTCATACATATTCACTGCGTACAACAGTTCGCTAGGCTCTAGCAGCCAGCCCGGATCATTTTCGTAAATCATTTGCCATGGGTCCAGTCTCTGCTCCATGTTGTACTTCAGCAATGGAGACTTCAACTCTTCAAATGTCGGAGCCTCTTCCTTATGGAACAATCTTGTCTCTGCTGCTTGAACCAGAATCATCAGCGTCTCGTATTCAAGCTCATGCAGGATCTTCGCATACTCATTCTCGAATGTCGCATCCCGGAGCCAATGAGGCCGCTCCATCTCGCTTCCAGACTGCCCGTCATCAACCAGTGTTGATAGCTCTGCAGTTGACGGCAATACTGTCGGGTCTTGCGACGGATGTGGCGTGGTGACGTCGATCTCGAACGTTAACGGAGTAGAGGGCGACGATGGCTCTGAAGAACCTGTCTCTGCAACATCGTTCGGCGATCCCTGCTGACAACCTGCTACCGTAACGGCGATGACCGCCGCCATGAGTATCCTTACCGCTTTTTGAAACGCCCGATGCCTCTCTCCTGTCATAACCGTCCCTCCTGCTTCCCTTTTTCATATAGACGTTTCTTACTAGAAAATGGTTACAATAAACCTTAGGCAGACAGCACTGGAAATCAACGGACAGCTACCATATCCTTGGTTTAAGAGGCCTGCTCCATTCTTTTTCAATGATCAATCGTCCATTTTCCTCAACTAGTTTCACTTGCCCTTGATACTCATGCTCACCCAGCAGCTCGCCCGCTTCATCTTTAATACGTACCGGTATCCGGTATTCGTAATCGAATCTATCACTTTCCGCTTCCATTGACTTCAATTCAACTTCGCCAAGCTCGATATTCCGCTGATGTTCTGCAGCGAGGATTAAAACCATCATATCGTTTGTGCGACGCGCCTCGAAACCTGCTTTGGAGAAATAAGGTTTGATTCTGTTTATCTGATCGATGACAAAGGAATCCTCTTGGATGTCCAATTCTCTATAATCCTTCACTTCCATCAGAGTCTTACTGTATTCCGTAATAAGCTCCTTAGCCTTGGCGTCCTTTTCCTCTGCGGAAGGGCCCGAGCAGGCTACCAATAGCAGGGATATTGCGATCAAGATGGACAGCATTCGTTGCATTTTGTTCATCAGAAATACCTCCTCAAGACGGACAACGCTCCTGTGCGATCCCCATTCATTTCTTGGTTGAACCGATATGGACGATCATCCAAATTATGCTATGATTACCCTATATTAAAAATTGGAGAAGATGCGAGATTCATCATTCGCACCATTCAAGGGAGGTTCATTGCTGCATATGACTACACCTGTTGTTATTGGCATTGACGGAGGCGGCTCGCATACCCGTGTATTGGTATGTGATCTGGAAGGACGTCAATTAGCCTATCTGAACAATCCTTGCGCTGCATCCATATATAAGGATTCTAACGCTGTTCATAACGTTCGAAACAGCATCGCAGGTGCGCTGGAGATTGCAGGTGTACGTCCCGAAGACGTACGCTGTGTCGCCGCAGGCATCGCCGGCTATGATAAACCGGAGGACCTAGCTTGGGTATCCGAGCTGACCGCGCTTCCCGGACTGCACTGCCGCAAGCTGCATGTGAATGATGCCGTTGCAGCACACGCTGGAGCATTGAGGGCCAAGCCGGGTATCGTCGCCATCTCCGGCACCGGGTCTATCATTTTGGGAATTAACGAATTGCAGGAGCAAATCCGCAACTATGACTTTCACCATTATTCGTTCAGCGCAGCGCGCTTTCTTGCTTATGACGCCATCTATGAAGTGCTTGCCGGCCATGCCGGAGCCTCGGATAAAGCGTTGGTTCAATCCATGCTCCGACACTGGGACGCAACCGATCTTCAAAAACTGGCAGTGATCGGACGCCAAGGCTTCCATTCCGACAGCATGGAACGGGATAAGCTGTTCGGACAGTTCGCCCCCATTGTTACCGAAGCAGCAGAAGGCGGCAGCGCAATTGCAATCGCCGTATGCGATCGTGCTGTTCGTCAACTCAAAGTCGGTATTGAAATGATTGGCTCCTTTTTCGAGAGCGACACAGTAGCGGTCGCCTATACCGGCAGTGTCATCAGCAGCGCTTATGTATCCAGGCTGCTGTCTGAGGGACTGACTCAGAGCAGCAATAAGCAGTACTTCCCCGTGAAGTCCGGACTGTCTCCCGTCGCGGGAGCTGTCTTGCTGGCCTATCAGGAACTGGGACTGCCGGCGCCAGAAGATACGCTGCTCGACGTCTCCTAACATCTGCACACGTCATCCTATCTTCTGTTCCGTTCTTGCTCTTTCCTACGCGACATTCATATATTGGTTTCGGTTGCGCACCGTCTGACAAGCGCAAAGAGGCCGAGGGGCAACCCCTCGGCCTCTTACGTATTGCTGACAGCCTGGTGCTGTCGGTTTTTAATTCCGCTGCACCGACTTACATGGAGTGAGCGAGCTCGGTTGCTCCATTTAAGTCGGTCACACCGACTTACTGACACTAGCGGAGCTCGGGTGCCTCATGTAAATCGGTTACACCGACTTACTGCCACTAGCGGAGCTCGCTTGCTCCATTTAGGTCGGTCACACCGACTTATTGCCGCTAGCCAAGCTCGCTTGCTCCATTTAGGTCGGTCACACCGACTTACTGCCGCTAGCCAAGCTCGCTTGCTCCTTTTAGGTCGGTCACACCGACTTACTGACACTAGCGGAGCTCGGTTGCCTCATGTAAGTCGGTTACACCGACTTACTGACACTAGCGGAGCTCGGTTGCCTCATGTAAGTCGGTCACACCGACTTACTGCCACTAGCGGAGCTCGGTTGCTCCATTTAGGTCGGTCACACCGACTTAATGCCACTAACGGAGCTCGGTTGCCTCATGTAAGTCGGTTACACCGACTTATTGCCGCTAGCCATGCTCGCTTGCTCCATTTAGGTCGGTCACACCGACTTACTGACACTGGCCAGGCACCGTTGCCCTATATAAGTCGCTGCACCGACTTATAGACACTAGTAGCACCATTGCTTCGTTAAGTTGCACCTTACAGGAAGATCGCGCCTAGAATACATACGACGATAATACCAGTAATCCCTTGAACTAAAGTAGCCATGGTTTGCGCCTTGTACGCCGTCTTCAAGTTCATGCCGGAGAACTGCGACACTACCCAGAAGTACGAATCATTGACGTGGCTGACCGCCATCGATCCCGCGCCAATCGCCATCACCGTCAAAATTTGTCCAATTGGCACCGAACCCATCATCTCCATCAATCCGAGGGATGGCATCAATGGGTACATAATCGTCGACGTAATGATCAGCGCCGCTGTCGTGCTGCCTTGCGCCGTCTTCAGAATCGCAGCAATGACAAATGCCAGTAGCAGCGCGCCCACTCCTACGAACGCTGTATTGTCCGCAACCATCGACTTCACATAATCGGCAATCGGAGTCGCTTTAATAACCGCTCCGAGCGCTCCCCCAGCGCCTGTAATCATAATGATAATAGCGGCATCGACCAAGCCCGCTCCCATCAGCTTCGTTAGATTCTCCTCATCGCGTTTCGGCAGCAATGTGAAAATTGCCAGCAGCACACCTATGAACAATGCATTGACCGGTGTGCCCAGGAACGTAAGGAGCGTATGGGCGAACCCGCTTACCAGCAGCAGCTGGTTGCCGTCGGCATCTGTCCCAATTGGCAAATTCGCAATGGAAGCCGCAGCCAGCAAAACGATTGGAACGATAATCGGGCCGAACGCAGCCCATGCCGAAGGCAATTTGCCGAACTTCTCCTTATACTCCTCAAATGTCTCAGTTGCTTCCTCTAATGTGGAAGGCAGCTTGCTCGCTACCGTCCGCGCCCAGATATGCCCCGCCAAGGCGACAGGAATTGAGACAATAATGCCAACTACAATGACCCAGAACAAACCTGCAGGACCGATGCCCACATTGGAAGCAGCCGCGATTGGACCCGGTGTCGGCGGGACAAGCGTATGCGTCGCGTACAGACCGGTGGATAAAGCTACGGAAAGAGTAACGACACTGACGCCGGTCCGCTTCGCCAAGGATTTTTTGAGCGATGACAGGATGACGTATCCGGAATCGCAAAATACCGGAAGCGATACAATCCAGCCGATGATTGACATCGCAATAGCAGGATGGCGGTCGCCGAGCAGTCTTAGGACAACCTCGGCCATTTTGATCGCGGCTCCAGTCTTCTCCAGCACTTTTCCGATAATGGTACCGAAAATGATAACAAGTCCAATGCTCGCAATAATACTGCCAAAGCCGGAGGTGATCGTTGAACCGATATCGGCAATAATCGGTGCCGACTGTCCTGACAGCTTGCCAATCAAATTCGTGCCCAGCGCCAAAATGTAAGTTGCTGCTATGATCGACATGAACGGATGTAGCTTCCACTTCGCCGTGGCAAATACGATAAAGATGATACAGGCGAACAATAGACCTACTATAATGGGTCCTAATTGAATCACTTCTGCGCTAAGATTCATATTCATCCTCCTAAACTTTCGTATGAATGATTCGAATCACTTGCTCGGCCGCTTCTTCAAGCAGCGGACCCGTATGAGCCATCGCCTCCTCCAGCGTCATGGGCCGGTTCACGATGCTAAGCACCGCTGACACGCCATGCTCATATAGGGCGTCCACTCCCTCACCCACCGAGCCTGCCAGTATAATAACGGGCACGCCATGAGATTGGGCAATCTTGGCGACACCGTATGGCGTCTTGCCGCTGACAGTTTGAGCATCAACTCGCCCTTCCCCTGTAATCACCAAGTCGGCTCCCTGCATGGACTCCTCCAGACCGACCACACGCGCCACAATGGAGACGCCGGACTCCAGCTTGCCATTCAAGAAGGCGAGAATACCACCCGCCAACCCACCTGCCGCACCCGTGCCGGGAATATGATGAATAGCCGTTCCCAGCGATTGTTCAATAACATCCGCAAAATGCTTCAAGTTCTCATCCAATTGCTTCACCATCTCCGGTGTAGCGCCCTTCTGCGGGCCGAATACAGCCGATGCTCCCTTCGGACCTATAAAGGGATTATCTACATCGCAGGCGATAATGAACTCGCATTCTTTAAGCCTCGAATCCATACCCTCCGTCTGCACGCTATGGAGCTTCGACAACTCTCCGCCACCGAAACCAATCTCTTCTCCATTCGCTCCGAGCAGCTTCGCCCCCAAAGCTTGCAGCATGCCTGCTCCGCCGTCATTGGTCGCGCTTCCGCCAACGGCCAATATCAATTCCCGGCAGCCTTGATCCAGTGCAGCCTTGATTAATTGGCCAAATCCGTACGTTGTCGTTTTCAGCGGATTTCGTTCATGGCTTTCGATCAGATACAAACCGGATGACATGGCCATCTCGATAATACAAGTGGTGCCATTGCCGAGAATGCCGAATCCGGACTGGATGTCTCGTCCCAGCGGATTCAGAACATGTCTCGTAACGAACTTCCCGTTTGTAGCATCGATTAGACATTCCATCGTGCCTTCGCCCCCATCCGCCATCGGCACAATCTTGACAGCGCTTTCAGGGTATGTCCGCCTAATCCCTCTCTCTATAGCCAATCCTGCTTCCTTGGCCGACAAACTTCCCTTGAATGAATCGGGAGCAATCACTATATACATGCCCAAAAACCTCCTTCATGCCGCCAATCGTCCTCGTTCAGTACCCTTAGTATGCTAAGTTTCGTGTATCTGTCATTCATTATAGGAGACTCATGCCAGCTGTAACAATGTTCAAAACGAACAAGAAAGCGCTTTATATAAAGCGCTTTCTTGTGTGGTTATAACAAACTGCCTCGTTTATTTCCTTATCTTTCTGTTCCATCATGAATGCTGTGCAGCATCAACCCAAGTTGAATGCGCATCCCTTGCTGAAATTGCCGCGGGTCCTCTCCCATGAATGTTGCTGCTCGATCAAGCCGGTACAACAGCGTGTTGCGATGAATGCCAAGCACGCCGGCTGTTTCGTTGAGATTCATGTTATTTCGGTAAAAAGCATGCAGCGTCTCCATTAATGCCGGATGTTCAATCAACTCTCCCAGCACGCGAGCAATCAATTGACGCGCCGTTGTCTCCGACACCTCAGCCAGCACCAGCTCCAGTGCCGCGTCCTCAACATGGAAGACAGCCTCCTCTTTATCTGCTTTCTTTGCAATCTCCAGCATACTGACCGTCTCATGAAAAGAGGCGCTAATGAGCGCAATATCCGGGCAAACCCTGCCCACAGCAATGTACGAGGTGTTCCGAAACCAATCAGACAACAGCAGATGCAGCTTGCCCGCAATGTCCATTAACGCGCTTTTGGCATGACGGTTCGTCCTGTATACCGTCGTATCCGCAAGCACCATCCAGCGTCCGCGTCCCAACTGTGCGATAAGTGTTTCCTGCGGGTTGGGAAATAACGCAGCAACGTCCTTGAAGCGGATCTCATAATCGGTTGAATTCTCCAACTGATCCATTTGAATAATCATCAAGACGCGCGGCAAACGCAAGTCCACCCCCAGAAGCTCACCTCTTGTATAGAGTCCGTCCTTGGCTGCCGGATCAATCGCCGCAATGAGCTCTTGCACCAAATACATCTTGGAGCGTTCCTTCATCTCCACCTGTTCCGTCAAATAAGATTGATGGAGCAGCAACTCGGTCATCATGCGCACGGCTCGGCCGAATGGAATCACTTCTGACTCCTGACCGGAAATACCAATCACCCCAACAACCTCCGCATGAAAATAGATCGGCATATTAATTCCCGGCTTGCTTCCAGACCACCTTGAAGCTTGCTCTCTGGTAATCATCACTTCTTCTCCGGTGCGCACAACCTGAACTGCGCCCTCATGAAGCATGCCAATCCGACTGGAGTCGCTCGAGCTAATAATGGTGCCGTGCTTGTCCATCACATTCATATTCAGCTGTGTCAGGTCCCTTGTCTTGTTGACGATCATATCCGCTATCTTCCTCGTTATTCGCATACGGCCTCCGTCTGTTGAAGGATAGAAACATTCAAGCGCAATACCCACCTACATCGTAGTGTCGCCCATCCCAAAAGTAAAGGCCCGGTATGCGCCACGTCGTCTGATCCCAACGCGGCATTCTATAAATCGGAAATTTCTTTGGAGCAAAGCCAGCACGCAGGACGAGACCTTTCGAAAAGAAAAGCAGCAGAAAAGGGATTTCCCTCTCCTGCTGCCTTTGAATTTCAGCAGCTATTTTGGAAGCTGATCGGCATAGATTGCCATGGCATCCCGCATGAATACAGCGAGACCTTCACCGAAATTATCGATGTTTTTCGTAAACCGCTCATCAGCAACATACATTTGTCCAAGGCCCTTGAAAGCTTCAGCCGAATAGCTCCCCATCTGGCTAAGCATACGATACCATTCTCCGATGGCCGCCTGTGCGTCTTCCGAAGCCGGATCGGTGTGACGGAGTTCTGCCAACCTCGCATACAGTCCATTCATATCCTCTTGGAATTTTTCCATTTGTCCGTTCTTCTTCATCTTAGCCACCTTGGCGTTCGACTCGTCGACCGCTTGATCTCCCCAGCGCTCACGCGCCTCCTGCTCGTAGGGATTACTGCTGAAATCAAAGCCTTGAAATGTCTCTTTATGCGACATATGAACCTCTCCCCTCGCATGTTGGATCGTCTTCGCCACGGTCTGAAGCAACGTATCGATGTGCTTCTTCTTCTCCACCAGCATTTCCTCATGAAGCTTAAGCGCCTCCAGCCGGTCGAAGTCCGGGCTTGTGACGATTTCCTTTATTTTTTTCAAAGGAAAGCCAAGCTCGCGAAAAAATAAAATTTGCTGCAATTGCTCCAAATTCTGTTCCGAATAAACCCGGTAGCCGGATTCGGTGAGCTGATCTGGAATAAGCAAGCCGATCTCATCATAATGATGCAGTGTGCGCACACTGACTCCAGCCAGCTTCGCAACTTCTTTTACCTTCATAGCGACTTGCCCCCTTGCAGCCTTTACTTTAAAGTATCACGCAACGTGAGAGTCAATATGTGATTTCATTTATTTTTTCTTTACATTAATCTAGCAAAAACATGCGGTTACCCCGCTTCATCCACCCACGCCAATGATACCTCCCCCTTATACAATATACTAGCTTGAAAATATGAAGCAGACGGAGGGATCCATTCTTGTCCATTCTAAAGCAAGTCAAAAACGTTTTAAAATCAAAAGAAGTCTCACAGCTTGTCATTGAATACGGCAACGGCGACTCGGAAGAATATTCACTCGAAGGCAAAAACGGCAGCGAATCCGCTATTAAAAGCCTGCTAAGCTCCATAAAATGGGGGGATGTAGCCGAGGTACAGTTCGTCCTTGATGAAGAAAACGATGATGATGACGAGGACAATGATGACGACGAGGTATACGTTCGGTCGATCGATGATGACTATGATGACGATGACGACGACGATGATGACGACGACGATGATGACGACGACGATGACGACGACGATGACGACGACGATGACGACGATGACGACGACGATGACGATGATGACGATGACGACGACGATGATGACGACGATGATGACGATGATGACGACGATGATGACGATGATGACGACGATGATGACGACGATGATGACGACGATGATGACGACGATGATGACGACGAGGACTAACACATGGTGCCGAACCCTGCCACTCAGCAGGGTTTTTTGCTTCATACAGTGGTGTTTAAGCTACAATTCTCCGCTTTGGTTGGTGGCCTCGCCGATTACTGCGATACAGAGATTTGGTCTTTCTGACTTAGACCTCTGCTCGGTATTTGCCATGGGCTCATCAGCGGCGGCATTAAATAGCAGACAAATGACCCCTCGCCCAATGCAAGGGGTCATTCCTATCTATACGTGACAATGGAGAGGGACTTATTCGGGTGTAGGATCCTCAATGACCGGTTGCTTATCCCACACCTCCAATATTTGTCCCGCTACGTGGTTCCAGGTGAAATGGTTCTCGACCAGCTTGCGTCCATGCAATCCCATCTCGCGGGCATTGCCGACATTGGACAACATACTGTTCAAATTAGACGCATATTCAGCCGGGTCCTCCGGATTTTGAATAATAATGCCGTTATTGCCACGGATAATCTCTGGATTGCCGCCCCTTGCTGTCGTAATCAGCGGTAATCCTGCTGCCATAGCTTCATAGTGGACACGTGCCAGCGGCTCCTCCCAAATCGACGTACAGACAAATACGTCAGCCGCACAAAACCATTTATGCACATCATGTGCCTGCACATAACCCGTCGTCATAACCTGAATCGGTGATTTCTCCGCCAAAGCACGCAGATAGGCGATATAGTCACTGATTCGGTCATCGCTGTACCAAGCCGCACCCACAATAACGAGTACAGCATCGTTATGACGCAGCTGCGACATCGCTCGGACCAATACGTGAGGGCCCTTGTTCCGCGACAGCCTGCCCACGAACAATATCACTTTTTTATTGCCTAGCTTATGCTCATTGCGAATACTGTCCCGTTCCCTCAGCGCTGCCTGCGACTGTTTCCAAGGAGCGAACTTCGACAGATCAACGCCGGAATAGATCGTTCGAATCTTAGGCTCCGCCTGCGGATAGTCCTTGCAGATCGCCGCGCCGATATAATTGCTGATCGTAACAATCGCCTCGACACGCTCTATGACGGCGTCTCCCTCTTCCTTGTTCAGCTTTAGCGGATTGAACATATCGTTATGCATACTCAGCACGATACGCGCATTCGGCTTTACGGAGGCGACGGGAAGCACCATTTTGGGACGGTTGAAAATATGAATCAGATCAAATTCCTCCGTACTCGCTTCCAAGTAGGGGATTACATTACTCATATAGATGTCGAGCACGCCTTGGGAATCAAACCTCAGATAACGCACGCCGTTCACTGTCTCATCTTCCGACAATTCAGGGTCCGTACGACCAATAATGGTAATCTTGTGACTGCGGGTTAGCAAAGGAACGACGCCACCGATATAAGTTTGAATGGCTCCACCCCGTATATTAGGCACCGGAAGCTTCTCTGTGCATATCAATAATATATTCATGGCGTACTCTCCCTCAACACTTCGCTTCTCCGGTAAGCGAGAATATAGGCTCTGACCTTAGCCTTCTTAAGCGATGTTCTTTGAGCCGCGAACGTCCCTTTGCCGATAGCGCCTTTTTTCGTTTTGGATGGAGATGCTTGAGCTGATTTTTTCTTGCCGGTCGGTTTCACGGGTACCATCAGTTTTCTGGCGGCTCTTCTGGCCGGTTCCGTCCTCAACCTGCGGATGTCTTCTTCTGTCGGCCATTTCACATGCGAACGAGAGACTCGTTCCTGCTTCGCCTCCTGAGGCACCAGCGCCTTCGAAGGTTTCCCTTTAGATGGTTTGGCCAAGACGGGCTTTTCGAATTTTGGAGCTTTCAGTGCTTTCGGAACTTTTACAGCTTTCGGGGCTTTCAGTGCTTTTGGAGCTTTTAGTGCTTTTGGTGCTTTTGGAACTTTTAGTGCTTTTGGTGCTTTTGGTGCTTTTGGAACTTTTAGTGCTTTTGGAACTTTTGTTTTCTTCGGCTTTTCAACTGGCAGTAAGATGAGATTCGGCTCTTCGTATTTGCGTTTCTTCTCTTTCCGTTTCTCTTTCTTCTCACTGCGCAGCTTCTTAGGCTGTTTGCTCGCGAATGGATCCGAGTCGCGCTTCGAACGCTTGCCCTTGCGAACATCTCCCGGCTCTACGCCAGGCATCAGCAAGATGCCCTTGCCATCCGGTCCGACAACCAAGCGGATAATGTTTGCTCCGCCCTTTGCGGCTTCCACCGGACGGGCACCGTCTACGCGGCGTCCCTTCTTGGCGTAATCCCGGTACGTGTACGGCTGACTTGGTGCCGTTACGATCTCCGTGTAGTCGCCTTCCGGATATTTGGACTTATCCTTCTCCAGCTCCCGAAGCACTTCCCATTTGTTCGCCTCGGTCGCGGTAACCCGGTCCAGAATCGGCCCTAATTCCAAATCCATAAATTCAACGGGGCGGAACACGACTTCTTTTACATGCTTGTAAAACTCATTAGGAAACGCCATGTCGATCCATAACAGCTCGAACGTCTCCCGATCAAGCGGATTGGCACGATGATAGGAGTCGATAACGCCGCGAATCCAGGCCAGATCCCAAGCGCCCATATCGTCCATTGTGCTTGTAATAATTTTGCGAAGATCGCGGATGGGGAGGTCGAATGCCACTCCGTCCAGATCGATGACCCAGATGCCTCCCGGACCCATCTGGCCGTTGGACCAGCCATAGTCCTGATGGGCAAGTCCCCAGTGAGGTTCGCCTTTCCGAATCATTTTCTGATAGGCCGACGCCTGGAATTTCTCAAATATTTCTTTTGCCTGATTCTCGAACGTATCCAGAACGGAGGTCAATTGCGGACTTGCCGCCGCGTCCGGATAAGCCTTTGCGATATGTCGGAACCAGCCGATCTTGGTCATGATTTTCTGATACTGGCTCTCCCACTTAAAGATACGAGTAGATTTCCCAGCCTCCAGCGGAGGCACATAGCCCTTCGACCATTTGTGAAATTCTCCGAGTCCATGGCACAGCGTCTGCGCGCCCTCCAGATCAATCTTGGCGACGGGCGTCAGCGTGTCAATCCAGTCGGTTACAATCCACAGTTTCCCCCCGGCTACGACGGAGTTCTTGCCTTCTTTCGTCAGAATAATGCCAGGCACGCGTGCGCCTTGCTTCACCACATACTCCTGTGCGCCTACGCTGAATAAACTTCTTGCAGGCGTACGATGCAGCACCTTCAAGCTGCGGGTCCCATGATTAGTGTCAATGCGCCAGATTGCTCCGCCTTTGTCTGGTTTGGAAGTAATTAGCGTCATGCCTTTAATGTCCATGTTATAGGACTTGCATACTTCATAAGCGAGCTTCTCCAGCTCAGGTGGAACGTATTGCTCTAAGTTCAGACCGGAAGACTCTTCTGCTGTCATGTCGTCCCATGGTACGATTTGATACTGTTCCAACTAGGCAACCTCCACTCTTTTACAATAAATACGAAGTTCTATTATGTATATGTTTACTAGAAATTCATGGATAGGTATACAAGTGGAGATTTACTCGCAGGCGGAACGATTGGGTGGATGCCCGACAAAAAAAATCGCCGGAGCCTGCCCAATGGGCAAGCTGCCAGCGATCTTGATGACGGGGAATAATTCAAAACGGATTTAATACATGGAAAAATACATTCGGCGATGCCATTCGGTAATAATAGCTGCACCAGCCGGCTCCCTTATTGTTGAAACGGTTGGTCGTGCTGTATACCAGACGCTCCTGTTCCAGCTCCTCGACACGGTCAATCCGGCCTTCAACGTAATCGATAAGACGCATGCTTGCCGTATCCAGACGACTAAGTACGCCACCGTAGCGGATATCGATTACTTCCCAGCCGAATACTTTGAACATGCTCAGCCATTGCGCGCGATGGGCAGCCCGAAGCTCCGATACTGCCTGCGAGATTTGCGGCAATGTAATCGTCGCAATCCGCTTCAGCGTCTCTTTGTCGCCTGCATCATACGCACGCTTCAGCTCGATGCCGATCTCGCTCTTCACCTTCAGCACGGCTGCCAGCTTCTGCGGCACCTCGAACAGATAGTCCAGCTCCGCTTCCGGATTGCGTCGCGCTGCAATATTTTGCTCCACGCCAGCGTAGTGCTCGTTCATCGCAAGTCCTTCGATCTGCTTGTCGAACAGGCCTAGAAGTACGTCCTGGTACAGCAGGAACTTCGACGGGTTGCTCTGCTTCTGGTTGTTCGGCTCCGCGCCCGGCGTCTCGTCCAGATACTTCAGTTGCAGATACGTATCCGCATCGATACCCGTACAGAACTTCACGCGCTCCGCCACAACAGCCTCATCCGGCGATCCTTCCGTATAGGCATGCTCCGCATACAGCTGCAGACCTAGGAATGCGATGTATGGATTGCTCTCCATGCCGTCGTCGCCCCACATCGTAGCGTATACTTCATTGATGCCTTCCTTCTTGCACACGGTCAGAGCCGTATCCGTCGCAGGCAGCGACAGGCCGTAGTTAACGCCAAATGTATTAAATACCCATACCGCGCCAGCGAACACCAGATTGTTGCCGAGCGGACGATGTTTTGCGATTAGTGTCTCATAGTCCTGGCTGTCGACATGGTTGTAATCCCAGTACACCATATCTACATCTTTCGGAATGCGCTTCGCCATCTCTTCCGGAATTTGAGTCTCATGGCCGTAGTAGTCTTCGCCGTTCGCCGAAGCCAGCTTCAAGAACATGTCGCTCCACATTAGCGACTTGAGACCAAGACGCCTTGTTACCGCAAGCACTTTGTCCAGATGCTGCGTCATAATATCGAAACGGCTCATATGGCCGTTATGATCCAGGAATTTGCCGCGTCCAAGCTCTTCCGCCTCGTCCATGCCGATATGAATTTTTTTGCTGCGGAATGGGGCTGTGACGCTCTTAATCATATTTTCAACCAGAAGGTCTGTTTTCTCCGATCCAACCAGGAGCGCGCCTTTGGTGTCCTTGTATTCCTTCACTGGCTCCCACTTCAGGAATTCTTCCAGATGTGCGAGCGTCTGGATGCTCGGGAACGCTTCAATACCGAACTGATCTGCGTAATCGTCAATCTCCTTCAGCTCAGCAGCGGAATAACGGCCGCGCATGTAGCCGAAGTAAGATTCGCCTTCGATCTCATACGTATCTTCCATATACAGCATGACCGTATTGAGTCCCATGAGCGCCATCTTGCGGAGCATGAATTTGAAGGCCCCTACAGTCAAGACACCGTTGCGGGACAGGTCGAACATAGGCCCGATGGTATCGAATTGCTGGGTTTCGTTCAGCTCGAATGACTCGCCCGCGCTCCCCTTCTGCAACAGCAAGCCAAGTCCGCGGAAAAATTGATGCTTCGCCGCATAACGAATATAGGCTTTATCTCCTTGCAAACCTACCTGTAGTTCCTTCTCAGAAGGCTCGACGGATACGACAATACCGCCTTCCGCTTCCGTCACACCCAGATCCTTCAGCAACAGCTCGATGCCGGATCGTAGCTCTGCTGTATTGCCCTGAAATTGCAATTTCATCTAAGATACCTCCTAAGAGTGATTGAATCGTTCATATATGTGTATTTTACATCAAATTGAATGATCGAATCCATCATGAAAAAGTGACAAAAAAAGACGGTGACTATAAAACTGTCACCGTTCCGTTACATATTCAAATGAGGAATAATAAAGCCGCCGTAAGCGAATGCCGCAACAATGACCAACGCGGGATGAATTTTCCGTATTTGCATAGCCCAGAATGCAACCGCTGCGATGATAAGCGACTGGACCCATCCGATCGAATCGATGGCGCTCTCTCCCATCTGCCAGGTTAGAACCAGCATAAGAACGGCGATGACCGGCTGAATCAGGAGCGTCATCCCTTTAACGACGGGCGATTGGCGGTATTTGCGCAGCACATTGAGCAAAATAATAAGCGCCACAGCAGAAGGCACAACCGTAGCCGCCAATGCGACGATCAATCCGATCCAGCCACCTGCGTCATAGCCGACAAAGGCGGCCATTTTCGTCGCAATTGGCCCTGGCAGCGCGTTGCCAAGCGCCAAAATGTTCGAGAATTCCGCTGGAGACGTCCAAGCGTAATTCGTCACGACCTCTTGATACAGGAGCGGAATCGACGCCGGTCCTCCACCATACCCAAGCACATTGGCCATAAAGAAGCCAAGCAGCAGACGCCACCACTCAATCCATTCCATGTGTGCCGCCTCCCTTCTCATTCAGACGGGCTTCCTGCTCCCTCTTCTCCCGCCTCGCTTCTCGTCTGCGCGTCCATGTGGCGGACATTCTCATATGGAATGCGCCATAGATCAAGAAGATAAGAATGACGATAGCCGGGTGCAACTGGATGAGCTGCAGCAAAATGAAGGACAGGACAAAAAATGCTCCGCCTGCCCATTTCCCTAACCCTTTGACCGCACGCTCTCCGAATTCATAAGCCATCATTGCCAGCATGACGGCAATGACGGGAATGACGGCGCCAATCATACCCAGAATAAAAGCCGAGCCGCTAAGCCATTGTACCGCGGACAACAGCGCTATCATCGCAATCGTGGAGGGGATAATATGCGCAAGTACGGAGATGATGGCGCCGGCCGTTCCTTTCAGCCGGTAGCCCAGATAAGCAGCCATTTTCGTCGCGATAGGCCCTGGCAGCGCATTGGCCAGGGCTAATATTTCTCCAAACTCGTCGTCATCCATCCATTTGTATTGCTTGACCGCTTCATATCGGATGAGCGGAATGACAGACGGGCCTCCACCATAACCCAATACGCCTGTCTTAATCATTGCCCAGCTTAATTGAATATAGGGATTACCTTCGGTTGTCTTGTCTTCCATAGCAGCTACAACCTCATTCCCATGCGGCTCTTGTAGCGGTTAATAAGCAATTGGCAGTCGACACCCGTAATGCCGGGCAGGACATACAGCTTCTCTCGCATGAAATATTCCATCTCCGCGTTATTGCGGAACAAACCATGCATATGCAGCTTGCTGGGCCCTGTCATATGGTACAAGCTTGTCACATAAGGCTCATCCGCCAGTTGATCGGCTACATCATGAAGATGCTTCGGCTCCACCTCGACATTGAAAAAAGCCGATACGCCGATCCCTATTTTCTCGGGGTTGATAACGGCCGTGAACCGCTCAATCACACCAGCCTCCATCAAGGCGCTCACTCTCGCTTGAACGGCAACCCGGGACAGCCCGATTTCCTTGGCAAGATCCGTGTAGGAGATTCGGCCGTTTCGATTCAGCTCTTTAATAATTTTTCGATCAATCTCATCAATCTCTACAACCTCATTATCATGCTCTCTATTCTCGGTCATGCTGCCTCTCTCCCATCTGTCCAACCCTATCTATACAATCATCACTTTAGACATAACGTCATCACAATTCCCAATATACTTACAATATGTATTACTATAATGATTAACGCATTCGTTTTCAATCTTTTTTTCGGGATTAACTTACCTTAAATTTTATCCAGCAGTACATGCAGCTACAGGAATACATACGACTGACGCTACACGGATTCACTTATAGATATGACAAAGAGGGACCACTCCGCCATCGGATGATCCCTCTTCTCCTTCTCTTGATACCTATTCAAACCACAGTTATTGCATAGGCATCCATGCCACTTTCCATATGCCATCCCTGTTTTTAACCAACTGGAAGCCTCTCGTATCTTTCTCTTCTTCCCGATGAGTCATATGGATTACCGCCTGGTCGCCATTGATCTCTTCATAAAGCTGATCGTGTTCTCTCCATGCCGCCCATTGCTGCTTGGAACGATTCCGGCCTTCCTCATCCTTGGATAAGTCGCCAAGATAGCTCTCATAGCTTGGCAACTCATACCCATCATCCTTCATAAATAGGCCATAGACCGTCTCGAAATCTTCCGCTTCAGAAGCTTTTACATAGTATTTGAAGACCTCTAGCGGTACAAGAGCGCGCAGCTGTTCCTCGTCCCTGTTCTTCGCATATTCGCGATAGCGGTCTTCCTCATCCTGCGATATAAAGGACCACGTCTCCCACGGTGCAGGCAGGAACGGATTCGGCATAAAATCCTCGGCACGGATGTATCCGGTAAACCCGCCCGGCGCGCCAATCCCATACCTCCCGTCCTCAAGTTGCTCGCGGATAAAGATATGACTATATCCTTCAAGTGGGTTCACCTCCCCGTGTTCGCTTCGAACAATGCCTCCTGGCCTTAAGCGGCCTTCCTTCGCCTTGGATGAATTCCACGGCTCAAGCGCTGTTTTTCGAACCCATCTATCGCCCACATAAGACTGATCATAGGTTATGATCTCGATACTGACCCATTCCTCGTATTCCTTTGTCACTCGAGCGGCCTTCCCTGCCTCAAGCTCATAGCCGGACAATTCCGCCTCGTCCGGATACATGCCAAATGTCACAGGCGTCTTGATAAGCATCGTATAAGGATCTACAGAGATAACGGAACGCTCATCCCGATCAGCCGTCAAATACCATTTATACACCCAGCCCTCACGTCCGTTCGCTGCGATTTTCACAAATTCTCCGCTCTGCTCAATCACGTCGTACTGAATACCGGGGATAGCAACGAAAGCAGGGCCAGTCATAGGCATATACTCCGGTGATGTGAAAGCGCCCGCCTCGCCTTTTACATAGCCGATGTTCGACTGCGGAACGGAGCTTTCCGTCGGCGCCTCCGAAGGCATAAACGACTCTATCGTAGGCATAGGACTCGGCCCCGGGCCTGCGAGCTCCGGCCCCAACCAACGGAGGGGGTTCGACTGCGAGAGGATCATGACCATTAGAGCGACTACCATTGCCCCTCCAATTACCATATACCACCGTATGAAGCGGTCTTTTCCTCCAGCAGCATCCCCTTCGGCCTGTCTCACGATTTCGCCCATCTTCTCCTCTGTAAATGTCCTCTCTCGCATCGGCCCTCTCTTCATTCGTTCGTACCACTCTGGTCTAGTATCATTCATAGACTACCCCTCCCTTCCAGATCTCAGCTGCTTTGCGCCGTGCGCGAGACAAGCGAGACTTTACCGTGCCTATGGATAGTCCCGTAATATCGGCGATCTCCTTCAAGCTCAGCTCATATCTTGCATCGAGGATAAGTACCTCGCGATACTTGGCCGGCAAAGCCATCACCGATTCCCATATCTCGTCTATATATTGGTTAGCAAGTGCTTCCGATTCTGCAGAAGGAGCTTCGCCTGAATGCTTCACGCGCCCCATCAATGTAACTTTGCGAAGAAACGCGGATCTCCTGTAGTTGAATACGCAATTACGCGTAATTGCGAACAACCATGTCCGTACGGATGACTCGCCGCGGAACGTATTGGGACTGCGGTAGATCCTCAAGAATACATCCTGCGTAATATCGTCGGCCCAATCCTGGTGCTTGGTCAGAAAATAAGCATAATTCCACACTTCCTGTCCGTGAACCTGCATCAGTTCGCTTAGATGGTCGGTCGAATACCGATCAACGAACTTCCAATACTGCTGCTCCAATCCCATCACCTCTACCCAATTAGACACACCATACGACGCCAAGGTTCCCGATCCGCAAAAAAAAGCGACAAAGCCAATTGGGCCCGTCGCCTACACTATTCATCCCTATCTCTATTTCATATCTCTTCGATTGTAGCCTACAAATAGAATAATAAGAGATAGCGCTGATATGCCGAGGGATAGAAGCGTGTAACTTGCTTCAATTCCTGTATCCATCACAACCGCAGCATCGACATATTGGAACGGCGTGAGAAAACGCAAATAATCGATATGCCCGCTTATTTCAATCGCCATCGACAGCAGAAACGTAAGCAGCATCGCAGAGGCGGAAAAAGCTACTGCCCGCTTCGGCTGTCGGCCTGCCCCCGCAATTGCCATGCCGACCGTCAGGAATACGACCTGTACCAGCAGCATGCCCATCAGGAGAAATACAATCGCCGGAGCGGTCGTTTCACCCTGCCCGTAAGCGCCTACGACCAAGAGAGAACTGACCAGCATCACAACATTGAATATGACGACATTCGTCAGCGCTGCCAATAGTTTATACACAAGCAGCCTTCTTCGGGACAGCGGCTTCGCGAGCAGAAATTCTGCCGTTTTATCCCGCTCCTCCTTGGATAGAATAGCCGCACCCAACATAGAAGCATGAATCGCCGCCATAAGCAGCAGATATAGAAACAGTACACCATAATAGCCTAGCGGCGTTCCTATATCGAGCTCGCCTATGCCCATTAACGCCTTAAGCGCCTTGGGCATATCTGCTAGTAAAGCGTTCATCGCGTTGCCCGATTCCTCCATGCTCGTATACTCCCCCATACCTATGGTTAGCATGACGATGATACCCGCAATCCAGATGAGCAGCGACTTCCGATGCGCCCTCATCTCTCTCCCATACAGATTCATTGCACATCCCCCCCGTTATACCGCATGGACATCTCTCTTCTGATAACGTCTATACCCAAACAAGGTGCAAGCCACGATAATGACAATCGAAGCCGTCACAAAACCGGTCTCATAACCGCCATGCTGGATCATATAAGCCCGGTCATAATAATGGAACGGCGTTGCATAACGCAGCAGCCCGTCACCCGTGGAGGAACCGATAAACGTCAAGACGAAGAAAGCAAATACCGTACCAAGCGTAACCGGCAATACCGTCTTCATTCGGGGCAGGAGTAACGCCGCTGCGATTCCCATCGCCAGAAAAATCAGCTGCAACAGGAGCAAAGAAAAGGATATGAGTGCAAACGCCCCGTAATCGTAAGGCTCCTGCGCAACCATGGCGGCAATAAGACTGGCAGCCGCAAAGTAGATCGCGTTCGTAGCAAGAAGAAGCGTCAGCGCAGCCAATAGCTTCGAAGTCATAATCGCTACCCGTGTTACCGGCTTGGCAAGAAGAAAGTCTGCTGTCTTCTCCCGGGTCTCTTTTGACAAAATCGAGCCCCCCAGATGCATCGCCTGTATAGCACCGCATAATAACACGTACAGAAAAATATACGAATAGTAACCTAGCAAAGAGGCAATAGAGTCGATCCCAATTCCCATTGCCTGCACGACTGAATCCGGCATGGATGCGAACAATTCCATAAAAGCTTCCGCATCGCTCGCGAAAGTGGGATACATCGACATCATAAGCAGCACAAACCCTACTATAGAAGCTATCCAGATTATCGTCACATTACGATATGCCCTGAGCTCATAAAGATACATATTCATCCTTCATGCCTCCTTCGCATAGTAATGCATGAAGATTTCCTCCAGATCCGGTTCCTCCACCCAGAGGTTAAGCAGATCCAGCTCCGCTATTATACGCATAACGACGTTAATGTCGCCTTTGAACAGAAAGCTCGCCTCACCGTTCTTCATCGCCCATTCCGTCACGCCTTCAATCGCAAACACGGCCTCAGGAAGATCATCCTTTACTTGCAGCTTAAACTTCTTATAGGTGCTGCCCTTCAGATCGCTCATCTTCTCCAGCGCAATAAGCCGTCCTTCCTTAATAATCGCGACACGGTCACAAAGCCGCTGCACTTCGCTCAGAATATGGGACGAGAACAGAATCGTCGCTCCCTTCCGGTTCTCCTCCTCCAATAAGCCGAAAAACCTTTGCTGCATAAGAGGATCCAGTCCGCTCGTCGGTTCGTCCAAAATAATGAGCTTCGGCTCATGCAGCAGACCCTGCACAATGCCTACCTTCTTTTTGTTGCCAAGAGAAAGGTCATCGATTTTTTTGTTCAAATCCAGCTCCAGCAGCTCCGCTAGCTCCACCATTCGCTTGCGGCAATCCTTCTTGTAAAAGCTCGCCGAGTATTGAAGCAGGTCCTTCACTCGCATATTGTCATAATAAAACACCTCTGAGGGCAAATATCCGATGCTGCGCTTAATGTCCGGTCCGTGCTGTACGCAATCTTTGCCGAATATTTTCGCGCTTCCGCTCGTTGGATAGATGAGACCCAGCATCGTTCGAATGGTCGTTGACTTGCCTGCTCCATTCGGACCGATAAATCCGAAAATTTCCCCTTCCTCTACTTGAAAGGTCAGATCGTGAATTCCGCGCGCTCCTCCATACGTCTTCGTCAGGCGATTCAACTCGATGATCGGCATCCCGATTCCTCCCGTTTTCATCCTCCATGCGCCCATACGTTACTTGTAGAAGGTGGTTTTGAACATCTCCATGTACCGGTCAAATTCATCCATAATCGCATCCATATCAAGCACTCCGCCGGTAAGCCTGCTGCGCCCTTTATATTGCTCGCCCAGTCCCTCAACCGTCCATAGAATGACATTGATGGCCTGCTCCGGACTAACCCCATCCTTGAACTTCGTCATGTCAATGCCGGAAAACAGATGTCCGTACTCGCCAGTTGACAGGCCCTGAATCCGCTCCAGAAGGTCCGTCTTGACCTCCTCGGCATCCTCCAGGTACACGCTCTTTAAGTAATCCATCATGCTTGGATACTTGCTGTATACCGCCAAATTCAGCCTGGCAACTTGCTGCATCCGAACGAACACATCCGTCTCCAGCAGATCCACCGCCTCCCGAAGCTCCGTGTTCACCACCTCAAGCGTATGGTCATACAGAAAAAAGTATAAGTCCTTCTTGCTTTTAAAATAATGAAAGACAAGCCCCTTTGAGATGCTTGCTTCCTTCGCAATCTCATTCGTCGATGCAGCCGTGTAGCCTTTTATTGCAAATTCCTTCAATGCGGCGTTAATGACGCGCTCGCGCTTTTCTTCCTCAATGCTCAGAAACTTAGTAAACAAATGGATATGCCTCCTATTCGCGAATAGAACACCATCCCCTTGCGCTGCCGGCAAGCAGAGAGGACAGAGGACAGAATTGACCATAGTGGTCAATGCTATTATATTCTTCATTGACCATGCCGGTCAATGGCGATTGTCATTTTAATTTTTCGATACCCTTGTTAACGCGATAATTCCCGAACCGCAGCTTGTCTTCCAGAAATGAGGACAGTTTACCCGTTCACTCGCATTATAATCGGTTAGCTATCTATTGAGAAGGGTCATAAATAATAAGAGGGCTATCCCTGTCATGATCCATGACTTTGGGATAACCCTCCACTATCTATGATTAATTTATCCTTACCGCATCACCATATGCCGGCAAGGGATGGGTTATACGTCTCTGCGCAGTGCTCTCAACACATCAATGCGTGTCGCTCTCAGCGCCGGACGATAGCCCGACAGCATCGCCACGCCAAGCGCGATGGTGCAAGCCAGCAAGGTCAGGTACGGTGGAATGACAGAGAACAGGAAGCCTGCCGGCACTTCTTCTTCCATGAACGTCTGAATCAATATCGGCAAACCTGCGTTGACGGCAAACGAAATGCCATAAGATACGACCGTACCAATAATCGCCCCCATAATGCCAATCCATGCACTCTCCAGCAAAAATATTTTACGGATGACGGAGGGATGAGCTCCAATCGCCTTCATAATGCCGATATCTTGCGCACGCTCCGTCACCGCCATTGTCATCGTATTGAAAATACCGATCGATGCGATAAGAACGGCAATCGTACCAATGAAGATCAACCCGATCTTCATAATCAGAAACATTAGATTCACTTGCTTCAGCTCATCCGCGATCGAATGGTTGTAGTAGCCCTTGTCACGCAGCGCCTCGGCAATTCCCTTCACGTTATTCGCATGGCCCGCGATGACCTGAACTTGATTATAGCTTCTCTTCTCACTCGGCTTAGGCATGTCTCCCATTAGTGCGGCGATTTGTTCAGGAGTAGAGCCCTCCTGTACATAAGGCAGCTCGCCATTCTGTGTACCTGTAGTCGCTTCTATCTGCTCCATCAAGTCTACGCCTACATATAGTGCCTGATCCATCTTCCACTCTTTGGTCGATTTCTCCGTAATACCGACAACTACTGCCTCGATCGGCTTCTTCTTCAACTCTCCATCCTCGTAGTATCCGACCTGGAGCACAATGGTCTTATCGAGCCATTCCGAAGCATCCAAATACTCGCTCGGCACCCCTTGGTCATTATTTTGCTGACGAATATTGTAGCCGAGCACGATTTCATTTTCCTTCTGCGGCATTCTGCCCGCGCTTAACCCGAAGCCCGCGCGCTCCTCGGCTTTAAAGTCAACTTGATAGGTTCGGTCGCCATGCACCTGCTCTCCTTCGATGAAAGGATCCATCCATTGCCCGATAAAATTACGATACGTAACGGCTTTTACATTAGGCAGAGTGCCGATATCCTTAATATCTGCGTCATACAGCCTCGTATCTTCTTTATGCTTGTTAGGATCCTTGGAGTAGATATCAATTGCCGTCACCAGTCGGTCGCCTACGATTTTATCTACGATGCTTTGCTGTAAACCGAATCCTACGGATGCAAGAACAATAAGGAACGAGCAGCCCATCGCGGTGGCGAGTACCGTCATGAACAGCCTGGTTTTGTTTTTCTTCATATTTTGCCGGACGAACCGGAATTGATCCCCTAGCTTCATTCGTACTCTCCTCCTAATCGCGTATATCCCATGTGTACCCCAGGCCATTGATCCTTTACATTTGGGACGAGCTTTCCGTCCTGCAAGCGAATCGCCCGATGTGCAATCGAAGCAACCTGCTCATCGTGGGTGATGATTACAAATGTAATACCCAGCTCATGATTAAGCTGTCTAATCATCGTTAGCAACGTCTTCTCATTCTCACTGTCAAGGCTTCCCGATGGCTCGTCTGCCAGCACGATAGGAGGTTCCAGAATAAGCGATCTGGCTACAGATACACGCTGCTGCTGTCCGCCTGATAGCTCGCTTGGGTAGTGGTTGGCAAATTCAGCGATTCCTACTTGCTCCATTAATTTCAGGACACGCTGTTTTCTCTCTGTGACCCCTACTCCTTTCAGTACAAGCGGCAACTCGACGTTCTCGAAAGCGGTCATGCTGCCAATCAACTGAAAGCTCTGAAAGATAAAGCCGTAATTCGACAAGCGGAAGTCCGCCCATTCTCCCTCACTCAGCTTCGTCACATCCTTGTCGCCTACCTTAATTTCTCCAGCCGAAGGACGGATATAGCCGGACATTAGATTAAGCAGCGTCGACTTCCCGGAGCCGCTTCGGCCTACAATTGCGACGATTTCTCCTTTTGCCACACACAAATCAATATCATGCAATACGGGCACGACCTTCTCTTTGCCCCGCTTGCCAATTATAAATTGATGACTGATCCCAGATAGTTCAATCATGTCTGATCACACCTTTCCAATCGCCTTGTCTTTCACTTCCTCCACTATAACAAGCGAAATATAAGCGATCTTAAAGAAAATCTTAAATTAAGCTATAGAAACCAATAAGATTGTTTCTCCATCTCCGTCTATAGAACCACTTACAATTTAACCTTTTAGTACCTTGACTAGAAAATTTTTAAAATTTACACTATCAAAGACTTCCTATGCTTGGACTAGCAAAATCGGAACAAGAAAGGGATGAAACCATGAACCATGAACCGTTAATCAGTATCATTATTCCTACTTATAATCGAGCAGCCATTCTTCCTACCTCTATTCAATCCGTTATCGATCAAACCTATCAAAATTGGGAACTGCTTGTGGTTAGCGATCGATGCAGCGATCATACACAAGAAGTTGTAGAATCTTACTGTTCGAGCGACAGCCGCATTCGATTTCTGGTCAATGACCGTACAAAAGGAGTCGGAGGTGCACGAAACTGCGGGTTGATGAACGCACAGGGAGCCTGCATCGCATTCCTCGATTCCGATGACCAATGGTATCCGCATCATCTGAAGGACAGTATTCATATGATGAATGAATCCCGCGCGGACATTTGTTTCGCGTTATGGGTAGAACGTCATGAATCGAAAAATTATAAGAGCTTCGATAACGAACTGGAACAGAGTTTGCTGAGAGAGATGAAAGAACAATACGAGACTCTGGGCGACGGCATCATTATCGAAAAAGGGTTGTTAGAGCGGTTTATTATCAATCCCCGACACTTTTACTGCATCAGCACGATGGTTTTTAAAAAAGAGCTCCTCCACAACTTCGGCTTATTCAACGAACAATTCAGCATCGGCGAAGATACCTCCTTTATGATCCAATTTTTTGACCACTGCCGAATCGCGCTAATTACCAAATACCACCTCACCTACAATCAATCTCCGGACAGCGTCTATTTGTTTTGTGACAGGCGCCTTCTCGATCCCGATACGCTGCACCTGCAAAAGGAACTATTCGACAAAATTGAATTCGTTGGTTTGCAAACCATTAAGATGAGGCTGGATATGCAAGCCCTAGTGAAACGTTCCCCCCAACTGGACAATCAAAAAAAGCTGCATTTATACACCAACTATAATCTTGCCAGACAATATTACACATTAAGCTATATCAATAAGCCGAACAAACGAAAAGCGCTGCGTTATTGCTTTCTGTCGATGCGGCATAATGTCAACTTGTTCAATATACTATTGATGTTTCATATCTTGTTCATCCGCGGCAAGGGCAACAACTTTTTGAAAAGACCTCTTAATCTTTGGTGAGAGAAAAACCAGGAACCCAACTTCTACACAAGGGAGGCGTTTTACTGTGAATACCCATCCGTTAGTCAGCGTCATTATGCCCGCTTATAATCGCGCCCAGACTCTGCCTGCCGCTATTGCGTCCGTCACGGCGCAGAGCTACGGCAACTGGGAGCTTATCGTGGTGGATGACCGAAGCACGGATACGACCAAGGAAGTGGTAGCCGAGCTTGCGGAACGCGACAGTCGGATTCAGTGTATCGCGAACGAGCGAACCAAAGGCGTCGGCGGCGCTCGCAATACCGGTATGCTGCAAGCAAAAGGGGACTTTATCGCCTTTCTGGACTCCGACGATGAGTGGCTCCCTTTTCATTTGGAAGAAACTTTGCGCATGATAAGGGAAACACAGGCCGACGTAGGCTTCGCATTGTGGTTGGAGCGCCAAGGCGACGCGTTAATCGATGCCTTCGAGGAGCCGCATCAAAGGGAACGGCTGGAGGCCATCAAGCGCTCCTTCCACCAGCACAGCGATGACGTTGCCGTCATGCATACGGGCCTCTTCGAACGTTATGTCAAAGACACCTTATGCATTTTTCACATCAATACGATGGTATTCAAACGGGAAAAGCTTCAACCTTGCGGCATGTTTCTGGAGGAATTCCACATCGGGGAAGATTCCGCTTTTATGATTAACTTCTTCGATCAATGCCGGATATCGCTTCACATGAAGCCTCATTCCATCTACAATCTGTCGCCTGACAGCATTTACTTTTTCGTTGATCGCAGAAAAGTCGATCCCGATAGGCTGCATCTCGACAAAGCGGTACTCCAAAAGCTCGAAACAGCGGGGCTGCAGGCGCTCGCATTCAAGCAATATTTGAGAAGAAAAATTGAAGAATGCAATTGGCATGACCGCAAGCGACTGCTGCTACTGTCCAGCTATACGCTGGCGCGTCAATACTATACGCTGAGCTATATCCATCGCTTCGAGAAGCGGAAAGCGATCCGTTATTGCCTGCAATCCATGAAGCATAATGTCAACTCCTTCAACTTGCTGCTCCTGTGTTATATTCTGTTTTCCGTGAAACGAAGCAACAGCTTTTTGAGAAAACCCGTTGATTTATGGTAAAGATCTTACACAAGTAGCGGCACATCCGTACGATCGATTACAATGGAGCAAATAGGCCACACTCGGAGGACTGCCCCATGAAGCTTGACCGTCTCTTGTCCATTGTTATCCTGCTGCTTAATCGCCGTATCGTTCAGGCCAAGGAGCTGGCGGATCGATTCGAGGTATCGGTAAGAACTATCTATCGTGACATTGAAGCGATTAACCAGTCCGGCATTCCCATCGTGACCTTCCAGGGAACCAACGGCGGGATCGGACTTGCCGACGGCTACAAACTGGATCGCAACGTTCTGACCAATGACGAGCTTGCCTCTATCGTAACCGCGCTTCGCAGTATATCGACCACTTATGACCAACACCATAATCATCTTCTGATGGAGAAGATTACAAGCATCGTTACTCCTGACAGTGCCGAAGCATTCCATAAGAAGACAAATCAAATTCTGATCGACTATTCTCCTTGGGACAAGAGAGGCCCGCTGGAACAGAAGCAAGCAGTACTGAAGGACGCGATCGATCAGTCGATTCTTGTTCAATTCCGCTATTCGAATGCGGAAGGCGAGCTTTCGCAGCGCACCGTCGAACCGCATACCCTTATATGGAAAGGCAAGCACTGGTATCTGCAAGCCTATTGTCATGAACGGAAACAATTCCGTATCTTCAAGTTGCTGCGTATAAAAAACCTCACGACCCTGAAGCAGACCTTCGGCCGCAGGGCCTTACCCGCAAAGGATGAGCGTGTCGGTGAAGTATGGTATGATACGGGCGGCCACATTGAGGTTACTCTCCGCTTCTACCCTCAAGCCATGCATCTGGCTGAAGAATGGTTCGACATCGAAGAGCTGCAGCCTCTTGAAAGCGGCGGTTGCGTTGTTGTAACATTTTTCCCTGAGAACGAATGGCTCTATGGCTTTCTTCTAAGCTTCGGGCCAGCGGCAGAAGTTCTGCATCCGCCTTATTTGCGGGAAATTCTTGAGAATCGTGCGGCACAAATTGTGCAAGTATATAGAAAAGATAAAACCTAACCTGACAGTGGGCTGTCAAGTTAGGTTCTTTATACTTAAGGCATATCCCAAGAGGAGAGTGAATGCGATGAGTATAATGAATCAGGAGCATCAGCAGCCCGTCTTTTGTCAAAGCTGCAGCATGCCCATGTTGGAACAAGATATTGGGGGAACGGAGCTGAACGGCGAGCGTTCGTCGGATTACTGCAAGTATTGCTACTCGGACGGAGCGTTCGTTCAACCGGAATTATCAGTGGAGGATATGATCGACATTTGTGTGCCTCACATGGTCGAGACCGGAATGGAAGCTTCTGCGGCGAAAGCCATTCTGCAACAGCAGCTGCCAGGATTGAAGCGCTGGTCGCCGAATCGGGACAGGCTGCAGCCGGCTCGAATCGAAGAGAAGCAGGCATTCACTATCGCCGGTATCGCCATCACGACAACCAATGCCGATGAGATAAGCGGCCAAGGACAAATTGGGGAACTATGGAGCCGTTTCTACAGCCCTGACGTTCAGAGCCAGTTGGTTGCGGTTCGTACAGACGGTGACGCCTACGCCTGTTATTGCAATTACGAGAACGGAACTGCAGGCCGTTACGACTTGATCGCAGGGGCGCAAGTAGGAACGCCTGAAATCGATCCAAGCCTCAACCTTGGCACCGTTGCGGTACCATCAGCTAAGTATGCCGTCTTCACAACGGAGAAGGGCCCTATCCAAAGCGTAGTGTACCGGGCATGGGAAGATATCTGGTATTGGTTCGCACATTCAGAAGTGGAGCGAGCCTTCACCGGAGATTTCGAATACTACGGCGAACGCGCAGCAGACCCTTCCTCCGCTCAGGTTGATATTTATATCGCCATTAAATAACGGGCTATTCGAGGAAAATAAACAAAACAGCAAATAAAAAAGGTCGAGTCTTAGAGGCAATGCGCCTCTATCTCGACCTTTTCTTCACCCCATTATTCGTTCGCCGCACGCATCTGCTTGCTTCGAAGCTGTCCGCATGCCGCATCGATATCAGCACCATGCTCCAGCCTGACACTGACGCTAATGCCTTGCTTCTTGAGCACATCATAGAACGCCCGGATGGACTCTTGCTCGCTGCGCTGATATTGGCTATGTTCATCAACCGGATTGTAGGGAATCAGATTGACGTTCACCAGCTTGCTGCGCTCGCGCATCAGCTCTGCCAGCTCCAGCGCCTGCTCCACGCCGTCGTTCACGTCCTTGAGTAGAATATATTCGATCGTCATCCGGCGATTGGTGGTCTCCAAATAATAATCGAGGGCGTCCATTAGCTTCTCGATCGGAATCGCTTTGTTGATCTTCATAATACGCGTGCGAAGCTCATTGTTCGGGGCATGCAGAGATATCGCCAGGTTGACACCCAGATCGCTGTCGGCGAACTCTCTGATCTTGCCGGCCAGGCCGCTCGTCGATACCGTAATATGACGCGCTCCGATAGCTAATCCCTTATGATCCTTCACGACACGGATAAAGTCGCCCATGTGCTGGAAGTTATCGAACGGCTCACCAATGCCCATGACGACAATATGACTCACTCGCTCGCCCAAACCGGAAGCGTCCAAAGCCAGTTGCACCCGCATAAGCTGCTCCACAATTTCGCCGCTGGACAGATCTCGGCTTTTGGCAATAAGTCCGCTGGCACAGAAGCTGCACCCGATATTGCAGCCGACTTGCGTCGTCACACATACGGACAAACCAAACTTGTGCCGCATCAGCACCGTTTCGATCAGGTTGCCGTCATACAGCTTGAACAGGAACTTGATCGTGCCGTCCTTGGACTCCTGCTTCACATGTTCCGTCATGGTACTCATCGCGAAGTGCTGCTTCAGCAGAGTGATGCAGTCCGCATTCACATCGGTCATGTCGTCAAAGGAGATAACCCGCTTCCGGTACAGCCAATCCCATACTTGCTGTGCCCGGAACTTTCGGTGACCTCTCTCCTCCAGCCAAGCTGTCAATTGATCTAATGTTAATCCATAGATGGATGTTGTAATCATGATCGTTCCTCTTTCCAGAACCTCTATATTCCATGCCGGTCCAGCCTATTGGGCAGACCCGCAACCTGCTACCTATTGTCCCAAAAATAAGAAGCGAATACAAGACTTACTCCGCTGCCAGCACCCGATCGATACGCTTCTTCATATCGGAGAAGCTGATAGCTCCCAGCATCCGCTCCCGAATGACCCCGTCCGAGTCAATAATGAAGGTCGCCGGGTAGGCTTTTACGCGGTATTGATACGCCGCTTCACCTTTCATATCCAGCGCCAGAGGGAAGCTATAGCCGTAATCCTCCATATAGCGCTCGACGCCGACAGCACTGGCCTCCTGGCTCGTCACATTCACCGACACCAGCTTCACTGCGTCACCTTGTGCGGCATAATACTCATACAGCTTCTGTACATGAGGCATCTCTGTCTTGCACACCTTGCACCAGGTTGTCCAGAAATTGACGATCACGACACTGCCTTTTTGCCCTTCAAGGGATAACTCCTCGCCTGCCAAATTCACCAGCTCGAATGCGGGAGCCTTCTGTCCTTCACGCGCCCCCACGGTTTCGTCCGCCTCGGAGCCGTCGATCAGCTTGGCGATAAAGCCTGACTGAGCCTGATCTTGCAGCGTGAAACTAAGCAAACCGATGACCACAAGCGCAACTATCCCCTGTGTCAGCATTCTTTTGGCCAATTGACTATCCTCCGCCCAGCTCTGCCGCCAGCGATCCATTCGATCCAGACGGCGAAGCAGCAACAAGCCGCATAGAGAGAGCAGCAGACCCATGCTATGCCCGTAATGGAAGGAACCCCGATCAAAGATAAGTACAGACAACGCATAAATCAGCGTCCATCCTGACATCAGCAACGCGATTCTAGCTCCTGCTCCACTAAAGCCATGCCGCTTATATTTGTAGCCGAACCAAAGGAGCACAGCAACTACAGCCAGCCAAAATCCTAATCGACCTCCACTGAAAAACAGGAGAGACATCGGTTGGCGCACAACGCTCATCGGATCAACCAGCAGCAGGCTTCCTTTCCAGACTGCAATCCAGATAAACACGGCGCTCCATGCAACCGAAACATCTTTCTCCAGCTCTTCCTTATGCATGCCCTTGCCGCCCACTCTAAGCGCCAATATACCGATCATTCCGGCAGCCATATAGACGAGCAGCTCCGTATTGAGTACCAGCGACCCCAGTTGTATATTCGTCATTCGTCTATCCGCCCTCCATCACCCTATGATTAAGATTCATCATAGCATGATAAGCGTGGTCAGGCGAACGCGGCGTAGTCTCTTTAGGCGGCAAAAATAAGGCCACAACCATGATCCGCCATTTGTTTATCATACGTACTCCCCTCTCTATCCGTCCTTTCCCTGTATGGGTTCAGTGGCCTGCGCAAAAAAGCTGCCACCATGATCGTCTCCGATCTTTTGTGACAGCTCCAACATAGAACTTAATAAATCTGCTCTTCCCCTAAGTCGTTTTGAGCGCAAACTTCTTGAATCTAAGCAGTGCCACGCCAAGCCCTGCCAAGCCAAAGGCGAATAGTATTAACAGCGTCCAGCCGATGCCGCCGATATCTGCACCGCGAATCATCACATCCTGCATGCCTTTCTGCGCCCAATACTGCGGTGTGAATAGACCGATTGTCTGTACAGCCTTAGGCAGAAAATCATACGGAAACCACAGCCCGCCGACAATTGCGCCGCCCATGGCGATAATTTGAACCATGGCGATCCCCATGTTTTCACTGCTGACCAGCAGAGCCAGCATCAGACCGATTCCCGTTGCGCATAAGGCAAGTGCCAGCACAATTACAGCAATTGCAAGCGGGTGGCCAAGCTGCAAGCCGTAGACAAGCTGGCCGAAGGTAAGCAGAACTGTGGATTGCACCAGCACGACGAGTACATTCGGGACCCACATGCCAACGAGGTAATGAATAGGCTTCATCGGGGTGCCCTGCAGCCTGGAGAGCATACCCGAGCGACGATCCTTCAGCAGATTTTGAATCATATTAATCATTATGAAGAACACAAACATTACGGTATAGCCCGGAACAATCTGCGTCACGGCATTCGCTTTCGTTGCATTTTCCTTCACTTCTTTGATCGAGATAGCAGGCTCCATAATCGAGTTGATTGCTTCCTCGTTCTGACCCATACCTGCAAGTATGCTGCGCAGCTTGTAGTCCTGATAACCGGCTGACACGCTCTCCAGCAACGCCATGACTGGCGCTACCGCTTCATCGGCCACCGTATCCCGGTACAGCTCAATCTCCGCAGTCTGACCCGCAGCGGCTAACTGTCCATACCCCGCAGGTACAACTAGCAGATAGCTTCTGGAGCCATCCCTGATTTCCTTAATGCCATCCTCCAACGAGCCGCCTTCATAAGCCTCCAATGCAAAGCCCTTAATCTCACCTAATTGCTCGACAAATTGGCCAGAGGCTGTCGAGCCGTCCGCATCGTAATATGGAATCTTGTACGTCATGCTTCCCGCTCCACTGAAAATAGAAGAGAAGATGACAATAAACAGGACAGGCAGCGCAAACAGCCAGAAGAAAGCTCCTTTATCCTTCAGTGTTAACAAGATCTCCTTGCGTATAATCGTACTAATCATGTCGGTTCATCCTTCCTTATCGTTATCCATAAGATTGCGCCCCTTGTTAGGCAGTCTAGTCTCGAAGTGTCGTACCGGTCAGCTTCAGGAATACGCTGTCCAGCGTTGGCTGCATCAGCTCCAGCGCCTTCACTATCACACCATCGTCTGCCCATTGGGCAGACAACTCAGACATCACTTTCAGTGGATGATCGCATTCCAATACCCAGCCGCTGCCCTCCTGAGTAGCCCTGACGACACCCTCCACAACCGGCGGCTCCGAGACGCCAGCCGCTTCCGCGTACACCGCCTTCACCGCATGAAGCTCCAGCAGTTCCCTTAATCCTCCCTGGGATACGATTTGGCCATGATCAATAATCGCTACTTCATCGCATAAGGCTTCAACTTCTTCCATGTAGTGCGTGGAGTACAGAATCGTCACACCTTCCCTTTGCAACTTTCTGATCATCTCGAAAATATGATTTCGTGACTGGGGATCAATGCCGACAGTCGGTTCATCCATAATGACCAGCTTGGGCTGGTGCAGCAGCGCCGCCGCAATATTAATACGCCGTTTCATGCCGCCTGAATAGGATGCTATTTCATCACCCGCCCGCTCCGTCAGTCCCACTGCTTCCAGCACATGTGCGATTCGCTTCTTCAGCTCCGATCCCCTTATGCCATGCATCTGCCCGAAGAAGGTCAAATTCTGCCGCCCGCTCAGCTTCTCATAGAGTGTAATATCTTGCGGCACATAACCGATCAGCCGATGAATAGCAGGCAGCTCCTTGCGAATATTCAGTCCAAATAATTCGATAACTCCTTGATCCGCATCGATAATGCCGGTCAACAACTTCATCAGGGTAGACTTGCCCGCTCCATTAGGACCCAGCAGCCCGAAGCAACTGCCTGGCTTGACCTTCAGTTCGACTCCCTTTAACGCTGGATGGCCTCCGTAGCTTTTCGTTACTCCTCTAACATTTAATACATCCGTCATCTATCTTCTCCCTCTCTGTAATCGCCGTTATCGATACCTGTAGTATGCAAGCTTCCATTCATTCCCGCTACCGATATGGGATAACCTGCAGCTAACCGTGTCTGAAATGCATGAATGGATGACTGTTGTTTATGCACAAAAAAAAGAGCAGTGTCGATCACTGCTCTTACCATTGTCCCAGCACAGCTATTCCTGTTCTTTTCGTGCCGAATCTCGTTCCATAGCTTCTTTGGTGTGGTCGCGTGGCGGAATCTTGGAGTTGATGTTCAATAGTACGCCAAAAATCAAAACAAGCATAACAATGATAAAACCCATTGATCTTCCTCCTTATTGTTTCTCTTCATTTGCTTTAACGTCCCCTCCGAACAGAAGCATTCAGCGCTTCTGCCTGTTTCTTAAAGTAGTATCGAAATCCCGACCAGAAGATGGAATAGATTACGATAAACATAATCAATCCCAATGCAATCGAGAGCGGCTGCAACGGGATCCAATTCATCATGATGGAAATAGGGAAATACAGCGCGATCGATAACAAAAAATGAACAGTCAACTGCTTGAGCGGGCTCCAACGATCATATTCAAAGATAAAAGAAGCGACACCGAAATATGCGCCTATAATCATGCTCGCTGACAGATTGCCCCATAAAAGCTTGGCAGGAACGACTGCATCCTTAAGCATAAGGCCTGTCAGCACGCCGAATAAGATAATAGCAGAAAAACCGAATCCCAGCATCACTCGCTTAATAACTTCAATTACCATCTTTGCTATCCCCCCATATGAGCTTCTGCTTGAGCTGAGCCACGTAAGCGCGCGACACATACTCCTTACTGCCCGTCTTAAAGTGGACGCATAAGTTGCCATTGAAGGATACCTCAAACCTGGCGATTTGATCTACATTGCCAATAACCGATTTGGAGAAGCGCAAAAATTGATGTGGAATCAGCAGTTCCTCAATTTCATAGAGCTTCAGCTTCAGCTCGATGCTCTGCCGATTCATCGAGGCAAATACCTTTCGATTCTCTGCATATACATAGTCTATCTCGCTTGGCTCTAGCAGAACCGAGCGCTCCTCCTGAACTCCGACTAACCGTTTGGTCGTCGGGCTTTTAATTCGCTTGACCAGTTCCGCAATTTCTTCCGTCCAGTCCTTCGCTTGTATCGTTACAACCGTCTCGTCATATTGATCCTTAATGTCGATTTGAACCTTTATCGCCGTTCCCCCCAGTCGTCACCCGAGCTGTTATGTCTATCCTAAATTCTATCATTTTGACTTTAGCTTGAGTATCGCTCGAAGAAAAAAACAAAAAATGAGCCGTCCATAGCAACAGCAGCTGCTATGGAACGGCTCATCTTAATTCGCTATTATGATATTTTCATAATGGTAATGCTGGCTCCACCATTACCGTTAAGCATAGCCGCACCGAGCAGTCCATAAAGCCTCAAGTCAATAATACTGCCTGCGGAAAGCGGAACAATCATTGTTTTTGAAAATGAGCTTTTACTTGTTACAGGTTCAATTCTGCTTCCTGGAATAGCAGTATCATTCACGTATATACCCGTGTTCACTAATAAGGAAACTGTTAGTTCAACATTGTAAGAAATGAAATAAGTGCCTGTCTCTCCAACTGTAAATCTTGTGTCGCCGCTCATCGTCACACCATTCAGGACTTTGTTATTCGGGAATGGAACGGGAGTACCGCCTAGTATAACAGCAATGGTTGTTGATGAAGCATCAGCATAAGCATAAGAGGTAATTCCTGCTCCGTCCTGACCTGGATCCCCCTGTACACCCTGTGGACCTATTGGACCTTGCGGGCCTGCAGGACCTGTTGCTCCTGTATCGCCCTTCGGACCTTGCGTTCCTGCCGGACCCGCTGCTCCTGTGTCGCCTTTCGGACCTTGCGCTCCTGCCGGACCCGCTGCTCCTGTATCGCCCTTCGGACCTTGCGTTCCTGCCGGACCCGCTGCTCCCGTGTCGCCTTTCGGACCTTGCGCTCCTGCCGGACCCGCTGCTCCTGTGTCGCCTTTTGGACCTTGCGCTCCTGCCGGACCCGCTGCTCCCGTGTCGCCTTTCGGTCCTTGCGCTCCTGCCGGACCCGCTGCTCCCGTGTCGCCCTTCGGACCTTGCGAGCCCGTCGAGCCAGAAGGCCCATCCGGTCCCTGCGGTCCTTGCGGCCCCTGAGGACCCTGATCACCTACCACGCCCGGCGCGCCGCTCTTAATCTCTACGAACGCAGCCGCGCCTTTCTTATGAACCAAGCTGACTAGATCGCCGGCTTGCAGACTCGCTGCCGTTACTTCTTTGTTCGCATAATTATAGATCGTCGCCGTCTTATCCAGCGTATAGCTTTCCAGCTTACCTTCGCGATTTTTCAAGCTTAGCTTCTGTCCTTCAATCGTAACGATAGTGCCTGATCCCAGCTTATAGCCAGCGCCTACGCTCTCATCTCCAAGAAATAATTGTGGAAGCATATTGCTCAGCAATACAGCCATTTGTGCTCTCGTTAATGTAGTACCTGGTTTAAAGGAACCATCCGGATAACCGTTCAGCAATCCAGCATTTACGGCTGCATGAACCGAGCTCACAGCCCAAGCCGAAATATCCTTCGCGTCTGTGAACGTTGTTTTGGACGATGATGCTAATGACTTGCCCGATTTCCATTCTATTGCACGGACGATTAACCGCGCCGTCCATTCTCTACTCGCCCCAGTCCTTCCCCAAAGATGGACTGATTCCTCGGAAGCTACGACAAGCTTGTTCGCCAGGGCAAGTTGTACGCTAGTTTGCGCCCAGTCATCAACTTCCAGTGAAATGGATGCTGCTGCGCCATCCGCTTCTGGCACCAATCCAAGCAGTCGGACGGTCATTGCTACCGCCTCTTGACGGCTGACGGGGTTATTAGGTTGATAAGAACCGGAGGAATCGCCCGTCACCACATCAAGCAGATTCATTTTGTTTATATCCTTCTGTGCCCATGGAACAGCGCCCAGATCAGAGAAACCTTTTTTTGTTCCCTCTGCAAAGGCCGCTCCAGCGATGAGCATCAGCAGCATAGACATCACCGTCACGCTTGCCAGAGCCTTCACCCATTGTTTTTTCATCATTATTCCTCCTATTCCGACTATAAATCTAAAATAACTTTAATTTCCAAGTTTATTCTACATAATTATGCCTAATCTGCCTATACACTTTAGTTGTATATTTCGTTTTTTTTAATAAAAAAATCACCTTTCGCAAAGTGATTTTCATTAATAACTATGTCCAAGACTCGCCTTCAGCAAGCAATGCTCGCTGTGCCTTCGTCAAGCTTCTAGCTACCAAATCATAGGAATGATCGATCATAGACTTCAATTCATCCGGCGGAACCGTCCCGTCAATAGTCACCGTATTCCAGTGCTTTTTATTCATATGATATCCTGGCTTGACCGCTTCATGCTCCAGCCGCAGCAATTCCGCCATATGAGGCTCGCACTTCAACGTGATATTGACGATCCCTTCATTCACACCGAAAAAAGCGAACATTTTGCCGCCGACCATCATCACTAACGGCTCCGGGCCAAACGGATACTCCTCCTTTGCACCCCGATGCTCCATACAATATTGCGACCATTCTTCCCTGGATAACATATGAACCCTCCAATGCTCGTCCAATACGCAGCCATACCAAAAAGAGAGTATGCGCCTGCCTTACCAGACACCTACTCTCTTTGTACAATAGAATTCAATCTTTTACAACTATAATGACCGACTGCTACTGCTGCGATTCCACCTACGATCTGCATAATAACCGTTCCCTCAATGGGGTTAATTATGATAATGAGACTGGAGCGCCAGGTAAACCTCTTTGGCATACTTTTCGGTTAGTATACGAATGGTATGGCTGTCTTGCACATTCATCACCCTACCCGCATTCTCTTCGCTCCATAGATAATAAACCCCATCTCCAAGATCCACTTTATATTGGGGATTGATAATATCGACGATGCCTAGTTGCTGAATCGAATCCTTCATGGCCTTGTGCCACATCGCGATTTCCTTCGGATCAGTCACAACTCGCAGAGAACCCTCCTTGACCTCAGAGAAGTCTTTCATCTCATAAAGGGATACCTTTCTCTCGTCATTCGATACGCAGCCGGACACGATCAATGCTATGAACAAAGTGACAATACTGGCTACCCATACGTTTCTCATCCATACATCCTCCTGACTTCATATTCCCATTTTTAGCCTATACACAAGTAAAGACGAACGTTGCTCCCTTTTAGGTGCTGAGAAACTAAAAAAGAGATGACGTTAGCGTCATCTCTTCGCATTTGATTCTAAAATCCTTGAGATTCGTCGCGATTAATCGCGGCTAGCCAGCTTAGACAGAAGGCGAAGCATCTCAATGTAGAGCCATACCAATGTTACCATCAGGCCGAAAGCGCCGTACCATTCCATGTACTTAGGCGCGCCTTGCTCTGCACCCGACTCAATGAAATCAAAGTCCAGCACCAAATTCAACGCTGCTACCACTACGATAACCAAAGAGATACCGATACCGATCAAGCTATTATCGTGCAGGTACGGAACGGAGAGTCCGAAGAAACCAAGTACGAAGCTCAGCAAGTATACAAGCGCAATACCTGCAGTAGCTGCGAATACACCCAGCCTGAAGTTTTTGGTCGCTTGAATCAATCTGAACCGGTAAGCAACCAACATCGCTATAAATACGCACATTGTCAGCAGTGCCGCCTGCTGCGTAATGCCGTTATAAAGCGATTGGTAGTGAGCGGAGAGCGCTCCCAGGAACAAGCCCTCGCACGCTGCATAAATAGGAACCAGAATGGGTGCAGTTGTTGGCTTGAACGAAACAATTATTGCAAGTACAATGCCGGCAATAGCGCCGCCGATCATTAAACCGAAAACATCTTGCCCATTATTGTACATGGACCATGTGAAGAATGCTGTACCCAACAGGATAGCGAGCATAATGAACGATTTGTTCACTGTTCCTTCAATCGTCATTTGTTGTCCGGAGGTTACTTGTCCGGAATTCGGGAACGTAGAGTCCCTTAATGTTGGATTACCGCTGCGTCCGATCACGCATGAATCACCTCTTCTAGTAGATTGACCATATTTTATCATAAATCGGTTCCCTATACACCAATTTAATGCAAGCCTTCGATAATTTATGATATCCGTTTAGAAAAAAACGAAGAGCCAAAGGCCCTTCGCATTCTCTACTATTAATGCGCTGTCGCGTAAGCCTCAGTCTCTGCCGCCGGATCATGCTTTTCCCGCCCCATGAAGAAGGCCGCACCTACTGCCAGCAGTGCAGGAATTAAGCCCCACATGAACACTTCCGTAATGGAGGACGATACGCCTGACAGCATCTTCTCCAATATCCCCTCCGGAATCGCGCTGCGCAGCGCGGGCTCCATAAGAACGTACGGGTCTTTGGGATCAACGCCTTGAGGCATCGCATTCGTTCCGTCTTGGAATACAGCGGTCAATCTGTTCGTCATGATTTGGTTTTGCACAATGCCGAAGACGGTTATGCCCATCATCATTCCGAACGACCGAAGGAAATTAAGCGTAGCTGTAGCCGCGCCTCTATGTGCTGGGGCAATGCCGTGAATAGCTGAATTCGTAAGCACCGAGAAGGAAGCGCCTATGCCAAGACCCACAATAATCATATAAAGCGTGACCACAAGTCTAGAAGAATCCATCGAGATAGTCGTCAATAAACCCAGTCCCACGACCAGCAGCGCAAGTGTAGAGACCAGAATGACTCGATAAGACAGCTTAGCCATCACGAAGCCGCCCACTGTCGCCGTAATGACCGTACCCACCATCATTGGAAGCAGCATTAACCCTGAATTGGTAGCCGTTCCTCCCAAGACGCCTTGAATAAATATCGGCAAATATACCGATGCTGCGATGAATGCCGCGCCGCTCAGTACTGCGATAATCGTGCTGGCTGCGAACAAGCGAATTTTGAACATACTGAATGAAATGATGGGTTCCTCTGCCCGTTTCTCTGCGAAGATAAAGAGAATGAAGAGAACGGCGAAACCACTCAAAAGTCCTACAATCGGCAGCGAGGTCCAAGCCAGCAGCTTGCCGCCTAGCTCTAGTGCGAACATGAGACAGACGATCGCGCCAACAAGCGTAGTCGCACCGAGCCAATCAATTCGACCGGCATTACGAATTGCGGATTCCTTATACCCTTTTGCAACCAGAAAGAATGACAGAACGCCAAGCGGCAGGTTCATATAGAAGATCCATTGCCAGCTTACGTAGTCCGTAATGAATGCGCCTAGAAGCGGACCGAATACGCTCGACATGCCGAATACCGCTCCGAACAATCCCATTAGCTTGCCCCGATTCTCTGGGGCTACGGTATCAAGCAGTATCGTGAACGTAATCGGTACAAGAGCACCTGCGCCTATCCCTTGAATTGCGCGATAAATGCTAAGCTCCACGATAGATCCAGCAGTACCGCATAATGCAGAGCCTATCATGAATACGATCATACCAAAAATAAAAAACCGCTTGCGTCCGTACATATCCGATAACTTGCCGAAGATGGGCATGCCAGCCATCTCTGCGACCATGTAGGCAGCCGTCACCCATACAAAATGATTTAGTCCTCCAAGCTCTCCAACGATGGTTCCCATAGCTGTAGCGACAATCGTATTATCCATCGACGCCATCAGGATCGAGAGCAGCAGCCCTGCCACTACCAAGCTTGATTTGTTCCTTGATCCACTCACATTCATCTTCCTCTCAATCCTATAATTACTTGATTGATCACAGTGTAGAACACCAAGACTGACAACAGTGTGTCAGTGTTCATGAGAGGGAGCTGCAGAAAATAAAAAGAGGCTATCTCATAGGTCAATCCCATTGACCTTCGCTGATAGCCTCTTTAGGTTGAAAGATTTGTTGCAGTGGCTAGTTGTGCCACACACTGCTATTTCGCTCAATTCGCCGATTCATCCTACCTACTAATGCTTATGCCTCGCTGACTTGAGCTTCAACTGGCTGCTCTGCTTCCTTCGTCTTGGAAGAGAGAAGCAGGTTCAGCAGAATCGCCGTAACGGAGCCAGTAACAATCCCGTTTTCCATCATCATTTTGGCGAATTGCGGCAGCTCCTCAAAAATTTGAGGCACCGTTGCCGAGCCCATTCCTACAGCAATACTGCAAGCTACAATTAGCAAATTACGTTCGTCGCGCAAGTTGACTCCCGCAAGAATGTTAATCCCCGATACAGCAACTGAACCGAACATGACAATCATCGCTCCGCCGAGTACCGCATTCGGAATGACAGTCGTAATGGCTGCCAGTTTAGGCAGCAAGCCCAAGACGACCATAATGCCGCCCGCTGCGAAGATTACATCACGCGTCTTCACCTTGGTCAGCGTAATCAAGCCGACGTTTTGCGAAAATGCCGTGTAAGGAAAGGCGTTGAAAATACCGCCAAGCGTAATCGCCACGCCCTCCGAACGAAGGCCGTTCACGATTTGCTGTTTCTCTACCTTTTGATCCGTCGCTTTGCCCACTGCAAGATAAACTCCCGTGGACTCAACCATGCTGACGATATTAACGAGAATCATCGTAATAATAGCCGTGATGCTAATTTGCGGCGTGCCGAAATAGAACGGCTCAACGAAGCTGAATAAAGGCTTTTCCGATACAGAAGAAAAGTCGACAATGCCCATAAAGTACCCGATAACCGTACCTACCACAAGACCAACCAAGACAGAGATTGCACGAAGAAAGCCCTTGGCGAAGCGGTTCACGACCAGAATGACTACCAGCGTAATCAAAGCCAGCAGAAGGTTTCTTGGCATTGCGAAGTCAGGAGCGCCTTGTCCACCCCCCACATTGTTCATCGCAACCGGAATAAGGGATAGACCAATGATCGTTACCACCGTGCCCGTCACAACCGTCGGAAAGAACCGCAGAATCTTGCCGTATAACGGCGCCACCAGAATCATAAATATCCCTGAAATGATAATAGCGCCATATACAGTCGCCAGATTCGAGGCCAAGCCAATGGCAATGATAGGACCAACAGCCGTGAACGTACAACCCAGTACGACTGGAAGCCGGCTGCCAAAATATTTGCCGCCCCATACCTGAAGAATAGTCGCGATCCCGCAAGTGAACAAATCGGCGGCAATTAAATACGCCATTTGCGTTGAATTTAATCCAAGCGCTTGTCCTACAATAATCGGAACGATAACCGCTCCTGCGTACATGGCAAGTACATGCTGAAATCCTAGTGTAATAACCCTCTGTTTGCTTAACATGCTGCTATGCTCTCTCCTCTATAAGCTGTCTATTTCCGCTTTCTTCAATGAACTGAACCTCGCCAGGCTTCATCGCTGCGATACGCGCCAAGGAATGAATACGTACGCCCTTCGCTTCCAACAAGCCTCGGCCCTCCTGGAAGCTCTTCTCGATGATGCAGCCTACGCCAACGAGCTCCGCCCCGGATTCTTCCACGATATCAACAAGACCGACCAAAGCGGCCCCCGTTGCCAGGAAATCATCAACAATAAGCACCCTGTCTCCGGCGTTCAAATAACGCTGGTCTACGCTCACTTGATACGTTTCCCCTCGCGTGAAGGAATGGACGGGTGCAACGTACACCTTATCCGACTGCGTAACCGCCTTCTTCTTCTTGGCATAAACGAATGGCACGCCCAGTGCGATGCCCGCCGCCATCGCGAACTGGATGCCGCTTGCCTCGATCGTCAGCACCTTCGTAATCTTCTCTCCTTCGAACACGCGTGCGAACTCACGTCCCGTCGCAAGCGCCAGCTCCGTATCGACCTGATGGTTCAAGAACGAATCCACCTTTAATACCGTCTCCGACAGGATCGCTCCTTCTCGGCGTATACGCTCTTCAAGCTCTTTCATCTTCTGTCATCTCCCCTTGGCTGCACAGCCTGATTCACTGAATCGCATCTTGCTTCATCTTCCGGAAAAAAGAAAAAAGACAGCCTCCACTTGAGCTGATCTACTCTCAAGTGAAGCCTGTCCTTAGGGATCGTGATCCGGTTCGCACATGCATGGCGAGTCCGCGAAGACGACCCAATCGTCTTGCTCCCGCACTCACTCATAGTCGGACGAATTATTGGTCATCCGGTAGAAACTCATGGGCCATATCCCCAAAATTATATGAGCTTATTCAATTATACTTAAGTATCGTACACACTTTGCGTTTCCGTTTCAAGAGGAATTTTTTATTTTCCAAAATCATGAAAGTAATCACTAAATTAAACTATTACACTGGGTCTAGAGGGTATAAGAAAGCATGATATGATCTATAAATTACTGTTCCTTCCCTAACAAAATAATGTGCGTTATGATTAACGCATAAGCAATTCAAAGGGGAATCAGATCACATGCAACCAGACACTCAGCCCTCGATATTAAGTCTCTTCTGGACTTTTCTTAAACTATCTCCCGTCTCCTTCGGAGGCGGCTATGCTATCTTTCCCGCCCTGGAGCGCGAAATTGTCGACAAACGGCAATGGATGACTACCGATACGCTGACGGATACCTTGTCGCTTGCCTCCGCCGCTCCTGGCGGTGTTGGGGTGAATGCGGCTATTCTTCTCGGTTACAGACTAGGGCATGGGCGGGGCGCTCTTGCCGCTTCCATCGGCTCAATCCTTCCGTCCTTCCTGATCGTGCTGGCACTATATGCGCTCTATGCCAAGATTGGCTCATCCGCCAAAGCAGAAGCCGCACTGACTGGCATCACTTGGGGCGTCATGTCGCTTATTCTTTTCTCTGCCGTCCGAATAGGCAAGACCGCTGTCAAAGATCGCACAACATTCATACTCCTGCTGCTGGCGCTGATGGGCTTATTGCTCGGACTCGCTCCCGTCTATATTATTCTAGCGGGAATCGCAATCGGAATGTTCTACGCGATGTTCCGGCGCAGCCAGCGAAATATCCAGTCGTTGAACAGCACCAACAAGAGTGGTAAGCAAGAAGACCCCTCTTATATGTACTTCATCTAATTCAGACATCCTAGAGAGGAGTGGTGCTTGCCATGTGGTCCATGTTCCTATTTTTTCTGAAATTGGGCTTCTTATCATTCGGAGGCGGTTATGCACTTATTCCAATGATTGAAGATGAAGCCTCAAGACGACAATGGATGTCCAGCGACGCCTTCCTTGATCTGATCGGAGTAGCCGGCATGGCTCCGGGTCCTGCTGCAGTCAATATAAGCACGCTGATTGGCTACCAAACGCATGGCATTAGCGGCGCGATAGTAGCCATACTTGGGCTTATTCTTCCCTCTGCCCTGTTGACGCTGATTTTGCTTACGACCTTATATCGTTTACACAAACAGGCTTGGCTTGGCCGTGTTCTGTACGGCTTGCAGCCTATCGTCACAGCCTTGATCCTGTTCGCTGTGTATAGGCTCGGTGTAGGCTCTCTGGAAGGCTCCATATGGGATCGACAGCTGCTTGTCGGCATCTTCATCGTAGGCGTCTCGTGGATGCTGCTCGTTCGCTATCGTATGCATCCCGTCTTTATCCTGCTGTTCTCCGGGATTTGTGGAGCTGCATTCCTGGCCTGACGGCTACTGCATACAGTAAGAAGCAGGCTGCGTCGTATGCAGCCTGCTTCTTCGTCATGTAGACAAGAGCAAGCATTCAGCTGCCCGGAACTGCGAGAAACAAAAAAACCTAGCGTTATGCCAGGTTCTACTGTGAGACGGGAAAAGACCCGGTAAAGGAATTAACCTTTGACCGAGCCTGCAACCATGCCTTTCATAATCTGTTCCTGGAAGATCAGGTAGATCACGATCGTCGGGATAACCGCGATGAACATGGCACCCATCGTCAGCGCATAGTCTGTGCCGAAGCCGTCAGAGAATAGCGACAAGCTAAGCGGCAGCGTCTTCAGCGCTTGTGTATTGATGAATACGAGAGCGAACGAGAAGTCGTTCCAGAAGCGTAGGAATGCCAGAATCGATACGGTCGAGATAACCGGCAAACATAACGGGAAGATAATGCGTCCGAATACGCCCCACCAGCCGTTGCCGTCAATCATGGCAGCTTCCTCTACATCCCTTGGGATGGATACCAAGTAGGCAATTCCAAGGAAGATCGCGATTGGAAGCTCGAATGCCGTGTAAGGCAATATAAGCGCCCAATACGTATCCAGAATACCGATTTTGTTCATGAAAATAAAGAGCGGTACGAGCGTACTGTGGATCGGAATCAGCATGCCTAGCAAGAACATGCCCTTCAATACGCCGCTGAATTTGAATTTGAACCGAGATAGCGCATAAGCGGCAAGCGTGCCGATCACAATCGTCAGAACCAACGCAACGATGGTTACGATTGCGGAGTTGAGCATCGCTCTGCCCATATTGCCGAGATCCCATGCCCGAACAACATTATCAAGTTGCCATTGCATAGGCCACGCGTAAGGACGGTTGAAGAAATCTTGATTCGTCTTGAATGCGCTGATGATGAGCCAATACAAAGGATATAGTGTAATGACAGCGTATAGAAGCAGCAGCACTTTCAGGACCAAACCAACCGGCTTCTTCCATGCCGCCGGTTTCTCGCCTGCAGCCTGCATTTTTGTCGATGCTTGCATATGATTCACTCCTTTATCGGTCTAGTTAGACGTCAGACCGCCTTAGCTCCGTCTTTTAGTAAGGATGTAGTTCAAACCAATGAGCAAAGCGCTGATTAGAATGATCATGGTGGATACGGCGGAGCCATAGCCGTAACGATACACGGTAAAGGTGTTGTTGTACATGTAGGTTGCCAGAAGCTCCGTTGATTGCGCGGGTCCCCCGCCTGTCATGATAATAACATGGTCAAATGCTTTCAAGCTGCCCGAGATACAAAGGACGATCGTTACAACGACCATGTCCCAGATCATTGGAAGCGTCACAAAAAACAATTTCTTAGATCCTACTGCACCGTCTATTTTGGCCGCGTCGTTCACCTCGGAGGAGATGTTCTGAAGCGCCGCGATAAAGATAATCAGGTAAGGACCGATGTTGGCCCAGTTGATCGGGATAGATACAGCGAAAATATTAATTTTCGGATCAGACAGCCAAGCCCGCGTCCAAGATTCAAGCCCAATCGACTCCAGCAATTGGTTCAATAGACCAATCTGCGGGTGATAAATGTAGCCCCAGATGAGACCAACAACAACTGTAGAAAGAACCATCGGCATGAATACCGCCGAGCGGATAATTCGGTTGAAGAAGTTATTCTTTAGTAGAAGCAATGCAAGGAGAAGCGCGATCGGCACCTGGCCAATAATCGCTGAAGCAACCAAAATCAAGTTGTTCTTAAGTGCTCTCCAAAATATGGGGTCTTGCAGCATCATTTCATAGTTTTTGAAACCGATGAACTTGGGATCTCCAAGTCCTTTCCAATCAAAAAATCCATAGTACATGGACCAGATGATCGGGATAATGGCGAAAACAAGGAAGATAAGAACTGCAGGAAGCAGCGCCAGAGCGACGAAGCTTCGGGTGCGCAATGATGACAGCATGGCGACAACCTCCTTCAATCTTTATCGCGCAGCACGCCGGATCGGCGCGCTGCGCGATTGTTTCATTTTAATAATTATTGAGTCGAGCGAGCTTGTGCATCCTGCAGTTTCTTAGCTACATCTTCAGGCTTGCCGCCCATCATGATTTCTTGCAGACCGTTGTTGATCGATTCTGCCGCTTCAGCGGACAGGTAAGCGTCATATACCGGCGTGATTTTAGCTTCTTTAACTACGTTGAATGCTTTCAGGTAAAGCGGGCTTACATTGGATTGTGTCAGGTCCATGTTGTACATAACCATGGAGTTGCTCTCTGCAATTTTCTTCTGTCCGTCTGGACCGCTGATTGCGTAGATCAATTCAAGAGCTGCATCTTTTGCTGCGCCAGTCGTGTTCTTGCTCAGTGCAAATCCAGCGCCTGGGCCACCAGAAATTGTGCCGCCTTGACCTGCTCCGCCTTCAATTGCAGGAAGAGTCGTTACTTCGATAGGTGCTACTTGCTCTTCTGTTGCGGAAGCTGCAAGGTTCGTAAGCGTCCATGCGCCACTGATCATCATCGCTGCTTTGCCTTGAACAAAGTATTGCTCAGCTTGCGTGTTGTCGATGCTGTTTGCGCCATCTTGGAATGCTTTGTTGTCTACCAGTTCTTTGAACTTGCCAAGTGCGTCAACGAATACTTGATCTTGGAAGGAAGCTTCGCCTTTAGCGGCTTTCAGGAACCAGTCTGTACCCGTAACGCGGTCAGCGATCGAACCAATAATGGTCGATTGTGCTACCCAAGGAGCTTTGTTGCCCAAAGCGATTGGCGTAATCTTGTTGTCGTTGAATGTTTTGACAGCTGCCATCATCTCAGCCCAAGTTGTTGGAACTTTAACGTTGTATTGCTCGAATAGATCTTTGTTGTAGTATAGGAACGATGTTGCGGAAAGTGCGATTGGAGCCGAGTAGATTTGGTCAGGCTCGAATGTGAAGCGATCGAATGCGCCTTCCATGAAGTTGCCTTTCCACTCTGGATATTTCTCTTCAAGTGGTGTAATCGGTTGCAGCAAACCTGCGTCGAAGAACTCTTGCGACTGGCTGCCCGAATATACGAAGAATACGTCTGGCATTTCATTGCCCGCTGCAACTGTGCTCAGACGTTGACGATAACCATCAACCGGAATAGCTTGCGCGTCAACCTGAACGTTTGGATTGTTCTTTTTGTACTCGTCGATCAAGCTGCGAACCGCTTGAGCGCGAAGGTCATCACCCGCGAAGTTATGCCAAATGGTCAGTTTTACTTTTTCTTTGCCGCCGTCTGCAGGCTTGTTATTGCCGCCAGTTTCGGTTTTCGAGCCGCCGCACGCGGCAACAAGCAGGGAAAGAAGCGTGATAAGCGTTACAACCAGTGTAAGTCTTTTCTTCATTAGTGTAAGTCCCCCCTCGGTAATATAATCTCAGTATAGTCAAGACACCGGGCAACTCGTAGGGGGGAGAATTCAGATTGTAGGGGGTGTAATTTCACCTATTGGCTCCGTTCGCGGAAAAAAGAAGGCGTCTCACCGGTATATCGCTTGAACATCCGGTTAAAATGCTTCAGATCCTCATACCCTACCCGCTTGGCGATTTCACTTACTTTCGCCGGCGTTTCCCTTAAAAGCCTGATCGCCCACTCAATACGGGCCTCGGTGACAAACTCAATATAGTTTTTCCCCGTTTCCCGTTTAAACAACTCACTGAAATAATTGGGATTCATGTGAACATAAGCCGCAACTTGCGACAACGTTAAGCTTTGGTCGAGATGTTCCCTGATATAGGAAACTGTTCGTGCGATGGCAGAATTTCGGTCGCCGGATAATTCATCATATTGACTCATAATCGAAGAGAAAATGCCCGTCATCACTTCTGCCGGCAGCTTGGCCAATTCATTCAGATCCAAGCCCTCCAACTGCTGAAGTTCTTGCACGGACTGGCTGACCGAAGCCGCCGCTCTCTCCAACCAGCGAAAGCCTGCGACTAGAAAAGAATGAAGGTAAGATTTCATGGAACCGGGAGTGGCTTCCGGATCTTGCCTCACATCGGACAACGTCTTCTGAATCCAGGCATCAAGCTTCTCCCGATCTCTGGAGCGAAGCACGGCGGTCAGAACCGCTTCTTCCTCCTGAGAGCAAACTGTACGCATGCCCTTGCGATTCTTAATATCATCGTAGCGAATTAACTTGGCATCGCCGGCAAGGAAGCGGAATGCGGTAGCTTGCTCGGCAGATCGCAATGCTCCCCGCAAATCCTTGACATTGGCAGCGATGTAACCCGAAGTAGCAAAGAGGCGGCAGTGCAAAATACGCTCCGCATGCTCCACTGCCGCTTTTACTTTTCGCAAAGCACCCGTCTGGTTCGATCGAAAAATATACAACCATCCATCGTTCCAATCCAGAATAGCGCAATCCAACGATTGACGAAGTTTGTTCCCTACTAAACCAAGCTCCTTATCCGCTTCTGGGCTTATCGTCATATAAACGTCGGAGGTCACAAGCCATAGCTCCAGCGACTCCCATTCTGAAGCCATTCGAAGCTCCGGGTAATATTGCAGAATATGGTCAACATCTTGCTCCGTAATCGGAGAGTCGCTAGTTAGCATTTTCTCTAGCAATTTAGAGCGGAAAGCCGTTTGATGAGCTTCCGCTGCCCTCTTCACCATAATGCGCTTCTGAGCGCGCATAGCTGCCGCCATGATATCACCGGGACGACTAGTCTTAAGAAGGTAATCACTGATTCCTTCCCTCATCGCTTGCTGAGCATATGCGAATTCTTCGTATCCAGACAAGATGACAATCTCCGTCTCAGGGAAGTCTTGCTTTACCTCACGCGCCAAGTCCAGTCCCGTCTTACCCGTCATCCGTATATCCGTCATAATAATATCGGGCTTCTCAATCGGAATTCGCATAAGTGCTTCTTCTGCGGATGCAGCCGGATTCAGCAAAGTGAAGCCGTTCTCCTCCCACTTGATCACCGTGCTTAGTCCTTCCCGTATGATGATCTCGTCGTCTATGATCAACAGCTTCACGATTGCCTCTCCTCCCCTTGGACACGACGATCGTGGCCAGATTGTTCTCGCTCCTTGAGGCGCACCTGCTCCCGTTCCTGTTCCAGCAGTGTGGAAGTGGTAGGTATAGTGAACGTTACCTTCGTCCCTCTGCCTTGCTCGCTTTCGATCTGCAATCCGGCCTCCATACCGTAGTGAAGCATCAGTCTGCTATGCACGTTGCGTAGTCCATAGCTGCCGCCTGAACTAGATGCATCCTCCGACTCCAACTTACTGGCGATGCGCGAGCGCAGCTCCTCGACCCGTTCAGTGGACATGCCGATTCCGTCATCCTCCACGATAAAAGTAATTCGTTCATGCTCAGCCAAGGCGCGAACCGAGATATGACCCAGCCCGTCACGCTTCAAAATGCCATGAATCATTGCATTTTCAATCAACGGCTGCAGCAGCAGCTTCAACATCCGCTTCTCAAGCAGTTCCGAAGGAATATCCGCTTCGTATTGGAACTTATCGGGGTATCGGATGGACTGTATATTCACATAATTATCGATATGCGAAATTTCTTGATTCACCGTGCAATACTCCTGTCCGCTATTCAAGCTAAAGCGCAGGAAGTCGCTTAAGGAACCAACCATATCTGCAATTCGCCCTTCCCCTTTCATCAGAGCCATCCAATGAACAGAAGAGAGAGTATTGTATAGGAAATGCGGATTAATTTGCGCCTGCAGCGCCAGCATATCGGCTTCCTTCTTGAGCGATTCGTTCTTCTTGACTTCATCCGTCAAGTTCTCGATTCTGGAGCTCATGCGATTATAGCTGATAATAAGCTGTCCCACTTCGTCGATCGTCGTGACGGGAAGCGTAGGCAACGGCTCGTCCGGACTGGATTTTTTCAGAAATTTGGCCAGTGTCGACAACGGCTTGGTCACCTTCTGAATAAGAAACAATACAAAAGCGATAACGAACAGCATTGCAATGCTGACGGCTACTGCCGTAAGTGTCAGGAAATATTGATTCTGCAACTTGTAAGCCTGTGCCGGGATAACCCCGACCAGCCGCCATTCCACATTCTCCAATCCGTAATAGAGAATCGTCTTCTTATCGACGCCAGATCCGTATTCCATCCAGCTGCCATTTGAACTAAAGCTCTTGATGCCCGGATAATAGGTATCCAACAATTCGTTCTTCGTGAATCCATCAGGTCCAGCCATGATTCTGTTGCTGCTGTCGAGCAACAGAACGACGCCTCCGCCTTCCAATCCCGCTTGCTTGAGATGATCGGAAATGACATTTTGCAGCAAGCTTATTTTTAGCATACCCATGGTAGAATATTTGGTTGTGCTGCGAATCGGGCGCGACATCGTAATGACATCTCTTGTTCCTTCCGAAGATGTCGTCTGAAGATGTACAGACGACCACCACTTGGAGTATTCACTATAATAATTGGGGAATTCCTCTGTCACATCCGCCAAGCCGGACTCGGTTACGGATTTAGAGGCAATGGGAGGTCTGTCGGATTCGGGCTCCACAATCGCATTGGCGATATACGGCTTGGATACCGCCATTGTCATCAGCAGCGCTGACACCCTCCTTTGCAAGCGACCGTCCATTTCCGGCAAACGCAAATAATTTTGAACATCCTCATGTCCCAAAATGAAAAGAGATAAAAACTCCGCATCTGAGACCATATTCTCGAGGTAAGCACCCAGCAGAGTCAGCGTATTCATGCCCGAATCGATCGCTTTCTCCTCGGTTAGATTCTCCGCAATGGAATATGAGAATAGACCCAACGACAACACAGGCACCAACACCGATATAATAATTAATAATGAAAGCTTATGTTTCAGCGATCTTCCAAGCCAATTGTCCATCGCTATCCTCCGTCGCATCTTTCCGATGTCTTATGTCATATACGATGACATGATGTAGTATTCTATCATAGCTTCAGACAGCAGGTAACCTGTCTCTTCCTGCATCCTTATTGCATTCCCATATCTGAAAGCGTTGTCACAACGAGGTTCCAGACTGTTGTCCATTTTATCAGAGTAAAGCAGCATAATCCTATTTTCACCTTACACTGCGAGATTTTCAATAGCTAACGATATCCAATCCAGTCCAACGGATGACCAAAAAAGACCTCCGATTGGGGGAGATCTCTCGCAATCGGTATGACCGGCAAGCCATGTAATCGCTAATCCAGCATACCCATAAATTCATCGACATCACGATTCGCCTTGAGCTGATTGCATTCGTAGCAAGCACACACACAGTTGACGGGCGTTGTATGACCACCCTTAGCGCGTGGCAGCTCATGATCAATCGTATCCCCATATTTCCCGCAGAATCGGCAGGTATAGTTATCGCGCGTCAAGATAAGCTGGCGAAACTCCTTGTTGCTGTACAACCTGCGGATCGTATGCCGATTCACTACGACTGCAGCGCCTTCCCGCACAAGAATATAGGCAAGCTCAGGCTCAATCTCCTGATACCAGCGCCGTCCGTTATCCGTCTTGCCCCGCATTCGAATAAAGCCCAGCGCTGTCGGACGAAGAAACGAGACGTCCGTGGGGCTTTGCTTCTCCCGCTTGGGCGGCGCAGGCTCCGGCACAGCAGCAGACGCGGCATGGCGCTTCTGGACGTTGCCCGTCCGACGTCTCTTTCTGGGACGCTTCTTCTTGAGGACAGGCGGCACGATGGTTCCGTCCGAAACGCTGATGGCTGAAAAAGAAGCCGCTTGGTCTACAGCGGATTGCCCCTCAGAGCGACCACCAACTACAGCCATAGCCCGAGGATCCGTCATAAGCCTAGCTGACGCATCAGAAGGAGCGGCTTTGCCATTCCGGCAAGCCCGGCAAGTTCCTCGGCGTCCATGTCTGCCCGGCCTTCTCCCCGTTCTGCGCAAAAAATCGCCGAACGGCTTCATCGTCCCACAGACGCTACAGCGCTTTTCATTCGATTGTATTTGCGAATCCGTATCAAGTGTCATCATGCCCTAAGTATATCATGTCGAGCCTTTATGTCGAAATGCTATTCCGGCAGCTATCCTCTGGCTGACCTCATCAGATGAAAAAAACTTCCGGCATTATTGCCGGAAGCCTTATAAAGCATTATTTAAATAGAAGTTACTTGATGCGAAGCTCGCCATCGTAGGTTCCAATAACACCGTACAGATCAGGACGGCGATCGCGGAAGATGCCCCACTCGATGCGCTGCGTCTCCAACTGGTCCAGATCAAACTCTGCAACTAGAACTGTCTCTTCGTTGCGGCCCGCTTCCACAATCTTGTTGCCTTGCGCACCTGCGATAAAGGACGAGCCGTAGAACGTAATGCTGGAATCCTCATCGGATTCTAAGCCCACACGATTGGATGCTACTACCGGCACCAAGTTGCACGCGGCGTGACCCAGCATGCACATTTGCCAATGATCCTTGGAGTCGATCGATCCATCCTGCGGTTCGGAACCGATAGCCGTCGGATAGAACAGAATTTCCGCTCCCATCAGAGCCATACAGCGCGCTGCTTCCGGATACCATTGATCCCAGCATACGCCGATGCCGATCTTTCCGTAGCGTGTATTCCATACTTTGAAGCCTGTATCGCCAGGGTTGAAGTAGAACTTCTCTTCATAGCCCGGGCCGTCCGGAATATGGCTTTTGCGGTATTTGCCCAGCACTTCGCCATCCGCGTCAATAACAGCAAGCGAATTATAACGCGCATTGTTCTTCTTCTCATAGAAGCTGATCGGAAGTACAACCTGCAATTCCTTTGCTACTTGGCGGAAATGATTGATCGCCGCATTCTCTTCCAGCTCCGTCGCGTAGACGTAATAGTCGGCCTTCTCCTTCTGACAGAAGTAAGGCGTCTCGAACAGCTCTTGCAGCAAAATGATTTGCGCACCTTGCTCCGCCGCCTCGCGCACCAAGGCATCTGCCTTGCGGATGTTCTCATCTCTATCGGTAGAGCAGCTCATCTGTGTAGCTGCTACTTTCACTTTTCTCATGGTGTTGCCTCCTCTTCCAATGTCCTGTTATACCCGGCCTGCCGGCATCTGTTGTGTCGTACAGTGGACGTTGCCGCCCTCGGCGATAATCCCCATGCCGTTAACCTTGCGGATTCTGCGGTCAGGGAACGCTGCGGCAAGAATTTCTTCTGCTTTACGGTCCGTCTCTTCAGCCGCCCCGCCGAATACAGGCAGGATAATGCCGTTATTAACAAAGTAGAAGTTCAAATAGCTTAGCGTCAGACGCTGGCCATCATATTCGGTGTAAGGAGGCTGCGGAATCTCAATAATCTCCAGCTTGCGCCCTTTCGCATCAACCGCGTCGCGAAGAATTTGCAGATTCTCCTGCGTAATGGCGTAGTTCTCATCCGATGGATCGTCGCATACTTGAATAATGACTTTGCCCGGCGCTGCGAAGCATGCAATATTGTCGACATGTCCGTCTGTTTCATCGCCGCTCAAGCCACGCTTCAGCCAAATAATCTCGTCCACACTTACGAATTGCTTCACATGAGCCTCGATCTGCTCGCGCGTCAGCTCCGGATTGCGGTTCTCATTAAGCAGACATTCCTCCGTCGTCAGAAGCGTGCCCTCTCCATCCGCGTGAATCGATCCGCCCTCCATCACAATCGGCGCGTCGAATTGGCGCACTCCTACATGCTTCAGCACCTGAGGCGCTACCGCGTCGTCCAGATCCCACGGCGAATATTTGCCGCCCCATGCGTTGAAGCCCCAATTCACACCAGCAAGCTCGTCCTGTTCACCCAGCAGGAAAGTCGGCCCGTTGTCGCGGAACCAAGCGTCATTGTGCTGAATAGGCAGGAGTTCTACATTGTCGTTGCCGGTGAAGCGCGCACCCACCTGTTCCAGATCGTCAAGGTTGACGATGACGGTAACCGGCTCGAATTCAGCAATCGCCGTAATAATCTCGGCATATCCAGCTGTAACTTCCTCGTATTGCTCGGGATAAACCATCGAGTCCTGAACAGGCCAGGACATAAAAGTTCTTTCGTGTTGTGCCCACTCAGCAGGCATTCTATAGTTCAAATCTCTAGGATTCATCTTATCCTCCGTTATCATATCAATGTTAGGTATAAAAGGGGACAACCCCCGATTCACCCTCCTATCATATAACAAAAAAACGCCTGTCACAATGGATGTTAACGGGCGTTCTGATCGCTATTTATCTACGCAGGCGGCTATGCGAATTTCACACCAGCCTCGTCCAGCATCTCGTTAATAAATTGCTGAGCCGCTACCGGAATAGCCAGATGCTTCATCCTTACAATACCGAAGTCGATGCGCGGAATGGATTCCTTTACCTTCACCTCAAGCAGGCTGCCCTCCTCCAACTCCTTCTTCACAAACTCTTTTACCACATAGGAAAGACCCAAATTCGCTTGAGCGAGTCCGATGAGGACATGCAAGCTGCCGATCTCATACTTCGGGGTCAGCGTAACGCCAAAGGACGCCATCAACTGGTCCATCGCTTGGCGTGACGTCATATGGGGAGGAAATACAACGAGTGGGTACTTCGCCGCCAGCTCCTTCAACGAAATCGGCGATTCTGACAAATGCCTATACTTCTCGCCTGCGACGAAACAATCCTGTATGGACAAGAGGCTTGTAGTCGTCAACGACTCGTCTTCAATCGGCAGCCGAACGATGCAAAAATCGATTTTCCCTTCCTTCAGCATTTTCAGACAAGCTCGGGTACTGCCAGGGGATAACTTGATGTTGATGGTGGGGTATTGCCTGTGGAATCGTTCCAAATGCGGCATCAGTACATATTGAATGACCGATACGCTCGCAGCGATGCGAATCTCTCCTCCGCCTAAATTTGCGACTTCGTCCAGCTTGCTTTCCGCAGACATAATCAGTTCGTAGGCTTGTTCAATATAAGCAAACAAGGTTTGGCCCTCGCTTGTCAGTGACACGCCACGCGGCGTTCTATGAAATAAATTCGTCTGAAGGGAATCCTCCAGTTGCTTGATTGCAAGGCTTGCACTAGGCTGCGCCATATGAAGCTGCTGAGCCGCCTTCGATATGCTCCCCGCTTTTGCCGTATAGTAGAAGACTCGATACAACTCCAAATTGACCACAGCTATATCCCTCCCTTATAACTCCTATATCTATTATTAATTAACACTATATCATATCATTCGGCTAAGATAAGTCTCAGAAAATACAAATCTTACACAATTTGAAAGGAGGAATCGTGTAGTCGCGATGGCACCCTTTTCTTTGTTCGCTATGTTCGCCATGACATCATTCCGCATGCACAGTGTCTATCGAAGCAACACCGTTATTCTTGCTTTTGGCTCATTCTTGAAGCTGTTCGTTCTTATGAGTGTCTGGCAAGGCTTGTTCCGCGGGAATGATGCGATTAATGGAATCACCTATGGTGATATGATGCTTTTCGTCCTTATTAACTTGCTGGTCGGCATGCTGACCTACTCCCGGATCGGCTCGACGATCGGAGATAAAGTCGTCAGCGGCTCCATCAGCACGGATCTCATCCGGCCCGTATCCTTCAAATCGTATATGATTGCGGACCAATGGGGAGAGAATCTATTCCGCTTTCTCTTCAGCGCGGTTCCAGCCTGTGCGATCTACTTCGTCTTTATGAGCATTCCGGCGATTGCCGCCGATCCTCTGAGGATTCTGCTGTTTGTCATTAGCGTGACCTGTGGCATCGTCATCATCTATCACATTCATTACATACTCGGGCTCACCAGCTTCTGGACAGGCAATGCCTATTACATCGATTGGTTCATGAAGGCCTTCTATGAGCTGTTCGCCGGTACCTTCGTCCCCTTATGGTTCTACCCGCAGTGGCTGCTGCATATTGGCACGTTCCTGCCCTTCCGGCTCGTTACGTTCGAGCCTATTGCCATACTGGCCGGGAAGACTGATACGGCGGGAGCCATCGGTATAATCGCCCTGCAAGGCGTCTGGATTCTATTCCTCCTGCTAGCGGAGAAATGGCTATGGTCCCGGGCACAGCATAAAATATTCGTTCAAGGAGGTTAGTCATGGAATACGCATCGCTGTATTGGACCTTTATCCGCATCAACATTAAAGCCAAAATCGAATACCGGGCGGCCTTCCTGCTGACCTTCCTGTCCCGGGGCATCGTATGGAGCACCGAATTTGCCCTGATATGGGTGCTGCTCTACCGCTTCGAATCCATTGCCGGTTGGGGGCAATACGAGATTATGTTTCTATACGCATTGAACTTAACGTCCTATTCGATGGCAGCGTTCTTCTGCTTCCATCCCTTCACCAAACTTCCAGCCAAAGTCCAGTCCGGCGAGTTTGACGAGTTGTTAACCAAACCGATGAACCCTCTGCTCTATCTGATGAGCCGTGAATTTACTGCATCTTACTTTTCCAACGTTGCTTTCGGACTGCTGTTCATCGGGATCTGCATCTATCATTTGGATCTTTCTCTCGGCCTATGGGATTATGCGTTCCTGCTCGTCACATTAATTGGAGGCATGCTAATTCAAGCCTCGGCTTTCATCTATACCGCAATACCGTCCTTCTGGATGGTGCGAAATACAAGTCTGGCCCAGCTCTTCCTGTTCGATTTCAAAGATTTCATACGTTACCCGGTCTCCATCTATCCGGCATCGATTCAGGTTGTACTAACGCTAATTGTTCCGTATGCCTTTATTAACTTTTATCCGGCGCAATATTTTTTGAACAAACAAGACTTCCTCCTGTTCCATCCCGTATTTCAATATTTGACATTAGCAGTCGGAGCCGTGCTCATTACTGGTGCGATTCTACTATGGCGATGGGGCATCAAACATTATCACAGCACAGGTTCTTAAATAAAGGAGACTTGACGATGATCGAAGTTCATAACGTGTCCAAAGCCTATCGAGTGAACCGGCCTCGCGAGAGCGGCTGGCTAGCTTCCGTCCAATCCTTATTCTCCCGCGCCTATGAGTGGAAAACCGCCGTATCCGATCTTTCTTTTCATATTAAGGAAGGAGAGCTCGTAGGCTTCATTGGTCCGAACGGAGCCGGCAAATCCACAACCGTCAAGATGCTGTCCGGCGTGCTTACCCCCACCTCAGGCCATATTCTGACCAATGGCATCGAGCCAAGCCGGGATCGCAAGCGGAACGCGATGCATATCGGCGTCGTATTCGGCCAGCGTTCGCAGTTATATTGGGATCTTCCCATGGAAGACACGTTCAAGCTGTTCCAGCGTATGTACCGGATCGAGCCATCTATCTTCAAACGTAATGTAGAATTTATGGTGGAATTGCTGGAGATGAAGGGTTTCTACCGAACGCCGATCAGACAGCTCAGTCTGGGGCAAAAAATGCGGGCCAACCTTGCCGCCTCCCTGCTGCATGATCCTAAAATTTTATATTTGGACGAGCCGACGATCGGGCTCGATGTGATCGCCAAAACCAATATAAGAAGGTTTCTGAAAGAATTGAATGCTGAGAAAAAAACGACTGTTATTTTAACTACCCATGATATGGATGATATTGAGGAGGTTTGCGACCGGCTTATGATGATTGATGCCGGGCAGATCATCTATGATGGCGGCCTGCAAGCATTCAGCCGTCAATTCGGCGGAGGTACGTTGCTTGAAGTGGAGTATCGAGGTGACGACGCTATTCTGGAGGATGCCCGTATTCAGGTGGTTGCGCATTCCGGTCATAACGTGACGTATCAATTTGACCGAAGCGATGTCTCGTTGGGTGAAGCCGTCAGCCTCGTCACCAAGCAGCATAATCTCCGTGATCTGCGGCTCAGAGAACCGGAGCTGGAGAAAACGATTGGTATGATTTACACCAAAAACAAAGGGCTGCGGGAGCAGGCTTGAGCATTAGGAGCAGGCCAAGATTGTCTTGTTCCGTAAGAGGGGGCGCCTGATTTCACATGGCACCCCTCTTCAACCTCCTATTGCCTATTAGCCAGCGCTTGGGCGACAAAGCAGGCATGACGCTTGCGCATGACACGTTCGACATCCGGCTCCAGTCCCCAACTGGACAAGCGGGATGCAGGACGAAGCGCCGCGCATAAATCCCAGTAAGGCAAGCTCTGGTAAGCCAGGTTCGGCATGTCCGTTCGATACTGCCTCGTGAAGGCTTCCATCGCTTCTTCACCGTACGACCAGAGCAGCTCCAATCTTGCATTGCTGACATCTGACAGCGGATCACCCCACGCAGCGTCTTCCCAATCGATGACCGCGGCAATCGCTCCGTCCTTCCACAGTACATTCCCCGGCCAATAGTCGCCGTGCAGAATTGCACCTTCATTTCGCTGCAGACTCGGCCAGGCCTTATTCAGCGCTTCGCGTATAACTCCTTCACTCAACGAATCATCGGGCCGATCAGGTGTCGACCGCAGTTTATCGGCAACAGCGGCGTACATGTCAGTCAAAAAAGGAAGTTCTGCTCGGCTAATCGCAACTCGATGAATATTTGCAAGCTCGTCCCCTAACTGCTCGGCATAATGAACGGCTTGCTGTGGCTGCAGTTCGGCGCAGCCTTCAATAAATGCTGCAACCATGTACGGACTGGGGAGAATGTCGCAGGATTGATCGTAAAGCACAGGCTCTGCGACAGCAACACCATGGCGCTCCAACTGCTGGACCAGTTCAAACTCATGTCTCGCAATGTCCGGGTCCCTTTGCAAATCAGCTTCGCCGTGTTGCCGAACAACATAACGGCTAATCGCACCACCTTCTCGCTCTGTAACTTCTATATAAGTGGTGGAGGCCGATACGCCTCCCTTCAACGTGCGGAATTCAAGCAGCTCCCCCGCCGGATTCAGCTTCCGTGCGATTTGGGCAAAAGACTCGCGTTCCTGTTTCTGAATTTTTGCCATGGTGATCCTCACTTTCTAGCTCCTCGATTTCCATCATTCGGTTCTTGGTTTTCCGGCTCTTTGATTTTCGTCATTATGATCCTTGAGAAGCGGCTGTACTGTGGTTGCCTTTCATTTGTTGCCTGCTTTATATTATACTTTGCTTGAAGATGAATATAGGAGATGAACAACCCATGTCAATGAAACAAGAGCTGCTTTCACGGTTTTTCACATATGTAAAAGTCGATACTCAGTCGAATGAAAGCAACGAACAATGCCCGTCCACGCCCGGCCAACTGACGCTTGGCCGCATATTGGTCGAGGAGTTGAAGGCGATTGGCATGAGTGATGTAACTGTAGACGATAACGGTTATGTAATGGCAACTTTGCCTGCCAATACGGTCAAGGACGTAAAAACGATCGGCTTTATGGCGCATCTCGATACGGCGACAGATATGACCGGCGCAGGCGTCAACCCACAGGTCGTCGACAATTATGACGGCGGAGACATTGTACTGAATGAAGCTCAGCGCATCATTCTGTCCCCATCGGAGTTCCCTGAGCTGCCAGGCTACAAGGGACATACGCTCGTTACAACTGACGGCACGACGCTGCTCGGCGCCGATGACAAGGCAGGCATGACCGAGATTATGACAGCCATGGCCTACCTGATTGCCCACCCGGAGATCAAGCATGGCAACATCCGCATTGCCTTCACGCCTGACGAGGAAATCGGACGCGGCGCTCATCGGTTCGACGTCGATGCTTTTGGCGCTACTTATGCTTATACGATGGATGGCGGACCTCTTGGCGAGCTGCAATATGAAAGCTTCAACGCTGCAGGAGCTAAAATTACGATTTCGGGCAAAAACGTTCATCCCGGCACGGCGAAGAACAAAATGATCAACGCGATCAAAATCGCGATTGAGCTGAACAGCAAGCTTCCGGCTGGCGAAGCTCCTGAGCATACGGATGGCTACGAGGGCTTCTTCCATTTGATGGCTTTGGAAGGCGATGTTGAGCAAGCGTCGCTTAGATATATTATTCGCGACCATGACCGCGATCTCTTCATTGGGCGCAAAGAACTGCTGTCCCACATCGTCGGAGAGCTCCAAGCCAAGTATGGCGAGGGACGCATTCAATTGGAAATGAACGATCAATATTACAATATGGGCGAGAAGATCGAGCCGGTGAAGGAAGTTGTCGACATCGCATATGAAGCGATGGTCAATCTCGGCATCACTCCGATCGTCGAGCCGATTCGCGGCGGTACCGACGGCTCCCAGCTGTCCTTCAAGGGACTGCCTACGCCGAATATATTTACCGGCGGGATGAACTATCACGGCCGCTATGAATACGTTTCAGTCGACCATATGGAGCTGGCCGTCAAAACAATCGTCGAGATTGTCCGCTTGTATGAAGAGAAGGCTTAACGCCAGTGTCCGCTGAAATCAAAAGATCGCCTCGCATAGCCGTTTTGGCTGTGCTGGCGATCTTTTTTGTCAGCTTTATGATTAAACGAATCTAATCGTACTAATCATGCTGACTGGTAGGGTGGGCTTCCGTCCTTCTCAACTTCCCAACACTTCAGTAGAACGACTCTATTTCCGGATTGCACCAACTGGCGCATTTAAGTGTTGGATTTGCACATTCGAGGCAAGTAATTACGCCACTGATGTGCACAACCAAAACACAAAAACGAAGCCTCCCGTCAGTCTTACCGAGAGGCTTCATCTCTACTTGTATTTGTGCGCAGACTACTTCTACTTCTTCTCCTTGAGCTCTTGCAGCTTCAAGAGAACCGTCACCGCTTCCGCTCTGGTCATGCCTGCGGATGGGTCGAAGCGGTTGCTGCCCTTGCCTTGCATCAGGCCCGCTTCATTTACTGCCGCTACATAAGGAACGGCCCATTGCGGCACATCGCCTGCATCGGAGAAGCTTAGCTTCGCCGCCGGATCAATCTGAAGTGACGCTGCTCTAGCAATCATGACAGCGAGCTCGGAGCGCTTCACTTGTCCAGACGGACGGAACGTGCCGTCGTCATAGCCGCCGATTAATCCCGCTTCGACTGCTTGAGCAATATTCTGCTGCGACCAGGTCGGAATGCGATCCTGATCCGCGAATGCTGTCCCTTCTTTGGCTGCCGGCAGCCCCAGCGCGCGAACCAACATGGCAACAAACTCAGCGCGCGACGCCCCCATATCCGGGCGGAACGTGCCATCGCCATAGCCGTTCACAATACCGTTCTTCAGCGCACGCTCAATGGAGGAGCTTGCCCAGTGATTGGCGATATCTGTGACAGTTGGTTTCGGCGTGCCTGGTTCGCTGCCTTCGCCGCCATTACCGCCGTTATTGCCCTCGCCACCACCGTTATTGCCTTCATTGCCATTTCCATTGTTACCGCCATTATCTCCGCCGTTGTTACCACCGCCATTGTTGCCTCCGTTGCCGGACGATACAACCGCAACAACCGGTTCGGAGTTCGTCTTGCCGCTCATCGCTTTGATGACAAATTCATACTTTACGGTTGCATCAAGGCCCGTTACTTCATACGTGAAGGCATTCGCCCCTTCCGCAGGAACTACACGAGCATTCCAATTCGGCCCCAGCTTATCGGACTTTTCATAGATACGATAAGCGTCAACCGCCGCATTGCCTTGCGCCGCATTCCAAGTCAGCGTCGCCTTTCCATCCTTGATCGCGCTAATCGTCGCATTGCGAACTTTGTTCGGCTGCTGCGTCGTCTTCTTAATGCTGAACTCATCGTACAGCTCCGTAGCTCCGCGCTCGCTTGTTGTATACACCTGGAACGACATAGCATCTTCCGTCACCGTAATACCTGTGAACATCTCTGTTCCCGGCTGCCCGTATTTCTCCGCGAACGGGAATGGACCAGCCTTCGGCGTATAGCGCTTGTCGCCTGCCGCATTGCTCACCAGATACATCGTACCCAGCGGATTCAGCAAGCTGCCGTCCGCATCCTTGGCCGTATCCTTCTGCGGCACATTGTCATACATCGGATAAGTCCGTGTATATGTGTGATCGTGGCCGCTCAACACAACATCGATGCCGATCTCGTCGAACAGCTTCGTCAGCTTATCGCGGAAGAACAGCACATCGGAATCATTCGTATGGCTGGCTACGGAATAAGGGGATTTGTGGAACAGGACGATTTTCCAAGGTTTATTGGATTTCGCCGCTTCCGCTCTCAGCCATTCTTCCTGCTTCTTGTACACCACATCGACGCCATTGACTTCATTGTACTCGGTGTTGATAATCATGAACTGAGCATCGCCGTATTCGAAGGAATAGACCGAACCGTCTGGCTTGGCTCCCGTATACGATACATTCGGCACATTAAAATGATACCAGAAGTTATTGTTCAGCTTACTCTCATGATTGCCAAGCGCCGGCACAAACGGCAGGCTGCGCAGTGTATCCTGCGGCGTATTCAAGAGCCACATCCATTGATCCTCGATATCGCCATGATCAACCAAATCGCCAGTCAGCGTAAAAAATTCCGAAGCCGGGAACGTATTCATCGCTTCGTCCAACGTATGCTTCCACGTCTCGTAATCCGCTGCTGTCGTACCTTGCGTATCCGTCATATACAGGAACTGGAACGCATCAGCGCTTGGGTTCGCTGTCTTGAATGTACGAATTTCGCTCCAATGCCCCTCTTGGCCGTCTCCAAGGCGGTAGCTGTACGTGGTATTAGGCTTTAATCCTGTTGCTGTAGCCTTATGACTTGCATAGGAAATACGCTTGCCCGCGCTTTTGTCCGCTCGGGACTGGAACACGTGAATTTCTGTTGATGTTCCGTTAAATGTCGTCGTGTCAGCTGCAGGCATCGTATTGCCGTTTACCTTCGACGCCTCGGCCACTTGCAGCTTAGTGCCTACAATGCTGGAATCCGTATACCATGCAAAACCTTGAGCCGTACTCGGATCTCCGTTATAAGTCAGCGCAATCGCTGTCGGAATCAGGTCCCCGGACGATTCCGGCGACAGACCGACCGGATTGCCGATCAGTTGCATATCCCAGTACAAATCGGAGCTGCTGTCGCTACGCTGATGTACTTCGGCAGCAAGCACATTCGTGCCTTCCTTCAGCACGCTTAGCATGCTCTGCGTCAAATCAGCCGTTTCGGTGGTTGGGCTACCAATTGTCGTTGCGCTAAGCGTAAGATAATCCGGTTCGCCTTCCGGCATATTGAAGCGATACACTTCCACGCCGTTTGCATACAACACAACGCCGTCATCTACGCCAAACTGGCCGAACAGCTTCGTAATTGAAGCCAAATCCTTTACCTGGAACGTTGTACGATAATAGGTCGTACGATGCTTCTTGGTTCGGTCGTCACCGAAGCTGACGACCGTTTTCATACCGCCGAACAGAGTTGTCGAATCGTTCGCAGGATAGCCCAATGGTGCCTGTCCTGCTTGCCATGCCGCATCCCCGAAACTCGCAGTTCTCCAAGCTGAACCTTGATCAGAACCATTGTCGAGATACTTCCAGACCGAGTTTTTCGCCAGCAGCGCAATGTTCTTGCCCTCTTCTACCGGCGGCTCCTCTTCTTCGCCGCCTTCTTCGCCGGGAGGCAGAGCAGTCATCATCATATCAAAATACAGATCAGAGCTGCTGAGGCTCTGGTTATGCACTTCAACAGCAAATACGTTGTCGCCATCGCGAAGCGCGCCTTTCAGCGCCGCTGTCAGGTCTGGCGTATAAATAATCGGAAGATCCTTGGATGTAGTCGCCGGTGTATCGTAGCCGATCTCGCCCTCAGGCAAGCCAGCACGGAATACCTCAACCCCGTTCACATAGAACACCATGCCGTCGTCTACACCAAATATGGTCTCGTAAGTATCGTACAGGCTGACATCGTCAATCGTTACTTTTTTGCTGAAATAAGACGTCATATGCTTCTTGCTTGCATCCCCGCCGTAGCTAATAATCGTAGCTACCTTATCGAAGATAGAGTCTGGACCTACCTCATTCGTCGGGACGTTGCTCTTCACTTTATAGCCGAACGGCGCCAGATCAATATCCCACGCTGAGAAATCGTATGCCCCGTTCTTCATTACCGCGCTATAATCAATGCCCTTGTCATTAAAGCTCCAGCTCGCGCCTTTCTTCACTACTTCCAGCGGCTCCACAGGCTCTGTGACAGAACCCTTTACTGCTGTCAGCTGCATGTCAAAATACAAATCCGAGCTGGTTAAGCTTTGATTGTGAATTTCAGCAGTCAGCTTGTTGTCGCCGTTCCGAAGCGCCGACTTCAGTGCGTCTGTCAAATCCGCTGTGTAGACAACAGGCTTGTCCTTGCCCGAAGTCGCCAATGTCTCATAGCCGACTTCGCCTTCCGCCATGCCCGCACGGTACACTTCAACACCGTTGGCATACAGTACAATGCCGTCGTCTACACCAAGTGTAGCTTCAAAACTAGCAAAAGCATTCACATCTTCCATTTGAATGATTTTACTGAAATAGGTTGTAGGATACTTCTTCGATGCATCGTCGCCAAAGCTAGTAATCGTAGCTGCCTTGTCGAACACCGATGCCGGTGCTACATCATTGGTAACCTTGCCGCCCGATACCTTATAACCGAATGGAGCAACGCCAACTTTCCACGCTGCATAATCGAAGGCCACATTTTTCATAGCGTCGCTATAATCAATGCCTTCATCGCTATAGCTCCACGTTGACCCTTTATCTACAATCGTTACTGCCGTGCTGTTGCTTGTCGATGTACCCTCTGCCGCAGAAACTCCTGCAGACGGTATGACTGCGCCTGACATCACTGCAATAACCAGCAACACCATTAGCCACTGCTGCCTTCCCCAACTCCTGAACAACAAACCTACCACCTCGTTTAAAAGATTGTTGTCGATTCGTCCTGATGACTGAATGAGACAACTCATCTTAACAAGGCTATGTTTGTCCAGTGTCAGACCCATATTAAGCGATTGTGTAGGTTTCGTAACGAAATTGTAAAAGGACGCCGATTGGGCGTCCTCTCTGCAGTCGTATTATAGATTAGCCTTTAGCCTGGAGCTGAAGTATTCCCTCTGCGGAGCAAGCTGCCTGAGATGCTGCCTGCAAGGAATAACTGAGCGGAGAAGTACGTCAACATGATCAGAAGCCCGGCCGACGGCACAGGCTCCACGAACTTGTTCCATGCCAGCACCGAATCTGAGATAACGAACAATAGCGCTCCCAAGGCGGCAAACCGATTACCAGTTAATAGAGCGCTCCAGAACATAAGCCCGATCACGATAATGTAACAGAGATCGGGAATCCATAGTCCGCTGGCAGAATCATCAACAGTAAGAACCTCATAAAATCGGTTAGCCATCCAAATGCAATATAATACGATTGGAATGCCTGACAGCCAGCCCAGCAGCGGCCCACTCAGTCGCGTCAACATGGCAGCTGTATAGAATAGATGCCCGATAAGGAAGGAGGCAAGCCCCATCGTAAACCAACTATCGCCTGGTATAAGCAGAAACGCGTCCCCGCCAATACTGAAGATTAGCCCCGTGACGATTAGTCCCTTATAGATGCCCGATGTCCTCCCTGGATGGGACGTGACGGCCAGCGTTATAATCAGCGTCATCGGAAGCAGCTTAAATATCCAATGCAGCGGCGCGCTGTCTACCGACAACGTAGCCAAATGAATCAGTCCTGTCGCCACAATCAACCCCAGCAACCATCTGGTCATGAGAAAACCCGCCTCCCGTTCTTTTTAAAACACTTTCTTACAGGTACTCATGACAAGTCAATGGACTCAAATCGTAGATGACTCGGATAACCGCTCCCACTCCGCTATGAAGGCCTTAGGATCATCGACCGTAATGACTATGCTGGAGGCTTGTTTGCTTATTCCATACACGCCTTTTACATGTAAGGGCTGTTTTAATCGAATTTCGAATTGCGGTGTGTCTATACTGGAGTAGGCCAAATACATGTGCTTAGGCACTTTTTCGCCCAGTGCTCTTGGTACCGCCTGAGCGATGCTATCGATGATAGATAAGGGAATCACAGCACTGCCCTGAAATCCATAATGAATATGCATGTGTTGTTCCGTAAATCGATGCGGCAGATGTGCCATGGACCGGCTCGCAGCTATCAAGTATAAGATGCCATATATATTCATAGCGACGGATAACCAGGCAGCCCAGGGGCTCCACATGCTTAACAAGAAATGTAAGCCGACGGTCTCCAGTATGATAATGATCGAGAATACAATGGATACCATCTTGAATTGAGAAGTTTGATGATAGGTAAAGCAGGTTCCCTGCGGCCTGTTCGAATTCTTTGATCCTGCCATGATGGCATAATACAGCACGTTAAGCTCATGGGTCACGATCTCCAGCAAAGCTCCGGATCCTAACATAGGTATAAGCGCTTCTCGCAGCACCATCATTGGCGGTTGCTTGGTCAGACGAGCTATGGAACGGTACCGATTCACAATTGTGGTCAGCCGGAGCAGCAAATAAGTAACTAACACAAGCTCCATTGCCGGAAGCAGCCAACGCAGAGCCGAGGACAGCACGGTGGCATACGGGGCAGGCGTCATTACATACATAAAGAGCGCGGCGGCAACAGCAATGGCAATTAGCCATCCTTTAGGCAATGGAGCCACGCGCATACAAAGCATATAAAATAAAACCGGCATCGCAACTATACCATCGAACGCAGCAGCCAGCATGATCCCCTCCGACATATAGTCGGACCGAAACAGATAAGCTACACCCGCCGCATACAAAACAGCCATCACGATAAAAATCGCGAGTCCGAATCCAAACGTATATTTGGAACGCGGGGTCGTTCGCGAAGACGAATGGCCAGACATCTAAGAGCCCCCGTTTCTATTGTCATTTCATGGTCGAATAGTAATCAATGGAGTTCAATATATCACTCCTCCCAAAAAATCGTCAACCGCAGGAGCCTCCTTAAAATCAGTGTGCGACGGATTTGAAATAGCGATAAATCCGCTCAAGCTTGCGGCCTTGCTTGCCGCCGGGCTTCTCCATATTTCCAAATTCGAAAAACTTCACCTTCTTCATGCCTACATACGAAAACAAAGCCTTTCTCATTAGTACCTTATGCGCATTATTCAGCCAGTATAGCGGATAGAGCGGCGGACCTTTCATGACAGAAACGCACACAACGCTTTTCCCTTTCAGAAGCCCCTCCGGCAGAAGCCCTCCATTATCCCGGTAAGCGAAACCGGAGGCAAACATCTGATCAATGTAGCCGAGAAGCATCGCAGGAGGTCTGCCCCACCAAATAGGATAGACAAATACGATTTTGTCCGCCCATCGCAGCTGCTCTCTATGCCTCTCCAGCCTGGGATCGGCATGCATATCCCTTCTTCGTTTCACCTTATCGAATCGCAGAATAGGATCGAAGCTCTCCCCGTATAAATCTAACACCTGTGTCTGCGCGATATTTGGATTCTCGCCTGTCCCTTGCAAAACCCGCTGCAAAAAGGCGTAGCTCAAGCTTTCATGATTCGGGTGTGTATATATGACTAAAACGTTCATTCAGCTTCACTCCTATAGTTATCATTTGATAACTATATCGTACATTTTCTTATTTTAGTTGTCAAATGATAATTATATATGTTTCATTGTAATATGATAACGAGTTTGATATCGTGAACTAAAGAGGTGATTGCCGTGAACCATCCGCGCTCCATGTTTCAAAACTTTGTCGCTTTTTTGAGCGAATTTCACCAAGCGACCCATCAGTTCACCAAAGATGTGCGGCCTGAGGGCACTACGGCTGCTCAATACGATATATTGGAGTATCTAATGGTCAGCCAACCGGCGACCTTAAGCGAGGTCAGCGAGTGTGTGCATATGTCCATGCCGAATACGAGCCGCGAAATTCGCAAGCTCGAGGAGAAGGGACTATGTGAGAAAACAAGCGACCCCCTCGATAAGAGAAAGCAGCTCATCCAGCTTACGACTTCTGGACAGGCTATAATGGGTCAGGCATTCAATGAGATTGAAGCACGCTTCATGGCGCGTATCCAAGACGCTTCACCTGAAGATATACGGGAGCTGGAACATGCTTTGCAAGTCATTCGCAAGCAGGTGTTCTGAGTCTAAAAAAATGGAGTTGATACTTACATGAGTAAGTCAGACATTATCGAAAAATACAACCGCGAGCAAAGAATCGATATCGTCTATCCCGGCAACCGTCGGGAAGCTGACGAGTATATTGTGCGGCAAATCAATTCCGGGGATGAGGACGGCTACATCAGCTACTCCAACCTGACGGCCAGCCATGCGGATGCCATCATTAAGCGTGAGCTCGATTACTTCGCTAGGCTAGGCCAACGCTTCGAATGGAAGCTGTTTGACTTTGATGAACCATCAGATTTGAAGGAGCGGCTAGCCACTCACGGCTTTGAGATCGGAGATGCCGAAGCGCTTATGGTATTGGAGCTTGGTTCGGAGCATCCTTTGCTGACAACCTCCATCCCGAGTTCAATCAAAGCCATTACTGACGATGAAGGCATTGATGCGCTCATGGCATTGGAAGAGTCCATATGGCAAGAATCGCATCATGAACTGGGAGAGCGGCTCAAGCGTGATCTTCGTCATACGTCCAACGAGCTTATGATTTACGGGGCTTATGATGAGTCGGGACGTATCGTTAGCGGCTCCTGGATGTATATGCATACGGGAACTTCGTTTTGCAGCTTTTGGGGCGGGTCTACACTACCCGAATTCCGAGGGAAAGGCCTTTACACCGGCCTAATTGCTGTCCGTGCCCAGGAAGCATGGAAACGGGGCTTCGGGCTATTCACAGTAGACGCAAGCCCGATGAGCAGACCCGTATTGGAGAGCAGAGGCTTCCAATGCATAGGGTACACCTATCCCTGCATGTCCCCTAAGCTATAAATAACGTCGCATTTCTTAGCCACTAGGCGGAGGAATGCGACGTTTTATTTAGTGTGGAGCTATACGTCCAGCAACTTTTCTACATAAGGGTTTAGAAGAATACCGTCCCGATCCAGCTCTGCTCTTACACGGCGAAAGGATTCCCACATCGGATACCTCTCCTTCAAGCGATCGCTCCCAAGCGTATGCAGCTTGCCCCAATGCGGCCGCCCGCCATAACGAAGAAAAATCTCCTCCATGGCTTCAAAATAAGCTTCATACGGCATGCCTTTGTACATATGTACAGCGATATAAGCAGAATCCCGCCCATATGACGGACTCAGCCAAATGTCGTCCCCACAGACATAGCGGCATTCAATGGGAAAATGAACATGGAATCGCTCGCGGGACATCGTCTCTCGCATCTCTTCGATAATCGGAACCATTACATCCGCAGGCACATTGTATTCCATCTCATTGAATCGAATGAGCCTCGCTGTCGCGAACAGTTTATGGCTGTACTGAACCTTTCGGCCAATCGGCACCTGCGAAGCGGACAAGCGGCTAATGGCAGAGCTCGCTCTTGGCACTCTCCGGCATATGCCTGACAACAAGCCAAATACGGCATTTTCGACGATGACGTCTCCGATGTAATCTCTCACCTTGCGGCTTCCGGGCGGCAGATCGGTTTCGTTCATCAGCTTTATTTGACAGGGCTCCGCATATGGAAACCAATAAAACTCAAAATGACGATTCTCCTGCGCCAACTGCTCGGACTGAAGCAAACATTCCTTAATCGGCATTCGACGACTTACGTATTCCAGCTTATACGCGCTTCTCAGCCTAAGGGTCACTTGCACAATGACACCTAATGCGCCAATCGAGACCTGCAGCGCCTTGAACCATTCCGGATGGGATGCCGGCGTACAAGCCAGAACCTCGCCTTGCCCCGTCACCACCGTTAGCCCGACGACCTGCGTCGAGATGGTCCCAAGCTCCCGTCCCGTTCCATGTGTTCCTGTACTTATGGCCCCTGCGATAGACTGGACATCGATATCCCCCAAATTCTCTTGCGCAAGGCCATGGCCGAACAACTCCTCGCCCAGACGCTTCAGCTTGGTACCGGCCCAGACCGTTGCAGTGCCCTCTTCCGGATTCACCTTCACAATGCCTTGCAGAAGATCAAGCGAGATTAGCAGATCATCGCTTGCGGCAACCGCCGTGAACGAATGACCGGAGCCAACGACACGCAGCCTTCTTCCCTCCCGTCTGCACTGATTTACAGCTGTGACCACCTCATCTATGGAAGTGGGCAGCATCACTTCACGCGGTTTTGCGGTCACTGATCCCGACCAATTGGACCATCCTTTGGCATTCTGCTTCATAGGAAACACTCCCCCATCCCCCGGTAAGTGCTGTACTGCCCGACAATTGCTCCCTTCGATATCGCATAGAGAACGGGGAAGCGCTCGCCTAACTCGCCAGCTTTGGCATGGCGGAAAAATACCGGATCCCCAATCGCAAGCTGGACATCTTGAGGGCAGCGAAGCGGCGTCTGTACCTCTCCCGCTCCTTCCAGCGGAAGCAAGGACAGCCCTTCCGGCAAATACGGCTTCGGCAGCTTGTCAGTTCCCGCCGCCCCCGATGCGACGTAGCCCCCGCCCAGACAAGTGACGATATGCTCGGTTGGCCGGCGAACCACCTCAACGGCGAAACCCGCTGCCGGCTCGTAACGAAACGAAACATAGTTATCGAACAGGCCCGGCGAATAAAAGCCGGATCCAGCCGTGAGCTCCGTCACCCAAGACTCTAGGCGGGAACTGTCCAGACTGCCTGTTCCTCCTGCATTGACGAACCTCAGCTTAACGCCTAGCGCCTCGATGCCTCGTACTGCCTCTTCTCGTCTTCTCGATACCTCGGCAATGGAGCGTTTCTTCAGCCATCGAATCATTCCGTTGCGCATCGCTGCACCCGGTGCATTGTCGCCCACACCCGCTACCTGTGCTTCGTAACCCATCAGCCCATCCAGAACGAGCCAAGGCGAATCGACTATTCGTTCCGCAACCGGTTTCATTTTCTCCCATGAAGACAAAGGGGAACGCCATACGCCGAAGCGCAAGCCGGGATAGGAAACGGACAAATCAAGGTCCAGGCACAACGGAACGATAACGCCCCTCGCCCGGGCATGACGTTCCAGTTCCTCGACATGCTCTATGCAATCCACCATAAAGGAGACCGTCCGACCGTCCGCTATTCGGTCCAGCAACCGATCAACGGAAGGAGATATGCCTTGCGGATAACCGAGCAGCAAGTCGTCTATTCCCTGTCCTGCCAGAAAATCCGCTTCCGCCGCGGTATAGCACATGACTCCCTGATAACAAGGATGTGCCGCCAGTATTTTTTTGAGTACATCAACTGACCGAATCGACTTGCTTGCAATCCGTACCCGCTTGCCCCCTGCCGCACTCGCGATAGCAGCAATATTCCGCTCCAGCCTATCTACATCTACATAAGCGAATGGCAGCGGCAAGCCTGCGAATCCTTCCTTGTACTCGACATAAGTCCCCATCTGCGCTCATCTCCCTCTGAGATCCGAACTTGATTTTGTGACGATATGCCTAATTCTATTCTGGATAAAGGGACCAATTTCCTCCTATTTTCGGCAACGGATCATTACATCTTCCATCTTGCCTCTGGGAAGCGTTTAGAACAAACGCAAAAAAAAGCAGGCAGGAGCATTCCACAACAGATGCTCTTGCCTACTTGAGGGACGAACGGGTAAGACAAGTTCAGATCATCGTAATGTTCTAGCAAATAATCAAGATACTTAGCCTGATATACCTCAGTGGCGCATACAGAGAAGCTTACACCCATGCCAAAAAAAGTGGATTTTGGCCTATTATAGTAAAAGATCCCCCATAGGGGGGATGCGAAAGTTGTGCATGTTTAAGGGAATTGAACCTCTGTGAAATGTTCTGAAAATCGGTCAAAACCCTCTTTCTATATCTGTTCAGCTCACCATACCCTTCATGCTGAACAATCTCTCCATGGGCGACTCCATTATATCTGGCAGATATAAAGGGCTTGCGTTTTGCGGCCGAACCGCTATAATGAGTAAACATATCGAACAATCAACGATTGGGAGAGTAACTGTCAGCCGAAGTTCAAGCGAGCCGGGAGAGTGAGAGCCGGTACGGAAGCAGCAGTGAACCGGACCCATGAGATAGACTTCTGAACGATCAGAGTAGGAAGTCTCGGCTGCGACCGTTATCCGTTAGAGTGGCTGAACGACAAGTTCAGCAACAAGAGTGGTACCGCGAATGCATACGCCTTCGTCTCTTTTCCAAGAGACGGGGCGTTTTTTTATTTTGCCAAAGGAGGAAAGGTTATGTTAAGTGAATGGATGAAGGAACGTATTGCTGCATCACTACATGAGATACACCATGAATTAGGGGTTGATAAGCCCCGAGACTTGAAGATCAATGTGGAGCAGCCTGCGAATATGGAGCATGGCGACTATTCGACCAATGTGGCTATGCAATTGGCCAAGACGCTGCGGAAGTCCCCTTTGCACATAGCGGGGCTGCTGAAAGACAAGCTGGAGATCGACCCTGAGCTATCCTCACTTGTACGTGAAATTGATGTTGCGCCGCCCGGCTTCTTGAATCTCCATCTGAATTGGAGCGAGTGGACGCGACGAGACTTCACCCTTCCTCCTGTGGCAGAAGGCAAAGCGATTATTGAGCATACCTCAATCAATCCGAACAAATCCGCTCATATCGGCCATCTGCGCAATTCTTGCATTGGCGATACGTTAGCCCGTATTTTGAAAAAAATCGGCCGTGAAGTGGAAGTGCACAACTATATTGATGACCTGGGCAATCAACTGGCCGATACCGTTGTTGGACTGTTGCATGTCCCGCTCAGTAGAGAGCATGCTCGCTTCGGCGACTTTTGCTGGGATATCTATTCCGGCGTCAATCGGGAGTATACGGCTAATCCCGACAAGCTCAGTGAACGTACGAATGTGCTGCATGCGCTGGAGGAGGGTGACAATGGCTTGGCCTGGATCGGGTTGCTCGTCGCAGAGCGTATTGTGCGCGAGCATCTGGAGGAGATGAATGCCTTCGGCATCGACTACGACCTGCTCGTATGGGAGAGCCAGATCGTAAGGGAAGGCTTCTGGGAAGCAGCCTTCGAGCTGCTGAAAGGCACCTCATCCTTCGAGCAAGAGAAGTCCGGCAAGCTTGAAGGCTGCTGGGTGCTCAAACAATCCGTTGCGAAGACGGAAGAAGCAGCAACGGAGGAAGCCGAGCAGCACCATATGGATAAGGTGCTCGTACGCTCCAACGGCATCCTGACGTATACGGCCAAGGACATCGCCTACCATCTTTGGAAGTTCGGATTGCTGGACAAAGACTTCTCGTATAAGCCGTTCTCCGATGGTTTATGGTCCACTCATCAAGCAGGTGCCCCGTCTTCGCAATATGGTCATGCCGATATGGTTATTAACGTAATCGACTATAGACAGCAATATCCGCAGGCGATGGTAAAACAAGCGCTAGAGGTGCTGGGGTATACCGAGCAAGCGGATAAGCTCCGCCATGTCAGCTATGGGGTCGTATCGTTAAGCCCCGCCGCAGCGGAGGAGCTTGGGATCGACATCTCGTCAGGCAAAACCTCTTACGCCATGTCCGGCAGACAAGGCGTCGGCATCAAGGTCACCGATCTGCTTGACCGGATGCAGGGCGTTATTGATCAGAAGCGCTCGGACGCGAACGGATTGTCAAGCCGAATGATTGGAGCCGCAGCTATCCGTTATTATCTGCTGCGCTTCGCCTTATCGACGGAGGTTGTATTCGATCTTCAGCAAGCGACTGAGGTGACCGGCAATACCGGGGTGTACCTCATGTACGCTTACGCCCGCGCCTCGAACATTATCGCGAAGGCGACAGAGGACGGTATTAGCGTGTCCGACATACTTGTAGAGGCGCAACCGAAGGAGAAAGCGGAGCTGGCTTTAATTCGTCATATCGCCACTTGGCAGGATACACTGCATGCAGCCGCTCGGGAGCTGTCCCCGACGGTCATCTGCAACTATGCCTACGAGCTGGCCTCGCTGTTCAACAACTTCTATGCGGCTTGTCCGATTCTAAAGGCCGACGAGGCTACAAAAGCTTACCGCTTATGGCTCGTTTCCTTGTTCCAGCACACGATGGGCGATGCGCTGGATACACTAGGTCTTCCTGCGCCGACGCGTATGTAAGTCGCTGGGTTTATCCAATCTTTTTACAGCCGGCCGCACTTGTCCAAGCCTCTCCTTTCCTCCGTTCATAGAATAGATCATAACGGATGGCATGAAAGGGATGAGGCTATGGGCAAAGAGAAGGACGAGCTTGTAATCATGCTTCGCAAGGGACAGCAACACTATGTGTCCAAGACGCCATTGAAAGGCGTTGACCGTGTTGTCTTCGTTTACAACGGGCAATTCACGAATGCGCCGAACACTACGCAGATCGCAAATGGTGCGGGCCGCAGCGGCACTGCAGGCAACAACGGAGCGATCAACTCGCCAGATGCATTCCAGCAGCAAAGCGTCGGCGCAGGCGGCATTGCGAAGAACAAAGGATTAAAGAAGGGAAGCAAGCATAAAAACAAGACAGCTTCCCGCAAGCATCATCAGGACAAAGAAGTGATCATTGTCATTAATGAGCAAGTGGTCGAGCTGTCCAGTGGACAGGAGCTCGCATCCGCCACCCAAGTTGCAGGAGGCGCAGGGGGCTTCAGCGCCGCAGGCACAAACTCCGCCATTGACAGTCCGCGCACGAAGCAGCAGCACGCCGTTGGCGGCGGAAGCGGCAGTCTTGGAGAGAACGAGCTGATAAGCAAACGGAAGAAAAAGTAGGTTGCAGCCTCTGCAGAGGGTGATTGAACGAGATTAGCCGAAGCGCAGCGAGCGCACTCACTATGCAAACCATAGGAACTGAAAGAAGCCTCTATTCCGCCATTACGCGGGTAGAGGCTTCTTGGTCAGATCAATGATGAGAGCTTCCGCCCTCGCCTTTGCTGTCATGTTCATCCGATGTTGGCTGCTCTTTGTCTGCCGTTCCACCGCCATGGACTCCATGGCCTGCCCCTGACTCCGAGACAATCTCCAGCATAGTGTCAATCTCACCTTGCGCCGCTTCGGACAGCTCGTCCATTGAACCTGTAAGCCAAGCGTGATTATAGGGACCCTCGACCGGTGAATCCCTATACTTCGGCTGAACAGACATGACGTATGACATGACAGTATCCGGCATGCCCTTCTTGTCCGTCCAGAGAAGTGGAGCATGCTTGCCTAGATGGGAAAAGGGGGCCGCAGCGAGTGCTAGCTCCGGTGTTGCTTTTGATACAAAGGAGAAATTATGACCTGGTGCTGTAATGCCCCAGCCAAAACCCGTTGCCGGATCCTTGTATTTCGCGAACGCTATCGCATTCTCATACGGATCGTCTCCGGAGATACGGACGACTCTCCCGTATTGCCCCAACAACTCCTCTACCTTGCTCGATACAACCGACTCCGGCCCTACAATATAGATGTTGGCTTGTCCGTCTCGCATCGATAAAGCTTCGGCAGTTTCTTTGGGAATTTCATCTTTCTTGACGTATAACAGCGGCTCCGGCATATGGGCAATCCAATTGACGACCGGCATCGTATAATCGGCACTGTCCATCGACCCTACAATAACGGATTGCGGAAGCTCCTTCGTAACATCGGCATAATAAGCGTCAACCTCCTTGGCCAGAGCAGGAGCATTGACCCCTCCGACTCTGTCCGTCTTATAGCCTAACGCCTTAATCTGATTTTCAACCTTCGCATCCAGATTGCCGACTAGTATAACCTGGATACTGTCGTTGCTGTCCACTCCCTTGGGGCGAAGCCGTTTCAACTCCCGCAGTGTCACTTCAGGAACTTCACCCTTGTCTGCGAATAAGACGGGACCGTCATTCGGATGATGGATCAGGTTCGCGCTGACGAGAGCCGCCTGCCAGTCCGTAGGATCGGCAATAATGACACCTCCCGGCCTATTGGTATCGCTTGTGGCCATCCATAACGTCTGCGATACGATTGCCGCTGCTTCCGCAGCCTTGGCCGAGTTAATGCGCGTCGTATTTTTGGAAGCGATCCACGGCATCGACAGATTGTCCGTTATCCCGCCGCTGCTGACATTCGCGACTGGCTTGTCCGAACCGAAGCATCCTGTAAGCATCACTAAAATCGCAGTGAATACAATCATCAATTTCATCCTATTTTTCATTTCGTAAAGCCTCCTCTATACAAAAAATCTTCAAATATCTCGTCTCTTTATCCTTTCCTTGTCTCATAGACTAGAGACCTCCGCCCGTTAGGATAAGTATAGAACGAGGTTTTGAAGATCTTGTGTAGAGGATTCTATAGCTGCTTCGGAAGCTTAATGTACATCGAAGTTCCTTCTCCGCTGCTATCCGCGTATACAGTGCCGCCGTGCGCCGTCACCAACTGCTTGACGATCGTAAGTCCGAGACCGCTGCCCCCGGTTTCGCGGCTACGAGACTTCTCCGCACGATAGAAGCGCTCGAAAATATAGGGCAGCTCCTCTGGCGGGATGCCCTCTCCCGTATCCTTCACCAGCAAGCGGACTTGCGCTCCTTCATCGACTGCTTCTATGCTGACGATACCCGCTTCTGGCGTATGCTTCAAAGCGTTGCTAAGCAGGTTGACCAGAATCTGCATCATCCGATTCGGGTCCATGACCAAGTGAAGCTCCGGGTCGGCCCGGCACATGAGCTTAACACCCTTTTCCCTGAATGCTGCATGCACAAGATCGACGGCCCGCCGAATCACCTCGTCTAGCGAAGCTATGGTGCGGTCCAATTGGAAACCGGGGGATTCTACATCAGTCAAATCCTCCAATTCCGCCACCAGTTGGGTTAGCCGCTCGATCTCTTCATAGCAAGCATGGATGCGATCAGGCGTAGGCGCCCAGATACCGTCCTCCATCGCTCTCATGTGACTCTTCAGCACTGCAAGCGGGGTACGCAGCTCATGGGCGATATCTTCCGTCATCGTCTTCCGGAGCTGCTCCTGCTGACGAAGCTGATCGGCCAATGAATTCAAAGAAGCGCCGAGCTGCGCCAGCTCGTCCTCACCTTTCACATGCACTCTGGAATGCCACTGACCGCCCGACATCCGCTCGGCAATTCGCTTCATATGCACAAGTGGCTCTGATATACGCCGGGCGACATAAAAGCCCAGAATGACGGCAAGCGTAATGGAGCCGAGTCCTGTCCAGACAATCGTCTGAATGAGTGCTTGCTCCAAATGATAGCCCAGTTCCCCGGCATCGCCATCTATACCGGACGCCGCATGCTGCTCCTGATACATCGTGAAGTGATAATGAGTTTCCAGCACAATGCTGATCGTCGCGATAACGACAACGCCTGCGGCGAGCGCAATCATAACGAGCGCCAGCCGAATATGAAGGCGCCGCATCATACCTCTCCCCCCGCGAATCGGTAGCCTGAACCGTATACCGTAACAATATAAATCGGCGACTTGGGATCGGGCTCGATCTTGGAACGAATGTTTTTGATATGCTGATCAATGGTCCGGATATCTCCTTCAAATTCATACCCCAGCACTTTCTCTACCAGCTCCTCCCGCGTGAAACGCCGCTGCGGATGCTTCGCCAGCACCAGTAACAGCTTGTATTCATTTGGGGTTAAACTTACCGCTTCACCGCCACAATAGACGTCCTGCTTAAGCGAATCAATGACGAGATGACCCCCATGAAATACGATGCGATCAGCAAGCAGTTGAACATCGTCCGTACGACGCAATATGGCACGCACGCGAGCTACAACCTCTCGCGGATCAAATGGCTTCGTCACATAATCATCGGCGCCCAGCGATAAGCCTCTAATTCGATTGCTCTCCGAAGCCTTGGCTGTCAACATCAGGATGGGGATGGAGTGTGTTCGGCGAATTTCCTCGCACACCTGCTCTCCGTCCATATCCGGCAACATGAGATCCAATATAATGAGATCAGGCGGCTGCTCTTCGATAATCTGCAAGGCGTCCCGTGCGGTTCCCGCTTCCAGACAACGGAATCCTCCCTGCACCAAATAAGAAACGATGACATCGCGTATTTTAACTTCATCATCCACTACTGCGATTGTTTTCATATCCATCCTCCATTAAGCATAGAGATACATCCATTCTACCTTGGACTTATGTAGAATCTATATAGATGAATGCAAAACACGGCAAGAATCTCGGCAGATAGGGCGGGTCGTGTAATTCGGCTGACTTTATGCCACAATAAGTAACAATCCACTCGTTAATTAACTTACTATAATTGATTTACATTCATTTTTATAGTAAAATATAAAAAACAAAGGAGGCGTCGATTAGGATGGAAATTGGAATCAGTACATTTATGGAAGCGTCGCCGCACCCGGTCACCGGCAAAGCGATCAGCCATGCGGAACGGCTGCGTAATGGAATTGAAGAGATTGTCCTGGCCGATCAAGTCGGCCTTGACGTATATGCCGTAGGCGAGCATCACCGCGCAGACTATGCGGCAAGCGCTCCCGCTGTATTGCTTGCAGCAGCGGCTTCCCGGACGAAGAATATTCGACTCTCCAGTGCTGTGACCGTGCTGTCGTCGGATGATCCTGTACGTGTCTACCAAGCGTTCTCCACACTGGATGGCATCTCCAACGGACGAGCAGAAATTATGGCCGGCCGTGGGTCCTTTATTGAATCATTCCCATTATTCGGTCACAGCCTCGACGATTATGATGAATTATTTACTGAAAAGCTTGAGCTGCTGCTTGCCATACGCGAATCGGAGAAGGTTACATGGCGCGGAGGCCATCGCCCAGCTATCGACAATCGCGGTGTCTATCCGCGCTCCGTTCAGGAGCCTCTTCCGGTCTGGATCGGGACAGGCGGCAACCCGGAGTCGGCTGTGCGTGCAGGTATGATGGGCTTGCCTGTCGTATTCGCGATTATCGGCGGCATGCCGGAACGGTTCGCACCACTTGTGAATCTGTATAAGCAATCCGCAATCCGAGCAGGTCACGATCCGAGGAAGCTGCAGATCGCCACACATTCGCATGGTTTTATCGCGGATACGACTGAGGAAGCGGCGAATACCTTCTTCCCTTACACCCAAGCCCAGATGAACACGATTGGTCGGGAGAGAGGGTGGCCGCATTATGACCGCGAGGCATTCGACGCCGCTCGAGGCTTAAGAGGCTCTCTCTACGTCGGCGATCCGGAGTATGTAGCGGAGAAAATCGTATTGCTTCACAAGAACTTAGGACTTACGCGCTTCTTCCACCATGTGGACTTCGGCTCCATGCCGCATCGCGATATTCTACGGTCGATCGAGCTGCTCGGCACGAAAGTCGCACCGATCGTACGCAAGGAACTTGCTCGTTCGTAAGGCACATGGAAGCATGTCCGAATGTCCCTCCCGGGGGCATTAATGGGAGGATGAGCAATGTCTCAGCTATCCGTCCCTTCATGGTCACGATAAGGAATGCCGTGCTAAACAGGTCTGCCGATGTGACGAGATATCTCACTTCATACATGAATTGGCAAATAAAAATGGCGGTACAGGAAGTCTATTCCTGTACCGCCATTCCTTTATACTGGGCGATGCCGCCTGCTTGTGCAAATGGTGTGCGAACGAGCGCCGTTTCTCGAGTTCCCACCCTGTTGGCGCAATTCGTTGTGTGTAGCAACGCTATTTGCGAATTCTCGCCATCTAAGGCGATTACTTCCGATGACAGCTCAGCTCTATTTCGATATATCGACGAATCCCTCGCCGAATACGTTGCGTACATCATGGATCGTAATGAACGCATTTTTGTCGATCGACTTCACGATTTTTTTCAGCATACTAACCTCGGGCTTCGTAATAACGATATACAAAATATCCTTAGGCGTATTGGTGTAGTTGCCTTTCCCGTAAAATACCGTCACACCGCGATCCATCACCATATTGACTCTCTCCGCGATCAGCTTCTGCTCATTGGAGACAATCATAACCGCCTTCTGTGAGTTCAAGCCTTCAATAATAAAGTCCATCACCTTCGTGCCGACATACAGCATCACAATCGTGAACAGCATGCCTTGAATGCCGATGATGAAATACGACGCAAACACGACAATCAGATCGAAGAACAGGAGCGCATAGCTAATATTCCAGTCCAAATACTTATTCATGATTCTCGCCAGTATCGTCGTACCCGCCGTTGTGCCGCCTACTCTTATAATGATGCCGATGCCGATCCCGGTGAGGACACCGCCGAATATCGTATTGATCATCAGATCATGGGTCGAAATCGACCAGCTCTCCGTCAGATGCAGGAACAGCGAGTTGAACAATACGGCAATAATGGTATAGACCGTTGTCGTCTTATCCAGAAATCTATAGCCCACAATCAGCAAGAAAGAGTTAATAATCAAGTTTACCAAACCAGGTGACCACTGGAACTGGTAATAAGCAATGATCGTAAGACCCGTTACGCCGCCCTCGCCCAGATCATTCGGTATGACAAACACATTGATAGCAACCGCAAAAATAAAAGCGCCCGCCATAATCATCAAAATGTCTATTATTCGTTTTTTCATCCCTTACACATGTCCTTTCCCCATATCCAAATTCATCATAAAAAAGCGAATACCGCAATGGCATTCGCTTGAAAGTTGTGTCGTTCATGCGTGTGCTTGTTAGGCCATCCCGATTATAGCAAATCAGCAAATGTTCGGCAATTGAGCGGACTAAAGCGATGCATAACACAAAACGACCGTTCCTCGAAAAATCGAGAAGCGGTCGCAGCTTAGAGAAGCATTTCTATTCCTGATAACTGATCCGTGTTATGACCCGATTGACCAGTTGCCTTGTACGCAATGACTTATACGGCTCTGATCTCCAGCAGCTCATACTTGATGATGCCTATCGGCGCGTCTACGTTGATCGTATCGCCGACTTTTCTGCCCATCAGCTCTTTACCGAGCGGGCTTTCGTAAGAGATCTTATTGTCCGTCACATCAGCTTCCGCAGGACCGACCACGCGATACTCGATTTTTTCGTTATATTCGATGTCATTCAAAATGACGATAGAACCGATACTCACCTGATTCGAGCTTATGCTGCTTGCATCCACGACACGCGCAATTTTGAGCATTCTCTCCAACTGCAGAATTCTCGTCTCCATAAACGCCTGGTCATCCTTGGCGGAATGATACTCGCTATTCTCCTTCAAATCGCCATAGCTAATCGCATTCTTCAGACGCGCCGCCAGTTCCTTGCGCTTGACCGTCTTCAGCTCCAGCAATTCCTCTTCAATTTTCGCCAATCCTTCTGGCGTCAATAGCAACTCTTCTTTGGCCACAACAGATACTCCCCTTTCACAATCCATTATTATTGTACCCTATTCAGCACTTCGATTGCCTATATTTTCTTCACAAATTCCGATTTCAGCTGCATCGCTCCAAAACCGTCAATCTTACAGTCAATATCATGATCGCCTTCAATTAATCGGATATTCTTCACTTTGGTGCCGATTTTAATGACGGACGAACTTCCTTTCACCTTCAAATCTTTAATGACCGATACCGTATCCCCGTCATTCAATACATTTCCGTTCGAGTCTTTAATGATACGACTCTCGTCGTCATTCTCCTCTTGCGCTGTCAGCGACCACTCATGCGAGCACTCCGGACAGATGATCAAATGGCCGTCCTCGTAGGTGTATTCGGACTTACATTTAGGACAATTAGGCAAATTAGACATGTTATCGTTCTCCATTGTTTTTATACTAGTATATAGGAACAAGTGCTGGAGATACAGACAAGCCAAAGCAATTAGGGCCGTTTCCAACAAAAATGCGGTCAGCTTCATATCAAAGGACCTCATAAACGAGGCCTACAAATTGATCAGGCCATAGCAAAGGCAAAGAGGGCCCTGCACGCACCAACGTGCAAGGCCCTCCCATGTCTGCCCATAATCCTTCTTTTTCGCTAAGGCTGAACTTCGACAAGACTCTGTGTTGCAGCCTCATAGCGGTACGTCAGTACCGAGCTGCCCTGACTGTCGCCGCTACTTGCATCGCGTATGGTGAACCAACCCTTATCCCGATCATAGCTCACGATATCTCTATGATCTGCACCAAGACTATCGCGAATGCTGGCCCATAACAGTTCTCCGTTCTCTTCCTTGAAGACATAAATTTGATTCTGCTTATAAGTGGTCACAATCGCCTCTTCGCGTCCGTCATTATCCAGATCGTACTCATAGGACGCCGCATCGAACATCGCATACGTAGTAATGCTTCCATCAAGCTCATGTATGTAGAAAGCACAGGATTCTCCATCCGTTCTGCAGGTTTGCACATCGATTTTAATGACTTCTTTGCCAAAGAGGCGTGTCATCAAAATCTCATCATCGTATAAATGGCCCAATCCATAATGGAGGAGCGTATTCGGCTTTGAGAGACCATCGATCACAAAACCGATATAATCATACTTCTCATCAGTGCCGTGCTGGGTCGCTGTATCATTCATTTTGGTAAATCGAATTACCGAGCCTATACCTTCGACATGTCTTTGATCTAGAATTTCAACCTCATCCAACGGCAATTCCACCGCAGTGTAAAGCTTCCATAACGGAGAATGCTTATTGGATAAGCCAGGTAGAATATCCTCATCACTCTCCCATATCACCTCATCCTTCTGCAAGGTCTTCGCCTCCAAATACCGGAACGTAACAGGCAAGCCTATTGCATCCCTCTCTAAAACCTGACTGGAGTCGTTCGGCTGCGTTGGCTCGACTACGCCCGCCTGTTGGCTCGCATGTTCCCCCCACGGGGTACCATTCGTACTGTAGAAGAGTACAGCTCCTACAATGACACACAATGCGGCCATACCAATAAACCGCACATGCTTATGAAATTGCATTGCAGGTGTCTGATCAATTTCCTTCAGTACCGAACGCTTCATCTCTTCATTAAACTCCGCTTTGCCGAATAACCCCCGCTTTACAGCGTCCTGCCAATCCGATCGGGATTCGCTCATCGCTTCATCTCCTTCCACTTGCTCTCTACTATTTTGCGCGCACGATGCAGCCTGGACTTGACCGTTCCCTCCGAAAGGTTCAGCAGTTGTCCGATTTCCGCCTTCGTCATCCCATGTTCCAGATGAAGAACAAGCACTTCTCTATGCTTCATCGACAATCCCAAAACAATGTCCAGCAATTCCTTCTCCGACTGTTCTTCCAAATAAACCGCCTCTGCCGATCCTGCCGTTCTGTCCGATCTCACCCATTCGAACAACACAATCCTCCGCATATAGCTCGATCTCAACTCGTTAATTGCGAGATTGCGCACAATCGTGAACAGCCATGTTTTGAAGGATGACTGCCCCCTGAATGAACCGATATTCTGATACACTTTAATGAAAACTTCCTGTGCGATATCCTTGGATTGTTCCCGGTTGCGTGTCATCGCATAGGCATACTTCCGGACATCATCTCCATACTGTGTCATCAGGTTGTACAACTCCGTCTTGTCCATGGAATCCAGATAGGTCAAATAGTGCAGCTCTGCATGAGAATCCAAGCGTTCACCTCCTCACCCTATTAGACAAGATCAAGTCTTGAATCGTTCCATCTGCGCTTGATTTCTTTTTCTATTCTTTCTATTTTTTCCTTGTCTTGATAGTCATATTTTCATATACTTATTTCGTCGTTGTTTGTCAAATACTGCGATTGAAGCGGCTTTCTGTTAGGAGTCTTCCAATAACGATGCCAGAACAATTACCGCATATCCTGACAAATTCATTATCAACTAGATCGGATGGTGCAAGTTCATGGTTCAACAACGAAATATTGCAGTAGCTATTATTTTATCCATTGTGACCTGTGGGATTTACGGCATCTATTGGTTTATCGTCATGACGAACGAGGTCGGATACTTAAGCGGCGATCATTCGTTCACAGGCGGCAAACACTTCCTGCTCACCCTCGTTACCTGCGGAATCTGGGGAATCGTATGGGCCTATCAAGTTGCCAAGCAGGTCGAAGAAGCGCAAAGACAGCGCGGACTTAGAATGTCTGACAACGCCTTGATTTACGTTGTGTTGTCTATCTTTGGATTCGGCATTATTACCTATGCCCTGGTTCAATCCGATGTCAACCAAATGGCAAGACCTTAAGGAACTGCCCAAGCGGCATCCCAGACTGTTCTGGGGTACCATGCTTGGTGCAGGCGGATTGCTGTATGCCAAGGTCTGGCTGCCTGTAACCGGACTGGCCGTCCCTTGTCCATTCCACGCTGTTACCGGACTATATTGTCCGGGCTGCGGCGTGACCAGAGCAGCGCTTTCCCTGCTGGACATGGATGTCTATCAAGCGTTTCGATTCAATTCGTTAATCTTCATCTTAGCGCCGATGCTTGCCCTATACGCCTGGGCCAACGCCAAGAAGAAGCGACGAATTAGCGGATTCATAGTCGTGTTCATGATCAGCTTGACCCTGATATACGGGCTGGCACGCAATCTTCCTCCGTGGTCTTATCTGGCTCCCACCGACTTATCTTAGCGTATACAAATAAGGATATCTCGCGATCCGTTATCGGATACGAGATATCCTTTTTGTATCGCCTGCTAGCGGTTCCTCCCGCCTGCGACGTCTATTACTTCCTTCCTAGCCAGGAGAAGACCGACTTCTTCGGCTCTTCTTGCAACAGCTTGGCGCGCTTCGCCAGCGTGTCCTCATGATCTGGCTCCAACTCCAGAATTCGGTCACAGGCCGCCAACGCCTCCAGCTTCTGCCCATTCTCGATAAGCATCGTCATACGAAGATGAAGGAGGCTGACGAACTGTGAATCAATAGCAAGGCCTTGCTGAATATAGGATGCAGCCTCTTCTTTCTTGCCCATCATAAAATGCGACCATGCCAGAAAGTCATACGCGTATGCGCTCTCCAGCTCGACACCTAGAAGCTCATGGCAGGCGGCAATACATTGCTCATAGTCCTGCGCATAATCATAGGTTGCATGAATTTTTCTCTCATAAGCTCTCATCAGCATCGGATCGATCGCAATGGCTCGATTCAGATGATGGAGACACTCCTGCCACGTCTCCTCTTGATGAAGCAGAATACCGAGCTGCAGATGATAAGTTGCCACTTCGGAATCGATGTCAATAGCGCTTCGGTAAGCAGCGATGGCCTGACTCCGCTCTCCCCGGTCTCTATGAATATCACCGATCAAATCGTAGAACAAATCCGCTTGCTCAGCCCCCTCAAGCGCTGCTGTCGCCCGGCGATGGGCCTCACCCAGATCTCTCCTATTATAGTAGCACAGCGCTTCGTAATAGACGGCCTGTTCCACGCGATGCTCGGCAATTACCTTCTCATAATACACCGCTGCTTCCTCATACTGCTGCATGCGGAAGTAACACATTCCTTTGCATAGAAACGCATCCCTCGGGTCACCTTCATACTCCAGCGCATAATCACAGTTCTTAATAGCTTCCTCAAGTTCACCCATATTTCGCAAAGCGTCAGCTTTCTCTACGTAGAGACGGCTGTCCCTAAGATCATGTCTGGCGGCTTCTTGAAAGACATCCACCGCATGCTGATACTGTCCGACGCGGTTCAGCATGCTCATCTTCACAATATAAGCTTCCGTATAATTGGGATTGAGCGACAGCGCTTTGTCCGCTGCTTCAAAAGACTCGCCATATCGGCCCATCCCAAGCAGCGCATCCGCCCTCTGTCTAAAGCTGTTCGCGAAGCTTGCATCGTACTGGATCGCCAGATCAGCAGACTCCAGCGCCTCTTCATGCCGCTTCAGCAAATTAAGCGTATACGCCTTATTGTTATATAACGACGCTTCATCCGGCTTTAGCTCAATCGCTTTATCGTAATAAATGATTGCTGTCTCCAGATCCCCGGATTCCTCCAATAAGACGGCCTTCCAATGGTTAAGGTCCATATGATCCGGATACAGGTTCAATGCCTCATTCAGCTTGGTCAATGCCAGCTCTTTCTTCTCCAATTGGCGCAAGACCACACATAATTGCACTTGCAGCGTTGCGGAAGGATGCTGAGGTTCCAGATCGCATAACAGACGATAAGCTTCCTCCGCCCGTCCCGTAGCCAAATATGCTGTTACGAGCTCTTGCGCAGCATCGACGTCATCTGGCTGGCCACCCGTTCCACTCGTCATCTCGTCAATCTGGAAGCGTTGCGCGGAAGCCAGCAGGTTGATCACTTCATGATCGTTCGGCAAAATTTGCTTTAATAAAGTCAGATGAGTGGCTGCATCCGTGTAATAACCCAGACTTACAGCGCACTTCCCTAGCGAGAAGAGTACATCGGCTGCATCCGGTCTTACCGGCAAAATGTGCTTATAGTCAATATAAGCTTCCTCATAGCGCCCTAACCGGAAGAGCAAGCCCGCACGGTAATACCTTGCATAATAGTCCGTCTCATCCCTATCCAGCAGTTCATTAAACTTCTGTCCAGCCTCCGCCAGTCTGCCTACAGCCATACTGTATCGGGTTCCCAATAGCTCTGCATCCGGATGGGACGGACACAGCTCCCCCAATTGCAGTATTATCTCTCGCGCCGTGTAGTAGTCGTAGTCGTCAATTGCTTGCATACCTGCGCGGTATTGTTTAATGAACGTCTCCTGTTGCCCCGGCTGACAATTCAGCAGCTCTTGGTAACGGAAAAATTGATCTTTCTCGGTTCGATTCATGATGAATTCAATAAAGTTCTGATGATAGTCTTCCAGAAGCTTCTCCTTCTGCTTGTTCCATTCAAAATGCTCATTCAGCTCCACCCAGATCCGATGAGGAAGATGGAAGTGTTCCGTCAGGAAGTTGAGCGTCTCGCGGCTTGCCGCCTCTCGCGTATCAATCAATTGACAGACATCCGACTCCAGCAGCGCCTTCCATTCCTGCACATTCAACCTTGATTCGTAGCGATCATAAATCCCCTTCAGACGGTAAACATACTGTTCCAACGGGTCCTCAGGCTCGCTGCCGGTCAACGCCTCGGACTTGGCCGCATCCATTGCTTTCTCGTAAGCTGCCCGGATTTCCTGAAACTCTGCCGGATGCGTCTCCGGATTGTAGATTTTCACAAGCTGGGTGTAGGCCCGCTTAATTTCCTTCTGATCCGTCGTCGGACTGATGCGCAAGACTGCAAATTGATCCATGCTCTACTCTCCTTTGGCCTCTATAGCATCGAATATGTCCTTCAACAGCTTCTTCATCTCCGCAATCCGACGCGGCTCCTGCTTATCAAGCGCATCCTCGAACTCTCGCAGCAGCCTGGCGATTTCCATACGCTCGTAGCCGATATGCTCCTCGTACAGCCTCTCGCCGCGAGCGATGACCCACTTGTTCTCCTGTTGGTCGCGAGGGTGAATCTTGAGAGTAGCCAGCTGCTCGATGCGTCTTACCATCTCCTCCGGAGACATGTCTCCCGGATTCCGCTCAATCATCATTTGTTTCACAAGACCGGTGGACTGGACCTTCACTTCCACCTCCAGCAAACCGTTAATGTCGTAGGTATACCGGACATCTACGCCCTCCTGCCCGGCTGGCCGGATTGGCACGGGTACGTTAAGCTCCCCGAGATAGATGTTATCACGGGATAATCTGGCTTCCCCTTGCAGGATATCGACTTTAATCATTCGCTGATTGTCATTAGTGGTGAAAAACCGTTCAATTCGGCTAACCGGAATAGCTGTATTGCGTTCTATAATCGGGAAGAAATGTCCGCTCTCATGGTAGCCGTTCGACTTGGTGACGGATACCGATGTACCTAGCGTATAGGGACATACGTCTGTCAGAACCACTTCTTTCAGACTCTCATGACGCTCCTTCAGGCCCGCTTGAATACCAGCTCCTACGCCTACCACTTCGTCCGGATTGACGTTGGCGTAAGCCAGCTGCCCGAACAGCTTGCTGACGAATGTACGGATAAAGGGCAGTCTAGTTGCGCCGCCCACCAGCAGAATGGCATCCAAATCCTTTACCTTCAGCGAGGCATCGGACAATGCGCGCTCAATCGGCGCCCGAAGCCGTTGCAGCAGAGGTTTCGTCGCCTGCTCGTATTCATCCAGGCTGATATCAAGGACAAGCTCATTCTCCTTATGCATGTGGACCATTCGGGCTGCCTTCTTCTCGGCAAAGCTCAGCTTCGCCGTCTCCGCTTGCTTGCGCAGCTTCGCATACTCCTTCAGCTCAAGCTCATCTACCGTTAGTCCATGACGGGCCAGGAACAGGTCGATCAGCAATTGCGTAAAGTCCTCACCACCCAAATAGTTGTCGCCGGCTACAGCTCGAACTTCCATAACCTGCTCGAACAACTCCAGAATGGAGACGTCGAAGGTGCCTCCGCCCAGATCGAAGACGAGGAACTTCGTGTCCGCATCCCGCTGGTGAAGCCCGTACGCAATAGCTGCAGCAGTCGGTTCTGTCACCAAACGTTCTACCCGCAGCCCAGCCAGTTCTCCAGCACGCTTCGTCGCCTTGCGCTGCACATCGTTGAAATAAGCGGGCACGCTAATAACTGCCTCATGCACAGGCTTACCCAGCACATGTTCTGCATCCTTTTTCAACGCTTTAATGACCAGAGCGGACAGCTCCTCAGGCAGAAACTCCTGATCTCCGAGCTTAATCAGCTTTTTCGTTCCCATGTAACGCTTGAAGAACGAAGCGCTAAGCTCCGGATGAGAGATTTGCCGCTCCAGCGCGATCTGTCCCACAACAAATTCACCATCGCTGTCCACGCTCACCGCCGATGGCGTCAAATGCCGACCAAGCCCGTTCGGGATCATGACCGGCCCTTCTTCCGTCCAATATGTAACCAAACTGTTAGTGGTTCCTAGATCAATGCCAATGATCGTCATAATTCCTCCGTAAATGATTCCGTTAATGGTGATAACATCAATATCTTACAAGATTACTCTTTCTCTTGCTATATTAAAGTATATCGGCAATGACTTACACAGAAAATAGAAGTACGACAAGGAACCAGCGGCCTGTATCTTCTATTTGCACTCCCTTGTCTAATCTATCATTTAAAACTCGTCTTTTTTAATTGACGATTCAGCAGAGATGCTGATTAAGATCAGCTGCTTGACCTCGGAAAACATCAAATAGCTGTAGACTAACCCCATTCCATCAGGCGTATAATGAGGTATGTAAAAGATAGGAAAGCAGGTGTTCGTTATGAAATTTAGTACATACGCCTACCAAAGGCCGGACGTCAAAACGTTCGAATTAACATTCAAGGAGCTGCTAGGCGCATTCACGCAAGCTGCCACGTATGAGGAGCAGGACGAGGCGATGACTGCGCTCAACAAGCTGCGCAGCGAGTTCGATACGATGGGGACGATTGCCAGTATCCGCCATTCCATCGATACGAACGATGACTATTACAAAGCGGAGCAAGACTTCTTCGATGAGAACGGTCCTATCGTCCAGGAGTACATTACCGACTATTATCGAGCATTGGTTGAATCGGTCTTTCGTGATCAGCTTGAGGCGAAATGGGGTCGCCAGCTCTTCCAACTGGCTGAGCTGTCACTGCAGACATTCAGCCCGGAAGTCATTGAAGAGCTTCAGCTTGAGAATAAGCTGACGACGGAATATGGCAATCTGCTTGCTTCTGCAAAAATCCCATTCGAGGGCGAGGAGCGCACATTGTCCCAACTTGCGCCATTCCAGCAATCTCCGGATCGCGATATGCGCAAACGGGCTGCCGAAGCCTCCTTTGGTTTCATGGCCCAGCATGAAGAGGACTTCGATCGCATCTACGGCGAGCTAGTCAAGACGCGGACGAGCATTGCGCATAAGCTTGGTTTCCGCAACTATGTCGAGCTAGGCTACGCTAGAATGAGCCGTACGGATTACAACGCCGAGATGGTGGCGAACTTCCGCGAGCAAGTACTGGAACATATTGTGCCTGTAGCCACAAAGCTGAAGCAGCGCCAGCAGAACCGCATCGGCGTCGATGAACTGCTCTATTACGATGAAAGCCTGGCCTTCCTATCGGGCAACGCGACTCCGAAGGGAGATCCCGACTGGATCGTGAGCAACGGCGCCAAGATGTATGCCGAGCTGTCGCCGGAAACAGATGAGTTCTTCCGTTTCATGCAGGACAACGAGCTGATGGATCTTGTGAGTAAGAAAGGAAAACGGGGCGGAGGCTATTGCACGTACATTAGTGAGCATCAGGCTCCCTATATCTTCTCCAACTTCAATGGCACGTCGGGCGATATCGATGTGTTGACGCATGAGGCGGGGCATGCCTTCCAGGTATACCAAAGCCGGAGCTATGCGGTGCCGGAGTACAGCTTCCCAACGTACGAGGCTTGCGAGATTCATTCCATGAGCATGGAGTTTTTCACTTGGCCGTGGATGGACTTGTTCTTCAAGGAAGATGCAGATAAATATCGGTTCGACCATCTGGCAAGCGCGCTTATCTTTATCCCTTACGGCGTAACTGTCGATGAATTTCAGCATTTTGTCTATGAGCATCCGGAAGCGACCCCTGCGGAGCGCAAGGAAGCTTGGCGCAATATTGAGCAGAAATATTTGCCTCATCGCCAATATGCGGACAATACCTATCTCGAGCAGGGCGGCTTCTGGCATAGACAAAGCCATATCTTTAATTCGCCTTTCTATTACATCGACTACACGCTGGCTCAGCTGTGTGCGTTTCAATTCTGGAAGAAGATGCATGAAAACCGTCACGCAGCTTGGGCGGACTATCTGAACTTATGCAAGCTTGGGGGCAGCCTGTCCTTCACTGAGCTTGTCGATGAAGCGGGCCTCGTCTCTCCATTCGAGGACGGCTGCGTCACTTCCGTCATCGGAACAATCGATAGCTGGCTGAATGCGGTAGACGATGAATCGTTATAAAAAGGGGTTGTCCTAAAAATCAACGGCTGCCGAGTCATAAATCGGCAGCCGTCTTTATGTTGATCGTGTTACCCCAGTATGGGTCTTGCTACGTTGCCTATATCAGAACCCGCCATAGTGCCAAATAAAGCACAAGAGCCGATGCCATCCAGAACGCATACGCATAGTTCGGCCGTGCCATCTCTATAACTGTCTTGTTCTGCAAGCCTGCGAGCAGATGATTGACAGCCGATGCTGGCGAGATTGGATTGGAGGAGCCCCAGCTGCCCAGCAGCAGCACCGCGAAATAGACAGAGCTAATCCCGACCGAGGCAGGATCGATGCCCGTGGCAAGAATCGTGACCGGTACGATGGGATGAAGCCCCACCCAGGATGTAAGCATGATAAGCAAAATGGTCATGATCGAAAACGCGAGCCATATCGGAACAGGCAGCTTCTCCAGCAGCTCGGGAATGTAAGTCCCGAATCCAGTGGATCGGATGGAACCGCTGAAAAATCCGGCAGCAAGAAACAGCGTTATCTCCTTCTGCAAGGCAGGCAGCGTAACGGATACGTGATTGCCGATGCCTTGGCGGTACGTTGCCATCGAACCCTTCGCCCAGCACCACAGCAACGGAATTAGGACAGCGCCTATGCAAGTGATAAGCACCATCGGCAGCTCCACCAGATTCTCCAGCAGCAAAACTGACGCAATCGCCAATATAAGATAAGCAGCAAGTCCGGGAGGGAATGGTGCTCGAGTATGGGACTCGCTAGTTCCTGCGTGCTCCGCCGACACCGGTTCCGCGCTAACTTCATCTCGCTGCTCCTCGCGGCCAAGCTCTCGCAAGTTCACCAAGACGCTCGCCGCTACGCTGATCAGCGATAGTCCAAGCACATAGGGCAAGATGGACGACCAGCCTAGCGACAACGCCGACGTGACGAGCGCCATCGCGGCAAAATACGGCGACCACATAATCGCACCGCCGAATCCCCGATTCATTGCTGAAGCCAGCAGCCGCGCCACGCCACCTGAATGCGGCTTGACGAAGGCGAGATGGTAGACCACCGAAATGGACCCCACATTGATGAACGCGCCCATGATTTGGGTAAGAAGCTGTGTCCCCGTAAACATCACGGTTTTGCTTCTGACGCTCCGCTCGTAGAAGCGACGCAGCGACGCAACGTATGCGGGCAGCCGAACCGGAATCCCGAACAGCGGGGCAAATACGAACAAGGTAACGAGAGTAGCGTTAATGGCTGCCGACTCAAACCAAAGACGGACATCCGCCTTCTGGAGCAGCATGAGCAGCACACCACCACCCATAAAGCCAGTCGCAAGCCACTTGGCTATTCCTTTAAGCCTTGGAAGCGATAGCGCAATCGCCAGAAACGCCAGCCCTCCAAGCGGATAAAGCAGCAGCTCCAGATGGGTGATCTGCTGCGCGATAAAGACGGCAGCGAGCGAGAATACGACTATTCTCTCCGCCGCTGCCCGTATAGATGTTGCCATAGAATTCGCCTTCTTCTTTTAATTAAACTGCCAGCAGCTCAAGCTTAAATTGCCGTACTGATAGCTGCGGTGAAGCAGCTTGGCTTGCCGGTTCACATCCCCTGTGCCCATAGCAAGCAGCAAAGGAATGAAATGCTCGCTGGTAGGAACCGCGTCGTTCGCATGAGGTGCAAGCTCCATATAACGGAACAACGCCTCCATATCCCAATTCTCCAGCTTGCTCTGCAACCAATTATCGAAGGCTTCTGCCCAGTCGTCCATATCGCCATTCGAACGCCAGTTCAGCCGGCGCAAATTATGCACCGTTCCCCCGCTGCCGATGATGAGTATATCCTGCTCCCTTAGCTCGCCAAGCGCCTTACCGATCTCATACTGCTGCTCCGGCGTCAAATACCGATTCACCGACAACGCTATCACCGGGATATCCGCGTCCGGGTACAGCAGCTTCAGCACGGCCCAAGCGCCGTGATCTAACCCGCGTTCTTCGTCCAATACGCTCTCGATGCCATGCTTGGCGAATAAGGATTGAATACGCTCGCTCAGCGCCTTATCGCTTTTGGCCGGATAGGTCATCTGGTATAGCTCGTCCTGGAACCCGCCGAAATCATAGATCGTGCTGTATTGCGTTGCCGCGCCAATCGTCTGGACAGGCTGCTCCCAGTGGGCGGAGAACAATACAATCGCCTTCGGCTTAGGCGTATTTGCGCCAAATTGCTTCATCAAATCCGTGTAGGCATGTTCCTCCAATACAAGCGAAGGCGCTCCATGCGCGAAAAAATAGGAAGGTATCATGACTTCATCGCTCCTTTATCCTCTATTATTGCCGCCTCCTGCAACAGCCAGCTCACATAATCAGCTTTATTCTCCTCTGTCACGCCATGATCCGACGCATAGGTTTTGAAGGTCAGCCTGGAGGTCATGCCTTGCATGTACTCGGCAGTCTCATGACCAATATGAATAGGGAATACCGAATCGTATTCACCATGCGAGAGGAACACTGACACGTCCTCCATAGCTTTGACCGAATACTCCGTTTTCACGAACTGCGGAATATAGCCGTTAAGCGCAACAATGCCCTGCAAAGCATCCCCCAAAGTGAGCGCCAGCGTCAGCGAAATAATGGCCCCTTGGCTGAACCCAAGCAGATAGCGGCGACCTGTATCCACCGGATATTTCTCCGATGCATAACCGATAAAAGCTTCCAACTGCTGCACGGCCCGGTCGAATGATTCACGCACGGGGTTGCCCAAGCTTTTCAGCTCATAATATTGATAGCCTGCCCCGAGCAAAAGATCGCCGCGAATATGGATCGTAATGAAATCCCCCTCCAGCGGCTCCGTCAGACCCGCCATATTGCGCTCATTCGACCCCTTCCCATGCAAAGTAAATACGGTGGGATACGTCTTGTCCGGCTCCACGTGCTCCGGCAAGCTAATTTGATAAGCATAAGCAGGTATCATAGAAGTCACCTCTTGAATAAAATATTAGTTATAAAGAAATTAATTTTATATAAGTAATTTAAATGACAGAGGGCTGGCATGTCAATGGGAAAATTGATAATATGAATATATCATCTGTATCACAAATATTTTTGAGGATGCGTGAACTCTATGGATATCGGCTCCAACATTCGGGCCATTCGAAAGCGAAAAGCGATTACGATCGCACAAATATGCGAAGAAACCGGCTTGTCCCAAGGCTTCTTGAGTCAGGTTGAGACCAATAAGACTTCCCCCTCCATTGCTACATTGGAAAACATCGCGAACGCCTTGAAGGTTCCTCTAGCCTATTTGCTGCTGAAAAAAGAGGAGCGCATGGGGATCGTGCGTAAGTCCGAGCGCAAAGTGACGACAAGTGGAATCGAGCAACTGAAGGTCGAGCATCTCAGCTCCTCCAAAAACGTGAAGATGATGCTTGTCGAGTTTCCTCCCGGCGCTTCCACAGGAAATGTCCCTCATGCCCATGAAGGCGAAGAAGTGCATGTGGTGATCAAGGGCAGAATCTATGCGGAGCAAGGCGAGGATTCGGCCGAGTTCACAGAAGGCGACTCTTTCTCCTGGAATGCATGCACGCCCCATCTCGTCCGTAATATCGGTGATGAGCAAGCGATCGTACTCATATCTGTCTATACAGAGACCGATCAGCCCTACGTATAGTCAGACAGAACGAGATAACGCAGAGAAGCACCCGATTCGATTGATCGGGTGCTTCTTTTACATATCTATTCTATTTATTGAGATTGCGGTTGATCCGCATAATCCTCTTCACGTGTTTCTTCCAATGTGTTCATAAACTCCATATGCTTAAAGCCCCAGCCGCACATATCCGCTAAAACAGCGCTTAACGTCCGGCCATGCTCCGACAGATCATATTCCACTTTAGGAGGGATCTCATGATATACCTTCCGTACAACAAGTCCATCCCGCTCCAGCTCGCGCAACTGATTGGTCAGCATGCCTTGTGTTATGTTCGGCAGCATCCGGCGCAGCTCACCAAAGCGCTTTGTACCGTGATACAGCAAGATAAAGACGATAAGCGGCTTCCACTTTCCTCCGATGACTTGGAGAGTGGCCATTATCCCCTTCGTTCGATCGGGATCATTCTCTTCCATTGGCATGCCTCGTCTCCTCCCAGCTGAAAAACAATAATTACTGTTACTTTATCAGAGTATCTCGAATAACAACAGTACGATTTTTTATCATACTTAGTACGTTTTTTCGTACTGTATTCCAGAGAATCAGTAACTGCCAATGGTACGTTTTATAGAACCTAGTACCACAAAACTGCGTACTTTTCAACGCATGAAATTTGCTCAATAATGAGGTTGTAATCGCGATTGCCACAACTCATGAAAGGGTGTTAACCTTGAACATTTTAGTGATATCCGCACATCCAAATTTGCAAGAGTCACGCGGCAATGAAGCTTTGGCCCGTGAACTGACGTCTTATGACCATATCCATTTCCACAATATCTACCAACAGTATCCAGACTGGAACATTGATGTAGAGAAGGAACAACAATTGCTGCTGGCCCATGACCGGGTCGTATTCCAATTTCCCGTGTTCTGGTACAGCACGCCACCGCTGCTGAAAAAATGGTTTGACGATGTGCTCACCTACGGCTGGGCTTATGGACCGGGAGGCAACCAACTTCAAGGGAAGGAATTTCTGGCTGCCGTCACAACTGGCGGAACAGAGAAGCAATATCGCTCCGGTGGACAAAATGCCTTCACCATCAGCGAGCTGCTTAGACCGATCCAAGCGACGGTCACTAAAATTAATGGCACCTACTTGCCAGCCTTTGTCCTCTATCACGTACAAGAACGGACGGATGAATATCTCGCTGATCGGGCGAAAGCATACGTTGAGCATATTCGCCAAGATGCAGCCGCACTGGTCTATTAATAGATGACAAAACCGCCAGAGCTGTATTCTCTGACGGTTTGTTTTCTATTGCTTGGACAAACGATCTTGCGCCATACGAACCAGCTCGCGAACCATTGATCCGCCGATCTTGCCACCGATATGTCCTGCTGATTCCGTGGACAGGTCTCCATTGTCGCCTTGTCTCAAGGGAATGCCAAGCTCCTTAGCTACTTCATACTTCACATCGTCAGGCCGCTCAGGATTTACATTATAACCTTCTTGCTTCATCACATTTGCTTTGAAAGCCTGCATGCCGCGCGCCGCTTCTGGCACCACATACCTTCTTCTCCGGGCCATACTGATCGCTCCTTCTGTCTTTTCCCATAGGATGCCCGAATAAGTCAGACTTACGCTTTACGATTATTGGCAGCAAGGGGTAACGTTCGCCCGGATATAGATACGCGGCATTCTGTGATGACAAAGCTAATTTCAGCACATTTATGATGATCAAAAAAAGCAGCTCCTCTCCCCAGCACGGGGCGAGAAACTGCTGCACATTAGCGTTATGGATTAATTTCAGCTTGAAAGGAAAACGGTTCTTCAGGGTCTCCTATGAAATGCAGCTCCCCATCCTCTGTTTTCAGTACTACATACACGTACAGTGTCTTTCCAATCCAAGGCACAATATTCGGTGTTGGGGTTGAAATGTCAACATGTCCTTCCAGAAACGGTTTTCCTTCATGAACAAGTACATGTTCGTTGTCATCCGATTCCAAATTGGCAATGTCCTCGGCCGTTGGAGCTTCGTCATACTTGATGGTTGAGATGAGATAATAAGCTGTAACAGGCTGAACAAACGAAACCACAGGATTTTTTATCATGTCACCTGCTGAACCATCGCCCATGTCCGTCAATTTCAGCAACAATGATCTCCTGCAATACGCCATTCCTATAGCCATCCACATGCAGCTGCCCATCCCGCATATTATTGTAAATATGAAACACCTCCCGCCGGCCGCCTAGCTGGTCGATTGTCTGAAGGAGCTCATTTTTATCATGCTCGGACAACTGGTTCGCTACATGGGTATGAAAGACGCATAATACCGATTCAGGATCAGTCATTTCCGCCAGTTCGGAAAGCAGCTTCACTCCGTTGCCTTGAACGAGCCTTGCTCCTCCGTTTTTTGCGATAGAAGCTGCCTTATCGAAGTTGGTTCTTCGCTCGGCATGCTCTGGCCAGATCAATGCTTGAAGCCATAGGCAGTCTTCTGCATCCGAAAGATCATTCACATGCAGATCAATGCCGATCCTGTCGGTTACAGGTGGACTTAGGGGCGACAAATCCGGCCAACCCTTCCCTCTCATCTCCGAGACAAGCACCAGCTCAGAGTTAGGATTGCCGAAAACTATACCAGGCTTCGATGAGTAGGAATAGCCGTAGCGGTCCCAATACAGCTGCAGTCCAGCGCTCGTGCCAATCTCAATCAGGGATAGCGGCCGCTGCATCGATGCATAGATGGAGCAAAAGACCGGATAAAGGTAAGCGCAGCGTCTAACCTCGTTCGTCTGCACATTTTTGCTTGCTAGAATAGGGATTATTTCCTCCCTATATTGCGCACAGAACTGCTTGAATGCTGGGAATGCTTCTTCGGCTGCACCAGGCTCTGCCACAAGACTTCCATAATACATGGCCAGCGGATGAGACTTGCCCTGCATCAGCAAGTAATGAACCGCACCGAACAGCAGATTGGGAATAGGTTGACCTTCCTTGGCTTGGGAAGATAATTGCAACAACTCTTTGTCCTGGGCTATTCTCTGCGACAGATACTCATACAGACGACTCGAATCTTTGCAGTCTTTGGCAAATCGACGAAAATCATTCGAAATGACATCCAGTTCCATGACGCTCACTCCCGTTACCATTTTCATTCACTTTACCACGCTATATTGATAAGCGAAACTTCGCATTTTCTATACACCATATAAAAATTATTTATCGTATGTGGACTGCCATTGAACGTTAACCACAACCACTCAACATGGGCAAAATCTTTGTTGTTTCAGAATTCTGCTATGTTAGTATGTAGTAAGGAAATATCGATCGGACCCTTATCCTATAGGAGATGAAAGCTATGACAAAGAAGAAAACCATGAAAATCGAATCACCCATTCTGCCCGCGAATCTACCTATACTATCTAAGCCGGACCTGGCTGTGCAAGATTTCATAGAGATGGGCATCATCCAGGATTGCGTCTTCGACGACCGTGATATTGACCGAGTTACGTTCGAGAAAATTATATTCAAGAATGTGATATTCGCGGATACGTCTTGGACCAGAATGGAGATGACCGACGTCATCTTCGAGAAATGCGATTTCTCCAATGCCGAATGGACAGATGCTGTCATCCACCGTACCGAATTCCGCGATTGCAAAATGATCGGCCTGCAGCTAACAGGGGCCACGATCCGAAACGTACTGATCGATAATGCCCTTGCCGACTATGCTTCGCTGCGAGTATCGAATACGAAGCAATTCATTATTCAGGACAGCTCCTTCAGCCGAGCTGACATCTGTTTCGCCAAGCTTCAGAAAACCGAGTTGTCCCGTTGCAATATCGACCGGGCTCAGTTCTCCGGCACGCCGCTTAGCGGCATCGATCTGAGCGATTGCGAATTCAATGGACTAAGCGTCAATATCGAGGACTTGAAGGGCTGCATCATCTCACGCGAGCAAGCGTATGTATTCGCAGCGCTGTTTGGTCTCGTCGTGAATGAATGATGATAGCAGGTGCCCAAAGAGAAAAAGCTGCCCAAGACAGCTTTTTTTTGATCCTATAAGAGAATCTACGCGTCAATGGGGACATCGGGATTCATGACCTCCTTGCCTCCAAGCTATACATTATGGGCGACCGGGATGTTTCTCGCTTCCGGAAAAGTATTCATGTTATGCTGGTATAGCATCGTTAATAGGGTCTTTGCGATTGGAGGCTATATTCACCATGATTCATTACATTCGTTTGCGCTAATGAGAGGCACGGTAGATAAGGCTCGGCTTTTTTTCTAAGGGAAGAAGCCAGGTTTATTTGGCTGTGCCTTTTTCATTCAACGAAAACGAATGGAAGGGTGTTTATTTGTGCTGAACAAACGCAATCGTATTCTTGCTGCCGAAGCCATGAGCGTTCACAGCAGCTTATTCCAATGTCCCGTTTGCTCCTCTATGATGCGTGTTGAGGACCTACGGCAGCTCGTCTGCCTCAAAGGGCACAGCTTCGATATTGCCAAACAAGGCTATGTCCATTTCTTACCGCGTCCCGCGCCGTCCAAATATGGTCAAGCCTTATTCCGCTCCAGAAGCATCTTAAGCCAGAGCGGCTTCTTCGAATCTCTCGATCGCCTGATAACCGACCAAATACTTACACATATCGAAAACCAGTCTGTCCGTCTGCTCGATATGGGATGCGGGGAAGGCTCACATCTGGCACGTATACTGGACATGATGCACACCGAAGGTTGCACTCAAGCAGCGGGCGTCGGATTAGATATTGCCAAAGAAGGCGTTCGGATGGCTGCCAGCCGTCAGCCCCATCTTCTCTGGTGTGTCGCCGATCTGGCTAGAAGCCCGCTGGCGAGCAACAGATTCGACTTCATACTCAACATTCTATCGCCAACCAACTATGCGGAGTGCCATCGCTTGCTGAGGAATAACGGTTTTTTAATTAAGGTCATTCCTGACAACGAGCATCTGCAAGAGCTGCGTGCGGCTTTCCGCTCATCCAGTGAGCCGCATTCCGGCGCCAAGCTGGAAGCCAGATTCCAGGATAATTTCGAACTGGTTAAGTCGCTTCCGCTATGCACACGATTAAAGCTAGATGCCTCACTCATCCCCCATGCCATTGCGATGACCCCTTTGTCTTGGCATGCGGATACAAGGAGCATCCAGTCTTTGCAGGAGCTTAGCTCCCTTGAGCTTACCTTGAATGTCACGATTCTAATCGGAAGAAAATATCGCCAATAAAAACAGACATCCCCATTCTTCTTCTCGGAAGAATGGGGATCCTTGCAAAGGAGAATCATCCCATGAAAGTAAAGGATGCACGCAAAGCAGCGGCTGAATGGGTACAGGCGCATGCCGCTCCTGAAGAATGGTTTCGGGGCGCATATTTCAGCGGCTCGACTATCGATATGCCGGATGACGCTGAACTTCCGACCAGCTCCGATGTCGATATCGTAGTAGTTACCGCAGAGGACGAGCCGCCGGTCAAGCCCGGCAAACTAGTATTTCAAGACGCGCTTATCGAAGTGACCCTATTGTCCTTGAATCAGCTCGACTCGGCGGAAGAAGTGCTCGCTTCCTATCATCTGGCAGGGAGCTTCCGCAGGGATACAATCCTAGCCGATCCTACCGGGCGATTGCGCAACCTTCAAGCCGAAGTAGGTCCGAGATTCAATGAAATAGCGTGGGTGCAGCAGCGCTGCGAGAACGCTCGCAACCGAATCGTGAGTGGATTGAGCTCGCTCGATGTCAACGCACCGCTGCATGACCGCTTGACGGCATGGCTTTTCCCTACAGGTGTAGCCACTCACGTTCTGCTTGTCGCTGCGCTTCGCAATCCGACCATCCGACTGCGGTACGCCGCTGCTCGTGAGGTTCTCCACGAGTACAGACTTCAAGAGGTATACCCTCAGCTACTACAATTACTCGGTTGCAGCCATCTTTCGGCTTCTCAGGTGGAGCATCATCTAAATGAGCTTGCCCGTACATTCGATGCCGCTGCTAAGGCAGTGCGGACACCCTTCTTCTTCCGCACCGACATTTCAGATCTCTCGAGGCCCATCGCCATTGACGGCAGCCGTGATCTGATTCGCTCTGGGCAGCATCATGAAGCGATATTCTGGATTGCGGCGACCTTCGCTAGATGTCATCAGATTTTCGCTGCCGATGCGCCGCACTTACAGCAGACTTATTTGCCCGCCCTTCTGGCGCTAACCGATGATCTCGGCGTGACAGATTCGTCTGCCATGGCAAAAAGAGCCGAAGCCGTGCTGCAATTCATGCCGGAGCTATGGGAAACTGCGGAGCGCATTCTTAGGTTTAATCCAACAATTCAACAGAAAGCTTAATCTTTGAAGCCGTGCTGCGATTCGCAACCTTGCAACCAGCATGCTTATTACGAATTCGTCACAGCGGTCCATTCATAATAATCTGTTGCCTTGCTTATGCGGAATCCTGTAGATTCATACAGACCGAGCGCCTGTTCATTCTTCACTGCCACTTCAAGGGCAATAGTCGCTTGCGGATCTTCAGCTCTAATCTCCTTAATGATCTGCTTTAGGATAGCCTTGCCATACCCGCGTCCACGCTCATTAGCTGCTACTACAAATCCATAGATGAACGCACTGCCGTTGACGATGCGGACATGTATCTTCCCTACCGTTCGACGAATACCTTCCTCGCCTTGGACTTCCGCCATATAGACACGGCTAGTCCTCAGCCCATTCGGCTTCTCCAGCAGGTTGGTCGCATCTTCTTCCGATAGTCCGAAACCTTCTACATTCAATCTTACAATGGCAGACTCGTCGGCCGAATCAAACTCCCGAAGCTTCAAGGATTCTAGTTGTTCACGATCCTCCTGAGGGCGCGGATCCGATAGCCCCATCCAATACTCCGAATAACCGTAAGGAATAGTCCATCGATCCATAACAGCCTTAGCAGACGACGAGCCCTGCTGGCACATAAAAACCAGCTTTGACACATTACGCCGCTTGCATTCTTCTCTCGCAGCCTGAACCATCTGCCCGAATAGGCCTTGGCGCCGATGACTCGGATGCACCATCCCGCTAAGCTCCACTTCCGTGGACAGAAATTGATAAACGCCCAGAAATCCGACTAGCTGTCCAGATTCATAGTAGAGAAAATCACTCGTCTCTGAACCCGAACGCTCCCGCAGCATATTCCAGTTGAGCTTCAGCTCAATCCGATCATGCCGGTTGCATGTATCGGCCAGCAGGCCAATTGCGTCCAGCTCTGCTTCATTTAATTTCTCTCTTGCATGTAAGCCACTTATCATGAATTCAACCTCCTATACAAGGGCAATAACCGAATACTAGATTTTCCAATACTTGAATGATTACTAGTGTACCCTGAATGAACGATGCTGCCTACCCGGACACACCGAAAACCCGTAGGCGAGCGCTCCAGATGGAGCGCCCGCTTACGGGTTTTGTCTAATCTCTCCTGTTCTCTATCCTTACATGGATTCTTGCCTGTTCGCGCCGACCGAACTTCCTGCCCTAAGAAAGAACTGCCGCAGCAGGAAGAATCCAAGCACACCGCATAACGTAAAGGCAAAGCAAATCCGGTACAATACTGATGCACCCAAGGTTTCGAACATCCAACCCCCGAGAACCCCGGCGACGATCCCGGATACACCGCCCCATGTCAACCCGTACACGGCCTGGCCGCTCGAACGATATTCAGCAGGCACCAGGTGGGACGTAAGCTGCGTTCCGATGTAATAGTATCCACCGAATGTGATGGAATGCAGCAACTGGATAAAGATGACCTGGATCGCCGAGCTTGCGACGGACATCAACAGCCAGCGAACCGAGAAAATTGCGCTAATGATGACCAGCCACCCCAGCATCGTGCGAGAGTTTTTCTTCAAATATTTATCCAATAGCAGGAACACAGGTACTTCCAAAATCGCCGTAGCGAAGGCGGACCATCCCACAATCGTATCCGTACCACCCAGGTCTTTAATATAGATACCAAGGAAGGTCATATTAATCGAATTGGGAATGGAGATTAGGACACCCAGGCAAACGAACAACAGAAAGTACTTGTTCCGAAATACTTGGAGATATCCCTTGTTCGAAAATTTCTCCTTCAACGGTCTTTCGTTGCCGCTTGGCATCAAAAATGTGAAGAAGATAGCGAACAACAGCATGATATCGAATACAATCCATAGCTTGCTAATGCCCAGCCAGCCGATAATCGGCCCAGCCACAACCGCGATCACCGCCCAGCCTAGCGAGCCCCATGCCCGGAACTCGCCGAACTTGCGGCTCGTTCCTTCGATGACATTGAGAATCAGACTGTTGCTCTGCGTGAACAGCGGACTTTGGAAGAAGAAATAAAACAGCATCAGCGTATAAATTAACGTATAAGACCCCGTCATAAAAACGAACTGCATACAGATGAAATTGCCGATTAAGCAAATAATGAGAATACGCTTATTGTTGCGCAGCCGATCCGCCCAATACGCCCAGAAAGGATTCGCTACCAGCCCGATGAGCGGACCGCCCGCTACCAGTAGTCCAATTTGCACATTGGAAATCCCCATATCCTTGAGATAGAGCGCAAAGAACGTGCTATAGATCGCAAGGGCTCCATAGAGTACAAAGTTGAATACCTTCAGCATTCCCAGCATATTACGGCTTATCGTATGGTCCGACATAATCCCTTCATCCCTTATACTAAGACATTAGTAGAAATCGAATGTGCGATAATTTCCTCTGCCGTTACTTCACGTCCCAGTTGATCCGACAAGTATACGCCTTCGCTGATCAGCATCGTCTGGAGCGCAATCTCCGCCGTAGGCAGCAACGGAACTCTGCCTTGAATAGCGGCAATCCAGTGCTGCTGCGAAGAGGCATAGGCGTCATAGTCCGGCTTCAGCCTGCCCCAACGCAAATCCATATCGTCCAGATTGATGGTGCTGTCGAGATCCATATCGGCTACCGTCGTGTGGAAGGTTAGCGCGCTCGTCTGCGAGATCGAGGAATACGATGGCAGGCGAACCCCACCTTTGCTGCCCAGCACGCTGGAACCCTCGAAGCCGCCCATATGAACCGACCACGCCTCAATCAGATCAAGCGTCACACCCTCTTCGAACCGGACGAAGCCGAGGCCTAGCTCCTCTACGTCGAATTGCGACTCATCCCGTCTCGCTGCATCCATATCCATCTCCTGATATACTTTGCCGGAGACGCTCTTCAGCGTCGGCACGCCGAGCAGATACAGGATTTGAGCGATATGATAGACACCCATATCAAGCAGCGCGCCGCCCGCTGCCGTTTCCTTACGATTGAAGAACTTCGTACCATAGCCGTCTACGAACGGACGGCCTCTGCGGCGGAATCCGGTTGATCTTGCATGATACAGCTTGCCGAGGCTTCCCTCATCGATCAAGGCTTTCGCTGCTTTCGTCTCTTTCTTATATAACGTATTGAGCTGGATATGAAGCAGCCGGCCGCTGGCTTTGGCTGTCTCAAGCATGGTCACACCGTCAAAGTAAGTACCTGCGATCGGCTTCTCGCAATAAACATGCTTGCCTGCCAGCAGTGCTTCGTTCGTCACCGGGGCATGGAAGTTGTTATGCAGACAGACGTCAATGGCATCGATATCATCACGCTTAAGCAGCTCACGGAAATCCGTATAGACATCCGGAATGCCGAACTGGCTGGCGACGGCTTGTGCCGCTTGTTCATTAATATCGCATACTGCCACAACCTCAGCGTCCTCAATCTTCGCGTAATTGCTCAAGTGTGTCTGGCCGATCAGTCCTACTCCTACAATACCGATTCTAATTTTGCTCACGCTGCTTTCGCCTCCTATTGTACGTTGCCTAATATTTTTTTCATCGTGGACAGCGTCCACTCTACCTCAATGTACTGATTCTTCGGCGCGTTATGTTCAACGGCCCAGTATTCGTTAAAGCCGGAATCAACCAGCATTTTCGCAATGGCCGTTGCACGTTCTTCCTGCGCCAACGTATTGCCGCCAAAATGAATATGGCAAGCCCACGGAGCAACAATCTCATCACCCAGCTCAGCATCGACCTTCCAACGATCCACATGCAGCAGGACGCCAAAGTTCGGATGATCTATGCCCTCGGCAATTTGCTTCAGGAAGTGAGGGTTAAGCGACGGTCCCATATGATTCTCCGGGCCAACTTTGAAGCCATAGTCAGCTCCAATCTTGCAGTACTCCTGGTATCTCGTCACAAGATGCTCGTATTGCTCATTGCTCATTTCGTAGAAGTCGCCATTCTCTTCCTTGGAATACGAACCGCCTGTATCGATACGCACTGTCTTGGCGCCCAATATTTTCGCCGCCTTCAGATGCTCCAGCGCGTTCTGATATTGCAGTTCACGCTTCTCTTCGTCCTTATCCCATAGCGAGGCTGTATCAATGGCGAAGTTGACGACAGTCATTCCCTTCTCATCCAGCGCTTCGCGAATCTTCACAATGTAGTCCTCGTCAGCCAGCTTCCATATCGGCTTGCTCTTATCCACGAAGAAACCGTTGTACAGATCGACCGTGTCCAGACCATACCGATACTTGACCGTCTCCAGATAACCGAATATGTCCATCTTGCCATCCACAAACGTGTTGTTGAAAGAATATCCACCGATTGAAAGCTTCATAGAATTGCCTCCCGATTATTTATTTTTGGCCCATTCGTCCAGCTGCTTCTGCTTCTCTGCAACAACTTTGTCAATGCCGGCAGCCTTCAGAGCGGCGATGAACTTCGGCAGATTCGCCTCAGGATCAATCGTGCCGGTCTCCAGCCCCATGGCATATTGACGGGTAACATTCGTAATGGCTGCCAATTCCGTCTTCACCGGAATCGGATTGTAGGTGAAGCCCATTGCTATCGATTTCTTAGCTTCCCGATTGTACTTATCCATCTCTTGCCACAGATTCGGCACATCCGTCGCCCACGTGTAGGAAAGAAGCTGATTGCCGAACATCCAGCCTTGTCTAAGGTTGAAGCCGCTATTGGATGCATCCACGCCCGGCGGGAAGTCGATCGAGCTGTCACCGACCTTGACGTAATGCTTGCCTTCGATACCCCAATTGATCAAGTTGATCAGATCGGGATCGGAGTAGAGCAGATTCAGGAACATCATCGCCCGATCCGTGTCCTTCGAGTTGGTCGGAATACCGAGCATAATGCTTGTAATGGATGTCGTGCTCGTAATTTGTGAGCCGATATCCACCGATGCCAGCTTCGTGTCGACTCTGTTTTCCGTCTGACCGACCGCGCCAGGCTTTCCTTTATTAATAACGGAGAATCCAATGTTCGCCTTAATGTAATCAACCGCTGTCTCTTTGCTTGTGGCTGCATCCTTATGAATGTAGCCTGCCAGATACCATCTTCTGATTGTGTTCAGCATGTCGGCATACTCTGGCGTCTCGTACAGATTAACGACCTTCAGCTCATCCAGATTGGGCAGTACGCCAATATAATCGCTAAGTACATCCCATCTAGTCTCAAGCAGCCTGTTCGCGATGGATGCGGCTGCGCTTGCTTTGCCCAGCACATTGACATTCGGTTCATTCTCGTGAATGACTTTGAAGATGGGATCTAGATCATCAATGGTCTTAATGTTACTAATGTCGAGTTTATACTTATCCAGCATATCCTGACGCATCAGAACAAGCGGATGGGATGCAAAATCCCGGTTGGTTGGAATGGCATAGGTCTGCCCGTTTACCTTCGACGCGCCCAGTACATCCGGCTCGAACGCCTTCGAAATGCCCTGTCCATGCTTCTGGAGCAAGTCATCCAGCGCGACCAGCTGCCCCTGCGCCACTTGTCTGGAATAATCACCTCCGCCGGTTACGATCAAGTCAACTTGCTCATTGCCCGTCAGCATAAGAATGGATTGCTCCGCCCACGCAGCGGGTTCAATTCTAACTAACTTCACGGTCGCATTGATCTTTTCCTTCGTAATCTTGCTCATTTCTGCTGCAATTTCGTCCAGATCCTTCTGCGGCGGACCGTAGAAGACCATATTAATTTCGTAAGGCAGCAGTCCGCCTTCACCTGCTCCGCTCTGCCCGTTGTTCGCAGGCTCATTCGACTTGCCGCACCCTGCGAGCATCAAGCTTGCCGTCATCGTAAGTGCCAGTACCGTTGTGCCCATTTTTTTGAACATATCCTTAAAGCCTCCCCTTTTTGGCTGTTCATATGGCATTGCTGTTTCCATTCTGTGCTAGCCCTTCACCGCACCAACCGTAAGCCCCTTTGCAAAGTACTTTTGGAAAAAAGGATACGTAATCAAGATCGGAATAACGCCAATGACCGCAATGGCCATCTTAAGGCCATGGCTCGGAATATCTCCAGCCTCAACCATGTTGTCCGCCGCCTGAACATTCGTCATCAGGTATTGCGAATTAAGCAAAATGGTGTTCAGCATGACCTGAATGCTATGCAGCTTGTTGTCGGTAATGTAGATCAGGCCGTTGAACCAGTCATTCCAATAGTTGATAATTTGGAAGATGCCTACGGCCCCCAGCACAGGCTTCGATAACGGAAGCACGATACCGTAAAAGATACGGAACTCCCCCGCACCATCGATCTTCGCCGATTCGATAACCTCAGACGGGATATTCATCGTGAAGAAGGTCCGGATCAGGATGACGAAAAACGCGCTGACCAGAAGTCCCGGCACCAGATATGCCGTTAACGTGTTTTTGATCTCGAAGACGTTCGTATACATCAGATACGTTGGTACAAGCCCGCCGTTGAAGAGCATTGTAAAGAAGATAATGAATGCGATGACGTTGCGAAACGGCAGATCCTTCCTGGAGATGGGATACGCCAGCAAAGTCATCATAATCAAGCTCACCGCCGTACCGAGTACCGTGACGAAGATGGAGATGCCGTATGCATTCAGAATCATCATGGGCTCCTTCAGCAAGAAGCGGTAGCTCTCCGCGCTGAACACGCTAGGCCAGATGGAGTAGCCGTTCTGGATAATCGCGCTCTCGCTAGTCAAGGAAGCGGAGATGAGTACGGCGAACGGAATTAAGCAGATGCAAGCGAATAGAAAGAAAATGATATGAATAACCGTCTGTTCCAATCGATTGGCGCGCATAGTCTCTGTCTCCCCCCTTAGAACAACGAATTATCCGGATTGATTTTTTTCACTGCATAATTGGATGCAAGAATAATGATAAATCCAACTACGGACTGGTAGAGTCCGGCAGCCGATGACATGCCGATATCGCCATTGCGAAGCAAGGAACGATAGACATAGGTGTCAATGACGTTGGTCGTCGGCAACAGCACGCCCGAATCCAAGGTGACCTGATAGAACAGGCCGAAGTCCGAGTAGAAGATACGTCCGATCTGCATAAGCGTCATAATGACAATGACCGGGGTAATTAACGGAATCGTAATTTTCAGAATTTGCTGGAACTTATTCGCTCCGTCGAGCGTCGCCGCCTCATAATACTCCTGATCAATACCGACGACAGCCGCGAAGTAGATAATACATAGATACCCTGCGGTGCTCCATATTTTCACAAAGGTTAAAATGTAAGGCCAAAATCCAGGTTCGCTGTACCACATGACTGGATCGATGCCAAGCCAAGGCAAGATCGTCTTGTTCATCAGCCCCGTCTCTGCGCTAAGCAGCGAGAACACGAGATAACCGATAATAACAGACGAGATTAAATACGGAAGCAAGACGACGCTTTGATAGAAGCGTGAAAAAAACCGATTCTTCATTTCGTTCAAGAGAATCGCCAGCGCCACCGCGACCACCAGATTCACTACAATAAAGACAAGGTTGTACAGAATCGTATTGCGGGTAATGATGTAGGCATCTGCCGTTTTGAAGAGGTATTCGAAATTTTTGAAGCCCACCCAGTCGCTACCGAGAATCCCCTTTGCAAAGTTGATGTCCTTGAACGCGATGATCATCCCTAGCATAGGCACATAGTTGTTAATCAACAGATAGGCAATGCCGGGAATTAACATGATGTACAGCATCTTAAATTTCATAGCTCTCTTCAGGGTACTCCCATTAGCCATAGCCTTCATGGCCAGCCTCCTTCCCTCTTGAACATGATCGTAATGCCGGCTACAACACCTATTGTAGAGGATCATGTAAGCGCTAACCGCCAACATACTGACCTGTTCATCGCAATTTTCTGACTTCTTGTCAGAATGGGGAGGGGGACTAGTAAACGAACAGCTTGTCCGATGGAGAAGGCCCAATGAAGCCGATGCTACGTCTTCCTTCCAGCCGCCCCTCTGGCCGCCTTGCGGTACTCGTTCGGATTCATCTGAACGGTGCTCTTGAACACCTTCGAGAAATAAGAGAAGTTGGAGTAGCCTACTGATGAGGCGACATCGCTGACCGACAGTTCTGTTCCGGACAGCAGCTCTCTGGCAATCACCATCTTCTCATCCAATATATATTCTACAAGCGACTGTCCCGTCTCTTTCTTGAAGAGCCGCGACAGATAATCGGGATGCAGATGGACATGCCTCGAGATATCCTCTCTAGAGATGCTCTGGCTGACATGCTGCGAGATGAAGGACTTCACTTTATCCATAACGGTCTCATTGTCCTGCGCTTGACGTGAATAAGTGATCGTTCGGGTCAACGTGCTTCTCACCCATATCCGCAAATCGGTGAGCGACCGGACGGCCTGCGACAGACGCTCCAGCGACACTTCTTCCCCAAGCACCTGATAGGCCTGCCATTCTTTGAACTGATAGAAGTGATAGAGCATTTGCAGGAAGTTTTGGAGAAACTGCTGCAGCACCTCCGCTCTAAGACAGCCCAACTCCTGAAGCGACTGCAAATATTGCGCCGACTCGGTAAGAATGGCATCGTAGGCGCCTTTCTCCAGCATTTTCAGCCAGACGTTCATACGAATGACATCGATGGATTCCGTGTTCCCAAGCTCCTCGCTCCAGAAGACGACGTCATTGTTGCGGTTCAGCACATTGTCCTTCATTCGAATCAGACGGTCATAGCGTATAGCAATCTCATGCGGAAGCCCCCGCTCACCGACGTAACAAGAGATGTCGCAGCGGAAGTAACGATTGCAGGCTGCAATATAGTCCCCCAGGATCGGCTTTAACTGCTGCTCCCAACCACTCTCCCCTTGATCCGCAGGCAGAATCGCTACATATAAATCATCACTCATGCGTACGAACGGGCGGTGCTCGCAGCCGCGCCATATAATATCGTCCGCCGCATTCCGCAGCGCATACTCCATGAGCTTTCCGTCACGCGGATTCAGCTTTTCCGCCCAACGCTGAACGTAAATCAGGACCGGCAGGAAGGAATCCGTCTCCTTGATCGGAAGGCTTTGGTTATGAAGGGCATCCCGTATCCGCTCCGGATGGGAGGATTGACGTCGGTCCATGACGTCATGCCAGAAGCGCTCCATTAAGACGGGGCGATGCGTCTGCCAGAGCATGGAGTAGTACTGGCCCTCCACCTTGCTCACATGCAGCTCCCGCTTCTCGCCCACCTTCTCAACTCCCTTCTGCACCACGTTCCGCAGCTCGTGAAATTTGACGGGCTTCAGCATATAATCCAGGCTTCCCAGCTGGATTGCTTCCTTTGCGTAGTCAAAGTTGGAATGGCATGTGAGGAAGATGGACTCCGTCTGCGTATGCTGCTCCCTCACCCACGACAGCAGCTCGATACCGCTGCCTTGGGGCATCTCGATGTCGCAAATCATAATGTCGATGGCATGCTCACCGAATATATCCTTGGCCTGCTTAATATTGTGAGCCACATGAATACGGGAGATCGACAGCTCTTCCCAGTTCACGCCCTTCTGGACAGCCCTTACCGCATGGATTTCATCATCAACGATCAATAATTGATACATCATATCCCTCCTCTGAGCTGATCTCGAACTGGAGCGGAATCCGAATCTCTACATTCGCTCCGCCCTCCGGATGATTGGACAATTGCAACCGGGCTTTCTCCTGATAGATAAGACGGAGTCGTCGCCTGGCATTCCAGATGCCGATGTGACGGTCGCCATGATGCTCCGCATCCGGCTCTTGCTGCCACTTGCCCAGCGCCTCCTCCGAGAAGCCTTGCCCTGTATCCCGGATAACAATGCGAAGAAATGACGCTTGATCATCGTCGGCCTCGACATCGACACGAAGATGGATCGGTTCATCCATTGTGATCGCGTGCTTGATCGTATTCTCTACGAACGTCTGGATCATGAGCGGCGGAATACGCGCCTGCATCAACGATGCATCGTCACTTCGTATCTCATACGTAAAGCCGTCCTGGAACCGCATGGCCTGAATGTTCAAGTAATTGCGGGTGTGAGCAATTTCGTCCTCCACCGTCACCAGCTTCAAGTTGTTCTGAAACATAAATCTCATATACTGGATTAAATAATCGGACATATCCTGGATCAATTGATAATTGCGGAATTGAGCCAGATTATAAATCGTATTCAGCGCATTCAGGAAAAAATGCGGATTAATCTGCAGTTGGAGATGCTTCAGCTCCGCCTGCTGGCTGAGCAGCTTCTCTTCATAGACATCGATCTTCAGCGCCTTGATCTGTGCTACCATGCTATTGAACACATCATTCATCAGTTCAAATTCCGATGAAACAGGATAAGGCTCGACCCGTTGATCTAGATTGCCGTCGCGCACCCTGCGCATGACCGTGACGATCCGGTTAATAGGATTGAGAATGTTTTGCCGCAGGAACATATAGAAGATCGGCAAAATAATGAGCGCACCCAGGATGACCACATACCAGATCCGCTGAAGAAACGGCAGATGCTCCAGAATGACGCTGTACGGAATGAGGATAAGCAGAGCAAATTGTCCTTGCTCCGACTGAGTGCTGACTTGCAGATAATCATCCCTGTTATCCAGGGGCATGACGCCATTCATCGGCTCCATGTTGTCCGTTACGAGCAATGATTTCCCTTCCGGCCCCATATCGAGCAGGCCAAGCGGACTCATCAGCTTCGAGGCCTTCGCCCATGCTCCGATATAGACGTTGCCGATTTTCTGGATTTTGCTAATGTAATAGTCGTCGCCAAGCTGGTATGGAAACCATAGCTCGAACGCCCCCTTGGGCCACGACTCCCGTTCCCGCAGCATCGCAGCCATGCCTTCGCGAATTTCTTTAAGCTGATCCATTGTGTCTCCTGGCGGATGATTCGTGATCAGCTCCCTGTTGACAGAGGAATAGACAAACAGATAGTCCATTTCCTTGTACGTATTGATATCCCGTTCCAGCTTGTTGAACAGGTTGATTTTGGCCAAATAATAGTTGTCGCTGTTGATCCCCTTCGGTAAGTCGAGCATAATTAAATCGCTTTCAAAAGCGACCGTCGTTCGCAAATATTTATCTACTTCCTCCAGACTCCGATCGATCTGGTCCATATAAAGGGCTGCCAGATTGCGGTTAGAATTCGCCACTTGCTCGCGTACAACCGTCATCGCATAGTAGTTATCGAAGATAAGCAGCAGTTGGAGCGGAATGACGAATAAAAGAAACCCGACCAGCAGCTTGAAGCGAATTGACTTGTTCGACAGCCTGTGCGCCCATTTCATAATCTGCTTTCCCCCCGATGTGAGGCCATGGCCATAGCTATGGTTATGGCGTCCGTTTGACGTAATGAGCTTTGTCGCCTTCAATGATGATTTCTCGCTTTAAGTTAGCGCTTACATAACACCCATCGGCATTGAACCCGAAAGAGTGAAGATGAGGATTCTCCTCCAAAATCAAAAAGGTACTTAACGCCCCGGGATATCGGTCCCATGCGCCTTCGGTAATGTCCACTCCCAGCTTCCTATAGGGGAAGCTCTCATAGAGTCTGCCAGCCCATTGATCATGTTCTCTTAGAAAAGCCTTGTATCCCTCTGCACCCGCATGTTTGTCCTCATAATCAGGATTGTAACGGTCTCTAGACCATATTCCTTCCATAAAAGCGATGCCTCGATGCTTCTCCATGTATTGAACAGTGTCCTCAACCTGTTCCCGATAATAATAGACAAGCGCTGGACTCAAGCCTTCGATCATAGTGTATATTCGGCCAATAAACTGCCGAAGCTGCCGGTACGATGCCCAGGCCAGGAGAAAGATATATATCTGAAATTGAAAGATGATGCTGTCCAACACAATGATCTCTTCCGGCATCTGCAGTTGCTTCTCTGCGAAGCTCTTCCACTTGGCCAGCGCCGCTTCCTCATACCGCGCAAGCGAAAAGTTCCATACATCGTATTCTTTCAGCTGCGCATACGCTTCTTGTCCGAATTCACGGCTGTAATTCCATTAATTTCCAGAAGATCAATTCCAACGGCATTCCCTCTTGTTACCTTTAATGATTCCATAATCCCTTTGACATGAAGGTATTGGCTCACAAAACAAGCGTATTCCTCAAGGGTCAACTGGGCTTCATAAAAGAACAACACCAGATGGGGGGGACTTGCCATCTCATGGATCCATCTGATCTGGTTCACGCTCTCCTCAAGCCGGGAGACGATCAGCCCCGAATGGGTTGATTTCCCCGTAGAAGGAAGACCTTGCAGCATAATAAGTTTGGGCTTCATTTGTTTTATCATAGGACCGCTCCCCCTTTAAATCCAATACTATCTTATAAGCAATTGATGCAATGCTCCTAAAATGGCTTAAAACATTTGAGGCCTCGCATACGAAAAAGAACCCCGACCAATGGTTGGGGTCAGAGTGTCGATAAAGTCCTTTGGACTTTTCGGCTATTTTTATGCGGTGGCTCGGCTCATAGGAGAAAAAGTGATTCGAATCGCTCCAAGAACTAAGATTATTACTAATTTTGTTTTTCTGTCATTTGTTTTAGAAGCAACGAATATCTCATCTGACTGAAGGCGTTGAGACCGACTTAGGGCTGACTCAGAGTGGCCTTCATGAACATTAGGGCGGTGAAACCGACTTAAAGCGGACTCGATGCGGCCTTCGTGGACATTAGGGCGGTGAAACCGACTTAAAGCAGACTCGGAGCGGTCTTCGTGGTCATTAGGGCGGTGAAACCGACTTAAAGCGGACTCGAAGCGGCCTTCATGGACATTAGGGCGGTGAAACCAACTTAAAGCGGACTCGGAACGGCCTTCATGGACATTAGGGCGGTGAAACCGACTTAAAGCGGACTCGGAGCGGCCTTCATGGACATTAGGGCGGTGAAACCGACTTAAAGCGGACTCGGAACGGCCTTCATGGACATTAGAGCGGTGAAACCGACTTAAAGCGGACTCGAAGCGGCCTTCATGGACATTAGGGCGGTGAAACCGACTTAAAGCAGACTCGGAGCGGTCTTCATGGACATTAGGGCGGTGAAACCAACTTAAAGCGGACTCGGAGCGGCCTTCATGGACATTAGGGCGGTGAAACCAACTTAAAGCGGACTCGGAGCGGCCTTCATGGACATTAGGGCGGTGAAACCGACTTAAAGCGGACTCGAAGCGACCTTCGTGGACATTAGCCGACTAAAACATCCATGATCAGCATCAGCGCCCACCTTCTATGGGCAGCAGTGACAATGTGTAGCTGCCAGACAGCTTTCAACTCTTAGAGGGGTTACTTATAGGTATTCTCAGCCTGTTGAGACTTTCTCAACAAGCTGGGGACGTCCCAAAAATGGAACAACGAATAAGCCTGTCCCAAGCATTGAACGAAAAAGCCTTTAAAACCACCGCTAAGGTGGGTTTAAAGGCTCCTTTATTACTTAAAATTCTGTCTACAGTGGGGGCTAAAAAATCATAAAATGACTTTTCGGACAGCCCCTACTCCCTTTAAAAGCGCGAAACATCGTGCCGCGCCACTTGGCCATCCGCTTAATCGCGGATGTTCAGTACGTTGTAAATCGCTTGCGCGCTCTCTGCGCGCGTCAGTTTCTCTTGAGGAGCAAAGCGTCCGCCTGTGCGTCCTTGCACCAGACCGAGCTCAGCGGCTGAGGTTACGTCCTGCAACGCCCAGTCGCTAATATCGCTCTGATCGGCGAAGGATGGTGCACTTGCATACTCCGCAGCGTCTGCTGTTCTTCCCGCGCGATAAGCGCGAAGCAGCATTATTGCCATTTCTTCGCGAGTAATCGCTTCATTCGGCGCAAACCGCTTCGCGTCACGGCCCGTTACGATGCCAAGACGGAAAGCAGCTTCCGCATATGGCGCGTACCAGGCATCGCGAGGCACGTCGGCGAAGATACCGGTCGCAGGCTTCTTGCCCGCTTCCGAGTCCAGCGCCCGCACGAGCATCGTCGCAAATTGGGCGCGCGTCACTTGGGCTTCAGGCGCGAACTGCTTGCTGTTCATGCCTTCGATAATACCCTTTACAGCTAGAGACTTAATCGCTTGCGCCGCCCAGTGGCTGCTTGGCACATCGGTGAAACTGCGGTCGGCTTCCAACACGCCGTACACGCTGAAGTGATTCAGCTTCGCCGTCATAATGCCGTCTTGCAAGATGCCGCCGGCATAGGCCGCCTTACCGTCCTCGCCGATGTAATAGACACCGCTTAGCGCTCCATTAATGCCTGCTTCTACCGCAAAGCTAACCGTAACAGGCTGCTCGAACTGCGTCAGAACGCCGACTTCGCTATTGCCTTGCAGGATAGAGATGCGGAAAGCATAGGCGGTCGAGCCTTGCTTGAACGACCAGCCTTCAAGATTCTGCCTGCTCAGCAGCGCTTCAAGCTCCCCACTTGTCAGCGGCTTCGCCTGGAAGCGGATGACCGCATTTTCAGCAGATGCATCTGCAGGCAGCAGCGCTGCTGCGGCAGCCAACACTTCATTCGGCAGAAGGATAGTCAGTCCATCTGCTGCCAGCTCCAGATCGCGATCTCCCAGCAGCTTGGAAGCCTGCAAGGGAAGAATAGCGGAGGTATGGCCGTTTGATAGTTTGATCGTTGTTTTGCCCTCTGTTCCAGTCGTTAGCACGTTGTCCGGGATTACATCCGCTCCCGGCCATTGCGGGGTCTCCATAACCGGATCACCACCGCCTTGCTGCGGAGGCTTCGGAGACACGCCGCTTAGAATGGCTGTACCGCCATCCGCCCGACCTGGAAGCTCTATGGCGATCGTACGAGTTGCCGAGACGGTATAGGTCTTGCCACTGTATTCATCCACTACTGTCGTACCCGACACGAATGGAACAGTCAGCGTCACGGCTACCGCTTCTTCAGCCGTATTAATAGCCGTTACAATATTGTCGTTGCCGTATTTCTTGTTGAATGCCAGATAGCCTAGCTCATCCGAGCCTGCCAGCTTCGTGCGATCGCCCTTCGCAAAGAGCTTGGAGTACTTCGCCCGAATGTTGAGCAGCTTTGAATAATGCTCATGCAGCTTCTGTTCTTCGTCCAAGCGGTCCCATGGCATGTCGCCCCGATTCTCGCTGAGCTGGCCTTGGCTCATATCCCGCGCATTTGCGCCGGAACGACCCAGCTCCTCGCCGTAGTAGATAACAGGCATGCCTTTCGCTGTGATTTGCAGCGCGGCTGCAATCATCAGCTTGCTCTTGTCACCATCCACGTAATGAGACAAGAAGCCGTCTTCGTCGTGGCTGCTTAGGAATTGCGCCATCATTTTCGTATTCGACAGCTTCGATTCCCGGTCTTGCAAATATGCGTCCACCGCGTCGATGCTGCCATTCGCAAAATTTTTCGCTTGCGCTTTGAAGCCGAAGTCGAGCAGCGCATCCATCTGACCGCTTGCCAGCATGCCTCCGTCGCCTTCCACCGTACCGCCAAAATATTCGCCCAGCAGCTTAAAGCTTGGATCGATGGCAGTCAGCGCGTTTTTGAATGCGACCCAAGTCGCCGTCTCCACATGCTTCACCGTATCAACACGGAAGTAATCGATGGTGTCTCCGCGATCCGTTCTGGCTCTCTCCAGCCAGTCCGTCTGCCATTCAATAATCTGATCGCGTACTTCAGCATGCTCCGTCATAAAGTCCGGTAGGCCGTCGAGCTCGCCTTTGATCGGGTTAATGCCCGCCGACAAGCCGTTCGTCCGCAGCATATCCTTAAAGCGCGCCTTGTCCTCCTCCGTCACGCCTGTTTGATTATCTCCAGGCTTCAGACCGTAGCCTGTATGGTTCAGAACGACGTCGACCATAATTTTCATCCCGCGGTCATGCGCCTTCTCAATCAGTTCCTTGAAGGTCTCGATATCGCCCAAATGCTCGTCGAGCTTCGTGAAGTCCTTCGCCCAATAGCCGTGATAGCCGTATTGCTTGCCGCCGAAGCTGGCGCCCTGGTTGAAATCGATATTGTCCACAATCGGCGTAATCCAAAGCGTATTGATCCCCAGCTCATCCAAATAATCGAGCTTATCGATCAAACCTCTGAAGTCGCCGCCATGGTAAGCTTCCAGATGCGACTTGTCTACGTTGACGTTATTCGTCTCGTCTCCGTCATGGAACCGGTCCGTCAGCAGGAAGTAGATACGCGACTCATCCCAGTCGAAATCCAGATCATCTGCGAACGTTCTCGACTTGACGGTTACCTGTATGCGCTGTGTATGCGCATTGCCGTATTGATCTACCAGCGTAACAGGAATCGTCTTCAAGCCTGCGGTTATGGTTTGTTTGACGGCGATGCTATGAGCCATCAGCTCCACGTTGAATGGTGCCTTGGCTGCGCCGCCCAGTGCGGTCAGATCCATATAGCCCTCGCGGAATGCCAGCGGCTCCGCGCTGGATGAGCTTATCCGCAATAAGGCATTCTCATCATAGTGAATAGAGCCCGGCTTGATGCTGCCCGAAAGCGTAACAGCCGGCTTCTTATAGACCACTTCCGATTTGCCGTCCTGCATGTTCGAAGGATCGTTCACTTCCTCAGTAACGCCGTCTTTTGTCACCAGATAGCTGTATACATAACTACCCGGAGATACGCTGTGAAGCGTATAAGTGAACCATTCCTTGGATTCGTCGTAAGTCATATCGTATGTCTTCCCGCCGATTTTCACTTGAACGCCTTTAATGGTATTCATCAGCCCTTTGCTGAACAAGCCAGCGTCGCGATAGCGGAAGGTAATGTTCCCGTCATGAAGGTAAGGGCCGTAGATGGACGGGAATACGTCCAGCTCGCCGACCATGCTGTGTACATTCACTTTCATATAACGGTCGCCTTCTGTCAGCGGGATAACGCGGTCATACGGAATGTCTTGCTTCGCCGTATTCCAGTCGTTGCCCTTGCGAAGGACAAAGCCGACGCCAATAGCATCTTCATGCACTTCAATGGTTGCAGTGGCAATGCCGTTCTCTACCTTATCGAACAACACCTCGCCATCTTGCGCTCCGGTGTTCCACACCCAAATGTTCCAGTCCTTATAGTCTCCATCAGGACGAATGTAGTTGAATTGAAGCGTGCGAGCGGTATCCGGCTCGACAACTTCAATCTGCACGGTCGCCTGGAAGCCCTTGTATTCGACTGTAATAGTTGCACGACCCGGGCTGACTGCCTTAATGACGCCTGCCGCAGATACGGTCGCTACGGATGGTTTGTCGGAGACGAAGCTTGCTCCGCTCTTCACTTTCTCCCGGCTTCCGCCCTCGTATTGAGCGTACACCGAGATCGTATGGCTGCCATCAACCTTAAGCGACTGCTTATTACTGTCCAGTTGAATCGATACCAGCGCTTGTGCCGCTGCATCCATGCGAATAACGACTGCGCTAAGCGGATCGATCGTAAGCGACTGCTTCGTGAGTGTGAAGCCCGACGGATCGGATACGGCGGTTGTTCCCGCCTCATCGTTATCAACGATGACCGTGCCGCTCGTCAAGTCAACCGGAAGCGTCAGCGTTCTGCTCTCGTCATCCGCATTGACGAAGACATAGTAATGACCTGTTCCATCCATGGCGATATTTTTGTAGCCGATCAGAAGATCCGTGTCTCCGATCTCCGGTGCATCGATCAGCGTGACGTTGGAGTTCACCAAGTCCTGATCGCCCAGTCGGAATGCATCGGTATGTCTTCGAAGCTCGATCAGCCCTTTTGTATATTCGCTGGTCACATGGTTGACCGGATAAGCCGTCTCATCTGTTGCCTTCGTCCAGTCGAACATATTGATCGCATCCGACGAATCGTAGGAATCATGGACAAAATAACCGAATACTTGACCATGCTGATCCTCTAAAGCGTGATACTTATGCTCCGGTGTTCCCGGTGCCAGCCACTGCTTCGTACGGCCATATTCCTGGCCGGCATGAAGAAAAGCCGTACCTTGCGACGTCAGTACAAGCAAGTTGCCCAGACGAATGCGCTCGTGAATTTCCCGATCATTCTCTGCAATAGCAGGGTCTTTCTTGATCGATTGTGCAATCACGTCGTATAGCGGCAAATTGTCATGCGCCTCAATGTACGGCACCATGTCGCCCGGATCGTCGAAAGCTGTGTTGCTCGGCTGGCCTTTAATATTGTTCAGGATCGTCTGGATGCTTCTAGCCCCGCCTGTAATGAACCGCGGTTCACCCTCGGAGCCAAAGCCGGACTTCAGTTCGTTGCGGATCTCGTCGGAGAATACACCGACATCATCCGTCTTATCCATCCAATCCTGGTCGGCGCCCATGCCTGCGAGCGATGGATCAGCCTCTTGTCCGGCGAATGTACGCCAGCCCTCGCCGATGAAGAGGGCGTTCGGATTCAGCTCAGCGGCCGCATCATATGATTTCTGTACAGAAGGATACGTCGCATCGCCCATCATGTCCCAGCGCATGCCGTCGATTTTGTATTCATCGAACCAATATTTTACGGAATCGACCATCAGCTTCTCAGCCATGGCGTGGTTAGTCGCCAGATTGTTGCCGAAGCCCCCGATGAACGAGCCGTCAGGACGCTGGAAAGCATAATAGTTCGGCACGATGTCATTCAGGAAATCAGACTTCGCCATATGCGTGTAGACCACATCGAGCACAACGCCCATTCCCGCTTCGTGAATCGCATGAATCAACTCTTTCAGTTCCTTGATACGAAGCTCAGGGTCCTTCGCATTCTCGGAATACGCGCCGTCCGGCGAGAAATAGCTATGCGGATCGTAACCCCAGTTGTATTCATTGTCCCTCGCGGAGTACTCCAGCTCACGCACATCCATCGCCGCTTCATCGCCGTAGTACCAAGCCATAACCGGCAGCAGTTGAACATGCGTCACGCCGAGCGACTGGATATACGGAAGCTTGTCGATAAACGCCTTGTACGAGCCCCAGCGCGATCCCAGATCGCCTTCGATGGATGGGTCGGAAGTGAAGTCACGAATATGTGCTTCCCATATAATCGCATCCTCGCGTTGTCCGTAGCCGTCAATAGACGCATAGTCAAAGCCAGACGGATTCGTTCTGCTTAAATCAATAATCGCCGCTTTGCCTACGATATCGCCATCAGGACCTGCCTCGCCTTTCGTATTGACGCGGAATTCGGCCATGGATTTGGCGTACGGATCAAGCACCTTCTTCGTTACGCCGTCATTTGTCACTTCGTATTGATAGTAATAGCCGCGAAGGTCGGTGACAGAGGCACTGGACAAGTCGCTTGGCGCCACAGTCGCAGACCATACGCCATAATCGCCTAGTGTCAGATCAGCCGTGCCTACTAGCTTTGTTGCATCGTTCTTGTCATAGACATTCACAGTTACTTTGCTTGCCTTGGGCGCCCACAGCTTTAGCGTCACGCTGCCTTTATCGTAGGTTGCGCCAAGATCGTTGCCATTGTAGGCATACTTATGGTCGATTAATCTCCAGCCCACGTTCGCTGCAACGGTTCTGCCTTCATACGTGACAGACAATGGGGCCAGCTCCAAATCGACTTGGCCGGACAGCGTGAGCTGTACAGTCGTCTTACTCGTTACCGTCGCCGCTGATGCTGCAAGCGGATCTCCATTCTTGTCTTCTATGGTGACAGACTGGAGCAAGCCCTCTGCTTGCATGCCTTCTGTCGTCGTAAAACCTAACAGCAATTCATTATCCGATATAATTTCAGCCGATACGATAGCCTTGGCCACTTCGCCAGTCGGCGAGGAATAGACCCGATCGTCGCCTTGCTTGATCCAAATCTGGCTGCTGGAAACCGACGACAGCACTACCGACTTGTCACCGCCATCCTTCTCGCCTGTTGTGCGATGCACGATAAGAAAACCTACCTTAGACGCATCGTCAGCAAGCCGCACATCAACATATGCACCATAGCTGTCCCGCTTGTCAGAAGGAAAAGCTGTCGCGCCAGCTGGCCAATTCGCCGATGGCGACGCTACATGATCCCATAGCCATAAGCCGAAGCCATCATAGCTTTGGTCCGCACGCTGATAGTGAATTCGCAGATGCCCATCTGGTATCGGGTCTGCCTCAGGATCGACTGGAGCGTTATAAAGAGCATCCACTTCATGCGTCGCCGCATCATAGGTGAACGTAACCTCCAGCTCCTCCGGCAGCGCCAGCACAGCATTCGAACCAGGATAAGCGGCTGCTGTATCCCAGCTGTTGCCGAGAATGATCTTGTACTCGTAAGTGCCTCCAGGCAATATCGCAACCGCTTCATATATGCCGTTGTAATCGTCATCCTTCAGCATGAATGCAGCATCAGCCGGGCTCCAATTGCCCACATCGCCGAGCGCCGTCTGCAGGTCGCCCACCACTCTCGGCGTCTGCGCTTGCGGCAGCGGCGCGTAATAGGTAGAGTCTGCAATTTTCCGGCTCGTATGGTTGTAGTAGAACGTGATTTCCGTCTCTTCATCGAGCTTAAGGACAATGTTGCCGTTGTCCTCTACTCCAGCCGGATTCGTATAGCTGCCAAAGCCATGACTTTCGTTCCATGTACCGTTCAATGCTACCTTGTACGAATAGTCCCCTGCGGGCAGCGTACCGGTAAGCCGATATTCTCCTCCTCCCGCATAGGTCATTGCCGTATCATCCGATGATGGATCCCAGTCTCCAGCAGCGCCAAGCGCTGTCTGCAGCGTTCCCACCAATGTCACCTTGCCGGGCAGCTCACCGCTTGCCTGTGCGGGCAGAATGCCCATTGTTGTCCAGGTCAGCGCAGCGATCAAAACAATCGCGATAAGCTTTCTGAACTTGTTGATCATAGCCATGAATTAGTCCCCTTTCATTGTGCAAACGTTTGCATTTTGCACAAAATAAAAACAAACGAACCCAAGTCTTAACATCCGGTCTGCCCAAAATGGCAAAAATCAACTTGAAAGCGTTTGCTTATTGTCATTTTAAGCGCTGAATTAAAGCGCTGTCAATCCCTTTATCGTCAATTCGATGGTTAAGCAGTCAAAAAAATAGCAATTACAGCTAAATGATAACGTTTGCACAAAGTAATCAATTTCACCAAAGCAGCAATAACCCTTCTAGAATAGTTGGAAATATAGTACATTTTATTTACCTGCATGCCTGAGGTCTATCTACTCGTCATGCACACCAACTAGGAGGCTATGAAGCTATGTTCAAAAAAGTGTTAAAGCGCCTGCTCTGGATTCTTCTTATTCCCCTTGCGCTGCTCGCCATATTTCTCATCTATATTTCCTTGGCTGACTACAAGCCGCCTGCTCAAGTCGAGCTGGACAACACTAGCCGACAAACCGACATGATTGGGCAAGGAGTACCATTCTCTATTACGACTTTCAACATCGGTTATGCAGGCCTGGATCGTAATCAGGACTTCTTCATGGATGGAGGAACGATGTCCAGATCCAGCAGCAAGGACAAGACGAAAGACAATATTCAATCCGTTATCGACTTTCTGAGCGATTCCGAATCTCATCTTATCCTTTTGCAAGAGGTCGACCGGAAGTCCTCGCGAAGCTATAAACTAGATGAAACGCAGCTCATCAGCGACAGCTTGTCAGGATATGATCAGACCTTTGCCTATAATTACAAAGTCCCTTGGGTTCCCGTACCTCTGACGAAGCCTATGGGGTCTGTGCAAAGCGGATTATTGACATTGTCCTCTTTCGCCAGCACCACTCATACCCGCTTCGATCTCCCGGGCAAGGAGAGCTGGCCGGTACAGCTGTTCGAGCTGGATCGCGCCTTTATCGAGAGCAGGCTGCCAGTTGATAACGGCAAAGAACTTATACTCGTGAACCTGCATTTGTCAGCCTTCGATAAAGGGGGCCAAATCCGCAAGCAGCAGCTCGACTTCCTTGGAGATTATCTGAAGCAAGAGGCAGATAAGGGGCATTACATTATTGTTGGCGGTGATTGGAATCACTCCTTGCCGTCTACCGATCCTGGCGCCTTTCCTGCGCAGCAAGAGTGGCCAGAGTGGCTCCAGCCATTCCCCGAGACATTCGGCCCTGGTGGATTCCAGTGGGCGGTCGATGCGGCAGTGCCTACCGTTCGCACACTCGATACTGCCTATGAGGAAGGTGTAAACTTCCTGGCGGTCATCGACGGTTTCTTCGTCTCGCCTAACGTAGAGATTGTGCAAGTTTCAGGAACATCTCTGAACTTCGAGCACAGCGATCATAACCCGGTGACAGGAACGTTTATATTAAAATAGTCCTGATTGCTATTATCGACATAAGCCAGCATTGGAAACGTCATGTGGAGCATGCTAGGTTTAAAATTGAATATAAGATCAAAGAAGAAGAGCGCCGAAAGAGGGCGCTCTTTCTTTAAGAGGTTTCGACAAGAAGTTCACGGCAAGCAGACCTCGGTTCATCCCAGCTCCATTACCGATTCCCCGCTAATGATCGTACCGTAATCCTTGCCCTCACAGATGCCTCTCATAGTGCCTGACTGATCGAAGTTGAATACATGCATGGGCAGATTGTACTCTCTTGCCAGTATAAATGCGGATTGATCCATAACCTTCAAGTCTTGCTGCAAGACATCGTTATAATGCAAGGACTTAAATTTTTTGGCCTGCTGATTATACTTGGGGTCTGCATTCAGAACACCGTCCACACCCTGCTTCGCGACCAGTAATGCATCACACTGGACTTCAATTGCCCGCTGAACGGATGGATAATCGGTAGTGACATAAGGCTGCCCGTTCCCTCCCGCAAAAATAACGATGTACCCTTTATCCAAATGATGAGCAGCTTTTAACCGGATATAAGGCTCAGCTACAGACGTAATCGGAAGCGAGGTCATGACACGGACCTCTCGTTCCAGCTTGGCTTTCAGCACACCCCGCAACATCAGACTGTTGATAACGGTTGCCATCGTACCGATATTGTCAGCCTCTGCCCGCTCTATTCCCCATTCCTCCGCCATACTGCCGCGGAATATGTTGCCCCCGCCTATCATCAGGGACACCTCTACCCCTGCGCTAACAACCGACATGATTTCGTTGGCTATATGCTCCAGTCTTCCAGGATCAAAACCAAACGCTGTGTCACCCGCCACTGCACCGCCGCTTAATTTGATCAATACCCTCCTGTACCTGATCATCCAGAGCACCTCCATCAAAATAAAAAAGCACTAAAACCATAAAGGCTTTAGTGCTTCCGTAAAATGAAAATAGGAAAGGGAGGACGTATCTGAGCAAGCCCATTAGTCTTCCGCATCATATCTTCACCCCATATCCCATTTCAAATCTCCTAATTCTATATCGGGTAACAAAAAAAGGCAATACAATCAGACCTTCTTCAGCTCCATGATTGCAGCTGCTCATTCCGCTTCATCGGGAGGTGCAAAGTTATCAGTCTCCTCAGGCCAATAGCGGTGCTTCTCCAAATCAACACGACCCGCCTCATCAGCCAGCACGCCCTCACTGCTCAAATATAAAATTTGCTTGAACCGGGACTCCTCGTCCATCAAGGCAATTATCCCTTTCGCGTTCACAACCCTATGCCAAGGCAGCTTGTGCGCAGCGCTCATCGAATGGAGAATGCGAACGACTTGTCTGGCCCCTCTCGGACTCCCCGCGACTTCGGCGATTTGGCCGTAAGTCATAACATAGCCCTCCGGTATCCTTTGTATAATCTCAATGACTCGTTTCGTAAATGGCTGCATAAATCTCCTTATTCCCTTCGATTTAATGTTCACAGACACGATTTCCCTTGATTCACAAATCGGGCCGTATGCACTAGCTCTGCCCATTAACTGAGACCGTGACCGCTAAACCTATAGGACGTTGTAATCTACTTTGATTGGTTGAATTATTACCTAATTTATCATACTTGCATTGTACATGTCATAATTCCATTGGCGTTTCCTGACATCGGACTACCGTATTCAGAAATGCTTGTCAGCTCCTATTTCATTGCATGGGGCAATTGGTTATGCTATATACGTCAAAAGATAAAGCAACTTGTTATGCAGCTATACCTTGCCATCGTTATAAAAACGCCTATCTCAATGAGTTGGAGGATTTACGGAATGGAACACACAGCCTACGCCAATTGGGGCGGGCATTACGTCAAACTAACCTGGCTGCCTGGCGTTGAACTGCCTGATCCCGCATTTGTAACAAGCGTCCATGGCGTATGCATGGATCAAGGAAAGATGATGCTCGTACATGTACAAGGCCGCGGCTTCAACTTGCCAGGCGGACATGTAGAGATTGGAGAGACGCCGGTAGACACCTTGCTCAGAGAGTGTATGGAAGAAGGTTACGTCAAGTGCGGGGATTCCCGCTATATTGGCGCCATTGAAGTAAGTCATGAGGAAAATCCGTTATTTGATCCTAATGGCAAATATCCGTTGATCGGCTATCAGCTGTTCTATCGAACCACCATTATAGAATGCCTGCCCTATCGGCAAGAGAATGAATGTACAGCTAGAATTTGGGTTGAGCCGGAACTTGCTTCTCAAGTGATGGAAGATCACAATCTTGCTTATTTGATTGTGGACGAAGCTTTCCGGCAAGCCAAGGATGTCTTATAGCGCCTAAAATGACAAGGGGCTGTTAATTGCAGCTCTTGCTCGTTACCCTGATTTTTCGATCTAATAAAACCCTTTTAATTATAATAATACTAATTGAACCATCTCTCCTCATACGAGAAAAAACCTCCGCACCGTTGACGGCATGCGGAGGTTTTCACATGAAACGGCTTTCCGATGAGTTAAGGCACGATAACCGTAATAGGATCGCTTAACACGGAGCCGAACGGATTCGTAAGCTCCACTTGATACGTATACGTACCCGGCGGTCGCCTAAAGTTCCAACCCGTCGATTGCTCGCTTGAGTTGCCGAACTCTTCATAGTAGTGATGAGATATCTCCTGACCATTCTCTAGGAGACGGCCGGACGTCGCTTTATTCCCATTCCAAATTGTCCATTTAATAACAAAATCTCCTGTGGTGTGTAATTTATTGTCATTTAGTTCTATACTAGGTTTAGCAGGTGCTCCTGTAGCTGAGGTTGCCACTTGATGAATGGAGTTGGACCATGTAGATCCGCATTCATTCTTCGCAATAATACCGAAGGAATACCCGATATAGCCATTGCGCAGCTCGGTTACTGTAAAGCTTGTATCTACAATATTTTGAGCGGCGTACGGCGCTCTAGGTGAATAATAGACATCGTAAGTATCCACGCCTGCGGACGGCGTCCACGACAACGCCATGGAGCGATTGCCCGGTGTTGCTGTCAATGTGAAATCGCCCGGCTTCTCACATACAACTGCCGGTTCTGCGCTGGCAGCCCCGAATAGAGATAAGGACATAATAAGAGCTAAGCTTAACGCCACTAGGTTCTTTCGAATGTTCATCATTTTCTCTCCTATATAGTGTAATTGTGATCGACTTAGGAGCACTCCTATTATAACCTTTAGATTGGACGTCCATTTATAATATAGCAATTATTAGTATTTATGTCAAAATAATATATTCTATTAGTTTCTACTCTTTAATAGCTTTTCGATAGCTGAATGATTGCCTAATGGCATTCTCCAATCCATTCCCGCGAAAAAAAGCTTCCCAACCCGCTTCAAAAGCCGGTTGGGAAGCTCCTATTGCCTATAAATCAGGTCCCGCAAAAAGTACGATACGGATAAGTCGTTGGTTCAGCCGGCGCAGCATATTCATCCTGCTCCACCGTATGGGCGTATGGGTTGCGCAGGACCGTCAACAGCTTCTCCAGCACGCTGAGATCCCCCCGTTCCACAGCTGCTTCCAGCGCCGCCTCTACCCGGTGATTACGAGGAATGACGGCGGGATTGCTGGCTCTCATAAGCTGGTGGGCATCCTCAGCCGATTTTGTCTGTCGACCCAGCCTCTCCTGCCAATGACCATGCCATTGACGGAAGTCGTCTCTCCCGGACATCGCCACATCCTCAAGCTTGCCGAACGTTAGAGCCTTGAATGTGTTGGTATAGTCTGCATGATGCTCTGTCATCAGATCCAGAAGCGTCTTGATCAAACCTTCATCCTCCGGCTCCGGATGGAACAGTCCGAGCTTAGCTCTCATGCCATTCAGCCAGTGACTATAGAATACGTCGATGAACCCTTGGATGGCATCCTCCGCCAATTCAACGGCCTTCTCTTCCTCCTCGTGAAGGAGCGGCAGCAACGCTTCTGCGAGTCTCGCCAGATTCCATGCCGCGATATTGGGCTGATTCCCATACGCATACCGACCTTCCCTATCGATAGAGCTGAATACTGTCGCCGGATTATAAGCGTCCATAAATGCGCAAGGACCGTAATCGATCGTCTCTCCGCTTAGCGTCATGTTGTCGGTGTTCATGACGCCGTGGATAAAACCAGCAAGCTGCCACTTTGCAATCAGCTCTCCTTGGCGCTTAATGACTTCCTTCAGCAACGCCAGATAGCGGTTGTCCCCGGGATCAGCCTCGGCATAATGCCGATTCCACGTATAATCGGCCAATGCCCGCAGATCCTCGACAGAGCCTTGCTGCGCCGCGTATTGGAAAGTGCCGACGCGAATATGGCTAGCCGCCACACGGGTCAGAATGGCGCCTGGCAGCTCCATCTCGCGATAGATCGATTGGCCTGTCGTCACGACCGCCAGACTGCGGGTGGTCGGAATGCCGAGCCCGTGCATCGCTTCGCTGATCATGTATTCGCGCAGCATCGGCCCGAGCGACGCCTTCCCGTCTCCACCACGGGAGTAAGGTGTGCGTCCAGAGCCTTTCAGCTGGATATCTACCCGCTCGCCTGCTGGCGTCAAATGCTCGCCAATAAGCAAGGCCCGTCCATCACCCAACATAGTGAAATAGGCGAATTGATGTCCAGCATAGGCTTGGGCCAGCGGCAGAGCGCCAGCCGGCATTTCATTGCCGGCGAATACGGCGACGCCTCTTTCGCTTTTCAGCGCCTCTGTCTTCAGTCCGAGCGACGCGGCAAGCGACGTGTTCAGAATCACCAAATCAGGTGCAGGGACTGGATTCGGGTTTATCTTGCTGTAGAACAATTCCGGCAAGCTTGCGTAACTATGGTCAAACTTCCATCCAGCGTCTATGTTCGTGTTTTGATCGGTCATAATATCTCCTTTGAGGGACACTTGTCTCTTCGGAATGTATAGATTTGCCTTCCCTTTATTATACCCCCGAAGACCGCTTGCAAGCTCTCTAAATCTACTTATTCAAAAAAAATTTTCGCCCCGCTTAACCGAGTTAATTCACTACTCTATCACAGCAATAAAGCCTTATTTTATGCGGCTTTCCCGTCTTTTAAATCGTTCGGATTTGAGTCGAAAAAACACCATATCTTTCTAATTCCTCCCAAATTGGTTTGTACTATGTTATTATTTATTTGCATTATTGCGCTAAAAAACTTAAAATAATACGAAATCGCGCTCTTAGACAGCAACAGGCATTAGGGTGAATCTGGCATATTTTTAGGAGGATTATTATGGGTAGAATCAAGATCGGTATCGTAGGCTACGGCAACCTGGGCAAAGGGGTCGAAAAGGCCATCTCGCAAAATCCGGACATGGAGCTAGTCGCAGTATTCACGCGCCGGCAACCGGAACAATTGTCATCGAACGGCGTGACTTTCGAGCACGTATCGGCTGCTGAGCAATACAAGGGCAAAATCGACGTTATGATTCTATGCGGCGGATCGGCAACGGACCTGCCAGAGCAGACTCCTGTCTTCGCCAGCATGTTCAATACGGTAGACAGCTTCGATACACACGCGAAAATCCCCGAATTCTTCGACGCAGTCAACGCCGCAGCAACGCAAGGCGGCAACCTGAGCGTTATCTCTACAGGCTGGGACCCGGGCTTGTTCTCTCTTAACCGTCTGCTAGGCCAATCCATTCTTCCTGAAGGCACGGATTTCACATTCTGGGGCAAAGGCGTAAGCCAAGGCCACTCCGATGCTATTCGTCGCGTACCGGGCGTTAAAGCCGGTGTGCAATATACCGTTCCTGTCCAATCCGTGATCGAGCGCATTCGCAATGGCGAGACGCCTGAGCTTGAGACACGCGAGAAACATCTTCGTCAATGCTTCGTTGTTGCTGATGAGAATGCAGATCAAGAAGTCATTCGCGAGACGATCGTCTCCATGCCGAACTACTTCTCGGACTACGACACGACTGTAACATTCATTACCGAAGAACAACTGAAAGCTGAGCATCAAGGAATGCCGCATGGCGGATTTGTTATTCGCAGCGGTATCACTGGCGAAGGCACGAAGCAAATTATCGAATTCGGCTTGAAGCTGGAAAGCAACCCCGAGTTCACGGCAAGTGTACTCGTTGCTTATGCAAGAGCAGCTAACCGATACAGCAAAGAAGGCCAAAGCGGGGCGAAGACGGTATTCGATATTCCGTTCGCTTATTTGTCGCCTAAATCCGGCGAAGAGCTTCGTCGCGATCTGCTGTAATCCTCGGTGTCGAATAGATAACCCAACATAGGCTTGTCATTTTTCATATAGAAGGAGCGTCCACTCACGTGAACAATGTCTTGGTAAAGGAGCAGACCGCTAAGGAATATGTCCAATCGGTCTACGAAACGATTCTCAACCGCAATCAAGGGGAGCGGGAATTCTTCCAATCGGTAAAAGAAATTCTTGACTCCCTGATCCCTGTCATCGAGGCTAATCCGCATTACATGCAGCACAGCATCCTGGAGAGAATTACTGAACCTGAGCGCGTCGTCTACTTCCGCGTACCGTGGACTGACGACAATGGCAAGCCGCAAGTAAACCGCGGATTCCGGGTTCAATTCAACAGCGCATTAGGCCCTTACAAAGGCGGCCTTCGCTTCCATCCTTCCGTGAACGCTAGCATTATCAAGTTCCTCGGGTTCGAGCAAATTTTCAAAAACTCCTTGACCGGCCAACCCATCGGCGGCGGCAAAGGCGGCTCCGACTTCGATCCGAAGGGCAAATCGGAAGGCGAAGTGATGCGTTTCACGCAAAGCTTCATGACAGAATTGTACCGTTACATCGGTCCTTACATGGACGTACCGGCTGGCGACATTGGTGTGGGCGCTCGCGAGATCGGCTACATGTTCGGTCAATACAAACGGATCAAAAGCGGTAACGAAGCTGGCGTCCTAACGGGTAAAGGTCTGCTCTACGGCGGAAGCCTTGCGCGTAAGGAAGCAACAGGCTACGGCTGTGTCTACTTCGTCAACGAAATGCTGCAATCCAAAGAGTTGAGCTTCCAGGATCGTACAGTGGTCGTCTCCGGCTCCGGCAACGTATCCATCTATGCGATAGAGAAAGCACAACAATTGGGCGCGCACGTAGTGGCGTGCAGCGACTCCAACGGCTATATCTACGATCCGAAGGGAATTGATCTGGCTCTTGTGAAGCAGCTGAAAGAAGTAGAGCGCAAGCGGATTAGCGATTACGTCCTATCGCATCCGGATGCTGTCTACACGCCAGGCTGCGAGAATATCTGGTCCATCCCTTGCGAGATTGCGCTGCCTTGCGCAACGCAAAACGAAATCGACGAGAAATCGGCGGAGCTGCTTGTGAAGAACGGTGTAATCGCTATCGGCGAAGGCGCGAATATGCCATCGACGCTCGACGCGATCGACATATTCCTGAACAACGGCGTCCTGTTCGGACCGGCGAAAGCCGCGAATGCAGGCGGCGTAGCTGTCTCCTCGCTGGAGATGTCCCAGAACAGCATGCGTCTGTCATGGTCGTTCGAGGAAGTAGATACAAAGCTGCATGACATCATGCGCTTAATCTACAACAACAGTGTAGCTGCAGCTGAGAAATACGGCTACCCGGGCAACCTCGTAGTTGGCGCCAACATTGCAGGCTTCGTACGCGTAGCGGATGCGATGATCGAGCAAGGCGTAGTTTAATACCGCACTACTATCCAATCATACTCTATGATTTAATAGGGTTTAATGCAGTATCCTTGGGCAAACAGCACATTCCATGTGCTGTTTGTTTGTATTTCTCCTCCTATCCAAACAGACGCAAAGCAAAGGAAAAGATGCTGAATATGTCGAACTTTAATGGAATGATAAAACGATACCCTATTCCAAATAAACTGAATCTTTTTCTGATCACACTGCTGTTCCTTGGCATCCTGACCGGCTTGCGTTTTGCATGGTCTGCACTGTTCCCTACCTCGGAGTCTCCCCGTATTGTGGATGGCGTGCTGGACATGCGCGGAGTGGAGCTGGAATCATCCAACTCTTTCTATCTGGAAGGGGAATGGGACTTCTATCCGAGACAATTGCTGTCGCATCAAGACCTCCAATCAGGAAGCTATCAACAACAAAGCATTCAAGTGCCTGGAAATTGGCAGGAGCACTTGGAGCCGCCACTGGAACATGCGTACGGCTACGGCACGTATCGGCTGCGCATTCTGATCGATCCATTGGAGCAGCCGGTCTCCATTTGGATAAAAGACATTCAAGCCTCATCAAAGGTTGAAATAAACGGCAGGCATTCGGGCGGCAGCGGCAAACCTGCCGAAAACGCAGAAGCTTATACACCCAAAAATATGTCTTACACCGTTACCTATTCCGTAGAAGAAACAACTGAGCTTGATATACTCATACAGGTAGCCAATTATGATAAGTCTAACAGCGGCGGAATTTTGCGTTCTCCCCGGTTCGGCTCTGTGGCGGCGATTGATCATGTACGCTGGTATTCAATCGGTTTTCAATTAGTAACGTTTATCCTATTGATGCTGCACGGCATATATGCAATTATCCTTTATTTCTTTAATCGACAAGAGAAGACACTGCTGCTGACCAGTCTGTTATTGTTGGCTGTAGGCTTAATTATCGTTAGCAGTTATGATCATGTTCTCATGCTGTGGCTGCCAATCAATTATACATGGGCGTTCAAAATCAGGCTGATTTCTGTTGTGTGGCAAACCTTCTTCATTCTTCTACTATTTAGATGGTTTTCTTCCGCAGCTCCGCATAATCCGTGGCTGCGTATGTATACTGCCGCATTGCTTGCCTTTACTATATTCCTAATTGCTTCGCCGGTTTCCTTGATTGACAGAGCTATCGATTATCAGCTGTTACATTTCTTTATGCTCGTTCCTTTTGCATGGTTTCTATTCGTCCTTGGGACCATGATCTTTAGGAAATCGAACGACTCCGATGTCATCTTCCTGCTGCTATCAGCAGCCAGCATCGTATCCAACTTGCTGTGGAGCCTTGCCGGAGGTGCCAAAGACGTCACGACCGTCTATTATCCGTTCGATATTATCGCATCGATTATTGGCTTTGCTACGTATTGGTTCAAAAAATATTTCTATACATCCAGAGAAAACGTTCAGCTCTACGAGCAGTTGAAGAGGGAAGACAAGCTGAAGGACCAATTTCTGGCCAATACATCGCATGAGCTGCGAACACCTCTGCATGGCATCATGAATATAGCAGAAACGATTGTTACCAAAGAAAAAGAAATCGGAAATATGAACAGTATGAAAGAGATGGAGCTGCTTATTCAAATTAGCCGCCGCATGTCCCATATGCTGGGCGATCTTCTCGATGTCGCCCGCCTCAAGGAACATCGTATCCAGTTGGAGCTTGAGCCGCTCCGCGTGCAGTCGGTCGTCCCAGGCGTCATCGCTATGCTTTCCTTTATGATGGAGGGCAAGCCGATTAAGCTTCACAACCATATCCCATCGTCGACCCCAATCGTCATAGCCGACGAGAAGAGACTCGTGCAAGTACTCTATAATCTGCTGCATAACGCTCTTAAGTACACGGAGGAAGGCAGCATCACAATCTCCGCCGAAACAAGGGATGAGCTTCTGATGATTCATATCTCCGATACTGGTGTCGGCATGGACGAGGAAACTCAAGCACGTATCTTTCTCCCCTATGAACAGGGCGCTTACGGGATGAGCGACGGAAGAGGAATAGGGCTTGGCCTTAGCATAAGCAAGCAATTGGTAGAGCTGCATGGCGGCACATTAACGGTCCGCTCCGAGATAGGCAAGGGATCGGTGTTCAGCTTCTATCTCCCGCTGGCCAAGGAATCTGCTGCTGCCAACGCCCAGGATATCGATCATCCGTATTCCGGTGCGATAGATGCTGGAGCCGCTTATGCAGCAGCTGCACGAAGCTCCTCGAATGATTCCGTACCCGCATCAACGGAGTCCCTGCCGCCGCTGCTTGGCGGCGGGAAGGTGCATATATTGGCTGTCGATGACGATCCTGTCAATCTAAGTGTGCTTGCAGGTATTTTATCTGCTGAACCTTATCAGCTTACAGTAGCTCATTCTGCCCGAGAAGCGCTAGAGCGGCTGGAGAAGCAAAGTTGGGATCTGCTCATTGCCGATGTCATGATGCCGCAGATGTCCGGCTATGAACTGACCAAGAAGGTTAGGGAGCAATATTCGCTGTCTGAGCTTCCTGTATTGCTGCTGACCGCCCGCAGCCAAACTGCTGATATCTACACCGGTTTCGCAGCGGGAGCGAATGATTATGTCACCAAGCCAGTCGATGCACTGGAGCTGAAATATCGGATCCGGGCGCTGATAACGCTGAAACAATCCATCCATGAACGGCTGCGTATGGAAGCCGCCTATTTGCAGGCGCAGATTCATCCGCACTTTCTGTTCAACACGCTCAATTCCATTATGGCGTTAAGCATGATTGACGCGGACAAGATGCGCAGCCTAGTCGAAGCCTTCTCATCCTACTTGCGAATCAGCTTTGACTTTATGAATACAGAGGAGCTGGTCGTGCTGTCACATGAGCTTGAGCTTGCGAGAGCTTATCTCTATGTAGAGTCCGAGCGGTTCGGGGAGCGGCTGTCTGTTGTATGGGAGGTCGAGTCTGGCATTAACCCGCTTCTGCCGCCGCTGACCATACAACCACTTATCGAGAATGCCGTGAAGCATGGCCTGCTTAGTCAGTCGAAGGGCGGCACCGTATATATTGGAGTCGCACGGCAAGAAGACGGCATACGCATTGAAGTCCGGGATGACGGCAAAGGAATGAGCCAGGAGAAGATCAGGCAATTATTAAGCTTCTCCATAAAAGGCAGAAGCGGAATCGGCGTCGCCAATACGAACCGGCGGCTTTTCCGATGGTATGGACAAGGCCTAACCATTCACAGCAAGCCTCATGAAGGAACTACCGTGTCCTTTGTCATTCCGCATAGAACCAAGCAGCCAACCGTTCTTGAGACGGAATAATACGATGAAAAAAGGTGTGCGCTACTCCAAAGGAGAATGGCCCTTTATGTCGAACTTTCTTGGTATGATACGAAAAATGAATACGACCACTTTCAAATATATATGTATTGTACTGCTGTTCCTGTCCGCCTTGTTTGCGCTGCGATGGGCGTGGTCGGAGCTCTTCCCTACCGCAGAGTTCTCGCGCTCCGTTGATGGCGTGCTGGATATGCGCGGAGTAGACTTGAATGCCTCTCCATCTGTCTACCTAGATGGAGAGTGGCATGTCTACCCCAATCAGTTCCTGTCGCATCAGGACCTCTTATCGAAGAAAAACGCCCATTATAATACGGTTCAAGTCCCTGGAGACTGGAGCGACGCCTTAGAGCGTGATTCCGGCTTCTCGTATGGCTACGGGACGTACCGGCTGCGCATTCTGGTCGATCCTCTGACAAAGCCTGTCGCCTTCTGGTTTAATGGCATTCAGGCATCATCACAAGTGGAGATCAACGGCATTGCCGAGCCAAGTATGGGGACGCTTGCCACCAACAAAGCGGATTACTCACCCAAAAACATCTCTTACACGGCCTCTTATTCGGTTGGAGGGACGACCGAGATTGATCTGCTTATTCGCGTCGCCAATTTCGACGAGCCCTTTTATGGAGGCATTACACGCCCTCTCCGCTTCGGCTCGCAGGATGCCATTGACTACGTTCGCTGGTATTCGATTGGATTCCAACTCGTCACCTTTATCATGTTGCTGCTGCACGGCTTATATGCCTTCATACTCTATCTATTCAATCCCATAGAACGGGGATTGCTCATTGTCACGTTATTAACGCTGTCTATAGGCATTGCCATCACAATAGGCCATGATAATGTACTCTTGCTATGGTTTCCGCTCGATTACGCATGGGCAATGAAGATTCGGCTGATTTGCCTGTTATGGCAAAATCTCCTGCTCCTCATGCTGTTCAGAAAGTTCGCCGCTGCCCCAACAGGAAATGTCTGGGTGCGCGTATATGGTGCAACGCTTGTGCTGGTCTCGATCTTCCTGGCGGCTGCGCCGGCGTCCTACGTGAACGGGTTTCTCGATCTAAGGATTTTCCTATCCTTGTATCTCATCCCCTTCATTTGGTTTATTTATACCGCAGTCTCGATGATTTTCAAAAAAGATTCGGACAGGGATGTCGTCTTTGTGCTGCTTACGGCAGCGGGTTCTATATCTAACCTGATATGGAGCATCATAGACTCCTCCCAAGTCGTTACGACCGTCTATTATCCTTTCGATATTATGGCGGCCATTATCGGATTCTCTGCATTCTGGTTCAAAAAATATATTCGCAATGCCCAAGAGAACGCCGTTCTTAACATTCAGTTAAAAAAGGCGGACAAGCTGAAGGATCAATTTCTGGCTAACACCTCTCATGAGTTAAGGACGCCGCTGCATGGCATTATGAATATTGCCGCAACCGTCGTCAACAACGAAAAGGATAAACTGAATGAGAAAAGCCTCAAGGATATGAAGCTGCTCATTACCGTTAGTCGCCGGATGTCCCATATGCTCGGCGATCTTCTCGACGTCGCCCGGCTTCAGGAGCATCGTATTGTCCTCCATAAGGAGCCTCTTCATATTCAATCCGTCGTTCCCGGCATCATCAGCATGCTGGCGTACATGACAGAAGGCAAGCCGATTCAATTGCAAATGAAGATTAGGGATTCCATGCCCCCAGTGCTGGCTGATGAGAAGAGACTGGTTCAAATTCTGTATAACCTGTTGCATAATGCGCTCAAATACACAGAGAAGGGACAGATCACTGTCTCTGCTGAATATCGGGACAACTATGCTACTATTCTGGTATCCGATACGGGCATTGGCATGGATAAAGAAACCCGGGACAAGGTCTTCCTCCCTTATGAACAAGGCGAATACGGCTTAAATGATGGAAGAGGCATTGGACTTGGATTAAGCATATGTCAGCAATTAGTCGAGCTGCATGGCGGCGTGATTACGGTCCAGTCAGAGCCGGGCAAAGGCTCCGTGTTCCAATTCCAGCTCCCGCTGGCCGATTCATCCCACTTGCCAGATTCACAGCAATCATCAGAAGATCGACTACATGTCAGAGCCGAAGCCATCAACGAGATTGCGGCAAGCTTCCTTGCCTTGGAGCAACCAAGAGACCTTATCCCTGCTGCAGAGCCGAGCATGCCCTTCTTGAACGACGGCAAGGTCCATATTCTGGTCGTTGATGACGATCCTATCAATCTGAATGTGCTGATCGGCATGTTAGCTTCCGAGCCCTATGCGATTACAACGGCTACTTCTGCCCATGATGCATTGTCCCTGCTCGGGAACGAACCATGGGATCTGCTCATCGCAGACGTGATGATGCCGCAAATGTCGGGCTACGAATTCACGCAGAAGGTAAGAGAGCATTATTCCTTGTCTGAGCTGCCCATTCTGCTGCTCACTGCGAGAAGTCAGCCCGCCGATATCTACACCGGCTTCCTGTCGGGGGCCAACGATTATGTCACGAAGCCGGTAGATGCTCTTGAGCTGAAATATCGTATTCGCGCCTTAACCGGACTGAAAAAATCGATGAATGAACGATTGCGTATGGAAGCTGCCTATCTGCAAGCACAGATTCAACCTCACTTTCTATTCAACACGCTGAATTCGATTATGGCATTAAGCCAGATCGACGGGGATAAGATGCGCGACTTGGTCGAAGCCTTCTCCGCTTATTTGCGAATTAGCTTTGATTTCCTGAATACAGAGGAATTGGTCGAGTTGTCGCATGAGTTGGATTTGGTAAGAGCTTACCTCTTTGTCGAAAAAGAACGATTCGGGGAACGATTGTCCATCGTGTGGGAGGATGAGACTGAGGCTTCATTGAGACTTCCTCCGCTGACGATTCAGCCGTTGGTCGAGAACGCGGTCAGACATGGATTGCTCAGCAGGTCGAAGGGCGGTACGGTCCGAATCCGGATAACCGCGCAGGAGACAACGACCCAAATAGAAGTCATTGACGATGGCAAAGGCATGAACCCTGAACTAGCGGAGCGGCTATTAAACCCGATCCAACAAGAAAGGGGCGGTATCGGCTTGCCCAATACCAATCGAAGACTCATTAAGCTGTACGGACAGGGCTTGTCTATTCATAGCAAACCTGATGAAGGAACGACTGTATCCTTTGTCATTCCGAATAGAAGGGTACATTAGCCCGCACGATTACGGAAATGAAATGAGCAAAGAAGCTAGCGATGCGTGCAGAACATGCCCTCTAGCTTCTTTGCTTTTCTCTATTTGCATAGAACTTCGCTATACGCTTATTCTTTCTTCATCACTTAGGATTGAACTTTAATCGTTATCGATTGCCCGGCACTGGAATGTGGCCCGACCCAGACGGTGAAGTCGCCCGGCTCCACAGTCAAGTTCATATGCTGATCTATAATGGCCAATTGATCTTTGCCCACCTTGAATGTTAGAGTAGCGGATTCGTTCGGTCCGATGCTCACCTTGCTGAAGCCGATCAATTTCTTCAGCGGCTGCGTGACGCTTGCTACCTCGTCACGGAGATATACCTGGACAACTTCCTCACCCCTGCGTTCGCCTACGTTCGATACCGTCACCGAAAGCGTCAATTCTCCATCCCCATCGATTGTGGTACGGTCAGCCGTCACCTCGCTATACTTAAATTCTGTATAGCTTAGGCCATAGCCAAATGGGTAGAGCGGTTCAGTCGTCGAATCAATATAATAGGATGAATAGACGCCGCCCGGCGGACGGCCCGTCTTCTTGCGATAATAGTAGATCGGAACTTGACCCACATTATGCGGGAACGTAACCGGCAGACGACCGCCCGGATTGTAGTCGCCGAACAGCACATCGGCAATCGCATGGCCGCTCTGCACGCCAAGATGCCAAGCTTGCACAATGCTGGATGCTTGCTCCTGCAGCCAAGGCAACGCCAGCGGCCTGCCGCTTAGCAGTACCGCCACTACAGGCTTGCCTAGAGCGGCTACAGCCTCAACCAGCTTGCGCTGCGCGCCCGGCAGATCAAGCGAAGTCCGGGATCGGGACTCGCCGCTCATCTCCAATGCTTCGCCTAGCGCCAGCACGATTACATCGGCTTGGCGAGCCGCCTCAAGCGCAGCCTCGAAGCCCTCTTCGCTATCCGACTCCATCGAGCAGCCTACCGCATAATGGACCGCTGCGCCCCCTCCAGCCGCTTGACGGATGCCCTCCAGTAAGCTGACAACATCCTCCGGATTACCGTCGAATGCCCAGCAGCCGAGCGGGTCCTTGCTATTGTCCGCGAGCGGTCCGATAACGGCGATCGAAGCATCTTGCTTCTTCAGCGGCAGCGTCTGTCCTTCATTGCGCAGTAACACGATGGATTCTCTCGCCGACTCGCGTGCCAACTCTGTGAAGGACGCGCGTGCTGATGCAGCCACATCTTCCGACGGAACGATCACATATGGCTGCTCGAACAAGCCCAGCTTGATCTTGACAGCGAGAATACGCAACACCGACTCGTCTACGACACTCTCCGGCACACGGCCTTCACGAACCAGCTTCGGCAAATGACGCATATAAAAACCGGAATGCATATCCATATCGCAGCCGGCCATAATGCTGCGCTCGCACGCTTCTTCTTCACTTCCGGCAACACCGTGCGTGATTAGTTCCTGGAGAGCATTGTAGTCACTCGCCACAACCCCTTCGAAGCCCCATTCATCGCGCAATATCGTCTTCAGCAAATAGTCATTGGCACAAGCCGGAATGCCGTTCACTTCGTTGAAGGAAGCCATAATGCTGAGCGCTCCCGCATCAATAGCCTCGCGGAATGGCGGCAAGATCACTTCGCGAAGAACACGGTCCGACAGATCGACCGTATTGTAATCCCGTCCCGCTTCCGCAAGACCGTATGCCGCAAAGTGCTTCGGACAGCTGGCCGTCGCTTGGCCTGCACCGTCATCCACTTGCGAGCCCTCTACCCAAGCCTTGGCATACTCGCTCGTGAGAAGCGGATCTTCGCCAATGCTCTCGGCGATGCGGCCCCATCTCGGATCGCGGCTTATATCGATCATCGGCGCAAATACCCAGGCTACGCCGTCAGCCATCGATTCGCGGGAAGCCGCCTCTGCCGTTCTTCTCGCCAGGTCCGGATTCCACGCTGACGCTTGCGCCAGCGGAATCGGGAAAACCGTCTTATAACCGTGAATAACATCGCGCCCAATTAAGAGCGGAATGCGATGCTTCGTATTTTCTTGAATGAGCTTCTGCAGCTCGTTCGCTTCCTCGGCGCCAGACAAGTTAAAGATGGAGCCGACACGGCCTTGGCGAATTTCTTCAACGAGCAGATCCCGCTGAGATACGCCTGTCTCCGGATTGATCGGATTGTAGCCCCAATCATATTGGGTCATCTGTCCAACCTTCTCCTCAAGAGACATGCCGGAGAGAATTCCCCTCGCTTGATCGAGAATATCCGTGGTGATCCATGTACGCGGTGAAGATGTCGTCATCGTCATGCCTCCTCTACACGCTCTGGAAAATCAGCGTTTGGATAGAGTGCGCAGGGATGTTGCCCTCTGCGATTTGCTCGTTATTGCGAAGCACGTATGGATGCTGAGCATCGGAGCGGTTTAGAATGACCACTACCAGCTCGCCATTTGGATTTTTGAACGCCGTCGTTTGCAGAGCTTCCGTATACTTCGAGCTGGCTACGCGAACAGCGCCCGGACGAATATATTTGCTGAAATGCCCGATGTAGTAGTACGACGATTGGAACGTCAGGGAATCGGACTTCGTGTCGGCAATGATTGGCGCGTCGCAATAGTTGCCAACATGGTTCGGACCGCCTTGCTCGTCCAATACAATATTCCAGTCAGTCCATCCAGCCATGCCGTTGTTCAAATTGCCGATAATGTCATGCGCATAACGCTCGCCGCTCTTCCACGAGCCGATCTGTACGCCGCCTTCATGACAGCCCTCAGTGAACATCAGCCCTTTGTCCGGGAAGCGATGCTTCACAGCAGACAAGGCATCGAAGTGATCGCCAGAATACCAGTGGAAGCCTAGACCCCAGATGTACTTGGACGCTTCTGCATCTTCGAAAGCCGTCTTCGCGCGATCGTATACGCGTTCCTTGTTATGATCCCAGATCATCACCTTCACATCTTGGCGGCCGGACTTGTGCAGCTCGGGTCCCAGATGGTCGCGCACAAAGTCGCGCTCTTCCTCAGCGGTATAAATACAGGAATCCCAAATCTGTACCGCCTTCGCCTCGTTCTGTACCGTCAGTCCCCATAACGGCAACCCTTCAGCTTCATAGGCCTCAATGAATTTCACGTAGTAACGCGCCCACACAGCCCAATACTCCGGCTTCAGCTTGCCGCCATGGTTCATCTCGCCATTCGTCTTCATCCACGCTGGAGGGCTCCAAGGGGAAGCGTAGAAGGTAAAGTCCTCTCCAGCAAGCTGCTTGGCCTTCTGAATATACGGAATGATAACCTCGCGATCATGGCTGATGTCGAAGGTGCTCAGCTCAACATCGTTGTCTTCCACGTAGGAATAGTTGCCCAGAGCAAAGTCACAGCTATTGATATGTGTACGGCATATGGTGTAGCCGATGCCTTCTTCCGCATCATAATAAGCATTCAGGATACGATTGCTGTTCTCTTCGCTCAGCTTCGCGGCCGTCACAGCGGAAGCCTCGGTAATGGCACCGCCGAAGCCAATAATGGATTGGTATTCGACGTCTTCATATACGTTAATCACTTGGTTCTCTACGCCAGCCTCATCCGGTCGCAGCGTCAACGATGCAACCTCCGTCAACCGGTCCCCTGTACCTTGCGATGTTTGAATCGTTTTTACTGTACGAGTAGTCATAATGAATGTATGCTCCCTTCCTGGATCCGTAATGCTTTCATTATAAGGGGAGCCTGTTCCCCTTTGTAGAAACAATATAATCGAATACATCAACAATCTGATTGAATGTTATAATAAGAGCAGAGGGGGGCGAGAATCATCATGAAGCCCATTAACGTCCAGTTAAGCGAGTTTTCCAAGCATGAAGAGCCGTTCCGTCAAATTTATGGTAGCGGTTTAGATACTTATATAATAAGGCTTCAAGCAGAGGGCATCTGTCAGGCGCTCGTTCAGGGCGAGATACGAGAAATCCGTCCGGGGGACTTGCTCTTATTCCAACCAGGTGATATCTACGATCTGCGCATTGGATATATAGAAGGAGCCCCGATGCTATCTGGCGATTACTACGTCATGAGCACGGGGGCGGGCATGCAGGAATGGTGGAATCAGAAGCCGCGGCCGACCCTGACCAAGATTGCCGAGGACAATCGGCTGAAGTCGGTCTGGTATCAAATTATACTGGAGAAGCGCCGACTCGACGGAGGCAATCCCGCGATTGCGTCCTCGCTGGTCTGGTCACTGCTGATGCTGATCGACCGCGCTATTGAAGAGTCGCCGGAGAACCACTCCCCGCTTGCCTATCACGCGCTGCGTATGCGGCAATATATTGAGGAGCATGCTGCCGAGCCCTTAACGCTGGATCAAGTTGCCCAGCATACCGGTCTCAGTGTATCGAGAGCCGTGCATCTGTTCAAGGCGCACTTTGGCGTCTCCATTATCGGCTATGCGCAGCAGCTGCGGCTCAGCCACGCGATCAAGCTGCTCGATCACAGTCCTATGTCACTGGAGCAAATTGCGGCGGAAACTGGCCTCGGCAGCTATGCCTACTTCCACAGACTGTTCCGGGAACGCTACGGCATAGCGCCAGGGGCTTATCGGAAGAACAGGTAGCATGTGGTATAATGACAACGATAAAACGAAGACAAGAGAGAAGGATTCGCATTGGATGTTATAACAGGCAAGGTTCTTTTTATCGCGTTATTTATTCTCATTATCCATAGCATTGAGACGCTTGCTTACGCTGTACGTCTATCGGGAGCAAGGGTCAAGCTGATTGCTTCCGCGCTTTCACTTTTCAATATGATGGTCGTTGTCTCCCGGATGGCCAATATGATGCAGCAGCCTTTCACAGGCAGCTTGATCGATACTGCGCCCAAGGAGCAGACATTCGCTTTCGTAGAACAGCAATATCGCATATTGATCGGAGCTTCAACCCTCGGCACGATCGTCGGCATTATCTTGCTGCCTACGTTCACCGCGCTCTTCTCCAGAGCGATTATCCATCTGTCGCAAGAACGCGGCTCCATCCCCTCATTAGTCAAGAAAGGCTTCACCTTGGCATATATCCAACGAGGAATCAAGCACATCCATAGACCAAGACTGTCCTATCTAAAAGATATTAAGCTGAAGGATATCCCGCTTCGGCTGTTTTTCTTCAACATGATCGTGACGGCCGTGTACACGATTGGGGTGCTGTCAGCGTTATATGCGTCCCTATTGGCCCCGGACCGGTATGGCGCCACCATTATGGCTTCCGGCCTTATCAACGGAGTAGCGACCATTTTGCTTGCCCTCTTTATCGATCCCAAAATATCGGTGCTCGCCGATGATGTCGTGAATGGCAGGGGCAGCTACTTGAACCTGAAGGGCATATCCGTCCTTATGATTGCCTCCCGCCTGCTTGGAACGCTGCTTGCCCAGCTGCTCTTTATTCCAGGGGCGCATTATATTGCCTGGATGACGAAGTTTCTTGTTCAGTTTAACTAGGGTGTGTCTGAGAACTCTGAAGGCAGCATATTTTGCCGAATTTTCGTTCCATGCAAGGCGCGTTTGTGAAGGCGTACCGGGGGTACGTCAAGCAAACGGAACGAAGCAGGGGGCGGAAAGGCGGTGAAAGGTGCCACTGAACGGGTTTTCAGTCACGCCCTAGTGTGGACTGCTTGCCTTATCCCCACGTATGCCTTCATCCCAATCAAAAGAGCCAGTGTGCAGAGAAAGGCAAGGAGGATAACGATGATTCATTTTGACCCGGATCGCTATGAGGCCGTCTATGCAGGAGAGCATATCCAGCTCCTGCCCAAGGAATTCGCCCTGCTGCGTTATCTCTATGAGCATGCGGACCGTTCCTTTTCAAGGGATGCCTTGCTCGAAGCAGTCTGGCCGCTAGAAGAACCGAGTGATCGGACTGTGGACGATCATATCTACCGGGTTCGCAAGAAGATAGCGGCGTGGTCGCATCTGCTCCAGATTGAGACAATTCGCGGTCAAGGCTACAAGCTCGTACGCCATGCCTCTACCGGGCAAAGCAGCCCGCTTCTGCAAGACGATCAATTCGCGGCTGACGTGAACCGCATGTTCGCGAAATATCATAGCCTGGGCATGGGAGCTGCCATGCAATTGCTGTCAGCGAATCGCGAGGTGCTGGGCTTGCCCGGCGATCCGTACTACGACAGCTACATCCAGTTTGTTCGCGGAGACTTCACATCGCTGCTGGCGACAGAGAGCATTAATAGCTGGCAAAAGGCGGCCTACGCGGTCTTTATTTATGCGATCCTCCAACCGGAGCCTGCAATCTCGATTCCGTACTTTGAGGGATTGATTGCGAAAGAGCATGGGCTGTCCATCGCATGGCGGAACGACTTGCGATTAAACGCTGTTATTCTATATCTTGAAGCCGGGATGCTAAGCAAGGCGCGTGAAGAGCTGGATGCGATTCGGGATGACATCGCTGAACTCCACTCCCCGAGCTTCACGGCCGGCTATCTATTAAAGGAGATGCTCCTGCATCTCCAAGAGGACCAGATTCAAGAAGCAGCCGCCAAGCTGCAGGCTTGCGAGGAGCTGCTTGCCCTCCATCCGATTCAGCGGGAACGGGGAGCTTGTCTCGTCGCCAAGGCGATGCTTCATTATCGGCGCGGCGAGATCCGCGCGGCAAGAGAAGCACTAGATGACGGCATCGACACAACGAGACGTACGCAGTTTATCCCGCATTTGCTCGCCAACCTGAGAGTGGCGCTATCCTACCTCGACAAGTACACATGCGATGAAACCTCTCGTCAGAACTATCAGCGGCAATGGAATCAGCTGGACGAGCAATACCGGTTCCACGAACTGCTAGTCAAGACGGAGCGCTTGCTGCGGTATTGCCTCTGATCATTCTCTGACATTCCCCTGTTACGATCATCACCATGATGATTGCAACAGGGGGTTTTTGTTATGTTAAAAAGAAATCGTTCATTCGCCAAAATGTTCACCGCATACGGTCTCGCAGCATTCGGGGACTACTTCGACTTTATGGCGGTGGCCATTCTGCTCGGCTTCATCTGGAAGGTCGATGCCATGATGATTGCGCTCGTTCCGCTCTCCTTCGCCGTACCCGGCATCCTGTTCAGCCAATTGGCCGGCATAATGGCGGACCGATGGAACAAGCGGAATCTCATGATCGCTACCGACTTGATTCGCGCTATAATTACGATTCTGCTTATCTTCGCACCGAATGCCTGGGTGCTGCTAGCGCTCATCACGGTGCGTTCCACTGCTCGTGTCTTTCATTACCCCGCTCAGCAAGCGATGACCCGGAATGTGGTGGCGGCCGATGAGCTGTTGCAAGCAACCTCCTTGAATGGCGCAGTGTTCCAGCTATCGAAGGTGCTTGGCCCGCTGCTTGGCGCATCCGTCGCCACGACCCTATCCCCTTCGGCTTGTATGGCCGTCAATGCCGTCTGCTACATCCTGTCCGCGCTGCTGCTTCTGCGCATCCCGGTGAGAGAAGGACGCACCACGGCCGCTGCATCCGCCTCTCAAGCTCCAAGATCGCTACGTGCCGCTTGGCGGGATGGCTGGCATATCCTGCTGAGCAGCCGGGCCCTGCAGGTCAGTCTTTTCTTCTGCCTTATTGGACTGGCGGGCATTGGGATGATTGATGCGCAAATTGCCGTCTTGCTGCGGGACGTGGCTCCTGATCGGCCTCAACTGATCGGCTGGCTAGTGACCGCGATCGGTCTCGGCGGTCTAGCCAGCGTCGCCTGGCTGCGTCGATTCAAGCAGCTCTCCGCCTATGGCTGGCTGCTTGGCGGAGGGGTAATGCTGATCGGCATCATGTTTGCAGCCGCCGGGCTGTTCCGGCCGGACTCCCCAATATGGCTCCTGCTATGCTCCTCCTTCTTCGGCGGGATTGGAACGGGGTTCACATCTACTGGCATGAACTATATCTTGCAGAAGGAGACGCCGCCTGATGCCATCGGCAGAGTCAGCGGCATCTTCGATTCGTTGAGCAGTGTGATCTTCGTCATCGCCCCGCTCTCCGGCGGAGTTCTGATTGGACTATGGGGCGCGTCCTCCACATTCCTGTATGTAGGCTTGGCAGTCGGGGGAGTTGGCTTAATCGGTCTCCTTACGCAGCGATTATTGTGGAGAACGGAACGAACCGCTAAGAATACAACGTCTATGCCCGCATAAGGGTGAATAAAGCAAAAATGAATAAGAAAAGGACAAGATGCATAACGAGTGGATGGCGCATATCCGGGGGTATTCGTGATACGATAGGGATGCATGTCAAATCCTTATCTTTTTGCACATAATAACATGGGTTACCATCCACTTAAGGAGAGATCATCATGACATTGAAAGTTGGCGCTATTGGAACAGGCGGCATATTCAAAGCTGTACATTTGCCAGGCTGGCTTACTCATAAAGAAGCAGAGATCGTGGCGTTCTGCGACCCATTCCGCGCTTCCGCGGAAGCGTTGGCCCTTGAATATCCAGGTACGAAGGTCTATGAGGATTACAAGGAGCTGCTCGCAGACCCTTCCATCGATATTGTAGATATCAGCACACCGAATCTGCTTCATTCAGAGATCGCAATTGCGGCTTTGCAGCAAGGCAAACATGTCTTCTGCGAGAAGCCTGATGCGATTAATCCCATCGAAGCGCAGAAGATGGCTGACGCCGCTCGCGCCTCTGGCAAGCTGTTGATGGTCATGCGCAACAATCGCTTCACAGAGTCGGCGAAATTCGCCAAGCGCATCATCGAGCAAGGCCAGATGGGCGAGCTGTACATGGGCCGCTGCGGCTGGATTCGTCGCCGTGGCATTCCGGGACGCGGCGGCTGGTTCACGACGAAGGAGCTGTCGGGAGGCGGCCCGCTGATCGATCTCGGCGTGCATATGATCGACATGGCGATGTGGCTGAGCGGCAATCCGAAGCCAGTCACAGTATCGGGCTCCACCTACCGCAAGTTCGCAGATCGTCCAGACGCCTCCGGCAAAATTCCGGAAGGCACCTTCGACGTGGAGGACTTGGCAGCCGGCTTTATCCGGTTCGACAACGGCGCTTCGCTGCAAATCGAATTCAGCTGGGCCTCCAATGTTGAAGAGGAGAAAAAATTCCTCGAATGGCGCGGCACGGAAGGCGGCTTCAGTCTCATTAACGACAAGCTGAGTCTCTTCACGGAGAACGAGGGTACGCTGATCAATCAACAGCCTCATTTCAAAGCAGATGAAGTTCCGCAGCATACCGCGAACATTCACCACTTCATCGAATGCGTGCTGGGCCGTGAGAAGCCGATTATTACGCCGGAGCATGGTGTAGATATGATCAAGATTCTAAGCGCAATCTATGAATCAGCAGAAAGCGGCAGGGAGATTGTGTTGTAAGGAAATAATGCCAGCAGCATGAACGACGTGGAAGCCGAAAAAAGCTGTATCCGCTTATAAACGGATACAGCTTTTTGGAGATTTCCTATGCGAAGAAATTTCTAACGTCAGAAGTGGCTTAACAGCGCCAGCGCCTCTTCGTTATCAGGCTCTACCTCCAGCAGCTTGCGTGTGTAGGACAAGCCTTCTTCGTCCAGCTCCATCTCGAAGCAGCATATAGCAAGACAATAATAGACGGTAGGCACAATGGTATCGGTGTCTGCCTGTACGGATATCTCCAAGAAACGCCTCGCCTCCTCGTACATATCCATCTCGAACAGAATAAGGCCCGCATCAAGCGCCAGATCGTAGCGCTGAGCCATAACGTAGTACGACGACCACATCAACTGGATGCCTCTCCAGATATCCTGCTTCTCTTCATCATTAGCTTCCGGCAGCAAGCTGGATATCTGCTTGGCACTCTGGATGAAAAACTCTGCATCGTACCCGCCCAGGCGCCAAAATCCTAATATTTGCTGAAGCCCCATGCTGTCGATATGGCGATCTACCCATTCCTTTAAGCTGAAGAAATCGTCCGGACCAAATCGCTCTACAAACTGTCTGTACGCCAATCTCGTGTTGGCATAGCTCTTCGGTGTATCTAGATGAAGCAGACAACCAACGTTAATATTCTTATAGTGATGCGGCGGGAACAACGCCTCGGCTCCCTGCTCTTCGTAAAAATGCTGAAACGCATGGAAGTTCGCTGTTAGTGAAAAGCATCCGTGAAGAACCAATTCCGGCGGCTCCGAGAACTTCCAGTTATCGAGCAGATGGTCTCCTTTGTCCGCGGTGATAAGGAGGAATCCCCTCTGTGACAGCTTATTCAATCGTTCCAGGCAGACCAAACCCGCAACCGGGAATAAAATATGCGAATCTTCCAATTGCTCTTGATAGACTGCAATGATATCCCGGTAAGGATAGTCGTCCTGCTCGTACTCCGGCGCCCGCCGATGCTCATATTGCAGGGATAATTGGTTAAGAATAGCGGATGGAGTCAATCCATCCGTCTGCACCGGATAATCAATGATGACATCCGCTTCGTAAATATGCCCGTCGCCCACATAGAGCAGCTCTTGTGTGATGCCGTCAAAAAAGTAATTCGCAACGAGGATCAATGGCTGCTGCAAGTCGCCCTCACGGATCGTCGTACCAGCTACGACCAGCTCAACCTCTGTGTCATGCACCGCATCGAATCGCGCAAAGTCAACTAGCCCCTCTTCAATAAAGGACTGCAGAGCCGGATGATCTCTCCAAGCCAGCACATTGCTCATAGCCAGATCGGTCATAACGTAACGGAACGGCGGCAAATCAAGTCCCGCATAATCTCTAATCCGACACAGCTCTTGCAGCACATGGAAAGCAAAACGGCCTGCTCCAGCACCCAGCTCGACAATGTACACAAGCTCTGACCCATGCCCTTTGCTGGCGCGGTCCTGCAGAAATCCGAATATCATCTCTGCATAAGCGGAAGCGATCATCGGATTGCTCGTAATATATTGAGGCACCTGATCATTCTTCCAGGCATCCAGTCCAAGTTCTTCGTAATACTCCCGTTGCAACTGCCATATAGGCGCTTCACTGTAGCGGTAACGCTGTTGTCTATACTCTGTCATTCGATTTTGCTCACTCTCTGCTCATAATTAATTTTCATCTACACTTCCTATCTGCAATCATACCCTTTTTTGCATATAATCACTAATGCTATTCTGCCCAAATGAAAAGATCATAAGCTTGAGATATCGGTAACAGCTATTAAAGCACCTATTATTTTTTATAGTTGACAGATTTTATTTTATTTAATAATATCAATATTGTTACAAATATTACAAATGTTGATGGCGGTCTTTTTAAGACTTCCACAACTGGTAATGTCGACATAAAGGAGGTGAATCGACATGGCTTGTTCCGATTGCATTAGAGAGTTCTCTTCCTGTTCCGCTCAAGAATGTACTAACGGCAAAAGACTTCAATACAGAGTTTGCGCACAAAGTGGCAGCACTTGCACAACTCCTGAAGGCTGCATCTGCTAATTTTACTAGTATTCCAATCTAATTAATCAAATATATAGGCTGCTGTCGCCTCATCTTTGAAAGCGCATACAGCAGCCCGTATATTTTTATCTCCTTTTCTACTCGATCTCCACTTTTATTTTTATTCAATGGTCTATCCTCTCCCCCATCAAAAAAATATCCTAAAATCAGACAAAATATGAACATACACCTCAAGTATACCAAAAACCTATTAAATGTAAAATAGTTGACATATTACTCTTTATTCAATAAAATTTACATCGTAACCAGAATATACAATACTTGCTCGAACATTCCCTTGCTTCGCAACAAGTAGATGTATCCAAAGGAGGTGAAACGAAATGGCTTGTTCCGATTGCATTCGCGAATTCTCTTCCTGCTCTTCTATTGAATGTACAAATGGCAAGAAAATGAAATACTTGGTTTGCGCACAAAGTGGAAGCACTTGCACAACCCCCGAGGGCTGCCTTTGTTAACATCTAGGCGTTTTAGCATAGCATGATTACATATGCGGATTACCGATGCTCTCTTTTATGAAAGCGTATTCGGTAATCCGCATATCAGCATTCATAAGCTAGTATCCACCTATCTCATAGAGAACATGCCATAAAGGAGCCATTATCATGCGACAGCACATTCAGATCGGAGATTACTTTCCCGATGTACATATATCCCCCGAAATCAACTTATTTAGCCTCATTCAAGACTACTTGCTCATGGTGATGGTAAGTACCGATTGCGCCTTATGTCTACCCGCTTTTGACGAAATCGAACGATTTGCCGTAGAGAATCCTCACTACCGGTTAATCGTCCTAATAGATACTTCCGAAGATAAATTCGCGCTGGCGAAACAAGCCTTCTCCTCCCATATCCAAAGCTATCGCATTGAAGCCCGTCTGGATATGGAATTTCAAGGCTACGGCTTTCCGTGGGCATATGGCATCAATTCGGAGGGACAACTGATTACGCACTATAGTTGCAGCGAGCCTGGTCATTTGGACATTATTGCCGCACCCTTCCAATTGTTTCATCCTGTTGCCGGATGACGACTTCTCTTCGTTGGTTCCGAATCATGATGCAAGGCTCGCTTGTAAGCATTAGTGTTGTTATTCTGCTGCTAGCGATTCAACCGGGCGTAGGCTGGCTGACCTTTCATTTGAACAAACAGCTATTCGATCAAATGGCGGGCCATGCCATCTGGAAGGAGCTTGCCATCATTGCGGCGTTGCTGGCCGGATTGAAGCTTCTGGAGCTTATATTGACCGAAGGCTCTCGGCTGGTGCAGGCGCAATTATCCCTTCGCATCCATAATCGGCTAGAGCATCATCTGTACAGCTCCATCCAGCCGTCATCGATTACACAGCTTGAGACTCCTGCATTCAATCATGACATGACTACCCTTAAGAACAGCCTGAATCAGATTGAACAGTCCATATCATCTATCATCGGATTAGTCCAACAGGTACTGATACTTGGCGTCTATGGTTACATTATTTTCACCTATAGCTGGCTTACGGCGCTTATTCTGTTGTTGTTCTCCTTGCCGCTCTTTTGGGTGGAGCTGCTTAGCGCCCTCCGGCTGGAGAAGTACTTCCACAAAGTCGCTCAGCAACAAATTGAATCCATGCTGGCATCCGATCTCATTCTGAAGCCGCAAGCACTTAAGGAAACCATGATCTTCGGCAGTCAGCGCTACCTGCTTCAGCGATGGTCGGAAGCAGCCGAAGCGGTCATTCGCAAGACGTTCACCTTGAAGCTGGGAGAATTCAATCTGCGCAGCGTTGCCATTATCTTTCAGCCAATAGGCTTCTTGCTAGCCCAGTTAATCTTCTTCAACAAGCTGGTCGGCAATACGATTACGTTGGGCGATTATGCCGCATTGTCAGCGGCCGCTTTGACCGTCTTCTCCAGTATGACGCAAATCGCCGGCAACTCCCGGATTTTCAACCAAATTCCGATTGCGACTCGAAACTTTAAGACATTTTTAGCGAAATATATTCAATCTCCCGAGCAGTCGTATGCGGCTCAGCCCGCTTCCGTACAGCATATAAGGCTGAACCGCCTAACCTTTGCCTATCCGAATGCAGCCGCGTCTGCCTTGTCGGACATTAGTCTGGACTTGAACGATCAGGATGTCGTCGCCATTGTCGGCGAGAACGGATCAGGGAAATCCACGCTGGCCAAAGTAGTGCTCGGTCTCCATGAGGTCGAACCGGACATGTTGTATATTCATAACCATGACATCAACGATATCGAACGCCAGTCCTGGTTCAAGCAAGTGTCGGTGGTCAATCAGGATTATATGAAGTATTCCTTCTCTGTCTATGAGAATATTGCACTCCATCATCCCAATGAAGAGGTTCAACATAAAGTCAGAGGACTTATCCAAGCCTATCCGATGCTTGTTCCTGCGGAGCTTCATGACGAGCTCGACACAGTACTTGGAAACAGCCTGCAGGGCGGACGCCAACTATCCGGCGGCCAGTGGCAACGAATTGCCATTGCTAGAGCGCTCTATAAGGACTCTCCTTACTTGCTGCTGGACGAGGCGACCTCTGAGCTTGATCCCATCACAGAGCTGGATTTGGTCAATCGCATTATAACGGATCGTGCAGGGAAGACGACGGTGCTTGTCACGCATAACCTCTCGGTCGCTTCCATGGCCAAACAAATTATTGTCATGCATGAAGGTCGCATTATAGAGAAAGGAAGCCATCAGGAGCTGTTGCTTGGGAAAGGGATGTACTTCGAAATGTGGAATAAAAGACATCAATACGAGGGAGAGCGTGTTCATGAGCAAAGTTACGTTTCGGGACTTGTTTGACGCAGAGCTGCTGCAGAAAGAGGCAGAGGAGAAGGGGAGTTCGCAGCCAGCTATAAGGGGCGACCTGTTTCTGAGAGAGCCGCTTCCGATCGATGTGGAATCACTTGATTCCGCCATTGTATGCTTCGTATCGCTTAGCTGCGCTAGCTGCATCGATCTGTTGCCTGAGCTGAATACATTCGCTGATAGCTACGAGGGCACCTTCATCCTGGTAAGCAGCGGCACAGAGGAAGAGAACAACGATCTGATTCAGCACTTTCAATTCTCCTTCCCTGTTCTAACGATGTCGAAGGAGGAGCGCCTGCAGAAATACGCTTCCAGCACGACTCCGTATGCCTATTTCTTAGAGGATGGCTACATTATCAATACGGCCGTAGTGGATAGCACGGGAGAGCTTAACGAACTCATCGGTCGGGTCGAGAAAAATGAAGCATAGGTGATGCTATGAATATAATGGCTTTTCTGATCGATACGCTGCTGGCCGCGATGTTTTTCCTTGCTGCATTCTCCAAGCTGGGCTCATCGTTTGCCGATTTCCGCCTGTCCATTGCTTCCTATCGCGTGCTGCCCAAGCAGCTCCTGACCTTTGCCGCTGGCAGTGTATTATTTATGGAGCTTGCTTTATTTTTGCTATACGGCTCTGGATTGTGGTTCGTCTGGAAGGATAGTCTCGCCGTGCTGCTCTTTGCCGGATTCACCATAATGCTGCTTCGAAAAAGACGTATTCAGGAGAACGAGGATACCAGTTGTTCTTGCTTCGGACAAATAGAAGCGCTGAATAAGTACCCTGTCATACGTAACGTGATTCTTATGCTGCTGGCCGGCGGCCGGATGGCATTGCCCGAACGGGCCCCGCAGGACATGGATTCCGCTATGCTCGCGTTGGCAGGCATTACGGTCATTGTCAGCGGAACGATGCTGCTGGAGCTGTATTCGAGCCTGAAGCGGAGCAAGGAGATATCAATAGACCTATGATACGATATGCAGCGATTCTATTATGCATCATAATGGCCGTAGTAGCCGTGCTTTTGTGGCATTACAAGAAGCGGTTAAGAGCTTCCGAGCAGTCCCTGCTGCACCGATTGCTGGCGTTACACGATATTCCGGTGCATGCACGTGTAACCGTCATACGCATTGACTATTCTCATGCTGCTTTCAAATCGATTGACGAATGGCTGTCAACTCATGCTTCTCCCGCCAGTGGAACACTTATCATCTTACTGGATGCACCCGAATGGCTGTGCGGCATCAAGCGCAAAAGCTGGGGAAACCATGCAACCGTTCTTCATGCGCCGCAAAGCCATCCGGCCTGGAGTGCACTTATTCAGCCCGGCTATACCGTCGCGGAGTGGAGCCATAGCCGCATGCGCCGCTTTACCGATCAACAGCTCTATTTGAACCACATTACGCCCCATTCCCCACAAACCGATCAGGAGGTAATCTAATCATGACAGCCGCACTAGCAGGACAATTGGTCGTTGCAGACAAAATAGAGTTTGATTCAACCCTAAAGAATCATTCCATCATTCATATTAAAAATCGCGTTGCCGTTCGCACTTATCCGGCCGTCGCCATTATACAAGTATGGATAAAACTATGGTTGAAGAACGATCAGCGCCAATCGGTCACTCTATCCATGTATAATCCAAGCGGCACGATGCTCATTCACAACCGAATTGACCAGATCGTGAGCGTCCGGCCTCCCGGTATGCCGCCTGGCATGGATATGCAGCGTGAAATTCGAGCCGTAGTCACACAGCCCGGCATCTATCCCTTCATTCTTCGTGATGCTGAGCAAAACGTAATTGCGGAATATCCACTATATATATCAAAAGAGACCTGATGTGCATAGGACAAACCAAGGAATAGCTTTGCTTCTTCTCAACAGGAGCAAAGCCGTTCCTTTTTATTAAGAGCATCAAAGAAAGTATTGCCAATGGTTGTAAAAGCAGGTTACAATAAATGAACACTGTTAATTAAATAGGATGGTGGTTATGCCTAACACGTTTGACGATAAACCAAGCAATCCCCGCCCTGTTGTCCGGCGACGGCGCGGCGAGCAAAAGGAGCAGCTTCGGCGGCTCATTCTGCAAACCGCAAGCGAAATGTTTTTTGAGCTGGGCTACCATGAATTCTCCATGCGAAAGCTGGCTGCGCGAATCGGCTATTCAGTCGCTACCTTGTACTTGTACTTTCGTGATAAGGATGACTTGTTGTTCACTGTTGTCGATGATGCTTTCACTCTCTTCCGAAATCAACTGGCCGAAGCTGCTGACAAAAGCACGGATGCCTGGGAGCGGCTAAGCCATCTAGGCGAAGCCTATGTCCGATTCGGACTGAGCAATCCCGCCTCTTATCGGTTGATGTTCATGTGGAGGACCGACTATCTGATTGAGTCGCGTGTAGGAGAAGATGGCCCTCGCGTGCAAGCCTTTCAGGTTCTGCTCGACTCCGTGCAAGATGCCATGGATCAGAAGGAATTAACGCAGGATGATGCCGCGTCCTATAGCGATGTCCTATGGGCCATGCTGCATGGAATCGTATCCTTAGCGATTCAAATGCCGATGTTCGATGAGAAACGTACGATGAAGCTGGTGACACAAGCGAAAACTATGATTTATAAGGCCTTGCATGCGTAGGCCTTTTTTCAAGCCATCAACTGAACACTGTTCATTTAAAGGCAATCAGAGAGGAGCAAGGCTATGACTTCACTTTATACCAGCATTCTTTTTGTTCATATTATTGCGGGGACGATATGCTTGCTGGCGGGGGCAATTGCCATGGGAGCCCGCAAGCGGAAGGGCGTCCACACACTTGTCGGAGAAACCTACCATGCCTTCTACTTGATCGTGTTTGTAACCTCTATTGCAATGGCGATCATGAAATGGTCGGAGCTGTATTATCTTTTTTTCATCGCCCTATTCTCCTACGGGCAAGCGCTCTATGGGTATCTCGCACGCAAACGGAAGCGGGATAACTGGCTGCGTAAACATATAGTCGGTATGCTTGGATCGTATATCGGGGTGATAACGGCCATTCTTGTGACCAACGGTGAATCTATCACCCGACTTGCAGGAATTCCAACGCTCTTGCTTTGGTTCATCCCTACCCTGATCGGTACTCCGCTCATTATCCAGACGGTCAAGCGGTATATTCCAGTTTAAGCAAGCCTATAACTAGACCGACCCGCCAGATGATGGCGGGTCGGATCCTTATCGTCAGCTTTTTTGAAGAAGATCAATAAGCTGTGCATATTCCTTATATCGAATCTCCCACAAGCCCTCGCGTGATTCAATCGTCTTGCCCGCCAGCAGAGCTTCGATCACATCCAGACATATATGCCAGCCTGCCAAATCCTTCGGAGTATGGTCGGTTAATTGGTTAATCGTTTCAATGAAGACCAACCGGCAGCCTGCCGATTCCGGGTACAGCTCGAATCGAACCTGATCCTCGCCCCACGTATACTCAAGTACAGATTGCTCCTTTAACTCCAGGATCGCCATCTCCTCGAACGTGTCGTCCCCCATATCGAACTTGATGACCCCGCCTTCTCGCAGATCATCAACATGCAACTCGGGAAACCACTCCTTAAGCTGATCGTTATCCGTAAGCGTCGCCCAAGCTTTCTCCACTGCATGCTTCAACTGGCGCTCGAAGCGCGCTATATACTTCCCTTGAGCTTGCCTTAAGACTGCTAGCATAGTTGACCTCCTCTCTGCTCTCCTTGCTTCTTTCACTTTACCATATCACTCGTAACTAATGTTTGATTAAGACCTTACGGTTCCATAGCTTCGATAGCATACAAGATCTCGACATCCGATCCCTCTACATACTTCTTAGCAAATGTTTCTTCATCTAATGGAATACGAATATCCGGTATTGCACCGCCTGCCCCCGTATCATCCCCATCTCCTTGAATAACTCCGTCCACATCCAAGGCACGGCCATCCGCCGATTCCACCATATAACCCTCCGGCATTTTGACCATTATCGGACTTGAGGCTACACCGAAGGAGCCATTCGTGCCCGTAAAGCCAACGATTGTCACATTCGGCTGGCCCTTTAATAGGAGCGGAAGCCCTTCTCCTGAGCTCGCCGTCCGCCCATTTACCAGTATGGCAATCTTTCCATGATATTGCGGCTTAGAGGGAATAGCCTTATAGTCCTCGCCTTTATTGATTTCAAACTTCCCGGTATGCCGGTTGTAGTAGCTTACATATGAATATCGTGTAGCCTGGCTCACAAAATGCCCCGCCATCTTAACAACCAACGCATCCTCGCCGCCCGGGTTATCCCGCAGATCGATAATAAGCCCCTTCACTTGTTTCGCTATCATATCATTCAGCAAATGCTTGAGAATACCGGAAGGATCAGAAGCCGCCTTGTCAGGCAAAAAGCTTGTTATCTTGATATAACCGTATCCATTGTCTAGTATGCTGCCCTCAATTAGAGGCGTTTCCCTTGTTAGCTGCGGTTTTGTTCTTCTAAGCGTCTCATACTGATCGTCGTATGCCTTCAACCGAGCGGTCATTACCTCTCCGTCAGCTTCATGCTTATACACAACCGTCACTTCCTGCCCGATTGACGCCCTAACCATAAATCTTCCTTGGTTCACATTTTCGTTCTGATTCGTATTTGGGCTGTCGCTCCAACGGGTCAATCGGTAAGCCATCCCCGCATCTACGCCGTCCCAACTTATAATTTCCGTGCCTACCTTTATTCCTACCTTGTCGGCGGGGCTGTCCTTCAGCACAAGAGTAACGAGCACCCGCCCGTTATCCAACCGGATCGTGCTAATGCCAAAGCCGCCTCCCCCCTCTTTCTTATACACGGGGCTATCGTACACCTTATCATTCACAATTCGAATATGGCCGTCCCGCATCGTCGCCAAATAATCTCTCAGCGTTTTGTTGTACAAATCTTTATCCCGGGTCTTCTCTGCTTCCGCAAAAATCGGCTCATATTGATCCTTCAGCCGATCCCAATCGATTTTCTTCCAATCGCCAAAAGGGTATTCGACTGATAAACGCTCATTTAATTGGACAAACGCATCGGAGTAGCCAAGACCGCTGAAGTCGCTACTAGGGTTATATCGCATCTCACCCCCGTATTGAACCGCAAAGGCTAGAACGAGTACGCCGAATAGGCTTAGTACGACTTTGACAGCCTTGAATCCTATTCGCTTCGGCGCCGCGATCAGCGGATTGACTTTGAAGACCCTCTTCACGGTGCTCAGAAATAAGATGATCGTCAAGAAATAGAAAACCAGAGCCAGCAGAGACGTATCCCCTGACCATAAGCTCGCAAGCATGATAATTACGCCTGCGCTCGGCACAAAATCAATCCAGCGAGCGCTCCTCCGAGTTACAGGTATCGCATACCATACCAATAGAAACAAATGAATCACGCCTAGTATCATCTCATACACCGTCAGCCATTTTAATGAATCCATCATTATCATTCTTCCTCCATTCGCTATTGTGCAGCTGTGCATCATGAGCATAGGAGAGCAATATGAACGGAGCATGAACTGCCTTCAACCAAGATGCATCGGAATATAGACCAGGGTAGCTGTCTACCTATAAATTGCCACCGGAAGGTGTCCACCATACAAGCGGGATATGTAGCTGAGGCAAATGGAACACGTCTTAATCATGGGAAACCGGGGGCGACAAGGGGAGCCTGACGATTACTTCCGTCCCTAGTCCCGCTTCGCTCCGCAGTTCGATATCCCCATGATGATGAGCGATGATTTTATGGACAATGGCTAGTCCAAGACCGTTGCCGCCACCACTACGTGAACGATCAGCTTTATAGAACCGCTCGAATACACGGCCAAGCTCCTCAGGAGACATGCCTCGCCCCGTATCACTCAAGGTGATCGTATGAGTAGTGGGCGTAGAAGTGAGCGCAATATGAATACGGCCGCCTTCAGGCGTAAATTTGATGCTGTTGCCCAGCACATTGAGCCACACTTGGCTCAATTGATCCTCATCCGCAATAATACGGGCTGCCACGGGCAAATCTACTTCCACCTGAAGCCCTTTGGCTGACCATTGCGGCTCGCATGCGACAACGACTCGTCTAATCTGTTCATCGAGATGGTATGCCCGAGCCTCGAACGGATGGTGATTGGAATCAAGTGAAGCCAGCTTCAGCAGATTATCGCCAAGTCTGGACAGCCTCTCACTCTCCGCCACAATAATATCGAGATAACGATCTCGCTTGTCGGCAGTCATCTGTTTATTATACCTAAGCGTTTTTGCGAATCCGGAAATGGAGGTCAAGGGAGTCTGAATCTCATGCGATACGTTAGAGACAAAATCCTGCCTCATCGTCTCCAACTCCTTAAGCTCCACCGCCATCTCATTAAAGCTTTGCGCCAGCGTCCCAATCTCATCCCCTCGCTTCATCCGCAGTGCTACATCGAAGTCGCCTTTAGCCAGACGCCTTGCGGCCGTTGTCAATCCTTTAAGAGGCTTCACCAGGTATCCTGCAGCAAAGAGTATGAGCAAGCTTCCAATGAATAACACCAGGCCAAGAATGAACAGAAATAACCGGATAATGAGAACTTCATTCCTGGAGGAGGAAAGCAGCACCAACGCATACGACTCTTGTTTATAGGAAATAGGAAGACCGATGAATGCCCCCTCTTTCTTGATCACCGCTTGATACGTCTCTCCGTCCAGCACTCTCTGCACGATTTCCCGTGAGAGATGAACATCGTAAGACTCATTAATGTCTCGATAGTCTGTTCCATCGCTGGAACGATCCAGTATTCGAACGGGATACGAGGTGAGCGAGGAGATATCGACGATGAACCGTTCCAGGTCCTGTACATTCGTTTGTTCGTACAGGCTAATGATATGCTCGCCCGCAGTCCGCATCTCTTCCTGCTGTAGATCATTCAGATCCCTTTGGAACAGAACGAACCCGATCAGAGCAGCCCCAACAATCGCCATGAGTATAATCGCCAGAAAGGTCAGGACGACACGGACATAAAGCGTCCTAATCATGGCTGGCTCACAACCCGGTAGCCGAGACCGCGAGCTGTCTCTATGCGGAATCCGTTGGACTCGTCCGCGAATCGCTCCCGAAGTCTTTTGATATGCACATCGACGGTTCGGTCGTCGCCCTCATACGCCATCCCCCATATATGCACGATAAGCTGTTCTCGCGTAAAGATTTGGCCGGGATGACAGGCCAGCTTGAACAGAAGCTCAAATTCCTTGAGCGGCAAAGTAAGCTCCTCCTCTCCACGCATCACCTTATAAGTCAAACGATTCAACACAATTCCGCCCAACTGAACAAGCTGCGAGAAAGCAATCCGGTACCGCTTAAGCAAAGCTTTTACTCGCAATACCAGCTCTGCCGGATCAAAGGGTTTGGTCAAATAATCGTCTGTTCCCAGCTGGAACCCCTTCACCTTCTGCCCCGTCTCGCCTTTCGCCGTGAGCATAAGAATTGGCATATCCCGTCCCCTGCTGCGGATTTCCTTGCATAACTCCCAGCCGTCCATCTGCGGCATCATAATATCGAGAATGATAAGATCAATTTCACTGTTCTGCACAATATCCAGTGCCTCGACGCCGTCGCCAGCCTCCACTGTTATAAACCCGGCACTCTGCATATGCTCGCTAATCAGCTCGCGAATATGCGCATCGTCTTCTGCAATTAAGATGGTGGCCATACTCCATTCACTCCTTTATACAATGGATAATAGCATGGATGCCAAGCCTGAACCATAAGGTAATAGGGAGACAATCTTATAGAAATAGGAGGTAGAAACATGGTTGATCAAAACAGATTTCCTCGAAGGCCATCCGTTCAGACATCGCAGCATGAGGCAAAAGATGGACAGCGCCAGAACCTCGCCTCTGCGCATTGGGCGGGTGACCAGCCAGCCGCGTTGCATTCGCAGACAGTAGGAGAACGCGGGCCCGTATTGGAGCAAGACAGCGTGCTGCATGAGACGCTGGAGACTTTTGTACATGAGAAAATCATCGAAAGGCCGGTGCATGTGAAGGGCTATGGCGCCTTTGGCTACTTCGAGACTGTACACTCCATGACGCCGTATACCCAGCTTTCCTTTCTGCAAACCCCCGGCCAGCAGATTCCTGTCGCCGTAAGATTCTCACTGGCGGTAAGCAACCGGGGCACCCCAGATACATCCCGCAATGTGCGCGGCTTCGCCACCAAGTTCTATACCGACAAAGGGGTGTTCGATCTCATCTGCAACAACATCCCCGTCTTCTCCGTACGGGATGCCATCCGCTTCCCGGAGTCTATTAAGGCGTTCCTCCCCTCGCCCGAAAATAACCTGATTGATCCCGAACGATTCTGGAGCTTCATCGCCAGGGCACCGGAGTCGATCCATTTCCTGGTCTATCTCTACTCCGATGCAGGCACGGTCAAAAGTCTCCGCCATATCACCGGACATAGTGTCAACACGTATGTATGGAGGGATGCGCAAGGCGCCCGCACCTATGTGAAGTATCACTGGATGCCCGCGGCTGGCGTGCAATACATAGACCGCCAAGAAGCGGCCCGATTAAGCTCGGAAAATCCGGATTACGCCGGCAAGGATCTCTACGATGCCTTGGCATCAGGAAAAACCGTAGAATACGAACTATATGTTCAGCTAATGAACCCGCAAGATGAGTCCATACTGCCTTTCGACCCGTTGGATGATACGAAGGTATGGGACGAACGCCTTTACCCGATGAGACCGGCAGGCCGGCTGGTGCTGAACCGCAATCCGGATAACTATATGGAGCAGGTGGAGAAACTCGCCTTCTCACCTACTAATCTGCTCGAAGGCGCTGAGTTGTCGGATGACAAGATGCTTCAGGGGCGTGCCAATATTTATTGGGATTCGCAGCGCCGGCGGCTCGGACCCGACTTTCGCAAAATCCCTGTCAATCATCAGGAGAATTGGACGCCCGCTAATATCATAACCAGCGGCGATGGACGCCATGTAGAAGGCCGCCTCCAGCGCTCTGAGATTCCGAAGCCCGACGACTTCACGCAAGCCGGACAATATTATCTTGCCCTTTCTCCTGTACAGCAAGAGCATCTGGTCGATAATCTGGCCGCTGACCTTGCCGGCATCTCCCATGAGACTCGCAGCATCGTGCTGAACTATCTGTCCCAAGCGTCGCCTGAGCTGGGAGAACGGGTGACACGACAAATACAACAAATGATCAAGGACAGCTCCAGCTAGAAAACATCGTCGGCAGCTCCCGATACACTTCCAGCCTTGCAGGCTGAATCAATAGAACTGCACCCCCATGGTCTTCATCCGACGAACGCTGCTGCTTTGCTTGATCGTATTATTCCGAGCGGCTTGAAAGGTTTGCTGCCCACCTGCCCTATCGTGGTCCAACCCATGGTCATAGCGCTAACGCCCTTATGGGCTGTTAATCCGCTATGACTATTTGACATGTCCAACGATCGCTTGAGCTGGAGTCGACTGTTGATGTCAGCTCCTGCAAAGCTGCTTATTTACCATTGCAAAAGGGATCGCGGAACCTTTGAATTACGTCATGCATATAGTGGCGGAGTACATGTAATTTGTGAAGAAATGAGGGTCTCTATGAAATTCAGTTTTATAAGCCCGGTTTACAACAGTGAACAATGGATTAGAACCATGTTAGATAGCATTCCCAAAGAATATGCTGATGAAATTATCGTATGTGATGACGGCTCCAGCGATGGAACCCTAGCCATTCTGCAAGAATATCAAAAAGGTTGTCCTCAGTTAAATATATTACTTAACGAAAAAAATATGGGCGCCAGTTATTCTTATAACCGCTGTATAGAGGCCGCAACCGGCGACTACGTTGGAATCATTGATAGCGATGATATGTATTTGCCTACAATTCGGGATGTGCTGGCACAAGTAGATGGTCAATATGACTTTTATTACTACAACATGCTCACCAAATTGGGCCTTCCTTTTGTGATAACCGAGGATAATCGATATGGCTGGTGTGGGCAGTTCAAAATCATTCGCAGAAGCTTTATTGGCGATGCCAGATTTACCGTTAGAAGCGATATGGCGGGGGATTGCGATTTTAATAGAGCCTTGCTTAATCGAAACCCAAGCCGCAATTACACGGGCATTTTCGCTTATTGGTACAATTACCCGCGGACAAATTCTGAATACGATTTATATCAACGAGGATTGAAATAAGTCTCTTCAAGGGAAGGTGCCGGGCTATCATGTTTACAGATAAAACGTTGCTCATCACAGGCGGTACGGGTTCATTTGGCAATGTGGTATTGGAACGGTTTTTAAATACGGATATTAAGGAAATCCGGATATTCTCCCGAGATGAAAAGAAGCAAGATGACATGCGTACGTTGTATAAAAACAATAAAATCAAGTTTTTCATTGGGGATGTACGGGATATTAGCAGTGTAAATACGGCCATGTTCGATGTGGATTATGTGTTTCACGCTGCTGCCCTTAAGCAAGTTCCATCCTGTGAATTTTTCCCGCTGGAAGCGGTCAAAACCAATGTGCTGGGAACAGACAATGTACTGACTGCAGCGATACAAGCAGGTGTGAAAAAAGTCATCTGTCTGTCTACCGACAAAGCCGCTTATCCCGTAAATGCAATGGGCATTTCAAAAGCGATGATGGAGAAAACATTCATTGCCAAATCCAGAATGGTCTCTCCAGACAAAACCTTAATCTGCGGTACGAGATACGGGAACGTCATGGCCTCTCGCGGCTCTGTCATCCCCTTATTCATCGAACAGATTAAAGCCGGAAAACCAATTACGATAACGGATCCCAAAATGACGCGATTTATTATGAGTCTTGAAGAAGCCGTTGAACTGGTGTTATATGCCTTCCATCATGCATCGAACGGGGACATCATGGTTCAGAAATCTCCGTCTTCTTATATTGGTGATTTAGCGCAAGCATTGAAAGAATTATTTGGCGCGAATAATAATATCGAAGTAATTGGAACACGTCACGGCGAGAAAGTTTACGAGGTGCTGCTAACCAAAGAAGAGGCGGCGAAAGCGGTTGAGCTGGATCATTTCTACCGGGTCCCTTCAGACAATCGTGATTTGAACTATGGGAAATATCTTGAAGACGGGTCACATAAAATTATGTTAACCGATGAATACAACTCGAATAACACCAAGATTCTTTCTGTCCCTGAAATCAAAGAAAAGCTGTTACAACTGGCGTTCGTTCAAGAAGAGCTTCGCGCATGGAAGGGTTGAACAAGATGAAATTTTTGGTTCTTGGCGCAACGGGCATGGCAGGTCACACCATCTCCTTATATTTGCATGAGAGAGGACATGAAGTTACTACCCACTCCAGAACGACATTCCCCTATGGCTATAATCAAAATGGCGACCTCTCCGATCCATCCGTGCTGAAATCTATACTGTCTGAACACTATGATGTCATTATTAATTGTATCGGTGTCTTAAACGACGCATGCGATCGTGATCCATTACGGGCCGTCTATCTCAATACTTATTTGCCTCATTTAATTGTTGATTTGCTGAAAAATAGACAAACCAGACTTTTTCATATGAGTACGGATTGCGTTTTTTCGGGTAAAGCGGCACCCTATAGTGAACAAAGCTTACGTGATGGTGAAACTTTTTATGATCGAACAAAGGCTTTAGGAGAAATAGATAACCATCTTCATTTAACCTTTCGAAATTCAATTATAGGTCCAGACATGAAAAGGGACGGGATTGGTTTGTTCAATTGGTTCATGAAGCAATCCGGGACTATACACGGGTACACCCGTGCTATCTGGACAGGGGTTACTACATTAACTTTGGCTAAAGCTATGGAACGCGCAGCGACAGAACCTATAACAGGAATCTATAATCTAGTAAACAATGCGAGTATCTGTAAGCTGGATTTATTGCATCTTTTCAATCAGCATTTTAAGTCGAATGATTTAAACATTTTACCTTCGGACGCTGTGAATCTGGATAAAACATTACGAAATAACCGTGATGATTTTTCGTTCCAAGTACCAAGCTACGAACAAATGATTATCGAAATGAAAGAATGGATCGACTCACACCCTCATTTATATCCCCATTATTCCGATAAACATTAAATTAGCCTCTCGAAGCAATTTTAAACCCTATTTATTGTAAAATAGTTGACAATTTCATCTTCATTTAATAAAATTTACATTGTAACCATAATATACAATACTTGTTCGAAACGCTTCTTCACTTCTCTTACAAGTGAATTTCCTGGGTAAAGGAGGTGAATCGAAATGGCATGCACTGGCTGTATTAGAGAGTTCTCTTCCTGTACCGCTCAAGAATGTACAAATGGAAAAAGACTTCAGTACTTGGTATGCGCGCAAAGTGGCAGCACTTGTGTAACCCCTGAAGGCTGCATTTGTTAATCTCCTAGTCTCTTAACCTCATGTTCTTAAGTATGCGGGCTGCTTATGCCCCATCTTTGAAAACGCATACTCTAGCCCGCATATCAGCACTATACATACCGTAAACCACTTCCTCCTCCTATGCTTATACACGCAGACCTGAAATCTCATGACTCGTATCTATTACGACTACCTCATTATGAATATACTTAAAACGGATAAATTTATAAACTATTCTATTTACACACTTTTAATTAAATTAATAATTAATAATTGTAAAATAGATGATCATTTCCTCTCTATTAAATAAAATTCTCATTTTACCCACAGCATACAATATTTATTCAAGGAATCCCTCGCATCTGTAATAAATATATTTTTGAAATGAAGGAGGTGAATCGAAAAGACATGCTCCAACTGCATTAGTGAGTTCTCTAGCTGTTCTTCTCAAGTATGTACGAATGGAAAAAAATTCAGTACTTAATTTGTGCACAAGACGAAAGCATGTGTACAACCCCCGAGGGCTGCTTTTGTTAACAATTAGCCGTTTAGCATAGCATAATCAAATAGGCGAACTACAAATGCCCTTTCCTTGAAAGTGCATTTGTAGTTCGCCTATCCGTATTTTATAGACAAATACCGATTAATCATCCCTGTAGATACATAGCTATCGTATTGAAGCTCGCCTTGATCTTAGCTTTTTTGAAGAATGTCAAAGCAAATCGTGCTTTCAAATACTGTACATTAACTTGGACGTTCAGATTCTTATCATTCGATAAATTCAAGCAAATTTATCTGAGCGAACGTTGGATATCAATGAACCACGGGTCCCCCTATCTTGTCTATTCTGTAGGAGGTGAGCGATGTTGGACTACCAACATTTGAAATACGTTATTGATATGGATGCCCAAACGCTGGAATCTCTCATGCAAGACTACGGGCAAGAGGTATGGAACTATGCCTTCCTCATCTGTCGCAGTCGCAGTATGGCGCCAAGTATTCAGCCTGCCCGCAAAGCATCGTGAGGTGCTGCTGCTTCACGCGAGACATCAATTACCGTTGAGCGAGATCGCCTCGCTGCTCGACATTCCGGAGGGAACCGTGAAGTCAAGAGTGTATATGGCTCGCCAGAAACTATCCAAACTGCTGAAGGAGGATGACGCGCATGAACAATTGGTATGATGACTTAAAATCGGATCAGCCGCTCCGATCCCGCACATTCACAGATAAGATGGCTGCAGATGTACATAGTCGGGCCCTTGGCAAGTCGACAAAGCAAGCTTTATCTTGGTCAAGGCGGCGAATACTTGGAGCGGTTATGATGGTCGCGGCACTCTGCTTCATCGTCTTCTTCACGAATATGCCGGAGAAGGAACTCCCAGCGGACCTGACTTCCCATGCCGGAATAGTAAGCTATGGGCTCGACTGGGAAATTCGTGATTTGCTCATTAACTTCCGAAGCAAGACCGGCTGGAAGAAGCAAATTTTACTCGAGAAGCCGCTTCCTGACAACCAGGTTATCATCTACTCGGTCATGCCCAAGGAATCAGGCCTCAAGGGCAACGTCTACATCGATATATTGCAATGGAAGGACTATGGCGGGAGCAAGGCGGTAGGGACAGGTCTCGACGGCTGGTCGCATCTGTTCAGCGTGGACGATCTGCGTACAGATATAGCGATTATGAATGACGTATATATGGGACCTATAACAACAATCGGCAATATGTACTTGTTTACTGGAAAAGTATCATACGATATGGAAGGCATTCGTCTCCTTGATGATTCCGGCAACCATTGGGATGCGGAAATGATTATTCAAAGCGACGTGACCGATAAATACTGGTTTGCAATCATGCCCGCAACCGCCAATCTGGAGGATTATAAGGTGGCGGCGCTTGATAAGAAAGGCAAAGTCATAGCGACCAATAAGTATTGGCTTCCCGGCGCAGAGTAAGACATGCCTCTGCCCGGAGCTCTCCTTATGGAACGAAGCCCCTTCTGTCCACTCTGGCAGCAGGGGCTATCTATTATTAGGCAAGGTATTCCGCCATAATCTCCTCAACAGCGAACGGCGTAACACCTTGATCCATCGAAAATACCGCATCTGCCTCGTTTGCAGACCCGACAAGTTCTCCTCTTGCTATCGCATGGAGCATAAACAAGTCGTGCAGATTAGGCCTCCGCAGCGAACACATCGCTTTCCCCATAGCCACAATCCCCCGCTGATTCCCCTCTACATTGTTGTAGTAGTTCGGGTGTCTGGACAGAGACAAATCCGCCCATACAACCGTACGCGACAAGAGATCCAGAATGACGGGAATCGCAATCTTCGTAGCTGCGGTCACATCAATCTTGTCTTCTACCGTCGAAGGCTCGAATATTTCACCCGAATCAGGCTTCTTGCGCATCATCCAGCCCACGAAGCATTCCGGCAAGTCGTAATACGGCTGATCGGTAAAAGACTGAAGCGTGGCGATAACATAACGGCCACCCTGTTCAACGATCGAAGGAATATGAAGATCGATGAACTCACATGCGCCGTGCGGCGCCGATACAATATCACCGCTATGCACAACGCGCATGCTTGCGGATCTCAGATTCGTATACGAGATATGCTCCATATATCCCCAATGCTTATCGTACACCACGGCGGACAAATCGATATCGACACGACCTGTAGGCTTACCATTCACATCACCTTCTTTCCACCAGCTAAAGAAACGAATTGTATCTCCCTCCGGTATTGCCAGACGGCTTCCCCGAACGATCGTGCGCAGTGCCTTGCTTGCCGACCGCTGAGAGAATGGAACCAGACAATTGGCCAACCGACGATCAATATACGTTTTTCCAAGCGGCTGAAGAGACGAGAAGCGCTCAACAAGCGCCTGGTTACAGATTTGCACAATTCCCTCGCACAACGCATGATCCAACCCTGGAAGCTGATGAGGAATCGCAACCGCCTTGGCAACATTCCCTTTAGGAAAAAAGGTTCGCAGCTCAATACGCTCATGACGATGAGTAAAATGCGTCTTTACCTGCAGCAGGACAGGCGTAGCTATTTGATTCGCAATCTCGTTAAAAGCCGCCACAACAAGTTCCCGATCGCCATCGCCAATTCTCAGCAAATGGTCCAACCTTCTCGCGAACTCGCCGGGACGCTGCATCAAGAGATCGATCGATGTCCATACATCCCGATATTGCAGAGCCAGCTCGACGCTTCCGCGGAAAGTCGTAAAGGGTTTATTATTGCGCAGAATATCAAAGGCTTCCTGGCAGCGCACATAGCGGTTCTTATATTCGGAAGGATGCAAAATTTCGCCGAGACGAATCCATCGCTGCTTGTATCTCAGCATATCCTCCGTTATGGGATAACATTGCTCCAACAGCTGAAGCAGCAGCCGTCTCTCGGAGCGCTTGAATTTGCGAAAGCGTACAGGTTTCTCAAGACTGGTATCACCTTCCGACCAAGCGACAGCCAGACGAAGGACATCTGTTGCATTTTTTACATAGCGTCCAATTAACTCCATGTCGGCTTTGCCATGCTTTAGCAATGCACCAGCGACAAATCCCACATTCTCCTTAAACGGGATTTTCTCAGGTAAAATTTCACATAGCTTATGACTATCCGCGGATTCGATTACCGCTTCCATATCTGCTTTGTCCGTCTCGGAGATGGATGTATTCGCCTGAATCAATCTAGATATCAGGACATAGAATTCTGCTTCGCTCCCCAAGTCAATCACGTTCAGCTTAGCGTTATCTGACAAAAGCGGTCTTTTGGACGTCTTGGATTTGGGAACGTTTAGTGTGTAATAGTGATAGATCGCATTCAAATACAACTCTGCATCATGTCCCTGCATGACTTGATTCGGAAAGTCAGGATACATCGGTTTATACGTTACATGGGCGCCTGTCAACACTTTCAGATCAGCCACCAACCGGACATAAAGCTCCTCGAACTGCTTGACGGACAAGGTGCATACAGCCTGCATCAATGAAGACGAGAACGTATAGCCCAGTTTTTCAATATTTTTCAGCGCTGTCGCCAAGTAGGTATGGGGCAGCAGGTCACGGGGATAATCCCCCCGATTCACAATCAACTTGTTTGCTCTTCGCAAATAAATGGTATGGATGTTCATAAGGACTACCAGGAAAGCTATACCCCTAATCGTTGGAAGTTGGTTTAGAAGGAAGGAATATAATAGCCTGGATGCCTCCTCTCATAAGAACTTCTTCAGGAAAGCTGCGCCCCTAGTTCACCTTTAATTGAATAATAGAAGGAAGGATCCGCAATAGCCTAAAGGTCAAAGCCGGCAGACGGAGCTGCTCGCCTTGATGTCTCCATCTTCACATAACAGGGACGCTCCGAACAGGGTGGAAGTATTACGAAGTGTTGAATCCTTCCTTAAAACTGCAACTCTCCAAAAGAAATTTTCCTGCGACTATGCTCAAGCAAGAACATATATGGAAGAAGATACTCCATTGTAGAATTAAGCCCCTTCTGCTACGCGGAAGGGGCTTTTCCTATTGGAGAGGAAGGCAGACGCAGAACGAATGCTCCACATGTTCATGTAGTATGCCGTTATACTTTGCGCTCTCAGAAGGCTTGCTTAACAGAGCTGCGATATTCATTAGGCGATACGCCTGCGCCTTTTTTGAATGCCTTGGAGAAAGAAAACATATCGACATAACCGATTGAATGAGCGATGGCAGAAAGGTTGAGCTCTGTCGTCTTCAGCAATCTTTTGGCCGCCGATATTCGAATTTCTTGCAAATACTTTAGCGGTGTAACATGGTAAGACTGCTTGAATTTTCTTGAGAAGTAGGAGCGCTCAATACCTACATAATGGGCAACGGTCTCAATATTGATATCCTCCGAGTAGTGCAGCTCCATATGCTCCTTGGCACGCTCAAGCCATTCATCCGAGCAGACCTCTTCACGATCCTTATCTGATGTTTTTGCAGAAATCGCTTTGAATACCTCATGAAATGCAATGAGGCGAGTCAGATCCTGGTCCCGTTCGCATTCATTCTCAGCCAAAACCATCAATGTATGAAGAAAGCTTAGTGCATTCTGGTTGGCAGCGTTGAAATGGTAGGGCGTGCAATGCTTGATGCCAATACGCTCAAGCAACAAACCGGAATGCGGTCCTTCAAACGCAAGACTTAAATAGTGCATAGGCTGAGTGTCGCTGCTGAAATATTCATGAGACACCTGTGGGAAGCAGCAGAAAATATCGTTTCGATGCAGATGGTATTTTTTGCTTTTTTGGATAAATGTGCCTTCTCCATTTAGAATAAAAATTAAGTTGTAATAAGGTAAGACACGAGGACCCGTATGATAGTGACGTGTAGTCTCATAAACCCCGATTCGCACCGGCCAAGCCGCACTCGACTTTTCAAATTCAGTGGGAACAAACAAATATTTCCTTGAATGATCTACGTTTATTGAACTATTCTCCTTCAACAAAGCGCTCCCTCCTAACATGGAAACAAAGTGATCGATGAGTAGTGAAGCTTGAGAGTATTATAATATGTTTAAAATTAAATACAACTAAAATGATTGGAATAGTCATAATTGGATAAGTCGAGAAATCACGTTTGGACATTCAGTTCATGATTTTGAACTGCTATATTTTTAAAACAACAAACTAACATGTTGTGGAGAGAGGTGGGAATGTGCGACATGCCTTCTGCACAGAACAAATTTGTAACTACGCAGCATAAGTGGCTGACTCGATTGGACGAGGCTTTGGAACGAAATGCTGCCGAGACCATAAAAGCAGATGAAACAAATGGCTTTAACTACAGCCTCATAGCTGATTTGAAGGCGATTGGATATCCGCAATTAGCTGTACCGCATGATCTGGGGGGAGAAGGTCTCTCCTTAACGGATTTGCTGCTGTACCAGGAACGTATCGCCATGACGGATGCGCCTGTTGCGCTTGCGATTGGCTGGCATATGAATACGGTGCTGCAATTAAGCAAGACACGTCATTGGAAGGAAGATGATTTTACTGATTTGTGCAAGCCCGTCCTTGAACGCAGCGCGCTGATAAACCGGGCGGATTCAGAAGCCGCAACCGGAAGCCCCTCACGAGGCGGAAGGCCACAGACAACAGCAAGAAAGTCGGAGGATGGCTATCGTGTGACAGGAAGAAAGTCATTCACTTCTTTAGCTCCCGTCCTGGATTACTTTATTGTATCGGTGTTCGATCAAGAGGAGGATTGCATCTCGGATTTCTTGATTCCGCGCGAGACAGAAGGATTATCGATTGAGCCCACCTGGAATATGGTCGGGATGAGGGGGACGGGGAGTCACGACTTGGTTCTGCAAGATGCATATGTTCCCGCTTCCGCCAAGGTACATGCACGAAACCGCCCGGCGCAGGCGAAAGCCAGTCAGAGCAATCCGCATAATCTGTGTATTCCCGCTGTCTATTTGGGAATTGCTCTTGCTGCAAGAACGGAAGCGATACGTTTTGCCAACAGCTATCAGCCGAACAGTCTGACTCATCCGATTGCTCAACTGCCCCATGTTCAACAATCCATCGGGAGAATCGAGCTTGAGCTGTCGTCCGCCAGACATTTTATGTACTCCGTTGCCGGAAAGTATGATCAGCAGCAGGGGGCAACCGACGAGGATTTCATAGCGGTGAAGGTGTATGCGATTCAGACCGCCCTATCCGTCGTGGATAAAGCTATGCGAATTGTAGGCGCGCAAAGCCTTGCGATGACTCATCCTCTTCAGCGCATGTATCGTGATGTACGATTTGGGCTGCATAATCCTCCCATGGAGGATTTGGCGATTAGTCAGCTGGCGAAGCACGCTATTGAAGAGATTCAAGGGAAGTACAAATAAGTGAAAGTAAGGTAAACGATATGATCGAGATCAAAAACCTTAATAAGACATTTGATGAGAAGCAAGTTCTTCAAGGAATCGATCTAGTCATTGAAAAGGGCGACATCTATGGCCTCGTTGGCGTCAGTGGCGCAGGAAAATCCACACTTCTGCGCTGCATTAACGGATTGGAGCTTTTCGACTCCGGCACCTTAATGGTGGATAACGTGCATGTGAACCGCCTGACCAATAAGGAGCTTCGTTACTTCCGAAGCGGCATTGGCATGATTTTTCAGCAGTTTAGCTTGCTGGAGCGCAAAACCGTCTATGAGAACATTTTGTTCCCTCTCAAATGCTTTAAATCAAAAATGAACAATGTGGATCAGAAAATACGTGAAGTGCTAGAGCTTGTGGAGCTTACAGATAAGATCCATATGCTGCCGAGGCAACTGAGCGGCGGACAGAAGCAGAGAGTAGCTATTGCGCGTGCGCTTATCATGAATCCCAAAATTTTATTATGTGATGAAGCAACCTCGGCCCTCGATCCCAACATTACGCAGTCGATTCTGGAACTGTTAAAACGGATCAATCGAGAGCTAGGCATTACAATCGTCGTCGTCACGCATCAGATGTCTGTAGTAAAGGAAATTTGCAACAAAATGGGGGTACTAAGCTCAGGCAAGCTGAAGGCTGCCGGCCCTGTCCAAGACATTTTTCTGAATACGCCTGAACTATTGGATGATTTCATGGGGGAGGAGAACTATCGTGACGGTCAATCTGATCAGAAGAAAACAAAGCTTGAAATTATTCTGCGCAGCGGCGAAAACGATCAGATTCTCTCCAAGCTGGCCATTGAGACAGGCGTCCAATTCGAACTGGTATGGGGCGGATTGAACAAGTATAGCGATTCCATTGCCGGGGCTTTAATGATTCGTGTCCGCGATGAGGAGTATGCCCTGGTCGAGGCCTATCTGAACCAGCATCGTGTGGAATGGAGGAAGGTATAGCATGTATCAATACGATTTGGAGACGATGCTGTCCAAAATTATATTGCCCGGTCTGCGTGATTCTTTCCTCATGCTGGGCGGCTCGATTCTAACCTGCTCGATCTGCGGCTTTCTATTGGCGATTATTTTGATTACGACCGATTCCAGGGGGCTTCGCCCCAATCGCGTTGTCTACGAGACGATCAGCGCCGTCATTAATGTACTGCGCTCCGTTCCTTTCATCATCGTCATTATTGTCATTATTCCGATCACCCGTTGGGTATGCGGTACTTCCATCGGGGTGGGGCCGGCTATTTTCTCCATTACGGTTGCGGGCTCTCCGCTAATTGCAAGATTACTGGAGGGCTGCTTCAAGGAAATCGATGCTCGTCTGATTGAAGCCGCCAAATCGTTCGGAGCGTCAGATTGGCAAATAACGTGGCATGTCATCGTGAATGAATCAATTCCGTCCATTGTATCGAGCATGACACTAGGGATTGTGTCGCTTCTGGGCTACACGGCCATAGCCGGAACTGTGGGAGCAGGCGGCCTCGGAGCCGTAGCCTTGACCTATGGCTATCAAAATTTTGACGATACGATCATGTACAGCACCGTCTTCATTCTTATTATCATTGTTCAACTCATTCAGCTGTCCGGCAATTCCCTTTACAGAAAACTGAAATAACCAGAAGAGAAAGGACCACACCACATGAACAAAAAACTAGCATCCCTGTTACTGGTATCTCTATTACTTATGAGCGTATTACTAGCTGCTTGCTCGTCGGACAAGAAGTCAGACCCTGCCGCCAAAGGAGGCAAAAAAATAGTTGTCGGGGTACTGGCCCGCGAGCAGCCTGATTTGGAATATGTAGCGGAAAAGCTGAAGCCAGAGGGCTTCGAGATTGAAGCCCGCGTCTTTAACGACAATATCGCTATCAATACAGCAACAGAGGATGGCAGCATCGACGCCAACTTCTTTCAGAATGAGCGTTATTTAAACAGTTTTAATAGCAGTAAAAATACTCATCTAATTACGTATGGTCCATCTATTTTCACCACACCCGTGTTATTGGTTTCGAAAAAGTACGGATCTGTCGCAGAGCTGCCTAAGGGAGCCAAGGTTGGCATTGCCAATGATTCGGCTAACCGTGCGAGAGAGCTGCAGCTGTTGGCAGATAACGGCGTGATTAAGCTGAAGGAGGGAGTAGCTCTTCCTACCTTGCTGGATATCACAGAAAACCCTCAACAGCTTGATTTCGTGGAGACAGATCCTCGCAATCGAGTGGGTATTTTCCCTGATCTGGATGCCATGACTGCGCCGTCTATTACGGTGTATCAGATGAAAGATCCGGCAGTAACGGTGGATAAGGCTCTGCTGGCGGAGACACCAGAGGTTTACAAAACGTATGGCGGTACATTGTTTGTCGTCCATGAAGACAAAAAAGACCTGGAGTGGCTCGACAAAGCCATTGAAATTATGACGTCCAACGAGTATTCGGAATGGCTGTTAAAAACGTACAGCGGCGTTAAAAAACCGTTGGCAGAGTAAACTTTCAGAACTATTTTCATAAAAATTCGAGGAGGAATTACGAATATGGCAACCGTAATCGGAATTTCAAATACAACATTAGCTGGCGAACAGCTGGAAAGCTTCATTGATCTTATTGGTACCGCAGTAACAACAGGGCTGAGACTCCCGCCTGAACTAAGAAGCGTATCCCTATTCCAACTTCCAAAAGAGAGCAGCACGAAAAAAAGCGGGGAAGAAATTACGTTTTTCGTCTATACGGCTCCGAACAAGCCTGTAGATGCCAAACGTGATCTTGTGAAAAACATACAGACAACGGCGGATCAATTCTTCCAAGCATCTGGCGGTGTTAAAACCATTGTCATTATAAAAGAGCATGCCGATGAAAACGTAGGCGTAGCTGGCGTCCTGAGACTGGATCACTAATCTGTATACGAGTTGACATCAAACAATTGCAGCATAAGGAGGCTCTCTCAAATGGAGCTTATGGAAATCGGACGTTCCGGCATACAAGCGTCGGTCATTACCTTCGGAGCAATGGGTATTGGAGGCGGCTTCCGCTATCCCGATACAGATGATCAGGAATCTATTCGCACCATTCATGCCGCGCTGGATGCAGGGATCAATATAATAGATACCGCACCCGTGTACGGCTTCGGGCATAGCGAAGAAATAATCGGACAGGCTTTGAAGGGCAGACGTGACAGCGTCGTTCTATCAACCAAATGCGGACTATGGTGGGGCGATGAAGAGGGTACCTATCGCTTCACTTGGGATGGCCATAAGGTGAAGAGAAACCTTAGCAGTCGAACGATTAGAATCGAGGTTGAAGAGAGCCTGCGACGCCTCAATACGGATTATATCGATATCTACTACACGCATAATCCCGCTATGCCGCCTTTCAATACGCCTATTGAGGAGACGATTGGCACCTTAATGGATTTGAAGAAGGAAGGCAAAATTTTAACGATAGGGGCCTCCAACTGCGATCCTCATCATATTAAAAGCTATCTGGAGCTTGGCGAGGTATCCATTGTACAGCGGCGCTATAATATGCTGGTTCAGGATGTTGAGGATGAGATTCTGCCTCTTTGCCAGGACAACGGCATCAGCTTCCATGCCTATTCTCCCCTTGCCAATGGACTCCTGACAGGAAAGTTTGGCCGCGATTATCAGGTGCCAAAGGGAGAGTCCAAAGACGGTGATCCTTGGTGGGAACCGCCGCTCTACCATTCCGCATTGGATTTTGTAGAGAGTCTGCAATCCATATGTCAGGCGTACAACTGCAGCCGTTCCGCTCTTGCCATCGCTTACTTGCGAGCCAAGGGAGAGAACATTAATGTCATCTGCGGCATTCGCACCGAGAAGCATCTCCAGGAAAATGTTCATGGCGCACAGCTGAAGCTCTCCCAGGATGTTGTAGCGGAGATAGATCGACTTCGAGCGCAAAGGATTGTCCAGTCATGACAGGACGCAGCGTTCAAGTCTCTGATGAGAAGATAGAGGCATGGATTGCATCCAAGCAGCCAGAGATGATTGAAGCCATCAAGCAACTGGTGCGAGTACGCAGCGTGTACGAAGGCTTCGATCCTGGAGCGGAGCATCCGTTTGGCAGCGGCTGCGCAAAAGCCGTAGATGAAGCTCAGGACATTATCATTAGGGCTGGACTGCAAGCGGTCAATCATGACTACTATGGTATTTCGGCTATTTATCCCGGCGCTAGCGAACAGAAGATCAGCTTTTTCTCCCATCTGGACGTTGTGCCAGAAGGAGAGGGCTGGTCATTCGATCCCTATGAGCCGTTCGAGCGGGATGGCTATCTGTACGGCCGTGGAGCCAGAGACAACAAAGCTGCGGCCGTTGGCGTGATCTATACACTGCAATTTTTCAAAGAACATCAAATCCCGCTCAAGCATACAATCGCCGCTTTTCTAGGCTGCAACGAGGAAGCCGGGATGCAGGATGTCCCTTATTACTTGCAGCAAGAAACCCCCGCCTTCTCCCTTGTTTCGGATGCCTACTTTCCGGTAGGCAACGGGGAGAAGGGCATATTGACAGCAGACTTTACTGCCGATATCACAGGCAGCAACTTGCTGGACTTCTATGGCGGCGAATTGTCCAACGTAATACCCAGTACGGCCAGAGCGACCTTAAGCGGCTTTACAGCTGAGCAGGTTCAAGCGGTGCTGGACGAGTCATTCATAGTTTCTTCTCATCCTCAAGGGGTAGTCATTGAAGCGGACGGCTTGGGCGGACATGCCGCATTCCCCGAAGGAACGATAAATCCGATTCAGAAGCTGGCGGAGGCATTGCTCCGTCACGATCTGGTCACTGGAAGCGCCGCGCGCGCTGTTGCCTTTATTGCCTCAGCCTTTGCCGACTATTATGGTCAGGGCCTGTCTATTGCATACGAGGACAAGGTGTCGGGCAAGACCACGCATGCAACTGGAATGGTCAGACTATCTAATGAAAGACTGATCGTGAATACGAATATCCGCTACGCAATTACGGCGAAATCGGATGAAATCGTAGAGAAATTGCGAGCCAAAGGTGCAGCATACGGATATGTATTGGGACATGTAGACGACAACCCACCCTATTATGTGTCCGAGGATGAACCTATTGTGCAGCAGTTGGCGGAATTAGCAAATGCCGTGCTGCAAACCGACCAGAAACCTTATGTGATGGGAGGAGCTACACATGCACGCAAGCTGCCTCGTGCGGTAGCGTTTGGCCCTAGCCGCTCTGATCAAAGCAAGCCCTTTCCGCCTGGCAGAGGAGGGCCACATCAGCCGGATGAGGCTGTAAAGCTGCAAAATATTTGGGATGCTATAAAAGTATATATTCACGCGCTGCTGCTTCTGGACGAACTTGTGGAAGAAACAGTGGAGTAACGGAATACACCATCTGTAAGAGACGGAGCGAAACCTAGCTTCGTCTTTTTGATCGTTCAACATGTTCAACGTGGGTCCGCGTTTCATGTAGCTGTGAAAAGACTTAACTTTTCCGTTTCTTTATCCTTATAATGGTATCAGGTAAATGAACTTCCTTCGCTTACCCCCTGAATCGTACATAATCTCACAATGGGAGGAGAGGTTCTAAAAATGAGTGCTTATGATGTACATATCGGCAAGCTAATCAGTGGTAGAAGGAGCTTGGAGGGCAGCGGTAGTTATCTTCTCTGCACCACTGATAAGACAATCGTTGAGATAAATTCGGTTCAACCTGTAGAAGGTATCGTGGTGCGCGCCCAAGATTGGGAGGATGCTCTGTATGAGTTTTGCCTATCTGCTATAGACGAGTATATAGCAGAAGGAAACAACAAAGAGGTGTACACCTTCTCCATCTATACGGATACCTATCACGGAAGCTATATTATCTATATCAACAATCAGGAGAGCTTGAACCATAGTGTGGAGGAAGCCTTCGCCCACGATCGCCAGAAGGATCTGGAAAGCGGCAATAAACGCCATCATACAACCCGCGAGGAGCTCTATGAGCAATTCAAATACGGAGAAGGTGATTACCCCTTCATGTATGATAATACCGGGGAGCGTTTGGAGAAGTGGCTAAGCATATACTCCTGCATCACTTCGGAGGACCATCATTATCTGGATATCGAGCAAAACTATATAGTGGAGAAAGAGCTCGTCGACTCTCAATTATTCCTGATTGCTATTCAAGTCATTCATCGCTTGCAAGCTGACTTCCAGCAGTTGGATCGAACTGATGATTTTATCGCCTATGTCTCTGCCGCGGACGGCGTAGGCGGCGATTATCTGACAACCAGTCAATTGGTTCGGAGATGCGTCAGCGAGGAGCAGCTATACAAAGTGATGCCAGACGTCGAAGAGAGGGATCGAGCTTTCCGGGAAGCCGTAAAAACTGTGCAACAGCAACATCTCTCTGAGCAGGTTCGACATTGGGTGACGGTGATCGAGAAGGGAGAATTCGGCGAGGGCAGTCCGTACAGCTTTTGGAAAACCGATTATGAGGCGTATGAACAGTTGATTGAACTCGGCGTGGCAGCTCTGCCATGCATACAGGAGCATTTGAACGGCGAGCTTGATCAGGATACAAGACTCATTCTGGAGACAGTGCTGTATGATCTGAGCGAGCGGTTCGTTCAAGAGGATACCCTGACTTTGAAACAAACCTTCGGAGAAGTGGATATCGCTATAAAGGAGATGCGGGCCGTGCTTGCGGAACTGCGGAAGCAAGACCCTGACGATTACACCCCATACCCCTCGAACCTGCTAAGTGATGCCGAGGAGGAGATCCTGCGTGCCGTTACAGACAAGTGGCGTCTGCCAGACCAATATATCTATTTTCTAAATCATTATGTGCCGGAATTTGTGACTTGGAGCACCGGCGACTATATGAACTTGGAGATTTTCGGCGCTAAAGACCTTGAGCAAGGGCAATGGGGATATAGTCAGAACCCTGACACGAAAGAAGTTTTGGACGAATGGCCAAGCAGCTATCTGGTTATTGCCAGCGATGAAGGCGACCCCTACTGCATAGATCTGTCCAGAGGAGACATGGTCATCTATTCGGCGGAGCATGGCACCGGAACTTGGGATTTTGACGTCGCGTACGACAGTCTTGCCGAGTTTCTCCGCAGTGTCTTGCTGCCTTCTCGCAGCGATTTAGAGTGGGATACAAGCGATTCCACTTCATACACCTACTACAACCTATTCATTACGGGTGAGGGCAGCCAAAAAGTAAAAACGCTAGCGTTCATCAAAAAGAAGTTCGCCTGCGATTATGCGCAAGCAAGAGCGTATATGGAGTCACTGCCGTTACTCGTCTATAAGGGAATTGATCTGGGGGCCGAGAAGATAGAGACTCAACTGAAGGAAATCGGCGCCGATTATGAGAAGCGTCAGATTAGCTTGGCGGAGTTCATTGTAGACGATCCCTCCTGACACTCTTATTACACGAGCAGAATCGATGACTATCATTCAGCGTTTGCCAGACTCAGCGAAGCTCAACTGAACCAAACCCTTCACACAAAAAAACCTTCAAAATCGCCAGTTGGCGAAATTGAAGGTTTTTACTATCCAATACTCACAGGATAAAGGCTGTTTGACATCATAATCATAAAAGTGAATTAGACCGGTTGCAGTTCACGGTTTAAACGAAGCGTCTGTGCTGATGTAGCATGAACTTCCTCAAGCAGCGCAGGGTTACCTAACAAGGATTCGCCATAAGAAGGAATCATCCCTTTGAGCTTAGGCTCCCACTCCTTGATATGCTGCGGGAAGCATTTGTTCAATACTTCAAGCATAACGGATACTGCAGTCGATGCGCCTGGAGATGCTCCAAGCAAGGCAGCAATCGAGCCATCAGCAGCACTTACCACTTCCGTACCGAATTGAAGTGTACCTTTGCCGCCAGCTACTGTATCTTTGATAACCTGTACGCGTTGCCCTGCGACGACCAAATCCCAATCCTCGATCTTCGCGTTAGGGATAAACTCGCGCAGCTCTTCCATGCGCTTCTCCTTAGACAAGAGAACTTGCTCGATCAAATATTTGGTCAGCGACATATTTTTGGCGCCTGCTGCCAACATGGTGAAGAGATTGTTCGGTTTGACAGAAGTAATCAGATCGAACATAGAACCCGTCTTCAAAAACTTCGGCGAGAAGCCGGCAAAAGGACCGAAGAGCAAGGATTTCTTATTATCGATAAAGCGAGTGTCCAGATGCGGTACGGACATTGGAGGAGCGCCGACCTTCGCTTTGCCGTATACTTTGGCATGGTGCTGCGCAACAACCTCCGGATTTTTGCAAACCATGAAGATGCCGCTTACCGGGAAGCCGCCCATTTGCTTTCCTTCAGGAATGCCGGATTTTTGCAACAGATGCAAGCTTCCGCCGCCGCCGCCGATGAATACGAACTTCGCGGTATGATGCTCGACCGTACCACTGGCTTCATTGCGTACTTTCAAATCCCAAGCGCCATCGCTCGTGCGTTTCATATTGTTTACACTATGCTTGTATTTAATATCTACGTTTTTACTCTTCAAATAGTCAAACATCATGCGCGTTAAAGCGCCAAAGTTAACGTCCGTACCCGAGTCGATTTTGGTAGCTGCGACCGCTTCGTTGGCATCGCGATTTTGCATAATGAGCGGAATCCACTCCATCAGCTTTTTCGGATCCTCGGAATATTCCATTCCTTTGAACAATGGATTAGCGGACATCGCCTCATAACGCTTCTTCAAGAATGAAACATTTTTCTCTCCTTGGACTAAGCTCATATGCGGCAAGGGCATAATAAAGTCCTGGGGATTACGCAACAGCTTGTTGTGAACAAGATAAGACCAGAACTGCATGGAAACTTGGAATTGCTCATTAATCTGAATCGCTTTGCTAATATCTACAGAACCGTCCTTCTTCTCGGACGTGTAGTTAAGCTCGCACAGAGCCGCATGACCAGTTCCCGCATTATTCCACTCGTTCGAGCTTTCCTCGCCTGCGCTTGGGAGCTTCTCAAACACAGTGATTTTCCAGCCGGGGACCAATTCCTTGAGCAATGCCCCCAAAGTCGCACTCATGATTCCAGCACCAATTAAGATAACGTCTGATTTGGTTTGTTTGTCACCCATTTTTACCGCCCTTACACGCAATTATTTAAAGAAAAGATGTAAGTCCTCCCCGCTCAAGTCCATAGCAAAGCAGGGTGCGACACAGTCACGCACCTTTTCTAAATGAACGAATAACCCGAATAACGTACATATTCTGAATTTAATATATATCCTATTATATGATAGTTAGAGGGTATTTGAAAGCCGTTAAATTTTAGTGTCGCAACCCTGTTGCTGTTAAGTGGGGAGAATGCTTCCTATAGCTCACTATATGCTGGGGCTTTAACATTGGTTTGGCATTCTATGTGCAAATGAGCATACTGAGCTGTAAAATAAAAAACTGCAAGATCGCAACCGGCGTGGTCATGCGATCTTGCAGTTTCTGTGTTTCTATAGCTTACGCGCTGCCTTCTATCTCTCTTATTGTTGCGGAGCCATATTATTGTAGATGCGTGTTGCCGTTACTTTGCCTGTGTCTACATCCTCCGCTGTATAGCCGGATACGAAGTTGCCCACTTTGAACTCTTTCTGCAGCAGATCGTCGGAAGGCTCAGCCGCTGTTGGTCCCGGGATACCAAGCATTGTGTCCGGCGTTACTGTTACCCACAGATTGCCTACTTTAAAGCTTTGGCCATCAGGGCTTACTTCTGTAATTTGGCCGTCAATGTTAACCATTGCTTTGCCTGTAGTCGGAGGGCTGACTGCCTCTTCCTTCTGTGGGAGCATATTGTTGTAGATCACGTCTGCCGTTACTTTGCCAGTGCTTACATCTTGAGAAGTGTAGCCGGCCACAATGTTCCCCACTTTAAATTCCTTCTGCAGCAGCTCTTCGGATGGTGCTGTTGCAGTAGGCTCGCTGCTGCCTAGCTTTGTTTGATCCGTAACCGCTACCCACAGGTCGCCGATTTTGAAGCTTTTGCCGTCTGCGCTAACTTCTGAAATGACACCCTCAATGTTAACAGCTACTTTAGCTGTAGTTGGAGGTTGGGAAATGGTCGTAGGAGGTTGAATTGGCAGAGTAGGCGCCTTCTGGTTTGTTGCGATCAGACTGACGGATAATACCGCACATGCTGCAATCCCGATTGTCCAACCTGTTACTGTTCTTTTCTTTGCTCTTTCCATTTTTACCCGCTCCTTTGTATGGTTGCTATGTGTTTGTGTTGATTTGTCTATTTCGGACTTTAGCTTCTCGTACGTTGCCTCTTTAAAATTCTCACTTGTTTTCACACGGGACATCGCGGACTTATAGACAGACTTCTTCATCCTCCAGGCCTCCAATCTTTTCTTTTAAGATAAGGCGTCCTCTTGCAAGCCATGTTCCAACCGTTGCCGACTTGGACCCCATGATAGCTGCAATTTCCTGGATAGAATATCCTTCGTAGTAGTGCAGATGAATCGGAATTCGATACTTCTTGTCCAAAGCCAGCACGGCATGCAAAACTTCATTTTCTTCCTCAGGGAGGTAGCTTAAGTCTTCGGGAACAGGATTCCTGCTTTTGAACCATCCGGTTTTCAGCATATTTTTGCTTTTATTAATGGTTGTTCGAATCAACCATGCTTTTTCATGTTCACCGCTTTGAAATACGGGACGCTTCTGCAAATAGGCGAGGAAGACTTCTTGCGCCACTTCCTCTGCGTCAGCGATATTTTTCAAATACGTAAAAGCAATCTTAATCATGCTTTGCGAATATAGATCCAAGGCCCGCCGTACAGATTCATTGAGCTCATATGAATTGTACACCTCAGCACCTCCTTTCACTTTAAATACAACTGAGGAGGCCCATATTTTTCACGGCGCCGATATTTTTTTATCATTGGGCTTTTTTAATGGATTTAAACCGAGCCAAAGAATAGTAACAACTTAAAGTAAGAGACCGCCTGCAAGACAGACGCCGTTACCAGGTCAGATGTCCCTACATAGGAATAAACCATTGATATCAGCTCATTCCCTAAACGAGGATGGTGGATATATTGGCACAAAACCGCAGAAAGGCGGGGACACGCTTAACCGGAAGGATTGTACGACCGGGAAACCCGTCTTACCGTACAGCCAGGTTGGAGTTCAACAGACGCTTCTCCAAATTTCCGAGGGTCATTGTTTTCTGTAGACGAACAGAAGATGTTATTCATGCCGTCAAATGGGCTCGCGAGCGGGGCGTGCGACTACGAGTACGCAGCGGCAGGCATAGCTATGAGGGATTCTCTTCGGTAAATGGCGGGATGATTATCGATGTGAGCGAGATGAACAAAGTTAAGGTGGATCGCAAGCGGATGATAGCCCATGTGCAAACAGGCAACCCTCTCGCACGCGTGTATAGAAAGCTGTGGGAGAAGAGAGTGGCGCTGCCAGCCGGAACTGCACCCGACGTAGGCGTCGGCGGGCTGGCGCTGGGAGGCGGAATTGGTCTTCTATCGCGGAAATACGGCCTCACCTGCGATAATCTGCAACAAGTGAAAATGGTAGTGGCATCAGGACGATTTGGAGCAAAGACGATTATGGCCAATAAGAAAAAACATTCCGATTTGCTCTGGGCATCACGAGGCGGCGGTGGGGGAAATTTTGGGGTGGCTACAGCCTATACGTTCCGGATACGGCCAATTAAGACGGTGTCCATCTACAGCATCACCTGGAGATGGCGCGATCTGGAGAAGGTATTTCCCGCTTGGCAGCGCTGGGCGCCTTCCGTCACGAACCGCTTAACTTCAACCATTGAAGTAGCTTCGCGACAGGTCGGAACGATCGAGTCTACCGGGCAGCTGCTCGGTAGCGCTAGCGAATTGCAGCGATTAATACGGCCTTTGCTTCGAAGTGGAACGCCGGTGAAGGTTATGGTGCGAACCGTGCCTTTTATTGAGGCTACCCGCTTCTTCGCCGCAGCTGATCTCAATCTGGAACCGAAATTTAAAATTACAGGGGCTTATGGGTTTCAGCCTTTGCCTCGTGAAGGTGTACAAATCATTCGAGAATTCCTATCCAAAGCACCGAACAGACATTCATCCGTGTGGTGTCAAAGCTTAGGAGGAGCAGGAAGCGCGGTGAGCCGGGTATCTCCGACCGCAACGGCCTATCCGCATCGGAAGGCAGAGACGATCTACGAGCTGTCGGCAAGATGGAGAAACGACGACGAGCAGCTGCGAAATATTCGATGGGTAAAAAGGTTTCGAAGAGCTCTACATCCTTTTGTTAAGGGGGACTATGTAAACTTCCCCGATCTGCAGATCAAGAACTGGCCAAAAGCGTATTACGGTGTCAATTTTGCCCGATTAAAACAGGTGAAGCAGAAGTATGATCCTCATAATGTGTTTCGGTTTGCCCAGAGTATTCCAGTCAAATAACGCATTGAAGTGAACCATTCCAACAGGGAACGATTTATGTGAGGGTAAAAACAGTGCGAAGATACGATTCGTTATACTGACCTCGCCGCATTCATCTGATCTAGCCCCGGCTGTTCAATCGGGAAGTGACCTGCGCCCTCTAACTCCACATATTGCTTTGCGCATGCCAGATTATCATAGAATGGTTGGCTGAAGCGATACAGTGTCATAGGGTCTATTAGGTGGCATATCCGGCGACACGACCTCATAACCGGATTGTTGCAGTTTTCGCGCATAAGGAGCCAGCAGCCTGCCATTGCCCCCGGCCTCATGAATGCAAATAACCTTTAATTTTGCATCGGGGACGGGCATACGGTCCAAGTGAATATGAACTTCGTTCCATACCATCCATTCTTCTTTAGGCAACTGACTATCTGTTACCCTCATTTCTTCTGGAAAGTACTTTTGATATTGCTTCCAATAGGTCACGGTTTGATTATAGGTGTGCTGTCTCTTCATAGATGTATAGTTCCTTTCTCTCCATTCGCCGTGATACACGTCCCAGTTGCTCCAACTTTGCTATCGACCTTCGTACTCCACGCTTGTAAGGAGAACTACCGGGGAATCAGACTCTACATCTGCCTTGTCAAATTGGAATAATTCTTCGTTAATCGAACCATAAGGCGAATCGCTGCCTGATACGAGAATAATGGAATTGTAGGGCTTAATGGATTCATTGATCGTGGCTGGCAGCCCATTAACGAATGAATCATCAGGAACATACTCCGACTTCAAGTATTGGATAAAAGCGAGCTGTTCTTCCTCATCGTTCAAATGATGAATCTCCATAAAATCTTCGTCGATCCCGTCAGAGCCTATGCTATCCTCAAAATCCGAAAGAAGCGCATCTCCATCCTCGTCGTACAAGGTCTCAACAAATGCAGCCAATTCGTCCTCAGAGGAGAAATGGGCTCCCCACACGGTCACTATATGTCTCATCTCCACTCACCAACCTGTCTTCAGAGTAAGCGCTGCTTATTTGAATTTCTTTCACTACCCTTAATAGGGAATACGAAAAGTAACCTTAGTCCCGATCCCAAGCGTACTGCTGATATGCAGTCCAGATCCAAAATGCCGCTTTAATCGCTGATCCGTATTGATCAATCCTACACCTGACTTGCCGTCTGTTTTTCTCTCTAATACGTGTTGCAATCGAGCTTCTTCCATGCCTTCACCGTCATCTTCAACAGAAATCTCTACACCCGTCTCGTAAGTTCTAATCCGTATACAAATCGTTCCCCCGCGAACCCGTTTCATGACACCATGCATAATCGCATTCTCCACCAGGGGTTGAATGGAAAGAAACGGGACCTTTAATTCCTTGCAATCCTCAATCTCCCAAATGACTTGCAGCCTTTCATCAAATCGAACCTGTTCAATAAATAGATAGGATTTCACCAGATTTAGCTCCTCTTCTATCAGAACAAGTCCATCTCTATTGTGAAATCTAAATTTACTCCTCAAATAGTGGCTGAACTCATCCAGCAAAGTCCGCATCTTATCCAAGTTAATGTTGCTCAAAGCCGTTACAGCGTTTAGCGCATTGAATAAAAAATGTGGCTGGATTTGCGCATGAAGCCATGCCATCTCCAATCGCTGCTGCTCCCGAACAAATCGCTTAATCGAGATTAACGCTTCAATCCGCGACTTTAGCTCAATTGCTTCCACGGGCTTCGTGACATAATCATTTGCTCCCGCTATAAAACCGCCGCGAATATCTTCTGGCTGGCTTCTTGCTGTAACCAGAAGAATAGGGAGCTCTGTAAGCGACAACCGTCCACGAATGATGCGTGCCAGCTCATACCCGGACATCTGCGGCATCATAATATCCGAGATGACCAGATCCCAGTCCTTCGTATTCAGTACAGCCAATGCTTCCTTGCCGCTAGTGACCATCGTTGTGTCGTATTCATCCGGGGGGAGAATCGCTTCCAAGACTTGAAGATTCACAGGATCATCATCTACAATCAGCAGGCAAGGACGGCCGTGATTTTCCTCTAATATACGAAGAGAAGGAGGAATAGCCGTCTTATCCGTAGGGATAGAGTCATCATCCTCTATCAGCATAGGCGGCACAATGATGGGCTCGAATGCTCCCGCAGCAGCTACCTCATCTAAAGCACCGAGATCAGCCAGCTCTAACGAAAATATAAAGCTCGAGCCTTCGCCCAGTACAGAAGACACCGCAAGCGTCCCCCCATGAAGCTCAACCAGTTGCTTGCTGATGCTAAGTCCTAATCCGAAGCCGCCTTCAATCATAGTCTCGCTCGTACTTGCTTGCTCATATGGACGGAATAGACGCTTGAGCATGACCTCATCCATTCCAATGCCTGTATCCGTAATTCTGATATGCGCCTTTCCGTCCTTGGCAACTGCCTGTATGGCAATATTCCCTTCATTCGTATATTTCACAGCATTATGAAGTAAGTTGAAGACAATCTGAATCACCCGATTTTCATCCGCATAGACGGGAGGGAAATCGTCTGGAATTTGATTGGAAATGTGAATCGATTTCACTTCAGCGTTATATTGAAGCATGTCCAGCACACCCGTAACGATGGGTTGAATGGAGACGGCTTTCTTCTGTAGTCGCGGATTGCCATCCCGTAAGCTCATCACATCCATCAAATCGTTTAAGATCAAGGACAACCGGCGTCCTACCGATGACATCGTTTCAAGCTCTTTGATACTCCTCTCCTGCAACAAATGCCGCTCTCTCTTTAACACAGATTGGGACATGTTCATCATGCTATGAAGCGGATTTCGAAATTCATGCGAGGTATTGGCCAGGAATTGATCCTTATGATCATTCATTCGCTGCAAGGTTGCCGCAATTTCTTTGGTGTTGGCGTGCATATTGAAATATTGCTTAAACCATACCGTTGCTAAAAAACCCATTGCAATAATCTGATCAAATGGGTAATAGACCAAGCTTAAGCCGCTTTCCCGCCAGAAGAACGACCATACATAATGATGAAGCAACACGAGGAACGCAGTCAGCAGGAGCAGATTGCTTCTAATATCTTTGATAACCGATTTGAAAATAGCTATAATCGTGACCACTACAGCAATCGCACCTAATAAAGTATAGAACGGGAAAAGCGAAATAATCTGATCGGGAGACAAAAACAACGTAAGGCAGGCCGTTCCCAAAGTTACGATCTTATAGGCTGGATGAACTCTGCGCCAATAGCGAATTTCACGATGATTCGTGCACTGAAGCAGAGCGTAGACTCCGATCATTAAGGCAAAATTGGCTAGCCGGAAGTCCCAGTCGCTGCCGATGTAAAATAATTGATGAAACAGCTTTTCATAATCACTTAGCATATTCGCTAAAGTAATGCACAGGATTAACAATGAAAAATAGAGAAGCTTCTTTTCCTTATTTCCGAGTAGAAACAAAATAAAGGCATAAGCGGAGTGCATCAGAAAAATAATGGTCGTCAGAAGCTGCATCGACATGGAAATTCTCATTTCCTTCGCAATAGCTTGCTCTGAGCCGAATTTAATAGACCGTGCAATGCCGCTATTACGGCTATCCACGTAATTCGCCCCCTGTATGACGAGCTCGATTACACCATTCTCATCCGCTGTAAAGGTAGTGGAATAAGGAAGGTTTTTCGCTATATATTCATGTTCCGTATCCGCCACTCGTCCTGTCCCGGCGAGCAGCCGGCCATTGACGTATAGTTCCGATGAGGTGCGTACGCTAGGTACCCGGAGACTGTAGTTACGCTCCTCCGCCGGATCGACATGAAGAATCAAACGATAAGAACCAAATCCGTATGGGGTCGGTTCTTCAGCATTCAGCGCTTCATTCCATCCACCCGGAACCTGAATAAGCGTAGACTCACGCTCTCCTGCTTCTTGCGCTCGATTTCCAGTGATCAACCACTGTGAGGGATAAAACTCCCATTCCCCATCAAGCAAAAGAACATCGCCATCCTCGGCGTGCCAGTCGCGCAAGTCCAATTGCCCATTCTGAATAGATACCTGCTTCTGAAGATGGAACCACTCCATCCATACCAACCGCAAGCCGGAGACAACTACTATCAATAAGCAGAACCATACAATCCATTTTATTTTGTTTAATGGGTTTTTCGATAAATGTGTAAGCAAGAAATGTTCTCTCCTAGTCCTATTCTCCTAAGACATTCAAGTGCAAATAGTCTGATATCTATTTATTATACGATACATACTTAGCAGAAGTTGGGTATTTCAGAGAAACAAACAGAAATATTGCTCTTTCTATGATTTTATCGAAAATGCCGACGTGAATCGTAAAGTTTTGAACACAGGGAGCATTTACGGCAAGTTTGGTTTAAATCATTTTATAGCTTTAAAATGCTTGGCTCGGTTTCCTATAATGGAATTAAATTGATATGAAGTGAGTTCCAATAACTCCCCAGCGATTATACATTCCGATTATGGAGGGGTACGCATATGTCTTTTAGTTACTATGGCGAGCTTTGCACAGAGGTTTACGACCTAACTAAGAAGGTGGGTCAATCATTGGGCAAGGAGCTGGACTATTATCGTGAAAGATTAAAGCCTTGCAAGGGGCGTATACTGGAAGCGATGGTCGGTTCCGGGCGCGTGTTGATTCCTCTGCTAGAATCCGGTCTATTAGTCGACGGTGTCGACTATTCTCCCGAAATGCTGTCGTCTTGCCGTCAGCGGTGCGAAGAGCGCGGACTGGCTACCCATCTTTACGAGGCAGATCTTCAAGAACTGTCCTTACCTGAGCGATATGAAGCCATCATTATTCCAGCGGGCTCCTTCTTACTCATTGAACAACGCGAGGAATCGATCAAGGTTTTGAGGCGTCTATATGAACATCTTCAGCCAGGCGGACGACTTATTCTTGATTTATTTCTGCCTGATCCTAACTTTGAGATTGGTGTCGTTCGAAAAACATCCACCTTCCACTTGCCCAATGGGGATAGCATTACTATGGAAGAGAAGCTGGTTGAGGCCAACCTGCTTCATCAATACAAAGTTTCTTATCTCCGATACGAGAAGTGGCGCAATGGCTCTCTGATCCAAACCGAATTGCAGCGCTTAGCCATTCGTTGGTATGGCGTAGAGGAATTTAAGCTTGTTTTGGAAAGTATCGGATTCTCGAATGTGGTCATATCCGCTGATTTCGAATACGGCAAAACACCCGCCAATGCGAATCAAACGTATGTGTTTGAAGCAACCCGGACCTAACGGCTGGAGATGCGATCCCTATAAAACCTTACAGCCGTCCCTTAGGGATGGCTGTAAGGTTTTATATCCAACTATAATGGTGCGTGGTCAAAAAACTATACGGCGAGTAACTAAATGTCGTTGGCGCGACTCCAATGGCTAGAATATATAATACTGGTTACCACTCAAAAAAGTTGTCCTCAATGAATGCCTCGAATGAACCCGCCAAAACTTCCGTTTCTCCGTTATCATGATAGTAGATCAGCACTTCCCCTGCCGGATTTAAAAATATCGGATTGCCGGAGCCATCTAACGAGATGACATAGCTGCTTTTCAAAAATACTCCGCATGGCAGCTCCTTGCATTGTTCTCGAAAATCCAGCGTCAAGTCAGTAACCGTCTCCCTTCCGATACTGGAGCCGTTAGAGAATGCATGCACCGCAATGCCCGCATACGCTCCGCCGAAGGTTCGGATAAATTGTACGTAATCCTTATGAAAGCTGATCCCGAGTCTCTGCTCGGCCTCGGCTACTTCCTCTTGGCTTGCTGGAGTGCCTACTAAAGTTCGATTATTCTCTCGATAAAGAAATGCGGTCAGCCTTTCCATGAGTGCGTCATTCATTACATATTCCCCTCCCCTTTGGGCTATCTACAGTTCATTGCCTATCCATGTCAGCCAATTATTATCCAGCATCCAGCTTCTCACCTTTGCTAATTACACGCCACATAAAGGCAATATGATACGGAAACGTCCAAGCTTCCGCCAATTCAGCGAGCGGCAACGAACGGGAGCGTCGATGAAGCTATCCTTTACACCCATGTGACAATAGCCATTGCTCCATATCCGCGAATACGTTCACAGCATCCTGTTCATACATAACCGCCACTTCTTGCCCGTAGGCATAATTAAACCGTACATAACCGCCTAACTCTTGATAAAACAGCAGACAAGTATATTCATTTTCAATGACCAAATCAGGCGAAAAAACCTCCCGAAACATTCCCGACAGAACCGGCAGCGTCAGTCCATCCGTTCCCGGCGGCAATCGCAAAAAGCGGTGACTACGCGTATCCGACCATGGCTCATAATAGACTGCCCCCTGCTGCCCGCTTCCGTATACCTGGTGATAGATGTCATCCAGCACCGTAGCGTACGTCTCGTCATCCGCTGGCTCCTGCACCTGCAAGGAGATGATCACAATACGTTCCGCATGGCGGGGCAGCCAAAGCAACTGCCCTGTCTGCGGATGTACCGCCAGAAAATCGCCATCCACTGTAGTGCCTATTGAGATGCATTCGCCGATTTGCTCTTGCGTAATCGGGCTGTCCGCATCATGCTCCCATATTTCATACTCCGGGAATGGCCGTAGGACTTCTGTATCCGGTGAGTAAACATTCATCCACCCTCTATACGTCCCAGCGCCATACCGCTCTATAAATGAAAGATACCCTAGTGGAAATGAAACGGCTGCTTCCTGCATTGCTTGGATTTGTTTCGGAGATAGCGGCTCCGGCTGCGAAACCAAATACATAATTCTCCCCCTTTGCTCTCTTCATTTCCCTATATGCTTAATTGGCTCAGGCTAATCCGAGCCGATGCTCGTTGTTTTCTTCTAAGTACGGAAGGAACGCTCCATAAGTTGCTCAAATGACTAAGTTTAGCCATATAGAACTACCGGAATCGTGGAAGAAAGTCCCGCAGCCCTAATTCCATTAGCCTGTACTCTTGTTTCCAGAGATTCTAGAGGCGAAACAAAAAAATAGACGAAGGGGGAATCTAGGTTCCCCCCCTCGCCTATTCACATCATTATTTCATTAGCTAGACCTGTCGGTACGCTTACATGATTACTTATTCCGGCGTGCCCTGCGTTACCCCGTGAACATAGGTGAACCATGGCGTATCCAGTGCGCCTTGACCTGGATTATAGGTGAAGAAATACTCCACAGTATCCCCTTGCTGCAAGTTGTTGACAGCGTAGGTGTAGTTGCCGTTACCTGTAGTCGACATCGCTACGTTCTGCTGGCCTCCATTATTCACCTTATAGTGCAAATCCGCAAAGGTTGCGCCATTCACATAAAACTGTAGGTTATTACCGGTTTTCTTCAGCCCGCGTACCCCGTCACCAATGACAATAACGGTGGATGCCGGCGGCACAACGGTAATGGTGCTTACAGCTGTCTTATTGCCGTCCACGGTTGTCGCCGTAACCGTCGACGTGCCCGGAGCAACCCCCGTCACTTTGCCGCTCGTATTCACGGAAGCGACGCTCGAATTGGACACCGTCCAAGTCACTTGCTTATTAGTCGCATTAGACGGCGTTACTGTAGCATTCAACTGTACATCCTGGCCCACCTCTACCTGTGCAGAAGTCTGGTTCACCGTGACACCGGCAACAGATACGTTGCCAGGATTCTCTACACCGTTCTCCTTGTACACACGTACATAATCGACCTGCATCGTTGCTGGGATATCTTCAGGGTCCGGAGACAGAAGACCGTCGAAATATCCGCCAATCGCCAAGTTCATAATCAGGTAGAACGGCTGATCGAACGGTGCATTCGGATTGTTCGGCGCAGCTACGGAATACCATTGATCATTTGTTACTTTGAAGAAAAACTTGCCGTCCACATACCATTTGAAATTATCCTCTTCCCATACCATCGTGTAGACATGGAAATCATTTTCGAAGGTTTCACCTTCAGGGAAGTGATAGTCACCCGCAATATAGCGGTTCACCGGCCATTGTCCGCCGAAGTGCAGAGCTCCGCTGGTCATGCCAGGCAAGCGTCCCTTTGCTTCCATAATATCAATCTCGCCGGATGCGGCCCACGCGCCGTATACGGAATCTTCAGGGAGCATCCAAAGCGCAGGCCATACTCCATTGCCTGTAGGCAGCTTTGCACGGATATCCACTCTACCGTACTGGAAGGAGAGCTTATCCTTTGTATTCAGCTTGCCCGACGAATATTGTGCATAGCGAGTAGGATCTTGCGGGAAGTTTTTCGGCTCGTTCAGGGCTCTGAAATTCAACTTTCCGTCCGCTACGAATATATTTTGGTCACTATCTGTATAGTGAGCCAGCTCCGCATTGCCCCAGCCCCAGCTATGAGGGTCGTCACTGATATAATAGCCTGTTTCATAGTTCCATTTGCTCATATCAAGCGTTGTTCCGTTAAACTCATCCTGCCAAATAAGCGTCTGCCCATCAATAGCCGGGTTTGTTGGTGTTCCGATGGCAACATCATCATGATCGGATACATCCGGACGAGGCGCATTAGGATTGCCAATGAACGTATAGTTAACAAAATTGTTTCCGATGCTTCCGCCTGGCTGCCCGTTTAATGGATAACCAATACGAATCTGCATATCCTCTTGGATGGGCTGGAACCAAAGTCCATAGATGTAATCAGCCCAATAACCCCACTGATTGGCGTCAGACATCCGATTATAGCCGTTAGGAGAATAAGAGAATCCGCTCTGGCTGGAATTCGCCAAATCAACCCACTGTCCGTTGATATTGATTTGGTAGACGAAACCTCCAAGCTCCGTGCCTATTGCCGCTCCTCCGTCAATCTTAGGGAGCGGTATGCCGATAACACCGCTCACATCGGCGGTAAAGGTTGTGCCGTCATAAGGCGTAATCGTATACGAACTCCTTACTGGCTGATTAAAGGTAATCGTATAAACGACATTAGCCGAAGACGTTTTGGACTCCAATTTGACATTGATCGACTCCGTTACCGTAAACCAGAATCCGCCTCCGCCTTCGGTGAATTGGCCGAAGTTGTTATCATAGATCCAGCCGCTGGCTGCATTATTTTCAAGATCAATCCATGTGCTGCTGTTGATCGGTTTCACAAACACCTTCAAGTCATCCGCGACAGCTGCGTAAGGAACCGCCGTATCGTTGTTGAAGGTCGGGTAAGTAAACCCAGCGCCGCCTGTAAAGCTTGCTGTAATTTGCGGGCCTTGTGTAGGTGTCATTGCAGTAATCGTGGCTTTATTAATGTTCTGGAAAACAAGTGTATAATCAAGTGTCACCCCAGGATTAGCCTTGGAGTAGAGCTGAATCTCTGTCGTAGCGGAGAGAATGAACCAATAACCATTCAGACCTCCATCGCTCCAGTGACCCCAGTTTTGGTTATAAACATAGCCGCTGACACTGTCGATATCGACCCAGTTGCCGCTGACTTTCACTTTCACGCCTACATCATCGGAAACATTATTCCAAGTGGCTGAGCCTCCGTTGAATACGGGCATAACAAAGCCGTAACTGGCTTGCCCTACTCCTGAATTGAAAATAACAGGTCCGTCCGCTGTCGAGAAGTAAGTCATTGAGGTAACTGCAGTTCCTGCAGCCTGTACCTGAGATGCGGGCATTAGACCTACGCTAGCTATCATGGCTATTGCCAAAACTAAACTCAATATCCGTTGCTTTAACCTATTCGCCGTAGTATGATATCGTTTCATAATTGCCTCCTTAAATGCATGGATATAAAACATAAGGAATTCACTTGTTGACCTATCCGTGCTTCGCTTGACGTACCCCGTGATGTGGCTGCACAGCCACATCATCCTGCTCCAGATACATGGCTAGCTCATGTCTGGCAGCTGCAATACCGTCTGTAAAATTCATAGACTTAGAGACCTTCAGACGCTCAGGTAGTGATCGTTACTCGCTTTGCAGACCTGCGGCTCCTTTACTTCCGGATAGAAAGAAACCGCTTACATAAGGGAACATCTTTATTCTACCGAAAATCATAATGGGATGAAAAGGTACAATTATTTTTGTTGTGCCCCAATTTTTTGGCTTTTCATAAACGGGGTGAATAAAACAGCGCTATGGCAGATTCATAGCGCTGTGTCTTGATATTTCTCTTCTCTTTCATGCTTCCGCCGCATCAACTGACGATACTCTGTAGGCTGCATGTTCATCACATCTCGGAATGCCCGTGTAAAGCTTTTATAACTCTCATACCCTACCATAGCTGCGACTTCGACGATTTTATGCTCTGTCTCGGCCAGCAGCCGCCGCGCTTTATCGAGACGTACATCTCGAAGATATTCTGCAAAGCCTTTGCCAATATTCTTCTTAAATAAGTTAGAAAAGTAAGCATAATTAAGCGACACGTGGTTGGACACCATGGCAAGGTCCAACGGCTTGTGGTAGCTCTCATGTATAAAACGAATGGCCTCATTCAAGTCATGCGTATTACGGTAGCTGCACTTATATTCATAATAGTATTGATTCAATCGCAACAGCTGTTGTTGCAGCGCCTGAATATAATCGCGAATGCCCGGATAATCGAACAGATTGCGCAAGCAATCAATATCAAGCGCCTCATCCCCCATATAGGGACGAATCACACGCTCATATTCCTCCAGCATTTTCACCACAGCGCGGCAAAGCTGCTGAGTATAACGGATATGATAACGTTGCAGCACATCTTTGTGGAACATCATGGAGATGCCTTGGGCGATTTTGCCGCTGTTCTTGGTGCCGATTAATTGAAACAGAGAATATAACCCCTCATACGGAAGCTCCCACTGCTGTATTAGCCGATCAATATGCGCAGGCAAGATGCAGCGCTTGTCTGGAAATAGATAGCTGTGACGATACAGCTCAAGCACTTGGGTATAGCTCTCCGACAGCCCCTTTAATCCTTCCTGTGGGCCGGTCATGGCAATAACAGCATTAATCTGTCCTGCCTTAAGTGCGGCAGGCAAAGCCCCCGTATCGACGGATGCATCAACCGCGAGGATCAGATGCTGTCCGTGCTGCAAGCTTATACAGCCCCGCCTGCCATAGACGCGGTAGGCAATCGATTCCATACTATGGCTGCTATTGGCCCCCGGTTGGTTAATCCATAGCTCCTCTCGAAGCAGGCATAAGCGGTAATGGCTCCACAGCTCTGGATTTTGCCCCTGGGTCTGATCAACCCACGCCTCATCATTGACAGCGCCCTGCATAAACATGCCTAGCTCCTTACGGTCCGTCTCACGGGCGCGGCGGGAAATATGCATCATATTGCGTGAGAGTGCCTGACGCGCCTGTATCTCCTGCCATACATGCTCTACCGAGGTTTGCAGATCCTCCCGCTTCACAGGCTTGAGCAGGTAGCCCTTTGCGCCTAGCCCAATCGCTTTTTGAGCATAGGCAAAGTCGCTGTAGCCGCTAATAATAAGATAATTGACTTTAATGCGCTCCTCTTTGGTTTGAGCCATGAGCTCCAGTCCATCCATATCCGGCATCATAATATCGGTAATGACCAGTTGAATGCTGTGCTGACGCAATAGCTGCAATGCCTCAACCCCATTGGCAGCGCAGTACATATTGTCAAACTCAAGAGGGAATTGACTCAGCATGGCCTGCAGGCCATCGCGAATATTTTTTTGATCATCCACAATTAGAATGTTCAACATGCTTACCAACCTCCAAGATTCACATTTTCCCAAGGCAAGCGTATCGTTACACAGGTATACGCGCCCTGTACACTGTCAATCCAAAGTCCGCAGTCTTTGCCATAATGAAGCTGCAAGCGCTTATGCACGTTCTCCAAGCCCAAGCCGTTCTTGCTGCTAACGATCGGCGTATCGGAGTCTCCCCGCAGCACAGCCTGCAAACTAGCCAGCATCTCCGGCCCAACACCCGCGCCGTCATCCCGAATGTCGATGAGCAACAAGCTGTCATTCTCCACGGATACATTAATCTGGATATGTACACTGCCACCCGGAGGCGCCGCGTGATGAACGGCATTTTCCACGATGGGCTGCATGCACATTTTAGGAATGGCGTAACGAAGCACCTCTTGAGGAAGATCCGCCGTCAATACGATGCTGCCGCCTTCCATGAAGTTGATAAATTGAATATAACTCTGTATATTGGCAAGCTCCTCACTGAGAGCAACGGTATCGCTGCGCCACTTCATGCTATAGCGCAACAGCGAGCCTAAGGAAACCAGCGCATCCGCAATAGCAGGCTGTCGCTGAATCTCGGCTTGCATCCGGATCGATTCCAGCGCGTTATATAAGAAATGCGAATTAATCTGAGCATGCAGCGAGTGCAGCTGTGCATTCTTCGCAATCAGCTGCTTATCCACCACCTGTGTCATCAGGCGTTTGATCTCATCCAGCATTTTATTGTAGCTGACAGCCACCTCGTCGATTTCATCGCCCGTTTCATTCTCATTCAGGCCGGTATTAATTTTGGCATCCAGTTGGCCTTTCCGCACCTTGCGCATGGAAGCCAATACGCCGTCCAGCCGGCGCAGCATGCGCCTTATCGTAAGCGAGACTAACAGAAGCAGCATCAAGAGTGTTGACAATGTAATCGCTGCCACAAATCCATACCAGCTTCGCGGGCCCTTCATCAGTGCCTGGTGGGATGCAATATCCACTACATAGGCGTCCAGAGGAGCAATGTAGCGATACAGCGCATAGTAGGTATGATCGCCTACGTGAACCTTAATGGGATTATTCTGCTGCAGTACATCCAGTTGCCCATGAATGGTGCCCAGAATATCGTCCAGTTCCTCCTCCACATATTGAGGAAAGCTATGATTAGGATTGTATACATATCGGGAGGAATTCGCACCGTCCATCACAACCGAGAAAAAGTCTCCTCCGGTCTCTTCAAGCAGATTGTTAAAGAACACATTGTGCGAAGCACGAATTTCCATGATGCTGGGACGTTTGTGCTGCTGATCCTGCAGGCGTACCAACCGGTAGTAGGATAGCGTGTGCTCCCCATCCTTATAAGCAAATAAGCGGTAAGCTGACCCGCCCTCATCCCGAAGTGTCGTCCAGTAATCCTGAGGCTCGAACTTGTCAAAATGATAGATTTCAGGCCAGATTTCAAACAGGTTCGGGTTATCGATATAAAAGCTAAGCTCGTCGATCATCTCATGGCTTTGGATAATATTATGCATTTGCTCAAATTGGTTTTGCCTGAATTTCACCAGACGCAAGCCGTCTCCACGCATATTGGAGTGAATAAAATCTACAAATGCCTTTTGCCTTAGCGCCGTAGAGGAAGCGTTTTCAATTATATTCATTCTACTGCGCAACTGTTCGTCCAGACGCGATACATGGCTGCTGCCAGTAGCCATAGCGTCCTTGTACAGCTGGTTTTCCTGCGTGCGGATAAATAAAAAGGAAACCACAATGGCAGGAACAGCAATCAACAGGCTGAAGGCCAGAAGCAATTTTTGCGAAATGCGGGAATTGCGGTATATCTTTCTCATATTTTTCAGCAGATCCTTCATGTAAGTGCCCTCCCCACCCCTGTAATATACCATATATTACAGCAAGGCTGGAAGATACAGGGCGAGATTAGGCCATACTCTACAAAGCAGGGAATACCGGCCACCATTCGGCGGCCGGCATTCATGATCAGCGGATTAGATTACTCCGCCATTTTAGCTTTACGTGCGCTCAGCTCAGCCTGACGGAATTCCATTACCTTGTCAAAGCCATAATTATCACGACGGGAAAGGAAGCCCTCGAACACTTTGTCAAAAGCAGCCTCGTCCTTAGCGGTAATCAGCTCAGGCATTACTTCCTCCCAGTTTTGGGAGATACGTGCCCAGGCTACTGCCGCATCGGAATCACCCTGAGGATCAAGTCCTTTGTAGATGCCGCTGTCGATATCAGCTTGAGCGTTCGCGAAGTCTTCCATCTGCTTAAGAACAGGCGTTTTCTCCGGTCTCCATTGGTTAATAATAACTGGGTTACGGACCATCCAGTACGTATCCATGATACCGTATTCCTTCTCCAGCTTCTCAATATCATTGGAAACCAGATCTACCATCTCAGGCTTCAATTGCGGCTTGCCGTCGGCCATATCCCACGTTTCGCCTTCCTTGCCCAGGAACAAGTCTCTTTGTCCTTCTTCACTAGCCAGATAAGTCAAGAAGCGGATGGCACGTTCAGGATTTTTAGTGGTTTTGCTGATCATCGTAACCATCCAGCCATCCATGTTGCCTGGGAACAGCTTAGCTTTTTCGCCTTTGCTGTTCTGCGGTCCGTCTACTGCGATGTAATAAGAATCCGGGTTGGCGCTTGCAGCCAGCAACGGATTAACAGCCGCCATGCCGTTCCACTCGCGAACCATCATGAAATAACGAGCATTGTTCGTTTTTTCATCTACTTGCGTATCGGAATCCACCAGGAAATCTACATTAATCAGTCCGCGTTCGTAAGCCGTGCGGAACGTTTTCAGCCAAGCAACATAATCGGGATCCGTGATGCGGTCATATACATTGCCATCCTTCTCATGCGGAACAGCCAGCAAGTTTTGCAAGTACTCCGTCATCCCGTAAGGAACATTGCCTTGAGCAAAGAACGGGCTCATCGGCTGGCCTTTATATTGGGAATACTGGTCCTTCAGCAACTGCAGCGTGTTCAAGAAACCTTCCGGCGTGCTCATATCCGGTTTTCCCATTTCCTCATACAAATCTTTTCGTACCAGGAACGTTTGGTTCGCAGCCGTCATGCCTGTTTCATGCATCAGGTTAGGACTGAATGAGTCATTCGGAACGCCATACGTATTGCCATTATCTTGACGATACCACTTCAGAGTGCCATCCCCAGCGACTTTGAAGAAGTACGGATCATACTGATCAGCCAATTCATTCAAAGGAAAAACAAAATCGCCTTCCCACAGCTTTTTGACAGCGTTTTCCCAAGATCCCATTGTAATAAGATCTGGCAGTTTACCGGAAGTCATCGCGAGCGTAATTTGCTCATTTGCCTCGCCAGAAGGTACTTCAATTTTAATTTTAACGCCTGTTTTTTCTGTTACATATTTAGAAGCAAGGGTCTCTCCCCAGGCATGAGGATACCAAGAGGCTCCTACAAACCAGGATAACTCTACTGGACTGGTATCCAGCTGCCATCCAGGTATTTCGGGATTTAACGCTGTCTCACCCGACGGTGCAGGCGTGCTGTCCGAAGGCGTGGAGGTCGGCTTGTTATCATTGTTCTTAGACCCCGTGCAAGCAGCCAAGCTGAGCATCATAATTAATGCCAGAGCCATAATGATGCTTTTCTTCATGTGGTTGCGCTTCATTACATGATCATCCTTTCTTTTCTTCCCCTATTTTTTAATCTATTTGTATCATACGCCTCTCTAAACTGTCGCTTAGATCGGCGTATGACGCTTACCCTTTAATTGCGCCAATCATAACACCTTTGACCAGATAGCGCTGAATAAAGGGGTAGAACAACAAAATTGGAAGCGTAGCCACCATCATCGATGCAAATTTGATGGAGTTGCCTGGCAGCCTTGCGCCGAACTGAGCCATGGCTTGCTGTTGCATGAAAGTCATGGAGTTCTCTGCAACAATCTTGAAGAGCATCGTTTGCAGCGGAATAATGTCCTGCGAGCGGATGTAGATAACACCCTGATAATAATCATTCCAATGATACACGGCGGAGAAGAGCGAAATCGTCGCAATAACGGCCATGCTGTTGGGCAATACGATTCTGAACAAGACACCATAATCCGAAGCTCCATCTACCTTGGCAGATTCCTCCAGGCTGTCAGGGATGGTGCGATAGAAGCTCATGAAAATAACCATGTTGAAAAACGTGTACATCGCAGGAATGATAAAGACCAGGAAATTATCGTACAGTCCCAGCTTGGTCATGAGAATAAACGAAGGAATAAGTCCCCCTGAAAACAACATGGTGATCAAGGCAATCTTGAGATACAGCTTGCGTCCGATCAGGTTGGTCTTGCTTATGCCGTAAGCCACAATGGCAGTAAACAATACATGCGCCGTCGTCCCGATCAAGGTACGCAAGGTGGTGATGTAGAAACCGTTCATCAGACCCTTATCTTGAAATACAACACTGTAGCTCGCCCATGAAAACGATTCCGGAAACCAGTTGACTGTGCCGAGTATGGCCTTTTCCGCCGGATTAAACGAGTTAATGAATACAAACCACATCGGGTACAGCGTAAGGAAACAAACTGCCAGCATCAGCAAGGTATTGCAGACCTCAAACAATCCGATGCGTCGAAATCTTCCGCGTCTTAGCATGTATCTGCCCTCCCCTAGAAAATGCTGTCGCCAGTTAGTTTTTTGGATGCATAGTTAGCCAGGAACAGCAGCCCTAGTGCGACAATAGAACGTGCAAATAGTACGGCCGTCGAGAAGGAGTATCGTCCCGATACCAAACCCATGTTATAGATGTACAGATCTAGGCTTTCCGCCATCCTCATGTTCATGTTGTTCTTAAGGATAAAGATCTGCTCGAAGTTGCTGCCGAGCATACCGGCAACTGCCAGAATGAACAAGATTGCGATGGTTGGACGTATACATTGAATGGTAATATGCCACATTCGCTGCCAGCGATTGGCCCCATCCAGCTCGGCCGCTTCATATAGCGCTGGATCAATACCCGCTATAGCAGCGATGTAGATAATGGCACTCCAGCCGGTTTCTTTGAGAATATCGGAGAAGTACGTAATCCACCAAAAGTACTTAGGGTCGCTATTAAACAAAATTTCACGATCCTGGAAGCCCACCGCCATCATCAGTTGGTTGATCACGCCGCCCTCGCCCAGCCAGTTGAGCATGATGCCGCCAAAGATGGTCCAGGCAATAAAGTGCGGCAGGTACGAAATGGTTTGTACCGTACGCTTAAAGCGGATACTCCGAATTTCATTGAGCATTAAGGCGAAAAAAATCGGAATTGGAAAACCCAGCACGAGCTTAATGGTGCTCATCCCCAGCGTATTGCGGATGGAGCGCCAGAAACGTTCATCCGAAGCGAAATCCTGGAAATGCTTCAGCCCGACAAAGGGTGATTGCAGCATAGGCTTGGCGATGCTAAAGTCCATAAATCCAATAATGAGCCAAAGCATAGGGATGTAACAAAAGATAATCATCCAGATAATCCCGGGGATTACCATGCTTTGCAATTGCCACTGCCTAAAAAATGACTTTAGTCCTGCTCTGTGTTGGAACATAGTTTGTGCCCCCTTCCTACTTATCGTATGAAAACGGGCATCAGAAAAAAAGGCCACGATTTTTGACCCTATCCCATTTTTTTGGATTTGTTTGACCAGGCTTTAAAAATTAGTATGCTGGGATTAGATGAGGGGAGTGTACAAGGGATGAATAAGCTAATATGGCAGCAGGATTTTACGGATAGCCGCACCGACTTGAGCGCATGGAACATTCGCCTTGGCAACGACTTGCTGGATAACGACGGCAAGCCTATTCACCCAGGCTGGGGGAACGGCGAGCAGCAATATTATAGAGGTGATGCGAAGAACCTATATATCGATGAGTCTGGCTTAAATTTATGTGCTCGACGCGAGCCTATTGAGACCGATGACGGACGGAGCTTTGTCTATACCTCCGCGCGCCTGGATACAAAGGACCACTTTTCCTATCAATACGGCAAATTGGTCATACGTGCCAAGCTGCCTGTCGGACAGGGGCTATGGCCTGCCATCTGGCTGCTTCCGCAGGAACAGGCTTACGGGCCATGGCCCGCTTCCGGCGAGATCGACATTATGGAAGCTAGAGGCCGTCTGCCTAGGCAAGTATCCGGAACGCTGCACTACGGGAAGGATTGGGACCACAAAAAGCTGGATGAGTATTCGTACCAGCTTGAGGACGGTACCATTGACCAATTCCGTGATTATACGCTGGAGTGGAACGAGAGCTCCATCCGCTGGCTAGTAGATGGCCACTGCTTTGCAGAGCGCACTATGGAGCCGGACATGCCGTTTGACAAGTCCTTCTATCTTGTGCTCAACCTGGCCGTAGGCGGCTGGTATGACACTGTCGCAATTGATGAAGCCGCGCTGCCAGCGGTTATGACGGTGTCGGGAATTTGGTTGTATAAGTAGATGATATAGCGTCTGGAAGAATGAGAAAGCCGCTGCAGCCTTTGCTGCAGCGGCTTCAACCTGTGGAGAAAGTCCCCACACTCAATAACATGAGAATACCTACAGTGGCCTGACATAGCCTGGAGGTGGATTTAGGCGAAGGCAACTGTTATTGGCACCGATTGAGATGGTGCTATCTTTATGAAGTTGGTTGTATCTTTTTTAATCGGTTTCAACGTCTTAATTTCCTTGATGCGCTCTTTTGGACACTCTAAGTCGGTTTCAACGTCTTAATCTCCTTGATGCGCTCTTTTGGACACTCTAAGTCGGTTTCGACGTCTTAATCTCCTTGATACGCTCTTTTGGACACTCTAAGTCGGTTTCAACGTCTTAATCTCCTTGATGCGCTCTCTGAGGACACTCTAAGTCGGTTTCAACGTCTTAATCTCCTTGATTCGCTCTCTGAGGACACTCTAAGTCGGTTTCAACGCCTTAATCACCTTGATACACGCTCTGAGGACAATTTAAGTCGGTTTCAACGTCTTAATTTGCTTGATGCGCTCTCTGAGGACATTCTAAGTCGGTTTCAACGTCTTAATCTCCTTGATACGCGCTCTGAGGACACTCTAAGTCGGTTTCAACGCCTTAAGTCTGGTGAGTAGCTATTTTTTTATCAAATGAGAGAAATAAAAGTTTGTTATACGTTTCGTTATCAGCGATTCGTTATTAAAGATTAATTCTCAGCGCTTATTCTCAGAGCGGTTTAAATCAAATTCCCTTTGCCAGCGGAGTCCTATTACATAAAAATAAAGTGTCGAAAAGTCCATATGACTTTATCGACACTCTGAAGCCGCTGCAGTAAAGGCTGCAGCGGCTTATGGAAGTTATTACTCCGGAATGACTCCCTTTGTCCCTGTCTGCGGAATATCAAAAGACCAGTCGGCATCCATATATTGACGACTAACGATGGTACGTTTCAACGTCAGCTGCTTAGGCATTTGCTTCAGACCATCCACGACAAAACGAACATCGCCTAAGCTGTGTGCGCCATATCGATCGGTTGCTATGCCGCCGCCAACATGAATCGAATACTCCTTGCCGTTTTCGTCCACTGCCTTCCAAGTATCCTCAGCGATATTGTTCGTTATAGTCCCTCCGAATGGAATGAGGGCAAGTATTTGATCGGACTTAGGGTTATTAGGGTCAGGCCCAATACGAAGTCCTTCAAGCAGAAGCTTATCACCCGAGCCCTCGAAGATGGCAGGATGTTCAGCCGATGTCACTGCAGGATCAAACGTAACGGACTCTTCGCTCCTCTCCCTAATGACGTAACTGTCCAGCACGAACCGGATCTTCTCCTTATCATAGGCAAAATGATTAAAGTGATAAAACCATTGGGTCACCCCGCTCCAACGTTCCAGCTCGGACCGGCGGCCTATTTCAAACTCATCGTTGCCTCCTAGCCAACTCCCCTGCTCATCCTCCAGATGAAATTTCAGCTTGTGGAATCCGCTTTGACCGTCCACCGCTCGCCCAGCCGCTTCCGAAGTCAGCTTTGTTGTAAATTCGAGCGAACCTCCGCTCGGTGTTCGGGATGCACCCTGCATGTGAATCTGTATACCGCTTGGCGTTTCATACAATTGATGGATTGGGGTCAGCAAAGTATGTTCTTTGGCTTTCGCCAGATCTGCCCCAACAACCAGCGACCAGTCCCCTTTTATCGTTATAGCAGAAGCATCCTCGTTCAACTTGTCTCCATATAGTCTTAAATTCTTAATCTGCACATTGAGCTGCAACTTGTTGGACAGGACGGGACGCATAAAATCGAATTCAATTCGATTCGTCGTTTGATTCCCACCTGTTCTCCTCTCATAGGAAACATCTCTGACATTCCCCTTCTCAATGCTGAAAAGATTAAAGTCAGCAGTCGCGTGGTCGATCTCCCCGTTCTGTACATTTCCCTTTGCATCATAGACATCAATTCCAATTATGAGCCGAGTGGAGTCGGCAATAACCTCATTAACTTTCAATACATAACCCTGGTCAACAGCGCTGGCGCCTGAAATCTGTACGAAGCCCGATTGCTGAGCCTGTTGCATACCCTGGTCCACATAAGCGTCTTTTGCAAATAACGACCGCACCATTTCGGCAAGAGTGGGCTGTGTATATAGCAACGTACTTCCTGCAAGCAAGATGGCCGCAGCCGACGCCCCCAAAACTTTTAGACGCCACGCACGCTTGGCCATCCGGCTTCGTTGGATCTGGGCGGCAATGGATGTATCGTTCGCTTCGATTCTTACGCTCGACTTGGATGGAGCAGAGATACTTTGGGCCGGCTCAATCTCAACTTCTTCTAATGCCAGCATCACTTTGTTGGTGAATTCATCCGGCAGCTTTTGAGCAAAAATTGCCTTTTCCCAACCTCTATTCTCCATTGGTTGACTGTCCTCATTACGACTGGCTTTTTTTGTTGCGGTACGCTCCCAAAATATCATAGCGTTGCCCCTCCTTAGCTTCTACGATTTTTCGCAGGCTGATTTTGGCACGAAAGACAGCGTTCGTCACCTGACGGACCGACATGCCCGTAATGTCGGCAATCTCATTATGATTGAGCTGATTGGTATAACGTAAAATGAGGACAAGCCGATATTGCTCGGGCAGAGCCTCTAGCAGATGATCCAGTTCGAAGCGTAATTCTTTTTGCAGCAGCTTCGATTCCGGTGTCTCGCTATCATAGCTAGCTTCCTGTATCGGATCTCGTAATTTTCGACTTCCCCGATCCTTCTGCAAATTAACTGCAATGGTATAAATCCACCCCGCAAAGCTCTTAGCTGGATTATGAGATGCCAGCTTGCGGTACGCTTTGATTAGCGTCTCCTGGGTTAAGTCTTGAGCGTCTGCCTCAGAAGATCCCATCTTGCGGAACAACCCATAAAGCTTATTTTGATAACGACGAACGATATCCGCAAATGCCTGCTTATTGCCGTTCAATACGGCTTCTATAATAGATGCATCATCTATCTGGTCCACGCCTTCCCCTCCTCTGGCAATCTAACCTTGTTCATTTCATATCTAAGACTCCTGCTCCGTATCGATTCTCTCACTTGAAATTGAACTTTATATAGATAAGCAAAAAACAGCCCGGCCGCTTTCGCGAGCCAGACTGTCTCATGCAAAGATAAACCATATAACATCATACGCCGAGATCTCTCTGAGCGCCAGTACTGATAAAGAGCATAGTCTTCCTATACCCGAATATCAATAACTGCCGAGTGTGACGAATCAGAAGAGGCCGCTGTACTTGCTTGCCGTTCCTTAGTATCAGAAGGGGTGTTACGGTCTTCTTTGTCTTCAGGAAGATCTCCTACGGGAGAGGTATGGGTATTACTGCTCTCCTCAATATCATTAATTTCTGAAACAAGTTCCTTAATTTTCTGATCTACGACATTACGCTGGGCGTGTATATCTTGCACCATTTCACGCTTCATCTTAAAGACCGTTTCCTCAGCGTTTTGGAGCATCAGTGATTTTCCTGCATCATTTGATGGGCTAGCTTCCAAAAGTGTGCGGTCAAAACGAACTGCACCCTCTAAGGTTTTAATTTCACCATCCATTTTTGCTCGTAGCCCAACTGATTGAGTCAACTGGGAATAAGAAGCGCTCTTCTCAATAATAATAGCAAGTTGAGGGTCATGACCAGGTTTTGATTGATTAGTATTTGAATTCAATGGGCCTTTTTCAGGAGACATCTTTTTCACATTCTCCAACTTGATCTCAGAGATTCTAGAGTCAATCTGCTGCATGCTGCTCGTTAGAGTCTTTACGCGTTCCATTTTCAACTTGGAATCCATCTCTTGGTTGTTATTTACTTTGTTAATTTCATCCTGTAATTTTGTCCTCTGTTTATAGAGCTCCTGCATTTCCTTATCCTTTGTGGAGTTTGGAGTTAATTTATTTATTCCCCTATCCGTTTTCGACACAGCAGAAAAAGAAGTCATCGGAACACCTCCTAATTAAAGTGAGAATTGGTTTGTTTATGTTGATATCGGAAGAAACTTATTATTTTGTTAGAATCGACACCAACGATTACCATCGGTAGCTGCATCCTTTGTTTCACTCTGAATCCGCCTAAATAATTATCCCCTTACACAGTTAATTGAGAACAGTTATCCCATCTCCTATTAAACACAAAAAAACAGTGTCTTCGCTCCAACTTCCCTGTGCCAAACGGGAAATTAAGGAACTCTGACACTGTTCATTGATTATAGCCTCGCTTTACTTCTTCCCGGCTTCAGCTGAAGTCAGGCTATCCACAATAATCGGCAGCACGGCTTCCAATGTGATGGGATCGTTGAAAGCTGCAGAATTTTTATCGAGGTAAAATACCCGATTATTTTTGACAGCGGGAAGTGTATTCCACATTTCACTCCTATACATAGGACTCGTATCCTCTGCTACTGAGGCATCTGGAGCTGTAAAGATATAATCGCCAACGTACTCAGGAAGCTTCTCCAGAGAGATATCCGCGTAACCCAGTTCGATATCAAATGATGGAGGGGCTTTTAATCCAAATTCGTCATAGATAATCTCTGTTCCCCGTCCATAACCCTCACCAAAAAGATAAACACTTTTATCATACTGGCTCAGCACAGATACCGTCTTATCACCTACTGCCTGCAGAACCTGTGGTTTGTATTCGGCAATCTGTTTCTCCCAATTATCAACCCATTGTTGGGCTTTATCTGCACGATTCACTAGTTTGCCAAATTCAATTAATTGCTCTTTATAGTTTTTCTCTCCGTAATTGACCGTTACAACGGGTGCGATTTTACTTAATGCTTCCAAATTTTCCGTCCCTTTAAGAGCAATGATCAGATCCGGATTTAAGGTAAGAATTTTTTCGTTCGAAAATCCGCCAGGAGCTCCGATATCCTCCAAGCCATCCATCTTTCCTTTATAATACGGATTGCCCAGCGTCATAGATGGTGCACCGACTGGAACAATGCCGAGCGCAATGAAATAACCAACATAGGCGTGGGTCAAGAGAACAATTCTTTGTGGGTTTCTCGGGATCTCAACTTCTCCATCAGCTCCTTGGTACTTGACCGTTTCTATAGCTGCTGTTGGCTGTTTCGTCACTACCTGACTATTGTTCCCACTAGAGACTCCGTTGGAGGCTGTCGCGGAATTGGCGGCTGAGTTGTTATTGTTTGTTGTGCCTGAGCAAGCGCTAAGCAGCAATGTTAGACTTAACAGCAGAGTTAACGCGGTCGAATATTTTCTGTGTCTGATCAAATGAAAAGCCCCTTCATCCATATATTGATAATGATTATCACTACGTTTATTAATATAGCGTCTAACCTTATGAGGAACAATGGATGATCGCAGCATGAGGAATGGATTATTCGACTTTACCACTGAATTAGAGCAGGTTTCGCGGTAGCGGAGTGGGGACTGCCCCGTTTGTTTTTTGAAAATGCGGCTAAAATAATACACATCTGTATAGCCGATACTTATGGCTATTTCCTGCAGGGATGCTTCCGTGTGGGCAAGCAGGCTTTTGGCTCTGTTGATACGTAGACGAATCATATATTCAATGGGACTGCAGGACGTACGCTGCTTGAATACTCTCGACAGATGACTGATGCTGCAATCCAGCAACGATGCCAGCAGCTCCAATGTCAGAGGCTCTGTATAATGTTCATGCAAATAATGTAGCGCTTGCTCAGCCGGATCTGCCCGAATGATTCGGACATCCTGCTGGTTAAGTTGATGAATAAGCTGGTATATAAATTGATAGAACAATGTCCTTGCATGCAGTCGTTCGAGATTGCCTTGTTCTAGCCATTCTTTTGAAATACACTCCAGTTTCTCGTACAACGACAAGGGATACAAGGGAGCATAACCGTACTGAATCTGCATTGGATTCCCCTCTGTCATGATTCGGCGCACTTCCGGGCTTTCCGGCAACAAAAATACCGCTTTATACAAAATAAGATAATATTCGAAACGCTCTTGCTTGAGCTGGATATCCAGGCACATACCTTTGCCGCCATGCAGGACATACATACTGTTCACAGCATACTCCACATCATCAAGCTTAATTTGCGCTGACCCGCGAATTGCAAAAAGAAATCCGTTGGCAGGCAATCGATAAGCAGGTAATGCATCACCACTGACCACTACTATATGTCTGACATCCATCAGCTTAACAGAAGCAGTTGTCCAAAGCAGCACATGTTCGTTTAGCTTCATCCCGTCACCACCTGTTGTCCGCACTTTTTAGCTTCTCTCTTCATATTACTGATAACGTTTCTCAATTACAATCTCTTTTTCGTATTGGTTTATTATAACAACACTACTATTATGGAATTTTAAAATGGACTCATGCCTGCAGTATTCACTTTCTCGCCTTCAATTGAAATTCCCATTTGAGTTGTAATTTTACGATAAAAGCCAACGCGACGACCGATACGACTGTCGGTTTCGTCTAAATTGCCCTCCATATTACCGTTAATAATCATAATGGTAATGCCAAAGCCCTCCTGGGTTAACCCTTTAGAAATATCAGATTCAGAAGGCGTCCAGTTGCCAACCATCACATCATGAGCGGAGGGTTTTGGAGGCTGTGGTGTCATCCAGAACAGGATCGCCGTCATAAAGCCCAACTTGCCATCATTCACAATAAGCTCAGGCTGCTGAAGAAGCTTATCCTTGGTGCCGTATATAATGCCGCTAATCAATCCGTAATTGTAGTTCCAACTCAGTTGAATCGGTCCACGTCCATGATAGGATTTGCCCTCAGCTGGCGGGAAGTTGTCATTTTCTTCAACATAATTGACAGTAGTGGTGTTAATATAGGATATTTCTTCATTCCAATACAATCCCCAAGCAAGCGGACCTCCAGGGGATGTTGGCATACCTCCGCCCGTTTCATGCGAAATATTGGCAAGAAAAGCTGCCAGCTCACGCTTTCGGTTCAAGTGGGACCCTTCTTTAATAAAGGAACCAAAATCGACCGTTTGCGATAGAATCGGAACTGTTTTATTTGAGGAGGTGTTAAAACTGGCATTTTGGTAGATGAGCGTTTCTGTCTTTGTTGCTTTATCTAATCGGAATACGCGACTATTGTTAGTATCATCTTGTCTGTATTCGACCTTATATTTGATATTAGCTACATCCGTAACAGCAGCAATCAAGTTATTATAGGAATAATAGTCGGTTTGATCTGCATTGTAATTAGGATGATTAGCTGCAAACCCATGCCATTCCGGCGTGCCAATACGGTAAGGGAATAACTGCTCAAATTCCTCTTGTGACAGTGCACCTTGTACGGCGGCAACGGCGTTGTCAGGTGAAAATTGCGAATCTATCCCGCCCCATAATGATGTGACCTCGGCATCAGTAAGAACGCGGCTTGAGCCAGCAATGAATACATCTACTGCTTCCGATTCCACTTCGCTTCCTCCTCCAGCTTTCAATTCAGGCTCTTCAGATGAGATGCTTAATGGGGCTTGCCGTTCCATTTTCGCAGAATTACTAAAAAGATGTGATCCTAAATAGGCAAACAATAATACGACAGGCAGTGCAATCGCGCTAATAAAAAGAATCTTCTTGCTTGTCATTTTCGTTTTCATGTTCATCCTCCAATTCTGGAAACCCAATCATAATTCCAATTATAGTAAAAAGCAAAATGCTTTCCTATATGAGGGATCAACTATAATGGATAGCAAAGCCCCTTCTTTTCAGAACGAACGTCCGTAAAAAATACCAAAAGGTCATATCCGACATTAAATAGCCCCGAAACAAAAAAATCGAGCCCCTTAGGAGGCTCAATTTATATTGCGTTACTTATATAACACCTTATCTATATTGTATTTGGCTTTTCGTTCGTTAATAATATAGGTTTCATAAATTTCTCTATGGACGGGATCCTCAACGATACAAACCTCGATTTTGGTAACTTCGTCCCTGTGGTTTTTCATGATGGATACCGAATCCTCAAAATGTTTTTTGATTCGAGGTCTTAGCTTTCGTGCTTTACCGACGAACAGGAGCTCATCTCGATCATTGTAGAACATGAAAATCCCCCCTGTTTCTCTTGAAATCAGGTGGAAATCTGTAAATCCATAAATATGACTTAACTGGGGCTCTTTCTGCTTGTGTATAGTGACATCTGGCGTTGGAATTGTGATTTGTATCATGTGCATTCGCTCCCTTTTTACTGTCCATGCTCATTTGCATATCCTCTTATTATAACTGCTTATAGGGAAGATGTCCTGCTTGACCTGATTAGCATACTGCTCGTTGGCGTTAGTATTAGAGCTTGCGCCCGAATAAATGCGTGTATCAGCTTTTGAGGAAACAAGGAGCCCGCTTCTTCATTCGGAAATAATGTTGTTTTCGTTGGGATACCAGGGTTCTTTTCCATAGCTTCTTGAAAAAGATTTACTTTGGTATGGTTGTCTGAAAGCAGAGCCCGCGCAGTCTCGATTTGAGTATCGGACAAGTCAATTCCCCATAGCTCGGAGGCTCCGTTCTCGGACATATATTTTAGAGAGTGCCCACTACCGCAACCAATTTCCAAAACCTTTTTACCTGACAGATCGCCAAATAAGTGTAGTTCGTCTTCTGTGGGTAGAAATGGTCCGTAGATAGGAAGTGAAGATCTTCCGAAAAAACGCGGAGCTACAGCATCCCAACTTTTTTTGTTTGCTAATATAGAATCTTCTTTTATGGCTTCCAACATGTACTGCTTCCTCCCATACTAAATAGTTGTCACCAAATACATTCCACCGAAGGGGGGTATTATCCTTCCATTATTTCGAGTGAAACAAGCACATGTCCTTTACATCAAATTTCCCATCCAAAGATTACATTCACTTCATCCTTTACCAAAATAAACTCTTACAGGATTTCTTCATCTATGCCGAACAGCCGTAAGTACTGCTCCTGCGTCTGTTGACTTGCCATAGACGATCCAGCGATCAGAAATAAGCGGAAGAATCTGAGGCCCCTCTCCTGATATCCGCACCTCCGTTCCCTTCTCCAAATCAGCTAAATAAATGTCCGAGTCATGAGGACCAGGTCCAACATCATGTGTAGATGAGCCATTTCGCTCGTCCATCCAGGCTACAAACTTACCATGAATGACAGGAGTGCGTTGATCCACAGCCAAATTAGTTACTTGAAGAGTCTTTTCTGTCACCGTGTCATAGACAAAAGCATTGCCTTTGTACGAACCGTTAAAAGCCTCCCACGTTATGAGATTGCCCGACACTCGCGGAAGACCTTCCTTGTATGATTCGATTGCGATCGGAATCGTCTCGCCGGTTTCGATACGGTATAAATAAATGTCCGTATTATTCTCCGGCAAATTCCCGCCCCCTCGCAATCCCCGTTTTGTCACATGACGACCGTCCTCCCAAACCACGTTGCCGGCATCGATGTCTGGATCTGTATGACCGCCGTCGCCCGATGTAATAGTCTTCTGCTCGCCTGTCTCGATATTATACAAAACGATCTGCCAATGAGTGGGATACTCTTTGACTGTATCGCTAGAGTTATCCATCCAAACCATATAATTCTCCCAAATTCTCGGTTGGATTTGTGCCGATGAGTCCGTTGTCAGTTGCCGCTCTTCACCCGTGGACAGATTATAGAGAAATATATCAGCATTCGCCTCATCGTAACTGCCAAGTTCGCCAATCGAAGTCTGTTCATTCCGCAAGTCCGACCAAACCACATAGTTGCCCGAAATGTCAAAGCCCGCTTCGTATTCCACGGAGATCGATGCCAATTGCTTATTGGTAGCCAGGTCGATTACCGTGAGTTTGTCATCACTCTTCGCCACCAGCCGATCTCCGTCCAGCGCGCCTCGCCAGCCATCCACCACACGCTCCTCCAATGGTTGAAAGGATTTTATTTTCTTAGGTTTTAACTTCTCTTGTGTTCCGCCAACTCCAGAAGAACATCCTATGCTAATTATGAAAATGACTATGACGATCAAATGTTTTGTTTTCATAAGCTCCCCCCTACTTTTATATCGACGCTTTTTTTGCGCAAAAAGTTCCATTTCCTTACATCAATAATTTTTCATTTGGGTTGCTTTAATTAATAGCAGCTATTCTGGAATTTATTCCGGAGGATCAGCATGATGCTTTCACCAACTTCCCCCTCGTAATACCTACTCCCAGATAGGCCCCTCATGGTTTTATTGTTCTCCTGCAACTCCACAACGTTCCGTAATGAGACTAAATGCTTAATTTTAAAAAAGATTTTAATAGTTATGCAGAGTGTATTTTAGGTCTCATTACTCTGTTTTTGGACGTCAATCCGTCTTCTTGTTTAGTTTTTGTCTATATCGTGTTTGTATAATTAAAAATGGCGTTTTGTGTCAAATTTTGAATGCACAAATCTATCAAAAAAGGAGAGAAAAAAATTGAAACAACATGGCTCACCTGGTAACAAGGGGTGGAGGCGCCTATTCAATCTTGGGTTAGCTCTCACCCTCGTGTTGTCCGGTCTGACGGTGACTGCGGCTCCTATGGCAAGCGCAGCCCCGCCAACTCCTGTTGCAGATTCATCCAAGACTTATGTCTCGATGAAAAATGCAGACTTTACCGTGTCCAATCCGATGATCGGAGACACCATAACCCGTACTAGCTCATCCCCACCGACCGGAAGCAGTCTGGGACAGCTCGGCGGGCAGACTACAGCATGGCTGCAATACAATTATGGAAAATCAGCAGGAAGTTCTTACAACAATAACCAAATAATAAACGAGCTTGGATTTCAGCAAGATAAGGTTCGTCTGGCTATACAGTCAGGTAATGCCTTCGGGAGCGTGTTCAACAAAGAGCGTATAACGCTTACGGACAATCGCTCGTTCAGCTCGTATTTCAGCTTCAAGATGCATGGAGGCTCACAGGCCGATGGCATTGTTTTTGTTATTCAGACCGCTTCCAACGAAGCTGGTGCGATTGGCGGGGGCCTTGGCTACTCCGGCGTCGGAAAAAGTATCGGCATTGAATACGATACCTACCGCAATGTCGGATCTGATGGCCTGGACCCGGTTAACCCGGTACGTAACGATCCGACGCCTATCGGCTCCAGCGCGAACACGCGGGCGTCCCATGTTGCACTCGACCTGAATGGCGATGTTGGCCATACGGTGCATAACCATGGCAAGGACATCGCAAATTTGGATTTGAAGCGCATGTCGCTGGCACAAACCGGTACTGAAGCGCAAGCCGATCCCTATAAGCAATTTCACTCCTGGATCGATTACAATGGTGTTACCAAAAAGTATGAAGTCTATCTGATTCGTGAAAACAATTCTGGTACATTCTACGCTCCAGTCATCAATGCAGATGGAACGATTCAAACAACCGGCACCGATCTGAATGCCCAAGTGGATACAGTGGAGCTTGGCGCATTTCCGAGCTTGAACGCACAAGGCAGACTTGTCGCGCCATTGCAATCCGACGGAACAGAGTTCGAAATTAAGCCGATTATGGCGGATAAAAAGGATCTTGGCAGCAATCTGCTGCAGGATGACGTCTTTGTCGGCTTTACAGCCGCAACCGGCGGAGCCAACCAATTCCATGACATCAATTCCTGGTATTTCAACAATTACAGCGGCTTGATCGTTCCTGGCACGGGTGCTCAATCGGTTGAACAGGCTCCGACAACCATCTCCATTTTAGGCAAAACGCCTTTAGTGGTGGACAGTAAAAACTATGATTTCCAAAAGGATGCAGCGTTTGGCAATCGGCCAAAAGGCAACACTCCTGTGACAGGCCCTACATCGGCTACAGGGCTAGCTGCAACTGAAGCCAACACAGAAGTACAAGCAGAAGTAAAGACGGCTGATGGAGAGAAAATTGCCGGTTATCCCGTTACCTTCTCGATGTACTATGTGGATTCCTACAGCACTGTCGGTATCGGCAGCGGACGGACGGAGGTTGCGGCCAAGCAGGTTGATGATGCAGATGTCTATTTGACTGCGGAAGGCGAAACTGTCAAAACCCGCACATTCGACCGTGATGGGACAGCTGTCACTTTCCGCGAGATTACCGTACTTACGGATGCTAATGGCATTGCAAGAGTCAATCTGTGGAACCTTGGCAAATACCCGCATATTACAAACGTAAAAGCGAGTATTGGCGGGGAGTATGAGGATAAGCGATACGGCGGAGGCAATTCCGACACAGCTGCGGTTTTATTCGCCAATCCAATCGCTCCAGTGATTAAGACGGCAGAGGTTGGTCCAGACCGCCACACCGTTATCGTCAACATGGACAGCCCTACCGATTTCAACGACGATGACCGGGACGGTTTTTCGATCAAGCTTCCTACACCTCAAGGTGAAAAGGATATCCCTCTGAAAGTCATCGGCCACGGTAAAGACAAATATGGCATTGACGATCCATTCGTCCTTGTTCTGGAGATAGATCCAGATAGTCCGGCCTATCCGCCGGATCTGCCAACTGACTTTGTCATTCCGCCCAATACACCGCCATTGCTTTACTACGACAAAGACAAGGGTTCCATACAGGGTGCAGGCGAAGGCGGCGCTCCGCTGGACAGCTTCCCGGCTCCAGGAACACCTGACATTCCGGTAAACAACCGCTTTGCTCCTGAAAGCATTGAGGTTCTGAACAACATAGAGCGCAATACGGTTGAAGTGAAATTCCCGTCTGATGTTACAGCTTCGGCCAACGCTCTGGAAGCATTTGCACTTACGATCAACGATGGCATTAATCCGCCTGTAAAGCTTGATCTGAACAGCAGCAACGCCGCTCTTGTGGCAGGACAATCCGCTGACAAAATTCAGTTGGTGCTTGCAGACGGCACGCTTCCTGCGAATTGGAACGGCCAAATTCCACTCAACGCAGTCATTTCCTTGTCTTACCAGGCAGAGAAATTAGATGAGGCTGACCGCATCAAAGACTCCAGCGACGAGCTTGGATCATTCGTCAACGATCCGGTCACTAACCAGATGAAGCCGATTCAGGCAGTAGTCATTAATGATACAACGCGGGATAAAGTTCGTGTTGTATTCGCTCAGCCACTGGATGCAGCAAGTGTCTTAAACAGTGTAAATGCATTTACCTTCACGCTGGAAGTGGACGGTCAATTCGAAACCGTTACAGCGACGAGCTCTGTTCTCGACAGCACGGACTCCAGCGGCAAGACGATTGTATTCACGCTCGGCGAGGGCCTTCCGACGGATGGAATCCCAACGCTGCCTAGCGAGAACGCGCCGACGAATATTACCCTGCATTATGCAACGGGACAAGAAGATGAAGATGATGCGCTGATTGATGTCCGTGAGTCTGGACCAAACGGCCGCAGTCTGGGTTATCTAGTCGACTTCCCGGTTGCTAACCAAATGACATTCGAACCAACGGCAGCGGCAGTTGGCAGCAACCCTAACCAGGTTATTATCAAATTCCCTGCTAACGTAGATGTCATCGGCCAGCCAGGCTTCGGCGTCCTAATTGGTGACACCGTTATACCAGCTGTTGTTGTATCCGGTTCAGGTTCCGATACGTTAACGCTGGAGCTGACGGACGACAAAGAAATTCCGCGCGGTGCAACCGCAGAGCTGGTGTACCAGCCAAGCGGCGGTGATATTGTGGATTCGGGGGACCCTTTGCGCGTACTTAATCCTCTAGGTTCACAAACAGGCGAATCGGGCGGCTTCCCTCTAAGCAACGTTTTTGTCACAATCGAAACGCCGCTTAACGAATGGGAAGGCAGCAAGCCCGTAACAGAAGTAACGGGTACGAGCGAGCCAGGCTCAACCCTAACTGTTGTAGTAAAAGATCCTAACAATGTACCACTAAGCGGTACAGTTGTCAGCGATCCGGATTCCGGCAACTGGGTATGGACGCCGGATACAGCGATCAGCGCGAACGGCGAATATACCGTAACCGCAACTGCTGAGGGCAAACTGAACACAAGTGCAACGACAAATAGTTCATTTACGATGGACTCTTCCATTCCGATGGGCGGAAACATCAGCATTGTTGCCGGTCCTACCCGCAATGTTGGCGATGGAGAGACCCCTACGAAAGTGACCGTAACCGTAACCGACGATAACGGCAATCCAGTCCCAGGCGCCAAAGTGAGCTTCGATCGTGACGATGCTTCAGGCACGCCGAATGCGGGCGGCCGATTCGTGGACGAGGACGGCAATCCGGTTACAGAGGTTACGACCGGCCCGGACGGCAAAGCCATTATTTATTACGAGTCCCCTGACCTTACCGGAAAGACTGAAAACCAGGAAATCGTCGTAACAGCTTCCGTCTTTGACGTTCCACGCGAAGTCAGCGGAACGACGACGATCAAGATCACATTTGATCCGCCTAAATTAAAGGGGAAAATTACAGAGACAGACAACTCAGGCGTGACACACCCCGTTGCAGGCAAATCCATTATTGTAAGGGGCCAGAACGGTTCCATTGTGGCTACGATTGAAACGGACGAGAACGGGGAGTACGAATTCCTCATTCCGAGCAAACAAGACTATACCATTGAGTACAGCAAACCCGTAAGTGATGGTAAAAAGATTACTTACAAGCAGCGTGCCCTGATTGACAAACCGCTAAGAGGCGATGGAACGGACGAGGTTACAGCCAATAAAACTGTTGCAGGCGTCATTGGCAGCAAAGATTCCGAAGGTGCGCTGCATCTGATCGACTTTGCAGCGATTGGCAATGGACTGAGCCAGCCAACATTTGTCGTCTACCTGAAGAAAGACAACGAATACGTGAACGCCAGCGATCCAAAAGGCGCGCTGCTGGCCAATCCAACGGAAGCGGATGGCTTCCAGATTGACGAGAACGGGCTATTTATTGCAGATGGCCTACCGCAAGAAAATGATACGTATCAGCTAGAAATTCGCTATTACTACGATGTTAAGGACGGTTCGGGCAATGTCATCAATCGACCGTACTTGATTATCAACAGCAAGAGTAACGGGGAACTGCCTACAGCCAAGGTACAGGCATCCGGTGAAATGAACATTAGTGAAGAGCTGATTGATCCTTTTGGAAGCATTACGAATTCGGCTACCGGCAAACTGATTGATGACCGCAGCGTCACAGTTAGGCTATGGTTCGCCGATACAGCACGCAATGCTGCCAACGGCATTACGCCAGGTCCGGTAACACTGCCTGCATTGCCAGGCTTCCCGCCACAAAATAATGCCAGCCCGATACAGATCGTGACGGAAGGGTTCTATGCGTGGATGGTCTACGCAGACAGCGACTATTATATTACGGCTGAAGCGAGCGGCTACTATCCGTATGACAGCCGTTACGATAAAGCGCCGCACCCGGAAAGCTCTACTTACATCGAGAATGGCAAGATGGCGATTAAAGTTGAGCGCTCTATCGTGCAATTCGATTTCGTAATGACGCCTAGACCAGGCAGTGTTGGAGTCGAACCTTCCACTCCTGAGATACCGGAGAAACCAGAGAAACCAGAGACACCGGAATCCGGGAACGGTGAATTGACCGTCAACTTGCAGACGGACCGATCTATTCATCAAGAGTCCTCCGAGAGCAAGATTACAGTGTTGTATAAGAACATGTCCGGTGCAGACCTGAAAGAAGGGCAAATCCGGGTAACACTGCCAGAAGGCGTGAAGGTCATCAGCGCTGATGGCGGCACCGTGCTTGCAGGTGCAATTGTATGGAATGTGAAAGATGTAAAAGCAGATACATCCGGAAACTTCCAAATCGTGCTTCAATGGCCTACGCTCGGTGATCAAGAGCAGGAACGCCAAGTGACCCTTAAAGTCGAATTCGTAAACAGTGACGAAACGGTAACGGGTGGGACGGAGTTATCCTCCACCATTAAGCTGCTCGTCTACTCCGACCGTGCAGGCAACCTGGTTCGTGAACGCTACATTTTGGGCTATCCGGACGGCACCTTCAAGTCCGAGAAGCTGCTGCTTCGTGCAGAGTTGGCAGCTATTATAGCGAGAATGATTGGCGAATACGACAGCGAAGCGAAGTCGTATACCGACGTACCTGCAAACTTCTGGGCTGCAGGCTATATTAACACAGTTACGAAATACAAGATTTTCGAGGGCAGTGCGGATGGTAAGTTCCGTCCGAACGATCCCGTTAGCCGAGCTGAGCTCGCAACGGTCATGACCCGCTATCTGAAGCTCGAAACAGGCAAGCCGATTGAGCTTCACTTCTCGGACGTCAAGGCCGGACACTGGGCGGCTCCAGCGATCGAATCGCTATATCGCAACGGTATGATTACCGGCTACTCCAACGGCTCGTTCAAGCCTGAAAGCGGCATTGTACGTTCCGAAGCCGTAACGCTGATTAACCGTATGCTCTATCGCGGTCCGTTAACGGGCGCAGGCCAAACATGGCCAGATGTTCCAACTTCTTATTGGGCATTCGGACAAATCGAGGATGCATCCGTATCCCACGAATCGTTCAGAAAAGAAGTAGACGGCAAGACAGTTGAAGTGTTTGTAAGAAAGATTGAAGACCAAGTGAAATAAGTGCAAACAAAAGAACCTGATTGGCGACTGAGCCGATCAGGTTCTTTTTGTATTTAAAATCATTTAAACACTGAATTCCAACATACGTTCAATTACCTCTCGAAATCCCCTTAATGAGTACTCATCCCTGAAAGTAAAGTCTCGATTAGTATCTATTGATTGAAGTTCATTTTCATATTTTTCAATTGTTTCTTATCGTCTCTTTTCAGCATAATCTGCTTCTCTTTGCATTGGACCTAATCAAAATCTCCATTTTACAAATAGCTCAGTTGGAATGCCTAACTCTTTTGCTCCAGCCCATTGATCCATAAATCTTTCAAAGACTAATTCGTTACGATAACCGACTCCTAGCAGCTACTAAACTAACATTTATGGAGTGGTAGTTTCCGTAATGGAGTGCGAAATGGATTCATCTGCTTGTGACTCTTTAGTATAACGAACGGCTTCCTTCCAGATGAGTACAACAAGCACAGGCAACCCAATTAAACCTGTAACAAAGTGAAGTTGGATCCCCATGAGAGGATCAATAATATATGAAACCGCATTTAATACGGACACAATAACGGCGCCAATCATGGCCACTGCTGGCAGTATTATGCGGTAATCCTCCGTTTTCGCAAGCCACCGGGCAACACTCGAAGCGATTAATCCAACCATGGCCCAGATCCCTAGTGTCGTAATAGCCGTTCCCGTGAGAACAACTGCCAACACGATACAGATGACGATGAGCCACGTCGGGTCATGACTTGAACTTCCGTTCATGCGACCGGATAAGAAAAATGAGATGAAAAAGCAGATCAGGCTAATTGGAATCAATACTGAGCCCGTGGCAAATAAACCGGTTGGCAAATAACCCATGAGCATAAAGTTATACCCCCATAGCCTTAATAAAATGAACAGAACAACGCCAATCACGCCTGCAGCTACCAAGCCTCCAACCAAACGTCGCATTCCAGTTACTTGAATTGGAATTACCAGTGAAAAAAGATACGCCATTAACAGACCAAATGCTGACCCCAACACGCCAATTAACGAGAACAACCATTCATTTTGCAATTCAATGTGATAGAAAGCAATTGCAACAGCCAGGACTCCAGCAGGTACTAATCCTATTGTAGAAGGACATATTACCTTAAAACGAGTCGCGCGCTGCAGCAAAACACCCGCCACCCCCATAGAGGCGCCATATAGCAGCGTATTAAGAACTAGTGGCAAACGTACTTCCATAATGATTTGTTGATACAGTTCGTTATTGAACAAATCGGAGAAAGAAATAGTAAATGCGCCGCCATACCTTAATGCAAATAAAAAAGAGATCAGAGTCGCTAACAAACAACCCGCTAGCAAAATAATATTCTTTCTTGTTAAGAGTCGTATCATGCTTCGTTCTTGCAAACTATCCTGTTCCATTCATATCCTCCGCTGTCATTTAATAATTACTTTTTCGGAAGATGTAGGTATTTTTATTAGGAATGTTTTATTACATGTTTCTTGCACGGGAAGAAACTTGCCGCACTTATGATATGGTTCACCGTAACGGGTTTTTTGGCAAAAAAATGTGTTAAACTACTAAAAAGAGAATCACCTATTTACAATAAGTGAGCTTCACAAATGGATGCAGGCAGGTATTACGCCAAGCATAGTTAGAAAGGAATCACCATGAATAGTTTCTTGAGGCAAATGATGAAATCATTGATCGGACCGACGATTCCCGGTGGTATCATAACCATCCTTATATTTTATCTTGATTACTTCCAATTCGAGCTAGTTGAAAAATTTCTGCTGTTTGCGGCTTTCGTCATTGTACCTCTTGTCATTTTACTTTTGAGTCATGACGAAAAGAATACCTATCAAAGGAATATCTACGCTGCTATTAAGCTGCTTCAATTTCCCGCAGCGCTGCTTACCTTAGCCTCCGTAATGAGCAGTAAGAGGTGGGGGCTAGAAAGCACGACAATACCAGGGACGCTCTCCCTTGGGTGGCTGCTGCTCACATTGCTGCTTTGCATCTATGGCTTGACCACTATTGTGATTCATAAGGGAAAAATAGCGGAAATAGCGATTGGCGCGGGGCTCGTTTATTTTTTTATAGGAGGCATTTGGTTCACCTTATATCAGTATCAAGTTAACCTCTTCCAAGCTAATCCCGCAACGCATGCGCTAAGTTCAGTCCACTTTCATTTTTCATCTGCTATCGTTCCGATTTTCATTGGTGTACTGGGGCGGATTATGACGAAGAAAAGCTGGTATCCCTGGGTCGTAGCCATCGATATCGTCGGACCCATTCTGATCGCTATCGGTATGATTTTCTCCAAGCCGATTGAGTACATTGGTGTCACTTTGTTCGCCTGTAATATTGTCATTTACACCACTTACCTCCTTGCTTTCTTGAGGAGAAACTCTTTTCACCATAAGGCAACCTTCTTTTTAGTCCTTTCTTGCATAGCCTTTTACTCGGTTATCGTCCTTTCCATTTTCTATCCGTTACTGAAAAACATGTTTTCCTTAACCATACTTGACTTCATTCCGATTTACGGAACACTCCATGCGTTTGGTTTTGTTTTATGTGGACTGATCGGATGGGTGTACATGGTAGATTCTCTTAAGAAAAAAAGCTTGCCTATGAGCATATCCGAGTGAGTCATCATTTATAACATTTGAGGGTGAAGCTGGGCTTCACCCTCAAGCCCGCCAAGATATCCAAAAGCCAAATTCATCTTGCCGGATACTCGAAGCTATTCCCTTAACATCAAAAGGCGCAGCGTCTCGTCAGGCCTTCCTTGTAAGGTGTTGCCGGTATGGGCCCGATGCGTTGCTCGTATTTTTCTCCGCTCAATACAAACCCTTCCTTCGTGAGGTATCCTAAGCGAAGTTCGTCCCTTTTTACTCTTAGAATAACGATCTTAATTTTTCTTTCATACGATTTATCATCATTTGTCCCGTGTTTACCTCAGTAAGTGTAACGTCCCACATCACGGCATTTGTAGCCAGATTGGGGTCATCATTCATTAATTGAATGGTAAGTTCATTTACTCCGTTTAAAGGGATTTGAAAGGTATCCTGATTCAACCCAATTTCAGCTAATAGACCCAATGAATAAATTTCTGTGCCATCTGCAATAAAAATGATTTCACTTCTCCCATTGCTTGCAGCGTTGATTACATCATCCGGTATTGCGAAATTGCCTGCCATCCTTGTATATTTGCCATTTAAAAGATACGTAAACTCGTTAGTTCTTGTATTTTTTCTACTGTATAGATTGATCTGAGGCTCAACCTTTTTTCCGACAGAAGTAAAACTCAGTAGGGTTTCATCCCACAGTACAGACTCTTCTTTTAATGTAAGCTCATTCAGGGCTACGACTTCGCCGCCTCCCTTTTGTAAATAATGATTGATGCCGCCAACAATAGCAATGACTCCAATCGCAAGTACAATGGCTGTTAAGATGATTCGACTGATTCCTTTAAAGTTATCTCGATCACGGCGCACTAGCCGCTGTGCCCAATATCCAACCGCCGCCCCTAATGTATTAATGATGATATCGTCAATATCAAAGGATCCTAACCGAGAAAGCATTTGTAAGATCTCAACAATCGTAATAAACAGAATAAATAAAGTGATAAATCGAATAAAATTACACCGAAACAGAAGAGGGATGACCATTCCAAAAGGTATAAATGCTACAAAGTTGCCCAGCTCAAAAAACCAAATTTGAAAGCTTCGTCCCATTGGAAAGTGTAAAGGAATCCCTTCAGGGATTAGACTATATCGCATGCTAGAATCTTGAAGAAATGAAGCTCTGTCGAAACCTACATATAAAAAATATAAGGTCAAAACGGTATATAATGCTAATAGTATTAGGGTGATTTTTCGCAACTTTCCTTGATACATAATTACATCCTTTCTTTTCTGCAAATCTGCAGATGTACGTCCCGTTCATTTTTGAACCGTTGCTGCTTTGAGCACAGTTTACATACGTATAGATACTTACGATACCATTTTAGAGAACAAAAATTAAATATGTGTTAATCATCTCTTAATTTTCCCTGATGATTGCTTTGTCCATAAGGCACTATCCGGGTGTCTTTTGCTGTAAGGGCAAGGATAGGAACATTCGTTGATCGTGTCTTAAATAAACATGTTTGTAGCTGCTTAAGTGTTATCTGAACATATACCGAATATCACCGCAACAAGACCTCTCAGCCTTCCTACAACAAGGTAAAAGCTATTGCCGCACAGAAAAAGGGTTGGTATAATATAGTGAGTAATGAAATTTCAGGGCACTGCTTCGCTAGCCTTGCTAGAGACAACCCCGCTACTTGTAGCAGGGTTGTTTTTTTGTTTTTTAATAAAATGACAAGGTGGAGATTCCGATGATGATTACGAAAGAAACAAGAGCCATCCTCACCCAAGAAGACCTCATCGACCAGTTCAAAGAATGCGGACTCACGGAGGGACAAACCGTCATGGTGCATATTTCGTTAAGCAAGCTTGGTTTTGTTGTAGGCGGAGCCGAGACGTTCATTCGATCCCTTCTTGAAATCGTCGGAGCAACAGGAACTCTGGTCATGCCATCCCAAACGTGGAAGAATCTCGATCCTTCCGCAGGCGTGCACTGGGAGGAACCCGTAGAGTGGTGGCCTGCCATCAGAGAACACTGGCCCGCTTATGATAAAGAGGTTACCCCTGCAATCGGTATGGGTGTGGTAGCCGAGATGTTTCGCAAGTGGCCGGGGGCCAAAAGGTCCGATCACCCTGCTCGTTCCATAGCGGCAGTGGGCAAGCATGCGTCATACCTAACGGAAAATCATGATCTACGCAATATTTTTGGTGCTGGCTCGCCGCTCGATAAGCTGTACCAGTTAAACGGTCATGTGCTTTTGGTTGGTGTCGGCTACGACAAAAACACGTCGCTGCACTTGGCGGAAACAAGGGCAAATTTCCCTGGCAAGAAGTTCTCCGAGGAAAGCAGCGCCATGATGATTAATGGCAAGCGAGAATGGGTTACTTACAGGACTCAGGCCGTGGACGACGAAGATTTTATTCCATTGGGACAAGAATATGATAACGAAAAAGACGTGAAAATTCATAAAGTCGGAAATGCCGATGTCCGCTTCTTGGAACAACGACCGTTGGTCGACTGGGCCCTGGCATGGATGGAGCGCAATAGAGTGCATGGCTAGTGGACTTCTCTTTTAACTCTGCTTTTTATAAGACAGTGAATTTGGAAATAATGAAAATCAAATTGTATTATGACCAATAGGAAAGCCACTGCTTGTGCAGGATCTGCAAAGAGAACATGAAAAGAATGATAAAATAAGTTAATTGGAGGGATTGCAATGTCAACTCAAGTCAAAATTACTCATACTTTCAATGCTCCACGTGAACTCGTTTTTGAGGCATTCACCAAATCAGAACACCTGCAGAACTGGTGGGGGCCAAAAGGTTGGGCATTTGAGGTTTCTAAATCAGATTTCCGTCCGGGTGGGGTCTTTCATTATAGCCAGCAACCTGATGACGGCGACAAAATGTGGGTTAAATTTGAATACACTGAAATCGTATCACCTGAGAAAATCGTTTACACAAGTTTCTTTTCTGATGAGGAAGGTAACAACGTACGTGCACCATTTGACGAAAATTGGCCTATGGGAACCCTGACTACTATGACGTTCATTGAGGACGAAGCAAAAACGAACCTAACAGTAGTTTTGATGCCAGTATCCCCGACTGAGGAAGAGGACAAAACCTTTAGTGAATCAAAAGACATGGTCAAAGAAGGATTCTCTGGCACCTTCGATCAATTAGCTGAATATTTGTTGAAGGTGTCATTATAAGCAAGACCGTAGTAAGCAAATGGCAAACCACTTTCCACACTATGAGATAACGAAAAGAGCCCGATTTCTCGGCAGTAAATGGAGAAATCGGGCTTTTCACTTTGTACCAGGTACCTCAACAATTTAAGCAAATTGGGGTGCTGTTGTGGATACTTTAACCGAAACTCACCCGAAGCTCTTTCCCTCATCGACTAGCTCCCCATGCTACCGAGGAGCATACCAGACAAACAACCGTAGTTTCTATGCCGTATGAAACTTGACCTTCTGTAGCTCCGTCAACAAATAGCAAAAAACATGGGAAAGGACGAACACCACTTTTTACAATGCGGAATATACAAATGAATAGGCACTTATCCCAATCATGCTTATTCTGTAATTTGCGTATCGGAATAGGCACAAAGGAGTGTTTCAGGTTGGCAGTAAAATCATCTCACTATTTTGCCCAAGGCAATACTGCGCACGGAGCTCATTTCCTGTATAAATCCGCATTTGATGGTCTGAACAAAATATTCATTCTTACAGGCCCCCAAGGTACGGGGAAATCGACGGTCATTCAAAGCTTAGCAGATAGCCTGCTGGATAAAGGCTTGCATGTGCAATGCTTCCACTCCCCTCTCCGTCCCGACGAACTGAATGGCATCATTTTAACAGAATTGAAGGTTGGAATTGTCGACGGGCGAGTCTGTAAGGGGATTTCGGATAGCGGGGCTGGCGAAACCGTATTTATCCATTTCGAGGAAGCGTTTAATGACAGCATTATTTTACCGGGACACATCAAAACGATAGAAGATCTTAGGGGTACGCTTGAGAGAGCCTATTCAAAAGCGTATGAAACGTTCGCAACAGCATTGCGGATTCATGACGAGTGGGAAAAATTTTATATCGATAACATGGATTTCTCGAAGGCCGATCAGATTGCACTGGATTTGATTCAAGAATTATACGCTGGTCATGAAAGCGATACGCCGACCGCTTCGCGTCACTTGTTTTTCGGGGCTGCGACTCCGAGGGGGGCATTCGATTTTATTCAAAGCTTGACCGCTCAGCTGGAAAGACGGATTTTCATCAAAGGAAGGGCGGGATCTGGCAAATCGACTCTGCTGAAAAAGCTTGCCTCCGCTGCCGAAACAAAAGGAATCGAAGTTCAAGTGTTTCATTGCGGCTTTGATCCCAACAGTCTTGATATGCTGATATTTCCGAAGCTTGGAACAGCTATCTTCGACAGTACCGCCCCGCATGAATACTTTCCGGATCGGGACGGGGATGAGACCCTAGATATGTATGCACGGGCTATAGCTCCTGGAACAGATGAAGCCCATGCTGCTGAAATAGCCGATATCAAAGCACGCTATTCGGCAAAAATGAAAGAGGCCACTTCCCATCTGGCAGAAGCTGAAGCCATCGATTCTCAAATTAAGAACTACTATGTTGCGGCCACGGATTTTTCAATCGTAAAGAAACTCCATCTGCAATTACAGTCCGAATTGAAAGAACGGATCGGCTCAATTGAGCTTTCAAAATAAAGGTATAACCCAAAAGCGTTCTATTTCAGATAGGGCTCAGCTGTCTAATGCAAGCTGAGCTCCGTTTGAGATTGTAGCTGCTTCTACTTCTCCTGTGTCCTTCTCTGTGATCTGTCCAACAAAATCATCAAGTTCACTTAGTTGACCTTAATACAAAAAACCAGACCCTGTCCTTTCTGGACCGTGAATGCTTGGTTGAAGCCTATATGGATATATGCCGAACGATATACGGGAAAACAACCCTGACTCTGTTTACATAAGTAGCGAAATTAGAAAGGGCCACTCATTTAGTAGTGGCCCTTAGATGATTCAGCACCTAGATGAACTCTAAAACCTTGAGCAGTCGGTGCATCAAATACGCGCTTTCTTGTCGGGTAGCCATTTGGGTTGGCTGAAACTTAAAGGCATCTGTACCCAATAGTATGCCTTCCTGAACAGCTTTCTCATAGGTCGGGATAAACCACTCAGGCAGTTTTAAAGCTGCGGGTGCTGCAATACTTGCCGCTTTTAAAGAATCGGTACGCACATACTCATATGCCCTTACTAGCATCACAATCATCTCTTGATGTGTTATCGTTTGGTCGGGCTTAAAGATAGTAGGCGAATATCCCGTAATTAATCCCGCAGATACGGAAGCATTGACATCTTTCTCATACCAAGCACCCTTCTTAACGTCCTTAAATTGGCTTGCAGATTTATCGCTGCCAGGAAGAATACCTAGCGACCTGTTAAGTATGGCAGCAAATTCTGCGCGAGTAATCGACTTTTCTGGCTTGAACGTCCCATCAACAAACCCTTCCATAACCAAGCGGTTTGTTAAAGCCTCGATGCTTTCCTTGTACATGCTATTCGCCGCAACGTCCTTAAATGACGTTTTTCCGGTTCTCACTACCGTATAAACCGAGTTCCCTTTTTTAAACAAAGAGACGTGGAGAATTCCGTCTTTCCATTCCGCCTTAATGGGAACAGGAACGAACTTCTTCGTGACAGGGTCATACGTCAATCCAGCCAATTGATTTAGTGGTATCTGTTTGGTCTCGATGATCAGTTCATGTTCTGCGTACTCCGAATACTGATTAAATGGCTTCTTATTAACTGTAACTGAGAAATCCAATAAGCTGCCCAATGGCTGCAACCCGCTACCCGCCAATTGTTTCTTCAAGATCTCTTCATATTCCTCGCCTGCATTCTCAATGGAAATGACGACCGGGTCAGATGACGTTAGATTAAGCTCTTTTAATAAAGCCGAAATTGAAAGCTGCCACGATCCTTTTGGTGTTGAAATCCGAAGTGATGAGGAGACTTCGAGAGATTTCATGCTGGAAAGAGACTTAATTGGAACAGTTACCTCATACCGCTCCGCCGAATCACGCGAAGTGATCTCAAAAATTTTCGAGTTCTTGAAATCCTCGTTCTTAATAAGCTCTTCAAAACCGTTATCCTTTAGTTGAATTTGAACGGATTGTTTTCCATTCGGCATAATTGAAGTATTCGTGACCCATGGCAGGTCGGGCAGTTCCTTAGGAATGACTTCTCCTGGGATACCACCTTCTGGGGTGCCACCTCCTGGGGTGCCGCCTCCTGGGGTACCGCCTCCTGGAGTACCGCCTCCTGGAGTGCCACCTCCTGGGGTTTTTACGTTAGGGACTGTTACCACCAAAGGTTCGCTAAAGTACTTCCCGAAACTTCTTCTAATCAACAATAGTTTGTCAGATGGATTTCCAATGTTCGAAATATCTAGCGATAAACTATTTTGCGAAGTCGCTGCCGTGTTTACATACAGGAAAAGATTGCTTCCGTACTTGCGAACCCATATTTGATCTCCGGCCGAAACACCAGTTACCGTAATCCGATCCGCTTCCGTTTCATTTTTTACAATCGTAACGTCAGAGAGAGAAATGGGAGCAGACATATGCTTGCTGAATGCGATTGGTTTGAATAGCGGACCCGCGTTCCCCGCTAAATCTTCTAATATAATCGCAATTCCAATAGCTGTAGAAGGTACAATCATATCTCCAAATGTCTCAACATAATTTGCTAATCCTCCAGGCACCGTCCGGATAGGCTCGCCCAGTAACTCTTCCCCATCTGTAAAATAGATTCGATATTTCCCATTCACCGGTTCATTGGAAGCCTTTTTCCATGTAATCTTTCCAGTGAAATGATCATTTCTAGAATCTGTATCAGTCAGCCTTATCTCTTGAGCCATATAGGTTGGAGAATCCCATAGCTGGCCCAGTACGAGGCTGCCTGAATCCATTCCAGACCCTTTAATTACCGGGGCAACACCAATCCTAACGGCACCTGAAGGAATCGTGACTTCATTGAAAATTATATATTCATAGAACAGATCACTAACCCGATACTGGTTATCCGCATTTCCAATGAATCCCAGTCTATTTCCTTTGGCATCTGCAAAATATAAATTATAGGAATCAATACCCCCACTATCTTCCGCTATGGAAAAATAGATACTTCCCTGAATCTTACCCGCTACTTCATGTAGGTCCAGAAGCAAGGGCGCGCCTGGCGCATTAGCATTCTGGGCATAAGCAATTAATGCATCCATATTTTCAAAATAATAAAGTCTCTTCTCGCTAGAAATATAAACCGATCCGCCTTCGGAAACATAGACATGAAGCGCGACGAACGGCAGTTTCACCTTTTCTTTAGATGCCCCTCTGTCATAAACGGCATTCATTCCAAAAACCAATTGATCTTTAGCATAAATAATTTGTTCCGGATAGGTGTACACAACCGTAAAGTCAGATGCTTTAAGCTGATCAGTGCCATAATAAACATATTCTCCATCCGCATGTACATATCGTTGAGCTACATGCTTGAAGGTCGGCGGAGAAGACGCTTTTAATGACAGTGCGTTATTCGCTATAGAGTAACTATAAATTCGGCTACTTGTGGAACGAGAGTCCGCCGCGTACAAGGTGTGGTTAACCTGATCCACGAACAGGCTTGGATTACTCAAGGAACCATATTTTTGCTCCGATCCGGAAGCTTCAGTCAAAACGCGAAGTGGTTGATGCTGGGAATCAGCAGTGTAGAATAATCGCCCTCCGCCAGGTGCGATCCGATAGGGATAATCAAGAGTCGGAATTCGGGCAAGTATCCCGTTGGGACTTAACGCTTCGGTTACGGTTATCTTCCCGATATTGTTCTCTCCCGAAAGCGCGATGTAAATTGTATTATTCAACAGTTTAATATCAGAAGGTTTTGAGCCAATCGTTAAGGTATTGACGACCTGGTTCGTGTTTTTATCCAGTACGACCAAATCATTTGTCTCTTCTGAAATGATAAATAAATAGGGCGTCGATTCGTTGGTCACCATGTTAGTAATCCTATGATTGGCTTGAAGGAATTGAGAGCCTGATTCCATTAATGTCAGAGTATCAGGAGTGGAATCAACCAAATAAAATCTTTCAATGATAGAATTATTTTCGTCGAAAAAGTAGAGCGTATCCCCTGCATCAGAGATTAATGCTCGAGTAGTTTGATATGGAAAATCGGCAACTTTCTTAAGTGTGTCTTTCTCGAAAATCGCCTCATGAGTAAGAACGAACCGATCATTTACATCTGAAATCTGGGCATAATAATAGGTGGATCCTTCACTAGCCGGATATGTGCCATATACTCTATTCACATTGCTCTTATCGATTTTTGATCCAGCATAATAAACATAGTTCTCGTCCGCAAATATCTTCTCATTAGGGTAATAAAGATGATTTCCATCAAAACTACGCGACTCACTAATTTTTTCATTTGTTAAATAATTTAGCAATGTAAAGTCGCTACCCGACCAAAATGGGTTTCCTATGTACACACTGTTTGTTGACTCATCGGCATATAGCGAGGTCTTCGAACGTCCGTGCATATAGGCGTTGATTTGATCCGAGAATTGATATTTGTAAGTTGCATTATCCGTTGAATAGAAAAGATGCGTTGAAGTAGCCGCCACATAGTAAGGTTTCCCAGTTGTTGCAATGGAGTCCAATTGGGTCTGAGTCGACAAATCTACCCTGGCGATTTCCTCCTTGTCGGAGAGTGCAATGTAGAGCACATCCCCATATCTGCTCATGGCATTGGGCTTAGAGCCTACAGCCAAAGTTTTCATTATTTTCATTTCTTCAGTATCAATAAAATACAGATTATCGTTCGCAGAAGATAAGACATATAGCATACCTGCTGATTCATCCAGTTGCCAATCAGATATTCCATTCGTCCATTCGATCGAATCGGTATTCGAATCTACGGCGTTAGCGTTTACATGTTGAGAAAACGGTTGAAACATGCTCGAACATAATAAAATAACCATTACTAGCATATACCAGCTTCGAGCTCGAATTCCCCTAGCTTGTAGCATGTTACTAATACCTCCATATAAAGTGTTTTTTGATACTAATTATAATTCTATGTTTGGGCTGAATTTCCTCTATTATTTTAAAATATATGCATTAATTGGGTGGTTTAGTTTCCCACTTATTCTTGTGACCATTCTTCCATCCGCCCTATTTATAGTACGGTTCACCACGCCGCCAGTAACGACAAGTTAAAGGCCATACTTTTATGGTAATATTCCCTCGTGGTAGATAACAAAAAAGACATCTGTTAAGATGTCTTTTACGTTGGATACCGGGAGGATATTTTTTGTTTAAATTCGCCCTGTGTATGATACGGTTCTCCGTATCACAAACAGGGCGAAATCTTGGCTGCGGCTAACTCCCAAACAATCTATACAGTAACCATGTAGTGGACGGCATAGCGTTTTGCCTGTACCGCCGTTTTTCACGCTTTTCCACAATGAACAGTCCACTACAGCGTCTTTCTACCGATTCCGACCTCATGATTTTGCCTTGGAGGAGGCTCCCGAGCAGATAACATAGCTATCGATTGCCAAGGTAGTCCGGGTTATCCCTCTCGGCAGCGGGGCATTCGAGTTATCGGTTCTACAAAACAAGGCAGCTTTGAATTTGACTTCAAAACAGCCTTGGTCTAGTTTCTTTACTTGCTTTTTTGTTCCAGCATTTTCAGGAGCACCGTTACCGCCTCTGCTCTTGTCGTTTTATCTCCAGGCGCGAATTGGTTCGCGCCTTTGCCTTCAATAATACCCAGATTTTTTATAGTAGCCACAGCGCCTTTGGCCCAGTCCGGAATGTCTTTATCATCTGCAAAGTCATGTGTCTCAGTTATTTCGCCAGTCAGGCCCAAGGCCTTTGCAACCATCTTAGCCATTTCTGCACGAGTGATTTCCTCATTCGGGCGGAAGGAGCCGTCTTTATAACCATTAATAACACCCGCATACACTGCCTGTGCGACGGATTTCTGCGCCCAAGAGCCGATCTTCGCCTTGTCGGTGAACGTCAGCGACGCTCCTTCTCCTTGCGGTTTGAGCGCATTCATCAGCATGACCGCAAATTCCGCGCGCGTCACGGTACGACCTGGCTTAAACGTGCCATCCGGATAGCCGCTAACGATGCCGACGCTTACCGCTTGCTTGATACTGGCTTCCGCCCAGTGTCCGGTAATATCGCTAAAGCTCCCATCCGTTGCCGGCAGGGCAGCATCGGCTACCGCCAATACGGCGTATTTTGTGAAGTGATTAACATCTACGGAAATGATGTTGCCGCTCACTGTGCCGCCGATCTTCACCCATTCCTTCTTCACTTCGTCATAGTAGAAGACGACCGGCTTCTCATTGCTCTTCAAGCCAGTTGGATCAAACTTGAAAGAGAGTGTGACAGGTTTTTCGAAGTTCTCTGCGAAGTTTTTCAGAACTTCGAATACCGAGCTGAGAAGAACATCCTTATTTGTAATCAGTGTCTGAATGTCTGTGACTTTGTCGATCGTTAAATTCAGCTCTTTGCCAGTAGCCATTGCAGGAATGATAATCTTTATCCCGTCGCCTAAGCTAACCTCGCCTGAGCTGCCTACAGGAAGCGTCAGTTTACCATCCGACGAGGTGACTTTATCGCTTGGCGGCGTAGCCGGTGCGCTGCCGCGGCCGTCACCGCTCGTTGCGACCGTCAAGTTTTTACTGGTATTCGAAATATTACCCAGCCTATCGACTGCCTTGGCGGTATAGGTATACGTCTTCGAAGCAGAAAGCCCGGTATCGACATACGTACTTTCCGCCGTTTCCGCAATGAGCGTCCCGTCGCGATAAATCAAATATTTAGCGACACCCGAATCGTCATTCGCGGCAAGATGAAGTGTGATCGAGTTTGCCGTTTTTGCGCCCATGGTAACTGTTACTTGGTCCGGTGCGGTCGTATCCGCAAGCACTCCGTAAGTGGAGAAATGGCTGACTGTCGTCTTAATGCCGCTATCCGTTATTTGAGAAGGATTGTATTCCCACTCGCCTGTAGTTATGTTGTAGTAGTAAATAGCGAGTTTGCTCGGATCTGCATTCCCGTCATACCCGAGTGTAATCTCAATAGGTTGATCGATGGTTATACCTTCAAATTGGAAATCGATAACTTGTCCGGCTCTGGCAAGTTTAACCTCCCCAGACGGCGCGTTATTCGAATCTTGTACCGTCAATGTCGCCCCTTCGGGAATCAACAGTTCGTCAGGCAGCTTGATTGTAAGTCCGCCCGAATACTTAAGCGTACGTACCGAAGGATCTAATTGCACCGGCTCTCCCATGAGATATTTTCGGGTGACCGTGACCACGTATGCCGTATTTGTGCCGTCTTGAGCTGTCACCGCGATCTGAATAGGGTTTGGCCCGACAACCAAGTTTGAAACATTGTAAGAATACACATCATCGGCTACCGAACCGTAAGTCGCCCCCGTAACCGTTAGAGATTGGTTAGGGTCCCCTTTACTAATGAGCAAGTTGAGGCTTGCAACCGAGTTTTCCACATCTACCGCATAATTGGTCTGCCATGGTGAGAAATTGAGCGTCCCCTGATCCACTGACAAGCCGGACAACAATGTGTTCGTTGACAGCCATCGCGCATACAAGGTGACATTCTGCGTACCTATAGGGAAGTTTGTCCCCTTGTCGTAGCTCATGCCGCTTCCATCCGCCGCTGTATTCCACCCTGCGAACGTGTAGCCCGTCTTCACCAGATTTCCGTTGTTTCCGTAAACCGACACTGTTTCGCCTTTCTTATATGAGTTGCTATCGGTTGGAACGATCCCTCCTGTACTGCCGTTGCCGTTATACGTCACCGTGTATCTTGAGTTCGATTCCCACTTCGCATACAGGATCACATCGGATGAGCCCATGCTGAATGAAGCGCCTGAAGCATAATCTGTCCCGCTTCCATCCGCCTGCGTATTCCAACCTGCAAACGTATAGTCAGTCTTGAGTAAAGTTACCGTATTGCTATAAACGTTGACTGTTTCGCCTTGCGAATACGACTTGCTGTCAGTCGGCACACTCCCGCCTGTGTTTCCGTTCCCGTCATACGTCACATACTTTTGTATGGCCTGCAAATAGGGATATCCGTTATTGCGCAATGGGCTTATCCCCCAGATGCTTGTGAAGTCCCAGTCTGAATCTGTAAAAGTGCTTTGTGTCTTCATCTCCGTGGTCGTTCGGCCATCGCCTTTGCCTGTATCTGATTGACCTGTTGTACCCGAGTCGTAGAAGCTGTAGCTGATCGTTCCACTACTATTGTTGCCAATCAAGCCGCCTACTCTGATGCCGCTTCCCGTTACACTTCCTGCTGCATAGCTGTAGCTGATCTCTCCGCTGTTGGTGCCAATCAAACCACCTACATTGGTGCCGGTTCCTGTTACGTTCCCTGCTGCATAGCCGTAGCTGATCTCTCCAAAATTGGCTCCAACCATACCGCCTACATTGGTGCTGCTTCCTGTTACATTTGCTTTTGCGATGCTGTTACTAACCGTTCCATAGTAATTGTAGCCAATCAAACCGCCTACACTGGCGCCTGTTCCTGTTACACTTCCGGATACATAGCTGTTGCTTATCTCACCGCCATCGATACGGCCTACCAAGCCGCCTACAAATTGTTTGCCTGTAACATTTACATTTTCCAAAATCATATTGGAAACACTTGCATCATAGTCTATATAACCAAACAACCCTGAAAAATTATCATTAGGCCTATTAATCGTCAAGCCTGTGATCTTGTGTCCATTGCCGTCCATATGCCCCTGAAATCGGCCGCTAGGCCCCCCGATCGGCAACCATCCTTGGCCATAGCTGCTCAAATCAATATCCGCCATCAGCTTGAAATACAGATTCCAACCCAAATAATTCCTGACCGTATCCAGCTCCTCACCAGTTGTAATCTGATAAGGATCACTTTCAGTACCCGTTCCAACGTCTAAAGTCTTACTCCATTTCGCGTACAACGTCACATCGGACGTGACCACGCCTTCAGCGTCTGCTGTATAATCCACTCCATATCCATCCGCCTGCGTGTTCCAGCCTGCGAAAGTGTAGCCTGTCTTCACTAGATTTCCGTTGTTTCCAGAAATCGACACCTTAATGCCATTATATGAGCCGCTGTTAGCGGGCACCTCTCCTCCAGTACTGCCGTTGCCGTTATACACCACGGTATACCTAGGGTGTACGGTAAACGTAGTGGTCGCTTCACTTGCGGCATGAGCGTCGTCCCCTGGAAAGGCAGCGGTAATGGCGTGCATACCGATCTCCAGAGCGGATGTCTTAAAGCTGGCGCTGGACGAGGCGCTTAGGAGCTCTCCCCATCCCACCGTAATCGTCATGTCATCTTGACCCCAGAGGGTGAAAGTCTGAGCAGCAGCATCCATCGTAATGTTCGATAAATAGCGTGCTCCTGCCTTTTCCAGTTGGTTAACAATTTTGCCGGAAGCGTCGTAAGTAACAATGTTCATCGCAATGCGATTATCCCCAAAACTGAAAGCCCGGAAGGTGTATGCCCCCCATTGAATAAGGGGACAAGCAGAGCCACAGTTCGTTCTCGTAATCACTGGTTCAGCCGTAGTTAATCCAACTGTCATAAGGTCCTGATTACCGTCCCTGAAGGTGACTGTCCCGCTGGGGGTCGTTCCACCGATTACCGGATCGAGTGCAGTGACGTTAAAGGTTACATCCTCCCCATAAGTTGAATCCATGGCATTTGTTGAAATCTTCAATATGGCCGTACCCTGAGCTTTAGCGACCCCCGAATAAACGTTGATGAACACTGCCAAAGCGAGGACGACCGTGAATATCTTTTTCAGTTTTACCATTCCCAAAATATGAAGCACTCCTATCTCCCCTTTGATATATATTAGAAAATAACAATGAATATAAATCCAATATTTTAAATATATCTGATGCTTTCGTCCTCCACAATCATAATGGGCCCGTCAGACATAATAGGGCACTATGCGAATAGTATCAGCTTCAGTTTAAGAGTAGATTAAGAGATGCAAAAAAGAGACTGCGTAATGCTCGCAATCTCTTTCGACTTAACGCACCTTTTGTATATCCTAAATTGGATAATAGCTTGCGTATCTGCTTTTTATCCACCTTATCAACGACCGTTTGAGGCAGTGAATCTAGTGTTTCACGGATTCAAATTAATAGTAATTCCCCATTTACTAAGAGGGCTCGTCACTATAAGTGCCTCAAATAATCTGTAGTCCCTGCTAATTCTGACCATCTGGCCGAAAGAAATTTTGCATATTTTATAGGGTCCATTCCATATGTGCCTAGAGAGTGACCATCATTTATTTCCACTAATTTCGTATTTCCTTCTCGATCAATTCCAATATCCAAAGCATATGCAGCTGGCGCTTCAGTGAAATCCTTAACAGCTCGTTTTATAACACTTAGATCTAATTTTGAATCCCACGCACCTTTATAGTGCCTAATATCAAGTATTTCTCCGTATCGTATAAAACAACGCCATTTCGTAATAAAATCAACTATTTCTGAACACCAAATAATCGTGTCCTCATTTTGGTCAACCAATCCAATAAAATCTTTGTACTCTCTAATTACCTTTCCAGCGAACTTTTTCGTGGTTTCTTTTGGTTTAATAAAAACATTCCAATCTTGTTTGTTCTCTAATAGTGTTTAAATGGTTGAAGCCCATATTTTTCTGCCAAAATAACTAGATAAGGAGGTTGGATAATCTATCTCTCCTTGACTTCTTACTACACCCAAAATTTCAAGACGCTTTCTCACGTTACCAATTCCGCCGACCACTAGCTCTTCTGGAATCTGTCCCTTTATTTCAGTTAAATCATAAAACTTAAAAGTCTCCCATCCTAACGAAGAGAAACCTTCATAAGCAATAAATGCATTTACATTGTAAAACTCTCCTTTCTTGTTTACCTGGATATAGGCTCTCATTCATTACACCTCTCCTTTTGATAGAATTCCGCTTTATCTCATTCTAAAAAACTTGCACTTATTTGTGATAAGGCTCGCCGTATCATCTATAGAGCGAAATCGAAAGACACCCAATATAAGATTTTCGAGGGCAGTACGGATGGTGAATTCCGTCCGAACGATCCCGTTAGCCGAGCTGAGCTCGCCACGGTCATGACAAGCTATCTGAAGCTCAACATAGGCAAGCCAATTGAGCTGGACGTCAAGACTGAACATTGGGCAACTCCGGTAATGAAGTCGCAATATTACAACGGTATGATTACCGGCTACTACCAGCGGTTCCTTCAAACCTGATAGCGTCATTGTACGTTTCGAAGCGCTTACGTTGATTAACCGGATGCTGTATCGCGGTTCGTTAACAGGCGCAGAGCAAACATGGCCAGATGTTCCGACTTCTTTTTAGGTGCGTTCGGACAAAGCGAGGATGCATCTGTATCCCACGAATCGTTATGCAAGAAGGGCATACAAATGCCAATTCTCAGACAGACACTGAGCCTCTCGGCTTAACACATTAAGAAATATAATGGGCTTTCTTTTAATTCACATCTTTGAAGTTATCCTTTCTTTTTTACTTTTGGACGCTCATAGATAAAGGACGGGTTCATCCACTTACAGTAAGCAAAAAAATAATATTCCGGATATACATAACCTAGAATCCATTGAAGCGGTGCTATTAAAAGGAGTAACCATATGTTACCTACTCCTGTGAATGTACATATAATCGCTGTAATAAACAATGTAATGATAAATAGAACAGGAATTATAATCCACATTTTAAAATTTCCAGCATAAAGAATCCCTCGTCCCTCTCTTCGAGCTTCACCTTTCGCAATATTTATTTGCGCTCTGCGAAGGGACCAGAGCAAATATACAATTCCTAAAACTAGTGAGGCAAGACCAAGCAACAAGAGTACGCTTCGTTTTTCTTTTACATCCACTAAATACAAAAGATAACCGTCAAGAGTCAGTTTAATAAATACAAAATTGGTAACCACCGCTTGTAGACGCTGATAATGAAATGCACGATTAAGAGATAGAAAAAAAAGCACAAATGCTCCTTGTATAACCCAAAGTCCAAAAAAAATGTTAATTATTACAGAAATCCATACTATTTGTACTTCATGCGAACGGTCGGAAAAAAAGGGAATAAGGTTCATAAAACTGCTATAAATAAAAGCTACAATTAAAAATGCACTCATCCCGTCGGGGCTAAGTCTGGCCCAGCCTAGATCTTTAATCTTCTGCACTTGCGCTTCTGTTAAGGTTTTCAGAATGATCTCCCCTACCAAAATACTTTATTGAGTTTTCGAAAACCGTCTACAAGACCATTTGCAAGAGAATTTGCTCCGTCCTTTATGGCATCCACCGCGCTTTTTTTAGGGTCATCGCCAAAAACCTTCCAACTCATTGCATATATTACACCGCCTGCAATCGCACCTACAACTGTGCCCACAGGTGGAGCAATTAATGATCCAACAGCTGCCCCGGTTGCCATTGCTGTCGAGCCGGAGAGTACGTCTATTGAAGTATCCACCACAAACTTTTTTTGCTGCTCAAATAGCTCCAACAAAGTTAACTTTACCATTTTCATCACGAATCGTGCCCAAATTATCTAGGACATCAATACCGATTCCTACAATACCCGGCAACTTGGCAACGCGACTTAAATTTGTCACTCCCTTGCCACACCTTCCTTCAGTAATGCTTTTATGTCATCCTTGCTAAAGGTATGCTCTCCTGTCTCTAAGCTACTTATCAATTTCTTTCTAAGATTTTCCCAATTAGCACCGTTTACAGATTGTTGAAAAAGGTTAAAGGGATTTAAACTCCACTTTCCAATTTTAATATATGTTTTTCCGTTTTTAGTTTCCAAAAAGTACTGTATCCCATTTTTTCTCAACCAATCGTAGTTCTGGAACTATTACTTTAGGGGTCTCATGACACTTATTCCAGAGTATTCTCCCATCATACCCTTAGCCCTACTTATGGTAAGGCTCACCGTACCTCTTTAACGGCGAATAAATATTAAATGCTTCCATTAAAGTATCTTACCAAGCCTACCAATTCTCCAGAACCCGATGTAACAGGTGCAACCACAGCATCAGTAACCATAGCAGGCGCTTGTGCTCGAATCCCCTGTATAACCAACCGGCTAATCCACCAATTAATTCGTGACCTGTTACTGTCCCAGTAGCATAGTTATAACGATAGGTTCCATTGTTGCATCTGAAAGACATTGTCAACCCCATTGCTGATGCAGATTTCGAGTTATGGAGAAACGTTTAATACAGGTAGTTAGTATTAATTTTTTTTGAATTCACACCTAAGAACTATTTTCACTGGTAAAAATTATGTTTAAAGTATATTGTAATGTATAAAATATCTTTCGAAAAGGGATGTGGATTTGATTGAAAAAGAAAGCATTTATAGCGATTATTAGCGTATCAATGTTAGCTAGTATGGGAACTGGAGCACTGGCGGCAACTAAACTACAAGAGATTAAAGCTTATCTTAACCCTGAAATAAAAGTACAAGTTGATGGAACTTATACGGAGTTGCGTGATGTAAACGGCAACGCTATTGCACCGATCAGCTATAAAGATACTAATTATTTCCCAATTCGTGCTATATCAGATGCGCTTGGTGTAGCGGTAGACTATAATTCGGCTACTAAAACTATTATTCTAGGCGAGAAGGTAGACGGTGTCTCTATTGCTAAGGAATTCAAAGATATGTATCATACGAAAGATCCAGCCCAAACAACCTTTAAAGGTAAAGATTATAAAGAAGCTTATTTCAACACAGGTTCTGGTGATCGCAGCTCTAACTTCATGCTTCACCCGAATAAAGAGCATCAAACACTGTACCTTCAGATAGCAGCTGTTGACGGTGATATTACTGATTTTACAATCGAAGACTCTAACAACAATATTATTTTGAAAAAAGTAGATGTCATTAAATCTGCAGAAGGCTTGGTTACTATCCAAGTTGATATCGGAGGCATTAAGTCATTGTACATTCATGGGAAAGTCAAGAGTGGTGCTACGGTCTTTGTACCGTTAACTACTTCATATTATAAATAGGCTTCACTCTTCATAGATGATTTTATGGATAAGGTGAAAGACACTCTAAAGGTTCAAGCATGAATTCTCGCTTGAACCTTTAGTTGTACTCAAACAGATTCCTAAATGGGTTAAATGTATGTTTACACCCCGTTCTGAAGATTCAGCATTCTGCTTCCACCTTCAACTCGATCCTCTGCTTTACCACTATTGATGACACTGTTCACCGTATCACTCTAACGGCGAATTTTAAAGCACCCAATGGGGTGCCCTTGCTTTGTAACATGTACGCTGAGAGGTACCTAAGAGAACCCTTCTCCCTTATAAGCTTTGTTCGGTCACTCCCGTTACCGGATCGAAGGTCAGCATCTTCGTCCCTATCTTATCGATGAAGAAGCGATCATGACTTACCGTAATAACGGCGCCGGGAAAATGGATTAGAGCTTGCTCCATGACCTGAATACTCATGAGATCCAGATGGTTGGTAGGCTCGTCTAAGATGATAACCGCCGCACCCGATAGAAGACACTTGGCCAGCGCCACCCGAGCCTTCTGTCCGCCGGACAGATTGCCGATCACCTTGCTCAGATCCGCCTCCGAGAATTGCAGCATCGATAGAAATTTGGCCACCTTTTTGCGCGGGGCGTCCAGTCCCAATCCATACGTATTCACCGCGTGGCTAACGGTATCCTTGGGATCAAGCTCCTCCCACATCCGGTTAAAGTAGGCGTAGCTAACGCCCTTCTCCCAGATAACCTCTCCTGACTCCGGCTTCTCCGCCCCGGTAAGCGTCTTGATGAGCGTGGACTTCCCGCTTCCGTTCGGCCCCGCGATGACCAAGCGATCTTCCTTCTGAATATCGAAGCTAATGTTTTCGAAGATCTGCCTGCCCTCGTAGGTCTGTCCGATCTTTTTCACTTCGCATAGCTTGTCCGGGAAACGCAGCCTCTCGTAAATATCGGTAATCAGTACGTTAACGGGATGCGGCTCGATCCGCTTCTTGTTATCCGCCAGCTTCCGCGAGAGACGGTCCTTGGAGGCAGATTTCCTGCTCGCACGGTCGTCGATCGCCTCGGACTCCATGAGCAGCAGCTCTTCCTCCCATTCGAACTGACGGTCCAGCTCCTTCTTGCGCATCTTCTTCTTACGGACGTAATCGGTGTAGTTGCCTTCGTATTCCTGAAAATGATAATTCTCGATCTCAATCGTACGCGTGACGACCTTGTCGATGAATTGCCGGTCATGCGACACCAGAATCATCGCTCCCTTGAACCGGTACAGCCACTGCTCCAGCCATGCAATGCCTTCCATATCCAAGTAATTCGTAGGCTCGTCGAGCAGAACGACATCGGGCAGCTCTATTAGTAACTTCGCGAGCGCCGCACGATTACGCCATCCCCCGGACAACTCATCGATCGGCTGATTGCGAGATCTGTCGTTGAACCCTAGCTTCGTGAGCACTGTGTTAATCTCGACGGACACATTCCAGCCATCGAGATGATCCATTTGCTCGAATAACTCCGCCTGCCTTGCTAGCAACCTCTCCATTTCGTTATCGTCTGTAACCAAACCCAGCTTATCTCCTACCTCTTGCAGCTCTCGTTCGATAAGGGCAACCTGCTCGAAGCACATTTCCAGTTCTTGCTGAACGGACAAGCTTCCGCTCAATTCCGAGAATTGAGAGAAGTATCCGATTTTTAACTGAGGATTTATTTCTACTCTGCCGGAAGTCGGCTCTTCCTTGCCCATAATGAGCTTAAATACTGTCGACTTGCCGGCACCGTTTCGTCCGATCAAGCCGATACGTTCCCCTTGCATAACTCGAAAATAAATATCGCGAAAAATCATGGACTCTTCATACTTCTTCGTGACGTTCTCCAAACGTATTACGCTCATGGTTATCAAGCCCCTTTATAATGAATCTAGTTGCTATGTCCAAACTTTCTTAATCCTTCTCCATAAACTAATCAAAAAGGAGATGAGATCGATTAACAATAAGCGTCGCTCTTTGAGCATAAAAGGGAAAGTAAGTAAAAATAAGAATCGCCCTATATGCAAAGATGAAGTAAAAATAGGATCGACACACCAAGAGTGTATTGAACGTGCCTATCGTTTTCCCGTATTTTTAAGCACGACAACTCATTTAAACGATAAGCAACAACAGTTTCTTGACCGTCTAATTTTTGAGATTGAGAATGCTTTGCTATTTCCGCGTACATTACCTTTAAGCGAAAGTTATCCCGAATCCATTTTAACCGATATTCGTCGGTTAGTTTCATCAAGCTATGGAATGTTGGCAGTAAACCTTCGTCGTTTTAAAATCCAGACCGTCGAGCTCAATGAACAAACCACTCCACCAACACCCCTACCATCCCCTGCGTTTTGGGAAGGATCCGTTTATTCGCAAGTGGAACCCTCCATGGCTTTTCAATTTGGTCTACCCTTATTATTAGTCAGGGAAGAAGATACTGACCTCAATAATGGAATTTGGGCAGGAGGAATTGCTCCACTCAACCTATTTATAGTTTGGCATTCTGATACTCAAACGGTTGATCAATTCTTTAGCACTCCTGAATGGAGATCAGCCTTTGCAAATTGGAGCGCGCAAGTAAGAAATGCATTTTATATTCAGACCGAGCCTGCGTTCAAGTACAGATGTGAATAGTAAATCGATACTTTAGCATGATGTCGAAAATATAAACGTTTTTATTCTACTTGCGGCAGCGAAGTTCGCAGCAGGGTCTCCATGTCAGCAATCGGTACGGCTAAACCGGCCTCTATCATTTGGTCTTGATGGAGGATATCGGCAGTGGCGAATACAACGGCGATGGCTTTGCCACGCTTGTTAATGACGGGAGAGCCGCTATTGCCGTTATAGACCGGCGCATCAAGAGCCATGACCGGCTTCTGGCGGCCTTGGATCGGGACCAAGCCGATAATAGCGCCTTCGACGGCGATTTGCGTGAAATGAAGCGGATTGCCAATCACGTAGATTTGTTCATCAGGCTCCCACTGCTTGTTGTCTCGTTCGACTTCAATAAACGACAGCCGTTGATCCCCGATGTCCGCCTTCAGTATGGCGATATCCAGATCGGGATCACTGCCCAACAGCTCAGCTTTATAACTCTGACTTTGCTCCGGGAATGTCACTATAATATAGCCATTATCTTCGATGACGTGATAGTTGGTCACAATGTATCCGCCGTTAATGTGGAATCCGGTGCCCTTGCCGTTATCCGTGCTGACTGTAACAACCGCTTCTTTATAGCTTTGGATTTCAGCTTGGCTGGATAATTCCTTCGACCCGAACAAGAGGGGGAGCGTCTTCATGTTGTAAATTTGCGGCAAGAAGGCCACTATATTTACGGCTAGAGCGGCCACGAGCAGGAATATGATTGTATTTCTGATCCACTTCCGTCGGCTGGCTGATGAACCCCCGTCGTCCTCTTCCTCTTCCGACTCAAAGTCCCACTCCTCGTCTGCATACGGGTGGTCATTCTCATGTTCTTGCTTATCTTCGGAATTAGAAAGAGAATTCTCTTTGTTTCGACTCGGATTATTTTCCATGCGCATCCCTCCGTACTCGCCGTAATCTTTTCCCGTTATTGTATCATCAAACTGCCTATAATTGGGGAAAGATGGCGGCAACGTCCTGTGTCGCATGGAATACATGATTAGTGCAAAGGAGAATTCAAACAAACCACTTCCGGGAATGAACTGCACCCCATTTGTTAGACACAACTAACAAGTGGGGTGCAGTTCAGAATGGAGTGGTTTGTTTGGGTTACTACGTTGATATGTTTCCACCCTCATCATGTTTTATTGCTGACTGGCTTCACTTCGAGGGTTGTCATTTAAAGCCATTTAATCAGCTCTTCCAGCTCATCTACCCATCCTTTTGCAGGTTCAAAATCAGTATTTTTTAGAGCCAATTCTATTTTCATTTCAACTGATTTTTTCTTTTGTTCTTGAGTCCTAGATCTCAATGGTCTTTGGGCTGTATGCCGTCTTGACCAATTATCGTTATAATGAAGGAACGGATTTACGAGCGGCAAAGCTCAAGAAAGGAATAACTGCCATCATGACGAAAATGAATTCGAATTCACCGATTGGGCCCAGCGTTGTCCAGTGGCAGGATCTAATCGCCAGCTGCGCCCGGAAAGCGGCGAACACCCCGTACGAAATAAATTATGGCACCGAGGTCCGCTCCATGGTGCGCCCCTTCATGTCGGAGTTCACACCTGAGGAAGCCTGGCTGTTCGAACTGAACATCGGTCTGTTCTTGCTCCGCAAGCAATCGACCGGTCGCCACCCCGGCTACTTCGCCCAGATGGCGGCATCCGAGACGCTACATGCCATCGAGAGTCAACTCCATAACGACTTGCCGCCGGAGATCGCGGTCAAGCAACAGGGGCGGCTACTGGAGACGGCTGCATATATTCGTGATACAACAACCGTGAATGCATGGTCCCCTCCAGCCTATTTGGATATCTACGTGGAGCTGTGGCTGATCCTGGTAACATCCGCTGCGGACAGTCCCCGTCTCTTCCAGGAGGAGCTGGCGCATTTGACCGCGGGATCCGGCAAGGAAAATAAGCTCTTCCCGCTCGTCGCCCTCGCCTGGATACGCTTCTGGCTGGGGGAGGATCAAGAGGCTTGGCGGCAGCTGGATGCTGCAGAGCGGCATGGACTCGAGCCCGGGCAGGTATTTCGTTTCCTGCGCCAGCTGGAGGGAAATGACGAATGGACCCGGCTTGAAGCCTGGCTAAGCCATTGCGTGAACAAGCAAGTTGGGCACAGCCTCGGCAGCCTTGATGAATATGGTCACTATTGGGATGCCGTCGTCAAGCGACTGCCGGAGGCCGAGGAACGAATGTGGGGCGCGATTGCGAGCCTGCCTCCCTCCTGCAGCAGCTTGTACGAGGAGAAACTGATGAGCTATGGCCGCTTCCGGCAGTGGATCGACTATCAGCTTAGCCTCGGCAGCGATCCGCTCGACTTTCGAGCGAAGGATCTGCAGCCCATTGAGAAGGAGGCACCGGAAGCGCTGCTGCCTTTTTACCACCAAGGCGTGGAGAAATACGTGTTGTTAAAAAACCGCGATGGCTATAAGCGGGCGGTCAAGCTGCTCAAACGGCTGGCCAAGCTGTACAAGAAGCTGAAGCGTGAGCAGCGGTGGGAGGCGTACATCGAGATATTTGCCAGCCGGTATAGCCGATTGCGGGCCCTCCAGGAAGAGCTGCGGAGGGGAGGACTAATTCCATGACGGAGACTACTACTTATCGCCTGGATACCATCGCGGTTCGAATGGTGCTGACGTCGCATGGCGACGCGTTGTTCTTCGCGGACCCGGATTCGCTGCGGGAGTGGACCGGACCCCAGCTGAAGCATCGCCTGTTCGCCTGGCACGAATCGTCCTTCTATGGCACCGAGCTTGCGCACGTCAAAGTCGGGGAGCTCGAGGCCGTCGTGCTGCCCGCCGAAGAGGTCATTGCCTTCTTCGCCTCAGGGCTTCTCCTGGCGCATATCGAGTGGAAGTGGGAGGACGATGCCGCGCGCTTGGCCGCATTGGCGCCGCTCTTGGGCGAGTGCCTGGAGAAAGGGCTGTACGCGCCCGACCTTGCGGCTTACCGCAGAGGCTCCCTGTGCTGGATTTGGGATGCGGCTGCGGTCCACGCGACCTTTGGACAGGCGCGCCGCGACGAACTGGACCTGAAGCGCGGCAGTTGGAGCGATGAGGCGCGCGCTGGGCTAATGGCGGCCTTCTCGGCGGCCGTAACGAGCCGCTTCTACGGTATGGAGCCGGACGAAGCGGATCTGCGCCGGGAGTTCCCGGCTCTGTTCGCGCGCGAGAACGCAGTAGCCGCTACGGCAGGACTCGACGACGAGACCTGGCTTGTGCAGATCGGCTGGAAGGCTGATGTCGCGCCGTTCCGCACCCTACTGCAGCTAATGGAACCGTGGGAGGGTGACAAGCACTCCCGCTGGCGGCTGCGGCTCGTACTGCAGGACAAGAGCGATCCGGCTAAGCTCCGAAGAGTGCGGCTCGGCGACGACGGCTCGACGGCAGGCAAGTGGCCTGACGCATGGGCGGAAGCTATTCGAAGCCGTTCGGACGGTTGGCTGCAACGGCTCCGGGTTAGCCTTCCGCACGATCGGCTGTCGCGCGGCGAGGACGTGCTCGGCAAGCCGCTTGACGACGAGGCAGCCTGGCGGTTCCTGAACGAGGACAGCCGCCGGCTGCTTGAAGCCGGATGGCAGGTCCTGCTGCCCGCATGGTGGGAAGCCGCAAGCCGCAAGAAGCCGCGGCTGCGCGCGGCGGTGCAGTCGGAGGACAAATCCAAGAAACGGGGCGGCGGCAAGTCTTTATTTGGCCTGGATGCGATTATGAGCTTCAACTGGCGCATCTCCATCGGCGATGCCGACCTGAGCGAGGAGGAGTTCGACGAGCTGCTTGCGCGAGGGGAGCGTCTCGTGAAGTTCCGGGACCGCTGGATCGTGCTCGACCCGGCGTTGATCGCCCAGATCCGCCGCATGATGGAAGGCATGGACAAGAGCCAGGGATTAAGCTTCCAGGATGTGCTGCAATTGCATCTGCTCACGCAGGGCCAGACGGACGGCGACGCGGATGGCGGGGCGACGGACGCCGGCGCGGAGACATTCGGGGTCGATGCCGCCCGCATTGAGCTCGAAGTCGAGCTTAACGCGCATCTGACCGGACTGTTCGCCAAGATTAATCAGCAGAGCGAATGGCCTCGGCTCGATCCACCGGCCGGTCTGCGTGCCGAGTTGCGCAGCTACCAGCAGGACGGGTTTGCCTGGCTGGCTTTTCTCCGCCGCTTCGGGCTCGGGGCCTGTCTCGCGGACGACATGGGCCTCGGCAAGACAGTTCAGTTGATTGCCTACCTGCTGCACGCCAAGGAGCAGGCGGACGAGGAGATGCGCCTCCCTTCGCTGATCGTCTGCCCCACGTCGGTACTCGGCAACTGGCAGAAGGAGATTTCCCGCTTTGCCCCATCGCTGCAGGTGGCCATGCATTACGGCTCCAGGCGTAAGAGCGGCGACGCGTTCCGGAACGAGGCACGCAGCGTTGACGTCGTGCTGACCTCCTTTGCTACCGCCACGCTCGACCAGGAAACGCTGGCCGCTTTCCAATGGGGAGCCGTCTGTTTGGACGAAGCACAGAATATCAAAAACGCCGGGACCAGGCAGGCCGCGGCGGTCAAGAGCTTTCCCGCGCTCCATCGCATTGCGCTCACCGGAACGCCGATCGAGAATCGGCTGGCGGAGCTATGGTCCATCTACGATTTTACCGTGCCCACTTACCTCGGGACCGCCAAGGCGTTTCAGGACCGCTTCGCTGCCCCGATCGAGCGCGAACAGGACGGGCGTCGCACGGCTGAGCTAAAGCGGCTAGTGAAACCTTTCATGCTGCGGCGCAAAAAGAAGGACCCTGCCATCCAGCTCGACCTGCCGGACAAAAACGAGATGAAGACGTATGTTCCTCTAACCTCCGAGCAAGCTGCCTTGTACGACAATTGCGTCAAGGAGCTTCTCGAGAAGCTGCGGAAGCTCGACGGCATCCAGCGCAAAGGCGCGATTCTCGGAGCGCTGACACGTCTCAAGCAGGCATGTAACCATCCGGCTCTGCTAGATGAGGATACGGGAACGGAGCTGGAGGATGGCCCGCTACATACGGAGGCGATCGTCGCCCGCTCCTCCAAGCTCGAGAGGCTGCTAGCGATGGTCAAGGAATTGCGCGAGGCGGACGAGCGCTGCCTCATCTTCACGCAATACATTGGCATGGGCAAAATGATTCAGGATGTCTTGCAGCGCGAGCTGAACGAACCTGTGCTGTACTTGAACGGCAGCACGCCGAAGAAGCAACGCGACCGGATGGTGGAACGGTTCCAGTCGCGAGACCTTCCGGCATCCGAGCAGCCGAACGTGTTTATCCTCTCCCTCAAGGCGGGAGGCGTCGGGCTAAATTTGACCGCGGCGAACCACGTCTTCCACTTTGACCGCTGGTGGAACCCGGCCGTCGAGAACCAGGCGACCGACCGCGCCTACCGGATGGGCCAGACGCGCGACGTGCAGGTGCATAAATTCATCTCGCTCGGCACTCTTGAGGAACGCATCGACGAGATGCTGGAGAACAAGCAGCAGCTAAGCGACAACGTGATCTCCAGCTCGGAGAGCTGGATTACCGAGCTATCGACGGATGCGCTACGGGAAATGTTCTCGCTGCGGCGGGACTGGTCGCGCGATTAAGCGGGATTTGGGCAACCACTGCGACAGACGAAAACTTTGTTACGGATGAAACTTTTGAAATTATCCTCCAAGCAAAAAGGATCTGGAAGCTTACTTTCAGATCCTTTGTTCAGGGGTAACTAATTATGATTTCGTTTGTTAACTTCAATCGCAATGAACTCCGGCAAATAATCGGGCGTACAGCCCTTTGATACCATTTCATCTTTATAAAGGCCCGTTTTCTCACCAAGTTCAATACAACGTGCACGATTATTTTCATCATACACGCCTATCCAGCCTGCGAGGAAATTCATAGCCCACTGAACTTCCGGTTCTTCCTGCGTAATATTAGCTTCTAATGTAGATAGCAAGTCTGCGGTGTTATCAGGCGGTGTTTGTCCCGTCCATCTCAATCGCGCTTGATAATACCAGAAAGCCCGTCTTTGAAGAGCAGAAGGGCTATTTTCCCATGACTCCATCCGTGCAATGGTCTTCTTGTCTTTGGTGAGCTGATTAGCCATTAACCAATCCATTAAGTTATTTCGCTCATCAAAAGGGTGAGTCTGCATATCCTTATCAAGCTTATTTAGCACTTCTTGTGAAAGAAGTTTTTTATCCATAATTAAGATTGCCAATAGTCTGGGCAAAAATTGTTCGGTTGACCAAAGTTCCATTGCTAGTTCGTGATCTTTTTTAATGTCCTTCGCGATTGTTCGTAAGTCGCCTAGCTTAGTTTTACTATTGATCTGCGATAGAATGTTTTCTGCTTTTGAAGCATTCATTTGACACAACTCCTTTGTTAAGGCATTGTTTCATAATTGTCATTGGCGCAATATAGCCATAACTTAATTTAGGTATAAGTCTTATTACACACAATTGTACAATAACAATTGTAAAAGGAGTCATTCATTTCGCCGTCATTTATGATAAGCCTCACCGTAACGGAACTATCGGCGAAAACAAATGGCAGCCTAGTGGCCGCCATGCGTTGTGTTTAGCTGGAGCTTGCTGCAATGCAATTCTTTGTCCAGAGTGCTTGATGGCTTCAATGCTCCCCTTTAATGACGAAGAACGTACCTCGAATCGTCCCGGCCAGCTTGGACTTCTGTCTTGCGAATTTGAACTTTTTCTCTTCCAGCTCCGAAGGTACTTCCATCCCCTCGGACAGCTTAAACCCTACGGCTCGCTTCTTCGGATCATCCACCGTATACATGACGTTAACCGCCAGACCGTCTTCATAGAAGACGAAAGCCCATTGGATATTTTCGACTTGAAAACGCGCCGTTTCCAGCGGTTTGGCCGCAAACGCAATACCACGTTCTTCTTTTAACACTCGTTCCACATAATCTAGTGTCTCCTGGCTTTCGCCGGCAGGTTCGACCGTGAATTCATGCTTGTATTTGTTCATGAAATAACGGGCTTCATTCGCGCGCAAACCAGCTAGCGCTTCTGCTACCGGCGAAGAATCCAGACCCGAAGTAGACACGTTTTTAAAATCAATGATAGTGGACATTCTCATTCCTCCTACTGATCTTGTTTACTTCCCTACAACCGGAACCCACATTTCGCCATAAACGAGGCCATCCCGCTGCCCCATCTCAACCGTTGCATTGGGCCCGCCGACATAGGCGTAATTATCAGCTGCCGGCAAGGCTTGACCAAAGGCAATGCCGGTAAGCATGCTGCTGAGCTCATTGGCCGACTTCCCTTCGCCTTTAACGACGAGGTATTGTCCCTTAGGGAACTGGATCACTCTGTGCTCTTCCGGTACCGATGAATCCGTCATAACGCCGGCGTAATACATCATCTTCTGATTGACCGCTTCGTTTACGGCAAAGATGTAGGTATTCGCAGCGATCGCCTTTAACGTGTCGAGCCTTCCATCCTGCTCCACAGTCCGCCAAAAGTTCTCCTTCTCCTCGTTTATACCGGCATAGTCCGTGTAATCGCTCTTCAGCTCCGTTCCGATACCAAGCACGATAAAGCTGTCTTTTTCCTCAAAGTTATACGTTGCCATGATTCCAGCTCCCTTTTTGAATGAATGTATTGGATTTGTTTAATGACTTAATAGGTTTATCATACCCATAAATCGTGTCAAAATCTGCTACTGTTTAGCGTCACGGCCTTTTAAAGTTTGCGGCTTTTCGGACGCAGCGCCCAAGAGGCAATGCCAAGCGCGGCATAGAAAAGCGGAAGAATCACATGGAATCCGCCATCGCCGTAATCATGAGCAAACACATGAGATAAGGACGCGCCCGTCATTAGAAAGAAGAGACCGCTGTAAGCCCATTCCTTAAGCCTGGGGAAGCCTGGGATTATGATCGCAATAACTCCGAGCAATTTCCAAGTCCCGAGAAGGTACGTGATATATAACGGGAAGCCTATATCGGTGACCAAGTCGACATTGCCTCAATATCGCATCAATTGCCCGATCCCGCTTAAGGCAATGGAGAATGCGAGAATGATGGTGACGATCCAATAAGCGGCCGTCCTTCCGATAGGACGAGCTTCAACCTTTGCGATATTCTCATTACCAGTAATCGTGCTCATTTCAATTCCTCCTTTGATCTCGTTTACTTCGGCACAACCGGAATCCACATTTCCCCATATACAAGGCCGTCTCGCCGCCCCAGCTCGACTATTGCATTGGGGCCGCCGACATAGGCGAATTTATGGGCTGTCGGCAGCACTTGCCCAAAGGCGATGCCGGTAAGCGAGCTGCTGAGCTCTCAGCCGTCTTCCCTTCGCCTTGAATGACGAGGTATTGTCCTTTAGGGAATTGGATCACGCTGTGTTCTTCCGGTAACGATGCCTCGGTCATAACGCCGGCAAAATACATCCGCTTGCCGTTTACCAATTCGTTTACAGCAAAGGTGCAGCCGTTCGCAGCGACAGCCTTTAAGGCGTCAAGCCGCCCATCCTGCTCCACTGTCCGCCAGAAGTCTTCCTTCTCCTTGTTCATGCCTGCATAGTCCGTGTAATCGCTCTTCAGTTCCGTTCCGATACCTACAACGTTAAAGCCGCCTTTTTCCTCAAGGATATACGTTGCCATCATACCCAGCTCCTTCTTCGTTTTGATTAAGTCATTTGTTTTTCCTCTTGATGGGTTTATAATAACAATTAATCATGTCAAAATATGATACTGTTTAGAGGGCTCCATGAAAAAAGTTGAACGGATTAACATCATCATGCGGTACATTAATAACCGCGCCCATTTCACCATCTCGGAAATTATGCAGGAGTTCAATATCTCCCGTTCGACGGCGATTCGAGACATCAGGGAGATTGAAGCGATGGGAATGCCGCTAGTCGCCGAAGTCGGGAGGGACGGGGGCTACTTTGTGATGAGCAATTCCGTCCTGCCTACAGTCCGCTTTACCGATAATGAGATCAAGGCCCTTTTTATCGCCTTCATGGCCACGCGCAATCTGCAGCTCCCTTATCTCAAAAGCCGCCACTCTTTGGCGGAAAAATTGCTCGGCCTCATCTCTCAAAACCAGCAAGATGATCTTGTTCTGTTAAATCAGATTTTGCTCTTCGAAGGTACCAACCCCCACAATCCTGACCTGCTTGATCTGTCAGACCTGCCCCAACCAATGTTAGAACAACTCATCCAGACCCTTCTTGAAGATCGCTACTTAGCGGTTTCCGTCGAAGAAGCAAGGGAAATCAAGTCTTATCCCATCTATCTCATGCGCCTGTATCGCGAAAAAAACGCATGGCAAATTGAAGGCTTCGACCTTGTGGAGGAGAAGAGGCGGATTATTCCCGTCGACCATCTCACCGATGTCAAACCATACCCCGAGAAAAAAAGAATGAGCAAGAAAAAGATTGCAGAACAACTAGGCAAACAGGAAGAAGCCATCAACCTGGTCGTCGAACTTGGTCCCAAGGCGATTGCCCAGTTCAAAAAGTATCATCCTCTAAAAATGACGATTTCATATACGAATCCTTATCAAACTACGGCGATCTTAAAGACGTTCCTCAATGTTCATCATCCGGATGAATTGACCGATGTAACAAATTGGCTGCTTTTCTTGGGTGCAGATATCAAGGTCAGGGAAATACCGAAGGAGGTCGTAGAAGCATTGCAGGACAAAGTGGATGTGTTGGGGAACAAATAATTAGCCATTGTGAAAAAAAGATCGTCCGAAGAGGCAACCTTCATGTACGACCTTTTTAGGCATTTCAGTGACAGAATATTCAACTTTCGGCGGAACTTGCGGATAGACGACCCGACGGACAATGTGTTTTTCTTCCAATTCCCTGAGCTGATTCGTCAGTACCTTCTGGGTGATGGACGGGATCAGGGCACGAAGCTCGCTGAACCTTTTCGTTCCGCAGCTTTCATACAAGGCAGACTTGAAGGTACTGGAATGGAGTACCTATGTATATAACAAAGAAGGTATTGCCCTCAATAGAATTAAGCAACAATACCTTCTTTAGTTATTAGACTTTTTCAGTGTCCACATCTTTAACTAAACGCTAACGGTTGTTTCGAATACAGTTGTCGTGAGAGGGACATTATTTGAATCTATCAAGGCCCCTGAAGCGAATGTAACCGTAATCGTTTCACCAGGCAGAAGGATTGTTGATGGATCCAGTGTGATGAGGAGCTGTGGCATACCTGGTATCCATTGAACTTGAGTAACCGTTAGATCTGTACTCGAGCCACCACGATTGACAGTAACTGAATCAATAAGAGTCGATGTATTCTCAAGTGTTGTCTCACTCAGTTCGGGTGAATTAAATGTTAATGTTAGTGACGTTACAGGTCCAGCTTGCACCGGCGCAAATGTCACATTTGCATTTTCCGGCTGAGGTTGCTCTAGATTGCCACTCATTGGGATCGATGCGAATGCTACCACCTGACCAATAGTATCCGTTGCTGCGAATGCAACATAATACGTTTCACTTCCATAACTGTAATTGCAATATCCTTGAAGCATGTTGCCTGACATAGCACAAGGCATGTATCCGGACATGACATCACCAACCGTAGGAGTCACAAATGGCGAACTGCTCGTGCTGATCATCAACTGGGTAGCTCCCGCTGGCAACGTGATTATTCCCATGATATTCCCAAAGCCCGGGCCATTAGATCCAAATGAGAGGTTGCTAATATCCAGCAACGGCGCTTCCTCCGAAGCTGGCGGTGTTGGTGTCGGCGTTGGTGTTGGTGTCGGCGTTGGTGTCGGTCTTGGTGTTGACGGTGGTGTTGATGTTGATTGTGGCGGCTCAGTCACAACATTGAATTTCAGTGTGACAGACGACGTAATCACATAAAGAGTGAGAGTGTATTCCTCGAATATACCCTCACTCGGCATTGTGAAAGGTACCGAGTAGGTGCCTGGTTCACCAGTGCGCGCCATATCTATCGTTCCAATGGAAGCTGGAAGATACGGGAAGAATGTGAGAGAAGCACTAGACAACGGGTTAGACGATGACGGCAATATCAAATAACCATATTGATCATACGCATTGAAGTTGACATGATAATTACGAGACCATTCAGCTTGCGTTACTTCTTGACCGTTCGAGTCACGAAGCAAGCCACTCCATTCTATTTTAGCAACAATTGGCGCATGTCCAACTTTAAAGTTTTTAGAGACAGTGACAGTATCGTTGTTATTTGTACTAGTTAGAGTTATCGGTATCAAATCACCTTGCATTTTACTCGTGGTATCCACTACGACAGCCATATGATCGAGGTCAATCTTGGCAGTGGCGCTAGAATATACGCCCAGTTTGGGAGCTTGAACCGCTTCTCCGAACTGATTAGCAGCCTTAAACAGAATAGCAACCTGCTCCGAGTAAGCAATGGTGTCTGAGTCGTTAGTAAATTCGATCTTAACAATCTTCTCGGCTTCTGCTGTCAAACTAGCGGTAACCTTGTCCACAGAAGCAGCATCAAGACCAGACAGAGTAACGGTATACTCCCCTGCGACCAATTTGTCGTCAAAGGTCAAGGTAGCGCTCTTCTTATCATCCGACCAAGCGACCGAGTAACTCCCCTTCGAGACAGAAAGCTTCGCCTTCTGTGTGTCGACCGGCTTATTGAAGGTCACGTTGATCTTCTTTGCTCCGGCTTGTTTTGCTCCCGTAAGGCTCACTTTCCCAGGTGCAACGTACTGTTGCTTGGCTTCGTATGCGCCTGTAAGGAGCAGATCGCGTGTTGCGTTGGTTTTGCCGCCGAACGTTCCGTCGATGCCATTCGGTAATAGTTTTAGTTCCAACGCCAAGGCCACATAACCCTGTGCCCAGCCGGATACCGTACTATCGTCGCCAGTCTTCGTTTTTGAATCCGCTTCCTTGTCCAGCACTCGAACCAAGAACGTAGCCAACTGCTCTTTGGTCACTTTGCCAGCCGGATTGTACGTGCCCTCGCCATAACCATCCGTAATGCCAGCAGCTTTAATGGCTTCGATGAAAGGAAGCGCATATCCGTTGGCGGCATCATCCGCCAAGACGTCGCTGAAACTGGAAGTCTTCAGATCTTTATTGACTTCAATGCCCGTTATCAATGCCGCAACCTTGGCGAACTGCGCGCGGTTCATTTCCTCCTTCAACCCGAACGTCGTATCGCTGATGCCATCGAAAATCCCTGCGCTAATCATAGCGTCAAACTTGGCTTTCGTTGCCGCATCCAGATCCTTTAAGTCCGCAAAGTCAGCAGACGTCCTCGCAGACGCGCTGCCTCCAAAGCCGATGACAGTGCTTAAGCCGAGAAATACAGCTAGCGAAAAACTGATGATTTTTTTTCTCATCGGATTCATCCCTCCTGTTATGAGTGTCAAAGCCATTTATTGCACTCTATCACAGTCAGTCTAAACAAAGCCTAAACAATGGGATCGCTTCATCAGGTATTCGTAATGTTCCTATCCGCCACAATCCAGCAGTGTCCCTATTGCGTCCTTGGGCTCAATCCCGAATTCGGTTAACAGCATCACCCTTAGCACTTCGTATTGCTTGATTGCAGAAATACGGTCATCTGCCAAAACGAGCAAGCGAATAAGCTGTTCATGGATATACTCGTTCAGCGGATCATGCCCAAGTGCCTCCCGAAGCAGCTCCGCAGCGACATCATAATGCCCTTCCTTCTTCTCACGGTCATGGAGGCGGAGCAACATCGCGACGTACTCGCTTCCCAGGCGAACTCGCATCGGCTCTGCCCACTCATACGAAGTGCCCGCCAGATAGCCCTGTCCGTAAAATTGAACAAGTTCCCTGGCATAGTCACGCAATGCAATGTCATCGATTTGCGCCTGAGCGGCCAGCAACCGATCCCACTCCTCGATATCAAGGTCCAATCGGGTCATATCGATCCGGTAACCGCCTTCTACATGCTGAACGATACCGTCAAGTCCCATTTGGCTTATAGCTTTTCGCAAATAGTGAGTCGTCGTATTAAACTGGGCCCCGGCCCGGTCAACGTTTACTTCTCCCCACAAACAATTGAGGATTCGATCTCTGCTTACCGTCTCACCGCGATGATGAAGAAGAAAGGCCATCAATTCTTCGGTTTTAGAAGTCCGCCACTTGATCGCAGCGCCGTCCTCTGTCTCTACGCGAAACCGTCCAAAACATCGAATCTTCATTCGTGGAAGTGTGAGATGGACATCGAACGCATCTAGTACAAGACACGCATAACCGGACACAGCATTCGATCCCCCATCCTTGTCTCCATACGACCGCACATAAATAGACATCAGCTCCGCCATCGCCGATCCTTCGTCCACGAAGCTACGGATGAACCCCTGCGGCTCCGCAAGACGCAGGGCGGTATCCAACTTCATCAGTGCCTGCTCCGCCCGACCATCAAGATACAACCCCATGCTTTGCAAGATTAGAACTTGAATTCGGTCGCGCAAGCGGTCTTCCTTCGTCAACAGATGATACAGCCGCTCTGCGAGGGATAGCCCCGGTTCGCATTGTCCGCATGCCACAAGCACGCGAACGAGCGTCAGCTGTTCGGGCACTTGATCCAACGTTGCTTCATCCGAGTGCGACATCCCACATTGCTCCAACCATCGCTGAGCAAACGACATGTCGCCTTGACGCACTGCTAGTCTGGCCTGCTCCGCTTCGACTTTGCGTAAAAATATTTCATAGTCCGGTGAATTGATCTTCAGCTTCAGTTGTTCTAGCAGCGCCATGGCTTCTAGCGAGTTTCCCTTCGCTTGTTGAATTCTCGAAGCCGCCACATCCAGTTGATACATATTTCGAGGAACTGGCGCGAGTCCGTCCGCTCGGTTCATTCGGTTGATCCAAACTTCCGCTTCCTCTAACCGATTCCACTCGCACAACAGCTTGGCGTATGACGCATACATCGGCGTCGCAAACGGATGATTCACTTGAGCCTGCCAATGACCCGTCATCTTTTCGAAAAATTGTGCCGAGCCATGATAGTCGTTAATGTAGCACAGATGGTCATCAAACTCTTCTACAGAATAATGTCTATTGTTACCGCCTTGAATAAACAAGCTGTGCTCAGGCGCCAGCTTATCACCGCGGATAAAATATTCAGCTGTGCGGGCAAGATCTTTGGATACATAGGAAGCGGAAGCGCAGATATAATAAATTTCTCCCATCGTCGCGCACCATACGTCAGCGTCCATATGATCCTTCATCGCTTCGAAACGGTTCCTTAGCCGCTCCGCTCGATCCAAAATGCCACTAAACTGCCGAACACCAACCATCGCATACAAATAAAAAAGCTCAAGGACTGGCCTACCCGATACGTATGGCTCAGGCACCTTCATCACCCATCGAGCAACGACGACGTTTTTACCGCCAATAAGCAGCTCATTTAGATGACCCTCAATCAGACGGACGGCATCTTCATAATGCCGTCCTGCCAAATAATGCTCTGCCGCTTCTTCGACAAAGCCATTCGTTTCGAGCCATTGCGCGGCACGCCCATTCGCCCGAACCCACAACTCCGGCTCTGTTCGAGCGAGCATCGACTGTAGAAAATCAGACAACAGATGGTGATAACGATACCAGCCCCGTTGATCGTCCAACGGAATAATGAATAGCTGAAGCTGTTCCAATTGCTCCAGCTGTTGCTGGCCTCCCAACCGGCCGGTCACCGCCTCGCACAAGGCGTAATTCATCTGGCTTAACACGGAAGTTTGCAGCAAAAAATCGCGCATCGCCTCTGGCAGATCGCGAATGACTTCCTCTAGCAAATAATCAGATACGAGCTGCTGCCGACCGCTGAATTGGCGGATCATTTCAGCCACATTGCCCCTCCGTTTCAGGGAGATGGCCGCCAGACGCAGGCCGCTAATCCAGCCTTCGGTTCGGTTGTGCAGAATATGGAGTTGCTCCGCCGACAGTTTCAATTCCGTCGTATCTTGGAAGAACTCAGACACTTCCTCTAATCGGAACCGCAATTGTTCGATTGTAATCCGCCGCATCTCACCTTTTGCCAACAATCTTGTTGTCGGGAAAGAAAGGTCACTGCGGCTTGCGATATATAAATGAATATGGTCTGGAAGGCATTCAAGCAAATAGCTCATCGACTTCTGGATGGCCGGCATCGTCACCAGGTGATAGTCGTCAAACATGATGACGAGCTCACTTGACAATAGATTTAACTCGTTCAACAGCGCAGTCATTGCCGGCTCCATAGATGCGGAGGACGCAGTAGGCCCTTGAGCTATCAGTGGCCCAACCGTCCGACCAAATCCTTCGACTCGATTCTGGATCGAAGCAATGACCGCGTTCCAGAATGTAATCCAATCGTCGTCCTGCTTGCCGAGCGATACCCATGCAACAGAATTCTCTCTCTGTCTGGCCCATTCGCTTAAAGTCGTCGTTTTCCCATAGCCGGATGGAGCGAATACGAACATCAGCTTCGCATCCATGCCCTCATCTAGCAGACGAATCAGATCCGAGCGAATAACCAAAGTATGCCGTTCATGAGGAATATGCATCTTCGTTGCAACAATCATTGGGTACCCTCCGGAATGAAGACAGAAAATGAGTAATAAAGTGTAATTTCGACAACAAGTCGTAAATTCCTACGTCTTGTTGTCAAATATCTGACTCATTAATATCAACCCGCAATCTTCCAGTAAACGAGTCTTTCTTTAAATATCTAAAAACAAACTTGGGGATAATATGACTTTCTTCCAGTTTGGCGATCTTGCCACATAAAGCACATTTGGTTTCAATAATTTCCTTAGAAAACCCCACGAGGAATATCCCCCTAATTTTCAAATAATTGATATTAGATTCATCAAATTTTGAGTTTTTAAGAGCTTTATAGATGCCCCAATTTCTGATAACGTTTTTGTGTTCCTGACGTCGATTCCCCTTAGATAGCTCTTATCTTAGGGGAATCGATGTGTCTGCCTGAATCTACTCCTTCGAAATCCCTCGGGCAGACCGAGCGGCGAAAGCCGCGAAGCTGGAACACTGTGTTATACGCTGTTGCACACTTCATTGAATTACTTACAAACTTATCTTCTAATAATTCCAATAGTTCTTAGTTCTATAACAAGCATAGCCCAGATGGAAGATATTACAAACGGAAAGGTAATAATCTTAACTAGTATTTCAACTAATGAGTTCTCTGAAAGTCCTTCTTGAATCGCTGTATCAATTACAGATTGATCAAATACTAAGCTAGAAAAATTCGAATCCAAAGTCGTTAAAAATGCAACTGCCAAAAGTGTTGTAAAGAGAGCATTAATTAACATTACAGCTGCTTTAACTTTATTAAGCTCGAAAAATAATGATGCTGCTAGCCATGAAACTACGAAAGTAAATAATAAAAACCAAATAAAATACCTATCCTCAATCACTGGACTCCAAAAAAAGCTTATATAACTTGCGACTACTAACGCGATTAAGAACGGCGCAACTAATAACCATCTTATTATTCTAAAAATTGTATTAGCATTTGTAATTGAGTTTAAAAACATGTTCAAATATACCAATGTAATCGCAAAACCAATTAGTAAAAACTTTATTTGTGGACTTGGCAAATAAACTCCTATAATTATAAATAAGAAAACGATCAAGTATATAACTCTAGTATTTTTCAGAATTTCGATTATTCTCCTCATGTGTAACCCCTCAAAAACAATTATTGATTTTTGTGCAATTGCGTATAACGTTTCGTATATTCGCGACGTCCGACGAAGTCGGATGTGTCCACAGCAACAGCTTCCTTGAAGCCACTTCTGGGACCGAGGGCAATCGCCCGATGCGTGAATATTATGTTATCGGATGTAATCGCCTTCTTCGAATAACATTCTAAATTATATATTCTCTTCAAACTCGCCATTCCGATGTCTTCTTACATAATCTTCAATTTCTTCTGCACTTATATATTCACCCGATTTTATATTCTTTTCTGGATCTTCTGCATTTTGCCAAAGTAATAAATCTAGTAATATCCTAATTACTCTTTTTGTGTTTTCAACAATATCAATTTCATCTTCTAACTTATTTAGAATTTCATCTAGAGCATGATGTCTAGCAGTAAATGAAGATATTACTTCGTCTAAATTTTCTTTAGACATACAATACTCAATATTGTGAGCAAATTTTCTTCTTAACTTATTGAATAGTTTGTATGTATTGCCTTCATCTATTGAAAGTGCTCCAATAGCAATTAACAGATCAATCTTGTTTGGAAAGAACATTCTATCAAGATTTAACACACTTGCATTTTGATAAACACTATTAATTAGGCTTTCAATTTCTTTTTCAATTAGTAGTTGCCCCTTTAGTACTATAGACAAAATTGAATTTTCTTCTTGTATAAATTCCTTAAAGTGATGTAAGGTTACCGCTAACTCCGCTCTTGTTTTCATAAAACACCTCCATAATTAGATATTTTAGGTTTTACTTAGTATTGCGATTATTTCCGATAACGTCTTATCCACGAACTTCATGAATACCTACGTTATAGCCTTTTATCTGAAACCAAATCCCAAAATTCCTATCATATCACAGCGTGGAAAATAGTGGTCGATTTCTAATCATAAAGAACTATCCCCCCAAAACAAAGGTCTTAGAGGTCCATAATTCACACTACCCACAACACTCCCAGCCACATTCCCACAACCAATATTTTTCGCCGTCACTTATGGCACTGTTCCCCCGCTTAATCTAACCGCCCGAATCATCTGCTCCAGCTGAGCACATGCATCATATGGTGCGGATAGGTCATGCGGCCGAAGGTCTTGTTGTGGGCGGGGACGGTTACGAGGCGAGGCGGTTAGTTGGTACAGACTTGCCCTGTAAGATTCTTCTGCCGGACCAATGGCGTATGGCCCCGCAAGCGAGAATACTCTGTTATGGGGGCTGTAAACGTATCAGGCCATCCGACCGAGAGTCTATGATTTCGGTGTTAGTCAAAGGTAGCCGAAGTTAAAATTCTTCTTTATTGATTTTCGTCCTTGTAAGGCTAAACTTTTCAATTGACTTGTTATCTGTTTCTGTGACTAATTTGGTCAAGGTATTTATCATGTTATACAAGTCATTTACTTCAAGTTCTCTTAACGATCCAACCAAAAATTTGCTGTCGGGTACTGCCTTAATATACTTTTCGTCTACAATACATCGGTTATGAACAATGATATTTCTGATTGCTATACTTTCAACAATTTTCATTTTGTCTTCTTTATCAACAGCTAGAGGTATTCCTTTCGAGATACACCACTCTTCAATGTTCCCAAAACCTTTATTAGATAGTTCGGAAACCTTGCTTTCTATGGTTTCTTTCAATAAAGCATCAATTGAATCTGCTTTAAGAATTTGTTCTATTAAAATGGTAGGCTGCTTATTATGTAGAATCTCCGGTTTCACAACGAGTATCTCCCGAATCAATGAGACCAAGTATTGAAAATTATCAACTATTCTACTAAAAATCATTTCTATGAAATCTTGAGAGTGTCTCCTTAGTTTATTAATATTTTTTCCTGGTTTCTGTTAATTATCTTTCATCACAATGGTTAGGAACTGGGCGAATGTATGGCGACATGAACTTTTTCAATCCAATTTTTCGCCGTCACTTATGATAAGGTTCAGCTTAACGGGACTATCGGCGAAAAATGGATTCCGATCTGGCCGTGGCGCAGGATTGCCAACGGTTTTACTCACTCAAGTAGGCATGACTATGCCTACTTAGTAATGTACGAAGGCCACCGAAGTAAATCGGTGACCCATATGTCAATGATTCAACTAACGTTCCCCTTTAGCGCTTAATCCGAAATCAAACATCCAATCCTAACTGTTCAATTAGAAAATCACCTTTTTCGATTTTCAACGTTTTCTTTTCTAGCCTATATTCCCACCCATTTGCAATTGCATATGTAATCAAACGTTCGCAATTCTTCGGCCTATGAGGGTTGAAGTGCCAGCTGCCTTTCCATGTAAACAAGACTTCGAAATATGAGGTTTTGGATGAGTACACTTTGAAATTGACAAATTCATTACTAGATATTTCATTAATAACGATGTGGAATTGATAATCATTCAACATAATTCGTTTTTCCCTTTTGCGAAACGTTTTCAGAAAAATCACCTTTTATCTATGTAAGAGATATAATTACATAATAATTCGATAAATTCTCCTGACTATCCTGCCCGTTCTTTATTATCAATCGCCTTCATCACATAATAGCCGCTTCTTTGACCCGGTGTTGTTGACGAAAAATGCGCCTAAGTATACCACGCGGCGGCATTCCCGGCTCCAAAGCGACTTGGGTTTTTGCAGCTAAGCTCTGCAACGTAGAGCTTACCGAACTACTGTCAGAAACCACGAAAGCGGAAGCAGCAAAGCAAGTTCCCCATAATTCCATCCTAATCGTTCACCGAAGTCAAACTTGTAATTAGTCCCGCTCCCCCTCTATGCTTTACTCGAATCCGAATATAGGGGAATTGGTTAATGGAATGGGATGAATTGCGGAGCCGCTTCGATAGGCTCTATGGCACTCAAGCAACCGATGCTGTTTTAACCGCACAATCGATTGACGCTTATCAAGCTGAATTGCTCAAGCTGTATGATCGCTGGGCTGGAGTAAATACGGAAGGCACCTTGCTTAGTGATTCCATGTGATCAGCATGTATCCAGAGCGGGTGTAAGACCTAAATGCATCCAGATAAACCAAAACCACCGATTGCCCGAAAATGGCTCATTCTTAAACGCTTGAACTAACTCTTTATTGATCCGCTTTATGATCCCAATCTTACTGCCATCCAGACTGCTTAACCGTGCCGAAGAACGCGCCCGGGCCAAACCCACGCTGGAAAAGGAGCTAACCGACCAAGACAGCCCGAAACGAATTCGACACGACCTAGAACTGCTGGACGAAGTAATTCAGAAGGGCTTCGACACGTTGAGCAAAATGGAAGTGATTAGCCCTGCCACCGCCATTAAGGCTATGAGATGAAACACAAGTTCACCAATGGCAGTACAGGCGGCTATACGCACTATGGGCTCGAGGAAATCAAGCTACGTGAGGTTGCGCGGGAAAAGGCAATCACAGCGGCAATTTTACAGTTTATCCCGGTGGAGCAGCACTATGCTGTGATTGAACTCATGGAAACGGTAACGCGGGAGTAATCCATCGGCCTTGGTGAAGCCTATGCATAGCAAGTAGCAAGGGAAGCGATGAAAGATCATATATGAAGAAAAAAGAGAACGCCTGTGATGGACGTTCTCCTTTGGTTTGGCTTGATACTTTAATAGAAGGTTACATGTCTAGAAAATTGAACCAACATATAGATTATCTAAAGCATCACTTGGAATTCCTCTTTTTTCGTAGTTATCATCAACATAAAAAAATGATTGTGGTGCAGTAAAGGAATAATTCAAAGTTTTAGGGTCAATCGGATCTTCGTACCGCTTTAAATAACCAATTTTAATTGCATATGCTTCCTCTTTACTCTTAAAATACTCTTGAAAAAAACCATAAGATATTCCAGAAAAATCATTAGTGGCCTCCCATATTTTTTCTGGTTCGCCACATAAGATTTCTTCAATTTGAAATTCCCCAACAATTCTGCCCTCTGGCATTGTTGAATATATAATTACCTTTTCAACCTTTTGCTTAAAAATTACTTTTCTATACTCATAACGTTTCTCTTTACTAAATATTTTTTCTACAAATTCGGGCTTAATCGATAACAATACATTCATCTAACCCACCTCGATTGCAAGACTTTCTTCAATATCGAAGAAAAAATTTTACTGACATTTCCCTCTTAAAGCAACTGCTTATAATGAAGAGCAGCCTAAAGAATCAAACAGCATTATATATTATTATAGATCTAATCCGGATCTCTAACTAACACATGTCTATGGCCGTTTTGTGTCTTTTATTCTAAGAAAAAAAATCATTTCAAAAATTCGCTTAGTTAGTGTAATACCTACATGGACAACGAATGTCATCTTACACAACCAAATAATATGTTAACGCATAACACTCGCTACCTAATCAATAACTAGACTCTCGTGCGCATTTCCCGCCTGCAATATGGAATCAAACTGATTGTCCGTGAGTTCAAAAAATGTCCACCGACCACTCTCTATTCCAAGCTGATCTATAAGTTGCCCCCGCGTCAATCTTCTCCGAAGAGCAATATTATAAACCATCTTTATAACGTAATGACGCTTCCGTTCAAAATAAATACCTCGCAACTCTTCAGGTGTATATACACTATACTTTTTACAATAATCAATAAATTCGTTTACATCATTAAAACTTTTTTTAGATACGACCTCTTCTACAACACATATTGAAGTAACTACTGATCTGTATCTCGCTTGGCCCTGCCTGTCAGTAGTTCTATACATGACTATTATATCCCCAGGTCTAATCCTAGAAACGGGTGCCGCAGAAATAAAGACTTTATGTATACTATTTGTATGAGAAACATCCTCAAGAATGTCAAAGCTCTCATTATTGAGAATTGAGTCCGGGAAAAGCCGGGTATGGAATTGAGGGAAAATAGATAGAATATGTTTTCTTTTGTTTCTTTGAACAAATCTTGGATAATCTATAAGTATATCATTTTTTGTTTCGGTTAGAGCTTTCCACAATACAAGTTCTGTACCAGAATTAGAATCCTTGGTCGAGCGCTGCATAAAACCATATTTTAAAAACAGCCCTACAAGGGTCTCATGTTTTGCAAACACAGTAACATATATACCATCTACGCCTTCTTTAATAGCAACATCTAAGGCCCTCTTTATAAAACGTTCTCCCAATCTAGTGCCATGTGGATTTACTTTCATTGTTCCTATTTTCAAGACCAAATTTGCTGGAATAGCTGGTGTGACATCTTCAATTGGACCGTTTTCTACCTTTAAGTAAAGAAACGCTTCCAATTTTCTTTGAGGATTATATAATACATATGCTATTTCTTGAGACTTCCTCTCAAACCAATCCTCGAAACCCTGATAGTCTCCTTTAAGGCTATCGAAAAAAGGATCGGAAATATCAATATTAGAAAAAAGCTTATGCTGGATATATCCTTCCATAATTATCACACCCCTTATTGAGTCTAAATACCCTTATATGTTACCATATTTTTATACCTTTGGAAGCATTGTTTGAGTAAAATCCTATTCAAAGCGGAATGGAGGATTGAATTTATGAGAAAAATGATTTTTATTGGAGGTATACATGGCGTAGGTAAAACTTCATTGTGCGAAGATCTCACTACGCGCTACGAAATTCCTCACTTTTCAGCGAGTAAGTTAATTGCCACTGAAAAGGAAGAAGCCTATTCGCGTAACAAGCTGATTCCTGATATTAATCAGAATCAAGATTTGCTCTCCAATTCCTTAAATCGTATTAATATCAGTGGCTGGTTCTTATTAGATGGGCATTTTTGCCTACTTAATACCTCCAGTGAGATTACACGTATTCCAATTGATACTTTTGAAAAAATTTCGCCTGCCTCAATTATTGTACTGACTGATTTAACAAGCTCCATTCAAAAAAGATTTTTTCAAAGAGATGGCCACCAATTTGATTTTAACCTCCTCGAAAACTTTCAAAATGCCGAAATTGAATATGCTCGTGAAATTAGCAGTAGTCTTAAAATTCCCATTTTAGTAGCCCAATCTGGTAATACGGAGAGTATTCATGAGTTTATAAATAGAACCATTCAATAGAATATAATCAAATAAACTTCATCGGCACTTATGGCACTGCTCCCCCGATTAATCTAATCGCCCCTGCTCCAGCAAAGTACATGCATCAGTTGGTGCGGATAGATGGTGTGGCCGAAGGACTTGTCGTAAGCGGGGACGGTTGTGAAGCGGTTAGTCGGTATAGGGTTATCCAATAATCCCACCCGCGTGAATGCGGTGTTATTTGATGGATACGCCCTCTTCCGAACTATCTACAAATCTATCCAAATATTTAAAAGAATCAATTACTTTAACATTATTCTCTTTAAGCTTAATTGCTAAGTGTATTGTCATGGTATCAACTGCATCAACAAAACGCTTAATAAACAAGTTATCTACAACTAATTGAATATTTTCATGTACAATTTTATTCCGAATTTCGGACATCTCAACTAATGTATCTTCAATGTTTTTATCGATCTTGAGCTTAGTAATATCTTTGATTCTTCTAAATATCTTTTTGTAAGAACCATTATTATGTGCTTTAGCTGCCCTTCTAGCTAGGATGTTCATGTACTGATCTTTTCCAGGCTGTTTAATAAATTCTTCAAAAGAAAATCCCAGTTGTGTTTTATATTCTTCTTGTTTTATTAACTGGTTTATTAACGCTGGTTTAGTAACAAATAAACAATAAAAAAAGTCTTCAATTATTACTTCACTGAATGTTGAGATACTAACTATCATCTGATTTCTCATAAAATTCATCAAGTCTTGAAATTCTCTACGATGGTAATCAAACATTTCTGCTCTTTGATCTTCAGGGACTCCTTTTACATGTGCTTCAATAGCATTCTCATCTTCTAAAAAGAAAGTTAAGTTATTGAACTTTTCATATAATAGTACACTCTCATGGCTGTAATTAAGGAAATTGAAAAAAACTTCTTTTGTTTCTAAAATCATAAAACGCCACCACCACTGATAATTTAATTATTTGCATTACTGCGTATCTTTCTGATAACGTTCATGTGTTCAAGACGTCCCACCTCCTTAAGCCACGAAGTGGCGCGGTTAGGTGGTGCAGATGTGTCCGGCTGATTCCGCTTGCCTGCTACTGCCAATTAATTCTCCGATCCTCATCTGACTCCTGCCAGACCGAGGGCCGAATGGCCCGAAGCGTTAACATGGTGTTTATGTTGTTATTCTCTACATAGCTTAATCCCCAAAAATCAACTTAGTTAAATAAGGCCCTACAATAATGCCTATTACAAATATGATTAGACCTGAAACTGTGCTAATCCAAAACCCAGCCCAAAGTTCCTTTGGACGCCCTTTATTCAAAGTTAACTCAAACTGCGTAAGAAGTACTTTCACCTCTTCTTCTTTTAATTCTGATAACTTAGAAAAGCGATCATATTCATTTCTCAAAAACTTTACTTTTTCAGTCTTCTCTGTAACTGCCTCCTGCAACTCTTCTAGTAAAATTGAAGTATCTTTTAGTGATTCAAAAGCTTTATCAATCTTTTCGTCTAGTTCATAATTTGAATTTCTGAATTCTCTTACTAATTCCATAGCTTCTTTATATGTAAATGGAAAAACGGGGAAACTATTAAATATAAGCTTTAATATAATCTTTGTTCTTCTATTTAGTTGCACAAGATTTCCCCCTTGATTTTATATAATTGCATATAATATCTTATTCACGAACTTCGCGAATACCCCGTTATACCATTGTTTCCGAACCCCTTACCTATTCTTCATCATACCACGTTAGTGGAAAATAGTGGACATACACCTAGTTAGAAAGAACTAAAAAACTCCTGAGCCAAATGGTCTCAGGAGCCCTAATATCACACTATTCCAAACGTTGCCCAATCAAACCCCGCCATACCCACAACCCAATTTTTCGCCGTCACTTGTGATAAGGTTCCCCCCGATTAATCTTAACCGCCCTATAAACCTGCTCCACCAGCACTAGTCTCATCAGCTGATGCGGCAAAGTCATCCGCCCAAAGCTAAGCTTCTGCTGGGCGCGCTTAAGTACAGAGGGAGCCAAACCATTACTCCCTCCAATAACAAAAGCCACGTGGCTGCGCCCATACGTGGCTAACTTATCAAGCTGGTCCGCGAGATCCTCGCTCGACCAGAGCTCCCCATCGAGCGCGAGCGCGATGACGTGGGCGTCCGGCTTCAGCTGCGCCAGAAGCCGCTCCCCCTCCCGCTCTCGCACTTGCAGCTCCTCCGCCGGACTCATCGTCTCCGGCGCCTTCTCATCGGGCACTTCCGTGAGCGTAAGCTTCACGTAAGGCCCGAGCCGCTTGGCATATTCCGCGATGCCAAGCGTCAAGTACTTCTCCTTCAGCTTCCCGACGGACGCTATCTGAATATGCATATGAGGCCCATCCCTCTATCTATTTTTTTGTACACGAACAGAAATGGGCAAACGGCCTGCCTCACCTTTACAAGCAGTTGTCTGCTCCATCATTTCATTTGTGTTCATCTTTCTCGTTAGGCTATACCACCAGGAACGCCGCAGCTTCCTCACAGAAATCGCACTTGCGCGGCGGGTCCCAGTCCGCGAATTGCGTCTCCTTCAGATCGACCACATCCGGCGCATCCTCATATTCGTCTACAAAACGCTCCAATGCTTTCTCAATGCACGGTTTACATACACAATACATGCTGATTCGCTTCCTATTCTTTGAGAGTATAAGTGCTTATTCGACTTCCTCCAGCATAGCAGAACAGGCCCTTCGCTGTGAAGACAACATTTCGTAAGTATCTGGCACGAAGAAAGCAAGTATACCGCTCACCGCTCCACCTGCCGATACCAACTCTACCCATCACCTCACCTTAGTCTGTGTAGAGATGCTTAGTCTATTCCCTCAAGCAGCCTTGCCCTACCAACAACTTCATACAACCTCATCACAACTCTTACACAAAGCGTCTCAGCTCACCGCGCACACTATTTCTTCACATGAGTTGTCGCTGCTGTCGGCCGCCAGTTAATTATCCGTATAAGCTGATCCTGCATATAGGCAGGCGAATACTGGAAGCCGCCTTCGATCCAGTGGAACACAAGGCCCATCAGGGCATGAATGCTGTACACCATCATCAACTCGCGATTGATGGAGTCCGTCTCCTGCTCCAGCTCCTCGCTGGACAGCTTCTTAATTGCGCCGAACATCTTCTCTTTAATGACAGGCAGCACATCGCTGCGGAATAACGTCGTGTACACCGACGCGCGTCCATGAATATGCTCGAAAATTTTCACGGAGTTCGCCGTCAACTCATCCACACGGAACACATCCAGATCCCCGCAAGGCGCCCGAAACGTCTCGACCAGCTCATCAATTAATTCTGAGATAACTTCATCCAGCAGTCCTTCCTTGTTCTCGTAATGAGTGTAAAAAGTCCCCCTATTATAATTAGCCCGCTCCACGATCTCCGTAATCGTGATGGCCGAGAAGCTCTTCTCCGACATGAGAGTCAGAAGCGCGTCCCTGAGCGCCACTTTGCTGCGCGCAATACGCCTATCTGCCATGATCTATTCTTCCTTCCACAAAAAAGTATTCAACAATCGTACTATCTATCTATAAACGAACAAATGATACGTTGAAAAAGTAATCCTATTCGACCTGAAAGCTGATAACGCCACTATCGTCGTGCAAAAAATTGATACCATAGGCGGTACGACAATCGCCGTCGCTGTCAACGTAACCCAAAAAGCGGACGTGCAAAAGCTAATCGATACAGCCGCAGACACTTACGGCATGCTCGATATCCTGGTAAATAACGCCGGGTATTATGGACAATTTCTTTCCAGCAGCAGAACTGCCGGACGAACTGTCGGAACACGTCTTCGCCGTCAATACGACGGGGGCAATGCTCACAAGCCTACTATCCTATTCCATTGCTGCGCTAATGCGGAGACTCACCGCATAAGCCTAGCTCATAACAAAGCCGGAAGGCCCGTCATAAGACGCGCCTTCCGGCTTTTCGCATATAGAGATTACCTATCCTCCGGAGGCTGCTCCTCCAGCTTCAACTTCACCGACTTCAATTCACCGTCCCGATAGAAGGACACGGTAATATCATCACCGATTTTTTTCTTGCTGTATAAGTATTTGCGCAGCTCTATCGTGCTGCCGACCTTATAATCGTCCAGCTTGACGATCACATCATTGAACTTAAGTCCGACCTTCTCGGAAGGTCCCACAGTCTTCAGAACAATTATACCCGACAGCACTTCATCCGGCAGCTTAATCTCACCTGAGCCGTTGCTCACATCTGTCGATCCGTCCGTCGATTCGTCAACGCCGCCCTCTTCGGCCTGCTCTTCCCCGAACATCCGCTCCAGCTCCTGCTGCTCCCAATACTGCTCCAGGTCCAGCGTATAGACGCCAAGATAAGGACGAGGCACATAGCCTTTGCTAATCAGACTCTCCACGATTGGCATAGCATTGTTAATTGGAATCGCATAGCCGATGCTCTCCACGCCGAAGTCAGAAATCTTCATGCTGTTGATTCCCACGACACGGCCGTTCAGATCGATCAGCGGACCGCCGCTATTGCCCTGGTTAATCGCCGCATCGACCCGGATCACTTCTTGCTCCCAGTCAATGATGCCATTTTGTTTCAACGATACCGGAATGACTTCCTTAATGACACTGACGACGCCCATCGTGATCGATTCGCCCATCCCAAGCGGATTGCCGATCGCCATAACGAATTCTGCAGCGCGCAATGTTGAGGAGTCACCGATCTCTGCGACCGTATTAATGCCCTTCGCGTCGATCTCCAGCACCGCCAGATCCGTAATCTGGTCCATGCCAACAACGCGCGCCTCACGCACCTCGCCTGTCGTCAGCACCGTCTTCACCTTCTCCGCATTCGCCACCACGTGGTAGTTCGTCACGATGAAGGCTCTTCCGGCCTTCTTCTCTATAATGACGCCCGAGCCGACACCCGCTTCGCGCAAAACGCCCGAACCCGGATCTGCATCCTCCAGTCGCTTGCCGCCAATCCCGAGCCCGAACATCTGCTCATTGATGACGCTGACCACTGCCGGCTTCACCTTGGCCGTCGCCACAATTGTGCGCTCCGAAGGATCGCCGGATGCCGCAAGATGGCCAGGCGCCGAGCCGCCGCTTCCAAAACCGCCAAATATAAGTCCGAACAGGACAGCTGCCGCAACGGCGCTTGTGAAGGACGAGATGAACGCGACACGCAGATTAGACCACTTGCGCTCGCTCCCGCCAAAAGATTGCCGATGATCGTCTCGCTGGCTCTTGCGGACGGTTCGCCTGGACACCTTGGTCGAATAAAAATCGTCATCGAATATGCTCATCGGAATCTCTCCTCTCTCTCTTTCGGACCTTGCAGTGAATTTCATAATCTAGGAATGTTTTCGGAAGAATTGACTAAAATAATAATAGATTCAAAGCTTGCAGCGATACATTTTTTTCAGAAGCAGTCGCACAGTCTCGAAATCCATTGAAAAAGGAGAGATCCACGATGAACACCAAGCCATCCCAAGCATGGGAGCACGTGCAGCTAGCCGCCAAGCTAGCCGATCTGAAGGAGGAGCATTACCGCACCGTTCTCACGTTAAGCGCCATGCTGGAGCTTTTCATAGAGAAGGGCATCCTTAGCAGAGAAGAGCTGGAGAACAAAGCCGAGGCGCTCGACGCGCAGCTGGAATCGCTTATTTCTGCCTCACTTCGTCCCATGGGGTAGGCTTATCGTGATATGTTTTGCGCAGAGGAAATTCATCCTGCTTATAAAATATTCCGTGATTCTCCAATATAGAATTGACCGTTAGCATAGCCAGGTCCATTTGATTGTGATCCAAGCTTAAATGCGCCAGATAGACCCGTTTGGTACGGTCCGTCATAAGCTCAATAAGCGCTTCACCGGCTGCCACGTTGGACAGATGCCCGACGTCGCTTAGAATGCGCCGTTTAATATTCCACGGATAGCGGCCCATACGCAGCATCTCCGTATCATGGTTGGATTCTAGCACCAGCACGTCGGAGTCCACAATCTGGCTTCGAACCTTCTCGCTCACATAGCCGAGATCCGTCGCAAGACTCAGCTTCTCCCCATTCTCCTGGAAGCAATAACCGACCGGCTCCGCCGCATCATGCGAGATTGGATATGACTGAACGCGCATCGAACCAAAGTCCAGCGCCTCTCCCGTCTCCATAATGACTCGTTTCTCCGCCGCGATCGTCCCGACATGGCGCTCCATCGCACCCCAAGTCGCTTCGTTGGCGTAGATCGGAAGCTCGTATTTTCGCGCGAAAGCACCGAGTCCCTTAATATGATCGGAATGCTCATGCGTCACGAACAGAGCGTCCAGATCATGGCCCGCAACTCCCCGCTCCCGCATGAGCTCGTCCAGTTTCTTCATGCTGAGGCCCGCGTCTACCAGCACCGTCTTCTCGCTACTCTGCACAATTGTCGCGTTGCCGGTTGATCCGCTGGCCAATACTGTAAATCGAAGTCCCAAAACGTCCAGTCCTCTCCCATTGCCTCTCACGAAGCTACTACCATTGTAACCTCGTTTGCGCCCAATTTCCCCTGTTGTTTTCTGGCTATCCCAACCAGAATAGGCCATGCCGCGAGCAGTCTGCCAATCATCTCGCCACATCATCTATCAATCTATTCTATCATCCACATGAACAGATTAATTGCTCTATCATTCTATAAGACAAGCATAACATGACATCTCACCGACAGCTATGCCGCCGGCGACTCAGAACCCGGCTCCTCTTCTGCGCCTTCCGTCGCAACTTCGCCGCTGATGGCATGGACATAATACACCTTTCCATCCTCCAGTATGACGCGCCACGTCGGAGCCGACACCTGCTTCTCTGAATCGAAGATCTGACCATGATAACCGAGTTGGATTTCCGTGATGACGGAACCTTCCTCCAGGTAAGTCTCAATCAAAGAAGCAACGACCTTCGCCGATCCGATCACTTGCTTCTCTTCACCGAGACCGATTTCCTCTACCCGATCCTGTTGAAAGCCTGTGATTTTCAAGTTGCTGGTGTACAGCTCCAGCTTCACATTGAACATTGGGCGACCTTCAACCATACGGTGCAAGACGAATACACCGTCTCGGCTGCTGTGCAAATTATATTCATAATCCTCTAGATCCGGAATTTGACCACCCATCGCCTTCACCAGCTCAGTCTTGTTGAAGACGAGCCCACTGTCCACCGGCTTTTCCAGCTTCTTCGGAGATGACTTCTTGTCCGACTGAAGCAGATAGGTCAGATCACCGAGCTTAGGCGTTCCGACAGGTAGATTGGCAGCAAGTGAAATGCGCTTCTGTCCCATAAGCTGCAGCTTGTCCGGAGGCAGCTCCGCGGAGTTCACGTTGGCGTTCAGTTGCTCGCTTATGTCCACCCACAGCTGATACCCAAGAAGAATATTGAGCATCAGAAACGATACAATCAGTACACTTTTCGCCCTGCTCCAATCCACTTGCCTTCACCTCCTGAGTCTACCTTATGATCGGGCACGCAATAATTCAACAGTATCCGACTCGTCCACACCCGTGACACTTTCCTCCGGATTCTCTGCCAACTCTTCATTCTCTGTTCCATCCGGATCATCGGGCGGAACGTCAGACTCACCCGTATCGACAGACTCTTCGTTATGCTCCGTCTCCTTAGGAGGCAGAATAGCGGAGCCGGAACCGGCCCCATCACCTGCAGAAGTGCCTTGTCTTACTCCCTCGCCTGCCTGTTTTCCCTGGTTGCCGCCCTCTTGGGATTGGCCCTGCAGTTCTGAATGAGCATGTTGGCTTCCATCCTCTGTATTCGGCTCCACCGGTTGCTCCTTTTGCTCCGCTTCCAGAAGAACCACTTCCGAGCCATCCATCAGCTTCATTACCCATACAGGGACAAATTGCAGTCGGTTGTTCTCCAGAAGAACGGCCTTCAGCGCGGGGAATAACGAAGACACCTCGTCACGACGCGGATAACGTTCCAGTGTCTCCTCCAGCCTTGTTCCGCCCTGCAGCCAGCGCGGCTTGCGCGACTCCGACTGCGTACTGAGCGTAATAAGCGACCGCGCATATTCCGTCACGACGCCTTGCTGCACCGTCAATCTAATATGACCGTAGCGGAATGCCAGACTGTCGATAACCGGATATTGCTCAATATATTGTCTGAACGTCACATATTTCTTCTCTTGCTCCGGCGTCGAGCTGACCAGTCGATGCGTGCCGTCCCAGCCTCCGTGCTGATTGATAAAATCAACAGACGCGTAGACATTCTCACTAAGCGGCGTATCGCTGCTGATCGTAGCCGCTGGATTCGTATAATTGATCCACATGCCGTCTTGCTCGACTTTCAGTCCTCTCTTCCCGTCGGTGAAGATTTGCGACCCGCTGCGATCCTCGAATGCACGGGTTGTACTGGAATCGAAGAACAGGCGCTGCATCTGCTCGGGCGAATACGTCTCGTAGGGGAAAATGATCTCCGTAGCCATAATCGGCTCAGTCGGAATGTAGAGGTCATCAGCCGTCACGCGGTATTGCGGCAAATAAGTTCCGAAGCCGACATAATCCTGTACGTCCCTAACCGTTAGATCCGCTCTAACCGACTCATACACGACTTGCTCCTCGCTGCTGAAGAAGAACGTACGGATCTCTTCCGTATCCGGCGTCTTGAATATCCAGATCCTGTCGATCTTCTCTCGAAGAAACAAGGGATCCCCTTCCATCTTCAACAGCTTCTGCAATAGCTCTACCGAGATGCCGCTTGTGAAGCGCAGCTCGATGCCAATCGCATCCTTGCGTATTTCTTCCCAGTTCAAAATGCTGGCCGAGCTTCGTTGGAAGCCCTTGAACTCCCGGCCAACAATTCGCTGGTTCAGAATCATCTCATAGAACTGCGTGCCGGGATAGATAACCGTATGCTTATCCTCGCCCATATGAATAATCAATTCCTCGGGGAAGATGACACTCTCTACACTTGTCGTTTTCCCAAGCGCCTCAGCATTGACATAATCCTGGTCGCTTCTTACTGTAGCGCCCAGCCCTGGCATGCTATAAGCCAGCAGATAGCTCTGCAGGAGACTTAGAACGACCAGGACGATAAGCGCAGCGGTCTTCGCCTTCTCCATCATTCTAATTCGCCCCCTTCCTGCAGCAGCGGCAGCGTGAACGATACAGTCGTACCTTCATTCAGCTCGGAGGCTAATGAGATCGTGCCGCCATGCGCCTTGACGATTTCCCGGGCAATCGACAATCCCAGTCCTGTACCGCCCATGTTGCGCGATCTTGCCTTGTCTACCCGGTAGAAGCGGTCAAAAATTCGCGTCAGATCCTTTTTCGGAATGCCGATGCCGGTATCCTTGACGCTAATTTCCATTAGACCTTCATCTTCCATCTTGCGTGCCGCGATCTGGATGGCACCGCCGTCAAGCGTATATTTGATCGCATTGGATATGAGATTGTCCAATACCTGATCGATCTGATCCCGATCAAGCCATGACTTCTTTAATCCTCGTTCGACATACACATTCGCCTTAATCGACTTCTGACTAAGCTGGAAGGAGAAACGGTCCGCCACCTCATCCAGCATCTCATGAATATTGGTTTGCCTCCGTCTTAGCGGAGCTTGATTCGAATCCAATCGCGACAGATGCAGCAGATCCGTTACCAGACGGATCATCCGCTCTGTCTCCGTGCTAATAACACCTACGAAACGCTCGGATAGCTCCCGCTCTTCCAACGCACCATCGCCAAGCGCTTCCGCGTAGCTCTTAATCGTCGTAAGCGGCGTCCGCAGCTCATGCGATACGTTCGCGACGAATTGGCGGCGCGACTGCTCCAGCTTTTCTTGCTCTGTAGCATCCTGCAATACGGCAATCGTACCCGTAATGCCCTTGTCCCTACGATGAATCGGCGTCAACGTCAGCTTTAGCAAGCTGCCTTCATGACCCTCCGTATCCGAATGATCCCGGTTAATGAGCAACGTACGCCCGCGACCCGACTGCAGCTCCGCCAGCTTCTCCGGCGTGAGGCCGAGCAGATCAGCCAATTCCACGCCCTGGAATGTCTCCACGTCCAGCAGCTCCAGCGCCCGATGATTCCAGACAATAATTCTGCCCCGTTCGTCGGCAGCCACTACCCCGTCACTCATATTGGAGAGAACCGATACCAGCTTCTCGTTCTCCTCCTCATTCGCCGAGAGCGCTTCCTTCAACCGAATCGTCATCTCGTTGAACGCCATGCTGAGTCGTCCAATCTCGTCATCTCCGAGAACTGGGGCCTTCAGGTCAAATCGTCCCTCAGCAACTGCCTCCGCCTGGCGCGTTAGACCTTGAATCGGACTCGTAATCGTATGGGCCAATAATATGCCGAGCACACCTGTCAGACCAAGCGCGATCAACGTGCCTGAAAAGAAGATTTGGTTGACCCGGTTCACCGTCTCGTACAGCTCCGTCATCGACGCCACGACATAGACCGCCCCGACGACCTTGTCATTGTACGTAACGGGCAGTGCAATCATTTTTTTGCGCGTATTGTCTTCATCGATAATCTCTTCTTCATTATCAGGAATATTCTGAAGCGCGCGGCTGACCGCCAGCGATTTGTTCTTCTGACCGATATAAGATTGATGAACCTGCAACGAAGTCGCAACAACCTTGCCGTTCCCATCCAATACCTGAACCTCAGCTCCGCTAATGCTGAACAAATTGCGGACGACCAAGTTCAGGTCCTCCGTCGTATTGTCGGGCGAATCGCCCTCCGCCTCCAAGTTCGGCAGCAGGCTTGGCGCCGCGAATTTGGACAAAATATCGGCTTGCTCCTTTAAGTTGTTCGTGAAGCTGGTAATGAGCGAGTTTTTGACCGTGCTAATGAAATAGACACCAATCAACTGCATCGCTACGAGAATGAGCAGCAAGTAGATGATGACCAGCTTGACTTGAATCGTGCGGAAGAAGCTCCGCGCCTTCATCCGTAACCGAAGCCTCCCGACTTCGCATTGCGCATCATATAGCCTAAGCCGCGTCTGGTCACAATGTATTCCGGACGGCTAGGGTCATCCTCGATCTTCTCCCGCAGACGACGGATCGTCACATCTACCGTCCGTACGTCGCCGAAGTATTCGAACCCCCATACAGCTTGCAGCAGATGCTCGCGCGTCATGACCTTACCGCTATGGCGCGCCATATAATAGACAAGCTCGAACTCACGATGGGTCAAGTCCAGCGGCTCGCCATTCTTGTATACCACATACATATCCGTATCGATGAACAAATTAAACAGCTTCAAGCCCGCCTGTTCGGTCCCTCCATCCTGACCGTTATCCGAAGAGCCGTCTGCGGCTTGTCCGCTCTTATTCTGACGACGGAGATGCGCCTTCACCCGTGCCAGCAGCTCACGTGTGCTGAACGGCTTCGTCACATAATCATCGGCTCCCAGCTCAAGGCCAAGCACCTTATCAATTTCTGTATCCTTAGCCGTCAGCATAATGATCGGCATATGAAGCTTCGTCCGCACTTCGCGGCACACATCCATGCCATCCTTCACCGGCAGCATCAAGTCCAGCAAGATCAAGTCCGGCTGTTCTTCGAACGCAAGACGTACAGCTTCCCCGCCATCGAAGGCACAGATTACCTGGTGACCTTCCTTCTCCAAATTAAACTTCAATATATCCGCTATCGGCTGCTCGTCATCGACCACTAATATTTTTCCGTGCATCGTTACACCGCCTGTCGCTAGTCCTTTGTTATGACTCTATTCTAACATACCGGAGCACTGCCTACACAATCAAACTTCCGATAACGACGGCAATCAGAGGCCTCCATGCCGCTTCCTGTCATCTCGACTAGTCCGGACCAACTCTTGCAAGATCCCGGGATGATGTGCCCGAAGCGGACAACACCTATCAAGTTGCCTAGCGTGCAAAGCATTCCATAAATTGGATTAAAAAAATCGGCAAAAATGATGATTTATGAAGCAACTATAAAGCAGATTCGAACGTTTATCTAATAACGAATTAAAAAAAGCACAGCCCGGACCGATCGTCCAAGCCATGCTTCTTTGACATTGTTTTGCCATTCGTAATAGGTATATTATAAGTACTTCATTGGATTCTGAGGTACACCGTTCTTGTGAATCTCAAAGTGCAGATGCGTGCCAGTGGAATTGCCTGTATTGCCCATAATGCCGATTTGGTCGCCCTTCTGTACTTTCGCGCCCTGCTTCACGTTGTAGGAGTTCAAATGTCCGTACAGCGTCTTGAAGCCATTCTGATGGTTAATAATAATCGTCTTGCCTGTGCCTGTTCTTGATCCGACATATTCTACGACGCCGGAGTCAGAAGCACGAATGCCTTTATTGCCGATAAAGTCGATGCCGGAATGCAGACGGCCCCAACGTTGTCCATACTTGCTCGTAATGCGGTAATTCTTCACCGGGATAGCGAACCTGCCTGTACCCTCTCCCAGTACGACCATTGTACCTTTCTCTACAATTTCCGAGATTGGCTCTACGATCACTTCTTTATTCATCAATTCCTCGGTTACGACGTAACCATTCTGTTTCACGATCTCATACGTCAGACGCTGTGTGCCTTCGACACCTTGTCTGATCACCTTCGTCTCGCCCACTCTGATCTTATCGTTCTTGTTCACTTCGACAGGAGCAGCGATCTTCTCCAGCTCAACTACACTCTCCACGGTACGAACGGTCAGCTCCGGCTGCAGCACCGTAAGGTCCAGCTCGTCGCCGACGGTAATGCGATCATCCTCAATCCAAGGATTGTTCTCATAGATGACTTGAGGAGAGATCTCGAATTTCTGTGCGATACAACCGATACAATCACCCGATTGAACGATATATTTGGTAGGTTTCGTACTGCCGTCAATAATCTTCTTGTAAACCTCTTCACCCTCGGCAATTTCCGTAGGGCTGATATCGACACTCGCCACTTGAACTTCTTCTACAAAGGATACTGCTGTTACAACTCGGCCCGGCTCTGTAAGCTCCTGGTCCGATTCCGGCTCAGATACTTCCACCTTGCCTTCCTTGTTGTAGGAAAGCGCTGTTACCGTTCTTGAGCCCTTCGCTGCCGCGGCCAGCTCCGGAGCGAACTTGCTCTGTACACGTTTCAATATGCTGTCAGCCGTCGCTTGATCCTTCACGACGCCAATGACATTACCGTCAATCTTTACTTCAACGCCGACTGCGTGGGAGGTGAACATACCTTCTAACTTAGCGAGTGTTGCTTCTGTCTCTGGAACCGCCTTAAAGGCTTTGTCGCTTTCGTATGTAATATCACCAGAATCCAGTACCATCGTGATGTCAGGATTCGCTTGTTGTACTTTGACCGCGGCAGCATCTACCAATTGATCGACTGCGCCGGGATTCTCTACTGTTCCTACTACTTCGCCGTTCATATATACATGATAGAATTGGAATGTGTTGCGTTCAACGTATTGCGTATATTGCTGATATCCGATAATACCGGCAACCGTGAGCAGTACTGCTGCTCCGCCTATCAATTGCGTCGACTTCTTCCGCCAAAGTGGGGCAGATACGATCACGTCAGCCGCTTGTTGCTCGGTCTTACCTATCAAGTCTTGCGAGCGCGTACGTCGAAAGTACTGAGTAGTTCGTTCCCATACTTTCTTTATACGACTCATGTCCCTGAAACCGGTCATGATAGTCTCCTTTTCGCACTTCTGCTGAGAGATTTGCGAGTACCAAACAGAAAAAAGACGAATTTTCCTGTCGGATCACTCGCCTAATACTTTATCACAGCCTTTACAATAGGGGCAACCTTTGCCGTCATAACGTAATATTAATATTTTTTCAGAATCTCCATCATTTGCTCATATTCCGACGTGTCGAGATGCTGTGCCATAATCTGTTGAACGCTCGTCAGCTCCTGCTCCGTAAGTCCTCCTTCCATATATTCAGAGATTTCCAGCCAAGACTCGGGAGGCAGCTTCATCATAAGCAATTCGAACAATTGCGCCTTATCTTCTTCACTCATTTCGCCCTTTACAGACTCGATATCATCGGTTTTCACCACCGTCTCAGTACCGTCAAGCCCCCCCTCGGTTCCCGTCGGGGCTCCTCCTTCAGCACTTCCGTCAGCAGGAGCATTGCCTTCACCGTTCCCTGAACCAGGCTCCTCCTGGATCCCGCCGAACACTTCCTCGACATCCGGCTCTGATCCGCTATTTACGCTGCCGTTCTCTTGGTCTATACCAGAGGTTAATAGGGGATCGCTGCCCCATAGCTTGCCCCATACGCCGGACATCGCTATTGGCGGCACCTCGATAGGCAATTCAAACTGCTTCAGCACCGACTCGACATAACTGGTCACAATATAACCCGTCGTCCAGATCGACAAAAAGCTAATCATAAGTCCTGCTGCCACGATCTTGCCAATCCAGGCCAAGCTCTTCACTATCATTCACCCTCAACTCCTATCCTATCTACCATTATGGTCAAGGATGAAGAGAGGCATTCCTTCCAAGCGTAAAGCTGGACAAAAAAACAGCGCCCCGGATTGCTCCGAGGCGCTACATAAGTAAGGGAAATTATTCGTAGATTGGGCGAACCGGATTCGTCTGCTCACGGTTGCGGCCGACCGAGAAGATGGCAATAGGAATGCCTGTCAACTCAGAGACACGATTCAAGTAGTTCAGCGTATTCTGCGGAAGGTCTTCCAGCTTCTTCGCCTCGGAGATATCCTCGGACCAGCCTGGATATTCTTCGTATACCGCTTCACACTCCGACAGCATCTTCAGGCTTGCCGGATAATGCTCGATGATTTCCCCGCGGTACTTGTAGCCCGTACAGATCTTCACTGTATCCAGACCTGACAATACGTCCAGAGAGTTCAAGGACAGACCCGTAATGCCGCTTACGCGGCGTGCGTGACGAACCACCACCGTGTCGAACCAGCCCACGCGGCGCGGACGGCCTGTAACCGTGCCGTACTCATGGCCTTTGTCACGGATGATTTGGCCGATCTCGTTATCCTGCTCAGTCGGGAACGGGCCATCGCCTACACGTGTTGTGTAAGCCTTTGCCACGCCGATTACTTGCTGAATCTTGGATGGACCTACGCCGGAACCGATACATACGCCGCCTGCGGACGGATTCGAGGACGTAACGAACGGATAGGTTCCTTGGTCGATATCGAGCATGACACCTTGCGCTCCCTCGAACAGCACCTTTTGGCCCGCATCAATTGCATCATTCAACACGACAGACGTGTCCGTAACGTATGGACGCAGAATCTCTGCGAAGCCAAGATAGTCGCTCACGATTTGGTCTGCGTCAAGCGGCTCGCCGCCGTACACTTGCTGGATCAGATGGTTCTTCTCCACGATTACACTGCGCACGCGAGACTCGAATTCCTCCGCATCCATCAGATCGCTGATACGGATACCGTTGCGCGCCGCTTTGTCCATATAACAAGGGCCAATGCCTTTGCGTGTAGTGCCGATTTTATTATCGCCTTTGCGGTCTTCTTCCAAGGCGTCAAGAATCAGGTGATACGGCATGATGACATGCGCGCGATCACTGATTTTCAGATTCGTTGTCGAAAAGCCATTGTCATGGATATAGTTAATTTCGTCAATCAGCGCTTCTGGATTGATGACCATTCCGTTGCCGATGACGCAAGTTTTATCATGGTTAAAGATGCCCGATGGGATCATCGTCAGCTTATACTTTTTGTTCCCGATGAGAATGGTGTGTCCGGCGTTGTTTCCTCCTTGGTAACGAGCAACAACGTCAGCTCCCTCTGCTAGGAAGTCGGTGATTTTGCCTTTTCCTTCGTCTCCCCATTGCGTACCGACTACAACTACCGTAGACATAATCATACCCCCGTCCGATGTTTTCGAACATCGAAAATTACCGTCCCTGTAGCTCCTTTAACGCGGCGCTCGCCAGAAGACAGCAATATTAGTGTAGCAGTCTCCCCTTCAGAAGTCAAACGAAAAACGAACAATTGCACAGTCACTCATGCAATTGTTCGGATATTACGAGGCTTGCGACGGATCCTGATGGGTTCGGTCCAAGCTTACGAATTTATTGTAGTTTTTGAGGAACACCAGCTCGACGGTGCCGACCGGACCGTTACGCTGCTTGGCGATGATGATCTCGATGATGTTCTTCTTCTCCGATTCCTTATCATAGTAGTCGTCCCGATACAGGAACGATACGATGTCGGCATCCTGCTCGATCGAGCCGGATTCCCTAAGGTCGGACATCATCGGACGCTTGTCCTGCCGCTGCTCAACGCCCCGACTAAGCTGCGACAGTGCGATGACGGGAACTTCCAATTCACGCGCAATCTGCTTCAGCGTACGGGAAATCTCGGATACTTCCTGTTGGCGATTCTCGCCAGCCTTGCCGCGTCCCTGAATGAGCTGCAAGTAGTCGATCAGGATCATGCCAAGTCCGCGTTCCTTCTTCAACCTACGGCACTTCGCGCGAATGTCGGCGACGGTAATGCCCGGCGTATCATCGATGAAAATTTGCGCCTCCGATAAGGCCCCTATCGCCATCGTCAGCTTCTCCCAGTCGTCGCCTTCCAGGTTACCTGTCCGCATCCGCGTCGCATCGACGTTCGCTTCGGCGCAGATCATCCGCTGTACAAGCTGTGCCGCTGACATCTCCAGGGAGAAGATCGCGACAGTCTCCTTCGCTCTGACGCCAACGTTCTGAGCGATATTCAGTGCGAAGGCGGTCTTGCCGACGGAAGGACGGGCCGCAACAATGATAAGGTCGCTTCGCTGGAAGCCAGCCGTCATTCGATCGAGATCGACGAAGCCCGACGGAATGCCGGACGTGCCGCCCTTGTTGGCATATAGAAACTCGACCTTCTCGAATACTTCCATCAATACGTCTCGAATGGAGATAAAGCCGCTGCTGGAGCGCCGGTTGGAGATTTCAAGAATCTTCTTCTCCGCGTCGCTTAGCAGGACGCCGACATCTTCAGCGTTGGCATAACCATCGGTGACGATATTGGTTGCGGTACGTATGAGGCGCCGCAGCATCGATTTCTCTTCGACGATCTGGGCGTAATAATCGACGTTTGCCGCTGTAGGTACAGCATTGGCCAGCTTCGCCAAGTAGCTGACGCCGCCGATCTCCTCCAACAGTCCTTGATCCTGGAGATGCGCCGTAAGCGTGACCAGATCGACCGGTTGGCTGCTCTCGCCCAGCTCAATCATGGCTTCGTAAATTCGTTGATGTCCGCTGCTATAAAAATCCTCGCTCCGAATCCGCTCCATCGCCGTAATTAACGCTTCCGGCTGAAGCAGAATCGCACCAATGACCGCTTGCTCCGCTTCCATGTTTTGCGGCGGAACCCGGTCGAACATCGGCTCCATACTCATCGTGCGCCTCTCCTTTCGTTTGTATGCATAGATGTCATTAAAAGTGATAAGTTCATAGTTCAAAACCATGCTCTACGCCGTAACACTGCGAGAGGGGATCGTTCCTCCGATCGCTGTTGTAGACGGATTCTTTCTATTATCCTAACCCGCCAAGCGGTTAGAATCCGTCTACAAAGGCGAACACTCCGTTTCTCCAGAACGATTCCCCTCTCTCCGCTCATACGCGCAGAACACCCCTTACAATTAAGAATGAAGCCCAATACTCAGGCTTCAACTTAATTGAAAATGGATTTTAACCCCCCTATCGTATCCAGCCTTATTCCTCGGCTGTCTGGATGTTTAGCTTCGCTTTCACTTCCGGGTGAAGCTTAACCGGTACTTGTGTAACGCCGAGCGTGCGGATTGGCTCATCCAGCTCGATTTTGCGTTTGTCGATTTTAACACCTTTCGCTGCCAGCGCTTCAGCGATTTGCTTGCTTGTGATGGCCCCGAACAAGCGGCCGCCTTCTCCGGCTTTCGCTTTGACGACAATGGTCATCTCTTCCAGACGCTTGCCTAGTGCCTCTGCATCTTCTTTTTCCTTCTGCTTGCGCTTTTCTTCAGAAGCATTCTGAACCTCAAGCGTCTTCAGGTTGCCGTCCGATGCCAGCTTCGCCAGTCCCTTCGGAAGCAAGAAGTTGCGTACATAGCCCTCCGACAGATCCTTTACTTGACCCTTTTTCCCTTGGCCCTTCACGTCTTGCAAGAAGATTACTTTCATTCGAATAACCCCTCTTCCGATTCAATTTGTTCGAGAATAGCCTTCAGCTTGACCGCTGCCTCTTCGACAGTGCCCTCCAACTGGGCTGCCGCATTCGTCAGATGACCGCCGCCGCCCATTCGCTCCATGACGACCTGTACATTCATGCCGCCAAGCGAACGCGCACTTATGCCGATTAAGCCATCCTGTCTCTGTCCGATGACGAAAGACGCCAAGATGTCCGTCATATTCAGCAGCGTATCTGCTGATTGTGCAATTAATAACTGCGAGTTTTTCCTGCCGCCCTCTACGACGGCTATAGCGACATGATCATACAATATCTGTGCATGCTTTATAATTTCGGCTTTGTTCACGTAGCCCTCAAGATCCTCCTGAAGCATCCGCTGGATCATCATCGTATCTGCGCCATTCCGCCGCAGGAAGGATGCCGCTTCGAACGTCCTCGCCCCCGTCCGGAGCGAGAAGCTCTTCGTGTCCACAGTAATGCCTGCCAAGAGTGAGGTCGCCTCGCGAATATCAAGCACGATTCGGTCATGAATATATTGCAATAGCTCCGTCACCAACTCGCAAGTAGATGACGCGTACGGCTCCATGTAGACCAGAATCGCATTGGAGATGAATTCCTCGCCGCGGCGATGATGGTCGATGACAACGATTCGGTCCGTCTGTGCCAGGAGCTTGGGCTCCTTCACCATAGACGCCTTATGCGTGTCTACGACAATCGCAAGCGATTGAGGCGTCATGAGCGCCATAGCCTGCTCCGGCGATACGAACCGCTTCGACAGCTTCTCGTCCTCCCGGATCAGCTCCATCATCTTCTCGATGGAGGAGTTGACACCCTCCAGCACGATATAAGCTTCCTTACCGAAGAGCTGAGCTGCCTTGAGCACGCCGATCGCTGCGCCGATAGCGTCCATATCCGGCAGCTTATGCCCCATAATGACGACATTGTGACTCTCTCGGATCAAGTCTCGCAGCGCATGAGCGACTACTCTGGCACGGACGCGCGTCCGCTTCTCTACTGCATTGGTCTTGCCGCCGTAGAAGGATTGCCTGCTGCCGACCTTCACCGCTGCCTGATCGCCGCCGCGTCCAAGCGCGATATCAAGGCTCATGTGCGCCCACTGGCCAAGCTCCACGATCTGCTCGGCGCCTGCGGCGAAGCCGATGCTGAGCGTGACCGGAATCTTCTGCTCGCCTGTCATCTCGCGCACTTCGTCCAGAATGACAAAACGAGAATGCTCAAGCTGACGCAGTGTCTTCTGATCGGTAATCAGAATGAAGCGGTCGGATGTGACCCGCTTGAGATAGATCTTATACTTCTGTGCCCATTCCGTAATCTCTGTCGTGACCTTGGAGAGAAGGGTGCCGCGCTGATGGTCGTCCAGACCTTGCGTCACTTCCTCCAGGTTATCGATCATCACAACGCCGATCGACAGCTTTTCGTCTTCATACTTGCGACCGAGCTGCCATAGATCGGTCACGTTCTTTACGTATAGAATACGCTCCTTGGGCCGGAAGATGAGCTGATACATATGCGTGCCGACCGCAGCCTCCACCGTACCTTCGCGATCCTTGGCGTGCTGAAGCGTCGGGAACAACTCCGTAAGCGGCACGCCGATCAAAGAATCCTTCTCCATCAGCTGCGAGATATACGGATTATGCCATTCCACCGTGCGCTCTTCATTATAGATAATAATGCCGAACGGCAACTCGCTTATCACGTCGTTGCCGCCTTTCTTCACCCGGTACGACAACGTGCCGAGGTACGTCTTCAAGTCTTTGCGGAACGATCGTTCCGCAAAGAAAGTATAGACCGCTATTCCGATTGTCACAATCAATGAAGCAAGACCGATCATCCACTGGAACCAGGCAAGCAGGGCTGACATAAGCAGCATGGCTCCTAGAGCCGCCGCATGGTGCATTCCGTGCCATCTGGTTATTAAAAACTTAGGCATTTCCCATTCGCTCCCGTGCTATTGTTGTTTGGTAAACGACTTCCTGATCGGAAAGGCGGTATCCAGGACGCCAATCAAGCTAAGCGGCGGCAAAAGCAGCACTGGTATGGCGATAAGGATCGGAACGGCTTTGTTCCACTTCCTCTCATGTGCAATAAAGAAGAAGAAGCCAATCGCTTGAATCGCGAATACATAACTGAGCAACGGCACCAAATTCAACAGCGCCACTGCGAGGTAGGAAACATCACCCGGCTTGATGAACAAGTCGATCACATACGCGATCAAATAATAGATCACCAGTACGCGAGGCAGACGCCAGTCCTTCGCTTGCGGGAACGCCGGTACGTCAAGGCCGCTGCGAATAACCGCTCTGCGCGAGACATAATGCGAGAATACTGTGTACACAAATGCCAGGACAATAAAGGTAAGTGGGATCATATGGATGACCCTTTGAATAAGCAGATCTACAAAGTCCGCATTCCAACCAGATGCAAGCAGATTCTGCTCCTGCATGGAATCGAACGTCCCTCGAATGGTATTGCTCATTTCGTTAAGCAGAGAAACATTAAAGATCGACTGGAAAAGCACCAGCTCCAGCATCAGCAATGCCAGAATGACAATTGTAACCGTTCGAATCACTTTGGCCGCGGTCGCACCGCTTCTGTACAAATGCCCCATGACGATAGCCGGGACAAGGAAGAACAAACCAATAATGAGAACAGCAGGACCTGCAATAAGGCCCGCAAGCAGCCATACAGGTATTAAGTGAAGCAAGAACGCTCCCCTAGACAGTGTCGTATAAAGCACCACATACGGAACCATCATGAGCAGTAATGCCGGTAAATTTAACAAAGGTACAGCCAGCAGCAGCAGTAGCAGGAACGCTGCCCCGCTCCACAGCAAGGGTTTCAACCCAGTCTTCAATCCGTTCACCTCTTAAGCCATTTCTAAGTTCTTGTGTTATGGAGACATTCATCCCTCATTATAGCACAAAAGAAAGTTCGCGTACGCATCCATGACGACCGCTCCATCAGGCTAAATTTCCCGGATCATAAGGGAAAGGACTCCCCCGCTGAATCATTCAGATCCGTTGGGACAGTCCCTTCTGGCAATAATCAATTATTTCGCTTCTGCGTACAATGCCAATAAAGTGATCGCGATCGTCTACAACCGGCACAAAGTTCTGCACTTTGGCCAGGGAGATCAAATCGTCCATGTTGGCATCAATATTCACCGTCTTATTGTTAATCCGCAGCGGTACGTCGATCAGCTTCACCTTGTAGGAGCCCTCAAACGTCAGGTCGGAGCGGCTCTTCATGAACCATAACAAGTCTCCTTCTGTGACCGTGCCGATATATCCGCCATCTTCATTAATGATGGGAACGGCAGAATAGCGGTGATATTCCATGCGCTCCAGCGCCTGTCTGAGTGTCGCGTCATGCGGTAGACATACAACCTCATGCTTAGGCAGCAGGAAAAAGGCAATATTCATCCTTCCATTCACTCCGTTTCATGCACCGACGACGCATTTGAGAGTACCTCTACCTCTTTCTTGATGTCATTATATTGGGGAGGAAGAATTAAGCTGCTCGTTTTGGTGTCGGCGTTCAACCAGTTTTTGATCATCAGTTGGACCTCAGCCAAGTCGTCTTCATTGGCAAAATAATACCAAGGACCTCTGGCCTCTAGCCTGTGGCCTTCGCCCAGAATCGTCTGACTGTACATATTGCGGTTCTTCGATTGCACGAGGCTCTGCGCCAGATCAATCAGCTTGCCCGGCTGCATATCCGTGCTGAAGTTCTCGCCCATGATGTCCAGAAGATCAGGAATCTTGCTCCATTGCTTCATCGCGGACGCCTTCTCTATCATAGCATGAAGGAACTGCTGCTGTCTCTCCGTACGGCTCATATCCCCGCCCGCATCCTCGCGGTAACGTACGAAGTTCAGCGCATCTTTGCCGTTGTACAGGTCTTGCCCGCCTTTGATCGTAAATTTCTCATGATACGGGTCCTTGTTCACCATATCGTGTTCAATCGGAAGCGCAATCCCGCCCATTGCGTCAATCGCCGCACGGAATCCCTCGAAGTTAATGGAAGCATAGTAATTGACCGGCGCATCCAGGAACTTCTCGACCGTATCCATTGACATGCCCGCTCCGCCGAAGGCAAACGCGTGGTTGATCTTGTCTTTGCGGTCTCTGCCGGCAATATCCACATACATGTCCCGTGGGATCGACACAAGCAGCATGTTGCCGTCACTCGGACGGACGACCGTGTAGATCAGCGTATCCGACCGACCAATTTCATTGCCGCGTTGGTCTACGCCAAGCAGCAGCAATGAAAACGGATGTTGTTTGGTTTTGTCGACATTGACTGGTCTCGGCTCGCGTCCTTCAACCGGCTTATACGTGTTCTCCAGCCGCTTCTCTACCTCACCCTGCAGAAACCAATCAAAGCCCATCATAGCAAGCGCACCGCGATTGAAGTAGGCCATTGATAAAATGACGAGAGCAACTGCACTAATGATATAGGCCCGTTTATATTTCTTCATATCCTACCATTCTCTCCATTCCGATATCTCTTTTTGTCGATGTAGTCATATATACCCCTTTTTATTCTAGACGAAGCAAAGTGCGCGCAGGTTACAAACCCGTAACAAATCGTTCGTTCCAATCTTGGGAGTCATTGGTATTGCGGTGAGTTCTATTGCTAGTCCTACCGGAATATATTGTTGACATAACAATGATGATCAGAAAGGGATGAACGTTCTCCATGCAGCCCACTCAAGTCAATCCAGACCCGTCGTCGACCGGCCTGGACCCGAAAGTAGCCGCTTTGCTCTGTTATTTGGTCGGATTTATTACAGGGATTATCTTTTTGGCGATCGAGAAGCAAAGCCGGTTCGTCAAATTCCATGCCATGCAGTCTACTGCCGTCTTCGTCGTTCTGGTTGCCATTAATCTCATATTCGGCGTCATTCCGATCATTGGACTGCTAGTTTCCTTTATCCTCACGCCATTGACCTTCATACTATGGATCGCGCTTATGCTGCTTGCACTCCAGGGCAAGCTATTCAAGCTGCCTTATATCGGAGATTGGGCGGAACAGCAAATTGGCAAATTTTAAGCCCAGCCGTAACCGCGTATGCTTCACCTGATCGAAAAAGAGCAATCCGCACAGGATGCGAATTGCTCTTTTTATTAGTCTTTCGAAGGAATTGAGTCTACTTCATCCGTTTCGTATCCCTCTTCAGATCATCCTGCACACTGCCCTTCCAAAGCGGCACGCCGGAACGATAAGCTGCTCGTCCATTCAGATGTCCCGCTACGGGAGAAGCAATGAACACGAAGACGATGCCCAGCAGCAGCTTAATGCTGATATGATTCTCGAATAGCCAGTAGTACAGAAATCCGCCGAACAGAATGAGCAATACACCCATCGTCGCGCTTTTCGTAGCGGCATGGGAGCGCAGATAAACATCAGGCAGCCGTATAAGTCCAAAGACGCTAATGACGCAAACGACTGCTCCCAGCAATATGAGTATCCCGATCAGCCACTCACCGATCATCCCCAGACTCAAGCACGACACCCCTTTCAATATATCTCGTAAACGCGATCGTTCCTATAAATGTAAGAATACCAAGCAGCAATACAATATCCAAGTAAGCTGTCGTTCTCAGCAGCACGCCAAGCACTGCAATCGTCGACAACAGCAGGATACCGATTGTATCAAGCGCTGCAATCCGATCCGATATAGACGGGCCTTTAAGCAGACGGTACAACGCGCCGAGAATCGCAAGCGACAGCAGAACAAGAGAAGCTTGCAGTAAGCCGTCTATCATGCACGAGTCACCTCCATAATGGCTCTCTCGAAACTATTTTTGATCTGATGCGACAACTGCTCTGCATCCTCCATATCCATGGCATGAATATACAGCGTCTCCCCATCGCGAGATACATCCAGCGTAAGCGTGCCAGGCGTCAAGCAGATCAGACAAGAGAGCAGCGTAATTTCCCAATCTGACTTCAGCTCCGTCTTCATAGCGAAGATACCGGGCCTGATCGATAACTTGGGCTTTAGAATTTGCAGCAACACGACGTAACTGGACAGGAACAACTCTTTCACAAATAAGACGAACAGCTTGATCACAGCCCATGCCCGCTTCAGTATGATCATCTCATCTACTCCTTTAACACCGCGTCAATATAGATCGCTGGCTGAATCAAGGTCTGACCCGCTTCCGATACAAAACCGTACACCCATTCAGCCCCGATCCCCATAGCAATCACCAAGACGAGAAGCCCCGCTCCGCACAACAGCTTGAACCGGTAATCCGACTTCCTCTCCTCCATTACTCCCCCTGCACGCTCAGACTCCTCTCCCCAAAACGCAGCCATAAAGATACGAATCAAGGAGTACAACACGACTAAGCTAGAAGCAACGGACAGTGTGGCAAGCAGATAGTTCTCAGCTGCGAAACCGCCTCGTATAATCATCAGCTTGCCCGCAAAGCCGCTAAACGGCGGGATGCCGGCAATCGCCAGAACTGTGACGAAAAACATCCAGCCCAGATAAGGGTGGCTTCTAATCAAGCCGCCCATCTGGGACAGCTTCTTTGTGCCAGCGACAGCGATGATCATACCTCCTAACAGGAAGAGCAGAGCTTTCCCGATCATATCATGCAGCAGATAGAAGACCGCCCCATCCAACGCATCTTTATTCGCAGACACTAGCCCGAATACGATAAAACCGACGCTTATGACAACATTGTAATTCAGAATGCGCGGGACATCCTTGTAAGCCAATGCACCGATTGCACCCAATACCATCGTCGCCCCGGCCATCCATCCGAGCCAGCTATGCGTCGCGGAGTGATCATGATAGAAGATCAGCGTGAAGGTGCGCAGCAAGGCATATAATCCAACCTTCGTCAGGAGCGCTGCGAAAATGGTGCGAATAGCAGTAGGCGGTGCGCTATACGCGCCCGGCAGCCAGAAGAATAGGAATAATCCCGCCTTCAGCGCAAAGACGATCATGAACAGCATCGCAATGACGTTCAAGATGCCCCCTTGTCCCGCCTCAGCCACTCGTACCGAGAGATCGGCCATGTTAAGAGCCCCGGTCACCCCATACAAATAAGCGACAGCGGCAACGAACAGCGCCGAGGATAGGATGTTAATGAGTATATATTTGAGCGACTCTCTTAATTGAAGCTTCGTCCCTCCATGGACGATAAGCGCATAGGAAGAGATCAGCATGACTTCGAAGCATACGAACAGGTTGAAGATATCTCCTGTCAGGAACGACCCCATGACTCCAACAAGCAAGAACTGAAGCAATGGATAATAGTAATGCTTCTCCCGCTCCTCCCCAATGCTGCGGAAAGAGTAAACGATACAGCACGTCCCGATAAGCGCAGTCGTTAGAACAAGCAACGCAGCCAGCATGTCAGCTACAAAAACAATGCCATAAGGCGGAGCCCATCCGCTCATATACAGCGTTTGAATACCATCTGTTTTCACCTGATATAGGATATACGCTGCTGCTGCAATATTCGCCAGGCCGCTAGCTCCGCTTATCCATCGCTGGAGATGAATGCGACCTTGCAAGAAGACGAGAATCACCGCAGTTAGCAACGGAATGATAAGCGGGAGCACTAACGTATTATTCATTCTGCTCCCCCCTTAGCTGCTCCATATCGTCTGTGCCGAGCTTTTGGTACGCCTTGTAAGCCAGGACGATGAAAAACGACGTCACCCCGAAGCTAATGACGATAGAAGTTAGAATTAGCGCCTGCGGCAGTGGGTCGACATAGGATTCGGCCTGCTCGCCGAGCAGTGGAGCAGCGCCCGTCTTCAGGCGCGACATGGTCAGCAGCAACAGATGAACGCCATGCGTAATGAAGGACGTGCCTAGAATGATACGCAGCAGGCTTTTGGACAGAATCAAATAGACGCCTACAGTGAACAACACGCCAATTGCCAAGGACATATACAGTTCCATCTATTGATCCCTCCCGATAGTAAAGATGATTGTCATCGCAACGCCAATGACCGTCAGATAGACGCCGAGATCAAACAAGGTTGCCGTTGCCAGCTCCAGCTCGCCAAGGAGCGGTATATGGAAGTAGCCGAAGGCATGGCTCAGGAAAGGCGCGTCGAAGAAGAAGGAGCCCACTCCCGTCAACAGCGCAATCAGTATGCCAAACGCGGTCAACTTCTGGAATGAAATAGGCATAATCCGATCGACCGTCTTCATGCCGAATGACATGCCGAGCAGCAGCAACGCTGATGAAGCCATCAACGCCCCAATAAATCCGCCGCCCGGATGGTTGTGCCCCATGTAGAACATGTACAAGGAAAAGCCAAGGATGATGACAATCGCCAGCTTCGCTATTGTCTTAAAGATAACATCATTACTCTTGTGCCCATTCAGCGGAAGAGCCGTTCCCGGCTTCAATGAGCCGCCCTCTGCCCCGTCCTCCTTCAGTTTCAGCCTGATCATGGAATAGATGCCGAATGATGCAATGCCGAGCACCACAATTTCGAACATCGTATCGAAGCCGCGGAAGTCGACGAGAATGACATTGACGACATTTTTGCCGCCGGCCAGCTTATAACTATTTTCCAGGAAATAATGAGATATCGACTGGAATGGTCTGGTCCCGCTCGCACTCAGGGCAACCAGTGTCATTATCGTGCCTACTCCAAGCGCAATAATAAAGTTTCCGAGCTTGAAGCGCAGCGACACAAGCTCCTTCTTCAGCTTAGGAAGATGGTAGAAGCACAGCAGGAACAAGGCAACCGATACCGTCTCGACGCTTAACTGGGTCAGAGCCAAGTCCGGTGCGCGGAAGATTACGAAGAACAATGCGACCAGGTAGCCGACTGCCCCCGTCAATATAATAGCAGTCAGACGCGAAGTAACGAACAATACAGAGACTGAAGATAGAACAAGTGCAATCAGGATCGCCGCCTCGTAGAACGTCATATCAGCAAAACCCGTTGTATCCACCTTCAAAGCATCCTCGGAGAACAACGTCATGCCAATAGCCAGAATGAGAAAGACAAAGATATAGATCAAGTAATGCCGGATCGATCCCGTCATATAGACTCTCGTAATCGCGCCAGACAGACGCTCCATCATACGCATCCCTCCATCGTAGCTGCGATTCAGGATTGCCTTAGCGAATAACGGCTGATTCAGAACGGCTGTCCGTTTATGCATCAGGAATAGCAGGATACCCACAGTTGCTACACCTATCGTCATGAACAGCTCTATCGTTAATCCATGCCATAGGCTAATGGATACCATAAACTGTTCACCAGGGCTCAGCAGTCCAGGATGAACGGCTGCCATCGCAGGCTCGATTAGTGAGTAGGACGCCAAATTCGGGAACAATCCGAACACGATCACAAGCGTTGCAAGCACAACCGGCGATATCAGCATACCGAGTGGCGCTTCATGCGGCTTCTTCTCCAGTTTGTCGAACTGTGCCTTGCCCCCGAACGTACGGAAGACGAGCAGCATGCTGTAGACGAACGTGAAGATGCTGGCAACCCACGCGATGACCGGAAAGAGCGTTCCCCATGCCTCCATACCGAATAACTCCATGGTACGAATATTAAGCATAGCGGTGAAAAACATTTCCTTGCTAAGGAAACCATTGAACGGCGGGATACCCGCCATAGAGAACGAACCAATCATGGCAATCGTGAACGTAATCGGCATGACCGACATGAGTCCGCCAAGCTTGCGAATATCGCGGGTGCCTGTCTCATGGTCAACGATGCCGACCACCATAAATAGCGCACCTTTGAAGATCGCGTGATTCAGCAGATGGAATACAGCCGCCATTGTAGCTTTGCTATAGAACTCTGCTTGCGCTGTGCCTGTATATAATGCAGCTGCCGAGCCGAGACCGAACAGACTCATAATGAGCCCTAATTGGCTAATCGTGGAGAAGGCCAGCATCGACTTCAGATCGACTTGCTTCAAAGCCCGGTACGAGCCATAAACTAACGTCAAAAGTCCAAGGCCGGATACAAGCCATAGCCATAACGCCTCGCCCGCGAAGATCGGGCTCATTCGCGCTACGAGATAGATGCCAGCTTTCACCATCGTTGCAGAATGAAGATACGCACTGACTGGCGTTGGCGCCTCCATTGCATCCGGCAGCCAGATGTGGAATGGGAATTGAGCTGACTTTGTAAAAGCGCCCAGCAGGATAAGCAGCATGGCTGGGATGAACAAGGCGTGATTAGCGATTGCCGAAGCATCGCCCATGATCTCCCGGATGCTGAACGTGCCTGTCATCACATAGAGAAGCAAGAAGCCAGCGAACATCGCAAGTCCGCCGAATACCGTAATGACCATCGACTTCAAAGCGCCATATCTGGACTTCTCCCGCTTGTGCCAGAACGCAATGAGAAGGAATGAAGAGATGCTCGTCAGCTCCCAGAAGCTGTACAGCACCATCAGATTATCGGACATCACAAGACCAAACATAGCGCCCATAAACAACATTAGATAAACATAGAAGTGAACTAGCTTTTCTTTGTTCTTATCCAGATAGAAGATGGAATACAGCAATACCAATGAGCCGATCCCCGTAATAAGCAGGGCGAACAATAGAGATAAACCGTCCGCATAGACATGAAAATCCACGCCTAGCGATGGGATCCAAGGAATGGTCCCCTCCAGATCGCCTTGCTCGCGGATGACCGGAATAAGACTGAGCATATAGGCGAACAGCACAACCGGCACCGGAAGCATCAGCCATCCCGTATGAACGCGCGGCAGCAGCCTATTCAGCAACGGCGCGAGAAGAGCGAATATAAAAGGCAAGATAATAGCGAGATGAAGAATAACCAAGATGCAACCTCCTATTCGTTTTTCATCATTCAACAACAGTATTGCCTACTCTATGACATACCAAGCCTATACCGCCAGAACAAGCTCTAATAGGTTTATGTATCCTTAAAAAAACGCAAAAAGAGCCCGCTGTTGGCAGGCTCCACCTCTTGAATCATATGAGAGAACACGTACAAAATGTAAGCTAATTATAGCCTTCATCATAAATGTTGTCAAAAGAAATGATGTAGGAAATGGAATGAAAAAGGAAGCAGAAGGGATTACTCATTAATAAAGGAGTGAATTCCTATGCTGAAGACCAAAATAACTATATGCGCCCTCCTGTCCCTGACTCTTATCGGGATAAGCGCGTTTACTCACCAACACGTGCAGGAAGAACGCAGCCACCATTTTATGCATCCCCCGATACCTGAAGGTTCTTACCAAATGTATGATCAATTCGAGCCTGGACAAGGCCGCGCCGCCTACACTCCTTATTCTCCTAGAGAATATGTTCGGATCGTGAAGAGGGCCGTTCGTCCATAGTCCGAAATAGCCTTTGACAAAAGGAATGTTGTCTCCTATCATGTTACACATCAAGCTAATGATCGGTAGGACGCTGCCAGCTTGAACCCACTATTGCCAGGATGTGATTCATGATGAAGAAACAATTTATGGTCATTGGCTTAGGCCGTTTTGGCTCCAGCCTTACTCGCACGCTGATTGAGAACGGACATGAGGTGCTCGCAGTCGATAAGAATGAACAGCTTGTCCAGGAGATGGCATCCATTGCGACACATGCGCTTCAGGCGGATTGTACGGATGAGTCCGTGCTTCGCGAGCTAGGCGCTAGCAACTTCTCACATGCCATTGTCGCAATTGGCGACGATCTGCAGGCGAGCATTCTGACTACGCTGCTGCTGAAGGATATGAAGGTTCCAAAGGTAACCGCCAAGGCACGCAATGAGATGCACGGCAACGTCCTGACTAAAATCGGTGCGGATAATGTGATCTATCCTGAGCGAGATATGGGTATTCGGCTGGGCAATCAGCTTAGCTCCGATAACCTCATCGATTATATCGAGTTGTCGCCCGAATATAATCTCGCTGAGATCCTTGCTCCTCCTGCCATGAACGGTCTTTCTCTAAAGGATCTGAACATTCGGGCGAAGTATGGCTGTACCATTATGGCTATCAAGACTGGCCAAAGCATCAATGTATCGCCTAATGCCGAGGATGCTATTCATACCGGAGATATTCTTCTCATTATAGGAAGCTATGATGATATAAGAGATTTGGAGAGCGATTATGGACGCCCTTAGAAAAAGGCGCAATGAACTGAGCTTTGTCGAGAGATCCATCACTCGCTTGAAAAACAACATCAGTCCGCCTCAGCTGATTACAGCCGTATTCTTCTGCTTAATCTGTGTCGGCGCAGCGCTTCTCAGCATGCCCTTCTCCTCCAGCAACGGGGAATCCGTCGGTTTCCTTAACGCCCTATTCACAGCTGTATCCGCCGTCTGTGTTAATGGACTGGTCGTGCTGGATACTGGCTCCGCTTTCTCCATAGCCGGACAGATTATCATTATGATTCTGATCCAGATCGGCGGTATCGGCTTTATGACCTTAGGTGTCATGGTCGCTATTCTGCTCGGCAAAAAAATCGGATTAAAGCAGAGGCTAATCATTCAACATTCTACTCAATCCACTTCTGCCCAAGGGCTAGTGAAGCTGTCTTTATACATGGTGCTTATCGTGTTCTTGTTCGAATCCATCGCGACGATTCTTTTGACGCTACGCTGGGAGAGCGAGATGGGGCTCAGCCGTGCAGCATATTACGCTTTGTTTCACTCCATTTCCGCATTTAACAACGCAGGGTTTGCATTATGGTCGGATGGACTTAGCCAGCATGTAGGCGATCCCATCGTCAACTTCATTATCATTACCTTGTTCGTTGTCGGTGGTCTTGGCTATATCGTCATCGTCGATATCGTCCGCAAGCGTTCCTGGCGCAAGCTGTCCCTTCATTCCAAAATAGTGATTGTGGCTACAGCCATCTTGTCGGTAACAGGCTTCCTGCTTCTGTTCCTATTGGAAAGCTGGAACAGCGTAACCTATGGGCACTTGTCGTTTGGCGAGCGGGTGATGGCATCCATCTTTCAGAGCTTCACACCAAGGAGCGCCGGATTCAATACGGTCGATATTGGAAGCATGCTGGCCGTCTCACAGTTTCTGCTCATCATCCTTATGTTCATTGGAGCTGCTTCTGGCGGTACGGGCGGGGGTATTAAGATTAATACCGTAGTGGTCCTGCTGCTTGCTACCTTCAATACATTCCGTGGGGGCGGACAAATTCATGCGTTCGAGCGTAAAATATCACAGGATACCGTCATGCGAGCACTGGCTGTCGTCATCAGCTCGCTCACCTGCGTCTTGTTTGTCACGCTTCTCCTGACGATTACGGAGGATATGCTGGAGGATCACTTCCTGGAGGTGCTTTTCGAGGCGACTTCAGCCTTCAGTACGACCGGGCTCTCCATGGGGCTGACCGGCGACCTGTCTTCGACTGGAAAAATCATTGTGGCGATCACCATGTTCATCGGACGACTGGGTCCGCTTACGCTCGCCTTTGCCCTGTCCCAGAAGAAACAAACCTCCAAGATCGGCTATCCGGAAGATCATATCCTCATTGGATAATGGTCAGCTCTCCTAAAAAGAAGGCCAGCAGCGGTTATCGCTGCTGGCCTTTCTGCATGTTTCATCATCCCTAACTGCTCTTATTTCTTAAATCATTAGAAATTACTTTTACTAATGAAAAATAAAAAAGAGCCCTTCGAGGAGGGCTCTTCCTTCATGCTGAATACAGACTATTCAGTCGTGTATGGCAGCAATGCGATTTGACGGGAACGTTTAATTGCAACAGTCAGCAAACGTTGGTATTTCGCGCTTGTGCCTGTTACACGACGTGGCAAAATTTTGCCGCGCTCGCTAATAAACTTCTTGAGCAAATCAGTGTCTTTATAGTCAATGTGAGAAATTTTGTTTACAGTGAAGTAACAAACTTTACGACGCTTGTTACGTCCGCCTTTACGGCCGCCGAATTTGCGTTCTGGACGCTCGTCGCCGCCTTCTCTTTGCTTAAAACCCATGATGCATCCTCCTTATCGTTGATAATTTAAAATGGCAAATCATCTTCGGAAATGTCAATTGGGCGTCCGTCATCCTTAAACGGATCATTGTCGTTCCGTGATTGATTCGAACGGTTGCCGCTATTCCCACCGCTATAAGAAGAGTTGCTATTGCCGCCTCCACTTTGGCCGCCCGTATTGCCACCGCCGCTGTACCCGCCTCCGCTTTCCTCACGTGGAGCTCCACCTTCACGGCTCGACTCCAAGAACCGGACATTGTCTGCAATAACCTCCGTTACATACACACGCTTGCCCTCATTGTTCTCGTAGTTCCGCACTTGAATGCGTCCCTCTACAGCCGTCAAACGGCCTTTACGCAAGTAATTGGCACAGGTCTCCGCAAGCTGGCGCCACGTCACGACCGGAATGAAATCCGCCTCGCGCTCTCCTTGACCCGACGTGAACGGTCGGTCTACAGCTAGCGTGAATTGCGTCACTGCTACTCCGGCTGGCGTGTAACGGAGCTCAGGGTCTCTCGTCAATCTGCCAATCAATATTACACGGTTCAACATGTCATGACCTCCCCATCGAACAAAATCCTGTGGAACTAAGCTACGTCTCTGACGATCAACGTACGGATAACTTCATCCGAAATCTTCATGATACGGTCAAGCTCATTGACAACTTCAGTTGTTGCGTTGAAGTGTACCAGAACAAAGTAACCATCACGAAGCTTGTTGATCTCATACGCAAGACGGCGTTTGCCGATTACGTCTGTTTTCGTAACCTCTCCACCGTTGGAGATGATGCCATTGAACTTATCAACGAGAGCTTGAACGTTTTCTTGCTCTACGTCTGGACGAATGATGTACATCACTTCATATTTGCGCATATTGTTTCACCTCCTTTTGGACTAACGGCCCCGCTACACGGAGCAAGGAACGAGCACTAGGCTCGCATCTCTATACTATATCAAATCCTTGCCACAATGACAAGGTTTGCTATCATCCGATTTCTGTCAGACATGGCTTGTCGCGATTGAGTCCATACTAAATGATGGACGATGCTGTATTCCTGTTTATCAGCTTGTCTTACATTTAATCTGGAGGTGCTGGCAATGGGTGAATTTACAATGTTTAACCACGGCGATCGGGCTCCGAATAACGGTACGTACATCGAGGCGGGCGTCAACTCCTTCCACATGGGCATTGAGAACCCTAAGAAAGTGACACTGAACAAAGGCGAACAGTTTCCCGAAAATACGAACCATGAGCGCAAGTGGATACGAATGCCGAAATAATTTTTAAGCCATCATGTATGAATGTTTCGTAAACGGGCATTCTAAGATTCGACGGTGGAAGAGAGGTGTGGTTCCATTGGACCATTCGGTACAAGGTACTCAAGCGTATTTCTTTTCATCCACTTCAGCATAGAAGCGAGGGGTTGTGCTAAAGACTACGGTCTGTAACACACACATTTCGAGCCTATAACCAAGCGACCGCATAAGCGCAGCTTGATTATATGTGCTCATAAGGATTCATGAAGCGTTTGCTGATTAACTCCGATGAGGAATGTTGATCTCCAACGTTTCAAGCTAATAAGTGTGAATTGATACTCGTAACCAATCCAGCTCACCGTCAGGAAGAGGACCCGCAAGGGTCCTCTTTTCTTGCTGTTGTGTGGTACCTTATGTGTAGTCTGGGGTTTAGTAAGCTACTGTGAGATAAAATTTGCATAATTTCCAATTAGACTCCAAAAGAATCGCCCTCCCTCCTTTTGTAAACCATAAATCAAGCGTTTCGGAGCCTAGTGCTGGCCGGAAACCGTCTATCCATAAATGAAAGGTGAGGAAAAGTCGTGATGAACGATTTTAATTAAAGCGATTTGAGTGCAATGGCTTGGACTAGGACCGCTAACAAAAAAGAGAGCTCATGATGAGCCCTCTTTCTTTACGATTACTCGTTGCTATAGTCGTGTTTCGTATCCATGACAATCATTTTTTTGTCCCCGTCATAGGTAACCGCAAAGTTAAAAGCTTGGCCGATATCTCTGAGCTTAAAGTAGTTATTGCCATTAATTTTATAAGCCGTCAGCTCCACTTGGCTTCCATTCAAATAAACGTTGGACATGGTCGCCCATGCGTCGACATGCCCACTCTTGCCTGTTGCGGCAAGTTCGCCCCCAACCGGTGTATAGCTCTTGCCCGCTTCCAACTGTATGGAGTCTGTCTTCGAATCATACGTTACTTCGAACCGCTTGCTCGTTCCGCCAAGCGCCATACCAAGGTCACGCAGTTTGAAGTAATTGTTTCCATTAATAGAGTACGCTTCAAAGGCGACTTCCTTCCCATCTACCACAACCTTGGCTGATGTAGGCTTGGCTGTTTCTGCGGTTTTGGGTTTGCCGATATAACCCCACTTGCCTTTGACCTTGATTGCTCCCAATCCTTCTCCGAAGTGCCATGCATTCTCAAAACCATTCTTATACACTTCTTGTCCTTTAGCATTTACGAAGTTATAGGTCTTCCCGTTAAATACAAGCAGATACCCATCCTGGAATTCGCCCATCTGCTGCCACTGTTCATCAAGCGCTTCATACTTAATGGGAACGATAACCTTGCCTTTCGGATCGATCATTCCCCACTTCCCCTTCTTCATTACCCATGCAAGTCCGTTTTCGAAAGGAAGCGCGTAATCATAACTATGCGGGACTACCGTCTGTCCCTTCTTATTGATATAACCCCATGCCCCATCTTTGTTCCCAACAGCAGCCAACCCTTCCTGAAAGTCTTGAATCTCTGAGTAAGAGGTTAGGCTTACCACTTCTTTACCCGTTTGATCCAAGAAACCCCATGTCGGTGACTTATTTTCATTTAACAAGCTAGCCGCGATCATACCTTCCTTGTATGACCCGACCACCAATGATGGCGAACCATCATACTTCGACATAACAGGCATTTCCTTGCCCTTCTCATCAAGCAAAAAGCGCTCGTACTTGTCGTTTATGACAATAGCTTTGCCGTCGCTGAACATGTTAATTTGATCAATCATATAATCACGCCACTGGAACGGCAGTGGTGTCTCATAGGTTGGCTTAATGATTACCTTACCGTCATACGAGTAAAAAGCCCACTTCCCACTCTCGTCCATCAGCCATACATAATCAGAGTAGATATAGGGATCAGTGTATAATAGCGGATCTACGTAATCCATATAGGTCTCTGCTGTTACCTTGCCGTTTTTATCTATAAATACAATGCCTTTATTCTCTGTCAGCGCCAGTGCATACCCCTTATAAAAGTTGGATACATCTACATATTGAAAGTCGATGACTGTCTTGCCTTCTTTATTAATAAAGCCCCAGTAGTCGCCATCAGAAACGGCTGCAAGCCCCTCTACAAAGTCACCTGGCTGCTCTGGGAACTGCAGCTTAATGACCTCTTTTCCGCTCAGATCGATATATCCCCACTTGCCGTTTTTATAGACATCTGCAAGTCCTTCGTTAAAGCTAAGTGAGCTGTTCTCATATTGCGGTTTGACCAAATATGTTCCCTTCCGATCAATCAGTCCCCATTTGCCGTCAACCTCTACAAATGCAACTCCATCCTTGAAGGTTGTAATATCATCATACTGTGGTTGGATGATCCATTCTGCACCAATTTGATTAGCAGACGCTGTTACTGCTGCAGGAAATATCATGGTGATTAGCAGACTAATAGACAGCAGTATTTTGACCATATGTTTCATTTTTCCCAATCCCTTCACGAGTTCAATAACTGTACAAACTAATGATTCTCCTTGCCCTCCTCCAACTCCTTCTTCCTCCAAAAAATCAACAAAAAAAGCGACCTCCGATGAGATCGCTGTTCGTTTAAAATATAATGGCGGAGAAGGTGGGATTCGAACCCACGCACGCTTTGACACGCCTAGCTGATTTCGAGTCAGCCCCCTTGGGCCTCTTGGGTACCTCTCCGCATGTAATAAATAATATATCACACAACGTGTCTCTCCGCAAGCACCTTTTTTCCATGAATGAAACAGATATTTCACGTGGAACAGTCACTCGCTATTGCTCGCTTTGTCCCTCTTCACTAGCCTTTGAGCGAAGCACTTTTTTCATATTTTTCTCGAACTTCATTCTCGGTATGAGGACGCTATGCTTGCATCCTACGCACTTGATGCGGATATCCATGCCCATGCGGATGATCTCCATCTCATTCGTACCGCAAGGATGCTGCTTCTTCATCTGAACGATATCGCCAAGCTCGAAATGCTTCCGTTCCATCCTTACCCCTCCTCATAAGTACGCTGATAAGTGACCATGCGCGGATACGGTACTTCTATGCCGTTGCGATCCAGCGCATCCTTGATCTCCTTATTCATCACCCGTGCAACCATATGATGCGTATTCGGCTTGCATTCTCCCGTCACCCGGATCGTAACCGATGTAGCTGACATCAGCTGTACGCCCAGCACTTCTGGTCTCTTCACCAGGTTCTCATGCTTTAGCTGGTTCATTGTCTCGGATATGATGCTTAGCGCTCTATCCACATGCGCTTCATAGGCAACCAGCACATCGACTACAGCAAGCGTATTATTGACGGAGAAATTCGTCACTTCATTGATCATACCGTTCGGGATCATATGCACTTCGCCGGTCCAGCTCAAGATCTTTGTCGTCCGCAAGCCGATCACCTCCACCGTGCCCTTGAACGTTCCTGTCTGAATGACATCACCCACCGCAAATTGATCCTCTAGAATGATAAAGAACCCCGTCAATATATCCTTCACCAGACTCTGTGCGCCAAAACCGATGGCAATGCCCACTACACCTGCACCTGCCAGCAACGGCCCCAGGTTAATGCCTACTTCCGATAGCAGCAGCATAAATAAGATAAAATACATGATATACGTAACCACGTTTTTAACGAGCTTGCCTACCGTCGTCATACGACGCGCCTGGCTTGGTGGATGCTTGCTGGCACGCTCCAGCACAATACGATCCAGCGATTTATGTAAGACCCACATAATGAGCTTGCTAATCACGACTATTAACACAATACGTATGGCGGTTATTCCGAGATCCTCCCACGTATTGCTGTTAGTGAGCGTATCCATCAAGCTCTTATACCAGTTATTCATTATTCATCATCTCCATACATCCGCAATGGACGGATAACCTGCTTATAGCTCTAGTTGCTCATAACCTGCTTCAATCGGTTTGAAGATGCCCCTAATTTCAACATGCTCGCTTTCAATAACCTCTTTCACCCTGCTTAGATCCTCTTCAGGGAAGTGGATCGACAACGCACAACCGGCCGTTATCTCCTTCGGTGTCGGACATATATCGATCTCGACTTCCGCATATTCAAGCAGCATCTCAGCGCGAAGCGCTTGCTGCGTAGAATCAAATGCGATCAGCATATGGCCCCTCCCCCTTCTTCATTCTTAATTCCATGATCTCGCGACGTATAAAATGGTTGTCCTATCCATATACTAGTATCATATAAGCGTTTATGGGAGGGATTCTATGAAACTACCATTTATGAAGGATACCCCTTTTAAGGTGCCCTATACGACCGCAAATATCGTTGGTATGCTGGTAAACCGTCTTTCAGGCTTCCTGGAAGGTCTCCCCTCCAATCGTCCAATCGTCATTGTCTGTATTGGCACAGACCGTTCTACAGGAGACGCGCTGGGACCTCTGATTGGCACCTCTTTGTTGAAGTACCGCAGCCCCAACTTTCATCTATTTGGCACGCTAGAAGATCCTGTACATGCTATGAATCTAGAGGATACACTCATCGAGATCAATCGTAAGTTCGATAAGCCTTTCATTATTGGCATCGATGCATGCCTGGGTCAAGTAGCAAGCGTCGGCTGCATTCAAATCGGCGAAGGCCCTGTTCGTCCAGGAGCTGGCGTCAACAAAGACCTTCCTCCTGTCGGTGATATTCACGTGACCGGTATTGTGAATGTAGGCGGGTTTATGGAATACTTCGTCCTACAGAATACTAGACTTTACTTAGTGATGAGAATGTCCGATATCATTGCTACCAGTCTTTTCACCGCGATTGCCAATCATCTTCATATCTCGTCTTCTGTACGCGACCAGACTGCCGCAGCTGATTTAACATAAGCAACTTGTTGATCTGGTTTACTTCGCTTCCTGAATCGCCTTGCGTTCTTCCGGCGTAAGCGGATATTTTGATTCGCCCTGCTCTACCGGCTTCGCATACACATACGTGCTGTCGCGACTATGCAACCCAGAGAATACTGCTCCATCCTTCTCTTCATTCACAATCGCAATGGAAAAGCTCAAATCACTGCCTCCATCGGAAAATGCATTGTACCGATGAATGCCCAATTTTGTTTTCATCTGAGGCAGTACGGTTTGTACGTTTTTCAGCTCGCTTTGCAGTTGGTCGATGTATTGACGCTGCTCGTTCAGTTGATCTTTCAGACTGACAACAACCTCTTCAATATTCGTTACTCCCGTATCCTCCATCACAGCCAAGTATTGCTTCCGAAGCTTTTTTAGCCTTGACCCGAGCGCCAATACTCTGATGAATAACAATAGTACGATAAGCGTCAGCGCTGCTGTAATGATAAATATCGGATCCAAGTACCACTCATCCATGATTCATCCCATCCCCTATATCCCATATTGCTCTGTAATTTCCTTAATCGAGTGCAAGAACGTATCCACTTCGTCCGTTGTTGTATAAACCCCTACGCTTGCCCTAATCGCTCCAGTGTCGGATGTGCCTGCTGTTGCATGAGCCATCGGTGTACAATGGAAGCCGGCTCTTACCGCGATGTTATAGTGCTGGTCCAATATAAACGATAATTCGGATGGGTCAATCCCCTCAACATTGAATGCTACAATGCCTGTTCTTTCTTCTCCAACACCTGGCCCCATCAACCGGACTGCATTCAGTCTGCTGAGGCCTTCCAGAAGCCTCTGTGACAGCCCCCACTCTCTCTCGTGAATACTTGCGACTGTTTCCTCCAGAACATGTCTGACGCCCATCTGAAGACCCGCTAAGCCCGGCGTATTCTGGGTACCTGCTTCATAGCGATCTGGACGCACATGCGGCTGATGCAAAGCTTCCGATTGACTCCCTGTTCCCCCATGCAGCAGCGGCTCAATCTCTATATTCGGAGCTATATACAGCCCTCCGGTGCCCTGTGGTCCGAGCAAGCCTTTATGTCCCGGGAAGGCCAGCATATCGATGCCCATCGCTTCTACATCAATAGGCAATATCCCTGCGCTCTGTGCCGCATCGACCAGCAGCTTAACTCCGTGCTTTCGTGCGATTTCGCCGATATCAGCAACCGGCATTATCGTTCCGAGTAGATTAGAACTATGATTCACTATAATGAGAGTCGTGTTCGACCGTATAGCAGCCTCCACAGTCTCTACCTTTAGTTTGCCCGTCAAGTCTGACTCGATGTAACTAACTTCAATCCCTATCGTCTGCTCCAAATAGTACAGGGGCCTTCGTACAGAATTATGTTCAACCGTCGTCGCAATAACATGATCGCCTGGCTTTAACCAGCCTTTGATGGCCATATTAAGTGACATCGTCGTATTTGATGTAAATGCGATATCATTCGGATTTTTAATATGAAATAACTTACCTAATTGCTTCCTTGTCTCAAACAATATCCGGCTCGCACGCACAGCCATGGCATGGCTGCCTCTGCCAGGATTCGCCGCATCATGGAGCGTCGCCTGTACGACCGCATCCGTGACTTCAGGCGGCTTTGGCCAAGACGTAGCCGCATGGTCCAGATAGATGAATGGTTGTCCTTCTGTATTCATCCGATCGCTCCTTATCCCTTGAAATAACAATGGCATATCTTAGTTTAATCCTTCAATCGAAAGATTACAACTTGGATATGCCATTGTTCCCTTCATTCAGTTGAACGGGTATTTAATTAGGCCATGCGTTGCAGAAGCTCAAGCAATCGCTCTAGATCTTGCTTGTTGTAATACTGAATTTCAATCTTGCCTTTATCTCTTTGTTGCTTGATCTTAACCGTTGTTTTGAACTGCTCACGCAAGTTCTCCTCAAGCGATTCAATATATGGATCTCTTTTCTTCTGCTTTTGTGCTTTTTGCTGAGGCGATTGTTTCGTATCCAGTTTTTGAATGGCATCCTCTAGTTCACGGACACTCCATCCGGAACTGACAGTCGATTCGGCCAAATCCTTTTGAATGGGTTGTTCTTTAATCCCGGCCAATGCTCTCGCATGCCCCATCGAAATTGTTCCACGTGAAACATATTCTTTAATCTCAGCAGGAAGCGACAACAGCCGAACGAAATTGGCAATGTGAGAACGAGACTTCCCTACCTTCAAGCTAAGCTCTTCTTGTGTGAGATTGAATTTATCCATCAAGGCTTGATAAGCAACCGCTACTTCCAGTGCATTAAGATCTTCGCGTTGCAAATTCTCGATCAATGCGATCTCCATCACTTGTTGATCAGAGAATGTACGTACTACAGCCGGAATGGTGGTGTTCCCGCAATACTGCGAAGCACGGAATCTCCGCTCACCTGCGATTATTTCGTAACCCTTCAGCACCGTACGGACGATAATCGGTTGAATTACACCATGTTGTTTGATTGATTCCGCTAGTTCCTTGATCGAATCCTCATCAAAGGTTTTACGAGGCTGATACGGATTCGCTCGCAACTGATTAAGGGGAACCTCAATGACTTTATCATCATCATTCACGGATAGCGATGGGATTAATGCATCAAGCCCTCTACCTAGCCGCTTGCTCATACATGATCACTTCCTTCGCAAGTTCAAGATAAACTTCTGCACCTTTTGACTTCGGATCGTATGTGATGATAGCTTGTCCATGAGATGGCGCCTCACTCAACCGTACATTGCGAGGGATGATCGTCTGGTACACCTTCTGTTGGAAATACTTTTTAACCTCTTCTATCACCTGAATGCCAAGGTTTGTTCTGGCATCAAGCATCGTCAGAAGAACACCTTCAATTTGCAAAGTTGTGTTCAAATGCTTCTGGACAAGTCGCACCGTATTCAACAATTGGCTTAAGCCCTCAAGAGCGTAATATTCACACTGAATCGGAATTAATACAGAATCTGCTGCAGTTAATGAATTGATCGTTAGGATTCCCAGGGACGGCGGACAATCGATCAAGACATAGTCGAATTCATGCTTCACCAAGTGAAGCGACTTTTTCAACCGTAACTCCCTAGATATAGTCGGAACCAATTCAATCTCCGCGCCGGCAAGCTGAATCGTAGCAGGTATGACGGTGAGTCCCGGCACGCTAGTTTCTACCATAGCATCCTTCGGATGAACATCATTGATCAGAATATCATAGATACAATTCGGTACATCCGCTTTATTAATGCCTAGTCCGCTCGTTGTATTGCCTTGAGGATCAATATCCACCAACAATACCCGTTTGCCCAACGAGGCAAGACAGGCCGCTAAGTTAACAGACGTTGTCGTCTTACCGACACCGCCCTTCTGATTTGCAATTGCAATAATTTTGGACACTTCTAACTCACCTCATGAGTGAAACTTTTGTACAAATGGCATCGCCGCCCTCATAGAAGGCGGCTAATAGTCGTCTGAATGTAGAATAAATATGAAAAAAAGCTTATCTCTTCGGAATTTGAATGACAATCTCGTAATGATCTTCGTGATCCTTCTCGTTAGTCTTAATCTGCAGACCAGAACCCGATACCATCTCAATCGATTGTCTAATCGTATTCAGTGCAAGACGCACATCCTTTGTGAAAGAGATGCGTTTTGTTTTCTTTGACTTGGCAGATTCCTTCAAGAAGGCAATTCGCACTTCTGTTTGCTTCACGTTAAGTTCCTTGGTTAATATCTCTTCCAGAACTTTGAGCTGAAGCTCTTCCGTATCTAAAGATAATAACGCTCTAGCATGCCGTTCTGTAATTTTTCTTTCCATTAGAGCAATCTTAATCGTCTCCGGTAACATGAGCAACCGAAGTTTATTGGCAATTGTAGATTGGCTCTTGCCAAGACGTTGTGCTAAGCTTTCTTGCGTCAACTGATGAAGCTCGATTAGCTTCTGATAAGCAACCGCTTCCTCTACAGCCGTTAAACCTTCACGCTGCAAATTTTCAATAAGCGCAATAGAAGCAGTCTGAGAATCATTGAACTCACGGACAATAGCCGGAATTGTATCATGGCCCAGCTTTGTGACGGCGCGCCAACGTCTCTCCCCTGCTATGATCTCATATCGATTATTGCGGACACGAACAACAATAGGCTGAATAACGCCATGTGTCTTAATCGTCTGACACAGTTCGTCGATTCGCTCATCATCGAACACCGTACGAGGTTGAAATGGACTCGTATCGATGTCACCAATTGGGATTTGACGCACTTCTTCTTGCCCCGTACGTTGCTCGGACAACCCGAACAATCGAGAAAATTGTTCTTTCATATCGATGACTACCACCCGACCCTGTAATAAATCCTAAGCTCTATACGTTTGATGCGATGAGCAGAGCACATCTGAGACATCGTTACGTTGCTTTTATCTTTATAGCTTAGACTTCTTTCGAGGAGAAATATCCACTCAATACTTGAGAGGAGTTTTCGATATAACTTAAATTCGACTAGCTCCGTTTAATCTCCTGCTTGACAACATAAATGATTATGAAAATTACGATAAAACAACGCATATATTCCAATTTTTCGTCACAAAAGAAACATGAATGTCGCTTGTAATCATACGATAGAGTTGTAGTAACGTTTCATTCTAAAAAAAAGGAATGTTTCACGTGAAACATTCCTTTTTTTCTACAGAAGAGGCTGCTTTAAAGGTGTCCCCGCTTTGCGCGGGTATTTTTTAGGCGTTGCCTCATTTTTTTGAACGAACACAATATGACGCTCAGCATTCTCCTTCGGCAAGCTGAAAGCATGCTGCGCTTGCAACCGCCCTCTCAACTCTCTTAAGCTGAAAGAAGCTTCTTTCACCTCTTCATCCGACTGGGAACCTTTCATCGCAGCAAATAAACCGCCCTTCTTCACAAAAGGCAAACAGAACTCATTCAGCACATTTAACTTGGCTACTGCCCTAGCCGTTACCAAATCATATTGATCACGATGCTCTGCTAGTCTAGCTATATCCTCTGCTCGTCCATGGACACATTGTACATTCGACAAGCCTAGCTGCTCGCTTAATGCATTAAGAAATCCAATGCGCTTATTCAAAGAATCGACAATCAGCACTTGCAAGTGGGGAAAACAAATCTTCAAGGGAATGCTCGGGAATCCCGCACCTGAACCGATATCCGCCAATCTCTCCACTTTGTTCATATCCGTATAGAAAGCAAGGGAGACGGAATCGTAGAAGTGCTTCTCGTAGACAGCAGCCCGCTCCGTAATCCCCGTCAAATTCATCCGTTCATTCCATTCAACCAGCATCGTATAATAAAGTTCAAATTGTTGCAGCTGCTGCTCGGAGAGAGAAATCCCTCTCTCCCTTATCGCTTCAACAAACCATTGAGTTGTATTGTCCATTAGTTTCCTCTTGCCGCAGTTACACGATTATAGTGTTCTAAGTAAACGAGCAAAATGGAAATGTCAGCAGGTGTTACACCAGCAATACGGGATGCCTGACCAATCGACAATGGACGAACGAGGATCAGCTTCTGCTTCGCTTCCAAAGACAAGCTGTTCACATCGTTATAGTCAATATCAACAGGAATCCGTTTTTTCTCCATTTTGTTCAATCGTTCAACTTGCAACAGCTGTTTTTCGATGTAACCTGCATATTTGATCTGAATCTCGACTTGCTCCTTCATCTCATCTGTTAATTCATAAGGCGAAGGCGATACACTTGCCAGGTGGTCATAAGTTACCTCAGGTCTCTTCAGCAGCGATAAAATATCCCCGCCCTGTATCAGTGGCGCAGAACCTGCCGATTCCAACATCTCCGCTACATCATCAGGTTTAATCTTTGTGTTGCGCAAGCGCTCAGTCTCTTGCTCCACCAACGCTTTCTTCTGAAGAAACTGGTTATGGCGTTCTTCCTTAATCAATCCGATTTCATAACCAATCGGAGTCAGACGTAGATCCGCATTGTCATGACGGAGCAGCAAGCGATATTCCGCACGCGAAGTCAACAAGCGATATGGATCGTTTGTTCCTTTCGTCACGAGATCATCAATCATAACGCCAATATAACCTTGGGAACGTCCGATAATAATCGGCTCCTTGCCCTGTACTTTGCGAGCTGCATTAATGCCAGCCATAACACCTTGACCAGCTGCTTCTTCATAGCCCGAGGTGCCATTGATTTGTCCAGCTGTGAATAAGCTGTCAATCTTCTTCGTCTCCAGTGACGGCCAAAGCTGAGTGGGGATAACCGCATCATACTCAATGGCGTAGCCATTACGCATCATCTCAACTTTTTCCAATCCTGGAATAGATCGTAAAATATCAAGTTGTACATCCTCTGGCATGCTTGTGGATAATCCTTGCACATAATATTCGGACGTGTGCTTTCCTTCCGGCTCCAGGAATATCTGATGCTTCGGTTTATCGGCGAATCGGACGACCTTGTCCTCGATGGACGGACAGTAACGCGGGCCTGTGCCTTCGATAGCGCCCGTGAACAACGGAGCGCGATACAAGTTGTCATTAATAATCTGATGCGTCTTCTCCGACGTGTACGTCAGCCAGCATGGGAGCTGTTCATTATCGGACGATTTTGTCTCATAGGAAAAAAACTTCGGCTTCTCATCGCCAGGCTGAATCTCCGTCTTGGAGAAGTCGATCGTATCCTTATGCACGCGCGGAGGCGTACCTGTCTTGAATCGGATCAACTCCAGACCATGCTCCTTCAAGCTCGCGGACAAACGCAGCGAAGGCTGCTGGTTGTTCGGGCCGCTCTCGTACATCAGCTCGCCCATAATGATTTTGCCGCGCAAGTACGTGCCTGTTGTGACGACAATCGCTTTCGCGCGATAGATCGCCCCTGTCTTCGTAATGATACCCACGCACTTGCCGTCTTCAACAATAAGCTCTTCCGCCATGCCTTGGCGGAGCGTCAGACCAGGCGTCTCCTCAATCGTCTTCTTCATTAGATGCTGATAAGAGAACTTATCCGCCTGTGCACGCAGTGCATGAACCGCCGGGCCTTTGCCCGTGTTCAACATACGCATCTGAATAAACGTCTTATCGATATTGCGTCCCATCTCGCCGCCCAGTGCATCAATCTCACGAACGACGTGGCCTTTGGCCGGACCGCCGATGGAAGGATTGCACGGCATGAATGCCACCATATCCAAATTAATCGTCAGCAACAGCGTCTCGCAGCCCATACGAGCCGATGCAAGAGCCGACTCACATCCCGCGTGACCGGCGCCAATGACGATAACATCAAATTCTCCCGCTTCATAACTCATTGCCTATCACCCTACTTTCCAAGACAGAACTGTGAAAATATTTGGTCAATCAACGAATCGCCCGCTTCATCACCGAGAATCTCTCCCAGAGACTCCCAAGCTTGGCGTGCATCAATCTGTATCACATCAATCGGTATGCCGACATGCGTTGCCTCTATCGCATCTACCAGCGACTGCTTAGACCGCTTCAGCAGGGCAATATGTCTCACATTACTGACATAAGTCAAATCATTGGCTTCCAGTTGTCCTTCGAAAAACATCTCGCTGATCGTCGCCTCAAGGATGTCGAGGCCGCTCTCCTGCAGCACCGACATACGAACTATCGCATCCGATGATACATACTGCTCTACTTCAGCAAGCTCCAAACGACCGGGAAGATCCATCTTATTAATAATAACGATAACAGAACGATCCTTCAGCTGCTCCAGCAGTTGCCGGTCGTCATCCACTAGTGGTTCGTTATAATTCAGAACGAACAAGATCAGATCCGCTCCTTGCAGCGCATCACGGGAACGCTCAACCCCAATCTTCTCCACCACATCGCTTGTCTCCCGAATACCGGCCGTATCCAGCAAGCGCAGCGGAATACCGTTCAATGTGACGAACTGCTCGATAACATCACGCGTTGTTCCCGGAATATCCGTCACAATCGCTTTGTTCTCCTGCGTCAATACGTTCATAAGCGATGACTTCCCGACATTTGGCCTGCCGACAATCGCCGTCATAATGCCCTCACGCAATATTTTACCTTCGTTTGCCGTTTTTAGCAGCTTATCGATCTCCGCAATCGCCAGCTCACACTGCTCTCGAATATAAGCACTCGTCATCGCTTCGACATCATGCTCCGGATAATCGATGTTAACTTCAATATGCGCAAGCAGCTCAATAACGGTCTGTCTCAACGCTTTGATCCGCTTCGACAGTACCCCTTCTGCCTGCTTGCGAGCCACGGAAAACGCACGATCCGACTTGGAGCGTATGAGGTCAATGACCGCCTCCGCTTGCATCAGATCGATACGTCCATTCAGAAACGCACGCTTCGTGAATTCCCCCGGCTCCGCCGTACGATACCCGTCCAGTTGCAACACAACGTCGAGCACCTTCTTCACCGCAATAACGCCGCCATGTGCGTTAATTTCTACCACGTCTTCCGCTGTGAAAGATCGTGGACCCTTCATTACCGTAACCAGCACTTCCTCCACCTTCTCGCTGGAGGCTGGATCTATGATATGCCCGTAATGCACCGTATGCGTATCGGCGTCTTTTAGACTTATTTTCGAACGAAATATCGCATCGGTCCCGCTAATCGCTTGCGGACCACTTATGCGAATGATGGCAATGCCGCCTTCCCCGACTGCTGTGGAGATTGCCGCGATCGTATCTTGAATCATGTTGAATCAGCACCTCTCAGGGCCAAGCCTAAATTGAATATCCCGGTCAAACTTCTATTCCGAATGGAAAAACAGCAATGACCTTGGGAAGCCATTGCTGCATATCGAGTATAAGTATAGAAAGAGTTCATCCCTACTTCAGCGCAATAACGACTCTCCGATTCGGCTCGTCGCCCTTGCTGAATGTTCTCACCTTGGGGTGATTCTGAAGCTGGGAATGAATAACCTTGCGTTCGAGCGGCGTCATCGGTTCAAGCACAACTTCTTTTCTTGTGCGGATGACACGTCCGGCCAGACGATCGGAGAGCTCCTCCAACGTCTTGCGCCGACGCTCGCGAAAATCCTCTGCATCGAGAACGATACGAAGATGACTGTTCGAATAACGATTAGCCACAATATTAATCAAGTACTGCAAAGCGTCTAACGTCCCGCCGCGCCGTCCGATCAGCATACCGAGCTCACCTTCACCCGAGACGGACAGCTGCGTGCCATCCTTCGTCTGCTTACGATCAATACGAACCGACAATCCCATTGTTCTTGCTACATCAAGTAGAAATTTCTCGGCTTCCTCCAGTGCATCCGGTATAAGCTCAAGCTCCACCTTCGCCTCTTTGACGCCAATCAATCCGAACAGCCCCTTCGAGGGCTGCTCCAGCACAACAATCTTCACGCGATCTTCCGTAACTTGCCATTGTGTCAATCCATAACGTACAGCATCGTCTATCGTCTTGCCCGATGCAACGATTTTCTTCATTTCGCAAGGACCTCCTTCTTACCCTTGTCTGATGAACGTACGTACAGGAAGTAGTTTTGAACAATTGTATAGATGTTACTGAATACCCAATACAGCGGAAGCGCCGCAGGGAATGACATCGACATAACAAAAATCAATACAGGGAAGATCGTCAGAATGATCGACATACCCGGCATTTGCTGGGTTTGTGTCTTCTGCATCATCTTCGACTGAATGAACGTCGTAGCAGCCGCCAAAATCGGCAAGAAATACCACGGGCTTGGCTCGCCAAGCACAAATCCGAAAATATCGTCCATACGAATGTCTTTGTTCCAATAGATCGCGTTATACAGCGCGATAAAGACCGGCATCTGAACGATTAGCGGCAAACAGCCTGCCATCGGATTCACTTGATGCGTCTGGAACAGCTTCATCGTCTCTTCCTGCTGCTTCTGCGGGTTGTCTTTATATTTCTTCTTGAGCTCCGCCATTTGCGGCTGGAGCGCTTGCATAGCCTTGGAGCTTCGGAATTGCTTAATCGTCAGCGGCAAGATAGCCGTACGAACGATTATCGTGAGCAACAAGATCGCAAGCACATACGAACCGCCAAGCCATCCGGCGAACGAATCAAGCGTGATCGCAAAATAATAAACAACGTTTTTCTCCCAGAAGTTACCCTTTAATAGGTCCTCCGTCTCCATAGTATGGTCAGCGGGCACACAACCTGCGAGCAACCCCATTAACATGACCAATCCAAGCACTAGAAGCCATTTTCGCTTAGAATTCCGAAACAACTTGTAATCTCCTCTCTGAGAGCTATCCGCATAGTTCTATTCCAAGATAGACTATACCATAATTTATAGCACAAAGAAACAAGCTGGGAGCATGTCCCGAAGCTCATTCATTATTTCAGCAAACCAGCTTTTTTCAGCACATGGATGACACTCTTCTCCATCTCTTTCAACGACATCGTCGTCGCCGGTTTTCTTACGATTAATATAAGGTCCGTGTGCGGCTGAACGCGGTCCTCCAGATGACGGACAATTTCCTTCACCATCCGGCGCATGCGATTACGCATGACGGCATTCCCAATCTTCTTGCTGGCGGATACGCCAAGTCGGAACGGATCGGCAATTCGCTGCCTCGACCAATAGACGACGAACTGTGAGTTAGCGAATGACTTGCCGCCCCTGTATATTCGGTTGAAATCTTCACGATTTCGAAGTCGCAATGACCTGCGCATGACTGCCCGTCACCGTTCCCTTCCTCATTATCTCCAATAATTCATGTATCTAAATGTAAGCAAAAAAAAAGACCACCAGACGTGGTCTTCAGCTTACGCGCTCAGTACTTTTCTGCCTCTTTGGCGACGAGCCGCCAAAACTTTACGACCGTTCTTCGTGCTCATCCGTTTGCGGAAGCCATGCACTTTCGCACGTTTGCTTACATTCGGTTTAAATGTAGGTCTCATTAAGCTGCACCTCCTATATTACATGTGAATTCGTAAACGGCATACGGCCGTCCCTTTATAAAAAATCACTTTTACTATTAAACCATGCTGACGTCCAAAAGTCAATGTCTACTCCCTTTATGCAACCGTTGGCAAATCATGCTCATTCATCATGTGGATAAATGACGGCAGGTATACGTTGCTGTAGAAATTAATAACATGTGGATAGAAAAACACCACTGAAAACGAACTTTGTCGAAATCTTAACATGATATAAACAATATCTTGTGTTGTAGATAACTCTTATACACAAGTTATTGACGATGTGGATAATATCCGCAATTTCGTTGAAATATAAGGCGTCATTTGCTATGATGGATATGTTTTCGTTGTGGATGAGCGTAGTTCTTCCTCGAATTTATTAACAGCCTGTGGATAACATTGTGAACAAATTTATCCCCTATTTATAACTCGATTTTTACAATCCGTCATAATGTGGATGATTTCGTTAATAACAATAGCTATTCGACATATTTCTGCGTACCTGCGCAACTCGCGCGATAGATGATAAGGAGTGACAGTCTGTGGACAGCCATACTTACGATTTATGGCAACAAGTATTGTCAATCATCCAGACGAAGTTAAGCAAGCCAAGCTTTGACACCTGGTTTAAGGAAACCAAAGCTTCTTTCGTCGATGATTCCGTACTTGAAATAACCGCGCCAACAACTTTTGCCGCAGAATGGCTTGAAGGCCGTTACACTAAGCTGATTCGATCGACCTTATACGAATTTTTGGGCAAGCAAGTCGATGTCAGATTTTCCATCGGCGAGCCCAAAGCGTCGGAACAGAGCGTTATGATGCAGCCCAAGCCGCCAAAAGTAACCGAGGCCGCCGAAGAGACACATTCTCATATGCTAAATCCGAAGTATACCTTCGACACCTTCGTCGTTGGAGCCAATAACCGTTTTGCGCATGCGGCATCGCTTGCTGTAGCTGAAGCACCGGCCAAAGTGTACAACCCCCTCTTCCTGTATGGAGGCGTAGGTCTTGGTAAAACGCACCTTATGCATGCGATCGGGCATTATATTATGGACCATAATCCCAATACAAAGGTTCTGTATATCTCTTCCGAGAAATTCACGAACGAATTCATTAATGCGATTCGCGACAATCAGGGCGAGAGCTTCCGCACCAAATACCGCAATATCGACGTGCTGCTTATTGACGATATTCAGTTTCTGGCCGGCAAGGAGCAAACACAGGAGGAATTTTTCCATACCTTTAATGCGCTCCACGAGGAACGCAAGCATATCGTCATCTCCAGCGACCGGCCGCCAAAAGAAATTCCGACACTCGAAGATCGGCTTCGTTCCCGCTTCGAATGGGGACTCATCACCGATATTCAGCCGCCGGATCTGGAGACGCGCATCGCGATTCTTCGCAAGAAGGCCAAAGCCGAGAACCTTGACATCCCGAATGAAGCGATGAACTATATCGCCAATCAGATCAATACCAATATCCGTGAGCTCGAAGGCGCTCTCATCCGGGTAGTTGCCTATTCCTCGCTCATAAACGCGGACATTACGTCGCATCTCGCAGCGGAGGCACTGAAGGATATTATCCCTTCCGGCCGGCCGAGAATGATTACGATTCAGGACATTCAGATCAAAGTCGGCGAGTTCTACGGGCTTCGCCTGGAGGAATTCAAAGCGCGGAAACGGACCAAGGCTGTAGCGTATCCAAGACAGATCGCCATGTACTTGTCCAGAGAGCTGACAGACTTCTCTCTGCCGAAGATTGGCGAGGCATTCGGAGGTCGAGATCATACGACCGTTATACACGCCCATGAGAAAATTACACAGCAGTTGAAGGTTGACCAGGAACTGTTCAAAATCCTTCAAAATCTGACTGAGAAAATAAAAAATTAAATGTGAACAACTAGTCAAGCCTATGCACACGCTATGCACATGTGGATAGGCTTGATTTATCACTGTTTTCTGGGGTTATCCACATATTCAGGGCCCCTACTACTACTGCTACTAATAAATCTTTAAAAAAATATCATTAAATTAAGCAGAAACGGGTGACGAAATGAAACTAACGATTTCCAAAAATGAGCTGAATGACGCTATTCAACAAGTAGCCAAAGCAGCCTCTTCGCGTCCAGCCATTCCGATTCTCGGAGGTATCAAGATCGACGTTAACCACCAATTCGTAACACTAACCGCTAGTGATACTGATATATCTATTCAAAGCTATATCACCGTAGAACAAGAAGATACGATCATTGCACAAGTCGAAAAGCCGGGAAGCGTCGTGCTGCCAGCCAAATTTTTTGTAGAAATCGTCAAGAAGCTTCCTTCCGAACAAGTCGTCATCGAGGTAGGACCAAGCTTCCAAACCATCATTCGTTCAGGTTCTACTGAAATCCAAATGGTCGGCCTCGACCCCGAGGAATTCCCGATTCTGCCATCTATTGAACAGGATAATCTGCTTCAAATACCTGGTGATCTCGTTAAGTCGATGATCAGACAAACGATTCTAGCGGCTTCCACTAGCGAGCAAACGCCGATTCTAACCGGTGTGCTATGGAACCTGCATGATGGACAATTAAAATTTACTGCAACCGACCGCCATCGTCTGGCAAGCCGTACGACAAAGGTTGATGCAGACGAAACACTCCAATTCAGCAATGTTGTCATCTCAGCCAAGACACTTGGAGAGTTGTCCAGACTGATTCCAGATCAGAATACGCTTGTCGATATCGTCGTCGCTGACAATCAAGTGCTTTTCAAAATGGATAACATTTTGTTCTACACTCGCATTCTGGATGGCACCTACCCGGATACGTCCAAAATTATTCCGCAAGTATTCGAAACGGAGCTTGTCCTGGATACCAAAAATGTGATGGACGCGATCGACCGCGCCTATCTGATGTCCCGTGAAGAGAAGACGAATATTGTTCGTCTGGCTACACAAGAAGACGGTATGATCGAGATTTCCTCCAGTTCGACGGAGCTTGGCCGCGTGACCGAGCAATTGGAAGCGAAGAGCATGTCGGGACAGCCGCTGCGCATCGCGTTCAACTCCAAATATATGCTTGATGTGCTGAAGGTTATTGATAGCGAGCAGCTGTTTATCGGCTTCACGGGAGCGATGAGACCGATTATTATTAAGCCAATGGATCATGACTATAGCATGTATGTCATTCTGCCTTACCGCACGACGAATTAACGTCAGCCGAAGGCAACGAGAGGAACGACAGAGAAATGAAAGAAGTAGAGATTCGTACGGAATATATCGCGCTGGGACAATTCCTGAAGCTCGCGGATTGTATATCCACAGGTGGACAAGCGAAATTTTTTCTTCAGGAAGCAGTTGTCCACATCAACGGGGAAGCGGACAATCGACGCGGAAGAAAGCTCTATGCAGGCGATCGCGTGGAAGTAGAGGGCTGTGGCGTATTTGTCGTCGTAGCCGGCAAGTGAGGCGTGGAGAACCGGGAGGCTCGGAGAGTGTTCTTAAACAGCATTGAATTGCAAAACTACCGCAACTATCGTGAGCTGAAGCTTGCGACACCGAATAAAGTGAATGTTTTCCTTGGGCCCAATGCGCAAGGGAAGACGAATCTGCTGGAAGCCATATTCGCGCTAGCCTTATCCAAGTCTCATCGAACGTCGAAGGACAAGGAATTGATTGGCTGGCAGGGCGATACGGCGAGAATAGCGGGAGAGGTCAGCAAGCGGTACGGAAACGTAACGCTTGACCTGACCTATTCCTCTCAAGGCAAGAAAGCCAAGATTAACGGATTGGAGCAGCGCAAGCTGAGCAATTTTATCGGCTCGGTCAATGTGGTGATGTTTGCTCCGGAAGATTTGGAGATTGTGAAAGGCTCGCCGGGCGTACGTAGAAGATTTCTTGACATGGAGATCGGACAGGTGCAGCCCGGCTATTTGCATACGCTGACGCAATATGGCAAGGTGCTGCAGCAGCGGAACAATTACCTCAAGACCGCATCCCCCGGCAGTGTGAATAATGCCATGCTGGACGTATGGAATATGCAGCTAGCTGAGTTTGGTGTTAAAATTATGAAAAAAAGGAAACACTTTATTCATAAATTACAAACGTTCGCGGAGCAGATCCATGCCGGTATCACCAATGGTACTGAGAAACTTACGATTCACTACCGGCCCTCTTTCGATACGGATGCTATGCAAGATGAATCTGTTTTATTTGATCAATTTATGATAAAGTTAACACAGGTGAAAGATCAGGAGATTCGAAGAGGGGTTACGCTGGCGGGACCGCATCGCGATGACCTCGCCTTCTTCATCAACGGCAAGGAAGCCCAAATATTCGGATCGCAGGGACAGCAGCGCACCACGGCGTTGTCGCTGAAGCTCGCAGAGATCGAGCTGATCAACGAGGAGATCGGCGAATATCCGCTGCTGCTGCTCGATGATGTCTTGTCGGAGCTTGACCAGAATCGGCAGACGCAGCTAATAGAAACCTTTCAAGACAAAGTACAGACGTTTATTACAACAACCGGCCTGGAGAGCGTCAACATGGCGAAGCTCCAAGATGCCGGTATCTATCATGTGCGCGATGGCAGCGTGACGATCTAACAGGACTCGGGCGAATAAGGAGAAGTGAACGGGAAATGTACATTCATTTGGGCGGAGAGAAGATTATCCGTGCGGCCGAATTGGTGGCCATATTCGATATTTCCATCGAGCAATCTTCCAAGCTATCCAAGCAATTCGTCGCGGGTGCGCGCAAGCGCAAGGATGTGGAAACCATCGGCGAGGAAGAGCCGAAGTCCATAGTCGTCACGCATAAGAAAATATATTATTCGCCGATATCATCCTCTACGCTCAAGAAGCGAGCACATCATTTTGCGGCGAACGGATAACGAACAGGAAGAGCAGTTGAGAGGAGCAGTGAACTTGCATGTCTTTGGAACAGCATACGTATGACGAGAGTCAGATACAGGTTCTGGAAGGATTAGAGGCGGTACGCAAACGCCCCGGAATGTATATCGGCTCCACAAGCGGGAAAGGCCTTCACCATCTCGTATGGGAGGTCGTCGATAATAGTATCGACGAAGCGCTGGCCGGCTATTGCACCAAGATCGATGTTATTGTTCACGAGAATAACAGCATTACCGTTATAGATAATGGCCGCGGTATTCCGGTAGGGATGAACGCGAAACTGCAGAAGTCGACGCTGGAGGTTGTCATGACCGTTCTTCACGCGGGCGGCAAGTTCGGCGGCGAGGGCTACAAAGTATCCGGCGGTCTGCATGGCGTCGGCGTATCCGTCGTGAACGCGCTGTCGGAGCATGTTCGCGTGCAAGTCAGCCGTGACGGCAAGGTTTATCAGCAAGAATATCGCAGAGGTATTCCGCAATACGATGTGAAGATCGTAGGCGACTCGGAAACGACGGGAACACGTACAACGTTTTTGCCGGACACCGAGGTGTTTACTGAAACGACTGTCTATGAATACGAGATTCTGCAAAACCGGATTCGCGAGCTGGCGTTCCTGAACAAAGGCATCGAGATTACGCTGGCGGACGAGCGTTCGGGCGTATCGAATTCGTTCAAATATGAAGGCGGCTTGAAAGAGTTCGTCCTGTTCCTGAACCGGAACCGGGAAGCGCTGCATGAGACGCCAATCTATGTAGAGGGCTCGAAGGATCATATCCAGGTCGAAGTCGCTCTGCAATATAACGACAGCTACAGCGAGAATATCTATTCCTTCGCTAACAATATCAATACGCATGAAGGCGGAACGCATGAATCCGGCTTCAAGAGCGCATTGACACGTATTATTAACGATTACGCTAGAAAGACCAATCTCATCAAGGATAATGACTCCAATTTCTCCGGCGATGACGTGCGTGAAGGTCTGACAGCGATTATTTCCGTTAAGATTCCTGAACCGCAATTCGAAGGCCAGACGAAGACAAAGCTTGGCAACAGCGAAGTCCGCGGTATCGTGGAATCGTTCTTCGCGGAGAAGTTCCAGGAGTTCTTGGATGAGAATCCAGGCGTATCCCGCCGGATCGTGGAGAAGGGCCTGCAAGCTGCTCGTGCTCGTGAGGCTGCACGCAAAGCGCGTGAGCTTACGCGCCGCAAGAGCGCGCTGGAAGTAGGGTCGCTGCCAGGCAAGCTGGCTGACTGTTCGTCCAAGGACGCATCAATCAGCGAACTGTATATCGTCGAAGGTGATTCCGCCGGCGGCTCCGCAAAGCAAGGCCGCGATCGTCATTTCCAGGCGATACTGCCGTTGCGGGGCAAGATCCTGAACGTCGAGAAGGCACGTCTGGACCGTATTCTTGGTAATGCCGAGATCCGCGCAATCATTACGGCGCTTGGCACAGGCATCAGTGACGACTTCGATATCGCGAAGGCTCGTTACCACAAGATTATTATAATGACGGACGCCGACGTCGATGGTGCGCATATTCGTACTCTGCTGCTGACGTTCTTCTACCGCTACATGCGTCAGATTATCGAAGCAGGCTTTGTCTATATCGCACAGCCGCCGCTCTTCAAGGTTGAACGCAATAAAGTGGTTCGCTACGCTCTGACGGAGAAGGAAAGAGATTCCGTAATCGCCGAATTTGGCGAAGGCGTCAAAGTGAACATTCAGCGTTACAAAGGTCTGGGCGAGATGGATGCAGTTCAGCTATGGGAGACGACGATGGATCCGGAGAGCCGTTCGATGCTGCAAGTATCGATTCAGGATGCGATCGAGGCCGATACGATCTTCGATACGCTGATGGGCGACAACGTTGAGCCGCGTCGTGAATTCATCCAGAAATATGCGAAGTATGTAACCAATTTGGATTTCTAGAATATAGCAAGCAGAAGAGCAGCTTCCCATGGAGGCTGCTCTTCTTTTGTACATGTGACTTGCAGATGGCTTCCCATCAATTTGACCGTTTGTTCTTCATGCCGCCGTAGGCCAGCGAATATTTTCGAACCTTTCGATAGATGCTTTTGTCGGACAAAATTTTGAAAATATACGGATGCGGCTTCGTGTTTACTTCCAGCACCCATGGATGCAGCTTCGTATCGATTGCGATATCTGCTCCGAGTTCCTTCAAGTTGGGGTAGGCTGTGCTCAATTGCCGGCCGATAGAAGCGCCGAGCTTATTCAACCGATTCCGATATGCACTAATCTCGGAAGAAGACAGATGCTCGGACATCAGCTTCTCGAACGTCACCATCGTTCCTCCGCTATGGTAGTTCGTGACGACATTGCTCGGATGAGACAGACGACCGATAATGGCTGTCGTCTCCCATTCATTCTGCAAATTTTTCTGAATCATGACGCGAATATCGAACCGTCTCTTCTGATGTTTCAGCAGATAGACGCCCTTTTGTATGAGGTAGCCCTTCTTACCTGTGTAGCGCTGCAATTCTTCACAGAGTCCGTCGAACGTCGCTGCAAGGCGGCCGTCCTTCTGAATCTGATAGCTGTAGCCCTCGTTAGTTTTTTCTACACGGATGACGCCTTTGCCGTAGGTTCCGCTGTCTGGCTTCACATAGACCATACTATGCTCATCCAGCATAGAGCGAAGCATCTCGCGGTTGAATCGTTTCGTGAGCGGAACGTATGGGCGCAGGTCGCTGGATCTGTTCAAAACCTTTGTTTTCGCCCATTTGCTCCTCACGCGCTGAATTCTCAACGTCATATCACCTCTTCCTCTCCAAAATGGTCATTAATCTATAAGCAATATTTCTTAGTCTCAACTGGCTTGGCACAAGACAGACTCTGGAATGAATGGTATAATAAAAGTTGGGTCTGTTTACTTTATGACGTTTTTTTTAAGATGGAGAGTGAAAGTTGGCCTATTTTTTGCCGATTCTTCATGTAAGGGACAGATAACCAGAAACATAGCCCGATCTAGGTTTACTTCTACTGCTTTTGTGAAAGTAATATAATGGAATTCCTGTTTGGGCAATCAGATAGATCACGTCAGGGAGGTAAAGCATGGCGGAAGAACAACGAATGTCAGTGACAGACCGCGATATCGGTACGGAGATGCGAGATTCCTTTATGGACTATGCGATGAGTATCATCGTAAGCCGCGCATTGCCTGATGTAAGGGACGGGCTTAAGCCGGTGCATCGGCGTATTCTGTATGCAATGTCTGAACTGGGCATGTCACCGGACAAGCCTCACAAGAAGTCGGCGAGAATCGTAGGCGAGGTTATCGGCAAGTATCATCCTCACGGCGATTCGGCAGTCTATGAATCCATGGTCAGGATGGCGCAGGACTTCTCCATGCGCTATATGCTCGTTGACGGACATGGCAACTTTGGTTCGATCGACGGTGATATGGCGGCAGCCATGCGTTATACGGAAGCACGCTTATCCAAGATGGCGATGGAGCTTCTTCGCGATATTAACAAAGAAACGATTGATTTTGTGCCGAACTATGACGGCGAGGAGCATGAACCAGTTGTCTTGCCTTCGAGGTTCCCGAACCTGCTCGTCAACGGCGTTACCGGCATTGCCGTAGGCATGGCGACCAATATACCGCCACATAATTTGAATGAAGTCATCGACGGCACGCAGGCGCTTATCCGCAATCCGGATATTACGCCGGTCGAGCTGATGGAATATGTGAAAGGACCGGACTTCCCGACAGCAGCTTTCGTGATGGGACGCAACGGTATTCGTCAGGCTTACCTGACGGGTCGCGGCTCAGTGACGATGCGCGCTCGCGCAACGATCGAGGAGAACGGCGGCAAGGCACGCATTATCGTACATGAGCTTCCTTACCAAGTCATTAAGGCTCGACTGGTGGAGAAGATCGCTGAACTGGTGCGTGAGAAGAAAATTGAAGGCATTACGGATCTGCGCGACGAATCGGACCGCAACGGCATGCGTGTTGTGATCGAGCTTCGCCGCGACGTGAATCCTAGCGTCGTGCTGAACAATCTGTACAAGCAGACGCAGCTCCAATCCAACTTCGGCATCAATATGCTGGCGTTGGTGAACGGTGAGCCTAAGACGCTGAACTTGCGCGACATGCTGTATCATTACTTGCAGCATCAGATCGAAGTGATCCGTCGCCGTACGGAATACGATCTGAGAAAAGCGGAAGCTCGCGCTCATATTCTGGAAGGCCTGCGTATTGCACTTGACCATTTGGATGAGGTCATAGCTCTTATCCGCGCTTCCCAGACAGCAGATCAAGCCCGTGAAGGCTTGATCAATCGCTTCTCGCTGACACATGAGCAAGCGCAAGCGATTCTGGATATGCGCTTGCAGCGTCTGACAGGTCTCGAACGCGACAAGATTGAAGCGGAATACGCCGAGCTGATGAAGAAGATCGCAGAATACAAAGCGATTCTTGCTGATGAGCAGCTGGTGCTAGATATTATTAGCACGGAGCTTAACGAGATCAAGGAGAGATTCGGAGACGAGCGCCGTACCGAGATTACGGCAAGCGACGAAGAAATTCTCGACGAGGATCTCATCCCGCGCGAAGATGTGATCATCTCGATTACACATTCCGGCTATATCAAGCGTCTGCCTGTAACGACGTACCGCAGCCAGAAGCGCGGCGGAAAAGGCGTAGTCGGCATGGACACGAAGGAGCACGACTTTGTCGAGCATCTATTCGTATCCAATACGCATCACTTCCTGCTCTTCTTCACGAACAAGGGCAAAGTGTACAAGCTGAAGGCATACGAGATTCCTGATCTCAGTCGTACGGCAAGAGGAACGCCAATCATCAACCTGATTCAGATCGAGCAGGGTGAGACGGTCAATGCGGTTATCCCGGTTCAAGCCTTTGATGCTGATCAGTACCTATTTTTCGCCACCAGACAAGGTGTCGTGAAGAAGACACCTCTGGATGATTACGTCAATATTCGCAAGGTTGGCCTCATTGCCATCTCCTTGCGTGAAGACGATGATCTGATCGGCGTGAAGCTGACGGACGGCAACCAGGAGATTATTATGGGTACGGCTCAAGGCATGTCGATCCGATTCTCCGAGCAGGATGTCCGCTCTATGGGACGTTCCGCGACAGGCGTGAAGGGTATCGGTCTTGATGATGACGACGTAGTTATCGATATGGATGTCGTTGTATTGGATAAAGACGTTCTGATCGTAACCTCCAAGGGCTACGGCAAGCGTACGCCAATTGGCGAGTATCGAATCCAGAACCGTGGCGGCAAAGGGATCAAGACGCTGAATGTGACGGACAAGAACGGACCAATCGTCTCGCTCAAAGTCGTGGAAAACGACGAGGACTTGATGATTATGACCGCTCTCGGCACGCTCATTCGGACCAGCATGGAGGGTATCTCTACGATGGGCCGCAATACGCAGGGCGTAAGGTTGATCCATACGCGTGATGATGATACGGTTGCGACCGTAACACGTGTAGCCCGCAGTGAAGTGAATGAAGGCGAATCGGAAGAAGAGGGACTGGAAGAAGGCGTGGAAGGCCCTTCAGATTCCGAATAGATTGATAATAGATCCAGCATGCAGGGGAGGGGACTTCCGTGGGAACAGTAGCAGTTGCGCAACTTAAGCTAGGCGACAAGATCGGAGAAGATGTCCTCACCCCGCTTGGGAGCGTCTTGTTACAGAAGGGAAAGGTCATTACGTCGAAGGAAATCGACATTCTACAGGCTTTTCTTGTGACCAGCGTTGCGGTTGTGAACAGCTTCAGCGAGTCGAAGAGCGGAGAAGAGAAGCCGGAAGAAATCGTCGGAACGAAGGGTCAGCCTCCGGCTACCCCTTTGCATCGCGAGTATGAGAAGATGATCGATGTGCTTCGGCATGTATTTAATTCCTATGTAACGGGACAAGGCATGCCAATTATGGATATCCGAATACAGCTGGAGCGTCTGCTCCAGCATATCGCGGACTACAAGATTCTTACGTTCGCACCAAGAACGTTCCAGGAACGCGATTATTTGCTTCATAATAGCGTTACGTCTGCAATGACGTCCTATCTAATTGCTCAATGGGTTGGCCAGCCGCAGAAGGATTGGATGCAGGTTGCACTCGCGGGTCTTCTGAAGGATATCGGCAATGTACGCATTGACCGGGGCATCTTGTCCAAGCCGAACGCGCTCACACCGGATGAGCAGGAAGAGATGAAACGACATACCGTGCTTGGCTACCAATTGCTTAAGAATGTTGCGGCGCTGAATGAAGGCGTAAAGCTTGCAGCGTTGCAGCATCATGAGAAGATAGACGGAACCGGCTATCCGTTAGGTATCGACGCCAGCAAAATGCATCCCTATGCCAAAATAGTGAGCATTGCGGATATCTTTCATGCGATGACGCTGAATAAGTCGTATCGCAAAGCGGCATCGCCTTATCTGGTACTGGAGCAAATTCAGAGCGACGCCTTCGGCAAGCTGGATGCCAGTTATGTCAGAACGTTTGTCGAGAGAGTGACGCAATTCCACAATGGCACCGTTGTTCGACTGAGCGACGATCGTATTGGGGAGATTGTGTTCTCGGAGCGGACGCATCCAACAAGACCTTGGGTATCGATTAATGGTGTCATTGAAAACTTAACCGTTGCACGGCATCTTCATATTAAAGAAGTCGTGAAGTAAACGGCATATGCACCACCTACAGCAAGCTTATCGATCGTTTCCGCTCAACGGGAACGGAGAGAAGCTTGCTCTTTTTTTTGCGGAAGTGTAACGAAATGCTGTGGAGCCTCAACTAATTGAAGGAAGGGGGGCAGGGACGAAGCAGATTGAGCAGTTATATCGAGAGTACAAGCACGATGTGTATCATTACTTGCTGTCCTGACGAACAATCCTTCGCTTACGGACGATTTGTTGTCTGAAACCTTTATTAGAGCCATTCAATCGATTCATGGTTTCAAAGGATAATCTTCCTTGAAAACCTGGCTATGCTTTATTGCCAGACATAAGTGGCTGGATCATCTGAAGAGTCAAAAGGGCAGCGTCGAATACAGTGACTTGCTTCAACTATATGTAGCCTCAAGTATTGAAAGTAATAGGATAACGGTAGAGCTTGCTGAGTATGTGTTTGCAAGCAGCGATTCAGTCGCGTTGGTCGACTATTATATGAAGACAGACTTCGCTATGCGCGAGGAATATGACAGTTACGGAAGTGTTCCGCCGGAGCGGGACGCATCGCAAGATCGACGCATCCTTGAAGCGATCAAACGTGGAGTTGTCATGACTCAGCTTTTTGTACTGCTGGTAGGGGCTGTTATCGGCATTGCGATGACGGGCTCATTCGGTATGTTCTATAACCTGATTATTATGCCTTTTGTGGGCGCAATGGGCGTCTTTAGTATGAAGCGAGGCTGGAGCTTGGCCATGCCTTTGATTGTATTCGCGGCGTCCTACCTGTACCAATTCGCTAATAGCTTCATAAGAGTGGGCTGGGACCCGGTCGTTTGGGGCACTAGCCTGCCCTATATCGGCATATATGCTTTACTGACAGCAACAGGGATCATAATTGGGTTGTTGCTACAATTCTCTTTTCAGAAAGGAAGTCGATCATCATGAAAGCATCACGAAAAATAATATGGCGGGTAATTGCGGGAATGATCGCCGCTTTTTCATTAATAGGGGTGATATTGTTTGTGGCTAACGGCTTTGTAGGGAACCCGATCTCATCTGCAATCGCCAAGTCAGCAATTGAGCGGCACATCGCTGCACAATATCCGGAGTTGGACAATGAGTTCGTATCGCGGAGTCTATAATTTTAAGGACAACTCTTACATTGCGCATATTCAGTCGCAATCGAGCGCCGACATACGTTTCAGCGTCGAGTATCATGGGAAGAACGATATTAGAGACGACTATTCCTTTAAAGTGATGGATTATGATTAGACCTTTCGCAGGTTATCGAAGGAATACGCCATTATGCTGCAAAAGGAAATATCCGATCAGATCGGTACTCCAATTCGGTATATGTTGGTCATGCATCAGACCGAGGACGTGAAGGATTACAAAGAATGGCTAAGCTTGAATATGAAGCTGGACCCTCGTCTGCCGATTCCTCTACATCTTAGTATGAGCCTAGATACGGAGGATGCCGATTTGGTCAAAGCCTTGGAATGGATCAGCAGATCCCACGATTGGGCGCAGGCTCAAGGATATCCCATTAAGCAGTATGCGATGGATGTAGAGTTCGGAGAGAAGCTGCTTATGATCTACGGCGTAAGAGATACGCATATAGATGGTGGAGAATGATTGCCTACATTGGAGAAAGCAAAAGCATATGGAGAATATAACGGCATTATTGTAGCGATTAAAGGTGAAGAAAAGGGCTGAAAGTAGCGGTATTACAAGGAAATTATGAGGTTTGAAAAAGAAATTAAAAAAAATGATAAAAAACACTTGCAATCGTGTAGGCATACATGATATATTATCTAAGTCGCCGTTGAGACAAACGGCTGACACGCAAGAAACGAAAGACAAGAGATTGTTCTTTGAAAACTGAACAACGAGCGAAACTGCCCGATACAATCGCAAGATTGAATCGATAACGAAGTTTACTTAATCAGCTTG
>NZ_QUBQ01000005.1 GCF_003388735.1 Paenibacillus paeoniae
TTGCGGAACTTAGGCTGCTCAAGGGTTTGCTTCAATGAAATCACCTGTAATCGCTAAAGATATACCCTTTGTAGAAAGGTATCCTTTGCGATTATTGTGGGATTCTGGAAAAGCCAAGGTGTTTTCCGGATTTTTGAGCACATTTGCATGACACTTATGAAACTTCCATCAATTGGGGCGAACTGCATAAGTCATGACACCAATTACGGTAAGTTGTCTTATCCATGCATGTTCGCTTGGCCCGATCTCCAGGAGTACATAACAATCGTACGCACGTCAACCTCTCGGTTGAAAAAGATGCAAATGATACGCTCACGCCGACGAATCCCCTCATCTACGCGTTCAATTCCATTAGAAGTCTGTAGTCTTAAGCGATATTCTTCTGGATATATGTGTATGGCTTGTTGCATCGTTAAATTCGTCTTAGAACGTGTCCATCGCTTTATTCTGAAACGATTCAAAGGTGTCTTTGAGACAATTTCTCGCAATGTCCAGCGCCTCGAAGATGGAGCGAAGCATACTCTTAATACTTTTCTAAAGAGCCTTTGGTGCAGTATTCAAAATTGTTGCGCATAAAGAAGAAGGTTTGACACCGTTATCAGGACACGCCTTGAAAAAATGTTGACAAATGATTTTGATCAAATCATGATGGGTATCACTGTATGCAATTTTCTTCGTTTAATTCACATGCTTTGACTTGGAAAAAAATAGGAATCTCAACTGGCTTCAGATTCGGCATTGCCAACCGCAAGTCTAGAATCTTCGAGTGTTATCCTTGTTGACGTAGTAATCAGTAAAGCCCCTCTAGAGCGTATTCGGCTGTATCCACATACCTTCGCATACAGGCATCCACCGGCATGAACGATACCCCACTTCATGTAAGTTGCGAATGTTCCATGCAAATACGATTGGATCAAGGTGTTTGCGTAAACTCTATTCCGAACAATTCTGCGTAGAAACTATTGATCACAAGCCAAGCTCCATGAGGGGAGTACCAAGATTTGCTCGCTTCGCTGGTAGCAATTGAACAGTTCCATTGATAAAGAACCATCACGAAAACGGAGTATCTGTCGTAATGCCCACTACTCGCGTCAATAACCCACGAGTGTATAATCCATTTATACCTTAGTTTCCTGAGTGTTCGCTCCCATGCTGCAGCGGCTAACTGTTCAGATGCGTGAGCCTCTAACACTTGGTTTAAACTGTCTGCAGTAATGACACTTAGTCAGTATCTCGATTTTCTCTAATAAATAGTGTTAATAATTGAGATCTAGTGTACCTGATACTGAGCCATGAATAAATACTCTCCTCTGGAATGGTCTAGGTAGCTTTTCTAGATGAGAATTTTCTCATGCCTTACTTTTTATAAAATTTATCATTTTACACAAGTATAAACACAATATACGAACTTAGTTTCAATAAATTCTGCTTGAATACAATATTGACTATAAGGTTTTCTCGAGTTTTAGTTCAAAACTTCTTATAGGGGGAAAGCGACGGATATCGTTGACCATATATGTAAGTCTGTGGTAGGTTTAGAGCAGAAAATAAAATCATAGTGATATACTTGGGATTAGCCTGAAATGAACGAACGTGAACGATGAATGACGATGATGAACGAGATTTGATGCGAGGTGGATGTTGTTGCAACTGAAGGTGACGAACAGTCCGTTTACGGAAGAGCAGGCTGAGCTGCTTAACAAGCTCCTGCCAACGTTGACGGAGACACAGACTCAATGGCTCGGCGGTTTTTTGACATTTTATAGGGCGGGTGCGGCTTCGGCCGAAACTGCAGCTAGCGCGCAACTCATAGCGCCAGCATTGGAGCAAGTTGTGCAGGCGGTAGCAAGCGCGTCGACAGCTCCACGCGAAGCGACGATTCTATTCGGCTCGCAGACGGGCAACTCACAGCGTCTGGCCGGCAAGCTGGCAGATAAGCTGAAGGCGCAAGGCTTTGAAGTGACGCTATCGGCCATGAGTGGCTACAAAACGAACGGCCTGAAAAAAACGGCGCATTTGTTTATCGTGGCAAGCACGCATGGTGAAGGCGATCCGCCAGACAATGCATTGACCTTCCACGAATTCCTATATTCCAAGCGTGCACCGAAGCTGGACGGACTGAAGTTCTCAGTGCTGGCGCTGGGCGATACATCTTATGAATTCTTCTGCAAAACGGGCATTGATTTCGACGAGCGCCTGGCCGAGCTGGGCGCAGAGCGTCTGATCGCTCGCGTCGATTGCGATCTCGACTTCGAAGCTCCTGCCAACGAGTGGATGGCAAGTGTCATCGGTTCGCTTGACGCCGCAACCGGAACGGGAGCTGCGGCAGCTACTGTTGGTGCTCCGGCTGTAGCCTCTGTATCAGCAGAATCCGAATATTCACGTTCCAATCCGTTTAAAGCCGAGGTCCTGACGACGATTAACCTGAACGGACGTGGTTCCGATCGCGAGACACGCCATCTGGAGCTGTCTCTGGAAGGCTCCGGACTCTTCTATGAGCCGGGTGATTGTGTCGGCGTCTATCCGGAGAACGATCCGGCTCTTGTTGATGCGATTATTGCAGCGATGAACTGGTCACCTTCCGAGGTGGTTGTTCCGGGCAAAGACGGTGACGAAGGCACCCTTCGTTCCGCGCTTCTACGCCAGTTCGAAGTAACGGTGCTGACGAAACCGCTGCTAGAGAAGGCGGCAGCCTATACAGATAACGGACAATTGGCGGAACTGATCGCTCCTGAGAAGAAGACCGAACTGAAAGCTTATACGAACGGACGAGACCTGCTTGATCTGCTGCAGGATTTTGGTCCTTGGAAGCTGACAGCTGTGAATCTGGTATCGATTCTACGCAAGCTGCCGCCGCGTCTTTATTCCATCGCAAGCAGCAACAAAGCGAATGAGGATGAAGTGCATCTGACGATTCGCAAGGTAGAATATGAAGCGCATGGGCGCGCTCGCGGAGGCGTATGCTCCGTTCAAGTGTCGGAGCGTCTCGCAGAAGGCGATACACTCTCAATCTTCATCCAGCATAACCCGAACTTCAAGCTTCCGGCTAATCCGGAGACGCCAATCATAATGGTCGGTCCGGGTACGGGTGTAGCTCCTTTCCGCGCTTTCATGGAAGAGAGAGAAGAGCTTGGCTTGGAAGGGAAGACGTGGCTGTTCTACGGCGACCGCCATTTCGTGACAGACTTCCTGTACCAGACCGATTGGCAGAGAATGCTGAATGACGGCGTGCTGACGAAGCTAGATGTGGCATTCTCTCGCGATACCAAAGAGAAGGTGTATGTGCAACATCGGATGCTTCAACAGGCAGAAGAGTTGTATTCTTGGCTGCAAGAAGGAGCGCATGTGTATGTGTGTGGCGATGAGAAGCATATGGCGCATGATGTTCATAACGCACTTCTGACCATTATTGAGCAGCAAGGCGGACTGGACGCCGAAGCGGCGAAAGCTTATCTGGCCGAATTGCAGGCGCAGCAGCGCTACCAACGTGACGTATATTAATCGAATCGATAGAGATAGCGTGTGCGCTTGAAGGCGCATCGGTGAAAGGAGCCTGCAGCAATGACAAAGAAACATAAAGTAGAGCCGATCGGCGGACCGCCGAGCGACGTTGAACATTTAAAGAAGGAAAGCAACTACTTGCGCGGTTCACTTGTAGAGTCGCTGCAAAATCGGATTACAGGCGGACTTTCGGAGCTGGATAATCGCTTGCTGAAATTCCACGGCAGCTACATGCAGGATGATCGCGACGTGCGCAACGAGCGTCAGAAGCAGAAGCTGGAGCCTTCGTTCCAATTCATGCTTCGTGTCGTAACGCCGGGCGGCGTATCGACGCCAGAGCAATGGCTCGTCATCGACGAGCTTGCCGAGAAATACGGCAGCGGCAGCATCAAGCTGACGACTAGACAAGCATTCCAGCTTCATGGCGTATTGAAGTGGAATCTGAAGGATACGATCAAAAGCATTAATGATACGCTGCTAACGACGCTTGCTGCATGCGGCGACGTCAACCGTAATGTCATGTGCAACCCGAACCCGGAGCAATCTCAGGTGCATACGGAAGTTTTCCACTGGGCGCAGCAGATTACGACACATCTGGCTCCTCGCACGCCGGCTTACCATGAGATTTGGCTGGAAGGGGAGAAGCTGATCGACAGCACGGAGCTGCTGAAGGTTGAAGGCGCGGACCCGGTAGAGCCAATCTATGGGCCGGTCTATCTGCCGCGTAAGTTCAAGATCGGCATCGCGGTGCCGCCTTCCAACGACGTCGACGTCTACTCGCAGGATTTGGGATATATCGCTATCGTTGAAAAGGGCAAGCTGGTCGGATTCAACGTTACGGTCGGCGGCGGCATGGGTATGACGCATGGCGACACGAATACGTACCCGCAGCTTGGACGTGTAATCGGCTTTATTAAGCCGGAGCAAGTGAATGAGATCGCGGAGAAAACGGTGACAATCCAGCGCGACTACGGTAACCGTTCCGTTCGGAAATACGCTCGCTTCAAATATACAATTGACCGTCACGGTCTGGACTGGTTTGTAGCCGAGCTGCAGGAGAGACTAGGCTGGGAGCTGGAACCGGCTCGTCCATTTCACTTCGAGAACAGCGGCGACCGCTATGGCTGGCAGAAGGACAAGAATGGCCGTTGGAATCTGACGCTGTATGTACAGAGCGGACGTATCGCCGACCAAGAGGGATATCAGCTCAAGACAGGCCTTCGCGAGATTGCGAAGATCCATACGGGCGACTTCCGTCTGACGGCGAACCAGAACCTGATGATTGCAGGAATCACTACAGCGAAGAAGGCCAAAATCATTGCGTTGCTTGGTCAATATGGCATTACGGATGGCGGCCAACATTCCGCGATTCGCCGCAGCTCCCTATCCTGTGTAGCTTTCCCTACGTGTGGACTGGCGATGGCGGAGGCTGAGCGTTACTTGCCGACTCTGGTTGATAAGCTGGAGCCGATTCTGGAAGAAGTCGGCCTGCGTGACAACGAGATCAATATTCGTATGACCGGCTGCCCGAACGGCTGCGCGCGTCCAGCGCTTGGCGAGATTGCCTTCATCGGCAAGTCGCCGGGCAAATACAATATGTACATGGGCGCTGGCTTTTCCGGTGACCGCCTCAGCAAGCTGTATCGCGAGAATGTGGACGAAAATGAAATTCTGGAAACACTAAAGCCGATTATCCATCGCTATGCGGCGGAGCGCGATAACGAGGAGCATTTCGGCGACTTCGTCATTCGTACAGGTTATGTGAAGCCTGTTATTTCCGGCACTGATTTTCATAGCTAGTCGACTGAATGGACAGTATCAGCACAGGATGGGAGCAAGACTCCTCCTGTGCTTTTTTTGTCCGTATTCCTATAGTCGGAGGCAGGGAGTCATGATATATAATGAAGATAGACAAACATGAATCGGCTGAGGAGTAACAGGTTGAACGGGTTTCTTACCCGCACGGAGACAGAAAGGCTGATGGTATGGCTTCTAATTAAAGAGGATTACAGCGAGCGGCTGGCCTTCTGCATTTGAGCGAATGCAAGCATGGTTTCAGCGGCTCTTGGTCAGGCATCAGGAACTAGCGAGGGGTGACAAAGTGAACATAATCGGCCTATTTCAAAAAAAAGAGGGTGGTGCGTACCTGGGGATGATCGACTTTCCAACATTGGCGCGAGAAGAATTCCAGTAGGAAAGAACTGGCTATATCATACAACCTGGCGGAGAGTGCCGGCATGAAGTTCGATTGCATCCGAAAAGCGTTCTTGTATGAGTATGGCAAGTGGACGGACCGTCTGGTCTACTAAAGTAACGTGCTATTTTAGGAGGGGCATCGTATCGACTTTCAGACGGAATGGGGCTACTCGCATGAAGCCTCCTGCGTTTTCAAAATTGTGCGTTTTCGCCCGACTTGCTCTATAGTGGAAGAGTCCCTGATATGATATGTTTGGTGAGATAGCATACCAATCCAATATGTTGAAAAAGGTGGTTTTACGAACATGTCTTCCAAAAAAGGAACCAAGCCTGGCGGATCGCGTTATTTCGTGCTGTACACGGCTATTATCATTATTGTTGTCGCTGCATTGTTTGTCATCAACCAACAGTCGAAGGGCGGAGGCGGCAGTGAATCGATCGGCAGCGCGCCTTCGACTGTCGCGCAGCCTGTAATGGGGGACGCCGCAGCCAAAGTTTCCATTGTCGAATTCGGCGACTACAAATGTCCTTCTTGCAAAGCATGGGGAGAGACGCTCTGGCCCAAGCTGAAAGCAGACTATGTCGATACGGGCAAAGCAACGTTCTCCTACATTAATGTATTGTTCCACGGCGAGGAGTCCAGACTGGGCGCGCTTGCGAGCGAAGCGATGCTGAAGCTGCACCCGGAGCAGTTCTGGGATTTCCATAAGAAGCTGTATGACGCGCAGCCGGGTGATGATCATGACAGCTTGTGGCTGACGGAGGAGAAGGTGATGGAGACGGCCAAAGCGGCAGTTCCGGATCTGGACGAGGAAGCACTGAAAGCGACGATGGCTACGGAGGAAGCTGCCAAGCTTGTTGAGCTTGACGAGATTCTGGTGAAGCAGTTCAACATACAGGCTACCCCTACCATCATGATTAATGATGTGAAAATTGCGAATCCGTTCGATTATGCAGCGATTCAAGCTGCAATCGAGAAACAACTGAAATAGGAGGCCAATTATGGAGTTCATGAGACGCAATGTCTTGTATTTCGCTTGGCTGGTTGCCGTTGTGGCGACGCTGGGTAGTCTGTATTTCAGCGAGATTAAAGGATATATACCATGCGAGCTTTGCTGGTATCAGCGCATTTTGATGTATCCGCTTAGCTTGCTGCTGGGTATCGCAGCCTTTTACGATGAACATTCCATTAAGAAGTATGTGCTTCCATTGTCTATTATGGGCATGCTGGTCGCTGCCTTCCACTACATGGAGCAGAAGATTCCTGGTTTTTCGGGCATCAGGCCGTGCACGCAAGGAGTTCCTTGCAACAAGGATTATATTGACTGGTTCGGCTTTGTAACCATTCCGTTCCTGGCATTGATAGCATTTACACTTATTACGGCGCTGCTGCTCGTTTTCCGAAAAAGATAAGAAAGGGGCTCCCTGTATGACTGCCAGCTTGCTGCTTATCGAAGACGATTTCTCTATTAGCGAGATGGTCGTTGACTATTTATCCAAAGAAGGCTATCTCGTAACGACCGTAAACGATGGCGGCGACGCGATGCAGGCATTCGACGGAGGAACCTATGATCTGGTGCTGCTGGATCTGATGCTGCCCAATGTGAACGGGCTCGATTTGCTGCAGCGGATCCGTGAGCGAAGCAAAGTGCCGATTCTCATCCTGTCTGCAAAGGATGGCGAGGTGGACAAGGCGCTGGGGCTAAGGTTCGGTGCCGACGATTATATTGCCAAGCCCTTCTCCCTGCTGGAGCTGTCGGCGAGAGTGAGTGCGTCGATCCGAAGAGCTACACAGTACGTGTCGATGACGGAGCCTATTCTGCCTGCTGAAGAAGCAGAGCAGGCGCTGCTGGTGTGTGGCGATCTGAGCATGGACCCGGACAACTTCACGGTGACGAAGCGGGGCGAGGACGTGAAGCTGACGGCGAAGGAGTTTCAAATTTTGAAGCTGTTCGTTCAGCATCCGACACGGGTGTATACGAAGGCGTTGCTCTATCAGCTGGTCTGGAATGATGATTATTACGGCGACGAGAATGTGATTAACGTCCATATGAGACGGCTTCGGGAGAAGATCGAAGACGATCCGTCGCATCCCTGTTACATACGCACATTGTGGGGGATCGGATACCGACTGGGGGAAGCTTAGATGCTGTGGCTTTTTTTCGGACTGGCAGTACTATTCGCCATCTTGTATGTTCGTGAACTTGCGCGCAATCGGGTGACTCGGAGAAATCTGCGATATATTCAGTTCAAGCTGGACGAAATAGCGAATCGCCCGTCATCCTCATCTGTGGAGCGGGTTCAGGTCATGACGGAGCAGGTCGAGCTGCGGGAGATGTTGCGCGCCGTGAACGAGTGGCTGGACCGCGCCCGCCAATTAGCCTCCGATTATGCGATGACGGAGCAAGCGATGCGCCGCATGCTGTCCAATGTGTCGCATGACTTGAAGACGCCGCTTACAGTCATTCTGGGTTATGCGGAGATGCTGGATCGAAGCCCGGAGCTGGTGCCGGAGGAGCGTCAGCGTTTGCTTGGCCAGATCTATAGAAAGACGCAGGAAGTGCTTGCACTTATGAATGCGTTCTTCGATCTGGCGAAGCTGGAGGCGAATGATTCCGAGTTGGAGATGGCTGTGTTGGATATCGGGGAGCTGGCCCGTCATCGTATTCTGGCCTATTATGACCTGCTGGCTTCTGAAGGCTATGAGGTGGATATCAATATTCGGGAGGAACCGCTTCAGGTATATGCCAATGAAGAGGCATTGACGCGCATTCTGGACAATCTGTTCTCGAATGCTGTCCGGTACGGATCGATCGGCAAATATTTGGGAGTTTCCATTAAGCGACGGAGTGGGCAAGTTGTTATCGAAGTGGCAGATCGGGGTCCCGGCATACCGCCAAGCGAACAGAAGCGAATATTCGAGCGGCTATATACGCTGGAGGATTCACGCAATAAGAACGTGCAGGGAAGCGGTCTTGGACTTGCGATTACGAAGCGCCTGATTGAACGGATCGGTGGCAGCATTGCGGTTCAGAGCGTGCCGGATGTCCGTACAAGCTTTACCGTGACGCTAAGGGCAATGGAACCCCAAGCGGCAGCAAAAGCAGGAAGTAAGGAATAAGTAAGATTTGAGACAGAAAAAAGTGAGAGACCCGCGATAAGATAAGCTCATAACGAATTTAAGCGGGAGAGTGAACAGATGACAGAATTAATCCGAACGCGGCTGCTGAGCAAAACGTACGGCATGGCAGACGTCGTCACAAATGTCAGTATGAAGGTCCGCAGCGGGGAAATTTACGGTTTCCTTGGACCTAATGGAGCGGGCAAGTCTACTTTGATGAAAATGCTTCTGAATCTGGTCAAGCCGACTGGAGGCGAAATTGAATTGTTCGGCGAACGGCTTTTGCCGGGTACGATTGAGCCGCTCAAGCGGATCGGTCATATGATCGAAGCGCCGGTATTTTATGAGAAGCTGACAGCGGAGCAAAATCTCGAGCTGCACTGCGAGTATATGGGCTACCATCGTTCGGGAGCAATCCGGGAAGCACTAGAGCTGGTTCAACTGCGCGGTATCGAGGGCAAGCCAGTCAAGCAATTCTCGCTTGGGATGAGGCAAAGGCTTGGCATCGCCAGAGCGATCTGTACGCGTCCGGAATTGTTGTTGCTGGATGAGCCAATCAACGGCCTGGACCCAGAGGGGATACAGGAGACGCGATCGCTGTTCAGAAGGCTATGCGACGAATACGGAATGACGCTTCTGATCTCTAGTCATATGCTGGCGGAGATCGAGCAGATCGCCGATACAATTGGTGTGCTGGATCGCGGACGTCTCCTGCAGGAAGTATCCATGGAGAGCATTCGCAGCTCCAAGACCGACTATGTGGAGATATCGACGACGGATGTGAAGCTGTGCGCATTTGTGCTGGATGATCGTTTGGGCATTCGCAACTACAAGATTGTAGGCAACACGGCCGTTCGCATCTATGCAATGTCCATGACTCAAGAGGAGCTGTTCAAGGGACTGATCTTGAACGACGTCCCGGTAACGGCTATCAATCGGCGTCATCACTCGCTGGAAGAATACTTCCTTGAATTGACACGGGGAGGTGGCGGATATGCTGCATCTCATTAAGCTGGAGCTTAAGAAAGGCAGGATGACAGGGTATCTATGGGGATCGCTCATTACGTATGGCGTTATTTTGGGCTTCCTGATCCTTATCTACATGGTGGAGGGGCCCGTTCAAGAAGAGCCTATCTTCCAAAGCAATGCGGAGATGCTGGGCCTCATTGACACGCTTATACGCGCCACGTTTATTATTTATGCATCGGTACTGCTGTCCAAACTCGTCATCGGAGAATTCCAAAACAAGACGATTGCGCTTCTGTTCGCTTATCCGGTAAGCCGCAAGAAGCTGCTGCTGGCGAAGCTGTCGATGGTGTTCATATGGACCTTAGCTAACGTTATTATTGCGAATTTTATCATTGGCACCATATTCCTGACACTCAATGCTAACTTTGGCTATGTACAGGGTACGGTTACGTCTGGGCTGCTGATCAATCATGGCATATCTATCGTGACTCAAGCGATAGCAGCCGCAGGCATGAGCTTGCTTCCCCTGACGATTGGGATGAGGAAAAAATCTGTTCCAGCAACGATTATTACATCTGTGCTTATCGTCGTAATCGTATGCTCCAACAACATGGGCTTCAGCCTTAGCTCGATTATCGCGATCCCGTTATCGCTTTCAGCGCTTGGCATTATGCTTACTTTTTTAAGTATTCGCAATATAGATCGAATCGATGTTGCTTAGAGAGAATGGCTCAGTTTTCTCTTTTCAGCATTTCGATAGTAAGAGGCGAAGACGATCTCCCAGGAGGTCGTCTTTTTTGAATGCGATGCATCGGTCATTCCAAGACTAAAAGAGCAAGATTCCGTAGTTTATTTCTTCCGTGATTGTGCTACAACTAGAATAGGACAATGTGTACGGGAAGCGGAGGAAATACGATTGAATAGATGGATAGTGGAGTTGCAGGTTCCGGAGGCGTTTTGTTTTGAGCAAAACGCGGCGTATTTGCAGAGATCGGCGAATGAATGCATGTATCGGATCGAAGAAGGTTTTGTTTATAAAGCAATAGCTCGTGGTGATGATACGGCCGTTATGAAGGTGGGTCCGGCTGCTGGGGGGCTTTCGTTAGAGCTTCTCGAAATGCCGAAGAACGCAGCTGCCTGCGATGGACTAATGGCTGCAGCAGTTGCATATGTGCGTGAATGGTTCGATCTGGACCGGGATTTGTCGCCATTTTATGAGCTTGCGTCAGGCGATCGACTTTTGCAGGAGCCGGTCCGGCAATTTAATGGCCTTAGGCTGATGGGCATACCGGATTTGTTCGAGGCGTTATGCTGGGGAATTATTGGACAGCAGATCAACTTGGCATTTGCCTATACGCTCAAGAGAAGGCTGATTGAATCTTACGGCATGCCGGTGGAGGCAGAGGGCGTTACCTACTGGCTATTCCCGAAGCCGGAGTTAATCGCATCGCTGTCGGTCTCCGATCTGGAGCCGCTGCGCATGACCGTGAAAAAATGCGAGTATTTGATCGGCGCAGCGGAGGCTATCGTTTCAGGAGCAATGAGCAAGGAGCGGCTTAATGCCGCCGGCAGCTTGAAGGAAGCGGAAAAGCTGCTGACTGGCATGAGGGGGATCGGGCCGTGGACGGCTCACTATGCGATTATGCGCTGCCTGAGGCTGCCGGACGCATTTCCCATCGACGATGTCGGCTTGCATAACGCGGTCAAGTTGCAGCTTGGCATGGATCGAAAGCCGACCAAGCCGGAGCTGATTGCGATGTCCGAAGGCTGGCGAGGCTGGGAGGCGTATGTGACTTTTTATTTGTGGCGGTTGTTGTACTAAACTTAGCTCATGACGGAGCACTGAAGAACGCCCTTCATGGTCAACTGTGTGCGAAAGCTCGATTAGTAATGGGCTAAAAAATGATAATCTTCATGACATGCCAACGAATGAATGGCCATCTTTAGTGGGATGGCTGTTTTAGGCTGTCGAGAAACATTTTTGACAAAGCTCAAGGCGTTTTTATATACGAATGGTATTAATTGAGAAGTTTGTCGATCCATAAAATGGATACTTAGACTCATTGTAACAAAAACCTAATAATTGTAAACTTGGACTTAAATCCAATAATATCCCATAGGAGGGTTTTTATGAGAAAAGTATTTCGTATCTATGGACTTGTTGCATTGATCTTTATTCTGACTGCAACCACTGTATTTGCTGCCAACCAATCAAGCACCGCTTACGCCACAGGCGGAGGAAATGACGCCAGTTCTTCGTATATTAACGGTCAAGGTCAAATGGGTAAAATAAAATTCAATTCATCCGGCGGTGGCTATGGCTTCTATGAAAAATCTTGTACAGGAACGGTTACCACATATGGCCCTGCCAGCTATATCCCTGCTGACGGGGGTTCAGTTGAACAACTTGTGGCAATGCCATCCAACTGCAAGTTTAAGCTACACATTACTAGCGGAGTGTTTCCGGTAGCCGGCACAATTCAAAACTACAGCTAATACACACGTAAGCGCTCCTCTGATTAGGACGAGCGATCAGACTGTCGAGAAAATCTCGGCAGTCTATTTTTATTCCCATTTCTATCAACACGACATTGCATGTAATTGTGATAATAACATTAACTATACTTATATTTTTTTGATTCGTTCAAAAGACGATTAGATAGCCTTGCGCCTGGATAAGGCGACAAAGTGTGGGAACCCTCATTTTCTTCTCCTTACACACTAAAAACAAACAGAGCAAACCCTGGACATTCATATAGGCGCGAGCTACAGCTCCCTGACCTGCTTATAATATTGCCCAGGCGATACGCCCGTGAACTGCTTGAACACTTTGCTGAAGTAATAGGGGTCTTCAAGGCCAGTCAAATAACCGATTTCCCCGAAGCCCATATGCGTCGCCTGAATAAGCTCCTGCGCATGCTGGATTCGAACCTTGTTGACGTACCGCGTAATGGTGTACCCCGTCGTTTCCTTGAAGATCCGGTTCAAATAATCATAATTGGATTCGAATTCTCGCTCGATCAGGGCGCTTCCAATCTTCTCCATGTAGTGCTGATGGATATAGTCGAGCAGGGCATGGACTTTGGCTACAGCCTTGGAGCCTTTCCCCCCTTCATGCCGCAGCTTGTGCAGGAAGTAGTCCCGCGACAGCTCGATGAGCAGCCCGGAGAAGCGCAGAGCGGTTAGTCCCCGATTGTAATGCTTGCGTCTATAGAGAATCAGCAGCTCATTCAGCGCATGCATCATTTGGCTGAAGCTGTTTTTGTCGGAGAGTGAGTGCAGCTTGGGGAAGTAATAAGTCGTTTCCTCTTCCGGGTCGGCTTGCTCCTCCAACAGAATGCTTTTGGCCAGCTCAAGCGGGTTCAATTCTTCGACGGCGGATATGCCCGGATGTTTGAAGTGAAAGTAATAGTAATCGCAAGGGGCCTTCTTCGTGCCCTCGTGATCCAGTCCAGGCTCCAGCAGAAGAGAATCCCCGCGTTTCAGCACGTAATCACGTCCATCCTCCCTCATATGAAGCTCTCCATTTTTTACGATGTAAAGAATGTGCTCGTCGGTATTGCGGTGAAAATGAATCCATGGAGCCGTATAGGAAACGAAGCCCATCAGCATTATTTTGGGAACTCGGTCGACGTTCATTTTTAACATAAAGATTCACACCCTCTATTCGGAAAAGTCGGTATTGTACAAAAAGCGTCATGATTGCTCATTTTCGATTATTCTAGCACACTCTATACTGTTGGTGAACGGCCAACTCACTTGTGAAATGGAGGGTGGATATGGAGAAGCTGAGGATCGGGGTCATTGGGCTTGGCGGTATTGCGAATTATCACATCTGGGGCATTAAGCAAAGTCCGGATGCCGAGCTATGGGCGATCTGCGACGTGAACGAACAAGCGCTTGCGGAACGAGGCGAATCGCTGGGCATCCCGATGGAGAGGCGTTTTTTGCGCCATGAGGACATGCTTCAGAACGGAGAAGTCGATGCGGTTATGATCGGTACGCCGAACTTCAACCACTTTGCGGTGGCTCGTGACGCGATGCGATTCGGAAAGCCGTTTGCGCTGGAGAAGCCGATCGCGATGAATATGCGGGAGGCGCTCGTGCTGCGAGAAGAACTGCAGAAGTCCCCCATCCCTCATATGGTGTGCTTTACGTACCGCTATAAGTCCGCTGCCCGCTATGCGCGGCAGTTGATTGCCGAAGGCAAGCTTGGACGCATCCATCATATATATAGCCAGTATTTGCAAGGGTGGGCCATTGACGAGAAGCTTCCGCTCGTATGGCGATTCAGCAAGGAGCTGTCTGGCTCCGGCGCTCTCGGCGATCTGGGTTCGCATATTCTTGATCTGCATCGTTTCCTGGTGGGCGAGACGGAGAAGGTTATGGCGCACGCTGATACGATTATCCGTGAGCGTGAGTTGATCAGCGGCAATGGCAGGGGCGAGGTAGATGTCGATGACTTCTGCCATGTGCTAGGGCGGATGGAGGGCGGCATCTCGTCCTCCATGCAGATTTCCCGGTTTGCGTTCGGCCGCGGGAATTACCAGCGCATCGAGATTTACGGCTCCACAGGGTCGCTCGTATATAATCTGGAGGAATCGGACTCGCTGCAGGTGAACTTTGCGGATGAAGAGGGCGGATTTCAGGATGTTGCCGTGCCGGAGAGCTGCATAGCGGAGCAAATGCAGTCCTTCTTCAATTTGCTGCGCGGCAGGGGAGACGGGTTGGATGCAACCATTGAGGACGGTTATATCAATCAGCGGACGCTGGACGCTATTATTGAATCGTTTACAGAGGAGCGCTGGGTGTCGACGGTGTAGTGGACGGCGAGGCCGATCTGCTGGAAGCCGTGTAACTTGGATTAGGGGTAAGACTCGGAAGTGAAATGAAAAAAATGGTTACAGGAATAGGAGATGAAGATATTATGACAATTCGCGTAACGGTATGGAACGAATATCGGCATGAAAAACAAAATGAGCTGGTAGCCAGCATTTATCCAGAGGGCATCCATAATGCCATCGGCAACTATTTGAAGACGAATGAGCCGGTGGAGGTTCGCACAGCGACACTGGATGAGCCGGATCATGGTCTGACCGATGAGGTGCTCGCGAGCACGGATGTACTGATCTGGTGGGGACATATCGCGCATGATGAAGTGCGCGACGACATTGTGGAGAAGGTGCGGGACCGTGTTGTCTCGGACGGCATGGGGCTTATCGTACTTCACTCCGGCCATGCTTCCAAGCTGTTCGAGCGTCTGCTCGGCACGAAGACGGGTACGTTGAAATGGCGTGATGATGGCGAACGCGAAAGAGTATGGGTCATCGAGCATGGTCATCCGATTGCGGAAGGACTTGGCGATTACTTCGAAATTCCGAAAGAAGAAATGTACGGCGAGCGCTTCGAGATTCCAGCGCCGGACGAGCTTGTCTTCATCTCGTGGTTCGAGGGCGGCGAAGTATTCCGCAGCGGCTGCTGCTACCGTCGCGGCAAGGGCAAGCTGTTCTACTTCCGTCCAGGCCATGAAACATTCCCAATCTACCATCAGCCGGAAGTGCTGAAGGTCATCGGCAACGCCGTTCGCTGGGCTGCGCCTATAGCAGGTGCGGCAACTCGCTCCGGACGTATGGAGCCAATTGAGCCGATCGGCAAAAACTAGCAGTAAAGCGACTGGTTAGCGCATAAGCACAAAACAGACCAGCTTGTTTGTAGACAACTTTGTATAGGCTGATTCGCAGGTTCTGATCTCTCCTTATCCGCCAGGAGAGATCAGAGCCTATTTGCGCATAGGCAAGAGGCGGAATTCGGCTGCGCTCGATCCTATCGGCAGCGAAGGAGTTGTCTTTGAAAATGGATGCTTCAACGCTACTTTCACGATATTGTCCGCTATTAAGCGGCAGCTTGTACATATTGCGGGATCGGATCGAATAGACTTTTCCTAATACGGGCTTGTCTGGTTGTATGGACGGGTATGAGGAGGGGAAAGAAGGATGAGAATGCATGATGAGAGTATGGACATTGCTATATTGGGGCTGGGAACGGCTGTTCCGCCCTATCGGATGGATCAGGAGGATACGTCCCGCAGGCTGACGGAGGCCTTGTCCGACGCGGGATATTCCGATTCCAGCCGGTGGGCCAAACGGATATTTCGGCAGTGCGGTGTAGAAAGCCGCTATACCTGCGAGCCGAATTTGCTTGAGCCCGCTGCGAATTGCCGATACTTTCCGAGTGCGGACAAGCACACAGAGGTACCGTCAACCAGCGGACGCATGGCGGTGTATAAGCGGGCATCGGTTCCGCTTGCGGCAGAGGCAGCACGCAAGGCACTGGCGGACAGCGGCGTACAAGGGAATGAGATTACCCATCTAATCACGGTCAGCTGTACGGGGCAGTTTCTTCCGGGACTAGACGCTGCGCTAATGGGAGAGCTGGGGCTTCGTCCCATTGTAGCGCGGGTGCCGCTTACTTTTCTAGGTTGCGCTGCGGGGTTGAAGGCGGTCTGTCTGTCCAAGAAGCTGGTAGCGGGCCAGCCGTATGCACGAGCCTTGGTCGTATGCGTGGAGCTGTGCACGCTTCATATTCAGCCATCCAGTGACAGGGAAGCGCTCTATGGGGCATCGTTCTTCGGCGATGGGGCTTCCGCTTGCGTGGTAGGCACGCCGGACGAGAACCAGCGGGATGTATTCCTGCTAGGCGAGGAAAGATCGGTGCTGCTGCCCGGCAGTGCGGGGGAGATGATCTGGGAGGTAGGCAACCATGGGTTCGATCTCTATCTATCCCCATCGATTCCCCGATTGATCGGGGAGCATGTTCCCACAGAAGTCGACTTTCTTCTGGATGGTGTGCCTAAGCCGGACTTATGGGCGATTCACCCGGGCGGCAGAGGCATTGTCGATATTATGCAAGACATGTTTGGGCTGAGCGACAAGCAGACCTCGGCTAGCCGAACGATATTGCGCGAGTACGGCAATATGTCGTCTGCTACGATACTATTTGTCCTGAACGAGATGAAGCGATTGTTGCGTGAGGATGGAGCCGGATTTAAGGAGGGCATTGCGCTGGCCTTCGGTCCAGGGGTGACAGCGGAGATGATTCGTATTGCCTACTCTCCGTCTATGCAAGCAAGAAATACGGAAGGTTGGACAGATAACGCCACAGAGGCGGATGCCTATGCTTAAAGCTCTTCAGAATCGGGAGTCGAGACCTGAATATATGGACGATACCTCACAGGGCGGACCGGAGCTTCGTGAAGCGCTGGTCCATCTGCGGCGGCTGAATCGATTGTTCGGCGCGGCTTCGCCCACTCTCTACGGTGTGAAACGATTGTGGAAGGCTGCGGGCTCCCCTAAGGAGTTGTCCATTCTGGACGTTGGAGCAGGTTCGGGAGATGTGAATCAAAAGCTTCTTCGATGGGCGCTGGAGGAAGGGATTCGGCTGAATGTAACGCTTGTTGATACGACGGAAGAGGCGGTAAAAGAGGCGAATCTATTCTTCTGGAACGAATCGCGTGTCAGCGTTAGTCAAGGCGATCTGTTCGAGCTGGATGCGGAATCTGCGGATGTGGTCACGGGAACGCAATTTCTGCATCATTTTACAGGAGAGGATCTGGAGCGGGCAGTGAGACAAATGCTGCAAGTATCCCGGATCGGCGTTGTCATTAACGACATTCATCGGCATCCTCTGTCGTGGCTGGCTGTGTGGCTGACTACCCGGCTCATCTCGCGCAATTCCTATATACGGCATGACGGGCCATTATCGGTGGCCAAAGGATTCAGAGGAGAAGATTGGAGGAGGCTGAGAGAGGCATTGTCGCTCACTCCGACGGAATTCCAGCATGTCTGGCGGCCATTGTTCCGATATGCGGTCATGATCAGTAAGGATGGAGAGATGCCCCATGCGAGGTGAGGGTACATGACTATGATCTATGATGTCGTTGTGCTCGGTGGGGGTATAGCGGGGAGCGTGGCAGCGAAGTCGCTTGCTGAGCAAGGCTGGCGTACGGTCGTACTGGATCGGCAACGCTTCCCCAGACATAAGGTATGCGGAGAGTTTCTGTCGCCTGAATCCTTGGCGACGTTATCCCGGCTTGGGCTGCTGGAAGCCGTGCAATCATTATCGCCGAGCGTAATCAGCAGTACGAGCTTGTACCTGGAGAGCGGAGGCGTTATCAGGCTCCCGCTTCCGGGAACGGCGCTTGGCATTAGCCGCTATAGGCTGGATGCTTCCTTCCACCAAGCTGCTGCGGCGGCGGGTGCAAGCATTCGGGAGGGAGCTACAGTTATCTCGGTGAATATGGAGGATCGTGACTATACGATTACCTTGCGAAGCGAGGGACACACGGAAGTATTACGGGCACGCGCGGTGATCGCAGCTTGGGGCGGAGCAGGACTGGCAGCAGGAGGAGTGAAGGGGCGGAAGGAGCCTGATGATCGACAACAGCCAGACGATCGACATTGGTCTCATTCTCAGAGGCATGAGGGGGACGTCAAGGCTGCTCGACAGGGGCGCTTACGTTCATCTTCCCGGACGCCTGACTATGTCGGTGTGAAGATGCATTACGAGATGAAAGACTTCGCTCCGGACTGTGTACAGGAGAACAGCGCGGTGGAGCTGTATTTCTTTCGCGGGGGGTATGCGGGAGTCAACCAGGTGGAGGACGGGAAGGTGAATGTCGCAGCCCTGCTTGATCGTGACGATATTCCTTCGAAGCACCGCTCCGTTGCAGGGATGATGGAGGAAGCGGCTTGCCGCCATCCTAAGCTGCATGAGAGGATGGCGGCGCTTCATGCGATGCCCGCCACAGCATCGGCTGTATCTCCTGTCCGGATCAGCATGCAGCCCGTGGCGTGGAATGGCATTCCGCTTATCGGAGATGCCATCTGCCGCATCCCGCCTTTATGCGGTGACGGCATGTCGATGGCGCTCCGCTCCGCAGAGCTTTGCTCGCTCTACGCCAGTCGTTACTTGCGGGGCGAGCTCTCACTCGGGGACTGGGAATGCGAATACAGGGAGGCCATTATGCGGGAATTCAGCAAGCCTTTGCGCTGGGGAAGGCTCACAGAGTCTTTACTCAGCTCGGTGATCCTATCCCGTGCGCTGCCAGCCCTGGCAAGATTGGCGCCTAAGGCGGCGAGAGGCATGATTCAAGCTACGCGACTGCGTATCTGATAGCGGCTCTATCTTTTTTTGCAGCAAAGTGGTTTACAACTGACAGAGTGATCTGGTAAAGTATCACAAATGCAATGACGAGAAGAGTAAGCCTGCATGTCCATGTACAGAGAGCTCCGCCTGCTGAAAAGGAGTCATCGGATATAGGGTTGAACCAAGCCTCCGAGCGGCACATTGGAACGGGTGCGATCAGTCCCGGGATGGTGTGACGGGTGCTCCCGTTACAGGGCTAGAGTATAAGCATGTCTCATGCCGTACTTGAAGAGGTCCGCTTGGCGACAGGCTGGCGAATATGGGGTGGCACCGCGATGATCAATCTCGCCCCCAAGACTTTAAGTCTTGGGGGTGGGATTTTTTTGATCATTGAGGATGGAAGGGAGCCGCTACTATGAAAAAAGCTTGGTTGGAGAAGTGGAAGTATCCGTCTATTCTCCTATTCGGAATCGGATTATCGAATGTAGGGGGATGGATTTATTTTATCGCGCTGAATCTGATTGTGTACAATATGACCCAATCCGCTTTGGCGGTGTCGGTTCTCTATCTGATCCGCCCGTTATCTACGCTGGCAAGCAATCTGTGGGCGGGCAGTCTCATTGATCGGACGAACAAGCGCAGCCTGATGGTGGTATTGGATGTGGTTCGGGCGGCGCTGATCGTGCTTTTGCCTCTTTTTTCGTCTATTTGGTATATCTATGCCGTGGTGTTCTTGATCCAGATGGCGAGTTCCGTGTTCGGACCAGCCTCCGGCACCTATATTACGCTGCTCATTCCGCCGGATCAAAGGCCCCGCTTTAATTCGCTCAACGCCCTGATCGGCTCCGGCGCCTTCTTGATCGGACCTGCAATTGCCGGACTGCTGTTTCTCATCGGCTCTCCGGTGATGGCGATCTATATCAACGCGGCAGCCATGTTCGTGTCGGGACTGATTACGCTGTTGATGCCGAATTTGGAGAGGGACGCCGTATTGGCCGAAGAAGGCAGCCCCAAGCTGGAGTGGTCCATGATCAAGGCGGATTGGGGAACGGTATTCCGATTTTATCGTACGCAAATCTTTATAACAGCCGTCTGCCTATTGTTCGGATCCATTATGATGGTGATGGCTTCGGCCATCGATTCGCTGGAGGTGGCTTTTGCCTTGACGGTGCTTGGATTGTCTGAAAGCAGTTATGGCTTGCTGGTGAGTATCTCCGGAGTGGGAATTATCGCTGGCGCTGTCGTCAATACGGTAGTGGCAGGCAAAGTACCGATAGGGAGACTAGTAGGGTTTGGCGTGCTGGGCGTAAGCGCGGGTTATCTGTTGTATGCTACCTCTTCCGCGTATGGGGCTGCAGCGGTCGGATTTTTTGTCCTCGCGTTTTTTCTAGCTTTCGCCAATGCTGGATTTGCGACATTTTATCAAAACAACGTCCCGGTGGACATGATGGGGAGATTCGGAAGCATGAACGGGTTTATCGAAGCGATAGGGATTATGATTACAACGGTCGCACTTGGCTTATGGGCAGAGTGGGGATCAATTCAAGCGGCTGTGATCGCAGGTGTCATCGCTATGACCGTACTGAGCATTGCTCTGGGATTGCTTCTTCTCTACAAAGTCATTATTGTACAAAAAGTATCCGGTTCAGGCATTTCCGTGCAACCTGGCGCAGCCTATACTACAATAGAGACAAGACGCGAGTCGGGCTTAGGAAAGACGAATCACGTAGAGTAGCCCTGTCGTTCGCGCGAGCATTGACGCAAGACAACATCAAGCAGGGAGGCGTTGCGATTGGCTGAACAGCGGCGAGTGAGAATTGGATTGGTCGGAGCAAGCTGGTTTGCGGATCTGTGGTATTTGCCAGTCATTCAGAGACATCCTAATGCAGAAATTTATGCAATATGCAGCGAAGGCGGCGGGAGCGCCAGGCGGATGGCTGAACAATATGGCATTCCGCATGTATTCCTCTCATACGAGGAAATGCTGGAGAAGGCCGAGCTGGATGGCGTATGTATCATCACGCCGAACGATGTGCATATCACGATTGCGGAGGCTGCGATGAATCGCGGCATTCATGTTATGAGCGAGAAGCCATTGGCGCTTAATCTCAAGGAAGCGGCGCAGATGGTGCAAACTGCGGAGAGAAGCGGCATTATACATGGCGTTAACTTTACGTATCGGGAGCACCCGGGCGTGCTCCGAATGAAGGCGATGATGGAGGATGGTGTCATAGGGGAGCTGCAATCCGGCCACTTCGAATATACGGGCGACTATGGCGTTGCCGGTCCTCCTGGATGGAGAGGCTCTATAGCGAAGGGCGGCATAGGCGGCGTATTGGCTGACTTAGGCTCCCATCTGATTGATTTGGCGAAATACATGACTGGAGACGGCTTAGCCGAAGTTAGTGCAGATGCCTGCTTCACCCATCGGGACGTGAATTCGGATGCAGCTGCGGACGCGGTCATCTTCTTGGGACGTGCCTCACAAGGCTCTCAACATACATTCCGCACAAGCTGGATTGAGCATCAAGGGACAAAGGGACAGACGATTCGCATTGGTCTGAATGGCGAGCGGGGCATCATAGAATTTGCTGTCAGCCATCTGGGCTCCTCTCTATCCTATACACTGCATGAGGGCGGCAAGACGGTTGTAGATCTTCGGGAGGATGGTCTCCCCGCTTGGAATGAAGACGATCCGTCCTCGGAGTCGAGCTTCCGGCCTTGGCGGCTGACGGATCGCAATGAGGTATGGAAGTGGATCGACCGGATTAAAGACCGTAGGGAAGGCACGGCAGAAGCGACAACTGATGCACCTACCTTTGCTGACGGATATTACGTACAGGCTGTAATGGAAGCTGTCATGCAGGCTGCGGAAGAACGTCGCTGGGTGTCTGTACAGTCGGCGGAGTAGCGGCGATAACGATGAGTCATTTATGATTAAATAACTGCATTAACTGGATCAGGGGAATTATATCTCCTGATCCTTTTTTCGTGCGAGGTATTTGCTTGGATCCTTGTCGTGTGAGGCAGCTTGCATATGAAGCAAACAATCTACTTGACTTAAGTTTATATTGATTATATACTTAATTACAAATAGTAAGTAACAAGCAAAAATAGAGGTGGTGAGCTCGTTTATGGCCAATAAGCTTCATGCTAATACGCGCTTAGGCGAGGTCAAGCTGAAGGTAAGCAATCTGGAACGCTCTATTACGTTCTATGAAGATATTGTTGGTTTCCGACTGCTGTCGAGGACAGAGGGCAAGGCACAACTGACTGCTGATGGAAAAACTACGCTGTTGGTCCTGGAGGAAGTGCCGAATGCTACGATAACCCCGCGTCGCTCGTCAAGCGGACTGTATCATTTTGCGATTTTGCTGCCGACCAGGAAGGATCTTGGTTTGTCGCTACGCAGGTTGATGGATAAGGGCGTGCAAATCGGCCAAGCGGATCATTTGGTCAGCGAGGCCCTTTATATATCTGACCCGGATTTGAATGGCATCGAGATTTATCGTGACCGCCCCAGGGAACAATGGGAATACGATGCCCAAGGCTTTGTGAAGATGGCGACCGACCCGATTGATTGGGAGGGCTTGCTTGCAGAAGCCAAGGGAAGTCAGTGGAATGGACTGCCAGATGGTACGGTGATTGGTCATGTTCACTTCCATGTTGCTGATCTGCATAAGTCAAAGCAATTTTATTGCGATGCGATAGGCTTCGAAGTAGAGGCTGATCTGATGCGTCAGATGGGCGCGCTCTTTATCGGGGCAGGTCGTTATCATCATCATATGGGACTTAACATTTGGGCTGGAGCTGGTGCCCCGCCAGTCAAGCCCAATGGTACAGGTATTGAATACTTCACCATTATTGTGCCAAACGCAGTAGAACTGGAGGCAACTATCCTTCGATTGAAAGGGCTTGGCGCCGAGTTGGAGCAGCATGAAGCGGTATGGTGGACGACGGACCCTAATGGGATTGGAGTACAACTCCTTACAGCATCTGAATTCATATGACGGATAAAGGAGAGAATGGATATATGAAAGTCGGTATTGTTGGAGCTGGCGGCAAAGCAGGCAAGCTGATCGCGCAAGAAGCTCTTGGCAGAGGCCATGAAGTGACAGCCATTGTCCGCAATAAGGCAAGTGTTCAAGAAATAGATGCAGTCGTTCTGGAGAAGGACGTATTTGATTTGAAGCAGGCTGATCTGGCTTCCTTCGATGTAATCGTGAATGCGTTCGGAGCAGCGCCTGGAGCGGAACATCAACATGTTGACGCAGGGAATGTCCTAATCGATGCGCTGAGAGGCACATCCCTGCGATTGTTCGTCGTTGGCGGAGCAGGCAGTCTGTTCGTAGACGAGGCTAAGTCGGTCCGTGTGTTTGATACGCCTGATTTTCCAGCGGCTTACCTTGCGACTGCACAAAATCAGGGCAGAAACCTGGAAATTCTCCAGAATCAGCAAGATGTGACGTGGACATTCCTTAGTCCTGCAGCTTTCTTCCATGCAGAAGGCAGAAGAACGGGCGCATATGAATCCGGTCAGGATCATCTGCTCGTCAATTCCACAGGCGACAGCTACATTAGCTATGCCGATTATGCCATCGCAATACTGGATGAAATCGAAAATCCGCAGCATCTCAACGAAAGATATACCGTTGTCGGCGAAGCGTAAGCCTGTCGTCGGCGCGTTACACATAGATAAAGCGTTATTGGATAAGGAATACGTCATAAATCGAAAAAACCAACACGAACCAACTAATGGAGGGAACGAACAATGGGAATTATGGACACTTTATTTGGATCAGGAAATAAAAATGCGGAAACGCCGGCAGCAACCTTTTATGCGGCAGTTGAGGGAAGACGCTCTATTTATGGCATCAGCAATGAGCAGGTCGTATCGGACGAGCGCATCCATGAAGTAATCAATCATGCTGTGAAGCATACGCCATCATCATTTAATTCGCAAAGCGCAAGAGTCGTTGTGCTGCTGGGCGATCAGCATAAAAAAGTGTGGGATATTACAACGAATACGCTGAAGGCTATTGTACCGGCCGATCAATTCGGACCTACGCAAGAAAAGATGAACGCATTCGGAGCAGGCTACGGCACGGTGTTGTTCTTTGAGGATCAAGCGGTTGTGGAAGGGTTGCAAAACCAGTTCGCTGCTTATGCGGACAACTTCCCGGTATGGTCGAATCAGTCCAACGGCATGCTTCAGTTTGTTATCTGGACATCGCTGGAGCTTGAAGGTTTTGGCGCGTCTCTCCAACACTACAATCCGCTTATTGACGACGCAGTGAAAGCGGAATGGAACATTCCTTCCAACTGGAAGCTGCTTGCTCAGATGCCTTTTGGCAAGCCGGTTGCTCCTGCAGGCGAGAAGCAATTCAGCCCGCTTGAAGAGCGCGTGAAAGTGTTTAAATAAGCAGCAAGCATACACTGAAGTAAATGAGTGAATCAAAATAAAAAATGTTCATAGCCCGGTTAAATAGGATCGGGCTACGAACATTTTTTTGTTGAAAATAATACATTCCAGCATAATGTGCAAAGGCGGTGAATATTCCCCTCTTATTTTAAGTCCTGAGAAAACTCCGTCTGCAGTTCAGTGAAAATTATTTGTTTATTAATTGACTCTTCGCCTGAACTATCATTTGGATCAGTTCCATCAAGATTAAATTTACCAGCTTGCATATTAATGACACCGTACTGACCAAAAGTATTTTTACTTAAAAATATTAAGTATTGGCTATCTTTTTTCATGGCTGTATATCCTTCAATAGCGATTCTTTCTTTACCTTTAAAAGTCTGTCTTAAACCGACAGGCTCAATTACTTTAAGATCAACTGCATCCTCTTTCGGCCCCTTCAATACTTTTTCAACTTTAATTTCTGTAGAAGTGGCAATATACATAAGAATCCCCGTAGAAGTCTCTTTTGAAAGTACTTCACGATCCTCAATGTCTTTAATTGGCTTTCCTATAACAACCAAATCAGCCCCTGAAAACAACGCTTTTGATGTTGGGTGCCACTCATAAGAACCGGCCATAGATATGTCACGAACTGAATTATAAATGGCAAAATAATAGTAAAATACTGCTGCGAGGATCAAAACCAAGGCCAGTGAAATTATCGTACTTTTCTTTTTTAATATCATCGCTTAAACCTTACCTTTCAATTCGTCTTTATCATAATTTGAAGGAGCGGTAACATTTAAATTTACAAATGATCAAGTATACCCTCGACCAGTACCAAACATAGTTGGTACTATTCCGTCCAACCGCTCGTTGATATATTGGTACCAAGTCATATATATTCGACAGGCTGCCATTATGAACGAAGAGGTGACGGATATGACAGCTGGCAAGATGAACACAACTCATCCGCAAAAAACGTCAAAGCGTGCATCATATCTATATATTTTGCTGACTAATACAGGAACGGCATTTTCGAGGCTAATTCAATCCTTTACGAATGCTCCATACAACCATGCTTCCATCTCGCTTGATCCGGAGCTTAACGAGCTGTACAGCTTTGGCCGCAAGACGGCTCGCAACCCGCTGAACGCCGGTTTTATTCAAGAGGATGTGTATCATGGAACATATAGCTATTACCAACATACATCATGTATTGTCCTGCGACTCAAAGTGACGCACAAAGAGAAGGACGCCGTTAGGGCTGCCATCAGAGTGTTCGAGCAGAATAAGGAGCTGTATTCCTATAATTTGATTGGCCTGATCGGCGTCTTGATGAACCGTGAACTGGGGATCCAGCATGCGCGATTCTGCTCCGAGTTTGTGGCGGAAGTGTTAGGCAAAGGCGGCCTCAATCTATGGGATTCCCGCCCATCCGCTTTGGTTACTCCACATCATTTTTACGAACATCCACGATTGGAGAAAATGTATGAAGGACGTTTAACCGACTATCCGGAGCTTGACGCGATGAAGCTGTATCATGCTCAAGCGAACAGATACCAGACGCGCACAGCTGCTTTGAAGGTTAATTGACCGGGCTCAATCGGCGTAGAGGCGTCGCTTGCCATAAGCGCGCTTTTGTAGCGCACCGACTCACTATCTCTGACGATTTGCTGAACTTTGCAAGGAACGGCGGATATCGAGACGCCTAGAGCGGCTGCGATGCTAGCGGCTTTCGCTTGTGCATCCTGCACAGCGAGGGCCAGCGCCTCCGCTTCATGTTTCTCTGATTCGGAGGAAGCAAATGAAATATCGACAACCAGATTAGCCCCGCTTGTGACGGCGGTATCGATAACTTTGCCTGCTGCGGCTATGCCATCCAATGTGATGAGCAGCAAGTGGGTCACTTTGTAGTTGCGAAACACCTGCTTGCCATCTTCATAATCATATTGCGGTTCAACTGTATACGATTTGGTCTGTATGTGCGATCTTGGAATGCCGAGACCCGTCAGCGCTTCAATAATAGCGGTGGAGATTTCGGCATTCTCGCTCTGTGCAGGCTGTACATCCTTGTTCTCTGTTGCGGCGCCAAGCGTAATAAGGGTGCGGTCAGGTGCTGCGGATACGTGACCCTCTCCAACGACCTCGATTGTGAAATCACATGAGTTTTCTCCGCTATGGTTACCGGACATTCCGTTCATCTTATTATCCCCTTTCGAATCGGTTATATCTGTAGTTTAACGTATGGCCTTGCACGCTTCCACATGCGGACTTCTTATTGTAGATGATAGAGGCGATGGACAAATTCTGTCTGTAGGACTACGGACGGCGAGACTTCGGTCCTGCATTCCCATCTACTAATGTCGCAGGTAAAAATACAGCCTTCGACTGTAACGTTGTTGCCGTTCCTTCTGTAAAGTTGAGCTATCCGATTTTACAGGAGGAATGGTTAAGGTGACAGATCAGCCATTATGGTATAAAGGTGAAAAATGGATGTTGCTCACAGGACTTCTGGGCATCGTATTGGCGCTGGCTTGTGGCATAGGCGTTCTTCTGCTCGGCACGGACGAATCGCCGGGTTCCGGTATGGCTAAAGCCGTTTCGTTTAATGTGGCTCTTGGCATCTTCCTGCTTTCGACGGCAGCCGTGAGTCCGTTCTCTGGAATGGGACGGAAGAGTATAGCTTTCTTTCGCTGGTCTTATATAGCACTAGCGCTATTTTCTTATTTTGCGGAGACAGTTCAGCACGTCCGCGGGGTTAATCCTCGGTTCGTCACCGACGGCTCCGACCTCGATCAAGCCATTGCGGATGGCTTCGGGATCGTCGCTATGCTGCTGGCCGTGTTTTATTTGTTCTTTGCGGCGGCGTTTTTCCGGAAGAGAGCCTATCAGTTGCAGCCAAGTATTGTGCTGAGCGTTCGATACGCCATGTTCGCTGTGATGCTTTCTTTTATAGGCGGCATCTGTATCTCTCTCAACGGCGGCAGGTTCATCGGTGTAGAGGGTAATTTGATATGGTTCCATGGATTAGGTTTTCATGCGCTGCAGCTCCTTCCGATGATGGCTTGGCTTGTTGTGAAGAGCGCTGTGACGGCGCGTTTGCAACGAAAGCTTATTCATATTGGTGGGACTGCTTTCATAGGCGGGCTGCTGGCTATCGGCCTGCAAACCCTGCTGGAGAGATCCATTCTGGAATGGTCGCTGTTGCCGCTTACGGCACTCGCATTTTTCGTCGTGACAATGGTGTCAGGCGTACGGGCATATCTGGAAGTCGTGCGTTCGAGGAAGAACGGGAGGAGTCTCGTTGGATAGATCGGGTTTGCCAGGGTATAAGGCCGTTTTTATACTATAAGAAATGAAGGTATCTCTTCAAAGGCAAGCGCCAATGGAGGGGTGCCTTTATTTTATCTATTTTTCAATAAATTAGTAGGAAAAAAGCAACAAATACACAACATGCAGCGTTTGAAATAATATAGGCAGCGTCATTACTGGTAACATACAACACATCTATCCAATTGCTGTTGTGCGTGGTATAAATAATAGTGACATCATTCGACATCCAAACATTAGGTGAAAAGAGGCTTGTAGTACGACTATGAATCCTGAATTAAAGATTTCTTCGCAGACGGCTAAGCGGGCTGCACGAGCGAAAGCACCATACTCCAAGCTTCGAAAAGCAAGATATGGGTACTATGGCATTGCATTTGCGTTGCTTTTATTCATCCTGACACAGTTTGCGGCAAGTTATATGGTTAAGTTGGATACCGTGTATAAGCACAGGTTGAATTATGACATGTTCCTGGAAGACGCCAAGGTAATGGGCATTGTCGTCGATGAGATGGCCCGCGAAATCAAGGATAAGGGCTTGACCAATTATGCGATTCTGATCGGCAACTCTGTTGCCTGGGGCACGAATGAAAGCTCAGACCATTCCTTGGGCAGATATTTGTCCGATGCTGCCACAGCGGACGAGGACGACAAGCTGGAGGCGGTATTCAATCTGTCCGCGCCTTCGATTATGGCAGGAGATGCATACACGCTGCTTCTGATGCTTGATGAGCATGGTATCAAGACGGACAACGTTATGATCGGGCTTACATACTCTTCATTCGTACAGGGGGGTTCGGGCGTACGGAAAGTATTTTGGCTGGGGGATGATTTGAAAAAACAAGATCCGGCCATGTTCGAAAAGGTGCTTCCGCATCTGGAAGCCAACGGCTATAAGAATATGACGGGCTGGAAGGAAACCGAGCATAACGCTATCGACGCCGTCTCGGAATGGATACCGGTTGTCAAATATAAAACCGTGATCCAGGAATCAATTAAGCAAAGCGGCAAGAAAAGCGACTTAATGGGCGACCCGCGCGCCTGGGATGAAAAGAAATTTTCCGAGAAATGGATTACGTCGCCACAATATTTGAATTTCTTTAATCCGGAGCCGTTCGATATGTCGGAGGCCAACTGGAGCGTTTACTTTATGAATCGGATAGCCGAGCATCAGCAAGGAAAGCGGCTGTTCGTATTTGTGGCTGGAAGCAACGGAGAGCTCTCCAAGCAGGAAGTGACGCATCCTGGTTATATTGCCAATATGGAGAAAATCGATACCTATTTATCGGAGTTTGGTGCGGAATATGTCATTTTGCAGGATCGAATTGCGCCGAATTTATTTACCGATCATGTTCATCTGACCAAAGAAGGCAATGAGCAGCTTGCCCGCATCATTTGGGACACCTGGAAAGGGAAGGAATCTTAATCATGTTATTCAATTCACCGACATTCCTACTGTTCCTTGTTGTTGTCTTTGGTTTGTATTATGCGTTCCCACGTGGAAGAATGATGATTCTCGCGCTGGCGAATGCCGCATTCTACGCTTATGCAGGAGTAGGTTACTTCCTGTTATTCGGCGCCATTGTAGCATCTGTATACTTTATATCCAAGGGCCTACAAGGACCGAGAGGCAAGCTTGCGCTTGGGTTGGGACTGGCCGTGGTGCTGGGGAACTTGTTGTTCTTCAAATATTCGATGTTCCTCCTCGAGAATATCGAGAGCATGCTGGGGATGACCTTCTCGCTGCAAGGAACGGCATTTGACGATCGGATGATCGCACTGCCGATCGGCATTTCCTTCTATTCGTTCCAACTCATTGCGTATCTCGTCGATGTACATAGGGGGCAGTTGAAGCCTAGCCGCTCGTTATTTGAATTTTGGGTCTTTATCTCCCTGTTCGCTCATTCGGCAGCAGGTCCTATACTGCGGGGCAACGACTTTATTCCGCAGCTTCGCAATATTAGATCCATCCTATTTCGCGCGCCGCGCGTGAAGCTGGGTATGGCGTTCATCCTGCTTGGACTGTTCAAGAAAGTGGTCATCGTCGAGCAGATTGCACCGTATGTGAACGACTACTTTGCCAAAGCGCAGACGCTTAGCGGGGTTGAATCCTGGATTGCATCCTATTTGTTTGCGTTTCAGATTTATTTTGACTTCTCAGCTTACAGCGAGATGGCTGTCGGTATCGGCTTCCTGCTTGGCTTGCGTCTTGATTTGAACTTCAAAACGCCTTACCTCAGCGCGAATCCGGCCGAGTTCTGGAGAAGATGGCATATTACGCTATCACAATGGATTCGCGATTATATCTTTATCCCGCTTGGTGGCTCTCGCGTAGCTAATTGGCGTATCTATGCCAACCTTATTGCCGCAATGACGATATCCGGCATTTGGCATGGGGCTGCCTGGACCTTCGTCATATGGGGCTTTTACCATGGCTTGTTGTCGGCAGGCCATCGCATGTACGCCAAGGGCATCGCTCGTCTGGGCTGGAAGCAGATACATAATAACGGGCTGTACAAGGTTTTTTCCATCTTTGTGTTTTTCCATTTGACCGTAGTCGGCTGGGTATTTTTCCGTGCCAACAGCTGGTCGGATGCCCTCTATTTGCTGCGGAAAATGACGATGCTGGACGGCATACAGTTCTCGAAACAGCATCTGCTTCTGCTGGCGGTTATTGCGGGGTTGTATTTGCTCCATATTATGGAGTCCATCGTCGTATCCCGATTCCAGAGATGGTCGCTTGCATGGCAATTATATGTGCCTTCCATCATACGGGGAGCAGTCTATGCGGTTATCGCCGTCATCTTGCTTATCTTGCTCATGAAGGGAGAGTCAAGCGGTTTCATCTACTTCCAGTTCTAGCTTCTTCCATAAAATGCTTTCCGAAAGGTATAGATCGCTCTCGATATGAAAGACTAGAGAGTGGGGAGCATCCTATAGGAAAGGAGCGAAGCCGATGGAATTCACACTTGGCGCGGACGAAGTCGTTCGCCGGATTAAGCAGCTGCAATCGAGCGGAGGAGCAACGGGCAAGAAGCAGGTGAAGCAGAGTGATCCTGAGTTAATGCGGAATGCGCTGTTCTATTTTCCTAGCTGGGATCATGCCTTGAAGAATGCAGATCAGTTGTAAACCTTAAGCCTGTGCGATAGATACAACCAAAGAGTTAAAATAATAGCCATGTCACTGCCGCTAAGCGCAGCGTTGACATGGCTTTTTTGTATTGTTAAGAGATGCGGACGTGGGGCTTATGCCGATTCGCAGTCTCGATTACGGTGGTAAATGGATGAAGCGCTATGGCATGGTCAAGAATGGAACATAGAGAACGCAGCCAGCTTTTTGAACTGGTCTGCGTTCATGTAGATAAGTCCATTCTCTGTATAATAGTCGCCGGGATATTCATAGCTGTTCTGGAGCACGCTGCCGCTCCCCAACAGAAGAGAGAAGGGGGAGCCGTTTACAGTTAGATCGATCGTATCGGTTTCTCGATTATAAGTCAGTTGACCGTCATATTGATCTACGAGCTCAAGGAGCGGTTGATAGGCCGATCCATGGGTGGAAGCCAAATGAATAGCAGACGGGGCAGAGGTAGATAGGGCTAGCGCCGTGACAGGCGTATGTTCTGGCGCAGGTGGACTGGACAAGGCGCCGTATAGCGTTGCGGCAGCCAGCAGCATAAGGATTGCACTTTGGATGGACAGCTTCATTCGCGTACTCCTCCTCATCAGGGATGTCTGATTAGGACCAGTGTAGCGGATGAGTGTGAAGAGAGTGTCAAGATGATATGAAAGTTTGTTAAATCTCCCGCTGTCCACAGCTGGAAAAAAGAACCGAAGAGCGGCGTAAGAACGGCCGTTTCGGTTCTTTTATTACGAAGTTGCTTTCAGTTCCTTCTGGGATTGCGCTGCAGGCGCTGGACTTGCTGCCATCTTGCTGCTGCCGTTAAAGATGCCGCCAGATTCAATAATAAGAGACTGGGCCGTTATGTTGCCGTTCAGGACGCCGGTGGCGCAGATCGTCAGTTTGCCTCTCGCTTCGACGTCGCCGTTGAGCTGGCCGGCAAGCACCAGATCCCTTGCGATCATGTTGGAGTTGGCAACGCCATTCTCCCCGATAATGACATCACCGCTTGACATAATGTCTCCGATGATGGTGCCTTCAATACGGATACTGGCTTCGGATTTAATTTTGCCCTCGAAGATGGTTCCTTCACCGATCAACGTATCCGTCGTATCCGGATTGATTTTTCCGCTTCCCGATTTGTTGCTTTTGAACATGGTCACTTTTCCTCTCTGTCTTCTTTTAAATAAGGCATAGGGTCGACATGCTCGCCGCCCACGATTACCTCGTAATGAAGATGGGGACCCGTGCTGCGGCCTGTGTTGCCTAGCTCGCCAATTAGATCGCCTTTCTTCACAGTTGCGCCTACCTCGACCAGTCGTTTGTTCAGATGCAGATAACGGGTTTCTATGCTGCGCCCATGATTGATTATAATGTTGTTCCCATAAGGGTAGGTTCTCTCTGATAAGGTCACGACGCCGTCCGCGGCGGCATAGATGGGATCCCCCCGATCGCCTCCCAGATCCAGACCGGAATGCACGGCAGCCCTTCGAGTAAAGGGATCTCGACGCACGCCGAAGGTAGAGGTGATTTTGCGAGAATCAGCCGGCCATATCGTTGGCGTAATGTCCAATATGCGTTGATGCTTCAGCAGCGCTTCCTTCGTAGCTTCGAGGCTCGGTTTCAGCTCATCCATCTGAGAGGACATGGCGGACAGCTCCTGGAGCGTCTCCGCCGCCAGCGAATCGTTCGCTTGGACAGGCAGTGGCAGCTCCTCTCCCCCTTGACCGCCTTCTTCGATGGTCACGCCGGAAGATATCCGCACTTCGGATTCCTGAATGCCCGCAATCTCCTTCAACTGAAGCTCAAGCTCCGTAATCTCGGACATTCTACTCTCTACATGTTTCGCTTGTGCGGACAGGGCGGTCACATCGGCCTCCAGCGCCGCAATGAGATCCTCCCGTTCCTTAAGCTGCTCCTCATAACCCGATTCGGAGAGGGACAGCTGATGCTTCACATCTTTGAGAGTGCTGGCCTTTCCGGAAAATAATGTGATGAACAGCGCTGCGCAAATTGCCAGCAGTATAATAAGGGCGGGTATGAGTACGATGATAAGTCCAGGCACGCTGTAGCGCTGGACGGATTGATTCGCGTCCGGGATAACGACGAACGTGAATCGCTTCGACATCCACTTCATGATTTTCCTCCTACATTTTCCATTACGTCTTCAACTTCCTCCTATTCGACATATCACCAAAAAAATCCTTTATTTCGAGCAAATATGTGGAAGAATGATCGGAATGTTAAAAAATATGGGGACTCCTATGACTTTTGAACGATATTTACGGCGAGTCCGTCACATGATACGCTATCTAAAAAGGAAGCCTCGTACCCGTATGCAAAGGAGCATAGGAGCAGGGCGAAGGATAGGAGTCATAACAGGTATGCTGAAGTGGGATGGACATACACACACCAAGTTTTGTTATCATGGCAGCGATGCAGCACAGGAGCGGTATCTGGACAGAGCGATTGAGCTTGGATTCGAGCGATATACAATTAGTGAGCATCCTCCGCTGCCGCTTAATTGGATAGCGGATCATGACATATGGGATGAGCTTGCGATGCCGGAGGAGGAGCTTCCGGTCTATATGGCCTATGTGCAAGAGATGAAGCGGGCATACGAGGGCAAGATCGAGATTGCGACGGGGCTGGAATTTGATTATTTGCCGGGAAGACTCGATTATACGGAACGGATGCTGGACAGCTGGCAGGATGAATTAGAGGACGTTGTCTACTCTGTGCATTATTTGCCTGGCAGAGACGGCATGCGCTGTCTCGACTTCAAGGCTGAGCACTTCAAGGCTGAGCTGCTGTCGTATTACGGGTCGATGGAACGAGTGGTGAATGAATATTATGACCATGTTGAAGCGGCCATCCAGTGGGCGGCAAGATTCCCAATGCGCAAGCGTATCGGTCATATCAATCTGATCCAGAAGTTCCAACAGGAGCTGCCCCGGATTGATGAGAGTCTGATTCGCAGCAGGCTGGAGAGGATGCTGCCATTGCTGGAGGAATCGAAAGTAGGCGTCGATGTGAATACGGCGGGAATGCGAGTCGCGACCTGCGGCAAGCCGTACGTCCCAGAGTGGTTCTTGGCTGAATGCATGAAGCGGGGCATCTCATGCGTATACGGCTCTGATTCACATAAACCGGAGCAAGTCGGCTTTGGATGGGAATGGTTCGAGAAACAGATGTCGAACCCGAGAGAGGACTAGACGATGGAGAAGCTTGTCATTGAAAAAGTGCCGGCGAGCAGTCCCGAGCTTGCGGTGCTGATTCGGGAACTGGACCGTTATCTGGAGGGTTTGTATCCGCCAGAGGATATCTTCGTCGTTGATTTCGATGATCCGAAGACGAAGGAGATGGTATTCGTCATCGCATATGGGGACGGCGAACCGGTAGGCTGTGCTGGACTAAGGCAACTGGACGGGCAGTCGGCGGAGTTGAAACGCTTCTATGTAGATCCCCGGATGAGGAGACATGGCGTTGCCCGTCAGTTGTATCAGTACCTGGAGCAGCAAGCCATCGAGCTTAGCTGCTCCATCATGAGGCTGGAAGCGGGCGCTCCGCAGGTTGAGGCAATTGCGTTCTATGAGAGGATGGGCTTCTCCGAGATACCGCCATTCGGCGAGTATATCGGCTGTGAGTCCAGTCTCTGTATGGAGAAGCGAATCAGATAGATTGGCTTTAGAAGGACTACCCTGCGCTCCGTTCGAAGGCGACGATCCAGTCGCCTTTGATCGCGGCGTAGCCCGCATCGCCTTCCACGACCAATCCATACAACCCTTTGACATCGAGATATTCCTTGCGCGTGCCGTTATCGAACTCCAGCGTGATGTAATAATACGTGCGGGAAGACGAGGTTGTATGGCCAATCTGATTCTCGTGATGATGTTGATGAGTGTTGTGGCTCTTGACTTCCATTCGTTTGGTTACGACTCTCGCATAGGTATTCTCCTGCGGGGCGCGCGCGTTGCGGAAGTGATTCACCGCGGAGTATAGAATGGCTCCGAATACGATGATAAATCCAATGATAATGATGATGGGTACGGCTGTGAACATAAAATCGAATCCACCGCCCCTGCCGGGCATTGACGGACCAGGTCCGAAGTCAAACATTGCGATCCCTCCAAATCTGATTGTCGGTTGCGTCTTGACGCGAACTACTCCTAATACGTCCATCCCCTATAAATTGTTGCGTTTATCTGAACCACAGATCACGAAATCTGACCCAGCCCAGTGATTCCAGTGTGATGCCCTGGACGGAGGGGTGGAATGCCGTCTTTAAGTGCTTGCGGTAGAGGAACATCAGGAACTGCCGTCTGATCAACTCATCTTCAATCTTCATGAACAGACTAAATCTGCGAGCGGCATCCGGCTCCGCCAGTATGCATTGCAATGTATCCCCAAGAATATCGCTTGTACGTTTGTCCATATGCTGCATCATGCTTTTGTACAAATCGATCAGACGCAGCTCGCGATGCTCATCTAGCATAATGGCGAACAGAAGCAGATCAGCGGACATTCGGTCTTTGCCTTTGAATTGCTCGGCGGCAATGAGATGGATATGCACATGAATGCCTGCCTTGCCCAGCATTTCTTGGATCAAAGCAGCGTCATGCTCATATTGCGGGATGGTCGTTAGGGTAAGCGGCTCTCCGTCATAACCGCATTCACGGAGCATGGCGCTGCAAGTATGTTGGAAGTCCGCATCATCGACGCTTTGACTGTCATCCGCTGCCGGTCGGGACCAGAAGCTGCTTGCTTCCTCGATTACATCACCGGACAAGCGTCTTAGCAGCTCCTTCCGATGAATGGCATAATCAAGCACTGAACGGAATGCCGCATTGGCAAGCGGACCGTCCTTCAGCTCATTCACAGTCAGAAATTTGCACGTCGTTCCGGACTGTCGAACCTGCTCCCATTCGCCGCCAGCCATGCCTTCGATCCGCACATTGTGCATCACCTGGAACTGTCGGAGCTCCTCCATATCTTCTTCCTTGCGGTCCGCTCCAGCGGGCATCGTCCATACCTCTACCCGATCGAGGAATGGCCGTTCCTGGAAGTAAGAGGAGAAGGCCTCCAGAATCCATATGCCGTGGCTGCTGCCCGCCAGTCTGAAAGGGCCGGTCCCGACCACGGCTCCGCTCGCTTGCCCGAACGCTTCCCCTACCTGCTCGCATAGCTCTTCCGGCACGATCGAAGCCCGGTTGGTGGAGAGGAAGGAAAGGAACGCTTCGTTACGCGCCTTGAGCCGGAATCGGATTGTCAAATCATCCGGCGTATCCATCTGTTCGATTCCGTTGTATACCCAGCTGTACAGTCCGTTTGGCGCCAGCCGGGCCAGCCGGGTTAGCGTATACTTCACATCCGAAGAGGTCATCTCACGGCCATGGTGGAAGAAGATGCCTTTGCGCAGAAAGAAGGTCCACTCTGTCCGGGCTTCATTGGTTTCCCAAGCGTGAGCCAGGTGCGGAAGTACGGTGACGCCCCTCACATCCATCCGCACCAGTCCGTCGAAGAGCTGGTTCACCAGATGGGATTCTCCGATATAATGAATACGGGCAGGGTCCAAGCTGTCGATGGTGCCAGGCATAGGGAAACGCAGCGTATCGGTTCGCCGCTCGCCTTCCAGGACGGTCTGGAAGCCGAATTGTCCCGACAGCCATTGCTGGAACCGCCCGACCACCGCTGCGCCTCGTGGTTGAAGCAGCTCCAGCGCCGATTGCAGATCGCCCCTGACCGCCAGCTCTTCTGCTTCCTCCAGCATGAGGGAGTCGAGCGGCTTCGCAAAGGTAAGCAGGGAGCGATTGCCCCTGCCGCGCTTGGCTATCCATTCGATCCACCCTTCCTGTATCATTCGCTTCAGCAGAAGGACCATGTTGCGATGCGTGCAATCGAGCTTCTCGGCAAGTTCGGCTGTCGTCACTTCGAAAGGAAGCCCATCGGTCGATTGCGGATAGGATTCTCTTAATATGAAATAATGTCTTCGTATTTTCACATGAACACCCGCTATGCTACAAAATATGAAATTCTATATATGAAAGTTGCACTTTTTGTTCTTATTTTATAGGTTACAATAAAAGGGAGTTCATTACAAAGGGAGGTTATGGGCGATGAGAGATCCCGCGCCATGGCAGAGGCGATACAACAACATGTGGCTATTATCGATCCTTCTCGGCGTGCTTGGGCAATATTTGTTCGTGGGACGTCCGGCAGGCGTATCCGTACCGATATTCGTCACGTTGTTCTACTTATTATTTTTCTATGCGATGAAAGGAAGAATGGGAGGGTTCGACCGCTGGAGAGGTCAATCCAGAATGGGTTGGTTTCTGTTTGCGCCGATTGCACTGCTCTCCATCACGTTTGTGCTATTCGCAAATGATCTCTTCCGGACACTGAATCCCATCGTGTTGTTTATATTGATTGTGGCCCAGACGATGCTCCTCGCGCGCGGCGGCTCGCAGCCGTGGCATCGCCCTAGGTTTATCCTGGAGCATATCAAGCAATGGCTGGTAACCCCATTCGCGCATTTGACTACGCCATTTCATACGATGGCGGACTGGGTGAACAGCAGAAGGGATACAAGCAAAGCGAGATCGGTAGCAGGCAAAGTCGGCTTCGGCTTACTGCTGGCGGCTCCGCTTTTATTTGTGGTCGTCCTGCTGCTGGCTTCGGCTGATGGCATCTTTATGGCTTGGCTGAATAAGCTCAGCTCTGTATTCGCCGGCGGCTCTGTCCGCATTGGCGTGAACAGGTTTATCTTTGCATGCTGTGTAGCGATTTATGTTTTTTGCTATTTGTGGGGTCTTCTGTTCCAGAAGCGAAAAGTCCCGGATAGCAGCTCAGCGGAGCTGACTCCCGACGGTGATCCGAAGCTGCGCCCTGGCGTGGAGAGGGACAAGTTCGATCCGATATCAGCAGCTACGGTGCTTGTATGCGTCAACGTGGTATATGTTTTGTTCGCTGTGATACAGTTCACTTACTTGTTCGGAGCGGCGGAAGGGCTGCTGCCTGAGGGCACAGCATACGCCGAATACGCGCGAAGAGGATTCACGGAGCTGGTGATTGTCGCGCTGATCAATATCGGTATCCTGTTGGTAGGTCTTCATTTTATCGGCAAAGGCAGCGCACTGTTCGAGCGTTTGCGCCAAGCCATGCTCAGTATTTTGATGGGCAGTACGCTTGTGATGCTTATCTCGGCTTACAGCCGACTCTCGTTGTATGAAGAAGTTTATGGCTATACGCAAATGCGACTGCTTGTGCACGGATTTATGATTTTCCTTGGCGTGCTCATGGCGGTGGCTTTCGTACGAATCTGGTATACCAGGTTCTCATTAGCGAAAATATATATTGCTCTGGCTATAACTTCGTACGTAATTATGAATTTCGCGAACATTGATGCCCGTATTGCCGTCAATAATAGTACACGGTTCGAGGAGACAGGGAAAATCGATATGTACTATTTGAATACATTATCGGCCGATGCCGCACCTGCGCTTGCGAAGCTATGGGCGAAGCATCCGAAATATACGCAGTTGGAGGATATCCTTAAGAGATACGAAGGCGAAGCTCTAGAGCGGAAGCATTGGCAATCGTGGAACCTGTCTTATCAACGTCAATTACCGTGATGAGGGAGTGAAAGAGGAGGTGGAGAGATGAGCAGAACAAAGAGATGGTTGCTTATCTATTTGCCTGCTGCCATTGTACTGTGCATTTATTTTCTGTATGCGCAAAACAATTCAATTGTCATCTCGACCTATAAGGTTGCAAGTGACAAGCTGCCAAGCGATTTTGATTCCTACCGTATTGTGCAGCTATCCGATCTTCAGAGCAAGGAGTTCGGCAAGGAACAGCGCCCGCTGATTCGCAAGGTTCAGAAGCTGGATCCCGATATAATTGTCTTCACAGGAGACCTTGTGGATCAGCGGCATTATGATGGAGAGGCCAGTTTTAAGCTGATGGAAGGCTTGGTGAAGATTGCTCCGGTGTACTTTGCGAGAGGCAATCATGAACGGGGAGCGAGGGGATACTCTTCGGAACTGGAGGAGCGACTGCTCGCGCTAGGCGTCCACATTATGAAGAATGCTCATGAGGATATTCCGATCGGGGATGGCGTATTCCGGTTGGTTGGAGTAGACGATCCTACGTATAACCACAGGGGAGATGGCGATGCGGACAAGATGAACGCTCATCTGGCCGAAGCGCTGGGGGATACCGACGGCTCGGATCCCTTTACGGTGCTCCTGTCCCATCGCACGGAGCTATTCCCTGTATATGCCGAGAACGGTATTGATCTTAGCTTGACGGGACATGCCCATGGCGGCCAGATTCGCATTCCGTTCAAAGGCGGGGTGTTCGCTCCCGGGCAAGGGGTATGGCCTGCATGGACGGACGGGATGCATGAGCTTGGCGCTAGCTCCATGATTGTCAATCGTGGACTTGGCAACAGTCGATTCCCGATGCGCTTATTTAATCAGCCCGAGATTGTGCTGGTTGAGTTGATCGATGAGCGATCGGCGGAGTAGAGGTACGCAACCGGTTGCTGCGAAAAAGAGGCGAATGACCCTTAGGAATCGCCAATTCGTCCGTTCTATGATCCGCATACGCTAACGTATATGGCGAGATAGATGAACAGAGAAGGCGGATGATGGTATGCCCTGTTGCCTCGGAAATGTGCAGATTTTCAAAAATGAAGGCACGATCATATTCGGGAATATACGGCAGTACGCCCCCAGCACGAATACGGTATCGACGGAGTCGCCTGAGGAAGCTGAGGAAGAGAATCAGGGAGAAGGCTCAGCGAGCGTTTCGAGACGGCGGCGTGAGACGCGACATTCGCGAGGCCGCCGTGCAAGCGCAGCACCGCCCAGAAGCAAAAAGGGACCCGCTGCAACGGGCAGCGGGCCAAAAGGTATATATTATAAAAAAGGGGGTCGAGATTTATTATATGCCCCTTTCATTAATGGACGATGAACGCAATGTTTCAGTTTCGTTACAAATGTTGGGCAGGCTTTCCACCTGGCGTTCATTTAACGGAAAAATGCTTTTATTTTTGGTTCCTGATGATAGGATGTGACGGTCAATTCCTTGTTTTCGTTCAAGGAAGCGAAGAATACGTCTCCTATTGTCAGGTTCTTTTCTTTGAGAGCATGCTCCAGCCAATTCACGCTAAGATGAAGCGCGTCAAGCGTGAGCAATTGAGGTTTCCCTTCTTTAATGACCGCGTAGGAAAGGCCAAGCGAGCCGTTTGGCACGCCTAGCATGGATGGCGTCGCTTCCTGATGGACCGCTTTTTTCAACACGCTTAATTCGCCGTTCCCCTCCAAAATCGCCGCTTCTACCAGCGCAGCATCGAAAATCCCCTGTTCTCTCAGCATACGCAAAATATCATCCACGCTATACTGAAGCTTTCGCAGATTGGAGCGGAGGAACTGGCCATCCTTTAGCACCACAACGGGCTCGAATGTCATCCACTTTCCGAACTTGCCGCTTTTGATCAACAGATAGGAGAATAGCTTCTGCATAATGGCAATGGCCACAATGGCTACGGCAGTATGGATGTGCTGAACTTTCGGATCGGCTATATCGGCGCCTACAACAGAGCCAAGCGACAAGAAGATAAGGAAGTCGAAGACGGGAAGCTGCCCGATCGAACGCCTGCCCATAAAAAGGGTAATGGCAAGGAGCAACGGATAAATGGTATAGATACGGCCGATCACATGAAGTGAATCTTTAAGTATAGCCAGCGTTCATTCCTCCCGGTTGAACAATATGGAGCGGGCATTCGTTCCCAGAATAAGTTGCTCAGCCTGAATAGGAAATATGCGCTGATAGGCGCGTAAAGTGGAAAGACGACCATACCTCCCCTAAGTTGGGGTTATGATCGTCTTTTAGTAGTTCAGCATGTCAGAAAATAACACGAAAAAATCTATTGAACGCAAAAAATCGCCATGATATAATCTATAGCGAATTAGAACGATTATAGAGTTCAGTTTTATTCCCACTTTAATTGTACATCTGTAGTTTTGTTTTGTCAATGTACTTTTCGGAATACCAATAAATAGAAAAAGGAGAGTGTTCAGAGAGATGGAAGCGAATCATTGGCGGCAGGAAAAGGAACGTCTGGAGCGGGTCAGAAAGAAGCTGCAGGCGAACATTGCTGAACTAGAACCGGAAGTTGCCGGGCTGAGTGATCAGGCTACAGATATCCGCAAGCGATTTTGGGAAGAAGTGACGATCAATACAAGTACGTATGAAGATTTTGAAGAAAGCTTTTACTCGATTAATCAGCAGTCCGCGATACTGGCCGAACGAGAGCGCGGTCACAAGCTGTTGATGCAGCAATGGAAGAACATGAATCGTCTGCTTCCGTCTCCGTATTTCGGACGCATCGACTTTAAGGAGGATGGCCTTGGCCCCAGCGAGCAAGTCTATATCGGCGTGTCATCATTTCTTAACGAAGACGGATTGAGCTTTCTGGTTTATGACTGGCGCACGCCAATTGCAAGCCTGTACTACGACTGCTCGCCTGGCCCAGCGTCTTATGTGACGCCATCGGGAGCAATCGAAGGGACGATGGAACTCAAGCGGCAATATCAGATTCATAATGGGCAAATCCGCAATATGTTTGACGCGAGTGAAACGATAGGGGATGAATTGCTGCAGCAAGTGCTCGGCAAAGGTGCAGACTCGCAGATGAAGAGTATCGTGGCCACGATCCAGAAGGAGCAAAACGCCATTATCCGCAATGATACAAGCCGGATGCTTATCGTGCAAGGAGCGGCCGGCAGCGGCAAAACTTCAGCGGCATTGCAGCGGGTGGCGTACCTGCTGTACAAACACCGCCAATCCATAAAGGCTGACCAGATCGTACTATTTTCTCCGAATACGATGTTTGCCAGTTATATCTCTACCGTTCTTCCGGAGCTGGGTGAAGAGAATATGCAGCAAACGACGTTCCAAGAGTATCTCGACTACTGGTTAGGTGACTCGCTCCAGCCGGAAGATCCATTCAATCAAATGGAATATGTACTGACTGCACAAGGAGAACCAGGGTATAAGGCACGTCTACAGGGGATGACATACAAGTCGTCTGAAGCTTTTCTGCTAGACCTGCAGAGCTATGGAGTGTGGCTGGGGCAGAAAGGCATGCGCTTCAACGGCATTCGCTTTCGGAATCGCAATTTGATAACCGCAGAGCAAATGAGAACGAAGTTTTACGCGTATGAACGTTCCCTGCCGTTGTTCAACCGGGTCGCTCTGATGCAGGAATGGCTGCTGAATGAACTGGCTTCGCTGGAGCGCAGGGAGCGGGAAGCGCCTTGGGTGGAGGAGGAGCTGAGTTACCTGGATTCCGATCAATATGCGGAGGCATTCGGAATGCTGCATAAAGAGAAGGAGTTATTCGACCTTACAGAGCATTTCACATCCGTTCGCGAGAAATTGAGCAACAAGCGCCGGGAAGATGAAGGCGACTTTGAATTTGCTTCGAAGGAGGAGGAGCTGCTCCGCCGAAGAGTCGTGAAAGAAAGCTTTAAACCGCTAAGGAAAGCGGTGAAAAAGTTCTTGTTTGTAGATATTAAAGGCATATACGAGCAATTGTTCAAGGGAGAGGCCGCTTACCGGGAGAGGACCAATAGGGCAGAGCTTCCTGATCAATGGTCTGACATCTGCAAGCAAACCAAAGAAAGGCTGGACCAGCAACAATTATTTTATGAGGATGCAACTCCATATCTGTACTTAAAGGAACTGATTGAAGGCGTTCGGACGAACACGGAGATTCGGCATATTTTTGTCGATGAGGGGCAGGACTATTCGTCGTTTCAATATGTGTATTTGAAGAAGCTGTTTCCCCGTGCACGGATGACGGTTCTCGGCGACTTCGGGCAGGCAATCTTTATGCAGGCTACCAGCTTGGATGCTCCCGATTCGCCACTCGTACGCCTTTTCGGTAAAGACGAGACAAGTCTGATTCGCCTGTTGCGCAGCTACCGTTCAACAAGAGAAATTGTTGAATTCACGAGATCGATGCTGCCGGGAGGGGAAGAAATCGCACCATTTGATCGGAGAGGCAGAAAGCCGCTTCTGGCTAGATTGAATGGCAGAGAGAAGCGTGATGCACAAATAGCGGCAGATATCGCTTCGCTCATAGCGGAGGGGTACGACTCCATCGCCGTCATTACCAAGACCGCGGCAGAAAGCCGGGATGTCCATGAGTCGCTTCGTATTCACGGTGTCGAAGCTCTGCAGCTCATAACAAAGGAGACAATGGATTTTAATAAAGGTGTGATGGTCATTCCTGTGTATCTTGCCAAGGGTGTGGAGTTCGATGCTGTTTTGGTTTGTGATGTTTCTCTTGATGCATACGGTCGAGACAATGAGCGGAAACTTCTATATACGGCATGTACGCGGGCCATGCACCGGCTTCATCTGTATACGACAGGCGACTGGTCCCCGTTCGTGCGGGCGTTGTCTGCGGATTTGTATGAGCAAGCTGCAAATTGACCATTCTATTGATCCATACAAAGCTCGCTGAGCAGAAAGCAGGGATCTATGTCCACTCCTACGCAATCAAAGCCGGCAGCAGCCGGTGAGGACAACTTCTCGTTGAAAGCCATTCTGCCGCCGCTTATGGCGATTATTGTCGGCATGATTATGGTGATACTGGACAGCACTGTCGTCAATAATGCCATTCCGAAGCTCGTAACCTACTTCGACACCGATCTGAAAACGATTCAATGGACCGTTACCGGCTATACGCTGGCTTTGTCCGCTGTTATTCCGCTTGCAGGCTGGATGACTGACAAATTCGGCTCCAAGCCTATTTTTATGACTACGATAGCGTTATTTACGCTCGGTTCTATACTGTGCGGCATTGCGCAAACGCCGGAACAGCTCATTATATATCGTATCATTCAAGGCTTGGGCGGCGGTATGGTAGGTCCGATCGGGATGGCAATGGTGTTCAAGCTTGCGCCTCCGGAGCGTCGCGGATCCATCATGGGCGTACTCGGCATTCCATTGCTGTTGGCGCCGGCATTCGGCCCTGTACTATCTGGTTGGTTGGTCGATTCGGTTAGCTGGCACTGGATATTTTTCATTAATCTTCCGATCGGCATTATCGCATTTATTCTGGGATATAAATATTTGCCGAAATCGGACCGCCATGCGGCTCCGCATCTGGACATCATGGGCATGTGTCTCGCACCGATTGCCTTCTCCATGCTGGCATACGGGGTAAGCGAAGGCGGTACGAGCTGGTCCAGCGCATCGACGATTACAGGCTTGACTGTCGGCGGCTTAGCGCTCATCCTCTTTATCTTCGTGGAGCTGCGGCAGAAGCAGCCATTGCTTGAGCTGAAAGTGTTCAAGTCTTCCGACTTTACACGCAGCATCATCTTGACGTGGGTCGTTCAGCTCGCGTTATTCGGAGCGATGTTGATCGTACCGTTGTATCTGCAAGGCGTCATGCACTATTCTGCGCTTGAAGCGGGCTTGATCCTGATGCCTTATGCACTTTGCGCAGCACTAGGCATGCCGATCAGCGGTCGGCTGTTCGATAAGATCGGCGCTCGCCCGCTCGCTTTTGGCGGTTTGACCGTTGTATCCGTCGCCTTGTACATGTTGTCCGGCATATCGGTGGATACCCCGTTACGGGTCATTATTCTATGCCTCTGCATGATGGGTCTTGGTATGGGATTCTCCATGATGCCCCTTAACACGCATGTCTTGAACGCTGCGCCGCGCCGTCTGGTGAGCCGCGTTACACCTCTCACTACAGCAGCACAACAAGTCGTTGTCTCGTTTGCAGTTGCGGGCTTGACGGGTTATCTGACGTCACAGATCGCTCTCCACGCCGCAAGCGCGGGAGCGGATGCGAATCCGCTAAGCGCTGTCGTCGCGGGTTACGGCGATACGTTCTTCCTGTCCGCGTGCCTTGTGACCGCGGCTGTCGCACTGACGCTACTTCTGCGCAAGCCGAAGCAGCAGGAAGAAGAGTCAACCGCAGGCGGGAATAATCCGGACCCGGCGATAATGGGTCACTAGTCTTGAATCCTTAAAAAATCTGCGATTCGCTAGTATGCAAATAGCCTTGGCCGTTAGTCGGCCAAGGCTATTTTTCTGCTGATCCTGTTGGTCTGTGAAGGATGATGTTGTATACGAGCATACTACGGTTTTTCGCAGAACATAGCTAACTTCTCGTCTTCCGTTACATCCAAGGGAACGGCTTCGCTTCGTTTAAAGCCGTGCCTTCCATTGGACGAGTTGCTTCTCCAATTGCGAAATGATGTCATCAATCTCGTGCGGGAACAACACTCCGCCGTTTGCTTTGTCGAGGGCGATGAGCTGAATTGTCAATTCACCTTGATGTTTCAACTGTGTCTGCAATTGCCCCAGCAATTCGGCAGGCTGCATGTCGACTGATGGAGCTGCAGCTTGTGCCGCAGGCGTGGCGCCTGAAGCTGCGGCGGAATCTGGATGTCCCTTTGAAGATGATGTGCTGGGTAGATCAGCAGGCTTGTTTTCGGTCGGTGCCGTACTTTGGCTGGCGCTGGATGCACCAGAGTGAGAGCTTGGAGCAGGCGCCTTCTGAGATTTAGGCTCCTCTTGCTGACGGGAGCGTTCCTTCCGGTTCTGCTCATACACCGACCAGGTTTCGATGAGTCCCGGCCCCGACTTGAGCAGCAGCTTTTCTTTGGTGCCCTCCGAGATTGTCTTGTCCTTGAACAGCTTTGCAATCTTCTTCACGTCGCTGACTGGAAGCTCGTCTCTGGCAGCGATCAAGGCCAGCGGATCGCGATGCTCCATAGGCAGATCCTTCAGCGGCATCAACTGATCTTCCGTCAGCTTGTCCTTGCGGATCTCGACGCCGCTGACGATCAGCTTTTTCACGGCATTGCTGAACTTCAGCAGCTCGCATTTATTTTTGATGTAGCTCTCGGGTTTCCCAAGCTTGGCCGATAGTAATTTCAACGAGCTGCGGAATCTTGAATCGTTCATCATCTTATCAAAGGCTTCCGCTTCTTCAATAGGAGAGAAGCCTTCGCGGGTCAGGTTTTCTGCAATCTGCTCCAGATAGATTTCCATTTCATCCGTTGTATTGGAGACAATGCACGGGATGGTAGCACGCCCGAGGCGTTCGGTCGCTTTGTAGCGTCTGTTGCCGTATATGATTGTGTAGCGTCCATTGGCGGCTGTTCTTACTTTGATCGGCGATAGCAAGCCAAGCTCATCAATGCTGCGCATGAGCTCTTGCAAGGCTTCCTCGTCGAATTGGTATCTCGGTTGGTCTTTATCTTCGTCTATTAGCGCTATAGGAAGTTCAACGATATCCACGTTCCATTCTCCTTCGTATCTGTCATTCTCGCTTGGAGATGTCCTGAAGGGACGACCCTATTATATAACAGGATAGGCTGTGCATGTAGAAGAAATTGGACTAGTATAAATGGTTTTGTAAAAAAGTGTAACAATTTCAAGATATGTACCGTCTACTAGGCTGAAACCATCACTAAGAGCATAAGGAGAAGATGAATGAATCGACAAATGATCTTGATGGCGCTCGTATCTGCGGTCATTATATTAATTTTGATTATTCCGGCTTTTGAGAGGGTGCCAGGCGGCCATCGGTCTGCGAACGAAGGAGCAGAGGCTGCGGCTGCAATAGAAGTTGAGATGGAACCGACTAGTACGCCGTTAGTCACGGGAGAAAGCGATAAGAAGGATCAGATCCCCCCTCTCAATGCTTACTTGGAGCCAGCGCCAGGCGGAATGCGTCTGGTGCTGGATGAAAAAGAGAGCCAATACGTGAACAGTGTAGCTGATGATGCTACAGGAGGGGTGTCCGTTCATCTGGTGGAACGTGAGGTGTATTCAGGGAGCGCCGAATTGGGCTGGGTAAAGCAGTACAACCTGGTAGTGGTGAGACCAGATACTGCTAGGATCGATACCTATCCTTTATACACAGAAAAAGCAATTGACCACGGCTTTTATCCTCCTATTGTCAAGCTCATGAATGAGCATCAAGCGATGTTTATTAAGCGATCCAAAGAAGGCGATGCGATAGAGTATCAGCTTGCCGTTGTTTTTTTGGGTAGTGGTAGCATCTATACGATGCCTACTTTTTGGAAGATTCATGCCGATAGCGAGGATGAACGCGACTTTCTGCTAAGCGCCCACTATGAATGGAATGAGGATGGGCATATCGTGGAAGTCATGCTAACGAGCTATGGGGGCAAGCGATGGCAAATGAACTTAAAGACTTTCAAGCTGATCGGCGACAGAGGGCAGACTTATCCTGGCGCGGGTGATCCCGGCAGCAGCCCACCCAGACCGCTGATGTATCCAACACCGGATCTGGAAAGATTCGTCTACAGGTTTACGGAGAAAGTTCCAATCTATATTAGCAATCACTTCATGGTTACGGATTCGAAAAGCGGCAAGGTCATCAAGCTGTTCAGCATAGACGATTCTTTGTTGCTGTCTAATTCCGGACCTGTATGGAATAAAGAGAGCAGCCGTTTTTATCTGGAATATGCGAAGAGCGGCGAGGAGATGGGGGTCGTATATGATACGGGCACGCTTGTTTTCGCTCAGCAAATCGCCTTTTATGATGCAAACGGAGAGAGGAGCCGCATACTTCATGCCGCAAAAGGAGAGCGGATCAGCGTCTTCAATTGGCTGGATGAACATCGTTTGCTGGTAGAGAGCTATCGCCCGGTTCAGAGGGCGAATGGGGGCTGGAGCAAGGGAGAGATTGCCTACAAGGAATATGATGTGCGAACCGGCAAGCTCACGGCCTACCGTCATGAGCAAGATGCAAGCAAGCTGGCTAATGGTGAGACGTTAAAACTTTGTACAGCTGGCGGAACATACGATTCCAAGGCGTTCGTGTATATCGATCAAAAGCACAAGAAAGTATGGACGCCCGATGTAAAAGGCTGGACGTATGAGTCCGATGGGAATCTGTATATCAATGTTTATGAAAAGGATAACCAGGGGCGTATTTTCAAATGGGATAGCGAGGAGAGGCAGCTTCAATTGGTCCATAGCTATAGCTCATCTGATCAAACGCTTCACCAGGCGATAGGCGGCTGGCTGATGCTGGGGGATCGCGGGCGGAGTTCCTTTCTCTATCTGAATACGGAGATGGATCCGGAACGCAATGCAGAAGGGCTGCCCGTATTATGGGGCAATATTAATCGTTTTAGCTTCAAGGAATGGTGGAATGAAGGGAATGAGGGGGTTGGCAGTCCCAAAATTCTTTCGGGGAATGAGGTGCGCGCGAAGGGGAAGAGCCGTTACGGCACGCTTAGGATTCGTTCTTCAGAAGGGGAACAATACTTAACAGATGGCGCAATAAAGCAATATTACGGCCAATATCAAGTAGATTTCACTACCAATGAAGGCCGCAACATTAGCTTGCCATTATTGGAAAATGTGGAGCTGGTGCTGGGGAAGCCCCTTGGCGAGATGAAAGTGTTGTCTTTTGACCAATTTGATCTGATCTTATTTCAGACCCATCAATCCCAGTTCAAAGGCTACACTTCGAAATCAAGTAATGTATACGTTTATGCCGTCACAGAGGGCGGAGAAGCGACTCCGCTTACCTTCCGCTATGCAAGTCCTGGAGGTATTCAGTCGGCTGATAGCATCGCTATCATGGATCAGGAAGCAACAATTACGCCATCGCGGCAAGCGCTGATTCTCCAATCTTATACGGATGGAAAATTTTATGAACTGATGTGGATGGCGGATGTGAGAGAAAAGACGTTTACTTTAACCGCTTTGAGGGATCGAACGGAAGAATATGCTGATCTGCGAACGGTTGTAGATCGCTATGCAAATCGCCTGGAACAGGCGTTGGGATTGACCGATATTGCTCTGCCGGAAGGCAAGATGGATGAGGCGAAGCTCCGCTCGCTCTTCACGGAGAAGGCGTGGAATAACCCGGGCTTCCAGCGGCTTAAGACCGACTTTGCCAAGCTCGAGAAGGAAGGTAATCCATCTCGTGCTTTTGCCTGGCAGCCGATTAACGCAAGGTATGACGAATATGGCAATATACGAGTTACGTTTACGTTTAATTTGTTATATTCGATTGGATGGGCCGCCCATCTGGAGGCTATTCTGAAGCTGGACGAATACGAATGGATATTCCATGATTTTGGGAATCTGGAAACAGAGTATACAGAAGGCTACAAGGAGCTTGACGATGACCTGGGCATGAAAGGGTACAACGGACTGGTTATCCCCAATGCGCTGGAGCGGTAATTATGATCCAGTCATTTGCGCCAGGGCAGCATATGAAGTCGTTCTGAGCGACTTGGAGCATGTAAGGCGAGGCAATGATGGAAGTTAAGTCGTTCTGAGCGACTTGGAGTGTGCAAGGTGAGGCGTTGACGGGAATTAAGTCGTTCTGAGCGACTTGGAGTATGTAAGGCGAGGCATTGATGGAAGTTAAGTCGTTTTGAGCGACTTGGAGTGTGCAAGGTGAGGCGTTGACGGGAGTTAAGTCGTTCTGAGCGACTTGGAGTGTGCAAGGTGAGGCGTTGACGGGAATTAAGTCGTTCTGGGCGACTTGGAGCATGTAAGGCGAGGCGTTGACGGGAATTAAGTCGTTCTGAGCGACTTGGAGCATGTAAGGCGAGTCGTTGACGGGAATTAAGTCGTTCTGAGCGACTTGGAGCATGTAAGGCGAGGCATTGATGGAAGTTAAGTCGTTCTGAGCGACTTGGAGCATGTAAGGCGAGTCGTTGATGGGAGTTAAGTCATTCTGAGCGACATGGAGTGTGCAACGTATGTGCAACCAGCATTACTAGGAGGACCTATTCAGGTCCTCTTTTTTCGTTATTCCGCAGCCCAACCATAGATTGGCATGTTTTTGATGAACTTTGATTGTATCGAGGGAGGCTGTCGTGAAGCGGTTGCGAAGAACGGCTACTTGTTAAGTTGAACGTACTACTTAATGCTTTATATTATGAAGTAGTTATCCATAATCCTTGTCGTGTAAGACTGAGCAAATCAGAGCGGTGCTAGCCGTTTTTATAATGTTTTCGATAAGCAAAATGGTTCGTAGGTCCGTGTCCTGCTCCGATTTCAAGCGAATGTTCGATGGCCGCATGGATGAACGATTTTGCCCGGTTAACAGAGTCATAGACGCTCATACCTTGAGCAAGCCCGGCGGTGATAGCCGCTGAGAACGTGCAGCCGGTGCCATGCGTATGGCGGGTATCGATGCGCTGATGTTCCCAATAATGAAACGCTGTGCCGTCATACAGCATGTCCACGACAAGGTCCCGCGTAGAGGGATCATGCCCGCCTTTTAGCATGACATGGTCGCTCCCCATTCCATGCAAGCAACGGGCAGCTTCCTCCCGATCGCTTAAGCTGACAATGCGTATGCCCGTCAACTCTTCGGCCTCTGGAATATTCGGCGTGATCATGACGGATAGCGGAATAAGCATCTTGATGAGAGCCGTCAAGGCCTCGCGCTGAAGCAGGGTTGAGCCGCCTTTTGCAATCATGACGGGATCGATGACGAGATGAGGGAAGCGGTAGCGGGCCATATTTTCAGCTACGGCTGCAATGATAGAGGCGTTGCCCAACATGCCTGTCTTGACGGCATCCGGCGGCAAATCTTCTCCTATTGAGTGCAGTTGCTCATTAATGATGCTCGCCTCCATCGGGTAGAGGGCTTGCACGCCTTGCGTATTTTGCGCCGTGATGGCGGTAATTGCCGACATTCCGTATACGCCCATTTCCTGGAAGGTTTTCAAATCTGCTTGAATGCCAGCTCCGCCGCCGCTGTCTGAACCGGCTATCGTTAACGCCTTGCGAATGACATGTGAAGGTTGCATAGTGGAATATTCCTTCCTCGCACATAGATTAGCTATTATTGTATCAGTGAGCAGCTTTCATCGAAATGAATTTTTTATTAACGATAGAAATACGCGGTTGATTCGTGCAGCCTAATTTGGTAGTTTGGAGAATAAGCGACCGTAGAGGAGAAGTGAATACGAATGGCATTGGAGATAGAACGCAAGTTTTTATTGCCCCGATTTCCGAAGGCGGAGATTGAAGCGAATGAATTGGTTATCCGATCGGAACAACGCATCGAGCAGACCTATTTGGCCATAGATGAAAATGAAGAGCTGAGAGTTCGTCGGCTGACCGACCTGGAGACGGGTCAAGTAACACATACGCATACATTCAAGAGCGGCAACGGCTTGGTGAGAGAAGAAGTGGAATACGGCATCTCGGCGGACATTTATGCTCAGATCGTGAGTGCTTTCGGCTTTACGCCGCTTACGAAAAACCGGATTACGGCTACATGGAACGGAAGAACGATTGAAATCGATAACTACGATCAAATCCATCTATCCGTTCTTGAAGTAGAGTTTCCTTCATTAGAGGAAGCGAACGCATTCCAAGCGCCGGAATGGTTCGGAGAGGATATTAGCTCGCAGAAGCAATATAGCAACAAGACGGTATGGAAGCAGCTTCAAGGCGAGAAGTGGCAGGACAAGTAGAGGAGCGGGCAACGATGCCAAAGGAGTGATGATACATGTCCATTCATGATAGAAGCGGGTTTCTGCGCAAAATTGCGCTGCTTCGGGATAGCGTACCTTCTTTCCGTCAATATCCGTTCAATTTGAATGCTGTGCGAGAGCTGGATGAGCTGGAGTTTCATCCGAAAGTAACCTACTTGGTAGGTGAAAACGGCTCAGGAAAGTCTACGTTAATGGAGGCGATCGCCGTAGCGCTAGGTTTTAATGCAGAGGGCGGCACGGTCAATTTCACCTTCCAAACAGAACCTACGCATTCGGAGCTTCACGAGTACCTGAAGCCGGTGCGTGGAGCAAGCCGACCGAGAGACGGCTTCTTCTTCCGTGCGGAGAGCTATTACAATTTGGCGACAAACATTGACGAGATGGATCGCGAGGGGAGGGGGCCGTCCGTCATATCTTCTTACGGCGGAAAGTCGCTTCATCAGCAATCGCATGGAGAGTCGTTTTTCTCGACCTTTCTGCATCGTTTCGGCGGGAACGGGTTGTATATTCTCGATGAGCCCGAAGCGGCGCTGTCACCATCCAGACAGATGGCGCTGGTCGCTCGCATGCATGATCTGATTCAGGATAACTCCCAGTTTATTATTGCGACTCATTCACCAATCGTGATGGCTTATCCGGATTCCGTTATATATGAATTAACTGCGGATGGGATCAGAACGACGACCTGGGAGGAGACGGAGCACTATGTTATTACCAAGCAGTTTCTGAACAATCGGGACCGAATGATGAAAGAATTGCTGGAAGACGGATTTGAGTAACCGGATTTGAGTAACGGTCAGTCGATAACCCCACACAGTGGTTGCAAGTGGGGAATCATAAAAGCTGGCCGCCCCCAAGGGACAGCCAGCTTCATGTGGAGGCAAGAAGAGCCCATTACAGGCCCGTCTGTTTCTTTAACTCTGCATAGAGGGCTCTGGTCTTAACCGGCTCTTCGTCATTGTAGATGACAACCAGATCATCGAGCTTCATCATGATGTACGGCGGTGTTTTTTTGAATATGTACAGCTTGGCAGGTCCAAGCTCGGCAAGTTTGAAGTTGCCCCTTGCAAAAGCGGATGTCGCGATGCCGTTTGTGCGGAAGCCTGTCGGCACAGCATCCTCAAGCGTCAGCTCTTTGATATCATCAAGCTCAAAGCTATAGGCATATTCGGTGTTTTTGATCGATACGGTCCCTTGGTCACTAATGCGCAATTCAGGCGGAGAAGAATCCGCTCGGATCATCATAAACGTTACGGGCAGAATGACGAGGGCCGCGAATATGAAGCTTCCGTAATAAATTCGCTTGCCGCCTTTGGTAGCCAGATTGACCGTTGAGCCTGTGCCGACTCGCTTAGGAACCATCACGGATTTATTCTGTGGATTATAGTAGGACAAGCCATGACGCCAATGCAGGTCATCATCTTCTGCATAGTAGCCCTTGCCATCGGTGCTGCCGAAGCGGTATTCCAGTTCCTTGACACGGTTGTGCACGTAATAGATGCCAAGTAGAGGGACAAGCGAGACCATCGCGATGCCGCCCATCCATAGATTGATATGGATCATCGTGCCTTCGGACAGAACGTTGTAGGCGATAAACGCGTTGAAGACCTCGAACACGGCCAGCAGCAGCCAAAAGATCGACCAGTAGCGTCTCGCAGCATGATGAATGGCGTTAGTCGCTACCGGATTTCGGCTGTAGGCCCGCGGCTTGCCGTGAGTGAAGCTGAGCGAAAGCAGCAGCAAGACGCCGGTCATGACTAGAGAGGCAAAACCGGTCAAGCGCAATAAGGGGTTGTCATGCGAGATGGATAGGGCGATCAGCGGAATGCTCAGAACAGCAGGCAATGCGAACCAATAGGGCGACCAAGGCTTCATGGCGGCCAGCCGGTTAATGTCCTTTTCAACGGTTATGTAGCGTTTCTTACCGACGAACCACCCCTCATCCCGTTTCAGCGCGACGGCCTTGTGATGGATGCCTTTAAATGGTACGGTGGAGGTGTAAATGACACCTGCGATCCATAAGAAGAAGTAAATGAAGGATAGCGAAAAGTAGGAACCCAGCCATAGCAAAGGAGCCAGTCCCAGCAGAGCTGCGACGGCATACCAGCGGTACGCTTGGCGGAATTGGTTCTGGAGCGCGGCGATGCGTTCATCCTGAAGCGCGGCTTCAGTCAGCTTAAGGCCGAACAGGATGCCGTTCTTCGGCTTTGCCTGTGTCCCGTATACAAGTAGAAAGATAATAAATACGATCAGACCTGGTATAAGCAAGATCAATGTGTCCAATACTCTACCTCCTGTTGGATATCTCTGTTGCTCTCGCCCAATATAATATAGAACATATGTTTTTGTCAAAATGAGAAGGAGCTGTTCAATATGATACGATTCGGCCTTATCGGAACAAACTGGATTACAGAAAGATTCCTGGCAGCGGCTAAGCTGCACGACCAATTCAACCTGACTGCCGTCTACTCCCGCACGGAAGAGACAGCCGCGGCATTCGCAGATAAACATGGGATTAAACATCGATTCACTGATCTGGACGCTATGTTCACGAGCGGGGAGATTGATGCCGTCTATATCGCCAGCCCTAACAGCTTTCATGCTCCACATGCGATTGCCGCGATGAATCGCGGTATTCACGTCTTGTGCGAGAAGCCTGCGGCGTCCAATGTCCGCGAGTTGAAAGAGATGATCGATACCGCGAATCGGACAGGAACGCTGCTGATGGAGGCGGTAAAGTCGACGCTTATGCCGGGTTTTGGCGCTATACGTGACAATCTGGAGCGAATCGGACCGGTGCGGCGTTATTTTGCGAGCTTCTGCCAATATTCCTCCCGCTATGATTCCTATAAGTCCGGCGAAGTGCTGAATGCGTTCAAGCCGGAGCTGTCGAATGGCTCTCTGATGGACATCGGCATTTATTGCATCTATCCCGCTGTTGCTCTGTTCGGCAGACCCCGTACGGTTAAGGCGGATGGCTACAAGCTGTCTACCGGCGTAGATGGAGAAGGCAGCATCATTCTGGGCTACGACTCTATGGATGCGGTGATGATGCATTCCAAGATTACGAGCTCGACACTGCCGAATGAGATTCATGGCGAGGACGGCAATCTGGTTATTAATAAAATTAGCGAGCCGGTACGCATCGAGCTTCATACAAGGGATGGGAAGGTTGAAGATTTGTCTAGGCAGACTGTGGAACATACGATGTTTTACGAGCTGGATGAATTTATCCGCTTATTGAAAGAAGGAAAGAGAGAGTCGTCGGTGAACACGCATGAGGTGTCTCTCATTACGATGGAGATTATGGACGAGGCCAGAAGGCAACTGGGCATTATCTATCCAGCCGATAGGGAATAGGATGAAATACTTCACGGCAGAGCTGTACCGGAAGATGCAGATTCGAGGTTTTCTCGTCTTTCATGAGAGTGAAGAGGACTATGCAGCCGACAGGCTATGGTATGTGGAGAATGATAGGGATTACGAGGCGGAATCCATGGCCTTCTATACCTATCTGGAGCCCATTATTACCCGTTATATGCCGCAGGAGCTGCAGGAAGCTATTCAGCGCGGCGAAGGTGACTTGACGGGAATAGACATGCCGTCCCCTGAATTTCGGAGGAAAGCCGAAGCATGGAAGCAAGAGCTTCAACGAGAGTGGGATGAGGCGCGGGATCTGTACTGGGCGCGCTACAAGGAAGTCGAATCTGAGCTGCCTGAAGAGCGCAGCATGATTCATCGGCTCCATGATGCCAAGATTATCGCAGAAACGATCAGCGCAGATGAAAAAAGCATCGAGCTGCTGCTGGATGGCAGCGGCTCGATGCTTGGTCATGATCACCTATTCCTTCGGTTCGAAGGAGTGACCCATTATGAATCGCTTAGCTCGTTGCTCGATAACAACTGGCTTTACGAGGAGCTGGATGTGAGCGGCAATGGATTCGAGCTGCGCGCTTTGCTATACACAGGCAGCGGCTTGCAGGACATGAATGAGCTTATCATCTCGGCAAGCCGCGTGACGGTCGTCACGGAGCACGCTGTTGAGTCCAGCTTCAGCGACGGGCAGTTGGACTAATCGGTCATCTGGACTAAGACAGCCGGTATACGGCGAACGGCTCGCCTTGCCTGAATGGTTCGCTGATCTCGTCCAACCGGGCAAGCGTCTCCGCGCTCAGTTTAAGGTCTACGCTGGCGAGATTGTCGCGAAGCTGGCTGACGCGCGTTGCTCCAACGATGATCGTCGAGACGGCAGGGCGAGCCATCAGCCAAGCGAGCGACAGCGTACTTGCCGTAGTGCCCAGCTCTGCCGCAAGCTCATTCACCTGACGCGCAAGCGTCAGGTTCCTCTCTTCCATGAACCGCTTGAAGCCGGGATCGGTATCCGCGCGCGAGCCCGCTGGCGCATCTTGCGCCGTAGCGTATTTGCCCGTCAGTATGCCGCCTGCCAGTGGGAAGTAAGGAATAATGCCGAGTCCTTGATCGAGGCATAACGGAATCAGCTCGCGCTCGGGCGTCCGGTCTGCCAGTGAGTAGCTCGTCTGCATGGACACATACGCATTCAGTCCCAGTTTGTCGCTGATGCCAAGTGCTTTCATAAGCTCCCAGGCGTAGTAGTTGGATGCGCCGACATACCGGACTTTGCCGGAGCGCACCATATCGTCGAGCGTCCGCAGCGTCTCCTCCAGCGGCGTCTCGGGATCGAAAGTATGAATCTGATACAGATCCACATAATCGGTTTTCAATCTCCGCAGACTGCCCTCCAGCTCGCTCATCAGATGACGGCGGGACGAGCCTCGCTCATATGCGCCTGCGCCACGGGGCAAGCCCGCTTTTGTCGTCAGCACGGCTTCATGCCGTCTTCCCTCCAGCGCGACACCAATTATTCTCTCGGATTCCGTTCCGGCATAAATATTGGCGGTGTCGATGAACGTAATGCCGCTGTCCAAAGCTTTATGAATGATATCGATCGAAGCACGCTCGTCGGACCGCTTGCCGAACGCATTCGTGCCAAGCCCCAAAGCGGACACCTTCAGCCCGCTATTTCCCAAACGACGGTATTCCATATGAGATCAGCACCTCCCGTTTTTACCCATTCTACTCCTCGTCCGGGGTAAAATCCATCCCGGTTGAACCGGAGCGCCACTCACGGGTATAATCTCCCTAAGGCCATACCTAACGAAATCATACTGGCCAAGCCAGCATGACTTCGACAACGCGAAGGAGGACGACTCATGCGATTCGTCAGCAACAACGGCATTACCGATCCGGCGCTTAATCTGGCGCTTGAAGAATACATTCTTCGCTCCTTGCCGAACGAAGACGATTATCTTCTGTTCTATATGAATGAGCCGTCCATTATTATCGGCAAAAATCAAAACACCGTTGAAGAAATCAACGCCGAATATGTGAAGGAGAACAATCTGCATGTCGTGCGGAGGCTGTCGGGAGGCGGAGCGGTCTATCACGACCTCGGCAACCTGAATTTCAGCTTTATTATGAAAGATGACGGAGGTTCATTCCATAACTTCAAGAAGTTTACGGAGCCTGTCGTCAACGCGCTGCGCAAGTTGGGCGTAGAGGCCGAACTGACCGGGCGCAATGACTTGCAGGTCGGCGAACGTAAAATCTCCGGCAACGCGCAGTTCCATACGAAGGGCAAAATGTTCAGCCACGGCACGCTACTGTTCGATTCCGAGATCGAGAACGTGGTGTCTGCGCTCAAAGTAAATGCCGAGAAGTATGTGTCGAAGTCTACCAAGTCAATCCGCAGCCGGGTCGCGAATATTTCAGAGTTTCTGACAGAGCCGATGACGACGGAGCAATTCCGGCACAAGCTGCTGCAATCGCTGTTTGAAGGCTCGGAAGAGATTCCGGTATACGAACTGACTGAACAGGATTGGGACAGGGTCCGCAAGCTGGCCGATGAACGCTACCGCAGCTGGGAATGGAACTACGGCCGCTCGCCTTCGTTCAACGTGCAGCAGCGTAAGCGAATTGAAGGCGTCGGCACGTTCGACGTCCGTCTGCAAGTCGAAGAGGGCATCATTACGGAAGCGGCGATCTATGGCGATTACTTTGGACGGGGCGATAGCACCGAGGTGTCGGAACGCCTTGCGGGCATCCGTTACGATGCGGCAGCGCTGCATGAGCTGACGGATAGCCTGGACCTGCCGTACTATTTTGGCGCTATTACGAAGGAACAATGGATGGAATTGCTGCTGTAGAAACGGGTATCGAAGGTATAGAAGCTACTGAGCCGCTTGCCCCTTGTATAGAGGGAACTGAAAGCAGCCAGTATGACGTTTTGATTGAAGAAGAGGCCAGCCGCTTGTCGGACTGGTCTTTTTGGCGGCTCAATGTATCCCGGCAGACACCATTTCGGCAAAATATGAGATATTGACTAACGAGTTAATGGGGTGTATATTAATTGTGTAACCGGTTACCTATTAGGGTGGAGTGAGAGCATGACTTCAATTAAAGACGTTGCACGAATTGCGGGCGTATCTGTTGCGACAGTGTCGAGAGTGCTGAACGACAAGGGATATGTGGGTCAGAGAACGAGAGAAAAGGTTGAAAAGGCCATAAAAGAAACAAGCTACAAGCCTAATGAAGTGGCGAGAAGCTTGTTTAAGAAGCAATCGAATACGATTGGCTTAATCGTTCCTGATATCATGAACCCATTCTTTACCGAGCTGGCCCGAGCTGTCGAAGATATGGCGATCAAGCTTGGCTATAACGTTATTCTGTGCAACTCCGATGGGAATGGAGACAAAGAGCAGGCTTACTTGGATGTACTGAAGCAAAAATATGTAAACGGTATTATTGTTTCTTCCAATACGCTTACTGCTCAGCAGGTTGAAGAGCTCAATATTCCTGTTGTAAGCATTGACCGAGAAATCAGCAAAGGCCTTCCGACGATTGTGGTAGAAAACAAGAAGGGGGCTATGATGGCTACGCGTTATTTGCAGAGCAAGGGGTGCAGAAACATTGGCCACATCAGAGGTTCCTATGGAGTAGTCAATGCGGAAGAGCGTTATGAAGGCTATAAAGAAGTCGTGGCTAACGAGCCGTGGTTCAGAGAAAGCTATGTAGTGAATGGCAACTTCGATATGCAGTCATCCATTGAAGCGACAGCAGAGCTGTTGCGCTTGCACCCTGAAATAGACGGCATATTTGCCGCCAATGATATTATGGCGATCGGAGCGATTAAAGTCGCTCACCAGTTGGGCAAGAAAGTGCCCGAAGAGCTTGCCGTTATTGGATTTGACGGAATTAAGCTATCCACAGTTATGACGCCAGAGCTAACGACCATTGTGCAGCCCATTTATAAATTGGGGGAAATATCTGCCGAGATGTTGATTAGTCTTATGGAACAGCAACCTATAGAGAACACATACTGTAAATTGGATGTAGAGCTGATAGAGAGAAATTCAACTTAAGGAGTTACCGGTGTGGAGCAGAAACCCAAAATTACCGTTGTAGGCAGCATCAATATGGATTTAGTGACGATTACTTCCCAGGTGCCGAAGGTAGGCGAGACGCTTTTCGGCAATCGTTTTCAAATGAATCCTGGAGGCAAAGGAGCTAATCAGGCAGTGGCTGCCGCCAGGCTTGGAGCTCATGTTCAACTAATCGGTTGCATTGGCAAGGATGATTTTGGCCAGCATATTATGAAGCATCTGAAAAATGAAGGTGTCGATGTAAGCAATGTGGAACCGGTTACAGATTCGACGGCGACTGCAACCATTATTGTGGCTGACGGGGACAATAGTATTATTGTTGTGCCGGCGGCTAATAATTATGTAACAGCTGATTTCGTTGAATCCAAGCGGGATGCAATAGCGACAAGCGATATTCTCATTGTTCAATTGGAGATTCCGCTGGAAGGCGTGCAGAAGGCTGTTGAGATTGCCAAGGAGAATGGTGTAACGGTCATTCTTAATCCAGCCCCTATTCAAGAGCTGCCGTCCGAATTAATTCATAATGTCGATTATTTGACCCCGAACGAACACGAACAAACGTTGCTCAGACAAGGGAGAAATGAAGAAGAACTGGACGGCAAGCTCATCGTCACGATGGGGAGTCAGGGAGTCGCTATTCGTGAAGGAGGCAAGGACATCCGCATTCCTGCTTTCAAGATCGATGTAGTGGATACGACTGGAGCTGGAGATTCGTTTAATGGAGGACTGGCCCTTGCGCTTTCAAAAGGTGTTCCACTAAGAGACGCTTGCTACTATGGAAACGCGGTTGCAGCTATGTCCACTACGAAGCTTGGCGCACAGACTGGCATGCCAACTGCAGCAGAAGTGGAAGAGTTTATGAAGAGCCGGGCGTAATAACCCGGCGGCTGTTTTATATAAGCATTGGAATCGCTTACTTCATATTTTCATTTAGGAGGAATTATACGATGACTACAAAACCAAGACCAATCATTATTGATACGGACCCAGGGATTGATGACGCGGTTGCGCTTGCCATAGCACTCTATAGCGAAAAGTTGGACGTACGCTTAATTACGACGATTGCCGGCAATGTCAGCCTGCAGAAGGTAACGACTAACGCTTTGCGTTTGCTGCAATTTTTCGGAAAAAACATTCCGGTTGCGCTTGGTGCAGAGAGACCACTTATCAAGGACCCTATTGATGCAAGCGACATTCACGGATCAACGGGAATGGACGGCTTTGACTTTGAAGAGCCGACAGAAGATCTTGTGCTGAAAGAGCATGCCGTAAATGCTATGTACCGCGTCATTATGGCGAGCGAAGAGCCTATCACCTTGGTGCCTATCGGTCCGCTAACGAATATTGCGCTCTTGCTTAAGATGTACCCGGAAGTGAAAGAGCGGATTGATGAAATTGTATTAATGGGCGGCTCCATTACTCGCGGGAATATGGGCGTCATGTCCGAATTTAATATTTTCGCCGATCCGGAAGCAGCCAAGATCGTCTTCTCAGCCGGTCTGCCTGTGGTCATGGTGGGACTCGACGTTGGCTTGAAAGCTCTGGTGTACCCGGAGGACAGTGAGCAGCTGAAAGTGATGAATAAGACGGGCCAAATGATCTATCAATTGTTCCAAAAATACAGAGGCGGCAGCATGAAAACGGGATTGAAAATGTACGATAGCTGCGCTATAGCTTACCTGTTGCAGCCGGAAATGTTCCAAGTGGCGGATACATTTGTGGATGTGGAACTGAACGGATCATTAACTACGGGATGTACGGTAGTGGATTTGAAGGGGTATTTGAAACAGCCTAACAATGCCAAAGTATGTGTCGATCTGGATCCGCACATGTTCAAGCAATGGTTTATGGAAAGTTTGAAAAAATGCAATTAAACGACAACCATTCCACTTAGGGAAGGAATAACATCATGGATTCTAATATCGTCATGTACGCCTCGGCTATTATAGCCGTATCAATCGTTATTTATATGCTAATTAAAAAAATGGATATCAAAATTACACTCTTCTTAATGGGTATTATCCTCATTCTCATTAGCATGGGCATGGGTAAAGAGATAGCCATTAAAGGATTTGTATCCACGGGATCGTTTTGGCTCGATCCGCTTGAAGTTATAGTCGCGCAGTTCAAGCAAACATTTGGGGCGGCGGGCTTTATCGTCCTTATCTTGGGCGGATATACGGCTTATATGTCATCCATCGGAGCCAATGAAGTAACAGTTAATGCGTTAACGAAACCTATCGCAAAAATTAAATCCGTCTATATCTTGGTGCCTATCGTATTCTTGTTAGGCAACGCATTGTCCCTGGTTATTCCTAGTGCTTCCAATCTGGCAATTATTTTGCTTGCCACTCTGTATCCGATCTTGAGAAAAGCGGGCATGACAGCTTTGACCGCAGGTGCGGTAATCGCTACGTCGGCAACGATTGTACCGACACCGCTTGGAAGCGACAACGTGGCTATTGCTGAGGAATTGGCCAAGCATGCTATGTTCGAAGGTATGAACGTAACCAACTATGTGTTTAACTATCATGCTCTTGTGTCCATTCCGACGTTGGTATTTATCGCTGTCGTGCATTACTTCTGGCAGAAGCGAATGGATAAAAAAGATAAGCTGAATACAAAAGCTGCAAATGAAACAGAGAACATCGATGCGCCAACCGTCGCTGAAATCAGCGGAGGCAAACTATTTAAAACGGTCTATGCGATTCTTCCGATCTTCCCTATTATCTTGCTGTTAGGTGTTTATGCGGTTCAGATGACAACGGGTGAATCGATAAGTATCAGTGTAGAGGTAGCGACATTAGTATCCCTGATTCTTGCCATTGTGTGTGAATTAATTAGGCATAAAGGCAATAAGAGCGTTTTGGAGAAGACGGAAGCCTTCTTCAAAGGCATGGGCGGAGCTATTCCGATCGTGGCATTGCTCGTAGCCGCGTCCGTATTTGTAACGGGTCTGAAATCGATTGGTTTGGTGGACGAGCTTCAAACCTCGATGCAGCATATTCAAGGCAATGGCCTTGACTTTATTTTACCGCTCATCTTAGTAGCGTTGACTGCTCTTATCGTTATCTTGAGCGGCAGCGGCACAGCCCTGATCTTTGCGATGGTACCGCTAATCGTGCCATTAGCGGTAGCGGCGGGCATTAGCCCAATTGCCATTTCCGTTCCGCTTGGTCTGTCGGGCAATCTCTTCCGGGCTGTCTCGCCAGTAGCTGCAGTTATATTGATCGTAGCTGGAACGGTTAAAGTAGATCCGATCGCCATTGTAAGAAGGACGTCTGTTCCTATGATTGCCGGAGTTATCTTTATGTTCGTCCTCTCCATGATTGTATTTCTATAAGGCTAAGTACCAGGCTGTTCAATCGACGTATGCTTGTATAAAAACGGTCTGAAAAAAGGGCTGCCCAGAGGTCATAGACGACTTCTGAGGCAGCCCTTTCCTATGCATGAAAGATGCGTCGCCCATGCTTGATGAATACCTTCACAACGGCGTAAACCGGAACAACGATTAGAATGCCAATCAGTCCAGACAGGCTGCCGGCAACAATAATAAGCACGATCACGGTCACTGGATGAATGTCCATCGTCTTCCCCATAATTTGAGGCGAGATGAAGTTGCCTTCGATTTGCTGGATGATGATAGTGACCAGTATGACATACAATGCTTTTACAGGGTCCTGGATTAGGGCGACCAGTACAGCAGGCGCAGCGCCGATTACGGGACCGAAGAAGGGGACGATATTCGCCAGCATGCCAATAACGGCAAGCACAAGCGCGTATTCCAGTCCGATAATGGAATAACCCGCGAGAAGCAGACTGCCTACGACGAGGCTGATAACGGCCTTGCCTCTTATGAATGAGGAAAGTGTATCATCCAAATCCTTCAGCAAAGGAGGCACATGCTCCCGGTAGGAGGATGGAGCAAGGCCCATCATCTTCGAAATAAGCTTGTCTCCATCCTTGAGCGCGTAAAAGAGGATGAACGGCACAAGCCCCAGTACGAAGAGAGCGTTGCTCATCCAGTTGAATACGCGCAGCATACTGCTCGCGATCGAACCGGCATATCGATTCCACTCTGAGCCGATCTCTTGGCTCAAATTCGGAATGGCATCTCGTATCGGAGGGGCCAGAGCCTGCTGTTCGTTGCGAATCGATTCTATGCCATCCGCCACAAACTCGACCATCTCCGGAACTTGAGCGACGAAGCTGACGAATTGCTTTTGGAAGAAAGGGCCGGCTGTCATCATAATTCCGGCAAGAGACAGGCCGATGACGAGGAAAACGAGAAGCACCGCGATACTTCGCGGTGTTTTTCTGCGTTCCAGCCATTCCACAAGCGGACGGAATAAATAATAAAGCACACCGGTTACGGCAAATGGGAAAAAAACGGCGTTTAGAACAACGCCAATAGGCTGAAACCAGCTGCGATTCAAGCTAAGCAAATAAAAGAGAAGCAGCACAAGAATGGTCATTACGAGCCATTTAACTTCTTTTTTTTCTTTCCAGGACATGCGGCTATCCCCTTTCATGCGACAAGCGATCGATTGCTTATGATTTTTTAAAGGTAAGTAAACCTGAAACCCATATATGAAACGAAAAAAATATGGAAGAATGGAACTATTGGGATGCCTGAGGGGTCTTATTCTTAGAGGTGAAAAGTGTGGAGAAGCATTACTTGCATCATCTGACGCCGGGCTTCGACCGTTCTGCTGTGCTGGAGGATATGATGACGGAATTCGGCGAGGATATTTGGAACTTCGCTTATTTTCTTACGCGCCGTCGTGACGCTGCGGATGATATCGCCCAAGATGTGTTTCTGATCGCGTATAACCGAATGTACACGTTCCGAGGAGAGGCGAGCGTGAAGAGCTGGCTGCTGAGCATTACCCGCAACCAATCATTGAAATACTTGAGAAATGCGTTTATACGAAGGACTGTTCTGATGGGAGCTTATAGAGCAGAAGGCTCGACGGCTTCTGCTGAACAAGTGGTTTTCGAGCGGATAGCATCCCGGGAGGTTTGGGAGACCGTGATAAAGCTGCCAAGGAAGCACAGGGAAGTGCTGCTGCTTGCGTACCACTATCAAATGAAGATGGATGAGATCGCCGCGACGCTCGATTTGTCGGAGGGGACGGTCAAGTCCAGACTGTTCCGGGCGAAGAAGAAAATGTCCGAATTGCTGAGAGAGAAACAGGAAGGGGGCAAGGACGATGGATAGTGGCAATGGAAACTGGGAGGCTGGTCTGAAGGAATCACCCTTTTATCAATCTCATTTCACAAACAATCTGAAGAGTAAAGTGAGGCAAGGGTTGAGGGGAGAAACCAAGGGACGTAACCGAATGTTCCGGGTGGCTTTGCTGGCCTCCATAGCGCTCATGGGAGTCGCGTTGTTTTTTATCTCGGACCGCTTATCGCTCTGGCAGGGAGAAGGGGAGGGGCCCGAGGCTCGTCATGCGTATTATGATAACGGAGGGCTGATTATGGAGGTGTTCCCTGATCCCGAGCTAAGAGCGGGAGCTCCGGCCGGATACATCTTTCGCTTTGCCGCGCCATTCAGTAGTTTGGCGGGTAAGGAGCTTTCCATCGAGGCGGTGCATCTGCCTTCTGGTCAGAGTCAAACTGCAGTGGAGCCGATGATGGTGGAGGAGCCTAGTCCCGGTTATGCGGGGCTCGAACGCTATACGGCCAGCTTTGCCTTGCCGCTGCCTGGCTTATGGCGTTATGAAATCAGCCTCGACGGTGAGCATTATGCGGACGTGGTACTGGGGGTAGCGGAGCCGGACTGGTCGCTTTCGCCTACCTTTCGAGGCGAGGGTTATACACTGAGAGGCATTCCGGATGTCATTGGGTTCATTAATCACGGCTTTATCGCCAACCATTTTAATAAATATATGTGGTTTTTCATGGACAGGAACCTGGCGCAGGCAGGCCATTTTGAAGTGAAGGCTGTTAGGAAAGGCAGCGATAAGTTGTTATCTGTCTTTGAGTATGGGCCTGCGGGCAGCCACGACAGTCTGCCGTCCATGATGATGCTGCCGGAGCCAGGAAAATGGAGGCTGCTGCCTTATATGAACGGCAAGCTGATTGGAAGTATCGTAGTTGAGGTTGCCAAATAACGAGGTAAGCTAATGCAGAAGACATCCCCTTGTTCCCTTAAACGGGCAATAAGGCGGATGTCTTTTTGATATGGGCGGAATAGCAGGGAATAGCCGAAAGCAGATTCATGGAATTGGCAGAGGGGTAAAAGGAAATAGTAGGAATGGAAAAGAGGTGCTCCCAAGTGAATCTAACGCCGGAGCAGCGGATACAGCTGCATGGCTTCAACAATCTGACAAAATCGCTGAGCTTCAACATGTACGATATTTGCTATACCAAGACGAAGGAAGAGCGGGAGGCATACATCGCTTATATCGACGAGCAATACAATTCAGATCGGCTGACGTCGATTCTGAATCATGTGGCGGATATCATCGGCGCCCATGTGCTGAATACGGCCAAGCAGGATTATGTACCGCAAGGAGCTAGTGTGACGCTTCTCGTGTCGGAGGGACCAGTCGTGGAAGTGCCGATCGACACGTTCGAGGAGACGCCGGGACCGCTGCCGTCCACGGTTGTGATGGCGCTCGACAAGAGCCATATTACGGTGCATACGTACCCCGAATACCATCCTAGCGAGGGAATTAGCACGTTCCGTGCGGATATCGACGTATCGACCTGCGGCGAGATTTCTCCGCTGAAGGCGCTGCGTTATCTGATCCATTCCTTTGACACGGACATCATGATGATCGACTACAGAGTGCGCGGCTTCACCCGGGACATCTACGGCAACAAGCTGTTCATCGACCATGAGATCAATTCGATCCAAAATTATATCCCGAAGGAGCAGAGCAAGCTGTACGACATGATCGACGTGAACATCTATCAGGAGAACACGTTCCATACGAAATGCAGGCTGAAACAATTCGATCTCAACAACTACTTGTTCGGGTATGCGAAGGATTCGTTAAGCGCTGGCGAGCAGGCGGAGATCGAGCGGCTGCTCAGACGCGAGATGGACGAAATTTTTTATCACATTACGAAGTAAAGGGGTAGATCACTATGGCGAATTCGGATAAAAAGAAACAAATCTTCCCGCCGCAAAATCAGGAGAGGCAGCCCGGCATTGAATCAGAAATGAATCCGGTTCCGATCTTCGAGACGGATCAGTATAAGGCAGCAGGTAAGCTGAAGGGGAAAGTGGCGGTCATTACAGGCGGAGACAGCGGCATAGGCAGGGCGGTCGCTGTCGCCTACGCGAAGGAAGGGGCATCGCTTGTTATTGCTTATAAGGACGAGCATGTGGATGCGAAACGGACCAAGGAGATCGCGGAGCAACATGGAGCGAAATGCAAGCTGGTTGCGGGAGATATCGGTTCGGAGACATTCGGGCAAGGGCTTATCCGCGCGGCTATTGAAGCTTACGGCAAGCTGGACATTCTGGTGAACAACGCGGCGGAGCAGCATGTGCGCCAGAAGCTGGAGGATATTACGCCGAGGCAGCTCGAAGCGACCTTCCGCACGAACGTATTCGGTATGTTCCATGTCACGATTGCGGCTATGCCGCACCTCAAGCAAGGCGGAACGATCATTAACACCGCTTCGATTACAGCGTACAAAGGCAACCCGACGCTGATCGACTACTCCTCGACGAAGGGAGCAGTCGTCTCGTTCACTCGGGCATTGGCGGCCAACCTTGCGGGAGGGGGCATCCGCGTCAATGGCGTTGCGCCCGGGCCGATCTGGACGCCGCTTATTCCGGCGTCGTTCGATCCGCAGGCGGTATCGACGTTCGGCTCGGACACGCCGATGGGAAGGCCCGGCCAGCCTCATGAGCTGGCAGCGGCTTATGTCTATCTGGCCTGCGATGATTCCAGTTATATGACAGGCCAGATTCTTCATATTAACGGCGGAGAAATCGTGAATGGATAACCCGCTTATAGAAAGCCATGTTTCTTGGCAAAACGTCCCCAAGGCGGAGAACTGCCATCGACGTCCTGGAATCCATACAGGTCCGACCAGTCCCAGCTTGCCAGCGCGGAGCCATTCTTCGAAGCATAATCGGCATCGGCATCGGCAGCTAGCGCAGCGATGCCGCGGCCGATAAAGCGCGGCGTCTCCGACTGCCCTAAGTGCTCCGCATTCGGCAAGTCGCTGGTTACGGCGTCCCGCCAATTGGCTTCTGTTACGCCGTAATGCTCCAGCATCTCCTCGAAGCGGAGGAAACCTGGTGTTATGGCGACAGCCGACACCCCGTACGACTTCAATTCTTCTGACATAGCAGTTGCGAGATGAATAGGTCACCCAGTACAACGGCTCATATACGACATCCTTTGTCATATAAACATGATAAGATGGTAGCAGCTAAATAATCTGGGATAGAGGTGATGATCATGCGTGCAGGAAGGCTGGTCTCCATCGTATTGCTGCTGCAGTCCGAGGGGAAGCTGACATCAAAACAGCTTGCGGAGCGTCTGGAGGTGACGGAGCGGACGGTTCTGCGCGACATGGAGGAGCTAAGCGGTGCGGGCGTTCCCGTGTACGCGGAGCGCGGACCGCAAGGCGGCTGGCTGCTGACGGAAGGGTACCGATCCAGCCTGACGGGGCTTCACTCCGACGAGCTTACGGCTTTGCTGCTGTCGAGCCAAGGCGAGGCGCTGAGCGATCTGGGGCAGCGGCAGTCGCTGGAAGCAGGGCTTCGCAAGCTTCTTGCAGCTACTACGGATACGGCGAGGAGGAACGCTGAGCTGGTCCGCAGTAAAATTCATATCGACGGAGCCGGCTGGCATGCGGAGAAGTACGGCAAGGAGCAGCATCCTCTCTTGCCGATTGTGCAGGAGGCTGTGTGGGAGGAGAGGGAGCTTCGCATCGCCTACGAGCGTGATGGAGCTGTCACCGACCGCGTACTAAGGCCGCTTGGCCTTGTTGCGAAGCGCAATGTCTGGTACGTCGTAGCATGGACGGAAGAGGAAGAGATTCGTACCTTCCGCATATCGCGGTTCAGGTCAGCGGAGCTTCTTCTGGGTGGGTTCCGTCCGCCGGAATCATTCAATCTTGCGGCATACTGGGAGCGTTCCTTAGCGGAATTCAAGGTTCAGCTGCCGCGTTACCCTGCGGTGATCAGGCTTAAGCCGAACCTCATGCGCCGACTGGAGTCGGAGAGGTATGTCCTCTCTGTGCGCCCGGAAGCAGAGAAAGACGCAGAAGGCTGGACAAAAGCCGACGTAGAATTCGAGACGCTGGAGTCTGCATGCCAGATTATGATGAGCTATGGAGCGGGTATGGAAGCGCTGGAGCCTGCTGAATTACGGAAGATGGTCATAGATGAAATCGAGGCGCTCCGAGTGGTATACTGGAACCGTGCATAAATTGCGGATAGGCGTATGCCTGATCCATCATTTGAAGATAGAGGAGATGTACATATGAGCACAAACATGGAGCAGTATTTCCAGAAATATGCCGAGCTGATCGTTCGCACCGGCGTTAACATTCAGCAGGGCCAAGAGGTATACGTCAACGGAGCTTCCATCGAGATCGCGCCGCTCGTGCGCCTAATCGCTGCCAAAGCTTATGAAGCTGGTGCTTCCAACGTACACGTGGAATGGGTTGATGACGAATTGTCCCGTCTGAAATACGAAAAGGCGTCGGATAACGTATTCAGCCATTTCCCGGAATGGGAGTCGGCCAAGCGCAATGACTTCGTGAATCGCGGGGCGGCGTTCATCTCGATTACGGCATCCAGCCCCGATCTGCTGAAAGGCATTTCGTCAGATCGCATCTCCGCTTTCCAGAAGGCTTCCGGTCTAGGCCTGCGCGAGTTCCGCAGAGCGATCCAATCCGATAAGGTGAGCTGGACGGTTGTAGCTGCAGCAGGTGCAGAATGGGCGAAAAAAGTGTTCCCGGACGTATCCGAGGGCGAAGCGGTGGACCTTTTGTGGAAGGCGATCTTCGATTCCGTCCGTCTGCATGACGCTGATCCGGTGCAAGCATGGGTGAAGCACAATGATACGCTACATGAGAAGGCGGAGACGCTGAACTCGCATCGCTTCCAGAAGCTGCATTATACAGCGCCAGGTACAGACCTGACGGTAGAATTGCACGAGAAGCATCTCTGGGTAGCGGCAGGCAGCACGAACGAAAAGGGCTTCTCCTTTATGGCGAATATGCCGACTGAGGAAGTATTCACCGTGCCGCTGAAGACGGGCACAAATGGCTACGTATCCAGCACGAAGCCGCTTAGCTACGGCGGCAATATTATCGATCGTTTCAAGCTGACGTTCGAGAACGGCCGAGTCGTGCAGGCAGAAGCCGAGGAAGGCGAAGAGATTCTGAAGAAGCTGGTCGATGTGGACGATGGAGCGAAATACTTGGGCGAGGTCGCACTTGTGCCGCATGAGTCGCCTATTTCCCAGTCGGGCATCCTGTTCTACAATACACTCTTCGACGAGAATGCGTCCAACCACTTGGCCATCGGCAGCGGCTATGCGTTCAACGTGGAAGGCGGCAAAACGATGTCGCCGGAGGAGCTTGAGGTCCATGGCGTCAACTCCAGTATTACGCATAACGACTTCATGATCGGCTCTGCCGAGATGGATATTGACGGCATTCAAGCCGATGGTACGGTTGTGCCTGTCTTCCGTAAGGGAGCTTGGGCGATTTAGTCTGGATGGACATGAAGAGATAACGGTACATGCTTAAGGAAGGGGAGACCTGAACGCTATGCCGGATTGGTCCTATCAAACGATATTCCGCCCGTTGCTATTCCGGTTGCCCGCTCGCGTCAGCCGATCGATCACGTTGGGTGCGATGGGTGCAATTAGCCGCCTGCCTGGCGGTTCTTTCGTCATTCGTACGCTCGGTCATATGGAGCTGTCACCGTTATTGGAGCGTCAAGCTGCGGGCTTGACGCTTCTTTCGCCTATCGGAATATCGGGGGGCGTTGATCCCTCGGGGGTGGCCCATAAGGCGCTTGCCCAGTTCGGTCCAGGGTTCATGGAGTTTGGGCCCGTAACGATAACCGCAATTCGGAGTGACAGCAAGATACGAAACGATAGCGCTAGCGAGATGATTTATTATCCTGATTACTTCGAGAATGACGGGCTGACCGCTATAGCAGAGCGGTTGACGCGAAGGGAGCATAAGCTCCCCCAGTTCGCGCGTCTGACGGCGTTGCCTGATGCATCGACCGATGAAGCGATAGAGCAGTTAAGCGAGATGATGGATAAGCTGGCTAAGGCGGGAGCTGCCGGGTTTTATATGGATGTAGCTTCGGGCAATCGGTCATGGGATCAGGTTCTGAGGATAGGAGAGAGCTTATCCAGGCTTCAGGATACCGTGGACCTTCCGTTATTTCTATACGTACCGTTATCGCTGTCCGAAGATCGGTTGCTTGAATTATGGAATGGTACGAAGGAAGTCAGATGGCAAGGGGCTGTCATTGGAGAAGCATGGCTGGATCAAATCGGAGTTGAGCGTGTAGCATATGCGTCTAAGTTCAGTGAAACGGCAGCCGAAGCTGCGATGAATGAAGACTCGGCAAGGGAAGCCGTCGTGGGCAAGAAAGGATTGGCGGCAACGCTTGACAAGACAAGGCTTCTGCGTGATCGGATGGGAGATGCTGTCACGATCAAGGCGGGCGGAGGCGTTCATGAGCCGCTAGACGCACTGCAGTTGTTGGAGGCGGGAGCCGATCTGATTATGCTGCACAGCGGGCTGGTGTATTCCGGTCCCGGCTTGCCCAAGCGGATTAATGAAGCGATCATCTATGAGACTGTTCGTGATAAACCGCCGCCAGCCCCAATTCCTTTCTGGCGCAATTGGGGCTGGATGTGTCTCCTCGGCATAGGCATGATTATTGGCGGACTACTAGCTTGGTGGATCGGGGCCACGGATGTACTGCTCTCCTACGACACCCGATTTCTCGGGATGTCGATTGACGAGATTCATCATGTGAACCATAACTTGCTCCACTTTATGTCTCATGACCGGATTACGCTGGCGGGAACAATGATTTCCATTGGTATTCTCTATTACCAGCTAGCGAAGTACGGCTTGAGATATGGGCAGCATTGGGCGCGAACGGCTATTGTCACCTCTTGCGCAGTCGGCTTCTCCAGCTTTTTTCTTTATTTGGGCTATGGCTATTTCGATCCGCTTCACGCGCTCGCAGCCGCTATTCTTCTTCCGATGTTTATCTTCTCGCTCAGAGGTCATACCGACAGACCGAGCCGAAAACGGGTCAATCTGCGCAACGATAGAGCTTGGAAGCTGGCGATGTGGGGTCAGCTGTGTTTCGTAGCATTAGGGTTTGCGCTTACTGCAGGCGGTCTCGCCATCGCCGGTGTCGGAATTACGGATGTATTCGTGAAGGCGGATTTGGCCTTTCTCGGAACTACGCCGGATCAACTGAATGATGTGAATCCGAAGCTAATCTCACTGATTGCTCATGACCGGGCAGGCTTCGGAGGCGCGCTGCTATGTGATGCCATTGCAATTCTCATCATTGCCCTATGGGGAATTGGCGAAGGCGAACGCTGGTTATGGTGGACGCTCTTGATTGGAGGGGCGCCGGGATTCTATGCCGGGCTATCTGTTCATTACGGAATCGGCTACGTTGATTTTATGCATCTTCTTCCCGCATTTGTGGCGGTATTCTTATACATAGCAGGCCTTATTCTCTTGTATCCATACATGATGCGCAAGTCGCCTATATGACATTTGTCATATAGGCGACTTGACGTTTATGACTAGGAGCAGATACGGTCATTACCCTACAATAGAGTAAGCAAGAGCCGGGGATGGCTAGTTCCTCTCGCTCTATGGAAATTCGAGGAGGACGTCAGCATGTCTGAACCCAAACAAATGCAATTGAAAAAAAGCGTAGCCCCTTACGAACATTCCGAACTTAACGTTAGCATAAGGCAATTGTTCAATACGCTGCTTCCCTTAGCCGTTCTATGGTACGGCGCTTATTGGAGCTTATCCATATCCTATTGGCTGACGCTGGTGTTTGTTGTTGCCACATCATTTTTCGTCATTCGAGCCTTTATTATTTTCCATGATTGCTGCCACGGCTCGTTCTTCAAGAGCAAGCGTGCCAACGACATCATGGGTATCATAACCGGCGTGCTTACGCTAGTTCCTTACCAGCAGTGGAAAAATGCCCATGCTATCCACCATGCAACAAGTAGTAACCTCGACAAACGAGGCGTAGGCGATTTGTGGATTTTAACGGTGGAGGAGTATGCTGCGTCATCTTGGAAGCAGAAGCTCGCTTACCGGATTTATCGTAACCCGTTCATCATGTTTGGTCTAGGACCAATCTTTGTATTCCTGTTCCAATACCGCTTCAATCGCAAAGGTGCCCGCCGCAAGGAACGTATGAATACGTATCTGATGAATGTGCTCATCGTTGCTGTATACGCCCTTATGTGCTGGGCGATTGGCTGGCAAGCGTTCGTGTTGGTGCAAGGACCTATCTTCTATCTGTCTGGCGTGCTAGGCGTATGGCTGTTCTACGTGCAGCATCAATTCGAGGATTCATACTTTGAGCATGAGGAAGAATGGAGCTATGTGAAAGCAGCGGTAGACGGCAGTTCTTACTACAAGCTGCCTAAGCTATTCCAATGGCTGACTGGCAATATTGGCTTCCACCATGTGCATCATCTTAGCCCGAAAGTTCCAAACTATTACTTGGAGACCGCGCATGATGCGGTACCGCCGCTGCACAAAGCGACGACGATTACAATCCGCCAAAGTCTGGAGTCGTTGAAATTCCGTCTGTGGGACGAAGAAGGCAAACGGTTCGTGAGCTTCAAGGCGGTGAAGGATCGCCTTCGTCAGCCATCCCCTTTAGGCGGCGCAACGTCCGCGGGCAATCCGAGCAAGGCAAGCTAGCGAGGAGTATGCTACAATAAACGCAAAACTAGGCGGAATGAGTCGCGGGGCAGAGGGATGGTCGCTGATGAATAAGTGGTATCAAATCTTTCATCGTAATACAGGGCTGAGCCCTTATGTATGGGTCGTCTTTTGTATCTTGCCGTTTTACTTTATATTCCGTTCATCATCGACGCCGGAGGTTGTCTCCGGCATCGTCATGATTATTTTGTTCTTTGTATGCTACCGGCTGTCCTTTGTATCCAAAGGATGGCTTGTCTATTTCTGGACCAGTGTACAGATCATTATTTCTATCGCGATGACGTTATTGTTCAGTTATGTGTACTTCTCTATTTTTCTGGCTTTTTTTATCGGCAATATTCAAAGCCGGGCAGGATTTTTCACCCTATATGCCATCCATTTGGCGAGTACGTTCATTACCGTCAATTACGGCTTTGCTACGCAAAACCAACTGTTTTTCACACAGTTTCCATTTATACTAATCAGCCTGATTGTCGTCATTCTGCTTCCGTTCAATACGTATAACCAGAAGAAGCAGGGACAGCTGGAAGGCCAGCTGGAGGATGCGAACAAGCGAATTGCGGAACTTGTGAAGACGGAGGAGCGGCAGCGTATCGCCCGCGACCTGCACGACACGCTGGGGCAGAAGCTGTCTCTTATCGGACTGAAAAGCGATCTGGCAGGAAAGCTGGTTCACAAAAATCCGCTTCGTGCCCAAGCCGAGATTCGCGATGTTCAACAGACGGCTCGTACCGCGCTTAAGGAAGTACGCGAGATGGTTACTCAGATGAGAGGAGCCCGGCTCGACGAGGAGTTGTACCGAGTAACGCAAATTCTGGCTGCGGCGGATATTGAGCTTCGTATTGAAGGCGATTATCGTTTGAACGATACGAATCTATTGACGGAGAATGTGCTTTGTATGTGCATGAAGGAAGCGGTGACGAACGTTGTCAAGCATAGTAAGGCGCAGCGTTGCATCATTACGTTCAGATCCACGCCAACCGACTTTACGGTGACGGTATCGGACGACGGTGTGGGGATGGCGGTGCGTCCTGGGTATTATAGAGGCAATGGACTTCGCGGAATGAAGGAACGGCTGGAGTTCGTAAACGGAAGTATGACATTGCGATCCGATAGAGGGACTGAGCTTAACATCACGGTGCCGCATGTCGTGAAGCGCCCAACGAAGGAGGAGCTTAGCGAATGATTACGATCGTTATAGCGGAAGATCAACGCATGCTGCTCGGCGCGCTGGCTTCTCTGCTGGATCTGGAAGATGATATGAAGGTGGTCGGCCGGGCGTCGAATGGCGAAGAGGCGATCGCGCTGGTCGAGAAGCAGAAGCCGGATATATGCATCATGGATATCGAGATGCCGCTGAAGAGCGGACTGGAAGCGGCGGAAGAGATGAAAGGAGCATGCAAGGTCATCATCCTGACAACCTTCGCGCGCACCGGCTATTTCGAAAGAGCGATCAAGGCTGGCGTAAGCGGCTATCTGCTGAAGGACAGTCCCAGCGAAGAGCTGGCAAGCTCGATCAGAAGCGTTATGTCCGGCCGCAGAATTTATGCATCTGAGCTGATGGACGAGGCTTATGGCGGCAGCTCCGATAATCCGCTTACGGAAAGGGAGAAGGAAGTGCTTGAGCTTGTTGCGGACGGGAAAAATACGAAGGAGATTGCAAGTGAGCTCTTTCTGACAACGGGAACGGTGCGCAATTACATTTCCGTCATTCTGGACAAGCTTGGCGTGAGCAACCGAATTGAGGCTATAACGAGGTTCAAAGAGAAGGGCTGGTTCAAGTAACCGGTTCTTTTTCTATGTTGCAGTCGCTTCTTAAGAAAGTTTAAGAAAATATTTACAACATATTTACAACTAAAATCGTTTTTCCGTTTATAGTTAAGAGGGGATGGAGACTAGATGGGGCATGGGGAATTCATAGCACATGCAACTTTATTGCCCATAAAAGCATATAGTCACTATGATACATATGAGATCTGATGGGAGTCAGAAAGTAGAAGGGGAGAGAAGAGGAAATGAAAAACTGGTTTAAAAAAGCAGCTTCGGTCGTGCTGGTAACGACGATTCTTGCGGGCTGCAGCTTGGGCGGCAAAGAGGAGATCTCGAATACGCCGCAAGCGCTCAAAGTAATGTATTACGATGAGGGCAGCTTCTTCCAGGAGTACGGAATGCTGTTCAGCACGCTTTATCCGAACATCGATATTTCTGTTGTATCGACACAGAGCATTTATCGCAACAATACGGGCGAGAATGGCGAAGAGGTTGACTACGAGAAGGCTAAGCAGGATCTCATCGATAAAGAAAAGCCTGACATCGTTATGATTGAAATGAACGAGTACGAGAAGATGGCGCAGGAAGGCAAGTTCATCGATCTCGAATCCTATATCGCCAAGGACAAGTTCGACACGGCCGGTCTCGTGCCGGGCATGGTCGATTATATGAAGCAATTGGGCGGCGGCCAGCTGTACGGTCTACCTTCCGGCTTCAACAGCCAAGTCTTGTTCTACAACAAAACGCTTTTCGACAAATTTAATATTCCTTATCCGACGGATAGCATGACTTGGAGCGAGGTTATTCAGTTGGCCAGACAGTTCCCGACCGATGGAACGAAGGAAGATCGTATCTATGGGCTGAAAGCCGGCTACAGCGGCAGCCTGAGCGAGCTGGCGCAAATGATGGCTAATTCCGAAGGACTGAGCTATGTCAACCCGGCAACCAAGACGATGACGATCAATTCCGCGGGATGGAAAAATGCAGTACAAACCGCTTATGATGCGATTAAGTCCGAAACGCTTTATTTTGACGAGCAAAATAATATGGGCTGGTCGGGCGACTACAACGATTATTTACTGCGTAATCCATTCACAAGCAACCGTGTTGCGATGACAATTGACGGCAGTTATTACATCCGCCAGATGAAAGAAGCAGCCGAGTATTATAGCAAGGAAGAAGGAAAAATCGTGAAGGATTGGGATATCGTGACGATCCCGGTCAGTCCGCAAATGCCGGATCAAAGCACAAGCACTGGGTATAATAACATTTTTGCTATTACGAAGGAATCGACGAACGCTGATGCGGCTTGGAAGTTTATTGCCTACATCTCCAGCGAAGAACATGCGCGCGTGAAGTCGAAGCTCACGTACAACAATGGTTTCTCGATCCATACGAAGTACATCAAGGATGAAGAGGGTCACAATTATGAAGCTTTCTATAAACTCAAGCCGGCAAAACCAACGATAGACTACAATGAAATGAACAAGCTTCCGAAGCAATTCGGCATGATGTATTCTTATATGGAAGAGGAATTCAAAGCCGTTCAGGATGGCAACAAGTCCGTGGAAGAGGCGCTAGCAGCCCTTCATACGAAAGGCGAAGAACTGCTTGCTCAGGAGTCGATGACGGATGAGGAACTTAATAAGTTGTGGGAAGAACGCAACGCTGACCAAGTGAAGCAAATGCAAGAGGCAGCAGGTGAAACGGTAATTGTAGAATAAAGGATTAGATGACAAGTGAGACATTTCGATGGCCAACAGCCAAAAGGGATGTCTCCTTTTTTTGACCTTGAAAGTGATGGTTCGTGTGACTCTTATCAAAAAATGTATGGAAAATGGATGGGAATTGCAACTTTTTTGTCTAGATAAACGTATAGTCTATGGTACATATTGGATTTCATGGGAGTTATAAAAAAAGCGGGGAGAGGTAAAAAGAAATGAAAAAGTGGATCAAAAAGGCAGCTTCTGTCGCGCTTGTGACGACACTTCTGGCGGGCTGCAGCTTTGGCGGTAAAGAGGAGAGCTCTAATACGCCTCAGGCGTTGAAAGTGATGTATCATGATGAGAACAGCTTCTACCAGGAATACGGTATGCTGTTCAGCACTATCTATCCGGAGATTGAGATTTCCGTCGTGACCATGCAGAGCCTCTATCGCGGCAACAATACGAGTGAGGATGGCGAAGAGTTTGATTTTGAGAAGGCCAAAAAGGAATTAATTGAAAAAGAAAAGCCGGATATTCTTATGCTCGATATGCTCCAGTACGAGGAATTCGCGCTAGAAGGCAAGTTCACTGACTTGGACGCTTATATCGTAAGAGACAAATTTGATACCGAAAACTTAGTGCCTGGTATGATCGACTATATGAAGGAATTGGGCGGAGGTCAATTGTACGGTCTGCCTTCCGGCTTCAGCAGCCAAGTACTCTTCTATAACAAATCTTTGTTCGACAAATATAATATTTCGTATCCAACAGACAAGATGACATGGGATGAAGTTCTCCAGTTGGCTAAACAATTCCCGATTGATGGAGAGAAAGAAGATCGCATTTATGGCCTGAAGGCCGGCTATAGCGGCGGTCTGAGCGAGCTTGCAAATTCGATTGCAGGTTCAGAGGGTCTGAGTTATGTTAATCCAGCAACAAAAACAATGACGATTAATACAGCTGGGTGGAAAAACGCGATACAGACTGCTTATGACGCGATTAAGTCCGAGGCTCTGTATTTCGAAGCGCAAAACAACAATATGATGAGCTTTTCGAGTGGATATAACGATTACTTGCTGCGCAATCCATTCACGACCAACCGGGTAGCCATGACACTCGACGGCAGCTATTACATCCGTGAAATGAAGGAAGCTGCGGAGAGCTACAGCAAGGAAGAGGGAAAAGTCATAAAGGATTGGGATATGGTTACGATTCCAGTCAGCGCACAAAATCCTGATGTTAGCAGAAGCACTTGGTACAACAACATTTTCTCCATCTCCAAGGATTCGCCGAACGCTGATGCGGCATGGAAGTTTATCTCTTATATCTCCAGTGAAGAACACGCTCGCGTGAAATCTAAGCTGACCTACAACAACGGCTTCTCCATCCACACGAAATATATTAAGGATGACGAAGGTCATAACTATGAAGCATTTTACAAGTTAAAGCCAGTGAAACCTTCTATGGATTATAAAGAATATGAGAAACTTCCGAAGCAATTTAATATGATGTTCTATAACTTCATGGAAGAGGAATTAAAGGAAATTCAGGACGGTAAAAAGTCCGTGGATGAAGTACTCTCTATCTTGCAGACGAAGGGTGAGGAATTGTTAGCCCAGGAGTCCATGACAGATGAGGAAATTCAGAAGATGTGGCAAGAGCGATATGAAAAACAAATGCAAGAAGAAGCCGGCAATATAGATACGGTAGTGGTTGAATAATCATACGAACGGACAAGTGAGACATTTCAATGACAAAAGGTCATGTGGAATGTCTCATTTTTACTTCGAATTCATTGAAGTTTGGTTTTCTATATATTCAGCGGATTTGTTTACATATAATTGTAAATTTAGTATCATGCGACCAATAGATGAAGTCAATATAGTGCTTAACATTTAAGGTTGTTCTTTATAAGAAAGAAGCTCGAAATATATCAATGGTGGGGTGTGTTAATGGGTAAGAAATATAAGTTAGTAGCTATTGCTGTGCTTGTATTCAGTATACTAAGCGGGTGTTCAATAGTTGGTCCTCCCAAAAATAAGGAGCCATTAACGATAAAAGTCATTACTGCATATAAAAATGAGTTTAGTAGATTTGAAGAGATTCTTAAAAAAGAATTTCCCCATATTAGCTATGAGGTAATCGGTATTATTGAGCAAGTAAATAAAGAAGCTTCACCTACTGCCAATTATACAGAACGCATTACTGAGCTGCTGCAGCAAGAGCAAGCGGATATCTATTTTAACTTTAATCCCGATTTTTATTGGAAAGACATTCAGCTTGTTGATATGAATACATTAATCCAAAAAAATGAAGTTCATCTAAATGACATCCAAAGTCAAATGATTCCATCAAATCGACCCGCTTATTATATCTCCCCTACCTTTGACCGCGAAGTTCTCTTTATTAATCAAAACTTACTTCAGGATCATAATATTCTTTTTAATGATTCACAAATCACTTGGGATCAAGTACGTGAGATCTCACAACAAATCAAGAGAGCTGACTCAACCGTAATGGGATATGAAATTCAAGGTACAACTTCATGGAATAATCTACTTACTGAAATTGCGCAATACAACGGCTTAAACAGACGTAGTGATGGTGGTCGCCTAGTATGGAATTTAGAATTAAAAGCAATAGCCGAAAACATGTTAAATGATGAAGCAAGCTCAATTCTCCGAAAAGTAGAAGAAAATTCCGGTCCGAGAAATTGGAATAATCTCGTATTCTATATAGGCAACGCTTCTACTATGTATTCGCTATTGGCAAACCCAGAGACTTCTTTTGGATGGCAGGCAGCTTCAATTCCACAGAGTCCTAACGGTGCACTTTATAATCCATATATTAAAACAGTTAATATTGCTATTAGTGATGCAAGTGAACAAGAAGAACAGGCATGGGAGTTAGTAGAGTATTTGTTAAGCGAAAAATCGGTTCCCGATCTAGCCAACATTGGATCGACGATGAGCTTCTATTGGCAAGAATTTGTAGGTTTTCCTACCTATCTTGACGATCTGGAACTTGGAACCTTTTCATTAGATGCGCTTAAGCCAGACTCTTCTATCCCAGCACCGGCATTGTCACCATCCGCTAGAATAGTAGAAGTGCTTGATCCAGAACTAGCTTATAACGTTTCACAAGAAATCGATCGCCAGTTTAATCGGGTGAGAAATAAACAGGTTACTTTTGAACAAGCGTGGGAAGAAATATCAATACTAATTGAAGGTATAAATGCAAATTCAGAAAATTTTCTAGTTCTCTAGCATAGCCAACTTGGGATCTAGTATTGCTCATATTTATGAAGAGTCTTTATTTGTGGGTGAGTGGTTATAGTACTGGATAATGGAGAGATCGTGGAAGAAGGGACACATGAGGAGTTGTTAAGGTTAAACAGTTTGTATTCCGAGATGTTTAATTTGCAAGCCTCCCGCTATATGGACTAGTTATATTTTTGAATAAGACATCCATTCTGCCCTCAGGCTGTGTGGATGTTTTATTCTCGTTAATTGGTAAGCATCGAATATTCCTATTGGATCCATTCGATTGTGTAGGATCGCATCCGGTTCTTTATTATATTGCATTACTGAAGCTGTATCGATATAATATTTTCCATTATATAGTTTTTAGTCAGATATAGGGGGATGCCAAATGGGTGAAGTGAGGTTGGTTAAGCCGTCGTTGGAATACCGTGAAGCTTATTTGGAATTTTATGAAGATTGGCTGACGGAGGGAGTAGAAGCAATTGTGCCCTGGGTAGCGGAAAACGATCCGCATGACTTTGAAGCTTATGTGGCATTCCTGTATGCTGCGGACAGCGAGGAGAAATTGACGAATGACGACTTTGTTCCACATTCGACTTATTGGCTTATCAACGAAGAAGATGAGGTAGTTGGAGCGGTCAATATCCGTCATCGACTCAATCAGAAGCTTTTGGAGAGCGGCGGACATATTGGCTATGGCATTCGGCCCTCGCGTCGCGGCAGAGGATATGCGACTGCACAGCTAGCTGAGGCGTTAAAGGTAACGAAAGCGATGGGAATCGAGCGTGTACTGTTGGTATGCGATCAAGATAATGAGGCATCGGAGCGAACGATTCGCCGGGCGGGCGGCGTACAGGACTCACAGAGAACGACAGACAACGGTGAGGTATTGAAACGCTTTTGGATTGATTTGTAAGAGATGAACGGAACTTTAGAGGTATCGTGTTGCAGTTTTGGTGTGTGGGAGGGAGTTGGTGTTTTAGAGGCAACGTGATGCTAGACTGATGTGGAAGAAGTATTCGGAATTATAGTTCTAGCAACACAGCAGCAGGTTGAAGTTTAGAGGAACGGCACAATAAAGGGGGGCGGCAACATGCAACTGGAAACTGAACGATTGATCATTCGGGAGTTTACTCATGAGGATATGGAAGCTGTACATGAATATGCATCTGACCCAGTTGTCACGACCCATATGATTTGGGGACCAAACTCAGTGGCGGATACCAGAAGCTTTATTGAGCAAATGATCACTATGCAGGAGCGACGCCCTAGGGAGGGATACGAGCTCGCCGTGACATTGAAGGAAAGCGGAAAGCTGATCGGCGGCACGGGTCTTTATGTCATGCTGATGTCGCAAGGCGAGATTGGTTACTGCTATAACAGGCAGTATTGGGGACAAGGTTATGCGACCGAGGCAGCTTCTGCCTTGCTGCATTATGGGTTTCGCGAGTTAGGGCTCCATCGAATCTATGCAACCTGCCGCCCAGGGAATGTCGGTTCCGCAACCGTTATGCGCAAGCTAGGCATGTCCTATGAAGGGCATCTGCGAGAGCATATGTTTCACAAGGACAAATGGCATGACTCGTATCTGTATTCCATTTTGGAACATGAATATAAGGTGTTGTCACAACATGGGCAGCAATCGGCACAATAGCGCAAGTGGGCAGATGAAGAGAGCTAGATCGCATTTCAGAGCATTTTCGAGCAGGCGCGGAGGACAGTCCTGGCAGGGGAATGTCCCTGTGGGGATTAATAGACTAAATAGCCAGAAACGTAGCAACAGGCAAAATAACGTTGCCAGAAACGCTTAAATGGTCAGAGCGCTCCCTAAGTCGGTTTCAACGCCTTAATGTCCTGATAGGACGCTCAGAGCGCTCCCTAAGTCGGTTTCAACGTCTTAATGTCATGAAAGGACGCTCAGAGCGCTCTCTAAGTCGGTTTCAACGCCTTAATGTCATGATAGGACGCTCAGAGCGCTTCCTAAGTCGGTTTCAACGCCTTAATGTCATGATAGGACGCTCAGAGCGCTCTCTAAGTCGGTTTCAACGTCTTAATGTCATGATAGGACGCTCAGAGCGCTCTGTAAGTCGGTTTCAACGCTTTAATGTCATGATAGGACGCTCAGAGCGCTCTCTAAGTCGGTTTCAACGCCTTAATGTCATGATAGGACGCTCAGAGCGCTCCCTAAGTCGGTTTCAACGTCTTAATGTCATGACAGGACACTCAGAGCGCTCCCTAAGTCGGTTTCAACGCCTTAATGTCCTAGGAGAAACGCAGCAAGCCTCCAATGCGGCTTATATAGTCGCGTTGGAGGCTGAATTTGTTTAAGTGAGTAAAAACTTGCGGATTTCTCTCATATACATTTTTCGCTCCGTAATAATGCTGAGATGGCCGGCATGCTTAAATCGCAAATAATCTGCCTCTGGGAATTGCAGGCGTACCGAATCTCGTTCCTCCCCTGAAAAGGATGCGTCAGCAGGCGAATCGATGACGAGTATATTGCTTTGATCGAAGGTTTGACTTGGCGGGGGAAGAGGTTTTTTATCCAAATTCAGCATACATTGATAGATCGCAAGATGCTCCTGTTTCGGTTGACTGCGGATCAGCTCTTCGAAGTACCATAGCCAGAAGGCACCTTCACCAGCCGGCATTGAGCGAAAATGTTTCTGAATTTTGTTTCGGGATACGGTGATGAACATGGAACGAGGAACCATTTTGACAATGCGCATTAGATTGCGAATACGAACGATACGTTTTTGACTAGAAATGGAGGCGGGTTCAGGTGATGCGCTAGTCGTATGGGATAATATCATCCTGTCTATCCGGTGTGGAACCTTCGACAGCAGAGCTTGTGCAACAAGCCCGCCGAAGGACTGGCCCAGCACATGGAACGACTCTATATTTTCATGCTCCATAATCGCAATGATTCCATCCGACAACTGTTCGATATGCTCTGCTTTGCCATAGTAAGGAGCGATTACCGTATAGCGGCTCGACAGCTCCATAAAATGCGAAAAAAATGCTTCGCCGCTCCCAAGTCCGCCTGGCAAAAGCAGCAACGCTTGTTTTCCCTTGCCGCTTATATGATATTTCCACTGTAATCTGTCATGAGAAATCGTTTGTTTGGGATAGGTTGTTCGAAACGCAATCAATTGCTCGAATAAGGGATGTTCAATAGCAGCTTTGGGCATTTCGGCCACCTCGCAATCTATAATGTTTCCCTGAGGAAAAAAAATTTACCATAGTAAAAACAATAAACAAAATCTCAATAATTGTCAATGGATGGGAATGTAGCGCGCTGGAATAGGCTCAAAAAAACAGAGCTGTGAGGACAGCCCTGTTGAATCCATTTACGTATATAACCACACACTCTATCAGACTTTCTGTAGATAATCCATGAACACCTGGAGTCGGGTTGTGATCGAGCCGGGTATGAGTTCATGGCCGAACTAGCGGTATACAGCTGTATCCTTCGGGCACTGGAGATGATTATAGACAGCGAGTCTTAGCGGACTTTTATCGCTCGGACCGTTATCTGCGGCGCGTCCATCCGAATACCTTCACATGAACGAGAAGCTTGGTGGACCAGTGCGTGAGGATATAGAGCACGATAAACAAGATAATAAGCGGCCTGAAAAGCAGAGCCGCAACCATCCAGCTCAAGAAAATTTGCCAGGGCTTCATACGCTTAAGCAGGTTGGTAGGCGCAAGCAATATCCGATAGACTTTGTAGCCCTTCTGAAGCGCCTCCAAGTATTCCTCACGAATCTGCTTGTTGTCCGGGTCCAACTGAATGGCATTCTTCAGCATGAGCAGTTGATCATCGTAATCGCTTCTCCGCTCAGCAGCCCACCCCAAATACAGATATACCTGATCGGATTCTACTTCTTGTCTAAGAGCTTCCCTTGCAAGCGCACGTGATTCGTTCACATGGTTGAGCAGCGCTTCTGTATAACTTAATGTGGCGAGGTAGAGCGCGTTATGCGGGCTAATCTGGAGGCCCTTAAGCAGATGATCCCTAGCCTCGTTAAAATGGTTCTTCTGGTTGCATATATTGGCGCGCAGGAAGTAATAGAAAGGCTCGTAGGGGTCGATGCGCTGCGCGTTCTCTAGCGATTCATCAAGAGCCCTCCATTTTTCCGCCTCATAGAGGGCGCAAGTGCGCACAAACCAGCCCAGCGCGTTGTCCGGATCCAGACGAATCGCCTCCTGAGACCAATGCAGCGCCTCATCTCGTTTGTTCAGGCGCAAACAGATTTGTCCTGCGATAGCATGTGCCTCAGGGTCTTCAGGCAGTTCCCGCAGTAGATTCATAACTTCTTTCTGCGCTTCCTCGTATCTCTTCCATTCCATCAGTTGATAAATTCTGGGGTAGTAGTGCTGAGAATGATCTCTTTCTATCATAAGCATAACCTCATGTCCCTGAAAGTTATGGATTATTTCAATCCGTTCGTTTTCATATAATCAAGCACGTGTTGGTAATCTTGATTAATATCGCTAAAGGTCGCGTAGTTTTTGGCAGTGGCGAACCATTCCAGCGTTGTCGCTTTCCGCCCGTTCGCAGATTTCCGCATATCCTCTTGCGTAATAGGCTGGATTTCGGCCAATTCAAGCGTTCGCTCCAGAGCACCCTCAACCGCATCCTTGACGATTTGCTCCAGATCAGCGCCGGAGAAGTGTCGTGTATCTTTGGCGATCCGTGACAGCTCAAGCCTATCGATCGGCTTGCCAGCAAGCTTAAGATTAAGAATGGTCTCCCGCTCGGCTTCCTCAGGCGGCGGCACGAAGATCAAATGGTTGAACCGTCCGGGTCTGCGCAAGGCGGGGTCCAAATACCACGGGGTATTCGTCGCTCCGATGACAAATACGCCATCGTTGAACGATTGCAGGCCGTCCAGTTCTAGCAGCAGCTGATTCACGAGCATGCGGTCGTGATGCTGGCGCATATTGTTGCGGCTGCCGCCCATAGCGTCAAGCTCGTCGATAAAAATAACGCAAGGCTTATTGTCGCGCGCCCTCTCGAATAGATCATGCAAGTTGCTTTCGCTTTGGCCTACGTACATGGACAAGATGGCCTGCAGCTCAATATGCAGAAAATTTGCGTCAATCTCTCCGGCAATCGCACGGGCGAGGAATGTCTTCCCGCAGCCGGGAGGGCCATAGAGCAGCAGACTGCCGCCAGCTTCCTTGCCGTAAGCTGCGAATAGCTCAGGCTGCTGGAGCGGGAGAATGAAATTCATGCGGATTTTCTTCTTTACAGCGTCCAGGCCGCCCACATCATGGAACGTTTCCTTAGGTTTTTCGGTTTCAATCAAATCTTTGCCGTCCTTGTCGAATTGCAGCACCTTCAGCTTGTTCCGGCGGCGATCTGCCAGATCGTCCCGGCCGTTGAAATCGGACATGGCAACCATCCTTTGCTTCGTTTTCGTATGGTCAATAGTATACCAGATTACTTGAGACTGGCGTATAAATTGGAAAAAAAGGAATGTTGCTAAATGATCAAATAAGAGGTGGGAATAGAAGAAGAGGACAGCGTCTGTCACTGTCCTCTCATGATAGAATTCTAAGCGGCTAAGGGTACAGTAGTGCGCCGCGTTCCTTCAAGTCGCTCAGACCATTGGCCTTCAGCATAGCATCCGACAACGTATAGAGTGTATCTCCCGCATACATAATTCGTCTGATAGCCTTCGAATAATTGTAACCGTACATTCCGCTCTTCAGCATTTCCTCATTCGACAGATGCGTTATCCGGTCCCTTAACCGGAAGCCTCGCTCCAGGTCAAGGCTATACACATAAGCGCCTTGATAGGCAAATTGGCCGTGGGCGAATACTTCTGCATTTCCAGTGCTATTTTTGTTTTCGATCTCATAAAGCGTGACAGGGAAGGCCAATAGCCCCTTTTCTTTGGAAAATAGCAGCGCCTTGTAATCGTTCAGCAGCTCAGAATGCGTCCCGGAGTCTCCGATAATTTCCTTGAACTTTTCCTTAGGCTGGCTCACATCGCTGACGTCGAACAGGGCGACTTTCATGCCCTTGGCTATGGCCACCGTCTCATTCGAAGATCCGAGGCTCTTGATTTCGGTTGTGTCCTTGCCGAATCCAATCAAATGGTTCTCATCATACGGGTGCAAATAATCACTGTAACCCGGAATCTTCAGCTGGCCAAGAATCTTCGGCTGTTGCGGATTGCTCAAGTTGATGGCAAAGAGGGGATCAACCTTGCGGAAGGTGACCATATAGGCGCGTTTCCCCATGAAGCGTACCGAATACATGCGTTCGCCCGGTGCGATGCCGTCCACCTTCCCGACGATACGAAGCTTTTCGTCCAAAATATAAATTTGGCTCGATTCTCCGGGGTGCTCTGACGTAAGATCGCCATTCGTTAAGGCTACCCGGAAATAGCCTTCATGCTCATTCATCGAAAATGGATCGGTGACGTAGCCGGGAACGGTACCTTCACCCATATAAAGCACGCTGCCATAATCCAGGCGGAACTTGTGGAATTTCGTAATCATCTCAAAAGCGCTGCCCTTTGCCTTGTGGATCATCTGGGACACATAGAGATGCCGTTGAGAGACAAAGATCCTGTCACCTGATCCTAGATAAGCTGATACCTGAAGCTGGCCTTCCGGCTGTCCCAGATCGATAGACCCGACAAGCAGCAACGAATAGTTAAGAATGTCGGGGAAGTAATGAATATCGTTCAACGATACGCTCTGCGGCTTGTCGGATACGGCAGAATCGGTATAATTGGTCTGGAAAGAGGCTGCCAGCTCCTTGAAGTCCGTTTGCTGTCCTGTACTGGCATCCAGATGAAGTCCCTTTGACTTGGCATATAGAGAATAATTGCGATAGAACTTATTGGTGATGATGTATAAAGCGTCGCCGATCTTGCGGGAGGAGAGGTAGCTGCCTTCCTGCTCCAACGTGCGCTTCAGCTTGGGCTGTCCATTGCTTTGTAGGTCGTAAATATAGGATTTCACTGACTGCTTGATCTGTGGCGGAGGCAATAATGATACGCTTTTGCTCTCCGGCAAAACGGTAAGCTGCTCCGACTGCGGCTGAATGGTATTAAGGCCATAGTCAGTCGCATGACCGATTACGATCAGGCGCGTACCGTCTACATAGAGCTGTTCGGGCTGGAATTGTTCTTCCGGGCCGTATGTTAATTCACTGGCTAGTCGCGGTTTGTCAGGATTGGCGATATCCGTAATGACGACACGGGAGCCACTGATCTGATAGATGAATCTTCCGTCGGTCTTGGCCCAATCGGCTTCGTCTACGCCGCTTACTTGAATGTTCGTTTGCGAGTAGTCGATGCCAGGTGTCCCGGCTTCTCCATTAGCTTCCGATACTTGCGGGGCTGAACTCTCTACCGCCACTTCTTCTCTACCTTGGAGCCATAATCCCGGCAGCGAAATGATGGCGCTGTCGTCGGTCGGAGTCGACTTCAGCAGCTCGATCAGTTTCTCTTCTGTTCCGATAGCGGGGAGCTCCAGTGGCTTATCGATATGGACCGTTCGCTTCAAGCCGTCCCATGCTACGACGGTTCCGAGCGCTTCGGATATCGCCCGGAGCGGGACAAACGTGATGCTGCTAACGGTGCGGGGGGCCGCAGTCAAAGCGATGGTTCTTCCCTGCGCATGCATCTGCTTCGAGCCGATCGTTAGCAGGGCCTTCCGTTCGCCTTTGGTTAACAGAATGGTTCGCTCTCCGTCTTTCTTGTCGTACGTGACCGTCGCCCCCAATGCTTCGGCAATCTCCCGAACGGGTACGAGTGTAGAGTCTTGTTCAATGTAAGCGGGCGCTGCAAGCGGCAGCTCTTTGCTATCTAATTCAATGCGAATCGGCTTCTGCGCCGCATGAGCCACGCTTGAGTCCGTCCATGAAAGCGATGACGGAAGACATAACACGATCGCCAGGCAAGCCGCTAATAGGGCAGTACGCTTCATGAGGCTATTCCTCCTTTTTTTTCAAAACGAAATGAATAAGTTAATGCCCGTTGCATCCGTGCCGTAATCCATGGTTGTTATCACATACAACGTAAAAACTCTTCCAGAAGTTACAAGATCCATCAACTTGTTTATACCGCTATTGTTCCTGCGATTGTGCTTTTATTAAGGCTTCTACCGTAGGCCAATCTGCCGGGGCCCATTCCAACTCCCTCATGCGGTTAACCGGCAGCCATAGCAGCTGCTCATGCTCTTGCGCCACAGGCATGCCGCTCGCCAGCTTGGACTCATATGTGACAAGCCGCACGCGGATGGAAGGATACTCGTGTATCACGTCGGCGATTAAATCTCCAACTTGTATGACATAGCCAAGCTCCTCCAGAATTTCCCGCACCAGGCATTGCTCCGCCGACTCATTCGGCTCCAGCTTGCCGCCGGGGAACTCCCATAGTCTCGGCATGGACATGGTCTCGGATCGCAGCGCGCATAGCACTTCTCCCTGGTCATTGCGAATGACAGCCCCTGCTACAAGTATGTATTCGGTCATGCAAGCTACTCCTTTGCTTGTTCAATTCTCTCCTCACATGGTAAGGCAAACCATTTTTGTGCGCAAGAATTATTCATTTATTTTCAAATGGGGCTTGACGATTGTTTCGTGAAGTTATATGGTTAGTTACATAAGTAATGAACCAATGAGGTTGCGGGGTGATGACGTGTTTGATGAACGAAGTCCGATCTATCAGCAGATTGCCGATCAAATTAAGGCTGATATTGTATCCGGGGTACTGCAGGAAGATGAGCAAGTCATGTCGACCAACCAGTATGCGGCGTTTTACCGGATTAATCCGGCTACTGCAGCGAAGGGCTTTCAGCTTTTGACAGAGGAAGGCATTTTGTATAAGAAGAGAGGGATTGGTATGTTCGTAAGTGTGGACGCACGGCAGACACTGGTTCAAGCGCGCAAGGATCGTTTCTTCGAGGAAGTGGTCGACCGAATGGTCGAGGAAGCGAGACAGATCGGCGTGCCGATCGCAGATATATTGAACCATATTGAAAGCCGGAAGGAGGGTAAGGGACAATGACATTAAGCATTGATATAAAAGGTGTTGGGGTTCATTACGGGCGCACCGTGGCGGTAGAGAATGTGTCCTTCAAGCTGGAAGGCAATAAAATTTATGGTTTGCTTGGACGGAACGGCTCTGGCAAAACCAGTCTGCTGTCGGTACTTGCTTCATTCAGGCAGCCCACGACGGGGGAAGTACTGATCGACGGCAAAATTACGTTCGAAAATGCGGAAATAATGAGCCAGGTATGCTTCATTCAAGAGCATGGCCATATGTCGGACGGTTACTCTGTGAAGGATGCGATCAAGCTGGCGGCAAGCTGCTGGCCGAATTGGGATGAACAATATGCGAATTATCTGCTGGACTTGTACCAGCTTTCGCAAAAGAAAAGAATTTCCAGCCTGTCGAGAGGTATGAAGTCGGCGCTTGGCGTCACGATTGGCCTGGCAAGCCGGGCACCCATTACGATATTTGATGAAGCCTATCTCGGCATGGACGCTCCTACGCGGTACGCCTTTTATGAAGAAGTGCTTCGCGATTATATGGAGCATCCGCGTACCTTTATTCTTTCGACTCATTTGATCGAGGAAGTGGGCAATTTGTTCGAAGAGGTACTCATTCTGGATAACGGACGATTGCTTTTGCAAGAAGAGTCGGAATTGCTGAGACAACGGGGCGTTACCATTACAGGACCGGCTGAGCGGGTGGATGAATATGTGATTGGACTACAGGTGCTCGGAGAGCAGACGCTTGGCAGGACTAAGTCTGTAACGGTATACGGAGAGCTGAGCCAAGAGCGCGTAAATCGTGCACGTACGGACGGGCTGGAGCTTGGCCCTGTGGCGCTGCAAGATCTGTTCGTGCATTTGACGAAGAAAGGAGGCGAGGGAATATGACAACAAAGAGAAAACATCCTGTGTTCATTGTAGCCAAAAACCTATGGTCCGGTTATCGTATCTCGCTCATTGCATATTGGAGCATATTCACAGCCATTTTCATTGGTATTCAATTGGGCTTGCCTATTCATTTATCGAAAGAGATGGAGATCGGACAGGGCATCTGGTCGGGTGCTGGAATCTCGCCGAAATTATACCTATTGATACTCGGCATTCTGCTCACACCCCTTTCGTTGTCCAGTTTCGTCTCCAGTGGCATAACCCGCAAGCATTTTGTGGGAGGAGCTGTCCTATTCAGCATGCTTATGTCGCTTATAAGTGCTTTAATTATGACTGTCGGTTTCCCAGTGGAACGCCTGCTGACAGAGTGGTTTGGAGGGCAGGAGATTCTGGTTAAGCCGCTGCTCCTGCAAGTCGGTGTGGAGTTTTTCCTTGGTTTCCTCGGTTATTTCGCTATTGGATGGATGATCGGAAGCAGCTTCTATCGTTTTAATTGGCAAACAGGCATAGCGGTTTCTATTCTGTCGCTTATCCCCATTATTCTAATTGAAATGGTGGGCGGTACCGGACCATCGGAGCTGTTCGGCTACACGTTTACAATGCCGTCTATGTCCTTTATTGTAGAAATGCTGCTTATCCTGCTAATCGCCGTCATCGTAATGACAATAAATTATGGGATGCATCGTACGGTGGCCATTAAACGCAAATTGATCTAATTAATCTGCTTGATTCTATCCTGATGCTTCTCACTTCTTCATGAAGTGAGAGGCGATCGGGATATTTTTTTTGCAAAACAGCCCATTTAGACTGTTGCTATTATATTTGGAATAGAGGAAAATGTTAGTAGGAAAATTTTGCAGAACATTGTCGAATTATGAAAAATATTTCAACGCGAAGAGGTTGGTCAGAGGTGCTCATTATGGGGGAAACGCGTGGATTTATATATAAAGTTGCTATTGTAGTAGTGCTTTTGTCCTTTCTAGTTCCGGTGGCCCAGCTTCGTGCCGAAGGCAACGAGCGAATGAATACCATTACAGAGTGGCAAATGTTCTGGGAGCAATCCGGTAAAGAGATGACGATCGAGCAAGTAAGCGCTTTAAGTGATGATGACGGCTGGTTCCCCGTAAAGGTAGGCGGGGAGTATCCGGTTGTGCCTGAAGAAATCAAAACAGTTTGGATTAAATTTCAATTGCCAGAGTTGACTCAGATGCGGCCTGCTATTGAATTTAATAGACTATTTGCAACTAGTATAACTATTTATATTGAACAAAATATAGTGTATCAACTAACAAGAGACTATCCTTATGACTTGAATGAATTTTTTGTACCTCTGTCTAACTCTGAAACAAAAAAAGAAGTCTATTTAAAGCTAATAAGGGATAATTATCGAATAGGTTTGCAAGATGTTATCAATATTGGTGAATCATCAGAACTAATTAAAAGATATGTAAAAGAAGATTTGATTGCGGTTATTTTAGGAGCTGCATTAATTTTTATATCTTTTTTCATGTTAGTCAGTGTTGTTTTCTTTAATCGATCGTTTGTACCTGGTTGGAATTCGTTGTTTCTAGTTATGCTTTCTATTGGATTAATGATACTAACTTACTCTTCTTTCATAGATAAGATTTTTCCGGAGTATGGAAGGGTTTTATATTACATTTTTGATGTGGCCTCATCTATTCTTATTCCCTCCATCTTCTTCTTTTTTGATAAAATCTTCGGGAAAGGCCCATATAATATTGTTCGTTATTTTAGAAATTTACAAATGGTAAGTGCAATATTCTTAATTGCACTACTTATAGGTAGCGCTAATAGTGAATTCATCGCCCGATTGTATGAAAATGTTGGCCTTATTATATTTGCCATTTCAATAGTCGTTGGTAATATCATCTTAATAGTTTCATTATTCCTCTATTGTAAAAGAGGTAACAAAGAAGCTATTATCCTAGCTTCGGGTTTTAGTATATTTGCGGGAGTGGGTATTGCAGAAGTTATTTGGTATTTCTTAAGTGATCAAATGCATATGATGTTTTTTTGGAAAGTAAGTTTGTTATTCTTTCTTGCATCATTAATAATTATTTTAGTTCGAAAGGTTATGCAAAATTATGAAGAAGCTGTGAAGTACTCTAAACAAATTGAGATATTTAATAATGAGTTACAACGGTCAGAAAAAATTGAGATGATAAGTCACCTGGCAGCTTCGATTGCACATGAAGTAAGAAACCCATTACAAGTAACACGAGGCTTTTTGCAGTTAATTGGTCAGAAATCAAGTGGGGAAAAGGAAAAGGCCTATACAACGCTTGCAATTAATGAATTAGATCGAGCATCCGAAATCATTACTGACTTTTTGACATTTGCTAAACCAGATCTTGGAGACATGCGCACTTTAAATTTAACGGATGAATTGCAGCAAATTACGGCAATATTAGCTCCCCTAGCAACAATGGGGGGAGGAACTCTGAAGATAAGTTCGCAAAATGACTTATTTATAGACGGAAATTCTTCAAAGTTTAAGCAGGCCTTAATCAATATTATTAAAAATAGTATTGAGGCTTTTAATAGAGATGCGGGATTGGTTGAAATTTCGGCAAATTATGAAGTGCAGGAGAACATGATTATAATTGTTATTAAAGATAACGGCGAGGGAATTGATGAGGCAGATTTAAAACGATTAGGAGAACCATACTATTCAAAAAAGACAAAGGGTACTGGCTTAGGGCTTATGGTTACTTATCGAATAATCGAAGCTATGAAAGGGACTATTCAATTTAGTAGCACAAAAGGCCAAGGGACTGAATGTAAAATTAAACTTCCAAGAATTATAAAAGCCGATTAAATAATTAATCGGCTTTTTATGTATTTAATTACCATCTTGGATAGCAGACCTCACCAACCACGTTTTCTTTATCATCCGGATTCTTAGGCAGAACCAGGTAGAAAGTATCATCTGTTTCTTCCAGTACAGTCAATTTGAATTCAGCAGGAATTTCGATACCAAAAGCATCTTGGATCGCTGCCTTAGGGTCTTTCAGCAGTTGCTGCTTGAACTCTCCGTCCGCCCATGCTTTCTCAATAATTTGTTCACGTAGTTCCTTTTCGCTTGGCACCGTAATCATCCTCTCAAATATGTATAGGATTACCAAGACTAGGATAGCACGATTATTCGACATTTACTACAACTATTTTACTATATTCTACATGGGTATAGTCGTACAGTTCTAGGATAATAGACTTGCGTAGCTTTAAGCAAAAAAGTTGATTCCGCCGCCCAGAGCCTTTCGCTTGTTGTTTTCAATCCCGGATGCAATTTCACGCAGGCTGTTTACCATATAATCATGGTACTCCAAGATAGAAGGAATGCAGATACTTAGCCCCAACAAGCTTTTATGGTTGCGATTGGCGATATCTGTATATCGATTCATACAGCCAAGTACATAAATGTGCGATTTTATCTTTTCTATAGTAAGTGATTTCAAATCTTTGCCCGTCTCGAAAGCGATCAATGCCAGTAATCCGTTATAGTTGCCCTCTTCCATATCTTCCTGCCAGTCCGCCCAATCATCCAGCATTTGCAAGGTCATGAGAGACAGATCGATCGATTGACCAACTTCATCGATTAGCTCTTCGCGCCCGGCAAGCAGACACGCACCGACTGCTGATATTTTCACCGGACCAGCCTTTCCGGCCGTACGGATGGGATTATGGACAAAGAAATCAGCTTTATCCTCATTCATGACGCAATCCGCCCATACCGTTACATAACGATCATAATAAGCCCAGAAGGGACTATCCGAAGGAAACAGTTCACGAAATACGGCGGACATCTTCAATTGAAGGAGGCTTGCGAGAGAAAGTTGAGACTTTACCCGGTCGATCTGCGTACTATCCATTACATCATCAAGAATAAAAAAGTAAAGCATGCCATATATATTGGCAAGCGCCAGTCTATTACATTGCTCGTCCGATAGGTCCACTAATTCTTGCATCCAATAAGGCAGGAGCACGCATATGTAGTCTTTGCCTTTGTCAATATCAACCAGAGGGTTGTACTTCTCGGCATACCGATTCCCGATGTCTCCAAGCGGGTGCGGGAATTGCATGATCTGCAACTGTACTTCGTGAAATACAGGTTTTAAACTTGTGATATGTCGTTTGTACCAGTCCATCGTAACCGATCTCCCGTTCATGAATAGAGTAGATTATTAAGGAAACAAGCCTTTTCCTAACTATATCATGCTAGTCCAAGCAGTCCTACAATTCCTGACAGAATAGAATTTATTTTGATGTCTTTTGATTTGATAGGTTGAGTAAAGATGGAAAATCCAGTAGAATGAAGAAGGATTGATGACGTTCATAACATTTTCACTTTTCTCTTTCATGAGAGGCTTGCATAACTGGACTAAAGTCGAGGGTCATCTATTACCTGAGCAGGTTAATATTTTTGCATATCCTGCATTAAAGTAAATACCTAGAAGAGTTCTTTCATGTGGAGGTCAGAGGGTCATGAACAGAGATAAAGAAATATATGTATTGCTAACAGATACCGGAACTGTCTTAACAAAAATTATAAGAACCTTCACGAAAGATCCGCTTAATCATGCATCGATTGCTTTTGATTCGGATTTGAGCGAAGTATATAGCTTTGGCCGCAAAAATCCAAGCAACCCTTTTTTCGCAGGGTTTGTGAAGGAAAACGTGCGGGGCGATTTTTTTGAAGAGTCGATGTGCGCTCTATATCGCTGCAACGTGAGTCAAGCCGCGTATAACAGCATCCGGACGCAAGTGCAGCATTTCGAGCAATATCAGGATTTGTACAAATACAATTTGGTAGGCATGCTTGGTGTCGTATTTAACATCGAGTGGGAGCGCAGATACGCTTACTTCTGCTCTCAATTCGTAGCGACTGTCTTCGAACGAAGCGGCGTAAGCCTGGTTGATAAATCACCGCTGCTCGTGACGCCTGGCGATCTGCAGCATACCCCGGAGCTTGAACTGGTCTATCACGGAAGGCTGCATTCTTATGCAGGCTGTGAGAGTATGCCGGCCGCCAGCGCATTCCGAACTGCATAATCCAAGAGATCTCTTCCATAGAGGTCTTTTTTTGTTTCCAGTTAAGCCCTAACCGCTTGCATGAGCGTAAAGGTTAGCAGTAAAATATATAACCACGTATCGTTCGAACGGCGCGGTTAGATAGACAGATTCAGGGAGGGAAGAAATCAATGAGTGGATTTACGTTAGAAACACCCTTTGCCATGAAGGGACTCCAGCTTCGCAACCGAACGGTTATGGCGCCTATGTGCCAGTACAGCGTTACGAAGAAGGACGGGATTGCCAATGAGTGGCACTATCTGCACTATACATCCCGTGCGCTTGGAGGCATTGGCCTTATTATTGTGGAGATGACCAATGTCGAGCCTGACGGCCGGATTTCCGACCAATGTCTGGGTTTGTGGTCCGATGACCACATTCCGGCGCTGAAGCGCATTGTCGACGCTGCACACGCACATGGTGCCAAGATCGGCATTCAGATCGCTCATGCAGGACGGAAGGCGCAGGATGCCGTGCTGCCTGTAGCGCCATCGGCGATCGCTTTCGACGAGACATACAAGCAGCCGCGGGCACTGACGACGGAGGAAGTAAAGCAAATGGTCAAGACATTCGGCGACGCCACACGCAGAGCGGTAGAAGCGGGGTTCGATACGATCGAGCTGCATGGCGCGCACGGTTATCTGATGCATCAATTCCATTCTCCTCGCACGAATACACGTGACGATGAATATGGACAAGACCTGACGCTGTTCGGCCGAGAGGTTATTGCTGAAGTGAAGAAGAATATGCCGGATGATATGCCGCTGTTATTACGTATCTCAGCACTGGAATACGTCGAGGATGGCTATAGCATCGAGTACGGTATCGAGCTGTGCCGTGCTTTTCTGGAGGCGGGCGTTGACCTGCTTCATATCTCGACGGGAGGAGAAGGCACGCCTGCTCCTGCCAAGCGACCGAAGTTAGAGCCTGGCTTCCAGTTGGACGCTGCATATGCGGTGAAAGAAGCGCTGGGTGTTCCTGTTGTTGCCGTCGGCATGCTGGACGATCCTCAATTCGCAGCTGATGCGCTTGCAAGCGGCAAGACGGATTTGATTGCTGTCGGTCGCGCCTTGCTGCGTGATCCGTATTGGGCTATTCATGCGATCAAGGAGACGGGCGGCGACTTCCGCGCTCAGGTTCCAAAGGCCTATATACGGGGTTACTAACGTTACCTTTAATAGCTAGAGGCTGGCCGGCGTCGTTTGGACGATCAGGCCAGCTTTTTTTTGATGGGAATCATTATTAGCCCCTTCCTATTGTCCTCTAGACTATTTGAACCAATTATGAGAATCTTAATCTAAGAACTGGAGGGATCGCTGATGAAGGGACAAGGCATACTGATATCTGCATTTGTATTTGCGCTTGTGATCGCTGTATTTGCCGTTATTAATGTGGATCAGGTGCAAGTGAATTTTCTGTTCGCCAAGACGAATACGCCGCTTATTCTAGTCATTCTTGTATCGACGTTGCTTGGCGGCTTGACAGTGGGCTTATTCGGCATGCTGCGCATATATAAGTTACAGAAGACGGTGAAAGCGCTGGAGAAGCGTGTCGCTGAACAGCCGTCCGCAGCAGATAAGTTTGAAGCAAGCTTTGCTAGCGACAATGCCAAAGCTGCGAATGTTACCGAAGAGCAGCCAGAGAACCAACTGGATGGAGAAGACGACAGCAAACGTTAGGTGTGAGAGAAATGCAAGTCATCTATACATATGCGCGTCATGAGGATGAATCAGACTTATGTGCGCTGGAGCTTCGTTCCTTGTTCGGCAGCATGGCGTCGATCGCTGATGGTGTCGTGGCGTGGGGATCCGAATCCGAAGGCTCGCCTTCGGTGAATAGAAGTCCGTTCTTTAAGAGGCGGATTGAAGTAATCGAGGAAGCGGAAAGCCTGTCAGAGCTTACGGATCGTATTGCCTCTCTGGAGCCCGTTGGCGGTACCTTCAAAGTACTGTATACGGAAGGTGACGAGCGGCATTCCTATGACGAGCGGCGTATGCTGGAGCGGACGGCTGGATCCGTGTTGAAAGGAAAAGCGGAGATGCGGCAGCCGGAGAAACTCTTTGGGTTAATCCGTTATAAAGGTAACTGGCTGTTCGGTCCTTGCCAAGAGGATGATTCCACGTGGCTGAAGCATCAGAGCAAGCCGCAGAACTACTCTACAGCGCTGCCCACTCGTGCAGCCCGAGCTATCGTAAATATCGGGGCAGGACAATCGAATCTCAAGACATTGCGTATGATTGACCCCTGCTGCGGAATGGGGACGGTATTGATTGAAGCGATGTCGATGGGTATAGCGATTGACGGTATTGATCGGAATCCGCTTGCCGTGCAGGGGGCAAGATTGAATCTGGCTCACTTCGGCTATCCGAATACGGTGAAGCTGGGCGATATGCAGGACGAGATGACTAGATATGATACGGCTATCGTGGATATGCCCTATAATCTATGCTCCGTGTTGCCTCAAGAGGAGTCGCTAGCTATGCTGCGGGCTGTGCGCAGAATAGCCGGTCGAGCGGTTATTGTGACGACGGAAGAGATCGAGGAGCGTTTCAAAAAGGCCCATTTCAGGTTAAGAGATCAGGTACAGCTTTCGAAAGGCTCTTTTACACGATATATAAGTGTAGTAGAATAGAAATGATTGGAGCATAAAGCGAGGTGAACCTATGTCTACAAATGAACAAAACGAAGCGCAGCCATCCAAGCCGTTAACCCAGGCCGAGCGCGTCAAGCAATTGCTGGCTCAGAAGAAACAATCTGCATCCGGCGGCCAGCAAGGTCAGAAGCATTTGACAACCGGGACTCAGGAAATGAAGAGCCAGAACACAAAAAAGGTTAACAACCAGCGCAAAAAAATGGGCGTGTAGCACGCAATATCACATGGACGGGACGTCAGCCGCGTAAGCGGTTTGACGTTCTTTTTATTGTCTGGATTCGCATTCCGACTATGGGGTGAATAGGATATAGCCTAGAAAAAAAGCGTGAGCGCTCCCAATGAGTAAAGCTTACATTCATGGCACGAATGAGGGGACGAAAGCTCAGGGCTCCGTGTGGTCGGAACTGACAGCGATTTTCAAGAATGATAAGCCCGGTGTCCCCGCATAATGAGGATAACGATAAACAATCGATTATTCACTGGAGGGATTCTCTATGGCAGCCCATACATCGTCGCTCCGCGTTTATCTGCTTGCCGGAGTGAAGACAACGACGTGCTCCTTCAACGCATGTAAAACGAGGCTTGAGGAACAGCTGCATTCGGAGGGGATCGAGCATACGATTCAGGTGTTGTTTCCTTATGGCGATGCCAGCCGCAGCTTGATGAGACAGCTCCTGGAGGTGAAGTCGGACTTGTCCAATCGGATGCGGGCAGGACGAGTCGGCGGGAAATATGTATGGCAGCAAATAAAGGATACAGTTAATGGTGAGCGAGCGCTCTTTATCGGACATAGCGGGGGCGGTGCGGCAGCTTACCAAGCAGCAAAGCTGTTGGAGGAGGAAGGTGCTGTCCATGATTTCCGTGTCGTACAGGTGGGTTCGCCGCGCACACCGATCCATCCTTCCCTTAGGGATAGGGTAAGCTACTTTCATTCCATCGACAGCTTGGGCAATCTTAACGATCCAATCAGCCGAATCGGCAGTTGGGGCGGCTGGACAAGATCGGGACGGACCGTACCGACGTGGAATCGGCTTAAGTATGCGCCCGGATATGTGGAAGGCATTCCTACAGTAGGAGGGCATGCCGATTATTTCCGCAATACTGAGCCATTCATGGATACGGAAGCGGTATGCAATCTGGATAAGACGATTGGACGCGTACGGGCGTGGTTGAAAGAATGGCTGTAATCCTTTAGACTGAAGGTAAGCACGCATACGAATGCGTTTTGCCCGGGGCAAAACGTCGGAAGAGGTGACTACCTTATGGCTAATACACATACGTTTTCTAAAGGCGAGGAAATCGCTAACGCGGTTACGCATGGGATAGGAGCGCTGCTTAGCATCGCGGCTCTTGTACTGCTTATTGTATTCGCATCGTTGAAAGGCACAGCTATGCATGTCGTCAGCTTCACGATCTATGGCTCCGCCATGCTGTTGCTGTATTTGGCCTCGACCCTTGTCCATAGCTTTCCTATCGGAAAGGCCAAGCGGGTCTTCGAATCGCTTGACCATTCGTTTATCTATGTCTTTATTGCGGGTACGTACACGCCAATCTTGTTCCATATCGTTCAAGGTGCGCTTGGCTGGGTATTGTTCGGCATTGTTTGGGGAATTGCGATTGTTGGGACGGTATTCAAGTCTATCTTCCCGTCCAGATATCTATTCACGTCAACCATTCTGTATATCGCGATGGGCTGGATTATCGTATTCGCATGGAAGCCGTTAATTACGCATTTGGCGCCAGGCGGTCTTCAATTGCTCATAACGGGCGGCATCCTGTACACAGCAGGCACGATCTTCTATATGTGGCGGAGCTTCCCTTACCATCATGCGGTGTGGCACTTGTTCGTACTTGCGGGATCCATCGTTCATTTCTTTGCAATTCTGCTCTACGTTCTTCCGGCTTAAGATCAATAAGCCCATCCCTTATTCGTCCTCAATTGCTGGACACCAGCCCGGAGGCTCGGCACACATGACTGCCGCGTCAACGGGTTTTTCTTTGGCCAAATCGGCAAAATAGCTTGATAGCACATGGTTGCTGGAGACAGAGCCCATTCGGAAGGAGCGCTGAACTTCTCCTTTGACATGCAAATAAAAGTACGTTCCTTTTGTTCTGGGCGATTGATAGACAAGCGGGGGCAAGTGAGGGACGATATCGAACTCATTCTGGAATCGGTAATGGACCGGCACGACATAATTATAAGCCTGAACAAACTTGGGATCACCGACCCGAGGGGCGCCAAACGTATAGACCATCGGAGCGGAAAACGGCGTGTTCGTAGCGATATCAAGCGCGGCGAGCGTGGCTAGTGCGCCGCCCAGACTGTGTCCTGTAATAAATAAAGGCTTATTGTACGGAACTTGGCCAAGCAAGGCATGCACCTGGTCGCGTGCGGACATATAGATATCGGTAAAGCCTTTATGCGTAAGCCCTGCATTTCGTACAGGCCTATATAGGGTTTGATGGGCTATAAAGTCGGATACCCAATCGACTGCCGAGCCAGTGCCTCGAAAGGCCAGGATGGCGCATTGCTCCGACACAATGAGGAAGCCGAAGCGCTCAGGCCGCTGGTCATAAGCGTTCGATGCTGTAAATTCCCCCACTAGACTGTAGGTGCGGGGAACGAGAAACAAGCCGTCTTCCTTGTTATTGAATTGTACATATGTTTGTCCGCATACCGCAGCCATGAAGAGCGCACTCACCATATCTGGCTCCAAGCCTCGCGCATGCTCCGACGCTGACATCATTGTCATCCCTCCGTCGCAACCGACTGATGGGATAGTGTATGTCGATCGCCCAGAATAGGTACCTGCGATAGGAATGCGGCCCATACGAAAAAACGCTCCCGTAGGAGCCGCGTATTACACGCGATTTTTACGGGAACGCAATGCGAGCGTATTTGATGATTCGATAGGGGCCTCCGGTTGCCTGCTCTTCGGAGATTTCTTTCGTTTGCCATGACGGTGTGAACGGCTCTCCTGAGAGTCGGGTTCAGGCATTAGCAGCGGACCGCTCTTTTTGTTAAGCAGATCGCCGGTCCAGCCCTTCTTCCATAACCAGATGTAGATCCCGATTGTAATGGCTGCAATTCCTGCTATCATAGCAGCAAATCCCCAGGGATGATCCCTGAAGGGGAGCTTGTCGAAGTTGCTTCCCATCAGTGTCCCGGCAATAGTCGCCGGCAGGAACAAGACGGTAAAGATCGTCAGCGTCTTCATGATGTCATTGCCTCGAAAGCTGGATATGGCGTCATCCATCGAGATGAGCGTATCAATCTCCAGCGCATAATGCTTGAGCAGCGTCTCGATGCGTTCCAGCTTGTGATTAAGACGAATGAAAGCTTCCTTCTCTTCCAGCTCTTCTGTGAATGATTCTTTCGCTGCTCCGTACAGCTCACGAATCGGGATGAAGAGGTGGCTCCAGTGGAGCAGGTCATATCGTCTCTCGAAAATAACGTCAAGCAATCCGGTCTGATTGCGTCGCCTCATCGTTCGCTCCAGCTCGCCTAGTCTGCGCTCGAATCCATCCAATCCAATGTGGAAAGTTTCCAGCAGAACGCTGATCATAATGAAAAAAGCTTCGGGCGCGATTCCGCATTCGTCGTACTTGAGCGCATGAGTTCCGGACTGAAGTCTGAGCGGGACGCGCATATCCTCATGCATCGTAATGAGTCGACTACTGGATAACCAGAAGTGGAATGACTGTACATCGGAATGATCTTCCGTTACTTGAATCATTAAGGTGCCGCATAGAAGCGGGCCGATTGTTGGCTGATCGTCAACATATATATGATTGGTTCGTCTGCCTTGGCATTCGTCCAGCCAGATGGCGCATTCCGGAAATTCGCGTTTCAAATCCGCAATATGCTCTTCAGCCTGACTCTGTGCTTCGGACATCGAAGGCTTCTGTTTGGTTCGTTTCAGTGCAGGGGAGCCCTCGCCTCGTGCGGCGGACTTCCTGCTCGGGAGCGGCTGCTGATCCAGGGGCTCGTATCTGGCTTGCTGAACGACATGCCATTCCCAGCCCGCGGGATAACGAAGCATCCGATGAATCATCCTTCCATCCCCCTTCTCCGCTTTCTCCCATATCTACTCAACATCATACCCCGAACGTGGCTGACCGCACAACCTGCCATCTCGTATTAGACGTTATTTGTCAAAATTCCGCTTCATCCGACATATTCGACTGATTACCTGACCGATTGGGCATACCAATCTTAAGGACAATTTCACTTTAAAGAAGGGAAGAAGGCAATCATTATGGCCAAAAAAATAGCACTATTCGAAAAACAGCAGGATGTAATAACGGCAATTGAGGAACTTGAAGGAGCGGGCTTCACGCCGGGTGAGATGCTCATTCTGACCAAAGATTGGGAGCATTCCAGACGGATCGAGTCAGAGACGGATACGCATGTGGAGGAGATGCGTGAGCTGGAGGAGACAGGAGCAAGGGGGGGCGAGCTTGATGACTTTGGCTTGGCCATTGTACCTAGCTACGGTTACCCGGTTATTGCAGGCGGTTATGGCTTGTCTACCTTCGAGCATTCTCCGGGAATCGGCGGAGGCGGATATTCTGGAGCAGCGCCATTTGATTTTATCGATAACGCTCAGACGCGTGCCTATCGGTCTCTTGGTCTCGACAGCAAGGAATCGAAGCTGTGTTCGGAAGCGGTGAGGGGAGGCGCGATTGCCTTTATTGTGGAGACCAATGAAAGTAAATCGCTTCTCGACAAGGACGGTGGACCAGACCTGTCCAAGCTTGGCATTGCCGAGGCAGCCTTCCGCCGCAACGGCGCATACCAGATCGCAGATGGCAGCTAGGTCATCCCTTTACATGAAGTCTGGGTGCTGCAGGGTCACACTCGGGCTGTGCAATATCTCCGCTCTGAGATAGCTTAAGCAGATAATAACATTCCTCACGATACATGTGATTAGGCATTAAGGGGTCGATGCGGCTGAGCAGCTCTTCTCCAAGCTCAAGCTCCTCCAGCTCTTTCAGAAAGGACATAAATATTTTCATTTCCAGATTGACGTCGGTATGAAATATGCCAAGTACGGGATAGCGATCGCGCATGGTGCGGAAGTATCCTACCAGTTCGATAGCTTTCAAATAATATTGGGTGAAATGCTTTTCGAATTTCCGGCTTTTTCCGATCAAGCGCTTCTCGACCGCATCCAGATCCATCGCCAGCGAAGCGGCATGTCCCGAAGCATCCTGCAGCCACAGCAGATCATGATGCAGGGATGGAAATTGTGGAACTCCCTTGCCTGCCAGCAGCGAAGCCAGAATAGCGGCATATTCATCCAGTTCATTCACCATGTGATTCAGAAAAGTGGGCGTGAATCCAATCTTCACCCTCCCGCGCAGCAACTTATCGAGCAGCTCCAGCTTGAACCAGCGAAGCTGCGCAGTGAGCTCATTAGCAGGCTTATTCAGCTCCCCAAGAGGAACGGATTGATCTCTTGCTTGCGTTAAGAGCTGGTCGAAGTGATGGATGAAACGTGAGGCGGTCTGGATATCCTTCAATTCAATCGGTGACAGCGCGTTGTAAATGAATCTGGCATGATCCCCTAATATTTGCAGCCAGAATCGATGCTCGAACCAAGCTTGATTATCCATATGTACGATCCCTCCCTCCACTAGCCTATGGACAGCACTCCCTGTCCTATTCATATTCTGACAGCATTCAGTCGGAATATATTTGGCCTAACCGTACAAATTAATCGGGGAGACCTGAGGGCATGCGATGCAGCGTTCGGCGTTCGTCCAATCGTTGTTATCCCAATATAGAATGGGGAGTAAGCGTGAGCGATAAGAAAAAATGGGACCTGGCTGCTCTAGCCACCATCCCCCTTATAATGACGCTTGCCAATTCCATGCTGATTCCGGTCCTGCCTTTGATGCAAAAGAAGCTGAGTATTACTCCCGTTCAATCCAGCCTAATCATTACGGTATATGCCGCGGTATCCATTGTATGTATTCCGATTGCAGGCTATTTGTCGGATCGCTTCGGCAGAAAGCTTATTATTCTGATCGGTTTAACGATTGCCGCAATTGGCGGTATCATATCCGGACTCGGCGCATGGTTATTGCAGGAGCAAGGGGCTTACTTTGTTATTTTGGGCGGCAGGCTTGTACAGGGAATTGGAGCGGCAGGAGCATTCCCGATTGTGCTTCCTCTGGTCGGAGATATGTACCGAAGCCAGCAGCAAATCAGCAGCGGACTAGGTATGATTGAGACGTCCAATACGTTCGGCAAAGTGATCAGCCCTATTCTTGGCTCGGCACTGGCTTTAATGGTTTGGTTTTTGCCGCTGGCTGTTATTCCCTTGTTCTCCGCAATTTCTATAGCGGCGGTCGCCTACTTCGTGAAAGTGCCTAAGCCGAAGAAGCAAAAGAAGGAAAGCCCAGCCGGGCTAGGGGCTTTTGTGGCGAATACGAAAGATAATTTGAAGCAGAATCGCTGGCTCTACGCTATCTTTGCCATTGGCGGCATACTGATGTTTGTTATGTTTGGATTTCTTTATTACTTATCGTCCGTGTTGGAAGAGCATTATCATATAGACGGAATATGGAAAGGCCTCGTGCTTGCGATACCGTTATGCGCCATATGCCTATCCTCCTTCATTGCAGGAAAGCTTGTTGGAGAAAACAAGTCGAAAATGAAATGGTTTACCGTTATCGGAGCAGCGCTTCTGACAGCCAGTATGTTGACTTGCGCGCTTGTTAATACAAAAAGCATGGTGTTTCTTATTTCGCTCATGTTCGCCGGCGGCGTGGGGATCGGATTCTCCTTGCCTAGTTTGGATGCGCTCATTACAGAAGGCGTGGAGAAAGAGCAAAGGGGAACTATAACCTCTCTATACAGCAGTATGAGGTTTATTGGGGTCGCAGCTGGTCCCTTGACGGCTTCCGCTCTCATCAGCCATGAAGAATGGTTGTTTTATCTGTTAGCTGCCGTTGCTTTGCTGTGCTGCGTAGTAGGGTTGTTCGGCATTAAGCCGGGGAAAAAGAAAAAAGCGCATGCTTGATTCAGAATGCGTAACAAAAAAGCTGTCACTCGGCATGTTGTCCGATGACAGCTTTTTTTTGCAAGCCAAGCACAGTCATGTAGTGGAGGTGCGTATGCCGATAAAGGGAAGCGGATGGACCTTGTATTCGCCTCGAATCAATCCCAATATCGTCTTCGCGCCAATCATGGAGTAGACGGTGCCATTCCCGCCGTAGCCCAGATTGTAATATACGCCCGGCAGAGCGGGGTCCTCTCCGATGAAAGGAAGATTGTCCTGCGACTCTCCGAATGTCGCGTTCCACGTATATTCGATGGCAAGTGGCCAATCGGGGAATAAGGAATGAACCCTTTCAAGGAGCTTCTCCCCCCTCTTGTCCAATATCGCTGCTCGATGAACAGGCTGCTCGATCTCCTCGTCCAATCCACCCGCGATAACGCGCCCATCGACGGTTGTCCGCATGTATAGATAGGGTCTTGCCGTCTCCCATATTAGCCATTGCTCGTGCCATTGCGGTAATAACGGCTCCGGGATGACGCTTGTAGCGATGGAGTAAGAGCGGTTCATGCTTGCCTGTACCAGCTTGCCGCGCAGCTCCTCCGGCTCGTAGCCAACCGCACAGACGAGATAGTCGGCGTCGATCGTAAGACCTCCAGAGGTGTACAGCCTATGCCGTCCGTCCGCAAGCTTCTCGTGTCGTTCAATGTCCGTATGCTCGTACAACCGCGCGCCGGCCTGAGCGGCCCCGTCGGCGAGAGCAAGTACGAATTGATAGGGATTAACCTCGGCATCGCCATGCGTCACGATCGCTCCCGGCTTTCGGAACGGGAAACGGGCTGAGATGTCGTCGGCTGACCACCACTCTACCTGAAACCCCGTTTCTTTGAGCGCTTCGTATTCTCTCTTCAGCTTGGGCAGATCTTGTTCCGAGGAAGCGAAGTAGAGGCTGCTTCTTCGTTTGAAGCCGACATCGACTGGCAGGCTGAGCGCTGTTTGTTCCAACTCATCGACGGATTGAAGGCATCTCTTGTAGAAGAGCTGGGCATCCGCCTTGCCAATTTGATCGATCAGATCGCACAACATAATGTCATTGCAAAATTGCAGCATGCCCGTATTGGCTGATGTGCTTCCTCCCGCAATCTCTCCTCGCTCGACCAGGAGCGTATCGAGTCCAGCCTTTGCAAAGGCGTAGGCGCAGTTCACGCCGGACATGCCACCGCCAATGATGGCAACTTTGGCAGCAGTTGCCTCTTGCAGAGGGGAGGAAGGCTTCGAATCCCTTCGTGTAGTCGGCCAGTATAGCTGGCCTGTGTGAAGCTCCTTCATAGACACACCCTTTCATGGAACAACCTAATCCATAGTATGTCCATTGCCGGATATCAGGAATCCTCCTGCATCCCCAATATATCAAGCCTATATGCAACAGGGGAGAGCCCGTGCTGCTTCTTGAATTGCTTGGAGAAGTACAGCGCGTCCTGTATGCCGACGGAGGCTGCTACTTGCCCTACGGTCAATTGGGGCCGCTCCCTAAGCATCAGCTTCGCCCTGTCCAATCTGAGCCTGAGCAGGAAGGAGATCGGAGAGAGTCCGGTCTTCTTCCTGAAGACGCGCGACAGATAAGCTCTGTTGTAGCCCAGCGAATCTGCCATCGCTTCGATGGATACGGAGTGCGTATACTGAGCGGACAATAAGCGGATCACTCGCTGGTGGAGTTGATCGCCATGGCTTCCCGCAATCTCTGCGCGCCGGTGTGAGGTGAGGTCTGCCTTGCCATACGCCGCCAGAATAAGCTGAACATATCCGGCAGCCTCCAGGGCAGCAGCGGCACCATCACCGTGCAGTGTCTGATAGACACGACGGTATAGAATCGAAGCTCGCCGGAAATCGGGGAGATGGACATATTGACCTTCTCCTGAATCAAAACCAGCTAACTCAACAAGCGCAGCTGCCTCTATTCCCTTGAATGCAATCCATCTGTAACGCCACGGTTCCGCGCTGTCTGATTCATAGCGAATCAACTGGCCTGGCTTGATTAGAAAGGTATGCCCCGCGTTTAGTTCATAGCTATTGCCATTCAGCTCGAAGGTGCCTCGTCCCGACAAGACAAGGTGCATGAGATAGAAGTCATATACTTTTGGGCCAAGAAGATGGCTGGGCTTCGTCTGGCTTTCTCCGGAAAATAAGACGCGCAAGGCGGCCGATTCGCCGCTGCTCTCGATTGCCGGATTGGATGCGACACGATAGGTTTCCGGTTTCATGTTGACTTTCCCCTTTCCGGGACGCGATGATCCGACACTGTTTTTTTTCACATCATAACATGCCCAGTCGAGGATGGAAAAGTCACATAAATACATAAGATGCTTCTATTCCGCCATTTCCCTTCCAGCTATCTTCCACTATACTAAGGCTAACAAGATTAGACGATTCATTCCACTAGCAAAGGAACGTGAAAGCGATGGCTAATATAGAGACGCTCAAAATTCAATTTATCGAACATTATGGCGGACATGCGTCGGATATCGAAGTTTTTCATGCCCCGGGAAGAGTTAATCTGATCGGAGAACATACGGACTATAACGGAGGTTATGTATTCCCGGCGGCGCTAACTTTCGGGACGACACTTCTTATTCGGGGGAGAAGGGATCGGAGTCTAGGCCTTGCTTCTACGAACTTCCAGCTTTCCAAGCTGCATGACATGGATTCCGTCTCTTATGATCCAGCGGATGAATGGATGAATTATCCGAAAGGGATCGTGCATGAGCTGTTGGGCCAAGGCATTGCGTTCAGCCAGGGGTACGATCTGCTTTTCCATGGCGAGATTCCGAACGGAGCGGGTCTGTCCTCCTCTGCTTCTATTGAAGTCGTGACGGCGTACGCCTTGTTGTCAATGGAAGGCTTGCCGCTCGACAAGACCAAAATCGCGCTGTTGTCGCAAAAGTCGGAGAATGAGTTCAACGGCGTCAAATGCGGCATTATGGACCAATTTGCCGTTGCTCACGGGCTGCGCGATCATGCGCTTCTGCTCATGTGCGATACTTTGAAGGTCGAGATGGTGCCATTCCAGACTGGAAGCTATCAGTTGATCATTGCTAATACGAATAAACGGAGAGGATTAGCAGACTCCAAATATAACGAGCGACGCGCCGAGTGCGAACGTGCTGTAGAGGAGCTGCGAGCCGCACATCCAGACCTGGAGCTGCTTGGTGAACTGAGCGCAGGTCAGTTCCATAGCATCCATCATCTGATTCAAGACGAGACCGTCAGGAGACGCGCTCAGCATGTAGTAGAGGAGAATGAGCGTGTGCTGCAATCGGTAGAGGCGCTGACTGCGGGGGATCTGGAACGGTTCGGCGAACTGATGAACGCATCGCATCAGTCGCTGCGGGACTTGTATGAGGTGACAGGACAAGAGCTCGACGCGTTGGTGGACGCCGCCCGTCAACTACCAGGCGTGGCAGGCTCGCGTATGACGGGAGCAGGGTTTGGCGGTTGTACGGTTTCGCTTGTGCATGAAGACAACGTGGCTTTATTCATGGAAGAGGTTGGACGTCGATACACGGAAGCTACTGGCTTGAAAGCCGATTTCTACGTATGCAGCATCGGTAATGGCGTAGAGAGGCTGGAGCCTTAAATAAAGGGAATTTAACTAGTGAGGAGATGTTGAAATGGCAGTATTAGTTACGGGAGGCGCAGGATATATCGGCTCTCATACGGTGGCAGCGCTGCTAGATCGCGACGAGGAGATTGTTGTTCTGGATAACTTGCAGCAAGGACATAAGGAAGCGCTGCTTGGCGGCAAGCTGTATGTGGGCGACTTGCGCGATGATGAGGTATTGGATCGGATTTTTACAGAGAATACGATCGATGCGGTCATTCATTTTGCCGCCAATTCGTTAGTGGGCGAGAGTATGAAGCAGCCGGGCAAGTATTATCACAATAATGTGTACGGAACGTTATGCCTGCTGGAGAAGATGAATGAATACGGTGTTAAGAAAATCGTGTTCTCATCCACCGCCGCCACTTACGGCGAGCCGGAGCAAGTCCCGATTGATGAATATGACCGGACGCAGCCGACGAATGCATATGGCGAGACAAAGCTGGCGATGGAGAAGATGATGCATTGGTTTGATACGGCCCATGGCATCAAGTTCATCGCCCTTCGCTACTTTAACGCTGCGGGAGCGCATGAAAACGGCAAGATCGGAGAGGATCACCAGCCGGAGACGCATCTGGTGCCGATTGTGTTGGAAGCGGCACTGGGCAAGCGTCCTCATATCTCTGTGTTTGGGGATGATTACGATACGCCAGATGGCACTTGCATCCGTGACTATATTCATGTGAGCGATCTGGCGGATGCCCATGTGTTGGCGGTCGACCGTCTGCGTACGGGCGCTGACAGCGCAGTCTATAATCTGGGCAACGGGCAAGGCTTCTCCGTAAAAGAAGTGATTGGGATTGCGCGCACGGTTACGGGCGAGGCTATTCCAGCGATTATCGAGCCGCGACGGGCCGGCGATCCCGCTGTATTGGTCGCGTCATCGCAGCGCGCGCGCACGGAGCTGGGCTGGGAACCCCGCCGCAGCGAGCTCGAGCATATCATCAAGAGCGCATGGAATTGGCATACATCGCACCCGGACGGCTATGGGGATAGCATGTAACCACCTGCAACTGCATGAGAGGAGCTGGACGTATGAGAATCGCTCCGCAAAGGGCGCCTTCTGCAGAAGAAGCGCTGCTGCTGATCGAACGATTATTGGTGTTCGCGCAACAACAGGAGTTGCTGCACGAACTGGATTTGTCCTATGGACGCAACGCCTTGCTTGATCTGTTCGGATTTTCCGAGCCTTATGAAGGAACTGTTCAGGGTGTGGAGATAGGGAGGGTGTCCGAGCTGCTGGAGCCGCTGCTTGACTACGGCTGCTCCATTGGATTGGTGCCTGATTCCACGATGACGCAGCGGGACTTGCTGGACGCCAAGATTATGGGATTGCTTATGCCCAGACCGTCGGAAGTGGCGGAACGATTTCACAAGAGGTCGGAACGGGAAGGCTTAGCGAACGCTACGGCTGCCTTCTATCAGATGAATATCGCGAGCAATTATATTCGCATGGACCGTATTGCGAGCAATCTATACTGGCTGCACCAGACTTCTTACGGAAATCTGGAGATGACGATTAATTTGTCTAAGCCGGAGAAGGACCCGCAAGAAATCGCGCTGCTGAGATCGATTCCGCCCAGTCATTACCCAAGCTGTCTGCTATGTGCGGACAATGTAGGCTATGCTGGAAGAATGGATCATCCGGCAAGGCAGAATTTGAGAGTGCTGCCCCTCAGTTTGGGAGGAGAAGCTTGGTATTTTCAATACTCTCCCTACGTTTATTACAATGAGCACAGCATCGTACTGAAGGCCGCGCATGAGCCTATGGCGATCACCCCCGGTACGTTTGTAAGACTATTTGATTTTGTGGAGCAATTCCCGCATTATTTTATCGGCTCCAATGCGGATCTGCCCATTGTGGGCGGCTCCATTCTAAGTCATGACCACTTCCAGGCTGGACGGCATGTCTTTCCGATGGAAACGGCGAAGGTGGAGTCATGGTTCACAGACGCCGACTGCCCCGATGTATCTATTGGCATTGTGGAGTGGCCCATGTCTGTTATCCGTCTTAACGGATCTTCCCGATTAGGTGTGCTGAAAGCGGCTGAACGCATGCTGGATGCCTGGAGAGGCTATAGTGACGCCTCTGCCGAAGTGTTGGCATGGACGGATCGGGCGAACCATATGCGCGAGCTTCACAATACGGTTACGCCAATTGCGCGTCTGCGGGATAATGGCGAGTACGAGCTGGATCTGGTGCTGCGCAATAATCGCACCAGTCCCGAACATCCGGATGGGATCTTCCATCCTCATGGGGATCTGCACCATATCAAGAAGGAAAATATCGGGCTAATTGAAGTGATGGGACTGGCAGTGCTGCCAGGTCGGCTGAGCGAAGAGCTGAAGAGCTTGTCCCTATACTTGACGAGCGATCCACCGGAGGAAATAACGATGCTTGGGCGGGAGGAGCATCCACTTCACAAGCACGGGAAGTGGCTGGAAACGCTAGCCAATAAGTACGGTACCGCGAATTCGGGAACACAAGCTTGGGAAATCATGCAAGTGGAAACCGGGGAGAAATTCCTCAGCGTCCTTAGAGATGCAGGTGTATTCAAGCGAAACGAACATGGAAGATTGGCCTTTCATCAATTCCTTATTTCGGCAGGCGCCACCCCAAAATGAATAGAGAACCTTCCTGAAAATCGACAATGTGATGAACGGGAAGGTTCTTTGTTGTAATCTTTCATGTATTATGGTATTTTTTATATAATAAATATTGTTTTTAGAATTAATAAATTTTGATGATCCATCATAACGGAGGGATAGCAATGCCAGAGAAAATGCTGCCGCTTGACGATTTTTTGCAGCTAAGCCCAGACGAGCAGGTTGAGAAACTAAAGCGTTGGAAGATGGATTATACTCTTAAGGATATTCGGGAGGCTTGGAACTTCAAGCATTCAGCCCAATATTACATGTTGTTGAAGAAGCTTAGAATTTATGAGCGTGTCGTGAATAAGTCTGACAAGTTCTACCCGGTTCAAGAAAATTTGAATCAACGTCCCGGTCATGTGGACGAGCGGGGCTGGCGCAGCGGCAGTTACGGCGCGAAGCTACCTTCCGATTCATTCGACTACCAGCTCAACACGACGTTGAGCGGACCGGAGCTGGCCGATAAGCTGGAGAGACTGGCGCACTTCCTGAAGGGCGAGCGCAAGGACATCACCATCAAGCTGTCCATTGAAGCGGTGGATGCGGAGCAGAACGAAAGTCCGGATAGTCAGGAATAACGAAAACGGCAGGAAAAGAACCGAAATCGGCTTGAGCGATTTCGGTTCTTTTCTGTCGAATAATGATAATTAATGGTTCATAATGGCAGAATAAACGATATATCCCGCTTCGTGAGGACCATCATTTTTTGCGCAGCTTGCCAAGCTCCGAAACCAATGCCTCGACCTCGCTGATGCTGAATCTGTCCTTACCGTCTACCACATCGTACAAATCCTTTATATCCTCGTATTGTTCTACGTTGAAGTTAGATGCTTGCATGGCTGCACCCGATGCCATTCTCAGCTTGGTCTTGATCGCTTCGATCATGATTTCTACGTTTTCTTGGGTGGGTTGATCCAGGTTGCTCATATTCTCCGCCCCTTTCCTTGGGTGTTGGCTTCCGTCATTGTATCACGACTGGGGAGGGGATCGCCACAAATTGAAGACGAGGGCAATATTCGGTACAATAAATAGTATTGGGAAGAGTACGGAAACCGGAAACGGATGAAAGGTCAGGTGCGTGATACGGAACAGTCAATGAGAAGCGGCGCAGTACGCGGGCTGCGGCCTGGCATTAGAGCGGATGCCGAGGCACAGGCGGCAGTAAATATAGAGGAATTGGCGAGTTTTCTGGCCATGATCGCAAGTCGGGAGCCCAACCCGGACTGCATCATGTTCATCTGCATCGGGAGCGATCGGTCAACCGGAGACGCATTCGGTCCGCTGCTCGGTACGATGCTGAAGGAGCAGGGCTGGAAGCATGTGATTGGCACGCTAGAGGAGCCGTGCGATGCCCATACAGTAGAGGCGGCTGCAAGCAAGGCTGCCCTCATGCAAGACAGGGACCGAATGACGGTGATTGCGGTTGACGCATGTCTGGGCAAACCACAATCGGTAGGAGGCTTTATTGTCAAGGAAGGCTCCTTGCAGCCGGGTGTGGCAACAGGACGGAGACTGCCTGCCGTAGGCGATTACAGCATTGCCGGTGTCGTCAATCTGTATGGCGTCAAGGCGTACGGGATGTTGCAGACGACATCGCTGCATCTAGTTATGGGGATGGTGAAGGCAGTGGCTGCTGCCGTTCAGGCTGCGTGGTTGGAGGAAGCAAGTAACGGGTAGTAGGATTCAAACTGATAAGGAGGCTTGATTATGATAAAAGAAAACGAGAAAACGGGCGGCAACCCATCAATAGCCCGGGACACCATTGATCTGAAGGACGGTATCAAGCTGGCTTATTATGACTCGAAGGAATCGCATGGACTCGATACGGCGCTGGTCCTGCTGCACGGCTATTGCGGCAGCTCTGCCTATTGGGAAAAAATTGTGGACGAGCTGGCTGACTCCATTCGAGTCATAGCCCCCGACGCCAGGGGACACGGACTAAGCTCCGCCCCGGAGGACGAGATTTATTCGATGGAGCTGTTCGCTGACGATGTGGCTGCTCTGCTGGATTCGCTGTCCATTCGCCGTGCGATCGTACTGGGCCATTCCTTGGGCGGATATGTGACGCTGGCATTCACAGAACGTTATGCCGATAAGCTCGCGGCATTCGGACTTGTGCATTCAACTCCGCTGCCGGATAGCGAGGCTGCCCGTGCCAATCGGGATAAAGCGGTCGCTGCACTTCAAGAGAACGGCATCGCGGAGTTCGTCGATGGTCTGATTCCGAAGCTGTTCGCCAAGGATCGGCTGGAGGGGATGGAGCCGGAAGTAGCGAGGTGCAAGGAAATTGGCTACACAACAGCTCTGCATGGCGCTGTGGCCACCGCTAAGGGGATGAAGGGCAGAGCTGATCGCAGCACGGTGATCAGGGAGTCTGCTTTGCCAATCTTGCTTGTAGCAGGCGCTCAAGACGGGGTTATTCCGGTGGAGAGCACATTCTCCGCCGTTAACGGTGAGACGAGAAAGGTCGAACTGGAACAAGCGGGGCATATGAGCATGATGGAATGTTCGGCACAGCTTGCGGAAGAGATCGCTTCTTTCGTAAGGTCGATCTAGCAAGAGCAATAAGGAATGGCGAGGGGAGGACGCGGTCTATGTTCCAACGCGATTATTTCATGAGAATGATCGGTCAGATGACGGAAGCGCTAGGGCAAGTGCTTGGATTGCGCAAGCAGATGAAGCAGGAGGAAGCGCTGCTCGTGCTGGACGAGCTTCTGGACAAGCATTTCCGGCTTAGCAGCAAGCTGATTCGTTCATTGTCCGATGAAGACTTGATCAACATCATGACTACGAATGGAGTGGTCGATACCGATCATCTTCAGGCTATCGCCATTCTTATGAAGCAAGAGGGAGTGCTTCATGGGGAACTTGGACGGGAAGCGGAATGCTACGAGATGTATGTGCGTTCTCTTCGCCTTTTTGTGCACTTGTCCTTAATGGGTGCAGAGCCCACGATCGTAGAACCTGGAGAGCAAATAAACGAACTGTTGGAACTGCTCAGCGCCTATGAGCTGCCCTCTCCTGCAAAGCGGCTGCTGATGGAATGGCATGAGGCGGATGGACGTTACGATTTGACTGAAAATATGATGTACGAGCTGCTTGAGGCGAAGACGATATCGCCGGAGGAAGCCTCTGCGATCTATCGTCGGCTGTTGGGGCTGAGCGACGAGGCGTTGGCCGCGGGAGGACTTCCGCGAGAAGAGATTCGCCAAGGCATGGCCGATCTGGAATCGGCATTGAAAGCATAAGGCAACGAGGGAGTGACCAGTCAAGCATGACGGAACAATGGCAACAGGATATCGAGAGCTGGATCAGGAATGGACAATTGCTGCAAGCGACGCTTAGCTCGCCGCGCGGGGGCGGAGAGATGACGGCTCCGCGGACGGTCGTCCGGCCTGTGAATCTGAAAGAGGGGCTTCGTTACCAATTCGAGTCCCATTATGCGAATAAAGTGCTCCATCACAACTTGGATAAGGATGAGACGATCACGCGATTGCTAGAGATCGTCGGTCCCCTGTATCGGCAGGGACTAGTGAAAACGTCGGATGCCGATATTCAACTGCTGTTCAGCAAGAAGGGAAAAGCGACGGTTCGAAAGTCTGCTGTAAGCGGACGGGACACGTCTGTACCGCCCCAGCACAATCGCAAGAAGCAGCGCATCCTGGAGGAAGGCAAGCCGGCGCCATTCATGGTGGAGCTTGGCATCATGACAGAGGATGGACGCGTCCACGCGAAGAAGCAGGACAAGTACCGTCAGATCAATCGGTTCCTGGAGATGGTGACCGACGTGCTGGACGCGCTTCCGCAGGATCGCCAGCTTAAGATCGTTGACTTCGGCTGTGGCAAGTCGTATCTGACGTTCGCCTTGTATCATCTACTTGCTGTAGAGCAGGGGCGTGATATCTCTGTGATCGGGCTGGATCTGAAGGAAGATGTCATTCACTTCTGCTCTAATCTGGCCGAGAAGCTGGGGTATGACAAGCTGACGTTTCTCGTCGGGGATATTGCAGAGTATGAAGGTCTTGAAGCAGCCGATATGGTCGTAACCCTTCATGCTTGCGATACGGCAACAGATGCGGCTTTGGCCAAGGCGGTAGGCTGGGGAGCCTCTGTGATCATGTCAGTTCCTTGCTGCCAGCATGAGCTGTTCCGGCAAGTGAAGAGTGATGTGCTGGCGCCGCTATTCTCGCAAGGACTGCTGAAGGAGCGGTTCGCGGCGCTCGCAACTGATGCCGTCCGGGGGAATCTGCTGGAAGTGCTCGGCTACAAGGTGAACATGCTGGAGTTCGTGGACCCGGAGCATACCCCGAAAAACCTGCTGATTCGTGCTGTAGCGACTCCGCACAAAGAACCATCACTCGCCAAGTGGAAGCAATATGAGAGTTTCAGAGACTTTCTGCATCTGTCTCCAGCACTAGAGAGCATATTGTCCCATCGCTGGCCGGACGAAGAGAACAAATTCGTAAAAACTACGAAATAGCCAATTGTCGATAGGATTAACATTTGCTACAATGGAAGAAGATGGCTACCAAATGAATGGGTGAACCGTATTGGAATGGATGATTTGGATAGACTTTAGTACGTTTGCGGTGCTGCTGGGCTTATTTTTATATTTATTTTCATCAAGCTCAGTCACGGTTCTGCACCGAATCTATCTTTTCTTGCATATCGTCTTCATGCTATGGCCTCTGTTTCAGTTTGCATCGCAGACGACAACGGTGGTCAGTTATAGGCTTTTTTACCTATCCGCGTCCTATATTGGCCTTTCATTGCTCGGTATTGGATGGTTTGCTTTTATCTTATTTTTGACAGGTCAATACTACATCATTCGGAAGAGTCGCTTGCTTCTGCTATCGATACCGGCACTTGTGTCGGTTATTGTCGTTGTATGGAATCCGGACGGCGGATTTCTTGATATTAACCAGAATGTGGAACCGCTTAAACAACTGCAGCATGGCTCGCTTTATTGGGTTATGATTATTCAACTCGTCCTGTATTTATCGGTATCTTTAGTTATTCTATTGTACAAGCTGGGAAGACGGGACGAATCAATCCGTCAGCGCAAGATGGTCCGAACCGCACTGAACAGCGTGTTCGTGCTGTCGTTTTTCTCCATTACCGATTTTTTCGTCAATGTGGCTTATATCGATTATTTCGCTCGTTACATTCCGCTTGTATCGGTGGGCATGACTGTAACCGCTATCTATATCGTTCATGCGATTAGCCGGAACAAGGTGTTCGACATTATTCAGATCGTCCAGAAGGACATTATGAATACGATGTCGATGGGCATTATCGTTATGGATGAGAACGATACAATCATTGAGGTCAATAAAGTGATTAAGCCGATTCTTCGTATCCGCATCGGGGACAGCTTTAATCCGGAGGTGCTGGCGTCCCAATTCAAAAGTGATACCGCCAGACAGCTGCAAGCTTTTTTCGAAGGGCAGCGACTGCGGCCTATGGAGCGACTAGAGGTGGAGCTGTCCCTCGATACGAATCATATTCGCCATGTCATTGTGCAGTCTGCGCCGATTCTGAACCAGAAGAAGCGCATTGTGGGGCGCGTCCTTACTTTCCACGATGTGACGGAGCTTCGTGTACTGGTGGAGGAGACGAACACTCAAAACGAGCTTCTTCAGGAGAGAAACCGCGAGCTCTTGATTATGCAGGATGAATTATATCAGGCGAACCGGAAGCTGGAGCATATGGCGATTACGGATGGTCTCACCGGCTGCTACAATCGCAGATATTTGCTGCAGCAGCTCGAAGAAGAGGTCGTTAACAATATCCGGTATGGCATTCCGTTCTCTATCTTTATCTTCGATCTGGATTATTTCAAGTCCATTAACGACCGTTACGGACACTTGATTGGCGATGAGGTGCTTTGCAGTACAGTCGATGCGGTACGCAGCGCTTTGCGGCTGACGGATGTGCTTGCCCGGTTCGGCGGCGAGGAATTCACCGTCTATCTCCCCCATACGAATCGGGAGCAGGCGGAGATTATGGCAGAACAAGTGAAGTCGGCGGTCGAGAAGAATCTGGTACCGACAGGAACAGGCGATGCCACGATTACGGTTACGATCAGCATGGGCGTTATTTCAATTGAGCAGTTCAATGCATCGGATCTGGACAATCCGAAAGCATTTCTTCGCGAGTTAATGGCCCAGGCCGACGCTGCTCTGTATGAAGCGAAGTACAGTGGACGCAATCGTATCGTAAAGCGTAAATTGGCATAAGGTCCCGACGAGATGTCCGGGATTTTTTGCGTGGCAATGGTCGTTCGCAAGAGTTGAAAGTTGCCATTTCGTAGTTACCTGCTCCTTACATAGTAAGATAGGTCTCAGTCTGTTAATATAGTTTTATCTGGCTGCAAGTGCAAAGTTTTGTTTAAAAGGCGGGAACAAATCTAATGAGAAAAGTGCAACTTGGAATGGTCAAGCCTGGAGACAAGGTTGCAAAATCCATCTTTCAAGATAACGGCAACGTTCTTCTTGGCGAAGGTGTAGAGTTGAATGAGCGGTATATTCAACGTCTGGAGAATTTAGGAATTGATTTCTTGTACATTGAAGACGGGAATACGACCGATATCGTTCCAGAGGATACAATCAGGGACGAGACGCGGTCGAATGCGGTCAATGTTATATATAAGACGATGAATTCCTTTAAGGAAGAGATCGTCACGAGAGGCAGGACGATTGCGCCGGATATGGGACGCAATTTCCGTGCGGTATTCGGAAGCATTATGCAGGATTTGGCTACTAGACCTAATATGCTTGTCAATTTGACCAGTATCCATTCCAGGGACGCGTATCTGTTCCAGCATTCGTTCAACGTGGCGGTGCTGGCCGGTATTATGGGAATCGCAAAGGGCTTCAATCGGAATCAGCTGGAAGAACTCGGGATTGGCGCGTTGCTCTTCGATATCGGGATGACGAAGATGCCGCATAGTCTGTTGACCAAGACCGAGCGATTTACACCAGATGAGCAGAAGATTCTTCATACCCACCCCATGGAAGGTTTCGATATTTTAAGAAAATATCACGATATCTCAATTGTATCCGCCCATTGCGCCCTTCAACATCATGAACGGTACAACGGCTCGGGGTATCCCCGCGGATTGCAAAAGGACGAAATTCACATCTATGCACAAATCGTTGGTTTGGCCGATACCTATGATGCATTGGTATCTCCAAGACCGCATAGGAAGCGGTATACGACAAGCGAGGCTATCGAATTTCTGTTCGCTGCTGGCGGAACGTTCTTCGATCTGGAGCTGATCAAGCTGTTCTGCAGCCACATCTCGGTCTATCCCGTGGCGACGACGCTGCTGCTAAGCACAGGTCAAGAGGTCGTAGTATCAGAGAACAGTGAACTGGCGGTGCATCGCCCTCGCGTTCGCGTCATTAAGGAGATGGACGGCAAAGCGCCTGCATCCCCTTACGAGATTGAATTGAAAGATACCCCTCATATTACAATCACCAAAGAATTGTAGAACAATCGAGCCCTTCTTGTACCGGCATAGTGAGTGCCAGCAAGAAGGGCTCGATTGCCGCCTAAGCCCTATGACTTTGATTCTAGTGATGATTGAGGTAAAATGATGAGAAATAGAGCGTGCAAGGCGCCATAGAAGGAGATTGGACGTTTATGGATGAGTTTGCACGCATTCAATATTGGACTTCGGAGAGGCAGTCGGCCCATTGGCAGCACTCGCGCGGGACGGTGCTGGGCATCGGAGACGATGCGGCTGTTCTTGATTTCAATTCCGCACAGGATGGCATCGTGGGCGAGAGAAGGCAACTGCTCGTATCCGATACGATGGTTGAGCAAGTACACTTTACGGAACAGACCATGAGGGACGAGCATATCGGATACAAAGCGCTGGCAGCCAATGTCAGTGATATCGCTGCGATGGGCGGCGTGCCGCTGCATGCGGTTGTCTCGGTCTGCGTACCCGCAACCTGGGGGCCAGAGCGCATGAAGTCAATCTATGACGGTCTGTACGCTTGCGCGGAACAGTATGGGGTAGCCATCGTCGGCGGGGATACTACTTCCTCGCCGGCGCATTTGGTTATATCGGTATCGTTAACGGGCGCAGTAGAGGCAGGCAAGGAAATAATGCGGTCAGGCGCACGTCCCGGCGATGTCGTATTCGTGACGGGGCCGGTCGGTCTGTCGGCGGGAGGCCTTCATGTCCTTCAAGGTGCGTCGGCAAACAAGCGGCATGCCGAGAAGGTCTCTGATCCGGATTGTCGAGCACTTGTAGCTGCCCATCAGCAGCCTGCCCCATCCATATTGGCGGGACGCCTTCTGCTTCGATCTGGAATTTGCCATTCGCTTAACGATGTTAGCGATGGGCTGGCCAGCGAGGCTTGGGAAATTGCGGAGGCATCGGGCTTGCGGATTGTACTGGAGGAACGATTGATGCCGAAGAGCGGGAGCATGAGTGCCTATGCGTCAAGCGTTGGCTCTGATCCACTGGAGTGGATGCTGTACGGGGGAGAGGATTACGTTCTTGTCGGCACGATGGATCGAAGCGGTGTGACTGCCCTGAAGGCTGAATTTCATCGGCATGGACTGCCCTTCTATGTGATCGGCAAGACGGAGGAAGGCAGTCCGGGAGTGGAATGGATTCCGCTTCCTCACGGATGGAATGGACGAAATTCCGGGGTCGATGAAATGGCGTTGCTAAGGACATCGCTGCCGAAGAGAGGCTTTAATCATTTTGGAACATGAACGGGTGAAGAAGATGGAGCAACGAACTGCATGGGCTGAATGGCGTATTGGCAGCTTACAAGAAACGGCACAGCTAGCGGCCCGGCTCGCGGCAAACGCGAGGCCAGGGACGGTTATTGCGCTGGACGGCGACCTGGGTGCCGGCAAAACAACGTTCTCTCAGGCATTCGCCGCCGCAATCGGCGTGCCGGGAATCGTGAATAGTCCGACCTTTACGATTATTAAGGAATATGAGGGCGTTTCTATGCCCTTCTATCATATGGATGTTTATCGAATCTCTCTGGAAGAAGCGGATGAGCTTGGATTGGACGATTATTTCTTCGGCTCCGGCGTGACGCTTGTGGAGTGGGCGAGTCTCATTGAGGAGCTGCTTCCTGCGAATAGGCTGGAGTTGTATATCGAGCATGTAAGCGGGGAAGAGCGCTTCATTCGCGCGAGGGGTATCGGAGAGCCTTACGCCGATTGGTGCGATGAATGGGACAAGATGGGAGCGACGACTTAATGGAACAGACAATACACGGAACCTTCCTTGCGCTGGATACATCGACAGCTGCTATGGCGGCTGCCATTATACGCAATGGAGAAGTGCTGACTCAGATTGAATCGCTTGCCGAACGGAATCATTCCGTCCATGTCATTACACATCTGAAGGATATGCTGAAGGAGACTTGCATGCAATCGGATCATCTGGACGCGATTGTGGTAGGCAACGGGCCCGGCTCTTATACGGGCATGCGGATAGCGGTGACGGCGGCGAAGACGCTGGCTTGGACCTGGGAGAAGCCGCTCATCGGTATCTCTAGCCTGGAGGCTATCGCTTACGGTGCGCTGCACGCGGGATTAGATATAGCTTATGGCGAGGAGCTGCCAGAGCAGTCCGGTGAGCACTGGCTGCTCCCCATTATGGATGCTCGCCGCGGACAGGTGTATAGTGCGGGCTTTGGCATGGGCAACGTCGCTGGCTGGCACCGCTGGCTGAACGATGGCGTCCGAATGATGAGAGAATGGACGGACGAGATTACAACTGCGGCAGAAGCGTATTCGAAGTCAGGTCCTCTGACGATTTGGCTGACCGGGGATTTGTCGCTTCATGAGGAATCCGCTGCTTTGCTTCAAGAGCGATGTGGGGGGGCAGGCGTCAAAGTGCGCTTGTTACCTCATGTGCTTCAAGGAAGTGCGCTTGCCTATCTCGGCGCTCAACGTTTTGCTAGCGGAGCGCGGGAGAATGTACACGGATTTACGCCGAATTATACTCAGCTGACAGAGGCGGAGGTCAAGTGGAACGCGAGGGAAGCGGAAGAGGCCAAGTCATGAGCATGGACACGGACAAGCTGATTTATCGTGCCATGACGATGGCGGACATTCCTGCTATTATCGCCATTGAGGAAGAAGCTTTTACTGGCCCTTGGACGGCTGAAGCTTTCACGAACGAGCTGACGAACAATATGTTCGCCAAATATCTGGTGATGGAGTACCAGGGAGAAGTGTTCGGCTATGGGGGAATGTGGGTCATTATGGACGAGGCCCATATTACGAATATTGCCGTGCGCTCCGATCTTCGGGGGAAGGGACTTGGCCACTTGCTGCTGGAGCAGCTCCAGCGGACGGCCGTGTTTTTTGGCGCGGCGCGCATGACGCTTGAGGTACGGGTATCCAATGAGATAGCCCAGCATTTGTACCGCAAATACGGTTTCCAGCCTGCCGGCATCCGACCTCGTTATTATTCTGACAATGATGAGGATGCGTTGATTATGTGGGCGGAGCTTGATACCGAGCAGCTCAAGACGGGAGAGGAATGGAATTGACTATGGGGCAAAAACATCATACTGCATCGGATGCTTATGAGGAGTCGCTCATTCTCGCCATCGAGACAAGCTGCGACGAGACATCAGCGTCCGTCATACGCGGAGGCAAACACATTCTATCCAATATCGTCTCCAGCCAGATTGACGTGCATGAGCGATTCGGCGGGGTTGTGCCGGAGATCGCATCCCGCAAGCATGTGGAGACTATTACGGTCATTATGGAGCAAGCGGTGCGTCAATCCGGTCATAAGCTGGACGAGCTGACGGCTATTGCGGTAACGCAGGGACCGGGGCTGGTTGGCGCCTTGCTGGTTGGGATCGTAGCGGCCAAAAGCCTGGCGCTGGCGCTTGATATTCCGTTAATCGGAACGCATCATATTGCTGGGCATATCTATGCCAATGCGCTTGTGCATGAACTGGAATATCCGTGTATGGCGCTGGTCGTCTCGGGAGGGCATACGGAGCTGGTGCTGCTGGAGAGCGAAGGGGAATTCCGGATTATTGGCCGAACGCGCGATGATGCGGTAGGGGAAGCATACGACAAAGTGGCTCGCGCGCTTCGGTTGCCATACCCTGGCGGACCGCATATCGATCGGCTTGCTGGCGAGGCATCTGAAGCTATTGCGCTGCCGCGGGCTTGGCTCGAAGCGGATAGCTACGACTTCAGCTTCAGCGGACTTAAGTCAGCGGTATTAGCTGTCATCAATCAGGCGCGCATGAAAGGTCAAGAGCTGGATGAAGCGGCTCTGGCTAGAGGTTTCCAGGAATCGGTCATCGATGTGCTTGTGACGAAGGCGCTTCGATCCCTCAAGCAATACGGTACAAAGCAATTGCTTCTGTGCGGCGGTGTTGCTGCCAATCGCGGATTGAGAGCGACGCTGGATTCACGGTGCAAGGAAGAAGGAATTCAATTGCTTATTCCGCCGGGATCGCTATGTACGGACAATGCTGCCATGATCGGTGCGGCTGCATATCTTAAGCTGACAAGAGGTCAATTCACGGAGCTGGACATGAGAGCTGATCCTGGTCTTTCGCTGGAGGAATGGTCCATATCGGCGGGCGTATGACATGGTTAGCGAATGAATATTCATTTCGGAATTGACAGATAATTGGAGTATAGATATAATAAGCAACAATACTTCAATCACATATGGATGAAACGCTGAGAACAGGAATAGTAGAACCGATCGGGAAACAGAGAGCTGCGGGGTGGTGCAACGCAGTCGAAGAAGGGTTCGAAGCTCACCTGGGAGCGGAGCAATGGAAACAGGCGGCCTGAATGCGGACTTACGCATGGAGGCGAGCTTGCGTACATCGCTACGGTTAACCTCCGTAACGGGGTACATAAGCATCGGCATCCGGAGTCGGTCTTATGACTAAGGTGGGCATGTCTGCGTTTAATTCAATAAACGTGAGACAGTCAACAAGGGTGGTACCGCGCGGGTCATTATAGCCTGTCGTCTCTTGAATAGAGGCGACAGGCTTTTCTTGTTGTCTGGAAGATGTAAGTAGATTCAATGTACAGTAATTGACAATTTCTATAGCAACAAACGCAATGAACAGGAGTAAGTAAAGTCAGTGCAGGAATACGAAGCATAGCCAACCTCCGATTGGAGAGGCTGTCGCCTTCGATCAGAGAGCTGCGGGTTGGTGCGACGCAGCCGAACGCCTGACTTGAAACTCGCCTGGGAGCGGAGCGGGGGAAGGAAGAATTCACCGAATAGGGTGAAGGGCGCTATTACTTCGTTACGGCTAGCCGTCGTCATTCGGCTCCAAGCGGGCAGTTGTCCAGGAACGCGAATCAGCATGCATATTATGCATGAGGCGTTCCATGTAGATGCTGCCAAGTAGAGTGGTACCACGGCATATGCGAAGGCATGTCGTCTCTTCATCGAGACGCCATGCTTTTTTTGTTACCCATAACTCATAACTCCAAGGAGGAATTACCCATGACCCATACGATGAAAAATATCCAAATTTTCGATACAACACTGAGAGACGGCGAGCAATCGCCAGGAGCTTCCATTGCGCCAGAGCGCAAAATTGTCATTGCGAGGCAACTGGCCAAGCTTGGCATTGATGTGATCGAGCCGGGATTCCCAGTGTCCAGCCCGGGTGAATTCGCAGCCGTGCAGCAAATTTCTCGTGAACTGCAAAATGTGGAGATCGCTGGATTCGCGCGTGCCGTGAAGGTAGATATTGATGCTGCAGTGAAAGCTACCCAGGATGCTGCGAAGCGCAGATTGCATCTGTTCATCTCTTCCTCGGATATTCACTTGAATCATCAACTGCGTAAGTCTCGTGATGAAGTCGTCCAGATTGCGCGCGAGATGGTGGCTTACGGTAAACAATTCGTCGATGAAATTGAATTCTCGGCGATGGATTCTACAAGGTCGGGACGCGACTTTGTCATTCAACTGGTGGAAGCGGTCATTGCCGAAGGCGCAACGGTTATCAATCTGCCGGATACGCTTGGCTATGCCATGCCGCATGAAATGATCGATCTGTTCCAAGCGGTTCGCCGGGAAGCAAGAGGCGGCGAGACGGTCCGCTACAGCGCTCATTGTCATAACGATCTAGGTCTGGCTGTAGCGAATAGCCTGGCGGCGATTCAAGGAGGAGCGACACAGATCGAGGTTACGGTGAACGGCATTGGCGAGCGTGCAGGCAATTGCTCGCTGGAGGAGCTGGTCATGGCGATTGAGACGCGCAAAGATGCGATGCAGGCGAAGACAAATGTGGATATACGTGAAATCTATGAGACTTCGCGTCTGGTCAGCCGTACAATGAACTTCCCGATTGCGTACAACAAGCCAATTGTCGGGCGCAATGCTTTCCAGCATGAGTCGGGCATTCATCAGGATGGCTTGCTGAAAAACCGTAATACGTATGAAATTATGGACCCCGAAGCGATGGGGATTTCCCGTAATATGATTATTCTTGGCAAGCATTCCGGCAGCCATGCCATTAAGCATCGTTTGGCTGAATACGGCGTGGAAGTAACGGATGATCAATTCAAAAACGTCTTTAGCCGCTTCAAGGAGGTTGCGGATGGCCAGAAGATTGTAACGGATGATCAATTGATCCGAATCGCGGGCGAAATGACGAAGACGCAGCCTGATCCCTTTGCGCTTATCGATCTGCAAGTACATGCCGGGACGCAACGTTCACGCAGCGCGACGGTCACGATTCGCGAGAATGAGCAAGGCGTAGAGGAATCTTATATGGCTATGGGAGCCGGTCCACTGGAAGCGGTCATTCATGCAATCGGCCAAGCGATTCCGGTATCTGTGGAATTCGAGGATCTGGAGCTGCACTCGCTGTCTACCGGAGAAGACGCGCATGGCGAAGCGGTGGTAAGCATTGTTCATAATGGGACACGGTATCGTGGAACCTCTGCGAATAAGGATATTATTCTGGCAGCGGCAGAGGCCTATATCTCGGCCTGCAATCAGGCGATTATGACCGCTGGAGCGCGAAACAGAGTAAAGGAGAAACGTACGGCAAACGAATAAGCGGAGGATGAGGATGCCGATGGGATCGACGATACAGGATTTTTATGAAGCATTCGACGAATGGGGGCGGCTCGATAGAGAGCCGCTTGAATTTTATGTTAACCTGCATTACTTGCGCAAATATTTGCCCGCTAGCGGGCATATTGCCGACATCGGCTCGGGACCTGGCAAGTATGCCATTGAGCTGGCGCAGTGGGGTTATCAAATAGGACTCGCGGATGTAATGCCCAGATTCGTAGCGGAGGCTAGGGATAAATCAAGGTCAGCTGGTGTAGAGAGTCGATTCACTGGCTTTCATGTCAGCAACGCAATTGAGCTGTCATGCTTTTCTGATGAATCATTCGATGCGTCATTGATGATGGGGCCGCTTTATCATTTGCAGGAAAAAGAGGAAAGAAAGCAGGCTCTTCGGGAACTGCGACGCGTAACCAAGCCAGGAGGCATCGTATGCGCGGCGTTTATGCCGCGAGCCAAGTTTATACAGCAATCCATTCGCCAGCCCTGGATGTGGAAGCCGCATCATGAAATTGAAGCCTTGTCGGAGTTCGTGAAGACGGGGGTATTCAATCATAGTGATCCAGGTCGCTTCACCGGTGTATATTATGAACAAGTCGACCGCATCATCCCTCAAATGGAGGAGGAGGGCTTCGAAACGTTGCAACTAATCGGATCGGACGGCTTTGCGTCCGTTCTGGATCATGATCCCCAGGCCGCCGAATATTGGCGAAGTCAGGGTGATGAAGCCTATCGTCAATTGATGGAGCTGATCATAGGGTCATCGGATGATCCTTATATGTTGGGCGTCTCAACTCATGTATTGTACATTGGACGACGATTGTGATTATTTTTAGCAAAAAAGCTGTGGATGAGTTGAATTGTGCACAAAGTTATCCACATATCTACAGAATAGTGTGAATACTTTAATAAATATGTGCAATTATGCGGGTTTACAATCTCTAAATAAATGATGCAAACGTGGATAGTTTTTTCACTTATACACTGTGGATAATGTGTGTAATGTGGATAACGATCCACGTTCTTTATTGCGAAGAAACAAGGGGCCGTCAAATCGGTCATTTTAGGAGCATGTTCGTTATAGATGAAGACAGAATTAACTAACAATTTATTCACGTCTGTGGATATTTCTGTGCATAACATTTCGGGACGCAATCGTTTTGCGTAAATTACTATTGAGATTTTCGGTGAAATCAAGCTATGAATGCGCTATCGTAGAATCAATAAAATATTTACGGAGGCAGACCGAATGGATAAGCAAGCGATTATTCAGGTGGACACAGTCAGCAAGCACTATGGGACGAATAATGCGATTAAGCAAGTATCCTTTCAGGTGAAGAAGGGCGAGATATTCGGTTTAATTGGCAAGACTGGAGCAGGCAAGACGACGCTGCTAGAGCTGTTGTCCGGCAATCAGATTCTTGATGAAGGCGCAGTAAAAGTTATGGGCTTTGATATGGGCACGGAGGGAGACAAGCTGAAGGAGCATATCAATATTTTTTCGCAAAGCACATCGCTTGTTGACCGCCTTACCGTGCGCGAGGCATTGGACATGTTCCAAGGGTTCTACCATCAGAAAAACAACGTTGACGGCATTCTGAAGCAATTCGGACTTACCGCTTATGAGGATAAGGTCGTAAGAAGACTGTCCGGAGGACTCAGGCAGCGTACGACTCTTGCGATTGCCGTTGTGAACGATCCGTCTATCGTCTTTCTGGACGAGCCGACGACAGGACTGGACGCCCAGGCGAAGAAGGAATATTGGGCCATACTGGCAGCACTTAAACTACAGGGCAAGACGATTGTTATTGTGTCGCATGATATGACCGAGATTCAGTACCATTGCGATCGTGTTGGTGTCATGAGGGAGGGGAGTCTAGTTGCTTGTGACAGCCCGACAAAACTGATTGCAGAACTTCCTGGAGGCGGATTGACCATGGAAGCTGTATATATGCACTACGCCGTTAGCAACGCGGGAGGTGTTGGAGTTTAAGTCCACGAAACTCGGCAATCGCGGCAACGATCCGGCCAATGAGCGCAAGAGCCTAGTGGAGAAACGAATGGAGATGATCGCACATCTCCTAATGAAGAGAAGCGAGGGGGGAATTAAGAGAACACCGATTAAAGATGAAACGATCCGGCATTCATAGTATAATTGGAATATTATTGCATGGATCGGAGGATGACTCATGTCAATTGTGAAGGAACATATCGGCATGCGAATGAAGCAGTATGCCGCAGAGTGGTTTACTGCAGAGCCCTTGTCCCGTTTCTCTCTCTCTTTTATTGATGATAAGCTGGAAGAGACGATGTTGTTCGGAGAACTTACGGTCATCCATTATCATATGTTCGGAGGCAAGGGGGCTGACATCGACGGGGCTGCGGCAGCAATCGAACTCTTCATTCTGGCTTCCGACATTTTGGATGATCTGGAGGACGGTGATGCGCCGTCAAAACCATGGATGAAGGTTCCGCTGCCGATAGCTCTGCACGTTGCCACGTCGCTGGTTACGCTATCCCAGCAGGCGCTTCTCCACGCAACGAGTGATCCCGGTTTGCGCGGCGAGCTTGCGGTTATGATGAATGCGGGGCTGATTCAATCCGCCAACGGACAGATGTTGGATCTTATGAATGAGGTCCGCTCTGATGAGGATTACTTCCGGATGGTAAGGGACAAGTCGGCATCGCTTCTCGTCATCGCATGTATGGCCGGCGTACTGCTTGCCGGTCGCCCCTGGCATGAGACGGTAGCGGAATATGCGTCTGAACTGGGCATATCCGCTCAGCTTCGGAACGATAGCCGGGACCTGTTGCGGTGGGATGAGAAAAGCGATTTTCTGAACCGCAAGCATACGTTGCTGACGATGTATTTGCTTGAGGGACCGGATGAGCAAGTCGGGTGGATCCGGGATTATTATACCGGCAGCGCAACCAAGGATGACGTAACCGGGAAAAAAGAATTATTTTTGCAGGCATGCGAGCAATCCGGTGTGATTTTATACGGTTCTGTCGTAAGCCGTATGCACTATAATCGATTTCAAGAACTGCTTACGGAGCTGCAGGCGGATGCGATTTGGAAGGACAAACTGCTTCATCTGCTTGCGGGAGACCAGTCAGCATAAGACTTTTCGACAATCGCGCAAAACCCATTTCGGTAAATACGAATGAGGTTTGCGTTGGCGAACCTATCAAATCTTGTTATAGTATAAATGTACTAGCTACATATTATAAGATTTAGAGAGGCGGAGGAGTTCAAATGTTGAAAGAAACAATTCGTCAACTGGTCAGCAGCACAGAGAAAATGTCACTGGCTTTGGGAGGACAACCGCAACTAGCTGGTATTTCCGCAGCAGAACAACAAGCTCTGCTGGGTGAAATGAACAACAAACAAGAAAAGAATGGTTACGCATTCATTTGGAACTAACGGACTAACCGGCTGAAAGGAAGAGGTTGTATGAAATCCACTATGTTTAACCGCACCATTACAACCATCTTCCTGGCAGTATTTATTGGACTACTATTATATCTGACCTTGGTCATTACGAGAGCTCCCTCCATTCGAGCTGTTCTAACTCATGATCCGGTTAATGGATATACCGTTGAGTCGATTGAGCCGGAAGGCCAAGCGAAGATGATGGGCATACAGATTGGCGACCGAATTTTGGAGGTTAATCATAGGCCCGCTGAAGAATTCGAGAATGTTACCAAATATTATTCATTGGAATATGCCGATAATGTCCTCGTTACACATCGTGACAATTCGACCGAGCTTGTCACATTCTCAAAAGCATGGTCAGGTGACCATTCCACGTTAGAGCTGTTGCTTCAACTCTATATACCAGGAATTTCGTTAATTATATTTTGTGCATTCTCCGTCTTTCTCTATGTGAAAAGAAGGCATGATCCTGCTGTTATCATGCTTATTCTCTTTTTTTTATCTATAGGTCTATCCTATTACAGCTCCTCAGCGTCTATCTTGAGAGACCCCATAGGAATCTCTATTATCTATGTCGTATTGCCTAATATTCCGTTATTATTCCTGAGCTTTATGAATATCTATTTGAAGCGATTCGATACCTATTTAATTGGGACAAAAGCGCTGGCTGTGCTCTATGCTATTGTAGGAGCGCAGAGTTTAGTTAGCTTAATCTATATATGGACGGACTTGTTATCGATTGAAGTGTTTTCGTACATTAAAGGTGCTTATAGTGCAATCGTACTAATGGGCAATTTGATATGTGCGCTCAAGCTAATCGGGAAGTTTATGAAGCATCGCCGAACGAAGCTGAAATCACTTTTCACGATTACATTGACCTCGCATCTCGTCGCATTTTCGCCATTTGCGATGCTGAATCTATTGCCGCAGCTGTTCGGGGCTGGCCAAATTTTGCCGCCGGCATTTACGGCGTTGTTTTTGTTCATACTGCCCGTTGTGTACTTTTATTTGTCGACATCGAATCAGCTATTCGATATCGATTTTATTTTAACGCGCTTCAAATATTATACGGCACTCTCGCTTATTCCTTCCATATTAGTGACCATGGCGATATCGGTCGTTTTGATGGACAATATAGGAATTTATTGGTCGAATTGGATCGGTATATTTTTGGTGATCTTTGTGGTCATGACCTTATTCCTTTATGCCAAAGAACAGATTGATCAGCGATTCCGTCCGAAGCTGTTCAAAGCGATGTACAGCTATCAAGACAGTCTGGATCGTTTCTCCCGAAGTATTGCCCGCGTCATGAAGCAGGCTGATCTGGAGGCCGTATTGAAGCAAGAGATCGACTCGCTGCTGCCGGTTAGTCGCATCAAGTTCCTCATTGTGGATCAGGCGGAGCATGCGGTGTTTCCGATGGGCGACGATCATGAGGAGAGAGTAACAGGTGATTTCCTGCTTGGCGTGATGAATACGTTCAAGTTGGGTGAGCTTATCGATCTGCCGTATGGATTGGGCCTTATTATCGGAAGACAACGCTCCCGTTATCATATCTTGTGGATTGGCCTCAAGACCAATCACACGCGCTTCAATTCGGATGAGATCCGATGGCTGAAGACGATGGCTAACTACTCCAGTATTGTGTTCGAAAACTTGTATCTGATCGAAGGATTGATCGAGGATTTGGAGTCTGAGGTTCGCAAGGAGCATACGACTTCGCCGTGGGTGCTTCGCCTTCTCTTCTGCTTGTCGGAGAATGAGAGAAGGAAGCTTGCTGCTGATTTGCATGATTCCGCGCTTCAAGACCAGCTGTTATGGTATCGGAAGCTGGAGTCTGTGATGATGGATCATCCCATCTCGGATAAGCTTGGGCGAGAGCTTGAGGATATTAAGGAAGGGTTGCTTGATGTCATTCATCAAATTCGGGAAACCTGCAATGAGCTGCGTCCGCCTCTGCTGAAGGAAATGGGCGTAGTAGAAGCTGTTGAATCGATTATCGAGCATACCCAAATGAGGGTTAATTTTGAGGTGCAATTCCGCTCCAAAGCGATCCATGAACAGATGGACGAGGAGCAAATTACGGCCATCTATCGAATTGTGCAGGAATTGCTGCGCAATGCCGATAAGCATGCCGGAGCGAAGCTTGTCCAGCTCGAGCTGGAGCTGCGCGAGGGTACGATTTATTTCCGTTATCAAGATGATGGAGTCGGCCTGGATGTGAATTATATGGTAGAGACGTTTGAGCATATGGGCCTGTCGGGGATAAAAGAGCGTGTGGCTAGCCTTGAAGGAGACATCTCCTTCTATTCGGAACGCGGTAAAGGCCTGGAGGTCATTATTTTAATGCCGATCATTGTGTCGAGCGGACTTTCGGAGAGGGGTATATCGCGTGATTCGTATCTTATTAGTTGATGATCATCCGTCGGTCGGTGAAGGAACCAAAACGATGATCGAGCAAGACAGCGATATGAAAGTAACAGTGGCGCTGTCAGCATTGGAAGCGTTGGATAAGGTTCACTCGGAGACCTTCGACATTATATTATGCGATTTGAATATGCCAGGCATTAGCGGACTGGAGCTGACGAAGCGGCTGATTCAGATCGATCCGGAACGGAAAGTCATTATTTACTCCGGTTACGAGATCGGAACACACTTCAACCTGCTGGTAGAGTCGGGCGTATCCGGCTTCATCTCGAAGACGGCATCCAGGGATCAACTGCATAATTCCATACGTTGTGCGCTTCGAGGAGAGGCGGTCATTCCGATTCCGCTTCTGAAACAGCTCAGAAGGCATGAGGTGGCGATCTCGCGCTCGGAGCTGTCCATTGAGGACGTGTCGATTAATGAGAAGGAAATGACGATCCTTCATGAGGTAGCGGCTGGCGTAAGCAATAAGGAGCTTGCGGCGATGCTGCATGTCAGTCAGCGGAACGTGGAATACCAGTTGACGAAAATATTCGAAAAGCTGAATGTGAGATCGCGGTCAGAGGCGATAAGGGAAGCCAAGCGCTTGGGCTTGATTAGCATGGAGCAGTATTAATAGGGTTTTCGAGGCAGGAAGGGTTGTCTCGCTTCCTAATTGATGGAATGTAACGAAAACCGCTCTTTTCGTAAACGGTGAGCCGTGCTTACCTTTTACGAAAGGAACGGTTTTTTTTGTTGATATTGTGAAGAGAAAATAGAAATAGGGCTGTCCTGTAGTCATCTAAGACATGGGAACAGCCCCATTCATTTGAACTTACATATATTGCTCCCATTGCTCGTAGGTTACAGCAAGCTTCGCCTTTAATTGGTCGATTTCAGCTTGGAGTTCCTGAATTCGAATATAATTGTTGAAAACTTCTGGATCGGCAAGCTGCTGCTCCAATTCCCCGATCTGTTCTTCCAGCGAAGCGATCTCGGCCTCCAACTGCTCCGATTTGCGCTGGCGATTACGCTCATCGCGCTTGGCTTGCTTCTCGGCTTCATATGAGGTTGCAGGGACAGCATTTGCGGTTTCGTTTAGTTTTTGATTTTTACTCTGCGCTGCTGCAATTGCTTCGAGTCTGGCATCTTCAATCTCACGTTTCTTCTCCAACATTTCGTCATAATTTCCCAGGAAATGCTCTACGCCGTTCGGCCCTAGTTCGACAATACGGTCAGACATTTTATTCAGGAAGTAACGGTCATGAGAAATGAAGAAGAGCGTGCCTTCATAATCCAGCAGAGCAGACTCCAGCACTTCCTTGCTGAACAGGTCCAAATGGTTGGTCGGCTCATCGAGTACCAGCACATTGGCTTGAGCAAGCATTAGCTTGGCGAGCGAGACGCGAGCTTTCTCTCCGCCGCTAAGAGAAGATATGCGCTTCAGCACATCTTCGCCGCTGAACAGGAAATTGCCTAATACGGTACGAATTCGCGCTTCCTCCATGTGGGGGTACAAGCCCCACACTTCTTCCAGTATCGTGTTTTGGCCATTGAGTCGTGTATGCTCCTGATCGTAATAGCCGAGTTTAACGTGTGAGCCGAATTGAATAGTACCAGTCGTGGGCTCTAGCTGTCCAACCAGCGTCTTCAGAAGCGTCGACTTGCCGATCCCGTTCGGGCCGATCAAGGCAACGGTCTCGCCCCTGGTCAGATCAAATTTCACATTATGAAATAATGGCTTATCCCCTCCCGGGAAAACAACCGAGAGATGATCAACCGAGAGGACATCCTTGCCTGTCATTCGTTCAATCTCGAATGAGAAGTGAGCCTTCTTCAGCTCGCCGGCGGGTCTGTCCATCCGTTCCATCTTATCCAGCGATTTGCGTCTGCTTTGGGCACGCTTGGTGGTGGAGGCTCTCACGATATTCCGCTGGATGAATTGCTCCATCCGTTCGATCTCTTCTTGCTGCTTCTCATAATGCTTGAGATGGATTTCGTATTCTGCAGTCTTCAGCTCCAGATAACGGGTATAATTGCCTGTATACCGCTTCGCGGAATGCCGTTCGATCTCGATAATGGTGTCGACTAGCGCGTCCAGGAAATAGCGGTCATGAGAGACTACGACAATGGCGCCGGGATATCCGCGAAGATAAGACTCCAGCCATGTTAATGTCTCGATATCAAGATAGTTGGTAGGCTCGTCCAACATAAGCAGATCGGGTGCTTGCAGCAAAATACGAGCAAGCGCGAGACGTGTTTTTTGCCCGCCGCTAAGCGTCGAAATGATGGTGTCGAGGTTGAATGAGCCAAACCCCATGCCGTGCAGGACGCTGTTGATTCGAGTGTTGATCTCGAAGCCGCCTTGCTCACGGAACCAATCGGAACGATGGGCATAACGATCGAGCACCTCGGCATATTTTTTCTCGTTGGCATGAAGCTCCGGATCGGCGATCTTCACTTCAAGGTCGCGCAATTCCTGCTCGGCCTCGATCAGATGTGAGAAAACTGCACGCATCTCTTCTATTATGGTACGTTCGGACTGCAAGCCGCTATTCTGGGCGAGATAACCGAGCTTCAGTTCTTTTGCTTTATGAATGTCGCCGGAGTCGGCAGACATTTCGCCAGCGATAATCTTGAGTAAAGTCGATTTGCCTGCGCCGTTGACGCCGACAAGTCCGATGCGCTCTCTCTCCAGAACTTGCATCGATATATGAGATAATATGGCGCTCACGCCGTAGCTTTTGGAAATATTCGATACTTGCAACAACATGATGAAACCTCCACTCCTAAATGGCATCAATTATTACCCTATAGTGTACCACAAACTCGCGCCGCCATTGGCGAAAGTTGTATAACAATGGTACACTACATGTAGATTATAAGATGAAAGCAGAATGGATGAAGACCGATGCCAATGGAATATGCGGGGCATGATAAGTCGGCTAGCCGGACGAAGCTCTCGGGTCTGCGCAACGGGTTGTCCGAGGCACTTCGGAATGAATGGTCGAGCCTGTCCTGCCGACATTTGGCGCAATGGCTGGATGCACATTCCTGTCGGACCGTCATGGCTTACGTATCGTTCAGAAGCGAATTGAATATAAACGAATTCATAGAATGGTGCTGGAAGAAGAATATTGAAGTGCTCCTTCCACGCTGCGTAAAGGCCGATCATTCTATGACTCTTCATAGCATAACAGGATGGGAACAGCTGACGGCTGGTTCCTACGGCATTATGGAGCCTGATCTGGAACGCTCGTCTGCCAAGCCAGTGGGGACCGTACCGGATGTCGTTATCGTGCCAGGCTTGGCCTTTGATCGGAGAGGCGGCCGATTAGGTTACGGCGGCGGCTACTATGACCGATTCGCGGAAGCGATGTTGGCGACAGGAACTCCTCCCCTCTGGATAGGAGCCGGATACGAAGCGCAAGTACTGGAAGCGCCTGTGCCGAGTGACTCGCATGATCTGCAGCTGGACGGGCTGGTGACGGAGCGGGGATTAATGATAATCGGGCAATAACATGAATACGGACGAAAGGGCGATAAGGATGGAGCTAACCCATTTCAACGATCAGGGACGAGCCAAGATGGTCGATATCTCGGAGAAGGATATTACGGTGCGGGAAGCGACTGCCCAGACGACCGTACGAATGGCGACCACAACGCTTGAGCGAATTAAGGAAGGCAGTATCGGCAAAGGCGACGTCCTGGCTGTCGCGCAGGTAGCCGGTATTATGGCTGCCAAAAAAACATCGGATTGGATACCCATGTGTCATCCGTTGCCGTTAACGGGTGTGAATATTGCATTCAGTGATAACGGAGCGGATGAACTTTACATAGAAGCAACTGTGAAGACAAAAGGAAAAACAGGTGTAGAAATGGAAGCTTTAACAGCGGTATCCGCTACGGCGCTTACCGTATACGATATGTGCAAAGCTTTGCAGAAGGATATGGTAATCGGACCGACGCAGCTTATGGCAAAGTCCGGGGGGAAGAGCGGGGATTATAAACGCTAGGCATACCCTTGAAGAAAATAGAGAGGGAGGAATGGGATATGCAGTGGAAGGTTGCATTGTTGACAGCCAGCGACAAAGGCTCGCGGGGTGAGCGAGAGGATACGAGCGCACAGGTTATTCGCGAGCTTGTCGAGGAAGAGCTTGGCGGCCAGATCGTAGACTATCGAATCGTGCCGGATGAGCAAGACGAAATTATGGCGGCGATTATCGAAATGACGGAGTATTATCAAGCCGATCTGGTGCTGACCACAGGAGGAACAGGGCTTGCGCCGCGCGATATTACGCCGGAAGCGACGCTGAAGGTCATTGACCGGGAAGTTCCCGGACTTGCGGAAGCGATGAGGATGGGCGCCCTGCATAAGACGAGAAGAGCGATGCTGTCCAGAGGCGTGTGCGGCATTCGCGGCAGCTCGCTGATCGTGAATCTCCCAGGCAGTCCCAAAGGCGTTCATGAGAGCCTGATGGCCATTATGGATCAGCTGCCTCACGCGCTTGCTATTCTATCGGGCCAGCATGGAGATCATAACGCATGAATCAGAGAGAGGCATCGATCGAGACAGATAGGACTTCCTCCAGGATGAGAACGAAGCTGAAGGAAGTAAGCGTTCATGATGCGATCGGATTAAGACTAGCTCATGATTTGACTCAAATTATTCCCGGTACATTCAAGGGAAGGTTATTTAAGCGCGGACATGTGATTACGGAAACGGACATTCCTAGCCTGCTTGATATCGGGAAAGAACATATCTACATTATGGAGCTGGATGATGCAGAGCTTCATGAAGATGATGCGGCAATTCGTATGGCTAAGGCACTTGCGGATGAGTCGCTTCGCCTGACGGAGCCGCATGAGGGGAAAGTGGGCTTGAAGTCCCCAATCGTAGGTATCACGTATATTGCCAAGGAGGTCGTCGAAGCGATCAACGGGCTTGGCGAGATCGCACTGGCTACGGTGAAGACGGATGCTCTCGTACAAGAGGGCGGTCCGATAGCGGCAACTCGGGCTATTCCGCTTGTTGTCTCGAAGAAAAAGATCGAGGAAGTGGAGAGGATTGCTGCCACCTACAGGGAGCAGAATGAAGGAAGAGCGCCGCTTGGAGTTCGTCCGTTCCGTAAAATGAGAGCAGGGCTGCTCACAACAGGCGGCGAAGTGTATCACGGTAGAATCCAGGATAAATTCGGTCCGGCTGTTGCTGAGAAGTTGAATGCGCTAGGCTCTGAAGTGGCCGAGCAGCGATTCGCACCTGATGATCGACAAGAAATTGTCAAGGAAATACACTATTTGCTGAGCCAAGGGTATGATATGATACTGGTAACTGGCGGTATGTCCGTTGATCCGGATGACCGCACGCCGGGCGCTATTGCGGCGGCCGGAGCCGATATTGTAAGTTACGGAACGCCAATGCTGCCGGGATCTATGTTGTTGATGGGTTACATAGGCGACGTGCCGATCATGGGCTTGCCTGGCTGTGTCATGCATGACCCGTATACGTCCTTTGATGTATTGCTGCCCAAGCTGTTGGCAGGCGATCGAATTGTACGCGAGGATATCGTAGGGATGGGTTACGGTGGATTGCTTGTCCGTTGAGATAGGCAGTAAGGTTGAATGAGCTTTTTTTATGGCCTATACTAGTATAGAAATGATAATGTGGAGGTTTGACTTATGGGTGGAGGTATTGGCGTTACTGGCATTATTCTGCTAGTGTTGCTTGCGCTGCTATTGTTTGGACCGAACAAGCTGCCTGAATTGGGGCGCGCTTTCGGTAAGACGCTTCGTGAGTTCAAAGCCGGCGCTCGTGATATTATGGACGATAACGATCGCAAGGATTCGGACAAGAATCGCACCGAAGTGAACCGTTCGGAACATAACGAGAAGGAAAATAAGCGGCTTCCGGACTAATCGGACCCGCTTTTTTCTTGTTCAAGACCGGGAAGAAGGGAGCAGCTATTGGCATGACGAAAGAGAACACCGACGGGGCTGCGATATCGCGCAGGAAGGTGATACGCGAAGAGGGATTGATGCCCCTGCTAGAGCATCTGGGAGAGTTTCGGAAACGTCTTATCTATGTGATGATCGTGCTACTGCTAAGTCTTGTGCTGGGGATTATTGTTGCGGAGCCGGCGTACAACTTCCTGATGAGCCAGAAGCCGGCCAATACGCTTAGTCTACATACGTTCTCGCTATGGGACGGTATCGGCATGTATATGAAAATAGCGTTCGTGATCGCGCTTATTGTGACGCTTCCATTTATAGCCTATCAGCTATGGTCCTTCGTGAAGCCGGCGCTGAAGAAGCATGAGCAGCGCTCTACGCTGAAATACGTGCCATTCGCTCTTCTTATGTTTTTGACGGGGCTGGCCTTTTCTTATTTTGTCGTCTTCCCGCTTGCGTTTAACTTTACCCGCATGATCGCGGGAAATTTGAATCTGGAGGAGACATTCGGAATCGTTCAATACTTTTCCTTTATGTTCGGAATACTAATTCCAATCTCGTTATTGTTCGAGCTGCCTCTTCTGATCATGTTTTTGACGGCAATCCGAATTCTCAATCCGAAGCGTCTACGCAAGATGCGTCGATTGTCTTATTTCATTTTGGCTGTCATTGGTGTCTTGGTAACGCCGCCGGACTTAATATCGGATCTGCTGGTCATCATTCCACTTATTGGTTTGTATGAGCTAAGCTTATTCATGTCAGACATCGTCTACCGGAAGCAGCAGATTGCGGATGCGAAGTGGCGGGAAGAGGAAGAATAATAGGGCGGAGCCCGACATAGCTTACAGAAGATCTGTCGTGATTGCGACAGGTCTTTTTTTTGGTTCTTGACAGAAGGAGAAGGCAGGCGCATAATTTAAACAAATGTTTTAAACAAACGTTTAACATACAGAAATAGGAGTGGATTCGTATGAAATCAGCTTTACAAGCCTTTATGAAGCGGCCAACAACTTGGGTTGGCATTATTACTGCATTTATGTTCCAAATCATTTTCGCGGTGATATGGATGACAGGTTATAATGGAGTAACAGATCGTGTCGATCAGCTCCGTATTGCAGTTGTGAACGAAGATACGGCTATGGGAGAGCAGATAGCCGCCAACTTGGCGCAGCAGCTTCCATTCCATATCGTTCAGAGCCCTTCTCTGGAGGAGGCAAGAGCCGATCTGAATGAGCGTGAGGTTCAGATGGTGCTGCACATTCCGGCAGGCTTCACTGATCAAGCGGGCAGTTCCGAGAGCCAAGGGGACCTGCACTATTATTTAAATGAATCCAATCCTGCCTTGATTAAAAGTATCATGAGCAGCGCAGCTTCCCAAATTACATCCGAAGTAAATCGACAGGCTGTCGCCATAGGCGTCCAAAAGACATTGAGCGGCATGGGGATGCCGGATCAGCAGGCCGCGACAGTAGCGCCGCTGCTGTCTGAGCGGGTACAGGGCGTTGTGGAGTCGTCGAATGTAGTAGAAGGCATGAACAATCAGATGGTGCCTATGATGCTGGTACTGGCTTCCTACGTTGGCGCGATGATTATGGGTATGAATCTGGAGCAGTCCTCCATGGCAACGGCAGCAAACGTGAGCAAATGGAGAAGATTCGGAGCAAGAGCGATCATCAATGTGGTGTCTGCTGTCCTGGTTTCGTTGGTTGGAGCCACTTTGCTTGTAGCTCTAGGAGGGCAGCTTGATCATGGGTTCCTGTATCTGTGGGGCTTCCTGGGTCTGTTCTTGTTAACCTTTATGTTCGTCTCCCAAATGTTCCTGTTCCTGTTCGGCATGGCTGGCATGCTGTTCAACATTATGCTGCTGTCAGCGCAGCTCGTCTCCTCGGGTGCAATCGTGCCTCGTGAGCTGCTTTCGGATTTCTATACAGGGCTTGGCGAGTTTCTGCCGGCCACCTACGCGGTTGACGGGACGATGAATATTTTGTTTGGCGGTCCGGGCGTAAGCTCGGATGCCGGGATGCTTGCAGCCATCGCCTTGGCGGCCATTGCAGTCAGCGCAGTTGCCGTACTGGTGAAAGGTCGGCAGGCGGTTCGCCAGCCTGAGGTTGCGATAGCGAGCCAGCGCAAAGAAAAGTAAGCGACAATGATTATCGGAGGTTGATTATGACATTAGCCGAAGAACAAGATATTAAACACCGGATTCTGCTTGCCGCAAAAAAGTTGTTTGCGCAGCAAGGATTCGATGGCACAACAATTAGACAGATTTGTGAGGAGGCAAGCGCCAATGTGGCGCTTGTCTCGTATCATTTCGGCGGGAAGGAAAATTTGTTCGGCGCGTTGTTCGAGAATTTTTTTCCAAATCAAAAAATAGCTTCCATCGATCCGAGCTTTCATCCCGTTGAAGGGGTTAGGCTGGTTATTCGCGAGGTCACGATGTATCGGCATGTGGAGCCGCAGCTGATAAGTATTATTCAGCAAGAAATCATTCTGAATACGCCGCGCATTATGAAAATCCGTGCGCATGTCATGCCGATGTGGCAGATGCTGAGGCATTGGATGGATGAAGGGCGGAGGCAGGGTTACTTTGCTTTTCGTTCGCTCGATTCGGCATTCATGTCGGTCACAGGGACCTTGCTGTTCCAACGGGATCAGGAGTATTGGATGCTCCTTCGCGAGGACAAGAAACCTGACATAGAGATGCTGGCCGAGGATCTGACGGACTTTATCCTGCATGGCTTGCGCTATAACGGGGAGTGACGCATCGGACTCAGAGGATTGCTGGACAAGCACGTGGTAAGACGGGTGTAAAAATCCTGCAAAAATAGAGCCAGGCACTTGAAATCAATCGCAAAAAAAAGTATGATAAAAATGGTTGTTAGCACTACACGCTTATGAGTGCTAACGAATTTACAATAAGCGACAAATTTAGAAGGAGGCTATTTTCAATGATCAAACCTTTGGGTGAACGCGTATTGATCGAACCAATCGCGAAGGAAGAAACAACTGCGAGCGGCATCGTGCTGCCGGATACGGCTAAGGAAAAGCCACAAGAAGGCAAAGTAGTAGCTGTGGGCAGCGGCACGCTGAAAGACGGCGTTCGTGTTGCATTGGAAGTAAAAGAAGGCGACCGCGTTCTGTTCTCCAAATATGCGGGCACAGAAATCAAATATGAAGGCAAAGAATATTTGATTATGAAAGAAAGCGACATTCACGCGATTTTCGAATAAATTCGCGTACACATACTAATCTAATTTTCGGGAGGTAATTGAACATGGCTAAAGAAATCAAATTTAGCGAAGACGCTCGCCGTTCCATGCTCCGCGGGGTTGACGCTTTGGCAAATGCGGTGAAAGTTACGCTTGGACCAAAGGGACGTAACGTCGTTCTGGAGAAAAAATTCGGCAGCCCGCTCATCACGAATGACGGTGTGTCCATCGCAAAAGAAATCGAGCTGGAAGATGCATTCGAGAACATGGGTGCTCAACTGGTTAAAGAAGTAGCAACAAAAACAAACGACGTAGCAGGCGACGGTACAACTACGGCGACTGTTCTGGCTCAAGCGATGATTCGCGAAGGTCTGAAAAACGTTACAGCTGGCGCTAACCCTATGGTTATCCGCAAAGGCATCGAGAAAGCCGTTAAAGCTGCTGTTGAAGAGCTGAAAGCTATCTCCAAGCCAATCGAAGGCAAACAATCGATCGCCCAAGTTGCTTCCATCTCGTCCGCTGACGAAGAAGTAGGCCAACTGATTGCAGAAGCGATGGAGAAAGTCGGCAACGACGGCGTTATTACTGTTGAGGAGTCCAAAGGCTTCAATACGGAGCTTGAAGTGGTTGAAGGCATGCAGTTCGACCGCGGTTACGTATCCCCGTACATGATTACGGATACGGACAAAATGGAAGCAGTCCTGGATAATCCTTATATCCTGATCACAGACAAAAAGATCTCCAACATTCAAGAGATCCTGCCTGTTCTGGAGAAAGTGGTTCAATCCGGCAAGCAGCTTCTGATCATCGCAGAAGACGTAGAAGGCGAAGCTCAAGCTACGCTAATCGTCAACAAACTGCGCGGCACATTCACTTGCGTAGCGGTTAAAGCTCCAGGCTTCGGCGACCGCCGCAAAGCAATGCTGCAAGATATCGCTGCTCTGACAGGCGGCCAAGTCATTACAGAAGAGCTCGGCCTTGAGCTGAAATCGACTGCAGTAGAACAACTTGGTTCCGCACGTCAAGTGCGCATCACAAAAGAAAACACGATCGTGGTTGACGGCGCTGGCAACTCCGCTGACATCCTGGCTCGTGTAAATCAAATCAAAGCTCAATTGGAAGAAACCACTTCCGATTTCGACAAAGAGAAGCTGCAAGAGCGTCTGGCGAAACTTGCTGGCGGCGTAGCAGTAATCAAAGTCGGCGCAGCTACTGAAACAGAATTGAAAGAGCGCAAGCTTCGCATCGAAGATGCCCTGAACTCCACTCGCGCAGCAGTGGAAGAAGGTATCGTATCCGGCGGCGGCACAGCTCTTGTGAACGTATATAAAGCGGTAGCGGCTGTAAATGCAGACGGCGACGAGGCAACTGGTGTTAACATCGTTCTTCGCGCACTGGAAGAGCCAATCCGTACAATCGCAGCGAACGCAGGCCAAGAAGGCTCCGTTATCGTTGAGCGTTTGAAAAACGAAGAAATCGGCGTAGGCTACAACGCAGCTACTGGCGCTTGGGTGAACATGTTCGAAGCGGGTATCGTTGACCCTGCTAAAGTAACGCGTTCCGCTCTGCAAAACGCAGCATCCGTTGCAGCTATGTTCCTGACAACTGAAGCAGTTGTTGCCGACAAGCCAGAACCAAAAGGCGCTGGCGGCGCTGGCATGCCTGACATGGGCGGCATGGGTGGCATGGGCGGTATGATGTAAACTGAGGGCTGATCCCTTGCGCAGCAAGGGATTCTTCTCGGAGCAACACTGATTGCCCACTTTTTGCCCACATAGTGTAAAATGAAGACACCTTATAGAATTCAGGAGTTAGAGATCCTTGGATTCTCTAAGGTGTTTTTTATATCTTAATGAAATGGGTTGAGATTGTGTATTTATGTATTGACACCGATGTTTTAATTTTTTTAGCACTTCACGAACCACCATATGAAGAGATCATTCTTCAACAATTAGAACTTCTTTTAGAAGCATCTAAATTAGAATTAGTAGTACCATATAATATCCTTGATGAATGGAATAGAAATAAAGAATTAAAAGTTATTGATTATTTAAAAACTACAATATCAAAGAAAGTAAATAGTATTAAAGATATTAAGAAGTACCTAAGTCTAGAAGATTACAGTCAACTGGAGAATATCTTAAGCAAGTACTTTAATACAATGGATACTGTAATAGCAGATGCTACACAAAGAATAGAAAGAATTGATAAGATTCTCACCTCATCTAAGTCAAATATAGTCAATATCAATAATGAAATTCTTAGTCAGAGTGCAGAGTTAGCTTTGCAAAATAAGAAACCATTCCAGAAAAATAAAAATAGTATTGGTGATGCTGTAAATTTTATTAGTTGTTTGACGTTTGCTAGAAATAATAATCAGACAGTGTATTTTGTGACTAATAATAAGCATGATTTTAGTGACACAGATCAACGATTATTGCATTCGGATTTATCTGGTTTATTGAATAACGAAGAATTAATTTATTCAATTAATCTAGTGGAAACTTTGAATAAAATTGACACAGACTTGTTTAATAAACAATTAGAGGATTTAATTAATGATTTTAATACTAGACCTAGTCTGGTATACCATGATAACAGTGATATAGAATGTGGTGTGTGTGCTAAACATTTAGACTATAGGAAGAATGGAACGTACTTACCTGATCCAGGAGGCATGCGTTGGATTATTTCTTGTCCGATGTGTAATACTAGATATGAAACAGAAGAATTACATCCTGCATATTAAAATAGAATGTAAATCCTCTTGATATTCTTACTCTATAGTTGTTGTATGCTACTCATCAGCTCACTAAACTTCTGAGAAGCTTCCTTCTTCATTGTTTTAGTAATATGCAAGTATACACGCTTTGTAATTTCATCGTCTTGGTGACCCAGTCTTTCCATAATCTCATGAATGCCGACCCCAGCCTCAGCAAGCAACGATGTATGTGTGTGACGTAACGAGTGAGGGGTTAATGCCTCATTCAAGCCAGCGATTCGTAGAAGCCGTCTCATACGGTTCTGGATCGTTTTAATGAACTCATGATATCCCATATCCTTCGCTGTTTTGGCAAATACGAAGTCTTGATCGTAATACACATCTCGATGGAGCATTTTAAGCTCGTTTTGGCGAGCTTTTAGCTTTTCTAACTCTTTAAAAACCAGTGGGTCAAGCTCTATGGTTCGTTTCGAAGTGCTTGTCTTAGGTGTCAGCAAATGATACTCAGTCGCTCGATTTGTAGGGTTGTAATAGGTCTTCGTTACGGAGAGTGTATGCTCCTTAAAATTGAAATCTTTCCATTTCAATGCACATAGTTCACCGACTCGAAGCCCACTGTAGGCAAGGATCAAGAAGATTATATAGTCGTTCGTTAACCCCTTCCTCTTTCGCTGATTGAAAAAGCTTAGTTCATGCTTTTCAAGGTATTTTCCTGCATTTTCTTCCGCTTCAATTTCCTCAACTGTCTTTTGTGGGCGAGGTAACTTTGCGTATTGTGTTGGATCGTTTTTGATAATTTCTAATTCTATTGCCTTGGTAAAAAGCATTCTCCCTGTTGAGTGAACACCTGCAATCGTATTTAACGCAAAGCCTCGTTCGTGTAAGTCTAGCAGGGCATTTTGATAAGCTTTCCTGGTAATGGTCTTTACTTGATGATTTTGAAAATAATCGAGAAGTCGAGATGATTCATGCTTTCGAACACGTACTGTACTAATTTTTACAGTGGTTTCATAGAGTCTCAGCCATTCTTCAATTAAAGTGGAGAATAACATTTCTTTTTCTGCAATGTAGGTTCCCTCTTCAAGCTCCGTATACATTGCTGCGCATGCAGCTTGAGCCTCTTTCTTAGTTTTAAACCCGCCCATTTGTCGTTAGATTCGTTTTCCTGTGAATGGATCTCTACCGATATCCAGGGTGAATGACCAAGTAGCTTCACAAGTACACCGTTTACCGCTACATTTACAACCTCGTTTTCTAAAGTAACCTTTCATAAATGATCATCCTTTCTAAAAGTGTAGAGATGGCTTTTGTGCCATCTCGACGTAGAAGTTTCCGTTATGCTGATATCACATTGGGATTGGTGCGCTTGGAATCCAGCCAATTGAAAAAGTCGTCTCTATATACGATTTTTCTACAGTTGATGACGAGTAACGGGAAATCGGGTGCCTTAGCAATTTCGTAAGCTGTTGAGCGCGAGATGCCCAGAATTTCTTGTACGTTCTTGATTTGTAGAATTAATGGGTAGTCAGATTTATTCATTGATTACGATCCTCCCATCGTAAATTAATCGCTTGAAGAGCCACTGAGTAAAGCTCAGAGTCCCAGATCGAAAGTCCACTTGCTAAATCAAATGAATGTCCATTCCATAAATTCAATCCAAGATGTACTAGGGCTGTCGTTTGGCCAGTTAATGGAGCGGCGTCGCCATTCTTTTGTGCATCATTAGCATTTGGAATGTCCACGGTGTATAAATGCTCGAAGAACCAATCAAACGGTCCATTGAATTGATATGATAACGAAAAGCACTTAAATATTTCTGGGTAAGCAGCTATATAACAAGCCGAGATATACTCTCGGTTGTTGCAATTGAATTGTTCCATGCATTCGATATAATTTTGGTTATGAATGTCGTTAATGAAATACATTGATGACTCCTCCTATTTGATCTTTATCTTTTACGGAATACAATTTACTATCTCTTCAGACTAATAATATATAGTTGAATATACTGGTTAATGCGATTGAAGTCTGACGAAGCTGCTTGTAGCCGTCGATGACTTCGTCAGATGTGGCAGAAAACCCTACCAAATCAAGGTTTAGGCTTCACGTAGCCGTTGTAGACGTTTAAATTGAGTCCTCAATCATCATCATTCCATATAGGTTCATGTAAAGATTTTTTATGGATTTCTTGGACTTCTGGGATTAAACGGATGCCGAGAAAGCCGCGAAGAGGGGACGATCCGTGCATTCGGAATTTATGGGTCTTGAATCCGGCATTCGTTAGTTGATTGAAGAAGTCAGTGGAGTTGATGATTTTGATACAATTTGTTTGACAGTATCTCTTGTACGCATCCACAAGATTCCTTCGATGCTCACGATAGTCTTCTACGCCAAAGTCGACATCGCAGCAATCTTCTATAAAAGCCGCCACAGAGTTTTTCTCACTTTTGTACCCTTTTCGGAACGCTATTCCTGCGTCACTCTCGGTAAAAACCAGTTTGGTCCTCATTAAGCTGCGCAGTCCTTCAATCGCCCATGTAGCGATGAAATCTTTCTCTCGCAACAATTTGGAGATGAGTTCTTTGTCACGCAAATGCTCAGGAACTGAATGTTCAAAGATAAGAAACAAGAGGCGATCGACAAATGCATCCGTTCCATCCGAGCCTTCTGGTAGCGGCATATGGTTCCCTGCGGCAACGAGTTTGGTTTTCGGATAAAAGTGGAAAGGGTCTTTTCCTTTTTTCTCCGCAGTTAGCATGTCACCACCAGTAATGCTTTTAATTAAAGCAACCCCGCGCAAGTCTCCAAGCTCATCCATTTCAGAACTTAGATCCAGCTTCGATCCTAGCAATTCGGCGCTCATGAATCTGTTTTTTCCAAGCTGTTGTAGTGACATGGAAGTGGTAAATCGTTCCCCAACCAGTTATTTCCATATAGTTAACCAGACGCTTTTACCCGAGTGGGGCACGCCAATCAACGCAAAAAATTTCTTCGCACGCCACTCATTGCCAATAACGTAGCCAGAGACCTCCTGCAAGGAATTGATTTTTTTGGTGTCTCCATTTGTACATTCCTCCAGAAACTGAAGAAACTGTCGTCCATTATTGTCATCATCTTGGCGAAAATCGGCATTGATGAAGCTGGTAAAGCGCCATTCAGGGCTATGCAACTCCATACGATCGAAAACGATATCGTAGACGCCATTACGGAAATTCACCACTAATCTATGAGAGTCTAGATCTAACGGATCTACTTGGAGAACAGGGGTGCTCCGCAGCCGATGAAGCACATCCCTCATTGAAGCGGCATTGAGATGCTTGTCAACAGTCTTGGATACACTCTTTCGGACCAGAATCTCCAATTGCCGGTCGGTATGTTCCCCAAAAAAACCGTAGCGCTCATTGTAGACCAAAAAACTGTCATTCACGCAGATAATCGTCCATTTGGCAAGTAACATCTGCGTCGCTTCATAGGCAATGGGACTTCGCGAACCTTTCGCTTGCTCATCTAACGATGCAATCGGTTCAACAAACGGTTCGGAGATAATTTGATCCGGTAGATGTTCAGGATATCCACCAACAGCCTCGTACTCGTTGTTGATCATCTGATGATAAACAAATTTTCCATCTTCTGTTAGTTCATTGATGAATGGTTCAAATTCGATATCACTCATTTTCTTTTTTACCTTCATCAAGCTGTTTAATGCTTTCAGCGCTCCACAGCTGTATCAATTCGGGGAATAATTCGCTTAGATATCCGAATCCGCTCACCCGTAATGTAGCAACTTCCTTAGATCCAAGTGTGAAATTTCGCGCCTCACTAAAAGGATGAAATAGGCTGTCATACATCCCAAACGTTGCCCCAGGATGGAGATGTCCATATTCGGCATATAAAAAGATTCTGATTCTCTCCTTGTCGACTTGTTGTTCCCTAACAACTCGTTCGTAAAATTGTTCTCCGGTTGACACCATGAACTCCGTATCTCCAAGCGGCCTATGACGAATCAGGAGCGATAGCTCGTTACACGTGCCCGTTGGTTTACGGATACTGATAATTTTTTCGCCAACCTTACCCATGAGAAAGATGGAAGAGTCGGTCACAACTGCTGCTATTGCCTTAGAAAAGTCGATTACTTTTCCATTGATTATTAGCGTAGCAGAAGTAGGATTAACTAATAGTGCGGAATAACGATTGTCACCCTTGATAGCTTTTTCGAAGTGTTTCTGCATCTTCTTGTAAATACGCGTAGATTCCGCTGACAACACCTCCTTGACAGCATCGTTCTTTGAGTTCATCAAACTAACATTTTCATTCTTCATTCCAATTTCCTCCCTTGTATTTGAGAAGTGCAAGAGAAGCGTAACATGCGTTTGCTACCCAATAATTTTGGAATTGTCAGATTAAATAGGGTGGAGGCCTTATAAAACAAAGAAGAGAGACGGCATGAAGGGTCTCTCCTTTAAAAAAAATTATTAGAGTTTGAGAACTCGATTAAAAAATGTTTCTCCAGATTCAATATCTATTCCATTTATAAATGTCATCAGTATCTTTAATGATGGAGGATCTGATTGACGATCTGATTGAAGAGAGAGGTTAGTCTCAACCGTATCTTCTGCAGTTTTCTTATTTCCGATTAATTCCTTAAAATCTTCTCTGGAAAACTCGGTACTATTGTCCTCATCTAACAACTTGTCCGCGCTATCAATGCTTGCGACTTCTTTTTTTTCTGCGTCCATTGGACTTTAATATTCTCGTTCATATTTAAGCCACGAATCATAAGAAAATGCTGAACTGAATGGTTCTTTTTTCGGAAATTCTTTATTTCGTTTTTGAAATAACACAGCAATTGTCGTCCAACTACTATTGTCCTCTATAATTGATGAATTTATAGGTAACCTTGTACTTACCACGTCATTCTCTAACTCATCAAGTGTATTGCTTATTATTACTTTCCTTTCCAATTCCTTAAATACTTTAGATGCATTAGTCTCACTATCTTTAGGCTCTGCATCTTTTAAATTGAATTTGTTATATCCGTACTCATATATTTCCGTTTCAATAACTTCTTCTAGTAATCTCATATATGCTTCCCAAAGGGTTACAATCTGATAAAATGATGTTAAATTGAAATAGGTTGCTTCTACCCAGGTTTTTTTGTATTTAGAATATGGCTTTATGTTATCCAATATCATTTTGGAGGCTGTGATTCTGACATCCAAGTCATCAATAGCTCCCATATACGCTAGTATATTAGTGAATTTCTTGATGGATTTACTTCCATCTTTGTCTAAACTCTTCAAGTCAGTTAGTGTATCTCTCAAACCAAATAATGAAATGAGACTCGTTTCTCTCTCGAATATATGGAGATTCTCCCAATAGTCTTCACTATTGCGAATCACTTTTAAATAAATGCCTGCTACATCAGCCATATCATTTAAGGTGTTTTTGGGACTCCCTTTGTAATCCCCAGTGATGCTTCTACTTTTAATTGTGATATCTTTATTGACAACCTTTGTATACTTTTGACAGCACGTCAAAAAAAATGATGGAATCAGTTCGGTTTTCTTGAAGAAAATGGTTTTGTTTCCCTCAATTCCATCAACTTCAATTCCATATTTCTTAATAAACTCGTTGTTCAAGTACCCGGGGGCCTTAGAAGAAAATGAATCTGAGGACCAAAAATCAGAGTACTCAAGAAAATCAGCTTTAATAGTTTCCCAAGCTTTGTCCCCTTCATGGGCTATGTAATTCTTATCAAGCAGATCTTGAAAAGGCTCCACGTAAAATGGCGCATCTTGAGATATTATCTGCTTAATTTCCAACTTAGTTAAGTTGTTCGCTCTAGCTTTGATTCTCCTCAAAGCTGCTTGCTGAAACTTTACACTCATAATTTCATGATTCCACATAAGGGATCTACAAATAATTTGGAATACTCCCCCTGTATCGATAATGATCTCACGGTTGTGGATTTCACACCAAATATCATATTTTTCAGCCATGAATTTCATGAATTCATGTTTTTTCATTTAGTCAACTCCTTTTTTACATAATTATTTCCTATAATACTACTATTCACAAGATGAACAGTGAACTTATTTTAAACAAAAACATCAGCTCGACAAGTTCGTCGAGCTGATGTTTTTTTGGGATTCTTAATTAGAAACAGGTAAATAATTTTTGACTACTTCAGTAAATACAATGTTCGGATTAGTTATCTCAAAAGATCCGTATAAGATTTCGAGCTGGGCTCTGAAATTTTTTATATTTGATCTGTGCACCTCGGCTGGCCAGATACCTGCTGAATTAATCTCGTGACCCGAAGTCAGGATATAGCAAACGTCATTTTTAAAGACAATAAGATCCCAAGATGAACGATCATAAATTGAATCGCTATAACTTTTATTCATTAATGCATAGTCAGAGCTACTTACACTAACAGGGCTAAATTCGTTTGGCTTGAAATTAAATATTACTCGTTTAAGAAAATCAGTATGATGTATATTTTGGTCATAAGGGACAATTCTCATTTTTGAATAAATACCATGAGAGGTCATGTATTCAGAAATAGGATTAAACTCGTACTCTTCTTCCGTAGGTGTTGCTTTTGTATCAATGCTATACATATCGGAAGGATTTGTTTTATATTTCACTTCACTATACATGAACGTCCAAGCCTCGGGCACCTGTGCTTTAAATCCATCTGTTTCTAATGGATAATATCCTTCTACATAACCAGTGATTGGTTTAGAGGATATCGGGGCAACTTTTTCCGGAATAACATCTTCTGAGATGAGCAACGGGAAAAATTCAGAGTATATATCTGCGTCCATAATCAATTCTCGTTTAAACCAAGGCTGATATACTGCGATGATTCTGTTTTCATTATCCCATAAGACTTCTAAACCCAGATTTTCCGTTACAAATCGGAGGGGGAGCATAGTGCGGCCGTTTAAGATGGTTGGACTTACTTCCAACTCATTTGCTATTCCGTTGACGACTGCGTTTTTCTTATCTATCCAAACGTCAACGGTATTACCGTTGAGTTGAATCGTGACTTTCCGTTCCGTGTTGTCCCAATTTGCTGTTCCGCCTAGCGCTCCGATAAGGGCAGAAATAGGGCGTAAGGTACGTCCTTCCCGCACAATAGGAGTTACCTTGCCAGATGCATCGACTGGTGCTTCATAAATCGCTTCATAGTTGGAGAGCATCATACGAGGGTCACTGATTTTCAAATAGACACCTTGATCACTTCCATCCGGAATTTGGGGGTTTGGAAGCGTGTGTATTTACACGAATGACTCCTTGTTTCTCGTCCCATGCGACGGAAAGTCCAATATCGTAGATGAAGTAATCCAACGGCACACCTGTGGAAGACGTGCCGATGACAACAGGGGAGGGAGCGATTTCTATCGTATCAAACCAATGACCGCCACTGCCACAATCCACATCTTCAAATACATATCGTTCGAGGAGTTATTCCGTTTTGACTCTGATCTAACAAACACAGTTGACTATACTATTGCACAGAAAATTACTATACAGCTTCACGGCCGCTCCCAAGAAGAGCAGGATTCACTATATCAGATTATTAAGCATTTAGAGATCTAAAATAATAGTTACAGCCTTCTCGAAACACTGGTATGTTCCGTGTGATCAATGATCGCTATCTAGCATAGCGTCTACAACTATAATATATAAATTAATACTCGAATCATGCGAAGCTACCAGTGTTCTTGCTATTCCGATACAATTAGAATTTATTGTTTAACTTTGCTGTACGACTTGAAATTTCCCTTCATATAACTCCCCGCTCTGTTAAACTTACGTATGTGCCACTGCCAATCACAACATGATCAAGCAACTCAATTCCAATAATGTTTCCTGATTCAACTAGACGTTGAGTAATCGCAATGTCCTCCTGGCTTGGATCTGGATTACCGCTCGGATGATTATGCGCACATATTATCGATGCATAGCTTCTTTTTATGGCAGGACGAAAAACTTCCCTTGGATGAACAATGCAGGCATTTAAAGAACCAATTGATATAACTTCTTTTGCAACTACCCCGTTTTTTGTATTGAGAAATAGACAAACGAACTGTTCCTGCTTTAAATGTCGAAATTCTGGTTCCAGCAGCTTGTAAACGTCCTCGGGGGACCGAATTGTATCTATAGAAGGCAACGGCGCTGAAATGAAGCGGGAAAGCTCGAGCGTGGCTACAATTTGCCTTGCTCTTGCTTTCCCAACTCCTTCAATAGATAGAAGTTCTTGCTCTGTGATATCTACCAGCTCAGCAAACGTAGGAAATCGGTGAAGTATTTCTTCGACGATATAACTCCCCGGCTTTTCGCGAAGCAAGTATGCTAATAATGATTTAAGATCCTCAGAAGTGGTTTTTATCATGGTCCTTATCTCCTTCTCAAATAAAGTGATACTTTATGCAAAACAAAAAGAGCCAACCCTAATGAATCAGTTTAACTCTATAAGAACTTTTGTAGCATTACCCCATTCGTAGCGGAGAAACTCACTGGCAAACTCTATCTTTCGGAGGAACAAGTTTTCCTTGAAGGAAGCTGTATCTCGAAGCGGCTTGGCAACCCAGCGGGTACAAAGCGTACTCCTTCGCCATGTAATTCATCGGTGAAAGCAAACGCCACATGGTTCTGAACGATCTTGTACCTGTCCGAAACGATACCGAGCAACCGATCAGCGGTTGCTCGGATCTTTGCTTTGTAGCCGTGGATTTCCACGAAACCCTCGGTTTGTATTGATTTCTGAATCACTTCCCAAACCAGTTCGGCAGCTTGTAGAACTTCTTTTGAACTAAGTGTGTGTTCGACTCGATTTCTGAGTCCGTGCCACGGGCTTGCCTTACGTAAAACATGGTTTCGATGTTGGCTGGCATTAATGCCATCTCCTCTTCTAGTGGAATTTTTAAACATACTTAGCGCACTTCGATACAAATCATATAAACCGAACGTGTTTCAAGGTGGGGATTATATGATCTGAGGTCTATATCAATGTAATAATATAGATTTGTATTTCTGCTCTATACGAACAATAGGCTATGTTTTCACGTTATTAGAATTCTGCGGAATGCATGTGTATATTAATATTCGGAAAGCAAAAGCTCCTACTCACGTTTCAGATTGATTATGGAAAATAACTGACTGGAGGAGAGTTGAATATGGATGAGCGGTTCAAATTGAAAGGGTTGGAAGGCGAGGAGAAGATTAAGCCTCATGCTTATTTGAAATCTATCTCCAACAGCGACATACGTTGGGAAAGAGTAGTTCATTTTTGGCAATTACCACTAGACAAAAAGGGTTGGCTGTTTGACTTGCTACTGCGGAAATTGCGGTCAAAGCAGGTGATGGTTGCTATTCTAAATGGCCAATACTGGGATGGAAATATTGAGATTAACGTGGATCTTCAGGAAAGGATCATTAATTTCAGTTATCGCGGCACGAACATAGGGAAGTTCCACCAAAAGCTAATGACATTTGTCCCGGTGCACGCGGATATTTTCGAAGGAACCTATTCGACAGTTGGACAGAGAAAGAGTGCAAAATCAGCTGTTAAGGAAATCGTTCAAACTATTTTTGGTGATTCCGCTGCTGATCGAATTAGCCTAGCTTATAAAGAGTTCTTAGTGCTATTATTCGGCTCGATTCCAAGGCAACCATCAGATTTATTGGTTTCACGCGAAGCCTATATTAACACGATGAATATTATCGAAGAGAAATACAGATTAGAAGCTGGAGATGCAGATTTCTTGGAATGGCGACTGACGTTGTTGGGTCGTTCACCGATGTTTGTGAATGAAAAGACTAAGGAGGAACTAAGATGAGTTGTATTCAATGTGGAAAAGAATCCGATGAGAAGTATATCATTGATTCCAGAGGAACTGAGTACTGTTCTGAAGATTGTATGGAGGAGTATCATGATAAGCGCGATATTTCATTCGAACCTCATCCTTACGAGGATACTTATCTGCTGTTTCGTCGTGCTTATATTGAGCATCTGGATAACTGGGAACAAACGCTGGATAAAACCCCCAGAAACTTAGAAGATGCTGTTGACCAGCTTCTTGAAGAAATCGACGAGTTGATTGAAGAACATTCTGACTTTATTCGTGTAGATGGCGATGATGGACCATATGCTTGGGAGATTTACCAATATACGTTGAAGCTTAGCAAGCTTCAGAAGCGAATATTTGCTTGGAGGCCAATACGAAAGGTATGGTACTGGCTTGAGGGCTCTGGTGCAAATTATGGAAGTTTAGATGAGGAGAGAGAGGGAATCTACAATAAAATAGGCAAGGACTTGTATTTGGCCGGTTACGAGGATCTTATTCTCTATGTAATCAAACATCATCAGCATCCCTATCATTGGGGATTAAATTATGTGTTCAATCATGCAGAGATGGCTGAAGAGGCCTTTAGAATACTAAAGCCTTATTGTAATAAGTGCGAAGTAGAATTATCAATCATAGAGTCTTACAAATGTGAGGCTCATTGTGGGGATATTTTGGAGACTAATGCGGATAATTATATGAATGATTGGTTTTATTGCTATTCATGCAAGGAATCTGGTGATCACGGAATATTTACTCCACAAGAACTGGAGAGAGAACTGCGGTATTACGAGAAGAATGAAGGTGAGCGACAAATTGTGATTTATGAGCTCAGAGACTGGTGTTACCCATACAAGCAGAAAATTAAGCGGACATGTAGGGCATTTGATGTCGAGTTTCCATCATGGACTGATTGAACTACGGATATTTATGGTTTTGGTAATGAGCAGTAAGGCAGGTGTTTCGACAAAATGATAGAATAAAGTAATAACCTAGAATTGTATAGACTGGGGTTAGTAAGAACGACACTCTATTTATTACTTAACGAGTTTGCTGTTGAATCTCGTACTAATATGTCGTAGTACCACTTAAGTTGTGTAGTATTGTTATCCATAATTTACTCTTTAAACAACTTCTACTAATTTATAGTCTCAAAACAAATCAATGGAGGAACGAAATGATTACATCAGAAGAAATTAAACGCAGGTTATGGGACGGGGCTAATGAACTGCGTGGTTCAATGGATGCCAGCCGTTACAAAGATTATATGCTTGGATTGATGTTCTATAAGTTTTTGAGTGATAAGACTTTAGAGGCATTTAAAGTGACCAGCGGTTTAGGGCAACTAACTGAATCCGAAATGGTTGAGGAATATTCAAAAGCAAGAGCCGAATACGGAGAAGAACTAGATAAGATGATTCAAGGGGTACTTGGTTATTATGTACGTCCTGAATATCTTTATCAGACTTGGTTAATAGACATTAATTCAGGTAATTTTGAAGTTCAAAACGTAACGGAGAGCTTAAATAACTTTGAACGTACGATTGCTGTGTCTAGTGATTCGAATGAATTCAAAGGATTATTCTCGAGTTCTACACTCGATTTAACTGACACCGCTCTTGGAAGCAACTTAAACGAACGTAATAAGAGTATTAAGGCACTGATTTTATTGTTTGCAGACTTAAACATGGTGGCATTGCAAAAAGGTGATGTACTTGGTGATGCGTATGAGTATCTCATCGGTCAGTTTGCAATGGAGTCTGGGAAAAAGGCGGGAGAGTTCTACACACCTCAACAGGTCAGTGAAGTTATGGCACAAATTGTAGCAAAAACGTCAAATATCAACTCCATTTATGATCCGACTGTGGGTTCAGGTTCATTACTGTTAACGGTTAAAAGGCATTTAAATAAAGATGTTCAAAAGGATCTGAGCTACTACGGGCAAGAAAAGAATACAGCAACTTATAATTTAGCTCGTATGAATTTATTACTACATGGTGTTCGTCCAGAAAAAATGACCATTAAAAATGGAGATACGCTGTCACATGACTGGCCAGAAGATCCTGAACGTCCAAACGAAGGTGTACAGTTTGATGCGGTCGTTATGAATCCCCCATACTCTGCTAAAAATTGGAACAAGGCGGCGTTGAAAGTCAGCGATCCTCGTTTTGAAATTGCTGGGGTATTACCGCCAGATTCCAAAGGGGATTTTGCGTTTCTTTTACATGGACTATTCCACTTAGGTCAAAATGGTACGATGGCGATTGTATTGCCACATGGTGTACTGTTCCGTGGATCATCTGAAGGACAAATTCGTGAACGATTAATTGATAAAAACTATATTGATGCCATTATTGGTTTGCCGAATAATTTGTTCACGAATACAGGTATTCCTGTAGTCGTCATTATCTTGAAGAAAAATCGTAAAATTGATGAACCAGTTTTAATCATTGATGCTTCTCGTAGCTTTATTAAAGTTGGAAAGCAAAATGTATTACAAGAAAAAGATATCGCTAAAATCGTCGATACATATGTTGAACGTAGGGTGGAGGCAGGGTATAGTCACTTAGCAACTCGTAATGACATACTTGAAAATCAGTATAACCTCAACATTCCTCGCTATATTGAGGCGATTAATGAAGAAATTCCTCATGATGTGGATGCTCATCTTCTTGGTGGGATTCCACAAAAGAATATTGACGATTTAAAGATTTTACAGTCTATAGTACCTGATGTTTTGGGACGATTTTTGAGCAAAATTCGTGAAGGTTATGTAGAACTTGTCAAACCGATTAATGAAATTTCTGATGATATATTGAGCGACTCACGTATTGTTGCAATATCAGAAGATATGAAAAGCAAAGCAAAAACTTACATTGATAAGTACTGGGACATTTTAAGAATCGTAGACAACAATAGCAATTTGAATCAGCTTATGGATGAGATGCTTATTGAAATTAAATCGATTTTGTCAGAATTCAATTATATTGATATTTATGACGGATATCAGATTGTGGCCGAGATTTGGAAAGGTTCACTGATAAAGGATACAGAAATTATCTCATTAAGTGATTTCTATACGGCAGGACGTACTCGTGAACCCAATATGCTAACGAAAGGCACTGGGGATAAGAAACGTGAAGAGCAGGACGGTTGGGTTGGCAGTATCATACCGAATGACTTGATAGCGAAACGTTTATATAGTAACGAGTTAGAAGAAATTGAAACAAAGAGAACTCGCATTCAAGAGATTGAAGCAGAGCTATTAGAGTTGGTTGAAGCAGCAAAAGTAGATGACAGTGATGAAGCCAATGCTTTAGGTGATACGTTAAATGAAGCTGGAGAGGCTTTTGACAACAAATTAGTCAAAGCAGAGTTGAAAAAGGTAAGTAAGGGAACAGTTGAGTTTGATTTACTGAAAAACGTTGAGCATTTATTTGCAGATAAATCAGAGCTTAGCAAAGCCGTGAAAGCTGATGAGAAAGCTCTAAGAGATGCCGTTCAGGAAAGAATTTTGGTATTAGCAGATGAAGAAATCGACAGCTTGATGTATGAAAAATGGTTTGATAGTACTGTGGACGCTATGATTAGTTTGGTAGAGAAACCATTAAAGATAGAGTTGAACACACTGCAAGTGTTGTATACTCGTTATTCAGATACTTTGTCAGCTGTTGATGAAGAAATTAGTAGCTTCGAATCAGCTTTTGAAGCCTTGATGAGTGAATTGGTGGTGGGATCATGACTGAAGAAACAAGTTTAGTACCCAAAAGGCGATTTAAAGAGTTTCACAATACTGACGCTTGGAAACAGCGTAAGTTAGGTGACGTAATTGAAAAGATGTACAACGGACAGACACCATCACGGTTTAATGATGACAATTGGAACGGTGATATTAATTGGTTATCTAGTGGCGAATTAAATCGTGGAGTTGTAACGGAAACGGTAGAAAAAATCACTGAAATAGGTCGAAAAGTTGCTAATTTAAAGATTGTTCCTAAAGGCATATTTGTCATGGCAATTACTGGTCTGGAGGCTGCGGGAACACGTGGAAACTGCGCTATACTTGGAATTGATACAACCTTAAATCAATCGTGTATGGCTCTGTTTCCACAATCAAAAGTGTTAGATACAAAATTTCTATTCCAGTGGTATCGAAAAGTTGGTGAGGAGTATGGCATTAACTACACACAAGGAACAAAACAGCAAAGTTATAATGCTGAACTAGTGAAAATACTACCAATCACACTATCAGAAATTGAAGAACAGAAAAAAATTGGAGAGTTCTTTGCCAACCTTGACAACCTCATCACCATTCATCGGCGTAAGTTAGAAAAGACGAAAGCATTAAAATCTGCGTGTCTTTCTGAAATGTTTCCAATTGAAGGTGAGCGTGAGCCAAAACGGAGATTTGCAGGATTTACTGGCGCTTGGGAACAGCGTGAGTTGGACTCAATATATAAGAAAATCAGAAATGCATTTGTTGGAACAGCTACTCCATACTATGTAGACTCCGGTAATTTTTATCTGGAATCTAATAATGTAAAAGACGGACAAATTAATAGGATAACAGAGATTTTTATAAACGATGAATTTTATGAGAAACAGAAAGATAAGTGGTTGCATACCGGTGACTTAGTAATGGTGCAATCAGGACATGTGGGTCATACGGCCGTAATAGGAGAGGAATTAGACGGCACGGCTGCTCATGCACTTATTATGTTTCAGGAATATAAAGAACAGGTAGACCCATATTTTTTAAATATTCAATTTCAAACGAGAGAAGCCAAACGGAAATTAGAAAATATAACTACAGGAAATACCATAAAACATATTCTTGCTTCGGAAATGAAAAAATTCGAGGTAAGTATTCCTCAAATTGAAGAACAGCAGCGAATCGGTTCGTTCTTCAAACGACTCGACCACCTCATCACCCTTCATCAGCGTAAGTTAGAAAAACTACAAAGCATTAAAAAAGCTTACCTTAACGAGATGTTTGTCTAGAAAGGAGTGTAAGTTATGAGTAATGCACCAAAAAGCGCAGCAGAGAAGACTTTTCAAGAGAAGTTCGTCAGTGAATTGAAAAAGTATAAATGGGAAGCGCCTGACTTTCTAAATGGAAACATTCAAAAAGTAACTGTTGCTGATTTAGTTACTCATTGGCGGAGTGAACTTAACCGTATCAATGCTGATCAACTTGAAGGTGTAGCGTTAACGGATAACGAATTTAGTCAGATTATGGCAAAAGTCAATCAGATTCATAATAGTTACGAGGCTGCCAAGATTCTAGCCATTGAAGAATCAAAAGGGAAAATAGATGGCATTTACCGTGATGACCATCCCAATATTACTAGGAAACAAATTACGTTGACAATCTTCAAGAAAGCTGAAGTACGCGGCGGTGACTCAAGCTATAGGATTGCTCGAGAAGTTCAAACATCAAACAACAACCGTTTTGATATTGTCTTGCTTATCAATGGTTTACCGTTAATTAATATCGAGCAAAAACGAACAGACAAAACGCTAGATGAGGCGTTTGGACAATTTATGCGCTACTATCGTGATGGAGAATATAGTAATAACTTCATGGCTTTTTCACAGATGATGGTGATTACCTCGGAAATTGCTACTCGCTATTTCGCTACTCCGAAAAAAATAGGAGATTTTAACCCTAGTTTTGTTTTTCATTGGTCGGATAAAGTAAATCATGTTGTAAACGATTGGGAAAAAGTGATTGGTCAATTTTTAATGATTCCAATGGCACATCAGATGGTTGGAGATTACTTAGTCATTGATGAAGCTCGTGATGAGGAAAATCGACGGCATATGTTATTACGTCCTTATCAAGTTCACGCTTTACAAGCCGTTGAAGGGGCGGCATTTGGTTGGGATAATGATGCCAAACAACCTCACGGTGGTTTTGTTTGGCATACTACTGGTTCGGGAAAGACGATCACGAGTTTCAAGACCGCTTTGTTCTTATCAACTAGAGCAGGATTTGATAATGTCGTCTTTCTTGTTGATAGACGTGAATTGGACAATCGAACCAGTGAAAACTTTAAGGCTTATGCTTCTTATGAGCCTGTTTCTGTTGATGATACGAAACATACCTACCAACTAAAAAAGATACTTAAGTCTGCAAAAAATGGAATTGTGGTAACAACGACATTCAAACTGAATGTGCTAGTTAAGGAGCTAGAAGATTCGAAGGATAGTAGTTTAGCAGATAAAAAAATAGTATTCATTATCGATGAAGCCCATCGTACGACTATGGGACAGATGATGGGAACGATTAAAAGCTATTTCAAAAAAAATGGACTTTTCTTCGGCTTTACTGGCACACCTTTATTTGATGAAAATAAAATCAAAGGCAAGGTCAATGAAAAAAGCGAGGTTATTAATACGACTGAAAAGCTATTTGGTCCTAATTTACATCAATATACGATTGATGAGGCAATTGCAGACAAAAACGTATTGGGGTTTCATGTTGATTACATCAATACTGGGGAATTTAAAAACTATGATGATTTAAGGGATCAAATAGTTGAAAAAATGAAAGCAGAACACCCCGAATTAACTGACAAAGAAATTGAACGTAAAGTTCAGGCGCTGTCAGAGGTTGATGTTGAAAGGGAAGCTAAGAAAAGAGTTCTGCTTGAATACCAGGATGAAACCCATATTCCGCGTGTAGTTGAAGAGATTTTGAATAACTGGGAATCACAATCACAAAGTAGACAGTTCAACGCTATTTTGACAGTTAAGTATAAAAATCGAGTTATAGCTTATTATGATGAATTTAAGAAGCAATTGACGTTACGTGGGGAAAAGTTGAACATAGCCATGACATTTAGTTTCGGAAATGAAAATGATCCTACGCCAATAGATCCCAAAATTGTAGAAGCTATGTTTAAGGATTATGCAGCATTTGCGGGCATTCAGTTTATTGCTGGTGATAAAAAACATGGTGAGGATGCTTACTTTGAAGATCTCGTAGAACGTGCCACTCGAGGTGGTAGCGGACGTAACCCTAAAAATATAGACTTAGTGATTGTGGCAGACCAATTGCTGACAGGTTACGATTCTAAACGTCTTAATACGTTGTATGTTGACCGTTCACTTGAGCTTCAAAGTTTGATACAAGCTTATTCAAGAACTAATCGCGTGTTTGGTTTCAATAAAGAGTTTGGTACGATCGTTAACTTTCAATATCCGCGAATTACCGAGGAAATTGTAAATACTGCGTTGAAACTGTATGGAAGTGGCGGTAAGAGCAGTAAAGCAATTGTTGATACATATGATACTGCTGTGAAAAAGTTGGAAATAAAAATCAAGGAAATGATTCTGACCTTGCCTAATCCTACTGAATGGCAAAGCATTGAAAATGATGATGAGGAAAAAGAAGCATTTATCCTTGCTTTTAAAGATGCTGCTGAGCAGCTGAATTTGGTAGAGCAATATTATGAGTTTAAGTGGAACGATATTGCATTTGGTATTAATGAACATACTTGGTTACAGTATGTTGGTGCTTATCGAAACTTAACTTGGACGCCAGGAGGTCCAACTCAACCAAGACCAATCAATACGCTTGTTGGAAAAACTAAATTAGCAGGAACACAAGTCATTGATGCAAACCATATTCTTAATTTAGTTGGTTCTAAAGTTACTACATCGAATGGTATACAAACAGTGGATAATGAAACACTTCGCATTATTTATCAACAAATTCAAGAGTTAAGTAATATGGGGGAGTATGAGCAAGCCAAATTATTGAAGGAGTTTGTCGATACTGAGCTTGTACCAGGAAACCTATCAAGCAATATGAACTTTGATGTGGCATTTGAAAATTGGAAAGCAAATGAACTACAGTTTGCTGTTGATGAATTTGCCACTGAGTGGGGAATAGATAATAAGTTACTCTATAAATCTGTAATTTCCTATTCTACTGCACAACCTGCCATCGTTCCTTATATTAATGACCTCATTAGTAGTGTTGATTTTAGTAAAGCAATGAACCAAATAGCCGGTAATAAATTGAAACATAACATGCTACTAACTGCTACACTTCCAAAGTGGATAGCTGAAATCAAACAGAGGTATAATTAGTTGATGTTTTGTTTATTAGAGTCATGGGGATACATTGCTTGCCCACAAACTCTGAGCATATATCTTATTTACACGTATTTATCGATATAAGTTCCGAAGATCATCTGATGAAATCGCCATATTTAGACTCAAAAGCACATATAAACGCATTTGTCTCGTAGGCAGTATTTCGTAAAAATTTAAAAGGATAAGTCCATAGGTCGGATTTTGTAGTGAACAGAGTGGATTAGATGTCATTGTGGGCCAGAGCAGTTTGGATAACCTATCACTAATTAATGGGGGCTTATTATGAAAAAAAAGGAATTGTTAATAAAGTCAAGAGAAGCTATGCTTGCAGCAGTTCAAATATATAATAACCCCCAAATTACATTTAAATCCGAAAACTACATTACATTATCAGTAATTGCATGGACATATCTTCTTCATTGCTATTATGCAAACAAATCTATTGAATATAGATACTGGCATATGACAGGCAAAAAGAAAGTATATGACCGAACAAAATATGGTGCGTTTAAGCACTGGGAATTACAGAGATGCTTGGACGAAAAGAAATCTCCGATTGATAAAGATACTACGGAGAACTTGAAGTTTTTGATTGGCTTGCGCCATGAAATAGAACATCAGATGACGCAAAACATTGATCATACTGTTAGTGCGAAAATTCAAGCATGCTCAATAAATTACAATTACTACATAAAAGAGTTGTTTGGTGTTGAATACGGCGTTGATGGGCAATTAGGATTAGCTATTCAATTTTCTCCAATTCAGCCTTCTCAAAAAGAGGCATTACAAAATAATATCAAAGTTGCTTCAAACGTCAGTAGTTTTATATGTTCATTTGAAGAGACTCTAACAGACCAAGATGTTACAAACCCACGATATGCATATCGAGTTTTATTTACTCGTCTGAATGCAAAAAGAAAAGGACAAGCAGATCAAGTTATTGAATTTGTTCCAGATGGCACAGAAGGTGCTGAAAATTTGAACAAAACCTATATGCTCATAAAAGAAACGGAAAAGAAAAAGTATTTATCTAAAGAAATCGTGGAGCTAATGCACTCTAAAGGGTATACATGGTTTACAACAGGAACTATGACAGGATTATGGAAAAACGAATTAGGGAGTAGAGATCAATATGGACTATATATTACAAAAACACAGTGGATGTGGTATGAAAATTGGATTGCTGTTGTAGAAGAATACTGTAAGAAAGAAAGCGCTCGTACTTCATTGCTTAATCCTGAGGAAAAACCATTATATGCGAAGAATTTAGTGGAACTTATAAAACAAAAGGGTTATACGAAATTCAGCACCTTTTGGTTAGAATCTGTATGGAAATATGAATTGGAAATCGACAGAGATAATACGACTTACGGTTATTTTGATAGGAATAAAAGGTTTGTTTGGAGCAAGGATTTTATCCCTATTATCGAGGATTATTGCAAGAAAAAATGGTCATAATATGTGTCAATGTACGGCACTAATTGATATCCTTCCTAAAATTAACTTCTTATTCACTTAGGGCTGCAATCGATGAAAAAGAAATATATGATCTTAGTGATTTGAAGGCATACTGTCAGAAACATGACAAGCAGTCGTGACCTGTAAGTCGGGAATGAATGCACATTCTCGCGACCGTTGGTAAATTATAATATTGCACCGATTACCGACTGGAAGGATATACGAATACCCACAACGTGCCCACATCTTGCCCACAAACTCTACCCACACATCTTACTCACATGGATTTATCGAACTGATTTCTGAAGAATATCGGATAAAATCGCCACTAAAAGACTCAAAAAACGCATAAAAACGTATTTGTCTCATGGGCGGTATGATGTAATAAAAGCATTATCGAAGTCATTCGATGATGGGCGACCGCGCTTTAGCGGTCGCTGATGGAGCTGGAAACCGCTCCATGCAGTAGGAAAACGGGACCTTTAGGGGTCCCGTTTTTTATTGGAAAGTTATTGCAATAACCGACTATCATGAGCAAAATGTTACTAGCGCTTTGATACTACAGAAATTAGAAATACGCTCGGGAGCTCCAAAAAATAATGACTATTAATAAACTACTTGAGGTCGAGAAGAAAGAAACGCAAAAATGAAACGTAAATAGGAAAATTCTCGTATTATGTGGAAGTTTGTGAAAAATATTAGAAATGAGGAGAGAAAGTTTTGAAGAAAGTTATAATGTGCATGCTTTTATTAGCGATGGTGGTTGTCTCGGCTTGTTCGAATGGCGGAGACAGTAAAAAGGATGAGAGAACACTACAGGATTTTATTTCTGTGTATGTTGAGGCAGGAGTAGAAGTCGACCCCAATGAAAAACCATTTTTTGAAATGATTAAGGCTAAAGACGGAGTTATTTTTAATATGGACGGATCCCCTGTGAAAATATATGAATATGAATCTACAGACAAGCTCAATGATTCATTGAAAGAATCGGGCTTCTCGGAGTGGCCGACTAATGGTCGTTTTGCTCTCGAAACAAATAATGATGCAGCAGCAGACGTATTCAAAAACGTTCAGTAATCAATATGTCAGTTAGGCCTCTCGATTTCGAGAGGCCTTTTATCTGTGTCGGAAGGAAGTGAGGTTTTGTCTATTGTTTCTATCTTAAGTAATCGTTAGGTCTTACGTCGTTAGTTTCTTGTTCATTGGATGAGTTAGGGAGATTATTACCTCAGCTTATTCTTGTTCTATATTTTTTCTATAGATATCTTCTCTTTTTATTATTCTGAAGTTTTTGGAATGATCATTATAATTACTATCTTCACTTACGATGACTTCTGTTTCAGTTAACATCTTGTGAATATAGAGCTTGGTTTCATTTTCATCTATAAAGAAAAATCGAAATGATTGTTTTACAAATATCGTAATCAACTTATACATAACCGTTAGACAAACAGAAAGTACAATAAATACTACTAAAAAGAATGCTGCTATTTGTTCTAAACGTGGGTTATCTTCAGTCACAGAATATATTAAAGTAACTGAAGTACTTATAATTAATATGGCAGTTATCACTTCCGTAAGAAAAATGGTAATTTTTTTATATTCAGTCATGAATATTCTTTCGAATCGTGTTAATTTTGTGACACTAATGACAGTAATGATTAATTTTATAATCATTCCAATTACCACTATTGCACCTCCAGATTGAATAATTAATTCCATCTACGTCCCCCCTCATGTTTCTTCTGATTACGGAGCAGAGTAAGAGTAGTTTCAAGTTTTTTATGCGCCCGGTACGGGCTACTTTAAGGCTCAAACCCCAAATAGTAAAGGCATCAGTAACTTTAACATAAGTTTATATGGATGATTCGCTCTGTCCTGATCAGACGATTGATAGACAAGGAATGGCCCCCTATTGCAAGAATTGGTTTATGCAAATGCTTTGTCTGATTTTCATGTCGAAACATTTTGGTTGCGTTTTGCGTTTATAGTAAAAGTTATCTCTATTACCATTAAAGTGATTTTACTCACTTACAATATATTTATCAATTCAAAGGAGCTGTTTCAAATGAAATGCCAAACATGGCTAATCTCTAGCGGAATTGGACTAATTAGTATAGCTTTCTTTGTTATGGCGGCAACCAGCATCAACAGTGAACTCATAGATATAGAGAAAAAAGCGTTCGTTAATAAAGAAGACATGGAGGTGGCGCAACTGGAACTGACTTCGCAACAGAAGGTTGTTATCGAGCAAGAAGAAGCAACCAACGTAGAAATGGTTAAAGCGGGTACTTTTAATATTTCACAAGATGAAGATGGAAACAGGTATTGGTCAGTTCATACATACGGGGGATTAACCGCTGTACTTCAAAACAATATCGAAACTTTTTCTAAGATAAGCTTCCGTGGAGAGGATGCCGTAACGATCAAATTCCTTCCGGAAGCTACTGCGGAAGACCGTATATATGCAGCGCAGCTTGCCTTAGCCCGAATTGTTGATCTTAATGAAGTTTATGTAGAGATTTATGACATCGGAACAGCAGTAACAACTAGGGATCAATTAAAGGAGCTGTTGGATCAGGGCAAGGCCCATACGTTCTCAGAAGATGAGGTGGAGGCTTTCTTTCAAACTCATTTCAAAAAGGTAGAGATTTAACTCTGAAAGACAGTTGGGTCTATGATAGTTCTATTACATCGGTCGTACCCCCTGTTGTTCTTACCTCAACCACATCCTAGGGAGTTCCTTTGTAGACTTCGGTGACACTAATAAAAGTATCTGTTGAAGGAAAACCCATAAAATCGGATTGAATCTCTTGTGATTTCACGACCCCGCGTATGATGGCATCGGAATCATGGACCAACATGTCTTTGTCATACTTTACGGTGGAAGTCTATGCTCACTGCACGAGTCCCATCAACAGCAGTTGTTTTATTTGTGTTGCATGCTAATGCTATGAATAGAATGGCCGCAATTAATAGGTAAATGATTGAATTTTTCACAAACCAATCGCCTATAACACTGTACATTTGATATTAGTGGAATTTTTGATTAAATTGGGAATTGTGTGGGTTTTCCATCGAAACAAAAAAGGCTTTGCATCCATGTAGAAAACTGGACAAAGCCTCTTGATGTGGTTTGTTATGCTTTTTTTCTAAGGCCAAATACTAGTGTAGTTGCGAGTCCTAGTACAAAGGTCAATACGCAAATGAGGATGGTAGCTGTATCGCCTGCAAGTCCCGGGTACATCACCGCTACAGAGCCCATAATCATGCCGATCATTAGGGCGTACGTAAGATTGGCATAACGAGACAGCAGAAGCTTAATGCCTTTGCTGCTGACGACAAATCCGATCATGACGCCTGCACCAATGACAGCGATCAGCAGGAAGTCCAGCGAAGACAACGCATGAATAGCCGTTGGATAGACGCCCAGCATCAACAGGACGAACGAACCGCTAATGCCGGGAAGCAGCATTGCCATGCTGGCGAGCCAGCCGGAGAAGAACAGGCCGAGCAGCGTTAATGCTGAACGGTCGTCAATCGGCAAGCCTGTTTTATCCGCGTTAAAAAAGGCAAGAGAAGCGACAAGCGCACCGGATATGATTAGCATAATAACATGAATTGGTCGGAAATTTCGTCTAGCATCAGACTGTTTGAGTAGCAGCGGCAGTACGCCGATTACAAGGCCGATGAAGAAAAATTGGGTAGGCTCATAATGATGCTCCAATAAATATTTGATGAGACGGCTAAAAATGAGCAATGCCGATCCCATGCCGAGGGCTAGCGGGATCAGAAATCCAATTTGGCGCCTCCAATTGCTGCTGAAAAATCCGCTGATTGCTGTAAGTAATCGTTCATAAATGCCCAACATGACGGCAATGGTACCGCCGCTAATTCCGGGGATGAGATCGGTAATACCCATCAGTACCCCTCGATATAAATTCCTCCACTCCACTATGCGATACTCCCTCCAGTTTTTATCTGACTAATCGTATCCTATTTTGGATGGTCGATCAAGCCATAGGGGATTTCTGAGATTGAACGCGAATGATCCAGACTATGAAGCAAGAAAGTATGAGCAGCAGAAAAAACGCCGCAGTAAGCAGCGTTTTCTCTTGGCTATTCCATTAAAGGGCTCCCTACATTTCCAGCAATAAAGAACACGCAATGAGGAGTAGAAGCACACCGCTTATGACGGTCCCGAATTGTCCTACCGAATATTTCCCTATCCGGATGTGGGACAGCTTCATTCCGAATGTAACACCGAACCAGACGGTGACAAAACCCCCTATTGCGGCAAGCAGCGAAATGATTAGCGGAGAGAGACCGAGCAAGCCGGCGCCAATCCCATTCGTTAATGCATTCGCCGATAAAGCAATGCCGAGGATGACGGCCTCCCACAATCCGATACTCATCGATCGATCGAAATCAACAGATGCTGGATTTTTCAAGATGTCTTTGAGGCTGCGAGGAGGGGGTGGAGTGGAAGAATTCTCAGCTGGAGATGGGCTGCGCGGCACAGTCAACAATAGGATGCGAAGGCCGAATACGATCAGAATAAAGACGCCAAGCAGTACAGGAATGATGCCGGGCAAAATATCCGATACCCAAAGTCCGAAGTAGATGCCCGATAAGCTAAACACGAAACAGATGGCGGCCATTAGCAGATTGGATAGAATACGGATGCGGATTTGGCGTATACCGTAGGATAGGCCTACCCCCAGGTTATCAATGCTTGAAGAAATGGTCAGCGCAGCAATCAGAAGCCATGTTGTCATTTTGTCAATCTCTCTCCTTTGTCGGATGGTTTATACATGTATATTGCGGATATTCGTTGAAGTGCCTGGACGTGAAACATTTTGTTGCCAAAAAAGTAACGGCTGTTGTTGATATAGCAACAACTGCTTCTAAGAAAGCATAAGATCCACACCTATCCTGCTATCCGCGAATAAAGTGCATAAACGAAATTTGAAGCAAGGAAGGAGGAGATTATATGAATGACAACAATCCGTCTCATTGCAATATAGGGATGATGTTGAAGTCGTTGCTGAAGGAGCATTCGCTGTCTTTGCGCAAGCTGGCAGAGCTTACCGGCATTCATGCCTCCACGATTTCTCGAATGATCAATGGCAAACAAATGGCGAAGCCTGAGCATCTCCAGCTGTTTGCAAAAACATTTCAAATACCGCTCAAGCAATGGCTGATGGCTGCCGGAATTGAGATAGGCGAAGAGGAAGAAGGAACGGAAACCTCTTATGGTGCTTACATTGGGATGATTCAGGAGACGATGGGACTGGATGAGATCGGGCATGGAAATATCGTGTCGTTAGTGGAGCGGGAATTGGAGAATTATGAGCGGTATGCACTGACGGAGGAAGGAGAGCAGCTAATCTATGAGAGATTTCATAAAAAGACGCAGCAGATTGACGGCACAGGTCCGTTTATCATGCAATTGCGGGAGATGTACGCAGCCTTCTCGGACATCTCGATTCAGCGGCGGGAGCGAGCCATCTTGGGTGGCGTTCTCTTATATTTTATTTTGTCTACGGATGTCATACCGGATTATCTGTTCCCGATCGGATACTTGGACGATGCTATCGCGATTCGAATTGGGCTCGACCGTTTGAAGCTAGTGTCTAAATCAACGATGAGTTTCGAAGATGCAGCTTTTGAACCACATAATTGACAGCAATAGCATCATCAATATAGCCAAGCGGAAAGATATAATCCGGAATGCAGTCAGTCGGAATAATAAAGTATATCAATGCGCTTCCAATCAAGGCGCGCTCGAACCATGTTCCTTTGTTGGTACGAAACTTTTCGTGCATATCCTTCAGAAATTGAATATAGGGTCCGGTGCTTCCTGCTTTGGTTAGCTTCTCTTGAAATTTATTGAGGATCGTTGCTTGTCCTTCTTCGGTTTGGGAGAACAACTCATACTTGGACAATTCATGCTCCACATTGGCGAGGCTGTAGGATTGTGTATTCAGATTGAACGAGGCAAGAATGTCTTGAATATCGGATACGGACGACTGCAGCTCAGTCTGCTGTGCATCAACAGGGTAGCCTGCGGCCAGGAATAAATCCGAGACCGGAACCTGAAGGCATTCGGCAAATCGTTGCAGATGCTCCGGCGTCGCTTTTCGCTTCCCGTTAATAATTCGGGAGATGGTAGCGGTGTCGACAGCAGTCATTTCACTGAATTTACGCAGAGAATAAGCGTGCTGCTTGAGTTTGCTTTTGATCAGTTCGCCCAGCGGACTCCTGTTGTTTTGATCGATCATGGTATACGCACGATCCTTTCTTCTGTTAATACCCTCGTTCTTATCATTATGCGGCAAAGTACATTTTGATTTCAATTAATATATCGATCTGTTGACAATTTGTCAACAGATCGATATATTAATGACAACGTCGCGACCCACCTTACACTTGTTGCGGCATGCTTCAGGAGGGGTATTTCGTTTGAGAATGAATCGATTGCACATTGTGTTGTTATTTGTATTGCTGCTCATATTGACTGGTTGCTTCGCCGTGTATAAGCATCTATCAGGCACGACTATTAACTTGAACAATCCGATCTTGGACAGAGAAATGCTGGAGACGATAGGAAACCAAGATGATGAGGAAGAGTTCATCGGGTATGACATAGAGGCAACGAAGGAAGATTTCTACATGCTGGTTATTGGTCTGGATCATAGCGACAGCCATAGCGGTATGAATACGGATACGCTGCTGTTAGCGCACGTTATTCCGCAATCGAACAGCATCAAGCTAGTTTCCATTCCAAGAGACCTTCGCATTACCAATACACGCGGAACAGGTGCCAAAATTAATTCTACGTTCGCTAACGGATACCAATATGCGGTGCGTGAAGCGCGGGAGCATCCGGAACTGCTTTCCGGCAAAAAAGTAAAGCTGGGCCAGCTAAAGGTTGCGGAGGAATACATAAGCTCTGGGATGGTTACGACAAGGGAGACGATTGAGCGTTACTTCAACATTGATATCGGGTATACCTTTCTCGTATCCTTCGAAACGCTGACATCGTTGGTTGACGCAGTAGGCGGTATTGAAATCGATGTAGAAAGACGTATGGAATATGACGCGCCCAGCGAAAACATGTACATTAGGCTCTATCCCGGGCTGCAAGTGCTTGATGGGGAACAGGCGCTGCAATATGCAAGGTTTCGCAAGGACAATCGAGGGGAAGCCTACCATTCCAATGACTTTGAGCGTGGCATGCGGCAGCAGCAGGTCATCGCCGCGCTGGTACAGAAGCTGAACTCCTGGAACAGCCTCCCCAAAACCTTTGACATGATGGATATTGTCACCTCTAACTTGAAGACCGATATGGCGCCCGGCACGATGCTCTCTATGGTGAAAGCCTATTACGGAAAAATTACAACAGAAGATATATACAGCTTGCCGTTCCCAGGGCAGTGGCAAAGTCCATTCGTCGTGGTAGACGATGAGAGCTTGGACGCCTTGCAGAAGCAATTGACCTCATTGGAGCCTCCCGATTTGGCAAGCTGATGGGGTAACAGTCTCGTTCTGGTTGAATGGAGGACTTACATTTTTGTACAATAGAGCTGTACGGATATCAGATCGACTTATGGATCGGTCGGAAAGCAGGTCTATCACGTATTATGATTCAAAAAGCTAGACGATTGGATTGGGTCATTCTCGGTATCGTATTATGTTTTGCGGGCATTAGCACGATGGTTATTCAGAGTGCCACGATGGGCACACGCTACGAAGGACTGCATGTCGCCAATATCGAGATGTACGCCATCATGCTCGTCCCGATGCTGCTCGTCGCCATGATCGATTATCGAATTATTGTTCGTTATTTGTCTTATCCTTCCTATGTTATCGGCATCATCTTGCTGGTCCTAGTCTTAGTTATTGGCGTCAACCTGAACGGTTCTACACGCTGGATTGAGATCGGCTCACAGCAATTTCAGCCATCTGAATTGGTGAAGATTGCTTTTATTTTGACGTTGTCCCACTTTCTAGGGAGTCGCAAAGGTCAAGCGCTTCGTATATGGAAGGATATTGTACCAGCGCTCGTGATGTTTTTTATTCCGTTTTACCTTGTCTTCAAGCAACCCGATCTGGGTACGTCGATTGTGTTTATCAGCATTCTGGTTAGCATCCTCTGGATGGCCAATATAAGCTGGAAGCAGGTAGTCATCGGATTGTCTGCCCTACTGATTGTGGCTGCTGGAGTCACGGCCTTATATTTTGTGCAATTTGATCTGTTCTCCAAGGTCATCAAGCCGCATCAGCTTGAGAGAATACAGACGTTCATCGATCCGACGCTTGATCCGGAGAATAGCTGGCATGTGAAAAATGCCAAGACGGCGATTGGCTCGGGTGAGCTGTATGGAAAAGGATTTCAGCAGGGTAATCTTGTGCAGGGCGGATATGTTCCGTACCATTATGCAGATTCAATATTCGCTGTGATAGGCGAGGAATTTGGTTTTATCGGCTCGACGATGCTGCTTTTGCTCTATTTCTTGCTCATCTATCGAATGATTATCATCTCGTATAAGTGTCGAAACCTTGCAGGCTCTTATGTTGTCGTTGGTATTATTGCGATGCTGGTGCTGCAAATTTTCGAAAATATTGCCATGCATACCGGATTAATGCCGCTGACTGGCATTGCCTTGCCATTCGTGAGCTACGGAGGCAGCTCGCTGTTAACGAACATGCTGTCGATTGGACTCGTGCTTAGCATTCAGGTGCACCAGAATGATCATGTATTGGAAGAGTAGAACAAGCGGGACTGATTAACTAGCTAATGAATACGAATATGAAAAAGAGAGCTGCCAGCGGCAGCTCTCTTTGCCTGTCAAGTAAGTCTCGACAGGCCGAGAGTCCCTCTGAAGAAGCCATCTCTTAGAGTTCAAAGTTGTCTGGCGACTCCAAATCGTCACAGCCGCCGACAGTAGGTGGACGCCATTCTGATGTAGGTGAAGGCCGCACCTAGTCCGAATTAAGTCGTTCTCACCGCTCTAATGCCCATGAAGGCCGCACCTAGTCCGCTCTAAGTCGTTCGCGTCGCTCTAGTGCCCATGAAAGCCGCACCCAGTCCGCTCTAAGTCGTTCTCACCGCTCTAATGCCCATGAAAGCCGCACCCAGTCCGCTCTAAGTCGTTCGCGCCGCTCTAATGCCCATGAAGGCCGCACCCAGTCCGCTCTAAGTCGTTCGCGCCGCTCTAATGCCCATGAAAGCCGCACCCAGTCCGCTCTAAGTCGTTCTCACCGCTCTAATGCCCATGAAAGCCGCACCTAGTCCGCATTAAGTCGTTCTCATCGCTCTAATGCCTATGAAAGCCGCACCTAGTCCGCATTAAGTCGTTCTCACCGCCTTAAAGCGGTTTTGCCGATTTCAGTCTTATGAGAAGCATTGCTTCTAAAAAAATGACAGATAAAAGTAATTGCAAAATTTAGCGCTCTAAGCAGATATTCATCTTCTGCGAGCCGAGCCACCACATAAAAATAAAAATGCCGAAAAGTCCATTGGACTTTATCGACATTTAGAAGGAGCTGCCAGCGGCAGCTCTCATTTATTGTCCAAAGCTACTAACGTCTGTGCTCATCAGGTTCATTCAAAAACCAGGAAATGTAGGAGCATTGCTCGCAAACCAAGATGATCGCATTGCGATTGGCCCAATCGATGCCGAAAAATGTAGCTCCTCTTGAGTTGAGTTGTCTGTAGTCTTTCTGGAATGAGTCATGTCGGCAGCAGGGACATGTGATCGGGTTGTTGCCCATGGAGTATCTCATAGGAGATCATCCTTTCAAGTGTGGTACTCATATGTACGTATTAGCTGCGGATTCGTTTCTATAATCAGTCTGATTTGGAGGTCTTGTCCATTCATGCCTCGAAGGAAAGACCCGCTGAGGCGAGTCTTTCTGAGTGAACTAATCCGCTAAGGGCATCGAACATGTCTGCATGCATGGAGGATACATATCAGACGTCAGATTACCATTTACCGCCGCCGAAACCGCCATAGCCGCCAAAGCCAAAGCAGCTACAAGCGATAATCACCAACAGAATAAAGAGTACCAGGATCGCTCCAACGGAGTTGTTGCCGTAAGCACCACCAACGCAACCGGACATTGTTACATGCACCTCCTTACGTTTTGAGTACTCTGTATGTTATTCGCCTCTGGTTCAATGTGACTGGGCAAGTAACAGGGGGACATTAAACTTCGGCTATCGCCTAGAGACTAGGCGTATCTGTTCTTCAAATACGTGAGTCAGAGCATTGGTGCAACTAATTGTAAAAAGTTGGCGTCTTTATTTTACTGATAACAGTTGATTAGCTCATGCTTGTCTATGTTCTGCTTATCGAACATTCGTAGAATTTAAGATAACCCTTAAAGTTTAAAAAAAGATAAAAATATCATTTACTAGAAAATAATACTATAATATAATCAATTAAGGAGGAGGTGATGCATTAGATTGGTTTGAATAAACATTAAATTGAGGAGAGTGAGTTAGTTGGATAAACGTAAGGTATTAGTGGCTTTGAGTGCATTGTCAATGTTGCTTTTAGTTGGATTGACAGTAAATATGGTTTCGGGACAGGAAAGCGGTTTGTCTCGAAATAAGCTAGCTGGGGGTCAATACTTTGTTGCTGCTGCAAATCTTATATCAACGACACCATCAATTGAAGAAAAAATACTTATAAGTCAGCAAAGAAAAGAAGTTATTGCTAAAGGAGAAGAGTTCGATCAGTTGGCAACATTAAAACCAGATCCACTCTATTCCCCTCAGAAATTTTACTCTTACAATGAAGAATTAAAAGAAGCAAATGAAGTGAAAAGTGAACCAGTAGTCTTGTACTATAATGTAACCTATCAAAAAGGTGTGACAACAGAAAAACAACTATATCTTCACAAAGTGATTTCAAATCAGGGAATCGTATTAATACCGGATCATACAATTGCAACTCCTGAATTAATACCATCGCCAAATGAAGAGAAATATCTTTTTTCAGATGATGGTAATATTTTCATGATTGATGCCGAATCCTTAGAGGTATCTCATATTTCAAAAGATAATGTGGATGGGTATGATAAATTAAAAATAATAGATTCCCTTATAGAGGGTCAGCAACTTTTTTGGGCATGGGATCCTAAATGGAGTCTGGATGGGGAATCTATAGTGTATGTTTCCAATCGCTCTCATATGAATGGGAGAGGAATGGATATATGGAAGATTGATGTGGGAGACGGAAGTGAGACAAAGATATATAGTCATAGTCAGTCATTAAGGGTTATCGGTTGGACGAATAGGAATGAGATCCTGATTAAGCGTACAAATGATAATAATTCAGAAGATATTATCGAAAAAATATCCATAAGTGGAGAAAGGATTGCAGAACTTTTAAAGAGTGTTGATGTACTTGATATTTCGGCGGATGGAACTAAATTACTCTACTCTCCCAATAGACCAAGCACAGAACTCAGGGTCTTTGATCTGATTTCCAATGAAGATGTTTATACGTTGGACGTTGGAAACGCCATTCAGTTTGATCCTACTGCAACATTTTCGCCTGATGGAGAAAAGATCGTTGCACTAAAATATACAGGAGTGAATGGGGAACGCGAGGTTTGTGTTGTAAATATTCAGTCTAAAAGTGATCAAACTTTCGCAAGCTCTAAGAACCAAATGTTTTATTCAGATATATCATGGATCAATAACGTAGATATATTAATTAATAGTATTGAAGATAATAAAAGTAAAGCAAAGGTCGTGGAAACAAATGTTGGAGGTGGGAATATTGAGGCATAAAATGATTTTGTTATCAATTAATATCGGTCTATTGATTTTACTTTTCACCACTTCTATTTCAGCGGCTCCTTATACCATAAGGTTTGGAGGAGAAGGACCGGGTAATATTTTGGGGTATCCTATCTCAGGAAATCCAGTAGTTACTTCAAAGTCTAATCAACCAAGGAATGTTACTGGTTCTAATCCTCATCAAGGTGTAGATCTTCGTGCAGTAAGTGGTACTGAAGTTAGAGCTATATGCAGTGGGTGGGTAACATCACAAAATGCTACTTCTACCTATGACTTAATATTTGAATGTGATGTTAATGGAGATGGGTTGAAAAATGATAACCTACAAATTTTTTATGATCACTTATCTGCTGTTGGATTTGTTGCAAATAATACTTTTATTGCTAGCGGAACTAAAGTAGCAGAATCGGGAAGCGAGGGTGGAAAGACTGATCCACATCTACATTTTGGTCCTAGAACAGATCGACTAGGTACCAAGGTATGGGTTAGAGCTGAGCCGTATTATAACTGGAATAATAGTTATAATTACGGCCGAGATATGGATTTTATTTCGACTGTATCATGGAGTAATAATGTTGCAAAAATTGTCGCTTATGATATGAGCCTGGGAATAAAAAACTCTTTGAATTCCAATTCTGCAACGTTATATCACCGTATAGATGGTACTTCTACATGGTCGAGTGTTCAGATGGTTAAATCAGGGGATTATTATAGCTATGATTTTAGTAAAGCTTATAGTAATCTTCAAGTAATTAACTGGATGGTGAGAGTTGATAATCCCAATACTAGTGCCACTTACAAATCTGCTTTCATGATTCCTAAATACGAGCAGCCGAGCACCAATCCAAATGGGACAACTAATAATTACGATTACTATAAGTGTACAATTGTTTCAGCTGGCGGGGGATGTAACGCAATAGTTACTCCATAATTATCTCTTTCAAATAAGTGATAAGACTTTAGGAATAGCTGGGAGGCCAATCATGAAGAGAGTTAGTGTTGCACTTCTTGTAACGATAATGATGTCACTTCTGTCTGCATGTACAGATGTTGATAAAGAGAAGCCAACTTCGACACCATTAATAACGAACCAATATGAAGAGCCTGCTACACAGACAACAAGTCCTTCCCTTACTCCTTCACCAACAGTTGAACCCTCACCAATAGCTGAGCCTTCGGAGATAGTGGATGGGCTATTAAAGCATACAAGCGAATACAATTGGTCGATTATGTATCCCTCATCATGGAATCGAAGTAACGAAAGGTTAATATTAGAGGAGAATTCTGGGAAGTTTATAGAATTTCGGACGTTTGATATTCCTGATGAAGGAGTAGATTGGTGGCTGAAAGTTGAAATGAAGAGATTGCTCTCCTCGACGGAAACGAATAACAAACTATTTGAAGGACCGTCAAGTGAGGAGAGAGACGGGTATACCATTCATAAATATGTTATCGAGTCATCAGTTGAAAAAAACTCTACCTTACTCAGACATACGATTATTATAGATGATCATAATATATTTGCATTTCATACTGCATCACCACCTCTCACTAAGGAAGAATATGAGGAAATTATGAGTACGTTTAAATTTGAAAAATGAGCCGTTTGTGTTGGGGAAATGGAAGGGATAGGGCAAACGCACAATTTTCCGATTCGCCTATACATCTTGGGGGAGAATACATAGGATACTGTACCTTCAAAAAAAAGGAGCTGAACATCTTGAATTACGCGGCAAACATGTCTGCAGCCAACGTATCTGGCGCAAACGTATCCGGCGGTGCTAACGCCCACTACCCAGTAGCAGGCGTAGCTTGTGGCAATCCTTGCTCAAACAACGCTGGAGCGATCCTTGTTCTATTTATTCTGTTGGTTATCATTACACGCACTATTCTCTACTAATCCACATAAGGCTCTGATCTTACAACGAACCAACTCGTAAGCGTGTCCACATGCTGATGATAACGACAAAGAAATCCCCAAGCGACCATTCGCTTGGGGATTTTTCGTGGGCTGAAAACCGTATTAGTCGCGAACTTCAGCAATCAGCTCGATCTCAACTGGAGTATGGAATGGAAGGTCGCTTGTGCCGATCGCGGAGCGAGCGTGGCGGCCTTCTTCACCAAATACGTCGATCAGGAGCTGGGAAGCGGCATTAATGACGTAAGGCTGGTCGCCGAAGCCAGGTGCGCTGTTGACGAAAGCCAGGATTTTAACTATCTTTACAACGCGGTCCAGATCGCCCAGGTGAGCTTTCATAGCAGCAAGAAGGTTGATGACAACTTGGCGAGCCGCTTCTTGGCCTTGCTCGATCGTCAGGTCGGAACCTACTTTGCCTTCATACATAAGTACGCCGTCGATACGGCAGTCGAAGCCTGATGTGTAGATCAGGTTACCCGTTTGGTTAACGGTTTTGTACAGAAATTTGGGTTCTGCCAATACCGGCAAAGTAATTCCTAGTTCAGCTAGACGTTGTTCGATTTTAGACATGTTCATTTCTCCTTTAAATCTTATTTGGTTGCTGCATTAATGGTGATGAGAGCAGCAGTGCTGAGCCCGAATTAACGAGCCTTCGCGTTTATGTGTATGGACGCCATGCGACAAAGTCAGCTGGCCTCCGACCACGACATGAGAGATCCCAGTTGGGAATTGGCGCGGATCGGCGAAAGAAGCCGTATCCTGGATTGTTTCCATATCGAAAACGGTAATATCCGCAGCATAGCCTGGCACAAGAAGACCTCGTTTGCCCAGCTTAAAGCGTTGAACCGGGAAGGAGGTCAGCTTGCGTACCGCCTGTTCCAGCGACAAAATTTTGTCATCGCGCACATACTTGGCGAAGACGCGAGGGAATGTGCCGTATGTGCGAGGATGCGGCTTGCCGATCTCACAGTTCAAGCTATCGGATGCGATAAGCGATTTCTCGTAGGAGATGACTTGCTTCACATCATCATCGGACATATGGAAGTAGACAATCGCAATTTGACCATCTTCCTCCAGCAGCAGATCCATCATGCAGTCTACAGGGTGCAGGCTGCGCAGTTCTGCGATCTCCGAGATTGGCTTGCCTTCAAGATGCTTGTTTTTGTCCGAATTGACGGAAGAAACAATAACGCTATTCCAGCCGGTGGAGCATACGAGATTATCCCATTCTGTCTGCTCGTGGCTAAGCTCTTCCTTAATGCGTGCACGCAGGCTTGGGTTGCGGAAAGCCTCAAGCGTCGCCTCAATGCCGCCCTCCAGCACCCATGGAGGAAGAACCGTTGTCAATGTCGTGGATCCCGCATTGTACGGATAGACATCGACGGTCACATCCATGCCGCGCGCTCTTGCCTCTTCGACAAGCTCAAGCGCATCCATGACTTTGCCCCAGTTGATCTTGCCTGCTGCCTTCAAATGGCTGATGTGCAGAGAGATGCCTGTTTTCTCGGCAATCCAGATGACTTCCGCTACCGAAGGAAGCAGGTTATTGCCTTCGCCGCGAATATGAGTGGACAGAAGCCCGTTGTATTTCGGAAGAACGCTGCAAAGCTCGGCCAGCTCTTCGCGGGAGGTATAGCTGCCTGGTGCGTAGAGCAGACCGATAGACAAGCCGATAGCTCCTGCGCGGAGACCTTCCTCCAGCAATTCCTTCATACGCGCAATCTCGGCCGTTGTAGCAGGGCGGTTCTCGAAGCCCATAACGGCGATGCGCAGCGCGCCATGCGCGACATAAGTAGCGATATGCTCGGAGATGGAGGATTTGGCGACATGGTCCATATACTGACCGACCGTCTCCCAAGGCCACTCCCAGCTTGTATTGCCGACTACCGGCTGAATGTAGGTTTTCAGCAGTTCCGCATTGCTTGGCACAAGCGGAGCCGGAGCCAGACCGCAGTTGCCTACAACTTCGGTCGTTACGCCTTGCTGCAGCTTGATGTCGCTGTCCGGATGGTCCAGAATCATTAGATCGGAGTGGCAGTGGCCGTCGATAAAGCCCGGGGAAATAATTTGACGGCCGACGTCGATGACTTTATGCGCTTCTTGATCAATGCTGCCTACCGATACGATAATGCCGTCCTTCACGCCGATATCTCCCCGAAACCAAGGATTTCCGGTTCCGTCGACAATTTTACCGTTCTTTAATACTAAGTCAAGCATAGTTAGCCAATCTCCTCTCGTATGACGCTACTCCAGCAGACCGCGTGCGGCTACAGGCGCTTGAGCCAATGTGCCGTCGGCATGCTGCAGATAGACGAAGTTATGCAAGTTAATCGTGCTGCAGATGTGATTGGGAATAATGGCAATGACGTCGCCGACCTCATAAGGGCTGTCGGCTTGGACGGAGATGACGCCATGCTCTTCGTTCATGCGCTCGAACACAGCATCGGGATCGCCGAGGATATGACCGAAGCCCTTCAGATGAAGCGGCGCTTTGTCCGGCTGCACGTCCGTAGCGAACGTCTTGCTGCCGCCGTCGATGACAATTCGGGTTGGCGTAGGGCGGCTGACGACAGTCGCTATAACGGCGCCTGCGCAATCGTCAATCTCGCATAATCCGAATGCCGCCTGCATGACATCCTGGTAAATATAAGTGCCGGGACGGACTTCTGTAATGCCTTCGATCTCTGCTGCGTACAGAGCTGTTGGCGAGGAGCCGACGCTTATGTCGCGAATGTTCACGCCGGCAGCGCGAATGGCTTCGGCCGTCTGCACCATGAGGCGACCTTCCTCATGGCCTGCTGCCTTAAGATCCATCGTTGCCGAGCCGCTTAGCATTGCACCCCGATAAGTGAAGATTCCGCTCAGCAAGACGCCATCGAGCTTGGAGATTTGCTGCGCGAGAGCTGGTGCAGCTGCCGCATCCACACCCGTCCGGTTCAAGCCGGATTCGATCTCCATTCTGGCTTCCAGTTGCACTCCGTGCTTGGTTGCGACTTGCGAGATGCGCAGTGCTCCTTCCAGGCTATCCACGCCAATGATGAGGCGAACACCGGATTGTACGAGCTTGATGGCTCTCTCCAGCTTGGATAGTGCGACGATCGGATAAGCGACAAATATATCGGTAATGCCCCCCGCTGCCATCACTTCCGCTTCGGCAATTTTGGCTACCGTAATGCCGATAGCACCGGCATCAAGCTGGCGCTGGGCCATCTGCGGCAGCTTATGCGTCTTCGCATGCGGACGAAGCTGAACACCGGTCTTCTTGATCGCTTCTGCCATCCTGGCAATGTTGGATTCAACCGCTTGCAGGGAAATCACGACGCTAGGTGTCTCGACGGCTGCAGCGATTGTGCTTGCGATACGGCTCATTGTGTAATAACCTCCTATGTTCCTTTATGATTTAGATTCTTCTAAGTAGTTATATAGTGTGAATTTGGAGATGCTTAAGTACCCGCATATTTTCTCGCCCGATTTCTTGATCAGGAAAGCGCCTTTCTGGTCCAGGAGCTGGATCAGCCGGATCTTGTCCTCTTTGGTCATGAGTGCCGGCGGTTTGCCGATCGTCTCCTGAGCCTCCATGATGAGCGTATCCAGCAGCTCGTTCACATTGCTGACGAACGATTCGCGGATAGGCTGGAGGCCGCTGCCCGTAATGGACTGAAGCGTCTTCTCCGCCATCATAAGATCGGTAATGTCCAGATTAATGCATACAGCTCCAATAATTTGGCCTGTTTTGTTTTTCACGTACATCGAGGTAGAACGGAGTATGCGTCCGTCCGAAGTCTGGGTGATGTAATTGTGGCGATTGTCGCCGTCGGATGTACCCCTCATAATCTCCAGTCCAAGATTGGTGCTGGGATCGCCGACTTTGCGTCCGGTTACATGCCCGTTCTCAATCGCGACGATGGTGCTGTCGTAAGGCTTGGACCAGTCATGAATGACCACTTCGCAATTGTCCCCGAACTGAGCGGCCATGCCTTTGGCAAGCTCGGCAAAAAATATAAATTCCTGGGATATAGTCTCCAACGTACGCCCCCTTTCCATACCTCTAACCTTTATCTAGTCCACATGGTACACCTACACAACCCAAAAATCAAACTAAAATTTTGTTATACTAAAAAAAAGTATGACAGGCAGTAGTGCAGATAGCGACTGGCCGGATTGGTCATTCTAAATAGAGGTTTTTGGTGGGAGGAATGAGATCACATGCGTTGGATTAGCAGCTCGTTGAAACGTAAGCTGTCCGTATTTTTATTGTTAGCTGTATTGATCCCCTTACTTGCCCTGGGCTTGTTCGCGTATCATATGGCGGCGACCGCGACGGAAGAGAAGGCCAAGCAGTCCGGTACCGGAATATTGAGGCAAATGGCGACCAATATGGAGTTCATCGTACAGGACGCCGAAAATTTATCGCTATTTCTGATCGGACAAAAGGATGTGCAGCACTTTTTGAGCGGATCGGGTACGGATCCTGTTCAACAAACAAAAATGATTGAGTTTTTATCTAATTTGGTCTATTCCAAGCCATATATTTCCGATATTACTATATATCCGGTTCATTCTTCTCCGCCGATATCGAATACGACGATATTTTATACAGACCTGCCTGGCGTAGATGAACGGATCACACATTTTCAATCGGAAACCAAGTTTTGGACAGGCAACTATGAGACGGATACGGCAACTGGCACCAATCATGTGATTTCATTGGTTCGGCCTATCCGCAGCTTAACCAATTACAAGCAGCTAGGAACGATAGTCATTAGTTTGAACGAACGTGCGCTGACACGAATTTTGAATGAAGCGAGTATTTCTGAGAACGGTGAGGTATCGCTTACCAACAGTGAAGGAATGATTTTGGCCAGAGCGGGTCAAGTTCCCTATCAGGACGGCAAGCTTAGCGATCAGCTTACAGATGCGCAGCTTGAGAACGCAGCGGGCTGGTTATATGATGGGACTGGGGAAGATAAGCGGACAGTGCTCTATGACACGGTCACAGGCGTGGATTGGACGTTGACGGGCACGATGCCAATGGAAGATTTCCGCAATGAAAACAGCTATGTGCTGAAGCTGATGGTTGCCGTTATTGGCGTGTCTATGCTTATTGCTTCTGTTCTTGTCCTTTATTTTGTGCAAAGAATTACGAATCCGCTTATGATGCTTACAAGTTTCTTGAAAAGCTCCAATCCTGAGGATTCCCTTCAGACGTATCCGGTGGAATCGATGGATGAGGTCGGCCAGCTCGTTCGGAGCTACAATCAGCTCAGTGACCGTATTGTCCATCTTACGGAGCAGGTCAAGCATGAGGAATCAAGCAAGAAGGAAGCGGATATGCAAGCGCTGCAAGCGCAGATCAATCCTCACTTCTTGTATAACACCTTATCCTCTATTCATTGGATGGCCTTGATGAACAGGGATGACAAAATTGCCGATATGGTCGGAAGTTTGAGCGATTTTCTTAGATTCAGCTTGAACAAGGGCGAAGAATTCTGTTCCGTAGAGCAAGAGGTAGCTCATGCCAAGCACTATGCCAATATTCAATCCATACGCTTCCCAGGCAAGTTCTGGATCAAGCTCGAGATTGATCCGGAGCTGAATGCGGAGCGAATGCTGAAGCTGCTGCTTCAGCCCTTGATCGAGAACGCGCTTATTCATGGCATACAGCAGCAGCCGGAGGCTGGGGAGATCAAAGTGACCGCGAAGCGAGCAGCGGGACGGATGCTCTTTGGCGTGGAGGACAACGGTGTAGGCATGAAGTCCGATAAGCTGGCGGACATCAAGAGAGAGCTCCAAGGTCCCGAAGACCAGAAGCGGGACTGGGAACAGCTGGAGCGAGGAAGCTACGGTCTGCGCAATGTGCACAAGCGGCTGCAGCTGCATTATGGCATAGAATCGGGCTTGTGCATTGAGAGTGCTTACCAAGAGGGGACGAAGGTATCCTTCGCTATACCTCTAGCGCGGAAAGAGGAGGCGGAGTCGGAATGAAACTATTAATTGTAGATGATGAAGTCATTATTCGCACAGGCCTCAGCACGGTGATTCCGTGGTCGGAATACGGATATGAGCTGCTTCGGCCAGCAGCATCCGCCGAGGAGGCGATCGCAAGGCTGGAATCGGAGAGACCGGATATCGTGTTGACCGATATACAGATGACGGGATTGAACGGGTTCGACTTGGCCAGAGAAGTGAAGAGGCTGCTCCCTAGCACGGAAGTCATTATTTTGACCGGTTACGATCAATTCGAGTATGCGAGAAGGGCCATTACAGAAGGCGTAAGCGACTATTTGCTCAAGACTAGCCGTCCTGACGAAATTATGGGTGCCGTCGGCGCTGCGCGTGAGAGAATCGTTATGCGGGGAGAGAGCGGCAATCGGGATGAATTGCGTGAGAAGCTCATTGAGACGCTGATCCAGGGCGGTGAGGTGGATTATACGACGATGCGCCAGAGCTTGCGGCTGCTGCCCAGGCTGAGGATGGACACAGCCTCGCGTTATGTGGTCTGCTGCATTGGAGCTACCGGCTGGGGAACGGAGAATGGATATGGCAAGCTGCTGTTATTCGCTGCCCACAATGTCATTGATGAGCTGGTCGAGGGAGAGGCCGCTTTGCGGGAGGATCACATTCTGTTGATTCTTCCTCTGATGAAGGGGGAGCAAGACAGCTTGATCAAGCTGGAGGCTATGCTGCAGCGAATCGAAATCAAGCTCAAATGCAAGCTGCATGTGGCCATAGGCGAAGAAGTAGGCGGCCTGGATGAGCTGAAGCACTCCATCAACAGCGCGCTGCATACGTTCCTGTATCAGGGGCTTCTGCCCGAAGTCAGAATGATCGACAGTCGTGCCGTCAGCAGACGCAAGGGGAGCCGCAGAGCATGTACGCCATGGGAGAAGGAACGTCTGGGCGAACTGTTGGTGGATGGAGACGCACAAGCTCTTCATCTTTGGCTGGATGGTATCGTCAAGGAAATGGAATCGGATGAGGAGACGACCCCGGAATCGTATCAAGCTTATTTGAACTCTGTCTTGCAAGCAGGGGAGGAAGCGATCCGTCGCTTGTTGCAAGAGGCGGGTGCTGAGTCACCTGAGGCGATAAAAGCGCAGCCTATTTCTTTAAAACTCGCAGCCGAGAATGGAGGCGAGGAGATGCTGAGCCGTATGCTGGAGCTATTGAAGCATTATTTGACAGCATCGGGCCATCACAGCATGCCGCCTATGAATCGGGCGATCGCCTACATACATGAACATCTCGAAGAAGACCTGTCGCTGTCGCTCGTCGCTAAACGGGTCCAGCTTACGCTGCATCACTTCAGCGAAGTGTTCCGCCGGGAGACCGGACACACCTATGCGGAGTTCGTCGCGAAGGCCAGAGTAGAGAAGGCAATGGAACTGTTGAAGGAGACAGATGCGTCATTTAGCGAAATTGCCAGTCGTGTGGGTTATGGAGATGTGGAGTTTTTTAGCGGATTATTCGAAAATCATACAGGCTTTACGCCATGGGAATACCGTCGCAGGGGTTAAGGGGAGAGTGTTAATCTATCATGTGGGAGGAAACGCGGGATGAAAAGGACTGTAACGGCTGTCATTGCCTTGACCGTTCTTATTGCCGTGTCGGCAGGTTGCAGCATCTCGAAGGTATGGGAGGCTGGCAAGACCGGCAGCGAAAAGGCAACCATTTCGTTGTGGCATAATTTCACCGGTGATGATCTGCGCGCGCAGACGATGCGGTCGATCATACAGGAATTCGAAGAAGCTCATCCTGACATTAAAGTTGACGTACAGGCGATACCGCCGGACGAATATCGCGCCCGACTGAAGAAGAGCGCCGAAGGGGGCGATATCCCGGATGTGTTCGTCTTATGGAGCGGGGCGATGACTCGTGAGTACGCAGCGGCATCTCTGATTCAACCGATCGATGATCTGGTTGACGCATACCCTGAGTGGAGGGATGGCTTCCTGCCGAACTCGCTGGAAGCGTTCAAGGATCGCGGGCTTGTCTATGGCGCGCCGATGGGTTTGTCACCTACCTCCATCTTGTATTACAACAAGCGGATATTCGAAGAGAACGAACTGCGCGTACCGACGACGTGGGGCGAGCTGATGTACATGGTCGGAAAGCTCAATAGCAAAGGTATTACGCCCATTGCTCTCGGCAATAAGGCGGGATGGCCAGCTCAATCCAGCATTTTCAGCTCAATTGCCGACCGTGTGACGGGGACCGAATGGCTGATAAATGCGGCGAACCAGGAAAAAGGGGCCAAATTCACAGACGCCACGTTTATTGAGGCGCTGAAATATATGAAACAGCTTGGCGAGGTGGGAGCTTTCCAGAAGGGCTATCAACACATGAATAACATAGAGATGGAGCTGATGTTCGCCCGAGGCGAGTCGGCTATGATGATTGATGGCGGATGGGCGCTCACCAATTTGGCAGCAAACGCGAGCCTGGAAGCGATGAGCGAGATGGGAGCGGCGCTGCTTCCAGCCATCCCGGATGGCAAGGGAGATCCCAATACATTAGCAGGCGTTGTCGGTTCCGGCATGGCGCTGGGCATTCATGCGGAAGGTTCAGACAAAGAAGCCGCTTATGAGCTTATCTATGCGATGTCCGGCCCGGATGCTCAGCAGCGTACGCTGGAGAGCAATCAACTGGTCAGCTATAAGCTTGAGCTCGACAAGAGCAAAGTATCCCCGATCTTTGCGGAAGTGTACGATTTGGTGAATAGCGTCAGTCTGACTCCTGTATATGACGGGGTGCTGACGACAGAAGGAGCGGAAGCGGTCAATAATGGGCTGCGTGAGCTGTTGGAGGGAGGAGATCCGGAGAAGATAGCTGCCAGTATTCAGGAAGCGCAGGCGAAGGCGCTGGGACAATTGCTTGGCAACATGCACTAGAAACGGAATGAGGAGATTTGGATCATGAGTCAACCTAATAGGGAAGCAACGAAAACGCCTATTTATTTATTGTCTGGTTTTTTGGGCAGCGGCAAGACGACATTTTTATCCAATTTGCTGTCTCATTTGAAGCAGGAGGGCAAACGTCCGGCTGTCATTATGAATGAATTGGGCGATATCAATCTGGATGGCGAACTGCTGGATCGTGATGTTCCCATGGCTGAGATGCTGGGCGGATGCATCTGCTGCTCCATTCGCGGCGATCTCGGTGTAGAGATCGCATCCTTGATTCAGCAGCATCATCCCGATGCGATCATTATTGAATCGACGGGCGCGGCGAATCCGATGGAGACGCTGGATGGGGTGACTGACGCAGCGATGTATACTTCTCTGGAGCTTCGTTCTGTCATTACGGTTGTAGACGGGCCCGAGCTGCTGGAGCGGAGAAAGCTGGGCAAGGGACGGACCTATAAGCTTATGGTGGAGCAGATCAGATGCGCTACGCTCCTATTGTTGAACAAGACAGACAAGCTGGAGCCGGAGCAGCTGGTGGAAGCCCAGCAATTGCTCAGGGAGCTCAATGCTCATGCGGTCATTGTGCCCACGGTTCGTGGTGGGATCGTGGATTGGGAGTGGTTGAGCGAGACGGCTGTCTCCAAGGCTACGGATGCACATGAGCATGAGCAGGGCGGACATGAAGAACATCACCACAGCCACGGGCATGTCATGGCGTACACCCATTATTTTGACGGGCCTGTTCAAAGCGACGCTTTCGAGGCACTGCTTCAGCAATTGCCAGATTCGATCTATCGTGCGAAAGGTGTCGTATCCTTCTCAGATACCTCCAGCGGCAGCCGTTATCTGTTCCAATATGCTTATAAGGAATCTGATTTCATCCGTATCGAGCCCCAAGGAAAAGTGAACGATGTTGCGGTATTTATCGGCGAGCATTTCTCCAAGGAGGAGCTGCTCCAGATGATCGAAGAGGTCGTAGCGGAGTCTTAAATAGTCGAATGATGTCTACCCGGTCGCGTGTATGGGAACAATATTCCAAATGAGGGGAATGCGTTATCGCGTTCGACTCGCCATATATTGCGACAGAAGGGTGAGGCAGCAGCACATGAGGAAGATCAACATATACCTGATTATGGCCGCGGCAATTAGTATCGCTGCAGCTTCCGTAGGCACGTCCCAAACTGCGATCTATGCGGAGCATCAATCCGTATCCGAGATGCTGGAAGGGCCGGTGCTTCAGGACGACAAGAACATCAGGCATCATCACGGCGGGATGTCCAAGGAGCAATTCGAGGCTTACCGGTTGAAGAAATTACAGGAAATGGCCGTCTACTTCGGCATCTCGACAGAGGGCAAGACTGCGGATCAATTGAAGAAGGAGCTCCTCGTCGCGAAGGAAGCGAATAAGGAGAAGTGGGAAGCCTTCAAAGCCGAGCATAGGGCGAAGCGTCTGGAGCATCTGCAGAAGATCGCAGATAAGCATGGCATTGAGACGAAGGGAAAAACGGAGGATCAGCTGCGCGAGGAGCTGGAGAAGGCTCATAACGATAAGGAGAAGCATCATTGGAAGGAAAGAAATGAGCAAAGGCAAGAGGAACCTACGCCTCAGCCAACCGCCGCACCGGAGAAGAAAGCGACACCTGAACCAATCGCAACGCCGAAGAAGGCAGCGCCTAAAGGGGAAAAATCTTAACCGTATGCGAACAGGCATAGAAGTTTGCCAGAGTGATTCTGGCAGGCTCCTATGCCTTTTTTATGATGCTAGCCATGGGAACGAGGGATGGCAGGTCCATGCCTACAGGTAATCTGCTAAAAGGTAGTCGTAAAAATGGTGCCGAACAGCAGTACCACAATGAGCAGATAGAAGGCAAGAACGATGGCTGCCCAAATTAGCGCAGCCTTGAAGTAATTTTGCTTCGAAGGATTGCCTTCTCCAAAAGCAAATATGAACATCAACACAATATTGACCACCGGTATGATCATGAGCAGCATCGTGAGCATCCATTCCTTTACCGATACAATGGGCGCCGTTTCCTGGGACTGCTGCAAAGAATATTGGTGATAAGTATGTTGAGGGCTTCCTTCGCCGAATGACGGCGGAACCGGGTTGTTCTCCACATCAATCGCTCCTTCCGAATGGGATAGGTAGCTTGAGAGCCACATTTCATTATATAGAGGAATCCTGCAATTAAAACCAAATTTCTCGGAACGCTTATCCATTATTCGACTGATGAAGACAAGCTTTGCAAGACTGGACTTTTTTCAAAAAAAGACTTGTGCTTGACGTTACGTCAAGTGCTATGCTCGTAGTATAGAGAGAGGAGGCGGAGGGGATGGAGATGAAATCGAATTCGGAAAAAACGTACGTTATCGGGGCATTCGCCAAGCTGACTGGCGTAACAGAGCGTACACTGAGGTTTTATGATCGGAAGGGTCTGCTAACACCTTCTGGCAGGAACGCTCAGGGACATCGTTATTATATGGAGCATGACTTGCTTCGGCTGCAACAAATTTTGACGATGAAGTATTTGGATTTCAGCTTGGAGGAAATCGGGGAACACTTCGCAGAGCCGGGGGCTGATCTGGAGCATTCGCTTTCGACTCAATACGAGCTGCTCAAGAAGAAGCGTCAGCAGTTGGAGCAAGCGATTATAGCGATAGAGCGGCTGAGAAGCTATGTAGATGGAACGGGAAAAGTAGATAGCGCCTTGCTGTTGATGTTCATCCACAACATTCAGAATGAAGAGGTTCAAAAGAAATATTTATTAGAGCGCATGCCCGCTGTACTCGTAGATGCAATCTATCATGAGGGAGTATCCAAAGAGGTTGGACTGGAGCGGGATCGCAAGATAACCAGTTCGCTCGTCGAGCTATTGTCGCATTGCAGGGCCGGCAAGAGCCCGACTGATCCGGAAGTGCTGGCTGCAGGCAGCCGGATGGCGCAAATTGTGGAAGAAACGCTTGGTTCCGCTATTAGTCAATTGAGCGAGCAAGAGATATTGGAGCTGGAGCAGGAGATGGAACAGTTTCTGGACCCTGTTTTGTTCCAGAACAGCCTATCGAAGGAGGAGGAAGCCTTTGTACAAGCTGTCATGAATGAACTGGAGAAGAGAGAGCTGGAAAATAGAGAATTGGAAAATAGGGTAGACGGGGGGAATAGCGATGGAAGTTAAACCGTTTTTTTCACTGATTGGCAAGCATAGACCGGCAAGGTGGCTTATTGGGGCGGCTATCGCACTGGGACTGCTGGAGACCGTGATGTCGCTGCTTATACCGTTGTTAACGAAAAACGTCGTGGAGCAGCTTTCGTCATCCGCACTGGAGACCCTTACGATCGTATCGCTCGCAGCCGTATTTATTTTGCAGACGGCGTCGTCCGGATTTTCGGTTTATACGATGTCCTATGTCGGCCAATTCATTATCGGAGGCATACGCAAGGAGCTTTGGGAGCGTGTGCTTCGCCTTCCCGTTCCGTTCTTCGATCGGAACACATCCGGGGAGACGATGAGCCGTGTAACGAACGATACGAATATCATTAAGGACTTTATTATCAGTCATGTGATTTCCTTCCTCGGCGGCATCGTCTCTATTATCGGTGGAGTCGCTATTCTGCTCTATATCGATTGGAAGATGACAGTACTGATGTTCATCGCTGTGCCATTCGCGATGCTTATTCTTTGGCCGCTCGGCACCAAGATGTTCAAAATCTCCAAGTCTATGCAGGACGAGACGGCGCTGTTTCAGGGCGACCTTGGGCGGGTATTGTCCGACATTAGGCTTGTTAAGGCTTCACTGGCGGAAGAGGTGGAATACAAGCAAGGCAAAGGGCGGATTAAGAGCTTGTTCCGCTTCGGCTTGCAGGAAGCCAAAATCATGTCCATCGTAACGCCGCTTATGATGACGGTCATGCTGCTCATCCTCGTTCTACTCATTGGATACGGCGGTGTGAGAGTTGCGCAGGATTCTTTGTCCACAGGTGATTTGGTCGCCATTATATTATACATGTTCCAAATCGTTATGCCGTTCACGCAGATGGCGTCCTTCTTTACGCAATTCCAGAAGGCGATGGGCGCATCCATGCGGATCATTGAGCTGATGGATGAGCCGGCGGAGGCAGACGCATCGGCTTCCCGCGTGAAGAGACAGTCTTTGACGCTGGATAAAGGTCTGACGCTGGCCTTTGATAGAGTAAGCTTCGCTTATTCGGCTGATAGGCCCATTGTCCAAAATCTGACCTTCCACGCCCAGCCCGGCGGTATGACCGCTATTGTAGGGCCCAGTGGAACCGGCAAGACGACGCTATTCTCCCTGATCGAGCAATTCTATAACCCCAATGAAGGGGTTATACGTTACGGTGATGTGCCGATTGCGGATATCGGCTTGGATAACTGGCGCAGCCGCATCGCTTATGTGTCTCAGGATAGCCCGATGATGGCGGGAACGATTCGCCATAATCTCACTTACGGTCTTGATGAGGTAGAAGAGTCCAGAATCAGAGAGGCGCTCGCACAATCCAACCTGACCGAATTTATGGCTTCGCTGCCAGAAGGTTTAGAGACGGAAGTGGGGGAGCGAGGCGTCAAGCTCTCTGGCGGTCAACGCCAGCGTCTGGCCATCGCAAGAGCGCTGCTGCGCGATCCCGATATTCTATTGCTGGATGAGGCGACGGCGCATCTGGACAGCGACTCCGAGAAGCTGGTTCAAGAGGCCTTGAACGAGCTGATGAAAGCCAGAACGACACTTGTCATCGCTCATCGCCTGTCTACAATCAGTAACGCGGATAAGATTGTTGTTCTGGAGAAGGGTGAAGTGACCGGTCAAGGGACACACGATGAGCTGTTGCAAAATCATAAGCTGTACGCCAAGCTGGTGGAGCAGCAATTCATCAACAACCAAGCTCACTAGTGTATAATGTCAGGGACAATGCTAGAGAAGGAGGAGTCGGCATGTCCCCGAGAAATCCAGAGAAGGACAGACAAATGCGCGAGAAGCGGATGCAGCATATTCTGGATTCGGCTCTAAAGGTGATGGCGGTGCATGGCTTTCAATTGACAAGTATTCAGGATATTGCGAAGGAAGCGAAGGTAAGCGTAGGCACCGTCTATCACTATTTCGAATCAAAAGAAGAGATTTTCAGCGAGGTGCTGAGAAAGGGCCAGACGAACTATGGCAGAAATGTTGCTGCCGTAGCCGTTATGGAAGTGGAGCCACTGCAGAAGCTTAGAGTGATCGCGTCGACGTGGCTGGCTGCCAGCTCGACGAATTGGGCCTTTACCATTCTGATGCATACGGCGAGGTTGTCGAAGTCAACGCCGCCTGAGCTTAAGAGGGCTATTACGGAACGATTCACAGCGAATCTGAAGCCTGTCGCCTCCATTATGGAGGAAGGCATGCGGCAAGGGACGATTGTGGAAGGGGATTCCGTACAGCTGGCGTTTTATTTTGTAAGCCTCATTCAAGGCTTGACGATGCAGCGCACGCCGGATTACGAGGTTCCGGTAGCGATGAATGTTGATGCGATTATCGGATTGTTCGAGGTTAAGGAGCAACGGTAAAAAAGGATTGACAACGGGGGTTGGATGCTGCAAAATAATCATCATAACAAACCGAACTTATATTCAATCTGTAGACGGTTCTTGAACGACAATCGACCAGACAACTGGAGATTTAACGTACGTATGAATGACATACGCGTTAAGTCTTTTTATTTTATCCAAAAACCAAGTAATCGGGTAAGAATAATAAAATTTGGAGGTAATGGGATGGCCGCTGACATGCTAGTCGTGCAGGAGCTGAACAAAACATTTTCCACCCCCTCTGGTACGGTCATCGCGCTTGATCGCATCGGCTTGCAAGTGAAGCAGGGGGAGCTGATTACGATTATCGGGCCAAGCGGATGCGGCAAGAGCACGCTGCTTAAGATCGTGGCAGGTCTGGATACGGACTACGAAGGATCAGTGCGGCTTAACGGCAAGCAGATCGATGGGCCGAGCATTGAGAAGGGTTTTATCTTTCAAGAGCCCCGCTTGTTCCCGTGGCTGACCGTGGAGAAGAACATTGCCGGCAATTTGTCGCTGAAAAAGCCGGATATACGGGAGAAGGTAACCGAGCTGATCGAGCTGGTCCGGCTAACGGGATTCGAAAAAGCCTACCCGCGCGAGCTGTCCGGCGGAATGGCTCAGCGGGTTGCCATTGCAAGAGCGCTGCTGCGCAATCCGGATGTATTGCTGCTGGACGAGCCATTCGGCGCACTCGACGCGTTCACCCGGTCGCATATGCAGGAGGTGCTGCTGGACATATGGCAGAAGAACCGGACCACGATGCTGTTCGTGACGCATGATCTGGATGAAGCGGTATTCCTGGGCAACCGTGTTGTGATGATGAATCCGCGGCCGGGCCATATCCGCAAAGTGCTGACCATTGACTTGCCTTATCCCAGGAAGCGGGCAAGCCAGTCTTTCCAGGAGCTTCGCCATCATGTGCTGAAGGAATTCGAAAAGGTAGAAGAACCGGCTATCGATCACGGCGCCGGCATTTAGTCCAATAGAATCGATAGGGAGAGAGATACGATGAAATCATTTCGTTGGTTAACGACAATACTTCTATTGCTTGCCATTCTGGCAAGCGGCTGCGCCAATGGTTCGAGCAGCGGCAAGAACGGCAAGGGAGAGAAGAGCTATGACGGGGTTACGATAAAAATCGGTTATCAAGGCAGCGGCGGTTTGTTCGGCAAGATCATTGAAGAAAAGTGGTTTGAAGAGGAGTTCGACAAGCTTGGCGTGAAGGTGGAATTCGCCCAATTCCAGAGCGGTCCTCCGATGACAGAGGCGATGGCGTCCGGGCGTCTGGATACAGCAGGACTTGGCAATATGCCGATTATTGCTGCGCAAGCGGCAGGTATTGAGTTCAAGGTGATCTCGCAATCGCTGGAAGGGAAAAACAACGTTGCGATTATCGTGCCTAAAGACAGCAGCATCCAGTCCGTACAAGATTTAAAAGGTAAGAAGGTAGCGGTGGCGAAAGGAAGCAATGCTTTTAATTTCTTGTACCGCGGCTTGGCGGGGGCGGGGCTTGCCGCTTCCGATCTGGAGATCATTCCGCTTCAGCCCGATGAAGCGCAGCCGGCGTTCGAGACGGGCAAAGTTGACGCTTGGTCGACATGGGACCCTACGATTTCGCTGAATGTCCTTCAGGACAAAGCCAGAGTGCTGGCTGACGGCGAGCAGCTAGGCGTATTGTCCCCGTCCTTCTATATCGCTCGCAAGGCGTTCGCTGACCAATATCCGGAGCTGGTCACACTGTACTTGAAGGTGCTGAACAAAGCGCTCAAGTGGGAGAATGAGCATTGGGACGAGGCACTTGAGCGATATGCCGGAGAGCGCAACGTTCCGTCGGCCGTAATCGAGGCGATCTATACCCGGTCGAAAGGAATCAGCATTCCAGTGTCAGATGCGATTATTGCGGAGCAACAGAAGACGGCTGACTTCCAATACGAGATCGAGAATATTCGCAAAAAAATCGATGTATCGGAAGTATTCGATAACTCCTATATTGAAGCAGCGTTGAAGGAATAGGACTAGCAACAAAACTAAGCAGAAACGAGGCGTTCGATATGCAAGCAGGAACGGAAGGAGCGCTGGCTCCGCTGACAGCGGGCAAGGGAAGCAGGGGACAGAAGCGGAGACGGCTCTCGATCCGGTCTATGAATGTGCTGCTTGGCTGGCTGCTTCCCGTCGCATTGCTGGCGGTATGGCAGGGGGCCGGCATGATGGGTATGCTGAATGCTACGCTGTTGCCGACTCCGGGCGTCATTGTAGAGGAATTTGTCAGCTTAACCGCATCGGGCGAGCTACTCAGACATTTGGAAGTGTCGACCTGGAGAGCTCTGCTCGGCTTTCTGCTTGGCGGGGGACTTGGCTTAGCCGCAGGTCTATGGGTTGGTTTCTCCTATAAGATCGAGCGTCTGCTTGATCCGTCGCTCCAGATGCTTCGCACACTGCCGCACTTGGCGGTAGCGCCATTGTTTATTCTATGGTTCGGTTTTGACGAGACTTCGAAAATATTGCTCATTGCCAAAGGCGCCTTCTTCCCGCTCTATGTGAATACGTTTCTTGGCATTCGATCGGTGGACGGCAAACTGTTCGATGTGGCGCGAGTGCTGCAGTTCAACCGCTGGCAGCTGATCACGAAGCTGATACTGCCGGCATCGTTGCCCAACATTTTGCTTGGCCTGAGGCTATCCATTGGCGTGGCATGGTTAGGGCTGGTTGTTGCCGAAATGATGGGCTCCAGCGAAGGCATCGGCTTCCTGATTAACGATGCCAGATACTTATCGATTACATCGCTTGTATTCGTAGGCATTATCCTGTTCGCCCTCATCGGCAAGCTGACAGACTCGCTCGTGAAGCTGCTGGAGCGGAGACTGCTGCGCTGGCAGGAGGGCTATCAAGGAGGTGACAATCGATGAGCAGGTCTGCATGGAAGGTTAAGTCGGTCACAGCTAGCGAAGAGGCACCGGATTGGCTTAGCCGCATTCCGAAGCCGCTGCATGGCTGGATTCTTCCGGTCGTGCTTATCGCAATTTGGCAATTCGTAAGCGGAATGGGCTATGTGTCGGAGACGTTCCTCCCTGCACCTAGTGTAATTGCCAAGAGCTTCTTCACGCTTGCTGCAAGCGGTGAGTTGTTCCAACATATCGCGATCAGCATGTACCGGGCGATGCTTGGTTTTCTGCTCGGAGGAACGCTGGGTCTATTGTTGGGGCTTGCTGTAGGCTTTGGCAAATTGGCAGAAAAGACACTGGATCCGTCACTCCAGATGCTTCGAACGGTACCTTTGCTTGCCGTTATACCGCTATTCATCCTTTGGTTCGGCTACGGCGAATTTTCGAAAGTACTGCTTATTGGCTTAGGCGCGTTTTTCCCGGTCTATGTCAATACCTTTCTAGGTATACGCGGGACGGACGCCAAGCTGTACGAGGTGTCGAGAATTTTTCAATACACGAAGCTTCAGCAAGTGACGAAGCTGATTATTCCGTCAGCTCTCCCGAACATTTTGCTAGGCGTCAGGCTGTCACTCGGCGTATCGTGGCTGCTGCTTGTCGTAGCGGAAATGATGGCGACGAACCGTGGAGTCGGCTATATGATTCAAGATGCCAGAGTGTATTCGGAGACGGAGATTGTATTCGTCGGTATCGTCCTGTTCGCCTTGGTCGGTAAGCTGTCAGACTCCGCTGTCCGGCTGCTGGAGGCCAGATGGCTGCTCTGGCGCGATACGTATAGGGGATAAGCTGCAAGAAAGGCATCACTATGCGTGGCGCCAGGGGCATGTTATGCACGAAAGAAAGAGATCATTCACAGCATAGAAGGAGAGGTGGAGGCAGGTATGGGGAAACGGCATGAGCAACTCCATTTGGGAGCATTCATCTATTATGCGGGGCATCATCATGCGGGCTGGCGTCACCCGGATTCAGGTGTGGAAGGGATGTTCGATATCGATTGGTATCGCAGACTTGCGAGGACGGCAGAACGCGGCAAATTCGATATGATCTTTTTTGCGGACTTGCTATATGCGACGAATGTTGAACAAGCAGTAGCCGGTATGCTGGAACCGATCACGCTGCTCTCGGCTTTGTCTGCTGCAACGGAGAAGATCGGACTGACGGCAACGGTGTCGACGACATACAACGACCCTTTCAATGTGGCAAGGAAGTTCTCTACGCTGGATCATATTAGCGGAGGGAGAGCCGGCTGGAATATCGTCACCTCTCAGCTCGATATTGAAGCGCATAACTACGGCAAGGCAAAACATCCGGAGCATAGCCTACGGTATGAAATGGCGCATGAATTCGTAGATGTGGTGACTCGACTATGGGACAGCTGGGAGGATGGAGCGCTGGTACTGAATCGCGAGACGGGGCAATTCGCGGATGGGACGAAGGTGAAACCAGTCGATTACAAGGGACAATGGTACAGCACGGCGGGACCGCTGAACGTGCCAAGGTCGCCGCAGGGTTATCCTGTACTTATTCAGGCGGGCTCTTCTGGTCCCGGTCAGGAGTTCGCAGCCAGCATCGGAGAGGTAATCTTCACCGCTCAGCAATCGCTGGAGGCGGCACAGACGTTCTACGAGAACGTCAACGGCAAGCTGGCGGGCTACGGCCGCAAGCGGGGAAGCCTTAAGATTATGCCTGGCTTATCGCCTGTTCTGGGTTCGACGGAGGAGGAGGCGCAGCGGCGACATCGCGAGCTGCAGGAGCTTATTCCTCATGCTGCTATTACCATGTTCCTATCCAGCTTGCTTGGCGTTGACCTGAGTGAACATTCGCTGGATGACCAGCTTCCGGATATTCCGGACCCCGTCGAGAAATTCAACGGTATGAAAAGCCGCATTCAGTTAATTATGAACATGGCCCGAGAGGAGAAGCTGTCCATGCTGGAGCTGGGACGGCGCGTATTGGGGGCACGGGGACATTTGCAATTCGTGGGCACGCCGGAGCAACTGGCTGACTTGATAGAGCGCTGGTTTGAGAGCTACGCCTGTGACGGATTTAATATGATGGCTCCTGTCCTGCCTGGCGGCCTAGAGGAATTTGTAGATGAGGTAGTTCCCATTCTGCAAAAGCGCGGGTTGTTCCGCGAGGATTACACCGGCCATACGCTCCGGGAGCATCTGGGTCTTGAGCGTCCGGCGGAGCATCACTTTCGCTTGGCTCGCGCCTCGCATTCTTAAATCAAAGCAGCGGCTGACGCATTATCGTCGGCCGCTGTTTTTTATGGATAGATTATTTGTTGAAGAAGCTGTTGAAGATATCGAGCACTTCGTCCTGCTTACTGGAGATGCAGAAGAGGACGTAATGGCCGTTCTGCACAATCTTGTAATCTTTGGCCAGCTCGTATTGATCGGGCAAATACTCCTCGAAGGTCTTCTGCACGGCCGCTGCACGGAACTCGAATGCTTCCTTTATCGTATTGTAATGATCGGGAGACTTCAGCTTCACGACTGAAAATTCGCTTGCTGATATCATAAAGCTTGCTTGTTGAAAGACGCCTTCCTCCAGAAGGCTGTTCGGATCGATATCGTTGTAGAAGTCAGGCACCATAGCTTCCTCTACCGTTACCTGCCCTACAAATTCGAGATCGGCAGTAATTTTGTCCACGATATTCTGGACGGTAACCGTCGGAGCCGGGCTCGGCTTTTCCGTTGGTTGCTGCGATGGCTGAGATGTCGGCTTCGGTGTTGGGGTTGGCGTAGCGGAAGGCTTAGCGCTCGGCTTCTGAGAAGGCGGCTGGGTTGGCTTCCCGGTTGGCTTGACCAACGGCGGCTGAGTCGGCTTGACTGTAGGAGTAGGCTTAGCGCTCGGTTTTGCTGTAGCGACAGGCGTCACTACCGGCTTCGGCGATGAAGTTGGCGACTCCGATGGTGCTTGGGACGGTTGCTCTACATTCGCTGACGAATCGTTTTCTCCTGGATGAGGGGTTGTAGTTGCATCAAGTGCAGGTGTCTGGGATGGCGCCGCTGTTTCTGCCGGGTCTCCACTGACATTAGGCTGAGTATGTGAATCAGGGTTCGAATTGCCGCTGCCGCAAGCGGACAGCGCGAGTGAGAGTGCAAGCGCAAGCACGGACAGATTGAAACGTTCCTTGTTGTTGGGCATTCTCTTCTCCCCTTGAATGTAATGGGTTATGTAAACTTGTCATCCATAAAGACGCTTGTATAAGAGTAAAAGTTGCAGTTTTGAGGATGGGGACCGTACACTTCCATGTTTGGAATAAGTTAAAGTGTATGTACAGCACATGAATACAGATGGTGGTATAGTAGATATTGGCATTCTGTGAGGATGATAAGGAAGGAATATGAGGCTATTTTCAACATAGAGGGGGAGCTTTATTGTTTTCATGGTTTCGTACGGCACTGTTGTTTATTGTTGTTCTTGTGTTGACGCGGTTCATTCCGTTTTCGGAGTTTTTTCGCAATGTGAATACGCTTGTGCATGAGCTGTCTCACGGGCTGGCTGCGCTTCTGCTGCAAGGCCGGGTGATGGAGATTCATCTGTATGCCGATCAGAGCGGAGTGACGTGGACGCAGTTTCAAGAGGGCTGGATGATCATTCCGATCGGTCTGGCGGGTTACGTGGGGGCGTCGTTATTTGCGATGCTATTATTTGTGCTCTATCGCAAGGATAGCCTGAAGACGGGTCTGACCATCATTGCATTGATGGCTGGGCTTGCGGCTATTCTGTTTGTCCGCAACGGCTACGGATTGGCGTGGAGCGCCGGCTTCGCGGCTGTGACAGCGGCAGTTGCTTTCTTGGCTCCAAGATGGCTGCAGCAGGGCTATTACTTGCTGATTGCGTTTCTGTGCTTGGTAGAGTCGGTGGTCTCCGCATTTGTCATTCTGTATCTGGCCCTGCAAAGTCCGGGCTCTGCGGGCGACGCCACCAACTTGGCCAAAGCGACAGGTGTTCCTGCTTTGTTATGGGGTTTCGTATTCGTCGCTATCGCTTTGTGGTGCACACGCGTCTCGCTTAGCCGGTTGTTGGGGAGAAGAAGAGGGCGGCAGATGGAACAAGGGTAACAACGAGTATTTATAGCTAGTGAGATTGATAGGGATAACAGGGGGCTATTTGATAGAGAGTCATACTGGTTTGTGTAGGAGCCAGTTCTTTTCAATATGACGGTCGGTGAAAAGCTGTTGCAATGGATAGTTGTGCCACATACCGCTATTTCTCGGAAAAAGCAAAAAAGCCTGCGCGCAGGCTCTTGAGATGGTTATCATTATCCTCTCACCGTTAATGGCGAGCCACAATAGTCGCATGTCGAACTCTCACCGGCTATGACAGCCTTCCGTGCACCGCAACCTTTACACTCTACAGAAACGGATACTGCTTTTTTCGGAGGGGGCGCTGGCCTGGACTCTATCACGCTGCTCACCGTTCGTGTTTCCACGCGCTGTTGGACGGGGGAAACGGTTTGGATTGAATTGGGCTGTGGTACAAGTTGGGGAGAGGTAGTCATCTTTAATCTCAAATTTTTCTGAATGCGATAGCCAAAGTACAACAGGGCGAAGGTGGGTATATAAAAGACAAAAATAAGCACGATGATTATGATACTGAAATCCGAGTCACCTAATTCTGATAGTGTCATTACAAGTGTGAATATCAATGAAATGACTGCGTAGATGATCCCTAGGATTATTAAAATGTATGATAGGAAGCGCATAAATTCCAATACCCTCCGTTATTAATCTGATCATTTTTTATTCATAAGAATGGATTGCTTTGACGCACCCTATGTTGATCCGACCTTTTCGCTGCCGCATTTCCTTAACCTCTTGCAGTTAAAGGCGATCCGCAATACTCGCATGTCGAGCTTTCACCGGATTCTACAGCTTTTCGCGCGCCGCAGCCCCTGCATTCCACGGATACAGCTGCCGCTTTTTTCGGAGCGGGAGTTGATCTGGTCTCCACGTTATTGATGACTGTCTTCGTCTCCACCTGTTGTTGGACTGGCGGAATAGCTTGCGCCACAGTCAATTCCTTTTTCTTCAACTTCTGCTTCTTTCGAATGCGTTGCCCGAAGTATAGCAGCAAGTAGGTGGGGCCATAGAAAAATAAGAATAGACCTATGAATTGACCAAGTATTGTAGCAAGAGAATAGGTATCATTACTGACTTCCCACGGTTTGATTTCTATAGTTGATTGAATAGAGAGAATGAGATATAAGACACCGGTAATAGTCAATATATAGCTAAAAAAACGCATAGCTTCATTCAACCCTTCATTATTTGCTGATAGTTAGTCAATTAGATTTACCTACTGCTCGGCATTATGCCCTAAGCGTTGCTGTTAAAGGCGACCCGCAATACTCGCAGGACGAGCTCTCGCCGGATACAATAGCCCTCCGCGCGCCGCAGCCCTTACATTCCACGGATACGGATACCGCTTTTTTCGGAGCTGGAGTTGGCTTAGCCTCCACAATGACCGTCCTTGTTTCAATCGGCTGCTGGACTGGAGGGCGTACATATACTGGATTGGATTGCACCATAGCCTCTGCCCCTCTTTTTAAGTGCAGCTTCTTCCGTACTCTATGTCCGAAGTATATGAGCAGGAAAGAAGGCAAATAGAAAACGAGGAACAATGCGATGAAATAGACGGTGACGGTTAGCGCAACATCTCTTTCCTCCGCAAGCGCACTCGGAATGATAAACAGAGTGAATGTAAAGGAGACTAAAGAATAGATAATACCAGAAATTGTTAAAACATAAGACATGACATAACCGATACCACGCATGGCTTTTAATACCCTCCGCTATTTGCAATTGATTTTCACAACTTTGATAAAAAATAACAGGGAAAGTCTACTTGACGAGTCATTTGCAAAGGCCTATTACTCGTCGAGTTTCCTTGTATCTCAATAATTTCACTTAAACTTTAGCTATTAAAGGCGATCCGCAATAATCACATTCTGAGCTTTCACCTGCTACTACGGCTTTTCGTGCGCCGCAGCCCCTGCATTCCACGGATACGGATACTGATTTTTTCGGGGTGGATGTCGGCGGAGCTTCTACAATTCGATTGACCGTCCTAGTCTCCACTCTTTGTTGGACGGGCGGGCTGACCTGAACGGGGGTAGATTGTGGATTGAACGGTGCTGCTGCCATTGCCTTCAACTTTTGCTTCTTCCGAATTCGGTGTCCGAAGTATAAGAGCAGGAATGTAGGCAAGTAGAAAGCGCCAAATAACACAAAACACAAAGCGATTATCGAAGGGGCCGGATGTTTGGGATCGTAAACGGATTGTGGCATATCTGTAGTAGCAACAATAGTAAATAGTAGGAAAAGGATGCCGAAAGCGGTCAAAATATAACTTAAAACACGCATAACGTTCCGTACCCTCCGTTATTTGCTCGCAACCAATTGCAGGTTGCGGGCTTTGACTTGTTCTCGCAGATGATGAATGGAACGGATAAGTTCATCTGCGGATTCGTTTTGCGCAGTTGGCTGCTTTGCCGACTCGATCACGCCATTGATGTATTGGATATCCAACTGTATCGTGTATTCTAGCTCGGCAAGAGCGGGAAGGGATGCAGGATCGCTATATGCGATATCATCAATTAGTGAATCGAGAGACGGAGCCACCTTCGATCGCTCTGGCAGATCCCATCGTTGAAGCGACAGCTTGGTATTCCGTACGGATGAGACCATAAGCTTCCAATTGGCGGTCCGGTCAGTATCCCCTTGTTCGACGTTCTCGATATGAGAGTAAGACACGCGTACAAGCGCAGATGCAATGATTACAAAAAGCAGCAGTATGCTATGGAGCGTGATATACACGCGGAGCGGAAGAAAAGCCAGGAATGCCGCAACAACAGCAGCAATGAAATAAAGACCGACAACTATTCCGTATGTGATGTAGGAGCTTTGGTATCTGCTGCGGGTTCCTTTGATTAGCCGGGATATCATTAGCCAAGCTGTCAGTTCCGCCAGCAGAATAGCCGAAATCGCAATGACTTGGCGCAGATCCCAGGTGTTAATTGGATTAAGGCCGAAATAAATGTTCAACGTAGGTCCTACAAAAAACACGAAGATGAGTATATTTATAGCTAGCGGACGTTTCATCATGAAATGATCAACCTCCTTGCTTCTGGCTTGCACCGCAATGACTACAGAACGCAGATCCGCCGAGTATCGTTTCTTTGCAGCTTATACAAGACTTCGGCAACGCCGTTCCGCATTCATGGCATTTGGCGCTATCCTCTGCCGTATCGGCTCCGCACGACGGGCATGCATGATACTTGTCGCCGCAGTTGGCGCAGAACTTGGCGTTTTCGGCTATTGCGGTTCCGCATTTGTCGCAATGTGGGACTTTTTTGGCCGAGGCTTCCGGAGCCGCTGGCTGCTTTTCACGCATGCTTTTGCCGCAATTGCTGCAAAATGGCACGCCAACCGAGCCGCCCGCCCCGCAATGTGGACATTTCGCAAGGGCTGGAGGAGGCGAGGCGTTCATGGCATCGCTGACACGATCCATTTGGCCGCTGAATGTGCCGCCAAGCGTATTCCCCAGATTTGCGCCGACAAAGAGAGGATGAACGCTGCCGGGATTTTTTGCAGCGCCTTCCAAGATGTCGAGGGAGCGTTGCTGCTGATAGGAGAAGCCGACCATTTCCATCTCCAGTCTCTTGTTCAGCAAATTGCGAAGCTTCTCAATGGAAGGATCGCCATCCGGCACGCTGACGTTTTCGATGTAGAAATGATGGATTTTGATCCCAAATTCACTCAGCACTTCTGCGATCTTAGCTTGCGCATGCGAGGAAATTTCGCTGATATACGCGTTAATTTCCAGAGAGCTTACTTTTTTATGGATTAGATACGACGTTAAAATTTCGGTAATATTCATCATCATTACGCCGCGAATATGCTTCGTTAACGCTTCCTTCGAGAACTCACCGAGCGTTCCGACTAGCTTGATCATGAATTTCCGGCTATCCTCGACAGTTAGTCCGAAATGACCAAAAGCGCGCACGGGTACCAAAATATGATATAGGGGGTCCTTCACCTGAATCGGAGTAGCTGTTCCCCATTTAATATCCAGAACGCTGCCTTTATTAATGAACCATACTTCTGCTGTAAACGGAGATTTGCCGCCAAACGGCAGGTTGACAATATGGTTCAAAAGCGGAATATTGGCCGTGCTAAGCGTATGTCTTCCTGGTCCGAAGCTGTCTAACGCTTTGCCTCCCTTGAACAGGATCGCTTCCTGCGATTGATTGACAATCAGCTGCGTCCAAGTGCCCAGCTCCTGATGCGGAAACTTCCAAGCGTACACATCCGGCGTGCCGTCATATTTGACGATATCAATCAAGGACATTGCGTCATCACCTCTTTTATGTAATATGGGAAAAATGTCCCTGTAACTATCTCTACCTATATTAATAGATAAAGGTCGATTGGGCTAGAAGTTTGTCCCAATTTGATATACGGAATTAGGAGGATATGGGTGCGGTGTTTTTGGGAGAAGGCAGCCAATTGCTTCAAATCGGGATAAAAAGGGTACAGTAAATGTATTCCAGGCTTGAGAGGAGCGATTAACAATGACGAACGCAAAGAAGGTTGCATTTTTGCTTGCGGAGGGATTCGAGGATTCGGAAATGAGCAATCCGTTCGATGAAATGGTGAAAAACGGTCATGAGACCGTCATTATCAGTGAGCGGGCAGGTGAGGAGCTGCAGGGCAAAAAAGGAACGATAACCTATACGTCCCACCTATCCATTAATGAAGCAAAAGCAAGCGATTATGCTGCCGTCATCATTCCAGGCGGAAGTTCTCCGGGCAAGCTGATGGACAACGAGAAGTTCCAGCAGTTTGTTCAGGAGGCCGACGCTGCCGGCATCACAATCGCCGCGATTTGTCATGGTCCGCAAATTTTGGCGGCAGCCGGAATACTGGAAGGACGCACGTTAACATCATATCCGGGTATCGCTTCCGAGATGGAAAAAGCAGGCGGTCGCTTTATCGATAAAAAAGTGGTTGTCGATCAGAATCTGATTACATCGCGTACACCGGAGGACGAGCCTGCTTTTATTAGCGAGATACTGGAGCAGATCGGCGTGAACGCGTGGTAGGAGTTAAGCACTATATGGATATAACAAGGCGACGCCGGGATGAATCCCGCGTCGCCTGTTATAGTTAGGGCGTACCTCGTTTTGCTGTTGGTTGCGCACATCTTGCATGCTGCTGCTCCTTATATCCAATATGCAATGGACGAGTGTAGGGAGGACGGACGTGATTAACTTAATAAGTCGATCTGATCGACTTATTGCTACGAGTCCAGCCGATTCAAGCGCTATAAGTCGATCAGATCGACTTACAGCGCTTGGTGATGGTGTAGGCGACTGAATAAGTCGATTTCATCGATTTAAGTCCCTGAGTCCAGCCGAATCCGGCCAATAGGTCGATCAGAACGACTTAATTGCTCGGAAATGGTGCAGGTAACAGACTAAGTCGATATCATCGACTTACATTGCCGTGCGCTATACAGGGTTTCGCGAAAACACGCACCATCCCACTTCCTGCAATTAAGTCATATCGTCACTTCCCGTCGCGACTTAGACAGCCTGCAAGCCCGCTTGATTCAGGAGATTCCAAGGCTTGTTGTAATGTGGCTGGAAGAAGAAGTCGACGAAGCTGAGCTCATCCATGGTCATACCGTTTTGGATGCAGACCGACAGCGTGTTGATCGATTGCGTCAGATCGATTTTCGATAGCAGCTGGGCGCCGAGAATCTTGCCGCTATCTGCTCCATAGACAACCTTTAGCGTAACCTTCTCGTACGTCGGCATGAACTCTGGCTTGTCATTATCAATGATTGTGACATTTTTCACATTCAATCCCGCGGCAATTGCTGCCGTTTCGGTCATGCCGGTCGAAGCGATATTGTAGTCATAGATTTTAATGCCCGAAGTGCCTTGCGTGCCGAGATATTTGACGGTAGGTTCAACAAGGTTCCTGGCGACGAGCGTTCCCATGCGAACGGCGTTGGTGGCAAGCGGAATATAGGCATGCTGACCGGTTGGATTGTATTTGACAGCGCAGCTGTCTCCGGCGGCGAATACGTCTGGTTTGCTGGTGCGCATATATTCGTCGACGATGATCGCACCGTTCGGGAGCATATCGACTTGGCCTTTCAGCAGCTCCGTATTTGGCTTAAAGCCCATGCACAGGACGACCATATCCGCTTCGTGTACACCGGTATTCGTTACGACAGCTCTGACTTCACCTTTTGCACTGCCTTGGAACGAAGTGACCGTCTCGCCCAGCGCCAGCTTCACGCCTTGATCCTCGAATGCGCGCTCCGCAACATCTGTAAACTCGCGGTCCAAATATTTGTAGAGCACACGGTCCATGTTATCGATTAACGTTACATTTTTGCCAAGCATCTCGAATGCTTCAACGAGCTCGATTCCGATATAGCCTGCGCCGATGACGGCGATGCGGCGGGCAAGTCTGGCTTTCTGAATGATGGCTTGAGCGTGGTTATAGTTTTTGCACAGAACGACGTTTTCCAGATCAATCCCTTCCAACTGAGGGATAATCGGCCACGATCCGGTCGTGACGATCAGCTTATCGAACGAATGAACGAATTCTTCGCCGGTTAGCAGGTTTTTGGCTCTTAGCGTTTTGGCGTCCGTATCTACATCCAATACATCATGGCGAACCTTCATCGTAACGCCAAGCTCTTCCATTTGCTCAGGCGACGAGTAGAACAGCCCCTTCGAATCCTTCACGACACCGCCAACGTGAAGCGCAATGCCGCACGACAGGAAGGAGATATTATCGTTCCGTTCGAAGACGGTAATTTGGGCGTCAGGGTATTGCTTAGCCATTCCAGTAATGGCGGCCGTGCCTGCGTGTGTGCATCCGATAACAGCAATGTTCATGTTTCTCATTCCAATCTCCTCCTTGTGTGGGACGAAGGACGCTAAGTTCACCCTTCATCAAGTGAATGTTTTCACAATCTACAACGATATGTGAAATGATTCACAACTCATCTTTGTTATTATCATATGTGATCAGGAACGGGAAGGCAATAGATTCGAAAGTAATTATGTGATTTTTTTCACAACATGTGACAAAAAGATGACGGCAGGCCCTTTACCCTACCGTCATCACCCATATCTGCCTCGCAATCAACAATGCGCTGACCCCGATAAACAGCGGCCTTACATACTTTGCCCCTTGTTTAATCGCTACTCTTGAACCTACGATAGAACCAAGCACCATAGCTCCACCCATCAACAGTCCTACTCCGTAAGCCACTGAGCCAAGCGCGACAAAAGCAATCAGGGAGAACAAATTACTGGTGAAGTTCAGCAGCTTGGCGTTGCCCGCTGCCTTCACAAAGTCCAGACCAATTAACAGGAAAGCGAAGATTAGAAAAGATCCCGTTCCCGGTCCAAAAAATCCGTCATACCCGCCTAGCAGCAGAGCGGCAACCGCCATAGCAAGCCAGCTTCTGCGAGATAACGAGCGCAAGGTGCTGACTGATCCCCAGTCCTTCTTGAAGAAGGTGTATAGCGTCACCAGCAGAAGCATGACAATCATTAGTGGACGCAGCCAATCTGAGGGGACAAGCTGCAGCAACAGCGTACCCGCGACTGCGCCGATGGCGGTTAAAGGTACCAGCTTGCCGGATAATCGGAGATCCACATGCCCTGACCGGAAAAAAGCGATTGTGCTCGTAAGCGAAGACATTGATCCAGCAAGCTTGTTCGTTCCGAGCGCCAGATGCGGCGGCAACCCTGCGGCGAGCAATGCAGGTACTGCAATGAGACCGCCTCCGCCTACGACGGAGTCTACGAATGCTGCAATAAAGCCGCCTGCGACGATTATGCATATAACTTGCCAAGTCCATTCCCATTCTATGCCCATAGTACTTCATCCCGTTCTTTTATCAGTCTGATCATTCGATGTATGCCGACAAATCATATCGCATTTTTCAACGATTCGCCAGATGTGTTGCCTATTTTGCACCGGTAGAGAGAAGAGCTATAATAACTCATGAAAACTACAATCATGTCATCCATCATAGATAGTTGAAGGAGGAGGTTCATCATGATCGGTTCAAAGAGGGATGATGCGGTTTTTACGGGAAAGGTTGTCCTTGTTACAGGGGCGGGAGCGGGGATTGGACAAGCGCTTGCACTGGCTTACGCCAGAAGCGGAGCAACCGTCGCAATAGCTGACCGCAATGAGGGCGGGCTGGCAGAGACTTCAGCGCAACTGGAAGGGGAAGGCTATGCAGCCATCTCGATCACGGCTGATCTGAGCCTCTCTGATGATATCTCCCGAATGTTCGAGAGAATGGAAGAACAAACTGGCGGTATCGATATCTTGATTAATAACGCCGGATTCGGCATTTGGAAATCACCATATGACCTTGAACTGGATGAATGGGATTGTGTCTTGAATACGAATTTGCGGGGCACCTTCCTCTGTTCACGCGAGGCTGCGAAGGGGATGAAGAAGCGGGGCGGCGGATCTATTGTGAACCTGTCTTCGACACGCGCGCTCATGTCAGAGGCCAATTCGGAAGCTTATGCAGCATCCAAAGCCGGCATTTTGGGCTTGACCCATGCGATGGCCGTTTCCCTTGGGCCAGACCGTATTCGTGTCAATGCGATATGCCCGGGGTGGATTGATACAGGCGATTACAGCGCGCTTCGTACCGAGGATCATGTTCAGCATCCGGCAGGACGAGTGGGAAAGCCTGAAGATATCACGAAGGCGTGCTTCTATTTAAGTGATCCGCACAACGACTTCGTAACGGGTATTCATCTTACTGTTGATGGCGGCATGACCAGACGCATGATTTATGAAGAGTAGCACTCGGCGCGGTTTCAAGAGTTTAACAAAGACTGCCATTTTTTCTCTACGGCAGTCTTTGCATACGTATTATTTTCCTGCGATGCTAACGGTTTTTCCGCGAGTTGGTTCCAGATCATTCGACCATTTGACACGAATCGAGGAGGACTCATATAAGTCGCTGCCGTCCGATACCTGGAAGTGCATGTGCGCTTCACTGGAATTGCCTGAGTTGCCGACCTCGCCAATTTTATCTCCGCGTTTGACTTGGTCACCTACTTTTACAATAGCGGACCCTTTCTTCAAGTGAGCCAAATAGCTGTATTCGCCTCCGTGATCGATGATGACGACATTGCCGGCAGGGGCTTTTTCGTTCATGACCCCAACAGGTTCATTGTCTGCGATATCATTCACAACCTCGACAACGGTTCCGTCAGCGGGCGCGACCACTTCCTGTCCGAATGCATGATAGCTTTCGTTTTTAGTTGGATCTCCTTCATAGGACATGCCATCTTTTTCTTGAATGAGGTCATAGGCATATCGCTGAGATGGATGTGCGTAATGGTAGTTGTCGAATACATTCGTTCCGCCCCAGAAGACAAACCAATCTCCATGCATAGGAAAATCATAGGCAGTTTTTGTGTAGAGCTTGTCACTCTCGACATGCTGTTCAAGCATCTGGAATTGAAGGGCTGCGATCACGTCATTTTCGCCAAATGCGGCAAACATCCCTATTCCATTGGAACTGCTCAACCATAATCGTTGCTCCAATCCGTTCAGTTTTAGAATGCTCGATTCCTGTAAGGATTCGACTCCGGCTAAGGTGTCAGCGGCTATTGCCGTGAAATCCGCTTCGCTTACTTGTGTCCGAAAGTCTGGGCTTAATTGTTTATAGATGAGGCTATATTCACCATCCATAATGGCTTTTGCCAAGTCAGCGGGTTTAATCTTGGTATTTTCTGTCTCTGTCTCTGTTTGGCCGTTTCCTGAACTTTGCTCAGTTGGCTGAGGTGTGGCAGCGGGTTTTGCATCTCCGCCGCAAGCGGTTAACATGCCTGTTATTGCCCCCGTTACGAGGATAGCTCCGATCGTTTTGTAGCGACGTGGCGTTGGTTTACTCATTGAATCCACTCCTTTTTTATATCGCCTGTGCTTTTGGCGTTATCCTTATCGTAGCATCGCCAGTTGAAGTAACACGTAACGGAATATGAACGGAGTCTTAAGGATTCCAACCCATAATCCGGAAAAAATTAAGGCTCCGTTAAGAATAGCGCTGCATGATGCTTATAGAAGTCGTGTTAAAATAGAGCCAAGCAAATGGCAAAAGGAGGATCACCACCTTGAACGACGCTTCTATTCTGCTCGTCGACGACGAACTGTCTATCCTTGAATTGATGCGCACTGTGCTGCGCAAAGAAGGCTTTGTTCATATTGATGCCGTTCGCTCTGCTGAGGAAGCTCTGGATGCTTGCGCCGCCAAGACGTATCATCTCATCGTGCTTGATGTGATGATGCCGGGGCGGAGCGGGATTGAGATCGCCCCCTTCCTTCGGCAATTAACGGATGCGCCGATCCTGTTTCTGACGGCGCGCATCTCGGACTTCGACAAGCTTTCCGGTTTCGCCGTAGGGGGAGACGATTATATTACCAAGCCGTTCAATCCGATGGAGGTTGTAGCCCGTATCCGGTCTCAGCTTCGAAGATATATGGCGACTGCGATCCATCATTCAGCAGGACTCGGGAAGAGTTCCGGAAATGTAGGTACAGTCTACGATTATGGCAGATTTCAAGTGCACGAAGAAGCGGGTGAGCTGATCGTAAACGGCCAATCCGTAGCTTGTCCTGCACTTGTTTTTCAATTGCTCCTTTATTTGTGTAAACATCCGAATCGGGTATTTGGAAAAAGCGAGCTATATGAGAAAGTATGGGGCGAGGATGCGCTGAATGACGATAATACGGTAATGGTGCATATTCACCGTATCCGTGAACGAATCGAAGAGGATCTTTCCAGACCGAAGTTTATTGTGAATGTAAGAGGAATGGGCTATAAGCTCGTGAATAAGCCGGGACAGGGGTAAGGAATAGCCATGAATATGAAGGGACGGCTTATGTGGCGATTTACGCTCCAGCTGTCGATTGCTGGCGTTGTCGCCTTGCTTATCGTTGCTGCCGGTATCCTATGGATTACGCATCGGTATGCGGAAATCAGCATCACGAAGGATTTTGCATCTGCTGGCATGGAAAGATTGGTGGAATCATCCAAGTTGACACCTGAGGGCATCCGGTTCGATCCGAAGCTGCTGGAACAAGTGAAAGCGAACAATGGCTGGCTGCAAAGCTTGGATGAGACCGGAGGTGTGGAGCAGTCCTATAACGCGCCCAAGGATGTGCCACTCAAGTATGCACCAGGCGAGTTAGTAGCTTATTGGCTGGGAAAAAGCCCGTTCCCTTATCATTTGTATTTGTGGGTACAGGAGAAGCATGGGAGAGTTTACACTGTAGTCTACGGTGTAAAGAATGAGATAGGACCGATTCTGAACATGGTTGCGTCTCAGGGAAGACTTGATTCGCATGACCAATTGTACTTGCCGGATGAAATGGCCAAGCGTCTGCAGATGCTTGGCGGATTTGTACAGTTGATCAATCGAGATGGAGTCGAGCTTGGTTCCTATAATAAACCGCATAATGTCACGAAACTCTATAACATTGATGAGTTGGTTCTGCGATCCATTTACAATGTACGTTACGGTTATTTGATGGATTCGATCTATGAGCGTGACACGGGCAGAACATGGATTGTTGCTATACCGAATCCAGGTGAACGCACGCAATCGGAAGGGAGCTCGTTTCCGCCGGAGGCCAAAGTGCTGTTGATTGCCGTCGTGGCTATGTTCTTGGCTTTGGTCCTCGTTTTCTTCTTGTTATCTTTATGGAATGCCCATCGGTTCGGGTCCCCTATGCTTCATATGCTGGCTTGGCTTGATTTATTGGCCAAAGGCGAATATAAGGAACCCACAGACAGGAAAGGAATTCCAAGGAGCCGTCGGTCTCAAGGCGGCACGAGGTCGCGTTACCGTGTATTTTCCGACTTCCTTCACTCTATTGAGCGATTGACTACGACGTTGCTGAGAGACCGGGAACTCCGTTTGCAGAATAAAAATCTGCGAGAAGAGTGGATATCGGGTATCACTCATGATTTGAAGACACCGCTCTCCTCCATCAAAGGTTATGCTCATATGCTATCGGAAGAACGGTATGAATGGAGCGCAGAAGAAGTTCGCAGTTTCTCCCAAACGATGTTGGAGAAATCTGCTCATATGGATAGGTTAATCAATGATCTTGCTATCACATATCGAATAAGTGCGGGTGTGCAGCCGCCGGAAGGAGAAGTAATTGAGCTGAACAGCTGGCTTCGCCGTTCGATCGAACAAGCAGCTTCCCATCCTTCTTTTGACACTCACAGGGTAAGTTTTGTTCCTTGGGGAGAGGATATAACGATTAAACTGTATGGGCCGTGGCTGGATCGTGTGGTTATGAATTTAACGGCTAATGCCTTGTTGCATAATCCGCCCGAGACGCAATTGACGGTTAGCGTCATGATAGATGGTCAAGAGGATGGCATATTCATTCTGTTCACCGATAACGGTCAAGGAATGGATGAGCAGACAGCAGGCAGGCTGTTCGAGCGTTATTACCGAGGGACCGACAGTATGTCGATGACAGAAGGTACAGGGCTTGGAATGGCGATAGCCAAGGATCTTGTGGAAGCGATGGGCGGTCAGATTACTATCGATACGATGCCGGATCAAGGCACGACTGTTCGCCTTAGCTGGCCGAGGGGATAACAGAAGAAAGAACGCCCGGCTTAGGAAGCGAGGCGTTCTTTATCTATAGGAAGGCTAGCTGCCGGATTTCTTCTGCAGCAGGCTTTGAAGCTGTTCTTCAACAAGCGCATTGCGCTGCTCCAGCTTCTGATCATTTACGGCTGGACTTGAATAGCTGCCCCCTGTCGCCGTTTTGGAAAGTTCCCGGGCTGCCTCCCATTCCATCACCTTCTGCTCGATTCGCTCGAACCCGCGTGCAGCGGAGCTGCCTTGCAGATGAGACCCGGCGAAGCTGCTGCCGCTGCTTTGCGGGGATGCCTGGCGAACGCGGGCAGCTAACTCAGCGCGCTTGCTTTGCAGGCGTGTTCTTTCTTCTTTAAGCGATTCGACTCGCAGCTGCAAGTCGGTGGCAGCTTGCTTGGCGATGCCGCGAAGCTTATCGGTATCTTCCGCTTGCTCCAGGTAGAGCAGCTTCGCCTCGAGGGCTGTTCGAGCTTCTGTCTCGCGGTCTTCAGACGCTGCCTGAATAGCTTTGTCTTCATAATAGCGTGCTTGTGCGTTGAGCTCGTCGAATTTGGAACTCATCATTCGCTCCTGTGCTTGCTGCTGCACCAGGGCGCGTTCAGCCTTATCAATTTCCTCGTCCAAATCTCTTAAGTAATGATTCAGCATCATCACCGGATTTTCCATCTTATCCAGCATTTCATTGGCCGCCGCCTTCGTCATATTTACTACACGTTGCAAAATTCCCATATCTTAATCTCTCCCTTAAAAGTTTTTTGTCATCATTTATTAGTAATGGTAGCGGTTCATGAAAGACATATCGCCCACCGGGGCTTTAGGTACAAGTAGCGTAGCTGCGAAATATAGCAGAATAACCGCTCCGAAGCTGAAAAATCCAGCGATGACAACCAGCAGCCTTACAATTGTGGAGTCGATGCTGAGCCATTCGCCAATGCCTCCGCAAAGTCCAGTCAATTTATTGTCCGTGTGAGATCGAAATAGTTTTTTCATGTTCCTCATCCTTTCCTGTCGCTCATCTATGTCTTTATTCTACCTGGCCATAAGCTTCCTGGTAACGGTCCAGGGTCTATTCTTGATGCTGGCCTTGAGTCGGGGGTGGACTCCGACGGACGGCGGGGGGAAGTGTGACAGCAAGTTCGGGGATACATCGTCACAATCTATTAATAAAATGGAGTGGAAACAACGATAATAATAATTGGATAGTTAAAGTCATAATGGACATTTATAGGGAAAGTGAAAGGTCAGGCGGCGTTCAGCAATCAAAAAAGAAATGCGGGGGAATGAAATTTGAAATTGAAATGGTGGTATACGATCATCATGGTCTCTTTGTTGTTAACCGCTTGTGGTTCAAATTCGAATCAAAGCTTGAGCGTGCCAGCAAACTCAGAGAGATCGGATGTCCAAATGGAGTATGACATAGCAGGCGTCTCGTACAACAAAAATAACGTCAAGATTAAGTACCCAGCTATTACGGGAATGAAAGACAAGGATAGAGAGGATGTACTTAATAAGCTTATCGAACAGGAAGCAATGACCATCCTGGATACGTTTGATGGGGAAAAAGACACGATAGAAATGGACTTTCAAATCAAACTCCGCGACGAGAGAATTCTAAGTATCGTCTATCCCGGATATGCCAATTCAGAAGGGGCAGCTCATCCTGTAAACTTATTTCAGACTACAAACGTGGATATCGAGCATGGACAGAAATTAAGGCTGCAGGATCTGGTCAAGGTGGATCATCAACTTATAGAAGCGTTCAGAACGGGCGTGTATCAAACGCATGACCAACAACTTGATTTAGCCCAAGAAGGACTATTGGAGGAGACGCTGGAGCAGTTTGGGGATGAAGAGTTGTTAAGTTATTTTTCTAATGCGGATTCCGAAATCGGCGGTGCATTCAGTTATGTTACGCAAGATTCCATCGGGATTAGCCTGCCGGTTGCACATGCTTTAGGCGATCATTTCGAGATGGAGATAAGCAGAGAAAAGCTCGATTAGATGCGATAAGCTATTGTAATTTTTATCCGCACATATGATGATAGGGATAAGTGGGAAAAATCTCTAGTGTGGAGGGGTTAGGATGCATCGATCGGACGCGATCGTAATAGGCGCTGGACTTGCAGGGCTAGTTGCAGCGGCTGAGTTTGCCGATTCCGGCAAAAAGGTGATGCTGCTTGATCAGGAGCCCGAGACTTCGTTTGGAGGCCAAGCCTGGTGGTCGTTCGGGGGACTATTTCTGGTCAATTCCCCGGAACAGCGCAGGCTGGGCATTCGGGATTCCAGAGAATTAGCCTGGCAGGACTGGCTTGGTTCAGCCGGGTTCGACCGCGAGGCGGACGAGGATTATTGGGGCCGACAATGGGCGGAGGCTTATGTAGATTTTGCTTCGGGTGAAAAGCGGGCATGGCTGCATGGCATGGGCGTTCGGTTCTTTCCGGTAGTCGGATGGGCGGAGAGAGGCGGTTACTTGGCAGAGGGACACGGCAATTCCGTACCGCGCTTTCATATCGTATGGGGCACCGGACCTGGCATCGTGGCACCGTTCGAACGACGCGTTCGTGAGCATATGGCACAAGGAAGAATTGAATTCCGTCCACGCCATCGCGTAGATGGGCTTGTTGAGCGGAATGGCGCGATCATTGGTGCAAGCGGTTCCATTCTTGCGCCCAGCGATGCGGCGCGCGGCGAAGCAAGCTCAAGAGAAGTTGTCGGGCAGTTCCAGTATGAAGCGGGAGCCGTGCTGGTCACGAGCGGAGGCATCGGCGGCAACCATGAGCTGGTGCGTCGCAATTGGCCGAGCAGGCTAGGTGAGCCCCCTGCTCGAATGCTCTCCGGCGTTCCGGCGCATGTGGACGGTCGGATGTTGGGCATTACGGAAGATGCGGGCGGACGAATCGTGAATCGCGACCGGATGTGGCATTATACGGAGGGACTGAAAAACTGGAATCCGATTTGGGATAATCATGGCATTCGCATCCTGCCTGGACCCTCGTCAATCTGGCTCGATGCGACCGGCAATCGTTTCCCTGCGCCGAACTTCCCGGGCTTTGACACGCTTGGCACGCTGGAAGCGATCCAGAAGACCGGTTATGATTATTCCTGGTTCATCCTGACGCAAAAAATTATCGAGAAGGAATTTGCCCTGTCCGGCTCGGAGCAGAATCCTGATTTGACCGGGAAGAGCGTCCGTAAAGTGTTGTCACGAGTGTTGCCCGGCGCCCCGGGGCCTGTACAGGCTTTCATGGATAAGGGAGAGGATTTTGTCATTGCCCGCAGCATCCATGAACTGGTCGATGGCATGAATAAGCTGGCGGGCAGCGGTTTGCTTGATGCGTCAGTCATCGAACGCCAGCTTATTGCTAGGGACAGAGAGATGGACCATACGTTCACCAAGGATTTGCAGGTGACGGCAATCCGCGGAGCGCGTAACTATATTGGCGACAAACTGATTCGCACCGCCAAGCCTCATAAGCTGCTCGATCCGAAGAACGGTCCGTTGATCGCGGTCAGGCTAAGCATCGTAAGCCGCAAGACGCTGGGCGGACTTCAGACTGATCTGTCCGGACGTGTGCTGAATGCCGAAGGAGAGCCTATTCAAGGCCTTTATGCCGCAGGCGAGGCCTCTGGCTTCGGTGGCGGCGGGCTGCACGGATACCGGGCGCTGGAAGGAACGTTCCTCGGAGGCTGTCTATTCTCCGGGAGAGCGGCTGGACGTTCTGCTGCGTCAGAGCTGTAGAAGAGACGCGGAAATCTTGGCACCCAGCTAGCCATAATCGATATTGCGCGACACCGACAGGCTGACGTCTGACACTGATTTTTTGCCTACTGAACGCTTTGCAGAGCTCTTTCGTTTCCAGTATGAAATCACTCCTATCACATCATCTTTTCTGCGAATAAGGCTACAGAATAAAATAAGGATTTCATAAGGGATGAGCAGAACAACAAAAATAGGCGAAAAAGACTTCCGTCAGCGGAAGTCTTTTTGCATGTATGGAGCTTATTCAGTCATTTATCCTGCCTTATTATCGTTTCTGGCTTGCTTCTTTCTCATAATAAGAATATTCAGCAGAACAGGGAGAATAGCGACAAGCATGAAGCGCCAGTCGACTGTAAGAAAGGAGATGGTGGCGAAAATAATCAGAATCGACACGCCGATTGCAATGCCCTGCAAGAGCTGGATCTTGCCTTTGCTGGTGTCGTCTGGATCATTTGTCATGCGAGATTGCAGGATGATGAAAGTCAGCCCCCATATGCCTAGATGAACAAACAGCAGAATGCCCAGCGACGGAATCGTACCGATGGAGTGGCCTAATATTTCCAACGACATCAACACAAAGATCGTCGCAATTGTGAAGTACCATGAAAGTGAGCGGGACTTGGCTGACATATAGGCCCTCATCTCATCCAGTTCGTTTTTTTTCGCCGCGTTGCGCCTGCCGAAGTACCAGCCTGCAATCCCGAATAGCAGCCCACCATAAATGCCTAGATATACCATCTACTTTTCCTCCTTGTCTTCAAACACGAATACTTCCTCGATTTGCATGTTGAACGCTTTTGCGATTTTGTAAGCAAGTTCCAACGAAGGATTGTATTTCATCGTTTCAATCGCTATGACTGATTGTCTGGATACACCGACGATCTCTCCCAGTTGCTCTTGCGTCATGCCATGTTCGTTCCGTAATGTCCGAATATGATTTTTAATACGAGCCCCTCCAAATGTGGCAATTACATGTAAAGCTAGCTTTACGTAAAGTGTACCTTACATTATTGATGCTGTCAATGTTTTCCTCGTACAATTGCACTCTGGAAACAAATAACGGGATGCCCCGCATAGAGGCATCCCGTTCATATGGCAGGCGTTTAATTCGCCTTGTTCGAGAAACTAGCTTGAATCAGTACCACTTCCGCTTGCGATCCAATACGAATCGGGGGTCCCCAGAAGCCGAAGCCAGAGGATACGATCGTATGAAGCTGCCCCTTTTGCAGGTAGCCCCAGTCATTCTCGAACAGCCGCTTCGTAATCAGATTAGCGGGAGCGATCTGACCGCGATGTGTATGACCGGCGACGAGCAGGTCAATACCTTGCCGCTGTGCAATATCGAAGCCGTAAGGCTGATGGTCCAGCAGGAACAGGGTATTGGATGAGTTTACGCTTTCAGTTAGTTCAGCGAGCTCGGCCCGGTTTTTGTCGCTATGGTCTTTGCGGCCAATCAAGGTAAGCCAGTCTTCAAGCTCGATGGATTCGTCGTAGAGCACTCTCATACCGCTCTCTTCCAGAAGATCAATCAACTCTTGAATCTCTCCCTTAAACCGGTCATGATTGCCAAGCGAAGCGTAGACGCCATAAGGAGCCTTGATTTGTGACAATATGGGTCCGATTCCCTTGTTTACATAGGGAACGATATCGTCATCGATGATGTCTCCCGGGAACAGAACGATATCCGGCTGAAGCGCATTTATTTCTTCGACGAGTCGGACAGCATGATTTTTGCCGGACAGGTAGCCGAAATGCATATCCGATGCCATCACAATCTTCAGTTCGCCACTCGGAGGACCCGGCTTGTTGATATGTATGTCATAGGAACGGACAGTAGGCGTATAAGCATTGTAGCTGCCATAGCCTATAAGCAGGACAAGAGCCGTCAGTGTAATAATTCCCGCCCATTTTTGCACATGATGTCGAGGGAGGGAAGTGAGCCTGGTGAGCCATACGATAAGTTGGACAACTGGCAGAAGCAGAACGAGCAGACTGAATATGGCCAGCCAATAGGAGCCTATAACGTTCAGAATGGTCGAACTTGCGAATACTCTAGCGAGAATGAAGGAAGCGGCAAGAAAGATAAGGGCGACGATATAGAGCAGTCTGAATCTCCGCGACACCGCGGGTCTCATCCAGGACCATCCGCTCCAACCAATGTAGAACACAATAAGCCCATACAACAGTAGAAAAACAAGTCCAATGACGATAAACATGTTGCCCTCCTTTAGGATGTTAGTCCCATTATAGCATTTGGCACGCAGGAACTAAAAATCTGTCTGTTCTTAGTAAACGATGGGTTACGCTGCTATTGTCTCGTGCCTCATTAAAAGCCCAAGGAATCGCTGACTGCGAATTCCTTGGGCTTTTTGATCCAGACATCTGGGTCGCTGTATCCTTATTGTAATTGCGCTTTGCGATATGTGCTCCGGTAGTATAAGATCGAGCACACGATAGCAGCCAGCACGACAACGGTCAGTCCCCAATAGATATTGCTGTAAGCGTGGGAGAGAGATAAATCTTTCTGCCACACTAGCGCGCTGGCTGATATTGCTACACCAAACGCGCCGCTGAAAAATTGCAAGAGCTGAAACAATCCGAGACCTGAGCCAATCTGAGCTGGCTCCAGAATACGGGACATCTCATTCGAGACGCTGCTCGACAAGATGGTGAAGCTTGTGCTAAGCAGCATGTAGATGAACAGAATAGCCCAGTAAGACAACCCTTCGAACAGAGCGAAGAGCACGACCGCAGCCAGCAGGAATAGTGGGATATACCGAATGATAGAACTGTTGCCGTTCGTATCGATATATTGGCCAACACGTCTGGAGACGAACATGGCTAGCATGGAACCCGGGAAGATAATAAGTCCTGCTTCTATCGCGCTTAGTCCGTATTGCTTCACGAGTATTTGCGGCATCAAGAACAACGTTGCAAAGCTGCATAGATAAGCCGCGATGCCGACTCCGCCCAAGATCAAATACGAGCGATTGCGGAAGAGCGACGGCAGTACGAACGGATTGGCTGCAGTTCGGATGCGTACAATAAACAAGGCTATAGAAACAAGACCGAGTGCCAGCGCAATAATGGATTGGTTGGTCAGGAACAGAAGCAAACCTGTTGTGCCAACTCCGATAAAGATGGCGCCAAGCGCGTCGAAGGAGCCTTTTTTCATCGCTTCTTTCGGGATATAGGTTACAAATAAGGGAACAAGCACAATCGTAACAGCAGTCAGCACGAACAAAATATGCCACCCCATATATTCAACGACTGCGCCTCCGACCACAGGACCAAGGCCAAGACCTAAGGATACTGAGGACATAATAAGCGCCATTGCCTTGCCTCTACGCTCCAGTGGCACGTAACGAGAGATGAGCACCAGTGATAGTGCAGGAATCGAGCCAGCCCCTGAAGCTTGAACAATGCGTGCGCCTATAAGCATCAGAAAGCTATTGCTGAACAAGCCTGCGATAGCGGCCAGACTAAGAGACAATATGCCGATAATGAACAGTCTGCGGATCGGAACGAAGTCAGCCAGACGGCTGTACGTAATGGATGAGATCGCAAATACGATGGAGTACCCCGTTACGATCCACGATGTCGAGGATGCCGAGAGCTGGAAGGCTTCCGCTACATCGGGCAGGGCCAAATTGAACATCATCGTGTTCATAATGACGATAACGATCGTTACGCCGAGCAATCCAAGCACAACGCCTTCTTTCATCGATTGTGGCTCAGCCGAATCATGAGTTGGTTTAGTCAAGGGGTTTCACCTCCAAGTTTTAAAGTTCGATTGTTATCGAACAATAGAATCATAGCATGCGTTATGGTATAATGCAATCATCTACATTAAATTTTTACAGGGGGCTATAGACATGAAAATATTAGTGCATCCCGACCGTGCAGATATCCATTTATCCTCCGTGCTGTATGCCTTGAGCGATCCTCTCCGCTTAATGATCGTCTCTCAGCTTCGCGGCGTATCGGAACGCGCCTGCGGGGAATTCGAATTGCCTGTCGCCAAGTCCACACAATCCCATCACGTTCGTACATTGAGGGAAGCAGGCATTATTAATGTACGCAGCGCCGGTACGCAGCGGCTGATTTCGCTCCGCACTGAAGACATGGAGGCCAGATTCCCAGGATTGCTGTCCTCGATTCTGGAAGCTTACGAAACCTCGGGAGAGAAGGAGCGCATAATCGCTCCAGATCATTCATCAGACTGATTTCATGATGGATCCACTATAGTTTGTACAGATTCGGCTCAAACGAATCGATTAAATAATCGTTAGGCGCAGTTTGCCGGCTGGTTTATTGGGTCAAGCGGACTGCGTCCCTTTGGCATACTGTCTAAGGCTGCATAATGTCCTTTGCAGCTCTTGGAGTCGTGAGAGTACTATTGAATCGTCAGATGTCGCATCAAAGATCCCACGGCTGCATAAGCTGCATAGGTAGCTGTATAGTGAAGCGGAGTATTCGTATAGAACAAACAAAGAAACCGTTCCTGTCGCAAACGGCGTTATTCCGCCATTTAGACAAGAACGGTTTCTTTTCATTATTGCAACCATACTCTCTTCTCAGGTGTTCTATACATATAAATTACAAAGTTAGTTGGTTGAGTCAGTTGACATTTTCGATGACTTCTCTGGATTGTTGTTCGATCCAAGAAACCTTATGAATAAAGCTGCTTGCTAATTGATGTCCGCTTTCCGAATCCACCAATACGAGTTCAATACCTTTGTTTTCTACAATGGAGTCTTTATAAAACTCCTCTGTTTGGGATTCTTCAAGCTTGAGTGAAAAGGTTTGGGCTCCCAATTGAGTTTCATTTGGTTTCAGCATGATTAAATTCGCCTGAACTTCCCTTTCGGGATATTGTTCAAAGCCAAGCAGCGAAGATAACCTGGTATCATGTACTACTATTTTTGCATATAGCGGCTTTGTTTGTTCGTTGGTATGATTATGAATTTTATATTCTACTGTTAGAAGTGTTTCTTGTTCCTGAACAAGTTGTACAATTGCGGCGGAGCTTTCCTTTTGCTCAAATTCAACTGAAGCGTTACCTTTTTGCTCAGGAGAACCAGAAGCGCAACCCGTTAAAAGCCCAAGTAGTCCCAAAAAAATAATCAACCTTTGAATTGAAATCCCTCCTCATTAGAAACAAGTGAAATTTTTTGATCTGGAGTAAACGAAGAGAATGAAGACTGGTTCAATTCAGCCAGCACATGCTCCTTCAATTGCACGCCTTTTTGAATATCTTCATGTGAAAGCTCGAGTTTATATTCAGAACTTGTTGCGAGTCTGGCTGAGGTATTGTGAAATGTGTCCGTTTTTGTATCGGTACTGTCATATTTATTTACATTTAATATATTTAAATCCAAATATATTGTAACAAAAATGATGGGTATAAATGAATAGTTCATTTGTACTTTTTTTGTGTGCAAGTGTAATAAATTGTCTTACAGCAAGTTTTTAATATGTATATTTGTATTTTCGTTCTATTACGCTTACGTTTCCAACTGAATAATGTGCTGTTCAATTCGACAGTCGTACGATTATGTAAGCCACTTTCGAAGACATTGCTGAAGCGACGATTTATGCAGAACGCAATCGTATTGTTGGAGAAATCCATGGTATCGTCGGATATATTTCGAGAGAATGGTTCCATTTGGATGGTTTGGATTAAAATTAAAGCTGAAAAAGTCGATATAAATAGGTATTACAAAGAGGAGGAATTAATCAATGCTACCCTCATATGAAATAGCGAGTTCTAATATCAACCTGCCTTATGAGAAGTTGAATAAAACTAAAGCGGAATCGAATAAAAAATGGATCAGAACAGTGGCGGTATTTTTGGTTAGCACGGTTATATTGGTTGCTACCTTTCTGAATGTGGAGTATTCCCTGCTGACTATTTTCGTTATTGGTATATGGATTCTCTCCATATGGTACTCAGTTAGAGTATTTATTAAGGGAAGAGCTGTTTACAATGCGGAGCTAAAGCATGCAGTAGTAGGGGCTTTGGCAGACAACATGCTCAAGTTCGCAAAGCTGCCATTTGAATCTGAACAGTATGAAAAATATTGTCATTATGAGCATGATGCTCGAATTAGTGATGAATGGATTGATGCAAGTGAACTGTTCATGCTAGAAGATCGACGGGTAGCAGGAGAGGATTATTTCGAAGGTAAATATGGTTTAACCGAATTTTATATGTCTGAATTGAAGATTACAACAAAGGAAATCATTGATTCTGAAGGCTATAGTTCAACCGGAACGAAAGTTGCCTTTAATGGAGTACTATTCATTGCTGATTTCAAAAAGGACTTCACCGGTTTGACGGTTATTGAGACCAATTACATAAAAACGAACAGCGCTGTTGGTGGTTTTTTTGCAAAAATGCTGCAAAATGAGGCTACAACAACCAGTAAGCGAGCGAACCATGTTATTGAGTTTGAGAATGCTGAATTTAACCGACATTTTACTGTTCGTACAGATAACGAAATGAATGCACGAAATATTTTAAGTCCCGCATTCATGCAGCATCTGCTTGATTTCTGCAAAAGCTATCCAAATCCGATCATGATTTCATTCCATCATTCCTATATGTTTGTTGCCGTATGGTCTCATAAAAATTTTATTGATAGTGGTTTGAAAAAGAAACACGGCGAGTACGATTTGAGAAATGTTTATGAGGAGATGGCTGTTTTTTTTCGAATCATCGAGAAGTTTGAGTTGAATACCAAAGTATGGAGCGAGGAATAGCTCTCGATAAATAGACAGAGTACTTCTTTTCCAAGGACAAACTGCTTCGTCCAGAGCAACACCATCCTCGATCGAGTCCATGCTGCAGCTCTACCGCTAATATTACTAATACAAGACTGCAAAAACTTATGACCAAGCTCACAACTAGTCCGCATAAATGTCCAAGTCCCCTCATAAGCATGGTATCAGCCAGTAAAATACTATGTGTGCAGAGGGGATGATTTCATGCGTCGCATGACATGGACCGCGGCAATTATTGTGTGCTTCTCACTACTATTATCTGCTTGCGGTACGAAGGACGCCGAGTCCGTGGTGAAGGAGCTCGACAAGGTAGTCAATAACATGGAGAGCTATCAAGGAAGCGGGACGATGACGCTTCATACCGGTCAGCAGCCGCTGGAGTATCAGGTGGAGGTTTCCTACCAGAAGCCGACGTATTACCGCATCAAGCTGACGAACGAAGAGAAGGATATTACGCAAATCGTGCTCCGCAACGACGACGGCGTTTTCGTATTGACGCCAAAGCTGAATAAGGTATTCCGCTTCCAAAGCGACTGGCCGCAAAATCAGGGGCAGGTCTACCTGTATCAGACCCTCATTCAAAGCATTATCGTGGACGGCTCCAGACAGTTCGCAGTTAACAATGACGCATACGTGTTTGATGTGATGGCCAATTACAATAATGGCTCATTAGCCCGCCAAAAAATTTGGTTGAACAAAGACGATCTGAGCCCGGTTCAAGTGGAAGTGAGTGACACGAATGCTTCTGTAATGGTGGACGTGAAGTTCGATTCCTTCAAATTCGGTGAGAAGTTCGATAAGAGCGTATTCGAGACGCAAGCAAATATGGCTTCAACGCCTCCGTCATCGGATAACTCAAGCGAGACGGGTAAAGACGGGGATAAACCGACGAATGCGACACCGGAGCAAGAAACGGATGAAGCAACGGTACCTGACGATAAAGCGAATCCGGACAAAGAGAACACCGGTGACGACGAAGAAGCCAGTAATCCGGATGAAAGCGCGTCTTTAGGAAATGAGGGAGCGAAAGCTCTTCCTTTCGTAGCTCTAGCGCCTTCGCATTTGCCTAAAGGAGTAGCGTTCAAGGACAGCATGGATATTGATTACGGCGGCAATAAGGGGCTTATCTCCAGATATGACGGTGTATATAACTTTACGATCATTCAGACCCAGCCGAAAGATATTGCAACTACGTTAGTACCGGGCGTTCTGGTCGATCTGGGCACGACGGTAGGGGAATTGACGACGAATGAAGACAATTCACTGCAGACGCTAACCTGGACCTATCAAGGCAATTTGTTCCGTCTCTCCAGCGCTGATCTGCCAGATGTCGAGATGCGGAAAGTAGCTCAGTCGGTTCAAGGAGAAATGGATAAATAACCTGCGACTTGCCAAGCCGCTCATCAATTTCCAAGACGTACTAGTTCATTATGGAACTCATTTCATTGACAGTCCCAGCAGCAACGTTTAACATTATTTTTATAATGTTTGCTGCTCGGACTGTTATGGTTTTTGCAATAAGGAGAAGGTGAGCGACTTGGAATCGTATTATCGCCCGACTTGGGCAGAGATATCGTTGGATGCGCTTCGGCATAACTTACAGGCTGTACGGAAAGCGTTGCCAGCAGGCTGCAAGCTGATGGCATCGGTGAAAGCGAATGCCTACGGTCACGGAGCGGCAGAAATAGCGGAGGCGACTGAACGCTTTGGCGTAGATTATTTGGGTGTCGCGTTCCTGGACGAGGCGCTACAGTTGCGCAAGGCTGGCATTCAGTCGCCTATTCTTGTGCTGGGCTTTGTCCCGGCGGATGCACTTGCGCTTGCTCGAGAGAAGAACATTACAATCAGCTTGTTCAGGGATGATGTGCGCGAGGCAGCCGGACAACTGCCTGATCTCGAGGATGGCCGCCAACTGAAGGTGCATGTGAAGGTCGACTCAGGCATGGGGCGATTAGGCGTACTGGGGTATGATGAGGCTCTTGATTTCATTGAACGAACGCTGAATACTCCGCAGATTGAGGTAGAGGGCTTGTTCACCCACTATGCGAGGGCTGATGAGGCGGATAAGGCATACACGAAGCAGCAATACGAGCGCTTCCAACAAATTGCGGACGCGGTTAAGCAACGCGGCTGGACGATCCCGATCGTTCATGCCGCGAACAGCGCCGCCGGCATGGATACGCCGCAATGGGCTGGAGATATGGTGCGACTGGGCATTGCCATGTATGGGTTGTATCCCTCCGTGGAAGTGAACAAGGAACGCATCGAGTTGAGACCGGTGCTTGCATTGAAGTCCAAGATCGTCTGGACGAAGACAGCGCCTCCAGGGTGGGGAATCAGCTATGGCACGCGGTATTTCACAGAGAAGGAAGAGTGGATCGGCACACTGCCAATCGGATATGCAGACGGCTATAGCCGGATGCTGAGCGGCAAGGCGCATGGATTGGTGCGCGGTGTGAAGACGCCGATTTTGGGAACGATCTGTATGGATCAATGCATGATCGCGCTGGACCCTGTGTTGGATCAGAGCGGAGAAGGTCCTGTGGAGGTTGGCGAGGAAGTGGTATTGATTGGTTCGCAACGGAATGCCACCATTACGGCGGAAGAAGTGGCGGATCAGCTTGGCACAATCAACTATGAGATTATATGTATGCTAGCAGCCCGCGTTCCACGGGTATATCTTGAAGGCGGAGCGGTTGTGAGCACGCACAATCAATTGGCATAGATCAGGAATGGATGAAATTTATTCCAATTGTACAAATTATCCTTTCGTGCAGGGAATAGGCATATGGAGATCGAATGTAATCATGCAGCCCTGTAAGGGGCAGAATCTGCATATAGCATATTTGATATACGATAGGCATACAAATGATGAAGTATAGTAATGGCATAAATTTGTCATAATGTGTAATAAGGTTTTTTGGAAAAGTCTTGGGGGTGCGAGTTCGGTGGCCAATGTGCACAATACGAAAAGGATCATGATCAGCTTGCCCGATCAATTGCTCGAGGAGGTCGATGGTATCGTAGCCAAGGAGAACTCTAATCGCAGCGAATTTATTCGGCAAGCCATGAAGCTGTATTTGGTGGAACGCAAAAAGCGCCAAATCCGTGAATCCATGCAGCGTGGATATATGGAAATGGCAAAAATTAACCTGAATATGGCCTCGGAAGCGTTTCAAGCGGAGGAAGAAGCCGACCATACGTTAGGCCGTCTCGTAAGCGGGGTGTAGAGCTTGATCGTAAAACGCGGAGATGTGTTTTTTGCCGATTTGTCCCCTGTCGTCGGCTCAGAGCAGGGCGGAGTCCGTCCGGTTCTCGTCATTCAAAATGACATTGGCAACCGATTCAGCCCTACTGTAATCGTAGCTGCCATTACGGCTCAAATTCAGAAAGCAAAGCTGCCAACGCATGTCGAGATGGATGCGGCAACTCATGGCTTCGACCGGGATTCGGTCGTGCTGCTAGAGCAAATTCGCACCATCGACAAGCAGCGTTTGACGGATAAAATTACGCATTTGGATGACGAAACGATGCGTAAAGTAGACGATGCGCTATTGATCAGTGTAGGCCTGATCGACTTTTAAATAACGGATAAGCCGGCAACCTGTATGAACCAGCACCGGCTTGTTTTTCGACAGAATTGGACAGGTTTCGAAATTAAGGGTAGACAATTTAAGGTTGTATTTGCTATTATAGGCTCAAATTCATATTTGAACTAATAGAAGAGCAATCTATTGCGAAGAACGCAATCAGTAAGCCGGGGACGGCTGCTGAATGCGTTCTTTTTTTTGTTGCTCGGAAGAGAGGTAGCGATGCGAAGGGGAAGGAGTTTATGGCTCAGCTTGGCGGCGGCAATGCTGTCGGCGGCTTTGGTATATGGGCTTTATGTACTGCAGCGCGATCAATTGGAACAGCAGGAGACAGTCGCCGTTGTCGTGCCTAAGCGGTTCATCGCAGCCGGTGAAAGGCTGGAGAGAACTGATCTGGAGATGGCGCGGCTGCCGGTCGCCGCTTATACGAATGAGATGGTTGCAGCGCTTGATTCGGCATTCGGGATGGAAGCGGCAATGCCGCTCGGGAAAGGCGAGGCGTTGCTATCCTGGAAGCTGAATGAGCATTATCTGCATCCGCGAACGGGAGAATCCACCTTCCAAATTCCGAAGGAGTACATTCGCTCCATCTCGAACGGGATACGCGCTGGCGATCGGGTCCTCCTCTATGCGTCTGGCGCAGAGGAACAGTCTGCGCGAATTTTCCCGGAATCGGTTGTGGTCGCCTCGGTGAAGAGTTCGGCCAATGTAGAAGTTGACAGCTTGGAGCAATCGCATCTGATGTCGCTTGCGGAAGGCAATAAGGACGGCATGTATGTCGCCAGACGGGATGCCAATGCGATGATCGAATATGTCAATCTCAATTTGACGGAGGCTCAGTGGCTGTTAATCGATCAGCTTTGCAAAGGCGGGAGTGTCAAAGTGGTCATCGCGTATAGCCCGGAGTCCTACGATCGAATGAAGGATAGGCAGGGAGAAGAGGGGAGCGGTGAGAGAAGTGGGCGTGAGTAACGGAGCGGCTCCGGTTGTGGCTTTTGTGGGAACAACACCGAATATCGGGACGACGACGGCTGCATTCGCGGCCGCATACAGACTTGCGGAACTTAGCAGCACGGAGGTTGGTTATCTGTGCCTGAACTTGAAGAGCGCGAAACTTCACCGCTTCTTGGGGATTGACGAGCCGGAAGTAACACTGGACAGGCTGCAGCCGGAGTTGCGCTCGGCTTCCTTAACGTCGAGCATGCTGCGCAGTGCGGATTATGAGGTAAGAGGCAGATCTAATCTGCATGTTCTGTTCGGCAATATGAATCGGGAAGGAGCCGAATTTGTCGGAACGGAAGAAATTGATCATCTGCTGGATGTTGCAGAGAAAACATATGGAGTTATTGTTTTGGATGTAGGCGCGTATTGGGATAATGCCGCAACGATATGCAGCATTCGGCGCGCAGACTCACGGGTACTGGTAACGACGCCGGCGTTATCGCACTTTCAGGAAGACGGGAGACGCTGGATTGGCAATGTATCGCCGATCTTTCAAATCCAGCCGAATCAGTACGATTGTATCATCGCCCACTATCCTTGGAGAAAGGGAGGTTATCGCATGAACGACATTTGCAAGGAGCTGGGGACGGCTCCGATGGGAGAGTTCAGAATGGACGATTCGATGTTTGCCAGTCTTGACAAAGGTGGTTATGACAATTGGCTCAGAGAAGATCCTACGGGAAGATCAGCAATGAGGAAACCAGCCGCCAAGCTGCTGGAACGCCATAACGTGCGGGGTGCCTTCCCTTCCATGGTCAGGCAGCCATGGTATCGCAGGTTGAATGTACATCGGAACGGAGTAGGCTCCTCATGAAGAGCGTGCAGGACAAATTTTCAACTGCGGAGTTCGCGGCTAGAGTACAGAGCCAAGGAATGGAACGGGAAGCTGCCGCGCCAGTACAGGAAGACAGTGGATCGGAGGATTTTGACCGGCTAGCCGGTGAAATCAGGTCCTATCTGAGCGCGCCAAGGGGCATGACGGAAGAAGAGAGGAGACAGTATAGCGAGACGCTTAATCGGGCTGTCTTGGGATTTTCGCAAGAGCGTGAGCAAGTGCTGGCTGTCATCGAGGATCGACTCATACGTCTGCGTATTCATACACTGCCGGGATGGAAGCATCCATATGCAACGCTGGCGGAAGCTTTATTCGCGGAAGTAGTGGGACTGAATGTGCTGGAGCTGGTGCTGGCTAGCCGTACTGACTTGGAAGAGCTGCAGGTGGTTGGCACAAGAATCTACGAGGTTCGCGGCGGCATGGCGGCGATGTCCCATTATTGCTTCGGTAGCATCCGCGACGTCGAGCGCATTCAGCAAAATTTGGTGCTGTACAACAATGATCGGATCAACCCGCGCAAACGCTGGGCGGAGGTTATGCTGAAGGATGGATCCCGCGTGACGATGACCGGCTTCGGGTTCACATCCAGCCCCACGCTAACAATCCGCTTCTATACTGTCAGCCGCTTCCGACTTGAGGCTTTGGCCGCAGCTCCATATTTCTCACTTAGCGATCGAATGGTGCAGCTGCTTCTTGCCTCGCTGAAGGCTAGATACAATCTGGTCATAATCGGACCAACTAATTCAGGCAAGACCAATCTGATGAAGGCGTTAATTGCGGAGCTGCCGGATGTCGAGCGGATTATTACAATCGAAGGCCGATATGAGATGATGCTGGGCCGGGACTTCCCAAGCAAAAACATTATTGAATACGAAGCTGCAGAAGATGACGAAGCTCACCGCTCGTCCCAGGCTTTCAAGCTTGCTCTGCGTCAATCGCCTCAGCGCATAATCCATGCCGAGATTAGAGACGAGGACGCCAATATCTACGTGCGGGCATGTACGAGAGGACATACCGGCAGCATGACGACCGTTCATGCCAACCGTCTGGAGGATGTGCCCGAGGCGATTACAGATATGTGCATGCTGGATGGCAGAAGTATGAATCCTGAGAGATTAACGAAACGAATCGCAGAATATGTAACGGAGCTTGGCATCGAGATGAAGCTGATTGGCGGGCGTAGAATCGTATCCCGAATAGGGGAGATCGGATGGCAGGACGGGGATATACATATTCGGGAGTGGGCGGTCTTCTCGGAAGTGGAGAATGAATGGCAATACTCGAACCCTCCATCAGAGCGTGCTGCTGCGTGGTTGGACCAGGAGGTGTAAGGGTGGTTCATGTTGTTTTCTTATCAGGGGGCTTGCTGCTCTTTGTTCTATTGTTTATCGTCGTTCGCTCCCTCATTGATTCTGTTGAAGACAAGCGGCAGCTTCGCAGCCGATTGACCTACGAATCGCCATACAGCTTAAGGAGGATGCTGGCTGACCGTCTAAAGTCGTATGGCAGGGTTAGAAGTCATATATCGGAGCTGCTGGAGACGCTCAGAATGAGGCTTGCTCCCGATACGTTCCTCGGCACATCCGGCATGCTGCTCGTTGGAGGCGTTGTGACTGGCGGACTGTTTTTTCAGACGGCGAAGGGCGGGTTGCTGTTTGGATTGATTGTCGGATTCGCCCCATATCTATGGCTGAGAGGTTTGCTGCTCCATCGGCGGATGGGTGCCCAGCTAGATTTTCTGCCTGCTGTGGAGCTGTTTTATCAATGTTATCTGGTAACAGGAGAACGCCACATTCGAATCGCTTTGCAGCGAACGATCGAAGAGAAGAGGCTGCTTGGGCCGATGCAAGCTGTATTCGAACAATTGTACCGCAATCTCTCGGTTCGAGGCGATGATGAAGCAAGCCTTCGAATAATGGGAGCTTCGTTAGGTCATTTGTGGTCAGATTATTTTGTGCAAATTTTGCGCGTCGCTCTGTCGGAGGGCGTTCCCGTCTCGGAGAGCTTAAGAGAACTTCTGGCGGATATGAGGAAGGCGCGTCGGGCGAATGAACAAGAGCGCCACCGCTTACTGGAGATCAGAATTGCGAATTTCACGCCGATCTTGTTTTTGGTGTTGTTTATCGGCATTAATTTGCATTACAACAAAGCGAATGCTTACTTTTACTATTTGCAGGACCCGCAAGGACGGGATATGATCCTGAATGCTCTCCTGCTTATTTTTGGATCCTTTCTTATGGGCCTATGGCTCTCACGCAAAAAAATGTAAGGGTGATGGCTTTGTACGATTGGATGACGGGACTAATTGGAGTAGGCGCTGTTGTTGGTCAATTCTTTTTTGCAGGGACAGGCTTGTATATGTTGTTGCGTCTATTGCCCGAGCGTCCGCTCAGATGGAAGAGGCTGTCCTTTCTGAAATTACGGAGTTCTACAGCTCCGGATCGCTGGCTGCGCGTGTTCGGCATTAAGCGGGATCATTCTGATTATGCAGATAGGGAACTCCTTCTCGCAGGCTGCGGCATGACGTTTGATCCTGCATGGTACATGCTTTTTCGGAAGCTGGCTATGTCGGTATGCTTGTTAATCGGGACATTAGCTATCGTGATATTCAGAGGAAATCTGATGTATATTTGGTTCCAAGCGTTGGTTGCGTTGCCGTTATTACTGGTTGGAGCCCTGCATCTGGATCGAGCATGGCTTCGTGCGGCTCAGAAGATGAGATCCCTGCAATTTACGAAGGAGATTTATGTGATCAGCAATCAGCTGCTTTATTTCTCGGACTCCAACCTTAATATTCATGCCAAGCTCATGCGATGTATGTCCTATACGAAAGCGATGCGTGGGGATATGGAGCGTCTGCTGGCGGAATGGTATCACGATCCTGCTCTTGCTTTGCGACAGTTCAAGCTGCGTATCGGCACGGATGACGGGATGAGCTTTGTCGAGACGATTGATGCAATACGGCAGCATGAGAGCAGCCAATATTACGAATTGCTCCGTATTAGAATCTCGGACTACAAGGAGAAGCTGGAGCTTGCCAAGGAAAGTCGCAAGGAATCCACTTCATACGGATTGTTCATCCTTGCGGGTATTCCGATCCTGTATACATTCCAGGTGTTTATCTATCCATGGGTAAGGGAAGGTCAGAAGCTGTTTCAGTCATTGGGATAGGCGGCGACTGTAGATCAAGCTTGCAACGGGAGGAGGTGGCAAGGATGCGTAATATTTTGATGACCGTCATGATGCTCGTGGTTGTAGTCGTGTTGTTCAATGCGATTATTGCACAGGATTCTACGGGCACAAGGAGCCAAATTCAATCGCAGGGCAACGCTGCAAATACAAGAATCAACAGTTTGCTGCCATAGTTGGAATGTGTGGTGCAGCATAGCGATGAATGTGGAGGTGCGAGGGAGAATGAGAGCCATATTAATGATGCTTCTTCTTATTGTTACAGCCATTGTCATCTATACATCCGTCGCGGAGGGCGATGACGGCTTGAACGAGGGCATTGCTCGTACGGGCGGGGCAATGGGAGAGTACATTAAGGGGATGAGCCCTTGAAGCAATTGCTGATTTTCGTTTTGTTCGCCGCTATGTTGTGCTGGATTATGTTTTCTCCAATCTATAAGCATGTTGTTATCGTGAGGCAGGCTGTTCTTCAGCAAGAAGTCGATTATTTGCTGGAAGTTGGGGCAAGCGGCACTTACGGCTATATTAGTCCTGCTATGCAGAGACAGTCTATGCAGCGACTCGCAAGCTTTGGACTGCGAGAGCAGGATATTTATTATGAGTATGCGACAACGTCGGGCGTATCAGCTACCGATTCCAGCAATCCTGTGCTGAGAGGAACAGGGATTTCTTTAACGATAAGCTATCCCTATGAAAATTTGTTTGTTATCGATTCCCTTATCGGCATACAGCCTATTGCTCCCTATGAGCGTATGAAAGCATTCGGGATGAAGATGAGCGAGTATGTACCATAAGAAGCGGAGGAAGGAGGAAGATCCCTGTACAAGCTTGTGCTTATCCTTGCCATGCTGTCGGTGTGGATTACTGTGCATCTGATGCAGGTCGAGGAAGAGTTGGCTATGAAGACGCTCACCCAAGGCAAGCGTGCAATCAACCGCGCGGCTCATGCGGCAGCGCAGCAAGTAGATAAGATTGCGTTAAGCGAAGGCGTCGTACGGATAGACGAATCTGCTGCTTCCCGGGAAGCAGCGCTATACTTGCAGCAGAACTTGCAATTGGATGCGAACGGCCGCCCGCTTCCGAATTCATTCCTGCGTCAGCCTGTAGAGGTGCTTGTTTTTGAAGTCATTAACTCCGGGGAGACATTTCCCTACCGGTACCGAAATCAAACTTATCACTATGAAGTGGAACTAAGAAGTCCAGGTGTAATCATGATTGCGAGAGTGACTTTTCCTCGAGCGTTTGCCGTGTTGGAGCCGATCAAATGGGAAATAAGAGGAGCGGCGGAGCTGGTTGTTGGTTGAAAATTGAACATAATAGGAAATAAGGCTTTAGAGTCGGGCACCTTTGCGAGAATGAATGTAAACAACCTCAAGGGATTACCACCATGTTTGGATAGAGAGATGACTCTGACATGGTATAATTTTCTCAGTGGTATAATAAGACTTTTCAAAAATAGAGGGGGGATATGAAATCAAGTATGCCATCACGGTCGTTCTATTTTTGGGAATCGCGATCATAAGTGCTCTTGTATGGTTCGGTATGAATGTATCATCAAGCAGTGTGAAAATAGGCTATTATTCCGATAATGTCGAACAATTAATTAAAGATACAGATACGATTATTGAAGGTGTAGCAACAAACATAAAAAATAGTATCACTTTAGAAGGAGTACGTTTTGTTGAAACAAAAGTGTTAGTAATAGATGTGTTAAAAGGTGGATTGGAAAAGGACAAAGAGATCTGGCTTTTACAGACTAAAGTTAAGATGGATCCTATCATTGGTAAGAATGATAGAGTGCTGCTGTTCCTTGAAAAATAGGAGGGCCCAGTAACAAAGGAAGATGCTTATGTTAGTAAGGGAATGTATCAAGGACATTATAAGATAAGTGAGGATCAAAAATTAATCTCTTCTTTACCGCAATCTAATCCGAAACTTTCTTCAGAAATTAATGATTGGAATCTAGATATGATTAAAGAAATGATTTCAAACTTATCACATAAATAGTTAGATTCAACGATAATTTTATTGGTGTCAGTTGACGTTGATATGGAAAATTGGTGTAATAAGGAGGGGACAACAGAAGGGAAGAATCCATGATGAATCGTGAATTGAAAAATCGGCTCCATCGTGACTATTTGAAGGTTTACCGCATTTCGGAGTTGATCGGCAACGGTATCTTTTTACTGCTTATTGTAGCCTATCTCATTATTGCGCTTTGGAAGGATTGGACGCTGATTCCGGTATGGATTAGCGCGGCTGTACTGGTGTTGTTGTTTATATTGTTCACTTGGCTTATTCCGACAGTGAAGTATGCCAGATTTCGTTATGAGTTGTTCGAGGAAGAGTTAGAAATTGAGAAGGGCTTGATCTTTATTAGCAATGTACTCGTACCGATGGTGCGCGTGCAGCATGTCGAGATTGGCAGCGGGCCGCTTATGAGGAAGTTCGGACTTGCTTCCGTATCTGTCGTGACTGCGGCGACGACGCATCAGATCGTCGGGATCAAGCGTGAGGAAGCGGAATCGTTGAAGCGGAGGATCGGACAATTGGCGAGGGTGGAAGAAGCCGATGAATGATCGCCGCACGTTACATCCTACTTATATATTGTTCGGCGTATTGTCAGTCATTAAAGGTTTTTTGCCGTTGGTCGCTATATTGCTGATTAAAAGACCCGACTGGTCGAATTTGGCCTGGTATTTTTATGCGGGCATAGGCGGATTCATTTTGCTTATTACGCTCATGGCCTTTTTGCAATGGAGAAAATTCGGCTTCTGGCTGGAGAAGGACCGCATCATTATTCGATCGGGCGTACTCTTTCGGCAGGAGAAGACGATCTATTATACACGTATTCACTCTGTCAATATCGAGCAGCCGCTCATCCAGCGTATACTGGGCGTCGTGCAGCTCAAGATTGAGACACCGGGAGGAAACAACAAGGCGGATGGCGTGCTGGAGACGCTGTCCAAGGATGAGGCAAATCGGATCAAGCAATTACTGAGGAGCTATTCTGAGGCGGGTTCTGTACAAGAAGAGACCATGGACAAAGAAGTTATTGATGATGGAGTTGAAGGCAAGCTAGGGGATAATCCTGCGGTTGTCTCGGCAGCCGGAGAGCATCATTCAGCACAAGCGGCTGGGCTGTCGTCCATCTCCAATGAAGGAAGTAACGGCACATCGGCTTGGACGAACGTAAGTGTCGGAGATCAGAAGGCGGAGTCTGGACCCTCCGTTACGATTGATGCAGGCAAGCTGTTTATGGCGGCTGCGACATCGTTAAACTTCGGACTTGCACTTGCGTTTATAGCAGGTCTCTATTCATTTGCGGACGATTTTCTTAATTTTCTGCTTCCCAAGAACTTCTTGGATCGGGTTGTAGAAGGCTCTATGAACCAAATGTCGAGTACGATTTTCATTGTAGTGACGGCCATTATTGTCATTTTGTTGGTCTGGTTGCTTACCATCCTGCTTTATATTATAAAGTACAGTGGTTTTACGATGCACCGGGATGGCAAGCAGCTGTCGCTAAGTTACGGGTTACTAGAGAAGAAGAGTATTCTATTCGATCCCAAAAACGTGCAAGCCGTAATTGTGAAAGAAAGCTGGCTTAGACAGCTTGGGGGCTACGGAGAAGTGAAGCTGCAAGTGGTATCCTCTGATAAGCAGGAGCAGCTCATGTTCCACCCATTCATTCGTATTTCGGAGATTCAGGCGCTGCTTGATCAATTCGTGCCGGGTATGAAGCTGACGGAGCCGAATGAGCTTGCGTCGTCTCCGCGCAAAGCGCTGGTCTATTATATTCGCATTCCATTGCTGATTACGATGCTCCTGGCAGCTGGTTGTATTTGGTACTTTGGTATGACCGGGCTTTGGTCGCTTGTACTTATACCGCTCATATTATGGTGGCGGATAAGCTGTCATCGGACCGCGGGATTGCTGCTGCGGGACGACCAGCTTACCTTAAGACGGCGTACGCTTCAGCGTATTACGTATTTCGTTCGTCGACCGCGAATTGTGACGATGTCTGTAACGCGCTCTGATGCCCAGCGGCGCAAAGGGGTTACTGCGCTTTCAGTTCAAGTGCTAGGGAGCGCCTTCAGCTATAAGGTAACGGGACTGGAACAGGGCGACGTCCAGCCTGTATGGAATTGGTACAGTCGGAGTGTTAAGGTTGGATCAAAGTGAAGTGGAACGATTACATAAGCAATGGCGAATACGATATGCGCTGCATGTCCGCCGTTGCTTATTTTTTTGTGTATAATCGTCCTTACGTGTAGAGGGAAAACTTTTTTTATAGATAAATGAACGAAAGTTGAACCCCCGTCGTCTAATCACTAAAGGGCGGAGGTGAGAAGGGAGTGCGCGCGGTGATCGATGAGAGCAGACTGATCCAACAAGCCATACAGGGCGACAATCGATCGTTATCGGAGCTGTTGCGTCGGCACTACTCCTTCCTCTATCAATATGCCCTTAAGCTTACGATGGACAAGAGCCGTGCGGAGGATATTACGCAAGATACGATGTTGAAGGCCATTGAAAAAATCGGGACGTACCGGGCACAGTCCAAATTCTCGACTTGGCTAATTGCCATCGCATCCAGACTTGCGATTGATCGGGGAAGACGAAGCGTAAGGGAACGCAAGTGGGTGGCGGAGGAGGAAGGAGCGCTCCGAGCGCTTCGGTATGAGACACTCAGTCGGATGAATGATTGGCCTGATGCGCTGCAAGCGATAGGAGAGCTGGATGAGAAGCTGCGAATGGCTGTGCTGCTGAAATATTATTATGGCTATTCACAGGAAGAGATAGCAGAGATGGTGGATACACCAGTAGGAACTGTCAAATCAAGAATCCACGCCGGTATGAAACAGCTCAGGAAGGAGTTGTCTGGACATGAAGAAGAATAACGTTCATGACGAGGACCAGCAATGGTTTACGGAACATATGGGAGCAGAGCTGCAAAGGTTTGATGATGCGTATGAACGCAGAGAGCCAGAGCTTGCACCATTAGACTCGTTCGTCGCCTCCCATAAGCTTGCGCTGCGAAAAAAATTATGGCGCGATCTGGCATTATTCTGGCTCGTCGCAGCGATGCTGCTGCTAGGCATGCTCTGGATCCTTGAGCGCGATTGGATCTGGTTCGCGGCTCTGCAATTGCTTGTGGCAATCAGCGCTATCGGCTATATCGGCTTCGTTCATAGGAAGAAGGGGCGAGAGCAATGGAAGAACAATTGAAACATTCGGTGCTCTTTTGGCTGCTGATCGCTCTCATCATACTTACGCAATCAACATGGCTCTTCCTGGATGCCCGCAAGCGTGGAAGCATGCCATGGTTTTGGGGCTTGTGGGGATTGACTCAATTCCCGTTTCCGCTCCTATTCTATTGGTTGACCGTCAGATGGCGCGTGTGGGACAAACTCCGGACTTCTTCCAAGAATAATAAATAAAGGGGGATGCTTAATGAAAGAGACAATGGAACTATCGCAATGGATGGGTCTGATTGTGCCGCTTGTTCTCCTTCAGCTTCTATTAATGATTATAGCGCTGGTGTTATGCGTGAAGGCGGAGGAGACAAGAGGTCCTAAATGGATGTGGGCGCTTATTATTATATTGGGACAGTTGCTTGGACCGATTGCGTTCTTCTTGTTCGGGAGGCGAAATCAGTAATGACAGAACTATTGCAGGTCAAGGGACTAACCAAGTCATTCGGCTCCGTACATGCGGTGAAGTCGATCGACTTCAGCATACAAGAGGGCAGATGCGTTGCGCTGCTTGGCCCCAATGGAGCGGGGAAGACGACGACAATTCGGATGTTGACTGGACTTCTTGCCCCGACGTCGGGTGAGGTACGATTCCATTCGCTAGCGCGAGGAGAAGACCATCGTAGCTTGATTGGCTATTTGCCCCAGACTCCTGCGTTCCATAATGGGATGAGCGGTATGGAGTATGTCGTCTATTCAGGTCGCTTATGCGGACTTAGCGCCTCCGATGCCAGGAAACGCGCGATGGAATTACTGGAGCGGGTAGGTCTGGCGAGTGCAGCCAAACGGAGGGTTGGCGGTTACTCTGGAGGCATGAAGCAGCGGCTTGGCCTTGCGCAAGCATTGGTCCATCACCCAAAGCTGCTTGTCATGGATGAACCGGTATCGGCGCTGGACCCGCTAGGACGCCGGGAAGTGCTGCGCTTGCTCCAAGAATTGAAGTCGGAGACGACCGTTCTATTCTCCACGCATGTTTTGCATGATGCAGAGGAGTTATGCGACGACGTCGTTATCATTCGTGATGGCGAAGTCGCTTTGCAGGGCTCGCTTGCTGCAATTCGGAATGAGCATCGTCGTCCTGTCATTGAGCTGAAGCTTGAAGATGCTCCGCACGCCATAAATTGGGCTCAATCATTCTTGCAGAAATCCAGAACTGACGAGTTGCGGTATAGCTGGCTGAGCGAAGCAGAGCTTCAGGGAAACCGTCTTTATATGACGGCCTCTCATATGGATGTGGCTCGGCAAGGGTTAATGGAAGAGCTGACGGAGCATAAGGTTCCATTCAGCCGTCTTGAAGTCGGCTATTCTTCGCTTGAGGATCTATTCATGAAGGTGGTGAGCGGATGAACAGCGCAAGCGAGGCTCAATATCGTGAGCAACCGGCAAAGCGATTGCGGAATGCCGCGATACGTAGAACCGGCAGCTCCGCATTCATGACGCTGCTAGGCAAGGAATGTCTGGAATTGCTTAGAAGCTTCAAGCTAGTCTGGGTGCCAATTGTCTTCGTGGTGCTCGGCATTATGCAGCCGCTTCTAAGTTACTTTATGCCTGTACTGATCGAGAAAGCAGGCAATATGCCGGAGGGCACTGTCATTGAAATGCCGCCTCCGGTAGGTTCGCAGGTGTTAGCGGATACGTTGTCCCAATTCGGGCTGATGGGATTGCTTATATTGGCGCTTGCCTTCATGGGAATTGTCTCAGGGGAGCGGAACAGTGGAGCTTCTGCACTAGTACTGGTTAAGCCTGTGTCTCATACATCGTATTTATTGTCCAAATGGGTGAGTATGATGATACTGACATGGGGATCGCTGCTCCTCGGTTATGCCGCAGCTTGGTATTATACGTGGCTGCTGATCGATTTTGTAGACGTCGGTCCTTTTATGCTCAGTTATGTCTTGTTTGGTCTTTGGTTTACTTTTGTGTTGACGGCGACACTTCTGTTCAGCACGTTCCTGCGCAGTGCTGCCGGGGCGGCGTTCTCCTCGCTGGGAGTTGCCGTCTTGCTATCCATGCTTGCCGGATTAATGCCCAAATATATGGGATGGAGTCCAGGCGCTTTGTCGGGGCTGGCTTACCAGGCTGTTACAAGCGAAGTGCTGCTTCCTCTTAATTCCGTTTCATGGTGGTCCATCGCAACGGCTGTTATAGGCATCGCGGTCCTGCTGATGGGATCCGTCGTTTTATTGAAGCGCGCACCTGCACATGACTAGCCGCTTTCTTTCATCGTTCCGCAAAATGTAACGTGAATGAATAAGGATGACACGTTATAATAAAGGAACCAGGATGCTCGCGTATCCTGACAGATGAGAGGAGCTGGCAATGATGAGCCTGATTGTTGAACAGAATGCAGCTCGTTGGTACAAAGAGCAGATGGAGTTGAGCGAAGGGGATAGCTTGCGTATCTTCGTGAGGCTGGGAGGCTGCGGCAGCATACATCCGGGTCTATCGCTTGGTATTACTAAAGATGTGCCAAGGCATGCAGGGCTTAGCCAGCAGGTAGAGGGCATCTTCTTCTACATGGAAGAGGATAATGTCTGGTACGTTGAAGATAAGGAACTGCGCATATCCTTTGACGAGAAGTACGAGGAGATCAAAATGGTCGTAGCATGATGACGACAATCATAGAAGGCGGGCAAGCGACGGTGAACCGTACGCAGGCCCGCCTTTCGTCTGTTTAAGATTGGGATGAAGTGCCTTCTTCGCTTAGTTCCTCAAATGATTTGACTTTGCCATGCGGCGGACGCTGCTGATGCTTGCGTTGGTGCCAAGCGTTTACCCTGCGGTTTTTGGATGTGGACATGAGCGTATTCACCTCCTTCCGTACTCCGTTAGAATGGCGCAAAGCACTTCTTCTCATGCGCTCGAAAGCCAGATGAGGGTAGTTGGCAAGATCATGAAGCACCGCTCCAACGGTTCCGTATCTGTGGTGAAGTTCATGATGTATAATAAGTTAATCTGATGAAGAATAGGTGATGACTGGATCGTGCTGGATATAAGGGGTTTGGAGAAATACGCGCAGGATACGATTGTGTTTCCGGCATTTGATTTGACGGTAGAGCGTCATGAAGTAACGGCTCTCTATTCGAGCATGAATGTCCGGCATACTTTATTGGATATGCTGACGGGCAGGTTGGCTATCTCTTCAGGAGAAATCCGAGTGAACGGAATGACTTTGGCCGAAGGGGGCAAAGCTTATTTGTCGCAAGTTGGTTTCCTGCTGCTGGAGGAAGGCACTTATGAGAATTTGTCCGTCAAAGAGCTGCTTTCTTTTTATAAAAAGCTTTATCATTCTGTTCCTAAAATCGAAGACGTTATTCGATTCGTGAAATTGGACACGAAAGCGAATACGAGAATACATAAACTAACACTTTCGGAGAAGAGGAGGGTTCAGTATGCGCGATTGTGGATACAGGACCCGGAGATATTCATCTTCGAGGAGCCGGATCAAAATGTCGATATCGAGACGAAAACCGTGTTCCAGCGGCTCGTAAGCCATCTGAACGAATTGAGCAAAGCTATTCTGATTCTGACCGGCAATATGGAATCGGCTATCGGCGTGACTAGCCGCATATACCGGCTTGATGAGAAAGGGCTGAAGGCCTACGATATCCAGGAGTCGCTCATGCGGGATTGGGAGGACGGAGAGAAGCCTTCGGAATCAACAGAGCTTGAAGCTTTGCATACAGAGGACAACTTATCTGAGGTTGGCGATGCACCAGCAAATGCAAGGGATTCATTAAGCAGTGATAAGGATGATGAGTTGGCTGATGATGAGGTGGAGCTGGGAGAAAGTCCAGTCATCCAATTCGTTCGTTTCGAAAAAATTCCAACTCGCATGAATGACAAGATGATTTTGTTCAACCCGCCGGAGATTGATTATATCGAAAGTTTTGAAGGGCAAACGCAATTATATATAAATGGAGACGTGTATCCTTCGACATTCAAAATCAATGAACTGGAAGAGCGGCTTCGGACATACGGATTCTTCCGCTGCCATCGATCGTACATTGTTAATCTTCAGAAGGTGCGGGAAATTGTGACGTTCACCCGAAATAGCTTCAGTCTTATTCTGGATGACGCTTCGAGAACCTCGGTTCCCCTGTCGAAGACCAAAATGGCTGAATTAAAGGACATGATGGGGCTGAAATAAGCTCCATTCGTCGTTTTATGCGCTCCAAACAACGACTCGATTGCTCCAAACGGCGGTTCATTTGCTCCATTCAACCTTTTCTGCGCTCCTTCCGATGGGATTTTAATGCGCGGCGTTCCGTTCTGTCCTACGATGAAGTTACAAGAACGAACACATAACGGAGGTAATGAATGCGATGGAGAATGTCATTGAAGTCAACGCGTTGGAAAAATTCTTTTCAAAAGAACGTGCGCTCAAGAACGTTTCCTTTTCGGTAAAGAAGGGTGAAATTTTCGGATTTCTTGGACCCAGCGGTTCAGGCAAAACGACAACGATCAAAATTTTAACAGCTCAATTGAAGCCGACATCAGGAAGTACGTCCGTATTCGGCGTGCCGACCCATCAGTTGTCGAAGGAGAAGTACAGGAAAAAAATCGGGATTGTCACGGATAATACAGCTTTATATGCACGACTTAGCGTCTACGACAATCTGAAGCTGTATTGCGATCTGTATGACGTTCCTGAATCAAGAATTTATGAAGTATTGAGCATGGTCAATCTGGCGGGCGAGAACAAAAAAATAGTATCCAAATTGTCGCGAGGGATGCTTCAGCGAATTACTCTTGCACGAGCTTTTCTGCATGAGCCTGAGCTGCTGTTCCTGGATGAACCGACTTCTGCGCTTGATCCGGTAAATACGAAACATATCTATGAGGGATTAATGCGGCTTAAGGAGAAAGGCACCACCATTTTCTTGACGACGCATGATATGAATGAAGCCGAAATTTTGTGTGACCGCGTTGCTTTCTTGAACAATGGGGAAATTCAATTGCTGGATGCACCGAAGAAGCTGCGCCAGCAGAGGAGCGACGCGAGTCTGACCGTTGAATTGACTGATGGTAGGACAATCGTATTGCCAAAAGGCCCGGCAGGCGCGCAGCGGCTCTTTGATCACATGAATGCAAATGAAATCATATCGGTCTACTCCAATCAACCAACTCTTGGTGATATTTTTGTAGAAGTAACAGGGAGGAATCTAGTATGACATTCTCAATGAAACGTGTAACCGCCATTTTGCAAAAAGATTATAAAGATATCTCCCGTAATTTATATGTAACCACTACGTTAGTTTTGCCGCTCATTATGGCTGTAATATTCGGTCGCGATGGTAAGAGCACGCTTGAACTGATTTATATGATTATCAATATGGGGCTCGTTCTAGTCGGCACTTATGTTCAGGCCTCACTCATTGCGGAAGAGAAAGAAAAGAATACGCTGCGCGGCTTGATGCTGTCGCCAGCCAGCACGCTTGAAATCTTTTTGGGAAAAAATCTGCTCAGCTTTATTGCGACAGCCGTAATTGTAACGGGATCAATCCTGTTAATGAATTATAATCCTGGCCATGTTCCTGCTGTAGTCATCGCTTTGGTCTTGTCGGCTATATTCTATCTTGGCTTAGGAACATTGATCGGATTGATGACGAAGTCGGTTGTTGAAGCGTCTGTTATTATTGTGCCTGTTATGTTTGTATTCAGCTTTATCTCGTTCATGAAGCCATTCATGGAGAAATACCCAATTCTGACGTTCATCGAGTATCTTCCTAATATGCAAATGTTAGATTTGGCCGCTCAAGCACAAGCAGGTACGGGATTTGGGGATGTAGGCTCCAATCTGCTGATTATAGTTGGCTGGGTTGTCTTTATCCATATTCTGGCTGTGTATGTGTACAAAAAACGGATGGTTGAAGAATAAAAGGGCAGGAACAGCGGCGCCGATGTTGGGAATGACGGAGATCTCTTCGGGGAACACTGTCGAGGACATTATAACGGGAGGTTATGAAGGTCATGTCCAACCGAGGATTGACGACGGCTCTTGCAGCCGTCGGTGCGGCGCAATTGCTGAAGCTGCCTTGGCATTACTGCAAGACAGGGAAGTGGGACGTTCGTAAGCTTGCTGGTTCCGGAGGAATGCCAAGCTCCCACTCCAGCGGCGTATCTGCACTCGCAGCCTATACGGCTGCGAAGCATGGTGTGCGAACGCCTGAGTTCGCAATAGCATCCATGCTAGGCATTATCGTTATGTATGATGCGATGAATATTCGCAGACATGCGGGAGAAATTGCTATTCAGGTCAATGATCTGGATGCTGACGTAGAGAGGTTGGCTGGACATCATCCTGGCATTTATCACAAACGCCGGAAGGAACAACTGAAGGAGACGCTTGGCCATCATCCCGGAGAAGTAGCCGCCGGTGCGGTGCTGGGTGTACTGATTGGTCTTGCTGGAGCGGCATGGGGACGTTGATTGTCGCGGAGAAATAACATATTACGATGAAAAATCCCGACCAAGTGTCGGGATTTTTATACGTCTACTTATAGGGATTGACTGCGACCAATAAATTGTATACAATTTAATTAAATAATCGATATTGAAGCAGGGAGGAATAATTGATGTCTATTTATAATTTTGATGTGAAGACGATTCGAGGCGAAGAGCAGACGCTTGCTCCTTTCGAGGGGAAAGTGATGCTTATTGTTAACACCGCTACTGGCTGCGGCTTCGCCCCTCAGTTCAAAGGCTTGCAGAAGCTGCATGATGACTATAAGGAACAAGGCTTCTCTGTACTTGGTTTTCCTAGTTCGCAATTTGGCAATCAAGAAAAGGGGACGGACAGTGAAGTGGCGCAAACTTGTGAATTGAACTTCGGCGTTAACTTCCCGCTTTATTCCAAAATCAATGTGAATGGCAGCGATGCGCATCCGTTATTCAAACATTTGACCAATGAAGCCCGCGGTGTATTCGGTTCAAAGGCAATCAAGTGGAACTTTACGAAATTTTTGGTCGATCGTGATGGCAGAGTTGTAAAGCGGTATGCTTCTACAGATGAGCCGGCACGTATCGAGAGTGATATTGTCAAGCTGCTTTCCTAATCATGAAACCTTCTGGTGTCTATACGGCACAGAAGGTTTTTTTGATTCTGAGAACGGCTGCTTATGTGAATGGCTTAGAATGGAGCAACCGCCTTGTCATGGGGATCATCAAAGTTGGTCAACATATGAAGGTGCGCAATAGGCCTTTTCGGGTGTATAATAAAAAAATGGTTAAGTAGTAAGAGGATTTTGATAGGGAGGGTGGACATGGACGAACAGGTGAATGAGAGGGAATTGGTTGCCTATATAGCGGAACGCATCAAGGTTGAACGGAAGGACATTGAACTTGTGCTGCGTTACGAAAAGGCTTATATCGGGAATGCCAGAGCCGATAAGAACGGCGAGGTGGACATCGATATTGATGATCTGACGGACTTTATCGTGAGCAAGCGAGATGTACAGCTGGAAGAACCACAGGTAGAAGAAATTTTAGAGTGCGAGATGGACTATTTTATGGAGAAGGGCTTAGCAGGATACATTGATTAATCATGCCGCTCAGGCATGCGAATATCGAATGGAACCGACCGGGCCGCAAGTAGATATGGAGGTGCGCCACCATTGGCGAGTTTAAAAGAGCATAAAAAATTATCTATGGCGGAGATTGTGATGCGATTCATATTTATCACGATCGGCTCCGTTATGATGGGTGTAGCGTTGGAATTATTCCTGGTTCCGTTCGATATTATTGACGGAGGCATCGCGGGCGTGTCCATTATGCTGTCTGCGCTTACGCCTCTGCCGCTCAGCTTATACTTGTTCGTCATTAACGTGCCCTTCCTCATATTGGGGTACAAGCAGCTAGGCAAAACCTTTGCCATCTCGACGTTGTACGGCATTACGGTCATGTCGCTGACGACGGCAATGCTTCATCATGTGGAAGCTTTCCCGGATGACAAGCTGCTTGCCGTATTGTTCGGCGGGATGATTCTGGGCGCCGGGGTTGGTCTCGTAATCCGGTATGGCGGCGCGCTTGACGGAATTGAGATTGTATCCATCCTCATCTCGAAGAAGCTCCGTATGGCGGTCGGACAAGTTATTATGGTATTCAACGTTGTGATCTTTCTTGTTGCGGGCTTTGTATTCGAGTGGTCATCGGCCATGTATTCCATGGTTACCTACTACATAGCTATCAAGGTAATCGATATTGTGGTAGAAGGTCTCGAGGAATCCAAGTCGGTAACGATTATCTCGAAGGAGTACGAGGAAATCTCTCAATCGATCGTCGATCGTCTCGGCCGCAGCACTACGCTGCTGCAAGCGACGGGTGGTTACTCCGGCGAAGATACAAAGGTGATCTACTGCGTTGTGTCTCGACTGGAATTGGCCAAGCTGAAGGGAATTGTGCAATCCGTTGATGCGAATGCATTTATTGCAGTGGAGCATGTATCCGATGTGATGGGCGGTAATTTCAGCAAAAACAGCATTCACTAATGAACAAGGGTTGTCTTGATCGGTCCTCCATGACCGTTCAAGGCAACCCTTATTTGTTCGTAAAAGTTAGACTGCGTTAGCCGTTGTCTCTGACGGAGCCGACGTGGTTATGCCATCATCCTTCACGCCGAGCAGGAACAGCAGGGCAAAAATCATGCCGCCGGCCGCAATATAGAACAACGCGGAGTAACTGAACCAATCGATAAGCGATCCCATTAACGGCGGAGAGGAAACGGCTGCGAGAGAGGTAGCGAGGTAATAGATGCCTGTGCGGGTCCCGATGCTGCTTTCTTTACCAAGCGCCACGATGAAAGGATAGGCATTAATGTTGATGCAAGCCCAGAAGATACCCCCGAAGATCAGCAAAATGCGCAAAGCCAACACGGAATCGACCAGTGTAATGAATCCGAATGTAGCGATGAGACCAATAATTCCGACCATAATGACATGTTTATTGCCGAATCGCTTGCCGAGCAGCCCTGCAGGGATAGCTGTTATAACGAAGGAGAGCGAGAAGAAGGCAAGCGAGAGAACTGCTTCGTCCTTGGTCATGCCGAGATGATTTTTCCCATAGAGAGAGAAGAGGGCTTCCACTCCTTGGTAGGAGAAATACCAGAAGAAGATGGCGAAAAACAACATAACTGTTGGCCGGTTCCACTCGCCCCGGAACGAGGTTTTTCCCGACGGCTCCGCAGGCTGATAGGAAATGGCGTCTCTCTTCTCCCGAATCACCCAAAGCAGGATAACCAGACAAAGCAAGGACAAGAGAGAAGAAGAGAGGAACGGCAGCGAGCTATGCTGCTTGTACAGATAAGCCCCGCCCGCGAAAGCGAGCACCGACCCTACTCCACCCATAAAGTTGATAATGCCGCTCGCTTGCGACCGTTTATGCGGCGGGGTAATATCCGGCATAAGCGCTACCGTAGGCGAGCGGTACAAGCTCATGGACAGATTCATCAGCATCATAAAGGCGACCAGCATGATCAGGCTGTTGTGCCATGGAATAAGCGCGCCGAATACGGCAGCGAGCGGGATGCCGATGATAAGGAACGGCATTCGCTTGCCGAACCGCGTGTCGGTGCTGTCGCTCTTGCGGCCGATAATGGGTTGCAAGAAGATGGCAAAATAATTGTCCAGCGTCATCATGAAGCCGATCAAGGCTAGACTTGAGATATACTCTTCCAGGAAAAACGGGACAAAAGCGTTGTACAACGCCCATGTAATGCTAATGGTGAAAATACCTAAGCCAAGCAGCCAAGTTTTTCTCATCCCGCGTTAGCTCCTCTCGCTCCTCTTCAATATATGGTTCAGCCGGTCCGGATAATCTGTAATAATACCCGACACGCCAAAGCCAATCAGCTGCTCCAGCTCTATCTCCTCATTCACGGTGAAAGGATGATAGACTATGCCATTTTCGGCTGCTTCCTGAACCCACTGGGGCAGGATCGCGAATTTGTAAGCATGCAAGGCATCCGCCTGGATCGACTTGGCATATTCCCATGGCTGGTAAAGTCCCTCCATGTACAGGACTCCGGTCTTGATTTGAGGGGCAATTTGCTTGCAGAGAACGAGTGAATAATGATTGAAGCTGGATATAATGATCCGATCACCCATCTCATACGACTGAACCAGAGCGATGACCTCAGCTTCGATTCCTTCATAAGGAACCACGCCGTTTTTAAGCTCCAGGTTAATGATAAGCTCAGTATCTTTGGCCAACTTCAGCAAATCCTCCAGAAGAGGCACCCTTTCCTCGGCAAAGGAGGAGGAGAACCAGCTTCCGGCATCCAAACGAACTAGCTCTTGATACTCTACATCCTTGACTAGTCGTGAGTCACCGGTCGTCCGCTCAAGGGATTCGTCATGAATCAGAACGAGACGTCCGTCCTTCGTGCGCTGCACATCGGTCTCGATGCCGGTTGCGCCGAGTTCGATAGCATGACAGAATGCGGACATCGTATTTTCCGGACAATACGCGCTCGCGCCCCGATGAGCGAAATTGATAGTCTGTTGGATAAAAGCACTCCCTCTCAAATTGGACTATTATGGATCAGGGTCACTTGTAATGAATATAGCTTGCCAGTGTTAAGCCAGTGTCAGAATAAAGTTAAACCGACTGCAGGAGGCATACATTTACTTCGCATAGAGGAATCTTTCTCCATTATTTGGATCGTAGCATAATCCGCGTTATTGTCATAGTACCATTTCTATTTAATAAACAAGGTTTGAATACCCCATAGGGGTATGATAAAATGAAGAAGAACTACAATACCCATAAGTTACAATTAATAAACTACTGAAATAAGAAAGAGGGTATTCGATTATGGCGAACACAGTATTGAAAGTTGAAGGTATGAGCTGCGGCCATTGCGTCAACGCTATTGAGAAAGCACTAACTGAAAAAGGTGCAAGCGCCAAAGTGGATTTGGCGGGTAAAAACGTAACGGTTGAATACGATGAGTCGAAGCTGAGCTTGGAAGCGATCAAGGAAGCGATCGAGGAGCAAGGTTACGATATCATCTAAAGGGAGCATGCATCGATATATGACAATGAGAAAGAAATTGTGGGATCGCCAATCGTATTTGGCGGTCCTCGCTTTTATTTTGGCGGGAATGCTTGGGGCATGCAGTTCGGACAGCGGTTTGGGTACCGGAACTCAGTTGAATCAACCAGCTATTGCAGAGGATCAGGGACATGATCATCACAGTGATGGTGCAAAGGAAGAGTTGCTTCATACAGAATGGAGCTTTCAACCCTATGATAGGCTGGCAGGCGAGACATTGCAGCTGGAATTGCGAATTGCTGATGCGGACGGCGAGCCCGTCCAGCAGTTTGATGTCAATCATGAGAAAAAGCTTCATCTGATTGTAATCAGCGAGGATCTGAGCTACTTCGATCATGTTCATCCGGAATATACAGGCAATGGATTGTTCAGACAAAGCTTAACCTTGCCGACAGGCGGGAAATACAAGCTGTTTGCTGACTTTCAGCCCACGGGCTACGCGCAGACGACAGCATCCACAATCGTTCATGTCGAGGGGGAGCATACGCTGGAGCCAGTCATTGAGGATCAAGTGCGAGTCAAGACGACGGACAAGGCAGCTGTTGAATTGAAGGTATCTTCATTAGCAGTTGGAGGGGAATCCGAGCTGACATTCACGTTCCGAAATCCAAAGTCGGGAGCCGACTTGTCTGATCTTCAGCCTTACTTGGGCGCAATCGGCCATGTTGTCATTATTAGCGAGGATTTGGATCATTATTTGCATGTACATCCTGTGAGAGAGCTGGGAAGCGGACCAGAAGCTCGGTTCGCAACTCGTTTCCCAGCGGAAGGAATGTACCGGATATGGGGCCAATTCCAACGCGACGGCGAAGTGTTCACAGTTCCGTTCACAGTCAAAGCGCAGTAAAGGAAAGCAGTGTAAATTGGACAGGGCTGTCCTGCCGGCAACGATAAGCGTCGCTGGCTGGACAGCCCTTATAATTTATATTTAACCGGTCCGCTTCCTAATGAAGCGGCGCGAGACATCCCCTTGCAAATTGCAAACAACATGTAAGTCAAGTTGTGTTACTTGTATCCCAAAACAACGGAAACCCTACCTCTTTTCCGTCCTTGCGGCTCCAATGACCGCGCCAGTGTGAATCAGAATTACGTCTTCGTGAAACATGAGTCCGGAATTGTAGTCAAGAAATCAAAATCAGAGGGTAATATTGAATCTTACTGGGGATATATAGGGGTTAAATATAACATTCTTACTATCATACCATAAGTTATGCGTTCATGCAATATGCGCATTACTTTCTTCCATTTGGACAAGCTATAGGATGGAAAGGGGACATATGACATGGCGGATTGGTTGCAGATTGTGTTACGTACTTTGGCGTCTATCGTCATCTTATTCATCCTAACGAAGGTGCTTGGCAAACGTCAAATTTCTGAATTGTCTTTGTTCGAGTATATTACGGGGATCTCTATCGGTAATATCGCCGCTTATATTTCACTCGATTTGGACAATCTCTGGTTTTTGGGTATCGTGTCGTTAGTCGTATGGGTGAGCGTCTCCGTCTTAATGGAGTTTTGGACATTGAAGAGCAGACGGGTTCGCAATGTTGTGGATGGCAGAGGCACCGTATTGATACGCGATGGTCAGTTATCCAAGAAAGAGCTGCGGAAAGAGCGCATTACACTGGATGAGTTTCTTGAGCAATTGCGGCAGAAAGACGTATACCGTGTAGCGGACGTTGAGTTTGCTGTGATGGAATCCAGCGGAGAATTGAACGTTCAACTTAAGAAAGAGCATCAACCTTTGACCCCTGCCATGCTGGGATGGACGATGAGTAAGGAAAGTCAGCCGTATTCCATCATTATGGATGGTCATATTATTAAGGAAGAATTAGCGCAAGCGGGTCATCCAGAAGATTGGCTAAAGCATCAGCTAAAGCAAAATAAGCTCAAGCTGGAGGACGTATTTCTGGCACAGTTGGACAGTGACGGAGTGATTACATTCCAGACGAATGAGGGTAAGACGTTGCCGGAGTCTTCGCCTTCTACGCCTAAGGAGCGGGTATGGTCGCTAACCGGCCAGCTTCAAGAGGAGCTTAGAAGATTGGAGCAGCTATCCCAAAGCGATAAGGACCGCAGGACGTATCAATCGGCCCTGTTTCATTTGAATCAGGGAATCGATGCTATGCGGCTTAAGAAAAACACAGAATAAAACTAAATGGAAGGCAGGCATTTGGTCTCAAACGGAATGCCTGCCTGTATAGGAATAAACACATATATTATAGAAGAAACATTTTCACCTGCGTATCTGTGAGGAATCAGGCAAGAAGCTTTCAGGCTGAGTAATTGGCTCAGGCATGACTTTGCCGCCGGCAAAGTGGTACTTCACGACGGTGTTGAAGGAATCGATCCAAGGTGTAAGAGGGCGGCCGCCCCATGCTTCCTTGGCATATTCATTAAGATAGTTGACGAATTCCATATTAGCGGAGACATGCACTTCCTGCACGCTTGGCACATAACCGCGAACAGCCTTCGCTACGGTCTGCTTCAGCTCATGCGACAGATCATGATGATCGTTGACCGAGAAGTAGGAGTTGTACGGCGATATTAAGACACGGCCATTGCCGTAAGGGCTGCCGCTGTCAGCATTATAAACGCCAGTATTGGCGCCTGTATTGTTCTGCTCCTCTGTACCGCTTGAACCTTTTGTACCGACAGCTGTCCAATCCAGCATAAGGGCGACGTAGGCATTTTTGTCCGTAAGCATAACAATAGAGGAAGCAATTCCGTTTAGCGAGCTAATCTTATTGGATAGAATGGAACTGTATTCGAAGAAGGCATTGTCATGCTGATGAGTGTTGCCTGTCATGTTGCCGTAAGCCTTTGCGCCAATCATCTTGGGATCGCCTGGCCGCCGACTGCCGTAGTCATAGTCGCTTTGCTGGACAAGCTGCTCATAGTTGCAACCCGGCATAGCGGCCATAACGGCAATGGACAGAAGAAGAAAGGCCATTCTTTTCATCATCGATAGCGGACCTCCATTTTCAATTGAAGTTGACTTGGCTATAGTGTAGGTCTGAGCGGAGTAAATATACGTTTTGCGGGACATACATAATTGACCATGGGTTTGGTACACAATGTAGGGTAGGAGAGGTAAGCAGTTCATGGGTGAAAAGGGGGCAAAGTGACCTCCAAAGGGCAAATGCAAGAGCCCAAAAACGGCTGAAATATGCGTTTTTGACAGCTTTGAGAACAATTTGTGAACTCTCTGTGGAACATTGACAAATAGGGTTGCCAACTTTATATTTAATAAAGTGATTTATGTTGCAGGAGTTGTCATAACATCTGTGAAACACGCAGCAAAGCCGCTTGCCACGTGAAAATTAGGCAGCTGCGAAAACGTCAAAAGTGGGGTTGATTAATGATGAAACGGTGGCAATTTGTTAAACGGCTTGCACCACTAATGGCCATGATGGTATTAGTGCTAGCCGCTTGCGGACGGGAAGACTTGTCCACGCTGAATCCTCAGGGTCCAGTAGCGGAAGAGCAATTCGGGCTGATGAAGTTAGCAATTCTCATCATGGGTCTCGTAATTGTTGTCGTATTTGCAATTTCTTTCTACGTAATTATCCGTTTCCGCAGACGTCCTGGAGACAAAACGATTCCGAAGCAAGTGGAAGGAAGCCATAAGCTGGAGATTATTTGGACGGTTATTCCAATTATCTTGCTTATCATTCTTGCCGTGCCAACGGTGCAATCGGTCTTCAATCTAGCCAAGGACTACCGCGATGATCCGGATGCGGTTAAAGTTATCGTGACTTCGCATCAATACTGGTGGGAATTTGAGTATCCTGAGCTTGGAATTAAGACGGCTCAAGAGCTGGTTATTCCAACAGGCAAGACGATTTCTATCGAAGCGAAGACGGCTGACGTGCTTCACTCGTTCTGGATTCCGTCTCTTGCAGGTAAAATCGATACGAACCCGGGCGGTAACGTAAACTTCATGTACTTCTCCGCGCCGAAGGAAGGCGTTTACTTGGGCAAATGCGCCGAGTTATGCGGACCTTCTCATGGCCTCATGGACTTTAAAGTGAAATCGGTTAACCCAGCTTCCTTCGAACGTTGGGCTGCTGCATTGCAAGAACCTGTAGCGCTTCCAAGCGACCCGGCTATTGCTGCTGCATTCGAAAGCAAATGTCTGACTTGCCATGCAGTGGGCGACATGGGTGGCCCTGCATTCCCTAACCTTACAGGTATCGGCAGCCGCGAGAGCGTTGGCGGCATCCTGGTGAATGTGGACGCTGATGATAAGAAGTATAATCACGAAGATACGGTATACAACAACCTCTACAAGTGGATTAAGGATCCAGGAGCCGTGAAGCCGGGCAACTTGATGGTCGACCAATACGATCTGACAGATAAAGAGATTGAAGGTATCGCGAAGTATCTTTCTGAGTTAACGCTTGATTACGAATAATACCATCATCAGTGATTGAAGGAGGTACCTACCTTGGCTCATGCACACGCGCATGCGGTCAAACGTTACAGCGGAATTATGGACTGGCTGACAACGGTTGACCATAAAAAAATCGGTATTTTGTATTTAATTGCAGGGGGCTTTTTCTTCCTTGTAGGCGGTCTCGAAGCGATCCTGATCCGGATTCAACTTTGGAAACCGCAAGGAACTTTTGTGTCGGCAGATACATACAACGAACTGCTTACGATGCACGGAACAACCATGATCTTCTTGGCAGCGATGCCATTGATATTTGCGTTAATGAACGCGGTTATACCGCTTCAAATCGGCGCACGCGACGTTGCCTTTCCATTCCTGAACTCGCTCGGCTTCTGGACGTTCCTCTTCGGCGGACTCCTGCTGAACGTGAGCTGGATTGTAGGCGATGTGCCTGACGCAGGCTGGACATCCTACGCTCCTCTTGCAGGAACAACGTATAGCGGTGACCATGGCGTCGATTATTATGTTCTAGGTCTGCAGATTGCAGGTATCGGTACGCTGGTTGGCGGTATCAACTTCCTTGTTACCATCATCAACATGCGTGCTCCTGGCATGACATTCATGCGTATGCCAATGTTCACATGGTCAGTCTTCATTACATCGGCTTTGATTTTGTTCGCATTCCCTGCTCTGACAGTAGGATTGGCGGCACTGATGTTCGACCGATTGTTCGATGCGAACTTCTTTGATCCTTCCGGTGGCGGCAACGCTGTCCTATGGGAGCATATTTTCTGGATTTTCGGGCATCCTGAGGTTTATATCCTCATCCTGCCGGCCTTCGGTATTATTTCCGAGGTAATCAGTACGTTCTCGCGCAAGCGCTTGTTCGGATACAGCTCTATGGTATTCGCAACCATCCTGATCGGCTTCTTAGGCTTCATGGTATGGGCGCATCATATGTTCACTGCGGGTCTTGGTCCGGTAGCGAACGCGCTGTTCTCCATCGCGACAATGTTGATCGCGGTGCCGACAGGGATTAAAATCTTTAACTGGCTGTTCACGATGTGGGGCGGCTCAATCAAATTTACAGCTGCGAACCTGTTCGCAGTCAGCTTTATACCGACATTCGTAATGGGCGGCGTGACAGGCGTAATGCTTGCTGCTGCACCTGCAGATTTCCAGTATCATGATTCGTACTTTGTCGTAGCGCATTTTCACTACGTTATCGTAGGCGGCTTGGTGCTTGGTCTATTCTCCGGTCTTCACTACTGGTGGCCGAAGATGTTCGGTCGCATTCTGAATGAAACGCTTGGCAAGTGGACGTTCTGGACGTTCTATATTGGCTTCCATTTGACGTTCTTTGTACAGCATTTCCTTGGTCTTCTGGGCATGCCGCGCCGTATCTGGCAATACCTGGACGGACTCGGATTTAACGAAATGAACATGATCAGTACAGTAGGCGCACTCTTGATGGGTGTCGGTACTTTGATGTTCCTGATCAACATTGTCGTAACATCTGTTAAACCTAAAGGCGTTGCTAACGATCCTTGGGAAGACGGACGTACGTTGGAGTGGACGATTGCATCGCCACCGCCAGAGTACAACTTTGCACAAACTCCGCTTGTACGCGGTTATGATGCATATTGGAAAGAAAAGCAAGATGGCCACAGCGGTATGACGCCTGCTGAACCGATTGGTCCCATTCATATGCCATCACCATCGATCCTGCCATTCTTCATGGGTCTCGGCTTGTTCATCGCAGGCTTCGGCTTCATGTATTCGCCGGATTGGGGTCAGTTCTTAGGACTAGACTTGACGGTGGGTCACTTCATCGGAATCGTGGGTCTCGGTATTACGCTTATCTGTATGCTGCTTCGTTCCGTAATTGACGATCATGGCTTCCATATCGAGGAAGAAGAAATTCTGAAGGATCTAGGGGGTAAAGCATGAGCGCACACACGCATGTAGAAGGCCAACTGCCTCATGAGCCGGAAAAGGCGACCCTTGAGGGACGCAATAAAGTTCTTGGCTTCTGGCTGTTCCTTGGCGGTGAGACGGTATTGTTCGGTACGCTGTTCGCAGCGTTCCTTGCCCTTCGTCATCAAGTGCTTGACGGCCCGACCGCCAATCATTTGTTCGACTTGAAGCTGGTAGCTTTCGCTACCGCAATCTTGCTGACGTCCAGCTTAACGAGCGTATTCGCTATTCAAGCGATGCATCAGCAAAAGGTGAAAAGCCTGATCAATTGGCTAATCGTTACGGTATTGCTTGGCGTAGGTTTTCTTATTCTTGAGATTTACGAGTTCGTACATTATGTAGGTGAAGGTCATGGATTCACAACAAGTGCATTCAGTTCTTCCTTCTATACGCTGGTTGGCTTCCACGGAGCGCACGTATTGTTCGGTATAATGTGGATTACGCTGCTTATCATTCAGCTAAAGAGAAAAGGATTGACGGTCGTTACTGCACCGAAAGTGTACGTTGCCGGCATGTACTGGCACTTTATCGACGTTGTATGGGTATTCATCTTCACTGTTGTATACCTGATGGGAAAGGTGGTTTAACGTATGGCAAGCAATAATCATTCCGCCACGGAGCAAAACACCAAACGTCACAAGGTAGAAGGTCCAAAGAAACATATCGTCGCTTTTATCTTCTCGATTCTGCTAACATTCATCGCGTTTGCAACCGTAATTGGCGGCGAGATCAACAAAGACTTTATCTATATCATTCTTCTGGGAACGGCTGTCCTTCAAGTATTCGTACAGATGGCGTTCTGGATGCATATGAAGGATCGCGGGCATAGGTTCGCACTAATCGGTATTTTGACCGGTGTGTTCGTCGTATTTACCTGCGTGATCATGGCTGAATATTGGGTTTGGTGGTAATGGATTACCGCCGAATATAACTGAACAGAGGAGGGTCCCGGTTTGGGTCCCTCTTCTTTCGTAACAAATGCATGAATGCATGAGAAAGGAGCCTGCTCTAGTGCTAGACTTGAATAAGTATTTCTCCTTCACTGAGTTATGGACCCCTATGTTTTTGTTTGCGATGATCGCGGTGGTCATCCTTTATTTCTATCTGATTGGTCCTTGGAGAGAGAAACGTCATCCGGGAGCTGCCCAAGCGACGATCACCCAAAAAACGCTTTTTGTATCGGCGATTATTCTGGTGTATGTCTGTCACGGTGGTCCAATTAATTTGCTTGGTCACTTGATGTTTACGTTCCATATGGTGAATATGTCGGTCTCCTATCTCATCGTTCCTCCGATGATATTGCTAGGTATTCCGGCATTTATATGGCGAGCGGTGTTCTCGAATAGCTTTTGGAGGAAGCTTCGATTCTTTATGCATCCTATCGTTGCGTTAGTAGCGTTTAATATGTTGTTTTCGATTTATCATGTACCGATGGTGCATGATTATGTCATGACGAACTTCACGGTTCATCGTATTTATTATGTGGCTCTCTTCATTACTGCATTCATGATGTGGTGGCAGATTGCTTGTCCGGTGCCGGAGTGGAACAGATTGGCACATGTAAAGAAAATGGCTTATGTATTTGCGAATGGCGTATTGCTTACGCCTGCCTGCGCGCTTATTATTTTCTCGCCGGCAGGTATGTATGCCACTTACAACGATCCGCAAGTATGGGCTACAGCGATGGGATATTGTATGCCTGGCAGCGATAGCAGCGCTCTGATTGCACAGTTCGGCGGCCCTCAATTTTTCAACACGCTTGGGGTAGTGGATGATCAGCAACTGGGCGGTATTATTATGAAGCTGGTACAGGAGCTTATGTACGGCCTTATTCTCGCTTACATCTTCAAACAGTGGTTTAAGCGGGAGCATCATGCCGATGACGAATTGCCGAATCCAGGTACAAACCCGGGCACAAATCCTGGTACTGCCTAGTCGTCATATTGGTCTACGCTTATATTTTTGAAGGTTGGAGAGGATTAACATGGACTTGAATATTCTCATGCCTACGGTCAGCACATTTTTTATCGTGCTAAGTGCCGTTTTGGTCGCATTTGGCTGGCGCCTCGCTATTCAGCGGAAGCTCGAGCAGCATCAGAAGGTTATGGTCTACGCGGCCGTTGCGGCTATTCTGTTTTTTATCATTTATGCGTCCAGAACGATCTTTATCGGCAGTACGCCTTATAATGGTCCAGAGGGACTAAAGCCTTACTATCTCGTATTCTTGTTGTTTCATATCGTGCTTGCGACTGTGGCTGCCGTATTCGGCATTACGACGATCACGCTTGGCTACAAGAAAAAGTTCAAGAAGCATCGCAGACTTGGGCGATTCACGTCCATCATTTGGTTTTTTACGGCTATTACGGGCGTAGCGGTCTATTCGATCCTATACGTGTTGTATCCGGCTGCCGACGCTAAGCCATTGTTTGAAGCCATATTTGGATAGATAATATGAACTGATGAAAGTCATCCTGGGGAAAGGATGGCTTTTTTCTATGAATGGGAGGAGAAAATGTGCACATCAAGGATGAACTGTATGGCGAATACGAGATTGACGGCGTTTTGGAGCAATTAATCATGAGTAAGCCGGTGCAGCGGCTGAAGGGCATACATCAAGGCGGGGCAGGATATTTGGTGAATGGGAGCTGGAATGTGACGCGTTACGAGCATTCGATCGGGGTCATGCTGCTTATCCGTAAGCTTGGGGGTTCGATTGAGGAGCAGATAGCGGGACTTCTTCATGATGTGTCGCATACAGCGTTTTCGCATGTTGTTGATTTTGCGCTGGGACATCATGACGAAAATTATCACGAGGAGATCTATTCCTCCATCGTTTTGAATTCCGAGATACCGGATATTTTGCGTGCTAACGGCTATTCCTGGGACGATGTGTTAGGGGATGACTCCAAGTGGACTCTGCTGGAGCGACCAGCCCCCGAGCTTTGTGCCGACCGTGTAGATTATACGCTCCGCGATATGTATCGCTATAACTATCTGACGCATGCTGAAGTATTGCAATTTCTGGAGGAGGATCTTCTCGCTGTGAATGGCCGGATGGTGCTCCGAAACGTACAAGCTGCTAAATGGTTTGTCCGGGCTTATAACATGGAAGTTCTCGATTTCTTCATGCATCCGCTTAACGTCTATGCCTATGATAAGCTGGCGAAGGCACTGAGGGAAGCGATTAACCTAGGGTTGATTGTATTGCCGGATCTCATGCTGCGCGATGAGGAGGTCTGGGGAATGCTGCAGGCAACAGATCACCCAGTGATTAGCCAACTCGTGCGAGAGCTACACACAGGGGTTCAGGTTGAAGAGAACATGGATCAATACGATATCTATATGAAGTACAAGGAGAGGCTTGTTGATCCGCCAGTTTTGGTGGGGGATCATATTGTCGCAGCATCTGACTTGACGGAAGAAGTGGGTCGGATGAAGGTTAGAGCCAGAGAGAAGTTTGCGCGCGGTGTGTATGTCCGAATTATGTCGGATAAATAAGCTGCGTACAGGTACAGTCATCCTTTAGGGTGGCTTTTTTTGCGTGAAAGGACTTTGGAAAAGGGATCCTGGAAAAATAATACGATGGAAGTATTGACAATCATTCGAGGTGTGCATATACTGTGTATATAGATATATACAATATATAAATAGATCACAGTATACACAGTGCAAGGATCGCACAAGGAAATGGTTGAAGGGAGGATGCCAGAGTTGAACACATGGCAAGGAGCTTGGTATCTGGCTAAGGAAGAGTTAAGAAGAGTGAGGTGGAAGCATCTCATCACCCTTGTCTTTATCGGTTACTTATTGATCTTTCTGGTTCCGATGTTCTCCGATGGAAGAATAGAAAATAGTTTATTCGGTTACTGGGCGTTAGATTTCATTACGATCACGCTGCTTCCAATGTTGGGATTCATGTCGACGCAGAACTCAGGATTTTACTGGAAGATGGATACGTACACCAAGAAGCTGGCGGCATGGCGCACGATGCCCATTACAATCAAGCAGATTGTGCTTGGAAGGATACTCCTGTTTCTGGTCAACGGCATAATAGCCATGATTGTATTTTTCACGATTTATTACTTGTTCGCCAGATCGCTGGGCGCGGATATCGAGCTATTGGACTTTATCTTGTACGCTTTATTCTGGATCGGCTTCTCGATCGCAGTCGGAATTATTTATCTCTACCTTGAAACTGGCTTTTCGGGCATGAAATATTTCTGGTTCTGTACAGCGATATCGTTGTTCTTACTAGTAGGGATGGTCGTGTACACGTATTTCTTCAAAAATAGTCTGGTCCTTCTCAGCTACAGGACTATTGCACAAGGTGGATGGTGGATGCCGCTCATCATGATTGTGCTCGCAATAGCAGTGTTCTTTTTCGGGCGAATCATTATGGATAAGAAATTGAGAACAAGGAGCTATACCAGTTAATAGAGAAAGCGGGTGAAGCGATGCGGCTGCCTATAGGGATTAATGAACAAAGTGCAGAGCCGCTCTATCATCAGATAGAAGTCCAGCTAAGGGCTTTGATTGTTAGCGGTCAGTTGGCAGAGGGCACGCTGTTGCCATCAATCCGCGAGCTGGCCCAGACGGTCAAATGCAGTGTTATTACGGTAAAACGCGTATATAGCGATCTTGAGAGCGAAGGGCTGTTGCGAACAAGGCAAGGTACAGGAACCTACGTCGCCAAGGTTGGCGAGCAGGAACGGGATCGACACCGGCTGACTGCGGTAGTCGAGGCGCTGGATCAAGCGGTGACAACAGGCAAACGAAATCAATGCTCAGAAGAAGAAATGATAGAGCTCTTCAACGAGGCCATTCAAAAACATTACCGGCAGGGAGGGAAAACATCATGAGCGATGGGCAAGCGGATCAGGCCATTCAGTTCAAGGGCATCGAACAGCGCAAGCCAAACTTCAAGCTAGGTCCCATTACGCTGGACATTCCCAAGGGATTCATTACAGCTATTGTCGGACCGAATGGCAGCGGCAAGAGCACGCTGTTCCGTATGGTGCTTGATCTGGAGAAGCCTCAAGAGGGAACCGTACATGTGCTGGATCATCGTATAGGCAGCGGTGACGATGCTCCAGTCAAGCAGCGAATCGGATATTTGCCGGAGGAATCGCTGTTGCACGACGACAAGATCAAGGCATTCGAGAAAGCAAGGTTTAACAGCTACTGGTACAGGAACTGGGATGTGAACCGTTATCAAGAATTGCTGCTGGGTCTGCAAGTCAACGATAATTTGCCGCTGGGTAAGATGTCGAAGGGCATGAGAAGAAAGTGCGAGTTCGCGCTAGCTTTGGCCCATGCCCCCGACTTGCTGCTCTTGGATGAACCTTCTTCCGGTTTGGATCCGCTAGCGTGGAAGGCGATGATTGAGATGCTCCATCGTTATATGGAGCATGGCGATCGGACGATTCTGATGACCTCTCACATTGTGGAGGAAGTAAAGCGTTTGGCGGATTACATTGTTTTTATGGCACAAGGACGCGTGTTAGGCGTATATGAAAAGGATGAGTTGTTCAGCAGTTGGTTCACGTTCTTCATTTCAGGCGAGGGATTGAGCGCTCAGACCGCTTCTACCATGCCCGGGCAATGTGGTGTTGAGTCGATTGGAGGTCATTCATTCCGTATTACGACAAGCAAAGCTTTACAGGCAGATCAGTGGTGCGTGGCAGAAGGAATTACGATCATAAGCAAGCAGGCGCTGGAACTGGATGAGATTATGAGCACGCTCCTGCAACAAGATGGCATTAGTAAAAGAGTACATGAAGCGAGGGGAAATTCGAGATGAAACCATTGGTAGTAGAACAGGTCATGAAGCATTATGGCGATAAGACAGCGGTCAACAACATTAGCTTAGAAGTAAGCGAAGGTGAAATCTACGGCTTGCTGGGTGCGAACGGCGCCGGCAAGACGACTACGATGCGTATGGTGCTGGGGCTGATCTATCCGGATGGCGGATCAATCAAGTACAATGGCAAGCCATACAGCAATGAGCAGCTTAGCCGCCTCGGTTATTTGCCGGAGGAGAGAGGGTTGTATCCGAAGATTCGCGTCTGCGATCAGATCGTATACTTATCCCAATTGCGCGGCATGTCCCGCAAGGACGCCGATCAGAATTTGAAGTATTGGCTTGAAAGATTCGAAGTACCCGAGTATTACAACAAGAGAGTAGAAGAGCTCTCCAAGGGTAATCAGCAAAAAATTCAATTCATCGCTGCCGTTAATCACCGTCCAAGCATCGTGATCATGGACGAAGCGTTCAGCGGACTTGATCCGGTCAATGTGGAGCTTCTGAAATCGACCGTAAAGGAACTGAGAGACGCCGGTACGAGCATTTTGTTCTCGACGCACCGTATGGAGCATGTCGAGGAGCTATGCCGCAATATTACGATTTTGCATCGCTCCAATACCGTTCTGAAGGGCAGCATCAAGGATATTAAGAAGCAGTACCCGCGTGAGCGCGTCATCTTGAGCACCGAGAACAGCGTTCAAGGACTTGAGAGTATCAGCGGCGTTACAGGCGTGAAATTGCAGGAATACGGCTACGAGATCGGCATTGAAAATGAAGCGGTAGGCGGCGAGATTTTGCGCCATGCGATGGCTCAGTCGACTATTACCAGATTCGAGATTAAGGAACCGACTTTGAATGAAATCTTTATAAAAACGGTAGGTGATCGCAATGAATAGTTTTTGGACAGTAGTAGGGTTTACAGCGCGCAATAAGTTCAAAGGCAAGGCATTTCTCGTAACGACGCTTATTATCGCAGTCATTATAAGTATTGGCGTTAATCTTCCTTATATTATCTCCCAGTTCGATACGGGTGGAGATAAGGCGACGAATATCGGCTACATTCAATCATCGAATGAGAATTTGGCTGAAGGAACGGCAACCGGCGACAGCCTGAAAGCCTTCTACGAGCAGCAAGAGAATGCCAAGCTTCATCTTGTTGCTTACCCGGATAAAGGCAGCGCTGAGGAGAATGAGAAGCAACTGAAGCAAGCGATTAAAGACAATGATATTAAAGGTTATCTGGAGTTTGGTGCTAAGACGCCGAATGGTTTCCCGGAGATGAGCTACAAGTCCGAGAAGATGATGGAGTTTTCTCTGACTGAGAACTTGAAAGGCGCTCTCCAATTGATTCGTCAGGCTACCATTCTGCAGGATGCCGGATTGACGGATGAGCAAGTAGCGCTTCTGAATGCGCCGATCCAAATCTCAACGGTTCAAATTTCATCGTCAGAGGGCGGTGCGGGCGGCAAGACGCCTGCTGAGCAAGGCGTCAATATGGGTCTGATCTACTTTATTATTATCTTCTTGTTCATGGCCATCATCACGTCCGGTCAATTGATTGCATCGGAGATTACGGCTGAGAAGAGCTCACGCGTCATGGAGATTCTCATTACAAGTGTATCACCGCTGAAAGGCATGTTCGGCAAAATCTTCGGTATGTTCACAGTTGTACTTAGCCAGGTGTCATTCTTTGTCATCGTCATTCTGGTGAATGTATCGTTGCCGCATAACAGAGAGGCGTTGTCAGGTCTCAACATTGACCTGACCAAGATTGATCCGCTTCTGCTTGCCTATGCGATTATCTTCTTCCTGACCGGTTTCTTCCTGTTCGCAACGCTCTATGCAGCTGTGGGCTCGATCGTAAGCCGTACGGAGGATCTTGGTCAAGCAACGATGCCAATGACGGTCATCTCGCTTGCTGGCTTCTACATTGCAATCTTCAGCTTGAGCGCGCCTGACAGCATGCTCGTTAAGATTACATCGTTTATCCCGCTGTTCTCGCCATTCGTCATGATCTTGCGTCTGGGTCTGACCGATGTTCCGTTCTGGGAAACGGCACTGTCCATCGGCTTACTGCTTGTAACAATCTACGTTGCTGTCTTCGTATCCGCGAAGATCTACCGCACAGGCGTACTGATGTACGGCAAGCGTCCAAGCTGGAAAGAGATTCGTAAAGCGATGAAGGCTTATAAAATTTAATGAATTTCGGTATGAAACATATGTGGGTAACGTCTATAATTGAGACAAGTTTTGGTTATACATGAGACTTTCAACGTCACATGTTTTAGACACGATAAGAAACCTTGATGATCAGAAACCTTGATCTATCAAGGTTTTTTTGATTTGTTCAGCGTGCCCAGAGGCACGCATTCTCTAGCTGGTGAAAGACCAGTCGTGGGAGGGGCCAAGCCCCCGCGTAGCTTGGATTCTTGCGTACGGCGAAATCTGTGCGTAAAAGCGAATCGACCAAAGTACCTGTCGGAGACAGGGCGAGCAACATGCCAGGCCGTAACATAAAGTGAATCCTGCCGCGTCGTCAAAAAGGCCTCGCAAGAGGGACAAGAGGAAGCCGAGTCCCGTGAACTTGGACGAAGGCCATGGAAGCTGTTAAGAACTTGGAGCAGCAGCGAAGAATCCTCCGGCGTAAGGGGATCGGCATGGTATGAAAGAGAATGCAGTGAACTGGGGAGACCCTCCCCTGCACGGAAAAAAAATCAGACCCGTAAAGAAGTCATCTATAAGCCCATACGGTGAAGTGATTGGCTTGCAGGAAGGGAGTCCGAGGGGCTCGTAGTACCGATGAACGCAGGACAACATAACCTGCGGGAGGAAAGGTACCCTGCTTTGTTCACGTTTCTTAAGGAGGTACGAGTCAGTGAATGCCAATCGGCTAACAACACCAAAGGAAAACGTTCAACAACTCCAAGAGAAACTAGGTCATGCGGCCAAGGAAAACAAGAAACGCAGATTCCACGCGCTGTATGACAAAGTCTACCGGATGGACATCTTGTGGGAAGCATGGCGCAGGGTGCGAGCCAATAAAGGCTCGGCTGGCGTCGACGGCGAAACGTTGTCAGACATGGAGAAACAAGGAGAACGTATCTTTCTCCTTGAATGTCACCAGCTTCTAAAAGAGGGGCGCTACCACCCACAGCCCGTCCGGCGGCACTACATCCCAAAGAAAGACGGGAAGAAAAGACCGCTGGGCATCCCAACCGTTCGGGACCGAGTCATACAGATGGCAACAAAACTGGTTATGGAACCGATCTTTGAATCGGATTTTCAAGAATCCTCATTTGGATTTCGTCCAAAGCGAAGTGCGAAAGGGGCACTTGACCGAATCCGAAAGGCATGCAACCGCAAAGGGAATGGGGTGATCGACGTCGACATTCAAGGCTACTTCGACAACATCAATCAAGAGAAACTCATGAAACTGGTTGAAATGCGAATCAGCGACAGACGAATCTTGAAGCTGGTCCGGAAGTGGTTACAAGCGGGAGTGATGGAGGAAGGGACGGTAAGACGCTCCGATTTGGGTACGCCGCAGGGTGGGGTTATTTCCCCGCTGCTTGCGAACATTTACCTAAACTACTTTGACATCCTGTGGGAACGATACGGCGGCGAATACGGGGAATTGACGCGATACGCGGATGACCTCGTGGTCGTATGCAAGACGAAGAAAGATGCAGACCGGGCGTATGAACTCATTCGTACAATCATGGAGCGTCTGGAGCTCACCTTGCATCCGATTAAAACGCGTATCGTCGGACTGTGGACAGGAGAAGAAGGCTTCGATTTTCTCGGCATGCATCATCGCAAGACGAAAGCAGAAACCTCGAAAGGAAACGTGTACTACACCACGCAGCAATGGCTGACTCGGAAGGCGGAAGAACGCATCCGTGAAGTTGTGAAGGAGCGCTTGGCACCGCCAGGTATGCGACACAAGTCACTTTTTGAACATGTAGACTGGCTGAATCCCAAAATACAAGGGTGGCGGAACTATTATTACACCGCCTACAGTCAGCGGAAAATGGCGAAACTGGACGGGTACATTCTTCAGAGGCTTGCGAGATGGTATGCAAAGAAGAGGCAACGGTCTCGATGGATGGGTTCCATAAAAGAGATCACGTTCATGGCTAGACAAAGTGGATTGAAAACGCTCTTGTAACTGCATGCCCATGAATGACGAACATCGGAAAGCCGTATGAGGGAAAACCTCACGTACGGTTTGATGAGGAGGGGCTGAAATTATTCAGCCCTTTACTCTAGTAATTTATCCATGTTTATTGTAACCAAATAATGATCATAAATGATATCATCGGAATGTGTTATTAATTTGGTATATAAATGAGATTTATCGGAGGTGTCTTGATGAGATATGACAGGCTTAGCAGGGACTGGCAGAAGGAAGACGCTACATTTGCACCCAAACGAAAAGTCAATAACAAGAACAGCCATCAACATCCACATATTATAGGGAGTTTTTTCAGTCGTAAATTAGAACGTCCCGTAGAATATGAATCTCTTGGTGAGCGATTATTTTATTACTACTTGGAGTTAGAACAATCGGTTATTCGATATTACGTGCAACCTGTCGAGATACCAATTAGTAAAGATAACGGTGAATCATGGCTTTATGTCCCGGACGCGCTTGTTTATCGTCATCAGTCACCTCCGTTCCTTTATCAGGTCAAACATGAGCCTGACCCAAATGAAGATGAAAAATTGAAGCATATGTGAACAATATGCGGAGGATCAGGGGTGGGAGTATCTTGTCATTTATCCAAAGATGCTGCCTAATCTTCTCATTCGAAATATTAGCTTTCTCAAAAATTTCTTGAAGGAACGGGCATATTACTCGTCATGGAAAGAAAGGGTCATCTATCGACTGATCTGTTTAGAAAGCTGTACTGTAGATGAACTTGCTTATAGTTTCGAGGACGAATTTCACCCTTTATTAGTAAAGCCACTAATTTTTCATTTAATTGCAATAGGCAATTTTCACACTGAGGTGAACCAAACAGTTGGATCCGAGAGTATGATCACAATAAATTCGCTTATGAATCCTTTATTAATACATGAGAATAGGGTGATGAGCGATGTCCATTAATCAACTCAAGTTATATTCAGAATTTTATTTATTTGGCAAGAAGCATAAGATTATCTCCATTGAACCGCCATATGTTCGTATTAAGCGTCCTGACGGTGAGGATTTTCGCATGAAGTTTTCAGAAGTCGTGGGCCATTCAACGTTTCAACCTGATCGATCCATGAAGGTCACTAAAAAAGAGTTAGTGCCTATTGATACTCTTGCAAAACTGGCAGAACCAAAACGAGAAGAAGTGAGCGAACGTTTTGATGTCATCCGACCACTTCTTTTACTGGAAGAAATCAAAAGTCAAAACCTTAGATCGATTCAGAAGTTCATGGATCAATATAAGCATTTACTGAATGAAGGAGAAGAGCTTACTGCCATAACTCAAGAAGTTTTAATTCAACGTATAAATGAGACGAGGATTATTCAAAAAAAGAAAAAGGTATCCCGGTCGACCGTTGTGATATATTTGAAAGCATACCGGGAACAGGATAATCAACAAAATAATGGCGGAATTGAAGGGCTCGTGTCTAGAAAAGGAAGGGGATACACCGGTCGTAACGATACAAAATATCTTGAAATCTGCCATCCAGAGAAACCGGATATTGTGTTGGATGTTCTAAATGTTCGAATTGACGATGAATTAATCCCAATAGTTAAGTCAGTGATTGAACATGACTATCTAACTAAATACAACATTTCAAAAGCAACAGTATGGAGGTCAATTAAACGTGAATGTGGGATCAGACAATTACATGAGGTTAGTTATAGCACGATATCGGATATCATAGACCGCATAGATAAAAAAGCTAGAGAGAGGTTTCGAAATTTAAAGCAATCAAAAGCCATATACGACGATGTTGCTCGTGGGTATGCAGATCGAGACGCATTACATCCTCTGGATATTATACAAATCGATCACACACGACTGGATATGCAAGCAATAGATGATAAGACAGGGTTAACCATCGACCGCCCCTGGATTACACTTGGTATCGATGTTTTTAGCAGGATGCCTTGGTGCTTGTATATTTCGTTTGAACCTCCCAGTGCCAATGTTGTTCGGAAAGCCATTCAACACGGTGTATTCTTCAAAAATACGAAGCTTCAATATGGCACAGAGATGGAGTGGGAGGCATTTGGCGTGCCGAATGTTATCTATGTTGATAACGGTATGGATTTTAAAAGCTCCGATATTAAACGTCTTGTTAATGAAAGTTTGAAATCCGAAATTATGCACCGACCTGTACGATTGCCCAAATACGGGGCTATCATTGAACGATTATTTCGGACAATTAATGACGAGTTAATCCACAATATACTGGGGACAACGAAAAGTAAATTCGCAGATCTAGGTGAGATTAACCCTGAGGAAGAAGCTTGCCTGACCATTAATCAAATTCGAACGATTCTCATGATTTATTTGACAGATATGTACCCGATTCGTGATCATAGAGGATTGCCATCGAATAGTAAGACACCTTTGAATCGCTACTATGATGGCTGTATGGAGTCAGGTTTTCCAGAGTGGATTGAAACATCAGAAGAGGAACGGTATAAGCTTGAATTTATGCTAACACTTAAAAAGCCTTATACACGAGATGGTATCCGTTTTGGAAACCGCATTTACAAGGCTGAAGAGTGCAGTGATATTATTGGGCAAAAACAAACCAAGTATGTTGTTAAATACGATCCAGATGACATTTCGAAGATCTATTTGCTTCATCCTCGAAAAGAGCGATTCATTGAATTGTTCTTTGTTGCCCCATCTTATGAACAACTGGACGGAGTAAATGCTTATACCTATTCGAGGGTACTAAAATTGTGGAAGGAAGAAGGGGAAAGCAAGAAAAAGAGTATCCCAGGAAATGATCAGTATGCACGAGCAGCTAAGAAAATTAAAGATGAAATTAAGGCTCAAAACCGTAACTAGTGGTTGACGAAGTAGAAAAGTGAGTAGAACGAGGATAGAAATGGAAAAACATCTGCAGTTCCTGTATTGTTGTAAGTCCTACCCAACAACAAAAAAGGAAATGACAGATGCCAATACAGTATATCAACGAATTGCTCGGATTACCAGAGCTACAACTTCATAAAATGGTCTCCATGGATACAAAAGAAGTTCATCTGGAGGCATCACCAGTGGCCTACAAACAACCTTGTCCTCTTTGTCATTCGGAATCCCCTGTGAAGCGTGACGGTCGAAACCGTACACGTCAGATTCGGCATCTAAGTATCTTTGGGAGGAAAAGCTATCTGCATGTTCCATCGATCCGTATGGCTTGTACGCAATGCCAAATTAGCTTCGTTTGGGCCTACGACTTTGTAGGTCCTAAACAGCGATACAGTCATGCTTTCCGTGATCAAACCGTAGAACAGACACTCGGATCCACGGCAATACATAGCGCACAAATGCAACAAGCACCTGCTAGTACGGTGCAACGAATGCATCAGGAAGCCCTCCACGTTGAATGCGAGCGCTTGACGAAACTAGCTTGGCGTGAAGCCGAAAACACCTCCGGCTTGGTACTGGGGATTGACGACTTCGCGATTAAAAAAGGGCACACGTATAATACAGGCATTCATAATCTAAAAGGCGAAACGATGCTGGATCTTTGGGCTGGGAGGAAGCTTGAAGACTTGCGTGCTAATGCTCACGAGCATCCCCACTTTCTAGCGTTGAAGCCCAAAGCAGTTGTGATGGACCTGGCAGAGCGTATCACACATGGATTAGCGAATGCTTCCCACGTGCCATTCGTATTGCAGATCGGTTCCATGTTCATGGCTATGTCATCGAAAGTATTCAGGAGATTCGAAAGTCGATTCAGTACATGCTGTCCCCTAGGGCCAGAGCAACCCTGAAAAGCCATCATCGGCTGCTGAATCCACCGATGGACCAACTGTCTGAAACGAGCAAGGCTCAGTTAGAAATTCTGCTTGCCTTCTCTCCGTTGCTACGAAGCGTTTGGGAATGGGAGGAGGCATTTTCTCAGTGGTATGACTGCTCACCTAACATTAACATAGCTCGCCTTGGATTCAATCGCTGGTTGGAGCAAGGTGAGAATATTGACCGTCCTGCCGTCCAGAGTACGTTGAAAACCATGCGAAACTGGCAAGAGGAGATCGTGAATTACCATCGTTGTCGTTTTACGAATGCAACCGTTGAAGGGCGGCATAATCGGATCAAGGCTTACCAGCGTCGGCACTACTTCACACGTAATCGGGAGTGCTATAAAGCGGGTATTTTAGTTGAATGCAATCGACGCCATTTAACGAGTTAAAAAGTTCAACCACTAATTTTTAGATTGAGCCTCATAATTATTTGTTTTCCATTAACTCATCTCAAAAAAATACGATGATTCGTAACGCAACACCTGGATATTAAGGGATTTTCAGTATATATGATGATCTCATACAATATGTACTAACACAACAGCGCGATATGAACTACATCGATATTAGAAATTTTCATATTCTATTTGACCATAAAAAATGCATGCATGCTCGAATTGGTTACCTAAAAAAATTGAAGTTGATACATGATGATGGAAGTTCGGATATTGAAGGTTTGTTTCTTGATATTTATAAACAATCAGAGATAATACTTGATTTGGTAATTAAATATAATATTAGTAAGATGAAAATAGATTTGACCTCCATAATGAAAGGAATTCGCGAAAACGAACAAGCCGCATTGCAACTACTTCTGTCGAAGCTCAACGAATAAAGATTGTTAGCCAAGGCTTATAAAGGTCAGATTGATCAGCTTGAATATATAGTTTCTGACGATGAGGGGAAGACTTTCTCGTCGCCGCTTAGTTATGGCTATACACGGCTTTGACAAGAGTGGGTATCTGCATGTGATTTCAGCCATGTTCGTAAGCACTATTGCGGGAAAATGTACCGTGTTTATTCAATCAAGTGCATGCGTCATTTGGATGAAGCAACCTGTTGGAAACCTTACAGTTATTTCGCATGCGGTTGAAATGATATCTTAGGACGAAGTCACTTTCCCAAACCGCTCATGTACCACTCAGCGCATGAAGAACTCCATTTAAGAGGAACAAGTTCTAAACGCAGAATGCAAGTGTGTTCTGTAGGAGGGTGGCACGCTAACCGACTTACACTACTAGTCATTAGTCTTCTCAGTGGCAGCTCTTCTTAGAACCTTTGACTGTTAGGGACTTGCAGTATTTAGATTATATCCATTTGCGTTTAACTTTCACTACGAATAATTTACTTTATTGTATATCGTCGAGGTCTGGTCTGTATATTGCTAGAAGTCTACAGCTTTAACTTCAGCACATCCTCCCTGAATTCGCTAGGGGTCAAAGAATGAAATCTTTTAAATAATAAACTGAATTGCGATACACTGTTATATCCGACTAACTCGGCAATTTCTTTAATGGTAAATTCGGGATTCGCTAGTAACACCTTAGCCGCTTTCATTCTTAATTGATTAAGAAATAAAATGGGGGAAGTATTAAATACTTTGGAATAAGTATTGCTTAAGTACGTTGGGTGTACGCCGACATAATCAGCTAGATCTTGAAGTGATAATGGAGTGTTGTAGTTCTTCCTGATATACCTGTTTAGTTGAATCAATCTAGGGTCGATACGATCTCGGTTGTTTTGTGGTCGCTGTGGTTTATTAATTTGTTCAAGAAGCTTTATGATGTGAGAGCGACATTCTTCAGCAGTAGATCTACCTGTTAATATTGATATAAATAGGTGTTGCTCAAAGTCAGTTGAGAAAAAGTCTTTATTCATCTTAATCCCACAATTAAATTTAATTCCTTGTAATGTGGCAGGATAGGAGCTGATATTCTGAATGGAAAAAGGACCCTGGCTGCACTGGAATAGTCCTGACTTCTTTTCATTTAATTTAACATGGATGCGGTTAAAACAAATTTCTATAACATTATTAGATTTAATAAAGATAAAGTCATGTTTATTGGTATACCACCGTTCTAACTCTCCTGGGAATAAGACTACGTCACTAAACATTGATTTCACTCTCATGACGACCCTCATCTCATTGAATGTTAACAATTTACATATGTTTATATTCTACAGATATTATTGTACAAGGTGAAGACCAATGGTAGATTGTGTAATATGTCGCATCATAACATATGGAGACGATTATATGAAGAATAAGTTGGGTTATGTTGAACGATTTACTCAGTATGTAACAAAATATGAAAGATCCTTCTCTGAGAAAATCAATTTTTTAATCGAGAATAATGCACATCAATATACTTGTGATTCAAACGTCAACACAACTGACTATTTTGAATTGATCTCAGGTTTATCGAAAAACTGTCCTTCTACTGCTTTAAGTTTTTCAATGCATCTATACACGCAGTGGGGAATGCAACATATACTCCCGGATAAGATACTCAGTGGAATCTTGCATCCAGAAATGGACAACAAAAAGATATTTGGATCGCTAAACGAGCCGGGAATATATTTCGTTAGAGAAGATCAGTTGATTCCAGATCATTTTTTGATCCATGCGAGGAGAACGAATGATGGGTATCTAGTAAACGGAGTGAAAAAATTTGTTTCGTTAGAGCCTTTTGTACATTTCCTTCCCGTATATTGTTATGTGGAAAATCCATCAGAACATGAGGGGCGGGTTGCAGTCCTACTCCTGAGAAAAAGTGCTGAGGGTATATCTATAGAAGCAGATTGGGACACCATATCAATGACAGAGAGTCGTAGCAATACTGTGCGCTTCGACAATGTTCATGTTTCGCATTCTGATGTGCTATTAGAGAAGAAAGATGCATTACAGAAAACGAATGTATTTGCCTATCTTTTCCGTCTTAGTATCGTTTCTGTTTATTTCGGAATTGCTCAGAAGGCATACCAATTCGTATTAGACCATTGCAAAGATAGACAAGTTCCTCATACGAATCGCACCTTATCTTTCTTCCCAGGCGTTCAATTTTCAGTTGCAGAGATGTTGATGTTGCTAGAGGGAAGTCGTTCACAAATTATAAGATATTGCGAACTGCTTCAAAAATATCTTGAAGGCAATTCTATGGAGGACAATATAAGTATTATCAGTTTGATGACCAAAGAGATTGTTGTAAAAAACGCTGAACAGCTTGTCAATCTCGCAATGAAAGTTGTCGGAATCAGTAGCATTACCAATAAGAACATTCTTTCAAAGTTGTATCAAGATGTAAAGGCTGGACAGTTTCACCCTCCACAATCTGATGTCTCTTATGAAATGATTGCCAAACACGAATTAGGCGTTCTGACTCATCGAACTCGCTGGCTATAGAAAGGGGAAACATAATGAATGTATCATTTGACATTCCGGTGAAACTCGTAGATAAGGTTGAGATATTGCTAGAGCGAGTACCATATTTATCGGAAAGTATTTTGGGAATAACTTATTGCAAAGATAAGCAAGTTGTTGAGTTAATTCTGAATGAAATCGGAATGAATTCGGGGCAATTGAACGAATTGAGGGAGTCATATCAGGATTTGTGTAGTAGTCTTGAAAATACACGTGTTATAAAAGAACGAGTCGTAAAAAGTAATCTAATTCCGGTTAATCGCAAACAATGGGAATTTAATGAAAATAAATATGAATATCCCTGTTTTATGGATGAGTATGACATTACATTGATGGAAGGCTTGGATAGTGAGTTTACCAAAATTGCAATAAATCATGGAGCAGTAAAGCGGGAATATCCCTCTGTTTTAAGCAAACACAACATGACCCGAAACCAATATCACATCCATTTCCCGCAAAACATTTTCGGGGTTACATCTGTACCACATGAATACGAAGCGATTAACAATTTCCGCAACAAGACTCAAACAGAATCTTATGATGAATCCTTTAAATATAATGGAGATATATTACAGCCTTGTATATGCTACCACTGCTATGAGGAACTGCAAGGTATGACTTTGCTAGAGGGGAAAATTCTCACTGGAAAAGGGAAATGCTTTCGTCATGAGATCGAATGGAGAAAAGATAATTTTAGACGTAACGAGTTTTCGATGCGAGAAATTGTAATTATAGGACAAGAAAGCATGGTAGTTGACATGCGCAATCAAATTTTGGAAAATGTTTGGGGCTTATTTGAATCCTTCGGGTTGAAAGGAAGAATATCCACAGCTACCGACCCGTTCTTCTTTAGCCAAGATTTGAAGACAAAAGGGACATATCAGATGATGAGCAATGCTAAATACGAACTGCTTGTTACCACTTCGAATGGTAAAGAAGTCTCAATAGCGTCCTTTAATTACTGTCAGGATATGCTTTGTTCAAAGTATGAGATTAAAGGTCGCGATGAGGTAGCATTGCATTCTGGTTGCGTCGCATTTGGTATAGATCGATGGAAAGAAGCACTAATAGACGTTCATGGTCGAGAATTTAATAAATGGAATGAGATAGATATTATGAGGGGGATATTACTTTGACGGTCCCGCAAGTTTCTGCGTTGGAACAAGTGGTTGCTAAGAAATTAAGTGAAGTGCTTAACAGAGCGACAGACCTTAACTTTGAAATTGACTTAAGGAATGAAGGTTTGGACTCCATCAAAACGATTGAGTTTATTGTTAACTTGGAAGTAGAGTTTGATATTGAAATTGATGATCAAGATCTATTAGTTGAAAACTTTTCGACTATTAACAAAGTCACAAAATTACTATCGGAGAACTATGGAGTACAGCAATGAACCGTACTGTCATTTTAGTTGAGTCTGGAAATCGGGGGGCTGAAATCCCTTCTTTCAGGAAACTAGGGTTTAATGTCATATACATTCATTCTGGAGTTATTCCTTATGAACAAGATAATATAGCTCAAGCCAATAAAATTATATTTGATAAAGGAATTATTCAATACGAACGACTTGCTGAAATCATCAGTGAACTTCACAATCTATGTACAATTGAAACGATTTGTTCAACAAGTGACTTTTTTATAACATCAGTATGCCGACTATGTGAGAAGTATGGGTATAGATCTCTGAACTCCAATATTGCAGCGACTTTTCATTATAAAAATAAGTTCAGGGAAAAACAGAGAAAATTTCATTATAATGTTCCAGACTTTTATTCATTTGAGGATTTAACTGTCGCAGTTCAGTTTTATAACAACGCTGAGAAGAAAGAATGGATATTCAAGCCTGTCAATGGGAATGAGTCAGTCGCAGTACAGCTTGTTCAATCTGAACAGGAACTTAGAGATTGCTATAAACAGCTAAAGTATCTCTCGAGATATACGGGGTCTTTATTGAGCCCAAGCTTTTTACTGGAAGAATATATCGTAGGGAATATATACAGCTGTGAATTTATAGTTTCAGATGGTCAGTTTCAAGTTTTTGGAGTAACCAATCGGTTAATGAGCGAACTGCCCTACTTTGTAGAATTGGGATATTCGTTTCCGGTTTACGGTGATGTTGCAGAATTGGTTATTGAAGAAACGAAGAGATTTATTAAGGATTTTCAGTATAATTTCGGCCCATGTCATATCGAGTATATAGTAAGTCCTGACAACAAAATATATATTCTAGAAGTGAATCCGCGTCTTATTGGTCCGCCCAATCCATGGATGATTGATCGTGCTTTGGGGATATCGGTTTTCGATACCATATGCTCTCTATATATTACTGGAGAAATACTAGAGCCAGTTAATTATGCTACTAACTACTCGGCGTGTCTAGAGGTAACAAGTCCTGTCTCAGGATATTTAAGACAATTGCACATTGATAGCAATTATCTTGCACGGAATGATGCTCATGTAATTCTTATGAAAGAGAAAGAGGAATACATCAATAGTGCAACCTCAAATACGGATATTCTAGCAAGGATTCTCACAACTGCCGATACTATTCATGGAGCACAAAAGCTTGCCAAAGAGATATATGATAATATTCGGCTTGATGTAAGTATAAAACCACGTGAGTTATCTGCACAAAATGTTGGGTGGTTAATTTAGAGCTATACCAAAGAGGGATGATATGTGGTGAACATATTTGAAGAAGTTGAATCCAACGTAAGATCATATTGCAGATCTTTTCCTGATACATTTTTGAGTGCTAAAGGCTCGATTATAAAAGCAGCATCTGGGAAGCCGTATATTGATTTCTTTGCAGGGGCAGGCGCACTCAACTACGGTCATAATCATGAACATATCAAGAGAAGGCTAATTGAATATATCGAGTCGGATGGAATCATTCACTCACTTGATATGTATACAGTCGCCAAAGAACAGTTCCTCCATTCATTCCGCTTAACAACATTAAATAAGCTCAATTATCCATATAAAGTACAGTTTTGCGGGCCAACAGGTACAAATGCTGTTGAAGCAGCGATTAAACTGGCAAGAAAAGTGACAAAAAGAGCTGGAATATTTGCATTTATGGGTAGTTTCCATGGAATGTCACTTGGGAGTCTTTCTATTACGAGTAACAACTACCACAGACAAGCAGCCGGAATTCCGTTATCTAATGTTACCTTTATACCATATCCAGGAGACATCTATGATATTAATTCAATTGATTACATTGAAAAAATCCTTCAGGATGATCACTCTGGAGTTGATAAACCAGCAGCCATTGTTGTTGAGACGATTCAAGCTGAAGGTGGCATAAATATAGCACCTATTGATTGGTTACAAGCACTAAGTGAAATATGTAAGAAACATGAAATCTTACTTATCTGTGATGAAGTGCAAGTAGGGTGTGGGCGAACAGGATCATTTTTCTCTTTTGAAGAAGCTGGAATCGTTCCTGACTTAGTTATTCTATCTAAGTCAATCAGTGGTTATGGATTGCCAATGGCGCTCTTATTAATCAAAGAGCAATATGATATTTGGGCTCCAGGAGAACATAATGGTACATTTCGTGGCAATCAGCTAGCATTCGTTGCAGCTACTGCTGCATTAGAACTATGGGATTCGAAGCAGTTTCAAGAGGTAGCAAGAGAGAATTCTTCTTTAATAAAAACTGTATTTGAAAAAAAATTCGTCACATTAGATCCCGAGATTCAGGTGAGAGGAAAAGGGATGATATGGGGCATTGATTTTAGCGGTATACCTATTAAAGAAATAGCATATGAAGTCAGAGATATATGTTTTTCAAATGGATTGATCGTAGAATGTGTTGGGCGCAAAGATACGGTAGTGAAGATTCTTCCACCATTAACAATAGAGCAGGGAGTATTAAGACAGGGACTTGAAATACTAGCGGATAGTATCAAAATGGCATTAAAGAGAGTAGTGGCTCATAAACGGGGGTGAATTATGGAACACGCAACAATAAAAGCGGAAAATCAGCATAGTACTATTGATAAGCCAAGATTGATTAAAATATATTGGTGGACGCTTCGCTTTCTTAAGCCATATAAGGTTTTATTTGCAACTAGTTTATTCTTAGGACTAATGATCGCTTCTGCACAGATTTCCATGCCTAAATTTATCCAGGTGCTAGTGGATGACGTTCTCCCGTCCAATGATTTGTCGAGATATCGAGAGATACTCGTCGTCTTAACAGGTGTTATTGCAATTGTAATTATCTCCACCATATTAAAGCATCTAACGGATCGTAAGGTGCAGGAGTGGGTTGCGGGAGATATGCAAATAGGGGTATTTCAGAAGATGCGCAGTCTGGGGTACTCATTTTATGAAAAGCATCCTGTTGGTGAGATTTTCTCGCTATTTCATACTGAGGTCGAAGCCATTCAAAAGATCAATCGAAAATATCTCCCGACTATTATTCAATATGCAATTACTTTTGCGGTGACCTTTATTTTCATGGCAATGCTCAATTGGCAGCTATCACTTGTGTTTATTCCAGGTATTCTTCTCTATTATCTGATTGGCCCTTATTTTGAAAGGAAGTCTGCTGATTATGCCAAGAAACTAGCTGACTATCATGCTGAATTGAATAAAAAACAGTATGATAGTATCTCTGCGATGATGGAGTTGCGAGCATACGGGCAGGAAAAGTGGAAACTGGATCAATTGCTGGAACAAGACCGAAAGACTGCAGCCATCAATGTAGTATATTTCAAACTCATTAACTACCGAGGGGCATTTCGAAGGGTAGCAGTGTACTTCAGCGGTGTATTAATGTTCGTATGTGGATACTTTTTCGTTTCTGAAGAACTGTTAACAGTTGGAGAGTTTATAGCATTCACCATCCTATACTACAAGGTGATGTTTGATCTTACGATCTTGATTACAAACTTGACGGAGCAGCGAGTGTTATTGTATCAGACTATTCGACTATATCACTTTATGGAGCTTGCGCCCGATGTGAAGGAAGTTGATCATCCCAATGTGCTACATGAAGTCAGAGGAGGAATCGAACTTCAAAATGTTCGTTTCGGTTATACATCCTCATCGGATGTAGTGAATAACATTAACCTTTCGATACAACCAGGTGAAAAAGTCGCACTGGTTGGTAAGAGCGGACATGGGAAGTCCAGCTTAATTAAACTGATATCCAGATTCTACGATCCTGCTTATGGTGCAGTTTATCTGGATGGGGTTAACTTGACACAGTTATCATTAAAACAGTTGAGAGAAAGCATGGGATACGTATTCCAGGAAACTTACTTATATGGAGGCACAGTAAAGGAGAATATCCAGTTCGGCAATGAAAGTGCATCGGAGGATGATATCGTTGCTGCGGCTACAGCAGCTTCAGCTCACAAGTTTATTATGGCACTGCCTGAAGGATACGATACCGTTATCGGTGAGCGTGGGAACAAGCTTTCAGGTGGTCAGCGGCAACGAATTGCCATCGCTCGTATGATTTTGAAGAATCCAAGAATAATTGTCTTAGATGAAGCGACATCGGCTCTCGATCATGAGAATGAGGCAGAGGTGAAGAAAGCCCTGGATCAACTGTTTAAGGACAGAACCATTATCGCAGTAGCACATCGAATTTCCACCATTCAGGATTTTGACAAAATTGTTGTTGTAGAGAATGGCGAAATTGCTGAAGTTGGAACTTATGATAGCTTGCTTGAGAGAAATGGAGCATTTTATCAGCTTCTGATGGGGGAGAAGAGAGATGCTACAAACGCTTAGATGGATCTTTAACTATATTGCACAAGTCAAACGCATTTATATTAGTGCATTAGTTTTGTTGGTTATCTCGGTTGTAACAAATTTGCTTATTACGATTAGCCAAAAATATATCATCGATGATGTTTTTATTGCCGGCGATTATCACTTGTTTCCATACTTTTTAGGATTCTTTCTCTTGATGGCATGCTCGTACATCGCTTCATGGTGTTTTAAGGACATCCTGTTCGAACGAGCCTCGGATAAGCTGAGACTGATCATGAGAAAAGAATATATGCAGTTTCTTTACAGAATGCCGGTTAAAGATTACCAGAAGGAACGAATCGGTAGCTTTGTCTCTTATCTAAACGAGTTCATGAATTCAAAGAATGTGTATATTTGGAACTTCCCGGGATTAATAGAAAAGCTGCTCAATCTCATATTGCTTCTAGCGATTGTCTGTTATGTTATGCCGGAATTGCTGGTGATCATAATACCTCTCTCCGTGATTTACATTGTTCAGGGCAAATATTTCGGTTCACGAATCCATGGAATATCGGTGGAGAGGAATGAATTAAAAGCTAAGCACAATGTCAATATCGAAGAGGGAATATCCTCCTCAAGAGAAGTGATTGCCTTTCATAAAGTTCGTTGGGAAATTATAAGGCTCAAACAAAGTTTTCAACGGTATTTGGAAAAAGTGTTCGAGTTGGTCAGGCTGGAAAGCAAGCAGCTCTATATCTCAGAACCATTACGCTGGGGCTCTAATCTTTTGATCCTTGGGTATGGGGGATATCAGGTGATCCAAGGGAACGTGTCGCTCGGTACATTTATTGTTTTCTATCAGTTTTCTATTCAGCTGTTAGATGCAATTCAAGGGGTCTATAATTCGACAATGCAATTTTCTAATGCTTATGGGGGGATGTACAAAGCGAAAAATATTATTCAAGGTGAACAGATCAATGTCGGTGACACTGAAATGGCTAAAGCCATCGAAAACATTGACTTAAAAGATATCAGTTTCTCGTATAGAAAAGAACAAGGCAGAGTACTAGATTCCATATCAATGGAAATCCCTGTTGGGAAAAAGGTAGCTATTATTGGAGAGAGTGGCTCCGGAAAATCCACGATAGCTCAATTGTTACTTCGATTTTATGAGCCTGATGAAGGGAAGATCGAAGTCAATCATGTATCTCTTAATCACATAGACAGAGTGTCATGGGCCCAAAAGGTGAAGGTAGTGTTCCAGGATCCATATCTCTTTCCCGATACTCTCCGAATGAATATTCTTATGGGAAGAGATTTTACCCAAGCACAATTGGAAAAGGCATGCAAGGAGGCTGAAATCCACGACACAATCATGGAGCTGCCGAATGGATACGATACTCTGTTGGGGGAACGTGGAATTACTTTATCTGGTGGTCAGCGTCAAAGAATCGCATTAGCTAGATCGATTATTGGCAATCCTGAGATCCTGATTCTTGATGAGGCGACTTCTGCATTGGACCTAGAGACAGAGAGACGAGTACATGCCAATATTGATACATTGAGAAAAGGAAGGACAACTATAATTATTGCACATCGGTTATCAACGGTTGAGAATGCAGATGTTCGCTATTGCATCAGTCAAGGAAAAATTTCACTTAATTAATACCTGAATCCGTGACATCTCATTATTCTACGAAGTTTAAGCTTAGTTACCAAAAATATATTGATAACGTGCTTAAATTGGTACGACTTGAAGGAAGACAACTATATGTTTCTGAACCAATGAGATGGGGTTCCAATCTTTTGATTTTAGGTTACGGTGGGTATCAGGTAATTCAAGGGAATGTATCCTTAGGGACGTTTGTTGTATTTTATCAATTAACTATTCAGTTACTTAATGCAATTCAAGGAATTTATAATTCAACGATGCATCTTTTCAATGCTTACTGGGGCATACACAAGGCTAAACAATTAATTGATGGTGATCAGGTCAATCTGGGAGAGGTTGTTTTGGAACAGCCAATACGAAGTTTAGTTTTTAAGAATGTGAGCTTCTCTTATCATGATGATAATACGAGAATCCTTAACTCGCTTTCCATGGAAATTCCAACAGAAAAAAAAAGTGGCCATTGTTGGAGATGGTAAATCGGGTAAATCAACAATTGCACATTTTCTTCTTCGGTTTTATGAAGCGAAACAAGGGACGATAGAGGTTATTAATATTCCTATAAATTATATTTCTAAAGAATCATGGTCAAAAAAGTTAGCGTTGTGTTTCAAGAACTCTACTTATTTCCCAATACAAGTAGATCAAACATTCTTTTTGGTAGGGACTTTTCTCAAACCGAACTAGAACAAGCATATAGGGATGTTGAAATTCACAAAACTATTATGGAATTTTCCGACGGATACGATACTTTATTGGGAAACGTGGGATTACATTATCGGTGGCCAGCGTCAAAGGATTTTTTTGGCTAGAGCAATTAGTGGGAATTCTGAGGTATTAATTCTTGATGAAGCAACTTCAGCGCTAGATTTGGAGACTGAGAGGCGTGTTCAAGCGAATGTTGATAGATTGAGAGAAGGAATGACAACCATTATCATTACTCATCAATTATCAAAAATGGATAATATTAGTTATTTTATATATATAAAAAATATTAAACAGGTAAATTGGACTTCTTTTTATAAAAAGTTAAGTGAGGTGGTGTGTTATGGGGAATATAGAAAATTATAATGATTTAAGTTTTGAAAACCAGATTTTATTATTATTCTCAAAAAGTAGTATGATTCAGGAAGAAGTCGAGCTTTTTACTAAATTAATCGGGCAACATATGAACTGGAGTTATGTGCTGGGGCAATTATATTTTCATAAAATTCCCGGCATCGCATGGAGAAATATTAGTAAGTATATTTTAGAGCAAGGTAATATAAAATGTGCTTACTCTAAATTATATAGTACCCTTCAGCAAACATATCTTTCAAATATTGCGAGGGCAAAAGAGCAATTTGAACTTTCTATACCCTTACTATCACAATTGGAGAGAGAAGGTATAAATTATGCTTTACTCAAGGGTATAGTTCTTTCAAACAGTATTTATAATGACTATGGTTGCCGTGAATTTAATGATCTCGACATACTGATTGATAGGGCTTCAATTAAAGAGGTTTCTCAAATATTAAACAAATTAGGTTATGTTCAGGGGACAATTGATTTTAGGACAAATAAAGTGATAAGTTCGGAAAGAAAAGAAATCGCACTTTGGTCAATGGTTTCTCACGAGGTTTATCCATTTATCAAGCAATTTGACATGCCGTTATCAAAGTACCATAAGGCTGATATTCAATTTTCGATTGATTTGTTGACCTCAACAAGAACAGATGAAGAAGTAAGTGTTTTTTTAAAAAGAAGTCAAACTGTAAGTATAATGGGGCATAAATTATCAACATTGTCATGGGCAGATTTTTTAATATTCCTATGTATACATTTTTATAAAGAAGCTATCAATTATGACGAAGTGATCAAGTATAAAGATTTACTTTTATATAAGTCATGCGATATTCACAACATGGTAAATAACCATAATTTAAATATTGATTGGTATCAATTAATTGATACTGTAAAGACATTTAATATTGAAAAATCAATATATTACTCTCTTTATTATGTTAGTCAACTCTATGGAAATTTTATACCGGTATTTGTTTTAGAAGCTTTGAAGCCAAATAATCTTGATTATTTAAACAAAGTAACTTTCTACGAAAAAGATCACGGTTTATTTACCTGGACAGATACAATAGTGAATAGATTTTTTAACCCAATGCGGGTATCTGAACTAATCGATCTTAACTTAAAAAAAACATGAGAAAGATATTATTTGGCTTATATCATTGATACTTGATAGGAAAAGGAAATAAGATCTTTGAAAGGAGGTGAAAATATATGAAAATCGATTTCTCTAAGTTTGTTGAATCAGTACAGAAACTCGAGTTGGGTAAGGAAACATTTTCTGCCAGTGCCCATCATAGTAATGGCTCTGGGCGTGATTGGGAAGCTCTCCAAAGGCAGTTGAAATCATCGGAGTCATCTCAATAGCTTTTGAGACTAACACGTAACTAGCAAGTAGTTGGAGCGTGATAAAGTGCTAAGGCATTTAATCACGCTCCCAATAGAGGAGAGTGTAGAGTTTTGGAGTTGCATCTACCTTTTGAAGAGGAAGCGCTTTCGGTTTTTTTGAAACTTCCAGGAGAAGTGTGCAATATTAATTGCCATTATTGTTATGAAAAGAGAAAGCCATCTGGACCGTATAAAAATATAAATGCAGATATGCTAAGTGAGTTTTTAAAAAAAGCAAATAAAAGGCCCTTGGCATTGGAACTGCATGGTGGCGAGCCTCTCATCATCGGAAAAGAAAAAATGCTTTCGTTAATTCGCGAGTGTCAAAAATATGAGGGACCTATTAGACTTAAATTGCAAACTAACTTAATCCTCTTAGACCAAGAATGGATAGATCTCTTAAAGACAGAATGGCCTGAAATTGAGATATCTACAAGTCTAGACGGTGACCCTGCAAGCACAAAACATAGAGTCGATTATCTTGACCGACCGACTTATAAGCAAGTTGAGAAATCCCTGAGATTACTTGAGGCAAATGAAATGAAGATTGGATTGATATGTACTGTCACTAAGCCCGCATTAAAGAGAAGTAAGCAGATTTTAGATTACTTCATGGGATTTAGTTGTATAAGTTTATTGAAAATAAACCCTTGCTTTGATTTTAACGTAATGAGCCCTAAAAATAAAGGGAATATCGAATCAATAGAAATACTAAATCCTAATGGTGAAGGTGTCCCAGGATGGGGGATAACTCCACTAGAATTTAGTTCTTTTCTAAAAGAACTGTTCGACTATTGGACGGAAACACAAAGATATAAGGAATTATTGTTAGAACCTTTTTTGAGTATCATTAGAGTCGTTGGTGGAAAACATGCAAACTTTTGCGTATACAATCAATTTAAATGTGCTAATATGCTCTCGTTATATCCGGATGGAAGAGTGGGAAGTTGCGATGAGTTAGATTCTAAAAATTCTCTTCTCTCCTATCTAAAAGATTTCGAAAGTTTGGATGACATTATACATTTTCAAACGAACAAACCTCTGCATGATTCTTTAAATGAACTGTTAGAAAAGTGCGAAGATTGTGATTATAAAAACACCTGTAATGGAGGATGTTTGGCTACTAGAGGGAGGTTCAGGGGTTCCAATTTATATGAAGAATATTGTGATTATCGTATATCAATTATTGAACATGTAAAAAGCAAAATATCATAAATGAAAAGAGGGTATAACATGTGGACTGAGATGATCGATGGAAGAACTGTTCATAATTTTTTTGAACATATAGATAGTTGGAGGCTCGAAAAGGAGCAGAAGATTTCTACAGCATTGTCAGTACTTAGCGGTACAGAATTTAAATCGAATCTATCTTTCCCTAGAAACATTACATTTTCATTATTACAGCATACACTTTACCTAGCAAAAAGAGCTGCAGAGACTAATGATGTTGATTTAGCAAATGATGCATTAGCTCTTTGGTCACTGGATGAGAGTGCATTTGAGCCATTTTTATATAACTACGATAATGCAACATTTTTGATAGTTAATAGCGAATATTGTAAGCGTGCAACATATAACCAAAATTTCAACAACAATGCATATTGTATTACTCACGATATTATAAAAAATGCTAAACAGTCTTTGTCAAATGATTATGTAGAAGAAGCATTGAAGTTAATATCTGCAACCCATCTGTTATTCTTCAATGAACTCACGGGATCTGTGATTATCAACTTAGATTGGCGTGATCTGGACGATAGTACGGATAGTTACACCTTAACACCTCTTTCAGGAACGGTATTTACTGATTGGACAGAATCACCATTAAGGTATGCTGAAGCAATCTTGCATGAATCGGTACATTCTTGGTTGAATTATTATTTAATGCGTGAGGAAATTAATGTGATTAATACTGCGAATAGTTGGTATTCTCCCTGGCGTAATACAATGAGGCCGGCACTAGGTATCGTTCATGGAACATTTGCTTTCTCTATTGTGTATCACTTTTATAAACGTTTGTCTGAAGGTAATGGATTTAACTTACTTAATGATAAACAATTGAAGTACTGTTATGATCGTACAGATTATGAACTTTCTAGACTCAAGCAGGTTGAGAGCTCTATAATTCCTGCTCTAGATGAAATCGGGAGTGAGAATATTAAAGAATTACTGACTACATGGTATCCAGGCGTAAAAAGATTTGAAATTTATAAAGAAGGGTAGCGTTCTTCATGGAAAATATTTTCTTGATTCTTGAAGGTATAGATGGATCTGGGAAGACAACAATTCGAAAATACATTTATCGCAGGTTACAAGAGGCAGCACTTGAATGCTTGACTATTGGGCAACACTCATGGACTATACCTAAATATGCTGAGGTTATAAATAATATAAGAAATAAAAATATAATCCATACACCTGAGGAAATTGCTGAAGCGTTCAAGTTAGATAAGAAGGTTCACTATGAACGTACAGTAAGAAAACACATTCTAGAGCGTCACGTAATAGCAGATCGATTCACATACTCTGATGTTGTTTATAATTACGTCTTATGGGGAATAGATGTCTTGAATAATTATAAAGCACATATTGATTCCTATAATCCTCAACCTAATTATATAGTATTCATAGATACTCCACCAGATATTGCTTTCAATAGAATTGTGAAAAGAAAAACAAACCCGAAGTTCTGGGAAAATACTGAAACGCTTTCAAGTATATCCCAGACTTATAAAAAAACATTTTTTGACGATCCTTTGCCAGGACTTCCACCTGTAATTAGAATTGATAATTCAGGAAATGAGGGGTGGCAGAAGGTTGTTGATGATTTAGTAATTGGACCAATTTACAATATTAACAATTCCCAAGTTCACCTTGAGAGGTAACAAACATATGTCAAAAGAAGTTAAACTAGATATTGAAACATATCTGAAAGTAAAAAATGATTTGCTCGAACATGTTGGGAAACCTACAAACATTGTTTTAGGATTAGACGAGGAGTCTTCGAGTGAAACAGTTATAATATCTGAGTATTGGCAGACCGAATATGGATCAGTTACATTAATGCATAAAAGGGATAAGACGCACTTATCTGATGGGTTTGATGTTTGTGAATTATACGAAATACAGTTTCCTGCTGTAACTAATGTTTTACCTATATCTATAATCAGTGACGATAGCGATATTCAAGTTATAGAAAAACCTTTACAAGCCGATCCAATAGAAAAACTTATTAATCTTACGGATTTTAAACGGATGATTATCCATAAAAAAGGGGCTGGAGAAACATTACCCTGGAGCGAATTATATTTTTCAAATCGAATGTTAGAAGAGCATTTGGAGCAATCTCATGATCAAGCTTCTCGGGCAAAGAAAGATATAGAGAATCATGTCAGTTTTTTAATAGCTGAGAAAATTCTTAGAAATAACTTAAGGGTTCTAGACATAGCTTGTGGTCCAGGCTTGTATGCGGAGGCGATTCAAAAACAAAATTTGGAAACGGTTTATTTCGGGATTGATAGTGCTCCATCTGCTATACATTACGCATTAAAAAATTTCTCAGTAAAGGACTACGCTTTTAAGTTGGGAGATTTATTAACATGTGATTTCCCCGCTTCAATTGATTTAGCAGTTGTTTTTTACGAGGTGTTGAACTTCTTTTCAGAAGAAGATGTGAATAGATTGCTTAATAAAATGAGTAAATCTTTAAATAGTGGCGGGCAATTGTTTCTAGAGTTAGTGAATAAAGTATTTGACGAAGAATATGATAAAGAATGGAAAATAATAAACAATGGAGGTTTATTTTTTAATGAACCCTATCTTGAACTTATTGAAGAAGGAAAAATAAATGATTCCCTATTTGGTCATCGTCATATCATTTTGTTGTTAAATAGCAGAGTATGCTATGAATATCGCAATTTTTTACAAGAATATACTCTTAGCAAAATCATTAAAATAGCGGGAAATTATAATCTACACTTTAAAAAAGCGTGGGGTGATTTTAATGGTCTTCCTTATACCACTAGCTCTCCTAGGCTTTTAATATGTTTGGAAAAAAATATATAGAAGAAGGTTGATCTATGTGGACACGGAATTTAATTTAATAACCACAGAAGACCAGATAGTTAATGAGGTATTAGTCATTCCAATAGATCAAAACATTATAAGTATGCATAATGTACAGATTTATTTAAATCAAGCTATTATTAACCACTGTAATGAAGAACAATTAATAGAGATCGTTCCGACTCACAGTACATCAACTTACAAATATGTTATTTTTATAGGTAATATCTATAATAATCATCATGCAAAGATCTTAGGTGCTAAACTGGTGAAAATTATTAAAAAATACCAGATAAATAATATCAAAATTGATTTACGCCAGTTCGTTGACCAAAATCAAGTCGACATTAATCTAATCAATTCTATGGCAGAGGGGATGGTGTTGGGTAGTTATAAGATAAAATCCTATACCTCCAGTGAAGATTACAACAATTTGTTTTTAGAGAATGTCAATTTTGTATATGGTAAAGTGATAGCTAATGACTCTATAAACTCTTTAAGAGAATCGATTATTATTGCAAAATCAATTTTATGGGCTAGGGATTTAATTAATATACCCAGCAATTTACTTACACCAATAGAGCTAGCAGAGGTGGCAATTGATTTAGAACTGGAAAGTGAAGGAAGAATTCACGTTGAAGTTTTTGATCATGAATTATTATATAGCATGGGGTTTAACGGATTAACTATGGTGGGGAATAGTAGTTCAATCCCCCCAAAATTAATAGTTTTAAGGTATCTAGGCCGTGCTGAATGGGATTCTCCCATAGCTGTGATTGGTAAAGGGGTAACATTTGATTCGGGTGGATTATGTTTAAAGAATCCTGAGGATATGATTACAATGAAGAACGATATGGCAGGGGCAGCTGTAGTTTTAAGTTTAATTAAAAATCTTTGTGATTTGCGGGCGTCGGTGAATGTACTTGCTATAATACCGGCGACAGAAAATATAATCAGTGCAAACTCGTATAAACCGGGCGATGTAATTACCTCATTAAGTGGAAAAACTATCGAAGTCATTAATACTGATGCCGAAGGAAGGATTATTCTTGCAGAGGCCATCACTTATGCCAAGATGAATAACGCTAGCAAGATAATTGATGTCGCAACATTAACTGGATCAATTAATGTGTGTCTAGGTAGTGTAACAACAGGAGCATTTACTAATGATAATAACTTTTATCAAGAATTAATCCAAGCTTCTAATAAATCAGGAGAAAGGGTTTGGAACCTGCCATTGTTTGAGGAATACAAGAAAATGCTTAAGAGTGATATAGCAGATATTAAAAACTTGAACTCTGAGGGAGCTCAAAGTATAACTGCTGCATTATTTTTAGAAGAATTTGTTGGAGATTTACCTTGGATTCATCTGGATATCTGCGCAACAGGATGGACCAATAGGCAAAGCGATTTGAATACTATAGGAGCAACTGGAGCAATGGTAGCCACACTTACTCGTTTATTACATCCTGGAAAGGAAGAATATTATAAATGAGTCTCATTGACTTATATAGTGATAATTCGTCTAAACCAAGTGAAGAAATGAAGAAAGTAATGCTTAATGCAGAGATTTATCATACAGAAGAAGAAGATATTATGGTAAAAAAACTAGAAGAAAAACTCTGTTCGATATTGGGAAAAGAGTCTTCTATTTTTTTGCCTACCGGTACAATGTGTAATGAACTTGCTTTTTTATCCTTTTGTGAAAGTAGAGGACGTATACTCTTAGACCACTATTCTGAACCGTTATTGACGAAGCAGGGAGGCTTAGCATCCCACCTAGGGGTATATTTTCAGTCTATAGTTGGAAACAAAGGTGTATTTTCTTCAAAAGAAGTTAGAAGAGAATATTTAAAACCGCACTCAGCGTCTGTACCTCCGTTAAAACTTATTTATATTGAGCAGACTGCAGCAGAAAATGGCGGAAGTGTGTGGTCGGTAGATTCTATTAATGATGTATGTAAGGAATCCCATCAAAGGGGTCTTAAAGTTTATATGGATGGTGCACGCTTGTTTAATGCTGCACCAGCAACAGGTCAGAATGCAGATGTTCATGTGAAAAATATTGACGCAGTGTATATAGATTTGTGTAAAGGATTAGGGGCACCAACAGGAGCCATGTTGGCAGGGGACAAAGAATTTATAGAAAAAGTATGGGAATGGAAGAGGAGAATAGGTGCAACTTGGCGTAAAGTAGGAATGCTTGCTGCTGCTGGTTTGTATGCTTTGAATAATAACATAGAGCGAATTAAAGAAGATAATTTTAATGCGATAACGTTATATAAATTACTAAATGATAGTGAACTATTTGATATTGATCGTCCAGAAACTAATATAATTTTTATTAATTTAAATAAGACAAATGTTAAGTCAAACCAACTAGCACATTTCCTGCTTAATAATGGTATTAGGGTAAGTGTACCCTCTGAATCTAAAATTCGATTAGTGACTCATATGGATATAAGGGGAACAGACCTTAATTACATAGCCAAAATGATTATTGAGGGTACAAAAACATTAAAAAGATAGTTAACTGTAATATTACTAGATAGAGAAGGAGCTGCTTACTTGAGAATTGAGCAGATTGCCCTAAATACATTGGTCAGAGAAGGCTTGATAAATAGTTCGACTGCTATACGTACAATTGATGGGTCACGATCATTTGTTTTAGTTGAACTTGAAAATGGAAATATTGGGACTGCTATGAATTACGATGTATATCCTTTCAGACCAAATATTTATGAGAAATCACAGGGTATTGTGAATAGTTTATATTCTTCTTTGAAAACAGATCCATGGTTGTTGGAAACCATTTTAATGAAGGAGCCAAATAAATTAAATCTGACAGAGCAAGCGATAAAAATTGCAATACTTTCAGCTTTATCTCAACCATTATTTGAAAAAGATATCTTGCGTATGAATGGCCTCAATAGTGTAACAGTTACATACGAAGAGCATCATTTTCCAAAGAAACCGAATGATTCAAGGCGTATATTGTACAGATTACTCGGTGACAATTCCGTTGTTGGGGTGATAGGTTTTGGGGGAATGTTAGAAATATTTTCCGACTTACCATATGTTAAAGAAGTTCACTTTATAGATAAGCATATTATTCATAGAGTAGAAACGCTTGAATCGACAGTTACAAAGTTAAATTCAAAAGCAAAATATGAAAAGGTCGTTTATCAAGGTTCTGATATTAACACAGGGTTAGAGAAGTGTAGTGTGGTTGCAATAACAGCCTCATCACTTTGTAATGCCACGATTGATCATCTTATATCTCAACTAAAAGGAAAAAAAATTATTGTTCAGGGACCGAGTGGAGCGATTGTTCCGAGTGCATTCATAGAGAAAGGAGTTTCTCTTTTGTGTACGGAATTAAAGGATACACGATACAAAGAAGCATATTTTTTTGATGATCGGATTTATGATTGGTTCACTGAGTTTGATAATCGAGTGTATATATATTTGTGAAGGATCATCGCTGTAAATTTATAAAATTTGAGGTGTAAATAAAAACGAAATCTTGTAGCTTGTGCATTCAAGGCATAGGATTGAACAGTTTACTCATTTCTAGAAGAGACCTTCATGAAGAGTATTTTATGGATCTCATTGTAATGGGAGCTGAGATATTCTGGTTCCCGCTATATTCACTTAATGAAGGTTGTGTGATCGAAGTGTTGCTTGTATCGGTCCACATCATGTAAAGACAAATCATAGTGGATATCGATGGTAGCTGAACGAAACTTCACCTACCAGATGGGATCTACGCTGATCTAAGGAAATCGTGATTTGCTTAAACAAAAATCTCAAACGATTGATTAATGTTATTCAAGCATGCTTTGCAGTTAAAATGGATATTGTAAGAAAAGTTAGAAGCCAGAGAAACCTTAAATTAGTGGGGAGAAGTGGAAGTTACTATGACATTTAAATTTAACCCTGGTTACCCTACCGAGTACGTAGAAGACTATTTAGATAAAAAAGGTTTTAAGGTAAAACGTGTTTTGTCATTTGGGGGATTATGCACGGTTGTTCTTGTGGAAAACAATAATAATATACTATACCCTCAGGAATTAGTAGTTAAGCTTTTCTATGGATACTATACCGTTTATAATAATATGAGTGATCTAATAGGTCATAATTTATACGCTTATAAGTTTTATAAAGAGCTTGATAATTTCGAATATCAATACTGGAGAAAGAAATTTGAGTATGAAGCAATAACATTAAAAAATATTAAAAGTAAGTATTGGGTTAATGTGTATGATATGTATCTAGATGATGAATTACCAATGTATCTTATGGATTACTATGAGCTCGACAATTTATCTACCTATATTAATATGGTTGGCAGCGGACAAAAACGAATAATGACAATTAGAGAATCAATAAATATAATATACGATCTATTGTGTGGCTTAAAAGTCATACATAACAGAGGGATTATCCATCGTGACATCACGCCATATAACATATTAATTAATAATGGACATGCAATGTGGTGTGACTTGGGGTATGCAAGATTTCCGAATATTAAAGAAGAGCCATCGATTAAAGAGCCATTTTTATATTGGCCACCTGAGCATGATTATTTGTTTCATGATGTTGACGAGAGGGGAGATATATATAGTATTGGAGCTATATTTTATCGGATGCTTACAGCCACGCTTCCAAGGCATAGAGCCCCTTCTCCTTTGGCAATGAACCCATTGGTACCAAAGAACCTTGATGATTTTATTATGAAATGTCTTTCTTACAATCCAGAAGAGCGGTTTATGAATGTCCATGAATGTTTAGAAGAATTGCAATCCATATCTTTTTCGATAGGTGGCGAATTTTTTTGAATCCAAAAATAATGAAAGTAGTAGCTTACATAACTCGTACAGTGCCTGGGAATCCGGAATCCATACAATTGCTTGTTAACGTGCATACAGATTTACCAGAGGCCGGAATTCAAGTTCCAGCAGGCACCATTGAAGCGGGTGAAACTGCAGAAGTCGCTGTTATCAGGGAAGTATATGAGGAAACAGGGTTAAATGAAGCTACAATTATCGCAAAGATTACAGAGTATGATTATTTTTATGAACCTCGAAAAGAAATTCACCAAAGGAATGTATTTCTTTTAAGCTTAAATGAAAAACCAAAAGATGAATGGGAAACTACTGAGGTAACTCCAAGTGGTCATATTATTAAATTACGTCATTACTGGATTGATATTAATAGTGAAATTGAACTTGCAGTGGGACAGGGAGATTTTATTCATGTAATAGAGTCTTTAGTTAATAATGAATAGTATAACAACCAGTGATCGCAAAAATCAAAGGAAAGATAACATGGAAAGAGTGTTACGATTAAGGTGTTTTCTGATGTCAGAGGCACTCGAATTATAATAGATAATGAGTACATGTTAACTATTCACTTCGAACCGTTTCCTGTAAAAAGTGAGTATCTACTGCAGGAAGTAGGCATTCTGACTTAGGGCAAAGCACATATCGATTTGATAAGATCTCTATTTTCTGATCTTGTGTCTACAAAGGATAAATAGAGTTAAAACTTCTCTACAAGTGAAAGGTATGCCAGGCCGAATGAAGTCTGTGCGCGGGTCGTTTGATCAGCGCCCGCTCCAATACCAATTAAAGGAGAAAAAAGTAATTAATGCAGAACTATTAACGAAGAGTTTTCTCCTACGATTCAGTCTAATACCTTGTTTACTGCAGACAATTTATGGAGAATGGTTCTTTGGCATAACGTTCTGCTGATTAATGATTTGGACTAGCTATTCTTCGGGAGGGTGGCGATTATGTTTTGTATAGTGAGTGGAATGTGTGCCTTCTTGGCATACCTATACTCACGGCGAGACAGTTGGCCAGCTTTTTCGGCATCCGTATTGACGGTCGGCATCTTGTTCGGATTAGCTATGGATTACGAGGTGTTCCTCGTTAGCAGGAAGTGGGAGAAGTATTCGCGGACAGGCGGCGGTCGTAAGGCTGTGTACTCGGGCATGGCGAATAGTGGCGGTGTCGTGACAGCGGGAAGATTGATCATTATCGTCGTCTTCGCCAGCTTCGTATTCGTCGAGGAAAGAGCGTAATTAATGTCTCGATCCTATTTTTCTCACTTATAATCATGATATTCACAACTTATCTCACTTATAGTTGCACATTGTTTCAACTAGAAATTGTGAAAGGGGCTTATTAAGGTCCATTATTGTCTCAGTTATTACCGTTACTCACAACATATGTGGTGTCATAAATGTTGAGAAGAATATCTAAATCCCGATCCGCGCTATTTGGCCGGACGGGATTTTTTTTCGGCAACTAATTCTCTATTCTCAAAGTCGGTTCGTTTCACGGACATCCATTCAATAGAATCTGGCTTTCATACTCCATGCTCAGACAATTTCAGATAATTCTAAGATATTTCGGCTAAAATGTTTTGATAAATTGTTAAAGAACCCACATTAAGGGGAGATCATCATGTACACCATTTATCTTGTAGAAGACGAAGTTAGTTTAAATCAGCTTATTTGTTCATACTTACAGCGGGAAGGCTGGAATGTCGTTTCCTTTACAGACGGCGAGGAAGCCAAAAGTGCGATTGCGCAAGAGCCTCATCTTTGGATACTCGATATTATGCTGCCTGGAATGGACGGCTATCAACTGATTCGCGAAATCCGGAAAGGGAACGAGTCTATCCCGGTCATCTTCATATCGGCACGGGATTCCGATCTGGATCGGATTAACGGCTTGGAGCTGGGCAGTGATGACTATTTGGCTAAGCCATTCCAGACGCGTGAACTCATCATCCGTGTTCGCAAGCTGATGGAGCGTGTATACGGAAAAGTACTTCAAACCGGATATTCTGCTCCGCATCTCGCCCAAGTCGACTATCCGCCTTATACGATTGATAGACAAGCCCGCATTGTGAGGGAGAATTCGGGACTAGAAGTGGAGCTGACTTCAAAGGAATTTGATCTATTGCAATATTTTGTGTCACATGCCGGACAGGTCATGCAACGCGAACACATTTTGAATGAGGTTTGGGGCCGGGATTACTTCGGCACAGACCGCGTAGTGGACGATCTCATTTGGCGATTACGCAAAAAAATGCCTGAGCTGCGGCTGGAAACGCTATATAGCCTCGGTTATAGGTTGGTGAAAAGATGAAACATTGGCCTTTGGCAATTAAAATATGGTTCGTTTTTGCCTCTTTGTTGCTGTGCATATTCTTGATGGTGGCCTTGGTTCTCCCCTATTTACTAAAAAGTTTTTTTACGGAGCAAACCTATGCGATGATTCGGGACTCTCAACAGCAGTTAACCTTTGTTCAGGAAATTTTTCAAAAGGAAGGGGGGGTATTCAAGTTCAGAGAAGATGGCGTTATGGAGATAGCCATGTCCTCTTCAACGGGTCAAGCAGCACCGAATGACGATAGCACGACCGGGGGATTTGAAAAAGTTCAGCCGACCGGATACATAGAGGGGCCTGCTATCGGCCATCTGATATTGGTGGAAGGAAAAGCGTACTTTTTAAACCGTGACAGGGGCTTGCCCGATTCCTTAACCAAGCGACTAAAGCAGGAGGCGGCTGAGCAAGTCAAGGAGGTTGAGACGAACTCAGTCCAAGTAGAGGGCCACACCCTCTTTTACTCCATCTCAAAAACCATTAATGACGGTTCCGGAGTGCTGATCTCCTATGCATGGGCCGAGTATCGCAATGAGATGGTCGGAACGATGTTCCGCAATTTGCTTCTGCTTCTGATCGCATTTATGCTGCTCAGCTCAATCCCATGTTTCTGGCTCGCCCGGTATTTATCCAGCCCGCTCACCAGAATGGAGCGTCAGGTGAAACGGATGTCAGAGGGCAACTGGCATGAGGCGTTCGAATTGAGACGAAGAGATGAGTTCGGCAGGTTGTCCCGCGCCTTCGACGAAATGCGCCAGCGGCTGCTGCGTCAAGATGAGACGCAGCAAGCGTTGCTGCAAAATATTTCCCATGAATTAAAAACGCCTGTGATGATTATTCGCAACTATGCTCAGTCCATCGTCGATGGCATTTACCCGCGAGGATCATTGGAGGGAAGCGTTGACACCATTCTGCAGGAAACCGACCGGCTTATGGAACGAGTTTACGAGTTGTTATCGCTTAGCAGGCTGCAATACGTTTCTTCGCGTGAAGTTCCCCACCAATGGTTTAACGTCGATGACGTGGTGCGGGATACGGTGGAGCGGCTGCGTTTCCGTCGGCCGGAGATTCATTGGATTGTTGAACCGCCTGCTTGGCGCATTCATGGTAATGCTGACCAATGGCAGGTCGTGTTTGAAAATCTGCTTGACAATCAAATTCGCTATGCCCGTCAACAGATTTCAATTACTGCCTCTGTGGATGATTCCCTGATGCGAATCATTGAAATCCGCAATGACGGACCACACCTGGAAGCCGCATTGCTGAAGGGTCTGTTTGAGCCGTATCGTATGGGCGCGAATGGGCAGTTCGGGCTGGGTCTATCCATCGTCTGGCAGATATTGAACAGCTATGGGGCACAGATCGAGGTGAGCAATGAAGAATCTGGCGTCATCTTTCGGCTGACGCTTTCCGAGGAGGACAGGGAATGAAGAGCGACACGATCCCAAAAGCCTTCAGCCGCCGAATGGCAAGGTTCTTTCGATCAGATGCATTCAGTGCAATCGGGCTATTGGCTCCGAGCTTGGCCGGATTTGCTCTCTTCTATCTCATTCCGTTCGGCCAGAGCGTGCTTACCTCATTCCAGGACCGATTGGGAGGAAGCTTCACATTGTCAAACTACAAGGAGCTGCTCCTCAGTTCCTCGTTTCAGAAAGCGGCGTCCAATACATTCTCGTTCACCGCGGTCAGCGTGCCGATTCTGGTTGCCATATCGCTCTTGCTGGCGTTGCTCTTGAATCAACGGGTGTTCATCCGGAATTGGCTTCGCACCGCTTATGTGCTGCCGCTTGTTGTACCGGTTGCTTCGATCGTGCTGGTCTGGCAAATCCTGTTCGATTGGAATGGGGCGTTAAATGCGGTTTTGCAGCAATTCGGCCTTGACCGCCAAGACTGGATGAAATCCAATTGGGCCGGATTTGTGATTGTGCTGGTCTACGTATGGAAAAACATCGGATACAACGTCATTCTATTCCTGGCCGGCTTACAGAACATTCCGGACCAATATTACGAGATCGCCAATCTGGAAGGGGCGAGTTCCGCACGTAAGCTGTTTGGAATTACGCTCACGTATTTGACGCCGACGACGTTTCTGGTCGTGCTTATGTCCGTGTTGAATTCGTTCAAGGTATTTCGAGAAACGTATCTCGTTGCGGGTGCATACCCGCATGACAGCATTTATATGATGCAGCATTACATGAACAATATGTTCCTGTCCCTTGATATTCAGAAAGTCTCGTCTGCGGCAGTGTTGATGGCGCTTTGCATTATGGTGCTCGTGTTCGTCCTGTTCCGTACAGAGCGGATGTTCCGCTCTTATATGGAGTAAGTGCAAGAAAGAGGTGAATGACGTGATAAAGGGATGGGTCGCACCGCTGTTGCGTTCGTTACTGTTAATCCTCATCGCTAGTCTGCTGTTAATGCCCGTCGTCTTGACCGTCGTCAATTCTTTTATGACGGAGCGGGATATTATGGCGAATTACGGCATGCTGGGCAAAACCGATACGAGCCTATTCGTTAATCTCAAATGGATTCCCGATTGGGTGTCATTCCAGCAGTATGGCGAAGTATTGATCTCAACGCCGAAATTTCTATACCTGTTCTGGAATTCCGTATCTATGGTGGTGCCCATCATCATCGGACAAGCGTTGGTGGCCATCCTCGCAGCGTTCGCGTTCGGAAAGCTGAGTTTTCCGGGCAGAGAAGGATTGTTTTTTCTCTATTTGATGACGATGCTGATGCCGTTTCAGGTGACGCTCGTGCCCAACTACTTGATGGCCGATCGGCTGGGTCTGCTGAACCATCCCGGCTCCATCATACTGCCCGGCGTGTTTGCCCCCTTCGGCGTGTTTCTACTGCGGCAATTCATGCTTCACATCCACTCGTCTTATATCGAAGCAGCCAAAATGGACGGGGCGGGAACCTTGCGCATACTCGTATCGATTGCGCTGCCGATGGTGAAACCGGGCATCGCCGCGCTCGTCGTGCTCCTGTTCGTCGACTATTGGAATATGGTCGAGCAGCCGCTTATCTTTCTTCAGGACGCCGCGAAGCAGCCGCTTTCGGTCTTCCTCTCCCACATCCAGGATGATGTACTCGGCGTATCGTTTGCCGTTTCGGTTGTTTATATGATGCCTATGGTACTCCTGTTCTTAAGCGCCGAACGGTATTTTATTGAAGGAATCCAGCTTTCCGGCGTGAAAGGCTGAGCGAAAGGAGAGTGGCAACATGATACAGCGCAAACAACAGATTGCCGGCATTGCATTGGTGGTGTTACTTCTTGTGCTGGCGGGGTTGACATTGTTCAGCCAAACGCTTCAAACCGTCTTGCTACCCAAAGTGACGACAGCGAAGGCTGATAAAAAAACGTTGACCTTTCGCATCGAAGGCAGCGGTCCCATCACACCCCGCAAGCAAATTGAATTAATCAGCGACAGCGGCTGGAAGTTGGAGAAGGTGCATGTTCGCCATGCAGAACAAGTCAAGAAGGGTCAGATTCTCATAACGTTCGACGGAACAGAGGCGCAGCAACAGATTCTCGACGCGGAGGACGAGCTGAAGAAAAGGAAGTTGAACCGGGAGCTGATTGCAGAACAGTTCGTGACTGCTCAACGAACAGGAGACGAAGGTGAGATTCGCAAAGCGAAACGCGACTTGGAATTGGATGGGCTAGACTCAGACATAGCGATGCGGAGAATTGAAACACTGCGAAGGGATCTGGAACGAAAACGCACGTTGACTGCGCCTGCGGACGGCATAGTTACGAATCTTCAAGCCGAGGAAGGCAGAAGTATTCTTCAAGGACAGCCCGTGCTGACGATAGTGGAAACCGGCGAGGGATTCCAATTTACCTTCACGGCTGATAAAGATTCTGCCGATTTGATGCAATTGGGTGAGAAGGTGCTTGTAAACGTGCAGGGGGATAAGCCGTTGAAAAGCGAAGGAACCGTCGCCGAAATCAAGGATGCTACCGGGGGCAGCGGCGGCGGATCTGCAGGCAATCCAGATGTTGACAGTGGAAATTTAGACGGAAATGCCAAGGGTCAAAAAACGATCGTCGTCCACGTGTCGGGAGACGATCTCAAAGGAGGTGAGTTAGCTAGCGTTAGCTTGGTGAGGCCATTTCAAGAGCAGGGGCTTGTCATCAGCAAAAAGTGGCTCAGAAAAGACGGAACCGGAAGCTACGTGTTTGTTGTTCGCGAGAATCGAAGCTCACTCGGCAACACCTACACGGTTCAGAAGGCTTACGTGAATACGGGGAAGGGGAATGACGATGAGATCGTCGTACTCGATGGCGTTTACCCGGAAGAAAACATTGTGACGGAGTCGAGCGAACCGTTGCAGGAAGGCAACCGCATTCGATTAAATTGAGAGGATGATTCACTTGAAAAAATTAAGCTTCATCGTGATGCTGTCCATGGTTCTGTTGCTATCCGCCTGTTCCGGAAACGGGGGAGGCAACTTAACGAAGGACGGCAAGGAAAACGGCGCAGGACAGGAATCGCCGGGCCAGAAGCAAGCCGAAGGTAAGCAGAAAACCGTCGCTGTATCTGTCTTGAGGATAGACCGTTTCTTGGAAAACGCTGTGCGGGTATTTGAGGAGAAGTATGCTGACATACGTATCGAATTAAAGGAGTACAAGGCGTCGGATGGAACCGGAACAAGCGGTATGGCCATGGAGGCGGCAGACATAGAAAAGTACGTTCAATCGGTAACGACACAGGTTATTTCAGGCAAAGGATCCGATCTTATTCTCATGAACAATTTGCCCCAAGACAAATTTGTCGCCAAGAAACTGTTGGTCAACTTATACGACTTGATAGATAAAGACAGCTCGTTCGATCAAGATGCGTTGTATCCCAATATTTTGAAGGCATCGCAAGACGGGGACGGTCTGTATGTCATGCCGCTCGCCTTTTCGCTCGAAACGGCTCAGGGGAATACCGAGTTATTGAAGCAGGCGAATATTTCAGTCGACAAAAATAGCCCCTGGAGCTGGAGTCAATTTAAGGATGTCGCCATTAAAATGAAGCAACAAGGGGAACGTGAAGGGTACTACTACAACCTGATAATGTCGCCGCTGCTCCACGATTATATCGAGGACAATTATGCGGAGCTTGTCGGACAGGGCAAGCCGAACTTCGACTCGGATCTGTTCCGCAACATGATGAAGGAAATCAAGTCGATCTATGACGAAGGACTGCTCAGCGAAGGGTTTGCATCCGATGCCGGTGAAGCGGTAGTTCAAATTGTGGGCATATTCAGCCCTAGAGGAGCACTGATGATGCCCTCAAACTTTGAATATTACCAGAAGCCGAGCGCGAGGGGAAATAAGGAAGGCGTACCGTTCAAGTCCATGTACAGTCTGGGGATGAACAGCAAATCCGACGTTCAGCCGGAAGCATGGGAATTCATGAAGTTTTTGCTTTCCGATGACATGCAAGCTTCGCCGGATCTCTTTGGATTGGCGATGAATAAAGACGCCACGGATAAGAAATTGAATGAAGTTTTGCAACAAATCGAGAACGGAACGCTGGAATTTCCGTTCCCGGAAGACACGCTGCCGGATGGCGAAATGACGAAACAACGGATTTCAGAGATACAGAAGCTGATTTCGGAGGCGGGCGCCCGAAAATCCAGTGATATTAAAGTGTTAACGATTGCTACGGAGGAGTTCGAAAGCTATAAGAACGGACAGAAATCCGCAGAAGAAGTCAGTAAGCTGATTCAGAACCGGGTCACAACGTATTTGAATGAGTAACGGAAGAGAACAGCAGGTTAAATGGGGTATCGTTCCGATAAGACTTATCGTCACATCGACTCGTTGAAGCGGCAGGAGCAGATAGAAGCGGGCATGTGGAGTGCTAAAACTCGAAGACCTGTCGTTCAGAAATGGATGACGGGCCTTTTTTTCCTTAGTGTTGCTGTTCCATTCGACCTTTATTCTTCTGTAAATCATATTTGTTTCTGATACATAAAAAGACAGTCTTAAGCAATGCTAAAACGGCAGGACGTATCGTTCCTTAGGATTTCTCTGTCCCGGGGTTTCCGGAAATGTTCAATAGACACAGTCCGGGATTAACGGATCTGTACAGATAACGATGCAAGAGAGTGAATTTTGATCGGAAAGTAGGGATAGGTATGGGTATACTAGGCCGCAATTCGAAAAAAGAACCTCTTCATTACGGAGAGGCTTACGATGTATGGCTATATTCGATGGGGGCCAAGGGATGCGGCTCCCGCTATCGGGCATTAAAATTCCATGCGGGTGATAAAGAACTCAAAGATGTCATCGATGATATGATTAAGCAAGTCGAACTTGAGGCTGCGGAATGCGATGAAATTTTAGTTCATAATGGAATTGTTCCATCACCGAGTTTGCCGCAACGGCCTGAAGCAAAATTGGAAAACATTCCGGTGGGTGCTCGTTTCTCGGATATGGAAATAGTAGGTATGCTGTCGGCAGAAGCGGCTGCAGGACTCATATTATGCAGTCAAATTATGGGCAAATCGATAAGAGAAGATATCGGTGTGTTGTTCGCAAAATATCATGCCTTAAAAGCAACAATCGGATTGAAGGCACTACACTTGAGCAAAGAAAAAGGATGGCTTATTCTTCCTCCTCAAGTCTTAGAGAGAACGCAATTAGAGGAGAGTCGCACATAATGCGAAAGCCCGCTGCAGACAGCGGGCTTTCATTATGCTTACTACAACGAAGCAACATCAACATTCAGGGTGTCCTGAATGCTTTTAAATCCGAGTTGGATTTCTTCTTTATACATGCTTGACATATTGTTTGAAATCATATATCTTAATATTAAGATATCAGTTAAAGAAGAAGCGGAGGAAACCATATGAAGGACCGTATGAACAATGCATGCAGGTATTCCTTTTACAGTCACAGGCCACAATAGGTGGGCAATGAATCGAATCCCCATGCTTAGCAGACTATTTTTGACTACTATCTTTAGCTTAAGAATCATAATGCCAAACAAATGAAATTTGTATGAATCAGCCCGGGAGAATACGGCAGCTGGTTACAATAAATAATTATCCAGGAGGGAAACATCATGCAAACTATGGTATATGGACCTACTCTTCAAACGGCTGGCACCTTCGACGGCGGCAAAATCACGGAGCAGAAGCCAATCGGCTTTCCAGGTGAAAACTCTGTAGTCAAGCGGGTCGGACCGCTATTCTACTGGGCTTGGGCGAAAACGGCAGTGGAAGGCTACATTCCGCTTCATCCGCATCAGGCATTCGAAATTATGACTTATGTTGTATCCGGTCAAGCTCAGCATGGCGATACACTGGGCACACGAAGCACAATTGGCGCTGGTGGCGTACAACTGATGCAGACCGGGTCGGGCGTCAGCCATGAGGAGCGGTTCGTCGGACCCGACATGGAGGGCTTCCAGATTTGGTTCGAGCCTCACTTCGAGAAGGCGCTCAAGACGGCACCGACATACAACCAGTACGAACACGAACAGTTTCCTGAGGAGTCAGGCGACGGCTACTTGAAGAAAACGGTTATTGGCGACGGTTCTCCCCTATCGATAACGGTGGACGCTCGGATGTGGGATGTCGTCGTCGATGCCGGCAGGTCTTACTCGCATCCGGTGTCGGGCGGCCGGGCACTCACGGCGCTCGCCATACGCGGAGGAGGCACATGGCTCGAAGGTGAAGGTATGGGCAGCCAAGCGACTCCCTTTAATCCAAAAGATTTCATCGTAGCGCGTGCCGATGATGACCATGATGTTACGATCAAAGCTGGCGAAGATGCGCCGCTCCGGCTCATTCTGATTGACGTGCCGACGACGGTTGATTATCCGTTATACCCGAAGCGCTGAATGGCATAACGGGCGGCAATCACATAATAAGCCCTATCATAGGTTATCTTACTGAATAGAAAGATCAAAGCCCGAAGATATCGATTCATAATCGATATCTTCGGGCTTTTTTTTGCTGTGGATGGTCGACATACTCTAATCGTAAGAGACCGAGGACTAGCCGACTAAGTGTTGTCGAGTTTATGCTGACGGCCCGCTATCGTCTGGAGACATCGCTTTATTTGAAGAAACACAAGCCCCTGAAACAACTAAACCATGAAAACCTTTGGGGCAACATCGGTATACCTAGCTTCTTTCTTACCAGATTATTATGCCTCATATTTTTATAAAATCGACTATACATGGGCGACACCTCTTATACGCAACAGCGGTTTATGAATCTTGCATGACCACTTTGCTTTTCATTTTAGATCGAATTACAAGTCCTCCGCTTATTGCAGCGATAACGGTTAACAGAATGTAGCATTCGTATTCAAAAATTAACGTACATAATGACATGGAATCCTTGGTAATAAAACGTCCTAAGGAGAAAAAGAGCAACGTCCACATGAAACCTGTAGAAAATGAAATGGCCGCATATCTCCAAAAGCTTATTCGATTAATGCCCATCAGATAAGGAACGACATGTCGGACAACCGGCAAGAAGTAGAAGAACAGCAATACGGATAATCCATGTTTTTCAACCAATCTATCTGATATCGCGATATACTTGGACAATGATTTCCTGGCACGTAATTTATTCAAAATAGGAGCTCCTATGCGACTGCCAAGCACGTATCCGAATGTTAGTCCAGAGATAACTCCAAGGTAGGCCGAAAGAAAGGTTATGATGGGATGCATGGAGTTGGCATTGCTTACGGCACCACCAGTCATAACGATTACCTCAGCGGGAAAAGGCGGGCCGATAATTCCGAGCCATAATGAAAAGAACATGGCAGTGTAACCTAGTTGATCTATCCACTGGGCTAATTGGGAATCGTTCATTATATTAGGGATTTGATGCCTCCTGTAGCCATGATTTGAGTTCAATATGAATTATAAGCGAAATTATGACTGGCAGTCAATTTTCGTCTAACTGATCATATTAAAAAAGGATATTGTCGTGGTACAATGGTGGTGGCAAGGGAGGCTGTATATGTGAATCGGGAAGAAAAGAAGCGCATAACAGAAGAGAATATTATTGACGCTGCGTATCAATTGTTTTCTAACAAAGGATATGCCTTAACGACCGTAGCAGATATAACGGATCTGGCAGGCGTAGCAAAGGGTACATTTTTTAATTACTTCCGAACGAAGGACGAGGTATTAATCCGGATTCAAAAATCATTATTTTTAACTGAAATAACACAAATCAGTGGGCTGTCCGGTCCATTTACCCCAAGGATATTGACGCTGGTACAGGAATTGGGAAATTCCTTCAATGAACATCAAACCCTGGTGCGCATATCTATACAGCAGCTCTTATCCGCAAGCTCGCCGGATACGATCCAAAGCAGCATGCAAGTCAAAGTGGATGTCTTAACGCATATGTTCGAAAAAGGACAGCAAGCAGGAGAGTTTACGGAAGACATTCCAGCAAATGAAATGGCACAGACTGCACTGAAACTATATATGGGCTCATTAGTGAATTGGTGTACAAGCGGGGCAGGTACAAGCCTCGGAGATCAACTTCTATTGTCCTTTCGCATTTTTACAAGGGGTATACAGAATTAATCAATTGAAAACATGGATTTTTGTACGATACAAAGAAGCTTAACCAGGCAGCCGCTGCCCGGTTAAGCTTTTTTTTGATGAAACAGATGAATCGACGTGTCCGTTTGTCCAAGCCATTCTCTAACGTGCTGCATCTTCTATAAGTGTACAACCCTTATCCCATATTTTTAAAAGGAGGCGTTTGGGTATGGCAACAGTTGATGTAGTAAGTGTATTTACAAGAGGCGCAAGGTCGAGCGACACGGCCGAGCTGCGTCAGACAAGAGTCGCGAATGATATTGCAAGAGCGACAGCAGTATGGAGCACAGGTTTTTTTCCGGGAGTAAGCTGCAACATTAATTTTAATTCCTTGCAGGTCATCTTCCGAGACGACGTTACGTTGGTGGCTAACACCGTACCGGGTATCAGCGATCCCAGAGTCGTCAATCTGATCTCACAGACGAAAGCGGCTGTGAATAATGCAGTAGCAATCTATGTCGTCTATGTGAGCGGTCCTACCTTAAGCTCAGGAGCAATCGGCAATGCGGGTCCACAGTTTGACAATTTCGTCAACACAACTAATTTTCGTCTTGTAGGCAATTGTGTTATGAGCGATGATGCGATCGATACCTACGCATTGGCTCATGAAGCGGGGCATGTTCTGTTTGGTCGTTTCTTGAACAATAATTCGGACAGCTTTACCATTAATGACCCCTCGAACCCGGGAGATGGGCATAACAACATTCCGAATAATATCATGTTCCCGTTTATCCCTGCAAGCAATCCGTTCATTAATGCCGCACAGTGTAACGTGGCCAGCCAAAGCAGAGTCATCCGCGAGAATGTCGGCGCTACCCCGGTGCTGGCTATGGCAGGGGCCGATGCCTTCTCTTCCATCACGAATAACGCTGCTGCTGCCGGTTCTTCATCGAAAAAAGGAGGATGCTGTTCGTGCTGCGATCACGATCATCACCCCGGTTATATCTGTGTGCCTATTCCGAAGCGCGTAAGAAAACTGAATAAACATGTGTTTAAGCTGCTGAAAAAGATTGGCCCGGACAAACTGAATACGAAGTTTAATTATATCTGTAAAGATAAAATGATTGTCCTTAAACACATGTAAACGATTGGATGGACCTCAGATCGAAGCCGGTATATATCCAGGAGAAGCCGGTCCATCTAAAGCCAGCGATTGAATTTGGCCCGACAAATACAGGGAAGAACCAGAACTGTCCGCCGTGATGCAGCCAAATATACGTAAAGCGGAACATGCAGCGGCGAATCCCGCCGGGATCAACAGTTAATAAAGAAGCGGACTGTTGTTGGGGGACGAATGAAGGCGGTGGTGAGGTAGGCGCCATTGGCTGACCGCCTGGCGGGCCGGGAGTTGGCCCTGGGCCGGGTCCTGGAGGTCCGGGCGGCCCGAATGGAGGTCCGAAGGGCGGTAAATAGGACATGAATGCTCTCTCCTTTATCACGCTCATGATGGGTAGAGGGAAGTTTGAGGTGTCAGCATCTTTTGGTGCTGATTTTTTTTGTATTCTATGCCGCAGCCCGCCTATAGGTGAGCAGAATAGCGTATAGATCGACCTGATGGGCACAAAAAAACCGACCATTCTTATATGGCCGGTTGTTATCATCTGCTTAAGTTGTCATCCACATGACTCGTCTGAATTTCTCATCCAGATGTTTGATTTGGGCATCCACATGCTCCTGATTTACGAGATGCTGATACGGAGGGGCAATGACCGCCGTCACGCGCAAATGCAAGTAGTCCCTCATCACTTGAGCGGGTTCAAGTCGATGCTTAAACAGGAATGCGGGCAGGACAATAAGGGACAGCATCGTCTGATCCTGCAGATGCAGCAAGCGGGTATTCATCCCCTGATTGAACACGTTATGAGTGATCCCTGCATCATAGAAATTCTCGATAGCCGCCTGACGTTTTGTCATAGACTCGGTGAAAGAGTGGTATAAATCCGGATAAATTTCCTTTAAATCATTCACAAAAACATCCGAGGCCGAACTGGCCAATATGATGTTTTGGAAAAAAATCGAGACAAACTCATCGACATACCCCTGATGGTTGTCCGGTTGTCCGATCATTGATTTTTCTTCTATAAAGCGAATATATCGTGCGACGACAGCTTCTATCACTTCATCCTTAGAGGCGAAATATTGATACAACTTCCCCCTGCTAATTCCCATTATTTTGGACATGTTATCCATAGTAAGCGACTTAAAACCGTTTTTCACGATCTCATCGTTGATCTTGCTAATCATTTGCGCTTTCCGCTCATATTCCGTAGCCATTTCATTTCACCCCATTTAATGATGTGCTAAGTATAGCATAATGAACAATATTTACAAAATGGACAAAAGTAATTCAATTTGTTGATTTTGTTGCAAACAGTATGTTACGATGTCCCCTGTAAAGAACAAATCTTAAATGGAGGTTATTCATTTGACTCATAAAACAGAGACAGTATTGGTTACAGGCGGAACAGGATTTGTAGCAGGTTGGGCCATTCACGAGCTTCTGATACAAGGATATAAAGTTAGAACAACCGTAAGGAGCAAGGAGAAAGAGCAAGCCGTTATCGATTCTCTTTCTGGCCAAGGATATCAAAGGGATCATTTAACGTTCTATACGGCAGATCTTTCGAGCGATGAGGGTTGGGAAGCGGCGGTATCGGGAGTTGATTATGTGCTTCATATCGCCTCTCCACTTACCTCAGGGAATCATAATGATCTTGATTCATTCGTGAAACCTGCACGTGATGGCGCTCTTCGTGTTCTTCGTGCGGCTGTATGGGCGGGCGTTCAACGTGTCGTGATGACCTCTTCGCTTGCTGCGGCTACGCCTGATCTCTCCAGCACCGATCAACATATCAATGAGTCTCTCTGGACGGACCCTGCGGATAAAAATTTGAACGCTTACCGAAAATCAAAAGCCATTGCTGAAAAAGCGGCATGGAATTTTATAAATGAACAAAACAGTCAAACAACGCTGACGACCATTCTTCCGGGAGCGATATTCGGCCCTGTCTTATCGGCTCATGTGCCAAGCTCCATCGAGGTCATTCAACGATTGGTACAGGGCAAGTCGCCCGGCAATCCAAAGATCAGTTTTGAAGTAGTGGATGTGCGTGATCTGGTAGAGCTTCATATTCAAGCGATGACAAGCCCAGAGGCCGCGGGACAAAGATATATCGCTAGTGGCGGTTCTATCTGGATGAATGATATAGCGAAACTATTAAAAAATGAACTAGGGCCTGGCGGGCGCAACATTCCTACCAAGACGATTCCGGACATCGTGTTGAGGGGAGCTGCTAAAATCACTCCATCCTTAGCGGCATTAGTTCCTATGCTGGGAAGGAAGTTTCGTTATACTTCAGAAAAGGCAAGGGGTCAGCTGGGCTGGAGACCACGTCCGATTGAAGACACAATTCTGGATACCGCCAAGAGACTGGAGGAGCTTAAACTTCTATGAAGTAATACTTAGCCTATAGACTGAATAGGCAAACAGAGGGCATCGGATCGTATCCGGTGCTCTTTTTTTCATTGAAATACAACTGAGAAAAATCGAAAATCTTTTCTAGTCAAAATATTGCACATCGGAGTCAGAATTATGTCCTGTCATGGGCCGCTCTATGCCGCATAGTAATAGGAAACGAATAGAAGGAGCGGAAACAATGGAAAACAGATATGCAGTACACCCTCGAGATGTACGTCATTATGGAACAGAAGAGCTGAGAGAAAACTACTTAGTTGAAAGCCTGATGGTGGAGGGTTCCCTGCGCCTGTGTTATTCCCATGAGGATCGCATGATTATGGGAGGCGCTGTGCCTACGTCAGAAGCTCTGAAGCTGGAAGCCGGAGAGATGTTGAAAACCGGGTATTTCCTGGAGCGCCGGGAGATTGGCATCATTAATGTAGGAGCGCCTGGTTACGTCTTAGTCGATGGTTACAAATATACGCTGGATGCAAAAGACTGCCTATACATCGGTCTGGGCCATCAAGAAGTGACCTTCCATAGCAATGATCCGGCGCAGCCTGCACGGTTTTACCTTGTATCGACGCTTGCCCACCGGTCTTGCCCGACGCGCAAGGTGGCGATTGCCGAAGCGGCGCCGACCCATCTCGGTTCGATTGAACAATCCAATGAAAGAACGATCTACAAATATATACACGCAGATGGCATCGAGAGCTGTCAATTAATGCTGGGCATGACGCTGCTGGAGCCGAACAACATGTGGAATACGATGCCGGCGCATCTTCATGACCGCCGCAGCGAGCTGTACTTCTACTTCGATATGCCGCAGGACGGCCTAGTGTTTCACTTTATGGGAGAACCGGCAGAAACGCGCCATCTGGTAGTACGCAATGAGCAGGCGGTGATTTCTCCGGCATGGTCCATTCATTCCGGCGTGGGTACGAGCAGTTATACGTTCATCTGGGCAATGGGCGGGGAGAATTATACGTTTGTAGATATGGATTCCGTACCTATGGCGGATTTGAAATAAGGAGGTTGCAACATGCGCGAGGGGAAGCAGTTATTTTCATTAGCGGGAAAAAAAGCGCTCGTCACAGGCGCGGCATCGGGTATCGGACAAGCGATCGCGATTGGCCTTGCAGATGCAGGGGCAGAGCTGTTGCTGCTTGGGCATCGCAGCAATATGGAAGAAACCTCGGCTAGAATCGCCGAAGTTGGCGGTTCCTCGCGGGAAGTGCTTATCGATCTGCGCGATCTCGATCACTTGGAGCGCAAGTATCAGGAACTGGTGGGCGATGAGCCCATCGATATTCTGGTCAATAATGCGGGTATCATCTGGCGTGAGCCCGCCGTAGAATATGGCACAAGCAAGTGGCATGAAGTAATGAATATTAATTTGCATGCCGTCTTCCAGCTCAGCCAGTTGGCCGGCAAGGGAATGCTGGAGCGGGAGCGCGGCAAGATCATCAATATTGCTTCGCTGCTATCCTTCCAGGGCGGTATTCTGGTACCAGCCTATACGGCCAGCAAGCATGCGGTTGCTGGCCTGACGAAAGCGCTGGCGAACGAATGGGCCAGCCGCAATGTACAGGTGAACGCGATCGCACCGGGCTATATCGCAACAGCCAATACGAAGGCTATCCGCGAAGATGAGGAGCGCAACAGATCCATTGTGAGCCGCATCCCGGCAGCACGCTGGGGCGAAGCGTCAGACCTGGCAGGAGCGGCGGTATTCCTTGCTTCCGGGGCGTCGGATTATGTGAACGGACATGTACTGGCTGTCGATGGAGGCTGGTTGGCTCGCTAGTCAGCGAGCTGCTTGTAGCAATATGAGACAAGGACGAAATAGAGGGAAGGGAGGGCAAGTTTTCAGCATAGGCTGCGGGCTTGCTCTTCTTTTATAGGAGGATGGATATATGGGGAAACAATCGAGCAATCGCCGACGGACGCTGCGGTTTTACTGGTCGCTTAAGGATAGGGATTTTATCGTAAAGGCATGTATGCAATTATGGCCGGAGAAAGTTAGGGAAGTGATACGTAGAGCGAAGCTGGCTGCTGACGGCACTTTCGTCTTTACGTCTCGTTGGGATATGGAGCAATGCCTGGAGCCGGTCGCTTTCGAAGGCGATATCGATTGGAATTACGTCCGAGCAGGCGATGCAGAGTGGACGTATATGCTGAATCGGATGAGCTATATGAGAGATTTGGGACAAGCTTATTGGCTGACAGGTGAGGAGAGCTACGCGGAGGCCTATATTCAGTTGCTGCGAGACTGGTGTGCGCATAACAGCATCAGCCTGAAGGATATGGAAGACAGCGAGTCTCGCGGCTACAACGTGAATGCCCGTTGGCGCCGGATTGACGCTTCTATCCGAATGGGCAACTGGTTCAAGGGATATGCGTGTGTCGTTTTCTCGAAAGCTTGGAGGGAGGAGCGGACAGAGCTGGAGGAGCTGTTGAAGGCACAGGCGGAGCGGCATGGCGAATTTTTGCACCTGGCTTACACCGCCTTCGATGTTCAGAGCAACTGGGGCTTTATCTCCGCCAACGGCTTGTATCAGATTGGGATGATGTACCCCGAATTGAAGGTTTCCGGGCAGTGGAAGGAAACAGCACTGAAGCGTATGGAGGAAATGGTGGCTGCTCAAATTTTGGGCGACGGCTTTCATGGAGAGCAATCGCCGCAATATCATCATGAGGTGCTGCATCATCTATTCGAGACTCTATGGCTTGGCGAGCTGAATGGCGAACTAGTTTCGAAAAGATTGACCGATACGCTGCATGCCATGCTGGACGCTTCCGTCGCGATTGCCAAGCCGAACCGCAGGCAGCCTATGCTAAGCGACAGCGATGATGTAGATGTGCGGGACAAGTGGTGTCAGGGTGCATTGCTGCTGGGACGGCAGGATCTGAAGACACTCTCTTATCCTTATCCGGATTATGAAAGCCTATGGTACTTTGGCGCCAAGGGCGCGGCGGATTATGCCGAGCTGACTGGAGAGCTGCCGGCGTACACTTCGACTTGGCTTCATCCATCAGGTCTGATGATGATGCGCTCCGGCTGGGGCGAGCATGACGATTATATGCTGATGGATGGGGGGCATCTTGCCCTCTCCGGTCATGGTCACGATGATCTGCTTCATGTGGAGCTTCATGCAAGGGGCAAGGATTTTCTCGTGGACACCGGCCGATTCACGTACAAAGAGGGAGCGGAGCGGCAATACTTCAAGCCTTCCCTCCAGCACAATACATTGTCGGTAGACGGTCTTCCAGCGACGGAATATATCGACACCTAGACATGGGGCAAGCCTGCACTTCCGATGAATACCGGATTTATCACGAAGAAGAATTACGACTATGCGGAGGCGGGACATGACGGCTATTGGAGGCTGAATGCTCCTGTTGGCGTGAGCAGGCAGATTCTATCTATCAAGTCGGAATATTGGCTATTGATCGATACGTTCCGATCTGCGGGCAAGCATACGTATGGCGTTCACTTTCACTTTGCGGAGAATACACCGCTCCAGATGGATCAGGAGCGGGGGCGGATCGTAACTGCGCATAAGCATGGAAGCAATCTGCTCATGCAGACTGCAGGGGCAGCGGTACGAATGAACCGGGAAGATTGCTGGATAGCGAGACATTACAATGAGAAGCACCGCTCCAGCAAAGTAGTGCTGGAGACAGAGGGAGAGGGGCCGTTCACGACTATTGTAACGGTACTGCGCCCCTTCGATCATTCTGAACAGATTAGCCTTATGGTGCAACCGCTGGCGATTAAGTGGAAGAGCGAACAAGAGGTTGGTCCGGAGCAAGCGATCGGCTTTGCCCTTCATGACGGCGAACGGACTGATTATGTCGTTGTCTCACGACAAGGGCCGCAAAGCTACCGGTTCGCCGGGGTTCAGATGACAGGAGAAGTATTGTGGCTTCGCCGTGAAGAGGGAGGGACGGACCGTGCCTATGTGGTCAAATAGGGTCAGCTAACGCCTGTTCAGAATAGCTGTACCCTGAATAATAACAGGTCAAAAATTTGCACGTATGAGTCAGAATTATGGCCTGTGGCCTATTCGTAAGCGGCGTAAGATGAAGGTACAACAACAGGTAGCCGAGGTGAGTCAAGATGGAAATGAGCAAGTCAACCGGAGTGGAATCTCCCGTTCAAAAACGCCGTTACTGGAATAACAGCCGCAAGGAGGCGTTGTTCGGCTGGCTGTTTCTTGGGCCAGAAATGATAGGTATTGTTTTGCTGTACGTATTTCCCGTCTTTTTTTCTCTGTATTTAAGTTTTAACGAGTGGAATCTGATGGGCGGCTTGTCCGCAATGAAGTTCATTGGGTTTGAGAATTTCAAAGAAATGCTGGTGGATGAGAAGGTCCATTTGGCGCTGCGGAACAATCTGATTTACACCTTTATGACGGTTCCCGTCAGTATGATCTTATCGCTGATACTAGCGGTCATTATTCACAATCGCGTCCATCTCCAAAGTTACTTCAAAGTGGCGTTTTTTATCCCTTACATTTCCTCCATTATCGCAATCGGGGCCGTATGGAGCGCTTTGTACCATCCATCAGAGGGACCGATTAATCGGATTCTCATGTCGTTTGGCATTGAAAACCCTCCAAAGTGGCTCGCAGACCCGCATTACGCCTTGCTATCGATTGCCATTATCGCGGTGTGGGCCATCGTAGGCTATATTATCATCATCTATCTCGCGGGTATGACCAACATACCGGAAGAGATGTATGAGGCAGCCAGTATGGACGGTGCTACGAGTTTCCAAAAGTTTTATAAAATCACGTTGCCGCTGCTTGCGCCAACTACAATTTTCCTGTTCATTACGCTATTGATCGGCTCCTTTAAAGTGTTCGATATTGTAGCTTTCCTAACTTCCGGAGGACCATTCAATTCTTCCACCGTACTTGTATATCGCATTTATGTGGAGGGTTTCCAAAACTTCCGCATGGGCTATGCGTCCGCGCTGTCATGGCTGCTCTTCATGATCGTTGGCGTACTGACACTGCTGACATGGACGTTCCAAAAACGCTTTTCCCAAGATTAAAGAGGAGGCACACCGATGCATACGACAAAAAGCAAAATAACAAAGCTGGTAGCTACGGCATTGATGGGAGCCTTCTCGGTAGTCTTTCTTGTGCCACTTATATGGATGATATCCGCCGCATTCAAGTACGAGAAGGACGTTATGGCGTTCCCTATTCAATGGATACCGCAATCCTGGAACATGATCGGCAACTTTAAGGCGGTATGGATGGGCAATGTTCCATTCCATTTGTTTTACTTCAACTCCTTGAAGCTGGCTGTCCTAATGACGGTCACCACGATGATCATTAGCTCCATGGCGGCTTTTGCCTTTACCAAGCTTCAATTCCGGGGGCGAGGCTTCGTCTTTGGCTTGCTGCTTTCCTTCATGATCATCCCGGAGCAGGCCACACTGGTTCCCCGCTTCCTGTTGATGAAGTGGCTGGGGCTGTATAATACACATACCGGACTGATTGTGATGGGGATGTTCTCGATTTATTTCACCTTTCTTATGCGCCAGTTCATGGCTAGCATTCATAACGACTTTCTGGAAGCGGCGAAGATGGACGGAGCAGGGTATTTCACGATCTTCTGGAAAATTATATTGCCGCTTTGCAAACCGATTCTGGCGACTGTCGGCATTATCAAGTTCATCTGGACGTGGAATGATTACCAGAATCCGCTTATCTTCCTTATGGATAAGAAGCTTTACCCCATTACACTAGGCATTCAGTTATTCCGCGATGATTATGCGGACAACTTCGCCGTATTAATGATGGCTTCCTTGTCTGCGATTATCCCGCTTGTCGTGATCTTTATTCTGTTGCAGAAGCATGTCATTAAAGGCATTTCACTTGGCGGGGTGAAAGGTTAATCCCTGCATCACGCGATAAAGTCAAATCTTTGCACGTATAGAAGCAAATTGTACACACCCCGGCAAGAGCGGCGGCTATATAATCAGTCATGTAATCGCGGTAGCGCTAACAAAATCATTTTCAGGGGGAAATCACATGAAGAAGCACGCGACATTGCTCTTAAGCGTCATCCTGCTTGCTGTAACGGTACTGGCCGGTTGTTCGTCCTCGGACAAGGGCAACAACAGTACTAACGCCACTTCAAAACCAAGCTCGAAGCCTGCGGCACAAGAGAAAGTAACGATCAAATATTTCAATTGGGATAATGATGTGCAAGCCCAGACGACAGCAGAGTACATCAAGCTGTTCGAAGCGGAAAATCCGACTATTAAAGTAGAGTCGGTAGCGCTCGTGCCCGGCAACTCGCTGGAAACGATGAAGAAGCTTGACTTCCTTATCGCTTCCGAAGAGCAAGTCGATTTGATCGCATTCCCGAACTCATCCGAATTGTTTGCCCGTGCGCAGAATGGCGTGCTTGCTCCGCTGAATGACTTCCATACAGGTGAAGGTATTAAGCCGGAAGAAGAATATATGGTAAACCCTAAGATGAACGAAAATTATTACGGCATCCAGACTAATGCTACGACTAACTTCGTCCTGCTCAACAAAGATGCGCTGGATGAAGCGGGTCTGGCGGTTCCGAAGGCAGGCTGGACATGGGATGACTTCCGTGACTATGCCCAAAAGCTGACGAAGGACAACAACGGCACCAAGCAATACGGAGCTTACTTCCATAGTTGGCCGCTGTATATGAACCCGGCAGCGCAAGTGAATATGCGCCATCCATTCCTGACGGAGGAAGGCGAGACGAACTTTAACGATCCGACCTTCAAATACTTCTTCGAGCTTCGTCGCACGATGGAAGCAGTAGACAAGTCGGCCAAGCCATACTCGGATGTAATCGGCGCGAAGCTGGCTTATCGCACGGAGTTTTTTGACGGCAAAGCAGCGATGATGCTGACGGGAAGCTGGATGATCTCGGAGATCGGCGATACAGAGAAATATCCGCATACGTTCAAGACTGCTGTAGCACCTGTTCCACTTCCTTCCAAGGATACGGATCCTTCGGTTTATGTCGGCGGCAACTTCGTATCGATAGGTGCTAACTCCAAGCACAAGGAAGAATCCTACAAGTTCGCACGCTTCATCTCTACGAATTTGAGCGAAGCGCGCATCGAGCTGCCAGGCTGGATCAAGGGAGACGCGAAGCCGATCGTTGAGCGCTTGATCGGGGAGAACAAGGAGCTGTATGATCTGGATTCGCTGATGTACACCCTGTTCACGGATGAGATCAAGTCCCTTCCGGCTTCCAACGTAGTGGTAAGCTACGACAAGGAACTGGATCAGATTCTGACTGATGGCTTCAGCAAATTCATTCTTAGCAACCAGTCGGCTGATGAAGCTCAGCAGTGGATGGTCGATGAAGCGAATAAAGTCATTCAGAAGAACAGCAAGTAACAAGGCGGCTATTCCAGCGCCCGGGAACATCACTAGCGGATGTTCCCTTTTCCCTTTCTTCTCTCTGTTCATGATAAAAGGGAGTCAGTATAATGTAGGGGCGGGAGGGAGAATGGAGATGTTTCAATTTTCATATTACAGGCGCATCCAGCTTTCGTTCCTGATCCTGGTGCTGCTGCCTCTTATCGCGGTATCGCTGTTGTCCTATCATACAACGAAGGCCAACATTATAGACAAGATTCATGCCTCCAATCAAGGAACGCTGAATGTCATGGCGCGCGACATCTTGAAGACAGTGGACGATCTTGTATTCGCATCCGATTTTATGATGCAGGATACGAGCTTACGTCCCAGATTGAAGTATTTCATGAACATGAATGGCATTGAGCAATTTGCTGATTATGAGCAGTATATCGCCTTGATCGATGCTTTTAGCCCCATCTCGATGAAAGCACTGAACTCCGAGCTGCATATGTTTCTTGTGAATTCGAACGGCTTCATCATTCCATCGGTGGAAAGCCCCGGGGGCATGGCCTATCTGGGCCAGCACTGGGATCAAGTGAAGGATGGGCTCGACGTGACGCTTCAGGGTCGTGTGCAGTGGCTTGGCATGGCGCATGGAGAGAACGGCGACAAGAATGAATATTATTATGCAGCGAGAGTTATACGGGATTATCGGGCTGATGAATATATGGCTACCATCGTGATCGGCATCTCCAAGGGGTACTTTGAGAAGCTGTTCAGTCAGACAAGCTCAGGCTCTTACGCCTTGCTGGACAGCAAGGGAGAGCTCATTGCCGGAGACCGTGCGTTGCTGGAGGAAGAACAAATCAGCTCAGTACGCAGCGAGGTTGCTATATCCAGAACGAACTGGAGGCTGATCTATGATCTGCCTGAAGAAAATGTCATTGGTCAGATATCGAAAACCTACTACGCCAGCGCATTGTTAATCGTTGTGTTTGTCGCCTGCTTCTATCTTCTTTCATTAGTAATGGCCAGAGGCTTGCATCGTCCCATTCGCAAGTTGGAAGCGGTTGCAAGGAAGTTCGGCGAAGGCAATTACGCGGTGCGCTTTCCAGCAAGGGGCAAGGATGAAATCAATGCCCTGGGCCGCACCTTGAATGACATGCTGGATCGCATTAACCAGCTTATTGCCGATATTGAGCAGGAGCAGGAGCAGAAACGGGTGATGGAGATGCAAGCGATCTTTTCCAAGATCCGTCCGCACTTCCTGCTGAATACGCTCAATTCCATTAAGTGCAGCCTGGCGCTGCGGGATGATCGGGAGCATAGCATGAAGATTGACGCGCTCATGAGCCTGCTTCGGGCTTATATGAAGGTGCATGAGCCTTCCACATTGAAGAAGGAATGCCAGTTGCTTCAGCATTATATCGAGATTATGGAGATGCGCAATGATAAACATATCTCCTTCGTGACGGATATTCCCGCTGAGCTTGCGGATGTTATGCTTCCGAAGCTGCTGCTTCAGCCGCTTGTGGAGAACGCGATTGTGCATGGTTTTGCAGACATGGATGAAGAGGAAGAGGCTTATATTGGGATCACGGTTGCCCGTGACGAAGGAAGGATAAGAATCAGGCTTAGCGACAACGGTACGGGCATGCCGCCGGAGAAGCTGGAGAAGCTGAATCGGCTGTTCACTCCTTTGGAAGCAGCGGAGCATGCCTCTTATGAGCGTGTAGGCTTGATCAGCGTTTATCAAGGCTTGCAGCTTGCTTACGGTTCTGGTGCCGAGCTCAGGCTGTCCGGCTTGCAAGCTGGCGGCATAACCGCTGAGCTTGTGATTCCGGAAGAGGGAATGGCAACGACAGAGGAGCGTGAAGCAGATGTACAAAGTAATGCTCATAGATGATGATGTGCCTATGCTCAAATATTTGCGCCAATTGATCAATTGGGAAGAGCTTGGGCTGCATATTTGCGGGGACACGTACTCCAGCGTCAAGGCTCTCCAGCTATTCAGAGAGCTGCAGCCGGACATTGTAATTTCAGATATCGGCTTGCCCAAGATGGATGGCCTGGAGCTTGCGGCGGAGTTCAAGCAGCAAAATCCGGAGACGCGCATCATCTTCCTGACCTGCCATGAAGATTTCTATTACGCTAAGAAGGCATTGACGTTGAACGCCAACGACTATCTCATTAAGGATGAGCTGACATCGGAGCAACTGGAGAGCAGTCTGCTGAAATGTGTAAGAAGTTTGCGTTCCGCAGCGCAGCTGCCGGATGGGGTATCTTACCGTGACGATCTGCTGCGCAATGCCGATGTGCTGAAGCTGGCCTTATTCCGGCAATTTGTTAAGGGAGGCGATACAGGAGCGCATATTGCGGCAGCGAAGCGGCTGGGCATTGCGTGGAATTATCCGTCCTATATGCTGGCGCTGGGTACGCTGGAATATGCCTCGATGCTGCCTCGATACGAAGCGAAGGACACCCACCTTATTCGTTACTCGGTCTATAATATTGCGGGCGAGGTGGCCAAAGGTTATGAAGGCATAACAGTCTTTAATGAAGATATCGGCATGGTCGCGCTTCAAAACTACAGGCCAGCTCTGAACATCAACTACGAGCAGCGGATGCAAGCATACTTGAAGGAAGTGCAGGAGCGCTGCAGCCAATATCTCCAGGTGCAAGTGCGAATGTTCTGCGGGCCGGGCAAGCTGGATGCGAGCGTCATTGGAGCTACCTATAAGAAGTTGTTGCGCATGAAGGCACGAAGCTATTACTCGCCGGGCACGTTACTCTCCTGGAATGGATATAAGGAAGAATCGTTTTTTTATCCGCTTGGCAGCTTCCTGGAGCAGGGTAAGCGAGATATTGCCGATGCCGTTCGTGAGGGCGATCACGACAAGCTGCTGAGCAGCATCAGGAGCGTATCCGAGACAGCGCGCAGCCGTGGAATTGATCCCGCAGAACTGATTCAATTTGTCGTACAGTTGCTTCGTTTGCTAGAACTGCAATTTGCGCCGCATATGGTAAGCGAGCAGTATTATGCCGGCCTGCAGGGAACGGTTACGCTGGAGGATACGATGGGCATGCTCCGCTGGCGGCTGGAGAAGCTGCTCGGTATGCGCAAGGCCGCGGAGGAAGAGGTGAACAAGGAGCCCAAGCTGCAGGAAATTGACCATTACATTGCGGATCACCTGTTCGAAAATATTACGTCCATTGATGTAGCCAACTATCTGTGCTTGAACTCCAGTTATTTCTCCCGGTACTTCAAGCGGCTTACGGGAGACAACTTTACCGATTATTTGCATCGACATAAGATGGGCGTGGCAGCACGCATGCTGGAGCAGCGTGAAGAGTCGGTAGAGATGGTCGCCCTGAAGCTGGGATATTCGGACCGTACGTATTTCTCCAAAGTGTTCAAAAAATATATGGGTGCCACACCCCGAGAATATCGGGAGAAATGAATGCCCGCTCTCTTTTTCATCAGCCGGATGAGGTCAGTCAGAAGATTTTCTGATTGGCCTATTTTTATGGACATGCTAGATTATTCGTGGTCGACCGGGATCAAAATTGTGCACATGGGAGCAAAAATACGCTCTAGGCCATATGCCTCGAAGGAGGTACAATGCTGGCAACGAGCACTTGAAAGGGTGAAGAAGATGCGCAAGCAGGCGATTGAGGATGCTATGAAGCGAATTAAACGAAACATAAATTCATTTAACGGAAAATTTCCCCACGTCGGACATCATGGCAGCTATGAACGCATCGAGAATGAGGATTGGACGAACGGATTTTGGCCGGGCATGTTATGGCTGTGTTATGAATATAGCGGTGATCGCGTATACGCCGATGCTGCACGCAAGGTGACCGAAAGCTTCCAGCGGAGACTGGATAGCAATACGGTGCTGGATCATCATGATATTGGATTCCTGTATTCCTTGTCGGCGAAGGCCGAATGGTTCGTAACGGGCAATGAGGATGCCAGAGCATTGGCGCTGCGGGCGGCGGATAAGCTGCTGGAGCGCTGGCGGGAGGCTGGCCAATATATTCAGGCCTGGGGCCCAGCCGGGGATGAAGCCCAAGGCGGCCGCATCATTATCGACTGCTTGCTTAATTTGCCGCTGCTCTTCTGGGCTGCCAACGAGACAGGGGAGGAGCGTTTCCGCCGTGTTGCGTTGAAGCAAGCGGAGCAGTCAAGGCGTTACTTGGTGCGCGGGGATGACAGCTCGTACCATACCTTTATTTTCAACCAGCACAATGGCGAGCCGATTGGCGGCACGACCCATCAGGGATATAGCAACGGCTCGACCTGGACAAGGGGCCAGGCATGGGGAGTATACGGCTTTGCGCTGGCCTATCGTTACACGGGTGATCAGGCTTATTTGGACACTTCGAAGCGTATGGCTTTATATTTTATCCGTCATCTGCCGGAGGATCATGTGGCCTATTGGGATTTCAACGCACCGGCGGGGCCTGACACGTATCGTGACAGCTCGGCATCAGCCATTGTCGCTAGCGGCCTGCAAGAGCTGCTGGAGCACCTGCCAGCGGCTGATCCGGATGCGGATGAGCTTCGGGAAGGCTTAATGGCTTCTGTCCACTCGCTGATTGAGCATTATTCTACGATGGATGATTTCGCGGCGGAAGGGCTGTTGAAGCATGGCTCCTACTATGTGAGGGGTAATCTAGCTCCCGATGACTTCACCATTTGGGGCGACTATTATTATTTGGAAGCGCTGATGAGGCTGGAACGCGGTATTCGGGGATATTGGTATGCACCGCAGAGCGACCAGGGAGGCCAAGGCTGATGGGAAGAGTGGAAGAGGAGATGTTAAATGGCCGAGGGGATGATGGGATGGTGGGCAGCCCTGCGGGAGTGAAGTCTTTGCAGGACGGTCGTACCCAACCGCTTGTGGCTTATGATCGGCATAGTTGGATCATTCGCGGTCAGCGAGTGTTCATTCGCTCGGCAGCCGTTCACTATTATAGATTAACGCGCGGAGAGTGGGTCGAGCTGCTGGATAAGGTCAAGCAGGCCGGCTGCAATACGGTGGAAACCTATATTCCTTGGAATTGGCATGAAGAGACTCCAGGGAAGTGGGATTTCAGCGGGGATAAGGACTTGGAGCATTTCCTCGACTTATGTGCCGAGCGCGGCCTGTATGCTATTGTTCGTCCCGGACCGTATATCTGTGCGGAGTGGGACTTCGGAGGATTGCCATGGTGGTTGTCGGCAGAGGAAGGAATTCAGTATCGTACGATGAATGATCGTTTTCTGAGCCATGTAGATCGGTATTGGGACGAGATCGTCCCTCGACTTGCCAGACATCAGATTACTGCTGGCGGGACTGTCATTATGGTACAGGTCGAAAATGAATTTCAGGCATACGGCAAGCCTGATCAGGCTTACATGGAATATTTGCGGGACGGCTTGCTTGCACGAGGCATTGATGTTCCCCTGGTCACTTGCTACGGCGGGGTAGAGGGAGCGGTGGAATTCCGCAACTTCTGGTCCGGAGCGGATACTCATGCCCGCATTCTGGAGCAACGATTCACTGATCAGCCCAAGGGAGTCATGGAATTCTGGATCGGCTGGTTTGAGAAATGGGGCGGGGCGAAGGCAAGCCAGAAGAGTGCGCCGCAGTTGGAGAGAGCTTGCTATGAGCTGCTGCAGGCGGGTTTTACGGCGATCAATTATTATATGTTTTTCGGGGGAACGAACTTCGACCATTGGGGGGGCCGCACGATTGGCGAAGATACGTACATGATTACATCGTATGACTACGATGCTCCGCTGACCGAATATTTGGAGCCTACTCCCAAATACAAGACTCTTCAACGGTTCCATGGTTTTGTGAATTGGCTGGAGCCTGTGCTTACAGAGGCGGAGAATTGCGCTTGCGATATCCCGCTGTCGAAATCGTTGTCCGGCAGGACGCTCCATCATAAGGACGGGACCCTGCATTTCATGACCAATCTTGGTGGTGAGCGATACAGCGGCCAGGCTATCTTCGGTGACTTGCCGGTAATGGCGGATTATACAGTAGAAGGGGACGGAATGCTTCCCGTCGTAACAGGAGTTGCCGCTTGTGGGACGCCATCTGGCGGGAGCATCATCATTGATGCGTTGACAGGCTTTACGACTGGCATCCACGAAGGACGCGGCATCATCTATCATGAGCTTGGACAACGTTCCTCTCTGGTGCTGAACATGAACGGTCTGCAAGAATATGAGTTGGACTGCCCGCTCCCGCTGCAAGTGAAGAGATTGGATGGGGGCCATCTGCATATCAGGCTATTCCATGGCAGCGAGCCGCGGACCATTACCATTCGCAGCGAGGGAGAAGTGCTGCTGCAACTGACCGTTACTCATCGTGAAGCTGTGGAGGCAGCAGGCGTGCAGAATATGGGGAGAGAGTTTATTCCTTCCCAGCCGGAATTGGAAGACTGGCAATATGCGGAGGAGAACCCGGACGATTACAGGGGAGAAGGCAAGTCGGCTCATGCTCCACTCGATTTCAGCACATTCGGCAAGTGGAGCGGGCATTTGCTGTATGAGACAAAGTTTGACGCGGACTTAGCAGGCAATCGGACGCTGCTGCTTCCCCGTCTCGAAGATCCTGCGCAAGTATTTATCAATAGCTTGTATGTCGGAGGAACTGATGAGATCGGCGCCGCTGCGCTGGATGTTCCTGTTCAGAAGGGGAGCAACCTGCTGCAAATCTGGTCTCAGAACATGGGAAGATACAACTTTACAGCGACACTTGGCGAGCCCAAGGGGCTGAGCGAAGCGCCTGCGCTGGATGGCCGCCGTATCTGTATGCTGAAGGGCTGGCAGGTGGATGGCGCCGGCCGCAGCCATTCTTTGCTGCGACTTCCAGAGATCGAGGGGCGTATTGGCCTCTTCAAGTCCTGGCATAACGAGCAAGGATATGATCGCGCCGTTATCGTTGGTTATGGCTTGTCTCGACTGAGTCTTAACGGACGCCAGGTTCCGCTATGCCTGCAGAACGATTCGGCATGGAACCGTGATGATGCACCGTACGGCGTAGCCGATGCCAGCGAGCTGCTGCAAGCGGGGGAGAATAGGCTGGAACTGGACGCTGCAGGACTGTCTTCGATTCCGAAGCTGAACCTGTATGTGTACCATAGCTCGCAGGCGCTGGGTTCATGGACGACGATGCCAGCCGCTCTGCCTGAGCGGGTGCGGGAATGGTCGGCTATGCCTGCCCTGCGGGAGCCGAGCACTGAGCTGGAACATTATCCGCGCTGGTGGCGGTCGGGCTTCCGCTGGAGAGGAAGCGACGCTTCACAAGGAGGCTGCAAGCTGAAGTTATCCCTTGACGGCATGACGAAAGGAGCCGTGTGGGTGAACGGCTTCTGCATTGGCCGGTATTGGGGGATCGGACCGCAGGAAGACTACAAAATTCCGGCCGATAAGCTGCGAGAGCATAATGAGCTGCTCATCTTCGATGAGCTTGGCGCAGCGCCCCGGCAGGTTCGTCTGATCGCGTGGTAGTTTGACTGCAAACGCTAGGATGAGAATAGGAGATAGGCTAACGTACGCCGATGGAGAAAGCATCCATTCCGGTGTGCGTTAGCTTGCTTTTGGATAAAAATTAGCACATCAAAGTCAAAAATAGACACTCCATTAGAATAGAGTACGGGGTATAGTAATCACAATTACATTTATGGTAGCGCTTACATTTTAATTGACATGTACAGGGCACGTATCTGACAGGAGGGAATAGAAGGATGAGATCATGGTTGCGTTATGCCGCTTGCATTCTACTATCGATTGCGTTGATGACAGCTGGTCTTCCGGCAAAGGAACAATCATTAGTGAGTGCGTCGGCAGGGGATGTGCAGAATGGAAGCTTTGAGACGGCGCAAGCCGCAAGCGGGTATTGGACGGGGTTGCAGCCTGCCTTCTGGAGTCACTGGGTTCCAGCCGGAGCGCCTGCTCTTTCATTGGATTCAACCGTTTTTTATGAGGGAACCCGCTCACTCAAAATCAGCTCGGTCGCCACCGCGCGAGCAGATGTGCTGCAGACGGTTGAAGTAACGCCGGGCGAGAATTACACGCTGAGAGGATGGATCAAGACAGAAGCGCTGCAATCGGGCTTATCGTATGGGGGAGCCTTTATACGGACGCAATATTTGAACAGCGCCAATGTTAAAATCAGTGATGGCCCATCCTCTGTGCCTATAAAGGGAACGACCGCCTGGTCGGAACAGACCTTGCAGCTAGTCATACCTGCTAATGTCACGCGGGTCAAAATTGAATTATTTTATGAAAGTGCAACAGGATCCGCCTGGTTTGATGCGATCTCAATCAGCACCGGTACGATCCAGCCGCCTGTCGATCCCTCCTTATTTCAGGCCTTGCGGGACAAACGGCTGCTGCAATTAACTGGCAATGGCCGTTATCAGCCTGCCGACATGGATATGAATGCTGCCATTATGGCTGTGGCGAACAGGGTCAGCAATAGCAGCGCAAGCGGGTATTGGGACACGCTGAACAAGCAAAGCGGGCGCAGCTTTCTATGGAGCGACCTGTCCAGCACGGCTGAATCTTCTCATGTAACGGGGGCATATGGACGTTTAAAAGAGATGGCATTGGCGTACGCGACAGAGGGTTCACCCCTTCGCGGCAATGAAACGCTGCTCCAGGATCTGATCCATGCTCTTGATTGGATGAATGTGAATCGCTACAACGAGACAACTTCCGTCTATAAAAACTGGTGGGACTGGGAGATCGGCTCGCCCCAGCATTTGAATGATATTGTGGTGCTGCTGTTTGACCGTCTGACCTCGGTACAGGTCGGCAATTACAATAGAGCGATTGACCGCTTTGTTCCCGATCCCTCCCGCAGAACAGTGCAGCCTGCCCTGCAGGAATCGGGGGCCAATCTGGCGGATAAGTCTTTTGTTGTCGTATTGAGAGGAGCAACGGGGTTGTCCGCTGCCAAGCTCAATCAGGGAAGGGATGCGCTCAGTCCTGTGTTCCGTTATGTGACACAAGGCGATGGCTTTTATAGGGACGGCTCGTTCGTCCAACACGGCTATATTGCTTATACAGGAAGCTACGGTACTGTACTGCTGGATCGGCTTGCCGATATGTTCGATCTGCTGCATCAATCTCCCTGGATGCCAACCGATCCGCAAGCGGGCAATGTGTATCGCTGGATCGAGGACTCCTTTGAGCCTTTAATGGTTAAAGGCGCAATGATGGATATGGTGCGAGGCCGCGCGACCTCACGTGAGTCATCCACCGATCATACGACCGGACGCGGAGCTATTCGCAGCATTCTTCGGTTGGCCCAAGCCGCTCCAGTTATTGAAGGGGATCGCATGAAGTCTGCTGCGAAGAGCTGGCTTCTGCAAGATACCTCCTTCGATAACTACTACGTCGGCTTAAGCGTATACGATATCGATATCATCAAAGGTTTGCTGCAGGATCAAGCGGTTTTGCCGCGAGCGGAATTAAGCAAGTACCATGTGTTTGCCGGAATGGATCGCATCGTTCATTCGCGTCCCGGTTTTGCCATGGGAATCAGCATGTCCTCCAATCGAATTGCAAGCTATGAATACGGCAACGGCGAGAATAAGAAGCCTTGGCATACAGGCAACGGAATGACCTATTTGTACAATGACGATCTGCTGCAATATAGCGACGGTTATTGGGCTACTGCAGATATGCTGCGGCTGCCTGGCACGACAACGGATCATGCACAAGCCCCATTAGCGGACTGGAACTATTATTTCAGCTCCAAACCGTGGGTTGGCGGTGCTTCCCTGGAGGGGCTGTACGGGGCTGCAGGTATGGAGCTTGATATGCAGAACAGCACGCTAACAGGCAAGAAATCATGGTTCTTCTTCGATAATGAAATCGTCGCTTTAGGCACGGGCATTACAGGCGGGGACGGACGTAAGGTGGAAACGATTGTAGAAAACCGCAAGGTGCAAAGCGGTGGTCAAGCCCTGACGGTCAACGGAGTGGCGCAACCTGCACAAGCGGGCTGGAATTCGGCTTTGTCCGATGTGAATTGGGCGCATCTGAGCGGTGACGGCAAAGGGGACATCGGCTATTACTTCCCGAGGCCGGCGCAGCTTCAAGGGATGCGTGAGGCACGTACGGGCACTTGGAGTGAAGTGAACAATGGTGGCTCGACGATCCCTGTTACGAGAGAATATGTCAGCCTGGCCTTTCAGCATGGCGTCAATCCTAATATCGGTTTCTATTCTTATGTCCTGCTGCCTAATGCTGATGCAGCAACGACGCAGAGCTACAGCGAATCACCTGATATTACGGTGCTCAGCAACGGTACGAGCGTACAGTCTGTCAGGGAGCATACGCTTGGCATTACAGCTATTAACTACTGGGCATCGGCTGTCGTAGACGGAATTGCGTCCAAGCAGCCGGCTTCCGTAGTCGTGAAGGAGACGGATACCGAGCTTGTCATAGCTGTAGCTGATCCAACACAGCGCCAATCGGCGATTGCAATGGAGCTGAATCGAACGGGGTGGACACTGGCTTCAGCGGATTCAACTGTGACTGTGCAGCAAGTGTCGCCGTCTATAAAACTGACAGTCAATGTGGCCGGAGCCAAAGGCGGGACGCATACGATCAGGTTTACAAAGTAATTAAAACAAGGAAGAGTGGAGTGGATGCAGGCAGAGGCTGTCTCAAAAGGCGGGATAGCCTCACGTACTAATTGTGCCAGAGGGCAATATTCGAAATAGTATCGCCACACACCACTAAATGAGCCAATCAGGCCAAACCGCCGAAATAGCCTCGCCACACTAAATGAGCATATGAGGCCCAATCGCGGAAATAGCCTCGCCACACTATATAGCCACTAATCGTGTCAGAGGGGGAGAAATCCTAACATAGTTGTGCAGGGCAACACTAAATGCTTGGAATCGCCCCCAAAGGTGAAACAGTAGTGTCACACGCTACTAATTGTGCAAAAAATTTTATGCGCAAAAATAGTAGTGGTGCGACAGCTAGGGGTTGCTATTCTTTCAAACGCGCCTTATAATCGTAAACATTACGATTAAGGAGAGTGCAATAAAATGAATCACGAACAATCGACCCCTCATAAAGAACGGAAGCTGCCAGTGACGGTGTTGAGCGGCTATTTGGGCTCGGGCAAAACGACAGTGCTTAATCATGTCTTGAACAATAGGGAAGGCTTGCGTGTGGCGGTTATCGTCAATGATTTGAGCGAGGTGAACATCGATGCCAGTCTGGTCCGGGGCGGCAGCGGGCTCAGCCGGACAGAAGAAAAGCTGGTGGAAATGTCCAATGGCTGCATCTGCTGCACGCTGCGCGACGACTTGCTGCAGGAGGTTGAGCGACTGGCGAAGGAGGGACGTTTCGATTACATCTTGATCGAATCTACAGGAGTAGGAGAGCCGGTACCCGTCGCACAAACCTTTACTTACATCGACGAAGAGCTAGGCATTGATCTCTCGCAATATTGCCAGCTCGACTGCATGGTTACGGTCGTAGATGCGTATCGGTTCTGGCATGATTTCTCCTCTGGGCAGTCGCTGCTGGATCGCAATGAGGCTGTAGGCGATGAGGATACTCGTGACGTGGTAGATTTGCTTATGGATCAGATCGAATTTTGTGATGTGCTTCTGCTCAATAAATGCGACTTGGTCGAAGAAGAGGAGCTTGCAGAGCTGGAGGGCATTCTGCGCAAGCTTCAGCCAAGAGCGCGAATTATCCGTACGGAGCAAGGGCGCGTGAAGCCATCCGACATTCTGCATACAGGGTTGTTTAACTTTGAAGAGGCCAGCGTATCGGCAGGTTGGATGAAGGAGCTGGCGAAGCCCGCGCATACGCCGGAGACAGAGGAATATGGCATTTCCTCCTTTGTCTATGAACGAGCAAGACCGTTCCATCCGACCCGTCTAATGGGCTGGATGGAGAATTGGTCGCCTGATGTCGTTCGGGCGAAAGGTATCGTGTGGCTGGCTACGCGCAATGAACTGGCGCAGAGCTTAAGCCAAGCAGGACCATCCGTCCAGTTTGGCCCCTCGGGCTACTGGGTCGCGGCGCTGCCGGCAGCGGAGCAGAAGGCCATTCTGCTGGAGGAGCCTGATCTTGCAAGGCAGTGGCATTCGGAGTATGGGGATCGGGTCAATAAGCTTGTATTTATCGGTATTAGCATGGACCGAGAGGGGATTATTGCTGGCCTTGACGCTTGCCTGTTAACGGAGCAGGAGATGGGGATGAACTGGGCGACGTTCGTTGATCCGATGCCGAATGTGTTCGCACAATAGGCAGAAATCAGTCCAATAAATAAAGGATGCATAGTTTTTCCTCATAATCAAAAAATAGGATCAGCGAAGCGGTTAAGGAGAGTGTTTTCACTGATTGATCTCATCGACATCGAGAAGGTATACCAGACCGGCAAAAAGTCATCCTTTATCGCTCTGCGCGGCATTAACCTGAAGGTGGATAAGGGAGAGATATTCGGCGTAATCGGCCGGTCAGGAGCCGGCAAGAGTACGCTGCTTCGAAGCGTGAACCTGTTGGAGCGACCTACCGGGGGTACCGTCATCGTCGGAGGTGATAAGCTGATGGCGCTTGGCGAGAAGCAGCTGCAGGAGAAGAGGAAGCGGATCGGGATGATCTTCCAGCACTTCAACCTGTTGACCACAGTAACCGTGAGAGACAATATCGCCTTTCCACTCCGTATCGCGAAGATCAGCACAAACCAAATGAAGGCGCGAGTTGACGAACTGCTGGAGCTTGTCGGGCTAACGGAATACCAGCATCATTACCCCAAACAATTGTCCGGCGGGCAGAAGCAGCGCGTCGGCATAGCCAGAGCGCTGGCGAATGATCCCGAGGTGCTGCTCTGCGACGAGGCGACATCGGCGCTCGATCCGCAGACGACAGAGGGCATATTGACGTTGTTGAGGGAGATCAATCGCAAGATGGGCATCACTATTCTGCTTATTACACATGAGATGGGCGTCATCCGCTCGGTATGCGACCGCGTTGCCGTCATGGATCATGGACAAATTGTGGAGAGCGGAACGGTGCTGGATGTCTTTCTCCATCCGAAGAACAAGATCACCAGAGAGTTCGTCAGCGAGGTGTCCGATACGTTCGGCAGTGAAGCGGTCGGAGCTTATCAGGTAAAGGGGCAAATGGTGCGCATACACTTTCGGGGGGATCAGACGTATGAGCCAGTGTTATATGAGACGGTTCGCAGAACGAATGCTACGTTTGCCATCCTTCAGGGTACTGTATCCAAAATGAAAGATGTTCCGTACGGCCAGTTGATTGTAGAGCTGAGAGGCAGCGATGCCGAGGTCAATCGCATTGTTGAAGAATTAGGCGAGCAGGGACTTGAGGTGAGCAGGCTATGATCGAGAAGATAATGATAATCGCATGGGCTAACCCGTTTTCTTTTTTCGCAGAGATCCGGTGGGAGGATATCTTCAAAGCATCGAATGAAACGATGTACATGCTCGTATTCTCCTTGTTGTTTACGATCCTTTTGGGGCTGCTGCTGGGAATTGTGCTGTTCCTCTTCTCAGAGGGTCAGCTCTTGCAGAATAGGGTCTTGTACAGCATCTTGTCCGTCATCGTCAATGTGCTGCGCTCCGTTCCGTTCGTCATCCTGATGATCTTGATCATGCCGGTTACGAAGATGCTTGTCGGCACGTCTATTGGCGTCAAAGGAGCGATACCGCCGTTAGTTGTAGCTGCTGCTCCGTTCTTCGCCCGGCTGGTGGAATCCTCCTTGCGAGAGGTGGACAGAGGAGTGATAGAAGCCGCGACCGCGATGGGAGCTTCGAGGGGGATGATCGTACTGCATGTGCTGCTTCGGGAAGCGCGTACAGGATTGATCGCGGCCATTACCATTACTGCCGTTACGCTAGTCTCCTATACCGCGATGTCCGGCGTTATCGGCGGGGGCGGACTTGGCGATCTCGCCTTAAGGTTCGGCTATCAGCGATTCCGCCTGGATGTCATGGTCGTGACAGTTGCTTTGCTGCTCATACTGGTACAACTTTTGCAGATGGTGGGGGATATGCTGGTCCGAACGTTCAGTCGAAGGTAAACAATGCAACCAATAGATAAAGAAGCAGGTGGAGATGAAGATGAAAAACCAATCGTATAAGGCAATGGTGTCGATCATGCTAGCCTTTATGCTGGCGGCTTGCGGCAATAATGGAGGCAATGGAACAGGCGGCGCTTCGCAATCCCCAGGCAATGGAGGCAGTCAGCCTACGGCAACGCCGGGCCAATCGGCCGTAACGCTCAAGGTGGGTGCTTCGCCAGTACCACATGCTGAAATCTTGACCCATCTCATACCTTCGCTCAAGGAGCAGGGTATTACGCTTGAAGTTATAGAGTTCAACGATTATATTCAGCCCAATGTACAACTGTACGAGAAGCAGCTAGATGCGAACTTCTTCCAGCATAAGCCTTATCTCGATCAATTCAACAAGGATCGGGGATATGATCTGGTCATGGCTGCGGGCGTTCATATAGAGCCATTCGGCGTCTATTCGAACAAAATTAAAACGATAGACGAACTGAAGGACGGTGCGAAGATCGCCATCCCGAACGATCCATCCAACGGAGGACGCTCCTTGATTCTGTTAGCGCAGCATGGCTTAATCGAGCTGGATAAGAACGCCGGAGTCGAAGTGACAGTGTCGGACATTAAGAACAATCCGCGCGGTTTTAAATTCGTGGAGCTGGAGGCTGCCACGCTGCCCCGTGTTCTGGACGAGGTGGATATCGCGGCCATCAATACCAACTTCGCGCTTGAAGCGGACCTAAACCCGATAGAGGATGCTCTCTTTATTGAAGACAAGGACTCCCCTTACGTGAATATACTGGCAGTGCGATCCGATAATAAAAATGACGCTGCCATTCAAAAGCTGGTACAGGCACTAAAATCATCGGATGTTGAGAAATTTATTAACGACACCTATAAAGGGGCAGTCGTTACAGCATTCGACTAAAGACATAAATCAACTTAAGATCGCTTCTCTTCGCCTCCTGTGGCAGAGCGGAACGATCTTTTTACTATGTGATTTTCTTTGATTTCAAGGAGAGGAATGGTTAAGATAGAGAAATAGAATAGCTCTGGTATGAGGAGCGACAACAACGACGAGGTGATAGCTATGTCTTATTCATTTGATGAGCTGATTGATCGTAAAAATTCGCGTTCCTACAAATGGGATCAAGTAGGGCCGCTATTTGGAGATAAAGATATTTTGCCGCTTTGGGTAGCTGATATGGACTTCCCAAGTCCGCCTGCGGTCAGGGACGTCTTGCACAAACGGGTGGAGCTTGGCGCATACGGCTATGCGATCCGTACGGACGACTATTTCGATGCCATTACTAGCTGGTTCGAGCGCCGTCATGGTTGGAGTTTTCAGAAGAGTTGGATCGTCGATAGCCCTAGCGTCGTGACGACACTTAGCCTGGCCGTCGAGCAGTTCACTTCGCCCGGGGACAAAGTCGTGATTCAGACACCTGTCTATTATCCGTTCTACGATGTTATCGAGAGCAACGATCGCGTCGTCGCGAAGAATTCGCTCTTGAACAAGGATGGCCGTTATGAGATGGATCTGGAGCATCTGGAGTCCTTATTCAAGGACGGTGCGAAGCTGTTCCTATTCTGCAACCCTCATAATCCTGGAGGGCGTGTATGGAGTCGGAATGAGCTGCTTGCACTAGGTGACCTGTGTCTCCGTTATGGCGTTATTGTGGTATCGGACGAGATCCATTGCGATTTGATCTTCCCGGGTCATGAGCATGTACCTTTCGCCTCGTTGTCGGAAGAGCTGGCGGATATTACGATTACGTGTCTGGCTGCTACGAAAACATTCAACTTGCCGGGTTTGCATACCTCATTTATGGTGGTCTCCAATAACGGGATGAGGGTACGTCTCGACAAAAGAATCAAGACGCTCAGTATCCATATGGCACAGCACTTCGCGCAGGATGCGGTCGTTGCTGCCTATAACGAGAGCGAGGATTGGCTGGAGTCATTGCTCCTGTATGTGAAGGGCAATCTGGATTATGCGCTTGCTTATCTGGACGAGCATCTGCCGGAAGTGAAGCCGATGAAGCCGGACGGAACTTACTTGCTATGGCTGGATTGCAGAGCACTTGGTCTGGATAAGAACGGCTTGAAACAACTTATGTACAAGAAGGCGAAGGTTGCCTTTAATGAAGGCTCCACCTTCGGCGTGGAGGGGGAAGGCTGGCTGCGCGTGAATCTGGCATGTCCGCGATTCATTCTGGAGCAGGCGCTTCGTCAATTTTGCGAGGCGGCGAAGGCATAACTAACATTAATTTACTCGTCACAAAAAACGAACCAGCAGCCTTGCTCGTGGAGGCCAGGTTCGTTTTTTTATGAGACGGTGCCATCCGACTTCTATCTGTTCTCCACTCGCTCCGGGGGAGCCATGTGTTTATTGGTTCAGAGCTATTCACTTTCGTTCTGTTCAAGGTTCAAATCCCTGAGGGCTCATGAACCACTCGCCTTCATGGAAAACGTCTTGCATACGCTCAACAACCTTATGCAGAGCATCTGGATGATACCATTCTTCCAGTCCATGCTCTCGGTAGAGGGAGGCTAATCCGAGCCGCCCCGTACGCTTGCCGCCGCTGCCATCGCCATTGAAGTAGTCATCGATGCATATTCGATTGGTTGCTTGGCGAAGCACCTGCGGGAAGCTCTCGCTGCTTGGAAGCAGGGGGGCAATTGCGGCTTGTGTTGCAATGCCTTCTTCGGTCAATTGGGTTAGCGCACGCAATCTGGCCGATATGGGTGGAGCCGATGGAGTGAATAGCTTGCGCATATCATCTAGGTCCGTCTCAATAGTCATACTGACGCGCACCCGTTCTTCCAGTTGCTTGAGCAAGTCGATGTCGCGGGTCACAAGCGGGCTCCGTGTCTGAAGGAGCAGAAAGTCTGGCGGTTCCTCCGCCATTACTTCAAGAAGCGACCGCGTCACAAGCTCTTTGTGTTCAATCGGTTGGTAGGGGTCTGTACTGGATGACATAAAGATGGTGACCGCGCCCCTTTTCTTCGCTGTACGCAGCTGGCGCCGAAGGACAGCCGCCGCTCCTTGCTTCACATCGACCCATGTGCCCCAGTCCATCTGGCGGAAGAGCGAGACTGGCATTTGTCGTACATAACAGAAGGAGCATGCAAAGGCGCATCCTGTATACGGGTTAAGCGAATGGGTATAGCCGGATAGAAAGCCGGTGCCTTTATTCAGAATCGTCTTCGGTTCTTTATACTCCGGTTCGATTCGCATCTTCCAGCTCCAATAGTTTGGTCTTCATCGCTAATCCGCCTCGGTATCCCGTAAGCGCTCCGTTTTTCCCTACGACCCGATGACAAGGCACCATAATTAGAAGAGGGTTCGCCCCAATGGCAGAACCGACTGCGCGAACAGCCTTTGGCTTGTCGATAGCTTGTGCAATATCGCTATATGAGACCGTGACGCCATAGGGGATAGCAAGCAAAGCCTCCCATACGGCGTTTTGGAAAGCCGTCCCTCCTGTATCGCGCTTGAAGGTGAAGCTCTCGCGCTTACCGTCCCAATACTGTGTAATTTGCTCCTTGTATAACTCAAGCTTGCTATCGTCCTGCACCCATTGCGACACGTTGAAGCGAGATGATTCGCGCATCATCAGATCCTCCAGCGATTCTCCGTTCGCCCCAATGCAGCATAAGCCATCGGCAGTAGCTCCTATCGGTACAGTCCAGCTTCCATGCTGAAGCAGGGTCCCGTATATCGATATTTCTTCATGTTCTCGTGATGTTGTCATAATTATTTCCCTCCTATATGACGCTGTTGTCTGAAGACAGCAGGCGTAAATCCGTTCATTTTCTTGAATAATGTTATAAAGTAAGGCGTATTCCGAATGCCGACAAGCTCACCGATATGAGTGATGGAGCTGTCCGTTTCTATAAGCAGCCGTTCAGCATTTTTCATCCGGACTTGCTGCACGTAAGCGAGCGGCGTCATGCCTGTTGTTTTTTTGAATGTGCGGTGGAGGTGATAGGGACTGCCATGGCAAATCTCGCTAAGCGTCACAAGATCGATATTCTCCATATAATGCCGATCCACGTATGCTGCAATTTGCTCCGACCATTCTTCATCGGGAAGACGCTCGCCTGCTGGCTTGCATCGTTTGCATGGACGATATCCCGCTGAGACGGCGTCGGCAGACGTGGGAAATACCTCTGCGTTACTTCGCTTCGGAGGCCTGGACTTACAGGAGGGTCTGCAATAGATCCCCGTTGTACGCACCGCATAATAGAATCGTCCATCATACGAGCCGTCATTAGACATGATTGCCTGCCACTGCTCCTCAGAGATAGAGCCGGACTTTTTATTGGATCGGTTATAAGCTTGTTCGGTTGGTAGTTGTCCCAGTGGCCCAGCTGTCATCCGCTTCACTCCTTCTATCCATAGTATAACGGATGGATGGAACGAACGTACGCTGTATAAGATGGAAAAGCAAGATATTGAAATAGAGAGGTTGTTAAGCAAAGAGACAGGGAAGGGCAGAGGAAAGGAAACTCAAAGTGAAAGAAAAGAAGCGGGAATCAGGGATAAGTATGGGGGATCATTAGGGGAGTTAGTCTTTTCGAATGATTAAATAAATGATAAGGCCTATGACAGGAAACACAATCGTGCCAATGAGAATCAGCAAGGCGTATTCATTGCTTCTGCCCAATCGCTTGGCGTCGCGATATGCCCATACGCTAGTCGCGATATTGAGAATAAATAAAGTAAACATAATGAGCAGCATGAGTAATCCGAAAATTCCTACTGAAGCCATGTATTTCTCCTCCTCATGGGTTCATTTGAAATAAATGTTTGTTCTCTCACTAAAGTACGACTGTGCTCCCTCTCTCGTTTCAATAAAAAAACCTGCCAGCGAACATGAAGTTCGCTGGCAGGGCAACATGTACGAATTAATGAGCCGCTGCGTCGTCGTCGTTCGTCATGCGAAGCACTTCGAAGATTTTGAACAGCAGGCTAAGTACAATCGCTACGATCGTTGCAAGCGCCATTCCGCTGAAGGCGACTTCGCCGAACGTAAGCTCTACGCCGCTAAGTCCAATGACAAGTACAACTGTCGTAAGGAACAAGTTCGTAGGTTTGCTGTAATCGACCTTCGCTTCTACAAGCATCCGCAAGCCGGAAGCTGCGATGACACCGAAGAGAAGCAGCGATACACCGCCCATAACCGGCGTAGGAATGCCGGATACGAGTGCAGAGAATTTGCCGGAGAACGACAGGATGATTGCGATGACTGCTGCTCCTCCGATGACGAAGGTAGAGTATACTCTCGTAATGGCCAGTACGCCGATATTCTCGCCATATGTTGTGTTAGGTGTAGAGCCGACAAAGCCAGACAGAATCGTAGAGATACCGTTGCCGAGCATCGAGCGGTGCAAGCCCGGGTCTTTGCTCAGGTCCTTGCCGACAATATTGCCTGTTACGATCAAGTGTCCAATATGCTCGGCGATAACAACCAAGGCAACTGGAGCGATTGCGATAATCGCTGACCAATGGAACTCAGGAAATGTAAAGGTCGGGCTGGAGATGAAGGATGCTTCCGCTACGTTGCTGAAGTTGGTTTCCTTCATAAAGTAGGCCAGTGTGTAGCCGAAGATAATGCCGAACAGGATCGGAATAATTCTCATGAAGCCGCGGAACAGCACCGATCCCAGAACGGTAACAGCAAGTGTTGCTGTCGATATAATAACGAAATTAGGATTCATAACCCAAGTAGCGGGATCGTCCTTGTCACCTGGAATGTAGCCTGCCATTTTAGCCGCGACCGGTACAAGCTCAAGGCCGATAATCGCGACGATAGCGCCCATAGCAGCAGGAGGGAATACGACGTTCAGCCATTTTGTGCCCGCCACTTGAATAATGAAGGCCAGAACGGTGAAGATGACGCCTGCTGCAATGAAGCCGCCGAGAGCTGCTGCATAGCCGCCTCCTGCCGCTTTACTGAAGATTATAGCGCCGCCAGGACCTAAGAAAGCAAAGCTGGAGCCCAAATAGGCCGGGATTTTTCCTTTGGTAACAAGGATGTAAAGCAGGGTACCGATACCGTTCATCAGCAAGCAGATGGCTGGATCGATTTCAAAAATGTTGGGTACGAGTACCGTCGAGCCGAACATCGCGAACAGATGCTGCAGACTGAGCAGAAGGCCAGGGACGGCTGGCGGCCTTTCGTGGACGCCGATCGTTTTAATCATAGATCATTCTCCTTGAATTATAATGAAATTCGACAAATTCCTTTGATGATTCTACAGATTTCCTTTGTGATTGGCAAGCGTTTTCTTCACAGAAGCGCTAATTATATTCCATTAAGCAAGGCATCCCGACGCAGATGCTTCATCCACTCCAGTTTCTCCTAAACATAATGACATCAAAACAACAGGCAGCCCGAGGGCTGCCTGTTGTTACGATGATCATCAGTATGAGGATGTGAATCTTCTATATATAGAAGATATTATTTTGCGGCTAGCAAATTGTACAGCACTTGAGCAACTTGCGCTCTAGTGGAATTCGCTTTAGGTGATAGTTGACCTTCACTGCCGGATACAACTCCGCTTTCCACGAATGCCTCGAATGCTGGCTTAGCATAACCTGCAATCTGGCCTGCGTCACTGAAGTCTGCTAGGGAAGCATTCGATTGCTTCGCCGGTACTTCCTTCAGAACTTCCAGCGCACGATGCAGCAGCGTGAACAGATCCTGACGCGTGATCAGGTCGTTCGGCTTGAACTGATTGTCGCCTGCGCCTGTCGTAATGCCTAGACGCTTCGCAGCTGCCAGGTAACCGGTGTAATACGTATTTCCAGCGTCGGAGAAGTTCGCTGATCCTGCAGCATCTGCTTCAATACCGTAAGCTTTCAGCAGCAGAACAACGAATTGTCCTCTAGTAATGGCTGCTCCAGGGTTGTACTCGCCGTTTCCGGAGCCGTTCGTAATGTCTCTTGCTGCCAGGAAGGTGACGGCATTGCCGTACCAAGCGCCTGCAGGAACATCAGAGAAAGATACTTTGTTGTAGCCGATTATATATTGCGAGAAGTGAGTCGTCTTGAAATCAACAGTTCCAGTAGCTGCGGAGTATTGACCGCGAATGGTGTGCAATTCGCCTTCCTCTGTAACATGGTAGACGATAATAGCTTGTGCATCCTCGCCTGCTTGCAGGCGATAAGGAATGCTTACATTAACGTTGCTTCCGCCGAATTCCGATACGGACGTTTCTCCGGCGAATACCGTAAGGTCATAGACCGGTCTGTCGCCCAGCACTTCCTTGCCTTCTTCTGTAAGGGAAGACTTGGCGATAATAAAGCTGATGTCTCCAGTATCCTTCGACCCGCCGATTGCTTTTAATGCTGCGGAATCAAAGGTAATGGAAGCGAATCCTACATGAACCTGAATCTCGACATTGGAGCCGGCGATCAGCTTATCATAGTTTTCGCGCGTCAGTGTCACTTGTGTCGTTCCTTCTGCGGAGTCGGATTTCACGTTCAGCTCGACAGTAGTCGGCTTGCCTGCGGCTGCATCTTGCTTCGCTGTTTCAATCAGCTTTGCAGCTTCCTCTTCGCTTACAACAGCAACTGTAATACCCGATGTTGCATCTTTGCTTGCTGGCAGTGTTACGACAACTGGCTTGCCGTCACTTCCAGATTGTTCAGGTGCTGTAGTTGGTTCCGGAGTTGGTGTCGAAGGACCTGGGCCTCCGCTTCCCGGAGAGCCCGAGTTAGCACTTACAGTGACTTCAACGGATTGACCAGCTTCATAATAAATATCCGTAGGGTCTGTAGCGCCTGCATTATAACCTGTTTTTCCTTTGTAACGAACCTGATAAATTCCGGCTGCCAGTCCAGTAATGGACGTGCCTTCTACCGGCAGATACGTGTCCGATGCTTTTGCTTTGTACTCCAGCGCTTCGGATACGCCTTTAATTTGGCCGTTTTTGGCACTGGACGAAGAAGCATTGACAGTCGTCAAGCCGCTCGGTACCAGCTCCTGTCTGGAAGACAGCAGGTTCAGCGCTTTTTTGTACCGATCGCGGTTGCCGCTTGCATGATCAGCTGCAATGTTGTTCCAAGAGTACATCAACTCGACATGACCGTATACAGGTGCTGCTGCGTTGGTGTGGTCAACATTGTCCTTGTTGTAAGTGAATACATAAGGAACCTGCAGACGCTTCGCATATTCTCTGCCTTCGCCTTCGCCGGACCAGATCAGATAGTTGCCGTTCGGAACTTCTGGCGGTGAGCTAGGGTTACCGTTGTTATGTTTGCTATTAGCTGTTGTAATATTCGGCAAGTATTGGTTGACGAGATCGACATAAATTCGCGCATTCGGATGGTTGACATCACGAACATGAAGCTCTGCGCTCTTGAATTCTTTCGAAATCGGATCAAAACCGTTGTCCAGTCTTGTATCCCATGTATAGATCGTCTGGATGCCCTCGTCAATCGCCCATTGGTTGATCAGATCGATGACGGGTTGTGTGTTCGGGCACCAAGGACCGCCATACAGGATGGCGTAATCGCCGGAGCTTTCATGAAGCTTCTTCAATTCGTCATAAGTGACAGCCTGGAATACGATACGGGAGCCTGTGAAAACGGTACGTCCCGCAGCTGCATCGTAAGTGGATTTAAAGTAGCTTTCATTATTAAACAGCGAATGGGAAGCTATTTTTTTATCGCCTGTTTCTTTGGAAATCGGATCGAACACTGCGCGCACTTGATCTTTGTACGCCTTCACTTTTGCGGGATCAAGCTTGCCGTCTTCCGCCAGGAAATCTTCTTTTGTCAGAAGCTCCTGCAAGTCGGCTACGATAGGGGATGCTCCCTCTTCATTTTTCCGGTCATAGACGAACAGGTAAGGCGCTTCAATGCGGTCGGCTTCTCCAGTCTGGTTGCCTACTGTATAGGAAATTTGATCCGCATTTTCGATCTGGAGGTTGGTCAGATGCTGATTAACCAGCTCTACATAACGCTTACGGTATGTATCCGGGCTGCTGCTGTCCGCGATATCAGCGGAAGCCGTCTCCCCGTCCAATCTCGTATCAAAGTTATAAATCGCCGTAATGCCGTAATCTTTGGCTACATCGTTGATATAACCGATGACGGCTTGCGTGTTCTCGCTCCATGCGCCTCCGAACAGAACAACATAAGTGCCGTCGGAATTGAACAAGCTCCATAGCTGGTGATAAGTCAAAGTCTCGAATACGTTTGACTTGCCTGCCAACTCGTCATAAACATCGGAGAAATAAGAGTTATAAGTGCTGTACTTGGCAACTTTCGCAGGGGTGTTGCTTTCTGCACTGGCATGGCCGGCGGATACCGCCGGCAGCACCAGAGTGAGTGCCAATAATAGAGTTAGTATGGTTTTAAAACTGCGGTTTTTCATGTTTGGTACCCTCCTCTGATTGTATAGTGATTAGCAATCTTCTTCCGTGTCGCCGCCGCCACCAGTTGATGGTGCAGGTGTAGAAGGTGTCGGCTTCGAAGGAGCGGCCGGAGCCGAGCCCGAAGAAGATGAACCGGAAGACGACGAATCCGACGAATTATTTGTCTTAGCAGGCTCCGGTTTTGCAACAGTCACTGGCTTGGATGAATTGGAATTGTTGACGAAGTTAATCGATTTGCTTGGGCTGGATTCAGATGCAGCCGGAGCAGGCTCAGCTTTTGGCTCTGTTGTGGCAGCAGGCGCAGCCGGTTTGTTTTCTTTAGCTGGAGCTGCCGCAGGAGTTTCCTTCTGTGGAGCCGCCGATGGCTGAGGCTCGGTTTTAGCCGTTTGTACTGCCGGCTGATTGTCTGCTGGTGCGGAAACAGATGTCTTCGCTGCTCCGTTATTGGACTCTTGCTTTGACGTTGTTGCAGCAGCCGGTGCTTCAGCTTTAGGTGCCGCTGGAGCATCAGCTGCAAGCTGAACCGCCGGATCCGCAGCTTCTTGAGCCTGTTCGTTTGCAACGGTTTCGACAACAGCGTCGCTTACAGCAGACTCCGCTTCAACCTCTTGAGCCGGTTCGCTCACAGTTGTTGTTGGCTCCTCGGCAGCCGGAGCTTCCGGCTCGATCGCAGGGGCAGCGACATTCTCTTGCGCGACCAGTTCATTATGGGAAGACTCTACTTGAGCCTTGTTGGCAGATACGGCTGCATACGTTAGTACGGTAAACGCGGCGACAGAGGCGAGCAGTGTAATGGATAGTTTGTTTACTTTTGGTTTTGTCATGTGAAAAGACCTTCCTTTCGTAATGGCTCCAAGGAGGAGCTCCTTTGTAGTGGTTCTTTGCCTGTAATTGTACGAGAGGGATACAGACCGACGAAGATCCTCCTTTATCATGGATTCGGACAAAAAAAGAAGACCCAACAAGAGCAAAAAAACTTCGCTCTCATTGAATCTCTGGTTGTCCAGTCGATTAATATGATCGTTCGCAGTCCCTATAAAAGTGGCTGACCCTACTGTATCTGGCTTAAGTGTATGCCGGAAGCCATGTGATGTCAATGATTATTTTCATTTTTCCTATAGCTTTTGTCGGAATTAAAGAAAAACATCAATTTCCATAAGAATCCATAAAATTATTTTTTGTAAAACAGATTGACAACGTCATCTATTGTTTGTAAATTGAATACGATATTCCGATAAAAATTATAGGATTAGGAGGGTTTAATCAGATGGATAAAATAGATAACAACTTGTTACTAGCCATCCAAACAAATTGGTACAGCTTCGTCGTCTCCTTATTTGTATTTGCACTGTTGTTTTTCCTCGCCCGGAAGCGGGTTGGTTTCGGAACCCGGGTTCTGGTCGCCTTAGGCATCGGGGTTGTTGCAGGCATTGTGTTCCAAAGCCTTGATTCATTCGAGATCAAGGGGATTACGACCTTCGGCAGTATTTATGTCAGCTTGATCAAAATGCTCGTTATTCCTCTAGTATTCGTACTGGTGCTTAACAGCATAGCCTCGCTGAAGAGTCTGGATTATTTGCGGAAGATCGGCTTCAAAACCTTCGCCTGGTTTCTGGGAACGACGGGTATCGCATCGATCATTGGTCTGTTGGTTGCGCTTGCCTTCAGTCCGGGCAAAGGGCTTCAGCTCGATATTCCGGCTGATTTTGCCGTACGTGAAATTCCGACCTTCTCGCAGGTTATTCTGGATCTGGTGCCTTCCAATCCGATTAATGAAGCGGCGCAAGGCAAGGTTGTGCCTGTTCTTATCTTCGCGATCTTTATTGCAATTGCTATTATTAAAGTAGGCTCCAAAAATGAAGAATCGGTGAAACCGGTGCGCGATTTGATTCAATCGCTTACGGGGATTCTCCATCAAGTCGTCAAGTTTGTTATTCGCTTGACTCCTTACGGCGTATTCGCGCTTATTGCCGGTATGACCGCTCGTTATGGATGGGAGACGCTGACGGAGCTGGGCAGCGTAATCGTATCCTCCTACGTCGCATTAATCTTGCATTTTGTACTTATCTTTGGCGGTTTGGTCTTGTTGGTAGCCAAGGTGAATCCGCTGAAGTTCTTCCGCAAAATTTATCCGATGATCGCGGTTGCCTTCTCGACGCGAAGCAGCTATGCCACGCTTCCGGTCAACCTGGAAGTTATTACGAAGCGACTTCATGTCTCTCCTCGGATCGCGAGCTTTGTCGCTCCGCTGGGTGCGTCCGTCAACTTCAACGGCTGCGGCGGCGTATGGCCGGCTATCGTGGCCGTCTTCTCGGCGCAATTGTTCGGCATTACGCTGTCCTTGACGGATTACATTATTTTGGTTCTGGTCAGCATCATCTCCTCCATCGGTGTTGCAGGCGTGCCTGGACCGGCTGTCATCTCGACGACTGTCGTCTTGACTGCGCTTGGTCTGCCGCTTGAAGGCATTGCAATTGTAGCTGGTGTTGAGGCACTGATCGATATGGGCCGCACAGCGGTTAATGCGACAGGAACGACGGTTACATCGCTGCTTGTTGCTAATTCCGAAGGCGAGTTCGATCGCGAAGCGTTCAATCGCAATGACGATGAAGAGATTGTCGTGAACGCCGTATAAGGGATGATCGATTAGAGATCGTCCACCATCATAGAGGGTGTCCCCAAGGTCATGTCATGACGAGGGGGCGCCCTCTTTTCTATTCATACAAGGGAGTAGGAGCAGGACCGTCCGTTCTCTAAATTCAGGTAAAAAGTAGGTAGACCCGCTTGGGTCAATCACTATAATGGAAATAAGATACAAATGAATACAAAAAAGATGCCGGAAAAAGTCCAGCTTAACTGGCATCATTCGGGAGGCGAATCTTTGGGAAGATCATTTGCGAATTTGCATATCAAGTCGAACAGCCTTGAGAAGTCGATTGAAGGGTTAAGAGAGTTGATTGAAAGGGATCCTGAATTGTTAGGGCTGTCAGCTAACCAAGATCAAATGGACTCGGACGTGACCCAGTCTCGCAGTGTGCATGAGTCTGAGCTAGTCCTGTATATAAGCAGCAACGAAAAGTGGATCAGTGTGCTCCATGATTATTTTGTATGGGGAACGGTGAAGAGAATCGGCAAGTCGTTGTCTCTGCTTATTGGTGAGCCGGTTATAACGGTCGGATTTATGCATGATGAATTATTTGAGTTGTCGATATTTAAGGATGGGGAGATCCAGGCCGAAAGAATCTTTTGCGAAGATTGGACGAGGAGCGAGTATGGGCTCCAGGAAGAGCTTCTTCATGATGACAACATGCGGGAGGCGCTAGATATTCGTCAAGAAGATATGGACGAACTCGCAACGATTACGAGTCCGGCACAAGCGGTAGATAAGCTGTCCGAGCTCGTAAGTCTACCTTTATGGAGCGATTGGGAGTGGATTCCGCATGAGGAGGAGCTAAATATCCAATTTGCAAAATATGAGTTATGACAGAACAAGCGAAGGAGTTACGTCACGACATGCGGCGTAGCTCCTTTGCTCGTTTACACAGCCATTGATCGATAACAACGAAGGGCTGCGGCAAAATGCCGGTGTCGTTAACCCCATCTCCGATAAAGGAACGGAACGGGGTGAAAGGGCTGATCCAGCGGCGCATAGTAGGTTTCGGATTCACCGGTGATCGGACGGTAGGGGTAATGATAGCCCTGGTGTTGAGTCTGATTCGCTTGTTGATGCGTCCCAGGCGCCATCTGCGTCATATTCATGCCGCCGTAGTTCATCATTGGCTGCATGGAATGGGGAGGTGTCTGCTGCTTGGTACAGGATAAAGGAGGTCCCAGGATGACGGTATCCGTAATGGGGGCCAAAGTATCCTTCACTTTCGCCTCGTCGAGACAATACGTATGCGCCAGTATGCTGGCAGGCGTAAGCCTCAGAATATCGGAGCCGAAGATGACTTCCGGAATCGGGGCGTCGAAGATCGCCAGCAGATGGGTATTATCTTGCGTAGCTATCTCGTAATGCCACCAGCCCTGCGGCACATTGGCGACTTGTCCCGGGGCAATGGTGAAATTCAGCAGTTCTTTTGTGAAAGGATTAAGAATCGATACGATAGCCCCGCCTGCAATACAGTAGACGAGTTCGGTAGAGTTTTGGTGAATATGCGGCTCAACAACGTTGTCCGTGCTGAGGAAGATATCCAGCAGGGATGCATTGCCCAGCGTATTCAATTGTTTGACAGATAGTACGTTAATGTAATTCTGTGCATCTTTCTTGAAAAATGGATTGTCGGACAGTGTAGAAGTAAATTGAGTGCTTGGCGCCGTGAAATCCATGTAGGAGACAGCCATGATCCGGTTCCTGCCTTTCGGTAAGTAGAATTTGACAGGATTATTGTATGTGTTCGCCCAGACGAAGGTGAGAGCTTTCTGCGGCAAGCCATCCGATTAGAGCACTCTGGACAGCTTGCGGTATGCGGTAGCGGATATGCCTTCGTGCTTGCGGAACAGTCGGCTGAAGTAGTGGATGCCGGAATAGCCCAGTTGCTCGCTGATTTGCTCCACGGACAAATCGGTTTCCCGGAGCAGGCGGCGCGCCTCGCGATGACGAACGTTGTGCAGAAATTCGTTGGGCGGCAAGCCGGCCATCCCCTTGAACAGCTTGGCGGCGTGATCGAGGCTAAGATTCATGCGTTCGGCAATGATCGCATTCGACCATGGCGCATCCGGCTGCCGCTCCATCTCCTCGATGATTTCCATCAGCTTGCCGCTGTATGGCGTAGCGAGCGAGCGGGAGCGCAAGGGCTGCAGCCGGAGCAGGTGAGTCAGGATGTTCAGCATTAATGCCTTGCAAGCCAGCTCATAGCCTATAGGACGTAGCGTAAATTCCTGCACCAATTGCTCCATTAGCTGTACGCAGGCCAAGGTCGGCGTATAGACGGGCTCCTGCGATAATGGCTGGAATCCGTCAGTTACCGCTTCATGGGCGAACCGGTGATACTGAACATGGTCTTCACTAACGATCATGTCGGCTTCCGTCAGAATGTCCAATTCATCGAAAAAATCAAAGTGAATGCCCAAGAAGCGAGTATCCGGGCTGGATATAGCTTCATTCTGATGAAAGACACCCGCAGGCAGCACGATCAACTGCCCGGCGGACAGATGATGACGCTGGCCCAGCATCGTGGTTGCGGCTTCCCCTTGGCTCACATAGAGCAGCTCGAAGTCATAAATGCGCCGCTCTGGAAGCGGGCCGGTAGGCAGCCGCTGGAACTGGGCGTAATGGATGCGCGGCGACCATTCTTTGATCGTGGCATGACGCCTTAGCGGATAGCTTATCTGGTTCGCTTCCATATCCTTCTCCCCCTGCTCGTTCATCTGTTAAGAAAGTGAACGGAATTGTACAAATAATAACTTCTTTGACTAAAGCCTAATTCCTTATTAACGGATTATGATAGGAGTATTATGGCATGAATAGTCATTCCTTACAAGTGGACGGAATTCGACAAATGAAGGGGGAGTTTGGGGTGAAGAAAGGGATTAGCATATGGTCATTTCCGGCGGGAAGCACGATCGTGGAATGTGCCCGGCTTGCGAAGAGGGCCGGGTTCGATGGAATGGAGCTGTCGCTCAATGAGTCGGGAGAGCTTGGACTTGCTGCGACCGATCGGGATGTACTGCGCATAAAGGCAATGCTGGAGGAAGAAGGACTGGAAATTGCGGGACTAGCGACCGGGCTGTATTGGGATTATTCCATGACCAGTGCTGACGAGAGCCAGCGGCAGAGAGCGATTGACGTATGCAAGAAGCAGCTGGAGCTTGCTGCGGCGTTTGGAGTAGATGCTATTCTGGTCATTCCCGGAGGGGTGGGCGTTGATTTTATTCCGGGCTCGGAGGTCGTATCTTATGAGCTGGCTTATGATCGGGCGTCTGAGGCGATTGGCAGGTTAGTGCCGTATGCAACTGAAGCAGGTGTATCCATCGCCATCGAGAATGTATGGAACAAGTTTCTGCTCTCGCCGCTGGAGCTTCGCGGCTTCATTGATGCGTACAGCTCTCCGTTTGTTGGCTCTTATTTTGATGTGGGGAATGTGGTGCACAGCGGCTACCCGGAGCAATGGATTCGGATATTGGGTCATCGTATCAAAAAGATGCATTTCAAGGACTATAGGAGGCAGGCTGGCGGCCTGCACGGATTTGTAGACCTGCTGGCTGGCGATGTGGATTATCCTGCTGTGGTTCAAGCTTTGAAGGAAATCGGCTATGAGGGCTATGCGACGGCTGAGATGATTCCGCCTTATACGCATCACACCGATCAACTCATCTTCAACACTTCCAATGCGATGGATGCCATCTTGGGCCGCAGCTCATGAAGACCGCTGTTCCTAATTTTCCCGAATAGGAGAGATGATGATGCTTAAAGCAGGACTTATCGGATTTGGATTTATGGGACGTATGCACTTCGATAATTACGTACGGCTCATGAATGAAGGAGCACAGGTTCAATTGGTTGCCGTGTGCGACTCGCGCATAGAGCAGCTGAAGAATACATCTGCAGGGGGCAATATCGCAACGGCACAAGAGGTATACGATCTATCAACTTACAATCTATACGAGAGTGTCGAAGAGATGCTGGAGAATGAAGAGCTGGATATAGTCAACCTTACGCTGCCAACGCCGCTTCACGCCGATCTGACGATTTCGCTGCTTCAGCAGGGCATTCATGTCATGTGCGAGAAGCCGATCGCCAGGACCTCGCAGGAAGCCTGGCGGATGGCCGAAGCGGCCAAGTCAACAGGCAAGACGTTAATGATCGGACAATGCCTTCGCTTCTGGCCCGCCTATGAATATATGAAGCAATGCGTGACGGACGGGCGTTACGGTGAAGTGCTGTCCGGCAGCTTTTTCCGAGGCGGGGCAACGCCTCAGGGATGGTTTCGGAACGGAGAGCTTAGCGGCGGCTGTATGCTAGATATGCACATTCATGATACGGACATGATCAACTGGCTGTTCGGGCAGCCGGAAGCAGTCTCCTCCGTTGCGCGCAATGTCATTACCGGGAGTGCGTACGATATGGTCTCTACCAATTATATCTATGCGGACGGCAAGGTGCTGAACGCACAGGCTGACTGGACGCTTCAAGGTGAGTTCGGCTTTGCCATGACATTCCGTCTGAACTTCGAAGGTGCCAATATTGTATTCGAGCAGGATCATCTCAAAGTCAATCCCAACGATGGGCCGAGCTTCAGTCCGGAATTGTCACCGGATATGGGGTATTACCGGGAGATCCAGTACTTCATCGAGGTCGTACAGAATGGCCAGCCGGCATCGGTATGTACGCCGGAGAGCGCGGCGGCATCGCTGGAAATCATAGAAGCAGAGATTCGTTCGGCGGACAATCGCGGAGCGCTGGAGCGGGTTCAGTTAACTAGGCTGGGGAAATAGGCCGCGGTTGGTTCAGGCTGGGAGGGACATTAGGACTGCGGATCACCGCATGTCAGAATGTCCCTTCTTGTCTCCCGGCGACTGTCCCGGTGGTCACATTTGCAATTGCGGTCTCATTCATACTAAGATGGATTCATCCGAAGTGAAGGGCGGCGCTTGTCGTACCTATAGAGGGAGAACCGTTTATGAAACCCATACAAATAGAGCAGTTCAAAAAGATGAAGAACGAAGTTACTCGTTTTATGATGATGTACCAGTTCGCTTTGAACGAGTTGGAGACCAAGATTGAAATATTAAAAGAAGAATTCCAATTTCTGCATGACTATAATCCCATTGAACATACCAAATCAAGAGTAAAGTCGCTGGAAAGCATTATGCGGAAAATAAGCCGCAAAGGTGTTCCGTTTGTGCTGGAAGATATTAAAGGTCATATTAAAGATATAGCAGGACTCAGAATCACTTGCTCGTTCATTACGGATATCTATCATATTCGAGACATGCTGACCAACCAATTCGGTCTCCGCGTCAATGAGGAGAAAGACTATATTGGGAATCCGAAGCCCAACGGCTATCGGAGCCTTCACCTTCTTGTAGAAGTGCCGGTCTTTATGTCGGACGGGCAGGAGAGCGTCTGCGTAGAAATTCAAATTCGTACGATAGCAATGGACTTCTGGGCGAGCCTGGAGCATAAAATATTTTACAAATACAATCAATCTGTTCCCGCAAGCCTTCTTCAGGAATTGAAGGAAGCGTCCGATTCCGCGAATCGTCTTGATTTGCAGATGGAACGGCTTCACCGGGAGATCTCTGTCATTAAGGAAACCCAGGGCGATGATAGCGTGGAGGAACTGACCCAGCTGCTTATGGGCAGTCAGTCATTCAAGCTGCCTTCTGCGCTGCTTGAGCTTGGGAGAGAAGGGAACTAGCCCATTATTTTATTCGCGCCGCTGTCCGATTCTTCTCTCTATGAGACTCCTATTGGACATGAATATTAATTTCTAGTAGGATAATAGAAAAGTAAGTAGCACAGCGACGATGAAATAGGGGTTGAGACTTATGTTGCAGCTAGGATCCAAGGTTGTCATAGTGGCTGACCAATTCGAACAGAAGCTTCCCATTGGGGAATATGGCTATATAATCGCATACGACCGCAACGCCGATAATGTGTTTGACTATGTGGTGCGCGTACCGATGGCGAATCGCAATTTTCTTGTTCCTGACGAGGACGTGGAGCTTGAAGAGGTGCTCGTTCAATTGGAAGTGGACCGTATCGAGCGGGAGGCCCTTATCGATTATGCGCTTGCGACGCACAACGAGGACCTCTTCAAGCGTATTATGAAGGGCGATGAAGAGGACGCGGAGGAAGAGCATGCGGGCAAAGAGCCTATTAGTCGTGAGGACTTCATTCGTCAGGTTAATCTGAAGGCATGGATTTAATGGTAAGGCGCGGGTTTGGCGCAAGAGCAGGCGAGCATTATGCAAGCCCGTGTCTGGCAACAGCCCATGCAAGTGAAGGGACGGACAAGGGATGCAATTCCCTTCCGTTCCTTTTTTGTTTTTGAAGCATGTAGATGCGATCCCATCCTCTCCTATCATTGCTGATCAGCGTACAAGTAGGCTATAATAAAAAGAATGACTTTGCAGAGGAGAGTACCCTGATGAGCATAACTTTAAAGGATGTTGAGCATGTCGCGAATCTGGCGCGGCTGGATCTGACAGATGCAGAGAAAGCCCAGTTCACTGAGCAGCTCAACGCAATATTGAAATATGCGGAGAAGCTCAACGAGCTGGATACGGAAAACGTCGAGCCGACAAGCCATGTGCTGCCGATCACAAACGTGATGCGCGACGACGTCATGAAGGAATCGCTTCCGATTGAGAAGGTTCTGCTGAATGCGCCAGACGAGGAAGACGGTCAAATTAAAGTGCCTGCGGTGCTTGAATAATATTCGGTTTTATTTGAAGGGAGGAACTACTGTTGGCACTGTTCGATCTACGCCTGCAGGATGTACATAACAAGCTTAACAACAAAGAGCTGTCCGTAACGGAGCTCGTAGACGCGTCATTCGCGAGAATTAAGGAGACTGACGATTCGATCAAGGCGTTCCTGACCTTGAATGAAGATGACGCCCGCTCGCAAGCGCATGAGATGGACAAGCGCCTGCAAGAAGGCGGCGATAAAGGCTTGCTGTTCGGCCTGCCTGCAGGCATTAAGGACAATATCGTGACGGAGGGCTTGCTTACGACGTGCGCGAGCCAATTCCTGAGCAACTACAACCCCATCTATAGCGCGACCAGCGCGCGCAAGCTGAAGCAAGCGGATGCCATCACAATCGGGAAGCTGAACATGGACGAATTCGCCATGGGCGGCTCGAATGAGAACTCTAGCTACTTCCCGACGCGCAATCCGTGGAATACGGACTATGTACCGGGCGGTTCCAGCGGCGGCTCCGCTGCGTCTGTAGCGGCGGGACAAGTCTACTTCTCGCTCGGCTCCGATACAGGCGGCTCTATTCGCCAGCCGGCTGCTTATTGCGGCATCGTTGGGCTCAAGCCAACGTACGGCCTTGTATCACGCTTTGGCCTGGTAGCCTTCGCATCCTCGCTGGACCAGATCGGTCCATTGACGAAAAATGTAGAGGATTCCGCTTACGTGCTTCAGTCGATCGCAGGTTATGATGCCAGCGACACTACATCAGCGAATGTAGACATCCCGGATTACACGGCTGCCTTGACTGGCGATGTGAAGGGACTCCGCATTGGCGTTCCGAAGGAATACCTTGGAGCGGGAATCGATCCGCGCGTGAAGGAAGCGGTTATGAACGCGCTGCAAGTGTACGAATCGCTGGGCGCTACATGGGAAGAAGTATCGCTTCCGCACACGGACTATGCGATCGCTACCTATTATCTGCTTGCTTCTTCGGAGGCGTCCTCCAACCTGGCTCGCTTCGATGGCGTACGCTATGGCGTACGCGCCGACAATCCGGATAATCTGGTCGATTTGTACCGCAAGTCGCGCAGCCAAGGCTTCGGACCTGAAGTGAAGCGCCGTATTATGCTGGGCACTTATGCGCTTAGCTCCGGCTACTACGATGCCTACTATTTGAAGGCCCAGAAAGTACGTACGCTGATTAAAGGCGATTTCGATAATATCTTTAAGCAATATGATCTAATCATCGGACCGACGGCTCCGACTCCGGCTTTCCGCATCGGCGAGCAAGTTGGCGATCCGCTTACGATGTATTTGAACGATATATGTACAATACCAGTCAGCTTGGCTGGCATTCCTGCCATCAGCGTTCCATGCGGAACGGCGGACGGCTTGCCAATCGGCCTGCAAATTATCGGCAAAGCATTCGACGAATCGACGGTGCTTCGCGTCGCGCATGCCTTTGAGGCTCATACCGACCACCACAAGCTGCGCCCGCAGCTGTAATTATCGCGTACAAGAAGGACGCTTAGGAAAGGAACGATAAGAATGTCTGTAGCGAACAAATACGAGACGGTCGTGGGACTGGAAGTGCACGTCGAGCTGCACACGAACAGTAAAATCTTTTGCGGCTGCTCCACCTCCTTCGGCGCTCCGCCGAATACGCATACCTGCCCGGTATGTCTGGGGCATCCCGGCGTATTGCCGGTGCTGAACCGCCAAGCTGTGGAATATGCAATGAAAGCGGCGCTGGCGCTGAACTGCACCATTGCCGATGTGAGCAAGTTTGACCGGAAAAACTATTTCTACCCCGATTCGCCGAAGGCGTATCAAATCTCGCAATACGATCAGCCGATCGGCGAGAATGGCTGGATTGATATTGAAGTGAACGGCGAGACCAAGCGCATCGGCATTACGCGCCTCCACCTGGAGGAAGATGCAGGCAAGCTGACGCATGTCGACGGAGGTTACGCTTCACTAGTTGACTTCAACCGTGTCGGTACGCCTTTGGTTGAGATTGTATCGGAGCCGGATATCCGTACGCCGGAAGAAGCGAAGGCGTATCTGGAGAAGCTGAAGGCCATTATGCTTTATTGCGATGTATCCGATGTGAAGATGGAAGAGGGCAGCTTGCGCTGCGATGCCAACATTAGCCTTCGTCCTTATGGACAAGAGAAGTTGGGCACGCGCGCCGAGCTGAAGAACATGAATTCGTTCCGCGGTGTTCAACGCGGGCTGGAATATGAGCAGTTCCGACAGGCAGAGATTCTGGATGCGGGCGGCGAAGTCGTGCAGGAAACGCGTCGATTCGACGATGCGGTGGGCAAGTCATTCTCGATGCGGGGCAAGGAAGAAGCGCATGACTATCGTTACTTCCCGGACCCTGACCTCGTGAGGCTGCATATCAACAAGGAGTGGAAGGAGAGCGTTCTCGCCTCCATTCCGGAGCTTCCTGATGCACGCAAAGCTAGGTATACGGCAGACTACGGCTTGCCGGCCTATGATGCCGAGGTTATTACCGCTTCGAAGAAACTAGCTGATTTCTTCGAGGAAAGCCTCTCCTACACGAAGGATGCGAAAGCCGTCTCCAACTGGATTATGGGCGATCTGCTCGGCTATCTGAATGCGAATGGCCTTGAGCTTGAGAACGTGAAGATTACCGGTCAAGGTCTTGGCGAGATGATCGGCTTGCTTGAGAAAGGCACGATTAGCGGCAAGATTGCGAAAACGGTCTTCAAAGCTATGCTGGAGAGCGGCAAGCTGCCTCAACAGATTGTAGAGGAGCAAGGCCTTGTTCAAATTAGTGATGAAGGCGCGATTCTGACTATTGTCGATGCGATCATTGAGAAAAATCCGCAATCGGTGGAAGACTTCCGGGCGGGCAAAGAAAAGGCGATCGGCTTCCTTGTCGGACAGATTATGAAGGAGACGCGGGGCAAAGCGAATCCGGCGCTCGTGAATAAGCTGCTGCTTGAGCGTCTTCAATAACGACTGACCCTGTATCCCGTAAGGCGCGATTCATCATGTTGAGATGAGTCGCGCCTTTTGCTGCATAGAATGAAATAGGCAGGGATGGGGTGCCCAGACTACAGGATGAGAGGTCAAGATCGCTGATGATGACATTAAGTGCGGTGCATAACCCTTGGTTAATTGATGAAATTGATATTTTGATCCGTTTGGCGCTTGCCTTGCTGCTTGGCGGATTAATCGGGCTGGAGCGGGAGCAGTCGAACCACGCGGCAGGATTGCGCACCAATATTTTGGTCTGCTTAGGCGCGTGCTTGCTGATGCTGCTGTCGATCTACGGCTTTTCGGATTTCGTGGATGAGCCCAATGTTCGCGTCGATCCGGCAAGGCTGGCTGCTGCGGTTATTACAGGCGTCGGTTTTTTGGGAGCGGGCACGATTTTGTTCACGGGCAAGTCCATTACGGGACTGACGACCGCAGCATCGCTTTGGGTTGTGGCGGCGATTGGTCTTGCAGTGGGCGCAGGCTTCTATTTTGCTTCCACAAGCGTCACCGTTATGGTTCTGCTTACGCTATGGCTGTTTAACAAATTGGAGAAACGGTATATTAAAGCTAAAAAGGAACATGTGATCAGCATTCATGCTGTGGACTTATCTTCCGCAATGAACAAGCTCAATGCCATCTTGGACGGGCGCAAAGTGATCATCAAGAAAATGTATATGGAAGATGTAGCAGTCAGCGACAAACGCAAAAACGACAACGAGACGCTGACCAAGCTGGTGCTGCATATTATCATGCCGCAGCGCAAGAATGAGAAGCTGATGCAATTGATGGACGATCTGAAGAAACTGGAGGGCATACGTTGGGTAAGCTCGGAATAAGATCGCGGGCCGGAAGGCTGCTCTCCGTCCTGCTTGCTTTTATGCTGCCTGGTCTCGGCCATGTTCGGCACGGACAATACGTCAGGGGCTTTCTTCTGATTGCCGCCTTGCTGCTCGACTACGTCGCCATCTTCCGATTGGCCGATTCCGACGGGGGCCGGCATCTCTTGCTTATTGTTTATCTTGTATTGCTGCTGCCGGTCTTTTATTTCATCAGCGTCTTTGAAGTGCTGCAATTCAGCGATGCGGGGAAGAAGGACGACACTCCGCTTAGGCTGAGGGATGGCGTGTGGTTAATGCTTGCGGGCGCATTCATGCTGATTTTGCTGAAGCCGCCCGCCATTATGCTGCCATGGATGAATGAGCTGGCGGAGTGGTCTGTGGGACCGCTGCTTATGCTCGTATCGCTCTTATGGCTGCGCACAACAAGGAAGGGAGCAGGCATTATGTTCAAGCTGGGGAGAATGACGGCATGTATCATCCTGTTGGCTATCGGCGCCTTGCTGCTCTGGGATCATCTCCAGGGCCGCAATGACATTGCGCTGCTGAGGAATGGGTGGCCGCTTGTTTTTGTGTTCCTCGGCTTGGAGATTATCCTGTACAGCACGCTGCTGAAGCGGCGGGCTGCAGGGCTTCGGCTTGATACGGCCGGCATTGCCGCCTCCCTTGTTATCGCGGTTACCGCTTATGGCGTTACACAGTACGCGGATTTCCCGGTGAAGTGGCTGGATCAATTCAATGTGGATTTGAACGGCAGGAAGGAATTTGCGGAGGAGAACGGATTCCGTTTTGATAAAAATGTGATGAAGGTTCCTTTCGACGAAACTGTGCAATCGCTGCGAATCGAAAATGCCAACGGCGATATCCATGTCCGATCGGGCGATGTGGACGAGATCGAAATCTATACGACAGTATGGGTTGATTTCACCGACGAGGCGGAGGCCAAAACCATTGCCGAGAAGTCGGTGCTGCAAGCGACGCCTGGCATGGAGATGGTGTTCGAAGGCAAGGGACAGCCCTACGGCGCGAATGGCAATCGACTGCCGAAGATGAATGTGGAGATCATCATTCCGAAGCTGGACGAGCCGGTGGGAGAGATCATGGGACCGCCTCCTCCGCCTCCAGACGATCATGCGGACGATCCCTCTTCCGATGATTCCGGAACTTCTGCGGAAGGGGATACGATAGATGGCGATATCGTCCCGCAAGGAGTGGATTCGTCTGTCGAGAATGGGGATTCAAGGGTTGAAGAAGGCGATTCTATACAAGAAGGATCGGAGCCGGGCGAAGATGCGGACATGACTTCCGATGAAGGGGAGGTCCAGAATACGCCGGACGAAAGAGGGCTGAAGTTGACCATCAACAGCGGCAACGGTTCAGTATCGGTCATGGATTTCCGTGCGAGTGGCGGCTTGGTCGTAAGGAGCGGCAGCGGACTCGTGCAGCTATCGACGATTTACGGCGATGTGTCGGTAGAAGGGATAAATGCCAGCCTTGAAGCCAATTCCATCCATGGGCAGAGCAACATCGTGACTAAAAACGGAAGCATCAGGATCGAGTCTGCGACCGATGATGTTTTTGCAAGTACCATGAACGGCAATCTGGAGCTGATCGATATTTACGGAGATCTGGACAGCGAAACGAAGAATGGCGGCATACGGATATCGAACGCCGTAATGGGGATCAAAGCGAACACGCTGAACGGTAATGTGGACATTGACAGCCTTGTCGTCGGCGGCAACTGGGACCTGGACAGCTCTGTTGGCGAGATCAAGTTGCGCATCCCTTACAATGGAAACTATACCGTGTACGGATCGGTAACTTTCGGCAATATTGCAACCGATCTCCCTCTTGATCAGACGCGCAAAACGGTGCGCGGGGCTATAGGAAACGGCGAGTATCGCATTCATATTAATGCGACGAACAGCATATCGATACAAGGTCAGGGTCTTTAGGCAAACGGCACATTCATTGACAAATTTGCGAACGTGAACGTACAATAGTAATAACTACTATGAAGAAAGGCGTGAGGGGAATGGCAGCCAGCGTTCAATTGGCACTGGAGCAACTGAAGATGAATGGCGTCCGGATGACCCCGCAACGACACGCCATCTTGAGCTATCTGATGGATTCCAAGTCCCATCCTACTGCGGATGAGATCTATAAGGCGCTCTCGCCGGCTTTTCCAAGCATGAGCGTAGCGACCATATACAACAATCTGAGATTGTTTGTAGAAGCTGGCTTAGTGCGCGAGCTTACGTATGGTGATGACTCTAGCCGATTTGATGCGGATTTGTCCGATCATTATCATGCCATCTGCAAGAGCTGCGGACAGATCGTCGACTTTGGTTACCCGCCACTGCTTGAGGTGGAGAAGGCCGCATCGAAGGAAACGGGCTTTACGGTACAAGGTCATCGGATGGAGATATACGGATTGTGTTCATCTTGCAACACAACCGCGAAGTAAAACGTATATAAACTAGATAACTCTTTACACATAACGTGCCGGAAGCGATCATACGCTACACTGCACGTTTTTGTTTGAAAGAGGACTTTATTCAAATACGTGGATTGGAGGAGTGACGGATTGGAGACGAATGTAGGGCGTGCAACCCGCAAGAGACGTAGAGGCGGATGCGGCCTAATGCTAGTATTATTTTTCGCAGCGGCGGCTATTACCTTCGGGTGGTTCGGATATATGAAGTTCATCCCAAGCAATGAGCAGCAAGCGCCAAGCTACAGTATGAAGAATCCGATTATCGTATCTGGCAAGGAGACAGGGTACGGAGCCCTATTGGATGAAGGGGAAGTGAAGCTTCCGCTCCCGTTGCTTGAAGAGCTGCTTGGAGAGGACAAGCCAATACACTATGAAGAGCAGTCCAAGACGCTTGTGATGACTACGGCGGATAAGGTGCTGCGATTAAAGACAGATGCTTTGACGGGGATTATGAATCAAAGCGACTACAAGCTTACAATAGCAGCAGAAGTGGTGGACAATACCGTATACATCCCTACGGAACCGCTTGAAGAGCTGTTCGGCATTCGTGCCGAATATGACGAGACCAGCTCGATTGTAACCATCGTAAGGGAAGGCGATACGATTCAACTGGCCGAAGCTACGCCGAAGGATGGAGCGGCTATTCGCATTGAGCCATCAATTAGGAAGCCTTATTTGTTCAAGCTCTCGCAAGAGGATACGGTTCGGATATGGGAAGAATCCGAGGGCTGGATGCTGGTGCAGACCGGGAACGGTCATATTGGGTATATGAATAAGAAGGATCTGAGACTCACGAAGATCGATCAGATTCCGGAGCGGGAGAAAGCAAAAGCGTTTATTCCATGGAAGGTGATGGGCAGTAAAATCAATCTGACGTGGGAGGCGGTCTATAATCGTAAGACGGATACGTCCAAGATTGGGGACATGCCGGGCGTCAATGTTGTCAGCCCGACCTGGTTCGAGCTGACGGACGGGCAAGGCACAATTGAAGGAAAGGCAGATCCTGCTTACGTGAAGTGGGCGCATAATCGGGGCTACCAGGTGTGGGGGCTATTCAGCAATGGCTTCGAGCCGAAGCAAACAACAGAAGCCCTGTCGACTGTAGAGACCCGATTCTCGATGATCCAACAGCTGCTTGCATTCGCTAAAATCTACAATTTGCAGGGTATCAATATCGATTTTGAGAATGTCTATACGAAGGACAAGGAAAATCTTGTTCAGTTTGTAAAGGAAATGACTCCGCTGCTGCATGAGCAAGGACTGGTCGTCTCGATCGATGTAACACCGAAGTCGAACAGTGAGATGTGGTCGGTCTTCCTGGATCGTCCCGCGCTTGGCAAAGTCGTTGATTATATGATGGTGATGGCATACGACGAACACTGGGCAGCTAGCCCCAAAGCCGGTTCTGTCGCATCGCTGCCTTGGGTGGAGCGTTCCATTACCCGTATATTGGAGGAAGACGGCGTGCCGGCAAGCAAGCTGATCTTAAGCATACCGCTGTATACGAGAATATGGACGGAGCAGAAGGATGAAGCCGGGGCGGTAAAAGTGTCTTCGAAAGCAGTAGGCATGGAAACGGTGAAGTCTATCATTAGCGAGAAGAAGCTAAAGCCGGTATTGGATGAAGCGGCTGGTCAAAACTATGTGGAGTACGAGGAAGATGGCGCGCTGCGCCGGATATGGATAGAAGACGATATCTCTATCAAGTCTCGCGTAGAGCTGGCACGGAAATATGATTTGGCCGGTATCGCTACATGGCAGCGCAGCTTCCAGACCCCTTCTGTATGGGGAACCATCGATGAAGCTTTGACCAAAATGCCATAATTCCTTTCTTATTAATAGAAGAAGACCTCCAAGCATGGATGCTTGGAGGTCTTCTTCGTTCATTATGTGTGGTTATGCTTTGATGTCCTCGACCTTCAGGTCTGTTGCTTCTGACGGGTCCAGTGTAAGTATGGTTCTGCAGAACATGCAGCGATCGGTTTTGCCCAGCATCTTTGTCTGTCTTCCGCATTCCGGACATTGCAGCATGGTGGCGCTGGTCGACAGCATGCCGGCCCAGAAGTAGATAGCCACGCTGATAAGCAGCGAGATCATGCCGAATACCATAAAGATCCCTGCAATAATTTTGCCTGCTTGACCCCAGAGGACAATACCGGCGGTCCCCAGTATCATAATCCCCATGCCGACTAACGTAAAGACAAGTCCCCAGAGACGGAATTCATTAATTTTTGCTGATTTGAAAAAGATCTTTTTCATCATTCATACCCTTTCTGTGACTATTGGCTTACGAAAATAAGACTCAATTTCTACGACGGAAAGCAGGAAAGTGCATCCGGTTTGTCGAAAAGGAATAAATCTGTAGATTATTATTATAGCCTAATCTACTTCGATTAGCTATACGGAGGAACCCAGTGGAGCATATCAGAGAGCATGTAGTAGACACCTATCGGGAACTGCCTGGACTGTTGGCCATATCTGTCATCAAAAACCCGTACTCCTATAACCCGCTTGTTGATGGTTTAGATATGTTAGTGCTTCTCGTGACCGAGCGATCTGTCGTCGAGAATTCCGCGGAGCATGTTCAACTGGATGATGAACGAGCGCTTATTCGAATGGTGCATCGGGATGAGTTGGATAAGTGGATTACAGGCGGCGAGAATCGCAATATTATTGAATGGTTAGTGCGGGGGGAGATTTGGTTGGATCGTGACGGTTATCTGGCGGGAGTTCGTGAACGGTTGCTTCTGTTTCCTGAATCCATGCGCGAGCAAAAGCAATTCATCGAGTTTACCGGATTTCTGAGAACGTATTTGCAGGCAAAACAGGATCTATTGGATGGCAATCTGCTGGATGCATACAGCCATGTACTGACTGCTCTTCATCATTGGGCGCATATTGTCCTTATAGAAGAAGGAAGACATCCGGAGCTTACCGTCTGGAAGCAGCTGAGGCGTGTGCATCCCGGCGTATATAAGTTGTATGAAGAGTTGACGGCAAGTCCGGAGACACTGGAGCAACGCGTACAATTAGTGATGCTGGCATGCGAGTTCTCTGTCATGAACAAGATGAAGCTATGCTGTTCACTTCTATTGGATATCATGAATAGCCGTGAAGAACCCTGGAGTATAGGCGAGCTTCAAAGCCATCCTTCGATCAGACCTCTGCAAATTGAACTATCCTTAGTGATTCATAAATTAGTAAAGCGAGCTTATGTCAGAGAAGTAGCGGTTATGCAAGAACCGAAGGAGTCAGGGGCCCTGGAACTTAGATATATGGTAACTGCTCAATAGTGGAGAATGAGGATGAGACGTGCAGAGGAATTAGACTCTGTACGTCGTTTCGATTAGAGGCTAAAAAATATGCAATTAGGTGTTGACGAGCCTTGTGTCTCTGTGATACATTAGAACTCGCCGCTTTTGCGAGTGAGGAAATCGAGAAAAGACGAAATTAAAAAAAATGTCGAAACTCGAAAAAAAGTACTTGCAATAAGATAGGCACCTGTGATATATTATAAAAGTCGCCGCTGAGACAAACGGCTGACACGCAAGAAACGAAAGACAAGAGATTGTTCTTTGAAAACTGAACAACGAGCGAAACTGCCCGATACAATCGCAAGATTGAATCG
>NZ_QUBQ01000006.1 GCF_003388735.1 Paenibacillus paeoniae
TTGCGGAACTTAGGCTGCTCAAGGGTTTGCTTCAATGAAATCACCTGTAATCGCTAAAGATATACCCTTTGTAGAAAGGTATCCTTTGCGATTATTGTGGGATTCTGGAAAAGCCAAGGTGTTTTCCAGATTTTTGAGCACATTTGCATGACACTTATGAAACTTCCATCAATTGGGGCGAACTGCATAAGTCATGTGTAATATTAGATAGATTCTGTGCTATTCCCGATCAGATTTCCATTCTTATTACTTGGCGGATAGTCCGCCTACAGTGTTGTATTTCAAAAACTATATTGGCCGTAGCCATAAATAACATCCTGTTCAAAGCCAGCTCGACTAAAAAGCTTGAACGGAATCAGTCCTTTGTAAGCTTATAAAGCTGCCAGATTAAAAATCTGATGATCAGCAAAGCTAAAGTACGATATAAAAAACAACCCCGGCCGCACTCCTGCAGCCGGGCATTTCCTCTTACACCTTTTATATAGAATTGCGCCAATCCCCAGCCAAACTATACCGCTGCCGATGCAGCCAAGCGATGTCCTCCGAGAGCACCGAAAGCGGCGTGGGGCCGAACCATTCCAGCGAGGCGAAGCAATCCAGATGCGCCGTTTCCTCCAGCAGGCGGCGATAATCCAGGAAGCCTTGATGCAGCGGCACCATCCCTTTCCGGTCGCCCGATGCGGAGTATACATTGCCGGGCTCAAACAGCGTGACCTGGCTGGGATGGGCGATATTTTTGAAGTGGAAATGGTGAATCCACGGCTCCAGCACATGCAGCATATGCATCAGGTCGCCACCGTATTCCCAGACATGCAGCACATCAAAGTTCAGACGAAGCGCATCGCCCCCGATATCCGAAATCAGCGTCAACGTCGAATCCAGATCGTCAGCCAGCGTGCCGGGATGCGTCTCGACGACAAGCTGCACGCCTTCGGCGGCGCATTGGCGGCATAGCTTTCTCATCCGCTCCGTATACGCATCCCGCTCCCCCGGCGCAACCGTTCGACTGGACTTGTTGCCCGCGAATGTACGCAGCCGATCCGTCCCCAGCCAATGGGCCAAACGAAGCAACTCGTCGCATTTGCGCTCCGCACGCACAAACTCCTCCTCGGAATGAATATCCAGATAGTCGCTCAGCATGGAAACCGCCAATCCTGCATCCTCCATCGCCCGCAATTGCTCCGCCGTCTCTTTGCGTTCATGCTCATACAGCGACTTGGCATGGATGCCCCATAGTTCAATCCCTTCGAATCCTTTGCGGATCATAAAAGTCACCAGCGCCGGGAAGGAAATCAGTTGATGACGGAACGAAATGCTGCATAAGGAATATTTCATAGGCGCATCGCCTCCCAAAGTCCGTAGAGCCGGTACAGTTCACGTTTGATCTCCTTCTCTATCCCATCCATCTCCTCAAGCTTGCTCAGAATGGCTGGCAACTGGCTGCTCTTGCCCGTCATAGCAAGCTTCATACCTTGATATTGTACATTATGAAACCCGCGTACAAGCTCTTCTACCTTATCCGTATAGGCCTCGAACGTCTCATCGCTCGAACCTGTTTCTTCAATAAAATACATTAGCGCATGCTCGTAGCTATACTTTCGAATCGCCAAAACCGGAAGTTGCTTGACAGCCTTCTCCACTCTATCAAAGGTAATGCCTTGATCCTCCCTACCTAGTGCAGACAACCGATTGCGAAGGGTATCCGTCAGTTCATTCTCCCAACGGAAGACCTCCTGGAAATAAGCTGCTACAGCCTCTCGTCCAGGCTCCTTAATCGCTTGCGAATCGACGTAGAATCCTCCGCCGAACGGATTCTCCAAGAACGCTTGAACGACTCTCTCCTTTTGCACGATGCCCTGCCATCTGAAGTCGGCGTCGATCATCGCCCACTCGTCCTCGCGCTCCGTCTTGATCAGAATAAGAAAATGCGGAAACGGCTTCTGATGAAATTTATTTTCGCGCTCCGGCATGAGGGACAGATCGATCTGCGCAATCACATAACGATCGGGCGGACAATGCTCGATCAGCTCCAACAGCCGCTCCAAGTTAGCTTCTCTCGGCAAAGCCGCATCATACCATTCATGGACGGGCGCGCCGAACAGTCTCTCATACCAGTTAAAATAATGACTGTGATTCAAGTCATGCTGGTAATAGGTGATTTGTCCATCCTCTGTGACATCGAACGGAGCATCCCATAAGCCCATATAGAAAGGGCGATAATCATAATCGCTTCTTTCACGAATCACCTCACACAGACAGCTGACGATACAATGAACCTTAATGCTAACCTCTTCTTTGATCACCATGCGCGCTTCACCATCTCAACAGGCTGTTCCTCATCAGGCGCTTCCTCAGGATAAGGCTCCAGACTCTGCATGAAATCAAGCAATGAACCAACCGTGGCGAACGTTCTCGGATCAACCTGATCATCCGGCACCTGCAGCTTAAGCTCTATCTCCAGAAATACGATTAATTGCACAATCATAATGGAATCAACAGCCAAATCTTCATTCAATCTTAGTTCGTCGTGCAGCACATCGACGTTTATTTTAAACTTATGATGTATTAGTCCTTGCAGCTCATTCTTCAAAGCATCCCGAGTATGTTTTAACATAGGTTCAAACTCCTTCCTGCTCCAGCAGCTTTCGGCTTATCTTACCTGACGGCATTCTAGGTATGCTTGAGGTCATGCGTACTTCCGAAGGCGCCTTGTATGGCGGCAAATGTCTTAGACACCACTCCCGCACATCCCCTGCCGTCACAGCATCTGATGCGACGACTTGCGCCCGGACCGTCTCGCCGTTAACGGGATGAACGCCCCGATAGACAACAACCTCACTTACGCCTTCCAGCCTGCAAATCACTTCTTCAACCTCGGAGGGCGTCACCTTCAGCCCCGATACGTTAATCAGATCATCGATTCGTCCCAGGAACCGAACATTGCCTTCACCGAATGTGCAGCCCAAGTCTCCTGTCGGAATTTCTCTTCCGCCCATAGTAATAATGAGCTCTGACGGGTCAGCCCCCGCTCGTATGGACAGATGTCCAAGCGACGTGCCCAGATCATCATGGGATTCCATGCCGACGGCAAGGCTTGCGCAGCCCGCTTCTGTACAGCCGTATTGCTGCAGCAGCAAAGCGGATGCTTGACTATAACGCTCATATAGAATCGGTGATAATGGCGCGCCTGAGCTAATGACCCCGCGCAGCTTGATGCCACCGTGTTCGAATAACGGGCCAAGACCTTGCAGAAGCGCCGGCACCCCGTACAGCAGATGCTTTGGAGTCGCCTTCACGCATTGTGCGATCGCTTTGGGGCTCTTGCCACTCATTACAATCGGCTCCACCCCCCGCTCCAACGCGGATAATACGCCGGAGATCAAGCCATAAGCATGTGTAATAGACGCTAGCACTATCGGCGTATCTTCTTCTAGTGAACAAGCCGCCAGCCGTTCATTATACGCTGCCGTTTCTTGGCTCACTTCCTCCCAGGAACGCCGAATGAGCTTTGGCTCACCCGTCGTACCAGAGCTGAATTGATAGATGGAAGGCGGCTCCTCTGTACGCATTGCCGCAGCATCCAGCGGATAGTATTGCTCCGCCGATTGATAGAATAACCCGCAGCATTCCGCCCGCTCTGCCATACTAATGGCTGTTTTGATGGGCGTATCCCCATGCAGCGGCAACACAGACAGGCCTCTCTCGCGAAGGAATAAGATCATAGACAAAGCGAATAGCGGATCCGAAGAACATACCGCATATCGGCGCGCTTCCCCGTTTCCTTGGCGGAAATAGACCAATCGCTCGTATTGATCAATCAACTGATTGTATACGGAACGGCTGATTCGCTCCTGATTCACTGCAAACATGATGTATTCTCCCCCTGAATGTAGTCTTTAATCTGGTTAACTTCGTACAACGGGTTAGGTGCAGGGCGTGGAGCAACCTTGGTGCCGCCGAACATTCTGCGCTGCACTAGCGGCTCAATCACATACTCGGGCGCAAAAAGTCCCAGTGAATCGAATCGCTCTTTCATCGAAGGGAAAGATGACTGATACGTCTTAAGCTCCCCAGCTACCGTCGACCATAGTTCCCGCTCCCCAATCGGAAACCGACTTGCTGCAAATGAAATGATTGTACCTATATTCATAAACCATAAAGCATCCATCAGCATCTCACTCAAATCTTCCAAACGGCCCATCTCAAAATAGTCTCCCGGCTTTCCATCCCCATAAGCAGGATGCAAGCGGCCAAAGTCAGGCACCAGCTCCGGCGATGCCAGGAAAGGCCCGTAATACTCAACTCCCTCATGGAAGTCCCGCAGCGCTACGCGTTCCGGCAAACCATTCCGGTGCACCAGGAGCATGTTCTGCCCATGCGATTCCAGCACAATGCCATGAGCAACAAGCAGATGGACAACCGGGATCACACAGCGACGCAGCAGCTGGCGAAACCATGTCTCCATACCATATTGGGCGATCCAGGGGTCCATAAACGCCGCGCCGTCCGCTTCTCTCGCAGCCAGCGTGAAGAACGGCACCGCTTCCTCCCCTGACTCCAGATAGCTCCGTACGTTTTCCCGCCATATCGCTCCTATTGCACCGCCAGCCGCAGGCAACGATATGCCCGCATACTCATGCAGTAAAATCAGCCTCGTCTCTCGCAAATAAGAGTCGGATTCCACAATCTTCTGGAGCCAAGCGGATACCGCTGGAGCCGCTACCGTGGAATGTATGGTCAAGTGGCGTTGTGAAGACGTATTGACAATGCCCAGCGACAGCTTAACGTCTCCTCGTTTTGTACCCCTTACACAGGAAAGCGTCCGAATCGACTGCTGAGGACGATAGTATTCGGAACCATGTCCTAGCCTCACAATTCGTTGGTTCTTCAGCAAGTCTGGATACCTCTCTTTGAGGTAACCCCACTGCCACGGATGTACCGGCAGAAATGCGTAGTCTTCGGAACGCAGTCCGAGGGCCGCTAACTGATCACCAAACCGCCTTCGATCCCCTTCCTCAAGCTCACTCTCTATAAAATGCCGCCAATCGCTCCCGTCCTCCACATTCCAGCTAAGCTCTATACAAGGAGCCGCGAGCCAAAACAACTGAATGTCCGGCTGAAATTCGGGACCATACGAACCATTATCCTTCGGAGTAAAACCTATTCTTGATTTGTAACAAGGATGGTAGGGATGACCCTCCGTCGAGATGCTCTCCAGCTCCGCAAGCGATCGTCCAAGCAGCTTTCTCTTTCTATGCCGATCGTTCTCCCTGACTTCCATCCATTGCACTTCCTTGCGGATGGTCTCCTCCAGCTCGACGATAAAGGAAGGCAGAACAGTCAGTGACGGGTGTCGGGCCGATATTGTCTCTTCCAAAAACAATGCCACACTGTCCGCTTCCGCCGTCTCTGTACCGCTCTCCTTGAAGCAGCTTCTCAGCAGAGGACTGTCGCCCATCCTGATCATACCGAATGAGAATGCCCGCCTGCCTTCAAAAGAGTAAGATACGCGGTGGCCTGCCCAGTCCCTCCCATCAAGTACATAAAACTCGCCCTTGAATTTAACCCCTATTCCTTCATCTAAGGGAGAGGTTGTGCAACGAGCTTCCAGCACACCTTCAAAAATCAATGCCTCAACAAGCTTGCGAAATACTTGTCTTCTTGCGATATCCTTTATCTGACTTTTTCCCATTGGGACATGCAGCTTCATTTCACCTCTCCATTCCTGTTACGCTTGCCTGGACTGATGAGCCTTCCGCTCCCTTCTCCACATTGCGGTGACCAGTCTCGCTTTGCGAATGGCCTCTCGATACGGTAGTGCGGCGCATAACGGATTATCCATCTCCGCGTAGACCGCCTGCTCCAGTTCAGTCTCAAGTTCATCCACATCGTATAGACGTGTAAGCAAATTCGCTTTGAAACGGAAAGTTCGGCGTGTCAGCCAATCGCGAATAAGACCTGTATGTGCCCCTGGGAACGCAGCTATCGATTCCAGTTCGTCGCGAAGTTCCATAAGCAGCACTCTCTCATCCACTAAGCCGAATAGGCCAAATGATTGGATAAGCCCCAACATATGATTAACGATTAAGTAATAGCCGAATCGCTCCTCTGCCAACTCATCGTCATATACGTTTACGCTAGCTCCAATACCCGGAACAAGTCCTTCCAGCAAGCCCGTTCTGGATTTGGCGTAATAATAGCCCTGACTGTCCCGATAATAGAAGTGCTCCGGATACCCGCTCTCTCCGAGACTTACCACACTGTTCTGTAAATGCGCCTCCAGAGCAATGCCAAATTCGGAATACATCATCACCATTGGCCTGATAGAGATGGCCATATACGCACGGAACCAAGCCAGCGCCGCCTGAGCAATAGAGATTCCTTCTCGCTGAGCCAGTTCCCGAATCACATTCTCAAGCAGTGTTCTGGAACCGTTGGAAGAGATAGCTTCCTGCGTAAACGCCGCCGCTAGAAATACCCGCTCACCTGATTCTCGGGCAAAAGGATTTTCCCTGATCAACAGTTCGAATCCGCTTTCTCCGGTATCGGAGTCGTTAAGCGTGACATACGCCCCGTCCTTTACAATATGAAAGTTCGGAAAGTTGCTCTTAAACCAAGGCTCAAGCCCATAGGCAAGACGTGCTGCCTCTATCGCACCCGTTAGCTCATGCCGTTTGTTCACTCTCATGGAATTCGTAATTTTAGCCCGCAGAGACAACTTATACATATAGTCCGATTCCGGATCACAGACGGTTCTAATCGACGAAGTCGGGTAATATGCCCTCCCAAGAGCCCCTATGTAAGTCAACTTCCCTTCCTGTATCCATTCTTGTACCCTGGCATCATGAAGCAGCTCTTCTCCTTGAACAGGATGAACGGGAATCCAGATGTAGGCCGGATCATTCATAATGGCTTCGACATTCCCCGGAAGTTCCATTCCTGGACCAATCGATGACTTCAGCTCGCGCTCAATAATCCCGGTAGCGCTGTCTCCCCATACCGAGCCTTCTTGAACAAGACTTCGATGTGCTGCAAAATAGTGCAGTTGAAAGCTGCCTTTCGACTCTGGCGAATAGAGATGCTGCCTCCATTCCGGGAATCCTTGCCTGCTCTTAGGCGTCGGATGGAAGACATGGCCGAATAGAAGAGATTGTTCGGACTGCAGGAAGGTAAGCGAAGGGCTGTATAATTCGGGGGCGTCATCAAGTCTGGCTGACAGAAAGTCGGCCAACAGACTGCAGCTCTGAAGTGCGCGCAACAGTAATTCCTTTGTCTCCGAACCATGATGCTTTCCGCCCAGTTCATCGACAAGCAGGGCCAGCACAGTCGCGATGCCAATCGGCGATGGCTCTGAATTACCCGTTTGTAAACGGATCGGCAAAAGAAATTGATGTCTTCCTGTTGGAGACTTGTATGAAGCGGTAGCTTGAATGGCAAGCTGCCGGGAAGCAAGCGGCAATCGCAAGATGTTGGTTGTGCCTGTGTGTCCCTCTTGAACCCTCCACTCGCCTTCGCCGGTTTCTCTTAAGTAACAATTCAGGAAGCTGGTGACGGCGGCTCTCTCGGCAACTTGCTTCGGATTAACCATAGTTCTCCCTCTTCCTAATTAATAATGATTATCAGTATCAATATTATAAAGGTTATAGCTCAAGGGATACATAGACAAAAATCCCAAATGTTATGGATAATTCATTCACATCTGAGCATGAAAAAAGCCTCCGCACTAGGTAGTGCGAAAGCTTTCATTTGTTGGACACCACTATTTCATCGATGCAAGCCAGTTGGATAGTGTGTCGATATCAGCGCTGCTGAGTTGATCTTTGTAAGCCGGCATGCCGCCACGGCCATTCGTAATTGTTGCCTTGATCTGGTCAGCGGATAATTTGGCGCCTACCTTCTGCAGATTCGGACCTACACCGCCTGATAAATCAACCGCGTGGCAGCCGATACAATTCTGCTTATAGATGGCCTCCGCTGCTGCGGCATCGACCGTTCCCCCACCGGCATTATTGCCGCCATTCGTTCCTCCATTATTCGTTCCATTGTTGGTGCCGCCGCTGTTCGTACCCTCTTTAACTCCGCCACCGCACGCGGACACAGCAATTACGAGAATAACGGCAACGACCAGCAGTAACCACTTACTATTGCGCGTCATGAAATTGCCTCCTTCATTGGTAAATCAGTTATTACATTTCCCTATAACCCTCAACCTATGCATGTTTACCATCCCCCTCTACGCCTAGGCATTCTCTTGAACGATGCATCAACTTGCACGCATAACGATTCGAGTGCTGGACAACATAAGGTAAGGTCATGACAGGATTTAACAAAATCGCAGAAGTGCTGAGGTGATGCCATTGAATACGCAGGAGGATCTCATCGGTCATCTGTCAGAGCTGAGAAAACGGCTGATCGTCGTAGCCATGAGCTTCCTTGTAGCGATGTGCGGAGGCTTGTACGCTTCTCCCCATATCTTGCGCTACATTAAATCAGGATCGACAGCAGAAGCAGTCGAATGGAATGTGTTCTCGTTTACAGACGGCCTGTTCATCTACTTGCGATGCGCATTTTTGTTCGCGATTCTGTTCGTTTTACCGGTCTTGCTCTATCAACTGTGGGCTTTCGTGCGGCCCGGATTAACATCGAGGGAGGCCAAGGGAACGCTGGCCTATGTACCCGTCTCCTTCTTGCTGTTCCTGACCGGCATTTCCTTCAGCTATTTCCTCATCTTCCCCATGATGATGCAATTCATGATGGAGATGAACCATAACATAGGCGCTGTGGAGACGTATGGCATCGACCGATACTTCTCGTTCATGTTCAGCATAGTTTTCCCGCTGGGCGTTGCCTTTGAAATGCCGCTGGTTATGCTGTTCCTGACCAGGCTGGGATTGCTGAATCCAGAGAGACTGGCCTCAACTCGCAAGTATGCCTATGTTGGACTTGCGATTGTAGGTGCCTGCATCTCGCCGCCGGACTTTGTGTCACATTTGTCTGTGACCGTCCCGCTGCTCGTCCTCTTCGAGATCAGCGCGTTTCTGTCGCGTCGCTTCGCCAAAAGAATGTCAGCCACCCCGTCCCCTACTTAATTTACTTCAACCAAAAAGGAGTTTTGACGTATGTTCAACAATATTGGTGTTTCCGGGTTAGTCATTATTTTGCTAATCGCATTGATCGTCTTTGGTCCAGCCAAGCTTCCGCTGCTTGGCCGCGCATTCGGCGATACGCTTCGCGAATTCCGCAGCTCGACACGCGGCATCGTAGAAGAAGATACTTCGCCTAAGCTAGACCAGCCAGATGAGCTGGAGAAGCTTCTCTAACACTCAAGGTCACATGAAAAGAGAAGGAGTCATCCCACACACTACTAATTGCGCCAAAAGGGCGAAGGCTCGAATTTAGTGGTGCTGGGTGAGATTGCCGACCTATAGCCGAAAATGGCGGTGCTGGGATGAACTCCCTGACACCGCCATTTGCGTTTAATTGATATAGCGAGCCCTATCGTTTTGCCAGCTGATCAACTTTCAAGCACACAGCCCTCTTCATGTCTCTCTTGCAAATAGGCCGGAATCGATCTAGCGATGATTCCGGCCTATTCCCCACTTGGTTCGCCGCACAAATTTGCAATTCTTCGGTCGTAACTGCTTCGGAGTTGTCCTCCGCTACACCAACAGTCCTCCGGACTGTCTATACTTCAGAATACCTTCCGCCGCTCTGTAGGCTAGTGCGCCGACGGTGGCTGTCGGATTGTAGCCTGCATTTTGCGGGAAGCTGCTGGCTCCTACGACAAATACGTTGTCTGCATCCCACATCTGGCTAAAGTTATTGACTGCCGACGTGCCTGGCTCGGCCCCCATAATGACACCGCCCGTATTGTGCGTGGACTGATAGGACATGATCTCGTACGGCCCAAGCTCCTTCAAAAAGTCCACTTTATCCGCGCCCATCTCCTTCACAATTTCGTTGCAGCGCTCAGCCAGAAACTTCGCCAGTTCCTTGTCCTGTTCGCGGAAATCGAATGTAATGCGCATAAGCGGATCTCCGAACGTATCTTTATACGTCGGATCCAGATCGATGAAATGCTGCTTGAAGGACATCGATGAGCCTTGCGCTCCGACTGCAAGTGTCCGGTTTGCATAGTGCAGCGACTGCTTCTTGAACTCCGGTCCCCAACTTGCCGTTCCAGCTGGAACCGTATTGTTCTGAATCGGTCTTGCTCCTGTCTGACTAAGCGAGATGACACCGCCATGGATGAATTTAAGGTCGGAATGGTCGAAGTTATCGCCGTTGTAATCATCGATCGAAATACCGAGCGAGCCGGCGCCCGCGAACGTATTGAACTGTTTGTTTTCGAAGAAGCCTACTGCGCTGCCCTTCACGACCTGATAAGCATAATTGGCGCCCACAACCCCGGTTCCAGTTGATGGATCGTAACGCTTTCCGAGCTCGGACATCAGGAGCAAGCGCACATTGTTGAAGACGTAGCTCGTCACCACTACGATATCCGCAGGCTGGATGATTTCCTCACCCGTTGTGACGTCTATGTACATAACGCCAGTCGCTTTGCCGCCTTTATGAAGGATACGGCGCACATTGGAATGGGTGCGGATCTGGAATTTGCCGGTCTTGTTCGCAACCGGAATGACCGTTACGACAGGGTCCGCCTTGGCACCGTACTCGCAGCCGTAACGCTCGCAGTATCCGCAATATTGACAGGCAGCACGCGCCACGCCGTCCGGATTCGTATAGTTCTCTGACAGATTGGCAGCCGGCATCATATACGGATGCAATTTCAGCTTGCTCGCAGCTTCTGTGAACATCTGAATCCCCGGCGTCTTCTTCATGGGAGGGGTCGGAAATTCGCTGCTGCGCTTGCCGCCCAACGGATTCGCTTCGCCGGAGATACCCGCCATCTTTTCGAACTTGTCATAATAAGGCTCCAACTCGTCGTAAGTAATCCCGTAATCCCGAATCGTCATATCCGCCGGTATTTTATCTTTGCCATAGCGCTCTATCGTTTTGCTTCTGATCTGAAAATCATAGGGCAGGAAGCGGTATGTCTGACCGTTCCAGTGGACACCTGAGCCGCCCAGACCGTCTCCAAGCAGGAAGGAACCGTACTGTCGCATCGGCAAGGCGCGCACATTGTCGTGGCTGCGGAACGTGATCGTTTCTTTGGACAGATCCTGCATCATCTCATAGCGCATCGAATAACGCAACTCGTCATGCACCATGAAATAATCCTCGGTCTTCCGCTCCTTGCCTCTCTCCAGTCCGACGACATTCAGTCCGGCTTTGGTCAGCTCCGCCGCGATAATGCCGCCGGCCCAGCCAACACCTACGATGACTACATCTGTTTTGGGCAATGTTTTGGCCATTTCAATCCTCCCTTTCCTAACCTTCGCTAATGCGAGACCAAGTGAGCCTGCAAGCTGCTCGGCTCCACCTTCGTAAAATCTTTGTCAATGATGTTCAAGTAGCTCATCTGCGACCCCGGGTAGTTGCGCATGCGCCAACCCTCCATATTCATATTGCCGCCATACAACGGATCGCTGTACGCGCCTTCCAGCGTGGTAGCACGGAGCATTCTGAAGAAAAAACTTTCGGAAATCGTCGGAAGATTAGCCTCCTCATTCTCAAATACCTTCAACACCTCATCCTGTTGCGCACCTTCCAGCTCGGCGAATCCTTTGGTGTATTTCGTCAAGCTGTAATTCTCCAGTTCCTGAATGCCGATATCAAAAATCTCTTTCCGCTTCAGCCTGCCTTGATATCCCTGTACTTTCTCTCCTGCATAGAAGGGAGGGCTCATGTAATCCCGGCCATTAAAGCCCCAGTCCCCCGCGAGCTGATGGTCGATGAAAAACGCCACGCCGAGTTTTCTTGCGCCTGGTCCATTGTCATCCTCGGGAAAAATCCGTTCGGTCGCACTGTCCACGATACGGAATTGCGCGGGTGTGAAATACATCAACGCACGGTTATAGTTTGGAATTTCCGTTTCCTTACCGCCACCCGGAGTTGCCGTCGGCTCCTGCGGATTCCCGCCATTGTTGTCTGTGCAACCGAATATCGTACTTAGCGCTCCGCCAACTGCGAGCGTTCCGATCACATAACCGGAATTGACCAAAAACTTGCGGCGGGAGTTGCTGTTCATCTGTACGTTGTCATGCTCCGGTCCGGAATGCTCGCTGACTGCATTGTTTTCTTTTGCAGGCTCCAGTGCCTTTTTGCTATCCGTTTCTTTATCCGCTACGAGTCCACTGCTCTTGTTCCCTTCCACCTCTTGCACCTCCTGTATGGATCTTCTTGCTGTCTTCTCGCTTATTATTTTCCAACCCACCATGAATATTCATTTCAGAGGAAGGGCTATCCTAACGTCGAACGAGTGAACCCTTAGTGGAGGATGATATCAGATGATAAAAACAGTGAAATTGCTCACTTGCGCGTTCCTGTCTGCTGCTGCCTTAATGGGCTGCACCATGAATCCGGCAGCCGACGGCAAAATGACAACCAGAGGCAATACGGTGACGCAGCAAGTCACACCTGTGCCGAAAGGCCCGCATAAAGCTCATTCGATGAACGATTCATCGCTCATTCCGAGCGAGAACGGCCAAAAAAACTATACGACCAACAATTTGGGACAGACCACGTACGGCCTCGGCACGTCCGTCTACAGCATGATCGGCAGCTCCGGCCTGCATGCGAACGGCTTCTCCGCTCATCTGGAGTCGCGACTTAGCAGCGCAGGCATACCGGATGTGCGTGTGTTCGTCTTTGACGATACGGTTGTACTGGCAACAGCAAAACGTGAAGCCAGCGCATCCAGCTACGACGAGCTGCAGCGGAAGCTGCTGAATCAGAATGAGGGCATGTCTTCGAATGGCACAGCGCCAGGTGAAGGACTCGGAGGCGTACAAGGAACAGAGAGACAGTACGATAACCTATCCAACGCCGCAAGCCATATCAAGGAATTGATGGGGGCTGAGGTGAAAGTGCTTGTCGCCGAAGGCGAAAAAGCCGTGCAAACGATCGAAAAAATCAGATCCGACGCATTAGCGGATCAAATTTCCCCTGATCAAATCGCACAGGATATCCGCGTACTGCTCAGTCTGACGACTCGAGCGGGGCAATAATTAACGTCGGGATAGGTATACCGAGAACCAAAAAGGACTGGCCTCGTCCGGCCGCCTGTTGCCAGGTGACGGAGAGGTCAGTCCTTTTTCTAAGTAGAAGAAAGTGTCTTTCTTATTTCTGAGGTGGTCTAGGGTTGGATAATGGATCCAATTCGGATTCAAAATTAACAATACGCCACGTAGAACCCGTCCATTTTAGTTTCAAATATATTCTCCCTATTAAATCAATGTATTCTCGATGATACAGCGGTATTTCTTTAAAAAAATAGCGTAATGCCACGCTTGCCTCATCGGCTTCTATTTCTACAGATATCGTTTCATAGGATACATAGATCGTGTTTATAAACCAATACTTTGGGTCCCATAGATATCTTCCAGAAACGGAAAGAACCTCTAACGGTCATCGCTAACCTTTAGAGGATGATTATTACAAATTCCCGATTCTAACGGACATTCGTGACCAATAGAAGGAGTTTTCCCCCTCAATTGCCTCCTTTTCAGCTTGTAAGGGACATCCATGACTGTTACAGTCTCAATTCGCTGCATTTCCGCTTTTAACGGACTCCGGTGACCAATAAGCACACGTGTTATCCTCACCGATATGAAAATATTACCGGGCCGCAATAAAGCTGACATTTCGCTACAATTCAACCGCCATCAGATTGCAGCCTGGCTCTCAAGCACTGATTATTAGGTCGAACCTAAGCTACAAGTCCATCATGGTGCAACAGAAAACAACAGTTCCTTCCCAAGGATTTCAATAGGGCCCTCATTCTCATTGTCTTCCCCAAATTCACCTATGTTGAACTTGGCAGAACCGACAACCGTGTAATCTCCAGCAGGGAAAGGGACGTCCACAGGAGTGTATTTCAACTCCTCGCCTTCTCCCTCCTCCGTATACGCCCAACCGCTCGAATACTTTTCGACATAGGGCTGTCCTGGATACAACGTCGTATAAATCAGAGGTTGATCCATAATATACATATACAAATATTTTCCGGAGGATTCTCTAATGGCATAAGAAAACGGCGTCATTCCGTGATTAATCGTTACAGACTCACGGTCCCCAACATACTCCAGTTCAGAGATAAATGTCACTTGGTCGCCTTCCCGATAATCTTTCTTCTCCAGATAGAGCCTATGAATAAAGTCCGATTCTTGTACAGGACTCTTGTTATCTGTCTCATTCACAGCTTCCAATGGTCCGCTGCAGCTCGCAAGCAACAAAACCAACCCCATCATGAGCAATCCCACAAACCATAGGGTTCCTCTGTTAACCTTCATCTTCCCTTCATGTATCACTTTGTTCATCCCCCTCACGCCTTTTAACCCATCTCTCATGTATACTTCTAACGTTTCATTCCCAAAAAATGTTTCTTCCCTCATGCAGCTCCATCCTTATTGAGCTTTCATGGGATCTACACTGGAGACAGTCTTCCGTATGGACTAAAAACAGAGGCTTGCTCATAAAAATTCATCTAAATCAAAAAAATAACTTGTCAAACTGTATGTCTCCATGATAAGATACTGTTTGTGTCTGTGAGACACCTTGAAAGTGTGGAGCTGTGGTGTAGAGGCCTAACATGCCTGCCTGTCACGCAGGAGACCGCGGGTTCGAATCCCGTCAGCTCCGCCATTTTCGAATTAAATGCTCAACTGAAGAGCTATACATAGGAACGAATGAAGAGCGGCCTAGCCTGCTCTTTTTTTGCATGTAACAAGGAGAGTGATTGGGATGAAGCGACGCGGGCGGTTCGCTCCAACGCCGTCGGGCATGCTCCATATTGGAAATGCGTTCAGCGCATTGGCCTCGTGGCTTCAGATGCGTCAGATCGGCGGCGAATTTCTGCTGCGGATCGAGAATATCGACAAGCCGCGCTCCCGTCCGGTCTTTGCGGAGCAGCAGCTGGACGATCTATTATGGCTCGGCATCGACTGGGATGAGGGTCCGCGAATAGGCGGTCCCTTCGCGCCCTATGAGCAGAGCAAGCGGGAGCCTCTGTACGAAGCCGCTCTCGACGTACTGCGAAATAACGGCAGAATCTATCCATGCTATTGCAGCCGCAGCGAGCTCGCTTCCATCGCCAGCGCGCCGCATGGACTTTCATCGGAAGGTCCCGCGTATCCGGGTCTCTGCCGCCATCTCACCTCCGAAGAACGCGCATACAAAGCGCAGAAAAAAACACCCTCCCTGCGCTTCATTATGCCGGAGGAGGCCATTACCTTCCAAGACGGCATAAGCGGCACAATGCGCTATGACGGGGAGGCTCTTGGCGATTTCATCGTGAAGCGGGCGGACGGCATATTCAGCTATCAGCTTGCCGTTACGGTTGATGATGCAGCTATGGGGATCACGGACGTGCTGCGTGGTGCCGATCTGCTGGACTCGACTCCGCGGCAGCTTGCGCTGTATGAAGCGCTTGATCTGGCGCCGCCATCCTTCTCGCATGTCCCCCTTGTCGCGGACGAGTATGGCAAGCGATTGTCCAAGCGGGACAAATCGCTAACACTCGCCTCGCTAAGGGAAACTGGGGTCGCTCCCGAGCGCTTGATCGGAGCGATCGCGTATACGGCTGGCTGGAGGGATCGGCTGGAGCCGCTTGCCGCACAGGAGCTTATTTCCCACTATCGCGCGCCTGACGGCAACACACAACCCATCATCATGACACAGCAAATTCTCGGATGGCTTCGTCTGTAACGAAGCGGCATCACCTATAAACGCACCACTAACGGTTAGATTTCAGCTAACAGCTAGTGGTGCGTTTTTAATCAATCATTGGGCTGCCCTTCTCTTCCTGCCGAGTCTATCCCTTCATCGTCTTCACATAGAACCGACGCGTGCGCGGCCCATCGAATTCGCAGAAATATACGCCTTGCCAAGTGCCAAGAATCGGCTTGCCATCTTGAATGAGTATCATCTGACTTGTTCCCGTCTGGATCGCCTTCATATGCGCCGCTGTATTCCCTTCAGCATGGCGGTCCTTCGGATGCTCCCACGGGTAGATTTCATCGAGCCGGCGCAGCACATCCCGAACAACATCCGGGTCAGCATTCTCATTAATCGCAATGCCGGCGGTTGTATGGGGACAATAGACGATCGCATATCCATCCTGTACCTCGCTCTCCCTTATCGCTTCGCGTACGCTGTCCGTTACTTCCACCATTTGATCCCGTTGCCTGGTTGCGATTTGATACGTTCTCAGCTTCATGATAACGTCTCCCATCGGGCCCATAGCTCCTGCGGGTTCAATTCATATACCTCTTTGTCCCGATACATATACTGATGCATAATAAATTCACGCCGAATCGTCGCAAAATCCTCGTGATATCCCTTAATAAATTCGTTTATTTCCTTCTCGCTATATGTGCGGCCCTGCTCTAAGCGAGACACGATATGCTCCAGTACGATCAGCTTTTTCTTCAGTTGGCTGGGGATATTTTTCAGTTGCCCTTCTGTCGTAAAGAAATTGCGAATAACGGAAGCGCACAGCGCCTCATTCTTCTCCTCCATCGATTCCACTCCTCCCTCTGCCCGACGGTAGATCAACTCCTCCGTTGCCGCAGCGCTGCTTTTAATAAAATAATGGTTTAAGCTGAAATAAATCGTGTTCTTGTCGCGTCTCTCGTTAATGAGACTGGCTTCCCGCAGCTTCGTCGCATGATGAGTAATAGTCGCAGGCGTAACGAACAGCTTCTCCGCCAGCTCGCCTCCATTCAATTCACCTTCCGCCAACAGAATGAGAAGCTTGATCCTCGTTGGATCAGCTAATGCCTTGTGGTAATTGACCACTTTATCTAATTGCATACCGATCGTTATCCCCCTTTTCACTTTAATGAACATCTAATTAGATAATTATTAAATTAAATATATGCAATAACTCCATTCTTGTCAATGATCTCTTCAAATATGAAGTTGCTGCTTCTGGATATCTTTGTATACAATAGTTGGTGGAGGGGATATATTGATCGTTGCCAACTTAGCAAGGGAACAATTTGAAGCCATGGATGACAAGGCTCTGGGAGCCGCATGTTTTGCACCGCTAATCCATGCTTATAAGGAAATGGAGAGTACCGGAGGGAACTTCGTCAAACTCGTCTACAACCGATTCAGTAAAGGACAGCAGGCATTATTTGCCTTTTGGACGTACTATAGCCACGTACGGGAATCACAAGCCGACCTCTATTGGTGGAGCGCCTTCTTTATGGCCAATCCGCTGCGATGGGAAGCTCTTCAGGCCAGTTTGCGCTACTTCAATGACCTATCCACGCTAGAGATCGTAAAGACTATGGATGCAGGTTTGACAGCAAGGAATCATCCCCGAAGCTTAATGAATTTCGATGTTTCAATGGGCGATCTGGAGCAAGATGAGCCCTTGTCTGCCATCGTCGCGGTTGAATACAATAAACTGCTTGCAGCATTACCCGGAACATTAAATCTCATAGCCGCACATATTCGAGGACATCAGGACGATTTCATCACCCTCGCATAATGCGCATAAATAGAAGACCGGCCACGCTATCACCATAGCTTGCCGGTCCTCTGCTGGCCGTATTTCTGAACAAAAAGAAATCGCCCGACTCTCCATGAGCCAGGCGTCTATTCTCTATTGCTTATTTTTCCGAGTTCACCGTCACTGCCTACGCGATAGGCTGCTCCGACATTGCTGCGTCAAGCATCGACTTCCAATCCGAAAACCGCGTTTCTCTGGCTACATGCCGATTAAGAAGCTCTTCCGGGATGAGGTTCATATCTTCCTTCGTGTAAGCTTGGAAGTTTCCTCTATCCAGAAACTCTTGCATGCTCTTGCAATTGGAATTTTTGCTCATGAACGACTCGTTGAACAGATGTGCCAGTGACGATTGTTCCAGTTCTGCTTGATTCGCCTTTTGCTCTTTCAGCTCGATTAGCAAATCATCGAACGACATAGGTTTGTTTTTTCTCAAATGACCACTCCTTGGTTTGTATCCGTCATTATTGTATTAAGATTCGGAATTGTTGCCACTGCTATTCTTCGTTTCAGAAGCAGCAGTACCTTCCTTCCTCTTCGTTCCCTTGCTCTTGTAAGGCTTAGGTGTATTCTGGGCGCGTCTGGTACTTGCTTGCCAGCGATTCCAGCCTTTCTTGTCCGTTCCCCTGCCTGTTCCGCCTTTACCTTTTGCTTTGCTCAAACAATCACTCCATCACAGACGTCTGTCTTTTCAAGTCATACCCTTCATTATACGTGATATTTCGCTTACTTACTATGAATATCCTAAACTTGGCACTCATTTTCTTCAAAAAAAGCTCTGCATGAAGCCGGAGCCTCATACAGAGCCGAGTCTTTGTCTATAATTGGAGAAGCATTCAAGCTCAAACGATCAAGCCCCGTATACCTCAAATTCCCATAGGGAGTAGCCATATGCTGTCGCTCTTGTAGTTGCATATACACGAACATATCTGGCGTTTGTCGCGCTAAATGTAATATCGTCGATTGCGCCGTCGCCGCTAGTGGTGCTGTAGACTGTCGTCCAGTTCGTCGGCGTGCCGCTGTCGTTGGATACTTGAATGGAATACGCGGTAGCGTATGCATCTTCCCAGCTCAGCTTTACCCGATTGATGCTTTGAGTGGAACCTAAATTCACATAAATCCATTGGGGAGATGCGCCGTATGCGCTTGCCCACCTCGTTGCTGCATTGCCGTCTACCGCTTTGTCTCCTTCATGTCCTGCAATCTCAACCGAACTTGTCGCCGTCGCTTTATTCAGGGCAAGGTTAGAGGGGGCAGTGCTGCCCCCGTACACCTCAAATTCCCAAAGCGAGTACCCGTATGGCGTACCTCTGACCGTACCGTGCACACGTACATATTTCGCCGTACGAGCCGCGAACGTAACGTCGTCGATAGCTCCGTCGCCTGTGGTCGTCGTATACACTGTCGTCCAGTTCGTTGGCGTGCCGCTGTCATTGGACATCTGAATCGTGTAGGAAGAAGCATACGCCGCTTCCCAATTCAGCTTCACGCGGTTAACGGATTGCGAAGAGCCCAGATTTACATAGATCCATTGAGGGTCAGCGCCAGCAGCACTAGCCCATCTGGTGGTATTGCTGCCATCGAACGCTCTGGATGCCTCAAAGCCGGTTCCCTCAACCGAGCTCGCCGTTGCCGCTTTATTCAGTGCCAGATTCGTCCCTGTAGGCGGGTTAGTTCCTGATAAGGTGGTTGCCGTCGCCGTATTGCTATTGCCGGACAAATTGCCCGCAGCGTCGACCGCCCTCACCGTATAACTGTAACTCGTATTCGAGGACAGTCCGGAATCGGAATAGGACAATCCTGTCGCTGTGCCGATCTGATTGCCGCCGCGATAGATGCGGTAGCCCGTCACTCCGACATTGTCAGTCGAAGCGTTCCAAGTCAAGTTAATACTGCTGCTGGAAGTCGCTGCAGCCGTCAAGCCCCCTGGAACTGTAGGCGCCTGCGTATCGGTCGCAGTTGCGATCGGCTTCCACCAATTGCCCGTAATGAACAGCATGGTCATCAGGTTGTAGGAATCGCTGTAATAGTTCTCTTGCTTGTTCTTCATCCAATCCCAGCCCGCATTAACCCAAGCCTGATGGCTCGTGCTTGTCGTGCTTGCCGCGATGAATGGCGATACGAATACAGCGGTCGCGTAGCCGCCGATCGTTGTACCGTTCAACTGATAGCCGTCCCTAATATTGGCCGGACTGTTGCTTGCTTTCCCTTTAATCCAGACCGCGATTTTATCTGCAATCGTCTTGCCTCGCGTATCGCCGTACATCGCATAATCCATCACGATGCGCAGCGGCACGCGCGCTGCATTGTAATAGTAAGCATTTGTTTGCTGGAATTCGTTCAAGTACCATTCAGGTGCGGGTTGAGGAGGATTGTTGACGACAAAATCGGAGATTAATCCTGTCGATGAGGCGTAGTTGTTGCTTACTTGCGTGTAGACATTATACAAATTGTTAATGACGTTATTCCACGTCTGATCGCCTGTGAACTCATAGAAAGCGCGAAGATGGGAGAGCATCCAGTCAGATGGACGCGTGGCCAGCGAGCTCTTGGAATCCCAGTCGCCCAGGTTCAGACGATTATTAGTCGTCACGTAGCTGGCTTTGATGCCATTAGTAATCATATTCTGGGCTTCAGCCAAATAATTGACCGTACCGCCAGAGCCCCATTGCTTGTGGGCAAGCAGAAGGGAGTACGCAATGTCCAGATCTCCGTCCGTCGCCGAGCCAAAATGCCCCTGAGCGTTGATGTGATCCGCGACTACCCAGCCCATCAGATTGGAGTTGCCCGAGCTTTTGTAAGCGCGTGCAGTTTTGAACAGACCATTGAATATCGTTTGCGCATTGGGATCATGTCCCGCCATCAGCGCCGTAATGACCATGCCGTAGCCTTGCCCCTCCGACGTGCCCAGCGGCACGAAACCTTCGGCGCTGCCTGTTATCTCGCCCCTCACATAATAACCGCCTGGAAGCGACGCCAGATTGTTTTTCAGATACTTGCCTTTCCAATAATCATAGTATGCCGCCACGGCTGTATTCATCGCCGCCTGCGTCACATGGTTAGGTTTTATAATGCCGGAATAACTGACTTGCTGCGGGAACGGCATCAACTCGCCAGCGGCGTGGACCGTACCTTCTTTTCCCTTCGGAACGAAACCAATCGATGCAACCATAGCCAAACACAGAAGCAGAAGAAACAGGGACTTCAATCTCGGTGAACCGATTAACGATGAAGTAAACAAACTGCAACGCCTCCTTGATATAGGATGTTGGCTAACCTCGTCTCATAAGTTTAAGCGCTTAAACTTTTGGGACAAAAAAATAGGGTTTCGAAACCTGCTTTTAAAATAACACATTTCGATTCCCTTGAAAATACTTTCTGCCAAACCCTACAATCTCTCTATTTTTTCGTCAATCTTCCGCTCTATTGTCGAATGGCGGGCAGCTCGAATAGAGCGAGCGATACCTCAGGCGCAACCTCGATTTCTCCCGCGTCGGTAAAGCGAAAGCTCCGATACAACGCCTTCGCAGGCTCATTTTTCGCCCCTGTACTAACCGTTATCCGCTTCTGCTCTCCCGCCCCCGTCAGCACATAAGACAAGAGCCCTTTCGCAATGCCTCTGCGGAAATATTGGGGATGGACAACCATCCGGCAAATGCCGAGCTGATGCTCATCAAGCTCATACGATATAAATCCGGCCAGCTCTTCCTCCAGCCAATAACCTACAAAGGTTTCTTCGCTTGCCATTATCGTCTCTGCCGTATCGCGAAGGGGCGGAATATCATCGAACCCGATAATATCCGCCTCGATGCGGTAGGCGGGCAGTTGGACAGCCAGCATGGCTTTTGCCGTAATCGGTTCCCGGTGATTCAGTTTCTCGATCATGCTTCATCGCTCCGATGTTCGTTTTTTCCTTAATTATGTAGGTTGGACATAGGTTTCTTCCTATGTATTGCCCTACATGTTATTCGTACTGTACCACAGGAGCAATTCCCGTTCCAATCTCTGTTTCAAGTGGCTATTAAAACCCGAGTTCTAGCCTATCTAAATTGCCCCGTTCATCATCTGCCAGCAAAATAGGCTCGTCGCGCAAACCCGCTGCCTTCTATTCCAGCGAAATGATACAGATTATACCCTATCTAACTATGAAGGCTGATCTATAGGAATTCTCTATAAGCTTATAGTTTAACTATTGAATTAGCCAACAACATGTAATATAGTAGAAAAATCAATTTATTCCATTAGACAGGGGCCATTTTCGCCTATGAAGCAACCGAAAGAACCAGCATTTCGATTCACGATCAACCGCAAGCTTTTTGCGGGATTTACTGCCGTACTTGTTGTACTGATGGCTACGGTTGCCATCGGTTACTTCCAGATCACACAAGTAGACCGACATTATACGTCCATCATCGAAGATAAAGCCCACAAACTCATGCTCATTCAAGAGTTGAATGTTGAAGTCAAAAAGGAGCAAGCCGCACTTCGCGGATATTTGCTGCTTGGCGATCCGGAATCGCTGCAAGGCTTCACCGACGCTCATAACGACTATAAGGCGCTAAGCCGCGGTCTGGAAGCAATCATTGTGCATCCTGAAGCTGCCGCTATGCTGCAAGAGCTTGATCAACTGGAGAGCGAATACTACTTCACTTCGAATAAATCTATCAAACTGAAGGTATCCGGCGATACGAAGCAGTATCTGGAGATTACGTCGACGCAAGGGCAGGAGATTCTGAAGAAATTCGACCAAAAGGCCGACACCTTAATCGCCTATCAACAAAACTTGCTTGATGAAAGCAAAGAGGAAGTACATAACGAAGTACAAGCCATCAAGCAATTGGTGCTGCTGCTCGGCATTGCTGCCGTTATGATCGGCCTTATCGTCTCCTGGGCTGTCGGACGCATCATCTCGAGGCCCGTCATCTCCATTGCATCGGCGGCAAAGCAAATTGCGGCAGGCGATCTCACTTCTGAGAAAATGATCATTCGCAACCGGGATGAGGTGGGCGATTTGGCCCGTTCTTTCAATGAGATGTCGGAGCAGCTTCGCAGCCTGATCAAGCATGTCCACAGCAGTGCAGAGCAGGTAGCGGCATCTGCGCAGCAGCTGTCGGCAACTAGCGAGCAAGCCTCCGCTGCTTCGGGACAAATTGCAGGCACAATGCAGCAGGTGGCATCGGATGCGAATGATGGATTCACCCATTTGGAGGAAGCCTCTCGGACGATCCACGACATGTCGGCTGGCGTACTGCATATTTCCGCCAAGACACAGCATGTCTCGCATTCCGCTTTCGAAGCCCACGACCGCGCGGAGGAAGGCAGTCATGCGATCCATACCGCCACTCGCCAAATGGGCTCCATCTACGAGGCGGTATCCGGCTTATCTGTACAAATCGACGGACTAGGCGAGCGCTCCACCCAAATTGGACATATTCTGAACGCCATTACAGATATGGCCAAGCAGACGAATATTCTGTCGCTGAACGCTGGTATTGAAGCAGCGCGAGCAGGGGAGAACGGGAAGGGCTTCCTCGTCATAGCCAGCGAAATACGCAAGCTGGCAGAGGAGTCGTCTCATTCGGCCGGGCAAATCTCGGAATTGATCGCTTCTATTCAAGTGGAGACGAATCAAGCTGTGCAGAAGATGGGCACTGCCTCTCAAGAGGTCGCCTCCGGACTGAATGCCGTTCGTTCCGCAGGTACGGCATTCGAATCCATTCAGCACTCTGTCCATGCTGTGAATGGTCAAATCCAAGAAGTTTCGTCTTCCATTCAACAAGTGGCTGCCGGAGCAGAGCAGATCGTCGGCGCGATGAAGGCTGTAACGACTGCATCTGAGTCTACCGTTCGCGGCGCTCAAGAAGTATCTGCCGCCACAGAGGAGCAGCTCGCCTCTATGGAAGAGGTGTCTTCGTCCGCCAGAATGTTGTCCCTGATGTCCGAGCAATTGCAGGGTCAACTGGATAAATTCAAAATATAAGGACATGCAAAAGGGCAGTTCCGCTTTCCGTTTGGAAATCGTGACTGCCCTTCTGCTTGCCAATTCGTCTAGATGCCAACCGGCACCATATATAGCCCCGACTGTTCATCCGACTTCACAGCTACCTTCACCTGATAGGTTGCCATAATCATCTCTTCTGTCATAACGGATTCCGGCGCGCCTTCCCCCACAATCCGTCCTTCCTTCATCACTATAATGCGATCGCTATATCGAATGGCTTGATTCATATCATGCAGCACCATCCGACTTGACTGTACGTGAGTTGGTTGCATACGGACGTTCTCCGCATCAGCATGCATTCCGTCATCGTCTGACTCCGGAAGATAACGCCATGATCGATTGGGCGCTGGGCAGCATGCGAATTTGCAGTTACGAGCAACGTCCCTTCTATACCTTGTCCGGCGGCGAGCAGCAAAAAGCGCGCATCGCTATGGCACTCGCCCAAAAAACCGGCATTTTATTACTCGACGAGCCGACCACTTATCTGGATATCGTCCATCAGTTGGAGCTGCTCCGTATGCTTGCCAAGCTGAACAGGGAACATAGCATAACCATTGTGATGGTACTCCATGACCTGCAGCAGTCAGCTGCCTTCTGCCACCATCTTATCGCGATGCAGGGGGGCGAATTATTCGCCTCCGGCGATCCGAAGGAGCTGCTGACGCCAGGATTTATGCGGGATGTGTTTCACATTCACGCCAAAGTAAGCTTTGCAGATCAATACCCGATTATTGTACCTATCATTCAAGAGAAGGAAGAGAGCATGATCATTGTAACGAATACGTCCCACATTACGAAAGGCGATGGAGAGAAGCTCATTGAAAGATTCGATCGGATCGGCAAAGTGGAGGGCATGGAGGGGTTCCTGGGACTGGAGGTGCTTTTCACGCAAAACGTAAAGGAATACGATGAAGTATCCGTCGTAACCCGTTGGAGATCCAGGGAAGACTTCCAGAACTGGACGCGCAGCGAAGCATTCCGCGAATCGCATTCGGGCCGGAAGACGCCCGACTATATTCTGTCCAACAAAATTACGTTTCAGGAGGTTAAAGTAAAGCGCAATCCGCTTCCTCCTTCAGATCCGACAGAGGCTATTGCGCAATAAAGAGTGCAAAACATCAGAAGGGGACTCCGTCACATTCGGAATCCCCTTCTACTCATCGTTATGCAACGCCATGCAGCGCCTTTAACGCCTCTTCCTCTGTAGCCTTGAAGAAGAAGTTTTGACCGTGGTTGCATTCATAGATAAAGTCATTCAAGCTCTTACTGTTATAACCGCTAAAATCGCCAACTACAGCCAGCTTGGTGCGGTAATTGGTGCACTTCTGTAATATTTCACCTGCAAGACCCGTTTTCAGCTCAAAAAAATCCTCGTGAATCAGTTCCTTCCGGATCATCAGCTTATCACAGTCCAAATAATGGGCATTCATAATGGCATCGAGCGCATCCTGCACATCTCCGATTACGACGCCGTCGCCTGACAGGATAGCGACCTTCGAATGGCCGCTTGCATCTATCGTCAAGTTCATCCTCTATTTCGCTCCTTCCTTGCAATTAAGACTTTTTTTCATCATGCATGTATTCTCCGGCCTTGTCAATCGAACCGTACAACTCAAACCCCAGCCTCCAGTATCAAATCGAGCGCCTGAAAGCTCGCGTGTCAGTGTGGACAACAGGTTGTCCGTTTCTGCTGTTGGATATAGCACCGCACCATCAATGGCATGAGTTAACGCTGCGCCGATATCTACAGTCTCATTACGTGCATTCCGGTACTGACCTTCCTCTAGTATAGCCAGTGTTTCTTCTGCAACCCTTGCCGCTAAGTTTCTGTTCATCCTCTTCCACCTCTTGAGCCGTCCGCTTTCTTTTCGTTTCTTAGGTCAATTGTAATGGATGAGGAGCATCAACCCTACCAACCAAATCATTTAAAACAAATTTTCCACTCCTTATTTTAAAATACATCGCCAGTGTGTTCATCTATCCTATAAACAAACAAAAAGACCCTCGCGTATGCAGGGTCCTTTATTTACGTAAAGATGTATCATGATTTGCTCCATCCTCCATTGAAAAGTGATAAAAATCATGGGGATAGATAGGAACGCTGCCCTTCATGGAGAGGCACTCCGCTGCGGGATTTCAACAATCGCCCGGCCAGTGTAAATATAAAATGACCTAGCATCACACCAGCGAATACATCCATAACCACATGCTGCTTGACGAATACTGTAGATAAAATAATGGACCACGAGATGATCCCTATCCCGATTGTCGTACCGCGACCGATCGCCTTCGATTGACTTGCTGCCCTGAACAACAGATAACTGGACAAGCAATGAATGCTTGGGAAACAATTGAAGGGAGCGTCATTCGTATAGACGAACATCACTAATCGGCTTAGCAAATCATCGCCTACCAGCTCCGCTCTCGGAACTGTCGTCTGGAAGATCGTGTAGATGACATAGCACGTCAGAACACTGATGACATAAGCAAGAAGCGTCCGGTAATAGGTCGCACGATCTTTGAAAAAGAAGAAAATAAGCGTCAGATACAAGAAGGGCATCCATATAGCATATGGAATAATGAAAGCTTTTATAAATGGAATCAAATCGTCCAAATCCGTATATAGCATCCAAACTGCTTGCGGCTCTCTGTTAATGAGAACGTAAATGTAACCTAAAGTCGGGATGGCTAGCAGCATCCATAACGGATGAACAAACAGCTTTTTTATTCCGTCCCTTGTCAACATGGAATTCCTCCCCGGCAGATCTATGATGGATATCGGTAGGTCCAAAAGCGCTCCGTTCCGAACCGAGCCTCCAGTTCTTGCTGCGACAGCTCATTTTTCCCAAGCAGCTCTGCCGCTTGGAACTGGGAACGGTGCGATTCGATGGAAGCTACTTTCTGCTTCAAAAACGCTCTTACGTCATAATGAACATCCGGCTTCCCGATCGCTTGCTCATGATCTCGGGAGAATGCCAGGCAATGAACGACAGGTCTCTCGCTCGCAGGCAGCTTGCCCACTGTTCGTATGACTGCCGCACCGCACGCATCATGATCCGGATGTACGCTATAACCTGGATAGAACGTCACTACAAGAGAAGGATTGAGCTCCTTCAACAACTCGCCGATACGTGTATCCAACACATTCTGGTCTTCAAATTCTATCATTTTGTCGTGAAATCCAAGCAATCTTAAATCTTGAATGCCAATCGCTTGGCAGGACGATTCCAGCTCCATCTTCCGGATGGCAGGCAGCGTCACACGCGTCGCAAATGGCGGAATACCCATATTTCTACCCATCTCGCCTAATGTCAGGCAAGCATAGGTCACCTGAGCGCCGTTATGAATATGCATAGCCAGCGTACCAGACAAGCCGAATGCTTCATCATCTGGATGCGGCAGTACTACAAGTATGCGTTGTTCCATCATATGTTCCATCTCCTCTCGCTTAGAAGGGCTTCGGGCTTAGCTGCAGGGCTACGATTAACTTCCCTTGGCTGTCATGTCCGGCCAGAATCAGACGCTCGGTCTCCATATCTTCGTAGTGCGTCAGCCCTTCGGAATAGACCCAGCCGTGCGTCATCTTAAGTCCGACCCGATAGGGCCCGTTGCCAGATATCGCACCATGGCTATAGCGAATCCTTGCGTTGGTCAGGAATGAGGAGGCAGGATGCTTCGAACTGTCCATGTGGGCGGCATAAGCCCCCGTTGTCTGCTCGATATGAACATACAACTCTTGGTCCTTAAGTTTGTCTATTAGCTGCTGAACTTTGATGGGTTGGATAAGCTGCATGCGAACTCTTCCTCTCTATAGATCATGCCTGTAAAAAGCTGTCATGAAAACTGGACATTAGTCTAGTCCAACAATCTCCGCCAGTTCTCTCAAATGTTGAATTTCATACGTTGGCTTCACGTCAGTCAAATTCGGCTTTTTAAGCGGATTATACCAGCATGTATCGATACCTGCATTGATGCCTCCTTGCATATCCGAGCTGAGTGAATCGCCGACGATCAGCGCATTGCGGCTGCCCGTCAAGTTCAGCTTGGCAAAAGCAAAATCAAATATGCCAGGGTTCGGCTTGTGGATACCGGCATCCTCCGATACAATAATATGCTCGAATGCGTCCGCAAGCTCCGAACGACCAATCCGGCTTAGCTGAACATCCTTGATTCCGTTCGTAATCACCGCCAGTCGATGCCCTCCCGCCAGAAGCTCTCGGCATATCTCCACGGCGCCATCTAACAGAAATGAGCCCTCTCCCAAATACCGTAAATACACATCACTAAATTCCTCCGCTGTCCATGCAACGGACAATCCGTTTTCGGCAATCATCCTTGCAAATCTCTCGCTGCGCAGAGAAGCCATGTCCATCAAGCCCTTCTCATATTCTTGCCACAGCTGCTGATTAATCGTTCTGTAACTGCCTGTCAGCTGTTCAGATACCTCAAGCTTCGCTTCCCTGAACGCTTCGGTCAGCGCGTGAGCCTCCGATTGCCCGTAATCGTACAACGTATCATCCGCATCAAAAAATATAACATCATATGACATATCCCAAAATCCTCCTAGCAACAACTATACGCCGGAAAAACAGGCGTCTCCCCAACGTGAATGAATCATCCATAACTAGCGAACTCTGCTGTCTGCACCGTATCATAGCATATCCTGAACTCAGTTGTCCCAGCGCCTTCGCTTACTTGCGAGCCATAATAAAGAATCGATGCTCCTTGCTCGTGAAGGAACCGTCCGTCTCGATCTTTGCTTGGAGCAAACATAGTTCATTATAACATTTTTCAACCGAAAACCCGGAAAACTCCCACTCCAATATTTTTGCAAAATAGACAAAAGCCCCTACATCGTAAAATCGCTGCTCCGGGAAAAACTCCGCGCTCTCGCAGATTGCAAACCCTGTTGAAACAAGCTCGCTCACGCTACCCTCCAGATCGAACTTGGAGTCTACAGCGATCGCCCCATCCCCAAGCAGATAACGAGACATCTCCCTGTTGTTCTGACCGCCTACTTGCTGCGTAATAAACAGGCCGCCCGGCTTTAATATGCGATAGACCTCCCCCGGACTATACGATTCATGACGATTCATGACGAGATCGAAAAAACGGTCTTCATACGGCAGTTTCTCATCGTCGTACACTTGCCTGATATCAATGCCATATGCCGGAAGCTTCTGCTGACATATGGCCACATTAGGCGGATAAGCTTCTGTAGCGAATGTCCGGCCTGCCGGCGGAGACAGCGATAAGAGAAATTCGCCGCCTCCCGTACCCATATCGAGAATTACATCCGAATCATTCATATGGGACTGTACAATTTCTTTATAGCTCCAGGGCAGCTTCTGCTCCGATATTCGATCGGCAACATAAGAGAAATCCCATCCTTCAAAAACCTGCTGCTCCTCCGACAGCCAATACTATTTTTGTTCTTCTAGCGTCATCAGATACCCTCCTGATCTAGCTTTCCAAGTACAAGGCCACTTGTTCTTCTTCTCGAGAACAGCAGCTATCAAAATTACGATTAGACCTATATATTACTGCTTGTTATTTCGCAGGCGGAACCTGTCTTTCGAGCGCGTACAGTTCTTCCTCAATAGAGGTCATTCGCTGTTCAATGACATGCCTCGCATCTGCCATCGCTTGATTATAAATATAAGGAGTCAGCTCCTTCAACATATAATCGAGCAGGTTTTCTCCGGCCAGCTGACCCATCTCCACGGACAGTTCATCATAAACATATTGCTGCAGACCGGATACAAGCTGCAGCTTTTGCTCTCTCGGCAACTTCAAAGGCACCAACATAAATCCCCCTCTTCTCACCTGTCTTTTCACGATCATATCACAGGTAAGGCGGTCTCACGAGAGGACTGTCAAACCAATAGTCGAATCATCAGGAAGTTGGCTGAGCCAGAATCGCAGCAGAGGCCTCCCGCAAGGAAAGCAGAACCTCCGTCGATAGACTCATATCCTTTAATCGTACTTGACCTTTGGCTGCTTCGTCGCCGCCGATGATAACCACGTAGCGAATACCCTTGCCCGAGGCTGCAGCCAGCGCTTTCTTCAACCTCCGACCGCTTGATTCCAAGGCTGTCCGAATACCGGCACGTCTTAGCTCCGCCGCTGCCCTCAAGGCTCCGACTTTGCCCTCTTCCCCGATAGGTACTACTACTGCTTGGGCTGCCGGCAGTATAAGCGGCCGATCCCGGATCATCTCCAGGATTGCTTCCATGCCAAATGAAAGACCTACCGCCTTGTACGCTATCTCCTCCCTACCGATTAGCTTTCCGATAATGGCGTCATAGCGTCCTCCAGCGCCAAGGCTCGATGGATACACACCGCTCGCATCATATAGCTCATACACCGTACCGGTATAGAAGGACAGCCCTCGGGATAGGAATGGGTCGAAGATGCAGCGTTGCTCCAAGCCTAGCTCTCGAATCAACCTATCCAGTTCCGCAACCTCCTGCGTGCCTTGCGAATTCGTAATATTGTACCGGGATGCAACAGCATCCCAAGTGAGTTTCTCTCCTGATGCAAAAGCCAGAATCGCTTGTTTGACGCCATCACCGATCCCCTTTTGTGCCAGCTCTCTCTCCACCCCTTCCAATCCGATTTTGGCGAGCTTATCAAGCGTCAGCATAACGGAGGACAGATCGTTGGCCGGTACCCCCATTGCTGCAAGCACGTCACTTAGAAAGCGCTGGTTATTCCAGCGAAGTTCGACGGGAATGTCCAATCTTCCAAAAGCATCGACAGCCAGTAGCATCAACTCAGCCTCAGCTTCGGGACCGGCTATGCCGACCATATCGACATCGCATTGCAAGAATTCCCTGAGGCGTCCCCGCTTGACTGGTCCGTCACGAAATACTTTGCCGATCTCATAACGCTTGTATGGCATCTCTAGGCCCGGATTGAGCGCAATGGTTTTCGCGAACGGAATAGTCAGATCGTAGCGAAGACCCAGACTGCGGCTGCCCTGGTCGGTCAACCTGTACATTTCATTCAGAATTTCGTCCCCTCCCGCATATTTGGAGGCCAGTAAATCCAATTCATTGAGCACCGCCGTCTCCATCCCCTTGAAGTCATACAGCTCGAATACTTCCGTGAGTATATCCTGTACTTTCTTCCTAAGCGCCTGAGCAGGTCCGATAAAATCATAGGTACCTTTTACGTTTTGCATAAGTTTCAGCTCCTTTTTAATTGAGGTGTAAAAAAACAAAAAACGCGCAGGACCTCTTGGTCCTGCGCGCTCCATATCTCGCAGGGAGGCCAACGCGAAATGCGCTAGCCCGCCCTGATCCATTCAGGCGTGCTAACGCTGCTTGTGATGATGAAGTTGATTCAGCTTGGAGATACGCATAGCTACAAACCCCTTCATAACGTAAAGTAATGCTGATTATAGTAGATATTCCTTTACTATGCAAGCGACAGCCTGCTCTTATTCATGCTTTGCCGCTGAGATGATCATGCAGGTAGATCCTTAACCCTTAGGAGAGATGGTATTCGACCGTTTCTATGGTAGCTTCGCTTTTCAGTGAATTGCTGATGACACAAGTTTGTTCGACAATCGTGATCAGCTTTTGCTTATAATCCGGCTCGATGATGGGAGGGAGCGTCACCAGCACCGTAAAACTCGTAAAGGCATTAAGCTCTCGGTCGGTCTTGCTTGCCGTCACTTCTACGCTTAGTGGGAACCGCTCGTACTCTATTCCATCCGTCTCCAGCGTCTGCTGAAGAGAGAGCGAGACACATAGTCCCAGCGCCGATTCCAGCAGCTCCTTAGGCGACAGCCCGATTTGGTTAGACCCATTGCTGCCAATTAATTGCAAGCCCGCTTCGTTATAGATTTCATTTTGACCGTTCATCAGTTGGATTCTAGTAGTCATGATAATCTCCTTTCATTACACCGAGCGGCAAGCCATAGAGATTTGGCGATATCAATAGAACGCTTGTTACGGACCTTTGGTTCAACTTTTATAAAACAAATTTCTATGTATTCCGTTATTTTTCGATGAATGATGAGGTTATTTGACATATATAAATCCATAGTAACCACATAGTATTAATGTAATGGCAAAATAGTAATGCACTTTAATAACCGTGTCAACCTAGAGCTTTCGATAGTAATGCCTTATAACTCCGAAAAGAGACACACGTTGAGTTAGTTTTTTATACTTTTCGTGAATGTAAGTGCTTTATTTAACGTTTTCGGCTTCTTTATAAGGAATAAATTGTAATGAATATTTTTTGTTAAGCTTTATTCAGCCTGCTTACGGAAGGGGTAAATCAGATGAATTGCACAACTGTTTTTGGCAATCATCTTGACCTTAAATTCGATTGCAGACATAATAGGTGATATAAAATTAACGTCGTATGCGACTGGCGAAGAGAGTGGAATGAACCACGAGGAAGCATACGATCGGAAACGATCCGTTCGCCTGGGAAAAGTATCTGCAGCCGGCTCATCATGAGCTGATGCGGATGCTTTTTTTCGTTTTATTCGAAAATTTCTCGCTGAGGAGGATGTAAAGATGGGATTGTTGATGAAAGCAAAGGAAGCAGCGGATCGCGTCTACACGGAGATTATAGCTGAGGTAAGTGCGCTTGGCATGAAGGGCATTAAGCCCCATTTGGCCACGATTATTGTCGAGGGGGATCCCGCTTCGGCCTATTATGCAGAAGCAAAGCGGAGAATTGCCGAGCGGCTTGACGTATCCTTTCACCTTCATGCTTTCAAGGCTGACGTAGAAGAAGTCGAAATCTTGGCACTCATCCGCCAGCTGAACGAAGACAAAACCGTACATGGCATCATGCTGGAGCTCCCACTACCTCAGCATATCTCGACAAGAAGAATCGAGCGAGAGATTCATCCATGCAAAGATATCGACGGCGTGACGCCGCAAAACAAACTGGCGACGATGACGGGAGAAGCAGGCCTGTATCCCGCGACTCCTCAAGCCTGCATCTATTTGTTGAAGCACTACAACTTCGCTTTGGAAGGCAAAAACGTTACATTGATCGGCAGAGGCAAGACGGTCGGCCTCCCTCTCTTCCACCTGCTTCAACGGGAGCAGGCTACTGTCACCGTCTGTCACTCCCACACGCCAGATATCGCTTCTCATTTAAGTCATGCTGATATTGCTTTTCTGGCCGTTGGCAGGCCGAACTGGGTCACCCCGGCTATGGTCCATGACAAGCTGATTGTGGTGGACGCCGGCATCAATGAAACCGAGGACGGCCTTATTACCGGAGATGGCGCCGCCGATCTGGACGCCTATGTCGCTGCCGTATCCCCGGTGCCAGGCGGTGTAGGTACATTGACTACGGCCAACCTGTTCCAAAACCTGATGAAAGCTGTTCGTATCCAACAAGACAAGGAGGAGCAGCTATGAGCCATGTATCCTGGGATGATTCCATCCGCCGGTTCCTGCATCAGGCAGGAGGCTCCGATCCTACTCCCGGCGGCGGCAGTGTTGCCGCGGTAGTTGCAGCGCTCGGAGCTTCCATGACATCAATGGCCGGCAATTTGTCTAAGGGCGAGAAGTTCGCTGCCTATAAAGCGCAAATTCAGGAGACGCTAACCGAAATGCAACGCATATCCAGAACATCAGAGGAGCTGCTTCATGCCGACATAGAATCGTTCAACGGATATATGTCAGCATTAAAATTGCCAAAATTGTCGGAGGACGAGAAGGCTTCGCGCAAGATTGCTCTGGAGTCCGCCACCCTCCATGCCATTGAGGTTCCGCTTCGGCTTATGAGGTTATGCCGGGACGGTATAACCAGTACTGCCGCTATTGCCGACTCTGCCAACAAACATATCATCTCTGATCTTGGTATCGGCGCTATCCTGTTCGAAGCGGCAGCACGCTCCGCCTTGATAACCGTGGAGATTAACCTCCGTTCCATGCCAGAGTCAGCTGTGAAGAGTCGTTACACCGCGCATGCCACCGAGCTCATGGGCCAGATAGAGACACAATGCAAAGCTATTCTGCGCACAGCCCGGCAGAGAATGTAATGAATGGCTGGCATACCGATATGAGAAAGAGACTCCAAACCACGCTGCGTGATTCGGAGTCTCTTTTTTCTCAATATGAACGTTCAGAAGTTATGCATCGTTAAGGTGATGCCATCTTACTAGCTCTCGCTATATCAAATACTCCAGGAACGCTGTCGCGATTCCAAAGTAGATCAGCAAGGACAGAATATCGTTTAGCGTAGTAATGAGCGGACCTGACGCTACAGCAGGGTCGACCTTCAACTTATACAGTATCAACGGAATGACGGTGCCCGCCAGTGTACCTATAATAAGCGTCATCACAAGCGAACCCCCCACGACAAGGCCTAAGATGGGACTGCCTTGCCAGACGTACGCAATGATCGAGATCAGTACGCCACAGATGCCACCGATCATCAGCCCGACCATCAGCTCCCGCCTCACCAGCCTACGGACGACTCCGCTGGTTACTTCCTTTGTCGTCAAGCCGCGAACGACAACCGCCAGCGACTGCGTTCCCGTATTCCCCGTCATCCCCGCTATCATCGGCATGAAGAAAGCTAGCGCCACTACCTTATCGAGCGTCTCCTCAAACCGGCTAATAATCGTCCCTGATAGGATGCCGATCAGCAATAGAAGAATTAGCCAAGGCAGCCTTCGGTATGCCGCCACGTGAGCCTTCGTGTCGAAGTCAATTGACTTGCCCGATGCGGACATCTTCGCAATATCCTCCGATGCCTCCCGGATCACGACGTCGATAATATCATCGACCGTGACGATACCGACAAGCACGCCATTCTCTTCCACGACGGGAATGGCAAGAAAGTTGTACCGCTCGATCTGGCGGGCTACTTCCTCCTGGTCCATATCTACCGGAACAGCAATAACTCGCTCATACATAATATCCGTAATCTGATCTCCGATCTCCGCCATGATCAAATCGCGGTATGAAACGACGCCGATCAGCTTTTTCTTCTCATCCACAACGTAGAGATAATTGATAGACTCCGCAATCTCAGCAAAATCCTTTAGCTTATCGACTGTATCGCGAACATTATAATGGCTCGGTATCCAAACATACCGATTCGTCATGATCCTACCCGCCGTCTCCGGCGCATAAGCCATCAAATGCTGGACCGCGATAACTTCTTCCTTCTTCATGTAGTCCAGGAACGACTTCTTCCGCTCCTCGGACAAGCCACCGAGCAGTACAGCCAGGTCATCATTGTCCATCCGGTCCATCAGCTCTGCCGTCCGCTCCACGCCAAGCAGTGCAAACACTTCAACCTGCTGTCCCTGCACCATCTCGCCGACCATCGCTGTGAGCTGCTCGATCGTCATATAGATAACGAATCCGGCACGATACTTCTCCGGCAGGCGGCCATATACGGCCGCCATGTCGTATGGCTGAAGCTCTTCTGCAACGGCCTGGACTTTCGTCCGATTCCCTTCCTTAATCGCAGTCTGGACAAGTAAGTCCAACTCCGAATCGTTAAGATTCATAATCAATGGCCAAGCCACCTCCAATCCTGCTTGCAATAAAAGTATGCTTCTTACCCTTATACCCTATTTGCCCGAAAATATTGCAGCATAGAGGACGTCTATCCCCAAAGGCCAAGGATGATAATCCCCGCCGTAATAAGAATAGAGGTAAATATCCTCCTCCGTCCTTGCTGCTCACGTAATATAAATATGCCCAACAGCGTTCCGAATACCGTTCCGATCTCTCGCATAGGAGCAAGCTGTGCCACCGGTGCCAACGACACCGCGTTTAGAAACAACAGATAACCACCGGGTGCAAGCACCCCTCCAAGCAGAATCGTCTTCCAATTGACTCTCAGCTCCTGTCCGATTGCATGGGATCGAAGTGAAGCCCATGTCAGCACCAGCATATTGCCGATATTGGTGGCCTGGAGAACGATGATTACAGGGAAATAATCCAAGGCCATCTTATCCACTACGATGTAACCGGCTATACAAAGTCCGACAGCCAAGGCGAGCAACGGAGCCCTCGCCGATGTTCCCTGCACCCGCTTCAGTTTAAACTCACTTAAAAACAAAATGCCCGCCACAATAATGACCACCCCGAGCCATCCCATGGGACTAAGCGATTCATTCAAAAATAGGACTGCCATAAGCGGCACCAGCAGCGGGCTCGTTCCTCTCATTATGGGATACACTTGCGACAAGTCCCCTACCGTATAAGTAGCGGCAAGCAAAGTGATATACATTCCGTGCAGAGCAACGGAAGCCAGCATCAGAAGCAGAGCTGTGCCTGTAAAGTGGGAGGCATCCCATTCGATAATCGTCCAAGGCATCAGAACGATAACCGAAATGATTTGACAGAGCCATAGAAACACAATCTTGTTCATACTCTTCTTCGTATACAAATTCCAGATGGAATGAACAAAGCCGGAACTAAGCACAAGGGCAAATGCTAATCCAACCATTCTTTCACTACCCTCTCGCGCAAGATGCGATGCAAAACATATCAGCCTGCCTCCAAGCTTCCCGACATCCGATAGCTGCTTAGACGCATAGAGACATTGATATCGAATTGAACATCAATAGACGCTTCATCCAGTCTGAATGTATAGTCCACCACATAAGGAGTTTCAATGTAGTACAAAAAGAGCTGCATCGTGGCATTATCCCTCCAAGCCGCATACGTAACCACCGTCTGCAAATGCAAAGAAAGATCCTTCCAGAAGACGGCCTTAGCCTCTACCGGCTTGCTGAACTGGAAAGGCAGCGATTGTTTCCAGCCATCCCTGTACAAGAGTCCAAGCTCAAGCTCATCATCATCCAGATTGACTATTATCTTCTCCACGCCATCCGGGTTATCTGCCATCTTGTAGCTCCTGTTCAGCTTCCTCCAATCAAGAAGGGTATTCGAAGCACCAGAAGACAAATCAGCAAACTGTCTTTTAAACCGAAGATTCAGCGCTGCTCCCTCTATTATTGTCAGAGGAGGGTTGACGTCTAGCTGGTCGATGATTTGTTCATAGATAAGGTCCAGCAAGGTGTGAAGCGGCCTCATCGAAGAAAAGCTGCAATTCGCCACAATAACTATATTATGCTGAGGTGAGACGAAGCAAAGCTGGCCAAACGCCCCGTCGCCTCTGTAGGATCCGCGCCGACATCTATGAAATTGATAGCCGTACCCTTGAGCAGCGTCAATAGGGGCCCCTTCCTTGCGGTTGTCGCTATGCTCGGCCGCCGCTAGTTCGACATACCGCTCCGACACGATTCTTCGTCCTTCGAACGATCCCTTATGCAGCAGCATCAATCCAAAATTAGCGACGCTTTCTGCGGACAAGCTAAGTCCCATGCCGCCTGCCGCAATGCCAAGCGGACAGGTCTCCCAAGAAGGTCTTGGAATGCCAAGCGGCTCGAACAATCTCGGCATCAGGAAGTCGACCAGCCCCTCGCCCGTTGCACGCTGCAAAATAGCAGAGAGCATATACGTAGCCGGCGTACTGTATTGATAATAGCCCCCCGGCTCATGCTCCACCTCAAGCGAAAGAAAAGCTTTCACCCAATCCTGTTGCTTCACGACCGCCTCATAAATATTGGCATGATGTCCTGTGTTCATGGATAGCAGATGATGAATCGTCATCTGCTCCAAATACGGCGATACAGCATCAGGCCGCTTATCTGGAAAGTAGGTTACTACCTGATCGTCCAAGCCGAGGTATCCCTCATCCCAGGCGATGCCAATGGCTATAGAGGTAAAACTCTTGCTTAATGAAAATAAGACCTGCTCGCAATCCTTCCGATAGTGTTCTCGCCAAAACTCAGCCGTTACTTTCCCGTTTTGCAAGAGCATGAAGCCGTTCACAGCTAGGTTCAGACTTTCGATTTTACGATAAAACGTCAGCAATGCTTCTGTGGATAGGCCTTGGTTCTCCAGTATATCCTTCGGAATCATCATCGCTAACCTCCGTCTGGCGTTCTACCCAAAGTGTGCTAGACATACCTCAGAAAATCAACTACAATTTCCAAGCTAATGCCCATTCTATCGATCCGGGGTGATGAAATGCCTGTCAAAGGACTTAACCATCTATTATTTTCTGTCTCTGATTTGGATCGTTCGATTGACTTCTATAGCAATGTACTCGAGGCCAAACTCCTAATGAAAGGACGCAGCATAGCCTATCTCGACTTGAATGGGATGTGGCTTGCTCTCAATGTCGAAAAGGACATTCCGCGCAAAGAAATCCACGCGTCTTATACCCATATTGCCTTTTCTATTGACGAAAACGAGTTCGACTCAACCTATGAAAAACTGCAATCGTTAAATGTAACTATCCTATCCGGACGTCCGCGTGACGAAAAAGACAAAAAGTCGATCTACTTCACTGACCCGGACGGGCATAAATTCGAATTTCATACCGGCACGCTCCAAGACCGGCTGAACTACTACCGAGAGGACAAGCCGCATATCGATTTTTATGATTAATACGCCAAAAACGATCTAAAGTCCTACTTATTGCGCAAAAAACATACTAATCGGCCCAAATACAAGGTTTGGATATTTTTGTAGAATGTAGTAGTAAATAGAGAGAGCTAACGACGACCTTCGCTAAACCTCGCAACTCGCTTCACCATTCCGCATGTTAATCGCAACTGCCGTCGAAAAATTTGATTAGGGGGGAATTCAAGTGATTCGCAAAAAACAGAATAGAACTTGGCAATGGTCGTCCTCTTACCAACTGCTCGTGACGCTCATGAGAGTCCTGTTTGGATTAGGATGGCTAATGGCGGGCCTAACCAAGATTACGGGAAAAGCCGGAGAAGCATCCTGGTATCAGTATCCGGGAGAGTTCCTGACCGATTACTTCCATGCCGCTCTATTAAAACCTAATGTTCCGGAGTTCTACAAAGCCTTCATCGAGCATTTCTGCCTAAACGAAGTATTGCCCTTCAACTACATCATTCCCGCTGTTCAAGTCATTATCGGCGTTTTACTCATCCTTGGCATCTGGATCTTGCCATCCGTCCTCATCTGCATGTTCATGCATATTAACTTCATTCTATCCGGCAATATGAACATCATTAGCTTGACGCTTTATACAAGCGCTTTCGGCATTATGATGAACTTGGAGAAAGCTCATATGCTCAGCCTGCATCGTCTGCTGAAAAGCAAAAGAAGCGGCAAGCAACTGGCCGCTCCCACCTTATCCGATGTATCCGAAGAAGCGCTGCAGCCTGCTAGCGTCAGCCTTCCTTAATCGCAGAAGTCCATCCCCAGAAGAACGCGTCACGGTCCCAGGCCGCTTTGCCGCCATGCAGCTTTTTGAACGCCTTCTTGACCTCCTTGTCAATCGACACATGTCCCTTATCGTTCACATAGATAAATGAATCACCGTACTGACCTCGAATATGCTCAACAGCCGCAGCTTGATATAGCACGCCCGTATTCTTCATTTCATTAAACATCCATCTTGCAATTTCGTCTGGTGTTGTGTTCATGTCCGTCCTCCGATATTAATCACTATATTGTCTTCCACTCAAATGGGACCTATTTTCCTTTCATTGTACCATAGAAAAAGGCCAAGCCCAGAGGAAACGGACTTGGCCCTTCTATGAAATAAACCGGATGATACTCATTAGTGACTTTCCTACTTCTCGTCACCAGGCTCAATCAATCCATACTTGATTTTGACCCGCTCAATCTTCTCAATCATCGGACGCGCAATCAGAAAGAGAAAGATGACAGTAGACAGGGCATGAATCATATCAAACCAAAAGCCGGAGATGTACGTCGCAAGCAGCGCTCCCCATGAGAATTCCGCCGTAAACATAAACAGGCTGCCTAGGTTAATGATGCCGCCATAGATGAAGAAGGTCGCCAGTCCGCCGAACAGGCAGAGCGACAGCCTCGTTTTCGAAAGCTTGCCCTTCTGGAACAGAAGCCCGGCAATAAATCCAATGATTCCAAAACAGAACATTTGCCACGGCGTCCATGGCCCCTGTCCGAAGAAAAAATTGGATACAAAGCCCGCAAGTGCTCCGACAAGAAAACCCGCTTCCGCGCCCAAGCATACCCCGGCAATAATGACGATAGCTACAACCGGCTTGAATTGCGGCAGCATATAGAAGGCAGAACGTCCCGCAACCGCAAGCGCAGCCAGCACCGCAATCAAAATCAACTCTCTTGCTCTAGGCCCCCGCTGTTCGAACACCATCGCAAATGGCAGCATCGTATAGACGATAATCAGCATGCTAATGAAATAATACTTGCGGTCGTCGAAGTAGAATACGCCAGCCAATATGGTTAGCGGGATGACGATCAGAATGAGAATGGCGGCTAACAGCCTTCTCTTGCCCTGACCGTTCAATGACTGGATTGACATAGTCTTGCAACATCCTCCGTTGTTATGGCTTCCGGACAGAAGTGCCGCGCCATTCGATTAGCTGCCGTCGTGTAGAAGCTGTTGCCTGCAAAGAAAGCTCGCGTCCGGTTCGTCGTGACGACGCTCCCGTCGAAGAAGAGAGCGCAGCTATCGGCATGCCGGGCGCAAAACTCGATATCATGAGATACCATCACAATTGTCACGCCCTGCCGGGTCAAATTGGACAGTAGACGTGCCAACTTCACTTTAAAGAAAGCATCAAGGCCTTTGGTCGGCTCATCCAGCAGTAGAATTCTCGGTTCCATCAACAGAATCTTGGCTAGCGCCGCTCTCTGCTGCTCCCCTCCGCTCAAATCGTAAGGATGCATATGTCTTACAGACTCCAGCTCGGCTAAGAGAATAACATCCTCCACCTTGTGCTGTCGCTCTTCCTTGCCTAGTTCCGAATCTGCCAGCATCTCCAGCAGATCCAGCTCTACGGTCTTTTTCAGAAACAAATGCTGTGGGTTCTGCGGCAAAATGCCCAAATTTCGATGAAACCGCTCCTTAAGCCCTTGCTTCTGAATGTCTTTCCCATTCACAAGTACTTTGCCCCTGTAGGGAAGCTGGGTTCCGCCGATTAAGGACAACGCCGTCGTCTTCCCTGTCCCATTGCCTCCCACAATACAATACCATTCGCCTTCCTTGACAGTCAGCGACAAATCTTTGATCGTATCAGGAGCCAGCTTGTCATACCGGAACCATACATCCCTCAGTTCTACGACAGATCTAACGGGACTTGCATCGACAGCGGACTGATCAGACAATTGGGCAGGCGCCTTGTCTTTCATCCATTTGTTGATCCAATTTCTTCCTTCATTAATCGTAAGCGGATATACCACCCCCGACTCGGGATGAACAACACGTGCAATTTGCATCGCACTCGGCATCGCCGCGAACATCGGATGATTCATCTCAGCTAGCGCAGCGCCTGCTTGAGCCGGCGGGGCATCCGCAATGATCCGTCCCTGGTCCATGACGATGAGCCGCTCGGTCAGCGGAAGAACCTCTTCCAGTCGATGCTCAGACAGAATGATTGTCGTCCCGAGATCGCGATTGATTCTGCGCAACGTGTCCAGAAACTCCTGTGCAGCGATCGGATCAAGCTGCGATGTCGGCTCATCCAGAATAAGGACGGACGGCTGCATCGCCATGACGCCGGCCAGATTCAGCAGCTGCTTCTGACCTCCAGACAGCTCAGCCACCCGCTTGTGGAACCAAGATTGAATACCGAAGAAGCTCGCCATCTCCGCAACGCGAAGCCGAATCGTTCGCTGATCACAGCCTAAGCTCTCCAGCCCGAAGGCGAGCTCATGCCACACTTTATCCGTCACAAGCTGGTTATCCGGATTCTGTTGCACGAATCCGATCTCCGACGCTTGCCGCCGCTGCTCGAGGGAGGATAACGGCTCCCCCTGAAAATAAATCATGCCGTCCCGTTTGCCGTGAGGCGTAAGAATTGTCTTGAATTGCCGCAGCAGCGTACTCTTGCCGGAGCCCGATTGACCGCATAGGGTAACAAACTCTCCGCTTCTAATTGCCAAATCCAGCCCAACAAGCGCCTTCCGCTCTTGCAGCGGGTAGCTGAAGCTTACATTTTCGACTCGATACGCTTCCATTTCCAAGCCTCCTGCAAGTTAATAATGACCGGAAGCATGCACAGAAGCGCGTACGCGGCATAAACCGCCATGCTCCATACCGTAACCGGGGCCAGCTTTATCGATGGAAAAAACCTCATGCTGACGGTTCCAGACATGATCCCGGCGCCCATAATGGCGGCAAGCAAACCCATAATGCCAAGCAAAATACCGTCTCTTCCATCAAAGCGGAAGATCGAGAAGGTCGTTCTGCCCGGCAAGCCGTAGCCCCGCGACTTCATGGAATCGGCTGTCTCCATTCCGTTCTCAAGAGCCCAGGTCGTCATCATCGATAAAATGTTGATGCCGTTCTTCGCCCTGCTCCATAAATTCCCTTGCGTCATGTCCCGTCCGATGCAACGCTGCGCATGGGATATCGCTTTGATCTGCTCGATATATCTCGGCACAAACCGCAACACCATCGATAACACCAGCGAAAGCGCAGGAATGACTTTGCCGAACAAATAGATGAATTTGTCCGATGTCATTACCGCATTGTAGCAAGAAAACCATAGAATCATGGTAATGAACATGACGGCCGCCGCCACACCGTACAGGATCGACTCCAGAGTGACGGGATTGCCGCTTTTCAAATAAAAGAGGATGGTTACACCCTGATGATTAAAGGCCGGATTCATCACCGCCATAATGAGCAGCATCGGAAGCAAGTAAATGAAGCTGAACTTCAGCGCTTTGGCTCCCTTCACGAGTACCGAATAACTGAACGCCCCAACCAGCGCAATAGCTTGAGCAATCGGGTGCATAACCAGCATGCTGCATGCGATCATACACACAAAATAGCTGAAGGTTAGAGCAGGATGCAAACCGGCAAAGCTGTCTCTCATTTCTCGCCTCCCGAAGCGACAAAGCCTCCCCCAATATCACGGCCCAAATCGCAGGTATAGACCCAATCGACGACATCGCCGTCCTTCAGCACATAACGGCTTGCTCCGTAATTGGGGAACCACTCATTAACCTTGTACATCCAGCCGCTAAGTTCTCCGCAATCGAATTCATAAATATTGTTAATGCCCTCAACATAATTGCTGTTATAGATCGGCGTCATCACGAACTCCATATGAATTTTATTTCGTTTCATTTCTCTGAGGAGCACGTCGAATACCGACTCACCTTCATAGAATGTCACCTTCTGGGAGGGATAAATAACGCCATCCTCGGGCAATACTTCCAGCTTCTTCTCGTTGAAGAGCTTCATATTGTTCAGTATGGTTTTGGCAGTGACGGATAAGGTAATTGTCAATTCCTTGTCCTTATCGATTGTGACATCCTGCCACTCCACCGGCTTTGGCTTACCGGATGGTATCGGATCGGTCAAATAACGATCCTTGCTTTCTTCAGAAGGCCTCGGAGCAGTTGTGGGCTTCGGTGTAGCCGCCGGCTTAACCGTCGCGCTTGGTTGAAGCGATGGTTTAGACGTCGCTTCAGGGTTCGACGTCTCCTCCGGACTGCCGGAGGCTGGCTGCTCCATAGGGGCAGATGGAGCAGGCGCTTCCGATGGGAGCGCCTCCTTCTCTTGCTGTCCGTTGTCTGTCTCCTCGCCGGGAACCTCAGTGGCCTGTTCCAGCTGTGTCGATTGCTCTCTATCGGGTATGCGCTCGCTGTCTGTATCTTCGGGAGCGGTTGCTTCCGCAGAGGCAGAAGGAGTGGCGACAGACTCTTCTTCACTGATGACATGCGCAGCCTGCTCAGGTGTTAGCGGAACAACCTCATACCGCGGCCCCAAAAAGAAGGCGATGACAAGCGCCAGAACAACACAAATTCCGAATAGGAATTTTTTATTGCTCATCCACTTTTTCATTTCGAGTTCACATCAGTCAGGTCATATAAGCGATTTTCCCCTTGGAGCAACCGCTCATAAGCCACAAGCGCATACATCGCCTGATCGGTTGCCATCGGATCTACGAAGCCAGGTTCAGCTCCGCCATTGCTCTCATCGCCCGCTTTAATGTGATAGAAGCCCCCGCCTGGTGCAGCGAAGCCAAGCAGCGCATCAACGGCAGATCGCCCGTTCTTTATAAATCTAGGATCAAGATGAGCATCTATACCAAGAGCAGACAAAGCCACGATCACTTGCGCCGTGCTTTCCGAGTTGACCGCTCCCCAGCTCTTATAGCCTCCATCCGCGTTCTGCACTTGGGAAAGCCATTGGAGGGCGCGATCTACTGCCGCCTTTACTTCCGGCTTCGACTTGTAGTACGGGGCCAGCGACTGAATCGCCATTGCCGTAATATCCGGATCGGCTTTCTCCGGCTTCGATCCAAGCGCCCATCCACCGCCTGCAATCTCTCTATTCAGAATAAACTCTATCAATCTATTTCTGGTTGTTTGAACCTTTACATCGGCCACTTGCGGTATCTCGTAAGCACGGCTATCAAGTGCAATAAGAGCAAATATCGGCCCGTTAATGCCTTGTATTGTCAATGTATTGAAGTCGGCCAACGGCTTTAGCAAGTCATATCCCGCTGCCTTCGTAACATCCTTCCCGATTGCACCGAGGGCAAGAATGACCCTGTCGTACTCCGTATACTTCATGATATGAAGCACGCCATCCTTAGCCTTCAACGTCTTGGTCAGGTTGGCATAATACGTTTCATAATAAGCATCCGGCACTTGTACGCCTGAGCGTGCAAGACTGAAGACCGTCCACTCTCCGCCGATTGACCCCACAATCGGATTCGTAATTGTTTTCTGCATGTACGCAGCCGTATCCGCGATCAGCTCGTTTACACGCTTCTGAATCGTTTCGTCTGATTCTCTGCCAGGCTGCACCTGCTCCGGATAATGATAAGCTCTCATGGCTACAACGATAGCCATTTCTCTTGTCACTTTGTCTCTCGGGTTAAACTTGCCGTTATGGCCCGTCATAAGACCGGCAGCCGTCACAACCTGAACGGCAGGCTTCGCCCATGCCGAAATATCGCTCGCATCCGCCGATTGAGGCTGTCCCTTAGACTCACCCATCTTCAACGCGCGGACAATCATAACAGCCATCTCTTCGCGGCTGATCGGCTTGTCCGGATGGAAGCGTCCTTCATAGCCCGTCACAATGCTCGCTTGATACGCGGCATGCACTGCCTCATAATACCAGTCGCCCGGCTTCACATCGGCAAACGATTCAGCAGGCTTCGCTACATTCTCCAGCTTCAGCACTTGCGCAATAATAGAAGCGAACTCCGCTCTCGTCACGGAAGACTTCGGATTAATCTTGCCGTCATAACCCTTAATAAAGCCCTTCTGTATCGCTTCGCCAATGGATGAGTAAGCCCACTCCGAGATTAGCTTGCTGTCGCTGAACAGCTTGCCAAGATCAGGCTTCTCACTGCCCCCATTGTTCTCCGATGGTTTGCCCGGTTCTGCCGTCTCCGGCGTTGTGCCTGGATCAGGATTATTCGGATTTTCCGGCGTCTCCCAATCCGTATCGGCGCCGACATCTCTGCCCAAATCCTTCGTAAAACGCCACTTGACGATATCTCCGTCCTTTAAAACATAGCGGCTTGCTCCGTAGTTCGGGAACCACCCGTTCACACTGTACATCCAGCCGCTTTCGGCGCCATGATCGAACTCGCCATCGCCCGCAATCGAGGCAACATACACACTCTCGTATTGATCATACCAAGAATACTTGTAGGTGATGCCTTCTTTGTCCAAAACTCGCTTCAAAAGATCCCATACGGTTTCGCCTTGCTCGAATTCAACCTTCACAGGAGAGATGACAAATCCTTTATTAATCGTCAGTTTGTCAATCGATAGTGTTGCCTTCTTCAGCTGCGGCGTCCCGCCTCCTGGAGGCGTAGTATCAACCGATGTGCTATAAGCTGCGAATTCTGTAAAATGGTTCGTTCTTACAATGAGATCTTCGCCCTTGTCGAATGCATACTCCGCTTTTCCGCTTTGCTTGCCCAATTGCTCGCTCTGGAACTTGGCGATAGCGTGAATCTTTCCGCCAGCAATATAGGCGGCATCCTTGCCTTTCATTCCGGCAAAGGTAAGCGTGACATATTGATCGAACGTCACCCCGGAAGCCCCGCCCATCGTAAACGCTAAAGCTACCTCAGACAGCTTCTTGCCGGAAGGCACAAGGGTATTCAGTTGTTCCTTCAAGGAGGCTCCGTCCGTATCCTGGAACGTCATAAGCTCCAACGCTTGCGAAAGATCGCCAGTGGACATCTGCATCCCAGCCGGGAATAGCGCTGATATCTTGCCCTTTATGACCGTAAGTTGAGGCAGAAGCCTACCGCTTGGCAGAGCGGCCCATACTTTGGATGTCTTCTCTTCCGGAATCGTGATCGTAATCTCTTTTCTTGCATCTGAAGGCTTAACGACAACCTTATATGCCGCATTATCGTTCGGAATCGCAATCTCTGGCTGTACATCACCTTCAGGCAGCGTAACTAGGTTAAGCTCCGGCCCTTCAAAGCGAAGCTTACCCAGCTTGTACCATGTGGACTCTCCGTTCACAACATCCGCAACTGCAACTGCCGATTGCTTCGTAGCCATGCCGATAGAGCCGCTTTGATTCAGCTGCCAAGTGAATGAGCCATTGTCAAGCTGATGCTTCAGCAGCGCGTCAATCGGCGTCTTGCCCTCAATTGCCCAATAGCCTGCGCGGTCAGTCAAATCCTCTCCGATCGCAACCAGACCTTGTATGGCACAGGCAATGCTGTTCGAGTTCTCGGCATCCCACTTGCTGGTGCCGGCGAAGCCGCCGCCTTCCTGTTGCATACTTTTCAAATATTGCTTGGCCTTCTCAATACTTTGTTCGATTGCTTTTCCATCGAATCGGGATAACACAATGAGCGCCCATCCCGTGTAGTCAATCTGGCTGAAGGAGCCGAAGCTGCCATTTTCCTTCTGTTGCTTAAGCAGCGACTCAAGCGCCTTGTTGCGATTCTTTTCATTCCAAGAGCCAACATCAACGCCGAGATCGGCTCCGATCTCCAGCGCAACCATGGCCCAGATCTGTTTGCCCAGATTGGAAAAACTGCCTGTCTCCTTATTCTGTTGACTCGCCAGCTCGGCGAACAGGTTTCGCTTCGTATCAAAAGCTTGCGCCGGATTCTGACCGACACCAAGCAAGCTGTATATATAGTAGATATGGCTGTTGTCAGTGACATCCGGCTTAATGCCCGGATCCTTCGTGCGCCAGTCATAACCCGGCCATGGCTTGATCGCGGCATAATTGCGCGCTTCCGCTACAGCAACGAACGCTTCCCAATCTCCTCCCGGTTGTGCCGGCAGGTTGCTGCTATAGTAATCCGCAAGATTGAACAAAGCCACTATTGGAGCTGAATCTGGTTGTGGCTCGAAGCTTTGTTCGCCCAGCTTGTACCAGGAAGACCGGCCATTCACGACATCCATTACCGCAACAGCAGATTGCTTGGTCGCCATCCCGATCGAACCGGTCGTACCGATTTGCCAAGTGAAAGAGCCGTTGTCCAGCTGATGTCTGATCAGCGCATCCATTGGCGTCTTGCCGTCAAAGGCCCAATAACCCGTTCGGTCGGTCAGATCCTCTCCGACTGCAACCAGACCTTGTATCGCACAGGCGATACTGTTCGAATTTTCGGATTCCCATTTGCTGGAGCCGTTAAAGCCACCGCCTTCGTTTTGCATGCTTTTCAAATATTGCTTGGCTTTCTCGATGCTTTGTTCGACCCTTTCCCCCTCATATCGGGATAAGACGATGAGTGCCCAGCCTGTATAGTCAATCTGGCTGAAGGAGCCGAAGCTTCCGTTTTCCTTTTGCTGCTTGAGCAGCGATTGGAGCGCAAGCCCGCGTCTCTCTTCGTTCCACGTAACAACATCTACGCCTAGATCGCGACCAATCTCGAGTGCAACCATAGCCCATATCTGCTTGCCAAGATTGCCGAAGCTGCCCGTTTCCTTATTCAGTTGGCTCGCCAGCTCGGCAAAAAGGTTCCGGTGCGTGTCGAACGCGTCAGCAGGGTTTTGTCCGACACCAAGCAGACCGTAAATATAATAAATATGGCTGTTGTCAGCTGTATCCGGCTTAAAGCCAGGGTCCTTCGTACGCCACTCATAATTCGGCCATGCTGGCAGATCAATATGCTCTGAAGCTGCTCTTAACGCTACGAAAGCTTCCCAATCCCCAGCAGGTGAGCTTGGCATTTTCGCTGCATAATAAGCTGCGACTTTCTCCATGGCATTCGTGTAGAATGCAACGGTATCTTCCTCCGCAGCCAAAGCTATTTCTTCTTCCTCTATACTTTCTGATTCATCCGGCTCGGCGACGGACTCATCCGACTCACCTTCTGCTTCTTCTACTGGCGTGCCAGCATTATCTCCAGTCCCCGTATCCATGATGACGGCTTCCGTATTTCCCTCAAACTGTATGACCGGCCCACCAACTTCGTCCGCCGCCCATACATAAGCAGGGCTTAGAACGGAGACCAGCATCATCAAGCTGAGAATTAGTGCTGCGAATCTGGTTTTCACTCGGTTGTTGAACATGACTCATTCACTCCTCCATAAAGTTGGGCACAACAAAAAAACACCTTCCTTCAGCCAGAAGAAAGATGTTGTACGAAACAAATAACATTTAATAGACCAAAGGCTGAACTAAGCCTCTTCCATTAAATAGCGCCAATACCTCCCTTCCCATCCGCGTGGGATTCCATAGAGCATTTTCATGGCAGGTTTCCTGGCTTAGCTTCATCGCCGGACAATCTCCTTCCCGTCTCGTGACAGTGGATCATGATGGCAGGCTCTGCGTTACAGTGGCGGGACCGCTTTCGATTCACACGAACTTCCCTTTTAACTTTTGATAGGATGCAACTCTATCTCAAAAGCACCATAAAAATCTTATTCAGTTGGCTACATGCTACTACATGCAACCTATGATGGCAATATAAATCTATTACGTACACCGAATCGTACTTACTTTCAATCACGCTTTCATAAGACTGCGTCATTACAGACTCCAATAATGATAACCTTGCCTCTCAAATTCAGTCCGATCATAAATGCCCATCACATCAAATAGCAACTTCTTGTGACCATCGCCGAATAACTTGTCGAAGTCCGAAATGTTCATATCAGCAATCATCTGATGAGGCGTCGCAACAATAATGGCATTCAGATGGTGCAGAGCGGACAAATCGGAAAGTTCTATGCCGTACTCCTCATAAGCAATCCGGCTATCTACGAGCGGATCGACAATAATAGGATGAATCCCGTATTGCTGAAGCTCGAATACGATATCCGTCACCTTCGTATTGCGTATATCCGGACTATTCTCCATAGCAGACAACCCGATGACGCCCACTCTCGCAAAACGGATATCCATTCTGAGTCCCATCAGTTTCTTGATGAACTGTTGTGCGATATATCGGCCCATACCATCATTGATATGCTTTCCCGCGAGCAGCAACGAAGATGAGTATCCCGCCACTTCAGCATGGCACAACAAATCAGAGGAATAGGAACCAGCCTCTTGTCCGCCAGCCAGTCCCGGGCTGTAGGTGATAACCTGCCCATTGACGCTCGCTGCCTCTAGCGCCGCTTTCGTATCGATTCCCATCCGATTGCACAACATAGACAGCTCGTTCATAAATGCCCTATTGATTTCAATCTGAGCTTTCCCGATGGCTTGCGCCGACTCTGCCGCCTTTATGCTCCCAGCACGGAATATGCCTCCATCCGCAACCATGCTATATACACTCGCTACAATATCCAACGTTTCGTCGTCTATGCCGGAGACAATCTTCCTCATGGTCCCATTCGATTGTTCCTCTTGATCGTTCCTTCTGCCTCTCGGTGGAGAGCAGCCGATCTTGAAATCTTCGCCGCACAGAAGCCCCGACTCCTCTTCCAGCATGGGCAGGCAGACTTCTTCGATCATCCCTGGATAGACGGTCGCTTCGTACACGACCACCGCTCCTATCTTCATCCGTCTGGCAATTGTTTGTGTTGCATCGCGAATCGGTGTCAAGTCTGATGCAAAGCCGCGTCTGACAGGAGCCGGAACCGCTATAATAAAGAAATCCGCATCCTCCAGCCTAGCTTCATCCGATGTGAATGCTACACTGCTGTCCCGAATAGCCTGAAAGCCAACATTGCCTGTAGCATCTATCCCTTGACGATAGCTCTCGATCCGGTCAGCATTGGCATCATAACCGATGACTGAGACATGCTTCGAGAATTCAAGTGCCAGCGGCAACCCGACATGTCCAAGTCCAATAACGGCTACAGCACTCTCCTGATTGACTAGTCGCGTATACATCATCCGCTTCATCCCCATTCCCAGATTCATCCTGCCCCTTATGCCTTGTCAGCCGGCCGCATCGCGTTATTCAGCCACTCCTCCACCGCTGACGCTTGCATAGGCTTGCTATAGTAATAGCCCTGCATAACATGGCAGCCTAATTCTCGAAGCATCGACATATGCTGGGGGTCCTCTATCCCCTCGGCTACAACCTCGACATTTAAGCTTTCCGCCATAAGTACAATTGCTTGAATCATCGTCTGCTTCACCGGCTTATCCATATCGCTAGTAAACAAACGGTCCAGCTTGAGAGAGTCAATCGGAATCCGGTCAAGCAACCCCAGCGCAGAATAACCACTGCCGAAATCATCCATGGCGATTCGGATGCCCAGCTCCCGAATTTCTTTCAACTGCTTCATAATGTCGTTCACATCATGCAGGACTACGGACTCTGTAATTTCCAGCTCCAGCCGGTCCGGAGGAAGCCCTGTATGCTTCAGTACCGCCTTGATCGTCTCCAGCAAGCTATCATTGCGGAACAGGCTGAGTGATACGTTGACCGCAACCGGCTGGTGAATACCCTTGTCCATCCATTGCTTGCACTGGGCGCATGCCGTAGCCAGCGTCCATTCCGTCAATGGCATAATCAGCCCGTTCTCTTCCGCAATCGGGATAAATTCTTGCGGATGGACAATACCAAGGCTGCTATGATCCCAGCGAATAAACGATTCAAAACCGGACAAGCTGTTTGTCTGCACGTTCCACTTTGGCTGATACACCAAAAAAAACTGTTTCTGCTCAAATGCTCGTCGCAAATCCTTCTCCAGCTCCAGCCTGCGAAACTGCTCCTTGCCGATCTGCTCGTTGAAGAAGCAATATTGATTTTTGCCAAGCGCCTTCGCACGGTACATAGCGGTATCGGCTGCCTTCAACAGCATAAGGCGATCCTGATCCCCTACGGGCCCAACGCTGACTCCGATGCTGCATGTCACATACAGTTCATTTTGTTCGATGACAAAGGGCTTCTTCATATGCTGCAAAATGTCCCTCGCAAGCTGTTCCGCGCCCTCCTCGTCCCCCGATTGCCGGACAACAAGAAATTCGTCCCCTCCGATTCTGAATACATGCTGACGGGGACCATCAATAAAGGTACTGAGACGAATTCCGACCTCCCTCACCAGCAGGTCGCCAATATGGTGGCCTAATGTATCGTTAACGGCTTTGAAGTGATCCAGATCCAGAAACAAGACACCCGCGGAATGCTCCGTTTGATAACTGTCGAAAAAGCGGGTCATCGCATGACGGTTAGGCAAATCGGTAATGCTGTCCCGATAAGCCAGCTTCTCCAGTTCTTGCCGATACATCGATTTGGCTCTATTTTGCACGAAAATATAAATCAACGCGCCTAGCAATAAAAGATAAAGAACAACAATAGTAACCAGTCCTTGTATGTAAAAGATAAAATAGATAGATTGCTATATTTAGTCTATCAAATAAATCTAAACAATTTCTCAACAAGCTGTATTTTTATGGAAACACATGCGCGATAATGGAGAACGGACGGAGATAATACCGACAGGAGAAAAGGAGATTCATAAAAAATGTCGAAAGTCCTGTTATGATGACGACAAAAAAACTAATCCTACTAACCTTAATATTCATTATTGCGCTTACAGCCGTCCGCTTGGTGTGGTATAGCCCGGAGCTGTTCCGACATCAACCTAAAGCCGAGCAAGGCCAGTTGGACTTGCGCAGCTGGCAGATTCCTGCCAAGGGGGTGATCTCTCTCAACGGAGAATGGACGTTTTATCCTATGCAGTTGTGGGACCCGAACGATTCGGAAGCTGTTCCCTCAACTTCTTCCAGCATTCATGTTCCCGGGAGCTGGACAGAGGCATTTACGGACATCGATTCATCCTACCGATACGGTACCTATCGGCTGCGTATATGGCTTCCGGAGAATGGGGAGCACAACTATAGCATTCGAACGGGCAATATAAGATATGCTTCCGCTATTTATGCCAACGGAATATTGCTCCAGAAGTCTGGCAATCCTTCCGAAACACCAGAACCACTCACGCCCTTGAATCTACCTTCTACCCTTGATCTGCCTGTCGGAACGGACTCGATCGATCTCATCATTCAGATCTCCAGCCACATGCCGAAAAGCGGCATTAAGACAGCGCTGTGGTTCGGTATGCAAGGGGCCGTTTCGTTTAAAAGCAATTTATCCGTCTCTATGCAGCTCTTATTATGTGTTGTCATTTTGCTGCATGGCCTATACGCCATCATTTTATTTTTTATCGGGCCATCCCATAAGACACTGATATACTTCTTCTTACTTGTGCTGGCGGCAACTCTGAGCGTGCTTGTCGACGACGACAGATTATTGTTCCATTGGCTTACAGTGCCCTTCGAGACGGGGGTCAAACTGGTCTTTCTGTCCTATATGTGTATTGCTGCTGTCGTGCCTCCATTGATTAAACAGTTGTTCTCGCGATATGACCGCGGCCATTCCCTGATCTGGTTCTATCTGTTATGCGCTGCGTTCTGTTTATTCGTTGTTCTTGCGCCGTCCCAGTTCTTGCTGAACTTCACTGCCTTGCTGATCGGTTTATTGCCGCTTTCATTGCTGGTATCGCTTCGAATACTCAGAAAGGCCGTTCTGCACGATCCCGATATGTTGTTTCTGGTGCTTGCTACATCGGCTATTATTTTGAACGTCGCTTGGGGGGCCCTGAATAGTCTGGCACTCATCGCACATCCCGTCTATTATCCGATCGACCTGATTATCGCTTTCCTATGCTTTGCCACTTTCTGGTTTAAGCAATTTATTCGCAAAAGCGAACAAAGCAGCCAACTGGCAGCCAAGCTTCAACACGAGGACAGGCGCAAGGACCAATTTCTGGCCAATACGTCCCATGAGCTTCGCAATCCGCTTCATGGCATCATCAATATCGCTCAATCCATGCAAGAAGATAAAGTACATCCTCCCAGTGAGCAGAATGCGCAAAATCTGGAGCTGCTCATCAGCATCGGCAAGCGCATGTCCTATTTGCTGAAAGATATGATGGATACGACCAGACTGAAGGAGAATCGTGTCACTCTGCATGTCGTCCCCCTTGATGTCCGGGCAGTTACGGCAGGCGTTCTGGAGATGGTCCGGTTCATGACGGAAGGCCGGCCTGTCCGTTTCAAGACGATCTTTCCAGACTCGCTTCCCCGCGTCATGGCGGATGAAAACCGGCTGATCCAGGTGCTGCTCAATCTGCTGCACAATGCGGTCAAATATACAGATAAAGGCGAAATTATCGTGAGCGCCTCCAGCCAAGACCACCTGGTATACATACGAGTCTCCGATACAGGAGTCGGTATGACAGAAGAGGATTTGTCCCGTATTTTCCAGCCCTATGAACAGGGTCAATTCAGTCTGGAACGGGCCGCGGGCGGGTTCGGTCTTGGACTTCACATCTCCAAGCAACTTGTGGAGCTGCAAGGCGGGGGTATGGAGGTCCAATCCACGCCAGGACAAGGCTCCACCTTTAGCTTCACACTGCCCAAAGCAGCAGTCGGGCCATTAATTAATCCCGCGTCGAATCCATACCCAGCTCAAAACCAAGCAGATGAACAAGCAACAGCTCAGCCTTCTTATCGCGTTATTGAGGCTGATGAACCCCATAATACGAAGAACACTAACCGTCCCGTAGTGCTTGCTGTCGATGATGATGTCCTAAATCTCACTGTTGTAGAGAACGTGCTGGGCAGGGAGCATTACCGCATCATTAAAGCATCCAGCGCTTCCGAGGCTCTCCTCCTTCTGGAGCAGCAGCCCGTGGATCTGGTTATTGCGGATGTGATGATGCCTTATGTATCCGGCTATGAGCTTACCCGCACGATACGCAGCCGTTTCTCAAGGGTCGAGTTGCCGATCCTGCTGCTCACGGCAAGAAGCAGTCCCGAAGATGTCTATACCGGCCTTCACGCCGGAGCAAACGACTATGTAACCAAACCGGTAGACAGCCTCGAACTGAGAAGCCGTGTACGCGCATTGACGGATATGAAACATACGATGAACGAAAGGCTGCGCATGGAAGCTGCATGGCTGCAAGCGCAGATCAAGCCGCATTTTCTGTTCAATACGCTTAATTCACTTGCTGCGCTCAGCGCCTTTAACCCTGCCAAGATGCAGCAATTAATGGATGCGTTCAGTCATTATTTGCGCATCAGCTACGACTTTTATAACGCGGAGAGAGTTGTTCAGCTTGATCGGGAGTTTGAGCTTGTCCGCTCCTATCTCTATATCGAGCAGGAACGATTCGGGGAGCGGATGAACATCTTGTGGAATGTAGCGGAAAACATCAACATCATGGTGCCCCCCTTGTCTATCCAGCCACTTGTGGAGAATGCCGTCAATCATGGCATTTTAAAGAGGGCTAGTGGAGGAACCATCACTATTCAGACAGAGGTATTGCAGGAAGGGGTGCGCATTGTCATTCGTGACGACGGCGTAGGGATGGGTTCTGACCAAGCTATGCGGTTGCTGGACGATTCCATATCCTCAGGCGGAATTGGTCTTCGCAATACGAATCGGAGATTAAAGCAGCTATACGGAAGAGGATTAACGATAGTAAGCAAGCCGGGGCATGGGGCTGAGGTTAGCTTCTTTATCCCAACAAACAGGGAATGAACGGTTCATCCGCTCATTCCCTGTTCTGTTCTAGCAACTGAGTGTACCACTCCGTAATGTAAGGGCTGGGAAGCTCATGCATCTGCATCTGCAAGGTTTGCTCCAGCACGCGATATTGTCGATGAACCGCGGCCAGATTGCGCTGGGAAGCGTAAAGCTTCATCAAGCCGAAGTGCGCTTCCTCTGCCACAGGCTGGCGAAGTCCGATCTCCAGATAACGCAGGATAGCTTGATCCGTCTGACCGAAGCCCTCATAGCATTCGGCAATGCGCAGGGACGCCCGCAGCCAGAGTTGGCGCAGCCTCTCTCGCTCCGCCTCCGCCCACCAGTAATCATACTCTTGCAAGAAATCCCCGCCGTACAATTCCATGGCCGCCGCATATCGGTCAATCGTCTCTGCTGTCAGCGGACGATCGAGAGAGATGGCGTTCTCCCACTCCTCCACATCAAACTGGGCATCCACTACGTTAAGCCGATAACCGTCTGCCGCATTCATCAGTTCAAAATGACGACCCAAGCGTGACAGCCCCTTACGAACATGATAGACGGTCGTATATAGTTGCGCATACACCTTCTCGGAATCCTCCAAGTCGGGCCAGAGCAAATCAATTAAAGTTGCTTTGCGGACCAATTCTCTCCGATGTAGGAGCAAATATAAAAAAAGTTCTTGGGCTTTGGCCGTTCGCCAATGCATGAGCTCATACGGCAGAGAGCCGGTTCCGATCTCTGCTTGCCGAAACAGCTTGATGCGAATAGAGGACGCCTGCCTCCTCTCGTCTCCGACGGACTCGCGCCGCTCCTTCAAACGATTAATCGTCTTAAGAAGCCGCGACTTCATAACAGGCTTCACGATATAATCCAGCGCATCTAGCTCAAAGGCCTTCACTGCGTAATCGTCATAAGCCGTCACGAACACGATGCTCAAGTAAGGCTTCTTCTCCAGGATCTGTCCCGCTAGCTCCAGGCCGCTGATTTCGGGCAAATGAATATCCAGAAAAACAATATCTACATCGCTTTGAAAGATTTGTTCTTTCCCCTTGAGAGGATCGATATGTTTCCCTATGATTTCAATCTCCGGCAAATCGGCAAGTTGATAAACCATATAATCTAGCGCAAGCCGCTCGTCATCGATCAGGATTACTCTCATATGCTTACCGCCTTACTCTATATTTGCTCCCAGCTACAGGACTTTCTAAGATTTTTCTTGTAAGTTGCCAAGTAGATTATACCATCTATACTTCTACTTTTTAACTTAGATTCCACATCTCACTTGAATGATCCTTCCGGACATGATAATTTAATGTTCGACAACTTCCGCAGAATCATTACAGAAAAGGCGGTGACGAAATGAGAGCCCTATTGGTAGACGATGAGCGTCTGGCGCTGCAACGCATGGAATGGCTCATCAAACAACATGTCGGCGACGAACTAGTGTGGTCGGGGGCCTTCCTTGACCCCCATGAGGCGCTGGAAGCTGCGCAACGGGAGCAGCCGGATATCGCTTTCCTCGATATTGAGCTTCCCGAAATGAACGGCTTCGAATTGGCCGAGCAGCTATTGCTCATTCGTCCTAAAATCCGCATCGTATTCGTAACAGCCTATCAGGATTACGCCATCAAAGCCTTCGATGTTAATGCACTTGATTATTTGTTGAAACCTGTAGCCGCCAACCGACTGTCCCTCACGCTGCAGCGTGCCAGGGAAGCGATCGTTCAATCGGATATCATGGAGACGGAGCCCTTCGTCCTATGTTGTTTCTCCTCGCTCTATTACAGAGACGACGCCGGACATGCCCGTTCCTTCACCTGGAAGACGCTGAAGGCAGAGGAATTGTTCGCTTACCTGATCCATCGTCGTGAGCAGACGATTAATAAACAAGAGCTGCTTGACCTGCTATGGCCGGATTACGATGCCAAAAAAGCAACAGCCCAGCTTCATACTGCCATCTACCAGATACGCAAAGTGATCGAAACAGCCAATCTGAATATACAGATCTTTTATAAAGACGGCGGCTACCGGCTGGCTCTAGCAACACTTATGGTAGATACAGAGCTGTGGGAGTCCCATGTCCGCGAGCTGCCTCCTTTGACCGCCGACACGCTTGAGCTGCACCTCGGCGTATGTATGGAATACGACGGCGACTATCTGGCGGATCACCGCTACAACTGGGCCGAATGGGAGCGCGATCGCATTCGACTAGTGTGGTTAAAACAAGCAAGGCCGATTGCTGACTGGTATTTCAAAAACAGCCAATATGACGATGCCGCCGGCATCTACCAGCATATGCTGGATAGAGCCCCCGATATGGAAGACGGTTACTTCGGCTTAATGAAAACCAACGCAGTGCTTAACTATTCAAGCGAAGTGATGAAGCTGTATCATACGATTGCGAATCGATTGCAAGAGGCGTTCAGCATTGCGCCAAGTAAAGAGTTAACAGACTGGTACGCTGAATGGAAGCAGCGCACCACGTCCGCTAATTGACTGCCATAGAAAACGATTATCATCAGTCGAGCCTTGCTCCGTGCCCCTGCCCTTCATAGGGTCTGGGGGCTTTTTCCGCTTACGGCTATATTCAGAAAATATTTAGTGCAGTGCGTTATATTGGAAGATGTTCTGACAACCTTCGACTATCATCGTCAGACCATCCAGAAATGAGTGTCGAACAATAGATTATTTTGGAGGTGTATTATACAAGCATGAAGTTAAGAAGTAAGGCATTGAAGTGTATGGCGGCAGCCATCCTGCTGTTCCAGATCATACTCCCTACATCCTTCGCTGAGGGCGATCCGACCGTTGTGGAACCTGCAGATGAAATCGTAGAGGCGGTAGAACCGGCAGAGGAAGCGGCTCCTGAGAGCGATGCCGCATTGTTTGCGGCGGCAGCTGCCAGCGAAATTGCGGGCAATCTGATTACCGCTATCGAGATAAGAGATGTGAACGATAATCTGATTGAGACGGTCAGACCTAATCAGAACGAGCGTGTAGAGGTTAAGTTCTTCTGGACACTGCCAGACCAACACGGATATGGGGCAGGATCGACTTATACGTTCAAACTACCAAACAACTTCAGGACTGACCGATTGTTGACCGGGGACCTGACAGGCGACATCGGTACGTATGTGGTAACCCCGGAGGGAGAAGTTACCTTTACGTTCAATAAAGAGATTGAAGACAATCAGGAGCTTGACGGCGACTTCATCGTATGGAGAGAATTTGATGCCGGCAAGTTCTCGGGCGGGACCAAGCAAGAAATCGACTTTGATTTTGCGGGCATTACGATTCCCGTACACTTCAAGAGCGGCAACAGCAGCGAGATCGACAAGACGGGTACGGCCAATAAAGGCAAGAACCCGAACCGGATCGACTGGGCTGTAGACTTCAACAAAGGCGAGAAAGGGATCAAAAACGCAGTATTCAAGGACAAGCTGCCGACCGGGCTTGCACTGGATGCCGGTTCAGTGAAGGTCTATCCGCTTGAAGTCCAACTGAACGGCTCTACTCAAAAGGGCACTCAATTGACTGTAGTAGACGATTATCAGTTCACGCCGGTTGCAGACGGATTCGAGCTGTCGATAGGCGACATCACAGGCGCGTATCGTGTGGAATACACGACAGACATTACAGGCACAGCCAATACGACTTATACGAACTTGGCGACTGTAAGCGGCACCGACTTGACCACCCCGCTGTCCAAGTCGGCTAACGTACCGGTAAGCTACAGCGAGCCGATCGAGAAGCTGGCTAATTACAACAAGAATACGCAATCGGTGCAATGGACGGTTCGATACAATTATAACGAACAACCTATCGCGCTGGCGGATGCTTGGGTCAAAGATACTTTCGACACGGCCAACCATGAGCTGGTCGCTAATTCCTTCTCTGTATACGAAATGACGATTGCCGATAACGGCAGCGCATCCCGTAAGGGAGCAGCGCTGACATATAATACCGATTATACGGTAACACCGGCTGGCGACGGCTTTACGCTTGCATTCGCAAGCGGCATTGATTCAGCCTATGAGATCATTTACTCCACCAAATCGATCAATCGTATTTATGCAGAGAGCATCTCTATGACCAATACAGCAGCGATGATCGGCGGCAAATCGGATACGGAATCCGTTACGTTTTCGCAAGCGATCTTCTCCAAGTCCGTAAGATCGGTCGATTACGCTAATAAGACGATCGAATGGCAACTGACGCTGAATGAAGACAAGCAGACCATGGAATCCGTTGTCATCACAGACGAATTCGCCAATCAGGGATTGACGTACCTTGAGAACAGCATTGGGATCACCGGACTGACAAAGGTAACGGACTACAACGTCACTCCTGATCCGTCGGTTAATGAAGGAATCGTTATTAATTTTACAAATACGATCACAAACACACACGTTATTACGTACAAAACGGAATTTGATCCAACCTACTACACGCCTGCACAAATCAAAACGATCAACTACCACAATGAAGCTACGCTAGCGTGGGAAGAGGCTGGCATCGCACAGACGAAAATCGTGAAAACCGCCAGCGTAACCCCAGACAGCTATACGAAAGACAATGGCGACAAGCGGGGCGAATACGATGCTCGCACGAAGGAAATCACGTGGACGATCGACATCAACTACAACCAGCATACAATTGCTGAGGCCGTGTTGCGCGATTTCTACACGGGAGAGCAGACACTTGTACCTGGCTCTATTACCGTAAAGAATCTCAATTTGACAAGCGGTAATAACGGCGTAAGCGAGGGCAGCACTCTTTCGCTGAATACGGATTATACGTTTGTGCCTAAGAAAGAGGGCACAAAGGACGGCTTCGAGTTGACTTTCACCGAGCAAATCGATTCGGCCTATCGCATTACGTATAAGACAAGCCTGCAAAACCATCCGGTAACCGTTCAATACGTTAATGATGCGAAATTGGTCGATTCAGGCACTCCTGCGAAATTGTTGTTCCATGAATCAGCGACCATCACACCGCTGCATGGCGATGAATACATCGTGAAGAACGGCAGACAGGGAACCGGAGCAGATCAAGACTTCGCATTCTGGACGATATCGATTGACCGCAGCCAATCCTATATGGAAGCTGGAGCTAAACTGACCGATACATTGTCGGCGAATCAGGTGCTTGTCGCTGATTCCTTCAAGCTGTATACGACAACGGTCGATAAGCAAGGCAACCTGACGAAGGGAGCGCTTGCTCCCGCAGCGGATTACAAGCTGGAGGTTACAGGAAATTCGTTCACCCTGACCTTTAATAAAGCATTCGAAGTTGCCTACGTACTGGAGTACACATCCTTCATTAACGCAGGCCATGGAGATACGATCAGCAACAGTGCTTCATTCGCCGGACAATCCTCCGAATCGATTGACGAGCAGAAAAACAGCTCATTCCAAGCCAGCTTCTCCGGGGCTGGAGGCGGCGCTTCGGCGTCAAAGGGCAATCTGCGAATCGAGAAGGTTGACGCAGCGGATTCCAGCATTAAGCTCGAAGGAGCAAGATTCGGACTGTATGACGCCAGCGGAACCAATCTCCTAAAGGTGTTGGAAACGGATAGCGACGGAATAGCCGAATTCGAGAATTTCAGATACAGAGATTACGTACTGAAAGAATTGGCTGCCCCATCGGGCTACCTGCTTTCAGCCGTGTATAAAGATGGAGAGAAAGTAACCGTGGATGCGGCTGTGAAAGATATTCAGATTACCAACCAAAAAGGAATCTGGGATCTGGAACTGCTTAAAGTAGATAAAGACGACGCGTCCAAAAAGCTTAAAGATGCTGTATTCAAGCTTCAGTACAAGAACGGTGCATCCTTCGAGGATGTGGACGGCATGGATGAGCTGACAACGGACAGCCAGGGCAAAATCTATCTGGCAGACTTGCCGCATGGCAAGTATCAATTGATTGAAACGCAAGCGCCTCGCGGTTACAAGCTTGACGCAACGCCGATTCCATTCACGATCTATGCTCATCAGGCTACTGCTACTCAGGTAACGGTGGAGAATGAAATCAATCGCGGCGACGTTGAACTGACTAAGATCGATGGATACGACAATAAACCGCTTGAGGGAGCGACATTCGATCTGGTAACAGAAGACGGAGTATCAGTGAGAACGGGTTTAATCACCGATACAGACGGCAAAATTAAAGTGGAGGATATTCCGGCAGGCATCTACCACTTCATCGAGAAAGCGGCTCCGACAGGCTATGATCTTCCAAGCGATCCGCTGGAATTCGAGCTTGTGGATGAGCCTTTGCTGGAAGTCACCTTTGCCAACAAAATGACAGACGGCTCGGTAAAGGTCATTTCGATCGTTGAGCGCAGACCGGATCGGCCGCTCAAGGATGCCGAGTTTGTCGTACTTGACGAAGACAAGAATCCAGTCAAAGACGAAAATGGCGAGGATCTGATTGTCAAAACGGATGAAGACGGCATTGTAAAAGTGCCTAATCTGCGTCCTGGCCATTATTATATCAAGCAAATTAAATCACCTCGCAGCTATGGCATCGTGAAGGATATGATTCCTTTCGAAGTGGTTGGCGGCGAGGAGGAAGAAGTAGTAGCTGAATACAATTACCGTTGGCCAGCTCCTGACGAAGAGGAGCCCGTGAAGAAACCGGAAGATACAGATAACTCCGGATCTAATGGCACGGATGGCTCTAACGGTAATGGCAACGGCAATGGCTCTACGACGAATCCAGGTTCTACGGACGGGCCTGATGGTGGTCCAACAGACGGAACGGAGCCTGGCCATAATGACGGATCAGGCAACGGAGCAGTCGGCAATGAGGACGACGGCAATTCCGCTGGAAGCGGCAATGGTCAAATTGCCGGTGAAAATGACGGAGATAAAGGCGTAAAAGGAGTCAACGTGCTCCCGAAAACGGGTGAAGAGAGCACACTGCCTTTCACGCTATCCGGCATGGCACTTGTTCTGCTAGGTGCCGCTACACTTCTCTATCGTAAAAAACGTAATGTAAGCCAAGCTCAATCGTACGATCATTAAACAGGAAGAAGACCTTGCAGCATATCTCCGGTATACCGGTCGTATGCGCAAGGTCTTCTATTTTCTATACAGTTTCGGTCTAATTCAGAGACCTGTGCGTTACTTCAGAGTAATGTCCTTCTTCCACGTCAGTTCCTTGCCTAACTCATTGGCGAATGTAAAGATGACTTCGCCTTGCTCGTCCTTCATGGAATCCGGATAGATAAAGCCGGAGAACTGTCCGTTCCCGCTTATATAAAAGCCATCTTCGCCATTCCCGCCATGCTCGGCTGCTTCCACTACAGAGTTTTTAATACGATTATTCTCCGATTTCCATTCCATTGCAATCAATTGATAACCCTCCGGAACTTTGTTGACAACGAAATCAAAGCTATTCCCTTCGGTCGGTTTAGGCGTCTGATCAATGATCATCAATATTTCCTGATCCTTGTCCTCATCCGAATGTTTATCCGGACCTGTATCTTTGCCCGGTTGGTTCGGCTGCGCTGTGGCGCTTCCGGACGGTGTGCTCGATGGACTTGCAGTCGGATCATTCGTTGCTGCTCCACATGCGCTCAGCACCAGCGTCATTGCGGCCAGCGTAGTAATCAGATAAATGGTCATTTTTTTATTCATCGTTGTTCCCTCTGCTTTCAAATAATGTGAAATAAAACGCAACGCCATGGGAAGTATTCCTAACGCCATACTCGCTTCCATGCAGGTCTAAAATATGCTTCACAATCGCCAGGCCCAGTCCCGTCCCGCCAGACTTGCGATCCCTCGATCGCTCTACCCGGTAGAAATGGTCCCATATCCGATCCATATCTTCCTCGCCGATAGGCGAACCTTCATTTTCGATCGTCACGCGAAGCTGACCGTCAAGCTGCCGTTCCAACGTGATGTTGATCGTGCTATGAGTTGAAGCGTGACGAATCGCATTGCTTAATAAGTTCAAGACGACTTGCTCGAGCTTGGCCTGATCTGCCCGTACAAGATAATCTCCCTCTCCTTGAAGGTGCAGCTTATACGTGAGCCCTTTGCTCTCCATCTGATGCGAAAAGGAATCAAGCGCATTATGCACCATAAGTAGGAAAGAACAGCTTCTTATGTTCAGGCGTACAGCCTTGAGCTCAAATTTGGACAATTCCAGCATGTCGCCAATCAGCGAATTCATACGGTCTGTCTCGCTTGCGATTAGGGTAAGGTAGCGGTCTCGCTTATTTTCCGCTACGCCATCTTGCAGTCCTTCAGCAAAACCTTTGACATTGCTGAGCGGTGTCTTCAGCTCATGAGATATATTCGCGATCAGCTCTTTGCGAAGCTGCTCTGTCCGATCCTTCTCTAGCATATCCTCATACAGCTTGGCATTCGCAGCGGTCAATTCCTTGAGGGCAACATCCAGGTTGGTGGACATCGCAATCATATTCCGAGACAGGTCTCCGAACTCATCCTTCGACCTGATATTCGGCTGCTCGGAGAAATCCAATCTCGCCAGCCGCTTCGCCGAACGGCTAAGCTGAACCAATGGACGAGAGATCATTCGGGAGTACACCAGTGACAGAATAAGAACAAGCAGAACAATAATCGGCGCCGCAAAGGCGGAGTATTGCTTCAGAATACCGACCGCTTCTCCGACTGGTTGTAGCGAAGTCATCACCATCACATAGCGTTCGCTGCCCGGCAAGCTTTGCATCAGAATCACATAATGAATCCCGCTCCACTTATCCACCCATTCCGTCTTAAGCGTCCCCGTCATTCTCAGGTTTGACAGATACGATTCATGCAATCCGCTCCACTCTCTCAGCACATCATCGATCAAGGCATCCTGATAAAAAGGATTATACGATCGCTGCTCGGGCAACAGAAACTCGGTAATGATCCCGCTGACTCTCACCAAGCCCACTTCAGGTGCAGCACCCTCCGGCTGAAGGGTATAAGGCTGCATCACCGTATCCTGCTGATCCATGAAAATGCCGTCGACGGTTAACCGGTCTCCATTTTTCAGTCCCTGCGGAATACTCTCACGGGTTAAGCCTTCCCTTGGAATGACAATGGTTAACTTCCGTTCGTCCTCGGTGCGCATCTCTAAAAAATAGGGATTCAGATTTAATCGCTCCAGCCGGTCGTTCAGTATGGAGAAACTAGCATTCTGATCGTTCATAAAGGTGCCGAGCAGCTTGGACAGCTCTCTGCCTTTGGGCTGCTCTTCCGTATAACGATCTGCAAATTGCTCTATGCTTTGCTCCAGCTTGTGCATTTTGGTAGAGCGATAAAATTTCTCGAAGAACAATCCCTCTGCCAACATAACGACCAAAAACACGACTAAGATCAATACCGAAGTGACAACGAATAATTTAAAGGCAACACTGCGGTTTCTCATCCCTCTACCTCGAACTTATAGCCCGATCGGACGACCGTGCTGACATAGCGGCTTGCTGGGCCTAGCTTGGCTCTCAGCTTTTTGACATGAGTATCGACTGTCCGCAAGTCGCCCATATAATCGTAGCCCCATACCGCGTTCAGAATGTAATCGCGGGACAGCACCTTGCCAGCATGCTTCATCAGAAAAAGCAGGAGCTCATATTCCTTCGGAGCCAGGGTCACAGGCTCACCCTCTATGGTGACCGTTCGTGACTTTCGATTCACGGCTATCCCTCCGAAGATCAGCGTATCTCCGTCACGGCCGACGGTTCCTTCCGTCCTTTTCATCAAGGCAGTCGCACGAGCCACCAAGACGCGCGGGCTTAGCGGCTTCATGACATATTCATCAGCACCCAACTCGAAGCCGAGCAATTGATCGTCATCATCTGTTCTGGCTGTCATAATCATAATTGGCACGTCTGACTGCTCACGGATTCTCCTGCATACGCTCCAGCCATCCATCTCCGGCATCATAATATCCAGCACGATAAGATCAACGGTATGGGTCTCGAACAGTTCCATGGCCACCCTGCCATTCTCCGCCTCCAGCACGTCCCACTGTTCTTTTTTGAAATAATCGGTAATAAATTCACGCATGAGCGCATCATCTTCAACCAGCAATATTATTCGTTTCATACCCGGACTCCACATCTAACCTTTTTCTATTTCTATATACTCATTGTTGCCCTATTGAAACCTTGATATAAACTTCGCTTCGGATTTCGGCGCTACATCACGATTCTGCACCTCCGCTTCCCTAAGACGTACTATAACGAAGTTCTGTGTACAACGTGTGTCCTAGGACGGCAAATAAAAAAATACTCTCGAATGAGAGTATAGAAGCAAGGACGGCTGCGATCAGTCAGCCGTCTACATTGGATATTCGAAAGCACGATGCCATGTTCACTTAGCCATAAATCGACAGTTCCGGTGTGTAATCTGTGAACCGGTACAGCTGTGCCGGACGCTGAGAATACTGATTGGACATGAGCAACTGACCTTTCGAGTCTCGCATCTCCTCAATAATCCCCTTTCGGCTTTGCGTCGACGTAATTTTGCGAATAAAGTTGCGCTCCTGGAAGGACGGCACTACAGCCTGTATGACCTGATACAGCTCGCTCATCGTGAATCGCTCCGGCAAAAACTCCTTGGCAATAGTGGACGTCATCATACGCAGCCGAATCTTGTCCAGCGCATCAGATATAATGTCGCGATGGTCAAAGGCAAGCTCCATCGACAAAGCTTCCTCCACCGGTATTAACCGGACATCCGCCGCCTCATCTGACGTTCTCCTGCTCGCGACATACGTCTCCTGCACCAGCGCAAAAAACGCATGGGAAATCATCCAGCCGCGAGGATCACGTCCCGGCGAACTATACACATTGAATTGTTCCAGATGTAAGCCGGATACCCCTGTCTCCTCCATTAGCTCACGCTGCGCACATTGCTGAACAGTCTCGGTCTCCAGCGTAAAACCTCCGGGCAACGCCCATTTCCCTTCATACGGCCATTTCTTTCGCTTGATCAGCATGACCTCCAGCGAACGGATCGGCAGAGACTTCTTGATCCCTGCCTTCTGGGTCGATGTAATCGTAAAGACAACGATATCGGTCGGCGCTCCGTCAGGCGTGCGGTATTGCTCGGGCGAATACGGAATAGATTGTTCGTTCATGGCTTAATCTCCTGCTATATATAAATTTGAATTACAATTTCGCTAGCAACCGGGCACGAATATCGCTTAACGTATGCTCACGAACCAGCTTTCCGTCTACAAACACATCCTCCAGCAAATCCTTCCCTTCAAACTGATTATACTCGTCCATGCTAAGATTATCGACGAAAGTCATGATTCCGTCCTGCTCGACGACCTTAACTAGACCGGTTTGCGATTTCTTCATTTTGTTCGTGTCGGTTGCCGGGTCTTTATAGATTTTGCGCTCTTCGCCATCCACCACAGTAAACGTCGACTTCAGCGCAAATCCGAACGTATCTCGTGTATTGTATTGGTACGTAAACGAACCGATGCCGTACACCATGTTCGTCGAGGCAAAACCCTTCTCTGCCAGCTTCTCGCAAATTTCCCGGCAGCGGTCAAGGGTAATCGCATCGCCGTATATGGCACCGATGTGGCTATCCAGCTGCTTGTAGCCGCGTTCGGTAATCGTTCCGCCAAAGATGTCCCACAGAATCTCAATGACGCCCTTGCGCGCAAAGGGATGGTCCGAATCCGGATCGCCGCATAGAATGAGGACGGGATCGCCGCTGTCCGGACGAATAACTACCTTGCCGTCCCGGCTCATTATATCTTCTTTAAGCCCACGAATGACGACATCCAGCACACTCCATAAATCCCATGTATCCGATACAATCGATACGAATCCGCTTGGGTATACTTCCTTGATCAGGTAACGGTACGAAGCCATCTCATCACGGCCATGAGCGCACATGACGCTATGTTCTGTAGCCGGGATCGACGTGCCGATCAGCTCCTTCTCCATATTAGCACCATAGTGGTCTTCGAGGTACAGAATAGCGGGAATCGTATCCGTACCTGTAAACGAGAGGAGATGTCCTGCTCCGCTGCTCTTCGCCGCTTCCAGCGAGCTCATGCCTCTCATCGAGAAGTCATGTCCCTGGAAGGGTACGCCAGCAGCATCTCCGTTCGTACGCAGTGCATAGTCTTGAAGGATTTGACGGTACTCAAAAGCAATGGTAGCGCTGTTGGCTGGCAGCCATAGCTGACACGACATTAAAGTCTCCAAGTAATTCGTCAGCCAGAAAAATTCCGGCTTCGTATTCTCTATCGTCAGCATGGGCACTTTGATAGGTACCAAGCTGCCTTCCTTAATCGCTTTGATTCGGATGGGCAAATAACCCAGTTCATGAAGCTCAGCAATATGATCAGCATCAGGATCAGCAATGCCTAGCGTAAACTGAATGATCCGCTTGTATTCACGCACAACCTCATCCTGTGGCCGGTTAAAAAAGTGTCGGTTGAAGTAATCGATCAAATAGTCCCGGATGAAAGCCTGGAAACCGAAGGCTACAACATGTTCGATACCGGTTAAGCGGCTAGTTCTCGCCGTCCATGTCGAATAGACAAGCTCCGTGCCTCTCGGATATTGATTCTTATGGCTGACTTTATAGAAATCGCAGAGCAATGTGGCAGGGTATACGTAGGTGTCATTCATTTGTACATACCTCCGATTGGGAACATTTTTATTTTGTCGGTGCTAGCTTGGCTCAGGATGGTATCTGTCGTGTATACTCGGTCAATTAGACCGGACGACAAGAGCTTGCCTTCATAGATCGAATCTTCACAGTGACTGACTAATAAATAAACTTCCGAGGCGCCTAGCTCGCGCAGCCGTTCTGCACTCAATAGAAACGTACCGCCGTAGGAACATAAATCATCTACAATAATAGCTCTGAACCCTTTATTCTCAACCGTTCCGACAACATCCAACTGCTCAATATGCCCCGTCTCGAAATTTCTTTTCTTAAATCCGATCAGTTGTCTATAACCGCCCAGCTTGCCATATCGCTTCTGTGCTCCCGCATCCGGAAAGAACAGATAGTCTTCCTCCATTCGGAATCCCGTCTCTTCCAGTACCTGCTGGAGCAAATCACCGGTAGGATAAACAGCCTCACTGCGATGGATAAGCGCTGTGGAGACATCCGAATGCGGCTCTACAATGGTGACGCGCTCAAAGTTCATAGCATTAATCATATGAGCAGTATATTTCAAAGTAAAAACGGAGCTTCCTTCCACACGATCCATCCGGCTGTATGGCATGTAGCTGATCATTAGCGATGCCGTGTGGCGGTGATCATCCAGAAAACTCTTCACGAACAGCAGCTTCAGCAAATCGCCATCGGTCTCGTATTTCAAGCTGATCCGATTCTGAGACTCCGCAAGCTTCAATATTTGCTCTCCATCCACTCGTGTTTCCCCGTTCGGATAAGTCATGAACGTCAGCTGTTGTCCATTTAATGCAATCATGTGATCACGCTCCTGCCGTTAGTTTTAACTCCGACTAATAACTTCGTATTGATATTATCATAATGACAATATTAGAAATTGTCAATAGGTTTTTATCATCTTGGCGCCTAAGTTTCTAATCATTGCAAACAAGTCACCACAGAGGAACAACATAGATTGCATGGCTAAATGCGCAAATTGCGCAAGACCTATCCCTCGTATCGCTGTTGTATCCAGATTCCTTGAATAGTATCAAAGGGGGGAATCCGGACACAAAGGCGAACGCTGACGCTTCTCCAGGATAGGTCTTACTCTGTTTGTCTCAGCCATGAACATACGAAAGCGTAAAACTTTGGGGACAATTCCGACCTTGTCGAAAAGATGTCCTGACCATCTAAAAATGATTAAATAAACCGCTCCTTCAGCCTACTCAGCGAGCTTGCTCGCCTACCAGCTTCCAGTCTGATGCCGTATAATGGCCCATGTGCCATAGGGAAACGCCCTTCAGACCATAGAACTTGGCCAGCCATACTTTTTTGGCAATGCTTTGCGTGTCTTCATAGTAGATCAAATGAGTGCTCCCGTCATCTACAAAAGTCGTTTGATTCAAGAAATGCGGCATCATCCACTGGCTCTTCACACCTGGCATCGCCAGACGCTTCTCTACAGCCTCAATCGACGGCTTAAGCACCGAAGAAGTTACACCATCCGTTGTAATCCACTGATTAGCTTGCTTCGAAATACCCAGCACCAGCTTTTCCTTCGGAATCGATTGCAGTGCAGTCTGTACCGTATCATTCACGAGCTGCAGCGGTGCTGAAGGAAGCTTGCTGGCACTATACGTGAAATCATAGGCCATCAGAATAACCGAATCAGCGAGCTTTCCGATTGCAGCCAAGTCATACCCTTTGTAATAATGAATCGGTGGTACAGCAACGGACAAGGTGTAAGACGAGCCCAACTGCTTCTTCACATTCTGCAGAAATGCAACGAAATCCGCAGCGCTGCCCGCTTCCTTCAATCCTTCAAAGTCAATGCTCACACCGGTAAACGAATAAGCGGGATTATGGAGCGTCGCTAACAGAGATTCAATAAAAGCCGTCTGTGCCGGCTTGTCCTTCAGAAATTCCTTCAAGTTAACATCATTGTAAAATACCATTAATTCCTTGCCAAGCCCCGCCTGGTCGGCCTTGTTCAATACTTCTTCATACCCGTTCGGAATACGGTACTCCGTTGTTCCGGTATTAAGCTTGGCAGCAGCTCCCGAGCCGCCATACTCCATATGCGACCAGCCTAAGATAACATCAGAAAGCTTATTCATATGCTGCACGGCTGGATACGATAGGATCGCATAATAGCCCGTAAAATCGGTCTTTTGACCAGATATGCGCTTGTCGATCAAGCGATAAATCACCGCAGCAGCTTGCTTGCGGATTAGCGGCTCCCCAGGCTTAAAGCCCGCAGCGTCGCCCTCCATCATGCCGCGATATGCTGCATAATAGACATAGGGCTGCATGGCTTCGCTTATCGCATCGCGATCCTTAAAGCCGCGAGTATCCCGCTCCTTCTTCCATTCCGTAGATAACCACTTCTCGCGCACCTCCTGCTTCTCGGCATCCAGCAGAGACCGGCCAACCAGCATCGCCACTTCTTGTCGGGTAATCGTCTGTGCTGGCAGGAATGCTCCCTTCTGATCCAGCAGTCCGCCGAGCCACTCGCGCTCAAGCGCTGCCGAGATGTATGGTGCAGACCAACGATCCTTCGTTACATCCGCCGGCAGCTTGTCCTTAGGAGCAGTCATCTCCAGTTGACTGGCCATGACCAGCAGTTTTATAAATGCTTCTCTGGAAAGATCCACATTCGGACGATAGGTCCGATCATCATAACCATTAATAATGCCCAGCGCCGATAAGGTGTAGATCGGCTCCCTGGAATAATCGTGTTCCTCATCCTTAAACGGCAGCAGCTGAACATTGTATGCGAATACGCTGTTAGCCCATAACAGCACAAGCGCTATCGTCCATAACGTTGTTTTTCTGAACATATAATCCGGCTCCTCCTCTATCATTCTGAAATCTATCGAACCTATTCACTGTCATGTAATAGACGCACATTCGTGACAAGTAGTTACAAGGTTGGAAAAATGAATAGGTTGTAAGACTTAGAATAAGCAAGGGCACAACACTGTGAAGTGCTGCGCCCTTGTTTGTTGTGAATGGATATAACGGAGCTAGGTATCATAATTGGAGGGCCTCAGCTTCTGTGAAACCCAAACCCCTTCATTATGGCATGACTGGCCAATAGCCTGTTTAGATGCTCTAACACTTCAGGCTTGGCCAATACATGACCGTTGCGATGCAATAACACCCATCGGAGGATACCTATCGCTTCATAGATATCGAGCTCCTGCTGCGGTACTTCATGCGCCGCCACCCTAACGTAAGCTGTTCGAAAATAATTGGCGTGCTGCTCCGAAAGGTAGAGCCGAAGTAAAAAATAGGACCAGGCAAAGTCATACCTGGGATCTCCCAGTTGACCGTTCGTCCAATCTATTACTGTAAAGCGTTCCCCGTCTTCCACAATATTTTCTGGGTGAAAGTCACCGTGAATGATTCGGTCCTGCTTCATTTGCACCTTTGAAAGGATGGATTGCAGTGCTGCAGCGATATCGGGATGTGAGTCCAAGCCTTGAAAATGGTAGCCGACGAAATCATATTGAGGCATATTCAGCGTTTCTATATCGCTTGGATTTAACTGATGCAGCTCTGCCAGAATACCGGCAATAGCCTGCATCTTCTCTGGTTTCAACGGGTCAACAGATACACCATCATAAGTGGTGAGCAGCGCATAGGTTCCGTCCGGCATCACTCCCCAACCGAGCGGTCGTGATACAGATATTCCACGTTTGAACAATACGCTAAGCAGCCGGTATTGGAACGAAACATCATGCCTGGAGTGCTTATTCCATATCTTAAAAACAAAACTTCCGCAAGCATCAGAATGGAGCCTGACGACCTCAGCTTCAAAGCCTTGTTTCATCGGAAACGTCATCAAGGCATCTCCTAGCCTAAGCAAGGCCTCCGCCCTCTCCTCTCTTTCCACCCAATCTACTAATTCAATCCGTACTGTCATTTCAAAATCATCCTTTCGAACATGACCCTGAATGATTATTCTTTGTAGTGGGACGTATCCCCATATAGTTCAATAGTAAATCGATCGCCTTCACAGACTACCTTGCATAGCGCTGTTGAGTGCAGAATCGGAGGCGTCCACAGATCGGCAAGCTCCCGGCCTTCGAAAAAGGTCATGATTGTTTTGAGTGCAGCGGCATGCGTCACAATCAGAATGTTCTTCCCCGTATGACGGGAGATGATATCCTGAACCTTAGGGAGCACCCGTTGCTGCAAATCATGATAGGTCTCCCCTCCATTCGTCGGCTCATACAAATGCGGATTGTTCCAAAAGTCATAATGCTTATCTGGAGAATGGCTTTCAATATCGCTGTTCCTCTGCCCTTCCCAACTGCCCATACTTATTTCTCTCAAATCATCCTCCGGCACAATATCGATTGCTCGATCATAGCGCAGAATGTCTGCTGTTTTTAGCGTTCGCGGGCTGGAGCTAGCATAGATGATATCGAGATTCACATGCCTTAACGACTCGCTAAGCCAAGCAGCATGGTTGATTCCTTGCTCAGTCAAAGGAGAATCCTGGTGCCCTTGCAGCTTCTGCTCGACATTCCACTCTGTCTGGCCGTGTCTAGTCAAGTACAGTTTTGTTTTCATGGGAGGACCTTCTTTCTCGATCTATTCGTAAATGGTCCTTCTATTGTAGTCGTCGCTGGCCAAAATTTCCAGACGTCGGGATGTTCATTCCAGCGTCCTGTCTATGGTTTAAAGAGCATGCGAAAACGCAGGCCTAAATACCGCGAATCTATCACATTCCTACAGATTCACAATTTATTTAGCCGATTCATATAAAAAAGGCCCGAAAATCTATTATAGATTTTCGAACCTTTTGGAACCAAAGCCGTAATTTTGAACGCGCTATTCAGCTGCTAATAGCTAACCTTTAACCGAACCCGCTGTCAGCCCTTTCACGAAGGACTTATAAGCAAAGAAGCCGATGATAATAGGCACAAGCACAACCATCGTACCGGCGGCTGACATCTTGCCCCAGAAATAACCTTGCTGTGTCATGAACTTACTCATATACACCGGCAATGTGGCGGATTGAGTCGCGGTTGCCGTTACGGCAAAGAAAAACTCACTACCGGCCCTCTTGGTCAAGGAGTCGCTACCGCTGTAGGTCTCGCCATTGCAGAACAGCATCTAGCTGCCGTATACAATCAGCCCGAACTGCCCATTATTGACCACTTTACGTTTGCTATTTGCGGTGACGGGGATTTAATGGAGGGCATCTCTTATGAAGCAGCCTCGCTTGCCGGGCATTTGAAGCTGGGGAAATTAGTTGTGCTGTACGATTCCAATGATATCTCGCTCGATGGCGAGCTTCATATGTCCTTCTCTAAAAATGTGCAGCAACGGTTCGAAGCCCAGGGATGGCAGTATATTCGGGTTGAGGATGGCAATGACGGAGAACAAATTACCGGCGCTCTAGTGCTAGCAAAATCCGATCTCACAAAACCGACCCTTATCGAAATCAAAACAACAATCGGATTTGGCTCGCCGAATAAAGCCGGCAAATCCGCTTCCCATGGCTCTCCTTTGGGTGGCGAAGAAGCAAAGCTGACTAAACAAGCGTTGCAATGGGCTCCTGACACCCCTTTCTATGTTCCGGAGGAAGTCTACGCTCATTTCCACACCAAAGTTGTTGAAACAGGAGCACAGCAAGAAGCCGCATGGCAGAAGTTATGGGAACAATATGCCCTTGCTTATCCGGATCTGGCCAAGCAGCTGCTGAGAGCAATAGAGAATCAACTTACATTAAACTGGGATGAGGTTTTGCCCCACTATCCAGATGGCAGCTCTGCTGCAAGCCGCGCCGTGTCAGAAGAAATCATTAACGTGCTGGCAACCGAATTGCCAGGCATAATCGGCGGTTCGGCTGACCTGGCAAGCTCCAACAAAACGATGATGAAACATACGGAGCCTTTTTTACCCCAATCCTACAGTGGCAAAAATATTTGGTTCGGGGTTAGAGAGTTTGCCATGGGAGCTATACTCAATGGATTAGCGTTGCATGGCGGATTAAAGCCGTATGCCGGCACCTTCTTTGTCTTCTCCGATTACTTGCGCCCGGCTATCCGTCTAGCAGCTCTAATGGGGTTGCCTGTTACTTACGTCTTTACTCACGATAGCATTGCGGTAGGCGAAGACGGACCGACACATGAGCCGATTTAACAATTGGCCTCGTTGAGGGCGATGCCTAATCTATCTATCATCCGTCCAGCCGATGCCAATGAAACTAAAGTGGCCTGGAGATTAGCAGCAGAATCCCAGAACATTCCTACCGCGCTTGTTCTCAGCCGACAAAATCTTCCTACAATGAAAGATACTCATCGGCTTGCTTATGATGGAGTGTCCAAAGGAGCTTATATCATCTCCAAAAGCCAGTCCGCCAGCCCGAGAGCCTTGCTGCTAGCTACTGGTTCTGAAGTTCATCTTGCCCTACAAGTACAACAAGCGCTGGCCGAAGAACAAATCGATACAGCTGTTGTCAGCATGCCGTCATGGGATCGCTTTGAGAAGCAAAGCTTAGCATATAAACAATCAGTGTTATCCCCGTCTGTCCAAACACGGATTGCCATTGAGATGGGTTCATCCCTGGGCTGGGAACGCTATGCAGGCCATGACGGCGACATCATTGCAATTGACCAATTCGGGGCCTCCGCCCCAGGCGAGACGATCATCGAACAGTACGGCTTCAGCGTAGAGCAAATTGTCCAACGTGTGAAAAGACGACTTGAAGTTAGCTAAGGCTATGGACACTCTTTTGACTTGGTTCACATGTAGGTTATAGACAAAAAAGTTGCAAACATGATGTTTGCAACTTTTTTTGTTGACGGCTTTCCTATAACAGCTTAAAGACTTTTCTTTAAATAGTATTTAGTGTGGCCTTCGTTCGGACAATCTTTTATCTCACCGAAGATCTCATACCCTTGCTTCTGATAAAAGTGCGGCGCTTGCCAACTCATCGTCGTTAACTCGCTCACCTTACAACCGCGTAACCGCGCTCTAGATTCTATCTCTTCCAGCAGAGCCGCTCCCAATCCATTCCCTCTGCAGGAAGGATCAACTGCCAGAAGGTGAACATGCAGCATATTCCATACAATACTGCCCGTGATACCGCCGATATACCTATCATTCTCATAAGCTGCAAGCGAGATGCCTTCACGCACATAGGGCGGGACACTATGGTTAGCGAATTCGCTGTGTTGTTCCAGTAATCTCGAAATTTCTTGTTGGTTGTTCTCGTAATTCAATTCAAGTATTTGCAAAATACTCACCCCTTAGGCCAGTATAATAGCATATTTAGGTTGTTCGTCAAGCTGCAAGTCATTGTGTACTAAAAAAGACCCTCCTATTCAGAAGGTCTTCATAACAACATTATTTGAACAACTGCAAAATAGCCTGCGGATTTGAATTCGCGTGGGACAACATAGCCTGGGCCGATTGGTTCAGAATATTCATCTTCGTCAGCTCCATCATTTCTTTGGCCATGTCCGTATCGCGTATTCTGGATTCAGCCGCCATTAAATTTTCGGTATAATTATCAACCGAATTCATCGTATGTTCAAGACGATTCTGCAACGCGCCATAAATCGATCTAACATTCGTTACCCTTGTTAGTGCACTTTCGGTCTTAGCCAATGAAGTCTCAGGAATAGTCGGCGGTAAAATGCTAAGGTTCGCAATACCTAAGCCGTCCGTTTTCACATTGAATAATGGTATATTAAGAAGCTGGCCTGATTGATCCCCCGTTTGAATATCGACTTTGGGAGGAACATAGTCAATGTCCTTAATATCCGTGGTCACCGTCTCGACAATGGAATGAATGGTTCTGGTATATTCATCTGTAGTTCGGTGAAGCTCTTGTTTGAAATTAAAGTTGTTCAGCGAAAACCCGAACTCCAGTAAGCCCCCGTCATCCAGATCTGCACTTTCCCAAGTCGTAGTAATCACATTGGTGCCGCTATTGTTTGAATCCAGCACCGCGCTTCCTGTCGTCAATGAGCTCGGCTTGGCATAGCTTCCGCCATTCAGAAATGAAAATTCAAAATCGACTAGATCGTTGGACAATTCAAATACCGTTCCTGCATCAGGAATGTCCCCGCTGGCCGCCGTGCTGCCGATCGGCACCCCGTTAGTAGATGAAATGTCGTAGGTAGCGTCGTATACCGGCTGAAAAACCGTACTAAATCTGATTTGTTTGTCATCCACTCCTGACTGATTGCGTACCTTAAACCCCGCTGTAAATGACGTTCCATCTGTCGTCATCGTTTTTTCGATTTCAATGCCGTCCTTGGAATAAAAAACCGAAATAGATCCTGCCGATACGTTCGAGCTGTCTATCGTAAACGTATCCAGCGTATGCGATACACCATCAATTTCAATCACCGCAAATCTATCCTGGAACCCTCCAAAATCAGGGAATTGTCCTGCCCGCGTCGAGTTGACTACAAGTTCCGTTTGGAAATAAATATTGCGAAGTGTATTATGTTTCACGTCCAGCTCTGTAAATCTCGGTTCGTTATTCAATATGCGTTCATAGGTATGCTCAACGGTAGCGGTCGTATCTGTTTGTGTATGTACATTTTTTTCATAATCGTTGAAGCCCGGTCTGCCGTCCGGCGAAACGATCGGCGTTAATCTCGCCTCATGATCATTAGCCATTTCGGTATTCGTTCCCGTTGTCGACGAAACAACAGACAGAGACTGTGTAGGAGTGCCGATAGGCCAAAACCCGTTAAACACTCGCTGATTGGTTACCGTAGTAGGGAACGGGCCTGTCGTCGTAACATCCTCATTCAAGCTTGAACGATCCTCAAGAATTTGATAATCCACTCTCGCGAGCAAATTAGTGGTATTAAAGCCTGTTTGAAGCGCGATGCTGTCTATTGCTTCATTAAGTTGTTTAATTTCCTGCTCCATATTTTGTTTATCCTGGTCGGAATAAGTTCCATTCATGCCTTGAATTATCAATTCTTTTTGCCGATGGATTATCGCAGTAATTTCTTGAAGACCGCCTTCTGCTGTTTGAACAAGTGAATTTCCATCCTGAATATTTCTGCTTGCTTGTTGCAGCCCTCTAATTTGCCCTCTCATCTGCTGAGATATGGCAAGTCCAGCGGCATCGTCTGCCGCCCGATTGATGCGAAGGCCCGATGATAGTTTTTCGTAAGAGGTGCCTGCACTTTTGTTGCTTTTATTTAACCGATTGCTTGTATTTAATGCCGAGATGTTATGCGTTATTTTCATAGACCCCACCCATTAACGTCGCTTTACTACTATATCGGCAAGTAGCATCCTAATATTTAGAAGTAATCACTTCTTTTTTACTACTTTAGTCGCATAATTCAATCATTTGGCATTTCGAATTCCAAAAAAATAGTAGTCTAATAGAACCAGAAAATAATGGCCCGGTAATAAACCATACTAATTGCAATTGATCTTTATCTTGGATAATTTCAACACCTTACATGCTTGCGCTTGAAACCAATATCTCCTTTGTCGACAGCCTTCTGAATACGTTCGGAAGCGATCAAGAAGCTGCTTTTTTTCTGATCCTTCTTGACCTCTACTGGACCTACTATCCCTGCAATCTCGACTGCTTTATCATGAAGCGGTACATAGGATACCCCTACTGTGTAGATGAAGTTATTCATCGCGAATTTTGTACGCTCAGGAGCATCGTGAATCGTATTCTTCACCAATTCAAGCATATCTGCCAGCTTCGATTCGGAAAACTCATGGTCCTTGCGATTCCCCAGCAGCCAGCAGTAGCAGCTCCAGCCCGCAGACATCTTCAATTCTTCGCCGCTGGCGATCCACTTGTCGGACACTTCCTGTGCAATGTCGGCCTCGGCAAGTGTTACGGCCACTACATAATCGGACAACATATAAAAATAAGCACCTTCGATCCAACGCTCGAAATCCGCTTCCGTCATCACTTTTGGCTCTGCAATAACGCCTGCAAAATACATAGCGTCATAGTTACCTGTAGCGTAAAGCTGCTCCGCTAGAGGCTGATTTAATTTCGTCTTTTTGAGAATAGGCTTCATTTGACCGGTAGCTACGCCAAATAACGGTTCATGAGCGCCATTGGATTGATATATTTTTTTGGTACGTTCCTTGCTCAGAGCTTCAAGCTCTTGCATAACCGCCTCTAAGTTCATCATTTCACACATCCTTTTTAGACTGTTTCTTCAAATACTATACCATGATCACATGTCGAGTTTTTTTCCATTTTTCCACTCTTGATATCGCTCTGAAATAATCGGCTCAATGACGTAGTAATTTTCAATAGAATCCTCTACATGATAAATCGACGGCAGGTCACCCGCCAATATGTTTTGGAAATCCACCGCCGTATACATGTCATTATGAAGATGGAGATATTCACGGGCAAATGCATCCGCTTCATCCGATAATTCATCCGAGCTCAATACGCCATCCCAATTTGTACGATAAAATTGAGCACCTGTCATTTCGTTCCCTTTGACAAGCTCGATTTCGTTCGCATCTTCCTTCCGACTTCGCTTACTGACGAGATCATTTTTGACCAGCCAGGCTATGAACATACCTGTCGGTACATAGGCTTGAGTGCGATCCAGCTCTTGCGGAAAGTCGCCATCGTAATGCCATTTTGCTTTGTCGTATACGTATTTTTCTTTTTCCGCGATTTGAAACAAGATATCCACCGCTTCTTCTACATAGCCTTTTGCTTTCCATTCACCATCAATTTCATTCAACCGATCGATAGCTTCCTGCTTGTTGGGAAATGACTCATAGGTAGGATTTATCGTTTTTTTATCCGAATACAACCGTCCTTTAATGTAGTTAATGATGCAAACTTCTTGAGTCTCCGTAATCGACAAGTGCCTGTAATCCTTGAAAGTCTTGCCCTGTTTGGTCAAAACGATTTCTATCTTGGTCATGCTGTCACCTCGCTGATGTTTAGAAAAATAAAAAATAACATATCCGATACGTAAGACAGTTTCCCTCTAGGAACTCTATTCTATCACCCTTTTGAGTAATCTATTTATACTTTCTCTACGCATTCAAAAAACCGCACATCTATCCTTTCGGACGACTGTGCGGCTCTCTGTTTTATAACGTATAAATTTGTGTAACCTTACCATTAGTGAACGCTACATACTGGCTGCCATAGCTCCACACTTCTATTGTTGTCTGCTGGCTCGTTAATTTGGAAATATCATTAGGCCGTCCCCATGAAAATTCCACCTGGGTCTTATTCATGCCGATTGAGATCTTGGATGCCTTGATCGATTCCCATGTTGCGGCCGACCAGCTGTATTTCTTATAAGGGTCGTACGACAAGAACGTATACGAATCGTCCAAAACTCGTGAGACAAAATCCTTCGACATGATATCAGATTGAAGCGTATTTCCTTTGGCATCCTTAAAGACTACCTGGAAATTGTTACTGCCTACTGGAACAATGTCTGTTACCGTAACCTTGGAGAATCGCTCCCAATTTTTATAACTATTCACCCAAAACGACTTATTCAAATATTTAACAAGCGTACCTTGTTCATCTTGTTTCTTGATCTTCGGCGTATCAGCTGATTCAATGACCATAAATGCGGAGCCAAACGATACTTTCATTTGTTGGAGCTTGGTATCCCACTGCAGCTTCGCTCCCAAAGATTTGGACAATAAACTTGCCGGGAACAATGCTTTACCCTTTTCTTCGCGGACTGCCTGTTCCATGGCAGTATCTTTGCCATTCACCTTTGCGTTCTTCTGTCCAACCTTTAGTTGAATGGTCGTCGTACCGATCGTAACGTCATACGTTTTGCTGGCTGCCGTGTAAGTGACGGTTCCTCCAAGCGATTGGAAAACGGTTTGAATCGGCAAATAAGTGACATTATTAAGATTTACGGCCCCTGTCAAGTTCTTCCCTAGCTTGGCCGTTATCGTGAGCGTTTGGCTTTTCTCGCCTGCCTTTACAGTTACTTTCGCTTCTCCTACACCTGTAACCTTATAGGAGCCGTCCTTTGCTACTTTTAACAAATGCGGCTTGTCAATCTCCATGGAATAACTCTCGTTCGATAAAGTCTCTTTATACCCGTTGTTGTATTGTTGAACAACCTTGAAGTATATGGTATTCCCTACTGCCGGCTGTGCATTCGATGTTGTGAATTTAATCCCAGTCGATTCTGGAGCCTTGATGTTTGTAACCTTGTCGCCGACATGAACCTTCCAACTGCCATCTTGATGCTTGACTAGCATGGTGATGCCACTACTCTTAACAGTTATCGTATTATTGGGGTCGTCCACTTTTTTGGTTTCATGCAAGGTTCCATAATACGGAACAGCTTTTACTGCTTTTTCAATTCCTTTCACTTGCTTCACAAGTTTATCTTGGTCTTTGTAGCTGCCAGACATCCACACCGTTCCGTCTTTCTTGGTAACGACAAGCGCATTGTCCGAGTTGTATTGGATATGAGCGGCATCATTCGTTAATACTTTGGGGCGGAAGGTAACCTTTCCGTCGTTGTAATCGTAGTGATGAGCTTTCACCACCACAACTTTGCCTGTGTTGTCCATATAAGCAACGTCATTGTCGCTCGTCATTAGTAACGATACAATGGAGTAAGGATCTTCAACCTTATCCAACACAGCGTCACGAATATACGAATGATAGATTTCACCGCTAGTCGTCAAATAAACGTGGCTCATATAATCTCTTTCGTAAAGGACAATATTTTTCAGTCCCTCTATTTGCTTGCCGTCATAATACCAAACCGTTCCATCCTTCTTTATATAGGCACCGTACGCTAAGTACTTGATACTATTTTGGCTCTTGTCAACTGTTGGAAGATCATGATCATCCCAGGAAATAAGCTCTCCTTTGCTTGTTAAAGCATAGCCATACGGTTTGCCAAAAGAAGTGGCGTCTATACTGGCTTTCATATACCCGGTTGCAGCCCAAGGCCGCTTCAGCCAAAGAGTGCCGTCCTCCATCAAAATCATATCGCCTTTTACATCCGCAATCTGTGAAGCTTTTGTTTCTGTCTGTGCTGCCCCAGCTGTCGGGATCAAGCTTACCAACAGGAACAAGCTCAACATCATTGCTGCAAACTTCCTCATCTTACTATCCCCTTTTCCATAGTCATCCAGATATCTCGAGTTAATTCGATATATCTGCCAAAAATCCCTTCTTTTCCGACAAAGTAAATGCTAAACGAATGTCGAGGGAACACACGGAGTGACTATACGTAATTGGTGCAAGAACGATGTCTTGATGGAAACAACTTAGCCTCCCGTCTATTTGAAAAAAGATCAAAAGACGGGAGGCTACGGGATTGCTTATTTATTTTTTGATGGAATGCGTCTTCAACTTCAGCAGCCTTGACCCACTCGTCCGGCTGAACAAAGTAGTCATCCTATTCTTTTAGAGCTTCAGGAGACTGTTTCCCTCTCCATTCTGACAAGTACATTATATAATCTTCGCCTGCTCCCATTCTCCAGCCCATACTAAAGGGAGGGTAATCGGGAAACGCAATCCATTGCGGCGGATAAAACTCCGGGATGTGTTCATCCAGATCGTTTCTAATTTCAATTAACAATTTTCCCAACATGTTCTGACCTTGACCGTTACCGCCGTCATCCCAGTAGGCATCGTTGGTCGTATGTTCGACTAATGTACAATCTCCTGTAAACAGAAGAATCGATTTAATACTGGAATGCTGCTGTACCTTAGCGAGAAGTGCTTCCTTCATGATTTGAATCTTGCATTCTTCCCAATCCTTACGAAGAGGCTTGCTTCTATCCCGCCCCAACGGATACTTGGCGAAATTTGAAAAGCAACCATTCTAAAATTAATTATAACTGGCCCACACAATCTAATTATCATTTAATCCTTTTCCATTCAAAATATGCTGCGTATACTTTTCGATCCGTGACACTCTCGTTTTGGATTGCTTTGGATCAGTGAAATGAAGAAGATACGCTCTTTGCCGACCGGGCGTCAATGCCTCAAAAGCTGTTTTCAAATCAGGCATTTCATCGAATTTGCTTTGCAGCTCCTCAGGAATGGCGTATTCTGTATTCTTTTTCAACTCCACCTTCAAACCTGCCTGTTCAACCTCTATAGCTTCGTTAATATAGGCTTTCAGGGTCGTCTCCATTTCAAGGATTTGTTGAACATTAGTGAATCGGATTTGGCGTGCCGCCTGTACATTCTCCGTTTGTTGAATCAGAATCCCTTGAGGATCTTTTAACAAGGCGCCTTTGACGAACAGAAGCGCACAATATTCTCTAAATCCATGAATTAATACGACGTTGCTGTCTTGAAACGTATAACAAGGCACGCCCCACTTCAATTCTTCGGTTAGCTCACACCCAAGAACAATCATTCTTAAGTTCTCGAATTGTTCCTGCCATTTATCAGCTCTGCCTATAAAACGATCCACTTTAGCATTCATTTTACTAGTTGTCATGGAGGAACCTCCTCTATTTTGTCTTTCTACGTTATCCCCAACTGCCCCAAAAATTACTTCCACTCTTCCGCCAATATGGCATATACGCAATCATCAACCCATTGGTCATGAAGTCGAAAGCTCTTGATAAAGTGGGCTTCTTTTCTAAACCCTAGTCTCTCTAGTAGATTTATATATTTTATATGATCAGGATCAACTGATCCTGTGATTCTATGTTTTTTGAGCCCCAAAAATAAATAATCTATTAATGCTTTGACCGCTTCAAAGGCGTAGCCTTGACCTTGAAACTCAGGAGAAAGGGTATAACCGATTTCAATGGATTCATCATCGCCCATAAAATGAATACCCATATCACCAACAAGCTGCCCTTCCTTCAGGCAAACTGCTAATTGCAGCCATGAATCTCTTGTATTCGGCTCGATAGCCATATTCGCAGTGATAAAGCTTTCGACTTCGCCAATACTCTCAGGCCTCCATGATTGGTACTTATAAACCTCCGGCATAGCGCGATATTCAAAAAAAGCTTCTTTATCCTTCATTTCAAGTGTTCTAATGATTAATCTATCCGTTGCAATAATCGTAAATTGGCTCATGATCTGCTTCCATCCCCTATATCAAATAATGCCTGGTAGAGCTGCTTCAAGCTATATTACAGCTTAACCTGTGTATGACTATTGTTCCCTCTATCATCTAATATAAGCATATTAGCAAGTTTGAAACCATCTGACCGTATATTATAACTGCCTTTTATAAACTCACATGATGGAATATTTGGAAGAACAAGCAACAATTTCGTCTAAAATACGTCCATAAACTTTAAGGAGGGATTCCATCATGAAATATGTTTTCCTAATCGTTTTGCTTCTGTCTCTGACAGCTTGTACAACAATGAATGATCCTGTTGAGGAGGATCTTGTAGAGGAGAATTTCACTACATCCATAGCTGTAGTGGATACAACACTGAAAGCAAATAAAGACATTACTCTCATCACAGAATTAACTAACCTGTCAAAGCAAAGTATCTCGATTTTACATGGAGCTCCATTGATTCATGTGCAAATCTATGATGAACAAAACAACCCTCTCATAGATTCCTTTATTACGGCTACGATTGGTATTACTCATCCCTTAAAACCAAATAAGCCGTATAAGTCAGGCAGCCAGAAGGATGGCAAAACGACAATAAAAATCGAAAAAGCCGGGACATACAAGCTAATAGGAACAGCATCTTTTTCAATAGAGTTAGACGACGGGAATCGAAAAGATTTTAGAATATCATCTCAACCGGTAGAAATAACAGTGAGTGAATAACGGCAGCCAGAAAACAGGCAAAAGAAAGAACCTCTCACAATAGTGATGGCCCTTTTCGGATTAAATATGATTCTGTCGAAAACAAAAGAATGATGCATTTTACTAAACAACAAAAAGGAGTATAATAATATGTAATGACATATTTACGTTCTTATATATTTGTAATCGCTGCTAAAGGGGAATTGATATGGCCATTCAAACGGTATTAGGTCCGATAGAAAAACTTGATTTTTGCCATAGCCATGAGCATTTGTTTATTGCACCTGGACATCCAGGCACTCTTAATCCTGCTTTAACGATAGACAATTATGATCTGACTAAGCAGGAAGTTGAGCATTTTTTGGCTGCAGGCGGCAAAGCTATTGTGGATGCGCAGCCATTAGGGTGCGGCCGGATGGAGAAGGAACAGGTCAGACTGGCGCAAGAGACAGGATTACAGTTAATTTTGCCTACCGGCTTTCACAAACTAAGCTTCTACCCCGACCATCATTGGATCAAGCAAGAGAGCGCCCAACAATTAGCCGCGATTTTTATACATGAACTCAAAAACGGCATGTACATCGGTACTGATCAGCATTATCCCGATACGTATATCGAAGCCAAAGCGGGATTTATTAAAGTGGCGATTGATCAAGCCAGAATGGATGATCCCGATAAAAGATGGTTCGAAGCCGCTGCTATAGCAGCGAAAGCAACCGGATGTTCTATTATGTGTCATATTGAGTCCAGTCGTCAGGCTTGGTACTTATATCAATTCTTCAAGGAGCATGGCGTAGAAAGCAATCGAATCATTATTTGCCATCTCGACCGTTCGCTCGATGAACCCGATCAACATATAAGAATGGCGCAAGAAGGGGTTTTTCTGGAGTATGATACGATAGGCAGATTCAAGTATCATAATGATGAGAATGAACTAGTTCATATTACGATGATGATACGCGCCGGTTTTGGGGATCACATTTTGCTCGGTCTCGACACTACTAGAGAACGCTTAAAGTCATACCAAGGCTCGATCGGACTCACGTATCTTATCGAATCCTTTTTACCTGGTTTAAGAAGTAAAGGGGTAACCGAACAAGAACTGGATGCGCTTATGACTACGAATCCGACACGGGCGTTTTCTATTCAAACGCCATGAGCTAACTTCATGACATTAATTATAAACATCTTCAATGACCCATCCAGCTCACGAGTCTGGAACGATCTATTTGAAGATGTTTTTTCATGTCACTTTTTGAAACAAAAGTGCACCCCACTTGTTAATTGCTCAACTTACAAGTGAAATGCACTTTTATATAACAAGCCTTATTTGTCTTTATACGTTCATGCGCTTACCAAGAATAGACTTCAGGAGCTTCTCCTCCCGGGCCGGGGAAGATGCGGTCTAATTCTTTCATAACCGATTCGTCCAAAGAAATCTCAACAGCCCGCAAGCTATCCTTCAGCTGCTCCACTGTACGCGGCCCGATAATCGGGGCAGTCATCGCAGGATTCGCCAACACCCACGCTAACGCAACGTTAGCTTCCGACTCGCCAAGTTGTTGGCATAAGCTTGAATACTCTTCGAGCTGAGTCATATGTCTTTCAATTAATTGCGTATTGCGGCTTGTTCTCCCTGCTGCTAATTTCTTCTTCCAGTTCCCACCTAATAATCCGCCATCCAGTGGACTCCAAGCTACAATACCAATACCTTGATCCCTCGCCGCAGGAATGACTTCCAGCTCCGGCAAGCGGTTCAGCAAGCTATACTTATGCTGTTCGCAAACCAATCCCATGAACCGGCGGTTTTGAGCGGATGCCTGTGCTTTCATCAAATGCCATCCGGCAAAATTGCTGGAGCCGACATAATCGACTTTACCCGAACGCACTTCTCTTTCAAACGCTTCCCATATTTCATCCCATGGCGTGCGACGATCAATATGATGCATGAAATATAGATCGATGTGATCGGTTTGCAATCGTTTCAGCGATCCTTCCAGCTGTCTTCTAATTTTATAGATAGAGAGACCTTTTATATCATTCGGCTTATCAGGATCATTAATGGGCTCATAGACTTTGGTAGCAAGAACTACACGTTCTCTTCTTTGCCCGCCTTGCGCAAACCAACGACCCATAATGGATTCGGTTAGACCGGCATTTTCGCCCCACCCATAAATATTAGCCGTATCGAAAAAGTTAATGCCGGCATCTAATGCTGCATCCATAATTTTAAAAGCTTCCCTCTCATCTGTATCTACGCCAAAATTCATCGTACCCAGACATAAGCGGCTTACGCGCAAGCCCGATCTTCCCAAATATGAATATTCCATGGTGGTCGCCTCCTATTCAATCCATTTCGGATTGTCTATGATTGAACTAGCTCCGTTTTCCTCAACGATTAACTTTCTAAAGCCTTGTTGTTCAATTAAACCATACTCATGACCTGCATCCGCTCGGAAAACAAAAAAGGTAACCAGCGGTTCATTACCCGTATTAATGCTGCGATGTGCATACCGAGGCGGCACATATACGGCAGCTCCGGGAGTAAAGCGCTCTGCGCTCCATTCTCCTTCAGGATTTTCGAGCAGCAGGTATCCTTCCCCAGAGAGACAGTAGTACACTTCGCCTGTTTCCAGAATACTATGAAAATGACCTTTCGTCATATAATATTCATTGCCTACTTTACCTGGATAAACAATACTTGTTCCAAACAACAGCTCACCGGGATGCTCCGGCAGTTTCAGCTCATAAAACTCGTAAACTAGCGGATTATCATGTGCGATCGCTTCCTCATAAGCCCCCTGATCGGCGTACATCCCTTTCATATTGGACAAATATCTGTTTGTCGTCTCACCTTTATCGGACAAACCATTCTTAAGATCAAATAATTGTGTAAACGGTTGTGAAAAATGTTGCATCATCCTGATCCCCATCCTTCAACTGCGTATCGAATTTGATATTTTTTCGATTTCATCAAACTTCTCATCCGTCATTTCAATGTTAAATACTTCCGCAATCACTTGTGTCCAGCCATGCAAGAAATAGACCCAGCCATCCTCTACTGTCAGCTCACATTTCTCTTGTGCTTGAAAGGCTTGCTTCAGCATGGTCAAATCACCCCGATAATTCAGCTCCCATATCAAGCTTTGAAGCGGAAAATCTACGTTATCCGATAGTGGCGAACCCGGGCGATCCTTACCAAGACCGGTTGCATTCACAATTAAAGAATGAGGGGAAATCGGAGATAATACTTCGTTATTATCTCCGGAGTTAGGACATAGATAGAATTGAGACTCTACATCCGGACGCAGCTCCTTCACAATTCTCTCAATCTCATCCAATCTAGGCTGACTTCTATTGGTTACAATAATACGAGAAGGGATATTATGGCCATGCTTCTCCTGTAAGAGGTATGAACAAATGGCTATTGCGCTTCCGCCTGCACCCATAATAAACAAGTCGCCCTTGTGATCGCTCCAGTAATTAGCGGGAATAAAGGCTTCCATAGCAAGACCACTTGTAATGGGGTCCTTCGCATGGCCGATTAGCTTGCCGTCTCGTTTGGAAATGGACGAAAGCTCACCAAAGCTCCTTGCAAAGGGATCGAATTCATCAAATAAATCCTTCGCTGCGTGATACAAATCAATTTTGTGCGTCGTCACTAACGCTCCAAGCGAAAGCTCATCCCCTTTAATGAACTCCACGACTTCACGATAGGTTTCAGCGGCCGCATGAATCTCGATATCAATCCCTTTGATCACGACATCCCCAAGATCCAGGATATCCGCCCATTTAGGAAAAAGCGTCATGATGGAGGACTTCCCCGTAGTTACACCGATAAAATACATCGTTGGTTTCGTTGCCTTTTCAAATTTCATCTTGTGATCCACTCCTCGTCGTTACAGCTTAGCCCTGTTGCTTCTCTTTAAGCATGGATAGTAAATTCTCTGTCGCTTTAACAGCCATACGCTCTACAGCTTCTTGCGTGTATGCGCCTGTATGAGACGTTAATATAAAGGAATCTAGCTCTAGCAATTTATGATTAGACGGAGGTGGTTCTATACTGAAAACATCCTGTGCCGCTCCTGCTAACTTCTTGTTCAGCAATGCATTATAGAGAGCTTCTTCATCGACCAATTCGCCTCTTGATGTATTAATCAAATAGCATGAAGGCTTACAATAGCTTAACGTGGTTTCATTAATTAAATGATGAGTAGCTGCGGTTGCCGGCACATGCAGAGATACAAAATCACTTACGCCTAATACGCCCTCTAAGCTGGAACTAATCGCAATATGATGTTCTTTGAAAAAGGAGTCATCCTGCAAATAAGGATCGTATACGATGACATTCATACATAATCCTCGTGCACGCAAGGCGACCTCACGCCCAATTTGACCTGCACCGATTAGACCAAGTGTTTTGCCGGTAACCTCATTCCCCATTACCCGCTGCCAGCTTCCCTTTTTCACTTCAGCCACAGTCAATGGAATCTTTCTTGCAATAGCAAATAGTAGACCAATCGCTAGCTCTGCAACAGATACATTATTGGTTCCGGCAGCGACTCGCACATCAATGGCTAATTCTTTGGCGCGTTGACTATCGATATTGTCCGTTCCCATGCCATATTTTGAAACCGCCTTGAGGTCGGGCAAGTCCTCTAACACATGCGCTGAAATGGGATCTACCCCCACAATAATGCCAACAACACCCTGCCGAGAAACTTCGATGATTTCATCTTCAGTCATGGTACGACCTGAAGTATTATAGATCGGCTCCAAGCCAGCAGCCTTCAACAATTCAGCAGGTTCCGTCATCGTTCGCGGAAATGATTTTGGAGTTATAAGCACCCGGTTCATTCTCTGTCCCACTCCTGTCCTGTAAGGTATTCAACCCGTCCATGATGACGGCTAATCAAGGTCGAAATAACAAAGCGTCGCCGGCAGTTCATGCCCTGTATTGACTTTGTCCGGACCTGTTACAAGATCAAAGCATGAAGCGATAACTTTGCCCCCATATACGATAGGTTCGCCTGGTTGATCCAGTTCACCATTAAGTCCATCCGTATCCGGGCTTTGCGCAATTCGCTTCACGACGCCGTCAGGCGTTACCTTAGCAATAGCATTTGCAGAGAAATCAGCGATATATAAGTTGCCGTTATCATCAAAAATCATGCCGTCCGTTGATTGCAGCTCTGCCGAATTCTGTGCCCAAACTTCATTGCTAGTGACTTCACCAGACTCATCAAAGCAAATTCGATGCACGGCGCCGTCTCCGAAATTCCCTACGTACATGCGGCCTTCCTTATCAAAGGCTATGCCGTCTGCCCCATACTGGCAGTCCACATTTTGAGTAATAAACGTAGTCAGGATATGTCTATCCTCTAGCGTGTTTGTAATCTCAATGTTTTCTTCGTCAAGCTTGAAGCGATAGACGCAGCTCACTAATAGCTTCGACGAATCTTGCACTTTGGAAAGCAAGCTTTGCGTAACGTATGCATAGCCGTCTTTAATACGAATGCCGTTAGGATGCTCCATTCCTGTTGCAACAACGGTGCAACGTTCTACAAGGCCGTCGCGAACACGTAATCTTAAAATACGACCTTTGAATACCAGGGACGGATCACCTGACCATCCTTGATTGTCACAAATATATAAATCGCCGTCCGGGCCAAAAGCGATACCCATCGGATGCGACTTCCCGGTTTCTTCATGAACGGGAACATCCGCCCACTTCATAATATGGCGTTCCTTATCAATCCGTAAAATAACGCCTTGCTTCGACGGATCCGCATAGTTCGGGCATGACAGGATCAAATTCCCTTCGTGATCAATTGCCATGCCGTCCGGTGTTACCGCAATGTCCTCAGGAAGCGCGCAATATAGCTTGGTTTCTTTCATGTCATTCATCCTCTCTACTTATCAAATGTGATCACTACTTTTTTTCCACTTTTGTTTTTGGCAGCGGCAAAGGCTTCAACTGCATCGTCAAAATGCACAATGTCCGATATATAGTCGGATGGAATTAAGCGACCTTCTGCCATCCACTCCAGAATTTGTTCATGACATAAGGATTCTTCTAATTTGGATGGCCATTGCAGGAAATGAAGCGACCAGTTATATTCGGATTGACTCCAATCCAGCTCCATCTTTTGTTCCTTTGGCACGCCATAACAGCATATCTTTCCGTTATGCTTCACGACTTTCATCGACTGGTTCATAATTTCCGGCAAACCGACTGCATCCACCGTTTGATCCACACCTTGCGGGAACAGCGCTTTAAGCTCTCTCACAATATCTACCGTTGAGCTGTTAAATACATAATCGGCTCCTACCGCTTTCGCTTCATCGATTTTGGAATCACGATTGACGGATACAACGACTGGCCCTAGACCGAGCAGCTTCGCCATTTTCGTAAAGGTTAATCCGACCGGACCAGCTCCAAAAATCACGACACTTTCACCAGCTTGAAAATTAAACCTCTTAATAGCGCTTAATACTTCACGGAAGGTCACAATCATGGCAGCGTCTACGGAGCTGATCTCGTCCGGAATTCGTTGCTGTGCATAATAAGCCTCTGAGAACTGCGGGTCGCCTGGACCTTTGCCATCAACCAACAATGCTTGCGCATCCCCGATAATTGCATATTCCGAAAACGCGCCCCAACCAGAGTTCACACCATCAATCGCTTCTTCCATGAAGGGAAGCAGCACCCGATCTCCGAACGAGAAGCTGGTCACCTTCGAACCAAGCTCAACGACACGACCAACGCCTTCATGTCCAAGGCTAGCGGGATAGTGATCGAATCCCTTAAATTGCCCGTTTATAATTTTGGAATCTGTACCGCAGATTCCGCAGCTCTCCAGCTTCACTAACGCTTGATATTCGTTGTAGAGCGGACGCGCTATATGGCGTATCTCCAGATTTCCGCGCCCGTCGGTGACGAGACTCCTCATATGCCAACCTCCCATCGAGAATCCATTATCCTTTGACCGCTGATGAAGCAAGACCTTCGATCAAGTTTTTCGAAAATGCGATAAAGAAGAACAGCACTGGAATGGTGCCGAGCGTAATCCCCAAAATTTGAGCGGCGTTATCATTTCTGAATTGACCCGCCAAGCCTCTTATTCCTAACGGGATCGTATACAGGGCATCTGAATTCAACACAATTAATGGTGTTAAGAAGCTATTCCAGGACCATAGGAACAATAGCAAGGCTAAGGTGACGAAAGCCGGGCGCATAAATGGCATCGCAATGCGTAAAAACACACTCATTTCATTACAGCCATCTATTCTCGCGCTCTCCAATACTTCTGTCGGAATCGTATTTTTCGCAAATTGCGTCATCCAAAATACGCCAAAAGCGCTTGCCGCAGGCGGTATGATTAGCGGCCACAACGTATCCATCCAACCAAACCAGCGCATTTCAATCACAAAGGCAATAATACTCAGCTGACTTGGAATCATGAGCATCCCAATAACAATAGCCAGCATCAGCTTTTTACCTTTAAATTGATATTTCCCTAGAGCAAATCCGGCCGCAGAGCAGACTAAAACGCCTAATACCGTGGTTGAAATTGCTACGACCAAACTATTCTTGTAATAGTTCAAAAAGTTGATTGAAAACACCGACGCTAAATTCTTATTCAAAGAATCGCCAAACCAAAACTTTATGCCGGTATACAACTGATTGCTTTCATACGTACCCATAATAATCATCGTGTAGAAGGGGTAAAGGGAAATCAGTGAAATGATCACCATGAGCAGAAACATAAAGGGACTTCCCAGCTTCTTAACCATTTACTCCCCTCCCTTATTCATAAAGCGAAGCACAACTAATGTAATCGCCGTAATGAGTATAAATAGCGCAAATGAAATGGCAGAGCCATATCCGTATCGGAATGTGCCGCCAAATACCGTATCATAAATCAGCCACGTTCCCGTTAATGCCGATCCTTGAGGACCACCGACCAGTGTCGCGCCGAATCCTGTGAAAATCATGTATGGCTCATCAAAGATCTGGAAGCAACCGATCATCGTAGTCAACACGACAAAAATCATGACTGGCTTCAAATTAGGCAATGTAATGCTGAATAATTGTCTCCATTTACCCGCTCCATCAATTTCACTTGCTTCATACAACTGTTTATCTATACTCATAATGCCTGCCATAAATAAAACGGCTGTATAGCCGAAGTATTTCCATATCGTTACAAGCGCAATTGTTATTCTTGCAGGCCATTTTTCGCCTAACCAATTAATCTTTTCTGTAATGAAGCCAAACTTCATTAATATTTCATTTACGCTGCCGTAATTCGAATCAAACATAATGTTAAAGATTAAGCCGATCGCAACAGACGTTGTAATATACGGGAGGAAATTCATTAAGCGGAATGTCCCGACAAAAGGCACCTTTTTACTGGTGAGCATGACACTAATAAATAAAGCCAAAATAATTTGAGCTGGAATGATCATAATCATAAACAAAAACGTATTGCCCACTGCACGATAAAAACGCGTATCTTGAAAAACTTGAATGTAATTTTGTACCCCTACCAACGATACATCTTTGGTTCCTGTCCAATCCGTCAAACTAATATACAAGGTGAATAAAATGGGGAATAAAGAAAATAACGCAAAAATAATAAAGAAAGGCGACACGAAAATGTAAGGTGCTAATTTTTGAGAAATCTTATTCCGTTTAGTTAATTCATCCGTAGACATTCAACACCCACCTCGATGCAGTCGAAATTTCGGAAAAAGACAGGGGACTGCCTTTTTCCGCTAGATATTATTTCAATTCCGGAGCTGATTCTAAAATCATCTTCACCAATTCATTGTAAGCTTGCTCAGCCGTTCTGCCGTTTTCAATCATTTTCATCGTAAGGGCATTAGAATCGGTAATGATGGAGTCATACAAGGTAATCGGTCTTGCCTTTGTTTCTTTGCCAATTTCAATGAATTTCGACATAATATCTTGCCCTGCAAAATACGGATCAGCAGCAGAATAAATGTTGGCTTCCATTGCCGGTTTGTACAAGGTCATCGTATTGTTCACTTCAGCGAATGCTTTTGCGCCATCCATGGACATCGTTACCCATTTGACGAATTGCCATGCCAGCTCCTTGTTTTTAGCATCCTTCGGAATAGACATTCCTGTTCCGCCCCATTGATAGCTGACCGGAGCTCTCATTAGACCGTATCTTCCCTCAGAGTCAGGATCATTTGGTTTAATACCGTGAGGAACAAACCATGTAGGCGTTGCATAGAAAATGACATTATTGTTGGCGAAGCTTGCATTCCACGAAGCGGACCAAGTGTCCAGCTTGCCGAACATATTATTTTTAGTCATCTTCTCCATAAGCTCGTAAACGGGCTTAAAGGTGCTCTCTATGTTCAACTTTCCGTCTACTACCCACGGCTCTGTGTACGATCCTGATAGCAGGCGGAAGCCCTCTTCATATAGTCCGCTCATTAAAGTCACTTTTCCGCCGCTTTTTTCATACACTTCTTTGCCTTTTTCGACAAAGACGTCCCAATTGCTGAAAATAGCTTCTAATTCTTTCGGATCATCTGTTCCAAAATATTCACGCGCCAGATCACGTTTATAGGCAATGCCAGCCATTGTGGCATCCTCTTGAATGGTGACGACTTCACCCTTTTCGTTCGTGATAAGGGGCAGCGCATACTCCAGCAAGTCGTCCAGCTTAGCGTTATAAGGCGCCGCGCTCAGATCTTCCCAAGCATCCAGGGACATCAACGCTCCGCGTGCTGACACTTCCATGAGTGAAACGTCGGGCATATCCCCGCGAGATGCAATCGTTGTTTGTAATTTACGACCGTAATCCGAGTTAGGAATGACCTCTACGTTCACCTTAATATTCGGATACACTTTATTAAAGGCAGGAACAACATTGGCTTCAAAGTCACCCCATGCCCATAACGTAAATTCGCCCGAATATTCTTCTGGAGATTTCTCCGTGAACGTGTTGTTATCACCAGGCGCACTGCTTGGGTTGGAGCCTTCATTTTTAGATCCATTCTTGCCAGTATTAGATGACTGTCCACATGCTGTCAAAACAAGGCTTAATGTAAGAAGAATAGCTACAAACGGCATTAATTTCTTTGACATTGATACCCCTCCTATTTGATCGCAAATGTATACTCGGTTCTACCTTCTCAAAACCATCACCTTACATAACACCACCTCCTTTGTAACTAGATGAATTGTTATTATGAAATTTTGTCATTACATAATTACATATAAAGGATGACTATTTGATTGCACTTATTCACAGTGCGGCAGTCATCACTTCATCATCACCATTGGTTGCGCTTACATATTAACGTGATTATAACTCCTTGGATTGGAGCAATTCATAAACTTCTTCTGTTGTTGGCATGGACGGGATCGCTCCGATTTTCGTCGTAGCCAGTGCCCCTGCAGCGTTGGCAAATTGAATGGCACGAACTAGATTCGAATCAACCTTCAAGTGGAATTGGCCGTCACGATCATGCTGGATAAGCAATTGACTTAAGAGGCCCGCTACAAAGGCATCGCCTGCTCCAGTCGTTTCCTTTACTGCAATACGATGTCCCTCTATTTCCCCGGTTACTGCGCCATCGGAATAAAAACAGCCGCGCTCTCCTCTGGATATTACAACCAATTGCGCACCTTTACTTAGAATATAGTTAGCTGCGGCAACTTCGGATTGATAGCCTGTAATAAACGCCATTTCTTCTTCGCTGATTTTTACTATATCCGCATAACTAAACGCCGCTTGTATTTCTCGTTTGGCTTCTTCCTCATCATCCCACAGCATCAATCTTAAATTAGGGTCGTAAGATACCAGCAAACCAAGTTCCTTTGCACGTTTTACGGCATGCAACGTAGCAGATCGGGATGGCTCATGACTTAGACTAACCGAACCAAAATGCAACACTTTACTATTTCCCAAATATTCATCTGATATTTCATCCGCTCTGAGCAGAATGTCGGCCCCAGGATTGCGGTAAAACATACAATCTCGGATGCCATCTAGTCGAATAGCTACAAAGGATAATGTCGTTCTGGCATCTTCATCATAGATAACTTCAGAAATATCCACTTGGTTTTCATGCAAGGTTTGAGTCAAAAATTGACCAAACGGGTCTCTGCCCACTTTTCCGATAAAGGAAGATCGTCTTCCTAATCGCGACAGTCCTACCGCAACATTAGCCGGCGCTCCTCCCGGAGCTTTTATAAAACCTGGGCTATCGATCAACGAAGCTTCACTCTGTGACGAAACAAAATCTATAAGTAATTCGCCTATACAAATCACATCATGCTTCAAAGTCATGTCCTCCAATCCAATCCATTTCATTTGTATATAAATGTATGCCCTAGCCCAGCTTCTGCTTAGCCGTTTCCATTAACATGTAGAAGGCCTGGCCTTCAGTCGCCGTTCCAACCTGGTTAAAGTTCGGTGATCCGCAAACGCCTTGAACGATGCCATAGGAATCAACCTTGTTATTTGCCGCAGCTCTCATTTTATCCGCATTCGCCAGGTATTCTTCCCTCAGCCATCCTTCCTTCACACCAGAGTAGATCGCATACGCAAGCATCTGTGCAACATTCGTTTCGACAAAAGTCGTTGAATCGTCCAGCACATCATAGAACAATCCGTCTTCTCTTTGGTAAGTTAAACAGCCTTCGATCAGCTCATTTAAGTACCCAATCAACCGCTGCTTACTCTCTGCCATCGTATCGGGCAACGTACGAATGACACGAATAAGTCCGGCAGCTGCCCAGCCGTTTCCTACTCCCCAATACGCATTCCGGATAAATCTCTCGTTGTCGTCATCCCACATATGCGAGAAGAGCTTTTTCTCCGCATTCCATAACAGCTCTCGGTAAGCCTCTACTTGTCTAACCGCTTCTTCCACATGCCCGGCTACGGCGATAAACGGCGGGGCCATATAGAAGGAATCCACCCATACTTGATTGGCGAAGTTCATATGGGAGATGGCTCCGTTCCTCGTTCTAGGCGCTTCGTTCAGCAAATAATTCAGCATCCGATCAGCGGCAATTTTATATTTCTCATCATTCGTATGCTTCCAAGCAAACAACACGGCCTCACCATTGCTTGCAGGATCCGTCACAGCCGGTTCACTGGCCATGATGCCGAGTCTGCCTTCTTCGGTCTGCCGAACGCACGCATCGTGTGCAAGCAAGACGACCTCCTCGATGTATCCGCTTTCAATTAACGCCTGAGCAGCAACGCCTTGCTCCCAGCTAAATCGTTGCATTGATAACATTGCTCGTTTTACTTTGTCCACTTTATCGTTTCCCACCATAATCACCTCATATAGTCCATTTATCAAGATATAAGTATGTCATTACATATTATTCTAAAAATTTTTATAAACCTACTGATGAATGGTGGAAGCTCCCTTAACGAATGCCTAATTCAAAGGTAAACTGGCTTCTATCTCCACGATACTTGGCAAGTGAATATTCAATTGGTGTTTCATCAGCCAAATACGTTACGCTTTTAATAAATTGAATGGGCGTGCCTTTTTCGATTTCAAGGATTTGAGATTCATATTCCCCTGCTAATACTGCTTCTAATTTACGTACAGCCTTTAACAACTCAAACCCACATTCTTTGGACAATAGATCATACAAGGATTCTCTCTGGAAATCTTTATCCATAATGGCCTGACATTTCTCGTATGGCAAATACGTAATGACGTAAACAATGGGTTCGTCGTTGGCAAATCTTAATCTGCGCAGCTGGATGACTTGATCATTTACAGCAATCTTCAACATCTCTGCAATACTGGAATCCGCCTCCATGACTTTGAGACCAATGACTTTCGTCGTTGGCGTTAAGCCCTTGCGAACCATTTCATGATTAAAGCTTTCGAGCACTTGCAGGAACGATTGATTAATTTTGGTTTTCGTAATAAATGTTCCCTTGCCCTTTTGACGTGTCAAATACCCTTCAAAGACCAATTCATTAATGGCTTGACGCACGGTAGGTCTACTAATGCCGAAATGCTCGCTTAATTCGATTTCAGTAGGTATTTGATTATTATTATCAGGTTTTTCTACTATATATTCCAACAATATCTCTTTTAGTTGGTAATAATATGGAACCGGAATATCTTTATTTAATTTTTTCGAAAATAGACCAGCCATTTATCTCACCCTTTCAAAACAACAGTTCAACATATCAATATGTCATTACATTTCATTTCCTTCATAATAAAGGGCGATGTAATCGCTGTCAATGTTTTTTTGCGCGTTAGCCGAACGATAGTTAGTCGGATAAAGGAAAAAGAGGGGCTGCTCGCCCCTCTGATTCATAGATTCCCATAATCCTACTTTTTCAGATCGCTTGGAGCCATACCCCAATACTTGCGAAATACTTTGGCGAAATAACTGAGATCGCGGTAGCCTACGGCATTGGCCGCATCGTACACCTTGGCTTCGCTCAGCAGTAGCTCTTTGGCGCGTTCCATACGCCGAGAAAGCACATATCCCGAAAACGATTCCCCCGTTTCCTTCTTAAAGAGGCGGCTGAGGTATGAGGAGTTCACATACATACGCTCTGCCAGGGAATGAAGACTCAAATCATCGTCCAGCATCTGATCCACCGTCTCCACTATTTTTTTCACCAGCTGGTGGCTGGAGCTCCTTCGTTCATTCTCCAGATACGCCGCAATATGACCGGTCACACGTTTGGCCCACTCCACAATATGGCTTTTGGATACCAAAGTCTCTAATGACAAGAAATACGCATAGTCATTCGCCAGCACCTTCTGCATAAGCCATCCCTGCGATTGGATCATTCGAGTGAACACTCCGCTTAAATAAAGCACGTGCTCATAAGCCAGCTCGGATGAATCAGCATGATCGAATGCCCTCTCCACATAACTGTCGATTAAGGCGGATGCCTGGACACCCTCCCCTGTATAAATGGCCATCTCCAACTGCCTCTCAAACGAGGAGTCAAAGAAAACAGGCTGCTCGCTTCGCCTGACCTCCAGATATGGAATTGCAATTTCATGCCCGTAAACGGCCCTTTCCTGCAGCGCCCGGCATGCCTGCTGATAGGAGTGGGGAACCTCCCCGAGACTGCATACCGTTCCCATACCCGCACTTGCCGTCAGCTTCAGGCACTCTTTAACCATGTTAAGCAGCCGGGATATTCGCCCATTCATTCGTTTTGTCAGACTATCATCCGATTCTCCAGGCTGACTCATAAACAACAACACGGTGGAGCCGTTGGCGTCGTTGAATACCCGGCATTCCTCTGGCGGCATACATTCCTTAGCGATACTTTCCAACGAGAACTGGAGCAGTGCCCTGTCCGCCGACGAGAATCGGATCTCCGCTTCCGACAGCGGATCAATCTCGCATACGGATACCTCGTATCTTCCGTTTTCCTGCAGCTGCAGATTCAGCTCCCCGGAATGCTTGCGCAATTCCCACTCCGCATAGCGGTTAGTGATCCAACTGCGCAGAAACTCCTCCTGAAGTTGTGGAAGCCTGCTGCTCCACATCCGCTGAAGTTCGGTCAGGCTGTGCTTCTCTGACAGCTCACGCCGGATCTCCTCGGCAGCCTCCAACACGGTTTGCAGAATTTCATCTTCCCCTGCCGGCTTCAGCAAATATTTCATCACACCAAGCCCGATCGCCCGCTGCGCGTAATGGAAATCATCATGTCCGCTCAATATGATGATCTTCGTTTGCGGTTCCCGCTCCAGAACGGTTTCCGCCAGAGTCAAGCCGTCCATCTCCGGCATTTCAATATCCAGCAGAACAATATCCGGCATGCGCCGCTCCACGATGGACAGCGCTTCCCTACCGTTCTCCGCGAGCGCTACCACTTCAATGCCGTGCCGCTCCCAAGGTATATTATTTACAAGACTATTCAATATACGGATTTCATCTTCTACGATCATGAGGTTCACGGCTCTTCCCCCTCCCACTGGTTCATACAGCGTTCAATCGGCAATTCGACACGCGCGGTCGTCCCTCTGCCTTCCTCGCTTTCAATGGAAAACTCGGCCGAATCGCCATAATAGAGCTTTATTCTCTCCTTCACGTTCAGCAGTCCGAAGAATTCGGCGTTCCTCTCCGATGCTTCGTACGTGTCACTGCCCCCTTTTCGTGTTAACATGGCTCCAATTCGCTGCATCCGTTCTTCCGCGATTCCTTTGCCATTGTCCGATACGAGCAGAACGAGCCTATCGTCTTGCAGTTCAGCCGATATGCGCAATTCACCGTCTCTCTTCTTCTTCTCCAATCCATGCAAAATCGCATTCTCCACAAGCGGCTGCAAAATAAGCTTCAGCACGTAAAGAGAGCTGCTATCCGCCGTGGAATGGAAGCTTGCGGTGAACTGGTCTACAAATCTCAACTGCTGGACGCGAATGTAATATTGCAAGTGAGAGAAGGTTTCTTCAATCGTAAAGGATTCCCGTCCCTTGCTCAGGCTAAGTCGGAAGAAACGAGACAGGTTGAGCACCATATCGCTTATTTCCTCGGCATCATAATTTTTAGCCGACCAATAGATCGAATCAAGCGTGTTATACAGAAAATGGGGGTTGATCTGCGACTGCAGAAACTTCAGCTCCGTCTTCGTAAGCCGCAGCTGCTGCTCATAAATATCGCGGATCAGATGGCGCTGTTGCTCGACGGTCTGATTGAACGCATCGGTCAAATAACCGAGCTCATCCTGCCGGTTATTCACGAGTCTCGCATCGAAATTCCCCATACGGAGCTGCTTCATCCCATAAACCAGCGAGGAGATAGGTGATGCAATCCCGCTATAGATGAGCCATGAAATCCACACCGCGAGCAGACAGCTGATCAGAATAATCCAGTAAGAGAAAATTTGCAGCGGTCTCGACTTCTTGTAAATTTCGCTCTCCGGCTGCATCAGCAGCAGCGACCAGCCGCTTACGGGCGACTCCACACGGAGCACCATATTGTTCTCCGAGGAATTCGGCATCTCCTGCACCGTCACTTGATGCGTCGTCTCTATATTCGCGATGTCCACACGCTGCTCTTCAGACGCATTCGTCACGATCAGGCGCCCGTTTTCGTCAAGTAAGTACACATGGGAGGTTTCACTCGGTACCAGGCTCATCAGATATCCAAGGAGCAAGCTTTTGGGAATGGACAGCATTAACACATTACTGCCCCTGTCCCGGCTGTACAAATCCATCAATTGCATCAGAACGATCTGATCCTCGTTGTACACCGGGTCAGCCCATCCCATTAGTGACTCCTCATGCCGCTCCGGCAAATAAAGATTGTACGCTCCGTTTAACCGCATCACATCCTTATACCACTGTTCCGTCACGGCCTGAGGTTTATACAGTGCTCCAATCCTGCTTGACAGCATCCTTTTCGAGCTTCCATGATAAATTGTTACCTCAGATAGGCTTGGATTGACTGCGGCAATATTCGTAATTTGCAGCATGACCTGCATGAAATCGATCAGCGCTTCCGGCGACAGCTGTTGCTCATTATGCTTCAGGAGCGACGTCAAGCTTCGGTCCGTCGATAGAAGCGTAGACAGATTTTTCTGCCCGTTCATCGTCAAATCCACATATTCCAGCGCCGAGCTCATCGCGCTCATCGTCCGTTCGCCTAGCTCCTGCTCAAGAATGTGCTGTGAACGGATATTGGCGTACAAGCTAAAAAAAATGAGCGGCAGCAGTATAACTATAAAATAACAGGTCAATCGGACCTGAATCGAGCTGCTGAATTTATCCTGAAGTTCCCTGAGCCACTTCATCTCCATACCCCCACGACCCTTGAGATCACTTCTGTGCAGAAGTCCAACCCCGGTAACACATACAAAAAAAGTATAACCCTTATTATGAATAGCGGAAATGGCGCTCCTATGGAGCGCCATCAGCAACCTCAGTCGGTCTTATTTATTGTCCGTATACCATGCGTTCACTTCCGCGGTAATTTCGTCCCCGCCTTTTTTCTTCCATTCCTCGACGAATTTATCGAACGCGTCAATCGGAAGCTGCCCAACGATCATTTTCGTGAAATATTCCAGCTCGAGCTTCGTCAGATCAGCTTTGTACTTGCCCATGCCGGGCGTTGGCACACCGAAATATTGGTCACGGATAGCCACCTTCCCGATTCTGTCAATGTTGTCGTTCAAATTAAATTCCAAACCAAGGGAATCGCGACGGTCTTTCTCTTCCTTTGCACCGAAAGGCCGGATGGATTCACCAAGCGTCTGCCGATAAATATGCTCATTATGTTTTTCGAAGTTCGTCACAATCTTGCCGTCCTGCATCGACCACACTTCATTCTCGAAGCCGAGCAGCAACGTACGGTAGCCTTCGCCATTCATGAAATTGAGCATACGGACGACGGCATCGGGATTTTTGCTTGTGATCGGCACAACGTTGTAGCCGGCAATATAGCCATTGCCTGTCGTGCCCTGTTTCCCTTCAGGGCCAACCGGGAATTCAAGCGGAATCCATTCCGCATCAGGTTCATTGTTTTTGCTAGTCAGAATCGGGCCGCGCGTGTCGTACCAGAATGCCGAGAACAGACCGGCCTGGCCGCTGGCAATCTTCTCGCTGAAGTTCGCTTCCTTATTGAGAATCCATTCCGGATCAAGCAGTTTATCCTTATGCAGTCCTGCGATAAATGCCAGCGCCTCTTTCATCTCGGGCAGAATACTCGAATTGACCAATTGACCGTCCCGTTCCGTCCACATCCCTTTTTGGATGCCGAACGCACCTACAAGAGGAGCCATTCTAGCCAGATTCTCGGCCATAATAAATCCGAACGTATCATTTTTGTTATTACCGTCAGGATCGTCTTCAGCGAAAGCTCTCATCACTTCGCGATACTCTTCCAGCGTCTTCGGCGGCTGGAGGCCCAGATTATCCAGCCAATCCTTCCGCACGTACATAATCTCATTACCCGGTTCCGCATTCATGGAAGGAATCGCGTAGATATTGCCGTCAATCGTGACTGTCTTCCATGCGTCTTCCGGGATATTCTTTTTCAAGTCTGCGCCATATTTATCAATCCACTCATTCAATGACTGAAGCGCGTTCTGCTTCACATAATTTTCGAACCAACTGGCATCGAACGTATAGATAGAGTCCGGCAAATTGCCCGACGCCATAATGACGTTAAGCGCATCCTGATAGCCGTCAGCCGGCGGTATTTGCAGCGTAATATCGAGATTTGTTTGTTCTCTGATAAAATCGATGTACGGATTGTTGTTCTCGTCCATCTTATCTGGGAACTTGCGTCCCCCGTTGTTGAACACGACGCGAATCGATTTTCTTTCCAATTCCTCTGAAGCGTCCCCTGAACCGGAAGGCGATGCGGAGGAAGTATCTGATGAAGCGCGAGGACTGGACGGTTGGTTAGTTGTATTCGAAGAGCATGCCGTGCCCATTATCATTGTGACGAGCAGCAGCGCCGACATGGTTTGTTTCCATCTTTTCATAGTAATCGATCCCCTCTCATTATCTCAGGCGTCTATCCTTTGACAGAACCAAGCATAATGCCTTTCACAAAGTATTTCTGCAGGAACGGATACACGATTAGAATCGGTACCGTACTCGCAATAAGCGCCGCCGCCTTCAGCGATTCAAGCGCCAGCAGGGTGCTGTCCAGATTCGCGGAATATCCGGAATTGTTGTCGATGCCCGACTGGTTAAACATAACCAGCTCCCGCAAGTAGACTTGCAGAGGAAACAGCTTTCGGTCTGTCACATATAGAACGGTATCAAAAAACGAATTCCAGTGACCAACCGCGTGGAACAGCGTAATCGTCGCGATCGCCGGCATCGATAGTGGAATTACGATTCGGAACAGGATGCCAAGATTGGAGCCACCGTCGATTTTCGCTGATTCCTCCAGCTCTGCCGGCACGCTTTGGAAGAAATTTTTTATAATGATGACATTAAATGCGCTGACCGCTCCCGGAATGATATACGCCCAGAACGTATTCAGCAGCCCGGTCTCCTTTACGATCAGGAAGGTCGGAATCATGCCTCCGCCGAACATCATGCTGAACACGACAAGAAACATGATGACCGATCTGCCCTTAATAAAAGCCTTGGATAGCGGATAAGCCAAGAGACAGGTGAGGACAACGTTGACGACAGTCCCAACGACTGTGCGTAGAACGCTGATCTGAAACGATCTCAGAAACTCTTGCTCGCTTAACACTCTGCTATAAGCCTCGAACGAGAAATCGACCGGCCACAAGGATACTCTCCCGGACGTAATGGCTTGATGGCTGCTTAACGATTGCGCCAGCACATGAACGAACGGCGCCAATGCCAGCAAGGCGAACAACCCAAGGAATATATAGTTGAGTGCCGATACGATTTGCTCTCCTTTGGTTAATCTCATGGATTCGCCCCTTTCTCTACCATATTCCTTCTTGTCCGAGCTTCTTCGCACCCTTGTTCGCAAGTGTGACAAGGATAAGGCCGATTACCGCTTTGAACAGCCCTACAGCCGTTGTAAAGCTGAACTTCGCCTGCTGAATGCCGACCCGGTAAACATAGGTCTCGATGACATCCCCCACTTCGTATACCAGTGAGTTATAGAGCACGAATATTTGTTCGAATCCGACGTCAAGCACATGACCTAGACGCAGCAGGAACAAAATGACGATGACGCTCATCATCGATGGCAGCGTAATGTGGATAAGCTGCTTCCACTTGCTTGCGCCATCCACGACTGCCGCCTCGTAGAGCTTAGGATCGATACCCGCAATTGCTGCGAGGTAGATAATGGCCCCCCAGCCAACCTCTTTCCAAATATCGCTTGCGACAATGACGGTTCTGAACCAGTCTGCGCTTGTCAGGAAAAAGATTGGTTCAAAGCCCAGCATCGTAATAAGCTTGTTCACGATTCCCGAGGATGGTGAAAGCACATTGACCATGATACCCCCGAGAATAATCCACGATAGAAAGTGAGGCAGATAAACCAACGTCTGGATCGACCGCTTGTAAAGCATGTGCCGGATCTCGTTCAGCATAATAGCCAATATAATCGGGCCTGGAAAACCCCATATCAGCTTGTAGATGCTGATCAAAAGCGTATTTCGGAATATGGTGTAGAAATCGTCAGCCATAAACATGTTTTTGAAATGCAGCCAACCTACCCATTCGCTGCCCCATATTCCGCTGAATACGCTGTAATTCTGAAAGGCGATAACAACCCCCCACATGGGCAAATATTTGTAGACAAGAAAATATAAAATTCCGGGCAGCATGATTAAGTATAGGTCCCAATAGGAACGAATCGCCCGGAACCGTTTTTTGCCTTGCATCACGGTCAAGCCGTCCTCACCCTTTATTCCGACGAAATCAGCAGCAGCCATACTTTCCCTTCCCCCTCGCTATGCGTAGTTCTCATGCTTGTTCCGGATAACTAAATTGTAAGAGAACCGGCTTATTTCTGTTAGGGGAGAGCGATGACCTTTATCGGTAATTTCATGACCTGAATAGACTACTTACCCCAAACCTCGATTTCAAAGAGTCTGGCCACTTGATCATAGGCACTGCCTTTAGTAATGTACATTCTCACCTTATTGGTCGTAACGGCGGGGAAAACCAAATCAACAAATTGATCAAACCTGCCGTCTTGCGTATTATTCGTGACGGATGCAGCCGTCTGCCAAACGCTTCCGTCCCAGTATTGGATCTCGAAGTCGGCTATTTGTCTTCCAATTAACCCTTTAAAGCCGCTCCATACCTTGACATGACTGATCTCATAGTAAGTATCCCAATCCAGTTGGAGCCAGTGCGGCCCTGCAAGAGCCGTATTGGAAATCCACCTGCTTGCATCCTGGTTTTTGACCCCATCCACCGCAAGCATTGGCGGAAAACTTCCATTCTCATGGCTCGAACTAGCAGATAAATCAGCTAAATGAGCAATATTTTTCGCTTGGGGAGGCGACTGCGGCACAACCTGAACGACACTCGTGTCCGTCTTCGCTCCATCTGCTGTCGTTACGGAAATGACAGCAGATCCAATTCCCATTGCGGTTATCGTTCCATTTGCGTTCGCCATCACCACAGCCGGGTTATCCGAGCTCCATGTCACTACTTTATTGGTAGCATTAATTGGCGTTACTGTCGCCGATAGTACGGCAGTCTCACCGACCTCCATGCTCAATTCAGCCGGATCGAGAGCGACCCCCGTTACAGGCGTCGGCTGCGGCGGATTCGTTCCGGCAGGCGTTATGTGGAAATAGTCAAATCCCGCAGCAAGTCCCGTGCCCGCACATACGATTAATCCGATTTTCAAATCAGTGAGGTCGGCTGTCTGTGTGGTCCACACCTGGGTATAGATGACTCCGTCTGCCGAATAATATCCGCTATAAGTGTTGCCTTGCTTCACTATTCTCAAGTAGGATACCGTTGACTCCAACGTATCGGGGACTTCCACATGTTCACGTACCGTATTAATCTGCTTGGTGAACTGAAACTGATTTCCGGTTCCATATAACCGAGTTAATCTGAAATAGGATTGATCGTTTTCATAGACGATTAACCCACCCTGCGACCATTGGGATGCAGGCTTTCCAACCATCCTCGTATCGATCGTCCAGTCACCTTCAGGAGCACCGGTTAATAGAATATTTTTGGCAGATGCTTGACCATCCACGATATCACCCGCTTCACTGATGATTCTCATGTAGCCGGGCTGGGCGGTCAAAGACCAATTTGCGTTATTTTCTCTAATCCAGTTCCACTGAGCATCAAGGGTGGAGGTATTGAATTCATCGCTCGTTCCTTCCGTGAAAACCGGGTCCGGCGGAAGCACCACAGGCGTGGAGCCCGGAACTTCCCCATATTCGATCAATGATAAATCGTCAAAATACACCTCGCCTGTTCCACTGCTTTTGTAAAGGTAGATCGTTGCGCTTGTGTTGGTATCTCCCGTACGAAAAGCAAGGTTCCTCCATGTATAATTCGAACTGTTCATATGAACATCCATAAAGCCGTCTCCATAGTTTTTGACGCCCAAAACTGCAGACCCGTTGTTCGTTCTCTTGCCATAGCCCGATAAAATATACATCGTATTCGGTTTGAGTCCGGTTACGGTCTGTTCCACTCCTGAACCAGCATTGGTTAGTTTCGCTGCATAATCACCGGTACGTCTTTCACTATCCACAATTGCCGCTCCGTTGTAATAGTAGCTCCAGCCGGTGAAATCGCCTGCTTCAAATCCCGAATTGACGAGCAAATTAGCCTCCTCCGGCGAAGGCGGCAGCGTTGGAAGATTGTTCGGATCGAGTCCCGGCCCTTCATATGCGCCGATATTGGGATTGGCGGACGCCGGTACCGGATTGCCCCAGTAATCCTTGCCGCCGTTCGCCTGAATGATCCGTCCCGCACCTATTGCCGGCGATCCTTGCAGCAGCTGATAACCGGCTGTCGTATCCCGGCCAATCGTAGCCGATCCCGGAGAAGAAAGCTGCGGATCAGATGTTATTTTATTCGTGTCCATTGCCAGCACGTTTGCCGGATGATTGCCGTAAAATAGATTGCTGTCGAACACATTGTTGGTGCTCTGGCCGAACGAATAGCCGCCCGAGCCATAATTGACGATTAAGTTATTATAGAAATAGGTGTCCTTCGCATAACCTCCCCACTCGCCGCTGGCGAATACTCTTGCACTCGAGTGCTCGGGTATATAGACCGTATTGTTATGAACGAGCGTATTCTCGATCGGTCCGCCGAAGGTGAAGATGGTATGGTGGTCATTCTGGCTAATATTGTAGCGAATAACCGTATCCTTGTTGAAATTGTTCGGATTCGTTCCATCGTTGATCGTCAGGACGAATCCCCCGGCATTGTTATGGCTGTAATTATATTGGATAATCGTGCCGCTGCTGTTGAAATCCGAATCGTAGGCCATAGCGTCCCCGCCCGGATACGTATTGAACACTTCGTTGTACTGAATTACGGCATCTTTGGTACCCCATGTCCACAGCGGAACATGGTAGCCGCTTGCCCTCTTATGTGTGTCAAATACAACATTGTTCTCAATAACCCCATCTGTCGTGTTCAACAAAATGGCTCCGTCCGCCGAAATATCGTAAATCATGTTGTTCTCGATCCGGTTGTTTGAAGAAAAACCCCGGGTGGCTCCGTTCAAATATACGCCTACGCTGTCCAGCGAGTAGATCTTATTGTGCCGAACGACTACATCCGATACGGCATAATTCCAGCCCGGACCCCATACGATAATGCCTCCGCTGTGCCAGCCGCCTCCCTGCTGCCCCTTCACGCTATGGATATCCAGATATTCGAATACAAAATGCTTGTACTCCCGCATGTTGTTCCAATCATTGCCGCTGTCGCCTGATACGTGAATGCCCCGGCGCTGCCCCGCCGTCTCGGCATTGTTGGTAATCTCCAGATTGCGAACCTCCCAATACTCCTGATTGTAGAAGTATATCGCCGCATTCGCTCCGTCGCCTGCAATCAATGGTTTGGCCCCTTCGCCATATTTGTCAATTGCGATAGGTTGACCGTCGCTTCCCGAGCCCTGCGGGCTTAGCGTACCTGACCAGATGCCGCCCGCCTTGAATAAAATCGCATCCCCCGGTTCAAATACGGTGCCACTCACCTTGCTCAGCGTCTGCCACGCCGCAGCCGGACTTGTTCCCGCATTCGCATCGTCGCCGCCCAGATCGTCTACATAATAAACGGTTCCTGTTGCTATCCATGGCGATAGCTCCGCTTCATATGCGGTCGCTGCAGACGCCGCTGGCGCTAATCCTGCCGCAATCAACACCCATATAAGCAGCATGCCGATCAGTTTGTTCATTTTCATTCCATTCATTCTTAAACCTCCTTCAAATTCGTATGAAGCTACCGCTGCTTGAACACCTTTCCCCTAAACCAGCAGAAAGTAACCGCTTTCATTTTTTCGCATCTGCTAGTTCACCTTTATGCGATCATACCTGCTTGCAATCTTGTTCACTTCAGCCTCACCCATTCGTTCGTCCAAATACGCAGCCAGCACGACATTTAGATAATGCTTGCGGACATTGTCCTTCTGCTCTGCAAAGCTTCGATAGCCGCCTGCTTCCCTGTCAATGACAAGAGCCATAACGTATTGACCCGTTGCCCGGTCATCCATAACGGGACTGATTCGCCCTGCTTCCTGGCCGCCAGCCAACCATTCATAGAGCTTAGGCAGAGACTTAAAGTAGTACCTTGCCGTATCATCATTGAATGGCTCAATAGCCAACAGCACGCTGGGCCCGGCATCGCTTTCCTCCAGCTCTTTCACAATATCTTCAATCGATTCGGCCTGTTCCAATCGCTCCCTAATGGCATTCATCATTACTTCAGCCTGCTGCTTCAGCTTGCCGTCGATCCGCTGCCCATCCTCCGTATAAGATACCTTGATGGAATGAAATCGTATGTTATCCTCCAGCTTAAACAACTCGTCCTTGATCTGCTCGTAATGCTGCATCAATTGCTCATCCTCTACCGCTAGTTCATCCTGGGACAGTTTCTCTCTCAACTCATTCCAAATTCTACTGATATAAAACTCAGGGAAATTGGTTTCGTCGAACCGGATTGGACCGTACACCGGTTCTCTCGCCTCCTGAGCTGCCTTTCTGCGCGCATTCTCCCGCTCCATCTCTGCAAGCAACTCATTATAGGATGACCCTTGAATAATGCCTTGAGATTCCGCAAGAATCAGTTGGAGCCTCAATCTTACGGCAGACTCAAGCGCCAATTCCTTTAACGTGTGCGCAGGCGTCTCTCCGCTGTAGTCGGTGTTCCAGAAATCGGTGTCCATTTCAGCTCCATATGTCCGCATGTAATAGTCGATAACAGCAGACCGCTGCTGATGAAGCGCCCGCGTGAACTCAGCAGCCGTAATCGGTTGACCGTTCACTTCGGCGACCGCAGCATCGTCGAATAAAGCGCCTTTCCAGGTCATAAGCAACACGACTCCTATGATCAAACTTACTCCTGCCGCGATGGCGATCACCGTTAGCCGCGCTTTTGAACGATTCATGATGCCCCCTCCCTGTCTTCAAATGTTGAGCGTGAACGCTAAGCAGCATTCAAACAAATCGTAACCGTTTTCTTCTCTGCTCGTTAGAGGACAACGATGACATTTTACGGTATTCCTATGACTTCAAGACTTCCGTACATGGAGTGTATTCCCTTGATAAAACCCGCCTCTAAGCCGTACATGCTCATATGGCAGCAGCGGGTTCGCAATTCTTCGCAGCATGAGCTCGGCCGCCCGCTCCCCCGCTTCCCGGACAAGCAAATATGGACGTGTCATATCCGGAAAATAAGGATTGTCTTCGTTCTCCATCCCAACTAGTGAAAAGTGCTTCGGAATACCCAGGTTAAGAAAGCCGGCGGCGACGTACACCCATTCGGCCATACCTGGAATCGCGCTGATGACGGCGGTATATTGACCGGAGGTTAATTTCTCCCGCAGCTTCTCCATCCACACGGCCCGATCTTCCGCCTCGATAGTGACATGCTCGCCTGGATCCGCTAAGCCACTCAACCCCAGCCTCTCCGCCGCAGCCACAAAAGCTTTCCATCTTAAGCGGAATCCCCGCAATGGCTCGATGGACCCAACGTACAATATGCGGCTATGGCCGCAGCGGTACAACTCCTCCATCGATCGGTGAACTGCATATTCCACATCCCAAATCACACTATCCACCTCGGCTAAATCGGGCGGATAGTTAACAAGTACCTTGGGTATCTGCAGCTTCAGCAGCGAAGACTCCATCCACTCCGGTATAGCTGCGGTGAGAAACAAGCCGTCGGCATAAAACAAGCCATTCCTCTCCAGCCACTCATGGAAGTCCGCTCCCTCAGATAAGGAAGTCGGAATAAGTAGTGGATAGAGCGTATGTCCAAGCTCATTTAATCGAAACTGCACCCCCTCCAGCTGCTGCCGGTGAAAGATGGAATCTCCGATAATCAACATAGCGAATCGACGGGGCTTGGCGTTCGACCACGGAATTCTCTCTGCGTACATCCCAGCTTCCTGCTCCTTCGTCCGATACCCAAGCTCACGTGCCCGTTCGATAACGGTCTTGCGGGTTGTCTCCGACATGCCAGGCAGTCCCCGCAGCGCTTTGGATACGGTATGGATCGTTAAGCCCAAATCATCAGCAATCGTTTGTAACGTAATCATTTTTTTTCGAGACATGACTGGCTCCTTCGATGTGAGCGAATTTTTTATAATTGTAACAAAAATGAAACTTTAATCTAAGTTTCATTTTCCCTACAATAAAGGTCATCAAAGCAGAATGACAACTCGAAGGGAGAATGGAAGCATGCCAAACCGTGAAATTTCATTGCAGCGAACCGTCACCGTCCAAGATACAGCCGATGTTATCGTCGTCGGAGGAGGTCCCGCAGGAACAGCTGCGGCCATCAGCGCCGCACGTTGCGGACGTAAAACAATACTATTGGAACATTCGGGGCAATTAGGGGGAATGGGGACACTTGGGAATGTCAGCGTCTTTATGGGAGTGGGGAACGTAACCGGTATTTATCGTGAAATCATAGCGGAGTTTCTTCCCGCCGCGCTGCCGAGTTCGCATCATGAGTCGATCTGGCCCCAATATTCACCTTTCGAGCTGCGCCATTATTTGAATCAAAAGCTGGAGAAAGAAGGCATCAACGTCTATTATCATACCAGCTTCGTTTCCGCTCTCATGAGCGGGAACCGGGTAACTGGCGTCGTCGCCAATACGCGGGAAGGTCTCCGGGCGTTCGAAGGCAGCGTCGTGATTGATTGTACGGGGGATGCAAGAGTTGCCTCGGAGGCCGGCGTGCCCACACACTCGGGGCGTGACGAAGACGGACTGACACAGCCAATGACGCTGATGTTCATGATGCAGGATACTGGAAAGCCGGTACGCCAATATTTACCCGATGATTGTTATAAGTACGAATCGGTCTCCGATCTTCCGCAAGGCCGCCATCTCTATTGGGGCGGTATGGGCAATGGTACGCTGCTCGTCAATATGACGCGTGTCAAGGGCAACGGGGCCACAATCGAGGATATCAATTATGCGGAGAAGGAAGCGTTGCGCCAGGTATTCTCCGTCGCCAATTACTTGCAGCGCAACAACCACGGCAACTATATCCTCTCCCACGTGCCGGGCCAGGTCGGCGTTCGAGAAACGAATCAGATCGAAGGAAGGTATACGCTGACGGAGGACGACCTGACCAGCGGCCGTCGGTTCGAGGATGTCGTAGCACAAACAAATTACGAGATTGATATTCACAACCCTACCGGCGGAGCCAATACGGACGAACGCAAGCTAGACGGCTATGATATCCCTTACCGCTGTATGCTGCCCGCCAACGTCGAAGGATTAATCGTAGCCGGCCGCAGCATATCTGCCACTCACGTGGCTATGTCATCTATGCGCGTGCAAGCCACCTGCTTCGCCCTTGGGCAGGCAGCCGGCACCGCCGCTGCTCTGGCTATTGAAGAGAAGGTTTCCGTTGCCAGCATCTCCATTCCGCGGCTTCATGAGCAGTTGGCCGCTCAAGGCGTTTTAATTGTCCAATAAGATAGGGTTGATACGTAGAAAAAGCGACCGGCTGCGGTCGCTTTTTCTAATTGTTAACGCTAAGCTCCAGATTGCTGCATTCTGTAGTTCCATTACTCAGGCTAATGAAGTTGAATTTGCAAAATGGCAGTCGATTAGCCCGCTGTTGCCCTTCCAGTGAGCGGTTATTAGAGATATTTCGATAAAAAAAACATCTTTCTATTGTAATTGAGAATGATTATCATTTATAATGAATAGTAGTTTGTTGCCGTTAGGCTGACATGTTTAGAAGGGAATGAACGGGCTCAATGAAAATGAGTGATCACCTATTGCTATGGAATCAAGCCTCGATCAAAGTGGTAGATGTGCGTCACACTATCATGGAGCCAGGAGATGAGCTGCGATCCTATCGGTTGCCTGCCAGCACCTTTGTTTATACGATTCGCGGCAGTGCGCAGATGTGGATGGATGGTAATGCAAGCTTCGTAGATCGGTTTCATGTGCTGCATGGCGGCAAGGGGATGTGTTTGGATATTGCCGCCCAGGATTTTTTCGAATATTATATGATTTTTTATAAAGCCACTCTGGCTTTGCCTGCACGTCAGCCATTGGTGAAGCTAATGGAGACGAACAACCCATTCCAATTGCAATATAGCTTTGCGCCAGGTGATCCGATTCCCTTATATCATCGAATGGAACGGATGGAGAGTGAATGGCTGCAGCCGAGCCTGCTGGAGAAATTGCATATAAAAATCTTATTCTATCAATTTGTACATGAGCTTCTAAGTCAGATGAGCAAACAAGGCATTCAAGGCAAAAAGGTCGATCTTGTCTCGCAGGCGATGCGCTACCTTCAGGAGCATTATGCGGATCGTGTCACACTCGACGAGCTTGCCGAGCTGCTAGATTGCAGCGTGAGTTACTTGTCGCGGAAGTTTAAGCAGACTGTTGGGAAGAGCCCCATCGACTATATGATTGCGCTTCGTATCGACAAGGCAAAAGAGCTTCTGCTGAATACCGATGCCACGCTGCAAGAAATTGCGGAGAGCGTGGGCTTCTCTGATGACAGTTATTTTAATCGGATGTTCAAAAAGCAGGTGGGCCTATCTCTAGGTCAATTTAAAGCAAAGGTTCAAAATAATCCTGCCGATCGTTCAAGATATGCAATTGTCCCAAGCAGACTCAGACGTTATAGTGGTAATGGTTATGAAAATCATTATCAATACAAGAAAGTGGGAAGATCATCTATGTACAGCGGAAAAAGAACACCGATGGCTGCATCATTATTGCTTTGTATGATTTTGTTGCTTAGCGCTTGCTCAACAGGTACGTCAAATACGAATTCGGCTAATGGCGGCTCTACTCCAACGAGCACCACTGTCTCGACTCCTGCCCCCTCTCCAACGGATGCGGCGGCCGAAGCACCGCGCGTTATTAAGCACGCAATGGGAGAAACAACGCTAACAGGCACGCCTGAGCGTGTCGTTATCCTTACGAACGAAGGCACAGAAGCACTTCTTGCCGTAGGCATTACACCAATCGGAGCTGTCCAATCCTGGATTGGCGATCCATGGTATGACCATATCAAGGATGACATGCAAGAGGTAACAGCAGTCGGCGACGAGCTGCAGCCGAATATTGAATTGATCGCCAGCCTGAAGCCGGATCTGATTATCGGAAACAAGGTTAGACAAGACAAGATCTATGAGCAATTAAATCAGATCGCTCCAACCGTTTTTGCCGAGGACTTAGGCGGAGATTGGAAAGTCAACTTCAAGCTGTATATGGAAGCTGTCAATAAGACTGATGAGGGCCAGAAGGCTATGGAAGAGTTTGATCAACGAATTGCCGAAGTGAAAGCCAAAATTGGCGACAAAGCGGACACCAAAGTATCCGTAGCCCGCTTCTCGGCTTCTCAGGTCCGGATTTATCAGAAGCAAACGTTCTCCGGCGTACTCTTGAACGATCTTGGCTTCGCACGTCCGGAATCACAAGACAAGGATTCCTTCATTGAAATCATGTCCAAAGAAACCATTCCTAGCATGGACGGAGACGTCTTGTTCTACTTTGTTACAGAAGCAGCCGGCAAGTCGGATGCTGCCAAAGTAGTCGAAGAGTGGATGAATGATCCCCTGTTCAAAAAGTTAAATGTCGTGCAAAACAATAAAGTCGTTCAAGTGGATGAAGCTATCTGGAATACGGCAGGCGGCTACAAAGCTGCAAACCTGCTGCTTGATGAGATCGTTGCCTATTTTGACATCAAGTAATTTGGCATAAGGGATACGCAAGCTGACGTCGTCATTACGAGACGTCAGCTTGTTTCTGATGAAAGGAATGAATTCATATGGCTTTAGGGCTGCACAGCCGCAGAAGTAAGCAGGCGGGTTTGATTATTGGCTTCCTGCTGCTGCTCGCCGGCATGCTTGCCAGCGTTTTGTACGGCATCCATACCTTTGAGATCAGAGATGTATGGCTGGCCTATACCCAATTCGACGGTTCCGACGCTCACATTATCATTACGAATACACGGATGCCTCGTGCTCTCATTGCAGCAGCCGTAGGAGGAAGCCTCGCTATTGCGGGAGCCATTATGCAGGTGCTGACTAGGAACCCATTAGCCTCACCCTCCATTTTCGGTATTAATGCAGGCGCTGTATTGTTTATCGTAATTGCGCTGGCCGTTCTCGGTTCTTCGCTGACGATGAGCGGAATGGTTTGGATCGCCTTGGCAGGCGCAGCAGTCACTTCGCTGCTTGTGTTCACCCTTGGCTTCCAGGGCAGAAGCGGCTTTGAGCCGATCAGGCTTACACTGGCCGGTGCATCCGTTGCGGCCTTTGCTTCGTCCATGACTTCCGGCATTATGCTAGTAAATAAACAATCGCTTGAGGCTGCCTTGTTTTGGATGATTGGTTCGGTGGCAGACAGACAAATTAATCATTTGCTCATTGTGCTGCCTTATCTCGTTATCGGCTGGATCTTATCGCTATTGCTGTCGGGCTCATTTAATGTGATGGCGCTTGGTGATGACAGTGCCAAAAGTTTGGGACAGCGGATGGGGCTCATCCGGGGGCTATCTGTAATTGCCGTTGTTTTACTGGCAGGCAGCTCAGTCGCCACCGCTGGTCCTATCGCCTTCATCGGCTTAATTGTGCCGCATCTTTGCCGGTATCTCGTAGGCAACGATTATCGCTGGCTGCTGCCCTATTGTGCATTAACGGGGGGTCTTCTACTCGTATGTGCTGATCTTGTTTCGCGTTTCATCCTTATGCCCAAGGAAGTTCCGGTCGGCGTGGCAACCGCACTTGTTGGCGTGCCATTCCTGATTCATGTGGCGAGAAGGAGGCAGCATGCATAAAGGAAAAACCCAAAAGAACGTTTTGATCATAGCCGGTCTTAGTCTCACCATGCTTGCGCTAGCTATCGTTTGTTTGTCTATTGGAGGGACGAGCATCCCTTTCCGGGAAACTCTGCTGTCACTCGTAGGCAAGAACCAAGAAGCAAGCGATTTGATCATTATCCAGTTTCGTTTGCCGCGTATCCTTGCTGCCCTATTGATTGGAGCTGCTCTGGCGGTTGCCGGCGCTATCCTTCAAGGTATCATTCGCAACCCGCTGGCCTCTCCTGATCTGCTGGGCGTGACGGGAGGCGCCTCGGTAGCCGTCGTGGCTTTTATGACCCTGTTCACCGGTTATAGCATTCACTGGGTTCCGGCCATCGCTGTTGTTGGCGCATTTCTGACCGCAGCCATAAACTATGCATTAGCTTGGAAAAAAGGAATTTCCCCCTTTAGACTGGTCTTAATCGGCATAGGCATATCTACCGCGATGGGCGCGATGACGATGTTTTTACTCATCAGTGGTCCTGCCTACTTAGCCGCACAGGTGCTGAATTGGATGACAGGAAGCATCTACGGGACGAATTGGACATATATCGAGGTGCTTTGGCCTTGGGTCGCCGTGTTTATCCCATTGTCCATCCTTTACTCCAAAGAGCTGAATGTGCAGTCACTGGGAGAAGCGACGGCTGTCGGACTTGGGAGCAGGCTACAGCTTAGCCGGATGGTCCTGTTGTTTTACAGTGTTGCGCTTGCGGGAGCTGCCGTCGGCGTTGCAGGTATGATCTCGTTTATCGGATTGTTGGCGCCGCATATGGCGAGAAAACTTGTCGGCCATTCGTATAAGCTGGTCATCCCCGTATCGGCATTGCTTGGCGCTATGATTTTATTGCTCGCGGATCTGGCCGGACGAATGCTCTTCCTGCCGCTCGATATCCCTGCAGGCGTCTTCACCGCCGGAATCGGTGCGCCGTTCTTTATGTACCTGCTGTTTAGACGGAAAGCTGCGAGATGATGCATTTGCTGCAGCATGAAGGTAACGACATAATAGGGCACTTCGAAGTGCCCTCAATTTCTAATAAGGAGATCGTCATAGATGGAAACCACTATTCATCAGCTGAAAGCCTGTCGGCTGCTGGATTGGCATATACAGGAGCAGGCGATATTGCTGCGGATAGATAGGCCGACTTTAATAGCGGCAATAACCGGCTCAGTAAAAGCCGATGCAGGAAAACGCACCTTGGAGCTAACAAAGGACACCTTGCTTTTTATGCGACCTGGCAATCAGCTCAAGCTATATCGAATGGACAAACGATTACCAAAGCTATGTCTGCTAAGCTTTGAAAGTTATGAGCTTGTTCAGCAGAACGAGGAAAGGCTTGTTTATCAAAATAATCGCAGCAGCCTTCCGGATAGTGGCTGGCAATCAGGCAAGCTGCCTTATCGCGCTATCGATATTGTCAAACAGTTGCTGCAAATGGAGAAACAAAATGGCTTATATCCAAAAGCTGCCTCGACTATTTTTGATGAGCTGCTTGGTCTCTCCATCCATTCCTCCCAGCAGTTGGAGCTCGTCAGAGATATATCTTTAAATGCCGTGATTTCTCACATTAATGAGCATTATGCGACCCCACTCAGCAGAGAGCAGCTCGCGAAGCTATCGGGCTTTAATACGAGCTACTTTTCCACCCTATTCACCCAGTCTACGGGCTGGGGATTTTCGGCTTATGTTAACCGTGTACGCATTGATCGCGCCAAGGAGCTATTATTATCCTCCTCGCTTACTGTGCAGGAAATTGCCAGCAAGGTTGGATACACAAGCGGCATCTATTTGAGCCGTAAATTCAAGCAAATTACTGGCTTGTCTCCTGGCCAATTTCGAGATCACGCTGCTCCCATGCGGATCGTCGCATTTCAATTTGCCGGATGCCTCTTAGCGCTTGGTCTTACGCCTGTAGCTATGGACGCCGAGCTGTCACGGGATAATCGGCTTCTCCAGCCTTATTTGCGCAATGTACCAACAGTAGATGGTGCCTATGACGGGCAACCACTTACTTCCCTGGAAGCAGAACTCGTTATTGCTCCCACCTATTATTACAATATGCCGGGCCGCATGAACCGTCTGGAGCAGATTGCGCCCATTCTGTCGCTCGAGTGGGGAAAGCGTGATCCGATTTCAGAGCTGCTTTACATGGGCAAGCTGTTACGACGCGAGCATGAGGCAGATATGTGGGTTGCGCGTTATACAGGCAAGGTGCAGATGGCCAAAGAAAGACTGGATAGCTTGCTTGCAAGCGGACAAACCGCCGCTGTGTACGAGCTGCGTGAGAATGGCTGGTATATTTGGAGCAACAGGGCCCGTGCTGCCTACAATTTGTATAACGCACTTGGCTTTCAAGCTCCAGCAGCTATTCAAAGAGATGTGCTGGATCCAGATAAGCATCACTTTATTGCGTTAAATGAGCTGCCTGCTTATGCTGCTGATCATATGTTTATTATTACTGGAGGAGCAGGTAGCGACAGACAATGGAAGCAGCTTGAGAAGGATATGACCGTGCAACGTCTTCCAATTGGCTGCAAGGGCAAGCTATACCGCCTCCAATTGGACGATTTTTGGTGCTGCGACGGCCTGCTGCTAGAGCTTCAGCTCGATATTCAGGTTAATCATTTGCTCCAAGGCAACTAACATTTGTGCATAAAAACGGGCGATAAAATGGCAATAGCTCCTTTTGTCTTATCTTGTTATAATGAACGAGGTATTGTAGATAATGATAATCATTATCGATAATATCCAACACACGTCTATTCATAAAAAGATAAAAGGAGTCTATTTGCAATGAAATTAAACAGTCGCCAGATAGTAGCTTTATGTACCATTCTTGTTCTTACGCTCACTTTAGCCGCTTGCGGACAAGCGGCTAATCCCAGCAACAAAAACCAGCAGCCACCCCCCTCATCGCAAGCAAGCCAGGATGCTGAGAAATCAGAAGATCAAGCTGCCAAACCACCTAGCACCCGTAAAGTGAATACCGTAATGGGCGAGGTTGAAGTTCCAGCTGAGCCTAAACGAGTAGTCGCTCAAGGATATTTGGCCGCTGTTTTAGCCCTTGGCGTAAAGCCGGTCGGCGCGCCCTACTGGGATATTGAATCGCCTCATAACCGGCATTTAACGGAGGGGATGGGGATCGAAGATACTGGACACATTGATTTGAGCAGCGTTGAGAAAATATTGTCGCTAGACCCTGATTTAATTATAACGCTGAGTGATGATCCGGCCATATATGAGCAGCTCAGCCTGATTGCTCCGACTGTCGTTTTTCCCTACAATACACTAGGTGAAGCACGGAACGAGGTTCGAACGATCGGTCAAGTACTGGGCAGGGAAAAAGAAGCTGAAGAATGGATTGATTCCTTTAACATCACTGTTGCAAAAGCAAAGGAACGTTTAAAAGGCATAATGAAAGAAGATGAAACGGTTTCTCTAATGGGCGGGCATAATAAGGCTCTATATGTCTATGCTGGTGACAGCTGGCGGGGCGCACAGGCAATTTACGATCATTTGGAGTTAAAACGTCCGCCGCTTGTACAAGAAATGCATAACCAAAATGTGGGCTCGAGCGTTATTTCACTTGAAAAGGTACCTGATTTTATGGGCGACTACCTGTTTGTAGAGGCAGGACAAAGCGGGAGCTTCGATCCATCAGAAGACTTGTGGAAACATCTGAGCCCTGTAAAAAACAATCAAGTTTTCACGCTGAAAAGTGAGTATTTCTGGCCATTTGACCCACTTGCCGTTAAAGCACAGGTTGACTTAGTTGCGGACATGATCATCGAGCGTCACAAGGAAAATCAAGCTAACACCAAATAAGTGACGTGTAAAAGACAAAGCCATTCCAGACCATGGAATGGCTTCTTTGAATAAACTTCTCTTGAGCCCTCAAGACAACAATCTGCCCACCGCGTCCTTTAGTCAGGACAGACATCCCGTATGAAGCTCGGATAAACGTTTTACAGCCACAACAGCGCAAACAGGGCAGCTAAAGCTGGAATCCCCTGCATCACCCAAATGGATCGTTTGGCGGTTGCGCCCCCATACAAGGCAGCGACAAGCACGCACCCTAGAAAAAAGAAAGCGATTTGCCGTCCTGTATCCGAGTCCGGATGCAGAAGACTCCATATGAGTCCCGCAGCAAGAAAGCCATTATACAACCCCTGGTTGGCGGCCAGCGCTCTGGTATTATGAGCCAGTTCAGCAGATATGCCGAACGTCTTCCTCGTTCGCGGTTGCGTCCACAGGAACATCTCCAGTATCAGAATATAAAGATGTTCCACAGCTACAACAGCAATTAGAATACTTGCAAGCAGGACGATCTCCCCCTCTGTGTCCAAGTTAATGTGACGTGCCTTATTCTATCATCGACAAAACAAACAGTGAACATATCATTTATTCAGCAAAAAACCGGCCCGTCCTTCAGGACTAGCACCGATGCGGAGTCAGCCGATCAACGACGAAAAAAAGGACCCGTTCTAACGGCCACTGCTGACCTTTAGAGGCTGATTTTTACCTAATCCCGATTCTTAAGGACATCCGCGACCAGTAGAATGCGTTTCCCCCCTCAATCGCCCCCTTTCCAGCCTGTAAGAGACATCCGTGACCGTTACAATCTCCATTCGCTACAGTTCCGCTTCTAACGGACAACGGTGACCATGAGCACGTGTTACCCTCACCGATATGAACATAGCTATGACAAGTGCCCCCTCCATTACTTTCCTTCCAGTTCCTTCTGTTGCTCCAATAATCGCAATTTCCATTGAAATCCCCCCCATATACGCAAAGAAAATGCACATTAGTATAATAAAAAACAACTATGTATAATAGTAAACAGCAATAGAAAGGCTGGTGATACTCAAGTGTTAAAGATAGATCGAAGGATACGCAAATCACAAGAAGCCATAAAAATGGCTGTTATTGAACTGATGATTGAAAAAAGTTTTGATCAGATTACGATACAAGATATTTCCGACAGGGCAGATGTCAGCCGAAGAACCATCTATCTTCACTACATGGACAAATTTGATCTTCTGGATAAGCTCATCGAAGAACATATTGACGATCTACGAGAACTCTGTGATTCCACAGACGATGACGCTGATTATCTAGATATGGGTTTGTTATGGTTTGAGTATTTCGAGAGTCATTATTTATTCTTCTCCGCGTTGCTTGCGAGTAAAGGGAGCCCCTTTTTCCGCAATCGATTCCTTGATTTTTTTCTCCAAGAATTAGCGAATAGTATGCCCGAAGGAAGCCGCCCAAAATTAACCGACGGCGAAAATGTGGATATTCAATTTTTAGGAGCGGCTATCGTAGGGGTGGTGGAATGGTGGTTTAAGAATGGAAAGCCTCTCCCTCCATCCTTTATGGCTCAACGATTAGGGGCATTGCTTGAGCGGAATCTTGAAGCGGATTGAACGCTGGCTTTTGATTCCTGCGCAATAGCGTCACCAGAATATTTCACTTACTTAAAAGAAAAAAAGACAACCGATAGAGATTGTCTTTTTTCTTGCTCACTGTTTCTCAATGGAGCCACGCACAGCAATATATGGACTACTTCGGAACGCTTTTTGGGATTTATGCAAAATGCTTAATCCTGCTAAGCTTTCAGAAAAACAGTTTTAATGGAAGTAAAGAACTCGATGGCTGCCTGTCCTTGCTCTCTCGAATGAGAGCTGGATTGCTTCATTCCGCCGAAAGGAGCCTGCAGCTCGACACCTGCAGTTTCAGCGTTAATCCGGATTAAGCCTGCATCCATGTCGGCGATAAAAGCAAGGATATTCCCGATATCTTGCGTGAAAATAGAGGCGCTGAGTCCAAATTCCACATCATTTGCAAGCGAGATCGCTTCTTCCAAATGATTGAAAGGAATAAGCGCTAGCACCGGCCCGAAGATTTCTTCTTGAGCGATCGTCATATTCGAAGTCACTTCGTCAAATACGGTCGGCTCCACAAAATATCCCTGTCTCAGCTCCTCGTCGTCAGGCACACCTCCCCCACAGAGCAAGCTCGCGCCTTCCGCGATTCCCTTTTTGATGTAAGAAAGAACGCTATCGCGCTGTTTTTCGTTCGCGCAAGGCCCCATCCACGTTGCAGAATCGTTCCCGTTCCCTAGTTTCAACCGCTTCACTTGATCCACCAGCTTCGTACGGAACGTTTCATAGATTGAAGCATGTACCAGAATCCTGCTCGTTGCGGTACACTTCTGTCCGGTTGATTTCAATCCGCCGCTGATAGCTGCTTCCACCGCCAGATCCAGGTTTGCGTCTTCCGCGACGATAAGCGGGTTTTTCCCGCCCATCTCTAATTGATATTTTGCGCCGCGGGATAGAGCGGTTTGCCCGATCCCTTTCCCTACTTTGTTGGAGCCCGTAAAGGTGATGCCTTGAATATCGGGATGTCGTGCAATACCGCCGCCGATCACTGCGCCGTCACCAGTGACCATGTTGATAACACCTGCCGGAAAACCCGCTTCCTCAAAACAAGCTAGAAGCTTAGCAGCCGTAATGGACGTTTCAATAGCTGGTTTTATCACAATAGTATTCCCATATATAAGTGCCGGCGCCATTTTCCACATCGGGATCGCGATCGGGAAATTCCATGGTGTGATAACGCCTACGACCCCCAGAGGAACCCGAGTGGTGAACATCATCGCCTCATGGTCGGTCGAAGGAATAACGTCGCCTATCTTCCGCATGCCTTCCCCAGCATAATAACGGAGAATTGCCACGCCGCGAGCCGTTTCGCCCCTGCATTCGGCCAAGGTTTTGCCCATCTCGTGCATCATCGTTTCGGCGATGTCAGCTAATCTTGCCTCCAACAGGTTCGCCGCCTTGAAAAGATAATCGCCTCGCGTTGCTCCCGAGAGCTTACGCCATGCCCCTTTGGCACGATTAGCGGCGCTCACTGCAAGATTTAGATCCGTTTCATCGGAATCTTGCACATAGCCGACGATGTCGTTCGTATGGGCAGGATTAATACTTGCAGTCACCCTTCCCGTTACAGAGGGGCTCCATTTGCCATCGATATAGTTAAGATAAGTCTGCTCTAACGTCATTATTCTATTCCCTCCATCCATTGGTTGCGGCATTAGTTCACAGTAGGGATACCCAAGCCTTTGGCGAACTTGCCGGATTGAACGGAAGCGGAGTTATACCGTTCCAGCAATTGCAGACCCAAATAAGCTCTGTTCACTTTTTCCATACATTGCATTTTGGCAACCTCTTTGTTATGGGTCCCTGCAGGGTAGACGCTTGTCGCATTGCGCAGCCCAAACTTCAAGTACACAGGCGAGGCTATTCTGACGATTTCCGGAATTTCATAATTCCGAATAAACCCGCCCATATCATCCGGGGACTCGATATAGAGATCGACGGGCGCATCAACGACCGTACGAATCGACGACAATTGCGGAAGCGTAATATCTCCGGTCAAATTCAACGTATTGCCGCCGAGCTCCGTTATGATTTTTGCGCTTATCGGGTTTGTCGGACTCATCATCGCGGAGATTTTGACGACTAAGTCGGTCGGCAATTGTCCTTTGATTTTGGCTTGATCAATCAGCCATACCAAGCCTTCATCAGCCACAAGCACGCTGCGGATGCCTAGATCCGTCGCACGAAACACATCCTCCAACGCATAGAGCAGTTGATCCATCCCCGCATGTCTTCCGCCAAGCACCTTACCGTTGCTGCTAAGAGCCATCCCGCCGATATCGAAGCTCATTCGAGGGCCGACGAAAAGGCACACTTCCATCCCTTCCGTATTCCCCATCTGTGCCATGTCGCGGATTTCTGAGTCGCTTAACAGCATAATGCCGCTGCCCTGAGATACCCGATTTACCGTTATCCCGAATTTCTTGGACTCCGCGATGACGCTTTCCAGGATTTCGGGTCCTTCCACGGAGGGAATTTCCACCCTATAATGCGCGCCATCTTCGAATCTCTTCTCGCTTGTCGCGAGCTGATACTGTTCCTTAGACGGCAAGCCTAGACTGGCCGCGAATGCTTGCGCTCTACTCATCGTTGTGTCCTCCAAAGTCATCTTCAGAAAAGAATGACTGATTAATTAGCCTCTTCCTATGGTCGGTTCGATAAAAGGAACTTCATCCTCGGAGTCCGGACGCAGATGGACGAGATCGCAGCCTTCGTCAGCTTGCAGGACTTGATCCGCATACAACCGCATATATCCGCGTCGGTGCAAGCGAACAGGTGACCAAGCTTTCATTCGCTCGCGTATTTCCGTGTCAGTTAGCTCAACATGAAGAGTTCCCCTTACCAAATCGACTTCGATCCAATCGCCGCTGCGGATCGCCGCGAGCGGCCCTCCGAGCTGAGCTTCCGGAGAAACGTGCAGGATATTGGTTCCGTAGCTTGTTCCGCTCATTCGGGCATCGCTAATTCTGACCATATCTCGCACACCCAGCTTCAACAGCTTTTTCGGAATCGGCAACGCTCCCCATTCGGGCATTCCGGCACCGATTGGACCGCAATTTCGCAGAACGAGCACCGATGTCTCGTCAACTTCCAGCTCTTCGCTATCTATTCGTTCATGCATATCTTCATAACTATCGAATACAATCGCTTGCCCCCTGTGCTTCCCATGAATAAACGAACTTGCGGCGCGCTTCAGAATCGCGCCGGAAGGCGCTAAATTGCCCGAGAGCACGGCAATGCCAACCTCTGTTTTGAAGGGTTCGCCCAGTGTGGAAATAATGTCGTCACGGTAAGAGGCAGCACCCCGATAAACTTCTTCAAGTGTAGTTCCCAAAGCGGTAAGACTGGTTGAGTCCAGTTGAGGCAGCAGCCTGCCTATCACAGCCCTAAGCCCGCCCGCTTCGAAAAAATCGTCCATGCTGTGCTCTCCACTCGGCTGAAGATTAACGAGCAGCGGAATGCCCGCGGACAGTTCTTCATAACGCTTCAAAGGAATGCGGATGCCAAGACGTCCCGCGATCGCGGTCAAGTGGATAACCGCATTAGTGGAGCCCCCAATCGCCGCGAGCAGCTTGATGGCATTATCGAATGCGGCTTCCGTCATCAAGCGTGACGGAGTCAATCCCTCCTTGACCATCTCTACGATTCGTTTCCCCGTCTCTTCCGCCGCCCATTTGCGGCTTGCATGTGCAGCTGGGATTGTGGAGGTGCCAGGAAGCATCATGCCGAGCATTTCGGACAAGCATTTCATGCTAGACGAGGTCCCCATAACGGGGCACCCCCCCTGTGTGCACGAAATGCATTTTTCCAGCTCCGTCCATTCCTCTTCACTCAACAGTCCCGCGTTGTAATCATCCATTAACCGCCAAAGATCGGTACCGTAATTCACTTTCTTCCCGCGAAATGTTCCGGATGCCCGATGCCCGGCAGCAAGCTGAAGCGACGGGATATTGCTGCTGGCTGCACCCATAAGCTGGGCGGGAGTCGTCTTGTCACATTCGCAAAGCATTACCGCGCCATCGATCGGCAATGCCCGAATAGATTCCTCGACATCCATCGCCATCAAGTTGCGATAAGGCAAATCCGAAGGTTTCATAAAATCGGCAGGCGCCGTAATCGTATGCATCTCCAGCGGATAGCCTCCAGCGAGCAGCACCCCTCGTTTGACGAACTCGACTAATTCTTTATGAGGCGCATTGCAGCTATTCAAATCGCTCCACGAGTTGAAAATACCTATAATGGGTTTGCCTATGAACGATTCTGGAACATGTCCATTTGCCCTCATGGCCGATAAATGCTGAAAACGCGTTTCTTTGGACGGATGTTTGAACCATCGATCGCTGCGCAAAGACATGTCTAGATCACCTCTACAATCGAAATTCGTGTTGTCGTCTTGGCTTGTTCGCCAGGATGAAGAACGCGGAAACCGGTCAATTCCTCTGGAAGCTGCCCCAAATTAGGGGCATTCGTGATCCAAGTATACGGTTCCGGGCAAAGATAACCTTGTTTGGAATCATGATTGTACACCACCCAATGCTTGAACTGCTCGTCGGCGCTGTACACAACGCGAATGCCGGAGCCTGAATCCGTCAGCACCGCTTCATTCGCTCCGATGTTGGCCGTTTGGAAAGCATCGTCCAACGCATGCCCGACAAGGCTTGTACCCTGGCGCAGTTGTTCCAAATACGGGATATCAACTAGCTTCCCTGTTGGCAAAAAGCGTTCGTTCAGCTCCCACTGCTTATCCGCATTAAGCGCAAACTGGCATGACGTCAAATCCCCCGAACCGTCAAACGGAAAATTAAAGGTCGTATGATAGCCTAGCCCCCAAGGAAACGGAGCGCTATCCTGGCTGCTAACCGTCGCTTCAACAGTTAGTGACGTCCGCTCCAAAATGTACTGCATATGAACGGTAAATAGATGAGGGAACTGCGCTAGAATCCCTTCGTGTTCCTCCGAATCTATGACCGTCTCCAGCATGATTCGTTCTCCCTCGGCCTCGGCCCGCAGGAGCTTCCACGGCGAATCGAACACCAAACCGTGGGTGTGATTGTGTTCTGTTGGGTCGTTAATGGTAAAGCAATACTTCGTGCCGTTATAGTCAAACATTCCGTCAGCTATCCGATTCGGAGGGAAGAGAATCGGCAATCCGTACATGAACGGATCGCCTTCATACTCTTCCCGGCTCTGCGGAAATCGCAATAAATCAAGGTTCTTGCTTATAGAGCGCAAAGACAATAAGTTGCTCCCCCATGACGGGACTAAGACGATCTCCAACTCCTCGTTCCACGCTCTGATTGCGCTCTCGCCGTAAAGCTGAAACTCTTCGATTGCCATTCAGTCCGCCCCCTCACCTCACTTGAAATGTTCTCTCATCGCGACAAGGCTTGGCATCTGAAGAATCTCGTCCAAGAGCGCCCTCGCTTGTTGCTCGGAACGGGTCCATGGATCCATTAGAATTAATTGAACAAGGTCGTCATAGCTTCCACTTCCGTAAGCCTGCAGCTCCATCTCGACCGGGGCGACGCGATCGCGCAGCGCATATTGAATGACAGGCTTAGGCAAGCCTTTGGTTTTAATGCCTTGAACGCCTATTCCGCTGACGTAACAAGGAATCTCCACCTGAAAATCCAGCGGAATGCCAGGCACGTAATTGCTGTCGTTCAAAATATTAAGAATCATTACTCTAGGAACATCGCATGCAATCGCTTCGATAAATGGAATCATCGGTTCCGTCGAATGCTCTGGCGGGAAGCTATCCATCACCTTCTCGGCCGTATTCTCGGAAACCCTCCGTATTTTCTCTACGCCTGCTGCTCCTCCCGCAAAGTACAGGTCACGCCACCAGGCCTGAGGATCTTCCTTATAGAATCGCTCCGTCTCTTCATCCGCGTGATGCCAGGCCGGCCAAGCGCCGCCTCCCGGATTTCCTGTATCGCCGATCGGGAATACGCCGAACTTCTTGTACAGATCGATTGCTTTCGGCCCCAACCAATCGCAAGTACCGCATTTCTCGATATAATCCGCCGACTTCTCTTCTATCCAGCGATCCAGAATAGGGAAAGCATCTTCGCCTTTGTAGCGGAACTCCGTCAACCAGATAAAATGGTTTACGCCCGGAATTTCGTACGTAATATGTTCCGGGTCAAGCCCGATGACCTCCGCGACAGCCTTCACTCCATTGGAACCATGACAGAAGCCTGCCAGCTTGGCCTCCGGATACTTGCGCTGCAAATAGGTAACGCCAGCCATGACCGGATTGGATACGAGCATGTACCAGGCATTCGGACAGATTTCCAATATGTCCTGCATCACCGACTCCATCAATTGCAATTGATCGAAATTAATCCAGAATCCTTCATCATGCATGACGTGAAGACTACCGCCAAAACGATACCCATGTCTCTGCGCGATGTCCCATCCGTCCTTCAGACGTTGATGTCCTCCGATCAATGCAGCGAGCATGACAAAGTCGGCTCCGCGAAGCGATTCCCTCCGATCCGTCGTTTTCTCCAGAATCAGATGAATATTAGCCTCTTTGGCATAACGTTCGCATAGCGAATAGGCGCTGTTCAGTCGCTGCTCATCGATGTCCATGAAGCTGATTACGCTGCCTTCAAGTGAAGGCGTAAGACAAATATCTTTAATGAGGCTTAGGGAAAACATAGCCGAGCCTGCTCCGATAATACTGATTTTTACCATGGGAGTCCCTCCAATTATGATTGACTTCATTTATTACCAATCATCGACGTCAAATCGCAGCCGATGCCGCCCCGTCGATACTCAGATTAGAGCCGTTGACGACGACGGATTCATCCGAGGCCAGGAACAGCACCGCGTAAGCCACTTCGCGCGTCGAAGCCATTCTTCCAAGCGGCTGCTGCTGTTTGATCACCGGATACAATTTATCCATGCCTCCCATGCTTTCGGCGAGTCGGACGTTCATATCCGTTTCGACCCACCCTGGAGAGATCGCGTTGCAGCGAATTCCTTTCTCAGCATAGGAGACAGCAATTTCCTTGGTTAAGCCGATAATGCCCGCCTTAGAAGCGGAGTAGGCGGTATATCCCGGCTCCGTCAATGCAGCCATTACCGACGACGTATTGATAATCGAGCCGCCGTTTCCTTTGAGCATCTCGGGAATCGCTTTTTTGCACATAAGGAACATCGATTTCAAGTTGACCTGCAATACTTCGTCCCACGTTTCTTCGGGATAATCCATAATATCGCCGACGGGCATAATTCCTGCATTGTTGAACACAATATCGAGTTGTCCATAGGCGCCCACCGCGCATGCAACCGCCCGTTCTGCGGTTTCCATCAAACCGACATTCCCGCACACGATTTCGCAGCTTCCGCCCGATTCACGGATTTCTGCGGCAACTTCGTTCAATTGATCCTCGTTGATGTCTACCAGCACAAGCTTCGCTCCCTCTTCAGCGAATAATAGCGCCGTTCCTTTACCGATTCCCGATGCCGCTCCTGTGACGATGGCTACTTTTGAATAAAGGCGGCCTTGCTTCGTTTGATTTATTCTCATGCGCATGACATCCTCTAGCTCCCTAATTCGGGTTATTTGACGGCTCCGACAACCAAGCCTTTACGAATATAACTTTGAAAAACAATATAAATGGCAATCGGCGGCAATGAGGAAAGCAGCAACCCGGACAGCAGCAGCGGATAATCCGAGCTGAACCTATTGAGCACGGTCGCTACGGCAACGGTTACCGTCTTCAGATTATCGGACTGCAAATAAATGAGCGGAGTCAACAAGTCGTTCCACCAGTTCGTCGCGTTAAAGACCGATACTGTGACCACGCCAGGCAAACTCATGGGCAAGATCATCTTCGTCATCGTCTGGTAATACTTCGCGCCGTCCATTTTGATCGCTTCCAATATTTCGTCGGGCATACCTCGCATCAATGAGGTGAGCAAGAAAACGGTGCTTGGGATGGCCGAGACAGCCCAGATGACGACAACGGAAACGATATGGTCGGTCCAACCGATTTTAGACATCAACAAATAGTTAGGAATAATAAAGGTAACGCCTGGAATGGTCATTGTGGCAATCATGGCGATATAAAATCCATTTCTAAATGAAAATTTCAACTTTGCAAACGCGTATGCTGCAGGAATGGAAATGGTCAAACAAGCAACCATGCTTAGGCCCACGTACAATAACGTATTGCCGAATAAGCGGAACAGGGAAAACCGATAAATCAACGCTTTAAAATTGTCGAAATACCAGGTCTGAGGAAGCCCCATTGGATGTTTAATGTACTCAATCGTCGGCTTCATACTGCTAAATGCCATGTAAAAAAGGGGATACAAGGACATGACGGCGATGATGGCCAGAACGATAAAAATCAGAAATCGAATCCATTTGATATAGGCAGTTTTCATCATGTCCTCCTATTGCTCTAAGCGATTGGATATTTTCAGCTGAATCCAGGTAATAAACATGACAATGAAGAACAGGAAAACCGAAAGCGCGCTCGCATAGCCCATATTGCCGCTTCTGAAGGCTTGAATATAGATCATGTAATCGATCGGAGTTGTCTCATAACCCGGTCCTCCGCCCGTAATCGAATAAACAAGTCCGAACAGCCCGACGAATACGTAAATGACGTTAACGATCGTAAAATAAAAGATGGCCGGATAGAGAGAAGGGATGACGATGTAAAATAATTTCTGCCGCCAACTTGTTCCGTCTATTTTCGCTGCATCGAACAGTTCGTTAGAGATGGAGGAAAGACCCGACAGGAAAATAAGCGTGCCTTGACCGAGCGTTTGCCAGTAGAAGCAAAGGATCAAGATCATAAATTCGGTCGGGACCGTATTCAGCCAATCCACGGTAAAATGACCGAGTCCGATTTTATCAAGAAAGGTATTCACAATGCCATTGTTAGTAAACATGGATTTCGCCAAAAAACCGATGACTACCGACGATAGAATAGCCGGCAAATAATAAACGGAACGGAAGAAGCGCCAGCCCCGAACTTCCTCATGCAACAATACCGATACCGTCAATGAGATTAACAAAATGCCCGGAACGGATAGCAGAAAGATCAGATTGTTCCGCAGCATGAGCGGCAAATCTCCATTGGTTAATATGCTTTGAAAGTTGTCCCACCCTATGAAAACAGAAGTGACTCCGTCCCATTTTGTAAAGCTATGAAAAAACGTATTGAACATGGGATAACCCACGAATATCGCCAATAGCAGAAAAGCCGGCAGCAACGAGAACAATCCTACCCAGCGCTCTTGCTTTAGACTCATTCCTATCTTCCTCCTTGCCTGTTGTGAAAGCGTTCTCCTTTGAAGGGAGGCCATTGGCTTGATGTCTTATTTGCTACTGCTCTTCAGAAGCTCATCGCGCTTTTGATCTATTTTCTTCATAAATTCTTCCGCCGTCATTTTCCCGCTAGACACAAGCGATTGCAGCGACATCATCTCGCTTGTCAGCTCTGCAGGGTACACGTTGTCAGGCCAGAAAATCGTACTCGGTTCATTCGCCATTTCCTGCATCGTCTTCACTAGCGGATCAGATACGTATTCGTTCACGTCAACGTCGTTGACCACAGTAATGCGAGCTTCGCCCGACTTGATTTTGTTGATTTGCTCTTCCTTGCTCATCAGGAACTTGACGAAATCAGCTGCTTCTTTGGCATGCTTAGAGTAATTCGATACAACGAATGCAGCGCCGACGCCGCCGGGACCGCCATCATGGATTTTGACATCCTCACTAAAGTCCGGAATTTTGATAAAGCCCACGTTGTCGCCCATCTCTTTGCTGAAATTCGAGATGTCCGAATTGGCTCCCACAGTCATGCCCAGTTGTCCTTGAATAAACAATTGACGTACGGAATCCTCCGCAATGACCAAATCTTTGTCGAACAGCTCATGCCAGCCCTTCATGATGCTCACCAGTTTAGGATCAGAGAAATTCGTTGTGCCTTTGACCAGAGTGCCGAGTCCCGGGACGTCCACAGTTTGGGCAATCCAATAATTCGGCACGTGGAGAAAGCTGTCTTTGAATAATCCAAGAGGCGTAACCTTTTTCGATTTGACCTTCTCCAGCATGGCTACGAACTCCCCGAAGTTTTTCGGACGCTGGGCAACAGGATCGATCCCTGCATCGGCAAAAATCTGCTTGTTGTACGCCAGGAGGAACGTGCCGTCCGTCCCGAAAGGGACGCCGTAGGCTTTGCCATCATTCGTGAAGTCTTCCGTCGTTGCGCTCCAGCCGACGATTCTATCTCTTTCTTCCTTCGTGAAGTATTGATCCATCGGCTCCAAAAACTGCTTGAAGCGGAGCATATACGAGCCGGACCAAAGTACGGTCAGGTCGGGGCCGTTCTTGGCAATACTCGCCGTTTGGAATTTAGCGAATAGCTCATCTCCCGAAGGGACGTCCTGCACGTCAATTTTGACGTTCGGATGCAACTTTTGATAACGTTCCACCGCCTGGGAAATATAGAAGTCTTCCTTTTTCTTGGATTTGTTATTTTCGTCAATGGTGGCAAACCCTGAATTCCAGAAAACCAGCTTGACTTGCTTCTCCCCATTTTCGCCCGAAGAAGCGCTTTCATTTGTGCCATTGCCACATCCATTAAGCACGAGTGTCATTACCATGATCCATGCTGCGATTACAAAAGAGCCTTTTTTTAGTTTCATGGAATCTTCCCTCTTTCGTTGTTATTTGATGTCTTGAGCCTAGTATAAAAGTTTCCCTCCTGCTGGTGAATGTCCTAAGCCAACCATTTGATTTACCATTTTATATCCGAAGAGTTGTCCATTTATCATTTTTATAAAGCGTCCTTGACATCTTTTAAACCGCTTACAATCGATAACATCTCGCATGACCATTCCTTTGATAAAACTATTCAGAAAAAATTTCGGCGTTTATTCTTTCGTTAGCGCTCCCTACAAAAACGACCTCCCAATTGGGAGGTCGTGGACTCTTATTTACGCTTCAGAAGCTCGTCGCGCTTCTGATCTATTTTCTTCATAAATTCTTCTGCTGTCATTTTCCCGCTAGACACAAGCGATTGCAGCGACATCATCTCACTCGTCAGCTCTGCAGGGTACACGTTGTCAGGCCAGAAAATCGTGCTCGGTTCATTCGCCATATCCTGCATCGTCTTCACTAGCGGATCAGATACATATTCGTTCACATCGACGTCGTTGACCACGGTAATTCGAGCTTCGCCCGACTTGATTTTGTTGACTTGCTCTTCCTTGCTCATCAGGAACTTGACGAAGTCGGCCGCTTCTTTCGCATGCTCGGAATAATTTGTTACGACGAACGCAGCGCCGACGCCGCCGGGACCGCCATCATGGATTTTGACATCCTCACTAAAGTCCGGAATTTTGATAAAGCCCACATTGTCGCCCATCTCTTTGCTGAAGTTCAAGATGTCTGAATTGGCTCCCACCGTCATGCCCAGTTGTCCTTGAATAAACAATTGACGTACGGAATCTTCCGCAATGACCAAATCTTTCGCGAACAGCTCATGCCAGCCCTTCATGATGCTCACCAGTTTAGGATCAGAGAAATTCGTTGTGCCTTTGACCAGAGTGCCGAGTCCCGGGACGTCCACAGTTTGGGCAATCCAATAATTCGGCACGTGGAGAAAGCTGTCTTTGAATAAACCCAGAGGCGTAACCTTTTTCGATTTGACTTTCTCCAGCATGGCTACGAACTCCCCGAAGTTTTTCGGACGCTGGGCAACAGGATCGATCCCTGCATCGGCAAAAATCTGCTTGTTGTACGCCAAAAGGAACGTGCCGTCCGTCCCGAATGGGACGCCATAGGCTTTGCCGTCATTCGTGAAGTCTTCCGTCGTTGCGCTCCAGCCGACGATTCTGGCTCTTTCTTCCTTTGTGAAGTATTGATCCATCGGCTCCAAAAACTGCTTGAAGCGAAGCATATACGAGCCGGACCAAAGTACAGTCAGATCGGGGCCGTTCTTGGCAATACTCGCCGTTTGGAATTTAGCGAATAGCTCATCTCCCGAAGGGACGTCCTGCACGTCAATTTTGACGTTCGGATGCAACTTTTGATAACGTTCCACCGCCTGGGAAATATAGAAGTCTTCCTTTTTCTTGGATTTGTTATTTTCGTCAATGGTAGCAAACCCTGAATTCCAGAAAACGAGATTGACCTTCTTCCCCCCACTATCGCCAGGAGAAGCGCTTTCATTTCTCCCATTGCCACACCCATTAAGCAAGAGTGCTATTACCATGAACAATGTTACGGTTACCATCGACCCATTTCTTAGCTTCATGGAAAGCCCACCTTTTACGTTAGTTGATGTCTTGAAGCCTAGTGTAGTAGCTTTCCTTAAGCAAATGAATGTCCTAAGCCAACCATTTGATTTATCACTTTATATTTAATATGGTACGGATTTATCATTTTATAAAGGGCACTTAACATCTTTTAATCAGATTCCCCGTAATGCGACGGAGCGATACCCTTGATTTTCTTGAACATCCGGGTGAACGAGCTGAGATTCAAATAGCCCAGCTTATCGGAAATCTCAGTTAAGGTCATGCCACTCCGGATCATGGTTTCGGCTTGCTCCACCTTAGCCGTCAATACGGCAGTGCTGAACGAAATTCCCTTCTCTTCTTTATAAATCCGGCTAAGATATACCGGGCTTACTTTCAAGTGCGAGGCTATGCCGTTTAAACTAATTTCCTCAAAGGGATGCTCCTGAATGAATAACTCTGTGGCATCGACGAACTTCTTTCTTTCATGACCGCTCTTCTCCCTGAATATCGGGTCCTGCAAGACCTGTATAGCATTGTGGAGCAACAGAACGGCTTGCGATAATGAAACGCAGCTCAGCAGCTCGGTTCTCTGGAATTGCGCTTCCGGGAGACGTCTCCCTGTCATTTGGGATATCTGCTTGAGTTGGAATAGAACGTCCTCCAGTACATTGAACACAAGCGTCGGCCTCGGATAAGGCGGACCAATGACCTGTTTCAGATTCGCTAGATGATCTTCCGCCTGCTCGAATTGAAAAGCGGACAGCTTGTTCATCATCGACTTTTTCCATACAAACACAGCATCGGAAAGCGTGGATTCGGGCGGGTTCCCCTGGAACAAACGATCGTCCTCACGATAATAGTTAAGGCTAAGCAGTTCGCCCGCTATACGGTCGTATTCTATCCACTCCCGCCAATCCGTAAATCGATTGCTTACCGCGATGGACAGGGAATAGCCGAGATACTGCAACACAGAGTCGATCAAGAGCTCCGGGTCGATATCCGTATCGTTCCCGCTCCGCAGCAGAACATGCCAGCGGTTGTCTTTGATGTTCTCCACGAACCCGATTAGCTTGCCTCGGTAAAGCTCCGCAGCCATATGATCGATTGAATGGCCGATTTTCACGACTTCCTGGGAAGTAAGAATCGAATCGCTCCGGGAATCGTTCAACGTTACAACCCATGCCTGATATTGTCCCTCTTCGAGAAAATATTTAAACTCGCCCAATGTCTCTGCAAATTCTTCCGTCTCTGCACCGTTATACAATCCGTGCAACCAATCTCTGAGCAAGCCCGCTTTCCGAATGGATCTCGAACCTGCCTCCGATGTCGTTTCCTTTGGATGCTCATGGTTCGACACTTTGGCTTTCATCTTGTCTACTAATTGCTTCAAAATACGTTGAAGCTCTTCGAGCTCCATCGTCGATTTCACGATGAAATCATGAACGCCCAGACGCAGCGATTGGCGAACTGTTTCGAAATCTTGATTGCAGGTAAGAATAATAAACTCTCCGTGAGGATTACGCGGCTTCACCTTCTCTATAAAATCCAGCCCGTTCATCTTCGGCAGTAAAATATCCACGAGCGCGATATCAGGCAAAAATGTCTCATACAGCTCTACAGCTTCCGCTCCGTCCCTTGCTTCGCAGACAACCTCAAGTCCCAATTCCGACCAAGGGATCAGCGATTTGATCCCCATCCTAACGAGAATATCGTCTTCGATAATCATCACTTTCATTCGGAATCTCCTCCATTATGATCGATATAAGGAAAAGTTAGTGTGACAGACGTACCCTTGCCTATTTCGCTTCGAATTTCAATGCCGTAACGCGTGCCGTACTCCAATTGCAAACGACGGTGCACATTTTTCAACCCGATACCTGATATTCTTTCCTCATCCTCTGTCCCATCCGTGTCATTTTGCAGCATTCCAGCAATGGCGGCTTCCTCGATACCGGCTCCGTTATCTGTGACTTCCACCCGCAACTGTCCCTCTTCCCTGACGCACGACAGCGTTAATTGCGGCGTTATCCCATCGAGATAAGCAAATCCGTGTAATATGGCATTCTCGACGATAGGCTGCAGTGTCAGCTTCAGAATTCTTGCGCTCTGAACTTCTTTCGGCACATTCCATATCGTTTCGATCTTCATGAAAATACGTTTTTCCTGAAAAGCGATATAGCTTCTTACATAATCCATTTCTTCACCGACGGTACTCCAGACCGTGAGCGATTTGCCTAACGTATAATTGAGCATACTGCTCAAATTGACAAGCGTTTGGGCAATCGTCTTCTCTCCCTTCATTTCCGCCATCCATCGGATTGAGTTGATCGAGTTATGCAAAAAATGAGGTTTAATCTGTGAGAGCAACAGATTAAGTTCCAGATTTGATTTTTCCCGTTCATCCGTCTGGATTCGCTCCATCTGTTCATTTATCCGGCTAACCATTTGTTGAATGCCTGAAAATAGAATTTCGATCTCTTCCAATCCCTTGTACTGGAATTGCAAATTTATATTTTGCCCTTGTACGGTGTCGTTGAAACGGATTTTGCGTACAGACTTGGATAAATTCAAGATCGGCACCATCGCTTTTCTCGTGAAAATATACAGGATGAGTGAAATTAATACAATAGAGGCTACCGTGACGGTCAGCGTATGATTCCACAATTGTTTAGTCGGACTGGCTAGAAATTCTTCAGGCGTTAGGGCAATTAAATACCAGCTGAGAAAAGGGATATTCTGCACGGAACAGAAGTAGCTCTGCCCATTCCACTTGATGTAAAAGCTTTCGTATTCTCCCCCATTTTTCTTTGCCTTGGAAATCGCGTTTTTCGATAGTTCCTGTAAATGAGAGTCGTTTTCTTCGCTCGAAATGAGCAATTCTCCGTCTTCTTGGCTAATGAAGGCAAGCGTAGAACTGTTTAGCTGGATTTTGCGCAGCAGACGTTGAAATAAGCTATCGTTCACCTCTACATTCAAGAGGCCAAGAGCCTGATTTCCTTGTACGATATTTTTCGTAAAATATAAAGCGTTATGCTCGCTCGAAAGATCGTGGAAGTTTGCGCCTACATTACGATACATGATGTTATTGTCATAAGGAATCCTTTCTTCGGGCCACTTAAACCCGCGCACGACTTGCTTGAACCTCTCGACTTCTGTATCGTGGAGGACGCTATCGCTGAATACTTCCCCTTGATCATTCAAGATTTGAACGTATAAAGGCACCCTCAACCGATAGGCCGTGTTAAAAGACTTGAGGCGGTCCCTTACAGCTTTGTTGCTGATGGAGGCGTTTTCATTGCGACTCAGCAATCTCTGCAATTCCTGATCCTGCGACAGAGTACGAATATAATCCTCGATATGATTCACATAAAAATCCAAGCTGATGGAGAGCGACTCCATGTTGCTGGATACCGATTTATCGTACAATACCTCCACTTGCTTAACTGCTCCTTTGCCCAGCATATACCCTTGGGAAAGGACCGGAATAATGATAATGCACATGAGGAGCAGAATGAGCGTGATCAAATTCATTTTGTGTTTCATCCTAATCATCTAACAAACCTCCCTCAGGCACTCTCATTCTATCGATTCCATCATTATACCTCAATAAAAAAAGATCATTCTGAATTTTATAAATGATTATTTTCGGAGAGGTTCCAGGATAGTAAATCAGTGAGCATCGTAGAAGAATCAGAGGATGAATATTTTATGAAAGTTGGAGGGACTAGCCATTAGACGATCCGAGTGGAGACTATTTATTGTACTGAAAGATATGGAAGATAAAAAAGCATATACATTATTTACAATTATCCATCTGCCACTTTACACAATCATATTCACTCTGCTTTTCAGCTCATATCAGACAATTACTTTTTGGGTTTTGGATATATTTTTCATCATCCACGCAGTACTACACCTGTTTTTTGAAAAACACCCTCGTAATGAATTTAAAAATACGTTCTCCAGAGCATTTATTTACCCCATGGGAATAATTGCAGCTATTCATTTGTTATTGCTATTTCTAATTTCGAAATAGGGACCATAAATGCGGTCCGCATACAGCGGTTCCAAGGTTAGCGTTCGCCAGCCCCGTTCGGGACTTTCCCCCTAGAAATAACGTCCATGCCAGATGTACACAAACTAAAAGCTTGAGCTGCATACGCTCAAGCTTTTTTTATTTCGAAGCTAAATATGATTTTTCATAATCGTCGCATACTCACTTCCGGTAAATGTGCCCAGATAATGGTGTTGATATACAGCGATGAACGAGGCAACGGACACGTTTTAATTCAGTCTATATATTATATAAATTATTTTTTATTAGAAATTATTCCATCAAGAAACTTATCTGCATCACTATTGAATTTCCATGAAATACCAAACTTATCAACCAGCATTCCAAAACACGAAGACCAAGGAGTATTAGATAACGGCATCAAAACATGGCCGCCAACCGATAATTTATTAAAGTATTGTTCCAGTTGTTGTTTATCATCAATGACTAGACTGATCAGTACATTATTTCCTTTTATCAACTCGCCTGTTACCGTCTTCATGGAAGGCAAAATGTCCGACATCATGAGCTTCCCGCCTGCGAATTGTATGGAAGACTCCATGATCATATTTAACTCATTTTCCGGCAGGGGATAGTTTGGATCTTGCGGAATATCCCCAAACTTTACTTGTTTCACTTCAATTGCGCTTAAAGCCTCCGAATAAAATTCAATGACTTGTTCTGCAATTCCATCGAAATTCAAATAGGCAATAGCTGACATAAAGCAATACCTCCTTCTTGTGATAAATGTAGTATAATCTACAAAAGGTGACAGCATGATGTCATCATTCTAAAATGAAGTAGAGAAAGAAGATGAAGTAGAGAAAGAAGATGAGGACATATGGACAAGGTTGAGAGACTTATTTCCATCATTATGATATTGCTGAAAAAGAACATCGTTTCAACAAACGAATTCGCGCAATTATTTCATGTTTCCAAAAGAACGATTCTTCGCGATATGGAAACACTGAGCTTATCCAACATCCCGATCTATGCTATCCATGGAGTTAATGGCGGCTACGGTATTATGGATGAATACAAGGTTGATAAACGTCTGTTAAGCAGCTCCGACTTAGAGAATATATTAACTGCCCTCGGCGGATTGGAACAAATTCTAATTAGCGAAGAAGTTGAAATTACTATCAAAAAAATAGAAGCGATGGTTAGCCCATTAGCTCTGAAAAGTTCAATGCAGCTGTCCTTTTATAATTGGGAGGGGCGGTCTGAGATTATTCAAACCTTGAAGACGTTTCAAGAATCCATATTAAAGAGAAGGCTAGTTTCATTTGACTATATAGATAAAAATGGCGCCACGTCGAATAGAATGGTCGAGCCCTATCAACTTCATTTTAGCGAAACGAGTTGGTATCTGAGAGGATATTGTTTAGATCGTATGAGCTATAGAACATTTAAATTATCTCGGATCGATAAGCTTAATATGGATGAAAAAACATTTGACCCTAGAGAATATGTAATAGAACAAACACGCGAAGCAAGTTATCAACCGCAGCTAGTCGCTATCAAGGCATTGATTTCGCCAAGCATAAAAGATCAATTCATTGAAAGATACGGTCGAAAGAGTATTGAAACCTATAGCTCTGAATTTCTATTAGCAACTATTAATGTCCCTCAAAACAGTACAGGATTTCAATTCTTAGCAAGTTTCGGCACAAATCTAAAAATCGTAGAGCCCAAATCATACGTGGAAGGATTTCGAGTTTATTTAAATGAAATGTTGGATAGCTATGCTTGAACAGCTCGGTTGGCGCTAAAAAGAAGGCATAGGAGGATTCTGCAACTAAAGTTGTGCAAATAAACAAAGAATACCATCCTTCAAGTGGACGGTATTCTTTGTTTGGTTTTTACAGCATGAGGCATAAGGATCGTCCTAGTGACAGAGATCGCTCCGAAGACATTGGGCTCAACTATCTTAAAGGGCCTCGTCAACAGTTAATTTGATTTAGAAGGAGATTGTCGAAAAGGGGTAAGAAACGCCTTGGGAATCTCTGTTTCAAAACGCACTAGATGGCCTTTTGTAGGATGTATAAAAGCTAACACTTGAGCATGAAGACCAAGTCGTTTAATGGCATTTGACTTCGAGCCATATTTTTTATCCCCTACAATGGGATGCCCTATGTCTTGCATGTGGACCCGTATTTGATTTTTCCGCCCTGTTTCGAGTCGGACCTCCGATAAGGTAAAGTTACTATTGGATTGAATGATTTTGTAATGTGTCACAGCGTGTTGACCGTCATTCGGACGATGGCTGGAATACATTTTTAGTGTGCTGCTTTCTTTCAACCAAGACGAAATGGTACCTTCCGTTTTCTTGATCTTTCCTTCAACCAATGCAATGTATGTACGCTCCTTTACGGTGTCCTGCCAGGAGTTCTGAAGCAATTGCTGAACCCTCTCGCTCTTGGCGAACATCATCACACCGGAAGTATCTCGATCCAGACGATGAACGACAAAAACCCTGCTTCCAGGATCTTTAACTCGAACATGCGCCATTAGCTGCCGATAGGCTGTCATATCGTTTTCTTGAGGAGAAGCGATCGACAGCAAACCGGCATTCTTCTGGATGACGATAATATCCTCGTCCTCATGCAGGATAGATAGCCCGACGAACAGCGGTTCTTCAGCAGCCCTATCCTTTCGAATGGTAACCGTTTGTCCAGGCACAAGGGGATAATTGTATTCTGTCACGACCCGATCGTTGACCGATACTTGTCCGCGGGCTAATATGGCTTTAACAGAGTTCCGACCGAGCTTGGATTGTTTTTGCAATAAAAAAAGCAGCAGTTCCGTCGGTTCTTTGACCGTATATTGACTGAAATTGGGACGGTTGACTTTAGAGTGGTTCGTTTTTTTCTTATGCATAATCGGGACCTCCTGCTTCAGTTGGCTAGTGAACAGTACTCAACATGACTAGTCTGCTTGTCCGTCATCTTTTTCAAGCGAATCTGTCACTTCTCATTTCTTTATTTTCGCACCATCACTATTATTACACACTCCAGAAGTTTGGCGTGCTATTAATTAGATTACTCCTCATTCAACAGCTTCTTTAGTGTGGCAATATCGTTAATCGAAACTAAGTTCCTCCGCACACGTCCCTCGAAGAAACGAGGTCGATACCGCTAGCCTGTGCATTATCGCGTGCGTCTCGAACAGCCTCTGGAATAAGCTCAATTCCCCTTACTTCACGGGCATCCTGCGTAAGCCATATCACGATTGTAGTATCCTGCTCCCTCGCCATTAATGCTAATTCGCTTAATCGTAACAACAATACGATCAGCAGCTTTCACTTCTTCTGCATATAAATGTTAATGTAATGAGGGGGTGCCTTCGTCTTGCCGCTGTTCAGGCCTGTATGGGATATCTGACCTTCCCTTTCCCCTCTGTTTCTTGCATCTTTTCGCTTGGTATCGCCTTAGTAATGATCCGATCGTCGTTCTTCATTTATTGTCATCATGTGCTCGCTCCGTTTCCACTCTTGGTACATTCACTATACCATAGCGTATTCCCAATCCCAACGGTAGCAGCAGCCAGTTGCCTCTATTCAGAGCTAACAACAGTATCAAAAAAAGGCGCAGAACGCTCAAAGGGGGTATTCCCTTTCCAAGCGCCAGCGCCTTCAAATTTCCTGTTAGTCTTCCATTACATAAGCAATAAGCAACGCAGCCGTATTCACGACCGCTTCCTCATGCGTGCGCTCCATGCCATGAGAAGCATGTACTCCCGGTCCCATCAACGCAGCACGAATATTGCTTCCTCCTCTTAAGGCTGCCGATGCATCCGAGCCATAATAAGGATAAATATCCACTGCATGGGGAATGCCTTCCCGCTTCGCCAATTCAATAAGACGCGTCGTCATCTCATAGTCGTACGGACCGGAAGAATCCTTTGCACAGATGGACACATCCTTCTCCGTCGCTGAGAGATCGTCACCGAGGGCACCCATGTCTAACGCAAGCAGCTCCGTAATATCTGACGGAATGTAAGCACAGCCATGTCCTACTTCTTCATAAGTGGAGATCAGCAGCTTTACGGTGTACATCGGCGTCTTTCCTTCTCGCTTAAGCCATTCGAGGAATCCGAGCAGCGCCGCTACGCTTGCCTTGTCATCCAGATGGCGGGACTTGATCCAGCCGTTCGGCAATACACGAGTCCGGGGATCCCACGAAATAAAGTCGCCTACCGAAATGCCCAGCTTAAGCGTATCTTCTTTGGATGCAACGGATTCATCGATACGAATCTCCATATTCTGTTCTTCCCGCTTCATATCGCGAGCCTCGCTGTAGACATGCACCGAAGGCTTGGTCGTGAGTACTGTCCCTTCATACTTACGTCCATCCCTTGTATGGATGACACAATACTCACCCTCTACCGTCCCCATCGCATAACCGCCAACAGGTGTAAAACGGATCATTCCATTCGATTTAATGGAACGAACCATCGCCCCCAACGTATCCACATGCGCGGACACGCCAATGACCTTATCCGTTCGTTCTCCCGGAATCGTAATGATACCCGTTCCTTTGGGCGTTTGCTCCATGGTATAACCCATGCTTTCAACTTCCTTACGCAATTCATCCATAATCGCCATGCAATAGCCACTCGGGCTCGGTATACTTAGAAGATGGCTTAGCTGACGAGTCATATATTCCCGATCGAGCTTCGGTTTTAATGCGGTAGACATCCTGCTCTCACTCCTTTTCAGTAGATCAAAACCTGTAATCCTGATCAGTCCATAGTAACATATCTTGAACAAGTGAATCTAAGTTCCCTGCCGGAACGGCTTTCACAGCCCTGCACTGCTCAAAAACACAATTGATTTCTATCATAAATCATTCGATATTGACAGAAATAAACACAATCATTAATAGTGTGTATATTTTGTAAAAATTTACCCCTTCTATTCCACGAATTTACCCCTTCCGCTTGTTCTAACTTGGAATCATGATAGGAGTAGCAACACCGCAAGTCCACTAAAAAAGGATTGGGAAGGAGGGGCGAAGCAAGCATCCGATGAACCGTTAGCGGATCATCTTTACCTGCTAGCCAGAGTAAACTTCTCAGAAAAGAAAACGCTATCACACAACGCTCCCCATTAAAAAAAGGACAAGTCACATCTTCTGTCCAACTCGTGCAACAACGGTACATGACCCAAACTCGCGACTTGATCGCAGCATGTACAGACTTGGCTAGCACACACCATGAAAGTAAACCACACAAAGCAGCATTCCCTATTACATCGAATCTAACATCATGAGTGAAACCCTCATCAGATCCGCCGCAACACCTGCCAGCGGCTGACATGTCATGCCGCGAGGACAGACTATTACAATGAGGTGATATGGTGTACTTTGCAGCACGCAAGAAAGAATTGAAAATGCTATTTATCGTATTCCTGGCGCTGGCTGTACTTTTCAGCCCATTACTGCAATCCATTACTTATGCAGCAGACAATGAAACGCCAGGCCAGACAGAGGAACAAACTGAACCTGTCAATGAATCAACAGAGCCTCAGGAAGAAGAAGTTAATGAAGAACTGGCACAACTGGCATTAGATATACCGGATCAAGATCCTTTGGCTCCTCAAAATCTTAAAATAGTTGAAGGAAGTCTAGCACATAACAAAGTCGATGTTACGTGGGATTTTAGAGCAGATGAAGATGATAACAACATATTCTTTTATAAGTACATTATAAACCCCGCTACTGGCCAATATTATTGGAAAGACATTACTTGGGGTACTTTTTGGTCCAGAACCATTCCACTTGAACCAGAAACTGAATATAAAATTATGATTGTATGGGATAGTGACAAGGGCGAATTAAAACACAAGAGTAATATCATTGAATTTACAACCCCAGCAGATACAGATGAATACAAAAAAGCTCCATTAGCTGCACCCCTGAACTTAAGATTAACCGACATCTCTGAAACATCCGCTACATTTAAGTGGACGGGCAGTCCTGGAGCAGATGGATATGACTTTTATCCAAACGCCGGCTGGAACGGTATATGGGATGGCTCCAACACATTTGTTTATTCATTCACAAATGCTGATAAGGTCCCAGGAACAACAAATATTTTTAGAGTTGCCGCCCAAAATAGTACAGAAAAAACAGCATCGGATAAAAGTAATAATATTTCGTTTAAATGGGGAGAGCTTCAAGCTCCTAAAGCTGTACAAATTGTAACAGCCACACGTACATCGGCTGCATTGGCATGGGCTGCAAGTCATGGTGCAACTGCATATGAAATTTATGTAGATGACAAGCTTGCTGCTACAACTAATGACATTCGATATGTATTGGAAGATTTAAATGAAGGACAATCCTATTCCATTTCTGTTTTAGCTAAAAACAGCCTATGGGCTTCCGAGAAGAGTTCACCTATTACATTAGTGCCTGGAGCAAATTATACAAATGTAAGTTACTATACCGCTTGGGCTAGATCAGACACTGGCAGAGATCTTAAGCCAGGTGACGTGGACTTCTCAAATGTGACACATATTAACTATGCTTTTGCAGATCTATGCTGGAAAAAGATAACTTCGAAAGCATTTGTTTGCCAAACAGATGAGGTTCCTTTACAGTCCGATTATGTGTATGACGGGGAAATTGTTTTAACAGATATTGAATTCACACTTAAAAACTTTGAAGAGTTGAAACCTGTCTTAGCGAATAATCCAGACCTTAAACTCCTTATTTCTGTAGGGGGATGGACATTATCCAAATATTTCTCTAATATGGCTGCTACAGAAGAAACCAGAAGAACTTTTGCAGCATCTGCCGTTGAATTCGTACGCACTTATAATCTCAATGGAATAGATATTGACTGGGAATACCCAGTTGAGGGTGGCGACGACGGTAATACTCGTAGTCCAGAAGATAATGTGAATTTCACATTATTAATGAAAACAGTTCGTGAAGCACTGGATGCTGCCGGATCTGAAGACGGAGAGTATTATCTACTTACAATAGCCTCTTTGCAAGCAGATCGGTTTATTGCCAATGCGGATATTCCAAATTCTGTGCAATATTTAGATTTCATTAATATCATGACCTATGATTATAGTGGAGATTGGAGTTTGCTAGCCCATCATAACTCTCCAATCTATTATGATCAGAATCATCCCGCTGCATCTGCAGCTCGTAATAATGTAAGGGGCGGTGCTGTTGGCCATCTTAACGGCGGGGTACCAACACATAAGTTAGTTTTGGGAGTTCCGTTCTACGGAAAAGGCTGGATAGGCTGTCCTGAACCAGGAGAATATCAGATGTGCGAATCTATACCTGAGGGAACTTGGAAAGGCGATAAAGGTCTATTCGACTTCAATGATATTCAAGACAATTATTTAACTAAAGCAGAGTACGAGCATTTCTGGAACCCTGCATCTAAGGTATCTTATGTTTTCGATAAGAACACAGGTAAATTTATTTCCTATAATGACGAAACAACGATGATGTACACCGCTTCACTCGTAAAAACATTAGATATTGCAGGTGTTATGTCATGGGATATTAGTGGAGATAGAAATAACACGTTAATTCCACAGCTAGCTAAGGACTTGCCAATAGATGGCGTGGTTAATACAGATGCCTTGAAATCTCCCCAAAATGTAAAAGAAGCCTCCGTTGGTTATGAGGAAGCTGCAATTACATGGGATGCCGTTGCCGGTGCCACTTCCTATGAGGTATTTATTAATCATTCTTATGTAGATTCAACTGACGGAGCTGAAACTGAAGCATCCTTCGAAGGCTTGATTACAGGCACAGAATATATATTTAATGTTTATGCCATTAAACAAGCCAATGGAAAAATCGTTGAGGTTTCTCCTGCCAGCAAAAATGCAACCATTAAAACAGAAGGTTTGACTCCTCCATCTAACGTTAAAGTGGTTACTAGAGGACACAATTTCCTTGATGTTCAATGGGATGCAGCACCGGAAGTAGATACGTATGCTGTATACTTATTTGACGAATTACTTGAATACACAACTGATACACATTATAAATTTGTAGATTTAACACCAGGTGAATCTTATGACTTCTACATTGCTTCTGCTGCTCTAAGCGAGGATGAAGTAACGGACGAATCGACTCGAGTAGGTTTGATTAACGTGGTAACACGTAGTGTTGCACCGCCTGCAAATCTCGCCGTAGAAAGCAGATCAACTAGCTCCATTAAAGTCAAATGGGATGCTGTTACTGGCGCAACAGATTATGAAGTATATCTAAATGAACAGTTGGCAGGTACAACTAATAATACAAGCTATACACTTAGCTCACTCTCTTCAAATACGGCTTATACAATTGAAGTTGTAGCGATTGTAGTTAAAGATGACAGCATCATCGATGATTCTTTAGCTAGTAAGATTGAGGCAAGAACTTCATCACCAAGCACTCCATCACCAGGACCAGATACAAGCACAAACAAGAGTGAGCTTCAATTCTCTGCTTTCGAAAAAGACGGCAAGCTTGTGGTTAGCGTAGACGCAGGTCCATCAATTCAAAACATTACAGATTCTAATTCAGCATCCTTCAGAGTCACAGTAGGTCAAGAGGCAAAAGCAATTGAAATTGAATTACCGAAAGATGTTGTAGCTGCTCTGGCGGCTAAAGACTCTACGTCTCAATTGTCCATTATCTGGAACGGAGTAACCTATGTTATTCCTGCACATGCGCTTCCGCTAGGTGTTGATTTACAGATCTCGATTACACCAGCAACTTCAAATGCAGCTACAGCTGCAGAGAAATTGGCTCAGGACAGCGGACTGAAGCTGCTCGTTAAACCGCTTGACTTCAAAATTTCGAAATATACAACGGATGGCAAGCTGGAGGAAATTACAAACTTCGGCAAGCATTCGCTCAGCAGAATCTTTACACTGGATGCTGCGGACGTGAATACGGCAAGAGCGACGGGCGTTATTTATGACCCAACAACGAATACATTCCGTCCAGTTCCAACGCTATTTACTAAGCCGTCTACTGACAAGGTTAGAGCCGAGCTGAAACGCAGCGGCAACAGCATTTACACCATCGTACAATCCAACATTACGTACAAGGACGCAACAGCTGCATGGGCAAAAGATTCCGTAGCCCGCGCAGCAGCCAAGTTGCTGCTTGATGGTAAAACAACAGACACATTTGGCGTAAGCAACAGCATTACTCGTGCTGAATTCATTTCCGTGATCATCAAAGGTCTAGGCATCCTGCCTGAGAATGGCACAGCTCCATTCCAAGATGTCGCAGCAAACTCCAAGTACGCGGGAGATATTGCCGCGGCTAAGAAGCTGGGACTGATTCAAGGCAAATCCGAAACAACCTTTGATCCGGACAGCTCCATTAGCCGTCAAGACATCACGGTTATTCTGTCGAACGTCCTTTCTCACCTGGGCGTTACGAGAACTGGAGATATCGCGAAGCTGAACGCCTTCGCTGACGCCAAGGATATTGCGGCATACGCAAAATCTGCAGTTGCACTGGCTGTTCAAGAAGGCATCATGATCGGCAAGTCCAGCACGACCTTTGATCCGAAAGCGGATCTGACGAGAGCTCAAGCAGCTGTTATCGTCATCCGCATTCTGGAAGCTCATAATCTGGACAAAGTATAATCATTGAACGAAAAGGGACGGAACAGGCCTCAGCCTGCTCCGTCCCTCTTTCTTTCCCCAAATTGCTTCCTATTCGCCAAAGTTCAACCGCATAACCTATTTCTCCCGCTTCTCACACCAGTTCCAGAAGCCCTCTTTCCATACACATAGCCATAGCTAACGTCTTCACATTGTTTTCACTGAATCTGATCATGATACTTTCATTATCGGCACGTTCTACACACCCTACTCCAAATACCCGATGCCGCACATTCGCTCCAACAGTCACTTCAGCGGGGTTTTTGACGGCATGAGGATTCAGTTCTGCCTGTATGGGCTCTCTTCTGGCCGTAAAGCTTGTACTCTTCATTCCCTTGAGCGCGCGCGTGCTCTCTCCTTCTGAAAATGAAGCCGACCGACGCTCTGAAGCTGCAGTCGTACGAGCCGTTATCCGCTCAGGATCAACGATATCCTTTATCGCTGTCATGAAGGAGGATTCCGTCGCTTGCTCACCATCGCGTTGCCCATACGTTACCATCTCCAGCGTTTTTCGTGCGCGCGTCATTCCCACATAGAAGAGACGAACCGCTTCTTCCATAGATGAAGACTCTCCGTTCGCTTCCTTCTTACCATCCTCCGAGCCCGGAATAATTCCTTCAACCAAATCCACCATATAGACATGATCGAACTCCAATCCCTTGGCACTATGGAAGGTAGAGAACGTCACCGCGTTTTGGCCTTTCCTCGACTTCGCCCCCTTGAGCACCTTCTCCAGATACTTCAAGCGAGCCGCAAAATCAGCCATCGTCTCCAGTCCCTCTGCGATATCCTCCAGCGTGTTCAATATGCCGATCAGATACTCCTTGCGGAAGCCCAGCCGCTCGCATATCTTCTCTAATGCCTTCTCGTACCCGAGCCGCGTCCGAATGACACGGATAGCAGGCAGAGGCGGCATGCTATTCATCTCACGGAACGTCTCTTTCGCTTCCTGTAGCGGTTTAATCTGATAGTCATGAAGCTGTACGATCGTCAATAAGTTGTCGAAGACCGACTCTCCGTTATCAATCGACTTCAACACGGACATTTGGTGCTTGCTGATATAACCATTAAATTTCAGGTGTATGTTCTCCAATATATCCGCTCGCTTGTCCGTATAGGACATGCGCATGAAGTTCAATACATCCTCGATTACCCAATGGGAGAAGAAGCGATTGTCTGCATCTTTCATATAGAATGGAATACCGGCCCGGTCAAAATCATTCATAAGCGCAATTGAGGACGAATTGTTCCGGTACAACACTGCAGCCTCCGACAGCTTCTCCATCTTCGCAATCTCGCGTACCACGTATTTTGCCTGCTCCCGGTAATCACGAAGCGTCTTGAACGCAATGGGCTCATGAGATGCATTATGTGTAAACATTTCTTTCTCGTAGCGTTTTTTATTACGCTTGATGAAGGTGTTTGCCGTCTGAACAATTTCTGGCGAGGAACGATAGTTTTGCACCATGTACAGCATGACCGCGTCCGGATACACATCCTTGAACCTAAGCAAATAGGATGGCTCCGCTCCTCGCCAGCTATAGATAGACTGGTCGTCGTCCGCTACAACACACAGATTGCGATGCCCCATCGCCAGCTTCTCGATAATCGCATGCTGAACCATCGATGTATCCTGGCTTTCATCCGTCATCACATAATCGTAGCGGCTTTGCAGCTTGCGCAACATAGCCCCGTCCTTCTCCAGCACATCATTGGCAATCGTCAACATATCGTCAAAGTCTATAAGCAGCTTGGGCGTTCCGCTGCGCTTGAATGCCTCATATTCATGCAAGATGCGATCAGCTTGCGGCACATCCACCTTTGCACTCGCCCATTGCTCTGGAGGCAGCATTTTATTTTTTACGTAGCTAATATAGGTGGTCAGTTCCTCCATGGCATCATCGGTTGCATTTTCGCCAACGATATCCTTGAATAGATTACGCAAAATGATTCGTTTATGAAGAGGCAGCGGCTTCACCGTTCCTTGCGCCTCATCTTCCTCTTCAATCTCCAGAGCTCCTTCAATGATGTCATATGCGGTTCTCGTCTTGTAGAAATGTGTGCGCACAATCTCAAAGGCTAGACTATGAATTGTCGAGAAATCAACCGGCTGCAGCCCAGGGAAAAACCGAGTAAAGCGATCCTTCATATCTCTTGCGGATGCCCTGCTGAACGTAACAGCCTTGATTCGTGCCGGGTCCGTCCCCAGTTCTTCGATCAAGTAGCCAATTCGCATAATAAGTGTCGTAGTTTTGCCCGATCCAGGCGAGGCCAGCAGCAATAACGGTCCTTCTGCCTGCTCTACAGCCTGTCTCTGTACTTCATTCAACTGGACGCCAAGCTCCTTATGCTTGCGCTCCAAAAATGGTGCCAGCTTGCCCATATCTCCCCGTTCCCTTCCGAACCCAAACCATGTCGTTCGTTATTATAGCACATTCTGACTCCCCTCCCCTCCAGGAAAAGATAGAGAACCACTTCTCCGCTCCCCATAGCAAAGCCGTTGCAAACTCAGGATTCTGCCTGAATTGCAACGGCTCTTAGGTCATTCGTTGGAGTGTACAGCACCACCACTTGCTTCTCACTTCGAACTTAGCCCTAATACACCCTCGTTTTTTATAAACGAGGGAATATCCTCAATTTGCACAGTCTCCAGCAAGATTCTTTGATGATCCAATAATAGATAAGTAGGGGAGCGCTTCAAATCAAAGAGTTTAGCATAACGGTAATTCGGGGACTCAGGGTTGGATAGGACAATCTGAAGTCTCGATATATGTAAGGATTGGCGGTACGCCTCGGAATGGAATGGTCCCAGTATGGATGCGGGTACGGACGTTCCTTCTCCATCTTTATCGTCCCAAAAGACATAGATATGATAAAAACCGCTTTCTTCAGCCAACATATCCTGGATCAGATCATCTTCATCCTGCTCGTACACGATGGGTAGACACACAAAGAGGATCAATAGCAACAGCAGCACCCATCTCTTCATAATTCACCCCCGCAGCTCGTCTCTTCGCATAATTTATCTCTATAACACGCGAAACTACAAGAAAGTAGCAGAAATTTGTCGAATAATTTTTCTTACTATAAAGAATTTGTATATCACATCTCCAATGAACATGGAGACTGTATAAATGCCATTCGTTTTTTTCGAAAATATTTAAAACAACTGCAACGAAATACTTTCACTGCGTGTTTATATAATGAACGCAATCCATTATCTGTTATCTTTACTGCAAATTGCAAAGGGACTGCTTGATTTTCGAATGGAGGGGTAGTGTGAGAACAGAAGAGTTCGATAAAAACTTCGACCATGCGTTTGAAGAATGTGTACGGCTATATCACTTTGTCCCTGACGCTTCCTCCTCCTGGGAACAGATCCAGAAACAATATTCCAAAAAAAGACACAATAAAATGAAAAGAACTTCGATGTTCAAATTATTTCCCTATATTGCAGCGGCTTTTATTCTTGGAGCATTGATCTTTGGGACCCCTACTGTATCCAATGCATTCCAGCCTTTCCTACATGCTGTTATCACCATAAAGGATGATGTTACGAGGGTTATATATGGGACTCCAACTAAGCAACTACATAAAGATGACTCAATTCACAAAATATTGCCCCCGCCTGAGAATAAAAATCCGATTGCTACACTAGCGCCAAGAGTACATACAGAATAATGGAATAACTCTCATCTCCGTTAAATCGAATGCTACCCCTTTAAGTAAAACAGTGTGATTAGACACACTACATTTACTTGGAGGGGATTTTTTTGCGGAGAAGGAATTGAAATTCAACATTTGCATACTCATCTCTCCTCCCAGTACAAGTCTGAGCCTCCCTATTGTCGAATAATTCTGTAATACATTGGTTCGTATATAAGGTATAATGACAAAAGAAACAAGGATGGCATGATCTTCCAAACAATCGAATTTCATATGCATTCGTAAGGGGGTCGCATTACCTGTGGAAAGCAAGCTATTCCTCTTGTCAGGCGCAAACTACCATGCGCTCAGCCCGCAGCTTCAAAAGGAGATTTACGAGGAGTTTTACCAATTCGTTTACTCTCCTATTATTTATATGGTGAAGGATCATGCTGCGACAGAAGACATTATCCAAAATTCATTTATTAAAATTATAGACAGTGTACCGCGCGCGGCTAATGAAGTTCAGCTGAAGAGCTGGCTTAAAGTTGTTGTACGGAATATGGTGTACAATTATTTTCGAAAAACGAAAAAAAATCGCAACGAGATCGATTCGGAAAGTGTTTATATAAATGAGAGCGCACCGATGTCCACGGAGATGACTTCGCTCGAGAAGGAAGTAGAAATCAAGCTCATGACAGAGACGATCAGTCAATGTCTCAACGAACTGCGTCCGGAATACAGAGCTTTGATCGAGCTAAGATGGAAAAGAGATCTCAGTTATCGAGAAATAGCAACCGAGCTGGAGACGACCGAAGAGCGAGTAAAGTATAAACTATATCGGGCAAGAGAAGCGATGAAACGAACTTTCTCCAAGAAATGGGGTGACTAGGGTGAACAAAGAAGAATTCGATCAGTTATTTGATAAAGCTTTTGATGAGAGTGTTCAGAAGCATCCTTTCACCCCGAGTCCTGAGCTGTCCTGGGAGCGGCTTCAGAAGCAGCTTGCCAAGAGGAAACGCAGAAAATCACAGCTACGAGCATTGCCTTACGTTGCCGCCTCTTTTCTTCTTGGGGCATTTCTGTTCGGTACCCCTACTGCGTCAAACGCTTTCCAGCCCTTGTTCCAAGCCGTCGTCACCATCAAGGACGATGTCGTTCGAATTGTGTTTGGTCAACCTAATTCATCAAAGACTGTACCCAAAACACCACCGCCGCCTGGCTATATCGAAACTAATTCAACAACACACTCTAACGAGGGCGATTTATCAGCAGTCACAAAATTTGATCGTTTCACTTACTCAACGTGGGAGGAAGCCTCCCAATATATGGACTTCCGCACACCCACAATCACCTATATAGCAGATGGCTATCAACTGCATGACATATCTGCTTATTTTAATGTCAATCAATCTACAAGTATTGCAGTGATCACCTATACCGATAAGGAAGGGATTGTTTACACCATCACCTTCAAAAGATTAATGGAGAACTCGGTATTTCAATCCGGAGGCGGTTCATCTGTACATGTTGAAACTTTAAAAATGGGTACTATGGATACTTATATTTTCACAACAAACGATGGATACATTGCCCAAGAATTTTTGATTGATGACATCCATATATCGGTATCAGGTCCACTTAGCCGTGAGGAAACGCTTATTATATCCAAGGAGATTATTGAAAGCATGACCAAATAAAGAAGGAAGGACCGGGATTCAATGCCTGGCCCTTCCTTTTTTTGAAGTAGAGTAGACTTATTCAAATCAATTACTGAGCCATGATCGTCTCCGAATATTCAATCGCTGACTCCGTAATACCGTTATGCTTCACGAAATGCGTTACCTTCGCTCTATAGTAGTAGCCGCTTCGAACGCTTTTGTTCATCCCACCGAATGACCAATTTGTATTCTTCGAAGAATAGGCTGATACCGGCACAAGATTAATCCAGCTAGAGCCATTCCATTCCTGTAGCTGTATAGACGCTCCAACCTCTGCTACGGCCGTTCTAGCATGCGTGGTAGCTGAAACTGTTGCAGTAAGGTTAGTACTGATTGTTAGATCTGCAGTCGAAGAATGCAAATAAGTATAGCCGTCAAAAACAGCCATAGGTTGCACCATCATAGGGGGTGGAGAGGTCTGTGGTACGGTTGCTTCTCCGGCGGCAGCGAGTTGTGGGACCATGATAAGTACAATTGCGAGCATGAGACTAATTGTTGTTTTTGAGAAACGATTGATTTTTACCATCCTAACCATTCCCTTCGTTTGTAAAATATGTTGATAGTATTTAAACGGATTAATGATTAATTAGGTTACATATATTTTTACAAACATTCATTTTGCAGCTTCTCTCTATTGATTACGCAACTGCTAGATGAAAACTACCCCTCTCACCCGCATTAGAATCTTTCCCCTGCGCACAATAAAAAAAGCCCATCCATAACAGATGGGCTGTATGTTTATGTATCCATTAATAACAATTCTGTTCTACAGTAACCACGTCGCCTATAACAACCTTAGAGGTGCCAGACAGCGTCTCCATATAACCGCATATGCTAGTCGTTACCAGTTTCCCGCCGGGATCGGTATGGCTCATGTAGACGCCGTTCTCTCCCTCAATCTTAAGACTAGGTTTAAAAGAGAAGCTCTTCCCGCTTTTGAGCGTACGATTAATGATATCTTTGGAGTTCCCGCTGACCAAACCCGCTTCTACGATAATAATGTCATGCTCCGTGTTATTCTTTACTTGCACAGTAAATTCGCGCATATAATGGATCAGTCCGCCATCCTCTAGAAACTTGCCTCCTGCCCATCCCAGCAATACGATCACTGCCACAGCCGATACTGCCCATAATCCAATCTTCGTTCCGCGCTTCATCTCTTTCACTCCCTCGTCTCTATAACGGCAGAAGTGGGCTAAAAGTTTCCAGGCGAGCCCTATTTATTGTTTTTTCCGAAGACCGCCCGTCGCTAGCAGCAGCACAAATGAGATGATGACCATGCCGGCCGTCCATGCCCAGGCCATTGCCATATTACCGGCATCAACCGCCACGTAGATGGCAGTCGGAATCGTCTGCGTTTTGCCTGGAATATTGCCTGCAATCATCAGCGTCGCCCCGAATTCGCCTAAGCTGCGGGCAAAGCCGAGAATATACGCAGTCACCACCGCCCGCATTGTCAGTGGAAGCGTCACATAGCGAAAAACGTTCCACTCGCCTGCCCCCGCTGATCTCGCAGCATCCTCCAGATTCTTATCCACCGAATCCAGCGCGACCTTCATCGTTTGGTACACCAGCGGAAACGCCACTACGATTGAGGCAATAATAGCCGCCCATGGCGAGAAGAGTACCGGAGCGGAGAATATCCACTCCGCCGCACGCCCCAACACCCCTTGCCTGCCCCATAGAACGAGCAGCAGGAATCCTACTACTGTAGGCGGCAGTACAAGCGGGAGCATAAAAACCGTCTCCAGTATGATCTTTCCCCGGAACGATCTTCTAGACATCCACCAGGCAGCAGCAATGCCTGCCACTGCAGCAATCACACTTGCGACCAGCGCTACCTGCAGTGACAGAACGACTGGCGGCCAGAACGATTGCCAATTCATTAAGGCTGCTTCGGCAGGCTGAAACCGTATTTCACGAACAGATTCAGCGCCTCTTCGGTCTGCAGATAGGTGTACAATTCACGGACTTGCTTCTCATGCTTAGTCGCCTTGATGATGCCGATTGGATACAGAATTGACGCGTAGCTGTCCGGATCCGCCGCAAAAGCGATGTCTGTCTTCGACTCCGCTTGCAGAGCGTCCGTACGGTAGACAAAGCCCGCATCCACGTTGCCTGTCTCTACATACTGAAGCACCTGCCGAACGTCCTTAGCCTGTACCGACTTCTCCTGAAGCTGGTCCCACAGACCAGCGTTCGTCAGAGCTTCCTTCGCATAAGCTCCAGCCGGCACACTCTCCGGTATGCCAATTGCCAGCTTTTTCACGGAATCCGACAGCAAATACTGCACGCTGCCCAGACTATCTCCCTTACCTTCTGGCGTCACCAGAACAAGCTCGTTAGACAGCAAGTTGACGCGATCAGCGGCATCGATAAGCCCTTTCTCCACCAAAGCATCCATGTTCTTCTTTGAAGCAGACAGGAACAAGTCCGCCGGTGCTCCTTGCTCAATCTGCTGTTGCAGCGAACCGGAAGCTCCATAATTGAACAGAAGCGTGACGCCTGGGTGCTCTTTCTCATAACTCGTTTTCATTTCGTTCAGCGCATCAGTCAAGCTGGCTGCCGCAGAAATCGTCAATTCTACCTTCGTGTCAGCACTATTTTTCCCGCAGGCAGCCAATACGGCTACCATTACAATCGCCATCATAAGTGCAAAAGCTTTTCTTTTCATTTCATTCATTCTCCTCATCTCAATAACTAGTTATATCTATTTATATTTAAATATAACTATTTAGCATTATACCTATCGCTATTTGCTTCTGTAAATAACATTCCCCCTTCCGTCTTCTCTGCTTCCATATGCTACAATGGCAATATCGAATTTGGACACGGAACAGGAGGACTCACTCATGTCTCAACATATCTCCTACACTACGGAAGAAATCGCTCAATTGCTCAAAATATCAAAGCTGACCGTCTACGATCTGATCAAGAAGGGAGAAATTCTCTCTTATCGGGTGGGCAAGCAAATGCGAATTGACGCTGCCGATCTGGACGCCTACAAGCAGCGCAGTAAAGCCAAGGGAGCAGGTGAGCAGCATGCGATGCTGGCTCAGGCCGCTCCAATCACCACAGAACGAATCAGTGGCGCCCCCGTGTTGACAGGCCAGGATATCAGTCTGGACATTCTATCCAGTCATCTGGAGCAGCGAATGCCGGGACTGCGCCCTTTGCGCTCTCATGTCGGGAGTCTCGAAGGCTTGATCAGCATGTATAGAGGTGAAGCGGATATTGTCAGCACGCATCTTCTTGATGGAGACAGCGGAGAGTACAATCTCCCCTATATCCGCCGCTTACTCATTGGCATGCCCTATATCGTGGTCAATCTGTTAAGCCGTCCTGCGGGAATATATGTGGGGAGGGGCAATCCTCATGGCATTTCGAATTGGACAGAACTGGGCCGCCCCGGTCTCAGGCTGGCCAATCGAGAGGTTGGTTCGGGGGCGCGTGTATTGCTAGATGAGCAGCTGCGACTGAATGGTATCCTGCCAAGCAGCGTTAGCGGATATGATAACATTCACACCAGCCATCTTTCTGTCGCTTCCAAGGTAGCTGCGGGAGAAGCTGATGTTGGGGTCGGAACCGCCCGCGCCGCAGCCATTGTGGAACACGTCGATTTTATCCCGCTCACGCAAGAACGTTACGACTTGGTCATATTGAAGAATGACCGCAGCAAGCTATGGCTTCACGAGTTGCTGACCATTATTCGTTCGGAGAAGTTCGTTCAAGAACTACAGGCTATATCCGGTTACGATCTGTCCCTGACAGGCCAAGTACTGTATGAATCGCCACGATAACTCCAGATACCTACACATATTTAACTACTTCATATAATAGAAATTAAGCAAGATCATATTAATCAATTTGTATTCTTTAGTCTTTAATCCGGAAACTTTATAGAAACAGAAGACCATTCCACACTATTTAACTCAATGTGGAATGGTCTTCTGTTTGGGAAGCATGTAGATAATATAAAAAATCAACTCAATAAATTCAATATGCTCTTAGGAAGAGCATTCGCTTGTGTTAACATCGCTTGTCCGGAATCTGATAACAACTGATTTATAGTTAATTTAACCATTTCTTTTGCCATATCCGCATCCCTGATTCTGGATTCAGACATAGATAAATTTTCAGTATAATTCATTACGTTATTCCCTGTATATTCTAATCGATTTTGATAAGCTCCCATTTTAGCACGTTCTGCAGAGACTTGATTAATTGCGTTTTGCAATGTCTCAATTGCGAATGTGGCACCAGCCGTTGTTGAAACATTCAAACCTGTCATCCCTAAAGACACACTGGTTACGTCAGGCATATCAAGGGCTAGAGTTTCTCCAGTCATCGCGCCAGTTTGAATGACTATTCCTCGCTTTGATTGCTCATCCTCATCAATTCCTCCTACATAAGAAAAAAACAGCTCTTTGGCGAGAGCGCCTCCCTCAATAGTCATCTTGAAGCCATCATTTTGACTTAACTCAATCTTTCCATTTGATAATGTTGCAACAACATTATCCATAGACCATTCACTATTCAATTCATTAATCAAACTTACAGCATCATAGTCCCCTGCAGATAATATGTAAGTTTTAATTGTGCCATTTATGTCAATGACGATTTCATCATTAATCCCGCTTTTTATTTCTATTCCGCTTGATAGGTTCGAGACGCCAAATACTTTGGATGGTGTCCCTCCTTCCAACTTGTCCACCCACAGATCTCCAAATAATGTATCACTTGCTGAACCTCCAATATTGTCAATGCTGCCCACATGCCCCTTAAAAGTTAAACAAGTGCTGTAAACCTCTCCCGGTATACTTGGATGCCTTCCGACAAATCCACCGTACCCTGCAACAACAGGTACATTCAGTTCAGCCAGCTTTCTATTTATTTGAACAGTTAGGGGCGATGTTTTCGCATCGGCATACCTAGGTACTTCGTATATACCGTCATCTAACGTAATTGAATAACTTGTACCGTCTACATCAAATGTTAATCTATCATTAACCCCGGCAGTTATCGTAATAGAGGGAGTGAGCAAGGCCTCACCTGCTACTACATACTGAGGTTGCGTTCCCACTTGACCGAGAAGCATATGATTAATACCATTGCCCGATATATTATAAATAGGATAATCTCCAGGGAGTACTTGATTAAAACTTAGCCTCCCATTAATAAGCGAAGCCTTTAAATCAATATTATTACCTGATAATAGTGCGTTAATATTGCTAATAAGATCTGCAGGAAAATAACTTCCATGATTTAAAGCAATTGAAAAGCTTCCATTATCCAGACTAAAATGAAAGGTATCGTTGCTTGTATCTACCTTTATTATTCCAGATAATATTTTGCTACCCGAAATTTGAGTATGGTTCCCCTCGGTACCAATAGAAAAATCCCCATTTAAGAGTTTGATTCCATTAAATTTAGTATTCTCGGCAATATTATTCATTTCCTCTTGAAGTTGTTCCAACTCAGTATGGATGTTGGATCTATCACTATCACTATAAGTTCCGTTAGCAGATTGAATGGCTAACTCATTCATCCGTTGCAACATCGCGTGTATCTCTTGCATCGCACCTTCAGCAGTTTGAATCAGTGACATGCCGTCTTGAATATTCCTCGAAGCTTGCTCAAGTCCGCGAATTTGACCGCGCATCTTCTCAGAAATCGCCAATCCAGCCGCATCATCAGCTGCTCGATTTATCCGAAGACCTGAAGAAAGTTTCTCCATGGTCTTTGATTTATTATTATTGGTCACTCTCATATTGTTTGAAGCATTCAACGCAGATAGATTAGACATGATTCTCATGGCATACCTCACTAGTAGTATAGTCCTACTTATACAATACTATCGGAATATGCTGGAAATTAATGAAGATCTGACTTTAACTTTTTCCTACAGAATAATTTCCATATTTATGCACATCCTAAAGCTATTGCCGTTCGAGCAACGGTTAAATCTACATGTCCCTACTTCAGGAGGAACCCATGAAAAAAATAATAATGCTCTTAAGCGTTCTTCTGCTTTCCCAGTCAGTGGCCCTTGCCAGTGCTGAAGAAAGCAACTCGCCCACCGAGCAATTAGTTTCCATCGTGAACAGCAAAGGCGCGGAGATCGGCAATGCCCATTTGAAGCAGCAGGGCAATAAAGTGTTGATTCATCTGGAAGCGAAAGGCTTGACTCCAGGCGTTCACGGCATTCACTTCCATGCCGAAGGCAAGTGCGACCCGCCGGAATTCAAGTCTGCAGGTGACCACTTCAATCCGCATCATAAGCAGCACGGCTTCAAAAATCCGAAAGGCTTCCACAGCGGCGATCTCCCGAATATCAAGGCAAGTGCCGACGGTACTGTCACCGCCATGCTGGAAAGCGAAACCGTCACTTTGTTGCCGGGCAAACCGAACTCTTTGGTGAAAGAGGGCGGCACGTCACTCATCATTCATGAGAAGGCGGATGACTACGTCACCGATCCTTCCGGCAATTCCGGCGCTCGCATCGCCTGCGGCGTCATCAAATAATTGGATAACAGGCTGTCTTCGCGCTTCCGGTGCGTAAGACAGCTTTTTTACTTTGGCCCATAGTCAGTCACCTAGAATTTCCTGTTTCGATCGCCCCTCATCGGGTTAATTACCTATAAGAGGCGATATGCAGATTCGTATGGCCCAATAGGAATCGAAGGAGAGAGATACTATGTCCAAAAACACATCCACAAGCGGAATTGTAGTCGGAGCATTGGTTGGAGGAGCGGTCGGAGCCATCACAGCTCTATTGTTCGCGCCGAAGTCAGGCCAGCAGCTTCGCTCAGATATCGGAAATGGGCTCGAGTCGATCGGACTATGCGCCAAAGAGCTGGCAACAAGCGTAAGCACACATACAAAAGAGTTGGTAACGAGTGTTAGCGAGCAAGCTAAGGACAGCGCCCAAGCAGCTGTAGAGGGCGTAAAGGCGGACGTGAATTCAATGGCGCCGACAGAGGAAGATATGGTCAAGCTAGGTAAGGAAATGGACCAGATGCCTACCAATTCAGAGGTCGAGAGCAAGGGACGCACCCCCGATCCGGCTCAATAATAGAGTGTCCTTTCAAAATAAGGAGCGCCGACAAGGCGCTCCTTTTTCACGTCTATCCAAAGCACTCTATCTACTCATGAATCGCCACCAATCTCCACTACACGATCCAACAGTCACAAGCTGATTAGATATTAAAAAACCTGCAAGCCAAAAGAATAGCTTGCAGGCCAGATTGTCGACAAGGCCCTTTTTTTGAGATCTTTGTGTGTCTTCTAAAGGTCATAGAATGAATAAGCATAATTTGTTTGTCTACTTTCCAATTATTTCACTTTAACAATGCTAAAACAGATGACTCTCTGCTACCTTCTCAGAAATTGAACGTATCTATATCTAAAGTATAATATTCCCAAAATTGATCCAGGGGGTGCAGTATGTTCTATAACCCACATGAAAATTTTTACGATAGAATACGTGATTACGTATTTGAAAACAAACGACTAGTATCAGTAGTAGGGATTTTAATTATCCTACTAATAATTTCCGTATTTTTACTCATTCAACTTTCTAAAAAAGAAGATCCCAAATACACGACTTATAACAGTTATTCGTGTAAAGAGATCATTGGTTCTAAACCATTATCGACCAATACGGATATGACTTTGAGTTTTTTTAGAGCAACAAAAATTGAATCCGAGCTGAATATATGGAATAACTTCAAAGATAAACTATCTTCATACCACTCCGTTATGAACTTAGTTAATGAATCAAGTAAATTAATTGTACAAGCTGAGCAAATCAACAACGCCAATCAACCTGGTACACTTTCTATACCTAAGGAAGCATGCTATTTATCCCTATCTAATAGTCCAGACACTTTTTCTCAATTGAATTTTCAATTTGACCTTCCCAAAATAGAACTTTATCGTTGGACTAAAAAATATCGAAGGTATCTCTCCGATAAAGAACATAAAGAAAATAACACAATCGTCATTATAGGTAATCACTCTTACCATACAAAACAGTCGTTTTCACAATCCTTCTTATTTCCTGTTATGAAAAGCCAAATTATTATGTATAACCTTACAACTACGGATAAATAAGAAGTTCAGGTAGCCGCGCCGATACTACTCTGATCCGTTCAAATTCTCACACAGCATTTCGTCTTAACTGTACCTTGAGCCTTCGCGGTTGCGCAAAGTAGAAACATTTGACCTGTAAGCCATACATGGCTTACAGGTCAATCCGAATTCTATCGCCATACAGCGACGTACCTTGTTGTGGATATGCTGGATGTGACAGAATACTGCTTGCCTTTCATCATTTTGCTGGCGTTCGTGCCAGCCTTAACTCCCGTCCGCCTCTTCTTCATCCGCTAGAAAAATTTTCAACCGATCGATCGCTCTGCGTTGAATCCGTGAGACGCTCATCTGCGAGACACCCAACTGTTCGGCTACGTCCCGTTGCGACAAACCGTTCGTATAGACGAGAGTCAGCACACGCTGCTCCTGCTCCTTCAAGCGTCCGAATGCTTCTCGGAGATCCATCCGGCCCTCCAGCGCCTGGAAGCCATCGGACTCGCCCGCAATCATATCACCGACTGTGGCAGCGCTCTCCCCTTCAGAGGATAAGGGCATGTCCAGCGATACATATTGATACGCCTCGCGCGAAGTCATGACTTCAATCGTCTCCTCCACACTCAGCTCCAAAGCTTCCGCAATGTCCTCGACCTTTGGCGAGCGACCCAGCCTGACCGTCAGCTCATCGATGGCCTTTTGAAGAAGCAAGCCCTTCTCTTTAATTCGCCTTGGTACTTGGATGTACCAGGATTTATCTCGGAGGAAATTTTTCAGATGGCCGATGATGCTCTTCATCGCGTAACCTTCAAATGGAATGCCTTTGTCTGAATCGAATTGCCGGAACAGCCGGAGCATCGACATCTGCCCCACCTGGAACAGATCTTCGTACAGATCAGGTCTGCTCCTCGACAGCTTCCCTGCCGCCATCCGGACAATGGACTCATAATGATGGAGCAATTGAGTCGCGCTGTCGTTGCACTCCTGCGTACGATAGCGCTCCATGAGCATCGATGCTTGCTCTGGCGTCAATCCCGAGGAATACTCCTTCATACCATCTCCTCGTTTCTGCTCATGCGCTTCATGAGTACAACCTCCGTACCATTCTCGGAGCGTACGTGAACCTCATCCATCAGAGCCTCCATCAGAAAAATGCCAAGCCCGCCAACAGTAACATCAGCAATCGGTGATTGATGAAGCACCGAACGCGTCATATGTTGTGTCGGTATCTCCTCTTTCCCTCTTCCATCATCCTTGATCGTAATGCGCAGCTCGTGGTTATCCCATAGAAAGGACAGCTCGATCCAGCCGCCTCTCTCTTCATAGGCATGCCGAATCGCATTCGTGCACGCCTCCGTTACGGCAACCTTCATATCTTCTATAGCTTCATACGAGAACCCGACTTTGCTCGCAATAGCGTACAAAGCGGCTCTGACAATATCCAAATAGTCGGCTTGTGCCGGTATACGAATAACAATAGGCAACGGATTCATCTTCCACATTCCTTTCCCATACCTTCAATTATAGCTTAATTCTGCTTCAATCGGTTCCATATCCGAATGGTAGAAGCGATACCGTCAGCAATAGCCGCTATCTTTCCGCCTTCTGACTTCTCCCTATTCTTGCCGGATTGCTGCACCTTCGAAACCGCTCCTGTCGCGGCTTCCTTAACCGATTGCGTCACCGCACGAGTGGCTTGGCCAATCTCTTTCACACTGGAAAATAATGAGTCCAGCTCCTTCATCTTCTTCTGCGCATCCATTGTCACCGCATTTGTATTACGCACAACCTCGCGGGCATCATGGCTAATTTGCAGCATCTCGACACGAAGATCGCCAAGCGTTTTTTGAACATCCTCAATTGCCGCTCCCGCCAGCTTCAATGTTCTGAAAGCTGCCAAGAGCATGACAACCGTAGCTATGGCAACAACGACAATACTAATTTCAACAACTAGATTCATACAATTATGGCCCCTTCCAAACCTTCCTTTATCTCGTATTACCCCTGAATCCATGCATTGAAACGATGAATTCTCCAATCTCGCAAATTTTTCCGTTCGAGCCCCGCATGTTATACTAGGAGATAAACAACACTCGACTTCGAGCGGACATATCGATAAGAGAATGCACAAAAAGGAGGCTGTCATGCTTACGCCACGCCATATAAGCATTCGATTCAAGATAGCAATGGGCTATATCCTCATTATTTGCTGCCTGGGAGCAGCAGTTATTGCCGTCACGGAGCGAATCCAATCGCTCCAGAGGGAGATCGAGACGATTACGACAAGAGATATGGATATTCATAATTTAATTACGAGCATCCGGTACAACGTCATTAACATGGAGACCAGCCAGCGAGGCTACTTGCTGACTGGCGACGAGAATTACTTGCAGCCGTACACGGAGAGCAAGGCCGAATGGGAAGACAATCTAAATCGTTTAAGCAGCTTTTTTGTCAACGACACCGAGAAACGCAAAGACCTGGACAACATTCGGGCCACGATCCAGCATTGGATCGAGGCATCCGGAGAACCGACCATTGCGCTCAAGCGGGAGAACCAAACCGAAGCAATCATTGATTATTTCAAAACAGATCCCGGCAAGGAAGATGTTGACCAGCTGCGCGAGCATCTGGAGCAACTGCGTCTTAAACATCTGGCATCCAATCGGGTTTATATCGAGAAGCTCGATAAGCGGAACGAGCTGCTTACATTCAGCCTGATCGGCATCCTTATTGCAGTAGCGGTCGTATCCTTCTTTATCGTGGCTTACGTGTCGAATGCGATCGTGCGTACGATACGCCAAGTATCCTCCACGATCACCGAGATCGCCGATTCTCGAGGCGACCTGACGAAACGGATCAACGTCACGTCCAAAGACGAGATCAAAGATTTGGCCAACGCTACCAATGTGTTGTTGGAGAGCCTTGAAGCGCAGTCCTGGGTACAGAAGCATGTCGCTGAAGTAGCAACGATGAATCACGGCGTGAACGACCTGAGGCAGCTTGCTGCTTCATTCCTCAGCAAGGTCGCGCCAATGATAGGCGCCTCCTACGGTGTCTTCTATTATCGCAGAGGGACAGGCGAGAATGTGCGCCTGGACAAGCTCTCAGCGTACGCCGCTGTGGGGGAAGAAAAGGCGAAGGACAGCTTCCGCTTCGGCGAAGGGCTTGTCGGGCAGTGTGCGCAGGACAAGCGACCATTTCTGCTCAACCAGCCTGAACCTGAGCACTACAATGCCAGCATCACAACCGGCCTTACGGAGCTGCAACCGAGAAGCGTACTCGTCATTCCTGTCGAATTCGAGGATAAGGTCATTGCCGTAATCGAGTTCGCATCGCTGGAGCCCTTCCTTGCCCAGCATTTGAAGCTGCTGGAGGCGATTGAGGATCACTTCGGCGTTGCGATTGATAATGTAGCGGGACGCATGGAGGTCGAGCGGCTGCTCGGCGAATCCCAAGCCATGACGGAGGAGCTGCAAGCCCAAACAGAGGAACTGCAAGCGCAGTCCGAGGAGCTACAGATGCAGCAGGAAGAGATGCGCATGACGACCGAGCATCTGGAAGAGCAGAACTTGTATGCCGAGCAGAAGACGAAGGAACTGGAGCAAGCCAAAGCGGAGCTGGAGGAGTATGCGGAGAAGCTAAGGCAAAGCGCCCAGTACAAAACGAACTTCCTTGCGAATATGTCCCATGAGCTGCGAACGCCGCTCAACAGTATTCTCATCCTATCCCAAATGCTATACGAGAATGACGGCAAGTCGCTTTCTTCCGAGGAGGAAGGTTATGCGCGCGTTATTTACTCCTCAGGCAACGATCTGCTGGCATTGATTGATGATATTCTCGACCTGTCCAAGATTGAAGCAGGCAAGCTCACTTTGGTAGTGGATGAAGTCAATGTCTCGGAAATTCCGGAAATGCTGAAGCTCAGCTTTGATCCTGTTGCCGAGAAGAGAGGACTGACCTTCCTGATCGAGCAGCAGCGAGTGCTGCCGCCAATCATCCGAACGGACGGCCAGCGTCTGCAGCAAATTTTGAAAAACCTGCTGTCCAATGCCTTCAAATTTACCGAGAGCGGTACAGTTACACTGAAGCTTCACCAGGCTGACCCCGCCATCATTCAGGAGAGATTGCCGGGTGCGGATACGGACAGCTTTATTGCCTTCGCGGTTATCGACACAGGGATCGGAATACCGAAGGATAAGCAAGAGCTGATCTTCGAAGCGTTCCAGCAAGTCGATGGCAATACGAACCGCATCTATGGCGGTACGGGACTGGGTCTATCGATATGCAGTGAGTTCGCACATCTGCTTGGCGGCTGCATCGTAGTAGACAGCGAACCCCATAAGGGCAGCACGTTCACACTGTATCTGCCGTATCAGATTGATGAAGCACAATTGGAGCTTCATCAGGCTTGGCTGGAAGCCGCCTCCTCCTCCATGGGATCACCGGCAAGACAAGCGGAATTAATCGCACCGCCAATCGATATTTCGGGTTCAGAAGTTCCGGCACATTCACATGAGGTACGATCAGAGCATCCGGAAGGCAACTCCACCATCCTAAATAAGCGTGTCCTTCTCGTAGAAGATGATGCGCGCAATGTCTTCGCCATTGTAAGAGCGCTGGAGACCAAGGGATTGGAAGTAACCGTCGCACGCAATGGTCAGGAGTGCATGGAGATTATCGACACTGACGCCAACTATGACCTGGTATTAATGGATATTATGATGCCAGTCATGGATGGCTTCGAGACCACAAAAGCGCTGCGGAAGCATCCGCTTATGAAGAATACGCCTATTATCGCTCTAACGGCCAAAGCGATGAAGAGCGATCAGGAGAGCTGCCTGGCAGCTGGCGCGTCCGACTATATTAGCAAGCCAATCCAAATGGAGCAATTATTCTCGTTGATGAGGGTTTGGCTAACAAAGCAGGTGGAACATTAACATGGTAGACGATAGCATATTGCGGCATGACGATTCCTTAAAGGACATGGAAGAAGAGCTAACGGAGTATGGGGAGGTCGAGGAGCTTGAGCTCGATCTGCTGCTAGAGGCTATTTTTCGGCTAAGAGGCTTTGACTTTCGCCATTATTTGCGCTCTTCCCTGCGTAGACGCGTCCGGCACCGTATGAGCCTGGAGAAGCTTCCGACGATCTCCGCATTGCTGGGCAAAGTATTGCATGAGGATGGCGTTTTGGAGAAGCTGCTGGAGGATTTCTCGATTAAGGTAACGGAGATGTTCCGTGATCCCGAATTTTTCCTTGCATTCCGTCAGAAGGTCGTCCCTCAGCTGCAGGGACTAGACGAGCTGCGTATCTGGCATGCCGGATGTGCGACGGGCGAGGAAGTCTACTCCATGGCGATTCTGCTGCAGGAGGAAGGGCTGCTGGAGCGCTCGATTATCTACGCGACGGATATGAGCAAGGCTGCTATCGCACAAGCCAAGCAAGGGGAATTCCCGCTCAAGCGGATGCAAACCTACACGCGTAACTACTTGCAGGCGGGCGGTACGCGCGAATTTTCCGCTTACTACAAGACCGACCATTCTTATGCCTTCTTCCAACCTGACATCAAGCGACATATGATGTTCGCCGAACATAATTTGGCGACGGATGGTTCTTTTAACGAATTTCACGTTATTCTATGCCGCAATGTGCTAATTTACTTCGATTCCGAGCTGCAAAGCCGGGTACACCATGTACTAACGGACAGCCTCGCGCCTGACGGCTTCCTTGCACTAGGCGGGAAGGAATCGTTCCTGTCCCCGTACAAATCCAGATTCGCGGAGCATGCTCCGGAAGAGCGGATCTTCCGCAAACTATAAAACGATTCACACAACAAAAAATGGCGTGTCGTATTGGTCATCCAATCGCACGCCATTCCATTATAACTAGGATAATTGCTCCTGCATGCCATCGACCACAAAGCATGGTGGCAGCTTTGATCATCCTCGGTATTTCATCAAACGAACTTCCGTCCGCTGCTCGTCAGAATTCATCTGTACTTCATCCATTAACGCTTCCATCAAGTATATGCCCAGCCCGCCTACGCGCAGCTCGCTCGGTTGATCACCCTGTATGCTTGAAGCGGATTTTCTGGCATCTGCATGGGCAAATGGGTTGCCGTAATTGACTACGCGGATCATGAGTCTCTCTCCATTGGCTTCGAATGCGACATCGATCACAGCATTGCCGCCTCCATCCTCCCTTGTTCCATGCAAGACAGCATTGCTGCAAGCTTCCGAGACCGCGACCTTCATATCTTCAATATCTTCGTAGGAGAAGCCCAGCTTGGTCGCAACACCCAGGAGACAATTCCGAACTAAATCGATGTAGTCCGCATCAGCCGGTATTTGCAAGTGAACAGCTTTCATGCCCCGGCCTCTTACTTCAAATAACCCGTCAATCCCGTCATGTCGAACAGCCTCCGTACGGTCGGCGGAATATTCCGCACATAGAACGGTCCGTTTACGCTATCCCTCGTCTTCAGAATCGAGACGATAATGCCGATGCCTGTGCTGTCGATATAGACCAATCCCTCCAGATCCAGAACCATGGCAAGATCTGTGCGTCTCAAGTAAGGCTCTACTGCCACTTGTAGCTGGGGAACGACGGCCAGGTCAAGCTCCCCGCCAAGCTTTAATACAAACTGTTCATTCGTCTCATATTGCTCCATACGAAAAGGTTCCATTTTCATTCTATCCATTCACTCCGCTCTGATTAACCTTATATTGATCCTACTAATTGAATCCCTATTAGACAAACTATACCGTTGCGATATGATAGTAGCTGACATACTGCGGTTCATGCGTTTCTTCATCTAGAAATAGCTTAAGGACCGCGTCATCCCGCTGGTATACGATACCGTCCTCAGCGATATAATCCGGCTGACCGAAGACCTTATGGAGAGAGGACTCCGTAATGGACAGCGTCTCGCCATCTATCATTAAAGGTTGATCCCTCTCAATATTTACATACTGAATAAATGATCCGTAGAAGGCGATCTCCATATCCGGATATTCATAGACAGCCAAATCTCCCCATAGCTGATCTACCGATTTGCTCACTGGCTCGCCGAGCTTGGATACGACGGCTTCGGGACTATCGTATAAGCTGATCCCATTCACACTATTCAATTCCAGTCCGCCGTTCACTTCAACGCTAGATTTGTCCGATGACTCCACCGCGGGTGCCGACTCCTCGGCCTTCTGCAAGTGAACCGCCACTTCCTCCGCATGATTCAGTATCCCGCTTGCTTCATGCAGGACAGGCACAATTTTCAAAGGCACCTGTACAGCCCCCTTTACCGACATCTGGGCATCCACGGACTGCTCTGACGATTGAATGCTCATTACAACAACACTGCCTATTATAAAAACGTAAAGAATGATCGCTCTCATGATGAACTCCCTCCCGCTATGGCTGCTTTTGCTTAGCTTAGCTTTCAAGGTTCCTATAATCATGTATAAACCATTCCACGTCTTTTGAAACATCCCGCTAGACTACTTCAGTGTCATTTGCACCAAGCAAATATCGTCGCGCTGCCTGCTGCTTCCATCCTCTCGCTGAATCAAACCTTCCACTCGATCAGCCGGCTCGACGCCAGGATTCATCCGGATATGCTCTGCGATTCGGGATATAAGCGAGTCATCATCCTCTTGCCCCATCGACTCCAACAGCCCGTCCGTATACAGCGCAATGACGGTTCCCGGCTCATAGGGAACAACGCCTTTGCTCACACGGATATGCTCGAAAAGCCCGATCGCCGGACCACTGGGATTCAGCATCGCATGCGACTCGCCCGAGACGACAAGACCTGGCGGATGCCCGGCATTGACGTATTCCACCGTATGGTTCGCCGTATCAATCAATACGAAGATCGCTGTAAAATAATAATTCATCAGTTCATCGGAGCGATAAAGCTGCCCCATATAACGATTCAGCTCCAGAATCACTTCCTCCGGATCGGTAATGCGCAGCATCATATCCTTCAGAACGGAGGAGATGAACATGCATACAAGCGAAGAAGAGATGCCATGGCCCATCATATCCAGCAGAATGACGGCATAACGGTCCCGATCGATGCGGAACCACGCGTAATAATCGCCTGCCAGTTCAAAAGATGGCCGATAATCAGCTACGATGCTGATTCGCTCATCCTGAATGGGCGAGCTTAGTACACTTCTCTGCACTTGCTTGGCCAGCTCGAGCTCATAGCGAATGCGCTTGTCTCTCTCTTTATGCCAATCCTTTTCGTGCTTCAGGCGAAGAGCAGAGCGAATGCGCGCCAGCAATTCCAGCTTATTGATCGGTTTCATCACATAATCGGTAGCGCCCGCATCAAGCGCCTCCGCCAGCTTCAGAGAGTCGCCAACCGCGGTTACGAATATAATGGGCACGTCACGGTAGCGGTCATCCGCCTGGATACGTCTGCATGCTTCAAGGCCGTCAATCTCCGGCATCATCATATCAAGCAATATGAGATCTACTTGTTCCTCTGCGCGGCAATCCGAATCCAAGTGCAGCATGCCGAACAACTGACGTGCGGATGAGGCAATCCGCAACTCCGTATAGCCTTCCTTACTTAATATCGTTCTTATAATCATCTGGTTGGTCACATTGTCGTCTACGATTATAATACTCAACAGATTATCCTCCTATGACAAGTTGCTAGAGAGAGGTATATAGCAATAGCCTACCCTTGTGGGCAGGCTATTTCAACCTATTTGTAAGGCGGCTGGTTATGCATCGGGAATACATAAGGATAGAAGTAGACTTCACGATCGAAGTCATCGTCCTCATACTCCCTGCCTCCCCAAGCGATAACGACGATCGCATCCCGGTCCATGGCTGACTCCAGCCTCTCCGCTTCTTCCTTCGCAACACCGAGCGACCTCATCTTGGCTCTTAATCCGTCGCCTGTAGAGCGGAACATATTGGCAATCGATGTGCCCAGTCCCTGCTCGGCTACTCCGATCTCCTCAGCATCCGTTCGTTCTGCCAACCGCTTCGTTCTCGTCTTGTCATGCGTCAGGACGAAGATACGATCATCGGCATAACCTTCATGTCTGAATTGTCTTACCTGCTCCTGCACTTCATCTCGCGTCATCACCGTACGTACTTTGGTTTGCTCTGTATTTGCTGTTTTCATATAAATCCCTCCCGAATAATTGAAATAGTCGTGCTGCTTCAATCTGCCGCTTGGCTATCATGATACTTTTCTTCTACCTAGAATCAGGGAAGCCAAGAACAAGACTACAAAAATAATGAAAAGGACTTTGGCTATTCCTGCCATAGCAGAAGCTATACCCATGAAACCGAAGATTCCAGCTATCAGTGCGAAAATAAAGAACATCAACGTCCATCCCAGCATAGGAATCACCGCCTTTCTGATTGCTGGCGATTATGCTCGCCGGCTTGTTTGTTCTTAACCCGTTCAGAGTAGCTTGAAACAAGTATCCGGGCAAAAACCGGATCGGCAACGCAATTCAACAGCCCGCTCCGAGGGTAAGAAGAGCTACAACCTTCATATAGTAGACTTAGTTTCGCTCCTGTTCACACCAGCTGACTTTATCATGAACGATCAAAGAGCCTCCCTGTCGCAGGGAGGCTCTTACATTTGTCTCATTTATGGTTATTCCGTCACCAAATCATCGTCATCGCCAGGTACGATAGGATCATCTGTCACAATGGGATCATCCGACACTATCGGCGCGTTGTTGTTTAGATTATTGGAAGCACCGTTCGTATCACTGTTGCAGGCTGCTGCCGTAAAAATCATAATCGCACACATCGTAGCAGTCAAAAGCACCTTTGTCATTCTTTGTTTATTCATAAGTTTGTTCATCGTTATCTTCCTCCTGATTGATTGTTTTTGGGGTGTAGAGCTTAACGTCTTCTCTCCCTACTTAACCCAACCCGATCAGGATGAATCATTCCTTCCCATGAGAAAAAACTCATAAACCGGTTCTAACTACCGGGCATCCAAGTGCTGACCCGTATCGATCCCATCACTATATCCAAAAGCACTCACGACCGCCTCATTCCGAATGCGTCAAGCCGTGTGCTTTCAACAAATCAATCAGGGCAGCTCTGGCATCGCCCTGGAACAGGCCGCCGTGATAACAGATCAGCTGACGAATTGGATAGGTTAACATTCGTTCGACAGAGCTTAAAGCTGCCTCCAAATCCAGTGTAAATTGAGGATTGGCAATGCCCAGTTTGCCGTCCTCGATTACAACGGCGTCTCCTGCAATCATCGTACCGCTCTCCCGTACAAATAAGGAAGCGTGGCCCGGCATATGTCCGGGCGTATGCACGATCTCCGTGCCGCCGCACCATGGCAACAGCGCACCATCGGCAACTGTACGATGCACAAGCGCAGGCTTAATGTCCTTCAAGAAGGCGATAAATCCCTCGGCTTGCAGCTTGTCCTCCCCCGCCATCTCTTCCAACGAGGCTTCCGCCTGGAGCAGGCGCAACGACTTGCGCTTGCCCGCTACATAGAGCGCATCCAGCTCGTATGCAACAGTCTCCGTCTGCGGGTAAGCGTCCTGCAATTCGGCAAGAGCTCCGATATGGTCCATATCATGGTGAGTCGTAAATACATGCGTCAAATCATCGAACGACAAGCCCTGCAGACCGGCTGCTTCCTCCAACAGCGGCAAAAAACCGGGATAGCCGCAATCTACGAGCACCATATGGCGATCCCCCCGCAGAATGACGGGTGTAATAGTCTGCCGTTGTCCGCCATGTTCAAAAATAATGGGCAGGCTGTAAACCTGATTCATCCCGCTCACTTCCTCTTCTATAGCTTCGGCGGGATTCGGTGGCACGTCGCTTGCTCGAATCCATACGCCAGCTTGATTAATGTCGGCTCGCTAAAGGCCGTACCGGAGAAGATTACGCCAAATGGCCCCTTTGTTGAATCGCCATCTTGATCCATGATGCCATTCGCCGAATATCCTGCCGGAACGCACACTAGCGGATACCCCATTCGAGCCGCCATATATTTCCCATCCGCATCGCCAGGCAAAAGCAACGCGTCCAACTGATGCTCCTTCATCAGAAAGTCGATTCCTTCGCGTCGCGCCCTCTCCTTATACGAGGTTTGCTCCCGCTCATACTGCTCTGCGGTCATCTCCACAGCTTCCGATTGCTCCAGCGTATCCTGACCGTATTTCAATGCCAATTCCTCATGATCCTGATGATACGCAATCAATTCTGCTAAGGAATGTACGGGAGACGTATCATCATCCAGTTGCGATAAATAAGCGTTGATTCCCAGCTTGAACTCATAACCTACTACCCCTTGATTCCAATTGCTGTCTTCCACCAGCAAAGCAACATCGTCTACGATCGTTGCACCTTCGCGCCTCAGCGCCGCAATGGCATCTTCCATAATGGCAAGCCGTTCCTCATCCAGATGCTCATAGTAGGGACGCGGAATCCCAATTCGTGCTTGCGCCAGATATGCTGCGTCGAGGAATGCCGTGTAGTCCAAACTTACCGCTTCTTTCCCCGCCTCTGTCCGTTCATCACGCTCGTCCGGCCCGGCTATCGCTCCCAAGAGGATAGCCGCATCCTCGACTGTTCTGGCAAGCGGCCCCGGCGTATCCTGATTAAACGAGATTGGGATGATACCCGATCTGCTTGCAAGTCCTACGGTAGGCTTAATGCCAACCAACGCATGTTGAGAAGCCGGCCCTACAATTGAGCCTGCTGTCTCTGTTCCGATTGCAGCTGCCGCCAGGCTGGCAGCAACGGCTGCCGCCGATCCCGAACTGGAACCGCTGACGAACACCTCGCCCGGACCATAAGGGTTGCGCACTTGCCCGCCTCGGGAACTATAACCTGCCGGCATGCAGCTGGACATAAAGTTCGACCATTCCGTCATATTCGCTTTTCCTAGCAATACCGCGCCTGCCTCACGAAGCTTGGCCGCCACGAATGCATCCTTCGCCGCCAAATGATTAGCCAATGCGACGGATCCAGCGCTCGTATGCATGCGATCACCTGTATCGATGTTATCCTTCAGCAGAATCGGAACGCCGTGCAGCTTGCCTCGGCTCCCCTTCTCTCTTCTCTCGTTATCTAGCGACCTTGCAATCGCTATAGCATCCGGATTCAGCTCCAGAACAGCGTTAATAAGAGAATTCATCTCTTGTATTCGCTCCAAGTAAGCCTCGGTCAGCTGCTCCGAACTGTACTGACCCGATTCCATCGCAGATTGCAGGCTCATCATATCCGCTTCTACAATCCATTCCCTCAAGGCAATATTCATCTAACTCCCCCGATACCCTTGTCATATAGGTTAAACCTACCACATCCCATATAACCTCAGGTATGGAAAGATCAATTATATTCAAATGGTAACATCGGCCGGATTATGGCTAATTCAGCTCAAGATACTGCGGCTCCCCGCCAGATGGCTTGTCCGCGACAACTAATAAATAATGAGTTTACCTTTTGGCCACTTTCCCTTCCATCCACATGGGAAGTTGCCCGATTCATATACTTTAAGCAACTCTATAAAAAACCCTGGCTCTTTTTGAGCCATATAGTTATGCTCCATAATCGCACTAACCATATCCCATTTCACATGATCCAATAGGGCGGGAGACAATTCCCTCACCTTTATGTATTCATTTATTTTAGGAACTATATGGAGTTCGATTACTTCTTTCCCTTCTCTAACCAGATGATTCCACTGCTTATATAGATCCGGGTAGTTCAGGGATAGAAATTCAGTTAATTCGTTTCCTGCCTCCAGAGTGACCGCTTCCCAGTGATTGCTTTGAGCACGTTTTGCAGCCTTTTTCCAGTTGGATTCATAAACAACCTCAAGTTGAATCCTATCCCCAAGCGGATTGCCACAGTTTGAAAACCAAGTGATGCTGCTAATTCTCTCTACGAGTTCTTTGTCGATAGTCATTCGTACTCCTCCTAATTCAAGCCTAATCCACTAATAAGCATTGGATAGCCCAGTTTATCGGAATTATCATTGCTCCTTCGAGTTAAAGGACTTCCTGTTGCCTCCCAATAATTTCACAACTTCCATTTGCCCCATTTCTCGAGCGAAATGCAGAGCATCCATATTTTTCATAGATTCACCGCTATATTTAACACTCATATCAATGCCACTTTTGATTAATAAATGGGTGATATCTGTATGTCCATTGCTGATCGCTCCAAACAAGGGATTTCTTTCAGGCTCACTAACATCCAACTCTGCACCACATGACAATAGATACCTAACGATATCTATATGTCCTTCCGAAGCAGCCTCATTAAGCGCTCCGCCACCAAACACACCGCCAAGCCCATTAACATCAATTCCTAAGTTTATTAATTTTTTGGCGATCTCAAGCTGCCCTTCGGATGCAGCCACATGCAACCAGTTTCCGAATGTTGTCATGAGGTTTAATACTTCACTATCATTGCCAATGAGTTCGGAAACTTTTTCTAAATGACCCCGTTTGATAGCCAAACGTATCTCTTTCGCTACTTGTCCCTTGTCCATTAACAGCTCCCCTATTCATCTATCTTCAAGCCTAAAATGTATTCTATTCTTGCTTTTGCAGAATAGATTGTCTCCCTGACTTTGTACTCTTTTGCAGCAATGAGCCCTTTACAAATCCGGATATCTTGCAGCAACAGATCAATGTCATCTTTATCTGTTGTCTCTTCAAACTCAGTATGGTCCAAGTAGCCGTCTAGTTTAATATAGATAAAATCAGCAATTTCATTGTATTTCAAGCTCTCTATTGCAATGGCGACAAAATATAGTGTTGTAGTAAACAAACTATCATTTACTCTTTGCCAATCTTCTTCCAATGTTCTGGCGGATACTTGCGCCACATTTAACCCTTCCTCTATATACTCCTTAAAATCCAATGCGATCGAATTCTTTATTCTTTCATATCTCATCACGCTCATATGATCAGTCCCTGCCATTTTTCACGACCTGTTTATTCTTTCTTTCGTCAGCATTTCTCCCACTTGTTACACTTTATTCAAAAAAATCAACATTTCTATGAGATTCATTTCCTATGCAACATCTTCGACTCTTCCAACGTACTATTCCATATGGCTAGCAACCGAAGGGAGCGGATCAGAGATGGAATTATACTTTAACGATCAATTCTTCAGCACGGGCCAGACGGATATTATGGATAAAGAGGGAATGCCTGCTGGCATGCTGGATCTGGAGAGTATGTGGACCTCTTCCGTTTCTGTCTTTGCACAGAACGCCAGTCTGCGCTGCACCGGACAATTCCGATTTATGGGCAACACGTGGGAGGTGTCGGATGCTGCTGGTGAAGAACGGGGCACTCTACGGGCCAGGTTCTCCTTATTCAGCAAACGCTATGAATACGATGCGGGCTACCGCGGCATTTATATGATTGAATCTCCTGCCTTCTCTCAGGATTATGCCATATTAGACCGGAACGAGAGGACCGTTGCCACGTTTCAGAAGATAAGCAGTTGGCTCCAGCCTGGTGCATTCCGTCTGCAAAACAACGCAAGCGAGCTCGACAGCTATGAACTGGTCGCCGTCATTATGGGCGTACACAGCATTCAGAAGCGCACGAACAATAATCATAATCATACGATTCACACATAATCCCAGACTTCTAAAAATAGCCGTATATCTGACTAGCCCTCTCTATCCCCGCCAAAAAACGGCCATCATCCGGTTCGTTAAGATACCGAAAGACAGCCGCTCTTATATAGAACTTTTATATGAAACGGGATACTTCAGGTCTTGCGACAATCGTATCATGTCTACGACCTGTATCCCGTTCTCAAAAATCTCCTCTGCATAGTGCCGAATGAAGAAGTCTCGATCTACGCCCGTTATTCTGAACCCGCATTTCTGATACAACGCAAGCTGTCCCACGCTGGAATTGCCGGTCCCAATTTCAATCGTTTGATATCCGGCCGACCTTGCTTGCTCAATGGCATGATTCACTAATTGCCTTCCAATACCTTTGCCCTGATGACTTTCACTTACCGCCACATTAACCAGCTCGACCGTCCCCGGTCTGGTCTGCAGCAAGACATACACCCCGATGACCTCATTCTCGAACTCTCCAATATAGCATTGCCCTCTGCTCAAATATTGTTTTACAAGCTTTGGAGAAGGATCGGCGAGCAGAAGCAACTCCAACGGCGCTTGTTCTCCTTCATGCAATTTCCGTATACGCATACTCAGTTCCCCTTGTATCATCTAGTACTATTCCAACATACTTAAGCTTAAGGAAATGGACGTGGACGTTCTAGCTCAGATTCATTAATAATCGGAATAAATGTGACGTCCGCTCCGCCGCTCTTGGAATAGCTTCCGCGCCCCTCAGGCGCTCTCCCGCCTCTGTAGTGTGGCTGATAGCCTACATACATCGTAGATCGCTGCTGTCCGCTGAACATGGAGTGCATAGCATTCCCTAATGGCTGGGATTGTTTCCTGTCCGATTCCATGAGCTGCAGCCATTCCTCCGGGAACGGTATAGCTCCATAGTTTTTCTCCCCTATCGAGATTGGCAGCTCCAGTTGGACGCGCGGCACGTAGAAATACTGTCCGCTATGGAAATAGGCGTTTCGGTTCCGAAGCAAGTAAAAGGTAAGCTTCTCTATCTCGTCTTTTGGATCGGCATGATAGACCACTACATGCTTCGCAGGATCCTTACCGTCGAGCTTCCAGATATGCGGCATACCGTTGTTGTCGATCCGGATCAGCTTCCACTCCTTCTGCTCCCACTTCCAAAAACTCATACCATGCTCCCCGTACAATGAAATAAACGGTACGAAGATATGCCTGCTGTCAAGCTGTTCAATAGCAGCCAGTTGCTTCACCTTGATTTCGTTAGACATACGGTCAATTGCATGTATGATAGACTGCTTGTCGGGGAGCGGTCCCGGTGTTCCATCCCATTGGCTATACCAGTAAGCAGCAGCTAGCAGCCCTATTGCTATAAAGATGAACGCTTTAATCTTCACGAATGGTCACCTCCACATCCAAAAGAGGCTCTTCACTACGGAAATAATAATGACGCTCCGGCGTTTGAATCAATAATCCTTTTCCATCGTACTCCAGATACAGGGATGCCTCATAACCGCTTCCCCAACGCGACTTGGCCCCAACTACCGCATAGGGAAACCTTTCATTTCCATAATTAACTCCGTTCTCAACCGCGGATTCATAATACCAATTCAACGTGTCGCGGGACTGCTGAAATTCAAGAACCCTCATTCCGTCCTGGAATGCATGCTGGTCCCATGTCACATCGCTCGCTGAGGGATGGATACTTACCAATTGAGCTTTACCAGTATCCGCCACATAGGTGAACGGATCTGACTTATCATAGACGACATGATGCAGCAGGCTTCCCAGCAGCGTCGTCGCCACAAAAATATAACTAGAAAAGAACCCGATCCATGCAAACTTGCGGTAAATGCTCCAAGAGCCGTTCCTCAAAAAAAAGTATAACACCCATACACCCAGTGGTAAGATCGACAGCTTGACGGTGGTGGACATTATCGTAAAATTGCCGGAAGCCGAAAAGATACCAACTAGAGTAGCAAATAGCATTTTCCAAATGACGGGCTTCTCCTTCATCCCCCTGTATTGGCGAAGGATCCAATAAAAGACGACACCCCATCCAAGAACGGTAGCTATAATTAATATGACATTCTGAGGGGATCCCAATTGCAATGACATAGAACTGCCATGCCCCCTTTCTCGAAACTTGTTTGTCTAAAATCCCATGCTGCAACTATCCATCGTCCATTCAGTTAATGGACCCCTTTCACTCTAACATACCTTTTTTGGGAATGTAACCCTCATATTCCATTCTCATTGACCGTCCTGTCCGATGTGGGATAAAAAAAAGCAAACCTTATAGGCTTGCTCATTCATTATGATATTCGCTTTATAACATAAACTCCCGAACAATTCTCGTTACGTACTGGCATTCATATCTCGCCTCATCGTTCGATTCTCGCCTAGCCTATAGAACCAGATGGATACAATTGAGACGACCGCAACAGCAATAAACAAGGTTTGCCCGCCATAGCCTTGCAGCAGCATGCCGCCTACCCATGGACCCAGGAAATGGCCCAGATTGGTGAACGTCTGCGCGCCGAAGTAAGTACCGCGCATCTGATCCGGCGCCAGCCGGTCAATAATGATCGCGCCGGCCGGGAACGTCAATATTTCCCCCCAGGTGAAGACGATCATCGATACAATGAGCATCCACCAGCTGTCGCTAAAGGCAAACCCGATATGACCGATCGCATAGCTGATGCTGCCTACCGTAATGGCAGTCATAGGCGACCTCTTCTCCGCCCACTTCGAGAATGGAAGCTGGAATACAATCACGACAATCGCGTTGATCGACATCATCCACGCGAACAGGGCAACGCCACTCGCAAATTGCCCATTCACAAATTGAGACAAAGTAGACGTCATCTGTGAGTAAGAGATGGCGCTAATGATTCCCCCCATAATGAAGTACCGGAAAGCTGCGTCCTTCCGAATGACGCCCCATGATTGAGCCATCGTAACCGGTTCCTTCTTCTCGCCCTCAATGCGGCGAATGCCGAACTTGTTCAGCAGCACATGCAGAAGAATGCCGTAGCATATATAGATGCATCCGGTAATGATCCACGGCAAGCGGCCGTTCATCGCAGCGAACAACGTTCCCAGCAATGGACCGACCGATACGCCAATATTAATGGCCATATAGCGAAGGGAGAATACATTGTACCGCTTCTCCTTCTCCGTCATATCTGCCATTAACGCCTGAGATACGGGCTCATAGAAGGAACGGCACAGTCCGTTAACGGCATTAAGCAGAGCGAATATCATCGGGATGCCCGTAAAGGCAAAGCCCAAAAAGACAAAGCCCCACATATAGATGGCCGCAAGCATAATAATTCTGCGGCCGAACCGGTCGGATAGATATCCGCCAAAAAATCCGCCCAGCATGCCCGCAAGCGAGCCAATGCCAATCGTAACACCGATCATAGTCGGACTCATATCGGTCGCGGCCTGTAAGTAGATCGCGAGGAATGGCAAGCTCATGGAGCTGGCTATTCTGGCGAAGATGGTGCCGGCCAGCAGCACCTGAACAATAGGATGGTATTGGGTAACCGTCCCGAAGAAACGACGAAACATCGAATCCCTTCTTTCTCTTGCTGCAACGATACAATCCATGGAATGCGATGTTTTAAGTTACCGCCGCCTGCGCAGGCTATCGGTTCAGCAAATGTTTGTATAGTTAAATGACACTTTGATGCAAACCTTCGCGATAAAGTGTCAGGCTTAGAAATTGCTCCGGCGAATCCACCCTAATGCCTGTAGCGGTCGTATACAGATAATGCTCCATACGTACCCGCTCCCAACGTCTTTAATGGTATATAAAAAGAACCTTTTCGTTAAAAAGGTTCCCTCTACTTGGCTAAAGCTATATTGCATCCCGCACTATAAAGTGTCGATTCTGTGAAAGGTATGCCCATTATACCTGACGCCGTGCAAACGGACAATCCCTTTTTCCAGATCGTTAAGAACAATCCTGTCAACATGAAAAAGCCGCCTCCCGTAGATTGCTCTACAGAGAGGCGGCCGTTCGCTTACCCCGCTATGTGTAATCGAATAAAAGTATTATTCCCCAGCAATAAGCTTTTTGTTATTTTGCCACGCCTCTGTACGCCATTCAAGAAGCTTGTCGTAGCCTGCGGACTGAGCGTTTTGCTCCGCTTTGTCTAGAATGCTGAGCACCTCTTCGTCACTCTTCGCCATAACGCTTTGCGCATAAGCCTGTGTGAAGATATCGTCCACGCGTTGCTTCACCAAGCCCAGATCGCTGTTCGGCTCCGGATCGAGATTAATGTATTCCGTAACGTCAGCTTGAGTCGGCCAAGTCACTTCATTCTGATAGCGAGCTGCCCAGTTCTGCTCTTCAGGCGGCAGCTTGCTTTCGTACTTCATTTTAGCCGGATCGATGTAGCCTGTGTTGCCGTTCCACATAATGCGGTCATGCGCTTGCTGAAGATCCAGCACTTCCTTGGCATCGTATTCATCCGTATAGATCGGATGGCCGTCCTCATCAAATCCCTTCCAGTTCTTTCCTTCCGGACCGAAGAAGAGAAGCGCCTGTCCTTCAGGACCAGTATACCAGTCAAGGAATGCGAAGATCTTCTCAGGGTCCTTCGCAGTTTTCGTGATAACGCTTACGTTCCAGCCAAGCGCTGAGTAGGTACCCGGGTAAATTTTGTTCTTGTCCAGTCCCGCCTTATGAATCGGCCAGATCATGAAATAACCGGCTTCCGGATCGTTCTTCGACAGCTCCTGATGGGCATCCATCGCAATCGGGTTGGAGCCCGCATAGACCGCTACACGGCCCTGCATTACTTTCTCTTCGATCTGATCCAGCGTCTGAGTGAACGCGTCTTGAGAAATCAGCTTCTCCCTATACAGCTTGGAGATGTATTGCTGAGCTTCACGGAAAGTCGGGTCTGTGAATAGGGATGTCAGCTTATCGCCTTGCGGTACAGCACGAATACCCAAAAACTCATAGAGAGCGTTTTCAGCAAATCCCGTATAAAGCACGCCGAGACCTTGCAAATCTTTTGCCAGATGCGGCTCTAACGGAATGATGCTGTCCCCGTATTTCGCCTTTACCTTCACAAGATAATCGTACAAGTCGTCAGTCGTCTCAAGCTTGGGCGATCCCAGCTCGCCGTAGACTTTTTTGTTAATAACATAACCTGCATTGCCGTTCGGACGGTTGGTATACCAGTTCGGGAACTGATACAGCTTGCCGTCGGAGGAGCGAAGCAAGTTCATGTTATCGCCCATCCAGGTTTTCAAGTTCGGGTATTTGTCCAAATAATCATCGAATGGAACGAGCATGCCTGCTTCACGCAGTCTCTCTACCTCTGCACCACGGTCCATCCACATCACATTCGGCAATGAGTTCGAAGCAATCATCGTGCTCAGCTTCTGGTCGGCGTTGCCGCTTGCCGCAATCGGAACAATGTTGACCCCTTTGTTCTCTTTAATCCATCTTCCTGCTACTGTGCTGTCCCATGCCGGTACATCATACCAGTCATAGTGCCCGTACATCGTGAACTCAAACGGCGCTGAACCCAGCTCCCAATCCGCTGTCGAAGCGGATGGGCTTGAAGCAGGCTCCGAGTTCGTCTTCTTCGAACTGCAGCCTGCTAGAATAGTTCCGCATACGAGCATCGCGGACACAATAAGCATCGTTGTTTTTCTGGCTTTCGTCATGCTTGTATTACCCCTTTCCATGTCATGTTATATGTCCAAAGCGAAGGTCGCCTTAAACCGATGGGATATTACTCGTTAAGCAAAATCGATCAGCACGATATTTACGATGTGTGATGTGCCCGGATGTTGATGTGCCAACCTTCTAACCCTTGCTCGCCCCAGCCTAAGCGTAATTGCCCGGCTGCGTCTTGCTCTTCATAGCCACTCCAAAGTCGGTATAAATACGGTTCGTCAGATCAATGCCTCTTGCTCCCGCTATATGATGGGCCAGAATCTGAAAAGGTATAATAAGCGCAAAAGGCGCGGCATATTCATCTATGGCAAGATCCAGTCCCAGCACTTGCGGCTGTGATGAGCTGCCCGTTGTGACCGTGTAAACGTACTTGGAGATACGTTCTTCGTAACTGCGCAAACGCTCCAGGCGATCCTTGACCGCGCTCTCCGTCTCAATGAAGAAGAAACGATGCTCCGGATTGACCTCCAAATAAGGACCATGCATGAACGCTTCCAGCTCTACGCCTTGCGAAGGTACTCTGACTGTCTCGACAAACTTGGTCTCAAACTCCTTGATCGTCCCCACGGCAGGCCCATAGCCGATAGCCGTGAATCGCGGCGCGCTGGCAAGCTCCTCGCGGAACGTCTCGAAGAACGCTTCCGTGCGGGCAATCGTTGTCGGAATCGCTTCAGCCGCGCGCTTCAGCGCATCGAGCTGCATCTGAACCTCAACAGCGCTTAAGCTGCCATTCAGCTCCGCGGTACGCAGAGCTGCGAGCATCAAAGTAAGAACGGTAGCCAGGAAGCCCTTCGTCACATAGCCGACCCGCTCCTCACCGCAGCCGATATCGATGGTCAGATCGGCTGCTTCGCTAATGGCGCTGGCTATGTCGGCGCTCATCGCAATGACAGGCAGCCCCGCCTCCCGGCGGACGCGCTCCAGCGCACCGATTGTGGATGTGCTGTGTCCGCTCTGAGAGATACCGATAGCCAGATCCGTGTAAGGACTCAGCTTATCGTAATAGGTGAATGGAAATGGCTCCTTGAGCTCCACCCGTACGCCTGCCCAGCGCTCAATGGCATACTTGGCGCTAAGGGCGGCATTATAGCTGGAGCCGGTTGCTACGAGCAGCCAATCCTGCTTGCCCGAGGCAAGCTCGGCGAACTTCTGAACATTGTCCGGATAGGCGGCCAGTATTCGCTCCGCCATATCCTTCTCTTCATTGACATACGTCATCATCGTTGGTTTCATCGGTTACACCTCCGCTGCGTACAGATCGGCTACGATAGACATCCATTTCCCCGCAACGCCGGTCCATACTTCTTTATAAGTTGCATTATTGAATTGCGGCCAATACGGCTCATCCTCATTACCGAATGTCTGAACGCCGACCGGCAGTTCGCCCGTCATCTCGCCGCACAGTACCGAATATTGCTGCGCATAACGGTAGCCTTCACCGTGCATCATGGATTGACCGAACGGATTTTGCCCTACGATCCACCGCAGCTGACCCTCTGCAATATCCAGCAGCGCTTTGTCCTTCAAGTGAAGACCCGCTATGGAAGCCGCCTTCCCTTGCGACAACATAATCGCATTGTTGCCTCTGAACGAGAACCAAACCGGGAATCTGCGCAAGTAATACGAATCGTTCAGCTTCACCCCTGCTTTAAGCTGGTCGCCATAATCCACTTTCGCTTGATGATCGATAAGCAGATGCTGATAGTTGAAGCTCTTGTCATCCTGATGCTCGTTCACATGGTAGACACCGCTTGCAAGCATCGGGTATGGCAGCGTGTACTCTGCCATTCGCTTCACGTATTCACCATAAGCCTCTATCGACTCCAGCCAATCCGACGCTTCAGGATGATCGCCTTGTGTTTCGTGAATGGCCGAGAGGGCCATCAAATACAAGTGCTCGCGAGCCTGATGGTTGAAGTGCTGCACAACCTCTTTCCCCGGGTTGCGATAGAAGAAGCCTCTCAGCTTGGAACCGTTGTCCAGCTGGATACCCTCAAGCTCCTGGGATCTTCTGACGAAAGCAATAAATTCGGCAGCCTTCTCCGCATAGAAGCTATCCTTCGTCGCCTTGTACAGCATCGATGCAGCCCATGATGCCGTAGCCATATACAGGCTCTCCGACGATTGATACGTGTGTTCCCAGAAGATCGGCTTTTGGTTAAAGCCATGCTTCTTATATTCATCCAGCGCATATTGGAAATCTTCTTTGGCCATCTCCAGCAGTCGATTCGATAGCGCAGGTTGATGGTTTATCCGGCTATGAATGTAGGCTTCAATGCCTGAGCAGTAGAAGTTCTCATAAGCCTGGTTATGAACGCGTGCTTCCGCATCATCCATATTGCCGATTCTGCCGTCCGTCCATCTTGTGATGCCTGCGCTTGTAGCGCGGTAGCCGTCGCCGAAACGGGTCTTCAGTATAAAATCAAGTCCCCACTCGCCTTCCTCCAGCAAGCGAAGATACAAATCCTCGTCAAATGGCTTCACCTGGTCAGCCATCTCGAATAGCGAATGTGTCACTTCCGCCGTCTGAATGAGCTGCTGCGAGACGTCGCCCGCATCATGCCAGCCGCCATTGAACGACAACAAGGTGTCCTTATGCTTCGCCACGATATCCGCATGGCAGCTGCCGTGAATACCCGGAACGGGATAACCGCAGCGTTCACAGAAGATAAAGTTCAACGATTTCCAGATGGAAGCATGCCATACACCGGATGCAACCCCAATAGAGAAGCTCTCTGTGACTTTGCCGCCCGCACTCAGTTTATAACGACCGCTCTGCTTGAATTCAGAGAAGTCCATGACCTGGAACGTTCCCCAATCGGTCTCCAGCTTACCCAGCGCACCTGTGAAAACGGCGGCTCCGCCAGTTTCATTAATCAATTGAAAGCGCTCTCCCGTAAGGCCGACAGCAAAGGCCGTCTTATGCCCATCGATCGAATAACCGCTATGGGAATATACGATCTCTCCTTGCTTCGGCACCCAGCCCTTGGACACATGATGTCCTTCTACTTTCTCCAGTGTAATATCCTTCAGCTCCAGCTCGATCGCCTCGCCGGTTGCCCGCTCCTTGCCGTTCAAGTAATAACCGATAGTTAACTCCGTAATCACATCTCTCGGCAGCTCTTGAATATCTAGATGAACCGTGTTCCAATCGTGGTTATCCATGTTGACGCCATGGACGCCTTCCCGATGGTAGAGATCTGGAATGGGGATAGCGCCTTCATTTTTGAACTTGATCATAATATAGGTATTCGGAACGCCATGGAATTGAGGGCGTAGGTTAAGGGTAATTCGATTGAACGACTCCCAGTTCACTCTATCCAGCTTCAAGGTCATCCACGCGCTGCCGAAGTTCGTATAGTCTCCGTCAGCAGGTGCTCCCTCCGGCCAATGCGGCATGATGGAAGGAGACACAAGCTTGATCCATTGATCTGAAGGTTGAAGCGACCCTACACCATGGTGAACCCATTGATGATCCCCACCGGTACTGGCGTCGAACAAGGTCTCCCGGGAGAGAACAACTTGCTCCTCCTGTTCCTTCTCCAGTGACCGTTCCCGATAAATCGGCAGCGGGCGGTGAAGATAACCCGACTGCTTAATATCCTGCTTGAAACTGTCATTCATCATGAGACAACACTCCTCTTCTCAAAGTCCATGCTTCCAAACCAACCATGGCTGCTCCTACAAGTCCCGCTTCCGGAGTCGATTGTTTCGTACGTGCAATTCCGTTCGTTACGAAGCGCATCGTCTTCGGATTCAAATGCTGCTCTACCAACTCTGTGAAATAAGCATTGCCGCCAACGCCCCCGCCGAGCACAATCGTATCCGGATCAGAGACCCGTACCATATTCATGATCGCGGCGGCCAGCGCTCTTGAACCTTCCTCGGTGACTCGCTGCGCCAGCGGATCGCCCTCAGCGGCATGCTTGAAGATCGATTGGGCCGATACTCTTTGGCCGTCTTCTATGGCAATGGCGGTATCGGGATACTCGCCCTTCAAGCTAATGACACGCTCATGCAAGCCAAGTCCTGATGCCAGCCGTTCCACACAGCCTCTTCTGCCGCATGCGCAGATCGCATCGCTATTCATGTCTACGACCATGTGACCGATCTCTCCGGCGTTGAAGTGTGAGCCTTCAATAATCGCACCGTTGACGACGAAGCCTGCAGCAATCCCTGTTCCGACGTTCAAATAAATGAAATCCTTCGACTCAGTGCCCCATCCGTGCTTGAGCTCTGCAAGCGTCGCGCATGAGACATCGTTGTCAATTCCGCATGGCAAGCCAAATCGTTGCTCGATGATCCGGGCTACATCCGTCGGATTTGTTTTGCCTGGTTCAATCTCCATCCACACGCCGTTCGCTCTATCCACTCTACCCACTACACCAATTCCGATTGCCACCAGCTCGCGTGCCTTTCTTGACACTGTATCTATATAATGCTGAATGGCTTTCCCTATATTCTCCATGGCAGCTGCTTGCGTCGCCGTATCGGTTGGATACGACTGCGTATGCAGCACCTTGCCGTCCAATGAAACTTCTCCGAGCAAAATCGATGTACCGCCCAAATCGACTGCGAGAATGGATTGCTGAATTTGCTGTTCCACAGCTGCACCTCCCATCCATTTGGTATCGTTACCAAAAATGAATGAATAAATTTGTTGTTGTCATGAGATTAACAAATGAAAAAGGTCGTGTCAACAGCATATTTACGCGATTTTTCGCAAAAAACATAAATTATTCAATCACATCAATAGCTTCAAGGCTTCTTGGTAACGATACCAAAGCTGTATTGAATAAAATGCTTACTTGAGTTAAAATTTAGCTATATCAAGCATCGGCCAAAGGATGTGCCCCCTTGAAAACGAAAATGACCATTCAGGAAATTGCCCAAAAAAGCGGCGTCTCCGTGTCCACTGTTTCACGCGTGCTTAACAACAGTCCATCCGTATCCCCCAAGAAGAGGGAAAAGATTCAGCAAATTATTGACGAATACAACTACACGCCCAGCGTGTTCGCCAGAGGCATGGTTAATCATACATCGAAGAATATTGGCGTTATACTTCCGGACATTACCAATCCTTACTTCGCTTCTTTGTTTCTGGAAGTGCAGAACTTCGCGCTGAAGAATCAATATGCGACACTGCTGTTCAACACGATGTTCGTTCGTCATCAGCTTCAGAATGAGCTTCATCTGACAGAAGAAGACTACTTCAAAATGATTCTGGAGAAGCAGGTGGATGGCGTACTGATACTCGGCGGCAACATCGACAAAGAAGATGTATCCGATTCGTTCATCCATATGCTCAACCAGTTGCAGCAGCGAGTGCCTGTCGTCATCGTCGGCTCCAAGATTGAGGGATGCGACTGTCTCTTCATCGAGCGGAACCTGAAGCAGGGCGTAACATCCATCGTCCATCACTTTATCGCGCTGGGCCATGAGCGAATCGGCTTTATCGGCGGGGAACCCGGAATTCGCATTACGACAGCTCGAATCGACGCCTTCAAGCATAGTCTGCAGGTGCTGAACAAGCCGCTGGACGAGCGACATATCGTGACCTCCGACTACTATGCGCAAGACGGGTACTCCGCGATGAATCATCTGCTCCATACTTCGGCTGATCACTTGCCTACAGCGGTGATTGCCATTAACGACATGGTAGCGATTGGCGCCATTCGGGCCATGAGGGATCGCGGACTGGATTGTCCGGCAGATATCGCAATCGCGAGCTGCGATCAATTCCTGCAGAGCAATTACAGCATACCAAGATTAACCTCACTAGATCAGCACAATGAATACTTGGGCCGAATGGCGGTCATGCAATTAATTAGCGCCATTAACGGCTCGGAGGAGATGCTCAGCATCAACCACTCCCCAAAGCTGATTATCCGGGAATCATGCGGTGCCGACAGCGATGCGGCCACTGGACATTCCTTCCGTTAATCTACCCAGTTAAGTATAATAGCCGATACAGCGCCGTAAGCGACTGTATCGGCTATTACATCCTCCAGCCGGATAAGGTGGCGGCGCCCATCCTTCTTGCCTATGATGGAGAACGAATACAACCGGATCTGGGCGATCAGCCACTCCAATTATTGGTCTATGATAAGCTTCAAGCTCTCTGCCTCTCTCCGACTTGCCCATTCGCTTTTTCTGTAACTCACCATATCACGTTTCTCCGGAAGTTCAAGACATGGCCCGGTCAGTTGCATGCAGGATATAGTGAAATGCACGGAAATATAAAAAACAGCCCCGCACCACAATAAGCGCCGGGCTGAATAACGATTCGATCGTGAACAACAGCTCACTAAATGTAATATATCCATGCAGCCTGAACCCTAACCTATCACTGTCGCTCTGCGAATGACAAACTGCTACCCTGCGATCCATACAGGATCTTCACGATTCCAGTTGTATTCAAGCTTCACTGCTGTATCAAGCGCCCTCTCTTCACCAATCAGCCTTTCCACCACATGCAATGCTGCGTCGATACCCGCCGTCACACCAGCTGACAGGATGATATTGCCGTTGTCCACATATCGAACGCCCTCTACAATACGGGTGCTGGCCGGAGCAACCTCGCGCAGCAAATCAATAGCACGGCTATTCGTTGTTGCCGACAGGCCCTCCAGCAAGCCTGCCTTGGCCAACAGCAACGCTCCCGTACAGACGGATAGCGTAAGCTCGGCTTGTTCCGATACATCCCGTATCCAGTCCGTTAGCGCCTCGTTATGCATCTCCGTCCGCGATCCCCAGCCTCCCGGCACGATTACGATATCCGCCTTTGGACAATTGTGTACATGATAGGTCGGAACCAACGTAATCCCGCTAACAGATCGATACTCCTTCTGCTCCAGAGCTACTGTATAGACGTTGAAATCTTGCCCCCAATTGCTTGAAACGGCAATTACATCGAATGGTCCTGCCAAATCCAGTGTATCCACTCCCTCGTACATCAACACCGCTACATTTTTTGCTTTCTCCATCCCAATCGCTCCTTTGAACATAAAAAAGCATTCGATCCATGATCAAATGCTTTGCCCAGGCGAACGGCTCGTATGATAGATGTGCTCCCCCGTAGTAATCTACGTTCTCGCCAGTTACACATCCAGATATTTACTGGATATTATAAATGATTGGCCAAGAAAGTCAATAACATGTCTTCGGGTAACGATATGCAATCAGATATGTGCTCAACAAAAAGGAACCGTTTCTTGGAAAGATAGACTGTACGCATAGAAAGGCGATGCCAGGAATCAATTCCAAAGCACCGCCATTATTCATTTTTACAGTTATGTTCAATCAGGAAAGCCATCGTTCAAGTAAATAACGACACTTTAGGAATAGTCTCCTGAAATGGACAGCATTATGCTGGAAAATTATTCGTAGACTATCGTCTTGGTCTGGAAGGAGATGAAGCCCATGGGGACGGCAGAATCGAAATAATGGTGCCAGACTCCTGATGCACTTCTTGACGCAATTGCGGCTTCGAGTAGCTGCTCGACGAAGCAGACCTATTCGGCTGCTGCGATCTCGGCTTGTTCGATTGACGCTGGTTCAGTCCCTGACGAGGACGATCCGTCTTTGTGGATGGTGGCTGATCCACCTTGGGTTGGCTTTGCGGCTTCGGCTGCCTATGATTCTCTTGCGGTTTTGACCCGCCGGAGCGTTTCGGCTTATTCTCCTGTTGTCGCGCGTCCACGGATTGAGCCTTATTTTGCGGCTTTGGCTGGCTGGACGCATTGGAGCCAGCTTGCGTTTCCGCGCCTTGCGGTTTATTCCCTTTGCGGCGAGGCTTCGATCCGTTTCCACCGTTGTTAACGGACGGCTTCGAGGAAGTCTGCGCTCCAGCAGACGAAGCGGCGCTCGCCCCCTGCATCGGATAAGGATGTCCATCCATGACAGGCACCTTCTTCTTGATCAGCTTCTCGATATCCTTCAGATACGGAAGCTCATCCTTCTCGCAGAAAGAAATAGCGGTTCCGTCATGCCCCGCACGACCTGTCCGACCAATACGGTGAACGTACGTCTCCGGAATATTCGGCAGGTTGAAGTTGATGACATGCGACAATTCCTCGACATCGATGCCTCTGGCTGCAATATCTGTCGCTACCAATACGCGAGTCGCACCGCTCTTGAAGTTGCTCAGTGCGTTCTGACGAGCATTCTGCGACTTGTCGCCGTGAATAGCTTGTGCCGTAATCCGCTGCTTGTTCAACCCGCGGGCTACACGGTCTGCGCCATGCTTCGTACGCGTGAATACTAATGCCGATACGATCGACTTGTCCTGCAACAGATCATTCAGAAGCGACTGCTTGTTCTCCTTGTCCACCAGATACAAGGATTGTGCAATACGATCCACTGTGGACGATACCGGCGTCACTTCAACCTTAACAGGATCGGTAAGCAGACTGTCTGCGAGATGAGCAATCTCCGGCGGCATGGTTGCCGAGAAGAACAATGTTTGACGCTTGGCAGGCAGCTTGGAGATAATCTTTTTAACATCGTTAATGAACCCCATGTCCAGCATGCGATCCGCCTCGTCCAATACGAGCATCTCCACAGCTTGAAGGTTGAGGACTTTCTGATTTAGCAGGTCCATCAGTCGACCCGGCGTCGCAATGAGAATATCGGTGCCTTGAGCAAGCGCGCGTTCCTGTCCGCTCTGGGAGACACCGCCTACAATCGCAAGACAGCTCAGCTTGGTGAACTGGCTGTACGCTTGAATATTGTCCGAGATTTGCAGCGCCAGCTCTCTTGTCGGTGACAGGATCAATGCACGAATTGGACGATCCTTTCTCGCCTTCTCCATGCCGCTGCTCAACAATTGAATCATCGGCAACGAGAATGCTGCCGTCTTGCCCGTACCCGTCTGTGCGCAGCCGAGCAAATCCCGGCCCGCTAACACGGATGGGATCGAACGCTCCTGAATAGGGGTTGGTTCTGTATAGTTTTCTTTGCTCAATGCTTGTAAAATGGGCTGAATCAGCTTCAGATCTTGAAAATTCATTTTATGTCGTTCTCCTATTTGAACACTGTATGTGTTGTTATCGTGTATAGCGTCTAAGGATACCACAAATAAGTGTAAAATAGTAGAAACTTTCGCAGAAGTCCGTATTTTTCACCTATTCTCTGGCTAATTCCGCTCCAATTCCACCCTTAGTCTTCCGAACCAATCCCTTGCGTAGCGATGCGCTCCCAGGCCGTAATTGAGTGTCAGCAGCTGATAATGAAAGAGGTCGCGATATTGCTGCGGTACCTCCACCCCTTCCAATTCCTGCTCCATCCGCTCCAGAGCTGCCAGCGCCCGCTCCATCTTATCCATCATCTCGGCAATGATGACTTCCCTGTCCGACGCATGCTCCACATGACCAAGAAAGAATAGCTTCGACAATACCGTTACTTCCAACTTTTGATCCGGCGTCTCACTGTGCATCCAGTGAAGAAACGCTTCACGGCCTTGCGGGAGCACATGATACACTTTCTTAAGTCTACCGTTCTCTGCGAGTTCCTCGCAAGAGATCCACTCTTTGCCTAACAGCTTTCTCAGTGCCGTCTGCAAACTGCCGTAACTTGCGCTATAGAATAGGGAGATTCCTCGTTTGAAGTTTCGGTGCAGCTCGTATAACGTCTGTCTCTGAATCATCAATAGTCCCAAGATCACATGTTCCATCCCTGTCACCGCCATTTCGTCCCTATTGCAGCAGTAATCAAATACTGCTATTAGCAATATATCTATTAGGGATAAGAAAAAGAACGACTTAGGTGACTGGAGGTTATAAAATGGCGGCAAAAACAGACTTAGCCTCACCAAACATCAGCAAGCTGACTCAGCGACTGGACAATATCTTTCGTAAGTATGAGCAAAAGCGTATAGGTATGCCTAAAGGCCAGCAAGCCGCGCTACAAGGCCGTATCTGCTCCGCAAGATCGGGGCTCGACTACCGATTCCCCGATACGTCCAGACCGTATCACATCGCCAGCATCGGCAAGCTTTTTACCATGACGCTTATAGGCATGCTCGTCGATCAGGGGAAGCTTACATGGCATGACCGCATTAGCTCTTACTTTAAGCAGGAAGAACTGGAGAGATTGTTCCTGTACAAAGGACGCGACTATGCCGGCGATGTGACGATCAGCCACCTGCTCGGCCACACATCCGGGATCGGGGACTACTTTGAAGGTCCCGTCAACAGCGGACGGTCTTTCGCCGACAGCATCCTATCTGAGCCAAACCGGATATGGACCCCTTCCGAGCTTATTGCGTTTACCCGAGAACGCCAGCAGGCGGTCAGCCCTCCCGGCAGCCGCTTCCAGTATTCCGATACCGGGTTTATACTGCTGGGACAGCTCATTGAGAAGGTGACAGGCAGCACATTCGGCAGCCTGCTTCGTACACGCATCTTTGAACCGCTGAACATGAGGGACACCTATTTGATGTTCTATACCGAACCTCTCAATGTACCTGCCCCTGCCATCTCTCCGCTCTGGTTCAAAAAGCACGATATAAGCGGCTTCAACAGCCTTAGCTGCGACTGGTCTGGTGGAGGAATTGTCTCAACAACCGACGATCTGCTGGTGTTCAGCCAAGCGCTTCATGGCGGTAGGCTGTATGACCCTTCTACCCTGCAAACAGTGACCTCCTTCCCGCATCAGTTCCGCCCCGGCATTCATTACGGACTTGGCATGATGGAAATCCAGTTCGAGCGGCTGTTTTTTCTGCTGCGGGGATACCCCAGATTAAGGGGTCATCTGGGTATTACGGCGGCCCATCTGCACTGCGATCCTGCAAGTGATACCCACATCGTCTTGAACTTCGGCTCTGATGCCGCTATGCATCAAAGCTTCAACGCACTCATCGCCATCATGAGCGAACTGAAGAAAGCTCAAGTCCTCTAACCTTTCTATGCAGAAGGCACGCAATTTCCGATTGCGTGCCTTCACTTTCTGAACTATATGCTTTTCGCTCGGAGCTGTCGTTGGCGGCTTACTCCTCTTCCTTCTTCCCTGTCTTGCGTTCAGGCTGCTTGATAAGAGCGTAGGCAATATGTCCAATTAGTCCAAGAAACAATCCCGTGCCTACGACCACATAGAGCATCATGAACACCTTGCCCAGCTCGGTCTGAGGCTCGAAAGTCGGGTGACCCACCGTACTAAGCGTCAACACGCAGACATACAAGGCGTCGACGATGGACAGCCCTTCGTTCCTGACAAAAAACACGGTGCCTGACAATAACATGACTATGACCAGCATAAATAATGCCTGAAAATTTTTCAGTTTGAATGACCGCCATAGCGCGCTAAACAGCCGCTTTACGGTTAATAGTAATGATATCATGCGCTATCCCCTTCTCCCACATTGAACAATCAGACCTATAGAATAAAGCATACATCGCTGCTTCGTCCATAAATGATTGATTCCGTCCCTCCTATCAGGCGTTACACCAACTGTGTCCAATCCGGGTTCCGCTCTACCGAATAAGCTGTAGCACATCGGAGTTTCGAAAGGGGCGAGAGGATGGACGCATGGAGGGACGAATACGAGCAGCTTCTATTCCTGCAGGACCGGTCGATCGGGTTCAAAGCTGTCATCGCCATTCATAATACGAGTCTCGGCCCTTCGCTTGGCGGTTGCCGAATACGGCAATACGCCAGCGACCAGGATGCCGTCGCAGACGCGCTCAGACTGGCCCGAAGCATGACCTACAAATCCGCGCTGGCTGGGGTTCCCTATGGAGGAGGCAAAGCCGTCATTCTGGCATCCCCTGATGCTGGCCCGCGCGATGCCTTGTTTCGCACATTAGGAAAGCATATCCAGAAGCTGCAGGGCCAATACATTACCGGCATGGACCTTGGAACAACCGTGGCGGACATGGATACCGTTCGTCAAGAGACGACTTTCGTTACAGATACAAGCGGCTCGCTTGGAGCGGTCGGCGATCTGACCGCCAAGATGACAGCTTATGGCGTATTTCTCGGCATTGGCGCATCCCTTCGGCGCCTGTTCGGTTCTGAGTCGCTGCTTCACCGGAGCGTAGCCGTACAAGGACTAGGCAAAGTAGGCTATCAGCTCTGCCGTTACTTGAAGGAAGCTGGAGCAAGGCTGACGGTGACGGACCTCGATGCGAGACTCGTTCGCAAGGCCGCCAAGGAATTCGGAGCAAGCGTCTCCTTACCGGCAAATATTATGGCGGTTCCATGTGACGTACTCGCCCCCTGTGCGCTCGGAGGCGTGCTGGACGATGGTGCAATCGGCAGGCTGAATTGCCGAATTGTGGCGGGAGCGGCCAACAATCAACTGGCCGAAGAGAGGCACGGCGACAAGCTGCGAAAGCGTGGCATTCTGTACGCCCCCGATTATGTCATTAATGCGGGCGGCATTATCGTGACCGCGTCCGAACTGAGCGGTGGCGATGCTGCTCAAGCGAAGCGCAACGTGGAATCGATCTATGGGACGCTGACTCGTGTGTACGACCTGGCAGAAGCACAGAGTTTATCTACATCTGCAGCGGCGAACCGCTTGGCGGAAAACCTCTTTCGCGCCTAACTTTCCGACAAGCTGAGTCCTAGCTCCATCCAGGCAACAAGTGTCTGACAGGGGGCTCCCGAGACTAAATCCCGACATAAGAAGCAGCCTCCACCCCCGCATAATACTGCGGGTTTAGAGGCTGCTTCTTTATTGAAAAATCATTCTTGTTCTTCTAATAGAACTTCTTCAAGCTTCCGCCGCTTTCACAGCCAGAGCTAGAGCTCCGCTAATTCCCGCCTTGTCGCCAAGACCAGGCTTTACGATATAGCTATGAATATCTTCATGAAGCGCGGGATGAAGCACATATCCGTTCAGAAGCCCTTGTACTTGCTCCCGTATGAGAGGAAACAGATGCGATTGATGCATGACGCCCCCGCCTAGTATCAGCCTTTCCGGCGATAAAATCAGCGTGTAATTCACAAGCGCCTGAGCGATATAGTAGCTCTGCATACGCCATGCGGCATGTTCTTCGCCGAGCTCGGACGCTTTTGTGCCCCAGCGTGCCTCTATAGCCGGCCCTGAGGCAAGCCCCTCCAGGCAATCGCCATGGAAAGGACAACCCCCAGCGTATTGGTCTTCGGAGTGACGGCGAACGAGTATATGCCCCATCTCCGGATGCGTAAGACCATGAACAAGCTTACCTTCCGCAACCGCTCCGGCGCCGATCCCTGTTCCGACCGTCAAGTACAGGCAGCTTTTCAAGCCTTGGGCTGCCCCCCACAAGAGCTCGCCTAATGCTGCTGCATTGACATCGGTATCAAATCCGACAGGCACGTTCAGCTCCCGCTTCACATGGCCAACGATGTCATAGCCGCTCCAATAAGGCTTAGGCGTGCTTGTAACGGTACCATATGTAGCGCTGGCAACGTTGACGTCGATAGGCCCGAAGGTCCCAATTCCGATGGCTTCGATCCCTTTGTCTGCAAAATAAGCCATCGCCTTGCCCATCGTCTCCTCCGGTGTGGTCGTCGGTATCGTCACCGTCTCTCTTATCGTTCCGTCCTCCGTGCCGAGACCGCATACAAATTTTGTGCCTCCGCCTTCTATAGCTCCATAGATTCTCACGCGTTCATTCCCCGCATTCCACAACTTGTTTTCTATTAACGTAACAGCAAGCTCAATGAATTTCAAGATGACAGCCAATAAGCAGAAGAAGCCTGCTGTCCGATCGGACAGCAGGCTTCTTCCTTCCCTCCACAAACCGGGAAGGCTAACTCTATTACCATGTAATCCAGCCGCTAGTATGCTGATGCTTTCTCAGCAGCTCGAATTCTATCGTATATAGTAATAATGCTTTCTACCATCCAAATTTGTAGTGAAGACCCAGCTCAATTAGTTGTGCCACACGCCGATGTCATTCGTATTCCGTGATATCACTCGCTAGCGACTAGCTAGAAACGCCTCAATCTCTGCCTTATCCGGAATCGAGGACTGAGCGCCGTGTCTAGTTACAGCGAGCGCAGCAGCAGCAGCGGCGAATACCAGCGCTTCTTCCGTTGCCAATCCGTCTGCGCTAGCGGCAGCGTAAGCGCCGATGAATGTATCTCCCGCAGCCGTCGTATCGACCGGCTGGACGCGGAAGGCAGAGACAGCTGCCCGTGCGCCTTGAGCACTGGCATAGAAGCAGCCCTGCTCGCCCAGCGTCACAATGACGCTGGATGCGCCTTTCGCAAGGGCCCAATCTGCTGCCGTTTCGGCTGTTTCGACATCGACTACTTTCACACCGGTGACGACTGCCGCTTCCGTCTCATTAACGATAAGCGTATCCAGCAGCGAGAACAACTCTTCTGGCAGCGCCCTTGCCGGGGCTGGATTCAAGAAAGCGCGGACGCCCTTCTCCTTCGCACTGCGAAGCGCAGCAAGCGTCGTCTCCCAGGGAATCTCATTCTGCAACAGCACCGCACAAGCACCATCCCATTGTACCACGGAGGCGAGATCCTCTTCCGTGATCTGCCCGTTTGCGCCTGCAGACAAAATAATATTGTTCTCCCCCTCTTCGCTTACCGTGATGAGCGCGATGCCGGAAGTCCCTTCCTTACGCAAAACAGACTTCGCATCAACCCCCTTCTCCGATAGGGAAGCAATTAACGTATCTCCGAAGGGATCAAGGCCTACGGCGCCAATCATCACGCACGGTGCTCCCGCTCTGGCGGCAGCCACAGCCTGGTTGGCCCCTTTTCCACCGGGTACAAACTTCATGTCACTGCTATGAATGGTTTCCCCGGGCAGCGGGAATTGTTTCACATTGCTCACAACATCCATATTTACACTTCCGATAACAAGCAGCTTTTGCAAACCTACAACACTCCGTTTCTGTTTATCCTTAGTCCCATTCTCGCTTGTGACAACTCTCTCCTATGATTCGCGACAGCCTATCACCAATAACCTGCACAAGAAAATCAGCCTTTCGGGATACCGAATCACTCTCTCAAATAAATGCTAACACGGAGGGCGATCATTATACAAACCGGGAAAACCTCAAGGTGGGGATCTCATCTTTAGGTCACATAGGCTTAATTGGTCTTCTTAATAGAATGAAATCGTTGTAAACTATTAGGAGGAAAACTTAAGAGCATTCTGGAAGATCTGTCTAATACTAAATTAAGGAAAGTGAACAGCCATTCTTCCGCCGGGCACATTGGTGTACGATTTTATGATAAGGATGGAGGCATCATTGGGCTTGATGTAACAGAGGATAAAAAATATGTTACCCTATTCAAAGATGCTAGCCCTACCACCTTCTACAAAGTGTTAAAGGACGATGTTCAATTTCTGCAGACGATCGAAGGTCTGGAGTGGGAAGATTCCGACTAACGGATTACAGCAGGATATGAAGGAGCGATCAAATATGAATGCGATCGAGCAATTGACGGGCGCGCTGAAGAAAGCGAACAGCATTGCCGTTCTGACTGGCGCCGGCATTAGTACAGCGAGCGGAATTCCAGACTTCCGGTCTCGTGGCGGCCTCTACGATCAAGAGCTGGATGTTGAGGCAATCCTGTCGGAAACTTATTATCACCGGCATCCCAAAACCTTTTGGGTACATTTCAAAAGCATATTTCACTTCCACGCCATTCGTCAGTACGAGCCCAACCTGGGCCATCTGTTTCTGCGCGATCTGGAGCAGACCGGCAAACAAGTTACGATTATTACGCAAAATGTTGACGGGCTGCACAGCAAAGCCGGCAGCAGCCGCATTCTTGACGTGCACGGCTCCATCCACACCGCCTATTGTCCGAAGTGTCGCACAGCTTACGGCCTGGATCATCTTCTCAGCGAGGACATACCGCGCTGCGGCAAGGATGGCTTTATTTTGAAGCCGGATGTCGTATTGTTCGAGGGTATGGTGAAGCATCTGGAGGAGGCATTCGATGCTGCCGCCAAAGCTGATTTGTTCCTGGCTATCGGAACGTCATTAAAGGTATACCCCGTTAAGGAATTGCCCCGCTACAGCGGTCAACACGGACAAGGCCGCCGAGCCATCATAAATCGTGAGACGACTGAGATGGACGGCTTATTCGACATCACCGTACATGGGGATATCGTGGAGACGTTCCAAGCTGTTCAATCGTTGTGGTGAATTTTCGCCAATCGTCCCCAATCCTGCATGAAAAAGCAGCGATTCGACATCCCTCGAATCGCTGCTTTTCGCTTTATTCACCTAAAAACTTCTTCATCAGACTATATGACTCGTTGCTCTTTCATCCATGGCAGTCCATATGCTGCTTCGGAGCAACTACCGCCGAATCATATAGTACGTGCCTAGAGAGTTAATTCGTACATTCGACAAATCGGTTATCGAAGCTTGATCGAATGCTTTGATCAGGGAGTCCATAAGCTCATCCTCCGACAGTGTCGCCGTCATCCTCACAATAATTTTGTCACCATCATCTGTCTTCAACAGACTAGCTACTTTGGACGTAAACTTATTCGCAGAATCAACCTCCAGATCGTTCACTATATAATAGTCCCTGGAATTATCAGTCGATTCGAATTGATCCAGCTCATGATCCAACCAATAACCTTCATCCACATAGAAATTCAAGGCTGTAGCCGTATCGTCACTAGAGTTATAGAGCAGATATGGAATACCGGTATTCGTCGCATTGTTCGTTGCATCGACATGAACCCAATTTCCATCGATCTTCACCTTATTCCAGGCATGCGGCACGCCTCCCATGTCCCCTGATACAACAACCGTTTCCAGTCCGGCTAGATCGCTAAGCATCTTGTACGTAGAGGCATAAGACGCGCATACGCCTACTTTCTTCACTAGAATTCCATAGGTTGTAAAAGAATCATTAAACTTCGGATCAACAGTCTGGAATCCGTTCTTCTCCGCTTCTTCCAGTGCGGCATCGTCATATACCGTATTGTCATTCAAATAATCATATAAGGCCTGATGCTTCTCTTCCTCTGACATACCTTCCTTGAAGATCGTCGTCATCAGCGTGGCTGCTTCCCCGACAATCTCCTTTTGCTTGCGGATAATCGTATCGCGATCATCCTCATACCCGATGAATAATGTAAGCGACTTATAATCATAGCCATATTGCTTAACGCCTAGAATCATCGGATTCTGATAGATTACCTTGCTGAGTACATCCGACAATGTATCGAAGTTTTGCGCCTCCGGGAATGCCTTCATCGACAATTGCTCCTGTCCGTCAATCAGACCAAGGGCAAGATATTCTTCGATAGCTGAATCGGCATTAACCGGCACATCCGCAATAATAGCAGGTACTGTCAGCGTCTGGGCGTTTCCTTCCCCTACCGTTTTGTCCGTATTATCCCTTTGGGCTGCAACGACCTCCGTTCCGTCATCCTCCACAGGCGCGTCTGCAATAATCGTTGGGACACTCGGATCCGGCACATGATCCGTCGTGTTGCTAGGAGGAACATAACCGCTTGCTTCCTTCTCCGTTCGCTCGGACAAGGCATCAAGCTCTTCCTTCGTAATGGAATTAACGATAATGAAACCGCTGAAGGCTGTACCATCAATTGTATGTTTAATAACGGCCGATCCATTGCCTTCAATGACGACATCGTCTGTCAAATAATTCATTCGACGAGGCACGATCGATCCATCTATAAACTTCACATCAATCGTTTCCGGCAGTTCCTTTACCGTCGGGTAGCTTGCATAGACAATACTTTCCGTCATTTGCGACGGCAATCGCTTGGATAATGGAACTGTATTTACCGGCTTGCTGAAGCCGGATTCCTTGTCTCCCGCAATAGCGGTAACATAATATTCACCGTCGACCATACGATTCTGAGCGCTAATCATGTTGCTTCCATCCAAAGCCGCAGTAATCAGCAGTCCGCCTTCGCCATCCTGCATAAAGTCGTTGAATTCCGTCTCAGTTACCTCAGCCAGCAATCTCGGGCCAGGGCCCACATAAGCTTCCTCCGCGCTACTCAAGGGCAGATTGGAGTGAGTATCCAGAATCGGCTTCATACGCTTATAGACCCGGTAGCCTTCCGCACCCTCTACCTCATTCCAAGACAGCTGCAAGCGGCCTGTAGGATCAATCGTGTACTGAAGCGTCGGGACAGGCAGATCCGATTTCACAGTAAACGGAATGACCAACGGCTTCTCCAGCTTTGTCGGGGTTGTGGCATCCATGTCATAATTAATGCGAATATAGTAGATTGGCGCACCGCCCCATGTCGAAGCACTGTTCTTGCTCATAGTCTCCGTCTGCATAATGCCGGAATGCGGTTTAAGCGATACGCTTGTTATCCCATCCTTCTGTTCGTCCCAGGCAAAAGACAAGATTATGCTCTCCGGAAGCGCCTTCTGATCGGTATGTACGGAGACCAAATCATTAGCTAAAATCCCTGATCCAACAAGTTCAAAATTAAAGTCAAAAATAAACTCCTTATCCTGCTCCACATTGTAAATAGGCATAATTGACTTCTCTTGATCTGATCCATATTTCTTTTTCAAATCCAGAACAGTTACTCCGGAAGCAAACTCCACGTCCACAACCTTCGTACTCTCCGGTTTCGTTGACCGATCTCCCTCATTACTTGTCTTACATGCCGTTAATACAAGCATGAATGCCAATAATAAAAATAATAATCTCCGCAACATCCTAGCCCCCTATTTGACTGTCTATATAAAGATCTGTATCCGCTTGACCCTTTTCCCCATAAAAACGTGCTACATTCTCTAGCAATTCACCCGGCTCGCATGCCAGCAGCCTGAATGGAATATGTACTTGCCCATCACTTAATCCTTTGTTAAAGAGAATCAGCAACCTCTTGAGCCCGCTATAACGATTGATCATAAGCTTCCGGTCATACGTATGGATGACGAGAAAAACCCAGCCCTGCAGCTGTTCAATTCCGATATGCTCAATCTCCTCCCATCGAATCAATCCTCCGGACATATAAGTGGACCGATCGAGAATACCTTTCTCGGACAAGGTAAGCACAGGGGAAGCGGCCAGTAAGATTCTCATGTTATAAATAGCAACGCCAACAAAAATAATTGCAATGAGACTGCCGATTAGTCCTATTCCAATGTCGCCGTTGCTCCAAGCCAGACCAATCAAATATAGCCCGATCAATACCCCTGCAATGCCCAAAATAGACATAACAATGAGACGACCGCGCTTTCTGTAATAACCAAATTCACTCATATTCATGTCTCCTTTGTCCTATGACCATGTACCCATGAACGAGACTAGCATATATTCCCTATGAATTCAAAGGTTTTCTCGACATATTTCGGGATTTTAGGAGATTTAAACCTACATTGATGGACCGAAGTTCTTATGAAAAAAATTCAAAGACTAGCAACCGAGACTGCCCTCTGTGAAAATGCTGTAAGAAACAAAAAAAAGACCAATCATGGTTTTTAACCATAATCGGTCTGTTCAGAGTAACGGCAATCTTCAAGATTATTTGGCGAAACTATGATGTCCAATCGTTACGATAACTTTCAGATTAGACCAGAATTCACCTTTGGATACCTTCGGATTGAAGAAATAAACCGCATCCTCCACGTTGTTCTTACCGTTTAAGGCATCCTTGGCAGCCCGCAGGACGCTCTCATTAGGCTTGCTCTTATCGAGCTGTCCATTGTGGGCTGGCGGGAACTGCTTGCCGGAGTAAATAACTCCCTTCACCGTATTCGGGAAACGTGAGTCCTTCACCCGATTGAGGATCACATTGGCGACGGCCAGTTGTCCTGCATAGGACTCATAGCCAGACTCTACCTGTGTAATCTTCGCCAGCAGCGTCATATCCTCTTCGGTAAAAGCCTGTGCCTTGTTCTTCAACACGGAAGGCATCACCACGCGCAATTTCGTACCAGCCTTAATCTCGTCCTTGTCATCCAGGCCATTACGCTCCAGCAGCTTCGCCTTGCCATGTCCAGTTTCCTTGGCAATCTCGGCCAGACCAAATTCCTCTGTCACAACTGCCGGTTTCACCGTCGTCAGCTCTGCCGTATCCGTCTCTGCATCCCACTTCACCGTGGCATGAAGCAGTTCAGCTACATAGCGCAGAGGAATGTACATTTTGCCGTCAGCCAGGAACGGCGTCTCCTCCAGCTTATAGCGTTCCTCATTAAAGTAGACGGTAGGCACTTCGTTGCCGAGTACGATCGTATCACCCAATAATGTATGTATCGTTGCTTCTTCGTTCTTCTTATCCCATTTCACTTTCGCGCCGAACATCTCTGCCACTCGCGCCACGGGCAAATAAATTCGTCCGTCTTGCTTGCGCACTGGTTCTTTTATGTCCACTGCTTCTCCATCGAGTGTGATTGTGATGCTCTTCGTAACCTGCGGTATATCCGCCGCCACGACCGAAAGCGGTCCGACGCAAAGCAGCAGCATCGCAATGAATACCATAAGCGTGCGCTTGCCGATCGGCATGCTTCTTCTGATCATAGTAACCTCCCGTTTCAATTGGAACCGTGCGGAACCTGTTATCCATGCTCTCCGGAGATTATATCACAGCTCAAAGCGCTTACAGGATTAACGTTTTCACAGAATTGGCTATTTTTGCGTCCATTTTGCGAAAAATCAGACGTTTTGGACCGCTGGGCGGCCCTCTTCTCACCGTTTATAACGCGAACGCTACATGCTCTTCGCCTCTGGATCCAGCCCTCTGACCCTCTCCAAATAAGCCGTCACCGACTGTTCTTCTTCCAACGGGTAAAGGAAATCCAGCTCGCTGGCCACATCCTGAGCCGTCTCTCGGAACAATTCAACCATCTGGAACAGTGCTGTCCACACGCTTTTATACGTACCTGCCGGATAAGTCAGTATTAGCTTCTGCCAGCTTTCTTCCGGAATGTAGCGGTCCAGGAACTTTCCGTTTTTGCCGACGCTTAGTGAAAAATTTGTCCGAATGCCCGCCTGCCACTCCAGCATCTTCACCAGCATAGGTCGCATCAAATTGTTCAAATGATCCTGGGCGTACAGCATTTCCTTCCGCCACAGCCCCTTGGCAACATACGTCGCTACCCACCAGAACTCATTGCAGCAATCTGCAAAAAACGCTGCCGATGGTCGTTTCACCCAGTAATCGATATCCGTCGAAGGCGGCACATCAGGGAATAGACCGTCTTTATCCAGCAGAACCTGCATCAGCTTGTCTTCCTTCACATAATCGTCCTTCTCCTCAAGCGGAATAAGCGTCATGTCGATACGGTTGCCGTCCTTGAACAGCATCAAATAGGAGAAACGATTGCCTAGCTCCGGGGGAAACATCGCCATTGCCTCCGGCATTTGCATGATGATTCTCTCTCCGAACGCATCAACCCAATCCGGCTGATCGATATACGACTGCATATCCTTCACATGAAAGCTGATATCGTAATCGCGAAATAAATCTTTGGGTACGTTAGGATTCGTCCTGGAACCTTCCAACGTCACCGCCCTAACTCTCTCATCGTTCTCTGCCATGCCAAGAACCAGGCTCATCATTTCTTGCTCGCTTCTCATTTCTCTCCCTCTCCTTCTTCTATTCGTCTCCCAATTGACCCTATTTCTATGCTACCATAAAGAATACTAGTCAACGAAGGAGGCGCATCATGTCTTATTCTGATACAAGTGCGTCCAACGAAAGCTATTCTCGGCTGCGAGCGGACTGCGAACGTTGTTTCGGCCTATGCTGTACGGCATTGCCATTCGCAGCATCGGCTGACTTCGCTATCGACAAGGCCGCAGGACAACCTTGCTCGAATCTGCAAGCGGACTACCGCTGCGGCGTTCACCGCGATCTGCGAAAGCTGGGCTTCAAAGGCTGTACAGTCTACGACTGCTTCGGCGCGGGCCAGCAGATATCCCAGGTCACCTTCGGAGGCCGCGACTGGCGCAAGCAGCCGGAATCGTCAAAGCTCATGTTCGAGGTGTTCCCCGCCATGTGGCAGCTTCATGAGCTGCTCTGGTATATGAATGAGGCACTATCCCGTCTAGAAGCGGCCGAGATTCATCCCGAGCTGCAGGCAGCAATTGCCGAGACCGAGCGTCTCATCTCCCTCGATGCAGACTCGCTGCTCAAGCTGGATGTGTCTAGCTGGCGGGCGGAAGTGAATCAGTTGCTGCTTCGTGCCAGCGAGCTCGTCCGGCAAGACGAGCTGAGTCGGATGAAAGGCTCGGCTGCCCGCAGGAAAACGTATGGCCGCGGAGCAGACCTTATTGGCGCCAACTTGAAGGGCGCCGATCTGCGGGCAGCCAATTTGCGCGGCGCTTATATGATTGCCGCCAACTTAAGCAAGGCCAATTTACGAGCAGCCGACCTCATTGGCGTTGACTTTCGGGACGCCGACCTGCGTGGTGCCGATCTGTCTGGCAGCCTCTATCTCTCGCAAGCCCAGATCAATTCGGCTAAGGGCGATGCCTCTACCCGCATACCGCCAACGCTAATACGTCCGGCGCATTGGAGCTAGCGCGAACAGGCAGCGGAATCATTCCGCTGCCTGCTGCATTTATATCATCTATCCATACGCACGCTTCCGATCATCCTGGCCCTCCAAGTCGCCTTTATGGCGATCCCTGTAGTACTAATCCTTCAGACCGGCTTTTGCAGTCATTTCGGTCGATTTGAACTCCTCCAGAAAGACCCGCAGCCAATCCTCTCCGTAATCAAGCGCACCCATATCGTTCGGTACAAACATCACATCGAGACCCATCACCCACCAGCGGCGTACCACAGTGAAGAGCTCCACCGCCGCTTCATCGTATTTCGAAAAATCCCGAATAGAGCGGTAGCCCGCAAGCACCGCCTGCCATAATAATTCCTGATTGGCTTCCGGCTGTCTCTTGCGCACGCGAACCTGCGCCAAATCATAAGCGCGCCAGCCCGGCACCGCCCACTCAAAATCATAATGTACAAAGCCACTGCTATTCTGAAATGCATTGTTATTGCCATGCATATCACCATGACAAAGTCCCCAATCCAGCCCTTGCTCCGCAGCCTCACTCACACGAGTATGCAATTCACGGGCAAATCTCCGCAGAAATGGCACTGCCTTATGTTCTTTGCCAATATGATGAATGATTCGCTGCAGAGGTTTTTCGATAAGGAAATCTGTATCTAGGAGCATTCTGGGTTGCCACAGCTTTACGTTGTCCATCGCGGCATGCAGCTCCGCAGCCGATTTGCCGAAGGCAAAGCAAGAAGCTTCGTCCATTAGCCCGTTCTCCGGTAGATCCATATAGCGGAACAACACAGCAGCACGCCGTCCTTCCGGCGCATCCAGTATGGTATACCATCCGCCATCTCGCATCGCGATTGGCTCCGCAACAGCAGTGCCCGCCCCTTGCAACAAAGTAGTTAACTGTATCAACATTTCCGTCTCGTATGCCACATCTGCCTCAGCAATCTCAGTTCGATAGATTCGAAGAATGTACAGCCCACTCTCCGCACGTACCCGGTAGGTATCATTCAGTCCCCGAAGCCAGTATACACATTCGCTCCATGGCCCCAGATCATACTGTCCGCTTAGCTGTGCCGCCAAATAACGGGGATTCAGGACAGAACGAAGCGCCAGCGTTTCCTCATACACGACATTCACCTCATGCCAATTTTAACACTATTGTAAAGTAACGCTTCATCCAGCGGTTGGTAGAGTCTGGATATAACTAATATTCCCGGCAAACGTGCTTATCCTGTAAGCTCTGACCATTCGGTCATCTCTATCATTCATATTCATGGAGTCGCTTCACTTCATCCTTTAAATTCAAAGAGTTCAAGCTATCCGCTACAATCTCTCGAATCTTCTCTTCATGCCATAGAACAAAGTTCAGTTGGAGATCACGAACCATAGCCAGCTTCGAAACTGCAGGAGCTTTGCTCATATACTGTCTCAGTTCGTCTATATTGAGGTCTTCATCTTTATGGACGTAATACGGAATATGGACCTCGCCTTCCTCGAATTCGCCGATTACGCCAAGCAAGTCCTGCGTCTTAACGGCAACTCTCTCTTGGCGCTGCTGGTCCAGACGATCCAAATGCCTGTACGGATTCTCGATATGCGGCAATGTAATACGCTCTTTTATCAACCGAATAATAGCCTCTTTCCGCTGTATCTTTTCTTCCGTTGGTCCGTAAGGTGACGACTCCTCATCCTCCTTCCAACGTTGCTTCGCGGCACGGTAATCCTCTTCCGTTGCGAAAGTATTGTAGAACAGTTCCTCATCTGTCAACGCAATGCTCAGAAACTCTTTAATGTCAGAAGCGATGATTTTAGTAGGACCGTCAAAATTCATCGGACTCACACAGACAACAGGCGCCTGCTCCAAGTCATCCACCGTGCCAAATTCGGTCAGAAAACCGTAATGGATGCCGTCCATCCCAGTTGAGCCAAATACCACGACGTCACAAGGTGTATTAAAATATCTCAAAGTGGTTAGTTCCAAATAAAAATTCAACCCCAGATAAAACTGATCATCCCCGCCAAGCTCGTCCTTCAAGCGAATAAGTTCCTGTAGGGTTGGCGGCACGTCATAGGAACCGAAATTGCGATTTTCCATCTCCATCCATCCTTCTCCTGTTAGATAATTGTATTAACGAAACAACGGTAAATGAAGTAACAAATTTTTTATGCGGCTAACTACTTTTCAAAAGAAGGAAGCCGTCCTAGGAACATGATCCAAGGACGGCTTCAAGTCTTTATTTGCTAGCCAAATTAAAGGTATATTCCGTTGTTTTATTGCCGAGAAACAGATAATGCTCCAGCAATAGCTTGTTGTCTTTAATCTCGATGACTTTAAGGCCGTCCCATTGATAGAATTCTGGGCTGAATTGATCAAGCGATTGATAGATTTTCCAATGTTCTTCATCCAGTAAAGCTTTAGCGAGCAGTGTCGTCTCTTTGGTCTTGCGGTCTACGAGCGTCAGCCATCCTGTCCTCTCCGGACGCACGACCATATAATGATCGTCGTACCACTCCACCTGGAAGTTGTCATCCTCGTAGCCCGTAATAGCTTTCAGATCGTATTCGCCTACCAATTTCCCATCCAGATTCACTTCGTAGAGATTTGCACCGTTCATAAGGAGAGCATGATTGCCTTTCGATCTGGCAATATTTCGATTCTGATGTCCAAAATTATACGCCTTAGCTTCCAGTACCAACTTATGATTGACAAGTACCATCTTGAAAGTGTTGCTATGTACACTAGGTTCTCCATAGTTGTCGTACACTTGCAGAACCTTTACCTTATCGGATAACGAATCAATCGTAAATTCCGAATAACCCAGCACCTCAGCCTTCGTATCCGAAATTAGTTTGACGGAATCAGCATTCTCTGCCACATAGAGCTTGCCATTTTTCTTTTCCAGCCAATAGGCCGCTGCGCCCTGCACGGCATACACATACTTGGCTTCCAAGTCGAGATTCACGCGGCGTTCCTTGTCATGCCAGGCTACCTTCGCACCAAACGCTTCGCCGATAAATCGGATCGGCACATAGACCACGCCATTTTTATTGTAAGGAGTCGTTCTCATGGCCATATTTTTGCCGTTAACTTTCGCCTGCTTGCTGCCCAGCGTCAGCTCGATTCGCGTCTCCGGATTCGTAATGACAATGCGCTTGCCTTCCGGAATCCAGGTCGTCTTGCTGTTTAGCAATGTTCCAATTTCCCTTAAGGGCAATAGTGCAGATCCATTCTGCAGGATCGGCAAATGATTCAATTCGACGGGCTCCCAGTTATTTTTGGTAACGGTAATCGCCTTTGCTGCCGCGCGAGCCGTCTCCGGCCATGTATAGACGCCTGTTGCCAGTAAGGCAATGGACAGCATAATTGTTAATATTCGCTTGCTTGATTGCATACATTTATCCTCCAATGATTAAGAAAATTCCCACTTTAGTTAGACGCTTACTCCCATCATAAAGTTACCTTTTTTGGAATTGTTTTTTGGAAATCAGCTGTATAGCTCAGCATTAAAAAGGCTATCGCTCATATACGATTCGAGGCGTTATCGCCCATTCTTCCCTCCATGTGCTTGGTATCAACCCCATACAAGAACTCTGCGTAATTATGAATTTCTGATACAAACAAAAACCTCAAAATCCACCGTGCAGTGGAATTCAAGGTCCTTTGGCGCACGAACCCGCGTGGGCTGCGACCTGCAAGGGATTGCCCGATATGGACGGCGTTCTTATTTCAATCCACGCACCCGCGTAGGGTGCGACCTATTATCCGCTCAGGATTGCTCTGGCCGACTGATTTCAATCCACGCACCCGCGTAGGGTGCGACTTCCGATCCCGCTTCCCCGCCTTACATTCGAAGCATTTCAATCCACGCACCCGCGTAGGGTGCGACTCTTAGCTCCTTCAGCATTGACGGCGCGCTGGAGATTTCAATCCACGCACCCGCGTAGGGTGCGACCCGTCATCTCGCATTTGCAGCTTATTGGCCCAAGATTCAATCCACGCACCCGCGTAGGGTGCGACTGTAGCTGCATTCGTTCTATTGGGTATCGCGATATTTCAATCCACGCACCCGCGTAGGGTGCGACCCCTTTATACGATCAGCTAGTGTTAGTTTATTAAATTTCAATCCACGCACCCGCGTAGGGTGCGACCTTGCAATGGTTGGACGAATTCGACAAATATGTTGAATTTCAATCCACGCACCCGCGTAGGGTGCGACACCATAGTGTAATATTGGTTATAGAGAGGAGGTATTTCAATCCACGCACCCGCGTAGGGTGCGACCTGTCCAACAAATACGACCTAACTTTCGAAGGTATTTCAATCCACGCACCCGCGTAGGGTGCGACTTTCCTCCTCTTCGGCTGCTACTGTCCTCATATGATTTCAATCCACGCACCCGCGTAGGGTGCGACTTATCCCTCTCTGCTACAATGCGAGTGAATGCCTATTTCAATCCACGCACCCGCGTAGGGTGCGACCTCTTATGCTAAATGCTTCGAATGTCATTTTCATATTTCAATCCACGCACCCGCGTAGGGTGCGACAGCGATTTTCAACCTATAAGGAGCAACTCATTCACTTTAATGAAACATATAATCATTATAATGATGTTTACTATCATTTTTCTATCTTTTTCATATCGCTTAACTTTTTTTAGACTTATCCGGAGGTGCGAATCTCCCAGGGATTTTATGTTCGCTTCACATTCGCACTAGGACATATCGCCCCACAACATCGAGAAGTCTCAATTCAAGTTGCGTGTAGTAACAGCTTCTCCCGTGTTCTAAGACAACGCAGACGAATGAAGAATTTGCTCCAGCTTGCGGGACAGCAACTGCAGTAGTTGCTCACTTTCGCTATGGATAAAGAAGTGATCGCCGGGCAGCATGTAGAGCTCGAATGCTTCTCCTGTCTGAGTCTCCCAAGCTTGCATATCTTCCTCCGAGATGCCAGTGTCAGCCACACCGCCGAATGCGGTCAAAGCACAGGCAAGCGGCGAACATTCTTCATACGCATACGTATCGCATAACTGCATGTCCATGCGAATCGTCGGCAGATAAAGCTCCATCAGCTCGTCATTTTGCAGCAAAGCTTCCGGAGTGCCGTTCAGCCGTCTAAGTTCCTCTTTTAATTCCTTATCGGACAGCAGATAGCGTTCACGATCTGTTCTCGGCAGCTGTACGGCCTGGAAGGCCGACACAAACAGATGCTTGAGGCTGCCGGGAAGGGTACGCTCCAGCCTCTTCGCCGATTCGTAAGCGAGCATCGCGCCCATGCTATGGCCGAATAAGACAAACGGCTTGTCTTCCAGATAAGGAATTAACGCAGCCAGTATGGGCTCTATATTCCCAGTGAGATCGCCGATAGGCTTATCCAAGAATCGACTGCCACGTCCCGGTAACTGAATCGCCACAACCTCGATCTCTGACGATAATGCCGTCGGCCAATCTCGGTAGATAGCCGCGCTGCCTCCCGCATAGGGGAAGCAGACCAGACGCAGGCGGGCATCCGGTCTCGGATTCGGGATATGCAGCCAAGAACTGTCCATGCTTTGTGGATTCATAACGGGCTCTCTCCAATCATGATAGGGATGCTACGGGCTGTTCATTCCATGTCTTCATGCGCGCAGCAAGCCCTGCAATGGTCGGCTGCTCGAACAACACCCGAAGCGGCTGCGGACAGCCCGTATCGGCTTGAAGCCTGACCATTAGCCTCACGGCCAGCAAAGAATCGCCGCCCAACTCGAAGAAGTTGTCGAAGACGCTTACGGATTCCAGGTTCAGCAGCTCCACCCAGATTGCAGCTATTCGGGCCTCCATCTCCGTTCGAGGAGGAATAGCTTCGATCGAGCAAGCGACCTCTGCGAACTCTACGCTCGGCAGCTCCTTGCGATTGATCTTGCCGTTCGCCGTAAGCGGCAGCGCATCCAGCACCATATGGTAAGACGGAATCATATAGTCTGGTAGCTTATTCGCCAGATAACGGCGAATCTCCTCTTGATCCGTCGTCCCTTCTTGTTGAAGAACCAAGTAGGCAACCAGCTTCCTCTGCCCCCCTACACCCGCCACGGCCACGACCGCCTCACGAACTTGCGAATGCTGGACGAGAGCCGTCTCAATCTCGCCTAATTCAATGCGGTAGCCCTGAAGCTTGATCTGGAAGTCTTCCCTGCCCATGAATTCAATATTGCCGTCCGGCAGCCATCTTCCAATATCGCCAGTCCGGTAGAGCCGCTCACCGGTACGTGGATGTATAACGAAGCTTGCCGCCGTCTTCTCCTCATCTCCGTAATAACCCTTGGCCAGGCCAATGCCGCTTATATGCAACTGTCCAGGAACCCAGGTCGGGCAGGGCTCCATCGCATCATTCAACACATGCATACCTTGATTACGCATCGCCCTGCCATACGGAATACTGGACCAACCAGGTTCCACATGATCAATCGGATATAAAATGGACCAGATTGAAGCCTCCGTCGCGCCTCCCAGGCTGATCAACTCTACGTCCTCGCTTAATGCCCGAATCGCTTCCGGCAAAGCCAGCGGAATCCAATCTCCGCTCATGAGAACAAGACGGAGCTGGTTGTTCAGCCTCTCCTTCTGCCCAGAAGCGAATTCCACCAGCATATTCATCAAGGCTGGTACCGAATTCCATATCGTCACTCTTTCCTTACGCATCATATAGAGCCAATGCGCAGGATCTTTACGATGCTCTGAATCCGGTATAACGATCGTCCCTCCCGCTGCCAGCGTCCCGAACAGGTCATAGACTGAAAGATCGAAGCTAAGTGCGGACAAGGCAAATACTCGGTCTGAACGAGACACGTTAAATCGTTCATTCATATCCCATATCGTATTTGTCGCGCCCCGGTGATCGATCATGACGCCTTTCGGCCTCCCTGTCGAACCGGATGTATAGATCACGTAAGCCAGATCCTCCGGCTGCTGAACCGAATCCAGCGGATCATCCTGGAGACGCGGCAATCCATCATATTCCACGCCTATGCAGATCCGTTGCTCACCGAGCCAATTCAACTTCTGCTCCAGCCACGGCTGCGTAAGCACGATCTCTACCTGACCCTGCTCGATCAAAACATTCACGCGCTCCTGCGGCATATCCGGATCAATCGGCAGGTAAGCCGCCCCGGATTTCAACACAGCGAGTACAGCCGCAGCCTGCTCCCAGCCTTTCTCCATTACAATGGCGATCAACCGATCAGGAGCCGCACCTTCCTTGCGCAACTGACGTGCATACCGATTGGTTAGCCGATTAAGCTCGCCGTAGGTAATCTCGAACTGGGAAGTCGCTATCGCGATATGTTTAGGATCAAGTCGTGCTTGCTCGCTGAACTGTTCATGCAGCAGCGGAGTTGTCCTGTTTGCGGCCATGATGTCCGGCATTTCGAGGCTTGTATGCCTCTCCTTCAGTTCTTGACCGCTAGCTGCTGCGGAAGGCCCAAAGAGCTGTGGAGCAGACGTCCCCGCCAAGTCCGGCTCCTGAGTTCTGCCAGTGCTTCCTTGTTCCTGCGGATGAATAACCCATCCCTCATGCCAGATATCATCCTGATGGGCAAGCCGATGCAGCAGTCCAAAATAAGCGGCGAACATGTCCTCCAGCATACCTTCCGGGAACAGCTCGCGGACAACATCCCAGTTGCAATACAGCACGTTATCGTCTTCCCACACGCCGCAGTCCAGCCAAACTTGAGACGTCTGCGTAATGCTGTAGAACGGCTTCAGATCGAATCCGCTGCTCTTACGATCCGGGATAGGCAGCGTCAGTGCGCTCGTGAAGACAACCGGCATAAGCGCCCTGGTCAATCCGCCCTGCGCACGGCTTAGCTCGCGCAGCACATGAACGCCGCTCACATGATGATGCTCCAGATCATTCCATAGCTTCTGCTGTGTCCTTCCAGCCCGGTCGACGAAGTTGATGCCATCACGGTGATCGATCTCCAGCAAGGTCAAGGAGGTGAATTCGCCCACGATATCGTGAACCTGTGGATGAATCTGAAGACGATTCAAGAAGGTCAGATTCAGACAGAAGCTCCTATTCTTGCTCCAGGTTGCCAGCACTTCGGCAAAGGCTGACAGCAGTACGCCGGAAGCCGTCAGCCCCATACGCGTAGCCTTGGACTTCAGTCGGCTCCAGACGTCAGCGTTCAGACGGTTATGCAGTCTTGTGAAGTACGGGTTCTTAAGCGCCCCCGGACTCTTCGCCATAGGAAGCTCGGGCGCCGGCGGCAAGGAAGGAATGTGTTCCTTCCAATAAGCTAATGATTTATGGTAAGCCTCTGTCTCCTTCAAGCGGGCCTCCGCATGCACATAATCCCGAAACGTGAGATCTAGCTCAGACAAAGCGGCATCCGGGTTCTGATGAAGCTGAGAAAGCTCCTTGAGCAAAATAACATAGCTCCAGGCATCGAATATAAGTGCATCCGAACTGAGATGGATGCGAGCCCGGCCATGGTCAAGCAACGTCAAGCGCAGATCGAATACAGGCCATTTGTCTGTCTTCAACATCTGATGGGACATCTCATCCCGCAGCGCTGCAATCGCAGTCTCGGCATCCTCTGCCGATTGTCCCCGCATGTCGAGAATGGCAATCTCATAATCCGGCACATGCTCCAGCACCTGCTGCATGCCGTCCTCCGTAACGATCGCGCGAAGCATATCATGCCGCTGTATCAGCCGATTCCAGGCCAATTGGAAGCGGTCCGTATCGATAGGCTCAACCTCCAGCTCGTCATAGCTATGAGTAGATACATTGCCCATCTCGAATGCTTCATTGCGCCCGATCCAATAAGCCTGCTGCACCTCTGTCAGCGGGAACTTCTCGAACCTTCCATTGGGATCCCTCTGCAGCTCCGGCAGAGCTTGCACCGCATCCTCATAGCTTTGCCGCTGTCCGCTCTTCTCCGCAATAACTGCTGCCAACTCCGCAATAGTCGGGGCCTGGAACAGTACTTGCAGCGTCAAGTCCACCTGGAACAACTGACGGATCGAGGCTATCAGTTGAATAGCGAGAAGTGAATGGCCGCCGTTGACGAAGAAATCCGAATGAATGCCCATTCGTCTTACCTGGAACAGCTCCGCCCATACGCCCGCCAGCTTCTCTTCAATTAAGGTTCGGGGCGCTGCGTAAGAGCCATCCTCTTCCGATAGCAAGGTAGGAGCAGGCAACGCGCCACGATCGACTTTTCCGTTGGCCGTCAACGGGAGATCATCCAATACAACGAAGGAGGCCGGAACCATATAATCCGGCAAGCTCAGCTTAACGGCGCTTCGCAGTCTATCCGTATTGACCGTCATACCCGTCTTCGGCACGATCCAAGCAGCCAGCAGCCGATCCTCCCATACTTGTACGACGGACTCCCGAACGGACGGATCACGGTTCAGAGCCGTCTCGATCTCGCCCAGCTCAATTCTGTAGCCGCGCAGCTTCACTTGATTATCCATTCGATTCAGAAGCTCGATATTGCCATCAGGCAAATAACGAGCCCTGTCTCCCGTTCGATACAGAAGTGCTCCTTCATTACCGCTGATCGGATGAGGAACAAAGCGCTCCGCCGTCAAAGTCGGACGATTCCAGTATCCTCTTGCCAGGCCGCGTCCGCCGATATAAAGCTCGCCCGACACTCCGACTGGAACAGGCTGCCCCTCGGCATCCAACACATAGGTATGCTGATTAGGGAAAGGCCTGCCAATCGGAATCAGCTGATTCGGCGACATCGCCGCGACATCACCTTCGAAATAAGTGCTGTCGATCGTCGCCTCCGTCAATCCATACGAATTGATCAGTCGCGTGTGGGAGCCGCAAAACCGTCTGAAATGCTTGTACTCATGCACATACCAGCGATCCGAGCCGATGCACAATACACGCATAAAATCCAGCTTTTGCGTCGACTCCTCCAAATAGCGAATCAAATTCCGGAATACGGCCGGCACAAACTCCGCACAATCGACTCGTTCCCTCTTCATCAGCTCATACAGACGCGGTGCGTCCAGCATCGTGTCCTTTTTCAGCAGCACAAGCTTGGCCCCGGAACATAATGCCCGAACCCAATCCCCTGTAAATACATCGAAAGAAAAGCTCGCCATCTGCAAGTGGACTCTGACATCCGACCGAAGACGATAAGCATCCTCCCAGCCGTAATAGGCGTTGACAAGGCTCGCATGGCTTACCATCGTCCCTTTGGGCTGTCCTGTCGTTCCGGAGGTGTAGACAAGATAGGCCAGATCTTCCTCCGTACTGGCTAGCTGGAGGTGTATACCCCCTTTGGCATCTGGCATTCCCGTCTCTGCTTCGTCAAGCAAAAGCACGGACAGAGGACGGTCTGCGAAACGCGCCGCCAGTGATTGCTGTGTCAGCATGACAGAGAGCTGGGCATCCTCTATCATGTAATCCATACGCTCCGCCGGATAGTCCGGATCAATCGGCACATATGCGCCTCCAGCTTTCAGGATAGCCAGCACGCCTGCAATCATCTCCAGAGAACGCTCCGCGCAAATCCCAATGCGAACATTCGCAGCTACGCCCATCCCTTGAAGACTAAGCGCGATGCGATTAGCCCGTTCATCCAGCTCCCGATAGGTAAGCGTCCTGCCTTCCATGACTACAGCTGTTCCATTAGGAGTCCGTGCAGCTTGACGCTCGAACAATTGATGTATCGTCACGCCGCGCTCATAAGACTGCGCTGTATCATTCCACTGATCAAGCATGCGTTCTCGCTCCGCCTCCGCAAGCAGCGGCAATTCCGAAATACGGCATAGCTCGTTGTTTGCCACAGCCTCCGCCAGTACCTGGAAATGATCAGCCATGCGAGTGATCCTGTCGCGATCATACAGATCCGTATTGTATTCAAAGATACAAGTAGGACCGTCGGGTCCTTCGAAGATATCGAGGGATAAATCAAACTTAGATGTACCGCCGTCTATTGCTTCATATGTAATCGAGCGATCTCCACTACGAATAGGGGGAAGCGCGTTCTGGTAAGTGAACAATACTTGAAATAACGGATTATGGCTTAAGTTTCTCTCCGGCTTAATCGCCTCTACTAACCGATCAAAGGGCACATCCTGATTCTCGTATGCGCTCAATGCCGTCTTGCGCACCTCGCCGAGCAGCTCTGCAAATGTCAGCTGACCGGAGACCGACGTGCGCAGCGGCAGCGTATTAACGAATACGCCTATCGCATGCTCGGTATTCGGCAGATGCCGCCCGGAGATCGGGAAGCCCACGATAATGTCCGATACGCCTGTATAGCGGTAGAGCAGTACTTTGAATAGCGACAGCAAAGTCATGAACAGCGTAGCTTCATGATTCCGGCTGTACGTCTTCAGCGAGTTGTACAGCTCACTTGGCAGAACCAGAGTGTGCATCGCCCCGCGGAAGGTCTGCACCGGCGGGCGCGGCCGATCAGCTGGCAGCTCCAGAACCGGAAGCTCTCCTGCCAGATGGCTGGTCCAATACGCAAGCTGCCGGTTCTGCAGTTCTTGGCTGGCCCGCTCCCGCTGGGCATAGACATAATCCGCATATTGCGTCACAGGCAACGGAAGCTTGGAGAGGCCCGCTCCCGACATCAACGCTTCGTATATTGATGACAGCTCCCGGATGAACACGCCAAGCGACCAGCCGTCGAATACGATATGGTGCATCGTCAGAATGAGTTGATATTCCTGATTCTCCAGACGAACGAGGGTCGCCCACCAAAGCGGCCCGGTTCGCAGATCGCAAGGACGCTGCACATCATCGTTCACGATTCGCTCCGCTTCTGCGAATCGCGTATCCTCCGGCCATGTTCTAAGGTCGATGGAGCGCAGCGTCAGCTTGGGCGAGTCAGCAATAATCTGCACAGGCTTGCCTTCATCGCCCATGCGGAAGGTGGTACGAAGCACCTCATGACGGTGCGCCATCTCCAGCAAGCTCTCCGCCAGCAGCTCCTCCTCCCATTCGCCGAAGAGACGGAAGGCAGAGGGGATATTGTAGAATGGGCTGTGCGGGTCCAGTTCCTGCAAGAACCATAGTCGTTGCTGCGTGAAGGAGAGCGGAATGGCCTCGCCTCTCCGCTCCCTTACTGTCGGCTGTGCGGATGCCGCTTCTCCGGCTTTCTTTTTCTTAATCGCTTCCAGCAGTTGAAGCCGCTTCTCCGGCGATAATGCTGCAAGCTTATCCGTCAACTTCTCACTCATCCTTAAGCCCCCCGCCGGCTGCAACCTCTTGAAGCAGGAGTTCAACCTCTTCCAATGAGAGGGAATCTGCTTCCGATAGCAGCTCCTTCAAGTCTGCATCCAACTCCTTGATTTCGACCGCTAGCTGTGACGATAACATAACGGTCAACTGCGATACGCTTGAGCCCTTCAGCAATTCAACAACGGCGACGCTTGTGCCCAGATTCCGCTCGATCCGATTCTTCATCTCGATCGCCATCATCGAATCGAGTCCCCATAGGCTAAGCGGCTGCTCCGGCAGCAACTGCGAACGGTTAATGCGCAGAATATCCGACACGACCTCCAGCAAATACTGCTCCAGCAGATGATATCGCTCCCCAGCGTCAGCGGCGCCTTCCAACTGAGCTCGAATACCCGTATGATTACCCGCTAACGCAGAGGTTCCTCTGTCCTCCTCTGTCTGCGCCGACAAGCGCTCCAGCATGATTGGGGCAATGCCCATCGGAAAGTTCTTCTCTGCGACGACTGGCCAATCCGCAGCGAGCACTGTCGCCTGGACAAGTCTTTGTCCAAGCAATTGTTCCAGCGCTTCAAGTCCCTGCGCATTGCTCATAGGGTGGAACCCCCGATTGCCGAAAAACTCCACCAGATCCAGCTGTGTGGCCATGCCGATCTCTCCCCATGGCCCCCAGTTGATACTTACCGCAGGCAGCCCTAGCGACCTGCGGTGATGCGCCAGAGCATCGAGAAAAGCATTGCCTGCCGAGTAGTTGGCCTGTCCCGGCGATACAACAACCGATGCCAGTGATGAGAACAGGACGAAGAAATCAAGCGGTTCATCCACGAATTGACGATGCAAATTCCATGCCCCCGATACCTTCGGCTGCAGTACGTCGTTGAATTGTCCTTTTGTCATCTGCACAAGCAGCTGCGGCTTCGCCACGCCTGCCGCATGAATAATGCCGCGTATGGAAGGCCAACCCTCAAGCTCATACGTCCGCACGAATTCGGCGAGCTGGTTCGCATCTGCAATGTCGATTCCGGCTACATGCACCGAAGCTCCCATCGCTTCCAGAGAGCGAACAACAGCGATACGCTTGGCCATTGACCGATTGTCGCGCTCTGCATCCCTCCAGAATGCGCGTGGCGGCAGCTTCTCACGGCCGACCAGAATCAGGCGGCGTGCCCCGCGTTCGATCATCCACTTCGCCACAAGCTGACCAAGACCGCCGAAGCCGCCCGTTATGAGATAGCTTCCGTCAGGCCTCAGCACTGCCGGAATATTGACTATCGGATCGCACTCTTCAAGACGGGCCACATAACGTGAACCGCCTCGGAAAGCTACTTGATCCTCGCCATCCGAGTGGCGGATTTCCCCCAGCAGCTGGTCCACACCGCGATGCTCCAGGTCGACGATGCCGCCCCAGATATCCTTGTGTTCCTGATGCCCAAGCGTCCGCGCCAGCCCCCACAACATAGACTGATGAAGCGCAAGACCGTGGAAGCCAGACTTAACTGGTTGACTGTCGCTCGTAACCAGCCATAGCTTCGGCTTCCTTCTCCAGCTGCGGCTGGCGATGGCTTGAACCAAGTGCATAACGGTAATGACACCCTCCTGCTCGGCTTCTTCCAAATCCGATGGGTCTGCCTTTTCGTTCAATGCCGCATTCAGACTCCACAAATGAACAAAGCCGCGAATGTTAGCGCCTTCTTCCACGCATACAGCATCAAGCAGGCGAATAATGTCGTCAGGAGAAGCAGGATTTACACCGTATTGCCCATTGGTTTTATCCGCTCGATAAGCACGCTCCGGATACACCCGAATGCAGGAGTTGCCTTGACGAACGAATGCGTTAGCCAGTTCCTCCCCCGCGCCATGCTTGTCCATGAACAGCAGCCAACTGCCCGCCTCATCCTGATTCGTCGTTATTGCGGCTGCGAGCCGCTCCTGCTGCACCCAGTTCAGCTCGTACAATTGCTGCGGCTTATTCATAGCAGCCGATTCGTCCCGAAGCGAGACAGCACGACAACCCTGAATGTCCAGAATAAGATTGCCTGCAGCATCCATCAGCCGGATATCTCCGAGCAGTCCCGAAGCATCCTGTTCCGAGATGGCGGCATGTATCCACATCGCATCCGATAGCTTGCGATAGACATATCCCCGCGTTACGCCTACTGGCATATAGACAGAAGACGCATTCGGATCGATAGGCAGAGCTGCGGCCATTACTTGAAAGCATACATCCAGAACAGCAGGATGAATCCGGTAAGTGGACAGCTCCTCAGCCAAACTCTCGGGCACATCTATTCTAGCCAATGCTTCGTTGCGACCTTGCCATAATTGGCGAATCCCTTGAAAGGTTGGTCCATACTGAAGTCCCATCGTCTTGAAATGGCTGTAGCACACCTCGCGGGCAATCTCGATCCCGCAACGCCCTTGCAAGACGTCCAGCTCTATAGCACGGCTCTGACCATGATGCGGCCTGACATAGCCTTCCGCATGCAGCGTCCAGTCCGTATCGCCCTGGCTGCTGAATATGCTGAATCGGGAGGCATTCGGATCGAGGGTCAGTCGCAGCTTGATGCTCTCTCCCTCTCCAATAAAGAGAGCTTTCTTGAATTCAATACTCTCCGTCTGCAGAACAGCCGCTTCTTCGCCGTACAGTTCCCGCATTGCAGCGAGGCCCATCTCCACATATCCCGCACCCGGGAATACGATCGCATTCTGGATACGATGATCGTCCAGGAATGGCAGTCGGCGAGCATCCAGCTCCACCTCCCATGCCGGATAGGGCGAAGCCAAGCGGCGGCCGAGCAGCGGATGTGAGTCGACACCGATTCGATCCTGTTCGGACAACGCGGATTCATGCCAATAGCGCTGGCGTTGCCAAGGATAAGATGGATAAGGAATAAATGGCTTCTTGCCCGGGTACAGCGCATTCCAATCAATCTCGTAGCCGATTTCGTATAGCAATCCCAGCGACTCCAGCACCGTTCTCCGCTCCGGCGCGCCGCGTTTCAAGGAAGGAATGGTATGTCCTGTTCGTCCGAGCTTCATCAACGACTCTGAGATGGAGCTGGACAATACAGGATGAGGACCGATTTCCACGAATACGCTGTACCCGTCCCGAATCATATCCTGCACAGCAGATGCGAAGTAGACCGGCTCGCGCACATTCTTCCACCAATAATCCGCTTGAAGCTCCGTGCCTTCAATCCGGTGGCCCGTCGCCGTGCTATACAGCGGAACAGCTGTTGGAGACAGCTTCAAATCGCGAAGCTCTTCCAGCAACTCATTCCGCAATGGCTCCATATAATGACTGTGATAAGGAACGCTTACATGCAAGTATTTGCAGAAGATGCCCTCTGACTCCAGCTTGTCCGTCAGCGTCCGCAGCGCCTCAGGCTCACCGACCAGTGTCACTGCGCTTGGACTGTTGATAGCAGCTATGGATACCGCGCCTTCCGTGCGAGCGAGTCTCCGCTCCGCTTCCTCCAGGGAAAGCCCGATAGCCGCCATCTTGCCTTGGCCCGTCGTCTTCTGCTGCAAGCGGCTGCGATGGTAGATAACCCGGGCGGCTTCCTCCAGCGACATGGCTCCCGCGATATAAGCGGCAGCCACTTCACCGGCACTATGGCCCACAATCGCCTCCGGCACGATGCCCCATGATCGCCATAGCTCAGCGAGCGCGACTTGAATAGCGAAGTTGGCTGGCTGAGCGACCTCGGTCTCGCCCATTCGCGATTCCGGCTCCTTCGCCATCATCGCATCCAGCAGCGACCAGCCTGCGTACGCTGTGAACAGCTGATCGCACTTCTCTACCGCAGCCCGGAAGACCGGCTCCTCGCCGATGAGCTGACGACCCATCGCCCACCACTGAGGGCCCATACCCGTGAAGACAAAGACCAGCGGCGGCAGCGCAGCGGCCGAGCCGTCCCGGTTCAATCCCGTCTGCTCCGGCAAAACCTCCTGCTGGGCAATCTCGTCCAGCAGTTCTGCCCATTCTTTCTTCGTTCCCGCAACAGCGGCGACACGGATACCATGATGATCGCGGCGTCTCGCCAGCATATAACCGGCATCCTGCAAGGATGTCGCTTCTGGAGACCGATTCGACATCGTCCTCATATTCATGGCGAATGTGCGCAGCGCCTCCTCGCTTCTGGCAGACAGAGGCAGCAGCATATCCCGCTCCTCATTGCTTCCGCCCTGCTGCAGAGCAACCCCTGCCAGCTCCGGCGCTTCCTGTACGATGACATGGGCGTTCGTGCCGCCAAAGCCGAACGAGTTCACCCCGGCCAGCCGTGGTCCGTCCGTTTGCGGCCAATCGATCAATTGCTGCGGGACTTCCAGCTTAAGCTCATCGAATCGAATATTCTCATTCGCCTCAATCAGATGCAGATGGGGCGGAATTTGGCGATGCTTGAGGCAGAGAACCGCCTTGATCAGACCGGCGATGCCGGCAGCCGCCTCCGTATGACCGATATTCGTCTTCACCGAACCGATGTAGCAAGGCTTGTCCCCTTCCCTTCCTTCAGACAGGAATGCGCCAAGCGCGTTCGCCTCGATTGGATCGCCGACCGGCGTTCCTGTACCATGGGCCTCCACATACTGCACCTCGGCCGGATGTACGCCGGCTCTGCGGTATACGTCCTGCATTAACGCACGCTGGGCTTCTCCGCGCGGAACGGTAATGCCGGAGCTGTGTCCGTCTTGATTCACGCCTGTGCCCCTAATAACAGCATGAATCGGATCGCCGTCCTGTATCGCCTTCGAAAGCGTCTTCAGAACGACCATTCCGGCGCCCTCTCCACGCACATATCCATTCGCCCTGGAATCGAATGCCTTGGATCGGCCATCCGGAGACAGCATGCCCGCCTTCGACTCGGCGATAAAATAATCCGGCTTCAGCATCACGTTGACTCCACCAGCCAGCGCAAGCGTACTCTCTCCATTCCACAAGCTTTGGCAAGCCAGGTGGACCGCTACTAGTGAGGAGGAACAGGCCGTATCCATCGAGATGCTAGGACCACGGAAGTCAAAGAGATACGAGATTCGATTCGCCAGCAGCGTCATCATAGCGCCGGTCGCCGTATGCGAATCTACCAGATGCCTGTTACTCTCTGAAAATTGCAGAAGCTTGTAGTCCAATGTGAAGCCGCCCATAAAAACACCGGTATTGGAACCCTTCAGCCGTGCGGCTACCTGGCCTCCGTCCTCCAGCGCTTCCCAGCACACCTCCAGCAACAGGCGCTGCTGCGGGTCCATAAGCGATGCCTCGCGTGGGGATATGCCGAAGAAGGAGGCGTCGAAACGGTCTACCTGCTCCAGAAATCCTCCCCATTGCGTATTTGTCTTGCCTGGTTTTGATCGGTCCGGATCGTAATAAGTCGCTCTGTTCCAACGATCCTGAGGAACTTCTGTAATGCCGTCAACGCCCCTCTGCAATAGGTTCCAGAAGGCTTCGGGATTACGCGCGCCTCCGGGAAAGCGGCAACCCATGCCAATGATTGCAATCGGTTCTTTAGCATGCTGCATTTCGTTGATGTCCATTGCTTGTTCCTGTCTGTTCACCCGACCTCACCTCTTGTTTCCTAAGAAATTTTTTTGTGATCCGACAGACTCTGGAACCAGGCCATCGTCTCGGCAACGGCTTGCTCATGAGGTGTCGTGTCCTTGCCGAACATCTTCTCATATTTGCTCGTGTTGACGACAAGAGGATCCTCAAACAAGTAGAGCATCTCCTTGATCTCTCTCATATTCGCATTGAACAGAGAGAGAAGCGAGACGAATGCTTTCGGCGCGACACGGAACCTGGCTTCCCTGCCCGCCATTCCGTAGATCATCGCTACAATCTGACGCGTCGTCAGCGTCTCTGCCGACGGAATATGCCAGATATGACCAAGCGATGCATGAGACTGCCCCAGCTTCACCAGCCCCTTGGCAAAATCACGAATGTATATATAAGTGTGAGGAGCGTCAATATTGCCTAGCACTTCGGCCGGCTTGCCTTCCAGCGCAGCCCGGAAGACGCGTTCTCCCAAGGCGGAGTCCAGCACGCCTGGACCGAAGAAGTCGGGAGCACGGCCGATAGCCGCGCGCACCTTTCCGCTTCGATGCGCCGTCATGAGTCTGTTGGCCATCTGGGCCCGTGTAATCCCTTTTCGCCCGTCGGCTCTATTGGGAAGGTCCTCCGTCAGATCCCGTCTCGCGCTGCCGTACATGTATAAATTGTCAGCATAGACGAGAATAGCTTTCTCGTTCTCTGCTGCTTTAATAATGCCGTCCATAATGGGCGGGAACATCTCCGGCCAAGCCGTATATGGCGCTTTAGCGCAATGATAGATGACGGAAGCTCCCTGACAGGCTGCTGCGAACTCAGTCGCATGGGTTGCATCCCCCTTGACGATCTGCACCGAACTAGGTACATTGGCACGTCCGCTCCGATTCACCATGCGTACCTTTTTGCCCTGAAACAGCAACTCCTCCATCACTGCCATGCCAAGAGGCCCAGTACCTATGACTACATGAAGTTCATTCATCTCCTCACTTATTCCCCTTCCTTATATGGAGTCTACAACCTACGATGCTAATTATAACCATTTTGAGAATCGCAGTAAATATCTTTAGTCAAGTAAATTTTATTAATTGTGTTCAGTTATTTACGCACATACTCAAAAACGTTCGAAGCATCAAAAAAAGCAAGCCAGCAACGGGTTTACGCCATTGTTGACTTGCTTCAATCATGCCTATCGGGATGGCATATGCTTATGATGAACGCGCAAGACTCGTTCAAATGTTAAACTCCGACTCCCTTTCAAGCCGCTGTCTGGCCGTCTCCTTGCTTGCTGTAATGGGCTGATGACGGCCTGCCTTGGCGAGCCCGTACTGAGGCATATTGTTGTACATCGCTTCGTAGCCGCCCGCTCGCACCTCATAAGTCTCATGATAGATGCCGACGCTGCCGCTCGCCCCTACCTTCTGATTGAAATTACGCCAGGCCTTCAGATGCTTCCCTCCATGCCTCGCATAATGCTCAAGCTGCTCGAACGATCGCCAATACTGAATAACCGTAATGCCGCGCCAAGAGAAGTGGAAGCTCGAATGAAGGAACCCCAGTTCCTTGTTCGTATACAGCTCCTGCAGCATAGGACTCATGGCGAGCGTAACCGGCAGCCACCGATGAACCGCCCATATCCGGTTAATGCGTACGCCAATAAGAAACACGACGAACGACCCTTCTATCCCAGCCGTATATCTTCCGGGGAAAATACGAGTCATCCTCTTTCCTACCCTTTCTCCAATAGCTGTAAATGAATCTCGTAGAACCCGACAATATCGGTAGAGGCATACTGCTGCGCCGTCAAAAAAGAACCGTAGAAAATCGTGAACAGCACCTTGACCGCACGTTCCAGCGATATCCCATCCTTCAGCGTTCCCGACTTCTCGGCATGCTCCATGCTGGTATGGAAGATCTTGTATAGATCGGGGGTTGAGCTCCCTATCTCTTCATGATCGGGAAAGAGAAGTCGCACCTCGGCCTCGCTTAATTCCTGCAGATGAGGGTGCATTCTCATCTCCGCCAGGAACGAGATCAGACTCGGCAGAATGCCCGGTGTAACCTTCGTCTGCTCCGCCACCTTATAGAGCAAATGCCGGATCGCATCAAAGCCCTGCTTCTTCTCCTGCTCAATCTCAATAATCCGCTCCGTCAACCAGACTCGCATAAAGTACACGAGCACATCTTCTTTTTTGGGAAAAAACTTAAAAAACGTAACGCGCGACACTTCGGCCTGTCGACAAATGTCTTCCAGCATCACTTCATGGAACATTTTGTCTTCCATTAAGGACACGCTAGCTTCATATAAAGCAATCTTGGCTCTAGCCTTCTTGATCTCCCTTAATGAAATATCCGCTATAACCACGAGCATCATCCTCATTTTTTCGTTAACTCATGTCAATAACTTTACTTACGATAAATATTATTGTCAACATTTATTCCAAACTTTAACAAGATTGACGTCATTCGAACACATAGCCAACGTCTAATTAACACCACTACTCTTTTGTCTCAAACGAACCCTTTCGGATTTCTCCCATCATATCATTTGCGCAGGATTGTCCGATACGTCGTCTCGTCTCATTCGCGCCACCTAATTTTGTCGGTATTTGTCGAACAGTCGTTATAGATTTTGTGAGCTTTATTTCATACACTCTAGGAGGCTCATACAACGCCAAAAATCTCTGATTCATCGATTAAACATCGTCAGATTCCTTCCGGTCGTCGGTGCGAATCAAGAGTGAATGGGAACTTTTTTCATGAAACTTGTGTCTATTTCACCTTTAAATAGTCTAATAGAAGGACGGTGCAGGCGGAGATGGGAAAACGAGGTGATGAATTGCAGCAATTCTCTGATGTCTATCAACAATATTCGGCTCCTGTGCATCGGTTCCTCTTATCCCTCACCCGCGATGAAGCGCTGGCGGAAGAATTGACGCAGGAGACGCTCTATCGGGCCTTTCTCCACATCGATCGATTCAAGGGTCAGGCCTCCCTGTACGGCTGGCTGTGCCAGATTGCGAAGAACTTATATTTTAACGAATACAAGAAGAACAAACGGAGAGCGGACGAGTACGCATGGGATGAGATCGAATCAGGGGACGACTTTACCATCCGGATGCTTCAGAAGGAACAGGCCATATTCGTTCATCGCATCTTGCATGCGTTACCGGAGCCTTATAAGGAAGTGTTCACGTTGAAAGTATTCGGCGAGCTCAAATTCAGAGAAATTGCGAGCTTGTTCGGCAAAACCGAATCTTGGGCGAAAATGACCTATTACCGCGCAAAAGAGCGAATCGTAACGGAAATGGAGGCGCACCAATGAACAATTTATGCAATATCGTATACGACTTGCTGCCGCTTTATGTCGATGGGGAATGCTCGGCGGAGAGCCGCGCCTTTGTTGATGAGCATCTGGCAGACTGCCCGGCATGCCGGAAGAAGTGTGAGGCGATGGCGCAGCCGATCGCAATCGATCTATCACCTGGAGAGAAAGAGATTACAAAGCAGAATGAAGGACTGAAAGAGCCACAACATCGGGACCGCGCCGCCAAAAAAGTGCTAAAGCGTATAAAGCGAAGATGGCTGCTATCCCTTGTTCCTCTGCTGCTGTTAATTCCTTTGCTGCTGCTTGGCATCAACCAGTATCGCGGTGAGGGGATCTCCTACACCAATCTCTACGATCATTATGCGGCAAGCCAATTTCTGAAGGCACTGGAGAAGCGAGATTATGATCGTGCATTCTCCTATCTCAATATGGACTTCTATTATGACGACATTCAAGAAGGACTGAAGCACTCGGCGGACACATTGGCCTTTAAGGAAGAGGAGTTCCCGGAGTCGAGCGAGACGGACAAGAAAAATGCGCAGGACTTTATCGACAAATACGGGGACATGAGCGATGAGCAATTCTATGAGAGAAGCAAAGTGAATTTCATCGCCAATATGAAGGAGTGGGAGCAGCTAGGCCATACGCTGACGGGACATCGAGTGAAATCCTCTTATGTGAACGAATACGACGGCGTAACCAACTATAGCTTCTATCTTCATTTGACGGACGGCAAGCAGATTGTGAAATCCGGGAAAATCAGTCTGGCCGGCAATCATAAAGGAAGCTTTTATTTTACAGGCGGATCGTATTTGCCAGAAAAAGATCCTTTGACCCCCCTGCTGCTAGACCGGATATCCATCTCAGATCTGGTACAGTAGAACGATTCATCTGATTAACATTTAACCTAGTACAACGAAGGCGACCATTCTCAGGAGCGGTCGCCTTCACTATTCAATCCGTTGCCGAGCCGTTAGATGTGCTTCTTCCCGCTCCGGTAACGATTGAGCCTGATGGAATAAGAGAGATATGGCAAGCCCGGAAAGATGAGCAGAACCAATGAGACTAAGCCGGCTATCAAACCAATCTGCCCCAATATATTGGGAATCCAGTCATTTAAACTTACACTTCGAAGAAACAGACATACAAGGGTAACAATCAGTAGAGGAAGCGCAGTCTTGCCCGTCATTTTCTGTTCACGCTCGTACCTTTCCATAAGTGATGCCTGGTCGGTATAGATCGGTCTAGTGCCCGGAGGAGCGCTGAAGATATGAAAGCCGTCCGTATCCGTCGAGCAAACCTTCTTCCATCCCGCCTCTTCAAATAGGGAAACGTAGTCGGCGTCAGCAGCCTCCTGATAATCTACGCTATATATGAGATCTTGCGGCTCCCCTTTTCTCAGCCTGTATCCGAATGGAGCGAAGCTCTCGAGCAGCCAGCCTTTCCGGGCATATTTCCCTAGCTTCTTCATATCGCGTACTTCTGTAAACGCCAAGCCGCCGCTGGTTACATACTTTGTTTCTGTCATCTTTCTATCACTCCCTTTAGTTGAAAAATGGTCTCCGCATGGCGAACCATATCCTTGCGCCACTCTACGTTTTTCCTCAGTAGCTCCATCCCCTTGGCGGTAGCCGCATAAGTCTTGCGCTTGTCATCATCGTCGTCGAACAACTCTATAAGTCCGGCAGCCAACAGCTTCTTGATCGTGGTATACATAGAGGCCGGCCCCACCGTCAGGCGTTGATTGGTCATCGACTCAATCGACTGCATAATTAAATATCCGTGCTTAGGCTCGACAACGGACAGCAAAATGTAGAACGCCGTATCCGTCAGCTCGCCCATCTCCAAAGAATCATTTCGCGGCAAATCGCAACCCCCTTTATATCATTAAACGATATATCATTAAATGTAGTGTATCGTTAAACGATATACGTGTCAATAGAACTCTTTTCACCGATTCCAAAACCTGTTTTTTTGGTATCGCTATGCTATTATAGGAGTACCTTTTTTTCGGAATGAACAACCTATCATCAACCAAACAATGGGGGCTGAATGACTTATGAGAATCGCATTTATCGGACTAGGCACGATGGGCAAACCGATGGCTATGCATCTTCAACGCGCAGGACATACGCTGGCTGTCTATAACCGCAACCGCGACAGAGCGCGAGACTTTGAGCAATTGGAATCGGTCACGATTGTATCGACTCCGAAGGAAGCAGCCGGGCAAGCGGATATCGTCTTCACGATGCTGACGGATGATTCGGTGGTGGAAACTGTATATTTGGGGGAGAACGGCATTTTATCCGCATGTACGGATGATGCATTCGGCACGCCGAAGATTGTTGTGGATTGCAGTACGATCTACCCGGATACGACTAAAATGCTGGCAGAGCGTCTCGCTGCTGTTGGTGTAGATATGCTTGATGCCCCCGTAGCTGGAAGCGAGCCGAGTGCTATCGAGGGCATATTAACGTTCATCGTCGGGGGCAAGCAAGAAGCTTACGAGACATGCCTGCCGCTATTTGAATTGATGGGTAGAAAAGCTCTCTACATGGGGCCGAGCGGAACGGGGGCCAATGCGAAGCTGGCAAACAATCTGATCGTCGCTGCCAATATAGCAGCACTGGCAGAGGGGATGTCTATCGTTCAGAAGTCCGGCGGCAACCCCGAGTTGTTCCTTGAGATACTTGCAGGCGGGGGAGCTCGCAGCGCCGCCGCGGAGGTGAAAGGTCCCCGCATCCTGAACCGCGACTTCTCGCCTCAATTCATGGCTCAGCTGATGTTCAAGGACGTGAAGTTAGCAGGCCGACTTGCCCAATCGCTGCAAGTACCTTCTCCCATCCAAGCGACTGTTCAACAGCTATTCCAAATTACGTGCAACAACGGACTCGGCGAAGAAGACTTAAGCGCTGTCGTGAAATGCTACGAGTCGTGGATTGGGGAGAAAGTGGAGAGAAATAGTTAAGTGGATGCCAAGACCATTCGATCGTTCGAATGGTCTTGGCATCTTTTATTTTGAGCATAAACAATTGAGTATTTTAATCTACAAACCCGCGTGGGGTGCGACTTTATATCAAACACCGGAATTTCTAGACATTATTAGTTCAATTCACGCACCCGCGTGGGGTGCGACTTAATCTGGCAGTTCATGTAGACTGTCAACTTTATTTCAATCCACGCACCCGCGTAGGGTGCGACAAGTGCGCATATGTGGCCCCATGACAAGGGCTGAGATTTCAATCCACGCACCTGCGTAGGGTGCGACTAACGCACTTGGCGTATCGATTGACCAACTGGTATTTCAATCCACGCACCCGCGTAGGATGCGACTAAAGCCTACTGGGATTGTTCATGTGATTGCGGGATTTCAATCCACGCACCCGCGTAGGGTGCGACGAGCAGATCGGACGACGACTCACCCAATCGCTTATTTCAATCCACGCACCCGCGCAGGGTGCGACGCTGTTCCTAACCCAAAAAACAAGACCTAAACCCATTTCAATCCACGCACCCGCGTAGGGTGCGACGTATGTAATATAGCAGGCATAAGTATTGAGTATATTTCAATCCACGCACCCGCGTAGGGTGCGACTTACACTTCCTATTTCTTTTTGTAATTCCTTTAATTTCAATCCACGCACCCGCGTAGGGTGCGACCAGCAAATGGATACCCTCAACGGATCGATTGAGATTTCAATCCACGCACCCGCGTAGGGTGCGACTCAACCATTTGGACGGTGTGACTTGTTGAAAAATATTTCAATCCACGCACCCGCGTAGGGTGCGACGAGCTCATTCAAAAAACAAAAAAACAGATCGAGATTTCAATCCACGCACCCGCGTAGGGTGCGACCCTCTTTCAAAGCGGCTAAACTTTTATCCGAATATTTCAATCCACGCACCCGCGTAGGGTGCGACGATTGATCTCGTTGATCGAGACAAGCGCCTTATCATTTCAATCCACGCACCCGCGTAGGGTGCGACCTATGAGTATAGCCAGGCGCAAGCACTAGGCCCGATTTCAATCCACGCACCCGCGTAGGGTGCGACTTCATCACTACCAGGTAAAACATCACCTTCATTTATTTCAATCCACGCACCCGCGTAGGGTGCGACTACGTGTTGAACTTCGCTCTTGTAGATCCAAGAAATTTCAATCCACGCACCCGCGTAGGGTGCGACGCATATTGGCAATTGATGCAGGCGGGCATGAGACATTTCAATCCACGCACCCGCGTAGGGTGCGACGTACCTCTCGGTGACCTCAATACTTTGTTGCCGATTTCAATCCACGCACCCGCGTAGGGTGCGACATAGACCTTCTCGCGACATATCCGCAGCATGGATTTCAATCCACGCACCCGCGTAGGGTGCGACTCCAGCTCAATAGATTCTGTATGGTCCAATCGCCATTTCAATCCACGCACCCGCGTAGGGTGCGACTTTCTATAGGACTATTATCTACCATACCCCATATTATTTCAATCCACGCACCCGCGTAGGGTGCGACTTACCCCGTCCTTTGCCTCTGCTCCGGCATTACCATTTCAATCCACGCACCCGCGTAGGGTGCGACCTTCATCACCTTCAGTGGATCAGGTCAACTGACAATTTCAATCCACGCACCCGCGTAGGGTGCGACGTTCGTCAACCGTCATCACCGCGACAAAATCATAATTTCAATCCACGCACCCGCGTAGGGTGCGACAGGGCGTGGACGCTTATGTCACTGGAGAGTTTAAATTTCAATCCACGCACCCGCGTAGGGTGCGACCGACGCCTTCCAGCTCCGCATAAACTTCCTTTTTATTTCAATCCACGCACCCGCGTAGGGTGCGACCCCGGCGTCGTGCCGAGCGTTAATCATCAATATCATTTCAATCCACGCACCCGCGTAGGGTGCGACAAGGAAGGTGAGACCTGGTGAGCCGAGCTGAATTGATTTCAATCCACGCACCCGCGTAGGGTGCGACGTTGTGTCCGCTGCAGGGAGATCAGGAGCACGCGATTTCAATCCACGCACCCGCGTAGGGTGCGACCACTCAGCTCTAGCCGTTTTTTTTGTTTTCGGAATTTCAATCCACGCACCCGCGTAGGGTGCGACTGAATTTGTGCAGTTGACATTATTTTAAAGAGGTATTTCAATCCACGCACCCGCGTAGGGTGCGACCTGTGGTCGGGATCGGTACGGCTTGGCCGCGCAATTTCAATCCACGCACCCGCGTAGGGTGCGACCAACGGGTGGAAGCTCCAGCAAGAGCGCGTCCAAATTTCAATCCACGCACCCGCGTAGGGTGCGACCCAGTTTTCATTGAGATCAATGTCTGATTCTTGAAATTTCAATCCACGCACCCGCGTAGGGTGCGACGAGGATCTACATTCTTTCGTTCCAGTAGCCGAAATTTCAATCCACGCACCCGCGTAGGGTGCGACAGTCCGGCTGCGCCTTGGCCGTAAAGCGTCCAGTATTTCAATCCACGCACCCGCGTAGGGTGCGACTGGGGACGGAAGATGGGTTCAACAGTTGTGATTAAATTTCAATCCACGCACCCGCGTAGGGTGCGACTTGATGGATCAGTATTTGTCTGATGATGCTATAGATTTCAATCCACGCACCCGCGTAGGGTGCGACCTTTTTCGGCATCAAGGCACGGGGGGACGCCGGAATTTCAATCCACGCACCCGCGTAGGGTGCGACTACGAGAGTGATCGGCCAGCAAGGCTAAATCGGATTTCAATCCACGCACCCGCGTAGGGTGCGACGGATGGCCGTAGGGTTGTCGCCGTTTGCTGCTCTAATTTCAATCCACGCACCCGCGTAGGGTGCGACAGGCTACGTCAAGCGTCTTGTTCAGAGGGATATGATTTCAATCCACGCACCCGCGTAGGGTGCGACTACGGAGTTGCAAGAGAATAATAGGATATTAAGAATTTCAATCCACGCACCCGCGTAGGGTGCGACTCATGGATTTGAATGATCAGGCTACCACGCAAATATTTCAATCCACGCACCCGCGTAGGGTGCGACGTAACGGTAGATTCGTAGTTGTAGGAGATAAGGGATTTCAATCCACGCACCCGCGTAGGGTGCGACAGCGATTTATGATGTATTTCGTCAAAATAACGACTTATTCAATCATAAATCATAACTATTATACCAATAAAGATAAAACTGGCTGAAAAAACTTCTTTTCCTAACTATCCAGTGTCTTGCCGACGCTCAAAATTGGTGCGAATCCCCCAGGGATTTCATGTGCGCTTCCCATTCGCACCAGAATATCGCACTAGAATATGAGCGGGCCCTCCACATCCAATGAGGCTTTTGCACCGATATGCTCAACCTTGTTTTTATACTGATTGCCTAGCTGATAGAATCTCAGACTATCCTCATCTTGATCAATAATATCCATCAACTGTAATTTTAATGAGGTGAATTGAGCCGCGTCTACTACACATTCAAACACAGAGTTTTGAACACGTTGTCCGTAATTCTGACATATTTTCGAGACTTGTCTTAATCGCCTCTGGCCCGTACTTGTCACTGTTCTGACATCATACGTAATGAGCACCATCAATTCAATCGCCTACTTCCACAGGAAAGGTGGATATTCGTCCAAATCTTGACGTAAATACCGTGCCAGTAATAGGGCCTGCACATGCGGGACAAGCCCCCAAGAGATCTTTTCGCCCAAATAGGGATGAGTGATCTTGTCCTGCTTCTTAGCTTGCCATGCGGTCAGAAACTTTTTCCGAGCTTCATCAGTTAATAAAACGGCACCGTTCTCCTTTTCCTGAAAATCATGCTTATCCAGCATCTTCTTGTTAATTAAAGACAGTACAAATTTGTCCGCAAACACCCCACGCAACTCTTCCATTAAATCCAGTGCCATAGACGCTCGTCCCGGTCGGTCGCGATGTAAGAAGCCGACATATGAATCCAATCCCACACCTTCAAGCGCAGCTGCTGTATCCTTGGCAAGTAAGGAATAGGCGAAGGACAGCAGCGCGTTCACACGATCCAGAGGAGGCCTACGCGAGCGGGTGCGGAAATAGAAGTCTTCCTTCTGCTGCAAAATCATATGATTGAACAGCTTGTTATATGTTACAGCTGCTTGACCTTCTAACCCTCGCAGTCTCTCCAAATCTTCGCAAACTCTAACTTCCTTCATCAGTGCAGATAACTGCTGGGAAGCTGCCTTAAATTCGGCAACATCAATTCGCATGGCGTAATCTCTTGTCGTACGCTCCAGCATCCACTTATGATTGTAGATCTTCCCAATAATGAAATTGCGAGCGATCATCGCCGACGAAGCTTCATTCTCCGACAAAAGATACTGTCTCTTGCGCAGCACAACGTTGCCGTTGCTCTCACCAATGACTCTCGCCAGAAAACGTCCGTTCATTGTCATAAAGACTAATGAGATATTGCGCTCCGCACAATATCCCATTAGCGCCGGGCTGGCTCCCGTATAACCAAACGCTACGACAGAATCCAGATTATGGAGCGGCATACGCGCCAGCTTCTCCTGCTCCTTCAATAAAACAATATTGTCCCCATCCAAAGATAAATAGACATCCGGTTGCGTGACATATAAGGTGTTCAGAAGCTTCTTCATTCCACGATTTTCCCTTCAACGTAGCTTTTGACGGAACGCTTGTTCATCAGCTCCGGTACACAAATATGCTGCAAAGAACAGCTCCGGCAAAAAGCACCCGTTTTCACTTTCGGCGTATGGCGACGCTTGTAATAATCCTGCATCTCGCTTACGATCGACCTGACCCTCTGCTTCCATTCAGAAGTAATTGGTATCTCAACCCGGTGCTTAATCTCATTGTAAAACAAGTATCCGACCCCAACCTCGCACAGCAGCATCTCTTCCAGACATATCGCCTGGGCCACCAACTGCACAATGTCCTCCTCGCCTGTCTTTGGCTTGCCGCGCTTATATTCGACAGGATACGGAAGATAGGTTCCTTCCGAACCGTGAATGGCAACGCCGCGCTCATCTCGAATGAACTCAACGACATCGCACACTCCTGTCAGACCAAGCTCACTTGATCTGACAGGCATCCCTCTTACAATAAGCTTATCTCCACGCTTCTCTCTAATAAACGGTTGATCCGCCTTCCGATGAAGATGCTGCCCTTCGACCGTCTTGACGTTCTCTTCCCACTGCTGCTCAATATGAATAATTGCCCACTGTCGCTTGCAAAATTGAAAGTGTTGGATACCGGACAACAACAGCTCGTGATCTTCGTTAGATCCCATCCAGCACTTCGACCTTCAGACCTTCCAAAGGCAAAATTTGAAATGAATAATCTTCGAAAGCTTTAGCTTCGTGTTGGAGATTCTCTGTAAGCAAAGAACGATGTACCTTGGCCGACGAATACTGACCAAGCTTGGATGAATGCTCCCACCAGTAGACGCGACGAACTTCCATACTGCCCTCCGGCCTTGCTGAGGACACATCATTTTCAAATAATGTTCGAAGCGCCTCTTTAATCTTGGTGGCATCCTTGTAAGTAAAACCCGTTTTCTCCGCCAGTTGTGTATTGATGCTGCCATAGAATATATACACACCCGAATCCACCCGATGCTTCATCCCCATCGTATCAGAGCTCTTTTCCTTTCCTGTCGATTCCGAGTTTACGCTTTTCGTAATTTGCAGGCTTGTAATATCAATAGGATCGATACTAATAGCCGGATGAACAGATACCGGTCCTCTTACTCCTACAGAAACACCGTTGCCTTTGCTATCAGCTTTGAACGCAAATACTTGCCCGAAGCTTCTGACATCAATCCAGTTGTCACTAGCGACTTGAGCGAATTGCTCGCTGGAGCCGGTTTTGGATTTCATAATTTTCTCCAGTTCCTCTACCCCTTCAGCTCGTTCTTTCAAGCTTTTGTAGGCATCCGTCCTGCGATCGTTGGACTGGACGAAGATAGATTCGCCCATATCCTGCAGACGATTTCTAATCTTGCGTTTAATGGCGACATCCGACATCTCGCCTTTACCGTCAAAGTTTTGACGAGGCCGATTGCCATTAAACGGATCTCCATTGGGATTAGCGTTAGATACGGAAAAGATAACGGCAAAGTCGATTTTGTGATCCAAAATAGGCATATTCATCTCTCCTTATTCTTGGGAAGCTTCAACAGCTTCATTCTTTTTGTCCTTGCTTTGATATAAGGCGTGGCGTTGGCTATGAAATCCAAGCAAATATTCAAATGATAAAGGTTTATATGACTCTTCAACCTGTGAGAGTTTATCTAGTATCTCATCCATGAGTTTGTTAAGGTCAGTGGCCTCAGGGCCAAGCTTCATAACATATGGGGTAAGACTCTTTTCTATGGTTAACCATGTTCTTTCTGGATGTTGAGAGAATGCCGTTTTATAGCGAATAGCATTAGTCGGTCGCTTTTCACCTTTGGCAAACGTACGGTTTTCCAATACATCTGCCACCGCTAACAAACGTCCAAACAAATAATCTCTTTTGGTATTTTGAAAATCGACAGCCATACTTGATCTCTCCTTTCTATTGATTAAAGAGCAAGCAATGCTCAATGTCTTCTCCCATTCCCATTCTTCCATCGATAATGGCCTCGTAGCTCGATGATACGCACTCCTCACTATATCAAGCGGTATATCCCGCCCATCTACGATACAGGGCAGCATACGCTCCACTAGTCCTTTTACAATCTTGTCGCTTGCTCTTGGGCCATAAGCTGCAAAAGCAATATCTTTGGTCGATGGCGCACCATAGAATTGCACCCACTCACCTGATGTATTCTTACGATAGCGATGCAGCCAAGCACAGGAGGTATGCCAATCTATCAACTTATTCAAGTACAAATGCTTGTCCATGCTGCGGTAATACAAAACAGCCATCCGGCCCGTGGTAGCGGAATCCAACACCATAATATGGACATCCGATTTTCCGTCGATACGGTTGCTGTACCCGTCCAGCGCCTTGGCAAATTCCATCGCAAACTCTTGATTAGTAAAGGCTACTTGCTTCACGACCGCTGCCGAAGGCGCTGTGTCAAAAGCATCGTCCGCAAAGCTTGGAATATCCGTCCGCTCTTCGCCCCATACTAGAAAAACTCGCTGATCGATTGTTTTACCTTGTCGATTAATTAGCCATTTCAGTGCGTTGTGCGCTTTCTGAGATACTTCATAACTGATGCTTGCCGCTTCCTGGCTCTTACTAAAGCGTCCTCTAAAGGTGAATCCGCTTGAATCATTGGCAGAAATCAGCTTCGCCTTATCCGCGGCATTGCGGATTTTGTTGGCATGCTTGTCCGTTGCGGGCATTAGCTCCCCGGTTACGTAACAAAGATCAATATCACCTAGCTGCTCGTTATAGTACTGAATGAAAGATTCATACATCTCGGAATCTCTCCAAACGTCAGTCAAATGTTCACCTGGCGCATAAACGTTAAAACGAATAAATGCACTGTCTACATCCCCGGCTAGCACGGAATAAATAGCAGGCTTAGTGCCCTCATTGGACTTATCCCATTTATTGATTAACCGATTGCGGTCATCCACATGCAAAATTTGCTTTTCCACCAAATCTTGAATAAGAGTGCCTTTACTCACATATTGGTAAATACTCTTCACCTTATCAATCGCATGAGGAGAGTCAGCCCATCCTTTTAGTTGCTTCACATAGGCTGCAAAAGGATCTTCTTTCTTCTGTTCCCCGCCATACGCAATCAAGTCTCCGGCAACATAGCTAAGCTTGTCATGCAAGGGATAAGGTGCGACTACTGAACCGGCACGGCTTGCCGACTTCTCGGTACAAGGAATGAGAGTACTCATATCACTTTTAATCGTTATAACCTCTGCGGAATGAAGCTCACCATCTCGTGTTACTGTAACTTCGATATGCGCGTTCTGTGTGGTGTGAGCAACAGGCAGCAACGTATATTCCTGATCATTGAATCGCTTTTCAATAACGCCAACCTGTTTCGAATGTGTTTTATACGTCTGATACAAATGAAGCAGCCAACTCATCGTTTCCCCTCCTTTCTCTCCTGATTGATTCAGTCCTCCACCGCGCTAACATTGGTATGATCAAAGTGTTTCATTTTCATATCCATAATTGGGCGGACCAGCTCACAACGCTCCGGACGGATGAATTCAATCACGCCCTTCTTCATGACAGGATGCCATAGCCGTACTTCCAACTGATCTCGACCTGTCTCATCCGGATAATTAATACCGTGAACCATGTGTCCTAGCGGCACTTCCTCGTATTGTTCATAGAAACTTTCACCTTCGTCAAAATTGCACGGTTCCACATATCCCTGACATTCTCTCGTTCCCAGAAAAATATCTCTTCGCCCGCCCGCAGCAAGGGATCGCAACATGATGTTATGATGCTTATGCTCATTGCGATCGAAGGCCATATCCGGTCGATTCTCATTGAATTCAAAATGGGCGCGAACATGGTACTCCACATCTCTCAGATACGTATAGTTGGCAAGCGTATTGCCTCCGCTATACTCAATGGGCCGGATGCCTTTCGACTCCATACGGATTGGCTTCATAATACGAACTGCATCAATGTAGATGATTATCGTCGGCTTCCAGTAGATTGATTCGGCTATTCCCTTAAGCGCTTGGTAAGTGGGCACGTTGTACGACAGCTTCTCGCCCCCAAGCTTAGTTAGCGGGTCAGTGAACAAGGCATACTCTCCATATACTTTAAACTCCATCGCGTTTCTCATTTGCTCACCTCCTTATACATACTCAACCTACCCATCTTAAAAAAACGCATCTCTCATCGGACTTTCATTATGCCGATCAAATCCGAATTCTTCGTTATAGGCACTCTCCCGCAAGACCAGTACCTTGCCATCAAGCAGCGCTTCGACTCCATCATTGCGGTTCAATTCATCGAGCTCATATCGCCAGAGATTAATAGAATACTGTTGTGCCCTCCGCAAAATCCGGGATAGTTGCTCGATAGTTCCTGCTCCATTAAGCTCCGCAATGATTTCTCTGCCTTCCTTACTATAAGGAGCCAGTACAGTAGTCGTCCGATTCTTGATTACTTCAAAATGCTTTGCCGCCGTTCTGTAGCTGTGCAAGTTGTATAGTTCTAACTCTTTCTCCAATTCATTCTTATAGGATTTGTAATAGGTATTGTTGTGGCGATCAACTGTTAACAGCTCCACCATGTCCTTTTTCAACTCGGGAACATCATAGTTCAGATTGGCTTGCAGCTCCGTGTAATAGGCTTTAAAGAAACACTCCATGGCTTCTGCCGACAGAATATGACCTCCGTATATTTTCGGATTACTCTTGAGATCAATAAGCATCTTTCTGGAGATTTCCTTGCCAATACTCATCTCTTTCAAATACTTCAAGTTCTCTTCTCCATAATTAATGACGTATACTTGACGCAACTCATCTCTGCCATGCCGGTTGCATCTTCCTGCCGCCTGGGCAATAGAGTCCAACTCGGCAAGCGAGCGAATGACACACTCAAAGCTGATATCCACTCCCGCTTCAATTAACTGCGTACTTATACAGATCACTTTTTCCTCACGAATCAAATGATCTTTCACTTTGCCTAAAATAACTTTCCGATGCGCCGCGCACATAGACGTACTCAGGTGATAGACTGGAATCTCTCTCAGAGACAAAGCCATATATAACTCTCTCACAACAGACTTGGTATTGAGCACAATTAACACACTATTAACTTCACTCAACCGCTCCAGCACAAGTTGCTCCAGCATTCCCTGATCAAATATTTCACCTGTTGCCTTATCTATAATTTCTACTCGTCTGAATGCGTTAATGACTTGTTCCAGATTCTCTACAATTTCGCCCTCGGCTTGAATGTGCAGTTTATGATCAACAAACTCAAGCGCTGGTTGCGTGGCGGAGCATAAGATAATCGAAGAATTGCCATATACATTCAAAAAATTAACTGCTTTATTGAACAAAGAAACACAAGAAACGGGCACCTTTTGTACTTCGTCTACAATAATGACCGACTCCGCTAAATGATGAAGCCTTCGTATATTGCGGCTCCCCTTCGCATAAAACACATTCAGGAATTGAACCATCGTTGTAAAAACAACAGGAGACGCCCAGTTATCTTTAGCATGCTTAAGCTTTTGCTGCTTGGTCATATATCCATCCTGCGACTCATCATTGTCGTCAAGATCATCAATCACATTCGAATGATGTTCAAGCAAATGCGCGTCATCCTGGATAATCCTTCGGATTTCCTCAGCGTTTTGCTCAATAATTGTCGTGAACGGAACAATATAAATGATTCGCTTTTTCTTTTTCTGAATCGCATGCTGGAGAGCATATCTGAAGCTGGCAAGTGTTTTCCCACCGCCTGTTGGAATCGATAACGTGTAGATGCCCGAGGGGGCTGAGGCGTGTTGCTCGCATCGCTCTGACATCTCTTTTCTTAACTGTTGTATGATGGTTGAACCATGCTCCTTTCCGTTTTCTTGCAGTTCATGGATTCTGACCATTAGCTTTTCATAATAATTTTGGAATCTAACGCATTCGTCCAACTTATCCTCGGGAACGCTATTCTCTTCAAATTGTCTGGTGTTAGTCCTGTCTGCATCAATTAATGAACTGAATATATATTTGCCAAGAAACATTAGCTTATTTTCTCTGGTGCTTGAAGAATCCCTTTGCAAGTATGCAGCTAGTTCTTCTGATGCTTTCTTCACGTATTGATCAAACTCTTCCTTACTCATCACATGTTCAAAAAACAGATCCACCGATTGCTGAAATTGCTCTGGGGTGCTCTCTACTCTTTTCAAATAACCGGAAACATGAGGCGGTCCCAGAAAATCATGCAAGTAAGAGTGATGAGATATGACAGCGTTTCCAATAATTTCGGAAAGCATCCAGTTATGCATATCAGGATTTCCTTGATGGTATTCATTGAAGAGCAGCTTACCGCCAGCAGTAGAATGGTCTACACTCCCTCTGCGGGATGGAAGCTCCGGATGGTGCACCGCATTCCATATGTAATCTCTGAATAACGTTGTATACTTGCCCATATCATGCAATACACCAGCCAAACCTGCGATATGCTTTACACCGATTTTTTCGCCAAATGATTCTGCTAGCTTCTGAACCCCCAATAGATGTTCCTCTACACTCTGGATCTGTCCGTCACTCTCTCGGATATGTGCAATATAGTCCATGCAAATTCTCCTTATCTCCATTCAGAATGGCAACGCTCTGACAGATGAGTCCAATTACCTGGTGCTTAGGTTATAAGATTCGTCAAAAACAAACAGTTTCCTCCTAAATTTTCTTTTATTTTGGATATACATTCAAAGATGGAGAATGAGGGTCGAAATAGTAGTGGACAAAAATAAACCTCTGCATATTTGATTGCAGAGGTTTGGCTTCAAAATATATGATTGAAAAGATAGGCATCTTGTGAGAGTAAAGTCCATTTATACCTTTCACGTGTCCGCATGAGGGCGACTATCAATGAAAGACAAATCACCGGCACACGTGCCAAATTTCACATCGCACACTCGTGTGGGCACAACTAAATCCAATACTGTGATACTACAGAGAATGGCATTTCAATTCACGCACCTGCTTAGGGGGCGACGATTAACTCCGATGGGCTCTCGGATCGGCAGACGATTTCTATCCACGTACCCGCGTAAGATGCGACAACCTTCGGATCGTGTCTTGCATTGCTGTCATGGGTTTCAATCCACGCACCCGCGTAGAGTGCGACTCTGTTCCGGCAGATGAGAGGGAGGCCTTTGCCATTTCAATCCACGCACCCGCGTAGGGTGCGACGTCAAACCATAGAGAGCGCTGCCCGTTGGCCCAATTTCAATCCACGCACCCGCGTAGGGTGCGACTCCATGATTTCCAGCGACTTGACCTTCATGTTTTATTTCAATCCACGCACCCGCGAGGGTGCGACCACCATTCACATTTACAGTCGAGGGTAACTTTCCATTTCAATCCACGTACCCGCGTAGGGTACGACGACATCCGTAGATACCTCCTTGTTGAGCCTTTGTAATTTCAATCCACGCACCCGCGTAGGGTGCGACCCAAGCACCCCGGTATCGCTGAGCGATGCTGATATTTCAATCCACGCACCCGCGTAGGGTGCGACTAGAGATGGCGTGCGGATCAACACCAATATGATATTTCAATCCACGCACCCGCGTAGGGTGCGACACACCGGTGTATATCCGCCGAACATGTGCATTCGATTTCAATCCACGCACCCGCGTAGGGTGCGACGGTGCTGTAAGCGCGAATATGCGACCGCAATGAATTTCAATCCACGCACCCGCGTAGGGTGCGACCTTGATGCGCATATACATCATTCTCTCCAAGCCAATTTCAATCCACGCACCCGCGTAGGGTGCGACGTGCAGGTAAAGCAGGCTGATTATTAACTTGCTATTTCAATCCACGCACCCGCGTAGGGTGCGACGCTGCCCGCTAACGCCCCGCTAACGCGTGGAGGATTTCAATCCACGCACCCGCGTAGGGTGCGACAAATTGCTCGGTCTTGTTTGGCGGCGGTGTCGGATTTCAATCCACGCACCCGCGTAGGGTGCGACACGGCACGTTCATACATGATTTGTTGAGAGTTAAATTTCAATCCACGCACCCGCGTAGGGTGCGACTTCTGCTGTTGCTGTTCATACCACTGACGTAATATTTCAATCCACGCACCCGCGTAGGGTGCGACTTCTGCTGTTGCTGTTCATACCACTGACGTAATATTTCAATCCACGCACCCGCGTAGGGTGCGACCTTTTGACCACGACGATGTATTCGCCAGCCCGAGATTTCAATCCACGCACCCGCGTAGGGTGCGACCAAACGGCTTCTTCCGCTGTTTTTCAATGTCCATATTTCAATCCACGCACCCGCGTAGGGTGCGACAAGTCCGTCTGCTTTCCGTCCCAATACGAAAAAATTTCAATCCACGCACCCGCGTAGGGTGCGACGAATATCGGCGTAAGGTCGCGTCGGCTATCGTGATTTCAATCCACGCACCCGCGTAGGGTGCGACAACGTCGTCATGGCTTCCGGTCCCGTACATTTCATTTCAATCCACGCACCCGCGTAGGGTGCGACTAATACTACTTCTATTAAAACGACGAAGGAAGGAATTTCAATCCACGCACCCGCGTAGGGTGCGACCATGTCATTCCAAAGTCCAAAGGCGGGAAAAATGATTTCAATCCACGCACCCGCGTAGGGTGCGACCAACGCTTCCTACAACCGACTCAATCAGCAGGTGATTTCAATCCACGCACCCGCGTAGGGTGCGACTTTGGTTATCGGTTTGTAGCCTTTCGAAAGGTGATTTCAATCCACGCACCCGCGTAGGGTGCGACAGCAGATCGGATTCCCTAACGCTAAGCAGATTAAATTTCAATCCACGCACCCGCGTAGGGTGCGACAGCGATTTTCAACCCATAAAGAGTTATTCAATCTTTTTTACGATAAATAAAATCATTAAAATGAAAGAAATAATCATTTTATACCTTAATCATACCAAAAAGTATTTTTCAAGACATGTTCAGAGGTGCGAATCCCCCAGGGATTTCATGTTCGCTTCACATTCGCACCATTGCTTCGCACTAGTCCTGCCTCACCTTTTAGTAGTAAAAAAGATTATATACGAACCAGTTGAACATTACAATTTCAAACAAAAAAAGAAAATTCAACTTGAACTTATACCGTTGGCATCATTCCCTCTAAAACAACACTATCTCTCGCTGCTGCCATTGTAAGCATCCTAAAAGACATTCATTCGTATCATAGCAATCTAAAAGAAATGAGGCTGAAGATTATCGGGTATAGTATGTTTGAGACTTTTTTAAAATCTGATCAAGAAAGGATGTCTGTGAATGGGACAATTAAAGCCATATATTATTTCGGAGGACGCCAAAACTCAGGGTGAATTCTACATAGACGCACTTGGAGGTAAAGTGATGTCCATACTAACTCACGAGGAAGCGATGGGCGCTCAACATGCAGCCAAAGACAAAGTCATGCATATGTGTATTGAAGTCGCAGGCGACAATTTCATTTTCTTGGCGGATGCCATGGAGCCGTTCACGCAAGGGTCAGGCCTCTATCTGTCTTTGGAGCTGGATTCCGAGTCTCAAGCCCGTGAAGCATTCGAGAAGCTTTCCATTGGAGGCCAGGTGAAATACCCGTTCGAGTTCCAGCCGTTCGGCTTGTTCTTAGGTGAAGTTGCCGACAAGTACGGAGTATGGTGGATGATTACAGCTCATCGCAAGGCAGAGTAAGTGAAACCGTCCCTCCTATAACAAAAAGGACGAGCGATTATCCACTTCGGATAGGGCTCGTCCTTTTAACGTACACAACTTTCGTCAAAAAATAGTCGGCACCATTCCACCGTCCATACGAATCGGTGAACCTTTAAAAGCAGATGCATAAGGACTGCATACGAAGGCAGCCAATCTGCCTATTTCAACAGGCTTGATGAACCTCTGTATTTCGGATTGAGGGAGATTGGTCTTCATAAATTGCTTCTCTTTTTCCGAAAAAGTCATATCCTCGTTCGAATATAAACCGTCGATGATCTGATACACTTGCTCAGAAAGTGTCGGTCCCGGCATGATCGTATTGACAGTCACTTCTGTTCCTATCGTTAATTTAGACAAGCTTTTGGCTAATGACAATAACATCGATTTGGTTACGGCATAATGAGGCATTTGTCCGGAAGGCATCACGGCTTCTTCACTAGCGATGAAAATAATCCGGCCATCATTGCGATTCAGCATACCAGGCAAATAAAACTTGGTCAGCCCATTAGCAGCAAGAACATTGGTTCGAATGTATTTCTCCCACACTTCATCCTCAATATCTTCATAGGACATCAGTTCATAGATGCCCATATTGTTTACCAGGATATCAATGGCGGGGTACTTCTGGAACAATGCTTCTCTTTGCTCCGCATCTACAAGATCGGCTGTAGCATTCTGAGGAGAAGTCTCCGGGAATGCAGACTTTATCTCCTGCACCGTCCGCTCGACCTCTTCTTCCTTCCGACCATTAATGAGCACATTCACACCTTCTCTGGCCAGTTCGAAGGCTATGGCTTTGCCGATGCCTTTTGTTGATCCTGTTATTAAAGCTGTTTTATTCGTTAGTCCCATGTCCATCCTATAATCCCCTTCCCGTTGCTTATCACTCACGACTAAGTCCTGAGCTTCGGATAGGAACTATATTACCTCCTGCAGGTGGTCCGGTAACTAGCACATGACGCCAAAATTCTAGCAACACACGCCAACCCATCCACCTAGGGAATCTGTTCTCCTGTTATTTCATTTGTACCTAAATGTTCTGTTCGCCAATGCGAAGGCGTATCTCCTTCCCAATAACGGAAGGCTCGGTAGAAGGAGTTCTGATCTTCATAGCCCAGCAGGAACGCCACTTCTTTAATATCGAGAGATGGGTCCGACAGGTACTGCCTCGCCTGCTCATGTCTGGCCTCTGCCAGCAGATGCTTGAAGCTCGTATGTTCATCCGAAAGCCGGCGCTGCAAGGTACGATCGCTTACCCCAAGCTCCTTCGCCACCTTCCTCATATCGGGACTTCCTCCAGCAAGGCTGCGCTTCATGATCCATTTGACCTTCTCGGTCATGGAACCGCTGTTCAGTTGTTCGTCGAGCGAGCGATCCAGTACGGGAGTCAGGATTTCCAGCAGCTCTTCATTGTAGGAGACAAAAGGACGGTCCAGATCTCTTCGATGCAGCGTTAACCGATTAGATCCTCCACCAATACGGACACGACAGCCGAAATAAGCTTCAAGAGCTTGAACATCTCCCATTGGCTGTGAAAACTCAACAAGCTGAGCGGTCAAATACTGCCCGGTTCCCCGTCTCCCCAGCTCCAGAAGATAAGCCAGCGTAATCCCGATTAACATAGCGGGACCAGGTTGTTCTGTATACAGCCAGGCCAGCTCGATGGTACATTTCTCGCCATGTTCGGTGATATGTAGGCTTTCCGGAGGACATAGTTGCTTATAGCGTGCCATTCGGGTTAGCGCATCGCGATAATCGCGCGCATGATAAGTCGCTAATACCGTAGGCGGGTATTTGGCCGTTTCAAAGGCGGTAGCAAGCTTGATGATGCCCTCAGCCGTATCGCCAATCAGATCGGAATAAGCCTGCCAGATCGCAAAGTAATGGGCGGTCGTCACGACCGGTTCATTCATAATCGCAAGGGGCAGCCCTGCTTTACGTGCTATGTCATGCGCTGCAATGCCTACGAGACGGACGCCCTCCCAGAATCCCGGCGGAAATTTTATACGTTCGGACGGATTAGATTTCATACAGTCGGTGCCTCCTTTTGCAGCTCTATTTGAAAACGGAAATGATTGATCCAGTATCCAGTCTTATTAAAGGCCCGTAGTATTAGGGTACCTTATTAAGCGGATTAATAAAAATAACGCTCATCTATCATTCCAAGGAGTGTCTTCTGCACCCCTTATTGTATTTGCCAATTGTGGTATATGTAAAAACAGCCCGCTCCCCTAAAGAAAGACACACCAAAACAGCCTTCGTTCCATCGCTAACACGGTAAATGAAGCGAAACATACAACTCAAAATGAAGTCGTTATAGATAGCCCAGACGGGATGGCGTTGAGGAACAGATAAAAAAAGAGCTTGCATTAAACATTTATTAACGTTAAATTATTTTTAACGTTAATAAAAATTGAACGAAGATCACTTTTATTCATGACCGTCGTTGAATGGAGGATTTAGATGAGTGTCCCTGCATCCCAGACTCACACCCATACCACTACATCATCTACTATGAGCGCATTAAGATTTCACAAGTCCTTCCTTATTCTGCTCCTCGCCAGAATGGTAACGAGATTCGGGCATTCCATTGATTACATTGCTTACAGTTGGATGGTCTATCAGCTAACCGGCTCCAAAATGCTCATGGGCAGCTTGTTTGCTATGAATTTTGTGCCGGGCATTTTGTTCAGCCTGTTCGCGGGCGTCCTTGTCGACCGCTTGCCAAAAAAACCGCTCCTGGTAATGACTTATGCTGTGCGATTCGTAATTGTAGCTTTAACCGCTTTTCTGTTCATTAAAGGATGGATCCTACCCTGGCATCTGTTTTTATTTACGTTCCTGAATTCTACCTTCGAATGCTTCTCTACCCCAGCCGAAACCTCGCTTGTCCCAAGGTTGCTGCCCAAGCGGCTGCTGCTCAGCGGCAATTCTCTCATTACTTCCGCCTCCAGGGTAGCCGAGCTTGCCGGTCTGGCCGTAACTGGTCCACTCATTGCATGGATAGGACTTGCCGGCGCCATCTGGGGCGGTTCCGGAGCCTTTCTGGTATCTGCTCTCATCGTGTTGTTTATTCGAATTCCTTCCGTGAGAAAGGAAGTTGGACCGTCTTTGAAGGCAACAGAAGTTCAGCCGCTGCGATTCTGGCAGCAACTCAAGCAAGGTCTGCAATTCGTCCGGTCTGAGCGCATCTTGCTCTATACCCTAAGCACAAGCGCCGTTATCAATATGGGCTTGACGCCGATTAATGTCATGCAGCCGGTCTATGTTCAGGAGATTCTTCAAGCAGGTCCGGCAACGCAAAGTGTGCTGGGAGGCGCAATGACACTCGGCATGATTCTAAGCGGGTTTGGACTAGGCATATGGGGACCACGGTTTCGCAAAAGTACACTAATCGTATCTGGTTGCTTCTTGCTAGGAACAGGGCAGATTTGCTTATTCATTCCGTCTTCCACTTCTATACTGCCGCTTGTAATTGCGGGATGCGGTGCTTTCGCCAGCGGGCTTGCCCTTCCACTCATCAGTACAACTGCGGCTACGTATATGATGGAGGCCGCTCCCCAGGCGATGCTCGGCCGTGTCAGCTCCGTATCAAGCATGGTCGGCATGGCCTTTATTCCACTCGGCTCCGTTGGCGTTGGCGCAGCCGGAAGCTTTGTAGATGTGGAATGGCTCTTTATGAGTGCAGGCATACTTGTAATGATTCCGCCTATCTTTCTCCTGACCCAAAAAAAGTTTATGAAAATATAGTATACTGAATACTCAACCATACTTCTCCAAGAGACAGGAGTGGCCGTTATCGAGAAAAAAGTGTTGAAGACGATCGAGGAGATCCGGATTTTCTCCGATCCTTACCGTATGAAGATTATGAACCAGTACCGTAAGACTTCACGCCCGGCTACGATCAAGGAAATTGCCGATAAGCTTGGAGAAGTTCCCGCCAAAGTCTACTATCATGCGCGCAAGCTGGAGAGCATCGGGCTCTTGGAGCTGGCGGAGACCAAACTCATTAATGGCATTACGGCCAAATATTATACAGCTTTTGAAGGTACGATTGAGGTTAATCAAGATATCGTAGATGACTCTATCAAGGAAGTATATGCCTCCGAAGCCCAGAAGCTGATCGCCCGGACATTCGATGAAAGCAAAGAAAGATATCTGAACAATAAACGCTCCAAATCAGCAGGCATCGCCCTCTTAATGAATACCGACCTCTTCATGACGCCGGATGAGGCCAAGGATCTGAAGGCTTACTTAGAACAGCTCACAAGCAAATACGGCAAAAAAACAAAACCGGAGCAATCCTCGTATCATTTCCTTTCTTCTTTATCCAATGATCCCGATTGAGCAGGCACAGCTCATAGACCAGATGTAGCATTTTCAGATAATAAAAAGCGGCAGCCATGGACTTCAAGTCCTGGCTGCCGCTTTGTCGTGTGTTCATGACAAGCAAAGGATGCAGGAATCCATGTACTTGTATGTACCGTCTCTTGAACAACTGGTTGTAGGAAATCAATGAACGTCCCCGATGTTATCCTAATCGATTAAACGTTGCGATTGAATCTAACTTAATTTTTTAGTAACAAGCTTTCCATGGTGTTATCTATTGTGTCGCTGACTTCTTCAAACAATTCAATTAATTGGCTGATAAAAGCATACTCCTCATCTTCATCAAATGGATAGTCACTATCTTCCTCTAGGGACACCTTTTCACTGATCACATAATCAAATGCTTCAATAATTTGTTTTCTTTGTTCATTTCTCATTAAAACGAAATATTTGCTTCCCAAAATATCTTTCGATATTTTTTCATATAAATCAAAAACTCTTGAAAACAACCTTTCCGCTATCTCACTTTTCATCTCATCTTCATCTAAATCCCAATTCGTATTTTCAATAGATTTATACCTATAATAAAACTCAGAAAGTGAATGTCTAATCACAAACAGCTCTCTCAGCACCTCTTGTTTAGTCTCATCACTTTGATTTTCTAAATAAGCGAGTGCATTATTTTTTCTTTCGACCGTAATCCCTGGACCGCTTAAACTCAAAGATAATTGCTTAAACTCAAAATTTCGAAATAAACTCTTCATAAAACCCATCTCCTCTAGTTCTAAACTATTAGTAAAATTTTCCCTATATTGTATCATATAAAAGTTGAGCGGACATTTCAGAAACTATATTTATTCTATTCATTCCCAGAAATCTTTCGATCCTATTTAGAGTCTTGATATTTGGCATGGATAATTGAATGGAGAGGTTAGTTTTGGAAGATAGTTTTTGGGGAATAAGACATCAACTGCTGATGAATTCAAAGAAGTTGCGACTGATCCTGTCATAGATAAAAGTAAATATGAGGGCGATGAGCTAGGGATCGTACAGACATTGAACCTTATGATCAACGCGGTATACATTTCAATCCACGCACCCGCGTAGGGTGCGACATTTCACAACAAAAGCCCACTGTTTATTCCTGCCCTATTTCAATCCACGCACCCGCGTAGGGTGCGACTGTATCGCTATCCAAAGAGCAACGATACTCCAGAATTTCAATCCACGCACCCGCGTAGGGTGCGACGATGATTGTTACACTATTTGGCGAACACCCCTGATTTCAATCCACGCACCCGCGTAGGGTGCGACCAGTTTTCATTGAGATCAATGTCAGATTCCTGCAATTTCAATCCACGCACCCGCGTAGGGTGCGACCGGCGAGTACGGCATTACCGTTAAAAACGCGAAAATTTCAATCCACGCACCCGCGTAGGGTGCGACCTGGCTTAAAGCATACGATTGATGCAATCGAGCTATTTCAATCCACGCACCCGCGTAGGGTGCGACTCATGCGGTGCTTTTTCGATATGCCCTGCTAAAAATTTCAATCCACGCACCCGCGTAGGGTGCGACACGAGTAACCCAAATCACACACTTATATTATTGTATTTCAATCCACGCACCCGCGTAGGGTGCGACGATTGGTTCTTTACAATTCACAAGACCAGGAGAATTTCAATCCACGCACCCGCGTAGGGTGCGACCTCTTCGTATTGCGGTCTACCGCCTTCGTGCTTTATTTCAATCCACGCACCCGCGTAGGGTGCGACTCAAGTTTCATCAACTTACGCCACAACAAGTAGGATTTCAATCCACGCACCCGCGTAGGGTGCGACTTCAAGCGTGGCTGCTTATACTCACCGTTTGCAGATTTCAATCCACGCACCCGCGTAGGGTGCGACGTAATATCCAGTGACCAAACTAGATACTACCCTATTTCAATCCACGCACCCGCGTAGGGTGCGACTTGCAACGGGATGAACCTTTGCGGGTGCAATATGAATTTCAATCCACGCACCCGCGTAGGGTGCGACCCCCTTCAAATTCAAACTACGTGACGACATATCAATTTCAATCCACGCACCCGCGTAGGGTGCGACCTTCCAACCTCAGACTTGGATGGCATAATATTAGATTTCAATCCACGCACCCGCGTAGGGTGCGACAGCGATTTCCACCCCAAAATGGGTAGAACAATCAATTTAATGAAATATTCAATCATTTAAACAAATTTTTTACTCATTATAATTTTTTTTCATGACACATAGTCTTTTTAAAACTTATCTAGAGGTGCGAATCTCCTAGGGATTTTATGTGCGCTTCACATTCGCACTACTGATTCGCACTAGCTCACATCGCTCTTTAGTAGTAAAAAGATTATATACGAGCTTGTTATACATTACAATTTTAAGTAAAAAAAGAAAGAAAGTTTTTCTTTTATCTACTATTAAATATAGTAATTCTTCTTGGCGGATGCCATGAAGCCGTTCACTTATAAAACAAAGAGCATTCTATCCTATCGCAAAAAGACGAGTTTATTATCCGCTTTGAATATGACTCATCTTTTATATGTTTAAATGATTACTCTACTTCCGTTACTCCCCACGCTCCAGCAAATGCCGCGCTGTAATATGATCCGTCACAAGCACGTTCGCATAACCGCCTTTTAGGGCGCCAATGATGCCAGCAATCTTATTCGCCCCGCCTGCAACGAGTATAGATCGTTCCTTCCGCCTGAGCTCGTCCAGGCTAATGCCTATCGTACGCTGATTAAGCTCTTCTGAGCAGATCTCTCCAGCAAGGTTGATATACCGGGAACAAATGTCGCCTACTGCGTTCGCACGAATGATATTCTTCTCCTCCTCGGTGAAGTAGTCCGTCCGAATCAGAACTGAATCTTCGCTTGGCGCACCTACCGTGACTACGGCGATTTTGGACTGCTTGCCAAGTTCCAATATCCCGCTAATATGGCGGTCCATCTCAATTGTCTGCTTAACGATTTTATGATCGACCAAAGCAGGCAGTGGAATGAAATAAGGCATGGTACAGAATGCCTTGCCGAACAAATGGACAACCTCATGCGCATACGTATTCGTCTCCGAATGGCTGACGCCGCCATTAAGCTGTACGACTTTAACATCGCGGAGAGGCTTGTGCTTCAGTTGCAAGGCCACCTGATACAGAGTCGTCCCCCAAGTGACGGAGATAACGTCACCATCCTCCACCGTATCGTACAAGTAATTGGCCGCCGCTTCACCAATATATTTTTTGACGACCTCGTTATCGTAGTTCGATACCGGTGCAATGACCGCTTTTTTCAATCCGAACCTCGATTCCAGCCCTGCCGCTAGCGCGTCATAACTTTCACTGGGGTGGACAATCTTGATTTGCACATAACCCTCGTCCCTCGCCTGCTGCAGGAACCTTGATATGGTTGGCCGCGATACGCCGAGCTTCTGGGCAATTTCCTCTTGATTCAGATTCCATTCGTAATACATCCTAGCCGCATCGATCATCTTGCCAAGCTTGTCGTCCAATCGTTCATCCGCCATCATGTCCACTCTTTTCTGCCGAGATTCTCCTTCTAAAATATACTAGACGAATGTTCAATTGACAATGACTACCACACGCATATAAAAACGTCCCGACTCACGCATGATCGTGAGCCGGGACGCTATACATTACAACGAAAAGATGGATAAATACCTTACTCTTGCTTGCCCTTCACATACTCCTGCACAGACAGCAGCAGTGTCACTACTTGGGCTCTAGTCGCTTTGGCTTCCGGTGCGAATCTGTTGCCGCCCATCCCCTCAACCAGGCCAGCTTCCACTGCTGCCGCAATGTACGGCTGCGCCCACGGTTGAATGTCTTTGGTATCGGCAAAGGACGTCTTCGCGTTCGGATCTACCTTAATTCCGAGAGCACGGACCAGAATAACGGTCATCTCCGTTCGCGTCAGCGACTTCGACGGACGGAGTGTATGATCCTCATAGCCCGTAATGACTCCATCCTTAATCAGTTGGGCGAAGAAGGCTTGCGCCCATGCCGGCACTTGTCCGGCATCCGCGAAGTTCAAGCTTCCGCCTGCGGTATTTTCGAGCTTAAGCGCTCGACCGACCATCGTAATGAACTCTGCTCTAGTCGCTTGTCCGTCTGGACGGAAGCTGCCATCCCCGTACCCATTCACTATGCCAGCAGCTACTGCTTTGCTGATCGATTCCTTAGCCCAATGGCTGCCTACATCTTCGAACGATACCTCAGGCGACGGTGTTGGTGTCGGCGTTGGCGTTGGCGTCGGTGTCGGCGTTGGTGTTGGTGTAGGTTCCGGCGTCGTTGGTGTAGTCGGTGTCGTTGGTGTCGGTGTCGGAAGCGGACTTCCTTTCAAGTCAACGATGCGGCCTTCTACAGCAGATGTCTTGGCCGTAATTGTACCTGCTTTCTGAATATAATTCGTGAGCACCTCATAATCCGGCAGATACAGCAGATTGACGCGTCCTTCTTTATATGCCTTCTCTAAGGAAGCGTAGAAGTCGCCGCCCTTGGCTGTAAATGCGTTCGTAGCCACCTCATAAGTCTTTTTCGGATCAAGCGGTACGTAGCGGTTGCCATTCTTCACTTCGATGCGCACAACGCGCTCGTTCACCGGCTTCGTCGAGTCGTAATCGAAGCGCATGCCCGCGATATGCGGGAAGCGACCGTCCTTCGTTGTCGTAATCGTGGAGACGCCATTCTCCATCGCTTCCTTGATTTCTTGACCTGTCAGCATGATTGTAACGAGGTCGTTATTGAACGGAAGCACCGTCAGCACTTCACCTTGCGTAATTGGACCCTCGTTAATGGAATCTCTTATGCCGCCCCCGTTCTGAAGAGCGATGACTGCATTTGTACCTGCCGCCTTGGCCGCAGCAAGCATGCCGTCAGCGATCAGGTTGCCGAGATTCGTTTCCTTGGAGCGTACATCCGTCCGTACGCCGTTTAGTACGACATTGGTCTGACCAACCACAGTTTCTGTAAGCTCTACAATGCCCGGCTTATATTTCGTATCGAGAATCTGCTTCGCCTCTTGATCTTCAGCGATGACATAGTTGGCTCCATCCTTCGCATCAATAGAGATCAGCTCTGTATTCCAATCTACTAATACGCCCGCTTCATCGAACAGAACTTTCAATCTGCCGAGGAACTGGCCTTTCTCACCGGTCTGCACGATCAGCTTTGGTGCATTCGGCTGAGTGCGGTCTACTATGGCTTCATCCAGCTTGGTATGGCTGTGTCCGCCTACGATGATGTCAATGCCTGGGACTGCTTTCGCAAGCTCCAGATCTGCTTCGTAACCCAAGTGCGAAAGAACGATAATCTTGTTGATGTTCTCCGCTTCCAGCATGGCAACGGTATCTTTAGCGCTCTTAACCGCGTCCTTGAATTTAACATCGCCTGGAGAAGCGATATTCGCTGTATCTTCTGTCGTCAAACCAATAATGCCTACCTCTTCGCCGTCCACATTCATAATAATGGCCGGGTAAATATTTTTCTTAAGGCCTGGCTTGCCAATTTCGCTCTTGAACATGTCTTTCAGAATGGCATCCGCCGAGAAGTCGACGTTGGATGACACGAATGGGAACTCGGCATTGCCGATGAAGTCAGATAGCACCTTCGAGTCTTTGTCGAACTCGTGGTTACCGAACGTCATCGCATCATAACCGACCAAATTCATGAATTCCAAATCTGCTTGGCCCAAATATTTGTTGAAGTAAAGCGTGCCGGAGAATACGTCTCCCGCATCGACGAGAATCGGATTCGTCGCGCTGGCCTTAGCTTCCTTGATCGCCGTTACACGGCGCAGGATGCTATTCGGCGAGCTTGTTGTATCCAGGTTCGCGTGCGTGTCGTTTGTATGCAGGATCGTGAGCGGGAAGCCCTCTCTCAGATCAATCTGCGCCATAACCGCGTCGTGATCGGATACACGACCAGCCGAAGGCGAGAAGTCCGCATTCAAGTGAACAACGTCTACTTCTGCGCGCGAAGTCAGATTTTTGCTAACCAGGATATGGTCGAGCACCTGTGAATTTCCGTCAAACGTATAAGTATAACGCTCGTTCAGCGGAAGCTTGTCGATCAGGTTGTCCAACTCGTTGCCTTTCAGAATCGTCGCTGTCTTGGTGAACTGGAAGTCATTCAAGTCGCCCAATGCGACGATATTGGCATCCGGATTTTGCGCCAGCACATTCTTCACGAAGTCGTTGACGACGGCTGCGATCTTATGACGCTGAGCTTCGCTCGACAGGACTGGCGGCTGAACGACACCGAACGGCCCATTGTCGCCGGACTTGGAGTTGAAATGGTTTGCGATCACAATCACTTTTTTGCCATTGAATACGAACTGGGCCGCAAGCGGCTTGCGCGAGCTCGCGAACGCTTCGTTCGTCGGATCAATTCGGCCTGGATTGTGTGTCAATTGATCCGCTGCAGCCGTATATTGAACAGCTTGGGTCGCGCTTCCCTTGCCATTGGCACTGTCCGCCAGACTTACGCGATCCGGATTATACAGGAAACCAACGCGGATATTGCCGCCCGGCGCTCCGCCGTCCTTTTTATTTTGTGGCGCAATGTCCGTGTAGATGTATTCGGGGCCGCCTTTTGCTTGAATCGCTGCAATCAAGGCAGATGCATCAGCTTCAACCATGCCATTATCGGTCTCACCGTTGCCGTCCTGCATCTCAACGACGCCGATAATATCCGGCTTTTTCATATTGGAAACGATGGATTCTGCTAATTTGTTCGTTTTGTCTGCTCCTACGCCCGGATAGTAGTTCTCGATATTGTAAGAAGCAACCAACAACTTGCTGTCATCGACATCAATCGTCGTCATCTCCTGTTGGAACGAGCCACGCGTAATGGTAGGCAAGCTGCCGTTGGCCGGGATGACTTTGAAGTTGCCGTTGTTGTAGCCGATTACACCCGTAACGTCTCCTGCGAATTTATCGCCTGTATTCACTTCTTGACCCGGATTTCCGTATGCGATCAGCAGACGCTGCGGATTCAGGTTGTCCTGCTCCTTCAGCACCAGGCCTCCAGCAGGCGTAATAACGTCCGCATCATCATTCTCGATCCGTGTCGGGATGTTGTACAGCATGGAATTGCCGCCACCGCTTGTCCAATACGGGCTAAGAATGGTTGGCGTCGGCAACGTAACGAGCATGCCTTCCAACGATTCGTAGAAATCGATAGCATCCTCTTCCGGCTGGAATTCCTTCATTTCATCGTTGTCGATTATTGAAGAAGGAATAGCTTTTCCGTTTTTGCCCAAAACAACAGGCTCCGGCATCTTGTAATGATGATCCGGCTTGATCGTTCTCGACGACATCGTAATTTGTGTCGAAGTCAGATTGCTGGCGCTGCCTTCATTGAATTCGGACACCATACCCGATACGGCAACCAGATCGCCGACGGCCGGCTTCAGCAACTCACTCGTGCTGTAGACAAAAATACCTTCGGATGTATTGTCGTTATCGTCAGGCTCCGGATCTTGCATGAAGAAACCTTTGTAAGCGCCTGTGGCGAACGTGTATCCATATTGCGTGACAATGCCTTCCACATCGGATACTTGCTGGCCAGCATACTCGGATGAATGAGACTCGCCTTGAATATCGTGAATGCGCAGCTGCTCAGAAACTTCATAGGCGAACGTGTAGACTCCGCTCACTTCGCTGCCGGCAACTGTAATGGCTTTGATGACAACATCTGCATTTACCTTAATTGGTCCATCGTACAGTTTGCTTGCAGATGTTGGAGTGGAGCCATCCAGCGTATAGTAAATCTTCGCTCCGCTCATTGGGCTTGTAAGCGTCACGTCACCGCCGATTATAATACGGCCCGCTCCGGGACTTGCCATAACCGACAGCATGTTCTCGACAAGTGCTGTCTCGCCAAGCGGAATAAACTGATAGTCTGCGTTGAATTGTTTGATCACGCCTGTAATCTTCTCGAAAGTCGCGCCCGCTTTCAACTTGGACAGACTGGAGTAGATCGTGAAGCTCGCGCCGCCTTGGCTTGCTGTTACTCGGCTGCCGTTCACGCTATCGATCGTTACGTTCTCCAGCGTAACCAGCTCTGCTTCATGTGCCTCGCCGTTTGCTGTCGACAGATCAGCTCCCGTAACCAGCTTTGGCTCCGGCAATCCAACATTTTCTTGGACAACCTTATACGTCAGCCCGCTCTGAGGCTTCAGCTCTTGCAGATTGCTATAAATGTCCATGACACCGCCAACTTCAACACGATCGCCGACTTTGGCAAAATTGTTGTAGCCATACAGCACGATGCCTGCTGTCTCATCCTGAATGTACATCTCAGCGCCCTCGATAAACGTTACGACGCCTTCCGTCCATGCATTTTGTCCCTTATCATTCACTCGGGCCGTAGCAACATCCGTTTTCTCCAGAATCGTATAGTCGAAAGTCGATTCCGGGCTATCCGACATGCCTGGCGCTTTACCGTATGCCTTGATCGTCGTCGCTTCGTTAAGGACGATCGCTCCTGTATACGGTGCATAAGTACCTGCTCCAACAGCCGCTTCAATGGATGCGCCTGCTGTAGCTGTGTTCAGCGACACTTCCGTACCTGCAGGCCATGCATTAGGCGCAGGCGAAGCCGTTACCGCACTTACCGCCAGCTCATTGTAGGCACTGTTGCGCGGGTCCGGCGACTTGACTTCGAAGTCTGCCAAGTTATTGTTCGTATCCTCGCCGCGGCTGGAGCTAGGTGCGCCCGCAGCTGCTTTCCGAATCGCTGCCGTTGTATTGGTCAGCGCTGGAGTTGGGCTTGTCTCGGATTGATTGGCAGTTCCGTAGCCGACCAGATCGATCGTGCTGCCGGTTCCGTCTACCAAATCTACCTTTCCGTTTGCTCCGGCCATAGCCAGAGCTCCACTGGCATCTGGAGTCGGCAACTCCTTCGTACCGCCTGCTCCTGGCGCTTGCTGTATGAGATAATACCCTTTGGCGTCAATAGTTCCGCTAATTTTCGTTACATTCGTCTCATCGTTGAACGTCCCGGTTGCGCTTGCATATCGCACCTTCCAGTCCGTCATCGTGACGGGTTGATTCGTCGGATTGTACAGCTCGATGAAATCGTGCTTATACTCGGCTCCGGCGTTTCCTCCGCCTCCATACACCTGTGAAATCACTACATGACTTGCCTCCGCCGCCTTTACCGGGGCGCCGATACTGCTGAGCGTGCTGCCAACTAGCAAAACAGCTGCCAGCACCATGCCTGTCTTTCTCTTCATTCGAGAAATCCATCCCTGCATGTTTTTTGTCTCCTCTCTTTACCTTGGGAATCCATGAACTAGAATCAATACTAGAATCATGGCCTCATATAGAGTAGTTCCGAAATGTCATCGATACATCAACATGAAATTAAGTTCTAGTAAAGGTGAACATTTGTTCAAGTAGATAGAGAGAGTTTTCCTTCCTCGCGATTAGATGGGTGGCATAACGGGCTACATGGTTTAAATCATGAAGCACCGCCACTAAAGTATGACCTTGTTCATTGAGATCTGTAAATAATTCGAGCAGTTCAATTTGATGTGCAATATCCAGATAGGTCGTCGGCTCATCCAAAAGCAGCAGCGGCGTTTGTTGGGCAAGCAGGTTTCAAACACTGTTGAATACCTCCTGTAATTTATTTCTTAAAATCATTTACCTCTCTTCAAACATCACATAAAATGAACATAAATAGATAGTTTTCATCTAAAATTTCAATGCTACTACGAAGGTACAACTGTGGGCATCTGAGATTTTAAGATTTTTTAGCTGTTGCCAATGAGGTGAGCTTTACCAAGGCGCATATATGAGGAGTCGTTACGTTGAAAATGAAAACCCTAATATCCCCGTTAGTTCTGTTAATCATTCTACTTACGGCCTGCAGCAATAGTTCAAAAGTATATGATTTAGCGACCATTACCCAACTATTCGAAGAGGCAGAACTCCATCTCAAACCTCAAGCCGGAGATAGCTACCCCATTGTAATGAGCATAGAACCAAGAGTCTATGAATTATTGGATGATAGCTTATATATTTACGTTTTCAAAGCGGAGGATGATCTTGCTGAAGCTTTAAAAAGTGTACATATAGAGGATCTATTTAACGTCCCTCCCTACGTGTATCAATTAAATAACATATTGATTTTATATATGCCTTTATCCCCTACTGATGTAAACTTTGAAAAACAAATTCATGATATTATTCATAATGAACAGGCTCAAAAATAACGACTTGAAACTCAATAAAGTGGCTTTGCCCCGTAAGAACGAAGTCACTATAATGCCCGCTTCCTAAGCTATATCCTAGTCTGTCTATTTTGTTGTCACAAAAAAAACAGCTGCTCAGTAATGAACAGCTGTTCTCGAAAGCTACACCGGTTATTGTAATCTAGTTAGCTTAAAGTCATCAATAGCGGCCCAGTTTCCAGCTGCCGCATTGGAATGTACGCCAATGGTTATGGTACCGTTCGTGACATTAATATTATCTATAACTAGCTGTGTCCAATTCCATGGTATGGACAGCCCGTCAATAGAATCATATCGTGCTGCTCCTCCATAATTGCTTGCCTCAAGCCTTAGCTGATTTTGCCCGCCGCTGGAACGAACCCATACCGTAGCCCGGTAAACGCCGTTGCTGACTCCCACAGCCTGGTAAGTCGTTTGCTGATAAGCAGCTGCCGCATTATGATGGACCAGCTTGTAAGTGCCGCTGTGCGGATAATCATTGTCTACGCTATGCACACTTGCGGCCCCGGATGGATACCACGCGCTCCAATTCGTTGTATTCCCGCTTTCAAAACCAGGGTTCTGGAGCAAGTTCGCAGAAGTAAATTGAATTGAATTCAGATTTGCTCCGCCTTTGAATACAAGATAGATATCCTTTACCCCCGAGGCACCTGTTAAGGATGCAGAGACAGAAGTCCAATTCTGCCAACCACCCGTACCATTGACCGGAATTGTACCCAGCAAAGGACCGCTAGGGCTATTGGTCCGCACTTCAATCGAGGTGTTGGTATGGCCATTGGCCACGCGGGCCGTTACGCCATTGATGCCGGCAATATCGACATTTTTATACAACAGCCAGCTGTTGTTTTTCGTAAAGCTGATATTCAGGCCGCCATGAGTATCCTCACTTGTCTGCGGTACAATATCGAATGCTTCATGATAAGAAGAAGCACGCAGCTCTCTGTCGCCTGGAATGACAGTCGCAGGTTTGGATTGGGTTCCGGACCATTTGAAGGTAGCTGCTGATTTGGCAGGAAGCGTGTACGAATAAGACTGATCGCCCCATACCACATCAAACGAATGATCGGAGCTCGTCTCATTATAAGCAACTAGCACTTTGCTTCCATCCGGATTTTTGAAAGCTGCATTATGCAGACCCCACGCGTAGCCTGTTGAAGCAATGCGAACTGCCCCCGGCAGAACGAACTTGCTAAAGTGGCCCATCGAGTAATAAGATTCGGTATACTTCACATTCCCCGATGCCTGATTAATTTCAATCAGACCTGTACAAGTGGTACAACCGCCATTGGTAGGTCCATTATTCGTGTCTAATGCAAGATTCCAGGCAATAAAGTTTTTGGACCAGTGCCGCATCGTTTTGGTCAAATTTTTCATATCCACATCGAATTGCCCCGTTGTTTGTTCTGTCCATATGCCGCTGGTACACTCCGTTTGATACGTGCCTTTGCTCGGGATTCGGTAGTGCATAGTAGACATAACCGATGCCTCGCCGCCATAACAATGCCAAGCGGAGCCATCCGTGTATGCAGTTGCCGCTGCATCTGTATAATACTCAGGCAGAAAATAATCAATATCCCAGTTATGGTCAAAGGCAAAAATTTTAACGTTTTTACCGCTAAGCGCCGGCCCCAAATTATTTTTCACAAAGTTGGCCTGCTCCTGTGGGGTCATATACATCCCTGGATAACCCGTAGACGCCCAGCGCGGCTCGTTTTGCGGTGTAACGGCGTATATAGGCAACCCTTTACTATTGTAGGCATCCACAAAATTAGCAAAGTAAGTAGCAAAATCACCATAGTTGGCTGTCTTCAATTTGGCAGTATCTCCACCAAGCATGGATCCATTTTCCTTCATCCAACCTGGCGCACTCCATGGCGAAGCCATAATTTTCAGGTTTGGATTTAAGGCACGCGCTTGCTGGAGCAATGGAATGATATTGATTTCATCATGAGCAATGGAAAATGGAGCTGTGGGCGAGTTTTTGTAATTATAATTGCCTACATGAGAGAAATCTGAAGCCCCCATCGGCTGCCTGAGCCAGTTGACGCCTATTCCATTAGTTGGGCTAAATAAATTGGTCATGACGGCCGTTCTTGCTGATGGACTTAATTTTTCATTAATAAGGTAGGCAGAGGAATCGGTAAGCGAAGCCCCGAACCCCTCAATAGTCTGAAATGTACTGTTCTCATCTACAAAAATAGCATTGTAGCCATGGTTGCGATGTTTGGAGAAAGTCTGAGATGCTTGGGGAGCCAGCTTGCTCGACAACCCCGAATCTGTGAGCCATACCTGTACGGTTTCTCCTGCTGCAGATACGGTTTCAGTAGGTACTATTGATAAATTCGACCATACGAGCGTGAATGCAAGTAAACCAGCTAGGATACCAGAACGCTTCCATTTCTTCATACCAAACATCCTCCCATAACCTAATTATTTTTATTGAGCCACTGCTAACTTCCAAGCCTGCAATTGCCTCTCAATTTCTTCAATGACTTTATCGATGCCAGCACGCTGCCGTTTTTCGATATACTCCTCCAGCTTCTCATCCGCACTAACGGATCCGGTATTAAGACGCGGACCGTATTCGTCATTGACCGTCTGCAGATTTGCTATTTCCGTTTGGACAGGTTCAGGATCGAATGTAAAGCCCAGTATAGGCGACGATTGCGCCTGTTTATTTTCTTGAAGGGTAAGCGATTGTGTCTCCGGATCCTGCCCTTCCTGCAGGTAAGCAATGAAACCGTTTCCAAAAACCCACGTCTGATTGGGGTTATAGCCCCCTTCTTCCAGCGGTTTGATGATATTGTCGGCAACCTTCTCATAATGCTTGCCTTCAATGCCGTAGCTGACCAGATTAAGCAGCTCCGGGTTCGTATTTAACAAGTTCAGAAACATCATAGCTCGCTCTGGATTAAGGGAAGTTTGGCTGATTGCCTGCATCGACTGTATGATCGTATTCGTTCCAACGAAGGGATCGGAAGTAGGCGCCAGCACAATATCTTGTCCGCCAGAAGCATTTTTTTCCTCAGCCTCTTTGCCCGGCTTCAACACATTTTCGAATGAAACCGCAATCTGACCTGTTTTCTTGCGTTCATCAAGTGCTTTTACAACAGGCGCATCCTTATTAATTAATCCATCCTTGTACCAACTGTGCATTAAGTCCAGATATTCACGGTATTCAGGCGTCTTGACCATATCTACGACCTTTATATCGGAATCTGTTCGATAAATGCCAGCCAATGCTTCATTCGATATGAATTCCAATTGATTGTAGGTCGTCTTCATGTTTTCGAAATTGCCGTTGCGAGTCAAGGCAAATGGAATGATGTCTGGCTCGTTTTCTTTAATCTTCCGCAGGAACGGCTCCATGTCCTTGACTGTCTTTATCGTATTGACGTCCAACTGATATTTATCGGCAAAACGCTTTTGAATCAGAAAACCTTCTTTATTGGTTATCGTTTGATAGTTTAGAATGGCATATGTTTTTCCATCCACTTTCAGTGCGTCCCATACCTGTCCAGGCATGCTGGCATACAATTCGGATGCAGAGGACTGAAGCCACTCATCGATTTGGATGAAAGCCCCTCGACGCGCGTTCTGCGCGTAATTGAACATCCAAAATGAAGTCCAGGCCATATCAAACTTTTCTGAAGCTGCCACCATGGTCTGCAATTTCGACTCGTAGCTGCCTCCATCCACTGGCATCAGCTTAATGGTTGCATTAATCGCTGCAGTTGTAATTTTATTGATTTCTGCTTCAACTGAGGCTGTTTCCGGTTGTATGCTCCATTGCGGATAATACCATGTCAATTCAACAGCCGGTAATTCGCCCGCTTGCTGGCTCGCCTCCGGCGCTTCCTTCGTTGGTGTATTCGTTTCCTTCGTTGGCAAATGATTTGCGTTCCGTTCTGAGCAAGCCGTAAGTAAGACGACAATCGCCAGTATTAAAATAAGTCCTGCCTTGCCCCTTCTCCATTCCATCATGGTGCGCCCTCCTGTTATGGTTTGTGCAACGTTATTCCTTTATGGACCCCACTGTAAGCCCTTTCACAAAATACCGCTGGAAAAACGGAAAAATAAACATCATTGGCCCTGCGCCAAGTACGGCTAAAGCCATTCGCGCTGTCAGGCTTGGAAATTTGGTCACATCAATCTGACCGCTCATATACCTTGCATTTGCGGCGAAAAATTCAATCGAATTCATCGTTCGATATAGCATTAACTGTATCGAGACAAGTTTGTTATTGTCAATAAACAATAGTCCCAGCCACCAATCATTCCAATAAACAAATGAAATGAATAGCCCTACAGTAGCAAGTGCTGGTGTTGCCAAAGGCAAAACGATTGTAAAAAAGGAACGATACTCACTGGCTCCATCTATTTTGGCCGATTCCACCACTTCAATGGGTACCCGATCAAAGAACCCTTTCATAATTAAGACATAGAACGGATTAACCAGATAGGGCAAAATCAAGACCCACAGCGTATCCTTTAGGTGCAGATATTTCACAACCAAAATATAAAAGGGAACCAGACCGCCATTGAACAACATCGTAAAAATAACGAAAAATGAAGTTGCTTTCCTATACGCATAGTCTCGGCGCGCCATGACATAAGCAATCATTGCCGTAAGCAGCAAACTGATGATCGTTCCCATTACGGTAACCATAACTGTAATGGAATAAGCATTCAGCAGCATACCCGGATATTGAAAGACGATTTTATACCCTTCAAGACTGAATATCTCTGGCCACAGACGATATCCCTTTCTAATGATAGAATCCTCACTAGAAAACGATGCCATCACAACTAGCAGCAGAGGAAGCACCATCGCAACCGTGACGAGAACAAAAATAAGATGTGTAACTATACGAAGAGACGGCCTCATAGCTGCTACTCGCTCCTTCCTGATTAGTTTATTCACCAGCCCTTTTGCGCCTTATTCTGCATCTACCACAGCGCATTCTCTTCATTTATTCGGCGAATAATCCAATTGGACAGAACGACCAGCAAAAAGCCTACAACGGACTGATAGAGTCCCACCGCAGCTGACATGCCAACATCGCCTACTGTACGCAAAGCTCTGAACACATACGTATCAATGACATCCGTCGTTGAATACAGGAAGCTGGAATTGTTAGGCACAAAGTAGAACAAACCAAAATCAGAGCGGAACATTCCTCCAATCGCCATAATAAGCAGTACGATAATTAGGGGAGTCAATAAAGGCAGTGTAATGCTCCTCATCATCTGCCATCTTCCTGCACCATCTATACGGGCCGCTTCATAATAGGAAGGATTGATTCCCAAAATGCCTGCATAGTACACAAGGGTGGAAAAACCTACTGTCTTCCATAAGTTCACGCCATTTAATATATAGGGCCATCGTTCCGCTTCCTGGTACCAGCTAATGGGATCCCAACCAAACAGGAGCCATATTTGATCCAGAAATCCGCGCTCCTGTTCCAGAAAGGCCAGTACCACATAACCTACGACTACCCAGGATAAAAAGTAGGGCAGAAATAAGGCAGTCTGATACAGCTTGATGGCTCTGCTGGACAGCTCACTAAGCAAAATAGCAAACAATAATGCAAAAACTAGCGTAATGATAATAAAGCCCGCATTGTACAGGATGGTATTGCGAGTAATACGCCAAGCATTATCAGAAACGAAGAAAAACTTGAAATTGTCCAAGCCGTTCCATGGGCTGCCGAAAATCCCGAGATTATAGCGGAAGTTTTTGAATGCTAAAATCAATCCCACTAACGGCAAGTATTGAAAAATCAACTTGAACACAAGGGCGGGCACACTGAGAAAGAATAGTTCACGGTTACGCCTGAACACACTTTGCTTTGCCAACGGATGTTTCAACTTTATCACCTCCCCTCTGCCCTTCATTATGCTCAGACAATGGGCGGTGCACCACTTAACAAAATGTACTTTACTGTTTTCTTACATGCTGATTTTGCAGTTTACTATCCTATTTTGCTTTGTCTGGCCTCCCATGCTCCTGTTTAGCTCCATACAGAAAAGCAGGACGGAATGGATAGTACCATTCCGTCCTGCTCGCTGCCGCCTAAGAGCATAGTGTAGCTTGTAATCGTCAGGAGTGCTCTGCTTGCACTTTCTCCTGCTTCTTCATAATTTGTTTCAACCGATACTCCCCTGGCGTTGTACCGTATTTGATTTTAAAGAGTTTAAAGAAATGGCTTTGCGATCGATACCCGCACTGTTCCATCACTTCATTAATGCTTATATGGTCAGAATCAAGTAATTCCAATGCTTTGCTTAACCGAATATCATTTAAATACTCCGTGAAACTCTGTCCTGTTCCTTGTTTAAACAGCCTCCCTAAGTAGGCTGAGGACATCTTCAGCATATCCGCTGCAGACTGCTGGTAGAACTCTGTATCCGCACAATTCTCCGCAATAATATCTTTAATGGTCCCACAGATCATTTCTGTTTTTTTATGGGTCAAACTCTCCGTATCATGCACTCGGCGAGCTGCCAAATCCAGAAAAATAGCTTTAATTTCCCCTATCGTTTCCTTATCCATCACTTCTTTATGCAAATGGACCAATTCCACTCGAACCGGATGTAGGCGCACATCATTCATATCTTGTATGGCTCCAACCGTTGCCATTGTTAAATGCAATACGGCCTGTATAAACTCCGCATAAGACAGCTGCATGGACAGCTCAAAAAACAGCTCGATCTGCCCAGTTAGTTGCTTGCTGTTCCCTCTCTTTAATTCTTCAATGATCCGCTTCTCTTGCGCAGGAATCGACTCTAGTGCCCTCTTGTTACGGTGCTGCGCAACTCTCTCTGACGTTATAAATGCACGGTAACCATACAGCATCCGGTATTGGATCAGTTCCCTGGCTTCCAAATAGGCCTCTGTAATTTGCACAAAGGATGGGACAGATGTACTCAAGGATAACGTAACAGATAAGCCATAATAAGACTGAATGACGCGTTGCGCTTCAGAAAAAGCATCCCCATATAATTCGCGCCCCGGCCCGTTGTCATCGGGCACGACCAAAAATATGAACAGTCCCTCACCCATATACGTCCAAATACAATCACAGCTTGCAGCGAGCAGTTCTTCCGTAATGTTGCCTATTGCAAATACATATAGGTCGTTCTCCTTGCCCTTCATTTGAACTTTTCTTTGCTTGTAACCATCAATTTGCAAAGCACAGACACAAAACGGCCCTTCCGGTTTCATATGGGCATGACGATCCGTCACCCATTGCTCGAAGCCCTCCCGTGTCAAATGTGTACTGTCCGTTAATAGATTATGAATATGAAAGTGCTCAATCATGCTCTTATTTTTGGAATAATGCTGTTTCACTTGTTCTACTCGCTGTACCAGATTGGTATATACACCACTCAAGTAGGACCATTCATCGTGATCGGCAGCCCCTTGAGCCATCTCTGTGCTCGGAGAACCTTTCACTTGATGAACCATGCGTTCCACAGGTCGGTACAGCCTTTGCGATATCGGAAAAATGAGGGCAAGCGACAGTAAGAGAAAGAAAAGCATCGATACCAGCATCGTCTTTTGAATATTGGCGAGCGGCTCTAGGGCTAAAGCATAGGATTGAATATTGACAATCTTCCAATTCTGTACGCCAAGAGGCATCAAGGTCACAATCGACTTATCGCTTCCTCGACCAAATGTGAAGCTATCAAATTCTGTGTTACTGGTTTGCAGCCTGGCAATAAGTGCATCAGGTATCGTTTCTCCTGCATGCCGGTCGGCAGCATAGAGTTGTCCTTCATCAGCAAGCAGCAGCAAGGTATTGCTTTGTTTGTATGCCAAGTCATTAACGTTCTGAATATTATTGAACAGCCAAGAAGCCTGCACATTTAAAATGAGCTTACTCTTCCCTCCAGGCGTATCCCCCTGCTGATCATACAAGACATATGAAAAATAGGAAATGGGCACCTCCTCGCCATCCATTTGACCAGAACCCGATTTTTCCTGGATCGGAATCATCGTTAGTTTGGGCCATTCAGGATATGCAGCGAGTTGATGCTCATAAGACGCAATTTCACCATTCAAGTTATCCTGAAAGGGGCGGTAAGTCGAAATATATTTGTCTGTGTAGGCATTGTAAACCGTAATCGAATGCAAATAGGTCGAGGAGTCTACGATTTTATCCAGCTTCCATAATTTGAATGAAATATCCGCATAGTCGAAGCTTTTGCCATACAACAATGGAATGACCTCATTATCAAAAAACAAGGACATTGCCATATTTTTCGCTATCTCATCCATGTAGCTGACATTGTACTGGACTTGCGATAATACTTTCTCGTTTGCCTCAGAAAGTGTTTTTAATATAGCAGTTCTCATCGTAACATACATGAATGCTGAATAAACAACCAACACAAATAGAGCAAACAATGCAAGTGAAAGGAGGATCCGCTGCAAATACTTTCTCGATCGTAATCCGGCAAACATCACATCTGGCTCCTTTGTTTATCCCCGATCTGCTATAACAAGAGTAGCTGCTGATTTGGCAGGCAATGATGATCCATATTGCCAGCCCCCGGCTACAAGGCGATAAGCCTGTTCTAGTTCTGTCTGATTGACAATGACAACAACAAGCGATCCATCCGGATTGACAAAAGCGACATTGGTAACTGACTCGGCCGAGCCTAGTGTACTTTCAATTCGATAGGCGCCCGCCCCTATAAAGCGCGAGAATTGAGCAGTTAGATAAAATTCAGGTGTTGCCCAGTAATGATCAGTGTTACTGGCGTCTTGCACCAGCAGTGTTGGATCCGGGGTACCGACCCATTGATGTGTGCCGATTGTACTATCAAGCATCGTTACCCACGCGTTGTAGCTTGAAGCCCAATTCCGGAAAAACTGCAGGATGCGATCGGCTCCATATACACCCCATAATGACCGTTCGGTCAAATAAATCGACTTGTCCGGGTAAGCGGCTTTAAGCTCGGTCATGATAGCTGGTTCTCCCTCATAATCATGCAGTGCAATACCCGCTGTCGCTTCATTAGCCGCCTTGTTGTTCAGTATTGGTGTTGTGTAGCCCCATGCATCGCTGAAATTATGGTCAAAGATCCATAGCTTCACATCCAGCCCCTGCGCATCAAGCTCCTGCCTTAATATTACAACCAGCTCTGCTTGTTGTTCCGGAGACATATAGCAGCTTGGATAATCAATCTCCAATAATGGCTCGTTCTGCATCGTCATGCTATAAAGCGGGATGCCAAGGGATTCGTAAGCGCTTGCAGCTTTGCATAAATACTTGGCATAAGCCTCTACGTATTGAATCCCTTCCTTTAAGCTTCCCCGATTCATACTGCCGGTTGTCTTCATCCAGGCAGGCGGCGACCAGCAGGAACCGAATATTTTTAGTTCCGGATTCAATTTAAGCAACTCTTGTACTGTATCTATTATACCTAAATCAATATCACGCTGAATAGAAAAATGCTCCAGTTTAAAGTCTGTTTCGCCCTCTGGCAAATCATTATAAGAATAAAAAGTTTGCGCCGTGAAATCCGAAGTGCCTATCGTAATACGGATCAAATTAAATCCTGCGCCGTCTTGCTGATCTACCAGCAATTTCAATACCTCAAGACGCTTTTCTGGTGACATTTTCGCCAAGTTATATACCGTGCTTTCTTCCATGGAAGTGCCAATACCTAATATTTGCTGGTACGTAATTTCTGGAAAAATAGCGATCGTCGTCTCATTCGACTTTGCGACAGCGGGCAGTCCTACCTCTGATGCTTCTTGCTGCTCCAAGCAATAACGGTTAGATAAGTCCTCAAAAAACCACTGTTGGCTGCGTGCTTCCTGTTCAGAGCTCCACCAAACGTTCACTTGTTTATTCAGCTTCATTCTTTATCCTCCATACCATGTAGTTTAGAATACGTGAATCCCATCAAGCATGGCAGATAACGAAGCATCTATCTACTTCACAATTTGCATATTACTGTTTTTTATAGAGATAACGCATTTAGACTGCTAATTTTAGCTCTCATTCAGAGCTTTTTTGCTGCAAGACTGGCTTGATCGGCATTAGAAAAAGCCTGCCACTGTTTGGCAGGCTCCTCATCATAAACTTCTATCATTATGACTCTAAATCCGAAATCACACGGCAATCCGCCAACACTTCCGGTTTAAATTGCATACTGTCCGCTTGTGTGATCTGGCGAATTACTCTGCATGGAACTCCTGCAGCAAAGGTGCCTTCCGGGATATCTTGAGTCACCACGCTACCTGCTCCTATTACGCATCCGTCTCCAATGGTAACACCGCCGCATACCGTTACATTGGCTGAGAGCCATACATCGTTGCCGATCGTCACTGGCTTGGCGTAACATAGCGACTTAGGATCGCCATTTTGATCAAGCATTTGCCTGCGTTCAGAGGCAATGAACGGATGAATGGGTGTCACAATCGTTACATTTGGACCAAAACTGACATTATCCCCAATAGTAACCTTGGCATCATCCTGCACGGTAAGATTGTAGTTGCCAAAGAAGTGCTTTCCGATTTCTGTGTGAACCCCGTAATGAAAGAAAATAGGTCCCTGAATGAAGCTGCGTTCCCCCATCTTGCCAAGCAGCTGTTCAAGTATCTCTTCGCGTTCCTCTGTCTGATCCTCAAAAGTGCGACTATATTGACTGCTAAGGTTATGTGCACGGCGCTTTATAGCCTTTAATTCGGGATGACCAGGACTAAATAAAATCCCCTTAAAAATTCGTTCTTCTTCCGTCATATATTCATCTCCAATCTCTTCGAATGTGCTCACTGGTATAGTATTTGATCAAACAACTAACAACTCAACATTGTTTTGTTGAAGAATCTCTACAAAAGCTTGTTCAGGTTGTTTATCCGTTATCAGCAAGTCAATAGCTTCAAGCCCGCAGACCCGATAGAACATAGGTACTCCGAATTTCGTATGGTCGGCTAATACGATAATTTGACTTGCTCGTTTAATCATTTCACGTTTGACAAACCCATCTTCTTCATTCAGGTAAAAGAGTCCATCAGATGTAATACTGCAAGCCCCAAGAAACAATTTGTCTGCTTGATAATCCCTTAGCTTGTCGATAGTCGCTTGTCCATATAAGAATCTATGCTGAGAATGTAATTCTCCGCCAAGAAGATACGTTCGAACAGCAGGCTTTTTGGAGAGCACATCCGCGTTATCGATTGAATTTGTAACAACGACTACATTAGTAGAAGTAAGATGTTCAGCAGCAAATTGGACCGTTGTTGAAGCATCCATCAGAATGAAGTCGCCATTGTTGACTAGAGAGGCCGCAAAAACCCCAATCCTATGCTTCTCTTCGGATTCACGTACCAGACGTTCTCTGTATTCATGAGCTTTATTCGCTTGTTTAGGGAGAATGGCTCCTCCATGCGTTCTAATGATTAGGCCCATCTCTTCCATCCTTAAAAGGTCACGACGAGCTGTGTCTCGGGATACTTCGAAAAAATGACAAATATCTTGGATGCTAATACGCCCATGCTGCTTTAAATAATCAACAATTTTGTTAAGACGTTCTTCCTGATACAAGGCACCCTCACCACCTCTTGCAAATATTTAAGTATTCATAAGTCATTATAAGTGTTTGTCATGCGATTTCAACTTGTTTTTTTAAGGCATCATCTGCTACAATGATCACAACTTCTTGATGAAGGGCGGGAAAATACATTGGACATACCGAATGAAAAGCATGGTTCCAACTGGCGGCAACACGGCTATGTTGTATATCCCAAAGCCGTAACTCACTTTCACGTTCTCCGTTATATGCAATGGTTGATAAGAGGCGGGATGAATGCCGCGTATTCAACTCATCATCAATCGTTATGGGATCTTCGAATGTATGAGCCTGTCTATCATGCCTTCAGCGAAGTTCTCGGCGACCAGGCCTTAATGGTTAGTCTTGATCCGAAAGAGACTACTAAAATTCAAGGAAGAGTATGCCTGCAAACAGAGATAACGATTCATAATAGCAATAGCCCTCAGAGAATACATATGTGCGATCTCATTATTTTCGATGCGGAGAGATGTCACCTTGACCTTGATCTAGACTTCGATTCATTTTGGCTCCCCCTGACCATGATCCCCGCTAATCAATTCCATGACGTGACCATACAAGAAAGATTGCAGTATTGGCATGCGAAACCGTTTCAGACCTATCTCTCCCCATTAGGATGCAAATTGCTAGGACTCGATTCCTGGGAACCTGGATTAACATGAGCGCAAACTTGAACATCGTGGAAACTATTTTATGAAGGTGTAGCTCTGGTGATCCGAGCAGTTCGTTAATATACAGGAGTGGCATCTGTTACATCCTTATGTTGTTTGGCAGGACTTACAACATACAGGATTTGCAGATGCTTTTTCATTTCCCCCCGTTCTACGCTCATTTCAATTCGTCAACCGCTAATTTTGGTTTTGAACCTAAAGAATTCTTTAAATTTAGAGCAAGTATAGTATGCTACACTCGAAAAGGATGTCCAGTGAATGTAACATTTTGAATAAAAAACGTACAATTAAGTTCGCAAAAGTAAAAAGGCAAAGTCATCGGTATCTACGAACTGACCGATGACCTGCCCTCATTTTAATGGAACCTTGACGCTATGAAGCATACCGTTCAGGCTACCGTGTGCATCGCTTCGACATACATAGGGGTAAGAGGTATCTCTTTGTACCTAAAATGCGGAAAGGAGGCTATCTGCTGTTTTTTGTCACGGAGAAACGTGTCTCCACCGCAAGATGAAGAAACTAGCCAGTTCATTGGAGCCACAACCCGATTACCAAGCTGCTCTTTCCTATGCACAATATCTCAACTATCACATTTAAAAGGAGTTTATTGAAATATGGACACTAAGAAATTATCTTCCAAGTTCTCATTAATCATTTTGTCATTTGTTTTCTTGCTCTACTCCGCTAGTATCGTACCGGGAGTAACATTGTATACTGTGCACGCTGAACCTATTGATTCTCCTTCAGTAGAATATTTACCAACCAATAGCAAACCTTCATATACCCCTCCAGATACACTTCTAATTTGCAATGCAGCTGATGAAACCCCAAGTAATAGTTGCCCAGTCATTAAATGGGGAGAGTTTACCTACTGGGTCTACCGTGATTCAAACAATAACACAACCATGACGATTGCTTCCTATAATGAAATAGGTGATATTTTCAATTTTAGAAGTTTTAATGGCGCACGATATATTAAAGGAATTACTGTCGATGAACTTACTCAAAGTGTTACGTTAATAGGTCAAAGTAATAATACCATTCATGTTTCTTGGGAAAATTTATTGGATTTGCAAGTAGCCTCTACCACACTAACGCTAACCACGTCGCCTTCAATCTTATATGGACAAGAAGCGTTTGAGGTACAAGCTAAAGTATCCAATGCACTATCTGGCACCCCTGTAACTATAGGTTCTGTGAGTTTAAGTGATGAAGCAGATACACTATACGCTGCGCAATCACCAAATAGCGAAGGCATTGTAACTTGGACCATTGCAGCTGATACCGTACCAGCCAACAGTAACTTGCAATTTACGGCGGAGTATACGGATACTTCAGATAAATATACCGACTCACAAAAGTCAGAAACATTTACTGTTGGACCACTACGTTTCCCTGTTAAGTTCGTTACCAATGTAGGAGAAACTGTGTTCGACTCTAGACTTACTATGGGCAGCGTCATCACAACACCACCTGTTATAACTAAAGAAGGTTATTTGTTTGATGGATGGTATAGTGATGAGCTTTTTGTAAACAAAATTACGTTTCCCCATACCGTTAGCAGCAATATTATTTTTTATGCAAAATGGGTCGACGTTATCCCTCCAGCAATTGCGACCTTCAGTGCTGACGAAACAGCAAACACAAGTAAACCCGTCAATGTAACAATTAGTTATCCAGATGATGCACATGTTAAAGAATATAAAATGAATGACGGAGCCTGGACCCTATATACAACGCCTATAAAAATGATTGAAAATGGTACAATCTATGCTCGATCAAGTGACCTTGCAGGTAATATATCTGATGAAAGTTCTTATGTTGTAAACAATATCGTACCGAAACCATCATCTCCAGTAGTAGAGATAACTACTCCAACAAATGAAAACTCTGTTTATATTAATGGCGAGATTTTAGGTGATTTTCCTGTTTCTACGATAAATCAATTACGGCATCTTGATTTTGTAATTAAAGAAGGACCCTTCTATTCGTTAGTATCAAAACTAACGAATAACGATATAATCGCAATCAACGCTCCACAGATTGATTCTGTAAATGTGACGTTCGATCGTACCATCCTTGAATCAATGAAACAAAATCATAAAATATTGAGTTTGAGTACTCGATTAGCCAAATTGGAATTACCTCTCAACCAAATAAACACAACATCTCTAAACAATCCCGAAACCATACAGATTCAGCTTCATTCATCAGACCAAACTAAACGGCAAGAGTTATTAATGTACGCAGAAAAACATCATTTATCTTTGTCAGGAGATCCAATTACATTTTCATTTGATATGAATACAATTATTAAAAATAATGAATATACCCATCCAGGCTATGCTACTTTAAAACTACCATTAAACGATCTATCTACTAACTCTTCCGTATGGAATGCTTTACTATTGCAAGATGATGGAAGTATACACATGTTACCTTCAAAAGTAATAACCGAGAATGGCAAGGACTTTATGATCATTCACACTGTTTCAACCGGAACTGTTGTTCCAGTTTTAAGTAAACCAGTAACTTTTACTGATACAAATGGTCACTGGGCAGAAAAGGCTATCTCTAAACTTGCGACTCATGGAATAGTATACGGTGATGAATTTGGGAATTTTAATGCTGCGGAAAACGTATCTAGAGCAGAATTTGCGGCTGTTATAGCGCGTGGCTTAGGCTTGACGAGCGCAACGTCCGTATTAAACCCTTCTACTTTCACAGATGTCCATCAAGACACATGGTACGAACAAGCCGTCAGAGCAACCAGTTCATACGGCTTAATTCAAGGATTTGAAGATCAAACATTTAACCCTGAGCAATTACTTACACGTGAGCAAGCCTTTGTCATTATTGCAAGAGCACTAAATATATCACAGCAAACAGATTTAGATTCAGATTCAATTCATTTGCAACAATATGCGGATTATAACGCTATCTCAGATTGGTCCAAAAATTCTGTTATAAAAGTACTACAAGCAAATATTGTTGAAGGTGATGGTACTAAACACATTCAACCACGACAATTATTAACCCGCGCTGAATGTGCTCAGCTTATCGTACGCCTGCTTGAAAAGTTGCAATTTATTTAACCAACTATTCTCATATAGTGATACATGTTTAAACACCTTCAAAGGGGTTATCCCAAAAGTTGTTTTATGATTTTTCAGCCCCCACTATAGACAGGATTTCAAGCAATAGAGAAGCCCTCAAACCCACTTTCTCCGTGGTTTTGAAGGCTTTTTTGCTTCATATTTGAGATTGGCTTATCCGTTTCTACCCTTTTGAAATAACGGACCATTGGATTTCTGTCAGGTACCTGGACACAAATTAAAGGACTTTTTTACGATTGTAGCGGCCTCTCACCATTGACTCTTCCTAATTGTTCAATTGATCATAAGTTTTTACCTTCACTCAGATACGCCCTATCGGGAAATCTAACGAGATCAATTGCCCGGTTAGAGCGCTTGAATTCGTTTCGTTATATAGGGTTCCATTGGACGTTTGCCAATCGGGAATATTATCTTTCCACTCCGCATATATAAAACCTCTCCACTTGTCCCCTAAAGCTGACACCAATAAGTTTTTATTAACTTGATTAGCTCCCCTGAACATTTCTAGCCTAGGATAATTATTATCAATGAAGAAATTACCGCAATTGGAACACTGATAAACCGTTTTAAAAAGTGTGCTTATTAATGATCGGATTCTCATTGCAGCTTCTTCTTTATCTATAGGTGACGGTCCCGATTTCTCAATAGCATCGTCAATCTCTTCCAGGAGATCATACCGATCTTGGTCCGACATTAAATATCACTTATTGGAGTTATCCTGTCCGTTAATAGAACAAAGACAGCCGATCACGCTAGTCGGCTGCCTTCTAGTTTTTATTGAGCTATCGTTCTCCGTTAGCGTAATCCCATTAATAGTTCACACTATTTCCAATCTCACAGACATCAAATAATCTGTCCATAATGCTACTGAACGCAAACACCATCATTCGGGCAGAGACTTTCCCTTAGAAATAAAGCTGTGTAAGCTCGCCGTCAAACGGACTGGATTTTCAAGAGGTTACATCTATGAATTCTTCTTTTTGGAACTACTAATCGATAAAATGTACGTATTGCAGGAACCTCTTCAGCATAACCGCTGCCTGCGCTCTCGTTGCATACTCTGTCGGCGCGAAGCGTCCGTCTTCATTCCCTTTCATAATGCCGACTTCCGATGCTCGGATTACCGCCGCTTTTGCCCATGAAGAAATGGAGTCTCGATCCGTGAAAGCGGCCAGGCGACCGCCCTCTTGTCCATTGCCACCGCTTCCATGTCCGGTGAAGGCTAAGGCGCGGCCGATCAACACGGCCATTTGCTCGCGGGTAATCGGGTCGTTAGGCGCAAAACGGCCATCACCGATGCCGCTCACCAACCCGCTCGCCACCGCCGCATCAACCGCAGACGCATACCATGCGGACACAGGGACATCCGCAAAACGGGCACCGCTCTCGCTCTCCCTCACGGACAGCCCCAGACCGCGAACGAGCAAGGCCGTGAACTCCGCTCGAGTAATGGTTCCCGCTGGCCCGAAACGGCCAGCCGCCACGCCGTTCACCAGCAGCTTGGACGCCAGATGCTCTACATCCGCCTTCGCCCAGTATCCGTTTAAGTCTGCGAACTTTCGGGCCTGCACATCTACGACTGTGTACAAGCTGTTATGTGGCACGTTCAGAATCGCTTCCGTTGTACCGTCTGGACCGGTTTTCAGCTGTGCCGGAACAAAAACGATGGTTCCGTTTGCCGGGATATACTGAACGGCAACCAAGTTTCGGTTCGTTTTCTCTCCGTCCAATTTAATAGTCCGGATCAAGTACGATCCGCCGAAGTCGCGCACCTCCAACGTTTGACCGTTTGCTTCAGCCGTCACCTTGTAGTCGATGACGTTGGCGAATACAACAAAACCTTGGGAAATGCCAATCCGATCGATCTCCTGTCGAACATCCTCCCCGGCCTGCTCCTGAATGATGCTCACAGTCAAATCCGATACTTTCGCGTCAAGACGCTCCGCCAAACCGGTCAGATCGATCGCACTTACCCGCAATTGAAAGCTGGAGTTGTTCAGCCTCACCTCGATAATCGCATTCGGATAGTCTTTGGCCATATCCGCGATCCAGTCAGCCGGAAAACGGGTCTGTACCGCTTGCTCCCGATCGGCGATTTCAATGCTGACAAACGGTTCCTTCGCATCTTTCAGGAGTTCCAGCACTCGCTCTCTCGTCCGTTCTGAGAGAATGACCTGTTCGATCATAGTGCCGTCCGAACGCGTGACCCCTTCGATGTCGGTTGGATCGACAAGAACAGTAATCCCAGCACTCTGATTTATCTTCACGGTCGTCTCCAATGTGATCGGTTGATCGCCGTCATTCGACGAAGACGGTGTTGTGATGCCCGTGATGGTAATGGCTTTCACTGCTTCATTGCCCGCTTCGTCTCGGGCATATACGGTATAGTGGCCGTTGGCAGTTATGGTAAATTGACGTGCGGCCAAAATATCGGTTCCTTCCGTTCCTCCAGCAAAATCAGCCTCGCTAAGGCTTCCAGACAGCCAACGGAGCTCCGTCAGCGCATTACCCGCAGCTACTCCGTACACACTTGCCGTCACGCTGATCGCTTTACGTGCCAAACCGTTCGGTGCAACCGTCAGGGTAACATCGGGCGGTATCGCCACAATACGTATTCCGCTCGTGTCCGGTGCTTTGTACGTCAGCGAAGCGGCGGCCCCGCCGGAGGTGCGAACGATATTTGCGCCGTTCGGGAGCACAAGCGCAGCAGCAACTTCAATACCGTCCACATCCGCGATCCCGGCCGAAACTTCGTATTCGAAAGCAAGTTCCGTCAAAGCGGTGCCCTGCGCCCCCGTATACGAGGCATATACCGTCTGAGTGACGGAATCGTCTCCGACCATGATCGGAACGACCGGTGTCCCGGTTACGGTTACTTCGTATCCGTAAAGTACCGTAAAGCGAAGCGTGTCGCCCGTGCCGTACAAATCATTAGCCGAGGCGGTCAGTACCAACTCCACCCAAGCGGCTTTGAATTCCGCTAGAGCATTGCTCAAACTCGCAGCGGCCTCATCTAATAGAATCTGAGTTTGGTTTTCCGCATTGTCGGCAATAGCCTGCGCCGCATCTATTGCGGTCTGCAGGGCAGCGCGGTCGTCTGCAGACGTCTGCCCCACGTTGACGCCTTCCGGATGATCCGTCAATGCCTGCTTCGCCGCCGTAATCGCCGCGACCAGCGCTGTCGGATTGCCCGGTTGATGGACTGCGGCTTTGAAGACTTGAACCGCTGAATTCAACTGGTTTACAGCAGTATCCAGTTGATCCTGCGTGTAGTGGCTCGCGTTATCAAGAATCTGCTGCGCAATTCCGATGGCCGTCTCCAGCGCGGTGCGAGTTTCCGCCGACGTCTGCCCCACGTTGACGCCTTGCGGATGATCCGTCAATGCCTGCTTCGCCGCCACAATTACCGCGCCCAGCGCCGTCGGAATGCCCGGTTGTAGAACTGCGGCTTTGAAGACTTGAACCGCTGAATTCAACTGGTTTACAGCAGTATCCAGTTGATCCTGCGTGTAGTGGCTCGCGTTATCAAGAATCTGCTGCGCAGTTCCGATGGCCGTTTCCAGCGCGGTGCGAGTTTCCGCCGACGTCTGCCCCACATTGACGCCTTCCGGATGATCCGTCAACGCCTGCTGCGCCGCCGTGATCGCCGCGCCCAGCGCCGTCGGAATGCCCGGTTGTAGAACTGCGGCTTTAAAGACTTGAACCGATGAATTTAACTGGTTAACGGCAGTATCCAATTGATCCTGCGTGTAGTGGCTCGCGTTATCAAGAATCTGCTGCGCAGTTTCGATGGCCGTTTCCAGCGCGGTGCGAGTTCCAGCAGACGTCTGCCCCACGTTGACGCCTTGCGGATGATCCGTCAACGCCTGCTTTGCCGTCGCGATCGCTGTAACCAGCGAAGTTGAAATGCCCGGTTGTAGGACAGCGGCTTTAAAAACTTGAACCGATGAATTTAAATGACCGACGGCAGTATCCAGTTGATCCTGCGTGTAGTGGCTCGCGTTATCAAGAATCTGCTGCGCAGTTCCGATGGCCGTTTCCAGCACAGTGCGAGTTTCCGCCGACGTCTGCCCCACGTTGACGCCTTGCGGGTGATCCGTCAACGCCTGCTGCGCCGTCGTGATCGCCGCGCCCAGCGCCGTCGGAATGCCCGGTTGTAGAACTGCGGCTTTAAAGACTTGAACCGATGAATTTAATTGACCGACAACAATATCCAGTTGGTCCTGCGTATAATTACTCTCATTATCAAGAATCTGCTGCGCAGTTCCGATGGCCGTTTCCAGCGCGGTGCGAGTTTCTGCCGACGTCTGCCCCACGTTGACGCCTTGCGGATGATCCGTCTTTGCTTGCTTCGCCGCCGCGATCGCCGCGCCCAGCGCTGTCGAATTGCCCGGTTGATGGACAGCGCCTTTAAAGACTTGAACCGCTGAATTTAATTGACCGACGACAATATCCAGTTGCTCCTGCGTATAATTGCTCGCATTATCGAGAATCTGCTGCGCAGTTCCGATAGCAGTTTCCAGCTCAGTGCGAGTTCCCGCCGACGTCTGTCCCACGTTGACGCCCTCCGAATGATCCGTCAATGCCTGCTGAGCCGCCACAATCGCCGCGCCCAGCGCCGTCGGATTACCCGGTTGAAGAACAGCGGACTTGAAGACTTGAACCGATGAATTTAACTGACCGACGGCAGTATCCAATTGATCCTGCGTGTACTGGCTCGCATTATCAAGAATCTGCTGCGCAGTTCCGATGGCCGTTTCCAGCGCGGTGCGAGTTCCCGCCGACGTCTGCCCCACGTCGATGCCTTCCGGATGATCCGTCAACGCCTGCTGAGCCGTCACAATCGCCGCGCCCAGCGCCGTCGGAATACCCGGTTGATGAACAGCGGACTTGAAGACTTGAACCGATGAATTTAACTGACCGACGGCAGTGTCCAGTTGATTCTGCGTGTACTGGCTCGCATTATCAAGAATCTGCTGCGCAGTTCCGATGGCCGTTTCCAACGCGGTGCGTGTTCCCGCCGACGTCTGCCCCACGTTGATGCCTTCCGGATGATCCGTCAACGCCTGCTGCGCCGCCACAATCGCTGCGCCCAGCGCCGTCGGATTACCCGGTTGAAGTACAGCGGCTTTAAAGACTTGAACCGCTGAATTTAACTGGTTCACAGCAGTATCCAGTTGATCCTGCGTGTAGTGGCTCGCGTTATCGAGAATCTGCTGCGCAGTTCCGATGGCCGTTTCCAGAGCAGTGCGAGTTTCCACCGACGTCTGCCCCAAGTTGACGCCTTGTGGATGATCCGTCAATGCCTGCTTGGCCGACGTGATCGCCTCGGCTAGCGCTGTCGGATCGCCGGATGAGATAATCATGTCTTCAAATGTATCTATCGCCGTTTCCAAATTAGCGACAGCCGCTTCCAATTCGTCCTGCAGATATTGGGAGGCCTGATTGAAAATTTGCTGGGCTGCAGCAATTGCGTTCTGCAAAGCGTTGCGGTCTCCCGCCGACGTTTGTCCCACGTTTACGCCTTGCGGATGATCCGTTAACGCTTGCTGCGCCGCCGCGATCGCCGCCCCCAACGCCGCAGGATTGCCGGCTTGGACAATTTGCGCATTGAATGCCGCGATTGAAGAGGTCAGTGGGGTTGCGGCGTCAGCCAGGTCAGAGGCGACGGTGGCATTCTCGATTCCGTCGATAAAAAGCTTGGCTGCGTCATAGGCTGCAGACAAGTCGTTATAGGCATTCGCCGGCACTTGTCCTACTCCGGTGCCCAACGGGTAACTTTTCAACAATGACTTAGCGCTAGCAAGCGCTTGAAACAATCCCGTTCCGTCCACAAACGCATGTCCATTGTTCGCCGCATAAGCGGCTGCGGGAGAATTTGCAGTTCCAAATATTTTCAGATTGCCCGGATTACCCGCAAATACGCCTGTCCCAAAAGTTGTTGCATTGCCTAACACTGTTACGCTTGTCAATCTGTTATTATAGAACGAACTACTGGCGACATTCGTAACACCAGCCGGGATGACCAGTTTCGTAAGGTGATTGGTGTCGAAAGCCCCGCCATTAATCGTCTTCAGATTTTCCGATAATTTAATCGATGTCAAACTATTCATATAAAATGAATAGTTGCCGACCATCGTCACACTGTCCGGAAAAACGACGGTTGTAAGCGGATTGTTTTCGAAGGCGCTGGCGCCAATCGTTAACAAGCTGTCAGGAAGGTCTATGGAAGTGAGGCTAGTATAACGAAATCCATACGTTTGAATGACCTTCACACTGTTCGGAATCACGACGCTCCTAATTTTAGGTTTGCCCGTACCGTTCGTATCAAATGCTGATCTCCCAATCTCGGTTACAGCCGTCCCTTCGTACGTAGCGGGAATAATCACGTCCAGATCCGTGCCCCCGTAGCTCACAACCGTTGCTCCGTTGGAACCGACTGTAAAAGTAAAGTCGTTCTCGGCTGCATTTACAGCTCGAATCTGCGAGAATGAAGTCCCGAACGCAAATAATGCAATTAATAGGCATATGACTGAATTTTTCATGATTTTTCTCCTCTACTAAGCGGATAGGTTTCTGCAACTGCACAACTAATACACTTCATTATAGAGACGGCCAATAAAAGAATTATGAAAGAATCAGTCAAATTCGCGCAGTATCAAGCCTTGCGGAATTTTAACGTTTTTGTGAAGTCGACTTTCGAATTATGCCGTTTTATTTGCAAGTAATATTGGAGGCTCTTTTAGGGTGCTTTTGGCGAACGAATGAGGGAAAAACGAAGTCGGGATGAGGGAGGCAAATTAGTGTTTTAGCAAGCCGACGTGAAGCATTTAGCAATTCGTCGCCTACTTGGCACATCATTCATAATCAAAGTTGTTACACTCTCATGCGGTATATGTGAGAAAAAAGTTCACATTATATTGGGCTCAAAAAAAATCAGTGCTTGACGAATAAATCAAGGTTGAAAACGGAACACCTCTTTGCCCATCCTGTATGGTTGAGCATCCTGCCCAACAACAAAAGAGGAATAGAGCGATGCGAAATCCGTCAATCACAACAGTGAAAACTAGGAAGTCTTCCAACTACGGAAGGAGCCAGCCTCTAACGGTCACCGCTGACCTTTAGAGGCTGATTTTTAAATATTCCCGATTTTAAAGGTCATTTGTGGCTATTAGAATACGTTTTTCCCCTCAATCGCCCCTTTTTCAGCCTGTAAGGGGCATTCTTGACCGTTACAATCTCATATCGCAGCATTTCGGCTTCTAACGGACTATGATGACCGTCAAAGAACGTGTTCCCTTATGAAAAGCCGCTATATAGATGACAATTTCGTGGAATTTAACCGCCATCAATGAATTAGCTTGACTGTCAAGCGCTGATCAGTACGTTGAGCCTTATATTGTGTACGAGTAGATATTAATGTTTCCGCAGATGGGTTACGATTTTCCAGCACAATATCGAAGGCAGGGATTATTGCGTACTATACATGTATCGTTTATTTAATCATGAATTGAAATACGTTTAATTAAATCAAAAGGCATCCTACCTGTCCACGAAGGACAGATAGGATGCCTTTATCATTACTTATTAAATTAGTCCAAGCTCCTTCAGCAGCTTATAAATAACTGAAGCTGCCTCGCCTCTTAGCGTTGGACTTTGAGGTGCAAATTTATTACCTTCTCTGCCGATCATTAGCTCTAGCTTTCTTGCCGCATATACATCTTCAAACGCCCAAGCGCTTATGTTATCTGTATCTGCAAATTCAGCTATAGACTTAAGATCTTCCTCGGTCAAAGTTACATCCTTATATTTCTTAAGTGTTCGAATAATAATAGCTGCCATCTCTTGTCTAGAAACAACTCGCTCAGGATCAAAGCTAGTATCACTTACACCCTTAACAATTCCAAACTGTTGAGCGGTGGTAATGTATGCTTCATACCATTGGCCTGTTACATCGGTAAATGGACTTGCTGATTCATTAATTGGAAGATTAAGCATTCTTACAATTAGTGTTGAGAATTCAGCTCTCGTAATACCCATATTAGGATTAAAGTTTCCTTCGCTGTCGCCAGTAATAATCTGTCTTGCCGCCAGGAATTCAACGATATCCTTTGCCCAATGTCCATCTAGATCATTAAATATCTTTTTGTTTTCCATTAAAGCGATTGTTGCCGGGGAATCTAGTTTAATCGTAACCGTATGATTTTGAGCATCAATAATGCCACCAACAGATACCCAACGTTGTTCAACCTCATCGTACATGTAAACAGCAAGCTGATTCAAGTTAGTAATCTGACTTGGATCGTACTTCATTTGTACGACGATTTGTCCAGTCGCTGCATTGGAAACAGCTTCTATTGTATAGATGTTACCCACAATATTCATTTGTGGTTCCTTCTTAGACACAATCGTATTATCTTTGTTTTCTTTAATCACATAACGATCCTTCTGGCTATCCAAAATGACTACTGGCAATGCTGGCTCTACTACCTCTACTACCTCTTCTTCAACGGAGCTAGGATTACGTACAATTACCGTTCTCTTAACTTCAGATTGATTACCATTCATATCCGTAATCAGATAACGCAGAATGTAGGTTCCGTTTTGTGTTGTATCTACTAAACCTATTAAAATGACTCGACCAGTGATATTACCATCCTGATCATCAATAGCTGTTACACCTTGCTCCATATACGCGCTGCCTCTAGTTACATACACAGTACTAGGACCAGACAGGGTTATGACAGGCTTTACTGTATCCGTAATAATTGAATTGTGCTTATCATTCACGCTAGTAATGACTTGCGTGCTAAGCGAGGGATACGTATAACCGCCATTCGGCTTTTTATTAATAATGTCTTGAGCTACAGCGTTTTTATGAACATCAGTAAATACATCATACTTATTCATTGCTTCTTGATCAAAGTCCATATCTGGATCCTCAATAATGCTGCGCACTTCTTGGATCGTTATATTTTCTTTGTTCAAAATATGAACTAGCTCTGCTTGCTTCTGAGCCTTAGTCGCACTCATAACCGAGTAAATACTAAGATGATTTGTTAATAAGGTCATGTTGCCAGACTGCTGATCATAGCTGCTTCTAATATACTCCCACTCTTCTGAAGTCTCATTGAAGTAGAAGGTCATAAATTTCAGCTGCTGAGCAATGTTAGTACCAACAGAAATCGTTAATACGATATCCTCTGTTGTTTGAAAATTTTTAATTTCTTTTGTACGAATAACATTGCCTTGAGAATCTTCTTCGATCACTCTCATCTTAAAGTCGAAAACCTTATTATCGTAAATAGCAAAATTCGCATTCATTTTTTGAATAGCTGTTACTAATACTTGGTTTTCTGCTTGATCAACATCCACCTGCTTGATGACTAGCTCTAATCTGGCGCTTCCTGTGAATTGAGTTAGATCAAGGTCGCGAATCGGTATAACAATGGAAGCATTATCGGCACGAAGCTCCATTTTCGTATTTTGATCGTATGCTGTTTTCAGTTGATCCTTACTAATGCTAACTTGAACAGGAGCACCATTCTCAACTGACTGATTAACAACAAGTACGATCTTACCTGCCTTTTGCTTCTTAGCTTCTCGCAATGCATCTCTAACCTTATTATCTGTAGACTTTTGATCACCATCCACTTGAACAATTGTACTAGCTGGAACTGATGGTTTCACAACTGTAACGGTACGTTCTACTTGAGTAATGTTACCAGCTTGGTCTGATACTGTATAAATTAATGTGTATACACCAATCGTTTTAGTATCAATAAATCCACTCATCGTAACTTTATCAGTAATGTTGCCGTCTATGTTATCATTGGCTTGAACGCCCTGCTCTACATAGATTTGACCTTGTTCTACAATAACGTTTCTGCTGCCATTTAATGCGATGACAGGCTTAACTGGGTCTGCCATAACTAGCACAGTAAAGGTCTTCTCTAGCGTATATTCGCCCTTAGTAATCTTTGCTGTTAATGTTACTTCAGTATCTACCAAAGGAGGTGTAACTTTTCCGTCAACGGATAAAATATCCTTGTGACTGCTTGTCCACTCGATTTCGCTATCAAAAAATCCTTTATCACTTAGTGAAATATGAGTAGATACCCATTCAGGATGATCACCAGGAGCAAAGCCTAGCTCTAACGCAGCAGTGTCCTTATCAACAGATTCTTTGTCATAGTCCACTACAAACGTGATAACCGTACTATTGCCCGCAGCATCCGTTACGACAAAGGTATATTCCCCGTTCGCTTCAATCTTGGTGCCACTCTCAATCGGCTCGCCGTTTAATGTAGCCGCCCCTTCTCCAAAGCTTACCGTCGGGTATTCCTTGTAAATCTTATCATCCTCAATACCGTTTACCGCTGGAGGTATGTTATCAACTGTCACAGTCTTTTCACTAGCTAATGAAATATTCCCCGACTTGTCAACAACATAGATTTTATAATCTCCGTCCAGGGATGGTGTAACGATCTGAGTTGAATGACCAGAAGCTTTTGTCATCGTTGTACCTTCCGTAAACGAAGTCGTTCCGGCTGGTGCTAACCAAATTGTATCTTCACTATCATCAGAAGGCTGAATCGTAATCAACGTCTTGCCTTGAGCAAGGACATCTTCTTCAAGAACTTGATCTTGATTGATAGGCGCTGTCTTATCAATATTTACAACTTTTGTTGTAGTAACTTCATTACCAGCTCTATCTTTAACCATAATTTCAATTACGGTTTCTCCTTCTTCCGTAATGTCAAATGCTCCCGTGTATTCTACATATTCATCCACACCGAGGCTAGGAATTTTGTAGTATATAACAGAATTTTCGCCCTCATCCTGATGCTCTTCATCAAATGTTTTTGTAATGGTTACCGTTATATTCTCATTACTGAATGCTCTGTCAGGTGAGATACTTATCGTTGGGAATACCGTAAGCTCTCGATTAATAACAATTGTACGTACAGTAATATCACTAACATTTCCTACATTGTCATAGGTTCTCGCTTCTATTGTATACGTACCCGCTTCAGTAAACACTAGAGCTTCATCGTATTCCGTCCAATCTTCCTGAGCAGCGCCTGTTATACGATATTCTGTATAATCTACTCCTGATGCTGTGTCTTGACCAGGAGTGATTGAAATCGTGTAGTCACCGTTAAAGAAATCTCGATTAGGCTGAAGCTGTATACCAGGTGAAGTTGGCTTCTCCTTATCAATATTGGTAATTTGGATAAACTGAATGCTCTCATTGCCTGCGTAATCACGAACATAAACGGTATAAATACCATTCGTATCAACTTCAAAACTATTATCATTGACAGAGATACCATTTGCCATGAAATAGATAGCGATTTGAAGGCCATATGCATACTTCACTTTAGCAATCCCGCTGCCATCACTATCCGTAGCATCAATCGATATTAGTACCGAATCCTTCACCCAGTCTGTTGTATCTGGATTCAATGAATTAATCGTTGGCGCAATATTATCAACAACAATGGTGGCATTACTAGGCTCTGATACATTACCTGCCGCATCCATAATATAAATATGATAGATGCCGTCAGTTGTTGGTGCATGAATCGTATCATAAGTTCCTGGAACGCTCTTAATCGTAGTACCATTTGCGACTAAATCTTCTGGCGCTGTTCCATGCGGTGCTACAAAGATAGTCAAACCTTCACCAGCTGCTGCATCCAGTGTAATTACTTTATTGCCTTTAAGGACTTGATTACTGGAAAGTACATCATCCTGGTTAATAGGCGTAACGGTGTCTTTTTGAATGGTTTGCTCGATCTCTACACTTTCATTACCTGCTGCATCAATTACTTTCACACTAACCGTAATGGCTCCATCAGCTAAAGAGCTAATATCGCTAGGATCAATGCTCCAATTACCATTTCCATCAGCATATGTTGTAATAACGATTGTCTCTGAATCTTCATCTATGAACGTTACTTCAACTTTTGCATCTCGTTCAGCTGTACCAGAAACGATGAGCTGTTCAGCCTCGTATGAATTAATAACGTTGTCTCTAGCTATTGGTAAATGAATACTAGCCACATTAGGAGGCGTGTTATCTACAATGACTGCATGTTCAGAAGCATCGGATATATTGCCGTGAGCATCAATCACATACAAATAGTATGTTCCTTCTGCTAGAGGCGCTCGAATAGTATCGCTCGATCCATCGCCAACTAATTTCGTCATGGTCAAGCCTTCTTGAAAGCTTGTCGTACCACTAGGTGCTAACCAAGCTGTTTCTCCTACAGATGGTGCATCAGATGTAATTTCAATGCTTGTACCAGGTTTCACCGTTTGAGACTCTATACTCGGTCTATCTGGAGCTATCGTATCTATAGTGAGCGTGTCCCAAACAAAGTCTTCTGGCAATGCTAAATTCGCATTGTTATTATTTCCATCCTTAATCGTTCCACCAGCTAGTTGTAGCGCCTGTTCAGCTGCAATACGAATTTCTTCTGTATCGTCACCATCTTGTACGGTATATTCAAAGATTAACTCATTAGATGAGCTACCGCTTGAATAGGGTGCATAACCAGGCGTTGATTTGCCAAAATTCAGTACTAGCTCAGGCAAGCCCGTAACGTTAACATCCTCATCAAAAGTCACTTTAATAAGAATGACGTCTCCTGCTTTATAACGAGTCTCAGGATCAACAACATTAACACTAACAATATTAGGCGGTACTAAATCACTTACCGTAACCGTGAAAATTTGAACTGCTTTTTTTCCACTTGGATCAGTTGCTTCAATCGTAATATCAGCAGTTCCAGAAGCACCAGCAACGGGAGTAAAGCTAATTGTACGATTTTCATCCCTTCCACCAATTACAATACTAGCGTCAGCTATCAGCTCTTGATTAGAGGAAGTAGCTGTAACATGAATCAGATCAGCCCCAAAAATCTCATCACCTATCGTAAAGTCAATGACATCCGAAGGATCACTTATATTTATACTTTGATCTTCAATACTGCTTATGGTTGGAGCTGACTTTTCAACGACAGTGATCGTAAAGGTTTGCTGAACAGTCATATCACCATCATTAGCTGACAATGTGATTGTGACAACACCCGCTTGTCCAAATACTGGCGTGATAGATACAACTCTATCCTTTCCATTTCCAGTAACAACAATATTCTCATTAGGAATAATGGTTGTATTAGAGGAGGAGCCTACTACAGTTACACTATAAGGACCCGTTTCTTCATCTGTTACCTGGAATGGAATTTCTTTTGTTACTCCTTCAGTAACCGATTGATTGCCAATGCTAGAAATCGTAGGTTGACTGTTAGGAAGTATTTTCAAAAAGCGACTAAAGGTTTCTGACCACGTACCACTTTCATTTCTCGTTCTTAGTGAAATCTTATACGTACCCACACCATCACTAGTGAAATCAAGCTTTGGTGAGTTGCCTGTGTAGACAACATCATTATTTTTAGTTACGGTCCATTGCTGCTCTGTTATGTCCGCACTACGAGGATCATAGCTTGTATTCTCAATTTCTATCGTACTTTCCGGCCATACGAGTTGATTCGCACTTAGCTCAAAATCAGCAATTGGCTTTCCTGCACCTGACTGTGTCGATTGATAACGTGAACGAGCAGTACTCCATGTGCCTTGATAGTCCTTAACCATAAGCTGAATAATGTAATCCTGGTTAGGCACAAAGCGCTCAGGCTGGCCACTTGTCCATTCTTCATCAGTCGTAAGCTTCCACTTCCAAATCGCTTCTTCAATGCCATTATTCTGAGCTTGCGTATCGCGGTCATACGATAAATTCGTTAACGAAACCTCGTTATTACCGTTAACCTCAACATCGAAGCGACTCACTGGTTTTCTGTGCACATATAGCGTCTTCACAAGTACGTCTGAATAATAAATATCGTACTGTCCAACTTTATTGAAAATAGGAAGGAAGTCATCTAAGTACTGTCCGCTATATGGGACAACCCCTGTGTTATTATCATAAATGCTTGGGTCATGCTCAATTCTCCATTTGCCTTGTGGCCAATCCTCATCCTTCGTATTCGTAAGCTCGGAGGATGGAGAAACGATTAAATCGTAATTTTGACCAAGTTCCAAATATTCATTATTAGCTTCATTACGCGATTGATTCGCAATGTAATCAGCCATTGCTTCTACTTGCTGCTGATAGGTTGAACCCGAGCGATTAACAAACGTACCCTTATCGTTGTTTTTTCTAATGAAGGATTCCGCTTGATTTTGTGTTAAGTCATTCGTTCCCGTACCGTCAGTATCTTCGCCCCAGCCAATATAATGGATTTGGTCATTGTCCATTCTTGTCACAATCTCGCCTAGTGCAATGGAGTCATCAAAATCAGGCACCGTCTGGTCATTCAGGTTAACGATATACTTTCTAGCTGAAGGTCTCCAATCTGGTTCACGAAGAACCTCCATGAAATCCTTTGAAATAACCTCTACCTCTTTACCTGCAAAAATTGCTCCATTATTATAATGGAAATCCCAAGAATCCTGGTTACGCTTAAAGCTGCCAAAATAAAATTTATTAGGATAAGTTACATAGCCAGAATATCGAATAATTTCTTGTTTAACGTTGTTTATTGTTTTACGTAAGTACATAGTGGATGTTTCTGAACCTGAGAATGGATTAATGTATACTTTAAGCTCCACAATATTAGCTGGAATGGTGTCCAGACTTAACGAAATAATTTCCCCAACTCCGCCAGTTCTATCGTCATAGTCCAATGTGCTACCATATACTAATTTCTTTGAGTAGTATAGTTCATCCACTTTGCTAGTTGCATTCCAGAACTCTACATGAGCATCCATATCCTTTCCTGAGGCAGGCCAGTATAGATTAAGCTCAAATTTTCCTTCTAGTATGTTCGTTTCATTTACTTGTACAGATTGAATGTTAAGATTGCTGGCATTTACGCCTCTAAGCTCTAATGCACGCTGAAGATCCTCTTTGTAAGTATCAATATTTTGCGTAGAATTATCTACCGCTAGTACGACATCTACATCATAGGCCTTCTGTACATCAATTCCAATCTCAACTGCTTCTGCTGCGCTAGCATGAATTGGTATTGCTGCTGCAGAGATTAGCGAAACAATCAATGTGAAGCTAAGCATGGAAACTCCTAGCTTTTTCAGCCACCGTTTACTCACTAATTTCCCTCCTGTTGTTTAGATTTGCTAAAGCTATTCATCCCTTTAGTGCTTCTTTCCTATTTTACCACTCGATAATGGACAAAAAATAAACAAACGAAGAATTGCCAAATTAAGTATAGCCTGATTTCCAGGCATATGTGAACATAAAGTTGCAAATAAATCTATATTTTGCTTAACGGGAAAGGAAACTAGGGCTTATGAACTACGCAAAACTACTCTAGTAATCTAATATAATGCCGCAATCCTTATATACTATATAGATTGAACTGAAAAACTTTATACCTGAAGAAACAAGCGATCAATTATTACTTGAGGTGTTGCGGGCCAAGGTATAGGTGGCTTTTGTATAGCTTAAGCCTAGACGTGTCAACACCTTAGACACCCCTTTAAGGAAATAGGATTGATGGATCGGCTCACAGCAATGGTAATAACCGGATTAGTTAACTAAATCAAAGAATCCCGATGATGCAAATATGCTCATCGGGATTCTTTCTTGTTTATTTGATGTAATTGGACAGAAGAACTTAACTATAATGTAAAATCACCTTCAACCTTTATTTATCAGAAAATGCAAAAACTCCATTTTAAAAAAGATTGATCAATTAATTGAGCCTTTTTCAACTAATGCCCTCCGTTACTATAAGTACAATATTTCAAAAAAATTCTACTCTTTCCTATTGTAAAACTCGAAATTAAAAAGTATTTCCAACTTCCGAAGAACACCCAGATCGTGCATCTATATACCTCGCTAACCTGTTTGGTGGTATTCTCAAGTTTAGCGGATATAGATTTTTTGTACGCATTTTTGATTAAGAACAAGAGTTCGCATTTTTCTTTTCTTTTGAGCAAATATTTTGTATGATAAAAGAGAAGTGAATGATGGATGAGACGTTTGGATGTATCGACAAGTGGATGATTTTTTAAAGGAATGGGCAGTTGCTGTGAAAGGGACATTGCAAGTCTTGCAACAAAAGGCGCAGTATTACGTTTCTTAATTGACCACCAAACACATCACCGCGGCCAAATGATGCTGCTGCTATTACGTCAAGCAGGCTTTCCAGTACCGCCTGTGATGGATCCAACAAAATAAATGCAATACCGAAAAGATGCCTTCCTTGGTAGTGACTCCTTAAAGTTAGAGTTTTTATTATACGGCTGATTGGTTGGTTTGAGTTCGGTATACATTGGACTCAAGCCAGCCAATAAAAAGTACAAGAAGCACCCTCAGCGAGTACGTGAAATACATTTTTCTCCACGCCTTCTTTTCCCCTCCAGCTTCCACTGTAATATAATAAAAAAACTAACTAGAGGTAGGTGCGAACAAGCATGATTCAATTAACAAACCGCCAGGCACGGCAATTTCTGTTGTTGAAGCATGGACTTTTGGGCAAATATAAATTTAGTGGGAAGCAGGGCGTATTGGATTTTGCTCGGCAGGTCAACTGTATTCAATACGACCCCATCGATGTTTGCGGAAAAAATGCCGAATTGGTGCTACAGTCGCGAATTAAGGGATTTACCAAGGGAATGCTCGCCGAGTTGCTTTATGAGGATAGAAGCCTTGTCGATTATCCCGACAAGAACCTGGCCATTATCCCTGTCGAGGACTGGCCGTATTTTGAGAGATACAGGCAAGCCGCCCGACAACATGCCGAACGCTATCCCGAAATGGAGGCGTTGACAACGCAAGTACGGGCTCATATCCAAAATCACGGTGCGCTAAGTTCGAATGATTTAAAATTGGATGGAGATTTCTCTTGGCAATCGGTCATCCATTGGAGCGGTGGAAACAATTCATCTCGATCGGTGCTGGAACAGATGTATTCGACGGGTGAGCTGATTATCCATCATAAAAAAGGAACACGTAAATATTACGATATCGCCAAGAAGTACATACAACCAAATCTACTGAATGCATCAGAGCCGTTGGAGGATGAGCTTGAGCATCATAAGTGGCGGGTACTTCGTCGAATTAGCTCTGTTGGTCTCTTATGGAATCGTGCGTCAGATGCATGGCTGAACATATGGGGGTTGAAAGCAGCACAGCGTAACGAAGTTTTCCGCCAGCTATTACAGGAAGCTCACATTGTTGCTGTTGCCGTGGAACAAATGAAGGATATGCTGTACTGCCTCGCGGAGGATTTACCGCTTATTGAAGCCGTTCTGCAAAATCAGGAGCCGAAATTGCGTTGCGAGCTTATTGCCCCGCTAGATAATTTCATATGGGACAGAAAACTTATCAACGAATTGTTTGACTTCGATTACACCTGGGAGATTTACACTCCTGCAATCAAACGAAAATTCGGCTATTATGTACTGCCTCTATTATATGGAGAGAGCTTCATTGGACGAGCCGAGATAATCGCGGAGCGAAAAACTAGAACGCTCGTTGTTAAAAACATCTGGTACGAGAAAGGTGTGAAGCAAACAACACAATTGCGAACAGCCTTGAACAGTTGTTTCCAAAAGTTTGCGTTATTCAACGGGTGTGAGACGATTTCGGCAGAGTCTATAAACTGATATTCCCTGTATTTGTATAGAGATAATAAAGTTGTTTAATTCGTTGCCGAATCTTCAACTTTTGCCCCTTACCCTAATTCTAGCTGGCACGCTACCAGAAGACAGGAAGAATTCTCGTTTAGATTCTTCCAAAAATTCATAAAAAATCCGTTTTCATCTCAACTGGCTCATTCGTTTTTGGGTTTGTAGGATGTTTAAGACCTAATCCATCTGCAATGACAATTGTTTCCTCAAACGGCAATAAAGGAAATTGTTCTCGAATAGTTCCTCTCTAAATCAGAAAGAAACTCATATTGTCTTGAAATTTTTATTCCTTTCAATTCAAATCTAAACATCCATTACGATGCTATTACTGTCCATATTAAGTGTTATTATGGCGTTTGCAACCAAATAAATAGCATCCTGAGTAAAGCGATGTTGTAAACTTTATCTTTGGAGTATATCCCGATAAAATACGCTCTATTAAAGATTGATATTGCATATATTCTTCGTTCAAATGTTGTATATTCATATCTTTGTCTAGCTGCGTCCAAACTTCATTACATTCGTCTTGCTCACTACCTTCAATTTCTAACTGTTTTTCTTCCATCGCTATTTTCAGCTTTTCTTTAGCAGCTTCCATTCGATTAGTTTTAATCAAAACATATATGTATTCTTCAACCCAACTAGGCTGCTTATAATATTCATTCCAACCTTTTTCGAACCATAATATTGACTCATTATATTCATTCATTTCATAGTAAAGTTCTGCTACTTCAACATTACCTACGAACTCATCATCTGTTTCATTGAATGTTTCCAAGACCTTTTTCGCTCTAATATTTTCATTGAGTTCAATTAAACATTTTATATGAGAATACAAAGAATAATCCGATTCAGATTTCGAACCCTTCAGAAATAATTCTGAAGCATCCTGCAATTCTCTCAAATGATATTTAGCAATTCCCAAATTATTAAAAGCTTCAGGAGTAGGCATTATTTTAATGGATTGTGTTAATATATCTGATGCCTTCCTCCACTCATTTCTTTCAACATATATCTCACCTAACAAATTATATGGAAAATAAGAGGATGGAGTCATCTGTAACACTTCATTTAATAACTCCTCTGCAATTTGACTATTGCTCTTCTCGTGATAATAAATCCAAGCAAGGTTAGTCAAAGATTGAATATCTCTAGATTCTTTCACCGCTAGTTGAAAGGTTTTTAAAGCTTCTTCAAAATGATTCATCTCATATAGTTCTAATGCTCTTTGATTGGTATTCAGAATACACAACCTCCAATAAATGATTTTTCTATACAGTTTATTGATTTGATCAACTATTCTGAAAATATAAATTGTAATTTTATATCGAAACTAAGGGAGAGAGCATTCTGAATACAAAAATGACTCTTAAGAATAAATATATTCTTAAGAGCCATTATTATCAAACATAAATACAAATAATCAATCTTTGTTCTACAGTAACAATCTTTAATATAAATTATCGAACTTTGTTTTAAAGCTACACAACTATCGCTATTATCTCCTTCCCCTACTCCACCGTAACACTCTTCGCCAGATTCCTCGGCTTATCCACATCGTGGCCTAGCGCCAGGGAGGCGTAATACGACAACAATTGCAATGGTACGACGGCAAGCGCTGGCGTCAGCAGCGGAAGCGTCCGCGGGATGGCGAATGTCTCGTCGACGGACTTCGCGATCTCTTGCTCGGAGCCGCTATTCGCTATGGCAAGCACATGAGCACCGCGAGCCTTCACTTCCTTGATATTGCTCATCGTCTTCTCATAGAGCGCTTCTTGCGTCACCAGTGCAATCACCGGTACGCCTTCTTCGACTAAGGCGAGTGTGCCATGCTTAAGCTCGCCAGCCGCATAAGCCTCAGAGTGAATATACGAGATTTCCTTCAGCTTCAGCGAGCCTTCCTGTGCGACAGCATAATCGACGCCACGACCGATAAAGAACAAGCTCTTATGATGAGAGATGAATTCCGCTATCTGCTTCAACACCGGTGCCTGCTCCAGAATTTGCTCCACTTGCTCCGGCAGAGCGTGGAGTCCCGCGATCAGCTCTTCCACCGCAGCCCGCTCCTGCGATCCCAATACTTCTGCAAGATGCAGACTGAACAGATAGAAAGCGATCAACTGCGACGTATACGCTTTGGTCGAAGCGACAGCAATTTCTGGTCCGGCCCAGGTGATGATGACATCATCCGCCTCGCGAGCGACCGAGCTGCCGACAACGTTCGTAATTGCCAGCACTCTGGCGCCCTTGCTTCTTGCTTCACGCAGCGCCGCCAGCGTATCCGCTGTCTCACCCGATTGGCTGACGACAATGACCAGCGTATCCGGGGTAATAATAGGCGAGCGGTAGCGATATTCAGAAGCGACATCTGTCTCGACAGGAATGCGCACGAGCGACTCAATTACCGACTTGCCGACAAGTCCGGTATGGTAGGCGGTGCCGCAAGCGACAATATGCACCTTGCGAAGCGATTTTATATAATCTTCCGACATCGATAGCTCTTTCAATTGTACGGACTTGCCATCATCCGAGATTCTGCCGCGCATCGTGTCGCGGTAAGCCTTCGGTTGTTCGTATATTTCCTTCAACATGAAATGATCGAATCCGGCTTTCTCCGCTGTAACAATATCCCAATCGACATGAACTATTTCCTTGGAAATAGTTTCGCCGCCGGTCGTCATCAGTTCGACACCACTCCGTGTCAATACGGCCATTTCGCCGTCGTTCAATATATACACATTCCGCGTATGCTCCAAAATAGCGGGAATATCCGAGCCGATAAAATTCTCGCCTTCGCCAATGCCGATAACTAACGGACTTGCGAAGCGGACCGCAACGAGTCGTTCCGGCTCGTATTCCGTCAATACGCCAAGCGCGAATGCGCCGCGCATCCGTACAACCGCACGTTGCACCGCTTCGACAATATTACCGTTGTATTCGTCAGCGACAAGATGCGAGATGACCTCCGTATCCGTCTCCGACACGAATACATGGCCTTTAGCGATGAGTTCATCCTTTAGCTCCAAATAGTTTTCGACAATGCCGTTATGCACGACCGAGAACTTGGCGGAATTGTCCGTATGCGGATGGGAATTGACATCCGATGGCTTGCCATGCGTCGCCCAGCGCGTATGCCCGATGCCGACAGAGCCTTCCAGCGGCTCACCCTTCAGCTTATCTTCGAGTACGGCTAGACGTCCCTTCGACTTCTTGATCTCAAGCCCGTTCGACGTGAAAACAGCAATCCCCGCAGAGTCGTACCCCCGGTACTCCAATTTCTTCAGACCTTCCAGCAAAATATCCTGAGAGCCGCGTTTACCAATATATCCTACGATACCACACATAATTTAATAGACCTCCGTCATCGGTATATTTCCCCGTCCAACGGATGCCCGCCTATGCGCAGCCAAGGCAGCTATGAAGTTGTCACATATTTATTCCTATAAGTCCATGCTGGAAGAGAGGTATCCCGTCAGCGCGGTACCTATATTCCATGAACGTCCACTATAAAAAGCGAAAAAACGTGTAACTCTCCTGCCCGAGCCAGCCCCACAGGCGGCATCGCAGACATAATGGGAGCAAATAATTGCAGCAGCCTGCCGCACGTTTGTCAGATCAGTCGCCCGATCGTTTTGCGTTACGGCTTACGGTTGGCTTGCTATATACCGGAAGGTCCCCGCCGAAGACTTCGAACACCCTCACCTCGTCAGCTTCTGTATGAATGATACTCCACGGCACTTCTCAGAGCCGCATCCCCCATCCATCACAAAAGCTCTGGCGCTTGTGAATCACTTATAACCTCTATCCTCACTTTCCTTCTTGAATCATACTACCTATCATATTCATTTTACGGAACTCGCGCAACCATTTTCTGAAAACAAACCAGAATCAACGAAAACCCATTTCTTGTAACAGGTATTGCCATTTCCGTATTTCTTATGCTATGATTTAACTAAATAATAATTGTGAAAATAATCACATAATTGAATTAACAATTCATGCGAATTGATAATCGATCCGTATTTATCATCGTTAACTGCCTTAGCTAAATATCACTGCACCCAAGTATGTGAAATTTTTCTCAATACATATCCTTTACAACAGACCATTCATTGAAGGAGATGATCGTTTGAAGCAAATCGTCATTTTAGGCGGAGGATACGCTGGGCTGTTATGTGCGCTGACTGTTCGGAAATTTGTCTACGATAATGAAGCTGTCGTCACCCTGATCAACCGCTCCCCCACCCATCAACTCATGACCGAGCTTCATCGGCTTGCAGCCGGCAATCTGCCGGAACAGGCTGTCGCTCTGTCGCTCACAAAACTTCTCAAGGGCAAGCGAGTTCAGCTTGTCACAGAAGAAGTCACCGGCATCGATACGGAGCAACGCGAAGTACGGACTAACGGCGGCGACTACAGCTACGATTATCTGGTCATTGCACTGGGCAGTCAGACGGCCTTTTACGACATTCCAGGTCTGGAGAAGCATAGCTTGCCGTTGAAATCGATTCACGAGGCTAACCGAATCCATGCACATATCCGTCAATCCTTAGCCCGATACAAGAAAACCCGTCAGCAAGCCGATGCAACGTTTATTGTAGGCGGTGGCGGTCTGAGCGGCATCGAGATGATGGGCGAGATAGCCGATATGCTGCCCAAGTGGTGCGACGAATATCACATTGAGCCGGTAGAGGTGTCTCTGCTTGTCATCGAAGCCTCACCATCCATCCTTCCGGGATTCCCCGCTGAGCTTGCGGCGAGAGCCATGACGAGCCTGGAACGAAGAGGCGTGGAATGCATTGTCGGAGTTCCGATTGCCTCTTATCATTATCCTGTCATTCTGCTGAAAAACGGACAGTCGATTGCGACTCATACATTGATCTGGACCGGCGGCATTCAAGGAAACCCCGTTGTGGCGAGCTCGAACATCGAGACACAGCGCGGACGCGCCATCGTTAATCCCTACTTACAATCCACATCCCACAACGATATCTTCGTGGCGGGCGACAGCGCAATCTGCTCCCAGGATAATGGTCTTCCGCTGCCGCCATCGGCTCAGCTTGCCTGGCAGATGGGAGAAGCGGTCGGCTATAACCTGTACGCCGTCATGAATGACATGCCACTCCAGCCCTTCAAGCCGGTCATCTACGGCAAGCTGGCCAGTCTGGGCCGGAAGGACGCCGTGGCCACGCTAGGCAAAAATGACAGGCAGTTAAAAGGGCTTCCCGCTTCCTTGATGAAAGAAGCCAGCAAAGCCAAATATTTGACCCATATTCGCGGACTCCAAGCTTATTTGCATTAAGGCTGCTGTACGCTTCATTCTAAGCCAGGCTTTCCCACTACGACCATAGGTGCGATTAAATCAATAAAGGACAGCAGAGCGAAGCATCATGCCTCCCCCTGCTGTCCTCTTTTATCTATACAAATAAGCTTAACCTAATTCACGTTTCACCACGTTAGCGATCTGGTCCACATACGCTTCCACCTGATCTTTATCCGGACCTTCGGCCATAACACGGATCAGTGATTCTGTACCGGATGGACGCACAAGCACGCGACCGTTGTCGCCCAGCTCCGCTTCCACCTGCTTCACAGCTTCCTCAATCGCAGTATTGCCGTTGTACAAGCTCTTGTCAGCTACGCGCACGTTCACCAGCTTTTGCGGGAACTTGCGCATCAAGCCTTTTAGCTCACTAAGCTTTTTGCCCGAAGCTGCTACTGTCTCAACAAGCTGCAGTCCTGTCAGAATACCGTCGCCAGTCGTAATATAATCCAGGAAGATGACATGGCCAGATTGCTCGCCACCCAGATTGTATCCGCCACGGCGCATCTCTTCCATGACGTAGCGATCGCCAACAGCTGTCTTCGCTGTCTTCAGGCCGATGCTCTCGGTGCCCTTGAAGAAACCGATATTCGCCATAACGGTAGTCACGATCGTATCCTGAGCCAGCTTGCCATCCCGCTTCAAGCGATCGCCAACGATGCAGAGGATGAAGTCTCCATCGACTTCCTCGCCCTTCTCATCAATCGCAATCAGGCGATCGGCATCGCCGTCGAAGCTAAGTCCGAGATCAGCGCCGTACTCCAATACTTTCTCGCGCAGATATTCCGGATGCGTCGAGCCGACGCCTGCATTAATATTGCGACCGTCAGGCTCTGCGCCGACAGTCGTCACGTCCGCTCCAAGCTCGCGGAAGATTGCCGGAGCAAGCTCATAAGCCGCGCCGTTTGCGCAGTCCAGTACAATTTTCAAACCGGAGAAGTCGCCTTTCACCGTTGTCTTCAAGAACTCCAGATAACGCTGTTTAGCATCTTCATCGATCGTCACAGTACCGATATCTCCGCCTACCGGACGAGGAAGCTCGTCCTTCTCTGCTTCCAGCAATGCCTCGATCTCAAGCTCTGTGTCATCAGACAGCTTGAAGCCGTCGCCCGCAATAAATTTAATGCCGTTATCTTCTACAGGATTATGTGAAGCGGAGATCATTACACCGGCATCCGCACCCAATTCCTTGGTCAAATAAGCGACAGCAGGTGTCGAAACAACGCCTAGTCGCACAACGCTTGCTCCAATCGACAGTAGTCCGGCAATAAGCGCCGCTTCCAGCATCGGACCCGAGATACGGGTATCCAGACCGATGACTACTTTCGGCTGATGAGCCGATCTTGTCAGGACGTAGCCTCCGCAGCGTCCAATCTTATAGGCCAGCTCGGGCGTAAGCTCTTCGTTGGCTACGCCGCGTACGCCGTCCGTTCCGAAATATTTCCCCATATGAATGTTTCCCCTCTATCCCCAATATTGTTGCATTCCTACTACGAATAACGTATAAACGGGCTATACAGTTGCGTCTTCTTTTTTCCAAGCTATTAAATGATTCGACGGAGTTCGACGATTTGCGTCCACCAGCGCATGCTGATTCCCGGACTTGTCACCGCCAGAGCGTGCATTTGCATTGCCTGACCCGCTTCCGTTATTACCCGGAGTAGCGCCCTCTGAGCCCTCATCCGGCGGATCGACCGGCGTGCCGCCAACCTCGGTATCCTCAGGATCATTGCCATTCGACACGGTCGGATCCATAATCTCGATTGTCGCGCTAAGCGATTGACCATCCCCCAGAACAGGCTGTACATAGGGAGGCAATTCTAGCTCCAACGCAATTGTATGTGTCCCTGGGTCAAGGCCGGCAACCTTCGCAACAATAGCGACATCATCCAGCACCACATCTGCAAGCACAGCCTCAGCGCCGCTAATCTCCAAATCCATCGTACCGCTCGCAGGCGTTAGAATTTGTGCGGTCAAGCCCGGTCCCGTGCCAGTTATCGAGATCGGCACATTAGACAGCTTCTTGGTCGTAGCTACCTCAACTACGATCGTAAGCTCTATCTCTCCCGGATTGACAGCCTGAATATGGTCAACAGGCGGTGCCTTCACCTTAATCGTGCCTGATTGCTTCACCTTCGACAGATCAAGCACAGCGCCGTCATAGATGGATATCGCGTCCAGGTCCTCTTGCGAGGCATAGACCGTTACGAAGTCCACACTAGGCTTCACAGACACAAGACTCATATCCTCAGGGAGTTCTCCCGAATACCGAAGCTGCAATGGGACTTGCTTGAATGGGAGCGTCACCTTAACCTCAGCATGAATCGTAGAGGGCTTAACAATCGCGCCTGTGATCTCCTGCCCTTCGGTGTCATAGACGACAAGCTTTGCCTTCTTGTTCACGACGGTTTTATCTGCATTCGACACATCTATCGACGCTGCAACCAGACCAACCTTGTCCATATCATCCTTGGGCAACGTAACCTGAACGGCGCTGCCGCCTTCAGACACAATCTCCGGTCCGCCAAGCACAAAGCCCGCGGCCACATCGCCTTCTACCATCACTTGTGCATCAAAGCTCTTGGTGACGATCTCCTCGATCCGCACGGTCACCTTCCTTGGCGACAGCTCCACTTCCTTGATGCCTCGCGGCAGCTTGACGATGAGCGGCAGCTCCTGTATTCCCGGCTTCAATCCAGCCAAGTCCACATTCACAATATAGTCCGAGTTGGAAGCCGCGTACAAGCTTGAGATCTTGCCCTCTACTACGATTCTGGCCACGGTTGGTTCCATAGCGGATAGTACGTACTTCTCCTCATCCAGCCCGATAGGAACAATCGTAGCCGCTTCGATAATCTTCGTATCTATGCTGGAGGTCAAGGACTGTGGTGACGTCTCCGGGTCGATATGTACAACGGCAAACAACAGTATGCCTAGCAAAACAGAAATGATTTTCAGCGCAGTAGGATGACTTAGCCATTTATCCATGTCATTCTCCCTTCCGCTTCCATAACGCAGCGATGCCGCGCTTCTCCTTGTCCTTGCCGTTCACGGTCGGCGTCAATTCTTCGAACAGCTTGGAGATAAGCGATTCTTCGTTGATATCCCGGACGATCATGCCATTAATCGAGAGCGAGACTTGACCCGTCTCCTCCGATACAGCGACGGACAGCGCATCACTGACTTCGCTGACCCCGATAGCGGCACGATGTCTAGTACCGAGTTCTTTGCTGATAAAAGGATTCTCCGATAGCGGCAAATAACAGCCCGCCGCCATAATCTGACTACCGCGAATGATGACCGCTCCGTCATGAAGCGGCGAATTCGGCGTGAAGATGTTAATCAGAAGCTCCGATGTAATACGAGATTCCAGCGGAATGCCCGACTCAATCAGCTCAGTCACACCCGTCTTCCGTTCGAAGACGATCAGCGCCCCCACCTTCCGCTTCGCCATATGCTGCACAGCACGGATAATTTCCTCTAGCTGCTCACTAAGCGCATTCCGCTCCAGCGAAGACGTTCGGGAGAACAGATTGCCCCGGCCAAGCTGCTCCAGCGCGCGCCTCAGCTCCGGCTGGAAGATGATCACGACTGTAATGATCCCCCATGTGAACATCTGGTTCATCAGCCACTTGAGCGTATAAAGATTGAACCATGTGCTGATCGCCCATGTGGCGACCAGCACGAATATGCCCTTCAGAAGCTGCACCGCACGTGTACCGCGAACAAGTAAAATCAATTTATAAATAATATAGCTAACGATGCCGACATCGATAATATCCTTTAACCAATCCTGCCATGTCGAATCTGTAAAGTAGCTCATACGCCAACCCCCAACTGCAGACCACGTCAGTATGTCTATAATCGCGTTTCAACTTTATTATTTTCTATATCGGGGATTGGAAATCCTTTATTTTAAAATTATTTTCAGAATTTTTTTCAAAATGTTGTAGAAAAAAAAGCTCCCCTTGTTCAAAAGGGAAGCCTCTATGCACCTCAGTGAGGGATTACACCGCCGAAAGCGGACGTAACCTTATACCAGAACCAGTCCAACGCCTGGTCAATTGTGCGGCTTTGTCCCGCGATATGCCCGGTCGAAGCCAGCACCATGGAACCGTCGATGACGGTGACGTTGCCGTCAACAGAGCCTTGTACCTCCACCCGGCCATTCTCAACCGTCAGGTTGCCAGTCACCTTCACGCCCTCAGGCACAATGACCGTATTGCCGTTAATGACCACATGCTGCAAGTCCTCGCCCGATACGATCATCTTGGCATCCTGATCCCATGAGGAGAAGAAACTGCCCAGCATGACCAGCAAAAATACAGCAGCAGCAGTCAGTCCCGGGTAACGGTACAGAATGCGGATAAAACGATTGCGCTCCGTACTCTTCGGCTTCGGAAGCTGCGACATAATACGCTCCCTCAACTGAGCGGAAGCGGCGCTGTCCAGTTGCGCAGCCGGCTTGACCGGTTCCCAAGCGGCGAATGCCGCTGCATCGGCCTTCTCCAGTTGTTCGAACCGCTCGCTGCAAGCGGAACACGACTTCATATGCGATTTTAATTCGGTGATTTCTTCACGCGGCAGCTCGCCGTCCAAGTAGTCATGGATCTTGACGATGGCGACTTTGCATTCCATAACAGCCATTCCTTTCTTCTATTGCTCGATTATACGAATGTCATCCCGCTTCACAGTCGGGAAGTTCAATTGCCTGCTTACGTCCTACACGTTCATGCTATCCCCGTCTCATCCAAGCTAAGCATGATCTCGTTATAGGATACGTATGAGAAAGAGGGATGTTTCAAAAAAATAAAATTGCCCTTGCTTATAATCGATGCTCCAGCTTTTTACGAAGAAATTCACGGCCTCTATGGACTCGGGTTTTGATCGTTGTAACGGGCATATCCAATATATCGCCCACTTCCTGCAGCGACAGATCCTGTATATATCTCAGCATCATTACAGTTTTGTACTTCGGAGGGAGCGACTCCATCGCCTGATGGATAATCCGCTGCGTATCGGATAAGATCAGCTCCGACTCCGGTGTCCGGTTATCGCTCGGAATCATGGAGTAGCCGTCCAGACCGTCATACTCCTGCGATTCGGCATCCAGCGAGTAAGTTGGCTTCCGCTTGCGAAGTCGGTCAATGCACAAATTCGTGGCGATCCGATAAATCCAGGTTGAAAATTTCAGCGCCTCGTCAAAACGGTCTAAGTTTTTATAAACGCGTAAAAAGGTATCCTGAACGACATCCTCCGCTTCTTGTCTGTTGTTCAGCATACGGTAAGCCATATGATAGAGCTTGTCCTGATATAGGTCCACAAGCTCAGCGAACGCTTGCTGGTCACCCTTCAGAGCGAGCCTTGCAAGCCTATTCTCCAACACGTTCACCTTGTCATTTCCTCCAAACGTTACGATCGTCCGTCTCGTCCGCTATAAGAGCGGGTGTCTGGAACGATACCTCTACCACCTATGTATCATCTATTCCAAATCGACAATCACTTTCAAGGGTACATGCTACAAGAATCCTTCTAGAAAAATGGTAATCGACATGAACCTAAAATGCAAGACCAATACGCAAGTGATTATCATCATAGGGATGGATTTTCGCAATTGACAAGGGAATATGGTCATCAGACCACGGATGAGATGGTATTTTATTTCTATATAGGGAATCAGCTCATAAAAAAGAGGACGCCCTGCAGCATGGAGCCGCAGTGTCCTCTTCATCCTCTTACAGCGTATTGCCCTTCAACTGATCCAGCACATCCATAATCGTTGTAGTCGGGATGGCAAAGCCAATCCCCTGCGCTTCTGCATTCACCGCTGTGTTCATACCGATGACTTCGCCCTTCGCATTCAGCAGCGGCCCGCCGGAGTTGCCGGGGTTAATGGAAGCGTCCGTCTGAAGCAGATGCTCGTACTTATGCGATCCCTGCTCGTCCTGTATGGTAATAGGGCGTTCCTTCGCACTTAGCACACCCATTGTCAGCGTATGGTCGAACCCATACGGATTGCCAATGGCCAGCACCCAGTCGCCGATCCGCGTCTCATTGGAGTCCCCCAGCTTCAGCGATGGGAAAGTGCCTCCGCTCGGATGCTCTACCTTTAGCACCGCCAAGTCCAGGTCGTAGCTTGTCCCCAGCACTTTCGCCGTCAGTGGTTCGTCATAGCCCTGTACCTGCACCTTTACTTCAGAAGCACCGGAGACCACATGCTCATTGGTCAAGATAAGCCCTTCCTTATCGAAAAAAAATCCAGTTCCAGATCCGCTCAGCACCAGTGGTCCTTGATCATTTTTGGGGGAAGCATTCCCATTGCCCTCAGCCGAGCCTTGTCCGCCAAAAAAATGCTCCAGCCATGGGTCGGCCATCATACCGCCACCCTGCTGCTGTTTATTTTTGCCGTAATTCTCGATCTTCACAACGGCAGGACTGGCCTTTTCATAGATCGCTGCCATATCATCCTTCGTATTCATGGACGCAGTAGCAAGCCCTGAATCTTGTCCACTCCCATTGCTCGTCTGCACACCGCTTGCGCTAGTCCCTCCAAGCAAACCGCCCGTGAACAGATTGTTCCGATCCGCTGAATACGTCAAGCCGCCGATGACCAACGCGCCTGTCAGAAATGCTGCGAACAGCGGCAATGCCGCATTCTTCTTCCTGCTCGATCGTCCTTTGTTTACTTCCCTATAATAGGCCTCAAATTGAGGAACCGTCAGCTGCCTTCCCGATTCTGCATCATGTCCGCTTGTTTTCTTATCCCCATACTCTTCATAACTCATATTCGTTATCCTCCCTCATGAACTGGTGGGCTTCATAGTTCTATCATGAGGGCTGCACCTTAAACCAATCTTAAGAGGGAGTAAAAGCTACATAAATATGCGCACATATAAAAAACCGCTCCACCCGGTGTCGGAACCAGGTAGAGCGGTACGTCTATCATCTATTCAGCATTAGCCTGTATTGCGAAGGCCCGCTGCAATTCCGTTGATGGTCAGAAGCACTTCACGCAGCAGCTCTTGATCATCCTGATCGTTGGAGCGCAGTTCGCGAAGCTCCGTCAGCAGCTGCACTTGCATGTAGCTGAGCGGGTCCACGTACGGATTGCGAAGACGAATTGACTCTTGAATGACAGGTACGTTATCCAGAATCTCGTCTTGGCCCGTAATGCTCAGAATCAGGTTGGAGCTAAGCTCGTACTCCGCCTCGATTTGCGAGAAGATGCGATCGCGGATGCTTTGCTCCGTAATCATATTCGCATATTCCTTTGCAATAACAAGGTCGGCCTTAGCCAGCGCCATCTGCAGATTGTCGATGAGCGAGCGGAAGAACGGGAATTGCTCGTACATCGTCTTCAGCGTAGCCAGCTTCTCTGCGTCATCTCCGACGTATTGCTGCAGCGCCGTACCGGCTGCATACCATGCCGGCAGCAGATAACGGCTTTGCGTCCAGGCGAATACCCATGGAATCGCACGCAGATCCTCGAATCGGTCGCTGTTCTTCCGCTTGGAAGGACGGGAGCCAATGTTCAGCTCGCCAACCTCAGGCAGCGGAGTCGATTCCTTGAAGAACGTCAGGAAGTCCGGATCGCGGAAGATCAGGTCCTGATACTTCTTCAGTGCCGTCTCCGAGATGGAACGGGATATTGCATCCCACTCCGCCTCTGCAGCAGGCTCTTGCTGCGGATACTTCGCCAGTCTAGCGGAAGTAATCAACGCCCAAGTTGCTTGCTCTAGGCTCCGGTAAGCGATGCCCTGCATGGAATAACGAGAAGACAGCACCTCGCCTTGCTCCGTAATCTTGATGCCGCCGCCTACTGTATGAGGCGGTTGAGCCAGAATACTGCGGTTGAGCGGCATACCGCCGCGACCAAGCGCACCGCCGCGTCCATGGAAGAATTTCAGCTTGACGTCATATTCCTTGCCGGCAGCCGTAATTTCCTTAAGCGCTACGCGCAGCTCCCAGTTCGCCGTAACCACGCCGCCATCCTTGTTGCTGTCGGAATAGCCAAGCATGATCTCATGCAGGTTGCCTCTTGCTTCTACCGCTTTGCGGTAGACCGGAATTTCGAACAGCTCCTTCATAATGCCAGGAGCAGCATGCAGATCGTCGATCGTCTCGAAGAGCGGCACCGATTGCAACGTACAGCGAATCGTGCCGTCGGCTTCCTTGCGGAACAGGCCAACTTCCTTCGCGAATACCATTACCTCCAGCATATCGCTGGCGGCTTGCGTCATACTGATCAGATAGCTGCTAATACAGTTCTCACCGAACTCCTGCTGTGCGCGGTACACCGTATGGTATACATCCAGACACTCGCGAGTGGATTCGGAGTAGTCCAGGTGGCTCGATGTGAGCGGACGAGGATCATTCAGCAATTGGTGAAGCAGCTTCGTCTTCTCTTCTTCCGAGAGGGAAGCGTAGTCCGGGACGACATGCATCTTAGCCAGAATCTCGGTCATCGCATTCTCATGCTCATTGCTGTGCTGACGAATATCCAGCGCCATCAGGTGGAAGCCGAACAACTCCACTTGACGAACCAGCTTCGCCAGATCCGTGTCAGCCACATAATCCGCATAATGATGGCGCAAGCTGCGATCGATCACAAGCAGATCCTCGCGCAGTTCATTTGGATGGTTGTAACGCATCGGAGTGCCCTTAAGCGCCTCGTCACGCGTATTAGCCAGCTTCTCCAGCATGAAAGCGATCTTGATACGGTATGGCTCGGTAGCCGTACGCCATGGATCGATGCACTTCAGCTCGACATGCTCGCGGTCGTTCAGAATCGATTGCTGCAGTTCCTCCGAGATGGTGACCAGATTCGTGCTGAAGCTCAGCAGTTCCATCAGGCCATTCAGTTTCTCTTCGTACTTGCGGATGGCCAGTTGACGATGCAGTTGCAGCGTCTCCCACGTTACCTTAGCCGTAACGGACGGATTGCCATCGCGATCTCCACCGATCCAGGAGCCGAAGCGCAAGAAGTCAGGAACATGCCAACGATCATCAGAATAGTACTTACTCAGGCAGCGCTCCAGCTCTTCGTATACGCTTGGAAGCACTTCGAATAACGTCTCGTCAAAGTAATACAAGCCGTTGCGCACTTCATCGATAACGGTAGGCTTGCGGTCACGCAGTTCATCCGTCTGCCACAAGGTTAGAACCTCGTTAAGCAGCTTCTCCTTCAGCTTCTCGCGCTCGCGGAACGTTAGCGTCGGATTGTCCAACTGCATGACGTCCTCCGCAATGCGCTTATGAATATCCAGCACCGCGCGACGTGTCGCTTCCGTCGGATGCGCCGTCATAACCAGCTCCAAAGAAATGCCGCTTAGAATGTCGCGTACATCTTCTACGCCAATCTGGCGCTCCTTCAGATCCTGAATCGCGCTCTCGATGGAGCCGCGTTGCACGCTCTCGCCCGCAGATACTTCATAGTCACGCTTTCTTCTGATACGGTGGTTCTGCTCGGCAATGTTAACCAGTTGGAAGTAAATCGCGAAAGCACGAATGACTTGATGCCGAATTTCCGGACTTAGGGAAGATACCGTAGACTTGAATTGCTCGAACAGCTCCGGCACAAATTCTGCACGAAGCGCTTTGCTTTGTTCCCGAATTTGCTCAACGATCTCAAGCAGTTCGCGTCCGCCTTGATGAACGAGAACCTCGCCAAGAATGTTGCCCAAGAAACGTACATCTCGTCTGAGCAAATTGTTCGTTCCTGTTCGACTAGTCGCTGTTGATGATACAGATTGTTCCGACATACCGTTCCTCCTACAAATCTGTGCAGCAAACCCACTTTGAAAGCATCCGCTCAATCCATACGCACATGCCTATTTCAACTTCGAAGGTTACTCTCACTTTAATGGCGTAATCACTTCTACCATCATACTACAAAACGACACGCCGTTGAAGTCCCGCAGCGCAATCTGTCGCCTTATTCTGACGACTTTCATGATTTACCACAGAAAAGCGCAATAGTATAAAAAAATCCCCCTGCATCGCAGAGGGAGTCGGTTGTGATTACTGGAGCGGGTGATGGGAATCGAACCCACGCTATTAGCTTGGAAGGCTAAAGTTCTACCATTGAACTACACCCGCAAAAAAAGAATGATGGTCGGGACGACACGATTTGAACATGCGACCCCCTGGTCCCAAACCAGGTGCTCTACCAAGCTGAGCTACGTCCCGAAATATTGATTCATTCTAAAAAAAATATGGCGCGGCCTAAGAGATTCGAACTCCTGGCCTTTTGATTCGTAGTCAAACGCTCTATCCAGCTGAGCTAAGGCCGCAAAAATTATGGAGCGGAAGACGGGAATCGAACCCGCGACCCTCGCCTTGGCAAGGCGATGCTCTACCGCTGAGCCACTTCCGCATGTTAGTTGTATCGTTCGCTTTCGTCACTTATCGTCGCGGCGACAAGTAATAATATATCATCTTTCAAAGTGAATTGCAACTCCTTTTTCGAAAAAATGATGTTTGTTCAAAAAAAGCCGCATTTCACAAGGAAATACGGCTTTTTCATTCGTTTCTATCATGCTATATGCTGCCATTTAGATGCGTATTTGTGTACTGTCAAATCGCTTAAGCGCCTGCTGCGGTAAGCTTTTCTCTTTCTCCACGGCTCTCTTGCTTCATGACGCGATCCGACACTGGCTGTCCAGCCAAAGCGAACGGAAGGCATAGCGGCAAGCCCGTGCGCGGATCTGGCACGATATCCGCTTCGATATTGAACACCTCGCGCATAATTTCGGGTGTAATAACCTCGACAGGCGATCCTTCGCCTTTTACTACCCCAGACTTAATCGCGATCATATGATGGGCATAGCGGGCCGCATGATTCAAATCATGGACAACCATAACGATTGTCCGATTATTCATCTCGTTAAGCTTCTGCAGCAAATGCAGAACCTCCAGCTGATGCGCCATATCGAGGAATGTCGTAGGCTCATCCAGGAACAGAATATCTGTCTCTTGCGCCAGAGCCATCGCAATCCATGCCCGTTGGCGTTGACCGCCAGACAGCTGGTCAACCGGACGATCCGCAAAGTCAGCCATGCCTGTAGATTCAACCGCCCACTTCACGATAGCACGATCTTCCTTGCTCAGCGAGCCAAAGCCCTTCTGATACGGGAAGCGACCGTAAGCGACAAGCTCGGATACAGTCAGGCCATCTGGTGCCGTAGGATTCTGAGGCAAGATCGCAAGCTGCTTCGCGACTTCCTTAGTGGATTGCTTATGAATAGACTTCCCGTCCAATAGCACGCTGCCTTTGGAAGGATTCATAATGCGCGCCATGGTTTTAAGTATGGTCGATTTCCCCGAGCCATTGGCACCTACAAGCGCCGTAATCTTCCCTTGGGGAATAGAAATATTTAAATTTTGAACGATCTTGCGTTCCTCATACGAAATATCAAGTCCTGATGTCGTTAACCGAATCATGCCATGCACGCTCCTTCCGCCATCACTGAGCTGTCATGCACGTTAGCAGTGATAACGATTATCAATAATATTGATGATAATGGTTCTCAGGCCAATTGTCAATGGGATTCTTCATCCATCCTTCATTCGGGAGGAAAATATAGTGAGCAATAGCTCTGATAGACTCATGAATTTGATCTGTGGGCATCGGATTTAGTACACTATGAGCAAGGGAGTGGATGAATCATGATGAATAAAAGATATACGCTTGAGGAAGCCAATGAGCTGCTTCCTACCATTAAGCAAGAGCTTCGGCAGCTTCAGCGTATGGCCGAGGAACTGGAGGATCACTACACCGCTTATCGCAAGGTAAAGGTAATCTATCAAGATGGTCAAGGAGACGCCCTGTTTGAAATGGAGAGCAGATTGGATTTCATGCAAATGGAACTGAACTTATATATAGAGAATTTTTCCCGCAAGGGAGTGCTTATCAAAATGATACATCCCGGCCTAGTGGACTTCCCTGCTATTCTGGATGGAGAAGAGGTCCTGCTCTGCTGGCAGGAAGGTGAACCGCACATCACACACTACCATAGCTGGACGGAAGGATTCATGGGCAGAAAACCTCATCCCGAGGCTTAGACGACGCTCGAAGAGGAACGCATACAAAACAAAAGACCCTTCTGCTCGAAGGGTCTTCTCATGTATGGTGCGCGTAGAGGGACTTGAACCCCCACGGTCGCCCGCTAGATCCTAAGTCTAGTGCGTCTGCCAATTCCGCCATACGCGCGTGGGTAACTCTAGAATTAGATCATACATGATTTCGAGCCAAAATGCAACCTATTCTCTGAAAAAAAGACCGACATTCCATTAGAATGCCGGTCTTGTCCGATCTTGTATAATGATTCGCTTGTTATGGCGAGTATTTACTCTTATTCGCGCACTGCACCTTCATCTTCTTTCTCCCTGGCATTCATGACAAGGGAAGCCTGCAGAATCTGATGGTTGTCCATCTCAATAATCGTCCACTGATGTTTGCCGTGGTAGATCGGCACCGGTTCTTCATCCAATGAAATCAACTGGACTTGAAGCCAGCCGCCTATTGTATCGACATTATAGTCGTTCTCGAATTTGAGTCCGAATTGCTCCTCAATGTCGCTCAGCAGCACCCTGCCGCTGAAGACATATTCCCCCTCGGATATTTTCATAACATCAGGCTTCTCATCCGCATCGAACTCATCACGGATCTCACCGACAATCTCCTCCAGAATATCCTCCATCGTAATAATGCCGGCTGTACCGCCATATTCGTCAATAATGAGGGAGATATGAACACCTTGCTTCTGCATCTTCAGCAGAACATCTTGCAGCGGCGCAGTCTCATGAATCGCTTCGATATCATGAATTAGGTCTTTCAAAGGCGTTGGACGATTCAACACCAGGTTTGTAACCAATTCCTTCGCATTCAAGAAACCAATGATCTTATCCTTATCGCCATCCTGCGTAACAGGGTAGCGTGTATATCGATTCTCATCAATAATGCGAAGTATTTCGTCATTGCTCATTCTCTCGTCAATGGCCACGACCTGTAGACGAGGTACCATCACATCTTTCGCCACACGTTGATCGAAGGCAAAGATGTTTTGCATATAAGAAAGCTCTGTTTGATTAATTTCGCCGCTTTGGAAGCTTTGCGTCATAATGATTTTCAACTCTTCCTCGGAGTGTGCCTGTTCGTGACCGGCAGGCTGTACACCGAAGATACGGAGAAATACACGCGCAGAACCATTAAGCAACCAAATCAAAGGAAACAATAGCTTGCCGAACAAGACGAGCGGTCTGGCAAGTAAAAGCGTCATTCGTTCTGCATACTGGATTGCCAATGTCTTAGGCGCAAGTTCGCCAAAAACAACGTGCAGGAATGTCATTAACGACAAGGCTAGTGCATAAGAAATCGGTGTTGCCCAAGCGTCTGATACGCCCCAATCATGGAATAGCGGGTGGAGCAGCTTCTCAATTGTCGGTTCGCCAAGCGCGCCAAGTCCAAGCGCTGTGACGGTGATACCGAGCTGACAGGCAGACAAGTAGTAATCCAGGTTGGAAACCAGCTTCTTGGCTGCTAACGCTGTCTTGTTGCCTTCTGCAATCAACTGATCGATACGGGACATTCTGACCTTGACGACGGCAAATTCCGATCCTACGAAAAATGCAGTTAACACAATTAATAATAATACCAGTAACAAATTAATGACTATGGCTACGTCCAACTAGTTCCCTCAGCTGAGGGATTCACCTCCGTGTGTGATAAAGTGCTTTCCCTTTAGCTATACGTCCATCCGAACATCACGTTTCAATAATCTTCTCACTTCTTTATTGCTTTAGTATGCTAATAATCAGAACGGTTAATTCTCCAGCAAACTCAAAACAACAAAAAACCCTTCTGCTCGAAGGGTTTTCTCAAGTATGGTGCGCGTAGAGGGACTTGAACCCCCACGGTCGCCCGCTAGATCCTAAGTCTAGTGCGTCTGCCAATTCCGCCATACGCGCGTGGGTCTTGCCGGGTAAATAAACTGGTGAGCCATGTAGGACTCGAACCTACGACACCCTGATTAAAAGTCAGGTGCTCTACCAACTGAGCTAATGGCTCTTAATAAAATGGCTGGGGATTCAGGGATCGAACCTGAGAATGACGGAGTCAAAGTCCGTTGCCTTACCGCTTGGCTAATCCCCAGCGTTACGGTATGGTGGAGGATGACGGGATCGAACCGCCGACCCTCTGCTTGTAAGGCAGATGCTCTCCCAGCTGAGCTAATCCTCCATGATGGTGACCCGTAGGGGATTCGAACCCCTGTTACCTCCGTGAAAGGGAGGTGTCTTAACCCCTTGACCAACGGGCCTAACTAATAATTGAAACGAATTTCCTGTAGAAAGGGCTTGTCCTTCTGCATGATGACGGATATCTTCATAAGAAGATCTGGAGCTCTCAACCGGGATCGAACCGGTGACCTCATCCTTACCATGGATGCACTCTACCTACTGAGCTATGAGAGCAAGTATGGCTCCCCGAACAGGACTCGAACCTGTGACAACTCGATTAACAGTCGAGTGCTCTACCAACTGAGCTATCAGGGAACATTGCACATTTGTGTAAAAATGTGTCCAAGAGCTTCAATTGCAAAAGACAGGATTTTTCGATAAATACCCTTCTGACTTTCATCAGAAAAGATTCAACGATAAATCAAGGTTTGTACCTTGAAAACTGGATACGAAAGTAGCTGTTTTGTACTTTAGCTTGTCTGTGGCTTGTATGAACCACAAACGATTAGGATAAGCCCTCGACCGATTAGTATTCGTCAGCTCCACACATTGCTGTGCTTCCACCCCGAACCTATCAACCTCGTCGTCTTCAAG
>NZ_QUBQ01000007.1 GCF_003388735.1 Paenibacillus paeoniae
AGCACAGCAATGTGTGGAGCTGACGAATACTAATCGGTCGAGGGCTTATCCTAATCGTTTGTGGTTCATACAAGCCACAGACAAGCTAAAGTACAAAACAGCTACTTTCGTATCCAGTTTTCAAGGTGCAAACCCTTGATCGTTTGGTGATGACGGCGAAGGGGAACCACGCGTTCCCATACCGAACACGACCGTTAAGCCCTTCAGCGCCGATGGTACTTGGACCGCAGGGTCCTGGGAGAGTAGGACGTCGCCAAGCACAAAATGGCCTGTCGCAGAATCATTGCGGCAGGTTTTTTGTGCGTTCGGGGACTTTGGGATGAAGGGCTTCGCCTATCCCAAAATCCCCGGCGACGTGCCTCTACCTAAGTGTAGAACCCTCCGAATTTGCTTCATTACATCACCCATGTTATGGTTGCCATAGAGTAAAGTGATTTTTTTCGATTTTGTTACTTGATGTTCAGATGATACCCTTTAAGATGCAATGGAGGCGATAGGAATGTCGGCAGATGAACAGATTGTTAGCCTGGACTTAGAGAGATTTGAAGAGAGTATGGCGTTGTCTCAATTTGCATTTCAGTTTAAACGGTCAACATCGGAACTAGAGGAAATTAAATATAATTTTATTCACGAGCCGGCTGATCGCTGGGCAGTGCTCATCGATGGCCAACTGGCGGCACAGGCTGCGGTGCTTAACTTGCAGACGTATATTGCAGGTCGCCCCTTTCAAATGGGTGGCGTTGCCGGAGTAGCCACATGGCCGGAGTATCGGCGCCAAGGCTTAGTTGGGAAACTGTTGGTTCATGCCCTACAAGAGATGAGAGTAAAAGGACAAACCCTGTCCTTCCTAGCACCATTCGCCTTTGGTTTTTATCGCAAATTCGGGTGGGGCACCTATACAGATGCGAAAACTTACACGCTATTGGTTAACCAACTGCCGAAAAGAACGACGTATTCTGGCAAAATTGAAAGAGTCAGTGGATATGAACGCGTGGCTGAAATCTATGAAGTATATGCCAGTCAATTCAACGGCTCGCTTCAGCGTTCGCCACTATGGTGGGAGAGACGAGTCAGCAAGCGAAAACCGGGACAGATTGCTCTATTTACCGACATTGATGGAAACGGTCAAGGTTACCTCATATATGAGGTGGCGAAAAGAGAGCTTAACATCCATGAGTTTATATATTTAAATGAGGAAGCACGCTCTGCACTCTGGAGCTTTGTAGGTCAGCATGATTCGATGATTGAGCGTGTCGTTGTCAATGCGCCAGTTGATGATATGTTAACCGATCTTCTCCCCGATCCGAGGGTTAAGCAAGAGATTGTGCCTTACTTTATGGCACGTATTGTGGATGTAGAAGCATTCATCAAGCTATATCCGTTTACAGGCGGCGAAGAAGAACAGTTCTATCTTAAGGTAACGGACACGTATGCCCCGTGGAATACAGGAGAGTATATGATCCATATAGATGTCAAAGGCGAAGTGAACGTAAGTCGCGATCCGCAATTATTTAAGCCAGATAATGCTCTTGAACTCGAAATTGGAGATTTAAGTACCCTTATGCTTGGCTATCGGACAACGGCTCAATTATCGTCTTTGAATCGTATTCGCGGACCGCTTCATGCAATAAATCGCTTACATCGTCGTATTCCCGAACGAACAACGTACCTTCTTGATTTTTTCTGAAGATTGCCAAATTTCAGGCTTCTTAAATGCAGGAAAACGCGGTATTTATAGGCACTGGACTAGCCTTGACAGCCCCTACCCCCTCTGCTAATATTGCTAATAATATACGATCGAGGCTATGAAAATAAGGGAGGAACATACTCGTGTGGGAAACGAAATTCGCTAAAGAAGGGCTAACGTTCGACGACGTACTGCTTGTTCCGCGCAAATCAGAAGTGCTTCCAAGAGAGGTTAATATCTCGACTCGGTTAAGCGACAGCATCAAGCTCAACATCCCGCTTATTAGCGCAGGCATGGACACCGTCACGGAATCTGCTTTGGCGATTGCAATCGCTCGTGAAGGCGGTATCGGTATCATCCATAAGAACATGTCCATCGCACAGCAAGCTGAAGAAGTAGACCGTGTGAAGCGTTCGGAGAGCGGTGTTATTACGAATCCGTTCTCACTTACACGTGACCATCATGTGTACGATGCGGAAGAGCTTATGGGCAAATACCGTATTTCCGGTGTGCCTATTGTAGATGGAAACAAGAAGCTGGTAGGCATTCTTACGAATCGCGATCTTCGTTTTGTCCACGATTTCTCCATTAAAATCAGTGAAGTCATGACCTGTGAAAATCTCGTAACGGCTCCGGTCGGCACTACACTGCAAGAAGCGGAAGGTCTGCTTCAACAGCATAAGATCGAGAAGCTTCCTCTCGTGGATGATGAAAACACGCTGAAGGGTCTTATTACGATCAAGGATATCGAGAAAGCAATCCAATTCCCGAATGCTGCGAAAGACGCACAGGGCAGATTGCTTTGCGGCGCAGCTGTAGGTATTTCGAAGGATACAATGGACCGTGCTGAAGCGCTCGTGAACGCAGGTATCGACGTGCTTGTCGTTGATTCCGCTCATGGCCATCATATCAATATTCTTGAAGCGGTTCGCAAGCTTCGTACAGCTTATCCGGATCTGACGATCATTGCTGGCAACGTAGCGACAGGCGACGCAACACGTGATCTGATCGAAGCAGGCGCCTCTGTCATCAAAGTCGGCATTGGACCAGGCTCGATCTGTACAACGCGCGTTATCGCTGGTATTGGCGTACCGCAAATCACAGCAATTTACGACTGTGCAACGGTTGCAAGAGAATACAATGTACCGATTATCGCAGACGGCGGCATTAAGTATTCCGGCGATATTACGAAAGCAATCGCCTCTGGAGCAAGTGCTATTATGATCGGCAGCTTGTTCGCAGGTACGGCGGAGAGCCCGGGCGAGACTGAAATTTTCCAAGGCCGGAGCTTCAAAGTATACCGTGGTATGGGATCGCTTGGTGCGATGAAAGAAGGCAGCAAGGATCGTTACTTCCAAGAGAACGAGAATAAGCTCGTTCCGGAAGGTATCGAAGGCCGCGTTCCTTACAAGGGACCTCTTGCAGATACCGTTCACCAATTGCTTGGTGGCTTACGTTCCGGCATGGGGTATTGTGGAACATCTTCCTTGGAGGAACTGAAAAACGATACGCAATTTATTCGGATCACAGGTTCGGGTCTTCGCGAGAGTCATCCGCATGATGTGCAAATTACGAAAGAAGCGCCAAATTACTCGCTTTAATCAAATAGATGTAGACCCGACTAACGGGATATATGCCAGACAGTGACTCGCCGACATCGGCCGTTGTTGTCTGGTTTTTTGATGCCAAGTAAGCGATCTATTTCCATGATTCCACTATTTTTTCGACACGATATTGAAACTTACAAGACTAAGGATATTATGCTTACAACCTCGTTTAATCCGTAAATCATGCTAATGCTGTTCTCCGTATCTTGAGATGTAATTTAATACTAAAATGATGTCAAATGTACCACTTTGAATGAAGGATCTCTCATTTGATTGTAACCTTTAAAAGGTTTAATTGTAGTGTTCTCCTATGTTACAATTAGGCTTGGACAAATCAATGGGAAAAGGGGAAACGACATTGAAGGTAAAGGGAAGACCGGTTCGGATGTTGTCAGTCATAGCTGCTAGTTTGGCGTTGTGGTTGGCTGTGTTGTCGTTTAGCGCTACGAGCGCTCTGGCAGTCGGTTTCGACAATAGGCCTAGTACAGAAAATTCGCTAGGCTTGCAAGTGAAATCCGCCATCCTCATCGAAGCAGAATCGGGACAGGTGTTGTTCGAGGTTAATCCGGACGAGGCACTGCCGATTGCAAGCATGACCAAGTTGATGACAGAGTACATAGTACTTAAGGAGATTAAAAACGGGCGTATGAATTGGGAAAATGTCGTGACGGTAGATCCTGTTGCGGCCGATACCGATCGTTCGGAATCGCAAATTTTTCTGGCAGCTGGCGATCAGCATTCAGTCCGAGACTTATATATAGCAATGGCGGTTGGCTCGGCCAATGATGCAACAAAGGCATTGGCAATTGAAGTATCCGGCAGTCTGGAAGCTTTTATCGATAAAATGAACGCGACAGCTGACGAGTTGGGCTTGAAAACAGCTATATTCACAAGTGTATCCGGATTCGAGGATACGACCGTTATGTCGGCAAGCGATGTGGTAAGACTAGCCCGTCATATTTTGCTGGAGTTTCCTGAATTTCTGGAATTCTCGAATATTCAGGATTATAAGTTCCGTGAGCGCGATACGGCTCCAATGATTAATTTCAACTACATGCTGGGTTCCAACGTCAACAAAATTTCGCTTAAGCATCTAGCTTATGAAGGCGTTGACGGCATGAAAACCGGCTTTATCAAAGCAGCAGGTTACAACTTTACCGGTACGGTAAAGAGAGGCGATATGCGTTTTATTAGCGTTGTTATGGATACAAGCAGTAAAGATATGAGATTCTATGAAACAGCGAAATTGTACAATTACGCGTACGCTACATTTGAGAAAAAGACGGTGCTGCCGCCAAAATCTGTGGTAGAAACTGTGGAAACGGTCAAGATTAAGAAGGGCAAGAAGAAGACTATTCCTGTCGTAACAGACAAGGACATTACGTTTATGATCATGAAGGGCGTTGAGCCTAAGATTGAGATGAAAGGCTTCGAGCTTATACCGGAGACTGAATTGGTAGCGCCTATTGAAGCCGGTACGAAGGTCGGTACGGTGACGTACACCTATGCGGACAACGCAACAGGAAAAGATCTGGATTATACCGTAAACCTTGTAACGACTGAAGAAGCGGAGAAGGCGGGCTGGTTCCGTCTGTTCTTCCGTGCAATCGGTGACTTCTTCTCGAACTTATTCAATAGCATTCTCGATTTATTCTAATTCCGAGCAAACTACAAGGAATCTAGGCTTGTCGATTAGACGCCATTCCTGTAAAATCAATGGTTAGAACACTGCGGTAATGATCAACATTCCAAGGGATGAATAATAGGAGGAACTAAACGATGGAAACAGGTACATCGCGCGTAAAACGCGGTATGGCAGAGATGCAAAAAGGCGGCGTTATCATGGACGTTATGAACGCCGAGCAAGCGAAAGTAGCAGAAGCGGCAGGCGCTACGGCAGTTATGGCGCTTGAGCGTGTTCCTTCCGATATTCGTGCGGCAGGCGGCGTAGCCCGTATGGCTGACCCGACGATCGTAGAGGAAGTTATGAAAGTGGTTTCCATTCCGGTTATGGCGAAAGCTCGTATCGGCCACTACGTTGAAGCGAAAGTACTGGAATCCATGGGTGTTGACTACATCGACGAGAGCGAAGTATTGACGCCAGCGGATGAAGTCTTCCATATTAGCAAAAATGATTTTACGATCCCATTCGTATGCGGTGCGAAGGATCTGGGCGAAGCGCTTCGTCGTATCCAAGAGGGCGCAGCGATGCTGCGTACGAAAGGCGAGCCAGGAACAGGCAACATCGTAGAAGCTGTTCGTCATCTTCGTCTGATTAATGGTCAAATTCGTAAAATTCAAGGCTTGTCGAAAGACGAGCTGTATAATGAAGCGAAGCTGCTTGGCGTTGCTTACGATCTGCTGCTTGATGTACACCAAACAGGCAAGCTGCCGGTCGTTAACTTTGCGGCAGGCGGTGTAGCGACACCTTCTGATGCAGCGCTTATGATGCATCTTGGTGCTGACGGCGTATTCGTAGGCTCCGGTATCTTCAAATCGGACAGCCCTGAGAAGTTCGCTCGTGCAATCGTAGAAGCGACAACTCATTACCAAGATTACAAGCTGATTGCCGAAGTATCCAAAAACTTGGGTACGCCGATGAAAGGTATCGAAATTTCGAAGCTGAACGCTTCCGAGCGTATGCAAGATCGCGGAATTTAAGAGATCAGATGAGCCGGCCAAGCCTTCGGGGGAGGCCGGTCTTTTAAAAGGATGGCGAATATAAAGATGAAGATAGGCGTACTTGCGCTACAAGGCGCAGTAGCAGAGCATATTCGAAGCTTGGAAGCAGCGGGCGCGGAAGCGGTCGCTATTAAGCGTGTAGAGCAGCTTGATGAGCTGCACGGCCTGGTCATCCCTGGCGGCGAGAGTACGACGATTGGCAAGCTGATGCGGAAGTACGAATTTATGGATGCAATCCGTCAATTTTCGGCTCAAGGCAAGCCTTTATTCGGTACCTGCGCGGGACTAATCGTTCTGGCTGATCGTATAGATGGAAACGAGGAAGCTCATCTGAAGCTGATGGACATGACTGTAGCGCGCAACGCCTTCGGCCGTCAACGCGAGAGCTTCGAGACGGATTTGGATGTAAAGGGCATTGACGAGCCGATCCGCGCGGTATTTATCCGTGCGCCACTCATCAAGGAGGTTGGTGCTGACGTAGAGGTATTGTCGACATACAATGATGAGATCGTGACCGCTAGACAAGGGACGCTGCTGGCAGCATCCTACCACCCGGAGCTGACAGATGATTTCCGTCTGCATGCTTATTTCCTGGAGATGGTGAAGGAAGCCGCTGCTGCGAAGGCATAAGCCAAGCATGACGCACTAAACCAAGAACTAACTAATACTCTCACGAGAGAGGGGCCCATAGAAACGTGTTAGACGTAAAATTACTGCGTACCGAATTTGAAAAGGTGGAGCAGGCGCTTCGCAATCGCGGCGCTTCGCTGGACCTCATTGCCGGTTTCCCGGAGCTTGACCAAAAGCGCCGCGAGCTCATTCAAGAAACGGAAACACTGAAAAACCGCCGTAATACGGTATCCCAAGAGGTAGCGAAGCTGAAGAGGTCTGGCGGCGACGCCGACAGCCTTATCTTGGAGATGCGTGAAGTAGGCGACCGGATTAAAGAGTTGGACGACCAATTGCGTGAGATGGATGTCCAGGTCGAAGAGCTGACGCTTAATATTCCGAACATTCCGAGTGAAAGCGTTCCTGTAGGCGCTTCGGAGGAAGAGAATGTGGAGATTCGCCGTATCGGCGAAGTGCCAACTTTTGAATTTGAGCCAAAAGCGCATTATGATGTCGCTCATGAGCTTGGCATTCTTGACTTTGAGCGCGCGGCGAAAGTAACGGGTTCTCGCTTCACGTTCTACCGCGGTCTTGGGGCACGCCTGGAGCGCGCGCTGATCAGCTTCATGATGGATCTGCACAGTGACAAGCACGGCTATGAAGAGGTTCTGCCGCCGTATATTGTTAATCGCGATAGCTTGATCGGCACGGGACAGCTTCCGAAGTTCGAAGAAGATTTGTTCAAGATCAAGGATACCGATTATTATCTGATCCCTACAGCTGAAGTACCGGTGACGAACATTCATCGCGATGAAATTTTGGATAACGAAGACCTTCCAAAAAACTTCGTGGCATACAGCGCTTGTTTCCGCTCTGAAGCGGGATCAGCGGGTCGTGACACGCGCGGCTTGATTCGCCAGCATCAGTTCAACAAGGTTGAGCTTGTGAAGCTGGTGAAGCCGGAGGACTCTTACGCGGAGCTTGAGAAGCTAACAGGCGAAGCGGAGAAGGTGCTTCAATTGTTAGGCTTGCCATATCGCGTTCTGACTCTGTGCACGGGCGACATGGGCTTCACATCAGCGAAAACCTATGATCTGGAAGTATGGATTCCAAGTGCGAATACGTACCGTGAAATCTCATCTTGCTCCAACTTCGAGGATTTCCAGGCACGTCGTGCGGGCATCCGCTTCCGCAGAGAAGCGAAGAGCAAACCGGAGTTTGTGCATACACTGAATGGCTCAGGATTGGCTGTAGGCCGTACAGTAGCTGCTATTCTGGAGAATTACCAGCAAGCGGACGGATCGGTTATTATTCCTGAAGTTCTTCGTCCCTATATGGGTGGAATTGAAGCTATCCCGGCAAAATAATCCGGTTTATTATCAAATAATCCGAATTTGCTTATAACCACAGGTCGAAATAACTTGAAAATCAATTTTGACCTGTGGTACAATGAGCTTTGTCACGATTAAGTGATGATATGATTTTACGTGGAGAGGTACCGAAGCGGTCATAACGGGGCGGTCTTGAAAACCGTTAGGGTGCAAGCCCACAAGGGTTCGAATCCCTTCCTCTCCGCCAGCTTATACGTATATCCAGCGTCCGAACGCAGAAGCGTTCGGGCGCTTTTTGTTGTGAGGTTACACAAAGAGCAGACGTTGCCCAATTTCTTGATGAATACACAGCAGCCAGAAGCGGAATGAGTCGTATAAAAAGCGTCTCCGCATCGCATCTTAACGTTGTGGAGGTGTTACTTTACTTATGGCGAAATCTGATGAGCTTCGAATAGATCCTCAGCAGCTTGCAGACGCATGGCAGCGCACGCTGCCGGAGACTATCAATAGCTCGGATCGATGCGTGGTGCAGCAGGATGAGGCGGACGACAAGACATTGCGTGTAACGATACATTCCGCAGGTCATCAAATGTATGAATTTGATTTTAAAGTCACTTATATAGGCAGCCGCGAAGTGTCTGTCGAGCTTATCGATGTAGAGAAGGACAACGTGGCTGTGGACGAGCGTACGGATATGATTCAACAATTGATCCATGATTACAAGAGACATCTGCATGAATGCGCCCAAGCGCTGCTGCAGTTGACTCATGCTTAAGGGGTGACGAGCTTGTCGAAAGCAAAGGGAACGGCCGATAAAAATTTATCTAATGTTGTGGATGCTCTGGAGAATGAACCGGTAAACAGCCATCAAGCTCAGCAGCTTCAGCAAGACAAGAATGATCGTCGTCACCAGGATTCACTGAACTTCGATCAGCCCGTAGATATGAAAAATCAACGTTAGTTTGTCGGATCCACATTTACAGCAGCATGGATGAAGGAGGGGAATGCAATGAGCAAGCCGAAGAGCATGCCTGTTCCCGAGAGCGTGCCACATAATGAGAAGAAGCGGCAGGATCACGATAACGGCCTGCAGGAGCCGCTGTCAGGCTCCAAAAAAACGAAGAAACAGAACCATGTATCCCACAACAATCCGGAAGGTTAGGAAACGCCCCGTGTCTATCGCTGACACGGGGCGTTTTTTGACTTCTAGCTATCCAATCCCCTCAATATAGTTTAGAATGGAGTTGCTTACAAAACAGAAAGTGGAGGTACAACGATTGATGAAGCAAGCTAAACAAGTTGCCCTTATCATGATAATTGTTCTGACGATGATTATTGCAGGATGCAGCAGTTCAGCGCCACCAAAGGCAGCCCTGGAAGCCGCGACGGCGAAAACAATGGCAGCCGAGTCCTATAAACTGTCCATGACCTTGCAGCTCGACGAGCTGGATTTCCCCGATACGGGTGGTTCTAATATATGGTTATTTACGCCCACACAGATTGCAGGTATCGTAAAGGACGCAACGATAAAAGCAGACGTGACGTATGCATCGGAACCTATGCGGGCAGACGTTAATCTTGAAGTTATTTTGCCTAGCATGATGGATATGAAATTGGTGGTACCCATGATACTTACGGAGAAGAAGCTGTATATTCAAGTACCAGCCCTTCCCTTGTTCGGGATTCCGGATTCCGTCGTGGGCAAGTACTTGCAGTTCGACCTGGATGATCTAGCGAAGCAGGAAGGTGCAGACAAGCTGAACCTGAATATTGTCGATTTGCTGAAGATGATGCAGGATTTATTTTCCACACTGATGAAGCACGCTGATGAGAAGACCTATTTCAGCAATGTAAAGGCTGAGGAAGCGGGTTTGCCCAAAGATCTCAAGGTTGACCAAATAGTGAAATTCGCCATTGATGAGGATCAATATCCGCAGACGGTAGAGACGATCATCAAGGCGCTTCCGGAAATTTTGGATATATTGATGAACAATGAAGCATACCTTCAAGCGGCCGGTATTGAAAAGGCTGATCTGGAAGAGATGAAGGCGAATCTGGATACCAAAAAGACAGAACTGCTTAATCTGCTTCAAAATGATCTGAAGTTTAATGCATTGGAACTAACGGGCGGCATTAAGGACAAATATTTGGTGTACCAGGGCGGCAAGATATCTGTTCAAAAAACGAATCCAGAGAGCGGTATGGACTCGAAGTTCGGAGGGACCTTCTCCGCTCAGTATTCTGAACTGAATAAGAAGGTCGAGTTCCCTGAACTTCCGACCGATGCCTTGACCAAAGATCAGCTTACAGAGCTGTTCAGAGCAGCTGCCGGCCTGTAATCCATATTAATGATAGAAATCCCCTCCTACCGGCTTGAGAGCTGTTAGGAGGGGATTTTTTCACTTGATGAATCGAATCGTCACCGGATACCGATAGACGCTGCCCTCGTTCGCTTTGATGGAAGCAAGAATGACGAGGATGAACCATGCAATGCCGATAGCTATGAGGAGCAGGACGCCAATAAATAAAATAATGAGAATGGAGGAGATGATGCAATAGATCATAATGCTGATTTGAAAGTTAAGCGATTCTTTGCCTTGTTCGTTGACATAAGGGGAGTGATCCTTCTTGATCAACCAAATGACAAGAGGGCCGATAATCGAGCCAAAAGGAATGATGAAGGTACTGAAGGCCAGCAGATGACATAGCATACCGAACGTTTGATCATCCCTCGATACAGGATTCCGGTCGTACACGCAAATTCCCTCCTCATCAAAATAAAGTCTCATCATGAAGCATTCAATAAGCAATATATGCACAGCTTTGGAGCCTGTAGTCCTAACTACTCAAATCTAGTGCAAAAGAATTGTTTTTCGCAGGTAGACACAAAGTCCCACTTAAATTGTGGAAATTTTATTTATAATAGAACTAATTAACTTCGACAAAATTTTACATGAACCGATAAGAGGTGACAGACGACATGATTTCTCCTTTTTTCAAGAAAAAAGAAACATCGGAGAAGCCAAGCGACCAGCCGCAAGACCTAGTTCCGGGATCTCTGCCTGATCAGACGGACCTTGCCGCTGATGCAGGGAACGAGGACAGAGCTTATGGGGCTAATGTTCCGAACAAGTCAAAAATGGATAAAAAGTCGCTGGATCTGATCTTCGCAGTAGAACAAATGATTCAGGCCAAGCAGCATACAGAGCTTCAAGTGAATGAGCTTCAAGACCGACTGACTCATGCCAGCGGGAATATTGATCGGCTGAACCGAGATGCGCGCCATCTGAACAAGGTCATTGAAGAGCGTGAGAAGAGCATTCTCGAGCTGGAACAGAAGATCGTAGATAAAAACATGAAAGTGGACCAAGTCGTAGAGGATTACAGCGAGCTGCAACGGAAGTTGTCTGCGGAGATTGAAGAGCTCAAGAGCGTTATTGAACTGGAGCAGCAGAAGTATCAAGGTCTTCTTCAGAAACATAACGATACGCTTGGTGAAAAGAATAAGCGCATTCACGAGCTCGAGGAGAAGATTGGCAGACAGGAAGTTGAGAATCAGCATCTCAAGCAGAAGTACGAGGCGACGCATCAGGAGAAAGTGTATTTGGCGAATATGATCAGTGATTTCACCAATCGCATGTCTGCGCCGTTAGGTAGAGACAACCAATGATGAGTACGGAAGCCTTGCAGACGATTGAGCTGTTGTCGCTGGAAGTCAATCATGGTCGCCATGAACTGCGGCTGGCGATTGAACGGAATGGCCAACGTAATGTGGTCATGCTGGAGGTGGATGAGGACACGGGTCAGCAAGTATTTCCACTCGCTCCTAAAGAGGAAGAGCGGGCCAGATTGTCACTCTATACCAGCTGGGATCCTTATCGGCAGGTCCAGTATAGCTCGGTGATCAAGTCGAAAGGTCAACAGAGTGAGACGCATTATTTCACTTGTTCTAAGCTGTATGCGGATCTCATGGAGCAGATTCGAAAGGGTGATTTGCCTGAACAAGTGGCAGTGGATCACAATCAGCAGACTATGCTGATAGATCGGGAGGCTTCACTCGTAAGCACAAATACATATATAAAGAAGATAACACGGTTTCTGACTGCTTCCTTGCGCTTGCTCGTCGTGACAGGCGTGATTTATGTATCCTGGATCGAACTGGAAGGTCGCTTCTTGGCAAACCAAGGGGAAGCGGTAAGAGACCTGCATCCCCCAATGACCGCAGCGGTTGACACCATTCAGGAGGGGACGTCTTCGTGGCCGAATGATCATTTCGTTCAGGCGCAAGGCGAAGCGGGGAGCGGGATTGTCGTCACGGCAAATCTCCAGGCAGAGCCGGATAGCTCAGCCAAGCCCGAAGAAGCTGGGGCTCAGTTAGTCACACCGGAGATCATCGAGCTGACAGTAGGTGAGCCTTATTACAGCCTGCCGAAGGGATACGTGGCGTTGACCTTTGATGATGGCCCTTCCATCTATACCAAGGACATCGTGGATCAATTAACTAAGCATGAAGTGTTGGCGACATTCCTGTTTGTAGGAAGAAATGCAAGCAAGGATGCGGAAGCTGTGGCTTATGCACGTGAACAAGGTATGGCTGTAGGCAACCATTCTTGGGATCATAGCAATTTGGCTCCACTGAAAAACGATAAAATGGCAAACAATATTATAGCAGCGAATGAAAAGCTGGAGCTGTTCATCGGCCAGCCAATATCTCTGTTTCGCCCGCCATACGGGTCTTTGAACGATCGATTATCGGATACAGTCGAGGATCTGGGAATGAAAATGCTGATGTGGAATCGCGATCCCGAGGATTGGCGTACGAATGAAGCGAGCGATATTATGCAATATTTTAAACAAACAGAGGCGTCGGGCGGGATCTATGTCCTACATGAGAAGAAAGCGACGCTTGAGGCATTGCCCGATATTATCCAATTTTTGAAGAAGCAAGAGCTGAAATTCACCATCTTTCAATAATCGGCAGTCTGAATGCGGCATAGTCGCAAAGGGCTGTTTTTTTTCGTGCAGGGAAGCGTGGAATGGCGTCGAATAGTTTCTATTTAGGAATAATTCCATCATTTGGAGGTTTTTATGTCGGAAGACTTTTATTGCGAAGAAGTACTTAGCGGACGAACAGAAGTGAATCGAGTTTTGGAAACGGAGCGCGTATTGGCCTACCATCACACGAGGCCGTTTTATCCGGTTCATATCGTCGTCATTCCGAAGCGACATATCCCTTCCCTGCTTACATTGGAAGAGAGCGACGATGATCTGCTGTTGGAGTTAATCGGCGTCATTAAGCAAGTGGCTGCCAAGGTGACGGAGCAATATGGCGCAAGCAGGGTGCTGACCAATTTGGGGCAATATCAGGATTCCAAACATCTTCATTGGCACGTAGCCTATGGAGACCCGTTGCGATAAGCGAATAAGGAAAGGGACCGTAAGGTTCCTTTTTTTATGGAAAAATTGAACGATATCGGCGACAAGGTTGTCTGTATAGAGGTGGAGGTGAGCAGGAGTTGGATTTTACCTATTTGAATACACTGGCGGGCGGTTATGATCGGGAGCAGGTATTGCATGATCTCATTCATGCCTATCGCCATGATGTGTGGGATTATGCCTTCTCGATTACGCGCAGTGTGGACTTATCCGATGATATTGCACAGGACGTTTTCTTGAAAGTGTATGAGAAGCTGCATACGTTCCGTGGAGAAGCCTCGATCAAAAGCTGGCTGCTGCGTATTACACGTAACGTTAGCTTCAACCGGATGAAAAGCGGATTTTTTCGGCGGGTGCTGCTTATGGGTGAGATGAGAGAAGCTGGAGCGGGGGCCCCATCGGCGGAGAAGCAAGCGATGGATCGCTTGCAGACATCAGAAGCCTGGCAGCTTGTGCTAGGACTTCCAGTCAAGCAGCGTGAGGTGCTGGTGCTTCATGCTCATCATGAATTGACGCAGGAGGAGATTGCGAAATTGCTGCATCTTCCGCTAGGCACGGTCAAGTCACGATTGCACCATGCCAGATTGAAGCTGGCTGAGCGGTACAGGGGAGGTATGAAGCATGAGGGAGTATAATGTTGATCTGGAGCAGGCGCTGCGAAGGCGTCCTGTGCCAGGCAAGCAGGTGTCGATATCCGTGGAGAGCATATTGGCGCCGAGGGAAAGAACTACAGCATGGCGAAAACGGATCATTTACGCTTTTGCGGCCTGTGCAGTTGTGATTTCGGTTATCTTTTTGTCCAAGGATGTATGGATGTCGGGCTCAGACATGGGTACGGTGCCTCCACATGAGGGCTATCATGCGTCGAACAACGAGGATAACCGGACTTTTCCGATGAAGGAGAAAGAAGCGACGGCGCTTGGCGAGCTGCAGCCTGATCAGGAGATGGACGCACAATTAGCGGAGCTGGATTGGAACGGGTTTTTGGAGGGGAGTACGAAGGTGGCTGGACTCGAATTGTTGCATCGAGAGGTTATCAATGAAGATCGTCAGTTGCTCTTCATGACCAGGCAGGGCGGAGATGATTACCTATATGAGCTTCTTACGGTAGAGATAAAGAAAGGCCAAAGCGAAGCCTACAAGGTGTCGACCTCCTTCTCTGCGATTCCGCTTAAGGGACCGAAGACGTATGAGCAGCAGGCCGACAATGACTGGATGACGTACAATTGGGGTTCTTTCCGGAATGAAGATGGTCATACGATCAGGTTCGCATTTGGTTTTGTGCTGAACGAGCGGCTGACGGAGGTCCGTTTTTCCAACAAAGCGGGGCAGCAAGAGTCTGCGTTGCAGCTTAGTCAGTCGAACGGTCAACGCCTATGGTTCAAGGTATTGTCATCCGAATTAAGCGAGGGACCCATTACGATTGAGGCTCTTAATAGTCTTACCGGAGACCTGATGCTAATCGAAACGGATGGCCGGATCAAGCACAGGTACAGTAAGAACGTTCAAAACATGAACAGTTTTAGTGCTCTATCTCAGCAGGAGTGGCGTGAGATTGCAAGTGGTGCGCTCAGTCATCCATACTTAGAAATACTGAACCAAGTCAACATGCAAGATGGTTCTCAAATGCTGTTGATGGTCGATGATGATAGGATTACGCCCGTCCAGACATACAAAATATACGTGGTAAATTTAAGGGAAGAGAGCAAGCACGACTCAAATAAAATAGTAATCCCCTCATCGCTGGGTGTAAGTGCTAACGTGAATTTTGCAGATGGATCACTTGCGGGTAAAGGCAATGAGTTTTTCCATTATGCTTGGGGAGCGTTGTATGAGCATGCCTTTGTATTTGGGTTTATTCGCGACGCTGAAGTGGCGAAGCTGCAATTAATGGATCCGAAGGGTGAGCCATTAGATCTGCCATTTATGACGAATGAGCAAGGGGATCGATTCTTTGTTCACTACTTCCCGACAAATAAGAGCGATGCCTTTGATTGTACGATTCAAGCATTAGACGAGAGCGGTAATGTTTTGTCTTAGGCGAATAGGTAATCATTCAGCAAAGCTGCCTCGTATATTGTGGATGCTTTTTTGTAGGGGGCTTACGTACAGTTATGATATTAACTATGCAAAAACTGTTCCAGTCTTTTATTCACCTCGGCGGGATTCTCCAAATTCAACATATGACCCAGGCCTGGAAGCAATTCAGCCTGTATCGTTTTGCAAAGCTCGGTCGCACGGACATAAGCTTGGCCAGAGTCACTGATGACTTCCTGATCACCGAGAAGCAGCAAGAGCGGAGGCTGCAGCTGGCGAAGCTCATCGTCGCTGTACACACCAGGAGCAACCTTCAGCGAGAGCGAGCCGTACCGGAAAGCGGCATGAAATTGATTGACCATTGATGAATTCAGCTTGTGCTTGGATAGCCAGCCCAGAAACCTACGTATATTCCATTTCATCGGCAAGGCAGCTATAGAGATGATTCGACGAATAAAGGTTGGGTGAAGCTCTACGAAGGTAGCAGCAGGGCTGAGCAAGAACAGCTTAAGGATCCGATGCGGAGCATAAAGAGTATAGTTCAAAGCGAGAAAGCCGCCATACGATATGCCGCCCAGCGAGACCGTATCCAGTTGCAGCTCACGAAGAACATCATCCATCCACTGCCCGCATTCTTCACGGCTTGCCGGAGTAGCTGTCGGCAAACTCTTGTTCAAATCGCCAATATAATCAATGGCATAAATGCGGTGCTTTTTCGCCAGAACTTCAATATTGGGGTACCAGACAGTAGAGCTGAATCCCATCGCATGCAAGAGCACAAGCGGTGTTCCATCTTCTGGGCCACAGGAAAGAATATGAGTGGATCCGAAGCGGGTGGGCACAAAAAAGGAGATAAACGGGACTGGCCAGTTCAACAAACTTTCTTGATACTTGCGATCGTAGCTTGATTGCCGTTTGGCCGTTTTGAAATGCAAAGAAGTCTCAGTTGCGGCAGGGATAGAAGCTTTTTTCATCTTGAGCACCTCGTGGATATTGGATATGGAGATAGGTAGTAGCCGATTGGGGCAGATGTATATCGATATAAATAATACCATAATTTCCTAGGTCGCGGTACTGTCGTTCGTAATATCAGAAATGTATTTTGGTGTCTATTTCGTTAAAGAAATCGGGGTATTTCCCTTTTGGCTGTACCCCTTACTTATGTTATAATAAATATTGCTGTGGCCCCGTAGCTCAGCGGATAGAGCACACGTTTCCTAAACGTGGTGTCGGATGTTCGATTCATCTCGGGGCCGCCAGTGTTGGCGCGTTATGATAGAGTGCAGATAAGGGGTTGGCCATCGCGGCCAACCCCTCTTTGATTGAAATTATACATCTATGGTTACAGAACCGACGGCCACGGATGCTTCCAGGCGAGGCCCGTTCGTTCCGATTGTTCCGGTGATCTCTCGCTTGGTATTAGCGGTGTACTCCAGCGTCTCCAGATGGCTGGTGACGCTGCCGACCTCGCTTTTCAGGCTCACGCTAGCGGCAGCCGGAGATTCATTCAGCTTCACCCGAATCGTGCCTACCTCTGTTTTAGCCACAAGGTCGTTATCCAAGTTAATGCCATTCAACTCGATATCCCCCGTTGCCGTTTCGGCTTTGATAGCGCCCGCAACATCGCTCAATCGGATTGAGCCTGCATCGATTTTGACATGGAGTGAATTGGCGTGCAGTTGAGTACCTTTGATAGCGCCGAAATTATTGTTGATCGTTACTTTATCGTATTGTTTCTCAGGTAACGCAATAATCAACCGGCGTTCCCCACGGTTATCTCCGATAATTTTGCTGTTCTTTTCTTTTGTTTCAATTTCAAGCACATCCTTTTTGATTGCGACATTAAAGGTAATATCCTTCACGACCTTGCTGTCAGTCAGTAGTTCAACTTCAGCCTTCTCCGATTGGCTGCGTACGATATCAATTAACATCGCTTCCGTCACGACTTTCAAGCTTCCGAATTCATCAGCCTCAAAGGAATGCTTGCCCTTCGATACGACTTCGCCCGAACCTGATCCTTCGCCAATGATGGTTTTATCCGTAAATTTGTTGACGGTTCCGCTGCATGCCGTTAGTGTAATGGCCAGCATCGTGGCTGTAACAAGCAGACTTATTTTTTGATAGTTTTTCATGGTTGCTCCCCTTTTCGATTCCGTGTAGTAATCACTATATTTAAGAGCCTGCGCCCTCAATTCATCCATAATTTAACTTCTGTCTTTTATTATAGGGAAAAAAAGCTCTAGTCAAAACAGACCTCCGACGGTGAATGGTACTAGACTTAAGGCCTGGTTTTTCCGGAATCTGGAACAGAATTGAAGTGAGATGAAACAACTTTGAGGTCGTAATGAAGCCATGCAGGCTGATCTGGATCACGGCTGAAAGAAAGATGAACGGCTGGTGAAATTATGAAGATATTCTAACCGCCACAAGTCGACAACCTTCCGGCAAGAAGGTATCATGGAAGAGGGCCAATAGCCTTAAGAAATGGCTTGGTTTTCCTTTTGCCCTCGGTTTAGTAGGGGAATGGGGCCGCCTATGGTAAAATGGTATGGATATGAACATAGAGGTGAAATAATATGTGCGGTTTTGTCGGATATATAAAAGGAAAAAATGCAGTTGATCATTCAGCTACAATTGAACATATGCTTGAGACCATTATTCATCGCGGTCCGGATAGCGGCGGCGTGCACGAGGATGAGGACATCGTACTCGGTTTCCGCAGACTGAGCATTATCGACTTGTCTACAGCAGCGAACCAGCCGCTATATAGCGATGATGGCAATATCGTGCTTGTCTTCAATGGAGAGATCTATAACTTCCAGGAGCTTCGCGAGGAGTTGCAAGCGCAAGGCTATATCTTCCGTACATCCTCGGATACAGAGGTTTTGCTTCACGGTTATTTGGCTTACGGTACGGAGATGCTGCAGCGTCTGCGCGGCATGTTCGCCTTTTGCATCTGGGACAAGCGCAACAACACAACGTTTATCGCGCGTGATGGCTTCGGCATCAAACCGTTATATTATACACGTAATACGGTGGACAACACGTTCATCTTCGGCTCGGAGATCAAGTCGTTCCTTCCTCATCCTTCTTTCGTGAAGGAATTGAATAAGGATGCGCTCCGCCCTTATTTGACGTTCCAATACTCGTCGATGGACGAGACCTTCTTCAAGGGCGTGTACAAGCTGCCGCCAGCCCATTACATGGTTATCAAGAACGGCGATGTCCAGATCGAGAAGTACTGGGATAAGTCGTTCCGCGAGGAAGAGAACACGCTGGGGCATTATGTCGACGAAATCCATGAGACGATGAAAGAATCGGTAGCGACACACAAGATTAGTGACGTGAAGGTAGGTTCCTTCTTATCCGGGGGAATCGACTCCAGCTATATTACTTCTCTGCTTCGTCCGAACAAGTCATTCTCTGTCGGCTTCGCCGATTATGAGGCGATGTTCAATGAGACGAACCTGGCGAAGGATTTATCGGAACAGCTGAATGTGCAGAATGAACGCAAGATGGTCACGGCAGAAGAATGCTTTAACGCACTTCCTACGATTCAATATCATATGGATGAGCCTCATTCCAATCTGTCATCGCTGCCGCTTTATTTCCTGGCGGAGCTGGCGCGCAAGCACGTAACGGTTGTGCTGTCTGGCGAGGGCGCCGACGAGATCTTCGGCGGTTATCCATGGTATCAGAATTCGCCAAAAATGGAGAAGTACGAGAAGCTGCCATATGGCATTCGGCGTGCGGCTTACTATCTCGGCAAGAGTCTGCCTAAGAATCGGATTACCGAGTTTCTGGTCAAAGGCGGACAGAAGGTCGAGGAGCGCTTCATTGGTGAAGCGGTCATCTTCAGTGAAGAAGACGCGCTCGGCGTTCTGACACCTGAATTCAGCAAGGGTCCTTCCGTTGCCAGCGTGACCGGCAAGATCTATGCGAAGGTGAAGGGGGCAGACGACGTTACGAAGATGCAGTATCTGGATCTTCATCTATGGCTGCCGGGCGATATCTTGCTGAAGGCGGATAAGATGAGCATGGCTCATTCTATTGAGCTGCGTGTACCGTTTCTGGACAAGCAAGTGATGGAGCTTGGCAAGAAGCTGCCTTCACGCTACCGGGTCAATTCAATCGATACCAAGTACGCGCTGCGTCAGGCAGCGCTGAAGGATTTGCCGGAGGAGTGGGCGAACCGTCCGAAGCTGGGCTTCCCGGTTCCGGTCCGTCACTGGCTGCGCGAGGAGCGGTATTACAAGCTGGTGAAGGAAACGTTCTCGGCGGAATATGCCAAAGCTTTCTTTAATACCGACGTATTGATCGGCTATCTGGACGAGCATTATCATGGCCGCAAGAACCGTGCGCGGTATGTGTGGACGACATATGTATTTTTGGTCTGGTACAAGCGATTTTTCATTGATATGTAGGAAAAGGGGTTCGATCTCGTGGCAAAGCAGGATTTCATCCCGGTCATCTTAGGCACGGATATTAACGCGTACGGGATGGCGCGTTCCTTCCATATGGAATACGGCGTAACGAGCCGCTGCATCGGCAAGGGCCGCTTGTTCATGACGAACTTCTCTGATATTACGACCATTAAGGTTGTCGAGAACTTGGATGAGCCGGACGTGTTCGCGGATGCACTCATTGCCTTCGCTAATGAGCTGAAGCAAGAGGCGGAGAAGCTCATATTAATCGCCAGCAGTGACAGCTATGCGGAGCTTGTTATCCGCAATCAGGATAAGCTGGCAGCGCATTACGAGCTGCCGTTCGTTGCTGAGAAGTGGATCGACGAGCTGTTGTACAAGGACCGCTTCTATGCGTTATGCGAGCAGTACGGTCTTGATTTCCCGGCTACCTATATCGTGACGAAGGAGAACAAGGATGGGGTAGAGCTGCCATTCGGCTTCCCGGTCGCCTTGAAACCGGCAGACAGCATTGCCTATCTCGAAGCGTCGTTCGAAGGGAAGAAGAAAGCCTATATCATTAAAGAACAAGCTGAACTGGAGCGCACGCTCCAGGCCATCTATGCTTCTTCATATGCAGGAAAGATGATCGTGCAGGACTTTATTCCAGGCGATGACTCCCATATGCGCGTCTTGAACGCTTATTCGGATCAGACCGGCAAGGTTCGCCTTATGTGCTTGGGAAGACCGCTTCTAGAGGATTGTACCCCCTCTCTTGTAGGGAACTATGTCGCGATTGTTAACGAATACAATGAGGACATCTACAAGCAATATCAGCAATTTCTTGAGGCAATAGGTTATACGGGGCTGGCTAACTTCGACATGAAATATGATGCGAGAGACGGCAAGTATAAAATCTTCGAGATTAATCTTCGCCAAGGCCGAAGCAGCTTCTTTACGACGGGCAGTGGCTACAACCTGGCCAAGTTTATCGTGGACAATCTGGTCTACGGCAAGCATGAGGCTGTCGTCTATGCGAAGACGGAGCATTTATGGCTCGGTGTGCCGAAGGAAGTCGCACTCAGCTATACAGAGGACAAAGAAGCTGTCACTTATATGAAACAGCTCATCAAGGAGAAAAAGTACTGCATGACGCTCCAATACGATGCCGATAAAGCGATTAAGCGTTGGTGGCATGTGCGCAAGTATTACAAAAGCTACGAGGACAGATTCAAACAATTTTACGAGCAGAAAGGAAATTTGTAATGCCAATCGTAGACATCACGAATGAAGCGGAAATGTCACGTTACGAGCGCTTCTTGCGAACCTCTCCATTCGCAACAACCACGCAGGATACAGGCTGGTCCGAGGTCAAAAATAACTGGATTCCGCTGTACGTCTATTTGGAGGAAGCGGGAGAAATCATCGCTGCGATGTCGGTGCTGATGGTGAATGCGGTAGGGGAGCAGAAGCTGGCCTATTGTTGCAAAGGACCTGTATGCGATCCGAAAGATACGGCACTTGTGGATCGTCTAATTCAGGAAGCTGAAGCGGCCGCACGTGATCATCAAGCTTTCGTGCTGCGGATGGATCCGGAGACGGCGTACGATAAAGAGCTGCACAAGCAATATGCGGAACTCGGCTATGTGTTGCGCAATCGCAATGTATCCTCCAAGGATACGACGCAGCCGCGCTACAACATGGTGCTGGATTTGAAGGGGAAGACGGAGAGCGAATTGCTGGAGGGCTTTCACTCCAAGACACGCTACAACATCCGCCTATCGGAACGTAAAGGTGTAACGACGCGCTTCAGCTCAGAGTCTGCCGATTTGGAGCTATTTCACCAGTTGTACGTGGTGATGAGCAATCGCCATGGCATCTCGTATCGTCCTTACCCTTATTTTGCACGCATGCTGGAAGCTTACCGGGATTATACGCGCATCTATCTGGCGGAGCATGAAGGAGATACGATTGCCGCAGCGGTCGCAATCAGCTATGGAGACAAGACCTGGTACATTTACGGGGCAAGCGCCAATGAGAAACGCAACTTGATGGCCCCGCATCTGCTGCAGTGGGAAATGATCAAATGGGCTGTAGAGCAAGGCAAGGCCCGGTATGATTTTGGCGGCGTATTCAAACTCGATCAATCGGATGGCTTGTACAGGTTCAAGGAAGGCTTCTGCCATCCGGACCGTTACACGGAGTACATCGGCGAGATCGATCGTGTGCTGAATGAGGAAGCTTATCGAACATTTACGAGCAAGTAGAAACATATCAATCTGAAAAAAGACAGAAGCATGGAGGTACAGACGATTGAAGAGGCTTTTATTGATTGCTATGACGGCAGGATTGGTGGTGCTGGTTGTTCTTATTGGGAAGAGCGGGTTCCAATGGGGAGGCGATGGCATAAGCAAACCAGTCACGAATGACGGCGAGCAAGCGGAGAGCACTCCGGCAGTTGTCGAGAAGGTCAAGCAGGGCGTCATCACGATTGTTCACACGGACAGCACTACGACCCTGCCGATCACAGGCACGGAATTCACCATTGTGAATGGCAGCACGGATGCCGTTATTGAGAAAGTGACGACAGGAACGGATGGAAGAGCCGTATCTTCCAAGCTGAATTATGGTACTAACTATTTGATCAAGCAAAGCAGCATTATGGAGCCGTTCGAGCTGGATAATCAAGCTGTCGGCGGTGCCGTTAATCAGGAAAATCGCGAAGTGACTTTCTCCAGCACGATACCTGCTTATGTGAAAGGTTATGAGTGGACAGAGAACGGGGAGCTCGATGTATCAGAGATCTATATCGACGTTCCGCTAGTGATGCAGAAGCCTGAGCTGCCGAATGGCTGTGAGATTACTTCACTCACAAGCGTGCTTAATGGCATGGGTTATGATTTAACCAAAGAAGTAATGGCAGACGAGTATCTTCCGAAGGAGTCCTTCTATCGGAAGGACGGCAAACTGTACGGGGCTAATCCGTACAAGGCATATGCCGGCAACCCTCGTGATCAAATTGCCTGGTTCTCGTATGCTCCGCCGATTATCGATGCCGCCAACAAAGTATTCGACGAATTCGGAGGCGATCATACGCCTGTCGATATTAGCGGCAGCACGCGTGAAGAGATATACGCCGAGCTTGATCGCGGCAATCCCGTCGTCATCTGGGTGACGCTCGATCTGTCGCCGCCGCAAATTACGTCCTCCTGGTATTTCAGCGATACGGGCGAGCTGTTCAAAGCGCCAGTCAATCTTCATTGTGTCGTGTTGAATGGCTACGGGCCGGGCAATCGGGTTCATGTTATGAATCCGCTCGAAGGACAAGTTACATATGATGCAGACGAATTTTTTGCTTCTTACGATGCGTTAGGTACTCATGCCTTGGTTATTCATTAATTTCGGCTATAATTAGAGATCATCTCCATAACTTAAGCTCAAAAAACCTCCTGCAGACTGACCTTCGGGCCAGATTGCAGGAGGTTTTTATCGTAGGAGCCATGCGGCGCGCTAGTATTTAATCTTTTGCTTTTAGAAGAAGCATCGCTGCCTTACAAGAATCACACTGTAGATTTAGGTGTCCTGCCGGATAGGATAATAGATCGTTCTACGAGAACTTGCATCGCATCGATCACGTCGAGCCTATAGTCCGGCCCAAGCGTAATACAAGACAGCTCGGTGCAGGCGAGGATGACGCATGAGCAGCCATGCTCTGTGCGAAGCTCATCGATTTGCACCTCCAACTCCTCCGGTGAGAAATCCATATCTCGTTTGACGTTGGAGTAGATGATCTTCATCGTCTGGGCTTGCATGGTTTCATTCGGGATATGCAGATCTATGCCGTATTTCTGGCAGGCCTTGGCGTAGACCCCGGTCTTCATAGTGCCGGAAGTAGCCAGCACTCCGACCTTAATCCCTGCGCCGTACCGATCGTGGATTAGACGGATCGTTTCTTCCACCATATGGATAATCGGTATTGAAGTCATAGCTTGCATATCGTCGTAGAAATAGTGGGACGTGTTGCACGGAATGGCGATATGTGCGACTCCTGCATGCTCCATTAGTTTCAAATCGCGGGCAACCGCATCTAAAAAGCGCTGCTCTGTTCCTTCCATGATGACTGTTGTGCGATCCGGAATGGTCGCATGATTCATTATCAACATGTCGACATGCTCCTGATCGCATTGCGCGACCGTATTCTCGATCACCTTGTCGAAGAACACAGCCGTAGCTTTCGGTCCCATGCCTCCGATTACGCCTAAGCTTTTATTCTCCATGATCAAACCTTCTTTGAAGTTGAATTAGTATGTTCGGCCATGATCTCGCCCACGATTTCTGCTTCATTGAACGGGACTTCCGTCTTGCCGATAATTTGCGTTGTTTCATGGCCTTTGCCGGCAATAAGAATGACGTCATTGGTTTGGCTCATATCAATAGCATATCGGATCGCTTCTTTGCGGTCCACGATGCCGGTATATTGTCCGCCAGCAGCTCTAACAGCAGAGGATACTTCCGCAATAATCGTGTCGGGATCCTGATCCTTCGGATTATCGGTGGTTACGACGCAGAAGTCAGCATGCTGTGCTGCAATTTTGCCCATTGACTCACGTTTGCCGCTGCCGAGCTGACCCGGGGCTGCGTAGACGCCGAATACAAGAATCAGCCGTCCTTTGGTGAACGGACGCAGTGTAGACAGCGCCTTCTCCAGACTGTCTTCCGTATGCGCAAAGTCTACGATGATCTTCCGGTCTTCATCTTGATAGACGACCTCAAGCCGCCCCTTGATGCTCTCTACGGCGTGAATACCTGCCGCGGCCAGCTCCAAATCGATGCCGCTACAATAGGCGCACGCAACAGCCGCCAAACTATTATAGACATAGATGAGTCCTGGCAAGTTGACGCGAATGTCAACGTGTCCTGCAGGCGTATGGGCAGTATACGTCGTATAGTCGGGACCATAGCGGATATCCGTTGCATAGATCGTAGCCTCATCTGTAATGCCATATGTCACAAGCTTGGTATCATAGCCGGCTACTTTCTGAGAAAGCTTGCGTCCGAATTCATCGTCCAGATTAATAAGGTTGAAATCGGTCGTCAGGTCGAAGAGCATCGACTTTGCTTCAAAATATTCTTCCATCGTCCGGTGCAGCTCCAGATGATCGGGCGTCAGATTCGTGAAGACGCCGATCTTGAATCGGGAGGCCGCCGCGCGATGCAGGCTCAGGGCATGGGAGGACACTTCCATGACGCAATCCTGTACACCCGACTCTACCATATCGGCGAACATATGCTGAAGATGAAGCGACTCTGGCGTTGTCGGCGTCGTCGATTTTGTCTTTAGTGATTGGTTGCCAACCTTAGCGCCAATGGTGCCGATTACGCCAGTCTTACGGCCGGCTTGCTCCAATATTGATTTAAGGAAATAGGTAGTGGATGTCTTGCCATTGGTGCCCGTAATGCCGATCAGGTTCAGCTTCTCGGAAGGGTGGTCGTAGAAGCGGGCTGCTAGCAGCGCAAGCGCTATTCGGGTATCGGCTGTCTTCAGCACCGTTACGGAGTCTGCCGCAGCGACGTCCTTTTCTACGACAACGGCGACAGCCCCAAGCTCTATCGCTTTTTGTATATAGTGATGTCCATCTTGCGTAAAACCGGTAACAGCAACGAACAGACTGCCCTTCGTCACTTCTCGCGAATCAAATGCAATGTCGGTAATATCAATATTCAAGTCACCTTGCAGGGTGGCACAATCAAGTTTTTCAACCAAGGAAGTCAGCAGCATGCTATCCGCCCCATTCTTATAAACTATCTTCTTCGAAATTTGCTCCATATCTTGCCCAGCGTCATCGACGCAAAGGCCAGCCCCGGCTTGGGATCGCTCCAGGACCAGATCGCATAGGCCTTCGGCCTAAGCAACGACCGGATCACTTGCCACACTGTCAGTTGCTTGGTCTTTATGTAGTCGCGAATCGCCAGCATATCCTCATAGCTGTACCAGAACACTCGGTTCATATCTTTCGTAATGGCATGAGGCTCTACGGGGGTGCCTGTCATCTCCCGATAAGTCACATAAGGGAAGTTGATGCCTACTTGCCGCAACAGCTCGTTCAGATTGGTCATCCGGACATTTACTTCAATGAGATAAAAGGTCCCGGTCTCTGCATCCCTTTTGAACTCGATTTCAGCAAAACCTTTCCATCCGATGTTCTCCAGGAATGCCCCGCCAATCTGGCGAAGCTCGGGCACATATTTCTGTCCGGTATAGACGGATGCGCCGAAGTTGATTGGAAACTGCCGATACTTCTGACAGGTGACCCAATGAGTAACTTTAGCGTGTTGATTCAAATAAGCATCAAAGGTATACATATGATCATCGAATCCGGGTATAATCCGCTGCACGATGACCTCAAGTCCTGCCTCCCGCACCTTAGTCAGCGTTTTCTCCAGCTCAGCTTGATTATGCACCTTGAAGAGCTTATGGCGGAATACGGCGACGAACGAAGGCGAGTCAGCGGGCTTGACAATGCAAGGGTATTTGAGCTCCTTCTCGACCCGATCCAGAAACCCCTCATCGTCGGGACTCAAGGTCTCAGGGACGTTCATTCCATATTGTTGAGCTATACGGTGAAGCGATTCCTTGTTCATCACTTTCGTATATAAACCTTGCTCGGTTTGAGGAATGCGGTACAGCTCCCGCAGCTCCTCCAGATGCTCATCGATGACCTCTACATACGAATCGTGGCAAGGAATCAATACGGGAGGCTCCTGCTGCATACGGCCATAATTTTTCAAAAACGTGATGAAGGCGTCTTTATCCTGCTTGTAATGCGGTGAAATCAAGCGTTCCGACGTATATTTGGACAGCGCGCCATAGGCGCGTTCCTCTGAATAATCCACAGCTACGGTATGTATGCCGAATTGGCCCAAACAGCGGAGGGCACTTAAGCCGATATAATAGTTGCACCCAAGAATGACTGCTTTTGCGCACATTATGATCAACCCGCTATTCTATAGTGGTATGAAGTCATTTTACTGTATCGCTTCTTATAATACAATTGCACACCTTCAGGAGAAAGCGGGCTTGCAAGCGCATTGGGACTACAGTACTATTATATGGAACCAATAGCCTTTATTTGTCGAATAATGCCTAAAAATTGTAGTCATCCGTCGACATGTTTTTACAAACTCTTCGATTTTCACGGAGTATAATGGAACTATTGCCACATGATTACTAGATAAGGAGTGTGCCTCGAAGCGACCATGGATAAAAATCACTTGCTTAGACAGTTGCAATCGCTTCGGCAAAAGCTTCATGAGATCGCCGAAGTGCGAGGCAGTTTGACCGATCCGGCCGTCTTAGCGATCAGCGAGGAAGCGGATCAGCTTATTGTTGCGCTCCAACATATTCAGCGGACCGAGTTCGAATTAACTTCCGCACATCGAGAAAAACATAGATAAGTGTTACCGGCCGCGGAGTCGACGAAAGAACTGGGTAAGCAGCCCAGCGCATTCCGATTGAAGGACGCCGCTTGTGAGCTCCGTTTCGTGATTGAAACGGGGCTCTTGTAGTAGGTTCATGAGCGTTCCGGCACATCCTGCTTTGGGGTCTGTCGTACCGTAGACGACTCTCTTGACCCTGGACTGCACGATGGCGCCCGCACACATCGGACAAGGCTCCAGCGTGACATACAGCGTACAATCCAGCAGGCGCCATGCTTGAATCTGCTCGCAGGCATCTCTGATCGCGACCAGCTCGGCATGTGCGGTAGGGTCGAGGCTGGTTTCACGCAAATTATGACCGCGGCCAATGATTTCATCGCCGCGTACAACGACTGCTCCAATAGGTACCTCACCGATTTGCTCAGCTTTCCGGGCTTCGGCGATCGCCTCCAGCATCCAACGACGATCTTCTTCTTCTCTCTTCATGATGAACTAGACTCCTTGTTCTACTTATAGATTTATTCAACGAACAAATATTCCGTTGTTAACATACTGTTGATAAAATTGTGGATAACTAATTTGATATTCACATAATTATTCACAATCCATCCACTGCTGTGTATAACTTCTGTTGACTGTGTGAATGAAATGTGAATAGTCATTTGGATCTACGTCCAACCGATCATCTTGCAAAAAGGGTGTGTCGTTCATTGTCGATTAAGACGAAGCTGTCCCTTGTTATTTCGCTCATGCTGTTTGCTGTAGTCATTCTATACCATCTGTTAAGCGAATATTCGATGGTCAATGGAATAAAAGATTTGATGGTTGATTCCATGGAGAGCACGTCTGTCCATGCAGCCGAATACATCATGGCTTACGAGAAATCGGAAGCAGTGAATGTGGACGGTACAGCGCATGCTCCGGCTTTCCTCTTCAATATGCTTCATACCATCAATCCTGATATTAAGGAAATAACGGTATTCGAGAAAGAAACAGCTCGTGTTGTGTATGGTTCTTATACTTATCTTGATGCTAACAACGATCGGCCGTTTGTGCAAGCGTCGAGGCCGGGCAGCTATGACCTGCGTGACTTGACGTTCGAGGGTCATGAGTACTTAAGAAGCTTCTATATGAGCGAGAATCTAAGTGATAACGATTATGTTGTGAGCATGGTATACGATCGGACCAGCATTACGGCTTTGGTCGGGATGAAGCGAGACTATACACTTATGTATACCGGACTTTTTCTGCTGCTCATGATTGTGGTGATCTATTGGCTTGTCGGCCTGATGATTCGTCCGCTCAAGGATATTTTGTGGAAGGTTAATGAGGTGTCCTCCGTCAGGTTTCATAAGCCAATACAGATTAAGCGGAAGGACGAATTCGGCCTGCTCGCCCTCAAGATTAACGCCATGTCCCAGAACTTGAGTATTTATATGAGCAAGCTTCGCAAGGCATTCGAAGAAAATCGCCGGATGAAGGAACATCTGGAATCTTTCATTAATCATTCTAACGACGCGATTCATCTAATGGATCTGGAGGGCAAGGTCATCCAGGTCAATCGAGCGTTCGAGCAGTTGTTCGGCTACGAGGAGGCCGAGGTGCTGGGCAAAAAATATCCAACTACGCCGGAGACTCATCGCATGGAGAAACGCCAGATGATTGGCTTGCTCCTGGCGGGCAAGAAACTGCCGGCGCAGGAGACGCTCCGCGTCACAAAAACGGGTGAAATTATTCCTGTCAGCGTGACCGTATCGCCCATACGCGATTCCGACGGCACCATCCGGGCCTTCGCCAGCACCTGCAGGGATATGCGCAGCCGGAACCGTATGGAAGAGCTGCTAAGGCGCTCTGAGAAGCTGACGACAGTGGGGCAGCTGGCCGCAGGCGTTGCCCATGAGATTAGGAATCCGCTTACTACGCTTAGAGGCTTCCTGCAGCTGCAGCTCCAGAGCAAGGCTTTGAACTTATCCCATGTGACCCTGATGTTGTCCGAGCTGGACCGGATTAATCTGATCGTAGGTGAGTTTCTAATTTTGGCCAAGCCGCAGGCAACCAAGTTTGTAACAAAGGATGTCCGGGATGTGCTTCAGGATGTGCTGCGATTTCTAGACAGTGAAGCTCATTTGCACAATATCGTATTCCGCACAGTCATTACGGAAGAGCCTTGCTTGATCTCTTGCGAGGAGAACCAATTGAAGCAAGTGTTTATCAATCTATTGAAGAATGGAATTGAAGCGATGCCTCAAGGGGGGCCCATTCATATCTCGATACAGAAGAAAGGCAGCAGTATTGCGATCTCGATTACAGATGAAGGCGTCGGCATTCCGGAGGAGATGATCTCCAAGATCGGCGATCCTTTCTTTACGGGCAAGGAGACGGGTACGGGACTTGGTATTATGGTTAGTCAGCGGATCATTCACAGTCATCAAGGGACACTTGATATTCAGAGTCAGGTCAATGTGGGCACTTCCGTGAAGGTTACGCTGCCCGCTTTGAAAGGGGAAGGGAAGGGAGATATACTGGAATCAGAGGGTCATCGTCAAGGGAGCTGAGAAAGCGAGTGGAACGAAAGGCGGTCATTGCGGGAGCGACGGGCTTGGTTGGGGGAGAATTGGTGAAGCTGTTGCTGAGCCGTGAGGATTACAGCAAAGTAACAGTGTTGGTCCGGCGCAAGCTGCCTATTGCGCATGAACGGCTGGAGCAGCTTGTGGTCGAGTATGAGCGCTTGGAAGAGCTGCCGGGTGTCCTGTTCGAGAACAGTGATGTATACTGCGCGCTCGGAACGACAAGAAAGAAGGCCGGCTCCAAGGAGCAATTCGAACGGGTGGATTATGGCTATCCCATGGCGCTAGGACGATTGGCGAAGCGATATCATGCGGCTCGACTGCTGATTATAACGGCTATGGGCGCGGATGAAGCCTCCATCTTTTTTTACAGTAAGGTAAAAGGGAGGGTGGAGAAAGACTTGCAGCGACTTCAATTAAGTCGATTGCATATTTTCCGACCTTCTCTTATCCTGGGAGACAGGCAAGAACATCGGTTAGGAGAATCGGCGGCAGTGAAGCTCTATGCCAAGTTGCCTTTCTTGTTCGGAGGACCAAAGAGCAAATATAGGCCGATAACCGCACGCGAGATAGCGGAGGGGATGCTGCATGTAGCTCTGTTTGCGGAAGAAGCGGACGAGAGCATCCTATCATCGCATGTCATCGCGGAGCAGGCAAGACGGTTGCGCGAGAGATCTTGATCGTGTAGGATACGCTACAGCGGGGTGAATGACAGTTGAGGATCAATAAATTTATTAGTGAGACAGGATATTGCTCCCGGCGAGAGGCCGATAAGCTTGTCGAGAGCGGGAAAGTGACGATTAACGGTCTCAAAGCTGAGCTTGGCAGCCAAGCTGAGCAGGGCGATGATGTTCGAGTGAACGGCAAACGCATTGGCGCGCAGAAGCGTCATGTGTATATAGCCCTTAATAAACCAGTCGGCATAACGAGTACGACAGAACGGCATATTAGAGGAAATATCGTCGATTTCGTGGGACATGCGGAGCGAATTTTCCCTATTGGCCGACTGGACAAGGATTCAGAGGGACTCATTCTATTGACGAATGACGGCGATGTCGTGAATCCAATCTTGCGTTCCGAAGGAAAGCATGAGAAGGAATATATCGTGACGGTAGATAAGCCACTTACGGAAGCTTTTGTAAAGGGAATATCCCAAGGGGTTAAAATATTGGGCAGCATGACACTTCCATGCAAAGTGACAAGAGTGGCGGAGCGGACGTTTCGTATTATCTTGACCGAAGGCCGCAACCGGCAAATTCGCAGAATGTGCGAGGCGTTCGGTTTTCATGTCCGCCGTCTGAAGCGTGTTCGCGTCATGAATATTCGATTGGACGAGCTCCCGGTTGGCAAGTGGCGGGATTTGACGGAAGGCGAGCGCAGGGAGCTGTTCGATATGCTCCATTATACGCCGCAGTAGTGCAAGTTCGTATAGGTTCAAAAAGAGAAGAGCCGCCCGGCCTACAGCCCGGCGGCTCCTCCTATAGTTGCGAAGCATACTGCCTTCGCTATTGGGCTTTTAGCTTTTGTGGATTCGATGTATTCACATAGGTGTGAATAATGGATACTTCAACACGTCGGTTTTTGGCTTTGTTGTCAGCCGTTGTATTCTCGGCAACCGGATGATATTCCCCATATCCACTGGCAGTGAAGCGTTTCGGATCCAGATCCTGATTCTCAAGCATGATGTCCATGAAGCGAACAGCGCGCATGGAGCTGAGATCCCAGTTGGAGCGGAATTCGGCACGGTTCACCGGTGTATCATCTGTATGCCCGGCAACGATAATATCGTATTTCGGATACTGCTGGAGCATAGTCGCAATAGCTGTAGCCAGTTCCTTTGCTTCAGGTTTGACTGTAGCTTGTCCCGGCGCGAATAAGGCATTATCGCTGATTGTTATGAGCAGCTGGGACATATTCATCTGGGTTTCCAGATCGCTAGTTAGACCTTTTTTGTCGATATAGTCATCAATTTTTTTCTTCAAATCCTCAAGTTCTGCTTCCTCGCGCTTGATTAACTCTTGAAGCTCGGCATCAGAGAGCTTGCCCTCATCTTCTTTGTCTTGTTCATTTTCCTTGTCGTCGGCATCTTGATCCTTCTTGTCCGGATCGTTTCCGTTCTGGACAACGGAAGGAAGATCCAGTACGCCGCTTCCGGTGCTCAGGGCAACGCTGAAAGCCCGAGACATATCCTCAAACTTCTTCACGTCCACAGAGTTCATGGAATAGAGAACGATGAACAAAGCGAGCAGAAGGGTCAGCAGGTCAGCGTAAGGAATCAGCCAGGATTCGTCTACATGCTCTTCATGTTCCTCATGCTTGCGCTTTTTGCTCAACGTCCCCTTCCTCCTTCTCTCTCAGCTTCTTCCGCTCTGTCGGTGTTAGGAAGACGGACAACTTCTGGTTAATCGCGATGGTAGAGACGCCCGACTGGATGGATAACAAGCCCTCCAGCATCATAAGACGGATTTGAATCTCCTGTTTGGAAATCCGTTTTAGCTTATTGGCAATCGGATGCCATAATACATAACCTGTAAAGATACCGAGCAGCGTTGCAATGAATGCGCCAGCGATCGCGTGGGCAAGCTTCTCCATCTCGCTCATATCGGACAATGCAGCTACGAGACCGACGACGGCACCGAGTACACCAAGCGTAGGCGCATAGGTACCGGCTTGAGTGAAGATCAGGGCGCCTGCCTTATGGCGCTCTTCTGTAGCGGCGATATCCTCAAGCAGCACATCGCGGACAAGATCCTGATCATTGCCATCAATGATCATGCGCATTCCGTTGCGCAGGAATGAATCTTCGATTTCTTCAACACGGGCTTCAAGCGCCAGCAAGCCTTCGCGGCGCGTAATGGATGCCCACTCCATAAATTTGCTGATAAGCTCCTCGCGAGACGTAAGCTTCTGCTCGGAGAAGACGATTTTGAACAAGGCGCCAATCTTCTTCAGTTCTGCCATCGGGAATGCAATCAAAACCGAGGCTACCGTACCGAGAATGATGATCATAAAGGCTGCGGGATTTAACAAAGATGTCAGACTTGCGCCCTTGATCACCATACCGCCAAGCACAGCGATTAGACCTACCACGAGACCAATAATAGTTGAGTTCTTCATCATACACCCCGTCCATGTTATCAATAGTTTATGGTATAAGAAGACATAAGCCTGATGCGTATGCCCGTCTCATATTCACCAATCCATCTGTCCTGCGAAAACGAACTTCAGCCCTTATGGCTGGTTTGGTCGTTTTCGCTTTAAATCCAAGCTTATATGGACAATGTCTCCCATAGCGTTTTTTGGATTTCTACGCGAGACGAGCTGACGCTATTAGAATTAGCTTCGGCCGTTTACGCTGGTCTACTTCTATTTATATCGTCAAAAGGGTATTCTGAGATTATAGTAAACAAAAGTGTTCACTAAATTTAAGGAGCTGTATGTGAGATGGGAGTTCGTCACGCGCGCGAGTACGCGGATATATTGAAGGAATTGACAGTAGCAGTGGGGGAAATCGAAGGAAGCTACTCGTTCTTCGAGATGGAGCCGGAGGAATGGGCGGCACTTGCCGCAGAGGAGCGCCAAGAAGTAATGGAAGCTCTTGCGGACGATGTTTTTTTTGGGCTGGGAGAAGATCCCGTTATCGCCATTGGCGGCGGAGCCATTGCGTATAATAACAAGCATCATGTCATTGAAGTGTCACAGGGTGACAATGTAATTCAAATTATACGGTTAGTTTAAGGGGAAGCCATCACAATTGAATAGATGTTTTCATGAAGAGTCTCCAGAACATATATGGATCTGGAGACCGGGGGATGGTTGTGGAGCCGCTCTATACAGGAGCGACAGGGGTTTATGGACATGGCAGTGAAGGATCATAGATCATGCAGTGACATTCAACCTCTCCATTTGAAGTAGGCCGATCATACGTTTCATCAATGCGGAATCCTACGCTTTCATAGACGCGGATGGCACGTGTATTCCAGCTTGCAACCTCCAGATCGACCTCATTACCGGGCGACCGGCGGAGCGCTTCTTCGACGATGGTTCGAACAAGAAGCGCGCCTAATCCTTGGCCTAACCGATCGGGATGAAGCCCAAGGCCCAGTCTGGTGACATGACCTAACGGGAAAAATTGGACGTATCCGAAAAGTGAGCCACGCTCGTCCACTACAGCCCCATATTGCGTCGTACGAAGGACGGGATCGCCCAATTCGACCCCGTCCTTCTTCATGCTCTCCCATGAAGCCCAATTGTAGATATCCCATGGAGGGGCATATCGCCACTCGCATAGTTCTCGGGCATGTTCCTCGGTCATGGTCTGAATGGTCATTAACGGCTGGTTTGGTTTATAATAGAAGGTGTTATGGTTATGGTTTATCATACATTAGATTATAGCAGATGACGTCGATCGGGCGTAAGGATAGGGAGTCGGTAGTAATGAAGAAACTGCTGTGGATGGGCTGCCTCTCGTATTTGGTCATTGGTATTGCGCATGTGATCGGCGGAACGTTGCTGGAGCAATTGATTACTCATTATGGTATTACCTATAAAGATGGCGGACAATGGATCATGAACCAATTTATCGGATTTATGTTCGGTGTTCTGCTGGCTCCCGCTCTGACGAGCAGGATCGGGAAACGGGGGGCCGTCCTGGTTGCCATGGCGCTGCTTACCTTGAGCGAAGCTGCATACAGCTTGCTGTTGCCCTGGGGCTGGATGCTCGCCTTTGCTCCGATAGCCGGTATTGGCTTTGGCATGACGGAAGCGATTGTAGGTGCGACCATTATTGATCTTATGAAGGGAAAGGCGTCGGCTATGAGCCGGCTGGAGACCTTCTTCGGGATTGGTGCCCTTCTCATACCGATAACGGCAGCGCTGCTTATCCAGCAGCATGTATGGCAGCTCTCCTTTCCTATTCTTGCTGCTATGGCCGGCATTACTTTTGTTCTGTGGCTGACGATGTCTTTCGGCTGTCTGGACGATAGCTTAAGTCCGCCGCAGCGGGCGGCAGTCGGAGGAGAGGGCAGCGTTCAGCAAGCTGCCGCCATGCCGCAGTATAAGTCGCCAAATACAGGCTTGCTCGGATATGCGCCCAAGTCCATTCCTTTTCTTGCGTTAAGTGCGGCGTTTTTCTTGATCTATGTAGGCATGGAGATGAGCTTCTCGAATTATTTGCCTTCGATTCTCATCTTGCGAACAGGCATGACCGATTCAACGGCTACTGCTGCGCTCAGCTTGTTCTGGGGAACGATGGTGCTGGGTAGGCTGTTCGCCGGCATCATTGCCGATCGTATCGGCTATGCGAAATATTTGTTCATTACTACAGCAGCGGCGGCTGTCGTTTTTGTGGGGATGATCGTCTTCGAGCAGCAAGCTTTGCTGCTAGCCTTGATTGCCCTTAGCGGATTGTGCTTTTCTGGTGTCTTCGGTATCGCGCTCGTGTATGCGAATGGCTTGCTGCCGGGCATGACGGAGCGAACGACAAGCCTGCTTGTTGCACTTGGCGGCATAGGCGGGGCGGTCTTCCCTCGGTTAACGGGCTGGTTCATGGATCGCTTCTCCACGGGACCGACGCTCTATTATTTATCCGCCTTAGTTCTAGCATTGCTTGTCGTATTGGTTATGCTCATCATGACCGGACGAAGTCAGTTCAATCGGATCAAGGAAAAAGAGGTTGCCCCCACTTAATCGGGGCAACCTCTTTGCGTTAAATTATTGCTTCTCAGCAGCAATGATAAATTTCTCATATTGCGATTCGTCCAATACACGTGCAGCCGTTACATAGCGTGGCTTGTAGTAGGAAGAATCCAGCTTCTCGATAATAACGCCTTTGCTTGTAGAAGCATGAGCGAAGTTACCGTCTCCAACGTAGATGCCTACATGAGAGATTCCGCCGTTGTTTTTGCCGCTAGTGTCGAAGAATACCAGATCGCCTGGTTGAAGGTCGGCTTTCGCGACTTTCGTACCAGCGTTAGCTTGGTCCGCTGATCTGCGAGGCAAGTCAATGCCCATCTTATTGAACACATAGCTTGTAAATCCGGAACAATCAAAACCCTTTGTCGTTGTTCCGCCGTAGGAATAACGGGTTCCGATCAATTCCTCAATGATGCCATCCATCTTGATCGCGCTTGCAAGGGCGCTTCCAGCCTGGAAAGCGAGCATAAGTACAAGGCCCGCCAAGATGACGCTTACTTTCTTCTTCAACTTGGTGAAGCTCCTTCCGGTGCCGACGAGGTTAGCTGTGGGGTTCGGTTGAAGGTTCCCTATGATCTCTCAGGCGCCCGGTGTGCCGTGCGTCAAGATCAATTCACCCAAAGTGGTTCCCCCGTTTCCCTAGCGGGAATTAGGCAATTTTGTTTTCACATCTTTAACCAATATAATAAATGGAAACTGTAGATTCGTGTTGAAAATGAGTAGATTTTAATAATACAAATCGAGATATACACGATAGCACAATTCGGGCAGACAAAAATATAGACATATACATCATTTCAGTCAAGCTCTGACACCTAATCTGGCGTGTAATTTCAATGATTTTTGTGTATTATAAATAGAAAACTATTTAACGGGAAAGGTTGGTCGTGATGGAGAGTGCTGTGGAACCTAATAAGACATCATCCTCGAACTTTATTAAAAATATTGTTGTAGAAGATTTGAAGAGCGGCCGAGTGCAGGAAGTTATTACTCGTTTTCCGCCGGAGCCTAACGGCTATTTGCATATCGGACATGCGAAGTCGATCTGCCTGAATTTTGAGCTCGCCGACGAGTTCAAGGGCAAGACGAATCTGCGGTTTGACGATACGAATCCGGCGAAGGAAGATACGGAATTCGTAGATGCGATTAAGGAAGATGTGCAATGGCTCGGATTTCAATGGGATGAGCTGCGATTCGCTTCCGATTATTTCGAAGAACTGTATAATCGCGCCGTTCTGCTTATTAAGAAAGGCAAAGCCTATGTATGCGATCTGTCCGCGGAGCAAACTCGCGAGATGAGAGGAACGCTCACGGAACCTGGCAAGGAGAGCCCTTTCCGCGATCGCAGCGTGGAGGAGAATCTGGATTTGTTCGCGCGCATGCGCGCTGGCGAGTTCAAGGAAGGCGAGCGGGTCCTTCGGGCCAAGATCGATATGGCATCCCCGAATATTACGTTGCGCGATCCGGTTCTGTACCGTATTTCTCATGCGCACCATCATCGCACAGGCAACGAGTGGCATATCTATCCGATGTATGACTATGCACATCCGCTGAGCGACGCCATTGAAGGTGTCACGCATTCCATCTGTACGCTTGAATTCGAAGATCATCGTCCGTTGTATGACTGGGCCATTGCAGAATGCGAGATGGATTCGCAGCCGCGTCAATACGAATTCGCTCGTCTTAATATAACGAATACGGTGATGAGCAAGCGCTATTTGAAACAGCTGGTGGACGAAGGTGCCGTAGAAGGCTGGGACGATCCTCGTATGCCAACGATTAGCGGTATGCGCCGGAAGGGCTTTACAGCCGAGGCTATTCGCACATTCTGTCGGGAGATTGGCGTAGCGAAGAGCAATAGCATCGTGGATGAGCGGAACCTGGAGCATTTTATCCGGGAGGATCTGAAGCTGAAGGCGCTTCGTACGATGGCGGTGCTTCGCCCGCTAAAGGTCGTCATCACGAATTACCCGGAAGGTCAGACGGAGCTTCTGGATGCAGAGAATAATGCGGAGAATGAAGCTATGGGGACCCGCCAAATTCCGTTCTCCCGCGAAATCTATATCGAGCGCGACGACTTTATGGAGAATCCGCCGAACAAATACTTCCGTTTGTTCCCTGGTAATGAAGTGCGTCTGAAGCATGCTTATTTCATTACTTGTCAAGATGTGATCAAGGATGAGAACGGCGAGGTTGTGGAGCTGCACTGCACGTATGACCCGGAGACCAAGAGCGGCAGTGGCTTCAATGCGCGCAAGGTAAAGGGGACTATTCACTGGGTGGAAGCTTCTCAAGCCATTCCGGCAGAATTCCGCTTGTTCGAGCCGTTGATTGCAGATGAGTCCAAAGAAGAGAACACGTCGTTCCTGGAGCGGATTAATCCGAATTCCCTCCAAGTGGAGCAAGGTTTTGTAGAACCGGGCATGAAAGAGGCGGAGGGCGGCGACAAGTTTCAATTTTTCCGCCACGGCTACTTTAATGTAGATCCGAAGGTTTCCACATCCCAGAAGCTCATTATTAACCGTATCGTTTCGTTGAAGAGCTCATTCGATCCTGCCAAGGCCTAGAGGAATTCGCTTCGGTTAGGCAACAGCCTGTCAAGCCTTCCGCTTGGCAGGCTGTTGTTCGTTTGGAATGGAAGGAGCGGGAAGGATGCCGGATAAGCTTCGCCACAGCATCGTACTGGCAGGCGGTCAGAGCAGCCGAATGGGTCAGGACAAGGCGCTCCTGTTCATGGAAGGAGAAACTCTGTTAAGGCGGTTGGTCCGCAAGCTGATGGGCGTAACGGAGAATGTAACGATAGCGTCTGGCTCGGGAGACCGGACAGAGAAGTACCGCGATGTCCTCGGGGGCTTGCTCCCAGATACGAGACTTCAATTCGCAGAAGATCGTTATCGCGGAGCGGGTCCCTTGGCGGGATTGCATGCAGGCCTCTGCGCGATTCGAGAAGAAGGGTATGTGTTCGTGACGGCATGCGATATGCCGGATCTATCCGTGTCATTGCTTCAACGGCTGTTGGAAGCCAGAACAAGCGGCTCCGATGTAATCTGCACGGAAGGACAGCCCTTTCATGCCCTTTATCATTCTCGTGTGACAGCGTTATTGGAAGTAGCGTTGCAGCAGAAGAACCTGCGTGTGATGTCGTTCATCGGCGGGCTGAACGCCACGGTCTTGCCCTTAGAAGCTGCACAATCGGAGCTGTCAGATGGATTGTACAATATGAACACGCAAGAGGATTACCAACAATATTTGAATAGAATGCGGAGAGATGGATCATGAACATACCCCTCTATAACATTCATGAGGCAATGCAGGAAGACTTGCAGCGGATCGTCGAGATCTATAATTCCACGATAGAAAGCCGGACGGTAACGGCGGATTTGGAGCCTGTAACGGCAGAGAGTCGGCAAGCATGGTTTGATGCGCATACTCCAGAGAAGCATCCCATCTGGGTGGTTCGGATGGAGGATGGGGAGATTGGCGCGTGGATGAGCTTCCAGTCCTTCTATGGGCGGCCAGCTTATCAGGCTACTGCGGAGATCAGTATCTACATCGCGGAGGAACAGCGAGCCAAGGGACTTGGATCCTTCCTTGTGGAACGGGCGATCGCGGAATGTCCGAGACTGGGACTGACGACACTGCTCGGATTCGTATTTGGTCATAACGAACCAAGTTTACGGCTGCTTCGCAAATACGGGTTCATGCAATACGGTCTTCTGCCTCGAGTGGCGACACTTGATGACATAGAACGGGACCTCGTCATTATGGGACGAAGAATAGACACAGTCTAGCGGCGGTAACGAACGAAAGGGGTGATCGACGTCAAGCTGTATCGAAAAGCCTTCAGCAGACATACTGGCTTTAACGTGACGGTGACGCTGCTTGCTTTGCTATATGCCTTGATCATGCTGAATTTGTTGTTTCTGCGGAACCGTTTCATGATGGACGGCTATGCGTACAATCTTATTCCATTTGATACGATCAAGCATTATGTGGTGTATCGCGATCATTTTAACTTTGATACCTGGTTCAAAAATCTGTTCGGCAACTTGGTCTTATTCATCCCGATCGGCATGTTCCTTCCGCTGCTGAATACACGCTTTCGGAGCAGCTTGATGCTAATTGCGGCTACTGTTATCATCATTGGAATCATCGAAACAGCTCAAATGCTGCTGCGGGTCGGCAGCTTTGATATTGACGATATTATATTGAATACGGCCGGCGCTTGGATTGGTTTGATGCTGACCCGGTCATTCATGAGGAGAGAGAAGCGATGAGCAACTATTGGAGTCCGCTGGCAGGGTCGCTAGAGCCCTATGTGCCGGGCGAGCAGCCGAAGGACAAATCCTATATCAAGCTGAATACAAATGAAAATCCGTATCCGCCTTCTCCTAAGGCGATTGAAGCTATCACATCTGCTGCGAATAGCGATCTTAGGCTATACCCTGACCCTACCTGCGATATTCTGGTGAAGGAAGCCGCTCACTATTACGGGCTGACAGAGAAGCAAGTATTTGTGGGCAACGGCTCCGACGAGGTGCTGGCCTTTGCGTTCGCTGCTTTTTTTGATCCGGCGAAACCGGTCTTATTCCCCGACATTACATACAGCTTCTACAAGGTATATGCCAAAATGTTCGGTTTGCAGCCAAAGCTGATTCCGGTAGATGAGGACTTTGCGATTCCTTTGGAGCAATTCTCAGGCAACGAGGAGCACACCGGCATTATTCTGCCGAATCCGAATGCGCCTACAGCCAAGCTGTTGCCGCTCTCTGACCTAGCATCGATATTGGAGCGCAATCCGGATCGCGTCGTCATTATTGATGAGGCCTATATCGACTTTGGCGGGAAATCTGCGGTGGAGCTTATTCCGCGTCATCCCAACTTGCTTGTCATCCAGACGTTGTCCAAATCAAGGTCGCTTGCTGGACTGCGCGTAGGTATGGCTTTCGGCTCGGAGGAGCTGATCGAAGGGCTGGACCGGATCAAAAACTCATTCAATTCCTATACGCTGGACAGACTGGCACTCTATGGTGCGGTCGCCTCCCTGCAAGACGAAGCGTACTTCCGCGAGACGACGGATAAGGTCATTCAAACGCGTGAGCGAGTGGCTGGAGAGGTTGCGGGCTTAGGCTTCAAGCTGACCGATTCCAAAGCGAATTTCCTCTTCATCTCGCATCCGGCTATTGCCGCGAAGGAGTTGTTCCTGCGGCTTCGCGAGAAGGGGATACTGGTACGCTATTTTGCTTCCCCGCGCATTGATCAATATCTACGTGTAAGTATTGGAACGGACGAGGAGATGGACGCCTTCCTAACGGCTCTGAAAGAGAGTGTAGGAGAGCTGTCTTAATATCGATTTGAAGATAAAAAGGGTGCCGCTATAGCCAGCAATTGGCCAAGCGGCACCCCTTATTTATACGCTGCTATTATTCATATACTACGCCAGCGTAATATTCAATAACATCCCGAAGCACCATGAAAAATTCCCCGTTTGTCATCGCAGTTTGATCCGTAATCTGATTGATGGTCTCCTGCTTCAGCCAGCCGTTATTCAAGAACTCGTCCACCGTGAGGGATTCAGCTTTTTCGTTATCCATTGCATTAGCAATCGTTTTGACAGCTTGGTCGAGTGTCAGTTTCTGTTCGGTCGGCGTATCCACGCCGGCAATAGCTACGGCAGGATCGCCGTGGAAATAGTCCGAATGCTGCTTCTTCACGCGATTCATGCTGTAGACAATGCGCTGCATATTGGATTTGCCATCAAGATCGTAAGCCATATTATCGTGGTTGCCGCTTGTCAGAAGCATGCTGACAGCTGCCACAAGGCCCTTGTATGCTTTATGTTTCATATAATAAGGCGTCTCAAAAGCATTCATCGAAAGTTCCATGCCTTGCTTGGTCAATCTGTCGCGAAGTTCCGCAATCAACTCCGTTGACTTCGACAGCTCTCGGAAGGTGATGTTGTGCTCCGCCGCCATCTTGGCAGCCAGTCCCGCCGCCTCAGCAGCGGCCATCCCAAGCGGGATGACACGTGCGCTGCCGTGCGGCAGCGAATCAAAGCTGGCTGCGCGTCCCACCACAAGCAGGCCGTCCACCTTCTGCGGAACTAAGCTGCGGAATGGTACACCGTATTGAAGCGGCGAATATAAGACAAAGCCGGTATCCGTATTGCTGGTCGCTTGAATATCGACATCGTATGAGCCATAGGCTACAGCATCCCAATGGTCGCGGTTCGCCATCAAGTCAGCCATCGTCAAGCGGTACTCCCCTTGAATATGTCTCGACTCGCGGACATACAGCTCATCGAATGTGTAAGCAAGCTCGAGGTTATTGAATTCCGCATACGTATCCTTCAAATATTGTACAATGCGCGGCGCTTCTGCCCGGCCTAGCTCAATAGCGGACTGCAAGCTGTCCGGATCAAGCGGATCGATTCCGAAGAGATGCATCGCATTAATGAGTATCGTATCGTCATTCTGACGTCCGACATTGAGTCCGCGAAGCTTCACCCGCTCGGGATCGCTGGATACATAGTTCGCAGCATCGTGGAAGCCCCATGCACTCATCGAATCAATATCCGTATTCGGAATCTTATCGAATGAATCCCAAACCTCTTGCGTTACGCCTTTTAATGCAAATACGAGTGTGACCGCCATCTGCGCATCAGGATCTCCAATGTCCGAGCGTCCCTGAGTGAACGGAGCGCCGGCTGCTGCCGCAAGGTCGCCGTCCTGCGTAGCGTCAATGACAGATGGAGCAGCGATGTCCAGGCTTGTCCCGTCTTCCTTCACAATGCGCAGACCTTTCACGACCTGATTGCCTTCTGTGCCTGGTTCTTCAAGAGGCACCATGGATTGGACCTTCATCAGCAAGTCAATATTATTCTCCGCCTTTACCATGCTATAGAACGCATTGGCAGCGGTATTCACATCGAAGGATGTGCCTTCGACTTTGTTATACCATTCCTGGAAGATGCCTTTGTTCAGAAAATTATGTTTGCCCGGAACGGAAGACTTCTTCGGCGAGTAGTTCAGATCAAGCGTATTCAGTCCGCCGACGGTCATAAGCCCGCCCAGTATTTCGCGATTTTTGCCTTCAACGAGAAGAACGCTCAGACCGTTCCTTGCTGCGGATATAGCAGCAGTGATGCCTTCTGGGTCAGTGCCGGCAATAATGACGTCATAGCTGTCCCGAACCTCTTCGATATAGGCAACCTTCATGAGCTCCTGTCTTTGGTTGGTATTAACCGTATCATTGGAGCGTACCCAGGCATAGCCAGCTGCAGCAGTAACGCCCAAGACAAGCACGGCGGATGTTGCGACAATCATCATTTTTTTCCTGTAAGGGGCAGGCTCGTTCGGAATTTGCAATCCTTTGCGAGGCACATTGCCGAACAGCACCCACGAAAACGGTACGAAACGCGAGACCAACGCTACGGTAATCCACGAAGCGACAAGCATAACTCCCCAGCTACCGAAATAGCTGAGATGCTCCATCCATGCCGCGCCGAATGTTGGCATGTAGCGATCATACAGCATCAGGAATAAGAGATGGATCAAATAGATGCCGAACGACAGCTGTCCCAGCCTGTACATGAACTTCGATATCCATTTTGGCATATGCCGGAAAATGAAGAACGAGAGCCCAATGACAACAAGAGCGGCAAAGAAGGAATGAAAATTCCATAAAAACTCATACAACAAGCCATGGTAGCGAGTTCCATAAGAACGTGCATTAAAGTATACGTTCACATGATATAGCGCCAGCCCCAGCCAGGCGCCGATCAACAGAACCCAAAAGAGGACGCGGCTGATCGTAGCGTTGTCCTTCGTCATCGCCAGCCACTGCTTGATTTTCGGGAAAAAGACGCCTATAAAGGCCCCTGTGAAGAAAAACGAGAAATACGAAAGCGCGAGGCTGCCCTTGTTCGCCAATTGCCAATCGTAGAAATTGAAGTAGACGAAAATCCATTGCAGGACGAAGCCTGCCGGCACAAAGCCGTACACGATGCGCGGCCAGCGCTGGGCCGCCCACAGGATCAATGGGAACAGCAGATAGAACTGAATGCTTATGTAGATAAAATATAAGTGCGAATAAACTCTGCCTTCCAGCAGTTTTTCAAAAAATTCTTTGAATGCATCTGTTGTCCACAGAGGCAAGTTGTTCGCCCATTTGATATAAATAAAATAAATAGCTGAAAAAAGGATGTAAGGCACGATGATGTAAAGTAATCGCTTCTTATAAAAGCTAGTGATAAGCTTCTTGTCCAGCGGACGCTCGTAATAGCTGTAGAACAGGACGAAGCTGCTAAGCAAAATAAAGGTTGGCGTGCCGTACTTCATGAAAATATTAATGAAATTATAAAAGAAGAAATAGGCAGATTCCTTCATGTAGACCGTAGCTGCAGCGCTCGCATGCACCGACAGTACGCCGATAATCGCAATGGCTCGTACCAGTTGCAACTCGGGGATATGCTCTTTTTTTACAATGGATTGATTGGTCATGATCCTACCTTTCCTCTTACCGGTATTAGGGCCAAATCCTTTAAATGGTAACACTATCATATAGGAATTTGCAAGATTGCGAGAATGCAATTACACAATAAAAATAAAGACAATTGGCTGTTCATTCACCATAAAATAACGGCGGTCGCCATGAAGGCGCCGCCGCTTTTGGATTTTGCTTATGGATCTATCGTTCCTTGTCGAAAGCTTCTATCAGCTCCCTTGCCCGCTCAGTCTCTTTCTTAGGCACATGAATCCGTTTCAACGCACTTCCTTCAAAGGTAATTTTGGACTTGATGCCATGGCTTTTGAACAACGCCTGAAGCCGATCGATCACGTCGGCCCTTGAGCCTGTTTCCGTGCGCACTGCTACCCAACGATTGCCGAACAAACCCACCGTGTTTCACCTCCTATGCTGCGCTTTTAACCGCGCTTTTGTGGAGACTTCCTTCATATATATTCAGAATGATGATTCGCTCATGACTGCGATGGGTAAAATATTAATGGACCGTGGGCAGCGTATAATGAATAAGCGAGAAGCGGCATTCAAAACATAATGGGCAACGGGCTGTCATGTGCTTGACAACACCAACTGTAACTGATATTATTACAGTACAAAGCAGGGAGGCCCGCTTACCGTGAACAGTGAATTTACAATTGCCGTACACAGTCTCGTCTACTTGGCTTATTTACCAGAGAAGATGGCAAGCAGCGATATGATCTCTGATAATGTGGGCACGCATTCCGCTCGTGTCCGCAAGGTGATGAGCGCCCTGCGCAAGGGCGGTTTCGTGGAAACCAGGGAAGGCTCGGGAGGCGGTTACCGTCTAACGCTTGACCCGGATTCCGTTACGCTTGCAGACATTTATCGTGTCATGGCTCAAGGCTCGCTTATACCGAATTGGTGCTCTGGTAATCCAGAGATGGATTGCGTCGTGGGCTCCAATATGAATCAGGTCATGTTCGGCATCTTCTGCCAAGCGGAGAAACAACTGGAGGCGCACTTCAGCGACATCACGATCAGCGATGTTCTGAAGCAAATCCATGCTTGCTAGAAATTTTCTATTGGTGAGACGGGACTTCCCTTGATCATAAACCATGTCTTAGAGAGGATGATTGACAATGTCAGCAGTAGCATTGACAAAAGATAACTTTACACAAAGCGTAGAGAGTGGCGTATCCTTGGTTGACTTCTGGGCTCCTTGGTGCGGGCCTTGCAAAATGCAGCTTCCAATCGTAGAAGAGCTTGCAGGTGAGCTTGCAGGTCAAGCGACGATCGCAAAAATCAACGTGGATGAAGAGCCTGAGCTTGCGTCCCAATTCGGCGTAATGAGCATTCCAACGCTGATCCTGTTCAAAGACGGACAGCCTGTCGACAAAATGGTTGGGCTGCAAAGCAAAGACGCATTGAAAACAAAAATCTCCAACCAAATCTAAGCATAAAGTCCTTCACGGCAAGTGAAGGGATGGAACGCTACCGTACTAGCAGCATTAAGCTGCCTGAACGGTAGCGTTTTTTATTTCATTTTTATTTATACTGCAACCGTTTCACAGGAAAGCACGTTATAAATATGAATAAATTTACATTTGGTCAGGAGGAACATTCGTGAGCGTACGAATAAAGAAAGCATTGGCATTAAGCCTTACCACTGCAATGCTGGCAGGTCTATGCAGTATGCCTGTGGCATACGCCGACACTGCTCCAGGCAAATCGGCAACAACGGAAGCGGCTTCCGGCCATTCAACATCCGCAGAAACGAATAACAAGGACAGTGCGAAAGCTAAGGGTTCCATTGACAAGGCGCAAGCAGAGAAGCTTCTCAGACAATACATACGCATTCCAAGCGATTACAAGCTGCAGGGCTCCAACAGCACATCGATAAATAAGCAAAAGGGCTCCATCCCCGTGTGGGGAATGGAATTCGTAAAGACGGTAAACGGGAAGCGATTGGGATGGATCTATGCCTCCTTGGACGCCAACAGCGGACAACTGCTAAGCTTTGAATCCTCTACTGATGGGACGAACGTAAAGCCTGTATATCCACTTAAAGTGAATCGCGATGCAGCGCAGAAGCTGGCCGCCGATTTCATCGGTGAAATCGCTTCTGATTATGTCTCCAAAGTAAAATTTAATGAGGATGCCGGCGTTCGCGTACTGCCGCCTTTATCCGGAGAGGTGCGTCATGAGCTTCTTTATGACCGGATCGTGAACGGGATTCCTTATACGGATAACTACATTCAATTGTCGATCGACAGTGAAGGCCATGTGTTGCAATTCAGGCTGGAGTGGGACGACACGATTGTATTCCCGGCATCATCCAAGCCCATCTCCCTGGAGGACGCGTCGGTGAGCATCCGCAAGCATGCTTTGCCAGAACTGTCCTACTATATTCCTTACTCGGGACAGAAGAAAGAGCCTTTCCTGCAATATCAATTGCAGCCCGTAGTCATTAACGCAGAGACAGGGGAGCTCTTGCCCGCCAACGACTATATGTCGTTCAGCCGTCAGGAGTTATCGAATGTGCCTTTGACGGCGGAGCCGTCCGCTAAGCGCCCTGCACCTCTCTCAATCACCCAAGCGGAGGCTGCTGCTTCCGTAGAGAAGGCATTTGATCTTCCGCAGGAATACAAGCTGGAGAACGCAAGCTTCAGCGAATATGTCGATGAAGCAGATAAGTCGAGTGCAAGATGGAGTCTGGAGTGGAGCGCGAAGAAGGATGGCAAAGCTGCCGGATTCGCCCATGCGAGCGTTGATGGTCGTACAGGGGCCATCACGGAGTTCTATTCCTATCAGAATGTCAAAGGCGGGGAAGCGGCGGGAGGCGGAATTACGCTCGATAAGGCGGTGGAGCGTGCAACTGAAGTCATTAAGGGGCAGTTGCCTTGGCAGACGCATGAGCTATATCTCCAGAAGCCTTCCGAGGAACGCTACAAGGATCGTAAGCCTGAAGAAATTGGCTCCTACTATATCACGTTCCTTCGCAAGGTTCATGGTGCCGTCGTAACATATGATCATATTTCGGTTGGAATTAATGCTTTATCGGGAACCGTGGAGAACTATAGCGCCAATCTAACAGAATATAAGTATCCGGAGCAAGCTCCTTCAACGATTAACAATAGTGTAGTTTTGGATCGTTTCCTGGATTATTACACCATTCAGCTGACGTACCGATTGTTCTCGGAATACCGCTTTAAGGATCAAGCGATTTCAATTCAGAAATACCAGACGCTGTTGGCAGCAGGCGAGAGCGGCGCTGAAGAGATCAAGCAGCAATCAAGAGTGGAACTCGTCTATCGTCTTGTGCCTAAGCCGCGCTCGGAGAACGTTATGCTTGATGCGGTGACGGGGAACTGGCATAACAGAGAGACAGGCGAGCCGACACAGCTGGTCATACCGAAGCCGACAGATGCAGAAGGTCATTGGGCAGAGGAGTCGCTTGGTCTTATGGTTGCTTATAAGGCTTTAGACCTAATTGACGGCAAGGTGCGTCCGAATGCAGCAATAACCCGGGGCGAGCTGATCAAAATGCTGGTGCTGGCCAGAAGCGAAGGTCGCCAGTATGCCTATGAAACGGCTTCTGTCACTGCAATGAGCAAGGCTTCCTTCAAAGATGTGGCGGCGGGTTCGGCCTACTTCGCCTACGTGGAAAGCGCTCTGCAGCAAAACCTGATTGATCTGGGAGACGGTTCGTTCAATCCGAACGCTGCCGTATCTCGCGATGAGATGGCAGAGCTGATCGTAAGGGCGCTGGGATATAATTCGCTGGCCAATTACGATCATATCTTCAAGGCGAGCTTCAAAGACAGCAAGGATATCGCCAATACAGGGCAGGCTGCTATTGTCGTGGGCTTGCGTATTATGAACTTGACGGACGGCAAATTCCTGCCGAAGAAGCAGGTGACAAGAGCCGAAGCATCCATTGCCTTCTTTCGCTATTTGCAAAAAAGGGCGGAGCTGCAGGAAGCGCCGCTTCGGATGTAAGGAGAATACAAGCAACAGAGAAGGCGATTCGCTTAGGCGAGTCGCCTCTTTTGCGGTCTCTCAAATTTTCCCCCTATTTTAGAGAAATGTACCCCTAAAGGTCATAGGAATGTCCCCCCTGTAATTAGAGGAATGTCCCCCCGAAAACGCCCTCCAAGCCGTTGACGACCCAGTAGATATGTCCTAACATTTTGAGTGTAGGCCAAACAAAACCGGTGAAATGATCCGGCTGAGGTCCTAATAATACTAAGGGGGATTTTCGAAGTGAAGAAATCAGCATTGACTATCGTAAGCTTGCTACTCGTGATGACAATGTTCCTAGCTGCTTGCGGCGGTAATAAGCCTACCGATGGCGGCAAGGCAAGTAACACGCCTTCCAGCACACCGACAGAAACACAAGAACCATCCAAAGAGCCAGACCCTGTTAATCTTCGTGTATTCTCCACATTCGGCGGCACTGATGCAGCTCGCGAAGCTTTCCAAAAAGCGCTTGACGAGTTCACATCTGCTAACCCGCATGTGAAAATTGAAAACGACACCATGTCCGCAAACGATGACGGTTTCAGAACAAAAGTAAATACAGACATGACAAATGGCAACGAGCCTGACCTTCTGTTCTACTTCATCGGCACTGACGCTTCCGAAATTATCAAATCCGAAAAAGTCGTTCCTTTGGACGAAGTTCTGGATGCTGACCCAGAGTGGAAAAACGGTTTCGCTCCTGCAGCTCTAGAATTCGCTAAACACGAAGATGGCAAAACATATGCAATTCCTTTGACAGGTTTCTTCGAGGGTTTGCTTGTTAACAAAAAGATCTTCGCTGATAACGGCGTTGAGCTTCCTACTGATTGGGAAAAAATGAAAGCAGCGGTTTCTGGCCTGAAAGCAAAAGGCATCATTCCTTTGTCCGGTCCATTCGACCAATCCCATTACCTGCTCGAGCACTTCATTCTGGCAGCGGCTGGTTCCGAGAGCCAAAACAAAGGTCTGAAAGACGCAGTAGATCCAAACTGGGCTAAAGGCCTGGATGCTATGAAAGAACTATATGATCTAGGCGCATTCCCAGAGGACGCTGCAACAATCGATCTTGGTATGGCGGCGAACTACTACTCCGAAGGTCTGGCAGCTATGGTTCTAGAAGGATCGTGGGCAATCGGCGGTCTGTCCGACGAGACAAAAGCGAACACAACTGTTCTTCCTTTCCCTGCAGTTCCAGGCGGAGCAGGCACTGGCAAAGACGTGGTAGGCGGCTTCGGTACTGGTTTCTACGTATCGAAAGCAACTTATGACAACGCTGCTAAGAAAGACGCAACAATCGCATTGCTGAAACACCTGACTTCCCCAGCAACAATTAAAAACATCGCTACAGCTAACGGCGGTACGCCAGCAGCAGCGGGTGTTGAGCCAGAAGGCGTAACACAAGCTGTACTTGACGGATTCAAAATGGTATCGGAAGCAACTTCCGTTAACTCGCCAATTGACTCCAAAGTGACACCTGAAACATTCTCCGAGCTTCGTGCTAATGTTCAGCCTGTCGTAACAGGCAAGAAAACAGGAACTGAAGCGATTGATGCGGCTAAGAAAGTCGAAGACTCAGCTAAATAAGAGCGTTTCTAACTTGTAAGTAGTGCAAGGGAAAAATGATAGCCGCCGCCCCTCTGATTCAAGGGCGGCGTCATCATTTCCGAACCGTGCAGACGAAAAATAAACATCAAAGGTGATAAATGATGAAGGGCGATCGCAAGTATATCGTGATGTTTCTGTTGCCGGCGGCAGCATTTATGTCAGTGTTCCTGTACTATCCGTTCTTTAAGAGCTTATTTCTAAGTTTCTTCCGAACACAAGGCTTTTCGACAAAAACGTATGTCGGCCTGGATAACTATGTCCGCATGTTTTCAGACAATTTACTTGGCGCCGCCACCCTTCATACATTGGAATTAATGTTTTATGTTATCGTGTTCCAGGTGGGTATTGCGCTGTTTCTGGCAGTCTTGGTCGACAACATTACTTGGGGCAAAGGCTTCTTCCGAACGGTATTTTTCTTCCCGGTTGTTATTTCGGGTACAGCTATTGCATTACTGTTTGTATTGTTCTACAACTTTCAATTCGGCTTGCTTAACACGATTTTGCAAAATTTCGGTTTCTCCAAGGTTAACTGGCTGAGCGAAAGCATGGCCCTAAAAGCTGTAGCCATTCCAACGGTATGGCATTACGTCGGCTTCTATTTCGTACTCTTCCTAACGGCTATGTCCAAAATTCCATCTGACTTTTATGAAGCGGCCAAGCTGGAAGGGATTACAGGTGTGAAAAAGACATTCCTGTTGACCATTCCGCTTATTATGAGTGATATCAAGGTGGTCATTACGCTGGCGATTACGGGCACGATGAAAGTGTTCGAATTCATTTACATCTTGACAAGAGGCGCGAATGGAACGGAAGTACTCGGTACTTACATATTTAAGAAAGCGATTGTAGACCGGAACTTTGGATATGGTTCGACGATTGCAATCTATATCGTAGTGTTCGGCGTACTTTTGTCACTGCTCGCGAACCGACTTCTGAAAAGAGATGAAATCACATACTAAGCTGGTATTAGGGGTGTACGTTTATGCAACAATTAGCAAGAGGAGACCAAAAAATTAACACTGTGAAAACAAGGAGAAAAATCAACATTAGCCTCGGCTCCTTTCTTTCCTACCTAGTGTTGTTCGGATGGTCCTTATCGACCATATACGCGATGTTCTGGATTGTGAACAACTCGTTCAAAGTATCCCGCGACGTTATGAACAACTCTTTTAAAATCGCATTTGATCCTGTCATGGTTAACTATACAAATGCTTTCGACCGTGTCAACATCGGCAAAGGGTACTTAAACAGCTTGATCATGTCAGGCGGAACGGTGTTGCTTGTGCTTCTGTTCGGCGGTCTGGCTGCCTATGTTCTGTCGAGGTTTAATTTCCGCGGCAGAAGAGTACTGTTCTCTATCCTATATGCAAGCTTGCTTATTCCTGCATTTGCGACGGTCGTTCCTGTCTACGAGCTGCTGATCAAAACAAAATTGGTCAACACTTATTTTGGTTTGATGTTCCCTCATACAGCAGGCAACCTTACGTTCGCCATTTTGGTTTTGGCTGGCTATATGGCTACCATCCCGAAGGAACTGGAGGAAGCTGCCTTTATTGACGGATGTAATCGCTTCTCATTGTTTGTGAAAATATTATTGCCTATCTCCAGACCCGCGTTTGCGTCCGCAGCGATCTTCGTATTCCTGTGGTCGTATAATGATTTGTTCTCGGCGCTGATCTTTGTTAACAAAGAAGCGGTTCGCCCAATCGTATTGTTGCTGAGTGAGATCAGCTCACAATACGGCACGGACTTTGGCTTGATGGCAACGGCAGTCTCGCTGACCGTCGTTCCGGTATTGCTGGTGTACCTGTTTATTTCGAAGTACATTGAGAAGGGCCTGACAGAAGGCGCAGTAAAAGGGTAATCTTCAATATTCCTTACTCTCTAAAGGTCTGCTTGAACAATAAGTAACTCTACAGCCACGTTGTAACCGGTAAGGACCGGTTATGACGTGGCTGTATGAGTTGGCATGAATTGGTTAGAGAGGCATAGTCAATGGTCAGTCGGTTTTCTTCTTATTAGAGGAGAAGTTGGATGTGGACTTGGTATCTTTTACGGTGTCATTAACAAATGCCATATCCTGATTTTTGGCTTTCATGTTCGTTGTGCCTTTGTAGTTGTTCTTGTGGGATTGGTTTTCCATGGTTGTCACCTCCTGTTGCTTCATATGAATAGTATGGCCTTTGCGGAGAGGAGCATTCCAATGGAAGAAAGCGCTGCGATTCTCCTGCTTCTTTGTGCATTTGAGGTCCCGTGCAGCGGCGAGGGAGCCCGGATTGGCCTTAGCCCTTTCAAAGTGGAAGTCGCTAGGGTATAATGACGGGAGTTGTTTACTTTTCGGATAATAAGGAGTGTCTCATACATGGCTTTGAAAGCTGGAATTGTAGGTTTGCCCAATGTCGGCAAGTCGACTTTGTTTAATGCGATTACACAAGCGGGAGCGGAGTCGGCAAACTATCCGTTCTGTACGATCGATCCCAACGTAGGCGTTGTTGAAGTGCCGGACGAGCGTCTGGATAAACTGGTGGAACTGGTCGTGCCGAAGAGCATCGTGCCTACAGCATTTGAATTTGTAGATATTGCCGGACTTGTAGCTGGCGCAAGTAAAGGCGAAGGACTTGGCAACAAGTTCCTTGCACACATCCGTGAAGTAGATGCCATCGTGCATGTTGTACGCTGCTTCCAGGATGAGAACATTACGCATGTTGCAGGAAAAGTAGATCCAATCAGCGACATTACAACAATTAATCTGGAGCTGATTCTTGCCGATCTGGATACGGTAGAGAAGCGGATCGAGCGCTCGCGCAAAAACTTGAAGGGCGGCGACAAGAAGGTTGCTCAGGAAGTTGAAATACTGGAGCGTCTGAAAGAATCGCTATTTAACGATAAGCCGGCTCGCAGCCTCGAGCTGACTGATGACGAGAAACTGCTCCTGCGCGATCTTCATCTGCTGACGATGAAACCGGTATTGTATGCAACAAATGTGAGCGAAGAAGAAGCAGGCGGCACGGACGATAACGAATACGTACAGATCGTGCGCAAATTCGCTGCTGAAGAAGGTGCGGAAGTCGTACCAATCAGTGCGAAAGTGGAATCGGAGATTGCAGAGCTGGAAGGCGAAGACAAGGAAATGTTCCTGCAAGAGCTGGGCATGGCGGAATCGGGTCTTAATCGTCTGATCCGCGGTGCGTACAAGCTTCTTGGCTTGTATACGTATTTCACAGCTGGGGTACAAGAAGTGCGCGCTTGGACGATTCGCCAAGGGACGAAAGCGCCGCAAGCGGCAGGCGTCATCCACACCGACTTCGAGCGCGGCTTTATCCGTGCGGAAGTGGTATCGTTCGATGATTTGGCAGCGGCGGGTTCGATGGGCGTGGCTCGCGAGCGAGGACAGCTTCGTCTGGAAGGCAAAGAATATGTGGTGCGCGACGGTGACGTGATGCACTTCCGCTTCAATGTATAGAGTCTTACTTAGGCATTAAGTAGGCCAAGGAAATCGCTGTTAATGTCATACAAAGAGCGCGTGAGATGAACCTAAAGTTAGGCGCTCACGCGCTTTATTTGAATACATTTTCCACGATGTGGACAAGATGTGCACAGTATGTGGATGAACTGTGGATAAAATAGTGTGAGGTGGTTAAAACCTCATATCGATACACCTTTACGGTTGTGTTATAATATTGTATATCTTAATGGAATAAAACAGAGGTGAATAAACGTGTTTGACCGATTACAAGCACTCGCCGACCGATATGAGAAGCTAAGCGAGCTTCTATGCGATCCGGACGTATCCAGCGATCCGAAGCGGCTTAGAGATCTGTCCAAGGAGCAGTCCGATCTACAAGAGGCGCATGACGCCTATACGGAATATAAGCAGGTAACGGAGCAACTGGAAGACGCCAAGCTCATGCAAGGCGAGAAGATGGATGATGAGATGCGCGAGATGGTGAAGATGGAGATTGACGAGCTATCTGCGCGCAAGGCTGAGTTGGAAGAAATCATGCGTATTCTGTTACTGCCGAAGGACCCGAATGATGACAAGAACGTTATCGTGGAAATTCGCGGAGCGGCAGGCGGCGATGAAGCGGCTTTGTTCGCTTATGAATTGTATCGCATGTATACGAAGTTCGCAGATTCCCAAGGCTGGCGTGTAGAGCTGATGGAATTTACGGAGAATGACCTTGGCGGGTTCAAAGAGGTGATCTTCTCCATCAACGGCAAGGGCGCTTACAGCAAGCTGAAATACGAGAGCGGCGCGCATCGTGTACAGCGTATCCCGGTAACGGAGTCCGGCGGACGTATTCATACGTCTACCTCGACCGTTGCAGTTATGCCGGAAGTGGAAGAAGTCGAAATTGAAATATCGGACAAAGATATTCGAATCGATACCTTCTGCTCCAGCGGCGCAGGCGGACAATCCGTCAATACGACGAAATCCGCTGTTCGCGTGCTGCACGTGCCAACTGGTATTATGGCGACTTGCCAAGACGGCAAATCACAGAATGACAATAAGGCTAAGGCGCTTCAAGTGCTTCGCGCTCGTATCTACGACATCCGTCGTCAAGAAGAGGAAGCGAAGTATGCGGGTGAGCGTAAGAGCAAAGTGGGTACTGGCGACCGTAGTGAGCGGATTCGCACGTACAACTTCCCGCAAAGCCGTGTAACGGACCATCGCATTAACCTAACGTTGCATCGCTTGGATTCTGTCATGAACGGCGATATTGCCGACATTATTTCGTCGCTCACGATTGCAGAGCAAGCGGATATGATGGAACGCGAGTCGATGTAAAGAAATAAAAGGATATAACCATGCAGCATTTGCATGTCCCAGAGATGCCGGACTGTCGTGCGCTTTGCCTTGTGCAAGCGGCGGTGATCCGGCTTTCTGCTTATATTGGGCTGGACGAGGGAGAAGAGAAAATGGTAGATCCTATTAGGGCAGACGTAAGTTGGCATAGTCTGCCGATGACGCTCAGGGAAGCGCGCGACCGCGCCGGCGTATGGCTGGAGGGACAAGGCGTGGAGGATGGCCGCAGCCATGCAGAACGCCTGCTTCTGCATATGCTTGGGATTGACCGCGCGGCTTTGCTCATGGCCTGGCATAATTCATTCCCTGCCGATCAAGCTGAGACGTGGGAGTCGCTGGTGCGCCGCAGAGCGACAGGTGAGCCGCTGCAGTATGTGATCGGCGAAGAGTGGTTCTACGGACGTCCCTTTGCGGTGACGTCCGCCGTATTGATTCCGCGCCCCGAGACGGAGCTGCTCGTGGAAGCGGTATTGGCGGCCGCCGATCGGCTCTGGCCTCCGGCTGCCGAGACTGGCGCCGCGGTGCCGACGGTGGTCGACGTCGGCACCGGCAGCGGCGCCATTGCCGTGACGCTGTCAGCAGAGCGTCACGACTGGCGCGTATGCGCGTCCGATCTGTCGCCGGACGCGCTGGAAGTCGCCCGCGCGAATGCGGCCCGTCACGAGGTATCGGGCCGCATTTCATTCGCGCAGGGCGACCTGCTCGCGCCCTTCATTGCTTCAGGGCGCGGGGGCACTGCCGTCGATGGAGGCATACGCATCGACGTGCTTGTGTCCAATCCGCCGTATATACCGGCGGCGGATATGCCGGGCTTGCAGCGCGAGGTGCGGGATTATGAGCCGCACCTCGCGCTGGAGGGCGGGGCGGACGGGCTTGATCCGTACCGCCGAATGCTGGAGCAGCTGTCGCTGCTCACGTCCATGCCACGCATCGTGGCCTTCGAGCTCGGCATGGGCCAGCCTGTCATCGTTGCGGAGTTGATGCGCGAGCTGGGGGCTTGGGACGATATTCGCATCATTACCGATTACAATGGGATTGAACGGCATATTGTCGCAGTCCAATCTTCCATATAAATAATTGCCGTTGTAGAGGGCAACGAGGGGTGATAGGGAAGGAATGGTCGCTGATGACCGATTGGCTATGCCAGTTGGAAGCGGCCATTCCGTCTTTTTTGATCGCCTTGGTTGAACTGATTCCTGTCGGCATACACTACAGTAAAAACCAGCTGTGAGGATATGAGGCAATGTGCTGTAGTGCCGGATCGTCTTGCTCCTGCTTATGAGATAGTGGGCAGTAGCTTATGATTGAACTTTTCGCAACGGGAGCGGGTATAGGATGAGATTTAAGGATGTGTTCTCCATCATCGGTCCGGCCATGGTCGGGCCATCAAGCTCGCATACGGCCGGAGCTGCCCGTATTGGACGTTCGGCTAGACATTTGTTAGCGGATGCGCCAGTCCAGGCAGACATTGCGTTCTATGGATCATTCGCCGCTACCTATGCCGGGCATGGGACAGATGTGGCTATAATAGGCGGTATACTTGATTTTCAGACTGATGATTCCCGTATCCCGGATGCCATTCGTCTGGCTGAGGAGGAGCGGGGCATACAGGTAACCTTCCATGAAGGAAAGGGGCTTTATCCTCATCCCAATACAGCCCGCGTGAAGCTTGTAAGCGCAGCGGGAGAGAGTGTGGAGGTGCTTGGCACTTCTATCGGTGGGGGCAACATCGAGATCGTGGAGATTAATGGCTTTCGGGTGAAAATGACAGCTATCTATCCGACCCTAGTTCTTTTTCATGCCGATCATCCGGGCGTTGTTGCCGACATTACGGGCGAACTGAAGGAGGAGCATTCCAATATTGGCTATATGTCTGTTGATCGGAAAAGCCGCAGTGGAGATGCATTGACCGTCATCGAACTGGATACGGAAATTACGGAGGTTATGCTGAGTCATCTGAGGCGAATTAGCGCCGTTCAATCGATCCGAGTAGTCGATATTACGGATAAATGTACAATGGCTAAAAAGTCGCAAAGTCCGGGGGAGTATCCGAAGGGAGTGGAGGAGGATGAGGTTTCGCCATCTGAATGAGCTAGCGAGGCTATGCGCCGATGAAGGGATGAGCATCGGCGAGTTGATGCTCGCGGAGCAAGCGGCCGAGTCCGGTCAATCGCCGGAAGAGGAATTTGTGAAGATGGCCGATTATTACACAGTGATGAAAGACGCTGTTCAGCGGGGGCTGACAGAGGATACAACCTCTCGCAGCGGGCTGTCGGGTCTGGATGCACAGCGGGTAGACGCTTATAATAAGAGCTTTCCTTCCAATCTAGGCGTTGCAGGAGATGCTATGGCCTATGCGCTTGCGGTTTCGGAAGTGAATGCGTCCATGGGCCGCATCATTGCGACACCGACGGCAGGCTCTTGCGGCATTATTCCCGGTGTGTTCGTTAGCTGCCAGGAGCGGTACGGCTGGTCGAATGAGCATATGACGTACGGATTATTCGCAGCGGGCGCAATCGGTTATGTCATTGCGAATAACTCATTTGTATCTGGCGCCGAGGGCGGCTGTCAGGCAGAAATCGGTTCCGCCATTGGAATGGCGGCAGGCGCGCTAACAGAGCTGCAGGGCGGCAACCCGGCGCAAGCCGTTCATGCGGTCGGGTTGGCGCTGAAAAATACGCTCGGCCTTATTTGCGATCCAGTTGGCGGATTAGTTGAGGTGCCTTGTATTGTACGCAACGGCTTTGGTGCGGTGACAGCGTTGGCTGCGGCTGATATGGCGCTCGCAGGTGTGCGAAGCGCGATCCCTACGGATGAAGTAATACAGGTGATGCTGGAAGTGGGCTCTGCGATGCCGGACAAGCATCGGGAGACAGCGGGTGGAGGCCTGGCTCAGACGCCTACCGGCAAAGCAATTTTGCGTAATCTTAGCTCTCTCCGTACTAAGCCAAAGAAGTCGTGATTTGGTTGATTCAGAGCGCAATCAATAGACAGCTATCGCCATAACTGGTGTGCAACCGCAAGAACCTTCACTGCCCGCATGGCAGTGAAGGTTCTGTTTGTGTTAGTCGCAGGGATGATGCAGAATCTACTCCGGCATTAGACTCGTTGTAATTGCGATCCGGTTCCAGCCGTTAATGGTAATGATGGCTATGATGAGCTCGGACAATGATTTATCGTCAAAGTGCTTCGCAGCTTCTTGGTACACCTCGTCCGGCACATGATGGTTCGCGATCAGCGTAACAGCCTCCGTCAATGCCAACGCAGCTTGTTCCTTCTCCGAAAAATAAGGGGTATCCCTCCAAGCGCTCAGCGCATAGATGCGTTGCTCCGTCTCTCCCTCGCTCCGTGCTTCCTTCGTATGCATATTGATGCAGAATGCACAGCCGTTCAATTGCGACGCGCGTATTTTGACCAATTCAATGATTGGCTTCTCCAAACTTGAGGCTCTTACGAATTTCTCCATGCCGCTCATGGTTGCGTACGCCTCTGGATTCACTTGATTAATATTTATTCTGGTGCTCATTCCATCCACTCTCCTTCTCTGATGTGCCTGATTCAGATATGAACCGGTCTATAACTAAGACAAAATAGCGTCTGCATTTGTGACATGCGATAGTTTGTCCGGGTTCATAACGAGATAGATTCGTTCGATCTTCTCCCCGGAAGCATCCCATTGGAACGTTAGTACCCTGGCAGGATGACCGTTCTGTAGAAGCAGCAAGCCGGATTGCCCGCTGATCCAAGCAGGTATGTAAGCTTGACTGCTTGGTTGGTTTCCTTTGCGGGCCAGTCCCTCGTAGAGTGCCACAATGCGGGTGCGTCCCATGATCGGGAAGATAGCGGCATGTACTTTGCCTCCGCCGTCTGAGACCATAATAGCGTCTTCCGCCAGCATACCAACTAACAGGGCTGTGTCGCCGGTCTCCGCCGCACGGATGAATGCGCCGGCTAGCTCCAGAGCCCGCTTGTTATGGAAGACGGGTAAATTCGGAAGAACGCCGAGCTTATCCTTGGCTCGGCTCAGCAGCTTACGGCAGTTAGCTTCAGATTTCCCCGTCATGTCCGAGATGTCTGCGTAATCGAAGGCGAGGGTCTCCCTCAACACAAATACAGCTCGTTCGATAGCGCTTAGATTCTCCAACATCACAAGCATGGCATAGGTAATGGTTTCGTACTTCTCCAGCCTGTCGGCTGGGTTGTCTTTGCCGTCAGCGCTATAGATAACGTCAGGCTCGGGCAGCCAGTTGCCGACATAAGTCTCACGTCTCTTGCGTGCAGATTGCTGCTCATTTAAACAACGATTGGTGACCATTTTCGCCAGATAGGCTTTATCATGCTCAATCCCCTTACGATCTATCTGATAATAGTCCAGAAATACCTCCTGTACGATATCCTCGGCGTCGCTGACTGAACCTAGCATTCGGTAAGCCAGACTAAGCAGCAAGGGGCGGTAAGTTTCATAAGGCTGTGGTTCTTGCATAGAGTTAATTCTCTCCTTCACTTGGCAAAGATGATTTTTATGCTAGCCTGATAGGTTTATAGATTTGCCATCACGGGCATAATAACGGATAGAGACGTTCCGGAACGCAAGCAGACGCACCGGCGGGTGCGCGAGAGGAGCTTGTGTCATGTCCCGTACTTATTCCTATTCTTCCTATCATTCCGCTTCACCTTTCCGTTTTCCGTATCGCAAATCTTATGGCTTTATTATAATGGTTTTAATGGTCCTAATTATGAGCTGGGAATCGCAACAAATGGATGCCGCTTTGGCCAAAGGCGGGATTCCCGAGGAAGCGATCCGGCTTCGCATATTGGCTAATTCGGACAGTCCGTCCGATCAGCTTGTCAAACGCATCGTGCGCGATGAAATTGTGAAAGCCATGAATAGCTGGGCCACGGGTCAACAGACGATCGAGGAGGCGCGTGCGACGATTCAGTCCAAGCTGCCTGAATTGCAGCAGATTGTAGCGAATGTGCTGGAGAGCAGAGGTTTTCTCTACGATTCCAGTGCTGCGCTAGGCATGGTTGACTTTCCGACGAAAATGTATGGCAGCAAAGTGTATCCGGCAGGACAGTATGAAGCTCTGCTCATTACGATTGGCGAAGGACAGGGACAAAATTGGTGGTGCGTGCTGTTCCCGCCGCTCTGCTTCGTAGACGCTGTGTCAGGAGAAGCGTCAGCAGCATCCGGCGTATCCCAGGATGGTGCTGCGATGACGGTATCCGCAGAAGCAAATTCAGCAGCCGACGATGCTGCATCATCCGCAGCGAATGATCAAGCGGATGCGCCGAAAGCAAAGTTTTTTCTATGGGAGCTGCTGCAATCTCTGATCGATTGGTTCAAATCGTTGTTCTAAGATCATGATACGCCGTATTCCCTATGTTTGGGAATGACGGCGTTTGTCTTATCTGATGCTTCCAGTTCCGTTCGATACAAATAAGGAATGTGCTATAATAGCGTTGATACGGATACTATAGGCAGAGTATGAGGATTGAATAGATATGGCTCTAAATACGAAAGTATGGATTATTCAAGATAAAAAAGCAGAAGAATCGGGCTGGACTCCTACGTCAGAGATTGCGCTGCGAGAAGCCGCTGATAGGTTGAGATTAGGCGGACTTGTGGCCTTTCCTACAGAGACCGTGTACGGGCTAGGCGCAAATGCATGCAGTACGGAAGCGGTGGCCGGCATCTATCAGGCGAAAGGAAGACCTTCAGACAATCCGCTCATCGTTCATGTTGCAAGTGAAGCGGATTTGGACGAATTAGTATTTCCTTACCCTTCGCTTGCGGGGCGTCTAATGGAGCGGTTTTGGCCAGGGCCCCTAACAATCGTACTCCCGGTACGCCCAGGTGTACTGTCGCCGCTCGTGACGGCGAATCTGTCAACCGTCGGTATTCGCATGCCTGATCATCCGGCAGCACTGGAGCTGATCCAGCTTGCGGGATGTCCGGTAGCGGCTCCCAGCGCGAACCGCTCCGGCAGGCCAAGTCCGACAGTGGCTGATCATGTGCTCGAGGATTTGAATGGGCGTATAGACGGCATTGTAGATGGAGGCGCTACAGGCGTCGGGCTGGAATCCACTGTCGTCGAACTGGAAGGAGAATGCGCCATTCGCATCCTACGACCTGGCGGTGTTACCGCGGAAGCACTTCGTTTAGCTTTTCCCGATGCGGAGATATTGTACGAATCTGAGGAGAGCAGCATGTCAGAGCAGCCAAGATCACCTGGCATGAAGTATACACATTACGCGCCCAAAGGAGAGCTGGCTGTCGTTCAAGGACAACCGGATGCTGTCGTTGCTTATGTTAATGAACAAGCTCGACAGTACAAGGAAAACGGCGTGGCTACCGGTGTTCTATCATTCAGTGAGCGTGTATGCCGTTATGAGGCTGATCTGGTACTGGATTTGGGAGGCCAGAGCAGACTGGAGGAAGCGGCGCAGCGACTCTACGGAGCGCTTCGCCAATTCGATGAAGCGGGGGTAAGCCGTATTTGGGCAGAAGCTTGTGTTCCGGAAGGTATAGGCGGCGCCCTTATGAACCGACTGGTGAAGGCAGCCGGCGGAAGAATCATTGACTTAGACAAGTAGTATGTTTGTCCCTATGTCCGCATATGTTGGATAGTGAATGCGGCGTTACATAGGGGAGATGTACGAATGGACGTTAGTGCGTATATGGGGCAGTTTTTGACACTGCTCATTATTGCTGTGGCGCTTGGATTCGATGCGTTCTCACTCGGACTCGGCATTGGGCTTAAGGGTATACGGCTGGTCGATATTGTAAAACTGGGCACGGTAATTGGACTCTTCCACATTCTGATGCCGATTGGCGGCTTGTTGACTGGTCAATTGGTAAGCGGACTGCTCGGGAGTGTCGCGACAACCGCCGCGGGCATATTGCTTTTATTGCTTGGCGGACACATGATTTATAGCTCGATTCGTGGAGAAGAAGTGCCCACATTCAACCACCGTTCCTCGCTGGGGCTGTTTGTTCTGGCACTAAGTGTAAGTGTGGATGCATTCTCCGTCGGGGTAACGATGGGGATGTTTTCGGCGGATCTGTGGCTCACCATTTTGTTGTTTGGTTTTTTCGGCGGTATGATGTCTATGCTGGGCTTGCTGCTCGGTCGCAAGGTTAGCAGCAAGCTGGGAGAGTACGGGGAAGCTTGCGGAGGCGCTATCTTAATGGTGTTCGGCCTATTATTTATTGTCTGATTCACAAGGTAACTGCTAATACAAAGGAGCTGGCGCAATGAAGCGTATTTTGTTCGTCTGTACAGGAAATACTTGCCGTTCGCCCATGGCGGAGGCGCTGCTTCGCCGTCATGCCGCATCGCGGGGCATTATGATAGCTGTTCGCTCAGCAGGCGTATCGACGATAGACGGTTTGCCGGTGTCGGCCAATACCCTATCTACGCTCAGGTTAAGGGACATTGAGCATACAGGCTCCTCGCGTGCCATTACCTCTGAGGCTGTTGATTGGGCGGATTTGATCTTAACCATGACGTCAGGCCATAAGCGTTCGTTGCTTCATTATCATCCAGAGGCGGTAGACAAAACCTTTACACTCAAAGAATTCGCTTATCAGGATGAAAGTGTGCTGCAAGATATATTGGAGCTGGAAGGGCTGTATACGGAAATGCAGATGAAAGGCGCCCTTGGCCAGCAGCTCAGCGCATCCGAGCGGCAGCGGCTGCTGGAGCTCGAGAAGCGCATTCCCAGCTTTGACATCGCAGACCCTTTCGGCGGGCCCCAACCCGTCTACGACAGCTGTTCCCGCGAGATTGAAGCCTCTATTCAGAAGCTGCTCGACAAGCTGTCGAATCGTCCGTAAATAGACGCTGAAATGATTGATTTCTGATGAGATATGAGCTATGATGATGGAGACAAAAGGGTTTCCGATGTAACTGGCGACGGAAGTGGGCTAACCACGGTGGAGCATCGGAATATACGGCCGGTCGCCTGGGCAAAGAGCAGCATGCTGAATAAGCATGTCTTGCTCTTTTTTTCGTCTTTTTGGCCGGAACGAGGTATACTATCACCATAGGTTATTTGCAGGAAGCAATGACTCTTACAACTTAAGGCAGGATGGTGTTCACATTGAAGATTGCGATTGGCGCCGATCACGGCGGTTACCGTCTGAAGGATGAGCTTGTTCCGATTATTGAAGCACTAGGTCACGAGATCGAGGATGTAGGCTGTGACTGTGAGCAGTCGGTAGACTATCCCGATTATGCTTTGCCCGTATGTGAGATGGTGGCAAGCGGCAAGGCAGATCGCGGCATACTGATTTGTGGTACGGGCATTGGCATGTCTATTGCCGCGAACAAATACCCAGGCATTCGATGCGCTCTGGTACATGATATTTTCTCTGCCAAAGCGACTCGGGAGCATAACGATACGAACGTCCTTGCTATGGGTGAGCGTGTCATTGGTCCTGGTGTGGCTGGGGAAATTGTGAAAGTGTGGCTGGAGACGCTGTTTTCGAACGAGGGTCGTCACGTGGGCCGCATCGAAAAAGTTATGCAACTGGAGAATCGCTTCTCCGTTCATCCTTAACTGTTGGTTGAAGAGAAGGAGGCATAACTGATTTGAGCCATGAATCCAGTGGGCATCAAGACGTGATTGCAAGGCAAGTGGAGATTGTTGTCAAAGAGCTGGCGATAGCCGGCAAGCTGGAAGAGGGTCATCTCGTGGTGATCGGGACAAGTACCAGCGAGGTGCTCGGTGAGCGCATCGGCACATCAGGTACGCTGGAGACAGCGGCAGCCATTTATAGGGGTGTCGAAGCGGTTAGGAATCAGATCCCATTCGTCCCTGTATACCAATGCTGCGAGCATTTGAATCGTGCTCTTGTTATGGAAGAAGCAGAGGCTACCCGGCGCGGTCTGGAAGTTGTCTATGCTGTACCGGTTCCCAAAGCGGGGGGTTCCATGGCAGCCTATGCATACGGTCAATTCGTTAAGCCATGCCTGGTCGAACAAATAGAAGCGAATGCTGGCATTGATATCGGCGATACGTTTATCGGCATGCATCTGAAGCGGGTTGCTGTTCCTGTAAGGCCATCAATCAAGACTATTGGTGAAGCACACGTTACGATGGCTATTACGAGGCCGAAGCTGATCGGCGGAGCAAGGGCCGTCTACGACGATAGTAACAGTTTCAGAGCGGGACAGAACGCCAAGACTTGCGAGTAAAGTTATTGCGCGAAAGACGCTTTTGGTTTGAAAGTGTGTGTTCGCTATTATAAAAAAGCAGTCATATAAGGAGGAACTAAAAGTGGAACAACTACGTAAGCAAGATCCAGAAGTATTGAAGGCGATGGGCCTTGAGCTGCAACGTCAACGCGACAACATCGAACTGATCGCTTCAGAGAATATCGTAAGCGAAGCAGTGTTGGAGGCACTAGGCTCCGTACTGACGAACAAATACGCTGAAGGTTACCCGGGCAAACGCTTCTACGGCGGCTGTGAGCATGTAGACATCGTGGAAGATATCGCTCGTGACCGTGCAAAGGAATTGTTCGGCGCTGAGCATGTGAACGTTCAGCCTCATTCCGGTGCACAAGCGAATATGGCGGTTTATCTAGCTGCACTGAAGCCTGGCGATACCGTGCTTGGCATGAACTTGGCTCACGGCGGTCATTTGACACACGGCAGCCCCGTTAATGCTTCCGGCCTGCTTTACAACTTTGTAGCCTATGGCGTACAGGAAGACTCGTTCACCATTGATTATGAAGAAGTACGCAAGCTGGCGTTCAAGCATCGCCCACGGATGATCGTTGCAGGCGCAAGTGCCTACCCGCGTATTATTGACTTCGAGAAGCTCGGTCAAATCGCTAATGAAGTAGGCGCATTGTTCATGGTAGATATGGCACATATCGCAGGTCTGGTTGCGGCAGGTTTGCATCCAAGCCCGGTTCCACACGCGCATTTTGTGACAACTACGACTCACAAGACGCTTCGCGGTCCTCGCGGCGGTATGATCCTGTGCAGAAAAGCATGGGCGGCAGCGATTGATAAGGCTGTATTCCCAGGCTCTCAAGGTGGTCCGTTGATGCATGTTATTGCAGCTAAGGCTGTAGCATTCGGTGAAGCGCTTGATCCTTCCTTCAAACTACATGCGCAAAATGTAGTGAAGAATGCTAAGGTGCTGTCGGAAGAATTGGTTTCCAGAGGCATTAATATCGTTTCCGGCGGTACAGACAACCACTTGATGCTGATCGATACGCGCAGCCTGAATATTACAGGAAAAGTAGCAGAGCATGTATTGGATCAAGTCGGCATTACAGTGAATAAAAATGCAATTCCATTCGATCCGACGAGCCCGTTTGTTACAAGCGGTATTCGTGTCGGAACGCCTGCGGCGACAACCCGCGGCATGGACGAGGAAGCGATGAAGGTCATTGCAGAGGTTATTGCGATTGTTCTGAAGAACCCAGAAGACCAATCTGTTCTCGAACAGGCTAGAGGTATGGTTCGTGATCTATCTGCAAAATTCCCTTTATATCCAAGCATCTCATACTAATAGAAGTAAATTTGAAAGCTCTCGGCCAATTAGGCTGAGAGCTTTTTTGTGCGCTGCTCGACCCATCAAATCGTGGAAACGATGTAAAAAAGATGGTAATGATTATTTGAAGTAATGATTGTTCATGACCAACACAAATTGAAATAGAGAAAGACTTAAACTCAAATTTGACGGTTGATCAAGTTTTGCCTGTTGTATTTGTTCATATAATTGGTTTAGTATGTGAAGGGCGAAATGAACAATAGAAGTTATGTTTAAGTCTAATCCATGTTTCCAGTCTTTGATAAGTGTATTTTAAAGAGTGTAAAGAGGGAAAAACCGAACATTAGCTATATTTTATGGGGAATCGACGGTTTATTATTTCATTAATAAATGAAAAATAATTTATTGAATAATATCCCATTTAAGGAATCTGAAATATTTTAAGAATGTAAGGTTTAATCTGTTCCTATCGTGGGAAATGAATCAGTCCTGATTCACTTTTGATACGTGTTTCTTCTATTATATGCGTTAAAGCCATGTTGTGTTAATGCGAAAATGTATTAACACAGGGTCGAGTCAATGCATGCAAGCATTAATGCTACCCTGCATTAATGCTTGCATGCATTAACCCTAGACTGTTTTAACGCATATATGTAGTGACGCAGTAAAGAGGGGTCGGAGTGAATAAATAAACGATTTCGCTCATAAATTTTCTGTAATTGGACATAGTATATACGCATGTTGGAAGGATTTAAGCACATCAAATAGTTGACAATTGTTCAATTGAAGTTGTATATTGTTTAACGTCGAATAATTATTAAAACCATGTTAATTATTGTTACATCCTTGTAATATGTGAGCTTTATCTCATTACTTACGGTTTTAAAAAAATTATAATAGAAAGTGGGAGTTGATGTTGGTGAAAGGAAATTTCAAAAAGCCAGTGCAATTCATGCTTGTGCTAGTGATCGCTTTCAGCATGCTGCTTGCAGCTTGTTCCAGCGATAACAACAAGCCAACGCCTTCGAACAACGGCGGCACGAACAACGGAGGAGAGACAAAAGCACCTCAAGAGTTCCGTTTCACAATTGGTAGCGAGCCACCAAGCTTGGATCCAGCCCTAATGACGGACGCACAGTCTGGCATCGTAGCTTCAGGTCTGTACGAAGGTCTTACTCGTCTGAACACAAAAGGCGAGCCTGAGAATGCAATTGCAAAAGAAATCAAAGCATCTGAAGATGGCAAAACTTACACGATCACCCTTCGCGAAGACGCTAAGTGGAGCAATGGTGACCCTGTAACTGCTCATGACTTTGAATACGCTTGGAAACGTTCTTTGAACCCTGAAACAGGCTCCGAGTATGCATACATGTTGTTCTACATTGAAAATGCCGAGAAATTCAATTCCGGCGAAGGCACTGCTGACGAAGTAGGCGTTAAAGCTACTGGCGACTACACGCTGGAAGTACAACTTAACTCGCCGGCTCCTTACTTCCCAAGCCTACTGGCTCACTACACGTACCTGCCAGTTCACGAAGGAACGGTTGACGGCAAACCTGAATGGGCTGCTGAAGCCAACACAATCGTTTCGAACGGTCCTTTCGTTCTGAAACAATGGGTACATGCAGACAAGTTGCTTCTTGAGAAAAACCCTGACTACTATAACAAAGATGCAATCAACTTTGACAAAGTAACGATCTCCATTGTTGAAGACGAGAGCACTGTTTTTCAATTGTTTGAAACAAACAAAATCGATTGGATCGGCGCTCAAGCTGGTTCCGTACCACCAGATCTGACTAAAAAGATGATTGACGAAGGCAGAGCTGAAGTAACATCTGTTGCTTCGGTATACTACTACCTGTTCAACAACAATAAAGTTCCATTCAACAACGCAAAAGTTCGTAAAGCTTTCTCGATGTCCATCGATCGTCAATCCTTGATTGACAACGTTGCACAAGCGAACCAACAACCGGCTTACGGTCTGGTACCGCCATCCATTGCTGGTCCAGATGGAAAAATGTTCCGTGAGGTTTATCCAGACACGGGCTACTTCCAAGAAAATGCTGATGAAGCTAAAAAATTGTTTGAAGAAGGTATGGCTGAACTAGGCCTTACTGCATTCCCTGAAGTAACGCTTCTTTACAACACTAGCGAAGGCCACAAGAAACTGGCTGAAGCGGTTGTAGACATGTGGCGTAAGAGCCTGGGCGTAGAAGTGAAACTGGCTAACCAAGAATGGGGTACATTCCTGGAGTCCAGAAAAGCGGGTCAATTTGATATCGCACGTTCCGGCTGGGGTGCTGACATCAACCACCCTATCAACTTCACGTTTGACCTGATCCACCCGAAATCCGGCAACAACGACGGCAAATACAACAACCCTAAAGTTGAGAAATTGCTTGACGATTCCCTGGTAGCAAGCAGCTCTGAAGAAAGCATGAAAATGATGGCTGAAGCAGAGAAAGTTGCTGTCTCCGAGGACATGGGCGTATTGCCAACGTTCTACTACACAACTGTTACTATGCTTAAAGACGGTTTCGAAGGCGTAATCTCCGATTACTCCGGTCACCTTGACTGGGTACACGGCAGCAAAAAATAGGTCACTCCATCTGTCCTATCTATAGCGACTATCTAGAGTAACTTAAGTTCCAGAAGGGTATATATAGGCTCTCTATATATACCCTTTTGAAATGCAAATAAAGATTGTGAGAGAGTGGGTGATCGTTTGCTCCGCTTCATTTTAGGCAAATTTGTGTTTATGGTGTTTTCGCTCTTCCTGCTCGTTACGGCGACGTTCCTGCTCATGAATGCGATCCCGGGAAGCCCGCTGCAATCGGAGAAGGCTCCAAACGAGACCGTTCAGAAAAACTTGGAAGCGTATTATGGCTTGGATAAGCCATTGTATGTTCAGTACGGAAAATATATGGCAAACCTTCTTCAGGGCGACTTGGGTATCTCTATGAAGAAGAAGTTCCAGTCTGTGGACAAGATGATTGCCAATTCATTTGGCCCATCCCTTAGACTAGGATTATCGGCGATTGTAACATCTGTTATTGTGGGCTGTATATTAGGGATGATAGCAGCTATGCATCATCGGAAGATACTAGACAATGTAGCCATGATTATTGCAGTTATTGGCATGGCCATACCGAGTATTGTTTTGGCGCCACTCTTGCAATATTATTTTGCTTTTAAATGGGGATTTTTTGAAGTAGCCGGGTTAAATGCACCACTGGACTATGTATTGCCAACCATCGCGCTGGCATCCGGTCCGATTGCTTTTATAGCAAGATTGCTTAGATCCACCATGATTGAAGTATTGAATGCTGATTTTATTAAAACTGCCAAATCCAAAGGACTTTCCGGATATGTCATTGTAGCGCGTCATGCTCTTCGCAACTCGATGCTTCCAGTCGTTACGTATCTTGGTTATTTGACGGCTGGCATTATCACAGGTTCCGTTGTCATTGAGAAGATTTTCGCGATTCCTGGCATAGGCAAGTACTTTGTTCAGAGCATAATAGATAGGGACTATCCACTCATTATGGGCATCACCATTTTCTATGCCGTTATCTTGATGGTAACCCGTTTCTTGGCGGATATAGCCTATGTGCTGATAGATCCGCGCATGCGAGCATCCGGCGGCAAGGGGGCGAAGTAAAAGATGTCTAACACGAATCAATCGAACACATCCGATAAGTTAAGACCTGAACAGTTCGAAAAGCTGAAAAGGGATAATGTCATTAAAGATGGGGCAGGACGCAAAAGTCTGACTGCTTGGCAAGATATTCGTCTACGTCTTATGAGCAACAAGCTCGCAATGACAGGATTCTGGATTATTGTGTTCATTGCGGTTGCTGCTATATTTATTCCATTGCTTTCACCTCATGACCACTTCACCAACAATCTGACGAATACGAATCAACCTCCTAACGCTACACATTGGTTCGGTACCGATGATCTGGGACGTGACGTTATGGAGAGAACATGGAAGGGTGCTCAAATTTCCTTGTTCGTCGGTTTGGTTGCCGCATTAATCGACTTGATCCTTGGTATCATTTACGGTGGTATCATGGGCTACTACGGTGGCAAGGTCGATGAGGTTATGAACCGCTTCGCAGAGATTCTGTATTCAATTCCTTATCTGCTTGTCGTTATCCTTTTGCTCGTTGTGATGGAGCCGAGTTTAACGACCATAATCATAGCCATGTCCATCACGGGCTGGATTAACATGGCGTGGATCGTTCGCGGTCAAATTATGCAGCTCAAAAACCAGGAATATGCTCTTGCTTCCAAGTCGCTTGGCGCTGGCGCAATGCGCATTATTTTCCGTCACCTGATTCCAAATGCAATGGGACCGATTCTCGTCACGTTGACGCTTACGGTGCCAAATGCAATCTTTACGGAAGCGTTCCTAAGCTTCCTGGGTCTTGGCGTACAATCCCCTGTCGCATCATGGGGTACTATGATTGATGACGGCGTTAAGGCAATGTCAATCTTCCCATGGCGCCTGTTGTTCCCGGCCCTCTTCTTGAGCTTAACCATCTTTGCCTTTAACGTCTTCGGCGACGGACTGCGCGACGCATTCGATCCGAAGTTGAAAAAATAACTAACACAGCCTAGCTGAGAGGAGGTCATTGCCAATGAAGACCTTGCTGGAAGTGAAAAATTTAAGTGTCTCCTTTGACGTATACGGCGGCGAGGTGCAGGCGATTCGCGATATTAGCTTCAATGTGAAAAAAGGTGAAGCTGTAGCTATCGTCGGAGAATCCGGATCAGGGAAAAGTGTTACGGCCCAATCCATTATGAGATTGAATCCTTCGCCTCCTAGCAGAATCAAACAGGGATCGATTAAATTCGAAGACCAAGAGCTGCTGTCGTTAACTGAACGGCAGATGCAGACCGTGCGCGGCAACAAGATCGGGATGATCTTCCAGGATCCGATGACATCCTTGAACCCTACCCTCACGGTAGGCGCTCAAATTATGGAAGGTCTGATCAAGCATCAAAACGTGAGCCAGGCAGATGCCAAGGCCCGCGCCATCGAGATGTTGAATCTGGTTGGCATTCCTAATCCTGAAGCGCGCATTAAGCAGTATCCGCATCAATTCTCAGGCGGCATGCGCCAACGCGTCATGATTGCCATTGCGCTGGCTTGCAATCCTTCACTTCTCATTGCAGATGAGCCTACGACGGCTCTTGACGTTACGATTCAAGCGCAAATTATGCGCGTGATGAAGGACCTGCAGCAAAAAATGGGCACTTCTATCATTTTGATTACGCATGACCTTGGCGTTGTTGCCGATGTGTGCGATCGTGTCATTGTTATGTACGCAGGTCGTATCGTGGAGCAGGGCACCAAGTGGGAGATCTTCTCCAACCCGCAGCATCCGTACACTAGAGGTTTGCTGCGTTCCTTGCCGCGTCTGGACCAACGGAAAGACGAGCCGCTTATTCCGATCCCGGGCACTCCGCCCGACCTGATTAAGCCGCCAGCGGGCTGCAGCTTCTGCGCACGCTGTGACGAAGCTATGAAAGTATGCGTAGATAATGATCCGAACTTGCATGCCATCAAGGGAAGCGATTCCCATGGGGCTGCTTGCTGGATGCTGCATCCTTACGCTAATCGGGAGGTGCCGGTATGAGCTCTCCATTAGTTCAAGTCAATGATTTGCGCAAGTTTTTTAACTTGGGAAAAGGAAATATTTTGAAGGCTGTTAATGAAATTTCGTTTGATATCGGTCGCGGCGAGACGGTTGGTGTCGTAGGCGAATCTGGTTGCGGCAAGTCTACAGCCGGACGTACTATATTGCGTTTGTACGAGCCAACTAGCGGCGGCGTGACATTCGACGGAAAAGATATCTATAAGCTTCGTGGTTCTGAATTGAAGGCGCTGCGCCGCAATATGCAGATGATCTTCCAAGACCCTTACGCATCGCTTAACCCGCGTATGACGGTAGGCGATATTATCGGAGAAGCGCTGGACATTCACAATTTGGCTGGCAGCAGAGCCGAGCGCAAGCGCAAGGTAGAGGATTTGCTCGACCTAGTTAACTTGAATGCAGAGCATGCTCTGCGGTACCCGCATGAGTTCTCTGGCGGCCAGCGGCAGCGTATCGGGATTGCCCGTGCGCTTGCGGTGAGTCCAAAGTTCATCATCGCCGATGAACCGATTTCGGCGCTTGACGTGTCGATTCAAGCGCAAGTCGTGAACTTGATGCAGGATCTGCAGCGGAAGATGGGCTTGACCTATCTGTTCATTGCGCATGACCTGTCTATGGTTAAGCATATCAGTGACCGCGTAGCGGTTATGTACTTGGGTAAGATCGTTGAGCTTGCGGAAAGCAGCGAGCTGTACGACAACCCTCGTCATCCTTATACAAGAGCACTTCTGTCTGCGATTCCGATTCCGGATCCGAAGGTTGAAGCCGAGCGTGAGCGTGTCGTCCTGAAGGGTGATCTGCCAAGCCCGATCAACCCGCCGTCGGGCTGCCAGTTCCATACTCGCTGCCCGATCGCGACAGAGAAATGCAAGACCGACGAGCCGAAGCTGGTCGACGTAGGCAAAGGTCACTTTGCTGCTTGTCATTACGCTTAATACGATAGAGAAGAGGCGAGGCCGGATATGATATCCGGCCTCGCCTCTTTATGGTTGGGTGTATTAATTGACGGTTACTCGCAGGGTGACGCTTTTGCCATCGAAGGAAGCCCTAATGGTACTGGATCCTTTTGCAATGGCTGTTATCTTACCGTCCTTTACAGTTGCCACTCTCTCGTTGGAGGAAGTCCAGACTGCAGCATTGGTAGCATTAGCAGGGTTTCCAGTGAAATAGTTGGCTTTCAGTGTGACGTTGAACGTATTTCCAGGGCTCAGTGGAACTGCTTTTGACGAAAGCTCAAGGGACTTCAACTTCGGAGTGACCACGACGGTTACTTCGACTGGTTTCCCTTGATAGGAGCCTGTGATTTTGGCAGTGCCTACATCAATCGCCTTTACACTGCCAGAATTGCTGACGGTTGCGACCTTGACATTGCTGGAGGACCAATCTATTTTGGATGCGACAGAAATCGTCTTACCGCTCTTATAATATCCGGTTACTTTAATGGATTTCGAGCGTCCTGGATTAAGCTCGATCAGTTCAGGCTCTGCGACGAGTCTTACAATTTCTTCTTCAATTTTCACTCGGACAGAAACGTTTTTATTCAAGTATGTGCCCGTCAGAGTTACGGTCGAAGCCTCGAGGCCCTTCATATTTTTGGCGAGCAGCAATATATTGTCCGATTTTGAAGTCCACTCGATAGACTCGCTAATATTAACTTCTTCGCCATCTTCATAAATAACGTTAACGATCGGGAGTGAAGAGTTTCGGCCAAGCACGATGCTCAAATCTTTATTCTGAGCGATCAGCTTAATAGGCTTCAAATGAACAGTCAATTTTGTTTCAATTTTCATATTTTGTACGGTTGCCGTGAAGGTGGTCTCACCAAGCTTTTTGGCTGTCCATTTGTTGCCTTCAATCGAGGCAATTTCGTCATCGCTAATCGTCCATTTGACCAATTTGGAAACATCGACAGTGGAACCATCGAAAGTCGTGGCGGTTACACTTGGGAGTGCTGCGCTAATTTCTCTGAATCCATCGATCTTGTCTTTCTCAATTTGCAGTTTGATAATGCTTGGATGAATCGTAATGTCGATACTACGGCTCACCCCTTTATGGGATGCCGTAATTTTCGTTGTTCCTACAGCTTTAGGAATGACTCTTCCTTGAACGACAGTAGCAACGGTTACATCGGATGAGCTCCAGGATGCTACATCAGTAATGTCGTAGGAGTTATTATCATTGCTGAGCACTTCAGCTTTGACTTGCAGCGGACCACTTTGGAGCTGCATGTGGAATTCTTTCTCTGGTGAAAGTCGTATGGACTGGTAAGGCGTTCGTACGACTACATCGATTTTATTCGTAACACCGAGATGGCTGACTGTAATTGTGGTTTTTCCTGTTGCGACTGCAGTTATAACACCCTTCTCTACCGTCAGAACTTTCGTATTACCGCTAGTCCAAGTTGCTTCATCTGTGACATCGAATTTACCGCCAGTTTTCGGTTCTGCTACGGCACGAAGAATATGATCATCCATCCCCATCTCTAGCTCTAACAGGTCATGAGGGGGTTCTGGTAAAATTTCAATACCTTTATAAGGGGAAGTGATCGTCAATTTTACAGTGTCGCTTTTCCCTTTATACTTTGCAGTAATCGTTGCTGTGCCAGTACCTACCAGCTTAATTCTGCCATCATCAACTGTAGCTACAGATGAACTTGACGTTGTCCAAGTGGCTTCAGAAGTGATATTGGTAAATGTGCCTTGCTTCTTTCCATCCAGCGTAAAGACGATGGATTCCCCTAACTTAATGTCAGTTAAAGCAGAAGGCGCCTCTTGGTCATCTTGCATAATAATAATTTCATCATAGATAAAGTCAGACGACGCTTTGACCGACACTGTAAATCCACTATATGTTGCGCTGATGGTTGTCGTACCTTTTCCGACACCTGTCAATACGCCTTTGTCTACTTTTACGATAGAGCTATTAGAGCTTTTCCATGTTGCTGATGTTGTCACATCTCGTTTAGATGTTGAGCCCGATAAATTGGCTAATACGGATACATTGACTTTGTCATCCTCGACATACATCTCTAGCGATGATGTACCCGAGTTATAATCAGATGAACTATAATCCAACTCTATTCCGGTTACGGTTCCCTCATTAGCGCTGGCGACGCCTGCAAGACTGGACATGACGAGGACGAACACCATCATGGCTGCCAGTGATTTGCGTGCGTTCATAAGCGACTTGCCCCAACTTGAACTCAATTTCACTACATCCCTTTCCTTTCTTAGGTGGATTTTGTTCTTCTCTATATGTTTAACGGCATTTGAGGCCCAAAAGTGAACACAACAGGCTAGGTCATTGGTATGATATTCCTCAAATAACTTGTAAAGCTACCATGATGGGATGCTGTTTCGACGGTCCATTTAAACTATGTTAAAATGGTAATTTACGCAGGCGCTCAACATTTCTTGGCCGTGATGAAGCAGTGGGCGTCCGGAAAGGAGCTGCTATGAACTGTGATAACAATGGATTGGATCATGGATAAGGTAGAAGCTTGGCGATTACTGGATCTGGGCATCGCTGTAGGTCTGTTTTTGCTGTTTTTATTGTTCCGCAGACTTTTTGTCCGCTTTTTGTTCGCTTTCCTGATGAGGAGACTGGCGCGGCTGGAACTGGCTGCGCGTGTGCTGGAAGCGTTCGAGAAGCCGCTTCGCGGCTTATTTGTGCTTCTGGGTGCTTATTTGGCCATTCTCTACTACATTCCCGCTCATTGGGCCATTATGCTCGTCGTGCATAAGCTGTTCCGAAGCGGTATGATCCTCTTGATCGGCGCCGGGCTGTACAATCTGTCAGCGGTTTCTTCCTTGTTCATGGAAGGCGCACTCAAGCGGTTTGGCGGGGATGACTCCAGTATGCTGATTCCGTTCCTCTCCAAGGCTGTTCGTTTCGTCGTCATCGTGATTGCCATAACGGCTGTCGTATCGGAGTGGGGCTTTAATATCAATGGAGTAGTGGCGGGCATGGGGCTAGGCAGTCTTGCGCTGGCTCTTGCTGCTAAAGACACACTCGGCAACATTCTTGGCGGGGTTATTATTATACTGGAGAAGCCCTTCTCCAAAGGGGACTGGATCCTGACGCCGTCAACAGAGGGAGTTGTAGAGGACATTACGTTCCGCAGCTCCAAGATTCGCACGTTTGCCGATGCGCTGGTCACCGTCCCGAACTCTACGCTTGCCGATCAGCCCATTACGAACTGGAGCCGGATGGGTAGGCGGCGTATTACGTTTACGTTGAATGTGGCGCTGGATACGGAGGCAGATCGGTTGACCGCTTCTATTGACCGCATTGAACAATATTTGATGGATCACGAAGACGTTGACGATGGGACGATTATGGTCAAGTTCAATGAATTCAAGGAAAGCAGCCTTGGTATTATGCTGTATTACTTTACGAAGACGACCGCGTGGAAGGATCATCTTACCGTTCGTCAGGATACACAGCTGGCTATGCTCCAAATTCTTAAGGAAGAAGGGGTGAGGCTGGCTCTGCCTGTACAGCGTGTTCTGATAGATAGGGAGTCAGGCGCAGCGCGGAATGCAGGAGATGCTGGACTTGGCTGATAGGATGAACCTAGTTGCCTGATGTACAAAATCTTAAGGAAGTTCATAATCATTCCTCATATTATTTTAAGCATTTGTTATGCTTCACTTACAAGCCTCTTAACGTTTGACGGTTATCTTGGTAACAGGTAACCAGTTGAAGTTAGGAGGCTTTATTTTATGAAAATAAAATTGTTTGTTCTATATGGCGGTAAATCGGTGGAGCATGAGATTTCGCTTAGAACAGCTTTCACTGTTCTGGGATCAATTGACCGCGACAAGTTCGATGTCTATCCGATCTATATTACCCAGCAGGAGGGTGCTTGGTGTTGCTCCGGTATGCAAGAGCATGCGCGTACAACAATAGAAGAGTTGGTTATGGAGCCGGAATTTACGTCAGCAACCGAGTCGATGGGCTCAGTGCTGCTTCGGTATGTATCGGGCGAAGGCAAGAAGGTTGCACTGCCCCTGCTGCATGGATCGAATGGAGAGGATGGTACGGTGCAGGGCCTCATGGAGCTGCTCGATATACCTTATGTAGGGAACGGTGTATTGTCGGCTGCGCTTACGCTCGATAAGGTTGTATCCAAGCAATTGCTGAGCCAAGCGGGTATTCGTCAGACGGACCATATTAGCTTCCTTATGGAGCAGTGGAATGAAGAAGGCCATTCCTTACTGAATCGGATGGAGAAATCGTTAGGTTATCCGGTTTATGTCAAGCCGGCGACGCTAGGTTCCAGTATAGGCATTAGCCGATGTGAGGACAGGGCGGCGCTCATGCAGGGAATCGAGCACGCCCTCCGATTCGACCGGAAGATTGTAGTGGAGTGTGAGGTGGCGGGAAGAGAAATACAAGTTGCTGTTATGGGCAACGAGCGTCCGCTCGCTTCCTTGCCGGGAGAGTTCATTCATCGCCATCGCTTCTTCGACTTCGAATCGAAATATATGGACAAGGAACTGGTCATGTCGATCCCGGCGGAGTTGCCTTCATACACAATGGAGCGTATCCGAGAGTACGCTATTCAAGCCTATCGCGTGTTGTGCTGCTCCGGGCTGGCTAGAGTCGACTTCTTTCTGGATAGCGACGGCGAGATCTATTTGAATGAAATCAATGCGCTGCCTGGCTTCACAGGGACGAGCATGTATCCTGTTATGTGGGAGCGTACGAATGGAACGGCATATAGCGAGCTGATTGAAAAGCTGATCGATTACGCGTTCATGCGTCATGCGGACAGGCTGACCGTTCAATACGCAAGGTAACGGTATGTATAGAGACACAAGGGCGGAAGTAAGTCTGAGCGCGATTAGAGACAATGTAGCGGAGATTCGGGGATTATTGCCGGAGGGAGTCAAGTTGATGGCCGTCGTGAAAGCTGATGGCTATGGGCATGGCAGTGAAGAGTCGGCCCGTGCGGCTGCTGGGGCAGGCGCTGACTGCCTCGCTGTTGCCTATCTGGATGAGGCGTTAACGCTTCGGTCGAGGGGCGTCGAGCTTCCGATTTTTATTCTAGCCCCGATTCATCCGGCTGAGGTTATGTTAGCCATACGTCATCAGCTTACGCTGACCGTTACCCATGCGGAGTGGTTCCGGCAAGCGGAGATGTACTGGGACCCGAGTGGCAAGGAGAAGCTGCAAGTTCATGTGAAGGTGGATACAGGGCTTGGACGGATAGGACTTAGAACGAGAGAGGAATGGGACGAGCTTGTGCCGTGGTTGCAGCAGGACTGTATTGAAGTCGATGGCTTCTACACCCACTTTGCCACTGCAGCCAGAGAGGATACGGCCTTTCTTCTGACTCAATGCGCCAGATTTCTGGAGATGAAGGAATGGTCGCAAGCCTCCGGTATTAAGGTGGGTCATTATCATTGTGCTGGCAGCAACGCGGCACTGCGGTTTCCTGAGCTTGCCATGGATATGGTTCGTATCGGTGCTGCCTTGTATGGATTCTATCCGGAGAACCTTGTTCAAGGCGTGAATCTACGTCCCGCATTAAGTCTCTACAGCAGTCTGATCCAAGTGAAGCTGCTGCGCAAAGGCGAGTATATCGGGTATGACAATTCTTATGTTGCAGAAGAAGACGAGTGGATCGGTACGGTACCGATCGGTTATGGAGACGGGTGGTCCCAGAGCTTGCAAGGCACGGAGATGCTGGTAGAGGGGCGAAGGTCTCAGGTTGTGGGCAAAATCTGTATGGATCAACTCATGATCCGTTTGGATCGTTCATACATGCCCGGGACCGAGGTTGTTCTTATTGGCAGTCAGAGAGAGGCTACTATCGCCATATCGGAGCTCGCCAGGCATGCAGGTACCGTATCGCAGGAGATTTCGACGTCCCTGTCTGGACGGGTTGAGCGAATCTATAAGGAGTAGGATAACTATGGAGAGAGAAACCAAACCGAATATTTCGTATGCAGCATCGTACCCGTTGTCCACTACGATTCTGATGAACAGGGAGGATGTGCATAGGGGACATTTGCTGCTCGTGAATGCCTCACATCCCGTACAGATGTTGGAGGAGCAGGTCGATTTGTCTCTCGTAACCTCTGCCCAGCATGTTCATGTACTTGATTCCACCATTGAACTGGAGCCCGTCTGTCTCGCGCATTTGGTTGCTTTGATGGACGTTATCCACGCTTCAAACGATATTATCGTAGTGAGCGGTTACCGCTCGCAAGCAGAGCAGCGCTTGATCTATGAGGGCTCCCTGCGTGACAACGGGCCGGAATATACAGCCAGCTATGTGGCATTGCCGGGCCGGAGCGAGCATCAGACGGGACTGGCCGTGGACGTAGGCGAGCGCTTGGGGGAAGCGCTGGACTTCATTGCACCTTCGTTTCCAGACCGTGGAAAATGTCTGGATTTCAAAGGAATGGCTGCACACTATGGCTTCGTACAGCGTTATCAAGAGGGGAAACGGGCCTTTACGGGTATCGCATGCGAGCCATGGCACTACCGTTATGTCGGAACGCCGCACGCGCAGTGGATGGAGCAGTTGAACTACTGTCTTGAGGAGTATCTTGAATATCTCAAAAATTTCGAATTCAGCGGGAAGTGGCTCCTGCTTGATAATGGAGGGACAAGGAGCGCGGTCTATTACGTTCGGGCTGAAGTGGACGGGGCGACGAAGATTCCTTTGCCGGTCTGTAGAAACTATCAGATATCGGGCAATAATACGGATGGCTTTATTGTGACGTTGTATGGGGAGTTGACGTTGTGAGATAGAGTTGTTAATCGTATGCATCGTTATGTCGAATATGTCTTGACGATTATAGTAAGCAACGCCGCTTGAGCCCTTGGAATACGGGGATAATTCCAGGAGCCAAGCGGCTTTTTTGGCGTTGGCAAATATTGAGGTGCATGGAGCGTGACATAAAGCAGGTTTTTTTTCAGAGCCCAGATGCAACGCTTTCTTGACAGTGCTATAATATATGGGATTGTGACCATGCTATAAGCATGTCCGTCGAAATGGAAGTTGGGAGGAATTACGCTCCATGAGCAAACTGGTTATATGCGACCATCCTTTAATCCAGCATAAGTTGACGTTTATTCGTAACAAGGAAACGAATACAAAAGATTTCCGCGAGCTGGTGGATGAAGTTGCGACATTAATGGCTTACGAAATTACGCGGGATATCCCGCTGGACACGATTAAGGTGGAGACGCCGGTCTCCATTACCGATTCGAAGGTCGTATCGGGACGTATGCTTGGCCTTATTCCGATTCTGAGAGCGGGTCTAGGCATGGTGGATGGCATCTTGAAGCTCATACCGTCTGCAAAGGTCGGTCATATCGGACTTGCAAGGGACCATGAGACATTGCAACCCAAGGAATATTACATTAACTTGCCGACGGATGCGCCGAACCGGCTGCTGATCGTCATTGATCCGATGCTCGCTACGGGCGGATCTGCGATCGCTGCGATCTCTTCGCTTAAGAAGCGCAATTGCGACCAGATTAAGCTTATGTGCCTGATTGCTGCGCCGGAAGGCGTCAAGGCCGTACAGGAAGCGCATCCCGACGTTGAAATCTATATTGCTGCGCTGGACGAGCGTCTGAATGAGAAAGGGTACATCGTGCCTGGGCTTGGCGATGCGGGTGACCGCATGTATGGGACCAATTGAACAATTCAGCGAACTATGATGTAGGAGTGGAATCTTTTGTCTAAACTAAAGGTAATGACTATATTCGGTACGCGTCCCGAGGCGGTGAAAATGGCTCCGCTCGTTCTAGAGCTTCAGCGGCGTGAGGATGATATCCAATCCATCGTATGCGTGACAGCGCAGCATCGTCAGATTTTGGATCAAGTGCTTGATTTTTTTGAGATTAAGCCCAATTACGACTTGAACGTGATGAAGGATCGTCAGACGCTGACAGAGACGACTGTCCGGGTGCTGGAAGGGCTTGAGCCTGTGCTCGCGGAAGCGAAACCGGATATCGTGCTTGTACATGGCGATACGCAGACGACTTTTCTGGCGAGCTACGCCTCCTTTCTGAAGCAAATCAAAGTGGGTCATGTCGAAGCGGGACTTCGCACATGGAACAAGTTGTCGCCTTACCCGGAAGAGATGAACCGGCAGCTGGCAGGCGTCCTGTCGGACGTTCACTTCGCTCCAACGGAATGGTCGGCGAACAACCTGCGCAAAGAGAACAAGTCGGAAGAGACGATCTATGTGACAGGCAATACGGCTGCGGACGTGTTCCAGTATACGGTGGACGAATCGTTCGAGCATCCCGTTATCGAGTGGGCAGAAGGCAAGCGGATGATTCTGATGACCGCACACCGCAGAGAATCTCTGGGAGAGCCTCATCGCAATATTTTCCGAGCAGTCAAGCGCATCGCAGACGAGCATGAGGATGTAGTTATCGTCTATGCCGTACATCCCAATCCGGCGGTAAGAGAACCGGCTAATGAAATTTTGGGCGACCACCCGCGCATTCGTCTAATCGAGCCGCTTGATGTGTTCGAGTTCCATAACTTCTATCCTCATACGTATATGATTATGACTGACTCTGGCGGCTTACAGGAAGAAGCCCCTTCCTATGGAGTGCCAACGCTCGTGCTGCGCGATACGACAGAGCGTCCGGAAGGCATCGAAGCGGGAACGCTTGAGCTTGTCGGCACGAATGAAGAGGATGTATATGGTAGAGCGAAGGCGCTGCTCAATGACAAAGCACTATATTGTCGAATGAGCCAAGCGGCCAATCCGTACGGGGACGGCAAGGCCTCTGAGCGAATTGTTGATGCAATCCTTCATCATTTTGGAAGAAGCAAGCAACGCCCTGATTCGTTCACACAACGTTCATAGTTTGGCTCGATGATAAAGCCTGACGGCTGAATATACAGCATACAGTGGCACTGTACGGTTTCACGGTGGCAGAAACCTTGTAGAATAAGGGTTTTCAGCCTTTCGTTCACGAAAAGTTTGCTGTTATTTCAATTGACAAACCTTGCGTCGCTTCGATAAAATAAATGAGGATTGACAGGGGCTGGAGCAATATGAATGGGAAAAGCAATAGTGACAATCCATGGAAAGCTGCCGCGCTCGTCGGGGCACTTGGCGTGAATGTCGGGATTTGTGTTTTCTTGGGGTATTGGCTCGGCTCATGGGCTGGGGAGCGCTTCGGCGATCCGAAGGCCTGGACGGTCGGTGGACTGCTTGTTGGTCTGGCTGTCGGCATTCTCTCAGCCATTCTGATTGTCAGGAAGGTGTTGAAGGATTCCGATGGATAACATGATAAAGTCGGCAATGCGATGGTTATTGTATTTGCTGTCGGCTTGCTTAATTCTTTGGGCTGTATTTCCCGAGCTCAAGTCCGTCGCATTAGGGCTTGCGGCGGGATTTGCAGTCAGTGCTATGAATGCGTTTTTATTGAAGCGAAGAGTCGGGATGATAGCGGAGGCGGCCATACAGGAGGGCGCAAAGAAAAAGGGAATGGGTTTCGGCAATCGAATTGCGTCAGTGCTTCTACTGGCTATGATCGCTTACAAATACCCGGACATTCTTAATATGCCTGCTGCGTTAATCGGCAGCATGGTTATGCCCTTTCTTCTATTGGCAGCGGCTATTGTTCACACTCTTAAAGAAAACAGCAGCGGAAAGGGGTGATATTGTAATATGCATTTGTTCCCCATTGTGAACTTCATGGGTTTTGATTTTGACCTGGCTGCGATTTTTGCGATACTCGTCTCTTGCGTCATTACCTTTGTGGTAGCGCGCCTGGCTGTTCGCAACTTATCAGTGGACAACCCATCCAAAATGCAAAATTTCATGGAGTGGGTCACAGAGTTCATTCACTCTACGATTGCCAGTTCCATGCCTGTTCACAAAGTTAGACCGTACTTGGCGCTAGGTATGACATTAATTATGTTTATCTTCATATCCAACTTGCTCGGTCTGCCGTTTCTCGTTGTGACGGACGCGCATCATCCGATTGCTTGGCTGGGTATTACTCAGGAATATCTGGATAGCCATGGCGGATCTGCTCACATTGCTTGGTGGAAATCACCGACTGCGGATTTGGCTGTAACGTCAGGTCTTGCGCTTGTGGTGTTCGTATTGGTTCATTTCCTCGGACTGAAAACGAACAGAAAGCATTATCTCAAGCATTATTTACATCCGTACCCGGTTTTCCTGCCAGTTAATATTATCGAGACTTTTGCAAAGCCGCTTACGCTTTCTCTTCGTCTTTTCGCTAATATTTATGCAGGTGAGGTACTGATATCTACGATTTTGATGATGGGATTCGGCGGTATTCCATTTATGATCGCATGGCAAGGCTTTAGTATTTTCGTTGGTGCGATTCAAGCGTTCTTGTTCACGGTTCTTACGATGGTGTATATCTCGCAAGCTACGGTGCACGAAGAGCACGAAGAACACTAGCATTAAGTTTAGCAATAGGCTTTGGGTTGCAGAATTGCATTGGATTCGGTTATCCAAGGTTCCACATATTAGCAAGTAATGAACAAAGATTTAATCAAAACTAATTAATTTTGAGGAGGATTTTCACAATGGAAGTATTGGCAGCAGCAATTGCAGTTGGTTTGGGCGCAATCGGCGCAGGTATTGGTAACGGTATGATCGTAAGTAAAACGGTAGAGGGTATTGCTCGTCAACCAGAGCAAAAGTCCGCCCTTCAAACAACCATGTTTATCGGTGCTGGTATCGTCGAAGTAGTTCCAATCATCGGCGTTGTTATCGGTTTCCTGGCGCTCTTCAGATAATAAAAGAACTGCATCGGCGGGGAAGGCCTAGCCCTCTTCGCCTTTGTTTTGATTAAAAGTCATTACGCAACGTTTGAATAAGCGTCAAGGTTGAGAAGTTATCCAACACTTGAATTGTATTTTTTGATTAACATTTAACTGGTTAAGAAAGGAGTGCAGCTATGGATTTTACACCATCCAACACCATAATAACGATCGTAGCATTTGGGCTGTTGTACTTGGCTTTGAACAAATGGGCATTCGGCCCGTTGTTCGGAATTATGGAAAAACGCAGACAATTGATCCTCGACCAAATGAATACGGCAGAATCCAGCCGTAAGCAAGCGGAAGCATCAATGGCTGAACAGAAGGCGGAGCTTGAGCAAGCACGCAAGGAAGCTTACGCCATTCTTGAGCAAGCAAGAACGACTAGCACGAAGCAAGCGGATGAAATCGTTCAATCCGCGAAGAATGAGGCTAACCGTCTGAAGGACGATGCGCTGAAGGATATCGAGAGCGAGAAGAACAAAGCGATTTCCGCTCTTCGTTCAGAGGTTGGCGGTATCTCCGTGAAGATCGCTTCCAAGATTATTGAGAAGCAAGTGGACGAGAAGTCGCAAGAGCAACTTGTTGGTCAATACTTGAAAGAGGTTGGAAGCAAATGAGCCGGGACACGGTCGTAGCGAAGCGCTACGCAAAAGCGTTGTTCGAGCTTGCTTCCGCCGCTGGAACTGTTGCAGAGGTTGAAGCACAGCTTAAGCTGATTGCTGACACCTTGGAGCAGGATGCGGGAATTGAGAAATTTCTCTCCTTGCCGAGCGTTGCCCCAACTGCCAAGATCGACGTATTGAAAGCAGCGTTTGGCAACAACGTATCCAGCCTTGTTCTGGATACGCTGCAAGTTATCGTATCGCGTCGCCGTCAATCGATTATCGTCGAGATGTACGAAGCCTTTACGAAAATTGCAGGCGAGGTGCTTGGACAAGCACATGCGACGGTTTACACCGCTCACAAGCTGTCTGAAGAGGAGCTTTCGGGCGTTTCGGCGCAATTTGGAAGCATCACAGGCAAGAAGATTACTGCACAGCAAATTGTCGAACCAGCGCTGCTTGGCGGCATTCAAGTCCGCATCGGCGACCGTCTGTATGACGGAAGCTTGTCCGGCAAGCTGGCTCGTTTACAAAAAACGTTAAATTCTAAAGCACTGTAGATAGGGGTGAACGAATTGAGTATCAGACCTGATGAAATCAGTACGCTGATTAAACAGCAGATCGAACAATATAAATCCGAAATTCAAGTCGTGGATGTCGGCACGGTCATCAATGTCGGTGACGGTATCGCACGTGTACACGGCCTTGAGAACGCGATGCAAGGCGAGTTGCTCGAGTTCGCGAACGGTGTTGTCGGTATGGCGCTTAACCTTGAGGAAAGCAACGTGGGTGTTGTTATCTTGGGTCCTTACACGGACATTCGCGAAGGCGACCAAGTAAAACGCACAGGCCGCATCATGGAAGTTCCAGTAGGCGACGAGCTGCTGGGCCGCGTTGTTGACCCGCTCGGACAGCCGGTTGACGGCAAAGGTCCAGTGAACACGACGCAAACTCGCGCGATTGAATCCCCGGCTCCGGGCGTTATCGATCGTAAATCCGTTCACGAGCCTATGCAAACAGGTATCAAAGCGGTTGATGCTATGGTACCAATTGGCCGCGGCCAACGTGAGCTGATCATCGGTGACCGTCAAACGGGTAAAACAGCAATCGCCATTGACGCGATTATTAACCAAAAGGGCAGCGGCGTTAAGTGTATCTACGTTGCCATTGGCCAAAAACAATCCACTGTAGCGAACGTTGTGGAAACGCTTCGCCGCCACGGTGCGTTGGATTATACCATCGTCGTAACTGCAGGCGCATCTGATCCGGCTCCATTGCTGTATCTTGCACCGTATGCAGGTGTATCGATGGCTGAGTACTTCATGTACAAAGGCGAGCATGCCTTGATCGTATATGATGACTTGACGAAACAAGCTGCGGCTTACCGTGAGCTTTCCTTGCTTCTTCGCCGTCCGCCAGGTCGTGAGGCTTATCCGGGCGACGTATTCTACTTGCACTCCCGCTTGCTGGAGCGCGCTGCGAAGCTGAGCGACAAGCTCGGCGGCGGCTCGATCACAGCTTTGCCGTTCATCGAGACGCAAGCGTCCGACGTATCGGCGTATATCCCAACGAACGTGATCTCCATTACTGACGGTCAAATCTTCCTGGAGTCCGATTTGTTCTACTCCGGTCAACGCCCAGCGGTTAACGTTGGTATCTCCGTATCCCGCGTAGGCGGTTCCGCGCAGATCAAGGCGATGAAGAAGGTTGCCGGTACGCTCCGTCTGGACCTTGCGGCATACCGCGAGCTTCAAGCGTTCTCGCAGTTCGGTTCCGACCTCGACAAGTCGACGCTCGCACGCCTTAATCGTGGTGCGCGCACGATGGAAATCCTAAAGCAAGGCGTTAACCAGCCTATGCCGGTAGAGAAGCAAGTTATCTCTATCTACACTGCGGTTAAGGGGCATCTTGATGATGTTGCTCTTGAGAATATCTCCCGCTTCGAGGGGGAATTCCTGGCATTCATGGATTCCAACCATCCGGAGATCGGCGCTTCGATTCGCGATACAAAAGACCTCGTTGCAGACAATGAGAAAGCTCTTGTAGATGCGATCAACCAATTTAAGAAAAGCTTCGCTTAAACATATTTCCCTACGCCCGTCCAAACACGTCCGGGCGTAGGCCCTTACCAAGCCCCAAGGCATTCTGGGGGCATACGAAGGCGGGTGAAACCAAATGGCAAAAGGCATGCGCGATATTAAGCGCGAGATCAAGAGCAAACAAAGCATGAAGCAAATCACGAAAGCGATGGAGATGGTTGCTGCATCCAAGCTCAGAAGAGCGCAGGGAGCTGCTGTCGCTGCCCGTCCTTACGCGGATAAGCTGAAAGAAGTTGTTGCTAGCATTGCTGCAGGCACCAAGGATGTGAAGCATCCTATGCTGGAGACTCGTCCGATCAAAAAGACGGGTTACCTGGTCATCACGTCCGATCGGGGTCTGGCAGGCGGCTACAATGCAAACATCTTGCGTAAAGTAACGCTGACCATCCAAGAAAAACATAAGTCGACAGACGAGTATGTATTGTTCGTGATTGGCCGTAAAGGCCGTGACTACTTCCGTCGTCGGAATATGCCTATCGTTGAAGAAGTAATCGGTTTGACCGATGCTCCAACATTTGCAGACATCAAGACGGTTGCTACGGCAGCCGTGCAGAAGTTCGCGGAAGGCGCTTATGACGAGCTATATCTGTACTACAACCAATTCGTAAATGCGATCACTCAAATCCCGACGGAATCCCGTTTGCTGCCTCTGGATGAGATCAGTGAGGGTGCAACGGTTTCCAATTATGAATACGAACCATCACCGGAAGGCGTACTGGAAGTACTGCTGCCGAAGTATGCGGAGACGCTTATTTACAGCGCGGTACTGGACGGAAAAGCATCCGAATTTGGCGCTCGTATGACGGCAATGGGCAGCGCAACGAAAAACGCAACGAAGATGATCAACCAGCTGACACTCACGTACAACCGTGCCCGTCAGGCTGCGATTACCCAGGAAATTTCCGAGATCGTTGCGGGAGCTAACGCACAATCGTAAGTTCATATAAGAAGGAAGCAGGAGGGAAAGCAATGAAAAAAGGACGCGTTGTATCCGTCATGGGTCCGGTCGTCGACCTTGAGTTCGAACGCGGCAACCTGCCGGAAATTTTGAACGCTGTCAAAATCGTTCACAAAGCTGCTCAAGGCGGAGTGGACATTAACCTGACGCTGGAAGTAGCGGTTCACCTTGGTGACAACATGGTTCGTGCCGTTGCGATGAGCACGACAGACGGTCTTGTTCGCGGTATGGAAGTTGTAGACACAGGTGCAGCTATCACCATTCCGGTGGGTGCTCCAACGCTAGGCCGCGTGTTTAACGTACTTGGCGAACCAATCGATGAAGCTGGCGATGTTACGTCGGAAGTTAATCTTCCGATCCACCGTCAAGCACCTGCTTTCGACGAATTGTCCACACAATCGGAAATTCTCGAGACAGGCATCAAAGTTATTGACTTGCTTGCACCATACGCTAAAGGCGGTAAAATCGGCTTGTTCGGCGGCGCCGGTGTAGGTAAGACGGTAACGATCCAGGAGCTTATCAATAACATCGCTCAAGAGCACGGCGGTATCTCTGTATTCGCTGGCGTAGGCGAGCGTACTCGTGAAGGTAATGACTTGTACCACGAGATGAAAGAATCCGGCGTACTTCCGAAAACAGCGATGGTATTCGGTCAGATGAACGAACCGCCAGGCGCGCGTCAACGCGTAGCTTTGACGGGTCTGACTATGGCTGAGTACTTCCGTGATGAAGAAGGTAAAGACGTTCTTCTGTTCGTCGACAACATCTTCCGCTTCACGCAAGCGGGCTCCGAGGTTTCCGCCCTTCTGGGACGTATGCCATCGGCAGTAGGTTACCAGCCAACGCTGGCAACAGAGATGGGTCAGCTTCAAGAGCGTATCACATCCACGAAAAAAGGTTCTGTAACGTCCATTCAGGCGATCTACGTTCCTGCGGATGACTATACGGATCCAGCTCCTGCAACAACGTTCGCCCACTTGGACGCAACGACAAACCTGGAGCGTAAAATTTCCGAGATGGGTATCTTCCCAGCGGTTGATCCATTGGCATCCTCTTCCCGTATTCTTAACCCTGAGGTTCTGGGCGAAGAGCATTACAATGTTGCTCAAGGCGTGAAGAAAATTCTTGCTCGCTACAAAGAGCTTCAAGATATTATCGCGATCCTAGGTATGGACGAGTTGAGCGAAGAAGACAAAGTGACAGTTGGCCGCGCACGCAGAATCCAATTGTTCTTGTCCCAGCCGTTCCACGTTGCCGAGCCGTTTACGGGTACACCAGGCAAATACGTACAGGTTAAAGAATCCGTTCGTAGCTTCAAAGAAATTCTCGAGGGCAAATATGACCACCTGCCGGAAGAAGCATTCCGTTATGTAGGTGTTATTGAAGAAGCCGTAGAGAAAGCCAAAACGCTTTAATAGCGAAAGGCGGGAGGAATCCAGATGAGTACCTTTCTGGTAGAAATCGTAACGCCTGAGCGCAAGGTGTATCAGGAAACGGCGAACATGGTAAGCGTAACGGGTGTAGATGGCGAGCTAGGCATTATGCCTAACCACATCCCGCTCGTAACGCCGCTTCGTATCGCTCCTGTTACGATCAAACGTGATGGCAAAGTCGATATTATCGCTGTGAACGGCGGTTTTATCGAAGTCCGCAAGGACAAAATCGTTATTCTTGCTGAGAGCGCAGAGCTCGCGAAAGACATCAATATCGAACGTGCGGAGGCTGCGAAGCAGCGTGCACAACAGCGTCTGGCTGCCAAGCAGGACGAGGTTGACTTCCGCCGTGCCGAGATGGCTATGCAGCGCGCGATGAACCGCTTGAATGTGAGACAAAAGATCTAATCGATGCTAAGGAGCCTTTCGTGCGCATGCCGCGCGGAAGGCTTCTTTTTTGCTTTAACCATTATTATGCAAGAATCATTGCAAATAAAATGTGAGGGAAGGGACGATTTTCAGGGCTTCACAGCATACAATGGGATATGCTGCCCAAAAGATAGGGGATGTCTCGAACGCAACTCCGTCATAGACGATAGTGGAAGCATTTGTTATAATTGTGAGGAAAATTGACCATCAAGAGCGACTGTACAGACATCCTGCATACCATCCTTTTACGGAGGCGATTGTGTGGATAACTATGTCAATCACTATGTCGTCGTCGCGATTTTTCTCGTACTGGGCATTTTGCTCCCGGTCGTGGCTTTGACAGTCGGACGGCTGCTGAGGCCGCATAAACCGACCGATCCGAAACGAAGTACATACGAGAGCGGCAACGAGCCAGTAGGCGAAGGTCAGGTCAGATTCAACATCCGGTACTATATGTTTGCCCTTATGTTTGTCATTTTTGATGTGGAAACCGTTTTCTTATACCCGTGGGCCGTTGCGTACAATAAGCTCGGTCTTTTTGTGCTGGTCGAAATGGTCATTTTTGCGGGAATGCTGCTCATTGGACTTCTATACGCATGGAAGAAGAGGGTGCTGAGATGGAATTGAACCTGGAGTCGATTACACTCGAAGAGCGCAGGGAGCTGGAACGCAACGTATTTATGGGAACGCTGGAGCAGCTAAAAGGATGGGCAAGGAGCAATTCGCTTTGGCCTCTAACGTTTGGCCTGGCATGTTGTGCTATTGAGATGATGGGTACGGGTGCTTCCCACTATGACTTAGACCGGTTCGGCGTCATGTTCCGCACATCCCCCAGACAGTCCGATGTGATGATCGTATCGGGTACGGTGACGAAGAAGATGGGGCCGCTGCTCCGCCGCCTATACGATCAAATGCCGGAGCCGAAGTGGGTAATTGCGATGGGGTCGTGCGCCACTGCTGGCGGGCCATACGTCAAATCGTACGCCGTCATAAAGGGCGTCGATCAGATTGTGCCGGTCGATGTTTATATTCCCGGTTGTCCACCTAATCCCGCAGCGCTTATCTACGGGATCAACAAGCTGCAGGAGAAAATTCGTTATGAGGCTAAGACCGGGAAGCAGGTGACGAGTCGTTGAGTGACGAGGAGAAAGAGAATTTAAAGGCAAATGAGCTGACAGAGCAGCAGGAAGCAATGGAGCCGAAGCAAGCTCCTCCACCAATCGACGCGGAGCGTGAGGCGAAGCTGAAGGCTGCAGCAGAAGCGCGAGCAGCTAGGGCGGCAGCCAAAGCGAAAGCTGAAGCGGAAGCGGCTCAGGCGGAGCTGGACACTCCTAAGGAGCCATCACCGAGGCAAAACGATCTGGAGCGTTATGTCCGGCTAATTGAGGACACAGTTGGTCAAGGCACGGTCAAAGAGTCTGGTCTGAATGAGTTGAATGCTGACATGCCGATGCTCGTCATTGCGTCCGAACAATGGCCAGAGGTCAGCCTGTTGCTCCGGGATCATGGAGAGCTCAGATTCAGCTATCTTCGCAATGTATCCGGCATCGATTATGAGACGTATCTGGAGATAGTCTATTTCCTGCTGTCGCTCGACAATAAGCAAGATGTCGCAATCAAGCTGAGAACGGACCGGGAGGCACCATCCGTTCCTTCTGCAACGCCGACGTGGTCTACCGCCAATTGGAATGAACGGGAAATCTATGATTTGCTCGGTATTTCATTTACCGGCCATCCCGATCTAAGACGTATTATGATGCCTGATGATTGGGTCGGCCACCCCTTGCGCAAAGATTATGAACCGCTTGATTCGGAGGTGTAGAGGACCGGTGATTCGAACGGAAGAACTGCTGCTCAATGTCGGACCCCAGCATCCCAGCACGCATGGCGTGTTTCGGATCGTAGTCAAGCTTGATGGAGAAGTCATCACGGAAGCAACACCTGTCATGGGCTACTTGCACAGAGGAACGGAGAAGCTGGCCGAAAGCCTTAACTTCACGCAAATTATTCCTTATACCGATCGGATGGATTACGTGTCCGCCATGACCAATAATTACGTTCTGGTTCATGCCGTCGAGACGATGATGGGGCTGGAAGTGCCGCTGCGCGCGGAATTTCTGCGATTAATCGTGATGGAGCTGCAGCGTGTAGCCAGTCATCTGGTATGGTGGGGAACTTATCTGCTGGACATTGGCGCGATGAGCCCGTTCCTGTATGCTTTCCGCGACCGGGAGATCATCATCAATCTGTTCAACGAGCTGTGCGGCGCAAGGCTGACCTACAATTATATGCGGGTCGGGGGTGTGAAGTGGGATGCTCCTCCAGGTTGGATGGATAAAGTAAAGGATTTTATTCCGTATATGGAGAAGAAGCTGGAGGAGTATGACAAGCTGGTATCCGGCAATGAAATCTTCCTGGCGCGCATAAAAGGAGTCGGTCAATATGATGCTGCAACCGCAATTGACCATGGCTTGTCTGGGGCCAACCTGAGATGTACAGGCGTGAGATGGGATTTGCGCAGGGATGAACCATACAGTCTTTACTCTCGCTTCGAATTTGATGTGCCAATCGGTCATAACGGAGACTGCTATGACCGCTATCTCGTACGTCTGGAGGAGATCAGACAGAGCCTGCGCATCTTGAAGCAGGCGGTCGAGCAATTCCCGAGCGACGGAGAGACGATGGGCAAGGTGCCGCGTGTCATTCGTCCGCCTGTGGGAGAGACCTACGTGAGGATCGAATCGCCTCGGGGAGAAATCGGATGTCATATCGTCTCCAAGGGCAAGGCTGAGCCGTATCGCCTCAAATTCAGAAGGCCATCGTTCGTCAATCTGCAAATTTTGCCCAAGCTTCTCGTAGGCGAAACCATGACCAATTTGATTACGATATTAGGCGGAATCGATATCGTGGTAGGGGAGGTTGATTGCTGATGGGCGCGTGGCTGAATGAGCCGCTGACGTGGGGCAGTGCATTGATTTTATTCCTATGGTCAACGGTGTTTCTGCTGATTGTATTAGGTTTTGTGACGTATGCCATTTATTACGAACGAAAGGTGATCGGCTGGATGCAGCTTCGCATCGGCCCTAATCGGGTCGGACCGTTCGGACTGCTTCAGACGGTAGCCGACATCTTCAAGCTTCTGATCAAAGAAGACACCATACCTCGGAGGGCGGATCGGCTGCTTTTCATCATCGCACCTGCTCTCGCTTTCATTCCTTCATTCACCGTGCTTGCCGTTATTCCTTACACCGAGAAGCTGTATTTCGCCGACTTGAACGTTGGCTTGCTCTATTACGTGGCGCTGTCCGGCATTACGACGTTAGCGATGGTGCTAGGCGGATGGGCCTCCAATAACAAATATGCTTTGCTTGGCGGCATGCGCTCCGCAGCGCAAATGATCAGCTACGAGGTGCCGCTCGTCATATCCATCGTAGGCGTCATCCTCTTAAGTGGAAGTTTGAACCTGCGCGATATCGTAGCAGCCCAGGGAGGAGGCTGGTTCTGGAGCTGGAATTTGTTCCCTCAGATTATTGGGTTTATCGTCTTCTACATTGCGGCGGTATCCGAGCTGAACCGGACGCCCTTCGATTTGCCGGAGGCAGAGTCGGAGCTGGTAGCTGGGTATCATGTGGAATACAGCGGCTTCCGCTTCGCATTCTTTATGCTTGCGGAGTATGTATACGTCTATGCTATTGCGGCGCTGACAACCGTTCTATTCCTTGGCGGCTGGCATGCTCCTGCGCCATTTCTCGATTTTGTGCCGGGCATTATTTGGTTTCTGCTCAAGTTTGCTTTTATTGTCTTCTCGCTATTCTGGATACGGGCGACCTTCCCGCGCGTTCGTGTCGACCAGCTCATGAGTCTTGGCTGGAAGGTGCTTCTTCCAGTAGCGCTGCTTAACGTATTTCTCACCGCACTCTATCTGGAGCTGTTCGTGAAATAAGGGTTTGAAAGGGGAGAGAAGCATGAATGGATTGCTGCAAGGACTTGGCGTCACGCTGAAGGCTCTGACGGCTCCAAAGGTGACAACATCCTATCCGGATGAACCCTTCTTAATGCCGGATCGCTTCCGGGGCATCCAGAACTTTATACCCGATCTATGTATCGTATGCAATCAATGCGCCCGTATCTGTCCGACTGATTGCATTACACTTACAGGCAAGCCAAATCCCGATCCTGAGAAAAAAGGCAAGGTTATCGATACCTTCGATATTAACTTTGAGATTTGCATTCTATGCGATCTCTGCACCGAGGTATGTCCGACGGAAGCGATTGTGATGACGAACCACTTCGAACTGGCTGTGTATAGCCGGGATGAGCTGTATAAGGATGCGGAGTGGCTGACGGATAACAATACATTAGTCAGGAAGGACAACAATAATATCGGGGCTCCGGCAAAAGGGGGCGCCAAATAATTGTTTAACGTCAACATAACGGGAGAGTATGTCGTGTTTTTTATATTCGCGACTATCATTATTGGCGGAGCGGTACTGATGATCAGCCTGGAGAAGGTGGTTCATATGGTCATCTCTATGGCAGCCGCCTTTCTGGGCCTTGCGGGCATGTATGTGTTGTTGGACGCGGAATTCGTCGCCTTCGTTCAAGTGCTGATCTACGCGGGCGCAGTCTCCATCCTCATGATCTTCGGCATTATGATGACGAAGCATAACGGCGAGGCGGCTGAGCCGGTGAAGCCGTTGCATGAGACTCTTGCTGTTATTGGTGCGCTTTGTCTGTTCGGACTGCTCTTTTATGCGATCCGTGCATCAGACTTTCAGAGTACAGCTGCTTTTCATCCTGGCGAGGATAATACGTTGGCCATTGGCGAGCTGTTATTTACGGGTTATATCGTACCGTTTGAACTGTTGTCCATCTTGCTTACCGTCGCATTCATAGGCGCTATTGCCTTGGCGAAGAAGGAGGCGGAGTAGATGCTGTCTTCCTATCTCACACTTGCCGCTATATTGTTCTGCATAGGTTTGTACGGCACGCTTGCCAAGCGCAATGCGATTATCGTCTTGCTCTCACTGGAGTTAATGCTGAATGCTGTCAATTTGAACCTGATCGCTTTCTCCAAGTACGGAGCAATCCCTTCCCTGACGGGACAACTCTTTTCGATCTTCACGATAACGGTGGCGGCGGCTGAAGCTGCGATTGCGGTTGCGATTCTGATTGCGTTATTCCGGGCACGCGGCACTGTTCTGGTCGATGCGTTCAATCGGATGAGGAGGTAGAGGCAGATGGACTTTTTTGCGAAAATCGCATGGATTATCCCGCTAGTTCCTCTTATCTCCTTTCTTGTGTTGATGACACTCGGCAGAGGGTTTCGAAAAGCGGGCGTATGGATAGGTTCCATTGGAGCGCTCGGCGCTTTTGTTCTGTCCCTGCTCGTCCTGACGGAGAGGCTGAAGCCGCATGCTGTCGATTACAGCTACAACTTCAGCTGGATCTCGATTGGCGAATATTCGCTTCGGATTGGGTTTGAAATTACGAATTTGACGGCGTTGATGCTCGTAGTGGTCACCCTTGTCGGCTTACTCGTCAATATCTATTCAGCAGGCTACATGGCCTCTGACGAGCGAATCACCGTATTCTACAGCTATGTCTCACTCTTCACTTTTTCTATGCTAGGTCTAGTATTGTCGGATAATCTCCTCTCCTTTTATCTGTTCTGGGAGCTGGTCGGTGTCTGCTCCTTCCTGCTTGTCGGTTTCTGGTACGCACGTCCTGCCGCCCGAGCGGCAGCCAAAAAAGCATTCATTGTGACCAGAATCGGGGACGCCGGACTTCTGCTTGCCATCCTGGTGCTTTTTTGGAATATGCCCGGTCATGCCCTCGACTTTACGATGATTGAGAGTGTGTTCGGCGGACAAGGCGGTGTGATTACAAGCGGCATCACAACGCTGATCGCATTGCTCTTATTTCTTGGGGCTGTGGGTAAATCGGGACAATTCCCGCTTCATGTCTGGCTGCCTGACGCGATGGAAGGCCCCACGCCGATTAGTGCGTTGATTCACGCGGCGACGATGGTGGCAGCCGGCGTATTCTTGATCGCTCGCACCTTCCCCATATTTGAAGCTTCGCCCGCAGCTATGGAGACCGTAGCCTATGTGGGTGCCTTTACGGCGATCTTCGCGGCCGTAATCGCGCTCGCACAAAATGACCTGAAGCGAATACTAGCCTACTCCACGATTAGCCAGCTTGGCTATATGATGCTAGCGCTTGGTCTAGGAGCGATGACAGGAGCAATCTTTCATTTATTCACGCATGCCTTCTTCAAAGCGCTGTTGTTCCTGGCAGCAGGGAGTGTCATTCATGCTGTACATACAGGGGATATTCGGGAGATGGGAGGCATCGGCTCGCGCATGCGGATTACCGCATGGACGTTCGCGATTGGAGCGCTGGCTCTCGCGGGCATCCCGCCGCTCTCTGGTTTTTGGTCGAAGGATGCCATTCTGACAGCGGCGCTTACTCAAAACCCCCTGTTATTCACCGTTGGTTTGCTGACGGGCTTCTGCACGGCGTTGTACATGACCCGACTATTTGTGCTCGTCTTTCTGGGGAAATCCGGATCGGCAGCAGCGCATGCGAAGGAGTCGCCGCGCGTCATGACGATACCGCTTATCATGTTGGCTGTATTTGCAGCTGTCGCCGGATTCGTAGATTTGCCATGGAGCGGGTGGTTAAGCACATGGTTAAGCGACGAGGTGATTACGCCTCATGCCAGTATAGTCGTCATCGTATTATCGATTGCAGCAGGTGTGCTTGGCATAGGGACTGGATGGCTTCTATATGGAAGAGGGAAAACTACCAGCCGTTCAATTGCCAATTGGATGCCCGGACTCGTTAAGGTGGCAGAACGTAAATTTTATATCGATGAGCTCTATGAAATTCTATTTGTAAAGTCGTTGCGAGTTGTTGGAATCTGTCTCGCGGCGATCGATACCTATATCATTGGCGGAGTCGTGAAGCTGACAGGGGCTGCGGCTAGCGCCGCAGGGAGACTGGGACTCAGACTGCAGAATGGTCAGGTACAGACCTACGGTGTTGCTGCAGTGCTGGGCGTGGTAGCCATAGCGCTCGTCGTGATTGGAAGGAGGATGCTGTCATGAGCGGTTTGGAGCAAATACCGATTCTCTCGATCATCCTGCTGTCACCGCTGCTTGGCCTTGTCATCATCCAGTTGTTGCCGGGGCAACGGGCCAACTGGCTGAAGATTGCGGTGACTACAGCTACTCTGCTTCCGCTGGCGCTGTCTCTTTGGCTATACGCCGATTATGACCGAAACCAAGGCGCTGTATCGTATAGTGAGACGTACAGCTGGGTGCAGGCTCCGCTCAAGATGAACGTGGGCGGCGATTGGTTCTTCTCGTTCCAATATGCAGTCGGCATCGACGGTTTGTCCCTTCCGCTGTTGCTGCTGACAGCGATTGTGACGGCAATGGCCGCATTGGCGGCCGTACATGTGAAGAAGCGGCGGAAGTCTTTCTTCAGTTGGTTCCTCTTGCTGGAATTTGGTATGATCGGCGCATTTATCGCGCGTGATTTGTTTGTATTTTTTGTCTTTTTCGAAATTACGCTGGTGGCCATGTACTTCCTGATTGGCATCTGGGGTTACTATAACCGGGAGCGGGCAGCCAATCAATTCCTGATCTACAACGGGATCGGTTCGGCTATCATGTTGATTGCCTTTGTCATGCTGGTGAATACGGCCGGCTTCCACGTGATCGAGACGACGCAGTCCTTGCAGTACATCTATAGCGGCAGTTATTCGGATATTATACGGAACTTATCAGATCCGAGCGCCTATGTGAATTTGACTGCCGATTCTATCGGGAGCAATCCATTTGCGCTCAACGAGACCAAGCAGTGGGCGATCTTCATTCTTCTGTTAGTTGCGTTCGGCATCAAGCTTCCCGTGTTTCCTTTCCATTCATGGATGCTCAAGGTACATCAGGAAGCTCCGCCTGCTGTTGTGATGATACACTCCGGCATTCTGTTGAAGCTGGGCGCTTATGGCTTGCTGCGATTTGGTCTGTTCCTCTTTCCCGTTCAGGCAAGAGAATGGGCCAGCGTACTTGCTATTCTCGGCCTCATTAATCTGCTATACGGGGCCATACTGGCCTTCAGGCAGCAGGAGTTCAAGCTCGTGCTCGCTTATTCGTCCATTAGCCATATGGGAATCGTATTGATTGGATTAGCTGCCTTCAATGAAATTGGCCTGCAGGGAGCCCTGTTCCAGCTTATCTCCCATGGCTTGATTTCAGCGCTGCTCTTCCTGATCGTAGGCAGTCTATATGAGCGGACGGGTACAACAGAGCTGTCCCGACTTGGCGGCCTTGCCCGTTCTATGCCGTTCATAAGCGGCGTTCTTCTGGCAGCGGGCTTGGCATCGCTTGGACTTCCGGGACTCTCTGGGTTCGTGGGCGAGCTATTGTCCTTGCTGGGGCTGTTTGAATCTATGCGTTGGGTAACGGCGCTTGCGGTTGTCGGGATCGTTCTGACAGCGGTCTACATACTCAGAAGTGTGCTGAAGATTACGTTTGGTCCGCAGCGTGAAGGCCTAACCGCCATACGGGACGCCCGATTCGTCGAAGCGCTGCCTATGGTCGTGCTTCTTGCATTTATTATATTGCTAGGCTGCTACCCATCTGTGCTGACTGATACGGTGCAGACGAGCGTAGGAGGGTTTATGGATTTATTACTAGCAACAAGGGCAGGGGGGTAGGCGATGCCGGAACAAACGTTATTTCAACCGTTAACGTGGTCGGATCTGTTGGTGATGGCCCCAGAGCTTGCGCTCGGCGCCTGGTTCGTTCTGCTGGTTGTGCTGGAACTGCTGCTTCCCAGGGCCGTCAGCCGCAACTGGATCGGAGGATTGACATTAACGGGACTGCTAGGCGCTTTTACTTTGATTTTGCTGCGGATGCTGGAATCGAACGGCGAAGTTATCTCACTGCTTGGCGACAGCTACAGAGTGGATGACTTCGCAAGTATGCTCAAGCTATTGTTCCTGGCGGCTACGGCGCTTATCGTATTGCTAGGCCTGGGTACAGTGCGGTATGACCGTGCTGTAACGGACAAAGGCGAATATTTCTATTTGCTTCTGCCAGCGGTAATCGGAGCGATGACGATGGCTTCTTCCGGCAATCTCGTTACGCTCTATATCGGACTTGAATTGCTCAGCATCACGAGTTATGTCTTGGTCGGACTAAGGAGGAAGTCTTCCTTATCAGCGGAAGCTGCCTTTAAATATGTCATTACGGGAGGTCTATCTTCCGCCTTCATTTTGTTCGGGATGTCCTACCTCTACGGCGTGATCGGCTCGGTGCAGCTTGCCGAGATCAACGCGGCGCTGCCCGGTGCGCTGGAGCAATACGAGGCGCTCATCTACACAGGCTTTCTGATGATGATCATCGGATTTGCAATCAAGATAGCGGCGGCTCCTTTCCATGCCTGGTCGCTTGATGTGTACCAAGGAGCGCCGACACCGATTGCCGCCTTTCTTGCTGTCGTATCCAAAGGCGCCGCGCTGGCTATTGTATTCCGTATGATGTTCGCTACCGCCTTGTTCGCAAGTCCTGATCGAACGTCGATTAGCAGCGTGAGCGACGAGGTGTTTTTCATTGTCCTTCTGGTCGCGGCAGCCTCCATGCTTTATGGTACGCTGGCTGCTTTGAGACAGCTTAACGTGAAGCGGCTGCTCGCTTTGTCCGGTGTCGCCAATGCCGGCTATTTGCTGGTGCCGATCGGCGTTTCCTTCACGATAGGACATTTGAACAATATGTCTGAATTTCTATTTTATCTAATCGCCTATCTGCTGATGACCATCGGGGCCTTTGGCATTCATACGGTGGTTAGTCGTGCGGCGGGCCACGATGAGCTGAGCGGTTATGCCGGCATGTACTACCGCTCTCCGTGGCTGGCGCTTAGTATGATCCTGTTTGTCCTCTCGCTTGCCGGACTGCCCCTCTCCGCGGGCTTCTTCGGTAAGCTGTTCATTGTGCTTGGCGCCGAGAGAGCGCAAGCCTATTGGATTGTGGCAGTCATGGTGCTGAGCAGCGTCATTTCGTATTACTTCTATTTCGGATTAGTCCGTCAAATGTTCATGCGGAGCAGCAACGGGCTATCAGGAGCCTCCCACTCGCTTGATAACGATGAGGATGCAGAAGAGGGTTACGGTTTCCGCACATCTGGAACCTCGCAGACTCTGGCAGCTCAAGAGGCAAAGGCTGGTCATATTGAGACCGCTGGATCATCAGAACAAGCCGACGAAGAGAGTGTGGTACAGAGCGCCGAAGCGAAGATGGAGAATTCGCTATCGTCCAGCCTTGAGCAGGGAGATGGTGTCATTCGGATACCGTGGCCAACGGGTATTGTTATTGCCCTATGTGCGATCCTTACACTTGCGCTTGGCATTGTGCCAGGTCCGCTAGTTGATATCATCCAACAGTTATTCAGCTTCCCACTTCCTTCTCATTAACGAATCCGCTTCTTGGATGCATGATGAAAGCTCTGTCTTGGCGTTGCATCGGCCTTCGGCCGGCTTGCAGCAATAAGACGGGGCTTTTTTTGATTCATTCGGCCCCACGCAGGGTAAGGGATGTTATGCATAGATTTGGCAATGAAATCAGGGCCACGGACTAATTCGGCAGAGAGCTTGCGAATGGTATACCTATCCATAGCGCTGAAGCCGTCCGCCATGCAGTAGGGTTGCTGCAAGGAGGATAATGACTTCCGTCGAAGCCGTCATTCGGCTATGCCCTTTTTTATGACCAATAAGAAGGGAAAACGTATTCGTTAAACGAATTATTAATGAAATACGTTTCAAAGGCAGAATATAATGAACATAGACTACAAGCAAGCCGCACAAAAAGAGCAGAATCAGCGGAGAACCGCTTCTGCATGTCATAATGAAGGCGCGTTTCTAGTGCGCCTCCGATCCAGAGCGAAGCGCCTCGTCCGCGGAAGAGGCGCTGACAGTCTTGCGCTGCTGACGCGCAAGGGGCTTCGCGGCGCGTTCATGGCGCTGCTGCTCGGGAGCATCGCGCTCTGGGGCTTATCCGCCCCAGGAGCGCCCGCTCCCGGAGGAAGCTCGCCAGCCGGCTACGCGGAAGCGGCCGGCTCGGCAGCACTGGCTGAGCAGCCGCAGAGCTGGCTGCTCAAATGGTCGGACCCCGAGCTCGCGCATGAGCTGAGCGGGGTCGAAGTGATCCGCCGCCAGAGCGAAGCGGCGGTAGATCTTGTGCGTCCCGCCGGGGAAGCAGGCGGGGACCTGGACGAGTGGCTGCGCGATCTGCGCAGCGCGCCAGGCGTCGAGTATGTGCACCCGAATGATAAGGTGCAGGTGCTCTCTAATCTTGACGATAACAATCGAATGAATTCGCTCACGGCATCGGACAGGATAGGCGCCGAGGCGGAAGAAGACGATGCTGATCAGCAGGAGGAACAACGTCTGTTGACGACGGGGATAGATGAGAGCTCCACAGACAACAACGATACAATAGGCTCTTCATCCTTATCGACCGAATCGCCGACTGGGGCCGATCAACAGGCTGTATCCAAGGCAGTGTCATTCAAGGCCAACGATCCGGAATTATCCAAGCAGAAGCATTTGGTGCAGATAGGAGCTTTGAAGGCCTGGGAGACGATTAGGGAGCAGACCGAGATTACGATTGCGTTGGTGGATACAGGCGTCGATCTGGATCATCCCGACTTGAAGGACAATTTGGTGGCCGGCACCAACCTGGTCGATCCGAAGAAGCTCCCAGATGACGACAATGGTCATGGCACTAGCGTAGCAGGTGTAATCGCGGCCAAAGGAAACAACGGCATCGGAGTAGCCGGCATTCTATGGAATGCGAAGATCATGCCTGTCAAAGCTTTGGATCAATGGGGCGACGGAACGGAGCAGGATCTGGGAGAGGGCGTCTTGTACGCCGTACGCAACGGCGCCAAGGTTGTCGTATTGTCTGTTGGTCTTCATCGCTATTCCCCTTATATGCAGGATATTGTGAATTACGCAGAGAACCATGGCGTACTTCTAGTAGCAGCTGCAGGCAATGATGGAGTGACGCTAGGGAGCAAGGCAGCTGTCAAATATCCCGCGGCATACCCGACTGTACTAGCGGTTGGAGGCGTAAAGGATGACGGTGTGCCGGACCCTAGGTCTAACCCTGGTCCGGAGTTGGATCTTCTCGCTCCTTGGAATGTGTATACGACTGGGGTGGGCGGCACGTACAAGAAGGAAGAGGGCTCCTCTATGGCGGCTCCCCAAGTTGCTGCGGCAGCCGCGCTTCTGATCGCTCAGCATCCTGATTTTCAGCCTTACCAGATCAGGGAACTGCTTCGCCAGACCGCGAAGGACATTGGGCCTAAGGGGGTTGATTCCACTTCCGGTTATGGCATTCTGCAACTGGATCAAGCTGTGGTAGGTACCCTATCCAAGGATGCTCATGAGCCTAATAACAGCATCGGCGCTGCAACCACATTTCCGCTTATGAGCCAAATGATTGCAGAGCTTGATTCCGCCAAAGACCAAGACTGGTATGTCATTGACGTCCCCTATGACGGCAAGCTGACCATCTACTACAGGGGCATGCCCGAATCGGGGCAAGCTGTGCCCGTAGTCCGTTTTACGCATTATGCAGACGGCAAGCAACAGTCTGGCACGGATACCAAGCTGTCCACCAAAACGATGGATTTCGATGTGAAAAAGGGTAAGCAGTACATTCAAGTTCGATATGGGAGTCCCGAGGAACGCAAATCGCTCCCTTACTCTTTAATGTCGTCGTTTACGATGAGCCCTGATCAATATGAGCCGAATGATCGAATGGCCAATGCGTTCAAGCTGCAGGCCAAATCGCAAACGGTGACGGGTTCCTTCCATCAGACGGCTGATCGGGATTGGTTCGCGGTTACGTTCAAGGAAGACGGGAAGCTGCAGCTTACGCTGGAAGGAAGCACCGCACGCATGGATTTGGGATTATCCATCCAGCGGGAAGGCGGCTCGCTCACCTTGTACGATGAAAACGGCGAAGGCATGAATGAATGGACACCTGTCATGTCGGTAACACCAGGAACGTATTATATCAGGGTGCACAATGCGATATCGCTGGAAGCCAGTCCTACGGTGGGCACCTACAAGCTCCGCCTGGACTATAAGCCGGAGCTTACCGATCCCAATGAGCCGAATGACAAGAGCTATGAGGCTCCCCTTATGAATGCTGGCACAGAGTACAAAGGTGTTATACATAGCACCACGGATATCGACTGGTTCCAGTTCCGTATTGCCAGTTCCAGTATTGTCCGGATGAATGTTGCGGACGTTCCTGCGGACGCCTCGCTCAAGCTGGAAGCCTATGATAAGAGAATGACCCGTATCGCGCTTGGCAGCACCGGGACGACCGGCAAGCTGCAGACGCAGGAGCAGATGCTTCAACCAGGTGTTTATTATGTCAAGCTTACATCGAGCAAGGCTTTCACGAGCCAATACTATCGTCTTTCGTTCCAAGCGGAGGAGCTGGTCTCCGGTTTCCGTGATATTAAAGGTCACTGGGCTAGGGAAGAGATCATCTCCATGGCAAGCAGCGGTATTGTAAACGGCGTCGGCAATTACCGATTCCAGCCAGAGCGTAATATTACGAGAGCGGAAGCTGTAGCGATGATCGTAAAGGCGTATAAACCGCTTGCGGGCAATGTTGCTGCCAAATCATTCTCTGACGTGAGTAGCAGCCATTGGGCCAGCGATGCGATACGCAAAGCGGTTCAGCAAGGCTGGGTGAACGGGTTCCCTGATGGGACCTTTAAGCCCGACAGGCCGATTACCCGAGCTGAGATGGCCGTGATGATTGGGCATGCAGAGGGCATAGCCGCGCGCATACCGACTTCTCGTCCTTTCCGGGACGTGTCACAATACGAGTGGTACTCTGCCATGCTTTATGCGATGAAGCTGGAGGGTAAGCTGAAAGGCGTCGAGCCGAACATCTTCAAACCTGACGAAGGAGCAAGCAGGGCCCAGTTCACCGTATTGCTGTACCGTTATTATAAGGACTAGGGCCGCTTTATCGGCTTTTGAGGAGGAGCTATGGGAACAAGCAATGATATAATGAACAATATGTTTCAGATGAACGGATTAACGGGTTTGTTCTCGATTGTAGTGGAGCTGCTTAGCATTATGCTCGTTTGGATGCTGATTCGCGAAGTGAAGTGGGAAACCTTTTTCCATTTTCCGAACAGCCGAAAGGCGCAAGTACTGAAGTTGCTGCTCACCGTCGCACTGGGGCATATGTTCGCCCAATTTATTTTGCAATATTGGAATTACACCGTCATGTTGAAAACCTTTGTCGAATAACAAGGGCGAAACATGTTAACAATGGGTAATACCATGCTGTATGATTTGTTGAAATTCGTCGAAAAGCAAGGGCATTCACAGCCAGTTCTAAGGATAAAAAATCGTCTATAGTCGTATTCTACGGCGTTATTCTCACCATGATGGGGAGAAGCAAAAAGTGGAAAGAATTTTACCCTTGTCGATTATTGCGGCATAATGTTAAGATGAAGGTTAGTAATGCGATCGAAATTTGTCTATTTATTGAAATTGCTATTCGCGGAGGGAACACAAAGATGACTAAAATTATCGTCCGCGGAGGCCAGCGTCTAACGGGCACGGTCCGCGTAAGCGGCGCCAAAAATGCAGTGCTCCCCATTCTTGCTGCCTCATTACTAGCGACGGAAGGAGATAGCGTCATCTGTGACGTTCCCCTCCTCGACGACGTTATGACGATTCAGAACGTGCTCGCTTCCCTAGGAGCGCAAATTTCTTATAATAATGAAACGATGCGGGTATCCGCACCTTTAATTTCATCATTCGAAGCGCCGTATGAGCTCATACGCAAGATGAGAGCATCGTTCCTCGTAATGGGTCCTTTACTGGCCCGTATCGGGAAGGTGAGAATTTCGCTGCCGGGCGGCTGTGCGATCGGAACAAGACCGATTGATCAGCATCTGAAGGGCTTCGAAGCGATGGGCGCCGAGATTACGCTCGGTCAAGGTTTTATTGAAGCGACAGCGCCGACCAAATTGAAGGGCGCCAAAATTTATTTGGACGTTGCAAGTGTAGGCGCAACGGAGAATATTATGATGGCGGCGGCTTTGGCGAACGGTACGACCACGATTGAGAATGCGGCGAAGGAGCCAGAGATCGTAGACCTGGCCAACTACATCAATGCGATGGGCGGCAAGGTTCGCGGCGCAGGTACGGGTATGATCCGCATCGAAGGCGTGGAGCGAATGAAAGGCGCCAAGCATAACGTCATTCCCGACCGCGTTGAAGCGGGTACGTACATGATTGCTTCCGCCATTACGGGCGGAGATGTATTCATTGAAGGTGCTATTGGCGATCATCTGACACCTGTCATTTCCAAGCTTCAAGAGATGGGCGTCGAGATTACCGAAAGCGACAACGGCATTCGCGTCCGCTCCGGTGCCTCGCTTAAGGCTGTTGATGTCAAGACGCTTCCTCATCCGGGCTTTCCAACGGATATGCAGTCACAAATGATGGCTTTGCTTCTCGTATCGGAAGGCACTAGCGTGGTGACGGAGACGGTGTTTGAGAATCGCTTTATGCATGTGGAGCAATTCCAGAAGATGAATGCCAGCATTAAGGTAGACGGACGTTCCGCTATTGTGACGGGAGGCGTACCGCTTACCGGGGCTAAAGTATGCGCCACCGATCTTCGCGCAGGCGCGGCTCTGATCTGCGCGGCACTACGCGCCGAGGGCGAGACAGAGGTAACAGGTCTACATCATATCGACCGCGGATACGTGGATATTACAGGTAAGCTCAGATCTCTTGGGGCTACGATCTATCGTGAAGAGGCGGAAGGTGTCGCGACCGCACAGGCGGGCAAATCGGCCGACTCCGCAACGTATAAGAGAGAGAAGGAAGTCGCTGTACTGAAGGTACAGCCGACCTGGGCTTAACCAAATAATAGTAATGGGATAACGGGAGATTCATTTGCAGCCAGATTGATACACACTGGCAGCGAAGGGATCTCCCGTTTTTTGTTGTATGGATTAGAGAAGCCTCATTTTGATTCTATCCTACTAAATGACCTCATAGACTGAACTATAAGGACATGCAGCAAGAGATGTCCATAGAGAAGCGCGATAGGGAGGAAAGCGGCTCCTGCGCTGGAATGGAGGGAGGTCGTCAGGCTTAGTATGACAGGAAAGCTTGCTAGAGTTGGATTAGATTTGCGTAGAAGCAAGGGATGGTGGGGCGTATTTGGCATCGGTGTTCTTCTCGGCTTTATCCTGTTCGGAATGAGAGTTTTCTTATCTGAACATGCAGACGCTGGGTTAACCCTAACGGCACAGTCTCATTTGCGAGAAACGGACCAGGCTGTGCTTGAATCGGTCGAGCCTATCGCGAACTGGGGCATAAGCGCAAAGCCACAGCCAGCTGTGCGGAGGGAAGGCGGTATGGAGCAACAGGGTGAGCCGATAGTTGTCAAGCCAGTGCCGGTTAGCGAAGGAAGAGAAGAAGGGGCGGAGCTTACCGCACCAGCCAAAGGTGCATTGGATAATCAGCGCGTTCGTGTCTATCTGACAGAGCTGAAGAAGGTGGAGAGCGTACCGCTGGAAACGTATGTGACGGGCGTCCTTGCAGCAGAGATGCCGATTGACTTTGAATTGGAAGCGCTGAAGGCTCAAGCGATTGCAGCCCGTACCTATATCGTTCGCAGGTTGTCCTCTGCTGTCATGGCGAATGAAAAAGCGGATGTGTTGGATACGGTGCAGCATCAGGCGTACCTATCGAAGGACGAGCTGGGCAAGCGGTGGAAGGGCGAAGAGAAGACCACTAACTTGGCAAAGCTTAAGCGTGCGATAGAGGAGACAAAAGGATTTATATTGACTTATGAGGGCGAGCCTATAGAGGCGGCGTTTTTTTCTACAAGCAACGGGTTTACGGAAAATTCGGAAGATTACTGGGCACAGTCGCTTCCTTACTTGCGGAGTGTAGCCAGTCCTTGGGACGAAGGTATCTCTCCACGTTATGAAGCGGAGACGGTATGGACTAAGAAAGAATTTTACCGGGCGCTGGGTCTAAAAGGGAAGGCTGCAAGCGCCAAGCCCTCTATCACCGTTACGAAACGAACGGAAGGAAACCGGATTAAAGAGGTTCTCATTAACGGCAAATCTTTTAGCGGCAGGGAAGTAAGAGAGAAGCTTGGTCTTGCATCCTCTCATTTCAGTTGGAAGATCTCAGATCATGAGATTGTGATCCTGACCTATGGGTTGGGGCACGGCGTAGGGATGAGCCAGTGGGGAGCCAACGGGATGGCGCAAGAAGGGAAGAAGGCGACGGCCATTCTTATGCATTACTATACCGGGACGAGAGTAGAACAAGCTTCGAAGCTTCCATCTCGGACAACCTCTTAAAATTTGATATGCCTCACGTATAAACCTAGCAGATGTGGCAACAATGGCTAGTGAGGTGATATCAATGAATGATCAAAACCAGAGCAAACAAAAGCAAAAACCAGAGGAAACTCCCAAAAACTCACTGGGAGGAGCGTCTGCCGCGAACTCTAGCAGCGGACTGAAGAAACTATTCGCGAAGCGTTGGGTTTCTCCAGCAATCTTCATGGCTGCGGCGGCAATTATCGTAACCTTAATGTGGATCTATCAGGGATCTGATCCGGCAAAGCCGACAACGGGCCCGGACAATTCTACTGAGGTTGCACAAGGTAACGAAGGAGAAGGCAGTGTTACGCCGGGTGATGAAGTCGATGTCGTAGCGATTGCCGAAGACATGAAGTGGCCGGTGTCGAGCAAGCAGAACCTGCAAGTAGAAACGAAGTTTTATGATAAGAAAGCAAGCGAGACGGACAAGGAAGCGGCTCTTATCCAGGTCGGCACAACGTACTCGCCGCATACGGGCATCGACTTCGCCGATCCGAACGGCCAGCCGTTCGATGTGCTTGCAGCGCTAGACGGCAAGATCACGCGTGTTGAGCCGCATCCATACAATGGCAACGTCATCGAGATTAGCCACGGCAACGGTCTTGTGACGGTGTACCAAAGCTTGACGGACATTCAAGTGGAGGAAGGCGACGAAGTGAGCCAAGGTACGGTTATCGCACAAGCGGGCCGCAGCGAACTGGAGAGCGATCTAGGCGTCCATCTGCACTTCGAAACACGCTTGAATGGCACTACGGTTAATCCAAGCCAGTACATCTCCGAATAATTCGGACTTATTGGCGAATAGGTCAAAAGTTGCGCAAGGCGGGGGACAATTCCCCCGCCTGTTTTGTTTTTTTCAAAAATTATTGCCTTTCAGGGCTTGTCACGCTTGGACATAAAGAATATCTATCCACTCCACTCATATAATGTACCAAACTATCTCGAGTAGGGAGGCGGGAACGTGCACGATTACATCAAAGAGCGAACCATTAAAATAGGCCGTTGCATCGTGGAGACGAAGCATACGGTGCGAACCATCGCCAAAGAGTTCGGCGTGTCCAAAAGCACGGTGCATAAGGATTTGACCGAACGGTTGCCGGAGATTAACCCCGACCTGGCAGACCAGGTAAAGCACATTCTCGAGTACCACAAATCGATTAGGCACCTCAGAGGAGGCGAAGCCACCAAAATTAAGTATAAAAAAACGAGTTCAAAGAAACGGGAGGTACTGGCTGCCGGGAAGGCGTAACGACGTCCCTGTGAATTCCTGATTTTTTTACAAAGCATAGAGGATTTTTGTCCTTTTTGGCGAATAATGTTCGTTAGGGGTTTTTCCTGTTCTGGGAAAACATTAGTGGGACGATGCGATTATTATTATTCGTTGGGGGACTTAAGCCTTATGCTGAGCAAGGATATCGGAATTGATCTGGGAACAGCCAATGTGTCTATTCATGTGAAAGGGAAAGGCGTCGTGCTTGATGAGCCGTCTGTGGTCGCTATTGAGAGCGACAGCAAGAGGGTACTCGCTGTTGGCGAGGACGCGCATCGCATGGTCGGGCGTACGCCTGGCAATATTGTGGCCATTCGGCCTCTTAGGGACGGCGTCATTGCCGATTTCGAAATTACGGAAATTATGTTGAAAGCGTTTATTGACCGCGTGGACGGCCGCAAGTGGTTCAGCCGTCCACGTATTCTCATCTGCGCCCCAACGAATATTACATCCGTGGAGCAGAAGGCGATTCGCGAGGCTGCCGAGCGTAGTGGAGCGAAGGAAGTTTATTTGGAAGAGGAGCCTAAAGCTGCAGCCATCGGAGCAGGCATGGACATCTTCCAGCCAAGCGGCAATATGGTGGTGGATATCGGCGGCGGTACGACGGACGTAGCCGTCTTGTCCATGGGCGACATCGTGACGGCATCTTCGATTAAGGTCGCGGGGAACAAGTTCGATGACGCGATTATGAAGTATATCAAAAGCAAGTACAAGCTATTGATCGGTGAGCGGACAAGCGAGGATATTAAAATTAAGATCGGCACTGTTTATGATAACGGTCGTCAGGATGAGATGGACATACGGGGCCGGGACATGGTGTCCGGATTGCCTTTGACGGTTACTATCCGATCCAATGAAGTCAGGGAAGCTCTGTGGGATCCAGTAATGTCTATAGTCGCTGCTGCAAAGTACGTACTGGAGCAGACGCCTCCAGAGCTGTCGGCAGACATTATTGATAGAGGTGTTATCCTTACTGGCGGCGGTGCGTTGTTGGATGGACTTGATACATTGCTGGCGGACGAGCTTAAAGTACCTGTTCTTATCGCAGAAGATCCGATGCATTGCGTCGTGAAGGGAACGGGCATTCTGCTCGACAACTTGGACAAGCTTAGAAAATAGAGACAATCAACCATAGGACAAGCTTTCGCGGGTAGGGTGCCATTGGGGGGCGCGCCGAGGCGGAAATGAGTCTTAGGTCACAGGGAACGCTATTCAGACGACTTGGCTCCGAGCCGATAATAGAGGGTAGAGATACGAATCGGTTTATCATTCTAGGAGGATTGTCATGCTAAGAGGACTATATACGGCAGCATCGGGCATGATTGCCCAGCAGCGTCGCCATGACACGGTGACGAACAATATCGCCAATATTCATACGCCGGGCTATAAGCAGACCAACGCGGTTACACGCTCATTCCCGGAGATGCTCTTATCGATAACAGGCGTGAATCAGGCGGAGCGTACGACTGTCGGACGTTGGACAAGCGGTGTATTTGCCGAAGAGAGTTTATCGATTCACCTGCAGGGCGATCTGACGCAAACGAACCAGTCCTCCGATTTTGCATTGATATCCAATATTGAAGTAGACGGACTTGCCTTCGACGCATCGGGCAAAGCGATTGGTGCGGATGGTGTACCTGTCTATCAGCCGCAAGCCTTCTTTACGGTGCAGGACGGCAATGGAGATATCCGGTATACAAGAGGCGGCAAGTTCACGGTTACAGGTGACGGATTCCTGATGACAAGCGACGGATCGAATGTTCTTGGCACCAATGGTGCGCCTATCCAGCTGCCTCCCGGCGTGGGACTCGACAGTCTGATCTTGACAGAGGACCAGCGGTTCGTGGACAGCAACGGTGCGGAAATCGGCGCTCAGCTGCTTATTACCCGAATTGAGAATCCAAATGATCTGGTCAGAGAAGGAAACGGCAACTTCCGCTTCGTGGACGATCGTGGACAAGCTCAGCCGATCGCGGCGGGCGAGCGGGTTGAAGTCAGACAAGGTTATGTGGAGCGTTCCAACGTGGACTCCGCTCAAGCGGCTGTAGATTTAATGTCGGCTCTACGCGCGTATGAAGCTAATCAAAAGGTCATCCAATTCTATGACCAAAGCTTGCAGAAAGCGGCTAATGAAGTAGGACGGGTAGGCTAGACGATACGGACGAGCTAAGGGAGGAACTGCGGCATGAACGCATCCATGATCAATGCAATGGTCTCGATGAACGCGCTCCAGCAGAAGCTGGACCTCATCGCTGATAATATGGCCAATGTCAATACGGTAGGCTACAAGAAGAAGGAGGCGACCTTCGAGGATTTGTTGAACAATGCCAAGAGGCAGCCGAATTCATTCAGTCAGCCGGGCAGGCTGACGCCGCTTGATTTCAGTCAGGGCTGGGGCTCCAAGCTGACGATGATACAGCCTAACCTGTCACAGGGGCCGATGAATGAGACTCAAGTTCCAACGGATCTGGCTATCGAAGGAAACGCGCTTTTTGAAGTGCAGGTAGACGGTGCTGGCAATCGTGCCTATACGCGGAGCGGTGCGTTCCAGTTGACGATGGCGGCAAACGGTGATACGATTTTGGCAACGGAGAAAGGCTATCCGGTTATCGCGAATATCCCTGACGGCAATGGCAATATTGTCGAGGGGAATATTGTGTTGCCTGCAGGCTATAATCTCCGTGTAGATGCTGACGGCACCGTACTTGGCGTATCTTCGGCAGGTACAATCAATCTCGGCAGCATCAAATTGCTTCAAGCAACCCGTCCGGCCGCTTTGACGGCAGTAGCGGATAATTTGTTCGCAATTGCGACGGGCATCAATGTAGACGATGTGGTACAGGAGATTACTCCCACTCTGGATAATCGGATCGCTTTGCGTCAAGGCTATCTGGAGCAGTCCAACGTCGAGTATGTAGATGAAGCGACGGAGCTTATCAATGTTCAGCGTGCTTATCAATTGGCAGCAAGAGCTTTATCGTCCAGCGACACGATGATGAGCCTTGCTAACTCGATGCGCGCGTAGGAACGAATGAAGGTGATAGGTATGGCCGATGATCGAATCCCCGCAAGCCGCAGAGATTTCGAGAACGGATCCATGAAGAATGAGGGCGACGAGGGAAGAACTTTGCGTTACAGCTCTATGAGCACTACGCTTTCTCGTACGCAGCGGCATGGCGGCACTGGGCCCGGTTATTCGGGAGAGGCTGCAGAACCTGTAAAGGAGAAAAGCCGCAAGCCCGAGCAAGAAAAGCTGGATGAGCAAGATGAACAGGAGTACAGATTTCCGAAGTGGGCGAGAATTGCCTTTTGGGTGCTGCGCAAAAGCATTGTACCGATCATCATGGTCGTCATGCTAATTGTCGGACTTTATGTAGGCTTCGTTTATTTGGGCGACGGCTCCAAAAGCGATGTGTTCGAATGGACGACTTGGCGCCATCTGTATGACCTTGTTTTCGCTGAATCCTAATCATACATGTCCAATGGGTCAGAAGAGCTGTTAAGCAGTGTCGGAGCTGCGTGAACGGCTCTTTTTTTGTTGTCGGTGGAAAGCAGGAGCTAGAGACCTCTGAATGAACGATCGCCATACATGCTGGAAAGCAAAATGAAGCCCCACATGGGGGCTTCATCCTAAAGGATCAATATGGCTGCCTACGCAGGGACAGATGCAACTGTAGCCGTACTGCTCAAGTCAGCGGTGTTCGGTACTTCGAATGAGAAGATGTTATGCCTTCGGTGGGACAGAACGTTTGATGAAGAATGACATGATCAGTGCGATAATCGCGAAGACTAAGCCAAGCTTAAACGAGCTGTTCACGCCGACGCTCAGCGAGTTAGCAAGCTCGATTTTGGACGTCGGATCAGCGACATCGGCCAGATAATTCTTCTGGCTAGTGGTCATGACACTGATGAAGAAGGCAATGCCGATTGCGGCGGATACTTGCTGCAGTGTATTCAAGATAGCCGAACCATGCGGATAGTATTTAGGAGAGAGCTGGTTCAATCCGTTCGTTTGGGCAGGCATCATAATCATAGACATCGCAATACTCATCATCACATGGAGCAAAATGATGGTTCCTTTGCTGGTGTCGAGCGACAATTGGGTGAAGAAATACATCACGATAACAAGAATAGCTGCTCCTGGAATAACCAGTGCACGCGGTCCGAATTTATCGAACAGTTTGCCTGTAATAGGAGACAAGAAGCCATTGGCGATACCGCCTGGCAGAAGAACGAGACCTGCTGCGAATGCGGACAGCATCATGCCTTGCTGCATCAGTATCGGCAGAAGCAGCAGCGTGGAGAACAGGGACATCATGACAATGATAATAAGCACGGTTCCGAACGAGAACATGGGTGCTTTGAATGCCCGGAAGTCGAGCATCGGTTCTTTGGATACAAGCTGTCTCCAGATGAATAGCAGCATAGCGATGCCTCCGGCAATGACAGGCAGGTATACACGCTCACTGGCCCATCCGCCATGCCCTTCGCCCAGGCTGCTGAAGCCGAATACGATACCGCCGAAAGCGACGGTTGATAACAGGATGGACAAGATGTCGACCCGTGGTTTCGTAATGGTGGATACGTTCTTCAGGAAGACGAACGCGAACAAGATGGAAAAAATGGCGAACGGCAATACCAAATAGAACAACCAGCGCCAATTCAACGATTCCAGAATAAGTCCTGACAACGTTGGGCCGATAGCAGGAGCGAACATGATGACCAGACCCATTGTGCCCATTGCTGCGCCGCGCTTCTCAGGCGGATAGAGGAGTAGAATCGTATTCATCATAACGGGCAGCATAAGTCCTGTGCCGAACGCTTGAAGGACACGCCCGATCAGCAACACGGAAAATTCAGGTGCTAGTGCACATACAAGCGTACCGATGGAGAAAAGCGTCATCGCGCCCAAAAACATTTGGCGGGTCGTAAACCATTGCACCAGCAAAGCGGAGACGGGTATCAGAATGCCGACGACGAGCAAATAGCCGGTAGAAAGCCATTGAACGGTTGTATAGGCTACGTCGAATTCAATGCTGAGGTCTACAAATGCGATGTTAAGCAGCGTTTCATTCAGAATGGAGAAAAAGGCTCCGATTATAAGCGAGATCAGAATAGGCAGTCTCTTGATATTGCCCAGATCTTGTGGTGCCGCACCAGTTGCGGCTGTTGATGTATTCATAATTACGTAAACCCTCCAAATCCATATCCATAAGTTCTATATTTAAGTTTTCCTTAATCCCTCGCAACAATTCCGTAAAGCAAGGCATCCAGAGCTACACGGTATAGCCGAATCGCTTCTTCCAGACTTAAGTCGCGCGAGGACTCGCCAAGTCCACGGAACATGGCTTCAAGAATACGGCCAAGATCGGAGGTATTGACCGATTTGAATTCTCCGGAATCGATTCCTTGCTGGATCAGGCTTTGGTAAAAGGCGCGATTTTCGTTTATCTTAATCGCAATTTGACGGCAGCCCTCTACGCTTTTGCCCCATGCTTCTTCAAGAAATTCTCTGGCGGCCCGGGTCAAGGGATGATGAAATCCCCGCTTCAGACCGACATCGATCATGCCATTCAGCAACTCCGTCGTAGAAGCATAGCGTTTTAGCTGTTCTGCCCATAAAGCTTTCCACTCCGCTTCATATTGATCGAGCAGAGTGAGGAACAGCCCTTCTTTGCTTTTGAAGTGATAATAAATATTAGCTTTGCTCACCCCAGTAGCGTTGGCGATATCTTCTATAGATGCAGCGTGATAGCCTCGTTGCGAAAACACGTTGTTCGCAGCTTCTATAATACGCGCTTTCGTTTCTTCACTTTGCGCTTTCTTTTTATTCAAGGCGCCTCTCCTTCCCGAATACTAACCGTATGCAAAACGTAAACTGAACGGTCAGTCAGTATTTTAACATGGCGAATCGATTTGCGCAATTCCTAACTTTAGCTGCTGTGGCTGGTGTTTGTTTTCATTTTGGGATAGGTAGTTTATAATAGTTGGGAACCATGGTGGGACATTCCGGGGACTAGAAGGAGTGTGAGCGTTGCGTTTGAATCTGCCCAATTTGTTGACAGCTTTGCGTTTTCTGTTGATTCCTGTCTATATTGGTATATTTGTTAGCGGTCACATGATTCCAGCCTTTCTCATTGTGGTCGCTGCTGGTGTGACGGATGTCATGGACGGCTATATTGCCCGCAAGTACGGACAAGTGACGACGATTGGCGAAATGCTGGATCCTTTAGCGGATAAGCTGATGTTAATTACGGTCATATTGTCGCTGCTTCTGACCGGCTATATTTCGTGGTGGGCCGCAGGAGCTATGTTTCTGCGCGATCTTGGGATGATTGCGGCAGGGCTATTGACTCATTTTCGAGGGAAACGGGCCGTGCCTGCCAATTGGATGGGCAAGCTGACGACCGTGATGTTTTATTTTGCGATCATGTTTATCTTTTTTCAAGCGTCTTTTGCCCATACATACTTATGGATCGTTATTGCGTTTTCATTCGTAACTTCTTTCGTGTATTTGGCGTCTTATAAGGAGCTGAACCGCGAGAACCATACTAAACAAGCATAAACACAGAAAGAGGCTTGACCCCGGACACTTTAGGTCAGGGTGGTCAAGCCCCCTTATCTTAACCTCCATAATCTGCAGATTTATGAAGGATAGGATTAGTTTCGCTTAAGTAGGCCTGTTTTATACTATGAAATGTTGAAGGGAGTCGTTTATTATGATGGATATTATACAAATTCAAGAAATCATTCCTCACAGACCGCCGTTTTTGCTGATTGACCGGATTTTGGAGGTTGAGGCAGGCGTGCGTGCGGTAGGACTAAAGAACGTTACGATGAACGAGCCTTTTTTTGTTGGTCACTTCCCAGGTTATCCGGTTATGCCGGGCGTGTTGATTGTGGAAGCATTAGCTCAAGTCGGTACGGTGGCTATGCTGATGGTCGAGGCGAATAGAGGGAAGCTTGGTTTCTTCGCAGGCATCGACGGATTCCGTTTCCGCGAGCAGGTGAAGCCGGGTGATACGCTTATACTGGAAGTGGAGATTACACGTCTGAAAGGACCAATCGGAAAAGGAAAAGCCACAGCTAAAGTAGGGGACAAGGTCGTCGCAGAGGGCGAGCTTATGTTTGCTTTGACTGAACGTTCATAAACCTGTTGGAAGTGTAGCCGATAGGAAACCATATGGATAAGGGAGAGTAGTCGAGGGTGAGCGATCTGAGTAATGATAGCATCCGGGCTCGTTACGAGACCTGGCTGAATGATCCTGTAATCGATCAGGCGACGAAAGATGAGCTGAGGGCAATTGCAGGCGAAGAGAAGGAACTGACGGACCGTTTTTACCGTGAGTTGGAATTCGGAACTGGCGGACTGCGCGGTGTCATGGGAGCCGGAACGAATCGTTTGAACGCCTACACGGTAGGCAAAGCGACGCAAGGACTAGCGAACTGGATTTTGGACAATGGCGATGAAAGGAAATTGCCATCTGTTGTCATTGCATACGATTCCCGCAATCACTCAGCCGAATTCGCTCTGGATACGGCGCTTGTTCTTGCTGGAAACGGGATCAAAGCTTATCTGTTTCAGGAGCTGCGTCCTACGCCTCAGCTGTCATTCGCCGTTCGCGATTTGGGCGCTTCAGGCGGCATTGTCATTACTGCGAGTCATAACCCGCCGGAATACAACGGTTATAAGGTGTACGGCTCGGATGGCTGTCAGCTCATTCCAGAGGATGCAGAGCAGGTTATTGCTTCTATTGCAGCCATTAACAGCTTTGGCGCTATTAAGAGGGCGAGCAGAGGAGAAGCGGAGACGGAAGGTCTGCTGGTATGGCTGGGGGAGGAAGAGGATCGTCGCTATACGGAGACGGTCGTGGGAGAGAGCTTGAACGGGAAGCTACTGCACGGCGAGCTGGGCGAGCGATTCGGCATCGTGTTTACACCCTTGCATGGATCGGGCAATAAGCCTGTTCGCGCTGCGCTAGCCGGAGCCGGCTTCAGGCATGTACTCGTCGTCGAAGGGCAGGAGCATCCCGACGGCTACTTCAGCACGGTCAAATCACCCAATCCGGAGGAACGCGAAGCATTCGAGCTGGCAATTGCACTGGCGAAGAAGGAAGCCGCTGCCATCATCATCGGGACGGATCCCGACGCAGACCGAATGGGTGCGTTTGTTAGAGACCGCCAAGGTGAATATGTTGCGCTGACAGGCAACCAATCGGGTGCGTTAATGGTGCATTATAAGCTTAGCCTGCTGAAGGAAAGAGGACTGCTTGCCGATAACGGAGTCGTCATCAAGACGATTGTCACCAGCGAGATGGGAGCCGATATCGCTCGCGCCTTCGGAGTAAGTGTAGAGAATACACTAACTGGATTCAAATATATTGGTGAGAAGATGACGGCATATGAGAAAACCGCGGAGCGGTCCTTCTTATTTGGTTATGAGGAGAGCTATGGTTATCTCACCGGCACGTATGCGCGGGATAAGGATGCTGTTGTTGCGTCTTTGTTGATCTGCGAGGCTGCCGCTTATTACAGCATGCAAGGTAAGACACTGCTTGATGTGCTTCAAGAGCTGTATGAGAACCACGGCTATTATCTTGAGGGCTTGGAGTCGCGTACACTCAAAGGTTTCGACGGTGTACAGAAAATCAGCGCTATTATGGAAGATTGGCGTTTCAATCCTCCGGCTATTATGAATGGAATTCGTATCAAGTCGGTTCAGGATTATGGAAATAGTCTGGACGGGCTTCGTCCTGAAAATGTATTGAAATACGAACTGGAAGACGGTTCGTGGTTCTGCTTGAGACCATCCGGCACGGAGCCCAAAATTAAAGTTTATTTTGGCGTGAAGAAAGAGTCGGCGGATGCTTCCGCAGCTGCGCTGCAGCAATTGCGGCAAACGGTTATGTCCCGTGTGGACGGACTGACTTAACAAGGAATAGAACGGAGGAGTAACGTGCTCATGCGTTGGCAGCGTTGGAATCGGAAGGCAAAGCTATGGCTGTGGGTCATTACGCTTGTAGGCGTGGTGGCGGCTATGCCGCTTGGTATATCGCGGATAGCGATGGAGAAATCTGCGAATACGATCGAGTATGTATTTGATCATAGGGATATTGTGGAGGTCGCAGAGCTTCGTTCTAATCCCAAACAATTTCTGAGTGATAAGGTGGACTTGCTCAAGGAGTCTGGCATTTCGACGATGTCGGTCTATGAAAGCTCGCTAAAGGAACTTATGCAGGCCGGCAGACTAACTTATTACAATGAAAAAGAAGCCGCTTTGCTGCAAGGTAAACTGCCTGACGAGCGGGTTAACTATACGTATGTTCTTTTTAACGGACGTGAGGAAGAAGATAAGATCGGTCCGATCCTGCGCGAGGCGTACGGTCGGATGCAAGTTCCGATCCGCAATTGGTCATTTGATGGACGGCCAGGCCTCATTATCGAAGAATCGCTGTCCGCAGCTGTGCTGAAGACGCTCGACTTTGATCCTATGACGATACAAGAGCTCTTGGACAAAGGATTCCATATCTTACCTCGTTTCTCTGATCGGGTTGTACCTTACGATTCGGAGCGCACGGCAGCACAGTTGGAACGACTCAAGTCGTATGGTGTGACGCGTATATTGTTCGATGGAGAGAAGGCTAAAGGCACTTCTGACCAATCGGCGCTGAATAGCTTGGACAGCTTCGGCGAATTGCTAAAGCAATACGATATCGGTCTCATTGCGATTGAGAATTTGAAAAAACCGCAGCAAGGCATAAATAAACTGGCTTATGTAACAGATTATAATGTGACAAGGCTTTACTCGCTGTCTCCAGAGGACAGCATCGAGATGACGCAGGAAGGTATCGTCGATCGCTTCTTGCTGGCAGCGAAAGATCGCAATATTCGGATGTTCTTCCTGAACACGATGAATCAAGGCAGCACGGACACTGGGCTGCTGAATCATTCGGTGGACAAGCTCGCAGCAGCAATGAGCGGACCAAACGGCGTGGTCGCCCAATTGGAAGCGGCCGGATACACGACGGGATTGGCGCAGCCTTTCTCCTTCGATAAGCCTGCGTGGGAGAAGCCTTTGCGAGGCGTCGTAGCTCTCGGCGCGATTGCGATCATTACATTGTTGATTAGCGCGTTTATCCCGCATATTTCCATTCTAGTATTTTTGCTTGGTCTCATTGGTTCGGCAGGTTTGTTCGTTCTGAACAGCTCGCTTATGGAGCAAGCTCTTGCACTTGGCGCAGCGGTAAGCGGACCGACGCTGGCGCTGATCTGGGTCATGAACCGCATCTATTCCCGTACCATCGGCGAACGACGCATGGTTGGCGGCGAGGAATGGACGGTCGGAAATGCTGCTCAAGAATCTGATGGACGGACGCAGTGGGTATTCCCTAGCGTTTCCATCGGCCGACGAATTGGCATTGCTTTGAACTGGTTTGTCGTGGCGACATGCATCTCGCTTACAGCTGTTCCGCTTGTATTCGGCTTGTTGAACAACATTACGTACAGCTTGGTGTTGGAGCAGTTCAGAGGCGTAAGCTTGCTTCATCTGGGCCCTATTGCGCTGATTACGCTTTACATCCTGCTTTATGAAAGCAGCGAAGGTCGTGGCGTGTTCGGACGCGCTGTCAAGCTGCTCCGTCAGCCGATTCTGGTCATGTGGGTCGTTATTGCGGCCATCGTGGGCGCTGTAGGCTTCTACTATTTGTCGCGTACAGGCAATTCAGGACAAGTGACTTGGGTAGAATTGATTATCCGCAATTGGCTGGAATCGACATTTGGTGTTCGTCCGCGCTTTAAAGAATTTATGCTTGGACATCCGCCGTTGCTGCTAGGACTGTTCCTTGCGATTCGTTACCGCGCAGCTTGGGTATTAATCATTGTGGGCATCATTGGACAGCTGACTATGGTCAGCACGTTCACCCATATTCATACGCCGCTATACATTTCAATCGTACGCACGCTGCTTGGTCTTGGAGCAGGTCTTATCATTGGCGGTATCTTCATCGCGGTTTGGATCGTATTGGAAGGAGCATGGCGCAAATGGCTGGCACCAATGATTCGCAAACATTCCGCATAGCCATATCTGGTTATTACGGCTTCCGCAATAGCGGCGACGAAGCGGTGCTTCGTTCCATTCTGTTGGCGCTGAAGGAAGAGGGAGACAAACAAGGCATGCGCGTCGAGCCAATCGTGCTTAGCGCCGATCCTGCTTGGACGACCGCGATGTATGGCGTAGAGGCTGTCCATCGGATGAAGCCAGGCGACGTACTTCGTGCGATCCGTAGCAGCCACGGATTGATTAGCGGCGGCGGCAGCTTGCTTCAGGACGTGACGAGCGGGAAGACGATTCCATATTATATCGGAATCATGAAGCTTGCCCAGTGGCTGGGTAAGCCAACCTTTGCCTATGCGCAAGGCATAGGGCCGATCAATCGCCGCTCCATGGATTGGATGATCCGGAGCGCGATGCGCCGGAGCAAGTATGTGTCGGTGCGGGATGCTGAATCCGCCGCTCTGCTTGGGCGGATCGGCATGCCGCTGGACCGGATCGATGTTGTACCCGATCCGGTGATGGGGCTCCCGCTGCCGGAGGGTTCACCGGCAGCAGAGCCGCGCGCAGGCGCGGACGAGACGCCGCCGGTTATCGGCGTCTCGCTGCGCCGTTGGCGCGAGGACGGCGCCGATATGGTGCGCGCCGCCGAGGCGCTGGTCGCGCTGTCGAAGCGCAGGCCGGTTCGGCTGCGCTTCTTGCCGTTCCACACCCCTTCCGACCGGGTAACGTCGGAAGAGGTGATGGAACGGCTGAGCGGCCGGCTCGGCGAAGGAAGCACCGCCGAGCTGGCCGCCCCGGGCGACGACCCCCAGGCGATGCTGCTGGAGGTCAGTCGCTGCGACGCTTTGTTCGGCATGCGCCTCCACGCGCTTATTTACGCCGCCAATCAACAAATTCCGATGCTTGGGCTGTCGTACGACCCCAAGATCGATCAATTTTTGAACCGATTGAATCTGCGTCCCATAGGGACGACAGAATCGCTTGATGCGGAGGCGTTCGCAGATGAAGCATGCGCTCTGCTGGGCGCGCCTGAGGCATGGCGCAGCAAGCACGGCCCTGCAATTGAGACGCTAAAACAACAAGCAAAAAATCCCGCGCAACAAATCTTGCAAATATTGCGTCAATATAGATCGAGGTGATTTCCTCATGTCGAAACAACTAACAACCGTGCCGATCTTCGGCGTACCGTTCTCGAAAATGAGCATGAACGAGACGGTTAACTACTTGACAGAGGCTATTGAGGATGGATGCTTGACGCATGTCGTAACAGCGAATCCGATTATGGTCATGGAAGCTTTGGACAAACCAGAATTTGCTGCCGTATTACACAAGGCTGATCTGATCGTGCCGGATGGCGCGGGTGTTGTATGGGCTGCGAAGACGGTAGGCAATCCTGTCGCCGAGCGTGTAGCGGGCTTTGACCTGATGCACCGGCTCATGGAGCAAGGAGAGAAGCGGCGATGGACCGCTTATTTGCTGGGGACTTCCCAGGAAATTATTGAGGCAGCCGCCGAGAAACTGCAACTGCAATATCCGCAAGTCCGAATTGTGGGCTATCGCAACGGATTTTTTGGCCCCAATGAAGACGAGGCCATTGTAGAAGAAATTCGCAGTCTCAAGCCTCATCTTCTGTTCGTAGCGCGCGGCATGGATAAGGAAGCTTGGAACGCGCAATACAAAGAGCGTCTCGGCGTGCCGTTTATTATGGGCGTCGGAGGAAGCTTCGACATTGTGTCCGGTAAGCTGAAGCGCGCTCCGATGATTTATCAGAAGCTTCGGATTGAATGGCTTTATCGCTTATTTCAGGAGCCTTCCCGCTATAAGCGGATGCTTGCGCTGCCGAAATTCGTAGTGAAAGTGCTTCGCAACAAAGAAAACGTGACAAAACCACGTCCTGAGGCGCAATAATGTGGGTATTTTCATGAAAATTGGTTGAAAACGGTGTTGGTAATTCTTTTTCGATCGGAGTATAATTCACTTCGGAGCAAATGGTTGCCCAGGTGATTGCAGTTGCCGAATAAGGGACCGTTTCCCGGTGAAATATAAGCAGAGTACTCGCTCATGGGCAAGACTGCTTATGTTTTCAGAAAAGGAGAGTTGTACACATGCCAGTTGGCTTCTTGTATACGATGGGATTTATTATCGCTCTTTTATTAGCACTTGCCATGACGCCGCTTGTGAAGAAATTTGCGTTCAAGATTGGCGCCATTGACAAACCGAACCACCGGAAAGTACATACGCGCATTATGCCGCGTCTCGGAGGACTCGCTATTTATATCGCATTCGTGGGGGCGTTTCTAGCCGTCTCGCCGTTTATCCCGGACGGACTGCTTCGCCCGCGCGACGTGAACATGATTAATGCGCTGCTCGTAGGCGGAACCATTATTATCATTCTCGGCGCACTGGATGACCGCTTTGAGTTGTCGGCCAAGGTTAAGCTGCTCGGTCAAATCGCGGCTGCCTGCGTCGTTGTATTCGGCTTCAATGTCCGAATTGATCTCGTGAATATTCCGTTCGGCGAGACGATGCAGCCGATTGCGGAGTGGATTGGTATCCCGCTTACGATTCTTTGGATCGTTGGCGTGACGAACGCCATCAATTTAATTGATGGTCTGGATGGCCTTGCTGCCGGTGTATCGGGCATCTCCATCGCGACTATTGTTGTCATGGCTTCCTTGATGGGCTTCCAGCCTGTCATTCTGCTCAGCACGCTATTGCTAGGCGGCATTATCGGTTTTCTTGTATTCAATTTTCACCCTGCCAAAATCTTTATGGGTGACTCCGGCTCGCTGTTCTTGGGCTTCAGCTTGGCGACCTTATCCATGCTTGGATTCAAGCAGGTAACCATCGTATCCTTTGTCACGCCGCTGCTTATCATCGGCGTACCGCTTTCGGATACATTCTTTGCTATCGTTCGCCGTTGGGTGAACAAGAAGCCGATCTTTGCACCGGATAAAGGACATTTGCATCATAGGCTTCAGGACCTTGGCTTCAGCCATCGTCGCACGGTATTGATTATTTGGGGGATTGCCGCAATCTTTGGCGTCCTGGCCATTATTCAATCCGCTGTCGTGCAATCGAGCGCAGCAAACTGGATTACCTTTGCGGTAATATGCCTGCTGATGTTCTTCTTGCAGCTTGGTGCGGAGTTGACAGGCATCGTCGACAAAACCAGACGTCCGCTTATCAATTTCCTGGCTCGCATCGGCGTTCGCATAGCCAAGGTAGATACGCAGCAGTCGCGCGGCAAGTAACTCGGACTTATTCTCTTTAGCCTCGCATCCACCCGGATGTGGGGCTTTTTATATGCCTGGAAACCTGAACACTAGGAGTATAAGCCTAATTGCGCCAGTAATTTACCAGCTTGTCTAAACATCTGTGATTTAATCGCCGATAAAAAACATACAGAACTTTTCTTGGGTCAGCGCGTCTATTACAGGAAGAGAGAATATCTGACTATGGAGGAAAAGGGAGGAACAATTATAAGTCAGTCATCATCCTATGGACGAGCTATCCAATGACTATAGCCCTATTTCTTGATGGTCCAAGTGGTCCAGCTGACTTACGCGCAGCTTAAGAACAGATTCGCATAAAGGAGGAACACCGTTTTGAAAAGAGCACTATCCCTACTTTTAACATTCGCGCTTATCGTCACCCTATTGCCGAGCTACATGGCACCGCAAACGGCAAACGCCGCAGGAGCCTATTTCCTGTTCCCAAATGAGAATGACACAAGAGCCAATGCAAGAATTGTCTCCACGAAGACTATCCTAATCAGTGGCACCATTAACGGCGTTGTCGGCAGCTCCATCAGCTACAATGTCAAGCAAGTGACGTCCACCGGACTAGAGGAAGTATTGAATACGACGGAAGAAATTACAACGGGGATCACAACTACAGGCGATAACCGTATCAGCATCAACAGTCTTATTCTATTTCCGGGCATGAACAAAATTACGCTCAAAGGCATTGCAGGCACATCCATGGTCTCGGAATCCATCTATATCGAATACCGTGACAACCCAATGTTGTATGACCTTAAAGTAACCTTCGAAAATCAGGACTATGATATGAAGGAAACAGAGCCTACCATGCTCTATTCCAATTCTCCGAATATTACGCAACAAGGACAAATCGTTATTACAGGTCGCGCGCCTAATGCAACAAAAGTAACGATTGATATCAACGGCCGCAGTTATGACTTCAATGTGTCCACCGGCAATAACAATAACCGGTTCAGCACATCGCAGCTGACTATCGATAAGGGTATAAACAATATTAAATTTAGAGTTCATAACGGTGGTCAAGTTGTAGAAACTACACGTCAAGTAGCGTTCTACAATGGTGAGGTTACATACTACAACCTTAAGATCAGCGATGCTGCGAAATCATCCAATCTGCAAAACAATACAGACTTCTCTACTGGTTCGGGAACAGGTATTAAAATATCCGGAACGGCTATTATCCCATTGCCACTGCATGATTTGAAGGTTGATCCGAACAATACAGTTCCTACGGCAAATATTGGGGCAAAACTGAAGGATTTGCTAGCATTAAGTGTACAAGGCGGGGCATCAGAGGTGGCCCCGGATACCGTAACCTATACACCAACTGTGATTGATGCTACAACCAAATTCATTACCGTTGACTTCTCGTATAACTTGGCACCTTTAACGTTTGATACTAAGAACAGTATTCGTTTTAGAGCGCCAAATTTAAGGCAATACGATTGGTCGAGCTGGATCGATTTTACTCTCAGAAATAACACGAAAGCATTTATCCACGACATTAACTATTTGACGGGCTTTGATAGTTCGATGACTGAGCCAATTGAGAATAAGCCCAGCATCGTTAAAGCTAAGGACCTTAGTCGTGTGTTGAGTTTGCAGAGCACGGATATTCCAAGTGGAGGAGTAGATGTATACTCTGTTCCTATGGGTGTAGAATTACTCATTGGCAATTACGGAACTCTTGCTGGAGAGAATATGGCGAATATTACTAACTTAATTAATAATATTTTGCTTAAAACGGTTCCTGTCAACCCCACAAATCCCATCGTGTATAAGCTTGTAGTGGATGGAAATGAGAAGCCACTGGGTCAGATTGTGAATCAAAATGTAAACAACGAGCAAGTTTCTTACCTTCGTGTGTTTCTGGAGATTCAAAAACTGCCAAATTCGGGATCGAATACAATCACGTTCCAATTGAATCATTCCAGCGCGTCTAACGAAACCAAGAGCATCATTGCTCGACTGCTTTATGGACCTTACATGAAATTTGATTCCATTGTGGATGGGATGGACGTGAGGTTTGACTCTGTTAACGGCACGCCAGAAAGCTTGTTGAGTCAATTAGGCAATTTTAATGGTCAGTTATTCAATGTTGTGAATGATAGCGAAATTAAATATTCAGGTACGGATCAATCGGTCTTCTTATACATTAATAATGTTGCCGTGGATTTGAAAGATGCGGGGACTTTAACGAAGTTTCAGCTTGATAGTACTAGTACTAGCTCCAAAGGCACGCCGGCATTCATTTCTGGCATTTTGAATAAAGCAGGTAGCAATACCATCAAATTTGTGTTTATTTCGAAAAGCAATAATTATGAATACACATTAAGGTTCAGCATTGTGCCAACCAATCTGCCTACAGTCCCGGCTCCTAATACGGACGGAGTCTATCCGTATACACGAGGTCAATGGCCACCGGTGTCTGCGGACTCCAGCTTTAATAAACAAGGATCTGTATACACGACACGTGAAGCTGATTTTGATGTGTATGGCACATTCGACTTTGTAGACTTAGGTACGGTTCCAGGTAATGTACAATCCAGTTTATCGAGATTGACTCTACAGGATTACATTGTTACTATTGACTCGCCGAACTGGAAGAGTCCTGTAAGCTGGAATTTAGGACAAGAATTCTATCTTGTGGACAAGGATAGAAACATTCTAACTCAAACTGGCGGTAAAGACGGGCCTCCGATTATTATTAATCCAGGTCAGAAACCATCTACGCCAGATGCATCTGTCCAATTTTATTACGATGTAAATGCACAGAACTTCTTCTTTACCATTAATGGCCAAATGATGCCTGCAGACGGAAGCTCTACGGTATATGTTATTACCGTATTTAATGCTGGCGTCAACGGACCTCGTGCGACGCATCGACTGGAAATCAACCCAATTTCGATTCCGTACAGCATTAAATTGCCTGTAAAAGAAGAGAGGGTTACAAATCGCAACTTCGTAGAGGTTATCATTAGCTCGCCAGGTGCCGATTCCATTATCATTGGAAAGGAAAAGGCGGAGAAGGTAACCTATGTTGACCACGGGGCAAATGATAGCGGAACAGCATATGTCGAGGCTTTTAGAGCTGTTGTAAAGGACCTGAGAGCTGGTCGAGATACCAAGATACCGTTCCAGATTACGCGCGGTGACGATACAATCAAGCAGGAGCTTACCGTCAAATACGTACCGACGAATATTCCAGGCGCTCAGATGCTGGAAACGATGTCTTCCTCGCATAAACTGTTCAACAATGCGCTGACATTGACATTTAAGAAAAATACACAATTAATTAGACCGGATCATAACGCATCTACCGGACATGCATCACAGGTCTACAATAATAATGATATCTTGTTTGCAATTGCAAATCCGAATGACGGCATTGTAGATCGTCATCTGTATGAAGGACAACCGCCGAATTACTCGGCAACGAGTCAAGCAGCCGGCAACCTTCATATCGGATACAGATTCCAAGATGAGGCTAGACAATTTATTAAAGCAAGTCCGTTGTTCTGGATCGATGGAGGCCTGGCAGACAATCCTGATCCAAGCAGTCCAGCCTACGACCCAATTACGACCGGACAAGATCCGTTTCCATTCCCAAATCTGCTGAACAAATATACGGACAATTTTGCGGCACGTTGGGGACAATTCGATCGTGAATTGATGCCGAGCTCGCCAGGCTCACTGACGCTCACCTATGATTCTAATGTTGTACAGAGCGCGGGAACGACGATTACGGTATTCCGTTTTGACCCGTATAACAGCAAGTGGGAAAACATCGGCGGCGTTGTAGACGAGAAGAAACGCACGATTACTGTACCATTTACGAAATTCGGTTATTACGTAGCTGTTAAGCTGACACGCGGCTTTAACGACATTACGGATCATCCATATGCTCGCGAAGCGATGGAAGCCATCTTCTCCAAAGGCATTATGAACGCAATTGATCCAATTGGTATGTTTGGCGGGGATCGTTACGTCACACGCGGTGAGTTCACTCGTATGATCGTAAGAGCGATGGACTTGCCTCTGAACTATCAGGGCGCTCTTCACTTCTCTTACTATCCGGAGACGATTACGAACGCCAATCAGTCAAGCTCCATCTATGACTACCGCTATATTGAGACAGCTGCAAGGGCGGGTATCGTCAACGGCAAGCGTCCTGGCTTCTTCGATGAGGATGTGGAACTGACACGTCAAGAAGCGGCGGTTATTTTGGGAAGAGCGCTTCAACTGAAAATGGAGCCAGATTCGACGAAAGCGAAGAAATCACTGGATAAGATATTCAAGGATTCCGGCAACTTCGATTTCTATTCCATACCAGCCGTGTTGGCGATTCAAAAGAAAAACTTTATTCAAGGCAAGCTGGTCAATCCGGCGGATCCAAAAGAAGGATCGGTATTCGATCCGAAAGCAAGATTGCTCCGCAGCGATGCGGCCATTATTATGGCCCGTGTCATGAACGACATGAAGAAGCTGCCTAAGATATACAATTAATTACTGTCTTGGAAGAGGGGTTGGCGACATGCCAACCCCTCTTTTGTGCAATGTTACGAAAATTTTCAGCAATAGTGCGTGATTGGGCTTGTACAAGAGTAATAGAGAGAAACTTTATCCATGGAAAATCTTTTGCATCGACTCTCTGCATAGAACAAGCTATACTAACAACGTGATAAGGACGCGGGTTTGTCCCAAAAAAAGCCAACAATTTTTTTTCTGAAAGAAACGCAACTTTTCACAACGACATACGTTTAAATACATGACGTTATCGAGAGGGCGGCAAGTTTTTAATTGGAATGAATTCACAAGTTCCTCTTTACGGTACGAGTAGCCCATTGTATAATGTTATAGTGATGCAGATAGTCTAGCATCTATTCTTTCATGGTTTACAAGTTTCTACGACATGAGATTACATAGGGTTGATCATGCGTAGACATCATTTATACAAATTACTGCTCTACTCTGGGAAGGGGGTGAATCGGCTATGAGGGAAACGAGCAATTCATTATCCAAACAAAACTCTCAACAACCGAAGCAATTTAGAGGAGGAGAAAAAAAGGTTATGAAGAAAAGTTTATCCCTGTTAGTTGCGATTGCAATGGTATTCTCCATGTTCGCAGCTGTAACATCTGCAGCAGAGAAACAAACTGCTGGTGAGTATCTGCAAGAAATCGGCGTTATCAAAGGTAATCTTGAAGGAAATCTTAACGAAGACAAAGAGTGGAAGCGTGAAGATCTAACAGTTCTTCTGTCCCGTCTTCTGGGCGTAGAGAAAGCTGCTTCCGAGCATGCTAACAACCACGGTTTCACTGATGTAACAAACTCGTTCTACGACGGTTACATCTCTTGGGCTAAAGAACAAGGTCTGATGGAAGGTAAAGGCGACAACAAATTTGGTTACAACCAACCGCTTACTAACCAACAGTTCGCTGCAGTAGTTCTTCGTGCTCTTAAAATCGAAGCTGACTATGCTGACGTTCCTAAAGTAGCTGTTGAAAAGAAATTGGTTGCTGAAGGCACTGAATTCGCAGCTAACGCTCTTCGCGGTGTTACTTACGAAGTTATCGTAACAGCTCTGAACACAGAAGTTACTGGCACTGGCAAGAAACTGGGCACGATTCTGGGCCTTAAAGGTTTCGAAATCACTGCACTGACTGTTGAGACTGTAAAAGCTACTAACCGTGCAACAGTTGTTGTTGAATTCAACACTGAACTTGGTGATGCTAAAGCAACTAACTTCAAAGTTCACGAAAAAGGCGATCAATTCGCTACTAGAACAATTGACAAAGTTGCAGTTGACGGCAAAAAAGCTACACTGACATTGAATGATGTTCTAGCTAACGAAAAAGAATACACAGTGGTTGTTAGCGGCCTGAAAAACAAAGCTGGCGACTTCACACTGGATTCGGCTTCTAAAGAATTCACTTACAACAAAACAACTGCTACTTCCATCTCCTTTGGCGCTACTGTTTATGGAGCAGGCGATACAGTGAAGATTGTTATTAAGGATGCTAATGGCAACGACATTACTCCTAACTATGATCTTAACACTGCTGTGGAGCTTCAATCCTCCCAACAACACGTAGTTGGTAGAGAAAATGGCGTTGGAGCAATCAAAGCGCTTGTTAAAGGTTTCTCCGTAGTCAACTTGAAACTGGTTGATTCCGAACTTGAAACTGGAAACACTATTATTGATGTTAAAGAAACACTTAACGCTGTTACTACATTCAGCAAAATCGCGATTGGTGACCAATCCGAAGATAAACTTTCTATCTTCGCAAACGAAACAAGTGGAAAACTGTTTACAGTTGAAGTGAAAGATCAACACGGCAATCCTCTTGCAAAAGATATTGATTTCAAACTTTCTTACAGATCCAATTCGCCAACTTTGTTGGTTGTTGACCAACAAGGTAACCTGACTCCAATTGGCACAGGTACTGCAAGTGTTACTATTACTGCTACAGACGTGTACCAAACATCTAGAACTATCAGCAAAACTGTAAATGTTGTTGTTAAAGCAGAAGCTAAAGCAACTACGCTTAACGTTGTTCCTGGTAGCGTGAGACTGGTTCTTAATAAAAATGTTCCACAAAACCTGAAGGTTGAATTGCGTGACCAATACGGAGATCTCTTTACACCTCCAACAGCAGAAAAAGTTAAGTTCACAATTAATGCTGACGGCATCGTAGCTGGTTTCCTTAAAGGTGATACTGGTTTTAAAGAGGAATCATTTACTAATGGCGAAGCAAATCTTTCTTTGGCAGCAGGTAGTAACACTAAGTCTGGTTCTGCTACAATCAAAGTATCGTTCGGCAACCTTAGCAAAAACGTAGCGGTTTCTCTTGTTGAAGCCGGAAACTTCGCTGGTTATGTTGCGGTTCCAGAGCACACGACACTTGACTTGAACCCTACAGCCACTGATAAGAAACGTAAAGGTCCAGAACAAACTACAATTAAAGTTTACACTAAAGATACAAATGGCAACTACCTAGATGAAATTACTAACTTCGAATTGAAGTTCAGTGATGACAAAAAAGTAGTAATTGCTGATACTGTTACTCCAGACCCTACCATTGTTAAAGGTGGTAAAGTAGGTACTGAAAATGTTTATGTAACTGTAAACGATGTTCGTATTGCTACACTAGCTTTCACAGTTGTGAAAACTTCTCCAGTGTTGACTTCGGTTACACAAAACAACAACTCGCTGAACGTAAAAACTGTCGATGGTATCTTTACTACTAAACTTATCGGTCAAAAAACTCCTTCTGTAGATGGCGTCTTTGTTGCTTATGATCAATACGGCGACAAAATCGACATCAATGAAGGATCCGATTATGCATTCTTCACAGATAACAATGCGGTTGTATCCGTAGATACAACAAAGAAAACTGTAACTGCAGTTGGTGTTGGTACAGCTACTATTACTCTTGTGATTGAAACTGGTAAAGTTTACCACATTCAAGTTAAAGTTCAAGAGTAGTCTTTAAAACTGAAATATAGAAAAACCCTCTGGCTTAAGCCAGAGGGTTTTTCTATATTTTTGTATAACTGAACGCAACAATACAGTATTCAATTGCGTCTAATCTATTAACAAGATTAGGAGGGGTCTCATTGAGTCATTATTTTCAGAAGCGCAGTCGAGTCATACAGTTATGTCTAGTGTTTACTCTGCTGATTGGATATACGATTGCACCAAATAATCGCATTGAAGCAGCAGCTACTGCAACATCAAAGAAACCAACTGCAACTATTGCCTCTAACATTCAAGCAATTCTCTACGATGCACAGCTTGTTACACAAGAACAAGGAAAACTAGCATCCTTTACAATCGCGATCCAAAATGATTCTTCTGCAAGTCTTCAATTATTGGACTATTGGGCAAAAATTAAATCCAAATCGGGTAAAACGTATCCGACCAAATTAAAGGAAGCGGATAAAACAAAAGTAACAGCACCATCAAAAGGCACTACTTATCTTACATATTATGCTTCTGTAGATAAGGACAGCAAGTTAGCTGATTTGAGTATTGATTTAATTAAATGGGATTTTTCTAGTGCTAATTATGAACGTACATTAGGTACTCTCAATGCTTCAGGAACTGGTGCTACTGCTTCGTACGGTGTGAAAGAAATGTTGTTCGGAGCTAATAAGCTAAAAGGTCAAGTAAAACAATATACATTGTATCAAGATAGCCAATATGGTTATTTAACGATAGATTATTCCTTGGAAAATCTCTCGCTGAGTTCTGTAGATTTAACTTCAGTCAATTACTTCGCTCAAATTGATGGTGGCAGTGTATTTGCTTTTGATAAAAATACATCCAATATTACTCTTAAAGCTCGAGAGACAAAGATGATCACGTTATCCGTAGCGATACCGCTGAAAAATCTTTCGAGCAAATTCTCGTTAGTATTATCTACGGCGGAAGAACAAAGCAAAACGAATTTGCCAATTGGTGTATTTGATCTTCCGGCCCTAAAGCCTACAGTAGCGGTTAAGCCGAATGTAACAAAGGCTTTGTATCTAGGCGGTAATACGCTTAATATTACAGCAGGTGACAGCTTTGTAAGCCTAGCGGCTAACCATGAACAGTTATCCACTCAATTTGTATTGGAAAATACAAGTTCAACAAAGTTGCCTTTGCCTGCTCTTGAGTTTTATTTGAAAACCAAAGAAGGTTACCTATACCCGCTAACGAGAGATTCCGACGCTGAAGTGGTTCTTCTGCCGAAGATTAAACAATCCATTCAATTGTCCGGACAAATTCCGAATAGTGGAATATTGAAAACTAGCGAAATCGTTGTTTTCTATAAGAATGGCGGAGAAGATAGCAAGAGTAGCTTTCTTAGCAATTTTGCAGTAGCTGTGAAAACTCAGACTGGCGAGCAAAGCAGCGCTGTAGCCCAATATAGCGGTTATGAGGTAAGACAGGAATCGATCCAGCGTACGCCTAATGATCTTGCGGATTTGATTGTGGCAGAGTTCACATTCAAAAATACAACTGCTCAAGCGAAATCAAAACTTTTGCTTAGCGGACATTTCATTATAGACGGTGTCAAAGTTGATCCAAGCAAATCCACAATCGTGGTTTTGGATGATGTAACAACGATAGGACCAGGTCAAAGTTATAAGGTAGTTGCTTATACTGAGGTCCCTTATACGCAGGTCACTAGCAAAATTGAATTTGTAATGTTTGAGACAGATAAAGACAAGAAAAATGAAAAACAAATCCATGTCTTCTATGTTGATTCACCTACTCAAGCCAAGCAACTTGGAAGTAACGAAGCCTATCAAATTACAAGTCTTGGTAAACGAGCCGAAGTAAAATTCGTGAAGTCTGCTCTTTATAAAGGAGCAAGCAGTGATTTCTTCTACGCTGAAGTGGAATACACAAACAAAGAGCGTAGGGCCATTAATCCAGCACAACTAGCAGGGTATGTTCAAAATCAGACCGATTCTATTATCGGACTTACATTCAGCGAATTCAAAGAAAAAGTAATGCCTAACGGTAAGGTCGTTCTATCGGCTTGGACAAAAGTGCCGCGGAATTTCGAGAAAGATAAGATTTCGTTCTACTTCGGAGAAGCATTCAAGCTTGGAAACGATGCTGGTTCTGCAGTCATTAAGCCGGTGTTTACAGATTATGTGTTGAAGGAAATAGAAGTGGCTAAAAACCTGAAGAACATCGAATTTATGAATAATGTATTGGATATCAAATCAACAGTAGCCATTGTCCAAGCATCGGATGGTTTTGCAATAGATAGTGTTAAACTTTCCTTTAATTATGACCTTACACCGAATACTGACTCTGACAGGGCGTACGCAGAAGAACATAAAATCATTGTTGAATTTGTAGATAATGACTATAAGCAAATGACATTCTCTAAAGAGCTATCACTTGGAAAAGACAATTTAAAAGATGAACTGGTTGTTGGTAAGAATTTGAAGAAAGAATTTTTATTCCAAAATGACATTGTTAACCACAAAAACGACTACGGAAAAGGCTACACCATCAACGTATACGATTCCTTCCAAGGCTTCAAAACGTTGATCGCTAGTCAAAACATGCAATGGGGTATAGTTAACGAATAAACTACCCAATCCCCCGGAAATCTAGTATCCTATACCTTATAGGATACTAGACGGAGAGGAGACTTCTAGAGTGAAACAGAAGATGTTGAAAGTAATGGGCGCGGCTGTATTGGTGACTGCTGGCGTCTGGGCCGGTATGGTTCTGGCCAACCCTCTCGAGGCAAACTCAGCCGCTACGCCTGGATCTATCGAAGATCCTGCGGTAACCAAAAGCTATGTCGACGAACAAATTGCTAAGCTAAGCGCAGGTGGCAACACAGGCAATAATGGCGGCAACTCAGGCGAATCCGGCGCCAGCGTTAAGCTGGAGGTCGTTGAAGTGCCTGTAGGCAAAACGCTAATGGCTTCTGCTGGAGCCGAAGTGGTTGTACGCGTAGGTAAAGCAGTAGCGTTCAGCTCGGATACGAACGGTATTTCAGACCTTACTGGCGGCACAGATATCAAGAGTGGCAAGGATGTGCCGACCAATCACTTGATATGGTTCCCACGCGAGGGCCGCGGCATCAAAGGTCATCCGAATGAAACCGGTATATTGACCGTACTGGTGAAAGGCAATTATACAATCAAATAATAATGCCAGAGTAGCGAGCTATCCCAAACAGAGTGTTGGGGTGGCTTGTTTTTTTATGAACAATGTTTGTTGATTTTGCTTTACTTGTTATAATCTGCTCCCCATTCCAAAAAGTTATACGCTTGATTCGGCCAGGATGGATACACAATAGAGATGTAATCCATTACTCTCGGAGGTGCAACTCAAATGAGCCGTTCCAATAAAGTAGTCGTTCCAAATTGCAAAGCCGTACTGAATCAAATGAAATATGAAATAGCAGCAGAATTTGGCTTGGTGACAGGCGGGTACTCAGCTGCTGGAGCAGATACCGAGTTTGCTGGGGAACTGGGAGCTGTGTCTGGACAGGGCGGAAGCGTGCACTGGTCAGGACTCTCTACTCGTCAAGCCGGATCTGTAGGCGGGGAAATTACGCGACGCCTTGTTTCTCAGGCTGAACAGGTGTTAAACGGGGGCTTCCAGTTATAATTGGCAAATGAGGCGTCCATTGACACCAAGCGACATTTTCGGTATCATAAATTTTTAGAAGAAGAGTTGTCTAACAACCTTTTCCTTCGCGGAAAAGGTTCATTTTTTGTGTAGAACATCTGCACTTATTTAATACTAAGGTTGTAGGAGGTTGATATGGATGTCGGTTAAAGGACGCCACTTATTCACATCAGAATCAGTTACGGAAGGGCACCCGGATAAGATTTGTGACCAAATCTCGGATGCCGTTCTTGATGCATTCCTGGAAGCAGACCCTAATGCGCGCGTAGCGTGCGAAGTTTCGGTAGCAACAGGCCTCGTGCTTGTTATTGGTGAAATTAGCAGCCGTGCGGATTATATTGATATTTCGGCGATCGCTCGTCGCACCATTAAGGAAATTGGCTATACTCGCGCGAAATATGGTTTTGACTCCAGCACTTGTGCCGTTCTGACTTCATTGAACGAGCAATCTGCTGACATCGCTCAAGGCGTTAACGCTGCTCTTGAAACTCGCGATGGCAAAGATATGAAGCAAGAGAATGAAGATATCGGTGCAGGCGACCAAGGTCTGATGTTTGGTTTCGCTACTAACGAAACACCTGAACTGATGCCATTGCCAATCGCATTGTCGCACCGCATTGCCCGTCGCTTGTCCGAAGTGCGTAAGAACGAGACACTTGCTTACCTTCGCCCAGACGGCAAAACGCAAGTGACAATCGAATACGCGGACGGCAAGCCAGTTCGTGTTGATACCATTGTTGTATCGACTCAACATGCGGAAGAGATTACGCTGGAGCAAATCCAAAGCGACATCATGGAGCATGTTATTAAACCGGTTGTTCCGGTTGAGTGGCTGGACGAGCAAACCAAATACTTTATTAACCCTACTGGCCGTTTCGTTATTGGCGGTCCTCAAGGCGATGCTGGTCTTACTGGCCGTAAAATCATCGTTGATACGTACGGCGGCTACGCTCGTCATGGCGGCGGCGCATTCTCCGGCAAGGATCCTACAAAGGTCGACCGTTCCGCAGCTTACGCGGCACGCTACGTAGCGAAAAACATCGTTGCGGCAGGCCTGGCTGACAAGTGCGAAATCCAGCTTGCTTACGCTATTGGCGTAGCTCAGCCGGTTTCCGTCAATGTAGATACGTATGGTACAGGCAAAGTGTCCGAAGAGAAGTTGGTTGAGCTAATTACTAGCAACTTCGACCTTCGTCCTGCGGGCATCATCAAAATGCTGGACCTTCGTCGTCCGATCTACGCTCAGACTGCGGCATACGGCCATTTCGGTCGTACAGACGTGGATCTTCCTTGGGAGCGTGTAGATAAATCCGAGCTTCTGAAAGCTGGAGCTGGACTGTAATACCACTGCCAGTTGGAAAATAGTAGCGCTAATGCGCAACATAAAGGCCGTTTTACCCGTCAACTTGTAGAGATGGGTGAAACGGCTTTTATTTTTGTTATGACTATAGGGCTAACGGCACAAAAAAGTGTACGAACCTAACATTTTCATGCATTCAGACCGAAAAATAAGGTACGAGTGTATATTTGAGGAGTGAACATTATGTATCGTATGCGCAAGTTGTCCTTATTTCTATCTATTGCTATGTTGCTTCAATTTGCTATGCCCGGGTGGTCGGCATCCCAGACCGTAACGGCTGCGCCGGGAGGACCTATTGTCACAAGCTTCTTCCCAGCGAAAAACTTGGACAGTGTGCCGGTGCGCACCAACTTGCGTCTGACCTTCGACGAGAATGTCAAAACGGGCGCTTCTTCAACCAGCATTTACATATACAAGACGGAAAATAACGCTCTAGTCGAGAAAATCGGTGTAACGAGCGGAAGAGTATCCATATCCGGCAATCAAGCTACGATCACTCCGTCGTATAGTTCACTCGGAGGCAGATTGGAACTGGACACCGAATATTTTGTATTGATCGACCAAGGAGCTTTTGTGAACGACTCCAATGGCGCTTCTTATACGGGGATTCAAGATGCAACGACTTGGCGCTTCCGTACGGTACTTGTGGAAGACAACACAAGACCGTTGCATACGTTCCGTAGTCCCGAGGGGCAGGATATTTCTATTACAAGCGCAATAAACATATCTTTTAATAAACCTGTCTACGTCGCTAGCGGCGATATTGTTCTGGAATCGTCAGAGGATAATCGCTATATTCCTGTAACATCCTCCAGTGTGACTGGTAGCGGAACATCCTCCATCACGATTACGCCTGACGGAGCTCTTATGCCTAAGACAACATACCGTGTTCGTATTTCCGGCAGCAACATCCAGGATGCATCGGGCAACGCTTTTGCTGGCATGAACTGGACATTCACCACAGGGGAAGCGCCAGTCAATCTGGCAAGCAGCAATCCGTTTACTCCTGCAAAAAACGATACTCTTGTTCCTACCGGAACCGAGTTGACGATTCGCTTCGACAAGCAAGTTCAGGCTAATGCGAATAGATACATTGAAATTCGCCGAGTAAGCGACAATGTGACGATTCAACGCATACTGGCTACGTCGACTGCAGTTAGACTGGATTCTAACTCCAATTCTGCAACAATCAGACCATCGACTTTGGCGCCGAATACGGCTTATTACGTATGGATTGAGCCCGGTGCTTTCTCCAGACCTAACCCTAACGCAAGCCAATGGTTCTATGGTATAAGCTCCGCTACGGTTTGGAATTTTACGACCGGATTTGGCAATGATACCACGCCTCCTAACGTGACGACTTATTCTCCTGTCAGAGGCGGTACATTATCGAACGTGAATGGAAAGTTAACGTTGACCTTCAACAAAGATGTGTATTTGAATAGCGGAGATATTGAAATCCGTCATTCCAATAGCGGCACGCTATTCCGTTCTATTCCGATCACTTCGACACGTGTGAAAGGCGCTGGAACAAAGGAATTGACGATTGACGCTACCAGTCATGTATCTTCCAGTGATGCGGCCAAATCATTTGTCAATAATACAAGATACTATGTTACGATCGGCAACCGCGCAATCCGAGATGGAGCCGGCAATTTCTTCGCGGGCATCTCCGGAAACGGAGGATGGTCCTTCATGGTTACTCAGGACGACAAAAAGCCGAACTTGGTAAGTCTTACTCCTGTGAACGGCGCAAACGTAGTGGATGTAAATGACACGTTCAAGGCTACTTTCGATAAACCAGTTATGGCATCAACCGATCCTGGGAAACAAATCAGATTTGTGACTAAAGTACAAGAAGGATACCGTACAATTGTAGCGTCCTACTATGTGGATCCTAAAGACAATAAGAGCATTATTATCGAACCTGGCAGATTTGCACTGTCTCTGGATACCCGATATTTTGTAAACATTGATGAAGGAGCCATTACCGACTTGGTTGGTAATGATTTTTCAGGCATATTGAATGAATATCAGTGGAGTTTCTTGACGAGAGGGGCGGATAAAACGCCGCCAGTCATCTCAAGTTCAGATGTTGCCGGATCGACGATCCGATTAATTTACAATGAGCCGCTGAAGGAAGACTTAAAACCGTCACCAGCTAGCTTCTATGTGACCGTAGCGGGATTGCCACGCAACGTTACGGGGGTGAAAGTAGAAGGAAATATTGTATTTGTTACCCTGGCTAGCAACGTAGCCGTTAATCAAAAGGTGACATTGTCATATACGCAGCCTAACAATCCGCAAATTCGCGATTTGTCGGACAATGCAGCAGGCAACTTGAACAATATTAGCATTACGAACGGAGCTTCAAATACAAGCCCTGTTATTTCCAGCGCAAGAGCTTCGGGGACGACGGTTTCGATGAGGTTCAGCGAGGACTTGATGAAGCCTCATGCCTATGCATACAGTCAGTTCACGGTTAATGTGGGCGGGATCAATTACAGTGCCAATTCGTTGACCCATAATGGCAGTACGATTGAGCTGAAGTTGTTCAGCTCCATTCCTAGCGGACAGCAAGTACGTATATCTTATAGTCCGATCAGTTATCCGTTAGTCGGTGTCTCTGGTAATTCAGTTTCTTCCTTTAGCAGTTTCCTTGCCAATGCGGGAAGTGGAGGCGGCGGCTCGGGAGGCACGACAGGCGCTCCTCAAGTTCAGAGCGTATCGGCTTCAGGTAATATGGTATCGATCCGATATAATCGGGCGCTCAATACAACAACAACGCCGGGAGCGTTCCAGTTCAGCGTACAAGCTGATAATCAGTCTCGTTCCGTTTCAAATGTCAACTTGTCCGGCGATTCGATCATTCTGACACTGAGTTCCACGATTTCGAATCCGTCGACGATGAGAGTGTCCTATTACGGAAGCAGCAGCACAACGAAGGACATTTACGGCAATGCGGCAGCGTCATTCAATAATCTGTCGATTACAAGCGGATCAGGCGGCAATACGGGCAGCATCTCGATGATAGGAGCCATTCTGAAAGGAAATTTGCTGACGATTTCCTTCAACGAGACGCTTGATCCGTCTTACGTGCCGTCGAATAGTTTCTTTTTAGTGAGAATAAAAGATATGGTTCGATTGGTGACAGGTGTGCAGGTAGCAGGAAGTACGGTCATCCTAACCCTGGATTCCGCAGCCAAAGTTGGCGAAAAAGCAGAAGTCTCGTATTTGAGCAATTCCAATGGTCTTCGTTCAATAGCGGGAAATACAGTCAATGTGTTCAATAACGCTAATGTTGCGAATCAGACTACCATACTGGATAGCTTGAGCGGGGATTACGAAGCCGCCGATGGAGGCGGTGTTGGCATCTTGCCTTCAGCAGCGAATGCTTCCAGCGATACTTCACCAGCTGGTGTCTCGGCTAATCGTTATACGTTAGTTAGCGAGAAGTTCATCGCAGCTGTTACAACGTCCAGAGATGCTGGTCTAACAAGCCCTCGTATCGTCTTTAAAGTGCCAGACTTTGAGAATGCTGCTCTTGTGGCTGTACCAGTCATAGCACTGGAGATGGCGAGCAGACAGGGTGGAGACGTTACCTTTGTCGTTCAGCATGGAGATGCTACGTTCGAGCTTCCGTTGAAGACATTGAACTTCTCGGAGCTGTCTCGAGCGCTTGGAGGAAACTCGTCTACCAATCACCTGTTAATGGCGATCGATAAAGGGAACTCTTCCAAGACGCAGCCGTTGATGACGGCATTGAATAGCTCTAGCGCGACAATCATAGCTGGACCAGTCAATTATGAAGTACTGGTTGTGAACGGTTCTAACAAGCAGGAAGTGACGAATTTTAACGGATATGTCTCCAGAACGCTCAAGACGTCTTCCAGCGTCAACGAAAGCCAGTCAGCCGTTGTATGGCTGGATCCGATTACAGGCACACTGTCGTATGTACCTACCAACTTCAAAAACGAAGGCGGATGGACAAAAGCCACATTTAAGCGGCAAGGCAACAGCGCTTATGCACTTGTGCGGAACACTAAGAGCTTCAATGATATGGGCAAACACTGGTCATCGGACACTGTACAGATGATGGCTCGCAAATTTATCGTGGAAGGCCGTACCGCCTCCAACTATGAGCCGGACAAGCCGATTACACGCGGTGAATTCGCTACCTATATCGCCAAAGGATTAGGCTTGGCGGGCAACCGTACGGCAGCAGCCAAGTTCAAAGACGTCAATGCGGATACAGTTATGGGTGCCTACATTGGCGCAGCGGCCTCGGCGGGCATCGTCAATGGTACGAGCAGCACGGCCTTCAAACCAAACAACTTCATCACACGTCAGGAAATGGCGGCAATGATGATGCGTGCGGCAAAGGTAACCGGCATGAGCGTTAGCTTGCCAAGCTCGGCGGATTCCTATCTTCAGAAGTATACCGACCGTAACAAGGTAAGCTCTTATGCCAAGACCAATATGGCTGAAGCTGTCTACCTGGGTATTATCAACGGAAAGACAAACACAACGCTTAGCCCCACGACGAACGCTTCAAGGGCTGAGGGCGCTGTTATGATTATGCGAATGTTAGAGAAAGCGGAATTTTTGACTCAATAGACGGAAGGGGACAGGACCTTAGCCCGCGGCAATCATGCCTCGTTCTAAGGTCCTGTTTTCTATGTGAGGGCCGATTGTGCCAGCTAATAACCCACAAGGAAACAAGTGTATAGCTAATATCTATCGCTTGGTAAAAAGTGATAGCAGTCTTTTATGGACGGAACTTTTATACGACTCTTGTAGTCTATATTAAGTAGTTACATAGAGATGGGAGAGTTGCTAGTATTATGAGCAAGCGATCGGACAGCATAGGTCGGCAGAAGAGCAGAGTAGGTAGACGAGTCGTCGTTATCGCGGTTAGTGGAGCGCTGTTGGCGCATCCTATAGCTACGTTACTTCCGGGTAATGGAGCATCCTTCATCGTATCGCAGGCGGAAGCAGCAAGCGCAGCGCCTGTTTTGAAGCTTAAGCAGTCCCAGATCATTACAGCGGGCGCCAAGCGAGTGGATTATGTATGGCAAACAACGAGAAGCAATAAGGCTGTCTCAACGGATGTTCATGTCATAGAAGTGGATCTCACGAATCCACATGTAACATTAAATGCCATGAGCGGCAGGAATAACAATGTAGGACAGCGAAACAATATTTTGAACATGACAAAAGAAAGTGGAGCAGTCGCAGGGATTAATGGAGATGTGTTCGTGATGGCCAATGAGGGAGCGCCGCTGGGTGCTCAAATTACGAGCGGAACTCTTATGGTCAGCCCATCGAAACTTAATGGCATGTATGCCTTCGCCATGACGACAGACCGTAAGCCGATGATTGACGCATTTACCTTTAGCGGTACGGTAACAGCGGAGAATGGCCAGACGTTCCCGATCGAAGGCTTGAACCAATCCACCTATACACCAGAGATTGCAGGCGTGACTTATAGTCATGTGGATAACTTGTTTATTTACACAAGTGCATGGGGCGGAGCGGAGCGTCCGCGTAATTCGGCAACAAAGGCGACCGAGGTTCTCGTTCGCAATGGCGTTGTCGAGCAAATTAGCGAGAGTGATCCCATTCCGGGTTCCGTTCCTGCGGATGGATACATCCTGCGCGGACATGGCAAAGCTGCTGTCTTCATCAAAGCCAATGTACAGGTGGGGCAAGCCGTCACGTCGGACTATTCCCTCGTCTCGCAAACGACGAAGCAGCCCGTCGATACTTCGACCCTGCAAATGCTGGTAGGCGGACATACGCTTCTTGTAGACAATGGCGCAGCTTCTGCATTCTCCAGAGACATCCAAGGTGTAAGCGGTTCATCCTTTACTTCTCGTACAGGAATTGGCTATTCCAAGGATGGAACAAAGGTGTACATGATTACGAGTGAAAGATCCGGAAGCAATACCGGACTAAACTTGAGAGAACTGCAACAGATTATGGTACAGCTAGGCGTACATAAAGGCGTCAATATGGATGGGGGCGGCTCGACCACAATGACCGAGCGTCCGCTTGGTACGACCAATCTGCAGCTAGCTCATCCGACACAGGAAAGCTCGCAACGTTCCGTATCGAACGGCATTGGGGTCTTTACAACTGCCCCTCAAGGTTCGGTCAGAAACATGTCCGTCAGCGGTGCCAACGTTATGTTGCTCGGCCAAACAGTCAAATATTCGGTAAGCGGCTATGATACATACTACAATCCGATTACGATTGATCCGACGACATTGAGCTGGGCCTCATCAGGCTCGGTCGGCAAGTTTGAGCAAAACGCATTTACAGCTAGCAAAATAGGCAAAACAACCCTTACAGCCAAATCGGGCAATGTCGAGGCCAAGTATGAGGTAGAGATCGTTGGCAAGGATCAGATCGACTCGATGAAGATCAACACTTCTGCGGGCATGTTGTCCCCAGGCAGCTCGATTAATGTGCCGATTACGGTGAAGCTCAAAAACGGCAAAACGTACAATCTGTCGGGGGATTCCCTGAAGTGGGAATTCGTTGGTTTCGAGGGGACTTATCAGAACGGTTCCATTACTGTTAACAGTGTAGACGACAAAGCCACAGCTGGCTATGCGGTCGGCAGCTATGACGGATATGGTGCAATGATCCCGTTCGTGAAAGGTGAAGAGGCTGTAGTCGTGGAAGACTTCGAGGTATCGCGCTATGCGATTACTTCGCAGGTTACGCCTGCCGATACGACGAAAGGCGGCGTGAGACTTATTAGCGATCTTCCAGGCCAGACAAGCCGCGGTCTTCAGATTTCGTATGACTTCTCAGCTGGAACAGGAACAAGAGCCTCCTATGCGGTATTCGGCACCAATGGCGTGACGCTATCCGGCTCGCCGTCATCGATGACAATGGACGTGTACAGCGACAACAGCAAAAACTGGGTGCGCGCTGAAGTAGTAGACGCAAGCGGCAAAACCCATCTGCTGGATGTAGCCAAAGAGCTAAATTGGGATGGCTGGAAAAACATCAAAATCGATGTGGGAAGCGCAGGTATTGCATTCCCGGCTAAGCTGAAGCGGATTTATGTGGTCACGATTGATCAGAACAGCGACAAGAAAGCAGCATCCGGTGCGATTGCCATTGATAACATTGTATTGCGCACTGCAGCTGAAGTGAAAGATCCGGCCCGAGCGAAGATTGCTATGACGATCGGGAATTCGAATGCATCGGTGAACGGAAAAAGCATTAAACTAGAAGCTGCGCCGCTTATCCAGCAAGGATCGACTTACGTCCCTCTGAGATTTGTCTCGGAAGCGATGGGAGCCGAGGTGCTCTACGATGACAAGACGCGTAAGGTCACGGTGCTGCGAGGAAGCCAAATGATCGAGATGACGATTGGGCAGAAGGATTATATGTTGAATGGCGTGCGGTATACGTCGGATGTAGCGCCTTTCACCCGCAATGGCAGAACGCTAATTCCGGTTCGTTTGTTCTCAGAAAAGCTGGGCTTTAAGGTAGGCTACGATGAGAAGGTCAAAAAAGTTACCATAGAATAGCTAGACGGAATATAGCTAAAGTGTGGTATGATGAAGTGGAATATCCTTTTTCGATGGGGAGTGCCTAACCGCAGTGGATCACCTTACGGTCGATATTAATAGAGTAATCTCGAATGCCATTCAAGTCATGGAGGATAGCAAATATCAAATCTATGAAATATGCGAATCGGCACGAACAGAGCTGGAGGCGCTGGAGTCTGAGCTTGAGCAGGTGCTTCAGGAGACAGTCCGGACGATCGACAAGGTAGATCAATTGGAGCAGGAGTACCGGCGCGCGCGCATGCGTCTGACGGAAGTCAGCCGAGACTTTGTGCGGTATAAGGAAGAAGACATTAAATCCGCATACGAGAAGGCGACACAGATCCAACTTGACCTCATGGTCTATCGCGAGAAAGAAAATTATTTGAAGTCTCGCAGGGATGACCTTCAAAAGCGGGTACGCAATGTCGAGAAATCGATTGAGCGGGCGGAGATGATCGGCTCCCAAATGAATGTGGTGCTGGAGTATTTGTCCGGGGATCTTAATCAAGTAACGCGAATTATTGAATCAGCCAAGACCAGACAGCTTCTGGGACTGAAAATTATATTGGCGCAGGAGGAAGAGCGCAAGCGTATTGCGAGGGAGATTCATGATGGTCCCGCGCAATCGCTGGCGAACATCGTCTTGCGTACCGAGATTGCGGAACGCATGCTCATCAAGCAGCAATTCGAATTGGTGCAGGATGAGCTTGTGGATCTCAAGAGCCAAGTACGTTCCGGACTTGAAGAAATACGCAAAATCATATTCAACCTTCGTCCAATGGCGCTAGATGATCTTGGTCTGGTGCCTACGCTGCGTAAATTCACCCAGGACTTCGAGGAGAAGTCCAGGGTTCATACCGTATTCGAGCTGACGGGCAAGGAAATTCGGATGCCTTCCGCTATGGAAGCAGCCATTTATCGGATGGTGCAAGAAGCGTTCTCCAATGTACTGAAACATGCGAACGCTTCCCATGTATCGCTGGAAATCTACTACAGCCCGCAGCTTATTACGTTGACGATTCAGGATAACGGGAATGGCTTTCTGGTAGGCCTGGACGATCAGCCTACCAGCCGCAATTCCCATTTTGGCCTGGTTGGCATGAGGGAACGCGTGGAATTGATCGAAGGAAGGATGATTATAGACTCAAAGCCTGGGCAGGGAACGAAGATTGTAATAGACATTCCAACAACTTCCGAACAAAGAAAGGAGAATGAGAATAATGAACCAGATATCGGCTAGCAACTCCACTAAGATTAAGATTCTATTGGCTGATGACCATCAGCTTTTTCGTGAAGGCTTAAAGCGCATTCTTAATATGGAAAACGACATAGAAGTCATAGGCGAGTGCGGTGATGGCATACAGGTATTGGAATTTTGCAATCATACGGTGCCAGAGATCGTGCTGATGGATATTAACATGCCGATTGAGACAGGAGTTGTCACGACGGAACGATTGAAGGGGATGTTCCCGGACGTCAAAGTGATCATTCTGTCCATTCATGACGATGAAAGTTATGTTTTTGAGACACTGCGTAAAGGTGCGACAGGATATCTATTGAAGGATATGGAGGCTGAAGCGCTCATTAATGCGATACGCTCTGTACATCATGGACATTCCTACATTCATCCGAAGGTAACGGGTAAGCTCATTAACCAGCTTCGCCGCATGACCTACCTGGATGAGATGGGTGTTGCATCGGGTGCGGCTGCCGCGAAGGAGCCTGGCGTAAAGTATATTGCGACGGAAGAAAGCCCGCTTACGCGTCGTGAGGCGGAAGTGCTTCGTCTGATGGCGGAAGGCAAGAGCAACAAGATGATTGGCGAATTTTTGTTCATTAGCGAGAAGACGGTCAAAAACCATGTCAGCAGTATTCTGCAGAAGATGGAAGTTGATGATCGCACGCAAGCTGTTATTAATTCTATTAAGTTTGGCTGGGTTACGCTTTAACGATAGGTATTTATCCATATGTTTAATGGCAACAAAGCCCTTGAGGCAAGCTTAGCTTGCTCCAAGGGCTTTGTTCGTTGTGGTTCTATTATACAGATTTTTTATTCGGCCTGCGGAATTATCAGGACTCGTTAGTGCGTTTTTTCTTCCGTAAAGTAGCTACGCCGGTTACGAGAATAAAGGAACCCAGTAAATAATAAGGAACAGCGCTATGGTCTCCTGTTTTGGGCAGCTTGTCGATCGGAACGGATTCTTCCGGATGATTCTCATCGGTTGTTTGATCGATGATTTCTTCCCCTTCATCTGTCCCCCCGCCTGCTGGCACCTCTTCCTCTTCAATCGTTATTATATCTGTCGGTGTAGGAGTAGGTGTAGGTGCTTCAGATTCTACGGGAGTAGGTGTTGATGTTTCACTTGGTGTGGCCGAAGGCTGGTCCGTTGGCGGTGTTGTAGTAGGTGTCCAAGTTGGTGTTCTTGTAGGTGTAGCAGTGGTTGTGCTAGTTGGTGTATTCGTAGGTGTCGGTGTTGTTGTATTTGTAGGAGTAGTCGTCGTCGTGCTAGTTGGCGTGTTCGTAGGTGTCGGAGTTGTTGTATTTGTAGGAGTAGTCGTCGTCGTGCTAGTTGGCGTGTTCGTAGGTGTAGGAGTTGTTGTATTCGTAGGAGTAGTCGTCGTCGTGCTAGTTGGCGTGTTCGTAGGTGTAGGAGTTGTTGTATTTGTAGGAGTAGTCGTCGTTGTGCTAGTCGGCGTGTTCGTAGGTGTCGGTGTAGGCTCCGCGCACGTTCCTGAGTTGTGTAGGATGTGGTTTCTCAACGTTAAGTGGTCATGCCCGTATTCTGGATTGAGCTTGAATTGGATTGGCCCCGCGTAAAGATCGAGCTGGCTATAGCCGCACTTGGGCAATTCAATGGTAAGTGAATAATTGCTGGCTTTGTTCAACTTAACGCTGTCGCTGGAATAATGCTTTTGATCCTCATAGGGCTTAGGCGAGTCCACATAGGTATATGCTGAGAATGTAACTTCGACGCAATCTTTCGTCGTTTTGAACGTTGCTGTCGCGGTGCCGTCACCATTTTTTTTGATAAACGGAACGCCTGGTTGCTCGTCGATGGATCCAAAATGCTTGGAATAGCTTTCGCATGCAGCAATCTCCTCTTCCGCCAGAGCACCCTCTAGCAGCAATTGCGACTCCAACCCTTTCACAGAGCCTTTCTGAACATTATCTAGTCCTTCTGCAAATACAATGGAACCGAGTGTTAAGGAAGAAATCAAAAGCAATACTAACGCGATTGATAAATGCCTCTTCATTTTCTTCATCCGTTCACTCTCCTTTACATCTATCATGATTTAGCCCGGCTTGGGCTATAGGACGTTCTCACTCTCCCTTCAGTATGTAGGCCATCTTATTGATTCTATGATTGTTCGTGTACAAAAATGATAGCATATTTTGGTAATTGAGCAAGGGTGTATTTTTGGTGAGAAGGCTCATATTTATGTCGAATTTTGTGCGATGCAGCACATTGTGCTCCACTTGTCCCTAAATGCCGTAACCGATGGGCGGTTATTGGCATATAGTGTGGCAAGGGCATGCTGACAAGATGGTTTTGCATGGCAAAGCGATTAGGAGGTGCCGACATGGAACTTATCCTTCTTATCATTGGATGTTACGCTATTGCGGCGTTGTTCGTGCATCTGGCTTTTTGGATTGGACGGAGGCGCTCAAGGTCAGAGAAACATTATGTATTAATAGCGGGCCAGACTCAAAAAAATATGGAATGGTATTTAAGAATGCTGCATGCCTTCTCCCGCTGGATTGGCAGGGATATCCGTTTGACCGTAGTGGATGACGGGGCATCGAAGGAGACGTTGGCTATTGTGGAGCGGTGGAAGAGAAGCGGTAGACAAGTGCAGATACATGCTTATGCGATGGAAGATCGTATGCAAGGAGACGACGCCAGTGGTAAGCGCTCGCAAATATCGCGAGGTACAGCTCTGCATCTCTTATGGATGCTGCAGGCTGAAGGAATTGTTTCGGAATTGGATCATGCGGTGCTTGTTGATCTGCAAAATCCGGCCGACTTGTCGAAGATGCCTTTTTAACTTATAATCCCATTATAGAAACGAAGCAAAAGTGAAGCACACTTGAGACGCCGTCTTGGCGTTATCGGGTGTGCTTTTTTTGTTGGTTTCAATGGCAGATTGGAGGAGGAGACGGCATGAATGCATGGGTATATATCGTCCATAACGGCAGCGAGTGGGAGGCGAAATTGACGCTGGCACCGAGGGTGGATCATTGGTATTGGTTCGAAGGAGGCGGCTGTCAGGATCAGGCTGCAGTCGGATGGCTTTGGAGTGAATCGCTGCCGTTAGGCTGGGCCTGCAGGATCGTGGAAGGATGGGATTATCGGGCGGATAGAAAAAGAATGCGGGAGAACGTTTCAGGGAAAGTGGATACGAGTCGTATCGCTGATTCGGAAGAGGCGCTTTCTCATTTGGCGGGGAGTATTGAGCGGATGCATGACGTCTATCATTCGTCAGGTCGGCATGCAAAAGTCACTCGTATGCGAGTCGACGAGAGATGTAGGAGCGCGTCGAACGAGCGGATCAGGCTAGCGGAGTATTGGCCGCGAGACGATAACGGCAAGCCGAACGGCAGCGCAGCGGAGAGAGGCATGGAGAAGGTGGCGGCGTCCGCGAGCATGGCCGCCGGTCTGCTGCAGGGACGCGCGCTGCTTAGCGGCGAAGTGCGCGCCCTGCTTGAGGGCGCCAGCGTGCCCGTGGCAGGAGCCAGCTGGAGCGAAGCGGTTCAGCTGGCGGCTTTGCTCGGGCGCGTGCGCCTTAGCGGAGCGGTCGCCGCCCATGGTGGCGGGCGGGCGGACGCCCGGCGACGAAGCCGCTGCTTGCGCTGCGGCAGCGGTGAGGAGCAGCTGCGCCGCACGAGCTGTGCGTCGTGCGGCAGGCTCTGTGCATATTGCGAGGCCTGTCTGACGATGGGGAGGAGCCGGGAGTGTGAGTTGCTGGTGCTGGGGAGGTATGAAGCATCTGAGAGGGAAGCGGGCGAATCATCTATATGCAAAGTGCTGCCTGTGAAGGAACGACTGGAGAAGTGGGGGTTAAGTCCTGCCCAGCATGCAGCAGCGGCGGAAGCTTTGCGTTTTGTCGAGTCGCAGCCCTTGTACAATAGGGGAAGCAGCCTTCGCCATCATGCTCAATCTCATACACCACATTTAAGGAATGGCCAGGTTGCAGGTACGGGGATTCACCCTGCGAAGGAATCTGAGAGGCAGCAACAGCTTCAGTATTCCTGGTGGCGAAATTGGTCGGTGCGTCTGTTGTCGTGGGGCGCTCCGCTTGCGGCGGAGCGTACGGATATACGTAATTTTCTGCTATGGGCGGTTACGGGGGCTGGGAAAACCGAGATGATATTCCCGCTCGTCGATTCCGTTATAAGCCGAGGGGGCAGGGCGCTTATCGCTTCACCGAGAAGGGATGTTGTTCTCGAGCTTGATCCGCGCATTAGACGTGCGTTTCCCGACGCAAGAGTAGTAACGCTATATGGGGGCAGTGAACAGAGATGGGAACGAGGAGAGATTACGCTATCGACGACTCATCAATTATTTCGCTTTCAGGAAGCCTTCGATCTCGTTATCCTTGACGAGCTGGATGCTTTTCCTTATCACGGTGACCCCATGCTGAAGTACGCTGCGGACAAGAGCTGCCTGCCGGGTGCTCCTCGCCTTCTTCTATCCGCGACTCCACCACGCGAGCTTCAACGTGCGGCTAGGCAGGGAAAGCTTGCACATGCACGCGTGCCCGTGCGCTATCATCGACATCCTCTGCCTGTTCCCAGCCTTGTCAGCGCGCCGACTGTGAAAGGCATGTTGCAGGAGGATAAGCTTCCTGCAACGCTTACAAAGGCATTGAGAAGCTCGCTTAGCCGGGGTGCGCAAATCTTTGTGTTCGTACAGCGAATTGCGCAAGCAGAGCCTCTGGCAGCCCTGCTGCGCCGTAAGCTGCAATGTCCCCATGTCGATGCTACCTCCTCGCAGGACCCCGATCGGGCTGCCAAAGTGATAAGCTTCCGGAAAGGGGAGATCCGCTTACTAGTCACAACGACGATTCTGGAGAGAGGGGTGACCATTCCGAGGAGCGATGTCTATATTCTGGATGCAGATGGAGGACTGTTCGACGAGGCTTCGCTTGTACAGATGGCAGGAAGGGCTGGGCGGTCTGCCGATGACCCCAGAGGGAAGGTCTACTTTTTCGGATCAGAACGAAATCAATCTCAGCTTCAGGCCGTCCGTCATATCCGATCCATGAACAAGATGGCGAAGGTGCGTGGGTACCTGCTGCCTGTGTATACGAAAAAGGGGGCGCGAGCATGAGTGGTTTGGGACAACGGATAACCCATTTCAAATCCATTCTCCAGTCTGCTGGCGACCGATCCATGGAATGGCTGTCTCCAGACCTTAGCGGCTGTACCGTATGCGGGAAAAAGGTGTTGCCGCAACAGGGCAGTGCATATGCCGAGCAGGGGATGGCTTCCTACCGTCTTCTTCGGCAGTCGCTATGTGTAAGCTGCTTTGCTTCAATTCCATGGCTGGATCGTATCGCTTGCCCTGTATGCGGCCGGGGGGTGAACTGCGGCGACTGCTTGCGGCGAAGAGAGCGCCATTTTGTCTGCAATCGCAGTGCGGTCGGATATAGTCCCGTTATGCGAGAATGGCTTGCGATGTACAAGTATCGAGGCAACGAGCGTCTTGCTCCTATGCTGGCAGAAATGCTGGTGCCGAGCTTCATTCGACTCACAGAGGAGAAATTGATTATAAACCATCGCAAGGGGCAGGCTGGGATACGTAGCAGAGAAGGCGGAGGCGGGCTTCAGCGAGTAAGGAAGTGGGTGCATCAACTTTGGAATCCTCACGCATCGATATCCCGGTCATGGGATGCGATTACGTATGTGCCGATCAGCGGGGAACGAGCGCAGGAGCGGGGATTTAATCAGGCACAGCAAATGGCACTCTACTTGTCGAATAGGTTCGATATTCCGATCTATGATTTATTAATTCGCGACCGGCATACCGAAAAGATGAGTTTCAAGACAAGAGTGGAGCGTCAGCGCGATTCAGAGGCTCTATTTACGGGCAATGAAGTTCAAATCAGAAGGCTGGAGAGAAGCCTTTCTTCATCCAATGGAGAAGAGTGCACCATTCTTCTAATAGACGATATCTACACAACGGGCAGCACGGCTGAGGCCTGTGCTTCGGCGCTGGTTCGTTATGCTTATCGGCCGGTTCAGCTGTATACGCTGACGTGGGCGAGATCATAATGCACTTTTGTGGCGCCATTCAGCGAACCCTTGCTTTATACCACTATAAAATTAATGAAAAACGCGCCGAAATCCGTTAATATAGATAGAAATGAGATAGAGAAAATGAGGAGGGCCTGATTGATGAATTTAGATAATTGTCCTCGTTGCGGAAAGCTGTTTGCCAAAAACTTCAGAGATGTGTGTCCGGTGTGCATACGCGATATTGATAAAGAGTACCAGACTTGCGCCGACTATTTAAGAGAATATAAAGGTGCAATCATTAGTGAACTGTCGGATCAGACGGGCGTTTCAATTAAGCAAATTACCAAGTTTATTCGCGAGGGTCGTATCTCAATGGTCAACGCGCCGAATATGTCTTATCCATGCGAGTCTTGCGGGACATTGATTCGGGATAATCATCTGTGTGACAATTGCCGGATGCGGTTAGTGAAAGACGCGAGGCGTATGACTGGGAACGAAGGCCATAAGACAGAATCGGACAAGCTGAAGCCTACGGATGTTGCTTACCGCGGTCTTAATCAGTATAAGGACAGATAAATCAACGATACTATTAAATAATGCTTGACTAGAGCCGATAACACTTGTATAAGGTCATCGGCTTTTTTAGTTCCTGTATATTAATGAGGTGGAGAATTTGAAGATAAACGAAACGAATCGGATTGGCGGAACGAACCCCTATCAGAAGCAATCGGAATTCCGTGCAGACACAGCCAAGAAGGCTCGCCAGAAGGACGAGGTCCAAATCTCGGCAGCAGCCAAGGAGATGCTTACGACGAGTAAACTCAGCCATGCTGAACGCGCAGAACGCATTAACGAGTTGAAGCAATCTGTTGCTTCCGGCACTTATCATGTGGAAGCGGGCAAGATTGCAGAGAAGCTTCTGCCTTATCTCAATACCAATCGGTCAGAATAAGGGCGGAGGATTATTGAAATGTCGATCTCGAACATAACGAAAATTTTGGAGCAGCAATTGAACTTGTACGGACGGCTATTGGAATGTGAAGAGAGCAAGACGGATTTAATCATGAAGAATGAAATTGTTCAATTGAACGTGATTACCCAAAAGGAAAAGCTGCTCACGGCTCAAGCAGATGAACTCGAGACGACCCGACTATTATCGACTGCTAGATACTTTAAGGAAATCGGCTTTCGGATGCGCTCTGGCGTGCTGTCCGATCTGATTAAATCGGTCAACAATCCTGAGGAAAAGCAACAGCTTACACGGTTATATGATGAATTAACGGATGTTTTGAAGCGTCTGAAGCAAGTGAATGAATCGAACCAACAGCTCATTCAGCAGTCGCTTGACTTCATTAATTTCTCAATCGGCCTAATGATTGAGGATCCCAATGAAGATGTCGTTTATCAGCATCCCATGAATCAGATGGCGGCTAATAAACGGAATACATGGTTCGACTCAAAGGCATAGGGAGATGAGAGCATGAGGTCTACGTTCCACTCGCTGGAGACGGCGAAGCGCAGTATTTTCACGCAACAAGCAGCAATCAATACAGTCGGTCACAATATATCGAATGCCAATACAGAGGGGTTCTCCAGACAGAGGGTAAGCATGGTAGCCGCTCGGCCGATTGAGGCCTATGGGATGAATCGTTCCAACGCGCCGGGCCAGTTAGGTACGGGTGTTGAATTTACTTCGATTACACGGATTCGGAATGCGTTCCTGGATACTCAATACCGGGATCAGAACTATGGAGTCGGTAGTTTGTCTATCCAGACGGACACGCTTAGCAAATTAGAAGGTTATGTGAACGAGCCTTCTGATACAGGTATCCGCGCGGTACTCGAGAAGTTCTGGAATTCCTGGTCCGATCTTAGCAAAGATCCTGAGAACGTTACAGGCCGTGAGATTCTGAAAGAAAATGCCATGGCTTTGGTAGAAACATTCAATGGCCTAAGCCGCCAGTTGTCCAACTTAAACGCAGATTTGACATCAAATATTGAAGTTAAAGTGTCAGAAGCGAATTCTCTTCTCCAGACAATAGCTTCCTTGAATACAGAGATTAGAAGAAGCGAGATGATAGGCGATAATGCCAACGATCTTCGCGATCAGCGTGATTTAATGACAGACAAGCTATCCCGTATCGCCAATATTACCGTAACAGAAACCGATCAAGGCTACAATATTAATCTTGGTAACATAAATTTGCTGCAAGGCGCAGCTATTACTCCGATGACTGCAGCTGATGCGGAAGCGGCTTACGCGACAGGTTCACTTGTTGGTGGCGAGATTCATGGCATGATTGTATCGCGAGATACTTTCGTGGCCGGGTTCCAGCAACAACTGGATACACTAGCGGATACCCTTGCTAACGGCGAATTTGAAGTAACGATTCCTGCAGGCTGGGTGAAGCCGGGCACAACTACGCCTACAACGGCGCCGGAAGTTGTGACGGTGCAAGGCATTAACGGTTTGCATAAACTGGGTTACACGCTCGCGGACCCTGCAACAGAGGGTGAGGATTTCTTTACATTCAAAGCGGGTGCAAATGGCATAACAGCCGCAAGTATTGAACTCAATCCTTCGATTGCAGCTGATGCGAACAAAATCGCAACATCTCTTCGCACAACCACGGACGGAGGCGGCGTAACCTCTGTCATAAGGGGCAACAACGGACTGGCATTGTTGATGTCAGAGCTCAAAAATGTGAAGTTTGGTTTTGATGAAACAGATCAAGGCGGCGGCATCACGCAGGCCACGGTAGGCGATTTCTACGGTGCGGTTGTTGGCGCGCTTGGTGTACAGAGCCAAGAAGCAAGCCGCCTATATAAGAATACGCAAACTCAGTTGGATCAAATCCAGGGCAATCGTCTGTCTGTAAGCGGGGTCTCCCTTGATGAAGAGATGGCCGATTTGATTAAATATCAGTATGCGTACAGCGCTTCAGCCCGCTTTATGACCACATTCGATCAGATGCTGGAGAAGCTCATTAACGGAACGGGTATGGTAGGTCGTTGATTCGTAGAATAGGGAGGTAGATTATATGTCATTGCGTGTAACGCAAGGAATGATGCATTTGCAGTTGACAAGGAATTTGAACCGCAATATGACGCAAATGGAGCAACTCCAAATGCAAGCGACGACAGGAAGAAAAATCAACAAGGCTTCTGACGATCCAGTAGGCATTACCTATTCACTACGATACCGCACCGAAATATCGGCTACTGAGCAGTATCAGAAAAATGTTGATTCCGCATTGTCATGGCTTGATTTCAATGATACCGTCCTAGGTCAAGCTGGCGATGTGCTGCTCAGAGTTAAGGATCTTGTGACGCAAAGTGCCAATGGTACCTACCCGGATCTAGCGCTTGATAATTTTAAAAGTGAAGTCGAGCAGTTGAAAAAACAGTTAATTGATATTGCGAACAGCAAGATTAACGGGAAATATGTCTTTAATGGAGAACAATTCGATAAGGCTCCTTACGATACTTCTGATCCGACGATGGTCGCCAGTGCTGTAGAGGGTGATACGGGGAAAATCCAGTATACTGTTGGAGTGAATACACAGCTTGATATCAATTTTACGACGAGTCAAGTATTCGGAGACGCCGATCCTTCAGGTACGGGCAACAATGTTTTCTCTGTACTAGATCGTATCATATCGGCATTGGACGCAGGCAATCATGCTGATGTCGCAGCTGAAATTGCTGGCATTGACAGCAGCATTGACCGCATGTTAAATGTCAGAGCGGAGATTGGCGCGCGAGTTAATCGTGTTGAACTTATCCAAAATCGATTGTCCGATCTCGGAATTAACTTGACGGATATGAAATCCAGGGTTGAAGATGCCGACTACGAAAAGCTCTTAATCGACACGAAGATTAACGAAAATATTTACCAAGCTTCGCTGTCTGTTGGAGCCAAAGTAATTAGCAAATCTCTGGTTGATTTCTTAAGGTAATCCGATGAGATTCCCGCAGATTCAAATTGAGCAAATACCGGCACGATTAGATATCTCCTCTAAGCAAGGGCTATTCAATATTCAACAGAAGAATGCCACGATGAATGTAAAATCGACACCCGGTGTTCTGGATGTACAGTCGGAGCCGCCGGTCGTCGCTATAGACATGTCCAAAACGTGGGATGCGCTTACAGGTGGAAAACCGGTTAGCTTCATGAACCGGATATACAATCAATTCGGGCAGTTCGTCCAGCATGCGATTGAAAATACAGTTAGTACTTATAATCAGATTGGTGATTTGACGCTGGAAGAAAACCCGATTCCCGAACTTGCGCTGCAGGGCATATTTAGGCAGCCTCCAAAGGTGCAGATTTATGGTGATGCATCGATAGCGAATATATCATTCGAAGCGCATGTTTCACCGCCGAAGATTAATTACACGCCTGGCAAGGTCGAAATTGAAACCGTTCCAAACAAACCTCAAGTCGAGTTTCAACGTGGCGGCGTTCAGATTCAGATGGCGCAATATCCAGCGGTTCATATTACACCACCACAAATTGATATTTTACGATAGGTACAAGTAGCTATAGAATCGATTACGATGCTATAGCTCTTTTTGTTTTATTACAAGAAAGCTAAGGTTACAATGATAGATAATATGAGTAAATAGGAGTGTGGATGAATATGCAACTGCAAACAACTAGATTTGGAGTAATCGATTACTCGGAAGAAGATATCTATTATTTTGAACAAGGGATTCCAGGTTTTAAAGAAGAACAATCCTATTTGCTCATTACAGTAGAGGAAAGCCCGTTTATGTGTTTACAATCAACCACAATTGAGAATATATCATTTATCGTAACGTCCCCCTTTGACTTTTTTAAGCAATATGAATTTACGCTGCCGCAGAATATCCAGGAGGAATTGAAGCTTACAAATGAAACCGATGTTAAGATTGTAAACATCGTTAATATTAGAGATGTTCTGTCCGCTGCAACCATTAATTTGGGGGCTCCGATCGTACTTAATACAAGAGAAAGGCTTGCTGTGCAGTACATATTACCGGACGGTCAGTATGCTATACATCAACCTCTGTTCAATGATTTAGTAGCAAAAAAAGGGGGGCAATAAGATGTTAGTGCTAAGCAGGAAAGTTGGAGAGTCGTTAATTATAGACGGTGAGATCGAAGTCACGATTCTGGATGTAACTAATGACGTTGTGAAAGTAGGCATCAAAGCCCCTAAAAATATTGGAATTCTACGCAAGGAATTGTATGCTTCCGTTGAAAATACGAATCGTGATGCGGGAGCGGCAGTAATCAGTAACGAAGACCTATTGAAACAATTCAAGAAAATCAAAAAACAGCTATAAAATATTGGGGATGTTTATCCGATATATAAGTTAGAGCTGAACAGCTCACCACATGGATGTGGGACCTAACTACTCAAGGAGGAATTATCAATGCGTATTAATCACAACATTACTGCTTTGAACACACACCGCAACATGGGTCTTAACAACGCTTCTGCAGGTAAATCAATGGAGAAATTGTCTTCCGGTCTACGTATTAACCGTGCTGCTGACGATGCTGCAGGTCTTGCAGTTTCCGAAAAAATGCGCGGTCAGATCCGTGGTCTTGAAATGGCACAACGTAACGTTCAAGACGGTATCTCCTTCGTGCAAACGGCTGAAGGTGCTATGAACGAAGTTAGTGCGATGCTTACTCGTATGAAAGAGCTTAACGTTCAGGCTCTGAACGGAACATATTCTTCTGGTGACTTGGCTAACATCTCGCTTGAAGTTGAAGAGCTTAGCGCTCAAATCTCTTCCATCATGAGCGATACGAAGTTCAACGGCATCAACATCGCTTCCGGCGTAACTGGCGCTACAGCTCAGTCTGAAGTTAAGATTCAATCGAACGATGATAAGCAATCGATCTCGATCAAGCTTGTTTCGACTACTTCGTTCACATTTACCACAGCTAACTTCGACACATTGTCTTCTGCGACACTTTCCAGCATTGAAACTGCTATTTCAGCGGTTTCGAAGGAACGCGCTAGCTTGGGTGCTACTCAAAACCGTCTTGAGTACACTTCTAACAACCTGGGTACTACTGTAGAGAATTTAACTGCTGCAGAATCGCGTATTCGTGATACTGACATGGCAAGTGAGATGGTTAAGCTCACTAAGGACAACATTCTTCTTCAAGCGTCGCAAGCAATGTTGGCACAAGCTAACTCGCAACCGCAAGGCGTATTGTCCTTACTTCGTTAATCTATTTCAACAGGGAAGAGGCCTTGGTTTTACCAAGCGCCTCTTTTCTTTTTAATCATTAATATACTCTAACATACAGGGATTAATTGTCCGATAATATAATTAAATAATCTTGCAAAGGTGGGCATAGTATGAAGGTTTCATCTATAAACACTACGGCAGCATTTACCTATGATACGAATTCTAACAACAGTCCGAAAAATGGAGCTGAAGAATTACCAGTAAATACGCAAAATCATATACAATCTGAAACATTAACGAATGAATTCGTTAAAAAAAATATTGACCGTATATTGCAGGCTGTCAAAATGCCTGACACAGAAATTGATCGGTCGATTCATGAAGTGACAAAGCAAGTTATTTACAAAGTAAGAGATAAAGCTAGCGGAGAAATTATTAGACAATTTCCAGAAGAGAAGGTTGTAGAAGCTGCAGCTAAGCTTATCGAGCTTACAGGGATAATGGTAGACCAAAAGGTTTAGAAAGGAGGTTAATGATATGAGACTTTCTGGATTGGCATCAGGCCTTGATGTTGACGCAATGGTCAAGGAATTGATGAAGGCTAAGCGGGCAACCTATGATAAGGTTGTAAAACAGAAAACACAGTTAGAATGGAAGAGAGAAGATTACCGGACGATTAGCTCCAAAATCGTAGATTTTAGAAATAATAAACTAGCCAATTATAATCTCTCAAATGCTATTAATGCAAAGACCTCTAATGTCAGCGGTGCTGCAAATTCTATTAGGATCAATGCTACTAATTCAACGGCCTCCGGGAGTTTAGAGGTGAAGGTAGAGCAACTAGCTACTAACACTAGAGAAGTATTTGATATCGGTACTGGAAATTTAGCAGTAGGTGAAGTTCAGATCAATGGCGAATCGATAACTTTGGATGGAGATATGAATGGCGCTCAATTGGCCAAGATTATTAATGGAAACAGTAAGTATAAGGCGACGGCATTATACAACGAGCAGACCGGCCAAATTTCGATCACAGCAAAAGAGTCTGGAGCGATAGACAGTGCAATGTTAGTCAGTGGCATTGCTAACCGTAATGCAGCTGCTAGCGATCCCGGGAAGACGGCGGTAGTTCATATTAATGGCATGAGATACGAACAAAACTCTAATCGATTTGTTATTAATGGTGTTGATTTTACAGCAGTTGATGAATCTGATAATAGTGCTACAATATCGGTTACTAAGGATACAACTAAAACCGTAGATACAATTAAAGCTTTTATTTCAGAATATAATTCACTTATTTCGTTGGTTAACGGCGAGCTGTCCGAAGAAAAATTTCGTAATTACATGCCACTCACAACGGATGAGAAATCCGCACTCTCAGAAAAAGAAGTAGAGTTATTAGAGTCAAAAGCTAGAAGTGGTTTGTTACGTAGAGATACAACGCTGACAAAACTTATTTCTGATCTCAGATCAACTGCTACAGCTTTAGTAGGCGGAGCTCAAACAGGAGAGAATAGTTATTTGTCAGTTGGTATTACGACTGGCAGTTACACGGAGAAAGGCAAACTTGTTTTGGACGAGGAGAAGCTACGCAGTGCTTTAGACTCGAATCCAGAGGAAGTAACTGCCCTATTTACAGGCAGTAATGGGGTATTTAGGTCGATGATGGATTCTTCAATGTCAGCATTAAAAGATTTGAATAAAATTGCTGGTACCTCTCTTACTAGTTCCGACACTGCGTTCACCTTTATGCATAACTCTACAATAGGCGAACAATTGAAAAGTATGGAATCTCGAGAGTCTCAGATGCTCACACGCCTTAATATGATGGAAATACAGTATTACAAACAATTTACTGCAATGGAAAAAGCAATTAATAAATTTAACAGCCAATCTTCATCATTATCAAGTTTTATGTAGTTAGGTAAAGGAGTGGATCAGTATGTATAATTCGCCACATCAAATTTACAAACAGTCATCTGTTCAAACGGCAAATGGTGGACAACTTATTATCATGTTATATGATGGCGCCATACGTTTTACGAAGGCTGGCATTGAGGGGATTCATACTAGAGATTACGGGAAAACAAATAACAATCTAAAGAAGGCCCAGGCGATTATTCATGAACTGATTGCTTCACTTGACTATGAATATGAGATCTCCAATAATTTGAAGCAAATTTATGAGTACCTGCTCCATCAATTGATTCAATCCAATATGAAAAAGGATTCAAGCCTGGCTTCAGAGGTGATTATTCATTTGGAGGAACTTAGAGAAGTATGGAAACAAATTATTAAAGGCAATGCTTCGATGGTGACACATGCAGAGACAGGTGTCTAATGATGCATGAGCTGGAGCAGTTGTACGAAGAAACTTTGAATATGGTTGAAAAGACTGAAGCTGTTAATGCCGAGGAGTTAATTGCATTAGTTGATCAACGGGAGAAGGTTATCCATTTATTAGAACAGCAAGGTAATCTATCCACATCTCAAAAGGAAATACTGTTCAAAATTAGCGAACATGATGCATCGATCCAGTCCAAGATGGAATTGCTTAGGGATGAAGCTGCCCAGGCATTGAATAAGTTAGCCAAGACCCGTATTCATAAAAACAAATATGAAGCGCAGTATACGGGCGAGAGCTTTTTTGTTGATATGAGAGAATAATTATTTATAAGTAAAGCCGCGGAATCGTCTATGAACAATAGAATCCACGGCTTTTAATTCTCTACAATTGTTTAATGAATGGGAGCTTTACATGCTGGGCAAAAAGGCTTGTATATTGCTTTCTATAGCGCTTGCGAATATCTTCATTATCTGCATGAATAAGCATTAAGGAAAATAAGTGATGCCCATTAGGGTTTAACTTTATAGCTTCCTCAAGGAAAGGCACAGCGTCAGCGGAATATCCACTATTAATATGAAGATGTGCAAGATTAATATATCCCGAATCATCCATTTTATTTTGTTCGAGCAGCAAATTATAAAAAGAGACAGCCAAATTCGTTTCGAAATTATGGTAAAAATAATTAGCCAGCAAACTGATGACCAACGGATGATTAAGTTGATCAATGTAGATATCGAATAAATCAAACTGTTTCAATTCGAACAGAGTGGATAGCAATGTATGCACCGTTGTTACATTTTGGACGATATCTTGTTGGGCAATTGTGTTGTTAATAATTTTTTGATACATACTCAGTTGTTGTTCGGCTTTTATTTGATTTTCGTTATACACTAACATGTCAATGAAAGGATTTTGCCACTTTAATGTGGCAATCATTATTGCTAGATTAATTTTGGGATTGTCAGCGTTATCCGGCTGGAGTTTCAAAAGTGCTTCCTTAAACTGCTGCTCGCTACTATTAATAATGGACGAAAACAGGAGATCCTCTATTGAGATTAATGATCTGTTTTCAATTTTGTTTTCATAATATTTTGCAATCTCTTTATTGCCATGAGACAGAAATATCTTATGCAATAATATAAAGTCCCGTTGTGTTTGATTAATTATGATTTTATTTATTGTCGTTATGACGGCAGATTCAGATTCCTTTAATAACAAAACGGTGATTAACGTATTTAATGTTTGAAAATCATGTGAATTGGCTTGAAGAATTTTAATGCAATAATATACAATCTCTTCTTTGTTCTGTTCTACTTTAGCTATTTTTAGCAGACGGGATAGCGGTACGATAGACCCGTAAGACGGATTGATCAGAAAGAAGCGGTCTGTCTTCCTTGATAAAGCCTCAGCATTATGAAACGCTGTTAGAAGTGATTCTTTTGCCAATGAGTAATGGCCGGCGTATTCATAGAGGCTACCTTTGAATGCATGATATTCAGGATAATCCGGGTAATGGCTGAAGACTTGGTGAAGAATTTCCCAGGCATCATGTACTCTGTTAAACTTCATATAGATGGTGAACATTTGACTGGCGCAATCCAAAATCCATGGGTTGTTAGGAGCAGCTTTTTTAAATGCTCTTTCATAACTGTATAATGCTTTTTTATAATCTCCCTTTGTTGCATATTCATTACCAATTGTAAAATAATCGTAGGGGATAAAGCCGCTACTTTGTTTAAGCTCTGAAAATATAGCTTGATTACGATTGTGCTTGTCTTTTTTCTGCACCGTATCTTTTAAATAGCCAGTATGGTAAACCGTGATGGGAGAAACGGTAGTTGATAGAAGGATGCCATTAGCATCAACTACTTGTTCATGTATGGGACGAAAATAATGAATGCCCTGGTTATTAGGGAATAAACGAACCATCGTGCTTTCCGTAACATTAGCATTCCGAATGGATTCGCCTACATAGCTTATAATAGAGATAGAATAAACCTTATTCTGCTCAATCTGTTCGTTCTCAATAAATTTCTTGAATCGCTCACAGTCATCAGTGTTTAAATACTCATCTGCATCGAGGACAAGAATCCACTTACCTGTAGCATAGCTAAGGCTTTTATTGCGAGCTGCAGAAAAGTCATTGCTCCATTTAAAATCGAAAACATGTTCAGTATATTTATAAGCGATTTCCTTCGTTAGATCTGTTGATCCAGTATCCACAATAATGATCTCATCGGCTAAGCCACTTATGCTGCTAAGACATCTATCTATTGTTTCTTCTTCATCTTTAACAATCATACATAACGAGAGAAGTTTTTCCACGTGTGTCATTCTCCTGACTTAAAGTAGTATACATTTATTATCGTCATATTGGGGGAATACGTTAGCCATTAAAGGATAAGAGGGGGTGAGAATACCACCTCTAAAAAAGACAGCCAAACTGACTTAAAATATAAAGTCAATTTCGCTGTGCTGTTATTTATTCTAGACCACGGGACTTCATAACCAGTGTATAGCCCTCTCGCATTGTAATTCCCCCGAAATAACGCATATGGAATTCATAAAGAGGAAAGGTTTGAATAATATCCGAAATCTCGCTCGCATGACGGAATCCAGAGAGGAGGATAGTGGGATTGTTGTTAGCGATCATCTTAGATGCGCCACGCAGAGCCTCAATATGCCCACTGGTCATATCCAGATGGATGATGGTAGGGAGCAGCTCATCGACCAGCATATCTAATGGGATTGTATTTGCGTGTGCTGGCTTATATTCCTCTTGATCCATAAATCTTGTAAAGAAAATCTTTTCGTCAAAATCAGTTTCTGTCATGTCGTTTGAAAGAAGATTTGGAAAAATCAAAATTTTATAAGATTGCGTACTATGGAAATACTCTTTCGTTTTGATTCGACCTACCCAGGTTGGCTCAAACAGATAGGCTTCTTTTAATTGTGAAATCTTGTTTAAGTAGGTATCCTTATCATCTTGAAATCCGGACCGGCAATGAATCAGAGAATCTTCGTTTCCAGCCTGAACAAGGTCATTGTTGAGGATTTCCCCGTCTAACGATTTATAACTACCAAGAATATTACAATGGTCTAGCTTGCTTGAGAGGAAGGAATAAATAAAATCCTCGAATCGTGCTTTTGATTTGTCATCGGAGAATTTGTCCAGCGTCATTAGCAAACGCGCTTCATTCTGCTGTACATCCTCAACCCATCTTTTTGGAAGTGAGCGAGGACGAAAATCGATATTCAAGAAAAATATTTGCCGATATCCAATTGTGGACAAACGCGTTACAAAATCTTTGTAAAAGGTAGCTATTGACCAAATCGCTACCACACAAATAGCATGAGGTCCAGCCTTTTGGATTGCCTCTTCAGGCGTCAGCACGGGGATATCCATAATTGATGTACCAGCCTTGGTCGGGTCGCTATCTGTAATACAAAGGGGGAGAATTTTTTCAGCAAATAAGGACTTCAATGTATCGCTGCAAGTTGCCCCGGCCCCGTAAATAATCAAGGGAGCATCAGAAGGTATAAGCCGCTTTGCCAGCTCCTCAATTGTAATAAATCGTTTCTCAAACGGACTCTTTCCACTTTTTATATTCGTATGTAATGCACTAGTCATAGCATTGGCTCCTTATCTATTGTTCCATTAACAAGTAAAGGACAATACTGATGAATGAATGGAGCTTCTTCCTCAATAAATTTATTGATCATCGCGGACGAGATTCGCTCGCTGCTTTTGCCGTCCATCGGGCCCAGATAATATTTATCAGTTTCGGTGACGGGGCGCATCATTGCTGAGTAGTTGCAAATTAAAGCCTCAACAAATGGGTAAGCTTCTTCCAGTCCTGAGGCTAGATTTGTCTGGGACCAGAATGCAATATTGAGTTCGTCTTCCTGCGCGTCGAAAATTAATGCAGGACGTTGGGATGGGAGGTATTGACGATAAAGCGAGCTGTAATCGCCAATATACGCATCAGCAAATGATAATGCAGGATAGCTGTCCGGATTCTGATCCAAGAAAACCCTCGCATTTAATTCCGCAAAGAAAGGCTGAAACTCAGGCAAATAACATAATGGATGTGGTCTTAATATTATGATAATGGAACAGTATCGGTCACAGAGGTCGGAAATAACCTGTAAAACCTTTGATATTTTTTTTCTAGTTTCTGCTCTATTTATTGATGTATCGTCATTAGTCTTTGGGTTGATATTCCACAAAATAACTGTCCTACTCTCATCCGGTTTTGCCCATTCCTCGGGAATCGCAACTGTGCTATCACCCGAGTAGATTCCATAAGATAGATCTATAAGTGGGTGACCAGTAACGATATCTTGTTGACCCCAAGAAATGCTATTACGAGAGAATTCAGAAGTCCTGAATTGAAGCCAAGTATATGGGGTTATCGTATATTGGCTGTTGTATCGTATTAGATCGTCCGGATTAAATGTATATTCTAAAAACATAGTCCGATTAATAATTGATGTTAGAGTTGACTGTTGTAAATGTAAAGGCTTTGTGAATACATGATTATGGTACGAAAAAAACAGCATATCAGGCAATATATGAAAAACTTCGTATTCATAGTACGGGATATAATCTATGCAGGAGGACTTTAAATATTCGACTAATTGCGCATGCTGTCCGCTAGAGTGATAAATATCCATGGGATAGTAATCTGTAGCTACGATACGCAATTCAACAAAGTCATATTTTTTTAATTGTTCATAGACAAGTAAACAGTAAACTGCAGACACAGGTCTGGCAAAAAGCAAATCAATTCTTATCTTTACAGGTATGTCACGTTTTATAGTAATTAATAGCTGCTCGACATAGCCAATCAAATATGATGATGATACTGTGTCGAGAAAGCCCAGGATTTTGTTCAAGCACTTCAGAAGTTGTGCTTTCGCAATAGAATCCTGCATCTCGTCTTCAGAAATTTTATGGTGTAGGTCTGCCAGTATTCCTTTGATCCAAAGTCTCGTAACGCTGTTTAATTGCTCATTTTCAAGCATTGCTATGATCGACTGACATTCCTGAATTGCTACCTTATACCAACGATAGTGCATGCTCGTTCCCTCATTTTAAATTATTTAAGCCATATCATATCCGCCATCGATCGGAATTACTGCCCCATTAATATAGCCATTGTTTAAAACGCTGAAACAGAAATCCGCTATTTCTTTGGGCTGGGCAAATCGATGAAGTGCGATTTTATTTTCAATTCGCTGTCTATGATCCGGGGCTTTACCTGCTTGTGCGGGAGTTTCTACAAACCCTGGGCAAACAGCATTGATCCTTACCTTCTTTGACTCATAAATTTTAACCATGCTGCGACAGAGCATATGAAGGGCCGCCTTTGAAACGCCATAGCTTACTGAGATGGCATGTGGGTAAATGCCCATCACCGCACCAATACAGACAACAGAACCGCTCTCCGCCATGTGATCATATAAGCGCTGCATTAAGAAGAAGGGCATATTTACATTCATGTCCATCACATGCTGCCATTGCTCGGGTGTGACTTGGAGAAAATCGGTTTTATCTGTCACATAGCTGTTAAGAATGAGATAGTCCAATTGCGGGCATAGCTTTGAAACAGCTTCACCTACAATATTTACTCCCTCTAATTTGGACATATCTGCCTTGATCATGGCATAATTGCTGCTGACGGTGGAAAGTATCTTTTTTGCCGCTTGAGCGTTTTCCTCACTATGAGCGAAGTTTACAAACACAAAGCAGCCTTCCTCTAATAGCCTCTTGGCAATAGCAAGTCCAATTCCGGCGGTTGATCCTGTAACTAGTGCATACTTCACAAGTCAGCCCTTCTTTTCAATAACATTTTTATAGTATAGCTGCCATTCAAGCAGCTTGTCTTTTCCCATGGAGACGGATTCAGCAAATCTTTTGAAATTATTTAAAGCAGACGCATCCATATGTGACTGTATAGCAAATTCACTTAGTATATTTGGCTGCAAGGCAATTTCAATGTAAGGCTGCATTTCAAGATTTGATATTAATTGAGCAACGAAATCACAGGCCTCTTCCAAAGTGCGGTTTTTAATTTTATACATGAATAATGCATTGGTAACCATTCTTAGTGAAGCGATGGCAATAAGGTTATCGCCTTCAGAAATACGACCCGCACATTTGTTGAAAGCATCCCAACGCAACTGAAAATCTTGCTGAAGTTGTTTTGTGTCTATCGAATACATTTGAGAGCTTTGGCGATTATAGTAGATATAATAGGCCTTCTCTGTAGAACCAGCGGACACGGCTAGCGAAAAACAATTCGCATTAAAAACGGAGTCTTCGCCAATTATTATTTTTTCATTAAAAAACAATTCATGCTGATCCAGAAACGACTTGCGATATAATTTATTCCAAACAAAGTAGGCCTGATTCGACAATACCCACTTATACATAAAATCCTGTCGCGAGGTTTGCGGAATACGTGTAATCTCATTAGGATACAGCATGTGGACTTGCAATGCCTTTGCATCAGCATTGTCTCTCCATATACCGCTTACTGCGATATCGAGTGAATGAGTAGAAGCAAAGGAATATAGGTCAGCAAACATCTCTGGCATTACATAGTCATCGGAATCGACGAATCCGATATATTCACCCGTCGCATGACGTAGACCAATATTACGAACCGCACTAGCCCCTTGAACGTTGGAATGCAGCAATTTCATTCGACTATCTTTTTCACAATAGGCTTCTGCAATTTTACAGCTTTCTTGACTAGATTTTCTGTCTATTACAAGAAGAATTTCCGCATGAACAAGTGTTTGTCTAGACAGAGAATCAAGACAGCGGGGTAGGTAGCGTTCTGTATTATATATAGGCACAATAATGCTTACGTAAGGTGTCATGAAAACCATCCTCTGTCAAGCGCAATCTTCTCTTTGTTCAAGCATAAATCAATGAGTTCATGAAATAGCTGCTCCTGTGCTGCATCAATGTTATGAATCCGACAATAGCTGTTTAAATACCCTTCCTTCAAGCAAAGAGATAAGTAATGCTCAACTTTATCTCCAGATAGGAAGCTCGTTATAGATTCCTGCAGCTTATCAGCCGAAACCTCGGCCAATTGTCCGTAAAAAACAATGCTCCTGATTCTGGTAAAGGCATAAATTCCAAGTATAGGTTTTTCATAGCCCTTCCCGACAGACTGCAGATATTTTCTGGCAGAGTCGAAGACGGTATAAAAAATCTCCCCATGATTGGCAAGTCGCGCACCTTGGCGTACAGCAGAGTCGTCTCTTTGAATATAGTTGTATAAAGACTTTCCAATATGTGATATTCTCGGCATATAACAATTCAGCATAAGATTAAACAAGTGATCTTCACTGTATCTCGTATCTGCGAAGCGTATGCCAGTATCGCGGATAAATTGTCTTCGATATAAGCGAGACCATAAATAGTTGTTTGGTTTGGGAGCGGCACTATACTGGAAATAATAATTTGCAAAGTTGTCGTCTGTAAGTATAAACGTATCATTCTCCAGACATGAGAATGACGGTATATCATGATCAGGATAAATCATATTAAAATCACAAACCACAATATCAGCATTCTCAGTTATTGCTACGGAATACATAGTTTCCAGCATATCCGGCTCTAAAGTATCGTCTGTGTCAGCAAAAGCAATATACGGTGACCTGGCCATGTCCAGGCCATAGTTCCTGCCTATGCCAGGCGGGGCAAAGGCATGCTTTACATAACGAAATCTATCGTCACTTCTTGCATACGATTGAGCAATTTCGGCGGTGTTGTCTGTTGATTCAGAATCTGCAATAATGACCTCGAACTCAGTAAATGTTTGTTTCTTAATGGAGTCCAGGCAACGTTCCAAATATTGCTCTGCATTCCATGCCGGGATCACAATGCTGATTTTTGGCGTTATCATTTCACTAGTTTCCTTTCCCTGTATTCTAAAATACGTTGATAGTCCTCAATGTAATCAATTTCTGCCCAGAAGTGACCCGAAATATCACTTGTCCAAATGTTGCGAGCCGGTATCATATTATAAAGGATTTGTTCCCACCAGGCGTTATGGCGCTGAGCTTCTATCATATATTCTAATTCTGACTTAAATTCACGTATAAATGGGCCTTGAATTTTTGCAAGTCCAACATATTCGCAATTAGCTATATTTTTATCTAAGCCTTTGCCAAATTCACGTACCGCACCATTCTCAACACGAAAGAGATAGTCACCTTGTTCAACTCTGCTAGAGTCACAAAGCATAACACAGTCACGCGGGTCTTCTAATAAAAGAGGGAGGAGGTTTTTCTCCCAAAAAACGTCTGCATTGCCCAGAATAATGGAGTCTCCATGTAACTGCTCCTTAGCAAACCATAGAGAGGACAGGCTGTTGGTTACCAAATAGAAATAATTTACATGATAATTTACAGGCAGTCCTTTAAGAGCATTAATTATTAGTTCTTTATTGTATCCGACAACAATATGCACTTCGATTCCATGATCCAGCAGCATCTGAACCGTATGACGAATTAATGTTGTACCGCCAATATCTAAAGTGCATTTGCAGTTTCCATCAATTTCTCTGCTGATTCTTGTACCGCGGCCTGCAGCCATCAGGATTGCTTTTGTCATAAGAGTCGCTCCCTAAAGAAAATATTCGACAAAATCTTTTTGCAATGTATATCCATACCGCTGCAACCTACTGGTAACCTCCGGAAAGTGCCTGTCCATTGAAACAAGAATATAATATAAATCGGATTGTCCATCTAATTCGTCAATACTCATTGCTTGAGGAGCATCAAGTCTTATACCAAGCTCCTGCATGCGCTGGTCAACAATGCGATATGTATCAAACTCTTGATTTTGTAAAGTATGCTCCAATAATTGTCCATTCCAGCCGTATCCCCAAATGACAGGAGTTCGGCCCTTTACATTTACCTGAAATACGACTGCAGCTTCGTTTGTATCAGGCGGCAGTAAGGACGATAAATCATCGCGCCCCAACCGACGTCTAAATATTTTAAGCGCATCTCCATAAGTGAAGGAATCCTTTTCTTTCCCCTGCAGCAGATGCAATTCCTCTTCATCAAGCGTTTGATAGAGCGCAGCCAGATTTTTTTGCTCAAGCTGAATACTTTGTACAACCGCAAGGCTTTGATTGTTTTGATTTTTTTCTTTAAGATTCGTAATGGAAAGATTAGTTCCTTCTCTACGATACAACAGAAGAGCTTCCGCCAAATTCGCAGTTTTTAATGAGAAAGCGACGCGAGCAAATAATTCGGTATCTTCAGCAAGAACGTCTTCATTATACCAGAGACTATTCTTCATAAATTTCGCTTTACGCCACATCACTGTAGGATGAAGAAAATTGCAATATTTTAACGACCGGCATTGGAGCTCTTTATGCTCTAGTGGAAAAGGACTGTAGTTCCAATTGTTCGTCGTTCCAAAAGCACGGTATTGAGTTCCGCAAAAATCGATATCCGGGTTCATCAGGAAAAACTCTATTTGTTTCATAAATCGTTCTGGATGGGCAATGTCATCTGAATCCATCCGGGCAATAAACTCGCCTCTAGCTTGCTTGATTCCGATATTTAGAGAGGCCCCCAGGCGAATTTTCGCAGTTTCTTGAACAACTATCGTGCGTTTGTCGTTAAAAATAGATAGTATACAATCCAGGGGATCATCATTCTGATATCCATTCACAATAATCAGCTCAAAGTCCTGGTATGTCTGCTCGTAAAGGGATCGCAAAGCTTCCCATAGGTACTGCTGCGCCCGATGGACGGGAAGTATGACACTAACGACAGGAGTAATGGATACTGGTTCTGTTCCTTTAACAAGCAACTCCTTTGCCTGAAAAAAGCTTAGCTCAATTAAATCTTTCAACCTTACCGAATCATTGGCTCCCGGGAACAGATGATGCTCATCAAAAAAATGATGAATGTCTTTTGTAACACTTACCCATATCTCATGGAGCATAGAATACGCTTGCGCCGATGGCATTTTATTCACTAATGTCAGGAAGCTTCGTTTGAGTAAATAATCAAATTCCTGATATGCTTGAAGAATATCAGCGAATGCGTATCTATCCCAGTGTCCGGTCATATTTTGAATAAGCACAAGTAGCTGCTCGTCGTTCTCAGAAGATGCGCATTCATTTTGACTAAGCCGTTTCAAACAAAGACCTCCTCGATTAAGGTATACCTGGTAGTTTAATTATTCTTTAATATGATCGATCCCACAAAGTGTTTTATAAAAGATAGCCATAATCAGATGGTCGAGAATCATATGAACATCCTCAGTAATCTGCATACTATTAATTGGTGCGTGCAGGGACAAGTCGGATAGAAGTTTTAGTTTTCCGCCATTGTATCCTGTCAGACCAATGATTTTATTCCCCTGCTCTTTCGCATACTCTACTGCGTTTATCACGTTTTTGGAATTACCGCTCCCAGAAATCGCAATAACAAGGTCACCTGGTTTAATTCGTCCGCGAAGTTGGAATCGGAACACTTCCTCATATCCAATATCATTGGCAATCGCCATGAGGGTTGCCATATTATCGTTAAGACATAAGAAGTTGAATTTCTTCTCTACATACTCAGAGATTCCTTTGTTGAAATCGTTCTGATAGTGTGAAGCTGTTGCAGCACTCCCGCCGTTCCCGAAAATATATATCGTTTTCTCAGCCTCATACGTCTCAAAAATCAGGTTCATCGCATCATTAATAGCATCAATATCTAATTTCCTCAATGTATTAATCTCGTGATCAATATAAGTTTTAATGTCTGCCCGATAATCCATTTAATAATTCATCCTCTCTAGTAAGTATAATCTCTACCGCTTCAAGCAAATTGCTGCCCGTTAGATCAGACTGCACATCATACTTCATGTCCTTGCCGGCTTCCCCGGTTAATACCAATGCAGTATGCATTCCTGCGTTTGTTCCAGTTTGTATATCAATCGTTGTATCGCCAATAATCCAAGAGGCGGCAAGGTCGATATTATATTTATTCACACAAGATTCGATCATCCCCAAGCCAGGCTTTCTACAATTGCACGGAATTTTATAGAGGATGTTTTCCTCCGGAAAGCCTTTATCCGGATGATGGGGACAGAATAGAATATCATCCAGAATTGCACCATGTTCACCCAATAAAGTTTGCATCTTGTTATGAATAGTAATAACTTCAGAAATATCACAAAGTCCACGCGCGACTACAGGCTGGTTAGTAATTACGATGGCTAGGTAACCTGAACGATTAATTTTCTTAATCGCTTCGATTGCACAATCCTCGAGTTCGAAATCATCCACTGTACTGATAAGTCCTTTATGGCGGTTAATTGTCCCATCGCGATCAAGAAATATGCATTTTTGTTTCTTTTTTAAATTTCTTGCAGCTACGAAGCCGTTAGATAGTTCGGCAGATGCAACTGAAAAACGATCAGCGGTTCCGACATCCTTAATATATTCAGGAGATGAATAGGCATAGATGGGACTGTGTTTAGAAACAAGTGGAAATAGAAGCTCCTTTTCTAAATCTACAGTTTCTTCTTTGTTTACTAAATCACAAATTTTACTATCTAATATGTATAGACCGGCATTAACGCAGTTGTTATACCAGTAATCTCGCTTGTTATGCTTAGAGTCGAAGCCGATTACCCGCTGACTTTCATCCGCCATCACTAAATCAGAATCATAGGGATGTGAATTCGGATGAACAAACAATGTCGCCATCGATTGCTTCTCTATGTGAAACTGCTCCATTCGGATTAGGTCGATATCGATAAGAACATCCCCATATACAAGCAAAAAATAATCTTCAGTCAGCCATTCCTTTACATAGTGCAAAGCACCTGCGCTGCCTAGCGGTTGAACTTCGCGATAATAATCGATATCTACGCCAAATCCAGCTCCATTGCCGAAATGAGCTTCGATTTTTTCTCCCAGATGACCAGTCACAATTATAATTTTTGAAATTTGATTGGCTTTTAGACACTCAATCTGCCATTCCAAAATCGCTCTATCATTTATAAGAGCCAACGGTTTTGGAATCTCGTTTTTCGTAATGGAGTGTAGACGTGTTCCCTTGCCGCCAGCCATAATGACAGCCTGCATCAGAGGACCTCCTCAACCGTTTTAGCAACTGCTTCATCAGAAGTCCATCGCGCATGCCAACCCGTAGCAAGAATTTTATCAAGGTTGTATGCAAATATCGGGACATCGCCTCTCCAGCCTCCGCGCCCGCCGGAGTAGGTATATTTTACCTCATTAAGCTTCATTGTTTCGCATATAATATCGGCAATTCTGGTAACAGAGGTTTGCGTATCTACTCCAATGTTATAGATAGACATTCCTTCAGGAAGGTTGTCCTTTAGTGACATGATGCCAAGTATCAAGTCGTACACATGCATGTAAGGCTTTGTTTGTAAGCCATCTCCAAGAATCAAGAGTTCGCTTGAATTATGCTTTAATTTTTTGATGAAATCATAAATGACGCCATGAGTCAGTCTAGGGCCAATGACGTTTGGAAACCGGAAAATTAAAGCAGATATTTGATTCATATAACTGTAGGCGGATATCATTGCCTCGGATCCGAGTTTTGCAGCGCCATAATACGAGATCGGTTCGAGGGGGGTGGAATTCTCGTCTACATGCGCGCCTTCTTTTTCGCCATAAACAGCAGATGTCGATGCGAAAAACAGCTTATTAACATGATAAATCCTCATAGATTCCAGTATATTAAAGGTCGTTGTGTAGGTGTTAGCATACTCAATTTGCGGATTTTTTGCACTGGCTTGGATGTCCGAGTTAGCGGCAAGGTGAAAAACAAAATCAAATTTCTCCTCTTGGAATATACTCGACAGCGCTTCAAAATTGCAAAGATCCATCTCATAGAGCCGAAAGTGAGGATGAGTCTGAAGATGCTCAATATTTCTCTTTGTGCCGATGAAAAAATTGTCAATACACACAACCTTATGTCCTTCCTCAAGCAGCGCATCGGCTAGATGGCTCCCGATGAATCCGGCGCCTCCTGCTATTAGTACCTTCATTGCATAAAGTCCCTCCCCATTAATTTAACCCCAGTACTCATCGCCAATATGAACAACAGAAGATCCATTATATTCGAATTTCATGTTCATCTTTTTTAGGCCAATAGCTGTTCTAAGTTTTTCTTGATTATGCTGCTCGCAGTAGAACAACAGGAAGCCTCCGCCTCCAGCACCTAAAAGCTTGCCGCCCAGAGCACCGTTTTCCATTGCAATATCGTATGCTCTGTCGATATCAGGATTGGATATTCCTGATGCCAGTGTTTTTTTTAAAGTCCAGCCCCGATTCATAATCTGACCAAATGAGGATAAGTCATTATCTTCAAGCGCTGTCTTCATCTCCTCGGCCAGCCCGCACATTTGAATGAGGTTGTTTGTTTTGTCTTCTTGACTCATATTTTTCTTTTGCTCAGTGAGGATCGTGTTGGCGGAGCGGGACGTTCCCGTGTAGAACATCATCAAATTGCTTTGCAATTTCATATAGGTTTCCGGCTTCATTACAATAGGTTCTACTGATACACTGCCGGTTCTACTAAATCGAATAAAATTAAGTCCTCCATAAGCAGCAGCATATTGATCTTGTTTGCCAATCGGAGCTCCTAGCTTGTTTATCTCTATGTCACAAGCTTCTTCTGCCAGTTGCGCTTTTGATATATATTTACCTTCATAGCATGATAAGGCGTGAAGCAGTCCTACAGTAAAGCTGCTGGACGATCCTAAGCCCGTTCCAGCGGGAACATCGGCTGTGCTGCTAATTTCTACACCAGATATATTTTTTTGATTTAATACGCTATTAAGAATTTTATGTTTTATTTTCGATATATCATCTACAATTTCATTTTCCGAGTATTTAAGGGAGGTATATTTTGCATCAAAATACGGATGTATGGATATGTACATATATTTATTAATCGAAGCACTTAATACACAGCCTCCATATTTTTCATAAAAAGAAGGCAGGTCGCTTCCGCCTCCGCTGAAGCTTATACGGAATGGAGTCTTGGTTATAATCACAATAAACTCACCCTTTGATTTTTTTTGCGGAAAACCTAAGTTCCACTTCTATATATATCGATATTATATAGTGAAAGTATTAGCTAAAACATGCATTTGGATATTATTAACATGAGGTAGATGCTGCATGATGGATAAGTCTTGAGGCTGCGCGTTCTATGGTATAATGCGTCTAACCGAATAAAAAAATGTCGAAACAGGGTGATGAAAGAATGAGTTATTATATTAAATTGCAAAAGCTGTTTTCAAGTGTTTCATTGCTAACAGAAAACAAATTCCCCTCTCATTAAAGGATTCTCAGATTAGTGATGATAAAGAATTTGTAGCAATATATGGAAGCGTTCATTTTGGGGGGCTGTGGTTAAAATACATTATAGAAGACATGAAGATCACACCTAAATATTTTGTTGATCAAAGTATCGAAAAGCAGGGGAGAAGCATAAGGGGAATACCTGTTGTTTCACTGGAGGAATTGGCATTAAAAACGACTGGTCGAGTAGATCTTGTTGTAACCCCGCAATCCCTAAACACTGTTTCTAACTTTCAGACTGAATTTATAAAGTTATGTGAATCATGGGAATTCAATCTCCATTTTGCACCTGTACCTCATTCGATAGCATTGGAAATGAGGTATGCTATTCATCAAGAAAATTATCTTAATGTGATTGATATGCTATATGACGATTTCTCCAAAGCATCGTACTATGAATATATTCGCAGTAAATTGACGGGAGAGACTTATCATTCCCATTATTTTAGTTTCAAGCAACAATATCTGGCCAATGATTTGTTTACGATTACAGAGTCTGATTATATTGTAGACTGTGGGGCGTACGATGGGATACTCTGGAGAACTTTTGTAGAGCTTATCCCAATATACGAGGAATAGCTTCATTTGAACCGACCCCTGAGAAGCTAAAGGCAACAACCGACCGACTTCAGAGTGAGAATATTCGTATTTTAGACGAAGTCATTATTAGTGAGAGACCTACGTTTATCAAAATGGACGTGGAAGGTAGTGAACTGGCTTCTCTTTACGGGGCAAAGCAGATCATATCAGAGAATACTCCGATATTAGCAATATGTATTTATCATAAACCAGAAGATTTATTTGAAATTCCATTTTACATACTAAAAGAGTTCCCTGCTGATCGGCTATAGGTTTGAAAGTACTCGAATGATCCGTACGAGCTTGTGCTTTATGCCGTTCCTCCTTGTCGCTGTGCGGACAACTTGGAGGTCTGAATTAAGTATTGAACCGTATAAGTACAAAAAGAAAGGATGGGTTTTCCTGTGCGAGTTGAACGAAAAAAACAAACAATAGAGCTTGTAGATACATTAAAAGAAGCGCTGCAATATCTTAACACTCCTGCAGGAAGTGCGGCAGGCTTTTTACAGGATGACTGTCTGGCATGCATTTCGGCTGTCTCTTCGGTAATGGAAGAGGTTGAAGATAAAGAATATGCAGCGCTGGCAGAGACCTGCCAAATACATATTAAACAAGGGGATTTTGGTAAGGCTTATACATTGGCTGACTCATTGTCTCAATGGATATTTGAGAAAGTGCAGATTCATTATGAAATTGTGTTCTTACCTTATAAAGCTGATATGTGGGATGCGCTTGATAGTGTATGGCGGGCTGCTCATGCTGATCCGTCGTGTGTTGTTCGTACAATACCGATACCGTATCAAAGTCTCGACCCGCAGTTGAATGCACTGACTGATGAATACGAAGGAGACAGGTTTCCTTCTTATGTAGATATAACTCCCTATAGAGATTATGATTTAAGCTTGCAAAATCCAGATGTTATTTTTATTCATAACCCTTATGATGAGTTTAACAGAGTTACAAGAGTTCATCCGGTATACTTTAGTTCAAATCTGATTAAATTCACTGACAAGCTAGTCTATATCCCGTATTTTATTTCGACAGATAAATTTCCGGATCATGCACGATTTCCGGCATTTAAAAATAGCTGGAAAATATTTGTACAATCAGAGAATGCCCGTCAAGATATTCTGGAGTCAAAAGAGATACGGCCAGAGCAAGTTGTTTCTATGGGATCGCCCAAGCTGGACTATCTCTACAATAGAATACAAAACAATGCACCGATGCCTGCAAAGTGGAAAGCGGCTTTGAACGGACGAAAGGTATTTTTATATAACTCCAGTATCGCAAGAATCATGAATGATCGCGAAGATATTATAAAAAGCATGCAGGAAATATTTCGCGCTTTTCAAACAAACAAAAATATCGCTATTATTTGGCGTCCACATCCGCTAAGTATCCAAACTATAAAATCGATGAAGCCTCATCTGCTTAATTCTTACTTATCGCTTGTAAAAGCATTTAAGAAAATGTCAAATGCGGTTTACGATGAATCTTCGGATATGTATACAGCAATTATCCATTCTGATGCATATATCGGGGACTTCAGTTCAGTAATTGCCTCCTACGCTGTAACTGGAAAGCCAATATTAAAGCTAATGCCTAATATGAAATCAAGTTTTGACTATTGGGGGGTTAGCCCTGCCTGGCTGGACTATAAGGAAGAAACGACTATTCCGGTCGCTGTAAATCCAGGTATTGTCGTCGATAAGGAGCTGTTGTTTCCGGCGAATAATCGTGGCGCTGCTTTTGCGCTGGACCTCGCATCGGAACAGTTGAGGCTTACAAAAGTTATTTCACAAGAAATCTATAAGGAGCCTCAGCTCTATGCCAAAGCTTGTGCATATCAGGATACGCTTTGGTTTGTTCCTAAGAGGGCTTCTAAAGTATTTCGTTACGATCAAACAACCGGAGAAACGAAAGAGTATTCCCTTCCATCAACTTATCGCTGTGAAGGGCAGTATCATTTTACTACGGGTATACAGCATGATCACTATTTATGGATGCTGCCTGCCCAGTCCAATATGATTGTACGGCTTCATATGGAAACAGGAGAGATGACAGGTTATAAGCTTTGTTCAGATACTATAATGAGTGCGGATCAGGGATTGTTTTGCTCGAATGGTGTTATTCATAATAATTATCTTTGGATCGCTCTGAATGGAAGACAGGCACTTATTCAAATGAATCTTATTTCGGGAGAAATGATGGTTCATGAGCTAAGCTTCCTTCAAGAGTCTATAAGCGCTATTACTTCTGATGGACAAGCATTATGGATAGTTACGCAAACACCTAAAGTAATTAAGTGGGACCCGGAATCAAATGATACATTTATATTTGACGACTGGCCTAAAGGCTTCAAAGAGGGAGAACGGCCATTTTCCAGTGCAGTTTTTGATGGTGAAAATGTGTGGCTGGTTCCATGTGATGCAAATATGATTATGAAAATTTCATCAAGCACTGGAGAAATGACTGCAGCATATTCTAAACTGAAAAAATCGGCTTGGGCAGCGATTAATTCATCGTTTCCGTTTGATTCGATCGAGCGTAATCGAGCTTTGAATGCTAACCAAGAGCTTTTTTCGGGGGCGATTATTAACAAGGATTGGATTTGGTTCTGCCCGATTACGGCCCCAGCTATGCTAGGCGTCCATCTCATAACAGGAGAAATAAAGAAAATAGAAGTGAAGCTGTCAAGATCGCAAGATGGAAAAACACTTCTTGTTAGCCGGTATCCGAATCCTCCTCAAGAGGGGGCAGATTTGAGAAGCACCTTTGATAATCGGAGTTTGCCGTTAAAATCCTTTATTGATATGGTCTGTATGGCAGATGAAGGCGATTGGAGCAATAAGCAGTGTGAGGAAGCATGTGCAAGTATTGCAAACGCTGATGGTACTAGCGGAGAGAAAATATGGAGCTATGTTGCCGAATATTTAAATCGCTAGGGGGGAGCTCATTTGATCTATGAAGAAATAATATGTTCCTTAATGGACTTGCTGGAGGAAATAAGAAAGAAGAGGAAGGTCTACATTTTTGGTGTAAGTAAGGGAGGGAAAATGACCTTATTTGCATTAAAGCAATTGAATATTTCTAATGTTTATTTCTTGGATAACGATAGCTCCAAGTGGAATCAGACAATTTCCGGAACAGAGGTAAAAAGTCCTGAAGTGTTAGCAGATTTCAATAGCAATGATATTATTCTAGTTGCATCATATTACTATGTAGATATATCAAAGCAATTATCTGCTCTGGGATTGGTAGAATTTGTAGATTATTGTTCAGTTGTATCAAGTTGGAGATTCTCGGATACAACCAAGGAGCATATTTGTAATGGTGTGACAGTGGGGAAATATTCATACGGTTATAAAGCACTGTGCAATGGTATAAATAATCTGGTTAGAATAGGCGCATATTGTTCTATAAATGATACAGCGCAAATTGTCTCTAATCATCCTGTTTCTTTTATAACTACACATCCATTTCTATATAAACATAAAAATGAAATTTTTAGTCCGGAAAGAGTACCGGGATTACTAGAAAAAGATGAAGTTATGGATTATAAAGATAACTCCAATAATGATGATGTTATAATCGGAAACGATGTCTGGGTGGGTGCAAACGTCATCATTTTACCATCTGTTACAATTGGAAACGGTGCTGTTATTGCAGCAGGGGCGGTTGTTACTAAAAATGTTCCTGACTATGCGGTGGTTGCCGGTGTTCCTGCTAAAATTATAAAGTATCGCTTTGCGCCAGAAGAGATAGAAGCTTTGAATAAAATACAATGGTGGAACTGGCCTGATGAGAAAATTAAGGCAAACTGCAAATATTTTATGAACAATAAAGAATTCATCAACAGGTTTACAGAAGTTTGAAGGAGCGGAGCCACTGCATACAGCATTGGCTCCGCTTAGTCGTTAGTATAAATTTTCAAATGTGCATATCATATTTTTTAAGCTTCATTTTGAATCAAATGCAACAGATAAAAAATCAACAAAAGCCACGGTAATACCGATGTAAGGATTAGATCTTGCAAACCAATCCATAACAGGAGGAACCACCAATGGCTCACTCCCATAATAATACAAAGCAATGAACCTTTGTACATCTCTCAGCAATTAATCGTGGTCAGATCCAAGCCCTGCACAAGCGAGGTAAGATGTTACAGAGCAAATTAGTGTATCTTAAAGTACAAAACTGGAATAAATCTAGTGAGTACTCTTGAGGTGACGGGATTCAATAATGTCGAAAAGAGGGATAACATAATGACAAAAATATTAGATTGCACATTACGAGATGGTGGGTATTATACAAACTGGGATTTCGACAGAGTACTAGTTGATAGGTATATTGAAACAATAAATCAATTGCCAATTGATTATATAGAAATTGGATACAGAAGCCCTGCTAAAAAGAAGTACATGGGTGAGTACTTTTATACACCAATTGAAACTATAGATAGAATTAGGATGCAGTTGAATTCCTCTATAAAAATAGCAATAATGTTTAACACAAAAGATGTTGCAAGTGTAGTTGAATTAGAGCATTTATTATTGGATTGCATAGGGAAAATAGATATGGTGAGATTTGCGGTTTCCACTACCAACATCCATAGTGCCGTATTATTTGCTGAAAAAGTTAAAGACCTTGGGCTTGAGGTAGCATTGAATTTAATGTATCTATCGCAAAAAGATTCCAAGGAAATTATCGATGAAGTTAACTATATCCTAGACCATGTACCGAATATTGATTTTCTTTATCTAGTTGACTCTTTTGGCGCTTGTTTACCATCTGAAGTTAGAGATAAATTTATGGCTATTAGAGAAGAACATAAGGATTTAGCTTTTGGATTCCATGGTCATGACAATATACAATTAGCTTATGCAAACTCTTTGGAAGCAATAAATGCAGATGTAAGCATAATTGATTCAACTGTAACAGGAATGGGTAGAGGGGCTGGGAATTTATGCACTGAAATAATATGCTCTTACAAGGCTGCTGCTAATGATATTGACATAGATTATACAAATTTAGTAGAACTGGTTGAGAAATTTAATGGTTTAAAAGCTGTTTATGGATGGGGAACATCATTACCTTATATGATTTCAGGGTTTAATAAACTTCCACAGGGAGAGGTTATGGATCTTATTTCACTTAAACGTTTTTCAACTAATAATATCGTAAAAATTATTAAGAATAAAATCCATAATGAAATGATAAGGAGCGTATCTAGTGAAATTCAGGGGCTCTCTAATATTACATTAAATTATGATTATGATTTTTCTGTATTAGTTGGAGGAGGATCATCCGTACCTCTTCACATGGATGGACTGAAAATATTAGACGAAAAATTTAAAGTCCTTTTTATACAATCTACAACAAAACACTTAAATCTGTTTTTAGAAGCAGGATTAAATAATTTGGTCTGCCTTCCTGGGGAAGAAGTAAGAAAAATCAAATCTAATATTAGTGAAAGTAAATCCTTGAATTTTGTAATTTCTGATGATGCTGAAATAGATTTACAACTAATAAATTCTAATTATTATAGAGTTGAGACTTCATCTATTGATTCCCTTCTTGAAAACAAAGTAATTATAAAAGATGCTCCTCTATTTATGTCTTTAAAAGCTGCCGATATACTTAATATAAGTGACATCTATTTAATTGGTTTTGATGGTTATGACATAGAAACACAAACAACGAAAATTTTAAGGGATGAAAATCAAACAATTATTGATAACTATACAGAATTAAATAAGAAACTAATAAGCTTAACACCTTCAAATTATAATGTCGAGGTAAGATCTTTATACTCATTAATAGTTCATGGCAAATAAAATTAATAACCAATTACAGATTGGGGTGAGTTAATTATATGAGTAGTTCACAAGTAATAGCATTCCTACCATGTAGAAAAGGTAGCCAAAGAGTAAAACATAAAAACATTCGTAAGTTTGCGGGTATTGAGGGTGGATTAACTAAAATAAAAATCGAACAACTGGTAAATTGTGAAAGAATAGATAAAATCATCGTTTCGACAGATGATCAAGAGGTTATTTCAATTTGTGAATCTGTTTTAAGTTCTTCCTCAAAAGAGTATGTGATTGATCATCGTCCAAAAGAGTTAGCAAGTTCTGAAACTTCAACCGATGACTTAATACAATACGTTGGTGAAATTATACCAAAAGGTGAAATACTATGGACACATGTTACAAGTCCCTTTATAACTTCAAATATATATACAGATGTGATTACGGTGTATCAAGAAATTAAGGCAAAGGAGCAATGTGATTCGCTGACCACGGTTACTAAACATCAAAAATTCTTTTGGAGCAAACAAGGAAAGGCAATTAACTATGATCGCTCTATTGAAAAATGGCCACGTACACAAACAATGGAACCTATATACGAAATAAATAGTGGTATTTTTCTATGTAATGCTGAAATATATCACGATTTGAAAGATAGAGTTGGTGTTAATCCTTATCTATATGAATTGACCGATATTCAGGCAATGGATGTTGATTGGGAAGAAGATTTTCAACTTGCAGAAATCTTATGGTCCAAAAATAAACTTAAAGTATAGTATAAAAACATCTCGGGAAATAGGAGCTATTAATATGAAACTAAATAGCTTTAAACAGTATGATTTAGTAATATTTGATTGTGACGGAGTACTTATTGATTCTAATTTATTTAAATGCGAAGCATTTGGTAAGTCAGTTAGTGAATACCCAGACAACATAGTTGAAAGTTTTGTTGACCATTGTAAAAAAACCTTTGGGGTATCAAGATATGTGAAATTTAGAGAATTTTTTAATGAATTTGCTATTGAGAGTTTTGACGAAACAAAATATCAATTATTCTTAAATAGATATGCAAATTTATGTAAAGGACTTTATCATGAAGCAGATTTAACACCTAGCGTAGAACGAGCGCTCTCTTTGCTGAATCATTCAGGGTATAAACTTTTTGTTGCTTCGGGAAGTGATGAAGAGGAATTAATTGAGGTATTTGAGAAAAGAAATTTGATAAATTACTTTATAAATATTTATGGTTCTCCAAAGAAAAAAACTGAATGTGTATCAGTAATATTAGAGGATAACCCAGGCTTGAAAGCAGTATTAATTGGTGATGCACTGTCAGATCTCGAGGTTTCTAAAGAACATAATTTAGACTTCATTTATATGAGCAAATATACAGTTCAGTCAAAAGAGCAGGATAAAATTTGCAGAAATGAAGCGAAAATAGTAATAGATACATTAGAAGATCTTTTTTGAATTATTTAGATTTGATTTTAAAAATACGGTTCAAAACAAAAACCAGTGGTTGACGTCGTAATGTTAGAATAGAAATAGAAAAGAAAAAACTTCTGCAAATCCTGTATTACTGTAAGTCTCATCAAACAACAAGAAAAGAATAAAAATTGAGTGACTGCTCATCGAACATTAATATTGCTCGTCAGGGATTTATCCGTTGGTTGGAACAAGGGAGAAATGTGAATGTGGATCTGAAAGAATTATCACGAGGAATCATTGCAGTCTATATCAAGATATTTAGCAGTTGTATCCGCTTTCAAGAAATTGTTTGACAATTCCATTAATACGATGGTATAGTCAAATTGTGGGCCAGACCTTACGACGCCTCACAGTATTTGAAGATGAAGGGAATGTTTGCACATGCAAGGTAAAGTTAAATGGTTTAACGCAGAGAAGGGTTATGGATTCATCGAGACTGAGCAAGGCGGCGACGTATTTGTTCACTTCTCGGCAATTCAATCCGAAGGCTTCAAAACACTCGAAGAAGGCCAAGCGGTTGAATTCGACATTGTAGAAGGCGCACGCGGTCCACAAGCTGCAAACGTAGTCAAACTGTAATCATCCGGCTATTATAGCCACTGCATAGATGGTTCCATTGACAGTGCCTATTACACTCAAGCTCCGGGAAACCGGAGCTTTTTTCTGTTTATGGCCGTTCTTTATTAATGACGTGTTTCTATCATGTCGATATAGGAGTTAGAAGCCGTTTTGGCTAACAGGAGGATTACATGAACAAACTGTCTTTGGTTATGATCGTAAAAAACGAAGAAGCCGTAATAAAGAGATGTCTCGACAGCGTCAAAGGTATGGTGGATGAGATTGTAATCGTAGATACAGGATCAACTGACCAAACCATTGAAATAGCTCGTGCGTATGGTGCAAGCATTCATCATTATACCTGGAATCATCACTTTGGGGATGCGCGGAATTATGCACTTCAGCACTCTACTGGGGATTGGAACTTGGTGCTTGATGCAGATGAATATATTGCAAATGATTGCACTAAAGCAATTCGCGAACTAATGGAGCGGGGAAACTGTATCGGCCGAGTAAAACGAATAGATAAGTTTAAGGATAAAGAAGGCGTAGCCTACGCCCAATGCTATATATCCCGCCTGTTCCCTGCTGGGGTGCGTTACGAAGGTAGAATTCACGAACAAGTGGTGAGCGATCTTCCGCGTGTTAGACTGGGGGTCGAAGTTGGTCATGACGGGTATTATGAAGCCTCAAGATCTGACCGCAATATCCCTCTGCTCCAAATGGAGATTGATGCCCAGCAGAATAATCCCTATTATCACTATCAAATCGCCAAAGAGTACAATGGAATTGAGAATTTTGAGCAAGCTCATTTTCACTTGAAGAAGGCATACAACGGCTTAACAAAAAAAGAAATGTACTATTCTAATACTGTGGTAGATTACTTATATGCAATGATTTCCTCTAAACAATTAGATGAAGGTTTGGCGGTTATCCAAAGTGAAGCGGCGCGCCTCCACGACTTCCCGGACTTTCACTTTGTCTCCGGGCAGTATTACCTGGAGCTCATCTTAAGCGATACGGCGAAGTACGTTCATTTGCTGCCTCGTATCGAGCAATCCTATCTCAAGTGCTTGGAGCTCGGCGAGACGGATCGGTATGATAGCGTGATAGGAACAGGAAGCTTTTCGGCCCTTCATAACTTAGGCGTATATCATGAGGTGACAGGGAATACGCAACAGGCGGTTGCCTATTATCGAGAGGCTGCGAGCTATGGCTATGCTCCCTCTGAGAGAAGAATTGCAGCTTTAACTAATATGTGACAGTTTTCTGAAAATTCCCAATAAAACAAAAACTCTTTTGAATTAGGCTCCTGCATATGCTATAATAAGAGCATGTAAAGGAGGAGTGCCCCATGAATTACAACATTCGAGGTCAACGCTTTCAGGTGACAGAAGCTTTGAGAGATTACGCCGAGAAGAAATTAAGCCGATTGGATAAATACTTTGACGCTCCAATCGCCTCCGAAATCACAGTAACACTTTCCGTGACGAAAGGCCAGCACGGGGTAGAGGTTACGATACCGCTAGTCGGCGTTATGCTCAGAGCCGAGGAGAAGAGTGCAGATATGTACGCTTCGATCGATCTCGTAGTCGACAAACTGGAGCGGCAGATCCGCAAACATAAGACTAAGGTCAATCGCAAATTCAGACAGGGCAGCGGAGTGAGAGCCTTGTTCCGTGAAGAAGGCTCCGCAGTTAGCGTACTTGAGGAAGAGGATGATCTGGAGCTTGTTCGCACCAAGCGGTTTACGCTCAAGCCTATGGATGTGGAGGAGGCGATTCTTCAGATGAATATGATCGGTCATACCTTCTTCGTCTTTGCGAATGCCGACAATAAGGAAGTGAATGTCGTCTATAAGCGCGATGACGGAAAGTACGGATTAATCGAGCAAAGCTGAGTTCCTTCCATTAATAACTAACTACCTTATATTGATTACCGACAGCCCCGCTCTGGAAAGGAGTGGGGCTTTTATACGTACATTAGTAGTCCTGAGGCTTATCGAAGTCGTATACGGTCATAAGCCTTTCATCTGCAATTCATTCAAATGGCACTTCTCCTAATGGTTTCAGCAACTGGAGCCGCAGCCTTCCAATCAGCGACTATACAGAATGTGGGTCATGCCGAAGGTTCGGAGCGGACCAACGGCCAGCAATGGATGGTGCCAAACAATCGAACCTTATGCGCGTATTTGAGCCAATACTATATGACCCCGGAAACGGTTAAGCTGGATATCTATGAAAGTGATGTTCACTCGTTTGAAAAAGGTGTCCGGTATGTGCCGGATGCTCTGGCATGGCTTTTCGGGAAATAGCCTTTCCAGTTCCTCACGATCGTGTCCCCGGGGTACATTGCGGCAGGGTCTACAAACTGTTACAATTTAAAACAAATAGACCTATTACCGAAAGAGGGGAAAACCATGCTCGGACTGGTAAAGAAAATATTCGGAGATGCGAATGAACGCGAAGTCAAACGCATTCAACGCACAGTTGATGAAATCAATAGCATGGAATCAAAGTTCACGGCGCTGACAGATGATCAGCTGCGCGCGAAGACGGATGAATTTAAGGCTCGCCTGGAGAAGGGCGAGGAGATCGACAATCTATTGCCGGAAGCTTTTGCGACCGTGCGCGAAGCATCGAAGCGTACGCTCGGCATGCGTCACTTTGACGTACAACTGCTCGGCGGTAGGGTATTGCATGAAGGCAAGATTGCCGAGATGAAGACCGGTGAAGGTAAGACGCTCGTAGCAACACTTTCTGTTTACTTGAACGCTTTGCTTGGCAAAGGCGTGCATGTCGTTACGGTCAACGGATACTTGGCACAGCGCGATAGCGAGATCATGGGCCAGCTCTATAACTTCTTAGGGATGACAGTTGGCTGCAACCTGCATGGACTGTCTCACTCCGAGAAGCAAGAAGCTTATGCTTGCGATATCACATACGGAACGAACAATGAATTCGGGTTCGACTACCTGCGCGATAATATGGTGTTGTACAAAGAACAGATGGTACAGCGTCCTCTTTATTATGCCATCATTGACGAAGTGGACTCCATTCTCGTGGACGAGGCGCGGACACCGCTTATTATTTCGGGACAAGCTGCGAAGTCGACAGAGCTGTATCATGCAGCGGATCGTTTTGTGAGCCGATTAAAAGTAGAAGAAGATTTCACGATCGACGTGAAGCTTCGCAATACGATCCTGACGGAATCCGGCGTTGAGAAGGCAGAGCGCGCCTTCGGCATCGAGAATTTGTTTGACCATGCCAACGTAACGGTGAACCATCATATTCAGCAAGCGCTGAAAGCGAACTTTATTATGAAACGCGATGTGGACTACGTCGTGCAAGAAGACGAAGTCGTTATCGTCGACGAATTTACAGGCCGTCTGATGTCCGGTCGTCGCTATAGCGATGGCTTGCACCAAGCGATCGAGGCGAAAGAGCAGCTTAAAGTTCAGAACGAGAGCATGACGCTTGCAACGATTACATTCCAGAACTACTTCCGTATGTACCGCAAGCTTGCGGGTATGACGGGTACAGCGAAGACGGAGGAAGAAGAGTTCCGCCGGATCTACGGTCTGGACGTTATTCAAGTGCCGACGAACCGTTCCATGATTCGTAAGGATATACCGGATGTCGTCTACAAATCCGAGGCCGGCAAGTTCAAAGCCGTTGTGGAAGAAATCGTAATTCGCCATGCGAATAAGCAGCCGGTCCTTGTCGGTACGATCTCTATTGAGAACTCCGAGAAGCTATCCGAGATGCTGAAGCGCAGAGGCGTTACTCATAAAGTCCTTAATGCGAAGTTCCATGCCGAAGAGGCAGAGATCATCTCGCGTGCAGGTCAATCTGGTTCTGTCACGATTGCGACGAACATGGCTGGCCGGGGTACGGACATTTTGCTGGGCGACTCCGTAGGTGAGCTTGGCGGACTTCATATTATCGGTACAGAGCGTCATGAGAGCAGACGGATCGATAACCAGCTTCGCGGACGTGCGGGACGTCAAGGCGACCCGGGCTCCTCGCAGTTCTATCTGTCGCTGGAAGATGAGCTAATGCGCCGATTCGGTGCAGAAAATATTATGGCGATGATGGACCGTCTCGGTCTGGAAGAAGATCAGCCGATTGAGAGCCGCATGATTTCGAGAGCTGTCGAATCCGCTCAGAAGCGGGTTGAGGGCAGCAACTTTGATACGCGGAAAGTGGTCTTGCAATATGATGACGTGATGAATCAGCAACGTGAGGTTATCTACAAGCAGCGTCGCGATATTCTGGAATCTGCGGATATCCGGAGCGAGGTCATGGAGATGATCAAGCCGGTTGTAGAGCGTATCGTAGAGGCGCATTGTTCAGAGGATATTCCGGAAGAGTGGGATTTGCAAGCCATTGTGGATTATGTCCACGCGAATCTGCTTGATGAAGGCTCCCTGAAGAAGGAAGATATCTGGGGCAAGGAAAAGGAAGAGATTTCGGAGCTCCTGCTTGCGAAAGTCGTGGCGCTGTACAATGAACGCGAAGAAGCTCTTGGACCAGAGACGATGCGTGAATTCGAGAAGGTTGTTGTTCTGCGTGCAGTAGACAGCAAGTGGATGGATCATATCGATGCGATGGACCAACTGCGTCAAGGTATTCATTTGCGCGCATACGGCGGTACCGATCCGCTTCGCGAGTATCAATTCGAAGGCTTCGAGATGTTCAAGGAAATGATCGAGACGATCCAAGAGGAAGTCGCGAAATATATTATGAAGGCACGCGTCGAGAGCAACCTGGAGCGTCAAGAAGTCGTGAAGGGCCAGACGACATCGACAAGCGGAGGCGGCGAGACACAGGAGAAACGTCCAGCGAAGCGTGAAGAACGTACGGGACGCAACGATCCTTGTCCTTGCGGCAGCGGCAAGAAGTATAAGCAGTGCCACGGCAAGTAATCTAATTTGAGGTGAAGCGAAAGCCATGATAGACATAACGGTCAAACAGGATTTGCGCGAAATGGCGAAGCGTCTCCAAGAACTCAGGGGGTCTCTTTGACTTAGATCTGAAGCAGGAGATCATCGCCAACTTCGAAGAGAAAATGTCGATGCCTGATTTCTGGGATGACAACGAGCGTGCTCAAAGCGTCATCTCCGAGCTGAACGCGGTGAAGTCGGTCGTTGAACAGTATGCGAAGCTGAATGACGATCACGAAGAGCTCCAGATGATGCTGGAGCTTGCCGAGGAAGAGAATGACGAGTCTATGGAGCAGGAGCTGACGGAAGGTGTCAAGCAACTGCTGGGCCGATTGAGCGACTTTGAATTGCAGCTTCTGCTGAATCAGCCTTATGATAAGCTGAACGCTATCGTCGAGCTGCATCCCGGAGCGGGAGGTACAGAGTCTCAGGATTGGGGCCTGATGCTCTACCGCATGTATACTCGCTGGGCTGAGAAGCGCGGCTTCAAGGTCGAGGTACTGGATTACCATGACGGCGACGAGGCCGGTATCAAGAGCGTCACGATGCTGATTAAAGGCCATAACGCATACGGATATCTGAAGGCTGAGAAAGGCGTGCATCGTCTTGTACGCATCTCGCCGTTCGATTCCGCGGGGCGCAGGCATACCTCTTTCGCCTCTTGCGACGTCATGCCGGAGATCGACGATACCATTGAGATCGAAATCCGGTCCGAAGATCTGAAGGTTGATACGTACCGCGCAAGCGGTGCCGGTGGACAGCATGTCAATAAGACGGAGTCGGCGATTCGGATTACCCATATCCCGACAGGCATCATTGTCGCTTGCCAGCAAGAACGCTCTCAGATCGCGAACCGTGATCGGGCGATGAAGATGCTGAAGTCCAAGATTTATGAACGCAAGATCGAAGAGCAGATGAAGCAGCTGGCCGAGATTCGCGGGGTACAATCGGATATCGCGTGGGGCAGCCAGATTCGTTCTTACGTATTCCACCCCTACAGCATGGTCAAGGATCACCGCACATCGGTGGAGACCGGCAATGTAGGCGCCGTGATGGACGGTGACCTGGATGCGTTCATTAATGGATACTTGCGCAGCCAGATCCGTCACGACTAATGTCGATTTGGACGAATAACGGATTTTAACCGTAACTTGTCCGTTGTTTTGCATAGCCTATAGGAAGAGTTCCAACACTGTAATGGTGAGGGGACTCTTTCTTTTGGAATAAGGAGATGAAACGAGTGGAAGTGGGAAAGATGAGACGCGGTGACCTAGTAAAGCGAAGAAATCCGCAAGCGCAAATCGTATGGAATATCCTGCAATTATTGCTGGGATCGATGATTGTGGCGCTGAGCTTCAACATGTTTTTGATGCCGAACGGCATTGCTTCGGGGGGCGTATCAGGTATTTCGATTCTAGTACAAAAGCTGACGGGCTTAATCCCGGCGTTGACGCAGTGGGCGATTAATATCCCGCTGTTTATTGCGGGCCTTTTGCTGTTGGGCCGAAAGTTCGGCGCGAAGACGCTGCTGGGCACGTTGGTACTCCCGCTGTTTGTACTATTGACGGCATCTGTACCTGCTCCGACGGATAATCCGATATTGGCCGCCATTTATGGCGGTATCGGGGTCGGTCTTGGTCTTGGATTGGTATTCCGAGGCGGTGGTTCAACGGGAGGTCTGGATCTGGCAGCGCAACTGCTGCATCGCTTTACGGGTCTGCCGTATAGTCTGGCTGTTGTCTGCTTCGATGGATGCGTCATTATTGCTGCAGGATTCGTCTTTTCGCCGGAAACATCGCTTTATGCGCTAATCGGATTATTTGTGACCAGCAAAACGATCGATTTTGTGCAAAACGGCCTTCAGCTCTCCAAAGTCGCATTCATCATTAGCGAACATACGGAAGAGGTGGCTCAAGCCATTCTTCATGACTTGGACCGCGGACTTACTCGCTTGGATGGTCATGGCGGGTATACAGGAGCAGGGCGTACCGTATTGATGGTCGTTGTCGGGCAGAACGAAGTTTCGAAGCTGAAGCAGCTTGTCAGGTCCATTGATTCAGGCGCTTTTGTCATTATTAGCAATACGGCTGAGGTGCTGGGGCAAGGCTTTAAGCTGGAGAACAGCTAGGAGGTCGAGTTTCGTCCCAGGCTTCCTGATAAATAAAGCGTTCGCCTTGTTATCTGGCAGAAAAAGACGGCGAATTGGCGTTGTATTAATATTAGTATGACTGTATAATAATACACGACGAACTTATATTTTCACGAACTTCTGAATGATGTACAATTAGAAGTTGTAGATAAAAATCAGGCTTTTCTCTATATTCATCCGAATGCATATTCATTCGTGACGATAGGGAGAGCGCTATACATAAAGCCGAAGCCCGTGCGATTGCCGCCGGATATCGGCTTGCCAAGAATAGAGCCGATATCCTGTAGATGACGGAATGACCCGTCGCCAAGCAGTGGCTCGCAAGTGGGGAGAGAGATAAGATGGGCAAGAAGATGGGTGTGGCTATTGTTGGTTCGACCGGTTATGGCGGTGTGGAATTGATGCGTCTATTGGAGGCGCATCCTTATGCGGAAGTAACGTCGGTTATTTCCTCGTCCAGTGCAGGAACATCGATTACGGATGGCTATCCGCATTTGGCGGGAATTCGTGAGGAGCTGCTGGATGGCGTGGATGCGCAAGCGATCAAGTCCAAGGCGGATGTCGTATTCTTGGCTACGCCGGCGGGCGTGGCTTCCAAGCTGGCACCGGAGTATCTTGCGGCTGGCTTGAAAGTCATTGATTTGTCGGGCGATTTCCGGCTGAAGTCGCCGGCATTGTACGAGCAATGGTATAAGAAGCCTGCAGCGGATGAGGTCTATTTGGAGAAGGCGGTATTCGGACTGGCTGAGATCTATGGCGAGAACGTGAAGGGCGCAGATTTCATCTCCAATCCGGGTTGTTATCCGACAGCGACTTTGCTAGGTCTTGTACCCGCGATCAAAGCGGGCTTTATCGATCCGGCATCGATTATTATCGATGCGAAGTCCGGCGTTTCCGGGGCAGGCCGCGGGGCATCCCTGGGTACGCATTATTCGGAGCTGAACGAGAACCTTAAGGCTTACAAAATCAATCAGCATCAGCATGTGCCCGAGATTGAGATGGTGCTGTCCGATGTGGCAGGCACGCCGATTGTGACGACGTTTACGACTCATCTTGTGCCGATGACGCGCGGCATTATGTCGACGATGTATGCAACTCTCAAGGACAACAGAAGTGTTGGCGATTTTATTGAATTGTATAAAGAGTTCTATGAAGGACGTCGCTTCGTACGTATTCGTCCTGAAGGACAATGGCCGGCGACGAAGGAAGTATGGGGCTCTAATTATTGCGATATCGGCTTTGCGGTTGATACACGCACGAATCGGGTTACGATCGTTTCGGTTATCGATAATCTGGTGAAGGGCGCGGCAGGCCAAGCGATCCAAAACTTAAATCTATTGATGGGCTGGGATGAGACGTCAGGTCTGCAATTCGTTCCTGCTTATCCGTAATCATATTTCATTCATATAGAGGGAGAAACGATTCACGATGGGACAGGACACTGCGTCAACTCCGTTCAAAGTGGTAACGAATGGCTCAATTACGACGCCTAAGGGATTCCGGGCTGGAGGACTCCATTGCGGTTTGAAAAAAACAACACGCTTCGATCTGGGAGCGATTGTCTGTGAGGTACCGGCAACGGCAGCGGGCGTCTACACGACGAACGTATTCCAGGCAGCTCCTTTGCAAGTGACAAGAGAGAGCATCGCAGCAGAGGGTCTGCTGCAAGCAGTGCTCGTTAATAGCGGCAACGCCAATGCTTGCACAGGCCAGCAAGGCGAAGCGGATGCCTATGAGATGCGCGCTAGATTCGCTGAAGCTATAGGCGTTCCTGCTGCCCATGTAGCAGTAGCGTCAACAGGCGTAATCGGTGAGAATTTGAAAATGGACAAAGTTCGCGTCGGCATCGATGGTCTGCCTTCCCAATTGGATGGCGGGCAACCGGGAGCGGACGGATTCTGCCAAGCGATTCTGACGACCGATCTGGTGCAGAAGATGGTATGCGTAGAGCTGGAGCTGGACGGTAAGATCGTAACAGTTGCAGGCGCAGCCAAAGGATCGGGTATGATTCATCCCAATATGGCGACGATGCTCGGCTTCGTGACGACAGATGCGAAGATCGGCAGCGAAGCACTGCAAGCTCTTCTACGCCAGGCTACGAACTATACGTTTAATATGATTACCGTTGATGGGGATACAAGTACGAACGACATGTTGGTTGCCATGGCAAGCGGTCTAGTGGATCATGCTGAGCTTACGCCGGCGCATGATGGCTGGGCGGCATTCGCGGCTGCGCTGCGTTATGTGTGCGAGGTACTGGCCAAAGCAATCGCGAGAGACGGTGAAGGTGCGACGAAGCTGGTTGAGGTTCAAGTGCACGGTGCGGTCAGCGATGATTCCGCTGCTGCTATTGCCAAGACGGTTATCGGCTCCTCCCTGGTGAAGTCAGCCGTATTCGGCGCTGACGCGAACTGGGGCCGCATCATTGCGGCAGTCGGTCGTGCGGGACAGCCGGTTAATCCGGCCACTGTCGACATTCGCTTGGGGGACATCGTGACGCTGCAGCAATCTCGTCCGGTTGCGTTCGACGAGGAAGTGGCACTGGAATATTTGAAGGGCGATACCGTTGTGATCGTTGTCGATCTTCATAATGGGGAAGGCTCGGCGACAGCTTGGGGCTGTGACCTGACCTATGATTACGTCCGCATCAATGCGGCATATCGGACTTAAGAAGCCTGTAAGGCTGCAGGGTGGAGGATGAAGCACGAATGGAACAGCGGTTTGTGATGAAATGCGGCGGAAGCACGCTCGCGGCTTTGCCGGACGACTTTTTCGGGGAGCTTCGGGAGCTGCAGCAATCCGGCGTGAAGCCGGTCATCGTACACGGGGGCGGACCTGCCATCTCGGAGACATTGACCAAGCTTGGCATTGAGACGGAATTTGTGAACGGCCTGCGCAAGACGAACGACGATGTACTGGATGTCGTAGAGATGGTGCTGGCCGGCCGCATCAATAAAGAAATCGTACGCAAAATCGGAACGAATGGCGCTCAGGCACTTGGTTTGTCAGGTGTAGATGGCGGCTTGATCCAGGCTCGTCCCGTTGCGAATGCGTCCGAGATCGGATTTGTGGGCGATGTGACGGATGTCGAATCCGGCATTATCGAAGGCATTATGGGAATGGGCTACATTCCGGTAATTGCGCCAATCGGAATCGATGCGAGCGGACAACGCTACAATATTAACGCCGATACAGCGGCCGGAGCGGTCGCTTCCCACCTGGGCGTAGAGCGAATGATCGTGGTCACGGATGTGCCTGGCATCTTGAAGACAGTGAACGGGGAGAAGCAAGTGCTTCCTTCGGTTACAGTTGAAGAGATCGAGGAAATGATTGCAAGCGGGGAAATATACGGCGGCATGATTCCGAAGGTTCGGGCTGCCATTCAGTGCATTCAAGGCCGAGTTCGTGAAGTTGTCATCGTGAGCGGGCAAGAGGCTGGCGTGTTGACACGGGCGGTACGCGAAGGCGGAGTCGGCACACGTATCGTACAAAGCAAGCAAAGGCAGGTGTAATGATAGATGAGCGAGAATAAAGCGGCTACGGCTGGGGCGTCATTGCTTCCTACATATGCGAGATATCCCCTCACGCTGGTAAAGGGCGAAGGAAGCTGGCTTTGGGATGATACGGGGAAGCGTTATCTGGACTTCATGAGCGGCATTGCCGTTACGAATCTGGGTCATGCTCCAGCACGCATTAAAGAAGCTCTCGTACAGCAATTGGATCAGCTATGGCATGTGTCCAACCTGTTTCACATTCCGAATCAAGCGGATGCGGCCAAGCTGTTGACGGACAATAGCTGCGGCGACGCTGTATTCTTCTGCAACTCGGGAGCTGAGGCGAACGAAGCAGCGATCAAGCTGGCCCGCCGTTATCAGCAGCTGGTACAGAACAATGGCCGGTATGAGATCATAACATTCGAGCAGTCGTTCCATGGACGTACGCTGGCGACATTGACTGCAACCGGTCAGGCGAAGGTAAAGGAAGGTTTTGCTCCTTTGCCAGAAGGATTCACATATATTCCTTATAACGATTTTGCAGCTCTTGAGGGGGCTGTTAGTGACAAGACAGCAGCCATTATGCTGGAGATGGTACAAGCGGAGGGCGGCATTCGACCGGTTGACCAGATCTATATCCGACAGGTTGCCGAATTGTGCAAACGCGAAGGCATTCTACTAATCGTCGACGAAATTCAGACGGGCATTGGCCGTACAGGCAAGCTGTTCGCTTATGAGCATTTCGGGATCGAGCCGGACATCTTCACATTGGCAAAAGGTCTCGGCAGCGGCTTCCCGGTCGGCGCGATGGTGGCGAAAGAGGAACTGCGCGAAGGCTTCAGCGCAGGCAGCCATGGCTCTACCTTTGGCGGTACGCCGATCGCAACGGCGGTTGTGAAGGCGACGCTGGAGACGATTGTAGGAGATAGCCTGTCTGCTAGAGCGGCGGCGCAAGGCGAATACCTGATGTCGCAGCTTCGTGAAAAGCTCGCAGGATCGAGCTTTGTGAAGGAAGTGCGCGGCTTAGGTCTGCTGGTTGGCATCGAGTGTGCCGGACCGGTAGCGGATGTAATCACCGCAGCGCAGGAGCGCGGATTGCTCGTTATTACGGCTGGACCGAATATCGTTCGTTTACTGCCTAATCTGCTTGTCACCAATGAAGAAATCGACGAGGCAGTGTCTATTCTGGTGGAGCTTTTGAACGCTAGATAAGTTCGATGCGTTTTTATAATTAATCTTTTAAAACCAAGGGTAGCGGAAAGAGCCCATTATTATGGAGAAGCGAAGTGTTCGCCTTTGCAGATTGCAACAGCGATCGGAATAGTAATCGGTTCTTGCAGCGGTTGTCTTGGGCAATGATAGTTAGAATTTTAGTTTTGTGCTTACGAAGTAAGGTTTGCTCCGCAAACCTTAGCTAATGCTTACGAAGTAAGGTTTGCTCCGCAAACCTTTTAGGAGGGAACATTATGCAAGTAGTGAATGAGGAAATGGCCCATAGCTTGAAAGGGCGCGACTTTCTGATGCTGGTTGACTTTACAAAAGAAGAATTGCATTACCTGATCAACCTGGCTATCGATCTGAAGAAAAAACAAAAAGCCGGCGAAACCCATCATATTCTGAAGGGCAAGACGCTGGGCATGATTTTTGAGAAATCGTCTACGCGCACGCGCGTTTCATTTGAAGTAGGCATGTACCAGCTCGGCGGACAAGGCTTGTTCCTGAGCAGCAATGATCTGCAAATTGGTCGCGGCGAGACCATCTGGGATACAGCACAGACCTTGTCCCGTTACCTTGACGGTATCATGATCCGTACATTTGCTCATCGCAAAGTGGTAGAGCTGGCTAGAGGCGCTACGATTCCCGTTATTAACGGCCTGACGGATCTGTCCCACCCATGCCAAGCACTGGCGGACTTCCAGACGATCTACGAGAAGAAGGGTACGCTCGAAGGTCTGAAAATGGCATACATTGGCGACGGCAACAATATGGCTCATTCTCTTATGATGGGTGCAGCCAAGCTGGGCATGCACATGTCCATTGCTACGCCTGAAGGCTACGAGCCGGATTCCGATCTGGTCCAACAGACGAAGGCGAATGCGGCTGAAACAGGCTCCCGCCTTGTGATCTGTCATGATCCGAAGGAAGCTGTTGCGGATGCAGATATCATCTACACCGATGTATGGGCGAGCATGGGTCAAGAAACGGAGCAGAAGGAACGCGAGCTTGCTTTTGCGAACTTCCAGGTGAATGACGAGCTGGCGAAGTACGCGAAGAAAGATTTCCAATTCATGCACTGCCTCCCTGCGCATCGCGGTGAAGAAGTAAGCGAAAGCGTCATCGATGGCGCACAATCCATTATTTTCGACCAGGCAGAGAACCGTCTCCATGCGCAAAAAGCGATCATGGCGGCAATCATGTCCTAATAGCATAGATATTTTATAAGTGAAGGGATGTAAGAGGAGATTATGGCAAAAGAAAAAATCGTGCTGGCTTACTCCGGCGGTTTGGACACATCTGTCATTCTAAAATGGCTCAAAGAAACATACGACGCTGAAATTATCGCTTTTACAGCAGACATCGGACAGAAGGATGAACTCGATGGCTTGGAAGAAAAAGCACTGGCAACAGGCGCTTCCAAAGTGTACATCGACGATCTTCGTGCCGAATTCGCGAAAGACTTTATTTACCCGATGTTCCAAGCGGGTACGCTGTATGAAGGACAATACCTGCTGGGTACGTCCATCGCACGTCCGCTTATTGCAAAACGTATGGTAGATATCGCTCGTGCAGAAGGCGCAACGGCAATCGCTCACGGCGCTACCGGCAAGGGCAATGACCAGGTTCGTTTTGAGCTGACGGCTGCCGCTTTGGCGCCAGAGATCGGCGTTATCGCTCCATGGAGACTGGAAGCATTCCGCGAGCAGTTCCCTGGACGCGCGGAGATGATCGCTTATGCTGAGAAGCATGGTATCCCGGTTACAGCATCCGCTGCTAAGCCTTACTCCACGGACCGCAACTTGCTTCATATCAGCTTTGAGAGCGGTATGCTGGAAGACCCTTGGTTCGATCCAAGCGCCGAGGAGAACGAAGACATGTATGTGCTGAGCGTATCGCCAGAGCGTGCGCCAGATCAAGCAGAGTACGTGGAATTGACGTTCGAGCAAGGCGACTGCGTTGCTTTGAACGGCGAGGCTATGAACCCGCTTGAAGTGATGGAGCGCTTGAATGATCTGGGCGGTAAGCACGGCATCGGCCGCGTCGACATGGTCGAAAACCGTTTTGTCGGCATGAAGAGCCGTGGCGTATACGAGACGCCGGGCGGTACCATTTTGTTCACTGCGCATCGCAAAATGGAATCTCTCACAATGGACCGCGAAGTCATGCATCTTCGCGACTCCCTGATTGCAAAGTATAGCCAGCTCGTCTACAACGGCTTCTGGTTCGCTCCTGAGCGTATTGCTTTGCAAGCGCTCGTGACAGAATCGCAGAAGAACGTAAGCGGCGTAGTACGTCTCAAGCTGTACAAAGGCAACGTAATCGGCGCTGGCGTGAAGAGCCCGGTCAGCTTGTACAACCCGGATATCGCAACGATGGAAGCAGATCCATCCCAAGCATACGATCAAGGCGATGCAACAGGCTTCATCCGTCTGAACGCACTTCGTCTGAAAGTTTCTTCTGGCGTAGAGCAAAGCAAAAACTAATAGCCGGATAAGGGCGGAAGCTTATGAAGCATGCAGGCCGGGACTGTACATCTGTCTCGGTCTACGACTGAGGAAGGGAGCAGCGGATAGCTGCCAAACTTTCTTGCGTCATGCGTGCTGAGAGGCTTCCGTTCCCTTGCATTCGGAAGGGAGTGCTGGATACAGTGAGCAAACTATGGGGCGGTCGTTTTACAAAAAAGACAGACCAACTGGTAGAGGAATACACAGCTTCAATTATGTTCGACAAAGAGTTGGCCGAGGAAGATATTCAAGGCAGCCTAGCGCATGTCACGATGCTGGGCAAGCAGGGCATTCTGCCTGCCGATGACGTAGAGAAAATTAAAGATGGTCTGCATCGTGTTCTTCAGCGCATTAAGCGCAACGACATCGAGTTTTCCATTGGCGACGAAGACATTCATATGAACATCGAAAAATCGCTGATCGATGACGTAGGTTCGGTAGGCGGTAAGCTTCACACAGGCCGCAGCCGCAATGATCAGGTGGCGACGGATATGCACTTGTGGCTGCGTAAGCGTGTCGTGGAATTTGTAGACATGCTTCACAAACTGCAATCCGCGCTGATTGAGCAGGCCAAAGCGAATACCGATACGATTTTGCCGGGCTACACGCATTTGCAACGTGCGCAGCCGATTCTTTTCGCTCATCATTTGATGGCTTACGTGTCCATGTTTGGCCGTGACATCGAGCGTCTGCAAGACAGCTACAAACGTATCAACGTATTGCCGCTCGGCGCTGGCGCTTTGGCGGGCACAACATTCCCGATTGATCGTCATTTTGTGGCGAGTCAATTGAAGTTTGATCGCGTGTACGAGAATAGTCTGGACGCGGTAAGCGATCGCGACTTCATCTTGGAATTCCTGTCGCATGCGTCCATCATTATGATGCACTTGTCGCGTCTAAGCGAAGAGCTCATCATGTGGTCCAGCACGGAATTCCACTTTGTTGAGCTGGATGATGCGTTCTGCACGGGCAGCAGCATCATGCCGCAGAAGAAGAACCCTGACGTGCCGGAGCTTGTTCGCGGCAAGACGGGCCGCGTCTACGGCAACCTGGTCGGTCTGTTGACCGTGCTGAAGTCGCTTCCGCTTGCTTACAACAAGGATATGCAGGAAGACAAGGAAGGCATGTTCGACACAGTGAAGACGCTGCAAGGCGCGCTTCAATTGTTTGCACCGATGGTTGCTACGATGAAGGTCAACACAGACCGGATGCGCCAAGCGGTCAACCAGGACTTCTCCAACGCGACAGACATTGCCGACTTCCTTGTTGGCAAAGGCATGCCGTTCCGCCAAGCGCATGAAGTCATCGGCAAGACGGTTCTGTATTGCATCCAGCAGAACAAATATTTGCTCGATCTGACGATCGAGGAGTTCAAGCAGTTCTCCAGCTTATTCGACGACCGCATCTACGCGGTGCTTCAGCCGGAGCAAGTCGTCAACGCCCGCAATGTATACGGCGGTACAGCGAAGCAGCAAGTCGAAGCGGCAATCGGCCGTGCCGACGTGTCGCTTGCAGAGACAGCGGCTTGGGTCACAGAATATTTGGAGCGCAGCAGGTAACAGTGATATTTATGGCATGTCGCAATATTTAACTGTATCGCATGAACGGTCAAGTTGTGTGTGCGGCATGCACTTCATTCTATTGTGTTATTGCATAAAGAAAGACGGGAGCGGGCTAAAGCTTCCGTCTTTTTTTGTCAGTTAAGGATGTACATGCCCCCAAGTATATAAAGCCCCGGAAGCTGATCGGTTACGTCGGTGTAACCACCCTCCAGCGTGCGGTACCGATGAAGTGGATCACTTAAGTCGGTAGAATCGCCCTACAGCGTAAGATACCTATGTTATGGATCACTTAAGTCGGTAGAATCGCCTTACAGCGTAAGATACCTATGTTATGGATCACTTAAGTCGGTAGAATCGCCCTACAGCGTAAGATACCTATGTTATGGATCACTTAAGTCGGTAGAACCGCCTTACAGCGTAAGATACCTATGTTATGGATCACTTAAGTCGGTAGAACCGCCCTACAGCGTAAGATACCTATGTTATGGATCACTTAAGTCGGTAGAACCGCCCTACAGCGTAAGATACCTATGTTATGGATCACTTAAGTCGGTAGAATCGCCCTACAGCGTGCACGCCCCAGGATTGGATCCATTAAGACGATAAAATCGATCTAAAAGTACACGCTCCCGCGTAGCTGCTCTCTTCAAGTTGGCACCACAACCTAACAGCCTACTTCGCTCCTCTGCTGCCATCGTCCAATGCAACGGCGAGGAGATTCTCTCGACTCGTCCCTCACAATCACAACCCATCTTCCACGAGCGAATCGCCTGGCGATGGCGGAGTGGCTTGCGGAGAAGGTGTCTCCTTAAGCGAAGCAGGTCCTGTCTCAATTACTGTGGGCTGTGCGCGATAGGTGTCTTTGGAGACACGCTCGCGTGTGACGACCTTGCCGTCCCGCAGATGGGTACGATAAGTTTCTACAATGTAACCAGGTTTTCCTTTCTCTGCGACAACCGTTTTTCCTACGGGCAGAGCAGGGTTGACGGATTGTTGGGTTTTCGGGGAGATCGTGTCTAGTGTGACCGACTCGATTTCATAGCTTTCGTTGCTGGGCATGGTGCCGAATAGCTTTATGGTCAGCTTTTTGTTATCGACGGATGTACGGATGAGCAGGGACTTGCCTGTTGTGTTGCGGAACTTGAAATCAATAGCATCCGTGGCATAAGTCGCATCTTGTCCAAGCGGGAGATAGGCGACGGGCAGTGAATGGTTGCGTCGTTCCTCAATGCCAAGTCCTGCACGAAGCACAGCTTGGTAGAGCGTGCTGGATACTTGGCAGATGCCGCCGCCGATGCCGGGCACGAACTTTCCATTGAGGATAACCGGTGCTTCGCGGTAATCATGCTCCTTCTCTGCTTTGGCGATAAGCTCGCTGTAAGAGAACACTTCATCCGGCTTCAAATACCAGTCGTTCAGCGTGTCCGCTGTGACACTTACATTATGTGATCGTCCCTCTGCACTTGTGCTGAAGTCGGTGGAGAAGGACATGATGAGGCGTTCGATTCCTTCCTCTTTCAGCTTCTCTAGCGTGATATCAGGATGAATGGTACTGATGGACAGCTCAGCAACCAAGGCAAGGCGATCCCCCGTGATATCTACTCCAACTTGATTTTCCTTCAAAATGATCCATTGGTCCGCTTCCTTCACCAGTTCACTGAGATTGAGTCTGTAGGCGTCTGTATGTGGCGTATAGACAACTTTATCCTGTCGGTTAATTTCCCGCATTGCGTTCTGCGGGGCGTTATTCTCCACCCAGCTCCATTGCTTGCGGAGAGCGGTCTCGAATGCCTGGCGTTCCCAGCTTTGGGACAAGGAGTAGTGGTTCTGGAATTGATTGCGGTAACGGGCGCGCTCCAATAGACTCCCCTTTTTCAGCTGCAACAGAGCTTCTCTGGCTCCCGCGAATTCCGCTTGATACCCAAGCTCGGATACGATCCAGCTTCGGCTATCCTCTGTGGTCTGATTCGCTTTTACGGTAATGCTGCGCTTCTCTAACGCTTTCTCATACTTTTCCAATAAGGCAATCGCATCGTCAATGTACATGCCCCCGATTTGCAGCTTGCCGGCTGTTACGCCATCCGGAACGGTTTCCTGGCTTGCGTACTTCCACACGACTACGAATCCTGCCGCTGCCGTAAGCAACACTACAGCAATCAATCCACCAATAATCCATTGCAGCTTCCTCATGCTCTAACACCCTTCCCCGCATATGCACATTCCTACATACCTATGCGTCCTGATCATGCTTCATGCCGCGCGTCAGCACACGTACAGTTAGCGATTCTGCAATCAGGGATATTCTCAGATGCTGCCTAGCTCCCTGCAAATTTTCTTGCATTTACTGGAGGGTGGCTCATTGATTTTCGACATGGAAATCGATAATGAGAATCATGAAAAAAGCGGAATAGGCTGTTCTATTGAAGGAATTAGCCGCACGCTGTCGAAATACTAGAACTGACTACATACAGGATGTGATACTGTGATCGAAATGCACGACATTTGGAAGACCTACGCTGACGGAACCCATGCACTTCGCGGCGTATCTGTTCGAATAGATCGAAATGAGTTTGTTTATGTCGTCGGCCCATCGGGTGCCGGCAAGTCTACATTCATGAAGCTGATTTATCGGGAAGAGGTGCCGACCAAAGGTCAGCTCTCGGTAAACGGTTTTAATATTGGTAAGCTAAAGCCCCGCAAAATCCCGTACGTCAGAAGAAACATTGGCGTCATTTTTCAAGATTTCAGACTGTTGCCGAAGCTGACGATTTACGAAAATGTGGCCTTTGCAATGGAAGTTATCGAAGCTCCTCGCAGAGTGATCAAGAAACGTACGATGGAAGTATTGGATCTTGTCGGATTGAGGCACAAGCATAATTCATTGCCTTCTCAGCTATCGGGCGGTGAACAGCAAAGGGTGTCGATTGCCCGGGCAATAGTGAACAATCCGTCAGTAATTGTAGCGGACGAGCCTACTGGCAACTTGGACCCTGAGACTTCGGCCGGTATTATGAATTTGCTGGAAGAGATTAACTTCCGTGGTTCAACCATTATTATGGCGACGCACAACAAAGAAATCGTAAACAGCATGCGCAAGCGGGTTATTGCCATAGAGAATGGCCTGATCGTCCGTGACGAGGCGAGAGGGGAGTACGGTTATGAAATTTAGCACGCTGCTCCGGCATCTTCGTGAAGGCTCCAGAAACATCATTCGGAATGGCTGGATGTCGTTTGCGTCAATGAGTTCTATCTTTATTTCGTTATTTATATTGGGTGTTTTTGTACTGCTTGCGATGAACGTCAACTCGATGGCGGATCAAATCGAGAGCAGGGTTCAGATAAGAGTGTTCTTGCAGACGGATGTGGAGCAAGCCAAAGTGACGGAACTTCAGAATAAAATCGGCAACTTGGAAGAGGTCAGCAAAGTCATCATCGTCTCCAAAGAAGAAGGATTGAATATCCTTCGAAATTCGATGGGAGTGGAGAACGGCGACTGGCTGGAGGGTTTTAACAACGAAAACAATCCTCTTCCAATCTCCTATACTGTTGAAGTCTATGATCCACAGTCGATTGGGACAGTGGCATCCAAGATTGACGGCATCAACAAGGCGGATGAGACCAATCCGATCAACCAGATCAAGTATGGACAAGGCACCATAGAGATGATGTTTAAAGTAACCAATACCGTTCGCAATATTGGATTTGTTATTGTGGTTGGTCTTGGCGTAACGGCCATGCTGCTCATCTCCAATACGATAAAAATGACGATAATCGCCAGACGCAGAGAAATCGGCATTATGAAGCTGGTAGGCGCGACAAACGCGTTCATTCGCTGGCCGTTTTTCATTGAGGGCGCGCTAATCGGGTTCGTCAGTTCGGTGCTGACGACCGCAGCTGTACTCGCAAGCTATGCACAGATTATTAAAGTTACCAAGCTCGACTTGTCGCTCATGCTGTTCAATCTGATTCCATTGCAGGAAGCAGGAACGACAACGGCCATGTTGATTATGGGAATCGGCACACTAATAGGCATTTGGGGCAGCACCATTTCGGTACGAAAGTATTTGAAAGTGTAGGTGAATGGTTCAATTATGAAAAAAATAAGCGCATTTATTTTAGCTGTTATTCTACTCGCCGTATTTGTGTTACAGCCTTCAGGCGGCAGCGAGGTCAAGGCGGCATCGCTTTCTCAGATCGAGAAGGATATCAAGGCGGCTAATCAGCAAATCAGGGAAGCAGAGCGCAAGGCTGCCAACGCGGCCAAGGATGCGAAAAATGCAGAGATTCAGAAGCATTCGATATCCACGAAGAAGGAAACGCTGCAGAAGGAAATTAATTCCTTGAATAAAGAAATCGATAAAGTTGCTATTGCTTTGACGAAGAAGCAAGGGGAGAAAGAAGTTAAGCAGGGAGAATTGGTCCAAACGGGCGTTGAGCTGGAAGAAGCGGTTCAGCGGGTTGTGGAACGCGAGGCTCTTCTGGAGACTCGTATGCGCATGATGTATTCGAATGGATTTGTTTCTTACATAGATGTCCTGTTTAGCGCAACAAGCTTTACAGACTTCCTGGATCGATTCGATGCGCTGCAGACGATTCTGAGCTCGGACCGCGAAATTCTAACAGCTCATAAGAAGGATCAGGCGCTCGTCGAGCAGAAGAAAGTGGACATTGAGGAGCAGTATGCGGAGCTGGAGGCGATCTACCATGAGCTTCAGCTGCAGCAGGCCGATCTGGTCAAGAAAGAATCGGAGAAGGAAGTGCTTGTTGCTTCCTATAACCAGAATTTGAACGAACTGACGGAGACGCTTGAAATGCTTGAAGTCATTAGCGAGGAGCAAGAGAAGCTGCTCGTCGCGCTTGCGGCGAAAGTATCCAAGCTCAATGCGGAGAAAAACCGGATCAAGAACCCGTATTCTGGCGGTAAGCTGGGTATGCCGATCAATAGCGGTGCTCGCGTAACCTCAAACTTTGGTACGCGGAATCATCCCATCACCGGCAAGAGCCACACACACACCGGCATTGACTTCGGAGCGCCGCAAGGCACGGATATCTTCGCTGCCGAGGGTGGCGTCGTCATCGTATCACAGCTGTGGAGCGGTTATGGCAATTGTATCATCATCGATCATGGCAACGGTCTATGGACACTATACGGTCATATTCGCAACGGAGGACTGCTTGTCAGCGTAGGCGATCAGGTCAAGCGGGGTCAGAAAATAGCGGAGGTTGGCAGCACGGGCAATTCCACAGGCCCGCATCTTCACTTCGAAGTACGTAAGAACGAAGTGCCAGTCAATCCGAGCGGCTATTTAAAGTAATTTTTCATTCATCATCAGGAAGGGCAGTCCAGTATTGGGCTGCCCTTATTATTCAATAAAAAGCCATCTCGAATTGGCATTTCCGCAAATAATTGCCTTCCACTTGTCATATACTATTGGGGTCATGTAAGCTGGAAAACAATGAAGGTGGTGTACCGAGGTGTATTTCAAGGGACGTACAGTTTTTGCATTTGTCATGGTGACGATAATTGCCTCCGTACTGGTGACGATGACGCTTGCTGATCAATGGATGCAGGGTGGCCATCAGCGCTCTTCATCCGCTGTCGTCGCAGCAGCCGCAGGGGATGATCAGGCCCGCTATCAATTGAATGCGGACGAGCTTGCCAAGCTGAATGCCGTGCTGGAGCTGATAGAGACCAAGTATTATGCAGATGTCGAGCGCGAGGAATTGCTGGATGGCGCAGTCAGCGGAATGATGAGTGCGCTGGATGATCCGTATTCCGTCTACATGGAGAAGGAAGTTGCACAGCACTTCGCTGAATCCATTGAAGGTTCCTTTACCGGTATTGGTGCGGAAGTCACGAAGGAGGATGGAAAGATCATCGTCGTATCTCCCATCAAGGGCTCGCCGGCCGAACGTTCAGGGTTGCTGGCCAAAGACGTGCTGATCTCCATTAATGGCGTCAGCTTGAATGGCTTGAACTTGCAGGAAGCGGTCACGAAGATTCGCGGTCCGAAGGGGACGAAGGCGAAAATTGTCGTGCAGCGCAACGGCTTTGCGGAGCCGATTCAGCTTGTGCTGATACGGGAAGATATAGATGTGGAGACGGTCCATAGTACAATGAGACCGGATGGCATCGGCGTCATTGAAATCCGGCAATTCTCGCTCAATACCTCGAAGCGATTCAAGGAAGAGCTGGTGAAGCTGGAAGGCGAAGGGTTGAAAGGTCTGGTTCTGGACGTACGCAACAACCCTGGCGGCGTACTTCCTATTGTCGTTGAGATTTCACAGCTTATGATGAAAGAAGGCTCTACTGTCGTCCAGGTCGAATATCGGGATGGAAAGCGGGATAAGACACTGGCCAAGGGCGGCTCGCAGAAGGACTATCCCATTGCGGTACTCACCAACAAAGGAAGCGCGAGCGCTTCGGAGATCTTGGCGGGTGCGTTGCAAGAAGCCGCTGGGGCAACCGTTATAGGCGAGCAATCCTTTGGCAAAGGAACGGTTCAAGTCAGCTATAACAAAGCGCTTGGCGATGGCAGTCTGGTCAAGATGACAATTGCGAAGTGGCTAACGCCCAATGGCAACTGGATTCACAAAAAGGGCATTACCCCGAATCAGATCGTCGATCCGCCGGATATGTATACGGTCGCCAGAATGAACGTGCAGGAGCCGCTTAAGGCCGACAGCTTGAGCGAGCAGGTTCGCAGCGCTCAAATCATGTTGCATGGGCTTGGATTCGAACCTTCACGCGAGGATGGCTACTTCGATACGGAGACAGTTGAGGCTGTGAAAAAATTTCAGGCTCAGCACCAGCTTCCAGCGACTGGCGAGATCGACGCCAAGACGGCCGTACTGCTGGAGCAAGCCGTTGTGAAGTGGATTCAGAATAAAGAAAACGACGCACAGCTTCTGGAAGCGGTAAAAGCTGTCAGCAGGAAATAGCGTGGCGTGTGTCGAATGAATACAGGGTTGGCTTCGCATAGTCGAGGTCAGCCTTTTTCATTGGAGACAGGGATAGATGGGGGAGTGTTCGCTTGGAGACGGCGCTAGCTATGCTGCAATTGCTTGCGGAATCGGTGTTGCAGCTGCTGATACAACCTTTTTACTATATAGCGGTCTTATTTATTATATTGCAATACAGCAGGCAGATGAGAATGGAACGGCAGTTATTCGCCGTGAAGCTGCATAGTTGGGTGAACTTGACCGCAAAGGCCATGTTGACCGGATTATTGGCAGGACTTGCGGTATCGATCGCAGGGGCGTTTATCGGCACGACATTGACGCCCTCGGCTGTCCTATGGCTATGGGTGGTTGCGGCTATATTGATGCTGATTCGAATTCGGTACCTATGCTTCGCCTATAGCGCGGGTATCATTGCCATTATGCAATGGGTCCTCGCCTTCACCCCGCTTGCGGAGCGGACGGATTGGATTGGCAGCATGGCCGTATCGCTCGCTGGAGTGGATGCAGTCGGCCTGCTGCTGCTTGTAGCTTTGCTTCATCTCGCAGAGGCAATATTGGTCAAGATGCAGGGTGATCGACTGGCGACGCCTCTGTTCCTGGAAGGCAAGCGCGGCAAGCTGGTAGGCGGCTACTTGCTCCAAGGCTTTTGGCCGGTCCCCCTGTTTCTGCTCGTTCCGGTAGCCGGTTCGGCAAGCGGCAGCGTCTCCACCTCGGCTTTGCCTTGGACGCCGCTATTCGGAGCGGATTGGTCGCAAGGCTGGACATTCGTCGCACTGCCGATGATTATCGGCTTTACGGAGATGACGCGGACTATGCTTCCGCAGGTCAAAGCGAGACATGCAGCGCAAGGACTGCTGCTATACAGTATCCTTCTGGCCGGAGCGGCCATTGCGGCTTGGTGGCAGCCCATTCTGTTGCCGCTTGCTGCAGCGGTTGCGATCTTGCTGCATGAGGCTATCGTCTGGCGCAGCAAGCTCGCAGAGTCGAAGCTTAAGCCGCTATATGTACATGATACGCGCGGATTGCGGATTCTCGGCATTGTGCCGGGAACGCCTGCCGAAGCTATGGGACTGGCGGCAGGCGAGATTTTGCATAAAGTGAACGGGACGCGCGTGTTGACGAAAGAAGAACTGTACAGCGCCTTGGCAATCAATTCGGCATTCTGCAAGCTGGAGGTCTATAATATCGAAGGCGAGCTGAAATTTGCCCAGAAGGCCAGATATGCCGGGGAACATCATCAGCTTGGTGTCATTCTGGCTCCTGATGAGCAAGCGAATTATTATGCAGCGAGCGGGCCGGCGTCGCTGGTCGGACTTCTTCGCGGCATGCGGGCTGCGAACCGTAGAGGCAAGGGAGAACCGCGTGATAGTAATCTTTAAGCGGGGATATAGAAGCGCAGAGAGCTGTTCGTGAGGATACGAGCGGCTTTTTGGCATCTTCCGACACTTGGGAAAAAGCAATCTGGAAAAAATAACGTTAGATCATGCGTTGCGCGAATAAAAGCTAGCCGCTATAATAAATGGGAACACATATTCTTATGGAATGCCATAATGCCATGCCTGATTTTTGGGAAGAGCATTTGACTATAATGATGATAGGTATTGAAGGTTAGGGGGACATGGAGTGACGGATAAGGTAATGAGCGACCGATTATTTGAGATCAAGTCCGAATATAGACCTCAGGGCGACCAGCCGAGGGCGATCAAGGAACTGGTCGAAGGCGTGAAGGCCGGCAAGCGCCATCAGACGCTGCTGGGAGCGACGGGTACAGGGAAGACGTACACGATTGCCAATGCAATTGAGGAACTCAACAGACCTACGCTCGTCATTGCTCACAACAAGACGCTGGCCGCACAGCTTTGTAGCGAATTCAAATCTTTTTTCCCCGACAACGCGGTTGAGTATTTCGTCAGTTACTACGATTACTATCAGCCGGAAGCCTACATTCCATCCACTGACACCTTTATCGAGAAGGATTCCAGCATTAATGATGAAATCGACAAGCTACGCCATGCGGCAACGAGCTCGCTGTTCGACCGTCGCGACGTTATTATTGTAGCGAGTGTATCCTGTATTTACGGCTTAGGCTCGCCTACGGAATACGGAAGCTTGGTATTGTCGCTCAGAGTGGGCATGGAGAAGTCCCGCGATGCGATTCTGCACAAGCTCGTCGATATTCAATATGCAAGAAACGATATTAGCTTCACGCGGGGTACGTTTCGGGTGAGAGGGGATATTGTTGAAATATTCCCGGTAGCCAATAACGAGCGAGCCATTCGTGTGGAGTTGTTCGGCGATGAGATCGAGCGCATCTCAGAGATTGACGTGCTGACTGGCGAGATCATAGGGGAGAGAGAGCATATAGCGATATTCCCGGCCTCTCACTTTGTTACGCAAGAAGAGACGATGAAAGTGGCGCTCGTCCATATTGAGCAGGAGCTTGAGGAGAGGCTGGCCGAGCTGCGTGAAGGGGGCAAGCTGCTGGAGGCGCAAAGGCTGGAGCAGCGGACAAGGTATGACCTGGAGATGATGGCGGAGATGGGCTTCTGCTCGGGGATTGAGAACTATTCAGGTCCGTTGACGTTCAGGGAACGGGGCGCGACGCCGTATACGCTTCTTGATTATTTCCCGGAGGATATGCTGGTGGTCATCGATGAATCCCACGTATCGTTGCCTCAGATTCGCGCGATGTTCAATGGCGACCGGGCCCGGAAGGAGATGCTCGTCAACCATGGCTTCCGCCTGCCGTCTGCGATGGATAACCGTCCGCTTCGGTTTGAGGAGTTTGAGGAAAAAACAAAGCAATTAATTTACGTATCTGCGACCCCCGGACCTTATGAGCTGGAGCATTGCCCGACTATGATCCAGCAAATTATTAGACCAACAGGACTTCTTGATCCCATTATTGAGGTTCGTCCAACGAAAGGCCAGATCGATAATTTGCTGGAGGAAATCAGGGACCGGATAGCCAAGGACGAGCGTGTATTGATCACAACGCTGACGAAGAAGATGTCGGAGGATCTCACGGATTACTTGAAGGAAGTAGGCATTAAGGTTCGTTACCTGCACTCTGATATCAAGACGCTCGAACGGCTTGCTATTCTAAGAGATCTTCGGCTTGGCGTGTTCCATGTCTTGGTTGGCATCAACTTGCTCAGAGAAGGCCTCGACCTTCCTGAAGTATCGCTGGTTACAATACTGGACGCAGACAAGGAGGGCTTCCTCCGCTCGGACAGGGCACTAATCCAGACCATCGGCCGTGCTGCACGGAATAGTGAAGGCCGCGTCATAATGTTCGCGGACAAAATAACAGATTCTATGGATCGTGCGATTAAGGAGACGGAACGTCGGCGGGCCATTCAGATCGCATTTAATGAGAAGCATGGCATCGAACCGCAAACGATCCGCAAGCGGGTCCATGATGTTATTGAGGCTACGAAAGTCGCCGAGCAGAAGGCTGATTACTTGGCCGGAGCCGGAACGGATAAGATGTCGAAGAAGGATCGCCAGTCGCTTATCGAGCGCCTGGAGAGCGAGATGAAAGAAGCAGCCAAGAGCCTGCAGTTCGAGCGAGCCGCCGAGCTTCGCGACGCATTGCTTGAAATTCGCGCCGAGATGGGATAGTAGGAGGAGAAACCAGTGGCAAGTGACAAAATCGTAGTAAAGGGCGCACGCGCCCATAACTTAAAAAATATAGATGTAACGATTCCCCGCGATAAGTTTGTTGTCCTAACAGGCCTAAGCGGTTCGGGGAAGTCGTCCCTTGCCTTCGATACGATCTATGCAGAGGGACAACGCCGCTACGTTGAGTCGCTGAGTGCGTATGCACGTCAGTTTCTTGGTCAAATGGAGAAGCCGGACGTGGACTCCATCGAGGGGCTGTCACCTGCTATATCGATCGATCAGAAGACCACGAGCCGCAATCCTCGTTCCACGGTAGGTACGGTGACGGAGATTTACGATTATTTACGGCTCCTGTTCGCTCGCGTCGGACGGCCTCATTGTCCCGATCATGGTGTTGAGATATCGTCTCAGACCGTTCAGCAGATGGTTGACCGCATCATGGAGTATCCGGAGCGTACCAAGCTTCAGATTATGGCTCCGCTTGTATCGGGACGTAAGGGCGAGCATGCGAAGCTGCTGGCTGATGTGCAGAAGCAAGGGTTCGTTCGTGTTCGCGTGAATGGCGAGCTGCGAGAGCTTAGCGAGAAGATCGAGCTGGAGAAGAACAAGAAGCATACGATAGAAGTGATTGTGGACCGGATTGTTGTGAAACCGGACATTCATGCGCGTCTGGCGGACTCGTTGGAGACCGCCTTGAAGCTTGCAGATGGTCGCGTTCTCGTAGATGTGATGGAGAAAGAGGAATTGCTATTTAGCTCCAACCTGGCTTGCCCAGAGTGCGGATTCAGTATCGAAGAGCTGGCTCCACGGATGTTTTCGTTTAATAGTCCTTACGGGGCTTGTCCGGATTGCGACGGACTTGGGGCAAAGATGATTGTCGATCCTGATCTGCTTGTGCCGGACAACAGTAAGTCGATTGAAGAGGGAGCTTTCCTTGCATGGGCAGGAAGCACGTCCAATTACTACCCGCAATTTCTGAGCGCGGTATGCGTGCACTACGGCATTCTTCAAAACGTGCCATTGTCGGAGCTGACGACGGAGCAGATGAAGAAGCTGCTTTACGGAACGGGCGGGGAGCGGGTTCGATTCCTGTACGAAAATGACTTTGGCCACCGTAAGGAAGCATATGTGCCTTTTGAAGGCATCGTGAATAATCTGGAGCGCCGTTATCGCGATACAGCTTCCGACATGATGCGTGAGCATATTGCCAATTACATGAGTGCGAAGCCTTGCGGAGGCTGCAAAGGACAGCGCCTTCGTAAAGAAACGCTGGCCGTTACGATAGGCTCGCAAAACATTTCGCATGTAACAGAGCTGTCGATTGGCGAAGCCCAACGTTACTTTGATGGTTTGGAGCTGACCAACAAGGAGAAGACGATCGCTCACCTGATTTTGAAGGAAATTAATAGCCGATTAGGCTTCCTGGTCAATGTAGGCTTGGAATACTTGACGCTAAGCAGAGCGGCCGGCACATTATCTGGCGGCGAAGCCCAGCGGATCCGCTTGGCTACTCAGATCGGATCAAGCCTGATGGGTGTCCTCTATATATTGGACGAACCGAGCATTGGGCTGCATCAGCGTGATAACGATCGGCTCATTCAGACGCTGGAGCATATGCGCAACCTGGGCAATACGCTAATCGTAGTGGAGCATGACGAGGACACGATGTTGGCGGCCGATTACATTATTGATATCGGCCCAGGCGCAGGTATTCATGGCGGCCAGATTATTGCAGAAGGAACGCCGAAGGAAGTCATGGACGACGAGAATTCGTTGACGGGCCAGTACCTTAGCGGACGCAAGTTCATTGAAGTTCCGCTGGAACGCCGTGCGACTGGTGATAAGTGGATCGAGGTTCGAGGTGCGAAGGAGAACAATCTCCGCAATGTGAATGTGAAGATACCGCTTGGCGTGTTCTCTGCCGTGACTGGAGTGTCGGGTTCCGGTAAATCTACATTCGTGAATGAGATTTTGTATAAAACGCTGGCGCGCGATTTGAACAAAGCGAAAGTACGTCCGGGCCACTATAAGGAATTCAGAGGCATGGAGCATCTGGAGAAGGTCATTGATATTGACCAATCTCCAATCGGTCGTACGCCGCGTTCCAACCCTGCAACTTATACGGGTGTATTCGATGATATTCGCGATCTGTACGCGAGCACCAATGAAGCGAAGGTTCGCGGCTACAAGAAAGGCCGCTTCAGCTTCAACGTAAAGGGCGGCCGCTGTGAAGCTTGCCGCGGCGATGGAATTATCAAGATTGAGATGCATTTCCTGCCCGACGTTTACGTGCCCTGCGAGATTTGCAAGGGCAAACGCTACAATCGGGAGACGCTGGAAGTGAAGTACAAAGGCAAGAACATCTCCGAAGTGCTGGAGATGACGATTGAGGATGGCTGTACGTTCTTCGAGAATATTCCGCGTATTCACCGCAAAGTGCAGACGCTGCTGGATGTAGGTCTTGGCTATATGAAGCTAGGCCAGCCGGCTACGACTCTCTCCGGCGGCGAGGCGCAGCGTGTGAAGCTGGCGGCAGAGCTTTACCGCCGAAGCACAGGCAAGACGCTTTATATTCTGGATGAACCAACGACGGGCTTGCATGTGCATGATATCGATCGCTTGCTTACGGTTCTGCATCGTTTGGTTGATTCCGGAGAATCGGTTCTTGTCATAGAACATAATCTGGATGTAATCAAGACGGCTGATTATCTCATTGATCTGGGGCCGGAAGGCGGCAATGGCGGCGGTATGATCGTTGCGACAGGGACGCCGGAGCAAGTTGTTAAAGTCGAACAATCGTATACTGGGCGCTACTTGAAGCCGATCCTGGATCGGGATAGAGAGCGGACGCAGCAGCGCTATAGCCATAAAGAACGGGTTGGCGCAGGAGCGGCAGAATAATTCATTTTGCTGTATGTGTCAGGTTAGTCATCTTCGTTATTGAAGGTTGTATTTAGGTAAAAAGAAGTCGTGGGTAGGAAGAGTTATTTCTCTATTCATGGCTTCTTATTTTTTTTGGTGCTGTCGATTGATGTTGCAAATATGCAAAAAGAGAAGCGTATGCGAAAAACATGTCGTTTCGCGTTATAGATAGAGGAACAGATGGACATTTTATAAAAGCAGGAAACCTTGATTGATGATGTAAGGATATAAAAAGGTACATAAGCCAGTAAAATCGTGACAAACTTGTTACGAATATAGATTCAGACTTGCATCGGGAGCGTCAAGAGGCTAACATAGATTAATATTAGGTTACGTGTGACTAAAGGAGGTCCCCTTATGTTTCTGGCGGAAGAAGCAGTAGAAGCTGTCAAAGGAATCGAACCGTTCGATTACTTTATGCTGGCCTTTACAGTAATCATTGCAATCGGTTTCGTGCGTCTGTTGATGGCACGCCCGAGAAAGAACGTGTTCGCTATCGGCTTCACGGCTGCAGCACTCGGATTGTTTCTGTTTATTGACTACGTGATGATTTTCAAGATTGGTCTGTACCGCGTTATCGGTTAAGCAGGACAGAATAACAGAAAGCACCGCCGGATTGCTCCGGCGGTGCTTTCTGTTTTGAAGAACTTACAACCACCACAGGTCGCCAACCGGTTCGCGGATCAGCACTTGCTGCAGGTTTTGAACGGCTTTGGTGAAGCCTTCGTCGATAGACATGAGACCATCTTCATGCTCGATGCTGACGACATAGTCGTAACCAACGAGGCGGAGAGCGCTGATGATATCCGCCCATACCTTCAGGTCGTGACCGAATCCTACTGTACGGAACTGCCATGCACGGTCGAGCATGAGTGAGTAGGATTGCATGTCGGTAACGCCATGACGATTCACATTGATTGGATCGATGGTTGTGTCTTTAGCGTGGAAGTGATGGATCGCATTCTCGCGGCCCAGAATTTGAACCGCTTGTACCGGATCAATGCCTTGCCACCACATATGGCTTGGGTCAAGGTTGGCGCCGATGGCATCCCCAGCTGCTTCGCGCAAGCGAAGCAATGTGCCCGGGCTATGCACGGAGAAGCCGCCATGAAGCTCGAGACCGATTTTGACACCGGCATTCGTCGCGATCGATCCAATCTCAGACCAATATGGAATAACTTTTTTCTCCCATTGCCATGCCAGGATTTCCTGGAATTCGTTCGGCCACGGAGCGACCGGCCAGTTCGGATATTTGGCATCCTCGTGATCTCCCGGGCAGCCGGAGAACGTGTTGACGACACCAACCTCAAGACGGTTGGCCAGCTCGATCGTTTTGCGAATCAGCTCATCATGCTCCTTGGCGAGCGCCTTCTGCGGATGAAGCGGATTGCCGTGACAGCTCAGTGCGCTGATCATCAGTCCGCGCGATTCTACCGCATGTTTAAACGCTTTCAGCTTGCCTGCATCTGCAAGCAGCGTGTCAGGATCGCAATGGGCATTGCCTGGATATCCGCCTGTCCCGATTTCGACAGCTTCGAGTCCCTTGGAAGCGATATAGTCTAGCGCATCATCCAAAGACCGTCCCGAAAACAGTACACTAAATACGCCTAATTTCATGAATGATTATCCTCCTAAATCCATATGAATGGATCAAATTCAAAGTCAGGTATAGTATAGCATTTCCCATTGTGCAAGAGATGTGTGCAACATCATATTTGACAAAATAGCATAATAACTGGGCAAAAGCGATGTCAGCAATGAGCTGGCAGCAATGTGTTGTGGAATCAAATGGCGCTGTTTGTTAAAATAGTAGAAGCAAAAGGCAATACTTATAGAAGAAAGATGGAGCGCAAGTAGAGATAATCTTGCGATGAGAGGAATCGAAAATAGATGATAACAAGATCGGATATAGAACTTCTGGCTCCCGCCGGCGATTGGGATTGTATGCGAGCGGCTGTGGCCAATGGCGCAGACGCGATTTTTTTTGGTGTAGAGAAATTTAATGCGAGAGCGCGGGCGAACAACTTCCGTTCCGAAGAATTGCCGGAAATTATGTCCTTCCTTCATACGTATGGAGTGAAGGGGTTTCTGACGTTCAATATTCTCGTATTCGAGGATGAGCTTCGGGATGCGCAGAGGTTGATTGAGATGTGTATCGACGCGGGCGTAGACGCCGTCATCGTCCAGGATCTTGGACTGGTGAAGCTGATTCGCGAGCTGTCCCCGGACTTCCCCATTCACGGCTCCACCCAGATGACGATTACATCGCCGGAGGCTGTAGAGTTCACGAAGCCGTTCGATATGGAGCGTGTCGTGCTGGGACGGGAAAACAATTTGAAGCAAATCCGCACGATCGGCGAGCAAGCGAAGCTTCCTATGGAAGTATTCGTACACGGTGCACTTTGCGTATCGTATTCCGGACAATGTTTGACATCGGAGATGTGGGGCGGACGTTCCGCGAACCGCGGCGAATGTGCGCAGGCCTGTCGGTTGCCCTATGACCTGATGATAGATGGCGAGCATAAGCCGATGGGCGATGTGGCTTATCTGCTGTCTCCGAAGGATCTGGCGGCGATTGATCTTGTACCAGAGCTGATTGAGGCGGGTGTAACCTCCTTTAAAATTGAAGGACGACTGAAAAGTCCTGAATATGTAGCGAATGTCGTAAGCAAGTATCGTGCGGAGATTGACAAATATTTTGACGGAGATCGTTCCAAGCCGTCGAAGGAAGACGTACGAGAGCTTCAGCAGAGCTTCTCCCGCGGCTTTACGCATGGCTTCCTGGGTGGAACGAACAATAAGGAGCTTGTGGAAGGAACGTTTCCGAAGAGTCGCGGCGTCTATCTGGGCAAAGTAGAGCGCGTCATGCGCGACGCGGTTACGATTCGACTAGATGCGCCGGCCAAGCGCGGTGACGGCATCGTATTCGATGCGGGCGACCCGACGAAGAAGGAAGAGGGCGGACGGATCTACGACTTGCGCCGTCAAGGTGTCAAGCTGGAAGGCGAAGCGCCTGAAGGGGCCTTGATCGAGATTGTGCCTGGTCGCAATGATGTCGACTTGCGGAAAGTCCATGTAGGCGATCGCGTATGGAAGACTAGCGATCCCGCGCTGGACAAGCGTCTTCGAGCAACCTTTGAGACCGAGAAGCCGTATCGCGTATTTCCGCTTCATGTCCGTGTGACAGGAACGGTCGGCGAACCGCTTCATACCGTATGGACGGATGTGCAGAAGGGAACGACAGTAGAGGTTGTTTCTGAGATGCCGCTGGAAGTGGCGCAGAAGCGTCCCATGGATGCGGCTCTTCTGGAAGATCAGCTTGGACGCCTGGGCGGAACGGTCTATCAGCTTGATTCGCTTGAGGTTGGACTGCAAGGCGACTCCATCGTGCCGATTCGTGAGTTGAACCGAATTCGTCGTGAGGCAGTGGAATTGCTGGCAGGAGAGCGGCCAAAGCCGCCAAAATATATAAAGCATGAGGTAGATGCTTTCTCTGACGCGCATCTGAATAGTCAGGAGCATCTGGTAGCGTCCCGCAATGGAAAGAATGTACAACTAACGGCGCTATGCCGCAGCTTGGAACAGGTAGAAGCAGCGATTCGCGCAGGTGTGTCTTATATTTATGCCGACTTCGAATTTATTAAGCAATTCCCTGCGGCAGTAGAAGCGGCGCGTAAGGCGGGTACTCCGATAGCGCTGGCGACACCTCGTATTCATATGCCTCGCGAGAATGGATACCATGCCAATATTCTGAAGCTGCAGCCGGATGCGGTGCTGGTTCGGAATACAGGTGCGCTATATTATTATTTGCGTGAACGTGCGATGAACCCGGACAAGCCGTTCCCTAAGCTGATCGGTGACTTCTCGCTGAACGTGGCCAATCATAAAGCGGTCAAATTGTTTGCAGAGGCAGGTCTTGACCTGATCACGCCATCTTACGACTTGAATATTCAGCAGATGGTCGATCTGCTGGAGCGTTCGGATACGTCTATGCTGGAGGTGGTTATCCATCAGCATTTGCCTATGTTCCATATGGAGCATTGCGTCTACTGTACATTCATGAGTGAAGGTACGGATTATACAAACTGCGGAAGACCTTGCGAAGAGCATCGGGCGTCCCTGCAGGATCGTATTGGCATGTCTCACCCTATTCGTGTGGATGAAGGCTGCCGCAACACGGTATACAATGCGGTTGAACAATCAGGTGCGGAATATATCCGCAATTTCGTAGGCCTTGGCGTATCGCACTTCCGTGTCGAGTTTCTTGAAGAATCCGGCGACAAAGTGACTGAGGTATTGGCTCTGTACCGCGATGCATTGGATGGACGAATTAGCGGTACGCAAGTATGGCGCAGCCTGAAAGCGACGAATCAGCTTGGTGTAACGCGCGGACAATTGGTGAAGTAGCAAGGATAAAGAGGGCCTTCCGAGATGATGGAAGGCTTCTTTTTTATATTTATGCAACCTGACGGCATGCTCCATGCATCGTATAGAGTAGAGAGGGTGCTTGGAAATATTCACCTCTATCGAACGTTGAATCACTATAATGGATTGCCATATGGCATGGTCGGTTAGGCAGGTGACAGGATGGACGAGGAGCGGCAGCGGATCGAACAACTGAAGAGCGGCGACGAGACCGCATTGGCATGGCTGATGGAGCGCTATGGCAGCGATGTGCTCCGTACGGCTGCGTTGCTGCTAAAGGATCGTTATTGGGCCGAGGATGTAAGTCAGGAAACCTTTCTGACGGCATTCCGGAAGGCTTATCAATATCGGGGGGACGGAACGCTTCGGGGCTGGCTTCTTCGAATTGCCATTAATTTGTGCCGAAGCAAAATGCGGCTTGCGTCCTGGCGACGGTTGTTTTTGAGAGAGAGCGTGGATGTGGATCAGGGTTTGGATGGAAATGCGGCTTGGCCGGACAGTCTGGAGCCTGGATCAGCAAGCTGGATGAACAGGATGACGCTACGCGAAGAGATTGGAAGAATGCCGCTGATTTATCGAGAAGTTATTGTTCTTTATTACTTTCATGAGATGTCTACCGCAGAGATCGCAGCTGTGCTGGAAGAGTCCGAGGGCACAGTGAAGAGCAAGCTCCATAGGGCGAGAAAACGGTTGAAACTGCAGTTGGAGGAAGGAGGCTGGGAATATGAATCAAGCTGGGGAGGATAGAAAAATACGGGATCAGCTTCGTGGAGAGCTGGAGTCGGTAGTCTTCCATGAAGAGATGCAAGCGGCCGTGCTGAGCCGTGCAGCTGAGCCAAAGCCTTCTTGGTGGAATCGGGAAGTCCGAATTCCGACGCCGTTCATTGCAGCTTTGCTGCTTCTGATCCTCGCCATTCCGGCGTACGGCTGGCAGCAAGCCCATTCCATGCAAACGGATATGGTTGCTAAAAACACCGGGAAGGACGCTTCGCAGGAGGAACGAATTATCGTATCGGCCGCAGGCGTATTTTACGCCTCGCAATTGGAAGGGGAGAATCGCTAATGCGGCTAAAAGTAAGAACATTGGCAGGAATGCTGGCCACACTGCTGCTGCTAGGGGTGATAGTTTATAGAGAACTTCCGTCCCTTTTGTACCATACAGGGTATTATCAAGCGCTATTGCAATGGTTTCCGAATGATGAAAATGCGAGACCTGCAATGAATCGTCTTGCGATGGATATGATTCAAAATTTGGAGGGAGGGGAGACGGATTACATCTTTATTAGGTCGTCCGGAGGCGCATCGTCCAGCGGACCTTCATCATCCAAAAGGCTGGCCTTCGAGCAGCGAACAGCCGCTATAGATAAGCTGGAGAAGTTGCTGACGCAATATGGGCATACGCAACAAACATCTAATGTCGCCTATAGACTCGCTTTGACGCATTTTTGGAGTGGCAATTGGAATCGGGCGGAGCAATTGTTGCGCGAGATTGATAGTCGCGGGGACGAGGGTTGGTTTAGTAGCGATGAACTTGAAAAGTATTTGGCTATTCTGGAATCCAGACATCATAGAGCGGGAGAGGAGGCGTCCCTGGAAGGCGTCGTCCGTATCGGAGACAAGGTTGTGCCGAATGCATTTGTATATGTTCAACGGGCCGATTTAACGACCTATTATTCCCCCCCGTTAACCTACTATCCGGCAACCATTACGGATGAGAATGGACAGTATCGCTTCTATAACTTAGAGCCCGGTGATTACCAAATAGGGGTTGGAGTGCGGAAGGAGCAGATAAGCGGATATTACATGACGGAATTGGAAGCCGAGAAGACGGTCGTGGGTGGCGCCGCTACTGCGGTTCAGAACGTGCAGTTTGTGCCGCAAGTCATTGCGATATCTCCAGCGCGCAAAGAGATAATTCAAGGTGATGAACTTCGGCTTCAATGGCAGCCCTATGAAGGGGCGGCTTATTACATGCTTAATATTAGCTCGATTCACAGGGATCGGATCGGCAAATACTCAGGGGCTACGACAACCTCCATATCGGAAGATCGATTTACCGGTTATGAAGCTGTATTCTCTATCCGTGAACTAAATCGAGACAATAATATGATCGGAAAAAGTTACGGGCAAAATCGGGAAGTTACGTTAAATACAGCCGGGTTGCTTGGAATGCTCTACCCGGGCGGCGAGTTTGCCTGGTCGGTAGATGCATACGATGAGCATGACCGCAAGCTGTCTAGCTCGGCTGGTTATTTCCTGCATGAGGATGCTGTTACGCCAATCTTTCGAGTAGCGGAAGCTGATATCCAGAAAGGGGATCGGCTTGTTATGGAGGCTCGCTATGAAGAAGCGATCGAAGCATACAAGCGAGAAGGAGACAATGATCACGCGCTTCGCATATTGGCGAGGTTGGCGGATCAAGGCATCGGGGCAGAAGATGGAGATCAAAGAGAAGCGCTGTCCTATATGGAACGCATTCAAGATCCATGGGACTCGGATCATACCTTTATGGATTGGCTCCGCGAACGCATTTCGAAGCAGAAGTAAGTTTGACAGACGTCATGCCCTGTCTTAGCATAGAGGAATATAGCTGCAGCGACTGTGCAGACGTTCATACGATGGACAATAGCGAATTGCGGCATTCCGATAGAATAAGAAGCGAGGCGTACTTATAGATGAGGGAAGAGTGGTTTGGGAAGTGGCGGCATGCCTTTAAGCTGGATCCGGACAAGGAATTGTCAGATGAAGCGCTGGATGCCTTATGCACCTCTGGTACGGATGTCATTATTATAGGCGGCTCCAGTGGTGTAACCTTTGAGAATACGGTGGATCTAATGTCCCGTGTTCGTCGCTATGAGTTGGATTGTGTGCTTGAGGTGTCCACCATGGACGGAGCGGTCCCGGGATTTGACGGGTATTTTGTTCCCCTTGTGCTCAATACGCAGCGGTCGGAATGGATTATCGGCAAGCAAATTGAAGGCTTGCAGGAGTACGGCACTTTTATCCCATGGGAAGAGACTGCTGCACAAGGATATATCATTCTGAATGAAGCTGCCACTGCAGCCAAGCTAACGGGTGCCAAGACCGATCTCCAAAGAGATGAGCTGGTTGCCCATATCCGCATGGCTGTGCAATTGATGAGACTTCCTGTCATATATATAGAATACAGCGGAAGATTCGGCGATATGGAGATGCTGCGCAGCGCTAGAGGGGTATCCGGCGATGCAAGGCTTTTCTACGGTGGCGGAATCGATTCTGCCCAAAAAGCGAAACAGGCAGCAGAGTGGGCGCATACGATCGTGGTCGGGAATGTCATTTATACAGATTTGGCTGCTGCGCTGTCAACGGTTGTTGCGGTAGACAGTCTGCAAAGCTAAAGACGAGTGGGAGTCCTCTCCAATCTCAGCCTCTAATAGTAGGGCAGCATGAACCGAATACCCTGAAGCAAGGATCACTTGCTGCGGGGTTTCGGTTTTTTTGTTGCAAAAGAAGTGCGTGCGGTCAGCCGAATTTCCAGCGATAATCAGAAAGCTCAAATTGACACGAATGGGGTCCTTGTCTAAACTGAAATAAGGCGAACAAATGGCGAACAAAGGAGTTAGAAGCATGTTCAATATGTTCAATAAAATCGGGATCGATGAAGCGGTACAGAGACTTAATCCGCCACAGCGCGAAGCCGTACAGGCAACGGACGGTCCCTTGCTCATTATGGCGGGAGCGGGAAGCGGCAAGACCCGTGTGCTTACGCACCGTATTGCTTATTTAATTGAGAAGAAGCGGGTAGCACCGTGGAGCATTCTGGCGATTACATTTACCAATAAAGCATCAAGAGAAATGCAAGACCGGGTCAGCTCGCTTGTCGGGCCATCCGGCAGAGATATCTGGGTGTCCACCTTCCACTCTATGTGCGTGCGTATTCTACGAAAGGATATCGACCGCATCGGATTCACCTCCAATTTCTCTATCTTGGACTCATCGGATCAATTGTCCGTTATCCGGAATTGCATGAAGGATCAGAATATCGATACGAAAAAAATTGAACCCAAAGCGGTTCAAGCTTCGATAAGCGGAGCCAAAAACGAACTGATCACCCCTAAGCGATATGAAGAGAAGGTCGGCGATTATTTCGAAGGCATCGTGTCCAAGGTGTATACGATGTATCAGAAGCGTCTGAAGAGCAACAACTCACTCGATTTCGATGATTTAATTATGAAGACGATCCAGCTGTTCAAAGAGATGCCGGAAGTATTGGAGTTCTATCAGAACAAATTCCGATACATTCACGTGGACGAATATCAGGATACGAACCGTGCGCAGTATATGCTATGCAATATGCTGGCGGACAAGCATCACAATATTTGCGTAGTCGGCGACAGCGACCAGTCTATCTATCGTTGGCGTGGGGCGGATATCACCAATATTTTAAACTTTGAGGGTGATTATCCTGAAGCTCGTTCGATTATGCTGGAACAGAATTATCGTTCAACTTCTAATATTTTGGATGCGGCCAACGCGGTTATTAAGCGCAATACAGGACGCAAGCCGAAGAAGCTATGGACAGATCAAGGGCCTGGCGATCGGATTGCCTTGTATCAGGCTGATTCGGAACATGATGAGGGTTATTATGTAACGGGCGAGATTCGTAAAAATATAGGCAAAGGACGTCGATTCTCCGATCATGCCATCTTGTATCGTACCAATGCGCAATCACGGGTAATCGAGGAAATTTTAATAAAATCGGATATTCCTTATCAGATCGTGGGCGGCGTCAAGTTCTATGATCGTAAGGAAATTAAGGATTTGCTAGCATATTTGAGGCTGATCTCCAATCCGGATGACGATATTAGTTTGACACGCATTATTAATGTGCCGAAGCGGGGCATTGGCGATACGACGGTCGGCAAGCTGGCTGACGAGGCGGGTCGCCGAGGAACTTCGATCTATCAAGTGCTTGCAGACATGGGTGATCTGGATGTGAACGGCCGGACGCGCACGCTGCTGGGCGAGTTCTATGGACTGATCTACAATTTGACGGCGATGGTCGATTATTTGACGGTAACCGAATTAACAGAGAAGGTATTGGAGCTGTCCCAATATCGTATAGAGCTTCAGCGCGAGAATACGCTTGAATCCAAAGCCCGGGTAGAGAATATCGACGAGTTCCTGTCGGTAACGATGGATTTTGAGCAGCGGAATGAGGACAAATCGCTCGTAGCCTTCTTGACCGATCTAGCGTTGATCGCTGACATTGATTCCATGAACAAGGATGAAGAGGGGGAAGATAAGGCCAGCGATGCGGTTGTCCTGATGACGATGCATAGTGCCAAGGGTCTTGAGTTTCCGATGGTATTTATTATTGGTATGGAGGAGTCTGTCTTCCCGCACAGCCGTGCTCTCGCCGACAATGAGGAGTTGGAGGAGGAGCGGCGTCTTGCTTATGTAGGCATCACACGTGCCGAACAAAAGCTCTATCTGACATGCGCGCGGATGCGTACGCTGTTCGGCCGGACAGGAATGAACATGCCATCGCGCTTCCTTGAAGAAATACCGGAGGATGTAAGGGAAGGCGTATCCACCAGCATTGGCGGCAGTGGCTACGCGCGTTCCGGAGGCGGAAGAATCGGGACGGGAGCACCATCCCCTTCCAGCGCTCAGCGCGGTCCAGGGTTCGGAGCGGGAAGCAACCGGGCGTCAGGAGCCGGCGTACGTGTAAGTACGCCGCTGGATGCTGCCCGAAGCGGCAAGTCTGTTTCTGCTGCAGGTGCATCAGCAGCAGCATCGTCACCATCGGGTTTTGCCGCAGGCGATCGTGTCGCGCATGGCAAATGGGGCGAGGGAACCGTTGTGTCCGTGAAGGGAGCGGGCAATGATATGGAGCTGCAGATTGCATTCCCTGCGCCTGTTGGCATCAAACGTCTGCTCGCTGCTTTTGCCCCGTTGACGAAATTGTAGGGTTTCGATTGCCGGCAAGAGGAATGAAGCACGGTGACGTTGAACATAATCGAGTATGAGGATCTATGAAGGAGGCTTGCAAGTGAACGCAGGCATGGAACGGATGAAGGAGCTTGTCGCTCTTATTACGGAGCACAACTATTACTATTATACGCTGGACGAACCTCGGCTGAACGATGCGGATTATGACAAGCTTTACGATGAGCTGATTGCGCTGGAGGAGTCTCTCGGAGAGACGTTGCCGGAATCTCCTACGCTGCGTGTGGGCGGGGATTTGCTCAAGGGCTTCGAGCCGCATCGTCATAGAGCACGTCTATGGAGTCTCGATAAAGCACAAAATCAGGAGGATCTGCTAGCCTGGAACGCCCGAGTGCTGCGGGCCATTGCAGATTATAACGTCAAAAACCCGGATCAGGAGCCGTTGCCGCAGCCAAGCTATGTCATCGAATTGAAGTTCGATGGCCTTACGCTGAACCTGACCTACGAGAACGGTGAGCTTATTCAGGCGTCTACTCGCGGGAATGGCACGATTGGTGAGGGAATACTTCCGCAAGTGCGTACGATTCGTTCCGTTCCGCTGACGATCCCGTTCACTGATGGCCTTATTGAAGTGCAAGGCGAAGGCATCATGGGACTGTCTGTCCTTGCCAAATATAACGAGACAGCTGCCGATCCGCTCAAGAACGCACGCAATGCGGCGGCTGGGGCTCTTCGCAACTTGAATCCCGCCGTTACGGCCGAGCGCAAGCTGGATGCTTTTATCTATAATATTGGCTACGCTGAAGATGTATCGTTTAGGGACCATAGGGAGATGCAGCAATTTCTGAAGGATAACCGTTTTAAGGTGAACCCTTATGTGAAGTATTCGGATACTATTGAAGAAGTGGCTGCTGAGTTAATCGAAATTGCGGGGCGAAGGGACTTCTTTGATTTTCTGATCGACGGTGCCGTCGTGAAGCTGACGGATATGCGGACGCGGGAGGCGCTTGGCTATACGGACAAATTCCCGCGTTGGGCGGTTGCGTTCAAATTCGAGGCAGAAGAAGCCTCCACCGTGCTGGAGTCTGTCTCTTGGGAAGTAGGCCGTACAGGCAAGATAACGCCAGTCGCTCGTGTGGAGGCTGTTGATCTGGCCGGTGTTACGGTGCAGAACTGTACACTGAACAATATTGGAGATATTGAACGGAAAAACTTAAAGCACGCGCTGGGCACACTGGTTACGATTCGCCGTTCTAACGATGTTATACCTGAAATATTAGGCAAAGCAGATGAAGAACCTGGAGTAGAAATCCAATTCCCTGTTGCCTGTCCTTCTTGCGGTACTGAGCTAGAGCAAAGAGGGGCGCATTTGTTCTGCAACAACAAGCTGGGCTGCAGACCGCAAATTATTGGGAGAATCACACATTTTGCTTCCCGGGATGCAATGGATATCGAATCGTTCAGTATTATGACGGCCGAGCAACTTTATTCTGATTGCGAGGTCAGGGACCCAGCCGATTTATATGTGCTGATCTTTGATGATCTGATCAAGCTGGATCGATTCGGGGAGAAGAAAGCACAGAAGCTGCTTGATGCGCTGGAGAAGTCGAAGGAACGTGAGCTGGCTGCCTTCCTTTTCGCTCTGGGTATTCCGAATACGGGCAAAGCGACGACAAAAATGCTGGCGGACCACTACCGTGATCTGGACGCAGTCATGAAGGCAACTGCAGAGGAGCTAGTCTCACTCCCTGATATAGGTGGAATTGTTGCGGACAGTATTGTAGGGTTTTTCACAGATCCTATAATGATTAATAGTATAGAGCGGATGAGAGCAGCCGGTGTAAAGGCGGAAGCGGAGAAACTGACTGAAGTTCGGACGGACAGTATATTCAGCGGTAAAACGGTCGTGCTGACGGGAACTCTACCTACGATGACGCGTGATGAAGCGGCGAAAAAGCTTGAAGCGCAAGGGGCAAAAATATCGGGCAGCGTGTCGAAGAAAACGGATTTCGTTGTTGCAGGCGACAGTGCGGGCAGCAAGCTGACCAAAGCGCGCGATCTGGGAGTCACCGTCATTGATGACGAGGCAGAGCTGCGGCGACTGCTTGGTGAATAAGAGATAACCTATGAGTTTGTATAGCCGGTTCCTTTCTATATGATACTGATTCCTGCCAGCAAGGCAGGGTTGGTCCTGTAGGGAGGCCGGTTTTTTAATTACTTGTTAATTGTAAAAAACTACAAGTTGTATTCTGTTTTTCGATGTGGTATATTATTTCTTGTCGCTTCTGAGACATCGCATCAACCGAATGAGCCACAATAAAATGTGAAACAAACGCTTGACACGAAGAACGGAAGCTGATAACATAACATCTTGTCACGGCAAACGTGCGTGACGAAAGTTCCTTGAAAACTGAACAAATGGATCACGTCAAAATCCAAACAACAATACGATGGATTCCAATTGGAAGACATCTTAGCTAGTAACGAATTGAGCAAGTCAAACACTTTTATGGAGAGTTTGATCCTGGCTCAGGACGAACGCTGGCGGCGTGCCTAATACATGCAAGTCGAGCGGACTTGAAGAAGTGCTTGCACTTCTGATAGTTAGCGGCGGACGGGTGAGTAACACG
>NZ_QUBQ01000008.1 GCF_003388735.1 Paenibacillus paeoniae
AGACCCCTTGAAGACGACGAGGTTGATAGGTTCGGGGTGGAAGCACAGCAATGTGTGGAGCTGACGAATACTAATCGGTCGAGGGCTTATCCTAATCGTTTGTGGTTCATACAAGCCACGGACAAGCTAAAGTGAAAAAACAGCTACTTTCGTATCCAGTTTTCAAGGTGCAACACATCTTGTGAACATCCATATTCCCTGATAGCTCAGTTGGTAGAGCACTCGACTGTTAATCGAGTTGTCACAGGTTCGAGTCCTGTTCGGGGAGCCATTATCTGGAGAAGTACCCAAGTGGCTCAAGGGGACCCTCTGCTAAGGGGTTAGACTGCGTAAGTGGTGCGAGGGTTCGAATCCCTCCTTCTCCGTATGAACTTTTTCTACATATGTAAGGCCCGTTGGTCAAGGGGTTAAGACACCTCCCTTTCACGGAGGTAACAGGGGTTCGAATCCCCTACGGGTCACCAATTTTTATTAACGACGCGGGGTGGAGCAGCCCGGTAGCTCGTCGGGCTCATAACCCGAAGGCCGCAGGTTCAAATCCTGCCCCCGCAACCAATTCACACTTGTGGATATCAATCATTAATGTCTCGTTGTAGCTTAACTGTTAGAACGGATCACAAATTTTTTAACGACGCGGGGTGGAGCAGCCCGGTAGCTCGTCGGGCTCATAACCCGAAGGCCGCAGGTTCAAATCCTGCCTCCGCAACCAATCCACTACTTGTGGAAATCATCCATTAATATGCCGTTGTAGCTCAACTGGTAGAGCAACTGACTTGTAATCAGTAGGTTGGGGGTTCAAGTCCTCTCGACGGCACCATTTTTTTGCGGAAGTGGCTCAGCGGTAGAGCATCGCCTTGCCAAGGCGAGGGTCGCGGGTTCGATTCCCGTCTTCCGCTCCATTTAACGGGATGTAGCTCAGCTTGGTAGAGCACCTGGTTTGGGACCAGGGGGTCGCATGTTCAAATCGTGTCATCCCGACCATTTTTATAGTTAAGGTAACCGAACTCTTTAAGAGTGTCGGTTTTTTTGTTTTTATGATAAAGAAGAAACACGCAGATAGAATAACAGCGGGAAGGCTGCTTTCTGCGTGTTTCCTTTTTTTATAGCTAGCGAAAACTCCAGAACCAAATCCAAAGCAAAATACCGATGCACCTATAAATTAAATGTCTGAAGGCTCACTTTTTCATAGATTCAAGGAGCAGTCCCCCGTTCCACTTCCCTATTTACTTCGCTCCACCATATCCGGTCGATTCGGACCTGATACGCCCCTATATTGGTATTCATCGAGATGAGATCCCCCGATGTGCACATGAGCAGTTGCTCCGCAATTGGCGAGAAAAAAGAAATACGGTTGATATCAGGTTGGGCTTCATCAGGGAGTACGATTGTAAAGGATTCGGTCATGCCGTCATCCATATACGTCACCATGACACCGCATCCGATCAGCACAATATTGCGCCATTCGCTTGGCGGACGCTCCATTAACTGTTCCAGCATGCGGGTATAGGAAGTTAGCAGCTTCTCCACTTGAATTCGTCTGCTTCCGTAATTGGGGAAATATGCGGTAAGGAACTGATTCTTCTCATCGCGCAGCGAAATAAGCTGTTGCATGAACATCTCCTTTAGCTCATCACATTCGGACCTATGGCTCATAGTAGATATCACCTCCTATATGCTTGGCACGTGCATGGAAGGTTAAGCGATTTGTCATTCTCATGTCCAATTCCTCCTGAAATAATAATAGAGGCCGCCTGCGATAGCAGAGGCCTTGTAACCAGTGTAGCAAATTAACAGTGGAATACAACCTTTCTTTGATGAAACATTCGAATAGCACAGGGGAATAAAGGAAATAGTAATCTCATGTCGATTGTACCGGCAAAAAATCGTATGGCCTTTGATCGTTCGAGGCCTGAGAGGAGAGTTATTTTGCGCAGGAAGATTATGAGGCTGACAGCCGCGGTAACGGTTTTGGCAGCCATACTTGCAAGTCCTTGCGGTGTGCAGGCACAACCAGGGACCTTTCATTTCGGGTTCAAGAAAAGTGTAGATGGCAAGCTGCCTTCGATTGACGAGGAGGGATTCAAGCCGATTATAACGAAGCATGGCGCGTTATTTTTGGGAGATACGACGCGCAAGGAGCTATTCCTAACTTTCGATAACGGGTATGAAAACGGGCTGACCGGCAAAATTTTGGATGTGCTTAAGGAGAAGCAGGTGCCGGCCACGTTTTTTGTAACAGGCCACTATATTAAGGATCAGCCGGAGCTTCTGAAACGAATGGCTTCGGAGGGACATATCATCGGCAACCACTCCTGGAGCCATCCTGATATGACTACGTTATCTGACGATGCGATCCGGATTGAGCTGGAGAAGGTAAAGGAGCAGGTTCAAGAAGTGACGGGGCAGCAGGAAATGACTTATTTGAGGCCGCCAAGAGGGATCTTTAGTGAAAAGGTGCTGGCTGCGAGCAAAAGCTCAGGCTATACCAGCGTCTTTTGGTCGATCGCATACAAGGACTGGGACGTTAGAGCGCAGAAAGGCGCTTCCTACGCCTTCCAGCAAGTAACTAAGCAATTGCATCCAGGCGCAATCCTGCTGCTCCACTCCGTATCGCAAGACAATGCAGATGCTCTTGCGAGCATTATCGATGAGGCAAGAAGGCAAGGCTATGAATTCAAGGGTTTGCCGGAGCTAAGCTCATCTGCTGAGGAGGCCCCTGCTCCTCAACCAGCATCATAACTAATTGAACAAATACAAGCCCCTGGTACCTAAGTACCGGGGGCTTGCTTGCGCAGACGGTATTGATTTAGCCGATGATCCCCTCACGCTTCCGGAAAAACGACTTCAGCGCGTTGTACACCTCGCCCTTTTCTTTGATGACGTAATACATAAAATGCTGGAGATTAATATGTTTATAGGCCGACATGAGGGTGCTGGAGCGGTTGTATTGGTTCACTTCCCCGTAGCCGAACAGATTGGACCGTTTGAGCAGCTCGCCGATCAGCTTGACGCACCGCTCGTTGTCGCTGGTCAGATTGTCACCGTCAGAGAAGTGGAACGGATAAATATTGTATAGGCTCGGACTGAATCGGCTGTCGATAACCTCCAGAGCTTTCATATACGCCGAGGAACAAATTGTCCCTCCGCTCTCTCCACGGGTGAAAAACTCTTCTTCGCTAACTTCCTTTGCTTCCGTATGATGGGCAATGAACACGATATCAACCTTCTCGTATTGATGGCGCAGAAAACGAGTCATCCAGAAGAAAAAGCTGCGGGCTACATACTTTTCGAACGAGCCCATCGATCCCGATGTATCCATCATGGCCAAAATAACGGCGTTGGACTGCGGCTTGACGATCTCCTCCCAGGTTTTGTAGCGCAGATCATCCGGGCTGATGCCGTGGATTCCGGGCTGTCCTGACGTAGCATTACGCCGTAAGTTCTCGATAATGGTTCGCTTCTTGTCGATGTTGGACATGATGCCTTTTTTGCGGATATCGTTAAACCGGATCTCTTTGGTCTCCAGTTGATCCTTGTCCTTCTGCTTTAGGAACGGAAGCTCTAATTCTTCGAAAAGCATCGTCTCTAGCTCCGCTAAGGAAATCTCCGCCTCAATGACATCCTCGCCGGGCTGATCGCCGGCGCCTTCCCCTTTGCCGCCTTTTTTCGCCGCTTGCGGATCTACCCCCAGTACGTCGCCTACCTGGCTTTCTCCGTCGCCTTGGCCCACATGCTTGTTTTTATTGTAATTATAAACAAAGCGGTATTCATCCAGGCTCCGAATTGGCACTTTGATGACTTGTTTGCCGTCAGACATGACTATGCTTTCTTCGGATACAAGATCGGGCAAATTTTGCTTAATAGCTTCTCGTACTTTTTGCTGATGGCGAGCCTGATCCTGATACCCCTTGCGGTGCAGTGACCAATCCTCGCGCGATACAATGAACATGCCGTTGTCAGCTGGACTCATTTTCGGAGCACCTCCCTCGCTTATTTGTTTGCTGTTAATCAATATATTCAAGTGGCGTGCGGTTATGTGAACGAATTGAGTCCAATCCTATGAATCTATTAGACAAGCGTGGGCATAAGAAGGGAAGCTCTAGCTACTCAGCCTACAGGGGTGATAGAATAATAGGAAGGACTGCGGCGCCATGCTGCGGGAGAGGAAGTGAAGGAATGAAGCTGTTGCATACGGCGGATTGGCATCTGGGCAAGCTGATTCAAGGTGTCTATATGACAGAGGATCAGCGCTATGTGCTGGAGCAATTAATAGAAGCGATTCGGGAAGAGAAGCCCGATGCTGTCATTATAGCCGGCGATCTCTATGACCGGGCCATCCCGCCTACGGAGGCAGTTGAGCTGCTGGATGAGACGTTGAGGCGGATCGTGATCGATTTGGCGACGCCCGTGCTCGCGATATCGGGCAATCATGACAGTCCCGACCGGATCAGCTTTGGCACCAGCATGATGGAAAGTCGAGGCTTATATCTGACAGGACAATTACGTCTGGACAGGAGTCCCGTCATTCTTCGCGATGAATATGGAGAGGTGCACTTTCACCTGATTCCATACGCTGACCCGGCTCAAATCCGACATGGGTTGGCCGATGACACCATTCGATCGCATGATGATGCGATGAGGGCAATCGTAAGTCGTTTGGAGAAGTCGATGGACCCGGCTGCCCGACATGTGCTGATTGGACATGCATTTGTTACTCCTGCCGGCGAAGCCGCTCATAACACAAGCGAGTCGGAGCGACCTCTGGCGATTGGCGGTGCGGAGCATGTGAGTGCAGCCCACTTCGGGCCCTTTCACTATGTGGCACTTGGACATCTGCATCAGTCGCACTATGTACGGCATGAACATATACGTTACGCGGGTTCACCGCTGAAATATTCCATATCGGAAGAAAAGCATAACAAAGGTTATCTCATGGTGGAGCTGGATGAGCAAGGTCATGTGACAGTGGAAAAAAGAGAGCTTCGTCCGCTGCGAAACATGAGACGGGTGGCAGCGACCTTGGAAGAGCTGGAGCAGCATAAGGTCAGCGATGACTACGTCTTCGTCACGTTGTTAAGTGATCATCCTATCTTGTTCCCGATGGAGAAGGTGCGGGCTGTATACCCCAATGCCATGCATGTGGAGCGAAAAATAAAAACGGCCGCTTCGGAGGCCGCATCTGCATTTGAAGATACGGGTATGACATCTGCTCCTAAACGAAGCGAAAGCAATCCTGTGGAACTGTTCGCCGCATTCTACGAAGAGGTGAAGAGCATTCCGTTAACGAAGGAGAAGAGAGCGCTGTTTGAACGGGAATTTGGAGCTCTTCTCCAAGAGAGCGGAGGTGACGCATGAGACCGCTTAGACTAATGATGAAGGCATTCGGTCCGTATCGGGACGAGGAAGTCATCGATTTTACCGGGCTTGGCGAACGCAGGCTGTTTGTGATATCGGGCCATACAGGAGCGGGAAAGACGTCGATTTTCGATGCGATATGTTTTGCTTTATACGGTATGGCAAGCGGCGAGGATCGATCTGATCCCAGAATGCTGCGCAGCCAATTTGCCGACGATGAGACGCATACGGCTGTGGAACTGGATTTTTCGGTGGGCGCCAAGGCGTACCGTGTTTTTCGGCAGATGAAGCATCGCAAGGGCAGCAACCGCAGCGAGACGGGAGAGAAGACGGAGCTGTATGAATTAAAGGACGGCAAAGCTACTCCGGCTACGGATCGCTTCATCACGACGGAAGTGAATGCAAAGCTGCTTGCTATCGTTGGATTGACAAAGGATCAATTCAGCCAGATTGTGATGCTTCCGCAAGGAGAATTCCGCAAGCTGCTGACATCCGATACGGACAACAAGGAAGAGATATTGCGCCGCATCTTCCGAACGGAGCTATACGAGAAGCTTGAAGCCAGATTTCAGCAGCGCAACAGGGAGCTCCAGGATCGGTTGAAGGAAGCGCGAGCGGCAACATCAGCGACGATGCGGCAAGCGCAAGAGACGCTTCCTGTGCGAGAAGGCAGCCGGCTGGCAGACACGTTCACGCAAGAGGTATACAGTGTGACGCAGGTTTTGGAAGGGCTGGCAATCGAGACAGACTACTACCGGGATCAGGCTGAGCTGGCGGGTGAAAGCAAGCTTAAGCTGTCGAGCGAGATGGATGCGAAGCAAGATCAACTTCGCGTAGCCCAGGCAATCAACGCCAAGTATGACGAGCTTGAGACCAAACGTACGCAGCTTATCGCTTACCAGGAGCAAGAGCCGGGAATAAAGGAGCAAGAGCAGAGGCTTGAGCTTGCGAAGAGGGCCGCTGTACTGATTCCTTACGAAGAGCAGGCCAATCAAACGGTGCAGGCAAAGCGGATTAAGCATGAGGCGCTCCAGAACAGGGAATTGGCGCTCCAGGCAGCAGAGGTGGAATGGAGCGCTGCGCAAGCCGTTCATCGCGAGGAAGGGGAGAGAGAGCCGCTTCGCCGGAGCGCCGAGCGCGAGCTTATTAGGCTGCAAGACCTTGAGCCAAGCGTAGCGTCATTAAGCGTACAGCAGAAGCATGTTCATGAATTCATTCAGCTGGAGTCGAAGGCTCGAGGTTATCTGAATGCCAATGAGCAATCATTAGCGAAGCTTAAAGAGCAGAGAGTGCTGTTATCTACGGAGCTTCAAGGAATCGATGCTTCTATTGCGGAGCTTCCCGACAAGCTGGATAAGCTTAGAACGATTGAACAGCAAGGGAAGACGCTTAAGCGTCTATTGGAAGTCTCGGAAGAGGGCATGCGTCTTCAAGGGCTCGAACAAGAAGGACTGCGAGCGTTGGAAACGGCAGCGGCCGAGCATGAACGGGCAGAACGATTATGGCTGGAAGGTCAGGCAAGCCTGCTGGTTGTCCATCTGCTGGCGGGTGCTCCGTGTCCGGTGTGCGGAAGTACGGATCATCCTTCCAAAGCTCATGTCGAAGGAGAGCTCCCCTCAAAGGAAAAGCTGCAGCAAACCAAAGATACGCTTACAGCCATCCAAAACGAATGGTTCGCCGCAAAGGCCCAGGCAGCTTCAGCCACAGCTACTCATGCTACATTACTAGAGGAGCTTGAAGAGCTTGGGATTACACTCGATACAGGGTTGCCAAGTGAGCAGTTGGTAAGCGCGATACGTGAACGCCAGGGGGTCTTGCGTGATCAATGGAGGCAGCATAAGGACACGGTGCAGAAGCTTCAAGGGGATGCGAAACATGCCGAACAATTAAGAGAGACGCTTGGAAACACCGAAACGGAACTGATGCGGCAGGAGCCGGAGCGGGAACGGCTTCAAGCAGAGCTGCAGCAGCTCGCAGTGAAGCGGTCGGCGGGACAAGCCTCCCTTGATAAGGAACTGGAGAGAATCCCGGAAGATTTGCGAAGCCCGGACACATTGGCAGCTCGAACGAAGGAGCAAGGCGCCGTATTCCGGGATATGGAGCAGGTATGGCTGTCAGTCCAGCAACGACTTCAGAGTGCCGCATCGAGGATGTCAGAGTGCAAGGTATATGCCGAGCAGGCTAAAAGCTCATTGGCCGAGGCGGAGGAATACGCTGGAATTGCTGCAAAACGTCTGGAGCATGAGTTGCTGCTAGGGGGCTTCTCCTCGCTTGAGGAATATCGCTCTGCTGTTATGAAGGATGAGGATAGCAGGCGTGTCCGCGAGAGAATTGAAGCTTTTCGTTCCGCAGCAGCAGCGGTACGGGAACGGCTGGCGTCGCTTGCGCAAGAGCTACAAGGCTCTCCAAGGCAAGAGACAGAGGAGCTTCTGACCGCGATAGCAGAAACGAAGACTAACTATGAGTCTATTGTTGCAAGCGAAGGACGTTCGCGGCGTTATGAGGAAGAGGCGTCTCGCCTGGCCGAATCGATAAGACTATCGGGCTCTCGTATGGCAGGCTTGGAAGAAGAGATGGAAGGCGTGCTTGATCTCTATTCCATGCTTAAGGGAGACAATGCGCTTAAAATGTCCTTCGAGCGCTATATTCTCATTGAATATTTGGAGCAAATCCTGAGCATGGCTAACGTGAGGTTGAAGGAGCTGTCGAGTGGTCAATATGAGCTTCAACGGAGCGACAGACTGGAGACTCGCGGCAAGCAGAGCGGACTAGGCCTTGATGTCTACGATGCGTATACGGGTCAATTACGAGATGTAAAGACACTGTCGGGCGGAGAAAAGTTCAATGCTTCTTTATGCCTGGCACTCGGTATGACCGACGTCATTCAGAGTCATCAGGGAGGCGTCTCGATCGAAACGATGCTTATTGATGAAGGCTTCGGTTCATTGGACGAGGAGTCGCTGCACAAAGCGGTGGCAGCACTTGTTGATTTGCAGAAGGCGGGGCGGATGATCGGAGTCATCTCTCATGTGGCGGAATTGAAAGAAGCATTCCCGGCATGCTTGGAAGTTAGCAAATCACGAGAGGGATTCAGCAGAACGACTATCGTGCTTAAATCATGAAGCTGACCTTTAAAGTATAAAACCGAGTGATAGTTAAAAAAGTCCCGCATGGGATCGCAGATAGAGCGATTCCATGCGGGACTGCATAACGGTGATTGAAAACTAGACTGCAGTCATTATGCTGATCAGAAACATAAAGAAGGATCCGATCGTAATCAATGCGTTCAATACGATGCCGATTATGCTGAATACTTTCTTGCGATTCTTCATGCAGGCTCCGATAATGCCAAGCACCAGTCCGATGAACGAGATTACGATAGACAGGATCACAAGGAGTCCACCTGCGACAACGGCCCCGAATCCTGCTCCGTTGCCATCGAGGATTTGTTGTTGGATATCTTCAGTTGAAGTACCATTCACCAAATCATACGCGTTGGCTGCAATGATAACAATCGCGAGAATAAAAGTGATCACCGATGCCAAAGCCATGATAAAGGACGTAATTCCGAGTCCCGAATGCTTCAGAATGATAGGTGCTTGACCGTATGGCCCGTTGCCTACGGATGAAAATCCGCTAAATGCCTGTCCCTGATCTACCGGCTGTCCTTGCGGTTGTTGTTGTTCTTGCTGATTTTGATTGTCGTTCATAAATAGTCCCCTTCCAGCAGTATGGCAAAATTATACACAATAAAGAGAGGATTGAAAACGCATGTTGCCAAAATATTTTATAATCGGTGCTGTCAACGCCGCATTGGCCATTATTTTAGGTGCATTTGGAGCACATGGATTGGAAGATAAGCTATCCGAGCATTACCTGGACGTATTTGAGACCGGAGTGAAATACCATATGTATAGTGCGCTCGGACTCATGCTGATCGCCCTTCTCGATAAGATGATAGGTGGAAGCAGGAAAGTGCTTATCGGAGGAAGACTGATCCTTGCGGGAACCATCATTTTCAGCGGAAGCCTGTATATTTTGTCTCTTACCGGCTTCTCTAAACTGGGCATAATTACGCCTATCGGCGGAGTAGCGATGATTGCTGGCTGGGTCTTTGTAATTGTAGGAGCAGCCAAACAAGCGTCGAAATGAGTAGAAGTGTCACATATTTGGATTATTTTCGACAAAAACCGATCATTTTTGGTTATTTTTTATAAAATGCTAGCAAATATTTCTATGCCAAATCATCCATTTCGTTTATAATGTACCTAGCTATCACTTGACCGACTTAATGAGGAAGGAAGTTTGTGTGTGGCGAAACGAATGGGAGATTGGACTGAAACGAAGAAGCGGCCGCGCACGCTGCTGATGCTGGGCGAGACATGGACGATAAGCGCTGGAATAGCGGCTATCTCTGTCATATGGATCATTGTATCCTTTCTTGTGATCTCCAATGCGATGCACAGATGGGCCTCGCTTGCCGTAGCGGCATCATTGCTGGCTACAGCTGTTATCGTCTTCATCAAGCGCAATTCAATAGGCAATTTCCATAAATACCATACTGCCATCGTGGAGACGCTCCTTCGTTCCGAAGCTGTCCCCCTCGCCGTTTTGAACCGTGCAGGCGAACTGGTGGAGATGAATGAAGCTTCCAGCCGCATGCTGGGCTATCAACGATCAGAGATGATTGGACAGCCTATTATTCGAATGGTTGATCCCTCCAGCAGAATACAGCTGCAAGAATCTATTGACATGGCGCTAAACGGAGAGACAACTCAAAATAATATTCATATTACGCATCGATCAGGATTTCCTTTGGAGCTTCAGGTAGTCTATTCACCCATGATACAAGAGGATGAAGTGATCGGGACGGTTATGATCAGTCAGGATCTCAGTGATCGGAAGCGCAACGTTGAGCGTATCCGATACATGGCTTATTATGACGATATGACAGGCTTGCCGAATCGTACGCTTTTCCAGATGAAGCTGACCGAGAGTCTCACCAGGGCGCAGGAAGATGAGCAAATTGTAGGAATCTGCTACTTGGATCTTGATCGGTTTAAGCTAGTGAATGCGTCTTTTGGTCGAGAGTTTGGAGACATGCTCCTGATGCAAGTCGCCGAACGTCTGAATAGAGGTTTATCGGAGCAAGACTTTGTAGCCCGAATGGAAGGCGACGAATTCGCCTTACTTATTACTTCCATTCAGTCCGAGGAAGAGCTGCTGGATTATTCCAAGCGCATATTGAAATCAATTGAAGAGCCTTATGAATTAAAGGGATTCCCTCTACATATTACGGCCAGCATCGGTCTGGTCACGAGTCTTAACAATCAGGATGACGGATATACCCTGTTCAAGAAAGCAGATATGGCGCTTGTCAAAGCGAAGGAAAGCGGTAAAAATGATTGTCTTCTCTATTCTGATAGCTGGAGCAATTCTTCCTTCGAACGTCTCAAGCTGCAGCATGAGATGTATAGAGCCATTCAGCGGAGTGAATTTGTGCTTCACTATCAGCCGCAATATGATCTGGTCAGCGGACGAATGGTTGGTGTCGAAGCATTGGTTCGCTGGAAGCATCCCGTACAGGGACTTCTTTCACCGGGAGCGTTCATACCGCTTGCTGAAGAAAGCGGTATGATCGTTCAGATCGGCGATTGGGTGCTGGAAGAAGCCTGTCGTCAGAACAAGGCATGGCAGGACGCCGGATTTGCACCAATGCCTGTTGCGGTCAATCTATCTATACGCCAATTTCTGCAGCATGATCTCGCAAGCCGCATTGCGGAGGTGCTAGAGAAGACGGGACTTGAGCCCAAATATCTGGACCTGGAAATAACGGAGTCGATGACCATCGATGTGGGACTTGTATCGCGTTGTTTGCTTGCTATTACGGATTTGGGTGTGGGTATTAGCGTAGACGACTTCGGGACGGGCTACAGCTCGTTCCACTACTTGAAGAACTTCCCGATTGACCGTCTGAAGATCGACCGCTCCTTCGTGAGGGATATCCAACAAGACCCTAGCGATGCCGAGATCGTAGCCGCCATCATTGCGATGGCGCATAACTTGAATATTCAGGTCATTGCCGAAGGTGTGGAAACAGAGGAGCAGATGGAATTTCTGAAGAAGCATCAATGTGATGAAATGCAGGGCTTCTATTGGAGCCCGCCTGTCTCCAGCGACAATATCGAAGAAATGCTTAAAGCAGGTTGATGAATAAGGGACTATCTCGCCGACAGAGCGCTGTCGGCGGGATAGTCTCTTTTCTTCTCTATGAAATGAAAGGCATGCTAGGCAATCCGGAACATGCAAAAAGCCCGTTGCCCCAGAAGGAGGAACAAGTGCATCCTGGGACAGCGGGCTATTGGTTAGCCGGCTATGAAATCTTCAATTTCATTCAATCTGAACGTATAGACTTGCTTCTCGTCGACATGATAGACGGTAATCAAGTTTTCTCGTTCGTCCATATTGATAATACGGCAAGGAATGTTCAACTTGATGCCCAGACCTCTGTTCACGATTAAGCGAATCAGGGTGTTCGACTTCATAAAGTTGCGAATAGGTTCAAAACCATCTGACGCCTCTGGCTCTAGGCCCGCGCTGATTGGTTCGACCGGTACCGTTTCTTTATCGGGAATAGGAAGCGGGATGGTAGCAGCAGCTTCCGCAAGCTTCTGGTCGATCAGACTTCCTAATTGAATGCCGGAGGTGACGCGGTAGTCTCTCCATTCGGAACGATTCAAGCCTTGAATCAGCTTCTCTAATGCGTCGGCATGATGTCCATCTTCGACCATAATTTCAACGTTGAAGATGAAGGTTTGATTTTGCTTGTGTAATTGCTTTTTTGTCATATGCTTGCCTCCGCGCTAATGGTGATAGTCTAACTATACCACTATTTTGAATAGTGATATAGACCTATATCTGAGCGTATGACCACACTGGGAGAGATTAGCTGCATATACTAGTTGTGCGGCGGATTAGCCACGATTATCGTGTGGAAAGGAGGTAGGTGCCACTTGATCAGGATGGTTCCATTCGTGCTGGAAAGCGGGGAGACCGTTCTAGGAGTAGAGGTGAAGTTGCCCAAAACCACTCTCCTCTCCCTATCGACCGACCGAGGTTATATCATGTGCGGAGCTTTGGACGTGTCACTGTTGAACGAGCGGCTGCGAGATCGCGAGATTATTGCAGGACGCGCTGTCGGCGTACGAACCTTGGAGGAACTCTTCGAAGCGCCTTTGGAGTCGATTACGCATAAGGCAGAATTGCTAGGAGTCACAGTCGGTATGAAGGGCTCGGAAGCTCTTCGACTGATGGTATAATACGTTATCATTATATTTAAAGCCCCAAGCACTGAATGCTTGGGGCTTTCGTTGTTAATCTTGAAACAGCTTGCGCAGGTTTTCTTCGAAAGGCGCGGTAATGATGCCTTTCTCCGTAATAATGGCCGTAACGTATTCATGAGGCGTAACGTCGAAGGCAGGATTGTATACTTTTACACCTTGCGGCGCAGTACGTTTTCCAAAGCCCTCCGTAATTTCTTCGGCATTGCGTTCCTCAATCGGAATCTCTGCTCCCGTAGGCGTAGAGAGATCGATAGTGGAGAGCGGACATGCTACATAGAAAGGAATGCCATGCGCCTTGGCTAGAACAGCTACGCTGTAGGTGCCGATTTTGTTCGCCACGTCGCCGTTAGCCGCTACGCGATCCGTTCCGACGATGACGGCATCTATCCAGCCCTTGGACATAACCATACCGGCCATGTTGTCACAGATGAGCGTAACATCGATACCAGCTTGCTGAAGCTCGAATGCGGTTAGGCGAGCACCTTGCAGTACAGGACGCGTCTCATCGGCGAATACACGAATATTCATGCCTTGCTCCTTTGCCAGATAGAACGGCGCCAGTGCGGTGCCGTACTTGGCGGTTGCAAGACCACCAGCATTGCAATGCGTTAAGACGCCCATGTCATCCTTGAACAATCCCAGCGCATGCTCGCCGATCAAGCGATTGGTTTCTTCATCTTCGCTTTGAATGGCGATCGCTTCTTTGGTTAATGCTTCTTTGAGCTGATGAAGGGAGAAGCCCTCATTAGCGAAGCGGTCAGCTGCAGCTTTCATCCGATCCAGTGCCCAGAACAGATTAACGGCAGTCGGTCTGGATGTAGCCAAATATTGTGCGTGCTTCTTCACGCTTGCAATCCAATCCTCCGCGGTTACCGCATCGCGGCTGCCTAGCACAACGCCATAAGCTGCGGCAATGCCGATAGCCGGAGCGCCCCGAACTTTAAGATGTCTGATCGCTTCCCATACATCCTCGGATGTAGTAAGCGGCAAATATACGATTTCTTCCGGCAGCAGCCGTTGGTCCAGCAAATCCAGCTTGTCGCCGGTCCAGATAACGGATTGCAAGCCTGCGTAATTTTCGGTCATGATGTTAGTTCCTCCCTGCGTAAATTGCAAAGCCCGAGGGCTGTTATTGCATCGCTGTTTCTGTAATATCAATCAGTTCTTGAATCGATTGCGCGTTGCGGTGACGACGGATCAGCTCGGTGCCGATGGTGAGGGCGCCTCTTTGAGCATGCTCTCGGATGTCGTCATTCGGGATCTTATCGATGTCTGCTACATGGGCAAGCCCAACGATACGGCGAATGATTTTGCAACCGGTGAATCCAATTGTATCCTGCAGCAATCTTTTCATGTAAAAATCTTGATAGGCTGGCGTGGCATTAGCCAGTCGATCGATTCCGTACTCATTCCAGAGCACGCGGAACTTCCGGTCGAATTGGTTCCACACATCTTCAATGGTATCCAGCAGATAACGGCGGAAATCTTTGCGGGCCGCATCGTCGCTGATCCAATACTGCTGACCGGCGTAGTTCAAGATTAAATTCGCAAAGACGGCGCCGACATCGAAGCCCATCGGTCCGAAATATGCAAATTCGGGATCGATTACTTTAGTAGAAGCTGGCGTTGCGAAGATGCTTCCCGTATGCAAATCTCCGTGCAGCAGAGCCTGAGCGTTCGTCAAGAACTTGTCGCGCAATATGGCGACTTCGAGATGCAACTGGGTGTCATTGCGAAGCGCTTCTGCGGCATCTTCAATGGCTGGCGGTACGTTATTGTTAGCCGATACGGTATACGGATCGTCGAAAATAAGATCTTCCGTTATTTTGCACAGATCGGGATTAATGAAGTTCTTGACCTGCAGCTTCTTGTCCTGTTGGTTCATGCCGAGATCGGATGTATAGAACAGGGTGTTGGCCATGAACGTCGAGATATGATCCGCAAAGAGCGGATATCTCGTGCCGTTGATCAGGCCTTGCCTCATAATGACGTGATCGCTTAAATCCTCCATGACGGTGAGCGACAGCTCCGGATCGTATTTGTAGACGACCGGCACTAGTCCAGGAGCCATGGTTCCTTCCAAAATCAGTTTCTCACTCTCGATGCGCGCACGGTCTAGCGACAGAGGCCACGACTCGCCTACGACTTTGGCATAGGGAAGCGCCTGCTTCATGATCAGGCTTTTGCCGCTAGCGCTATCCGTAATATGAAAGACGAGATTCAGGTTGCCGTCTCCAATTTCCCGGCAAGCCAAAGGAGCGCCGGCAGGGAAAAATCCTTCAATTCCGCGCGCGATTTCAGTTGCTTCTTGTTCGTTCAAGGCATGATACGTGGTCAACTCGTCCACCTCCGATTTCTCTATTCGTTCCATTACCATGCCTATTAGTATAATGGATATTATTTCGCCATGGAATACCTTTGGGCGCCAATGATTGACTTCGCGGGCTGTTTTTTTCAAAATAGAGAGAGAGGAAGGCGGCATTCAGGAAATAACCGCCAGATGGAGGGGGAGCGAGGATGACAGAAGGATTGACACGACAGGCAATCGCATTGAAGGAATGGGCTGTTTCTGTAAAGGCGCTATATGATGGAGAGCAAATTATCGTCATGCGCAAGGGCGGCATAATTGAGGAAACGAGAGATTTTCAACTTTTGAGCCAAAGCTTCTACTTAATGCCCGCTTATGAGCATCAGCGGAAGGAGCTGCTGAAGGAGGAATATCGCGACGGGATGGATGAAACGCTGCGGGAGTGGTCGCCTGAAGCGGATACGATCAAGCTGTCGGCTTATGCAGAAGTAGAGCGGGATATTGAGATTACGGATCAAGAGACGCTGGACAAGCTGCGCGATACGCATATTTGGACCGATACATTCGCCGAGGAGCGCCTCAAGTGGAAGAAGAAGAATCCGCTTCACCTATTATTGCTGAGAGTGTACAAGCTCGAACAACCAGTCTATGCTCCCATGAGGCCTACATACTCCGGATGCAAATCTTGGGTAAGAATAGAGGACGAGATTGCCGAGCCGGCTATGAAGCCTGTTCTGACGCAAGAGCAGTTCGACATAGAAGTCGATCGAATCTTGTCGGCACTCGGAAGATAAGGACGTAAATTCTCGCTTGAAGAGGGCCTTTCCTCAACACGTACATTGATTTATAACTAAAGTTATATTAAAATGATTATTGAGAATCATTGAGAATCACCTAATCTACGATTAAACCAACCTTGGAGGGATCAGTATAATATGGCAACACAATTTGTCATCGACGGCCTGAAAGCCGAGATCGAAGGAAAAGAGATTTTGAAGGGCATCAACCTTGAAATCAAAGGCGGCGAAATCCATGCTATCATGGGCCCGAACGGCACAGGTAAAAGTACGCTTGCTTCGGCTCTGATGGGACATCCGAAATATGAAGTAACGGCTGGCAGCGCATCGCTTAACGGCGAAGATCTGTTGGAGATGGAAGTAGACGAGAGAGCTCGCGCAGGTCTGTTCCTCGCTATGCAATATCCAAGCGAAATTCCTGGCGTTACGAACTCTGACTTCTTGCGCAGCGCAATCAATGCCCGTCGCGAGGAAGGCAACGAAATCTCCTTGATCAAGTTCATTCGCCAAATGGAAGGCAAAATGAAAGAGTTGGAGATGAACCCTGAGTTCGCTCACCGTTACTTGAACGAAGGTTTCTCCGGCGGCGAGAAAAAGCGTAACGAAATTCTTCAAATGTTGCTGCTTGATCCGAAAATCGTCGTACTGGACGAGATTGACTCCGGTCTTGACATCGATGCTCTTCGCATTGTTGCGAACGGTGTGAACGCGATGCGTTCCGAAGAGCGCGGCTTCCTGATCATTACACACTACCAGCGTTTGCTGAACTATATTACTCCTGACTTCGTTCACGTTATGATGCAAGGTCGTATCGTGAAGTCGGGCGGACCTGAGCTTGCTCAGCGCCTCGAGAACGAAGGTTATGATTGGGTGAAGGAAGAACTAGGCATTACAGACGAAACCGTAGGCCAAGCTTAATCGGAGAAGGGGGACATATACTATGAGTACACAACTAACCACTCCGACTGACCGCGGTTCTGCCGAGACGCTTGCTCGCGGCAAGGGCGAGCCGGAATGGCTGGTCGCGCTTCGCGGAGAAGCAGCGGAGCTTGCTGGCACGCTTCCGTGGCCGAAGCCGGAGAAGGTTCGCATTGAGCGTTGGAACCTGACAGCTGTAGGCGGATACGAGACGCCTGCATCGGCGTCGTCGCTAGGGGATCTTCCTGCTGATGTGCAGGAGCTGATTGCAGAAGGTACGGAGAATCTGCTTGTGCAGCACAATTCCGGTGTTGTATGGAAGCAATTGTCGGCTGAACTGGCTGCCAAAGGCGTTATATTCACAGATTTGGAGACGGCATGCAAGGAGCATGGCGATCTCGTTCAGCAATATTTGTTCCAGGCTGTGAAGAAGGATGAAGACAAGCTGACCGCTCTTCATGCAGCACTATGGAACGGCGGCGTATTCGTATACGTACCGAAAAACGTAGAAGTGGAGCTTCCGCTTCAAGCCGTACTGTTCAATGACAAGGCGGAAGCGACTTTTGCTCCGCATGTGCTGATCGTTGCAGACAGCAACAGCCGTGTATCTTATGTAGATACGGTTGTATCTGACAAAGGCTCGATCAACGGTGAATTCGTTCATCCATCTGTCGTGGAAGTATTCGTTAAACCTGGCGCTTTGGTACGCTTCGGTTCGGTTCATTCTCTTGGCGAAAAGGGTGTGGACTTGACGCTGCGCCGCGCCATTGTCGAGAATGACGGACGTGTAGAGTGGGTTATCGGCGACTTGAACGACGGTCACACGTTATCCGACACGAAGTCGATCATGCAGGGCCAAGGCTCCACTTCCGAAGTTAAGGTCATCAGCGTGGGCAAGAATGCTCAGCAAATGAGCTTGACGACGCAAGCGGTACACTTCGGCAAGAGCTCCGACAGCAACATGATTACACGCGCAGTTATGAAGGACTCCGCATCGGCAATCATTAACGGCATCACGAAAATCGAGCATGGCGCGACTAAGGCGAACGGCGTACAGACTGAAAAAGTTCTGATGCTTAGTCCTAAAGCGCGCGGTGACGCGAATCCGATTCTGTTGATCGACGAGGACGACGTAACGGCGGGTCACGCGGCAAGCGTAGGCCAAGTCAACCCTGAGCAAGTCTACTACCTGATGTCCAGAGGAATAAGCAGGCAAGACGCTGAGCGGTTAATTATTTACGGATTCCTGGCTCCGGTCGTATCCGAAATTTCGGTCGAGGCGGTACGGACGCAGCTCCAGCGCTTGCTCGAAAGGAAGCTAGAGGGATGAATATACATGCGATACGGGAAGAGTTCCCGATATTGCATCAAGAGATAAACGGGCATCCGCTCGTTTACCTGGATAGCGCGGCGTCTTCTCAGAAGCCGCGCTCCGTCATTGATGCGGTCAAACGTTACTACGAGCTGGATAATGCGAACGTCCATCGTGGCGTTCATACGCTTGGCTCCAGGGCGACGGACGCTTATGAAGGCGCCCGTGCGAAGGTTGCCGCATTTTTGAACGCGGAGACGCCGGAGCAAATCATTTTTACAAGAGGTACGACAACAGCGCTTAATCTTGTAGCATCGGGTTATGCTAGAACCGTCTGTGGAGAAGGCGATGAGATCGTCATCACGCCGATGGAGCATCACAGTAACCTGATTCCATGGCAGCAGGCTGCCAAAGCGACAGGCGCTACGCTCAAATATATTCCGCTGCAGCCGGATGGCACGATCTCGCTTGCCGATGTGGAGAATACGATTACGCCGAATACGAAGGTTGTATCGGTCACTTACGTATCGAACGTGCTGGGTGTCGTTAACCCGATCAAAGACATTGCTGCCATTGCTCATCGTAATGGTGCTATAATGGTGGTAGACGGCGCGCAGAGCACGCCGCATAAGCGAGTTGACGTACAGGAGCTGGGCGTAGACTTCTACGCATTCTCAGGCCACAAAATGTGCGGTCCGACCGGTATTGGCGCTCTATACGGCAAGAAGGACCTTCTGAACGGAATGGAGCCTATTGAATTCGGCGGCGAAATGATTGATTTCGTGGAGCTGTACGACTCGACGTGGAAGGAAATACCGTATCGCTTCGAAGGCGGAACGCCGATGATTGCGGGTGCGGTAGGACTGGGTGCCGCTATCGACTTTCTGGAGAGCATCGGAATGGATGAGATTGACCGTCATGAGAAGCAGCTTGCGGCATATGCTTACGATAAGCTGTCGACGATTGACGGGATTACCATCTTCGGGCCTAAAGAAAATCGGGTAGGACTCGTTACGTTCAATCTGGACGATGTACATCCGCATGATGTTGCTACCGTGTTGGATTCGAAGGGCATTGCTGTAAGAGCGGGCCATCATTGCTGCCAGCCGCTGATGAGATGGTTGAATGTATCATCGACGGCTAGAGCAAGCTTCTATCTATACAATACCGAAGAGGATATCGATCGGTTAACCGACGGCCTAATTCAAACAAAGGAGTTCTTCGGTCATGCAATTGGATGATTTGTATCGCAGAGTTATAATGGACCATTATAAAAATCCTCGCAATCGCGGAACGCTGGAGGATGAGGCCGTTACGATTAACTTGAACAACCCGACCTGCGGAGATCGCATATCGCTGCAGCTTCAGGTTGTGGACGGCAAGGTCGTAGACGCCAAGTTCACGGGCGAAGGCTGCTCCATTAGCATGAGCTCCGCATCGATGATGACGGAAGCTGTGAAAGGACAGTCGTTCGATTCGGCTATTCAAATGGCGGAGAAGTTTTCCGCTCTGATGAAAGGCGAGCCGGTCGAGTTCGAAGAAAATGAGGATATTGAGGCGCTGTCTGGCGTAAATAAATTTCCTGCACGCATCAAATGCGCGACGCTTGCGTGGAACGCATTGCGCAAAGGAATCGAAAATCAAAACAAGGAGTGAGATGAATGGCTAAATCGATGCCGGAAATGGAAGAATATAAATACGGTTTTCGCGACGAGCATAAGGCGATTTTCCAATCGGGTAAAGGTCTGACTCCGGAAATCGTCCGCACGATCTCCGAGATGAAGAACGAGCCGGAATGGATGCTGGAATTCCGTCTGAAGTCGCTTGAGCAGTTCTACAAAATGCCAACGCCGCGTTGGGGCGGGGATTTGGATGATCTGGATTTTAACGAAATCCAGTACTATGTCAAGCCTTCCGAGAAGCAAGGCAAGACATGGGAAGAGGTTCCGCAAGAAATTAAGGAAACGTTCGACAAGCTGGGCATTCCTGAAGCGGAGCAAAAATTTCTGGCAGGCGTATCGGCTCAATACGAGTCCGAGGTTGTCTACCACAGCATGCAGGAGGATCTGGAGAAGCAAGGTGTTATCTTTACGGATACGGACACGGCTCTTCGCGAGTATCCTGAACTGATGAAAGAATATTTCGGTACCATCATTCCTCCGAATGACAACAAGTTCGCGGCGCTGAACAGCGCGGTATGGTCGGGCGGCAGCTTTATCTATGTGCCAAAGGGCGTACAGTGTGATATCCCGCTGCAAGCTTACTTCCGTATCAATTCCGAGAACATGGGTCAGTTCGAGCGTACGCTGATCATTGCGGACGAAGGCAGCTCCGTTCACTACGTAGAGGGCTGTACGGCCCCGGTTTACAGCACGAACTCGCTGCATAGCGCAGTTGTAGAAATTCTTTGCAAAAAGGATTCCCGCGTTCGTTATACAACTATTCAGAACTGGGCGCCGAACATCTACAACCTCGTTACAAAGCGTGCAGTTGCGGATGAGAATGCGCAAATGGAATGGATTGACGGCAACATCGGCTCCAAGCTGACGATGAAATACCCGGCTGTTGTACTTCGCGGTCGTGGTGCAAAAGGTATGGTACTGTCGATTGCGGTTGCAGGCAAAGGCCAGCATCAGGACGCAGGCGCGAAAATGACGCATCTGGCGCCTGACACAAGCTCCACTATCGTATCCAAGTCGATCAGTAAGCATGGCGGCAAAGTAACGTACCGCGGCCTTGCATCGTTCGGACGCAACTCCGATGGCGCGAAGGCGAACATCAAATGCGATACGCTTATTCTGGATAACGAGTCGACGTCAGATACGATTCCGTACAACGAGATTCTGAACGACAACATTACGCTGGAGCATGAAGCTACTGTATCGAAAGTGTCTGAGGACCAATTGTTCTACCTGATGAGCCGCGGCTTGTCGGAGGATGAAGCGACTCAAATGATCGTTATGGGCTTCATCGAGCCATTCACCAAAGAATTGCCAATGGAATACGCCGTAGAGATGAACCGTCTCATCAAGTTTGAGATGGAAGGTAGTATAGGTTAAGCCTTATATTACGGGGTTTTCGAGGATTTTAAGACGCCGTTGCCCATGTTTTGCCCACACTATTTTACGTATTGGGCATACAAGGCAAGGGCGTCTTGTTCTATTTTACGAGTTACATGTAAATACTTTTCTGTCGTTTTAATTGATGCGTGTCCTAGCCGACTAGCAACATATCTTATGGTTGCGCCTGCCTCAAGTAGATGGACGGCGTGGCTATGCCTTAGTGCGTGAGGAGACAACTGTGGCAAACCGATTCTTTTGCAAACTTCTTTCATGTATTCACGTACAACATTGATACGAAGCCATCTCCCGTCTTGTTGGTGAAAAACAAGATCCTTATCGGATTTTTTGTACCTGTACATAAGCAAAGTTTCCTTTTGATTAAGTTTATAGGATTTCATTAACTTTAGTGTTTGATCGTCCAATTTGATGGTTCGAATGCTTGATTTTGTCTTAGGTGACGTTATGCGTGGTGTAGAATTCAAGGGGTAGATCAATGTTTTATTAATCGATAGTGTGCTTGATGCAAAGTCGAAATCACCCCAAGTTAGTGCAAGCGCTTCTCCAATTCTTACGCCAGTTCTTGCAAGTAAAGTGAATAGAGCCTGGTAATGGCGCGAGTGTTGATACTTCGAGTTTTTAATTGGAACACTTGATGTGAGTAATTTTTCCAAGTCTTCTGTGGTAAAAAACTTAATCTTTCCTGTATTTTCACTCTCATCCTTTATGATCTTTATTTTTTTTAAAGGACTATCACGTAAAATCCCGAATTCATACACTGCATCATTAATGGCACTTGCAAAAATGCTATGAATTCTTCTGGTGGTTCCTTCACTATAATGATTGCGTAACTCGTTTACCCATTTCTGGTATTCAGAGCGAGTTATGTCTTTAAGACGATAATTTCCCCATCTAGGCAGTATGTTAAGCCGTACATTTCTTTCTTGAAGAAGATAAGTATTAAGTTTAACTGCAGGTCTCTTATATGTTTCCAACCACTTCTCAATATACGTGGCGATGGATTCATTTCCGTTCTCTGCAAATCCTCGTTCTTCAATGTTTAATTCCTCAGCGGCTGCCGCTAATTGGGCTTCTTTCTTAGCTGCAAACCCTCCCTTGGTCTTCTCCCGTCGTTTACCTGTCCTGCGATCTGTGTATGTGATTCTATATTCCCATTTTCCTCCACGCTTTCGAAATGAAGCCATCTCACCATCTCCTATAAGAATGTACGTTCTGTTAAATGCTATGTATAAACAGCCTTGCGGCTGGGATTCGCAAGAACTAAAAAGGGTATAAATTGGTCTAGAAGACTTCTATAACTCCGAGCGGGTCGAACATTACAATATGCCGGCCATCAGCTCTGACGGAAAGTCCGTGCTTTCCGGTAAAGCGATCAATTGCTGCTTGTAAAAACTCCTCAGGCACACCAAGATATTCGGCTAAATCGTAGCGCCCAGATATCCGTGCGTGGTGTGCTTGTACGATTCGATCCAGTGGGAGCATACATTGGTAAGCCCATTGTCTAGCGCGCAGTTCCTGCTTACGATTCATTAAATCAGTCTGATCGAGTATGTTGCCATCACTCGTAAAGTAGTGTCCGAGTTCTTCCGCAAGAATGGCGGTTTTTTCGGTTAAGGGCATTCGTTTATTGATCCATATAACTTTGTCCGCATAAAGTCCTTTTATTCCACGAGGCATTAGCTTTTCATAAGTGCAAATTCCTTGATTCTCAGCAACTTGTAGTAACGCCTCATACTCCATGTATTAATTCTCCTTTTGTCTTTTCATGCGAACAAACTTTTTGAACTGATCAATTTCGGCTAGTTCTTCCTCAGTCCATTCCTCTCCGTTGTGATGTGCGGCAATAGTGTCTGGCTCATTAATGCCAAGTAGCTCATCAAGTGAAATATTAAATATTTGGACCAAATATCTAGCATTCTCCAAAGTTGGTTCAGATGATCCGTTTTCCCATTTAGAAATCATACTTTTATTAATATTTATGTTAAATTGGCGGTTCATCTTATCGACAAGTTCATCTTGGGTCCAACCTTTTTTGTTTCTCAAGTCTCTTAATTTCCTACCCAATGAGTACACGTTAATTCCTCCAATTTTACCTCTGTTTAGATTAGTCTAAACAAATACTATCATATATGTTTCGATAACGCAACAAAAATTGGTCTAAATCATATAAAATGTTGTTGACATCGAAACAAGCGGGGTCTATAATCGGGGTACGGCGTTTCGAAAAAGAAATACGGAGGTGAGTGCATGAAGGAATTAAAACGTCGACACACCCCATACACTAAGTTCAAAGCGTACTTATTTGAAAATGGGTGTTCGCAGCAAGAATTGGCCACAATGCTTGGGAAGTCAAGGTATGCAGTAAATCAAAACCTAAATGGTACCGGTGGTGACTTTTCGCTGAAAGAAGTGCGAAAAATGTGTGCAATATTCAGTATTCCTGCGGATGACTTTTTTATTTACCCTCAAGTTTCGAAAACGAAACAAAGCGAGGAGGTAACCCATGAACAGTTCGTTGTCCATTCAAATTGACGAATCGATTGTTATGGATCAGATCCGAAAACAGATTAATGAAATGGTCAAGGAAGCAGATGCTGAGTACATCTATTGGGATGCCAAGGAGTTAATGCGGCGGACATGCATGAGCTGGAATTTCATTCAAGAGCAATTCTTTTTTAATCCAGGTTTCCCAAAACATAAGATCGGAAAGAAGTGGTACTTCCCGGCAAGGGAAACAAGATCTTTTCTTGAGGACTGGATACGTAAACAACCATCTTAATTGAGGAGGTTAGCCAGATGTCCTATCTGCAGGATCGATTAGAGCCCGGTGACCACTACTACAACCGCTACAAACGTGCGACGTTGCCATGTGACAGCTTGCTGGACAAGCCGGACGAGTTGGCTGCCTTATCTGGTCCAGTCAAGGTATATAACGTCCGAGACTCTAAGGGGGAGGTGGCAAAGGGTGCCGATACCGGACGAGCTGCTGGACCATCTAGCCGATCGTTATAATCGAGCTTGCATTGATTCAAACAGGTTTCCATTCTTGACCTGGGCGGTGATCGAGGCTGAAAAGCTTGGATGGAGAATTTGAAAGTGGGTGCTTAAGCATGGAACGAATCCAACAATTGATTGACCAGGGCGCAATATTCTTTTGCTCTCACAGTGGTGGCAAAGACAGCCAAGCCATGTACGCCTATCTTCGGACTCTGGTGCCTGATCATCAAATCGTTGTCGTTCATGCTGACCTCGGCGATGTGGAATGGCAAGGCGTTCAAGAACACATCTTGACTACAACAGAACATGAAGTGTTCACAGTACGGGCTAATAAAGAATTTCTCGAAATGGTTGATGCTCGCGGTATGTGGCCGTCAGCTAAGCATCGTCAATGCACCAGTGATTTAAAACGCGGACCGATTATGAAATTCATACGCCATTATCTTAAAGATCGCGGTTTGCGAATTGGAGTTAACTGCATGGGGATACGAGCTGCGGAATCCACGGCCCGTGCCAAGAAAGAGCCTTTCCGATTCAACGCTTCCGAAAGCTGCGGTCATCGTGATGTATGGGATTGGATGCCGATTTTCGATTGGACTACCCAACAAGTATTCCAGTACATCAAGGACGCCGGGCAAGAACCATTCTGGGCATATGCGGACGGCAACGAGCGATTGAGTTGTGTGTTCTGCATCATGGGAAGTGTCAACGACCTCCGGCATGGCGCCAGGTGCAATCCGGATCTCTACCGTCGATACGTGGACCTTGAAAGGAAAATCGGGCACACGATGTTTACGAAAGGCAGAGACCCGATCACCTTAGAAGAAAGAACCGGTATTTATATTTGAAGGGAGGTGAGAAGACAATGTCCAAGGCTCAGCGCCTTCGGGTAAAAGGTAACTTACTGCAGCTGATGTGCTGCACGGACAAGCCCAGCATGCGTAGCGTCTACAAAAGTCAGTACACCAGCATGAGCTGGCGGGAAAGTAAAAAGGCTATCGCGGCTCCTAACCCGCAATAACCTGCACAGCAATAACACTATTCAGGGTCAGTGTACCCCAACAGGAGGCAAATATCAATGGTTAAAGGTGTAAAGGCATTCAAAAAGGGTCTTATCTGTCGTGGTCATCAGTTCAAAGAGGGTGAGACGTTCAGCGTGAACGGTAATCCGAAAGCTTGCAGAAACGGATACCATTTTTGCGAAAATCCGCTGGACACGCTGGAGTACTACCCGTTAATAGATGATAACGGCGACGTATCCGAGTTTGCTGCAGTTGAAGCTCTGGGTGATATCGACCGTGACGGCAATAAAGTAGCTACGAATAAAATCCATATTGGCGCAAAGCTTGGTTTGCCTGGCTTCATCAAAGCATCATTCGATTTCCTGTGGGAGAAGTGCTGGAACGATCCAAATAAGGTTACCCCGTCAGAAGGCGACGCAGACGGTTACGGTGCCCGGCTTGCCAGCAGCGGTGACAGTGCCCGGCTTGCCAGCAGCGGTTACGGTGCCCAGCTTGCCAGCAGCGGTGACAGTGCCCGGCTTGCCAGCAGCGGTGACAGTGCCCAGCTTGCCAGCAGCGGTGACAGTGCCCAGCTTGCCAGCAGCGGTTACGGTGCCCAGCTTGCCAGCAGCGGTTACGGTGCCCAGCTTGCCAGCAGCGGTGACAGTGCCCAGCTTGCCAGCAGCGGTTACGGTGCCCAGCTTGCCAGCAGCGGTTACGGTGCCCAGCTTGCCAGCAGCGGTGACAGTGCCCGGCTTGCCCTAAAAGGCGAATCTTCTGTAGGGGCTGCAATCGGGGTGGATAGCCGTATTCGCGGACAGATCGGCAACTGGATCACTTTAGCGGAGTGGACTTGGAATCGTAATTTGGGACGATACGAACCTGTTTGCGTTAAGTCGGCTCAGATTGATGGTGAAACTCTTAAGCCTGACACATGGTATGAGCTTCGCAATGGTGAGTTTGTGGGGGTGTCTAGCTAATGCCTAAAGGTATCGTGCGTAAGCTTGATGATCTATGCCGTATCGTTGTCCCTCGGGAGATCCAGCGTCAACTCGAATGGATTCCTCAGGATGAAATCGAGATCACGGTCAGCGGACAAGTCGTCTCGCTGCGGCGCTATATGCCAGGTTGCGTCCTTTGCGCGGCGGAGGACAATCTGGCCAAGGTCAACGGGAAAAACCTTTGTCTATCATGCCGTACATCTGCGGCGCGGACGGTAGCAAGGCGATGAGTCGGGTGGATATCTACTTATTGCCTCCGGTCTGCGAGATTTGCGATCAGGAAGTTCATCATCAATCTATTAATAACCAATTCATTTGCACATATTGCGAGGAGGAACTTATTCATGCCAGTTCAAATTAACATTAACGGCGCAGACGCCGCCGAAGCTTTGAAAGAATTATCATCTCTTGCCGCGGGGTTCGGCAGTACAGCTCCAGTGCTAGTTGCACAGGAAGCGAAGCAGGAGGATGCACCGAAGCGTCAGCGTTCCAAGCCTGAGCCGAAGCCGCCGAAAGAAGAACCTGCGTCGGAGCCTGAGAAAGACGACGAACAAGAGCGACAAGAGGACGACCTGGGCTTTGAAGAGGAAGAAGTGCCGACTGATGTTCAGCTGCGTGCTGCATCATTGGAAAAAGCTAAGTCCATCGGCCGTGAGAAGGTCAAAGCGTTGCTGGATAAATACGGCGTGCCGAAAGTTTCGGATATTCCAAACAATAAGCGCTTTGCTTTCCTCAAGGAGCTGGAGGCACTGACTTGACGGCCCATGCTGCTCGCGCTCATTCCTTGTTGGGTGCATCTAAGGCGGCGCAGTGGATCAACTGCCCGCCGAGTGCCCGGCTGCAGGAACATATTCCTGATACCCGCAGCGCGTTCGCTGATGAAGGTACGCTGGCGCATGAGCTCAGTGAGAACAAGCTGGAGCGTAGGCTAATGATATGTAATTCGAAGCAACGGGAGCAGCTCGACAAAGAGCTTGAGAAGATCCAAGCGAATGAGTTTTACGGTCCGGAGATGGAAAAGGCGATTTCGGAGTATTGTGAGATCGTAGAAGAGCGGTATATGGAAGCTCGGGCTCGAACTGCGGACGCAGTGATGCTGCTGGAGGAGCGTCTGGATTTCAGCGAATGGGTGCCGAACGGTTATGGTACAGGCGACGTGGTGCTGATTGCTGATGGCGTGATGGAGATCATTGACCTTAAGTACGGCAAGGGCGTGCCAGTCAGTGCGTTTGATAACTCACAAATGCGGCTATATGCTCTTGGTGCCTGGTCGGCTTATAACTTTCTGTATGACATTCGTGAAATCCGCATGACGATCGTCCAGCCGCGCCTCGACAGTGTCAGCAGTGACACGATGACGGTGGATGAGCTGCTTGCTTGGGCAGAGGATATTGTGATGCCCGCAGCTGCGCTGGCTGACGCTGGCGAAGGTGAACATAAGGCAGGCGAGCACTGCCGCTGGTGCAAGGTGAAGGGAAACTGCCGGGCGCGTGCCGATCAGAACATGGCTGCGCTGGCTTACGAGTTCAAGGAACCGGCGCTGCTTAGTTTGGAAGAAGTAGGCTCGATTCTTACGATTGCCGAACAACTTCAAGCGTGGGCAAAGGATGTCCAAGGATTCGCGTTTGATCAAGCTAAAAGTGGTCAGCGTGTACCTGGCTGGAAGCTGGTCGAGGGCCGCAGCAATCGTGTTATCACGGATAAAGAAGCGGTGAAGGTGAAACTTGAAGCCGCAGCCATAGATTCTGATTACTACCTTAAACCGCAGGAACTGTTAGGAATCGGAGACTTGGAGAAGAAAATCGGCAAGAAGGAGTTAGCTGTGCTGATTGGTGATCTAATCCTTAAGCCTCAGGGCAAGCCTGTGCTCGTTGTAGAGACGGACAAGCGGCCGGAGCTGAATAGCGTGGAAAACGATTTTGATGGAGAAGAATTTGAAACTTAAAACCAAAGGAGAAATGTTCAAATGGCAACTGACAATCAAGCAACTAAAGTAATCACGGGTAAGGTACGTCTTTCATATACGCATGTTTTCGAGCCGCAATCCGTTGATGGTGGCGATGAGAAGTACAGCACAGCTATCCTGATCCCGAAAACGGACAAGGAGACGCTTCGCAAGATCAAGGCAGCTGTTGACGCCGCAAAGGAGCTTGGCAAGAGTAAATGGGGCGGCAAAATCCCGGCCAACTGCAAAACGCCTTTGCGCGATGGAGATGAGGAACGTCCAGACGATGAGGCATATGCCGGTCATTACTTCCTGAATGCCTCTTCTAAGAACAAGCCTGGTATCGCTAAGCCAATCGGCAAAGATTCAAACGGCAAAACCAAGTTCGCAGAGATCACGGACACCACTGAGGTTTACTCCGGGTGCTACGCAAAGGTATCACTCAACTTTTACCCATTCGATGCGAAGGGGAACCGCGGCGTCGCTGCTGGGTTGAACAACATCGTTAAAGTGCAAGACGGAGACTTCCTCGGTGGCCGTACCAGCCTGAATGAGGACTTCTCGGACGAGGATTTTGATACTGACGATATGGGTGAAGACGAAGATTTCTTGAGCTAAGTAGGAGTAAGGGGGTTCGGAAGGGCCCCCTTTTCTGTCTCTAGGAGGGGTAAACGTGACCGTTTTACAGATAGATATCGAGACATTCAGTAGCATCGACTTGAAAGAATGTGGGGTTCATCGATATGTCGAAGCGCCGGATTTCGAGATTCTTCTTTTCGCCTTCGCCTTCGATGATGATCCAGTTCAGGTCGTGGACCTGACCGACTTCCAGGACATTCCGAGAGACGTATTGGACGCCATGCGGGGCGATGTCATCAAGACCGCATGGAACGCAGGATTCGAGCGCACAGCGCTTGCGAAGCAGTTCGACATTGAGTGTCTGCCGAAATACTGGCGCTGCTCTATGGCCCATTCCTTCACACTGGGGCTGCCTGGTTCACTGGATAACGCCTCGAAAGCGCTCGGTCTTGGACCGGAGGCGCTCAAGGACGCTAAGGGTAAGGCACTTATCAAGTATTTCAGCCAGCCATGCAAGGAGACGAAGGTCAACGGCCACAGGAGCCGCAATTTCCCTCATCATGACCCGGAGCGCTGGCAGCAGTACGTCGAGTACAACCGGCAGGACGTGGTCGTAGAGCGTGAAGTGCGGCGTCGCCTGGAGAGATTCCCGGTCCCAAAGCACGAGTGGCGGCTATGGGCGCTCGACCAGAGGATTAATGATTTCGGCATCCGGGTTGATCAGAATTTGATCCAACATGCCATTGTCTGCTCCGACCAGTACACTGATCGCCTATTAATAGAAGCGAAGGAGCTGACCGGAGTAGATAACCCGAACAGCCCCACACAGCTTAAGACGTGGCTGGCCGATCAAGGTATGCAAGTGGATAGCTTGAACAAAGACGTTATGACGGACCTGTTGGCGCTGGCACCAAACGAGGAGACGAAGCGAGTGCTCGAGCTGAGGCAAGAGATGGGTAAAACGTCTGTCAAGAAATATGCTGCCATGCAGCTCGGTACCTGCGACGATGGCCGTGTGCGTGGGATCCTGCAGTATTGCGGGGCGAGCAGGACATGGAGATGGGCCGGGCGGCGAGTACAGATGCACAACCTGCCGCAGAATCACCTGGACGATCTGGAGGCGGCAAGGACTGTGCTGGCTTCCGGTGATTACGAGCTGCTGGAGATGCTTTATGGGGCACCGCCATTTGTACTGTCAGAGCTGATCCGCACCGCGCTCATTCCTACGGAAGGTAGCCGCTTCATTGTTTCCGACTTCTCCGCTATCGAAGCGAGAGTTATAGCGTGGCTTGCGGATGAACAGTGGGTGCTGGACGTCTTCCAGGGGCACGGGAAGATATATGAGGCCACCGCGTCACGTATGTTCGGCATCCCGTTCGATACCATCGTTAAAGGCCACGAGAACTACAAGTACCGCGCATCCGGTAAGGTGGCGACGCTTGCCTGCGGATTCGGCGGCGGTGCAGCAGCGATGGAGAAGATGGACAAAAAGAAGGAAATCGCCTCCAACCAGTACGATCCGCTCGTCAAGCAGTGGCGGGAAGCAAATCCGAAGATCAAGCGGCTATGGTACCGGACGCAAGACGCTGCCATGGAAGCCTTACGAACTAAGGGGACGGTTAAACTGGCACATGGCGTACAGTACCGCTATTCTGGCGGCGTCTTGTTCGCGGATCTCCCAAGCGGCCATAGCCTTGCGTATCCGTCGCCAGAGATCAAGAGGGATCCAAAATTCGAACGTGACGGTTTGACTTTTAAAGCCCCGGACGACTCCGGCAAGATGGTTCGCCAAAGGACTTGGGGAGGAACGCTTGTCGAGAATCTGGTGCAGGCTATCGCTCGCGACTGTCTGGCGGAGAGCTTGCTTCGGTTAGATGCTGCAGGCTTCGCCATACCACTCCATGTACACGATGAGGTGGTGCTGGACGTGCCTGTGGGTATTGGTAGCGTTGATGAAGTAACAGAAATTATGGGCCGACCCATTGATTGGGCGCCAGGTTTGCCGCTCCAGGCTGCTGGCTTTGAATGCCAATTCTATCAAAAGGACTGATATAGATGAGCTTCGCATCTGGAGGTAGGACACGTATACCAATTCGCGACTCGGCAAGAGAGGCGGTTTCCCGAGGAAGCGGCCCGGTCACTTCGTGGAAAATGAGCCCGGAAGAGTTGGAGGATTACCGCGCACGGACGGGACATAAGGCGCCGCGTAATTGGGACGGCGAGAAGATCAGTCCGTCAGTGCAGCAAAGAAGTGTAAGGCCAAATATAGGCTCAGAAGAGCAGACAGAGAGGGAGAAAATGAAACAGACTAAAGAACCGGATAAGCAGAAGTTCTTGGGGCTGATCGCTGCAAGGAAGTCTATAGCTTACGCAGAAAGAGAGCTTGGTGTAAGGCAGAACGGAATGTACTACTGGCTAAAAAAGTGGGACCTCATTGGTATTAATCCAGACAAAGCAAGCGAGCTGCTGGCAAAGTCCGCAGATCCTACGTTGCTACGGTCCACCTCACCAGTAGCGGAAGCAGTCGAGGAAAGGGCAAGAGGGCTTGTCAGCTTTAATGCTCAACAGGAAATCGATCGGCTGGGAAAGTCCATTGCGAAGCTGAAAGAGGAATTGAAGGCTACCCGAGAGCAGGCTTTGGGTTATGAGGGTGAGTTGTCGCGTTGGGCTCAGATCGACAATGAGAAGACGCTGCAGCTCACAGAGCTGGCCGAGGAACGGGACAACTGGAAGGCGGTTGCTGAGAACCGGAAAGAGGAAATTATGGAGCTGTCAGAGTTTCTGGGAGAAGCCAAGCGGCGCATTCGTGAGATTGAGGTGACCGGCATCTACCAGATTCCGAAAGAGTTCGCCATTGCCCATGACATGGTGAACAGCCCAAGCCACTACACACAGGGCGGCATCGAGACTATCGAATTTATCCGTGCCAAGCTGACGCCGGAAGAGTTTGCAGGCTACTGCAAGGGAAACGTCTTGAAGTACGTAGCGCGGGCGACGCATAAAGGCGGCATCGAGGATCTGCGCAAAGCTGGCAAGTATATCGAGTTCGCTACAGGAGGTGAGCGGTAATGTTTAAATCTATCAATGAATTGGTGAAGGAAGCCCATAGTAATGCCGTAGCAAAAGGCTGGTGGGAAGAGGATCGTAGCTTTGGCGAACTGATCGCACTGATGCACAGTGAGCTGTCCGAGGCACTGGAGGACTATCGAGACGGTAAGCCTATTGACCGGAATTGGTACGAGAAGAACGGTGTTCGGGACAATATCCAGCATGCCAGTGACTGGAAGCCTTGCGGTGTACCATCTGAGCTGGCCGATGTTCTCATCCGGGTGTTTGATGCATGCGGGCGTCATGGTATCGACCTGGAGGCAGCTATCACAGAAAAGATGGCTTTTAATGCAACACGGCCGCAACGTCATGGCGGGAAAGTCATATGATCGGCATTATTCTTTCAATTTATATCCTAATTGGGGCTGCCACTGCGCGGTGGCTTCATAAGGACTATATCCGTATAGCTGCAGAAATTGAAGCCGAAAAGCCTCTCTGTCCAGAAGACGAGGACGCGGCACGGGATGCCGATGTGGTGCAGCGAATGACTGGCGGCAGAATTGTTTCGCTTACCTATGCAATGCTTATGCTGTTCTGGTTGCCAGGGATGGTATGGGCTCTGATTGATAGGAGTGATGATTCGTGAACCCCTATGATTTCTACATCACGCCGGAGGAGTACGCGCAGGCAGCCGAAGTAGGGATAAGTGCATTCAGCCTTGAACGCCGGATCCGATTGCTAGGATGGTCAAAACAGCGTGCGATGACTATGCCGATGCGAACGCAAAAACCGCGAGGATATTACGATGAGTGGGCAAAAACCGCGCAGCAGAACGGAATTAAGTATGAATCATTTATGACTCGTATTCGTCAAGGGTGGACTCCAGAGCGAGCGGCCACAAAGTCACTCCAATCTGCAGATGAAGCCCGGAGACTTGCTCTAAGGGCAACTGATCATGTTCGAGTTCATCCAGAAAAGTATCTTCGGTTAGCTGAGCAAAACGGGATCCCATATGCAACATTTCATCGCCGCGTTAAGGTATCCAAATGGAATTATGAACGCGCAGCAACAGAGCCGATTTGGACACGGCAGCAAATTGGAAGGCTGGGAGCTCAGCGGCTAAGGAAGCGTGAGGGGGGCTAGGCTTCTCAGATATTCGGTAACGGGAGGAAATATGGAGCGAGCAAGCGCGGTACGTTGCATCAGTAAATTGCTTGATACTCAATGTTCTGGCTGTCAAAAGCGCGATGAACTGATAAAGCAATACGGCAGTACATTTTCTCGAATCGATGGATATTGCAATAAAAATTGCCCGATAGGTCAGGATCTCCAGTCATTAGGGGGCCTGCTAAGGAGGGATTACACTGCGAAGACTCATTTACGTAGCAGGAGTGAATCGCAAGCATCTGGCTGCAGCAACTCAGTCGGTTCCAGCGTGGCTATTGTCGGCAACGTTGCTCCGCAAGTATCCGGGGTGGGTTGAACAGTACATGACTCGGCATCGTGCTGTCAGATGGGATCCCGGCACATTTTCAAATGATGCAATCAGCTACCGGAGTTACCGCGACTATATCCACCAGCACGCAAAACCGTGGCATGACTATCTTCAATATGACGAGATCGGAGACCCGGAAGCTACAGCATGGTATCTGCAAGATATGCGAAGACGCGGGATGCACCCTATACCAATCCTGCAAGGCAACGCGTTTCATCTACTCCATTCAGAACGTCATATTGCTATAGGTGGACTGGTAGGAATGCCAGAGGCGCGGCGAGTTGATTATTTAGACGAAGTGTTCTACGAGCATAAGCCAGTCGGACGTATCCACCTATTGGGAATGGTGCAACACAAATGGTTTTCGCCTTATACAGCCGTTGAGGGAGACAATACGAGTTGGATACCGCGTGACGAATGGAACCGACGTAAAACGATTGCCGAATGGCTCGCAGAATACGGCGAACAGTGGGTACCTTTTCAACCTCGTGAAATGTTTCAAATGAAATTTTTTGCATAATGCAGAGACAGACGATATTTATCAATTGAGGTGACAGTATGAGAGCACTCACAGCATTGGAGAAGGTCGCCAGTGAAGCGGCGCGCAAGCGAGTGAATAAGGTTTTTGGCGCCAAGCGGACGGAGATCGGGGTGCAACTGAGGAAACTACCGATTACAGCTGAACGGAGACGCAAAGAGCTTTGGGCTCAGTGCGAATCGGTTCGAGATATTAAAGGTTTGCCTGTGAAGTTGCGTGTGAATGACGTGGAGATCGTAGTCAATTACGAGTTGTATCGGCGGATGATGCGGACGCTGAAAGGCCGGAGATGGTGCGCTTTCATTACCGTTACGCCAATTACTGGTGCACGGGCACTGATTATTGACCATAAAGATTGGCACAGCTCGAGTAATGGAACAATTACGTTCAATGAACTGCCGCAGTATCAACGAGACTTATTATCGGATTTACCCATTATTGAATCGACAGAGTAGGTGACAAAGATGCACGAACTGGATATAAGCCTTGGCAAGCACCGTGCCGACGCGAACTGGAAGCCGGAATACTGGTCATGGGATGAGCTGATTGAGCGGCTGCGGAAGGTGCGGCGGACGCCGGAGAACATGGCGCAGTACGACAAGATGAGTGTACCAGATAAGGGGAAGGCGAAGGACGGGCCCTCGTTTGTTGGGGGGCTTGTCCGGGGTGGTCGTCGGAAGAAGGAGAGCATCGATACGCGGAGCTTGATTACATTGGACGCTGACTTCGCGGATGATGGATTTCTTTTCGCGGTGGAGCTTATCTTGGGTGGCCTGGCATACGCGATCTACTCAACACATAGCCACAGGCCGAATAAGCCTAAATACCGTCTCATCGTACCGACTGATCGCTCCATGCTGCCGGACGAGTACGCTGCTGTTTGCCGCAAGCTGGCTGACCAGATCGGCATCACGTACTTTGACCGCACCACGTTCGATGTGCATCGCCTCATGTACTTCCCAAGCTGTAGCAAGGACGCTGAGCCAGTATTGGAAGTAGGCGAGGGTGGAGGGCTTGGCGTGGATGACATGCTGGGGCTATACGATAACTGGCAGGACGTCATGCAGTGGCCGCGGCACCCAGATGAAGAGAAGGCTGTTCAGCGGATCGGGCAGCGTGCGCAGGACCCAAGAGAGAAGCACGGCACCATTGGACTGTTATGTCGGGCATACAACATTGAGGAGGGGATCGACACGTTTCTCTCCGATATCTACAGCACCGGCACGATGCCTAACCGCTATACCTACACACGCGGCTCGAGCGCAAACGGGCTGGAGATTTACCCGGATCAGGATCTCGCATTCTCGCATCAGGACAGTGACCCTGTGGCAGATGGTCGGACATACAACTTGTTCGACCTCATCCGGGTCCATAAATTCAACCATCTGGATGAGCGCGTAAAGGACCATACACCGGACGCTAAGAAGCCAAGTCACCTCGCCATGGAGCACTGGGCGACTGCACTGCCAGAGGTCAAAAAGCTGGCGTTCGCAGAGCGGCAGGCGGACTTTTCGGAGATGGCCGATACATTCGATGAGGACTCCAGCGAAGACGAAGAGGATGACACCTGGCAAGAGAAACTAGAGGTTCATCACAAGTCCGGCGCGGTGTTGCCGACTGCCGGAAACGTGGAGCTGCTGCTTTCCCATGGCGCATGGCGTAACGTGCTTGCCTATGACGCGTTTGGTAATTCGGAGGTTATCCGGCGGGTGCTACCCTGGCGAGGGTTAGAACGTTCCCGGCGATCGTATGAGCCGTGGCTAGGCGCCGACGATAAGCGACTGCAGCATTGGTTTGATAAAATTCACGGCATTGGGTCCGCGAAAACCATTTCCAACGCTTTTACAGAAGTGGTCCATCGTAATACCTTTCATCCAATCAAGACTTATATAGAAGAAACACGTTGGGACGGTGTGCCGAGGGCTGAGCATTTGTTTACCGTTTACCTGGGCGCGGCCGACTCGCACTACGTTCGTCAGGTGACCCGGAAAATGCTACTGGCTGCCGTTATGCGACTCTTTCAACCTGGTTGCAAGTTCGATCAAATGCTTGTTCTTGTTGGCCCCCAAGGAGCTGGCAAGAGTTCGTTGCTGGCTAAGCTGGGCAAGGAGTGGTTCAGTGATTCACTGCGGACGTTTGAAAATAAGGAAGCTGGGGAGCATCTACAGAGCGGCTGGATATTCGAAATAGGCGAGTTATCGGCCATGAAGAAGACAGAAGTCGAGGAGGTCAAGGCGTTTTTGTCCAAGACGGAAGACCGTTATCGGGTTGCTTATGATCGCCAGGTTTCGGAGTTTCCGCGCAAGTGTGTTTTCTTCGGGACAACGAACACCCGTGGATTCCTGAGGGATATGACAGGAAACCGCCGCTTTTGGCCTGTAGAGGTATTTCCGGATCGGGCGGAACTGAGTCACTGGGACCATCTAACGGAGGAGGTCGTGAGCCAAATCTGGGCGGAGGTATTGAGCTGGTATAAGGCGGGGGAATCCTTACAGCTTGATGACGAGGCCCGCATGGAAGCTGAGCGACAACAAGCTGCACATATGGAGAGTGATCCGCGAGAGGGACTTATCCAGGAGTGGCTGGAGTCCGAGGAGCTTGACGAGTTGGACAGGCCGACAGGGGAGGTCCGACAGCGTGTATGTGCAGCCCAGATATGGGTGGAGTGTCTCAGTAAAAGAAAAGGCGACATGAAGCCTTGGGAAGCGAAAGAGATATGCGATATCTTACGTCGCATTCCAGACTGGACCGAGCGAAACGGGCGCGCCAAAGTACCGGGATATGGACTACAAACCGTTTTTATTCGTATCGAGTAAGGTATCAGTAACTGGTATCAGTAAGGTAACAGTAAACGGTTTACTGTTACCTCTCAAGTATCAGTAGTAACAGTGGCGTAACAGTAAAAAATTGATCACTGTTACGGAGCAAACCTGGACAGTATAAGGGTTTGAGGGATGCTGTAACAGTAGTAACAGTAAATTTCCTATTAAGTATAAAGTAGTAATTTAACTATATATAGCGGCACCCCTATATATAGTTAACATGCACATATAAACGCATACGCGTATAGAGTGTGACAACTGTTACACGAGATTGGAGGTTGAAATGAGAGAGTCAACACTGGAACGTAAACTGGTCCGCGAGGTGAAATCTATCGGAGGTCTGGCGCCGAAGTGGACGAGCCCGGGTAATCGAGGCGTACCGGACAGGTTGGTGATTCTGCCGAACGGTCAGACCATTTACGTCGAGATGAAGGCACCAGGAAAACCGCTTGAGCCGCTGCAGCGGAAATGGCAGAAGGATCTTCTGGCGCTGGGGCACCGACATTACAAAATCGATAGTGAAGCCGACATTGATCGGTTTATACAGGAGGTGATGCCGAAATGAAGTTCATCCCGCACCAGTATCAAGAATATGCAACCTCCCGCATACTGGACACGCCGTACATCGGCCTGTTCTTGGAGATGGGCTTAGGTTAGCAAAACGGTATCGACGTTGACAGCCGTTGACAAGCTGTTGAACGACTATTTTGAAGCAGGCAGAGTGCTGGTCATCGCACCCCTTCGGGTGGCTGACGACACGTGGGCCCGAGAGATTCATAAATGGGATCATCTGTCTCATCTTCGCATCAGCAAGGTGTTAGGTAGTGCAGACCAGCGCCGTAAATCACTGAAAGCTGATGCGGATATTTGGATCATCAACCGTGAAAATGTGGAATGGCTTGTAGGAGAGTATGGAAGTCAATGGCCGTTTGATACGGTTGTCATTGACGAAGTATCCAGCTTTAAGAATCACCAGTCTAAACGCTTCAAGGCATTACGCCGTGTCAGACCTTTTATCAAGCGCCTTGTTGGATTGACTGGCACGCCAGCACCAAATAGCTTGATGGACCTGTGGGCGCCTGTGTACTTACTTGATCAGGGTGAGCGACTAGGGAAGACAATAGCAGGTTACCGTGAGCGCTACTTTGTGCCAGGTGCCAGTAGTGGACATGTTGTCTATGACTGGAAAGCGAAGAAAGAAGCAGAGGAACGGGTTTACGAAGCGATCAGCGATATAGCCGTGAGCATGAAAGCCGAGGATTGGCTGGAGCTTCCTGAGCGGATTGACCGGAACGTGCCAGTTAAACTGTCACCAAAGGCCGGCGAACTTTATAAAAAGCTGGAGAAGGAGCTTTTGATCGAATACGCGGACGCCGATGTGGTCGCGCAGACAGCTGCTGTCCTGAGCAACAAGCTGCTGCAGATGGCATCCGGGGCCGTGTATGACGAAGAACGTGGTGTAAAGGAGATCCATGATGCCAAGTTGGATGCACTGGAGGACATCCTAGAGGCAGCAAATGGCAATCCTGTAATGGTGTTTTATAACTTCAAGCACAGTTTAGCACGCATTCAGAAACGATTCCCTCAAGCCCGCATATTGCGAAAGGGCAAGGATGGCAACGAGGATATCCGAGCTTGGAACAATGACGAGATCCCGCTGCTGTTGCTTCACCCGAAGTCAGCTGGGCATGGTCTGAACCTACAGGAGTCAAGCTGTCGGACGGTTGTCTGGTTCGACCAAATCTGGAGTTTGGAGGAGGACCAGCAGGCTAATGCCCGCGTGTACAGGCAAGGTGTCCGACACAATATTATCATCCTGCGTCTAGTAGCCGAAGGGACTATGGACGAAGATGCCGTTGCGGCTCTTGAACGAAAGGCATCAGGACAGGAAGCGCTTATGCAGGCAGTTAAAGCAAGGATTGAGAAGGTTATAGCGGCATAAAAAAAAGATAACTATAGACGTTAAAAACATTATTTACTATAATTACTAAAAATGACTGAGAGAGGGTGGCAGCATGACAGAACAACAAGTAATAGAGCAGTTGAGCCGATATCGCCAGATAAAAGCCCGTATACTGGTCCTGAGCACATATAATGTCGGCGCAGGAATTACAGTAAGTCGGCTGAATCAAGATGACCAGCTACAGGATCTGCACCGCAGGCTTCGTGGTCTGCCAAGCTATATGTATTTGACCGAGCGAGAGCAGCGTCTTGAGACGACAGCGCATGCATACTTGACCAGGTATCCGGCAGGAGTCAAGAGTCAGCAGAGAGCGATTCCGGCAAAAGGGGCCGATGCGGAGGACGACAAGCTGCTGCAGGAACTGCGGTACAAAATTCAAAAGGTGATTGAGGCTAGGGGGTATGACGTTCGCAGCGATCTGGATGAGGTGTTGAACCGGGTTGCCGAATTGCAGGAGCTATTGGACGAAGTTAACCGCATTGATACAGTGCTAGAGGCACTGGAGAAGTATAAGCCGGAATATGCAAAATTGCTGCGATTGAGATACGTGGAAGGTAAGCAGACTTTTGAGGTTGCATCGGAGCTGCACATCGTTCGCCAGACTCTTTATCGCTGGGAGCCTAAAGCTATTAAAGCGTATATCAAATTGGCGGTGTAAATTTTGGAGCGACATTATTGCGACATAATTGAGAACAAAAGCCCTGTCAACCCGTGTTATTATGATAGTGTCGAGCGAAATGCAAGCACGACCAATACGATATGAGTCGATCTGTAGTTGCTGACACGTCGACGTGATGAGTCGTCCAGAGATGGGCGACTTCTTCTATTTTCCGAGAGGAGCGAAATCTATGAACATAGCCCATCAAGATCAACTGGTTGAAGCAATCAAAGACTTAGCTTTCTTGACGCGAACGCACTACGATAATTTAATCAAGGCGGGTTTTACGCCTAGCGAAGCCTTGCAGTTAACAATTGCATTTCAACGTGATTCTATAAGCAAGTAATATTCTTGATTGGAGAGAGGGGCTATGAAACTTGAAAGAGAAATACGGCTAGACCGACACGCTTATGAGCGGTATTGCCAGCGAGTAGAGGCGATCGGATGGCAAGAGCTTGAAGGACTTATTGCAAAGCTGTTGCGCAACTTCGGTTATCGCCACAAAGATGGATATGTACAGATTGGCGGAATCTGGTGGCGAGGCAAAGTTACTTACGAGACCGTTAAGCTATATACATGTTACGGCAAGACGCACATTGATGTTCCCGAAGCGATTCGGTGGGCTGAGAGGATGAACGATAGATTAAGACTGTGAGGTGAGAGCTATGGCGTTGAATGCCAAACAACAGAAATTTGCAGACGAGTACCTGATTGACCTCAACGCCACGCAAGCGGCGATCCGAGCAGGTTACAGTGTGAAGACAGCTAAAGAGCAAGGAGCAAGGCTGTTGACGAATGCTAACATTCGCGGATACGTCGACGCGAGGATGGCTGAGCATTCAAGACGAACAGGAGTCAACCAAGAACGTATTATCCGGGAATTGGCACGTGTTGCCTTTTTGGATCCTACAAAGTTGGTCAATATGGGCGATGCTACAGTATTTGAGGATGCCTCAGAGGACGACACAGCCGCGATAGCAAGCGTCAAGGTTAAAGAGGTCTCCGGCGACGTTGACAGCATAGAACGCGAAGTGCGTTTCGCCGACAAGCTCAAAGCGTTAGAGCTGCTTGGCAAGCGTTTCGGCATGTGGATTGACAAGCAGCAGGTCCATAACGTTGAGGGGCCTGTCCAGATCGTTGACGATGTGCCGAAGGAGTCGAATAGCGGATGACAGCGGTTAGGCTAACGGAGCTGATCGCACCGAGCTTCTATGGCGTCCACCAGGCTATCAAGTCAGATGCAGCGACACATTTCCTGCTTAGCGGTGGCCGGGGCTCAACTAAGTCATCTTTTACGCCGACTGAGATCATCCTGGGCATGGTGCAGGATCCTGACGCAAATGCTATTGCGCTGCGTAAGGTCAAGGAGACATTGCGGGAGTCAGTCTATGAGTCCTTTGTATGGGCCATCGACAAGCTTAAGCTATCGCACGTGTTTGATTGTCGCGTATCGCCCATGCAGATCATCTATAAGCCTACAGGCCAAAAGATCATATTCCGAGGTGCTGATAACCCGATCAAGATTAAGTCTTTGCGACTCCGCAAGGGCTTTTTTAAATACGTTTGGTACGAAGAGGCTGACGAGTTTGGTATCGAGGATATACGGTCCATTAATCAGACGTTGTTGCGAGGCGGAGATGGATATAAGGTGTTCTACTCGTACAACCCTCCAAAGAGCCGTAAACGGTGGGTGCATGATTACAAGAAGAACCCGCCAGAAAGCTGGTATGCGCATCATACCGACTATCGCAGTGTACCGCGAGAGTGGTTGGGTGAACAGTTTTTCATTGAGGCCAAAAGCCTGGAGCAGCGTAATGAATTGGCCTATCGTCATGAGTATCTTGGTGAGGATGTAGGTACTGGCGGCGAGGTGTTCCGTAATTTGACGCTGCGGGCAATAAGTGATGAGGAAATAGCGGCGTTTGACCGGACTAAGCGCGGTCTTGACTTTGGCTTTGCGGCTCACCCATCTCATTACGGCGTTATGCACTTCGACAAGACACGGAAACGCCTATTCATTTTTTATGAGTTGCATAAAGCAGGGATGGGCAATGGCGCTCTCGCAACAGCCATCAAGGTTGAGAATAAGTCCAATCGAACAGTGACAGCGGATAGTGCGGAGCCGAGGACCATCAGTGAGTTGCGTAATCATGGGTTGAATATCATCGGGGCCAAAAAAGGCCCGGACAGCGTCGATCATGGCATGAAGTACCTGGAAGACTTGGACGAGATCATTATTGATCCGGTCCGCTGTCCGAATACGGCTCGGGAGTTTGATGGCTATGAGCTTGCACCTGACGGCAACGGAGGCTGGAAGGCTGGCTATCCAGATAAGGACAATCACTCCATAGACGCGGTGCGTTATGCGCTAGAGGACGATATGAGAAACGCGAAAGTTAAGGTAGGCGATAAGAGCCGATTGGGGGTGAGGTAAACAGATGGCGATTATACGAGACAGAGCATTTATGCCAGATCCAAATGAAGTCTCATTGGAGTTGTTAGCAAGCTGCGTGAAGGAACACCAAACAGGAATTGCACGAATGGAAAAGCTGGACGAGTACTATCGTGGCAAGCATGAGATTCTTAAGCGTCCGGAGAGCACCACAGGGCTGCCTAATAACAAGCTTGTTGCTAACCATGCCAAGTACATTACTGACATAGCGGTGGGGTACGTGCTGGGCAACAGCGTAAAGTATGACGGCAAGCAGATCGAGCCAGTCACCGACCTATACAAGACGCTGGACATCAGCAGTCACGATTCGGAGATTGGCAAGGATTTGTCTATTTACGGCATCGGACGTGAGCTTTATTACTTTAGCAGCGACGAGGTTCCGATTCCGAAGTTGACGTGCATAGATCCTCGTAAACTCTTTTTGGTCGTTGACGATAGTGTTGAGTACAAGTCTTTGTTTGGCGTCCATTACTACCCGCAAACGGACATTGACGGCAAAGCTGATGGGTTTAAAGTCATCGTTTACACGGCCAACAACACGATTGAGTACAACACCAAGTCACTTACAAATGCAGGTGACTATGTACAAGTGAGCGTCAAACCACACTATTGGGACGCTGTGCCGGTCGTGGAGTTCTGGAACAACGAGGAGCAGATGGGGGACTTCGAGGGTGTAATAACGTTAATTGATGCTTATAATACGCTTGCTTCGGATCGGGTAAATGATAAGGAGCAACTTGTTGATGCGATTCTAAAGGTCAAGGGTATGTCTCTTGGCGACGATAAGGCAGAAGCTAGCAAAACCATTCAGCTGCTTAAAGAGTTAAAGGTGCTTGAGATGCCATCGCAGGACGCGGATGCTGAGTGGCTGATCAAACAGCTGAACGAGCAACAGGTCGAAGTGCTTCGGAACGCGATCAAATCAGACATTCATGAGTTTTCCATGGTTCCCGATCTGACCGACGAAAACTTTGCGTCTAATGCATCGGGAGTCGCCATGAAGTATAAGCTATTTGGCTTGGAGCAGTTGGCCGTTACGAAGGAACGCTACTTTAAACAGGGCTTGAGAGAACGCCTAGCGATGTTTGGTAGAGCGCTCCATATCAAAGGCCAAAAGGTTGATACTGCCGATGCCAAAATCACGATGACCCGCAATCTGCCGGCGAATGACCTGGAGATTGCGCAGTTGATCAACTTGCTTATCGATAGAGTAAGTGATGAGACATTGATAAGCCTGCTGTCATTTGTCGAGGATCCAGCAGAAGAGATTAAAAAGGTCAGACAGCAGCGAGAGGAAGCAATGAAGCTGCAGCAACAAGCATTCGGCATGTCAATGGGTGAACAAGACGATCCGGATGACGAGGATGTAGACGATGGCGCGTCCGAGTAACGCCTATTGGGATCGGCGAGCTCAGCAGCGAATGGCCCGTTATCATCGGGGCTCTGACAGCGTCATTGCGCAGATCAGCACGGCCTACGACAAAGGCCAGGTCAATATCGAGGCATCCATAGACAGGATCCTCGGCAAGTTTGCCCGAGAGGGCGGCATGACGGTAGAGGAAGCAACCAAGCTGTTGAACGAACCAATCAGTCGCAGAGAATGGGCTGCCATCAAGGCTCAATATGCCAAGGTCCGGGACCCAGATATACGGCGGCAACTCCTTGCCCGCTTAAATGCCCCTGCCTACGCTGCTCGCATTACCCGTCAACAGGCGTTGCAAGCTGACATGTACGTTCAGAGCAAACTTATTGCAGACGCTGAGCTTGCGCTTAGTACGCATGGCTATGTTAACACGATTAACGAGGCCTATTATCGGACCATGTTTGATATGCAGCGCGGCACAGGGCTAGGATTTGACTTTGCTCGCATACCGACCAAGACCATCCAGACTATCCTTAAGCGGCCATGGAGTGGTCAGCACTATAGTAATCGGATATGGGGTAATACGGACGTACTGGCTGCTATGTTGTCTGAGGTTGTGACGGGTGGGCTTAAGAGTGGAGCCAGCTTACAAGCTATGCGTAAGGAGATCGAGGAGCGGCTGGATGTTGGCAAGCATGCTGCTAACCGGTTGCTTCGGACGGAAACGACTTACATGGCTAATGCGGCCGAGATGGAGAGCTACGAGGAGGCTGAGATTGAGCGTTATCAGTTTGTGGCGACTCTCGATAATCGGACGTCTGAACAATGCCAGGCACAGGACCTTAAGATTTACAATGTCAAGGATGCCAAGCCTAACGTCAATATGCCTCCTATGCATCCATACTGCAGATCAACGACCATTGCTGTGATCGGTGTCAAAGAAGAGTCAAATTTGATGCGTCGTGCGCGAGATCCGGTGACAGGCAAGACATCTCTTGTGCCAGCAAGTATGCCTTATCCAGAATGGTACAAACATTACGTTGAAAGAGCTGCTTAATAGCAGTTCTTTTTCTTTTGTCCTGCCAAATGACTATAAACTGGGTAAAAAATGAACCTTGCGGGCATTGAACGTGAGGGGCAAAGGGGCTATTAAACCAATGACCAGATACAGAAAGTATGCACTTCCACTAAACCTGCAGTTATTCGCAGACCCGCCAGCGGATCCCCCGGCTGACCCGCCTGCAGATCCTCCTATCTCATTCGATGATTTGCTAAAGGACAAGGCACATCAGAGTGAGTTTGACAAGAGGATTGCCAAGGCGCTAGAGACGGCTAAGACGAAGTGGGATGCCGAATCTGCTGCGAAACTGGAAGAGGCAAAGACGGAGGCAGGGAAACTTGCCAAGATGAATGCAGATCAGAAAGCGGAGTACGAACGGCAGCAACGAGAGACAAAGCTGAGCGAACGTGAGGCAGAGATTACCCGCCGTGAGCTGAGAGCCCAAGCTCTTGAGACGTTGGCCGAAAAGGGGCTACCGAAGCAGCTTGCTGATCTGTTGGATTACACGGATGCAGACAAGACCAATGCCAGCATTGCGGCGGCAGAAACGGCATTTCGCGCAGCCGTCGAGGCTGGAGTCAATGAGCGCCTTAAAGGTGAACCACCTAAAGCTGGCAACAAAGGTCCAGGCACGTCTAGTGTCGGAGAAAACTTCGCTAAAGCGGCAAATGACAGCGGTAAAGCCCCCGCTGCTGCTTTGAATCCATGGGCGCAGTAATGAAAGGAGTAGTTAAACATGCCATTTGTAACGAATAGCGTAAAAGTTGAACAAATCAATTTCTTGGCAAGCGCCAAGTTTACGTCCTTTACGTACCAAGTCAGCGATGCGGGCGTAACGGCTAACGCGCAGGGTCGTAAGATTGTACCTGCTGGGAGCATTTATCCTAAAAACGATGAAACTGCTGTCGGCATCCTATTGACGGATGTAGACGTGACGGAGGGGCCACAGCCGGGCTCAGTCCTAGTTGACGCTTGGATCTTGGAGGCAAGATTGCCGGTTGCTCCTGCAGCAACCGCTAAAACTGCCATGAAAGCAATCAAATTTAAACAGGTCGTTTAAGAGCGAACCGAAGGAGGTAATCGAATAATGCCCAACATTCTAGAATTATTCAAACAGCCCGAAGTGCTGACCTATCAATTAAATCGTCAATACCCACCGATGCTTGGGGAGACTTTGTTTCCGGAAGTAAAACGCGAATCTTTGGAGTTTGACATGATCATGGGGGCGCGTAGGATCCCTGTCGTTGCATCCGTACACGCGTTTGATACTGAGGCCGAAATCGGAAGCCGTGAAGCCAGCAAGCAGGCAATGGAACTGGCCCTAATTAAGCGTAAGTTGCCTTTGAGCGAGAAGGAAATTGTTGCTCTTGAAAACCCTCGCACACCTGCTGAACAACAGTATTTGATGGCTAACGTTTACAACGACATCGATACGCTGACCATCGGAGTTAAAGCACGTGCGGAAGTAATGCGCATGGAAGCAGCGGCTAATGGAACGATCACACTGGATGAAAACGGTTTGAACGCAACAATCGACTATCATGTTCCGGCTAACCACAAAGAGGTGTTGTCCGGGACAGACATTTGGACAGACCCAAACAGTGACCCGATTACAATGATTCAAGACTGGGTAACGACATTGGGATCAAATCCGCAACGCGTATTGACTTCTGGCCCCATCCTTATGGCGCTGCTTCGTCACCCTAAAGTCATCAGTGCGCTGTATGGTATCGGTTCCGGCCGCATTGTTACGAAAGGTGATCTCAACGCGTGGCTAGTATCAGCTGGCCTTCCTGCGATTGCGACTTATGACAACCAGTACCGCAAGCAAAAGGCTGACGGCACCTATGAGCTTAAGCGGTATTTCCCACAAGACAAATTTGTGTTACTCCCAGATGGGCCTCTTGGCGAAACCATCTACGGACCTACAGCCGAAGAAATTCGTCTGATGCGTGACCCGTCCATTGATATTACAAAAGTAGGAAATATCTTGGCAATGGTCTATGAAGAAAACCTTGACCCAGTATCCACATGGACGAAAGCTGTTGCAACGGCACTGCCAAGCTTCCCGACTGCCGGCGAAGTGTTCCAGGCAAAAGTTATCTAATAACACTATCTGAGAGGGGCCATATGGGCTCCTCTTTCATTTGAGGAGGATTACTATGATCGTTAAAGTAAATGAAATCCCGGTGCGCCATAACGGGACCCGATACGTAAAAGGTGAGGAGTTCGAGGTCAGCAAGAAGGATTATGCACGTTTGGAGAAACACGTCAAAGTCATTTCCGAGGACGATTCCGAAGATGGCAGCGAGGAGACCATTGAGGGCCTTGATTTTAAGGAGTTGAGGCGTGTGGCCAAATCCCTGAACATCGAGGGGTATGGAAAGATGGGGTCGGAGCAGTTGGCTGCAGCCATCACGGCAGCACGCGAGGCAGGTGCTGGCGGTGACCCAGCTTAATAAGCTTAAGTTGATGCTTGACATTGCTGCAGATGACGCGTCAGAAGACACAGGTCTCACTCTCCTGCTGGATGACGCGGAGTCTGATATTTTGATCTGGACAAATCGGAGGGTGTTACCATCAGCCCTTGAGTCCGCACAGCGGCAAGTGGCCGTTATCCGGTACAACAAACAAGGCGTAGAGGGGCAGACAAGCCATAGCGAGGGAGGCATTAGCCGGTCATTTGATGACTTGCCGACCGGACTGCAAAACGTCATCCTCGGGCAGCGTCTAGCTAAGTTGGTGGGTTATGCGTCTACTTAAGCGAGATCAGCGGTCCGTCGCCTTTAAAGAGCGGGTCGAGGCTAAGGAACTGGACGGCACATCATACACCACTTACAGCGACGTAGCATTGACCATCAAAGGTAACGTGCAACCTGCAGGCGGAAAAGTTATGGCCGAACAATATGGCGAGCGACTGGCCTATATGCTCGTGATGTACGTCGAGGGTAATCCTGGTGTCAAGGAGAGTGCAGGAGCTTGGGTTAATGTTGCTGGAGACTCAACAGAGCCTGATTACAAGGTTGTAGCAATACGTCCATGGCGCAGGCATGCCATCATTGAGATGGAGAAGGTGACGCCCTAATGGCTCGATCTATGCAAGGTCTTGATAAACTCATGCGTAAACTGGATCAACTGGGCGGCAATACGGGCAACGCATTAAAGGTCGGCATAGCACAGGCCACAAAAGAGGTACAACGCAAAGCCAAGTTGCTTGCGCCGTCTAATGACGGATATCTCCGCACTAGCATCCATGCTGACGTTGAGGTAAAGGGAGAACTCATCATAGGCCGAGTGTTTACCAATCTGGAGTATGCCCCATACGTGGAGTTTGGTACTGGACCGGTCGGCGAATCGAGCGACAAGGGGGATATGCCAGCCGAGGTCCTTAATCAACTTGCTTACAAGCAAAATGGATGGTGGATCCATGAGAGTCAGATCGACTCTGATGTGGCTGAAAAGTATCACTTTTATAAAATAGAAACGAATCAGGGCATTTTTTACTACACTGAGGGTCAGCCAGCGCAGCCGTTTTTGCATCCTGCATTAGTGGAGAGCGAGAAACGGATTGGCACAATCGTGCGTGCAGCATTACGTAAGGAAATCGAGAAACTAGGGGGCAAAAGCTGATGATTGACATAAAACCAGTGGTCAATGCGTTGCTGTCCTCTATCCCCGGTGTAACGGTTTCAGATGCCTTTCCAACGAAAGATGCAAAGTTACCGTACATCAGCTTTTACGAGCTGGTAAACCAAGATCCGCTGACGATTGCTAGCAGTCCGCTTAGTGACATCAGCGTCCAAATAGATGTATGGCATAACCGATCAACGGGAGCCATTGCAGCACAGGTAGACAGCTTGTTAAACAGCATTGGTATGAGGCGCAAGATGGCAAACGACATACCGGATCCGTCCGGACTTAAGCGTAAAACAATGCGGTATCGCGGTGTAGTGGATAAACGCACTGGTCGCATATCGCAATAACAAAGGAGAGGATTACATGCCTCAAGGTGTTTTGACAAAGGACACAACGCTGTCCTATCGAGACGGCGGGACAACATGGAAGGAAATTGAACTCTTGATGGAAGTCCCAGAACTCGGCGGAGATCCTGAGCAGATCGACGTAACTACGCTTAAGGATGGTGTGCGTAAGTACATCCCTGGTGTTAAGGATTTGGGTGACCTATCGTTCCAGTTCCTATATGATAATTCAGGACCAACGTCCAATTTTCGCGTACTTAAGGGTTTCCAGGACGAAGGTACAGCAGTGCCGTTTAAAGTGGAGTATCCTGACGGTACTGCGCATGAGTTTAGCGCTATGGTTAATGTCAAGATGGACTCGTCTGCAGTCAACGCAGCACTGCAATTCACGGCATCATTTTTCCTGCAGTCAGATATTACCGTAACAAATCCAACATAATTCAGAGGGCGCCCCTAACAGGAGGCGTCCTTTTTAATCCAAGGAGGAAATGACATGTATGCAACTTTAACAATCGGCGGCACTGACTACAAGATGCGCCTGGGTGCAGCCCACATTATGGAGCTCGAGAAACACCTCGGCGGGCGCAACCCGCTGGACATCCTCATGAACGTTGAGAAGGGCGCATTGCCCCCGCTGACTGACACTCTGCGGATTTTACATGCATCGATGCAGCAATTTCAGCACGGCGTAAGTTTTGCGGATGCTATGCGGCTCTATGACCAATACGTCGCGGATGGGGGCTCTTACATCGAGCTGATCCCATCTCTGATTGAAGTATTTAGAGTTTCGGGTTTTTTCAGGGAAGCTCCGGCAGCAGCTCCAGCGGAGAAGGCCAAGAAGGCGAACAAGTAACCTCGTTGACGGAGCTTTTTGAACAGCTCTATCCGGTTGCCTGTAGCTGTGGCGTGGACTCTGTGCGCTTTTGGAACATGTCTTATGGCGAGATACTGGCAGCGATTAATGGTTATCAGGAGCGCCAGAAGTACGACATGCAGATGCAGGCTGTTATGGGCTATCGCCAAGCACAACTTATAGGGTCACTAGTCTCCAAGCTTATGGGCGGTAAGCACAAGGCGCCTACTTTGCAGGACGCTTACCCAGGTGTATTCCCAGAAGAAGTGCTACAGCGTAAGCAACAGGACTGGAGAGTCATGAAAGAGCGCATCGCAGCCCACGGCGACCAGTATAAACGAAAGCGGGGTGAGCGACGTGACGCTGGAGGAACTACAGATACTGATCACGGCAGAAACTGGCCAACTACGTAAGGACCTTGAAGGCGTCAAGAGGCAAATGGGGGACGCTGAAAAAGAGGTCTCCAAGTCAGTAGGTAAAATAGGGTCAACTCTTAAGAGGTTGGGCGCATTGTTTGCTGGCATTTTTGCAATCAGCCAGGTTATCAACTTTGGTCGGCAGTCTGTCCAAGCATTTAACGCGGTGAGTGTTGAGGCAGCTAAGCTTGAGCGGGTCATGAGAAACACCATGGGAGCTACAACTGCCCAGGTAAATAGCATAAAGGATTTGGCAGCCGCGCAAGAGCGTATTGGCGTTGTCGGTGCGGACATACAGCTTAGCGGTGCGCAGGAGTTAGGGACGTACCTCAGTGATGTGAGATCCCTGCAAACCTTGATGCCTACACTCAACGACATGCTTGCCCAGCAGTACGGTATGGACGCTACGTCATCAGCTGCTGTCAACATCGGCAGCATGATCGGTAAGGTCATGGAGGGGCAGTTAGGTGCATTAAGTCGCTATGGCTATAGCTGGGACGAAGCACAGGAGAAAGTGCTGAAACACGGCAATGAGCTGGAGCGCGCTGCCATGTTGGCTGAGGTCATCGGCCAGTCTGTCGGCGGCATGAATGAGCAGCTTGCGAGAACGCCAGTTGGTATGATGCGTCAACTGGCTTTTACGTTTGGAGCTATTAAAGAAGAGCTGGGCCGTGGGCTTATGCCTGTGCTACAGCGAGTCCTACCGTACTTGCAAGCTGCAGCCCAATGGTTGCTGCGTATCACTCAGTACGTCAGCGCATTTTTGCAGGCTCTGTTTGGCTCAAGTCAAGCTACCAACGCCATAAGCGACCAAGCTGGAGCGGTGTCGGATCTCGGAGATGCATACGAAGAAGCAGGTAAAAAAGCCCGGAAGTCAGTAGGTGGCTTCGACCAGCTAAACACGGTTGGTAGCACTAGCGGATCCGGGGACGAGGACACTAGTTATGGTGGAATAAACCTTGGAACTGTGGATACGTCGTCACTTGACGAGGTAGGCAGCGCCATGACAGCAGTACAGGAAAAAGCTCAGGCCATGGCAGCAAAGGTAAAGGGCGCTTATAAAAGTGTGTCAGGTTTTATCAAGGAGCATTCGGACATTATCATCGCCGCACTCGCGGGTGTAGGGGTTGCTATGGCTCTCGCTTTTGGTGTTGCAAAGTGGGCCACTATTATTGAGGTGTTAAAAAAGATAGGCATGGGCATCCTGGCTGCGTTTAGAGTAACACCGGTTGGATTACTCATTACGGCTGTTGCCGCGTTAGTGACCGGCATCGTCTACCTGTGGCGGACAAACGACGACTTTCGCAATGCAATGACTGAGGCATGGGGATCCATCACAGATGCGATTAAGCAGTTTTGGGATAACGTCATGGTCCCATTTGGTGCTTGGCTCATGGACGTCATGCCGATCGCTTGGCAAGCAGTCAAGGAGGCGGCTCTCGATGTATGGGAGCGAGCTTTGGTGCCCCTCGGTAACTTCTTACAGTGGGTATGGGATAACGTGTTCATACCATTCGGTGCTTGGCTGGCAGACGTTATGCCTAAGGCATGGGATGCCGTTAAGGTCGCAGCTATGTGGTTATGGCAAAATGTCCTTGTCCCGTTCGGGAATTTTCTCAAATGGCTTTGGAAAGAAGTCCTTGTACCGATTGGCAAGGTTATCGGTGAGGCACTAGCGATTGCGTTTAGTAAAGTGTCAGAAGTCGCTAAATCGTTTTGGCATGACGTTTTGGTGCCGCTTGGTAAGGCGCTGGCTGAGATGTTTGGACCAGCGGTTGAAGCGGTATCGGCGGTCCTGACGTGGTTGTGGCTCAACGTACTCAAGCCGCTTGGTGCTTTTATAGCTGCAACAATCATGCCGATTATCGAGGGCTTGGTTGCTATCTTTACTTGGCTTTGGCAAAACGTGCTTAAACCTCTTGTCAGCTTTGTGGGTAGTGTACTAGTCTCCGTATTTACAAATGCGTTCAAGAGCATCGGCGGCATTATCGGCGGCGTTAAGGACGTATTTGTCGGGCTCATGAAATTCATAACGGGAGTCTTTACGGGAGATTGGAAAAAAGCATGGGAGGGCGTAAAGCAGATATTCAAAGGTATATTTGACACGCTTTGGTCGATCATCAAATTCCCACTTAACCTCATTATCGACGGGATTAATGCCTTAATCGGAGGGCTGAATAAAATCAGCTTTGACATACCAGATTGGGTGCCCGGATCTCTTGGGGGCAAGACTTTCGGGGTCAATATCCCAAAAATACCAAAACTCGCTGTCGGTACAAACTATGTCGCGGATGAAGGATTGGCCTATCTGCATGAGGGCGAGGCGGTCGTACCTAAAAAGTACAATCCTGCAGCTGGCGGCGCGGCTCCAGGGCAAGACAACCGGGAAGTCGTATCCGTGCTTAAACTGATCCATCAGGCTGTTAAGGCTGGCAGTAATGTGCAGGTTAATCTATCGCGCACAGCAATTGGACAGATTGCAATAGGGGCTATCCAAGACGAGCATCGGCGGACTGGCCGGTTGCCGTTTCAAGCGTAAAGGGGTGGGCTAATGCTACTTAAAATCAACACGGTAGAGATCGCGGCCTACCCTGCTGAGTTTAGTTGTACGGTCTTAGACTTGGACGATGCAGAATCTACCGAGCGTACAGCTAACGGAAGTTTAAACAGGGATAGGGTTGCGGTTAAACGGCAAGTCGAGATGACATTCCCGCCTCTACCATGGCCCAAAATGTCGAAGCTATTGACGCAGATGCGCGATAGCTTTTTTGATTTTTATTATCCTGACCCAATGACAGGCAAGTATGAAACCAAAAATATGTATGTGGGCAATCGGCCCGCCCCGGTTGCCCTTGATGGGGATGATGGAGAGCTGTGGTGGGGGCAACTCTCCATTACATTAACAGAGAGGTGATGCAATGTACCCAATATCCCCTCTCTACGAGAGTTTTTTAAAACGACCAGACCGCGAGTTTATGGTCAAAGTAATGGTCGGGGACACTGAGTATGATATGGCAAATATCGTTGACTTTATTATCGACAGTAGCCTGATACCCGACACGAGTTTTACAATTGGAACCGTCATTTTATCCAAGCTTACCCTTAGGCTGCGGCTGAAAGCAGAGGTGCCGGAAAATGTAAGTATCCGTCCTTATGTAGCGTTTGACTCAAACGGGATGACATGGACACAGGCTGAGATTGCGTGGCAAGAGGCTAATATCTATTGGGCCGGAGGAGCTGCGGAGTGGCTGCCGCTCGGAGAGTTTTATGTGGATAGCCGGGAGCGCACAGGCGACATCTGGACCTTTGATTGTTTGGATAAGTTGATATGGACTGAGCAACCCTTTATCTCGTCTCTGACGTACCCGGCGAGCATGCAGGCTGTATGGGCAGAGATGTGCCAGCGGTTAGGTTACACCTACGACAGCACAGTGCAGATAAAGCCTGGCTACACGATCAAGACAAAGCCAGCAGGATACACTTGCCGTCAGGTCATGGGCTGGATTGCTGGGTCCAACTCTGCTAGTGTGCGAGCTGGCAAAGACGGGCAAATCCAATTCAAACACTTCACAGGGGCTATGACTCCAGATATCGACATGACGCCATCCGACTATATCCGGACCAAGCAAACAAATGCGGTCAAGACGATTAAAAAAGTCGTAGTCACTTACGATGCCGAGGAGCAGGCTGCTTACACGGCTGGCACTGGGACTGAGGACGAAACACTATACATCGATAACCCGCTGATGACGCAGTCTATGGTCAATGACCTGCATGCGACGATAAACGGCTTTGCCTATCAACCTATGGAGATGGATGCAAGAGGCTATCCACACTTGGATGTGGGCGACGTGATCGGATATGAGGTCTACGAAGGTAATAGTTGGCTCGATACCATTACGCCGTGGCAAAACACGCATGTACCCTGGTCCGGAATGGTAGGATACCAGTCGCTTGTACTGACGATGGTGCTGCAGTATAAAGGCGGCTTTAGGATGACACTTGATGCGCCGTCCACCTCGGAGCAACAAAGTCAGTATGTCGTAAAGGGTCCGCTAACAGAGCAGGTGGAAAAGCTCAATAAGGATACTGTCAAGCTGGATCGCAACTATTACGGCGTTCGGACAAGCCGGGAAGAGGGACTTGTCGTTGAGACTGAGGGCGGGAGCGGTAAGGCTGTCTTCAATGCCGATGAATTGTCATTTTGGGCGAATGGGCAACGGTCCCTGTGGTTCGACATTCCGAATAAAAAGTTCAAGTTCAAGGGGACACTTGAGGGCGCTGATGGGACGTTTAGCGGGACTTTGCAAGCAGGAACGATCATCGGCGGGAGTATATCCGGTGCCACGATATCAGGCGGCTCCATTTATGGCTCTTACTTTGCGACCGGTTTAGGCACCTATCCTTTCGTTGAGTTGTCAAGCAATAATAACTTGATAGCAGCGTATGGGGACGCGAATAAGTACGTAAAAATAGAGTCTAACCTCAATAACTTAGGGGCTCCAATGATTCGATTCGGGTTTAATGGTAACGAGACTCATCTTATGCAGGTTGGCAGTGGTTTTTATGCATTCGGACCAAGTAGTAACATGTCATTCAATTTTAATGATCTAAGTCTAGGTGGAAACGTTCGCGTTAGTGGCGGTGCGAGTAAGTTGGGGTCGCACAGTGTATCCCCACCTAGCGATCCTGATAGCGCAGTAACGAAATTAAGTATACTTATTGCAGCGCTTCGAGATATGGGCATATTGGCATAATTCGACAAGTAACTTATAATAGAATAAAACCTATTATGAGGTGATGAGATGAAAAAGATTATTGCCGGATTTATTGCGGGTATGATATTTGCTACTGCTGGCACCGCTTTGGCTCAAACTGCTATCGAGAAAATTACGGCTTCTGTTAGAACGGATTACTCGGTTGAAGTGGACGGCAAGAAAGTAACATTAACAAATTCGCCACTCGCTTACAATGGCTCCTCGTATCTCCCGGTCCGCGAGGTTAGCGAGATGCTGGGTAAAGAAGTAGACTTTAAGGACGGGGTGATCAAACTGACAACACCTGAAATAAAATTCAATATTAAGATACCAGATGGACTGACACCTCAAGAATACTATAATAAATTGATCGCAGAAAAAGAAAAGCTTGTAGAAGAATTAAACGAGACCAAAGCAACATACGAAGAGTCTAAGAATGACCCGCGGTTTACAGAAAAAGATGATGAACTTGCAGTAATCTTCTTCAAAAATAGTGAGGAGAGAATTGAGGGCATTGACAAAATGATCTCGTATTTGTTGGAACAGTATCCTCAACTATCTAAAAAATAGAATTTGAAGCACTAGAGTCCGCTAAATAGCGGGCTTTTTATTTTGACCACGGGAGGATGATGAAAGTGGATGTAACCATTAAAACAGATGGATTTGCGCCTGCTACGGAGGAATTGATCCGTCAGAGCGTGAGAGAGGAAATAGCCGCTGTCCGTGAAGAGGAACAGCGGCCGGAGTCCAACACACAAAAATCCATTTGTGGAGGATCAATTAAAAGTTCTTTGGTATGATGTTGACCGTGTTTAAAAGGGCATCTACAGTGAACTTTCTGTTAACCCACAACGTTGGCTGTTTTCCATCTTGCATAATTTGAATGAGAACAGTGTCATCAGAATACTGAAAAATGTTTACAGCCCCGCCTTGAACCGGATAAGAGAATGAATCTTTTACTGGTAATGGGTGTCGTATTTGAAGGTTATTACCTTCTGCGTAATGTTTGCTATCTCTATCTTCCATAGTACAACCTCCCTTCTCTGAATTTTTAGGTCCAACAACCTATTCATTCGACACGATGGGAGGTTTTCCTTTTTAATCCAACAAAGGGGGCTTACACCATGGCGAAATTTGAAGCAGTTATCAAGGCAGAGCTTGACCCACATCAGCCTGTGGTCGAGGTCATGGCCGTAATTAGCGCGATGTTACAAAACAACAAGGGCCATGAGGGTCCGATCCTCCTCGCTGTGTATGAGCAAGTAGGGACAACATTAGACCGCATAACCAAGCAAGGAGGCCGCACCGATGCCAAATAAGTACGCAAATCTCGTAGGCACTAATCGCATCAGCGACGAGTATGACAAGATTAACGAGGGCTTTGATAAAGTAGAGCAGGACATGGACAGCAAGGCTCCTATCGATAGTCCTACCTTTACAAACCAACCTAAAGCTCCAACGCCTCCGGAGGCTGACAACTCAACTCGGATAGCAACTACGGAGGCTGTTAATCGTGCAGCTGGCAAGGTGCAGACTGACCTTAACAGCCACAAGGCCGATGACGTTAGGCACATGACGACAGCCGACCGTAACAAGCTGGCGGGTATCCAGACGGGCGCCCAGGTTAACACGGTGACTAGCGTAGCAGGTCGCACAGGGGCTGTGACAGTCGGTTGGGAGGACGTGCAAAGTAAGCCTGCGTCTACTCCATCAGCAATCGACGGGGCTGTCACTAAGGTTGGCGGCATTCAAACAGGCGCACAGGTTAACCAAAATGCTGTTGCCAAGGTTAACGACATTCCAGCTGGCAACCCATCGGATGCGGTAACTATTGCAGGCGGTACCGGTATTGCCATTACGACCAACCCTGCTACCAAGACGGTCATCATCACGGCAACAGGTGACTCGACGCCAGGCGCGCATGCATCTAGCCATTTGTCTGACGGCTCCGACCCCATACCAGCAGCGACAGAGACTAGGGGAGGCCTAATGTCCCCAACAGACAAGCAAGACCTTGGCCAACTTAAGGTTAAGGTAGCAGAGGGCCAGACGATCCCGGCCCCTATCAATCGCGGCCCTAACATCATCAACACATCGCAGGCGAGCGGGGCGACGGTACAAGTTAAGGGGCGAACGCTGGCCAATATATTGGGCAATGCTGGCGGGTGTGAAAGTTTAACGGATTGGTTTACTGTAGGGGATGCGATATTGTCTACTACAGTCAAAAGATCAGGTAATAACTCGTTGAAGTTTTCAGCTACAAATACCGCAACTTATGCATTAAAAGATTTTAACTACAAACTCGATGTTAATAAACAATATGTTATGGGTGCATGGGTATTCATTGAATCTTTTACAACGGGAATTATCCCGTTACGCGTCTACGAACCTGGTGGGACTACTACTCAACGATATACCGTTAACGCTAATACATCAGTAATCGGAAGTTGGCAATTCGTGTACATTAAAATCCCTGCCGCTAATACTGTTGTTGGTGAAGGGTTTAGAATATACTTCGGACTGACTAGCAACGCCACAGCGGTTGCCTACTTCGACGAGATCCGTCTATATGAGGTATCCGCCGTCGACTTTACTGCAATTGGCACAACGATAACTGGAGATGCTATTGACGCCTATCTGCCATATGTAGACGGGGTTAAGCATACGCGCGGGCTGACGGTGATGATGCAGGGGAAAAATATGCTGCCGCCATTGCCCCAATGGACCGCTATTAATGCGAATCTCACAATTCAGGGTCCGTATAAGGCGGTGTTGGTAGCACCGTCAACTACAAATCAGATTACATCCATTGATATCCCGGTTGTCGCTGGTCAAACGTATCATGTACACCATAAAGGGACGGGACGAGTATTGGTCCATAAGGGTAAGGGTACTGGTGGAGCAATCATATCTACACCGACATTTACCGTTGATGCATCGTTTAACGGATATGCTTGTATCCGGCTCGACAACGCGATAACAGCAGGAACATTCACGTTCGAAGACGTCCAACTCGAACTCGGAACGATTGCAACCGCTTTTGCGCCTTACAATCCATCTTACGCCCACGCTGACACAATCCTAGCCAGCAACGTTGACCGTAGCATAGCGGACAGTTACGACAGCGCGACGCGGCAGGTGTTTAGGCGGATAAGGTCAGATTACAAGTTGGATCGGTCAATGAGTTGGGTCTTTCATTCAAGCTTCACAGGCTACAAGCGCATCGTAAGAAATGTCCCGGCTGACTACGTTAACGATAGCGGGATAGCTGTAAGGTATGATGGCCTTGTATTAAGGCAAGACGTTGTAAATAATGCCCAAAACGCACCGAATGAGTTTAGGCTAAGCACTGCTTACGGCGGTGTAGTGTTGTCTGTGGCAAATACTGATAGCGGCTGGGTCGATGGAGTAAACCCAAATAACAACGCAGTCGCAGCGCTAAGTAACGGATGGCGGGCGAACGGTAATAACGGCAGCACATATACTAGTTGGGTATCGATCCTGACAGGCGCGGCCCCAGCAACAAATTCCGAGGCATATGTATCCAATAATAAAGCTCCTGGCTGGGACGCGTGGGCAACGCTTGATTACGTCCTTGCCAAACCCGAGACGGAGCAGCTATTGGGCGATCTCGGTGGGCTGTCACTTGATGCTGGCGGCAATACGGTCGAGCTGATAGAAGGCGTCATCGTCCGCGAAAAGGTCAATCCTGTACTTGTCGGCGGGTACTACCAGGTCAATCGCCCCGGTACGCCGGAAAGTCATATGAAAAATCGGGTCAGGTCGTTTTTAAATATCTATAAAGACAAGGAAGTAGATACACAAAGATGGGTTAGGGATTCGAGTGCCTCAGAGCCTAAAATGTCGATACTACCGTCTGACTACGATTCCACCAAACCCTATTTTGCTGACTACATCGTACTGGACAAGTACGCCTATACGGTTAACTCCATCGACGCCGTGCTGACGTACCAATCGTCACTAGGCGGCGCTGTCGCTAAATCTACGCAGGATATAGCGGCGTTACAACGACATGAGGGTGTGCAGGACTTTGCGCTCGATTATATCCAAGCAGCAGCCGAAAATGCTAACAGGGATATCGCCGCTGCTACATCAACACCTACGCCGGGCGCACTGGTGGAGTATGACGCCAGTGGTCGTATTAAAGTTAACCTGCCAGTCGCCAATAATGACGCTGCTAACAAGCAGATGGTCGACGGAGCGCAGACGGCAGCCGAGACATTTACAAACGGTAAGGTCGGTAATCTAGTGACTTTGCTAACGTCAGCCAAGGGCAACACCGTTGCCGCAATAAATGAGCTTTTTCAATCTGTCGGTAATGGTAAGATGTTGCTTTCCGAGGCGCTTATCGACAGAGGATTAAAAGCCGCCTCGGCATCCGACACATTTGCAAAGCAAGCCGCTGACATAAAAGACTTTATGATAGCGCGGTCCGGTATCGTTTGGACTCGCATTACCGACCCTCCGGCTCCTTCATTCGTTGTAGACTTGGCTTATGGCTTAGGAATGTTTATGATCATGTGCTTGTCGGGAAATAACAACACTATTTCGTTTTATACATCTGCTAATGGAGGCGACACTTGGGTAAGTCGTTCGTTTGCTGTATCTGGTGGAGAAACTGTAGAAAATCTAACATTTGTTAATAACAGATTCATAACGACTTCCGGAACAAGAGTTTTCAGCTCAACGTCTGGAACGAGTTTTTCCCTTAACGGCACTTTGCCTTCCGGGGCATATGCACGTAGGGTTCCACTATACGCGGCTTCTCCCGGCTATATCGCAGTAGGTGGATATTACGGGATACACACATCAACCAATTTGAGTTCGTGGACTCAGCGATACTCCGATTCGTCTGCTTCTACAGATAAGTTTAATGACGCCGCGTTTGGTAACGGTAGATTTGTGGTTGTAGGCGATAAAGGTCGATGCGTACACTCATCTGACGGCATTAACTGGAGCGCCGGATCGGGGCTGGGTAATAGGGATTACTACAGTGTAGCTTTTGGTAATGGCAAGTTTATCGCAACAGGGATTAACGGGTACACCGCGACCTCAACGGACGGCATCACGTGGACAGAGACCCCTTCGACTAACGGATTAACTATTAGATTGGACAGGATCGTTTTTGCCGGAGGTCTCTTCATCGCTGTATCCCAACAAAACACCCCGTTTGGACTGGCATCAAGGGATGGGGTGAACTGGACGAGCATCTCTTTTGACAATGCTATTAGTAGGGTAGGAGTGGCCTACAACGACACATTGGATAGATATATGGTCGTATCTCATAATGCGACGGCGCACATCTCAGATAAAGTTGTACCAAAATAAACAAGCAGGCTCCGAGTAATCGGGGCCTTTACTATTTTACTATTTTACTTGGGAGGTAAAAAATCAATGATCAAACAATTACTATCAACTGCTATAACAGCAGCAGCCGGAGCATCCGGCAAAGAGGCAGCATTTGGTGGAGTGATTGCCGCAGTCGGAACAACAATCGCTGCCGCGCTTGGAGGGTGGGACGTTGCATTGAAAATCTTGCTATTTGCTATGGTATTTGATTATGTAACAGGCGTCCTCGCAGCTGTGAGGGATAAGCGACTGGATAGCGACATCATGTTATGGGGAGGCATCAGAAAACTAGTTGTAGGCGGCGTTATCGCTTTTGCGGTCTTGCTGGATCAGTTTTTTGGCAATGATGCACCTGTGATAAGGACAATCGCTTTTTACTTTTATCTAGGTCGCGAAGGCTTAAGCATCGTGGAAAATCTCGGCAAGCTAAATATCCTTGTGCCGCCTGGTATTAAAGATAAACTGCAGCAGCTCAAGGGTAAGGAGGATGTGCGCAATGACGTTTAAAATTATTGGAGATCCCAAGCCAGAGTTATTAATTGATCCAGGTCATGGCGGCAAAGATCCGGGCGCTAGTGGAAACGGTATCATCGAGAAACTGCTAACTCTTGCCATATCTCTTTACCAGTACAATCGGTTTAAAGAGTTGGGTGTCAGGGTGGCTTTGACAAGGGATAGCGATGTCACTTTGGACTCAAATGCCAGGGCTCTACTAGTCAAAAACAGTGGTGCCAAGTATTGCATCAGCAATCATATTAACGCTGCTGCATCAGCAAGCGCCGCTGGAGTGGAGACCATCCATAGCATTCATAACAATGGTAAACTGGCAACAGCTTTGATGCAGGCTATTGCTGATGCAGGTCAGCTTAAGCGTTCAAGGCCAGTGTTCAGCAAGCCTAATACTTCTGGAGGGGATTACTACTACATGCATCGCTTGACGGGCAATGCATCCACGGTCATTGTGGAGTACGGATTTTGCAGCAACCCTGCTGACGCGGCACGTCTCCTGGCTAACTGGCAAGCGTATGCCGAGTCTGTGGTTAAAGCGTACTGTCTGTTTGTAGGACATAAGTACACGCCTCCTGCCGGTATGACACAGCCGCCAGTTACGCCACCAACGACTCAGCCGGCACAACCCTTAGCCCCGGCAGCACCAGTAAGCGACCAGGTTAACATCCACGTAAATGGTAAGCTACTGGATCAAAAAGGTACGCTTAAAAATGGGGTGACTACTGTACCAGTACGCGCCGTAGCGGAGGCGCTGGGAGCCAAGGTGACTTGGGACGCAGCAACACGGACAGTAAATATTGATAAATAAACAAGACAAAGCCCGCTATCCAATAGGACGGCGGGCTTTCGTTTAGCATCCACAATATTTTTCATTAAGTCGATCAACGACCTCTCCAAATGATTCGGACGTGTCCAGAAAGTGAACAGTCCTACCACACTCATAGCACTTGATTTCTGGCTTAAGCCCTTTAAACTGCATCTGGAATTCGATGTCAGAGATGGTACGCACGTTTCGTACATCATCGAGAGAAGGTTGTCTATTGAATATGTGAAGTTCGATGTTATAGTCATCAATGTTGGTTTGATACGATAACTCTGCACAGTATCGTGCATCTCCATTTGGAGCAGCATATTTATAGATATCTATGGGGGACGCGTTAACGTAGACATTTTCGTACGATCCAATTTTCTTCGGTGTTATACCTTGCTTTTCGCTAATTTCTTCTAATCCTTCTTTGGAATTAATAGTGCGAATGAGTCCGACATCTTTTAAGACATCCTCGAAATATTCTTTCGTCCGATCATCAATTTTAATCATGTTCATTCCTCCTCCTAATTAGGACAGCGTGCTTATTCATCATTCCACGCAAGCAGCCTCCAACCCTTCCATTGGGTGGATTTCCTCTTACGTTTTCCTTGAGCGGAATATTTAATTTTCATAATGCCGTCTGCAGCTTGCTTTAAAGTTCCTTCGTATAGGTGTTCATTATCTCGTAACCATTTTTTTAGGTTTCTGCACTTATAAACCTCACCAGAAGGGGATTGGATCACCCACTCCTTGGCATGCATATGGGTTTCGAATCTACCGGTCAGAGGATGAGAAGGAAGCCGTTCATGGGCGATGGAAAGGCTATCTATGAGACTTGTTTTACGTCTTCTATTCACTGCCGAGCATACTGGACTACAAGTAAGGGTGTCACTGCTTGGAGGAGCTTGAAATTCATTGCGGCAAATAATGCATTCCTTATAGTGCTTTCTCAACTCACTGTAACATGTCCTGGAGCAAGTTTTTTTGTTACGTCCTAACTGTTGACCGCATATTGGGCAAGTCACACTCAAAAAGCACACCTCCATATACCAGCATGTGCCTATTTTATTATCAATGTGCAATATATGTAAAGGCCAGTCATGCACGACCAGCTCGTGGCGGATTTCCGCGAACGCGGCGTTTCACAACGCGGCGGTTTCGACCGGTTTCCCTCCGGCAGCTCATCAGGCGGATTACTTATCGTTGCTTATAGTTTTATTTATTGCTTCTTTGTAAACTGCTAGCCGTTCGGATCTCAATGATCCAGGCATTCTCTTCGGGTACGGTTTTGCTATATGCTGGGCGACTTTGTGGGCGTAATATCGAATCCTATCCCGGTGCTGCTTCATTAGCGCCTCCTGTTCCGCCGCCAACGTACCGCAGCCGCAACCATTACCGCCGCAGCCAGTGCGGTTATTATCATGGATGCCGTTTGCATGGTGATCACCTCCGTTAGCGTATTTTTATAGCGTCGGGGTTGTCGGGAACTTGTGCAATACTGACCGATCCTGTATATGTGTCTAATGACACTTCGTAAATAATCTCGTCCTCTTCGATCCCGTAACCTTCCGCACAAAAGGACATCGGGCATTTATCGTACTCTTCCGCGTCCTCTCCTACAAAGAATACCGTTTGGCAATCTAGACATTTCATTTTAAAAACCGAATATTGCATACGCTCCATCTCCCGGAAGACCGCGAAGGGCCTGTATTATTGTGATGCTCTATTAGCTTGACCCAGTGTCTTGTGTCCGCTGTCGATTTTGCCATCTCGAATAACTACCCAACGCACCCAATCCATCAGAACAGCTTCTCGTTGCCATTGAGGTATTTCGCTAACTGGAATTACTTTTGTCATCCCCGTTACCTCCCCGCGTAAGCTCGCCAGCATATTGTAGGAGGGAGCGCTAGGCCCCCAATGATTTGCGGCGCAGCGGCGATACAACGCCCACTACGTAAGCTAAGTTGTGTGTGGCTGCCAATAATACATCCCCGAACCAGTCTCCCTGCGATGGGTGGAGATTATGAAATATACGCAATCGCCAACATGCGACTGGAGGGAGTGGATCATCCTCATACACATGACCCCACACGTCAAGGGCCATACCCTTATCGTCCACCGCTTGGAGTACATATGTCCCGCGCTCCCTGTTATGCAGCGCGTGTCTAATGAGGTCGGAAAACCTCTCGTCGTGAACATGCTCGGCGGTAAATTTGCCGCGATAGGCCAAATAGTTGATGACGTGCGCAGTAAGCGACCGATCCTCTGGAGCCATCGAGAGGTAAGTCCGTAATCAACCTCGTCAATCTTGGTGAGGATCACGGATAGCTGTTTTGCCGTTAGTTTTCGGCAATCTTCCCACTGCTGGATGATGCTGGCCTGAAATTTAACCAGCCACTCCGACCGATACATCAAGCCGGAAAAGACGGCCATTGCAGCGGAACATTTAAGCGCATGCTCGGCGTTCCTTTCCTCCTGCGCCGCCAGTTCGGCGGCTGCGCGGATCTCTGTCAGCTTAAGCCGATAGCAATCGTAACCGTAAGGCTTGCCTGCGATGCGATATTTGCCCGAGATCGCCTTACTGCACGTAGTGCATTTCATCGATTTACCTCCTCCTTTGTAGGAGGGGCCGTAGCCCCTGTGTTAATGAAATACAACTTCATTAGGCGCATCCCAATTTGCCACCATATCAGATTCGTCTTCGATATCCTGCCAGTTCTCGACAACTTCCCACTTTACAAGGTACCCATTGCCGGAACCGTCTTGCCCGCGTGCTTTGTATAGAGGGCGCTCTCCCATTGGTCCATCGATAAATGGTAGTTGAGTCAAAGTAATTCCGATTCCGTTGTATTTAATAGTCATTTCAACATCTCCTTTAGTTTTTTATTGAATATTGTGGGAGGGGCCGCAGCCCCACCATTAGATTACAATTTCAGCGTTACAGAGAGCCTCTTTCGCCAGCTCAAGCGCTTTTAGTTCCGCCGCATACGTCTTACGCCATTGTTCACTTGTAAGGTGCTTGAGATAGCCCTGTACCGTTCTCTGCCGATCCGCTATCGCCATTCCTAATGCACTAACAACATCCTCATTCATAGTTACGTTTAAATTCATGTTCATTGATGACTACCTCCCGTTTATTATTCTCTTGCTTTATGGTAAGATTGGGAGGAAGGCCGGGTCGTGACCGACCTTCCAATGGAACCTTTTAACGTTTGCCCCTACGGCGATGTTTGGTTCCTTTTTTCTTTTGCTCTCGTCCAGCGGCTAAGTAGATCATGATTGCGGCTAGTAGTTGGATGATGCTGGATAAGAGCGTTACCCAATCTTGCATGTGCTTGTCTCACCTCCTTACAACTTAATTATACAGCATTTAAAATGCTCTGTAAATGGTTATTTGGCATGTTGCTAAAATATTTTAAATGCTGTAAAATTATTTTAAAGGAGTTGAGCGCTATGGCTGGAAGACCACCGAAAGCGGATAAGAAGATACGAGAGGCGATTTATTTTGAGCCGCATTTGTTGGAGTGGCTGAAAGATAGAGCAGATGAACAGAAGACAACAGTTAGCGTAGTCATTAACCTATTAACCGAAGAGAAAATGAAAAATTTCGGCCAATAAGCTGGAATTTTTTTATGTCTTGCAATAGGAACGTATGTTCTGTATATAATAGAGCATATAACTTATTCGAGGTGAGTTACAATGCGTAAAAAGTTAGAGGGAAATGGACTATGGGAATCCAGCAGAATAATATTGCCGGAACTCAGAGAGCGAACCAACGAGTACAATGCCAACAAGGATAACAGGCAACGGATAAACCTTGACGACCAAGAGTTGGAGCAGATCGGGAGGAAGCTGACTGAGTCTCTCAATCGACGTATCTTGATTACTGTGAGGCTTTTTGATCCTAAGGAGCAACTGCAGGTTGTCGGGATGGTTGACCGCATCAGCAAGCAGCGAGGGCAGTTTATGATTAACGGGGACTGGTACCCGCTTGCTGATATCGAGGGTGTAGACGATGTTGACTGATCGGCAGCGTAAAGTATTAACAATCCTCTGGCACACATATAGACATGATTGGGCCGACTACGTCGCTGGACTACAGGTATTATGTCAACGTAGCCAGCTTACTGAACGACAGGTACGCGATACCCTTAATGAGTTAGTTAAGAGCGGGCATTTGGAGCATGCCAGAGGGCTGACTAGAGTCTTGTTGCCCTCGAAGTTAAATAGGTAGCGACGTAGATCTCTGTCTTGTCTTAAATGTAAAGTAGTGGTAAAATAGGCATGAGCCGAGGGAAAGCATCCCTACGGCTCTTTTGCTGTTTATGGAGTCATTTTGGCGGCAATGATGTAGCTGAGGTGATATCATGCCAAGGCGTAAAGTGCAGATACCCATTATTCGGGTACAAAATAGAAGAATCATATTGGAAAACCATACAGGGACAATCAACGGATCGATTATGAGTCAACTAGAAATGCTTCTAACGCGGCACGGCTACGTTAAGATCAATCAAAACGATCTGGTACACCTGGCTAGCGCAAAATCTTTCTGTGACGGAGACTTAGTTTTCGGCAAATCAGATCGTCTTAAATGCAAAGTGTCCAGACGCAATATAAGTAAGATTATGGATGCATTCGACAAGATTGTCGAAAGAAAATAGCTAAAAATCAAAAATAATACCAGATGTGTATACAGATCTGGTATTGACAACCGCATAATTCGACAACAAATTATGACAAGCTGTGTTACTATTAAATTAATAAATATTAATAATAGTTACATTATTTGAACGGGGGTGGTTATAAAACTTGCCATATAGGCAAGTTTCGTAGAGGGAGGGCCGAACCCTCATTCATCAGACGGATCTTTTGGGGCTACATACTCAAAATCATACAAATCCTCAGCATGGCAATTAAGTACGTTTGCTACTTCTACTGCGTGTTCGTATGTCATATCTCGTTCTCTACTGATCCAACGAGACACAGTTGACTCATTCACGCCCAGACGCCTTGCGAGTTGTGCTGGAGACATGTCGCCCAAATAATCACGAAGTCGGCACCTCCCTCTAATGAGGGGCATATCTAACTCCTTTTTTACGTTTTACATTCGTACTTATTATACATCATAAAATGGAGGTCAGTACATGGCGTGTACATTCCTAGAAATTCGCATTTCAAAAGGCATTGAACTAGAATTTATTGCGAAGAGAATCGGTATCGCCGTCGACAAACTAGATGGGTATGAACAGAATACCAAAACTATGCCATGCAGCATTGCAGTTAAGCTTTGCAAGGTATACAAAATAGCATCTTTTGACCAAATCAAATTCTAATTATTATATGCCCATGTTTTGCCCATATATAATAGAAGAAACACGAAAAACTATGACGCGTGAAAACGCTAAAACCCCATAACATAAAGGGTAAGTACCTATCATGATCCACCATGATTTTATTATTCAATCAAGTTTGAGATGGAAGGCTCCATCGGCTAATTGATATAATCGAGGAATACGTGTCCGGGAAATCGGGCACGTATTTTTTGTAAGTTAGAAAAAAATTCGGTAAATCGACAAAATTGTATGGAAAGCTACAAATTAATCTGCTATATTAGTAAAGCATACATAAGTGGTACTATTTTCCTTGGGAGGTGAGAACTATATGACTGGATCTAGAGTAATGAAATGGGTTACGGGTTCCTTTGAAATTTTGCTGGGTATTCCACTTATCGGTGGAGCTTTCATTCTCAGCACGGCTTATGTCCCACTAGGCATTATGCTGATTCTTCACATCGTAACTTTAGTACTTTCGGCTAGTAACAAAGAACCTAAATACGGATCTATCTTAGGTATCGTTACTTCCGTTGTAGCATGGATTCCATTCGTAGGTATGGCCCTACATATTATTACGGGTATCTTGTTGATGGTTACAGCAGCTCAGAAGCCTGCTCCTGCGAACTATCCTCATCCGCCACACGTATCGAATCTGTAATAAAGAAAGCGCCCCTTGGCGCTTTTTTTTAATGCAAAGAAATCCCTGCTCCCTTGATAGGGTAGCAGGGATTTCTTGTATGTAAGGAATTAAATATAAACGTGCTTGATCTCGTAGTCACGCTCGATCGTAAGGTCAAGGAACTGCTCCCCGATTTGTACGAGCGGCCGGAAAAATTCTGTCGGGTGCGTCATGACGATAATACCCAGTTCATCCTGGCCTGAATCTTCATTGCTCAGCTGAACATGCTTGCCGATGAAGTTCGGAATCATATGTTTGATGAAGGTATGGGTAGTCTCAGGGTCAAGCTGAGAGAAGCTCAATCTATGCAGCTCTCTTAACACGTATAACAGATCGCGTTCCTTCTGATAGACTCTAGCGGAGATCATCGCGCTATAAATGTCGACAACCGCTATAATCTTCGAGATCGGGTGAATGTCCTCCCCCTTCAAGCCGTGCGGATAACCGCTGCCGTCCATTCGCTCATGATGCTGCAGAGCGCCTACAGCCAGCGTAGAGTCATCGAAGGATTGGAGAATAATGGTATGACCGTATTCGGTATGACGCTTCACTTCGTTGAACTCTTCTGCGGATAGCTTGCCAGGCTTGTTCAGGATGGCATCGTCAATCTTGCATTTGCCGATGTCGTGAAGGAAGCCGGCTTTGCCGATCATAGCTGCATCAGCAGCCGAATAACCGAGCCAAGAGGCCAGATAATACGAAAGCATGCCGACTTGGACGGAGTGTTGATACGTGTAATTATCCGATGTATTCAACAGCAGCAGCATCGACACGACATCCCGTTCCAATTGCAAATTATTGAGGAGGGGTTGCAGCACAGCCGATACTTCGTCATTATCGATCTTGCCTGTACTTACTGCGGTTGAGAAAAAGTTCTCGAAGCTTTTGACTGCGTTTTCATAGATAGGCTGCACTTTAGGGAGCCACTTGGGATTAACCGTTGACTCGATTGTTCGTCCGGACCTCTTATTGGCTTGGAGGGGTGCCGTGCGCTCATCAATATCGACATAATCAATTTGATGCTGCAGCAGGCGAGAAATTTCCGCTTTCGTTACGATTGTTCCCTTGGAGAGCACATGCAGCCCGTAATTATTAAAGATATCGTGGCTAAGTTGGTCTCCGTCTACCAAATCCGTTACATGAATCCTCATAGAGACACCTCTAATAATTAGTATCAATTAAACAATAGTATGTTAGCCCTATGCAGCATAATTACTTTTTATAGTAGCAATCAATTCACGCAATGGCAATATGAGGGACTGACAAATGCAACTAAATACCTAATAATTCGGCATAAATCGACCTTGCTCTTGCCGAATCTTCGGTCCCTTGGACGATAGCGCGTCCATCGGGAAATAAAACAAAGGTCACGTCACCTGCTAATTGAAGTTTGAGAAGATAGGGATTTTGATAGACTTGACCCATTACGGACAGCCTGCCCGCCATGTCATCCAGGTTCAGATGAGCGGATACACCGGGAGTTAGCTGGACGGATTGGCGACCACATAGAGCGGTTGCGACCGTCTCGCGATCTTGCCGATTCAGGAACTCGTATCGATGATGATCTCCGCAGGCAGGGCAATCGCTTCTCCTTGCCTGGTCAATGTTGATTGGCAGCCAGGCATGATTCCACAGATCTACCTGAAAAAGCGTACGATGGAGCGCATCCCGATTGCCGGACAATAGCTTGATTGCATCAGTCGCTTGGACTGATGCGATAATGTCGACGATCGGGGAGATGACGCCTGCTGTCTCACAGCTGTCTGTTGCACCCGGAGCGGGAGGTTCAGGAAACAAGCAGCGATAACAGGCGGTCTCATGCGGGATAACCGTCATCGTCATGCCGCTCGCGCCAACTGCCCCGCCATATATCCACGGGGTGCCAGATTGCAAACTAAAATCATTGATTAAGTAACGAACAGAGAAGTTGTCTGTACCGTCCAAAATGAGATCGACGCCTTCGAGCCATTGGGACGCATTGGCGGAACTCAAATCGGTCATTACAGGCTCCACAGTAACGGAACTGTTAATGGCTCTTAAACGGCTGGCTGCTGCTGCTGCTTTCGGCAGCATCTCATTGGCATCCTGCTCGGTGTATAGCATCTGCCGCTGCAGGTTGCTCCACTCCACAATATCCCGATCAATAAGACGGGTATAGCCGACGCCTGCCCGTACCAAGTGCTGGGCAAGCACAGACCCAAGAGCGCCCATACCGACGATAGCAATTCGGGATCGCTCAAGCTGGTTTTGCCCCTCTAGCCCAATGTGGCTGTACCGAATTTGCCTCGAATAACGATCCCCAATGGAGGAGCGTCCGAGGGTTGTATGTTGGATATGTGTATCCGATGGTTGTGAGTGATTTGTCATGAACGCGCCTCCTGCTATTCCGGCAGTGGAACGGTCGGATTCCAGGGCCCTAGCTGATGGCCCTTCCACTCGGAGCCATCCGCCCAAATTTCTTTTTTCCAGATGGGCACAATCTGCTTGAGACGTTCGATGGCATAGCGGCTTGCCTCATAACAGTCCTCTCTGTGAGGTGCGGATACAGCAATGACAACGCTGATTTCGGCTAGGCTAACGACGCCGGTACGGTGGCTTATCGCACAGCGTGATCCTGGCCAACGCACACCAATTTCATCACCGATCTGGCGCATCATGGCGACGGCCATAGGTTCATAAGCTTCGTACTCCAGCCGGACGGTTTGTTGGCCTTGCGTCCATTCTCTAGTTGTGCCCACGAACACGATGGAGGCGCCATGATCCTTCGTAATGACTTTGCGCAGCACCTCTTCGGAATGCAGCGGTTCTCCGGTTACCAGGTAGAGCTCGACGCCCTCTGTCTTGGCGCTTTCATGCATCGTCCCTCCGCCGCCGGAGACAGGAGGGAGCAGCGCAAGCTCGTCCTCGGCACGTACCGTTGTCTCATCCGCTGCATAGGCGTGGTTCCGGGCGACGAATGAGATGCCAAGGATGCTGGAATGCTCAGGATAGGCGGCAGCCAATCGTTCCTTGAGCTCCTTGGCGGTCAGCTCGGCAACAGGCAGGTTCAGCGTCAGCCGGGAGGTTGCAAGACGCTCCTGGAGACCGGCAAAAAGATTTATTTTCCAATGAAAATCCATGTATGTAAACCTCTCGAATGTATGACGTTCAGTTGTCTCTAGAATACCATATAACCGAAAAAAATGTTATGCTTGTAGGTACGAATAGAAGGGGGGGAGCAGCATGAAAGCACTTAAGGACCGTTTTGGTCGTACGCATAATTATTTGCGGATTTCGGTAACGGATCGTTGCAATCTGCGCTGCGTCTATTGCATGCCGGAGGAAGGCGTGGCATTCACGGAAGCTTCCCATCTGCTTACGTACGATCAGATCGCTGAAGTCGTAGAGGTCGGTGCTTCGCTCGGTATTACGAAGCTCCGGATTACAGGGGGCGAGCCGCTTGTTCGTCCGGACCTGCATACATTGATAGCTAGATTGTCGGGCATTCCCGGCATTGAAGATATAGCACTTACCACGAACGGGGTATTCCTGGCAAAGCAGGCGCAAGCCTTAAAGGATGCGGGACTCACTCGTGTCAACATTAGTCTCGATACTCTCGACCCGAGCAGGTTCGCTTTCATTGCGCGACGCGCTGAGCTGCGCAGGGTACTTGAAGGCATAGAGGCGGCTGCGGTGGCAGGCTTCCATCCCATCAAGCTGAATTGTGTGCTGCTGAAAAATGTGAATGAAGACGAAATTGCGGAATTTTTGAGAATGGCGTACGAGAAGCCGCTTCATGTACGGTTCATTGAATATATGCCGATAGGTCATGCGGATGATAATTGGAGAAATCATTACTTGCCGTTGTCACGGGTTCTGGATATTGCCAACGAACGGTATGTGATCGCAAGGCGCGAAGATGTGAAAGGAAACGGACCGTCGGAAGATTGGGAAATCGAGGGCGGTGTCGGCTCCTTCGGGTTAATTCATCCTATCAGCGATCACTTCTGCAAGAGCTGCAACCGGCTGCGATTGACGGCTGATGGCGGCTTGAAGCCATGTCTATATTGGATGGATGAGCTTAATGTGAAGGGTGCTTTGGGCGATACTGCTGCGATGAGAGAGATCTTCGCGAAGGCTATGGATATTAAGCCGGAAAATCATGAGATGGCGGCCAAGCTGGCCGATACAGCCTTGTCGCATGTGCCGACGGAACGGCGTATGTCGCAAATTGGCGGCTGACGACTAGCTGTACCTGACCCCGTATGTATTTTCGCCAACAGCGAATAAGAAGTAAGAAACGTGAACAGATGGATGCGACAGGGAGGCTGGTTGAAGTTGACGGAAGCCATGCATGCACAGTTGGTGCTTCTGCACAGCAATGATATTCATAGCCGGCTGGAGAACGCCGCCCGTATCGCCTCCATCATCGCGGATGAGCGAAGAGTAATGGGTGCTCACCGCGTGCTTGCCGTCGATATCGGCGATCATATGGATCGCATGAGAATGGAGACGGAGGGCAGCGAAGGCAAGGTGAATCTGGCGCTGCTGCAGGAGGCGGGTTATGAAGCGATTACACTGGGCAATAACGAAGGGCTGACGTATACAAGCGCAGCGCTGGATGAATTGTACAGCTCTCCTTCTCCGTTTGCGGTCGTATGCGCCAATATGAAGCTCGATAGCACGGGGGAGAGGCCGGAGTGGATGCAGCCCGGTATTGTGCTGGAGAAAAACGGCCTAACCATCGGTTTGGTTGGAGCCACTGCGAACTTTGCTCCTTTCTACAAGCTGCTTGGCTGGACGACGACTCCGCCTCTTGAAGCGATCCGGGAGCAGGTTAATCGGCTTCGGAGTCGCTGTGACGTCATGGTCGTGATGTCTCATCTTGGTTTGCCGCTTGACCGCCAGATGGCGGAAGAGGTGCCAGGCATTGATCTGATCTTGGGCGCTCATACCCACCATCTGCTTGAGGAGCCGATTGTGATAGGCGAGACGACGATATGTGCGGCTGGAAAGTTCGGCGATTATGTCGGACGTGTGGAAATTGGGCTGGACCAGAGGAGCGGTCGCCCGATCTTCAATGCCTGTTGCCTGCCGACAGGAGCCTACGCGGAGCGGCCGGAAGCGGCATCCATTATTCATACGCATGGTATGGAAGCGAAGCTGCGGCTTGGCCAAGTGCTGGCCACGCTTAACCATCCGCTGCCTGCGCGTGTGGACCGTGAATCGGCGCTTCCCAACTTGCTTGCTGCGGGGCTGCGCCGACTGGCGAAAGCGGAAATCGGTATCGTCAATGCCGGTCAAGTGCTCGGAGGCTTGGCTATTGGCGATGTATCGGCAGGGGAGCTTCACGCGCTTTGCCCGTCGCCTATTAATCCTTGTCGAATGATGATAGCAGGGATCCATTTGCGCGAAGCACTGGAGCAGTCGCTGCTGGACGATTATGTATTCAAGCCGATTAGAGGCTTTGGCTTTAGAGGCGAGGTGCTGGGCATGCTTGCGGTAGACGGGTTGTCGATTACTTACGATGCCAGCCGTCCTCCCATGTACCGGATTGTACATATGGAAGTGAACGGCGAGCCGTTCCGGGATGAGCAGGTGTATGCGGTTGGCTCCATCGATATGTTCAGCTTTCGGGCTGGCTATGAATCACTCGCCAACGCTGAGAGCTACAGCTTTTTTTTGCCGGAGTTTATTCGGGATATTATTGCAGGCGAGCTCTTGTCCGAGAGTGCTTTGGCTAGCTGCCATGGGCTCAGATGGCAGTCCTTGGCGTAATAATGTCGCAATAAAAAGATATATTGGCGTTTTCTGTCGAAAAATTAGGATAAAATGGTTGAAAAATTACGCATTTTCACGTAAATTAAAAATAAAAGCGGTTTACTCCGATAAATATTGTATTGACGACATAGAGGGGAAGGACCGAGAAAATGCGTTTGCTACCGATTTCGCAGTGTGCGCCTGGAATGAAACTGGCCAAGAAGATTTTTTCCGCAGACGGTATAGTCCTTCTTAGCAATCATATGGAATTAACGACGCGTCTCATTGTGCGGCTTGAGCAATGCGGCGTTCAATATGTATATATTGAAGATCCAAGAACGGCAGATGTGGAATTCGAACCTATTATTAGCGAGGATACGTTCCGGATGGCCATCAAGGAAATTCGTACGAACTTCCGCGAGATGATGGATCGTCCCAAGCGGCGAAAGGGAGCGACGTATCCTTATATCGCTCAGCCGTTCAAAAATTTGATGAATTCCATTATGGACGATTTGTCGAATCATAAAGATGCCATGATTATGCTGATGAACATGGGAACTGTCGATCACTATCTGTTCCAGCATTCGTTGAATGTATGTGTTTATACAACGCTGCTTGGCTTGTCGAACGGTTACTCGCGAGATGAAGTGATGACGCTTGGCATGGGAGCGTTGCTTCATGATATCGGCAAAACACAAATTTCGACGAACGTGCTCACGAAGCCGGGAACGCTCAGCGTGGACGAGTTCGAGATGATGAAGCGGCACGCCCAGTTCGGCTACGAGCTGCTTAAGGATGAGCCCAACCTGCCGCTCCTGGTTGCGCATTGCGCGTTTCAGCATCATGAGCGCCTGGACGGAAGCGGATATCCAAGAGGAATCAAAGGCGATGAAATCCATGACTATGCGAAGTGGATCGGTCTTGTCGACTCCTATGATGCAATGACGACCAATCGGGTTTATCGAGAACCAATGCTCCCTCATCACGCGATGGAGAGGCTGTATGCCGGCACAGGAACGCTATACGAGCAGCGTATGCTCCAGTTGTTCCGCGATAAAGTGGCGATCTATCCCATCGGCATTTCCGTCAAGCTGCATACAGGCGAGAGTGGCGTAGTCGTCGACCTGAATAATAGTTACCCGCACCGGCCTATCGTACGCGTCTTGTACAATGAAGCTGGCGAGGAGCTGAAAGTTCCATATGAGGTGGACTTGTCGAAGCAATTGACCGTCATGATTGTTGGCGTGAACGACGAGGAAAAGAACGTGCCGCTTGTATCCGGCATTTAACACATTAAGATTGAAATTAGAGGGAGCCGAGAGGCTCCTTTTTCTTCATTTGCTTCCTGTACCGTCTGACATTACAATGGTAGAGATGCGTTATTACGAGATTAAGAAGTCAGGTGTTGAACAGATGAACATGCTACATACACAAAACAACCAATATCGAGGCAATACTGCCATTCAGCTTGCCCCGCTATCCCCCGTGAACGATCCATGGGATCCCATTGGCTCCCTTAGCCGGTACGGCGGTCATCGCTTGACCAGTGTCGAGATGACGGTCACCAATCTGTGCAATATGCGATGCGAGCATTGTGCGGTCGGCGATACGCTTGTGATGGCCGAACCGGATAAAATTCCGATAGGAGAGATGATTCGCAGGCTTGAAGAAGTGGAGCATCTGGAGACGATCAGCATTACAGGCGGCGAGCCTACATTCTCGAACCGTACGGTGAAGGAGTACATGGTTCCTTTGCTCCAATACGCCCGCAGCAGAGGCGTTCGGTCACAGATCAACTCCAATGTAACGCTGCCTTATAGCCGATATGAGCAGCTTGCTCCGTTTCTGGATGTGATGCATATCTCCTTTAATTATACGAGTGCGGAAGACTTTCATCAGATCGGATTTGCCAAAGCCGGCCACAGTGTTTCACTAGAGGCGGCAGCCAAATTATATGATCGGATGATTGACAATGCTCAGCGGCTAAGCGATGCGGGTGTACTTGTATCTGCCGAATCGATGATCAATTATCGCACGCATGACAAAATCGACGAAATTCATCAGTTGATTGTGGATATGGGCTGCCAGCGTCATGAAGTCCATCCGATGTATCCAAGCTCGTTCGCCAAGGATCTGCCGGTCATTACGAGGGAGCAGATGCGGCGCTCAATCGAGCTGCTTCTCAACAGTCGTGATTCCAATGTATGGATGCTGTTCGGGACGCTGCCCTTCTACCAATGCAGCGACAATAAACAGGAGCGCGATCTGCTGACGCGGTTGGCCAATGAGCGGAACGTTACGGTACGGAACGATCCTGACGGACGTAACCGGCTGAATGTCAACTTATTTTCCGGTGACGTGTTCGTAACCGACTTCTCTGATGTTCCTTCCTTCGGCAATATCGCCGATTCGAGGCTTGATGAGTTGTTCGACAGATGGCTGAAGCATCCGCTGGCTCAAGGCGTAAATTGCCATTGTCCGGCTGCTTCGTGCTGTGGTCCGAATCTGCTTGTCAAAGATATGTATTACAAGGATGTTAATTTCCACATGAGAAGCGCCATATTGGAATAGAACTTAAGAAAGGAGGGGTACGGTATGTCCATTCGAGCGATTGTGTCAATCGCAGTCGGTCTGCTCCTGATTTACTTGATGTTTACGGTTGGAGCTCCGTTCTTGCTGGCGCTCGTTGTTGCGATATTTCTTGAGCCGCTGAACGGGCTGCTTATGAAGCGCCTTAAAGTAAATAGGCTTGTCGCAGCGATCATATCAAGTACGTTGTTCACAATCATCCTGCTTGGGCTCATCGTCTTGCTTGGCATCAAAATTATTGCAGAGCTGATCGCTTTCCTGGAGAGGGTGCCGCATTACTTCGAGAATGCGAGTCAGTACGTGGATCAGCTTCTGGTCGATGCAAGAGGAATGTATCAGAACATGCCGCCGGATGTGATAGCTACATTGGAAAACTACTTGCTGAAGCTGACGGATACGATTACGTCGGTGGTTGGCAAGCTGTCCTCTACCGTTGTCGCGTTTGCGTCTACGCTTCCGGGTATGTTTATTTTCTTCATCGTGTTCCTTGTGGCCGTCTATATGTTCAGCTTTAGTCTGAATACGCTGAAAGTATCGTTTCTATCATTCTTTGATGAATCGTCCCGTTCACAAGTCGATCAGGTGCTTAATAATTTGAGAAAGTCGATCTTCGGCTTCCTTCGTTCGCAAATTATTTTGAGCGGACTGACGTACATCATTTCACTGGCGGGCTTGTTGATCCTGGGTGTGAAGTATCCGATGGCGATCGCGCTCCTTATCATTGTGGTTGATATCTTGCCAATTCTGGGAACAGGCTCTGTCTTGGTTCCATGGGCGACGTATCTGCTCTTGACTGGCGATATGTATACCGGTGTTGGCCTCATTGTACTGTTCCTGTTCATTACCGTATTCCGCCGTATTATCGAGCCGAAAGTATTGGGTGACTCCATCGGGATCGGCGCTCTGCCCGCACTGGTCAGCTTGTATGTCGGCTTCAAGTTGGTCGGCGTGATTGGCGTATTTATCGGTCCTTTGGTCGTTATTATTTACATGGCGGCAAGGCAAGCGGGATTGTTCCAGCAAAAAATCAAACTGTAAGAAGAGGTTGACACCCGTTGTCAATCGGCGTTATAGTCTAACAAGGAAATCCACTAGGGGCGCCGAAAGGCTGAGATAAAGCATTTGCTTTGGTCCCTTTGAACCTGATCTGGGTCATGCCAGCGTAGGAAAGTGGGACAATCGGCTAAGCTTATGTCAGCCGAATATAACACGCGCGGAACTGTGTATGATGCGCCATGAATGTATGCTTCACACCTACTCTGGCTGTGCAGCAAGCTTCATTGGCCGAGTCCGCTGCGGCGTCCTCTAACTTTCTTATATGTCTGTGTATGCCTCCAGGTGGAATTCCAATTCCATTTAGGAGGTTTTTTGTTATGTTGACTACACCACTGCCGGGAAGCCGGAAAATTTATGTTCAAGGCGCGAATCCTTCAATCGCCGTGCCGATGAGGGAAATTGCGTTAACGCCAAGCCAAGGCAGGAACGGTGAAGAGCAGCCGAATGAGCCGGTGTTGGTCTATGACGCAAGCGGTCCCTATACGGATACGGCTTATGCAGCGGATGTGCGAGCAGGCTTGCCGAAGCTGCGCGAGGCCTGGATTACAGGACGTCATGACGTCGAGCCATACGAGGGGCGCGAGGTTCGTCCTGAAGATAATGGCTTCTCGTCCGAGAAGAGAGCACGAGAGAGAGGGGCGGAATTATTCCCTAATCTGACGTATAGACCTTATCGTGCCAAGGGAGGCCGCAACGTCACGCAGTTGCATTACGCCCGACAAGGCATCATAACGCCGGAGATGGAGTATATCGCGATTCGCGAGGGGATGTCCCCGACATTCGTAAGGGATGAGGTAGCGGCTGGCCGTGCGATTATACCGGCGAATATTAATCATCCCGAGAGCGAGCCGATGATTATCGGCAGAGCCTTTCATGTGAAGATCAATGCGAATATCGGCAATTCCGCTGTAGCCTCCTCCATCGAGGAGGAAGTGGAGAAGATGACTTGGGCGACCCGCTGGGGCGCCGATACCATTATGGACTTGTCTACTGGCAAGAACATACATACGACGAGGGAGTGGATCGTCAGGAACTCGCCTGTTCCGGTCGGAACAGTGCCTATCTATCAGGCGCTGGAGAAAGTAAATGGCAAAGCGGAAGACCTCAGTTGGGAAGTGTTCCGGGATACGCTGATCGAGCAGGCAGAGCAAGGTGTGGATTACTTTACGATTCATGCGGGCGTGCTACTGCGTTATATCCCGCTTACGGCGAAGCGGGTGACCGGCATTGTATCGCGGGGAGGCTCCATTATGGCGGCCTGGTGTCTGGCGCATCACAAGGAAAACTTCCTGTATACGCACTTCGAGGACATTTGCGAGATTATGAAGCAATACGATGTGTCGTTCTCCCTTGGCGACGGACTACGTCCCGGATCGATTGCAGATGCCAACGACGAGGCGCAATTTGGGGAGCTGGATACGCTTGGCGAGCTGACGAAGATCGCTTGGAAGCATGATGTGCAGGTCATGATCGAAGGTCCGGGCCATGTGCCGATGCATCTTATCCAGGAAAATATGACCCGGCAGCTTGAGGTTTGCGATGAGGCGCCTTTCTACACGCTAGGCCCGCTGACGACGGATATTGCCCCTGGCTATGATCATATTACGTCTGCGATCGGTGCGGCAATGATCGGCTGGTTCGGCACCGCAATGCTCTGTTATGTCACACCGAAGGAGCATCTGGGACTGCCGAACAAGGAGGACGTAAAGGAAGGCGTTATTACGTATAAAATCGCTGCGCATGCGGCCGATCTGGCCAAAGGGCATCCGCGCGCGAAAGTGCGGGACGATGCTTTGTCCAAAGCACGCTTCGAGTTCCGCTGGCGTGACCAGTTCCATCTGTCGCTCGATCCGGAACGCGCTATGGCGTATCACGATGAGACACTGCCTGCGGAAGCGGCGAAGTCCGCACACTTCTGCTCGATGTGCGGCCCCAAGTTTTGCAGTATGCGCATTACCCAGGACATTCGGGAATATGCGGCGCAGAATGGAATGGAGACGACGGAAGCGATTGAAGCCGGGATGAAAGAAAAGTCAGAAGCGTTCAAGGCGGCTGGCAGTTCCATCTATGCATGAGCAGACGGAAGACATTTGGGCGGATCGATATGACAGGCAAATCCGCTTCGCGCCAATCGGAGCGAAGGGGCAAGCACGGCTGGCGAATATGCGGGCGCTTATTGTCGGCTGTGGTGCGCTCGGCGCTTCGCTGGCCCAGCATTTGACCAGGGCTGGCGTAGGCAAGGTGCGGATAGCCGATCGGGACTTTGTAGAGCCAAGCAATCTTCAGCGGCAAATGCTTTTCCATGAGGCCGATGCGCTGGCCGTGCTACCCAAGGCAGTAGCGGCGGCAGAGAAGCTGCGTGCTATCAACGGGAGCATAGAGATCGAGGCACTGGTCACAGATGTGAACAGCATGACGATTACAGCTGCAATGGAAAATGTGGATCTTGTCCTGGACGGAACGGACAATGCCGCAACGAGGCTGTTGCTGAGTGAAGCATGCTTTGCGAGGAACATTCCGTTTATCTATGGGGGCGTGGCTGGAGCGGAAGGAATGAGCGCTATGCTAATCCCGGGACAGACCGCATGCCTGCGTTGCTTGATAGGTGACGAAGCGAGTGTTGAGGAAGAGTTGAACTGCGATACTGCCGGTGTTTTATCCGCCGCTGTCGATTTTATAGCGTCGCTGCAAGCGGTAGAAGCGATCAAATGGTTGAGCGGCAATCGGAATGCCGTTCGCAAAAGCTGGGTCGTCGCAGACTTGTGGCGTTTCTCTGTACGTGAATTTACATTGCCTGGCTGTACGCCGGGATGCCATATTTGCGGCGGTCTTGCCGATGAAAACATCGTTCAATTGAACTTACCAAGGAGCGAGTCCATTGCTCGATCGGATGTACTCGCACACCGTGAGGAGAGGAAACACCGTCTGCAAGCGGGGACAGACGAGACTCCACCTGCTCACGCTTGGAGTCAAACACTAGCTGTCGCGCTTTGCGGCAGAGATTCCGTTCAGGTGACGCTCCCAAGGACATTCCAATTGGAACAGTGGCAAGTTGTCTTCGAGCGGCTGGGATATGAGATCAAAGCGAATCGGTATTTGCTAAAGATTGGGCTGCCTGACGGCGAGAGGTTGGTTTTGTTTCCGGATGGACGTGTGCTAGTGCAAGGGATTATTGATGCCGATAAGGCGCTGCGTATATGCGTTCGCTACTTGACCGATCCCCTTGAGATGCAGGCAGAAGAGGAGGCAAGGACGTGAAAGAGAGAGCATGGAGCGATTTTGAACTGTACGTCATTACAGCTTCCACACATCATCCCGGCAGGGAATTGGTCGATGTTATGGAGCAGACGCTGATTGGCGGAGCAGGCATGTTGCAGCTTCGCAACAAGACAGGTTCCAGAGAAGACGTGCTGCGTGAAGCGGCAGCGCTGCGTAAGCTTACTAGAGCGTACAACGTTCCTTTTATTGTGAATGATTATGTTGATATCGCGATTCAGGTTGAAGCTGATGGCGTTCATATCGGTCAAGACGATATACCGTTTGAAGAGGCGCGCAGGCTGCTGGGTCCTGATAAGCTGATTGGCGTGTCGACGCACAGCTTGGAGCAAGCGTTGAAGGCGGAGCGGGACGGAGCAGATTATATTGGTGTAGGTCCTGTTTATCCGACGAATACGAAGCCGGGAAAAGCAGCGGTTACGACCGCTTATGTAACGGAGGCTGCAGCGCAGATACATATTCCGTTCGTAGCCATTGGCGGTATAACGCTGGACAATGCCGATTCTGTGCTGGAAGCGGGCGCGCGCCGCTTGTGCGCGGTATCTGCTATTGTCGGAAGCGAAGATCCGGCTGCCGTGTGCCGTTCTTTTTTAAATAAGATAGGTCAATATTCCGGTTATGCTCCTCAGTCGGTAACAATCATGCTCAACGGAGAGCAACGCAATACTTCAGCACGCAATTTGGAGGAGCTGGTACGGGAGCTTGGTCAAAGTCATAAGCGGATGGTTGCTGAATTGGATGGGGTTATCGTCTCCAGAGGCATGTGGAGAAATACGGTCATCCAACCGCGTGCAGACATCGAGCTGATACAGTTTGTTGGAGGGGGGTAGCCACATGAAGGCAAGTTATGAAACGGCTGCTCTTCGTCTTGGCGGAAAGGAGTTGCGTTCCCGGTTTTTTCTGGGCACGGGACGTTTCCCGAGTCCAGCTGTCATGCAGCTAGCATTGGATGCATCCGGAGCGGAAGTCATCACTTTTGCAGTGCGGCGTGTAGATCTGGAGAGCTATGAGGATGATTCGATCTTGCAGCATCTTGGAGAGAGAGGGCTTACTTATTTGCCGAATACTTCAGGAGCCAGCACTGCGGAAGAGGCCGTGCGAATCGCGAGATTGGCACGGGCTGCGGGTCTTGGCAATTGGATCAAAATCGAAATTAGCGGAAGTCCTGTGACGCTTCTGCCCGATCCGATCGAGACACTTAAAGCTACAGATATATTGGCCAACGAAGGATTTGTTGTGCTGCCTTATACGTCCGACGATCCTATTCTTTGCAAACGGCTTGAAGAAGCGGGAGCGGCAGCTGTGATGCCAGGGGCTTCACCGATCGGTACGGGACTCGGCCTGCTTAATCCCTATTATTTGGGACTGATTATGGAAGGCGCGAAGGTTCCCGTCATTATAGACGCTGGGATTGGATCGCCTAAGGACGCCGCGGAAGCAATGGAGCTAGGCGCTGCAGCTATTCTAGCTAATACGCCTATCGCCAAAGCGAAGGACCCGGTCAAGATGGCGCAAGCCTTCGCGATGGCAATTGAGGCCGGACGGCTGGCAAGCGAAGCGGGCAGAGTACCGAAGAAACGCTATGCTTCGGCAAGCAGCGATCCCGCCGGCTCATTGTTCCTGCAGCCTGCTTCTGTAAGCCATGGTGGGGAGGGCTATTAGTGCCGCAATCAGTCATCATGCTTGGCGGCGGCATTATTGGCTTGTCATGCGCATTCGAAGCCGCTCTTAGAGGCTACCAGGTCACCGTGCTGGAGTCCGGGAAGTTCGGTGGCCAAGCATCGGGCGCAGCGGCTGGCATGTTGGCTCCCTATTCAGAAAATATCGAACAACCGGATCCATTCTTCCGACTATGTCTCCAAAGCTTGCGGCTCTATGAGCAATGGGTCGAGAAGGTAGAATCCATCTCCGGCATGTCGACCGACTGGGTCAGGAGCGGGAGCTTGAATGTCTATCGCCACGAAGCGGACCTGCTCCCACTGCAATCCAGAATGAGATGGCATAACGAGTGGGGAGCCAAGGCAGAACGGATCGAGGGAGAAGCATTGCGGGCGTTGGAGCCGGGTCTGTCGCATGACATCGAAGTTGCCCTATATTGTCCCGAAGAGAGTCATATCTACGCTCCGGGTCTCGTAACCGCGCTGGAGACGGCTTGCCGCAAGCTTGGCGTCAAGCTGAACGATCATGCCGGAGAGCTGCTTGATATTTCGTTCCATGAGAGTGCCGGTGTATCCGTGCAGATGTCCGGGCTGTCAAAGCTATCGGGGGATCGTATCGTCATTTGCTCCGGCGCATGGTCGGGCGCCTTGGAGCGCTGGCTGGACATCCACATTCCAATTCACCCTATTCGCGGGCAAATCTGCTCTTATGAGAGTAAGGCCGATGACTTGCGGCATATGGTGTTCTCCAGTGGGGCCTATTGGGTGAACAAGCCGATAGGCCGCATCGTCTGCGGAGCTTCTGAGGATGTCTCGGGATTTGATTCCTCGGTTACTGATCGTGGCATCCAACGACTGATCCGGGCAAGCGACCGCTGGATGCCAAGGCTGGCTGGCCGTGAAACGGCTTATCGCTGGGCCGGACTTCGGCCGGCTACGATGGATGGACTGCCGCTGATCGGCAATGTGGTCGGCAAGCCTTCCGCTATGATGGCGTCTGGACACTATCGCAATGGGATTCTGCTCAGTCCAGTTACCGCCATGCTGATATGTGATCTGTTGGATGGAGGGGGAGATTCTTCGCTACTAGAAGCGATATCTCCGAATCGTTTCACGAATCTGTGAACATATAGAAATAGAGGATGGTCACGTTAGTATAACGGCGTGGCCATCCTCTATTCTTTAAGACAAATTCCAACGCAGTACGACGCCAGCTTGAGTCAGACCGCCACCGAAACCATGAAGCAAAAGGATGTGGCCGGTCTTCACTCGGCCGTCTCGTACTGCATCGTCTAGCGCAAGTGGGATGGATGCGGCAGATGTATTGCCATACTTCGCAATGCTGGATAACGCCTGATCTTCACGAAAGCCAATTCTTTCGCATAAAGCGTCTATAATTCGTTGATTCGCATTATGTGGGACGAACCAGTCGATATCTTCCGGCTTCATATTGCATTGCTGAAGTAATTCTCGTATGCCTTCCGAAACACGGCTGACGGCCCAACGATACACCTCTCTACCGTTCTGTACAAGCTTTCCGTTTGTCTGAATGGCGAAATTCCCGATGGCTGGAGACAAGTTGCTCAAATAAACATGTTTGCCTCCATCTCCCTCTGTATTGGAGTATGCCCCCAGCATAGCCCCGATGCCATCCGAAGAACGTTCCACCAATACAGCTCCGGCTCCATCTCCGAACAAGATGCAGGTCGTACGATCGTTATAATCTGTAATTTTCGTCAAGGCATCAGCAGCCAGAACAAGCACTTTTCGATACATGCCTGACAGCAGCAATCCGTTCGCCAGTTGCAGGGCCGCTGTAAAGCCTGCGCAAGCGGCTTGAATATCAATGGAACCGCATTGCTTGATGTTGAATTTGGCCTGAATCATTGCGGCAACGCTTGGGAAGATCGTGTCCGGCGTAGAAGTCGCTGTAACAATATAATCAACGTCGCTCAGCTCTGAGCCGTATCGTTCCACCATATTATCGATGGCTTTAGCGATGAGGTCGGATGTAAATTCGTTTTCGCCCGCTACATGCCGCTCTTTGATACCCGTTCGTTGAACGATCCATTCATCGTTTGTTTCGACCATAGCGGCGAGATCGTTATTGGTAAGCTTGCGTGCCGGCACGTAAGAGCCAATAGCGGTTATTGTACTATTGGAGAGCAAGGACGGAGTAGGTTTTGCCTCATTTTGAACGGAAGATAACATTAGATACACCTCTTTCGCTATAATTTAGTACCAGATACTAATACTTGATACTAAAAATATAAACGCTGAATTGCCAATTGTCAACGGGCGAATAGCGGCAGACTGAATGACAAACGCTATAGTGGAGTCTGAATCAGGCTAAGTAACTACAGGAACGGGAGGTTGGCTAATGAGAAAAAAAATGATAACGACGTTGACGGCAGGCGTAATGCTCACTGCTTTAGTAAGCGGCTGCGGGATGGAGTATCAAGGCGACTTGGGCAACAAAAACATTCGGAAACATTCCATCAGATACGATTCCAGCGGTTCCTTAATTAAGGATAAGCGCTTTTCGGACGATGGTATGAATGAACGCAACCGCGTGAACGGCAGACCATTAAGGAGCAATAATCTGGTTGGATCTCATAAAAATTATCGTCTTGAAGCGAGCCGGGCTATCGCTGATCAATTAACCCAAATGAAACCCATTCACTCATCCTCCGTCATGCTGGCTGACGATAATGCCTATGTTGCAGTATCTTTGGATGGGAATAGCATGAATGTGCAAGCTCAAGGATTAAGTCGGACGCATATTGGACTGTTCAGCAAAGACGGCGGGCTAAGGGGCAAGCGCATGAGCAGCTTGTCAACGGGGGAAGATAAACTGACGGAAGAGCTGAAAGCACAAATTACAAGTGCTGTGAAAGAACTGAGGCCGGACGTCGTGCATGTGTATGTGTCCGCCAATCCTGAATTTGTCGGCAGAATGGACGCCTACATGAAGGACGATGAGTTGGGATATCCTGTTCAGAATTATATTATGGAGTTTAACGGACTTGTGGAGCGTGTATTCCCGGTCGTCAAGCCGCAAGTGACTAATAAGGACTTGTTGAAAACAACAAGCGTGTCGAAGAAATACAGACTCCTTGATTAAAAACATAGTTAATGGTTATGAAGGCTGACCGCCGTATAGGCAGGTCGGCTTTTTTGCGCGTGTGGAAACAACCGTCGATTACAGCTCATACATCCCGACTGGGCAAATCGGGCTTGAGGGCAATGGCAAAAGAATACAAGCATGCGCCCGAAGTCTGTACGAGGCTGGTATCCAGAGGCGGCCAAAAGCATGTATTTTTTGTTATTTTCATTGACCTTGCCAGATGCATTCGATAAAGTGGTTATGAGTTTGTATAATAATAGGCAACGGATGGATAAGGAAAGGAAACGTGATAAAGATGAGCAAAGGCTTTTCCCGAATACTCGCTATGATGCTCCTGCTCTTCTTGCTGGTGCCAGGCATTGCAGTGAACGCAGCCGGAAACTTGCTAATAAACGGTGATTTTGAAGCTGCAGCCAGCGAGATGCCGGATGGTTGGAAGACGGAAGCATGGATCGACGACAGTGGCGTAACCCAATACGGAATCGATCGGAACGTGTTTTATTCAGGGAAACAGTCTGCGTATATACATAACAGCGGGGACAATCATGCACGCCTGCTGCAACAGGTTAAAGTGAAATCCAAAACGACGTATCGGATCTCCGGTTATGTAAAGACGGAGGGGGTAGGCAATCAAGCGACAGGCGCTCATCTGTATGTTGAGGGCGTGGCGGTGCATTATCCTGAATTCCGCGATACGAACGGGACATGGGCACATCTGGAATTTTACGGAAAGACGGGCAAGGATCAGAAGGAGATACTGGTTGGCGCAAGTCTTGGAGGCTATGGAAGTCTCCATACAGGCAAGGCCTGGTTCGATGATCTCAAGGTCGAAAAGGTATCAGAAGCGCCTGACGGCGTCGAGGTCTTCTCGTTGGAGCAGACTGCTTCGGTCGGCGAAGAATCGGATGGACCGCAGAAGGTGTCTATTCTGGGGATGTTGATTTATACGGGACTCTTCTCTCTATTGTACGCATTCGTGTCCACCAAGCTATTCCGTGACCGGAATTTGCTAGAACCGCGTAGAAGTAGTGTATCGACTCTGCTGTGGATTTCCTTTGCTGCGGCTTTGGCTATGCGTATTGTGCTGGCTCTTCGTCATGAAGGATACGCTAATGATATTGCCCTGTTCATGTTCTGGTCGGAGCAGGCTGTTCGTGAAGGGCTGGCAGGTTTCTACCATACAGAGATGTTCGTCGATTATCCTCCGGGTTACATATACGTCTTGTTTGCCCTGGGTCATATTAAAAGCTGGCTTGGCATAACGGGCGAAGCTGCTGCGTTGCTGTTGTACAAGCTGCCAGCTATTGCGGCGGATTTGGGCGCGGCGGTTGTTATCTTCCGGGCCGCAGCCAGAAAGCTGGGCGCTCCTGTGGCGACGGGCCTGGCGATGTTGTGGCTGTTCAATCCGGCCGTCATTTTGGACTCCGCCGCATGGGGGCAAGTCGATTCGGTGTTTGCGCTCGTTCTCTCCTTGTCACTGCTTGGGATTGCGGAGAAGCGCTTTGGCAAAGCAGCCGTTTGGTATGCGATTGCTGCCTTGATCAAGCCGCAAGCTTTCATCTTTATGCCAGTGCTGCTGCTTGCCTTGCTGGCACGCAAGAAATGGAAGAACGTTGCGGTTACTGCTTATTACGGGTTTGGCACGTTTATTCTGCTTGCCTTGCCTTTCTTCTGGTCGAGCGGAGGACTGAAGGCGTTGTACGAGCTGTATAAGGGGACATTGTCCTCTTATCCTTATGCGACGTTGAATGCCTTTAATGTATATGCATTAAATGGTGCCAACTGGAAGCCGCTTACGGAAAGCTGGCTGTTCCTGAACTATCAGCTCTGGGGTACTCTTTTTGTAGTAGTTGCGGTGGCTCTGGCCGTCTGGTTCAGCCTGGCAGGCAAGCGCCGGGAAGGCGAAGACCGGAGCTTCTTCATCGCGATGACGCTCATTGCTGTCGTGTTCATCCTTGTGACAAAGATGCATGAAAGATACATGTTCCCGATTCTGCTGCTAAGCTTGTTTGCCTTTATTCAAATGCGGGATCGCCGAATACTGCATATATTCTACGGATTTACAGTTACGAATTTCTTCAATATGAGCTATGTGCTGGAGTACAGCAAGACGACAACAAATGTCGTTATGGATGGTGTTGTTTTGCTGGTTTCGATAAGCAACATCGGTTTGCTGCTCTATATGCTTTATGTTGGCTATGACCATTACAAGCGGGGACGTACGCTTGAGCTCCTTCCGGTAACGGCAGAAGATAAGAAGGAAGCGGATCAGCGTCTACTGACGAGTGTGATACAAGAGCGGGTGACGGGTGACAAGAATAAGCGGCTCCTGACGCGCATGGATTGGATCTGGATAGGAGCATTGACGGCTGTTTATGCCGCAGTCGCACTCATCGGTCTCGGTTCTATGAAGGGGCCGGAGACGCCTTGGCAGCCGTCAAGCAGCGGACAAAGCTTCTATATCGATCTGGGCGAGGAGAAGCATCTGGAGCGGGTTACGACCTTTGGCGGCGTCGGAACAGGCAAGTTCCGATTGGAGTTCGGACTTCAGCCGGATGAGTGGACGAGTCCGATTGAGGTGGACAATAACCATGTGGCGGTGTTCGCATGGCGCAGTCAGACCGTTGATCTGACTGCACGCTATGTGAAGCTGACCGCTACGACAACGGGGTTTTCCCTGCACGAGATGGGCATTTATGAAGCGGGAAGCAAAGTGCCGCTTGAGATCGCCTCGATTCATGACGAACAAGCAGGAGAGCCTAGGAGAGGCAATGTAGCTCAACTATTCGATGAGCAAGACTTGATGATATATGGGCATAATTATATGAAGGGCAGCTATTTCGACGAGATTTATCATGCTAGAACGGCCTATGAGAATCTGGAAGGCATCGTCGCTTATGAGAATACCCATCCACCGCTTGGCAAAATCATCATTGCGCTTGGCATCAAGCTGTTCGGCCTCAATCCGTTCGGATGGCGCATCGCAGGGACACTAATCGGGGTCGCGATGGTTCCTATTATCTATATGACGGCCAAGCGGCTGTTCGGTCGAACAGCGTACGCTGCTCTTGCAGCGGGTTTGCTAGCCGTGGACTTTATGCACTTCACGCAGACGAGAATTTCGACGATTGATGTATATGGTGTTTTCTTTATCATGCTGATGTTCCACTTTATGAACAAATATATGGCACTGAGCTTCTATAGAACTAAGTTGCTTGCGACGATGGTGCCGCTCGGTCTCGCTGGCTTGTTCTTCGGGCTTGGCGTTGCGTCGAAATGGATCGTTCTCTACGGTGGAGCAGGTCTGGCCGTTATGCTGGGCCTATCACTGTGGGATCGGTACAAGGAATATGCGGCGGCGAAGCGCATGCTTCGACGGAAGGATGATGCCGCTGCGACGTTGGATTCAGATGCGTTGGGGCGGATCGTATCCGTATTTCCAGTCTATACAATCTGGACGCTGGCTGCTTGTCTGATCTTCTATATCGCGATTCCTGCCGGTATCTACGCTCTCTCTTACATTCCGGTGTTAACGGTTATGAGCGAGGGATACACGCTTAAGTCGCTGATCGATTACCAAGTGCATATGTACAGCTATCACAGCCATCTGGTGTCGTCGCATCCTTTCTCCTCCTCTTGGTGGGAGTGGCCGTTCATGAAGCGTCCGGTCTGGTATTATTCTGGCGGCGAGCTGGCGGCGGGAATGAAGTCGACGATCGTGGCAATGGGCAATCCGCTGATTTGGTGGACGGGCATTGCGGCGATGCTGGCGACGATGTGGATTAGCATCAAACGCCGCGACAAGCACGTCTATATGTTATGGATCGCCTTCCTGGCACAATATGTACCGTGGATGCTCGTACCGCGTGAGACGTTCCTGTATCATTATTTCGCTATGGTGCCGTTCGTCATTTTAAGTATCGTTTACTTATTTCAATTGGCGGAGGAGCGCAACCCGAGAATCAAGAAGATTCGGAACGGATTTGTGATTGCCGCTGCTATATTGTTTGTTCTGTACTACCCTGCGCTATCCGGATTGACAGTACCGATCTGGTATATTGATTTGTTGCGCTGGTTCCCTAGCTGGGTATTTTAATATGGAGATTAGATGAGGAGCATCGTCATGGAGAACAAGGTCAAGTATAGCGTTATTGTGCCAATGTATAACGAAGAAGAAGTGATCGAGCATACGTACGGCAGGCTGAAGGAAGTGATGGACCGTGCGGACGGGAGATACGAGCTGATCTTCGTTAACGACGGGAGCAAGGATCGCTCCGTAGAGCTGGTGAAATCGTTCAGCGCGAACGACCAGAACGTAAGGTTGATTGATTTCTCTCGAAACTTCGGTCATCAAATCGCGATTACGGCCGGCATGGACTATGCGAAGGGCGATGCGGTTGTTGTTATCGATGCGGACCTGCAGGACCCGCCTGAAGTGATTCTGGACATGATCGCAAAGTGGAAGGATGGCTATGAGGTGGTGTACGGCCGCAGGCTGAAGCGTAAAGGGGAGACGCTGTTCAAGAAGCTGACCGCGCTTGCCTTCTACAGGCTCCTGCGCAGCATGACCAATGTGGACATTCCGCTGGATACGGGAGACTTCAGACTTATCGACCGCAAAGTATGCGACGTGCTGCGCGGCTTGAAGGAGAAAAACCGCTTTGTCCGGGGCTTGATCAGTTGGATCGGTTTCAAGCAGACAAGCGTCGAATATGTGCGCGAGGAGCGGTTCGCGGGAGAAACAAAATATCCGCTGAAAAAAATGATCAGCTTTGCACTGGACGGTATTACAAGCTTCTCCTACAAGCCGCTGAAAATTGCTACCTATCTCGGTTTTTTCCTGTCGCTAGGGAGCTTCATCTATTTGCTAGTTGTGCTGTACCAGCGCTTGTTCACCGATACGACAGAGACGGGATGGACAACAATCGTTGCTCTCAACTTGCTATTCAACGGCATTATCTTGCTCTTGCTCGGCGTGATTGGGGAGTACATTGGTCGTATCTACGATGAATCCAAGAACCGCCCGCTTTATATTGTTAGGGAAGTCGAGGGATACTCGGAGCAAGCATCAGAAGAAGCAAGGGTCAAAGCCGATGCGGAACGTGCCAAGCAGTATGTCTGATCGAGCCGGAAATCGTTCCATTAAGCAATTTCTTACGTTCAGCATAATCGGCGGACTAAACACACTTATCGATATGGCGGTGTTCACGCTGCTGATTGTTGTGCATACGCATTATTCAATTGCACAGATAGCGGCTTACGCGGCAGGCATGTTGAATAGTTATATGATGAACAGTATATTTACTTTTCGAAACGAAACGGCGGCTAGCGACAAGCGTGGAGGGGTGAGCCGAATGCTTAGGTTCCTTCTTTGGAATTTATGCATGCTGGCTGTATCCTTGCTGCTGCTTGTGTTTGCAACGGAATGGATCGGGTTGCATGAGCTGGCCGGGAAGGCCATTGTAACCGTGCTTATTGTGGCGTTGAACTTCTACGGAAGCAAGAAGTGGGTGTTTGCCGGCCGCAAGCCGGTGGAGAGAGGAGGCATGTCATGAAGAGACTGCTATCTTATGGACTCATTATTATCGGTCTGCTTATTATTGTATATCCCCGGGCTAGCGCATGGCTCGATGACAGGCAGCAGGAGAAGCTGATGGCGCAGTGGGAAGAGAGTGCGGATGACGAGGAGGCGCTGCAGGAAGCTATCGATCAGTACGACCGTCTTTCGGCTTTGTTTGCCGAAGCGGAGTCTGATGAGGACAACGCCAGCGCAACACCAGATGCGGTGGAGACGGAGGAGCCAACGGACACGCCGGAACCTTCCAAGGAGCCACCGAAGCTGAATGCCATTGCTACGATACGGATTCCGAGCATTAAGGTGAACCTGCCCGTACTGGAGGGCGCCACGCAAAAAAACATGAAATACGCCGCCGCACATTTGACAGAGACGGCCCCAATCGGAGAAGTCGGCAATGCGGCAATTGCTGCGCACCGCATGAGAGCGAAGGGCAAGCTGTTCAATCGTCTGAATGAGGTGAAGAAAGGCGACAAGATCGTGGTCGAGACAAAAGGCGAGACGTATACCTATGTGGTGACAGGCACGTCTATTGTGGTGCCTACCGATGTATCTGTCCTCAATTACAATAAGACAGACCGAAGACTGACGTTAATCACTTGCGATCCCGTTGTCGATCCGACTCACCGGCTCATTGTTCATGCTGAGATGGCATAAGCCGAAGTTCTAACGCGCCCATTTTACTCCTATACAGCACCATCGCTATCCCCCCTTCATATGATAAGTTGACTGTATCCCTTGCCCTTGTTATACCATAAAAACCCGAGCAAGGAGGGGTGACAAATCTTGAAGGGAAGCGACCATAAGAGCAAGTTTTTATTGACACATCGTGAACGAGAGGTATTCGAGCTGTTGGTGCAGGACAAAACGACACGAGACATTGCGCAGCAATTATTCATCAGCGAGAAAACCGTCCGCAATCATATTTCGAATGTTATGCAGAAATTGAATGTCAAAGGTCGTTCGCAAGCGGTTGTCGAGCTGATTAAGCTTGGGGAGTTACAAATTTAACATAGCCAGGTCTCTCCATTCTCGTTTGTCAGGGCTTTTGCCCTTTCTACATGCTAACTATATGATTGTTTTGAAGACAGCATAGCGATATGTTGTCTTTTTTTTGCGTGTTTGAAATGATATGAGGATGGTTATGAGGTTGCTGAAGTGTGGAAAAGGAGATTAGTAAGAGAACAATAATTGAAAGTTAATACCCATAATGAATTTGCATGGTACCAAAGTCGATTTTACATTTCGTTTTTATCATAAAGTCAACGCCCAGTATGCCGTCAAAACCGTAAGGTTCTTGTATAGAACCCAGCTGAATCGGAAAATCATTTAATACAAAATGTTCGATTTGAAGCGTAGGGAGCATCTGTTCATAGCAAATTTCACTTGTCCCGCCTACCCCATACATTCGTTTTGCTGTTCCGTTTATAAAATCTATGTAAATACCGATCCTGGAGAGTACATCGGTATCAAATACAGTTGCGGCACAGCCCGTATCGAACAGGACGTTTGGTAATATAATCGATTGATTATAGTGAGTTAATGTCAAAGAGACGATAGGTAAACCATGTTGGAGATGTATGTTCATGTGCGTTGCCGAACGCCAGAAAAAAATTCTTCGACTACTTCTACATCACTTCGGCTGGTATGAAATACATAGAGTTCGCGTGTTGGATGCATCTTATGAAAATGTTTGTAACCGCTCCATGCTTCTTGAGGATTTTCATAATCCTGAATAACTGACATGTCCTCCAATTGACGTATACGGTTACTTGAGCTTGCTTTAATCGCCTCTACTAGAACAAAACGGCTTGGATGCAGTTCAGTAATTTCTTCCCATTTCATTAGCCTCACCTCATTTGGAATGTAGTACTTCTATTATAGCATAGTTGTCCAAATTAGACGGAAGCTAGCACACTCAGCTCTATAAGACTCTTTAGGACGGCATATCCACATGCCGTCTTTTTGAGTATTTCCATACAAGTTTAATCGTTTTTATGACTTTGATAACTATCCGCTACCTCTCATCTTGTCTTTCTAACAGTTTCCATATTTTACGACAATCGACCTTGTTTTTGTATCAAATTCCGCAAAAAAAGTAACTTCTGTAGTGTAAAAAATCGCGTTCCTCTTATATCGTTTCGTTCGCAGGCCAGCAGTAGAATGTACATAAGCCGGAAGGAAGCAATCGCCTTCCACTACTACATTCCAGAGGAGGATACCATGTCGGGAACAACGACGAACAAGCCGCACCCTTCATCTTCGCCAGGGCTGAAATCGCTGAAAAAAACCAATCCCTTTCGCCGCTTTTGGAAGCAGATCGACGTTCAGCTTATGGTTTTTCCGGGGATATTGTTGGTTTTCGTATTCTCCTATATACCGATGTACGGCGTTCTGACTGCATTTATGGATTACAACGTGTTCACCGCGCATCGGATATTCGAGAACCCTTGGGTCGGATTCAAACACTTTGAAGCGTTTTTCAACGCTCCTAACTTTGATCAGATTATGCGGAACACGATTGTGATCAGTTTACTGAAGTTTTTTATTGGTTTTCCGGCTCCCATCGTGCTGGCGCTCATGTTGAATGAAGTCCGCCACATGGTATTTAAACGAATTGTACAAACGATTACCTATTTGCCGCACTTTATGTCATGGGTCATTGTAGGCGGTCTGGTGATGTCTCTGTTGTCTACTGACAATGGCAGCGTCAACATCCTGTTGAAAGGAATAGGCGCTATTGATGAACCAATCAACTTCCTTTCCTTAAAGGAGTATTTCTGGACCATCCTCATCTCCACAAATGTATGGAAGGAGATCGGCTTCGCTTCCATCGTCTATCTGGCCGCTATTGCCGGAGTCGATCCTCATATGTACGAGGCAGCGGAAATTGATGGGGCGAGCAAGCTGAAGCAAATTTTCCACATTACCATACCAAGCATTATGCCGGTCATTATCATCTTTATGATACTGGCGATGGGCAGCCTGCTGAATGCTGGCTTTGAGGATATCCTCATTTTGGCCTCCAATCCGATTCTGAGACCTGTGTCCGATGTCCTTGATGTATATGTCTATCGAATTGGGTTGCAGAATCAACGCTATTCATTTGCGGTTGCCATCGGGTTGTTCAAAGCCGTAATTAGTGTCGGCTTGCTGACGATGGCCAATTATTTGGCGAGAAAAGCTGGCAGCAGCCTATGGTAGTGCAATTGATAAATGATCGGGAGGTCGACGGGCCATGCGGTTAAAACGAGTCAGTTTTGGCGACCGGCTATTACTGTACTTCATCTATGCGTTTCTCATCCTGCTATCCTTCTCAGCCCTGTACCCGTTCTGGAATGCTTTCGTTGTTTCTTTCAATGAAGGGATGGATACATCAAGGGGCGGGATAACGTTCTGGCCAAGAGTTTTCACTTGGGATAACTATGATGTCGTGTTTCAGGACAATAAGTTGATCAATGGATTTCTGATTTCCTTCTACCGAACCATAGTGGGTACGGTATCCGCTACCTTGATGACGGCGATTTTGGCTTATGGCATGACCCGATCCTTTTTGATGGGCCGCAAGTTTTACATGATTTTCTTTATCTTCACTATGTACTTTGGCGGCGGATTGATCCCGAACTTCTTGCTCATTCGTTCGCTTGGGCTGATGGACAACTTTCTAGTATTCATTATTCCTGGCTTGATTAGCGTGTGGAATATGATTATATTCCGAACGTTTTTCAAAGGGTTGCCGGCTGGCCTGGAAGAATCTGCGCAAGTGGACGGCTGCAGCACATGGGGAATCTTTTTCCGAATCATATTGCCGTTATCAGGTCCGGTCATCGCTACGCTTGGCCTGTTCACCGCTATCGCGCATTGGAACGACTGGTTCGTGCCGAGCATCTACATTACGAATCCGGACCTGCTGCCCGTACAGACGATACTTCGAAGACTGCTGAACTCCAACATTATTGAATTGTCGGGACTGCCCAATGATGTGATCTCCAAAATCAATAGCGCCAGAACCTTCACCTCCAAGTCGCTTACAAGCGCAACAATGATGGTCGTCACACTTCCTATCATTATTGTGTATCCATTCGTGCAGAAATACTTTGTCAAAGGCGTGTTGATAGGTTCATTGAAAGAATAGCATCCGATTTCTTCCTAACGGTTTAAGGCGAGTTTCGCTTTGGACATAGACAATAAATATGAGAGGGGCAATAACCATGAGGAAAAGAAAGTCGTTGCTGCTCGTTGTCTCAGCGGTTCTGCTGCTGACGACGGTACTGGCAGCTTGCAGCAAGTCCGAACCGGGCAATAACAAGCCATCGCCTTCACCTGCGGCAACCAATCAGACGGGCACTGAAACAGATTCTCCGGGGGCAAATGCAGCATGGGAATTCGGATCGGAACCACTGGAATTTTCATTGTTCTTCCATTATGGTTGGACCAATTACTTGGGGATGGACGATTACCCGGCAACCAAATGGTTGAAAGAAAACAAAGGGCTCAACATCAAAGCGATTCAGGCGAATGGCAGCAATGATGAAATGATGACGACGATGATGACCGGCGGTACTTTGCCTGATGTCATCTGGATGAACCGATTCCATCCGGATATGGATCGTATGGAAGGGAACGGCCAGCTTGTCGCTTTCGATGATTACTTGGATAAATATCCGAATTTGAAGAAATGGCTCGGTGAAGAAAGAATTGATCTTCTTCGCTCCAAGGACGGAAAGCTGTATAAGTTCCCGAACTGGTATACCAATCAGTCGACCAATACGGCTGGCTATGCAGTCAACAAAAAAATATACAGAGAGCTTGGCGAGCCGAAGCTGGAGACGACAGACGAACTATATGACTATCTGGTAAAAGTGAAAGAGAAGTACGGCTCTGAGGTTGTGCCGTATGAGCCTGGTCGGGCGCAAGATGGCCAAGGCGTAGCTCTGCTGTATACGGCATTCAAAGAAGGCGCTCTATATGATTCCTTGGGCAGCCAGCTCCTCGCTGTACCTAATGGCGACAAGCTGACATCGATTTTTACAGATCCTGCTTTCCGTGAGTCGCAAAAATTCGTTTCTAAATTGTATACTGAAAAATTGATGACACAAGACGCATTCACCCAATCAGACGATCTAATTACGGAGAAGCTGGTGAATAACCGCGTCGCAGTCTATGGCAGCGCAGACGTTACAAACAAGGCCAATCAAGCTCATCTTCAAATTACGAGCACTCATCCGGAAGACGGTTACTTCGTGATCTGGCCATTCCACAAAGAAGGACTGGACAAGAACAAAATTCATCCAGGCGGTTATGACAAGCTTGGCTGGAACGTAGCGGTCATTACTAAAAATGCCAAAGACCCCGAAAAGATTTTCGCATTCCTGGATTGGTATACAGGTCCTGAGGGGATGAATCTTCAGTTCTTCGGTCCGGAGGGGAAAAACTGGAATGGATTTGACAATGAGGGATTTCCAAACTTCACAGATCAGTATAACAAAGAAGAAGTGGCCCAGCTTCAAACGGACAATTTGCCGGTCATGATCGTAGGCAATTCCGCATACATTGACCCTGCCAAGAACAAATATGAATTGTCCCAGCCAGTAGACCAACAAAACTGGCAAGCTCGATACCAGCGCGAAGTGACCTGGCCAACGGGTATCGATACAACCGAGTTCAGAAACCTGACTCCAAGGGCCGAATCGGAAGAGGCTGGTATCCAGCAGTTGTTGGCCGATATGTTCCTGCAAGTATTTGCCGACTCCTCGCAAGCGAAGAGCCCAGAGGATGTAGACCGTATTCTCGACAAGGCTGAGGCGGATGCCCAATCGCTGGGCTACAACAAGCTGCTGGAATGGCGTACGGCTCAGTGGCAAGAAAAGCGTAAAATTCTTGGACTCAGCTAGTCCCGCATAGCAAGATCAAGCATCCCAACAGGTTTGTCAGAACCCGTTGGGATGTCTGTGCATTCTGTTATATTGATCTTTTCTATATAATGTTAGTGGTGTTTTTGGTATCATTAGACTATTAACAGTCGAATTTACCATTCTTTCAAGGGGGCGCAAGGTCAGTGAACAAGAAGAGAGAAATGTTCATGCGACTTCTGCTTACAGTTCTGACATTAAGTTTGATCTGGGGCTGCAGCAATGCCGGAAGCACGGTAAGAGAACAAGAGGTAGAAGAACATACGACCCAAGAAGGCGGGCTGTATGAAAATGGCTTGTACGTCTTGGGGAGTGAGCGGCTGGATATCTCGTTTTACGCTCACTATAGCTATTATTCCATGCCTTCATGGGGCTCGGACCCTGCATCGAAGTGGATCAGGGATCAGTTCAACATTCATGTCACTCCTATTAGTTCAGATGGAAAGGCAAGGCAGAAGCTGCAGAAAATGATTGCCGGCAATCATTTGCCCAATATTGTATGGGGTGATCGCGGCTCCGATCTGGAGCAGATGAGGGAAGCGGGCTTGCTGGTGCCGCTCGATGCTTATATCGATAAGTATCCGAACCTGAAGCATTGGGCAGGAGACAAAATATTGGAATTACTTCGTTCCTCGGACGGTCACATCTATTATTTTCCCAACTACTATACGAACAGACCCTATGGCAATTCGGGATATGTCATTAACAAAAAGATATACCGGGAGTTAGGATTCCCGCCGCTTGAAACGACGGAGGATCTGTATCATTATCTGCAAATGGTGAAGGAAAGTTATCCGAATGTCATTCCATTCGAGACAGGGCAGACCAAGGAAGGGCATGGCATCGATCAGCTTTTTTCGGCGTTTAAAGAAGAAAATTTAGGTTTTACCAGATTGTATGCTGTAACGGAAGGCGACCGGATGTCGTCTATCTACAAGGATGAAGCGTTCCGCGAGTCGGCTGTATACGTGGCCAGGCTGATGCGCGAGGGATTGATACCGACGGATGCGATGACGCAGACAGAGGATCAAATTGCCGAAAAGCTGATGCTAGGAAGAGTGGCTGTCTATGCCAGCGCAAATCCGATGATCAATGCAATGGTGGGCGATGCGGAGCTGCGCAAGGTTAATCCGGACGATGGTTATATGTTCATCGAGCCGATCTATAAGCAAGGCTTAGACCGCACCAAGATTTATCCTGGCACCTACAACATCCTGGGCTGGAATGTTGCGTCCATTACGACTAGCGCAAGAAATCCGGAAGCGATATTCGCTATGCTGGATTGGATGACGGGTCCGGAGGGCTCGGCCGTCCAGATGTGGGGACCGCCAGGACCTGCGGGCTATTGGAACGGATTTTTGGATGACGGAATTACGCCTAATTTTACAGCCAGATACGGAACTGATCCGAAAGGCTTGGCGGAAATTCAAGCCATCTCCGGCGATCTCATATGGGTAGGCAATACGGTGTACCTCGATAAAACAAAAAGCGAGTTTGAGCAGACGCTGCCGGAAGAGCAGCAGAATTGGTCGACCTATTGGCAGCAGAAAATTACCTGGAAATCGCAAGGAGACGCGACGGAATTCATTAATGTGCAGCCGGCCCCAAACTCGGAGGAAGGCCAAATTATGAGCTATTTAAGAGAGATATGGCTCGATGCGCGCAGGGACGCTCTATTTGGCAAATCCGACGAGGAAGTGCTGTCCATACTGGATGATGCGCATCGTGCTTCCATGGAGGCGGGGTTTCAGCAATATTTAAATGACATCACGACGAGATGGCAAGACAATGTGAAAGTTCTGAATAACAAATAGCAGCTTACATTCATCATTGATGCTTCATGGGGGGAAGAGACGATGTACAACGTGCTGTTGGTAGATGATGAAGAACTGGATTTGGAAGGGATGAAGCAATTTATTCCTTGGACCGAGCTGGGGATGGAAGTCAAGGGCTCTGTGAACAATGCACTGTCCGCCTGCGAGGTGCTGGATCAGCATGTCATTGATATACTCGTAAGTGATGTGAATATGCCCTATATGTCAGGGCTTGAGCTGGCTCGGATTGCGCTGCAGAGGAAGCCCAATATACGGATTATCTTTGTGAGCGGATTTCAGGAGTTTAGTTTTGTGCAGCAAGCCCTCTCACTGAAGGCTTACAATTACGTTCTAAAGCCGATGGACGATAATGAACTGATTGCTTCGCTTATGAAGGTGAAGCGCGACTTGGACGAGGAGCTGAAGCATCGGGAGGTCGAGGAAGCCTACCAGGATATGATTCCTATTGCCAAAAGCGATCTGCTTCTGCGTCTCTTCGAAGGGGAAGATCCTTCGGATCGCGAGTTTATGGCGAAGTTGATGAAGTCTCATGAACTTCACCGACTGAAGTGGCCCGTTCGGGTAGCGGTGATGGAGCTGGATCTGCTCTCTCGAACGGAAGACAACGCCTCATCACGGCTGGAAGTGTCCAGAGTGTTCATGAAGCAGCTGCATGAAGCGGTAAGCGCAGGAGGAACTATTCCTTACTGTAAGCTGAATTCCCAGCGGTTCGCTCTGCTGCTGGAGGCAGATAGCATTGAAGATAGAATTGATAAGCTGCTGGATCGGGCGCAGCGCAGATTGACCGTTACGATAACGACCGGTCTCGGGGCGCCTGTACATTCGCTGGATAGGCTTCATAATTCATATGGGCAAGCCATTCAGGCGGTTGAAGGGAAAATGTTTCTCGGAAAAGGCGGCATTATTAATTTCGAGGAAGTAAGCACGGAGCCGGGCATGTTGGATTCCCGCATGCTGGACAATCATATGAATGCAATGATGAAAGCGGTTAAAGAGTATGAGCTTGTGCAAATTTATGACGAATTTGAAGCGTTATTCCGATCGTTGACAAGCCTGCGTTCCAAGTTCACCGTTCATAATCTGACCAACTATATTATTTGGAAGCTGGATCAGCACTTGAGCGCGATGAACGAGGATTTGTTCGAGCTGCTTGGCATTGATATCCGCAATCTCGATATATTGCTGCAGTTCGAGACGGTTAATGATATCCGCAGATGGCTGCTCTATCGCGTTTTTGAAATATCGGAGAAGCTGCATCAGAAGAACAGCACAAAGGACAGTAAGTTTATTCGCAATGTGATGAAGACGATCAAAGAGCGGATGAGCGAAAATATTACGCTAAAGGATATCGCACAGCATTTCTCATTCTCCCCTAGCTACTTAGGATTTCTGATTAAAGAGAAGTCGGGGCATACCTTTAATGAATTATTGGTCCAGCTGCGCATGGAACGGGCTTGCGAGCTGCTCAAAATGCCTGGCATGAAAATCTATGAGATTGCCGATCAGGTTGGCTATCGCTACTTGCCGTATTTCAGCAGGCAATTCAAAGAGAAGTTTGGCATGACGCCGCTAGAATACCGCAAAAGAGAACAATAGCCTATGGAGGGAAAGATGAAATCGGCCTGGGAGAAACGAAGACGCTTGGGTTATATGCCAATCGGCTATAAGCTTATGCTCTCGTACCTTGTATTTATCATTATTCTGATCACAGTGAATGGTTATGTCTCCCACTCCATGTACGATGCATCGATGCGGAAGCAAACCAGCGATAATATTAAAAACACGTTGGTGCAAATCAGGGACAATGTCGCCTACAAAACGGATGATATGATCCGAATTTCTTCCACCCTTTACGAGGACGATAAATTTGTGGAAAGCCTCAAGCTTATACCGGAGGACAGCAGGGAGAAGCATCTCAGACATGAACAGACGCTGCTGCCTAAGCTCGATAGCGCGTCCAAGTCCATCGGTATGAATTTAAGGATGTTCATTTACTTTAAAAATGACACTATTGACGAAGTGTACAATATCTATGATCAGCACGATACGCAATCCAATGAAAAGGTAATCAACATGCTGAAGCATCGGCGTATTTCGAATACGCCTTGGTATTTTCTATTCCCGGAAGAGGAATATGGCGTCACGATGGTTTGGGAGCAAGTCGAGGATGATAGATTAAGCAATCGAATCTCGATGATTCGCCGAATTGTGGATTTGTCTATTCCTACGAATGTGAAAGAAATTGGCATGATGAGGTTCAGCGTCTTAATCGACGAACTGTTCGAAAGTGTATATTTCCGCAACCTGGGAGACGGTGCCGTCTTGCTTGTGAAGGACAAGACGGGGGAAATTATTTATGCCTCCGACGAACAATTGGACGAAGCAAGGGCATCCAGTGGGCGAGCGCCGATTACGCTGGCTTCGATGGCGGAGTCTCACCCGCCGGGCGAATTTCTGACGCTTGAGGAGTATATGCCCCTGCAGGAGTGGACAATAGTCGCTTATGTGCCGCTGACCATTATTAAGCAAGAGGCTGAGCGCGTGCAGACCTATATCCTCTTGATATGTCTGCTTTGTTTCGTCTTATTCACATTTACCGGCATATTCATGTCGCGGTACTTCTCCAAGCGAATTACAAAGTTCGTCTCTGTGCTGAATGCGTTTCGTGAGGGAGACTTGCACAAGCGGATCTCTTATCGGGGAAGGGATGAGTTTTCGCAAATCGCAACGGCGCTGAACGGTATGGGCGAAGATGTGGAAGCGCTGATCAACAAGGTGTACTTGACTCAGCTGCAGAAGAAGGAAGCGGAGCTTGAGATGCTGCAGACGCAGATCAATCCGCATTTTCTGTACAATACGCTTTCGTCTATTAACCGACTGGCCAAATTCGGCGAGAACGAGAAGCTTCAGAAGATGGTGGTGCAACTGGCGAAGTTTTACCGGCTGACGCTTAATTCCGGCAAAACGCTTATTCCCGTTTCTTCCGAAGTCGAGCAAGCTAACGCCTATCTGGACATTCAGAAGGTCAAGTACGGACGCAGACTTGAAGCGACATTCGATGTTGACGTTAACGTGTGGCAATACGAGACCATTAAGCTCATTCTGCAGCCTTTTGTAGAAAATGTATTGAAGCACGCATGGAGCGGCGATCGCATTCATATTCGCATTGTGGCCAAGCTGGAGGGCGATGATATCCTATATCGGGTTATTGATGACGGGATGGGCGTGAGGCAAGAGCGGATCGCAGAAATTATGAGTCTCTCCAACGACAGCGAGACGGGCTTCGGTATCCGCAATATACATCAGCGCGTTCAGCTTCAATATGGCGAGCAGTATGGCGTGTCGATTTTCAGCCGAAGAGGCGCAGGCACCTCGGTTGATATTCGTATCCCCGCCCGGAAGCGGAAGCTGTTTCTGGAGGACGATCAGGCAAGCGGGTAAGGCTACGCAGTATATCACTCAGTGGACACAAGAAGGGCAGTGCTTGAAGACCTCGGCACTGCCCTGTATATTTGCCATCTTTTCTAGCGAGCTCCATCTGTTGAGAGAATTCGCATTTGAGACATCTAGGTCTTTAAAATTCAATATCCGTCTGTAGAATGCCCTAGCTCCGTAGATAGCTCCATGCCTTCGTTGGCGGGATGAGTGCCGACATGCCCCTCTGGACCTTTGGCAGATTTCAGGCCGTCTGCAACTCTTCTGCCGTATTCGGCATCCGCTTCTGTAAAGTGATGAACCATGGTCTCCTGAATATAGGTCGTGCATGTGCTGAGCGCATCAACCAGATTGGAGATGAGATCATCTCGTTCCCATGACTCCAAGCTGCGATAGGTGTCGCCCGCTTGCTTGAAGTTATTTTGTCGATCTATTGGTTCGCGGGTAAGCTTGTCATGGTATTCCGGTTCATGCGGCTCTCCCGGACGTTCCGCTTCCTTCAGTCCGCCGAGCGAGGAGGGCTCATAGTTCACATGAGGATTTTGACCCGGTGAAACGTCTACATAGAAGGACATTTGTCCGTCTCGTTGGTTGGTCGCGACCCGTTTCTTCGGAGCATTGATCGGGAGCTGCAAGTAATTGCTGCCTACCCGGTAACGCTGTGTGTCCGAGTAGGAGAATGTACGGCCTTGAAGCATCTTGTCGTCCGAGAAGTCCAGACCATCGACGAGCACACCTGTACCGAACGCAGCTTGCTCGACCTCGGCGAAGTAGTTGTCCGGATTGCGGTTCAGCACCATCTTGCCGACGGGAAGCATGGGGAATTGATTATCGTCCCAGAGCTTGGTGTCATCAAGCGGATCGAAGTCCAGCTCTGGATGTTCGTCATCGCTCATCCACTGCACCTTAAGCTCCCATTCCGGATATTCACCGTGTTCGATTGCCTCGTACAGATCTTGGGTCGCATGATTGAAGTTTTTGGCCTGCAGCTCCTCGGCATCCTTCTGCGTCAAGTTGCGTATCCCCTGCAACGGCTCCCAATGATATTTCACAATAACAGCCTTACCCTCGGCATTGATCCACTTGTAAGTGTTGACGCCAGAGCCCTGCATTTGACGATAATTGGCCGGAATGCCCCATGGAGAGAACAGAAAGGTGATCATATGGGTCGATTCGGGCGATTGCGATACAAAATCGAAGAAACGCTCCATACTCTGCACGTTCGTGACGGGGTCGGGCTTGAAGGCATGCACCATATCGGGGAACTTCATGGCATCGCGAATAAAGAAGATTTTCAAATTGTTTCCAACCAGATCCCAATTGCCGTCTTCCGTATAAAATTTGGTGGCGAATCCTCTTGGATCGCGCAGTGTCTCGGGCGAGTGTCCTCCATGGATAACAGTCGAGAAGCGGACGAATACCGGCGTACGCTTGCCGGACTCCTGAAACAGCTTCGCTCGCGTGTACTTGGAGATGGGCTCGTCCCCCAGCTTTCCGTAGGCTTCGAAATACCCGTGAGCGCCGGCGCCGCGTCCGTGCACGACTCGCTCCGGCACGCGCTCACGGTCGAAATGCGATATTTTTTCGATAAAATGATAGTTTTCCAGTGTAGATGGGCCGCGATTGCCTATTGTACGAATATTTTGGTTGTCCGTAATAGGATGTCCTTGCCGATTCGTTAAGGTTTCCTTCGTCTCTCCGGGTGCAAGCTCCTGGCTGGCAGCGCTGGATTCCGTCTTGCTGTTGTTATGCCCTGTCATAGAATGTTCTTCCACCTTCGCTTCAATTTGGGAATCGTTCCAACGTAGTATAGGGATGGGTGACTTTTTTTATGCGACGTTTTAGGGGAGAAATTCGTATCAAAGAGATCATCAGAACGTGGTTTATGATATGATTGAACTATAATGGGTTTCATAAATATTGGGTATTGCGGAGGATAGCATGATAAAATTTACATTTTTATTCCTGTGGCTGAGCTGGCTGCTGGGAAATCCCATAATTGCAGTAGTGGTACTGCTCTTAATTCTGTATGCGCTAGACCGCCGATTCATCGGGCTAACACCCAGTCTGTGGAAACCGTTCAAGCGAAGAAGCCGCATCTCCAAGCTGCGACAGCATATCGCTTCCTCGCCAAGCGATGTTTCTTCCAAGCATGATCTTGCGCGATTGCTTATCGAGAGCAAGAAATTCAAGGAAGCCTCCACAGTGCTTGAGCCGCTGCAAGGTACGCTCGCGGATTCGGCGGAATACTGGGATGATTTGGGACACTCCTACTTGCAGCAGGGGAACATAGAGAAGGGAGAAGCTTATACGCTGCAATCGTTGAAGCTGAATCCGAAAGTCAAGTACGGTGCTCCCTATTTACGTCTGGCAGCCGCGCGAATGAAGAAAAATCCGGAGCAAGCCTTGCATGCTCTACAAGCTTTCCAAAACATCCATTCTTCTTCATGCGAGGCGTATTACAAGCTGGCGACCATCTATAAGGAAATGAACCGTATCGAGGAGTCAAAGCTGGCAGCCCAGGAAGGCCTTCGTTTGTACAAAGCCCTGCCGCGATACAGGAAACGATCGGAGCGCAAGTGGGCGGTTCGATTACTGCTCAAAAAATGATCATAAAGGGGCAAGAGTGGACAGATGCAGCGCAATGTATGGCTTATGGCAATCAGCGTGATCGCCGCGTTGATATTAACGAACAATACGGTCTATTACTTCTTGACGAAAAAAACGCTGGAAGACGGCCATAAGCAAGAGATGCTCCGGCTCGCGAAGCAAATCGAGCTATCTGTGGAACAAACCCGTAAAGGTGCGGAGTTCTACGAGCAGCAGATCGGCAGAGAGCTGAGGACGGCATCAATCGCCGCTCAATATGCACTTGATCCGGACATCGAGAAAGTAACGAGCGATCAGCTTCAGGAGCTTAGCGAGAAGCTCGATATTGCTCATATCAGTTTGCTCAAGCGAACTGAGGATGACATTGTGTTGTACCAATCTTCCGACCCCACGCAACTGGGAGCAAGTACGAAGGCATGGAAGCCATGGCATGAAATTTTCCAGCAGCTATTCAAACAGGAAGCCGTGTCGAGCAACTGGCTAGGCCAGCAGATGACGAATTTTTGGAGCGGACCGTTCGAATCCTCGTCTACGGAGAAGAAGAAAATTTACAAATGGGGCTACTATTACGACGGAACGACGAACTATATCATCGATCCTTATGTTGACTTCAAGAGCAGTCAAGAGACTTATATGCAGATCGCCGGAGTGGAGCGGCTGCTGATGGATTTGGTGGACAAGGATGAATCATTGCTGGAAATTGCAGTGTTCAATCCGCGAACGTTCCCTGATGGCATTCAATCGACGGATAGGGAGGGCGAACCGAAGGAACATGTTGTTCAGCGATCACTTCTGTTCGGCACGTATGGGATAAAGTCAGGCATTGATGTAAGCTCTGTCCAACAGGCCTATCATACGAATGGGATTGTGACGAATACAGATAAAGTAGATGGACGTCATATCTATAAGATGTTTATTCCTGTATCGATGAGCGAACGCGATAGAAGCGCCGTAGATGAGTACGGCAATCCGCTCAACAACTATGTGCTTTCGATTATATCCGATTACGGCATTATTCAGGAAAAGCTGAACAAGCAATTTTTGAACCTGGGACTCATTATTTCGTTATTGACGCTGGCGAGCTTGGCTATCGCCATTATTGCGATGAGATACGTTAAGCAATTTAGAGATAAGGCGGTTGCGGTGACGCAGGAGACGTATGCCGAGGAGATCAATAGCTTGTTCCATTCTATACGTGCCCAGAGACATGACTTTATTAATCATGTACAGACCATTCACTCGCTGGCTGAGCTGAATAAGCATAAGGAACTAGTCGCTTATACGAAAGAGCTGACCGGTGAAATCAAGGTCATGAACGATATTATTAACATCGGCAACCCCGCAATCGCAGCGTTGATCCGGTCCAAGATTTCACAAGCGGAGGGACATAGAATCAACTTCCAATGCCGCTTCAATGGACTCAGATTGCAAGGGATGGGCGGCACGACGCTTGATATTAACCGGATATTGGGCAATCTGATCGACAATGCGTTCGACGAGGTGCTGAAGTATGATGAGGAGCAGCGTAATGTGCTTTTGATCGGCAACCAAACGGACCAAATTCTTGAATTTATGATTACGAATGAATGCCATCGAGCGAAGGCACAGGTGGCGAAGCCGCTGTTCGAAGCAGGCTATTCCACAAAGCAAAATCAACATCAGGGGCTTGGACTGGCCATTGTTAAAGGTATTGTCGATCGCTATAAAGGGGAAGTAAACGTCATAGCTGAGGGACAGAATCAACTAACCTTTATCATTCGTCTACCGTTATGACAGCGGGATAAGCACATCATGGAATGAACGTCATCGGCGGAACGCATTCGTCGCTATGACGTTTTTTCTGTTATAATAGTAAGAATGCATTGTACGGGAAAGAAAGAGGGTGACGAACTCCTATGCGCCTCGACGAGAAGCTGCAGGCTGCCCTCGAGCAGCAGCTTGGCAACCATGTATCCGGCACCATCATTAAACGGGGCTGGAGTTATTATAAAGGCGGTTATGTACAGAACGCAAAAGAAACGGTTCATCATACGTTGACCGGAATTGTACGCGGCACGGACCTTTATGCTGTCGTTATGGATGCGGAGCATTTTGGCTACAGTACGTGTACTTGTCCGTTTAATGACTATTGCAAACATATGGTCGCTGTATATTTTCAATATTACGCTGAAGTTGGCGGAGGAGAGGCGGCTGCGGAGCGGTCTTACTTCCGCATGCTTGGATTGGTTCCGGCGAGCGAAGTCGCTAAGCGGGAAGAGCCTGCTCCAGATCAGACCGGCATACAAATTTTTCCCGGGAAAGAGGGGACAGCTTTGGAATGGCTTGGCTGGATGGAGAAGGAGTACGGCGAGAGCTGGAAGAAGTGCCGCCACTCTCTCCATGCCCTGCAGCCTGTTCTCTCCAGCCTAAAGGGATTGTCCAAGGATTGGGAGCCGCCACAGCGGCGACTGCACTGGGCGACTGCGATTATGTTCGTATTGGAACAGGCGGAGCTTGCGATTAACACGGTCGATAGCTTCAGCCGGTATTATCATGAGATGTCGTTCCTGAGAATGGCAGAGCCTTGGGTTGAGCATCTGAATACGCTTGCCGGGGAACTCGACCCACTCGATATGGGCGATGGTGAGCAAGCCTGGAGCGATGACCTGGTTGAACGGATGAGACAGCGCGCGCTTGATACGGATCGCCAGCTGTTTGAGTGGGGTAATATGTACCTGGCCTTCTGTGAGAAGCTCTCGGTTGATCCGAACTGGCATCAGCGGGAGCTGGAATCATTGCTTGCAGAACTGGATAAGGCGCCTGAAGGTGAACGCAATGAGTCGTTTCTGCATGCTGCCATTGGCATGTTGTATTTTGTAAAAGGCGAGGATGAGAAATCAATCCATTCTTTCTCTCAAGGAGCCTTTGAACGTATTCAGAAGCTGATTTATCCTTGCGTCGCCCAGCGTATGGAAGCGAAGCAGTGGGATCTAGTAGATCGCTGGATGAGCTTCCTCTATGAATGCGTGTATCAGAACCGGAATGCGCGCAACATCGGACCTTTTATGGCGCTATGCCGCAGGGCGGACGAGGATCGTCCGGAACTTCCGACATGGTTCAGTTATATGACAGAGCTGCTGCCGTATTCGTACTCGGAGTTGTCGGAACATTGGCTTAGCTTGCAAAGGTATGAGGATTGGGCGGATCTGCAAATGTTCATTGGCGTGAAGGCTGAGGAGATTGATGCAGCAGCCGCCAGAGAGGTGGCCAAGGGGGCTCCGCAAGTGCTGCTGCCGCTCTACCATCAATCAGTAGACAGTGCGATTGCTTCGCGGAACAGGCAGGGCTACCGGCTGGCAGTCAAGCAGCTTAAGAAGCTGGAGAAGCTGTACAAATCCATGAAGGAAACGGCGAAGTGGGAGAGCTACTTGTTGGAGTTGGTTACAAAAAATCAACGTCTGCGAGCGTTGCAGGAAGAGCTGTGGAAAGGGAAGATCATCACATGAGAACGCTGACCAGCTCGAGAGAATGGACAATTGACGGATTATGGAGCGGAGAACCTAGCGAAGGCGGTATCCTGCTAACCGGCATTGAACGTAAAGATATTGCTGAAGGGAAGCATAGGACGCTGTTATTCGGCTGGCATAAGGCGTCATGGTACGGGGCCAAAATTGAAGAACAGCGTATTGGCGCGCAATTGTTTCTGAAACTGTCTCCTCTTCTTGCTATCGATTACTTATCGGCACCCGCGCCTGTGCGTCTGATGCGTATTTCTTGGTCCCCGCGAATGACCATCATAATGGAGATAGCGGCCTTGATCAGGGAAGCTCTCATACACGGCTGGTATAAGCCGGATTGGAGTCAGTGGTCGGAGGAAAAAAGGGCCTGGGCTGTATCCATTCCGGATGAGCGTGTGGACTTAAGAGAGCAGTGGGAGCAATTGCTTCAGCAAGCAGCCCAATACGGGGACGCTGACATTCACAGTTGGCTTGGAGAAGCGCTGGATGAAATGATAGAGGGAGATCAGGAGGCTGGCGCTCTCTGGCGTTCGATCGCTGCGTCTGCAGGGGAGAGCGTCTTGAAGCGGAAGGGACCAGACGAATCTGAATGGCTGGTTGCGATCGGCCTCGAGAAGGATATGCTGCCGTTCCGCGTAGCGCTGCAATTGGCTGAGCCAGCGGAAGGGAGAAGCTGGCGTTTGCGGCCGGCCTTGCAGCATCGAGAGGGCGGAGAGTGGATTCCGCTTGAGACGGATGCCCCTGGCTATCCTCCTGCCCCCGAATTGCCGGAAGAGTGGGAGCCTTATTTGGCATTAAAGCTCGAGAAAGAAGAAGCGAAATGGGCTGGCGTGCTGACTCATCTGGATGAGGAGACGTCCGGGACGATTCGAAAGTTTCTTAGCGAGCAAGAGGCATGGACATTCCTGGAGCATGAGAGCATCGCCCTTCTGGAGGCGGGCATACCAGTGCTGCTGCCTGCATGGTGGGAAGCGGTACGCTCCAGAAAGCTTCGGCTAAAGGCCAAGATGAAGTCTTCGGTAGGTTCTTCTGCCCAGTCGCTGTTCGGGCTGGATCAGATCGTCCAATTTGACTGGAAGCTGGCGCTGGGCGATGTCCAATTGACGGAAGGCGAATTTCTCCGAATGGCGGAGGAGAACAAACGGTTGTTCCAGATCGGGAATGAATGGGTTCATCTGGATCCGCAAGATGTCGCGGAAATCCGTCAGTGGATGAAGCGAGTCGGTAAACGAAAAGGATTGTCGTTCCGAGATGTGCTGGAGATGCATTTGCGCGGTGGCGCTGACCTGGATATGGACACAGAGGATTCCCATGACTTGAAGACAGAGGTGGAGCTGAACGAGCATTTGGCAGCTTGGCTGGAGCAACTCCAACAGGTGAATAAGCTGCCTGCAGTTGAACCTCCATCCTGGTTCAAGGGCGAGCTTCGCCCTTACCAGCAACAAGGTGTCTCTTGGCTGCTGTTTCTCCGCAAATATGGATTTGGGGGCATATTGGCTGATGACATGGGCCTCGGCAAGACGATCCAGTTCATGGCTTATCTGGCAACGGTGAAAGAGTATGAAGTAGGAGCAGGCGGGCCGTCGCTGCTTATTTGTCCAACCTCCGTTATCGGCAACTGGGAGAAGGAGATCGCCAGATTCGCCCCAACCCTGCGAACCGTACTTCATTACGGAAGCAAGCGGCCCAAGGGCGAAGAACTGGAGGAGTCCGTTCGCGGAGCGGATCTCGTTCTAACCTCTTACTCGCTGGCTCAGCTTGACGAAGAAGAGCTGGCGCGTGTGCATTGGAACGCCTTATGCCTGGACGAAGCACAGAACATCAAGAATGTGTACACGAAGCAATCGGGGGCTATTCGAAGGCTTCAGTCCCGTCATCGAATTGCACTGACGGGTACACCGATGGAGAATCGTCTGACGGAGCTGTGGTCCATCTATGATTTCGTTAACCCGGGCTATCTTGGCAGCCTTCACGATTTCCGGAAAGCGGTTGTCGCGCCAATCGAGCGGTCCAGGGACAAGGAGATGATCGATGGGCTGCAGCGGTGGGTTAAGCCGTTCATGCTTCGACGTGTCAAAAAAGATCCGCTTATTCAATTGTCCTTGCCGGACAAGATTGAATCCAAGAGCTATATGACATTGACGACAGAGCAAGGCACGCTGTATGAGAACATCGTATCGGACTTGATGGAGAAGCTGAATACGCTGGATGCCATGCAGCGTCGCGGCATTATTTTATCGAGTCTGACCAAGCTGAAGCAGCTTTGCGACCATCCTTCGTTATTGCTCAAGGAGAGTGGTGATACTGCCTGGGAAGTCGGTCGTTCGGCCAAAATGGCCCGCTTGCTGGAGATGTGTGAGGAGATCGCAGCTGAAGGGGAGCGCTGTCTTATTTTCACGCAATATGTTGAGATGGGTCAGCATATTCAGGCCATGCTTGAGAAGGGATTGGGTGTTCCTGTGCCTTACTTGCACGGAGGCGTGCCGAAGGCAAAGCGTGACGAAATGATCACTGAGTTCCAATCTGACGATGAGCCTCGTTGCGCATTTGTGCTGTCGCTCAAAGCCGGCGGGACTGGACTGAACTTGACAGCGGCCAATCATGTTTTCCATTTCGACCGCTGGTGGAATCCGGCAGTCGAGAATCAGGCTACGGATCGCGCGTTCCGTATTGGACAGACCAAGCAGGTGCAGGTTCATAAATTTATTACGCTTGGTACGCTGGAAGAGAAGATCGATGAGATGATCGATAGCAAGCAATCGCTGAGCGAACAGGTTGTGAGCGGTTCGGAGAATTGGATTACCGAGCTTAATACCGACGAGCTGCGAGAATTGTTCGCGCTTCGCGAGGGCTGGCTGAAAGGGTGATAGCAATGGCTGGAGAGGGATTGCAGGATCGAATCAATCGTCTGAAGCTTGAGGGCAAGGTGGCGGATCGGGAGGAACAAGCTGAGGGGCAATCGGGCTCCGGGCAGGCTGCCGATCCAGGTCCAGTCCATGCGAATGAGCATTGGCGGGCATTATACGCACGGGTACGAGCGGTCACGGAAGGACTTCGTCGGTAACAATAGAATTATATCCCTTTCTGTCGGTTTTTTTAGCCTCGTTCCCGTATGGGCAGTAAGGCTATAATAGAAATACGATCGGGGAACATGTATCTCTGCGAGGAGGATTTCCTACGTTGAAGAAAAGCTATATTCTAATTGCTGTTCTTCTTGTCATCATGACGAATGCGGCTGCATGCAGCGCTGATAAGCCTAAGGACCCCCATGATCAGGAAGACACTTACCGAGAAGTAACGCTGTCGTTGCGACATACGCAGATTAAGGAAACGAGCAAGACCCGTCTGAGATTGCTGGAGGACGTTGTCGCCAAGACGATGGCTGAGAACAAAGGCGTTACGTTCAAGATGGAAGGCATCGAGGAGATCGTCAATCGCGATACAAAGCTGAAGCAGGAGATGGCTGCCGGCAATCCGCCCGACATATTCGAAGTGTTCGGCGGCGCTGATCTGAAGCTGTACGTCAAAGCTAACCGTATGCTGGATTTGACGCCGATCCTCAAGGAGCTTGATCTCATGGACAAATTCCGCAGTCTGGATGAATTCACGATTGACGGCAAAGTATACGGCGTTCCGTATGGCGGGTATAGCGAAGGATTGTTCTATAACAAAAAAATATTCAGCAGCCTGAACTTGGACATTCCTGAGACCTGGGATGAGCTGATGGAGACGGCGGAAACGATCAAGAAAGCAGGTTATGTACCTTTCGGACTGGCGGCCAAGGACGCCTGGATGACGGGCATGATGTGGAATACAATCATGGAGAGATACGTCGGCATCGAAGCGTTCAACAAGCTGGTAACGGGCGAGACGAAGTGGTCGGACCCGCAGTTCATCAAAGGCTTCGAGGCCTATGCTGAGATCGTAAACAAGGACTACTTTACAAGAGGCGCTCTCGGCCTGCTGACCCCGGCGCAAGGCTCGCAGCTTCTGCGGGGCCAGGCAGCGATGGTCTTCACAGGCACATGGGATGCCGTCCACTTCACGAGTCAGGATGCCGGAGGACTACAGGGGCAAATCGGCTTCTTCGCTTTCCCTTCCATACCGGGCGGACTGGGTGATCAGCATTCCATTAATGCTTCTTATTCCAATGGATTCGGGTTTTCATCAACGTTGTCGAAGGAACAGATGGACATTGTCAAAAAGTTTATCGCCAACTTCTTCAATGAAGAGGTGCAGAAGCGGGCTCTCAAGGAAGACAAGCTGCTTCCTTCAATGAAATTATCTGACCTTTCCGACATCGATCCGCTAATGAGCGAAGTGTTGACTGTCATGACGAATGCTTCCAGCTCGTGGCCGGCTTTTGATGCGATTGTACAGCCTGTCGTAACCGCCGAGATCGGCATTCGACTGCAGGAGCTGCTCGGCGGTCTGAGCACATCAGAGGAAGTGGCCGCCAATATTCAAGCCGCCCAGGACAAGGCGAATGCCGCGCAAGTGAAGTCGTCCGGACTCGGCACTCCCCCCGCGTGGGAAAGCAAATAGGGGGCCATAGCTTACATGAACCTTAGACCAAAGCTGATGCTTGCCTTTATATCGCTCATTATTATTCCGATGATTGGTCTTGGCATTTTCTCTTTCGTAACTTCGGAGTCGCTGCTCGAGAAAAAGTACAGCGATCAATCGGAGATTACCCTGAGGGCGATCGGGGGCAACATATCGTACTTCTTCCGGGAGCTTGATCAGTTGTCCAATGGCAACGTGATCAGCTCGGAAGTGCAGGACCCTCTGAGGCTGAGCGAGCTTCCGATGGACGATCCCGGTACGCTTATCCGATTCACTCAGGCGGAAAAGGAGATGAGCCGGATTCTGTTCCAGCATCCGGCAGTGAGCTACGTTGTGCTCTATGCGAAGAATGGTATGATGTTCCGTTCCTATCGCAACGATCCAATGAGTTTCAAGCCGATTTCCTTCAACGAGCTGCAGCACCATTCGCTGTATGACGATGTCATTAAGCTTGGAGGCAAGCCGCTGTGGATCGGTCCGCATGAGCAGCGCGACTTGACCGGTGTCAATCCTCCGCTCTTCACGATGATGAGAGTCGTCAAAGACCTGGAATCGTTCAATGATTTGGGGATCATCGTCACCCAATTCAAGATGGAGGAAGTCATCAGCATGCTGAAGGCTTTCCAAAACCCGGATGCGGATTCACCAGGCGCCCGTTATTTCATTCTGAATAGCCGAGGACTTGTCATGCTGGACAGCAACAAGCGTTATGATGGGCACAGCATCGACAATTACACCAACTCCACACCGCAATCAACCGAAACGTATAAAAGCTCACGGATGAAATTCGACGGCGTAGACAGTCTGGTATCCTCCTATCAGCTCGACCGCAACGGGTGGGTTCTTCTTTCGGTTCAGCCGTGGAATTCTTTAACAAATGAAAATATCCGATTCGTGCAATGGATCGGCATGATTACTATACTAGGTCTGCTATCTGCCGTATTGTTTAACGTGTTTTTCGTAAACCGGGTGGCCAAATCAATTATTAAAGTCGTCCGCAAAATGAGACTGGTAGAGCAAGGCTTGCTGGATATCCGTGTATCCGCTCAAGGCAAGGACGAGACGGTGTTGCTCGCCAACAGCTTCAACAGCATGGTGGAGCGGATAGGAGATTTGCTCAGCGAAGTTAGAAGGGAACAGGAACGTAAGCAGCACGCGGAAATGATGCTGATGCAGGCGCAGATCAAGCCGCATTTTCTGTTCAATACATTGGAGTCGATCAACGCACTAGCCGCGCAGAACGAAGGCGGAAAAATTATGCTGATGGTCCGGCGTCTAAGCAATTTGCTCCGGACAAGCATGCATCACTCCGAGGAAATTGGTGTCATGCAAGAGGTGGAGCATGTCCGCAGCTATCTGGAAATTCAGAAATATCGATTCGAGGAACTATTCTCCTACCAGCTTAACGTACCGGAAGAAGCTTTTGAATTTTCGATATTGAAGCTGACGCTGCAGCCGCTTGTTGAGAACAGCATTCAGCATGGATTCGACGGCTATGAAGATGGACAAGGATTAATCACGATTGATGTGACGGTGGAGCTGCAGCACCTGATCATTATGGTTAGCGACAACGGCATCGGCATGAACCATGAGGTTCTCCACAAGCTGTCCGACGGCTACAGTCCATCCCGCAAATCGCATAATGAAGCGGAGATGGGCGAGCGAAGAGGGCTCGGTATCCGTAATGTCGCAGATCGGCTCCGCATACATTACGGAGCAGGCTACGGCATGATGATATGCAGCTCCGAAGGTTACGGAACGACGATCCGGTGCATCATTCCGAAGAGCAGAGGTGAGGGACAATGATAGGCAGAGTACTCCTGGTCGATGACGAAGCGCACATTACGCGAAATTTGGAGAAGGTTATACCTTGGGAGATGCTTGGTCTGACCGTGGCAGGCGTTGCAAAAAATGGCGTTGAGGCGTTGCAGCTAATCGAGCTGGAGTCGATCAATTTGCTCCTGTGCGATATTCGGATGCCCGTCATGGACGGTCTGGAGCTAGTGCGGCAAATCCGGGAACGGGAAATCCCTTGCGATATTATTATGTTGTCCGGTTATCAGGACTTTGCCTATACACGGGCTGCGATTCAGTACGGCGTAAACGATTATGTGCTGAAGCCCATTCCGTATGACGAATTGACAGGCGTGATCGCGCGCGTGATGTCCAATCAAAGGAACAAGCAAAAGCAGCTTTTTGAAGAGCAGCAGAAAATCGGTCGCATGATTGATCTTGCCAGCGAGAAGATTTTATATGATATTATAATGGACTATACCGATTTTTCTGGAAGTCATTGGTTATTCTCTGGCGATGAGCACCAGCTCCGATTGCAGCAATTTGTAATGATCGTGCTCGATCTGGATGTCAGCTCCGAGAAGACGAAGGATTGGCGCGATTGGTCGGATAAGGAACGCAAGCTGTGGAACTTTGCCGTCTGCAACGTCCTGCGGGAGAAGCTGCAGAGCAACGGGCTTCATCATGCCGTTATCCAGACGAGAGATGGCGAATGGTGTGTTCTGATTGAGACCGATAAAGCAATGGTGTTCGATTCGGCAGTGATCCGGGTATGGGCGGAGATGCTGCTTACTTCAGTGCGCAATCATATCAAGCTTTCGCTTAATGCTGGCATCTACCGGCAGTTTGCCCGTGTCGAGGAGCTGTCGGATGCTTTCAAGCTCGTACAGATGGGCATGCAGCTTACACCTGCCGCTAATACGATTATGTATTATCCATTGGAACAGGAGCGCGCAGCGGGAGCCGATCAAGCCTTCTGGGTGACGGCGGAGAAGCTGATCAGCGCCGTGAAGCGGGGAGACGCCGCATCAGTGGGCTCGGAGGCGGACAATATCTCGCAACAGCTGCAGCTGTTGAACGAGAACAACAGTGCTAGAGTCAAGCCGCTGCTACATTTCTTTGTCCTGCACTTGATGAGGGAAATGAAGGAGATGTCGGTCTTCTCCCGCGAGCAGGAGGAGCTGCTATGGCGCAGGTTGGATCTTCGGTTCGGAATTAAGGATCTGCTTACCTTTATCCAGCAGGTGACCAGTGCAGTATCCGAGCGCTCCATGGATAAGAAGAAGCAGTCCGAAAGCTCCATGTCGGAAGCCAAAATCTTTTTGGACCGAAACCTGTACCGGGATATTAGCGTAGAAGAAGCCGCGACCCATGTTGGTCTAAGCACGTCTTACTTCAGTCTGCTGTTCAAGCAGACCTATGGAGAGACCTTTATCGAATACGTGACCAGACAACGCATGGAGCGCGCCAAGGGCTTGCTCGCCGAATCTCAAAGGAGCGTTGCGCAAATTGCCAAGGAAGTGGGCTATGCGGAACGCCGGTACTTTACGAAAGTATTTATGAAGTATACGGGAGACAACCCGACTGACTATCGAAGCAAGTTTCAGTCGCAGGAGAAGGAATTTGAGATGGAAGTTGAGGAAGAAAGCAGTTAATAACGGATGGAACATGTAGGAGGATGACGGGAATGACACTTTATGGGGATTGGAAAAACTGGGATTTGAAACAAAAGATCGGGCAGCTGTTCGTATTCGGCTTTAACGGCTTCGAGCCTACGGAAGAGATCAAAGGATTGATCGAGTCTTACGGTATCGGCGGTACAATCTACTTCACGCGCAACGTGGAGAGCGCGCAGCAAGTACACGGTTTGTCCGTGAAGCTGCAGAAGATTGCCAAAGATGCAGGCAAACCTCCGATCTTCATTGCGATTGATCAAGAGGGCGGCATGGTAGCCCGTCTGGTCGACGGCGTAACGCTTATGCCGGGCAATATGGCGCTTGGCGCGACTGGACAATCCGAAGCGGCGGAAGAGACGGCCCGTATTTGCGGCGAAGAGCTCAGACTGCTCGGTATTACGATGAACTATGCGCCATGCATCGACGTAAACAACAATCCGGACAATCCGGTTATTAACGTTAGATCGTACAGCGACCGTTCCGATGTGGTCTCCAGACTCGGCGTTGCAGCGGTGCAAGGCTATCAATCCGCAGGCGTAGCCGCTACGGTGAAGCACTTCCCTGGCCATGGCGATACGTCTGTCGACTCGCACCATGCACTTCCAGTGCTGCCGCATAGCCGCGAGCGTCTGGATGCTATTGAGCTGTTGCCATTCAAGGCTGCAATTGAAGCGGGTACGGACTGCATCATGACTGCACATGTATGCTTGCCGGCACTTGAGCCGAGCGGCGTACCTTCTACGCTATCGGAGAACGTACTGACAGGCTTGCTCCGCAAGGAATTGGGCTATGATGGCGTAGTCGTAACCGACTGCCTGGAGATGAGCGCGATCGATGAGTTCTACGGACCGGCTCAAGGTTCAGTGAAGGCGATTAAAGCTGGCGCTGACATGGTGCTTGTCTCCCATAGAATCGAGAAGCAAGTTGCTGCACTAGAAGCGGTAGCAGCAGCAGTCGAGAGCGGTGAGCTTTCCATCGAGCGCATCGACGAAGCGGTTGGCCGCGTGCTGAAGCTGAAAGAGAAGCGCCAACTGGAGCAGCCGATCGAGGCTTGGGATAATGTGAAAGATTCAATCGGCACAGCTTCGAACAAGGCAGTCGCTTCCAAGTGGAGTGAAGCTTCTGTAACGCTGATTAAGAACGAGGGCGGATCGCTTCCGCTGAAGCGCGATGTTCAGACGTTGGTGCTGTGGCCAGACATTGTACCGGTATCGGTAGCCGACGAGATGTTGTCTGGCGATGGTACGCTTGGCGACTTCCTGAATCACTATGGCGCGAGTGTTGTGGAGCGCAAGATGAACAGCGAGGACGCTCTGCAAGGTCTGGATGGATTCGAACAGATCGTTGTCGTCACCTATGACGCTTCCAAGCATCCACTTGAGAAGGAAGTTGCCCGTGAAGCGGTCAAATTGGCCGGCGACCGTGTCGTTGCGGTATCGGTGCGCAACCCGCTAGATTTGTTGCTTTATCCGGAAGTGAAGAGCTATCTTGCGGTATACGAGTGTAGACCTCTTGCGCTGTCCTCCGCAGCGAAAGTATTGCTCGGAGACTTGAAACCGGCTGGCACTTTGCCGCTGGAAATTTCACCAGCTTATCCGTTCGGATGGAGCGCTCAGCTATAATCCATACATTTTAATAAGAAAGGACGGTATCCGGGAGTTGACCCTGGTACCGTCCTCAGAGTGTCGATAAAGTCATATGGACTTTTCGACACTTTATTTTTATGTAATAGAACTCCGCTTGCAAAGGAAAATCGATTTAAACCGCTCTGGGAACGAAGTGCTGAGAATTAATCTTTAATAACGAAGCTCTGATAACGAAACGTATAACAAACTTTTATTTCTCTCATTTGATAAAAAAATAGCTACTCACCAGACTTAAGGCGTTGAAACCGACATAGAGTGTCCTCAGAGCGCGCATCAAGGAGATTAAGGCGTTGAAACCGACTTAGAGAGTCCTCAGAGCGTGTATCAAGGAGATTAAGGCGTTGAAACCGACTTAGAGTGTCCTCAGAGCGTGTATCAAGGAGATTAAGGCGTTGAAACCGACTTAGAGTGTCCTCAGAGAGCGCATCAAGGAGATTAAGGCGTTGAAACCGACTTAGAGTGTCCTCAGAGCGCGTATCAAGGAGATTAAGGCGTTGAAACCGACTTAGAGAGTCCTCAGAGCGCGTAACAAGGAGATTAAGGCGTTGAAACCGATTAAAAAAGACACAACCAACCTCATAAAGATAGCACCATCTCAATCGACGCCAGTGACAGTTGCCTTCGACTAATCCACTTCCAGGTTATGTAAGGCCGCTGCTGGTATTCTCATGTTATTGTGTGTTGTGACTTTCTCAATAGGCTGAGGACGGTATCTGGGAGTTAATCCCGGTACCGTCCTTTTTGCTTTTGGTCGATTGCCGCCCGAAATTATGGTTACTTTTGTAAGGAGTCGAGGTGGTAATCATTGGAATCCTATGTTGTTCGGTTGTTTGATCATCCATAGCCGAAGACAAACGGAGTAAGTAAATGTTCTGGAGAAAAAACGTTCTCCAGGTCAAGTGGAGAAGAGGTTGGAAGTGTTCTGTCCTTCCATAGCCGAAGACAAACGGAGTAAGTAAATGTTCTGGAGAAGCGATAGCGTTCGCCTTTGTTTCCGGATTCCAGCCTAAATACAATCGTTCAGGGAATCTGGAAACAACAGCGATCGGAAGAATATTTACTTGCGTAGTTTGCGTCTTTAGCCATGGTCTATTTACTGCTCCATATAGCGAGCAACAGCTACCTCACAAAGTGATCATAGGTCAAATCATGCAGCATATACGCCAGGAAAAAGATGACACATGGATTCTCGTAGTGATGCTGGATATGGATAAGCTGCTGATAATATTTGTCGCCATAATGGGGATTATTGCGCATTTCCAGATTACTTTTGATCAACGCGTCAATCTTGTCTGCGATATCCACCAGCTCACCCTCATAGGTGTCATCCTTCGCATCGACGAGAAAGTCTGTCAGCTCCCCATGAAGGAATGACGGGAGCTGCCCCACCATCTCCCTTGCAACTTCCCGTTCATATTGCTCGAAAGCTTGCCGAATGGCGGGTGAAGATTTCTTGATCGGGGAAGCGACATCGCCGCTGACGCCCTCTACGACATCATGAAGAAGAGATTTGCCGAGCAGCCGATAGAGATCGATATCCCTGCGACCGAATCGCTCCGCTTCCAGCAATCCGTTGAAGAGCGACATCGCCGCTACCCGGAACGAATGAGTGGCATCATTATCGGGCACCAGATTGAAGCTGCCGCCCCAACGCTCAATAAGGTCAAGATTCAGAATATGATGCAGAAATTGCCGGATGCCTTCATCCTGCTCGGATTGCTCCAGCAGCCAAGGAATGGAACGGCATGGGGAGCGAAGCAGCTTCTCTCTCAGCTCCTCGTACTTCTCTTTGAACAGTGTGCTGGAATCACGCTCATACTCCCGCTTGCAGAAGAGCATGGCATCGAACGAGTCAATGTCGCGTACGAGCTGCCCGATGTAAGTATGATCCTCGGCATCTACGATGTAGTCATAGAAGTGGGGCTGAAGCGACTTGGACAGCCGGGACACGATATCCTTGCTCACTTCCGCCTCCAGCGTTTGAATGTGCTTGGCGACATGTCTGTCCTTCTTAGTGACGTATTTGATGGAGCCGGTCACCGTCTCGTTCAGATCATGAAGCAGCGCTCTTGCCACCAGTTGGAGCTTATTTACGGGATTGCTGAATAGCTGCTCCTCAGCTATGCCGACTACTATGGCGATGGAAGCGCAGCGGAAGCTGTGGCTGGCTGCATTGTCTTTGTAGCGAGGTGAAAACTCTTTCCATCGTGATACATATTGCATGCCTATTATGGCGCTTACGAATCGACTATTGTTCATGGCGCACCCCTCGCTTATCTTCGTTTGAAGTGTATGAACCTACGCTGTCTATGCTATTATAAAGCTTAAACATATAGAGAGACTAGAGAGAAGAACGAGGGATGGACGTTGCGAGAGATGGGACTTGCGTTTAACCGTTATTTTGAAAAGTGGATGTTTCTTATTATTCCGGGTTCACTTGTGCTTGGATTTTTATTTGCCGATATGCTGAGTCCGATGGTTCGGGCTGTGCCTTATTTATTTGCATTCGTTACGCTGACAATGGCGCTTGGCTGCGGCCTGGGCGAGCTTGGCGGCGTGCTGAAAAAGCCAGGAATTATGGGACTGACACTAGTTCTTGCACATGTAGTCTCGCCCTTGGCAGCCTATCTGGGCGGATCGGCCCTGTTTGGCCCTGAGTCGCCTTATGTGGTCGGACTTGTATTGTTCACCATTATTCCGCTTGGCGTCTCGACCGTGTTATGGGTAAGTATGTCTGGCGGCAGCGTGCCGTTGGTGCTTGCACTTGTTGTACTGGATTCGCTGCTCAGTCCGCTTGTTGTGCCTGCTGCGATTCATTTCTTCTTCGGAACTTCGACGCAGATAGATGTTGGTCCCCTAATGCTGGACTTAGTCGTCTTGATCGTAGTGCCGACGATTATCGGCGTTGCTTTGAATGAGTGGTCCAAAGGAAGAATTCAGCAGCAAACGAAACCTTATACGGCGCCAATCTCAAAGCTATGCTTTGTAGGTGTCGTCTCATTGAATGCGGCAGCGATCTCGCCGTATGTCGATCAGTTGAAGCAGGATATGCTGGTGCTGGTGCCGACTGTTATCGCATTAGTTGGGTTATGCTATGCTGTTGGCTTCATAGGCACGGCGTTCCTTCGCAACAGCAAGCTGCAAATTACCGTCTCGTATGCGACGGGAATGCGCAATATTTCGCTTGGCATTGTGCTGGCACTTGGTTATTTCAGCCCGCTCGCTGCGGTTCCCGTCGTTTTGTCCATTCTTGTGCAACAGCCTCTTGCGACGGTCCACCATTATGTTTTACAAAAACTTAATAAAGATAAGACTGGCATAAGCGATCGTGCGCATGTAGGATAAACGATGGATAGAGCAATGTAAAGGAGCATAACGGGATGAACAGCTTTCGTACGAGATTAACGTTTATCATGATATCGATGATTGCTATATCCGTCTTCGCGGCGGGCATGCTCATGATGAAGACGTTTAAAGAGAATCATATTAATGCGCTTGAAGATAATATGGTTCGGCAAATGAAGGTCATCGCAGCGAAGATGGACTGGCATAAGGGCGATGATCTGGGAGCTATGACATCGTATTATACAAAAGAAGCGAAGGAACTGAAGACGTATACGGATGCAAGGGTCACATTCATCCGCAGTGACGGCGTTGTCGTCGGCGATTCGGATTATGATGCCACGAAGATGGACAACCATCTGGATCGCGAAGAGGTGCAGAACGCTTTTAAGAAGGGAATAGGCCGTGCAGTCCGTCCCAGCGAAACGATGCGTCAGAATATGATTTATGTCGCCATTCCTGTTGAAATCAATAAAGGCCAGGAACCCTACGTTCTGCGGCTGGCTATGAGCTTGCAGGAAGTCGATCAAAGCATTGGAAGATTGACGATGGTGCTTATCGGCGGTCTGCTTATCTTGTTCGTCGTCGCGGCATTGATCAGCTATCGGATCGCGCAGAGCCTTACAGGACCGCTGGAACAAATCACCAAAGTAGCGAAGCGGATTAAAAATATGGATTACCGAGCGCGGGTGAAGGTCAGGAAGCAGGATGAGATTGGCGAGCTTGGCACAGCCATTAACGCGATGGCAGACAGCTTGCAAGTGCAGATGACTCGTATCAAGCAGAATGAAAGCCAATTGGAGAGCGTCCTGGCGAATATGATTAACGGGGTCGTCATGATCGATTCGAAGGGTCAAATTCTGCTCATGAACCGCAGGGCAGAGGAAGTGCTCGGCTTCTCCGCCAGGGAGCTGGTGGGCAGACACTTTACAGAAGCGAAGCAACAGTACGAATTGGCACAGATTATCCAGGAGGCGCTGGATACGCGCAGACATCTGCGTGAGGAGATCACCTTTTACTTCCCGGAGGAGAGACTGCTGGAGCTCAATCTGGTTCCGATCAGCCAGAGCGGTCCAGGCGAATTCGGCGGCGTCCTGCTCGTCCTGCAGGACGTATCGGCGATTCGCAGGCTGGAGCGGATGAGAAGCGAGTTTGTCGCTAACGTGTCTCATGAGCTGAAGACGCCAATTGCGGCGGTGAAGGGCTTTGCGGAGACGCTGCTAGGCGGCGCGGTGAAGGATGAGGAGACGGCGAAGTCCTTCCTGCAAATCATATTCGACGAGAGCGAGCGGCTTAACCGATTGATCGGGGACATCCTAGAGCTGTCGAAGATTGAATCACGACGTGTTCCGCTTTATTTCTCTCCGGTTGAGATGGAGAGTTTCGTCAGCAATACGTTCACCCTGCTGGAGCCGGAAGCGCGGCGCAAGCAAATTCAACTGAGCCATAGTATTGAAACAGGTCTATATGTCGAAGCGGACGAGGATCGCCTTCGTCAAATCATGATGAACCTGCTCTCCAATGGCATCAACTACACACCGGAAGGCGGGCGAGTGAGCGTCTCCGTACATGCGTCGGACCAGGATCATATTCGTATTCAAATTACGGATACCGGAATCGGCATTCCGAAGAAGGATTTGCCGCGGATATTCGAGCGCTTCTACCGTGTCGACAAAGCGAGGTCGCGCAGCTCAGGCGGCACCGGTCTTGGCTTGTCCATCGTGAAGCATCTTGTCGAGCTGCACAAAGGAACATTATCCGTAACAAGCACAGTTGGCGTAGGGACTACGTTCACGATAGAATTGCCAGTGATTCAATAAAAAGGTTTACCTATTCTTCATGAAACCATGGTAAACTAAGGATGATTCATCTTGAAGCGAGGAAGACGGGCTCGGCGCCCGATTCCCAAGGTTGGAGGTCAATATGTCGCATAAAGTGCTAGTAATTGAAGACGAACCGACGCTCGCAAGGCTGTTGTCGTACAACTTGACGCAAGAGGGGTACGAGACGACCGTTATTGACCATGGCGGCGAGGGCTTGCAGACGGCGCTGCAGCGGAGCTTCGATCTTATTATTCTTGATATTATGCTGCCAGGCTTGAATGGATTCGAAGTGCTTAACCGACTTCGCCAGAATGGTGTACGCACGCCTGTTATTATTCTGACCGCTCGGAATGCGGAAGAAGAGGTCGTACAGGGGTTGAAGCATGGGGCAGATGACTATATTACGAAGCCGTTCGGTGTAGCGGAGCTGCTTGCGCGCGTATCGGCCGTATTGAGACGTACGCAGCAGGATGACGCACCGCTGGTAGCGACGAACGAGAAAGTGATTACGGTTGGCGAATTGTCGATCTATCCGGAGAAGTACGAGGTCGTCGTAGGCGGTGAGCCGATACCGCTAAGACCCAAGGAATTCGAAGTGCTGCTTTATCTGGTGCAGCGCCCGGGGATGGTCATTACCCGTGACGACTTGATGAATGTCGTCTGGGGCTTTGATTACATCGGCGGACAGCGCACGGTTGACGTTCATGTCAGCTCACTGCGCAAGAAGCTGGAGCTCGGACAACAGTCTGTGCAGATCGAATCGATACGTGGCGTAGGCTATAAGCTGGTTATGCCGAAAAAGCTCGCAACCCCTAAAGGATAGGGATGCGAGCTTTTTTTGTGCGGAGACGACAGGGGGTTTAAGGCCGCTGCCAGGCGAGCATCTTCCGCTGGAATTGCTTCGGCGAGCAATCGTTGTATTTCTTGAACATCTTATAGAAATGCGCCATGTTCGGCATGCCGATCTTCTCTCCGACTTCGGAGATGCTGAGATCCTTGGTCAGCAATATGCGCTCTGCCCATTTCACTTTGCGATAATTGACGTATTCGGTGAAGGAGAGGCCGATCGTTTTTTTGAAATATTTCACGAAATAGTAATAGCTCATGTTCGCGATTTTGCACACTTCCTCGACCTGTATCCGATCGTTAAGATGGTTCTCCACATAATCAAGCACAGGTTTCAACCGAATCTTCTCAAAATTATCTTGCTCGACCAACATTTTGCGTGTATCGCCTCTTAGCAGCAACAGAAGGATCTGCTTGATCAGGATGCTGACGGCAAGCTCATATCCCGTGTCCTTGCGAGACACTTCCTTTAGAATGCCTTCCACACAAGCGGCCGTCTGCGTCTTGATCTCTTCATTTTCCCGAAAAATATAATTGGCTTTGCTGAGCGGAGTATGTGTCTCCGAGAAATATCTCATGTATGGAATGGAGCTATGATCAAAAAACTGCTCCAGATCGAATTGGAGTACAATGTAATCCAGCACTTTGCTGCTGCGGTCGCGGTGAAGCTCGGAGTCGCCAATAATGATCACTTCTCCGGGACCCAGATGGTAGCTGTCCTCTTCTAAGTAGACGTCGAGATGGCCCTCCATAATGAGCAGTAGTTCGAGCTGCTTATGGTAATGCCAATTCGTAAAGCCCCCTTCATCTCTCAATGTACGGAAAGTGCGAATCGACAGCAGCGGATTCTCGTATACGACTTTTTCGTTGATTGCCTCCATCTAATCGGGTACCCCCTAACGTTCTGATCTGCGAATAATTTGATTAATCACTTCAGAGAATACAAGTCCGATCGCAATTGCGCCGGATATCATAAAGGCCTTCACCGCTAGCTGCACAGCCGTATCGTATTGATCCTCGACGACATTGCGCATGGCGTCATAAGCGAGTCCGCCGGGAACGAGCGGAATAATGCCGGATACGCTGAAGAGAATGATCGGCGTCTTATTCAGCTTCGAGAACCACTGGCTGAGTACGGTCACAAGAAAAGCGGCAATTAGCGTAGCGGGTATCGCATCCAGATTCAGCTCGATTCCGACGATATAGACGATCCACCCGGCCATGCCCACAGCCCCGCAATGCGGCAGTAATCGCCTTGGCACATTGAATACAAAACCGAATGCAGCCGAAGCGATAAAGCTTGTTATGATTTGGGCAACGATGTACATGAGCTCCTAGCTCCCTTGAGAAATTCTAGATTAATTAAAGGTTAAGACGGTAGCAATTCCGGCTCCAATCGCAAACGCCGTCAGGAACGCTTCTGCGCCTTCGATAAGCCGGATACGAGGTGGCCCGCCATCAGATCGCGGACGGCATTCGTAATATGCAAACCCGGAACGAGCGGCATAACCGAGCCAATGATGATCTTGTCCAAATCTGCTCCCAGTCCGAAATGGACGACGAGGGAAGCCGATGCGCCGATCATGATTGCAGTCAAGAACTCGGCGAAAAATTTAATCGGAACGAAATGATGAATGATCAGAAAAAATAAGTACCCTAGCCCCCCAATTAGCGCTACAGGCAGGAAGTCATACCAACTGCCTTGGAACATAATCAGGAAGCAGCCGCTCGCAATCGATGCAGCAATGACTTTGTATACGTTCCGATAGGCATGCGGTGTCCGGTCAAGATCCTCAAGCAGGCGGAAGGCCTCTTCGACAGGCAGGTTGCCGCCGCTGATGCGTCTGGAGATATCGTTCACCATCGATACTTTCAGCAGGTTGTTGTTCCGCTCCGAGATGCGATAGAGCCTTGTCACATTCGAAGCGCCGTCAACGGCGAAGATAAGTCCTGTAGGCGTCACAAAGCTATGCGAGCTTTCGACGCCGTAGGCTGCGGCGATCCGCACCATCGTATCTTCCACACGATATGTCTCTCCGCCGTTCTGCAGGATGATTTTTCCGGCAAGCAGGCAGGTTTGGGTGATGAGATTGATTTGGGACTGGGATAGTCCCGCGTTTAAGCTATCGTTCTCGATAGGAATCGGATGATCCGACATGATTATCAGTCCTCTAATTGGTGTTCATGTTCGCCGAAGCGATCACTTGGAGGTCCGTGCATGGAATTCCGCACGGATGCGAGCGAGCAGCTCAGGGTTGGCCGCTACGTCGTATGCGGTACCTGCAAGCATTTTCGCTCCGAAAATCATTCCGTCCAGCGCCCGTTCGGTCATCGCTGCATCACGGAACGCCTCGGTATGAAGCATGTATCGCTCATCCACTACTTTCACGTAGGGATGAATAGCCGGACAGCGGACCGAGACGTTGCCCAGATCCAAAGAACCGTTGTCCTTGCCGGATTCGATCTCTTCCGGCCTAATGCCAGCTTCCATCAAATTGGCGTTGAACTGGCTTGATAAGGTCTCATTCGTGAGCAGCTCGTCATAAGAGAACTCATAGTTGCTTACCTTAAGCGTAGCGCCTGTCGCCAGTGCTGCGCCTTCTGCAATTCGCAGAACCTTGGCCCTCAGTTCGTTCGTATACGAGCGGGTCGCGGAGCGTACATAGAACTTGGCAGAGGCGTAGTCTGGAATAATATTAGGCGCCTTGCCTCCATTGTCGATAATGCCGTGGATCCGTGCATCACTTCGGGTCTGCTGGCGAATTGCATTGACATTGTGGAACAGCGACAGGACCGCATCCAGCGCATTGACGCCTTCATGCGGGCTGGCTGCGGCATGTGCCGCAACGCCTGTATATTCGAATTGAATCGCATCCAGTGCCAGCGATTCGCCAGAACGCTCGTATGAATGGTACGGATGGGCCATCAAGGCGATATCGCAGTCGTCGAACAGTCCGGCTTCCGCCATAGGTACTTTGGCGCCTTTGGTCTCTTCTGCCGGCGTGCCGTATACGCGAATTTTCCCGCCTAGCTCCATAATGACGGACTTCAGGCCAACTGCTGCAATCATACTCATGGAACAAATGAGATGATGTCCGCAGGCATGCCCAATTTCCGGCAAGGCGTCGTATTCGCACAGGAAGGCAATGGTCGGTCCTTCTTTGCCAGAGTCGTATTCTCCGATAAAGGCGGTTGGAATGCCAAGCGTTCCACGCTCGACTTTAAAGCCTTGCCGCTCCAGCTCTTCGCTTAATAAGCCGGAAGCGAATACTTCCTCATGCCCAAGCTCTGGTCTATTACCAATCGCTCGGGATATAGCGCGGAACGTATCCGCGTGCTGCTCTATCGTTTCCATTACGGTTTGTTTGGTTGTCATTCTGTATTCCTCCAATTGTAGCGTCTTTCCTTGAAGCTTTTTCCTCGATACCTAGTTTATCATACTGCCTGCGGATTCGATATGTTGCAGTTATTTCGGAAAAGTTAGACATTTAACATTGCGTTAACATCTCGCTAAAACCGGGATGATGCTAAGGTCCTATAGTGTAGTCAGAGAAGATAGGATAAGGAGAGTGCATCCATGACCATCGAATTACTGGAGAAACGTGCCCAGCAGGCCGGCGTCAAAACGGACGAGCCCAAGAAACCATCTGCCCCTATCGATAAATCGGATGATCTAACGTTCAATCAAGGCGGATGCAACGCAGTAACACCTGTATCAGAGGTTGCCCAAACGGCAATGCCTGCCGTCCTGTTGGAGTCCTTCCTTCAGGATGCGCCGGTTGTGGACGAGGAGCATACATGCAGAGGGGTCATGTCCATCTTCAAGGAGCATGCAGCTTCGGAGTGTGTCGTGATATGTGACAAGGCTGGGAACGTCAAAGGACTGATGATGAGGAATCATTTCTTTCTGAAGCTGGGCAGTCGGTACAGTGCGGATTTGTTTTACGAAAAATCGATTGTTGTCCTGATGGATTCCGCTCCGCTTATGGTGGAGTTGAACAGTGCGCCGCAGCATATTATTGATCGGGCGTTAAGCCGGGATGAGCGGGTGTTGTATGATTGCGTCATCCTATCGAGAAACGGTCGTTTCGCCGGCATTGTAACGGTCAGTCGTTTATTGGCATTATCCAGAACATTGCAGGAGCAGTCGATACAAAGTCAGCTGCGGACAATCGAATCGGTTGATCAGCGGATGAAGGACATTCAGTCAGCAATCCAAAGTGTGAGGCAATCGACGACGCAGGGGGAATCGTTGTCAGCGGATATGGTGGACTTGACGTTAAGCGGCAAAACAGCACTGGATGGCGTAACCCATACATTCGGAAGCATGGTAGCTACATCGCGGTTGCAGGAGAAGAAGATGTCGGAGCTGCAGGCGGAGGCAGGCTCGATTAGCAAAGTTTCAGGATGGATAAAGGAATTGGCAGATCAGAGCAATCTCCTGGCGCTTAATGCATCGATTGAAGCGGCAAGAGCCGGCGAGCATGGCCGGGGATTTGCGGTTGTAGCTGGAGAAGTCATGAATCTGGCGAGTCAGACCAAAAAATCAGCACTTGAAATTACGAAGCTGACCAAAACGATCCTGGATGCGATCGGTCATACAGCAGACTTGGCCGAGGCGGGACGGAATGAGACGGTTGCAAGCGAGCTGCAAGTGAAAGAAGCGGAAGACGCATTCGGCTCCTTGTTCCAGGTTGCGGCGACGAATCGGGATAGCGCGAAGAAGATTGAATACTTGACCGATCAGGCCTACCAACAAGCGGCACAAGCCTCGGAAGAGCTTGATCAACTGCGCAAGTCTACATTTAACACTACGTTTACATAAAAGAAACATGCGATTTACATTGCGAAAGTATGATAGAAAGCGAACTAGAATCGCTTTATACGCTTAATGGCTGTTTATGATAAAGCTTGCTTGCACCTCAGAATGCAAGCTGCATTCGCAAATGCTCCCGGCATCGTGCGAATGGACCTGAAGGGGGATTAGGGCTTGAAAACATTAATCAACATCAATCGTCTCAACTTATACTATACCCAGTTCCATGCACTCAAAGACGTCTCGCTTACGATTCCCGAAAAGGCGATTACGGCCTTTATCGGACCGTCCGGCTGCGGAAAGTCGACACTGCTTCGTACGCTGAACCGGATGAACGATATGATTCCGGGCACGCGAATTGAAGGTGAGCTGCTCATCAATGGAGAGGACATCTATTCTTCCGAGGTGGAAGTGGAGACGTTGAGAAGAAAGATCGGCATGGTGTTTCAGCAGCCTAATCCGTTTCCGAAATCGATCTATGACAACGTCGCTTACGGCCCGCGACTTCACGGAACAACTAACAAAAGGGAACTTGATGAGATTGTAGAGTCAAGCTTGAAATCAGCCGTATTATGGAACGAGGTCAAGGACAACTTGAAGCGGTCCGCGCTCGGTCTATCGGGCGGACAACAACAGCGCTTATGTATTGCGCGTGCGATTGCGGTCAATCCGGATATACTTCTCATGGATGAAGCGACTTCTGCGCTGGACCCGATCTCGACACTGAAGATCGAGGAGCTGGCGCAAGAGCTCAAAGATAAATATACGATCGTGATGGTGACGCACAATATGCACCAGGCAGCAAGGGTATCGCATCAGACCGTGTTTTTCTTGAATGGCGAGGTCGTGGAATATGCGGAGACCGAGAAGCTGTTCTCCAACCCGACAGACCAACGTACGGAAGACTACATTACGGGACGGTTCGGCTAAGCGAAAGACCATCACTGGGAGATAGGGGAGGCATGCACGATTATGATGACGATGAGAAAAGAGTTTGATCAGGGACTGGAGAAGCTTCATCAACTAATTATTGAGATGGGAAGCTTCGTAGAGAGTGCTCTTGCCGATTCAATGAGTGCGCTGAAAACGATTGATGTGGCGCGCGCGAAGGAGATTATTGCGAACGATCCGACCCTGAATCAAATGGAAGAACAAATAACGGAAATCGGCTCCAAGCTTATCGCCACCCAGCAGCCGGTAGCCAAAGACCTGCGCCGGATTCTTGCCGCATTCAGAATTGCAAGCGATCTGGAGCGAATGGGCGATTTGGCCGTCGATGTTGCTAAAGTCGTGCTACGTCTGGAAGGACAAGAGCTGATCAAACCATTGATCGATTTGCCTCGTATGGCCGAGATCGTGCAGTTAATGACTTATGAATCCATTCAGTCTTTCATTCAAGAGAATGTGGACCTGGCCTACAAGATGTCTAAGGACGATGATCAGGTTGATGCCTTGTATGGACAAATTACTCGCGAACTGTACTCGCTCATGATGGAAAATCCGCGCAATATTACGCAGTCCTCGCTGCTCAGCTTTGTCGGTCGTTATCTGGAGCGATTCGGAGATCATGCGACGAACATTGGCGAAAGCGTCGTTTACCTGGTGACAGGATCACGCCCGGATTTGAACGTATAATAAAGACAAGAACTAAGGAGCCTTCCATCCCATTGTATACGTGGGATGGAAGGCTTATTTTTATCCCACGTATATTTCGATGGTTAGTAAATAGTAATGAAGATCTGAAATTATGATAAAGCTTCCTGAAGAGCATGTGGAATAAAAAAGTTGTCGTTACTGGAATGCTGCCGAGAAATGCGAGGCATACGTGTGCACACCTGCTTGGAATGTCACTTTGTACGTTCCGTGCGGCAGGTTATGCAGCACGGCATGGGTGCCGTACATTTGATGATACAAAATAGTTCCATTAGATTCCTGAATGGTCAGCGCCCAGGATGCAGGTACAGCGGCTTCCGGGAAAGGATAACTTGCGGTTCCTTCCGCGCTGACGACAAGCGTGCCGGAACCAGTCACGAGTTCATAAAAGCCATAAGCCGGAGGCGGCAATGGAATACGAGCAGCAGAAGCGCTGAGAGCAGGGAGCAGCGCCATTAATATCGCGGACAAGACCATAACCGATATCGCTTTTTTTCTTAACATAGCAGCACATCCTTTCCTTGAATAGAAAGTTTGGGATTCATGGAAACCGCTTACAAAGACTCGGAGAACTTATTGATAGCTAAGGTGAAAAGAGAACTATCCTAAAAACATAAATGAAGACGATTCGATGTTATTGGAACACTGCCGAGAAATAGGAGCAGTACGTATGAACGTTGCCTGCCTGGAAGCTGATTTTGTATGTTCCGTATGGAAGGTTGTTCAGAACGGCGTAAGAGCCTTGACTTTGGCTATAAAGCACATCTCCGTTAGGGGCTTGAATGATTAACGTCCACCAAGCCGGTACACCGCCAACCTCCGGATTCGGATGGCTTGCCTCTCCTGCCACGCCGACTACGAGCGTGCCGGAACCGGTAACCAGTTCATAGAAACCATAGGCAGGAGGCGTCAGCGGGTAACGCGTGCCCGCATTGACTTGCAGCACAGGGAGCAGCGCCATCAATATAGTAGTAAAGATCATGACGGTGATTGCTTTTTTCCTCAACAACATAATACAACTCCTTTGCTTAATAGATGTAAATTTGCGACATGCAAGCCTCTCTATGCACAACCTCCCCCTTTTCAGAGAATAAATCGCTCACATAGGACCATTTTAAGTAAATTAGAACAAATTGTAAATATAGTATATGTAATCAATAAATGTTTCTAATTTCTATCGAAGATAGATTGCGTAAGTGTCATGCAAAATGATCTCGATTATGATGCTGGTTGAGGTGACAGCAAACGCATGATGGCAACGATCAGTTCCTGATCCCAGTAGTGCCTGGACCAGCTCGCAATCAATTTCCATGCTGGGACATCGCCCCATAACGGTAATACGGCGAAACGGCCGTCGCGGGGGATAAGACATTCGGGCAACAGAGTGAGCGTATCGGCATCGGCAAGATGATTGAGGACAAGCTCGACGGAGCCATAGGAAACACCGGTATGGAAATAGTGGTTTTCGCTTTGACTCCATTTTGCAATGCATTGCTGTACCGAGACGTCTCCCAGTTCGACCGTTTCTGCCGCATCGCTCAGCATGTCCGAAGACAAGGCACCGCCTTCTGCCGACGCCAGTAAAGGATGAACGCTCGCACCAACGAGCTTCAAGGCTCCACTGTTTATCACTTGGTGGTGATAATTTCCGCTTTCGCCGTGGATACGGTCTTCCCCGCATAAAACAAGATCCACAGTTCCTTGCTCCAGCTTATCGAACAGCTCCTCGCGCTCATGGACGACTACGGAAATGTTGGCGAGTCCGCGCAGCGACTGAAGCTGTCGCAAAGCCGAGGAATAAGTCATATACGCAGCGGCGCTATTGCTGCAGCCAATGACAAAGCGTTTGCGCTTGCTATCATGCATGTCGGACAGGCGCGTCATGGCTTCATCGTACAAAGCTGTAATTTGAAGTGCGTAATTCAGCAGCATCTTGCCGCTTGGAGTCAACAGCACTTTGCCAGTACGCGATTCGAATAGCTTGACGCCCCATTCCTCCTCCATTTTCTTCATATGAAAGCTGATGGTGGGCTGCTTGAGCTCCAGCGCATTCGCCACAGCAGTGATCTGTTTGTAGCGATCTATGTAGACAATTAACTTCATTTTTAACAAACTCATAAGCCGCCTCCAAAATCATAGGTATTATCAATATTATAAGCGAAATTATAGATTCATTCTATAATATTTAATTGTTAATTTTACAAACAGAAAACATTAGGATAATGCCATCGCTCTACAATAAGTCTTGTAAACAAAACCAAACAGGTAGTGAGAGGGGAAACTAGGAAATGAAGAAGACGGTCACGTTGATTATGGCAATTGTATTAACGTTCACACTGGCAGCATGCGGAAAAAACACTAACAATGGAGGGAATGCAAGCACGCCTCCAGCGACAAATAGCGCATCTACAGAGCCAACTACAGAGCCTACTCCTGAACCAAAGAAATTGGAAGGTTCGATTCTAGCTACAGGTTCTTCGGCACTTCAGCCTTTGGTTGACCAAGCATCGAAAGCATTCATGGATGCAAACAGCGGCGTAACGATTCAAGTACAAGGCGGCGGCAGCGGTACTGGCCTGACGCAAGTTTCCGAAGGACAATCGGACATCGGCAACTCCGACGTTTACGCTGAAGAGAAGCTTGACGCTGACAAAGCTGGCGAGCTGGTTGACCATCAAGTAGCTGTTGTAGCTATGGCGGCTGTTGTAAACCCTAAAGTGAACGTGGATACACTGACAAAACAACAATTGATTGATATCTTCACTGGCAAAGTGACGAACTGGAAAGATCTTGGCGGCGACGATCAAAAAATCGTCATCATTAACCGTCCATCCAGCTCCGGTACTCGCGCTACTTTTGAAAAATATGCACTTGGCACGAAAACAGACGATCTGCAAGGTTCCATCCAAGAGGATTCCTCCGGTACAGTTCGTAAAATTATCGGCGAAACACCAGGCGCTATCGGATATCTTGCCCTGTCTTACCTTGATGATTCCGTTAAGACGCTTGCTTACGACGGCGTAGCGGCTAACGAAGAGAACGTAGCAAACGGCACGTATCCGGTATGGGCTTACGAGCACATGTACACGAAAGGCGAGCCTAACGAAGTGGCTAAAGCTTTCCTGGACTACATGATGACTGACGAAGTTCAAGACGGCGCAGTGGTAGAGCTTGGCTACATTCCTGCGAAAAAAATGCAAATTACTCGCGATATTGAAGGCAATATCACAAAAAAATAAGATAGCTTCCCATTCCTAAGCACGAAAGAGGCGGACAACCGATCTGCCTCTTTCAAGCTCTGTAGAGGAGATTCATATGGCCCAAACTACCGATAAAAAAATATCAGCCAACAATCATTTTGCAGAAGAATGGGTCGGCCGCATCTATTCGACTCTATGCGTATTGGTGCTCGTAACGACGATTGTCGCGATGGTTTATTTTGTAGCATCCAGAGGTCTCAGCACCTTTTTTAAAAATGATGTAAACGTGCTCGACCTGCTTACTGGGCTAAAGTGGAGTCCGGAGGGTCAACCGCCTCTCTTTGGCGCCTTGCCGTTCATATTCGGCTCATTCAGTACATCGATGCTTGCCGCGCTGATCGCAGCGCCGCTCAGCTTCTGTGCAGCCGTATTCATGATTGAAATTACACCTAGATTCGGGCGCAAATATTTGCAGCCCGTCATTGAATTGCTTGCGGGCATTCCTTCCGTCGTATATGGATTTATCGGACTTAGCGTAATCGTACCTTTCTTCAGGGACGTCTTCCCGGGCCAGGGTGTCGGCATTGCCGCAGGTGCTCTTGTCTTATCGATTATGATCTTACCAACGATGACTACAGTTGCTACGGATGCCCTTGCGTCACTGCCTTCCGGACTCAAGGAAGGATCATATGCGCTTGGCGCTACCCGTTGGCAAACGATATATCGGGTTGTACTGCCGACGACGCTGCCTTCACTGATGACCGGTGTTGTGCTTGGTCTCGCCAGAGCGTTCGGAGAGGCGCTGGCTGTCCAGATGGTTATCGGCAACGCACCGTTCGTTCCGCGCGGCTTGTTCGAATCCGCTTCGACACTGACAAGCGCCATTACGCTCAGCATGGGTAATACCGTCAGCGGTTCGGCCCATAACAATGCTCTTTGGTCCTTGGCGCTCATCTTGATGGTCATGACCTTTATCTTCGTCTTTATCGTACGCTGGCTGGAAAAGAGGTCGAAATTATGATGAAACCCAAAACAGTAGACAAGATCGCGACAGCTGTCATTATCGGTGTAGCGGGTTTAATCGTGCTTGTACTGGCCGGCTTGCTGGGCTTTATTCTAGTGCGCGGCCTTGGGCACTTGAGTTTTGACTTTCTTACTTCGCCGCCAGAGTCGATCCGTGCGGGCGGAGGCATCGGTCCCCAGTTGTTCAACTCGCTGTTCCTTCTCGTTCTGACGATGATTATTACGGTTCCGCTTGGCATTGGCGCAGGCATCTACATGAGTGAATACGCCAAGGCGAACAAGATTACAGACTTCATTAGACTTGTGGTGGAAGTATTGTCTTCCTTCCCTTCGATCGTCGTTGGTTTGTTCGGACTATTATTGCTCGTCAATTATTTTGGACTTGGCTTCTCGCTATTCGCTGGCGCCCTGGCGCTTACGATCTTCAATCTTCCTCTCATGGTACGTATTACCGAGCAAGGACTGAAGAGCGTACCGCGTGAGCAGAAGGAGGCGGCCCTGGCGCTTGGCTTGACCAAGTGGAAAACCATTACGTCCATTATGCTGCCAATCGCACTGCCGATTATCGTATCGGGAACGATCCTTGCAGCTGGACGCGTATTCGGCGAAGCGGCTGCGCTGCTTTTCACGGCAGGTATGAGCTCTCCGAGACTCAACTTCTCGGACTGGAACCCGCTTAGCCCGGTTTCTCCGCTCAACCCGTTCCGTCCTGCTGAGACGCTCGCCGTTCATATTTGGAAGATTAATTCCGAAGGACTTGCTCCCGATGCAGCGGAGATTGCTGCAGGGGCATCCGCCGTGCTTGTTATTACCGTGCTTCTGTTCAACCTTCTGGCAAGGTGGCTTGGCAGATTCATGCACCGCAAGTTTACCGCTATGAAATAGGAGGCATCTAGCATATGGCTGAAAAAGGGATATCCGTCAAGGATTTGAGCGTTTATTACGGCGACAACAAAGCCGTCAAAAATGTCACGATAGACTTTAACAATAAAGACGTCACGGCTCTGATCGGACCGTCCGGCTGCGGGAAGTCGACCTTCCTGCGCACGCTGAACCGGATGAACGATCTCATCCCGAATGCGCGGATGACGGGGGAGATATGGATTGGCAATGAGGACATCAATCATCCGAAGACGGATGTCGTCCTGCTTCGCCGCCGGATCGGTATGGTATGGCAGCGTCCCAATCCGTTCCACAAATCGATCTACGAGAATATCGCTTTCGGTCCGCGTTATCACGGATTGAAAAAGAAGCGAGAGCTGGATGAACTCGTGGAGCAGTCGCTTCGCAAGGCGGCTCTGTGGGAAGAGACGAAGGACAGATTGCATACCTCTGCGCTCAAGCTGTCGGGCGGACAGCAGCAGCGTCTGTGCATCGCGCGCTCCATCGCAGTCAAACCGGACATTATTCTGATGGATGAGCCGGCATCGGCGCTCGATCCAGTATCGACCTCTAAGGTTGAGGAACTAATCTCCGAGCTCAAACAGGATTTTTGCATCGTCATCGTCACGCATAACATGCATCAAGCGGCACGCGTATCCTCCAAGACTGCCTTCTTCCTCTCAGGCGAGCTGGTGGAGTACGACAATACGGAGACGATGTTCACTAATCCTTTGAAAAAGGAAACGAGCGATTACATCTCAGGAAGATTCGGATAAGCAAGAACGGTATTGGGCCATTCCTTCAGACAATTTCCAGTCGGCGACGCGCCATCTGGGGATTGTTTTTTTATTCGGTGATCGTGCTGCCTATTAAAGAGGGATTAGGAAAAAAGTCTCGGTTTTTTTGTCATTTTACGCGCCACTAACAATTACATAGATCAATGTTCACATTATTCCATTATGTTATTAGGTAAAGGGTCATTAGGATTCAACAAACTGGCATCGAGGGGATTCGCATGGGCGAGATCGGCTTGGGATTGCTGCATCAAGGATTGATACAGTCCATTCGTAATCAATGGACCACCGGCTTCGGCGTTGCTGTCCTTTATATGGAGGTTAGGCCTGATTTCGAGGCTGCACATCCTACTGTAGAAATCTGGGAAAAGGAGGAGAAGGCAATCTTCTGGAAGCAGCGGCTGGACCATGAGTATTACTTCATGTTGCAGATTCGTAACGACAAGGAGGGATACCGGGAAAGCGCTGAGCAATCGATGGCACGGCTTCGTGAGCAATTAATAGTGGTGGAAACGGCTGCGACTGAGGAGGCTGGCTCTGGGCTACAACGAGGCTGCAGTTTCCGGCTTGGCGTCTCTCTTGCGAGACCAGATTCCAATACGAGTACAGAGACGGTTGTCTACCGAGCTATTCAAACGGCGATAGAGCGTTCTGCATCGGCCGTCAGTCCTATAGAGAGAATACCGGTTGCGACAGCAGAAATCTCCTACGCAAGGGAACCAATAGATAAGGTTTACCCCAGTACGAACGGAGCACAATTGATCGGATCGCTTGCTTCCTCTATCGCCGCCATACCTTCCTACGCTCCTGTATCCGACGCTTCTTATGTGTTCGATACCGATGCGCATGTGCCAGGCATTGTGGTCGTGAGAGAGGGGGAGCCAGTTGGGCTTCTCATGCGAGAGAAGCTGCATCAGATGCTGGCAGGTCAATATGGTCTGCCCCTTTACTGGAACAGGTCTGTCGAGAGGATCATGGACAATAAGCCGCTCATCGTGGATGAGAGCATGCCGGTGGAGCGAGTGTCTCAACTGGCTATGGAAAGAAGTGACTTTCGGCTTTATGACGTGGTTATCATTACGAAGGAAGGCCAGCTGTCTGGTGCCGCTTCTGTGAGGGCTATTCTGGAATGTATGACGATGCTCCGGACAGAGGAAGCGAGGTCAGCTAATCCGTTGACGGGCTTGCCGGGCAACAGCGGCATTCAGACCGAGCTCGGAAACAGAATTAAGCTGGAAAAGCCTTTTGCGATGGTATATGCAGATATGGATTTCTTCAAATGGTTTAATGATTGCTTCGGCTTTGGTCTTGGGGACGAGCTTATTCGTTACTTGGCCCACTTGCTTCGGGTTGTTTTCCGTAAGAATGGAGAGTCAGATGTGTTCGTTGGGCATATCGGCGGAGACGACTTTATTGCGATGATGGATCCGGAAGATGTGGAAGAGGCTTGCAGGGAGCTGATCCATCAATTCGATGTTGGCGTTCGTGACTTCTATGGCGGTGAAGAAGTGACGTCGGTGGTAGATAGAAGCGGCAATACCATACAGCAAGAAGGAGTGTCGCTATCGCTGTCCGTACTGGTATGGGATGGACGATTGTCTGCTAATCCCGGGCATTTCTCACGTCAAGCCGCAAAGCTCAAGAAGAGGGCAAAAGCAGTTAAAGGCAGTATGTATATGGTGGAGCGCCTAATGGAATAGCAGCATAGAGAGGATACGAATGGACTGTGAACATACATAATGTGGCAGGAGCTAAAAGCAGTCAAGCCTATCGAGGTAATCATGAGTACGCAGGCGTAGTCTATCTATCGTGGGAACGTCTTGGTGAGGGAACAGATCGCGGTTCGGATCTGAGCGTACGGGAACAGTGGAGGAAGTTGGCGGAGCAAGAGCTGCCTGCTGCCTTTCGCGACATGGCGCAGAAGCTGGAGTGGTGCTGGAGAAATGATGATTTATTTCTGAGAGTGAAGCTTCATGGCATGGAGCGGGTGTGGTGGGAGAGCCTGCTTGAGCAGACCGCTTTCTCCACCGTACGAAAAATGGAACTGGCGATGGGAATTCAGCAGGACAAAGGACATCTGTATGTCGGAACAGCCGTACTTGAATGTCAAACCTATAACGATACGGATACGTTATGGTACGAGGCAACTAAAAAAGCGGTCCTGCATGGACAATTCGATGGCGATATGAAACGAAATGCCAGCCGCAAGGCACTTCAGCACATATTGGCAGAGCGATTAATATACCCCGTGTATCAGCCTATTGTAGCTCTGGGAGAGGAGCCGGTCGTATTCGGCTACGAGGCGCTGACGCGACTGCGTGACAGCAGCGAGTTCCATGGACCGGTGGAGCTGTTCCGATTCGCTGGCGAGGCGGGAAGAATGTATTCACTGGATCGGATGGCGCGGGAGGAAGCTATTGGGGGATGCGTGAAACTTGAACCGAATCAGAAGTTGTTCATTAATGTGATGGCTCAAATTATGGAGGATCCTTCCTTCTCTCCCGGTCAGACGCTGAGCTTCCTGGAGGCCCATCATCTGAAGCCGAACCAGATCGTGTTCGAAATTACGGAACGAAGCTCTATCGAAGACTATCCGGCTGTAAAAAAGGCGTTGCAGCATTATCGCAAGCAAGGTTATCAAATCGCCATTGACGATGTCGGAGCGGGATATTCTTCCCTTCAATCCATTGTGGAGCTGCGTCCCGATTACTTGAAAATCGATCGATCCATTATCCATCGCATTCATCGGGATGACGTGAAGGCACATATTCTACATACGCTGCAAGAGGTAGGCGCCAAGCTTGGCGTGCCGCTCATCGCAGAAGGAATTGAACGGCAGGAAGAGCTGGATGTTTTGACTCGAATGGGCGTTCAATACGCCCAAGGCTATTACCTTGGCAGACCGGGTCCGTTCCCGGCCTAAAATAAGGGCTTTTCCCTGCTTGTCGGTGCGACGATGCTTGGGAAGAGCTTGTTTTGTGGTATGATAGGAACTAGGATATTTTAGCTTTGTTGAAACGGGGTGCTTCTTCTTTTTATGGATAAATGGATGTTAATTGATGGTAATAGTATTGCGTACCGGGCGTTTTTTGCGATGCCGCCGCTGACGAATTCGGCAGGGCAGCACACGAATGCAATTTTCGGCTTCACAACGATGCTGCTAAAGCTGCTGGAGGAGCATAAGCCGACGCATGTGCTGGTTGCATTCGATGCGGGCAAGGTGACATTCCGCCACGAAGGCTACAGTGAATACAAGGGCGGACGGCAGAAGACGCCTCCTGAGTTGTCAGAACAATTCCCGGTGTTGAAGGATTTGATCACTTCATTCGGGATTGCTCAATTCGAGCTGAACGGCTATGAGGCCGATGATATTATCGGCACGCTGACGAAGCAAGCTGATGAGCGGGGCGTAAAAACAGTTGTCGTAACAGGCGACAAAGATATGCTGCAGCTGTCTTCGGATGGCGTAACCGTCGCAGTGACGCGCAAAGGCGTGAGCGAGGTTGAGCTGTATACGCCGGAGTCGATTCAGGAAAAGTATGGCCTGGTGCCGCTTCAAATTATTGATCTGAAAGGGCTTATGGGCGATACGTCCGACAATATTCCCGGTGTACCGGGCGTAGGTGAGAAGACGGCGCTTAAGCTCCTTCATGAATATGCATCTGTGGAGAATGTACTGGGTAATCTCGACAAGCTGAAGGGCAAGCTGAAGGAGAATCTGGAGAACCACCAGGACGACGCTATCATGAGCAAGAAGCTGGCGACGATCTATCGCGAGGTGCCGCTGGAGCGGGATGCGGAAGAGCTGCGCTGGAGCGGCTACGACAATGCGAAGCTGGGGGAAACGTTCCGCAAGCTGGAGTTCAAGTCCCTGCTGGAGAAGCTGCAGCTTAGCTCCGACAGCGGCGCAACGGAGTCCGAAGCGAAAGCGGCCTTGGCAGAGCTGAACATTACGGTCGTAGCAGACGGAGATTCCGCCGAGCTGGAACGGTTGACGAAAGCGCTTCTGGCGACGGACAAGCATGGTCTCTACATCGAAGCGATCGGTGAGAACCCGCATCATGCGGAGCTGCTTGGCCTGTCTGTAGCGACAGAGGACGAAGTGTTCGTCCTGTCGATAGAGACGCTGAAGAGCTCGGACGCGGAGGGCTTCCGTGAATGGCTGTCTGACGAAGGCAAACCGAAGTATGGATTCGATACGCATAAGGCGGAGCTGGCGCTGCGCTGGAGCGGCCTTGCGCTTGGCGGCGCGGCATTCGATGTCCAACTCGCTGCTTACTTGCTTGATCCGACAGAAGGCTCATTGTCTCTAAGCGCGATCCATGATCGTCAGGGACTTAGCGGCGTGCCGTCCGACGAATCTGTGTACGGCAAAGGCGCCAAATTCAAGGTGCCGGATGTGGAGACGCTTCATCGCCATCTAGCGTTGAAGGCGGATGCGGTCAGAAGGCTACTGCCGATTATGACCGAAGAGCTGAAGAACAGAAGCATGAGCAACCTCTACTTTGACTTGGAGCATCCACTCTCCCGGGTGCTTGCAGGTATGGAGCATCAAGGCATCAAAGTGGAGAAGAATGTGCTGGAGGATCTGGGCAAGGATCTGGAGTCGCAGCTGTCCCGAATTATGAGCGAAATCTATACGCTGGCGGGCACGGAATTCAATATTAATTCGCCGAAGCAACTGGGCGAGGTATTGTTCGACAAGCTTGGGCTGCCTGCCAAGAAGAAGACGAAGACGGGTTATTCCACCGATGCGGAAGTGCTGGAGGAGCTGGCTCCTTACCATGACATTATTCCGCTCATCCTTCACTTCCGTCAGCTGTCGAAGCTGCAATCCACTTATGTGGAAGGACTGCTGAAGGAGGTACGCGAGGGAACGGGCAAAGTGCACACGTACTATCGCCAGACGATCGCAGCGACCGGACGGTTGAGCAGCCAATTCCCTAACCTGCAGAACATCCCTATCAGGCTGGAGGAAGGCCGTCAAATCCGCAAAGCGTTTGTGCCGTCCGAGCCGGGCTGGACGATTCTCGCAGCCGACTACTCGCAGATCGAGCTGCGAGTGCTGGCGCATATATCCGGCGACGAGAACTTGAAGGAAGCGTTCATCCATGACATGGACATTCATACGAAAACCGCGATGGATGTATTCGGCGTAACTGCTGAGCAAGTGGACAGCAATATGCGACGCTCTGCCAAGGCCGTCAACTTCGGCATCGTCTATGGCATCAGTGATTTCGGCTTGTCTCAGAACCTTGGTATTACGCGCAAGGATGCAGCCCAGTTTATTGAGCAGTATTTCAACGTATTCAAGGGTGTGCGCGGCTATATGGACAATATCGTAGCTCAGGCGAAGCGCGACGGCTATGTGACGACGTTGCTGGACCGTCGCCGGTACTTGCCGGAGATTAAGGCATCCAACTTCAATCTTCGCTCCTTTGCGGAGCGTACGGCGATGAATACGCCAATTCAAGGTACTGCGGCTGATATAATCAAGCTGGCGATGGTGCAGATGGATGAAGCGCTGCGCGAGCGCGGCCTCAAGAGCCGAATGCTGCTGCAAGTACATGATGAATTGGTATTCGAGGTCCCGCCGGATGAGCTGGAGTTGATGAAGACATTGCTGCCTGAAGTGATGTCGGGCGCGCTGAAGCTGGACGTGCCGTTGAAAGCGGACGTTAGCTTCGGAGATAATTGGTACGAAGCAAAGTAGGCCTGATATAAGGCATATAAGACATGAATGAAGTATAATGGTTGTTGAGGTGAGGAGACATGCCTGAACTGCCAGAGGTAGAGACGGTTAGACGAACATTAATGGAGCTTGTAGCGGGTAAACGGATTCATTCCGTCACTGTAAAGCTGCCACGCATTATACAACGGCCGGCGGAACCGCAGCAATTCGCGGATGCTCTAGTCGGTCATACGATTCAAACAGTGGAACGAAGAGGAAAGTTTCTTCGCATTGTACTTGACGGGCTAGTTCTCGTCTCGCATCTGAGGATGGAAGGGCGGTATGGCGTCTATCCCTCGGATGAACCGGTTGAGCTTCATACCCATGTGATATTCCACTTTGACGATGGCACCGATCTTCGTTATAAGGATGTCCGGCAATTCGGGACGATGCACATCTTCAACACGGGTGAGGAGCTTGAGCTGCCGCCGCTGAACAAGCTGGGGATCGAGCCGCTGAACGATGAGTTTACGGTAAATGTGCTGCGCATGAAGCTGGAGAAGCGAACGACCAAGATCAAGCCATTGCTGCTCAATCAGGAATTGATTGTCGGGCTCGGCAACATCTATGTAGATGAATCGCTGTTCCTGGCGCGCATCCATCCGGAGCGTTCGCCGGGCAGCTTAAGTCAAGCGGAATGGAAGAGACTTCATGAGGCTATTCGCTCGACTCTGACTCGAGCGGTAGAAGCCGGAGGCTCCTCCATTAAGTCTTATGTGAATGGACAAGGCGAGATGGGAATGTTCCAGCATCAATTCCTCGTCTATGGGAGAAAGAATGAGCCTTGTACAAGCTGCGGAAAGCCGCTTCATAAGTTTGTAGTAGGCGGAAGAGGCACACATATTTGTACGAAGTGCCAGCCGATGAAAGATACGAATAAAATCAAGCTATAATTCAATTTAACGCCTCCTCTGCACCGAGGCAAATCCCCCGCATATGATGATGTTACGAACGATAGGCGAATGCCCTGTCGACTGACTGGCTTCAAGAAACCAGTAGAAGTAACAGGCATCCGCTCTTGCGGGGAGGAGCTTTTACGTTGATTGCACATTTGATATCGCTGGTCGTGCTTGCTTTTGCCGTTAGCTTGGATGGATTTGGCGTCGGCGTGACCTATGGCCTCAGGAAGATCCGTATTCCGTTCCTGTCGGTGTTCATTATTGCATGTTGTTCCGGGCTTATCATTTGGCTGTCGATGCAAGCCGGAGGATGGATTAGCAAGTATATTTCGGAGTACGCAGCTTCGCTTATCGGCGCATCTATCCTAATCGCCATTGGCTGCTGGGCCTTGATTCAATTAGTGCGGAGCAAGACTCATCATGATCCTGATCCTTCTGAAGAGGGCGCCATGCTTCATAAAGAGCCAGCGAGCATTGCGACTGCGATGGAAACGGCCCAATTGCTCAAGCTGGAGCTGAAGCGTCTAGGTTTGGTTATTCAGATTTTACGTACGCCTCAAGCGGCTGACGTAGACCGATCCGGCACCATCTCATCGTCGGAAGCGGTCATGCTCGGCGTTGCCTTATCGCTGGATGCTTTCGGAGCGGGACTTGGCGCTGCGCTGCTAGGACTGCCGCATCTATTGACTCCGCTAGTCATTGCTGCAGCGGGAGCAATCTTCCTGGTAGCGGGCACACGCCTGGGGCTTCGATTTGCCGCTAAGAGAGGCATGCATGTGCTTTCGTATGTGCCGGGCATATTATTGATTATGATTGGAATTATGAAGCTGTTATAAATGGAGGTGGTCGCAATGATCATTGGTTTGACCGGCGGAATCGCCAGCGGCAAAAGCACGGTCGGGCGTATGCTCGTCGAGCTTGGCGCGCGTCTCGTAGACGCTGATGCCGTTGCGCGCGAGATCGTGCGGCCCGGAGAGCCGGCGCTGGAGGCGATCGCCTCTCTCTTCGGACAAGCAGTCTTGCAGCGGGATGGTATGCTGGACCGCGCCGCTCTGGGCAATATCGTATTCAAGGACCCGGACTCGCTCGCCAAGTTGGAAGCGATCACTCATCCAGCTGTGCGAAAGCGAATGTGGGAACAAATACATACGTATGCGGAAGCGGAACCTGAGGGACTGATCATTGGAGATGTGCCGCTTTTGTACGAGACGAAGCAAGTCGATCTGTATGAAGGCATATTAGTCGTCTATGTTCCTCCCGAACTGCAGGTTGAGCGGTTGATGAAGCGCAATGGCATGAATGAGGAAGAGGCGAGGCGGAGGGTCTCCTTGCAGCTGGATATCGAGGAGAAGCGAAGTCGAGCGGACTGGATCATTGACAACAGCGGGACGACCGAAGAGACGCAGGAGCAGGTGCTTTCGTTATGGAATCGTCTGGTCAGGACGTCAAGATGAAGAGAGTGCGGATGAAGAAACGGTATGCTCTAGTGTTGATACTAGCTCTGCTCGCCATTCTTTTTCTGAAGTCAGATTGGTTGGCCTCATGGATGTATCCGGTTTATTATAAGGAAGATATACGGGCAAGCGCATCGAGTTACGACCTGGAGCCTCATCTGATCGCAGCCATCATACGGGCGGAATCGAATTACGTCACGGGACGCGAATCGAAGAAGGGTGCTTTGGGATTAATGCAGATTATGCCGGACACAGCGCATTGGGTCGTGGAGAAGGCGGGATTCGCCAAGGTGGATGATGACATCTTGCGTCATCGGGCGGATGTGAGCATCGAGGTTGGAGCATGGTATTTGAATTCCTTGCATGTGCAATTTGATCAAAACGCTGTAGCCGCTGTAGCCGCATACAATGCCGGACCTGGCAATGTGCGCAAATGGCTGGAGGCCGGAAGATGGGACGGGAAGATGGATAGCGTAAGCGATATCCCGTTCGGCGAGACGCGGCACTATGTACAACGGGTCTTTTACTATTATAATAAGTACAAAGATTTGTATCCCCGTTTCTAGGACATATATGACCATTGAACGTTAAGGAAGCCTTGGAGAGCCTGTCACTTCTGGACAAGCTGCTCCAAGACTTTCGTTATTCATACAGATGAATCATTAGTTTGTGCCGGCTAGGGATTGTTCAGCAATTTGAACCAGGCGGCGGGTAATGGAACCCCCGATGGAGCCTGCGTCTCTCGTTGCCATGTTACCGTAGTAGCCGTCTTGTGGGATCGCGATGCCCAGCTCTTGTGCAACTTCATATTTCAGTTGGTCCAGAGCTGCAGTCGCTTGCGGTACTACCAATTGGTTACTGCTGCGGGATTGACTCATTGATGTTCACCTCCTTGCGGTTGGTAAATGTATTATGTGCGATATTCCGAAGATCATTACAGGAAACGTATGGGATTTCATGGATTGAGTTAGTTTGTAAGGATGTAATCTGAAGAAACAGTAAGTTGAAGGGAGGATTTCATTATGAAATGTCCGTATTGTGACTTTGCGGGAACCAAGGTATTGGACTCTCGTCCAGCCAATGAAAACAAGTCCATCCGTCGCCGTCGTGAGTGCGAGAAGTGCAACCGTCGCTTCACGACGTTCGAAATGATTGAAGAAACACCGCTGATCGTGATCAAAAAAGACGGCAGCCGCGAGGAGTTCAGCCGCGACAAAATCCTTCGCGGACTTATCCGCGCATGTGAGAAGCGTCCAGTGCCCGTGGAGCGACTGGAAGTCATCGTATCCGAGGTGGAGAAGGAGCTTCGCACCACAGCTCTGGCCGAGGTCGACAGCAGCGAGATCGGCGGCATCGTCATGAGCCAGCTCTACCCGGTTGACGAAGTGGCTTACGTCCGCTTCGCATCCGTCTACCGCCAATTCAAAGACATCGACATGTTCATGAAGGAGCTTAACAGCTTGCTGAACAAGCACCCGCTTAATGGCGGGGAGAAGGGTTAGGCAGCGGGATTTCTGCTTGGAATAGAGTGGAATGGATAAGGAAAGACAGTGAGTCAGGGGAGCCTTTGGCTCCTCTGTTTTTCTTTGTTGGGCTTGATGCGGAGACGGCCAGATAGCCGGTTAAAGTACGATTGACATCGCTTTCCTCACATGGTATGATCTATCTTGTCGCTAATTACGGGGCCTTAGCTCAGCTGGGAGAGCGCATCGCTGGCAGCGATGAGGTCAGGGGTTCGATCCCCCTAGGCTCCATACCGAAAAAGGCCGCTAAACACAAGAAATTCAGGGTGTTTGGCGGTTTTTTCTATGCCCGAAACGGGACTGGTTTTAGGTTGTGGTCACACGTTTGGTCACAGTGTAGATTTTTTTGGAGAAATATTGGGGTTTTCGAATTGCTGTGAAAAATTCAAAGCGCTGCATTATTCGATAAAAATTAAATCTACTTGTCCTACTCTAAAAGGGTATGGCGATTATTTTGTCTTAGTTCAACACTCGGATGAAAGACGGTCAGTGTAAGAAAGTAAATTGGACTTGGCGATTCACTTTCTGATTCCGAGAATCTCTGGCTTCAGTGAATATTTCAATCCAGTCAAGCCATCATGTTACTGAGTGAGAGCCTCTTCGTTAATAAATAGTGCTGCGATGTTAATATACAATTGTAATCAAAAAACGAGTCATCATTTATTGATAGAACTCCTGATTGACAAGCGGCTCTATCGCACCGAAATATTCTATATAAAAAAGGCGAAAAGAAGAGCAAATATGCTAGCGGAGTAGGGAATATTAATGAAAAAGAAACTTGTAGAGAGACAGTGGTATCAAAACTTTGCTATTCATTTTAGTGTATTCGCAGGGGTTATAACATTATTCGGACTTATCATTGCTGTTTTTTCCTATTATCAAACTGTAAAGCCGGTTATTGATGAGCTAAAACTCAAACAACAGGTTGTCTCACTTAGTGATGAGAATGATAATCTGCTATACACGAACGATATCATCAAAGAAGAGATGGCGACTCTAGAAAAAGAACTCTCTGTTCTAAACAGCAGAAGGGAAAACCTCGAAATAGAGCTGCAAAAAAAAGAAGAACTCTTAAGCCAGATGCAAGACGAAATAATAATGGCAAATGCAGATGCCTATATGTCCCCGATTATCACCGAACTTTTGTATAATTCGGTTATTTCTAAAGAAAATGAGCAGAACATTAAGGAGATAACTTTGGAGAAACTATATAAGATAGAAAAAGTGAGTTCCATTTCAGAGTCTCAAAGTAAGGCGTTAGATTTATTGCTTGAATTTGTGAATACGAATATTAATAATTATTCAGAATATAACGACCTTCTTGGCTACAGAGTGTATATATTTGAACAAAAACTAAAAGATATGGGGTTTGAATTTGAATAACAGGTTCTAGTAAGCGTCCTTTGTGGAGTACGATATTTTATTCCTCAAGGATAACGATAACTTTACTGATTCATGTGAAGGACTTGAGAAAAATCAAGTTAATTAAGCCAACGAGTGGGTTTACGGTGTAGGACATCTATAATAAAAAGCAGGCACCAAATGAGGTTGTTGAACGAACTAAGAATGAGCAAGAGAAGAAATGGAGTAGCCCATCCTCGAGACGATAGTTCAATAAAGTAACCTGTAACCATGGTTACGAAGGTCAAAAGTATTAAGCAAAACATTTTATACATTTATGCATTTTAGGGGCAAAATGCTCTATAGCATCTTCGGGGCATAAGGTAAGGAAGTATGGCCCGTTTCTACATCTATTGGTTATGACCTTTTGAATGATGAAATACCGTTCCTTCACCTCGTGATATGAAGTGTAATATAAACACGATTCTCCTTTTAGGTTCTTGTCTGTAATAGCAACAAATCCAATTCTGTTTGACGTAATATCCCGAAAATGTTCCACTGTAAGTATTTGTTCCACCATAAACACCTCCGAATTTTCACAAAAATAACTGAGTTGTAATTTTATTATAATTCTTTTTAAGAGTAATTTTATACATTGTTGTGCCCACTAGAAATCCAAAAATACTATATTCCGCATCCAATAAAAACTTATCAAGCGTTTGAGTTGAATAAACTAACATCGAACGATTATTCGCGTTACTTGAACCTTGAACATTCACGATTAGTATCGACCTGATGCCATCCGCATATAAAGTTGTTGTGTGGTAGGCATCATGACCCTTTGTAACAGGAGATATTTCGGTTACTGTTCTGGCAATGCTAATAATCTCTCCGTAGCGCTCACTAGTAATCCTTGTTAGTTTATCAAATTGCTCTGCATACGTGCATTCGGAGAATTCATACACATTATCTGTAAGCAATTGCACAGCGTACTTAATATTTTTAGTGGACGAGACATCATTATCAGTGGCATTCCACTCTAAAGAAGATTTTTCTTTTCTTCTTTCTCGGGTTGTTCTGTCTGTATTGATTCTGGAGCATTAGCGGATTGAACAGAATTAGTTTGCTCTTCTTCTTGAGCAACGGAGTTTAGTTGTTTTGCAATATCTACACCTTCTTCTCGAATGCTGTTGCCCATATTCTCTCCGGCATCTGACATTTGTTGGCTCATTGATTCCGACCATTGAACCATGCCTTCACCACAGCCGGAGAGCAGCACCATAATCAAGACCATCGTATTAAATAAACAATATTTTCTCATGATCATTCCCCTTATTATTTGGCTTTCATATTCTTGATTGGACATAGGAAACCTGGGCTGAGAAAATTGAGGTTTCTCATGCATATATTGGATAGATTAAAAGAGGAGAGAGGTCGCTCACTTTAAATACACTTGTTCGACTTGCCAACCAACTGCGCGTTACAGTGGACGATCTGCATCAAGAATCCATTGAGAAAAGTAACGAGCATTACGTCAATAAAATCAAACGGATGGTTTTGAATCGTCCCGAAACGGAGCAACAAATGGCTCCAGACATGTTGACTGTAATATTCTCACATCTTGATAAGCGTTCCTCAGATTGAAGTCGGATCGCAAGTCACACTTTTTCTATTTCCATCAAACCTTTTTCTCTTATACTGACAAAGCTATGTCCTGTATGGTGATGTGATCGAGTACTTCTATGCCAATAAGCTGTCCAACGCTGACAAGCCGTTTGGTGATTTGTATATCCTCGGGACTAGGTTCAGGATTGCCGCTAGGATGATTATGGCAGCAGATAATAGAGGCACTGTTTCGCTTAATGGCAGTTCTGAATACTTCTCTTGGATGAACTAACGTCTAAATAATATATAATTGAAACTGAAAGCATCTTCGCTATGCCTAAGGCTGTGTTTAGCTTAGTTGGTCTAATGGAACGTTTTCGATATTTTAATCATAAACGCATTCCCATGTGGGTAACTACGCATATGTGAGAATGCGTTTTTTCAATTTAATTAATCCTAATTTCCGTACATACCAAAACTAAAAATGAGATTATGGGCCTGTACCTAATGAGCTGACCAAGTTGATAGCTATATAATTGATTCTATGGTCACTCAATAAGGTCTGATAGGTCACAGGCTAGGGGTTTAAAGTACTAGAATTAGAACATTCGTTTGGAAGGATTTGGTCAAAAAAGATCGAATTCTGTATAGATGTAGATAATGTGGATTAATAAATTGTCTGTATCAATTGTACGTGTGAGCTTTGGTTGTTCAGAAATTCCAGCACTATCAGTGCTTTTTCTTCTAGCATAAACTTCCTTCAAGTTGCCATTCAACTAACTAAATACTAACTGAATTGGAGCTGATTCTATGAAGATCATCAAAATTAAAGTTAACAACTACAGGCTACTAAGGAAATTTGAACTTGATCTTGAGAATGATCTGTCTGTTATAATTGGCAAAAACAATAGCGGAAAAACTTCCATGCTTTCAGTCTTAGACAAGTTTATTGGAAAACGTTCGAATACAAACGTATTTTCTTATGATGACTTTAATATTGACTTTCAAAAACAAATAGAAAGATTAGTTGTTTCTAGTGCAGTCGATGATACCATTGATAATATCGGTATTACACTAACAATTATTATTTCATACGATGAAACAGATAACTTATCTAATATTAGCAAGTTAATGATGGACTTAGATCCAAGTAATAATTACGTAGTCATTAAATTTGAATATATCTTAACAAATGAAGAATTAGTAAATATTCGAACTGACTACGCCAATCATAAAAAAGAGTGTGCAAAATCAAGCAAAGAAGCAAAGAGTATTAATGAGTATTTGAAAGATAATCATAAAAGATACTTTAAAATGAGTAAACGAGCTTTGGGATATGACCCTATTAATTCAAGAGAGATAGATGAAGAATACGTAGATTTAGGAAAAGAGAACAACCTTCTGGATAAAGTAATAAACTTTAAAGTTATTAGCGCAAAAAGAAACGTAACAAATAATGATTCAGATCGAGCTTTATCCACACTCTCTTCAAAGTACTACGAAAAGAAAGAGGACAAACAGAACCAGTCCAATGAAGTACAAGATTTCAAAGATGCCCTTAGATCAACTGACTCACATCTAAATCAAATTTATAACGGACTTTTTTCAAATGTCATAGATAAAGTCAAAAAGTTTGGTGGCCTTAATAAAGGCGATTCGATAATTAAAATCGCTTCTTCATTACAACACAGAGAACTCCTGAAAGGTAACACAACTGTTATGTATGATCATGATACAGAGCATTCTTTACCTGAAAATTATAACGGACTAGGTTATTTGAATTTAATCACAATGATTTTTGAAATTGAGATTCTACTTAGTGAATTTAGAAGGGAGTCGAACATTCATGAATCTCCAGCAGATATAAATCTGCTGTTTATTGAAGAGCCAGAGGCGCACACGCATCCTCAAATGCAATATATTTTCATAAAAAACATAAAGGATATTCTGACGCAAGCTAGCCAGGGTGTAGACGGTAAAGAATTTAATTTACAAACAATAATAACTACACATTCGTCTCATATTACTTCGGAATGTGACTTTAATGACATCAAGTATTTTTTCAAAACAAATACAAACGAAGTTTACTCGAAAAACCTTAAGGATTTGGAAAAAGAATATGAGACAGAAGTCCAATCATTTAAATTTTTAAAACAATATCTCACTCTTAATCGTGCTGAATTATTTTTTGTAGATAAAGCGATCTTTATTGAAGGGGATACTGAAAGAATACTTTTCCCGGCCTTTATGAAGAAAATGGATCAAGAATTTCCCGAAAATCCTTTGCTTTCTCAAAATATTTCGATAGTTGAAGTCGGAGCATATTCACAGATTTTCGAAAAATTCATCGACTTCATTGGTATTAAAGCATTAATTATTACGGATATAGATTCTGCAAAAAAAGTTCCTCGAAAAAACAATAAGGGAACTTTGGTACTTGAAATAAAAAAGTGCAAAGTAACTGAAAAACACGCCAGATTTTCAACGAACTCGTCTTTGAAGTTCTTTTACTCTACATCGTTTGAATTATTCAAAGAATCAAACTCGAGTGTCGCAGTAACAGTGGAAGTAGATTTACATAATGTTGATAACGAAGGTGAACTAGGATTCTTAAAGTCTCTAGATTTGCGAGGAAAATTGCTTCGCAAACATTCGGAGACAAAGCAGTGGATGCAAAAAGATGATGGGAATGTCTTAGTTATCTTTCAAATACCAGAGAAAAACTCATACAAGAAGACATATCATGCAAGAAGTTTTGAGGATGCATTTCTCCACTTAAATCAAGATTTTATTATAGATAATCTTGATCGGTTTCAAAGCCTTAAAAATAAAGAAAATCTAAAGACGTCTAAAGACCCGTACTTATTAGCAGAGAAGTGCATTAATAAGAAACCCAGTTTTGCAATGGAAATTCTTCTCAATAGTAAAAGTGAAAATGGGCTCGATTTCTGTAATTGGCAGATTCCAGCTTACATAAAGGAAGGTTTATTATGGTTGAAAAATTAGAATTAGAAGTTCAGGAAATACTAAAATGTATAGCACGAAAACAGAACTTTTTGCTAAGTGGTGGAGCAGGATCAGGTAAGACTTATTCTTTGGTTCAACTCATCAAAGAGATTATTCATACTAATCCTTTAACTAAAATCGCCTGTATAACTTATACAAATGCAGCAGTAAAGGAAATTGAAGAAAGGGTCAGTCATCAAAATTTGAAAGTCTCAACCATCCATGATTTCTTGTGGGATAGCATTAGAAACTATCAAAAGGACCTGAAGAATGGATTAATTGATCTTATAAATACTGAAGAGTCAAAGATAACTAGTCCAGACGGAACTGTAGAAGCATCTTACTTTAACAACGTAAATGAAGGTATTCAGTATAAAGAGTATACTCGTATACAAGAAGGGATAATTTCTCACGATGAGGTGCTTGAGTTAGCGAATTATTTGTATAAAAAGCACTCTGTGTTATGTGACATTTTGCAAGATACGTTTCAATTTATTTTCATCGATGAGTATCAAGATACTAGTCCACTCGTGATCAAGATATTTTTAGAACACGTAAAAAAAAGTAAACGTAGGAGTATCATTGGTTTATTTGGAGATGCAATGCAATCAATTTATGACAGCGGTATTGGAAATATAAACGAGTACATCGAATCTAACGAAGTCTTTGAAGTTCAGAAGAAGCAAAATAGAAGGAATCCTAGATTAGTCATAGAACTTGCTAATAAGTTAAGATATGATATTTTAGTTCAGGAGCCTTCAGAAGATCCTACTGCTCCTAATATGTTGAATGGAGTGATCAAGGAAGGTAATATCAAATTCCTGTATTCTAGTAATGACAGCATTGAAGAAATAAAGAAAACTTTATATTTTGAGGAATGGGATTTCACAGACTCAAAACAGACAAAAGAGTTATATCTGACGCATAATCTTATAGCAGCCAAGGCAGGCTTCCCTAGTCTCATGGAAATATACGATAAAGATCCAATAATTAAATTTAAAAATGAAATGAGACGTAAGATTAAAGAGGACAACGTATCTATTAATGAGAATGAAACCTTTGATCAGATAGCCGATTTACTGGCAATAAGGGGCAAACAAAAAAAACTAAAGAAAGAAATTTTATTAGAAGACCCAGAGACACGTATTCTATATAACCTTTTGAAAGACAAAACATATTATGAAGTCAAAGGTATCTACTTAGATAAAGAGTCACTTATTGATGATAAAAAGCAAGATGAAACAGATGAAAATAGAAAAGGTTCAAAGAGAGATGCTTTAGTGAAACATTTGTTCAAAATCCAGCATATAGTCGATCTATACAACAAAAAAAATTACAATGAGTTTATTCGACGAACAGAGCTTCCGATTACGTCGATAAAAAGAAAAAAAGAAATTCATGATATTATTAAGAGTTTTAGCGATTTCTCTAACAAAAAAATAGGCGAGATTATTGAATTAGCCGACATTAATGGTATTTGCAAAAAGGACGATAAGTACAATAAGTTCGTCCAAGATAATTTCTATGTTTTTGACAGAGTGAGGGAAGTTAAATATTCTGAATTTCAAAATCTATTTTTTTATTTAGAGGGTTTCACCCCATTTTCCACGCAGCACAAGATAAAAGGTGCGGAGTTTGAAAATGTACTTGTGATACTGGATAATGGAAAGTGGTCTAGTTTTAATTTCGATTATTTATTTAGCGAGCAATCAGAAAAAGCCTCTGTGTACTACAGAACCAAAAAACTATTCTACGTGTGCTGTACAAGAGCTAGAGACAACTTAGTTGTCTTCTTTCATAACCCAAGTGATTTAATTATACGTCAAGCTAAAGATTGGTTTGGAGACGATAATGTGAAGATGATATGAGCAATATACTCCCTGGATTTTACTTATAAGCAGAAAGGTTCGGCCCAGACTCCTTTTCCGCACTAACCTAGGTAAAGCGAAAACGAAGAGTCGGTAACAGAAATCACAAGAGAGGTAATAACATGACATCACTTGTTCCTTTTGTACTTTCATACTTATTTAGTTGTAAAAGTAAGACTGCTTTGGAACTGGAATCAATGAATCATTACGGCGGATTTAAACCTTTGAGCAACTTGATTGATAAAATATCAGGTCTTGAAGCTTTTGAGCCAATCTATGAATTTGAGCTAACAGAATTATTCTTGACGTCGTACGTACTTGAACCAGCAATAAAAAACCAACAAACATATTCAAATGCAGACGCCATTATTCTTCTTAATCAACTAGATTCACATTTAAGGGCAAATATAAATGACTACTGGATATTTGCACCGTTGAATCGAGCTTATTTAACTTCTACAGTTAAGTTTGGAGACTTCATATTCATATCTGGTTCAGAGGAAGAGAAATTAACAACAATCAGTCGATTAGGAGGAACTTCAAAAAAGGAAACTCGATTACGTCTTAATCATCTCCTAAGGTCGCGTTCAAATGGTTTCCTTGATCACCCAATCGTGGGAATTAAGGTGCGTCATCAATATGGCTATGTTACGTTTCATGCTCAAAAAATTTTATACTTAGTTAACAGCATTCTTCAGTCGATATTTTGGGCACGAATCTATCCAAGCTATACATACCCTGTAAGGGCGAATCGTTACTATGAGACTAAATCAGAACATTTGATGGTTTATTCAGAACGAAATTTTTGCAATATTGCGATTGGATTTAATCAGGATTGTAAGCTAAATCTTGATTGGTTATTTATCAATAGTAGTAAGAAACAATTTAATGATCTCTTTCAGACATTTGTACTCACAAAGTATGATGAGTTAACCTATAGATTTTATAAAGGAGTAAAGTTCTTAAAAAAAGCCATTGAGTCAGAAGAACAGCGCGATATCTTTTCTGGCTATGGATTATCTTTGCTGCAATTAACAGTAGCAGGAGAAGCAATACTTCTTTCTCATATCGATCAAAAAAGGGCAGGTCTTGCTTTCTTGATTCCTAGATTAGTGAAAATCAACAACATATCACCAAACCAGTGTTCGCTATTAGTTGATGAAATATATACATGGCGTTCTGAATATGTTCACGGAGGAATAGAAACCTATCCCAATTTCAATCAGGATTTTTCTCCAGGTGATACAGTCCAAAAATATATTGACTTCAAAAGAGCGGTTGCTGGTTTAATTTGTTGTGCTCCTCGTTTAATACGTTTAATGAAAAGCCGTACGAACTCTCGTTCAGGTCCTATTCTTGAAAAGTGGTTTATGTATTTAAAAAACCATTGGGTGATTGGTAGGAAATATAATCCGACTCTTGCTAATTCTTTAAAACGCGCTAGATCTAGATAAAATAATTATGCCCTTTGTACTATTTCACTCTTTGAGTGTAGAGCCTAGAACGAATGAGCAGTACTGCTCAACTTTTCAATTGGTGGCGGAGATGCACTTTCGGCAGCTACGGTAATGTCGGCATCCAAAAAGCTCTATTATAGTTAGTCAATGCATTATGACAATTATTAACCGAGAACTGTTGAATCCATTTAAATCGAGCATCGAATTCAAGAGTCCGGCTTGCCGTTTGAATATACATAACCAAGATTAGAAGCTTTAAATCAACATCATAATTACATACTTGGATAGAAATGCCTAGGATAAGACGTTCTGATAAAGAAAATGTAATGGAGGAAAGCAATTGTTACCTGATTACAAGCGACCTTTTGAGCAGAAGGATTATAGAGGACATTTTATATGGACAAAACAATTATGCAAAAAACTTGGCGTAAACTCATTTTATCATGCATGCCACCAGGAAGAGCTGGAAGAGATTTTAAATACTGGAGAACTCAATTTACGAAGCAAATGGGGAATAGAACTTCCCATTGGTAGTTGGCAAGCACCGGGTGTTTGGGTCGGATTAAATGACTACTATAATAATCATTATGGCCCTTTTCGGATTAAGTTTCGCTTGGAGGAATTAATAGGAAAGAGCTTTATTGCTTTCCGCCGTTCAGGTGATAAAAGTAGGTATTTTTTTGTTCAGTATGAAGCGCAAATCCCAATATTTATAAAGAACGGTTCCCAACAGATGCTAAATAAAATTACACCAAAATCTTATTTTGAAGAATTAGATGGTGTTTATTGTCTAAAAACTGATGCAGTTTACGATATTATTCTAACAAATCCAATCAGCATTCATAGAGCAGTTATAGAGCCAGTTACTCACCAAAATAAATGCATTCCTCAAAAATGCCTTGGTCAAACCACAAAAGTACAAGCAAGAAGGACTTTAATTGAAATTGCTAAAAATGAGCTTAATGACCGGATTAGAGAAAGTGTATTTATAGAACGATTCATTAAACAATTTCCGGATATGGAAGGTAGAAAGGCTGAAATTGAACTTCCTGAATTAGACTAATCTACGCCTGTTGATTTACCAATATATAGTTATGGAAGGGTGAGATGGTGCGCCAAATAGACCACCCATTCAGGTGGTAAAGCAGCAAAGCTGATGAGTCGGTCAAACTCTGCAAAAGATAACCGTGCATGGGGGTGAACCTGTTTCATTCCCTGCATGTACACGTAGTGAAGCAACACGTACACGATTAATGCGGTATACAATTGTCCGTACACCGCATTCGGTGTCTTTCCAAAAAGGGTGGGCACATTCAGATGTTGTTTTATCCACCGAAAAAACACTTCGATTTGCCAGCGTTGTCGGTAGATTTCAGCGATTCGCTCTGCTGAAGGACGATGTAAGTTCGTCACCAGCGTAATCGGGTTGCCTTGGGGATCTTTTAGCGTCACGACTCGAAATTTGTGTTGGGTTATGAATTTTTGTTTTCCGAGTTGGCAGACCATATCTTGCTCAATCGTATGGGCATAGGGACGTTTTCGTTGCCGATAGACAGGCTCCCGCAACACCGTGTTGTTTTTTACTCGGATAACAAAATACTGCACTTGTTCTTGCTCCATGTAGGCATCGAACTGCTTGTGATTCCCGTAGGTTTATCCGCAATCAGGATGAATTTGGGGTCTGTCACCGCCGTGCACAGGGTCGAATCGTGTTGTTTTCCCGTCGATTCCGTTACACGATGAAGCCTGCCGGTCTCTGTCAACAAAGCGACGTGCAGCTTATTGCCGCTCTTCTCTCCTTTAGCTGATGGGGCCCAAGGTAACCGATTGGGACCAGCGGAAATGGTCGTGGAATCGACCGCAAGCAACTCTTTCGGAATGCGGAGGCGTCTGCGGGTAGGGTGATTGCATTTTTGAATCAGCACATGAAGCAGTTGCTTAAAAATGCCAAATGGCACCTCTTTCGCTTTTTTGGAGATGGTGGAGTGATCCGCTTGGGTCAGCCCACAGGCGACCATTCGCTTTTCTCCGTCCCGGTAGCCGTCCCATTGCCTAATCGCTGCTTCAGCCAGAAAAGTAAAGAGGGCGTAGACGGTAAATGTAATCAATGTTGAACAATTAAACGGAAAGTATAAAACAAATACTTGGAAAGCCACTCATTACTAGAGTGGCTTTCTCCACCGGTTGGTTGGCTCAAAATGTCGGAGATGTGGCTCTTACTGACTAGAACGATTGCTCAATATGTTCCGAAGTATTCAGTTTAGGTATCCAAGAAGGTTCTTGAATTTGGGGACGAATTGGGGACGAACTTCGCCCTCATCCGTCCTACACCGTCAGAATAGATCGGAAAGCGATCGCTTAAAACCCAGTCAGGACAAGGCTTCCGCAGTATTAATCGGACGGCATCAGACAGCCATTCCATCGCTGGCAGCGATGAGGTCAGGGGTTCGATCCCCCTAGGCTCCACAACAATAAACATTTTAACCACATCCATTGGATGTGGTTAAAATGTTTATTATGGCGGTAGCCCATAGGGGGCGAACCCCGGGGTTCAGTCCGCGCGCAGGGAGTGGAGGCGATTCTTCGAAGCAATACTTCTAACGGACGAGCACGGCGTCTCAATCTACCGCTAAAAGTCCTCGTCGATTCGGCTTCGTTAGAATATAATCAGTATTCGGACATCCCCTTGACTCCATAAAAGAAAGTCGATCTTTAAATCGACTTATTCCGAATCCTAGGAATCAGTTTCATTTATATTTTGATTGTGGGATCTAATCATTCGGACACCAGTGACCGTTAGCGATGATTATTCGAAATTCTGGCTTTATTAAGGACATAAATGCAGTTAGAATAAAAAGTGGACGCCTCCTAACGTTAATTAGATAATAAACCTAATACAAGGTGAGGTGTTCACAATGAGGAATACGAGACAACACTACAACGATGAATTCAAGCGGCAGACGGTGA
>NZ_QUBQ01000009.1 GCF_003388735.1 Paenibacillus paeoniae
AGATTTCCCAGTATGTAAGACCCCTTGAAGACGACGAGGTTGATAGGTTCGGGGTGGAAGCACAGCAATGTGTGGAGCTGACGAATACTAATCGGTCGAGGGCTTATCCTAATCGTTTGTGGTTCATGCAAGCCACAGACAAGCTAAAGCGTAAAACAGCTACTTTCGTATCCAGTTTTCAAGGTGCAAACCCTTGATCGTTTGGTGATGACGGCGAAGGGGAACCACACGTTCCCATATCGAACACGACCGTTAAGCCCTTCAGCGCCGATGGTACTTGGACCGCAGGGTCCTGGGAGAGTAGGACGTCGCCAAGCACAAAATGGCCTGCCGCAGAATGATGCGGCAGGTTTTTTGTGCGTTCAGGGACATGGGGATAGGCGAAGCCCTCTATCCCCATGCCCCCGCGACGTTCCTCTCCCTCTTGGGAGAGTGTCCGAACCTCTGATCGAAGCAGCTCGACGATGCCGGCCCGGCCTTAGCGGTAGGTTCAGACGCCGACCGTGAGGTAACGCTTCGCAGCCGATTCATCCGGTGCGGAATGGACATCGCCAAGCACAGAAGCCTACCTTAACGGATACGGTAGGCTTCTTACTCTTAAAGAGCAAAAACTAAAGTTCAAAACATAAAGTTCAAAAGATATAGTTCAAAAGATAAAGTTCAAAAGATAAAGTTCAAAAGATCACTCTCCACGGGAGAGTGTTGCTGAAAAGCCCTGTCGCTTATATATGCGACAGGGCTTTCTTAAGGATTACAGATTATCGATGGTAATACGAAGCTTCTTTCCATTGAAGGCGCAGGACGCCGTCTTTGCGCTGCTTGCGGAAGGCAACAGATAACATGAGACGGGGAATGATAAGCCAGATGTGCCAGGAGATGAGGCTGATCATAAGCGATGGCGTAGTCCACGGATACAGGACGGCTATGATGCATAGGCCTAACCAGAATAGATGGCGATGTACACGTCTGAAGATGAGCAGGGAGATATCATTGGCCGGCTTGAATCCGATCCAGGGCGGTGTAATACGCCATGTCCATTGCCGCTCAGCTGCTTCAGTAACGGAGATAAAGGTTAAGACGATAATAATCAGGTGAAGCATCTGGATGACGGCAAATCCGAATAGCCAAGCAAATAACCCGTGCATACCGTAGTTAAGCATCTGGAAGCCCAGGAAGATGGCAGCTATGATGAGATGGCTCAAGATGAGCTCTGATTTGACGATGACTCTTTTGACCAGTTGATATTGATAGATCGTGGCGTTCATTTGATCCGCTAACGATTGCTTCATGGGGGACATCCTTTCGTTATCTTGCTGGACTCCATTACATATATCGGCAAATCCAGGATTTTCGTGAAGCCAAACTTTCAAGCAACGGTCAATCACCATTTGCCCATTCGACGCATACGATATATAAATATTTGAAATAGGTTATGAAACAAGTATATTTCGCTAGAATTCGTGGCATAATAATAGCAATAGAGTTAACGGAATAAGAAAGCGGGGATGATTATGGATCAAACCACCATTCACCGATGCACGATTTGCGGCGAGCCGAAGTCAGAAGGGGAAGGCATACGCATTGTAATGGGCTTTATATGCGGCGACTGCGAGACCGAGATGGTCCACACCGATGTGAAGGATGCCAAATACCCGTTCTTCATCCATCAGATGAAACAATTATTTGTCGAAAAGAATGCTTGAAGCAGCCCTGGGAACAGAGGCTGTTTTTTGTGTTCGAAAGTTGACTGCAAGTTGGAGTGGATACTGTGACAGCGATGGTTTGCGTACTCCCCTAGTCTGGTATATTTACGATTGATGTCTCTCTTCGCTACAATAGATACAATTACACCATGTTAGCGGATTAAAGGTTAGGGACAGAAGGGAGAGTCAGCACAATGGAGAAGTTAAAGATTCCGCTATATGAAGCTTTGATCAAACATGCACAGAATTCTCCGGCCAGCTATCATGTGCCGGGTCATCATAATGGAGCTGCTTTGGAGTATGCGCTCCAAGCAATAGATAGAGGTCAGGCGGACGAAATAAGGGGGCACTTGTCCGCTATGATGCAGCTTGATGTAACAGAGCTGTCCTCCACAGATGATCTTCACCACCCGGAAGCTTCTATTATGGAAGCACAGCGGCTGGCAGCTCAGTGCTATGGGGCGGAGGAGACTTGTTTCCTGGTTGGAGGAAGCACATCCGGCAATCTGGCTTTGCTGCTGGCCGTATGTGATCCCGGAGATCTCATTATCGTACAGAGGAATGTACATAAATCAGTAATCAATGGTTTAAAGCTTGCAGGCGCAAGAGCAGTATTCCTTACCCCTCGTATAGATAAAGGCTCAGGACTTTCGATGGTACCAACCGTCGAGCAGATGAAAGCAGCGCTCCATCAATATCCGGAGGCGAAGGCGGTATTCCTAAGTAATCCCAACTACTATGGAATGGGTGTGAAGCTGGATGCTTATGTTGAGGTTTGTCATGAGTATGGAAAGCCACTCCTAATAGATGAAGCTCATGGAGCCCATTATGGCATACATGACCAACTCCCTACCTCCGCCATACAAGCTGAAGCTGACGGAGTGGTGCAATCTACACATAAGACGCTGCCTGCCTTGACCATGGGGGCCATGCTGCATCTGCAAGGAAGCTTGCTTGATCGTCGAAGGGTGAGGGAAGCGCTCGCTATGGTCCAAAGCTCTAGTCCGTCTTTTCCTATTATGGCTTCATTGGATATTTCCCGCGCAATAGTCGATAAGCTGGGCTACAAACTATTTCATTCTGCGATTGAGGCGATACAATCTTTTCGATTATGGGTAAGAGAAAGTAAGATGATTATTACAGCCCTTGATGTCGAACATAATTTCGACATGCAGATTGATCCGTTAAGATTAATCTTGAAGGTGCCAAGCGGAAAGCTGTCAGGCTACGAGCTACATCGTGAGCTGGAGAAGCATGGTTGCTGGGCCGAGATGTCTGATCCCCTGTATACGGTCCTGGTTATTGGTCCTCAAGCCGCAGCAGACGGAACATTATCACGTTTAAAGGATGCACTGACCGCTATTCACCAGACCTATGCATCATCCGAGTGTCATGACTTATATGACCTACATAGGCCGTATTCTGTCGAATGGTCGGACCATGGGGAAGACATAAGCGAACCAGTCGTATTCGCAAGATCGAAGGAACTGGCCAGTACAAGGGTTCCGCTTGATGAAGCGATTGACCATCGATCGGCGGAGATGATTGTTCCTTACCCGCCGGGCATCCCTCTCGTATATCCTGGAGAGCGTTTCTCATCCAGCCATCTTGCGGATATAAAGCGTTTGTCCGATGCAGGAGCCAAGTTTCAGGGGGCTGAAGAGGGTACTATGGCAACGGTAGCTATATTAATAGAAGAGAAATGTTGAAGAGGGTCGAAATAGGGGGTATATCCCTTTAAATTTCATTGTAGTAGCAGTACCGCTTTGTTACAATGAAAGGACAAAGAAGTTACTTACAGTAAGGGGAAACCGAAGAGTGAGCACGGGACTGTTTATTACAATAGAAGGCGGCGAAGGCGCCGGCAAAAGCTCACTCATTGGGCAGCTTGCGAATATTATACAGGAAAAAGGCAATCGTGTAGTCATTACACGGGAGCCCGGAGGCATTCCGATCGCAGAGAAGATCCGAACCGTTATTCTCGATCCAGAGCATACGACAATGGATGCAAGAACGGAAGCGCTGCTCTATGCAGCATCCCGCAGGCAGCATTTGGTGGAGAAGGTGATTCCCGCATTGGAAGCTGGAGAGATTGTCATTTGCGACAGGTTCGTTGACAGCAGCCTGGCTTACCAGGGACATGCGAGGGGACTTGGCATTGAAGAAGTGTGGCAAATCAATCAATTTGCCATCGGCGGGACCATGCCTGATCTGACCATCTATATGGATGTTTCTCCTGAAGTAGGGTTGGAGCGGATCGCACAAGCTCCGGGGCGGGAGATTAACCGGCTTGACCTGGAGAGACTTTCATTCCATGAACGGGTGCGCGAGGGTTATCATTTGGTCATGCAACAGTTTCCGGAACGAATCCGCCGAGTGAATGCGGAGGAAACACCAGAGCGGGTGCTGCAGGCGGTTGTAGCTATTGTAGAACAACGCTTGAGTGAGATATAGCTTGCTCGGCTGCATCATCTATTGTAAGGGGTATCACCACGAAAGCACAGAGGAAGACTAAGTCATTTATTGTTTACCTATTCTAATGAAACCAAGGGGGAATGAAGATGAAATTAGTCATTGCGGTTATTCAAGACAAGGATAGCAACAAACTGTCTAATGCGCTTGTTCGGGAAGGATTCAGAGCGACGAAGCTGGCAAGTACGGGTGGATTCCTGCGTGCAGGCAACACAACATTTATGATCGGGATTGAAGATGACCGGGTACATGAAGTGCTGCAGGTCATTAATTCAAATTGCAAGGTGCGCGACCAATTGGTTACACCGGTATCGCCGATGGGCGGCTCTACAGATTCTTATATACCGTTCCCTGTTGAAGTACAGGTCGGAGGCGCTGCAGTATTCGTCATGCCGGTAGAACGTTTTGAACACTTCTGATTGGGTGTGACATAGATGAGAGTTGACCAAAGTTGGCGTCCAGTCGGGCAGAATCGGACGAACGCCGATGCCTCCATGAAACCGATACAGCCTACGAGCTTTGCCGATGCGATGGTGCAACAGGACGCGAAGCGGACGCAAGAGCAATTGAATCAGAAGATGCAAGATATCCATCGCCAGGGCGATCGTTTAGCCAAGCTGATGACGGTAAGGGAGCTGATGCTTTACCGGCAGATGGTGAAGCTGTTCCTGGAGGATACGATCAGGCGTGGGGTTGGATTGAAGGAAGTTAGAGGTTTCGACCGCCGCGGGCGGGTGAAGCGCTACAAGCTTCTGGATGAGATCGATGCTACGCTTGTAACGATGGCAGAGGATTTGCTCGACAGCGAGGAAGGCAGAATTGAGCTGTTGAATAAAATAGGCGAGATACGGGGGATATTGATTAATCTCATGTTCTAGCCTTGCGATGCCAGGAAAGGTAAGGAACGATAGAGATGAGCTTAGAGCTTGCCGACGAACAATGGAAGGCGCAGCGAATATTGAAGCATGCCCTCCAAAGCGATAAAATTTCACATGCCTATCTATTCAGCGGACCATCAGGAACAGGAAGAATGGAGATGGCGCGGTATTTTGCCAAAGCACTATTTTGCAATGCCGACGGCTGGGATGCGTGCGGGGAATGTCTGGAATGCCGGAAGTTCGAGCATGGCAACCAAAGTGACCTGATTATGGTGGCACCGGACGGTCAAAGCATCAAAATCGACCAGATCCGTGAATTGCAACGTTCGCTGTCCTACCGCAGTACGCAGAGGGGACGCGTCGTCTACATTATTGAAGCGGCGGAGAAGATGACGATTCAAGCAGCGAACAGCTTGCTGAAGTTTCTGGAAGAGCCTGTATCTCCGATCGTTGCGATTTTACTAACGGATAACGGGCAAGCGGTATTGCCGACGATTCGGTCGCGTACACAGTGGGTGCCATTCTTGCCGATGTTGCCGGAGAAGATGCTGGAGCGTCTGACGTCGGAAGGAGCCTCGCCGCTGCTGGCCAGAGCGGCCGTTCAATTATCTTCGGGATTAGATGGAGCTAGGCAAATTCTCCAGCAGAATGGGTTTGCAGAAATCAGAAACCTAGTGATACAATTAGGCAAGGAGAGTACGTCCCGATTCACCGCGGCGATGATCACTGCCCAGCAGCAGCTATTTAAGACAGATTTAGCGAATCATATGGATCTGCTGCTTTCATTATTGACGCTATGGTTTAAAGATTTGACACAGTTCCAGGCCGGAAGGCAGGACAAGCTTGTTTTCATAGATCAGTTGGAATGGATAAGCAGCAATGCTTATAATCGCTCCTTCGCAGGTTGGGTGAGCTGTATGGAGCATGTCCTGGAAGCAGGCAAGCGCATGCGGGCTAATGTATCGCCTCAACTGGCGTTCGAGCAACTATTGGTAAACTTACAGGAGGGCTAATCCTTGTATAATGTCATCGGTGTCCGCTTCAAGAAGGCGGGCAAGATCTATTACTTTGACCCGGTCGAGCACCCCGTGGATAAGGAACAGCATGTGATTGTTGAGACCGCCCGCGGAATCGAATATGGTAAAGTGGTGGTGGGACAGAAGCAAGTCGGTGAATCAGATGTTGTTCTCCCTCTCAAGAAGGTGATTCGAATTGCAAGCGATGTCGATGCGCAGGTTGTGGAAGAGAACCGTGCAGCGGCCAAGAACGCATTCGCAACTTGTCTTGATAAAATTAAGAGCCATCAGCTTCGCATGAAGTTGGTTGATGTCGAATTCACGTTCGACCGCAATAAAATTATTTTTTACTTTACGGCTGAAGGCCGTGTCGACTTTCGGGAGCTTGTAAAGGATCTGGCCAGTGTGTTTCGGACCAGAATCGAGCTTCGCCAGATCGGCGTACGGGATGAAGCGAAGATGCTTGGCGGCATCGGGCCTTGCGGACGCGTCCTCTGCTGTTCCTCGTGGCTTGGTGACTTCGAGCCGGTCTCCATCAAGATGGCCAAAGACCAGAATCTATCGCTTAATCCTACGAAAATATCGGGCCTGTGCGGACGTCTGATGTGCTGTTTGAAGTATGAGCATGACAATTATGAGAGCGTGCGCGAAGAATTGCCTGCCGTGGGCAAGATCGTCGTTACTTCGTATGGCGAGGGCAAAGTGACAGGAATCAATGCCGGATCGAAGAGCGTGTATGTACAGCTGTTCGATGTGACAGGCAAGCCAAAAGAGTTGCCGTTAGACGACGTCGTTGTGAAGTAAGCAAGCGGCAGAAGTCATTCTGATAGGTGAGGTAAAGCTCACGCTTGAAGTTCTGGGGTGGGAACTTGGAGAAGAAGAGAGATATTTTTGTTCAAATGGATGAATTGGATAATCGAATGGGAGTATTCCATGCCGAGCTCACCGCTCTGAAGCAAAAGGTGAAGGAGCTGCTGGAGGAGAATAAGCGTCTAAGCATCGAGAATCATCAGCTGCGGCAGGTATTCAAGAGAGAGACGACATCCGAACGCGAAGCGGCAGGAATCGTCGTGCCGAGCGAGGGCAATCCGGCCCATGTAGAATTGTCGCCCAATCACGAGATTGGCCTCGATGAGGGCAATGTCGCGGTAGGCGAGGGCCATGATAATCTCACGAGGCTATACCATGAAGGATTCCATATTTGCAACGTATATTACGGACATCTGCGAACGGAGGGCGATTGTCTGTTCTGCCTTTCCTTCTTGAACAAATAAGTGGAATTCGTATCGACAGGCCGTCCTTACCGTAGAGGGCGGTCTTTTTTCTAGATTAAATTAGGGTAAGAAACAAACTACACATGGAAAAAATGAATGAAGGATATAAAGGAGAGACCCAAAACGTGTCTGAACAACATGCCATACCCCTTGCCGAGGGTGAGAGAATCGACGATTTGTTAACGGATACAGGGCTGGCGATTATTCAAAGCCGTGAAGTGTTCAGCTTCTCGCTCGATGCCGTACTCTTATCGCGATTTGCCAATATTCCAAAGCATGGTCGAATTGCCGATCTATGCTCAGGCAACGGAGTTATTCCGATTTTGCTCTCGTCCAGGACGCAAGCTTCCATCGATGCGATCGAAATTCAGCCGAGACTGGCCGATATGGCGCGAAGAAGCGTCGCATTAAACGGATTGCAAGAACAAATTACGGTGCTGGAGCAGGATTTGCGGACTTATCCGAAGCTTGTGGCCAATGGCGCCTATGATGCGATTACGGTGAATCCGCCTTATATGCCGGTTACAGCCGGCGATAAGAATGAGAATGAGCATTATGCCATTGCACGCCACGAAATTCATTGCACGCTTGAGGATTTGGCCCAAGCCTGCTGCAGGCTGCTGCGTCCGGGAGGTAAGTTATCGATGGTACATCGTCCATCGAGGCTGCTCGATATTGTAGAATCGCTAAGACGGTGGAAGCTGGAGCCGAAGCGCATTCAGTTCGTACATCCCCATGCGGGAGCCGAGGCGAACATGGTATTAATAGAAGCGATGCGTGATGGGAAGCCGGATATAAAGCTGTTGCCGCCAATCATGGTTTACAATGACGAAGGAGTTCAGATTGTATGAGAAGACAGCGAAGCTATTCGGTAGATGCAAGCATAGGCATGAACGGGGAAGCAGGAACGCTTTATTTGGTAGGAACACCGATCGGCAACTTGGAGGATATGACGATGCGGGCCATTCGCATATTGAAGGAAGTAGACCTGATCGCTGCGGAGGATACGAGACAATCCCGGAAGCTGCTCACCCACTTTGAAATTCATACGCGTCTGGTCAGCTATCATGAGCATAATAAGGGAGCTAGCGGCCCTGAATTAATAAGACTCCTATCGGGGGGACAATCCATTGCGCTCGTCAGCGATGCAGGCTTGCCGGCCATCTCCGATCCAGGAGCCGATCTTGTGGCTGAAGCTGTGGAGCAAGGAATAACAGTCGTCCCGGTTCCTGGAGCAAATGCAGCATTGTCCGCGCTTATTATGTCCGGTTTGCCGACGGATCGATTTCTGTTCACGGGTTTTCCGCCCAGGGAGAAGAAATCGCTGGTGAAGTGGCTTAAGGAACTGTCTGGACAAGCTGCTACCCTTCTTATGTATGAATCTCCTCACCGACTGACGAAGACGCTCGATGCGATGCTTGAGCATCTCGGCGATCGGAAGGTTGCTGTTATTAGAGAACTGACAAAGCGTCATGAAGAAGCCGTTAGAGGCACGTTGTCTGAATGCTTGGCTTGGTTTGAGGAGAATGCTCCGCTTGGCGAGTTCTGTATCGTCCTGGAAGGTGCAGGCGAGGAATCGGCGCAGGCGTCTAGTGAAGGCGCATGGTGGTCAGAGATGGATCTAGCAGCGCATGTCGCTCATTATGAGACGATGATGGATCGGAAGGAAGCGATTAAGAAAACAGCGATCGATCGGGGAATGCCTAAGAGAGACGTATATAATGAAGTGAATCGATAGAGGGTAAAGGAAGGTCTGATTCTTGAAAACCCGGAGAAAAAAAGGACCTTCCTGGCCGGGTTCTAGCGCAGGAAGGCAACAAGGAGTATAAAAAGGTTAGAATTAACAAGTAGGTATAAAATGATTATAACCGATTTTTTTTATTTTGTCACAGGAGTAGGCATTTCTGATAAACAAATATGGCAAACAATTTTTCCTTTGAAGTAGGAAACGTTCTCTGCATTGCCACAGAAGATACAAGCAGGCTCATATTTCTTCAGCATGATGCGCTCTCCATCAACATAAATCTCAAGTGCGTCCTTCTCGCCAATACCTAGAGTACGGCGCAATTCAATCGGAATTACCACACGGCCTAGCTCATCCACTTTACGTACAATACCGGTTGATTTCATCATTATCTATCAATCCTCTCACAAAATGTATTTTCGTCATCATTCGACAATGTTTGTAGATTCTATGTTACTATAATACCAACTCTTCCCAAAACAGTCAACCTAGAATGTTCTGCCAGATTGCAGTAGCCACAGGCGATCTCGGGGCATAGTTAGACAATTGCTATGTAATAGAATACAACAGCTTCGACAATTTGGAAACTATTTTACGACACTATTCGACAAAGGGTTTGCGTTTTGTGTCGAAATTATGAACAAAGGAGATGAGAAGATGAGAGAGCCGTTAACGGAAGAAAAAGTATTCAAGGATCCGGTTCACGATTATGTGTATGTCCAAGACCAGACGATATGGGAGCTTATTAATACAAAGGAGTTTCAGCGACTTCGCCGGATCAGGCAGCTAGGTACGACCTACCTGACGTTCCACGGAGCGGAACATAGCCGATTCTCCCACTCGCTGGGCGTTTATGAAATTACGCGGCGCATTATATCGCAATTCGAGCGCCACGGATACCCGGACTGGCCTACCGAAGAACGGCTGGTCTCGCTCTGTGCCGCATTGCTCCACGATGTGGGCCATGGTCCCTTCTCCCATTCCTTAGAAGAAATATTTGATACGGATCATGAAGTATGGACCTGCCATATTTTGCTCGGTGATACGGATATCAATAAAGTGTTGAGACAAGTATCCGATGATTTCCCGGATCAGGTTGCCGCTGTTATTCAGAAGACATATCCGAAGCCGATTGTCGTCAGCTTGATCTCCAGCCAGATGGATGCGGACCGGATGGATTATTTGCTTCGAGATGCTTATTTCACAGGGGTGAATTACGGCACGTTCGATCTGGAGCGAATCTTAAGGGTGCTACGGCCGTATCAGGGCAAGATAGTTGTGAAGGAAAGCGGTATGCATGCCGTTGAGCATTACCTCATGTCCCGTTATCAAATGTACTGGCAAATCTACTTCCATCCTGTGACGCGCAGCTCCGAGATTATATTGAGGCAAATATTCCGGCGAGCACAGGAATTGAATGAGCAAGGCTACGCATTCCGCTGGATGTCGGGACCGCTTAAGCAGCTTCTTAATAATACGCTTCAGCTGGATGATTATTTGAAGCTGGACGAACCGCTTGCCCAGACGGCATTTGCCGAATGGGCCGATGAATCGGACGAGCTGTTAAGCGATCTATGCCGTCGCTTCCTGCACAGACAATTATATAAGTATGTAACCATCGATAACCCGGATGAAACACTTCTATTAGAAGTAACTGACGCGCTACAGGCGATCGGACTCAATCCTGATTATCATATGGAGATTGATTACCCGTTCGATCTTCCGTACGACGTGTACCGGCCAGATCAGAACAACGGAGAAAAACGTGAAAAAGCGCCGATTTTGTTGCTGGACAGCGAGGATCGAATTAGCGAGATTTCTGTGAAATCCGACATTGTTCGTTCTATTACAGGGCTGCATCAAGGGCAGTATCATTTATATTTTCCAGAAGAGCCGTTGCGGCAGAATAAGGCGTTACTGTCCGAGCGGATGGTGAAATTGTTTAAGCTCGACTAAATGATGGAATTTTTTGAGGAGTGAATGAAACCATGACTTTACCGATCCTTTTTGACACACATACCCATCTGGACTCTTCCAAATTCGAGGAGGACCGCGAGGAGGTTATCGAACGGGCGCGGGCGGCAGGCGTGGAGCTGATGGTGAATATTGGTTTTGACCGGGAGACTATTCCGACGACAATGGCACTGGCTGAGAAATATGATTTCATCTATGCCGCTGTGGGCTGGCATCCGGTGGAGAGCATTCATATGAAGCCTGAGGATCTGGATTGGATTGAAGAGCTGTGCAAGCATGAGAAAGTGGTGGCGATCGGTGAGATTGGACTTGATTACCACTGGGATACGTCTCCAAAAGAGGTGCAGGATCGCGTATTTCGGGAGCAGATCAGGCTAGCGCGCAGAATTGGAAAGCCTATTGTCATTCATAATCGTGATGCGCATGAGGATGTTGTTCGAATCTTGAAGGAGGAGCGGGCCGAGGAAGTGGGCGGGGTCATGCATTGTTTCTCTGGAAGCTGGGAAACCGCCAAAATTTGTCTCGATATGAACTTTTATATTTCGTTCGGAGGACCCCTCACTTACAAAAATGCAAGGGTGCCAAAAGAGGTTTTGGAAAGGGTTCCAATGGACCGGATTTTGATCGAAACAGATTCCCCTTATTTAACTCCACATCCATATCGTGGGAAGAGAAATGAGTCCTCTTATGTATCTCTCGTGGCAGAGGCTGCAGCTGAGATTAAGGGGAAATCGGTGGAGGAAATTGCATGGATTACAACCGAAAACGGTAAAAAATGTTTTGGAATCGTATGAAAGACGGTCTAAAACCGAGAAATAAAGACCTTTCGGGCAATAAAACTGATTTTAGTGGCTGAAATCACGTATATTTTTGAAGTTTTCCTGCTTTTTTCGTGAAAATCGCATTTTATCGCTTCTTTACAACTGGGCTCTGATGAAGGTATCATTCAAATCAGAGCTTTTCGTTTTGTATTGGATTTCCAGTCATGCAGCCCATAATGAGCCTCATTCAAACTCCTCTCCTCTATCCCATCGTGAACGCTTAGGCGCCTACCACACATGTACTTCACAGGGCGACATCCCATCCCAAGTTTGAATAAACGGTAAAACGTCGTCATAGGGATAATCAGGGAGGTGAGAGGGACTGCTTACTGGAGCGCGTGCTTTGCACGCCAATATATTATAGTCGCGTCAGTTGTAACATGCGTAACACTTGGCGGCGGGGCTATGAAGGAGGACCGAAGAAGTGGGATTAATCCAGTCATCTAAGGACACCCATGGTAAACGATCATCCAGCATGACTTTCGCGATGCGATGGAAGCATGGAAACTTGCGTTTGATTATGTTGAGCGCTGTAATCTCAATCGCTATGACTTTCATGTTTTTGGTGTTGTTGTACGGAACGGCTGTCAAAAGCGTATCCGTAGTAGTGAACGGACAAGAAACCGTTGTGGAAACAAAGCAATGGGTCCTGCAACGCCTACTGGATGAACAAGCTATTACAATTGGACCTCATGATGAGGTGTCTGTCCCGCTTAATTCACCGATTAAGACTGGGGACCGGGTCGAAGTGAATCATGCGATACCGGTCGTTGTAAGAGCTGATGGCAAGACATCAACGGTGTACACGACAGAGAAGACGGTACAGGCGGCGATAGAGGAACTCAATCTAACGCTACGCAATGAAGATACAATAAGTCCACCTCTCCATGATACGGTTGGGGCGGAAGAGATGATAACTATAGTTCGAGTGAACACCAAGGTGTCTGAGCTCGAGAAAACTGTGCCATTCTCTATCGTGAAGAAAGAAGATCCGTCGCTGGAACAAGGCAAGGAGAAGGTCGTTCAGACCGGCAAGGAAGGCGTCGTGGTTGAGCAGAAAAAAGAAAAGTACGAGGATGGCGTACTGGTATCGAATCAAGTTGTGAGCAATGTCGTTCAGACAGCAGTGGTGGATCAGGTGATCGCGGTAGGCACCAAGAAGCCTGAGCCGAAGGTAACCATTCTGTCGAACAACAGTCCGAGTGTGATGACCGTGACGAAAGGCGACGTTACGTTCAAGGCCAAGAAGATGCTGAAGAATGTAACACTGACTGCTTATTCGGCGGGCGTGGCGTCTACCGGCAAGGATAAGGATCATCCGGACTATGGCATTACCGCCTCTGGCACTCGTGTGAAGGAAGGCCGTACGATTGCGGTTGACCCTAAGGTCATTCCAATCGGCTGGTGGGTGTACATCGAGGGCCTCGGCTTCCGCCGTGCAGAGGATAAAGGCAGTGCCGTGAAAGGCAACAAGATCGATATTTATTTTGACAGCAATAACTACGCTACGAAGTTCGGCAAGAAGACGGGCTATACCGTCTACATTCTTGGCCCGAACAAACCGACGGCAAGTTAGCTTGCGTCAAGCGAAGCGGGGCTGCTCCGAGGGTCATATGACCCTTGGAGCAGCCCCGTTTGCCTTCCGCTTATGGGCGAAGTTTCTTTGCATGATTAGGGAAGGTAGGATATGCTGAAGCTAAGTGAACGAGCAGGAAGGAATGGGAACGTTGATTAAGGAAGTTATCGTGGTGGAAGGCAAAAGCGATACGGCAGCGATCAAACGGGCTGTAGATGCGGATACGATCGAGACGAACGGATCTGCTATCGGCGAAGATGTGCTGCGACGAATCGAGCTGGCAAGCGAGCGGAGAGGCGTCATTATCTTTACTGATCCCGACCATGCCGGAGAGCGAATACGCAAAATCGTGGCCAGGCGGGCACCAGGATGCAAGCATGCCTTCCTGCCTCAGGAGATGGCTTATTATAAGGGTGATATCGGCATCGAGAATGCAAGCCCGGAGGCGATTGTAAAAGCTTTGTCCGAGCTTCGTACTGAATCGGCTGATCAAGCAGGTGAGATTCATTGGGAGGACCTAATGGAAGCGGGATTGATCGTCCATGCCGACGCCGCCAATCGAAGACTGATTATGGGCAAGCTGCTGGGCATCGGTTACGCGAACGGTAAGCAGTTCTATAAGCGCTGTACAAGCTTCCGTATATCGAAGGTGGAGTTTGAGACAGCCCTGAATGAGATGGAGAAGAAATTGGAGGAATAACGATCATGACCACAGAGAGCGGCAGCGAGCAGGCCAAGGCACCGAAGAAGTCGAGTGCCCCGGATATTGGCACGCCTAGACGAACTAAAGAAATTATTGCAAAACACGGATTTTCGTTCAAGAAGAGTCTTGGACAAAATTTTCTGATTGACGGTAATATATTGAATAACATCGTGGCTGCGGCTGAGCTGGACGAGCATAAGGGAGCCTTGGAGATCGGCCCAGGCATTGGCTCTCTGACACAGAAGCTGGCGGATGCAGCCGGCAAGGTAACGGCTGTCGAGATTGATCAGAGGCTTATCCCGATTCTTGCCGATGTATTGGCGGACAGACCGGAAGTATCGATCATTCATGGCGATGTGCTTAAGCTGGATCTGAAGGAGCTGTTCCAGCAGCAATTCGCTGACTGCGCTGGCGTAAGCGTCGTAGCGAATTTGCCTTATTACGTGACAACTCCGATTCTCATGAAGCTGTTGGAGGAGCGACTGCCGCTTCAACATATTGTCGTGATGATTCAGAAGGAAGTAGCAGAGCGTATGGCAGCGAAGCCTGGAGGCAAGGAATATGGCAGTCTCAGCGTAGCTGTCCAGTATTACTGCGTACCAAAGCTTGTCTGCACCGTTCCGCATACGGTATTCATTCCGCAGCCGAATGTAGACTCAGCGGTTATTAAGCTTACGGTAAGGGATAAGCCGGCAGTTGACGTACCGGATGAGGGCTACTTCTTCCGTGTGGTCCAAGCCAGCTTCGCACAGCGCCGCAAGACGCTGGCGAATAATCTAACGGCCTTCGTCGGCAAGGAGCGCCGTGAGGAGCTGACAGCGATGCTGGTCCGCATCGGCATTGATCCGATCCGCAGGGGCGAGACACTGTCGCTGGAGGAATTCGCGGTGTTGTCGAGAAGTCTGTATGAAGCAGGCTGGAATTCATAGCCTTACTTTTTGATCACCATTCGAAGGGTCCGCCCATAGGATAAACGAAGAGGTGATTAACCTATGAAGCAAGGGGACCTGGTCGTCCGCAAATCGTATGGCGGTGACGTGTTGTTCCGTGTCGAAGATGCGCGTACTCATAATGCCGTCCTCCTGAAGGGCACGGACTATCGGCTGCTGGCGGATGCGCCAATTCCTGATCTGTCGGTCGTGCGCGATCCTGAATCTACGCGCGCAGTGCAGCAGGTACGCATCAAAGTGAACGAATCATTAAGAAAAATGCACACCGACAGAGAACGGCAAGCCTTGGATACGGAAGAAGCGTTTCGTCTCGCTCAACAGCAGCAGCAGAATGCCCACTACTTCGAAGTGCCGGGCAAGGTACTTCATTTGGACGGGGACGGCAACTATTTGAAGAAGAGCATGCAGTTGTACAATACGATGCATGTGCCAGCTCATGGGCTCCATATTCATGAATCGCAGATGGCGGATGTGCTGTATCGACTCCTGCCTCAGATCAAGCCGGATATCGTCGTCATAACCGGACATGACGGCGTGCTCAAACATCGTAATCCCAATGAAATCTATAGCCTCACCAGCTACAAGAACTCTCAGAACTTCGTGAATGCGGTTCGAGTGGCCAGGGAATATGAGAAGAACAGGGATGGTCTGATTGTCGTAGCGGGTGCGTGCCAATCTCACTTTGAAGCGTTGCTGCAAGCTGGTTCGAACTTCGCCAGCTCGCCGGGACGCATCCTGATTCATGCCCTGGATCCTGTATATATCGCCATTAAAGCCAGTTATACGTCCATAAGAGACGCTATCAACCTGCCTGACGTGATCCATGGAACGATCAGCGGAATTGATGGCGTTGGCGGTATCGAAACGATGGGGAGATACCGGGTTGGCTTGCCCAAGCCGAAGGTTACTTCGACGCAATAGGACTTGCGGTATGTATAATCCAGGAAATTATGCACAAACTATTGTTTAGTTTTTCTCATTTTTAAAAAAATGGGTGAAATCACCGTTGACAAGAGAAATATTGGACTGATATAATATTTTGCCTTATTTGACAAACCCTCTTTTTTTGGTTATAATGGACAAGGAAAGAGGTGGTAGCTGACAATGGCAAAAAATGCGCTGTTGGATATAAAACGCAGCTTGGAAGCCCACGTGGGTTCCAAGATCCGTCTTCGGGCAAACGGTGGTCGCCGAAAGACCATTGAACGGACCGGCACGTTGGAAGAAATCTACCCTTCTGTGTTCATTGTCAAGCTGGATGAGGAACAGCACGCTTTCAAACGCGTTTCCTACAGCTATGCGGACATCCTGACAGAATCCGTGGAAGTGACCGTGTGCAATGATGAGGGTCAAGTACGCATCGCTTTTCAACAATAGATTGACATAAGTTCGATTAAAGCCGACAAGGCTTCTGGCACAGAGCAATCTGTGCTTTTTTTTTGCGAATAATCCCTCAGGGGGGACACATACTACCTTCGTCAAGTCGCGTTGAAGCATGATTATGATTAAGCTAGCGGAGGGATATGCCTATGGGACGCAGAAGACGCAGTATCATGTCCGAGCAGCTCAAGTATGAGTTAGCCAAGGATTTGGGGTTTTACGATACCGTCCAGCAGGAAGGCTGGGGCGGCATTAAAGCGAAGGACGCCGGCAACATGGTCAAGCGTGCGATCCAGCTTGCCGAGCAGGCAGCGGCGAAATCACAGCAGCCATAATGAAGGACAATAAAAGCTAAGCCTGCGCAGACTGCACCCAGCAGTTGCCATGGTTTAGCTTTTATTGTATTCCTTTGTTATAATGATGCTTAAGCTAAGCTTAGAGACGAACGGGTGAACATATCGAATGAAAATTTATGAAAAAGCACCAGCGAAAATCAACTTGCTGTTGGACGTGCTTCGCAAGCGGGAAGACGGTTATCATGAAGTCGAGATGATCATGACCATGGTCGATCTAGCCGATCGCCTGGAGATGGAAGAGCTGCCGCGCGACACGATTATCATATCCAGCCAAGTGGGCTATATTCCGCTGGACGAGAAGAATCTGGCCTTCCAAGCGGCAAGGTTAATTAAAGAACGTTATGACGTCAGGAAAGGCGTCTATATTCATTTGGATAAGAAAATACCAGTGGCAGCTGGTCTTGCCGGCGGAAGCAGCGATGCGGCTGCTACGCTGCGTGGACTGAATCGTCTATGGGATCTGAACATTTCGGAGAAGGAGCTATGCGTTCTTGGAGCAGAGCTGGGCTCTGATGTGCCGTTCTGTGTGACGGGAGGAACAGCTATTGCGCGAGGCAGGGGAGAGAAGCTTGAGCATATCGATGCCCCGCCGCAATGTTGGGTTGTGTTGGCGAAGCCGCCTATCAATGTATCGACGGCTGATGTGTATGGCCGATTGCGTGCTAATGAGCTAAAGCATCACCCATCCACCTTAGCGATGCGGGAAGCGCTGAACAAGGGCTCCTTCCAGGACATGTGCGCCAGTCTCGGCAATGTACTGGAGTCCGTCACGCTTGAGCTGTATCCGGAAGTGCTTCAATTGAAGGAAAGCATGCTCAGATTGGGAGCAGACGGTGTATTGATGTCCGGCAGCGGGCCTACCGTATTCGGCTTGGTTTCGAAGGAAGCGAAGCTTCCACGGATCTATAATGGTCTTCGTGGATTTTGTAAGGAAGTATACGTGGTAAGAATGCTTACATAACGGTGACGTTCTTCTTGATTAAATCCGTATAAAAATGTTATATTGTGTTTATATTATTCGGATTTAGTGGGGGGATAGGGAAATGAAGAAGTTAAAACGAAGCTCGAGATTGGTAGAAATGACACAGTATCTGTTATCTCGTCCCCACACGTTAATTTCACTAACAGCATTTGCCGATCGTTATCAATCTGCGAAGTCGTCCATTAGTGAGGATTTGGCTATTATAAAAGAAGTGTTCGAGGAAGAAGGCATCGGCGAATTGCAGACGCTGGCCGGGGCGGCCGGCGGCGTAAGATATATGCCGCAGATGCGTGAATCCGTCTCTCTGGATATTATGAAGGAAATCTGTCTGAAGCTGGAGCAGCCGGACCGTGTGCTTCCTGGCGGCTATCTCTACATGACAGATATGCTGGGACAGCCGGATTTGCTGGCTGACGTCGGCCGCATGTTCGCTACGGCTTTCTCAGGCCGCAAGATCGATGTCATTATGACCGTGGAGACCAAAGGCATTCCGCTGGCTTATGCGACAGCAGCTTGCCTGAATATTCCGGTCGTCATTGTGCGAAGAGACAATAAGGTGACAGAAGGCTCTGCAGTGAGTATCAATTATGTATCGGGCTCTACCAAGCGTATACAGACGATGTCTCTTGCGCGAAGGGCGCTCAAGGAACATTCTCATGTTTTAATCATAGACGACTTTATGAAGGCTGGCGGAACGATTCAAGGCATGATGGATTTGCTCTATGAATTCAAGGCAACGGTAGCGGGAGTTGGCGTATTCGTAGAATCCGGCGAGGTAGAGCTGGAAGAGCGGCTTCTTGAAGATTACGTATCGTTAGCCAAGCTTACAGCTGTAGATATGAAGACCAAACAAACGACCGTTGTGCCGGGCAATTATTTCAAGAGCTAGAGAGGCAGGAATATTCATGACAACGAATAGGAAGCTGGAAGTCATCTCCACGAGCGAAGCGCCGGCGGCGATTGGTCCTTATTCGCAAGCCATCAAATTGGGCGGGCTGTTATTTACGTCCGGACAGATTCCACTGGATGCATCGGGCGCTCTAGTAGAGGGCGGAATCGAGGAGCAGACGCATCAAGTGTTTCGTAATTTGAAAGCGGTATTAGCGGAAGCCGGAGCGACGTTCCAGGACGTTGTGAAAGCGACCGTATTCATGAAAGATATGAATCAATTCGTAACGGTCAACGGCATCTACGCATCCTACTTCGGAGATCATAAGCCAGCTCGTTCCGCTGTAGAGGTGGCAAGGCTTCCGAAGGACGTCCTTGTCGAAATAGAAGTGATTGCATCGACTTATGTCGAATGAAAACGAAAAAAATGCATACTAAAAAAAATATTTTAAATTGAGTATCATTTTACCAAAAAAGCAGAAGGAATTGGCACAAAAACGTGGAAGTATACACCAAGTCTCAGATAGGCAAAGGTGGTGAACACAAGTGCAAATTACTGATGTCAGACTCCGCCGTGTGAACTCGGAAGGTCGCATGAAGGCTATCGCTTCCATAACCATTGACAACGAATTCGTCGTTCACGACATTCGTGTTATCGACGGAAACAATGGTATGTTCGTAGCCATGCCTAGCAAGCGGACTCCGGATGGTGAATTCCGTGATATCGCTCACCCGATATCTTCCACGACTCGTGAGAAGATTCAAGCTGCCGTATTGGCAGAATATGAGCGCGCGGCTGATGAAGTTGCGATTGAAGAAGGGGCTTAATAGCGGAGCTCATCAGCTTCTGCGAATTGATGGTAATGTATTGGAAAAGAGAGCCGAGGCTCTCTTTTCTTTTGTTTCAATATGAGCTATATTCATGTGAGGATTGCTAGGTGATAGGGAGGGTATTCAATATGAAAGTAATGACGATTGTACTGGCTGCCGGTCAAGGCAAACGGATGAAATCGAAACTATATAAAGTGCTGCATCCCGTCAGCGGAAAACCGATGGTTGGCCATGTTTTGGATACGGTGAAAGAAGCATCCAGTGAACGCACCGTTGTTGTCGTCGGACATGGAGCCGAACTGGTAAAGTCTTATCTGGGAGACGCTGCGGAATACGTGGTTCAAGAGAAGCAGCTTGGAACAGGGCATGCCGTGCTGCAAGCTGCTTCGCTGCTTGGCAAGGAAGAAGGAACGACGATCGTCATCTGCGGCGACACGCCGCTCGTTCAAGCCTCAACCCTTCACGCGATGTTGAAGCTGCATGGGGATACAGGGGCGGCTGCTACCATTCTGTCGGCTTCCTTCGAGAATCCCGCTGGATACGGCCGCATTATTCGTAGCGAAGACGGGACTGTACAGCGTATCGTCGAACATAAGGATTGCAGGGCTGAAGAAGCTGCGGTACAAGAGATTAATACGGGTACCTATTGTTTTGACAATAGTAAGCTGTTTGAAGCGTTAGACAAAGTGACTAATGAGAATGCGCAAGGCGAATACTATTTGACAGATGTCATCGGTCTACTCAAGGATTCGGGAGAGATCGTGCAGGGATACTGCACGGATGATACAGCGGAAGCGATTGGCGTCAATGACCGTGTCGCGCTTGCGGAGGCCGAGCGTTATATGCGTGAACGTATTAATCGCAAGCATCTGTTGAATGGTGTTACCATTATTGACCCGGCGAATACGTACATCGAGGCTGGCGTACAGATCGGATCTGATACGATTCTCTATCCGGGCACGATTCTTCGCGGCGCTACCGTTATTGGAGAGGATTGTGTCATAGGTCCGGCTGCGGATGTCGTGAATACCGTCATTCATAACGGCGCATCGATCAAATATTCTACGGCAGCGGATTCTATCATCGGGGAAGAGAGCGCAGTTGGTCCTTATGCGAACCTTCGTCCAGGCTCCAAGCTTGGCCGCGAGTGCAAGGTCGGCGATTTCGTAGAATTGAAAAACGCAACGCTGGATGACGGCAGCAAAGTATCGCATCTGAGCTATGTTGGTGACGCAGTTGTAGGCAAGGACGTCAATATTGGCTGTGGCGCGATTACGGTCAATTATGATGGCTTCAATAAAGCGGTAACCGAGATTGGCGACGGCGCCTTTATCGGCAGCAACGTAAATTTGATTGCTCCGGTGAAGGTTGGCAATGGCGCCTATGTCGTAGCGGGAACGACGATCACGCATAATGTGCCGGACGGGGACTTGGCGATTGCACGTGAGCGCCAGGTGAACAAGCCAGGTTATGCGGATAAGATTCGTGCCCGGGCAAAAGCGAAGAAAGCACGTACAGAGTAACGTTCGTCGGGCAACCACGCCTTTATACGTGATTAATTTCTAGTAGATGTGGGTAAAGTGATATGGAAATCCAATTCTTCGAGGAGGGTTCCATATGGCAATTGCAATTCAAGCGGAACAACGGACGGGAGTTACTAAGGGCGATCTGCGCCAGCTGCGCATGAGTGGTCAGATTCCCGGCGTCGTATATGGCAAGAAGCTTCAATCTTCGGCGGTGATTAGCGTAAGCGAGAAGGAGCTCGCGTCCTTGCTGCGTTCACATCCTAATGCTGTACTAGAGCTGAGTGTGCCGGAAGGCGGTACCCACTCCGTTATGGTGGCTGATGTTCAGCGCGATGCGTTGAGTTATAAGCTGCTTCATGTTGACTTCCATCAGATTAGTATGAATGAAAATGTACGGGCGAGCGTTCGGATCGATGCGACGGGTGATTCTTCTGGCGTACGTGAAGGCGGCATCCTGTCCGTCATTCTTCATGAACTGGAAGTACAATGCTTGCCGGGCGATATTCCCGATGCTATCGAGGTCGATGTATCCGGACTTGGCATTGGCGACAGCATACTTGTCTCCGACCTTTCGCTTCCTAAAGGCGTGGAGGTCAAATCCGATTCGCAGCTCGTTATTGTCACGGTGCTGGCACCGCAGAAAGAGCTGAGCGAAGAAGAGAAGGATGCTCAAGATGTAGAACTGAAGGAAGCGGAGTCGCGGTCCGATCATGCGGTTCATGAGGAGATTTCTACAAGTACCTAAGCTATTGCATAAATAATACTACCCTAAGCTGTCCTCTTCATGGAGGACAGCTTATTGACATTCAACCGGGACTCTTCGCAAAATGCTGCCAATTGTGCTACATTAAGTACGTGATGTGGTTGGAAAAAGGGACTAGTTGCACTCGTTCGACACAGGTGTGCGAGTGATGGCTTACGAAGTAGGTTGTAGCAGAAAACCAAGCTAGGTTTTCTATAACCTTAAGCTAACGCGTAAGTTACAGTCGAAAACTAAGCTTATGCTAATGAAGTAGGTTTTCTATAACCTTAAGCTAATGCTTAAGTCATAGTCGAAAACCAAACTTATGCTTACGAAGTAGGTTTTCTATAGACTTAAGCTAACGCTTAAGTCATAGTCGAAAACCAAACTTATGCTTACGAAGTAGGTTTTCTATAGACTTAAGCTAACGCTTAAGTCATAGTCGAAAACCTTTTAGGAGGACTAATATGAAATGGATTGTTGGGCTCGGAAATCCGGGAAGTCAATATAAAGACACGAGGCATAATGTTGGTTTTATGGTTGTGGACGAGCTGGCGAAGCGCTGGGGAATCACTTTGACGCCACAAGCCAAGCACAGGGCAGTTATCGGTGAAGGCAACGTCGGAGGGCAGAAGGTTGCACTTATTAAACCCATGACTTATATGAACTTGTCAGGTGAGGCTGTACGCTCGTTTTTGGATTATTATAAGGCGGATCTCGCCGATGGCATTATGGTCTACGATGATCTGGATACCGAGATTGGCAGGCTGAGGCTGCGCTATCAAGGCAGCGCCGGTGGACATAACGGGATTAAGTCGCTTATTCAACATTTAAACACACAGAGCTTCAACCGAATTCGGATGGGTATCTCGCGTCCGCAGCCGGGGATGGTCATCTCCGATTATGTGCTTGCGAACTTTCCAAAGGCGGAGCGGGACAAGCTGGCAGCCATGATCGAGCAGGCTTGCGATGCGGTGGAATATGGGTTGAAGGCACCATTTGAAGAAACAATGGCAAAGTTTAACGGGTAGACCGTTAATTTGTGATGATGCGGGGCATACTGGAGGGTATAACGATCCTTCAGGAGGCATACATATGGCTGTAAACTATATATGCAGGCATTGCAAAACATCGATCGGCTCCATCGACGGTCCTTCCGTTACGGAGCAGCAACTGGGTTTCCATTTCTTGACCCCCGAAGAGCGCAACGATATAATAGCGTATGACTCGAACGGAGATGTCACGGTTAAGGTCGTCTGTGACTATTGCAACGAAGCGCTGAATACGAATCCTGACCTATTGTTAGTCAGCAACCCACTGCAATAAACGGATAGTAAACTGCGAGAATAAGCTATGCCGCCTTGTTGGCCGGATGTAGCTGTTTTTGCGTGGGAGGATCCATACGGGCTGAAGCCTAGCAGCTTGCCGCGGTATGAGATGCTCGGTCGTACAATGCTGCAAGTCCCTACTCTATGACATAAGTTACTTTACCCGAACATGGTTGTGTATAGAAAAGAGGTGCCGCAAACGTTGAAAGCGCTAATTCAAGCTTTTGCCGCGGATTCGGACGTCCAGTCAATCTTGTCCGGTATTCGCAAAGGGATGCGTGAGCAGATGATATCCGGGCTCGCCGGTTCTTCCCGCCAAGTGTTGATCGCAGCGCTGGAGGAAGCGGTAGAGCGTCCGATGCTGGTTGTGACGCATAATATGTTCTCCGCCCAGAAGATTGCGGAGGATCTGCAAGAATGTTTATCGCCTGATAAAGTTATGTTGTATCCTGCGAATGAGCTGATGGCTGCGGAAGCGGCGATCTCGAGTCCCGAGACGCTGGCGCAGCGCATGGATGTGCTGATCAAGCTGTCCAAAGGCTACCGCGGGATTATTGTCGTGCCGTTCTCCGGCGTACGCCGTTACCTGCCTATTAGCAGCGTGATGGCTGATGCCCAAATAACGGTGTCCGTTGGCGATACGCTGCCGATGGACGGATTCCTGCTCCAGATGACGGCGCTTGGTTATGCGAGAGCGGACCGCGTAGAATCACGCGGTGAGATGAGCGTCCGCGGGGGCATTGTCGACTTCTATCCGCTTACGGCTTCGCAAGCTTGCCGAATGGAATGGTTCGGCGATGAAATTGATTCGATCCGGGCATTCGATCCGGCAGAGCAACGTTCCTCGGATCGTGTGGACTCGTATGTGATCCCGCCATGCCAAGAAATTATAGCAGACGCGACCCGTATGTCTTCTGCGGCCAAGCATGCTGCCGATCTGCTGGAGAAGCAGCTCCAGAAAATGACGGACCGTACGGCGAAGGATCGACTTCGCTCCGAGATTGGCAGCGAGCTGGAGAAGCTGCGAGAGCAAGTCTACTTCCCTGAAATCTATAAATATATTGCCCTGCTCTATCCGGAGCGCCAGACCATACTTGATTATATGCCAAGCGATACGCTTCTCATTCTAGACGAGCCTACGCGTCTTATTGAAACGGCGAAACAGTTGGAGCGAGACGAGAGTGAGTGGGCGTTGCATTTGCTTCAAAGCGGCAAATCTCTGCCTGGCCTGACGCTTGCGCGCGATTCGGAGGAAATTCTTCATCATCGCCCATTCCCGACACTGTTCTTATCCTTGTTCCTAAGACAGATTCCACATAGCCAGCCGCAGAACATATTGAATATGACCAGCCGCTCTATGCAAAATTTCCATGGTCAAATGAATGTGCTGAAGTCAGAGATGGAGCGTTGGAAGAAAATTGGCGCCAACGTCATCATGCTGGCAGGCAATGCGGAGCGTATGGATCGCATGCGCCGCGTGCTGGACGACTATGGCATAGAACCGCCTAATCTGCTGGAGGGCAATCTTCAGCAGGGATTTGAGCTGCCTTCCTCGCATCTGGTCGTCATAACCGAAGGCGAGATGTTCTCGCAGAAGCAGCGCAAGCAGCGGCGTATAGACAAGAAAATAGACAATGCCGAGCGCATTAAGAGCTATACCGAACTGAAAGTCGGCGATTACGTCGTTCACCATAACCACGGTATTGGCAAATATGTTGGCATCGGCACACTGGAGATTGGCGGTATTCATCGCGACTATCTGCATATTCTCTACTCGGGCGGCGACAAGCTGTCTGTTCCTATCGATCAAGTCGATATGATTCAGAAGTATGTCGGCTCTGAGGAGAGGGAGCCAAAGGTCAGCAAGCTTGGCGGTGCTGAGTGGACCAAGGCGAAGAGCAAAGCGAGAGCCTCCGTGCAGGATATTGCCGATGATCTGATTAAGCTTTATGCTCAGCGGCAATCGACGCCAGGCTTTGCCTTTGGCGAGGATACGTCCTACCAGCAAGAATTCGAAGCGATGTTCCCGTACGACGAGACGAGGGACCAGCTTCGTGCGATAGAAGAGATTAAGAGAGATATGGAGAAAGGCCAGCCGATGGATCGTCTATTGTGCGGCGATGTTGGGTATGGCAAGACGGAAGTTGCGGTGCGCGCGGCGTTCAAAGCCGCGATGGAGGGCAAGCAGGTAGCTGTTCTCGTGCCGACTACTATTCTGGCGCAGCAGCATTACGAGACATTCCGCGAGCGTTTCTCCGGCTATCCGATCAACGTGCAGGTATTAAGCCGCTTCCGCTCTCGCAAGGAGCAGAATGAAACGATCAAGGGATTGAAGAGTGGCACAGTGGATGTCGTCATCGGTACGCATCGATTGCTGTCACAGGATATCATCTTTCATTCCATTGGTCTTCTTATTGTTGATGAAGAGCAGCGATTCGGCGTATCCCATAAGGAGAAGCTGAAGAAGCTGAAGACGAATGTGGACGTGCTTACGCTAACGGCAACCCCGATTCCGCGTACCCTTCACATGTCCATGCTGGGTGTGCGCGATTTGTCCGTCATTGAGACGCCGCCGGAGAATCGATTCCCGGTACAGACCTATGTCGTGGAGTACAGCCCTGCTCTAGTGCGCGAATCCATCGAGCGGGAACTCGCCAGAGGCGGGCAAGTCTATTACTTGTACAATAGGGTGCAGGGCATCCATCAGATGGCTGAGGCGATCAATGCGCTTGTACCGGATGCGAAGGTGACGGTCGGGCATGGCCAGATGTCCGAGCAAGAGCTGGAGAAGACGATTCTGGATTTCCTGGATGGCGAATCGGATGTACTCGTCAGCACGAGCATTATTGAGACAGGTGTCGACATACCGAATGTGAACACCCTGATCGTCCATGACGCTGATAAAATGGGCTTGTCCCAGCTTTATCAGCTGAGGGGACGTGTTGGCCGGTCGAACCGAATCGCTTACGCTTATTTCACTTATCAGCGGGATAAAGTGCTGACCGAAGTCGCAGAGAAGCGTCTGCAGTCTATTAAGGAATTTACGGAGCTGGGCTCCGGTTTCAAGATTGCCATGCGCGACTTGGCTATTCGAGGCGCAGGGAATCTGCTTGGAGCCGAGCAGCATGGGTTTATTGCGTCGGTCGGCTTCGATATGTATTCGCAGATGCTGGCGGAAGAGATTGCGAAGCGCAAGGCCGAGATGACGGGCGAGGAAGTTGTGGTCGAGAAGGTGATCAGCACGCTGATCGACGTTAGCGTAGATGCGTATCTTCCATCCGACTACATCTATGACAGCATACAGAAAATCGAGATTTACAAAAAAGTGGCAGCCGTCCGCAGCTTCGAGGAGTGCGACGATCTGGTCGACGAGTTGATCGACAGATTCGGCGATCTGCCGCAGGCGGTCAGCAATCTGATGTCGGTCGCACGGCTGAAGATCTATGGCGGCCAGTATGGCATCGAGACCATTACACAAAAAGGCGACGACTTGATCTTCCGCATGTCCGAAGGGCAGAAGAGCCGTATTGCCCGCAAGAAGGTGGACCAGCTCTGCCTGAAGCTGGAGAATCGCTTCAAGCAAAGCGCGGAGCAAGAAGCGATGCCTACTATTCTTCTTCGCGGCAAGGGGCTGAACATGGAGCAGAAGCTTCATATGTCGGAGAAATTTATGGAAGGCTACAGCGAAGCATTGCCTAAGAAGGAAGAGCTGCAGAACGCGACGTCTTAGGCTAGATTCGCTTTTCGGGTTCCTTTTCTGATACAATAAAAACAGTTTATGTTCAAAGTCGGTTGGCATCATGTCATGCTTCGGGATTAGGAGTGACTCTTGAACAGCCTCTAATAGTTCATAATCTGAAAGGGGATTCAACATGTTTCACAGAACAAGTAAATCGACATGGCGCAGAAGCGCACTGCTCGTCCTTGCAGCGGTGCTCGTCATGACGATGCTAGCGGCATGCGGCGGCGGCAGCAAAGGCGGACACTCCTTACAATTCAAAAATGTAAGCAAGGGCGAGGTTGTCGCGACATTCAAGGATGGAAAAGTGACGCAAGATGAACTCAAAAAGTATCTGGATGTCTATGTTATGGCTCAACCAGCTTATGAATCGATCGTAGAGATTCCACAATTCCAAGAGATGCTGCTAGAGCAATATGTCAGCTTCAAGCTGCTGAGCGGACAAGCATCCGAAGCTTCCTTGAAGGAAGCTCGCAAGCAAGTGGACGAGCAATTGATCGGATTCAAGGAGTTGAAAGGATCGGACAAGTCCTTTGCAGACGAATTGAAAAAGAAAAAAATCTCGGATGCAGATATCGCAACATTCCTGCTGCTTAATTCCGCAGCGGTCGTGCATATGAATTCCCTGGTAACAGATGAAGATATGGCGAAAGCCTTTGAAACGATGAAAGCAGACTTTGCGGTATCGGATGTACGCCACATCCTGATTCAAACGACTGAGACCGACCCAGCAACGCAAGAGAAGAAAGAGCTTCGTACAGAAGCAGAAGCGCTTGCTATTGCCAAAGACGTAAAGGCGAAGCTTGAAGCAGGCGGCGACTGGGATGCCCTCGCTAAGCAGTACAGCGATGACGGCGGCTCCAAGGAAAATGGCGGTCTATATGAAGGGAAAGCTGGAAGTGAATGGGTTGAGCCTTTCAAAATCGCGACGTATGAGCAAGAAATCGGCGTGATTGGTGAACCAGTCAAAACTGATTTTGGCTACCATGTGATCAAAGTGGAGAAGCGTGAAGACAAAACGCTGGATAAGCTGACTGAAGCTGAGAAGAACCAAGTGAAGGGCGCGGCGGCTTACACTTACATGGAGAAATTCATGAAGGATGAAATGCCGAAGCAAGAGCTGAAAATTACACTTCCTAAGTCCGAAGAAGGCGAAGGAACTGGCGAAGGCGAAGCTCCAGAGGGCAGCGGAACTCCAAGTGAGACGCCTGCTGACGGTGATTCCGCAGCGAATGACGAGAAAGCGGCTGAATAAGCTCAGCAGCCTAAAATCATAGATAAACCGATGAAGACCGTTTGAAGGGCATAGATGCTCCTCAAACGGTCTTTTTCTTATGGCGAGAGGAAAACCTGAACAATTGGCTCTAATAGTGGGCTTTCGAGAAAATCAGGCGTGGCTACGGCTATTCTAATCATGCATTCCTACTTGGAATGAAAAGAAATAGAAGTTGCTTATATTTGTAAAAAGTGATATCATTAATATATCATAATGATATGGGAGTTGATCTCATGAGAGAGAAAAAAGCTTTGTATGTCAGCGGATATTTGGCGCTTCTGATCGCGATTGTGGCAGGTGTAGGCGGTGCAGCGCTCATTATCATTCAATTAACATCAACGGTAGTGTCGTTATTCAGCGTTATTTTGGGGCTCGTATTCATTCTTATTGCCTTCCTTATGCTGACGTCATTCGTGATCGTTCAGCCTAATGAAGCGAAAGTCATTACCTTCTTCGGGACGTACATTGGCACGATTATCGAGAGCGGTCTATGGATGGCACTGCCGCTAACCACGAAATCGACAATATCGCTTAAGGTGCGAAATTTCAACAGCCAGAAGCTGAAGGTAAATGATGCGGAGGGTAATCCCGTGGAGATTGGCGCAGTTGTCGTCTTTAAGGTTGTAGACACGGCGAAAGCCACCTTCGACGTCGATCATTACGAGCGTTTTGTAGAGATTCAAAGCGAGACGGCAATACGCCATATTGCCGCACAATATCCTTACGATATCTTTGATGAGAACAATGGAATTTCGCTTCGCGGCAATGCAGATGAAGTAGCTGCCGAGCTGCTGCGTGATCTTCAGGTGAGGCTGGAAGTAGCCGGTGTCAAGCTGATTGAGACACGGATTACACACTTGGCTTATGCGCCGGAGATCGCAAGCGCGATGCTGCAGCGGCAGCAGGCGATGGCCATTGTAGCAGCGCGTCAGAAGATCGTGGAGGGAGCGGTCGGCATGGTAGATGCCGCACTGCGCAAGCTGGAGGAGAACGGGATCGAACTAGACAGCGAGCGGCGGGCCGCGATGGTTAATAATCTGATGGTTTCGATCGTATCCGACAGGGCGGCACAGCCTGTTATCAATACAGGCTCCCTGTACAGCTAAGGAACGGCTGAAATTATGGGGAAAGAGAAGAAGGCGTTCCCGCTGCGCCTCGATCCCGACATCCATCGTGCGCTTGAGCAATGGGCCGCTGACGAATTCCGTAGCGTGAACGGTCATATCGAATTTCTGCTGCGCGAAGCGCTTGGCAAGGCAGGGCGGCTCGGTAAGCCCCGCAAGGAAGAGGAATAAAGGGACAGCATACGCGTCTGGTCGCGTATGCTGTCTTTGTCGTAGATGGGCAGGTCTGGATAGATGCGGCGCCGGAGGGAAAGATAAGGCTCTGGCCGAAGGGAAGAGGCCGCTAACGAGGTTCTTCACGGCAACAGCGGGTCGTACTGGAGGCGTGCATAAGATATTGGGAGCGGATGAATACTATGGTCAGATTCAACTTCTTCATTGAAGGATCTTAACACTTCAATACCGGAGCAGCACCAAGACCCTACGATATCAACGGCCTGCTGCGAATGTTCTGGTATGGGAATATGATTTGCCAAGCTCGCGGCTGGGCACTTCCCGGAAGAAATTCGAGGACGCCGCAAGTCCTCGTGGAGCTCTCAGTGATGTTTCTTTATAAAAAAAGTGATGCAGGAATCCAGTCGATTCAAAATCCTCTAGGGAAAGCGGGGCAACAAGAAATGAAAGCAACTGGAATTGTACGTCGTATCGACGATCTCGGGCGTGTGGTGATTCCGAAGGAGATACGCCGTACATTGCGTATACGCGAGGGCGACCCATTGGAAATTTTCGTTGATCGTGACGGCGAAGTCATTTTGAAAAAATATTCGCCGATCGGCGAGCTGGGCGACTTCGCCAAGGAATACGCGGAATCGCTGTACGAGGGCACCGGTCATATTACGTTAATTGCCGACCGCGATACCATTATTACGGTTGCCGGGGCGTCCAAGAAAGAACTGTTGGACAAGCCTGTCGGCATTACGCTGGAGTCCTCCATGGAGAACCGCAAGACGCTTGCTGAGGTCAATGGCGGAGCTTATGAGATTGTAAAGGACGTACAGGATCAATACAGTTCATTCGTTGTAGCACCCATCATTGCCGGAGGCGATCCCATCGGAGCGGTTGTGCTGCTCAGCAAGGATGATTCCGTCAAGATGGGGCAGCTTGAGACGAAGATGGCCGAGACGGCTGCAGGGTTTCTGGCTAAGCAGATGGAGCAATAAGCGATTCATCGGTGCCGCCTACACATACGAGCATAAGGACATCGGCTTCTTCGCATGGCTTCGGCCTTGCGGAGAAGCTTTATTTTTGTATCTGCTCCCATTTACGGTATAATCATTTATCATAACAATTCATAGGGAGCAGGGGACTATCATATGAGCCGGACGGCATCGAGACTTCGCGGGGGCAGTATTTGGCGAAGCGGCGTGATCCTGATGGCAGGAGCCGCGCTTGTGTCCAAGTTGGTAGGCGCCTTGCAGAAGATCCCGCTGCAGAATTTGGCCGGAGACCGTGTATTCGGCATTTACAATGCCGTTTACCCGTTTTATCAGTTGATTGCGATTTTGGCTACAGCAGGGTTGCCTACGGCAGTATCCATTATGATTGCGCGCAAGCTTAAGGAAGATGAGTCTCTGGAAGGAACAAGGAGCACGGTTATCGCGGCTTCCATTCTGCTGGGGGCGACGGGTGTCCTCGCCTGCTTGCTGATGTGGCTCAGTGCGGATCTGACGGCATCGTGGATTGGTGACGATTCGGCCGCTCTCGCGATCCGGGTATTGTCTGTTGCGCTAGTGTTCGCCCCGTTTGCCGCAGTATTCCGCGGCTATGAGCAAGGAAAACGACGGATGGGAGTTTCTGCCGCATCTCAGCTTGCTGAGCAGTGCGCGCGAGTCGCGATGATGGTAGTGGTCCTGTACATTGGCCTGAACGCTGGCTGGAGCGACTCCGCTCTTGCTGCGGGCGTCATGAGCGGGGCGGGTGCGGGCGCAATTGCGGCCCTTCTTCTTCTGTTGGCAGGGGGACGGCGTGACCGGCCCGGGAGATTGGACAAGGGCGCTGGACGAGCCCCAATAGGCCGACTTCGCCTGATGCGGGAGATGAAAGAGCTGGCAGTCTTGGCCGCTCCTGTGGCACTGGCGTCCATTGTGGTTCCGATTGTTGGTGTTGTCGATGCCTTTATGGTGCCGCGACTTCTTGGAGATACGGGCATGGCCGAATCAACGGCGATGAGCTTATTCGGCATATACAGCCGTGGCGCCCCGTTGGTGCAGCTGATTACGATGGTAGCCGCTGCCGCGGCTGCGGCAATGGTGCCAGGTCTCGTGTCAGCCAAGGCCGATGGCAATCTGGCTGAGCTGCAGACGCGTCTATCGCTGCAGCTTCGGCTCGCCTGGATGATTGGCGGCGCGGCTGCTATAGGCTTGCTGCTATTGGCTGAGCCGCTCAATACGATGCTCTACAAGGATGCGAAGGGAAGCCTTGCCTTCGCGCTTGTAGGCTGCACTGCGCTGGCCGGCTGCGTGAACGCGATTGTTGCGCCAGCGCTGCAGGCGCTTGGCTCGGCGCGGGTACCAGCGGCGCTGCTCTTGCTCGCCGCGCTGTTGAAGGGCGCGCTGAACGCCGCGCTGGTGCCCTCCCTCGGTATCGAGGGAGCAGCGCTCTCCGGCGTTATCGCGCTTAGCGCCGCCGCCTTGCTGGGCGCGGCGGCGCTGCGCCGTGCGGCTGCGGGGCTCCGCCCGCCGCACGCGCAGGTGAAGCGGCGGGCGAGCATTAGCCCCGCCGCGGCAGGCTTGGTCGCGCTGGCGGTTATGGCCAGCGCGGTACTGCTCACCGAGCGCGTGCTGGGCGCCGCGCTCGGTTACGGGCTGCCGCAGCGGAGCTTGGCGGCAGCCCTGTCGCTGGCGGGCGCAGCCGTCGGCGCGATCGTCTTCGCCGTCGCCGCTCTGCGCGCAGGCGCGATAGACGCGCGCGAATGGCGCGCGATTCCGGGCGGCGATCGGCTTGCCGCCCGCTTGCGGCGGATGGGACTCATTCCGCCGCTGGACGAGCATTGACGCGTCCTGTTACCTAGAAGAGGAGGATTCCTGATGGCATATACGCCAATCGTCATCGTCGGACTTGGCTCCGGCGACCCCGATCAATTAACGCTGGGCATCTGGCGGCGGCTGCAGGCCGCGAAGCGGGTATTCGTCCGGACTGAGCATCATCCGGTCGTTGCTTTGCTGCAAGAGGACGGCATCAACTATACATCATTCGACAGCTTGTACGAGCAGCATGATTCATTTCCCGAGGTCTATGAGGGCATTACCGCGAGATTATTGCAGGAAGCGAAGGAAGGAGAGGGCGCTTCATCATCCTCTGACGAGTCCATCCTGTACGCCGTTCCCGGTCACCCCATGGTGGCGGAACGAACTGTACAGCTCCTTCGTGAGCGCTGTGCGGCGGAGGGCGTAGAGTTGACCGTACTAGGCGGGGAGAGCTTTCTGGATGCAGCCTTCGCCTCCCTTGGCATCGACCCCATTGAGGGCTTTTCTCTGCTGGATGCGGCAGAGCTTAAGGCCTCTCTTCTTCAGCCGGAGTTGCATACAGTCATCGGTCAGGTGTATGATGCTTTTACCGCTTCTGACGTCAAGCTGGCGCTGATGGAGCGATACCCGGAGGATTATACGGTCATTATCGGCCATGCGCTGGGTGTACGTGGCCAAGAACAGGTCATCTCCGTCCCGATCTATGAGCTCGACCGCAATCAGGACTATGGCAATCTGTCGATCATCTATGTACCGCGTTCCGAAGACCCGGACTTGCGCAACCGGACCTTTGAGCGCTTGCATGAGATCGTAGCCATCCTGCGCAGTCCCGAGGGATGTCCATGGGACCGCGAGCAGACGCATCAATCGATTCGCAAAAACTTCATTGAAGAGCTCTACGAGGCTTTGGAAGCCATCGATAACGACGATCCTAACGGCATGCAGGAGGAATTTGGAGACGTTATTCTTCAAGTGATGCTGCATAGCCAGATGGAAGAGGAAGTTGGCGCGTTCTCGGTGTATGACGTCATTCAGACGCTGAACGAGAAGTTGATCTTCCGTCATCCTCACGTGTTCGGCGATACCGGCGCACAGAATTCGGACGAAGCGCTAGCGAACTGGGAAGGGATGAAGGCGGAGGAGAAGCGAAGGAAGGGTATGGATGCGGCCTTGGCGTCGCAGCTGGATGGCATTCCGCCGGACTTGCCTGCTCTCATGAAGGCGTACAAGCTGCAGAAGAAAGCGGCAAAGGTCGGCTTCGACTGGGATGAGATAGGACCGGTCCTATCGAAGATTGAGGAAGAGCTGCTAGAGCTGCGAGAGGCGATCACTGGCGGTGATCCAGAGAAGCAAGCCGATGAGCTTGGCGATCTGTTATTCGCTGTTGTGAACGCATCTAGGTTCATTCACGCCGATCCGGAGGAAGCTCTCTCTCGTACGAATCGAAAGTTTAAGAGCCGATTTCAATATATTGAAGAACAGCTTCGTATAAACGGCAAAACTTTTGACCAAACTGATTTACTAGAGATGGATCGATGGTGGGAAGAGGCTAAGAGACTTAGCTAGCATGATTTTCGCCACAATTCGCCTTAATTCCGCACTATTCCCAAAAAAAATTGAAGTACTCAGCAGGATTTTGTTCTCCCGAGCAGAATAAGTATTCTTCGTGAGAGCAGATTTTGCCAATGGGTGAGCCGCCTCGACGCGGCAGCCACAAATAACCGTTATTTATTAGGAGGATATTCACATGAACAAAACAGATCTTATCAACAACATTGCAGAGAAGAGTGGACTAACGAAACGTGACGTTGAAGCTGTCCTGAACGGCTTTCTTGGTGAAGTAACAGACGCGCTTGCAAGCGGCGACAAAGTACAATTGATCGGCTTCGGTACTTTCGAAACTCGCAAACGTTCCGGCCGCGTGGGCCGCAACCCGCAAACGGGTAAAGAAATCACGATTCCAGAATCCAAAGTTCCTGCATTCAAAGCAGGCAACAAGCTGAAAGAAGCAATCAAGTAATACATGCGCTTAGATAAATTTCTCAAGGTGTCCCGCCTGATCAAGCGCCGTACCGTTGCGAAGGATGTATCCGAGCAAGGTCGCGTGTGGATCAACGGCCGCGAGGCGAAAGCCAGCAGCGCCGTCAAGGTTGGGGACGAGCTCCAGATCCAGTACGGTCAGAAGATCGTAACGGTCCGTGTGGAGCGTCTCACGGAGACGACCCGCAAGGATGAAGCCGGTGAGCTCTATACTTTGGTGAAAGAAGAGCAGCGTCCACGCGAGAGTGGTCTCGATTGGGAGCAGCAATAAAAGAAGGGCTGTCCGGCTATGCTGGACGGCCCTTTTCTGATGCCGTCTTTATAGCCCACCTGGAGTTGCGCCTTCCATTGCCGATCAGACCCTTTAGAATACGCCCTGTCCGGTTCTAAACCTTGTCCGCTCCCCATACAGTAATAGAGAAATTAACGAAGCGGGGGACGAGTCTATGGCTGAAGCGGGCAAGGGGCAGAAGAATCAGGATGTGAAGCTGATTAATCGGAAGCTGCTGGAGCTTACCGGAGTCGTGAATGTGGAGAGCTTCGACAGCGAGGAATTTCTGCTGGAGACGGAGCTGGGCTTTCTGACGGTTACAGGACAAAATTTGCATATTAAGCATCTGAGCCTGGAGCAAGGCTTGGTTGCTATTGAAGGTCTGGTCCATTCTCTCGCCTACTTGGACGGAGCGGCCGCGGGCAAGTCCAAAGGGCTGTTCGGAAAGCTGTTTAAGTGACCTTAAGCGTACAATGGATGACGGTAGCCGTCATGCTGCTATCCGGCCTTGGCATGGGCGTCGTCTTCGACGGATACCGTGTGGTGTCGAATGAGCTGCGATTCCCGCGATGGTGGCTGCCGGTGCTTGATATCATCTATTGGATGGCGGCTGCGGTCATCGTATTCCGAATGCTGTATGCCAGCAACAATGGCGAGGTGCGGGCATATGTGTTCCTGGGACTAGCTATCGGCGTCATCCTGTATTACTGGCTGTTAAGCAGACCGGTAATCAGTCTGGTCAAATGGATAATTGCAGCTGTGCGGGCACTGATCTCATTCACATTGAAGGTATTCGACATCCTTATCGTGAAGCCGACCCTGTTGCTTTACAAAACGGTGAAGGTCATTTTAGGATTTGGGTCTGCGCTCACTATTTTCCTTCTAAAAATTGTGGTACAATTGGTTCGTCCAATTTGGCTATTGCTGTTATGGCTATTACGGCCTGTGACACGCCCGCTCGGGCGATGGCTGAAGCCTCATTGGGAGCGATGGAGGGTAGAGGAGCGTCTCGGCAAGGGACTGGCTGCTGTTACCGGACGTTGGAATCAATGGTTTAGGAGGGGTCAGCGTTAATGTCGAAAGCAGCTGCAAAGAAATCAATAAGCGGATCAGCCACCAAACGTCGGTACAAGATATGGATGATGTTCATTGTCCTGTTCATGGGCTGGGCGGGTTATACCTTATTCGGTCAAATGCAGCAGCAAAAGGCGACATTCGAGAAGCTGACAACGATCGAGAGCGGGATTGAGGCAACGCGAGCGGAGGCCGAAGCCTTGAAGCGTGATGTGGAGCGTCTCAACGATCCAGAATATATCTCCCAACTGGCTACCAAGGAGCAGGGAATGGTAAAAGAGGGAGAACAGCAAATATTTAGCGAATAATGGGGCGCTTAATCGGGTGAACGTCTGTTGACCTTGCTTCGGCGGTTCGGTTATAATCACGATAGATACAAGACTTTTTATGGCGGGGCTAGAGGGATGTTTCAAATACGGAGATCGTGTTTATTATCCATTATACCCAGCTTAATGACGAAATAAGTTTTGTTCGAATCATGCTCGCTAGATCGGGCAATTGAATTATCACAAAACTTTGAGAGAGGAACATTTTATTTTATGGCAATTGAAGTGGGCGCCAAGTTAGAAGGAAAAGTGACGGGAATCACGCATTTTGGGGCATTTGTCGACTTGTCGGGAGGTGTCACGGGTCTTGTTCACATTTCAGAGATTGCCGATAACTACGTCAAGGACGTTAAGGATCATCTGAAGATCGACGATGTCGTGAAGGTCAAAGTGATCAACGTAGATAAGGACGGAAAGATCGGACTCTCCATTAAGCAAGCTATTGACCGGCCAGAAGGCCATCAGCCACCACCACCGCAACGCGAGCGTACGGGCGCAGGCGGAGGACCTGGAGGCGGAGAACGATTCAACCGCGGAGGCCAAGACCGAGGCGGACGTCCCTTCAACAAGCAATCGGCTGGCAGACCGTCCTACGGCAAACCGTCATTCGAGGATAAAATGTCTCGCTTCTTGAAAGATAGCGAAGAGCGCATCTCTTCCCTGAAGAAGAACACCGAAGGCAAACGCGGCGGACGCGGCGCCAAGCGAGTATAATCGATAATGTTACTTACTATCCAATAGATCAGGCAGGACCTACGCGGTCCTGCTTTTTTTATTGTGGCGTTTTTTTATTGTGCCTGTGCCGGGGCTGGAGGCTGCTATCCAGAATTGAATGATAGGTATGATCGGCTGGAGTGCTTGCATGTGGGCTGGGGGGGGCGGCAGCGGCGCAGTGGCTTATTGGGGGGACAGATGCGATTCAGATGCATATCTTCTGGCGTCTACAGGTCCATGAGATCGACCTATACGAGCGAAAGCAGTGCAACGGTTGGAATAGATGAGAACGACCAACAGGTAAGAAAGCAGGTGCAACGGTTGGAATAGGTCGATGAGAACGACTTACAGGCGCGAAAGCAGGTGCAACGGTTGGAATAGGACGATGAGATCGACCTACAGGTACGAAAGCAGGTGAAACGGTTGAAATAAGTCGATGAGATCGACCTACAGGTACGAAAGCAGGTGCAACGGTTGAAATAAGTCGATGAGATCGACCTATAGGCCCGAAAGCAGGTGCAGCGGGTTGGAATAGGACGATGAGATCGACCTACAGGCTCGAAAGCAGGTGCAACGGTTGAAATAAGTCGATGAGATCGACCTACAGGCCCGAAGCAGGTGCAATGGTTGGGATAGGACGATGAGATCGACCTATAGGCCCGAAAGCAGGTGCAACGGTTGGAATAGGTCGATGAGAACGACCAACAGGCTCGAAAGCAGGTGCAACGGTTGAAATAAGTCGATGAGATCGACCTACAGGCTCGAAAGCAGGTGAAACGGTTGAAATAAGTCGATGAGATCGACCTACAGGTACGAAAGCAGGTGCAACGGTTGAAATAGGACGATGAGATCGACCTACAGGCTCGAAAGCAGGTGCAACGCTTGGAATAGGACGATGAGATCGACCTACAGGTACGAAAGCAGGTGCAAAGGATGAAATAGGACGATGAGATCGACCTACAGGTACGAAAGCAGGTGCAACGGTTGAAATAAGTCGATGAGATCGACCTACAGGCTCGAAAGCAGGTGCAACGGTTGGAATAGGACGATGAGAACGACCTACAGGCCCGAAGCAGGTGCAACGGTTGAAATAGGACGATGAGATCAACTTAGTGGCTCACTTGAGAGTTTGTAGAAGTTCGACACGGCCGCTTTGCCTCTCGCAGAGCCTTCGACGAACGCCAGATGCTGTCAGCAGGGGGCATAGCGCTAGGCAATTGCTCAATACCTGTCGAGTGCGGCCTCTCCGAAGTCGGTTTGGGCGATATTCCTATTCGAAAAAAATACTTTTCTTCCATCCTCCTCTAATCCCGACAGGTTATCGCGTCCATTCGCTAATAGATTGGAAGCGTTATCTGTCTTTTTTGTTGAAGGAGAACACACTGGCGAACAGCGTGAACAGCGACCAAAGTCAGCAGGGGCCTACGATTGACACTGACGTGACAATGACTGCGGGGGCCTGCCATTTTGTCGGAAAAAACTTTTGAGCATATTACGTTAAGTGACAAACTTCATACAGACAAGCTCCTATAATGGGAAACACAACAAACCCGGATTGGTGGTGTCAAGTAGTGAAGAAGGAAAGCGTGATGGGAATCCCGGCGCTAAAGCGAGCGGGATGGTTTCAAACAGCCGTACAGAAAGGGAAGGATATGCGTGCCGTCAAGGGGGCGGTAAGCATGCTTCTCGCCAAGAAGTGGACCATACTGCTTGTCGCTATCGCATTTTTGCTTGGACGAGCCGTCATTTTGGAGTCGCTGATGCCTTTTGCCGTCGCTTATTTTGCCGTCTTATATTTTATGAGAAGGGATATTTATGGTTGGGTGGCCATCTCCTTAGTAGCGGGAAGCTGGTTCGCTGTAGATCCTGCACCGCTATGGATCGCAATGGAGATCGCAGTATTATTTCTGCTTATGAAGGGACTTGAAGCTTACGAGAAGGCTGAGCTGTCAACCGCACCTATTCTCGTCTTTATCGCAACGCTGCTCGTTCAGATGTTCAGTGTCTTCATCGGAGATACGTTGAGCTGGTACAGCTTTATGCTTGTCGTTGTGGAAGCGGCGCTTGCGTTCGTATTGACGCTCGTATTCATTCATGCGATACCGGTGCTCACCATGACCAAGAAGTCGGCAGCGCTTAAGCATGAGGAAATTATTTGTGTCATGATCTTGCTGGCCTCAGTCATGACGGGAGCCGTAGGATGGATCGTATACGGCATGTCGGCGGAGCATGTGATGTCCCGATATATGATTCTCCTGTTCGCAATGGCCGGAGGAGCGCCGCTGGGTGCGTCTGTAGGTGTTGTCGGAGGGCTGATCTTAAGCTTGGCGGACTTCAGTGCGCTTGTACAGATGAGTATGCTGGCTTTTGCAGGGCTGCTTGCGGGATTGCTTCGGGATGGAGGGAAGATGGCGGCAGCATTTGGCCTATTGCTGGGAACCTCCATTCTATCGATCTATATTGGCACAGGGGCGGATGTGATGAGCTCCACGTGGGAATCCGTTGCAGCTGCCACACTTCTGCTGTTAACACCGCGAGGTGTCATTCGGACAATCGCCCGATATGTGCCTGGTACGAATGAGCATGTGAAGTCGCAGCATGAATATGCGAAGCGGGTACGTGAAGTGACGGCGGAGCGGGTGTCCCAATTCTCTGATGTATTCCGTCAACTCTCCCGAAGCTTCGGTCAATTGAATCAAAATGTAGCGGAGGTGAAGCGCGAGGAGGAGATCGGTCATTTCATGAATGCCGTTGCGGAGCGGAGCTGTGCTAGCTGTCATCGGCAAAAGGCTTGCTGGGATGATAAGTTCTTCCATACGTATAAAATGATGACCGATATGATGACGACCGTAGAAGAGAACCGGATTCCGGCGACTAAGGAACAGCCGCGCACTTGGGGGGCTCATTGCGTAAAATCTACGCAGGTGCTGACGGTTATGAAGCATCAATATGAGCTGCATCAGAACAACAAGCATTGGAAAAAGCAAATTTTGGATTCACGTCAATTGGTGGCAGACCAATTGCTGGGCGTATCGCAGGTCATGGAGGATTTGTCCAAGGAGATTAAGAGGGAGGGTCAGACGCTGCACTTGCAAGAAGAACAAATAAGAGAGGCGGTAGAAGGGCTGGGATTGTCCATTCAAGGTGTCGATATCGTTAACTTGGAGGAGGGGAACGTGGAGATTGAGGTATACCATTCGTTCGAAAGGGGATTTGATGAGTGTCGTAAAATTATTGCGCCGTTGCTGAGTGACATTCTTGGTGAGCATATTGCGGTGAAGCTGGAGGTGCCGCCAGCTAAGCATGGCGAGCCGACCATGGTGACGTTCGGCTCGGCAAAGCAATACGAGATAGAGACAGGAGTGGCCGGAGCGGCCAAGGGCGGAGATTTGCTATCGGGAGACAGCTTCAGTCTGGTGGAACTGGGCAATGGCAAGTTTGCAGTGGCGATTAGCGATGGAATGGGCAATGGAGAGCGGGCGCGACAGGAGAGCAGCGCAGCGCTGTCGATTTTGCAGCAGCTGCTTCAGTCTGGCATGGATGAGAAGCTGGCCGTAAAGTCGGTCAACTCCGTGCTGCTGCTTCGCTCCTCCGAGGAGATGTATGCGACGGTCGATCTCGCTATTGTCGATCTTTATACGGCGCATACGACGTTCATGAAGATCGGCTCTACTCCAAGCTTTATCAAGCGCGGCAAGGAGGTTATTCCGGTAACAGCTAATAATTTGCCGATCGGCATAATTCAGGATATTGATGTCGACTTCGTATCGATGCAATTACACCCTGGGGATACGCTTGTCATGATGAGCGATGGCATCTACGATGCCCCTGGCCATGCGGTCAATAAGGAGATGTGGATGAAGCGCATTATTAGCGAGATGGAAACAGACGATCCGCAGGAGATCGCAGATACGCTGCTGGAAACGGTCGTGCGTTATCATGATGGAGACATAGTAGACGATATGACCGTACTTGTTGCCCGTGTGGACAAGCACTTGCCGGAGTGGGCTTCCTTCCGCTGGCCCGGAGTGACGCGAATGGAGCGCCCGAGGACGGTGAGTTGACGGAGAGAGGACAAGCTGTGATTGAATCATGAGCTAGGGAGGCACGGATATTATCAGCTAGCATTAAATGCATGAAGCTAGCCCCTCTTGATAGACAACGTGAATCGTTCATCTGATAGGATGGACATGACCGTTGTTTATCAGAGGGGTTTTTATATGAGTTAAGTCACTCCGCATGTAGCAGCATTGTTCCAGACATCGAGACAGATCTGCTGGGCTTTGGAGAGGTGCGCGTATTTCATGCTTTGTTTACCGATATGGAGTCTCTATAGCCAAGCCTTAATAATCTTGAATTAGCTCTTGCATATCCGTATCTCTATAATCCCATTGACTTCGGGACTCCCTTAATTTCTGAAGGTGTTCCTCAATATTATCCGGTGTTATCTGTACCCCGAACCATGGAGGGGCATAGTCCTCGCTCCCTAACATTCGGTATACCATTAGATTTCCCGTTTCCTTGGAGAAGTGGGATAAATCATCATAGTACGTATCGTGGTTAAGCGAGCTCATCGAAATATCATGGTAACCAGAGAAATCCCAGATTGGAGCGATCGACACAAGTTGACGCTTCCAGTCTTCATAGACGGGCCATTGGTCCATCTGCCAAAATGTCTCCAAAATAATAGCGTGAATCGGGCTAATGTACAGGTAAAGCTGAATGTCCTGTTCGTTGCAGAGATCCTGAATTTTCTTAATATACTCTATGCTGTTAAGAGAAACCTCGTATTGTATGGCAATTCTTTTTAAATCGTTGACGCTTACCTCTGATCTAAGCTTAATTTCGGCATTAAAACTGCCATCATCGAGAGTACTGCTTTTGGTATACTTGTCTCTGTTTTTAACATTATCGTAAAGAACATAATAGCTATCCAGCAGCGATTTTTTTGTTAGCAGTGTTGAAGCAATATCTTGAAAATAGTAGAAAGGGGAAGCAACCCTCTTCTCTGCAAAATTGACATGAGTTTTATATTCGATATCAAAAGTTTCAAAATCTAATCCGATAATAATGGTTTTCAAGTTGTTTTTGCGCTTTAACAGAGACTCCACATGTGAGAATTGAATGTATGAATTAGATGCTGATAGCCCTAAGTTATAGGTGGATTCACCTGTTATTTGTTCAATGAGTGGGGGATCCAAACGCATAGCTCTGGATGTGCCAAGCACAATCGTCTCTGGCTGGTAGTCTCTGCTATTGTAAGTCTTAACTAAATAAGGATCTCTATTACCGATTTTATGTTCATTGAAGCTTTTTCTAGTGACCGGATAGATCCCGTACGGATCAACGATGTAGCTTACGGTCGCTGAGCATACGAGTAAGAACACAATTGCACCGATTACAGTTAACGCCCATTTCTTATACACTATAGTAACCCTCGCTTAGAAATTAAAATATAAGAACTCCGACATTTTATTCATATCCATCACAGCATATAAGAAAATAAGAACAATAAAGATAGCCGTAATCAAGGTAGGCTTGAACGTGGCAGCTTTCTCTGATGTGTTCTTAAATCCTAGAATCAGAATGAATCCAAGCACGATATAGATAAGGGCCTTATCCTTCCCAGGAACATCAGATGGGCCAAAAACGATCCCTAATTGTTCGAGAGGCTGTAAGAAGGAAAATAATCGTTCGGGTAGAATGGCTCCATTAACCCCAAACATCGCTTTAATGAATGTAAGTGCCTCGTTTACGGATGATACTTTGAAAAAGACCAAAATAACATTTACATAAGCAAACGTAATACCCCAAGCGATTGCCTTCGGCAATCGAATATTGGTCTTTCTCCATAGCCGATACACGATAATCCCAATTCCAATCAGCAAGCCCCATATTATAAAATTCCAGCCTGCCCCATGCCAAATACCGCTGATTAAGAACAACAGAACCAAGGACAGACTCGTTATCCACTCTGTTTTGAGCCTAAGCGTTTTTGTCATAAATGCGCTTCTGGATAGTTTGCGGTTAACAGGGATATATACGTAATCGTATAAGAAACGGGTTAACGTAATATGCCATCTGGACATAACTTCCTGTAAGTTAGTTGCTTTATAAGGAGAGTTGAAGTTAATAGGTATCCTAATGTTAAATAACAAACCTAAGCCTACAGCCATGTCCGAGTAGCCACTGAAGTCAAAATACAATTGAAAGGTATAGGACAAAGCCACAATCCATGCATCAAAAAATGTGATGGAGTCCAAGACACCCATGCCGCTTGCCACAGTCGTAGAGAATTGATCGGCAAGGATGACTTTCTTAAATAATCCGATTGAAAATATGTAAATGCCTAATGAGATGTTCTCATAGTTAATTTGGTGGTGGGCAGGCTGCAGGAATTGAGGCATCATTTGGCGATGATGAACAATGGGTCCGGCAACAAGCTGAGGGAAAAACGTGACAAACAATGAGTAATTGATTAAACTCTGCTCCTTGACCTTGCCGTTGTAGCAGTCGATGATATAGCTGATTTGTTGAAAGGTATAGAAGCTGATCGCTAGCGGCAGAGCTATATTCATAAGAGGAAGGTTGGCTGAAAAAAGACTGTTCACATTGGACAAGATAAAATCGAGGTATTTGAAATATCCGAGCAAGCCTAAATTAAAGACAATACCAGCAAGTAGTGCTGGCCTCGACTTATGAGAGATCAGATATCTTCCAACGATATAGTTGGCTAAAATGGATAAGAGTATTAGGGGCAGGTATGCCGGGTTCCACCAGCCATAAAAAAATAATGAACAGACTACTAGCCACGGCTTGGAGTAGCGCTGGGTGGCTGTCCAAGCATTGAGCAAGAAGTAGGTTATGAATACAAAAGGCAGATATAGAAAGATGAAGTGGGGCGAGTTAAACAACATGTCCTTACGCTCCTGTAGGTAGATGCCCGGCAGTCCATGGAATGAGTGACGTACTCTATCTGTTTATTTGAACAATATAGCTATTATACGAATCCATATGATGTTTTATCAAGAAATTTATGTTAGAGTTTGTCGAATCATAGGTTAATCGAGCCTCCGTTCTAATCGTGGGGGCTTTTAATTTTGGGGAATTAGGGAGAAAGAAATAGCTATATACGGAAATACACGCAATGAATATAATTAATTTTGTTGTTCCAAAATATCTAAATTATAGAAAGAGAGGAATGATTTTTGAATCAGTTTATTATATCAACGAATACATAAAAATCTAGCCAGGAGGAAAACGAGATGAAAAAACTCAAAAAAAGTTTAGTATTTATTCTCTGCTTTTGCTTGATCCTTGGAATTGGTGTTCCAGCATCAATCTCTGCAGAAGAAAAAGAGATCATTCAAGAACAAACGCCAATGCTTCAAGATTCAGAGGGAATTATCAATGACAATAGCCCCGTCTTGGAGGCAGCTCCCACAGATGTTATAGAAAGTGCAAACGAGTATGGGGAGACGGTTCTAGGAGAAGTTGTTAATCTAAGGACTTCTAATAGCAAGCATTACTTATTGTCAGATAACACTTATATGGCAAGAGTAACGTTTACCGATCAGCACTATTTAGACGAGACAGGTACTTGGAGAAATATCGATACAAGCCTGACGGACGAAGCGGAGATTGACGCAAATGATTCCTCTATCTCGCGTGAAAGCGCGGAGACGCTAAAGTCTTTTTCGGCAAGCGCGCGGATCAGAGTGGATAAATCTGAAACTGACTTGAGAGCATTGAAAGTTCCATTCGATGTTAAACTGCCAAAACGCATCGCCAAAGGATACACCATTGGGAAAGGTTCTGAGTCGTTAACCTTTATTCCGCTTGATGCTTCGAGTGCCAGAGGAGAAGTTTTCGACAATAAAATGTTATATAGCGATGTTTGGACAAGCGCCGATGTAGAGCTGGAAGTGATAGAGAATGGTATTAAAGAAACGATCTATTTAAAAGATGAGCAAGCGCCTACTACATTCCGGTTTAAGGTAGAGGGCGATCTTGCAGGCTCCAAGACCTTTGAATTGCAGCCGGCCTGGCTGATTGATGCCAATGGCACAACTCGTGATGTGGATCAGGTCATTAACGAAGAAAACGGACAAACTTATGTAGACTTGACGGTTGACGTGTCGGAACTGGTTTATCCGATTGCAATTGATCCGACGGTTAATATTATATCTTCTCAAATGACGTACCAGAGTACATATGTAGACTCTGAATCTTCATACAAAGATAATAGTACATCCTCTTCTCTTTTAATTGGCGGAGACAGAATTCGTACTTATCAATATTTGATGCAATTTAATTTTGAAAGTGTAGGAACTATTTATCATGCTACATTGAACATGTATAGACATGGACAGAGAGTGCACAACTCCAGAATTGAACTATTAAAAATATTAGAGCCCTGGACTGCATCCCAAGTGACAAGCTTTTCAAAAGTACCCCGAATCGATCCAAATAAATTTTCTAGTAAAGAAATTAGTAAAGGATTCATCAATTGGGAAACATTTGATATAACCAGTGTCATTAAGGAATGGACAAACGGAACTTCTCCGAACTATGGTTTTTTGGCTAGGGATGCCTTTAATTACGAGACAATATCTTACGCGAATTTTAATGCTTATACTGTGTCAACCCGACCTTACTTGCAATTAGTGTATACCCAGCCCCCAACTGCGCCCACAGTAGTATCGCCAAATGGGGGAGAGGTTTGGACTGGAGAACAAACGATTACATGGCTTCCTTCAAAAGATATTTATGATTTTTTAGGTCCAAGATATTCTTATCAGCATCCTTCTGGTCAACAGCAAGTGGGACAAACATTTACCACGGGAACAACAGGGCAGGAGCTTCTGACTAAAGTAAATTTTACTATAGGTGGATTTTCAACTAGCGGGGACTTGCCTGTACATTTATATGCAACTTCGGGTGGTATACCAACGGGAGGGCCTCTTAAAACAGTTAACGTACCTGTAAATAGCATAGGCGTACATACTGCTAATTTTAATGATGTGTTATCATCCAACACAACATATGCGATTGTTTTTGGTACTGCCAATATGAAGAATTCCTTCCCGATAGAATTTACTACAAATGTATCTTTAAGAACGGTTGGTTCTATGGTTGTAAAATCAGGAACGGGAAACTATACAGAATCTCTGACAGATGATCTGAATATCTCAATCGAAACCACCAAATCGAACCTCCGCTATCATATTCAAGTTTCGACAGACGCGGGGGCAACTTGGGTTGATATTGTGGCTCTTACGGCTCCTGGAGTGACATCATATTCGTATAACTTTACGCCAGTTCCACAATCCTTTAATGCCAAAGTGCGTATTCGCTCGTACAATGGGCAGTTATACGGAGCATGGGACGAAAGCGATAATGTATTCATTATTCATCAGGTTCCTAATCAACCGACAGGCTTAACACCGGGAAGTACGAATTCTGCAACGCCTATGCTGGCGGCAAGTACTACTCCTGTTTTGAACTGGACATTCTCCCACTCAGGTACAGGAAGCTTCCAATCTCAGTATCAGGTTCGCTTGTTCAGTGGAACAACACTCCTGCATGACAGCGGCTGGGTTCAGTCATCCACGACTGCTTATACCGTTCCATCGGGTCTTCTTACAAGAAAAAGTACGTACAACTGGCAAGTAAGAGTGAAGGATAACGTCGGTACGGAATCAGCGTATTCGGCTCGCAGTTATATCAAAATAAATGGTTTACCCCTTGTTAATGTGACCTCGTATACGAATGGAGCTACTTTAACGACTAACTCTCCACAGTTTACTTGGACGTATACAGATAGCGAGGGACAAGTTCAAACCGAATACCGCATTATGGGCTCCCAAGATAATTGGCAGACTGTCGGATATGATTCAGGACCACTTGCTGGCAATGCAACTACTTTTACAACTGTACCGCTTGCGAATGGGGCTTGGAGCTTTAGAATATTAGCCAAAGACGGAATGGAATGGTCAGAGCCGGGGGTTAGAAATCTGATTCTGCCAGCATCGTTTGAGCCCAATAATACACCTGCGCAGGCATTCGCAATTAACTATAACCAAACTTATTCGACGGTCATAGATACAAGCACGGACATTGATTTCTTCAAGTATGTAGCTTCTTCCAACGGTGTAGATATCTTTACACTAAACGTACCTGTCGGAAAAAACTACGATGTGCATATATACGACAGTAATATGAACCTGTTGGCAGCAGGTATTCAAGGTGTTGGAGCTGCCGAAAACGTGCTTTATCAAGTAACGAAAGGCAACACGTATTACGTCAAGGTGTTTGGTGTAGATGGTCATTTCAGCGCGACAGCGCCGTATTCTTTCATACTGAAAAAGTTGGCCATTCAATATGAGACGGTCTACCAGTATGATGCGAATGGGAATATCACAGGCAAAACAACTACTCAAAAGAACTAAGGAGGAAGCCTCTTGAAGATATCGGTAAAACGGACGCTTATTTTTCTGTTGCTTGGCGTCCTTCTATTCCCAGATCTATCAAATACCATTCACTACTCAGTTGTTACTGCGCAGGGAGTGGATTATCGCCATGTTAATACCAAGCCTGACGAGGCGCCATTCCGAGTGGAGCTGGGGAATGAAACCATCTCTACTCTATCCGGCAGTATATCTATACAGGCCAGCGACCTGAGTCTGCCAGGGCGCAATGGTCTTGGTTTCACACTGACACGCATATACGACAGTGGCAGCTCTCAATTATTTCAAATGACAAGTGCAGGCAACACCAGCAGAACAGATCAATCAACTGAAGAGAAAATGTTCCCTATCGGCAGAGGCTGGAGCTGGGATATTTCCTATATGGAGATTAATGAAGGCGGCAAGTATCTCCACTTATCGGGTTCTGGCGTATTTAAAATTAACAAGGATAATGAATTTGTCGGTTATCCATGGAAGGACTATACGTTCGAAGAGAACAAGACTGTGACGGTAGGCAGTCTGACCTCCGCTTATGTAGTGAAATCGATTTATAAAATCAATCAGTTTTTTGATTCGCAGGGCAAGCTTATTCAGATTGCGGATTCCTATAACAATACGATTAACTTTGAGTACTCGGGTTGGAAGCTTATCTCTATTACCGACGCGATTGGCAACAAGATTAACATAACCTATGGAGATGGTTCTGTTGTATTAAGTACGGGAACCAAGACAGTTACTTATACGACAACTAAAGTGAATGGCAAAGATCTTTTGCAGAAAGTTACGGACCCTATCGGGCGTGAAACGGAGTATGAATACAGTGTAAAGCAGGCGGGATTCAGTCTAACCTCTACAGTTCCTAGTGTCTCTAACCCATATGCATTATTAACGGGTATCACGTATCTGACAGGCGCAAAGAGTGTTATTGAATACGAAAGTACCCCAACAACCCGGTTTATTGGCAAAAAGATGGTGAACCAGGTGTACCGGGTAAAGTCGAGAGAGGATCAATTCGTTCAGCAAGACGGGTCTATTTTTACAGCGAATCGTAATGATATTACATACCCTCTAAGTGACATGGGGTCCTCATATGATACCGATTATAATTTCTCGGTGGCGATGAATGACGGATTGACGGTGACGACGTACACGAATGAAAAGGACTACATTAACGAAGATTATTCACCGGTCTACTACAATAATGATCGCGTGATCACTGCAGTTCAGAATGGGGTTACCCATACTACGCGGGTGGATTATGAGTATGATCGAATTAGAAGATGGCCAGTGCCACTTAAGATTACGGAGACGACTTCCAATTCGGCAGAGTCCGCAACTAAAGTAATTCAGAACAGCATGCTATACGATTCCTATGGCAATGTTGTATCCTCCGTTGCTCCTAACGGAAGAATCACTATTAATACGTATGGCGAGACCTCACATTTGCTAGTAGGAGTCCAATCCCAGATTGATCCATCTCGATATGTGTATAACGAAATCGTCAGAGACAGTGTTCATGGGCATATTTTGACCCAGAGGGTTAGAGAAGGCAGTCCAACAGGAAGTATATTGCAAGAGGTGGTGAACAGCCGATATGACTCGTTCGGCAATGTTACCCAGCAGAAGCTGCTTCAAAGTTCAGGCGGTTACATTACGATAAACACAGAGTTCAAAGCTACTGCGCCATATAACGGAGCTTTTCCAACTAAAATAACGACTTCTGGTTATGATGTGGATCGTAAAGCTATAACGGTATCGGAAGCTTTGAATTTTCAGACTGTGGATGGGATATTGACTAGTTACACGGACGGGAAGGGCAATACAACAACCTATGAGTATGATAATCTCAACCGGGCAATCAAGGTCATTAATCCCGACTCAAGCGAACGGACAATTAGATATCGGGATAAGCAGAACCAGATTGAGATGACCGATGAGATGGGTATTAAGGCGTTAACAAAATGGAATCCACTCGGTTGGATGACAGAGACGGGAATCATTGAGTATCACGTTTTCAAGCCCAAAGGCAAATATCGCTATGACGCTTATGGCCGTGCAACACAAACGGAGGATGCTTTAGGCAATCTAATAAATTACGGGTATGACCAATGGAGCCGGCAAAATAAAATTGTATTTCCAGACTCCACTATTTCTCGAGTTGTTTTTGATGATATTGGCAACATCAAAACAACGACTGATAGCGAGGGCAATCAACTAAAGGAATACTACGATATTTTGGGTAATGTAGTAAAAAAAGAAGAAGTTACAAGCACGGGTACGGTAACTATCTTGGGTACCTACACTTATGATCTTGCCGAAAATGTATTACTGGCAAAGGATAGTACACAGAACACGACGAAATATTCTTATGATGTCCTGAGCAGACTCACCAGCGTTACCAACGCCTTAAACGAAACAACAGCCTACCAGTACAACATGCAGAGTAGCATGACCCAGATGATCTACCCTGACGGGAAAAGTCTGCGTAAGGAGTATGACGAATGGGGACGTCTCATCAAGTCGATTGATGCCAAGAATCAGATAGAAACGTTCTACTATGATGCCAATGACAATATAACTGGCTCAGTGGATCGGAAAGGAAATCGCTTCAAGTATACCTTTAACAGCCGTGACCTGCTGTTATCCTTCGAGCTGGTAAATGCACAGGGTAATTCGCTTCCGACTAATGAGAAGGTTTCCTATCGATATGACTCGGCAGGCAAGCGTACACAGATGAGCGACGTAACAGGAACAACATCTTACACGTACAACCCTAATAACGCACAACTGGTAGAAGTTCAATTTCCAGACGCCAAGACGATAAAGTACGATTATGATGCGAATGACAATCGTGCCGCAATGAAAGATCCTTTCGGGTTTAACACGTATTACCGCTACAATGCGAATAATCAGCTAGAGGTTGTTTCCTCCTCACTGAACTTTAATCGCGATTATGTAGCCAAGTATCAATACTATTCGAATGGCTTGTTAAAGCAAACCACGCAAGGGAACGGAGTCGTAACAGATGTAGCTTACAATGGACTCCGCATGCAGGAATTGCAGCATAAGAAGAGCGATGGAAGCATTATTAATGCGTATTCCTATAGCTATGATCCGAATGGCAATATTAACTCACGCACAACGAACGGCATTACAGATGTGTTTCAATATGATGCGTTAAATCGGATATCGACTTCTTCTCAATTTAATGAAAGCTACCAGTATGACAGTCGTGGCAACCGCAGTGATATGTCTACTAGTGAACCTTTTGACAGCGCAGCATCTGACCTGTCCTACGATACCCGCAATCGTCTCACTCAGGTGACGACTATAGATGGTAAAATCGTTTCGTATACGTATAATGGCGACGGTCTGTTGTGGGAACGAAGTGAAGGGGGCAAGACTACCCGTTACTACTGGGATGATGATCAGATTATAGCGGAAGCTGTAATAACTGGCGGTGTAGCTAAGTTCCATGCTCGTTACATTAGAGGCGAAGAGCTCGAAGCGAGAGAAGACGCTCAAGGCAAAGCCTATTATCTTAAGAATGGTCATGGCGATGTCGTTGAGTTAAGGGATTCTTCAGGTAGCTTGAGACTGAATCAATATAACTATAATATTTTTGGTAATATGACTCTTCAGAATGAGCTTATTGCCCAGCCTTTTAAATATTCGGGCGAAATGACAGAATCAACAACTGAACTGCAATATCTTCGAGCTAGATGGTATGACCCGTCTATTGGCAGGTTTGTTGGGGAGGATACGTATGAGGGAGAGGCAAAAGATCCATTAACTTTGAATTTGTATACGTATGTTATTAATAACCCCCTCAAATATATTGATCCTAGCGGAAATAAACACTTGCAAAAAGGTACAGTTGGAGGTGCTGGTGGCCATCGTATTGTACCTGTAACCAAAAACAACAATTCAAAACCATCTGCGGGTATAAGTGTAAAACAAGTTCCGCATTCGACTTCTCATAATTCTAGTGATTCTTTAAGACAAGAGTTAGTTGGTGTTAAAAGGTCTAGCGCTAAAGAGACAGGTAAACTTGGAAAAAGCGAACATGCAGTATTGAGAGGTAGCGAGGGAAGACCTGTTGGATCAGCAGTTAATGATGTTCAAAAAGCAAGGCAGGCTGATATACTTATACAAAATGATGGAAGATGGGTTATTAAAGGAGATAATGGAAGAATTCATATTGTTGAACGTGATGGAAGCCAAGTTGTAACTTCATTTAAAAATCCAAGTAAAAATACTGATATGCGGATTCAAGATGGAAGATGGACGAGACCTTCAGAAGCTGAACTTCAACAATTTAAAGAGATATTCTCCAATTATGTGAGGTGGTAAAATGGAATTATTAAAACAAGAGGAAATAGCTAGTGTTACTTTGTTTGATCTTAAATTATCTGAGGGCGAATTGATGGTTTATGAAAATTGTATTGAGTTTGTATTAAACAATTGTTCTGAGGAGTATCTATACAAACTCACCGGATGTGAAAATCGAGAGGAATTAGCTTCTTATCAGCAGGATTTAAATAATTTGATTAAAACCATCATCAACAAAAAATATTTACCGGAAAAATATAAAGATTGAATCAATAAAACCTTGATTGGCTTCGTGCCGCTCAAGGTTTTTTTCTTTGGACGGGTGACCTGGTACCTAATGGAGGGAAGAGACGTCATCATGACCATTGAGTTGTTGTCGGAGCAGTACCTGCAAGTATCGCTGACGATTGGACAGAATGTAGACGCACTGCCGGAAAGGTGGCTGAGGAGATCATAGGCAAGCTGGCCGACCGGCTTGCAGGGGTTCGTGGTATCGAGAGGGAAAGCGAACATGTAGAGGGCTACCGTATTCAAGCGATTGACGGTCATGATCGACTGAAGGCCATGGGGAGAGAAGTACATAGACTCTGGAGCAGTTCAAGATGCTGTCAGAGGAGCAATTTGTGCAATTAGTTTAAATGGTTACTTATGAGTTGAAAAAAGTTACTTTTGCTGAGACACAATATGAACAACTATTGATACTTTTATCCAATGGTATTTAGGTTGGTTTTTTAATGTGTGGTTCAGTTCAAAGGTATATGTTATTTTAACTATTTGGATCCTCATCATCTTCAACGGATACAATCAATTGATCTACAGTAATATCTAATGCCGCACATATTTGTTCCAGTGTGCGAATATAGACTCTGTCAACAGAATCAGAACAGAGATGGCTAATGGTAGCGGGTCGCATATTCATTTTAAGGGAGAGTTGGCGTTGACTAATACCTCTCTCTTCAAGGATCTCTTTTAAGCGGATTTTGATTTTCAAGATAAGTTCCTCCACCAATGAAAAGATTACGTTTAACAGTACGCATCTGAAAGTAATATATCATAAGCGTTAAAGAATATCATTGAAACTTACGCTTAAAAGTAATACAATAATTTACATACTCTAAAGAGTAATACTCATAAAGGTAATTTGATATTTCTTATCGCAATTAAGAGGAGGAGTTACTATGAGACAAGACCTAATGAACAGGACATCGATATGCAGTCAAGTTAATGAAAAGTCCCCTTTTTCATATCATCAGGGTGAAGATGTTGATTTTATGGAGCAGGGAGGGGGTTATCATAAAAAGACTTTGATAGCTACTTCGCTCCTTAAAATCAACTAAATTGGTGGCGCCCATGACCAAACCAATGGACACCTATAATCGCTACGTCGAGCAGGAGGATACGTTATATCAGCAACTGGAGACGTTGGAGCAATGCCAGGTTGCGGTGTTTGACCATATCTTTCGTTATGGCGAGCGCTTCAATAAAGACATGGTCGAGGAATTGCTGCGGAGCGTTCATCAGATGGAAGTGAACGTACGGCTGGAATTGTTGCATTTGCGCCTGAAGAAGGCATTCCTGGCCTATGACATGAAACATAACTAACCGCACAACGGAATCACTCTTACACTCTCCATCAAAAGAAAGGCTACCCCAACAGGCCCAACGACCCGCTAGAATAGCCTACTGCTTTCTTATAGCACTAATGTCTCATCTTCTTGAAGCACAGCCTGCTCCTCCCGAACAAGCCGAATAAACTCTCGCATGAAGCCCGGCAGGTCCGGCCAAGCGTGTCCGCTGACCAGCTTGCGGTCGGCATGCAGCGTGTCCGTCGTGTACGTGGCACCCAGCCGCTCAACATCCGGCTTCACAGCATTGTAGCATGTCATCGTGCGGCCTTCGAAATAGCTCGTATCTTTCAAAGCCATGAACACCAGAGCGCCATGGCAGATGACGCCGATCGGTTTATCCTCACTTAAGAAATGCTCAACGATGCGAGGCAGCTCAGGGTGGTTGCGTATATATTCCGGTGCGCGGCCTCCGGGAATGACAAGGCCGATATATTCCGACGGATCGATATCCGCGAAGGAGGCATGGGACGGCAGCAGATGAGCCGGCTTCTCGGTGTAAGTCTCCCAGCCCTCGATAAAGTCATGAACGACGGTATTCAGCACCTTTTTCTCCGGAGACGCAATAACGGCATCATAGCCTTCCTCTAGCAGGCGGTAGTAGGGATAAAAAATTTCCAATACCTCGGTTCCGTCACCCGTAATCAGTAGTACCTTGCTCGACATACGTTCACTCCTTCAAGGAATTTTTTGGCATACAACCCTATTATCTCTCGGTGCATCCTGACTGTAAATCTATCCGAAGTCACCGTGTCTCTCTTCCCAATGAGGTTCGAATGCTGTCACATTGGTGCGATGGCAACGTCTCGGGGGATGGGCTATACTAGAATGAACCTTACCTTGGAGCGGCGAGAAGCCGATAATATCGGTAAGGATTAGGAAATGATAGGCAACAGGCGTTTATCTCTCTCAAAAAGGGCAAAGCTGATAGAAAAGGCTTTTGATCTTGCTTATGTGGAGGGATAACGATGATGAGGCAAATTTTGCTTATAACGGACGGTTGCTCCAATGTGGGACTAAGTCCCATAGTTGCGGCGGCTCATGCCAAGTCGGAAGGCATTCATGTCAATGTGGTCGGTGTGCTGGATCATGGAGATGTAGGCGAATTGGGTGCGACGGAGATTGAGGAGATCGCGCGTGCCGGCGGAGGACTCAGCCGTATGGTGAACACCCGGCAATTGTCCCAGACGGTTCAGATGATGACGAGGAAGACCGTGGTGCAGACGATTCAGCTGGCGGTACAGAAGGAGCTGCAGCAGGTGCTGGGCAACGGCTCCATCGAGGCGCTGCCTCCTGAGAAGCGCGGCGAAGTGGTCCGCGTGATCGATGAGCTTGGCGAGTCATCAGGGCTGAGAGTGGCGCTTCTGATCGACGCCAGCGCCAGTATGAAGCCGAAAATGGCTGCTGTTGAAGAAGCGATTCACGATTTGATGCTTAGCTTGCAGGCCAGACAGGGTAAGAGTGAAATAGCGGTGTTCCATTTTCCGGGCTCGCGTCATGGTGATGACTGTATGATGGATTTGGCTTGGACCGACCATCTGAATGGCGTGCATTCCATTTTCCCCAAGCTCCAGATGGGTGGAACAACGCCGACGGGGCCTGCGATTATGCAGGCAGTCGACTATTACAGGCAAGGCGAAGCGGGTGACTACGGCCGCAGAGGCAGACATGAAACGGATGGGATGATGGGTGACTACGTCGTTTAAGCTTGAACTGCGGCGCGGAAGTGTCGTAGTTGGCAAGTGGAAGCAGGGCAAGTACCGTGTAGAACGGCTGCTGGGGGAAGGGGCCAACGGGAAAGTCTATCTGGTACAGAAGGATAGGGATTGGTACGCGCTCAAGGTGGGAGCAGACGCTGTTGACCTGCAATCCGAGGTGAACGTGCTGAAGTCGCTGGCGAAGCAGAAGGGGCAGGGGATGGAGCCGTTCCTGTTCGACGTGGATGATCTGTACGGTCCTGCCGGGAGGGAATATCCGTTCTATGTGATGAGATATGTGCGAGGGACGACGCTTGCCAGCTACTTGAAGGAGCAGGGGGCGGAATGGTTCCCTCTCGTCGGGCTGAACTTGTTGAGCAAGCTTGGCAGACTTCATCGCGCAGGGTGGGCATTTGGCGATCTGAAGGTGGAGAATGTGATGGTTGCCGATTACGGTCATGTCGAGCTCGTAGACTTCGGGGGCGTGACGGCCGTCGGCAAAAGTATTCGTCAGTTCACAGAGATCTATGATCGCGGATACTGGAACAGCGGCTCGCGCTCGGCTGATCCGAAGTATGATCTCTTCTCTTACAGCGTATTATGCATTCAACTGCATGAGCCGAGGCGACTGCACCAGCTTACGAAGGAACTGCTGCCGCAGAACCGGTCCACGGTGGAGCTGATGGCCATTGCTGAAGCTTCCCCGGCGCTTAAGCCGGTGACGGGCTGGCTGCGTCAGGCGCTGCATGGCGAATTCAGGGACGCGGACGAGGGCGCGGCTGCATGGCGGTTGCTCATGCATCGGAAGGACACGCGCAGATCCTCCTCTATGCCCGGCTGGCTGAAGGGAATGGTTGCGACATCAGGCGTTCTGCTCGCAGCATCCATCTTCGTCTGGCTGCTTCGCAACGTATGGATGTAGCAGAGGAGGGCAAGGGACAATGAATGAACCGCTTCAGACGGTGTTGGCTAAGGAAGCGGCTGCCCACAATATGTGGGAGAAGGACGACACGATTCTGGTCGCCGTGTCGGGAGGACCCGATTCGATGGCCCTGCTTCATATGCTCCATGGTTTGTCTCAGGAACAGGGCATTAAGCTGGTAGCTGCTCATGTGAATCATGGTTTTAGGGTCCAAGAGTCTGCATACGAAATGGAGACGGTGCAGTCGTTCGCAGACAGTCTGGGGGTGCCATGCGAGTCGGTCGTCTTGGATATGCCTACTTATATAGAAGAAAACCGATTGAATCTGCAGGCCGCAGCAAGAGAAAAGAGGTACGAGTATCTGCACCGAATAGCGGTTCAGTACGGTGCATCGCGCATTGCGCTCGCTCATCATGCCGATGATCAGGCCGAGACTGTGCTGATGCGGCTGATTCGGGGAGCCGGGTTGTCGGGGCTTTCAGGCATGAGCAGCGTTAGACGCGAAAAAAATATGCAACTCATACGTCCCCTGCTTCGTATGAACAAGTCAGACCTTCTGCGTTATTGCGAGGAGCATGAGATTCCGTACTGCGTTGACAGCAGTAATCTGGCCCGGTATTACTTCCGTAATACGGTACGTCTGGATGTCATTCCTTATTTGATGCAGTTCAATCCTCAGCTTCCTCAATCTCTCCAAAGACTGGCTGAAGTAGCCGGAGCGGAGGATGAGTGGATGGAGCAGCAGGCGGCGGAATGGTTCGACCGTATCGTGCGCTGCAGTGAAGGCGAATGCCAAGTGGAATGCCGGGAGCTGTCCGGTCTGCACGTCGCTTTACAAAGAAGATTGATTAAACTAATATTAAATTATCTATCTCGGGACTCGGAAAACATAACCTATGGCGCCGTTGAGACTATGCGGCTGGCAGCATCTACACATGCACCAGCTACTTGGCGGATGGACGTCGCAGGCGGGATCCGATGCTTGCGCGAATACGGTGTGATGAGATGGGTACATATGATTGCAGAGTCACCTACGGCCAGTCACTACAATTACGTCATTGAAGAGCAAAGCGAAGGACGAATTGAAGCGTCGCCAAGCGGATGGAGCTTCCGATTGGATTGGTTGGCAGCTGCGGCCGCGAAGCCGTCATCCCGCATGGAAGCGTATTTCGATGTGGACGGACTCATCTTTCCGCTGCATGTGCGCAACCGCATGCCGGGAGACAGGATTCATGTTTTAGGATTAAATGGCTCGAAAAAAGTGCAAGATATGTTCGTTGACGAGAAGGTACCACCCTCCCGTAGAGAGCTGTATCCGCTGCTGTGCGACGGGGAAGGCAAGTTGCTGTGGATTCCCGGCATTCGCCGTTCCACACATGCCCTTGCAGGGAGCGGAAGCGCGCGAGTCTTGCGTATTACGGCGCTCAACGAATAAGGAACAAGGGAATACACATAAACATAGGTAAAGCGTAGGAGGATTTCGACTTGCAGAACGACATTAAAGAAGTGTTATACAGCGAAGAGCAGATTGGTGCCAAGGTAAGGGAATTGGGGGCTAAGCTCAGCGCTGATTATGAAGGGCGGAATCCGCTCGTTATTTGCGTCCTCAAAGGCGCGTTTATTTTTATGTCCGATCTGGTGAAAACTATTACCGTTCCGCTTGAGATCGACTTTATGGCCGTCTCCAGCTACGGGGCTTCCACCAAATCATCCGGCGTCGTCAAGATTATTAAGGATCTGGACGTGTCGGTGGAAGGACGCGATGTCCTCATCGTCGAAGATATTATCGACAGCGGCCTGACACTCAGCTATCTGATTGACGTATTGGAGCGCAGAGGCTCGAATTCCGTGACTGTCGTCACGCTGTTCGACAAGCCTGCACGCCGTACGGTTAGTCTGGAGCCGCATTACAAAGGCTTTACGCTGCCTGACGAATTTGTCGTCGGCTATGGCCTGGACTATGCGGAGCAATATCGCAACCTTCCTTATATCGGCATTTTGAAACCACAGGTTTACGAAAAGTAAGCGCGCTGGAACCGTACATGTCCACCCTCCGTTAGCCTCTATTGTGATGGAAAGTCATGCTATGGTAAAATATCTAAAGCGTCTGAGAGGAGGTAGGGGATGAATCGGATCATCCGAAATACTGGTTTTTATTTGATCATCTTTTTGGTTACCGTTGGTGTTTTTCAATATATTAGCGGTCAAGGGGATTCCACCAAGCCGCTGAGATACGATGAATTCCGCCAAGTTGTAGAAGCGGGGAATGTAGCATCGATTACCGCGAAGTACGATAAGGAATCGTATTACATTACGGGTAAATATAAGATCAGGCCTGAGGGTGCGGACAGTGATAACTTCACGTCCCGAATGAACACCTATGCGGCCCAGCAGAACTTGGATGCCTGGCAGAAGCAATACGGCTTTGAATATAAGGCCGAGCCGATGGATACCCCAAGCTTCTGGGTGACGTTCTTAACGTCAATTATTCCGTTCATTCTGCTCATCGTACTGTTCTTCTTCCTGATGAATCAGTCTCAAGGCGGCGGCGGCAAAGTGATGAACTTCGGCAAGAGCCGTGCCCGTCTGTACAATGAAGAGAAGAAGCGCATCACGTTCGAGGACGTGGCAGGGGCGGACGAAGAGAAGCAGGAGCTTGTAGAGGTCGTCGACTTCCTGAAGGATCCTCGCAAGTTTAATCTCGTCGGAGCACGTATTCCGAAAGGCGTATTGCTCGTAGGTCCTCCAGGTACAGGTAAGACATTGCTAGCCCGTGCAGTTGCGGGTGAGGCGGGTGTTCCGTTCTTCAGCATCTCGGGCTCTGATTTCGTGGAGATGTTCGTCGGTGTCGGCGCATCCCGCGTACGTGACTTGTTCGAGAACGCGAAGAAGAACGCGCCATGTATTATCTTCATTGACGAGATCGACGCAGTCGGCCGTCAGCGCGGCGCCGGACTCGGCGGCGGGCATGACGAGCGCGAGCAGACGCTCAACCAATTGCTGGTTGAGATGGACGGCTTCGGAGCGAACGAAGGTATTATCATTATCGCAGCGACGAACCGTGCTGACATTCTAGATCCAGCGCTTCTGCGTCCGGGCCGCTTTGACCGTCAGATTACGGTTGACCGTCCAGACGTGAAAGGCCGCGAAGCGGTACTGAAAGTTCATTCGCGCAACAAGCCGTTTACCGACGATGTGAAGCTGGACGTAATCGCGAAGCGTACAACTGGCTTCAGCGGTGCAGACCTTGAGAACTTGCTGAATGAAGCGGCGCTTCTTGCGGCTCGACGCAACAAAAAAGAAATCAACATGGTGGATATCGACGATGCGATTGACCGCGTCATTGTCGGCACGGAGAAGAAGAGCCGTGTCATCAGCGACCGCGAGAAGCGTATCGTAGCCTACCACGAAGCGGGCCATACGGTTGCAGGCTTCTTCCTGGAACATGCCGACCTGGTGCACAAGGTAACAATCATCCCGCGGGGACGCGCAGGCGGATATGTCATCATGCTGCCGAAGGAAGACCGCATGCTGGTCACGAAGCAAGAGCTGCTTGATAAAGTAACGGGACTATTAGCCGGCCGCGTAGCGGAGGAAGTATTCATCGGCGAGATTGGTACTGGCGCATACAGCGACTTTAAATCGGCAACAGGCATCGTGCGCAGCATGATAATGGAATACGGCATGAGCGATAAGCTTGGTCCGATGCAGTTCGGTAATTCCCAAGGGCAAGTGTTCTTGGGCCGCGATCTGGGCCATGAACAGAACTACTCTGACTCCATTGCATACGAGATCGATCAAGAGATGCAGAACATTATCAATGCTTGCTATGACAGAGCGAAGAAGCTTCTGACAGAGAAGAGCAAAGAGATGCATCTGATCGCTCAGACGTTGCTTTCGGAAGAGACGCTTGAGATGGATCAAATCAAATCCTTGATCGAAGAAGGCGTGTTGAACGCAAAAGGCGATTCGTCATCTGGCGAAGGCTCCTCTTCGGCAGAGGTAACTACTGCTGAACCGATCATCGATGAGATTGGCGACGTTAAGGTTCGCATCCAGCCTCGTGACGAGGCGGAAGTGAAGGACGAGACGCCACCTGCCGATACCGGCAATAGTTCAGACGATCCTGATAAAAAATAGTGCCTTAATCGTCCCGTCGCTCCACTATGGAGCTGCGGGACGTTTCCTTTGTAGATGGACATGAGTATTCATGCAATTTATTACATAAACATGCAGTCGCGGTGTTAATGTATCTAACACAATTTGATTGACGTAAATTTTTTTGCAATTATAATGAAATAATAGCGATAAGAAACAGCAATACTGTAAAAGGTAATGCTGTGCTTGTTGTCATGTTCAAAAAACAAAATGATTAAGGGGAGAATTGCAGCATGAAAAAAACATTTAGCTTTATGCTTATGCTGGTTGTAGCACTCTCGCTTGTGTTGTCTGCTTGCGGACAAGACAAAAACGGCGGGAAAAATGAAGGCGGAACCAAAGTCGAGTCTGACGGAAGCGGCAAAGACTTTAAAATTGGCATGGTAACCGACGTGGGCGGAGTTAACGATAAATCGTTCAACCAAAGCGCTTGGGAAGCTTTGCAACAGCTGAAAGCATCCACTGGCGCTGAAACGAAATTCCTAGAAAGTAAAGGCGAAGCTGACATGGAGCCGAACCTGAACAACTTCGTACGCGAAGGCTATAGCCTTACTTGGGGTATCGGCATGCTGTTCGAAGATGCAATGAAAAAGGTAGCGTCCGAGAATCCTGATGCTAAACTGGGTCTCATTGACGCAGTGGTAGACGCTCCGAACGTAGTATCCGTTACATTCGCTGAGGAAGAAGGTTCCTTCCTGGTTGGCGTTGTAGCAGGTCTGGTTACAAAATCCAACAACATCGGCTTTGTAGGCGGTATGGAAATTCCGGTTATTACTCGTTTTGCAAAAGGCTTCGAAGCGGGTATTAAAGCTGTAAATCCAGATGCAAAGGTAACGATTACGTATTCCGGTGCTTTCGATAAGCCTGACCTTGGCAAGAGCATCGCAGCAACTATGTACAACGGTGGTGCGGACATTATCTTCCACGCTTCCGGCGGTACGGGCAATGGCGTATTCAACGAGGCGATCGAGCGTAAGAAGAACGGCAAAGAAGTATGGGTTATCGGCGTAGATAAAGACCAATCGCTGGAATTCGGCGACGAAGTGACGCTGACATCCATGATGAAAGGCGTTGAAGCTGCGGTAACGAAAGTATCCAAAGACCTGATCGACGGCAATTGGCACGGCGGCTCGCATGAAGTACTTGGCCTTAAGGACAATGCAGTAGGTCTTCCTGAGACTTCCACGAAAAACGTTCCTGAGGACGTATTGAAAAAAGTTGAAGAATTCAAAGCAAAAATCATTAGCGGTGAAATTACAGTTCCGGGTGAATAAGTTCGGATCATTGGTATTACGATAAAGCTTGGCAAGGGTCACAGTGACAAGACCGGCATGAGCCGGTCTTGTCCTGTTTCTCTGCTCGTTAAGAAGGAAGATCATTATGTGGATCCCGGGAGATGATGAATGCATGGATCAGAGCGGGGCAGTCGTAGAGTTAAAGGGTATAACCAAAAGATTTCCTGGCTTGGTTGCGAATGATTCCATTAACTTTGAGCTGAAAAAAGGTGAGGTTCACGCTTTGCTCGGTGAGAATGGCGCAGGCAAGTCTACGCTTATGAATATCTTGTTCGGTCTTTATCAGCCGGATGAGGGAGAAATATGGATTAATGGCGAGCAGACTGTCATTGATGGTGCCTCCAAGGCTATTGAGCTTGGCATCGGCATGGTGCATCAACACTTCAAGCTCGTACAGCCGTTCACGGTCACTGAGAACATTGTTCTTGGCAACGAGCCGAAGAAGGGGCTTAAGATTGATTATAAGCTCGCGAACGAGAAGGTTAAGACGATCTCGGAGCGCTATGGTTTGAAAGTAGATCCGCAGATGCGGGTTCAAGATATTACGGTAGGTATGCAACAGCGGGTTGAAATTTTGAAAACGTTATATCGAGGCGCGGAGATTGTTATTTTTGACGAGCCAACCGCTGTACTTACCGTACAGGAAATTGAGGAATTAATCGAAATCATTCGTAACCTCGCTGCCGAAGGAAAATCCATTATTATTATTACGCATAAGCTCAAAGAAGTTATGGCTCTTGCGAATACGGTAACGGTGATTCGTAGAGGCAAGGTTATCCGTACAGTCAGCACAAGTGAGACGAGTGAGCGTCAATTGGCAGAGCTAATGGTTGGACGAGATGTTAACTTCCAGGTCGAGAAGACGAAGCGCCCGCCAGGCGATATCGTTCTGTCCGTTGAGGGGCTTCAAATGAAGGGCGATCAAGGTAAGATGGTGCTGGATGGCACCAGCTTCAAGGTTCGCTCCGGTGAAATCTTCGGCATTGCAGGTGTAGACGGCAACGGCCAGAGCGAGCTGATCTATGCCATTACGGGTATGCGCAAGGTGCAAGACGGCCAAGTGAGTCTTAATGGCAATGATATTACGAACGATACGCCTCGGAAGATCTCGACTGCAGGCGTCGGTCATATTCCCGAAGATCGACATAAACATGGACTAGTACTTGATTTCAAACTGAGCGAAAACATGATTCTGAACACGTATTTCAAGCCGGAATACGGGAAGTCAGGGTTGATTGATGAGAAGGCGATGGACAGCGTAACGACCAGACTGGTCGAAGAATTCGATGTTCGTACATCCGGTATTTATACCCATGCTCGGGCACTGTCCGGGGGCAATCAGCAGAAAGCGATTATTGCACGCGAGCTGAACAAGGACCCCGATCTTATTATCGCAGTCCAGCCTACAAGGGGTCTGGATATTGGCGCGATTGAATTCGTTCATAAGCGTCTTATGGATGCTCGCAATGAGGGCAAAGCTGTCCTGCTAGTCTCCTTCGAGCTGGACGAGCTGTATGCCTTGTCAGACCGGATAGAGGTTATGTATGAGGGCAAGCTTGTCGGCGAAGTCGACGCTGACCAAAGAGATGATGAACGTCTAGGCTTATTGATGGCGGGCAATACCGATCATGATGGAGAAAGGAGCTAGCGTGTATGGAAGTGATAAAAAAGATTTTTAATGAAAAAAGATCGCTGCTTGTTCCGGTTGTCTCCATTGTGCTTGGACTGCTGATCGGAGCCATAGCTATGCTTGCAGGCGGCTATAATCCGATTCTGGCGTACAGCTCGCTCTTCAATCGTGTCATCGGCAGTTCGTATCATATGGGTGAGACGATACGTGCGATTACGCCGCTGATCTTTACCGGCCTCGCGGTAGCGTTCGCATTCCGGACAGGATTGTTCAATATCGGGGTAGAGGGTCAGTTCGTTATGGGGATGACCGGCGCGACGCTAGTTGGCGTATTGCTTGATCTGCCTTGGTACATTCATGGACCGCTTGCCGTCATTACCGGTGCAATATTCGGGGGCATATGGGCAGGGATTGTCGGTTACTTGAAGGCCAAGCGAGGCGTGAATGAAGTAATCTCCTCCATCATGCTCAACTGGACGGCCTTGTATCTTGCCAACTTTATTGTATCGAAATTCCTGACCGATCCCGGTCAGCAGAAATCTAGAGCGATTCACGAATCTGCACTGATGAATATTGAATGGCTGGTGCAACTGATGGACAAGGCCAGAATTCACTGGGGCACATTCGTAGCATTGGCATGCGTCCTTATTTTCTATGTCATTCTGTGGCGTACGAAGCAAGGGTATGAGCTTCGCGCTGTTGGACATAATCCGGATGCGGCTCTCTATGCGGGCATGAACGTTAACCGAACCATTGTGAAGTCGATGATGATCAGCGGCGTATTTGCCGGTCTTGGCGGTGTGTTCGAGGTGCTTGGCGTATTCGGTAACCAGACCATTATGGCAGCATCGCCAGGCTATGGATTTGACGGTATCGCGGTTGCGCTGCTCGGCGGCAATACGCCTGTAGGCGTTCTGCTCGCATCCATTCTGTTCGGCGGATTGAGCTATGGCTCCGCTGGCATGAGCTTCGGCGCTGGCGTGCCTCAAGAAATTATACGAATTGTCATTGGTTCAGTTATTTTCTTTGTGGCGGCGCACGGCATTGTGAAGTTTATTCTTAAGCCATTTATGAGCAAGCGGGCAAAGCGGAAGGAGGCGGCGTAGTATGCAGTTTATTGAAGTATCGGGTCAGCTCATTAACATTACGCTTGTGTTCTCCACCGCGCTTATTTTCGCCGCTCTCGGGGGCATGTTCTCCGAACGTTCAGGCGTAGTCAACATCGGCTTGGAAGGTCTGATGGTATCCGGTGCATTCGCGGCTGCGGTCGCAACGGACTATGCAACGCAGGCTGGTCTTGGCAGTATCTCGCCTTGGATCGGATTAATTGCGGCAGCCGTCTTCGGCGTCGTATTCTCACTTCTGCATGCAGTAGCGACGATCACCTTCAAGTCTGACCAGACGGTAGTCGGCGTCGTGATTAACATTCTGGCGCTCGGAACGGCCATCTATTTCACCCGAAGTCTCTATGATGGCTCGGCTCAGACGAGCCAGCTGACGGAAGTATTCCATAAGGTAGCGATTCCGTTCCTATCGGAAATTCCGATTATCGGGGAAGGTATCTTCCGTGCCTATCCAACGACGTATATTGTCATCTTGCTCGTTATTATCAGCTACTTCGTATTGTTCAAGACGCCATTCGGTCTTCGTCTTCGCGCAGTAGGGGAGCATCCAAGCTCTGCGGATACAGTGGGCATCAGCGTGACAAAATACCGGTATATCGGCGTTATGCTTAGCGGTGCGCTTGCTGGTCTTGGCGGTGCGACGATTACACTGACGACGACAAGCAGCTTCGCCCACAATACGGTCTCGGGCCAGGGCTTTATCGCGCTTGCTGCCCTGATCTTCGGCAAGTGGAATCCGCTTGGTCTCGCTGGCGCAGCGATCTTCTTCGGATTCGCCCAAGCTTTGCGGAATTTCGCACAGCTGTTCGATTTCTCCAAGCAAATCCCGACGGAAGTCTTCTACATGCTGCCTTATGTGCTTACACTTATTGTGCTTGCAGCAGCTGTCGGTCGCTCCAGCGCGCCTTCAGCGCTTGGACAACCCTACGATCCGGCAAGAAGATAAGCAGACGAATGCAAGGACAGTATTAACTGGGAATGATTCCATAAGGGTCGCTTCATAAATATAGAGAGAAAATCGCAATCTAACGTCTATAATCGGCGTGGATTGCGATTTTTTTTCAATGGAATGCAGGTCTAAAATGGTACTTATAGAAAGGAAGAAGCCACAGCATGGAAAAAATCTGTACGTTCTTGATGTTCGAGGGACAGGCGGAAGAAGCAATGACCTTTTATGTATCGCTATTCGAGAACTCAGAGGTACTGAGTATCGCTAGATACGGTCCGGAGGGTCCCGGCGAAGAGGGCAAGGTAATTCATGCCAGCTTTACGCTGAATGGTCAGACGTATATGTGCATCGACAGCAACCTTAAGCATGATTTTACGTTCACACCAGCGATTTCCCTCTACGTGAATTGCTCGTCTGAAGAAGAGATTGATTCGCTTTACGCCAAGCTGGAAGAAGGCGGAGGAGCGTTGATGCCGCTTGGTGCATACGGCTTTAGCCGAAAGTTTGGTTGGGTGGCGGATCGATTCGGAGTGACATGGCAGCTTAATCTGGCATAAGAATGTTGGACCGCTCTTAAGACGTGGCGGCGCACATCGGGAAGGGGCTCGTCCGGTAAGGACGGGCTTCTTTTCTATAAAATGAGGAAACATCCATTGACAGAGCCATCTGCCAAGTGTAAATTAAATCTTAATCAAATGAATTTATCCCTTTTGGTATAAACTACAGGCAAGCGAATCTCTAAGTTTGTGCATCATTTCACAAAGTCGCTTAGCCGCATAACGGAATGGGACTGTCGTTCTTTATGGGAAGGCCCATCCCTCATAAGAGGAGAGGATCTATCGTGGAAGCATTAGCACTGGAGCGCAAAGCGGAGCAGAATCGTGAGCTGCGCGAGAGGCTGTTGCAATTGAAGAAAGAGCGTAATGCCATTATTCTTGCTCATTATTATCAGCGGGATGAAATACAGGAAGTAGCGGATTTCCGAGGGGATTCCTTCTTACTCGCACAGAAGGCTGCTCAGACGGATGCCGAAGTAATCGTATTTTGCGGTGTACACTTTATGGGTGAGAGCGCAAAAATTTTGGCACCCAATAAAACGGTTATTATTCCGGACGAACGCGCCGGCTGCCCGATGGCGGATATGGTGAACGTTGATGGTCTGCGCAAGCTGAAGGCTCAGCATCCGAATGCGAAAGTCGTTACTTATATTAACTCTTCGGCCGAGATCAAAGCAGAGACGGATATTTGCTGTACGTCCGCGAACGCGGTCCAGGTTGTCAATTCGGTGGAAGGCGATGAAGTGATCTGGGTGCCGGACAAAAACCTGGGTCATTACGTTCAACAGCACACCGACAAAAAGATGATCATCTGGGAAGGCTACTGCAACACGCATGATATGCTGACGGTGAAAGACGTGGAAGAGATGAAGGCGAAGTATCCGAACGCACAATTCGTTGTCCACCCGGAATGCCGTCCTGAAGTGGTTGAGCTTGGCGACTTTGTCGGCAGCACAACGGCTATTCTTAAATATTGCAAAGAGTCCAATGTTCAAGAGTTCATCGTGGGAACAGAGGATGGAACTGGTTATCAGCTGAGATTGGACAGTCCGAACAAGACATTCCACTTCGCATCGAAATATTTGGTATGTCCCAACATGAAGGTGAACAATTTGAAGAAGCTCGTCAAAGCGCTCGAGACGATGCAGCCGCAAATCTATGTTCCGCCTACTGTTGCTGACAAAGCCCGTCTGTCGCTCGAGCGTATGTTGCAAGTGAAGTAGCATGCGCTGCTTCACTTGTGCGCGTTAGTCGCAGATTGCAGATCAAGATGACCCCGAGGTGGAGGAGCTAAGCGTTATGATTCCTAGATATTTGGTCGACGTGGAGCTGGACAAGCTGCCAGTCATAGATAAAGATGTCATCGTTATTGGGGCCGGCATTGCCGGTCTTTTTACCGCTATACGGGCTAGCAGGCACCACTCTGTACTAATGATTACGAAGAAGTCGCTGCTCGACAGCAACACGCGCTATGCGCAAGGTGGAATAGCGGCGGTCATATCCGATGAGGATTCGCCGGCTTATCATCGGCAGGATACGCTTATTGCGGGTGCCGGATTATGCTCCGATGAAGCAGTCGATGTACTGGTCCATGAAGGTCCCAAAGGGGTTCATAGCCTTATTAAGATGGGAACGCAGTTCGACCAGGAGAACGGCGAGTTCGCCTTAACCAAGGAGGGCGCTCATAGCCAGCGGCGCATCCTGCATGCGAATGGCGATGCGACTGGTTATGAGATTGTGCGCGCCTTGTCCGAGAATGCGATCGCTAATGAGAAAATCGAAGTATGGGACGATCATTTTGTCATTGACCTGGTTACGCAGGATGGTGAATGCTGCGGTGCTATTGTACAAAAGCCTGGGGGCGAGCGGCTGTTCGTGCGAGGGAAAGCGACGATCCTATGCTCCGGCGGTGCGGGTCAGCTCTACCGCTACACGACCAATCCGGAAGTGGCAACGGGCGACGGTGTGGCCATGGCTTATCGGGCAGGTGCGTACATAAGGGATGCGGAGTTCGTGCAGTTCCATCCCACAGCGCTATGCTACCCTGGAGCGCCGAGATTCCTAATCTCGGAAGCCGTGCGCGGCGAAGGCGCCGTGCTGCGCAATATTAAAGGAGAGCGCTTCATGGATCGTTACCATGAGCAGCTTGAGCTTGCACCGCGTGATATCGTTGCGCGAGCCATTGTTAGCGAGATGGAAGCGACGAAGTCGACTTTTGTCTATCTGGACGTTACCCATGAGCCGGTGGAGATGGTGAAGCATCGCTTCCCGACGATCTATGAATATTGTTTGAAATACGGATTGGACCTTACCTCGGACTGGATTCCGGTCGCGCCTGCGATGCACTATATGATGGGTGGAGTAAAGACTGATCTGAATGGCGAGACGAATATTAAGCGATTGTTCGCCTGCGGCGAAGTATCGTCGACGGGTGTGCATGGCGCCAATCGGCTGGCCAGCAACTCTCTGTCCGAGGCGATTGTATTTGGACGCCGCATTGTGAAGCGGATTGAACATATGCCAACGCTGCAAAAGGAGCCAAAATTCTATAATGAAGTGGAGCGCAACAGCGCCTCCATGCAGGCCGTCGTCGAGAGACGCTTGAAGCTGCAGAAGATCATGGTACGGTACGTCGGCTTGAAGCGAAGTGAGACAGGCCTTAAGAAGGGTCTGGAGGAGCTGAAACGCCAACTGCCGATCTTCCAGTCCATTCTGACTGAGCGCGAGGAGTTTGAATTTGCGAATATGCTTACTTGCGCGACACTGATGACAGAAGCAGCGATAACGCGTGAGGAAAGCCGTGGTGCCCATTACCGAGAGGACTTCCCGGCCCGCGATGATCGGGTATGGAGAAAGCATACGGTGCTGCACCGTACAAAAGGCATGACCGAGGAGCGAATTGAAGATGTTTGAGTGGACGACAGGCGGATATGATGCGCAGATGAGAGACCAGATTCGAAGCTGGCTCGCAGAGGATATCGGCAGCGGAGATATTACGACGGAGACGACAATAGCAGCAGGCTCCCGCTCGAGGGCTGTCATTCATGTGAAGGAAGATGGCGTGATTGCAGGTCTCCCGCTGGCGAAGCTGGTATTCGAGGTTGTGAACCCGGAGCTTTCCTTTGAAGCAAAAGTACAGGATGGCGACTTTGTCACAAAAGGGACGGTTCTAATTGAAGTGGAAGGCAGCACGCACAGTATCTTGACTGGCGAGCGGCTTGCGCTTAATTTGATGCAGCGTATCTCCGGTATTGCTACGAAGACAAAGGCGTATGTCGATGCGCTCCAAGGTCTCCCTGTTCGTCTGGTCGACACGCGCAAGACGACACCGGGCCATCGCATGCTAGAGAAATATGCGGTGCGCGTCGGCGGAGGCTTCAATCATCGATTCGGCTTGTACGATGCCGTTATGATCAAGGATAATCATATTAAGGGCGCCGGTAGTATTACGGCAGCCGTCACATCGGCGCGTCAGCAAATTCCCCATACGATGAAGATCGAAGTGGAGACGGAGTCGCTGGCACAGGTGGAAGAAGCTATGGCTTGCGGTGCTGATATTATTATGCTCGATAACATGACTCATGATTTAATGAGAGAATCCGTTGCTTTGATTAAAGGAAAGACGCCGCATGTTATTGTGGAGGCATCCGGTGGCGTGAGGCTGGACACGATTCATGGCATTGCCGCTTGCGGAGTGGACGTCATCTCGGTAGGAGGACTGACTTATTCGTTCCAGGCACTTGATATTAGTCTGGATCTGAACGAAAAGAAGGAGGTCGGACGAGCGTGATTCTGGTTATTGACGTAGGCAATACGAATATTGTGCTCGGTATTTATCGCGGCCAGGAGCTGTTGTATCATTGGAGGCTAAGCACGAACCGTTCGGCAACTGTGGATGAGTATGGCATGAATATTCATAATTTGTTTCTATACGCAGGGATCAAGATAGAGGAAGTGGACGGCGTCATTATCTCCTCTGTTGTGCCGCCACTGATGCGGACGCTGGAGCAGCTTTGTCTTAAGTATGTGCGCAAGACGCCGTTAGTTGTCGGGCCCGGCGTGAAGACGGGGCTTAACATTCGTTATGAAAATCCGAGAGAGGTGGGAGCAGACCGAATCGTAAACTCGGTAGCGGGTATTGAGAAATATGGTTATCCGCTTATCGTAGTAGACTTCGGTACGGCAACTACTTTCGATTATATTGATACAACAGGCAGTTATCTGGGCGGTGCGATTGTGCCGGGCATCGGGATCTCCACGGAAGCGCTCTATCAGCGTGCGGCGAAGCTGCCGCGCATTGAACTGGCTAGGCCAAAGAGCGTGATTGGACGCAATCCGGTGACCTCGATGCAGGCAGGTATTATTTTCGGTTATGCGGGGCAAGTTGACGGTATCGTGAATCGAATTCGCGCCGAATTCGGCGTGAATCCTCGTGTTATAGCTACAGGCGGGCTTGCAGAGCTGATTGCTGCTGAATCGGATACGATTGAAGAGGTGGATCCGCTGCTGACGCTGGAAGGCTTGAGAATTATTTATGAACGCAATCAGGAGGGCTACTAGATGGAAGAGCAGCTGAAGGACATATTGGTGCGAGGCACGGCTTGGGGCGGGAAAATTCGCGTATTCGCGGCCCGCACGACCAATATCGTGGAGGAGCTGCGGCGCAGGCATGACTCATTCCCTACAGCGACAGCCGCGCTTGGCCGCACGCTGTCAGTAGGCGCAATGATGGGCGCGATGCTAAAGGGCAAAGAAAGGCTTACGATTCAAGTGAAGGGCGACGGACCCATCGGACAAGTCGTGGTGGATGCCAATGCATACGGGGAAATCCGCGGTTATGTCGATAATCCCCAAGCCCATCATGCCAGCAATGACAGGGGCAAGCTGGATGTAGCCGGTGCAGTCGGTACGTCAGGGGATATCTATGTCACCAAAGACCTTGGACTCAAGGAGCCATACCGGGGAAGCGTTCCGATTATCTCTGGCGAGCTTGCAGAAGACTTCACTTATTACTTCGCTGTATCAGAGCAGACGCCATCGGCGGTTGGCGTCGGTGTACTGGTTGAGAATGATAATTCCGTGCTCCATGCGGGAGGCTATATTGTTCAGTTGATGCCCGGCCTAACAGATGAGGAGATTACGCGTCTGGAGCAGGCTGTAGCGAAAATGCCGGCGGTTACTACCCTGCTGGCTCAGGGTCAGACACCAGAAGAGCTGCTTAAGTGGCTTGTAGGGGACGATCTGGTCATTCACGATACGATGCCGCTTGTATTCAAATGCCAGTGCTCCGAGGAGAGAGTGGAGCAGACGCTAATCAGCCTGGGCGAAGCGGAACTGCGGTTGATTATTGAAGAGAATGCCCAAGCGGAAGTCGTATGCCACTTCTGCAATGAGAAGTATACGTTTGGCAAGGAGCGGCTTGAGCAATTGCTGGTGCAAGCAAAGCCGAAGCCGGTTCAATAATAGAAAGGCAGCAAAGGCTATGAAGAGAAGTGAGGTTCTGAAGGTTGTGGTCATCCTTCAAGCTATCTGTATGATTGCTCTTACGGGCATGGTGATGGTTAAGGTATGGCCCCTGCCTGGCTTAAAGGGAAGCGATCCGGGTGAACAGACTACTCCTCCGGCTCCGAATGCTGGGGGCGGAAGCGGGCAGAAGCCCGTTGCGTCGGTCGGAGGAACGCCGATTACACGAGATGAGCTGACAAGCGAGCTGTACAAGCAATACGGAGATGAGGTGCTGCGGGTCATGATGCTCCGCCGCGCCCTTGATCTGGAGGGGAAGGCTATCGGCCTTCGCGTTTCACAGGAGGAGTTGAATCGCGAGCTTGCCGCCGCAGCCGAAGGCTATGGGGGCGAGGAAGCCTTCTACTCCATGATGAGGGAGCAGCTTGGCCTGTCTAAGGAGCAGATTCATGCGGAGTATCGTTATCGCTTATTGCTGGAGCAGCTTGCGATCAAGGATATTGCAGTAGCTGATCATGACGTAGATCGTTATATGCAGGAGCATCCGGAGCAATTCGCGCCGCAGCTGCAGTTTCACTTGCGCTGGATTGTGACGGATACGAGAGAGCAGGCGGAGAGCGTGCTGGCAAAGCTAATGGATGGTGAATCGTTCGCAGCTATGGCTAGACTCTACTCCCGTGATGAATTCACATCTGAGGATGGCGGAGATTTGGGCATGATTGATGCCGATGATCCGTTCTACGATGAAGCGGTACTTAAGACGGCTGCCAGCATGTCGATTGCCGAGATCGCCGGGCCTATTGAATTGTCGGAGCAAGGCTATGCGATTGTAGAGCTTGCGGGCCGGAATTCAACGACCAACTTGGCAAGCGACCGACTGTTCGAAGGGGCGCGCAAGCAGCTCGCTCTGGAGCGGGCCAAGCCGCTTCATGTTGTGGAGGACGACTTGCTCAAGCGATATAATGCGATGATTATGAAGTGAACACGACCGTGCTGGGAGCGCGGTCTTTTTTTTCCAATAGAAAGCAAAAGTGACTATTGACAACATCAGCGAGACATTGATAAGATGTAGTTAGTCAAAAACCAACTATTTTAGTCGGAATAAGGAGGACTTTCATTCCATGGCGAAAATTGTACAAAGCGTAACAGATCTGATCGGAGATACACCCCTTGTTCGTTTGAACCGTCTCGTGCCGGAGGATAGCGCGGAAATTTATGTGAAGCTGGAGTACCAGAATCCAGGTGCCAGCGTGAAGGACCGCATCGCGATCAGCATGATCGAAGTAGCGGAGCAAGAAGGACGCATTAAACCGGGCGATACCATCGTGGAGCCTACGAGCGGCAACACAGGCATCGGCCTGGCGCTTGTAGCAGCTGCCAAAGGTTATAGAGCCATTCTCGTTATGCCGGAGACGATGAGCATCGAGCGCCGCAACCTTCTGCGCGCTTACGGCGCGGAGCTAGTGCTGACGCCGGGTTCCGAAGGCATGAACGGCGCAGTACGCAAAGCGGAAGAGCTGGCTCAAGAGAACCCTTCGTATTTCATACCGCAACAATTCAAAAACCAGGCAAACGTGAAAATTCACCGTGAGACGACAGGTCCTGAGATCGTAGAAGCGATCAATTCCCTGGACGGCAAGCTGGATGCGTTTATTGCAGGCATCGGTACAGGTGGAACAATCTCCGGAGCTGGTGAAGTCTTGAAACAGAACTTCTCGGATATTAAAATTTATGCGGTTGAGCCATCGGCATCTCCCATTCTGTCTGGCGGCAACCCTGGTCCTCATAAAATTCAAGGGATTGGCGCGAACTTCATTCCGGATATCCTGAACCGTGAGATCTATGACGGTATCATTACGGTTGAGAATGAGGATGCTTTCGAGTATGCGCGTCGTGCAGCGAAGGAAGAGGGCATTCTGTGCGGTATCTCTTCCGGCGCAGCGATCTATGCAGCGCTGAAAGTAGCGAAAGAGCTGGGCAAAGGCAAGCGTGTAGTCGCAATCGTGCCAAGCAACGGCGAACGCTACCTGAGTACGCCTCTGTTCAACTTCGAGAACTAATCTCTTTGCTGCAACTATAAAGCTAATAAGAAGGGCCTTTCATTCTTCGGGATGGAAGGCGCTTTTCTTTTGCCGGGCATTTCTGTATACTGAGCGAAATAAGCATCAGGGATCGGGGGACTTACAGGATGGTCACCGCTTGGAAAGAGTGGATTCGGTGGCGCGCCGAACAAACCTATACGACGCTGCCTCTAGTGAAGGAGCTGCCTCTTCAGAGAGAGTCAGGAGGCAAGGTCATCTCTTGGGAGGAAGCTTGGCAGGACGCATCGCCGTATGCCTTCGTGCTGGAGAGCGGCAAGGATGGGAGATTCACCTATCTGGGTCTGCATCCGGACAGCGTCATTAAGGGCAAGGGTTTGCAAGCGGAGTCGATTGACTTCCGCGGGCTGGATGAGCAGTCGCAGGAGCGCAGACAGTGGAAGGGCAAGCCGCTAGAAGTTGTCCGAGCCTGGATGAGCGACGGCTGTGGGCCGCGGCTGACAGATTCCGAAGGGCCGAAGTGGCTGGGCGGCTGCGCTGGATTTTGGAGCTATGATATTGTACGCAGTATTGAGCGTCTGCCAGAAATCGCGCTGGATGATTCCGGCCTGCCGGATTACCTGTTCATGAGGATGAACGAGATTTGGGTCGTCGATCACAAGAGAAACGTCGTTTACTGTGTCGTACACAGCCCTGTGTCGTTTGGTCAATCGGATGAAGAGATGAGGGCCGTCTATGACCAGGCTTTCTTGCGAGCAGAAGGTATGGCCGATTACTGGCTGACCTGGTTCGAGGAAGAGAAGGCGCGCGACAGAGCGGAGAAGCTGCAGGAGAGCAGGCAGGCCTATATGGAGGGGGAATCGCTTCATATTGACGTTAAGGCGATACCGGGCATCGAATCGCCTACTACCAAGGACATGTACATGGACGCTGTGAGGACTGTACAGCGCTATATCGGGCAAGGCGACGTGTTCCAGGTTAACTTGGCCCAGCGCCAATCCAAAGCCGTATCGACGCCGCCAGAGGAGCTGTATGAATGGCTCAGGCTGTTCAACCCTTCTCCTTATATGGGGATGCTGCGGTCGCCGGACTTCCAGCTGGTGTCGGCTTCGCCGGAGCTTCTGGTTGAGCTGAAAGGTCGTGAGCTGGGGACGCGGCCGATTGCGGGTACACGCAGGAGAGGGCGCACGGAGGAAGAGGATCTTCTATTCGCGGAAGAGCTTCGAACGAATGAGAAGGAGAGAGCCGAGCATATAATGCTGGTCGATCTGGAGCGCAATGATTTGGGGCGTATCTCTACCTATGGATCGGTCAAGGTGAAGGAACTGATGGTCATTGAGCGCTACTCTCACGTCATGCATCTGGTCTCTCAGGTGGATGGAGAGCTTGCGGAGGGCAAAGATGCCTATGATGTCATGGCTGCGACCTTCCCCGGCGGCACAATTACCGGCGCTCCGAAGATACGTACGATGGAAATTATTGAAGAGCTGGAGCCCGTGCGCAGAGGCCCGTATACGGGATCGATGGGATGGATTGACTATAACGGGGATATGGAATTTAATATTATTATTAGAACAATGGCTATTAAGGATGGAATCGTCTATATCCAAGCCGGAGCGGGCATTGTGATCGATTCCGATCCTGGGCGCGAATACGAGGAATCGATGAACAAGGCCAAGGCGCTGTGGAAGGCCATTCAATATAGCGAATGGTTCGCAGAGGGCCAATCAGGAGAGCAGGACAACGGTGCGGAGCTTCAATAATAAGCTTTTGGACAAAGGGGATGCGGAACATGATACTCGTAATCGACAACTATGATTCGTTCACGTACAATCTGGTGCAATATTTGGGCGAGCTGGGAGAAGAGATCGTCGTGAAGCGTAACGACGAGATTGATCTGACCGGCATTGAGGAGCTTGCGCCCGATCATATCTTGATCTCGCCGGGACCTTGTTCGCCGAACGAAGCAGGGATCAGCTTGTCGTTGATCGACCGTTTCAAGGGGAAGATCCCTATTCTCGGTGTCTGTCTGGGTCATCAGGCGATTGGACAAGCGTTCGGCGGTGAGGTCGTGCGCGCAGAGAAGCTGATGCACGGCAAGACGTCGCCGATCCTGCATGATGGCAAGACAGTCTTCGAAGGACTGGAGTCGCCTTTCACGGCTACACGTTATCACTCCCTAATTGTTCGCAGGGAGACGCTGCCGGATTGCCTGGAGATTAGCGCAGAGACGGCAGAGGGCGAGATTATGGGACTGCGGCATAAGGAATACGCGATTGAAGGCGTGCAATTCCATCCGGAATCGATTATTACCGATCATGGACATACCATGCTTCGCAATTTCTTGCGCCATGGCTCCGGCGTTGTGCAATGAAGATTGGCTTGAACGGAAACGTGGTTGAAGCGCACGAAGCTGTGATCTCAGTCTATGATCACGGCTTTTTGTACGGTATGGGCTTGTTTGAGACCTTCCGCACCTATAATGGACGGCCTTATCTGCTAGAGCGGCATAGAAGCCGTCTGAAGGCTGGCTGTGCAGAGCTGGGCATCCCATTCGTGCTGAGCATCGGTGAGTTGGAGACCTGGATCGATAAGCTCTTGCAGGAGAACGGACTAGAGGATGGGTATGTGCGGTTGACGGTAAGCGCCGGTGAAGGCGCGCTTGGCTTGCCGACTGGGGATTACACGCAGCCGAATGTCGTCCTGCTTGTGAAGGAGCTGCCCTCAACGAATGAAGAAGCGGTAAGGACAGGGAAAGAGCTGCGCCTACTGCGCACGGAGCGGAATACGCCCGAGGGATCGGTGCGCTTCAAATCTCTTCATTATATGAACAATATGATCGCCAAGAGAGAACTGCTTGGCCTCAGCGGCGATCATGTCATGCCGGCGAGTCCTGGAGCGGAAGGGCTGATGTTGACTCGGGAAGGCTGGTTGTCCGAGGGGATCGTTAGTAATTTGTTCTTCATAACGGGCGGGATTATCCGGACCCCATCTGTAGCAACGGGAATTCTCCCTGGCATAACCCGCCAGCGTGTGCTGGAGCTTGCTGCCGAAGCAGGATATGGAGTAGAAGAGGGCAGCTATCATTGGGAGGAGCTTGCTTCTGCTGATGAGATATGGATGACCAACTCGATTCAGGAGCTCGTACCTGTGACGCTACTAACGCGCTATGATTCCGATACGAGGCTCGTGATAAGCGGGGGAGTAGCGGGTCCTGCTACGATGAAGCTGCTAGCATTATACCGGTCTGATACTCTGAAGTGATATATGACGAGGTAATAGGTTGTCCCAGGATTGGGGAAAGCTAGCCGGAATGAGTGAGTTGCATCGTGATAGAGCCTGCACGGGATGCAAAGAGAGAAGGGAGATGCCGCAGATGATGAATCATAGACCGACTTACTGGAAGCGATCCTACGATCTCGGCGGGGGTGTGAAGCTGGAACTCGGCCATCGCACGCTAATTATGGGCATTCTGAATGCGACGCCGGATTCTTTTTCTGATGGGGGCCGTTATAACGATATTGATCGAGCGGTTGCCCACGCCAAGGGAATGGTAGCGGCAGGAGCTGATATATTGGATATCGGCGGAGAATCCACCAGGCCGGGCTTTGAGGCGGTTAGCGCGGAGGAAGAGCTGAGTCGGGTATTGCCGGTCATATCAGCTGTCCGTGAAGCCTTGCCGCAAGTGGCCATCTCGGTTGATTCGTACAAGGCTGTTACTGTGAGGCAGTCCCTCGAAGCGGGGGCGCATATTATTAATGATATATGGGGGCTGAGAGGCGATCCCGATATGGCGGCTGTCGCTGCCCAATATGGCGTTCCAGTCATCCTTAACCATAATCGACATGCGCGGGACTATACGGATTTTGTACCCGATGTGCTGGCGGACTTGAAGAGCAGTGTGGATATAGCCAAAAGAGCGGGTGTCCAGAACGATAACGTTTGGCTTGACCCTGGCATTGGCTTTGCGAAGACATATGAGGATAACTTGGAGCTGATGGATCGTCTGGATGAACTGACAGCACTTGGCTACCCGGTGTTGCTTGGCACTTCGCGCAAGCGATTCATTAAACAGACGCTGGACTTGCCGGTAGAAGAGCTTATCGAAGGTACGGCGGCGACAGTGGCGCTTGGCATTGCGCGCGGCTGCCAAATAGTGCGCGTGCATGACGTTCAGGCGATTAAGCGAACCGCATTAATGACAGACGCGATCCTCTATCGCGGATAAGGATAGCGATCGCAGCTGTTTTTTCTAGGGCTGCAATTGGGAAGGAGTGGAGATGAGAGCATGGACAGAATGACAGTAAAGGGAATGCGTTTTTATGGGTATCACGGTGTATTCCCGGAAGAGAACAAGCTTGGGCAACAGTTCTATATCGATCTGGACCTGGGCATAGACCTGGAACAGGCAGCTGTTACGGACGATCTCGAATATACGGTGAACTATGCGGAGCTGCATGCACTGGCGAAGTCGATAGTAGAAGGGTCTCCTTTCAAGTTGCTTGAAGCGCTGGCGGGGAATATTGCATCGCGTGTTTTAGAAGCTTATACTATGATCAATCATGTGACCGTTCGCGTAACGAAGCCGCATCCGCCGTTCGATATTCACTTTGACGGCGTGACGATTGAGCTGTCGAGAAAGCGGGATGCCGATGGACGAATTGTACGAGTGTAACCCCCGGAATGCGGAAGCTTATATTGCGCTTGGCTCTAATATGGGGGAGCGTGAGAAGCTGCTTCTGGAGGCAATTGAACGAATTGATTCTCATCCGGATATTAGCGTGCTGCGCGTATCCGGCATCTATGAGACGGAGCCGGTCGGATACACCGATCAACCCCCTTTCCTGAACATGGTGATTGCCGTGTCCACCGCGCTTGAACCATTGAATCTGTTGCGCGAGCAGTTAGAGCAGGAGCGCTTCCTCGGGAGAATTCGACATGAACGTTGGGGACCAAGAACCATTGACCTTGATCTTCTGCTATACGATAATGTCAGAATGGATCAAGAGGAGCTGACGCTGCCGCATCCGCGCATGATGGAGCGGGCGTTCGTGCTTGTTCCCTTGCATGATGTGATCTCGGATTCGCATCCTTTGCACGAAGGGATTCAGGCTGCGTCTCATGCGGCGCTTCGGGGAGGAAAGGAAGGCATCACATTATGGAAAACAATCAATTGGCGCAGCGCGTCAGAGCCTTTCGAAAGCTGAAGGGCTATACACAGCTAGAGCTGGCCAAGGAGCTTGGCGTATCGGTGGCGGTACTGGGATCGCTGGAGCGAGGCACCAGGAAGAATGATCCCAAGCTGCTGAACCATATCGCCAAGACGCTCGGTATCAGCTACGAGGAACTGATGACCATGAAGGAGGAATAAGGAGCGACATGCTGAAAATCGGAGACATCGAGATGAAAAATAGAGTCGTGCTGGCACCGATGGCAGGCGTGTGCAACCCGGCTTTCCGACTGATTGCCAAGGAATTCGGCACAGGGCTAGTCTGTGCGGAGATGGTGAGCGACAAAGCGATCTTGCACGGCAACAAGCGTACGCTGGAGATGCTGTACGTAGATGAACGGGAGAAGCCGCTCAGCCTGCAGATCTTCGGGGGCGACCGCGAATCGCTGGTAGAAGCCGCCAAAGTCGTCGACAAGCAGACGAATGCCGATATTATCGACATTAATATGGGCTGTCCGGTACCGAAGGTGACCAAGTGCGACGCAGGTGCGCGCTGGCTGCTGGACCCTAATAAAATATATGAAATGGTATCCGCCGTTGTGGATGCCGTCGACAAGCCCGTGACCGTGAAAATGCGGATCGGTTGGGATGACGAGCATGTGTATGCAGTCGAGAATGCGCGTATGGTTGAGAAAGCGGGCGGCAGCGCTGTCAGCGTGCACGGCCGTACGCGTGAGCAATTGTATACCGGCAAGGCGAATTGGGACATTATAAAAGACGTTAAGGGAGCGGTATCGATTCCCGTCATTGGCAATGGCGACGTATTCTCGCCAGAGGATGCCAAGCGGATGCTGGATCATACAGGCGTGGACGGAGTCATGATCGGACGCGGCGCGCTGGGCAACCCGTGGATGCTGTATCGTACGATTCAGTATCTAGCGACTGGCGAGCTGCTCGGGGATCCAACCCCGCGCGAGAAGATGGAAGTGGCCATTCTTCACTTGGATCGGCTGATCGCGCTTAAGAACGAAGCGGGTGCGGTACGCGAGATGCGCAAGCATCTGGCGTGGTATCTGAAAGGACTGCCGGGCGGCGCCCGCGTGAAGGATGTTATCATGGAGGAGACGGGACGCGACCGGATGGTCACGATCTTGGAGAACTTCATCCACTCACTGGAGGATGAGGGAGCAAGCGCTGCATCAAGCGCATCTGGCCCTGCTGCCCAAGAGGAAGCTGTTCATTAACTACAATGAGAAGACACTTAAGGCGGTTATTCGACATAAGTCGACAGTAACCGCCTGTCGTCGTTTTTCCATTTTGGAGAAGAAGTGAAACGGTTTCAATAACGCGACTGGCTCCGATTGACATTCAAGGTACCATGCAATATAATCGTGCAATATAATCTAACAAATAGGTTGCAGTACACCATAGTCGTCAGCAGGTATGATGGTCATCATGCGTAATATATTAAGTAACAGTGAATTCATACAATGTATGAAAAATTAGTCACACGACAGGAGAATGGGAAAGATGAACGATAAGCAAATCATTCTGACTCAGGACGGGTTGAGGAAGCTTGAAGAGGAGCTCGAGAATCTAAAGTCGGTCAAACGTCGTGAAGTAGCAGAGCGGATCAAGGTCGCGATCGGTTATGGCGACATTAGCGAAAACGCGGAGTATGAGGACGCGAAGAACGAGCAAGCGTTTATCGAAGGCCGTATCCTTACGCTGGAGAAGATGCTTCGCAACGCTCGTATCATTAATAATGATGATATTGACATCGATATCGTCAGCATCGGATCGATCGTCACGGTAGAAGATCTGGAATTCGGCGACACGATGGAATACGCGATCGTCGGTACAGCGGAATCGGATCCACTGCAGAACAAAATTTCGAATGAAAGTCCCGTTGGCAAAGCGATCCTGGGCAAGAAGCAGGGCACAGTCGTAGAGGTTAACGTACCGGCGGGCATTATTCAATATAAAATTATCGATATCAAAAAATAAGGTATGCGATTCACGATTTCGAAAGCTTCCTTGCCGGAAGCTTTTTGAACGTTTGCCGAATGCAATAAGGAGATGAATGAAGTGGAACATGATAACAACCAGAACAGCGAGCAGGAACTGAGCGAACTTCTACAAATTCGGAGAGACAAGCTGGATGAGCTTCGCGGACTTGGCGTAGACCCGTTCGGCCAGAAGTTCGAGCGATCGCATAATGCCAAGGACATTCTGAGCGCTTACGAAGGCTTCAGCAAGGAAGAGCTAGAGGAGCAAGGCAACAAGGTGAGCATCGCCGGCCGTATCATGCAGAAGCGTGGCATGGGCAAGGCTGGGTTCGCCCATATTCAGGATCTGTCTGGCCGCATTCAAATCTATGTGCGCAAAGACTCGGTAGAAGAACATAAATTCGCAGCATTCAACTTGCTTGATATCGGCGATATCGTAGGGGTACAGGGCGTTGTCTTCAAGACGAACACAGGCGAGGTGTCGGTCAAGGCGCTGGATGTGGACGTGCTGACGAAGTCCCTTCTTCCGCTTCCGGACAAGCATCACGGCCTTAAGGACGTAGAGCTGCGCTACCGTCAGCGTTACGTTGATCTGATCGTGAACCCGGATGTTCAACAGACGTTCATCTCCCGTTCCAAAATCATTCAATCCATGCGTCGTTATCTGGACTCCCTGGGTTACCTGGAAGTAGAGACGCCTACACTGCATTCCATTGCAGGCGGCGCCGCTGCACGTCCATTTATTACGCATCATAATGCATTGGATATGCAGCTGTACATGCGTATTGCAATCGAGCTTCACTTGAAACGTCTTATTGTGGGCGGACTGGAGAAGGTATACGAGATCGGACGCGTCTACCGCAATGAAGGTATTTCCACACGCCATAACCCTGAATTTACGATGATTGAGCTATACGAGGCTTATGCCGACTACAAGGATATTATGGCTCTCACTGAAAATATGATTGCGCACATCGCGCAAGAGGTTTTTGGCACGACTAAGATCAAGTATCAAGGACAAGACATTGATCTGACGCCTCAATGGCGCAGAGTTAGCATGGTTGACCTTGTCAAAGAAGTAACCGGCGTTGATTTCAGCATTCAAATAACGGATGAAGAGGCTCACGCCTTGGCGAAAGAGCATAAGATTCCGGTAGAGCCTCACATGACGTTCGGCCATATTCTGAACGCATTTTTCGAGGAGCGATGCGAGGCGACTCTTATTCAGCCGACATTTGTCACCGGTCATCCGGTTGCGATCTCGCCGCTTGCGAAGAAGAGCGCTGTCGATCCGCGCTTTACGGATCGTTTCGAGTTGTTCATCGTAGCTCGCGAGCATGCTAATGCGTTCACTGAGCTGAACGATCCGATCGACCAGCGTGAGCGCTTCGAAGCTCAACTGGAAGAGAAAGAGCAAGGCAATGACGAAGCGCATGACATGGACGATGACTTCATTAGAGCGCTGGAATACGGCATGCCGCCTACAGGGGGACTCGGAATCGGTATCGACCGTCTGGTCATGCTGCTGACGGATGCTCCGTCCATCCGTGACGTGCTGCTGTTCCCACATATGCGTGAACATCGCTCTGCGGAATAGTGTACATCATAGCCTGAATGCAGTCCCCCACGCTCGTGGGGGACTTTTTTTGAGAAATTTTCTGGAAAGTGCAACCAAATGCTAGTTGGAGGTGTATATATAGAGAGAGCAAAATCAACTATCGACAAATTCTAAACAAATTCTGAAAAAAAGCATAGTTCAGGAGCTTTTTTGTCAGATTTTGACTTTACCGTGATGGAAATAGTGGGATATACTGATAGGTATTAAGTAGACCGGGATAAGTTACCTGCTATGGATGTAAGTCCTCGATAAAGAATTGGTTAGTTTTTGCCGATAACTAGAGTGACACCTATACTTCTAGCAGGAAGACGTGAGTTAAATGATAGATATCCATACACACATTCTACCCGGGTTAGACGATGGCGCTCAAGATATTGAAGATTCGCTTCGATTGGCTCGTGCAGCTATAGAGGAGGGAATCAACGTCATTATCGCAACTCCTCATCATGCAAATGGAGTCTATATCAATGCTGCGAGGGACGTGTCCAGGCACGTGCAGACATTGAACGACAGATTTTCTGCAGAGGGGATGTCTCTTCGAATCGTGTCGGGGCAAGAAATACGCGTACATGACGATTTGTTGGAAGCGTGGCACAGGGGTGAACTGTTAACCTTGGCCGGCTCCTCTTACGTATTGTTGGAAATGCCGTCGTCTCGTATTCCGAGAGGGATGGCAGAGCTCATTCATGAGCTGGGTATTCTGGGGCTGAAGCCAATTATCGCACATCCAGAACGCAATGCGGAGGTTGTAAAGCATCCTGACAGATTGATGGAACTGATTGAACTCGGGGCCTACACTCAGGTCACCACTCACTCCTTGCTTGGCGGATTCGGCAAGCGTATCAAGCAGTCTGCATGGTCGCTCCTAAAGAGCGGGAATATCCATCTTGTATCCTCCGACGCCCATCATGTGGAGCGGCGAGGATTTCTTTTGCAGGATGCCTATCAGGCTATAGAGCGAAGTATGGGTGAGCAGTGGTCCCAGCATTTGAAGCAAAATGCGAACGCTGTCTTGGTGGACAACCCGTTTGAAGCTCCTCCGCAACTGAGGACTTCGGCAGGTTTTCATATAAAAAAGTTCTATTCTTTCTTCTTCAAGAAGTAGAAGGAGCGGCATCCAAGACCTACATGAGCTACATAGGGAAGTTGGCTTTCGGTTTTACTAGTCTTTCATCTTTGCGATGGAGACCTAAACTAATTATAGAGGTGAGAGAAAGTGACACTAAGAAAAAAATTAGCAGTTACTACAATTGCGGCAAGCGTAGCTATGTCTGCATTCGCAGGCATCCCGCTTAGCAACAAAGGCTTGGCTGAAAGGTTGGGGGTAAGTAATGTTGCTTATGCAGCGGATGCTAAATTCCCGAACCAGACAATAATCAAGCAGTTGGAACGTGTTGAGAAGGCTCTAACCGACAATGAAAGAAAGTCACTTAGAGACCTTCGTAATGCATTGGATGCCCTTGAAGATTCTGAAAAAGGTCAAATCGTAGCGCCAATCGTTAATAAACTAGTTAAGGGTAATACGCCTGATGATCAAGAAAAGAAAGATGCATTAGAAGAAGTCTTTGTTGATGCAATAGCACTGACTTACGCACCATCTGAAGCTAAGCTTGAAGAGTTTCGTGCAAAACATCACGATCTGATCCAAGAGTACGCAACTGAAGTTGGTGTACCTAATCTGACAGTAAATGATATTGCTGGTTACTTCTTGGCGATTCAAAATGAAACGTTCAGGATTATTAACAAGAAGTCAATTGATCAATTGGTAGATCTTTTGGGGGATTCAGAAGCAGTTAATAAATTATTCCAAGAAGTGCTGAATGCAATTCCTGATAATGAATACGAAATTGAAAAAGTATTCCTGGAATATGAAGTTAAAACTACAGATGTTGTTGCTGTTATATCTGCTACAAAAGCAGCAGTTAAGAATGATAACTTGTTCATTAAAGCTGCGACTGCACTTTATACAGTTTATAAGAGAATTAACAGTACTAGTGGTGGTGGCGGTGAAGCCGGCCCAATCGTAGACAATACAATTACAGCTGAAGCTCAAACTTTGGTCAATAACCTGAACGATCTAAAAACCAAGCTTGCTACTGCTACCGATGAAGAAAAAGCTAAGCTGATCGAAGATGCTGTTAAGCAAGTGGACGAGCTTGTTAATAAGTTGGTTGTTATATCCGCTAAGGTAGATGCAGTTGACGGCAAAGCTACTATTTCCATTAATGAGTCTACTACTGTAGTAGCACTTAACAGCATTGGTGCTATTATTGCAAAGCTGCAAGAAGCTGCAAACGTGTCCTACAACGCACCGAAACTTGTAGTAAACGCTGGGGATGTTTCGGAGAACGAAGTGGCTTTTACACTTACAGCTAGTGTTGTTGCAGCTGCAATCAAAGCAAAAGCTCCTGCAATTTCCTTGAAAGTTGGAGCATTTGGCGTTGATATTCCATTTGGCGGTACATTCTCCAAGAAAATTGACTTTGGGTTCAAAAAATCGGATGCAGATGATTCTGTATTGGGCGGCCTGAAAGCTGCTTCCCAAGTATATGATTTCAGCCTTTCAGTAGACGGCACAACTACAACAACTTTCAATCGTCCTGTCGTAATTATATTGCCACTGATCGACACCACTGGCTTGGACACAGAATTGTTGTCCACAGCTAAGATCCTAGAAAGCGGACTCGAGTTCCATGGCGGACGTGTAACGGATACTTCGGTAATCGAATCGCGTGACAGCTTCTCCTCCTACGTAGTTGTAGAAAACAAAGTAACTTTTGGTGACATTGCTCATGTATCTTCGTGGGCTGGTCGTGCAATTGAAGTTGTAGCAGCTAAAGGTGCTATCAACGGCAAAGCAGATGGCGTATTCGATCCAAATGCTAATGTAACTCGTGCTGAGTTCGCTAAAATGCTGGTTCGTGCTCTTGATCTGGAGAACGGTTCCGCTACTGAAAACTTCTCTGACGTAAATGCAAACGATTGGTTTGCTCCTTATGTGGCAGCTGCAGCGGAAAAAGGCATCATCAAAGGCAAATCCGCTACGAAGTTCGATCCTTCCGCTCCTATCAAGCGTGCTGAGATGGCTACAATGATCACTCGTGCACTGCAACTGGTAAATGGTTCGAATGATGTTGCTGACATCGAAGCAGCTTTGGCTAAATTTGCTGATGCTAACCAAATCAATGAAACTTTGAGAGCTGGCGTTGCATTCGCGGCTAACAAAGATATCGTAGTTGGCAGTGACGGCAAGTTCGCTCCTAACGCAAACGCAACACGTGCGCAAGCAGCTGTTATTATCTACCGTGCAATTAACGCGAACTAATATTGCATAAACAATTTAAATCTTCCTCTCATGCAGATGGGAGGAAGATTTTTTCTTGAAAGCACGAGCTTACTATAGTCAACGGAGGAGTAGTCAGAGTGACTAATGAATTAGATTTGCGGCAATATCTGTCCATTATTCGTAAACGTTTAGCGTTAATTCTATCTATTGTTGTTATTTGTTCTGCACTCGCTGCGGCTTATAGCATTTATTTTAAGGATCCCATCTATGAAGCTTCTACTAAAATAATCGTTAACCAAACCTCGTCGCAGCAAGCGACCCAACAACTCGATATTAACCAAATTAATACGAATATTCGCATGATCGATACTTATAAAGAAATTATTAAAACACCAGCAATCCTGGATAAAGTCGTCTCTCAATATCCTGAGCTTGGTTACACCGCCCAAGAGTTAGTTAGACATATTCAAGTAAGCTCGGTAAATAACACTCAGGTTATGACACTTGTTGTAGAAGATGTGAATTATCAGAGAGCAGCTCAAACGGTAAATGCCGTGTCTAGTGTGTTCCAGGAGGAAATTCAACATATTTTCAAAGTAGAGAATGTTTCCATTCTTAATGAAGCAGATCTTAACGCGCAGCCAGGGCCTGTCTCTCCCAATGTTCCTCTGAATATCGCAATTGCTTTTATTGTCTCTCTTATGTTATCCGTAGGGATTGTATTTTTGCTTGAATATATGGATGACACGATTAAGACAGAAGCGGATGTCCTTGAGCATTTGGGTCTGCCTACTATTGCCATGATTTCGAAAATGAATCCGGAGGAGCAGAACTCTACACGAACCCAAGCAACTACCCGAACTTACAAGGCTGGTGAATTAGAGCGTGTCACAATCGAAAAATAAACGTCAGCTTATTACGCTGACTAATCCTAAATCTCCTATATCGGAGTCTTATCGTTCGTTACGGACTAACATTGATTTTTCGTCAATTGATGAAAAAATGCAAGTTATTATGGTTTCTTCAGCTGGTCCTGGCGAGGGTAAGTCAACCACCATTACCAATTTAGCTATTACGTTCGCCCAGTCTGAGCGTAAAGTTGTCTTGATCGATGCTGATTTACGTAAACCAACGGCACATCATACCTTCTCCATTTCTAATCGATTTGGTCTGTCGTCGGTTTTGTCTCAGCAATGCTCATTAGAAGAAGCAACTCAACATTCAAATGTTCCTGGCATGGATATTATTACGGCTGGAGCCATACCACCCAACCCGGCGGAGATGCTGAATTCCAAGAGAATGTCTGCTGTTATTGATGCGTTAAGACAAAAGTATGATGTTATTCTCATTGATACACCGCCATTGCTTGCAGTTACGGATGCACAAATTGTAGCTACTAAAAGCGATGGGGTAGTACTAGTTGTCGACCAAGGTCGTGTAAAGAGAGAAATTGGTAAGAAGGCTGTACAAAACCTGCAAAGTGTAAATGCACGCATTTTGGGTGTGGTTTTAAACAACGTAAAGCGAAGGGCAAAAGAAGAGGCATATTACTATTATTATGGCACCGATGAAAAATAAGACATAGTTGTTGCAACGGCGGAGGGAATGAGCAGAATGAGTTACAGAAGAAGGATGCTAATAATTTTGGTGGTTGATATTATCATCATTTGGGTGGCCATAGGGGTGTCCTATCTGTTCCGCTTTAATGGAAGCATTCCTCCCCGTTATGAGGGGCAAATGCTGTTATTTGCAGTTGTGACGACTATTATCTGCGGTAGCAGCCTTGCTTTCTTTAGAATGTATAGAAGAATGTGGCAATATGCCAGTATTGGCGAGATCCTTGAGCTTTTTAAAGCTATTGTAATTGGGATGGTTTTGTCTTATACAGTGGCTTCACTTATTTTTGGTGAACGAATTCCACTGTCAATAGGCTCTAGAACACTGGAGCTCATGTTGCTTCTAATGGGCGGGTCCAGGTTTCTATGGCGGTTAATAAGAGTAAATCGATCTATTAAGTCGGAGGAACCTAATAATATATTAGTTGTAGGTGCGGGCGATTGTGGCGCACTCATAGCAAAAGAAATCATGACAAGCGATCGCTTTCAGGGGAGTCGTCTTATAGGTTTCATTGATGATAATGGCTATAAACGGAATATGCAAGTGATGGGGGTACCCGTAATGGGTGGCCGTGATCACATCGAGTTTATTGTTCAGAAATATGATATTCATGACATTGTCATTGCTATGCCGTCCGCTAAGCGTTCGGACATTTCAGATATTATTAACATTTGCAAGTTAACGAGGGCAAAGGTAAAGATTATACCGGCCATTAATGATTTCATTACGGGACGCCTGGCTGTTCAAACTTTGCGGAACGTAGAGGTTGAAGACTTACTGGGTAGAGAGACCGTCAACATTGATATGAAAGGCATTATGGACTATGTAACGGATAAAGTGGCATTGGTTACGGGGGCTGGTGGATCTATTGGATCAGAGCTCTGCAGACAAATTGCTTCTTATCAGCCATCCAAACTATTATTGCTAGGTCACGGCGAGAACAGTATATATTTAATTGAGATGGAACTCAAAAATAAGTTTCCTAATGTGCACTTGGAGACCGTCATTGCGGATATTCAGGATCGGGACCGTATGGATGAGATTTTTGCCAGCTTTAAGCCTCAGGTTGTGTTTCATGCCGCAGCACATAAGCATGTTCCTCTTATGGAGCGTAATCCGTCGGAGGCTGTTAAAAATAATGTGTTTGGAACGAAGAATGTTGCGGATGCCGCGGACAAGTATGGAACGCAACGTTTTGTAATGATTTCCTCAGACAAGGCTGTAAATCCAAGCAGTGTTATGGGGGCTACCAAACGCATTGCGGAAATGTATATTCAGAGCATTAACGCGACAAGCAATACCCAATTTGTTGCTGTCCGTTTCGGCAATGTGCTTGGAAGTCGCGGCAGTGTAATTCCGAGGTTTAAGGAACAGATTGCAGCCGGCGGACCGGTTACGGTAACTCATCCAGACATGGTGAGATATTTTATGACTATACCCGAAGCCGTGCAGTTGGTTATTCAAGCTGGTGCGTATGCAAAGGGTGGAGAAATTTTTATTCTTGATATGGGCAAGCCTGTTCGTATTCTTGATTTGGCTAAAGATCTTATTCGATTATCAGGATTCGAACCAGACGTAGATATTAAGGTGCAGTTCAGTGGTATGCGTGAAGGTGAAAAGCTATTTGAAGAGTTATTGACTGAATCGGAGGCGACAACAGCCACGCAGCATGAGCGAATCTACATTGGCAAGCCTTCGGACATTAATCGAGCAGAACTGGATATGCAATTTAGAAGATTTGAGAAAGTATTGGGCGAGGATCATCATTCTGTGAAGGCTGCTATTGAGCGGCTAGTTCCTTTCTACTCTCATGTATCGTAAAAACACTATAATTCAATCAGAAGAGGTGAGAAGCGAATGAAGAAATGGAAAAAGGTTTTGATTTGGGTTGCTTCAATTATTGTTGTACTAGGTATTGGTGGTTTAATTACGGCCAACTATGTCATGGATCGGATGATTGCTTCGTTGGCCAATAGCTTGGAGTCAGAACTTATAGCAGAGGTCGATAATGGCAATGTAGAACCTAATAAACCAGGTGGAGAAGAAGTCCCAGATCAAGATAGTCCTTCCGACACTCAGGGTGGAAATACAAACCCGGATTCCACTTCTCAGCCTTCAAAACAACCTTCTAACGATGGTTATACTGCCGAGATCTCTACTGATAAGGCCAAAGATGTTCAGGAGAAAATTACAGTTAGTGAAAAAGCAAAGTTGGCAGGAGTGCTCCTAAAACAATTGAGTGTTGATGATATGAAGTTACTTCAAGAGTTAGCGAGTGGCGGTCTTAATATTGAAGAAAAAAAGCAGGCTAGGAGCATCATACTGGAAAAGCTGACACCAGAGCAATATGACGAACTTATTCAAATTGCAAAGAAATATGGCATGAGTCAAGGAAAGAGCTACGAGGAAGTTTCTAAGGAACAGTAAATAGTATATTACAGCTAAGTGAAATCATTGAACGGAGGATATCCATGAAAGTTCGCAAGGCTATTATTCCCGCCGCAGGTCTAGGGACAAGGTTTTTGCCAGCAACAAAAGCCATGCCCAAAGAAATGCTTCCTATAGTAGATAAGCCAACTATTCAATACATTGTGGAAGAAGCAGTTGAATCAGGTATTGAAGATATTATTATTGTAACCGGTAAAGGCAAAAGGGCGATTGAAGACCATTTTGATAATTCGTTTGAGCTCGAGCAGAGTCTTCTGGAAAAAGGAAAGCTGGAGCTGTTAAGTGAAGTACAAAAGTCTTCAAAAATGGTTGATATACATTATATTCGGCAGAAGGAAGCAAAAGGTTTAGGGCATGCGATATGGTGTGCAAGAAAATTTATTGGAAATGAACCTTTTGCTGTGCTTTTGGGTGACGATATTGTTCAAGCGGAGAAGCCATGCTTAAAACAAATGATTGAACAATACGACCGGTATAAATCTTCAATAATTGGCGTGCAAAGAGTAAGCCAAGAAGAGGTTTCAAGATACGGTATTGTAGCAGGAAAAGAGATTCATGAACGGTTGTATAGTGTTAATGAACTTGTTGAGAAACCTAAAGTGGAAGAGGCTCCATCGGATATAGCTATTATGGGACGCTATATTTTGAGTCCGAAAATTTTTGGCATACTCGAGTTGCAAAAACCAGGTGCAGGTGGAGAGATCCAGCTTACAGACGCTATTGCTGAGTTAAACCGTTCAGAGGCGGTATATGCTTATAATTTCAAGGGGACTCGGTACGATGTTGGTGAGAAGTTTGGGTTTATCAAGACAACAATTGAAATGGCATTACAAAATCCAAGTTTAAATAAAGAATTACTGAACTACCTTGAGGATTTATTGCGAAATCACAGATTAATGGTTTGACATGATAAATAATAAATGCTTGAAATGGAGTTGCGGACATGTATCTTAAGTTAAAAAGATGTGGAGATATTTTATTGTCCTGTACCGGATTAATTTTACTATCTCCATTATTTTTGTTCATTATAGTAGGGATTAAAATGGAATCACGAGGACCGGTGCTATTTAAACAAAAGCGAGTTGGTATTCATAAGAAGCATTTTAATATTTTGAAATTTAGAACGATGAAGATTGATGCGCCTAAGGATACACCTACTCACTTGCTGCAAAATCCCGAAGAATATATCACAAAAATGGGAATATTTTTGAGAAAAACTAGTCTGGATGAACTCCCTCAGATATGGAACATTCTTGTGGGCGATATGAGCATTATCGGACCGAGACCAGCTTTATGGAATCAATACGACCTTATTGCTGAACGCGACAAATACAGGGCGAATGAAGTTCTTCCAGGGCTAACGGGTTGGGCGCAAATTAATGGTCGAGATGAGTTACCGATATCAGAGAAAGCAAGATTGGACGGGAAATATGTAAGTAGTATAGGGGTTAGAATGGATTTCAAATGTTTTTTTGGAACTATAGTAAATGTAATAAAGAGTGATGGGGTTGTTGAAGGATCACAGGGGGCAAACATACAACACTCTAATAAGTTAACCAAAGAGTCTAAGATTAAAAGGATCGAAGCGTAGAATGAAAAGAATTTTAGTGACAGCTCAAAATAGTTATATAGGTAATTCGTTTGCCGATTGGGTAAAAGATGATGATATTAAAATAGAATTCTTAAGTTGTAGATCTGATGAATGGAAAAAGAAGAGTTTTAGTGAGTATGATGTAGTTTATCATGTTGCGGGAATTGCCCACCTGAATGAAAAGAAAGTAAATAGCGAACTATACTATACTGTAAATAGAGATTTGACAATTGATTTAGCGACAAAATCAAAGGATGAAGGGGTTCTCCAATTTATTTTTTTGAGTTCAATGAGTGTATATGGTCTTGAGACCGGTATTATTAATAAAAATACAATTGAAAATCCTGTGAGCAATTATGGAAAATCTAAATTACAGGCTGAAAATGAATTAATAAAGCTTGAGTCTGACAATTTTTCTGTGGTGATTTTACGTCCTCCAATGGTATATGGAAGAGGTTGCAAAGGAAATTACACTAAACTATCTAAAATATCAAAAAAACTACCTATATTTCCCGATTCAATTAATAAAAGAAGTATGATTTATATAGATAATTTATCAGAGTTAGTAAAAATTATAATTAATAACAAAAGCAAGGGTATTTTTTATCCACAAAATGAGGAGTATGTTAATACGGCTAGCATGGTAAGACTAATTTCCAAGTACAAATCTTCTAAAATATACATATTTAAAGTTCCAAGTGAAATTATTAAATACTTAAAAATAGGAAGTATAAAAAAAATTTTTGGAACTCTGGTTTACGATATGAGTCTTTCTGAACACCATTTATCATATTGTTGTGTTAATTTTAATGACTCTATTGAATTAACCGAGAGCGGAGCGGAAATATGAAAAAAGTGTTGTTTGTGGCCACAGTAGTCCAGAAGCATATAATGGTCTTTCATATACCATATTTAAAGTGGTTTAAGGAAAATGGATATGAAACTTACGTGTGCGCTAAGAATGATTATAAAAACAAAAATGAGTGTAATATTCCATATTGCGATCATTACATTGACCTTCCATTTGAACGTTCACCAATAAATCTCAAGAATATTAAAGTTTATAGAGAATTAAAAAAAATAATTGATTTAAATAATTTTGAAGTAATTCATTGTCACACGCCAATGGGTGGAGTTTTAACTAGACTGGCGGCTAAGGAATCTCGAAATCGAGGAAGTAAAGTACTTTATACAGCTCATGGATTTCATTTTTACAAAGGTGCTCCACTAATAAATTGGATTTTATACTATCCAACAGAGAAATATTTATCACGATTTACGGATATATTAATTACTATTAATAATGAGGATTATGAGTATGCAATGAAATTTAAAGCAAATCAAGTTGAATTTGTTCCAGGTGTTGGGATAGATGTGAACAAATTTAATGATTTAAAACTAGCTAAAGAAAATAAACGAAAAGAGCTTAATATACCGGAAGATTCGATTGTGATTCTTTCGATTGGAGAGCTAACCAAGAGAAAAAACCATGAGCTTGCAATAAGAGCTGTATCTAAACTTAAAAATAAAAATTATGTTTATTTAATATGTGGTAACGGTGACCTGAAAGATTACTTGAGAGAAGCTTCAAAAAATCTCAACATTGAGGAGAATGTCAGATTCCTGGGCTTCAGGAATGATATTCCGGAAATTTGTGCAGCATCCGATATTTTTGTGTTTCCTTCTTTTCAAGAAGGACTACCTGTTTCTATAATGGAGGCCATGTCTGCAGGGCTACCTATAATTTGCTCGTCTATTAGAGGAAATACTGATCTTATTGAGAATGGAATTAATGGTTTTTTGTTTGATGTATCGGATATTAATGATTTCTCAAAAAAAATCGAGAAATTAAGTTCAGATTCTGATTTACGTAAGTCAATGAGCGCTCAAAATATTGAAAAAGCAAAAATGTATGATAAATCAGTTGTAGAAGAAATAATGAGTGGTATATATAGTTGAATTTAGGGAGTGTATGTCCCAATGAACAAAAAAATTGTAATACTTCGCTCTAATCCAGTTGATCCGGACTCTCGAGTTGAGAAGGAGGCGAACACTCTTTTGACAAATGGCCACGATGTAACAATTGTTGCCTGGGAGAGGGGAGCAAAACATAAAGCACGGGAAGAAAAAATCCGGTTATTTTCAAAAGAAGTGAGCATCCATAGAATGGGAATACCTGCGAAGTTCGGGGGTGGAATGAAGAAAAATTTAATTCCACTTTTATTATTTCAATATTATTTAATGCTTTGGCTTATACGGAATAGAAAATCATACGACATTATTCACGCCTGTGATTTTGATACAGCATTGTCAGCTTTTTTATGCGCCAAGTTTTTAAAGAAAAAACTGGTCTATGATATTTTCGATTATTATGTGGATGCATTCAGTGTGCCGACTAAACTAAAAAGGTATATACAAAAAATAGATCATCATATAATTAACTCAGCTAGTGCAACAATAATTTGTTCTGAAAAAAGGAAAGATCAAATTAGTGGATCTAGTCCTAAGAGTCTTACATTCATACATAATACACCGCCTGATTTAGAATTAGGGAAATATAAATTTAATCTTAACCAGAATAAAATGAAACTAGTATATGTGGGAATACTTTCAAAAGAAAGATTCTTGCTGGAAATCTCCGAGGTCATTCAAAAGTTACCTAACTGCGAGCTTCATATAGGTGGTTTTGGAGAACTGGGATCATACTTTGAACAACTGTCAGCTATAAGTGAAAATATTCACTTTTATGGAAAGTTGTCTTATGAGAAGTCTTTAAATTTAGCTTATAACTGTGATATTATGCTGGCTATTTACGATCCCAGTATTCCTAATCATAAGTATGCTGCACCTAATAAGTTTTATGAGGCATTAATGCTTGGAAAGCCACTTATCATGGTAGAAAACACTGGTATGGATGAAGTTGTACTCCGTAATGAGATTGGCGTAGTTATTAAATATAATAAAAACAGTTTTGCTGAGAATCTTCAAAGTTTAATAAGAAAGCAAGCTGATTGGCCTGGAATGTCTGAGAGAATGAAGATGCTTTATAAAGGAAAATATAGCTGGTCAATTATGGAGAAGAGATTGATAAATCTTTATGAGCAAATATAGTCATTAAGTAAGGATCAACAAGCTGCTGCATTAAAGAAAAAGGTATGGGATGTGCAATTTTGTGAAAATACTTTATGTAGTATCTAGGCCATTAGAAATTAATACTTCTTCTTCAATAAGGAATAGGGCCACCATTCAGGGATTATTGGATAATGGGTGTGATGTAGATCTAATTACTACAGCAGCAGACCCGAACCATAATAGCTATGATTCTAATTTGGCACTTGACAGGGTAAATACTACTTATTTGGAATTGTCGGGCGTTCAAAGTGTACTAAGAACCGGTAGGAGGTTGAAATTTCTTGGGAAAATTCGTAATTTGGTGTATAAAATAGCAACTAAATTTGAATTATATGATAATTTAAAGGGGGTCGCAAATCAAGCAGAACATGTAAATATAGATGATACTAGCTATGACCTTGTTATTTCATCTTCAGACCCCAAGTCATCACATTTATTTGTGTACAAACTATTTGAAATTGGAGTGCTCAAAAATACGAAATGGAAGCAAATATGGGGAGATCCCTTCTATTCAGATATTACAAGCACTAAGAAATGGAATAAAGGAAAAATAAAAAAAGAAGAACGTAAATTATTAAATTATGCTTCTTCAGTCATATATGTATCACCATTAACTTTAGAATCCCAGAAGAGCATTTTTCCGGAGTATTCGGATAAAATGAAATTTGTTCCGATCCCCTATAATGCTAGGGTTGAGTACCCAGTTGTCAATGAGACTGAGAAGCTATCTTTATTGTACTCTGGAGATTATATGTCAAGCGTAAGAGATATTCGTCCTTTATATGATGCAATCTGTGATTCAAATGATGCGATTACGATTTGCGGTGGAAGTGATATCAATCTAAAGCCGCTAAGTAACGTTAAAATATACCCGCGTATAAGTGTGGATGAGGTAAAGAAGTTAGAAGAAAACGCAGATGTTCTCATTCATTTAAGCAACAAGTCGGGTAGCCAAATACCGGGAAAGATCTATCAGTTTTCAGGTACGAATAAATATGTTTTGTTTATACTTGATGGAGATTCACAGAAGCTTTCGGACTTTTTTTCAAAATACAATAGATTCATATTTTGTGAGAATAATAAAGAAAGTATCTCTCGTGCATTGTCTCAAATAAAGAAGGATAACTATAAAAATACGAGGTTTATTATTGAGGATTTTAGTCCAAAAGAGGTTTCAAAAACATTAATCAATTCATAATCTCAAGAAATTATAAAAGCAGATTTCTAATTTAATAGTTGAAGGTTCTGATGAAAATAAAAAACTCATACGTCAAATCCATCGCAACGTTAGTGTCAGGGTCTACTCTTGCACAAATCATATCTTTAGCTAGTTTTCCTATTATGGCTTGGTTATATACGCCTGAGGAAATAGGTGTCCTAACCATGATTCTTACAGTTATCACTATGTTCAGTGGTGTGATTAGTGCTCGATATGACGTTGTTATTGTTTCTGACAAAGATGAAGCTAATGTACATGCGTTAATTAAACTTAGCTTTTTAATCTGTTTGATAGCTAGCATAATTATCAGTCTTGGTTCTACGGTTTATTTCTACACCACAGATCAATTTAGATCATCTATTTTTTGGGTGACTTGTGCAGTGTTCTTTCTTCTTTTTACATCAGGACTGACAAATATATTAATGGCTTATAATAATCGGAATAGAGAATATAAACTGATGACGGCTGTACAAGTAATCAGGGCCATCTTTAAGGAATGCCTTACCGCAATTTTTGGTATGTTTAAGTTTGGAGCTACAGGACTTGTGTTGGCAACCCTAGTTGGACAAGCTGCAGGATTAAGGAGACAATCTAAATCATTAGAATCTAAAATAAAGGATATATGGAATGCTAATATAAGGCATGTAGCCATACTGTACTTAAAGCAACCGATATATTCGACCCCATCTATCTTCGTAAATAGCTTTTCTTATGCATCATTAAATATATTTATTCAAAAATTATTTGGCTTCTCATTGTTAGGGTACTATTATATGGCTTTTCGAATTTTAGGATTACCCTTAACAGTAATTAGTTTTAATATTTCACGAGTATATTATGAGGAAGCCTCAAGAGAGTACAATACCACTAGGAATTACATTAAAACGTTTAAGAAAACAAGTATTATTTTAACACTTATTGCTGTTCCTATGGTGTTATGTATGTACTTTCTTGCACCACCTGTAATTAGTTGGTTGTTCGGGGGCGAGTGGGAACAAACAGGTTTGTTTATTAAGGTTCTAGCGCCTATGTTCGGAATCCGCTTTATTGTTTCAGCTCTTTCGCCAGGTATGCTCATTTCGAGTAAACAAAAGCTAGAGCTATTGATTCAATTTTTATTTTGCATTGCGGCTATTCTTGGTTACATGTATACAAAAGAAACAAACTCGACCATCGTTCAGTTTTTATCCATTATCAGTTATTCCTATTTTGCTATATATGTTGTTTATTTCTTAGTTCTATATGGCTATTCAATGAAAAATCCATCTAATGCATAGGAAGAGGGTTGTCTAGTGTCCATTGTTAACGTAATTGGATTAGGTTACATTGGTTTGCCTACAGCATTAATGCTTGCTAAGCATAGCGGGTTGAAAATTTTTGGAACAGATTACAATGAATCATTGATTGATTCTTTGAGATCTGGTAATTTGACCTTTGATGAGCAAGGATTAGAAGAGTTATTTGAAGCTGCTAGTGAGAATGAAATTGAGTTCACTACGGAGTATATGAGTTGTCATACTTATATAGTCGCTGTACCAACACCATATATGAAAACTAGCAAAAAAATTGATTCTAAATATGTTGTGTCCGCAGTAAATAGTATTTTAGATACTTGTAAGCCGGGCGCAATTATTATTATTGAATCGACCATATCACCAGGCACCATTGATAAATATATCCGTCCTGTTATAAGTGAAAGAGGATTTGTAATTGGGAGAGATGTTCATTTGGCACATGCTCCTGAAAGAATTATACCTGGGAATATGATATATGAGTTAGAGAATAACTCTCGAACTATTGGTACCGACGATAACGAAATTGGGCATAAAATAAAAAAGATCTATGAGAGTTTTTGCAGAGCGGATATTGTTGTAACGGATATACGTACTGCCGAGATGTCAAAAGTAGTAGAGAATACGTACCGAGATATTAATATCGCTTTTGCCAATGAGCTTGCAAAAATATGCAGGGAAGACAATATGGATGTCTATGAGGTTATTAAAACGGCTAATATGCATCCCAGAGTGAACATACTCCAGCCTGGACCTGGAGTTGGTGGACATTGCATTTCAGTGGATCCTTGGTTTTTGGTAGGTGACTATCCTGATTTGACCAATTTAATATTGTCTGCAAGAAAGATCAACGATTCGATGCCATTACATGTATTAAGCCGTATCAGAACTATAATGAGAGAGCACTCTATTAGAGATATTAGCAAAATCGGCTTATATGGACTTACTTATAAAGAAAATGTAGATGATATGAGGGAAAGCCCGACACTTCAATTGCTAGAGCGCTTAGATGAACACCTATCTTTTGGGGTAAAGGTTTATGATCCGTATGTGCATAAAAGTCATGTGGAAAATCAATATCATGATTTTGATGAGTTTCTTTCTGAAATCGAAATTGTTGTAATTATGGTTGCTCATGATCATATTAAAGAGAATATAAATAAACTAGATGTTAAGTTAGTACTCGATACACGAAATATTTGTGATTTTGATGGAGTTTATAAATTGTAATTCTAACTTATTAGGTTGACTATTTGTTCATAAGGAGCTACAAATAGTGGTTATTATTTTATTATTGCTGTTTCAATTGTTCTTACTGTTAAGAGAGACAAGATTTAATAAAACAATTATATTAATAGTTCTTTCATCATTGGTATGGAATGTTGGGTGGCTGTGCATCCTTCATTTTGAATTGCTTGGTTTAGGGACATCAAGCTACGGAAGTGATGAAACAGCATATTATAATACAATGTTACAAGCATTTAAATCCGATAATTGGTTTCAGATTGTTAGAGATGATTTTAACTTTTCTTATGTATTGTTCGGAACATTAATATTAAAAACCAGCTTTTACCCAAGTATTTTCTTTATTAGATTAGGAAATGTTTTATTACTAATTAACACCTTACTATTTGTGTTTCTATTATTAAACAGAACGTACTTAATTAAATCCAAGATTTTATACTGGGCTCTATTATTTATCGGATTTAATGGAATTGTGACATGGACCGCCATTCGAAACTTGAAAGATATCATGTTTATATATTTCCTGGCAATACTTATCTATTTCCTTCTTGATTGGATTATTCATAAAAGATGGTCGATTTTGAGAGTTATTTCAATGGGCGTAGCGTTATTCATCCTTGAAGACATTAGACAGTGGTTCCCTTATATGATAATTGCTACCGTTGCTTTGATTGTCTTAGTAAGGTTGTTTCAAAAGAAACGCTATATATTAGCTGCAATGCTTATCAGTGTTGCTACTATTACTACCATCCCGTTGTTTAAAAATGGACTATCTACATTACTAATATATACTGTAACTTATTCTGAATTCACCAGTGGTGGTAATATCTCTTCGTTAATAAATTCAAATATTTTTAGTTTACCTCTATCAATGGGGAGATTCATACTAGGTCCAGGGCCAATCAGAGGATTGTTTGGTGTTGATTCTTTTTTGACATATACAACAACAGGTAATATACTAATAACTTTTGGCGGATTAATGTGGTGGGCTGTTCTTCCATTCTTCATATTGGCGTTACTATCTATTAAAAATATTAAACGTATGTATCCAATATTATTTATACTATTATTTTATTGGGCAATGTATTCATATTCTTATGCAGGGTCAGGAGACACCAGACTTAGAGCAATATTGTATCTGCTGTGCGCTATATATACAGTTCCATTCTTGTATACAGAATTTCGCAAAAAAATGATCCCATTGTATGTGGCTATATTATTTATCATTGTTACAGTGGGTAGTTATTTTTCATACGTAAGTTTAGCTTAATGTACTAATTTAAGAGTAGTCTGGGGCAATCGAATTTAGATTTTACTTTTTAGATTGGAATCTTCATGAAACAATTTATACGAAAGTAACGTCTAATAGTTAAATAAATTAATAAACAAAGGAGAAACTATGACTAATAATCCTAAAAGATCTAAGGTTAAGTGTTGTTAAAATGAAAAAAAAACCTTTTATAATTTCAGTTGTCTCCCTCCTTGTTCTTGGCCTTGTAATTTATGGAGGTGTTAGCTTAATTTCAAAAATAAATGAAGTGAAAGATCTGAATGGAAAGATTGCGGAAGTTGAAATTCCTAGTGATCAAGAGAATCTTGAACAACCGTCTTTTACAGATAAAGAGGATGTTTCTAATCCAAGTGGAAAACCTGAGTTATCGCCAAATCCGGTGGGTGCGTCAACATCGCATCAGCCACAAAGCCCAAGCCAACAACCAAGCACAACTCCAGGTAAAACGGAAAATCAACCTTCTGTTACACTAAAACCAGTACCAACGCCAAGCAGCAACGGCGGAACTGGCACCAAGCTCACAACAATTCCTACACCTGACGACAAAGCTAAGAAGAAAAAGGAAATCGACGCTGCAACAACGACGGAAATGGAGAAACTGCGAGCTTCATGTACAGCAAAAAGCAGCAGTCTCGTGAACCAGATTGTGCAGCAGCTGAAGGCTGATAAAGATGCGACGGCGGAATCTATTCAAGGAGATTTTCTGACAGACATTATGGCAGCGGAGGCTAGCTGTGATGCTCAGTTTAACTTACTGGTTGGACAAGCCAAAACACAATACACGGCTGCCGGGATAGATGAGCAGTCGTTGCCTGATTGGAGCTCGGATTATGAAAGTGAGAAGTCCAAAGCTAGATCCAGTGCACTTACTGCAATTGCTAGTGCCATGAAATAGGAATCACTACTACATACAGAATGGAGACAAATAGTGAAAAAAAACCGTTTGTTGCTAGTATCATTAGTCGTCATGTTACTTGTTAGTATTGCTCCTGCAGGAGTATGGGCTGCAAATACGCCAGCTCCAAAGACAATTGCTATCAAGACTCAGCCTATTAATCTTATATTTGATGGCCAGGATCTGAAGCTTCCGGAAGGACAGTATTCCTTCATCTATCAAGGACGCACTTATGTTCCGATTCGTTATATGTCTTACGCTTTGCAGAAAACAGTAGGCTGGGATGCAGAGAAGTTCATGGTAAGCATTAATGAACCTAACGCACAGGAACTTGCAGAATTGAAAAAGCAGCTTCTGCTTGTCACTACAGGTGACAAGAAAGCACAATCCGTTCAAACATTAGCTATGAAACCAGTAGAGGCAAAGTTAATTTTTAACGGAAAAGACAAGGCACTGCCAAAGGGTCAAACTCTATTCATCTACAAAGGCTCGATCTATGTGCCGCTTCGGTTTCTATCTGAATCGGTAGGCTCCGAGATTACATGGGACGATAAGACGAGAACGGTTAAATCAGAATCGGCTGCATACCGCGAACAGAATGGTTCAGGAAGCGAGAAGCCTTCAAATCCTGGACAAGATGGCGGGGGAATCGCGCCAGAAGTTCCAGGCGTTGAAGTTCCAAAGCAGTCGTATGAACAAATCACAGCAAATGCAAAGAGCAGATTAGAGACACTGCAAAATAGCTGCACGAATGAACTAATTGATATTGCAGTGAAGTACTTTGATGCAAAGGATGACGCTGGCAAAGCCAAAGTTAAAACTCAAATCTTGCAAAAAGTAGATAGCTGTACAGTGAAGTTTGAAGCTATTATTTCCGATGTAACCGTAAAATTGGAAGCTAACGACTTTAGCACTGCCATTATTGCGGAATACCGTGCGGCTTTTGAAGCAGAAATCGAGGCCGGTAAAAAGATTGTCGAAAAAATGAGCTAATCGCGGCTTGAATGCATCCCTGGTCATAATAACCAGGGATTTTTTGCGTCTTATGAGGCTGTTCATAGTCTCAAGGGCTCATAAAATATTCCAATATAGGACCAGAATATCATGTGTAGGTTACAAAAATTTGCTAAGATACGCTTAAAGAGCAACCTAAACGATAAAGGCAAAGCCATTGAAAGATGGTGACGCAAAGCTACAGGGGCTAAGCTTAATCTAGTATGCCAGCCAGTTTCCAAATATCGTGCCTCCCGAGAGGGTTGCGTGCATAACAGGAGGTCTCCAATGATCAAACGTGTTAAGCTTGCGAGGAATTGGCATCATATATGCGTAGTTTATTATAAGCTGTTGCTAGAGGGGTGCTTGGACGATTCTCATCGATTCAAGATTTCTATTAAAATAAACCAGCATAAAAATAAACTGGCCGATCTGAATCTTTCTCGAGCCGGGTAGACATCCTTCTATTAATATATATATTAATATGTAGACTATAGCTAAAGCCCCATCGACCAGTTGATGGGGCTTTATTACGTTCCCTGCAACTCTCTCAATAGTAGGCTTGGCTCAGACTGACTGTTCACTGCCTCGACGTGTGGTTCACTCGCTCGACAGGAGGATGAAAGGTTTAGACTCCTCTTTTAGAATTGGACAAGTCGACTATTGAATTGCTAGAAAAATGTGGTAGTATAGAACTATAATAGCAAAACACGATAACGGCAAACCTATTGAAAGATAGGGACGCAAAGCTACAGGGCCTTCCTGATGATGGCAGCCAGCTACCGAATGGACATGCTATTTTTGTTTTATAGGACTCTATTGAACGAATTCTAGGTCTATACTGAACGAATCGTCGAATAGTAGACTCGACAATGGCAAACCTGCCGAAAGGCAGGGACGCAAAGCTACAGGGCCTTCTGAATGATGGCAGCCAGCTACCGAAGGGAGTGGTATTCGTGCGTAAACTTGCTCTAATTCTAATTGTGGTATTGTTAATAGGATCATCTGTGCAGGTATCGGAAACGAATGCGACGGCCGGCGATAATTGGATGAATTCAGCGGATCTCTCAAGTGGAGTCGTCTCGATCTCGTACGCTGTGAAGAAGAACGTGAAAACGAAGGTCATGATATCAAAAGGTAAAGAGAGTTACACCTACAACTTGTTGGCTGGTAAGACTGAGGAGAAATTTCCGCTGCAGCTAGGCAATGGGGAATATACAATTGCCCTGCTCGAGAATATTTCAGGGAAATCATACAAAGTAGTGAAGCAGAGTTCGCTTCAGTTGAAGTTGAAGGATGAGAATGTCATCTATTTGAACTCCGTTCAGAATATTAGCTGGACAAGCACGGACAAGGCGACAGCCAAAGCACAAGAGCTTGTCAAAGGAAAGAAGACCGATGAAGAAAGAGTAAAAGCGATATACAACTTTATTACAACAACCATCGTTTACGACAACAAATTGGCGAAAGCAGTACCGTCTGATTATTTGCCAGATATAGAACGGACTTTAACGATGAAAAAAGACATTTGCTACGGCTACGCATCCTTGTTTGCCGCGATGCTCCGAAGCCTGGATATTCCAACAAAGCTTGTAATGGGAAATACAGAGTACGTTGATGTCTATCATGCATGGAATGAAGTGTACTTGAACGGCAAATGGGTGACGATCGACACGACACTCGATGCAGGAACCGTACAAAGCAAGAAGAACGCTGTCATGATCAAAGACAGCAAGATGTATACAAAAGCAAAACAATATTAGTAGTGCAATGGAATCCAGCTATCTTATTATAGAAGCTCGCCGAATGGCGGGCTTTTTATTTTGTCCAAAACTTCATAGAGCATTGATAATCAGCAAGCTAAGTCATCCGCGAATGTTGAGGATCGCCAGAATTATTTATATTGAACAAATTGCACATGAACAAGAGAGAGAGAGTACTTCAAGATGTTATAGAAGGAAGTCTACAATTTAATAGATAGAGCATTTCAAATCATGAAAGACAAAGGCATAATCGCTCCTTCCCGCCAAGACAGCTATCTTATCCGATGTTTGTCATGTTTGCGGAATATCAGTTGCTTCAGTATGATGGCAAGGGCTCTAGGAGAATCGAATGTATGAACATACGGAGTCTACTATATAAAGAATATTTTATGGGGGAAGATAAGGAGAGGGAAAGGAGCAGGCACATAAGAGATTATGGGATGCCAAGTAAAGGAATAGAGGCGAAACGTTGAAGATCGAGGCCATCAATCAGACGCTACTTATATAAGGTCATCCAGTAAACAATTCTATGGGGCGATTTGCGTAAATGGCAAATGCGTAATAACACGATGTTCTGGCAAACGGGCAATCACCAAGCATATCCCGTATTAAAAAACGATGCTTTACTCACCGAACTATACCATAAGGATGTCTATCACTCTTTGGTACCGGGTTTTAAGCTGATTTACAATGAGATATTACTGAAAGAGATTCAATCCATAGACTTCGTAAGGAACCCGGAAGTTTATCTGTTCCCGTACAACTTATACATGAGGCAAGAACGCCATCTGATGTCTTCTTATAGAAGAGTACTACGAAACGATGGACTCTCCGCTAGGCAACCAACTGATATGATTAGAGCAATTCTCGCACGCCCTTCATTAATATAGAAGCGAAAAAGAATGAAGAGTCATTGTTAAAATGGATGCTATTATATGAAGAAAAACTTCTATGAAAACTTTTTTAAAAAAGTACTTGCAATCATGTAGGCATCCATGATATATTATCTAAGTCGCCGCTGAGACAAACGGCTGACACGCAAGAAACGAAAGACAAATGATTGTTCTTTGAAAACTGAACAACGAGCGAAACTGCCCTGTTAATTCTAAGGAATTAATAGATATAAGAAGAACTCACATTGGCCTTGGTTGATGTGAAGAACTTCGAAGCAACAACGTAATGAGCTTTCAAACTAACTTTTATGGAGAGTTTGATCCTGGCTCAGGACGAACGCTGGCGGCGTGCCTAATACATGCAAGTCGAGCGGACTTGATGAAGTGCTTGCACTTCTG